>CAVTDJ010000011.1:0-964519 GCA_963733575.1 uncultured Alphaproteobacteria bacterium | reverse complement strand
ATTTCAGGCTGCTGCCTTCGTGATGCGCGCTTCGTAGCTGCGCTCTTGTGCCAGCACAGTCCATGCGATCCGCGCCAGCTTGTTGGCAAGGGCCGCGGCCAAAACGTTAGGATGCAAGCGCTGAGCGGCGCGCGCGATCCAGACCCCGAAGCCGTGCTTCGGCCAGTTCGCCGGCCGCAACAGAATGACCCGGGCTGCTTGCATGAAGAGCATGCGCAAGTAACCGTTGCCGCGCTTGGAGATGCGCCCGAGGATGGTTCGGTCTCCGGTTGACATCTGCTTAGGGACGAGCCCGATCCAGGCCGAAAAATCCCGTCCTTTGGCGAATGCCGTGCCACTGCCGATCGCTGCAACCATCGCACTCGAGATGATCGGACCGATGCCCGGCACGGTCATGACCCTTCGACAACTGTTATCACTTTTTGCCAACGTCTCGATCTCATCGGTCACGGCTTCAATTCGTTCATCGAGCTGCCGCCAGTCAATGGCAAGATCAGCAACGACGCGCACCATGCGTGCTGAAAGAACATCCGTCCGCTTGGCCAGGATGTCGGGCAGCGCCTGGCGAAGGAAGCGCAGACCTTGCCGGACGATGATGCCGCGCTCCAGAAGAAAGCCGCGAATCTGATTGATCACTGCGGTCCGCTCGCTGACGAGGCGAGACCGGACCCGGTGCAGCGCTTGTAGATCCAGTTGTTCGTTAGTCTTGGCTGGCACAAAGCGAGTCGTCGGCCGCTGCACGGCCTCGGCCACGGCATGGGCATCTCGAAAATCATTCTTGTGCCCCTGCCGAAAGGGCTTCGCATACGTGGGCGGAACCTGCTTGCGCTTCGCTGCGCGAGTTGTTTGCGCAAAGCCGATCTTGGTTGGCCCGAAAGACCCACACTACCCAATCGCGGTGAATAGTGGCGATCTTGCCGAGCGCGTCGCGCATCTCTGCGGCGAAAAGGACGTCTCCGCCGTGTGCTCGCTCTAAGATTTCGGTCTGGCGGGATGGTGCTCTTTATCCCTTGGCGCGTGGCGCCCGCGGAATCGGACGGGGGCTTGGGCTGGTACCGGCGCTGATGGTGTGCTCGATCGACGGCGGCGCCGGCGGTGAGCTACCGGGCCATCGTGACCGAAGGCCGCGCGATCGATCCGCGGGAGGGAATGTGCGCGATTGCAAACCCATCACCAGATAATTGAGGGCAATTATCGCATCTCTTGATGCTGTCGCTAAATGCGTGGAATCTCACCTTTGTCTACGACCTTGTCTACATCCGGCGAGAACCGCACCTCAAAAAGCAAGTAGTCCATCGGTGATTTCAGATGCACTCCCGCAATATCCAGTCCAGCTTCAGCCTCATTGCGAGTTCGAAAGAAGCCGCTGTTCATTTGCAGAATGCCGTATCCCTCCTTCGGAAACAATCTGAAATAATACCAAGTGTTCATTTGTGAACCTTTAACTCGGGGTTTACTCGAAGAGATCGCATTGACCTTCGCAACGAAAGAAGCCTCGCTTTCGTCTGCGCCGGACTCGCGGGCCAACTCGACGAATTTTTCGTGCTGCGTTTTTTTGCGCTTTGAGCGCCGCCCTTTCGGCATCAAATCGCGCCTTTTCACCCGTTAGGTGTTTGTGAGTATATCAGCCGCTTTCCCTTAATGCCGACAAGCGCCGTGATTGTACGGCTGAAATCATCCACGCCAAGTGCGACCCGGTTATTATATCGGAAGTCAAATTCGCCAACATACCGCTTTAGGTGTTGTGCGCTGACATGGTGATAAACACCGGTTATGCCGCGCTTCAGGAGGCTGAAGTAGCCCTCTATCGTATTCGTATGGGCATCGCCTCGTACATATTCACCGATTCCGTGATTCACGACCTCGTGGCTTTTGAACATTGGAGCTACTAACCGGTACTGGCCTTCGCCGTCAGTCATAAGGCGCGTCTTTTCCGCGTCGATTTGGGCTTTAAGAATTGGCCGGAGATTAGTGGCACTAACCGATGGTAGGTGCATCGAACGGACTTTGCCGCCGCGCTCGACAAGAGCAAACACCATTTGCTTGCCAACACCCCCGATGTGCTCGGCATTGCGCTTGGAGCGATGCTTATTGCGCTCTTTGCCGCCGATGTAGGTTTCGTCGGCTTCAACAATTTTGCCTTCACCGCCAAGCTGGTCGGCGAAGTGTAATTCGCGCATCGCTTCCCGGACGCGATGCGAAAGGAACCATGCGGCTTTGAGGCTGATTTCCAGCGCGCGCGAGTTGATTGCTCGAAATACCTTTCTTCGACGAGCAAAGCAGGTAAGCCGCCTGCAACGCCTTGTGCAGCGGAACGCGCGCGTGCTCGAAAACCGTGCCGACCTTGACGGTGAATTGCTTGCGGCAGTCGCGGCACTTCCAAAGCCCATACCGCACGCGCTTCGCCGGGTTAGCCGCGATTTTGTACGCCGTGCCGACGACGCCGCAGTGTGGACACTCGGTGCCATGTGGCCAGACAATGGCTTCAAGGAAACTATGGGCGGCTTCTTCATCGCGGAAATATGGGCGGTTCAGTATGCTCATTTTGGCCATTTCCCTTTAAAGCACCGGTTCTTAATGCCATAACCGGTGTAAAATGGCAAGTTTTTCATTTTTTGTGCTTGTTTACACCGGTTATGGCCGGTATAACCGGTGCCATGTCGAGCAAAGGCATTGAGGTAATTGAGGTCTCCGGCGGCGAGCGCAATCGGTTGCTGACCTTGGAGGAAGGACACTTCGTAGAATTGAAGGCTATCGCGGTTTCGACCAAGAAGCTCGGATACACCGTATCGGCCTTTGCCAATTCCACCGGTGGCGATCTCTATATCGGAATTGGCGAAACCGAATTGCTAGGCTCAAAAATTCGGACATGGCACGGCTTTCGCGATCAGGAAGCCGCAAACGGTCATCTTCAATCGTTGGAAGCCTTGTTCCCGCTTGGTGCCGAATACTCGTATGAGTTTCTATCGTGCCCCGGCTCGATAGGGCTTGTGCTGCACATCACTGTTCAGCGCACCCCCCAGATTGCGAGAGCGCACAATAAAAAGGTTTTCATCAGAAGGGGCGCGCAAAACATCGAGGTAAAGGGCGCGGAAGCGCTGCGGCGCTTGGAGCTTGATAAGGGCATCGTCAGTTACGAGAAACAACCGGTCAGCGCCGACCTGTCGATCCTCACGAAGTCGGCAAAGCTTGCGGATTTCATCAAGCAAGTCGTGCCCATGCAAACACCATCGGTTTTTGTACGGAAGCAGGTTCTTTCGCGAAATAATCAACCGGTCGTGGCTGGAGTCCTTCTGTTTGCTGAAGAGCCGCAAGCAATACTTCCGAAGTCTGGAGTAAAGCTTTTCCGCTACAAGACGGCTGGCGAGCCGACACGAGAAACCCTTGTGGGCGACCCAGAGGCTGTCGAGGGGACGACCTACGATTTGATTTATGCGGCAGTTAGCAAGACCGTCGCAATGATGGAGGGTATCCAGAGACTTGGACCTCAAGGATTTGAGGCGGTCGTGTATCCCGAAAAAACGCTGCATGAGATCGTCACGAACGCAATTCTTCACCGCGACTACAGTATTGCGACCGACGTACAAATCCGGGTTTTCGACAACCGTATTGAAATCGAGAGTCCGGGGCGTCTCCCGGGTCATGTAACCACGCGCAATATCCTCAAAACCCAATTCTCCCGAAACGGCATAATGGTCCGACTAGTCCACAAATTCCAGAATCCGCCCAACAAGGATGTTGGCGAAGGTTTGAACACCGCTTTTGATGAAATGAAAAAATCGCGTCTGAAGCCACCGGTTATCCGAGAGACGGAAAACTCCGTGGTTGTAGAAATCAGACACGATAGGCTGGCTTCGCCCGAGGAAACCATAATGGACTACCTCGCCAATCACACCGAAATAACAAACCGAATCGCCAGAGAGCTCACGGGCATAGTGTCTGAGAACACAATGAAAGTGGTCTTTCTCAGACTGGCAAGGAGCCACCTCATCAAGCAGATACCGGGCCGCAAGGGTGCGGCATCGGCTTGGCAGAAGTACAGCGTCTAATTTTAGGTCTAACCGACAAAAAAGGCGAACCATTATGAACCAGCCCCAAGGACCGCTTCATTACATACTTGGTTTCAATCTTATAATTGATCGCATTGCAACGATGCGCCTCATGAGCGCAGTTGCAGCGGCGACGCAACAAGGTGCGAAAAGCATCACACTGTGCATTTCATCAATTGGTGGAACGCCAGAACAGGCTTTCTACGCTTATGAATTACTAAAAGCATATCCGATTCCAATCACCACACATAATGTTGGCGCGGTACACTCCGCAGCAATGCCATTATTTTTGTCTGGTTCGAAACGGTTTGCAGTGCCAAATGCGACTTTCGTAATGCACAAAACGGTGCATACACCGCCGCCTGGCTCATCATATGGGCAAGATCATTTGGATTATTCGGCAGAATCGATAAACGCGGACGATGATCGCTCTATTGAGATCGTCGTGGAACGAACAAAACAGCCAATCGAAGATGTGCGTCCTTGGTTCTCAGGGCAAGAATTGAGAACCAACGAGTTCGCATTGAAGCACGGGTTCATTGAGAAGGTCATGCCCGTGCAATTCCCGGCTCAAAGCCAGTTTTTCCAAGTCGCTGTGGGATAGTTTGTATTCGTTGAACGACTCTCTGGTCCCACACCAAGTTGTTGGGATGCTCATCTGCGTCAGGAGATCGTTCCTTGATTGTGCGGACATGGCTGTATCCTCGATAGTGTGTAGTTAACAGCCGGTTAACGTTCATACATTACGCATCGTATTGGACGCACGTAAAGCCTTTGCGAAAATGACCCTTAAAACCGATTAGGAATATCCTCTCACGAATAGGAATTGTGCTGCTATCGACTGGGTTTGCAATCGCGCACATTCGATCCGCGGGAGGGTCTCCGCCGTGTGCTCGCTCTAAGATTTCGGTCTGGCGGGATGGTGCTCTTTATCCCTTGGCGCGTGGCGCCCGCGGAATCGGACGGGGGCTTGGGCTGGTACCGGCGCTGATGGTGTGCTCGATCGACGGCGGCGCCGGCGGTGAGCTACCGGGCCATCGTGACCGAAGGCCGCGCGATCGATCCGCGGGAGGGTCTCCGCCGTGTGCTCGCTCTAAGATTTCGGTCTGGCGGGATGGTGCTCTTTATCCCTTGGCGCGTGGCGCCCGCGGAATCGGACGGGGGCTTGGGCTGGTACCGGCGCTGATGGTGTGCTCGATCGACGGCGGCGCCGGCGGTGAGCTACCGGGCCATCGTGACCGAAGGCCGCGCGATCGATCCGCGGGAGGGTCTCCGCCGTGTGCTCGCTCTAAGATTTCGGTCTGGCGGGATGGTGCTCTTTATCCCTTGGCGCGTGGCGCCCGCGGAATCGGACGGGGGCTTGGGCTGGTACCGGCGCTGATGGTGTGCTCGATCGACGGCGGCGCCGGCGGTGAGCTACCGGGCCATCGTGACCGAAGGCCGCGCGATCGATCCGCGGGAGGGTCTCCGCCGTGTGCTCGCTCTAAGATTTCGGTCTGGCGGGATGGTGCTCTTTATCCCTTGGCGCGTGGCGCCCGCGGAATCGGACGGGGGCTTGGGCTGGTACCGGCGCTGATGGTGTGCTCGATCGACGGCGGCGCCGGCGGTGAGCTACCGGGCCATCGTGACCGAAGGCCGCGCGATCGATCCGCGGGAGGGTCTCCGCCGTGTGCTCGCTCTAAGATTTCGGTCTGGCGGGATGGTGCTCTTTATCCCTTGGCGCGTGGCGCCCGCGGAATCGGACGGGGGCTTGGGCTGGTACCGGCGCTGATGGTGTGCTCGATCGACGGCGGCGCCGGCGGTGAGCTACCGGGCCATCGTGACCGAAGGCCGCGCGATCGATCCGCGGGAGGGTCTCCGCCGTGTGCTCGCTCTAAGATTTCGGTCTGGCGGGATGGTGCTCTTTATCCCTTGGCGCGTGGCGCCCGCGGAATCGGACGGGGGCTTGGGCTGGTACCGGCGCTGATGGTGTGCTCGATCGACGGCGGCGCCGGCGGTGAGCTACCGGGCCATCGTGACCGAAGGCCGCGCGATCGATCCGCGGGAGGGTCTCCGCCGTGTGCTCGCTCTAAGATTTCGGTCTGGCGGGATGGTGCTCTTTATCCCTTGGCGCGTGGCGCCCGCGGAATCGGACGGGGGCTTGGGCTGGTACCGGCGCTGATGGTGTGCTCGATCGACGGCGGCGCCGGCGGTGAGCTACCGGGCCATCGTGACCGAAGGCCGCGCGATCGATCCGCGGGAGGGGGGGGTAGGGGCAGCTTTCTACTCTTTATTTGCGCGCAAGTTCGGGATTCGCCTTGAAGACATTCCTGGCCGCGCGTTCCATTTCGGCCTTGCTCATCATCTTTTGCGATGGGTCTGGATCAGTGATGTGCGGCGCGTAAAAGTCATCAAAATTATCTGTGGGCAAGCCGTCATCTTCTGACACCGCGGATTTGCGACGACGGTTCATCGAAACAGGGCGCTTCTTTGACCGGACGCTAGCTGATCGCATCGCAGACCCTCCATCTGATCGCTTTGTTGCCATCCACTACCAAACAAAAATAGTGGCTATGCATCGGCCCGCCAGAAGCCAAGCATCAAACACTTCAAACAACGACCGAATTCGTCACATACCATCGGTGTCGTTCCCGCGTGCATGGCGGCGTGCCTAAAGAAACGTCCGATCGGGTTGAGTGCGCGATCCAGATCGTCCATGCACTCATCGGGAGCCTGAACCCGCTCGCGATCTTCAATACTGCCTCTGGTCATAGTCTATGCACCGCGTTGTGTTCTCCAATAGCGCGCTGTTGTGGCGGCTTCGCCCCATCATGGCGGACCAACTGGGCCACTTCTGTTTTCCTCGCGCTCTTACCGGGCGGAACGGCGGCGCCGGTATCAGCCGGCCTTTATCTTACGAATAGTTGGTCGGCCCGCAGACTTGGCTGCAGATTGCTTGTCCCTCTTGCGCAGATTGGAGAGCCCTGTCTCGCCTTGCCGCTTGGCGCGTCTGGGCGGAATGGATCCGGCTCTTCCCTCGGCAATGCTGCGACGAAGGGCTTCCATAAGGTTTACGGCGTTCTGCGGCCGTGGAGGCGCATGCTTGCGTGATGCCGGAATTCCAGCTTGCTTCCTCTTGAACAGCTCGATCACTGCTTCCTCGTAGCGGTCCACGAACTGCGATGGGTCGAAATCCGTCGCCTTGCTTTGGAGAATCCGCTCGGCCAGTTGGAGCATCTCGGGCTCAAGCTCAACGTCGGAAATGTCGTCGAAATAGTCTTTTCGCCTCCCGGATTTCGTACGGGTAGCGCAGCGTTGTGGCGATCGGCCCCTTGCTCCAAGGCTCGATCATGATGACCCGCTCGTTTTGCCAGCACGATTCGCCCGAGTGCCATCATGCTCTTGCCGCGCATGGCCTCGCGGATCACGGCAAAGGCTTCGTGTCCGACACGGTCATTCGGCGTGATGTAGTAGGGGCTGTCCAGATAGCGCTGGTCGATCTGCGCGCGCGGAACGAAGGTGTCGATTTCGATGGTGTGGGTGCTCTCGGTCGCTATGGCGTCAAGCTCATCGTTGTCCACGGGGATGTAGGTGTTCTTCGCGCATTCGTAGCCGCGCCCCTTGTTCTCACCCTCGACCGGCTCGAGCGACCTCGTCGACCAACTGCTGGCGCAGGCGATTGCCTGTCTTCCTATTAATCTGCCGAAACGAAATTCGCTCGGTTGCCGATGTCCCGGTGTAGAGCGCGACAGGACACGAGACGAGGGATAGTTTGAGGTAGCCCTTCCAAAACGGGCGTGCGGGAGCCATCGGCATCTCCGGTTGGTTGCGGGTGCCCAGAGGCACCGGCCGCGTTTACGGACCACCTTGCTCGGAGAAACGCAGGTTGGTGCGGGCCAATCCGTTGAACGCCCGGCTCTGTACGCTGATATTGATGTAGGATGCGGTTTCCCGAGAGACGAGGCGCTTCACTTGGGATGGTTAAGGGAGGCCTTCACACCTAACACACTCCTCGCGGGAGAAAACACTCTGCGCTGTGGGCCGGTGGGCACCTGATCGAGAAATCAAGCAATGACCCTGCTGCGGGAGAGGCGACCGGGACTTGTTCAATCGGGGGTATCTCAGGCGTAAGGACAACTAGTTGATGAGCGCGCGTGCGTGTCGGCCGAAGCTGGAAATAGCCGATATCTTCCGCCGCCATGGTGAGGCATGGCGCGAGGCCAACGCCGGCCACGTCAACCTCGCCCAACGACGGGTCATGACGGCGATCGAGATATGCCGCACTGCTGCGCTTGGCGGTCATGTCGAACGTTGCCAAGACTGTGAGCATAGCATCATCGCCTACAACAGCTGCCGCAACCGGCACTGCCCGAAATGCCAGGGACGAGCTGCGGCGGCGTGGCTCGGGGCGAGGGAAGCAGAGCTTCTGCCTGTGCCGTATTTTCATTTCGTGTTTGTGCTTCCGCCCGCGCTCGGCGCGATGACGTATCAGAACAAGGCCAAAGTCCACAGCCTGCTTTTTAAGGCCGCGTCCGAAACACTGATCACCATTGCTGCCGATCAGAAGCACCTCGGTGCAGACATCGGAGTCATCGCTGTGCTGCACACCTGGGGCCAGAATCTCCAACATCACCCTCACGTCCATTGCGTCGTTCCGGGTGGCGGTGTCTCGCCTGATGGCAAGCGCTGGATCAGCTGCAGACCCGGATTCTTTCTTCCGGTGCGGGTTCTTTCGCGTCTATTCCGGCGGTTGTTCCTGCAGGGCCTGACGGCGGCGTTCAAGGCCGGTGCCCTGCAATTCTTTGCCGACCTCGCGCAACTGAACCTGGCAAAGACATTTGCCGCAACGCTCGCGACACTACGGACGGCAGAATGGTTGGTCTATGCCAAGAAGACCTTCGCCGGTCCTGGGCAGCTCCTGGCATACCTTGCGCAGTACACCCATCGTGTGGCGATCACCAACAGTCGCCTGCTCGATCTCGACGATACCCACGTCCGCTTCCGTTGGAGGAACCATAAGCGAGGCAACAGGCAAAAAAACAAGGTCATGCGCATCGAGATCGGCGAGTTCACGCGCCGCTTCCTCCTCCACGTCCTGCCGAACGGCTTTCATCGCATCCGTCACTACGGGCTGCTGGCGAACGGCCATCGTGCCGAAAAGCTTGCGCTCTGCCGAAGCTTGCTCGCAGCGCCCATTGCGCCGACGGATAGCCTGGAGAATAACGAGGACGATCCGGGCGCCCGCGGTTATGAACCGCCGCCATGCCCCTGCTGTGGCGGCCGGTTGAGAATTGTTAAGTTTTTTGGTGGCTCGGTCTACCGGCCGTATCCCGTCCGCAAACTTGATGGCTTGTAGAGGGAATGCCTGTGTTCGCTCGATGTACTATGGTTACGCAGTCCGTCCATTGCGGCCGAGCGCGCACGTACCCGATGGGTAGTGTGCAACGCTATCGCGATCTCGTCGGCCGCGAAATCGCGATAGGGATGAGCGGTAGCTGGAGAACTGGCAATAGCGGCGCTTTGGCCTCTAGCGATTTGATGCACGTGGCCACGGACTGTTTAGACCCGACGACCTAAATGCCCATAGGCTCGGAACAACCTTTGAGCTTGCCTGCGTTACGCCATGATAAGCCACTCAACTCGTAGATATTCGGTCCAGACCGTGACCGAGCTCGGCTGGCAGAATGTCGACGTACCAAAGGCGCTGGTGCTTGTAGGCGTTGCGCGGCCCGCTGCGCGTCGCCCGGGCCCCTGACCGTCCAAAAGACGGTGGCACCGGCATCTTTTGCGCGGCGCACGTGGGGGCCGGATCGCCTCTCAGCAGCGACACGACGTGGCAGCCGAGATCGAGCGCCGCGTCGAGCCGCCGCATCTGATCGGCGATGAGCACAAGATTGACGCCGAATCGATCGGCGCCGCCGGTCGCCGCGGTGAAGGTGGCGCCGGCGCGGGGTCGCCGCCGCGTTTGGGCTACGGGGTCAGCGTCACCGATACGCCGCCGGCCACAGCACGGACGCGTGACGGCTTGGTAATTTGCAAACGTCGCCAACTCGATAGTGCCAGCCGAAATTCTCGAAGAAGCTAGGTTTTTGACTCCCGAACCATCCTCGAAAGCGCCTTCCACTTCCTGGCTTTGATGCTAGCCGCCGAACTATTTTCGGGCTTCTCAGTGATGTCGCCAAGGACAATCACGCCGCCCCTTTGCGGAGCGTCAGTCTTTCGATCCTTGCCCCATTTCTCAGGGCGCACCCACTCCAAGTAAAACCGGAGCATCTTCAGGTTCGGGTTGCGAACGGTCTCTATTACAGGGTGTCCGTTCTCATCCCTCAGGTAGGCGTCAGGACCTTCATAACCAAGCGACAACAGAAACTCGTCGTTCTTGTAGACCACGCCGCCCATTCCAAATTCCAACATGGCCGCGAGGAGCCGATCATGGGCCTCCTCCATCGCTGTTTGGCAGTGTTCGTGAAATCCCGATATCACTCCTTGCCACTTGATGTCGTATCCATCGTCGCCGGCTATGCTGCGCTTGAGCCAATATTCAAGCGTCCTGCGGTGAATGCCTGCTTTGCTAGCTGCGTGCCATAGGACGGGATATTCCCTGAGGCTCTCGATGACAAATCGCATGCGCTCAGGTGAAAGCCTTCGGCCGACTTTGGAGATTCCCGCCGACAGTTTTTGCTTCTTGATTTGGCGACCGCCGCTGCGACTTCGTTTGCGGCCCATCACCCCGGGTGGAGTTGTCTCCTCTGTTTTAGGTCCCTCGGCCTCACTCATAGCCGCCTTGGCGGGCGGCAGCAGCTCAGCTTTCGTCGTCCCCTTAATGATTGCTGGTACCGGTACGGGTAGCGATGTGGGCTGGTACGGAGGCGAGGAGTCTCCGGCCGGCGTATCGACCAAGGTGACGTCACTTTCATCGCCGCCGTCCTTCCGAACGTCACGGGCTGACGTCTGACCGTTCGGCTCAGCTAGTCCAGCTTCGAGATTTGTCTCGGTCTCGACGGTTGGCCTCAGTCGAGCGACTTCTTGCTGAACATCCTCCAGGCTTCGCCATTTGCCCGGGTTCTCTTTTAACCAATGCAAGCGATTCTTATCCGACTTACCGACGTACAAGCATCGATCGCGGTGCGTGGCGATCAGATAGCCGTCGGCGACGCGAGATTGATCAATCACGGCCGCCTCCCACTTCAGTGGAAACCGCCGGCTGCGACTTTCTCTGTAGCTGTCGCCTTGCTGGCCGCCATGCGTCGCATCCACGCGTCGATATCGTCGCGGTTCCAGTACTTTCGGCTATGAATGACGCTCGCCGTGGGAAAGGCGAGCTTTGGGTCGCGCTCCCACCGCCAAATGGTCATGGCGGTGACACCGAGATAGGCTGCAACCCGCGCCCCCCCGATCCATTCGGATTCGATCTTCGACATGGGGTTGGCTCTCCTCATATAAAAGGACAGCCTTTCTATTACCCACGTCTGGGCGCATTAACCGGGACTATTTTTAGCCTGGATTTGCGCTTGGCTAAGCGCCGCCCGGCAGTGGTGTTGAAGGTCATCGCCTTTATCGCCGTACAGAACCGCCGCCAGCTTGCAGAATGCGCCGGTCTTGGTCGTGGTTGGGTCTATGTCGTGCATCTTAAGCAGATGCAGCGCCGCCTCGGCGGCCAACCGCTTTTCGTAAGCGCTGGGCTTGGGCTTGCCCAATTTCGAATTCTCCCAGCTCTCACAAATCGCATGCAATAGCTTGAGGTGACGCAACAAGTGTCCGTGATCGAGCCGCTCTTTATCGATGCCCAACTGGGGCGCGCTGACTAGCAATGGAAACGGCGCGCGGAAATCAGTGGGCGCCTTTCTGGTCATGGCAATGACCTTGCGCAGCGCCAAACCGTATTGCTTTGCAAACTGTTTTTGATTCTTGGATTCGCGCGATCGAGTGCGTTTGGACTGTTCGCACATCTTACTCATCTTTTCCACGATCGCCTGAACGTCGGCGCGCCGGCTCCCGCCTTCGCCAATTATCTTCACAGCCGCATCCACGATCTGGTTCGGCGTCAGGCGCTTCTCGCTCGTGCTTCTGTGCCGCCCGCTCACGTCGCGCCCGTTGCCTTGCGCATCTTGACGACATTGGCTGGTCGCTCGGAAATGAGCCCCTGCAGGTGTAAGGCCCAGCGCTCCAATGCCGCGCGCTTCTCTTCCGCATAGGCAGCTCGATTGTACGTGCCGGCGACGCCCGCCTTGGCGCCTGAAACATGATTCAGTGCCGCCTCCACGATGTGTGGCGCGATCCCGATCTCGGCCATGCCGGTCGCGGCGGTGCGGCGTAGGTCGTGCAGTCGCCAGGGTGGAATCTTTATTGCCTCGTCGAGGCGCCGCTTTATTTTGGACCAGCCGCTGATCGGCGATCGACCAGTGGTCGTGAAGACAAATCCCTCGCTTCCGCTGCCGACCATCTTCCGCGCCAGAGGTGCCAGAGGCACGACATGCGGCCTCTTGTTCTTGGTTCGCGCGCCGGGGATGTTCCAGGTCGCGCCGTCGTCGCTCAGCTCGGCTCGCGTCATCCCGGCCACTTCGTTGAGCCGACAACCGGTCAGCAGCAACAGTTTGAGCAGTGCGGAGAGCTCCTTGCGCTGGGCGTCGGTCGCGCGCCAGAACTTCACGATCTCTGCGTCGGTCAAGACCCGGTCGCGTGCCCTCGATGCCTCCGGCCGGTGAACGTCCTTGCACGGATTTTGGCTGACTCTGCGGTGTTGCACGAGCCAGCCAAACATCTTCGACAGGCAAGACAGCATCACTCTCGCCCGCGCCTCGGTCGGCCCGTCGCTGCGCCGCTCGAGGCCCGGAGCTCCACTGCGCCGCGTCTCGTCGATTAAGCTGTGGATGACGTGGCCGTCGATCTCGGCGATAGGCTTATCGTTCCAGCGCTGGCACAGGCCAGCCTTGATCGGGGTCGGCTCTCCTCCAGTTAGCGGATAGGCAAGGCCAAGCAACCTCGCTGTCTCGCGCCATCGACGGGTCTTCTTGCTGGCGTATTGCTCGATGAAGTCTCTCGCGGCGGCGGCGAACGTGCTCTTGGCGCGAATCTCGTGTTCGGACTTCTGGCGGCGTCTGGAGGCGTCGTAGTCGGCTACCACGTCGCGGCCCATGGCGCGCTGGCGGAGGACCTCGGCAGCCAGCCTTCTCGCCGCAGCCAGCGTAAGCGGCGAGTCCAGTACCGGCTCGCTCTCAGCTTCCTTGCCGGACAGGTCGACCGGACCGAGCGTGAGCTTGGCCGGCTTGCCGTTCGGTCGCCGAAAGCGCATCGCCCACGATCGGTGACCACCGGCTTGAATAACAAGATAGAGACCGGGACAGCCGCCGTCGGGGATCTCCCGCCGTTCCTCGCCGGGCCGGTAGTTCTTTACGGCAGCGGCCGTCATCGTCTTGGCCATGGTCGCTCCTTCGGTTCTCGGGGTAACGTTGGGGTAAACGGCAGGGTGTGTTATGGCCTGTTACCCTACGTTATTAAATTACCCGATAAGATGAAGGATAGCTCATATAAACATGCGGTTCTTGGGTAGCGACCCACTAAACAAGTTCGGTAAAGTTAGCCGAAGTTAAGCGCAGCAAGTATCTCTTAATCAGCGGGTCCAAGGTTCGAGTCCTTGTGCGCCCACCAAACAATTCAAAGCGGTTAGCTGAGAACATCCGGGGAAAGTGCGACACGTCGCACAAAAGCCGTGCCTGTCGAGGAGCCCCTCGGGATCACGTCGTCCGGGGCAGAACAGCAGCGGATTCGTGCCCTTGTCGACCTTGATGATCGCGCTTTGCGCGATGAGCTTGAGCAGGGGAGTGCCGTCCTTGAGGTTCTGCAGGATCGTCTCGTCGTAAACATCGCCTCGGCGCTGCTGCTCGGGACATATGCCTTATCTACATATCGGAGCGGGAGGATGCTTTTAATACATCGACGACCGGCAACGACTTGCCTTCGAGCCATTCGAGGAAGGCGCCGCCGGCTGTCGAAACATAGGTGAAGCGGTCGGTGACGCCGGCGATATTGAGTGCCGCCATCGTGTCGCCGCCGCCGGCAACGCTGATAAGGCTGCCGGCCGCCGTGAGTTCCGCCGCAGCCTGCGCCACCTCGATCGTGCCGTTGTCGAAGGGTTTATGCTCGAAGGCGCCGAAGGGCCCGTTCCAGACCAGCGTCTTGCTGCGGGCCAGAATCGAAATGACGTGTTCGATGGTGCGCGGACCGATATCGAGGATCATGTCGGTTGCGCCGACTTCGTCCACTGAGACGACGCGCGAGGGTGCGTGCACGGTGAGTTTTTGCGCCACGACCGCATCGACCGGCAGTACGATCTCGCGCCCGGTTGATTTTGCTTTGGCGAGAATATCGCGCGCGGTCGGGATGAGATCGGTTTCGCAGAGCGACTTGCCGACGGCTTTGCCCTGCGCCGCCAGGAAGGTATTGGCCATGCCGCCGCCGATGATGAGTGTCTCCACTTTGAGAAGGAGGTTGCCGAGGAGATCGAGCTTGGTCGAAATTTTGGCGCCGCCCACGATCGCCGCGACCGGCCGCTGCGGCGCATGGAGCACCTTCTCCAGCGCCTCGATTTCGGCCTGCATGGAGCGGCCGGCATAGACCGGAAGCTTGTGGCCTAGTCCCTCCGTCGAAGCATTCGCCCGGTGAGCGACCGAAAAGGCATCGTTGACGTAGATGTCGCCGAGCCGGGCGAGCGCGGCGATGAAATCCGGATCGTTTTTCACTTCGCCTTCGTGGAAGCGGGTATTCTCCAGGCAGAGAATGTCGCCCGGTTTCATGGCGCTGACGGCCGCTTCGGCGACCTTGCCGATGCAGTCGTCGGCGAAGGCGATGGGGCGGCCGACGATGCGCGCCGCTGCGGCGGCGACCCGCTTGAGCGAATCCCGCGGATCGCGGCCTTTCGGCCGGCCGAAATGCGAAAGCAGGATAGCCTTGCCGCCGCGGTCGGCGATCTCTCTGATCGTCGGCGCCGTGCGCTCGATGCGCGTTGTGTCCGACATCTCGCCGTCGTTCATCGGCACGTTAAAATCGACGCGCACGAGCACACGCTTGCCCTTCACGTCGGCGTCGTCGAGGCTGCGGAAGCACATCTTCGGTGAACTCAGATCAGCTTGCGACCGGCGCGAGACAATTGGTCGTGCACGAGGCGTTGGAGATGACGCTGTGCGCGCCGCCGGCATATTCAATGTACGACTTGGCGCAGCGCACCGGCGCGGTAACGCTGGGCCATGACTTCGAGGTCGATCGGGCAGATATCCGGTGCCTTGCCGGCGCAGCCGAACGCCTCGAACCGCTCGATGCAGACCTTCTTGGTTTCGTCCATCGCCGCCTGCAGGAACTTGCGGGGATCGAACTCCCACGAGCTCTTTTTCATGGTGCGGCGCATGGCGGCGGTCATGGCGAGGCGGATGTCGGTATCGATGTTCACCTTGCGTACGCCGTGGCGGATGCCCTCCTGAATCTCCGCGATCGGGACGCCATAGGTCTCGCGGATATCGCCGCCGTAGCAGCGGATTTCCTGCAGCAGATTCTGTGGCACGGAGGAGGAGCCGTGCATCACCAGGTGCGTGTTGGGCAGGCGTGCGTGGATCGCCTTGATGCGGTCGATAGCCAGCACGTCGTCGGTCGGCCGGCGCTTGAACTTATAGGCGCCATGCGAGGTGCCGATCGCGATCGCCAGCGCGTCGCATTGCGTCTCCGCGACGAAGCGCGTCGCCTCATCGGGATCGGTCAGGAGCTGCTCCCGCGATAGTTTTCCCTCCGCGCCGTGGCCGTCCTCCTTGTCGCCGGCGAGCGTCTCCAGCGAGCCGAGACAGCCGAGCTCGGCCTCGACCGAGACGCCGACCGCATGCGCAAGTTCGACTACCTTGTGCGTGACCGCGACATTGTAGGCGTACTCCGCGGGCGTCTTGGCGTCGTCCTTGAGCGAGCCGTCCATCATCACCGAGGTGAAGCCGGAGCGGATCGCGCCCATGCAGACCTCGGGCGAGGCGCCGTGGTCTTGGTGCATGACGATGGGAAGCTCGGGATAGGCCTCGACCGCGGCGGCGACGAGGTGGCGCAAGAACGGCTCGCCCGCATATTTGCGCGCGCCGGCGGAGCCTTGCAGGATCACGGGACTCTGTGTCTCGCGCGCGGCCTCCATGATCGCCTTGATCTGTTCCATGTTGTTGACGTTGAACGCCGGCACGCCGTAGCCGTGTTCGGCGGCGTGGTCGAGAAGCTGGCGCATAGAAACGAGCGGCATGAATTTTCTCCCCTAGAATGATCAACAGATTGGTAATGAGCTGCCGCGCGCGACGATCGAGCGGACCGTCTCGGCCACGCGCTCCGGCGTGAAGCCGAAATAGGCGAACAAGTCCGGCGCCGGCGCCGATTCGCCAAATCGGTCGATGCCGATCACGGCGCCGCTGCGGCCGGCGTAGCGGCCCCAGCCGCGTGTGGCGCCGGCCTCGACTGCGACCACGGGCACATGCGGCGGCAGCACTGCGTCGCGCCAGGCGGCATCCTGCCGCTCGAACGCCTCCACGCAGGGCATCGAGACCACCCGCACCGGCACGCCCTCGGCGGCGAGCAGCGCAGCGGCGGCGCGGGCGAGCTGCACTTCCGAGCCGGTTGCGATGATGATCGCCGCGGGCGCCGTCGCCGGCTCGATCAGCACGTAGCCTCCGCGGCGGATCGCGCCGATCTGCTCGGGCGTGCGCGGCTGATGCGGTAGCGCCTGGCGCGAGAGCGCGAGCGCCGTCGGCCCGTCCGTCCGGGTGACTGCGTCGCGCCAGGCGGCCGCGGTCTCGACTGCGTCGCAGGGACGCCACACTTCGAGATTTGGGATGAGACGGAGCGATTCCACGTGCTCCACCGGCTGGTGCGTCGGTCCATCTTCGCCGAGGCCGATCGAGTCGTGGGTGAACACGTGCACGATGCGCTGGCGCATCAGCGCGCTCATGCGGATGCCGTTGCGCGCGTAATCGGAGAACACCAGGAAGGTTGCCACATAGGGCAGAAAGCCGCCGTGCACCGCGATGCCGTTGGCGATGGCGGTCATGCCGAACTCGCGCACGCCGTAGAAGATCGTGTTGCCGGCGGGGTCGCGCGTAATCGGGCGCGTGAGCGGGTGCGTCGTCAGGTTCGAATGCGCCAGATCGGCCGAACCGCCGAAGAGTTCCGGCAATTCGCGGGCGAACGCCGCGAGCGCGTTCTGGCTCGCCTTGCGCGTCGCCAGCGCCTCGCCCTTCGCCGCGACCGCCGTGACGAACGCGTCGGCCGCCGCGGCGAAGTCGACCGGCAGATCGCCGCTCACGCGGCGGGTGAACTCGGCCGCGAGGTCGGGATACGCGGCTTGGTAGCGCTCGAAGCGGTGGCTCCAGTCTGCCTCGATCGCCGCACCTTGCCGGCGGGCATCCCAGGCCTCGGCGACGGCGTCAGGGATTTCGAACGGCGCGTAGGGCCAATCAAGCTCGGCGCGTACGCGCGCGACCTCCTCGGCGCCGAGCGGCGCGCCGTGCGTGTCGTGATGACCCTGCTTGGTGGGCGCGCCGCGCCCGATCACCGTCTTGCAGCAGACGAGGCTCGGCCGCATCGTCTCGGCAAGAGACTCCGCGAGGGCCGCGTCGATTGCGATCGGATCGTGTCCATCGACACCGCGTACGACATGCCAGCCATAGGCCTCGAACCGCTTCGGCGTGTCGTCCGCGAACCACTCCGCGACTTGCCCGTCGATCGAGATGCCGTTGTCGTCGTAGATCGCGATCAGCTTGCCAAGTCCGAGACGGCCAGCCAGCGATGCAGCTTCGTGACTGATGCCCTCCATCAAACAGCCATCGCCGACGATCACGAAGGTGCGATGATCGACAATGGTGTGGCCCGGGCGATTGAATTGCGCGGCGAGCGTCTTCTCGGCAATCGCCATCCCCACCGCATTGGCGAAGCCCTGACCGAGCGGGCCGGTGGTGGTCTCCACCCCCGGCGTGACGCCGAGTTCGGGATGGCCGGGGGTTTTGGAGTGGAGCTGGCGGAAGCGCTTGAGCTCCACGAGCGGAAGATCATAGCCGGTCAGATGCAGCAGAGCATAGAGAAGCATCGAGGCGTGGCCATTCGACAGTACGAACCGGTCGCGGCCGGGCCAGTCTGGGTTCGCCGGATTGTGCCGCAAATAGCGGCGCCACAGCACGGAAGCGACCTCCGCCAATCCCATTGGCGCGCCGGGATGTCCCGATTTCGCTTTCTCGATGGCGTCTACTGCCAGAACGCGCAGGGCGGCAGTGAGAGGCTGCTCGAGCCCGGGGCGAATGTCGGCGGTCATCACGTTCATGGGCGGGGCTCTCTTCAGGTGGCGCGCCGCTTCTTCTCCACCAACTGGAGAATCAGCGGCGTCAACAGGAGCTGCATGGCGAGGTCGAGCTTGCCGCCCGGAACGACGATGGAGTTCGCGCGCGACATGAAGCTCCCGTCAATCATGGTGACGAGATAGGCGAAATCGATGCCGCGCGGATTGCGAAAGCGGATAACAACCATCAACTCGTCCGGCGTCGGAATCCAGCGCGCGACGAACGGATTGGACGTGTCCACGGTTGGCACGCGCTGGAAATTAATGTCGGTCTCGGTGAATTGCGGACAGATGAAGTGCACATAATCGGGCATGCGGCGTAGTATCGTGTCGACGATCGCGCCTTCGGAGTGACCGCGGTCTTCCCTGTCGCGGTGGATTTTCTGAATCCACTCCAAATTGATCACCGGCACGACGCCAATCTTCAGGTCGGCATGGCGGGCGGTGTTCACCGCTTCGGTCACGACGGCGCCATGCAGTCCCTCGTAGAACAAGACCTCGGTATCCTTCGGCAAGTCCTCCCACGGGGTGAAAGTGCCGGGCGATTGCGCGTAAATCCGTGATTCCTCGACGTCGTGAACGTAGTGGCGCGTGCGTCCGGTCCCCCGTTCGCTGTATTCGCGGAAAAGCGCCTCAAGCTCTTCGAGCAGGTTCGCGCTGGCGCCAAAGTGGCTGAAATTGACGTTGCCCTTGCTCATCTCTTCGGCCATCGCCGTCTTCATCCCGGCGCGATCGTAGCGGTGGAAGGCGTCGCCCTCGACAAAGGCCGCGGTTATTCCTTCGCGGCGGAAGATCTGCTCGAACGTCCGCCTCACCGACGTGGTGCCGGCACCCGACGAGCCGGTGACCGAGATGATGGGGTGCTTGACTGACACGATCGTCCCGGGCTCAGCGATGAGTTGTTTGGACGAACAGCCCACGCCGGGCGAACAGCGGCGATGTCTCGCCCTTCGGAGCATCGCCAAGTTCATATCGTTCGATACGCTCCACCTCCTCGCGCGCCCCGAACACCAGCGGCACGCGCTCATGCAGCAGGCGTGGCATGCGGTCGAGTATCCGCTCGTGGCCGGTGGAAGCGCCGCCGGCGGCTTGCTCGATCAGGAAGGCGATCGGGTTCGCTTCGTAGAGGAGGCGCAGCCGACCGTTGCGGTAACCCTGCCT
Organism: uncultured Alphaproteobacteria bacterium; assembly: GCA_963733575.1. Classification (GTDB taxonomy): domain Bacteria; phylum Pseudomonadota; class Alphaproteobacteria; order Rhizobiales; family Xanthobacteraceae; genus BOG-931. The sequence goes on along the minus strand of CAVTDJ010000011.1, from coordinate 944,989 downwards.
CGCGTCGCCGGGGTAGAGATAGACGCCGCCGCGCACCAGGATGCGATGCGCCTCGGCGACCATCGAGGCGATCCAGCGCATGTTGAAGTTCTCGCCGCGCGGTCCTTCGGCGCCGGCCAGGCAATCGTCAAACCAGGTCCGCACCGGCATATCCCAATGCCGGTAGTTGGAGGCGTTGATCGCGAACTCGCGCGCACGGGGCGGGATGCGGACATTTGCGCCGGTGCGGACGAAGCGCCCGCGCGCTGCATCGAGCGTGAAAATGTCGGTGCCGGCGCCGAGCGTGAGCGCAAGCGCGGTCTGTGGCCCGTAAATCACATAGCCGGCGGCGATCTGTTCACGACCCGCGCGCAGGAACGCCGCCGGCTCGGCTCCGCTGCTGCCGGGAGGGGTGGCCAGCAGCGAGAAGATGGTCCCGATTGACACGTTGGTTTCGATGTTCGAGGAGCCGTCCAGCGGGTCGAGGGCGACGATGATCGGCGCGCCGGGGGTGAGCGGCAAGGGCGCATCCATCTCCTCGGACGCAACAGCGGCGACCGGCGCGTTTGCAAGCGCCTTGACCAGAAGTTCGTTCGTACGAAGGTCGAGTTCTGTCTGGAAATCACCGCCCGCACAGTCGTGGTGACGCGCCGCCAGATTGCCGGCGTGTGGACCGGAGGCGACGATCGCGGCGATGTCGCGGCAGGCCGAAGCCAACACCGTGAGGGCGGAGGCCGCAGCTTGGCGCAGACTATCAGTCCCCGCCCAGGCTTCCAGGTGCTGGTCTAGACCGAGTTGATCGTGCAATGAATCCTCCCATAAGCCGCAGTTAGCTGATTGTATTCGTAAACACGCGGCTCGCCCGAATGTCCTCGGCCTCGATCGTCTGCAAGGTGTCGCGGCTGGCGACGGCGTTGCCAGCGCACAACCGCATCGCCTGGCGCAGACGCGCGCGGTCCAGCGCATTACGGATCGAGCGGGCGTTGGCGAAGCCCGGCTGCTGCCGCCGCCGCGCGATGTAGTCGATCATTGCTTCGCGCGCCGCCGGGCTCAGGCGATACTCGCTCTGTGCCGCCAGCCTCTCCGCGATGGCGAACAGCTCGCCGTCATCGTAATCGGGAAAATCGATATGGTGGGCGATGCGCGAGCGGAAGCCCGGGTTCGATACGAAAAAGCTTTCCATGCGTTCGCGATAGCCGGCCAGGATCACCACCAGGTCCTCCCGCTGGTTCTCCATGACCTGCAGCAGGATCTCGATCGCCTCCTGCCCGTAGTCTTTCTCGTTCTCCGGACGATGCAGATAGTAAGCCTCGTCGATGAACAGGACGCCACCCATGGCGCGCTTGAGCACTTCCTTCGTCTTCGGCGCGGTGTGGCCGATGTATTGGCCGACGAGATCGTCGCGCGTGACCGATACGAGATGGCCTTTGCGCACGTAGCCGAGGCGATGAAGAATGCCCGCCATGCGCAGCGCGACCGTGGTCTTGCCGGTGCCGGGATTGCCGGTGAACGCCATGTGCAGTGTTGGCGGGGCAGACACGAGCCCAACCTGCTCGCGCGCCCGCGCCACCAGCAGAAATGCGGCGATCTCGCGGATGCGCTGCTTGACCGGCGCGAGCCCGACAAGATCGCGATCGAGTTCGGCAATGGGCGCGCCGATATCGGTCTCCGCCTGCAGCGCCTTAAGGTCGACCACCTCGCCGGCGTGAGAGTCGAACGCGGCCGCGGGTCCGGGAATGCTCATCGTCCCTCGCCCCGTACCGCACTTGCCTGGTCGGCTCCGTAACGCCGGCCCGCCGGCTGATCGACGCTGTAGGCGCGCACTGCGTAGCGAACGGTGCGGCCTTGCGCTTCGGTCCGCTCGAGGCGGAAGCCGGGTTCGTCGGCTGGCCGCTGGATGAGGAACGACAATCGTACCGTTTCCCATCCCCGCGTCGAATCGAAGGCGCTAACCCGTACATAGGCGTGCGGGTTGGCCTCGCGGCAGGCGCGTACCTCCGCCATCACGCCAGCAGCGTCGCGCAGATCGAACATCGGCATGCCCCACATTTCCCAAAAAGTGTTGCGGGGATGCGGGTCATCGGTGAACTCGACGCTCACGGCCCATTCCTGGCGGAGGCAATGTTCGATCTGCGCCGAAATCTGCCGGTCGGTCAGATCGGGAAGGAACGAGAAGGCGCCTTGGGTCACACGCATCGAAGTCTCCCGAAAATCATGTAAGCACGATCACACGGCCACGGCCGTCGGCACGAAATCGGACGTGTCGGTCGAGGTGTATTCGAAGGTCACGTCGCCCCAGGTATCGAGAGCGGCACGCAGCGGTTGGCACCAGGCGGCGGCGTCGCGCAGGATTTCCGGTCCCTCGCTGCGGATGTCGCGGCCTTCGTTGCGCGCCAGTACCATAGCCTCGAGCGCGACACGGTTGGCGGTCGCGCCGGCCTGGATGCCCATCGGGTGGCCGATGGTGCCGCCGCCGAACTGCAGGACGACGTCGTCGCCGAAAAGGTCGAGCAGCTGGTGCATCTGCCCGGCATGGATACCGCCGGAGGCGACTGGCATCACCTTGCGAATGCCCGCCCACTCCTGGTCGAAGAATAACCCGCGCGGAAGGTCAATGTCGTTCCGCGTCTCGCGGCAGACTTTGTAATAGCCCTGCACGGTCATCGGGTCGCCTTCGAGCTTGCCGACCGCGGTGCCGGCGTGCAGGTGGTCGACGCCGGCGAGCCGCAGCCATTTGGCGATGACCCGGAACGAAATGCCGTGGTTCTTCTGACGCGTATAGGTGCCGTGTCCGGCACGGTGCATATGCAGGATCATGTCGTTGTCGCGCGCCCAGTTGGAGATCGATTGGATCGCGGTCCAGCCGACGACGAGATCGACCATGACGACGACCGAACCAAGCTCCTTGGCGAATTCGGCGCGCTTGTACATTTCCTCCATCGTGCCGGCGGTGATGTTGAGATAGTGGCCCTTGACCTCGCCGCTGTCGGCGCTGGCGCGATTCACGGCCTCCATCACGTATAGGAAACGGTCGCGCCAGTGCATGAACGACTGTGAGTTGATGTTCTCGTCGTCCTTGGTGAAGTCGAGCCCGCCCTTGAGCGCCTCGAACACGACGCGGCCGTAATTCTTGCCTGACAGGCCGAGCTTCGGCTTGGTGGTGGCGCCAAGCAGCGGGCGTCCGAACTTGTCGAGCCGCTCGCGCTCGACCACGATGCCGGTCGGCGGTCCGCGGAAGGTCTTCACGTAGGCGACCGGCAGCCGCATGTCCTCGAGCCGGCAGGCCTTGAGCGGCTTGAAGCTGAACACGTTGCCGATGATGGAGGCGGTGAGGTTGGCGATCGAGCCTTCCTCGAACAGCTCGAGGTCATAGGCAACCCAGCAGAAATACTGCCCGGCCTGGTTCGGCACCGGCTCCAGGCGATAGGCCTTGGCGCGGTAGGCTTCGCAGGCGGTCAGTCGGTCGGTCCACACCACGGTCCAGGTGGCCGTCGAGGATTTGCCGGCGACGGCGGCCGCCGCCTCGATGGGGTCGACGCCCTCCTGGGGCGTCACGCGAAAGAGTGCCAGGACGTCCGTGTCCTTCGGCTGGTAGTCGCTATCCCAGTAGCCCATCTGCGCGTATTTCAGCACGCCGGGCTTGTAGCGTCGTTTGGCGTCACGGACCTTGGTGAGGCTTGCGCTGTCGGCCATCGCGTTTCTCCGTTCGCGATCAATCTAGGGGGGCTAGCAGATTAAGTAAATTTGAACTATCTTAGCCATGCCTTCAGAAAAGCTGAATAATGGTTCCGATGCGAAACACAACCGTCAAGCAGCTTCGGCTCCTCAGCGCGGCGGCGCGCGGCGGCAGCTTCGCCGCCGCGGCCGCGGCGTGCCACGTCACGCCGCCCGCCGTCACCATGCAGATGCATCAGCTTGAGGCGGATGTCGGGCTGCCGCTGTTCGAGCGCAACGGTCGCGGCTTCGCATTGACCGCCGCCGGCCGCGAGATGCTGGCGGCGGCCGAGCGGATCGAGGTCGTGCTCGCCGATTGCGCCGCGGGCCTGGCCGCGCTCAAGTCGCTGGCAAGCGGACGCGTTACCGTCGGCGTAGTGTCCACAGCGAAGTATTTCGCCCCACAAATGCTTGCGGCTTTCGCGCGCAGCCATCCCGGCATCGACATTGAGCTCGTCGTCGGCAATCGGGGGGACACGATCGCCGCATTGAAGAGCGGACGCCTCGACGCAGCGATCATGGGACGTCCGCCGGAGGACGTTGCGGTGGAAAGCGCACCGATCGGCGATCATCCGCAGGTCCTCATCGCGCCGCCGGATCACCCTCTGGCCAAGCGGCGTTCCATCTCGCCGCAAGAGATTGCCGGCGAGACGATTTTGATGCGCGAGGTTGGGTCAGGGACCCGCTTGCTGGCCGAGGGTTTTCTTGCGAAGCATGGCATCAAGCCCCGTATCGGCATGGAGATCGGCTCGAACGAGACGATCAAGCAAGCGGTGATGGCGGGCCTCGGCATCGCATTTATCTCCGCCCACACGATCGCTACGGAAATCGACGACGGCCGTCTGGCCGTGCTGGACGTCGTCGGTCTTCCGGAAATCCGGCAATGGTTCGTGGTAGGCCTGGCTGCGAAACGGATGATGCCGGCCGCCCGCGCATTGCGAGATTTCCTCGTGGCCGAGGGACGGCGCTTTTTGCCGAACGTGGAAGATCATTGGCGAAGCCGCAACCCGGCAGCGCCAGTGCGGCGGATAACTCACACTACCGCCAAGAAAGTGCGTCGCTAGGGATACGTCTTAATCAATGGGTCCAAGCTTCGTCCTGGTGCGCCCACGAAACATCCGCCGACGAACTCCAATCAATACGACTTTGGAAGATCGAGCACTTTCTCGGCGATGAACGAGAGAATGAGCTGCTCGGTGATGGGGGCAATGAGGGTCAGCGTCACTTCGCGCAGCAGGCGCTCGACGTGATATTCTTTCGCATAGCCAAAGCCGCCATGCGTTAGCACGGCTTGCAAGCAGGCGTCGTAGCCGGCGCGCGCACCGAGGAATTTTCCCGCGTTCGCTTCCGCGCCGCACGGCTCGCCGCGGTCATAGAGATCGGCCGCGCGCGCCGCCATGAGATAGGCTGACTCCAGATACATCCAGCGCTCGGCGAGCGGATGCTGGATGCCCTGGTTCTTGCCGATCGGCCGGTCGAACACGATGCGCTCGCGGGCATACTTGGCCGCCCGCCGCAACGCGTCCTGGCCGATGCCGATCGCCTCCATGCCGACCAGGATGCGCTCGGGATTGAGACTGTCGAGGATATAGCCAAACCCCTTGCCCTCCTCGCCGATCCGATGGGCCTCCGGTATGAACAGCCCGTCGATGAATATGGCGTTGGAATCGACGGCCTTGCGGCCCATCTTCGGAATTCTGCGCACCTCGATCTTTGAGCGATCGAGGTCGGTGTAGAAGATCGTGATGCCGTCAGTAGGCCGCTTCGCGTCCTCGAAACGCGTGGTGCGCGTCAGCAGCATGATCTTGTTGGCGACCTGGGCCGTCGAGGTCCACACCTTCTGGCCGTGCACGATGTAGCCGCCCGGCGCCTTTTCGGCGAACGTCTTGATGCGCGTGGTGTTGAGGCCGGCGTCGGGCTCGGTGAAGCCGAAGCAACATTGGTCCTTGCCCGCGACCAGGCCCGGAATCCATTCCGATTTCTGCTCGGGCGTGCCGTGAACCACGATCGGATGCGGCCCGAACAGATTGATATGCACCGACGAGGCCGCCGCCATGCCGCCGCCGTGGCTCGACACCTCGTGCATCATGATGGCCGCCTCGGACACTCCGAGACCCGAGCCGCCATATTCCTCGGGCATGGTGATGCCGAGCCATCCATTGTCGGCCATGGCGCGGTGGAACGCGCGTGGAAACTCGCCGTCTTCGTCGCGCTCAAGCCAGTACTCGTCATCGAAGCGCGTCACCACCGAGCGAACCCCCTGCCTGATGGCGTCGAGATGCGTCTGGCGATTGTGATCGGCAGGCGTGTGCGGCTTCGCTGTCATGACCTCGCCCACATTAGATCGATGCAAGGACGCGCCGCGCCTGCTTCAGATGGGGAATGTCGTACATCTTGCCGTCGATGCCGATGGTGCCGGCGTCGGGCCTGTCGGCAAACGCCTGAACGACGCGTCGCGCATGCGCCACGTCCTCGTCGGACGGCGAGAAGCAGCGATTGATGGTTTCGACTTGATCGGGGTGGATGGCCACGCGGCCGACGAAACCATCCCGCTGGGAGCGGCGACAACTCGCCGCCAAACCTTCGGGATCGCGGAAATCGGCATAGACCGTATCGATGGGAAGCACATCAGCGGCGGCCGAAGCGAACAGGCACATCGACCGCGCGAGCTGATAAGGAGCGGTCCATTCGCCGTCCGCTTCCTTGTTCGCTATGGCGCCGACCGCCGCGCCCAAATCCTCGGCGCCCCAGGTAAGGCCCGCAAGCCGCGGATGCGGCAGGGCGTAACTGCCCAGCTTGAATATCGCTTGCGCCGTTTCGGTCGCGATCACCAACACTTTGACCTGTCCCGCTGGGACGCCTGCCTTCGCCTCGAGCGCATCAAGATAGTGAGCGAGCCGCGACACATCTTCGGCGCTGTTCGCCTTCGGCAGCACGATGCCGGCGAGGCCCTGTCCGACCACCGCGGCGAGATCGTCCAACGTCATGCCGGTATCGAATGGATTGACGCGCACCCAGAAACCCCAGTCGCGCGGCGTCTTGTCCGCCACAAACCGGGCGACGAGCGCGCGCGCTTCCGGTTTGCGCGAAGGCGCTACCGCATCTTCGAGATCGAGAATCAATCCGTCCGCGCCGCAATGGCGCGCCTTCTCGAACTTGCGCTCGCTGTCGCCGGGAACAAACAGAAGCGACCGCAGCCTCATGACGGTTTTCTCAACATCAAGGCAACGCGTCGGCAGACGCAAATCTCCTCACCGCGCTGATTGTAGCCTTTGTGTTCGAAGGTCACGATCCCCTGCGTCGGGCGGGACTTGCTCTCCCTGATCTGGACCACGGTGGTTTCTGAGCGCAGCGTATCGCCGGAGAAGACCGGCTTGGGAAAGCGAACTTCCTCCCAGCCGAGATTGCCGACCGTCGTGCCGAGCGTCGTGTCCTGGATGGAAAGACCGACGATGAGCCCGAGCGTGAAAATACTGTTGATCAGCGGCTTACCGAATTCGGTCGTTTTCGCGTATTCGTGGTCGAGATGGATTGCCGCCGGATTGTGCGTCAGCGTCGAGAACAGGATGTTGTCCATGTCCGTGACGGTCCGCCGCACTTCGTGCACGAAATGCTGGCCGATTTCGAACTGTTCGAAATAGCGTCCTCCCATCGCCTCACCTGCTGTCTATTCTGCCAAGGATCGAGACGGCGCGCAGGCTATTGGCCGGCGTGCCGCCGAGATTATGCGTCGAACCAAGGGCTACTTTGGCACGTTGATGCCCGCGCTCGTCAAGGTATGCTCGTCCTTCCTAGCAACGGCGCGGCGTCCGCTCGGCGGTCGGCCAGGAGAGCGTTGTCGAGACAATGGAGGAAACACAACATGTCGGGACAGCCGTTAGCGGGTTTTCGAACGGAGTTTGTCATCGTAGAAGCAGAAGCCGCGAAGGGCGAAAGCCGGCTGACGAAGGCGTGGCGTGACGCCTCACTTTGATTCGAATATTTGGCAGAAGAAAATGCAAAATCGAGCAGTCATTCTCCGCAGCCGGCCCAGCGGCATCGCGCAGGCCGGGAATTTTTCCATCGAGGACGTCGCGGTCGCAGCGCCCGAGCCCGGCCAGATCGTTGTGCGCAACGCCTTTCTGTCGGTCGAGCCGGCGATGCGCGGCTGGATAGCGGATGTCGGCAACTATTCCGCGCCCGTGCCGATCGGCTCGGTGATGCGCTCGCTCGCGGTCGGCCATGTCGTCGAGTCGCGCAATCCCGATTATCGGGAAGGCGACGGCGTGGCGGGTTGGTTCGGCTGGCAAAACTATGCGACCGTCAAACCGGAAGCAGTGGTCCACAGGGTCAAGGAAACCGATCTGCCGATCTCGCTGTCGCTCGGGGTGCTCGGCATCAATGGCGTGACCGCACATCTTGCGTTGACCCTGATCGGCGAGCCGAAACCAGGTGAGACGGTTCTGGTCTCGACGGCGGCCGGCGCTGTCGGTTCAGCGGTCGGTCAGATCGCGAAGATATCAGGCTGCCGCACGGTCGGGATTGCCGGCGGGCGAGAGAAGGTCCGGCTCTGCCTCGAGGACTTTGGCTACGACGCGGCACTCGACTATCGCGCCGATGATCTTGAGTTCGGCGTCGCCAAGGCATGCCCGGAAGGGGTGAACGTCTATTTTGACAATACGGCCGGGGCGATCAGCGACATGGCCTATCGGCATTTGGCGCGCGGCGCTCGAGTTGTTATCTGCGGTACGGCGTCGGTTCCGAGCTGGTTGCAGTGGCCGACCGGCCCTCGCGTCGAGCGTCACCTGCTGGTCAAGCGCGCGCGGATGCAGGGCTTCATCATTTTCGACCATATGGATTTGTACGAGGGGTCGGTCGCACAGCTCGCAACATGGGTGCGCGAAGGCAAGCTGCGCTATCGCGAAGACATCCTTGAGGGTATCGAGGCCTGTCCCGATGCGCTGGCCGGCCTTTATAGAGGCGAGAATCTCGGCAAACGATTGATCCGGCTGTAAAGATTTAACGGCGCAATTGCCCGTTAGGACGAAAGCGGCACTGTTTTCTGCACGCCCGCCTGCATAGATACCTTGCGCTGGCGCCCGTAGTCATGCGGGATGCCGAATGTTATCGCCATCGGTGTTAATTGCGGTTCCTCCAGCCTATCGTGAGCGCCCACTGAATGCAGTCCCCATCCACGTCGCCGCGTCTTCCCAGCGCAGAAATCGAATTTGCGCAGACGATCCCTCCCGAGCCCGGCCAAACGATCGAGGTCGCGCCGGGGATTCTGTGGGCGCGGATGGCGCTGCCGTTCCTCCTCGATCACGTTAATATCTATTTTGTCGACGACGGCGACGGATGGGCCCTGATCGATACTGGCCTCGGCAATAAGAGGACCCAGGCTGCCTGGCAGCCGCTGCTTGAGGGATTACTGGCCGATCGTCCGCTGACGCGCATCATCGCCACGCACTTCCATCCCGATCATGTTGGAGCGGCCGGCTTTCTGCTGCAGCGTTTCGACGTGCCGCTCTACATGTCGGCCACGGAATATCTGCAATGCCTGAACCTGCATCTCGATCCCGGCGCGCTCGAGGCCGAGCATTATCGCCGTTTCTATCTCGATCATGGTCTTGACGCGGAGACGACGCAGCTCGTGGTCACCGGCGGACACGCCTATCTCAAACTGATGTCGGGGCTGTCGCCGACCTACCACCGTGTCGTCGCCGGCGACGTGCTGCGCATCGGCGGCCGCGAATTCGACGTGCTGACCGGCGGCGGCCACTCGCCCGAGGAAGTCATGCTGGTGTGCCGCGCCGACAAGCTGTTTTTTTCAGCCGACCAGGTGCTGGCCAAGATTTCGCCGAATGTCAGCGTGGTCGCGATCGATCCGGAAGGCGATCCGCTGGGGCAGTACCAGCGGTCGTTGAACGCGCTGAGCCGGGACTTAGATGACGACGTGCTGGTGCTTCCCGGACACAATTTGCCGTTCTATGGCCTGCACACGCGCATTGATGAATTGATCGCGCACCATGACTCCCGTTGCGACCGCATCCTGCGCGCTTGCCGGATGGCGCCGAGGTCCGCGGCGGAGCTCATCCCCGTCGTGTTCTCGCGCAAGCTCGATCCCCACCAGATGGGCTTCGCCTTCGGCGAAGTGCTCGCGCATGTGAACTACATGTTGCGGCGGGGCGTGCTGAAACAAATCAAAACCGCCGATGGCATTCTGCGCACGGTGGCCGCATAAATCTGTTGACGCGGGTCAGTCGTGCACGACCACCATGCCGTCCCTGGCCAGCCGGTCGATAGCTTCGGTCGAATAGCCGATCTCAGCAAGGATCTCGCGCGAATGTTTGCCGTGCAGTGGGGGCGGTTTCGTCACTTTTCGCTCCCCGCCGTCGAACACGATCGGTTGCGCCACGGTCTTTAACGCGCCGAGCTCGGGATGCTCGTAGTCGAGGATGATGCCGCGCGCGGCGGTGTGCGGGTGATCGAGCAGATCGCGTAGCGTGTTGATCGGCGCGCAAGGCACGCCGATCGAGGTCAACAGTTGAATCCATTCGTCGCGGCCGCGCGCGCCGATGATCGCCTGGACCATGCTCACCGTCTCGGCAAAATGGGCGACCCGCGCGCGATTGCTCTCAAAGCGCGGATCGGTTGCCAGCTCATTGCGCTCGATCGCCCGGCAGAAGCGTCGCCATAGATTATCGTTGGCGATGCCGAGGAGGAGCGGCGCATCGCTCGCGTCGAAGGCCTGGTAAGGACAAAGCGATTCATGGCCCGATCCGGACTTTTCGGGCAACGTCCGTTTTTCCCAATAGGTTTGGAGATTGTAGCCGAGAAAGGCCACTGCGGTTTCGAATAGCGAAACCTCCAGATAGCAGCCTTTGCCGGTGCGATTGCGCTCAAGGAGCGCGGCCATGATGCCCGTCAAGGCATGAAGGCCGGTCGCCTGGTCGATCGGCGAGAACGGGCTGCGCACCGGCCCGCCGCCGATCTCGCCGGTCATGCTCATGATCCCACTGAAGGCTTGCAGGATCACGTCGTAGCCCAGGTTGTCTTTAAGGGGCCCCGTGCGACCAAACCCGGAAATACTGCAATAGATGAGGTCGTCACGCTCGCGCTTGAGGCTTGCGAAATCGATGCCCAGGCGTTCGACCACACCCGTGCCGTAGCTTTCGAGCACGACGTCGGCGGTGCGGGCGAGTTTGCGCGCGATCTCGCGCCCCATCTCCGTCTTGAGATCGACGGCGAGGCTCCGCTTATTGCGGTTCACGCTGAGGAAGAAGGCGGCCGTGTCGCCGCGGAAGGGCGGCCATCCCCGCGTCTCGTCGCCCAGGCGGCATGGCTCGACCTTGACGATGTCGGCGCCAAGGTCACCGAGATATTGCGTGCAAAGTGGGCCGGCCAGGACTTTCGAGAAATCGAGCACGCGAATTCCCGCCAGCGGCTTGATCATCGTCGTTTCCTCCGGGTTGTCGCCCACGCGCATTCGTCTTAGCTTGGAATATAGAGGAGCCGCCAACAAGGACCCAACGATGCCGCAACAAAACCAACTGCAGCCCAACGTCGACCCGTTCGCGCTCGCCGGCGAGCTGTCGGGAAAATTATTGATCGACGGCGCGATGGTGCCGGCGCGCAACGGACGAACGTTTCCGAACGTCAATCCGGCAACGGGCGCGGTCATCGGCCAAGCCGCGGAAGGCGACGCGGCCGACGTGGATGCCGCGGTGAAAGCCGCCCGCCGCGCGCAGAAGGCATGGGCGAAACTGCCGGCGCGCGAGCGCGGCAAGCTTGTCTCCGAATGCGGGCGTCTGCTCAACGGGCATATCGAGGAACTGGCCCGGCTGGTCGCACTCGAAACCGGCAAGGCGTTGCGCACCGAAAGCCGGATCGAAGCCTCGGTGCTGGCCGATGTCTTTATCTTCTTCGGCGGCCTGGGCTCGGAATTGAAGGGCGAAACCGTACCGTTCCGGCCCGACATGCTGACCATGACGGTGCGCGAGCCGCTCGGCGTCGTCGGCGCGATTATCCCGTGGAACGTACCGATGTTGCTGATGGCGCTGAAAATCGCACCCGCGCTCGTCGCCGGCAACGCCGTCGTGGTCAAGTCGGCGGAAGAGTCGCCATTCGCGGTGCTGCGCGCCTGCCAGATCATGAATCAGATCCTGCCGCCTGGCGTGCTCAATATCCTCTCAGGCATGGGCCCCGAATGCGGCGGGCCCTTGGTGACGCACAAGGATGTGCGCAAAGTCACCTTCACCGGCTCGGTCGAGACCGGAAGGATCATCTACAAGGCCGCTGCCGACAAGCTCATCCCCGTCACGCTGGAGCTTGGCGGCAAGAGCCCGATGATCGTGATGGACGATGCCGACCTCGGCAAAGCAATCGACGGCGCGATCACCGGCATGCGCTTCACGCGCCAGGGTCAGAGCTGCACCGCGGCCTCGCGGATTTTCGTGCAGGAGGGTATCCACGATCAATTTGTTGAGCGCCTGCGCACGCGCGTCGACGCCATGAAAATGGGCGACCCCCTCGACGAGGCCACCGACATCGGCACGATCGTCTCGCCGCAGCAATACGACAAAGTAAAGAGCTACATCGATATCGGTGAAGCGACGCCGGGCATGAAAGCAATTACCTGCTCCAAGCTGCCGAGCGACCAAAAACTCAGCAAAGGGCTTTTCGTCCAGCCGGTGATCTTCACCGGCGCGACCAACGATTCAAAGCTCGCGCGCGAGGAGATATTCGGTCCGGTCACCTGCGTCATCAAGTTCAAGAATTACGACGACGCGATCGAGCAGGCGAACGACAGCGAGTACGGGCTCGCGGCGACGATCTGGACGACCAATCTCAAGACCGCGCTCGACGGAGCGCATCGGCTGGAAGCCGGATTCGTTCAAGTCAATCAGAACCTCGTCGTGACCTCCAACCTCAGCTATGGCGGCGTCAAGAATTCCGGTCTTGGCAAAGAAGCGACGCTCGAGGCGATGCTGGAGCATTTCACGCACAAGAAGACGATCATTCTGAACATGCAGTAAGACCCGCGTGCCGGGCGGATACGCGTCGGCATGCGTGCTTTTCGCGGCTCGGGCGTGCTGCAATCGGCCGCGGCGGATTTCTTCGAACAGAACAAACCCATCGGCGCGATGCGCCAGACCGAGCCGCTGGTCGGGCTTAAAGGCCGGTCACGAAACGGGCCATGATGACGATAGTCAGGACCTGCATCGCCCCCAACGCGCGACGCTGCGCTGGATAGGCACGCAACAACGGCGCGGAGCCCGCGGCGCTGGCAATATCGCGTGGCCCTGATCGTCGATAGATTGGCGGCCTTGCTTCGGTCTCCGTGAACAGCTTATTTATTCGCGCAAGGGCCATCGATGTTGCAGATCTCAGGCGCGAGGTCGCCAAGCGCTCAAGCGCGAGATAGGGGGGATGCCGATGACGAGGAATGTGTCGCATTTCGTGGGGCTGCTGGCCGGCCTTTGTGTCGGGTGCGCGCCAGCGTTGGGCCAGCAGGGTGCTATTTCCGACGACGTGGTTCGCATTGGCGTCATGACCGACATGTCGGGGCAGTTCTCCGATGAATTGGGCGAGGGGGCCGTGACTGCGGTGCGCATGGCGGTGGAGGATTTCGGCGGAAAAGTGCTGGGCAAGCCGATCGAAGTCGTCGTCTTCGACCACCAGAACAAGCCCGATGTCGCGGTCGCGAAGGCCACCGAGTGGTTCGACATCGGCAAGGTCGACATGATCGACAATCTGATCGTTTCGCCGATCGCGATCGCGGTCGCAAATGTCGCCAAGGCGAAGAACCGCATCGCGATTGTCAACGGCTCGGGCTCCTCGCGGATCACCGGCGACCAATGCACACCGAACAGCATTCACTATTCCTACGATACCTACGCGCTCGCACAGGGCACCGGGCAAGCCTTGCTGAAGCGAGGCGGCGACAGCTGGTTTTTTCTGACCGCAGACTATGCGTTCGGCCACTCGCTTGAGGCTGACACCGCCGCGGTGGTCAAGGCGCGAGGAGGCAAGGTTGTCGGATCGGTGCGCTACCCGATCGCAGCCCCGGATCTCTCGTCCTTTTTGCTGCAGGCGCAGGCGTCCGGCGCGAAGGTCGTCGGCATCGCCGGATCCGGCACCACGTTCGTGAACGCCGTCAAGGCGGCTCACGAATTCGGCTTGACGGCCAACGGCAAGCAAACCATCGCGGGTTTGCTCGTATGGGAGCCTGACATCCACGCCATGGGGCTCGACATCGCCCAAGGCATGGTGCTGACGACCGCCTTTTACTGGGACCGCGACGACGAGACGCGGAGCTGGTCGAAACGCTTCCAGGACCGAATGAAGCGCGTACCGCATCTGGGTGATGCCGGCGATTATTCCTCGACGATCCATTATCTGAAGGCGGTCGCGGCCGCTGGAACGGACGAGGCGGGGGCAGTGATGAAGAAGATGAAGGAGATGCCGATCAACGACTTCTTCGCCAAAAACGGGCGTATTCGCGAGGATGGCCGAATGGTCCATGACATGTACGTGTACGAAGTGAAGAAGCCATCCGAGTCGAAGTCCGAATGGGACTACTACAAACTCGTGGAAACGATTCCCGCCGAACAGGCATTCCGTCCGCTTGCGCAAAGCGATTGCCTGTTGGTCAAAAAGGTCAACTGACCGACATTGCGGCACCGATCTGCTGGCCGCCCCGGCGAGTGAAAAATGGCTTATGACGCCGACGCGATTATCGTTGGAGCGGGACTTGCCGGTCTCGTCGCGGCGGCGGAGCTCATCGACGCCGGAAAGAAAATCATCGTTGTCGACCAGGAGCCCGAGCAATCTTTGGGCGGTCAGGCGTTCTGGTCGCTCGGCGGTATTTTCCTGGTCGATTCCCCCGAACAGCGGCGCCTGGGCATTCGCGACTCGCACGCGTTGGCGCTTGAAGACTGGATGGGGACGGCCGCGTTCGATCGCGAGGAGGATTTCTGGCCGCGCAAATGGGCCGAGGCATACGTCGCGTTCGCTGCCGGCGAGAAGCGGGCGTGGCTGCGTGAACGCGGGATCCGCTTTTTCCCAGTGGTCGGCTGGGCCGAGCGCGGCGGCGGCAACGCGACCGGCCACGGCAATTCCGTGCCGCGCTTTCATCTGACCTGGGGCACTGGACCGGGCATCATCGCACCTTTCGTCGCGCGCGTACGCGAGGGCGAAAAGCAAGGGCTGGTCACGTTCAAGTTCCGCCACCGCGTCAACGATCTGACCAAGTCGGGCGCAACGATTGACGGCGTGCGCGGTGACGTGCTTGCGCCCAGCAACATCGAGCGCGGCCAGAAAAGTTCGCGCGGGATCGTCGGCTCATTCGAATTGAAGGCGCAAGCGGTCATCGTCTCGTCGGGCGGCATCGGCGCCAATCGCGAGCTGGTCCGCAAGAATTGGCCGAAGCGTCTCGGGCCGGCGCCCGGACGGATGATCAGCGGCGTTCCGGATCATGTCGACGGCCGCATGCTGGCGATTACGGAGATTGCGGGCGGTACGATCATCAATCGCGACCGCATGTGGCACTACGTCGAAGGCATCAAGAACTGGAATCCGATCTGGACCGATCACGCCATCCGCATCCTGCCCGGGCCATCGTCGCTCTGGCTCGACGCGCGCGGCAAACGGCTGCCGGTCCCGCTTTATCCCGGCTTCGACACCCTCGCCACGCTCAAGCACATCATGGAGACCGGCTACGATTATTCCTGGTTCATCCTGACGCAAAAGATCATCGAGAAGGAGTTCGCGCTGTCGGGCTCGGAGCAAAATCCCGATTTCACCAACAAGAGCTGGCGGCAGGTTATTGACCGCGCCCGGAAGGGCATTCCCGGCCCGGTCAAGGCTTTCATGGACAAGGGCGAGGATTTCATCGTCGAGCGCGATCTGGCACGGCTGGTCGAGCGCATGAACGCGCTTGCCGGCGAGTCTTTGCTCGATCTCGCGAGCGTCGAGCGCGAAATCGCCGCGCGCGATCGCCAGCTCGACAATAAGTTCGGCAAGGACGCGCAGATCATGGCCATCCGCGCCGCGCGCCGCTACCTCGGCGACAAGCTCATTCGAACGGCGAGACCGCATAAGCTCCTCGATCCCGCCGCCGGGCCGCTGATCGCCGTTCGCCTGAACATTCTGACACGCAAGACTTTGGGTGGCCTGCAGACAGACCTCGACAGCCGCGTCATCGGCGTCGACGGACAACCCGTGCCCGGCCTCTACGCCGCGGGCGAGGTGGCCGGCTTCGGTGGCGGCGGCGTTCACGGTTACGCAGCGCTGGAAGGAACATTCCTCGGCGGCTGCATTTTTTCAGGCCGGGCCGCCGGGCGCGCTGCGGCCGCCAGCGTTGGGTAGTTAGGATTCGCGTTAGGACGCAGGTATTTCGTCTATTTCTTGCGCCGTGACCCTGCGGCTTTGAACGGACCGCCCTTCCAGCCGGCCCCGGCTTGCCGTTCGCACCAGGCGCCGAGCGGCAGCAATAGGCCGAGAAGCTCCTTCGCGGGCGGGGTGAGGCAGTAACCGTCGTCGTCCAGCGCGATGAGATTCCAGGCCTTCAGTTCGGTCAGCCGCTGATTGATCACGGTCGGGCTGGCGCCGCAGGCGTCCTGCAAGGCGCGGAACCGCGCGGGACCGGCGTGAAGTTCCCAAAGGATGCGCAAGGCCCACCGGCGGCCGATCAAATCCAGGAAGGCCATAACGGGTTTGCCGCTACGGGAACCGCGCACGCGTTTGCCGGGAGTGGGTATCATGTCAGTCTCTCACTACAAGTTTAGTAGCGTCAATTGCTCACGCGCGCTATTATAATTGTAGCATAAACAGGATTGTGCAATGCCTCGTATCGCTCCCTTAAGCCCGCCTTACGCACCCGACGTGCAGGCGGCGTTCGACAAAATCATGCCGCCGGGCGTCGATCCGCTGGTCCTGTTCCGCATTTTGGCGATCAACGGCCGGGTCTATCAGCGCTTCAACGCCGGCGGCTTGCTCGATCGCGGCCTGCTGACGCTGCGGCAGCGAGAGATCGTGATCGACCGCACCTGCGCGCTCAATCGTTGCGAATACGAGTGGGGCGTGCATATCGCGCTGTTCGCCGCCAAGGTGAAGTTCACGCCGCGGCAGATCGAAGCGACTGTCGATGGCGGCGACGCGGATTGGACGGCTGACGAGCAGGTGCTTCTCGACATGTGCGAGGAGTTGGACCGCACGCGGCATGTGTCGGATGCGCTGTGGCAAAGGCTGGCCGATCACTTCACGTCCGAGCAGATGCTCGAAATCCTCGCCTTGATCGGCTTCTATCGGACGGTATCGCTTCACGCCAACGCGCTCGCCTTGCCGCTCGAGCCATTCGCGGCGCGTTTTCCGGTCCCGGCTACCGGCGGATGATTTTCAGCGCCTTTTGCGCGGCTTCGGCAATGCCGATTTCGCCGAACGCGGCGGCTTTGATCAGGCTCTCCATCTCGCCGCCGGCGAACGCGCCGATCTGATCGTGAACCAAGCGGCCGGCGGATTGGGCAATCAGCCGGCGCATCCTCCGCTCGCGGCTTTTCTCTTTGTCGCCGGCGCGGGCGGCCAGCAGACTGGCGATCGTGGAGAATAACGACTCAATTCCCATATCCTTGGTCGCCACCGTCTCCACGATGGGAACATCGCGGTTCTCGTGCCGCAGCTTGAGCATGCTCTTGAGCTGATCGGTGGTGCGCTGCGCCTGCGGCAGATCGGTCTTGTTGACCACCAGCACGTCGGCGATTTCGAGAACGCCCGCCTTCATCGCCTGCACGTCGTCGCCCATGTTGGGGGCATTCACCACGACGCAGATATCGGCGATCTCGGCGATCTCGACCTCCGACTGGCCGGTGCCGACCGTCTCGACGATGATGAAATCGCGGCCGGCCGCGTCCATCACATCGACGATGCGGTGAATGCTCTCCGACAAGCCGCCGAGATGGCCGCGCGACGCCACCGAGCGAATGAACACGCCGGGGTCTTCGGCGTGACGCCGCATCCGCACGCGGTCGCCGAGTATGGCGCCGCCGAATATCGGGCTTGACGGATCGACGGCGGCGACGGCGACGCTGTGGCCGCCGTTGCGCAACGCACCGATATAGGCGTCGATCAAGGTCGATTTGCCGGCACCCGGCGCGCCGGTGAAACCGATGACCGCCGCGCGGCCGGCTTTGACGCAAATGCGCCGATGGATGCGATCGGCGGTCGGACCACCGCTTTCCATGAGCGTGATGCACCTGGCTAGCGCCGCGGGATCGCCGGCAATCAGTTTGTCGATGATGTCTTCGCGCCCCGGCGGCGGCTCGCTCGCGGGTTCAGACAACGACAAGGGGATGTCCAAAGCCGAGCTCCTGGCGGAGGAGACTTACGATCTCACCATGGGTGACGCCGACCTCGGCGGCTTCGACGATGCGCTCATAAATGTTCTCGCGCTCGCTGTTGGCGGCGCGCTTGAGCGTGTCGAGGGCGCGGTGCACGTCGGCTTGGCTCCGCTCCTGCTTATAGGCCTTAAAGCGCGCCACATGCTCCTTCATGCGATCCGGGTTCGGCCGTTCGGTCGGCCCGCCCTGATAGGCTGCGTTGTCATTTTGATAGCAATTGACGCCGATCACCTTCTCCTCGCCGCTTTCCACCAGCTCCTGGAAGCCGAGCGCGGATTCTCCGATCATCGACTGGACCAGGCCCGCTTCGGCCGCCTTGTACATTCCGCCGGCTTCGTCGATCTTTCCGATCAGCGCTTCGATCTCGCCCGCCATCTGATCGGTCAGCGTCTCGACATAATAGGAGCCGCCGAGCGGATCGATGACGTCGCAGAGGTGGGCTTCTTCACGCAGGATATTCTGCGTGGCCACCGCGATGCGCGCGGTCTCCTCGGTGGGCGTGGTGATCGCCTCGTCGTAGGCGTCGGTGTGGAGCGATTGCAGCCCGCTCATGATGCCGGCCATCGCCTGCACCGCGACGCGGGCAATGTTGTTGAGCGGCTGCTGCTCGGTGAGATCGACGCCGGAGGTCTGGCCGTGGAATTTGAAGCGCCATGAGCCTGGATCCTTGGCGCCGAGGCGTTCGCGCGCAAGCCGCGCCCAGATGCGCCGGCCGGCGCGGAATTTGGCGATCTCCTCGAAGAAGCTGATCGAGATGTCGAAGAAGAAGGTGAAGCGCCGCAACACGACATCGATGTCCATACCGCGATCGATGCAGTCCTGCGCGTATTGGAGTGCCGTCGAGATGGTGAAGGCCATGGTTTCGACCGGCGTCGCGCCGGCCTGCTGCATGTGCTGACCGACCACCGACACCGGATTCCAGCCGGGCACGTGCTTGCGGCAGAACTCGATGTGGTCGAGCAAAATGCGCCGCGAGCCGCGCAGCGACAGCCGGTAGAACATGTGGTTGGCGATGAAATGCGAGATGTAATCGCTCTGGTTCGAGGTGCCGGTGATCGAGGTCCACGGAATGCCGCGCCGTTTGGCGACCGCGAGCGTGAAGGCGAGGAGCGTGAACGGGGAGGGATCGTTCATCGCTGTGGAGATCTTGCCGAGCGGCACGCCGTCGAGCGCGCGATCCATGTGGTCGGTGGTGTTGATCACCGTGCCGCAGGTGCCGAGGAGCACCGGATCGACATCGTCGCAATCGACGCCGCGGAAGCCGGAATTGCATGGCAACAGGCTGATCGCGGTGGCGCCGGCGTCGAGGATGATGCGCACGCGCTTGTTGTAATCCTCCGGCGTGCCGAGCCCGATCAGCTGACGCTGCGTCCAGGTGCGGCCGCGATGCATGGTCGGATAGATGCCGCGGGTGTAAGGATACTGGCCGGGGAAGCCGAGGTTTTCGAGAAAGGCTTCGCCGTTCCAATCGCGCGGCGTGTAGAGCGGGTTGATCTCGATGCGCGAGCGGTTCCTGATAACGCGATCGGTGCCGATCTGCCGGCCATAGTCGGCGCGCCAGCCGCCGTGCGCTTGCTCGAATCCCGGAAGCGATAATTGAACCGCTTCTTTGGTCATTGGGCGATCTCCCCTAACTCGGCGTTTTTCATGTCGCGCACTTTGGCGGCGAGCGCGGCGACGTGTTCGATGATCTCGACGCGCGCGGTGCCCGGTCCGAAAATGCCGCTCACGCCCGCGGCGATGAGCGCCGGGCGCTCGTCCTCCGGGACGATGCCGCCGACCAGCAGGCCGATATGACCGAGGCCGGCCGCGCGCAGCGCGTCCATCAGGTTCGGCACGATGAGATGGTCGGTCGCCAGCGAGCTGACGCCGATCACATCGACATCCTCTTCCATCGCCAGCTTGACCACGGCGGGGATCGACTGCCAGGGCGGCGTATAAATGACTTCCATGCCGGCGTCGCGCAGATAGGCCGCGACGATCCGGCTGCCGCGATCGTGCCCGTCGAGTCCAATCTTGGTGACCAGGACGCGGGCGGGTGGCGATAATTTGCTCGCGCTCATTTGCGGCCCCGCGAAGCTTTGAGGCCGGCGAGCGCGCGCAGCGGAGCGAGCAACTCCCGCGCGATCGCTGGCACGGACTTGCCGCCTTCCTTGTACCAGACCGGAGTCCAATTCATGGCGCCGAGGAGCGCGAGGCGGGCGATGGTGACGTCCCGCTCTCGTGGCAGGGTGATCGCGGAAAAGTATCGGTTGAGCCGCGCCTCATAGCGATCCCGCAATTCATTGAGCTCGGCGGCAATCTCCGGGGCATCGGTCGGCAAGATGCGAATGAGGACGCGCGCGTAGGCGCTCGCGTCGAGGATAGACTCCAGATGGGCGGCGACGGCCTTCTCCAGCCGCGCCCAGGGATCGCGTTCGACCGCGACCGCGGCTTCGACCCGGTCGAGCAGGCGCTGCACGCCCTCCTCATAAACGGCGAGGAGGAGCGCCTGCTTGCTGGCGACGTGAAAATAGATCGCGCCCGGCGTCATCGCGGTCGCGGCGGCAAGATCGCGCATGCTGGTCGCGTGATAGCCGCGCTCGGCAAACTGCGAGGCGGCGGCATCGAGAAGCGCCGGCCACCGGTTGGGCTGACGTTTGGCGCTGGTCGCGGTCACGGCTTGGCTCGGGCGCTGGGTCACCAATCGACCGTTTAGCATAAAACGATGCCGCGGCAAAGCGGCCATGAGCTATTTCCCAGGGCATTTTGCTGATGGTCTGCTCGGCTAGCCAAACGCTCGTTTTGTCACTTTGCTGCGGCGGAGTAATCCCTGAAGCCTTGCATCTTGCCGCGACCACGATCCAAACGAGCAGGAGGGCAAGCACAGCGCTGGCGGCTGCAAACGCCACCGGGGCGCCGCGGCCATCGACGAAGCGGTCGGGAAACCATCGCAGAACGAGCGGGGCTGCAAGCAATGAAAATCCGCCGCCGATGATGGCCGCATACCACGGGATAAAGCGCAACGCCGCCGCGATCCCGGGCACCAGACACACGACCACCAGCGCCATCGAGCCGAACAGGATGATCGGCCCGAAACCGGAAACGAGGCCCGGCCCTCTGTGCCGGCGCGGGAAATGGCTGCTGACGGCCAAGCCATGCAACGACGCGGCGAGGATCAGCGCCATGAACGGCACGAGCGGGAGCAGCACGTCTATCAGCGGCAAAGTTCCCATCGCGCGGACGCTCGCTTTCGCTTGACCGGCCAAAATCAATGCTTGGTAATATACGGACCTTATCCGCGCCATGCCGGTCCAAAAAATGAAAACCTACGAGGGAAAACGCACCATGGACGGTCTCGTCGTCACGGTCGACGGCCGGCCGCCGCCGGACCACTACGAGGTCAAGCAGTTCACCAGGCGTGGCTTCGAATGGACCTATGACGGCACGAGCCCGCAGCAATTGGCGCTGGCGATCCTGTTCGATCACCTCGGCGACAAGGAACGCGCCGTCGCGCTATCGGAGCCATTCATGAAAGACGTGATCGCCAACCTCGACAATGATTGGCTCCTCACCGGCGACGAGATCGATGCGTTTCTGCGAAAACGCGCTGCGCATTAACGGCGAATTGAAGCCGCCGGCCGTCGGTGATGGATGCGTCATATAACATTGCCGCAGAGGCCGTAAGAGCAAAACGCTGCGCGCCGCGGCATAAGAATAAGACGGCGCTTCCATGCCAAACGACGTCAAAGCCATCCTCTCGGCCATCGTGCTGATCGTCGCGACGGCGCTGTCTTATTGGAGCGGGTCGCCCATTCGCTACGACTTCGCGATCTTCGTCATGGTCGTCGCGGTTTTGATGATCGCCGCCATGTGGGTCTTCCCCGAGGCGGGCGTGAAAAAGGGCGAGGCGAAGCGGGCGAAATAACCCGCTTCGATCGTCACGCGGCCTTGTGGCGCGTGAGCTCGGCCTTGTAGAGCGCAAGCTCTTCGAGAAACGCCTTGGCGATACTCGGCCGTGTTTGCAGGTATTCGTGGTAGCTCTTGATGGCGGGCCAGGGCGCGAGATCGACCCGCGGCGGCACCGTCCAGTTCAGCACTGTGTAGAGATACGCGTCGGCGACGCTGAAACGGTCGAGCAGGAATTCGCGGCCGGCGAGATGATCGTTGAGATACTTCAGGCGCGATTCATATTTCTTCAGGGTGTGCGACCGCGTCCCGTCCGGCGCCTTTTGATCGAATAGCGGAAGAAAGAAGCCCTTGTGCAATTCCGTGCCGATGAAACACAGCCATTGCTGCAGGCGCGCCCGCTCGATGTCGTTCTTTGGGGCAAGGCCAGACGCGGGGTAGCGGCCCGCAATGTATTGCAGGATCGCGGCGTTCTCGCTGAGCAGGGAACCGTCATCGAGCCGCAACAACGGCACGAGCCCCAGCGGATAGATTTCAAGATAGTTGGCACAGTCGCTTGTGTGCTTGGTGGGGTCGACTTCGATGAAGCGGGCGTCCGCCGCCCCCGCCTCGTACAGCGCGATGCGGCTCGCCAGCGAACAAGCCATCGGCGAAAAATAAATATCCATGGCGTTCTCCCTTCTATTTTTGTACTCTTCCGCATAAATTAGAGGCCGTCAAGGATTTTTTGCGAAATGGTACAAAAAAGATCGGAGCCCCAGGAATCGGAGCCCCAGGAATTCGGAGCCCCAGGAAGAAGGCCAGCCCCGCCGCCGCGGCCGGCCGCGTCAATACGATCCCGATCGTGCGCTGGCCAAAGCCGCCGAGGTCTTTTGGAAGAATGGCTATGCCGCGACGTTGCTCGACGATTTGGCCGCCGCGACCGGCATGAACCGGCCCAGCCTCTACGCCGCTTTCGGCGCCAAGCACGATCTCTATCTCAAGACGCTTGAGCGTTATCAGCAGCGGTCTCGCGCCGGGACCGTTCAACTGCTCGCCGACGATCCGACCTTGCGGGTCTTCCTCAGACGTTTCTATGAAGGCGCGCTCGACATTTATCGGGCTGGCGGCGATGAAGCGCGCGGGTGTTATTCGATCTCGACCGCGCCGGCGCAGGCAACGACCGATCCGGCCGTGCGCGCGTTCCTGGCGGCAAGCATCGGCGGCACGGACGCCTTCCTTTCCAGTCAAATTGCGAAGGCGCGCGAGCGGGGCGAGGTCCCATCGAACGCCGACCCTGCGACGCTGGCCCAACTTGCGACCGCAACGTTACATACCATCGCGGTGCGCTCTCGCGTCGGGGTGCCGCGCAAGCAACTGGCGTCGCTCGCCGCGGCTGCGATCGATCTGATCTGTGGGCCGGAAAAATCTTGATCTACAAGTTCTGGCGGCTGGCTAAAAAGGCCGGATTGGTTTAACAGCGTCGCGGCCATGCTGGATACAAAACGGATCGACGGGAAAGCGCGCGCGGACCGATTGGTCGCCGATGTCGCAGCCGCTACTGCAAAACTCAAAGCGCAGTCGGGGATCGCGCCCGGATTGTGCGCCGTGCTGGTCGGTGACAATCCGGCGAGCCAAGTCTATGTCCGCAACAAAGGGAAGTCTGCGACCGCTGCCGGCATTGCGAGCTTTCAAGAGACCCTGCCGGCAACGATCAGCGAACCCGAGCTTTTGGCGCTGATCGCCAAGCTCAATGCCGACGAGCGAGTTGACGGCATCTTGGTGCAGCTACCACTGCCGAAGCGCATCGACCCGCAACGCGTCATCGACGCGATCGATCCCGGCAAAGACGTTGACGGATTTCACGCCGAGAATGTCGGCCATTTGTGGAGTGGCGGTCTCCGCCGCGCCTTGATTCCCTGCACCCCGTACGGCTGTCTGATGCTGCTGCGCGACACACTGCCGAAGCTGGCCGGCGCCGAGGCGGTGGTGCTTGGGCGCTCCAACATCGTCGGCAAGCCGATGGCAGCGCTGCTGTTGGCCGAAAATTGCACGGTGACCCTGGTTCATTCGAAGAGCCGCGACATCCCCGCGATTCTGCGCCGGGCCGACATTTTGGTGGCGGCGGTCGGGCAGCCCGAATTCGTGCGTGGCTCCTCGATCAGGGAAGGCGCGGTGGTCATCGACGTCGGCATCAACCGCGTCGCGGCCGCGGAAGGGAAATCGAAGCTTGTGGGTGATGTCGCCTTCACGGAGGCGCAGGGTATTGCCGGCGCGATCACCCCGGTTCCGGGCGGTGTTGGTCCGATGACCATCGCCTGCCTTCTCCGCAATACCCTGATCGCCGCCTGCCGCCGCCGTGGCTGGGCGGAGCCGGAAATTTGAATCGACTAAATTTCGTCGCGAAATTTTCGGCTTCTTGCTACGGAATTATCACAATTTTTCAACAAGATAAGTCCTGAAGACGGATGCGCAGACAGCCGGCGACGTCTTTGACCGGCTTCCAAAAACCCTCTGTTGAATGAGCTTCTTCGCTGGAAGACGAAAAAATATCGTTTTTCCGAGTCGAGCGCGCCGGAACCTTCCTTGAGCCGTGGGCGTTCGGGTTACGGCTCAGGAGGAGTCCCGTGAGGGGAGATTCACGTCGAACCGGCCGAGGCCGACGGAAAATAGCCGCGCCGGGCCGGTTTGACGCACGATCCCAGCGCTCGCAAATCGTCTTCAGCTCCTCACCGCGCCGCCCATAGCGAGGTGGCGTTGCATCATAATGTGTTTCGGAGACTTTCATGCGACGCACCCCTGACATAGGCGGCACGGCGAATGCCAATGGAGCCGCTGCCGCGTCGCGCACCAAGGCCCCGGCGCCCGACCTCAACGGCAGCGAAGCTTCCGAACTCCGTGAACTCCTGCACGCGCTGCAAGCCATGCGGGTCGGCGATTTCTCCGCGCGTATGGCCGGCCATCAGGTCGGCCTCATGGGCAAGGTGGCGGACACCTTCAACGAGATCGTCGCCGCCAACCAGCGCATGGCCAAGCAGCTCGAGCGTGTGGGCCAGGTCGTTGGCCGCGAAGGCAAGACCCGTCAGCGCGTGCGCGTCGGCCTCTCCGAGGGCGCTTGGGGGGAGATGGAATCCTCCGTCAACTCGCTGATCGACGATCTGCTGTGGCCGACAACGGAAGTAACGCGCGCCATCGCCGCGGTGGCACAGGGGGACCTGCTGCGAACCGTCAGTCTCGACGTGGACGGGCGCCCGCTGAAAGGCGAGTTCCTGCGCTCCGCCGAGATCGTCAACACGATGATCAAGCAGCTCAACGTGTTTACCTCCGAGGTGACGCGCGTCGCCCGCGAGGTCGGCACCGAGGGCAAGCTCGGCGGACAGGCGCAAGTCGGCGGCGTGACCGGTGTGTGGAAAGACCTCACCGAGAGCGTCAACTCGATGGCGTCGAACCTCACCGCACAGGTACGCAATATCGCCGAGGTGACAATCGCGGTCGCCAACGGCGACTTGTCGAAGAAGATCACGGTCGACGTGCGCGGCGAAATTCTGCAGCTCAAGGAAGCCATCAACACGATGGTGGACCAGTTGCGCTCGTTTGCCTCGGAAGTGACGCGCGTCGCCCGCGAGGTCGGCACCGACGGCAAGCTCGGCGGCCAGGCGATCGTGCCCGGCGTTGCCGGTACCTGGAAGGATTTGACCGATTCGGTGAACGCCATGTGCGGCAACCTCACCGACCAGGTGCGCAATATCGCCCACGTGACCACTGCCGTGGCGCGCGGCGACCTGTCGCGGAAAATCACGGTCGACGTGCGCGGCGAAATTCTCGAGCTCAAAGATACCATCAATACGATGGTCGATCAGCTCAACGCCTTCGCCTCGGAAGTCACCCGCGTCGCCCGCGAGGTCGGCACCGAAGGCAAGCTCGGCGGTCAGGCGCAGGTGCCGGGCGTCGCCGGCACCTGGAAGGATCTCACCGACAGCGTCAACTTCATGGCTTTGAACCTGACCGCGCAGGTCCGCAACATCGCCGACGTGGCGACCGCCATCGCCGGCGGCGACCTGTCGAAGAAGATCACGGTGAACGTTTCGGGCGAAATCCTGCAGCTGAAGGAAACCATCAACACAATGGTGGACCAGCTCAACGCCTTCGCCGGCGAAGTGACGCGCGTCGCGCGCGAGGTCGGCACCGAAGGCCGGTTGGGCGGGCAGGCCAACGTGCTCGGCGTCGCCGGCACCTGGAAGGACTTGACCGACTCGGTCAATTCGATGGCGTCGAACCTCACCGCGCAGGTGCGCAACATCGCCGAAGTTTCCACCGCCATCGCCAGCGGCGACTTGTCGAAAAAAATCACGGTCGATGTGCGCGGCGAAATTCTGGAGCTGAAAGACACCATCAACACCATGGTGGACCAGCTCAATGCCTTCGCCGGCGAAGTGACGCGCGTCGCCCGCGAGGTCGGCACCGAAGGCAAGCTCGGCGGCCAGGCCATGGTGCGCGGCGTTGCCGGCACCTGGAAGGATTTGACCGACTCGGTCAATTCGATGGCGTCGAACCTGACCGGGCAGGTGCGCAACATCGCCGAGGTGGCAACCGCCGTCGCGCGCGGCGACCTCTCGCGCAAGATCACGGTGGACGTGCGCGGCGAAATTCTCGAGCTGAAAGACACGCTCAACACCATGGTCGACCAGCTCAACGCCTTCGCCGCCGAGGTGACGCGCGTCGCCCGCGAAGTCGGCACCGAAGGCAAGCTCGGCGGTCAGGCGCAGGTGCCGGGCGTCGCCGGAACCTGGAAGGACTTGACCGACTCGGTCAACTCGATGGCCGGCAACCTCACCGCGCAGGTCCGCAACATCGCCGAAGTGGCGACCGCGATCGCCGGCGGTGATCTGTCGCGCAAGATCACGGTCGACGTGCGTGGCGAAATTTTGCAGCTGAAAGAAACGCTCAACACGATGGTCGATCAGCTTAACCGCTTCGCCGGCGAGGTAACGCGCGTCGCGCGCGAGGTCGGCACCGAAGGCCGTCTCGGCGGCCAGGCCAACGTGCCGGGCGTCGCCGGTACATGGAAGGATCTGACCGACTCGGTCAACTCCATGGCCGGCAACCTCACCGCGCAAGTGCGCAACATCGCCGAGGTGACGACGGCGGTCGCCCGCGGCGACCTGTCGCGCAAGATCACCGTCGACGTGAAGGGCGAAATTCTGGAGCTGAAAAATACCATCAACACGATGGTGGATCAGCTCAACGCCTTTGCCTCGGAAGTCACCCGCGTCGCCCGCGAAGTCGGCACCGAAGGCAAGCTCGGCGGTCAGGCGCAAGTGCCGGGCGTTGCCGGCACGTGGAAGGACTTGACCGACAACGTCAACTTCATGGCGTCGAACCTTACCGCCCAGGTGCGCAATATCGCCGAGGTGGCGACCGCGATCGCTGGTGGCGACCTGTCGAAGAAGATCACCGTCGACGTACGCGGCGAAATCCTGCTGCTGAAGGAAACGCTCAACACGATGGTCGAGCAATTGCGCTCGTTTGCCGCCGAGGTGACGCGCGTTGCCCGGGAGGTCGGCACCGACGGCCGTCTCGGCGGCCAGGCGGTGGTGCCCGGCGTTGCCGGAACATGGAAGGACCTGACAGACAACGTGAACCTTCTGGCGGCAAACCTCACCACGCAGGTGCGCAACATCGCCGAGGTGACGACGGCCGTGGCCCGCGGCGACCTGTCGCGCAAGATCACGGTCGACGTGAAGGGCGAAATTCTGGAGCTGAAAAATACCATCAACACGATGGTCGATCAGCTCAACGGCTTCGCCTCGGAAGTCACCCGCGTCGCCCGCGAAGTCGGCACCGAGGGCCTGCTCGGCGGCCAGGCGCAGGTGCCCGGCGTCGCCGGCACCTGGAAGGACCTCACCGATACCGTGAACGTGATGGCCGCCAACCTCACCGAGCAGGTGCGCGGTATCGTCAAGGTGGTGACTGCCGTCGCCAACGGCGACCTCAAGCAGAACCTCGCAGTGAAGTCGAAAGGCGAGGTCGCGGCTTTGGCCGAAACCATCAACAACATGACCGACACGCTGGCGACCTTCGCGGACCAGGTCACCACCGTGGCGCGCGAAGTCGGCGTCGAGGGCCGCTTGGGCGGCCAAGCCAACGTGCCCGGCGCCGCCGGTACCTGGAAGGACCTCACCGGCAACGTCAACCTCCTGGCGGCCAACCTGACCACGCAGGTGCGCGCCATCGCCGAAGTGGCGACGGCGGTGACCAAGGGCGACCTCACGCGCTCGATTCAGGTGGAAGCGCGCGGCGAAGTGGCCGAGCTGAAAGACAACATCAACACGATGATCGACAATCTGCGGCTCACCACCGACCGCAACACCGAGCAGGATTGGCTGAAGACGAACCTGGCGAAATTCACCAATATGTTGCAGGGCCAGCGCGATCTGACGACCGTCGGCCGGCTGCTCCTGTCCGAGCTGACCCCGCTCGTCAATGCGCATCAGGGCGTCATCTATCAGTTGGAGAACGAGGACACGCCCGGCCTCAAGCTGTTGGCGGCTTACGCCGACGACGGCGGCAACGGCCACGCACAGACGCTGCGGCTCGGCGAAGGCCTTGTCGGCCAATGTGCGGTCGACAAACGGCGCATGCTGATCACCGAAATGCCTGGGAACGCCGTCGCCATCAGCTCGGCGCTGTTCAAGGTGGCGCCGCGCAATAACATCGTGCTGCCGGTGCTGTTCGAGAACCAGGTCAAGGCGGTGATCGAGCTTGCTTCGATCAACGAATTCACCGCCTTGCAGACCATGTTCCTCGAACAGCTCACGACCTCGATCGGCATCGTGCTCAACTCGATCGAGGCGACGATGCAGACCGAAGGACTGCTCAAGCAATCGCAGCAGCTCGCCGGCGAATTGCAGGCGCAACAGAGGGAGTTGCAGCAGACCAACGAGCAGCTCGAACAGAAGGCGCAGCAGCTCGCCGAACGCAACGTCGAGGTCGAGCGCAAAAATCAGGAAATCGAGCAAGCTCGCCGCGCGCTGGAAGAGAAGGCGACCGAGCTGGCGCTGACCTCGAAATACAAGTCGGAATTCCTGGCCAACATGTCGCACGAGCTGCGCACGCCGCTGAACTCGATCCTCATCCTCGGCCAGCAGCTCACCGACAATCCGGAAGGCAACCTGACGGCGAAGCAGGTCGAGTTCGCCAGAACGATCCACGGCGCCGGCACCGACCTCCTCAACCTCATCAGCGATATTCTCGACCTTTCGAAGATCGAATCCGGCACGGTCACAGTCGATGCCGAAGATATCTTCTTCTCCAATCTCCTCGACATGGTCGCGCGTCCGTTCCGTCACGAGGCGGAAACACGCCAACTCTCATTCGATGTTCATTTCGATCCCAATCTTGGGCGAACCATCACGACGGACGCCAAGCGCCTGCAGCAGGTGCTCAAGAACCTGCTGTCGAACGCATTCAAGTTTACCGCGCAGGGCGGCGTCATGCTCAATGTTTCGGCGGCGTTTGGTGGCTGGAGCGCGAGCCATCCGGTGCTGAGCCAGGCGTCGGCGGTGGTGGCATTCGAGGTCACCGATACCGGCATTGGCATTCCGGCCGAAAAGCAGAAAATCATTTTTGAAGCTTTCCAACAGGCCGACGCCTCGACCAGCCGCAAGTATGGCGGCACCGGCCTTGGTCTCGCCATAAGCCGCGAGCTAGCAACCCTGCTCGGCGGCGAAATCCATCTTCGCAGCGCGCCGAATGCCGGATCGAGCTTCACGCTTTATTTGCCGATCAAGTATGTAGGCTCGAACGCCGTGCCTCGTCCGGCGGCGCCAAGCGTCATGCCGGCACCCGCGGTTTCGGCGGAGTGCGCGGTCGAGCAGATTTCGGACGACCGGCTGGAGATTCGGCCGGGCGACGCCATCCTGCTCGTCGTCGAGGACGATCCCCATTATGCGCGCATTTTGCTCGATCTCGCGCGCGACAAAGGGTTCAAGGTGTTGCTCGCGATGCGGGGCGATGACGCGCTCGATCTCGCGAAACAGTATCAACCGACGGCGGTTTCGCTCGACGTGTTCCTGCCCGACATGCTGGGCTGGAACGTGCTCAGCCAGCTCAAGCAGAATCCGCTCACCCGCCATATCCCGGTGCAGATCGTCACCCTCGACGAAGATCGTCAGCACGGGCTTGCGCGCGGCGCCTTCTCCTTCGTCACCAAGCCGACGACGCGCGAGGGCATTTCCGACGCGCTTAACAAGATCAAAAACTTCTCGCAGCCGCGGCGCCGGCGTTTGCTGGTCGTCGAGGATAACAAGGCCGAGCAAATGAGCATCCGCGAGCTGCTCGGCCACGACGATATCGAGATCGTCAACGCTAGCACCGGCCAGGAGGCGCTCGGCATCCTGCGGCGGGAGGCATGCGATTGTGTGGTCCTCGACCTGCGACTGCCGGACATGTCCGGTTTCGAGGTACTCGAATCCATGCGCGCCGAAGAAGCGCTGGCCGACGTGCCGGTGGTGGTGTTCACCGGCCGCCAATTGTCGGCCAACGAGGATGCGCAGCTGCACACCATGGCGCGCAGCATCGTGGTCAAGGGCGTCGAGTTCCCGGAACGGCTGCTCGACGAGACGGCGCTGTTCCTGCACCGGGTGTTCAGCGATCTCCCGGCCGAGAAGCAGCGCATGCTGGAGCGGCTCAACAGCTCGGATGAAGATTTGGTCGGCCGTACCGTGCTTCTCGTGGACGATGACTCGCGCAACATCTTCGCGCTGTCGAGCGTGCTTGAACGCCGCGGCATGCACGTGCTGACCGCGACGACCGGCAGCGAGGCGATCGAGCTCGTCGAGCAGATGCCGGAACTCGCGCTCGTGCTGATGGACATCATGATGCCGGAAATGGACGGCTATCAGACGATCGAGAACATCCGCGGCAATCCGGCGTATCGCCGGCTGCCAATCATTGCCTTGACCGCCAAGGCGATGAAGGGTGACCGCGAGAAATGCCTCGAGGCCGGAGCCTCGGACTATCTCGCCAAGCCGGTCAACACCGAACAGCTCCTCTCCGCACTGCGGATGTGGCTCCATCGCTAGGCCTCGGCCATGCACGACCTCCGGTCCATGAACGACAAAGTCAACGTCCTCCTGGTGGACGACCAGCCCGCGAAGCTCCTCGCCAACGAGGAAATCCTTCGCGATCTCGGCGAAAACCTGATCAAGGCAACGTCGGCCCGCGAGGCTTTGGAGTTCTTGCTCAAGAACGACGCGGCCATCGTCCTGATCGACGTCTGCATGCCGGAACTGGACGGTTTCCAGCTGGCGGCGATGATCCGCGAACATCCGCGGTTCCAGAAGACGGCGATCATTTTCATCTCCGCCATCCAGGTGACCGACGTCGATCGGGTGCGCGGATACGAGATGGGCGCGGTGGACTATGTGCCGGTGCCGGTTGTTCCCGCCGTGCTGCGCGCCAAGGTCAAGGTATTCGCCGAGCTTTACCGCAAGACGCGCGAGCTCGAACGGCTCAACGCCGAGCTGGAGCGGCGGGTGACGGGGCGGACTGCGGAGCTTGTGGCCTCGAATGCGCAGCTCCGCGCAAGCGAGCAGGGCCGCAGCCTCGCGCTTGCCGCTGGGCAAATGGGCTCCTGGGACTGGGACCTCGTCAATGGCGACTGGATTTGGGACGAGGGCCAATGCCGTATATTCGGCGTCGACCACGCGACCTTCAAGCCGAGCCTGCAGAATGTCAGCGCACTGGTCGATCCGCAGGACGTGCGCCGCCTCGAGGAGATGATCGCCGACTTCAGCCGCGGGGACTCGCGCGGGTACCAGACCGAGTTCCGGGTTATGCGCCCGGACGGCGCGGTGCGTTGGTGCTTTGGCACTGCGGCGCCGACTGTCGACGAGAAGGGGCAGGTGGTGCGCGTCAGCGGCGTCACCTTCGACGTCACCGAGCGCAAAGAAGCCGAACAACGCCAGGATTTGCTCGCGCGCGAGGTCGATCATCGCGCCCGCAACGCGCTTGCCGTCGTCCAATCGATTGTCCGGCTTACCCGCGCCAGCAGCGTCGGTGACTACGTGGCCGCTGTGGACGGGCGCATCAAGGCACTGGCGCGCGCTCACACGCTCCTTTCGGATTCGCGCTGGCATAGCGCCGATCTCGGCGCGCTTGCGGCCGAGGAATTGGCGCCTTATCGCGGCGGCGCGGCCGAGAAGGTTGAGATTCGCGGACCCGATGTCTCGCTACAGCCGTACATGGCGCAAGGATTGGCGCTGGCGCTGCACGAGCTCGCCACCAACGCGGCAAAGCACGGCGCGCTGTCGTCGATGGCGGGCAAGCTCAGCCTGACCTGGCAAATGCGGCCGGGGCATCTGGTACTGCAATGGGCCGAGAGCGGCGGTCCGCGTGTTGCGGCGCCGTCGGCCCGCAGCTTCGGCCTGAAGGTGATCCGCGCCAGCATCGAGAACCAGCTTGGCGGCAAGGCAGCATTCGATTGGGAGCCGGAAGGGATGCAGTGCACTCTGTCCATCCCCCGCGGCGAAACGATGAACGCGCGCGAGCCGAAGAAAGCGCGCAACGGGGCCGATCATGGGCCGCAGCAAATCGGGCCGGCGGGCGGCCGGCGCGTTTTGCTGGTCGAGGACGAAGCGCTCGTTGCCATGATGATCCAGGAATTTCTGATGGAATGCGGACATTCCGTCATTGGTCCGATCTCCAGGGCATCCGAAGCGCTCGATGCCGCCAAGGAGAGCGACTACGACGCAGCCATCCTCGACATTAATCTCGGCGACGGCATGGCCTATCCGGTTGCCGACATCGTGTCGGCGCGCGGCGTGCCATTTGTCTTCGTCACCGGCTACGAGGCCGATACGGTCGACGATCGATTCAGCGGCGTGCCCGTGCTGCAAAAGCCGATCGAGCGGCAAATGTTGCAGCGGGTGTTTCCGCCGA
Source organism: uncultured Alphaproteobacteria bacterium (assembly GCA_963733575.1). GTDB lineage: Bacteria > Pseudomonadota > Alphaproteobacteria > Rhizobiales > Xanthobacteraceae > BOG-931. The sequence goes on along the minus strand of CAVTDJ010000011.1, from coordinate 912,113 downwards.
GCGTGAACGTCGCCGCGGTCGCTCATGGCGAAGGCATGGCCCTGCGAAAAGCGCAAGCACGCAGGTAAGCGGCGCGCGGGACTGGTTTCATGCGCCGGCAGATCATAAACTCAACCTCGAATCTACGAGGTGAGCCTGCATGAGCGCGACGACTGCCCAAAAAATCGTGACGCTAAGCGCCTGTTTCGGGACCTATCCGCACACGAAAGCGCTGAAGAACGGCGATATCAAATCTGATCGCGTGGCGCTCAACTTCACCGAGATCAATCCGGTCAACCGCGCATTCATGCCGATGGCGCGCGAGCAGAGGTTCGACGTCTGCGAGATGGCGATCGTCACCTATCTGCAGGCTAGGGCCTACGGTAAGCCGCTCATGCTGATGCCTGCCACCATGATGGGACGCTTTCAGCACGGGACCATGTTGTACAATTCCGAACGCGGAACGCTGCGGCCCGAGGACCTGCCCGGCCGCAAGGTCGGTGTGCGGGCATTCTCGCAGACCACCGGCGTTTGGATACGCGGCATTCTCTGGAAGGATTACGGCCTCGATCTCGGCAAGGTCAAATGGGTGACGTTCGAGGATGCGCACGTCGCCGAATATCGCGATCCGCCGAGCGTCGAGCGCGCCGCCGCCGGCAAGGACATCGCGAAAATGCTGCTGGAGGGCGAGCTCGACGCCGCGATTTTTGGTGGCGCGATGCCGAGCGATCCGCAGCTCAAAAGCGTCATTCCCGATCCGGATGCGGCGGCGAAGGACTGGTACAAGAAAAACGGCATCGTGCCGGTCAATCACATGGTCGTGCTCAAGGAGAGCTTGGCGAAGTCGAATCCGGGCGCGGTGCGCGAGGTGTACCGCATGTTGCTCGACAGCAAGAAGGCGGCGGGATTGCCGAAAGCCGGCGCCGTCGACACGATTCCGTTCGGCTTCGATGCCGTAAGACCGGCGCTCGAACTCATGAGCAGCTATGCGTTCGAAATGAGACTTATTCCGCGGCGCTATTCGGTCGAGGAATTATTCGACGACACGACGCGGGCGCTGCAAACCTAAATACGGGCGCGCCAAGCCAAGCCAATGTTGATCCTGACGGTACTGGCTGCGGCGTGATAGGATTGAGCTTCCGCAGGAGAGACGCGATGCAACTGCAAGCGCTGGGATATGTCGGCATCCGCGCCAAGGAGCTCGACGAGTGGGCGACCTACGCTACGCGCTTTCTCGGCATGCAGCGCGTCGACAAGAGCCGCAGCTCGCTCGCGTTGCGCATGGACGATCGCAAGCAGCGCGTCATCATCAATGCGGACGATGGCGAGGGTGTTTGTTTCTACGGCTGGGAAGTGGCGGATGCCGCCACGCTCGACGCGTCGGCGGCGCATCTGGAAAAATTTGGCGTTGAAGTCGCGCGCGGAACACGCGCACTTGCGGACGAGCGCCGCGTCAAGGATTTGATTGTTTTTGCGGATCCGGTAGGCAACAGGCTGGAAGCATTCCACGGCGCCGAGATCGCAACCGAGCCGTTCAAGCCAGGACGCTCAATCTCCGGGTTCCGCACGGGTCCGCTCGGCATGGGGCACGCCGTGCTCACGACGGAACGGCTCGATAAGGTGGTGCCGTTTTATACGGACATTCTCGGCTTTCGGCTCAGCGATTACATTTTGCGGCCGTTCAAAGCCTATTTCTTTCACATCAATCCGCGCCATCACAGCCTCGCCTTCATCGATACCGGCACGAACGGTGTCCATCACCTGATGGTCGAGCTGTGTTATCTCGACGATGTCGGACAAGCTTACGACCTGGCGCTGCGCAAGCCGGAGACCATTGGGACGACGCTCGGCCGCCATACCAACGATGAAATGACTTCGTTCTATTCGCGATCGCCATCGAATTTCATGGTCGAGTATGGCTGGGGCGGCCGTAGTATCGATCCGGGTAACTGGACGCCGCAAGAGCGCACCGATGGCCCGAGCCTGTGGGGCCACGACCGCGCGTGGCTCACCCCGGAAAAACGTGAAGAGGCGCGCGCCATGCGCATCCGCCTCGCCGATGCTGGCGGCCGTGTTCCGCTCAACGTTATGGACGGCAATTATTTGCGCGCGCGCGACGTCTGCCCTTGGTGGGACGCCAACGTCGCCACGCGCAAGACCGGATAATATTGCGAATAGATCACCAATTGCGGCGCTCGGCGGTCCACTGGCCCGAGCATTCGCCCGTGGCCGTGCGCCAGCGACCTCCGCCCAAATTCTGTGACAACCGACCGGAGCCGTTCGCTGACCGATTGCCGGAGGCAACCGTCACGCGGATGGCCCCACCAGGGGCGACTGCGCCATAAGCCTGATAGCTTTGGTCCTCGGAATACACGCGGCCGCCGAAGATGCGCAGCGCCGCACGAACGGAAGCGTCGCAATCGCCGCGTAGAGTGTAGATCACTACGCTCCATCTCCCGTCAAACCTGGACGTTGCTGCCGGGCGGGTTGCGGCATTGGACGGAATAGAAGCGGTCGCTAGCAAGAGTGCGGCAAACGTCGCGACAAAAGTCGAACGAAAGGGATTTTTCATCAGTTTGCTCCGGTTCTCTCAATCTGACTTGGCTCCGGTGGCGCTTCGCCCTGATAGGGTGGCGGTTCAGGACTGAAAGGATTTGCACTTTGGCCCTGTTCAAAGCCGGTCTGGAACAGAGCCCCCATATATTTCGGATCGAAGGCGCCGTGGCTCGGGGCGTTAAAGCTGGCCGGGATGGCGGCGACGTTGAATGCGACGCCGCTGCGTTTCGCAACAACGTAAGCGCGATCAATCATCAATCTCGTGTCAACCGGCACCGCCATCCCCACTGCGTGGGTGAGGATCGTAGGCGCGAAGCGATCGACAACCTTGAAGTCCCGTTGGAGGCCGGTGTTCACAACGACGTAGAGTGCTGTCGCCGGCAGGCGGTAGCCGCTGGTGCTCGCCATCAGCGCCGCGGGCGCGACAAAGAACTGTCCGCCAAGGCCGCCGTCCACGTGCATTTCATGGAAGCGCTTGCCGTTCGCTTCGACGTTGATGAGAACCGGCGGGAACGCGCCCGGAACGCTGGCCGAGGCTAGCAGCACGGTGCGAAACAGCTTGAGCGCAGCTTCACCGCCATGAGCGGCGATCGCACCCATGTTCCAGACCACGCTGCGGTCGGCATCGAGCTCGCTGGTCACAACGAACAAACGCCGGCCGCTGCGGTGGGCGGCGGCGATATCGTCGAGCAGCGCCGGAGACACCTGTTTGGCGATCAGGTCCCTGAGCGGCCACGAATTGACAAAGCTCTCGCCGGTGCTGCTCCCCGCTTCGAAAATGTCCGCCGCGGTGACTTCGGTATACGCCTTGCGAAACGCCTCGTCATAACGGGACCCGGCGAAGGCAAACGGCGCCATGAGCGAGCCGGTGCTGACTCCGGTGACCACCGCGTAGTCGGGCCGCTTTCCGGCGGCGCTCAATCCGGTGAGCAGCCCGGCGCCGAAGGCACCGTCCGCGCCGCCGCTGGAGAGAACAAGCCAGGGGCCCGGTTTGGCCGGCAGCGCCGCCTTAAAGTCGGCCTCGGAATCCGCCCAAAAGCGCGCATCGGGCATCCCGGGAATTGCCGCGGCCGCATCCTCGGCGGCCGTGAAGGGCTCGCGCGGCGGGATTTCCGGTTGTTTAGGTGCAACCGTGGGTGGGTTTTGTGTCTTTCCCGGCGACCCCCGCTTTGATCGGGCGACGAGCTGCGGCTGCGGCAGCGTCTTTACCGGGGTGCTCAGGCCCTGCGCCTGTGTCGGCGCCGCCGCGTACGGAGCCCCCAAAGGCAGGAAAAATGGCGCCGCGAGGAGAGTGGCGGTCGCGCGGAGGGTCCATCGCATATGCATGGTCATGGCGGGTGAAGGTACCGTCTATTTCACGCGCGACTGCGCGATCTTGGGGCAGATAGGGCCCGCCTGTGCGAAGTTCAATCGAGATGCACTGCACTGGAACTCCGGCGAACCTAGGAATATGGCTCCACGGGAGCAATCGCTCTTTGGCGTTTATCAACCGTGTCCACGCGACTTAAGCGTGCCGCTCGGCAACGAATTGCGCGCCCTCGACGAGGATCGCGGCGCCGGCCCCCGAAGGGCGCGAGCGCCTATTTCGGCCTTCCAAACGACGGTCAGGCCCCATCATGTTTGGACAGGCTGCCGTTTCCTCTCGATCGCCATGAAGGGCCAAGCCACCGTCGCCGTCTCATCGCGCCGGTTCGGGTTATGAGCGCAACAACTCCTTCAAGGCGTTATCGATAAACTTGACGTCGTCCGGGTTCGTGCCGGGGCCGCCCGCGAAATGGCCCCAAATCGAGGGAACCGGCAAGAATTTCGCGTTTGGCATGTTGGCGACTTCGAACTCGCTGTCCTGCGGCGGGAAGTAGAGATCGGTTTTGCTGGGCATCACATAGGCTTTCGCCTTGATCGCACCCAGCGCCTTCTTGAAGTCGCCGTTGTACAGTTCGTTATCGCTGATGTCTCCGTGCTGCCAGGTCCACAGCATGGTCAGGAGATTGTTGGCGTCCTTCGGCAGGAAGAAGCCTTCCCAGAAGGCGACCAGGAAATCCTCGAGCGAGGAATAGCCCAGCCGTTCGATATCGAGCCTCTCGCGATAAAAGGCTTGCGAGAAGCCCCAGCCTGCATAGACGCGCGCCGCTGCGCGTAAACCCTTGGCCGGCTTGTCCTTGTACCAGCCGCCATTGAACGCGTCGTCCGCCGTCAGTGCAGCCTTCACGCCTTCCAGAAAGACGAAGTTGTGACGCGAGCACTTGGCCGAGCCGCAGAATGGCGCGATGCGCTCCACCATGTCGGGATAGAGCGCGCCCCATTCGAAGGTCTGGAGTGCCCCCATCGACCAGCCGGTGACGAGGGCCAGCTTCGTCACGCCGAACTTCTCGGTTACCAGCCTGTGCTGCGCCCGCACGTTATCGCAACTGGTCACCAGCGGGAAGCGCGGCCCGTTATAGGGCTCCGGCGTATTGCTGGGCGACGAGGACAAGCCGTTGCCCAGCATGTTCGGGATGATGATGAAGTACTTTTCCGGATCGAGCGCCATGCCCGTCCCGACCAGCCACTCATTGTCGTAATGCTGGCCCGAATACCAGGTCGGGTAAACGATGATGTTATCTTTCGCGGCGTTCATCCGGCCGAATGTCTTATAGGCGAGTTTGCAACCGCGCAGCGTCGCCCCTCTCTGCAGCCGCACATCTCCAAGTTCATAGATTTCGTAATCCTGCGCCATAGTCTTTCTCCCCATCCTAGGAGTGTGTTTTCCGCCACGTATTGCGGCGGTCGCCTGAACGGCGACCGCCGCTCTCGATTATCAAGGGAATGACTATCGAGCGTATTGGGTGCGCGGAGCCATCACACTTTGAAGCACGCCATAGACGACAGCCGCTACGAGGAAGGCGGCAATCGCTGTCGAATATTCCGGCGCATATTCGCTGACGAAGAAGGCAACGATTGAACCCGCCGCCCAAGCGATGAAGGGGACCACACGCCATTCGGCGGTGGCCTCCGAATTCGCCCGAAGCAGGTATTGGTCGACCAGTATGATCGCTCCGATCGGCGGCACCAGAATGCCGAGCAGCGTGAGCCACTGGATAAAGAAGGCCCAAACGTTGCCGGCGGCGACGATGATGCCGATCACTCCAAGCGCGATGGCGAGGAGCCGCATGTGGCTTCCGAGAATGCGCGACCAGCCGGTGGCGGCGTTATAGAGACAATGCGAGCAAACCGATCCGAGATTGCAGTAGAGGAATATGAAGGCAATCACGGACAGCCAGACGAGCTGCTTGTCGTTCATGTAGCCAAACATGTTATCGGCGCCGAACGGATTGGCCTTGGGTGTTGCCAGCGCCGCCGTCATGATGCCGCCAACCAGCATGGCGATGAGATTGGCGAAGGGGAAGGCGCTGAAGGTCGAGATCAGCGAGCCCTTTAAGTCCTTCGCCCAGCGGTTGAAGTCGGCCGTCACCGTGCCGGCATCGACGAACAGCGTCAGAACGATGGTAAGTCCAACGCCCATCGACATCGCGCTTTTGCCGTCGGCTCCGGCATAAGACATCACCGCCGCCCAACCATGGTTGGCGACGGAATCCCCCGCGACCCAGACGCCGAGCACGACGAAGAGCGGCACGGACACCAAGCCGATATAGTGGAGGCCTTTGACCCCGACGAAAGTGATGGCGATGTAGAGCACGCCGGCGATGACCGTCATCAGCACATAGTTCAAATGATAGGTTGAGCTGATGAGATTGCCGGTGATCCCGGTCTGCACCGCATACCAGCCGAGCAGCAGAGTGGAGAGCAGGCCGGAGGAAAACACATAGCCCTTGCGGCCAAAGACGATGCTGGCAAGCAGCGCGAAATTCATTCCTTTTTTGGTGCCCAACGCACCCAAGGCGCCGACATAGGCGAACATGATCAGGTTGCCGATGATCATGGCTACAAGCGCCCGCTGAAAGCCCATCCCGAGCACCAGCACCGATCCGGTCATCGCTCCGGTGATGATCATCGGAAAGCCGATCCACACCATCGTGACCGAAAACAGGCTTCGCCGCGCCTGGGGCGGAACTGGCTTGTGCTCATACTCTTCACCGAGCACGTGATCTATTTGCTCGACTTCCAATTCAGCAACAGCACTAACGGAGGAATGTCCTCCTCTTCCAGTTGTAGACATTACCAACCCCCAATCTGCCCGGATAACGTGTGCAGTCCCACCAACAAAAAAAGCCCTCGGGCGTCGCGAGACGCTGCCAAGGGCTTCTTTGCCGGTATTTCGAGCTTCACTGCTCGAAATGAAAGAGCCGCATTGCGGCTCATGTACTTCAATTGTAAAAAAGTTTACGATGTTTTTGTTCTTAGCGCAAGAGCCGTCTGTTCAAAGATGAACATGCAGAAAAAATGCATCAGTCGTTCGCAGGCGAGGATGCGATCAGGCGTGCCGCTCGGCAACGAATCGTGCGCCCTCGACGAGGATCGCGGCGCCGGGCCCGAAGGGCGCCAGCGCCTGTTCGGCCTCCGCAACGAGCTCTTTCAGGCGAGCCTTTGCCCCAACCGCGCCTAGCACGTCGACCATGGTCGCCTTGCCCGCGACCGCATCTTTGCCGGTTGATTTGCCGACCAGCGCCGGATCGCCTTCGAGATCGAGAAGGTCATCGGCGATCTGGAACGCCTGGCCGACGGCCGATCCGTAGCGCTCGAGCGCTTTGCGCTGCTGCGGCGTCGCGGATCCGAGCATGCCGCCGGCCTCGCAGGCGAAGCGCAATAGTGCGCCGGTCTTCATCGCCTGCAGGGTGCGCACTTCATTCTCGCCGAGCCGCTGCGGCCCCTTTCCGGCGAAGCGTCCCTCAGCGGCGAGGTCGAGCATCTGGCCGCCCACCATGCCGCCAAGGCCGGAGGCGCGGGCCAGCGCGCTCACAAGCTCAATGCGGACCGCCGGATCGGGATGTGTCTGCGGGCGTGAGAGAATGTCGAAGGCGAACGTGAGAAGGCCGTCGCCGGCGAGGATCGCTGTCGCCTCGTCGTATGCCTTATGCGCGGTCGGCTGCCCGCGCCGAAGATCGTCATTGTCCATGGCCGGAAGGTCGTCATGCACCAGGGAGTAGCAGTGCACACATTCAAGCGCCGCGCCCGCCATTAAGGCACACTGCCGCGGCACCGCGAACAATGCCGCGCATTCTACCACCAGAAATGGCCGGAACCGCTTGCCGCCACCGAGGCTTGAATATCGCATGGCCTCGATGAGACGGCCTGGCCGACCGAGCTCGCCGTGCGCCGGCTTGGTCGACAAAAGCCGATCGAGCAAATCTTCGATGTCTTTGGCGGTCGCGTCGAGACGCGAGAGAAAAGGGCTGATTTTGTCGTTCATTCTTTGATTGCCCGGCCTTCCGGCGTCCCAATTGGGTCCTATCTGGTTCTATAATAACAATAACGAAAAGGAGCCGCCCGCGGCGCGGGCGATTCCACTGCTGCATCAGTGATGACAGCCCCCATTTTAGCCGCCAAAGGACTATCTGTGGCCAACCAAATCATAGCGTCAATGGTGCTGGCGATCTGGCTCTACCTCCTGGCCGGGCGCGGGGCGTTTTGGCTCGGAAGGGAGCGTGACACCGCGCTTCCGGCGGCAGAGAGGGCTTGGCCGGCGATCGCCGCCGTGATCCCGGCGCGAGACGAGGCCGAATGCGTGGGCGAGACCATCGCTTCGCTGCTGCGCCAGGACTACCCCGGAAAATTCACCGTCATTCTGGTCGATGACCAAAGCCGCGACGGCACCGCGCAGGTCGCACGCGACACGGCGGCAGCGCTCGGGGCCGGTGATCGTCTGACGGTTTTGTCCGGGCGGGCTCTTCCGGCCGGTTGGACGGGAAAGCTGTGGGCGCAGCATCAAGGCGTTGAGGCAGCCGAGACCGCGTCGCATTCGCCGGATTACCTCCTCTTCACCGACGCCGATATTGTCTACGTGCCGGATGAGCTGAGGAAGCTCGCGGCGCGGGCGCAATCGGGCGGTTACGTCTTGACCTCGCTGATGGCGAAACTTCGCTGCGAAAGCCCGGCCGAGCGCATGTTCATTCCGGCCTTCATTTTCTTTTTTCAGATGCTCTATCCCTTCGCCTGGGCGAATGATTCGGGCCGCGCCACCGCGGCGGCCGCCGGCGGCTGCATGCTGGTGCGCTGCGATGCGCTGCGCGAAGCGGGCGGCATGACTTCGATCCGCAGCGCATTGATCGACGACTGCGCGCTGGCGAAACGGCTTAAAGCTCTTGGTCCGATCTGGATCGGACTGACCGAAGGCGTGCGCAGCCTTCGCGCCTACCCGGCACTGGACGACATCCGCCACATGGTATCGCGCACGGCCTACGCGCAGCTTCGCTATTCTCCGCTTCTCCTTGCGGGAACCGTGCTAGGCCTGACGATCACCTATCTCGCCCCGGTGCTGCTTGCGCTCTTCGCTGTCGGCACGGCCCGCCTCCTCGGGATTCTCGCGTGGCTGCTGATGGCGTTGGCCTTCCAGCCGACCCTGCGCTTCTATCGCCTATCCCCTTTGTGGGGACTGGCGTTGCCGGCGATTGCCGCGATCTATATGGCGTTCACGGTTGATTCCGCCTATCAGCATGCGCGCGGGCGCGGCGGCATGTGGAAGGGCCGCGCCCAAGCTAATGTCCAGAACAGCAACGTTTCGGAATTACGATGAACGATGCGAGCGTGAGCGACGCCAAAAGCTGGCGATCGGGAAAAGGACACCGGGATGAGAATTTCCCGGTTGCCTCCTTTCTCATTCATCCGCGCCACCGCAACATAATCCTGGCGTTCTATAACTTCGTCCGCACCGCCGACGATATCGCCGATCATGCCACGCTCGCGCAGATAGAGAAGCTCGCGCTGCTCGACCGCCTTGGCGCGGGTCTCCTCGGCGAGAATGACGACGATGCGACTGCCGTCGGCCTGCGCGATGCTCTCGCCGAGCGGTCGCTGCCGCCGCGGCACGCGCAGGATCTGCTCGCCGCGTTCAAGCTCGACGTGACGAAGCTCCGCTATCGCGACTGGGACGATCTCATCGGCTACTGCTCGCTGTCGGCGATGCCGGTCGGCCGCTTCGTGCTCGACGTGCATGGCGAGAGCCGCAGCACCTGGCCGGCCAACGACGCCTTGTGCGCAGCCTTGCAGATCATCAATCATTTGCAGGACTGCAAAGACGATTACCGCAATCTCGACCGGGTCTACGTTCCGCTCGATCTCCTTTCCGCGCATGGGGTCACGGCGGAGGCCCTCGGCGAGCCGCGCGCATCGTCGGCGCTGCTGGCTGCCCTGCACAGCCTCGCCGAACGCACAGGGCGGCTCCTCTCCGAGAGCGATGTTTTTCCGCTTCTAATCAACGACCGGCGGCTCGGTCTCGAAGTCTCCGTCATCAATACGCTGGCCCACCGGCTGACGCGCTTGCTCATGACGCGCGATCCCTTGAGCGAGCGCGTGCATCTGTCCATGCCCGCGGTCGCCGGCCTGACGCTGGTCGGCATCCTCAGCGGTGCTTCGCGCCGGCTGGGCCTGCGTTCCTCCGCGACAACGCAGAAGCCGCGGGGTGCGTGAGTGAATAAGCCCACTCCGGCGGCCGAGCGCGCCGCCCGCAGCTCGTTCTATAAAGGCATGCGTATTCTGCCTCGCACGCAACGCGAGGCGATGTTCGAAATCTATTCGTTCTGCCGAGCCGTCGACGACATCGCCGACGACCTGGGCCCGCGCGAGGGACGTCGGGCGCAATTGGCCCAATGGCGCTCCGACATCGGCGCGATCTATCGCGGCGCGCCGCCGCCGGACCTTGCCGGATTGGCACAAGCGGTGCGGCAGTTCGATCTGCAGCGCGAAGACTTCATCGCCATCATCGACGGCATGGAGATGGATGTGGTCGCCGATATCCGCGCGCCGGATCGGGCGACGCTCGACCTCTACTGCGACCGCGTGGCGTGCGCGGTCGGACGTCTCTCCGTGCGCGTGTTCGGCATGGCGCATGACGCAGGACTTGCGCTCGCTCTCCATCTCGGGCGCGCGCTGCAACTCACCAACATTTTGCGTGACCTCGACGAGGACGCTTCCCTCGGTCGCCTGTATTTGCCGCGGGAGGCCCTGCAAGCAACGGGGATTACCGTCACAGATCCGCGCGAAATCGTCGCGCATCCGGCGATCGGCAAGGTCTGCGCTGTCATCATCGATCTTGCGGAGACGGAGTTTCGCGCGGCCCGCGCGATCATGACGAAAAGCCCGCGCCGCGTCGTGCGGGCGCCGCGCATTATGGGCGAGGCCTACCACATCATTCTTGAAAAACTTGTCGCGCGCGGCTTTGCGCCGCCGCGCGCGCCGGTTCGGTTGCCCCGCGCAAAGCTTCTTCTCATCGTGTTGCGTAATCTGGTGTGATGCAATTCTTCCAATGACTGGAACGGTCCATATCATCGGCGCCGGTCTCGCCGGCCTTTCCGCCGCCGTTCGCCTCACGTCGCGCGGCAGAGCGGTCGTCGTGCACGAGGCTACCGCATTCGCCGGCGGCCGCTGCCGCTCCTACCACGACGCATCGGTCGGCATGACGATAGACAACGGCAATCATCTACTGTTGTCCGGCAACCGCGCCGCGCTCGATTATCTGCGCTGCATTGGCGCAGAGCAGCACTTGGTCGGTCCGCCGACGGCGGAATTCTCCTTCGCCGACCTCGCCACCGGCGAACGCTGGACGTTGCGGCTCAATAACGGCCTGGTGCCGTTCTGGATTTTCGATTCAACCCGGCGGGTGCCCGGGACCCGCGCGCTCGATTATCTGCCGTTGGCGCGGCTTCTCTGGGCGCCGCCGGGCAAGACGGTCGGCGAGGTCATCGGTTGCGAAGGCGTGCTCTATCAGCGGCTGGTGGAGCCGCTCCTTCTCGCGGCGCTGAATATCGATGCGCCGCAGGGAGCGGCGCGGCTTGCGGGCGCTGTTATCCGCGAAACACTCGCGGCCGGCGGGCGTGCGTGCCGGCCGCTGATAGCGCGCGATGGGCTGGGCGCGACGCTGATCGATCCGGCGCTTGTCCGTCTACAACAACGCGGCGCCGCGGTGCGTATGGAGCATCAACTACGCGCGCTGCGCTTTGACGGCGATCGGATCGAAGCGCTCGATTTCGGCAGTGAGAGCATTGCGCTTACCGCCGACGATGCCGTCATCCTCGCCGTGCCGCCCTATATCGCGGCGTCGCTGGTTCGCGGCTTCGAGGTGCCGACCGAGTTTCGCGCCATCGTCAACGCGCATTTCCGCATCGAGCCGCCGGCGGCGCAACTGCCGATCCTCGGTGTGCTCAACGGCACGGTGCAATGGCTCTTTGCTTTTCCGGGACGGCTGTCCGTCACCATCAGCGCCGGCGATCGGCTCATCGACGCGCCGCGGGAAGAGCTGGCCAAGACCATCTGGAGCGAGGTCGCGAGCTTGACCGGACTGCCGCCTACGCTGCCGCCCTGGCAGATCGTGCGCGAGCGGCGCGCGACCTTCTCCGCCACGCCGGCGCAGGACGCCAAACGTCCGGGCGCGGCAACGAAATGGCGCAACCTCGTTCTCGCCGGCGATTGGACAGATACCGGCTTGCCCGCTACCATTGAAGGTGCGATCCGATCCGGCAACCGTGCCGCCGACATTGTCGCGAAACAATCATGATCAACGATACGCTCGAACAGCGCACTCAAGCCGCGAAGCAAACAGATTTGGCTCGTCCGCTCGACGATGCCCTCGAGCAGCACATTCAAAAGACGACGCAAGCGCTGCTCGCGCTACAGCGCCCGGACGGACATTGGGTGTTCGAGCTTGAGGCCGACGCCACCATTCCGGCCGAATACGTGCTGCTGCGGCATTACCTCGGCGAGCCGGTTGACGCCGCGCTCGAAGCCAAGATCGCCGTCTATCTGCGCCGCATTCAGGGCGATCACGGCGGCTGGCCGCTATTCCGCGACGGCGATCTCGACGTCAGCGCGACGGTGAAGGCTTATTTTGCGCTCAAGATGATCGGCGACTCTGTGGACGCGGATCATATGCGGCGCGCGCGCGAGGCGGTGCGCGCCCGCGGCGGTGCCGAGCGAGCGAACGTGTTCACGCGGATCATGCTGGCGCTGTTCGGATTCATTCCCTGGCGCGCGGTGCCGGTGATCCCAGTCGAGGTCATGCTGCTGCCGAAGTGGTTTCCGTTCCACCTCGACAAGATCTCGTATTGGAGCCGCACCGTCATCGTTCCGCTGCTGGTGCTGGCGGTAAAAAAGCCGCTGGCGCGCAATGCCAAGGGCGTGCGCATCGACGAGCTTTTCCTCGCGCCGCCGCGGAGCATCGGTCCGACGCCGAAGGCGCCGCAGCAGAAAGCGTCGTGGTTCTGGTTCTTCCGCGGCGTCGACAATGTCCTGCGCGCCACCGAGCCGTATTTTCCGAAGTCCACGCGGCAGCGCGCCATCGACAGCGCTGTCGCTTGGGTGATCGAGCACCTCAATGGCGAGGAGGGGCTCGGCGCGATTTTCCCGGCCATGGCGAACAGCGTGATGATGTTCGCCGTGCTCGGCTATCCGGAAGATCATCCGCTGCGCGCCATCGCCCGCAAGTCCGTCGAGAAGCTTCTCGTGGTGCGCGAGGATGAGGCCTATTGCCAGCCCTGTGTTTCGCCGATCTGGGACACCGGACTCACCTGCCACGCTTTGCTGGAAGCCGGCGGCGAGCGCGCGGTGGCGCAGGTCCAGCGCGGCCTCGATTGGCTGCTGCCGAAGCAGGTCCTCGATGTCCGCGGCGACTGGATCGCGCGGCGGCCCGATATCCGCCCCGGCGGCTGGGCCTTCCAGTACGCCAACCCGCACTATCCGGACGTCGATGACACCGCCGTCGTCGCCATGGCCATGGATCGCGTGCAGGGTCTGACCGGCCGCGACGACTTTCGCGACAGTCTCGCCCGCGCCCGCGAATGGATTAACGGCATGCAGAGCGAGAACGGCGCCTGGGGCGCGTTCGACGCCGACAACGAATATCATTATCTTAACAACATTCCGTTCGCCGATCACGGCGCGCTGCTCGATCCGCCGACCGAAGACGTCACCGCGCGCTGTCTCTCGATGCTCGCTCAGTTCGGCGAGACCACCAACAACAGTGCGGCCGTCGCAAAAGGCGTGAACTATTTGCGCCGCACGCAGCTCGGCGACGGCAGCTGGTACGGCCGCTGGGGCATGAACTACATTTACGGCACTTGGTCGGTGCTGTGCGCGCTCAATGCCGTCGGTATCGATCGCGGCGCGCCGGAGATGCGCAAGGCCGTGGACTGGCTTGTCGCCATTCAGAACGACGATGGCGGCTGGGGCGAAGATGGCGCAAGCTATAAGCTTAACTATCGCGGCTACGAGCGCGCGCCCAGTACGGCGTCACAGACCGCGTGGGCGCTTCTTGGCCTCATGGCCGCGGGCGAGGTCGATCACCCCGCGGTCGTGCGCGGTGTCAAATATCTCGCCGATACGCAAGGCGGCGACGGTTTCTGGAACGAGCCGCGCTACACCGCCACCGGCTTCCCGCGCGTATTCTATCTGCGCTACCACGGCTATTCGAAATTCTTCCCGCTCTGGGCGATGGCACGCTACCGCAATCTCAAACGCGGCAATACGCGCGCGGCGGCGTACGGGATGTGATTGTCATTCCGGAGCCGAGCCAACGGGACCGGCCCGAAGTGGCCCGCCCGATGACAGGCTCGGCCTTTCGGGTCGCCCCGGAATGACGAGCGAGTCTACGCCGCGCTCGCCGATGTTTGCGCTGCTTTCGCAGCCTTCTCGCGCGCCTCGTTGGCGCGCATTTCGGAAAGAGTGAGCTGCACCTGACCGTCAAAGACGTATTTCGCCGGCCGCTGGTTTTCGAGCGAAATCTCCGGGGCCATCGGCCCTTCGGTTTTCACGCCGCGCCACGCGATCGTCAGCGCCTGAAGCGGATGTTGCATCATCGCATCGGCCGCGGTCGGCTCGTAGCCGCAATGAGCCATGCAGTTCGCGCACTTCTCGTAGCGGCCGGTGCCATAGGCATCCCAGTCGGTGGTCTCCATCAATTCCGTGAACGTCTTGGCGTAGCCTTCGCCGAGGAGGTAGCACGGCTTCTGCCAGCCGAAGATATTGCGCGTGGGCATGCCCCACGGCGTGCAATGGAATTCCTGGTTGCCGGCGAGGAAGTCGAGGAACATGCCGGAGTGCGTTAGGTTCCACTTCTTGCCCTTGCCGAGCGCAAAGACCTTGCGGAACAATTCCTTGGTGTTGCGCCGGGCAAGGAAGTGCTGCTGATCCGGCGCGCGCTCATAGGCATAGCCCGGCGAGATCGACACGCCGACTCCTAGTTCCTCGGTGAGATCGAGGAATTTAGCGATGTCCTCGGCCGGATGGCCGTCGAAGACCGTGCAGTTGACGTTGACGGCAAAGCCCTTGGCCTTGGCAGCCTTGATCCCGGAGACGGCCTTCTCGAAGCCGCCCTCCAGACACACCGATTTGTCGTGATGATGCTTGATGCCGTCGAGGTGCACCGAAAAGAACAGATACGGCGACGGCTCGAACAGGTGCAGCTTCTTCTCGAGCAGCAGCGCGTTCGTGCACAACGAGACGAACTTCTTCCGCGCCACGATCCCTTTGACGATCTCGCCGATCTCCTTGTGGATGAGGGGCTCGCCGCCGGGAATGGCGACCATCGGCGCGCCGCATTCGTCGACGGCGTCGAGACACTCCTGCACCGACAGGCGCTTGTTCAAGATTGCGTCGGGATAATCGATTTTGCCGCAGCCGACGCACGAAAGGTTGCAGCGAAACAGCGGCTCCAGCATGAGCACGAGCGGGTAGCGCTTGCGCCCGGCGAGCCGCTGACGCAGGACGTACGAGCCGACCGCTGCCGTCTGTCGTAGTGATACAGCCACAATCGTTTCCTTCTTCTTCGTTTTGTCGTGTGCGTTGCCGGAGACGGCGCCGCAATTAAACCTTCGCCGTTGCCCGTTCGGCGACCCTGCCGTCGGTCAGTTCGGGCGGCAGGCGGAACTCGATGGTTTCTTGCCGGCCGGTCAGCTCCGAGACTTCGACCGGGCCGAGCCGGCGCAACGCGTCGATGACATCCTCAACCAACACTTCCGGCGCCGAAGCGCCGGCCGTGATGCCCACTGTCTGCGCGCCATTGAACCACTCCGGCTGCACCTCGCTGCCGTCGGCAATGAGATAGCAGGAGATACCAGCCTCATTGCCGATCTCACGCAGGCGATTGGAATTGGAACTATTCTTTGCGCCAACCACCAGGATAACGTCCACCAGCGTTGAGAGTTCACGGACCGCCGTCTGGCGGTTTTGCGTGGCGTAGCAGATGTCGCGCGTCTCCGGGCCCACGATGTCGGTGAATTTCCGGTGCAAAGCCGCGATGATGCCGCGCGTATCGTCGACGCTCAGCGTCGTTTGCGTAACATAGGCGACGGGCGTGTCGTGTGGGATGTCGAGGGAGTCGACGTCGGTCTCTGTTTGCACCAAAGTCACCGGCTCGGAAATCTGGCCCATCGTGCCTTCGACCTCCGGGTGCCCGGCGTGGCCGATGAGGATGAGCCGGCGCCCCTGCGCCACATAGCGCTTGCCCTGATTGTGCACCTTGGTGACGAGCGGACAGGTCGCGTTCAGCACAGGCAGCTCGCGCTGTGCCGCCTCCTCCTCGACGCTCTTGGCCACGCCATGCGCGCTGAAGATGGTGACCGCATGGGGCGGCACCTCGGAGAGATCCTCGACGAAATGCGCGCCTTTGGCCTTTAGGCTTTCCACCACGTGCTTGTTGTGCACGATCTCATGGCGCACGTAGACCGGCGGCCCGTATTTTTGCAGGGCACGCTCGACGATCTCGATGGCACGGACCACGCCGGCGCAAAAACCGCGAGGCTGGGCGAGTATGACCTTCATTAATGACCTCCGGGCCGAGTCCCTGACTGCGGCGTTGCGCCGCAACAAAGCCCGACCTCCACGTTCTAAGTCCAGTTCCAAACCAATACTTTGGCCACAACGCAGTGACAATCAAGTTGGCCACGATGATGCGACAATCAACCCCGTTAATAGCCCCCGTCCTGGCCGAATCTTGCTGGGCGGCTGATCGATCCAGCCCCGGCGGTCACCATTGAGCAGAAATACGGCCCTTGTCCAGCGTCGGCCATACCGGCCACACATAGCCCCACTGCCGGACCGATTGGCCCACCCTCTCTTGCGGCAATAATTAGGAAAATAATCAGATTTCACTTTTTTGGTATTTCAGGGCATCTAGGGCCGCCGCCCGAAGGTGGCCGGGAGATTCCATGAACGATCTGCGGGCCGATGGGCACTGTTCCGCCGCGCGACCTTGGTGTCGTCGCGCAGCCGGAGCAGGCGCGCGTGCCTCCAATTTGCCGTTGTCTTGACGCCTCAAACGCTCGGTTTTTCGCATTTACATCCCATGAAAACGATCACTGCTTTCGTCGTCCGCTCGATCGGCTTGTGTATTCACTACCCGCGGTGGGTCATCGCCGGGGCGATCGTCATTGCGATCGCGTCGGCCTGGTATGCCGCCGCGCATTTTTCCGTGACCACGGACATCAATCAGCTTATTTCCAGCAACAGCCCAGGGCGGCAACGGGAATTGGCGTTCGAAAAAGCCTTCCCTCAGTTTGATGTAATTGTTGCGGTCATCGACGCGCCGACGCCGGAGCTGGCTCAGGAGGCGTCCGCTGCGCTGGTGACGCGGCTTGGGCCGCAGAAAAACTTCGTCCGCTCCATCGAGGAGCCACAGGGCGGCTCCTTCTTTGCGCAGAACGGTCTGTTGTTCGAGAGCGCCGACCAGCTCGGCCCGCAGATGACGATGTTTTCGCAGGCCCAGCGGCTCGTGCAGGTTTTGGCGGCCGACCCCAGCCTGCGCGGTGTGATCCGCGCATTGCAATATGGGCTCCTCGGCGTGCAGTCCGGCAAGCTCAAGCTCGACGATATGATCTGGCCGCTGACGCTTGCGGCCAATACGCTCGACCAGGTGAACGCCAACAAGCCGGCGAGCTTCTCTTGGCAAGCCCTGGTCCAGGGCCACGAGCCGCAATCGGCCGATTTGATGCGGTTTTTGAAAATCCAGGCGGTGCTCGATTATTCGGAGCTGCAGCCTGGGCTCAAGGCAAGCAGCGCGATCCGCCAGACGGTTGCTGACCTCAACCTCGCTTCCGCCTATCGGGCGCGCGTACGCCTGACCGGCCCGGTGCCGATGAACGACGACGAGTTCGCCACCATCAAAGAGAACGCGGCGCTCAACGCAGTGCTGACCATTGCGGTCGTGCTCTTCATCCTATGGCTGGCGCTGCGCTGGTGGCGGATCATCTTCGCGGTCTTTGTCAGTCTCGCGGTCGGACTAGCTGTCACCGCGGCGCTGGGCATTCTCATGGTCGGCGCGCTCAACCTGATATCCGTTTACTTCGCCGTCCTGTTCGTCGGCCTGGGCGTCGACTTCGGACTCCAGTTCAGCGTCCGCTATCGGGCCGAGCGGCACGAGGTCGACGGCCTCTACGAATCGCTGCTGCATGCCGGCCGGCGCGCGGGCGCGCCACTGACGCTCGCCGCGCTTGCCACTGCCGCGGGCTTTCTCGCGTTCCTGCCGACCGCCTACAAGGGGCTATCCGAGCTCGGCCTGATCGCCGGAGTCGGCATGCTCATCGCGTTCTTGACCAGCATTACCTTGCTGCCGGCGCTGTTGTGCAGGCTCAAGTCGCCGAGCGAGCCGAACCAGCTCGGTTATAAGTTCCTCGCGCCGGTCGACGAGTTCCTCGAGCGCCATCGCGTGCCGATCCTCATCGTGACCGCACTGGTGATTCTCGGAGCCTCGCCACTGCTCTATTGGCTGCGCTTCGATTTCAATCCGATGCATCTTCGCAACACCAAGGTGGAGTCGGTCGCGACCTACCTTCAGCTCGAAAATGAACAGGGAAGCACGACCAACGATATCGTTGCGCTGGAGCCGACGCTCGCGGCGGCCGACCAGGTTGCCGCCAAACTGCGGGCGCAGCCTCAAGTCTCGCGCGTAACGACGCTTTCCACGTTCATTCCAGATCACCAGGACGAAAAACTGCCGCTGATCAAAGAGGCCGCAGAGACGCTTAACCCCGCGCTTTCGCCGGCTACCGTCAGCCCACCGCCGACTGACGCGGAAGACATCGCCATCATCAACAGTACGGTCACTGCGCTCAACAAGTTCGCCAGCGAGGCTCCTGGTCCCGGCGCCGACGCGGCCAAGCGTCTCGCCACTGCCATGGACACGCTTGCCAAATCCGATCAGGGGGCGCGCCAAAGGGCCGAGTTGGCTTTCGTTCAGCCGCTGAAAACGGCGCTCGGCAATTTGCGCAACCTCCTCAACGCGCAGCAGGTGACCCGGGACAACCTGCCGCAGGATCTTGTGAATCAATGGATCACGAAGGACGGGCAAGCCCGCCTGGAGATCGCCCCGAGCGGCAATGAGAACGACAATACGACGCTGCGGACCTTCGCCCGCGATGTGCAAAACGTCGAGCCCAACGCCACCGAAGGCCCCATTTCGATTCTCGAGGCGCGCCGCACGATCATCACCGCCTTCCTCGAGGCCGGCGCCTGGGCGCTGCTTTCGATCGCCGTGATTTTGTGGATCACACTGCGGCGGCTGGGCGATGTGCTGCTAACGCTCATTCCGTTGTTGGTCGCTGGCGTCGTCACGCTGGAAATCTGCGTGCTGATCGACATGCCGCTCAACTTCGCCAACATCATCGCGCTGCCGTTGCTGCTCGGCGTCGGCGTGGCTTTCAAGATTTACTACATCATGGCCTGGCGCGAAGGGCAGACCAGACTGTTGCAGTCGGTGCTCACGCGCGCGGTGACGTTCAGCGCCTGCACGACGGCCACCGCGTTCGGCAGCCTGTATTTTTCCAGCGACCCCGGCACCTCCAGCATGGGCAAGCTGCTCGCCATCTCGCTGTTGACGACGATGAC
Source organism: uncultured Alphaproteobacteria bacterium (assembly GCA_963733575.1). Lineage (GTDB taxonomy): Bacteria > Pseudomonadota > Alphaproteobacteria > Rhizobiales > Xanthobacteraceae > BOG-931. Next base: position 892,613 of record CAVTDJ010000011.1, on the reverse strand, counting down.
GGCGGCCGCGCTGTTTCAGCCGGTGCTCATGGGCAAGCCGCGTGAGGAGGACAGGCAAGCGCACGAGCGGCGCCAGCACGCGGCAGTCGTCGGGGATTGATATTTGACGCTGCTCTACGGCTTTAGCCGCGCAGCGTTTTCCGGCTTCGCCGCGCCCGGCTGTTTGCGCGCTGCGGGTGGGTTTGGATTGGCCGCCGCGGGCGGGTTTGGATTAAAGCGGGGATCGATTTCGTTGTAAGCGGAGTCCGGCAAACGCGTCCAGTATTGATTTTTCCCCAAGAGTGAAATGCCGAGATAGCCGCGCACGACCAGCGTGTTGCCATCGGGCGTCAGCGTCATCATGGCCTTGTAGATGTGGCCGTAGCGCGGATCGAGAATGGTCCCGTCGGTATATTCCGCGCCGTTTCGCCTCATGCCGCGGATGATGTCGAGGCCAAGCCACGGCTTGCCGCGGCGATCATCGGTGCACTTATCGCACGCGACGTCGGGGCTCTCGCCCGGTTTCATGTACATCCTCACGATGGCTCCTTCAAAGACGCCGTCGTGCTCCCGGATCAGAAACCAGCCGGAGGGCTGGTGCGTCTCGTCGTCGACCGATTGCCAAAGCCCTGCGGCCGTGGGTTCGGCACTGATCGCCGAACCGCTGCCGACGAGCGAGAGGAGCGCTGCCGCAACCAGCAGGTGTCTTGCTCGCATCTTGCGTCTCCCAAGCTCAAATTGCCCGCACGCTCGTCAATGCAGTCGGACCAGGCGGCAAAGCTATTCAATAGGCACACGAGGCTGATCCGGCAAGCGGGGCTCCGGAGGAGATGGTTCGCTGCGGCCGACCGTCGATGAGCCTGAGCGACAGGAATGACCACAAGGCATGCCGATATGGGATCAAGCGGAGGCGGCAAAATTTTGGATTTAATGTGAAGGTGCCTTGCGGGCGAGACGAATCTAACTGCTGCCAGAGCTCGCTTTCGGGGACTCGGCTTGTGCCTGGGAACCTCCGGTGTTGCATGGATTTTTCCGGCGATAATGGTGGCCGTGAAATGAAAGGCGGGATATGACACCGCGAGTGGGCAAGGGGGCCTGCCGTCGCTATCCCGCCGGATTGCATCGCGCCGAGAGACGCCGATGAGCGCACCGATTTTGACACTGGAGAAAGTCTCGAAGCATTTCGGGGCGATTGTGATCGCCAATGCGATCGACCTTAAGCTCGCCGAAGGCGAGTTGCTCGGCATCATCGGCCCGAACGGCGCCGGCAAGACGACTTTGTTCGGGATTATCAGCGGCACGGTGGCGCCGGATTCGGGCCGCGTGCTCTATGCCGGCCGCGACATCACGCGCGCTTCCCCCGCGCAACGCTGCGTCATGGGCATTGGCCGGTCCTTCCAGATCCCGCTGCCGTTCGCCGGCATGAGCGTGTTCGAGAATCTCGTGGTGGCCGCAGCGTTCGGCGGCGGCCGGCGCGAGCGCGACGGCTACGACCGTTGCATGGAGATTCTCGACCGCTGCGCGCTTGGCGACAAAGCCAACCGCCGCGCCGGCAGCCTCACGCTCATCGATCGCAAGCGCTTGGAGCTTGCGCGCGCTCTGGCGACCGATCCGCGCGTGCTCCTGCTCGACGAGGTTGCCGGCGGCCTGACCGAGCGGGAGTGTCACGCGCTGATCGATCTCATCGCCGAAATCAAGCGCGGCGGCGTTTCCATCATCTGGATCGAGCACGTCGTGCACGCATTGCTGGCGAGCATCGATCGCCTGTTGGTCCTGCACAACGGCGCTTTCATCGCCGAAGGCGATCCGCACACGGTGATCAAGAGCCCGGCCGTGTCGGAAATCTACATGGGAATGGAAACCGATGTCTGAATCGCCGCTACTGGCCGTGCGCGATCTGGATGCGTTCTACGGCGACTTCCAGGCGCTGTTCGGCCTGTCGATGGAGGTCAAAGCGGGCGAGGCGGTCGCCGTGATCGGCGCCAACGGCGCCGGCAAGAGCACGCTCCTCAAAAGCATCGCCGGGCTGTTGCGGGCGCGGCCGGAGGCGATCGCGTTCGACGGCGCGAAAATCGGTGGAATGCCTGCCCACGCTGTAGCCGCACAAGGCATCGCGCTGGTGCCGGAGGGGCGAGGGCTCTTTCCGTCGCTCAGCGTCGAAGAAAATCTTTTGATCGGCGGCCAGCTCAAACGTCCCGGCCCGTGGAGCCTGCAGCGCATTTATGAGCTTTTTCCCGCTCTCGGCGAACGCCGGCATTTCCCCAGCACGGCGCTGTCGGGCGGCCAGCAGCAGATGGTCGCGCTCAGCCGCGGGCTGATGTCGAATCCGAAATTGCTGTTGTGCGACGAGATCAGCCTGGGGCTGGCGCCGATCATCGTGCGCGACATCTATGCCCGGCTGCCGGCGATTCTCGGCGAAGGCATTTCGCTGATCATCGTTGAGCAGGATGTCGTGCAAGCGCTCAAGGCGACGCAGCGCGTCTATTGTCTGCAGGAAGGCCGCGTGGCGCTGACCGGCGTAGCGAAGGAGCTGACGCGCGAGGCGATCGCGGCGGCGTATTTCGGGGTGTGATGTGAACGAAAACCGTACATGACCGATTGGATCAACGTCATTCTGCAGGGCGTGCTGGTCGGCGGGCTCTACGCCATGTTCGCGGCCGGACTGTCGCTGATCTTCGGCGTCATGCGGCTCGTCAACATCGCGCACGGCGATCTGATCGTGCTCGCGGCTTACGTCGCGCTGGTCACCACCGAGGCGCTTGGCATCGGGCCGCTGGTCTCGCTCATCATCGTCGTGCCGTTGATGGCGGCCGTCGGATACGCGCTGCAGCGGCTCATCCTCAATCGCACGCTGGGCGATGATTTGTTGCCGCCGCTGCTGGTGACGTTCGGCCTGTCGGTGATCATCCAGAACGGATTGCTGGCGCTGTTCACCGCCGACGGCCGCAAGCTCCAGGCCGGCGACATCGAGGTAGCGACCTTCCGGCTGTTCGAAGGCGTCTATGTCGGCATTCTGCCGCTGCTGCAATTTGCCGTCGCCATTGCGGTCATCGCGGCGCTGCAGTTCGTGTTCTATCGCACGGCGCTCGGCCGCGCCTTCCGCGCGACCGCGGATAGCCCGCCGATCGCGCAACTCATGGGCCTCGACAATCGTCATGTGTTTGCGCTGGCCATGGCGCTCTCGCTCGCGGTCGTGGCGATTGCCGGCGTGTTCTTGGCGATCCGCGCCGATTTCGATCCGTCGATCGGGCCGGCGCGGCTGATCTTCGGCTTCGAAGCGGTGATCATCGGCGGCCTCGGCAGCCTGTGGGGAACGTTTGCCGGCGGCATCGTGCTCGGCGTCGCGCAAGCGATCGGTGCGCACATCAATCCGGGCTGGCAGATTCTTGCCGGCCACATCGCCTTCCTGGTCATTCTCGCGGTGCGCCCCGAGGGTCTGTTCCCGAGGATCCGCACATGAGCGTGCGCGTCGCTTTTGGCAGCCGATCGAGCCGCATCGGCATGGCGCTCAGCGTGGTGGCGCTCGTCGCGCTTGCCGCCGCGCCATTCTGGGGCGGCCGCGGCGATCTGCAACTGCTGTCGCAGATGTACACGTACATCGCGCTGGCGAGTTTGTGGAATTTGCTTGCCGGCTACGCCGGTCTCGTCTCGGTTGGCCAGCAGGCTTATGTCGGTCTCGGCGCCTATCTTCTGTTCGCGTTCGCTATCCTCGGCGGCGTGTCGCCGCTGTGGGCCATACCGCTTGCGGGCATCATCGCCGCCATCACCGCCATTCCGGTCGCGGGTCTCGTCTTTCGCTTGCGCGGCCACTATTTCGCGATCGGCACGTGGATCATCGCCGAAGTCTTTCGCCTGCTCGCGTCGCAAGTTTCGGTGCTGGGCGGAGGTTCCGGCACCAGCTTGCCGGCTTCGCTGGTCACCTCGATCGCGTCGACGCGGCAGATGCGCGAGTTCGTGGTGTATTGGATCGCGCTTGCGCTCGTGGTCGCGGTGCTGGCGCTGATCGTGCTGTTGCTGCGTTCGCGCTACGGGCTGGCGCTCAAAGCGATACGCGACTCAGAGCTTGCGGCGACCTGCAACGGCATCGACGTGCTGCGCACCAAGGTGCTGGTCCTACATCCTCACCGCGTTCGGCACCGCCATGATCGGCGCGCTGATCTTTTTCCAGCGGCTGCGCATCTCGCCCGACGCCGCGTTCAGCGTCAACGACTGGACGGCGTTCGTCATCTTCATCACCGTGATCGGCGGCATCGGACGCATCGAAGGGCCGATCATCGGCACCATCGTCTTCTTCGCGCTGCGGCAGACGCTCGCCGACCTCGGCACCATTTATCTGCTCATGCTCGGAGTGGTCGCGATCCTTGTCATGCTGGCGACGCCGAAGGGCCTCTGGGGCCTCATCGTCGAGCGTTTCGGCTGGCAAATTTTTCCGCTTGAACGCACCGTTGTCCTTGACGATCGTGGCGTCCAGCGGGGAAAACAGCGGCCGGACGGCCAATAATTACGAGAAGGAGAAACGGCCATGGCGAACAAAATCATCATCAGCTGCGCGCTTACCGGCTCGATTCACACGCCGACCATGTCGGACGCGCTGCCGATCACGCCGGATCAGATCGCGACCCAGGCGATCGATGCCGCCAGCGCCGGCGCCGCGATCCTGCATCTGCACGCCCGCGATCCGAAGGACGGGCGGCCGTCGCCGGATCCGAATGTCTTCATGCAGTTCCTGCCCCGCATCAAGCAGGCCACCGACGCGGTGGTGAACATCACCACTGGCGGCGCCGTGACCATGACCGTGGAGCAGCGCATCTCCGCGGCGCAGACGCTGTCGCCGGAAATGTGCTCGCTGAACATGGGATCGATGAACTTCGCGCTCTATCCCATGGCCAAGCGCTACAAGAGCTGGAAATACGATTGGGAGGAGAGCTATCTCACCAACTCCGACGCTTACATCTTTCCCAACACGTTCCGCGACATTGAGAAGATCTCGAAGATTCTCGGCGAGGGCCACGGCGTCAAATTCGAGCATGAATGCTACGACACCGGCCACCTGTACAATCTCGCCCATTGCATCGATCGCGGCATGTTCAAGCCGCCGGTTTTCGTGCAGCTTATCTTCGGCATTCTCGGCGGCATCGGCGCCGACCTCGACAATCTGTTGTTCATGAAGCGCACCGCCGACCGGCTGTTCGGCGATCAATATTACTGGTCGGTGCTCGCCGGCGGCCGCCATCAGATGAATTTCGGCACCAACGCCGCCATGCTGGGGGGCAACATTCGGGTCGGGCTCGAGGATTCGCTCTATATCGGCCCGGGCAAGTTCGCCAAAAGCAACGCCGAGCAGGTGGCGAAAATCCGCCGCATCGTCGAGGAGCTCGGCTTCGAGATTGCGACGCCCACCGAGGCGCGCGCGCTGCTGGGACTCAAGGGCGCCGACCGCGTAAAATTTTAGCAACGCGGGCGGCCTTGACCGAGGCGGCAGCGCGAAGCTAAATCGCGGCTCCACGCGTCATTCGGGCGGTTAGCTCAGCGGGAGAGCACATCCTTGACATGGATGGGGTCACAGGTTCAATCCCTGTACCGCCCACCATTAAAAATCAATTACTTAATTGATATTCCAGAGGCCCAGATTTTCGCCGGGGTAACACAGGGGTAACATAAGCTGCAGAATTGCCCGGAGCGCGATCGGCCGCGCCACGCTGTGCGATTGAAGGGGCTACGATAGGAGGCGTTACCGGCGCAACCGGTGATCGGCTTTGTCCTGTGATGCGCCGTTCTTGGCTGGCGAGCACCAAACTACGAATTTGGGGGTCGGGAGTTCGAATCTCTCCGGGCGCGCCATTCAACCTTTTGTCAGACATCAGATTTTCCCTTTCGTAGGGTCTTTGGCAGTTCGACGGTTTGCAGTTGGTTTGCAAACTTTGTTCGCGGAGAGTTCTCGAAATTGAAGATCGCCTGTTCAGCGAGTTCCGCGCGTGCGAGCAAGGTAGCGTTCCAGAATTCGGTGCACGGTTTTGAGAGAATGGCCGGTGATTGTTCCGACCTGTTGTGGCGAACATCCCGCCTCTGAGAGCAACGTGACGGCCGTTCCGCGAAGATCGTGGAAGTGCAGCGCGACTGGTTCGTCAGATCCTGGCAACGCAACCGATTGGAGCCCAGCTTTTTGCATCGCCTCGTCCCAGAGGCGGCCGAAGTAGCGCTTCTTGAGCGATTGCCCCGTCTTGGTGGTTAGGATCAACGGCGACACCCGGTCCATTCCGTCGAGCATCCGGCGCAGCGCGGCGGTGCAAGGAATTTCAATCAGCGGCCCAAGCTTGCGACCCCGGCGCGCTTTGCCCTGCCGAAGCTTGATGCTTTGACCGTCATAGGCGGACCAAGGCATTCGCAGAAGATCGCCTTCGCGTTGGCCGGTGTGCAGTCCGAGGATGAGCGCGCGTTGCATCTCGATCGGCGCCGCCTTCATGAAAGGGGCGATGTGTTCGGGTAACCAAATAATCTCTGAGCGGTCTACGTGATATAGGCGCTTGAAGCCGCGCAAATAATTTGCCGTCGCATGTCCGCGATCAACTGCCCACGTCAGCATCGCAGATATGGCGGATAAACGGTTGTCGGCTTCGCGTTGGCCGGAGGATCGCGCCACTTTCTCACGCCAATCGAGGAAGTCCTTGCGGACGCGCGGATCGTCAAGCGCGGCGATCGGCATATTGCCGAATTCGCCTTCTGCCGCAGTGAGCATGCGACGATATTCGGCTTGCGTGCTAATCGCGAGCTTCTCCGTAAATTCGACAGACAGGGTATAACCCCGGACCACACCGTTAAACGTTCCGGCAAGACGATCTCGGATCAGCTTTTCAGCCGAGGCATAGTCGGCGACAAATTCCGCAGAGCCGGGCTTGCCGCCGAGGCGATGACCGGTCGCGCGATGATAGTGGTATTCGCGGCGGTCGCCGTTCTTGAGGCTCTTGTAAGTCGTGAACCAACCTTTGAGATCAACCCGCACCACGATCGGCTCTCCATGCATCGAGCGGAGCGACGTCAGTTACCGCAGCCTCGCGCCCGTCCGCGATCACGACAACGATCTTTCCATCTTTGTCGATCTCGTATCGCTGCACTTCAAAACCGGCCGCGACCGCGCCGCGTAATGCGCGTGTCACGTCGGCTTGCTTGAATGTATTGGCGCCACGCATCCCGCGATCTACCGACGAAAGACTCGCAGCCAATCCGAAGCAAGATCACGCAACCGCGGACTTGCTGCTTCGGTTCGATATTCGCTGAGCTTATTCGCGAGCAGATATTTCCGGTGTTCTGCAAGCTTCTCCGCAAATAGACCGGCAAGGTCGCCCAATTGAGCGCCGAGCGCTTCTACCTTCGCCATCGCAGAGGCTCGATGTTTAAGTTCGAGGTCACCGTGGCGCTTCCGCTCGAGGTCGAGCGTACCGAGCGCGGCAATAAGCGCGACATGGATGCCATCCTTCGCTTTCGTGGCATCAGCGAGAGACCCGCTTGGATGGCTCGCGCCACTCTCCTTGGAGGCCAACGCGGTGACACGTGCGCTTGCTAAGTCGAACTCTTCGCGCAGTTTCTTGAGAGTGTTTTCGGCGAGCTGAAACGATGCCGCCTTGCGTAAATGTTCCGACAAATCCGCAAAAGCGGTTTCAATGTCGGATACCGAGACGGTCTTTGTGCTTTCGCCGTCGCTGCCCTTCTTCATATCAATGGCTCCTTGTGCCAGACCGAACATTTTAATTGCGCCTCTCAGTTGCGGAGAAGAAGAATCGGGATGATGCCTAAATCTAGCTGACTCCGCGTCGCGGCCCGTAACGCTTTACCGGCCGTTCCCTGATCGCATGATCGTCAGCTCGTCTTGTGCCCATTTAATGATCTGCAAAATTGTTTCGATCTTCTCTTCTTCGGATGCTCGATTATCGACCAGATAACCGAGTGTTTGGCGCAGCGACTCGCCCATCGTTTCTTCGATGAACTGCGAAATGCACTCGGACCGTTGTTTCTGAAGCCCCGAGAGATCGGCTTTGATTTCTTGACGAAGAACAATGGGGATGTGTCTGTCAACCTTCCCCATCGTCTCTTCTTCAAAAACGATCTTCAGTACCTGTAGGCCGCTATCACGCGCATCAAGGTTGCGTTTTCTTTCTCTGCCCTTGACGATCTTCCATTGCCGTTTCGCGGCGCGTTCGGCAGCGCGGAAGCTTTTGAAAGGTGAGAACGTCATCGGAGGATCGGTCGATTCTGGAGGCGCAACCAATTCCAATATGAAGCCGCGACGGGTTTGTGTTACCCATCCGCACTTTGTAAATTTGCCGCGCGCCCCTCCGACGTAAGCTGGCATCGGGTCGTGGCGTTGGATGGTTCGATTGGTCATTTTTGGGTCGATTCGCTTTTAGAGGCAAATCATCTCATAGCGAGCAGGAGGCGGGGTAACGTTTATTTCCGCTTTTAGGGTAAGCTGCCCCGCCGCTTTTCAACCGGCGTAGGCTTCATTGCTTAATGAAGCGCGGCCGAGGGGGCGACATGTGTGCTATGCACGCTGACGGTGCGCCGCTCGTTGTCGCGCCGGAAAAACCGCACCCGCTCCTCGTCGAGGATGACGCCGAGCCCGGGGCCAGCAGGCACGACAAGCTCAAAGTCCTGATACTGGAGCGGCTCAGTCATGATTTCTTCGGTCAACAGCAACGGGCCGAAAAGCTCCGTGCCCCATGCGAGTTTTTGAAAGGTGGAAAACAGCTGTGCGCTGGCGATAGTGCCGATCGCACCTTCCAACATTGTGCCGCCGTAAAGTCCAACGCTCGCGGCATCGGCGACCGCGGCTACTCTGGCGGCGGCGTACAGGCCCCCCGACTGCGCAATTTTTACAGCAAACACGTCCGCCGCACTGGCTCGGGCGAGCGCAAACGCCGTTTCCGGGCCTTGCAGTAACTCATCCGCCATAATGGGAATGGCAAACCGCGAAGCTAATCGCGCCAGAGCGGCTGGGTTTTCGACCGGCTGCTCGACGAGGTCACAACCGGCGTCCTCCAGTCCTGCAAGACCTCTGTTTGCTTCTACTTCGGTCCAAGCCATGTTGACGTCAACGCGCACGCTGGCATCGTTTCCGAGCGCGCGTTTGACCGCGGCAACATGGGCGATGTCTTCTTCGATCGAGCGAAGCCCGATTTTCAGCTTGAAGGCGTTGTGCCGCTTGCGCTCAAGCATCATCTGCGCTTCGGCGATATCGATTGCAGTATCACCACTGGCGAGCGTCCACGCCACCGGCAATCGATCGCGTACGCGCCCTCCCACCAATTCGGATACGGGAAGACCGACGCGCTTGCCCCAAGCGTCCAGAAGCGCGGTTTCGACGGCGCACTTGGCGAAATTGTTGCCTTTGATCGATTTGCGAATTGCGGCCATGGTTTCCTGCACGCGGGCCGGAGCGCAAGTCTTCAGAATGGGAGCGATGTACCGATCAATGGCGAGCTTCATTCCCTCAGGGCTCTCTGCGCCGTACGAGAGCCCACCGATAGTCGTCCCCTCGCCAATCCCCGCAATCCCGTCCGAACATAAAACCCTGATGATCATCAGGGTTTGCGCCTTCATCGTCGCGACCGATAAACGGTGCGGCCGGATGATAGGAAGATCGACCAGAAAGGTCTCAACCGCCTCGACGCAAAGAGTTGAGGCATGACCAGGCGCGCTGCTCGTCATCAATGGGCTCATACGCCAGGATTGATGCCATCGGCCGCGCATCTGGCGGAAGGTATGATGAGATACCTCAGGCGCGACGGGCCTTGCCCGTTCGCGGGTTACCTTGGTTGGCAAAGGCTAAAATTGCCGCCCGCATTGCTTTACTGGAGGCGGCGTTGACGCCGCGAGAGGGTGTCGGTCTCCATCACGCGCGGCGATATAAGCGCGCTCAATTCCCTCGCAAGCCTTCTACGTCCGAGGCCGACGCGCCATGGATGTCACAAAGCGGCCTTCGTTCCGCAACTCGACCCGCATGGTCGCGCTAGTGGTCTGATTCATTCGGGCGATTCCCAAATCGCTCGAAGCAGTTCAAGCTCTCGTTATGAGAGCAGGAATTGTCGTCAACGTCACGCCGGCAGATCGTCATCGGCTTGAGGCGATTATTGGCGATGGCAACGCGCCGCAGAAGCATGTTTGGCGGGCCAAAATAATCATTGCGACGGCCGATGGTTGCGGCACGGCCGAGATCATGCGGCGATCCGGCAAGGCCAAACCGGTGGTGTGGCGCTGGCAGGCGCGGTTCATGGCCGAGGGCGTGGACGGGCTGACGCGCGACAAGACGCGCAAACCCGGCAAGCCGCCGCTGCCGGCAGCCATTGTGCAGCGGGTGGTGGACTTGGCGCTCGGGCCGCCGCCGGGCGAAGCAACCCATTGGACCGGGCGCATGCTGGCAAAGGCGGCCGGCGTGAGCTTGCGGTCGGTGCAGCGCATCCTGGAGGCTCACCAGCTCGCGCCGCACCGCGTCCGCACCTTCAAACTGTCGAACGATCCGAAGTTTGCTGAGAAGCTCAAGGACATTGTTGGTCTCTACGTCGATCCACCGGCCCATGCGGTCGTGATCTCGGTCGACGAAAAGAGCCAAATCCAGGCGCTCGACCGCACCCAGCCAGGACTGCCGATGAAGCCCGGCCGTGCCGGCACGATGACGCACGACTACAAACGGCACGGCACAACCACGCTGTTCGCCGCCCTCAACATCCTCGACGGCACCGTCATCGGGCATAACATGAACCGCCACCGCCACCAGGAGTTCATCCGCTTCCTCAACACCATCGAGGCGCAGGTACCGAAGCGAAAAGCGATCCATGCCATCGTCGACAACTACGCTACTCACAAACATCCCAAAGTCCGCGCCTGGCTTGCCCGGCATCCGCGCTGGACCTTCCACTTCACCCCGACCTCGGCGTCCTGGCTCAACGCCGTCGAAACCTTCTTTGCCAAGCTCACGCGCCGACGCCTGACGCGCGGCGTCTTCCGATCAGTCGACGAACTCAAGGCCGCCATCAATCGCTTCGTTACCGAGACAAACGCCGATCCAAAACCCTTCGTTTGGACCGCCGATCCACGCCGCGTCCTCGCCGCTGTCAAACGTGGGAAACAAGCGTTAGAGTCGGTCCACTAGCATGATTGCCTGCATGGCGCTGCGCCTACCGCACCGTTGATGGTTCGCGTGTAAGTCATTCGTCCATTCATCGCGACCGCTTCACAGACCGATTGGCCACCAAACTCACCGGTTGCGCAGCAAGACTACGGGCGTAGTCCCTTGCCACCCTGACAAAGCTCCACAGTTGCGGAGAGCGGTTGTCAGTTCGATAGTTGACCGACAGCGAGGTGCCTGGGTTTGGTCCTACGTATTCCTGATAAATCACACCGGAGCGCTGGGTCGATGATACTGATCGCGGAACGATGCAAACGCCGACACCGACAGACACGAGGCTGACTGCTGTCTGATAGTCCATGGCCATGATCGGATTGTGCGGTCGAAATCCCGCGGCGTCACACACACTTAGAACGTGATCCGCGAAACTCGGACGTGGGTGCTGTGGGTAGAGAATAAACGGTGCGTCGCACAGAGATGACAGCGGCAGCGGACGGTCCCGTTCGCGCTCGAATGCATCGGGAAGCGCAACAATTAGCGGCTCCTGTTGCAATTTTTCGCTCAGAATGTCTTCGTCCGCAATTGACGGACGGGCGATGGCAATATCGATCTCACGCCTAATAAGCGCTTCCTTGAGGCCGGCATTGTTCATGGCCGAGAGCGTGAGCTCGATATCGGCGTGACGGGCGCGGAACGCTTTGATGACTGACGGCAACACGCTATGGGTGGCGGATCCAACGAAGCCGACCCGTAATACTCCGCTCTTGCCAGAGCCGAGCTGCGCTACCTGCGTGGTCACTTCGTCGACCTGACGAACTATTTCTCGAGCGCGAACCAGTAGCAGCTCTCCGGCTTGGGTAAGCCGTATTTGGCTGCGGCTTCGATCGATCAGCTGTGCGCCGACATCCGCTTCCATTCGGGTAATCATTCGCGAGAGGGGCGGCTGGGCTATTCTTAAGCGATCAGCGGCACGTCCAAAGTGCATTTCCTCCGCGAGAGCAATAAAATATCGAAGTCTGCGCAAATCCAGCGCCTCCCCACCGCCGTGGAGGCGATGATCCTCTGGGCCTTTTGTTCTAGTCACCATACGGTCTCAAATCCTCCGAACGCCCGCGATCAAGCTGCCTTTCGTGATCTTGGATCTTCGGCCAAGTTTGCAGAACGCCAGGGGCGAGCGCTCCGAGCCGCCGCATAGTTCATCAGCGAACACACTGCAAAGCAAGCGAGAACCAGGCGCCCGGATGTCGCACGTGAGTTCGACTGAGACACGACAACGCGCACTGAGTTGCGGCACGGAATAGTCCGCCCGAGCAGACGCCTGCAGCGGCCGTTCAGCTCGTTGATGCGTCGGACGAAAAGGGCGCATTGAAAGGGACGAGCAAAAACTCAGGGTGATGAACTCGCACGTGTTCCGTGTGATCAGGTCATAAAAAGTCCAATCACCCTCCTCGACGACGAAATCCGTCATTTGCAGCCAAGCAACAAATTTATGATCCGTAGGGAACGCCGAGGGCGGCGATGGCGTGGGATTGTTTGGGGCGCTCTCGTACATAATGCACGCGGCTTCAACGAACTGGCCATAAAGTGCAGCGCGAGAGCACGTTGTTCGAGACCCTCGTCCGCCGCGCGATCCTAAAGGCAGCCGCATAGCAACGATTCGCTTAGAGAATTTGCGGCCCATCTCCAGCGCGCTTCTTCGCAGAATAGTGACATTGTCATGCATCGAGCGATACGTCTGCACTATGACTCGTGGTTCACCACTGACCTGCCTACGCGGCGATGGCACTCCACAATCATGCGAAAGGGTGTATGATGGTTTTAGCGGCGACCTTCGATTTCAGCGAGGGTGTCATGGAAATGACTATAGCCATAGCTTGCTTGAACATTGAGCATTATAAGCATCTGCTCGAAACAGAGACCGACGACACAAAAAGGCAAACACTGATGCAACTCATCCTGGAAGAGGAAGCGAAGTTGTGCAGCCTTTGAGTGCGAACGAGAAAAAGCTAAGACTAATAAAATTCTTCGATCCATCCTGCCAATTGTAGGATCGATTTGGAGTCGGCTTTTTTCTCGGAATTGACCCGTCCACCCAAAATGCGACGCGACGGGAAAGCACGGGCATAAGCGTGACCGTCTTTGTCGAGGACCTGGATCAATCCAAAATTTGTGTGCATCTATACTGGAAGTCGCGCACGTCGGATTAGCGTCCGGTGGTTCCAGTATTCGCAGAATGGCATTACTAGAAGGGTAGACGTCGATTTGAGCCCTGTGCGACGGAAAAACCCGCAGCCCTTTGAGGAATATCAATGCGGTTCTTATCCGTTGCTGACAGTTTTCAGGCCCGCTCGGAAGCACTGGAGCACCTGTGCGACTTCAAGGCGGATTCGCCAAGTGGTCCGCCCCGTTGAACTATCGTCCGCCGCGGTGGATCGGAATTGACTATGACGGACCGACGAATGTTCCTGTTTGCCTTGCATGCGACGGCCGAGCTCGGCGCCGAGGTCGCGACCACCCTCGACCGCCCTTTGGCGGCACACGAGGAGCGCGAATTTGAGGATGGGGAGCACAAGACGCGTCCCCTCGAAGCGGTGGGCGGCGCGGACGTGTTCGTGGTGCAAAGCCTGCACGGCGGACCCGATCAAAGTGCCAACGACAAGCTGTGCCGCCTCCTGTTTTTCATCGGCGCACTCAAAGATGCCGGCGCCGCGCGCGTGACGGCGCTGTTGCCCTATCTCTGTTATGCGCGAAAAGACCGGCGCACCAAACCAAACGATCCGGTGACCACACGCTACGTGGCGAGCCTCTTCGAATCCGTCGGGACTGATGCCGTGGTTACCCTCGACGTGCACAATCCCGTCGCGTTCGAGAACGCCTTTCGCTGCCCAACCGTAGCGCTGACGGCCGCGCCATTATTTGTGGACTACGTCAAGGCGCTGGCGGATGAGATGCTCTGCGTCGTTTCTCCCGATGCAGGCGGGATCAAGCGTGCCGACGTGTTTCACGAGGCGCTGGAGGCGGCGCTTGGACGCCGCGTAGGCAAAGCCTTCGTCGAAAAACGCCGTAGCGCGGGAGTTGTATCGGGCGAGCTCTTTGTCGGCGAGGCCGGCGGGGCGACCGCGCTGGTCATCGATGATCTCATCAGCACCGGTGGCACACTCGTGCGGGCAGCCCGTGCCGCCCGGAAGGCCGGCGCCAGGCGTGTGCTGGCGCTGGTGACGCACGGCCTGTTCATGCCGGGCGCCGAAGCCGCGCTCGAAGATCCTGCCATCGATCGCATCGTCGTCACCGACTCGATCCCGGTCTTCCGACTTGGCGCCACGGCCGCGCGCGCCAAGATGGATACAATTGCGGTAGCGCCGCTCTTGGCCGAGGCCGTTCGCCGCCTGCATGCCGGCGGAACGCTGACCGACCTTCTGGTCTTCTGAGGATTCTTTCGAGCCGCACCGCATCCACTGCCGCAAGTCGCAGATAAGTGCGCGCAAGCGGCGCCCATTTTTCGGGCGCGCGGGGATTGGGCTCGAGCAAATGCGCGATAGCGAGACGAGCGCGCAGCATCGCCCGATGGCAACGATAAAAAATGAAAAGCTCTTCGGATTCTCCGTCGTGGAGTGCGTGAATGATGCGGCGCCGCAAATATTCGCCGGCCCAGGCGGCGCCAAGGCGTTCGCATTCGACGCAGAGGAACGCGATTTCGTCAAAAGGATCGACCATTCGCAGCCGTGCGTTGAATTCCAGGCAGTCGATGATGCGCACCGGATCACCGAGACAGATGTGCTCCGGGCGTAAATCTCCGTGTCCATCCACGATGTGCCGCGTTCGCACGCGTTCCGCCAGAAGCTCGGCCCGCTCCGTCAGAAAACGGCGCTGCATGGCGTCGACGTGCCGCACGCACCCGGATGGAAGGTGAAAGCGTGGGTCGAGAAGAATACGGCGATTGAAGGCAAGGCTGCGCCACAACTCCGCGGCCTGCGCCGCAGGCGAGATGAGCACGGCGCTGGAGCGGCGATAGAACTGCACAAGAACGGCTGCCAACCGATCGAGCTGCCAGCGTTGCAGCCGTGCCTCCCCGATCACGCGGTCCAGCATCTGCGTCTCGTCGAGACGATTCATCACCACCAGCCAATCGACGACCTCGCCGTTGCCGCCGAGCGCGAGTTCGTGCGCCGAACGCACCAGCGGAACGACGTCACGATAGACGTCGGGCGCCAGACGCCGATTGAGCTTAAGCTCGGCCCGGCAAGCCGCTTCACGCCGAGCTAGCGTCGAAAAGTCGAGATAAGGAAAACGGACCGGCTTTTTGAGCTTGTAGACCCGATCGCCGGCAAGAAACACTTGCGACATGTGGGTCTCGTGACGGGCGACCTCGGGAACTGGCGGCCGATATATGTCACCACGCGTCAAAAACTCGATCTTGTCGGTGAACGACGGTTCAGACAGCGCAGGCGACTGCGGACCCGCACCCGATATGTGCTTCTCGATCAGCATGAATGAAGAATAAGGCCTTGGGCGGCTGGGAGCCAATTGACGCGGATCAATCCCCACGTTCGCGCATGGTCATAAGGTAACATTGAATGTAGTGTCCGTAGGCCGGTTAAGTCATTCGGAATCGTGCAGTTATCTTTGTGCGGCGGGTACGCGTTTGGTCTTCGCTGGAAATTGCAAATGACTCAATTGGAATCCAAATCGCCATCGGCGCCAATGCCCGTTCCAGCCGATCGTGCGGCCGAACCCACAACATCATCGTTTCCCGTGCGGCCGCTCGCTGCCCAGCGGCTCTATCGCCCTGCCGATTTGTCGGCGGTTTCGTTCGAGTCGACAGCGGACATCGAGCCGGCAGACGGCCTTGTCGGTCAACAGCGCGCTCTCGACGCTATCGAGTTTGGAACGCGCATCAGCAAACAGGGCTTCAACCTGTTCGTCATCGGGCCGAGCGGCATGCGTCCTCAGCGCATGATCGAGCGCGTTCTTCAGGACGCTGCTCGCGAGCGGCGGCGGCCTTCTGATTGGGTCTACGTCAACAATTTCACCGATCCGCATAAGCCTGTTGCCGTCGAGTTACCGGCCGGACGTGCGGGCGAATTCCGCGACGGCATGCATGCGCTCATTGACGACCTCAAAACGGCACTACCGGCCGTATTCGAAAGCGAGGATTACCAAACGAGACGCGGGGCGGTCGATCAGACCTTCCAGTCCAAGCAGGCGGAAGCTTTCTCGGCCTTGCACGAAAAGGCAGCGGCGCAGGAGATCGTCATTCTTCGCACCCCAATGGGTTTCGCGCTCGCCCCGGCGCACGAAGGCAAGCCGGTTCCTCCGGAGGAGTTCAGGACTTGGCCGGACGCAAAGCGTAAGGAAATCCAGGAAACCATCGAACGGTTGGAAAAGGACCTCGAACACATCGTGCGCCAACTTCCGCAATGGGAGACGGAGCGGCGCGACGAAATTCGCAAACTCAATCGTGAAACCGCGAAATTTGCCATAGGACAATTTATCGATACGGCAAAAGCGCGCTTCGCCGATATCCCAAAAATTCTCGCGCATCTGGAAGCGATTCGAGCGGACCTCATCGAAAGCGTCGCCATGTTCGTGGTCAAGAGCGAAGGCGACGAGGGCCCCCAGTTGCAGGACCAGCTCGATGCGCCATTCGACCGCTACACAGTCAATGTCCTTGTCGGCCAGGCAGGACGCGAACCCGTCGTTCCAATCGTCGAAGAGCTGCACCCCACCTTGAGCAATCTGTTGGGCAGCATCGAGTACGTCTCTCACCACGGCGTGCTCGTTACCAATTTCCGCCTCATCAAGGCGGGCGCGATACACCGCGCCAACGGCGGTTTCCTGCTGCTCGATGCCCGCAGCCTGCTGACGGAGCCGTTCAGCTGGACGGCCTTGAAGCGAACCCTGCGCCAACGGGAAATCAGGATTGAAGATATCGGTCGCTTCATCGGCCTGACCAGCACCGTCTCGCTCGAACCCGATCCGATCCCGCTCGATGTGAAGGTGGTCCTGTTCGGCGACCGGCTGTTGTACTGCCTCCTGGCCGCATTCGACCCGGATGTCGCCGAGCATTTTAAGGTGCTCGCCGATCTCGAGGATGACATCGATCGAACGCCGGCAACGGAGGCAGCGCACGCGCGTCTGATCGCCGCCCTGGCGCGGCGGTACGGCCTCAAGCCCGTCGATCGGGCCGGCACTGCATTGATGATCGAGCACGCCGCCCGGCTGGCTGATCACGCAAACAAGCTCACGCTCGTCATCGACCAATTGGATGACGTGCTTGCTGAGGCCGATTTTTGGGCCGGAAAAGCCGAACGCGCTATCATCTCTCGCGCCGATGTAGAAACTGCTATCGCGCAGAGAATCCGGCGGTCCTCGCGGCTGCGAGATCGCGCGCAGGAGAGTATACTTCAAGATGTGGCGCTCATCGACACGAGCGGCGTCCGCGTCGGCCAAGTGAACGGCCTCAGCGTTGCCGAGCTCGCAGGATTTCGCTTCGGGCGTCCGACCCGAATTACCTGCAGGGTCCGACCGGGAAGCGGCAAGCTCGTTGACATCGAGCGGGAGGTCGCGCTTGGCGGTCCCCTTCATTCTAAGGGCGTCCTGATCCTGTCGGGCTTCCTGGCAGGCCGATACGCGCTGGATACGCCGATGTCGCTGTTCGCGAGCCTCGTCTTCGAACAGTCCTACGGCGGCGTGGAAGGCGACAGCGCCTCATCCGCCGAGCTTTATGCCCTCCTGTCGGCGCTCGCTGAGCTTCCGTTACGTCAGGACCTCGCGGTGACCGGTTCGGTGAACCAGCAAGGACAAGTTCAGGCAATTGGAGGCGTGAACGAGAAAATCGAGGGCTTCTTCGACATTTGCAAAAAGCGCGAGCTGAACGGGACACAGGGCGTCCTGATCCCCAATGCCAACGTGCAGCACTTGATGCTCCGCGGGGACGTCATCGAGGCTTGTTCAACCGGGAAATTCTCCATTTTTCCGGTCACGACGATCGACGAAGGCGTAGCGCTGTTGACAAATCGTCCGGCGGGGGAACGCGGTAGCGATGGCCTCTATCCACCGCAAAGCGTCAATCGACTGGTCGAAGATCGGCTGCATTCATTTGCGCGCATTCGGCAAAGCTTTGGGCAGCAGTCACTTTCGTCGAACGAAGGCCGCGCATGAAGAGTACTACGCACGTCGGATTCAAGCGCATGGTGCTCGGTCTTCCGCAAAACATGGCCAACCACGCCGGGGTCGATGCTGCAGTGGATCTAGCTGACCTTCTGAACATCGAATTGCTTGGCACGTTTGTCGCAGACGCAAGCCTGCGCGCGTTCGCCGGATCGCTGGCCGTGCGCGAATTGCGTGTGCTGGATCAGGAATGGCAGCCAATCGATTTGGCGCGAATTTCGCAGGATCTCGAAAGCGCTGCCAACATCGCGCGGCGGTGCTTTGCCGAAAGCACGAAGAGCTGCACCATAAAGACTCGCTTCGATGTCGTCGGCGACATTGATGTAATAGCCTCCCTCATCCGGGCGAACGATGTCGTTGCCATAATTGAGCCGACCCATCCCGGAGAGCGGATCACGCGGCAATTCACTGGTCTCTTCGATGCGGCGTTCGAGACCGCGGCTGCTGTTCTCGTTGTACCAAGACGGATCGACCGTACAGCCGGCCCGGTCGCGGCAGTGGCCGCCGGTCCCGAGGACCCCAGCATTCGCGTAGGCCTGGAGATCGCAGCGGCGCTGGACGAGCGGCTCATCATTGAAATTCCGCTGGGAGCCGCCCTGCCGAATGAATTTCTTACCGACGCTGAACAGCTCGGCGTCCAGTTAGAACAGATCACGGCCACTGAACTGGGAAATCGTGCATCGGCGGTGGCGCTCTTTTCACGCCGACCGAGGGAGCGTTTACGGGTGATAACTTGCAGCTGGCCATCGAATGATGTTGCCCGATTATTTTCGACGTTGCACCGGATTCCGCTGCTTATCGTTCACCCGGATCGAGCGAAAATTGCGGCAGGGCAAGATCGCCGCGAACGTTGACCGGGGAACAGCGAGGTGCTTGTGTAAGGCGTCAAAGCTTCTTCATCCTGATCTCGGCGCCATTGAGTTCGTCGAGCACGCTTTCGTGCATCGTATCCATCAGGGCGCCGATGCTGGTGGCCTTGGCCGCGCATTGTTCCCGCACTTTAAACCAGAACGTCAGCGCAGGCCGCGCCGAAGCTCGCATTGTCGTCGATCTCGTAGGTGCCTTCGTGCAGGCGCCGACCAGCCTTCACGACCTCAAGCTTCACTCTCATGGACTGCTCCAAACGGGCGTTCCAAACCTAATTAGATAAAAATTACCCCCAACCGCGATGGTCGACGTTGATATGCATCAAAGACGAGCCCATTCTTCCAAATGATACATTTTAACTTCACTTGGTCTGGCGCTGTCGTTCGAAGGCATGGTTCACATGGCACACAAGCAGGTCCTGTTCCGCTCGGCCGCCCGTGAAAAGATATTGCGCGGCGCTACGCAGCTGGCCGATGCCGTTCGCGTGACATTGGGGCCGCGGTCAAAGGCGGTCCTGATCGAGAGGAAGTGGGGCGCGCCGATCGTGTGCAACGACGGCGTGACCATCGCCAAGGAATTCGATCTCAAGGACCCCGAGGAGAATCTCGGCGCCCGCATGCTCCGCCAAGCGGCCGAAAAGACCGGCGACATGGTTGGTGACGGAACCAGCACCTCGACCTTATTGGCACATGCGATTTTCGCTGATGGAGTGCGCAACGTGGTGGCGGGAGCGAGCGCGATCGACATCAAGCGCGGCCTCGATCGGGCGACCAAACGCGCGGTCGAAGCCCTGAAAGCGCTCTCGCGCCCGGTCAAGACCCGTAAGGAAACGGCGCAGGTGGCCGCTATTTCCGCGCACAATGATTTGGCAATCGGCGAGCTCGTTGCCGACGCCTTGGACAAGGTCGGGAGCGAGGGCGTGATCACCGTAGAAGAATCCAAGACGACTGAAACCGCGCTTGACGTGGTCGAGGGCATGCAGTTCGACCGCGGTTTTCTTTCTCCTTACTTCATCACCAACCCGGAGAAGATGGAGGCCGTGATGGAGGACGCGCTGGTCCTGATCTCCGATCGGAAAATCGGCGTCCTCAAGGACCTGTTGCCGCTTCTCGATGAAGTCGTAAAATCCGGACGCCCGTTGCTGGTGGTGGCCGAGGATGTCGAAGGCGAGGCGCTTGCGACGTTGATCGTCAATCACATTCGCGGCAGCCTCAAGAGTTGCGCCGTAAAGGCGCCTGGCTTCGGCGATCGGCGCAAGGCAATGTTGGAGGATATCGCGGTCCTGACCGGCGGTCAGGTCGTTTCCGAAGATCTCGGGCTTAAGCTCGAGCACGTCACCATCGACCAACTCGGGCGCACCAAGCGCGTCGTCGTCGACAAGGAGAATACCACGATCATCGGTGGCTCTGGCGAACGTCGCCAGATCGACGGACGCGTCGAGCAGATTCGCCGCGAGATCGAGAAGACGACCAGCGATTACGACAAAGAGAAGCTGCAGGAGCGGTTGGCGAAGCTTGCCGGTGGCGTTGCCGTGATCCGCGTCGGCGCTCCTTCCGAATCGGAGATGAAATCGAAGAAAGAGGCATTCGACGACGCGATCAGCGCGACCAAGGCTGCCGTCGCCGAGGGGATTGTACCCGGCGGCGGGCTGGCGTTGCTGCGTTGCGTGGATACGGTGGCGCAGGAAGAGGCCAAATGCGAAGGCGATGAAAAAACAGGCATGCGGATACTCAAGCGCGCGCTCGAAGCGCCGACCCGCCAGATCGCGGAGAATTCCGCCGTCGACGGCGGTGTTGTCGTCGCGCGGATGCTGAACAGCAAAGGCAACGAGGGTTTTGATGCCGCACGCAAGGAATATGTCGACCTGATGGAAGCCGGAATTATCGACCCGACCAAGGTCGTTCGCGTCGCTCTCGAAAACGCCGTCTCGGTGGCAAGCGTCCTGCTGCTGACCGAAGCGACAATGACCGAGATTCCCGAGGATAAGAAAGAACGAATCGTCGAGCCGGAAATGGGGCTCTAGGCAATCGGCATGGAATTTATGTCAAACATTTCATCGTTGAGCGGACAAGTGGGAGCAGCAAATGCAGACGCCACCTGAAATCGAATTTCAAGGCATGGCAAGAACCCCGGCAATCGAAGAGGCCGTCGCGACGCACGTGGCGCAACTCGAAGAGCGCTGGGGTCGCATAACCGCGTGCCGGGTCGTGCTGAAAGGACCCGGTCAACATCACCGCAAGGGCGGATTGTACGAGGTCCACATTCGTCTCGCGCTTCCAGACGGCCGCGAGGTGAACGTCGAACGCACCCCGCCCGAGGACAAGCGGCATTCCGACCTGGCATTCGCTCTCAATGACGCTTTCAAGCACGCGCGTAGACAGCTCCAGGATCAGGTTCGCCGCACCCAAGGGCAGGTGAAGCAGCACGAGGGCCCGCCCATTGGAACGGTCGTACGGCTTGATCCGTCCGGCGAGTTCGGCTTCCTCGAGACCGGCGACGGGCAGGAAATCTACTTCCACCGCAACAGCGTGCTCGACGATGCTTTTTCCCGCCTGGCCGTGGGCTCGCGGGTAACCTATGCCGAGGAGCCCGGCGATAAGGGCACGCAGGCGACGACCGTAACGCTGCTCGGGAAACATGGGCTGCGAGTGTGATCGCGTCGCCGGTCATGAGCCGCGCCGGATGGGAGCATTTTCCCCATGACGCCGATGTCGGCGTGCGCGGCTTCGGCGCGACGCCGGCGGAAGCATTTGAACAAGCGGCACTTGCATTGACCGCTGTGGTCACTCGAGCGCCGATTGAGCCCCTAAGTCGCGTCGAGGTCAGATGCGAGGCGCCGGATCTTGAGCTGTTGTTTGTCGACTGGCTCAACGCGATCATTTACGAGATGGCGGTTCGCCGCATGTTGTTTGCTCACTTTGACGTAAGGATCGAGGGCACTGGGCTCGCCGCCACGTTGTGGGGCGAACCCGTCGAGGTCGCGCGGCACGCACCGGCTTGCGAACCGAAGGGCGCAACCTACACGGCATTGCGGGTCGCGCGGGAAGGCGAAAGCTGGTCGGCGGCCTGTGTCGTGGACGTGTAGAAGAGCCCGCCGATGGATACGAACCGCTTCACCCGTGTCGACCCGACGACCTGGCGCATTGAAGCGCATGGCGCGATGCGCGTGCCTGCGGTCATCTATGCCGACGAAAATCTGATCCGCGACATGGACGATAAGGTCTACGAACAAGCCGCCAACGTCGCAACGCTGCCGGGGATCGTTCAAGCGTCCTACGCCATGCCAGATGCCCATTGGGGTTACGGCTTTCCCATTGGCGGCGTGGCGGCCTTCGATCCCGACAAAGGTGGCGTTGTCTCGGCCGGCGGGGTCGGCTTCGATATCTCGTGCGGCGTGCGTACGATGCTGACCGGCCTCAAAGTTTCCGACGTCCTTCCGGTGCAAGAGTCACTTGCAGACTCACTGTTTCGCCAAATCCCGGCGGGCGTCGGGAGCAGAGGCCCCATCACGCTCGATGAGATCGACATGGACGCGATGCTGGCGGGCGGCGCTTCCTGGGCCGTCGAGCGCGGCTGGGGCGAGGCCCGCGACCTCGAGCGAATTGAGGAACACGGCAGGATGGCGGGCGCCCAGCCCGCAAACGTCACCGAGCGCTCCAGAGAACGACAGCGGCGCGAGATGGGCACGCTCGGCTCGGGCAACCACTACCTCGAGATTCAGGTCGTTGCCGAAATCCTCGACGCCAAGGTCGCGGCAACCTTCGGACTTTCGCCTGACGACGTTGTCGTTACCATCCATTGCGGTTCGCGCGGGCTCGGTCATCAGATTGGAACCGAGTTCCTGAAGGAAATGCTGTTGGCGGCGAAAGCCTCGGGCATCGAGCTTGTCGACAGGGAGCTCGCCTGCGCCCCGATCAACTCGGAGGTCGGCGAGCGTTATCTCGGCGCGATGCGTGCGGCAATCAATTGCGCGCTTGCCAACCGCGAAATCCTCGGCCATTACGCGCGCCGCGTCTTCGGCCACTTCTTTCCCAGTTGCGATCTGCGGCTTCTGTTCGATGTCTCGCACAATACCTGCAAGGTCGAAAGGCACACGGTCGAGGGAAGAGACCGCGAGCTTTTCGTTCACCGCAAAGGCGCCACTAGGGCTTTCGGGCCGGGGCACGAGAGCCTGCCGGAAGCGTTACGCGCCGTGGGCCAGCCGGTGCTCATCGGCGGCAGCATGGGGACCGGCTCGTACATTCTGGTCGGCGAAGCGACGGCCGAAAACAAGGCGTTCGCTTCGGCATGCCACGGCGCCGGACGGGCGCTCTCGCGGCACGCCGCGCTCAAGCAGTGGAACGGACGCAAGATCGTCGACGACCTGGCGGAGAGAGGCATTCTCATCAAGAGCCCTTCGATGCGCGGCGTCGCCGAGGAGGCGCCGGGTGCCTACAAGGACGTAACTGCGGTCGTAACTGCCGCGGAACAAGCGGGCCTCGCCCGACGTGTGGCGCGCCTGCGGCCGCTGATCTGCATCAAGGGATGATCGCGGCGATCGACCTGCACTCCCCGAGCTTCGTGTCAGGCCGGTCCCGGCAGCGTGCGGACGATATCCTTGAATCGGTCCCACTCCGTCGCCGTCCAGATTTCAGTGTGTGCGTGACCGAACGTGCGAATAAGCGCCGATACGCGGGCCGCCGTCTCGACGTCGTTTGCGATGAAGACGTCGAGGTAATCGCAAGGTCCCAGAATGGCATAGCTGTTCAGCCATTCGACATCGGGACATTCCTCACGCACGCGTTTCATGGCATCGCGCTCGAGCTGCTCCAACCCGCGCGGCGAGCGAACCGCATCGTGATTCAAACGGGTCAACATGATGAAAGTCGGCATGACAAAACCCCCGTGGGAAAAGGAAGACTAGTCGGATGTCCCCCGAGCTTTTTGATTTCAATCAATAAAGGAAGAGCGCTGGTTCATCAAAGAAAGAGCGCTGGTTCATCGCGTAAGCAGGTCCGCGCCCGTAAATGTTTCGCTGCCGTGCTTCGCCACTTTTGCCTCGGCACAACGGTAGTGAAATTTAATAACATGCCTCGGCACAACGCTAGTGAAATTTAACAAGACCGATCGGTTTTGCGCCTTGATCTGAATCAAAGGGCACGGCGAGCTTTTCGGACTGGCGAGCGGCCCGGATTGATCTGTCTCAATGAGTTGCGGTCAGAATTGCAGGCCTAATACATCGCGAGCATAAGAGTACTGCTTGGGACTGCAATTCATCCCCCAGCCGCAACCGAGGTGACGACCATGCAAGAGCAATTTGAGCAGACGGAACGAACCAATGACGAAGACGAGTCCGTGCTCACAATCTCCCCGGAGAAAGTCTGCTTCATTATCATCAAGGCCAAGGAATTCGGTGCCAAGGATGAGGTGACCGAGCCCGATCCGGGATCGAACCCTTCAGATGACAAGGACACCGCAGTTCTTGAAGATCACGAAGACGATCCGGTCGTCGAGGAGCTCACGTCCCTTATCAATTCCTTGTCCGAAGACGAGCAGGTCGATCTCGTAGCCCTGGCCTGGCTGGGGCGAGAAGATTATTCTGCCAGCGATTGGCCGACAGTGCGCGAGGAAGCCGCGCGCGCACACAATCAGCGCACGGCCGAATACCTACTCGGCATGCCGCTCGTGGGCGACTTTCTGGAGGAGGGCCTGTCGATGCTCGGCTATTCCTGCGAGGAATTCGAAATCGAGCGGCTATGATCGGGCCGGACAGGTCCGGTGCGTCTGCAGCGCAAGTTCCGACCGGCGGCTAAAGCGGCAGCAAAGAACGAGGTGGTTGAACTAACGTTCCTCGGCACACGCGGCGAGATCACGGTGCGCTCGCGTCGGCACCAACGCCATAGCGCCTTGCTTATTGAGCATGAGGATGCTCGGATCATGATTGATTGTGGAGCAGACTGGCTCGGCCGACTGCATGGCATTGCGCCGACCGCAATCGTGCTGACGCACGCCCACCTCGACCATGCCGGAGGGCTCGCTCAGGGCGCACCCTGCCCAGTGTACGCCACCGGCGAAACGCTGCAGTTGCTGCGTCGCTTTCCCATTCGTGATCGACGTAGCATGCCGTTGAAAAAATCTGTGGCAATCGGCGGACTAAGGTTCAGGGCCTATCCAGTTCAGCATTCCATCCGCGCGCCGGCCGTCGGATATCGCGTATCGGCCAAGGCAGGCTCCTTTTTCTACCTGCCGGACGTCGCCGGGTTTACGAACGCTCCGGATGCGCTGCGCGGAGTTGGTGCCTATATCGGCGATGGGGCGACGATGCGACGTTCGATGGTGCGCGCGAAGGAGGGGACGTTGATCGGTCATGCCCCCATTACGGCTCAACTCGATTGGTGTGCCGAGGCGCGCGTGCGTCGAGCGATCTTCACCCATTGTGGTTCACCAATCGTGCGCGGCGATCCGCGCGCGTTGAGTGCGACGGTCCGGAAGCTCGGTCGCGAGCGTGGCATTAATGCACGCCTTGCCCGCGATGGAGATCGGCTGTCTTTCCCCGGGATCGATCGGCGCAAGAAGACCGAGTGGAAGCTAGACGTGCCTGACCGAGCCGGACGAGCAAAAGAAGGAGGTTGCCGCGATGCAGATCCCGCACGAATTGCAAGGCGAGTTCCCCGATGAAACCACGCTCATCACGCGGCTCACAAAAACCAATTATCTGTTCAGACGATTGGCGGCCCGCTACGACGAGGTCAATCGTCAGATCTTTCGCATCGAGTCCGGCGACGAGCCAACCACAGACGAGGTCCTCGAAGGGCTCAAGAAAGACCGCCTCAAACTAAAGGACCAGATTGCCGGGATGCTCACGAAGGTCGAGCGTCGAATGTAGGTTCGCGCTGCGCGTTCGTATGCATCAGGAGGAGAGCTTAGCTTCGTAAAGACCCTTTGTAATGTGGTCATGCAAATCAGCGTCGTCGGCGATCACAGCGGTGATCGCGCTGTCGCCAAGCGCTCCGGCTTCGGACAGCCCGCGATGCCACGTCTTAGCCGCGAGATGGCCCTGACCTATACGCATCAACACATACAGCTCCTGACGTGCCGCCACTGACAGCGAAGCAATTGCTTCGCGAAGTGCTGCTGTCTGCGAATCCGCGGCAGGAAGCGGCCCAAATCCAAGATCAGCGGTGGGGTTGTGTTCGCCGCGCCCCGGCATTGTTCCGCCCAGATCCTCGTCCGCTACGTTGCCAAGCAATGCGTCGCGCTGCGTCCGCGCCGTTCTGGCGAGCAGGGCGATGAATCGGGCTTGGTCTACGTTCAGATCTTTTAGCATGATGCACCTTTAGCGTTGTCCTGCCGCCGGCAATATTTTGTGCAATTCGGCGAGTGACATTGTATTGATAACGTCCTTAGCGGTCAGCCAGCCGCGCCGCGCCTGATCGATGCCAAACCGTATGCACTCGAAAGCATCGATCGAGTGCGCGTCGGTAGAGATCGCGAGCTTAACTTCTGCCTGTTTCGCCGCGTAGATGTTCAGGTCATTCAAATCCAGGCGGTCCGGCTGAGAATTGATCTCCAGATAACAGCCAACCTCGTGCGCGGCAGCGATCACGCGCTCCATGTCGATATCGTAGGGCTCGCGCTCGCCAATTAAACGGCCGGTCGGATGGGCGATGATCGAGACATGCCGATTGTGCATGGCGCGGATCACGCGCTCGGTCTGGGCCTCGCGCGGCAAATCGAAATAGGAGTGGACAGCGGCGACCACGATGTCGAGCTTGGCCAAGCTTGCATCCGGCAGGTCGAGGCGGCCGTCCTTGAGGATATCCACCTCGATGCCCTTGAGAACGGTAATGCCGTGCAAACGCTCATTGAGGCGATCGATCTCGCGGCCCTGCCGGCTTAGCCGCGCCGGATCAAGACCGTGCGTCATGGCGACGCGACGGCTGTGATCAGTGAGCGCGATGTATTCGTAACCTCTCGACTGTGCTGCTTTGACCATCGCTTCGATAGAGGCTGTGCCGTCGGTCCAATCGGAATGGACGTGAAGATCTCCGCGAATGTCCGCCCGCGTCACGAGACGCGGCAGCTTGTGCGTCGCGGCGAGCGCGATCTCACCGCGATCCTCGCGCAGTTCGGCAGGGATAAAAGCAAGTCCAAGTTTTTTGTAGATTTCCTCTTCAGTCGCACCGGCAATCCGCCGCCGGCCGGAAAACAAGCCATATTCGTTGAGCTTCCAGCGGTGATGAACAGCAATACCTCGCAGGGCGATGTTGTGTGCCTGGGAGCCGGTGAAATAGAGCAGCGCTGCTCCATAGCTCTCTTCCGGTACCGCACGGACATCGACTTGCAAGCCCGAGCGTAAGACGACCGTCGTGCGCGTCGGACCATGGGCTAGAACCTCGGCCACATTTTCGTAGCCCACCAGCTTGTTGCCGACGGCAGCGCCGTCCGCGGCCGTCACCACAACATCGAGATCGCCGACTGTGTCGCGGCGCCGGCGATAGCTGCCGGCCACGACGGCGCGGCCACCGTTGCGCAAGAATGCCACCAGCGCTTCTGCCTCGGCCTCGGCGACCGACAGCTTGAAGCGCTTCTTTTCGGTCACCGGCTTTTGCAGCGCCGTCGAGAGCTTGCCCTCGATGATCGGGCCAAAACCCTTAACGCGATGCAATCGCCCCGTTTTGATAACGCGGCGGAGGTCGTCGAGCGTACTCACTTTCAGCTTGTCGTGAAGTAGCTTGACACGTTTTGGCCCGAGGCCCGGAAGGGTAGCGATTTCGCCAAGCTGGCCGGGCAATTTGCGTTTCAGCGAGTCCAGAAGCTGGAAATGTCCGGTTTCAACAATTTCGGCGATCTTGCCGGCAAGATCCTTGCCGATGCCTGGAAGCTCGGTGAGGTCGCGCCCGGCCGACAGCAGGCTTTTCAGGCTTTGCGGCAGGCCTTCGATCACGCGAGCCGCGTGCCGATAGGCGCGCACGCGAAATTGGTTTTCCCCCTCGATTTCAAGGAGTTCGGCGGCCTGATCGAACATTTCCGCGACTTCCGCATTCTGCACCGGCACGGCCAGCACCTCCTTGCCGGCCATTCCCTACCGCGTTTCGAATTGCGCCTATTTGATGCAGATCAGAAGCGCAGGGCAGGGTTGGGCAGATACTCCCTCGTACAGGAGGTATCATGAGCAACTTTGCCACCGATATCTCCCATCACATCTGGGAAACGAAATATCGGTACGCCGGCCGCGGCCACGCCGAGCGCGCGATCGCAGACACTTGGCGCCGCATCGCCCATGCGCTGGCTGCGGTTGAGCCCAAGAACGCCGCGGCTTGGGAAAAGAAGTTCTTGGCCATCCTGCAGGATTTCAAATTCCTTCCGGGCGGTCGCATCCTTGCCGGAGCGGGAACGTCGCGCAATGTGACGCTGTTCAATTGCTT
Organism: uncultured Alphaproteobacteria bacterium; assembly: GCA_963733575.1. Taxonomy (GTDB): domain Bacteria; phylum Pseudomonadota; class Alphaproteobacteria; order Rhizobiales; family Xanthobacteraceae; genus BOG-931. The sequence continues at coordinate 864,071 of CAVTDJ010000011.1, read as the reverse complement.
TGTCATGGGCACGATCGAAGACTCGATCCCGGGCATTTTTCGCGCCTTGCAGGAAGGCGCGCTCACGATGCAGAAGGGCGGCGGCATCGGGGTGGATTTCTCAACGCTAAGGCCGCGCGGCACGCCAGCCAAAGCCGCCGGGAATGTGGCCTCAGGCGCCGTCTCCTTCATGCATATCTGGGACGCCATGTGCGGCACCATCCTCTCAACCGGCGCCCGTCGCGGTGCCATGATGGCGACGCTGCGCTGCGATCACCCTGATATCGAGGAATTCGTGACCGCCAAGCAGCGGAGCGGACAACTGCGTCGGTTCAACCTCTCGGTACAGGTCACCGACGCCTTTGTCGCGGCGGTGCGCGCGGACAACGTCTGGCCGCTGGTATTTCCGGCGGCGGCATTCGGTCGGGATGGCGACACAGTCCTGCGTGAATGGCCGGGCGAAGACAAGCCCCTGCCTTGCCGTGTTACTCGGCACATCAGCGCACGGCAATTGTGGGATCGCATCTTGCGAGCGACCTATGATTACGCCGAGCCCGGCGTATTGTTCATCGACCGCATCAATCACCTAAATAATCTCTGGTATCGGGAGCGGATCACCGCCACTAATCCGTGCGGCGAAATTCCGCTGCCGCCCTATGGCGCCTGCGACTTGGGGTCGCTCAACCTGACCCGCTTCGTCATCTCGCCATTCACGCCCGAGGGCCGAATTGATTTCGAAGGCATCGAGCAAACAACCCGTGTGGCCGTGCGGTTTCTCGACAACGTGATCGATACCTCACGATTCCCGCTTCCCCGGCAGGCTGAGAACGCCCAAGGTTCGCGGCGCATCGGTCTTGGCATCACCGGCCTCGCGGATGCCATGGTCATGCTCGGACTGAGCTACGGCAGCGCAGAGTCCTTAGCAGTGGCCGCCAATATCATGCGCAGCATCTCTCATAGTGCCTATCGGGCCTCAGTTACGCTGGCAAAGGAGAAAGGGAGTTTCCCCTACTTCGAACGAGATCGTTATCTCGACGGTCCTTTCATTCGCAGCCTTCCTGAAGATATTCAAAGTGGAATTGCCGCAACAGGAATCCGCAATAGTCATTTGCTTGCCATTGCGCCGACCGGGACGATCAGCCTGCTGGCTGGAAATGTATCGAGCGGCCTGGAGCCGATCTTCGCCGCTTCGTATGCGCGCAACGTGCTTGCGGAGGACGGGACGCCAAAGGCGTTCACGCTCACTGATTATGCGCTCGCCCTCTGGCGGCGGATAACCGATTCGGCGACAGGGACGCCGAACGGTTTTGTCACTGCCGGCGAACTTCCCGTCAGCGCCCATCTGCAGATGCAGGCGACCCTTCAGCCGTTCGTCGACAATTCGATCTCCAAGACCATAAATGTTCCGAGGAACACGCCGTTTGAAGACTTCAAGCCGATCTACGACTTGGCGTATGACATGGGCCTGAAAGGCTGCACCACGTTCCGTGCAAATCCGGTGACTGGCGCGGTATTGAGTGAAAAGGATGCCGGCGTCGAGGCCCCGCACTGCTGCGTGGCCGAGCGCGAAGCCGACTAGACTAAAGAGTGCGGGCGTTGCGCAGCGCTAAAGTTGATACAGATCAAGGCGAATTTGCTTCAATGACGCGACAGTCTGATGCATCGAATGGCAGGCGGTCTGGATGCATGACGGAGCGGTGGCGTAACGAGAGGCGAGTTATAAGGTTGCCATGTACGAGCCGACAGGTCGCCACCGGTCATCGCTCCACGAAACGCGGAAGTGCATCCGACCGAAACCAAACTTTGATCGTTCCTGCGCTCGCATCGGGAGTATTCCGAAATGAAAGCAACATCCGCCGGAACAAGAATGGCCGTCCCCACGCGACGGCAAAGGCACTATTCGTACAATGAGAGCCTGGACGAAGATGCGAAGCTCATCGCGGACGAGCCCACAGACGTCGAAAAAGAAGCGCCAGCGGAAGAGAATGAGCCGGTAGAGGGAAACGAGGCGAATAACTCGGCGATCCCGCCGGCATTCGAAGAATGAAAGCTAGCGACTCGGCCGGACGCCACGGAGCGACTCTGGCGATCCGTGCGATCGGAAGTAACCGCAGCTTGCAGGGACGTTCAATCGCCACCGTCTTCGGGGAACATGGGGAGAAGATCGTTGAGTATGATCCCCCTCGCGCCTTTTACCGGGGCGGCATATTCGTGCGGACCGAGATCGGTTGCCGCCTTAGTCAAAAGGATACGTGCATCGGCATTTGAAAGGATGTCCTTGTCGACCAGTGTCTTCAGCAGCGAAACCAGAACAGCGCTCGCTGCGTTCCCGATCTCAAGTTCGCGGCCTTGTCCATACATTTCCATCTCCCGCTCGAACGAAGCTGCCTGGATCAAATCGAGCTATGGGTGCGGTTGCAGTCTAACTAAAAGCTTCCCTCATCGGCCAAAGGCAAACAGAGCCGAAGTTTCAGAGCTCGCTCCCGATTAATTCATGGCGACGGTGCCATGTGTCCCGAATCGTCTCCTCAATGATTTTTGCAGGCACCGGAGGGGCGGCCGGATTGGTCTCCTTGAACCAAGCGGACAGCTGTGCGGCAAACTCCGAGAGGGTTTCCGGTAGGTCACCAGCTACGATTCGTCGATAAGCCTCACCTGCAAAGATGCGCCGAGCCGTTCGGCGGGCCCTCGTCTCTTTCCGCGGAGTGGTCAATTGGTCTGCCATTGCAGCCGTCCCGTTTTGTAGCGGCAAGACGACGTGATACGCCCAAGAAAGATACGTTCAAAAGTACAATAAATATTTCTGGCAACCGTCGATAGGAAAGAAAATTCAGGATTGTTCCTAAGGAGAACCCCTTAGTCCTGCAGCCGACAAGGCGAAAAGTCGCGGAGCCACTAGCCGGCAAAGGCGACCATGACCTCCTTGACAAGGCGCACCCCTTGCCCGTCGTACCGCGGCGAGAAATGAAACGGTTCGACCCAGCGTACTCCTGCGTCGCGCGCGATCGATCCGGCGGCGGTCGTCGTCAAATGCGCGCGTTCGGCCGCCAGCGCTGCATCAGCTTCCGCAAACGCCGCCTCGATAAACAACACATCGGCATTGCGAACGAGCCGAACGATCGCCTGCCGATTGGCGACTGTGTCTGCGACATCGGCCACATAGCCGATCTTCTGGCCGGGTGTGACCGTTACCGTAGAGCGCAGCTCCCCCAACCGCAAGGCGCGCTCGCGCGATGTTTTCGAGCTTGAGCCGAGCTGGATTGGATAATCGTCCGGCCTGTTCTCGATCACCGCGCGCTTGAGCTCGCGTAACCAGGGGCCGACTGGCAGCCGCAATTCGTTCAGCCGGTTTTTCCAGACATTGACGTGAGCGGCCTCCTCGATCGCAAAGCCCAGGCACGGGGTGCGATGATCCAAAACGGCGGTTGTGACGCGGAACGTCGGCTCGCTGTAGAGGACCCCGTCGACGAGGCGACCGTCGCCGGTCGCCTCGACTGCGAACGCATTCTTGAGACGCAGCTGCGCCGTGCGGATCGCCAGATCGGGCGCGATTTCAGTTACGGCAAAGACGAGGTCGAGCGAGAAACGGTCGATAAGATTCCAGCGATAGGCAAGGAGCTTGTGATGAATTTGGTCGATGAAGCCGTTTGGCCCGTACAGCCTCACCTTCTTCTCCCGTCCGACCAGCACCCGCAGCAAGCGATCAAATCCAATAAAATGGTCGATATGGGCATGCGAGACAAAGACGTGTTCGAGGCGCTGGATTTTTCGCGACGATAAATTCGAGATGTCGCCAAGATCGAACATAATCGAGCGTTTTTCAAATAACGTCTCGATATAGAGCGCCGGATCGCCGGATCGTCCATTGACCAGACTAGGATGAAGAAGCGGCCGCATGGGACAGGTCTATAGTTTTGCCAGGCATAGCGACATGCCCCAGGTCACGCTCCGGCGGTCGACGGGAAGCGCCCTCGCGAAGCCGGAGCCCGCTCCAAGATATGCCGGACCGCTTCCCAGCCCGACAAATTTTGTTCGCAGCTCTTGATCAGAATCAATCCATTCGAGACAGCGCATCCGCAATCTGTCGCCCTTACGGGTGCTATGGCGCTGGAGAAAGCTCATGCAGTTGCGATCGAGTGGCTTTTCCGACGGCGCGACGATTCCGCGTCGCTTCACGTGCGACGGGGATGATTTATCGCCTCCCCTGGAATGGGGCAGCCCGCCGACGGGAACACGCAGCTTCGTCCTCCTCTGCGACGATCCCGATGCGCCGGCCGGCACTTGGCATCATTGGGCGGCCTACGACATTCCTCCCGACCGGACGGAATTGGCCGAAGGCGCTGCCGGAGACGGATCGGCAAAAAAAGACTTCAGGCAGGGGATCAACGACTTTCGCAAGCCGGGATACGGCGGCCCTTGCCCACCGCATCGCCACGGAATCCACCGCTATCACTTTCGCTTATTGGCCGTCGCGATCGACCAGCTGACGCTTCGCAATGACAAGCCGTCTTGTAGAGACGTTGAACGCGAGGCGCGCAAACACACTATTGCCGAGGCAACACTGGTCGGGCTTTACCAGCGATGACGTTGACGAGCGAGCAAGCTCCCGATCACGTTCACGCTGCACAACCTAATTCGCACGCACGCGTGTTTGTGGGGCTCAAGGTCGCGCCGGAGATCGCAAGCCAACTCGCGCCGCTTGCCGCAGGTATCCAACGATCGTCGGTCCGGCCGGTCGCGCCAGGCGATATTCACCTGACGCTCGTGCCGCCGTGGAACGAGACTTCGATACCCGATGCAATCGAGAAGCTTGGCCGCGTCGCCGGAAGGTTTGGCACCTTCTCGTTGATCTTCCAGCATGTCGGTTACGGCCCACAGCTGAAGCGACCGCGCCTTATCTGGGCGGATTGTGCGGCTGGCGATGAAATCGCCGCGTTGCGTGAAGCACTCTTGCGGGCCTACGGGCAGACGGACGAACGCCAGTTTCAACCGCACGTGACGCTAGCACGAATTCGCGCCGATGGGCCGGCCATCGCACGCAAGCATCCCATCGATCAGCCACTATCGTTGACGCAGCGCGTCGAGTTGATCGAGCTTTTTCAATCGCCCCCGCCGGGCGAGCGCGGCTATCAAATCCTCGCCTCTTTGCGATTGCGCGAACCTGCGGAATCGGCGAGGTCCCCATAACTACCTCGCCATTGTATCGCATGATTTGATCTGGATCAGCCGAGCATTGGGCTTCCCATGATCTGTTGGCCCCAACGAGAGCCGGAGGGCCCAGGCGATGCGACACATCATGGTAACGTCGTTTCGTAACTGCAGGCCAAGCTGAGGCGACGCTTAGCCCATGAATGCACCGCCCATTGCTCAGCCGGCGCAGCGATCCATACGGTTGTTCCTATGCGGCGACGTCATGACCGGGCGCGGTATTGATCAAGTGTTGCGGCACCCTTGTGACCCAGTTCTCCACGAGAATTATGCACAATCGGCGACCGATTATGTGCACCTTGCCGAAGCGGCAAACGGCCCAATTCCGCGCCGGGTTGGCCCCGCTTACATCTGGGGCGCGGCACTAGACGAGTTCGACCGCATGCGGCCGGATGTCCGCATCATCAATGTCGAAACGAGCATCACCCGCAGCGATGACTACGAGCCCAAAGGCATCAACTACCGAATGAGCCCCGACAACGCGGATTGCCTAAAGGCCGCCGCCATCGATTGCTGCGTGCTCGGGAACAATCACGTTCTCGATTGGGGGCGTCGCGGCCTGCTCGACACCTTGGCAACTCTTGAGCGTCTCCAGATCAAGACGGCCGGCGCTGGACGAAATCTCAGTCAAGCCGGTGCGCCCGCGGCATTGGATATCGCCGGGAATGGTCGGGTGCTGGTGTTCTCGTTCGCCGGTGTGACGAGCGGTACTCCCCGAAGTTGGGTTGCGACCAGCGAGCTTCCTGGCGTTAATCTCCTCACCGAACTTTCCGACGCTGCCGCCGTACGGGTCGCCGATGAAATTGCACGTATCGCGAAGCCGGGCGACCTTATCATTGTTTCCGTGCATTGGGGACCGAATTGGGGATACGAAGTTTCCCCCGAGCAACGACGTTTTGCATATGCGCTAATCGACAGAGCTGGCGTTTCCGTCATCCATGGCCACTCTTCGCATCATCCAAAGGGCATCGAGGTTCACCGCAACCGGCTCATTCTCTATGGCTGCGGCGATTTCTTGAACGATTACGAAGGGATCAAAGGTTACGAGAAATATCGGGATGATCTCGTCCTCATGAATTTCGTCGATGACGATCCTCTGGGAAATCTTGCTGCTCTGGAAATTGTTCCCCTCCAGGTCCGCAACTTCCGGCTCGTCCGCCCGTCCACGCAGGATATCCGTTGGATGCAACAGATATTGGATCGGGAAAGCCGAAAATTCGGGGCCAATGTCGCATTGAGCCTAGATGGGCGGCTTACTCTGTCCTGGAAGCGAGCAATGTGATCGGATAGCTGGCTTTATGAGCTGCGGACCGCAAACGCCGAGATGATGCCCACAACAACACATGCCGGCGGTTGGTCCGCGGGATCATCTCAGTGCCAACGTTGCAGCCGCATTGCCTCGCGTACCCGGCGCTCAGCTACCGCCAAAGCTGCGGCGCGCGGCAGCGTCCTGTCACGCCGGCTTTCTTCCAACACTGCCCGCGTGTTGGCGCGAACTCGCTCGTCGATGGAGTGAAAGGCGTCACGTTGCGTGCCGCCGCGATATTCCGTTGCGGCACAGATGACGCCGCCGGCATTTGCAATGAAATCCGGAACGACGAGAACACCGCGCTCGTGTAACGCCTGCTCCGCTTCCGGCGTGCAGGGAATATTGGCGCCTTGCGGCATCAAACGCGTGCGCAACCGCGAGACATTGTCGGCACGTATCACATCGGGACGAGCTGCCGGTATCCAAATGTCGCAGTCGATATCGAGAATCGCGTCAGCCGCAAGCTTCGCGCCTTTGTTGTGATCCCGCAGCGGTTGGCCCGCCTGCTTCAGAGCGATCAGCCTGCCTACATCAAGGCCGGACGCATCCGCCAATGTTCCACTTGTGTCGCTCGCGGCAACGAGGACGGCGCCCTTCTCGGCCAGAAAGCGCGCCGCATGCTTGCCGACGGCCCCGAAACCCTGGACCGCGATGCGCGCGCCTCTTAAGTCGAGCCCGATAAACTCGCGTGCGACATCGACACAGGCCGCCAGCCCAAACCCGGTTGCTCCGACCTCATCGAGTGGAATTCCGCCGAGAACACTAGGCAAACCGACCGCGCGGCCGGCTTCATCCCTGACCCATGCCATGCATTGTTCATCGGTGCCCATGTCCGGCCCGGGAATATAATCGGACAGATCGCGGATCGCGTCGGCGAAGCCACGGATCAATTGTTCCTTTGCCGCCGCGGCCATGCGCGGGTCGCCGAAGATGACTGACTTGCCGCCGCCATGCGGCAAACCGGCGGCAGCGTTCTTCCACGTCATCACCCGCGCCAATCGAAAGCACTCTTCGACGGAAACGTCGGGCGCCATGCGGACGCCGCCGATTGCCGCGCCACAGGCGGCGTTGTCGACGACGACGATTGCCTTCAGCGCAAGACTGCGCCGGTAGATATGGATGATCCGCGTCGGGCCGAACTCATCCGCAAACCGAAACATGTCATCCATGTTGGCTCTGCCTAGGAGGAGGCGCCCATGAGATCTGCAATGACGGCGCGCAGGAAGCGTGCCGCCATGCCGCCGGTGACGGCACGGTGATCGAAAGTCAACGAAAGCGGCAAGGCGCGGTGCAGCGCGATGGCTCCGTCTTCGGTCTGGAGCGGCCGCGCGCCGATCCGTCCGGCGCCCAGGATCGCCACTTGCGGCGGCATTATGATGAGTGATGCGTGGCTGCCGGCGATTGAACCGAAATTCGACAGCGTTATCGTTGGCCTGCGCAGATCAGACGGTGTCAGGCTACGTTGCTGCACGCCGCGTTTGAAGGCATCGATTTGCCGGCGCCAATCCGGCGGGGTGGCGCCCGCCGCGTCGCGCAGCACCGGAACAAAAAGCCCCTCCGGGCTGTCGATCGCAAGCCCGAGATCGATTGTGGGATTCTCGCGAAGCGACAACGACGCCGCCTCGAAGCTGGCGTTGAGTGCCGGCTCGTTCTTGCAGCCCGCAATCAGTGCTCGCACCAGCCGACACGTGAGGTCCTCCTTTACCAACCACGCCTCGATATCGGCTTCGTCATGAAGAGTTGCATGCGCGACCTCACGCCAAGCCTGCGCCATATTGGTGGCCATCGTCCGCCGCGCGCCGCGCAACGCTGCCGCGCCTGCGATAGGGCGCGAAGCCGCGGTTTGTACGTCGGCGAGCAATATCGTGCCTTCGGGCCCCGTTGGCGTCACGCGCGCAAGATCAACGCCCAACTCCCGCGCACGCGCCCGCACCGCTGGCGTTGCACGGACCGGCGCGGCCCCTGCGGCCGCGGCCGGGGCCGCCAGATCGCCGACAATGGCCCCGCTCTCTGCATGGCGGCCTTCCTCGAATTCGAGCAGCGGTGCGCCCACCTTCACGCGCTCTCCCACCTTGACCAACAGCCTGGCGATGTGGCCGGCCTTTGGTGAGGGGACTTCCACAACTGCCTTTTCGGTTTCAACCGCGACCAATGGCTGATCGACGACCACATGGTCGCCTTCGGCGACGTGCCAGCTGACAATCTCAGCTTCTTGCAAGCCTTCACCGAGATCAGGGAGCGAGAACGTGCTCATGCGTAAGCCATCATGCCGCGCACGGCCGTCAGAATCCTGGAGACATTCGGCATGTAATAGGCTTCGGTCCGCAGATAAGGCATCATGGTATCGTAGCCGGTTACGCGCTCGATCGGCGCCAACAGGCTGGTGATGGCGCCACCACAAACGCGAGCGGCAATTTCGGCGCCGTACCCGCACGTCATCGGCGCCTCATGCACGATGACGAGCCGGCCGGTCCGCGCCACCGATGCCAAAATAGTCGCGCTGTCCAACGGCTTCAGCGTTGCGATGTCGACGACCTCGGCCTCGATATTCTCCATCGCCAACTGATCCGCTGCTTCGAGTGCTTCCCTGATCATCGCACCCCAGGCGACGATCGTGAGATCGCGTCCCGACCGCAGTGTGAAACAACGCTCCAGAGGCAGACCGGCACCGTCGTCGGAAACATCTTCGCGGGCGGCGCGGTAAAGCCGCGTCGGCTCCAGGAATACGACCGGATCGGGATCCCGGACAGCAGACAGCAACAAGCCGTAGGCGCGCGCCGGTGAAGATGGCATCACAACTTTGATCCCCGGAATATGCGCGAACATGGCCTCGGGGCTTTCCGAATGATGTTCGACCGCCTTGATTCCGCCGCCAGCCGGCGCGCGCAACACCATAGAGCAACTCAAGCGCCCGCGCGTGCGGCTTCGCAGACGCGAGGCGTGATTTATGATCTGGTCGATGCAAGCATAAGCAAAGCCGGTGAACTGGATTTCGGCGACGGGGCGAAAGCCCTGGGCGGCGAGCCCAATCGAGACGCCGGCAATCGACGCTTCCGCAAGCGGCGTGTCCAGCACGCGTTGCTCACCAAAGGTGTTGAACAAGCCCTCCGTAGCGCGAAACACGCCGCCATCGATTCCTACATCCTCGCCCAAGACCAGAACACGGGAATCTTCATCCATCACGCGCTTGAGCGCGGCATTGACAGCTTGCACCAAACTAAGTTCGGTCATGCTGCACCTTGCGCCGAAACGATCGCCGCCTTCCGCTGATGCAAAAGCTCGGCGGGCGGCGCCGCATATACAAAGTCAAAAATGGCCGAGAGCGGCTGCGGTGGCGTAGCGAGATATTCTTCGGCGGCCTGCTCGACGGCGCTGCTGCACTCATGCAGCAGGGCTTCTTCCTTGGCCTTGTCCCAATGCCCCGAACTCGTCAGGAAATTGCGCAGGCGGACCAGAGGTTCCGACGGCCAATGACGGCTAACCTCAGCGTCATCGCGATAGCGGCTGGCGTCGTCCGACGTAGTGTGGTCGCATAGGCGATAGGTAACCGCCTCCACCAAACTCGGGCCGAGGCCCTGCCGCGCCCTCGCAAGCGCTCGCTCGATAACCGCGCGGACGGCAATCACATCATTGCCGTCGACCTGCTCGCCGGGAATGCCGACACTGATCGCCTTCTGGGCCAGCGTCGCGGCCGCAGATTGCTTTTCGCGCGGCACTGAAATCGCCCAGGCATTGTTGTTGACTATGAAGACGGCCGGGACTTTCCAGACGCCGGCCATATTCAGCGCTTCCGCAACATCCCCTTTCGACGTCGCGCCGTCACCGAATACGCACACGGCGGCGCGTTTCTCGCCGCGCAATCGGAAAGCTAGGGCCACGCCAACGGCGTGCGGCGCGTGCGAGCCAACCGGCACGCAATTCGGAAAATCCTCGCGCGGGCCGCTGAAGTCGTTGCCGCGTTCGTCCCCGCCCCAATAGAGGAACAATTCCTTCAGGGTGACCCCGCGCCATAGCTGGCCACCATGCTCACGAAAGCTCGGAATGAAAACGTCGTTCGGCTCCATGGCGGCAGCGGCGCCCACAGCAACTGCCTCCTGTCCCAATGATGATGCATAGGTGCCCAGCCGCCCGGTTCGCTGGAGCGCGACGGCCTTGGCGTCGAAAGTTCGCGTCAGCACGAGGGCGCGGTAGAGTCGCAACAACGCGGCCGGGTCGCGCGCGAATTCCGGCATGGCGCCGACGATCTTCCCTTCGCTATCGAGCACACGGCTCGACGAGATGCTGATCTCTGAACCCGACATAGCAGGAACCCTCACTTGCGCTGTTGCAGCGTCGTAGTTCGCGCAATCCGCGCGGCATTCATTGACATATCTCAATTCCAGAGCTGGCCATCGATTAGAGACGTTGACGTTATCGATGCACTAAGCCAGACAAGAGCGGGTTGATCGTGACTAAATTTCGCTCCGACGCTTTGAAGGCACCGACCTAGACGCGATTCTCCGCGCCAACAATATCGTTCATCTCTATTTCAGGGACCTATGCATGTATGGCGTGCTCTTCGTCCTGTTGGCGCAGCGGCTCTAAGCCGTCGGCGGCCTTTCAAGCCATCGGTTGATGGGCGTCTGCGAGTTTCTGCGCCGGAAACCGCTTGAGCAACGCGATCACCTCCTTGTCGGAAACCTGGGTAAAATCCGCGTAATAGGCGCCGATGGCGCCGAAGAACTCGTGATCTTCAAGACAGATGACGTCGTCGGCATCGCTATGCAGCGCGGCAACAGTGTCCGTCGGTGCCACGGGCACCGCGAGAACTAGTCTTTTCGGGTTGCGCATCCGCGTCGCGCGCAAGGCGGCACGGGTCGTCGCACCGGTGGCAACGCCGTCGTCAATCACGATCGCGATGTGGCCGCCGACATCCACGCGTTCACGGCTGCCTAGATAGCGCTGACGTTGCCGGTCGATCTCGGCGAGCTCACTGTCGCAGATGGCCTTGAATTCGGATTCGTCGATACCCGCGAGCCGAATGACATCCTCGTTGCGCACAATCACCGGTGCACCGCCGTCGACGACGGCGCCCATGGCCAGTTCGGGTTGGAACGGCACGCCGATCTTGCGCACAAGGATGAGGTCGAGCGGCGCCTTGAGCGCGGCGGCAACCTCGGCCGCGACGGGCACGCCGCCGCGAGGCAGCGCGAGAATCACGGGCTGCTGATCCTTATATGCGGCAAGCGCTGCAGCCAATTTGCGACCGGCCTCAGTGCGATCCTTAAATGACATCACTGCCCCTCGGCTAGTCATCCGCTCTTGCCGTGTGCTTTGCCGGAGCCGGTGCGAGATAGCGCTCAAACCATCTCGCGGCATGGTCGATCACCGCTTCCAAAGCTCCGGGCTCGGGAAACAGATGGCTCGCTCCCGGAACGATCTCCAGCGCCTTGGGTCCTCGCAGTCGTGCCAGCGCCCGCTCATTGAGTTCGATAACCACGACATCGGCGCCGCCGACAATCAAAAGCGTCGGTGCGCGCACCTGGTCGAGCGCATCTCCAGCGAGGTCGGGGCGCCCGCCGCGCGAGACCACCGCACCGACACGGCGAGGAAGCTTTGCCGCCGCGACCAGAGCCGCAGCCGCTCCGGTACTAGCGCCGAACAGCCCGAGCCGAAGTTTGGCGACCGACGCCTGGCCCTCAACCCAACGGACGGCGTCGACAAGCCGGTCGGCCAAGAGCGGGATGTTAAACACGTTGGCGCGGTCGGCTTCCTCTGCAGGGGTCAACAGATCGAACAACAGTGTGGCGATGCCCCAATCGTTCAATGAACGGGCGACAGCCATGTTCCGTGGGCTCAAACGGCTTGAGCCGCTGCCGTGCGCGAAGACGACGAGCGTATTAGCCTGCTTCGGTATCTGTAAAGTTCCGGCGAGCCCGAGCGGCGAAATACGGACATCGCGGCTTTCGGCCGCTGGTGCTGCGTCTCGTACGGGAGAATTTGCGCTGGAACGGCCGCGAGCCGTGTGTTTCATCATGATAACACCCTTACAGTCAGACGCGGCTCTTGGGTCCGGGCAATTGTGCCGGGTCGAGTCCCAGTTCCTCACAGGCTCGGCGCACCACGCGCGCGTCAAGGATCTGGCGCGAACCGCCAAGTGGAACTTCCGCTTTGCGGTCTTCTCGATGCACTGTGACCATTACAGGCCCCTTGTGCCGCAGTTCATGCTCACCGTGATCGAGGCGGCAGCCTTGTTCAACGAGCCATTTTCGGAATGTAGCGCTTTCCATTATTTCTGCTCCCGTCAGCTGTCGTACTCATCTCCAATTTCCATCCACGCGATCACGCCGGCGAACCTCTTCCCTTAGGTCCAAGTCTTGCGCACATTTTGCGGTGTCCTCCTTGATCTGAATCAAGGACAAGTGGCTCCGCAGAATGAAGATTTCTTTGACCAAAACGATTGAGCAAAGAGGATTGAAAGTAATGGCCAAAGGATCAACAACTGCACGCAACCGCGACGCGTTGGCTGCACCGGATGATATCCGCCGCATCCTTGGGGCTTTAGATGAGGCAAAGTTGCTGGACATCATGGCGCTGCAGCCCACCACCCCCGATGTCGAGGAAGCATCGCTGTGGCTTGAAGGCGATTCCGATATCTTCGGCGCCGGCCGTCCGCTCAAACCTGTGGCCGGCGAGATCGTCGCAATTCTAACCGCCGATGAAGAGGAGCAGCCGGCGACATGAGCGTCCAAGTATCCGCGCCTACCGCGAACTTGCCGAGGTCTTTCAGAAACTGGAGAAAAGGTCGCGAAAATCTCTGCCGCTTGTGAAAGTATTTTGCAGTGCATGCAGTAAGTCGCGATGATCTGCTTCTGATGCTGTGAACGGTTCCTCCACCGGCACGTGAGTGCCACGGATGTGGGTGCTGTTTAAGGCCCCCACGATTCGGAGGAGCCGTTATGATCTCCCGACGAACGTAAGCAAGAGCGAGGAGTAAAAACGATGACGCAGCGACAGGCCAAAACCAGAACTCCCGCCGGTTCAACGCTCGGTGCGTCTGCAATCGGCAGCGAACGGCCGAAGGTTATGGACTTGCCGCCGCCGCGAAAAAGCGGAGGCATGCCGTTGATCTCAGCCCTGCAACAGAGGCATTCGACCCGCGAATATTCGGACCGGCCAATTCCGAAGCAGCTTCTGTCCGATTTATTGTGGGCGGCCTTCGGCATCAATCGCCCGAGCGGCGACCGTACCGCGCCCTACTGGCATCATGTGATGGTGATCGACCTCTGTCTGGCGCTCGCCGACGGGGTCTTGGTTTACGAGCCGAAGGCGCACACCCTGCTGCTTCATCTCGCGGACGATATCCGCGGGCAGACTGGTCATCAGGACTTCGTGGCGACCGCTCCGCTCAACCTGATCTACGTCGCCCACGGCGAGCGCATGACGGATATCTCGGCAGAGGAGCGTCGCCTGTACGCTTCCGTCGATGCAGGGTTCATCGGCCAAAATGTCTATCTGTTCTGCGCCTCGGAAGGGCTCGCAACGGTCTTTCGAGGAGCCGTCGACTATCCCAAACTCGCGCGGACGTTGCGATTGTCCGATCAGCAGTTCGTGACATTCGCACAGACCGTAGGGTACCCACGCGCCTGAGATCGGCGAAGCTGCATATCACTGCCGGGAACAATCACTTGCTTGGGCGCCCGAAGGATTGTGGTCATTGCCAAAATCCCCGGGCCGGACATTTTATCGGTGAGATATAGGTGCGACGCGGCGCTCGCGTTCGGGATTCGCGGAAGTCAAAAGGCGGCGCTCGCAGTACTTCAGACGTGCCGCAAAAGTCGTTCCAGGCGTCAGCATAGCCTTTTCATTCGCCGACCGGGCGAGAACCGTCATCATGGGAAAATAAGTGACAACGCAGGTGCGCCCGCAGTTGCGGGGCGGCGGGTGCAACAATCAGTGAAAAACTAGATGTGTTGCACCTGCTCATTTCCGCCAATGGCCCAGGCCGTTGGTTCGTTGCGACGCAGCGATAGGTCCGGAGTTGGGGCTAAACCGGACATGCTTCGTGCACGCTCAATGCGACGTGGATGGCCCGGAGCAGACATTTGAGTGGCGTTTGGGCTACGCTGTCAGAGACGTTGCCTCAGGCCCGCCCTGAGGAATCAAGTTCACGGATCCCAGCCACTAGGTTAGGCCGAAATGGGCGCGGACGCCCACGTGAGGAACTAGAGATCCGCACGCTCGACAAACACCCGCGCCTGCTGGTCCGGACGATCCGGCCATGAGTCCGCGAGCGCACGCTGCACTTCTGTCGGATCCGGCGGCGATCCGGCGTCAGTTCCCCCTGCTCGCGCGCGAAGGCCTGCACTATCTCGACAGCGCCGCGACGGCGCAAATGCCCGAAGCGGTGATCGCCGCGCTCCAGAAATTTGGCACGAGCCTACGCGCGAATGTGTATGGCGGGGTCTACAAGCTCGCCCAAGAGGCGTTAGCCGAATACGAGGCCGCGCGCGCCGATGTTGCGCGGTTTCTCGGCGCGGTTTCGCCACAGGAGGTCGTATTCACCTACGGCACCACCTCTTCGTTGAACCTTCTGGCCCAGTCCTTCGGCGAACGCCTTCGGGAGGGCGACGAGATCGTCCTCTCCATTCTCGAGCATCACAGCAACACCTTGCCGTGGCGCGCACTCGCCCGGCGCCGGAGGGCGAACATCCGCGTGCTGCCGATGACGCCGGACGGAAAACTCGATCTCGCACAGCTGCCAGAACTCGTCACTTCGAGGTGCCGGATCATTGCGCTGACCCACTGCTCGAACGTAACTGGCGCGCTGACGGATATTGCTCCAATCGTCGCTGCCGCGCGCGCCGTCGGCGCCGCCGTGGTGCTTGACGGCGCGCAGCGAGCGCCGCATGGACCGCTCGACGTGCAGAACCTCGGCATCGATTTCTATGCGTTCTCAGGGCACAAGACCTTCGGTCCTACGGGGATCGGCGTCCTTTGGGGCCGCCGCGAAATCTTGGAGGACATGCCGCCCTTCATGGTCGGCGGCCAGATGATCCGGCACGTGTCAGCAGACGCTGCGGAGTTCGCCGATCCGCCGCGCCGGTTCGAGGCCGGCACTCCGCCGATCGGGTCGGCCGTCGGGCTCGGGGCGGCGATCCGCTGGATGGAACGGCTCGATTGGAACGCTGTCGCCGAGCATGAGCGGGGGCTCACCGGCCGGCTTCTCGACGCGCTGGCCAGTCTCAAGCGTGTCCGCGTGGTAGGACCTATGACAACCCAGCAACGGCGCGGGGTCGTGTTCTTCACCGTTTCCGGTATGAGGTCGGAAGACGTTTGCCGCGGGCTCGACGCCTATGGATTGGCGTTGCGGCACGGCCATCACTGCGCGCAGCCGCTGATGCTGGCGCTGGGGATCGAGGGCACGGCGCGCGCCAGCCTCGCGCCCTACACGACCGAGGAGGATATCAATCATCTCGTTGCAAGTCTTGCCGAGATGGCCCGGTCAGCGTGATCAAGACATTCGTTATGTCTGGCCCTCAGTGTCGGTTCGCTGCAATGCAGTGATACGGCCGGAGTTCGAGGACAAGCCGACATTGCGCGGACGTTATCGATCCTACGCTGATGACCCATCTTGCGACATTCGGGGAGGCCGCTACTCAAGGACGCAGGGCTTTCAGAGGAAGAGTTTAGAAGGCTGCTATAAGGGGCCGACTTCAGGGTGCGACTAAAATTCGCGCCACGGATTTTGGAAGGTTGGGCGACCCGGCGGGAGCCGATCAATCAGCAGACGCGGTCTATACCAGAACAACCTCTTGCTAGCTCGAGCTAGCTAAAGCGCAGAGCGGCCAACCGGTCTTTGAGCAGCATCATTGCCGAAAGTGCTGCGACGTTGCATGGTTCCATTCGACGAGCCGACCACGCTGTTCGGCCAACCACAAAGGCCAGGGAGCGAAATATGAATGCTGGCAATCTCGCCGCGTGGGATGTCGATCCATCAGGCCTACCGGCGACCGGAACAACGGTGGACAAGGCGCGCTTTGCGGTCCGTTACGCGATCCTCGCCCCGTCCAGCCACAATACCCAGCCATGGCGATTCGTGATCATCGGCAGCGAGCTTCTGGTCTGTGCCGATCGCACCCGAAGCCTGCCGAACATCGATCCCTTCGACCGCGAGCTGATCATCAGCTGTGGGGCCGCGCTCTTCAACTTGCGGGTTACGCTCGCATATTTCAACATTCCGATCGAAATTACCACGTTTCCGCACAGTGCCGAACCGGACGTTATCGCCCGCATTGTATTCCCGGGTTCGGGGCCGATGCTCAGAGATCTCGCCGATCTCTTCGACGCAATTACGCAACGCGCGACCAATCGCGGCCCGTTCATCGAGGAAGACGTGCCGGATGCTGTCGTCGAACGCCTTAAGTCGGCCGCCGAGGCGGAAGGCGTCGATGTCGGATTCGCTCGGGCTTTGAGCGAGCGAGAGCGCGTTGCGGCGCTAATCGCGCAGGCCGACCGACATCAATTCGATGATCCGCGCTTTCGACGCGAACTTGCGAGCTGGATTCACCCGTCGCGCAGCAATGACGGCATGCCGGCGTCCTCGCAGGGCATCGATGCCCTCACCGATTTCGCGACCCCGATCGCCGCTATGGTTATTCGCACCTTCGATCTCGGTAACGGAGTTGCCGCCGCACAGGAGCAACTGGCGCGCGGTTCGCCGTTGCTGGTTGCGCTCTCGACGCCGACGGACAATAACGAAGCGTGGCTTGCTGCAGGCTTGGCTCTGCAGCGCTTGCTCCTGGTTGCTACGAAGGCTGGTTACTCCACTTCGTATCTCAATCAACCAATCGAAGTGTCAGAGCTTCGCACCCGCTTGGCGACCGAACTGCGCACAGCCGGTTACCCGCAACTCCTGCTCAGAGTGGGCCACGGTTCCGGTGTGCCGCATTCCCCGCGACGCCCAATGGCCGACGTGCTGGTTGTGACCAATACGCCTTTCTCGTGAGCCTGTTCTTGATGGTCGCCTTGGCGGATTGTGACGCAATGCCCCGCCGCCGCCCCATCGAATTGGTCTGCCAGCGCACCAATAAGAAAGAACGCTCATGACACGACACAACATCCCGTTAGGCAAGATTTTAGGGATTCCGATCGGTCTGGATTACTCGTGGTTCGTGATCTTTGCGCTGCTCACTTGGATGCTGGCGGATAGTTACTATCCCGCCGAGTTCAAGAACTGGCCGCCATTGCTTTACTGGTTCATGGGGGCGGTGACGGCTGTGATGCTCTTTGTCAGCGTGCTCCTCCATGAGCTGGGGCACTCTGTGGTCGCACTGCGGTATAAAATTTCGGTGCGCAGCATTACGCTTTTCCTCTTTGGGGGCGTCGCTCAGATTGGGGGGGAACCGCCCAGCGCCATCGCCGAGTTTCTTATTGCGAGCGCGGGCCCGCTTGTGAGTTTGGTCCTGGCGGTCCTTTTCTACGCGGTGCAGCCGTTGGTCGGTGGCATTGAACCGCTCTTGGGTCTGGCAAAGTACCTCGCCTACATCAATCTGGCCCTGGCGCTGTTCAACCTCATTCCCGGCTATCCACTCGACGGCGGTCGCGCGTTCCGCGCCATCGTGTGGGCAATCACGGGAAATATGCGCCGCGCGACCCTCATCGCGGCAAACGGCGGCCGATTCTTTGCGTTTCTGTTTATCTTTATCGGGGTCTGGCAGATGTTCGGCGGCAACTTTGGCGGAGGGCTTTGGATCGCGTTCATCGGCTGGTTCCTCGACAACGCGGCTTCCGCCCAGGTACAGCAGGTGATGATTCAGGGTCTGCTGACGGGCCATAAAGTCTCGCAGGCCATGAGCACACATTGCGCCACAGTTCCCGCAGATCTGACGCTACAGGATCTGGTGGACGAACACATCCTCGGCGGCGGGCAACACTGTTTTCTCGTCAACCGCGAAGACGACACCGTTGGTTTGATGACTTTGGATCGTATCAAGGAAGTGCCGCGTCCCAAATGGTCGACTACACGTGCCGGTCAGGTCATGCTTCCCTTCGAACAGCTAAAGGGCATTGATCCAGATAACGAACTATGGGCCGCGCTCCAGAAACTGGACCGCAATGGAGTCAACCAGTTGCCCGTCATCCGGGATCACCACGTGGTCGGCATGTTGAGCCGGGAAGATGTCATATCGTTCCTGCGGACGCTTCAGGAATTGGGAACGCAACCGACGTAACAACCTGTGCGTAAAGTCGGTTTCAGCCCCAATCAAAGTAGACGATTTAGCCGTTACGATGCCTCGTTCTAGGCTTGGGAATAGGCATGAAGCGCCGCGAGTTCATCACGGTTCTTGGCAGTGCAGCTGCGACAGCTGCATGCGGCGGTGTCGCATTAAATGCCGAGCCCAAAGCTGATGATGGACAGGAAGATAATATCGTTTTCTTGACCTCAGACGATGGTCCGGGTGCCGGAACCGCAGCCCTTCCCGGCTGGGATTGATCCAGATCAAGGATATGCAACGAACACACAGTAATTTTTATCACTTATTCTCGCGCGGGGCCCGCCGATGGAATGGGAACGGATTCGAAAACGTTCCGAGGATTTTGCCCGCGCCAACCTGCAGGATTACGAACGTTGCGTAGGCGCGTTTTCGTGGTTGCAGGCGCGCGCGCTGCTCGACGGTCTGCCCGGCGGCGGGCTCAATATCGCGCATGAGGCGGTCGACCGCCATGTGCTGGCGGGCCGTGGCAGCAATCTCGCCTTACGCTGGATCGGTCGGGATGATGCGGTTCGCGATTTCAGCTATGCGCAATTGCGCGCGCAGAGCAATCG
Organism: uncultured Alphaproteobacteria bacterium; assembly: GCA_963733575.1. Taxonomy (GTDB): domain Bacteria; phylum Pseudomonadota; class Alphaproteobacteria; order Rhizobiales; family Xanthobacteraceae; genus BOG-931. The sequence continues at coordinate 844,767 of CAVTDJ010000011.1, read as the reverse complement.
GTTCGCCAACGTGTTGGCGCAACACGGGATCGCCAGGGGCGACCGGGTGTTCGCGCTGCTTGGCCGATGCCCGGAACTCTACATCGCGGCACTCGGTACGCTAAAGCACGGCAGTGTATTCTCACCGCTGTTCTCGGCGTTCGGACCCGAGCCGATCAAAGCCCGGATGTCCATCGGCGGCGCCAGGGTTCTCCTCACGTCCGAGGCGTTCTACCGACGCAAGATCGAGCCCTGGCGCAGCGAGCTTGCCAGCCTTGAACTCGTGCTGCTGACTGAATGCTCGGAGCATCTGCCTCCAGCAACGATGAGCCTTGCGGCCGCCATGACAACCGCATCGGAGTCATATGACGTTGTGCGGACCGCTGCGGAGGACATGGCCCTTGTCCATTTCACCAGCGGGACAACGGGTCGGCCAAAAGGAGCAGTGCATGTCCATGAGGCCGCGGTCGCGCATCACATCACAGGCCGCCTCGTGCTCGATTTGCACGAGGATGATGTTTTCTGGTGCACCGCCGACCCCGGATGGGTCACAGGCACCTCCTACGGCATCATCTCTCCGCTGACCAACGGTGCAACGCTAATCGTTGACCAGGCCGAGTTCGACGCCGAGCGTTGGTACCGCATCCTGCAGCAGCAAAAAGTCTCGATCTGGTATACCGCCCCGACCGCGATACGCATGCTGATGAAAGTGGGCGCCGACTTCGCCAGGAAATTCGACCTCTCAAGCTTGCGATTGATGGCGAGCGTAGGTGAGCCGCTCAATCCCGAGGCGGTGGTTTGGGGCGTGGAGGCATTTGGTAAGCCGTTCCACGACAATTGGTGGCAGACTGAGACCGGCGGTATCATGATCGCCAATTATCCGTCGATGGACGTCAAGCCCGGATCGATGGGCCGGCCGCTCCCCGGGATCGAGGCCGGCATCGTCGAGCGCATCGGCGGCGGCGAGGTCCGGGAAATCACGAAGCCCATGGCCCTCGGGGAGCTAGCGCTGCGGCCCGGCTGGCCCTCGATGATGCGCGGTTATCTGGGCGAAGAAGAGCGCTATCGCAAATGCTTCGTCAGCGGCTGGTACCTCACCGGCGATCTCGCCATGCGCGACGTCGACGGATACTATTGGTTCGTTGGCCGCGCGGACGACGTGATCAAGAGCGCAGGTCATCTCATCGGTCCGTTCGAGGTGGAAAGCGCACTGATGGAGCACCCGGCGGTGGCGGAGGTCGGAGTTATCGGAATCCCGGATGAGACCGCCGGAGAGGTCGTGAAGGCGTTCGTTGCGCTTAAGGACGGCGTTGAACAAAGCGAGCCTCTACGCAAGGAGCTGCTCGGCCATGCCCGCAAGCGTCTTGGTCCGGCGGTCGCGCCCAAGGATATCGCATTCCGCAAGAATTTGCCGAAGACGCGCAGCGGCAAGATCATGCGTCGTCTGCTCAAGGCGCGCGAATTGGGACTTCCGGAAGGCGATATTTCGACGCTTGAGAGCGAAGAACAATGAGTAGCACGGTCGACAAGCCACGGCTGTCACGGGCGCACGCGCTTGAGCTCCTGAAGCAGATGATCCGCATCCGCCGCTTTGAGGAAAAGTGCGCCGAGCTCTACACAGTGGAGAAAATTCGCGGCTTTCTGCATCTCTATGACGGCGAGGAGGCGGTCGCGGTCGGTGTGATACCGGTCCTGGAGAAACGCGACCGGATTGTCGCGACTTATCGCGAACACGGCCAGGCGCTCGTCCGCGGCGTGCCGATGACGACGGCTCTCGCCGAGATGTATGGCAAGCAGGAGGGTTGCAGCGGCGGGCGGGGCGGCTCGATGCACCTGTTCGATCGAGCAACCAATTTCTACGGTGGAAATGCCATCGTCGGCGGTGGGCTGCCGCTCGCGATCGGGATGGCGCTGGGCGACCGCATGCGTAACGAGGACATCGTTACGGCCTGCTTTTTCGGCGATGGCGCCGTTGCCGAAGGCGAGTTCCACGAGAGCCTCAATCTCGCGGCGCTGTGGTCGCTGCCGGTTCTGTTCGTGTGCGAGAACAATCTCTATGGCATGGGGACTGCGCTCGCGATTGCGGAATCGGAGACGGACATTCATCTCAAGGCGCAAAGTTATCGGATAACCTCCGAGGCCGTCGACGGCATGGACGTGGTCGCCGTCGAGGCGGCTGCGCGGCGCGCCGTGCGGGCGGCGCGCGAGACCGGTAAGCCATATTTTCTCGAGTGCCGCACCTACCGTCTTCGCGCCCATTCGATGTTCGATGCTCAACTCTACCGGGATAAGGCCGAAGTCGAGGCTTGGCGGCAAAAAGGGCCGATCGTGCGCTTTCGCGGATGGCTCGAGGCGAACCACATGATCCATGCCGAGGAGGAGGCGCGCATCGAGGCCGAGATCGCGGCGGAGATCGAAGCGGCCGTGACCTTTGCCGAGGCGGGAACATGGGAGCCGGTCGAGCACCTCACTCGTTTCGTGTATGCAGAACAGGCCAATTGAGCGGACACGTCCGATGCTGCAACGCCAAACCTCGTCGGAAGCGATGGAGATTACCTATCGCGAGGCGGTGCGGGAGGCGATCCGCGACGCGCTCACCCGCGATCAGCGCGTCTTCCTCATGGGCGAGGACGTTGGTCGCTACGGCGGCTGCTATGCAGTAACCAAGGGGTTACTGGCGGAATTCGGCCCGGAACGCATTCGCGACACGCCGTTGTCGGAATCCGGCTTCACCGGCGCCGGCATCGGCGCTGCCATGGCGGGTATGCGCCCGATCGTGGAGCTCATGACCGTGAACTTCAGCCTGCTCGCGCTCGACCAGATTCTCAACAACGCAGCAACTATTCGCCACATGTCGGGCAACCAGTTCGGCGTGCCTTTGGTGATCCGCTTGGCCACTGGCGCAGGGCGCCAGGTTGCGGCCCAGCATTCGCATAGCCTGGAAGGATGGTATGCGCACATTCCAGGCATCAAGGTGCTCGCGCCGGCGACGATCGAGGACGCGCGCGGGATGCTCTGGACCGCGCTCGAAGACCCCGACCCGGTGCTGATCTTCGAGAATGTGATGCTCTACAACATGACCGGCAAGCTTGAGGCCGATGCGGGCGCGGTCGACATCGACAAGGCTGTGGTTCGCCGCGTTGGGCGGGATATCACGCTCATCACCTATGGCGGATCGCTGTGGAAGACATTGAACGCCGCTGCCGCGCTCGCCGCCGACAACATCGAAGCCGAGGTCATCGATCTGCGGAGCTTGCGGCCACTTGACGACAAAACGATCATGACCTCGGTGACCAAGACCCGGCGGGCGGTGATCGTCGATGAAGGCTGGCGCAGCGGCAGCCTCGCTGCAGAAATCTGCACCCGCATCATCGAGCAGGCCTTCTGGGAACTCGACGCACCGATCGGCCGCGTGTGCAGCGAGGAGGTGCCGATGCCGTATGCGCGCCACCTCGAAGAAGCAGCAATGCCGCAGGTGCCGAAGATTGTCGCAGCCGCCAAGGCAGCGCTCGGGCGCACGTAGCGGGTAGCGTCATGGCGGAATTCCGCATGCCCTCGCTCGGCGCCGACATGGAGGCGGGCACGCTCGTCGAATGGATGATTAAGCCCGGCGATCGCGTGAAGCGTGGTGATATCGTCGCCGTCGTGGAGACTCAGAAGGGTGCGATCGAGATCGAAATTTTCGAGACCGGGCGGATCGAGCAAATGCTGGTCGACGTCGGCACCAAGGTGCCGGTCGGCACCGCGCTGGCCCGGATTTGTTCCGACCAGGAGGCCGAACCGCGATTAGCGGCGGTGCCGCAGGCGGCAGAAGTGACAGCACCGGCGGCCGCGCCGAGTGCGCCGATGCCGACGGTGCCCCGACCACAAATCGTCGTGGCGTTCGGAGCACACGGCCGTATCAGGGCTTCGCCGGCCGCGCGGCGGCTCGCGTCGGCGCGTGGCATCGATCTTGGCGCCGTTACGGGCAGCGGTCCTCTTGGTGCAATCGTCCTTGGCGACGTTGAGCGTAGCGGTGCCGTCGTCGCCCCGTCCGTTGAAAAAAAGCGCGCCATCGGTCTCGACCTCGACGCGATGCGCGCCGCCATCGCGGCCGCGATGGCACGGTCGAAGCGCGAAATCCCGCACTACTACCTGGAGCATCAGGTTGATGTGACGGGATGCGAAGAATTTCTTTCACGGGTCAATGCCGGACGGCCACCTGATAACCGTCTGCTCATGGGTGCCCTCGCTGTGAAAGCAGTCGCGTCGACCGCCCGGCGCTTTCCGGCGTTCAACGGCTTCCATCAGGATGGGCAATTCAAGCCGTCTCCCGCCGTCCATGCCGGGGTGGCAATTGCCATTCGCGGCGGCGGCCTGGCGGCGCCGGCGATTCACGACAGCGATCTACTCACGGTCGACGAGTTGATGGCGCGCATGCGCGATCTGATTCAGCGCGTGCGAGCTGGTCGCATCCGCAGCTCGGAGATGGTCGATTCCACGATCACCATCTCCAGCCTTGGGGAACGCGGGGTGGAGACGCTCTACGGAATTATCTATCCGCCGCAAGTTGCGATCGTGGGATTTGGCAAGGTCGTCGTCCGCCCTTGGATTGTCGGCAGCAGCATCGTGCCGCGTTCCGTCGTTACCGTCACGCTTTCTGCCGACCACAGGGTCAGCGACGGTCACGCCGGTGCACTGTTCCTCGCCGAAATCGGCAGACTGCTGCAGGAGCCAGACAGGCTATGAGCAATATTGACGTTGACGCCGTCTTGCGAGAGGAGCTCGGGAACGTCGCTCCCGAAGTTGACTTGAAGACGATCGATCCAAGCGCAAATCTGAGAGAGGCGCTTGATATCGATTCCATGGACTTCCTCAATTTTGTCACTGCGATCCATCATCGTCTCGGCCTCGACATCCCCGAGGTCGATTATCCCAAGCTGGTCACGCTCGACGGAGCGGTTCGCTACCTCAGAGCCAAGCTGGGCTGACGGATCACCGAGCGACGTTGACCGCTTCGGCCTTTTCGACCCAGTGTCGATCAGATTCGCCCGAATTCTTTCAGCAGGTCCCCGACCGTCTTGCCTTTGGCAACCCACTCGCGGGTCGACTGCCGGTAACTCTCTGTATCTGTGCGGGCCTATCTGCTAGACCGCGCGCCCTCGTTGCTCCGCCCCGGCCGGGTCGTCTTGTATTATTCTTGTTGCTGTCCGGCCTGCGCGCCGAGGACGCAATGACGGCGCGCTTGGAACATTGAGGGCCGGTCCGCGCATGGCGACCGGCGCCATCGATTTGCGCAGCCTACCGATGACACAAGCGGTCGCGGCCTCAATCCCCGCCAAAAAGACTCACCGAACCGCCCTTAGGCGACCAACAGAGACGGGAAAACATCGTCCCTTGCTGCGTTATCGTCATGGCGCGGCAACAGGAACAAGGCGCTCATTAGAATTCTCGAAACGGCCGTCGGTGCGGATGTGGCTATCTTGGGACGTCGCGGACCCGACCATTGCACCTTTGCTGCGCGCTGATGGAGTAGAAGTTGCCCTCGCTGCAGATCGGTGTGCCAAAATCGGGCGGCCGCACGGCTTTTTATTGCGCATAGTGCCAATATTGCGAAAGGGGATAATTCGATCGGCGCGCGACGCAGCCTCAGACAAGTCCTGTGAACCTCCCATGTCGAGCGTCCGTCATCAGCTTCTGAAAACTTGTCCCGCTGACATGGACCAAATTGGCGTGGTCACCCCCCTCGAAATAGATATCAGGCTGTTGCGCCAAACTGTCGTCGACAACGACATTGAGACCGTACGCTGCGCCAAGCGCAGGCACTGAACCCGGTGCGCAATCGATAAAGAGCGTCTCGATCTGTTCTTCATTGGCCATATCCACCTCGCTGCCGAGCAATCGCCGGAGCTCGTCAAATTGGATGTGGCGCGAGGCCGGAAGCACCGCGAGCATGAAGCCATCTCCGCTCTTGAGTACGACCGCTTTGGCGACGCTGTCTGCGGGCAGCTGGCTCGCTGCGGCACTTGCCGAGGTGGTCTCCGTGTGCGGATGCGGCACCAGGTCGTATTCAATACCGCCATTGACGAGATACTGCGCGAGAGTGATCGCAATGCCCATGGTCTGCTTCCTGCCTGGCTGTGATGTTATTCTTGCCGCTGCCCAATCGCTACAGCGGCCGCGGCCCGCGGTAGTTAAGAGCAAGCCCTATGAGTGCTTCCTTCGTCCACCGCGAACATTGATCTGGCTCAAGGCATAAGACGAGAGTCGCAGCCTGGGTGATGGCTTGATGCCTAGGTCATGCACTTGAATTTCCTCATTTGCCGCCGTTGGAAGAGGTGAAGTTCCCTTTCCACCTGGAAAGGCAACGACCAGATCGGGATCCGCCCGAAGCTCAACCGGCAATCTGACAGCTATTTCGAAATAATCGGCCTCGCGGGTACAGGCGGCGGTGCGCCGAGCGAGACCATGAAACCGAACCTGAACACGTCGTCCTCTCGGCGGAAATTGTAATTGAAGAACGGCGAGGCCGCGCGCGTGTTAAAATTCGCGTCCTGCCACCAGGTGTGCTGATATTCGACGAACAGCGATACCGGACGGCCCGATACCAACCGTTGCGAGCACGCCGATCGATGGCAACGCCAAGCGTCCGAGAAAACGAAGCCCCCGTGCATGACCGCCCCCCAAAATGCCCGAGCGAACCGCTCCTCGCGGGGGGCAAGACGATCGCACCACAGCGCACAGGGTGAGCGGGCGATTCTCGACCAGTGTGACCCTCAGGTCACAGTTCCTTTTGGGGCGCAGGCATTGGCGGGGACGATCCGATGAGCGCGTCGGCGCCGCAACAGGCGATAGAGCCGATGGAGCGCGGCGCGCCAAATCTCAGCTGACATTTCGAAATCTCGGATCACCTTGGGTCGCGACGCGCGGCAGCGTATTCTGGCGCGTCGGGCAGCATAGGGGGACGAAGATGGAGAGCTGGCGAAATCGCAAAACGTTGATCCTCAGCCGCACCGACATGATGGGGCTGGTCACTCCGGCGGAATATGTGACGTGCGTCGAGCAGGCGTATCGCATGCACGGCGAGGGCCGCTACTATATGGACCCGAAGGGCCACATCGTGCTCGACAAATATCCCGGCGAATGGGAGGCGATGCCGTCCTACATCGAAGAGCCGGAGGCCGCCGCATGCAAATGGGTCTCGATCCGCGAGCGCAATCGCGAGAAGTTCGATCTGCCGACCGTGTTCTCCATCCTGATTTACACCCACCCGGAAACCGGATTTCCGCTGGCGATCTGCGACGGGTCTTATCACACCGTTATGCGCACGGGCGCCGCCGCGGCGGTCTCGGCGAAATGGCTGGCGCGCAAGAATTCCAAGCGGCTGGCGATCGTCGGCGCCGGCCATATGGCCGAAGGCACGCTCGCCACCTGCGATACGGTATTCGCCTGGGACGAGGTCCGCGTCTGGAGCCGGTCGCAATCTACCCTTGACGAGTTTGTTAAATCGAATGGGCCGAAATATCCGCGGTTTCCGATCCATGCTTCGCGCAATCTCGAGGAGGTCGTGCGCGGCGCCGATGTGGTGGTGACGGTCACGCCGGCGCGTGGGCCCATCGTCAAGGATGAATGGATCGCGCCCCGCACCCACGTCGCGGCGCTCGGCGCCGATAAGGGCGGCGACCAAGAGCTCGATCCGCGCATCTTGCAACGTTCCAGGATCTTTGTGGACGACATCCGCCAGTGCCGAACGGACGGCGAAATCAATGTGCCGCTGTCGCAGGGTCTCATTCGCGAGCAAGACATCGCCGGCGAGATCGGCGAGGTCATCGCCGGCAAGAAGCAGGGCCGCCGCTCGGATGACGAGATCACGCTGTTTGACTCGACCGGCATCGCGCTGCAGGATTCGGCGACTGTTCCGCTTGAATACGAGCGGGCGGTCGCCGCCGGCGTGGGCGTCGAGAAAAAGATGATTTCAACCTGACGATCCGGGAGGAACGACGGTGACCGATGTTCTTAACCTGCCGCGCCCGGCGTGGATGACCGAGGACGCCATCCTCCTCGAAGACCAGGCGCGGCGCTTCATCGCCGCCGAATACGTCCCGCATCTCGAGAAATGGCACGAGGAGCACTTCTATCCGCGCGAGGTGTGGACCAAGGCCGGCGCGGCCGGCCTCCTCTGCGCCTCGATGCCCGAGGAATATGGCGGCGCCGGCGGCACCTTCGCGCATGAGGCGGTGATCGACCGCGAATATTCGCTCGCCGGCTTCGACACTTTCGGCGCCTCGCTGCATTCCGGCATCGTTGCGCCCTATATCCTTCGTTACGGCACCGAGGAGCAGAAACGCCGCTGGCTGCCCAAGCTCGCGACCGGCGAACTGGTCGGCGCTATTGCCATGAGCGAGCCGGGCACCGGCTCCGATCTGCAAGGTGTGCGCACGACGGCGCGAAGGGCGGGCAACGGCTACGTGCTCAACGGTTCCAAGACTTTCATTACCAACGGCCAGCACGCCGATCTCATCATCGTGGTCGCCAAGACCGACCCGAAGGAAGGCGCCAAGGGCGTCTCGCTGATGGTGGTCGAAACCAGCGATGCACCCGGCTTCCGCCGCGGCCGCAAGCTGAAAAAGCTCGGCATGGATTCCGCCGACACGTCGGAATTGTTTTTCGAGGATGTGCGGCTGCCGGCCGAAAGCCTGCTCGGCATCGAGGAAGGCCAGGGCTTTTATCAGCTGATGAAAGACTTGCCGCAGGAGCGGCTGATCGTATCGACGCACGCCGTCGCCATGATGGAGCGCGCCCTCGCCTTGACCATCGATTACGTCAAGCAGCGCCAGGCCTTCGGCAAGAAGATCCTCGACTTCCAGAACACGCAATTCGTGCTGGCCGAGTGCAAGAGCGAAGCCACCGTCGCCAAGGTGTTTCTCGATCACTGCATCGAACGCCACGTGAACGGCGAGCTCGACACCGTCACCGCTTCGATGGGGAAATACTGGCACACCGACCTGGTGGGTAAGATCGTCGATCGCTGCCTGCAACTGTTCGGCGGCTACGGCTACATGGACGAGTATCCGATCTCCCGGCTCTATCGCGACGCGCGGGTCATGCGCATCTACGCCGGCACCAACGAAATCATGAAGCTCATGATCGCCAGAAGCCTGTAACCGACATTCGTATTCGTGAATTCGTGCGGGCAAGGTCGTCAGTTACGGGGCGGTGCTTCAGAACCCGGGTGCCGCACTGCGCTGGCGTTGCGCTTTAAGACAGCTCCTCGGCCACCCACTTGAGCAATCCCCGATCACGGCCGCGCGGCGCGATAAGGGAAATCCCTAGCGGGCAGTCCGCCATCATAGCAAGCGGCAGCGAGATTTGCGGCAGGCGCGCAAGACCGGCAATCGACAACAAACCGAACGCGCGCGCCCGAAACACATCAAGCTCGGCGGCGGGCGTCGCGAGCTTGGGCGCGATACCGGGTGCCGTCGGCAGGCACAGCAGCGCGTCATCGCCCAGGAGCGCGGCCATGTGCCGGCCCACCTCCTCACGCCGCGGCCGCATGCGTTCGACCTCGGCGGGGTCGATGGTGCGCGTCCAGCGGAACCGCTCCGCGATGCCGGGACCAAATCTCGGGTTGTACGCGTCGATCCAGGCGCTGTGCCGGCGCCGGATTTCGTCGCCCTGCAGGATGCGGAAAATTCCGGCCCATGCTGCCGGATCGCCGGTGTAAGCCTCGATTTGGCGATGATCGGGAAGCGTCGCCTTAAGGTGCGTCACCGCCGCTGCGAGCGCGGCCGTGATGTCCGGTCCAGCAAAGCCGAAGGCATCTTCGGCAATCAGCAAACGTTTCGGCGCGAAGGCGAGCCCGGCCGGCAAAAGCACGTCGCCAACCTTCCGCATCGTCTCGGCATCGCGCGCGAACCACCCAACCGTGTCGAAGCTCGCGGCGAGATCGGTGACGCCGTCGATCGGCGCGAGCCCGTGCGAGGTGCGGATGCCGTAGATGCCGCAGTAGCTCGCCGGCAGCCGCACCGAGCCGCCGCAATCGGTGCCGAGCGCGAAGTCGACAAGCCCGCCCGCAACCGCGGCCGCCGATCCACTGGAGGAACCGCCGGGTATCCGGCCCGGCGCGCGAGGGTTCGTTGGCGTGCCGTAGTGCACATTCTCGCCGTTGAGGCTGTAGGCCAATTCGTCGGTATGGGTTTTCCCGACCATGCCGGCGCCGGCCGCGAGCACATGCTCGACCGCGGACGCGGTGCGTTCAGCCGGCGCATGGGTGTCTAGCCAGACCGGATTGCCGTTTCCGGTGCGATGGCCGGCAATGTCGAACACGTCCTTGACGGCGAAGGTCAGGCCGCGCAGCGGACCCTGCGGCGCCCCGCTCAACTCGACATGCGTATGGCGGCAGAAAGCGTTGTACGGGTCGTTCGGGATCATTACGGGCGGTGCAAAGTCGCCGGTTGCCGTGACACAGTCTTGCGTCCGCGCTTGAAGGCGTAGAGCACCGGCGTCAGCTCGGCGATGGCCATTTCCGGGCTTGCGGAATCGAGCACCACGAGATCGGCGGACTTGCCGACGGCGAGCCCATACTCCTTCAGCCGCATGATCTCGGCCGGCCGCCGCGTGACCATGTTGAAACACTCGCGCATGTCGGCTTGCTTTCCGACCTGGCAAATATTGGCGTAGAGATTCGCCATGCGCATCTGCGAGCAATCGCCGAACGGCGTGAACGGATTGAGGATATTGTTGCTCGACAGCGAGCAGTTCACGCCGTGGTGAAGGAGCTTATGTGCCGGCACGACGCCGCGGGTGACGTTGTGGTCGTGCTTGTGGTGTCGGCCCATGAGAAAAAGATCGGTCGAAGGCAGCACGGTGAGCGCCACGCCCGCGTCCGCAAGCCGTTTGGCCATGGCATCGAATGCCGGCATCGGCAGGCTCGCCGCCTTGGTGACGTGGCCGATGGCGACGCGGCCGCCATACTGGAATTCCTGCGTGCGCTTGCAGACGTGTTCGAGGGTCCATGCCTTCGGCTGTCGGCCCGAAATCGAGGTGCATGTCGACGTCGAGGTCGTAGTCACGCGCCAACTCGAAGATGCGATCGATCTGGCCGGGCGGATCGCTGTCGGTGTAGGGCGCGCCGCCTACCACGCGACAGCCGCGATCGAGCGCCTCGACCATCAGTTCGTCGGTGCCGGGATTGTTGAGCAGGCCTTCCTGCGGGAACACACAAATCTCAAGATCGATCGCCCAGGCGTATTCTTGGATGAGCGGCAAAACGCCTTCGAGGCTTCGCAACCCGACGCCCGGATCGACTTCGAGATGCGTGCGCATGTGCGTGGTGCCTTGCAGGATCGCCTTCTCGAGCGTGCGCGTGGCGCGGGCGTGCACGTCTTCGGGCGTGAAGGCGAGCTTGGCTTTGGCCGCTTCGGCAATCGCTTCTTCGAGATCGCCCTTCTCCGACTTCACGCGATCAAGGATGCACGACTTGTCGAGATGGATATGGGTCTCGACGAAACCCGGCGAGACCAGACGGCCGCCGAGATCGATGGTTTCGCCGTCGGCCGCGAGGCCGGGCTCAATCGCGGCGATCCGCCCATCGGCGATCCCGATGTCGGTCAGCTCATGTTCGGCGCCTATTCTGCGCGCGTTCCTGAGAATGAGATCCATCGTCCCCTCGTACTCGATCCCTCGATCACAATCCAGTTCCGTGGTCGCCGAGATAAGCCTTCACCAGCGCCGGGTCCTGGGCAACTTCGCGCGCCGTGCCCGAATGCGTGATCGTGCCGGACTGCAACACGTACGCGCGATCGGCGACCGATAGCGCAAGCGCCGCCATCTGGTCCACGAGAAGGATAGTGGTTCCCTCTTCGCGCAATTCCGCAAGCAGGTCGTAGAGATCTTCCAGAAGCTTTGGGGCAAGTCCGAGCGACGGTTCGTCGAGCATCAGCACCTCGGGTCGCGCCATCAGGCCGCGCGCGACGGCAAGCATCTGCTGCTCGCCGCCGGAGAGAAGTCCGGCCCGCTGGTGCCGCCGCGCCTCTAACGCCGGGAAGCGGTTGAGCAGCTTTTCGATCCTGCTCGTTTCATCGGCGGATGTGCGCGCGTAAGCACCGAGCCGCAAATTGTCGATCACCGAAAGCTCCGGAAATACCTGCCGGCCCTCTGGCACCAGGATCAGTCCAGCTCGGGCGATCCGATCGCCCGCAAGCCGATCGATGCGCTCCCCGAGAAACCGCACTTGGCCGTCAATCGGCCGGATCAATCCGCTGAGCGCGCGCATCAGCGTCGTCTTTCCGGCGCCGTTGGCGCCAAGCACGGCGACAAGCTCGCCCTTTGCAATTTCGAGCACCGCATCACGCACGATGGTCGCGGCGCCATAGCCGGCAGAGAGCGCGCGGACGGTGAGCAATGGCGATTCGCCAGCCGGAAGCGCTCGGTCACGTCCGCGGTCAATTTGCTCGCCCGCGCCGAGATAGGCTTCAAGAACGGCGGGCTCGGCGACCACCTGAGCCGGGGCGCCTTCGGCAATCTTGGCGCCCGCGTCGAGCACGACGACATGGTTCGAAACGCCCATCACCAGATCCATGTCATGCTCGACCAGGATTACAGCGATGCCGATGGCGGCGAGCTTGCGCAGCAAGGCGCCGATCGCGGCGCTGTCTTCCGCGTTCAATCCGGCAGCCGGCTCGTCAAGCGCCAATACGCCGGGGCGAAGCGCGAGCGCCCGTGCAATTTCGACCAACCGCCTGTCGACGTGCGACAGCGCGCCCGCGGGCCGCTCGATGGCCCCCGCATATCCGACGAAGGCGAGCAGGCTCTCGGCGATCTCGGCGCTTTCGGCATTGCACTTAACGCCGGAAAGCGAATGCGGGCCAAGCTTGCCGCGCCGGAGAGCGATCAAGACGTTGTCGATCACCGACATCGTCTCGAACAGTTGACTGGTCTGATAGGTTCGCGCGATCCCGGCGCGCGGAATCTGATGAGCGCGCAGATTCGATATTGTTTGATCGCCCAGCGTCACGGTCCCCGCATCGGGCCGATAGAAGCCGCAGATGGCGTTCAGCGCTGTGCTCTTGCCGGCGCCATTGGGCCCGATGACGCTGGTAATCGCGCCGGACGGCGCGTCGAAGCTCAGGTCTCGCACCGCCCGCACGCCGCCGAAGCTCACCGCCAGATCGCGCACCGAAATTTTTTGTCCGGTCGCGCCGGAGGCGAGAAAGCGGCCGACATCAAAGCGCTGTCGCGGCGGCGTCTCCCGCGTCGCCTGCGGCAACAACCGCGCGACAAGTCCGACAAGACCGGTGGGCGCGAGACGCAGCACCGCCAACATCAATACGCCGACAAATAACAGCCGATATTGACCAAGCGTCGCCAACAGCTCCGGCAGCAGCACGACGACGCAAGCGCCGATGAGCGGACCGAGCACGCGGTCGGCGCCGCCGAGCATGACGACGAGAAGAAACAGGATCGATTGGAAGAATGGAAACGATTCCGGGCTGATGAAATTGCTGATCGAGGCGTAAACACCGCCGGCGATCCCGGCCGCCACCGCCGAGACGCCGAAGGCGGTGGTGCGGATCAGCGTCGGATCGAGGCCGATCGATATGCTCGCAGTTTCGGAATCCCTGACCGCGCGCATCGCGTTGCCCCAGAGACTTTTACTGAGCCGCGCGAAGGCGGCGGTCGCCAGCACGGTCAACGCGACGGTCAGGAACGCTATGCCTTTCTCGCCAATATCGGCGCCGAACACGCTGGGACCGGGAATACCGGACAGGCCGTTCCAGCCGCCGGTCAAGCCCTGCCATTCCGCAGCGCCCTGCTCGACGACGAAGCCGAATGCGATGGTCACCATGGCGAGATAGGGCCCGCGCACCCGCAGCGCCGGGATCGCCAGCAGCGCGCCCGCCAATCCGGCGACGACGCCGCTGACGGCGAGCGCCGGCCAGAACGACCATTCATACGTTGTGGTGAGGATGCCCACCGCGTAAGCGCCGATGGCGTAGAACGCCACATGCCCCAGCGATATTTGACCGTTGAGCCCGAGCAGCACGTTGAGCCCGATGCCGACGATCGCCGTCAGCCCGACCGTGACGATAATGAAAACCTGATAGCTGTTGCCCCGAGCGATGAGAAAGCACACGGCGGCAATCACGATCACAGCCGCAGCCGCTTTCAGCCAGCTCATACTTTCCTCAGCGCGGCCCGGCCGAACAGGCCGTTGGGCCGCAATGCAAGAGCGAGGATGACGAGCGCGAAAGTGACGATCTGCGTGTAAGTCGAGCCCAGAAGCGCGGTGATCATGGCTTCGGCGACCCCGTAGATCAGGCCGGCAAGCACCACGCCCCAAGCGCTTTCAATGCCGCCAAGAATGGCGACCGCGAAGGCTTTGATGCCGAACAGCGTGCCCATGGTCGAGGAGATGGTGAACAGAGGCGCGACCAGAATGCCGGCGATACCGGCAAGCAAACCCGATAGCGCGAAGGCGATTTCGACGACGCGCTCCACGCGGATGCCCATCAGCCGCGCGGCGTCTTTGTTCTGCACCACGGCGAGCAGCGCCTTGCCGTGCCGCGACGTGGCAAACATCACTTGCAGACCAGCCGCCAGCAAAAGGCCGTTCACCGGAATGAGCGCTTGAAGGTACTGGATCCTCACGCCGGCGATGGAGAAGCTGCCGGCCGTGAGTATGCCGGGCGGCATGCCGCGCGGATCCTTGCCGAAAGTAAACAGCACGACGTTTTCAAGGACGATGCCGAGCGCGACCGTCGCGATCAGCCAGGAGTTGGAGCCGCGGGCCACGAACGGCCGCACCGCCACGCGCTCGACGACGACGCCCCACAGGGCGCACGCCGCCAGCGCCAAGACGACCGCCAGCGGCAACGGCCACCGCAACGTGACCCAGAACGTGAAGCATAGGACAGCGCCCAGCATCATCGTGCTGCCCTGCGCGAAATTCACCGTCCGGGATACGGCATGCGTGACGTGGAAGCCAAGCGCCAGAAGCCCGTACATGCTGCCGAGACCAAGCCCGGAGATGATCGCGGTTGCAATCAGCATGGCAGTTGCTCGACAACTCCGGACATCACCCGCTCATTCCCGCGAAAGCGGGAAACCAGTTTGGGAAGCGGGCCGCAAAGAACTGGGTCCCCGCGTTCGCGGGGACGAGCGGCAAGCTGAATTGATCATCCTGAGCGCTGGCCGACTTGCCGGCTAGCTCCGTTGCTCAATTCACAGGAACGATCTTGTCGCCCTCGTAATGAACCATGATGTAGTCGTCGGGCCCGAGCGCATCGTGATTGTCGGGCTTGAACGGCCGCGTGTAGGTTTTGATCAAACCCTCGTAGGGCGTTTTCAGGTCTTCCAGCGCGGTGCGGATCGCGTCCGCATCGGTCGAACCCGCCTGCGCGATGGCGAGCGCGAGAATGTGCATCGCATCATACGCGTCCGCCGTCCCTACGGGAGCAAACACGTCTTGGGGACCCTTGATCTGCGGGTATTTCTTCTCGAGCGCGGCCAAGACCCGCTCACCGACCGGCTCCTGCTTGCCGAAGAAGCTGTAGGTCTGCACGAAATCGGCGTCGCCCGCGGTGGGGCCGGCAAGCTCCGGAAAGCGCCCGCCGGAAATGCCCCAGTGCGATATCACCGGGACCGTCCATCCCATGCGCTCGCGCGATTTCATCACCTGCGCGCCGGGCGGAGCATTGACCACCAGGATAATGCTGTCGGCGCCGGCATCTTTGAGCCGCGTCAGTTGCGGCGTCATGTCAACGTCGTTGTTCTCGAACTTTTCGACGCCTGCGATTTCGACTGAGGGATCGGCCTTGCTGGCCGCCTGCAGTCCCTTCTCGTTCCCCTGCCCCCAGGGATTGTTGATGAGCATCAGGCCGGCCTTCTTCGCTCCGAACTTCTGATGCGCAAATTTAAGGAGCTTGACGTCGACCAGAGCGTCGACGGCCGAAACGCGAAACGCGTAATTCGGATCGGCGCCGTTGCGCGTGATGCCGGTGCCGGCCGCCCACACGCCCATGTAAATGCGCTTTTCCTTGTTGAGGACCGGCACCATCGCCAGTGATACCGGGGTGTCGATGCCGCCGAAAATCGCCGCGACGTCTTCCGAAATAAGCTCGCGGGCGGCGATCAGCCCCTTGGGCGGGCTGGATTCGTCGTCACGCTGCACGAGTGTGAGCATGCGGCCGCCAAGGAGACCTCCCTTGGCGTTAATCTCGTCGATCGCCAGCGTCAGTCCGCGGGTGATCGCCTCGCCGGACTGCGCCGACGCGCCGGACAGGGCCGCGATCTGCCCGATCTTGATCGGATCGGCAGCGAACGCCGAAACCGATCCCCACAACGCAAGCACGGCGCCGATCGTTATCGAACGCGCCACGCGTTGCCAAAACAATCCTCTCGTCATCAGCTTTCTCCCTTGGCTTTCCCGGCCATCGAGATCGGTGACTGCTAGGGCCTGTCCTCAATTGAGCCAGATGACAATCGAGGCGAGATAAATTCCGGCCAGGAAATTGATGGCGCGTTTGTCATAACGGGTGGCGATGGCGCGGAACTGCTTGAGTTTGGCGAAGAAATTCTCGATGAGGTGACGCGCTTTATAGAGCTCTTTGTCGTACTCGCGCTGATGCTTGCGATTGGCTTTGGGCGGGATGACGGTGCGCTTGCCAACTTTTTCGAGCGGCTCGATGACGCGCTCGTCGGCATCGAAGCCTTTGTCGGCAATCACAATGTCGGCCTCGATCTGCGGCAGCAGGATGTCGGCGCCGTCGAGATCGCAGGCTTGTCCGGGTGTGAGCGTGAAGCCGGTCGGATTGCCCAAAGCATCAACCGTCGCATTAATCTTGGTGCTCAATCCGCCTTTGCTGCGCCCGATGGCTTCGTCTTGGCCGGCTTTTTTTGGGCGCCGGCGGCGTGCTGATGGGCCCGCACGATGGTGGAATCGATCATCGCGTATTCGTTGTCGGCATCCTCGGCGAGATGCTTGAAGACCCGTTCCCAGACACCGGCCTTGGCCCAGCGGGTAAAGCGGGTGTGAACCGCCTTCCAGTCTCCGAAGCGCTCCGGCAAGTCCCGCCAGGGCATGCCGGTTCGATATCGGTACAAAACCGCCTCAACAAACAGACGATTGTCCTTGGCGGTCACGCCCACATCCCCATCACGTCCCGGCAGAAAATCTTTGATCCGCTCCCATTCGTCATCATGTAATCCATAGCGCCGCATCGGTCGGCCCTCCTCAAAGCCGACCGCCCATAAATCACTGGACAGATGATTTGAAAAGCTCCGAATTGGAGGTCTTTCCACAATAGAACGATGTTCAGCATTTGATTCCGATCCGTTCGCTCTCGGATTCGGGTTTGTTTCGTCAACATCGAAATCGTGCAAAGGCCTCAATTGAGGACAGGCCCTAGCACTACTTTGGCAGATTTACTCACGCTGCTTTTCGGCGCCGATCCAGGATCGGCAGTACGGACATCGCTGCGGACTTGATTGCATAATGAGGTTGACGATGGCGTGGCGGACGGCCGGTAACGTCGGTTGAGGAGGCGGGCCGTTGATTCTTTTTCCCCGCCTCACTTTTGTGAGCCGGCGATGTTGGAGGAACGCGTAGGCAATCATCGTCATCAGCGCATGACGATGAAGGCCTTGCCAAGACCTTCCCTCGAAGTGGTCGAGACCGAGTTCCTCCTTCAGCTGTTGATGGGCCTGCTCGCAAATCCATCGTGCCTTGATCGTCGCGGCCAAGCTGCGCAGGTCCATTCCGGCGGGCAAGTTGGCAAGATAGTATTTCTTCTCGCCGGACATGCGGTGCTCGCCGATGAGCCAGGCCTCGTCCCCTGGAAGATGCTGCTGACCCTTATCCCATATCCGCTGCGGAGGTCCGTCGGCGATGCGCACACGGACAGCAGCAAATCGGGCTTTCAGCCGGCCTTTCGTCCCGTTGCGCCAACTCACAGTTCTCCACTTGGCACCGGCCAGCATGTCTTCAGCTGCTGTCGATAGACTATCTGGCACGTACCGCTTACGTGGCCGGCCTCGAACTTTGGTAACTGGCCAAATGAGCTTCACCCCAACGGGGTACACCTTGAGGTGACGAGGGATGCCAACAGCCCAGGCAAGCTTGCGAGCCGTCAGCCCTTGACGGAAGGGTGCACTGAGACCGTAACCGGCATCCGCCAGCACACAGCGGAAGCGCACGCCGATCGATTTCAAGCGATCAATCTCCGCCAGTGCGATCTCGGGCTTGGTCCGTGCTGTTCGATATTCGGCCGGAACACCAGCTCGCTGCAGCCGCCGCCGATCGCTGATCCAACTGTCTGGAAGAAAAAGCCGCAAGGCCACCATCACCGGCACTTCGCCGCAGGCGAGCGTCAGTGACACCAGAGTCTGGCAGTTGGCGGTCTTGCCTAGCGCTGAAGCATATTGCGCAGCGACGCCGACCGAGTGCGTGCCCTTCTTCGGCACCGCCGTATCGTCGATCACCAACACCGCATCGCTGCCACCAACGAGCCGATCCGCTTGAATAAGCAGCTCCGTCTCCAATGGCGCCGCGTTCCAGACGCCAGCCGCAACAAAATGATGCAGCTGATCATAATCGCCAGGCGCAAGCCGCTCCGCCATTGGCTGAACGCTCTTGCGATCGCCGGGCCCGATCAGCCCTGCCACATAAAGCGGACACATTCGCCGCCGCGCTTTATGGCCCAGGCGATCCAAAAACGGCTTGAGCCAGCCTCGAAGCTCGTCTTCCCAATTCGACGTTGTGCCTACCATAGTCGGCCCTCCAAAAAGCCGACTACCCATGAGTCACAGAAAATCTGATTTGTGAATCCCACCCACCCCAATCATTCGAAAAAAATCTGCCAAAGTAGTGCTAGTCAACTATGATGATCCCGGAGAAACTCTGCCTTGTCAATTTGCCGGCTTTTCGGCCAGCATCATCTCCGACGCCTTTTCGGCGATCATGATCACCGGCGCATTGGTATTGCCGCTGATGAGCGCCGGCATGATCGAAGCGTCGACGACACGGAGGCGCTCGATCCCGCGCACCCGCAGCCGCTCGTCGACCACCGCCATTGGATTGCTGCCCATCTTGCAAGTACCGACCGGATGGTACTCGGTCTCCGCCGTGGCGCGGATGAATTCCTCGAGCTCGGCGTCCGACTGCGTCACCGCGCCCGGAAGCCGCTCCTCGGCGAGCCAAGGCTTGAACGCCGGCGCCGCCAGAATTTCGCGCCCCTGCCTGAGCCCCTCGATCAGGATTTTCAGATCGTAGTCGGCGGCGAGATAATTTGGATCCATAACCGGCGGCGCGAGCGGGTCGGCCGAGGCCAGACGGATTTCGCCCCGGCTTTGCGGCCGCAGGCAACAGGCATGCAGGGTGACGCCGTCGCCGTCCATAGGGGTGCGGGCGTGATTGACCACCTGCGCCGGGATGAAATGGTACTGGATATCGGGCGTCGCGGCGCCAAGACCGCTGAGGCCGAAGGCGCCGGCCTCGGCGACGTTGCTGGTGCCGGGCCCGGTCCCGAACAGCAGGAATTGTAGGGCTACCGCGACCGGAGCCAGGCCGCGGCTCTTACTGTCGAGCGTGATCGGGCGCGTCGCGCGCTGGACGATGTTGACGTTGAGGTGGTCTTGCAGGTTCTTGCCGACGCCGGGAAGGTCCAGCGCCAGCGGCACGCCGATCGCGCGCAATTCATCGGCCGGACCGACGCCGGAGAGCAGCAAGAGCTGCGGCGAGTTGATGGCGCCGCCGGCGAGCAACACTTCCTGCGCGGCGCGGGCCGTGTAACGCTTCCGGCCGCGCACATATTCCACACCGACGGCGCGGCCCTTCTCGATCAGGATGCGGGTCGCTTGCGCCTTCGTGACGATGGTGAGGTTTTGCCGCGCCGCCACCGGGTGCAGGTAGGCCGAGGCCGCGCTCCAACGCGCGCCGTTTTTCTGCGTCACCTGAAACAGGCCGCAGCCGAGTTGCACCGCGCCGTTGAAATCGGGGTTGAACGGCAGGCCCGCCTGCTGCGCCGCCTCGACGAAGACATGGCTCAATGGATTGGTGTAAGGCCGTTCGGCGACGTTGAGCGGCCCGTCGGTTCCGTGGAATTCGTCGTGCACGCGCTCGTTTCGCTCGGACTTCTTAAACAGGGGCAGAACATCCGCATAGCTCCAGCCGGCATTGCCGAGCTGGCGCCAATGGTCGTAATCGGCCGGCTGGCCGCGCATGTAGACCATGGCGTTGACCGAGCTCGATCCGCCGAGAATCCGGCCGCGCGGCCAATACATGCGCCGTCCCTTCATCGCCGGTTGCGGCGCGGTCTCGTAACCCCAGTTGAACCGCGGCCCCGCGAGATTAGCGATGCCGGCCGGCATGCGTACGAAAAACGACTTGTCGGAGCCGCCGGCTTCAAGCAGCAGCACCTTGGCCTCGGGCTTCGCCGAGAGCCGGTTTGCTAGAACCGAACCCGCCGAGCCGGACCCAACGATGATGTAGTCGTATCCCGTCTCCGACATCTCTCCCCCCGATACTCGCACCCCACATTATTTTTTAGTGGTGGGCGGATTGTTGTTCGAACCGCTTACCGGACGCTTTGCGCGCGAGCGCGTGCCGCGGCGGTGCGCGTAGCGACCCGGTCGAGCACCGCGATCATATCCTCGACCTCGGCGCGATCGAAGCCTTGCGTGATGAAGACGATCTTGCTGCGGTGGTCGGCATCCGGCCAGCGTTCGAGCCACGACAGGTTATGCAGAAGGTGCTGCGCGCCCTGGATCACGGCCGGGCGGTCAGGCTCCTCCGCGACATTCACGATGCCTTTCACGCGCAACAGATTGGGCCCGAGATTCTGCTGCAAGGCGTCGAGCAGCAGACGAAGCGCCTCGCGCGTGATCGGCGCCTCGCGCACGAAGCAGAACGAGGCGATATCGCGGTCGTGCAGATGGTGATGATCGTGATCGTCGTGATTGTTATCCGCGTGATCGTGGTCATGCGCGTCATGCTCGTAAGCGGCGGCATTGAGCCACGCGCGCGCGTCGGCCTTGGCGTTGCTCGGATCGAGGCCTTCGGCGCGCAGCAGCTCGCCGATGTCGAAGGACGGATCGTCGATCCGTGAAATCTTGCCCGCGGGATTGAGGCGATGCAGCCGAGCGGCCAGTGATGCCTCGGCTTCTCTCGCCTTGTCAGGCTCGATCAGATCGAGCTTGGTGATGAGGATCTCGTCAGCCAGTGCGACCTGACGCACCGCTTCGACGTGATTGTCGAGCGTGCCGGGGCCGTTCACCGCATCGACGATCGCAACCACCGTGCCGATGCGATAGAGCCCGGCGAGCGTCGGATCGGACAGGAACGCCTGGATCAGCGGCGACGGATCGGCCAGGCCCGACGTTTCGATGACGACATGATCGAAGCGCGGAATCTCGGCGGCCTCGCGGGCGTGATAAAGATTGTTGAGCGTGGTGACGAGATCGCCGAACACGGTGCAGCACAGGCAACCGTTCTCCAGCACCATGATGGTGTCGTCGCTCCGGGCGGCGAGCATGTGGTCGAGCCCGACCTCGCCGAATTCGTTGATCACCACGGCGGTGTTCGCCATCGCCGGATCGCGCAGCGCGCGATTGAGCAGCGTCGTCTTGCCGCTGCCGAGGAAGCCGGTGAGGATGGTGACGGGCGTGTGGGACAAGCTCGGAATCCTCGGGCGGCCGGACGATCCGGCTTCGCTCGTCTACATATATGATGAAAACAGCCCCGGCGCTTTCATCCTCAGCCGCGGAAGCGGGGCCGGACAAGCGCGATCTTCATCCTGCCCCGCGAAGCGGGGAAGGAGGACCGCGCTTCGTGCAACGAAGCGCGGTGGAAGGGCGTCGGCGGAAAGGCTTGCTTCAACGCTTGAGATTTGCCGAACCGCCCGCGCCTCCTCCACCATGCTTCGCCATAGCCGACGCTTTGCGTCGGCGTCGTTAAAAGTACGGCGGCCGAAGGCCGCCTATGCCCCCTCCCCCGCTATCGCGGGGGCGGATAAGCGAATGCATTCTCGCGACGCATCCGCGCCCGAGTTTTGCAGAGAAGAGCGGATGGTGAATTCGGTTTTTCTCCACTCGTCCCCGCGAAAGCGGAGACCCAGACTGGATTCCCGCTTGCGCGGGAATGAGCGGTTGAAACACCTCATCCGCTATTCGCCATCTCGACAACAAAACGGAAGCGGAACGCCGACAGACGCGTGATCCTACCGTCCGCATCGTTGGATGCGGCGCGCGTCCAGCGGGACGCGCTCGCCTGTCGGCGTTCCACCACGGCTCTTGCCGTCGGGGCTTTCGCCCGTTGGGCGCAGCTCCAGGCCAGGCTTCCTGGGACGCGGCGGGAGCGCATCGTCTTATCAAGCTCGCCCCAACCGGGGGGCGAAAGACTCCGCGCTTCTAAACGGGCGTTACCCGCGCCCGCCTGTCCCAGTCCAGGGAATGCACCTCCCGGACCGGTCGTAATGCCGGTCAGCATGATGCCCGAAGCCGCCCGGGAGCGGACTGTATCGTTCCGCCCGCGGGCACCGCACTCGCTCCGCATCGGTGAGTACCCTCGGTCGAAGGCGTCCGTCGATGAGCGAGATTCTTTGGTTTGTAACTGAAGTGGGGACGAATGTCAATGAAAATGTGACAGGCATTTCCTACGACTCTCTGCTCGCTGAGAGACGAAGTGAAGGCGCCCAGACTATCTCCGCTCCGTCACTACCCGACTTGATCCGGCAGCCCATGCGGATACGACACTTGCCCTGGATTCGGTTACACTCTAAACCTCCCTACGGACTAGCACCGCCCAATCAATGGAACAGTGTGACCGCAACTCCGATAATTCCAATGATCACGGCAGCGATTGCTGCCCAAAAGGTATATCGAACATAGCGAAACGTCTGCGTTTCTCGCCTCGCCCTTTCCAATGCCTTGTCGCCCAGCCAACGATAAGCAAATTGGCGTTTGGTCTCCTGAAAAAAGCCGCCTCGAAGGGAATCTCGCGTATTTTCCTCGCCGTATCTTTCGAATTCGGCTCGCCACTCTGATTCCCAGTCGCGTATATCTTTGGGCATGGATTACCTATCGCGTAGGGCGGATCGGCGGAAGCGTAATCCGCCGATCTGCGAATGTGGCGGGTTACCCCTTCGGCTAACCCGCCCTACGCTTGCTGGCTCGCGGCGACACGGCCAATCCGAGGAAGACCAGGATGGCCTGGTTGAGGCGCAGGGTATCCTCGTCGTCCAGGCGTCCGATACGCGCGCCGATCTTCGATTTCGGGACGGTCGTGATCTTGTCCACCATCAGGCGGCAGGTCACGCGCAGTCCATTGAGCTCAGTGGGCTCGACCGGAAGCCGGAACAGCGGCGCCTCCGTTTCGTCGGTGGTGAAGGCGCAGATCGTGATGGAATCCGTCGCGTCGAAGCTGTCGTCCTGAACGATCACGACCGGACGGGGCTTGCCCGCGTAATGCTTGCCGCCCGCGACGGTGCGAATGTCGCCACGTCTCATTCATCGCCCCGATCCGATACCGCGTCGATGAACGCCTGATCCGCGCGCGCTTGCGCGCTCGCCGCGACGGCGAGCGACTGGCGATGGGCCTGCGCGCGAAAGGCCGGCGCACGCATGTCGGGCACCCAAATCTGGATGGGGCGCAGGCCCTGCGACCGCAGACGCTCGCGATGTTCCCGCACCTTGATGCGGGAGGTTTTGGGCTTCCGGGACGGCTTTGGCTTTCGGGAGGGCTTGCGCTTCGATGCCGAGACCATGTCATCCTCTGCTGACGGTTACATGTAACCTAGCATGGGTGATGGGATGTGACCAGTCCCTTCGACATCCTGCCCCGCGAAGCGGGGAAGGGGGACCGCCCGAAGGGCGGTGGAAGGGGCGTCGGCGGTGAGGTGAGCCTCTGCGCTGCACGCCCCCTCCACCGCGCTAACGCGCGGTCCCCCTCCCCCGCACTGCGTGCGGGGGCGGAAAAACTAAAAAGACCTCGCACCCCGGCAGGCCGCGGAGATCAGCCGGTTGGACGGGAAGTTGGTGATGATCTCGCAACCGTCCTTGGTGACCACGACTTCTTCCTCGATGCGCGCGGCGCCGGAGCCGTCTTCGGCGCCCTTCCAGGTTTCCAGCGCGAACACCATGCCGCAGGTTATGCAACTCGCAATTATGCGGCCGCCAAGACCGCCTTCCTGACAGCCTGCGGCAGGGCGATCGAGCGAAAGAACGCTCTCGGATAAAGATAATCGTCTCCGGATTTATCGATGATCCGCAGCATGTGGTGCTTCTCAGCCGCGGCGTCGCGCAGCATAACGTAGATTTTCCGCTTCTCCAGCGACGCAGCGTAACCGCCGTTATCGACACATACGACGAGCTGTTTTGCTTGTGCCTTTGCCATGGTTTCGATTTTCAAAGCAGGTGTTTAATCTTGAATTCCTTGCACCCGATTCCGCTAGCTTCGTACCAGTGTATTTCAGCGACGTGAATCGTGCCATCCGCTAGTCGGATGCGGGCTACGCCTTTACGTTTGCGCCAACGGCCGCGTCCATAGATGCGCCGCAACCGGGCGATCTCGCGGATTCCAGACCCGGCGGCAAAAGTCTCGACCTGCGAAATTTTGCCCAGAATCTCGAAATGCATCGGCTGATCGCCGGCGGCGCCTTCCGTGAACCCGCCTCACAAATCAAAACACCTCGCAGCCCGGCAGGCCGCAGGAGATCAGCCGGTTGGACGGGAAGTTGGTGATGATCTCGCAACCGTCCTTGGTGACCACGACTTCTTCCTCGATGCGCGCGGCGCCGGAGCCGTCTTCGGCGCCCTTCCAGGTTTCCAGCGCGAACACCATGCCTTCCTTCAGCGGCGTGTTCTGGCCGGTATAGCGCTTACTGATGATCGGCCGCTCCCACAGCGAGAGGCCGACGCCGTGGCCGTATTGCAGCAGGAACGCCTCGGCCTCGTCGCGATAGCCGAAGTCCTTGGCGTCGGGCCAGACTTGCGCCACCTGGTCCGGCGTGACGCCGGGGCGGATCATGTCGATCGACGCGCTGATCCATTTCGACGCAGTCTCGTAGGCGTCGATCTGATATTTGTTCGGCTCGCCGCAGATGAAGGTGCGGTAGTAGCAGGTGCGGTAGCCGTTGAACGAATGCATGATGTCGAGGAATACCATGTCGCCCGGCTGAATCATGCGGTCGGAGAAGGTGTGCGAGTGCGGCCGGCCGCGCTGGCCCGACACCGAGTTCACGCACTCGACCCGCTCCGAGCCCATGCGGAACAGCCGGTCGTTGGCGATGGCGACCAGCTCGTTCTCGCGGGTGCCGGGACGGATGGCGCGGGCGATGTCGACATAGGTGGCGTCGACCATGGCGCAGGCCATTTTCAAGAGCTCGATCTCGTCGGCGGTTTTCACCTCGCGGGCATCGAGCATCGCCTGCTGGCCGTCGACCACCTCGATGCCTTCCTTCTCCAGCGCGCGCAGCATCGGCAGCTCCATCAGGTCGATGCCGATCGGCTCCTTGTCGATGCCGAGCTTGACCAGGACTTTCTTGATCTGCTTGGCGAAGTCGCCCTGGATGTTGAGCTGCAGCGGCAAGCCGCCCTGCATGGTCGAGATCGGCGCGGCGACATTGTCGGCGATCCACGGCGAGGAGATGCGCTTGGCGGGCGGCGCCGGATCCCAGAGCATGGGCGGGCCCTGCACCGGACATAGCGCATAGCGCATGAACTTGTCGCGCGCCCATTCGCCGATATGGGTGCCGGTGATGTAGCGAATGTTATCGAAATTAAACGCCAGCACGGCGCCGAGGCCGGCGTGGCGGATCGCTTCCTGCGCCCGCGCCAATCGTTGCTTGTGCAGGCGATCGTAGTCGATCCCCCGCTCCCAGTCCTTGGCCATCGTGCCCCAGGACGCGGTCGCTTGCGGGCGGTTATATTTCATCGGACGTTCCTCGCGATTTTTTTGGCACAAACCAAAGGCGGCATTCACCGGAACCGGTAGACAAGACAATTACCGCATGGCGCAGGCGGCGCAAACGGGGATTTTCAAGGCCACGAAAAAGCTGATAGGGCTGGGCACGAAGCGAAGTTTTAATTGGGGAAGAACGCGATGATTGCAGTTGTGGGCGCGACCGGAAATACCGGCCGGGCGGTAGTCAAGGAGCTCAAGCAGTTGGGCCAGAACCCAACATGCGTGGTGCGCAACGCGGAAAAGGCGCGCGAAGTTTTGGGCGCGGATGCCAAAACGGCGGTCGCCGAGTTGACCGATCGCGCCGCGCTGGAAAAAGCGCTGCAGGGCGTGGAGAGCGTGTTCGTGGTCACCGGCCACAATCCGGGAATGGTCGAGCAGCAGAACAACGTGCTCGACGCAGCGCTGAAAGCCGGCGCCAAATACCTGGTGCGCGTCGGCGGCGGCCGCGCGGTCGCCGTCGCGGATTCGGAATCGGTCGTCGGCCGCGGTCACGCCGCGATCGAGGAACGGCTGCGCAATAGCGGAATCAAATGGGTCATCCTGCGTCCCGGCCTGTTCATGCAGAACGTGCTGACGCAAGCGGCGTCGATCAAGAACGACAGCAAGATGGTGCTGCCCTTCGCCAAGGATCTGCCGGTGGCGTTGACCGACGTGCGCGACACCGGCGCCGTCGGCGCGCGTATCCTCATCGATCCGGCGCCGCACGCCGGCAAGACCTACGAATTCACCGGCAAGCTGACCAGCTATGGCGAATTCGCCGAGGTGTTTTCGCAAGCGCTCGGCCGGACGATCGCCTATGTCGGGATCACCGCCGAGCAGGCCGAGCAGGGAATGAAGTCGCGCGGCATGCCGGATTGGCTGATCGCGCATCTCGTCACCATCGCCAAGCTTGGCGCGAAGGGCGCATTCTCGACCGAGAACACCAAGCTCATCCACGACCTCGTCAAGCGCGCGCCGATCACCACCAAACAGTTCGTCGAGGACCACAAGGCGCTGTTTGCTTGATCTTATCCTCCCCCGCAAAGCGGGGGAGGAGGACCGCCCGAAGGGCGGTGGTGGGGGCGTCGGCCGCGAGGCGAACCTCTTTGCTGCACGCCCCCTCCACTATGCTTCGCATGGTCCCCCTCCCCCGCTCCGTTTCACTTCGCGGGGGCGGAAAGAGTTACACCAACCCGCTGGCCCGCGCTTGGTCGCGGGCCATCACCGCCCAATCGTGCTCGCCTTCGCCGTGGGCAACCGCGCCGACCAGACGATCGCGCCAAACGTTGCCGCTTGGCAGCGGCACGCCGGCCGCTTCGCCGGCCGCGAGCGCAAGGTTGGCGTCTTTAAGTCCGTTGACGGCGCGCTGGCCGGCCGGCAGGTATTGCTCGTCGGCGATGAACTTGCCGTAGGTCTTGTAGGCCCAGCAGGCGAACAAGCCATCGGTCAGCACGCTATAGAATGTTTCAGGCGCGACACCGTATTTCCGCACCAGAGAGAAGCCTTCACCCAGCGCCTCTATCGCGCAGCCAAGCACGAAATTGTTGGCGATCTTGATGACCGCAGCGCCGGCCGGCTCTGCGCCCGCGTCGATCACGCGCGGGGCGATCGCCGTGAACAAGGGCTGGCAGCGTGCGACGGCATCCGGCGGCCCGCCCACCACAATGCCGGCGTTGCCGGCGGCAACCACTTCAGGGCGGCCAAGCATCGGGCTTGCGATCAGGATTTGCCCGGCCTCGCTGTGAATCGCTTTGAGTTTCGCAATCGCGGCGACGCTGTGCGTGCCGGCGCAGATATGGATGCCACCTTTCGGCAGCGACTCTTTGAGGCCGCCCGCCTGGCCGGTAACGTCCAGCACCGCAGCGTCGTCGGCGAGCATGGTGAAGACGGCTTCGCCGAAATTGGCCGCCGCCTTGATCGACGCCATCGCCCTGGCGCCGCCGTCCGTGAGCGGCTTGGTCTTGTCGGCGGTGCGGTTGTAGACGCCGACCTCGTGCCCGCCGTCGAGCAGGCGGCGCGCCATAACCCGGCCCATGCGGCCAAGCCCAATAAATCCGACTTTCATGGCGCTTCTCCGTCAGACCAGCTGGCCGCGCACCCAGTCAAGCTCGCGGCAGACATAATCGACGATGTCGCCGGTCTTGAGGCTGTCGGGCAGCATGTCCCAGGTATAAGTCTCGACCTCGAGATGCCGCGAGAGCGGTTTCTGCTTGTGAAAGCGCAGCGCGTCCTCGATGGCAAAGCGCGTGGTGCGGAACTGCCCGAGATCGTCGAGGAACACCGGAACGTGGATGTGGGTGCGCCATTCGCGCGGGCCGGGGTCCTTCTCGAAGGCGGCGATGGCATCGTCGACATTGAGGAAGCGGTTGATCTTGCCGTTCTTCTTTTCCATCGTCTGGGTGAGATAGATGGTCTTGGCGTAACGCTTGAGCGTATCGACCACGCCTTGCGTCACTTCCGGAATATGCAGCGCGGCTGCTTCCTGCAGCTTGAAGATCGGGATGCCGGCGTCGACCAGCTTCTGCAGCGATTCGGCAATGTTCTCGTATTCGACCGCCTGATGGCAGATGTCGTACACCACGCCGAGATGGCGGCGTAGCGCCTCATTCGCTTCCGAAATCGGAACGCGCGCGAGCTTGCCGAGCTTTTCGACCGCGGCGCCGGAATAGAGGTGCCGGGTGAAATAATCGATCGTCTCGTCGGTGGTCTCGAGGAAGCAGAAGGGCTCGGGCTCGAGCGCGAGCTGGACGGTGCGGCCGGTGCGCGCCTTTAGCTCGATGAGATGCGCCACGACGCGCAGCACGTGGTCGGTGTAGCTCGCGACCACGTCGCTGCCGGTAACGCGCGGCTTGAAGCCGAGCGGAGCGCTCTGGATCGACAGCGCGAGGTCAGGCGAGCCGACATCGGCCAGCACCTCGGCGACGTTGATGGTGTAACGGGTACGTTCCTCCGAGCGCCAGTCCGGCTCGTACACCTGCTCCTTCACCACCGTTCCCTTGAAGGCGCCATAGGGGAAGGCGTTGACGGTGTAGACGTACATATCATTGTCGCCGAGGAATTTTTTGAGCTTGTCGCGTTCGGCGGCGCTGCTGGCGAGCGTCTGCGCCGTATTCGCCGACAGCCGCAGGCACACGCCGAAAGATCGGTTGCCTGCGATCCGCGCCTTCACCTTCGGCAGATAGGTGATGAGAGAATTATACAATTGCTCCCAGTCGTCGGCGGGATGCACGAGCGTCGAATAGGTCAGATGGCCGAGACCGTTGCCGAGATCCATTTTGTTTGTTCCTGTTGTTGACTTTTTCCGTCATCCTGAGGCGGCCGCGAAGCGGCCCTCGAAGGATGAACGGCCCGGGCCGTCGCCCTTCGAGGCTCGCTCCGCTCGCACCTCAGGGTGACGGACCGAAATTCATTGCACCTGCTCGACCTTGCCCGAAGCGGCCGAGCGGATGATGGCTTCCGTTGCGGCGACGCCGTGGATCACCTGATCCAGCGGGATCGGGTATGCCGGTCCGCCCGCGGCCGCTTTGGCGAAGGCTTCGAGCGCGACGCGGGAAATGTCCATCGTCGCCGCCTGCCAGGTTTTTGCTTCGCCCTTCACCGGCTGGAATTTGCACGTACCAAACAGCCGCGTGCGCCGCTCCTCCGAGGAAGCCCCGGCGACGTGGGTAAGGCCTTCGAGCCGCAGCCAGCCCTTGGAGCCGAAGACCTGGAAGTTGAAGCCCGGCCCCGTCGTCGTCATGGTGCCGAGATAGCCCGACATGCCCTCCTTCATCCGCACGAGGATAGAGGTGGTGTCGTCGGCTTCGATCGGCGCGGCGCGGCGGAAAGTTTGAGCGAAAGCGTGATCGATCGGTCCGCAGAGATCGATCATGCCGTCGATCGCGTGGACGCCCATCGGCATCAGGCCGCCCAGCGGCGTCTCGGTTTTGTCGGCGCGCCAATGCGCCGGATTGATGAACAGCACATTGGGGAAGGTCATGGTCGCTTCGACGTGCAGAATGGTGCCGAGTTCGCCGGCGCGGATCATGTCGCGCAGCTTGGTCATCTCCGGATGGAAGCGGCGGTTGTAGCCGACCGCGAGCGTGATGCCGGCCTTGCGCACCGCTGCGACCGCGTCTTCCGCTTCGCGCTTGGTGAGCGTGAACGGCTTCTCGCAATACACGTGCTTCTTGGCGGCCGCCGCGGCCATCACTTGCGTCGCATGCATGGAATGCGGCGTCGCCAGCACCACGGCGTCGACCCCGGCGTGACCGAGCAATCCGTCATAGCTTTCGGTGAGGCGCAGACCCTTTTGCTTGGCGAAAGCCTGGATCTCTGGCGTTATCGTGCGCGTCGTGCCGGACACGAAGCGGATGACGTTGCTGTTCTCGGCCAACTCGACAAGCGTCTTGCCCCACCAGCCAAGTCCGACAATGCCCGCTTTGATCATTCGCTGCTCCCGCGACCTTTTCCGCGCCCGATTTTGCCTGGCGTTCTTATTTCGGCCACGTCAGCATGGCGAGCGCGACGCAGCTCAGCGTCCAGAACACGCAATACTCGACGCCGCCGATTACCCAAATCCACTTCTTGGTCACCTTGTAGGTCGCCGCGCCGGCGACGAACAAATGCAAGGCGGCGATGGTGGCGACATAAGGCGTGTAGATGGCGAACACCAGGCCGATCGTCAGGAATGTCTCGATCGTGCCGGCAACGTACATCCACGTCGCCGGCGGATTGAACTTGGCGGCCTTGAAGAAGTTCAGCGTCGCCGGCTCGGTGAACTTGCCAACGATGTGCGGGATGAAGAACAGCCCGCAAATCAAGCGCAGGATATTCATTCCATTGGTGAGATCGAAGTTTTGCAGATAGCCGGACATGACGCGCTCCCCTCTTCCCCGAGCTTTAAGTTAGCCTGATCGTTCACAGATTGCTATTTGTTGCCGTGTGGCGGGCGCCCACTCGCGGCTGAAACTATTGCCCACGCCGTCATTGCGCGCAGCGAAGGGACGGAGCAATCCAGCGCCCCCTACAGCACCTCGAACATCTGATAGATCGGCCCCTCCGGCAATCTGTGGCCGACGCCGATGCTGATAATGTTGTTGAGCCAGCCGTACTTCTCCGACGAGGTCTCGAACGACGCGGCGATGCGCAGATAATAGTCCGTCGCCTTGACCACCTCGCCGCGGGCGATGCGGTCGAGCACTTCCTTCGGGCCGTGGCGAATGCCGGGATAGCTCATGCCGATGATCGCGCCGTCGTCGGTCTTGAGCACGATCCGCACGTTGAGCATCCAGGCGCCGTCTCCCGGCCGCACCGCTTGCCAGTCGCTGCCGCCGGGCAACAGCGTGCCGCGTAAGCGTTCGCCTTCGAAGCGGCCGCCGGTGATGACGCCGACGCGCCGATCGACGCCGGGCGTCTTGCCGACATTGATCGCCGGCTGCACATCGAGCAGCAGCGTGAAAATCGGCCGCACGCGCAGCTCGGTCATTTCCTTCGGCAGAATTTCGGACAGCGGACGTGTGGTGGCCACCGGCGACCCTCCCTTGTCAAACACCGGACTTCGGCCGGCGCCGCGGCAACACTAGCTAAAGCCTGTCAGCCTGTCAGCCTGTCAGCCTGTCAGCCTGCCAGCCGGTCGAGCCGCGGTAGTCGCTTCAGCTTCCGCGATAGGTGGAATAGGCCCACGGCGTAACGGCGAGCGGCACATGGTATTCGCCCTCCGGCTCCGCCACTGCAAACCGCACCGGCACGACGCCGAGGAACGGCGGATCGGACATGGGCACGTGGTGCCGGGCAAAGTAGTCGCCCACGGCAAACCGCAATTCGTACGTGGCGATCGGGATCGGCGTGCCGGAAAACAGCGGCCGGTCCGTGCGCCCGTCGGAATTGGTGACCGTGTGCTGGAGAGTTCGCGCGGCGCCCCCTGCCCCGATCTCGCAAAGCTCGATCGCAACGCCGGCAGCAGGACGGCCGCCATGGGTGTCGAGCACATGGGTCGACAGGCGTCCGTGCACCTTGAGGCGATCGGGCGCCTTGACCCGTTGATCGAGCCGCAACGCGGCGATGCGAAAGATTTCGGCGAGCGCGGTGGTTCGCTCGGCCGCCGCGTCGTTCTTCAGCCGGCGCTCGAACTCGCGCAGAATCGAGTCCTTGCCGTGGCGGCGTATGCACACGATGAACGGCATGCCGAACTTCGTGCGATAGGCGTCATTGAGGCGGTGAAAGGTGGCGAACTCTTCGTCGCTCAGCCGATCGAGCCCGGCGCTAGCCTGCTCGGTAGTGGAATCGGCGGTGAGCTTGCCCTCGCGCGCGGCTTTGCCGGCAAGATCGGGATGTCCATGGATGAGCGCGCGCTGGTGCTCGTCGCCGGCGTTACGTACCGCATCGGTCATCGCCTGATAGAGCGCCGCCACACTGGCGAAGGGCCGCGCCGCATAGGCTTCGTCCGCCACCCACGGCGCGAGCTCCATCACTTCACCGAGCGCGGCGGTGAAAGCCTTGTGGTCGGCGATGTTGAGGGTTTCTAGCGGAACCGGATTCATGCGGACGTCTTGAGCCTCACGCAATTGCCGGGGCGCCAACGCCGAGATGGTGGTGCTCACGGTACCAGTGGTGGGCTATGTCGAGCCTGGTCGCGATCCAGACGCGATCGAACCCGCCGATATAATCCAGAAAGCGAACGAGGCCCGCGGCGCGGCCGGGACGGCCGGCGAGGCGGCAATGCAGGCCGACCGACATCATCTTTGGGGCGCGCTCACCCTCACTGTAGAGAAAATCGAAGCTGTCGCGCAAATAGGCAAAGAAGTCCTCGCCGGTGGCGAAGCCCTGCGGGTTGATGAAGCGCATGTCATTGGCGTCGAGCGTATAAGGAATGACAAGGTGCGGCTTCTGGTCTGGTCCGCGCACCCAATAGGGCAAGTCGTCGGCATAAGAATCTGACGAATAGAGAAAGCCGCCCTCGGCGAGCACGAGGCCAAGCGTATGCTCCGAGCTGCGTCCGGTATACCAGCCAAAAGGTCGTTCCCCCGTCGCCTCGGTGTGCAAACGTATCGCCTCGCGCATATGCGCGGCTTCGTCAGCCTGCGAAAAATCCCTATAATCGATCCATTTGAGGCCGTGAGATGCGATCTCCCACCCGGCTTCGCGCATGGCCGCGACCACCTCCGGATTGCGGGCAAGCGCGGTCGCCACCCCGAACACGGTCACTGGAACATGGCGCGCGGTAAACATCCGCCACAGCCGCCAGAAACCGGCGCGTGAGCCGTATTCGAACATCGATTCCACGTTCATATGACGCTGGCCGCGCCACGCCTGGGCTCCCAGCACATCGGAGAGAAAAGCCTCCGACGCCGCATCGCCGTGCAGGATCGAGTTCTCGCCGCCCTCTTCGAAATTGACCACGAACTGGATGGCAACGCGCGCGCCGCCGGGCCAGCGGGGATCGGGTGGCGTGCGGCCATAGCCGGCGAGATCGCGCGGATAATCGGTGGAGGAAGGCGGGGACATTGCGGCTCTCGCTGCGACCGTTAGGAGCCCGGCAACCCGCACCATGGCAGACGCGCTGCCTTCCGTTCAAGTGTCCACGCGAGGCTCCCGGCACGTTGGAAGCACGCGATTGACCAAGCTTGGCGATGTCTCCATTAAGGCGCGGAAGCCGAGGGATGATGCGCGTGAAGGTGGCGGACCATTTGCTATTCGGCGAGGCAATCTCGAACCGGCTCGCCGAGCTGGCTGCCCTTAGTGATGAGCCTGGCCGCCTCACCCGGCTCTATCTTGGACCCGCCCACCGCCGAGCCACCGACCTTGTCGCCTATTGGATGCGCGACGCGGGGATGACGGTACGAATAGACCCGCTGGCCAGCGTGGTCGGTCGGTACGAAGCGCGCGACGGCGGAAGAAAGACGCTGATGCTCGGCTCCCACATCGACACGGTGCGCAACGCCGGCCGGTTCGACGGGCCGCTCGGGGTGATCACCGCCATCGAAGTGGTGAAGGCCGCGTTCAAATCGGGAAAGCGCTTCCCGTTCGCCATCGAAGTGATTGCGTTCGGCGACGAAGAGGGCGTGCGCTTTGCGAGCACGCTGGGTGGAGCGCGCGCGCTCGCGGGCACGTTCGATGGCAAAGCCCTCGACGAGGTCGGTGAAGACGGCATTTCGCGCCGCGAGGCCCTGGCCGCTTTCGGCTGCGATCCGTTGCGCTTGCGCGAGGAGGTGCGTTCGCCGGATTGGTCCGTCGGTTACGTCGAAGTTCACATCGAACAGGGTCCGGTGCTGGAAACGGAAGGGATACCACTCGGCGTCGTGACAGCCATCGACGGCGTCACGCGGGGAACCGTGGAGGTCGATGGCATCGCCGGGCATGCGGGCACCGTGCCGATGCCGATGCGCAGCGATGCGCTCGCGGCAGCGGCCGAAATGCTGCTCGCCGTCGAGGATCGCGCGCGGTCGCAACTCAATCTGGTGGCAACGGTCGGCAAGCTCGAAGTGCCCGGATCGGCGCCCAACACGATCCCCGGGCGGGTTCGCTTCACGCTGGACATCCGCAGCCCCTCTGATCCGGAACGCATCAAGGCCGTGGACGACATCAAGGAGGCGATCGCAGCGATCGCCCAGCGCCGGGGCGTGATGCAGCGATTTACGCTTGGCCACCAGGCTTCGGCAGCTCATTGCGACGACCCGCTTTCGGACCAATTGGCTTCGGCCGCCCAGACCTGCGGGGCGACGCCCCGCCGGATGCCGAGCGGCGCCGGCCACGACGCCATGGCGTTCGATCGCGTCATTCCGTTTGCGATGCTGTTCGTCCGTTGTCGCGGCGGCGTGAGCCACAACCCGAATGAGTTCGCTTCGCCCGGCGATATCGACATTGCCGCGCGCGTTCTTTCGACCTTTCTCGACAGGATTGGAACACAATGACCACGCTTCGCATCAAAGCTGGACCCTACGAATTCGACGCGGCGATGGAAGAAATGCTGGCGCCGAAAACTTGCGCGAAATTCATGAGCCTGCTCCCCTACCGGCAGCAGATCATCCATGTGCGCTGGAGCGGCGAAGGGTGCTGGATTCCGCTTGGCGAGTTCGATTTCGGACTGGGTTATGAGAACCACACCAGCTATCCGACGCCCGGCGAGATCATCCTTTATCCCGGCGGCATCAGCGAAACGGAAATTCTGCTGGCTTACGGAGCGGTCTCATTTTCCAGCAAAGTCGGGCAGCTCGCCGGCAATCATTTCCTGACCATCACCAAGGGCCGCGAGAACCTGACCGCGCTCGGGAAAATGACCTTGTGGAAGGGTGCTCAGGACATTGTGTTTGAGTTGAAAAGATAAGTAGGGTGGGCAAAGGCGCGAAGCGCCGTGCCCACGCGATATGTGTTGCAGTGGAATTCCGCGTGACTTCGCTGTGCTTACCGCACCCTACACGTGATAGCGTTAAGCGCAGTGTCCGCGTGAATACCTCGGGGCTCAATTCTCATGTCCCGCTATCGCCGCGCCAAGATCGAGGGAGGTGCGTTCTTTTTCACGCTCACGATTGCCAATCGTTCCGACGATTTGTTGGTGCGCCAAATCGAACGTCTTCGGCGCGCGTACAAAGTAGTGCAGGAGCGCCTTCCGTTTGAGACCATCGCCATCTGCATCCTGCCCGACCATCTCCATGCGCTGTGGCTTTTGCCGGACGGCGACACCGATTTTTCATCGCGCTGGAGTCTTTTCAAATCCGATTTCTCGCGCGGTCTTCCACCGGCGGAATCGCGTTCCGCCAGCAAGGTGGCTAAACGCGAAAAAGGAATTTGGCAACGGCGCTATTGGGAGCACGCGATCCGCGACGATGCTGATCTGGAGCGTTACGTCGATTACATCCACTACAATCCGGTGAAGCACGGAGTTGTCTCGCGGGTCGTTGATTGGCCGCACTCTAGCTTCCACCGCTACGTCGAACGGGGCTTATTGCCTGCGGATTGGGGTGGCGATGTGATAGACATGCGCGGCCGCTTCGGCGAATAATCGCGTGGGCACGGCGCTTCGCGCCTTTGCCCACCCTACGTATATGGGGCGGCGGAGTAAGTGCGTATGAGCGGCAGTGCGACGCTGCGGATCGGCATCGACACCGGCGGCACCTTTACCGACATCGTCTGCGTCGATGACCGTTCCGGCGTGATGCGCGTGACCAAGGTGTCGTCAACACCGTCAAATCCCGCCGTGGCGCTGGTTCGCGGCGTTCATGCCATCCTCGGCGAATGGGGCGCCGGCGTCGACGATCTGGCTGTGCTGGCGCACGGCACCACGGTCGCGACCAACGCGCTACTGCAAGGCGAGATCGCCGGCCTCGGTCTGATCGTCACCGACGGGTTCCGACATATCCTCGAAATCGCCCGCCAGGCCGTGCCCGAGGGCTACGGCAATTCCTATTTCTGGGTGAAGCCGGAGCGCATAGTGCCGCTTCGCTACGTGCGCGAAGTCGGCGGGCGTCTCAATTTCGTTGGCGAAGAATTGCGGCCGCTCGACGAGAAAAGCATCCGCGCCGCCGCCCGCTTCTTTCGCGACGCGGGGATCACCGCGATCGGCGTTTGCCTCATCCATTCTTACGCCAACCCGGCGCATGAGCGCAGGACCGCCGAGATCATCCGCGAAGAATATCCGGACTGCACGCTCTCGCTCTCCTGCGACGTACTTCCCGAATATCGCGAATACGAACGCACGGTGACGACGCTGGTGGATGCGTTCATCAAGCCGCATATGAGCCGCTATCTCGATCGCATCCGCGACGAGCTTGGTCCCGCGCTGAACAAGAAACCGTTCCTCGTGATGCAGTCGAGCGGCGGCGTCGCCAGTCCCGATCAGGTGATGCGCAAGCCGATTACCACGGCGTTGTCGGGTCCGGCCGCCGGCGCGCTCGGCAGCGCGGTGATCGCCGAAATCGCCGGCTTTCCCGATCTGGTGACGCTCGACGCCGGCGGCACCTCGACCGATCTCTGCCTGATCGAAGGCGCCAAGCCAAAGATCACCAATGGCGGCCGCGTCGGCCGTTTCCCGGTGCGCATACCGATGCTCGACATCAAGACCATCGGCACCGGCGGTGGATCGATCGCCTGGATCTCACGCGAAGGGAAACTGCGGGTGGGCCCGCGCAGCGCCGGCGCCGTGCCCGGCCCCATGTGCTATCCGAACGGCGGCGACGAGCCGACCATCACCGACGCTAATCTCGTCCTTGGCCGCATTGCTCCGGCGCTGATCGGCGGCGGCATTCGTCTCGACGTCGAGCGCGCGCGTGGCGGGCTGAAAGCGCTGGCGGCGCGGCTCCCCGGTAACCTGGGCGCCGAGCAGCTCGCCGAGGGCATCATCGAGATCGCCAACTGGGATCAGGCCAATGCCATCCGGCAGATGACCATCCAGCGCGGCATCGACCCGAGCGCCTTTGCGCTTCTTTCGTTCGGCGGCTCTGGGCCGGCGCAGTCGCCGGCGGTGATGGAACTGATGGGCATGAAGACCTGCATCGTGCCGCCGAACCCCGGCAATTTGTCCGCCTTCGGCCTGCTGGCGGTCGATTGGCGCACCGACCACATCGTCACCAAGGTGATGCACGAGGAGGCGGTCGACCTTCCAGTCGTTGCCGCGATTTATGCGTCGCTCGAAAAGGAGGGAATGACAACGCTGGAGAAGGACGGTATCGCGCCAACGAAGATCGCGCTGATGCGCGAAGCCGACGTCCGCTATGCCGGCCAGTCCATGGAAGTGCGCGTACCCGCGCCGTCAGGCACAATCGACGCGCAGTTTATTGCCGGGCTCGTCGAAGCGTTCCACGCCGCGCATCTGAAAACCTTCGGCTACAATTATGCCGGCCAGCAGAAAGTCGAGCTGGTGAATTTCTGCGTATCCGCTTTCGGCATGATCGATCGTCCGAGCATCCCCGAACTTGAAAGATCCGGCGCACCGCCGCAACAAACGAGCCGGCCGGTCTATTTCGACAGAAATTTTCGCGACACGCCGGTGTTCGCGCGCGCCTCGCTTGGGGCAGGTTTCAAGCTTAGTGGGCCGGCGGTCGTCGAGGAATTCGGCTCGACCACCGTCGTCTTTCCAGGTCAGCAGCTTACCGTCGACCCTCACGGCATTCTGATCGTCCGCGCTGCCGGCAAATCCGCCGAAACGCGAAACTGAGGACGCGCAATCGTCGCGCCGACCTCGTTGGTACGATCTGCGGCGCGCGCTCGTTTATTTCGGCGTGCGCGCCAGCTGGTTGAAGTCCGCTTTGCCCGCAAAAAGCAGAGATGGACTTGCCCGAATGGCATGTCCGGTTTGGGCCCGGAAGCGGCATCTCAGTCCATGGGGAGCGAAACGCGAGGCATCTCACAAACCCGATGCTGTCGCCGGGAAAGGGAACGCCTATCTCACTGCGTAACAAGGAGTTCGGGTCGAAATTCGAAGTGCATCGTATCGAAGTGATACCACTTCCCGCCCCAAATGAAGCCGTGTTTTTCGAAGATCGTGACGATCTCTTCGGGCATGCGGTTGCGATAAAGGATGGGGCCGCCATGCGGTCGCCAGTACCAATAATCCGAGAAGGCGGTATTGAGATCGATCGCGATACCGTAGCTGTGCGGGCTCGGCTGGCCAGTGTCGGCCACGGCCCGGCAATTATAAGTGCCGGCAATCGGATATGCGGCGCGTTTGATTTTTTCAGGCAGCGCGTCGATCTCCGCCGACACGGCGCGCAAATGCTCATCGACGCCGTTCAGGGAAGTGACGCGGATTGATTTGCCCCAAGCCTTGTTGGCCAAAGCCTTGTTGGCCAAAGTCTTGGGGAGCCAGGGGAGGGAAACAAGGTGCGGCAACACCTCACCCTTTTGGCAGTCGCCATACATCTTCGTGAAAAAGGCGGTATTGCGGAACCGGCCAGGATCAGCATCGACGGCCGGCGGCTTTTCCAGCGGGCCGCGCGGATACGGGATGCGAAACTGATCGATGATGGAAGCGTGCCGAAGGAGCTCCGGGAACGCCTTGCTATCGGCGCCGTCGGACACCGGCATGACTGTTCCATCGCGCCAACGCAGCACTCTGTCGTCATGCCCAGCGAGCGCGTTCGGGTAAGCAGCGACAAGGATGTCGAGCGCCAAGCGAACCTGATCGTCCTGCGCGAGAAGAGAAGTCCCGCCCGCGAGCATTGCGAACCCGACGACCAAGCAAACCTTCGTCACGATCCCGTCACCGGCTGAGATCGGCGGCGGCTAAGCGCGCGATGGCCAATGCCGCTCGCGGAACCAGGTGCGGTAGTCCGTCATCTTCGCGCGCTGCGCCTGCGGCGCATGTCGCTTACACGTTGACGCCTCGTCGCTCTTGTCCGGCGCGCCCCACCGCAGCTCGACGCAGTCGTTCAAATTGTACCCCATCTCGAGGTCAGCCGCGCGGTCAACCACGTCTTTGAGCGTGAGCGTCCACGCGGAGCCATCGCTGCGCGGATACGTAAATTTGCGTGCCGCAAGCTCCGACGCGAGCACGCTCTGCAATTCGGCCTTCACGTCCGCGACGCTCTTGCCATTCGGCATCGCGTACCGTTCGGGCTGCCGCGCGACGCGATCCGGGTAGCCGCCCACCAC
The DNA here is from genome assembly GCA_963733575.1 of uncultured Alphaproteobacteria bacterium. Classification (GTDB taxonomy): domain Bacteria; phylum Pseudomonadota; class Alphaproteobacteria; order Rhizobiales; family Xanthobacteraceae; genus BOG-931. Next base: position 805,307 of record CAVTDJ010000011.1, on the reverse strand, counting down.
ATCGATTGCGATCAACAGACGAAAATCGCGCGCCGGCGTCGCGAAATCTTCCCACGCGCCGGTCGTTGCGAAGATCGAAGGGCCGTCCGGCATGCTCGCGTCGCCGTGCCCGCTGTTCTGGAACTTTCGCCCGTTCTCGACCGACGTCACGCGCGTCTTCACTTGCTCTTCGAGCGAGTCAATCGCCTCCTTCATCGCGCGCAAAGGATCGAGCGGCGCCGGCGACATCACGTCATCCATTCGATCGTAGAAGGCTTCGACCCCAAGCTGCGACTGTTCGAGCGAAAAATCGCCGTACTGCGGATCTTTGGCGATTTCGGCATTGGTCAGCCGCCGCAAGGTGCCGTTCGCCTCGCGTATGATCGGCCGGAAGCGCTTGAATCCTGGGCTGCCGAGCGCAGGTTCGTGGGCAAACAAGAAAGTGCCGCGCCAAAACCGCTTGCGCGCGACCGTCCCGTCGGGCTCTCCGTCAACGGCGAGGAAGACGCCCGCCGCGCCGTTCGACTGCGGCACGCGCCGTACCAGCATCATAACGTGCCCGTACGGATCGGCGTACACGGTTCCCGGGCGCAGCGACTCCTGCTTCAGCGGCACGGTATAAAAATCGGTGTTGTCGTCGCTCGCCGGCGTCCGCACGGCTCCGGACTGAACGGCGTCGCCGACGACCCGCAAATAATGGCCGAAGGACGCGGCGAGCCCGAGCCGCTTCGCCGCCTCGGGCTTCTGAATGCTCGACGTCGCCACCTCGGGATTCTGATTGCCCGGCGCCGCCGCCTCGGGATTCTGATTGCCCGGCGCCACCGCCTCGGGATTCTGAATGCTCGCCCATGCGTAGCACTTGGGCGGCTTGCCGCCGCCGCCGCGCGAGCACTTCGAGTACCCGAACGGCAGTCCCATCTTGAATGCGAAATACGCGCGCAAAAAGTACACAAGGTCGGCGCAGTCGGGGCGAAGGGCCATCCCCACTTTGTCTTCGCCGAGACCCAGATGGTTGAACAGGATATTGCGCGATTGATCGCGCAGCACCTCATGCAGCGCCGGCCACGACGGCTCCGCGTCGAGCGGCGCGTCGAACAGCTTCTCGATCCATGCCGAATACAGGCTTTCCGTCGCCCGGTTCCACGTATTGCGCAAGGGCCAGACGCTGCCCGGCGTCGCGCGCGGCGGCGGCGGCTCGTCGTCGCGCACGGCGATGTCGCGGGTGATCGTGCCGCACGCGGCCGGCGCGCGGTCGCGCACGAGCTTCGCGCGCCACGTCCCCACGGCCGGCGACGCGATCTCGGCGGACCAGAAATACGGCGGCCCGCCGTGCCGCTGACGCGATTTGGCCGCGACGCTTCCATCGGGCGCGATCAGCGAAAGCTCGCCTTCGAGCGGCTTCTCCGCGGCGAGGACGACGCGCAAAGGCGCGCCCTTCCACGGCGCGAGCGGCGAGGACAAGACCGCGAGCTCGGCCGCGTCTTCGCAGGTGCCGGATAGACCTTCGGCCTGTGCGTTTACGACTGAGAAAAGGAAGACGAAAAATGCCCCAGCGATCAGCAACAATGCTGTCACAGCAGCAGCAAGCTGGCGTGTTAGATGCAATTGAGCCCTCTTCCCTGGCCGCAATTAAACAATACCGCGAAAGCTTTGACTAAATCATGGCAAAATTCATCACTAGGCGAATTCGACGGTGGGCCGGATTTGCAGGATACCTTGGCGGCGATCAGTCAGTGGGTATGAAAGCGAACAGCCGACCGTTCGCCAAGACCGCTTGATGTCCGAGACGGGAAGTGAAGCCGTCAAGCTAAGCGCTACATTTCCGTTTTGCTGGAGAAAGCGGCCTCCATCTGCGCCCTAATGAGTACACGGGTTAGCTCTTTTTTTCAGCGGCAACGTCGGCAATGATCTTGTCGGCCCGCCGGAAACCCTCCGAAGCGATCGGGATGCCGGCGTAAACCGCCGCGTGTAGGAGAATCTCGGCGATCTCCTCTGACGTTACGCCATTATTGAGCGCCCCGCGAATGTGCACTTCGAATTCATGCCAGCGGGCGAGCGCGGCAAGCATGCAGACGTTGAGCATGCTGCGGGTCTTGTGCGATAGGCCCTCGCGCAGCCAGACGTTTCCCCAGCACTGCGTCTGGGTGAACTCGATGAAGTGCTGCGTGAACGGGTTCGCCTGCTGCTTACCCGCATCGACATAAGCCGCTCCGAGCACGTCGCGCCGGACCTTGGCGCCCTGCCGCGCCCGTTCCGCTATTGAATCTGGCAACGCCATCGTGACCCTCCGTCTCGTCGTTGTGTTCGCCCGACCGGGCCGGATTTTCCTATTTCGCTTCGGTCATCAACGCCAGCGCCACGTTCGCCGCAAGACGCACGGCGGGTGATGAAACCAGCGGCACGCGACGGTAATATGGGCTATGGCTGACCAGCCCGGCGCGATATAGATCGCCGCGGAGCCGCTGAATGATGAACGTGCACGCCAAGGAATGGCCATGGCCGACCGCGCCGGATTTGCCCCCGCGCGAGGTCGACCCCATCGTCCTGCAGATCGTGGAAGGCACGCTCAATTCCATCGAGGCGGAGATCGAATACGCCATCGAACGCACCGCGCGCTCGCCGATGATCCGCGAGGCCCACGACTATCGCGTTGGCTTGTTCGACCGCTATTGCCGCAAGCTCACAGGCCGCTCCTATTCCGCCATGCCGAACGCCGTAGTGCGCGATTTCCCGCCGCACACCATGCAGCCCGGCGACGTGTTCCTGATGAACGACACTTATCTGACCGAGGGCTCGATCGGCCATCTTCCCGATCTCTGCAGCACCGTGCCGGTGTTCCATCAGGGCGAGGTCGTCGCCTACATCCAGGCCTTCGGCCACCACGACGACATCGGCGGACGTGTGCCGGGCTCGATGCCCGGCACCGCGACGACCGTGTTCGAGGAAGGCCTCGCCGTCCCGCCGATCAAGTTCTACAGCGCCGGTGTCCGCAACGACGCGGTCTTCACCATCATCAAGCGCAACACGCGCGTTCCTGAAACCCTTGCCGCCGATCTCGACAGCGAGGTGCAGGCCTGCCTGATGGGCGCCCGCCGCATGGCGGAGCTGTTCGAGCGCTTCGGCCGCGAAACCGTGGAAGCCTGCTTCCAGGCGATCCTCGATACCTGCCGCGATACTTTCCGCCGCGAGTTGCTGCCGAAGATCGCCGATGGCGAATACCGCTGGGAAGATTATGTCGAGCATGACGGTGTCACCGATCCGAAGCTGCACAAACTGGCGCTGACGCTGATCAAGAAGGGCGATCGCATCACGCTCGATTTCACCGGTACCGATCCGCAATCGACCGGGCCGATCAACTGGCCGGCGGACTATGCCGGCGGCGCTTTTTTGATCAAATGGATCGCGCCGATCCTGCGCAACCTCGCGGATACGCCGGAGCGCGCCGCCGAGATTCACGTCAACGAGGGCGTCTGCGAAATCTTCGACGTGATCTTTCCACCGAAAGGCACGCTGATCACGCCGGAATGGCCTGCGGCCACCAATGCGCGCTCGTTCGTGCTGTTGCGCTGCATCGGCTTGCTGGCCGGCGTCGTGGCGCAGGCGGCGCAGGGGCGTATGCCCGCCGATCAGGAAACCATCCGCTACACCGGATTCTATGGCGCCGATCGCAACGGCAAATCGTTCCTCTCCCGCGAGGTTTTGGGCGGCGGCTCCGGCGGCCGCTACTACGCCGACGGCAACGACGCCATCCACATCGTGCCGGACTCGCGCAATCAGCCGGCCGAGTTCACCGAGACGCGTTTTCCGCTCCTGGTCGAGAAACTGGCTTTGCGGACGGATTCCGGCGGCGCCGGCAAACGCCGCGGCGGTCTGGGCTACGACAAGCATTACCGCGCGCTGGTCGATTGCCGCACCATCGTCACCGCCGACCGCGTCCGGCTCGGCTGCTACGGCGTCAACGGCGGCAAAGCCGGCACGCCGTTCTGCGTGACCATCGATGCTGAGGGTACGCCGCGCGATCTCGGCGGCCTGGTCGATGGCGAGCCCGTTCTCGCCGGCCAGATCGTGCGCGTCGTGACCACCGGCGGCGGCGGTTGGGGCGATCCGCTCGAGCGCGAACCCGAATGGGTCGAGCGCGACGTGATCGAAAGCAAGGTCTCGCTGGCCGCCGCGCGTGACGACTATGGCGTCGTGCTCAATCCGGATGCCGGCGAAAACTCGTTCGCCATCGACGCCAAGGCGACCGCCACCCTGCGCGAGAAGCTAAAGTCCGCGCGTACGAGCCAGCCATTAATGATCGATCGCGGCAGCGGCTTTGAAAAGATGATCCGCGGCGAGGTCAAGCCGTGGACCCGTACCGCCTAAGAAAAAACTTACCAGCAAGGATCGAGCGTAATGGTCATCGAAGTTGCCAAGGTCGAATTGAAGAACGTGCAGGACGCATCGGGAGTGGAGACCTGCATCCGCAACGGACAATTCAATGCCGACGAGGTCATCGCCGTCATCGGCAAGACCGAGGGCAATGGCGGCGTCAACGATTTTACCCGCATCCTCGCCGACCAGGCGTTTCGCGCGGTCCTGCGCAAGCTTGGCAGCCGCTCGGAGCAGGAGATCGCGAAAATTCCGATGGTCTGGTCGGGCGGCTGCGACGGCGTCATCACACCGCATGCGACGGTTTTTGCGCGCAACGCGAAAGCCGGTTCGGCGAATAAATCGCGCCTTGTCATCGGCACGGCCATGAGCGCCGAGATTTTGCCGGAGGATATCGGCCGGCCGGCGATGGTCGAGAAGGTCGCGGACGGCGTGCGCGCCGCCATGCGCGACGCCGGCATCGACGATCCGGCGGATGTGCACTACGTGCAGACCAAGACGCCGCTCCTCACCGTCAACTCGGTGCTTGACGCGCACGCCCGCGGCAAGCAAGTCGCCTGCGAGGTGCACGATTCCATGGGCGTCTCGAACGGAACGACCGGCTTAGGCATTGCCGTCGGCCTTCATGAAATCAAGATGCCAAAGGCGGAAGATATCTGCCGCAATCTCGACCTTTATTCCTCGGTCGCCTCGTGCTCGTCGGGCGTGGAACTGACGCAGGCGCAGATCGTGCTCCTCGGCAACAGGAACGGCGCCGGCGGCCGCTATCGCATCGGCCATTCGGTGATGAAGGATGCCCTCGATATTGACGGCATCTACGAGTCCATTCGCAGTGCCGGTCTTGATCTGCCCGAGCGTCCCCGCGCCGAGGACCTCAAGGGGCGGCTGGTCAACTGCTTCATGAAATGCGAGGCGGACCGCATCGGCAAGTTGCGTGGCCGGCGCCAGATCATGCTGGACGATTCCGACGTGTCTTGGCACCGCCATGCCAAGGCCGCGGTCGGCGGCGTTGCCGCGGCGGCGATCGGCGATCCAGCGGTGTTTGTTTCCGTCGATGCCATGCATCAGGGGCCGCAGGGCGGTGGGCCGTGCATCGCCATCATCGATGCGGGCGAGTAGCGCCCGCGCGCGGCACGCTGCTTGCTTCGTGCCGGCGATGATTGAATTTCAAGCCGCCGTTCGACGGACGCTGCTTGGCGCGCTGTTAGCCGCAGGGCTTTTCAGCCTGCCAGCCAACGCGCAAACCCCGGACAAAGTGAAGGTCGGGGTTTTCCCGGTCAGCTCGTCGCTGCCTTATTTCATCGCGCGCGATCTCGGCTATTTCCGCGACCTCAATATCGATCCGGAAACGATCACTTTGATGGGCGGACCGCCCAACGTGGCGGCGCTGATCACCGGCCAGATCGAGGTCTCCGTCGTGTTGGTGACGCTGGAAGGCTTGAATGCGAACCTCAAGAAGCCCGGCGTCGCCATATACGTCGCCATGAACGGCCAGAACGCCACGCACAGGATGGAGCAGTTCGTGGTCCGCTCCGCCCTCGCCGACAAGGTCAAGTCGCTTGCGGACTTCAAGGGCCTCAAGCTGATGTCGGCGCCGGGGCCCGCCAACCTGAACACCGCCAAGGGCATTCTCGCCAAAGTCGGGCTCAAAGACGGCGATTACACGATCGATCAGCTCGACATGGGCCAGCACATCAACGCCATGAAGGCCGGCACGTTCGACGGCGGCTACACGCTCGAGCCGAACGCGACGGTGATGAACCAGCTCGGCTTCGCCAAGACGGTCGAGGCCGGCGTGATCGCGAAATACGTCCTCGGCGATCCAGAAGCCGACCCCTTCGCGGCCGGGTGCGCCTTCTCGTCCGACTTCATCAACAAGCGGCCGGACGTCGCCAAGCGCTTCGCCCAAGCCTGGGCCAAGGCCCTCGACTTGATCAAAGACGATCCGCAGGCGGCGCGCAAACACCTGCTCAAGAACACGATGACTCCCGAGAGCGCCGTCGATACGGTGCCCATGCTCGGCTACGTCATGGTCAAGGATATGAGCCCCAAACAGATCGACGATCTGCAGAAATTCGCCGATTTCGGCACAGCGATCGGCGTCGTGCCGGAAAAGGTCGATGTCAGAAAATACCTCCAGGCGTTCTGATGGGTTCGGGCATGGCGAGTGACGCCCGATGAGCGCCGCGCCGCAAGCGGTTCACCGCCCATCGGCGGACGCAGCTTTGCAGCCGCCGGCAAGTGAGGCGGCGAAGCGCCCGCACGTCACTATCCGCGGGCTGAGCAAGCGCTTCGATCAGACCGTCATCTACGACAATTTCGATCTCGACATCCCGCGCGGCGAGCTGATCTCGGTGTTTGGGCCGAATGGCTGCGGCAAAAGCACGCTGATCAACATGATAGCCGGACTCGTTCCGGCCGACGCCGGCCAAATGCTTTTTGACGGGAGGCAGCTTGATGAGATCAAGTTCGGATACGTATTCCAGAACTACCGCGAGGCGCTGTTTCCGTGGCTGCGCGCCTTCGACAACATCGCCTATCCGCTCAAGCTGATGAAGGTGCGGCCGGCGGAGCGCCGCGCGCGCACCGAGGCCTTGGTCGCCCATCTCGACATCAAGCTTGATCTGAACCTTTATCCATATCATACCGCTTCCATAGCTGATTAAATCGACCTTTTTGCAGGGCTGGGTGCCGGGCATGGGCCGGGGTTTTTCCTTCAACGCGAGGTGTGATTCGCTGGGACCATCTGATTCGGAGGGAACAGATGGTCAAATGCAGCAAAGGCCAAGTCCGTCGGTTGAAGACAGCGCTTCGCTGGAAAGGAGATCCCCAGCAGCGCCAGCGCATTCAGATGGTGCTGCTGCGCGAAAGCGGAATGACGCAGCCTGCGATTGCCGAAGCGATGGGCGTGTCACTGAGCACGGTGAACCGGGCGCATATGGCCCATGACGGTGGCGGGCTCAAGGCGCTCAAATCCAAGCCGAGCGGTGGGCGCAAGCGCGAGAACATGACCCTGGCTGAGGAAAAGGGCTTGTTGGCGCGTTTTGTCAAAGCCGCCGGGGCCGGCGAGATGTTGAATATCCACGATCTCAAAGCGGCCTACGAAAAGGCCATCGGGCACGAAACCAGTAATAGCACGGTCTATAATCTTCTGGCTCGGCATGGCTGGCGCAAGCTGATGCCGCGTCCGTTTCATCCCAAACGCGACCTCGCGGCTCAGGATGCTTTTAAAAAAGCGGCTTTCCAAATGCTGTGAGGAAAGCCAAGCGAGCGGCCGCCAGGCGCGGTCGTGGCTTGCGGATCATGTTCGCCGATGAAGCGCGGTTCGGCCGGATCAATCGGCCACGGCCGTGCTGGGCTCCGATCGGCACCAGGCCCGAGGTCGCCTCCCAGCTCATCCGCGAATACATCTATTTGTATGGGGCGGTCTCTCCGAAGGACGGAACTTGCGTCTATCTGATCATGCCGACATCGAATACGGCATGCTTCCAGGCCTTCCTTAACGTCCTCTCGCGAAAGTTTGCCAGGCAGGACATCCTGTTGGTTCTCGATGGCGCCCCCAACCACCGCTGTGGCGACCTCGCGCTTCCCGACAATGTCTCGCTGCTGTTTCTGCCGCCCTATTCGCCAGAACTCAACCCGAAGGAGAATCTCTGGGATGAAATCCGCGAGAAAATCTTCAAGAACTACGCCCTCAAATCCATCGACGCCGTACGTACCAAGCTCAAGCAGGCGATCCTCTATATCGAACGCAATCCAAAACTCGTCCAATCAATCACCTCGTTTCCCTATATCGTCAGCTCACCCTGATGTGGAATTGGTATCAGATGTCCGGCGGGCAGCAGCAGCTGGTGTCGATCCTCCGCGCGCTCGTAGTCGAGCCGGAGATCCTGTTCCTCGACGAGCCGTTCTCCGCGCTCGATTACGAAATGACGCTGTTCATGCGCGAACAATTGCAGCGCATGTTCCTGGAGACCGGCACCACCACGATCCTGGTTTCGCACGATCTCGAAGAGGCCGTGTACCTCGCCGACCGGGTGCTGCTGCTCTCGCGGCATCCGGCGCGGGTCGCCGCCTTCGCGGCGGTTACCGCGCCACGGCCGCGCACGGATGCAACCCTCTCCGATCCGGATTTCGTGCGCACCAAGGCTGAATGCCTCGATGTCTTCCAACGCGAGGTGAGGCGCGCATGAAGGCGCAAAAAGGCGAGGCATTGTTGCCGATCCTCGGTGTGATCGCGCTGCTGGCCATCTGGTCGCTGGCGACGTGGCGGCAGTGGGTTGATCCCGTGCTACTGCCGTCGCCGGCCGCGACGTTCAAGTCGCTGTGGGAGGGTATGGACGGCGGGGCGCTCGGCTTCGATTTCGTCAAAACCGTCTACCGGACGGCTGCGTCGACGCTCATTGCCGCCGTGATCGCCATCCCGCTCGGCATCGTGCTAGGGTCTTGGGAACGGCTCTATCGCTCACTCGAATTCGTCATCGACTTTTTCCGCTCGACGCCGGCTTCCGCAATGTTCCCGCTGTTCCTCGTGCTGTTCGGCGTCGGCGACGAGACGAAAATATCGGTCGCCGCCTTCGGCGCTATTCTGGTCATCCTGTTCAATGTCGCCTACGGCGTCATGAATGCGCGCAAGACGCGCCTTCTGGCGGCCAAGGTTATGGGCGCTTCGCGTCTGCGCGTGCTGTTCGACGTGATGCTGCTCGAATCTTTGCCGCAGACTTTCGTCGGCCTGCGCAACGGCGTCTCGCTCGCTTTAGTGATCATCGTGGTGGCCGAGATGTTCATCGGCTCGCAGGACGGCCTCGGCCACAGTGTTTTCGAGGCGCAGCAATTGTTCGATATGCCGCGGATGTACGCCGCGATTTTCGCCGCCGGCGCGCTCGGCTATGGTCTCAATCTCCTGTTTCTCCTCAGCGAGCGACGCTTCGTACACTGGTCCGGGAAATAAAGTAAACATGGTCGACACAACTCTTGTGCGCAAATCAGCGCGTGAACTGGCGCGGCTCATCCGCACGCGGGCCCTTAGCCCGGTCGAAGTTCTCGACGCGTATCTTGCGGTGATCGAAGCACTCAATCCGAAGCTCAACGCCATCGTCACGCTGGCCGCCGAGCAGGCGCGCGACGCCGCGCGACGTGCCGAAACCGCAGTCATGAAGGGCGGGCCGCTCGGCCCACTGCACGGGCTCCCGATCGGGGTCAAGGACGTTACGCCAACCGCCGGAATCCGCACCACCTTTGCCTCGCCGCTATTCAAGGATTACGTGCCGACGGAGGACGCCGAAGCTATCCGTCGGCTCAAGGCCGCCGGCGCCATCGTGCTTGCCAAGACAAACACTCCCGAATTCGCTTGCGGCGCGAATACCAACAACGCGCTGTTTGGCCCGACCCGCAATCCGTGGAATCCGGCGCTCAGCCCCGCGGGCTCTTCCGGCGGCTCCGCCGTCGCCGTCGCCGCCGGCATGGTGCCGATCGCACAGGGGACCGACTTCGGCTGCTCGATCCGCATACCCGCGGCGTTCTGCGGCATCGTCGGCATCCGGCCGACGCCGGGGCTGACGCCGAGCCATCCGCTGCACCTTCCCTGGGATCCGGGACAAGTCCACGGTCCGCTGGCGCGCGACGCGGAAGACGCCGCGCTTTTCCTCGACTCAATCGTCGGCTTCACCCGCCTGTCGCCGATATCGGTCGAGCCGCCGTGGCGGAGCGCGCTCGCGGAGCTGGAGCGCAGCGACGACATCAAGGGCCTGCGCGTCGCTTACGTCTCCGACATCGCCGGGATCGGCGTCGAAGCGGAGATCGATTCAATCTGCCGTGGCGCGGCAGCCGCCTTGGGCGAGCTTGGCGCACAAGTCGAGCACATCGAGTTTGACGCAAGCGGCGGCCGCGCCGCCTATCAGACCTGGCGCGGGTTCTGGATGGTAGGCCAGCAGTATGAGCGGCTCGCCCAGATCAACGAGTTTGGACGCAATCTCAAGGGCAACGTCGAAGCCGGGCTGAAACTGAATGCGCTCGACTTTGCCGCGGCTGAGCACAAGCGGGAGGAGATGTTTCACCGCTTTCGCAAGCTGTTCGAGGGTTACGACGTTCTGCTGACGCCAGCGGCGCCGGTAAAGCCCTACCCGGTGGAGATGAACTTTCCCGACAAGATCAACGGCCGCAGCTTCGAGAATTACATCGACTGGATCGCGCCCGCCTATCTCATCACGCTGGTCAGCTTGCCCGCCGCCAGCGCGCCTGCCGGACTATCGCAGGACGGACTGCCTATCGGCATGCAGATCGTGGCGCCGCGGTTCGAAGAGCCGCTGATCCTGCGCGTCGCGCGCCATATCCACCGAGCCAGCAACGTCGGGTGGCCTCCGGCCGTTGCCGAGTTGCAAGATGCCCGGTGACGGGTCGGCGCTATGGATAAAGCATCCACTCGCCATCCTGGCGGACAAGGCTCGCGGCGGCATCGTCGTGCAAGGCGGCCGTATCGTCGAAAAGGTCGCCGCCGGACGTAGTCCCACCAGGCGAGATGCAAAGACGTTCGATGCCAGCGAGCACGTGGTGCTGCCGGGACTGATCAACACCCATCACCACTTCTATCAGACCCTCACCCGCGCCGTTCCCGCCGCGCTCGACCGTGAATTGTTTCCCTGGTTGCAAGCGCTCTATCCGATCTGGGCGCGGCTGACGCCGGAGGCGCTCGATCTCGGCATGACGCTAGCGATGGCCGAGCTCATTTTGTCGGGCTGCACCACCACGACGGATCACCACTACGTCTTTCCCGCCGGCCTCGAAGACGCCATCGACATCGAAGTGAAAGCGGCGCAGCGCCTAGGCTTGCGCGTCTTGTTGACGCGCGGTTCGATGAATCGTTCGCAGCGCGACGGTGGGCTGCCGCCGGACAGCGTGGTGCAGGATGAGGACACCATCCTCGCCGACAGCGAGCGCGTGGTGGCGCGCTACCATAATGCCGGCCCGGGTGCGATGGTGCAGATCGCGCTCGCACCCTGTTCGCCGTTTTCGGTCACGACCTCGCTGATGCGCTCGACCGCGGAATTGGCGCGAAAGCTCAATGTGCGGATGCACACCCATCTTGCCGAAACCGAGGACGAGGACCGCTACTGCCAGGAGCTCTACAAATGCCGCCCGCTCGACTATCTGGAAGATTGCGGCTGGCTCAATGATCGCGTCTGGCTTGCGCACGGCGTCCATTTCGACGCCGGCGAGATCAAGCGGCTCGCGGGCGCCGGCACGACGGTTTCCCATTGCCCCTGCAGCAACCAAGCGCTCGCGTCGGGGACCTGTCCGGTCTGCGCGATGGAAGACGCCGGCATGCGCGTCGGCATCGGCGTCGACGGCTCGGCCTCGAACGACGCCTCGAATTTGATGCAAGAGGTGCGCGCGGCGTTTCTCCTCCAGCGCAGCCGGTACGGCGTCACCAGAGTCAGCCACCTTGACCCGCTGCGCTGGGCGACCAAAGGATCAGCGGCGTGCGTCGGGCGGACGGATATCGGCGAGATCAAGGTCGGCGCGATGGCCGACCTCGCGCTGTTCAAGCTCGACGAACTACGCTTTTCCGGGATCGGCGATCCGCTGGCCGCGCTCGTCCTGTGCGGCGCGCACCGCGCCGACCGGATCATGGTTGGCGGACGCTGGATCGTGGAAAACGGTCAAATCCCCGGACTTGACGTCGCCGACCTCGTGCGGCGGCACTCGGCGGCGGCGCGCAGGCTCCACGCTGACAGCTGACGCGGGTCTTGCACAACGATTGTGCAGTGCTGCATCTCGCTGGCGCTGGCGCTGCACAGATTCGATCCGCGAGTGCGGCACACAAGTCGGCGTAATATAGACTGGTTCACCGTTGAGCGGTTCTTTCATAAGGCGACTAACTATGCAGACCTATTCCGTCGATATCGCCGGCGAGTCCGTTACACTGCCCATCGTGCCGATCAACAGGCAGCTCGCCATTTCGCTGTTGATGGTGATCGATATGGGGGTGCACTTCGGCGAGCGTGTCGGCAAGGCGCTGGCGGCCAAGCTCGGCCCGCTCAAGCCCGACATCGTCGTCGGCGCCGCGACGCTCGGCATCCCGGTCGTTATCGAGGTCTCGCGCGCGCTGGGCCTTGACCAATATGTCATTGCCCAGAAGTCGCCGAAGATCCACTTGGCCGACGCGCTGGTCCAGGAAGTGCGGTCGGTGACATCCGCGGGCAAGCAGCGCCTGATGCTCGACCGCCGCGCCGTGCCGCTGCTCGCGCAGCGCCGCGTCGTGGTCGTCGACGACGTAGTGGCGACCGGCTCCAGCCTTGCCGCAACGCTTACGCTGGTGCGCTCCGCCGGCGCCGATATCGTCGGGGCAGGCGTGATCCTTACCGAAGGCCACGAATGGAAGAAGACCCTCGGCGCCGACGCTGGTCTGGTTCATGGCTTGGGGCACATCCCCCAATTCGCCATCGCCGATGGCAAGGCGACGCCGAAGCCGGAGACGCTGTAGATTGTGTTGATCAGTCCGTTTCGGCGTTCCTTGCGAGCACGCTGTCGGCAGATGTCGCGCGCCGTTGCTCCAACTCCTTCTGCAGGCCCTGCGCTTCGTCGTCCATACCCATCCAGCGCAATTTGCGAATGAGCTTGACCAGCTCGTTAGACGCTCGTTGCCTTGCCGAGGTATCAGGCGGCTGTTGTTCGTGCAGCGTTTCCACGGTTGTTCTCCTTGTTCTTGCGCCGTCGGCTTGACCACGGCGGCATTTTTCTTGCGCCGATTCGTCGGCGCTTATTAGCCATCGTTTACCTCTTGAACCTTCTTAGCAAGGCTGTCTGCGTGCACCGCAACATGCCGCGGCGCGCCCATCGCGAAGGAATTTTCAGTATTTTTGCAGTCGAAGGCGCTTCGTCTTAGCTTTTCAACAATCCACGTCAAGGATTTTGGAAGATGGGCGGGTTGCGCGGGCTTGGTTGCGCGGCGAAAGGAGACCGGTAGGAGGCGCCGGTGCAGTGGCGATCGCCGGTCAAGGATTGCGGGCGTGTGTGGATGCGATGCTGGTAGCGGCGGGCGTTATTACGTGGAGAGTAACCGGCGCAACGCCCGAAAAGCCAAGTCGCTGCGCTGCCGCTGGCGTAAGATCAATGATCCGACCTTTGTTGAAGGGTCCGCGGTCGTTTATCCGCACTATGACTGTTCGCCCACTTCGCAAATTGGTGACGCGGACGATTGTTCCGAAAGGTAGGGAGCGATGCGCCGCGGTCAGCTTTCCTGGAGCAAACAACTCGCCACTGGCTGTCTTTCCATCCTTCTGCGAGTAAATTGCCGCAAAGGAGCGCCCGTCGCCCGCGGTCGCGGACTGACTGATAACGCCTGATAAGCACGTGAGCGCCAGCCAAAGTGTCCTTGTGGTCACGGATAAGCCCCGACATTGATCCGTCGACTTAATCGCTAACCGGGCAAAAGGTTCCGCTTTCCATTTTTCGTAAACGAATCTGCTTATGTGAGCGCGGGTCTTGTAGCTGGAAGCGTGTTAAGATGAAAAACCCTACCAACGGTTCGACTTATTACTGATCGTTTTCAAAGCGTAACTTGAGTGCAACTTGAGAGGAGGTGGTCATGAGCGATCTGCGCGACTTCATTGCGGGCATGCCGAAGTGCGAGCTGCATGTGCATCTAGAGGGAACGCTTGAGCCGGAAATGAAATTCGAGCTGGCGAAAAGGAATGGTATGACGCTTCCTTACAAGGATGTGGCTGAAATGAGGGCAGCCTACGATTTCCACGACTTGCCCTCCTTTCTCAAGATCTACTACGAGGGCATGAGGGTCCTCGTGCATGAGCCGGATTTCTTCGACCTGACTTTTGCGTACCTCGCGAAGGCGCACTCGCAAAATGTACGCTACGTCGAAATGTTCTTTGATCCGCAGCCCCACACCGGGCGAGGAGTACCCTTTGACGTTGTGATCCGTGGCATTCGGCGCGCGCAGCTCGAGGCCGAGCGCATTCTCGGGATCAAGAGCCAGCTCATCCTCTGCTTTCTCCGCGATTGGAGCGCCGAGTTCGCCATGACGACACTGGTGCAGTCGCTGCCTTATCGCGAATGGATCGTCGGCGTCGGACTCGATTCAGATGAAAAGAACAATCCGCCGGTGAAATTCAAGGCGGTGTTCGAGCGCGCCCGCCGCGAAGGCTATCTTCTGACCATGCATTGCGACGTCGATCAGCAGAATTCGACCGAGCATATCCGGCAATGCTTGGAGGAGATCGGCGTCAACCGCATCGATCACGGCGTCAACGTCCTCGACAGCAAGCAGCTATGCGACGAGGTCGCGCGCCGGCAACTGGCGCTCACCATCTGTCCGGTCTCCGACGCTTTCGTCACCAATGGCAGCAAGGCCAAAGAAATTAAGCGGATGCTTGAGCTTGGCATCCGCGCGACCGTGCATTCGGACGACCCGGCCTATTTTCGCGGCTATATCTCGGAGAATTTCGTCCGCACTCAAGAAGAGGCCGATCTCGGACCCAAGGAGGTCGTGCAACTCGCACGCAACGCATTCGAAAGCACGTGGCTGCCGCGGACGACCAAGGATCGTTACCTCGCGGAGCTTGAGACGTACGCTGCCCGCTGACGCGTGTGTCGAGGCGACCGCCCGTCTCAGGGCGAACAAATAGAAAAGCTGATGGCCGGGACAAGCCCGGCCATCGCGTTGTTGGACTGTAGGTCGTCTAGTTCCGCTCGTCCCCGCGCAAGCGGGGACCCAGTCTTTATGTGACGCGACTGCAACTGGATTCCCGCGTTCGCGGGAATGAGCGAAAAACCATCACTTTCCCGGAATTTTGTCGTCGATCCCTTTAACGTACCAGTTCATGCTCAGAATCTGGCCGGGATCGAGATGGGTGCCACCCTTGCACTCCACCGTCTTGCCGTCCTGATCGGTGATCGGGCACTTGAACGGATGCAACGTGCCGGATCTGATGGCGGCTTCCGTATCCGTCGCCATCTTCTTCACGTCGTCGGGCATGTTGGTATAGGGCGCCATCACGACCATGCCCGAATCCAGCCCGCCCCAGGTGTCTTCGGACTTCCACTTGCCGTCGAGCGCGGCTTGGGCGCGCTTGGTGTAATAGTCGCCCCAGTAGTCGGTGTCCCCAGTGAGCTGGGCTTTCGGCCCGAATTTGATCATGTCGGTCGATTCGGCGAAGGAGTGGATGCCGCGCTGCTCCGCGACCTGCGTTGCCGCCGGCGAATTGGTGTGCTGCGTCAGTATGTCGGCACCCTGATCGATGAGCGCCTTGGCGGCGTCGGCTTCCTTGCCTGGATCGAACCAGTTGTTCACCCAGATGATCTTCACCTTCATGTTCGGGTTGACCGACTGCGCGCCAAGCATCGTGGCGTTGATGTTGGAGATGACCTCCGGGATCGGAAACGAGACGATATAGCCGATCACGCCCGTCTTCGACATCTTGGCTGCGATTTGGCCCTGGATGTAGCGCCCCTCATAGAAGCGGGCGGCATAGGTGCTCATGTTCTTCGCGCGCTTGAAGCCGGTGGCGTGTTCGAAGAACACGTCCGGATATTTGTTCGCCACCTTCAGCGTCGCGTCCATAAAGCCGAACGAGGTGGTGAAAATGAGCTTGTGGCCGGTGCGTGCGAGTTGCTCGATCGAGCGTTCGGCGTCGGGGCCCTCGGGAACGTTCTCCAGATACGTAGTCTCGACCTTGTCGCCGAGCGCCTTTTCCATAGCCTTGCGGCCGAGGTCGTGTTGGTAGCTCCAGCCGAGATCGCCGATCGGTCCCACATAGATGAAACCGACTTTCAGCTTATCGGCGGCATAGGCGCCGCCGAACGTGGTGGCGGCAACGGCGAGGACCGCGGCCGTACCGATAATGTTCCATTTCTTCATGATGTTACTCCGGGTTGGCAGAGACGGACGTCCCTTTGGTTCTCCGCGGGGCGAGACGCCCGCAGCACTTTTCGAGGCTTTAGCGGTCGGGTACGAAGACCAGCCCGAGCGACGCGGGCGCGGCCGACCCGGCGGTGCCGCGCGTCCGCGAAATCAACACGAGAACGATGACCGTGGCAAGATAGGGCAGCGACGACATCAGTTGCGAGGGGATGCCGAGCCCGAGCGCCTGGGTGTGGAGCTGAAGGATGCTCACCGCCCCGAACAAGTACGCGCCGGCGACCAATCGGCCCGGTCGCCACGAGGCGAACACCACCAGCGCCAGCGCGATCCAGCCGCGACCCGCGGTCATGCCGGGAATGAAGAATGGCGTATAGGAGAGCGGCAAAAAGGCGCCGCCGAGGCCGGCGCAGGCGCCGCCGAACAACACGGCCAGCATGCGAATGCGCAACACGGGATAACCGAGCGCGTGCGCCGAAGCGTGGTTGTCCCCTACCGCGCGCAACACCAGGCCGGGCCGCGTGCGGTAGAGGAATAGCCAGATGGCAATAATGAGCGCGACCGAGAAATAGACGAACGCGTCCTCGCCGAACAGCAAACGGCCGATAAACGGGACGTCAGTCAGGAACGGCAAATAGAGGTGCGGCGCCGGTATGATCCTGTCACCAACGAAACCCGCGCCGATCAGCCCGGAGAGTCCGACACCGAGGATCGTGAGCGCCAAGCCGGCCGCGACCTGATTGACCGCGAGTCCCAATGTGAGGATGCCGAAGATCGCCGCCGTTGCTGCGCCGGCGAGGATGCCGCAGAACGCGCCGACGAGCGTCGAACCGCTCATATAGGCGCCGGCGAAGCCGCAGGCGGCGCCCATGATCATCATTCCTTCGAGGCCGAGATTGAGCACGCCGGCGCGCTCGACCACAAGCTCGCCGGCCGCCGCCAAAAGCAGCGGCGTCGAGGCGGCGATCACCGACAGGATGATGGCTTCAAGCAGCAGCATGCGAAGGCTTTCCGACCGGACTGATGAGGCGAATGCGGTAAATGATCAAGGAATTGCAGGCCAGCACGTAGAACAGCAGGATGCCCTGGAACACCTTGGTGAGGTCGAGCGGAACCTTCATCGAAATTTGCG
The DNA here is from genome assembly GCA_963733575.1 of uncultured Alphaproteobacteria bacterium. Classification (GTDB taxonomy): domain Bacteria; phylum Pseudomonadota; class Alphaproteobacteria; order Rhizobiales; family Xanthobacteraceae; genus BOG-931. The sequence goes on along the minus strand of CAVTDJ010000011.1, from coordinate 787,953 downwards.
CATTCTCACCGCCGATGAAGGTGAGGGCGAGGAACAGACCGGCGATCAATATGCCTACCGGGTTGAGCCGTCCGAGGAAGGCCACGATGATGGCGGTGAAGCCGTAGCCCGGCGAAATGCCGGGCTGCAAATGTCCCACCGGCCCTGCCACCTCGATAATGCCGGCGAGACCGGCAAGAGCCCCGGAAATCGCAAAGGTGAAAAGGACCAGCCGATCGGCGTTGAAACCGGAAAAACGCGCGGCCCGCGGCGCGGCACCGACGAGCTTGATCTGAAATCCCATAATGGTGCGGCCGAGCAGTACGGTCGCCAGCATGACGACGATCATCGTAATGACCGCTCCCCAATGCATGCGTCCCGTTTCGAATAAGGTCGGCACCGTGGCGACCGGATCGAACTCCGCAGTGGTCGGAAAATTCAATCCTTTGGGATCGCGCCACGGCCCGCGCACCAGATAATCCATGCCGAGATCGGCGACGTAGACCAGCATCAAGCTGGTGAGGATTTCACTGGCGCCGAAGCGGACTTTGCAGATCGCCGGAATCAGCGCGTACAGGGCGCCGCCGAGCGCTCCTAAGAGCAGCATGACCGGCAACACCCAATAGCCGGCATCGGTGCCGTTCGTGCGCACGGCGAGCCAGCTTCCGCACACGGCACCGACGAGAAATTGTCCCTCGGCGCCAATATTCCAGACATTAGCGGTGTAGCAGAGCGCCAGACCGACTGCGATCATCACCAGCGGCGTTGCCTTGACGGCGATTTCCTGCAGTGAGAAAGGATCGAGCAGCGGATCGATAAAATAGACGCCGAGCGCGGCGATTGGGTTCTTGCCCATGATCGCGAACAAGACGCCGACGGTAACAAGGGTAAGCGCGATTGCGATCAGCGGCGAGGCGATCGCGATCGTTGCGGAGCGTTCGGGGCGCCGTTCAAGCACCAACTGCATGCTTTGCCTCTTGCTCGCCGCCTTGCCCGGCAGCGTTCGAGCCGCCCATCAGCAATCCCAGCCTTTCGCGCGTCGCCTCGGCCGCTTCCAGCGGCGGCGACAGCCTGCCGTGGAACATCACCGCAACGCGGTCGGCAATCTCGGCAAGCTCGTCGAGGTCCTGGCTGATGACCAGCACGGCGGCGCCCCGGCCGGAGAGATCGATCAAGGCTTGGCGAATGACCGCAGCGGCGCCGGCATCGACGCCCCAGGTCGGCTGACTGACGACGAGGATGCCGGGCTCGCGCAGGATTTCGCGGCCGACGATGAATTTCTGCAAATTGCCGCCTGAGAGGCTCACGGCTTCCGGATCGCGCTTGGCCTTTCGTACATCGAAGGTCTTGGTCGTTCGATCGACATGCGCAAGTGTTGCCAGCTTGTCGATGAAACCCCTTTTCACCATGCCACTCGCCGCATGGCCGGTGAGCAGAGCGTTTTCAGATAACTTCATTCGCGGCGCGGTGCCGTGGCCGAGCCGCTCCTCCGGGACGAAAGCGGCGCCCATACGGCGGCGTTCGGTCACGTCGAGCAAGCCGGCCGCCTGGCCATCGATGACGACAGCACCTTCACCCGGCGACCGCCGTTCTCCTGACAGCGCGGAAAATAATTCGTCCTGACCATTGCCGGCGACGCCGGCAATGCCGACGATCTCGCCGCCACGGACCTCGAGCGATACCTCATCGAGCCGCGTGCCGTGGGGGTCGTCCGGCTCGAGCGACAGCTTATGGATCACGAGCCGCGGCGCCGAGGCGCAGCGGCCGGACGCAGTCTTCACCTCGCCGATTTCCGCGCCGACCATCATACGGGCAAGCGACGCCGCCGTCTCCTGGCGGGGATTGCACGTCTCTACCTTCTTGCCGCCGCGCAAGATTGTCGCCGTGTCGCAGAGCCGCTTAACCTCTTCGAGCTTGTGACTGATGTAAAGGATGGCGCGGCCTTCGCTCTTGAGCCGATCGAGCACGATAAAGAGTTGATCGGCTTCATGCGGCGTCAGCACCGCCGTGGGCTCGTCGAGGATCAGGAGCTTGGGATTCTGCATCAGCGCGCGCACGATCTCGATGCGCTGCCGCTCGCCGACCGACAGCCGCCAGACCTCACGCTTGGGATCGAGCGGCAGGCCGTAGACCCGCGCAGTTTCGGCGAGCCGTTCCGAGATGGCGGCGAATGACTCCGTCGGCGGCAGGCCGAGGGCGACATTTTCCGCGACGGTGAGGTTCTCGAACAGCGAGAAATGCTGGAACACCATGCCGATGCCGAGCGCGCGCGCCTCGGATGGACCGGATAGCACGACCTTTTGCCCCATCCAGCGAAGCTCGCCGGCGCTTGGCTGGATGAGCCCGTACATCACCTTCACGAGGGTGGACTTGCCGGCGCCATTCTCCCCGAGGAGCGCGTGAATTTCGGCCGAGAACAGGTCAAGGTCGATGCAGTCGTTGGCGAGAAAATCACCGTATCGCTTGCTTATGGAAACGGCACTGAGCAGCGGCCCGGACCGCAAGGAACCGGCTTGTGGTGACGCATCAAGCATGGGAATTGCTGCGCTTACCCAATTGTAGAAGGCTTCTTGCAAGCGTCGTTGCAAGGATCGTTCCATTGTCGGGGCGATCTTTAGCCCCTCCCGACGACCATCATCCGACAAAATCAGCACGAGCAAAAGGCGGCAGGTGGGGAAATCTGCTCGAAGCGATGTCACGGCGATCAGCTTGCGCAGGTTACGCCGGTTCTGTCATTCTGGTTTTGCCGGGGCGGACGAGGGAAACCCACATCGTGGAGCTTATACTCGCTGAATTGGCAAGCGCCATTCTGCGCTGGCTGCACGTCATCGCCGGCATTGCCTGGATCGGCAGCTCGTTTTATTTCATCCACCTCGACCTCAGCCTCAAGCCGCGACCCGGACTGCCCGCGGGCGTCAAGGGCGACGAGTGGCAGGTTCACGGCGGCGGCTTCTATCACATGATGAAATACCTGGTCGCGCCGGCGCAGATGCCGGACAGCCTGACCTGGTTCAAATGGGAAGCTTACACGACCTGGCTGTCGGGATTTGCGCTGCTGGTTCTGGTTTATTATCTCGGCGCGGATCTCTTTTTGATCGACAAGTCGGTGCTCGATCTCACCGCGGCGCAGGCGGCGGGCATCGCATTTGTGAGCCTTGTGGTCGCCTGGCTCGCTTACGAGGGCCTCTGCCGGTCGCCGCTCGGCCGCCATGAAGTCGCGCTCGCGCTTGTCGGCTACGTCTTTCTCGTCGCGCTGACTTACGCCTTCACGCACGTGTTCAGCGGGCGCGGCGCGTTTACCCAGATCGGTGCGCTCATCGGCACGATCATGGTGGCCAACGTCTTCGTCATCATCATCCCGTATCAGAAGAAGACGGTCGCCGCGATGATTGCCGGGAAGCAGCCGGATCCGCGATGGGGCCAGCTCGGCAAGCAGCGCTCCGTGCACAATAACTATCTGACGCTTCCCGTCGTCTTTTTGATGTTGAGCAATCATTACCCGTTGTTCTTTGCGACCCGATTTAACTGGCTGATCGTCGCCATCGTGCTCGCCATCGGTCCGGTGATCCGTCACTTCTTCAATTCGCGCCATGAAGGCAAGGGCAGTCCATGGTGGACCTGGGGCGTGGCGGCGGCCGGTATGGCGGCAATCGCGTGGCTGTCCGCCGCCGGGCCGCGCGCGACAACAACCGGCGCGCTGCCGCCGGCGCCCAAATTCGCTGACGTCAGCAATATCGTCATGTCCCGCTGCAGCATGTGTCACGCGGCCGAACCGGTCTGGGCAGGTATCGCGGCCGCGCCGGAAGGCGTCGTGCTCGACACCGACGAGCAAATTCGGCGGCACGCTCCGCTGATCGGCATCGTCGCCGTACGCTCGAACGCCATGCCGCCGGGCAACATCACGGAGATGACGAACGACGAGCGCCTCGTCCTCGCATCATGGCTCGCATCCGGCGCGACGGCGAAGTGAATTTCGGCGAAAACAGTGAATGAAGCTATGGCGGACGTAAATTCGCGTGCCATCCGCGGCCGGCTTCTGACGTTTCTGCGCGCGCCAAGTGGCGCCGGCGACAAGCAGAGCTATCGCTACGTCGAAGACGGCATCATCCTGGTGAAGGATGGCCGGATCGAAGCGGTCGGCGCGGCGGACGAGATGACGCCGCGGCTGCCGGCGGCGATCCCGCTCGAGCATCATGCCGGCGCGCTGATCATGCCGGGATTTATCGACCCGCATATCCATTATCCGCAGACCCAGGTGATTGCGTCCTATGGCGCCCAGCTTCTCGAATGGCTGGAGAAATATACGTTCGTCGAGGAACAGAAATTCGCCGATCCCGAGCACGGCGCGCGCAATGCCGAATTTTTCCTCGACGAACTCGCCCGCAACGGTACGACCACGGCCCTGGTCTATTGTTCGGCGCATCCGGTCTCGGCCGATGTGCTGTTCACCGCCGCCCATAAGCGGAACGCCGGCATGATTGCCGGCAATGCGATCATGAACCGCAACGGCCCACCGGGGCTGCTCGCTCCCGCGCGCACCGCGATCGCCGACAGCCGCGATCTGATCCGCCGCTGGCATGGAACCGGACGGCAGCGTTATGCGGTGACGCCGCGCTTCGCCATCACCTCGACCGACGAGCAGCTCGCGGCGGCGGGCGCGCTGCTAAAGGAATTTCCCACCGTTTTGATGCAGACCCATCTCGCCGAAAACCACGACGAGATCGCGACAGTAAGGCGCCTTTTCCCCACTGACCCAAGCTATACCGCGGTCTATGAGCGTTTCGGGTTGCTGGGCCCGCGCTCGCTCCTCGGCCATTGCATTCATCTCGACGACGCCGAAGTCGCGCTGCTGCGCGACACGCAGTCGGTCGCCGTGTTCTGTCCGACCTCGAACCTGTTCATCGGCAGCGGCCTGTTCGATTATGACCGGCTTAACGCCGCGGACGTCCGCATCGCGCTTGCCACCGACGTTGGCGGCGGCACGTCCTATTCCATGCTGCGCACCGCCGCCGAGGCTTACAAGGTGATGCAGTTGCAAGGCCAGAATCTGCCGGCGCTCGCCGCGTTCGATCTGATGACGCGCGGCAACGCCACGGCGCTCGGCCTCGAGAAGGAAATCGGCATGATCGCGCCCGGCGCCTTCGCCGATCTTGTCGTGCTCGACGCACGCGCCACCCACGCGATGGCACATCGCATGGAAGTGGCGCGCAACCTCGAAGAGGAACTGTTCGTGCTGATGACGATGGGCGACGACCGTGCGGTGCGGCAGACCTACATCGCCGGCCGGCCGGCGCTTTAGGTGCACTCCAGGCCGCTCTACGTACGGATCGCGAGTTCGACCGAGCCGAGGCCCATCGCGTCGAAGCGATAGGTCGACGGGCGTTCTGGAAACTTGGTCGTCACCAGATTTCCGGTCATGACGATATCTCCCGCGCGCAGCCCCGTTCCCATCTTGGCGAGATGCGCGGCAAGCCAGGCCACGGAATGGAAGGGATGGCCGAGAACGTCGCGCCCCGATCCCCGATCGGCGGCCTTACCGTCCACGAAGATAACGCCCTCGATGGTGGCGAGGTCCGGCCAGACGTGCTCGAATGCGCCAAGCACTATTCCCGCATTCCAGGAGTTGTCGGCGATCAGGGACAGAACGTCCAAGGTGCTGTAGTCGCAACCGCGGTCATCGACGATTTCGATCGCCGGACAGACGGCGTCGATCGCGCCCGCGACCTGCGCAAGCCCGGGGATGCGCCCGTCGGGACGAAGATCACGCGCGAGGCGCACCGCGATCTCAAACTCCAGGCCGACATGCCCGTAAGCCGAGGCAGTGAGGCTGGCGCCGGACGCATGGACGCAATCCTGCAGGACGATTCCGGCGACCGGACTGTCGATCCCGCACATCTCCTGCATGCGCTTCGAGGTCAGTCCGATCTTGTATCCGGCGGCTCCGACACCGCGAGCTTGCATCTGCAGCCGCATATATTCGCGCTGCACCGCATAAGCGTCGTCCAAGCTCGAAATTCCGAACGTCGAGGCGAAGGGCCGAAATTTCACACCGCAGCGATGTTCGTCGATCAGAGTTTCCGCGGCCGTCTTGATCATGCCTTTTCCATCGATTCTTCATTCCGGCGTTGCCGTCGGTGCTCGCACACTTGCACAAACGTGCCGCTTCACCACTTCCCGGCTACAGGTTGTTTTGGTAGGCCTCGTGACCCCTCACGGAGGCGCCGCTGCACGCGTGCGGAGACGCAACAAGATGCACGAGATTGACGCTCTGATCAAACGGCTGCCCAAATGCGAGCTGCATATTCACATTGAAGGGAGCCTGGAGCCGGAGTTGCTGTTCGCGCTGGCACGCCGGAATGGCATCCGGCTGCGTTATGATTCGGTCGACGCATTGCGCCGAGCATACCGGTTCCGCAACCTGCAGGACTTTCTCGACATCTATTATCAGGGCATGTCCGTGTTGATCACGGAGCAGGATTTCTACGATCTCGCCTTCGGGTATCTGCAACGCGCGCACGCGGACAATGTCCGGCACGTGGAGATGTTCTTCGACCCGCAGGGTCACACCTCGCGCGGAATCGCGTTCGCGACGGTGGTCAATGGTCTTCACCGCGCCATCGCCGCCGCCGGGCGCGGGCTCGGCGTCCATGCTAGCTTGATCATGTGCTTTCTGCGGCATCTCGATGAAGCAGACGCCGAGAACACGCTGGACGACGCTTTGGCGTTCAGGGACAAGATCGTCGGCGTCGGTCTCGACTCATCAGAAGCGGGGAATCCTCCGAGCAAATTCCGGCACGTATTCGGCCGCGCGCGCGACGCCGGATTGTTTCTTACCGCACATGCCGGCGAGGAAGGGCCGGCGAGTTACGTCTGGGAAGCGCTCGACGTTCTCGGCGTCGCACGGATAGACCACGGCAATCGTTCCCTCGATGACCAGACATTGGTGGGGCGGCTGGCACGCGAGCGGGTCGCGCTGACCGTGTGTCCGCTCTCGAATCTTCGGTTGCGGGTCATCGATGATCTCCAGCATCATCCGCTGCGGCGGATGATGGACAAAGGCCTCGTTGTTACCGTCAATTCGGACGATCCGGCGTATTTCGGCGGCTATGTGAATGAGAACTACAGCGCCGTATCGGATGCGTTGTCGCTTCGGAGCGACGAGATTGCCGCAATTGTCCGAAACGGTATTCAGGCTTCGCTCATGACGCCGCAAGAGAAGGGCTCCGCTCTCGCGGAGGTCGATCGCGTCCTGGCGAAGACGGCGTGAGACGATAGCCCCTTCCAGCCGCACCGAAACTCGATGTAGTTTTGCTCGAACGCGGCCACCGGGGGCGGCCCGAGGGCCTGCTACTTCTGCAGCAGACTTGGCGCGACGATAGGCGAGCATTCCGAACATCAACCGACCTTCACGGGAGCAACGAATGACCCTGCGACGCATCGCACATTGGCTTGCGCAAACGGCAGCCTTGCTGTCGGGGCTTGGACTTATCTTGTTGGCTTCGCTGGCATTGGCCGATGAGCCAAAGCTGGATGCCGAAAGCTATCTCATTCCATCCGACGATCCGGGCATTCAGTTATACATCCGGAACAAACACCCTGCGGGCGTCACAAATTTTCCTGCAGAAAAGATTCTGCTTTATGTCCACGGCGCGACATATCCGTCCGAAACATCGTTCGATCTGCCGTTGAACGGCCGATCGATGATGGATTACATCGCGCGAGAGGGCATCGATGTTTATCTCGTCGACGTGCGCGGCTATGGCGGCTCGACGCGACCGCCGGAGATGGACAAGCCGGCGTCCGAGAACAAGCCCGTCGTCGACACCCCTACCGCGGTGCGGGATGTAGGCGCTGCGGTAACCCACATTTTGCAAAGGCGCGGCGTCGCCAAGATCAACCTGATGGGGTGGTCATGGGGCACGGCGATCATGGGCATGTACACCACAGAGCATAACGACCGGGTGAACCGGCTGGTGCTGTATGCGCCGGCATGGATTTTCACGACGCGCCCCGCAATCGGCGGCGGCGATAGCCCGTTGGCGGCTTACCGGACGGTGTCAAGGGACTCGGCGAGGCAACGCTGGCTGAATGGCGTTCCCGAGAACAAGAAGGCCGATCTCATTCCTTCAGGCTGGTTCGAGCAATGGGCGGACGCGACTTGGGCGACCGATCCAGTGGGCTCCAAACAAACACCACCGGTGCTGCGCGCACCGAATGGCGTTTTGCAGGATTTTCGCACGTACTGGATCGCCGGCAAGCCGCAATACGATCCTGCAGATATTCGCGTCCCGACACTGCTCATTCATGCCGAGTGGGACGCCGACCTGCCGAGCGATCAAGCGCGCGGTTACTTCACCAAACTGACGAACGTGCCCTACAAGCGTTTCGTCGAAATTGGCGAAGGAACCCACACCGTGATGATGGAGAAGAACCGCATGCAGTTCTTCCGCGAAATCATGAATTTTTTGACTGAGCCTGATGCTCAGAGCTTGAACTAGGGCGCTACTCATAAATTAAGGTTGGTCAGCAGCGGCTAGTCATGTCCGGTTTGGAGCCCATTACGGACCCAGGTCAGACATCGCGCCAGGCCCGAGAAGGGCCCAAAAACAGACATTGCCTTATCATTCCATAACCTCGTCGGCGGTAGCAAGGAGCGTCGGTGGGACATCAAGTCCAAGGCTCTTAGCGGTTTTCAGATTAATGACGAATTCGAACTTTGTTGGCTGCGACATCGGCAAGTCAGTCGGCTTATCCTCCCATGTCAGCCACAGGTGAAGCGTCCGCAAAAAGCGCTTCCCGGCTTTTTTCCCGCACACCCTGTCGCGCCACGGGCTTCGCCTCGGCGTCCTTCCTCTTCTTCACCGGTTGGTAGCGCCGGCGGGGTGGCATCGCTTGACTCGGCCACGACCTTGCAGAGGGCCTACTCAACCGGGTCGAGGTTTAGCGATGTCGTCTTGAGCCCAGGGCCCGGCGGACGCCTCTTGACGATCCCGCTTGCCATCCATATACCATCCATATGGATGTCACACGGATGGATAATCCGCATGGTAGATAATGTGCATCAACTACGACCCAAGCCCAGTGACAGTGAAAAGATCACGATCAATCTCGGGTTCGTCGACCTCGGCCATATCGACCTGATGGTTCAGGAGGGCTTTTACTCGAACCGAACCGACTTCATTCGCACCGCAATCCGCAACCAACTCGAACGCCATGCTGAGGTCGTCAAACAGTCCACGGCCCGAAAGAGCCTGGACCTCGGTCTGCGGAACTATAGCCGCCAAGATCTCGAAGCGGCGCGCCGCGTCGGAGAGATGCTCGAGATCAACGTATTGGGCCTTGCCACTATCGCACTGGATGTCACCCCCGAGCTCGCGCGCGCCACTATCGCTTCGGTCGTCGTGCTGGGCGCGTTGCACGCCAGTCCGGAGGTCAAGGCCGTTCTAGCTGACAGAATTCGGTGACGCCGGGAAATTGAAGTCCGACGACATGCTCCGCGGAGACAGATTGGGTCGTTAGCGGTGCCCACGTGATGTTTCCAAGCAAAAGGTAGCTTCGATATGAATGACATGATGCTCCAAGCAACGCTCCTCACGCGTGCAAACCGACTTTCCGAAGCCACGGCGCTCCTTCAGCGCATGCTTCGAGGCGAGACCGATCTGGGTATGACAATCGGTCCAACCGATGACATCGCTCCCACCAGAAGTAAGCCGGCTATCATTGACGCGAAGGCCGAGAACAATGAAGAAACTGATTATCCGCACTTAAGCGCGGCTACATTCGCTCATTCGCGCAGTTTCCGCGCGCTGCACGATTGGCCATATCGCGTCAAACGCCATTCAGGGCCCGGACTACAGGGATGGATACAGCGCGCACCAGTGTCCATGCCGGACATTGTGCCGGAGGGCGGAAAGTTCATTGAAGCGGTCTATACCAACGCAGCGGGAAGCCGCGCTTACAAGCTCTACATCCCGAGCCGCTATGAGGGCCAGGCGCTTCCTTTGATCGTCATGCTGCACGGCGGCACCCAAACGCCTGACGATTTCGCCGCTGGGACGCGCATGAATTTGATTGCTGAGGAACAGACCTGTCTCGTGGTCTATCCCGCCCAGCCTAGCCATGCGAACCCAGCGAAGTGTTGGAACTGGTTTCGCGCCAACGACCAGCGCCGGGGTCGAGGTGAGCCCTCCCTCATCGCGGGCATCACCCGCCAAGTCATGCACGACTATTCCGTTGATCCGCAGCGTGTCTATGTTGGTGGATTGTCAGCCGGAGCCGCTGCGGCCGCCGTGATGGGGGCAACCTACTCGGATCTCTATGCCGCAATCGGCGTGCATTCAGGTCTGGCCTGTGGAGCCGCCGGCGATCTTATTTCTGCATTCGCTGCCATGCGGCAAGGCAATTCACAATACTCTTCCGCGGCTGGTGAAGCTACCGACATTCTCGAAGACCAACAGCCGTTTGTCCCGACCATCGTTTTTCACGGCGATCGTGATAACATAGTACATCCCCGAAACGCCGATCACGTCATCTCCCGTTCTCTGAGAACCTCGAAGTGGCAAAAGAAGGTAGATCGCGGGCGCGTCCCCGATGGCCATGCCTATACCCGCACGATCCATACCGATGCCGACGGGCGGGCAATGTTAGAGCAATGGTGCATCCATGGAGCCGGCCACGCTTGGTCGGGCGGCAGTCCCACCGGATCCTATACCGATCCGCGAGGGCCGGACGCGGCTAGGGAAATGCTCCGTTTCTTTCGCGATCACGTTGCCGTCGGACGCGATGTGAGAGGCGGCAAATAGTGCTTGCCGGGCGTCCAACCTGTCGCGCCAACTGTCTGCATCGCGACTTTGGTGGGATGGTTCTCGAGCTCGGTCGCCATCGTATCATTCCAGCGATTCAGATAGCCGAACAGCGCAATCGACGCGACGATTTCGACAATCTGTTCTTCATTGAAATGTTTCTTCAAGTCGGAGAAGTGTTCCGCCGAGGCCTCGTTTGGGATCATTGATGCATGCAGCGCGAGCCGGAGTGCTGCGCGCTCGGCATCCGAGAAAAGAGCGCTTTTCTCAAAATCCCACACCGCCTGAATCTTGCTATCGGACGCCTTATAGATCGATGCCAGATTGGCCATGTGAGCCACACAATAGCGGCAACCCGCCGCCTGGCTCGCAATCAGGCTGACAAGCATCTTGAGTTCTTCCGGAACCGAGCCTTCGTAAAGCACGGCGCGGTTGAGCGCCATGAAAGCCCTGGCAATGTCGGGCCTTCGCGACATCGTCAAGATGCTGTTAGGCACGAACCCACGGGTGCGCTCGTAGTGATCAAACAGATCCTTAAACTCCGGGACGGCTTCGCGCGGCAACGGATCGACATGTGCCATTTGCATCTCCTCAAGGGTCGAATATCCAAATCACCAACGAGGTCGCTACATGCTTCAAGTCGCATGCATGCTCCGCTTAAGGCAAGGCTACTGCCGGCAGCCCTATACCGACCAGGCGCGGTGGCAATCGTTTCGTTGGCAATTTTCGACGTTAATACGGACAGGGGCCGCCGCCGGGCTCACGCCGGCTGAACTGCCGGGCTGTCCTGCAGGACAGAGGTTTGTTCGCGCACGATGAGGAGCTGCGCCGCCAGCGCCGCGGCTATCACGGCTGGTTCTTTGCCTTTGATCTGCGCGACGCCGATCGGACAAACCAAACGGCCGATTTGCTGGTCCGTAACGCCCATCTGCCGCGCCCAATTGACGAATCGTGCTCGTTTGGTCTCCGACCCGATCAGACCGACGAAATCAAACGTCGGCTGCTGCAATGCCGCAGTGGCGATGTCAAAATCGAGCGGATGCGAATGGGTCATGACAATGATCATGGCGTCGCGCGGCGCTTCGGCGAGTTCGCGGCCAACAGCGTCCGTGCACACGGTGATGACGTTCTGCGGTATGTGTTGCGGAAACTGATCCGGCCGGCTGTCGATCCAGCGGACGGCAAAGGGTAGCGGCGCCAGCGCCAGCACGACGGCGCGGCCGACATGGCCCGCGCCGAACAGCAGCACCGGCGTGGTCACTTCGCCGAATCGCTCCGCGAAGAATGTTTTGTCCAGCACAGGCGCTACCGGCTCCGCTCGTTTACCGCCCGCGGCTTCCGGCGTGAGCACGCGCGCGATGCGGCCGTCGTCCCCGACGCGGCTCTCGGCAACGAAGGCGCCGGCTTTTTCCGCCTCCTCGAGGCGCAGCACTGCCGTGAGGTCGATGACGTCGAACGTTTCGGTCAGCGTCCGCACCATGCCGCCACAGCACTGGCCGAGATTGGGACCGAGCGGCCAGTCGCGGAACTGCGCCTTGCCGCGGCCTGCCAAGAGGACTGCGCGCGCCACCGCGATGGCCTCGTATTCCAGCCGGCCGCCACCGATCGTGCCGAAAAAACCGCCATTGGGCTGAAGGACAATGCGAGCGCCGCTCTCGCGCGGAACCGACCCGGCGGAATCGATCACGCTCACCAGGCCGGCAATGCCGTGGCGTTCGATGGTTTCGCGGATACGAACCCAGACCTTCGCCATCCCACGTTCGTCTCAAGCGTTGATCTTTTCAGAGCATGATCCGGAAAAGTGAAAGCCGGCTTTCCGAAAAGATCATGCTCCACGAGATAGTCCAAGTGGCGCGAGCGCGGCCGCTGCGTCGACCGGGCCGATCGCCTTAAGGATAGCTTCCGGCGTCGCCGGGGCATCAAGCTCGACCGCCTTGCCCGGATGCAACGAGTGTATCGCATCGGCGACGGCCGCAAATACGGAAATCGCCAGCATCAGGGGCGGTTCGCCCACTGCCTTGGATCGATAGACCGTTTCCTCGCGATTACTGTTCTCGAACAACCGCACCCGGAAATCCGCCGGCACGTCGCCGGCGACCGGTATCTTGTAGGTCGATGGCGCGTGGGTGAGCAGGCGGCCTTTTTCGTCGTAGACGAGCTCCTCGGTCGTCAGCCAGCCCATGCCCTGGACGAAGCCGCCTTCTATCTGGCCGATGTCGATGGCGGGATTGATGGAGCGTCCGACGTTGTGGAGGATATCGACGCGCTGGACCTTCATCTCGCCGGTGAGAATGTCAATCTCTACTTCGCTACACGCTGCGCCGTAGGCGTAGTAGAAAAACGGCCGGCCTTTGCCCTTCTCGCGATCCCAACGAACCTTGGGCGTCTTGTAGAAGCCCGCCGCCGACAGGTGCACGCGAGCGCCATACGCTTTCTTCGTCAATTCGCCGAACGGGATGCTCTCGTTGCCGATGAATACCCGATCGTCGCGGTACGAGATCAGGTTTTCGGAGACGTTCCAGGTCTCGCTGGCAAAGCGCGTCAGCCGCGCTTTGATGTCGCGCACCGCGCGCTGCACGGCCATGCCGTTCAGATCGGTGCCGGATGAGGCCGCAGTAGCCGAGGTGTTCGGAACTTTGTCGGTCGAGGTGGCCGTGATGTGGACGCGATCGAGCCCGATGCCGAATTCTTCCGCGGCCACCTGCGCCACTTTCTGAAACAGGCCTTGACCCATTTCCGTTCCGCCATGGTTGAGGTGCACGGAACCATCCTGATAGACGTGCACTAAGGCACCGGCCTGATTGAGATGCGTGAGCGTGAACGAAATCCCGAATTTCACCGGCGTCAGTGCAATTCCTTTTTTCAGGATCGAAGAACGCGCGTTGAATTCTGCGGCCTCTTTGCGGCGCGCGCGGTAACTCGACGAACGCTCAAGTTCCTCGATCAGCCGCAATGCAACGTCGTGGTCCTCGATGGTTTGGCCGTAGGGGGTAACGTCGCGCTCAGCGCCGTACAGATTGGCCTTGCGCACGTCGAGCGGATCGAGGCGGAGACTCCAGGCGATCGCGTCGATCACGCGCTCGATCGCCAGCATTCCTTGCGGGCCGCCGAAGCCGCGAAACGCCGTATTCGAAACAGTATTGGTTTTGACGCGGCGCGAATGTATCCGATTTTCACCGAGGAAATAGGTGTTGTCGGCGTGGAACATGGCGCGATCGACCACGCCGATGCTGACATCCGCGGAGCATCCGCAACGCGCGTCGAGGTCGAGATCGACCGCGCGAATGCGGCCGTCGGCTTCATAGCCGACCGCGTATTCGACTGCGAAATCGTGCCGTTTGCCGGTCATGACCATGTCGGCGTCGCGGTCGAGCCGGAGCTTGCATGGCTTACCGGTCATGCGCGCCGCAAGGGCCGCGATCACCGCCCATTGCGTCGCTTGCGTTTCTTTGCCGCCAAAGCCGCCGCCCATGCGGCGCACGCGGCAGGTCACGAACGAATCCGGCAGCGCGAGAACGCGAGCGACGATGTGCTGCACTTCGCTCGGATGTTGAGTGGAGGAGTAGACGAGGACCGCGCCGTCCTCGCCGGGAACGGCCAACGCCACTTGGCCTTCCAGATAAAAGTGCTCCTGGCCGCCGATCCGAAGCTTGCCCGCGCTCCGCAACGGCGCGGCGGCGAGCGCCCTGGCCACGTCGCCGTTGATGAACGTGTAGTCCGGAAGCACGACTTCGCCGGAGGCTCTGCCCTGCTCGACCGACACGTTGGGCTTCTCGGCATCCGCTTCGATTCGCCCTTGCAGCGCTGCGCGCCGCGCCGCGTCGCGCGTCGTGGCGACGACCGCAAACACCGGCTGGCTATGGAAGAGAATACTGGCCTGCGCGAAGACGGGTTCATCGGCGTTCACAGGCGCGATATCGTTTTTTCCCGGAATGTCCGCTGCGGTGATAACGGCGACGACGCCGGGGAAGTTTTGCACCTCGCTCAAGTCGATTCGCCGAATGGTTCCGCGCGCCACAGGCGAGCCGCCGATCGCGACATGCAGCGTTCCCACCGGCTCGGTAATGTCGTCGATATATTCAGCGGCGCCTTGCACGTGCTTGGCGCCGCTGTCATGCGGCAGCGCCTTGTAAACGTGGCGCGGCGGCGCTTCCAGCACGGCGTCATTCGGCGGCATCGGCAACCATCCGGCGCTCGGCAATACGCGTAACGTCGCTGCCGACGCCAGCAATCTCGGCCAGCGCCTTGATGACCAGATTGCCGGCGACGCGGGCGCGATAGCCGCCGCTGGCGCGCAAGTCGGTCAGCGGAGTGAAATCGGTTTTGACCGCGTCGGCGGCCGATCGCCAACAGGCGACGTCATCGAGCGATTGGCCGCGCAGATTCTCTTCGACGCTCTTTGCGCGTTTCGGGATTCCCGCCATTCCACCGAAGGCAATCCTCGCGTCGACAATCCGGCCAGCATCGACTTTCAAGCAAAACGCCGCAAGCACGGCTGAAATGTCCTCATCGGTCCGCTTAGTGATCTTGTAGGCGCGAAAATGCATTGCCGGCGGCAGCTTCGGTACCAGGAGCCGGCGCACGAATTCACCCGGCTTGCGATCCTGCTTGCCGTAGTCGAGGAAGAAGCTCTCTAACGGCAGTTGGCGAATCTGCTCGCCGTGGCGCAGCTCCAGCGTGGCGCCCAGCGCGATCAGCATGGGCGCCAGATCGCCGATCGGCGAGCCGTTAGCGATGTTGCCTCCGACCGTGCCACAGGCGCGCACTTGTATCGAACCAAACCGCCGAAGCACCTCGGCGATGTCGGGATCGATCGATCGCAGCACCGGGGCGGCGCGCGCGAGTGAAACGGTCGCGCCGAACGCGTATCCGTCGGTCGTCTGTTCGATCGTGGAAAGCTCGGCGACACGGCCGACGTGAATGATCTTTTCGAGCGGAGCGAGCCTTTTTGTGATCCACAGCCCAACATCCGTTGCACCCGCGACGATAGTGGCATCGGGATATTGCGCGAACAGCCGCGCCAGCGATTGCTCGCTCGCCGGTGCGGCGAAGAACGCGTTGGTGTCGCCGACGAACAGATCGATCTTGTCGTCGAGTGCACGCAGCGCCCGCAATCGCTCCGTCGTGGTGCGGCCGAACCGGTCGGCGGCGCCGCTATTGCAGACTTCGAGAGCGGCGTCCACTATCGGCCGGTATCCCGTGCAGCGGCACAGATTGCCAGCCAGCACGTTGTTGATTTTTTCGCGGCTCGAGGCGCCGTTGCATTCATGATAGTGCGCGAACAAACTCATCACGATGCCGGGTGTGCAAAAGCCGCATTGCGAACCGTGCTGGCGAGCCATCGCCTCCTGCACCGGATGCAACACGCCGTCATCGGCGAGGTCTTCGACCGTGATCAGTTCCGCTCCATCCAGCTGACCGAGCAGCGTGATGCATGAATTGACCGGCTCATAGACTATTTGGCCGTCGCGTTCGCGCACGACCACTACGGCGCATGCGCCGCAATCGCCTTCCGCACAGCCTTCTTTGGTGCCGGTGGACCTTTCCTGCAACCGCAGCCAGTCGAGCAGGGTCGTGCGTGGAGGAAAATCCTCCAGGCACACCGTGCGGCCGCTTCTAAGAAATTGCAGGGAGTTTCTTGTCATGGGCCGGATTGCAAGCTTCAACGATACTATTCCGCCTGATGCAAACTACGCAAGTTACGTGCCATGTACGTATGATATTCATTCGCAACAAACTCGAATGCCTTAGCTCACGGACCAGCTGAGAGTTCCCGGTGGACAAGCCTCTGCCTCCCCTCGATCACGAAAAATTTCTGCGCCGGAGCTTTGACGTGGCTCGGCGCGCCCGCGTCCACGGCAATCATCCGTTCGGCGCCATCCTGGTGAGCGCGACGGGCGAGGTGCTGATGGAAGTCGAAAACGGCTTCATGCCCGATCGCGACATGACCGGCCATGCCGAGCGCCTTCTTGCGACGCAAGCATCGAAACAATTCGATACGAAATTTCTCGCCGGCTGTACGCTCTACACGTCGGCCGAACCGTGCTGCATGTGCGCCGGCGCGACCTATTGGGCCGGCATCGGTCGCGTCGTCTACGGCTTATCCGAGCACCGCCTGAAGACCATGACGGGCAATCACGCCGAGAATCCGACACTCGATTTGCCCTGCCGCAGGGTGTTCGCAGCCGGGCAGCGCCATGTCGAGGTCATCGGACCTTTGCTTGAAAATGAGGCGGCGGCGATTCATGTCGGCGCGTGGGGCCCTGATTCATCACTATGATGAGTGCCCTCAACTTGATCGGGGGAGAGGAGGCGAAGCGGATAAACCATCGTCCAGCCTGTCCGCCCCTCGGACTCTGTTGTCACCAACATTGTGCCACCCGGTGCCGGCGCGGCAAACTGGCACCAACGAGCCACGTTAAGAAAGCTCGCGTGGGGGAGGAGATGCTGTGAGCACGCATCCGTCGCGTTCAATCACGTCCGATCACGCCGGAATCCCGTGAATGCCACCACGCGCTCATTCTCGATGACGCGCTATCAATCGCCTGGGAACGAGCGCATGCGGAAGCATAGACGCGGAATTGCGGACTAGAAAATACAGTTCCGGATCAAGGGAGGAGAGAATGGATCGGCGGAGGTTTCTTGCCACTGCCGCGGCGGTGCCGGCGGCGACGATGCTAGGCGGCACGCTCGCCCGAGCAGACGATCATTTGAAATGGGCGGTGTTCACGCCCGACAGCGAAGTAACGTTTCGCACAGTTATGAGGCCGTTTGCGGAAACGGTTCAACGCGAAACCGACAACGCGGTGGTGTTCGATCTGTTTCCGAACGGCGCGCTGGGCCGCAATCCCGGGCAACAGCCGCAAATGGTGATCGACGGGGTTGCCGACGTGGCGTGGGTCATTCCGTCCTACTCGCCAGGCCGCTTCCCCGACACCGAGGTCCTGGAGCTGCCGGGGTTGTTCAAGGATCTGCGCGAAGCTTCTCTCGTGTCCACGCGGCTCAATCAGCGAAAGGTCGTGACCGATTACAACGACTTCTATGTAATCGGATTGTGGTGCACGGCGCCGTACTCCATCCATACCAATTTCCCGGTCAACTCGATCGCGGATCTCAAGGGCAAGACGATCCGTGCGTCCAGCAAGACCGAAAGCGCAGCGCTGCGCGCCTTTGGCGCCGTGCCCATCGGAATGCCGGTGACCGAAATCCCGGAAGCGATCAGCCGCGGCACGATCAGCGGTACGACCTCGCACATGTCGCCGTTCTTCGATTTCGGGCTCGATCGGGTCACCAACAATCACTTCTTCATCGGCCTTGGGGTGGTTCCGCTGACGGTTCTGATGAGCAAGAAAAGGTTCGACGCGCTGCCGCAATCCGCGCGCGCAGTGATCGAACGCAACGCGGGGGACGCGCTAACCAAGAAATGGAATGACTCGATCACCAGCTACAATGAAGCCAATCTCGAAAAGCTGAAGAGCAATCCCAAAAACAAGGTGATCTTCCCCTCCCAGGCCGAGCTCGACGAAGCGCAAAAATTATTGGCGCCCGTCCGCGAGGAATGGGTGGCGGCGGGCGAACGGCATAAGGAACTAAAGGCAGCGCTCGACACCGAGCTCTCCGCTGTCCGCGGAGCAGGGAAGGGCTGAGGCAAGAGGCGGCCGCTCCCGGCGGATGATCGGTGAGCGGGGCCTTCCTTTCCAGCTCGCGATCATGCGCGACCAAATGCACGCCGGCATGTCGCAAGTCCGTGCCGGCGATTTTCCTGCATGATCATGCCACCTGAGAGCGTACGGCTGAACGAACACGATGGCGCGGATCGATTGGGCCACCAAGGTTTTGGCGCGGGCGCTGGCGGTAGTGGGCCTCGGCACCCTGTTGTGCTTTGCCGCAATGACAATCGTGGACGGATTGCTGCGGTTTTTCTTCGCCAGCCCGATCGACGCGGTCCGTGATGCCGGCGCACTTGTCGCCGCTTTCGCGGTCGCGTGCTGCATCCCGGTGACGATCGTCGAACGCAGCAACATCACCATCCGATTCCTGTCCAGCCTCGCCGGCCCGCGGGCCGGCCGCATTGCCGACATTGCCGCGGCCGTTCTTGTCGAAGCCGTCCTCATCCTGATGACCTGGCAATTCCTGCTTTTTGCCAACCAGGCGCGGTTGACCGGGACGGCGACATGGATGCTGCGCATTCCAGCCGCGCCGGTCTGGGCTGCGGTTGCGCTGATACTGGGCATCAGCGCAGCGCTCCAAGTCGTCGTGGGCATCAAGACGCTCCGCGGCGACTATCCCGACGAATCTGTGACACGCGCCGAATGAGATCGAGGAGGATGATTTGCAACCGGCGGTGATTGGCGCATTGGGAATCGCCGCGCTGTTCGCGCTGATCCTGCTCCAGGTGCCTATCGGCTTTGCGATGATGACGGTCGGCGTCGTCGGCTTCGCGCTCGAGGGCGGCGGGTGGATGCCGGCTTTCTCGTTCCTTGCCCAAGAGCCGTCCTACGTGCTCTCCAGCACGGACCTCGCCGCCGTGCCGCTTTTTCTGTTGATGGGCGTGTTCGCGAGCATGGCCGGCTTCTCCGAAGACGTTTACCGCGCCGCCGCTGCATTCCTGGGACATCGCCGCGGTGGGCTCGCTTACGCGACGATCAGCGGATCGGCCGCGTTCGGCGCAATCTGCGGATCGAGCACGGCGACCGCCGCGACATTCGGCAAGGTCGCGCTGCCGCAGATGCTCGACCGCGGCTACTCACCGGCTTTTTCGACCGGCGTGATCGCCGCGGGAGGCACGCTGAAATCGCTCATCCCGCCCTCGCTGGTGATGATCATCTATTGCGTCGTCGCAAAGACGTTCATTCTCGACATGTTCGTTGCCGCGATCGTGCCGGCCCTGATCACGATCGCGTTCAATCTCGTCGCCATCACGATCGTCGTGCGATTATGGCCGCAGATCGCCCCCGTTAGCGCGCGGCTGCCGTGGAAAGAGCGCCTTGACGCCGCCTGGCGCGCGGCGCCTTCGCTCGCGCTGCTGCTCGGAGTCTTCCTTGGCATCTATAGCGGCGTGTTCACCGTCAACGAGGCCGCTTCGGCCGCGGCCATCCTCGCCCTGCTGTTTGCCCTGGCGCGACGCCGGCTGACCTGGGCGGCGCTGGTCCGGGGCATGTACGAGGCGGGCTCGGTCACCGCCATGCTGTATTTGATCCTGATGGCCGCGCCCATCTTCACCTATTTCATCAATCTCGCGCACGTGCCGGACGCTTTGGTGCACTGGATCGACGGCCACCACTTCCCGCCGCTGGGCGTCATCTTCACCCTGACGATCGTTTACATCCTGCTCGGGACGTTCTTTGAGGAGATGTCCTCAATCCTGATCACGCTACCGCTGATCCTCCCGATCATCGTCAATCTCGGATACGATCCGCTCTGGTGGGGCGTGATTTGCCTGATCCAGGTCGAAATGGCGCTGATTCATCCGCCGATGGGGATCATCGTGTTTTTGCTCCACGCCATCGCACCGAAGATTTCGATGGGCACGATCTATCGCGGCGTGGTTCCGTTTCTGGTCGCCGACTTCGCCGTGCTTATTATTCTTATTCTGTTACCCGGCATCGTTCTCTGGCTGCCGCATATCCTGGTGCATTGAGCGTTCATGTGCCGGCGGGCGGCGAGCCATTCACCGCGCGGTCGCGCACCGCCTCCGCGATGCGGCCGGCGGTCGATGTAAGCAACGGTAAAAGCTCGATCTCCGCCTGTTCGATCGTAAGCGCGGAGGAGATCCAGATCAGGGACAGGCTTCCGAGCACGCGCGCCGCGAGGCGAATGGGCACAGCGATGCCCGTTGTCTTCGGATTGATCTCGCGATCCTGGATCGCATAGCCCTTTGCGCGGATCGTTTCCAACAACTTTATCAATCGCTGCGTCTCGCGTGCTCCGCGGTCTTCCGGCGCCTTCGAGCGCGAAAGCATTTCAAGGATGGCGCGTCTTTCCTTGTCGGGACATAGCGCGAGATAGCAGCGGCCGGCCGCCGTTCGCAGCATCGGCAACCGTCTTCCGACCATGCCGTGATCGATCGACAGGGTGCTTGCTTCGTGGGTGGTCTCGCGCACGAGCATGCTGCCTTCCTCGAAAGTCATCAGCGCGACCGGCCACACGAGCTGACGCGTCAGCTGAGTCATCAGCGGGGCCGCGATGTCGGTAATCCAGTCGTCCTCGGCGAAGCCGTCGCTCAAAGCCCGGACCTGGCTGGTAAGGCAGTAGCGGTCCTGCGGACTGCTGCGGGATACGAACCCGGCCAGGCTCAACGTTTCCAGGAGCCGGTAGACGGTCGGACGCGGCAGGCGCGTGTCGCGGGCAAGCTCGACAACGGACGGGAGCTTGCGGCGGTTCATGGCAACCAGCAATGCAAGACCGCGCTCGAGCGAGCGCACGCCGCCGCCTCGCACCTTGCTGCTACGTTGCGCCATCGCCAATGTCCCGGTGACCCATTGTCCACTGTGCGGACAGTCCGTCAAGACCGCTGGCCGCTGCGGCAGGCCGGCTCTAGCTTCGACGCAAAATTGCAGGGAGGACTGATCATGTCCGCGGCAGCATCTCAGCATGAGGCCGCTCGGCGGATACCGCTGAGCATGAGCCATATCGGGCTCTACGTTCACGATCTCCCCACGATGGAGGACTTCTATACGCGCGTGCTCGGTTTCACAGTCACCGACCGCGGCAAGGTCCGGGGCGCCGACATCGTCTTCACAAGCTGGGACCCCAAGGATCACCACCAGGTTGCTTTGGTGAGCGGACGGCCGAAAGACCTTGCCTACAATCACATCAACCAGATCTCGTTCCGTGTCGCGTCCGTCGAGGACCTGCAAGCGATCTGGAAGCGCGTGAAGAGCGAGCCGGGCGTCACCGACATGCGGCCGATGGACCACGGCAATGCATGGTCACTGTACTTTCGCGATCCCGAAGGCAACCGCCTCGAGGTGTTCTGCGACACTCAATGGTACATCGAGCAACCGTGCATCGAGGATCTCGATCTTTCGCAGCCGGCCGAGCAAATTCGAGCCAAATCCGACGCCTTTTGCCGCAAAGCCCCGGGCTTCAGACCGATCACGGAATACCAGGCGGAAATCGCCGCGAAGATGGGCCTGAAAAAATCCTGACGGCGATGTGAGACGGCCATGGCATCGCCGGCGTTCGACGTCTGCATCATCGGATACGGACCGGTTGGCGCGAGCCTGGCGAACCTGCTCGGACTGAGCGGACTCCGTGTCGTCGTCCTTGAGCGCGAGCCGTCGGTCTATCACCTGCCGCGCGCGGTTGCGCTCGACGGCGAAGGGATGCGTCTCATTCAGACGATGGGGCTGGCGGACGAATTGCTGCCGCGCCTTAATGTCAGCCGCAACATCCGTCACGTCAGCGCCGACGGCAAGCTGTTGCTGCTGCTGACGCGGAGCGGAGTCGGACCCGAAGGCTGGAACAATGCCTATCGGTTCTATCAGCCGGAACTCGAGTCGGTTCTGCGCAGTGGGGTGGCGCGGTTTCCGGCGGTCGATGTGCGGCTGCGGAGCGACGTATTCGCGCTTGACGAACGCGATGACGACGTCGGCGTCCGCTACGAAAACCTCGCGTCGGGCGTCCTTGCTGACGTCACCGCCCGCTACGTTATCGGTTGCGACGGCGCGCGCTCGACGGTCAGGCGCTTCATGGGCGCGGCGCTGCACGACCTGCGATCGCATGAGCGATGGATCGTGCTCGACATGATCCTCGATGAGCCGCCCGCCGGCGTGCCCGAAGCCGCGGACGAGACCGGCCGTGTCATCGACGCGATCCAGTATTGCGACCCCGCGCGGCCAACGACTTTCATCCCGATGCCCGGCAAGCGCCATCGCTGGGAATTCATGCTGATGCCGCACGACGACCCGGCAACGATCATTCAGCCGGAGCGCATATACGAGCTGCTGAAGCCGTGGCACATCGATCCGGCGAAATCGACGATCGAACGCGCGGTGGTCTACACCTTCCACTCCGCGCTCTCGACGAAGTGGCGGCGCGGCCGTCTGCTGCTGGCGGGTGACTCCGCGCACCAGATGCCGCCATTCCTGGGACAAGGCATGTGCTCGGGCCTGCGCGACGCCGCCAACTTGGCGTGGAAGCTGCGTGACGTGATCGCCGGCGATGCCCCCGATAGCCTGCTCGATACCTACGAGTTGGAGCGCATGGAGCACGTGCGCGCCTATATCGAGCTCGCCGTCGAACTCGGCGGCGTGATCCAGGCCACCGACCCCGACAAGGCCCGCCAGCGCGACCACGACCTCATCGCCAATCCGACGATGCTGCGGCCGCTCGCGCCGCGACTTGGCCGCGGATTGCGTGGCGACGAACCGCCGCCCGCGGGCTCGCGCTCCAGCCAGCCGAGGCTTCCCGACGGAAAGCTGCTCGACGACCTGGTTGGCTTTCGCTTCGCGGTATTGGCGACCCGCCATTTCGCCGATGCACTGCCGGCAACGACGCGCGCCAAACTGAACGGAGCCGACGTTGTTTTGATTGAGGCTGACGGCGACGCAGCCATCTACCTCGCCGAGCTGCATGCGGAGGCCGTGGTCATCCGACCGGACCGCTACATCCTCGGCGTTGCGGCGACGGCGGCTGAACTTGACGCGATTTTGGCGCGCCCTCCTTGGCGTGCTGACGTCGCGAGCCTTCCAAGGCAAACGCCGCAAGCTGCGGCAGCTATCTAAATTAGGGAGTTTTGTGTGGCTTCATCTCGCGTACCCGCCAATTCCGTCGATCACGTCGGCAGCCTGAAACGGCCGCCGGAACTTGTAGCAGCCTGGCGCGAGTGGGAGAGCGGCAAGCTTTCCGCCGAAGCGCTTCACGATGTGCAGGATCGCACCATTCGCGAAGCCATCGCGATGCAGGAAGCCCTGGGCCTTCCCATCGTCACCGACGGCGAGTTTCGCCGCGGCGGCTGGTCGCGCGGATTTCTGAATGCCGTCGAAGGATTCGATTTCCGCGCCTCGAAACTGACTTTCCGCAATGACAACGGCTTTTCGACCGTTTCACCGGCTCCGGTCGCGAGCAAACCCGTGCGACGAACCAAGCCGATCGTCAGCGAGGATTTCAAGTTCATCCAATCGGTTGCGAAAAACCGCGTCAAGGTGACGATGCCGACGCCGTCGCACATGCATTTCGGCCATTTCAAGGATGCCGTCGATCCGAAGGTGTACCCGGACGTCGAAACCTACTGGAACGACTTGGTCGCGGTCTTCCAGCAGGAGATAAAGGATCTTTACGCGGCGGGCTGCCGCTATCTTCAGCTCGACGAAGTGCCCTTGGCGCTCCTCTGCGACGTCAATATCTGCGCCCTGGCGACGAGCGAAGGTGACGATCCCGACAAGCTGGTCTCGCTCTACATCGATGTTCTCAACCGCGCGATCTCGGGCCGGCCCGCCGACATGACGATCGGGATGCATCTGTGCCGCGGCAACATGGAAGGCCTGTGGATGGGCGACGGCGGCTATGCGCCGATCGCAGAGGCCTTGTTTACCCGCTGCGACGTCGACGCCTACCTGCTCGAATATGATTCACAGCGCGCCGGGGATTTTGCGCCACTGCGCCATCTGCCGGCCGACAAACGCGCCTATCTTGGCATCATCAGCACCAAAAATCCGGCCGTCGAATCATCCGACGATCTGATGCGGCGGCTCGAGGACGCGGCCCGCTACGCGCCGATGGAGCGGCTCGGTATTTGCCCGCAGTGCGGTTTTTCAAGCGCGGCAATGTCGAAATACGCGGTTTTGCCGAGCAAGGTCACCACCGACATTCAGACGCTCAAGATCGAACGCCTGGTCGAGGTCGGCCGCCGCGCCTGGGGCCACGTATGAGTAAGGGGCTTGCCACGCTGTCGCGCGCGGCATTGCGATGCGGGCGGGCAGTTAGTTCCTGCGCACGGCGATGACTTGATCGGCGGCGATAGCTCCGGTGTGCCAGCCGCCATGGGCGGTCGAAAAATCGTTCGTTGAACACGCTTCGCCAGCAAAAAACAGCCGATTATCGACCGGTTCGGCAAGCGTTCGACGACAATCTGCCGACCCCGGCAGAGCAAATGAGTAAGAGCCCAAAGAAAACGGATCGAGGCCCCAGCGATGGACATGGATCGGCTTCACGCGGCGGGCGAAAGCACTTCCGAGCAAATCCACGAGCTCAGAAACGGCAAAATCAAAGAACGCTCCATCGCCGTTCGCTTCGAGATCGGAGGCCCATCGGCCACCGAAATAGGCCTCGATCATCGGCCGGCCGAATGGCCTGAAATGATAAGCGCCCGTCGTCGAGCGGTCCGTGTGTCCGAATAGTCGGACATCTTTTTCAAACTCCTCCGCGTCATCAAGCGACATGAAGAGTTTGTCGGCAAGTCCCAACGGCAACCCCGTGGCTGCCTGGGTTTTTTCCGGAAGTACCGGCATGAACGAGAGTCGCTCTGCGGCGATTAGCGCGCTCGGGATCGTCACAATAGCCTGATCGGCCGCGACCACGCCTTTCGTCGTCTCAATTCTCAAACGCTTGCCTCGGTGGTCGATCCCGGACACTCGGCAGTCGAGCATCATTGGAAGATGTGCCCCGTAGGCACTGATGATGGAGCCGTAGCCTTCGACGACGCGCCAATTCACGCCGCTATCCTCGTATCGGTCGAAGTCTTTGGCTGAAAGCCGATCGAGTTCTGCCCCGCTGATGTACGTGCCGACCGCCTTGATAAGGCCGTTCCAGCGAGAGCTCGGATCAAGGAAGGTGGCAGCTGGAACGTCGGATTCGTTTTCCACGGCATGCCCCAAACGCACAAAGAATGCTTGAAGCGCATTGTGAAAGTCGTGTTGCTCGGAGCGCGAAAAGCCGATCTCAAGTGATGGGCGCATCCAGGGCGGCGGGGTTTTGTCGATCGAAGCCCCCTGCTCTTGCGCAATGGCGCACCATGGATTGCGATCCGCGGAATGCAGCCACCCACAGCCGAGGTCCAGCGCAAAACCCGATGCATCGATCACCGTCCAGGCTCGGCCGCCAAGCCGCGGACGTGCCTCGACAACAAGGCAGCGGATGGAGGCGTGGCAAAGCCGGCGGGCGGCCGCGATGCCAGCTGCACCGCCGCCGACAATTACGACCTCGACATCACTGCTCGGCATTACAAAATGCGCGGTCCGCGTTTGATTTTCACAGGATCAAGCCAACGTCTTATGAGCTAACGGCGTATCAGACTTCAGGCTGCGCCGCGATGCGGCCGAGAAAGGCCGAGAGTTCGTTCGGCAGGCGGCCGAGCAGCCAGGACAGCGTATTCGGATTCCCGACAAGGCCGTGATTTGCGTAATAGCGAAACATCGCGGCGAGCGTGGCGCGTTCATGCTCGCCCACCGCTCCGGCGCGGACGCGCGCCTCCCACGCCGCGACCGTTTCCGATGCCGCACGCACGTTTCGCTTGAGCGCCGCGCCGATCGCCGCCGCGACTTCGATCTGGCTGAGCGGCGCCGTGCCGACGAGTTCATAGGTCGCGCCGCTATGTCCGTCTTGCGTGAGCACCAGCGACGCGGCCTCGGCGACATCGTCCAAATCCACGAGGCTTAATCGCGTATCGACTGGATACGGAACAAGAAAGACGCCGTCGGCCACAATGCCGCGCCATGCACCGAGGATGTTTTGCATATACGCCGTCGGTTGCAGAATCGTGAGATCGAAGCCCGTAGACAGCAAAAACTCCTCGACGCGCATTTTCTGCCAGTGATGCGGCATCGCCTCGATCTGCGGATGCAGCACCGAGTGATAGACAAAGCGCCTCACGCCACGCGCCCGTGCCGCGGCGGCGACGGCCTGCGCATACGCCACCTCCTCGCGGCTGGCGTTAGGACAGATGTGATAGATCGCTTGCGCACCCTCGGTGGCGAGCGCCAACGCGCGAGCGTCCTCGAAGCTGCCGACGCTGACTTCGACGGCGCCGAGCGCCATCAGCGCCCCGGCATGGTCGGGCCGGCGCACGAGCGCGCGCACGGCTGCGCCCTTGCCCGCCAATGCCTTGACCACAGCTTTGCCGGTCTTGCCGGCCGCACCGGTGACCAAAATCATCGCAATTTGGCCGTCAACTCGAACAAACGGCACGGACTGAGCGGAATTTCGTTGAGCTCGACTTTTTGATCCAGGAGCCCGAGCGCGTCCTCGATCGCCTGCGCGAATAGCGGCCCGACCGGAATGGCTCCGGCCTCACCCGCGCCCTTAATGCCGAGCGGATTGAGCGGCGATGCCGTCACCGTGTGGGCGACCTCCATATGCGGCACTTCGAGCGCCGTCGGCAGCAAATAATCCGCGAGCGAAGCGTTGAGCAATTGCCCATCGTCATCGAACACGAGCTGCTCGTAGAAAGCATTGCCGATGCCTTGCGCGACCCCGCCATGGATCTGGCCGGCCACAATCAGCGGATTGATGACGGTGCCGCAGTCGTGCACCACGACGTATTTCAGCACTTCAAGCGTGAAGGTTTGCGGATCGACCTCGACGATCATGGCGTGCACGCCGCTCGCCGTCGCACCGCCGGGCGGACCGAAATACTGGGTCGATTCCAGGCCCGGTTCGGTTCCAGGACGCACCGCGCCGCGCATCGGATTGGCCTTGAGCGCCAGCGCGCCGAGCTTGACCGCCTGACCGGGAACACCGACCACCGAGACCTCGCCGTTGGCGATCTCCAAGTCCTCCTCGGCGCATTCGAAGTGTTCGGCGGCGAGCTTGAGGATTTTCTGCCGCACCGCCTTTGCCGCCTCGTTGACGGCGTTGCCCGCCACCACCGCGCCGCGGCTCGCGAAAGTTCCGGCCCCCCAATAGAACTGATCGGTGTCGCCGGTCACGATATCGACATCGCTCACTTCGACGCCGAGTTGATCGGCGACGATCTGGGCAAACACGGTGAAATGCCCCTGCCCTTGCGTGCCGATGCCCGTCGCCACGCTTACTTTGCCGTTCGCCTGCACCTGAACCTTGGCGCCTTCGTAGGGCCCGATGCCGGTGCCCTCGACGTAACAGGCGACGCCGACGCCGACGTGGCGGCCTTGCGCGCGTAGCCGCGGCTGTTCTTCGGCGAGGAAGCGATCGTAACCGATCATCTCCAGCGCTTTGTCGAGGATCGGCTCGTAGTTGCCGCTATCGTAGGAGAGCGGCGCGAAGTCCTGATAGATGATCTCGTTGTTGTAGGGAAAAGCGTCCGGCGGGATAAGGTTGCGCCGCCGAATCTCGGCGCGGTCGATGTTCAGTTCGTGCGCGGCGATGTCGAGGAGACGCTCGATGACGAAAACGCCATGTTGCCGTCCGGCGCCGCGGTACGGCGTGACGATCGGCTTGTTGGTGAAGATCGCCGTAAAGGTGCTGTCGTAGTTGGGGATGACGTAGGGTCCGAGCAGCGTACATTGGCTGTTGATCGGCACCGTCAGACCGTAGGGATTGTAGGCGCCGGTATCGTGGAGAAACACATCCTTGACGCCGAGGATATGGCCGTCGGCGGAGAGCGCGATTTCAGCGTCGTGCGTCTGCCCGCGCTCGTGCGTCGTGGCAAAGAAATGCTCGAGCCGGTCTTCGATCCATTTGATCGGGCGGTTGAGTTTAATCGCCGCCCACGGGATCACGACTTCTTCGGGATAGAACAGCATGATCTTCGGACCGAAACCACCGCCGACGAACGGCGCGATCACCCGCACCTGGCGCTCGCTCAAGCCCAGCATTCCGGCGAGCCCGTTGCGCAAGAACACCGGCGCCTGGGTCGTATCCCAAATCGTGAGCTGATTGGCACGCGCGTCCCAATTGGCGACGATACCGCGGGTCTCGATCGGCGACGATGCACCGTGATCGTAGAGGAGGCGGCGGCTGATGATGCGATCGGCACGCGCGCGTGCGGCGGCGTAGTTGCCGCGGCTTTGCCGAACATGCGCGGCGACGTTGCCGCGGGCGTCGTCATGCACGGTGGCGGACACCTCGGTCAGCGCCTTTTCCAGATTGACCACGGCCGGCAGCGGATCGAGCTCGACGGCGATGTCGCTGAGCGCATCCTCGGCGAGATAGCGGCTTTGGGCAAAGACCACGGCCAAAGGCTCGCCGACATGGCGGATTTTTCCTTTGGCGAGGGGTACCTGGGTACGCTGATTGAAGGTGATGTCCTTGATCGGCGGCGGCGGCACGAGGAGCGGACCCGGAGCCCAATAATCGCCGAGGTCCTCCGCGGTGTAGACCGCGACGACGCCCTCGCGCGCACGCGCCGCGGAAACGTCGATCGAACGGATGCGGGCGTGCGCGACGCTGCTGCGCAAGAACGCCGCGTGCAACATGCCGGGAAGCTCGACGTCGTCGACGAAGAGGGCCTGACCGCTCAACAGTCGCGCATCTTCATTGCGTCTGATCGGAGCGCCAAAATTTCGCGTGGCCAAGGCGATCACCTCCGCAGCCGTTTGGCGGCGAGCTTCACGGCCTCGACGATGTGCTGATAGCCGGTGCAGCGGCACAAATTGCCGGAAAGCGCCTCGCGGATTTGCGCCTCGTCCGGCGCCGGCGTTTCGTCGAGGAAGACTTTCATCGTCATCAGGATGCCGGCTGTGCAATAGCCGCATTGCAGCCCATGGCATTCGCGCATGGATTCTTGCAACGGATGCAGATGCTCGCGGTCCGGAGCCAGTCCTTCCACCGTCGTGATCGTATGACCGTCGGCTTGCGCGGCGAACATCAGGCAGGAGCGAACGGCGGCGCCGTCGAAAATCACCGTGCAGGCGCCACACACGCCGTGCTCGCAGCCGACATGCGTCCCGGCGAGCAAAAGATCGTGGCGCAGGAAATCGCTCAGCAGCAAGCGCGACTCCACCGTACGCCGGTATGGCGTGCCGTTCACCGTGACGTTGATCTCGTGACTGTCAATGCTCACGGCAGGCCCGCTCGTTGGCGATGGCCAAGGCGCGCGCCGTCAAAACGCGCGCGACGTGACGCTGGAATTCCTTGCTGGCATGGATGCTCCCGCCCGGATCGATCGCGCCTTGCACAAGTTCGGCCGCTTCCTCGATCTCCGGCGCGCCGATTTGCCGACCGGCGAGAGATTCACTCGCTTGCGCGGCAAAGACCGGCCCATCGCCCGCATTGCAGAGACCAATGCGCGCTTCGGTGCAGCGTCCCTCCGCGTTAACGCGCACCATGCAGGCCACGCCGATGATGGCGAAATCGCCGCGCCGGCGCGACAGCTCCATAAAGCACGAACCGGACCGCGGCGGCGCGACAGGCAGTTCCACGTCCGTAAGCATTTCGTCCGGTTCGAGCGACGTGGAAAGCGCGCCGACAAAAAAATCCGACGCGGCAATCCACCGTTCGCCCTTCACCGACTGCGCGCGCAACCGGCCGCCGAGCGTCACCACGATAGCCGGCATTTCCGAAGCCGGGTCGGCGTGCGCCAGATTGCCGCCAATCGTTCCGCGGTTGCGAATTTGCGGATGCGCGATATGGGGCAAAGCTTCGTGGATCAGCGGTAAATTCCGCGCCGTCGCCGGATCGCGCTCGAGCGCGCAGTAGCGCGTCAATGCACCGATCCGCAGGTGCTCCGCTGCTCCGTTCTTGACACCGGCTAACTCGGCCAGCGGATTGATATCGATCAGCATAGCCGGCTGCGTCAGCCGGAAATTCATTGTCGGAACAAGGCTTTGACCGCCGGCGAGAAATCGCGCCTCATCGCCATGTTCGGCCTTCAGCTCCAAGGCTTGCTCGATGGTCCGGGCGGCGACGTACCGGAAGGGTGCTGGCTTCATATCGTGCGGAGAGTACCAGAAAGAGTGCAGGCCGACCGGGCAAAGTATGGAAAAAATTGCAGCGATGAGTCAAAAATATTCTCACAGTCGGCCGCCGCGGCCGCGACGTGTTCTTCTGCAGAATAGATCGAGAGTGCACGGCCGGCCGCCGCCGCGCAATGTCAAAGCGGGCGGCCGTCTTTGCGCTCGCGCTCGACCGCGGCCAGCACTTCCTCGCAGCGCAAGGGCTCGAACCCGGGGTGAAACATCTCCCGGCCGAGACGATATATGGCGCGATTGTACGGGGCCGCCACGCCGTGCTCGGCGGCGAGACGCACGATGTAGCCGGTGATCGATTCAAGCTCGGTGTCGTAGGCGCCGCGTAGCACCACGTCCTGCGTCATGCTCGACATCCTCATGGCGCGAAGCTCACGCTTGAACATCGGGCGGGTCAACCAGCCCGGAAGCACAGCCACGAGATGCAGCAGTGCGAAGGACGGTATGCCGGCAATGTGGTGCTCGCGATAGCCGGCGGCGCGAATAACGCGCACGCCCTCCCACAGAGTCTGCGAGAGGAGCTTTTGATAAGCGGCGAGGTTCGATAACGGCCGCGCGCCTCGACCCACCAGCGCATCGAGGGCGTTGGTGAGATTGATCACAATCTTGGTATGCACCGCATCCTGCAGGCGATCGACAATCTCGGTCGGACAGCCGCGCGCGAGAATTGACTGTACCAGCCGCAACTCTCCGTCCAATTTGTTGTCCGGCGTGCCGATCAGCAAAGGCCCTTTGCGCTGATAGCCGACCACAACCGGCGCGTCGCGGCGGGCGTTGTAGCCGACCACGCAATAGATCACCTTATTGAAGAGCTTCGGCAGTATCCGCTGATTGTCCATGCCGTTCGCCATCGACACGATGATCGGCCGGTCGCCCAGCTCGTCGCGCACCTGTTGCGCGACCGCCTCCAGGCTATAGTTCTTCACCGCCAGCACGACGATGTCGGCGTCGCTGATGTCGCCGGGCCGGTCGGCGGTGGCGACACGGACGGTCCGCCGCGTCTGTTCTTCATGCGCGAACTCGTATGTGGTGATGCCATTTTGGCGCAACGCCGCCTGGGTCTCGCCGTGGCCCATGATGAAGACCGACGAATAGCTCTCCGCCACCCAGGCCGCGACCGACGCGCCGATGGCGCCCGGCCCGATGAACAGAATCTTCGTCTTGCTCATCTTCGCCTCGCTCATGGGGCGCGCTCCTCAAACCTTCAAAACGCTTGACTCAGCAGCGCTATCAGGTTCGCCTTCTTCTGGATGACCTGATCGAGCGCGCATTGCCGCGGCGCTATGTCGGGACGCGAGCTTATGCAGCCGCAAGGCCATGCGAAAATCCGGATGTGAACCTGGCCCGATAACGTGGCCACTGCGCTTGCTTCGGTGGAAGTTCTTATTTCAAATGCATCACTCGCAACAAGTCGGCTTTGGCGATGACCGGTAGCAAGAGCGCAAAGGCCAAGAAAGCAAGGGCCACCTCATCAACCACGCCTCGTCCGGGCGACCAAGCCCCTCTCCAGGGGCTGCGCGTCCTCGACCTCACGTCGATGATCGCGGGCCCTCACGCCGCGCAGATTCTCGCGGACTACGGCGCTGATGTCATCAAGATCGAACCGCCGGAGGGCGACCTCATGCGCAGGGGGGTCGGAGCGGCCAGGAGCGCCGATATGGGCCCGCTCTATCTGCAACTGAACCGCAACAAACGCAGCCTCGTTCTTGACGTGAAGCAGTCGTCGGCGCGCAAGGCGTTGCTGCACCTGTGCGGAAGTGCGGACGTCTTCATCCACAATATTCGCCCGGCGGCGATGCGGCGCCTCAAGTTGGCATACGACGATGTGCGTAAAGTCAATCCGCGGCTCGTTTACGTTAGTCTGATGGGGTATGGCGACGGCGGCCCATATGCCGGCAAGCCCGCCTACGACGATCTCATTCAGGGCATTTGCGCGCTGCCGGCGATCGTCGCGCAGGCGGGCGGGCAGGAGCCGCAATACGTGCCGCTGACGGTAGTCGATCGTATTGTCGGGATAAATGCCGCTCACGTCATACTCGCCGCCGTTTTCCGTCGCGACCGCACCGGTGAGGGTCAGGCGGTCGAGCTGCCGATGTTCGAGACCATGGCGCAACTCGTGCTTGGCGATCATCTTGGCGGGCGCTCGTTCGATCCGCCGAATGGCGAAGCCGGCAATCCCCGGCTGACGAGCGCAGCCCGCAATCCCTACAGCACCCGCGACGGCCACGTCTGCGCCCTGGTCTATACCGACAAGCACTGGAAGGCGTTCTTCGAAGGTCTCGGCCGGCTCGATCAATATGCCGCCAATCCCCGCTTGGCTCACTTCGCTTCGCGCCGACGTTACTACAATGACGTGCAACGCATTGTCGCCGACATCCTGCGGACAATGACGACGGCTGAGGCGCTCGCGCTATTTGAACGCTGCGACATTCCGTGCGCGCCGATGAACGATCTCGACGCTTTGATCGACGATCCGCACCTCGCGGCGGTCGAATTCTTGCAGACCCTAACGCACCCGACCGAGGGGCGGATTCGCTATACCGGTATCCCCAGCCGCTGGAACGGTGCCGCCTTGAAAATCACCCGTCATGCGCCGCGTTTGGGCGAGCACAGCGTTGCGATCCTCAAAGAAGCCGGCATCCCAGACGACGAAATCGAGGCGCTCATCACAAGCGGCGCCACGACCGACGGGAAACTTAAGGTCAAGGATGGCGTCTCCGTGCCGTAGCTGGATTGCTCCGGGTAGTCCGATGTCTTAGCTTGACGGCGAAATCAAAAACTCGAGGAGGACGCTCATGATCCGGCCATCGATTTTCGCGGCCTTGCTGGCTTCGGTAACGACCGCCGGTGTGCAAGCGGCCGATGCTCCCGCGGAAATCAAGCTCGGAACGCTTTATGCCTCCTCCGGCCGCTACGCCAGCATCTCCATGCCGGTTCACGACGGCCTCAAGCTGTGGATCGATCAAAAGAACGCGGAGGGTGGCGTCTACGTCAAAGCGTTCGATAAGAAAATTCCGATCAAGCTCGTCGCCTATGACGATCAGAGCAGCACCGCGACCGCGGCCACGCTCTACAATCAGCTCATCACCCAGGACAAGGTCGACATTCTGGTCGCGGATTCCGGATCGGTGCTCACTTCGGTCGCGGTGCCGATCGCCCGCGATCACAAGATGCTGCTGATCGACCAGACCGGCACCGGAGCCAATTTTTTCACGCCCGATAATCCTTACATCGCGCTGATGGCCGATCCGGTTTCCAGCATCTGGCCGAAGCCGCTGGCGGATTTTCTCACCCATGACGGTCCCGGGCTCGGGATCAAGCGCATCGCCATGCTCTATGCGACCAACGACTTCACCGGAACGCAGGCAAATTCGATCCGCAAATTCATCACCGAATCGAAATCAGGCGTTGAGCTTGTTTTCGATCAGGGCGTCCCGACCGAAACGTCTAACTACACGGTGTTGCTGAACAACATCCGGGCGGCGAACCCGGACGCGATTCTGCACCTCGGTTACGCGTCGAACGATATCGCATTCCTGCGCAACGTTCAGGACAGCGGCATCAAGTTCAAATTCCTGTTCAGCATCTATCCGGGCGTCGAAACCGAGCTGTTGGAAAAAAACATCGGCAGCAAAGCGCTGGACTATGTATTCACTTACGTCACGTCCTTGGACATTGCCTATAAGAACGAATTCGGCATGTCGCTGAAGGAATACCGCGACGCCTGGCATAAGAAATACGCCGATGCCCATGTGGAGTTCGGTTTCAATTCCATAGCCGGGTACACGACCGGCCTTGTTCTCGAAAGGGCGCTGGCGACCGCCGATAGCCTCGATCAGCTCGAGTTGCGCAAAGCGATCTTCAGCCTGTCTGGGAAGCTCAAGACGCTGGACGGTACCTTCGAGCTCGATGCGAACGGGGGACAGATCGGCGAACTCACTCCGCTTGGCCAGTTCATCGCCGGTGAAGACGATCGTCTGAAGCTGGTGACGGTGTGGCCGCACGAGCTCGCGAACGGAAAGCCAGTCTACCCCCGCCCCTGACGATGGCAAGACCGGCTGCCACGGTGGCGATCCGCGGCGGAGTGCGCTGAATGTTCACTTATAGCCTGATGGCCGGCCTGCTCTTCGGGCTCTATTTCTCCCTGATTGGGCTCGGCCTCAACCTCGTCTTCGGCGTCATGCGCATCGTCAATCTGGCGCATGGTGACTTTTTGATGCTCGGCGCGTTCCTGGCGTTCTGGTTGTTCACGCTCTTTTCCCTCAATCCGGTTCCGGCGGTCGCGATCGCGTTTGGCGCTTTCGTGATCGTTGGCCTCCCGCTCTATTACCTCCTGGTTCCGCGGCTTCTGCGCGCCAAGGATCCGGAAATGCTGTCATTCATTCTCTTCTTCGGCCTCTCGCAAGTGATCGAAGCGGTGACGACCATCGCCTTCGGCACCAGCGAAAGGTCGATCCCCGGCGATCAACTCGGGCGCGCGATTGCCGCCACTGCGGGTTTCTTCGCCGGCCACAAGATCGAGACGGGCCCGGTCGAGCTATTGGGCCAGACCTTTCCGTCGTCATGGGTGGCGAGCGGCATTGTCAGCGGCTGCGCCGTTTTGCTCGTCTACGTTTATCTGTATCAGACCCGGCTCGGCTATCTCACTCGCGCGGTGATGGATAATCGCGAAGAAGCGATCGCAACCGGGATCGACGTCCATCGCATATCGGCGATCGCATTCGGCATCGGGCTCGGTTTAGCGGCGGCCGCCGGTGTCTTCGCGCCTTTCATGCTCGGCAGCATCACGCCTGCGATGGGCGCTGAAATCACCGTGACCTCGTTTGCCGTCATCGTTATCGGTTCTCTTGGCAACCCGCTCGGCACCGTGCTGGGAGGCGTGGTCTACGGCATCTCCTACATGTTCATGCAGAGCTACTACAGCTCCTGGGCCAATCTCCTGCCCTACGTTCTGCTGATCGCGATCCTCTTGGTGCGGCCCAGCGGGCTCCTCGGTCGGCAGGTGCGACGTGCCTAGATACGTGCGTCACCTTTTGCTCATCTGGCTGCCGGTGGTCGTCGCCTTCGCGATCCTGCCGAGCGTCTACAGCAATCACCTGCTCCTCTTCAATTTCATCATCTTCATGACGCTGGCGCAGGGCATCAACGTCATCTACGGATTCACCGGCTATTTGCCGTTCGGCTATGTCGGATTCTTCGGCGCCGGCGCCTACGGTTTCTCGCTGATGGTGCTCCATCTGCACGCGCCGCCTCTTCTGGCGCTGGCCGTCGGCGCCGCTGCCGCAATGACGCTCGCGCTTGTGCTGACCCCGCTCTTCCGTCTCTCCGGCGCGTATTTCTCGATCGCCAATCTCGCCGCCGCGCTTGCGCTGTTGCAGGTGATATCGAACCCAAATCTGGAAGACATCACCAAGGGTCCCTATGGCATCAGCCTCAGCGGCGTCTTTAATCCGGCGCTAAGCTACGCGACGGCGCTGGCGGTTCTCGCACTGACGCTCGGACTCGTCATCTACCTGCGCAATTCGCATTTCGGCATGGCGCTGAAAGCCATTCGCGAGGACCCGATCAGCGCCGGCATGGCCGGCATCAACGTGGTGCGCGAACGCATCATCGCCTGGCTGTTGAGCGCGCTCATAGCCGGTCTCGCGGGCGCCGTGTTTGCCTGGTACGTGTCAGTATTTTATCCCGAGACCGTTTTCAGCGTCGAGTTCACGATCTTTGCGATCGTGTTCGCATTGTTCGGCGGCAATGCCACGGTGACCGGGCCTGTTCTTGGTGTCGTCATTCTCTATGGCATCTACAACGCGGTCGGGATTTCGACGCCGCAATACTTTCAGCTCCTTTACGGCGCGCTGATCATGGGCCTGGTGCTGTTCCTGCCGAACGGCCTCGTCTCGTTGCTGCAAAGATGGGGGATCGATGTCCCCTGATATCTCCCCTCTTCTGGCCGTCGACGGTTTGGTGAAGCGCTTCGGCGGCTTTCGCGCGCTCGACGTCTTGAGCTTTGCCGTCGGCAAAGGCGAAATCCTCGGTCTGGTCGGACCGAACGGGTCGGGCAAGACCACATGCATCAATGTCATCTCCGGCCTCTATCGGCCGGACGGCGGATCGATCCATTTCGAGGGACGATCGATCGGAGGCCTTGCCTCGCACCAGCTCGTGCATGCCGGGATCAATCGCACCTTCCAGATCCCGCGGCCGTTCCTCACCCTGACTGTGCGCGAGAACGTCGAAATCGCGGTGGCGTACGGACGAAGCCGTAATGGCGCTTCTGATGTCGGCGCGCTTCTGTCGTCTCTCGACCTTGCCCCGTTTGCCGACCAACCGGCCGGCGAGCTCAACAGCGCACATCAAAAAATGCTCGACCTCGCGCGCGCGCTGGCAACCGGCCCGCGGCTCTTGCTCGTCGACGAGCTGGCAGCCGGACTCAATCCCGCGGAACTGGAACGCATCGCGATCAAGCTGAAGGAGCTTGCGCGCTCGGGAATAGCGCTTCTCGTCGTCGAGCACCTGATGGGGTTCATCGACCAGATCACCGACCGCATCATCGTGATGAATGCGGGCAAGGAGATTTTCGAAGGCCGGCTGGCGGAAGCGTTCAAGAATTCGCAGGTCGTCGAAGTCTTCCTCGGGGACGAGCATGCAGCCTGAGCCGCCACGGCCCCTGCTCGAAGTCGCCGGGGTGAGCACCGGTTACCGGCGCATGCAGGTCTTATGGGGCATCGATCTTCTGATTCACCAGCACGAGTCGGTCGTGCTCCTCGGCGCCAACGGCGCCGGGAAGACGACCTTGCTGAAGACGATCATGCGCTTGCTCGAGGTCTGGGCGGGCCGCATCGATTTCGCCGGCGAGGACATTACCGGGCTCCGCACCGACCAGCGGGTGCGGCGGGGCATTGTCTTCATGTCCGAAACGTCGGGATTTCCGGGCCTCACCATTGAAGAAAATGTCCTCATTGGCGCGCAGTTCTTGCCCAAGGCTCGTGCACGCGAGCGGATGAACGAGCTTTACGCGGTATTCCCGACCCTTGCCGAGCGCCGCCGCGCGTTCGCCGGCAGTCTGTCCGGCGGCCAGCGCAAGATGCTGGGCATCGCCAAGGCGCTCGTCGGCGATCCGCGACTGCTCATCATGGATGAGCCGTCTGCGGGCCTTTCGCCGCTTTACGTCAAAGAGGTGATCGAGGTGCTGGCGCAATTCCGGGCGAAAGAACTTGCGCTGCTGATTGCCGAGCAGAACGTGAAATTCCTGGCGCTCGCCGATCGGGTCTACACGCTGGACAACGGCCAAATCGGTTTTTCCGGCACGGTCGCCGCCA
Source organism: uncultured Alphaproteobacteria bacterium (assembly GCA_963733575.1). Classification (GTDB taxonomy): domain Bacteria; phylum Pseudomonadota; class Alphaproteobacteria; order Rhizobiales; family Xanthobacteraceae; genus BOG-931. Next base: position 750,030 of record CAVTDJ010000011.1, on the reverse strand, counting down.
TGCAGGAAAACGACGCGCTGCGCCGCGCCTATTTCGGCTTGAAGGGATAAATCAGGCGGCGACCGCAATGGACAACTGGCCCTGCGGCGGGCCGCCGCACCTCGGTCGCAATTCGGACTTATCGGATGGGCCATTGCACCTCGTCATTGCGCCAAATTCCCGACCGGAGACCACGCGATGCGCCAGCGCCTCATCGCCACGACCCTGATCCTTGCCGCCGTCACGATGATGCTGGTCCCGGAGCTTGGCTGCGCCCAAGGCCAATCCGAGCAGCTGCCGCTGCCGCCAGGCGGCTTCAAGCCGCCGCCGATGGCGCCGATCAAGCCCTACCAGCCGGTTGCGGTGAAGCCGCCCACCGCCTACGGCGACCCGAGCTTTGTCGCCTTCCGCAAGCAACTCGCCGATGCCGCCGAGCGCAAGGACAGCGCCGCGCTCGCCAAGCTGGTCGTGGCGCAGGGCTTCTTTTGGATGCAGGACAAGGATCTTGCCGACAAGCGCAAATCCGGCGTTGCCAATCTCGCGAAGGCCATCGATCTCGACGCGAAGGACGGCTCCGGTTGGGAGTTGCTGTCCGCCTATGCCAGCGATCCGACCGGAGAGCCGCTGCCCGACCACCAGAACGTCATTTGCGCGCCGGCCGAACCCGCCATCGATCCGAAAGCATTCGAGGCTCTCATCGAAGCCACGCAGAGCGAACCTCTCAATTGGGGCTATCCGTCGACGGACGGGGTTGAAGTGCGTAGCGCGGGAAAGCCGGATGCGCCGGTCATCGAGAAGCTTGGTCTCACACTGGTGCGCGTGCTGCCGGACACCGCTCCGCCGGGTGACCCCAACCAGCAGCCGTTCCTGCACATCGCGACGCCCTCGGGCAAAGCCGGGTTCGTTCCCCTCGAGGCGGTATCCGCGCTTGGCAACGACCAGATGTGCTACGCGAAGGAGGCTGGCGGCTGGAAGATTACTGGCTATTTCGGCGGCGCCGCTCAGTGATCCGTACCGTCTCTGCAATCGGACAGAGTAGAAAGCTATTGAACGCACCTGTCGCACGGGCGAAGATAGAGAAATGGTGGGAGTGGGGCTGACAAGGGTCGTGGGCGGGCGCGGGCGCGGCATGGCGCTGATAGGCGCCGCGATTCTCTGCGTGCTTTCCACGCCCGCTCTGGCGCAGCCGCGGTCGCAACCGCTCATCAACTTCCAGCCGACCATCGAGGACGTCGCGCCCGGCGTCGACCACGGCAATTCGGACGACAATCTGGCGGAACGGTTCCAGCGCCAGGCCGTGTTCTATCGTTCGCAGCACCCCGTCGGCACCATCATCGTCGATACCGCGGAGCGCCATCTCTATTTGATCGAGAGCGAAACGCGGGCGCTGCGTTACGGCATCGGGGTTGGCCGCGACGGCTTCACCTGGGCCGGCCTCTTGCAGATCTCGCGCAAGTCCGAGTGGCCCGATTGGATACCGCCCCCGGAGATGATCGCGCGCCAGCCGTACCTTCCCCGTTTCATGGCAGGCGGTCCCGGTAATCCGCTCGGCGCCCGCGCCATGTATCTTGGCAACACCGTCTACCGCATCCACGGCACCAACGCGCCGGAGACAATCGGGCATGCCGTCTCCTCCGGGTGCTTCCGCCTCGTCAACGAAGACGTGATCGACCTCTACGATCGCGTGCCCATCGGCACGCGCGTCATCGTGCGGCAGAATTAGCTGCACAAAATCTCGCACACGTCATAGCCGGGCTTGTCGCGGCTATCTGCGTCTTGAGCTTGATTGCAACATGAAGACATGAATGCCCGCGACGAGCGCGGGCATGACGAATCACTTTGTCGCCATCCCCGCGACGGATTGCGCGGTCTGGCCGAACAGGATGGCGCGTTCCTCGGCGGTGCGCACGCCGCCCTGGCCGGGATTGATCTTCGGCGTCCATTCGTAAGCCTTGATCACTGCGGGCCGCGCCTTGATCGCCTCAAGCCAGCGCTTGAGATGCGGGAAGTCGGCGATGTTCTGCCCCTGGCGCTCCCACGGAACGACCCACGGATAGCAGGCCATGTCGGCGATGGAATATTCGCCGGCGAGATATTGGCGGTCGGCCAGCCGCTTGTTCATCACACCATAAAGCCGGTTCACCTCGTTGCGGTAGCGGTCGATCGCATACGGTATTTTCTCCGGCGCATAGGCGCTGAAATGGTTGTTCTGGCCGGCCATAGGCCCGAGACCGCCCATTTGCCAGAACAGCCATTCGATGGCTTCGTTACGCCCGCGCAAATCCCTGGCGATGAACTTGCCGGTCTTGTCCGCGAGATAGAGCAGGATCGCGCCGGACTCGAAGATGGAGATCGGCTTGCCGCCGTCCGCCGGCGCGTGGTCGACGATAGCCGGAATGCGGTTGTTCGGCGACACCGCCAAAAATTCCGCCTTGAACTGCTCGCCCTTGCCGATGTTGACGGGAATGATCTTGTACGGCAGCCGGGCCTCCTCGAGAAAAATCGTGATCTTGTGGCCGTTCGGCGTCGTCCAATAATGGAGATCGATCATGACAAGCCTACTTGTGCTGGTGAATAGACCAGTCTAGCGCAACGGCTAGCGAAAATTTAACCCCCCACTGCGCATGTCTGTCATGTGTCCACGACCGCTACATCTACCGCCCCAGGCGAATGCACGTCACCCGCGATAGCCGATTTTCTGATCGCCGCGGCGATCCTCGGTCTTTTTGTGCTTGCCTGCGTCACCAGCGCGCCACGCAAAGACGTGACGACCGGGTTCGACGAACCGGCGCACATTTCGTATGTCGCGCATATTCAGAAAACCGGGAAAGTTTGGCCGGAACTGGGAAGCATGCGGCTCCTCGATCCGCAGACCTTCCACTTCACAGACGAGCATAATTACCTCAATCATCCGCCGGCATTCTACGCGCTGCTTGCCGCGATCGGCCCCAAAGTCGAAGGTCATCCGCAAACGCTGTGGGCGTATCGCTGCATCGACATCGCGCTCGTTGCCATCGGCTTCGCCGCGCTGCTCGCGCTTGCGCTTAGCGCGCAATTCTCACGCCTGGAATTTTACGCCTACGCCGTACCGCTGGCTTTGATTCCGATCCTGGTGCAGCTCGCCGCCACGGTGAACAACGATGATCTCGCCTTTTTCGGCGGCGCGCTCGCGACGCTCGGGGTGTGGCTGCTCGTCGCGACCGGCCGCGGTTTTTGGCTCGCCTTCGCGCTCGCCGGCGTGATCGCCGCGGCGTGGGCGAAGCTGACCGGGTTGTTGCTCACGGCCGGCATGGTAAGTACCGCGCTTGCTTATTTGCTGTGGCGCGGGCGCTTCCGCTGGACCTGGACGATGGCCGCCGGGCTTGCCCTCGCGATCGCCGCGGCGCCGTATGTCATCTACATCATTCAATACGGCAGCCCGACGCCGGAAACGCCCGCGCAGGTCGCACTCCTCAATGAGGGCGCACACGCTGCCGGCTGGGCGGACCTGCCGCGCAAATCCTTTCCCGCCTACCTCGCTTCTTTCATTGCTGCATTCATCGCCGACTGGATGCCGGTCCTGGGTTCGCGTAGCGTCTTCAATTACGCCATGCTTGCCATACCGGCGGCAGCGCTCGCCTGCGCGGCCGCGGGCATCGCGGTGTCGCTGCGAAGACTGTGGCGCCGCGAGGAAACCGCGCGCGACGTGGTCGTCATTGCCGGAGCGACCGCCCTCGCTGCCACCTTCGCGATTTACGTCAGCTATAGTTATGGCCGTCATCTCTCGACCGGATGGCTCCTCGACGCCTATCCGCGCTACTATTTGCCGCTCGCCGCCATCGTTCCGCTCGCCGGCCTTTCGCTAGCCGCCGCAATCGAGGCTCCGCGCTGGCGCGTCGGACTACTGGCATTCCTTATCGCAGGTCCGATCATCTTTCGCATTTTCGGCGCGCCGCTTGGCTAGGCTGCCCGTCGGGCGATCCGAGGATTTTCGCCCATCCCGGTAATACCAGGGAAACCAAGCGGGCTAACTTCAATCGCCCACGCGCAAAAACCGTCGCGGCCTCTTAACCCGTGTGCGGGTAATCGTCCGGCGGACAAAGGAAGCGCATCATGGGCAATCTTCGCTTTGCCGGAACCGTCATCGTACTGTTCCTCGCCGTCTTTCTCGGCGTGAAGTGGCTGTTCGAAGTACACCCATTGCAGCCCGATTCGCGGCTGCCGACGTTCCATCACGTCGATGCCGACAGTCCACGCATCAAGCTCGAGCAATCCTCCGTGAGCGACAACGACCCCACGCGTGACCGGCTGCGCAGTGAGGTGCTCGACTACGCAAAGGCGCTTGGCGACGATCCGTGCAACGGAGTTTTGAAAGCCCATTACATCAAAGCCGTGACCGACTATGCGCGGGCGTGGATCAGTATCGCGCCGTGCCTCGGGACGCATACCTGCAGCGGATCCGATTCGCCAAATATGGATCGCGCGGCGCGCGCCTTCGGCTCGCCGCTCGATCTTCGGGTCCGCGACGCCATGCACAAGGTTCACGCCAAAGGGGTGTTCGGCATCGGCGATTTTCCGAAGGAAACCGTCAGCTTGGTGTCCGAGCTGGCCGCCGACGGCTCGATCAATCCGGCCGCGGATCCGCGGTTCAGACGCGTTACGGATTTGCACGAACTCGCAAGTTGCGTCGAACACTCGCGCTAGATGATCGGCGCCTTCATCAAACTGATAGGCGCGATCGCCATAGCCGCGGTGGTGTACGCCATCGTCTTCGCGCCGAACGGCAGGCACCGCCCGCTCGGTCCCGACGACCCGATCGCCGCCGACGGTTCGATGATCGCCGGGCGCGCCCGCACGATTTTCGACACCGAACCCGCGCTTCGCGAACCGCCGCGGCCGGACCCCGACGATCCGAAAGACTTCGAACAGCGGCTTAAGGACGAGAAGCGGTGGACCGACCACAGCCGTGAACCGATCGCGCAACTCGTCGGACCGCTCGACCGGTCGCTCTGCGAAAATGCCCGGCACAAACGTTTGATCGCCGCGGTACGCCTCTACTACGATGCGCGTGGGCGTCAAAAGCACAGTTTCGCGCTGCGCGGACCGCGTGCCAAAGCCGCGATTGAGAAAGAATGGTCGACGCCGCTCGATCAGCGCATCGATAACTTCGTGCGCGCGACGCTCGTCGCCGGATTTCTGCGCAAGGATGACGTTCCGGCAGCCATGTATCCGGAATTCGCCAAGGTTTTTGCCAATACGGACAATGCCGTCGGCGCCTGTCCGCCGAAACCCGAAAGGAACGCGGAAAAGCTTTAGCTCGATTGACCGAGGCGCGTGCTTCGCCTCGCCGGCGTTCGTGCTAGGCTCGTTCCTGATTGTTGCAGGAACAGGACATGATCACCGAAATCGCACAGATCGACGTCAAGCCCGGCATGGAATTGGAATTCGAAGCCGGCGTGAAAAATGCAGCACCGATTTTCAAGCGCGCCAAAGGCTGCCACGGCATGGAACTTGAACGCTCGATAGAAAAGCCGAGCCGCTACCGGCTGTTCGTCAAATGGCAAACGGTCGAGGATCACAACGTCGGCTTCCGCGGCTCGCCAGACTTCCAAGAATGGCGAAAGCTGGTCGGCCATTGCTTCGCTTCGCCGCCGGACGTCGAGCACGTGCAGCAGGTCGTCCACGGATTTTGAGCGGGCGCTGACACTTTCCCCGCCAGCGGACTCGGCCCATATTGAGGCCATGGCGAAAAGCCCCGATCGACCGAACGCGCCGAGGCCGCGCGACCCGGCAAAGCATTCGAAGAAGGATCCGGCCAAGCCGACACGCGCCAAGGCGGCGCGTCCGGACATGGCGCCGCTCGACCCGGCGCTGGCGGATTTGCTCAATCCCGCTATCGGCCAGGGCCGGGCCGGCGTCGGCTCGCAGACCGGGATCAAAGAAAATCCGTCCTCACAAGGGGGAGGGGAAGAGCAACCGTCAAAGCTCGCGCCGCCGCCCGACAATTCCTTTGATCGCCGCGCCGATTTCGCCAATGCGCATCGGGCGCGCGCCTCGGTAGCCCGCGGCTTTGGCGAGGCGCCGCAGCAAGGCTATGTCGGCAAAACGCCGGTGCCGCCGGGGGAACTTGATCCCGATCTCGCCCGCGCACTCGGCATCGATGAACCGGAAGGGGGCGCCGAAGACGCGCGGAACGTGATCACGCCCGACATGGGCCCGGCCCGCTTGCGGCTCGCACGACCGGCCGCCCGGGAGGCGGGAACGGTCGCCGGCCTTGCCAGTCAGCAATCGCTGGACCAATTGTTGCGCGAAGGCCGCCCGGAATTCCGCGAAGGCGACGGGCCGAAAAAGATCTGGGTGCCGCACCGGCCGGAGCGGCCGGAGAAAAGCGAAGGCGGCCGGCGGCTGGTCATCAAATCCGATTTCGATCCCAAGGGCGATCAGCCGCAAGCGATCGCCGAGCTGGTGGACGGCGTGCGGCGCCACGATCGCACGCAGGTTCTGCTCGGCGTCACCGGCTCCGGCAAGACTTTCACCATGGCCAAGGTGATCGAGGAGACGCAGCGCCCTGCCCTCGTCCTCGCGCCCAACAAGACGCTGGCGGCGCAACTCTACGGCGAGTTCAAGAATTTCTTTCCCGACAACGCGGTGGAGTATTTCGTCTCCTATTACGATTACTACCAGCCGGAAGCCTACATCCCGCGCACCGACACCTATATCGAGAAGGATTCCTCGATCAACGAGCAGATCGACCGCATGCGCCATTCGGCGACGCGGGCGCTGCTCGAACGCGACGACGTGATCATCGTCGCCTCGGTCTCCTGCATCTACGGTATCGGCTCGGTCGAGACCTATTCGGCCATGACCTTCTCGCTCAAGCGCGGCGAGCGCTTAGACCAGCGCGCGCTGCTCGCCGACCTGGTCGCGCTGCAATACAAGCGCTCTGGCGGCGATTTCTATCGCGGCTCGTTCCGCGTGCGCGGCGACGCGATCGAGATTTTCCCCGCGCATTACGAGGACCGCGCCTGGCGCGTGTCGCTGTTCGGCGACGAGGTGGAATTCGATCCACGAATTCGATCCGCTCACCGGCCAGAAAACCGACGAGCTGGAATTCGTCAAAATCTACGCCAACTCGCACTACGTGACGCCGCGGCCGACGCTGTTGCAGGCGATCAGCGGCATCAAGAGCGAACTGCGCCAACGCCTCGACCAGCTCAACGCCGCCGGCCGGCTGCTCGAAGCGCAAAGGCTCGAGCAGCGCACGCTCTACGACCTGGAAATGATGGAGGCGACGGGCGCCTGCGCCGGCATCGAGAACTATTCGCGCTACCTCACCGGCCGAAAGCCCGGCGAGCCGCCGCCGACGCTGTTCGAATATGTTCCCGACAATGCGCTCGTCTTCGTCGACGAGAGCCATGTCACAGTGCCGCAGCTCGGCGGCATGTATCGCGGCGACTTCCGCCGCAAGGCGACGCTTGCCGAATTCGGCTTTCGCCTGCCGTCATGCATGGACAACCGGCCGCTGCGTTTCGAGGAATGGGACGCCATGCGGCCGCAGACGCTCGGCGTCTCCGCCACGCCGGGGCCGTGGGAGATCAACGAATCCGGCGGCGTGTTCACCGAGCAGGTCATTCGTCCGACCGGCCTTATCGATCCACCGGTCGATGTGCGTCCGGCGCGCACGCAGGTCGACGATCTCGTCGGCGAAGTGCGGCAGGTGGCGCAAAAGGGCTACCGCGCGCTGATCACCGTGCTGACCAAGCGCATGGCTGAGGATTTGACCGAATACCTGCATGAGCAGGGCATCCGCGTGCGCTACATGCATTCCGACATCGACACCATCGAGCGCATCGAGATCATCCGCGATCTGCGGCTCGGCGCCTTCGACGCGCTGGTCGGCATCAATCTCTTGCGCGAGGGCCTCGATATTCCCGAATGTGCGCTGGTCGCCATCCTCGACGCCGACAAGGAAGGCTTTCTGCGCAGCGAGACGAGCCTGGTGCAGACCATCGGCCGCGCCGCGCGCAACATCGACGGCCGCGTCATCCTCTACGCCGATGCCGTCACCGGCTCGATGGAGCGCGCCATGGCCGAAACCAACCGCCGGCGCGAGAAGCAGGAAGCCTACAACACGGAAAACGGCATCACGCCGGAAAGCGTGCGCAAAGGCATCTCCGATATCCTCAACAGCGTCTACGAGCGCGACCATGTGCTCATCGCCGCCGGCGCCGGCGAGGGCGGCGAGTTCGCGGAGGCTGCCACCATCGGCCACAATTTCGAGGCGGTGATCGCCGACCTGGAAACCCGCATGCGCGCCGCTGCCGCCGATCTCGATTTCGAAGAGGCGGCGCGGTTGCGCGACGAGATCAAGCGCCTGCGCGCCACCGAGCTCGCCGTGACCGACGATCCAACGGCGAAATTTCTACCCTCCCCTGCAGGGGGAGGGTCGCCGCGCCGAAGCGCGCGGCGCGACGGCGGGCGGGATGGGGCGACGAGCAAAATCCACAAGCCCGCGCTCGATGAGATGGGCGTCGCGCTCTACCACGAGGTCGCCCCGCTTCGCCCCGGACAAAAACGCGGCGCCCCGCGCAAGCCAAACCTCGACGAAATGGGGCCCGGCATCGAATCAATTCCCGGCAAACAAGAGGCGGGGAGCGCCGCAGGCGCGACAGGGACGCAAAAAAATTCGGGTCCGCGCTCGACGCTTGGCCGCCCCGGCATGCGCGGCGGCTGGAAGCCGCGCGGCCGGTAGCCGCGTGCGCCGCCCTATCTTGCCGATGCGGAGCGGCTGTTCAGCGTTGAGGAACGCGCAACGATTGTCGACACCGTGTCGGCCGAGCCGCGATGTGGCGTCGTGATTCCCGGCACGGGCGGAATTCGCAAGGTGCGCGTAGCGGCGAGCGGACGCGGCAAGCGCGGCGGCGCACGGGTCATCTATCTTTTCGGCGGCGATAACGTGCCAGTGTTTCTGCTGGCTGTCTTTGCAAAAAACGAGAAATCGGATTTGTCGCAGGCAGAACGCAACAATCTCGCAAGAATGACGGCGGAGCTAATGCACAGCGTTCGGAGTCGACGATGAGCAAACGCGCTTTCGACAAGATCAAGGCTGGTCTGGACAGCGCCAAGGCCTACCTGGACAGTACGGCGGACAAACAAAAATACCGCGTTCATGTTCCCGAGAAGATCGATGTCCGGAAAATCCGGACCCGACTTGGACTATCCCAGGAGGCCTTCGCCGGAACCTACGGCTTCGCGCTTTCCGCTGTGCGCGACTGGGAGCAGGGCCGGCGACGGCCCGAACGGAGCGCCCGCATCCTGCTCAAAATCGTGGAGAGGGAACCGGAAGCGGTGAAGCGGGCGCTAGCGAGCTGACCGCGCGGTCCAGCTGGTGGCCGCCCCGGCAACATGCGCGGCGGCTGGAAGCCGCGGGGCCGATAGAACATGATCCGGAAAAAGCCTGCCCCGGACTTGATCCGGGGTGGAGTCCGGTTTTCCGAAAAGATCATGCTCCGCTAAATATTTCGGCAGGGTCTAGGAACAGCGCAGGGCGGGGGCCAAGATGGATGTCTTCGTTCCCTATGGCGGGCTGCACGCGTTGGCTGTTGCCGTCTGCGCGGTGCTGATCGCCGCGCCCGCCTTGCTCGGCTGCACGTTACGTCAGGATAGCGAAGCGGCATTGCGCCGGATACTCGCCGCGCTCGCCGTCTGTTACTGGCTCGCCTACAACACGTGGTGGAACTGGCACGGCCTCGACCTGCGCACCGGGCTGCCTCTGCAAATCTGCGACCTCAACGGGCTGATGGGGCCGCTCGCGCTGCTGACCGGCTGGCGCTGGGCGCGAGCGACCTTGTATTTCTGGACCAGCGCGCTGACGCTGCAGGCGTTCGTTCAGCCAGCGCTCACGGCCGGGCCGGTCTCGCTGATATTCTGGGCGTTCTGGACCGCTCACACGATCATCGCCGCCTGCGCCGTATACGATCTCGCCGTGCTGGGTTTTCGTCCGGGCTGGAACGATCTCGGCCGCGCCGTGATCGTCAGCGCCGCCTTTGTCGTGTTGGTCGCGCCGGTGAATTTGTGGCTGGGCTCGGACTACGGCTATATTGGCAATCCGTCGGCCGATATCGCACTCCCGCCATTTGTCGATGCATTGGGGCCTTGGCCGCAACGCGCGATCATCCTCGGCGCGCTGGCGCCTCTTGGGTTCGTCGTTGTGTTGTTGCCCTGGCTTATCGCCGCCCGGCACGCGGCGTTTGCCCGGCGTATGCTTGGCTGGAAGCTACGGCGGCACTGATGTCGGATATTGGGTTGAACTGGGGGCCGCTCGACTTCGCCGCTATCGGGCCGCCATCGGGTTGATTATCGGTTCGCCGGGCCTCTTACTTGGCGCCGCGATGGGCGCCATCATTTAGCGAAGCCGCCGCCTTTCTGGCGCACTCGTCGGGGCACTCGTCGGCCTGATGCTATGGCTTGCCGGCTTTGTACTTTGGAAAATGAGCCCGTGGGGCTGACGCAACAGACACCGATCGCGCAAGCCGCTGCCCGCTATCTCGCCGGCGGCTGGTCGGTGCTGCCGCTGCGGCATGGCGACAAGCGGCCGCTCATTCCCTGGGAGGTGATGCAGCAGGCGCGTGCCGATGAGGCGACGGTCGCGCAATGGTTCGCGCGCTGGCCCGCTGCCAATATCGGCATCGTCACCGGTGAAATCTCCAATCTGATCGTGCTCGACGTCGACCCCAAGCACGGCGGCGACGACTTGCTCGCCGATCTGGAGCGCCGGTTCGGACCGCTGCCCGAAACCGTTGAGGCGGGCACCGGCGGCGGCGGCCGCCATCTCTACTTCGCGCATCCCGGCGGCTTCGTGGCCAATCGCGTCGGGCTCGTGCAGGGCATCGACCTGCGCGGCGACGGCGGTTACGTCGTGGCGCCGCCATCGCTGCATCCGAGCGGACAGCTTTATGCTTGGGCGCTTAGGCGATCGCCCGAGGAGATCGCGCCGGCCGCATTGCCGCGCTGGCTGCTATTCGCTGGACGCGGGCCGCGAGCGGGCCGCTCGCTCGCCGCGTGGCGGCAGCTCGTGCAGGAGGGCGTGAGCGAAGGCGAGCGCAATTCGACTGTCGCCTCTCTGACCGGCCACCTGCTGTGGCACGGCGTCGATCCGCAGGTCGCCCTTGAGCTGATGCTCGCTTGGAATTGGCTACGCTGTCGGCCACCGCTCGACGACGAGGAAGTGGCGCGCGTGGTCGCCAGCATCACGCACCTGCACGAGGCGAAGGCACCGCCGCCCGAATAGCGGCGCGACCGCTCGCGCCCGCGTTCAACGCTCGGCCGGCCCCGTATGTGAGACAGGTGGAAGAAGCAGGGTGCCGTTGGCGCTGTATATGGTGGATGGGCTAGGTTATGCGGTTCGCTTACGAAACACCCACGGAGAACCCCGGAGGACGCCATGGCGAAAGGTCAGATGCGAAGCAACAAGGAAAAGAAGAAGCCGAAGCAGGACAAGAACAAGAAGAAAGGCGCAGACGCCCCCTCGCCGTTCGCCGGTATGCACAGCCAGTCCAAGCCCGCCACGAACCCGTACGGCAAGAAGAACTAGCCGGCGCGGCGAGCAGGGGCGATGTCGGACATCCGGCGCCGCGCGCGGCGGCGCCGGAATGCTTGGGACAGACCGCAAGCGCCCGGTTAGCGGATGATCACTTCCGCGATCTTCCGATCGGTCGGGTTGATGATCACGAGCTTCCTCTGCACCATCGCGAACTTGTATGGCTTGAGCGCCGGAACGTCGCTCGCGGCCTTCGCGGTCACCGGCGCCGTGGCGATGTTGCTCGGCCTAGAGATGGGAGACTTTTAAATAGGAGCATTTGCGCTCAACTCAAATCATTCTGCAGCGACTAGCGCCGCCCTTGAATGGTTTGAATAGGTCTTCCATGTCGGGCGATATTCGTCGGTGGCCTGATTTCCCCAGGTCGTCCAGCCCTTCCGCGTACCGCGTCCAAACAGTTCTAAGAACGGCCCCGGCGAACACGCTTCTATAATCTCGTACTGCTCATCCGGCTTTCGCGAATGTTCGCGCTTGCGGGTCGCCAGTAAATTCACTTGCCACCGCCCCGGCGCGAGTGTGCGCGCGTTCTTGCCGCGCACGCCGAAAAGAATCAGTTCTGTAACATTGCGAAAATAGAAGCCGACACCGCGGCCGTCCGACCCACCATCCTTTCGTACCTTGTGCCACACGATATTTGACTTGTAGGTAAATCCCCAAGCGTCCAACACCTTTAGTCCGTCCGGTAGCAACGCATTCGGACACCACAGATAAATATGCGCAGTTTCAGCAATGATATTGGACAACGGAAACGCCATAATGCCCGTCAGGTCCATGGTTGGATAGCGGGATAGACGTCTATGTTCTGGCGCAATTTTCCCGGAGCGATTTGCGAACTGCCAAGGAGGGTCGGCAAGAATGGTGCCGAACCGCCTACCAGCCGCTAGTGCTGAGATCTCGTCACCTATACGGCACACTGAGCGATCCACCCATTTATTCGGGGAATAAAATCCCACTGAATACCTAATAGCCGGTGAAGAAAGCACGAGCCAACAGCTACGAACTCAACAATCCATCCTCACTGCTGACGCGGAGTAACTTTTCCTCAAACGCCTTTTTTATCCATTCAAGAAATGCGAGATCATCCGACTTGAATGCCCTCTTGTGCGGGTGCGCAACAATTCGACGCAGCTCATTCAACTTGTCCATCCACTTTAGGTTCTTCGCATATCCTTTTTCTCCCGAAAGGGGGATGTCAAAGTATGGCTTAAATGCGTTCCAGTTTTCGGGCTTCTCGATGATCCTCTTCTTATCGATAAAATCCAAATAGGCATCTAACTCGAGTTGCTTCTCAGGAGATTCTTCCTGTTGTCGCTCGTAAGCCTTTACTCTCATTTCCTTAGTTCCAATGTAATTCCAATAGTTGGTGCCATGAACCTTTTTGAAATAGCCGATTATGATCTCTGTGACTCTGGTCTCGATAAACTTCATCGTACTCTCAGCCTCTTTGATGCGCTGATCGTCTTTTGATGCGAGATATTCGGAAAGCCCCTCCGGATCAAAACTCTTATCATGCTCCCAAATCGTTTGGGCGAGTTCATGAAAATAATCTAGTGGACCACCCGAACCATATCTGCCAGCGAACCGTTCGAGAAATTCCGAGTCCGCCACAGATTGAAGAAATTTGATCAGGGGCTTGGCAATCGCTGTCGCCTCCGCGACAAGTTCTTCAGGTGTCGCATTCGTCGCATCAAAATTCTTGCGCACGACCTCAGCGTGCCTAATCGCTGCGTTGAAGAGCAGCAAAGCCGCACGAATTCCCACATTAACGCAGAGGCCCCCAGTGCGCCCTGCATCCCAGCGTGTTGGACTAGCCGACCGAAGCTGATTGAGAAATGCGTTTATGGCTTGCGCAGCCCTTTGTACTGTGCGCTCGTCCCTTTCCGCCGACAATGGGCCACTAACGAACAACTTCCGTTTTTGAGCCAGCGATCCGACAAGATGGGACCGAACAATTCCGCCTTTAATTTCCGGCATAGTGAGGCAAGTGAGATCGTCGCCCTTCATGCCCTGGGCGACGACCCGACGAAACAAAGGGCCGCCCACAGTTTCCGTCAATAGCTGGACGACGCGAGCGGAAATGGACGCGAGACGCTCCGATGGAACAGAGGATCCCCATTTTAGATCAGCATCCAATTCGTCTAGCAGCGTTCGCGGAACCGTCTTCTGCTCATGGTTGATCGTGACGAATAAATTCGCTTCGTCCTCGCGCCTAAGCCCTTCAAAAGCGATGACGGCAACATTTTGTTTCGAAAATTTAGGGTCGATCAGCGAATACCCGTATAAGCGATGTTGACCGTCGACTATCCACGCCGATTTGTATCGGTCCGGCAAATAGAGGTTTCCGAACTGCACGTCACTTCGTTCGTCTTTCGCGGTTCGCTCAAATGGCCTTTTCTCATCAAAATTTATCAAAATATTTGTCGGGAAGTAACCGCCGCCCTTAATGAATTCACCGATTGATTTGAGCCTGTTTCGTTTGACCAGGCGCTGATATGTTGGAAGGGCTAAAGGGTCGGCAAGTGTCCGATGGTTCACGAAGCAGATTTTCAGAAGCTGTTCGGGTGTCGAGACAAATGAATAGAAGGTGCGCCCCCAGCTTTCCTCGAATTGCGGGCACAGTTATACCTTTCAATTCTGGAATTTTTTCGTCGGCAAGATATTCTGCAAGAAACTGATATCTAGTCGCTCTTCCAAGATGCTCCGATAGCTGCGAAAAGTAATTGATTTCTCTTTCTGTCATTATCTTCAAATTTTCAGAGGTCGCCTTACCGCGATCCGCTTGCGACCAAAGAACCTTGTCCGTGAAAAAGAACCAGAGAATTTTTGGCTTAAATCCACCTCCATAATGGGCTCGAATTGCGTCGCTAAATTGCTTTCTGAGTCCAACAAACTCGGCGATATCTTTTGATAGGGCACGCGGCTTATAATCATCACAGCACTTACATTCGCCAACAATCACCGTTTCTGAATCTTTTGCGAATACGTCGACCTGCTTCTCGCGAAAGGTCTTGTCGGCCGCTTTGTACCGGATTGTGAATTCGTGCCCCTTATTTAGGTCGTCATATCCCATCCTGTAAAAAAGCCGCCAAATTCGATCTTCAAATTGGCGATCAAGGCTTTTGGGCTTCGCGAGCCTAACTTGCCGCTTTAGTTTTTTGGAAACCTCCCAACCGTCTGCTAAGTACGGTATCTCACCGCCGGTCGGGATCTTTAGATAGGTAAACTCGTCGCGTCGCCGCTTGAATTCTGCGTGCTTTTCACCATCGGTGGATACAAGCGGGCTTAATCGCGTGTGATCTTCAACCTTTGACATCCCTGCCGCCCTCACTAGTGTTCGCCCCGAAACGATTATTTTCGGCTTGATCCAGTGAAATTTGCAAGCTGGGATTGCAGTTAGCGACCCTCACTCCCGCATCGCGGCAAAGAAATTCGCCCGCGCCGGGATAACCGGCTGCGCATAGAGCTACGGACGCTCTCCGTTAACGAGGGGGTGCCGAGGACGGCTGCCTTTGGAGGTGCCAAGGGCCAAACCTTGCCGCTAGGCCAATGTGACAAGCGCGGCGAAATCTCGCGCCGCGCGAAAGTGAGGCCTTTCGATTGATGCCTCGCTCGTACTGTTCGTCCTAGCCTAGCATCGACGCTTACCACCACCAGCGCCGGCGCCAATACGGGCCGTAGCCGTACGGACCGTAATAACCGTACGCCGGACCGTAGGGATAATAGGGGCGCGGTAGCCAGGCGGGTAATAGTAACCGGGCGGCGGCGGATAGCCGGGTGGCGGGGGCACGTAGCCGGGCGGCGGCGGACCTCCGGCTCCGGGCGGCGGCGGCCCTCCGGCACCGGGTGGCGGCGCGCCGCCGCCTTGATCGAAGCTGGTGGCGATGGAGTAGCCGGTCTGGCCGCGCCACGCGACCGTGCACCACTCGCTTTGGCAGCCGATCACGTCGACGGTGCTGCCGCCGGGAATGGTGGTGATGACCGGGTAGTTCGTCCCCGGCCCTTGCCGCAAATTGACGTTGTTGGTGGCAAGCGCGGGCGCGGCTTCCGCGCATTGCGCCGCAAGTGCCATCGGCGCGGCGGCACACGTGGCGCTCTTCGCGAAATTCATTGCTGCCCTCGCGCGTAGCAAAGCGGCGTGTCGGTCGGTCTGAAGCCACTCCGGGGAATTTCAACTCAATTCGCGGTAAGATTTGGATCGTTGCGGCCGCATCGTCATCGCGCTGCCATACCCAGGGAAGGGTTAGCCAGCAGCGGCCATTCCTGAATTGTCTCGGGCACCGGCCGCTTTCCGCCGCTCCGTCCATACATGACGTTAGTCCTGCAGAAGGATGTTGAGCAGATGCTCTTTCAAGCGCGCATTTTCCGACAGCAGGAATGAGATCAGAAAGTCGGAAAACGGCCCGCTCTCGCGCCGCGCGCGATTAACGCTCTGATTGTTCAGCTTCGCGAGGACGCAGTCCGTCACCGTCACTGCCGTCGTGATGCGCAGCGGCCGGGCGGCCAGGCTATCCTCGCCGAATAGATTGCCCGGCTCGAGAACGGTGATGACGGCTTCCTTGCCCTGCTCGGAAATGACCGAGAGCTTGACCCTGCCGGCCTGAACATAAAAAACGCCATCGGCCGAATCGCCCCGAGAGTAGATGACGTGATTTGCTTTGAATTTCGCAATCGCGTCTCCGCCATATGTAGAGAGGAAGGAGTCCGGATCGAAAGCGGGCTCTTCATAAGAGGCCATCTAACGTCCCACGCTCTCGGGAAAAGGATGCGGCAAATCAATAGATTAGCGTCGCACAATCAGCCCGAGCGCGAAATTGTCATTTGTGACGGTATGATTGCGCGGCATCAAACCGCGATAATGCTGTCGCGGATGGCCAAAGCGACCGCATGAATTCTGTTAGCGGCGCCCATTTTTCGCACGGTGCTGTGCACGTGCTGGTCGACAGTCCTCTTGGTGATGAGCAAAATTTCGCCGATTTCCCACGCCGACTTGCCGCGCGCCACCCACTGCAAAACCTCGATCTCACGGGATGTGAGCGAACAGGGGCGCTTTCGCCGAGCCGATAGGGCTCGGTTTCTCGTCGAACGCATAGGTCTGATATCCTGGTGAGCTGCAATAGACCGCGGGGGCAATAGAACCTTTTGGATAACGAATTGGATCACGGAGCTTAACGATCCGTATTGCGATGCGATATTGTCACATTTGACGGGATGGGAGCATTTAATAGGCCGAACGAAGCAGGCGATTTGAGCGCTTTGTGAACACTAGCTCTCCCCGCGGAATGGGGCATTCCCGCGCAATCGGCGCCTAACGTCGCCAGGCAATAATCCGGCAGCACCCGGACGGCCACCCTCGCGAACGCGAGAGGCGCAGCCCGGGTCTAGCGCGAGAGCTTTTGCAGCTCTGGGAACGGCGTGTAGGTTGCGCCCGCACATTGCTCCTGTGCCTTCTCAAGGAAGCGGTCGAATCGGCCCACCATGAAGACGGCGGCGATTTCCTTGACGCCGGCATATTCGTTGCCGCGCTTTTTGGCATTGAACCGCAGACACACGACGTAGCGCGGGGCGTTGCCGACGGCTTTCAGCGCCGGTTCGGCAATGCCGGCGTCGCGAATGGCGGTCGGGTCGCTCAGATAGGCGTGCATGGCGGCGAGAATGTCGCGCTTGTAGTTGGCCGGAGGGGTGTTGATTTCCGAGTTGGCGCCTGCGGCCGTATCGCTTGGCGGCTCGTGCGCGCAGGCGGCGAGGAGGCACGTCAAACCGAGGACGAGGCGGGCCAGCCGCCTGCGAGCATTATCCTGCATGAATCGCCGCACCCTCCCAGTCTGCCCCCGTTTAGTCGCAAATCGCGGCGAGTGCCATTGCGGCGCCGCAAGATGTCGCCATATGGGAAAAGTCCCTATAAGGGTCGGCCACCCGCCGCCTTGGCTCCATAGTCCTGTGGTCCCTACCCGCCTTGATGCCCTCGATCGCCCATCTCGTTCACGACTACGGCCTCGTTGTGGTCGCCGGAGTCATTGGGCTCGAAAGCGTCGGGCTTCCGTTTCCCGGCGAGTTGGTACTCATCCTTGCCGGCATCTTCGCCGGGACCAAGCATGATCTCAACATCGTCTCGGTGGTCGTGACCGCGGCGACATCGGCGATCGTCGGTCAGATGCTCGGTTTCGTCATCGGGCGCGAATACGGCTATTGGCTGTTGTTGCGGTACGGCCCCTATCTGCGGATCACCGAAACCCGCATCAAGCTTGGCGAATATCTGTTCCTGCGTCACGGCGGCAAGATCATCATCATCGCGCGCTTTGTGCCAGTGCTGCGCAGCCTTGCCGGTATCCTGGCCGGCGCCAATCGCATGCCCTGGCGGCAATTCATGCTTGCCAATGTCGTGGGCGCATTCGTCTGGGCGGCCTTCTTCGGCTTTGCCGCGTATGTGTTCGGACGCCAGGTTGAGCATGTCGCTCGGCCGCTGGTGATCGTCATCGGCGTTGCCAGCGTGATCGTCATTGCTATCGCCGCCACTTTCGTCAGCCGCCACGAGGCGCAGCTGGCGGCGGAAGCCGAACGCGCTTTGCCCGGACCGTTGAAGTGGCCGTAATGTCCTTTGCGCTGGCCGATAGTGCCGGGTCGAGGAACTCATCGCCGCCTTGCAGCCGTTATTTGCCGACGCCATATTGTAAGTGCCGGGCGGAGGTGATCTCCGCCTGATGAAGAGGCGCCGTAAAGGGCCCCGCAAAGTCGCTTGCCAAAGGGCTTTGAGATCATGTCCAGGGTTTCGTCGCTTTCGAGTCCCTTTCTGCTTGGCTTCGATGAGATCGAGCGCGTTCTCGATCGGGTCGCCAAAGCCGCGGACGGCTATCCGCCCTACAACATCGAGCGCGTCCCGCGCGATGCCAACAGGCCAGAACGGTTGCGCATCACCCTTGCCGTGGCGGGTTTCACCCGCGATCAGCTCGACGTAACCCTCGAAGAGAGCCAGCTGGTCATCCGCGGCCGGCAGCAGGACGACAAAAGCCGGCAATATCTTCACCGCGGCATCGCCGCGCGGCAGTTCCAGCGCAGCTTCGTGCTGGCGGAAGGAATGGAAGTGCTGAATGCAGACTTGAAAAACGGCTTGCTGTCGATCGATCTGATCCGCCTGCAGCCGGAGCGGGTCGTAAAGTCTATCTCGATCAAGGAGTCCGAGTGAAGAACCCGAAGAGTACTCGGCCGCGTTATCGCAACAAGAAGGAGTGGCCGGCCATGCCGTCGGAATTGCGCCGTATCGAAATGGAACAAATCGAGATATCCCCCGAGGCGCTTGCGCAGCTCGGTGATGGGGAGATCGCCTATGTGAAGACGATCCGTTCTGAGGATGTCCACGCGCTCTTCCCGCAAGTCCCGGAAATCCAGCCGGGACTGAAACTGTTTGCGCTGCACGCTGCGGACGGTACGCCGATCATGCTCACCGACACCCGCGAGGCTGCCGTTGCCAATGCTGCGAGCCAGCAACTCGAAATGGTGAGCGTGCACTGATCAGGAATCAGTAATCAGAACGGCCGCGATTGCGTCGCCGCCCTTTCGTACATTCTTCTGATTACTGATTACTGACGCCTGATACCTGGCGAGCGCAGCTAGTCTAGGCTGCGCTTGCCGACGGCATTGCCAGCACGGCGTACAGCGCCTCGGCGTCCTCCGAAGCGCGCAGCTTGTTGGCGACGGCGGAATCGCGAAGCAGCCGCGCCACCCGCGCCAGCGCCTTCAAATGATCGGCGCCGGCCCCCTCCGGCGCGAGCAGCAGAAAAATGAGATCGACCGGCTGGCCGTCCAGCGCTTCGAAGTCGATCGGCCGATCGAGCCTCGCGAACAATCCGAACAGGCGGCTGAGATTGGGCATCTTGCCATGCGGAATGGCGATGCCGTTGCCGACCGCGGTCGAGCCGAGCTTTTCGCGCTGCATCAGGATTTCAAAAATCGCCCGCTCGCTCTGACCGGTCAGCACCGCCGCGCGGGCGGCAAGCTCTTGCAGCGCCTGCTTTTTGTTGTTGACTTTAAGTGCCGGAAGGATCGCGTTCGGAGCGACGAGATCGGTGAGCGGCATGTGCGAGGACCTGGGGGGAGCGAGGCCGCGGCCCCGCGCTAACTCTTATGGTGATCTTGCCGAAGCCGGTGCCCGCATTTCGGGAACGCGCTCAAGGGCGGCGGACCATAAGGAGCGGAGGCAACGGCGTCAATGGGCATGCGGCGAGGCTGTTTGCAGCGGAGCGACCGGCCGCCGAGTTCCATCAGGCCAATAACGATCAAGCTATGGGCGGCGCTCCTTGAGCCGGCGATGGTAGCGGCGCAGGCGCTTCTCCACCCGTAGAGCCGCCTCGTCGGCGCTCGCATAGGCGTCGGCCCCGCTGCCCTCGGCGTGCAGCATGATCTTTGAATCCAAATGAATGGCGCATTCGGTGCGAAATCCGGAACCCTCCCGCTCTACCGTGACGTGCCCGGAAAAACCGCCGTCGAAATATTTGCTCATGGCTTCGCCGATTCGCTCGTTGATGCGCCCGCGCAGCACATCGCCGACATCCAGATTTTTCCCTGAGACGCGAAATGACATGGCAGCCTCCGCTCTGCGAGCCGTTGCGAGGAGCGGAGCGGCGATGCATCCAGACAGGGGCGCCGAATAGAGCTGGATGCTTCGGCAGTAGGCGTCTTATGGCGCGCTCGTGCCTCGCATTAACGGCACATATAGCCATAGACTCGAATTGGGCATCGGCGGGCATGGAGTCAACTCGGTGCGGCGGCAACGGACGCGGGCCAGCCGCCGAAGGAAATCAGGTGACCGCCACCGATTGCTTTTCCCGCCGCCGCTGCACCGAGGAAGGAATGCGCATGGCCTCGCGGTATTTCGCAACCGTCCGCCGCGCGATGTCGATGCCGGCTTCGCGCAGCTTGTCGACAATGGTGTCATCCGACAACACGGCGGCGGCCGGCTCGGCATCGATCAATTGCTTGATGCGGTGACGCACCGCCTCGGCGGAATGCGCCTCGCCGCCGTGAGCGGCCGCGATCGCCGAGGTGAAGAAATATTTGAGCTCGAAGATGCCGCGGCTGGTCGCCATGTACTTGTTGGCGGTGACGCGGGAAACGGTCGAACTCGTGCATGCTGATGGCTTCGGCGACGGTCTTGAGGTTGAGCGGACGCAGGTGCTCGACGCCGCGCGCAAAGAAGCCGTCCTGCTGGCGCACGATTTCGTTCGCGACCTTGAGGATGGTCCGCGCTCGCTGGTCGAGCGCGCGCACAAGCCACGTGGCGCTTTGCATGCATTCGGCGAGATATGATTTGTCGGTGTCGCGCCGCGCCGTTGCCGAGACCTCGGCGTAATAGGTTTGATTGACCAGCACCTTCGGCAAGGTGTCGGAATTAAGCTCCACGATCCAGCCGCCATCGGGACCGGGGCGCACGAAAACATCCGGCACGATCGGCTGCACGATCGCCGACCCGAAGGCGAGGCCGGGCTTGGGATTGAGCCGGCGGATTTCGGCGATCATATCGACGAGATCCTCCTCGCCGACGCCGCATATTTTTTTCAGCGCGACGAAGTCGCGCTTGGCGAGAAGATCGAGGCGTGCGATCAGGGCCTGCATCGCCGGATCGAAGCGGTTGCGCTCTTTGAGCTGTAGCGTCAGGCATTCGGCCAGATCGCGGGCGCATATTCCCGGTGGATCGAAGCTTTGCAAAACGCCGAGCACGGTCTCGACCTCTTTCACGCCGGTGCCGAGCCTTTCCGCAGCCGCGTCCAGATCGCCGCTGAGATATCCGGCCTCGTCGACGAGATCAATGAGGTATTGACCGATCATCCGCTGTGCGGGATTGGCGATGGCGAGCGTGAGCTGCTCGCGCAGCCAGTCCGCGAGCGTGGTTTCGGCGGGGACGAATGCTTCGAGATTGTATTCGCCGTCGTCGCGGCCGCCCGAGCCGACCGCCGCCCATTCCGAATATCCCGCCGGGCCTTCGGCTTTCCGCGCCGGGCTGGTCTCGGCGTGATCCGGAAATACGTCCTCCGTGCGCGTATCAAGGGAATCTTCGATCCGATTCCCGCCCGGCTCCTCGCCGGCGCTCCAGGTCTCGCCATCCGCGATCGGCTTATCCATGGAGTTCGCGGCGTCGGTTTCGCCTGAGCCGCGCTCCTCCTGCGCGCTACTGTCGAGCAGCGGATTTCGCTCAAGCTCCGCCTCGACATAGGCGACCAGATCTAGGTTTGAGAGCTGCAACAGCTTGATCGCCTGCATGAGCTGCGGCGTCATCACCAGGGCTTGGCTCTGGCGGATCTGGAGTTTTTGCGTAAGGGCCATGGACGGGAGGGCTGAAGTGGTCCAATTCTTGCTTGTAGATCTTTTACAGCAATTCGGCCCCCCTGTCGTCAACCGATTTCGAACAGGCTTAAAGCTGGAACTGCTCGCCGAGATAGAGCCGGCGCACGTCAGGGTTGTTGACGATATCGGCGGCGCGGCCCTCCATCAACACTTCACCCGAATAAATAATGTAGGCGCGATCGGTCAGACCGAGCGTCTCGCGGACATTGTGGTCGGTGATGAGCACGCCGATCCCCCGATTGGTGAGATGACGCACCAGCGCCTGAATGTCGCCGACGGCGATCGGATCGATGCCGGCGAACGGCTCGTCGAGCAGCATGTAGTTGGGGCGCGTTGCGAGCGAGCGGGCAATCTCGACGCGCCGGCGCTCACCGCCCGAGAGCGCAATCGCCGGCGTCTTCCGCAGCCGGCCGATGTTGAATTCCTCCAGCAGCGCGTTGAGATCATGCTCGCGCCGCTTGGCGTCCGGCTCGACCACTTCCAGCACAGCGCGGATATTTTCCTCAACATTAAGGCCGCGGAAGATGGAGGCTTCCTGCGGCAGATAGCCGATGCCGAGGCGGGCGCGCTGATACATCGGCAGGGGGGTTACGTTGTAGCCGTCAAGTTCGATGCGTCCGTTATCGGCCTTGATCAGACCGGTCATCATGTAGAAGACGGTGGTCTTGCCGGCACCGTTGGGACCGAGCAGGCCGACGGCCTCGCCCTTGCGCACGTAAAGACTCACGCCCTTTACCACCTTACGGCCGACGAAGCTTTTTTCTACGCCGTGCACCGACAGCACGCCCTTGCGGTCAGAGGGCGCGGCGCCGTTTCCGTCCGCGCGACGGCGCGGGCGGACCGGTGAAGGCGCGGCGCTTTCGGGGGTTTGGCGTGACGTCGGGTTTCCCGGCGGCGGCCGGCGCTGCGGCTGCGGCGAACGCTTGCCGCGTGCTTTTTTCTCCGTGACCGGCAGGCTCGCAATATCGAGATAAGTGCTGTTGATCACGCCGCCGATATTGGCGAGATCGATGGGCTCCTCGCCGGCGGCAATCGGCTGGCGCGGCGCCGAACCGTGGCGTCGACGAAAATATGAAAAAATGTCGAGCACTCCGGCCTTTCCAGTCGAAACGCGGAAGGGTTCCCCACCCCAGACTGGGGAGTTTATCCGATTTCCCGCGATAAGGCTCGGGCCGCCCACCGTTAATTTGGCCGCGGTGGCCCGATGGACAGGACGTTCGACGAGCCTCCGTTTGCGCCCTTGTTCGGCAAAATGAGCGCCCGGACCCGATTCTGACCGGCCGTGGTCGACTCGAAATGGGCGTTGCCGGTCGTTGTGTCGACGACAACCCTGTCGCCATGAAGTATGTTCTTGCCTTGGCTGACGGTGACATTCCCCGTCAGCGTGATCGTCTTTTTCTTCAGGTCATAGACGCCGAGATCGCCGTTCGCGTTCTGATCTTTGGAAATCACGGTGACGCCTCCGCGCGCCTCGATCCTGCGTATATCCTGCTGGCCTTGCGGCACAACGGACCCGTGTTGGGGGCGCGCTCCCGGCGGCGTCCCGGCCGCCGGCGGCGTAATGCTCGCAACGGTCTGACCCGCACCAGCACCATGCTCCGCGCCGTAAAAGACGACGAGGCTTTGGCATTTTATCGTCGTGTCGCCCTGCACCACCTGCACGTCGCCGGAGAAAGTCGCCGTCTTGCTTTTGTCGTGCACTTCGAGCGATGCGGCATCGATCTGGATCGGCTGATCCTGGTTCTCCTGAATGAGGTTCTGGCCCGGGCCCGGGGCGGCCGGACGCGGACCCTCCGCCGCGGCAGATACGGGCGCAGCCAGTGCCGCCATCAGTGCTAAGAGCCAAAGCTTGCGCATCATCGGTCGCTTGTCTGCGCGGTATCCTGCTCCGGCTGCACGGTCATCGACACGCCGCCGCCGAAGCGGATCACTGCGCCGCTGTCGAGCACTTCCAGCCGCTTGGCGTTGATCACGCCGTTGGTCAGCTTCACCCAGACCGGCTTCTCCGACAGCACGGTACCTTTGTGCACGTCGATTATCGCCTCGCTCAGGCGCGCCTCGTAGCCGGTCGAAGAAATGAGATGGACCTTGTCGATGAGGGTTAGCATCTCGGTCTTTATCTCGTAGGTCCCCGAGGTGGACGAGACGTTGACTATGCTCTTGTCTTCCATCTCAATTTTAGCCTGTATCTGATGAAGCTCCATCAAATCGGGCTTGGTGATGTCCTGCTCGGCGGAATTCGCCGTGAATTGATAGGGACGGGAATCGAGCGTGAAACCGGCAAGGCGCGGTTGCTGCATCGTGACCTTGGTCCCCTTGATCACCAGTTTGCCCAAGTCTCCCGGCAGCCGAAGGCCACCGACCGTTGGCATATAGTTGAGCCCGATGACCAAGAGCAGCGCCGCCGCGAGCGCAGCTGGCACGCCGATGCGAAGCCAACGCACATGCCGGCTGTGCCGCAGAGCGGCGCGATAGATATGATCGGCATTGCCGCGAGACGCCGCCGAATACCCGCCTCGTCGCCCGCCGTCGACAGGATAGACGCTGGCCAGCGGTTTTCCCCTAAAGACATGCCCCGATTCGGGCCACGGAACTTTGTAGCGTTTCCGCTTGCCAATTGTCGCCTGCGAATGTGGCCTGGACCGGGCAAGAAAGGGCAGGCAGAAGGCCGGCTCAGCGCCGATTCCCCAGCGACGCAGGCGATTTAGTGCGCCAGCGGAAGTCGTGGATTTGAAAGCCCGATCCGAATTTGCCTTAGGATTACGGCGTCATCGCCCTAGGAATGGGCGAAAATGTCATCGTCGGCAAAGCCCGCGAGATCGAGCCGCACGCGGTCCGGCAGGAAACGGAAACAGGCCGCGGCCAGCCCCTCCCGTCCCTCGCGCGCGAGCATCGCGTCGAGCCGCTCCTTGAGCGCATGCAGGTACAGCACGTCGGCGGCGGCGTAGGAAATCTGCGCGTCGCTCAATTCCGCCGCGCCCCAATCGGAAGATTGCTGCTGCTTCGACAGGTCATGCCCCAGTACCTCGCGCACAAGGTCTTTGAGGCCGTGCTTGTCGGTATAGGTGCGGGTGAGCCGCGAGGCGATCTTGGTGCAGTAGACCGGCTCCGGCATCACGCCAAAGGCGTTGCAGAGCATGGCTAGATCGAACCGGGCGAAGTGAAAAATCTTGAGCAGGCGCGCGTCGGTAAGGAGTCGCTTCAAGTTGGGCGCGTCGGTAGCGTGCGGCGGAATTTGCACCACGTCCGCGGAGCCATCGCCCGGCGAAAGTTGAACGAGGCACAGTCGATCCCGGCCGAAAGAAAGCCCCATGGTCTCAGTATCGATCGCCGCCGCGCTGGTATAGCGCGAAAGGTCCGGCAGATCGCCGCGATGCAGCCGAATGGTCATGCGGGAATGCAGTATCGCAACCCAATTGGCGCGTCAAAATCGGCCCCCGGCAAAAATCGTCCCAAAATCGTTCATGACCGGACGCGTGGATCATGGCAGAATTTTCAGAGTCCTGGTCGGGGGACAGGTCGCCCATGCAGGGGGCTGTGAGCGTTGCTGGCGTCAGTGTGTCTGCGGTTTGGGCGGCATTTCGCGCCCCGTTCGGCGCAGCGTTCATTGCGGCCGTGATCGCACCGGGCGTCGCGGTCGCGCAGCAAACTTCGAGTCCGAGCGCAGATTCGAACGCGGTGTCACTTCCCGAAATCCGCGTTATCGGCACCACGCCGGTGCCGCCACCGCGTCCGGCGAACCGGCCGGCCGCAGCTACCGCGCAGAACTCCGCGCCGCCCGCTGAGCCCGGCGCGATCGACCGCGACAAGGTCCCGGCCAACGTGCAGACGCTGTCTGCGTCCGATTTCGATCACGCAAAAGCGCCGAACCTTTTGGACGCCTTGGAGCGCGGCCTGCCCGGCGTCGCGCTGAGCGACCAGACCGGCAATCAATTCCAGCTCGACCTCAACTACCGCGGCTTCATCGCGGGACCGGTCATCGGCACGCCGCAAGGGCTCGCCGTCTATCAGAACGGCGTGCGTATCAACGAAGTGTTCGGCGACATCGTCAATTGGGATTTCATCCCCCAAAACGCCATCAACCGGCTCACGCTCGTTCCCAGTAATCCGATCTATGGCCTCAATGCCATCGGCGGCGCGCTCTCGTTCGAAATGAAGAATGGATACACTTACCGCGGCGTCGAAGGCGAAGTGATGGCCGGCTCATACGGGCGCGCCGGCGCCTCGGTGCAGGCGGGAGGTCAGGTCGGAAACCTGTCCGGCTACATCACCGCCGACGCCATCGATGATGCCGGCTGGCGCCAGGATTCGCCTTCGCAGCTGCGCCGGGTTTATACCGACCTCGGCGCACGCGGCGATCGAACCGAATTCCACGTCACCTTTACCGGCGCTTCCAACAATTTTGGGGCAGCCGCCGCGATCCCTGTTCAGATGCTCAATCAGGATTGGGCAAGCGTCTACACCCTCCCGCAAACGGCGCAAAATCAACTCGCCTTCCTGACCGCAAGCGCGAGCTGGACGCCGACGGATACGTGGACCTATCAGGCGAACGTCTACTATCGCGCGTTCTGGCAAAGCCACGTCGACGGCAACGCCACCGCTGCGCAGAATACCGGCTGTCCCGACCCGACGGTCCTGTGCTTTCCCAATCTCGGCGGCAGTCTGTCCAATCTCATCACCACGACCGGGCAGACGGTCCCGGCGACCGGATTGCTGGGAACGAGCGTGCTGGGAGAGATCGATCGCACCTCGACGTCGACGAATTCCTTCGGCGGCTCGGCGCAGGCGGCCTCATCGGAAAAGCTATTCGGTCGCGCCAACAATTTCACGGTTGGATTGAGCGTCGACCGCGGGCTTGTGCAATTTGCCTCAACGAGCGAACTGGGAACGATCAATGCCAACCAGTTTCCGACGGTGCAAGGCGTCGGTTTCTTCATCGATCAGCCTTCCGGCGACGTGGCGCCGGTCGGCCTTGGTGCTGACACCCTCTATACCGGGCTTTACGCCACCGACACGTTCGACGTCACATCGCGGCTCTCGGTCACCGCCGGCGGGCGCTTGAACTTCGCCCAGATTGACTTGCGAGACGAGCTAGGCAACGACCCGTCGCTCAACGGCAATCACGATTATAGCCGTTTCAATCCGACGATCGGCGCGACCTACAAGCTTACGCCCAATGCCACGCTGTACGGCGGCTATTCGGAAGCGAACCGCGCGCCGACGCCGCTCGAGCTCGCTTGCTCCGACCCGTTGCGGCCTTGTCTGATCGACAGCGCGCTGGTCGCCGACCCCAATCTCAAGCAAGTCGTATCGCACACCTTCGAAGCGGGCCTGCGCGGGCACTTTGACATTGCCAGAGGGCTGTTGAACTGGAGCGTCGGCGCTTATCATGCGCTCAACACCGACGACATCATCGCTGTCGCGAGCCCGATCCTCGGACATGAATATTTTCAGAACGGCGGGAACACGTTGCGCCAGGGTATCGAGGCGCAGGCGTCGTACAAATGGGATCGCTGGAACGTCTACGCCAATTTCACCTCCGTCGATGCCACTTTCCAGAACGCGCTGACGCTATCTTCGCCGTTCAACCCTTTTGCCAACGCCGCCGGCAAGATTTTTGTCCTTCCCGGCGATCACCTCACCGGAATCCCGAATGTCCGCTTCAAAGCCGGCGCTGAATATCGCGTCACCGACGAATGGAAGCTCGGCGCCGATCTCAACGTAATCGGCAGCCAATATCTAGTCGGCGATCAATCAAATCAGAATCCGAAAATGCCGGCTTATTGGACCGTAAACCTGCATTCGTCATACCAAGTATCGAAGAACATCGAACTGTTTGCCCTGGTGAAGAATTTGTTCAATCAGCACTACTACGCGTATGGAACGTTCTTCGACGTCACCTCATTTCCTTATTTGAATCTGACCGATCCGCGCACGTTCGTTCCGGGTATGCCGTTCGCCGCGTATGCCGGAGCGCGGGCGACGTTCTAGCGTCCCGCCCGCCCGGGAGGCGCGGCTTTCTTGGCGGACAATCCTGTCAGCTCCAAACTCAAAGTCTTGAGCTGCTGCCGCGCCTTCGCGTCATAGGCCTGCGCGTCCGCCCGCGCCTCGCGCTGCCCGTTGAAATACAGTCCACTTCGCCCCTCCAGGTCGGGAGAGATCGCGAGCTTGAGGATTGCGTCGGCGCCTTGCTCGACGCTGCTCATCGGCGTGACGCCGGATTGGCGCACCATGGTCGTATTCATGTAGGTGGCGGGATGTAAGGCATTGACGGTGACACCCGAACCCTCAAGCTCTTGCGCGAGATCGATCGTGAACATGATCTGCGCCAGCTTGCTCTGGCAATAGGCGCGCGAGCCGCTGTAGCCGTGCGTCAACATCGCGTCGGCGAAATCGATCGCCTGCTGTCCGAGCGACGAGACGTTGACGATGCGCGCAGGTGCGCTCTTTTTGATGAGCGGCAGAAGCAGGTGCGTGAGCAGGAAGCCAGCCAGATAGTTCACCGCGAAGCGCAATTCGTATCCGTCGGCGCTCGTCTGCCGCGCTCCTTGCGCTCCGCCGCTGCCGAGGCCGGCATTGTTGATGAGGAGATCGAGCCGTTTTGTCGTCTTTTGCGCCGCGTCGGCCAGGCGCCTAACGTCGGCGATCGAAGAAAGGTCCGCCGCCAGAAATTCCGCGGAACCGCCGGCGTCTTTGATCTCGGCGACGACGCGCTCACCGCGCCCGCGATTGCGGCCGTGCACCAGGACCCGCCAGCCACCTTCTCCCAGCCGTTTCGCCACGACGCGGCCGACGCCGTCGGTCGAGCCGCTGATGAGTGCTGTGTTTCCGTTCGGTTTCGCCATGGCCGCACCTCTATCGCGCAAAATGTAAGACGGAGCGGAGCATTTTCCATGCTGAGGCGCGGACTGCGAAAAAGCGGATGCCCGCGACAGGCATTCATTTCTGCTCGAGGCGCCACGCGCCGTCCCAATCGGCGGCGGGCGGCGCCGCCGCCATGAGGTCGATGCGCTTGAGCAATGTCAAAGACGGTCCGTCGCCGGGAACCGCTTCAAGCGCCGCGGCGAAGGCGCGGCGGGCATCCTCCCAACGCCGCGCCCGGTAGGCGGCGATACCTTCCGCATAGCGGGTCCGCAGCTCGATCTGCTTCGGCGTCAAGGCGCCGCCGCGACCCATGATTTCGTACACCGCCTGCGCACGGGCCTGCCCAACCAGCGCCGCGCGATCGATCTCGCGGGTCTCGATCGCGGCGCCGGCGGCCGTCACCGTCGCCTCCGACACCAGGATGCGGCTGCCGTACAGTTTGTTGGCGCCTTCCAGGCGCGAAGCCAGGTTCACGGTCTCGCCCATCACCGTGTAGCTCATCATCACCTCGGAGCCGATGCTGCCGACGAGCGCTTCGCCGGTGGCGATGCCGATGCGGACGTCGAACGAGATCGGCACGTTGCGCAGACCGAGCAGATCAGGCAGCTCGGCCCGGAACGGGGCGACGCGCTCCAGCATGTCAAGCGCGGCAAAGGCGGCGAAACGCGCCTGGTCCGCATCCTCGGTGAAGGGCGGTCCCCAATAGGCCATGATGGCGTCGCCGATATATTTGTCGATGATGCCGCCGTGCCGGCGGATCGGCGCCGACATCGTCGAAAAATACCGGTTCATCACCTTGACGAGTCCCTGCGGCGTCATCTCCTCGCTCACGCCGACGAATCCCTTCACGTCGCAGAACAGGACGGTCATCACGCGCCGCTGACCCTCCGCCGCCAGCGCCGGTCCGCTGATAAGTCCCTCGACAATGCGGGGGTCGACATATTTCCCGAAAGTTTCGCGGATGCGCTCCTTCACGCGCAGCTGCTCGATCATTCGGTTAAAGGCGACCGTCAAAGAGCCAATCTCGTCCTGCGAGGTGACGGCAAGAGTTTGGCCAAGATCGCCCGCCTCGACCGCGCGCGTGCCTTCCAGCAAACGGCGAACCGGGCGCGTCAATCCGGCGCTGACCAGAATCGAGAAGACCAGGCCCAGCGTCGCCGCGAGCGCCGTCAGTACGATGGCGATCAGCGTGACCGCGTGCTGCTTGCGCGCGGTCGCCGCGGCATCGGCGCGGAGGAGCTCGAGCATATCGGCGCGGACGGTGTCGAGCTGGCGATCAAGCTCGTCGCGAAGCTCATCGACACGGTCGAGGCCATCGACCAGCGCCTTATGGTCGCCGGCGTCGAGGAGCGGCAGCACGCGTGCAATCTCGTCGTTGAGGTGCACGCGGGTGTCGTCGACCAGATCGGAGAGGCGGGTTTCTAGCCGCACCAGCTCCGTGGTGTCGCCGAACCGGCTCCCCTTCTGGATCAGGCCATCAATCAACGCGTGCGCGGATTTGGTTTCCTTTTCCACCGCCTCGCCACTGGCGTCGAAGCTGCGACGGATGGCGGCAAACCGCTCGCTGTTCGCAGGGGACTCGATTTTCTCGATGACCATGCGGCGCAACGCCACCGCGCGCTCGAGCGAATGGATGTTGGCCCGCGCCAGCGCCGCATAGGCCGGGACGTAGCTTTGGGTCAGATCTTGAAGGCGCTCGCCGACCTGCATTACCAACGCCGTCGAGATCAGTGCCGTGATGGTCATCAGGACGATGAGCGTTACGGCGATTCCGATGATTTTGCGCTT
The DNA here is from genome assembly GCA_963733575.1 of uncultured Alphaproteobacteria bacterium. GTDB lineage: Bacteria > Pseudomonadota > Alphaproteobacteria > Rhizobiales > Xanthobacteraceae > BOG-931. The sequence goes on along the minus strand of CAVTDJ010000011.1, from coordinate 719,486 downwards.
GATCGATAGTCGGATCATTGGGCGATCCATGCAGCGGCCGCGCCAGGGACTCAGCAGGAAATTCGCCGATTCGAAGCGACACTGAGCAAGACGCCACCTTATCGCGTTAGAGCTTTACCTGTGACGGATCGAAATAGAAACGCTCTTCCGCAACCTTGTTTTCTTCCCATCGTTGATAGGCCAGCTCGTCCATGGTCCAGACTGAACCGTCTTGCCGAACGAACTCAAAATTCCAGCGGATGACAACGTGGTCACCCGCAACGAACGCCGGCCTGACGCATTTCGAACGGATTTCCTTGAACCGCATCATGAACTGGCGTTCTCTAGCGATGAGGATTTCCTTGCCCTTGCGCAGCGGGCCAAGATTGTCCTGCATGCTGGCGTCATCGGTATAGAAGCGCGCGATAGCTTCGTCATGCTTTCCGCTCTCGACGACCGCGATGAAAGCTTCTAATGCGTCTGGGTTAGGCATGGCTCGTCCTATCCTAGTAACACCATAAGTGCCACTTTGATCATCGTCCCATCATCGCAGCCAATAGCCGAACATCGTACCCACCATTTGAGTAATTTCAGCAGCTGCGCTTCGACCTTTCCCGACGATCCAGCATCCGGCGTGTCCGAAGCGGATGATGCCCGTAGGGCAATTTAGCATAGCGTAATCCGCCATTTTTCCGGAGGGCGACGGGTTACGCCGGAGCCCGTCATCGGGCCGCGCATTGCGCGGACCCGTTGGGCTAACCTGGCACTACATTTCTGAAAACCGAATTTCGGCGTGACGAGCCGGAAATCTTGGCATGGTGCCCAGGAGAGGGGCGGACTCAGACGAGCCGTGTCAATAGCTTATCGTGTCCCACCGTTGCCAAACGTCCCATTGAATCTCAATGAGTATTTTCGAGATTGTCCCACCGGTTGGCTTCGCGTTTAGACACATTCCCGACCGGGGCGCACATGTAGGTTGTCGCCTTTCGCACACTGCTCACTGCGCGGCGCAGGCGGTATTTTAGGAAAGCTTGATTTGGATCAATTGAGTTAAGGCGATAGGACCGAAAAATGACAATGGAGAATGGACCAATGTCTGCATTGACTTCGATGCTGAGCCGTTGCGCCGTGGGCATGACTTGTCTGCTCGCAATCCCAACCGCCCGAGCAGACATCGTCTTCTGCAACAAATTCGCTCACACGGTCTACGTTGCCATCGCCTATCCACAACAAGACGGGTCGTGGATTTCGCGCGGCTGGATCGCCCTCGACACCGGCGAATGCTCCGAGTTCGACTCGGCAATTCGAGTGAAGACCTTTTACTATCGTGGCCAAACCGCTCAATACCGTGAGGGGCGCAAGCAGGTCAGAACAGTCTGGAGTTCCGGCGACACCAAATTTGCGATGTGGGAAAAAGACAACTTCAACTACTGGAACGCGCAGACGAAAGTTTTGAATTCAACTCTGGCGGTATTCTCCAAAGTTGGAGAAGCGACCGGGGATGCAATCTCCGTCACAGTCACCTTCGAGGCCGATGGGATACAAACAACGACAACTATAAAGAATCCTCCTGCAAACTAGCAGCAAAGCGTCGCCCGCAAGGGCATGCCAAGGTGCCGCTGACCAACGGCGGTCGTCCACAATCCTAAGCTTGGAGACTTGGACCGGTTATTTTGGCCGTAAGCGCCTTGATATTGCCTCAAGGCTCGACTCAGGTTCGATCTGCTTTCAGGGGCGACTTCTTCAGGAAAAAACTCAGTACAATCAACCGATTTGGCATTGGGCCCGGCAGGTGGGCGACCCAAAAAGGCAGCTTCGGCGGCGCGCTAGCTATACACGCCTCCAATTCCGACTTCCGAGTAATCCGGCAAACGGCTACGATCCCCCTGGGTTGGGTCATCGTCTCGCATGTTCTGAAGGAGAATTTGCAATGTCCGGGGCCCGTGTCGACCGGTGGCTAACCTCGGCTGCCATTGTTCTCTTGCTGTCGGCCGCCGCCGGTGGCGCGCTCGCGGATCCGTTGGGCGGGCCACACCTCGACGCTGCTACTCCGTCGCCGCCGGGTTCTGCGGCACCAGCGCCCTCGCCGAACCCGGACAATCCGATTGATGCCGATGCCGTCCCGGCCACGGCGCCGCCGGCGGCGACGCCGGTTGCCCGCAGCGTTGCAGATGCCGATGCGCCGATCGCCGAACAATTGCAAAATCTCACCAACGACAAATTCGACGGCATCATCGGCAACAAGCAGGACAGAATCATCATCGAGGCGTTTTATTCGGGCCGCGACTATGCGCCGCTGTGGACCAACGACGGCAAGCCAAATGCGCGTGCGAAGACCGCGCGCGCTTATCTCGGTCATGTCGATGCCGACGGCCTCGATCCCGCAGACTATCCGGCTCCGGATTTTGTCGCACTTACCGATCCAGCCGCTCTCGCGGAAGCCGAGATCAGGCTGACGATGTCGGTGATCAGATACGCGCATCACGCGCAAGTGGGCCGCGTGCACTGGACGCGTGTGAGCGGCGATGTCTTCTACGATCGACAAGCACCGGAGCTGGCCGACGTTCTCGCCGATATGGCGAGCGCCACGGACGTCGGTGAAGCGCTCGCCGCCTACGAGCCGCAACACCCCGCCTATCTCGCGCTCAAGGCCAAGCTCGCGGAACTCCGTGCCGGCAAAGGGAATACCGGCAAAACTCAGATCCCGAATGGGCCGTTGCTCAAAGTCGGCGTCACAGACGATCGCGTGCCGCAATTGCGCGAGCGGCTTGACGTTTCCGGCGACAGCGGCACGACCTACGACAAGGCGCTTGCCGAAGCTGTCAAGAAATTCCAGCGCCAGCATAAACTCGCGGCAACCGGCACGCTTACTGCCGGGACGATTGAAGCGCTTAACGGCCGCCAGCCCGATCAGTCGACCGACATCATCATCGCCAATATGGAGCGCTGGCGCTGGATGCCACACGATCTGGGCAAGACCTACGTGATCGTCAATCTTCCTGAATTCATGCTGCGCGTCATTGCCGGCGGCAAGCTGGTGTGGCTGACAAAGGTCGTTGATGGCAAGCCCGAGACGCCGACGCCGATCATGAGCGCGGAAATGAAGTCCATCACCGTCAATCCGACCTGGAACATTCCGGACACGATTGCCGCCAAAGAGTATATGCCGCTGCTGCGGCAGGATTCCACCGTACTAGAGCGAATGGGGCTTAACGTCCGCCGTAACCCCGACAACACCGTTCATATTTCGCAGCCGCCGGGGCCAAACAACGCGCTCGGCCAGTTGCGCTTCAATTTCCCCAACAAGTTCCTGGTCTATCAGCACGACTCGAACCAAAAATACCTCTTCGCCAACACGATGCGGGCCGGTAGTCATGGCTGCATGCGGGTGGAAGATCCCGTGAAATATGCCGAGGTTCTGCTGGGGATTGCGCGCCCCCGCGAAGGCTACTCGGAGCAGCGCATCCGTACCATGTTCGGCGACAACGAAATAGAAGTCCGCTTGCCGGCCTTTATCCCGGTCCACCTGACCTACCAGACCGCCTTTGTGGATGAAAAAGGCAAGCTCCAAATCCGCGAGGATATCTACGGCCGTGACAAGGCGCTGCTGGCCATCCTGAGAGGTGACGAACGCAAAGTTGCGGATATACCGATTGAGCGCAGGGATAACGTCGTTCGCCGGGAGGCGCTGGCGATGCCCGATCAAGCGTGGGGATTGGGCGGGCAGAATTTCTTCGCGCGGCTGTTTGGATCGTTCGCCGCCCAGCCGTCGCCGACTCCGCGCAGACGGTAGCGCACCGCTGAATGGACGCCCATTAGCTCCGCGGGCCCGTTCGGGAAAAAGACGAGCGCGATTTCCCGCGACTGGACTTGCTCCTGTCGGGCATCGCACGTTTTACGCGCTTCACCGTTTTGGCTGATAGCGCCGACTTCCGGTTCGGGGTCAAAAACGGACTTCGCGTCACGGGCGCACCACTTCCGCTTTTCCTTCTTTCCGAAAGCGAACATTTGGCTGCGTAATCGACACTCAGCTTCCCGTCAAAGTAGATGCTGCCAACTGAAACTCAGCTGGTTTTGACCCGGCTTTTTCTTGGCGGGACTTTTTCAGAAAAAACTAAGCGGAATCAAAACCAAATTTTGGCTTTGGTGCCCAGGAGAGGACTCGAACCTCCACGCCTCGCGGCGCTAGTACCTGAAACTAGTGCGTCTACCAATTCCGCCACCTGGGCTGCGTGGCGATAGGTACGGAGCCGACTTCTCGTTGTCAATCGAACGCGCTATTCCTCTATACAGCGCTGAATCGATCCTGTATTTCGGCCCGGCAATGGCTGTGAAGCGCAACTTTGACACGCTGGTCACCGTGTTCGGCGGCTCGGGCTTCCTCGGCCGCCACGTGGTGCGCGCGCTCGCCAACCGCCAATACCGCGTCCGCGTCGCGGTGCGACGCCCGGAGCTGGCCGGCCATTTGAAGCCGCTCGGGGGGGTTGGGCAAATAGAAGCGGTGCAGGCCAATGTGCGCTTTCCGCGATCGATCGAGGCGGCGGTGCGCGACGCCGACATCGTCGTCAATCTGGTCGGCATTCTGTTCGAGAGAAGCCGCCAGCGTTTCGACGCTGTCCAGGCGGAAGGCGCGGAAGCGGTGGCCCTTGCGGCCAATTCTGTCGGCGCGCGGCTTGTCCATGTCTCGGCCATCGGGGCCGACGAGAACTCGCCCTCGCACTACGCGCGCTCGAAGGCCGAGGGCGAACGCCTGGTACTGGCGGCACAGCCCGAGGCGATCATCATGCGCCCGTCGATCCTCTTTGGTCCTGAGGACGATTTCTTCAATCGGTTTGGCGCGCTTGCCCGCATCTCGCCGGCGCTGCCGCTGCCCGGCGGCGGCCATACGCGGTTTCAGCCGGTATTCGCAGGCGACGTCGGCGAAGCGATCGCCAAAGCCATCGACGGCGAAGCCAAGGCCGGGACGATCTACGAGCTCGGCGGACCGGATGTGCGCACGTTCAAGGAATTGATGGAGTTCACGCTTGCCACCGTCGAGCGCCGCCGCCTGCTCGTACCGGTACCGTTCGCCCTGATGAAGCTGCAAGCGACGTTTCTGCAATTCATGCCGAAGCCGCCGCTCACGCCCGATCAGGTCGAGCTCTTGAAACACGACAACGTGGTCTCACCCGCCGCGCATGCGCAAGGCCGCACGCTCGAAGGGCTCGGCATCGTGCCCAACTCGATCGCCTCCATAGTGCCGGATTATCTCTGGCGCTTCCGCAAATCTGGCCAATTCTGCGGCCGTACTTCGTAGCGGCGCGCGGAGCTGTTAGACTTTAGGGCGCAGGAAAGAGGATCACGCCTCGTATTTGAACGAGAGCGCGACGCGGGTGCGAAAGGCCGTGACCTTTCCGCCCTCCACCCTCATATCCATCTTGGTGACTTCGGCCACCCGCAGATCCCGCAGCGAGCCGGCGGCCGTTTCCACCGCCATACGGCCGGCGTCCTCCCATGATTTCTCGCTGACGCCGACCACATCGATAATCCGATAGACGCTATCCGATTGTTTCTTCGCCATTGGATCGATCCTTTCGAGGCCCAACCTGAACGCGCGCGGTCAATGTGCTCGCGAGGGCTTCTTAGCTTAGACCAACGCGCACCATTCCGTCGATAACCAACGTTGCTCCGGCGCTGGACTCACGCGGCCGAAACGTGGAAGCTTGAAGAAGCGGCGCGATCGCGCGCGGCCTAAAAAGGGCGATCTTATGCCGGGCAAGCGCGTGCAGTTCGATGAAGAGACATGGCGGCAGCTGGACCTTCTCGGCCACGACCAGATGAAGGACTTTCAGGAACTGACCGACGAGGCGTTCCGCGACTTGCTGAAAAAGTATGGCCGCCCCATTGATCTGAAGGATGCGCTGCGGCGTAGCGCGGGCGTTTCCGCCACCGTTCATCAGTTGCGGCCGGGCAAAGGCAAGAAGCCGCGCCGGAAATAGGCGGCTTAGGCAAACCGCTCGCGCGCGCGCTCGCGCGCTTTCATCGCTTCCTCTTCGCGGTTCTTCGTCGGGCTCGCCGTTTCCAGTGATAGCAACAAGCGGCGGGCCGCTTCGGTGACCTCTTCGACCGCCCGGCTGAACGCCACCTCATTGGCCCGTGACGGCTTCGCGAATCCGCTCAGCTTGCGCACGAATTGCAACGCGGAGGCGCGGATTTCCTCCTCTGTCGCCGGCGGTTCGAAATTGAACAGCGTGCGGATGTTACGGCACATTGATCCCTCCTTCCTATATAAGCGCGGCCCACTAGGGAGCGCCCAGTGTCATCTGTCGCCGCCGAGCCTATCACCATTATCGGTGATCATGACGTTCGCGTTTCCGGCTTGCTGCAAACGCCGCGGCGCGCTCGCGCCTGCTACGTTCTGGCGCACGGCGCCGGAGCGGGGATGAATCATCGCTTCATGGCGACTGTTGCGGCGGAACTCGCGCTGCGCGGCATCGCCGCCTTGCGTTATCAATTTCCCTACATGGAGCGAGGCGCCAGGCGGCCCGATCCGCCGCAGCTCGCGCATGCAACCGTCCGTGCCGCCGTCGCGGCGGCGCTGCGCGCACTGCCCGATCTTCCGCTCATTGCCGGCGGTAAATCCTTCGGCGGCCGAATGACATCGCAGGCCCAAGCGAAAGCGCCGCTGCAGGGCGTTCGCGGTTTGGCATTCCTCGGATTTCCGCTGCATCCGGCTGGCAAGCCTTCGCAGGACCGCGCCAAGCATCTCTTCGACGTTCAGATTCCGATGCTATTCCTGCAAGGCACCCGCGACACGCTGGCGACGCTCGATCAGCTTGAGCCGCTTTGTCAAAAGCTCGGCGCCGGCGCGACGTTGAGACTATTCCAGGAAGCCGATCATTCCTTTCACGTACCGGCGCGGACCGGCAGGAAAGACGTGCAAGTACGCGCCGAGATGCTGGATGCGCTCGCCGCCTGGATCGACGGCGTGATCACAACCCCAGCGCCAGCGCAATGAGGCCGAGCGCACCGACGACGACCCGCCACGACACGAACAGCGTGAAGCCATGGCGCGACACGTAGCCGAGAAAGGTCTTCACCACGAACCAGGCGGAGATGAAGGAGACGATGAAGCCCACGGCGACGATCGCGAGGTTGCCGTGGCTCATCTGGCCATGCTCCTTGTAAAGATCGTAGGCGAAGGCGCCGGCCATGGTCGGCATGGCGAGCCAGAACGAAAACTCGGCGGCGGCGCGGCGATCGGCGCCGAGCAGCATCGCGGCGACAATGGTCGCCCCCGAGCGCGATACGCCCGGAATCATGGACAGGCACTGGGCGACGCCGATGATGAAATACATCGGCAGCGTAAAATTCGTCAACTCATGGTAGCGCGGCTTGAGATCGAGCCGATCGACCCAGAGCAGCACGGCGCCGCCCGCGATCAGCGAGAAGCACACGATCCAGGGATTGAACAAAACCTCTTTGATGATCTTGTAGGCCAGCGCGCCGATCACCGCCGCCGGCAGGAAGGCTATCAGCACGCCGATAATGAAACGCCGTGACTGCGGATCGTTGAACATGCCGATGAACAGCTGCCATAGCCGCACCGAATAGATCGACAGCAAGGCCAGTATGGCGCCGAACTGAATCAAAACCGCGAAGCTTTTGCCGAAATCGTCGTCGCCGAAGCCAAAAAACTGCTGCATCAGCAGGAGATGTCCGGTCGATGAGACTGGAATGAATTCGGTCAACCCCTCGACCACGCCCAGGACAATCGCCTTAATAAAATCGAATGTCATAGATCAACTCCGCCACGAAGAAAGGCGCGGCCTTCGCAGCGCCGGAAGGGAACTGGCAGGATGGTTTGTCAGACTTGTGGCCTAGCGCCGGGATTCTGGCAACGGCAAAGGCCGCGCCTTCAACAGGCGTGCCCCACGCATGTTGCCTGCGGGATCGCTTCGCCTGTAAGAGAACGATTCGGATTGGCGCTACTCCTCTCCCTGCGACTGGCCCGGTCACATTTTTCAACGCGCCCGCGAGCATGCTGACGCTGTTTCATCATCCCCTCTGTCCGCATTCCCGTTTCGTGCGGCTTATCCTCGAGGAGCTCGGCTTGACGGCGCGACTCGTCGAGGAGCGGGTATGGGAACGGCGCGAGGAATTCCTCATGCTCAATCCGGCGGGAACGACCCCGGTCCTCGTGGAAGAGGGCGTACCGCCGGTTCCTGGGGCGGCCATCATTGCGGAATACCTCGACGAGACGCGCGGGGCGGCGGCCCAGTCTCGGCTGTTGCCGAGCGAAGCGGGCGAACGCGTCGAAATCCGGCGCCTGATGAGCTGGTTCAATGACAAGTTCTTTGCCGAAGCGAGCGGCCCCTTGGTGATGGAGCGCGTCTACAAGCGGTTTATTCCGACCGGCGATGGGGGCGGACCGCCCGACACGGAAACCATGCGGGCGGCGCGACGCAATATTAGATACCATCTGAACTATATCGGCTGGCTCGGTCGTAAGCGCGACTGGCTTGCCGGCGACCGCCTGACCTATGCCGATCTGAGCGCGGCGGCGCACTTGTCCGCCGTCGATTATCTGGGCGATGTGCCGTGGGACGAAGACGAGACCGCCAAGGCCTGGTACGCGAGGATCAAATCGCGACCCTCGTTCCGCGCTCTGTTGGCCGAGACGCTGCCCGGGCTGCCGCCGTCGCCGAGCTACACGAACCTCGACTTCTGACGCCGGCTGCGGTCAAGAGCGCACTGGCCGATGCCGCATGCGCGCAGGGCTTCGACGCGGTCGGCATCGCGCGGCCGGATTCGATTCCGCGCGCGGCGGAGCGGCTGCGGGCGTTCCTCGCCGCCGGCACCCACGGCGACATGGACTGGATGGCGAGGAACGCGGATCGCCGCGGCGATCCGCGCGCATTGTGGGCGAACGCGCGCGCCATCGTCATGCTCGGCGTCAACTACGGTCCGCAAGACGACCCGCTGGCGATCCTGAAAGATCGCATGCGTGGCGCCATCTCAGTCTATGCCCAGGGCGATGATTATCACGCGCTGATCAAGCCGCGGTTGAAGACGCTTGGACGCTGGCTGATCGAGAATGCCGGCGGCGAAGTCAAAGTCTTCGTAGACACGGCGCCGGTGATGGAGAAACCGCTCGCGCAAGCCGCCGGGCTCGGCTGGCTGGGCAAGCATACAAACCTGGTCTCGCGCGAGCACGGCTCGTGGCTGTTTCTTGGCGCCATCTTCACCACGCTCGATCTGCCGCCCGATGTTCCGGAGCGCGATCATTGCGGCACCTGCCACGCTTGCCTCGACATTTGTCCGACCGCGGCATTCCCGGCGCCGTATCGTCTCGATGCGCGGCGCTGCATCTCCTATCTCACCATCGAGCACAAAGGCCCGATCCCGCGCGCGCTACGCCCGCTGATGGGCAATCGTATTTATGGATGCGACGACTGCCTGGCGGTTTGCCCATGGAACAAGTTCGCGCAGGCCGGGCGCGAAACAAGACTCGCGGCGCGGGATGCACTGCGCGCGCCGCAACTTGCCGAACTGGCCCAGCTCGACGATTCCGGTTTCCGCGCGTTGTTCACCAAGAGCGCGGTCAAGCGCGTCGGCCGCGCGCGGTTCGTGCGCAACGTGCTGATCGCGATCGGCAATTCAGGGAATCCCGCGCTCGCAAGCGACGCCGAGCGATTGCTGGACGATCCTTCACCTCTGGTCCGTGGCGCTGCAATTTGGGCGCTTGGCCGGCTCGACCGCGCGCGATTCGAACGATTAGCGGCAACGCGCCGTGCCGCCGAGTCTGATCCGGAAGTCGCCGCCGAGTGGGACGCCGCGCGCGAAAGCTGAGGCTCAAATGACCACGCTCATCTGTTTCGGGTTGGGCTATTCGGCGGAACATTTCATCGGCATGTTCGGCGACGGCTTCGACCGCATTATCGGAACGGTACGCGGCGCCGAACGCGCCGCGGTCCTGAGCGCCCATCTTGCCGGCCGGCTGAAGGCGCTGGTCTTCGACGGCGCTTTGGCGACCCCGGAAGTGAAAAGCGCGATCGGGGAAGCGGACCAGGCGCTTGTTTCAGTACCGCCGAATGAGAAGGGCGATCCCGTGCTCGCGGCCTTTGGCGATAGCTTGAGGCACGCACGCCGTCTCCGCTCGGTCGTCTATCTATCGACGGTGGGAGTCTATGGCAACCACAGCGGCGCGTGGGTCGGCGAGACGACACCGCCGCGGCCGGGTGCGGGCCGGAGCCAGCAAAGGTTGGCCGCCGAGAAAGCCTGGCAACAACTCGGCGCGCATAAGGGCATTGCCGTCGCAATCCTGCGGCTCGCCGGCATTTATGGGCCCGGCCAGAACGCGCTCATTCAGATCGCGCACGGTAATGCGCGGCGGATCGTCAAACCCGGCCAGGTCTTCAACCGCATCCATGTCGACGACATCGCCCAAGCCATCGACGCGGCGCTCGCCCAGAACGCCGCTGGAATCTTCAACGTCACCGACGACGAGCCGACGCCGCCCGGCGATCCGCTCGCATTCGCGGCGCAACTGTTGGGGCGCGAGCCGCCACCGGAAGTGACCTTCGAAGAAGCCGCGTCATCCATGCCGCCGATGGCTTTGAGTTTTTGGCAGGATTGCCGGCGCGTGCGCAACGACAGGCTTAAACGCGAGCTGGGTGTGACGTTGCTCTACCCGACCTACCGCGAGGGCTTACGCGCGCTCAATGCAGGCTCGGCCCCTTGAGGAAGCGATCGCGTTCGCCCGACTTGACGCGCAGATCCATGGTCTCGCCGTCGCGATAGACGGTGATCGGCACTTCGACGCCAGCCTGGCCCTGCGCCCAAATGCGGCGGAACATGCTCGCCAGGTCCTGGACTTCCGTCCCCGCAACCGAAAGTACGATGTCGCCCGTGCGCAGGTCCGCCCGCTTCGCGGGGCCACGATCCGCAAGCCCGACAACGACGAGCTTGTTTTCCACTTCCGTCGCGTAGAAGCCAAGCCACGGCCGCGACGGCGCATTGCGCCGGCCGTATTTGAGAAGGTCGTCGAAGATCGGTTTCAGGAGGTCGATCGGCACCAACATGTTGATGTTTTGCGCAGCGCCTTTCTCCACCGTGTGCTGGAGCTGCAACGAACCGATACCGAGGAGATCGCCGGCAGGGCCGATCAGCGCGGTGCCGCCCCAGTTCGGATGCGCCGGCGCCGTGAAGATCGCTTCGTCGAGCACGTATTCCCAATAGCCGGCGAATTCCTGTTTGGCGACGATGCGCGCGGCGACGGAGTGTTGCCGCCCGCCGGCGCCGGCAACGACGACGCGCTCTCCGACGGAAGCCGTTGCCGATTGACCGAATTCGAGCGCCGGCATGTCGAGCTTGGCGAGCGCTTGCACCAACCCGAATCCGCTTTCCTGGTCATAGCCAAGCACGTGCCCGGGCACCGAGCGGCCGTCGCTGAGCGTGAGCCAAATCGTATTCGCTTCGGTGATCAAATAGCCGATAGTCAGGATGAGGCCGTTGCCGCGAATGATGACGGCATTGCCGGCGCGCTCGGTGCCGAGCGTGTCCGCCGTAAATGCGTCAGCCGGCACGGTTGCGCGAAGCGCCATCACGCACGCCAAGGCCAGGTCGAGGTCGTAGGAGTAATCCTCCGGCTTCGGCTGCACCGAGGAAGGCACTTTCCAGTCGCTCACGGAGGCCATCTGATCATTCCTTCGTTGCCGGCCAGGTCTTTCGACAAGTCTTTGTAGCCGAGACGGGGCGGCGGTGAAATGCGGTGTTTCGTTCAGGCACGTCGTCTCCGCAACCGCTTGTCTCGGTTAAGGGCTATTTGCGGAGCGCAAGGCCGCCAATCAAGCCCTGATGCCCGGCGCGTGGAAATCTCGCGCCTCATTCCTTTTTTTCGGAAGCCCCTGCGTTCTTTTGCAGCTCCTGGAGTTGTTTTTCCAGTTCAGGCAGGCTCTGCACGAGTTCGCACTTCTGCTTATCCTCCTGCGCCTGCTTCTTCACTTCTTCCCAGCGTTCCTTCGCATCCTGCAAGGTCCAGGATCGCCGCTTCGCCGGATTATAAACCTGCGCCTTGACGAGATTTTCCAGCGATTGAAAGTATTCCTCCAAATTGAGGACGCGATTGCGCAGCTGAAAATAGAAGCTCTTGCCGTTCAGCTCCTCGCAGTACTTCAGTCCGCCGGCAAAAGTCTTCTGCGCCATGCGAGCGTCGAAAATCTTGCCTTTGAGCTCGTCGATGGCGGGGGTTTGCGCGTGTCCTGCCGTCAAGGGGACAAGGCAGAGCAAGCTGACACAGCAGACAAACCCAGCCGGGTCTATGAATGGTCGCACCGTCCTCACCTTTGATCCCCGGAACGTCATCGACATGTTACCAGTTTGTTCAAACGAACCAACAGCAAAGCACCCAAGAGCGCCGCTCCCGTCCGTTCATCATTCATTATCCATGAAATGTCACGGCCTCATCATCGTGGACGAATTGCCGGAGTCTTCTCGTTTTGTTGCCTTCTTCCCGCCCAATCTTCTTTGCAAAACTGAAGTTGTGTTTGGGGGTATGGGGGCCTTGTCGTGCGCGTCAGTATCGCTCTTACCGTCATCGCATTGGCCCTTTCCGGCTCACTCGGGGAGGTAGCGGCGCAGTCTAATTCCCCCGGGGACTATTACCCGCCACCGCCTGCCGCTTATCCGCCATCGCCACCGCGGTCCTATACCAGCGCACCAGTGCCGCCGCTGAATGTGGGCGCGCAGTCAGCTGAGCCGTCCTATGCACGACCCTACCAGCCGGCCGAGGAAGGTCCTTCGGGTCCGTATTCACCGCAAGGCCGGCCGTATTTCGCAGCGCCGGATCGCGCCGCTTCGCAATTGCCGCAGTCGCCCGGCGGCGAGCAGGTTCCGAGGCCGCCGGCAGATATCAGCAGCGGCGATTATACCGGTGCGATCCGCAGCCCGGCCGCCACTAGCGGTCCAGCCCCGGACCGCGCGACGGTGATCGCCGGGTTGCCCCCGGAAGATCAGCCCGAAGGGGGCCCTGCCAAAGAGCTGCCAGCGCAGTTCCGCCGCCAGCTCGTCGATTATGTTACCTCCGAGCCCGCCGGCACCATCATCATCGATACGCCGCATACATATCTTTATCTGGTCCTCGGCCGCGGCAAAGCTCTGCGCTACGGCGTCGGTGTCGGGCGCGAAGGATTCACCTGGACCGGCGTCGAGCGCGTCAGCCACATGAGCGAATGGCCGGACTGGCATCCTCCAAAAGAGATGATCGAGCGCCAGCCTTACCTGCCGCGATTCATGGCTGGCGGTGAGGGCAACCCGCTCGGCGCGCGCGCTCTCTATCTCGGCAACACAGTCTATCGCATTCACGGCACCAACCAGCCATCGACCATCGGGCACTTCGTATCGTCGGGCTGTATCCGCTTGGCCAACGAGGATGTCGCGGACCTATACAGTCGAGTGAACCTCGGTACGCGCGTCGTGGTCCTGCCGGGCTCGCCGGCGGTATCGGCGTCGGCGCAGGGCCCGGTGGCACGCTGACACGGCGGATTTGACGTTTCCCGAGCCCAGGCTGCGCAACGTTCGGAGCCAGAGCCGCCGCGCGATGGTCCGGCCCGCGGAGAGCCGGCTAATTTTTAATGTTGGATTTTCGGCGACTCATTTTAATGTTGGGTGTCGGATTCGACAGGTGGAACGGTCGGCAATCCGGTGAAGCGTTGGCCAAAGGGTGTGGCCGATGCGGAGGCTATGTTCCTCGCGGCGATCTCTCGCCCCTTGTGACGCGTGTTCTGCGGGTTGCGCGCGGGCGTTCAGCGAGGTCGAATGTTTCCGAATGTACGCCTAATGATCGCGGCGACGTTGGCCTCGGTCCTGGTGTTGATTTGTGGATTCGGCATGTTCGCCGCATTCCGCGTCAGCCATGAGCCGCTCGTGCGGCTGCCGGCCGTCAGCGCGCCGCTGCAATTCGTCGCCGACAATGCCGTGAAACCTTCCACGGTCTTAGCGTCAGAGGAACCCTTCGATCGCCGCTTGCAGATGAGCGCGCGGCCGAGCACTGATAATGCGTCGGCGGCGCGGCAGACCGACAATCACGAAGGCGCCAAAATCGCGCCGGAAACCCCGGCCGCTGCACCGGAGTCCGGCATAGCCGCGGCGGAGGAAACTTCCGCTGTCGGCGAACCGAAAGAACAGGCGGACTTGCCCGCCGAGGAGCCGGTGGTAGGAACCGCTGGCCCGGCTGCAATCGGCGAAACACGTGTTGCCTCGTCGCCGCAACGGGAGCCCGCCGCACCACCGAGCGAAGAAGCCGCGCCGCCTGCCGTTAGCGCAACGGCGAAAGACCAAACACTCGTTAAATCCGCACCGCAAACAGAGCCCACATCTGCCGCAGCGAACGCCGCGGCGCCGCCGGCGGCGCCGGATCCGGCAAAGACTAGCGAAGCGGGGCAAGAAACGAAGCCGGCAGTTGCATCCGGGTCTGCTGGGGAGCCTGCGCTCGCCGCAGTGCCCGTCTTAACCGCCATCGAAGCGCTGAAGAATCCGCCGCTTCCACATGAGCGGCCGAAATCAGCACCTAATGCCGAGGCGGTGAGTGTCGCCGACACGGTTCCCGAGGCTACGCCCAAAATCGCCGAAGTAGCCGCGGTGAAGGAGACCAAGCACACCCGCGTCGCCATCAGGACATATCGCGCGCGCAGAACAGCCAGCGGCTACGGTCAATCCTCACAAAGCTTCGACCAAAATTCGACGTACGCGCAGCCGAATTTTCAAACCGCTCCACAATCGGCGCAGCCGCAATTTGCCCAAAGGCGCCTGGTGAGAATCCGACATTCCAAAATCGCTTCGAGAAGAACCAAGGCGTCCAATTCCGGGACCGGCGGTCCATTTGTCAGCCCACGGGGCCATTAGGCCTTGCATGCGGCATTGACCGGCGACCCGCCAACGCCCACGTGTTGGGCGTGAACAGGGATTTCCCCGCAGAACCCGCGTGACTCCACTTTCCGTCCTCGATCTATCGCCCGTTACGACTGCCACGCCGGGATCGCTGGCCTTGCGCAACTCGCTCGATCTGGCGCGGTTGGCGGACCGGCTCGGTTACAAGCGCTATTGGCTTGCCGAGCACCATAATCTGCCAAGCATCGCCAGTTCCGCGCCGGAGATCATGATCGGACAAATCGCGGCGGCGACGCAGCACATTCGCGTCGGCTCGGGTGGCGTGATGCTGGTAAACCACGCCCCGCTCATGGTCGCCGAACGATTCAAAGTATTGGAGGCGCTGTTCCCCGGCCGCATCGATCTGGGCCTCGGCCGCGCACCCGGGACCGACCCGGTGACCTCTTATGCATTGCGCCGCCGCCAAGACGCGCGGGAGGGCGATGATTTCCTCGAACGATTTCAGGAACTAATCCTGATGGAGCGCGGCGGCTTTCCGCAAGAGCATCCGTTCCGCAGCGTGCGTGCCGTTCCCGCCGATGTGGCACTGCCGCCGATCTGGCTGCTCGGCTCGAGCGGCTACAGCGCCGAGCTTGCCGCCGCCGTGGGTTTGGGTTTCGCCTTCGCGCACCATTTCGCCGAGCATGACGCGACAAGCGCGATGCTGAGCTATCGGGCACATTTCAAGCCGTCGGAAGCCTTGCCGGAACCCAGTGCCATCCTCGCCGTGGCGGCGGTCGCGGCGGAGAGCGACGCGGAGGCGGAGCGGATTGCTTCGAGCGCCGACCTGCATTTCGTTCGCCGTGCCAAGGGCGAATATCTACCGCTCGCTTCGCCCGAAGAGGCCGCAGCCTACGACTATACGCCGGTCGATCGCGACCGCATCGCGCGGCAGCGCGAGCGCTTCGTCGTCGGCGGCGTCGATAGCGTCAAAAGTCGGCTGCTCGCGCTGGTCGAGGCGACACAGGCCGATGAATTGATGATTACCACCATGGTTTACGATCATGCCGCCCGCTGGCGGTCGTACGAACTGCTGGCGAAGGCTTTCGCCATCGCTCCGGCTGCCTGAACTTTCGCCACACGCAACCCGCAAAAGCGTAAGGCGTTGTAAATCTGCCGCGCATTACTCTTAATTTGCCGAAGGTGGCCGATGGCACCGGCTGAGGCGTGGCGGGAGGCCAACGTCTCGACTAAGATTTGGGTCGCGAATCGTGTTCCAGTTTGGCTGGGTGGGCAAATTGAGCGTCGACCGTGCGCGGGATGTCGCGCCGCCTCATCATCGCATGCCTACACGAGCGCTAGGCACCATTTGCGCGATCGCGCAAACCTGCGTACTCGCGATCACCGTTTCGCCCGCCGCCGCCCAAGGCTGGAACGAAGTCCGGTACCACCGCTGGGACCAAGTCCAGTACAAGGCCAGAACCAAGCCTAAGAGCGCCGAAACGGAGCATGCGAGCAAGGAGCCGTTCGGAACTATTCCGAAAGGACCGGTACAGATCATCATTTCCATCGATCAGCAGCAACTTCACCTCTACAGCGACGGCACGCAGGTCGCTAACGCGCTGGTGGCGACCGGCGTACCCGCCCATCCGACGCCGGTGGGCGTTTTCAGTGTCATCCAGAAGAGCCTCTTGCACCATTCCAACATTTATAGCGGCGCGCCCATGCCCTACATGCAGCGCATCACCTGGTCGGGGGTAGCTCTGCATGAAGGCGGCAATTTGGGCCATCCGGCTTCCCATGGATGCGTGCGCATGCCGCACGACTTCGCGACGCGCTTATGGGTCCTGACCCGGCTTGGGGCGCGCGTGATCGTCGCCCTCCCTGAGCTTCGGCCGGAGAACTTCGCAGACCCGCATCTCTTCGTTCACAAGGACAAACCCACGCCGCCTGTCCCGACCGCATCGGCTCCTCCAGCCGAAAAGCCCATCAAGACCGCGCAAACGGTGGACGGCGGCAAAACGATCGACGCCCCCGCAGCAAAGCCTGACGAGGGCGCTGTGCGTACCGCTATACCGACTGCGAGCGAAGTTCCCCCTACCAATAAATCCGGCGCGACTGACGCGACTCCGGCCGGGCAGGCCGCAGCTCCGGTTCTCGTGCCGGTACCGCCTTCCAAACCCATCGAAATCGCGCGCGCCGTCGCCAAATTGCCGATCTCAATTTTCGTCAGTCGGAAGGACAAAAAGATTTACGTGCGTCAGGATTTTTCGCCCTTGTTCGACGCACCGATCGCCGTCACGCATCCGGACCAGCTTTTGGGCACGCATGTCTTCACGGCGATGCAATATTTGGACGACCGCTCAAGTTTCCGCTGGAACGTCATCTCGCTTCCGGGTGAGCCGCCAAAGCAGTTACGGAACCCAGCCAATGAGAAGAGGTTCGTCCAGCGCCGGGACCAACGCGTCAACGTGCCGCCTCCCGTCCTGCTGCCGCCGCAAACCGCTGCGGAGGCGCTTGCGCGCATCGAAATCCCTGCCGATGTGATCGATCAGATTTCCCAGTTGATCGTGCCCGGTTCTTCTCTGATCGTTTCCGATCAGGGCCTTGGCGACGAAACCGGCGAAGGCACCGATTTCATTGTCGTCACGCGCTAGTGGTCTGATTCATTCGGGCGATTCCCAAATCGCTCGAAGCAGTTCAAGCTCTCGTTATGAGAGCAGGAATTGTCGTCAACGTCACGCCGGCAGATCGTCATCGGCTTGAGGCGATTATTGGCGATGGCAACGCGCCGCAGAAGCATGTTTGGCGGGCCAAAATAATCATTGCGACGGCCGATGGTTGCGGCACGGCCGAGATCATGCGGCGATCCGGCAAGGCCAAACCGGTGGTGTGGCGCTGGCAGGCGCGGTTCATGGCCGAGGGCGTGGACGGGCTGACGCGCGACAAGACGCGCAAACCCGGCAAGCCGCCGCTGCCGGCAGCCATTGTGCAGCGGGTGGTGGACTTGGCGCTCGGGCCGCCGCCGGGCGAAGCAACCCATTGGACCGGGCGCATGCTGGCAAAGGCGGCCGGCGTGAGCTTGCGGTCGGTGCAGCGCATCCTGGAGGCTCACCAGCTCGCGCCGCACCGCGTCCGCACCTTCAAACTGTCGAACGATCCGAAGTTTGCTGAGAAGCTCAAGGACATTGTTGGTCTCTACGTCGATCCACCGGCCCATGCGGTCGTGATCTCGGTCAACGAAAAGAGCCAAATCCAGGCGCTCGACCGCACCCAGCCAGGACTGCCGATGAAGCCCGGCCGTGCCGGCACGATGACGCACGACTACAAACGGCACGGCACAACCACGCTGTTCGCCGCCCTCAACATCCTCGACGGCACCGTCATCGGGCATAACATGAACCGCCACCGCCACCAGGAGTTCATCCGCTTCCTCAACACCATCGAGGCGCAGGTACCGAAGCGAAAAGCGATCCATGCCATCGTCGACAACTACGCTACTCACAAACATCCCAAAGTCCGCGCCTGGCTTGCCCGGCATCCGCGCTGGACCTTCCACTTCACCCCGACCTCGGCGTCCTGGCTCAACGCCGTCGAAACCTTCTTTGCCAAGCTCACGCGCCGACGCCTGACGCGCGGCGTCTTCCGATCAGTCGACGAACTCAAGGCCGCCATCAATCGCTTCGTTACCGAGACAAACGCCGATCCAAAACCCTTCGTTTGGACCGCCGATCCACGCCGCGTCCTCGCCGCTGTCAAACGTGGGAAACAAGCGTTAAAGTCGTCCACTAGGTGCGTGGGCAGTTAGCTGCCTTTCAACCGACATCTATGCTGGAATATGCTAAAGGCAGCGTGCTGCTAACGCAGCGTGCGGGGGTGGATATTGTCATCGAAGGAGGATCGTCTTGGGTAAGCAGTTTTCACTTGTCGCCTCGGACAGCTTCAAGCTCGGCGCCTATCGTGCCGACCCGAGCGGAGCAGCCAAGGGCGGCGTCGTCGTCATCCAAGAAATATTTGGCGTCAATCACCACATTCGCGCGGTGTGCGATCGTCTTGCCGCCGAGGGTTATGCCGCCGTGGCGCCGGCTTTGTTCGATCGTCAGCAGCCGAATTTCGAGTGTGGCTATTCGCCGGACGAGATCGCCAACGCCCGCAAGTTCATCGCCAATCCCGACTGGGGAGCGATGATGAAGGACGTGCAGGCCGCCATCGACGATGCAAAGAAAAGCGGCCCGACCGCCATCGTCGGTTACTGCCTGGGCGGAACCTTGGCCTTCCTTGCCGCCGCCAAGCTCAACGGCCTATCTGCCGCCATCGGCTATTACGGCGGCCAGATCGCCAAGAATGCCGACGAGAAGCCGAAAGTGCCGACGCAACTGCATTTCGGCGAGAAAGACGCCTCGATCCCGATGAGCGATGTCGAGACAATCAAGCAGAAGCGCGGCGGCGATTGTGAAATCTACGTCTATGCCGACGCGCAACACGGCTTCTATTGCGACGAGCGCGGCAGCTACAACGAGGCGGCGGCCAAGCTCGCCTGGCAACGCTCGCTGGCGTTCCTGCAAAAGCACCTGAAGAAATAGCGGATCGCCAGTATCTATCGTCCGTCAGAACCAGCGCTCTTGGACGTTGACGGTGTCGCCGGGACGCAGCGGGAAGGTGGGCGGAACCGTCATGCGCATTGGGCGGCCGTAGAAGTTGCGATTCACGATGATGCCTCTGCGGAAAGCCCGCGGGGTGAAACCGCCGGCGATCGCGACCGCGGTCTCCACGGTCATATTGGCCACGTAGGGGTATTGGCCCGGCGCGGTGACTTCGCCGAGGATAAAGAACGGCCGGTACGATTCGATCTCGACCGCGACGTGCGGCTCGCGGATGAAACCATCGCGCAGTTTGTCGGCGACTCGAGCAGCAAGTTCGTCGGTTGTCGCTCCGCGCGCCAGCACTGGACCGATGAGCGGCATATCGATGGAGCCGCCGGCGCCAACGATATAGGAGTTGGTGAGTCCTTCCTGACCGAAGACCACGATGCGCAGGCGGTCGCCGGAGTCCAGGGTATACCGCCCCTCAGAGACCTCGGGCGCCGCGTAGGCATAGAGAGCGGTTCCGGAGGAAGGCGCAGCAGCGGGGACCGTCGCATAGCGGGTCGGCCGATACGGCGCCACCGCTGGGTAAGGCGCCGCGGCGTATGGTGCCGCCGGATACGGCGCCGCTGCATAGGGGCCGGGAACCGTCGCGGGTGCGGCGCCCCCATAGACCACGTTGTCTATTCCCGACGTTGCGGGCGGATACGTCATGTACGCGACCGGCTGCCGCGCGCATCCCGCGGCCGCGATCGCTGCACCGAGTAACAGAAGGAGAGAGCGGATGACCCGCATACGCGCAATCCGGCTCCGTTCGAGCAAAACGTTGAGCACCGATTAACGCTAAGTATGGTTAACAATCTCTCACCGGGCCTGCAAAAACGGGTGGAATAGTGCTTAACCCGGACGGGCGAGCTGCCCGGGTTGCAGGTCGTAACAATCTGAGATTCCAGTGAAATATGATTTATTCGCAGACGGCGGCTCAGTCGGGCTTGTGATCGTGGCGCGCCAGCCGGTCGGCGATGGCTAGCATCAGCATTGCCACGACGAACATGAGCGGGAAGCCGATCGCCCAGCCGAGCTTCGTCGCATCCGCTTCCTTTTCGAGATCGAGATACCACGCCAGCGAATCGACCGCGGCGATGACGGCGATCGAGCCGAGGAGCCTCTGCTTGAGGGCGCCGAAATCAATAGCTGTGAGCCCGTCGGGCCAGCCGGCATCCTTGTCGACCTCGATCTTGCGAATGAAGTTCTCGTAGCTCGAGAAAATCACGATGAGGATAAGATTTGCCGTCAGCGCGATATCGATCATATTGAGCACGCCGACGATGAGGTCGTGCCACCCGAGGCTCGGAAGTTTGATCGCGAGCTCGTAAAAATCCGCGAAGAAACGGTAGATTAAAAGAAGGACACTGCAGAAAAGACCGACGAGAAACGGCGCGATCAACCAGCGAGACAAGAAGATGCCGTTTTGAAAGCCGCGCTCGAACTGCCGCATGAAATCCCCGCCAAGGCGCGCACGGTTTCGACTGTGCTGTCAATCGGCGCGCCCGGTCAATGCGCAGGCACGCCGATTCCTATCTGACAACTCACCCCGGTGCCGCCGAGGCCGCAATAGCCGTGGGGATTCTTCGCCAGATATTGCTGGTGATAATCCTCGGCGAAATAAAACGGCGGCGCCTCGCTGATCTCCGTCGTGATCGCGCCCAAGCCCTCGGCCGCAAGCGCCCTGGCATAGTTCGCCCGCGAGGCTTCGGCGGCGGCGCGCTGGGCGGGCCAAAACGCGTAAATGCCGGAACGGTATTGCGTCCCGACATCGTTGCCCTGCCGCATGCCCTGCGTCGGGTCGTGACTTTCCCAAAAGACTTTGAGCAGCTGCTCGTAGGAGATTTTCTTCGGATCGTAGACGACAAGCACAACTTCGTTGTGTCCGGTGCGGCCGCTGCACACCTCCTCATAGGTGGGATTGGGCGTATGGCCGCCGGCATAGCCGACCGCGGTCACGTAAACACAGTCGCCGAGCTCCCAAAACTTGCGCTCCGCGCCCCAGAAACAGCCGAGCCCAAAAATCGCCATCGCAAGTCCTTCAGGATACGGGCCCTTGAGCGGGTGGCCATTGACGTAGTGCTGCCGGGCGGTCGGGATCGGCGCCGAGCGACCCGGCAAGGCGTCATGGGCAGCCGGTATTTCGAGCTTCCTTCCGAACGTGAACATCTCGGCGTCTCCTGCGTGATGAGGCAAATATAACCTCGGCAAGAACGCAACGCAGTGGGCATTGCAATCACGTTTTCGGCGCGCCGCGCCCGCAAGCCGCGCGTATGCAGGCCCATGTGCGCCACGCGAACGACTTCCACCGGCCGCTTTTGCCGCTTATTGTGCCGCCACCGCGCGCCGCACGAAGCGGCAAGCCTGAGGAGGTGAAAAGATGTCACGGATCCTGGCGCTCCTCTGCGCGTTGGCCGCGTTTGCCATCGCGGCCGGTTCGGCCTCTGCCCCGGCCTTGGCCCAGCAGGCGACGCCGCCGTATGGATCTCCAATCACGCTCGATGACGCAAAGCGCGCGATGGCGGCGGCGGAGCTCGAAGCGGCGAAGAATTCCTGGCAGGTCGCGATCACGATCCTCGATAGCGGCGGCAACCTGGTGATGTTTCACAAAGTCGACAACACGCAGCTCGCCTCGATCGGAGCGTCCGAAGGCAAGGCGCGCACGGCGCTCACGTTCAAGCGCCCGAGCAAGGTGCTCGACGACGCCATCGCCGCCGGCGGCGCCGGGCTGCGCCTGCTGGCGGTCAAGGACATCACGCCGCTCGAGGGCGGTCTTCCGATTCTGGTCGATGGCAAGATTATCGGCGCGATCGGCGTTTCCGGGGCACTCTCCTCACAGGACGCCCAAGTCGCTAAGACCGGAGCCGAAGCGCTGGCAAAATGAGCTGGCCGACACCACGCCACCCGCTCGCCCGGACATCACGAAACCTGACGCGGACGCGTCAGGACACGAACGTGGCCGCGGCCATGAGTTCAACGGCTTCGCAGCGCGCCGAACCGATCTGGCTCATCAATTCGAACATTCCGGAATATCAGCAAGCCGACCGCTTCAACCACGCACCGAAGCGGCCGCGCAAGCTGTTGCTGCACTGCCGGTCGATTAGCAAGCTGATCGGCGCCGTCGAGCGTGAAGGGATGACGCTGGTCCCGCTCAAGCTCTACTTTAACGAAAAAGGTCGAGCCAAGATCGAACTGGCGCTGGCGCGCGGCAAGAAGCTCTACGACAAGCGCGAAAACCGAGAAGAAGCGCTCATAGGAGCGCGAGCGGGAACGGCTGTTGCGGTACGGAGGCTGAGCGCCGACAGCCTAGCCGCCGCTCGCCCCCGCAGGCTCCGAGCCCTACCAGAACTTATACGACATGCCCACTCGGACCACATTCTCGGTGATCCCATTGGTCAAAGGCGAGGGCGGGCCACCAAGGAACGGTCCGGTGGTGAAGGTCGTGTAGGTTGGGATTCGAATGTACAGATATTCGGCCCGGACCAAGAACCAATCGGTCACCGCGTATTCCACACCGCCGCCGACCGTCCAACCCCAAGGCGTGTCACTTTGGTTATTGAAGGCTACGCCGGGCGCCCCGAGAAACTGGTTACTGTCAACCTGCATCACTGCGACGCCGCCGGTCGCGTAGATCAGCGTCCTATTGTTCCAGCCGGTCCAGCCAAGCCTGCCGCGAATGGTTGATTGCCACTGTTCGGCGGTCTGGCCAACCGCGGCCGGATTTATGCCGGGATTTACTGTAAAGCCTTGGCCCTGGTGGGTTATGGTGCCGTCCCAGTCGCCTTCAACACCCACAACCCACTGGTTGATCTGATAATTACAACCGACCTGAGCTCCGTAGACGATGCCGTTGAGATTCACGCCGGGGTAGACCGGCCCGACGACTGGAATGGCGGTCCCTGCGAAAGTCGTTGTCGCAGTGGAATTAAACCCGTCGGAATTCCCCCATCCGTAACCGAGGTTGCCGCCGACATAACACCCCGTCCATGAGAACTGCGGTGGCGGCGGCGGAGGCGGCGCCTTGAGCGCCATATCTGCCGCGTTTGCAATGCCCAAGGGCGCGCCAATAAGCAGCGCCGCACCAGCGAGCCGGCCAACGAAAGGATGCTTCATCATAGCCCCCGAAGTCCGGGTTGAGTAAATGCCAACGTGGCGAAATTCGCGACATTAGGCCAGCTTCTAGTCAGCCTCTCGCTTACTTTTCTCCGGGCTATTGCGGCTGTGTCACATACGCTGTGGATAGCTGATCAACCGCATGATTAAAAACAAGGAATCGCCCGTCCGCCGGCGTGATATCGGTCGCAACTGGCACCGGCGGGCCACCGCCACTTCGAACCTCCGAGCAAGGCGTTCGGCGGCACCAGAACTGCGCTTGCTGGCGGCCAAGAACATTGCCCCGATCGAGGGCGGCCCGCCGATCCTGGTCGACGGCAAGATTATCGGCGCGATCGGCGTTTCCGGGGCACTCTCCTCACAGGACGCCCAAGTCGCCAAGACCGGAGCCGACGGCGCTGGCGAAATGAGCGGGCCGACACCACGACGACGCCCGCTTGCCTGGACAGCACGAAACCTGGCGCGGATGCGCGTCAGGACACGAACGCGGCCGCGGCCATAGGTTCAACCGCTTCGCAGCGCGCCGAACACGCAAAATGGCAAAGGCCCCGGGGATAAACCGGGGCCCTTGCGCTGAACGAACAAGCCGCAGCTTCGCCGATCGCTAATGCGGCATCATCCAACCATTGAACTTCCAATTCAGACCGAATCTGACAAGTTCGCCGTTTTCGCTAACCCTGGCGAAAAACAACGTCGGATTGTCGATGTTGAAATTGGCGGCGCTCAGATTGTAATAGAGCCCTTCCGCCTTCAACGACAGCGACTCCCAGATCGCGTATTCAATTCCGAAGCCTACTGTGTAGCCCGCCAGATTGGACGCCGAGCCATTGACCGGCGTTCCGGAGGGAGGAACGGGGCCGCCGCCGTTATTGACAGTCTGAACATTCACCCTGGCTCCGGCGAAGCCGCCGGTTGCGTAGAACAGCAGCCGATCCATTGCGTAGCCAACGCGGCCGCGCGCCGTATAGATGCTCTGCAAAGTTGTCTGACAGCTAAAGGCAGGGTTCGGGCAAACGCCGCCGTTACTGTTGATGTCAGACGCATCCCAATCACCCTCAAGCCCTAAGACCAGATGACCGGTCTGCCAGTTCACCCCAGCTGTACCGCCGACGAAGGCGCCGGCAGTGCCGGCGGGCACGAGGGTGGGGGGCACTGATGGCACTCCCCCGGGCAAAAACAAGTATTGCCAAGGGGCCACCCCCTCACCAATTCCTCCGTTCACGCCGAGGTAAAATCCGGTCCAGTCGTAGACCGGCGGTGGCAGCGGTAGAGGCGGCGCCTTGAGCGCCATATCCGCCGCGTTTGCGATGCCCAGGGGCGCAGCAACAAGCAGCGCCGCACCAGCGAGCAGGCTTAACCAAAGGAAGTTTCATCATAGCCCCCCAAGTCCGCGTTGAGTAAATGCCAACGTGGCGAAATTCGCGACATTAGGCCAGCTTTTAATCAGCCTCTCGCTTACTTTTCTCCGGAGTGTTGCGTGCTGGCGGCCAAGAACATTGCCCCGATCGAGGGCGGCCCGCCGATCCTGGTCGACGGCAAGATCGTCGTCGCCAACGGCGTCTCTGGCGCGCTCGCTTCGCAGGACGCCCAAGTCGCCCGGGTCGGAGCCGATGCGCTCGCGAAATAGCGGCTCCTGCCGACAATCTTGCCGGATCAGCAGTATACGATTCGAGTCCCGATGATTCTACACGCGCCCGTGCAAGGATTGACCCTACGGTAATTTCTCACCAGCTTATGAGACGACATGAGCGGGTCACGCCAATTGCATCTCGGCGCTTTCATGCGGCCGACGACCATCCACACCGGCGCCTGGCGCTATCCGGGCGCCTTTCCTGACGCCAATTTCAATTTTGCCCATCTCAAGCGTTTCGCCCAAACGCTGGAGCGGGCCAAGTTCGATGCCTTCTTCATGGCCGATCACTTGGCCGTGCTCAATATGCCGCTCGATGCGCTCAAGCACAGCCATACGGTTACCTCGTTCGAGCCGTTTACACTCCTCTCGGCGCTCGCGATGGTGACCGACCATCTGGGGCTCGTCGCCACTGGCTCGACCACTTTCGATGCGCCCTATCACGTCGCCCGGCGTTTTGCTTCGCTCGACCATCTCAGCGGCGGCCGGGCCGGCTGGAACATCGTCACTACGTCAAATCCCGATGCGGCGCTGAATTTCGGCATGACCGATCACATGCAGCACGCCGAGCGCTACCGCCGCGCGCGGGAATTTTATGACGTCGTGACCGGCCTTTGGGATTCCTGGGCGGACGACGCCTTCATCCGCGATGCCGAATCCGGCCTCTACTTCGATCCGGACAAGCTTCAGGTGCTCAACCACAAGGGCAAATATCTGTCGGTGCGCGGACCGCTCAATATCGCGCGTCCGATCCAGGGCTGGCCCGTCGTCGTCCAGGCCGGCGCCTCCGACGCCGGCCGCCAGCTGGCGGCCGAGACCGCGGAAGCGGTATTTACCCCGCCGAGCAACATCGCCGCCGGGCGCGAATTCTATGCCGACGTGAAAGGCCGCATGGAAAAAGCCGGCCGCGCGCGCGACCATATGAAAGTCATGCCGGCCTGCTTCGTCGTCGTCGGCGACACGGTCGAGGAAGCGCGCGCAAAGCGGGCAAAGCTCGACAGCCTGGTCTATTACGACAACGCCATCGCCTCCTTGTCGATCGCGCTCGGGCACGATGCTTCGAGCTTCGATCCGGATAAGCCGCTGCCAGATATCCCCGAGAGCAATGCCAGCAAAAGCGCGCGGCAGCGCGTGATCGAAATGGCGGAACGGGAAAAGCTTACCGTGCGCCAGCTTGCCCAGCGGCTGGGCGGCTATTCGGGCCTCGCGATGGTAGGTACCCCGAAAACAATCGCCGACGAGATGGAGGAATGGCTCCTCACCGAAGCCAGCGATGGCTTCACGGTCATGTTCCCGTACCTGCCCGGCGGCCTCGACGACTTCGTCGATCAAGTGGTGCCGGAACTGCAACGGCGCAAACTGTTTCGGCGCGAGTATGAAGGAAAAACCTTGCGCGAAAATCTCGGCCTGCCGCGGCCGACGAATTGTTTCTTCGAAACGCGGAAGGCGGCGGAGTGATTGAAACTCGTTAGATTTGCGCCGGGCAAGTTCGGTGCGGTGCAGATGCACAGAATTCGCCGCCGTCTAACTGTTCACTGAAAGTTTTGTTGCCCCGCGGAGCAGGCAACGGCGAGCCGGCCCCTTTAAGGGGCTACGGCCGTCAACGTCCGGCGAGATTGGCGAGTTACCGCGAACTTCAGAAGTGATAGTTGAGCCCGGCACGAACGATGTTCGTGGACGCGCTGTCGCTGACCGCGATCACGGTCGGAATAGGGGGCAGTTTGTTGGGCGAACCGATGAAGAGATATTCAAGCTTGGCGCTCCAGCAACCCCAGAACGCCGCTTCGACTCCGGCGCCGGCTGTCCATGACAAGAATGTCGTTGAACTCGAAAAAGCTCCGACGGTCGATTCCGTACCGCTCAGCGTGCTGTCACCGTACACACCACCAGCGGTCCCGTAGAGCATGATGCGATCGAAGGCGTAGCCGACCCGGCCTCGGAACGTGCCGAACCAAGGCACCTTTGCTGTCGCGCTGATCGTCGGTCCGGCGGTGACGGCAATCGGTCCATTTGCGGACGTCCCCTGGAAATCGGCTTCCATGCCGAAGACCGCAGGACCCATTTGCCAGTTGAAGCCCGCTTGGGCGCCGCCCAGGAAGCCATTACCGCTGTCGGTAAATGGGACCGTCCCGGTCGATGTGGTGATCGTCCCCGAGCCGCTGGTCCATCCATAACCGGCATTGCCGCCTATGTAGAAGCCGTTCCACGAGAACTGCGGCGGCGCCGGCATATACGCCACGGGAGGGGGCGGAGGCGAATATTCCGGTAGGTCGGCAGCCGAAGCGATCCCGATCGCGCTGGAGACCAGCAATGAACTACATACAAGCACGAGCGAATAGCGAGGCATGATAAGGCCACCGTGTTCATCTTGACGGCCTCTCTTATGAATCCAGTAGGGTTAACCCGCGGTTAAGGTGCACGGTGTGGTCGCTTAAACCAGCGCGATGCTCAGCACGGGGGCCTTTTGCAGTCGATAGTTTCGGAGGAACATGATGACGCGAACTGTCAGCGCCCGCCGGTCGGTGACAAAAACAATAACGTACCGGTTACTGATCATGTCTCTCGATTTCTTGACGATCTACCTGTTCACTGGGGCGGCGCGCATCGCTTTGGGATTCATGATCGCAAGCAATGTATACACCACGATCGGCTACCTTCTTCATGAAAGGATTTGGGCCCGGATTAGCTGGGGAATCGACAAAGCTTGAAGAGGACGGGCGCGCCGGAACAGTCACCGCTTGCAGCGCTCCCAACGCCGTCCGTTGTGCGGTGCTGAGACCGAGTTTCTGAGCATAAACCCCGCCATGGGCGCCTCGCGCGAAATTTAGTTCTTCCACGGAGCCTCTCCGCTACGAGGTGACGGCGATCCAGCCGCTTGACTCCTGGCTCCTGCAAATCGTGCAGACATGGCAATTCGCCTAGTAGTCTCCAAATAACCGGTCCCGAGCAGCCTATCCCTTCCCTGCCCCAGCAGCAGTCACAACAGACCCCACCTCCGCGGCTCAACCACGCCCCACCGCCCCTTCTTCCCTTCCCGGATCCGTGACGCGCCGCGGTCCAATCTCCGGGCCGCATTTTCTGGATGCGAAACGGCGGCCCTTCCTGGATGAAAATCATGAGGGATTGATCCAAATCAACAGAGCGCGCCGCACCCCATCTGAGAATTAGCTTTGCGAAAAGCATCCGTACTGGCCCGGCCTTCAGGTGCCTGGCATTTGGAGGGATATCGAAAATGTATAAGCGCGTCCTGGTGGCGGTCGATGGAAGCGATACTTCGAATCTGGGACTGCGAGAGGCAATGGAGCTGGCAAAAGATCAACATTCAGAACTCCGACTTATTCATGTTATCGATTTGACCATGGCTTACACGGCGGTCGAAGCGCCGTATGTCGCCGAGTACAAGGATGCCCTTCAGGCGGCAGGCGAAAAGGTGATCGCGGACTGTTCGGCGGCCGCGGGCGCTGCTGGAATTGAATCCGATTCGAAATTGATCGTTATCGACATGCTCGGTCAGCACATCTATGACGCAATTGAAGAGGAGGCAAAACGGTGGCCGGCCGACCTCATCGTGATCGGGACCCACGGGCGCAGGGGCTTCCGCCGGCTGTTCCTGGGCAGCGTAGCGGAGGGCCTCACGCGGGTTGCGAGCAAGCCGGTATTGCTTGTGCGCGGAGAATAAGAAAGCAAATACGGCTATGTTTTATAGAAATCGATTTGCCGCCTGGTCGACCACTCCCACCTTGATGACTTTTGCGCAGGAATGCTGAGGACGCGTAGTTCGCGCCTTCTGTAGCTCAATGAACTTGGCTTTTTCCTCGGCCAACAAATCGAACAGTATTTTACGCTCAGTCCCGCCGGTCGAGGTGGCCGCAAGCTTCCGATATCTCGCTATATTCTGATCATTGACAAATCGGTCCATGTTCGTAGCTTCCCCGCTCGAGGGTTAGCCCACCAAATCGAAGCGTATGTCTTTTTTTGAAGAAGGGTAAGGCCCTCAAAAAAATCTTTCGCCTGGAACTTCTGCGCTTGGCGGTAAATTGCGCGCTCGTCTCAAAGATCCTTCTCGACACGAGCCAAGTAGCGACCGAGCGATCGACTATGTCGCCACGGACCAAAATGTCCTCATTTCCACGGCGAATTAAGCTCTCGCCGCACCCTTGTGCTTTGATCTCGGCACCATCAGATACACGGGTACTGGCAGGCAGCGGCTTGCCTGAGAGCTGTCCACGAAACGGCGATCTGCCGAAGTCTCCGTTCACCCACTGGCAGCATTTGATGCCATCGGCTGGCACAATTCTAATCTAAAAGTTGATCTTGGCTTGTATTGCGGGCGGCGGCGGCACCCGCAGATTGGCCGCGCGCGCCTTTGCTTGCGGGCGTACCAAAGAGATTTTCACACAGGAGAATACCGATGAATAACGAAAACCTGACGCTCCACTTCAAGGTCAAGGACTTCAACGCATGGCGTACAAGTTACAACGGACATGAGAAGGATCGGGTGTCTGCCGGCATCACAAACGGCAGAGTGTTCCGCAGCGCCGATAATCCGAATGACGTGGTGATTTTCCAGGATGTCGCCGACGTGTCGAAGGCCCGCACCTGGTTGGGCTCAAATGAAATGAAGTCGGTGATGGAGAAGAGCGGCGTACTTGGCTTGCCCAGCATCCGCTTCGCCGCTGCGGCCTAAGTCGCGGCTAGCAGATCGTTACCGGGACGGTTCTGTAGCGTGAGTGTTTTGTTGCGTGGCCGTCCCGAAGATGGAAGCCCCAGCCCTGTCCCCCCGACCCCGGCTGGGGCAACCAAAGCAGTATTCGTGCGGCGCACCCGTACCACCTTGCCAAGAAGGGCCAGGAGGTAAACTACGCTGAGCGTCGGCCGGACAGCGTGCTCGCAACGACAGCCGAAACGGATTAATCAGCAATCCGGGGTCTTATCCGCCCCAATCGCGCCACTGGAGCCACAGCGCGCGTCCTACCACACCTCGCGCCGCTGGCCCGACCGCCTCTAGCCTATTCGTCGTCGTCTCCAATGGTCCTGCCGGTCTTCCGATTGACAAAATGAACGCTCGTACAAGCCGTGCAGATCAGTGGTTCGTAGGTCTTATTGGCATTCTCGAATGATGGTTCATCGGCGAGCCATCCCTGCACGTTCCGGCCCGTCGTGGGGCATCGATAGATAAAAGCTGCCATAACGAAAAAACTTTGGTCATTAAGATCGACTCATCAATTACGGATGTTTACGTAATGTATGAACCGTCATAATCGGGCCGAAACCAAGTCACCACCCCGCACCCCGTTTAAACTTCACGTGCCGCAAGACTCCGCCAACCAAAACCCTTTCGCCGCTCAACAGAGCCCCCGCCACCACCTCTTCCCTTCCAGAATCCGTGCCGTGAATCCCGGCAGCGCCGCGTCACAGCAAAGCACTGGAATTGTCCCCGGATTTTTATCTGGTCTTCGCACAGAAACGGGATGCAGGCTGCCCGCTGTCGAAGAACGAATTCGCCCATCCCGCAGGTAAGCGACTATCGCGCGACTATTTCTGTTTGTTCTCCGGAACGGCGTGCTCAAGCCATTGAAATAATTGGCGGTCCCGGCAAGACTCGAACTTGCGACCTTCGGTTTAGGAAACCGCTGCTCTATCCGGCTGAGCTACGGGACCCGCTGCGCAATCACGCCTCCGCACCATATCGCGCTCCGATCCGACCGCTCAAGGCTTGGCCGCCTTTTTCGCGCGAAGCCCGGCCGAACCATTTCGGATCGCGGAGTTCCCGCAGGCTGACGACATCGAAATTCATGTCGCGATAAGCTTTGGCCATCGTCTCCCAGGCAAGCGACTCGGCGTCGCAGGAGCAGCCGTAATCGACCAGCCAATCCATGGCCGCAAGCGCGCCCTCGACCTCCTCGGCAATCGCCGCGTAGGTTACCTCTCTGCCGACGCCGCGGCGGGCACCTCATCGGTCACTACTTTGAAACCGACGAGCGTGCAGAGGCCGAACGAGGTGACGATGGCGACGTTGGTGGCGTCGCGACCGCGCGCCATCAGGATGCGGCCGATGCGCGGCGTGTTGTGGCGCGCGTCGAAGGTGTACCAGCGGCCGCCGAGATAGACCTCGAACCAAGCGCTGAAATCCATCGGCTCGGGATCGGGCGGCACGCCGATGTCGCCGAGATAGCCGGTGCAATAGCGCGCCGGAACGTTCATGCAGCGGCAGAGCGTGATTGCCAGATGGGCGAAGTCGCGGCAAACGCCGCGCCGCTGGCCATGCGCATCCCAGGCCGTTTTGGTTGGGCTCGCGTGAGCGTAGCCAAATGTGATGCGATCGTGGACGTAGTCGCAGATGGCCTGAACCAGCGGCCAACCCTTGGCGACTTTGCCGAACTGCGACCACGCGATCTGGATGAAGCGATCGGTTTCGCAATAACGGCTGCCGAGCAGATAAACGAGCGTCTCAACGGGGAGCTTCTCCAAGGAATGCTGCTCGGCACCCGGCGCGAAGTCGTCCGGCGCGCCTGAGTCCTTGATCAAAAAGTCCGCGGATAGCGTGAGCCGGCCCCTGGGTGCGTGGATCACGTGGCAGGTATTGCCGAAACCGTCGCGATACCAGTTGGCCGGAATGAAAGGATCAAGCCGCATCCGATCCGGAGTCAGCAAGTCGGGGATGCGTGACGGATGGACGCTCAGCGTCAGAATCATGGGCGTCGGCTGCGAACATTCGTAGGAAATCTCGTAGCCGGCGTGAATCTGCATGAAAGGACTCTCGGCACCCGGCAGGGAACCCTACCCAACCCGTACTAAGAATGAGGCGGCAGAAAGGTTCCGCCGTTCGCCGCCGCATGGACCGTTACCGCGACCTGCATGGCCAGATGATCCGATGCGCTGCCGTACCAGGTGCCTTGCAGGGGAATGGCCTCACGCGGATGGCGCGCTACCGCGACGCGGATGAGGTTCTGATTTCCCACAGCGCCACCGGACGGATCGAAGTCGACCCAACCCGGACCGGGAACGTAAACCTGGACCCAAGCGTGGGTGTTGCCGCCGCTCAGCTGATCGTCGTCTTCGTGATCGGCCAGGTGCACGTAGCCGGACACGAACCGCGCGGCAATTCCGCGCGCGCGCAACGCCGCGATCATCAGGACCGCGAGATCGCGGCAACTGCCGCTGCCGAGAGCAATAGTCTGGATTGGATCCAGGACGCCCTTCTCATGGCGCGCCAAGTGCTTGAAGGTCCGCCGTATGGTGTGCGTCATGTCGACGAGCAGATCGTGCGTGTCGGCTGATCCATCTTTGCGAAAGAACTGATCGCTCCATCGCGCAAGTTCGGGCCGCAGCAACAGTGGCAGGACGTATCGCTTCAGGCCGCGCCATTCTTTTGCAGGGTAGGTGAAAGGATAAGCACGGGCATAATCTTCGATATCGGCCTTGTGAAAGCCGGCCGGCGCATGATCGATGCGGATCGCACTCTCAAACCGAAGCTCCGTCGCCCGGTCGGCGAAGACCGCGGTCGCCACGTGATTGCCGAAGCGATCCCGCGCCCAGGCAAGCTCTTTTGGCTTCGGCGTGATCTCAAGCGCCGATTGGAGTATCTTTTGATCTTCGTCGTCGCGCGGACGCAGCATCAGCCGGTGTTCGCCGAAGGCGACCGGCTGTTGATAGCGATAGGTCGTAACGTGTCTGATGTTGAGAATTGGCATGGCCGCCCCACCATAACGAATATGCCCCTACCATGCATTTCTCGGGCCAAATTTGCACATATTTGTTCGAGCCTGAGAGCCGATGACTGAGACGCCGAAGTCCCTGCTGGCAGTGGACGAGCTGGCGCCGGTCACCGTTTACAACGCAAGCGGCACCTCGCCCTTGCTGCTCGTCGCCGATCACGCCGGCAATACGATGCCGCGCGCGCTCGGCCGGCTCGGCGTCCCCGAGACCGAATGCACGCGCCATATCGCCTGGGACATCGGCATCGCCGGTCTGGGGCGCCTTGTGGCGGACGCGCTGGGCGCTGTGCTGATCCGACAAAACTATTCGCGCCTCGTCATCGACTGCAATCGGCCGCCGCGAACGCCGACCTCGATTCCGGAAATGAGCGAACTCACCCCGATTCCCGGAAACGCGGGCTTGAGCGAAGCCGATAAGGCTGCGCGCGCTCGCGAGATTTTTTGGCCTTATCACGAGCGCATCGAATTCGAGCTTGAACGGCGCCGGCAAACCGGGCGCCAAACGGCGCTAATCGCATTGCACAGCTTTACACCCGTCTTCAAAGGCATGGCGCGCCCCTGGCATGCGTCGCTGCTCTACAATCGCGATCCACGCTTTGCTCGCCAACTGCTCACGCTTCTCACGAAGGAAGAAGGTCTCATCATTGGCGACAACGAGCCGTACTTTGTGTGTGATACGACGGACTACACGATCCCGGTCCACGGTGAGCGCCGCGGCCTACCCCACGCTTTGATCGAAATCCGGCAGGACCTGATCGCGGAGGAAAGCGGGCAACGGAGATGGGCTGATCTTCTCGCGCGCCTGTTGCCGCGGGCGTACCGAGAATTGTCAACGGCGATAGAGTGAATACAAAC
The DNA here is from genome assembly GCA_963733575.1 of uncultured Alphaproteobacteria bacterium. GTDB lineage: Bacteria > Pseudomonadota > Alphaproteobacteria > Rhizobiales > Xanthobacteraceae > BOG-931. The sequence goes on along the minus strand of CAVTDJ010000011.1, from coordinate 685,716 downwards.
GTCAGTTGCCGCGCGGCCGTTCGGTGATTTTCAGAAGAATGATGACATCAAACGCCCGAATGACTTGCTCAGCACTGGGAGCGCCGTGTCTGAACTCACCATCGACCAGGTCTGCTTCGCCGCGAATGCTGTCGAACACTACTTATATTCTCCGGGAGCGGACCTTGCATATTGCTTGATCGCCCGAGCAGACGATCGAACTACTTCTTCGAAACGCCGTAGCACTCGCACGAGCGGCGGATCAGGCCATGACGGTCTACGGACTAATTATTGTCCATCGAGACTGATATCGACGGCAATTGCGGAAATGTCTGGTACCGAACATTGTTTGATTTGGATCAATGCCGCTCGGCAATTCAATCATATTTTAAACATAATAAAATTTGCTGAACCGGGTCTCTTGTCGAACGGATCGGCGGTGAATTGCGGATTGGTCGAGGCGACAAGAACCAAGGCACCCGATTTAATGTGCTGTTCTCCTGATTGCTCACAAATGGAGGACTGATCGACTTCGATGATGGAACGCTCGCGACCCAAGAGTCGTGGCATCCGGGATACAAATGGAAAGGCCCCCTGAGCGATAGTCGTAACGGTTTCACCAACGCGCAGTCAGACCCCTAAGGAGATTAAGGCCATGCTTGGAACCATCCTCATCATTGTCCTCATAATCTTTTTGCTCGGTGGTTTCAGTGGCCGTTTCGGCGGCTACGGCTATGGCTACGGTCATGGCGGGGTCGGCGTCATCGGCGTTATCCTGATCATCCTCATCGTGCTGGTTCTGGTGGGTCGGCTTTGATCTGACACGCGGAATGTCGGATGAGGCATCCGGGGAATGTCGATTGATCTGAATCAATGAGAGTGTTGGTGCCCGCGCGATAGTTAGACTTGGTTCAGCGGGTATTGGAGGAAGAAATTATGGACAAGGACCGGATCGTCGGATCGGGAAAGCAAATCAAAGGTGCAGTCAAGCAGGCGGTCGGCAAAGCCGTCGGTGACGCGAAGCTGGAGTCGGAGGGCAAGGCCGACAAGATAGAGGGCAAAGTTCAGAATACCATCGGCGGTCTCAAAGACACGCTCAAAGGTAAATAGCCGTACAGCCACGGGGGGTCACATCGGCCCGTATACATGCTGGTATACACCGTCGGCGTTCATTTCCTCCTATGACGATGCTCGCCGGCAAAGCCAAACTACACGATAGCCCACCGCTCTCGTTCAGTTAGGAGGAGACTGATGTTTCACCATCGCTCACCTGCTTTTGCCACTCACATCTCTGCTATCGAGGGCCACCTACGGGCGATCGAGAAAGAGCTTGAGCGTTTCGGACGAAAAGCCGGCAGGCAGGCCCACGTACCTGCTGCCGGCGATCGGATCAGCGACGCAATCACTCCGATTTTGAGCGAAATAATTGAACGATACCGCAGTGGCCGACGCTTAGCAGGTGAGGAGACGGCGCGTTTCGGCAACGAGGCAGTCAAGATCAGCGGCGGGATTAGCACCAATGCCCTGCACCGGATTGCCACGGAAGTCGAACACCGCCCCCTCGTCACTCTTGCGGTCGCCATAGGCATGGGAATTTTGATCGGGATTGCTGGACGCCGGCATTAGTTGTCCGCGTCGAAAGGCGCAGCAACCAGGCTGCTGACAGGAGAATCGCTATGGACGAAAATCGGCTGAGGGACACTGCTAAAAATCTGGGGGAAAGTGTAGAAGAGGGCAGCGTTCAAGGTTTGTATGGCCAAGCTAAACACTCCGCTGCGGACTCCATTGACGCGGTGCGCAAGATGCCCGGTTCCGTCGAAGATACCATTCGCCACTACATCGAAAATAGACCTTATACGGCTGTCGCCATCGCCTTGGCACTCGGGTGGCTTATTGGACGGTCACACCGGCCATTCTAGGGCTCGGCTGCCGTTCAGAACTGCCCAGCGCGCGTAACGGCGATTACCAGGCTGTGTTTTTAGCGATGCTTCGCTTGGCGGATCCTCTAGGTGAGGTTATCATTGTGGATCGAGCGGAGCTTCAGGAGCAAAACGATGTGGCTGATCGTATTATTGATTATTTTGGTTCTCCTTTTCGGTGGGGGCGGGTTCTATATTGGTCCTCCATACCATTACTATGGCGGGGGCCTCAGCCTGCTACTGGTGATCGTCATTTTGATCATTCTGTTTAGGGGGTGATTGTCCGCGCCCTCACAAGACGGACTGGTGCCAGCGTCCGCCACTGAAGCATCGCGGCTTGTACCGGACTTCACAACCGAGCCTTCCTTGCAAAGACGCCTTAGAACTGCGACCGCCCTTCGACCACAACGGTTTTGAGCGCCTCATCGTCAGCGGGGTAGAGAAGCTGGAATATCGCTACTATTCACACCAGTTTGGGAGTCATCTGGGAATGTCGGTTGGCCCTACAGTCGCGAGTGTCGCCGAAGCTCATCACCGTACCAGCAAAGGGGATGGCTATGCTTTCAGTCTTAATCGGGGTTCTGATTATTTGCGTCGTCGGCGCAATTTGTTTTTGGGCCATCGAAAAGTTCGTCAATGACAGTCGTTTAGCAAATCTTCTCAAACTGCTCGTGGTGCTGATTTGCGTAGGGGCGATCCTTTCGCGGGTGCTGCCGCTGGCGGGAATTAATTGGTTTTAGCCGCCGCTCACGACGATGCCAGCGATCTCGATCAATGGCGTCGTCCGCAAAGATTCCATTCTGCAATTGACGCTGCCATCCCTTGTCCTGAACGCCGGTTCGTCGAGCATCAAGTTCCAGGCACCATTTGGTTTTACAGCCACGGCGGCGGATCATCGTCTGCTGAGCTACCACAGGCCGACGATCCATTTTGCGCCGAGGACCGTCTCCCAGACCGCCATCAACTCGATCGTCAGCACGACACCCGCGTCCAGCAGAGCGATCGAGAGCAGAAGCCCGTCCTCCTCAAGATAGGCCAGCGAGACCAGTGCGATCGCCAGGGCAGGAACGACGTTGCTCAGGGGGATCGGAATAAACACCAAGCTGGTGCTCAGAATCGCCACGACGGTGCCGACAAGGCGCTTCTTGGTTGCCTCAAACGGGGTGGGCCAGCGCGGATGGATTACCTTCTCGAGATATCTCAGCACTGGCACGGCTCGCTGCACCAAAGCGGCGAGGTGCCGCGTCGGCAACGGACGGGCGGCGATGCAGCGCGGGAAAACCGGAGCGGACCGGCCTGCGATCATTTGGAACGCGGGGATGATGAGTAACAGGCCGGCTACGATTGAGAAACCCGGTGCCATCGCGACCAGGGCGAGCAGGAGCATGATGATGCCGAAGGAGCGTTCGTGCAGGCTGCCCATTAGCCAGCCTAGGGTGAAGTGCTCCGTCGGCGCCTCGTCGTGCAGCTGCTGCAGCACAACCGAGGTGGGGATAATCGCTCTCGCTTCGGCAGGCGGTTTTGGCTTCAGCTTGGGCCTCCTGACCGGTCCGCACCGGAAGTTAAATTCGGTTATATTGATAATGCCGTCTTTTCGGAAACTACGACACCAGCGTGTGCCGCCGATGGAACGACCTCTGCCGGGCGCCAATTAAAAGAGCATCGTCTGAGGTATCGGACGCGAACGTAGCGCCGCGTTGACGCCACAGCTTCGAGAGGATTCATGGCCAAACTAGTTCAAAGCTACGTCCATGGTCTCTCCAGCGTACCGCTCATCGGCGAGACCATCGGGGCTCATTTCGACAAGGTGGCGGAACGTTGGACCGACCGCGACGCGCTGATCGTGCGGCAGCAAAACCTGCGCTGGAGCTACGGCGAACTGAAAGCCAAAGTAGACGCCTTTGCCGCGGGGCTGCTCGCGCTCGGGCTGTCGCCGGGCGACCGCGTCGGCATCTGGGCGCCAAACAACGCCGAATGGGTGATCACGCAGTTTGCGACCGCGAAGGCCGGGCTCATCCTCGTCAACATCAACCCGGCCTATCGCCTTTCCGAGCTCGACTACGCGCTCAACAAGGTCGCCTGCAAGGCGCTGGTCACCGCCGATTCTTTCAAGACCAGCGACTATGTTGGCATGCTGCGCGAGCTGGCGCCGGAAATCGACCGCAGCGCTCCCGACAAATTGCAAGCAAAGCGACTGCCGCATCTGACGACGCTGATCCGCATCGGCAGCGGCGAGAAGCGGGGCTTCTTGCGCTTCGATGACGTGCTCGGCATGGGCGGCGACCTCCATCGCAAGCTCCTGGCGGAATTGACGCCGAAGCTGCAATTCGACGATCCGATCAACATCCAGTTCACCAGCGGCACCACCGGCGCGGCTAAAGGCGCGACGTTGACCCATCACAATATCCTCAACAACGGCTATTTCATCGGCGAGGCGCAACGCCTGACTGATCGCGACCGCGTCTGCATTCCGGTGCCGCTCTATCACTGCTTCGGCATGGTGCTCGGCAATCTCGCCTGCATCACCCACGGTGCCACCATGGTCTATCCGTCGGAAGGATTCGATCCGCTGGCTACCTTGGAGGCGGTCGAAGCGGAACGCTGCACCGCGCTCTACGGCGTACCGACCATGTTCATCGCCGAGCTTGGCCATCCCGAATTCAAGCGCTTCAATCTTTCCTCGCTTCGCACCGGCATCATGGCCGGCTCGCCCTGCCCGATCGAAGTGATGAAACGCTGCATCGCCGAAATGCACATGAGCGAGGTGACCATCGCCTACGGCATGACCGAAACGAGCCCGGTGAGTACGCAAACCTCTCACGACGATCCGCTCGAACGCCGGGTGGGCACCGTCGGCCGCATCCATCCCCACGTCGAGATCAAGATCGTCGATACCGACGGCCGGATCGTGCCGCCGGGGACCGCCGGCGAATTATGCACGCGCGGCTATTCGGTGATGCTCGGCTATTGGGACGATGAGGAAAGGACGGCGGAAGCGATCGATCGCGCCGGCTGGATGCACACCGGCGACCTCGCCACTTTGGACGAGGACGGTTACTGCAACATCGTCGGCCGGATCAAGGACATGGTGATCCGCGGCGGCGAGAACGTCTATCCGCGCGAGGTCGAGGAGTTTTTGTTCCGTCACCCCAAGATCGCGGCCGTGCAGGTGGTCGGCGTCCCGGATCTGAAATACGGCGAAGAGCTATGCGCCTGGGTCCAGCTCAAGCCCGGCGCCAGCGCCAACGCCGAAGACATCCAAAGCTTCTGCAAGGGCCAAATCGCGCATTACAAGATTCCGCGTTACATCAAGTTCGTTGACGCCTTCCCCATGACCGTCACCGGCAAGGTACAGAAGTTCATCATGCGCGAGCGGATGATCCAGGAATTGGAGCTCAGTGAACAAAAAACGGCGTAGCGGAGCCTGATCGGCGATCGGGGGCTAAGCGCCGCTCTCCTCAAGGGTGCCTTCCAGCTCGAGATAGACCCGCTCTCCGAGTGTGTCGTGATGCCCCTGGCCCGAGGCCAAAAGAGCCCGCGCTTCTTCGAGGGTCTCCGCCTCCACCCACCATTCCTCGGCCCGCGTGACGAGCATCGTGGCGTGGAAGGTTTTGAGTTGCGGCTTCGGTCTGAGCTTGTGAGCAACCGACATTCGGATCCCGGCCTACGAATCAATACGTCAATTACTTTACCTTAAAAGCGTTGCACGGAACAAATCAGAAACACCAAGGCCTGCGCGCCTCCACTAGGAACCTGGAACGCGCTATTATCCATACCGTTGTCGAAACGTTGGTTGGCAGTCGGCTTGACAGGAGTGGATCGTGGCCCCGCGTGCTTACTGGAAAGGCTATCTGCGGCTCTCGCTGGTTTCGTGCCCGATTGCGCTCTACCCGGCGACCTCCGAGCGCGAGAAGGTGAGCTTCAACCAGATCAACAGCGAGACCGGCCACCGCATCCGCTATCGTAAGGTCGACGCCGAGACCGGCGAGGAAGTGCCGTCCGATCAGATCATCAAAGGATACGAAGTCGCCAAAGGCGAATACGTCGAGATTTCCGACGAGGAACTCGAATCCGTTGCCCTGGAGAGCACCAAGACCATCGACATCGACGAATTCGTCCCGCGCGACGAGATCGACGAGCTTTACAACATTCGTCCCTATTACATCGCGCCGGACGGCAAGGTCGGCCAGGACGCCTTCGTGGTGATCCGTAACATCATCGAGCAGATGAAGATGGTCGCGATCGGCCGCGTGGTGCTCACCAGCCGCGAGCACGTCATCGCGATCGTGCCACGCGGCAAGGGCCTGATGGGCACGCTGCTGCGCTTTCCCTACGAAGTGCGGGATTCCGGGGAGTATTTCGACGACATCCCCAACGTCAAACTCACCAAAGATATGATGGATTTGGCCCGCCATATCGTCGAGACGAAACGCGGGCATTTCAAGCCGGAAAGATTCGAGGACCATTACGAGCATGCCCTCAAGGAATTGATCGAGAAAAAGGCCAAGGGCGAAAAGATCGAAGTCCCAGAGGAACGGCCGACCGGCCAAGTCATCAATCTCATGGATGCTCTGCGCCGTTCCGTGCAGGCGGAGAAGCAAACCGCCCGGCCCGCGCGGGCTAAAAAAGGCCGCAAGAACGACGGGCAAAAGGAAATGTTGCTGCCGATCCAGGGGAAAAAGGCCGCACGCGCCGAAACCGGGAAGGCGAGCCGCAGCCAGGCCAAACACCGCAAGGCAGGCTGAAGCGGTTGCTCCGTTAATTCACCTCGCGTCATTCACCTCGCCAGTTGACGCCGCTCGCTGATCTCTCCTGCCAGGCAAAAGTGAAACTGCCGCACTGCTGCCGTATTCCCGCTTTTGGCTTGGAACCGATGCGCGGGTGGTGGGTCGGGGTCTTGGCTGCCGCGGTGGCGGCGGAATTTGCCACCATGTGCGGATGTTTCGGCGCTGCAGCGCAGGAACGGACGCAGTCTGCGTATGCGTGCGGTGGTGAAACCATTGCGCGCGGTGGCGCCATCCGCATCGTCGACGGCCGCACCTTCGTGCTCGACGACGGGCGCGAGGTTCGCCTGGCCGCGATTGAGGTGCCGGCAGTCGCGTCCCCGCAGGAATCTGGCGTAGTGCCGGGCGCAGCCGCGGCGAGGGATGCGCTCGCCACTCAGCTCGCGGGCGCCGAGGTGGTGCTCAAGCAAGCGGAACCGCAAAAAACCGATCGCTACGGGCGCGTCGTGGCATACGCCTTTACCGCCCGCGATGGCATCGAGCGCTCAGCGCAGGCCGATTTGATCGCCGCGGGGTTTGCGCGCGTCGCCGCCCGGGTCGGCAACCGGGCCTGTGCCGCGGAACTCCTGAGCCGGGAAAGTTCCGCGCGGCGGGCAAAGCTTGGCCTCTGGGCCACTTCGTATTATGAGTTGCTCAACGCCGAGAACCCCACAGATGTGCTGGCCGAACAAGGCCGGTTTGCACTGGTTGAGGGCACGGTGGTTTCGGTGCGCGAAAGCGGGGCCACCATCTACGTAAATTTCGGTCGGCGGTGGACCGAGGATTTCACCGTTACGATCTTGAAGCGAAATGAGCGTAGCTTTACGGCGGCGGGTCTCGAACCGAAGAAGTTCGCCGGCCGGCGCGTCCGGGTACGCGGATGGATCGAGGAGCGCGGCGGACCTTGGATCGAGGCCGCGAGACCGGAGCAGATAGAGTTCGCCGATCGCGAGTAAGTGCGCGAAAGAATGGGTGAGGCGGTGACCAACTCGGAAGCCATAGGGACAGCAAGGCTGCGGCTTGCTTATGCGGGCATCGCCGTGCTCGCCCTTGTGCTCGCCGCCTGCACCGCTTCGCCACCCGCGGTCGGGCCGCTGGCTTCGCTACCGTCGCCCGCGAAGCCCGCCGAGACCACGGACATGTCTCCGGCGGCGCTGCGCGAGCATCAGCGCATCCTCACAGCCTATGGCGGCGTCTACAACGATCCCAGGCTGCAAAGCATGCTCGAGCAGACCGTCGAGCGCCTGGTTGCGGCGTCCGAGCGGCCCGACCTGCACTACAAGGTCACGATGCTCAACTCGCAATCGATCAACGCTTTCGCTTTGCCAACTGGGCAGCTTTATGTGACCCGCGGGCTCGTCGCGCTCGCCAACGACGAGTTGGAACTTGCATCCGTCCTCGCCCACGAGATGGGTCATGTCGTCGCCCGCCATGCCACTATCCGCGAGGAGCAGGCGAAGCAGGCCGCCCTGGTCGGGCGCGTCGTCAGCGACGTCATCAGCGATCCGGAGATCGGGGCGCTGGCGCTCGCCAAATCGAAGCTTGCGCTCGCGAGCTTCTCGCGCGCCCAGGAATTCGAAGCGGACGCCATCGGCATCGGCATCGCTTCGCGCGCAGGCTACGATCCGTATGGCGCGGTCCGGTTCCTCACCTCGATGGAGCACAATTCGGAACTCAAGCCGCAGCAGAGCGGCGTCGCCATCGATCCGCGCGCACCGGACTTTCTGTCCTCGCATCCGGCGACGCCCGAACGTATCAGCAACGCGCTCGCGAATGCCCGCCAGTATAGCGGCCCCACCACGACCGGCACCGTCGCCGGCCGGGACAAGGTTGCCTATCTTTCCGGAATTGACGGTATCGTGTTCGGTGAAGATCCGAGCGAAGGTTTTGTTCGCGGCCGCCGCTTCCTGCATCCGCGGCTTGGATTCACCTTTACTGCTCCGGAGGGGTTCGCGCTCGACAACACGGCGCAGGCCGTCCTTGGCGTCAAGCATGGCGGCGGACAGGCGGTGCGGCTCGACGTCGTGCGGGTGCCGTCGGAGCAGACGCTTGCCGAGTACTTGACCTCCGGCTGGATCGAGAACATCGACCCCAAGACGGTGGAGGATGTCACCGTCAACGGTTTCCCTGGGGCCACCGCGGCCGCCAAGGGCGATCAATGGGACTTCCGGCTCTACGCCATTCGCTTCGGCAGCGACGTCTACCGCTTCATCTTCGCCACCAAGCGCCGCTCGCCCGAGACCGATCGTATCTTCCGCGAGTTGGTCGGCACGTTCCGCCGCATGAGCCTTGCCGAGATCGAGGACGCCAAGCCGCTCCGTCTGCAAGTCGTGACGGTCGGGCCCGGCGACACGGTCGAGAAGCTGGCGACCCGGATGGCGGTTGCGGACCGCCAGATCGATCGCTTCCGCGTGCTCAACGGGCTCGAGCCCGGCGAGCGGCTGAAGTCGGGCAGCGAAGTCAAGATTGTCGTCGAGTAGGGCGTCATCGCCCTTCCGCTCGCCCCGCGGAAGCGGGGACCCATCTCTTTCTGCGCGTTCGGTGCTGGATTCCCGCTTTCGCGGGAATGAGCGGAGATGGGTCCCAGGTCATCACCGCGTAAATTGCGTCACAGGTCAAAAATTGATCGCGCGCTTGGCGACGGCCAGCGCCGCTTCCTTGACCGCCTCGCTCAACGTCGGATGGGCATGGCAGGTGCGCGCGATGTCTTCCGACGAGGCGCCGAATTCCATGGCGATTGCCGCCTCCGCGATCAGGGTTTCGGCATCGGGGCCGAGAATGTGCACGCCGAGCACGCGATCGGTCTTGGCGTCGGCGAGGATTTTGACGAAGCCATCGGTCGCGAGGTTGGCTCTGGCCCGGCTGTTGGCGGTGAACGGAAACTTGCCGACCTGATAAGCGACACCGGCTTGTTTGAGCTCTTCCTCGGTCTTCCCGACCGCGGCGATTTCCGGATAGGTATAGACGACGTTCGGGATCACCTCGTAGTTCACGTGCCCGGCCTGTCCGGCAATGATCTCCGCAGCCGCAACGCCTTCGTCCTCCGCCTTGTGCGCGAGCATCGGGCCGGCGATGACATCGCCGATAGCGTAGATACCGGGGACATTGGTTTGGAAATGTGGATCGACGATGATGCGACCGCGATTATCCTTTTTTACGCCGGCTCCCTCGAGGCCGAGGCCTTCGGTGAAGGGCACACGGCCGATCGCCACGAGCACGACATCCGCTTCGACGGTCTCCGCCCCTCCACCTGCGGCGGGCTCGACTTTGACCTTCAATACCTTGCCGGAGGTGTCGACCCCGGTGACCTTGGACGAGAGCTTAAACGCAATCCCCTGCTTCTGCAGCAGCCGGTGGAATTGCCGCGCGACCTCGCCGTCGATGCCCGGCAGGATGTGGTCGAGGAACTCGACGATCGTTACCTGCGCACCGAGCCGTCGCCACACCGAGCCGAGCTCAAGTCCGATGATCCCGGCGCCGACGACGAGGAGCTTTTGCGGCACGTTGGGAAGCTCGAGCGCGCCGGTCGAGGACACGATGCGTTGTTCGTCGATGTCAATGCCGTTGAGGCGGGCGACATCCGAGCCGGTGGCGATGATGATGTTCTTGGTGTCGAGCGTCTGGGTTTTGCCGTCTGCGTTTTTCACTTCAACCTTGCCGGGTCCGATGATGCGACCGGCACCGTGGAACGCTTCGATCTTGTTCTTCCTGAACAAGAAGTCGACGCCTTTGACGTTGCTTTCGACGTTCTGCGCCTTGTATTTGAGCAGCAGCGGAAGATCGACGCTCGGCTTGCCGACTTTGATCCCCATTTGCGCAAAGCTGTGGCCGGCCTCCTCGTAGAGCTCCGAGGCGTGCAGCATCGCCTTCGACGGGATGCAGCCTACATTGAGACAGGTGCCGCCGTAGGTTGAGTTCTTCTCAACGACGGCCGTTTTCAGTCCGAGCTGCGCGGCGCGAACGGCGCAGACATAGCCGCCGGGTCCGGTGCCGATGACGATAACGTCGTAGGATGCCATGACAATCACCTATCGATCGTCATTGCCGGGCTTGTCCCGGCAATCTCGCTTAAGTGGCAACGCGGTGCCCACCTAAGCGGGATGGCCGGGTCAGACCGGGCCATGACGGAGTGAGAAACTACAAATCCAGCACCAGCCGCGCCGGCTCCTCCAAGACTCCTTCACCCGCACCAGAAACGTTACGGCCTCGCGGCCGTCGACGATGCGGTGGTCGTAGGACAGCGCGAGATACATCATCGGCCTCGCCTCGATCTTGCCGGCGATCACCATCGGCCGCTCCTGAATCTTGTGCATGCCGAGGATGCCGGATTGCGGCGCATTGAGGATCGGCGTCGACATCAGCGAGCCGTAGATGCCGCCGTTGGTGATGCTGAAGGTGCCACCCTGCAGCTCGTCGATCTTGAGCGCGCCGTCGCGCGCGCGGCGGCCGAAATCGGCGATCGATTTCTCGATCTCGGCGATCGATTTCATGTCGCAGTCGCGCACCACCGGGACCACGAGGCCGCGCTCGGTGCCGACCGCGATGCCGATGTGATAGTAGTTCTTGTAGACGATGTCGGTGCCGTCGATCTCGGCGTTGACGGCGGGAATTTCCTTGAGCGCCTGCACGCAGGCGCGCACGAAAAAGCCCATGAAGCCGAGCTTTACGCCGTGCTTGTTCTCGAACAGGTCGCGGTACTGGCCGCGCAGCGCCATCACATGCGTCATGTCGACCTCGTTGAAGGTCGTCAGCATGGCCGCGGTATTTTGCGCATCCTTGAGCCGACGCGCGATGGTCTGCCGCAGCCGCGTCATGCGCACGCGCTCCTCGCGCGCCGCGTCATCGGGCGGCGAAGGCGCGCGAGCCTGGACGGCGGCGGCCGGCGCTGAGACCGGCGTCGGCTGCGCCGCCGCGCGCTCGATGGCGGCGAGCATGTCGCCCTTGGTGACGCGGCCGTCTTTGCCGGTGCCGGGCACGGCCGACGCATCCAGGCCGGTCTCGGCGGCGATCTTGCGTACTGACGGCGCCAACGGCATTTCGGCGCCCGCGACTTTGGCGGCGACCGGTTTCGTCGGCGCCGCGCTTGCCGCGGGCTTCGCCGGCGGAAGCTCTTCTTTCAGACCGGCGTCGATCGCCTTCGCCCGCTCCGTCTTCTGATCCGGCCGGCCGGCCGGCACCGCGCCGGCACCTTCCTTAATCGCGCCGAGAAGCGCGCCGACGGCGACCGTGTCCCCGTCCTTGACCGCGACGTCGGTGAGGACGCCGGTGGCCGGCGCCGGCACCTCGATCGTGACCTTGTCGGTCTCGAGCTCCACCAGCGGCTCATCGACGGCGACCGTGTCACCCGCCTTTTTGAACCACTTGCCGATCGTCGCTTCGGTCACCGACTCGCCGAGCGTGGGCACGCGAATCTCAGCCATGATTCCTTGCCTTTCTGCGCCGTCGTCCTGAGGTGCGAGCCAAGCGAGCCTCGAAGGACAATGTGCCCATCCTCTGGGGGCGACCTGCGGTTGCCGCCTCAGGATGACGATGACTATCCCAACGCCTCTTCAAGAAAATTCTTGAGCTGGGCGAGATGCAGCGCCATCTGCCCGACCGCGGTCGACGCCGAAGCCGGCCGCCCGGCATAGCGTGCGCGGCGATGCTTGGCGCCGATCTGATTGAGTACCCATTCGAGGAAGATATCGACGAACACCCATCCGCCCATGTTGCGCGGCTCTTCCTGGCACCAGACGATCTCCGCCAGCTTGAAGCGCGAAAGCTCTATGATCAGCGCCTTGGTGGGGAACGGGTAAAGCTGCTCGATGCGCAACAGATAAACGTCATCGATGCCGCGCTTCTCGCGTTCGTCGTACAGATCGTAATAGACCTTGCCGGAGCAAAGCACGACGCGACGGATTTTGCCGTCGGCAACGAGCTTGATCTTCTCGTCCGGTAGCAGCTGAGCGTCGTCCCAAAGAAGACGATGGAACGACGTTTCGGGTCCCATTTCCTCGAGTCGCGACGCGGCGCGCTTGTGACGCAGCAATGATTTCGGCGTCATCAGGATGAGCGGCTTGCGAAAGTCGCGCTTGAGCTGGCGACGCAGGATGTGGAAGTAGTTTGCCGGCGTGGTGCAGTTCGCCACCTGCATGTTGTCCTCGGCGCACATCTGCAGGAAGCGTTCGAGCCGGGCGGAAGAGTGCTCAGGGCCCTGCCCTTCGTAGCCGTGCGGCAAGAGGCAAACGAGACCGGACATACGCAGCCATTTGCGCTCGCCCGACGAGATGAACTGATCGAACACCACCTGCGCGCCGTTGGCGAAGTCGCCGAACTGCGCTTCCCACATCGTCAGCGCATTGGGCTCGGCGAGCGAGTATCCATACTCGAAGCCCAGCACGGCCTCTTCCGACAGCATCGAATTGATGACTTCGAAGCGCGCCTGTCCGTCACGCAAGTGATTGAACGGCGTGTAGCGACGCTCATTGTCCTGGTCGATCAGCACCGAATGACGCTGCGAGAACGTGCCGCGCTCGCTGTCTTGGCCGGACAGCCGCACGCGGTGACCGTCGAGCAGCAAGGAGCCGATGGCGAGCGCCTCGCCGGTCGCCCAGTCAATGTTCGTTCCCGTCTCAATCGACTTGCGGCGATTTTCAAAAAAGCGGTTGAGGGTGCGATGCAGGTGGAAGTCCGGCGGCAGCGTAGTGATCTTCTCGCCGATCTCCTTGAGCGCCCCTATCTCAAGGCCGGTTTTGCCGCGGCGCGGATCTTCGGTATCGCCCGCGGTCTTGAAACCGGTCCAGCGGCCGTCGAGCCAGTCGGCTTTGTTGGCGCGATAGCTCTGCGCGGCGTCAAGCTCGGCGTCGAGGCGGCTGCGCCAATCGGCCCTCATCTTTTCGACTTCGCCGGATGTCACTACGCCTTCGCCGACAAGCTTGTCGCCGTAGATTTCAAGCGTCGTCGGATGCTTCGCTATCGCCTTGTACATCAGCGGCTGGGTGAACGACGGCTCGTCACCTTCGTTGTGGCCATGCCGGCGGTAGCAGAACATATCGATGACGACCGGCTTCTGAAACTTCTGCCGGAATTCGGTCGCCACCTTGGCGGCGAAGACGACGGCTTCCGGATCGTCGCCATTGGCGTGGAAAATCGGCGCTTCGATCATCTTGGCGACGTTGGACGGATAAGGCGAGGACCGCGAGTAGCGCGGGTTGGTGGTAAAACCGATCTGATTGTTGACGATGAAGTGGACCGAGCCGCCGGTGCGATGCCCGCGCAACCCGGAAAGCCCGAAAGACTCCGCGATCACGCCCTGACCGGCGAAGGACGCATCGCCGTGGATCAGCAGCGGCATCACCATTGTGCGATCCTCGCGCGTGGCGCCACGCTGATCCTGTTTGGCGCGCACCTTGCCAAGCACGACGGGATCGACGATTTCGAGATGCGACGGATTGGCGGTCAGCGACAGGTGCACCCTGTTGTCGTCGAACTCGCGATCCGACGAGGCGCCGAGATGATATTTCACGTCGCCCGAGCCCTCGATCTCGTTCGGCGTCGACGAGCCGCCCTTGAATTCATGGAAGATGGCGCGGTGCGCCTTGCCCATGACTTGGGCCAGCACGTTAAGCCGCCCGCGATGCGCCATGCCGATAACGATATCGCGGACGCCGAGTGCGCCGCCGCGTTTGATGATCTGCTCCAGCGCCGGAATCATCGATTCGCCGCCATCGAGACCGAATCGCTTCGTGCCGGTGAACTTCAGGTCGCAGAATTTTTCGAATCCTTCCGCCTCGACCAGCTTGTTGAGGATGGCGCGCTTACCCTCGCGGGTGAAAGTGATCTCTTTGTCGGGCCCCTCTATGCGTTCCTGAATCCAACCCTTCTGCGCCCCATCGGAGATGTGCAGGAACTCGACCCCAAGCGTCTGACAGTAGGTGCGTCGAAGGATGCCCACGATCTGGCGGATCGTGGCGAACTCGAGGCCCAATACTTTGTCGAGAAAAATCGGCCGGTCGAAATCGGCTTGGCCGAAGCCGTAGGTCGACGGATCAAGCTCTTCCTCGCTGTTCGGCGGCTGCAAGCCGAGCGGATCGAGGTTGGCGTGAAAGTGTCCGCGGGCGCGGTACGCGCGAATGAGCATGAGCGCCCGGACCGAGTCGCGGGTCGCGCGCTCGACATCGGCGCTGGAAAGCTCGACGCCTCTCGTCTGCGCCTGCGCTTTCACTTTGGCGCCGACAGCTTTGCCGACTTCGGTCCAGTCGCCGTCGAGCGCCGCGATAAGTTCGCTGCGTCCCGGCCGCGGCCAATCGGGCCGCCGCCACGACGGACCGCGCGCGCTTTCGGTCACATCGCGGGCATCGTCCTTGAGGCTGCGGAAGAACGATTGCCATTCGGCGTCGACCGCTTTGGGATCGGCCTCGTAGCGCGCATAAAGGTCTTCGATATACGCGGCGTTGGTGCCGTAGAGGAACGACGTGAGGGCAAAGGCGGCGTTCGCGTCCTGGCGAGACATGAGCAGATCCCGAGCTAGGGGTAGGAGGTGACAGACGACCCTACGAGTACGGAAAGTGGCGAATCAGCCCGGCCCGGCGCGGGGCGACCTCTCTTGTACCCTATTTAAGAGCTGGATGCGGCAATCGAAAGACATAAGAAATGAATCACGATTTCGATACTTCAGCCAGTGTCTTTCCCAGTCGCGCCGGTGAGGGCGAAACCTTGATGCCCGCCGTCTCCATCGCGGCGATCTTCGATTCCGCGTCGCCCTTCCCCCCAGCGATGATGGCGCCAGCGTGACCCATACGCCGCCCAGGCGGCGCCGTGCGGCCGGCGATGAATCCGACCGTCGGCTTCTTGCGGCCGCGCTTGGCTTCGTCCTTAAGAAACTGAGCAGCATCTTCCTCCGACGAACCGCCAATCTCGCCGATCATGACGATCGCCTCGGTCGCCTTGTCGGCGAGAAACATTTCCAGGATAGCGATGAACTCCGTGCCCTTGACCGGATCGCCGCCGATGCCGACAGCACTGGTCTGACCGAAACCCTCTTGCGTGGTCTGAAATACCGCCTCGTAGGTGAGCGTTCCGGAGCGCGAGACGATGCCGACTTTCCCTCGCTTGAAAATGCTGCCGGGCATGATGCCGATCTTGCATTCGCCGGCGGTCATCACGCCGGGGCAGTTCGGCCCGATGAGGCGCGATTTTGAGCCGCAGAGCGAGCGTTTGACCTTCACCATGTCGAGTACGGGAATGCCCTCGGTGATGCAGACGATCAGCGGGATTTCGGCATCGATCGCTTCGCAGATTGCATCCGCGGCCCCGGCGGGCGGCACGTAGATTACGCTCGCGTCGCAGCCGGTTTTCTCACGCGCTTCGGCCACCGTGTCGAATACCGGCAAATCGAGATGCTTGGTGCCGCCTTTGCCCGGCGAGGTGCCGCCGACCATCTTGGTGCCGTATGCGATCGCCTGCTCGGAATGGAAGCTGCCGTTCTTGCCGGTAAATCCCTGGCAGATGACTTTTGTGTTCTTGTCGATAAGGATTGGCATCAGGCCGTCTTTCTCACCGCGTTGACGATCTTCTGTGCGGCGTCGTCGAGGTCGTCAGCGGGAATAACGTTGAGGCCCGATTTATTGATGATCTCCTTGCCGAGCGCGACATTGGTGCCTTCGAGCCGGACCACCAGCGGAACGCGCAAACCCACTTCCTTCACCGCGGCGACCACGCCCTCGGCGATGATATCGCAGCGCATGATGCCTCCGAAGATATTGATTAAAATCCCCTTCACGTTCGGATCGGAGGTGATGATCTTGAAGGCGGCGGTCACTTTGTCTTTGCTGGCGCCGCCGCCGACATCGAGAAAATTCGCCGGCGTCTCGCCGTAGAGTTTGATGATGTCCATGGTCGCCATGGCGAGGCCAGCGCCGTTGACCATACAGCCGATGGTACCATCGAGCGCGACGTAGTTGAGATCGTAGTGCGAGGCCTCGATCTCCTTGGCATCTTCTTCAGTCGGATCGCGTAAGCCCGCGATATCGGGATGGCGATAGAGCGCGCTGTCGTCGAAACCGATCTTGGCGTCGAGGCAGATCAGCGCGCCGCCCTTGGTGACGACCAGCGGATTGATCTCGAGAAGGTTCATATCCTTGGCGAGGAAGGCCTGAAAAAGCTTCGGCAGCACGCTCCCCGCCTGCTTCGCGACTTCGCGATTAAATCCGAGCGCCTGCGCGACCGCATAAGCGTGATGCGCCATGAAACCGGTCGCGGGATCGACCGAGAATGACAAGATTTTCTCCGGCTGCGTGCGCGCCACCTCTTCGATATCCATGCCGCCCTCGGTCGAAGCGACGAAGGCAATGCGCGACGTCTCGCGGTCGACCAGCGCGGAGAGGTAATATTCGCGGTCGATATTCGAGCCTTCCTCGATGTAGAGGCGATGCACTTCTTTACCGTGCGGTCCGGTCTGGTGGGTCACGAGCGTCGAACCCAGAAGCCGCTCGGCTTCGCGTTTCACGTCGGCGACCGATTTCACCACTTTGACGCCGCCCGCTTTGCCGCGTCCGCCGGCGTGGATTTGTGCCTTCACCACCCACACCGGCCCGCCGAGATCGTCGGCGGCCTTCACCGCTTCCTCGACGCTCATTGCCGGGATGCCGCGCGGCACCGGCACGCCGAATTCGCGCAGCACGGCCTTCGCTTGGTATTCGTGGATGTTCATGCGGCTCGCTCACGTGTCCCGGACGAGGCGCCCGAAACGTGAGAAGGTGGAGTTAAAGGTGGGACTATCAGTACATCACTTGCCGAGATTGGGCGCAATCTTCTTGCAGGCCTCGACCAGACCTTCAACCGCTTGGACCGATTTCTCGAACATGCCGCGCTCGGCGCTATTGAGCTCGATCTCGACGACACGTTCGACCCCCTTGCTGCCGATCACGACGGGGACGCCGACATAGAGATCCTTCACGCCGTATTCGCCGTTGAGCCAAGCGGCCGCCGGCAGCACACGCTTCTTGTCGCGCAGGTAGCTTTCCGCCATGGCGATGGCCGATGTGGCGGGCGCGTAGAAGGCGGAGCCGGTCTTCAGCAGGCCGACGATCTCGCCGCCGCCATTGCGGGTGCGGTCGACGATCGCATCCATGCGCGCCGCCGTGGTCCAGCCCATTTTGACGAGATCGGGCAGCGGAATGCCGGCCACGGCGGAATAGCGGGTCAGCGGCACCATGCTGTCGCCATGACCGCCGAGCACGAAGGCGGTGACGTCTTCGACCGAGACGTTAAATTCGTCGGCGAGAAAGTAACGAAAGCGCGCCGAGTTCGAGCACGCCCGCCATGCCAACGACCATCTGCTTCGGCAGCCCGCAGCATTTTTGCAGCGCCCAGACCATAGCGTCGAGCGGATTGGTGATGCAGATGACGAAAGCGTTCGGCGCGTATTTCTTGATGCCGGCGCCGACCTGCTCCATCACCTTGAGGTTGATGCCAAGGAGATCATCCCGGCTCATGCCGGGCTTGCGCGGCACGCCGGCGGTGACGATGCACACCGCCGCGCCCTCAATCGACTCGTACGAATTGGTGCCGGTGATGCGGGCGTCGAAGCCATCGACTGGCGACGCCTGAACGAGATCGAGCGCCTTACCCTGTGGTATTCCTTCCATAATGTCGAAAAGAACGACGTTACCCAGCTCCTTGAGACCGATCAGGTGCGCCAGCGTTCCGCCGATCTGACCCGCGCCAATCAACGCAATTTTGTTTCGCGCCATCGCAGAAAAATCCTCGATTGGGCGCGCGCGCCCAAAGCCGCCCGGTGCCGCGGTCATTAGCCCTTTCGGATGACGCGTTCAAGTCGGCTAACATCTGGGTCGCTAACAATCTTTGGTTCATGCGCGGCCGCGCTCATGGCCGTCGTTGTCGCCGTGATGCTTTTGACCAGCGCCGGAGGTTGATTTCATCACGTCTCGACGATGCCGCTGGAGGAGCCCGACAGCAGCGAATGAGCGGCGCCATGCGGCCGCGCGAGATAAGCCTGCGAGCGCATCTCGATCAGCCGCGAAGCCGTGCGCTTGAACTCCAGCGCCTCAAAACCTTCGTCGCCGCGATAAAGCCCGTCGGGCTCCGCGTCGGCAGAGGCGATGAGCTTTACGTTCATGTCGTAGAGCGTGTCGATGAGGATAATGAAGCGCTTGGCGGCGTTGCGCGTCTCGAAGGTCATCACCGGCGCGCGGTCGACGATAATGGTATGATATTCATGCGCGATCCGCAGATAGTCGGCGGCGGCGAGCGGTTGCTCGCAAAGGTCGTGGAAGGTAAAGCGCGCCACGCCCATGGCGGCGCGCGGAATATGCACGCTGCGTCCCCTGAGCGGAAGCTCCTGCGCCTGACCGTCGTGGCCGGGGACGAGCCGCCGCCAGGCATCGTCGAGCGCGGCGTCGGCCGCTGCATCGGCCGGCACGTGCCATACGGGCATGCCCGCGAGCTTTTCCAGCCGAAAATCGGTGCGCGACTTAAGCCGCATAATGTCCATACGCTGCTCGAGCATCTGGATGAACGGCACAAACAAGGCGCGGTTCAAGCCTTCCTTGTAAAGCTCCGCGGGCGGCACATTCGAGGTGGCCACCACCACGACGCCACGCTCGAAGAGTTGCGCGAAAAGCCGGCCGAGGATCATGGCGTCGGCGATGTCGGTGACGTGGAATTCATCGAAGCAGAGGAGCCAGGCCTCTTGCGCCAGCTCGATTGCGGTCAGCGCGATGGGATCCTCGCCGGCATGCTCGCCGACTTTCATCTGCTGCCGGAACGCGTGAACGCGCTCGTGCACATCGATCATGAATTCGTAGAAGTGCGCGCGGCGTTTTCTTTGGACCGGGCTTGCCTCGAAGAACAAGTCCATCAGCATCGTTTTGCCGCGGCCGACATCGCCATGAATGTAAAGGCCCTTGAGTTGCGTTTCCTTTTTCTCGCGGGAAGCAAACAGCCAGCCGAGTGAGGATGATTTCCGCGCCAGGCGATATTCGACGATCCGCTCTTCCAGCCGCGCCAGCATCTCGACCACGGCGAGCTGCGCGACATCGCGCTCGACGCTGCCGCCGGCGACGCCTGCGGCGTATCGCGCTGTGATGGAGATCGCCATAATCCTGTTAACCGGTGAGGACGAAACGTGGCGGGAACGGCGAACGCTTAACAACGTTGCACTTCGCATGCCAAATGCGCGTCGCTAAACGGTCATGAACCTAATTATTAGCCATGCGTATACGGAATGCGGTCATGTTGCTCAATCCTTACCGCTTGCCAAAATTCGGCGACACACAACATGGTATTTTGATTCGAGACGCACGCGCGAAGACGTTCGTCAAAGCGGCACGATCGAGCGGAGGACGCGATCAAGAGGGCCTTTTCGACGGCAATGTCAGGAGACCTTTGGAATGCAGGACGTTCTTCCCGATGGCGGCGTGATCCGCAAATTGTGGATCGGCGAAACCGATAAATACTGCGACCATTTGCTGCGGCTCGACTCTGCGAGCCGGCACAGCCGGTTCGGCGGCGGCGTATCAGACGAATTCATCCGCAATTTCGTGGACCTGTCCGTTTCGCTCGACACCGTCGTGCACGGCTTTTTCCTCGACGGCATGATGCGCGGCGGCGCCGAGCTGCGGCAGCTTGGCGTTCGATTTCCGCGCCAGGCGGAAGCGGCGATAAGCGTGGAAAAGCCATGGCAGAGTCACGGCGTTGGCTCGGCGCTGTTGCGCCGAACCCTGCTCGCGGCCCGCAACCGCGGCTTCCGGCTCTTGCATATGGCCTGCCTTGCCGAGAACCGGCGCATGCAGCAACTGGCCCGCAAGTTCGATGCCGAACTGTCCTTCGATTTCGGCAGCGTCGTCGGCGAGGTCGAAGTCCTCGCGCCCCAACGCGCTGTCGCTGATGCAAGAGTTCATGGCCGATGGCGACGGCTTCGCGACCGCGATGCTCGATCTGCAATCGCGGCTGCTCCGGGCATGACTTTCGCAATGTTCAGCGGCTCTGCGCCAACCTCAGCGGCTCACGCGCGGTGAGCGGATAAGCCGCTTCGACGACGTAGGGGCCGCCCCCAACCGACGAGCGAGACGAGAACAGCACGAAACGCGAAACGTCGAACGACGCGGAGCGATAATGCGCGCGTGCGCTGAGATAGTCGGCGACCTGCCGGCTCGACGATTCGCGCAATCGCGCCAGCGTGACATGCGGCGTGTATTTGCGCCCTTCGGGCTCGAGGCCAAGCCGCTGCAACAGCCGCTCTTGCTCCGCCTGCAATTCGAGTAAAGGCGTGACAAACGTCGCCGGCGCGACCAGTGCGCGCGGTTTGCGACCGCCGAACGAAGCGAGCCCATCCAGGCGCAACTCGAAGGGCCGGCGCTGTACGCGTCCCAGCAAGACGGCGATGTCGCGCGCGAGCGCGTCATCGATGTCACCGATAAAGCGCAGCGTGAGATGATAGTTCTCTGGGTCGATCCAGCGCGCCCCGGGCAAACCGCCGCGCATCATGGCGAGCGAGCCGGCAATATGCCGCGGAATTTCAAGAGCAGTGAACAGACGGGGCATGACACCTGCGGTCCATATTCGGCGAATCGCAGCACCGGCAGCATGCGGGGATCGCGTGTCGCATGCAACCCTCACGAAGGATGCTGAGTTCGCGCTCGCGCGACAAGTTCCTCTACCTTCGGGAAAATGCGGGCGACAATGACGTCCACTCCCGCGGCGGTGGGATGCAGGCCGTCGTGCTGCGTGAGGCTGAGGTCGGCGGCAACGCCGTCGAGGAAGAATGGATAGAAAAGCGCGCCGTATTTGGCTGCAAGCTCGGGATAGATACGTTCAAAGGAGGGGCCGTAGTCAGCGCCCAGATTCGGCGCAGCGCGCATGCCGCAGAGAAGAACGGCGATGTGGCGATCGGTCAGCCGCCGCAGGATCGATTCCAGCGCCTCCCGCGTCACCTGTGGCTTGAGCCCGCGCAGCATGTCGTTGGCGCCAAGTTCGAGGATCACGGCATCGGTGCCCTCCGGCACCGACCAATCGAGCCGCGCCAGGCCGCCCGAGGCGGTGTCGCCGGAGACGCCGGCATTGGCGATCTCGGCGGGCATTCCTTTGGCAGTGAGTGTGGCTTGCAGCCGCGGCACGAAGCCATCCTTTTCGGCCAGGCCAAGACCCGCGGTCAACGAGTCGCCGAACGCCACGATCTTGATCGGCACCTCGGCCTTCGCGATCGGAATGGCGGGCCCGGCGATCAGCGCAACGCTACAAACCGCCGCATGCACGATTTGGCGCAGAACATTCCCGCCCCCATATGATCGAGCACTCATCGATGGCGAGGGGCGCTGGCCACCCAGGAACATGAATGACACGTCGGGGCATCCTTTCGCCGCCAGCGCCATCGCGCTGACCGGAGTCAACTTGTCGCTCGGCGGCGGCGCCGCCCGCGTTCATATCCTCAGAAACATCGGCTTGAATATAGGGCGCGGCGAAGCGGTTGCCCTCCTGGGACCGTCGGGCTCCGGCAAATCGACGCTGCTCATGGTCATGACGGGGCTGGAACGGGCCGATAGCGGTTCGGTCCTTGTTGTCGGAGAGGACCTGCGGAGGCTCGACGAGGACGAACTCGCGCGCTTCCGCGGCAGGAATATCGGCATCGTCTTCCAGGCCTTCCACCTGATCCCGACCATGACGGCGCTGGAAAACGTCGCGGTGCCGCTCGAACTCGCGGGCGCGCGCGATGCATTTAAACGCGCCGAGCGGGAGCTGATCGCGGTCGGACTCGGCGATCGGCTGAGCCACTACCCGCCTCAACTTTCCGGCGGCGAACAACAGCGCGTCGCGCTGGCCCGTGCGGTGGCGCCCAATCCGGCGATCATCGTCGCCGACGAACCGACCGGCAATCTCGACGAGGCAACCGGGCGAGAAATCATCGAGCTTCTGTTTCGCGGCCATCGCGAACACGGCACGACGCTGGTGCTGGTGACCCATGACACGGAGCTGGCCGCGCGTTGCAACCGCGTAGTTCACATGCACTCGGGACGGATCGAAGAGCCGTCGCGGCATATGGCGAAGAAAGCATGACACCGGTTGCGCTGCGTTTCGCCTGGCGCGAGCTGCGTGGCGGGTTACGCGGCTTCGGCGTCTTCGTTGCCTGTATCGCGCTCGGCGTCATGGCGATCGCCGGGGTTGGATCGGTCGCGCAAAGCCTGGCCGATGGCCTGTCTCGCGCCGGCGGCGTGATCCTCGGCGGCGATCTCGCCTTCTCGCTGGTCCAGCGCGAGGCGAGCGAGAACGAGCGCGCTTTTCTCGGCGAGCACGGCACCGTCGCCGTCGTCGCCACGCTTCCGACCATGGCACGCACCGGCGACGGACGAACGACGCTGGTCGAGGTCAAAGCGGTTGACAATGCCTACCCGCTGTTAGGCGCGGCAACCACCGATCCTGAAATGCCGCTCCCGGCTTTGCTCGCGCGGCAAGGCGAAGCCTTCGGCGCCGCCGCCGATCCGGCGCTGCTCACGCGCCTCGATCTCAAGCCCGGCGACCGCATCACCATCGGCAAGGCCGTGATCGAGCTGCGCGCCGCCCTGAAGAGCGAACCGGACAAGCTCGCCGGCGGAATCGGTTTTGGACCGCGCGTCCTGATCAGCCAGGCGGCGCTGCGCGCGAGCGGGCTTCTGCAGCCTGGCAGTCTTGTGCGCTGGCAATATCGGCTTCGCCTTCCGGCTACCGACTCCGGTGACAGCGCAATAGCCGCGATCCAAAAACAGGCGCAGACGCAATTTCCAAATGCCGGCTGGGAGATCCGCAACCGCAACAAGGCTTCGCCGCAGCTTGAACGCAATGTCGAGCGTTTCAGCCAATTCCTCACGCTCGTCGCCTTGACCGCGCTTCTTGTCGGCGGCGTCGGGGTGGCCAACGCGGTCGCAAGTCATCTCGCGCGCAAGCGCGATGTGATCGCGACCATGAAAGCGCTCGGCGCGACGGGTGCCGACGTGTTCGCCGTTTATTGCACCCAGGTTTTGCTGGTCGCGCTGTTCGCTACGGCCATTGGCGCCGGGCTCGGCGCGGCACTGCCGTTCGTGATCGTCTGGGCGTTCGGCGCTCTCATTCCGCTTCCAGTCGCGCCCGCGCTGCATCTCGGGGTGCTGACACTGTCCATCGCATATGGCCTGCTGACCGCTCTGGCCTTTGCCTTGTGGCCGCTCGGGCGCGCACACGACATTTCGGTTTCCATGCTGTTCCGCGATCAGGTCGCGGCCGAGCGGCGCTGGCCGCGAAGCCGTTATGTTGTCATGACGGCGTCTATCGTCATCGTTCTCGCGGCGGCGGCGGTTCTGTTCGCCTATGACCGCCGTCTGGCGGCGATGTTCGTTGCCTCCACCGCCGCGATTTTCGTGGCTTTGCGCCTTGTTGCGGCGCTCACGATGGCGCTTACGCGGCGCTTGCCGCGCCCGAGCTCGACGCTCATGCGGCTTGCGCTCGCCAACATTTACCGGCCGGGCGCCCTGACGCCGAGCGTCGTGCTTTCCCTCGGACTCGGTCTTTCCTTGCTCGTGACGGTGGTCGAGATCGATGGCAATCTTCATCGCCAGTTCGCGGCGGCGCTGCCGGAAAAGGCGCCTTCTTTCTTTTTCATTGACATCGCATCCGCGGACGCCGACCGCTTCGACGCCTTCGTGCGCGAGCGCGCGCCGCGCTCCACACTCGATCGTGTGCCCATGCTGCGCGGCCGTATCGTCGCCGCCGGCGGAATCAAGGCCGAGGACCTCAAACCGGGAGAAGGATCGGCTTGGGTGCTGCGCGGCGACCGCGGCATCACCTATGCGGCCGCGCTTCCGCCAGGCTCTCGCCTCATCGCGGGAGACTGGTGGCCGGCCGACTATTCCGGGCCACTGCTCGTCTCGCTTGAAAACAAGACTGCCGAGGACCTTAAGCTCAAGCCCGGCGACACCATCGCCGTCAATGTGCTCGGCCGCAACGTGACTGCCCGTATCGCCAATCTGCGCGCCGTCGATTGGCAAAATCTTGGCATCAATTTCGTGCTGGTCTTCTCGCCTGGCGCATTTGCCGGCGCGCCGCATACCGATATCGCGACGCTCACTTTTGCCGATGGCGGCACGACGGCGGAGGAAACCGCGCTCATCAAGGCGCTGGCCGACGCTTTCCCCGCCGTCTCCGCCATACGCGTCAAGGACGCCCTCGACGCGGTCGATCATATCGTCGGCAATTTGGTGTTGGCGCTGCGTGGCGCCAGCGCGGTGACGCTGATCGCCGCGGCCTTGGTGCTGGGCGGTGCACTCGCCGCCGGGCAGCGCTTCCGCATCTACGACGCCGTCGTGCTCAAGACCCTCGGGGCGACCCGCATCCGCCTCCTGGCGGCCTACGCCTTGGAATATCTTATCATTGGTCTTGCCGCGGTGGTATTCGGCGTGGCGGCCGGGTCTGTCGCCGCCGATCTCGTCGTCACGCGGATCATGGAATTTCAGTTTGTGTGGGTGGCGATACCGGCCGCCGGTATTGCGCTCCTCGCCCTTCTGGTCACGGTGATGCTTGGCCTTGCCGGAACATTCACTGCACTCGGGCACAAGCCCGCGGAGGTCTTAAGGAATCTGTAGCCTGCCGCGATTGTGAACGGACGGTAACCTGTCGCAAATATCGCATCCGCTCCATCTGGCGCGGGTCCGCCATTCGCACTAAATTCCTGCCACATCGGCGTCCGGGGCTCCCGGACACAAAGCCCGGCTACGGCCGGGATAACTCAGGGGTAACTTCCATGTCGGACTTCGACCGGAATATCGCGGCCGCCCGGACCGGCTATCGCACCGATCAGGTAGCGATCGACGCCGGCCTGCGCGCGTACATGATCCGCGTCTACAACTATATGGCCTCCGGCGTGGCGCTGACCGGGCTGGTCGCTTGGTTCGCCTATCAGGCTGCGGGTGGCAGTGCGATCGCCATCTCCGGCCACTCGATCACGGGATTGACGGGTTTCGGCCAGGCGATCTTCGGCAGCCCGCTGATGTGGTTGTTCGTCCTGGCGCCGCTGGGCTTGGTGATGCTTCTTAGTTTCGGCATCAACCGGCTCTCGGCGAGCACCGCGCTGACGCTGTTCTTCGTCTATGCCGGGCTACTCGGGCTGTCGCTGGCGTCGATCTTCCTTGTCTACACCGGGGCGTCGATCACGCGGGTATTCTTCATCTCGGCGGCGACGTTCGGCGCGATGAGCCTTTACGGCTATACGACCAAGCGCGATCTGACTGCCGTTGGCTCGTTCATGTTCATGGGCCTGATCGGCATTGTCATTGCGAGCGTGGTCAACATCTTCCTGCAGTCGAGCGGGCTCTATTGGGCGATCTCGGTGCTCGGCGTGCTCATCTTCGTCGGCCTTACCGCCTACGACACGCAGAACATCAAGGAGCTGTACAGCCCGATGGACGACGGCACCGTCGCCGGCCGCAAGGCGGTCATGGGCGCGCTACGGCTCTATCTTGACTTCATCAACCTGTTCCTGATGCTGCTGCGTCTGTTCGGCGACCGGCGCTAAGAGAGGCAGGCAAACGACACTGCAACGCCCCGGGCCAACCCTGGGGCGTTTTCTTTGGCGGGGAGTGCTGGGCGATGAGCGACGCCAACATTCGGCCGGCCGGAACAGGCGACATCACAGCCATCACCCGCATCTACGCCGACGCCGTCAAGCACGGCACGGCCACGTTCGAAATCGACCCGCCGGCGGAAGCCGAAACGGCGCGCCGCCAACATGCCTTGCTGGCGAACGGTTATCCCTATCTTGTCGTCGAGCGAGCAGGTGTAGTCGCCGGCTATGCCTATGCCGGCCCTTACCACGCCCGTCCGGCCTATCACTGGAGCATCGAGGATTCGATCTATGTCGCTCCGAAATTCCACCGCGAAGGATTAGGTCGGCTCCTTATGACGCGTCTTATCGCGGAAGCGGAGGCGCTCGGCTTCCGGCAGATGATCGCCGTGATCGGCGATTCGGCAAATGCCGCGTCAATCGCGTTGCACGCCGCATTTGGTTTCCGCCTCATCGGCACGTTGCAATCCGTCGGTTTCAAGCACGCCCGCTGGCTCGATACCGTGATGATGCAACGCCCGCTCGGAAGCGCCGATTCGACGCCGCCGTAAGCGTCAGCCAGGCGAGAGAGCCCTTCGGCGGGCCAAAGCTAGTCCGGCCGAGACACACGTAGACAAAGCAGCGCGGCGAACGAAGCGAGGCACAGAGCGGAGGACACGAGAATGACCGAAGCTCCCATGGCGTCGAGCAGGAGACCAAACAAGAGCGGAGCAAGCGCCTGCGCTGCGCGCGCCGGCGCGCCGAGCAAGCTGGTGCGCTCGCCATAGCCGTGCGGGCCGAAGACCGCGAGCGGCACGGTGCCGCGCGCAATCGTCAAGAGTCCATTGCCCGCGCCGTAGAAGATGGCGAATGTCACCGCCGCCGCAGGCCCAACGACGGCGAAGATAGCGGCGCCGATGGGATGCAGTAGCGCCGCGAGCCGGGCGGAAATCAGCGGATGACTGCGGCGCAGAAGGAAGAATTCGACCAGGCGCGCCGCCACCTGCGCCGGTCCGACCAGAGCGGCGGCCGCAATTGCCTGCACCGGCGTGGCGCCGGCGCGTTCGAGCAAGCCCGGAAGGTGCGCCGCCATCGAACCGGTGACGAACCAGGCCGCGGCAAACACGAAAGCGAGAAGGAACATCTCCTTGTATGGCTTCCAGCCAATGGTGTGGTCGGTGGTATGGGAGAGATGCGCAGGCCGCGTCGGGACCGGCAGCAGCAAATTCAGCGGCAGGGCGATTGCGAGGTTGAGCGCCGCCCAGACCAGCAATGTCTCGCGCCAGCCCAGTGCATCGTTCAGAAACGTCGACAACGGCCAGCTTACCGTCGAGGCAAAACCGGCAATCAGCGTGATGCCGGTGATCGGGCCGCGGGCGTCGCGGCCGTAAAGGGCCGTGAGCGCTGCAAATCCGGCATCGTAAAGTCCAAGCGTCATTCCGACGCCAAGAACCGCCCAGGCGGCGAACAGCAAGACGGCTCCGTTCGCCGCCGCGAGCACGATCAGGCCCGCCGCCAACACAACGTTCGACAGCACCAGCACGCCTCGCCCGCCGTGGCGATCGATGACGCGCCCGACTGCGGGGCCGGCGAACGCCGCTATCAACAAGGCGCCGGACAAGGCAGCGAAAACCCACGTGCGCGGAACGTCAATGCTGGTTGCAATCGGATCGGCCAGGATCGCCGGCAAATAGTAGCTGGAAGCCCAGGCGAGGGTCTGTGAGGTACCGAGCGCCGCGACAACGAAGCGGGGCGACCGGGCAGAATCTGCGTGCTCTTGCGCCAAGCCGGTCCGTTGCATTCATCCGTGGCCGCCGAAGCGGCGGCATGGCAAGGCAACGTCCGCTTGCAGTGGCGAACAGACCCGCCTCGAAAATCCTTAGCCCGCTACTATGCTCAGCGAGCGGTCGAGGGCACTGAGGACGCGGTCGAGTTCCTGGCCGCGCCGCAGGATATGCCCCGTCGCCGAGATCACGCTGTACGCGCCCTGCCGGCGTCCAAGCCGCGGGTTTTTCTCGATCCGGTAAATGGGAAACTCGGTAGCGCGGCGGAAAACGGAGAACACCGCGCGATCCTTGAGGAAATCGATGGCGTAGTCACGCCATTCGCCAGCGGCGACCTTGCGGCCATAGAGACTGAGGATACGGTCAAGCTCGCGCCGGCTGAAGGTAACCTTGCTTGCGGGGGCGGCCGCGCGCCACTCGCCCCCGCGCCACGCGCTCGGTTCGATTTCGCCGAATTCCATGCGGCGCCTCCTTTGTCATTGATGCTTCACGGTCGTTTCATGATCGCGCCAGACGGATGCGACGGCAAGAGCCTTAAGGCTGGGCCAGCGATGCCAGTACGACTTGCCGCGACGCGGCGGATTGCTGGCAAATTTCCCGGGGTGCGGCATTTTCGACCAATGGAATCACGGATTCGTTAGGCCAATCATAAAGCGGCCCCATTTCGGTCAATCACATGCCAAGCTGGACTGCGAAATAGTCGATCGTTGCCTCAGGGCCCGGTCCGGATCGCATTCCGGATTCCTCAGCCCCCCAGCCCCCCGGGGTGTGGACGGACCGGGCCAGAGTTTCTACGTACGGTTCAATCCCCCAATTTGCTTAAGGCCGGCGAATCGCCGGCCTTTTTCGTACTTACTGAGGAAGGGGGTGCGGATTTCGCCGCCCCTCATCTATCCTCTGCCGGGGATCCTTTGATTTCGGTCGTCTGTCGTCCGACCGGTACGAAGGCGGCGCCGAGTATAATGCCGGGTTTGTCGCGCGTGCCTTGCTGGACCATGACCGCAGCGGCATCGATGTCGTCGGTCATGATGTCGGAGATCGGGACACTCCAGGTCGAGTCGGTTTCGGCAAAATCCCCCAGTTTCAGCCAGCGCCGTACGACGTTGTGGTAGGTGATCGTGTGGCCATGATTTTCGCCGCGGCTGATTTCGACCGGCACTGCCCTCGCGAGTGGACAGAGCCAGACTTCGCCACCGATGCGCTCCTTGCCGGCGGCGATTTTCACGTTCAAATTACTTCCGCCGACCGACATCAGCACCGGCACGGACATGATCGCGGCGTTGCGATCGGTCACCGCAATCGCATGCTCAACCGCAGAGCGGTCGCTGCCGAGGACGTGCGTACTGCCATTGACGACGATCTGCGGCGTATAGACCTGCCGATCGCCGCGCACGCGCGCATAGGCGCGCTGCCGCGCCGAATGTCCGGGGCTGGCGAGCGTATCCTTCCAGCCGAGATAGTCCCAGTAATCGATCGGCACGCTCAGCGCGACGAGCGTCGGATCGTTGGCGAGCTCGCCGAGCAGCTTGTCGGCCGCGGGACAGGACGAACAGCCCTGACTGGTGAACAGTTCAAGAAACGCGCGCGGCTCGCCGGCGTTTGCGAATGCATAACTCGCAACGAGCAAGCCGACGATGAGGGGCGCCGGCGAGAGGCGGCAACGCAGCATTCCGATCTCCACCCCGCCGGCCCCTCAGTCAGGATTTGATGACCGCGCATTGATATCGGGCGCGCCAGTCACCCGCCACTCAATTCGCGGTGAGCCGCCTTATTGCGTGGAGCATGATCTTTTCGGAAAACCGGATGCCACTTTTCCGGATCATGCTCTTGGTTAAGCGGCGAGATGACGAAGCACGTACTGCAATATCCCGCCGTTCCTGAAGTAATCGAGCTCGTCCACCGTGTCGATGCGGCAGATCAGCGGAACGCGCTTGAGGCCGCCATCGGCCGCGACGATCTCGGCAATGAGCCGCTGGTGCGGCTTGAGGTCGGTGTGCAGCCCGCGGAGGGTCACCTGCTCATCGCCTTTCAATCCGAGCGTCTGCCAGGATGTGCCTTCTTCGAACACCAGAGGCACCACACCCATGCCGACCAGATTGGAGCGATGGATGCGCTCGAACGATTGCGCGACCACGGCGCGCACGCCAAGCAGGATGGTGCCCTTGGCAGCCCAATCGCGCGAGGAGCCAGTGCCGTATTCCTTGCCGGCAAACACGACCAGCGGCACGTGCTCGCTCTTGTAGCGCATGGCTGCGTCGTAGATGGTCATGCGTTCGCGCGAGGGATAGTGGATCGTGTAGCCGCCTTCGACTCCGGGCACCATCTGGTTCTTGAGGCGGATGTTGGCGAAGGTGCCTCGCATCATCACCTCGTGATTGCCGCGCCGCGTGCCGTACTGATTGAAGTCGACCGGCTTGACCTTGTGATCGACGAGATATTTGCCCGCCGGCGAATCCACCTTGATCGAGCCAGCCGGCGAGATGTGGTCGGTGGTGATGGAATTGAGGAACAGTCCGAGCACGCGCGCATCGATGATGTCGGTCGGCGCCTCGGGCCGTTTCGACATTCCGGAGAAATAGGGCGGGTTCTGCACGTAGGTCGATTTCCGGTCCCAGGGGAATGTCAGCGCACCCTGGACGCTGATCTTGCGCCAGTTTGCATCGCCCTTGAACACGTCGCCGTATTTGCGCGTGAACATCCGTTTGTTGATGTTTTTGCGGATGAACTCATTGACTTCGCGGCTCGACGGCCAGATGTCGCGGAGATAGACCTTGCGGCCCTTCTGGTCGGTGCCGAGTGGCGTCTTGGCGATATCGACCTGCATCGAGCCGGCGATCGCGTAAGCGACGACAAGCGGCGGCGATGCGAGATAATTGGCGCGTACGTCGGCGTTGACGCGGCCCTCGAAGTTGCGATTGCCGGAGAGCACCGCCGCGGCGACGAGATCGTTGTCGTTGATGGCCTTGGAAATCTCCGGCGGCAGCGGGCCCGAATTGCCGATACAGGTCGTGCAACCGAAGCCGACGAGATTGAAACCGAGCTTGTCCAAATCCTTCTGCAAGCCCGATTTGTTCAGATATTCGCCGACCACCTGCGAGCCGGGCGCGAGTGAGGTCTTGACCCACGGCTTGACCGAAAGACCATTCGCCACCGCCTTGCGGGCAAGAAGCCCCGCCGCGATCATTACGCTCGGGTTCGATGTGTTGGTGCAGGACGTGATCGCAGCGATCACCACGTCGCCGTTGCCGAGCGTAAACTTATGGTCCTCGACGGGCACGCGCTTATCCATCTCGCCCGATTTACCGAATTCCTTGTCCATGGATTGAGCAAAGCCGCTCTTGACCTCTTTGAGCGGCACGCGGTCCTGCGGACGTTTCGGTCCGGCGAGCGAGGGCTCGACCGATGAAAGCTCGAGCTTGACGATGTCGGTGAAGAGCGGATCTGGCGTCGCCTTGGTGTGGTACATGCCCTGCGCCTTGGCATAAGCGAGCACGAGCGCGACGCGCTCCGCAGAACGGCCGGTATCGCGCAGATAGCGGATGGTATCGTCGTCGATCGGAAAAAAGCCGCAGGTGGCGCCGTATTCCGGCGACATGTTGCCGAGCGTGGCACGGTCCGCAATCGAGAGGCTCGCCAGGCCGGGACCGAAATATTCGACGAACTTGCCCACCACGCCGCGCTTGCGCAGCATTTGCGTGACGGTGAGGACGAGATCGGTCGCGGTGACGCCTTCCTTGAGCTTGCCGTTGAAGCGCACGCCGATCACTTCCGGCAGCAGCATCGAATAGGGCTGGCCGAGCATGGCGGCTTCGGCCTCGATGCCGCCCACGCCCCAGCCGAGGACCGAGAGCCCGTTCACCATGGTCGTGTGCGAATCGGTGCCGACCAGCGTGTCCGGATAGGCGAGCTCGGTGGCGACGGTCTTGTCCGCGAACTTGATCTTCGTCTTCGCCGTCCAAACGGTTTGGGAAAGATATTCGAGATTGACCTGGTGGCAGATGCCGGTGCCGGGCGGCACCACGCGAAAATCTTCGAACGAGCGCTGCGCCCATTTGAGAAAGCGGTAGCGCTCCTGATTTTGTTTGTACTCTTCCTCGACGTTCTTTTTGAACGCGGTGTTGGAGCCGAAATAATTGACCACGACCGAATGATCGATGACGAGATCAACCGGTACCAGCGGATTGATCTTCTTCGGATCGCCACCGAGCATCTCCATGGCGTCACGCATGGCGGCGAGATCGACGACCGCGGGCACGCCGGTGAAATCCTGCATCAGCACGCGCGCCGGCCGGAAGGCGAGTTCCCGGTCGGAACGTCTTGGTCTTGAGCCATTGCGCGACCGCCTGGATATCCTCTTTGCTGACTGTGCGGCCGTCCTCATTGCGCAGCATGTTTTCGAGCAGGACCTTGAGCGAGAAAGGCAGCCGCGAAATCCCCTTCAGGCCGTTCTTTTCCGCCACCGGCAGGCTGTAATAGGCGTAGGTCTTGGAGCCTACTTTGAGCGGCCTCAAGCACTTGAAGCTGTCGAGCGAATTCATGACCATTTTCCCATCCCACCGGCCCGCCCGCCGGTGCAATTGTAGGTAATTTATTGCCGGAACAGGCGCCAACGGAGCGTTGGTGGCCGCACGCGGGAGGCGTCGCCAACGCGCCGCTGTCCGCGCTTCGGCTTATAGGGTCTTTTCAAGACTTGTGCCAGATCGGCAAGAAATGGTCGATAACATGCCGGGAATGGCTGGGTCGTTCGCGACGCGCGAGCGAGCCGGCGCGGCTCTCGCCCCTTGAGTAGGACGTCGTTGATGCGGCTCTCCGCCTCTGAACTGGCCTGTCGGCGCGGCGGACGCGACGTTTTTGCCGGCGTGAGCTTTTCCGTCGCAGCCGGGCAGGGTTTGACGATCCGTGGCCGCAATGGCGCGGGAAAATCCTCCCTCTTGCGCATGGTGGTCGGGCTGGTGCGCATCGCGGCCGGCCGGCTCGCATTGGAGGGCGGCGACCCCGAATTGACCCTGGGCGAGCAGGCCCACTATCTCGGCCATCAAGACGCGTTGAAGCCATCGCTCTCGGTTGGCGAAAACCTCCAATTCTGGTCGGCATTTTTTGGCGCGGCCTCCGCTGCCATTGCGGAGCCACTCGCCGCGGTGGGGCTCGATGGGCTCATCGACCTGCCCGCCGCCTATCTTTCCGCCGGACAGCGGCGCCGACTCTCGATTGCGCGGCTGCTCGCCGTAAAACGCCCTATCTGGCTCCTTGATGAGCCCACCAGCACGCTGGACGCGGCGGCGCAGGAGCGGCTTGGCGAAATCATGCGGGCGCACCTTGCCGGCGGCGGCCTCATCATGGCGGCGACGCATGGCGCGCTCGGCCTCCACGACGCACAGGTGCTGCGGCTTGATCAAACAACTCCCGCCCCCTTTGTGGGAGAGGGTTGGGGAGGGGGGTCGGGCGGTGACGCGCGTGCGTCGACGTCTGCACATCCCCTCGCGACCCCCACCCCTACCCCCCCCTCACAAGGGGAAGAGGAGCAGAAAAAACCATGAGCCCGCTCGCCGCGATCCTCATTCGCGACATGCGCATCGCCATACGCGTCGGCGGCGGCGCACTCATGGGCGTGCTGTTTTTCACGGTCGTGGTCACGCTCATGCCTTTCGCGCTCGGACCGGATCTCGCATTGCTGAAGCGCATTGGCCCCGCGATCCTGTGGCTCGCGGCGCTGCTGGCGAGCTTGCTCGCGCTCGACCGTCTTTTTGCGGCGGACCAGGAGGACGGCTCGCTTGACCTCATCCTCATGGGCCGCGCGCCGCTCGAGATTGTGGTGGCGGTCAAGGGGATAGCTCATTGGCTTACCACCGGCTTGCCGCTTGTCATCGCCGCGCCGTTCATCGGACTCTTCCTCAACCTCGACGCTCCGGCCGCCGCCGCTTTGGTGCTGACCCTCATCGTCGGCACGCCCGCGCTGACCTTCATCGGCCTGATCGGCGCCGCCATCGCAGTGACACTGCGTCGCGGGGGACTGCTACTCGCGGTGCTCGTCTTGCCGCTGACGGTCCCGGTGCTCATCTTCGGCGTTGCCGCGGCCAATGCGGCTGTGATCGGGCCGGTGCCCTTTGGAACCCCGTTTACGATTCTCTGCGCGCTGACGCTGGCAAGCCTGGTCGTGGGACCATTCGCCGCCGCGGCCGCGTTACGCCAGGAAATGGAATAGTGACCACGCTCATGGGAAATTGAAACGCGCAGGCAGCGGCCGGCATTGTGCCGGCGCAGCGGAGTAGACTAGGTAAAGTTTGGACTTAGGGAAGTTGCCGATGGCCATCGCCGATCTCGCCAACCCGACGCGTTTTCTGCGATTTGCCAATCGCGCGATCCCCTTGCTCGGCGGACTGGCCGCGGTCGTCTTCGCGTTCGGCATCAATCAGGCGATGGTCGCTCCCGACGATTATCAGCAGGGTGCCACCGTCAAGATCATGTTTCTTCACGTGCCCAGCGCCTGGCTCGGCATGTTGGGCTGGGGCGTGATGACGGTTGCCGCGCTTGGCACGCTGGTCTGGCGGCACCCGCTCGCCGACGTCACCGCCAAAGCGGCGGCGCCGATCGGGGCCGCGTTCACGCTTCTTTGTCTGGTCACCGGCTCGCTATGGGGACGCCCGGAATGGGGCACCTACTGGGTGTGGGACGCCCGCCTCACCTCCGAGTTGATTCTGTTCCTGCTCTATCTCGGCGTCATCGCGCTTTGGCGTACGGTCGAGGATCCCTCACGCGCCGCCCGCGCCGCCGCGATCCTCACGCTCGTCGGCGCGATCGACTTGCCGATCATCAAATTCTCCGTCGATTGGTGGAATACGCTGCACCAGCCGGCTTCGGTGTTTCGCCTTGGCGGCTCGACGATCGATACGTCGATCCTCATTCCGCTCTTCATTATGACTGTGGCGTTTACGCTTGCGTTCGCCACGCTCCTTCTCGCCGCCATGCGCAACGAAATCTTGCGCCGTCGGGTGCGGACACTGCGGCTGATGCAGGCGAGCGCGGCGAGCTGACGATGGAAGCGGTGAACCATATGGGTTTCATTGTTGGCGCCTATGCGGCCGCTATCGCGGTGGTCGGCGGATTGATGGTCTGGGTGATGCTCGACTACCGCGTGCAGCTGCGCCGGCTCGCCGACCTCGAGAAACGCGGGGTTACGCGGCGCTCGGCCCCGGCGCGCGCCGCACCCGCAATGGGACAAGCGAGGGAAGACGGGTGACCGCGGCTGATAAGCAACGCGCGACTGTTGGCCGGCGTCGCCTTATCGTGCTGGCGCCGCTCGTGATTTTCCTCGGGTTGGTGTTCCTCTTCCTCATCCGCCTCTATTCCGGCGATCCGTCGCACATTCCTTCCGCGCTGATCGGCCATCCGGCCCCGCAAACAAACTTGCCGCCCGTCGCCGGCTTGGATCGCGACGGCAAGCCAGTGCCTGGCATCGACCCTGCTAACTTCAAGGGTGCTGTCACGCTCGTGAATGTCTGGGCGTCGTGGTGCGTTCCATGCCACGATGAGGCACCGCTGCTCATGCAACTCGCGCAGGACAGCCGCTTGCGCGTCATCGGCATCAACTACAAGGACGAACCGGAGAACGCCCGGCGCTTTCTTGGCCGCTATGGCGACCCCTTCGCGGCGGCCGGCGCCGATCCGAACGGCCGCGCTGCGATCGAGTGGGGCGTCTACGGCGTACCGGAGACTTTTCTCGTCGGCCGCGACGGCCGCATCGCCTACAAGCTGGTGGGGCCGATTACCCCGGAGAACCTCGACAAAGTGATTAAGCCCGAGATCGAGAAGGCGCTCGCGGCGGGATCCTGAACTCGTCATTGCGAGCGAAGCGAAGCAATCCATTATTTGGCGCGAGTTTCTGGATTGCTTCGTCGCGGAGCTTGTCATCGGGCCGGCCACTTCGGGCCGGACCCGTTGGCTCCTCGCAAGGACGGACGCTATTCTTTGGCCGGCAGCGCTTCAGCCGCGTATTTCTTCAACAGCGGATATTGCAACGCGCCGAACAGCAAGGTGAGCGGTAAGAAGCCGAACACCTTGAAATCCACCCAGACATTCGTCGAGGTGTTGCGCCAGACGATCTCGTTGAGCACGGCGAGCGCGAGGAAGAAAAGCGCCCAGCGAAATGTCAACTTGCGCCAGCCTTCTGCGGTGAGGTGAAAGAGCGAATCGAACACCACGCCCAAAAACGACTTGCCGAAATAAAGTCCGCCGAGCAGCACCGCGCCGAACAGCGCATAGAGGATTGTGGGCTTGATCTTGATGAAAAGATCGTTGTGCAAGATCAGGGTCAAACCGCCGAAAACCAGCACGATAATCGCGGTGACCACCGGCATGATCGGCAGTTGACGCGTCAGCACGTAGGACGCCGCCAGCGCCGCGAGCACGGCGACCATGAACGTGGCTGTGGCGACGAAAATGCCGTAACGGGAATTGGCGAAGAAGAACAGAACCAGCGGCCCCAAGTCGAACGCGAGCTTGAGGAGCGGGTTGAGTTGCGGCTTTGTCGTATTGGTCATGTCGGGGCGGGGTCTCCAGCGCGCGCGTGACTGCGCCTTCAATTAGGAATCCATGCCGGCAATTGCATGTGAAAAATCGCGCGCCGAGAACGGCGCTAGATCGTCCACGCTTTCGCCAAAGCCGATGAAGTGCACCGGGACCTTGAACTTCGCAGCGATGGCGACGAGGATGCCGCCGCGGGCGGTGCCGTCGAGCTTGGTCATGACGAGGCCGGTCACGCCAACGACTTTGCTGAAAATCTCCACCTGCGACAGCGCATTCTGCCCGACGGTGGCGTCGAGCACGAGGAGCACGGCGTGCGGTGCTGAAGGATCGACTTTCTTCATCACGCGCACGACTTTTTGCAACTCGTCCATCAATTCAGTGCGGTTTTGCAGCCGGCCGGCCGTGTCGACGAGCAGCACATCGACGCCGCGCTCTTTCGCCGCGCGCACCGCATCGAAAACCAGACCTGCCGCATCGGCACCCGCCTCGCCTGCAATCACAGGCGTTCCGGTGCGCTCGCCCCAGATTTTCAGCTGATCGATGGCGGCCGCGCGAAACGTATCGCCGGCCGCCAGCATCACGGTACGGCCTTCGGCGCGGAACTTTGCCGCGAGCTTGCCGATGGTCGTCGTCTTGCCCGAGCCGTTGACGCCGGCGACGAGGATGACGAACGGCTTTTGCGCCGCGTTGATTGCCAGCGGCTGCGCGACTGGGGCGAGCACCTTCTCGATCTCCGCCGCTACCACCGTCTTGACCTCATCGGGCGAAATCCCTGCTTCATAGCGGCTTCCACCGAGCGCGGCGGCGATGCGGCCCGCCGTGTCGAGGCCGAGATCGGCACGGATGAGCACGTCCCCGATCTCCGCGATCATCGCGGCATCGAGCTTGCGCTTGGAAACGAGGTCGGCGATGGCGCCGCCGAGCGCCGAGGACGTGCGTTTGAGCCCGCCCGCGAGGCGCTGCCACCAATTGCCGGTCGCGCTGTCGTTCATTTCAGTAACGCTGTCGCTGCTGCGGCGCCCGTGATAGCGGTTTCGCCAAGGTAGGCAACTATGACCCCGGAAGAGATGGTGTCGCGGCTCCTCTATCGCGATGGGCTCATGCTGGTGATCGACAAGCCGCCGGGTTTCGCCGTGCATCGCGGCCCCAAAGGCGGTGAAAGCCTGGAAGATCACTTCGACGCCTTGCGCTTCGGGCTGCCGCGGGCGCCGGCGCTGGCGCACCGGCTCGACCGCGACACTTCGGGATGTCTCGTGCTCGGCCGCCATCGCAAGGCGCTCGCCCAGCTCGGACGGCTGTTCAAGTCGGGCGCCATCGACAAGACCTATTGGGCGGTCGTCGAAGGCGTGCCCGAGGCCGGCGAGGGCGTGATCGAGTTTCCGCTCGGCCGCCTCGACGCAACGCGTGGCTGGTGGATGAAGCACGATCCCAAGGGCCAGCCGGCGGTGACCAAGTGGAAGGTACTGGGCAGAGGCGGGAAATTGACCTGGCTTTCGCTCGAACCCCTGACCGGCCGCACGCATCAACTTCGCGTGCATTGCGCGGAAATGGGTTGGCCGATCTTGGGCGATGCGATTTACGGCACCGCCCCGCGCGACGGTGGGCCGATACTGCATCTGCATGCCCGCGAGATCGTCGTGCCGCTTTCCAAGAACCGCGCGCCGATCCGTGTCGTCGCGCCGGCGCCGCAGCACATGCGCGTCGCGTTGGCGGCATGCGGCTGGGAAGCAACGGCTGAAGTTGCTCCAACACCGTCATTCCGGGGCCCGAGCGAAGCGAGGGAGCCCGGAATCCATAACCAAACGCGGTGAAAATTCTGCACGAATCGTGAGTATGGATACCGGGCTCGCGCTGACGCGCGCCCCGGAATGACGAGGGATCACGCCGCCAGCAATTGTTTGCCGTCGTGCGCGGCGATCTTCAGCTCGATAAGCGTGCCGGGTTCGCCCGGCGTCACGAGCCTGACCGGCGTGAATTGCTCGGTGCGGCCTTGCTCCCGCGATTCGATCAACACCCGCCGCGTTGCGCCGACCTCGGCATCGAGGTGCCGCCGCAAAACAAGGGCGCCGCGCTCGCGCAGCCGCCGCGCCCGCTCCTTGACGATGTCGCGGGCAAGCTGCGGCATGCGCGCCGCCGGCGTGCCCGGCCGCGGTGAAAACGGAAAAACATGCAGATGCGTCAATCCGCATTCCTCGACGAGACCGAGCGAGTTGCTGAACATATCGTCCGTCTCGGTCGGGAAACCGGCGATGATATCGGCGCCAAACACCATGTCCGGCCGCAACCGGCGCAATTCATCACAGAAAACGATCGCGTCCTCGCGCGAGTGCCGGCGCTTCATGCGCTTGAGGATAAGATCGTCACCGGCCTGCAGCGACAAATGCAGATGCGGCATGAGCCGCGCGTCCTGCGCGAAGGCGTCGATCAGGTCGCGGTCGGCCTCGACGGAGTCGATGGACGACAGGCGCAGCCGCTTGAGCTCCGGTACGTGCTTGAGGATCTGCTTGACCAGCGCGCCAAGTTTCGGCGCGCCCGGCAAGTCCGCGCCATAGCTCGTGATATCGACGCCGGTGAGCACGACTTCGCAATAGCCGTTGACGACGAGGCGCTGCACATCGGCAACCACGGCGCCCATCGGCACCGAGCGTGAATTGCCGCGGCCGTAGGGGATGATGCAGAAGGTGCAGCGGTGATCGCAGCCGTTTTGCACCTGGACGAAGGCGCGCACGCGGCCGGCAAATCCTTCGATCAGATGCGCGGCGGTGTCCTTCACCGCCATGATGTCGTTGACGAGCGCTTTCGGCGCATCCGCCAACCCGAAAGCCATGCGCGTCTGCGCCCACGCCGCGCCGCTGAGCTTCTCGGTGTTGCCGAGCACGCGATCGGCCTCCGGCATGGCGACGAAGGTTTGCGGCTCGGTCTGCGCCGCGCAGCCGGTAACCACGATCCTGGCTTGCGGACGCTCGCGGCGAAGCGCCCGGATTGTTTGCCGCGCCTGGCGCACCGCCTCGGCCGTAACGGCGCAGGTATTGACCACCACCGTATCGCTCATGCCGGCACGTTCCGCCTCGCGGCGGATCACTTCCGACTCCGCGGCATTGAGCCGGCAACCGAAGGTGACGACATCGACGCTCATCGTCTTACGCCGCTCCAGCCCCGGCCAACGACGCCGCGTCGAATCGCCCAGTGTGCTCGTATTCGACGGGTCCGGTCATCAACACGTGGTCATCGCTTTCGCGCCATTCGATCGAGAGATCGCCGCCGGGCAAAGTGACCGTCACCTTGCGCCCGGCACGGCCGAGCCGAGCCGCGGCGACGGCCGCGGCACAGGCGGCGGAGCCACAGGCTTTGGTGAGCCCGGCACCGCGCTCCCAGGTGCGGATCACGACGCGATCGCGCGAGGGCGTGGCCGCCAGCGTGATGTTGGCGCGCTCC
Organism: uncultured Alphaproteobacteria bacterium; assembly: GCA_963733575.1. Taxonomy (GTDB): domain Bacteria; phylum Pseudomonadota; class Alphaproteobacteria; order Rhizobiales; family Xanthobacteraceae; genus BOG-931. The sequence continues at coordinate 645,770 of CAVTDJ010000011.1, read as the reverse complement.
GGAAACAGCGGATGGCGTTCGAGTGCCGGGCCGATTTGGCGAAGATCGTAGGCGTCCGGATTCTCGACCCAGAAGATCGCGTGTGGATTGCCCATGTTCACGACGGAAGGCGAACTTAAGGTCGGCGCGCCGGGCGGCCCGAACTGCAGATCGATCGCGCGCGTGTCGGGCATTTCCTTCGCCAGGGGAATTTCATCCCAGTGAAATCGCGGCGCGCCCATGTCGACTGTGAACAGCCCTTCGCCCGCGCGCCAGCAAGAAACGAGACCGGCCGAGGTCTCGAAATTGAGCGTCGCCCTGCCGGTCTCTGCGCTTAATAGCGAAGCGACGCAGCGCATACCGTTGCCGCAGGCGCCCGCCTCCGAGCCGTCATTGTTGTAAATGCGGATGGTGGCGTCGCAACCGGCGCGCCCCGGATAGAGCGCCATCAGCTGGTCGTAGGGCTCCTGGCGGGCGGCAGCACGCGCCTCGTCAGCCCCGATCGGGCTCGGCGCACGGCGCAGATCGACGATCACGATCTCGTTGCCGAGACCGTTCATCTTGACGAAATCCCGATTTGCCAGCGTGCTCATGATTAAGCCCGAATGTGCGGGATTTATATGAGGACTTAGGTCTTGTACGCCAGTGCCACGGTCGGGGCGGCCTTTCACGGCCGTGTTAAAATCAACCGGGGATGAAGATAAAGAACCGCGGACGCCGGTCGCACAGGGCCGGTTCGCACATGGAGAATCTGATGTTCGTCCGCTTTGCGCTCTGCATCGGTATGGCCGCCTTGACCATTGCCCTGGCTGAGCCGCAGCCGTCCTGGTCGCAAACTCCGGCGCAAACACCGCCTGCCCCGGCCGCCAAACCTGACGCGGCGCCTGCTGCCCCTGGCGCCGCCGCGCAGCCCACCGATCCATTCGGCGAGGACGCGACACTCACTGCGAAGCCGATCGTGTACTTGAAAGGCACCGGCACCTGGGACAGCGCCTTCGAGACGATCACCAACTCATTCAAGACGCTCAAGACCTATATCGGCAAAGAAGGTCTCAAAGCCGACGGCCAGGCGATGACGATCTTCACGTCGACGGACGACACCGGCTTTCAGTTCGAAGCCGCCATTCCGATCGCCGAGCCGCCAAAAAATCCGCCGCGTGGTGAAGTTGGCGTCGGCAGTTCGCCGGAAGGTCACGCGCTCAAATTCGTCCATCGCGGTTCGTATGACGGCATGGACAATACCTATGAGGCGATCACCAATTACCTCGACGAGAGACGGCTCGAGCCCAAGGACATGTTCATCGAGCAATACTTGACCGATCCCTTGGCCGCCAATGAGGATCATCTGGTGGTCAACGTGTACGTGTTGATCAAATAGCGCCGGAATCGTCCGTCTTCACGGACTACAATTGCCAAACCTCCCCGGGGCGCAACGTGCGGAAATGGTCAGCTGGAATTCCAGCAACCCTTAAGGCCTCGGCAAGCGCGCCGAGCGGCGCATCGATCGGTTCGTCGGTGAGTTGAAACGTGCCGTAATGGTGGCCGAGCGCACGCTCGGCGCCGCAATCGATGAATGCCTGCACCGTCTCGTCCGGATTCATGTGCTGATCGCGCATGAACCAGCGTGGCTCGTAGGCGCCGATCGGCAGAATGGCGAGCCTGAACGCTCCGTAGCGCTCGCGCGCTTGGCGGAAATGCCGCCCTTCGCCGTAGCCGGAATCGGCGACGAAGTAGATTCGTCCCGCCGGCGCTTCGATCACGAACGACGCCCACAGCGACATGTTGCGGTCCGACAGGTTGCGCGCGGACCAATGCTGCGTGGGCACGAGCGTCACCGCGACGCCAGCGCCGATATCCGCCCGCTCGTGCCAGTCGTAGGCTTCGGCCGCGATTGCGGGATCGTGATTTCGCATGATGGTGTCGTTGCCGAGCGGCGTGATGACGCGTGGGCGATGCCCGGCAGCCAGACGCGAGAGCGTCGCGAGATCGAGGTGGTCATAGTGGCCGTGTGACACCAGCACCACGTCGATGGACGGCAAATCGGCAAAGGCGATGCCCGGATCATTGACTCGTTTAGGCCCGATGAAGCGGAAAGGCGACGCGCGCTTCGACCATACCGGGTCGAGCAGAATGTTGCGGCCCGCGGTCTGAATGAGCCAGCTCGCATGGCCGACGTAGGAAATGCGCCACGCCGCGCCGGCGACGCGCGCCGGTGGTCGATCGGCAAAAGGCGATGGCGCCCAGGCCGGCCATTTCGCCTTTGTACCGCGCCAGTAACGATCGGCCAGCCAGCGCAGCAGATCCTGCCGGTCTCTCGGCGGCACGCCGTGGCGGTCGAAGAAACGCTCGCCGTCGAAGTGATCGGAGACGGGGCCCTTGTAATATCGCGACATTCGGGCCGAACTATACAACTTGGCCGCCCCCGGCAGCCCGGCAATAACGTCACAGTTGACGCGAGCGGGGTCCGCACCTATTTTCCCGCCGCTCTCGCAAGAGACTGAAAGTCCGTGACCGCCGACCAGCCCGCGAGGCTGGAGGCCCCCGCCCGACAGCGCGATGCGCCCTCGGGCGTAAAAGTGTTTGGTTATGTTCGTCATTGCCGGCGAAAGGCGCGAAGCGCCGTCTTCGTACCTAATAAGCCGGCAATCTATGCAGCGGTTCAGGCGCATGGATGCCCGGGTCACTGCCGGGCATGACGGATGAAGAAGGATCGGGAATGTTTGACAGTCTTTCCGAGCGTTTGAATGCAGTCCTCGACCGCCTGACCCGGCGCGGTGCGCTGTCGGAGGCGGATGTCGAGGCGGCGCTGCAGGAAGTACGGCGCGCGCTGATCGAGGCCGACGTGGCGCTCGACGTGGCGCGCACTTTCACCGAGGAGGTCAAGAAGCGCGCGGTTGGCGTCGAGGTCATCAAATCGGTCACGCCCGGCCAGATGGTCGTGAAGATCGTGCACGATCAGCTGATCGAGACCTTGGGTTCGAGCGCCCAGCCGATCGACCTCAATGCGCCGGCGCCCGTCGCCATCATGATGGTGGGACTGCAGGGCTCGGGCAAAACCACGACCACTGCGAAAGTCGCCAAGCGCCTTGCCGAGACGACCAAGCGCAAGGTGCTGATGGCCTCCCTCGATACCCGCCGCCCGGCGGCCATGGAGCAGCTTGCCGTGCTCGGCCGGCAAGTCAGCATCGATACGCTGCCGGTTGTCGCCGGACAGACGCCAGTGCAGATCGCGACGCGCGCGCTGCAGGCGGCACGACTCGGCGGCTACGATGTGGTTCTTCTCGACACCGCCGGCCGCATCACGCTCGACGAGGCGATGATGAATGAAGCGGCGGAGGTGCGTCGCGCCGCTTCACCGCACGAGGTCCTTCTGGTCGCCGACGCGCTGACCGGCCAGGACGCGGTCAATCTCGCGCGCAGTTTCGACCAGCGCGTCGGCCTCACCGGCATCGTGCTCACCCGCGTCGACGGCGATGGCCGCGGCGGCGCCGCGCTATCGATGCGCTCCGTCACCGGCAAGCCGATCAAGCTCATCGGCACCGGCGAAAAGCTCGACGCCATCGAGGATTTTGACCCGGCGCGCATCGCCGGCCGCATCCTCGGCATGGGCGACATCGTCGCGCTGGTGGAAAAAGCCGCCACGACCATCGACGCCGAGAAGGCGGCGCGGGTCGCCGAGAAGATGCGCCGGGGCGCGTTCGATCTCGCCGATCTGCGCGAGCAGCTAACGCAAATGCAGAATTTGGGCGGCATGAGCGGGCTGATGACGATGCTGCCCGGAATGGCGAAGATCAAGAATCAGCTCGCCGAGCGCAATTTGGATGAGAAAGTGCTCAAGCGGCAAATGGCGATCATCGATTCGATGACGCCTGCGGAGCGGCGCAATCCCGACGTCCTCAAGGCAAGCCGCAAGCGGCGGATCGCCGCCGGCTCCGGCACCAAGCCAGAAGACATCAACCGCCTTCTCAAAATGCACCGCACCATGGCCGACGTGATGAAGGCAATGGGCGGCGCCAAGCGCGGCCCCATGGCGGGCCTCGCCAACATGCTCGGACTTGGAGGCGGTCTTGGCGGCGGCATGCCGAGCCCCGAACAGATGGCCAAGCTCGCCGAGAAGATGCCGGGCGGCCTGCCGCCCGGAATGCCAGGCGCTGGCGGCCTGCCGCCGAATTTCCCCGGCGTACCGGGGGGGCTGCCGGGTCTTGGTCCTAAGCTGCCTGGCGGCTTTCCAGGTCTTCCGGGACTCGGGAAGAAGAAGTGATAACCAAACTCCACCCAATCATTCCGTTCAATGCGTCAAGATAAGGAAAACGAAAATGTCCGTTGTCATCCGTATGGCTCGCGCCGGCACCAAGAAGCGGCCGGTTTATCACATCGTCGTCGCCGACAGCCGCGCGCCGCGCGACGGGCGTTTCATCGAGCGCCTCGGCTATTTCAATCCACTCTTGCCGAAAGAGAGGACAGACCGCCTCAAGCTTGATCTGGAAAAGGTCAAAGCCTGGATGGCAAAGGGCGCGCGGCCTTCGGATCGCGTGATGCGCTTTCTCGACGCCGCCGGCGTCATGAAGCGCGAGAAGCGCAACAATCCGGAGAAGGCGGTGCCGCGCAAAGAGCGCAAGGCGCAGGCGGAAGCCGCCAAAGCCGCGGCAAGTGCTGCCCCCGCCGCCGCTCCCGCCGCGGGCGCAGCGCCACCGGCTGTGTAAGGCAAACGAGCGATGAGCGGCGCGCGCATCTGCCTCGGGCAAATCGGCGCCGCGCATGGTGTGCGCGGGGAAGTCCGGCTGCACTCGTTCACGTCCGACCCGAGCGCCATTGCCGGCTATGGGCCCCTCGAAACCGAAGACGGGCGCGTCTTCGAGATCGAGACGCTGCGGCCGGCAAAGGATCATTTCGTTGCGCGGCTTTCGGGAATTCGCGACCGCGACGCGGCGAGCGCGCTCGCCAACACCAAGCTCTACGTTCCGCGCGAGCGGTTGCCGCAAACGGAAGAGGCGGACGAATTCTATCACGCCGACCTTGTCGGCCTTGCTGTGATGGACCGTGCCGGCAAAAAGCTCGGTACCGTCATCGCGATCCAAAATTTCGGCGCCGGCGACCTGATCGAGGTGCGGCCGGACGCCGGCGGGAATACGGAATTGGTCCCGTTCGACGTGACCAACGTGCCAGCGGTCGACGTCGCCTCAGGCAAGATCGTCGTCGATCCGCCACACGGGTTATTCAAAACGAATTGACGACACAATGGCTGCCGCTGTCATGGCTATCCATTTCTATTCCAAATCCGACACGCACCGCGAGTTCTCAAACTTCGCGCCGTTCGGCATCGATCTCGACGATGCCTGGTGGCCGACCGTCGAGAACTACTACCAGGCGCAAAAATTCACCGACCCCGCATTGCGCAGGTCGATTCGCAAGGCAGAGAAACCGCCGATCGCCAAGAGCCTTGCCGACAAGAACAAAGCCGCGATCCGGCCCGACTGGGACGAGGTGAAAGACGAGGTGATGTACCGCGCGGTGTTGCGTAAGTTCGAGCTGCATCCCGAACTTAAGGCCATGCTGCTTGCGACCGGCGACGAGGAGCTCATCGAATCCGCGCCGACCGACACCTATTGGGGCGTCGGCCGCGATGGAACGGGCCTGAACAAGCTCGGCCAAATCATCGCCCGCATCCGCGAGGAGTTGCGGGCCGGCAAGATCTGATCCGACAAGAGCTGATCATGTGGCGGGCGAGCGTCCTCACCATTTTCCCAGATGTCTTTCCGGGACCCCTGGGTGCGAGCCTTGCCGGCAAGGCATTAGCCGCGGGCGCGTGGTCGCTCGACGTTGTCGATATTCGCGGCTTTGCGACCGACAAGCATCGCACCGTCGACGACACCCCGGCCGGCGGCGGCCCGGGCATGGTGATGAAGGCCGACGTGCTCGGCCGCGCCATTGACGCGACAGCGACCGATCAACGCTCTCGGCTGCTGCTATCGCCTCGTGGGGCCCCGTTAACCCAAATACGGGTGGAAGCGCTTGCCGCCGGAGAGGGCGCCGTCCTGATCTGCGGCCGTTTCGAGGGTATCGATGAGCGGGTCATAGCCGGCCGCTCCCTGGAAGAAGTCTCGATCGGCGATTATGTCCTGTCCGGCGGCGAGATCGCGGCCATGGTGCTGATCGACGCCTGCGTGCGGCTCTTGCCGGGGGTGATGGGCGCCCCCGCCTCGCGGGCCGAGGAGAGTTTTACCGAGGGTTTGCTGGAATACCCCCAATACACCCGGCCGCAGGTCTGGGAAGGGCTGTCCATACCCGAAGTGCTCCTCTCCGGCGACCACGGAAAAATCGCCGCGTGGCGGCAAGCCGAGGCCGAACAGCTTACCCAGGAGCGACGACCCGACCTTTGGGCAGCCTTTTTAAGCCGCTTCCGCAGCGGCTCGCAGACGTGATGACGGGAGGGTGACAAATCCGGAGCGGTAGCGTAGAAGCTGCGCCAACCCGTTTAGCCCCTGGTCAAATATGCGCGCCGGACGCGCAGCCGTTGGAGAACTTCGCCATGAACCTGCTCAAGCAAATCGAAAACGAACAGGTGGCCAAGCTCACCGCCGGTAAAGAAATCCCCGACTTTCAGCCGGGCGATACGCTCGTGGTCAACGTCAAGATCGTCGAGGGCGAGCGCAGCCGCGTGCAGGCTTACGAAGGCGTGTGCATCGGCCGCGCCGGCGCCGGAATCAACGAGAATTTCACCGTGCGCAAGATTTCCTACGGCGAAGGCGTGGAGCGCGTTTTCCCGCTTTATTCGCCGATGATTGATTCGATCAAGGTGGTGCGCCGAGGCCAGGTACGCCGCGCCAAGCTCTATTATCTCCGCGGCCGTCGCGGAAAGTCGGCGCGCATCGTCGAGCGGCAGGATCACAGCGCGCAAGGCGAAACCGCCGCGGCCGGGGGAAAGGCGGCGGAGTAATTCGGATCCGCCGCATCGTGCTTATATACTCCCCATCGCTGGTGGAGTTTCGTGACAATGTCCAAACCGAGCACCCTCTACGATAAGATCTGGGCCGACCACCTGGTCGACGAAGAACCGGACGGCACTGCTCTCATCTACATCGACCGGCATCTCGTGCATGAGGTGACGAGCCCGCAGGCCTTCGAGGGTTTGCGGCTCACCGGCCGCAAGGTGCGCGCACCGGAAAAGACGTTGCTCGTCGTCGATCACAATGTACCGACGACCGATCGCCATCAGAAGAATCCGGATCCCGAGAGCGAGGCGCAGATCGCCTACCTGGCCGAGAACGCCAAGCTGTTCGGCCTCGAATACTTCGATGAGTTCGACAAGCGTCAGGGCATCGTCCACATCATCGGGCCGGAGCAGGGCTTTACGCTCCCCGGCGTGACGCTCGTTTGCGGCGACAGCCATACCGGCACGCACGGCGCATTCGGCGCGCTCGCCTACGGCATCGGCACCTCCGAGGTCGAGCACGTGCTGGCGACGCAGACGCTCATTCAGAACAAATCGAAGAACATGCGCGCGGTCGTCGACGGCAAGCTGCCGCCTGGCGTCACCGCCAAGGACATCATCCTCGCCATCATTGGCGAGATCGGCACCGCCGGCGGCACCGGCTATGCGCTCGAATATGCCGGCGAAGCCATTCGCTCGCTGTCGATGGAAGGCCGCATGACCGTGTGCAACATGTCGGTCGAAGCCGGCGCCAAGGCTGGACTCATCGCGCCGGATGAGAAGGCGTATGCGTATCTGAAAGACCGTCCCAAGTCGCCCAAGGGCAAAGCCTGGGACGACGCTATGCGCTATTGGGAAACGCTCCGCTCAGACGAGGGCGCCCATTTCGATCGCGAAATCAGGCTCGACGCCGCCAAGCTGCCGCCGCTCGTGACCTGGGGCACGAGCCCCGAGCAGGTCGTTTCCGTGACCGGCCGCGTCCCGCGCCTCGAGGACATCGCCGACGCACACAAGCGCGAGGCCGCCGAGCGCTCGCTGGCCTATATGGGATTGAACGGCGGCGAGAAGATCGCCGACATTGCTATCGACCGTATCTTCATCGGCTCCTGCACGAACGGGCGGATCGAGGATTTGCGCGCCGCGGCGCGCGTGGTCGGCGGCAAGAAAGTGCACGCGAACGTCAATGCCATGATCGTCCCTGGCTCCGGTCTGGTGAAAGAGCAGGCCGAGGCGGAGGGACTGGACCAAGTCTTTCTCAAGGCTGGCTTCGAATGGCGCGAGCCGGGCTGCTCGATGTGTCTCGCCATGAATCCGGACAAGCTTGCGCCGGGCGAGCGTTGCGCCTCCACCTCGAACCGCAATTTCGAGGGCCGCCAGGGCTATAAGGGCCGCACCCACCTCGTGTCGCCGGCAATGGCCGCAGCCGCCGCAATCGCCGGGCATTTCGTCGACGTCCGTGAGTGGCGCTGAACGCGTTCAGCCGCGCTGCCACCAGCAATGTTTTTCCGGAAACAGCACCCTTCCGCTCGGCCGGTATTGCACGACGTACCAACTGGCGCAGCGCCGGTAGACCGGCCGCGGATTGACCTCGATGCGCGGGTGCGCCGGCGGAGCAATCGACACTGACGGCCCCGCTCCGGTCGGCGTTGGCATTTGCGCTGCGGCCGGCGACGCCGCGCCGACGACTGACAGCACGACGAGGCTGGCGATCATGCCAAGGGTTTTCGCAGACATACTCGTCGCGCTCCGTTCCCGCCTCCCCCTAAGGCTCCCGCATAAGGCCACGCCGGTCAATCGGGAGGTAAGCACATCCCGCTCATTCCCGCGAAAGCGGGAATCCGGCTTCTTTGCGATAGCGGAACCGGGTCCCCGCCTTCGCCGGGACGAGCGGAAGGATACGACCTGCGCTAAAATATTCGCTATGGACGAACCTGCATCCGATCCGCTTGCCTGGCGACGGACAAAGGCACCCTCGCTCGCCGAGCTCGAAATTCTCGCGGCCGAAGTATTTCGGCACTTGCCGCGCAGATTTCGCGATCTGTGCAGCGATGTCGTCATCCAAGTCGACGATTTCCCGAGCGAGGAAGTGCTCGATCAGATGGGCGCGGAGAGCGAATTCGATTTGCTTGGCTTGTTTCAAGGCGTCGGACTGCCGTTTCGTACCGAAAGCGCTCCCGGGCAGATGCCAAATATGATCTGGCTCTATCGCCGCCCAATCCTCGACTACTGGGCCGAGCATGACGAAACGCTCGGAGCTATCGTCAAGCATGTGCTCGTGCACGAGATCGGCCATCATTTCGGACTATCGGACGCCGACATGACGGCCATCGAAAGCGCGGCGGAATAGTGTTTTGTTTGAGCATGATCCTTCCGTCAGCGCGAACAGCTAAAGCCGCGCCGGCAAATCTGGTGTCGCTCGGCGCGGCAATGGGTCAACGAACTCAATGGTATCCCCAAGGAGGAGAAGCAAACCCGCACGGCGCACTTGCGCTGACGACGGCCGGTCAGATCGTGTTAAATTAAAAATTCGAGCCGATGCGGCTGATTGGAGCTGATTGGCTCTGGATCGAGGAGCGCTGCCATGATCGTGACGGTGTTTCGCTCCCGCCTGAAGCCGGGAGTCCGAGACGAGTACGTTGCCTTGGTCGATCGCATGACGGCCATCGCCGAAACCATGCCGGGTTATATTTCGCACAAGGGCTTTTTCGCCGACGACGGCGAGCGAGTCACCATCGTCGAGTTCGAGCACGAAGAAGGGTTACGCGCCTGGCGGACCAATCCCGAGCATGTTGCGGCGCAAAAGCTGGCGCGCCAGAAGTACTACACCGAATACCACGTTCAGGTCTGCACGCTCGACCGCGAGTCGAAGTTCAAGGCCCAAGGAACTGCAAAATCGGCGGCGACAGCGGCGCAGGGTTGACCGGCGCGCGGCGACGCGCCATTTAGCCCTCACGGATGCTAGGCGTCCGCTCCTCGCAGGATGGAATATGGAAAAGTTCACCGTGCTCGAAGGCGTCGCGGCGCCGCTGAAGATGATCAACGTCGACACCGACATGATCATCCCCAAGCAATATCTGAAAACGATCAAGCGCACCGGCCTAGGCAAAGGGTTGTTCGCCGAAAAACGGTTTCGCGACGACGGTAGCGAGAACCCCGATTTCGTGCTCAACAAGCCGGCTTATCGCAAGGCGAAAATCCTGGTTGCCGGCGATAATTTCGGCTGCGGCTCTTCGCGCGAGCATGCGCCGTGGGCGTTGAAGGATTTCGGCATCACCTGCGTGATCTCGACCTCGTTCGGCGACATTTTCTACAACAACTGTTTCAAGAACGGCATCCTGCCCATACAGGTTTCACCGCAGGACCTGGAGAAGCTATTCGACGACGCCGAGCGCGGCGCCAACGCGACGCTGACGATCGATCTTGCGAAGCAGGAGATCCGCGGGCCCGACGGCGGTATGGTGAAGTTCGAGATTGACGCGCACCGCAAGCATTGCCTGCTGAACGGCCTCGACGACATTGGCCTCACCATGGTCAAGAGCGAAAAAATCGGCAGCTTCGAGGAGAAGGCCAAAGCGGCGCGGCCTTGGGTGTGAAACGGCTCTCATCCATCAACCGGATGCCGTCATGACCCCCGCCATTTCCGTCTCGCATCTCGACAAAACCTATGCGTCCGGCTTCGAGGCGCTCAAGGATATCAACCTCGAGATCCGCCACGGCGAGATTTTCGCGCTGCTCGGCCCAAACGGCGCCGGCAAAACGACGCTGATCAGCATCATCTGCGGCATCGTGAACCCGTCCGGCGGCAGCGTGACGGTGGCCGGTCACGACATCATCGAGGACTACCGCGCCACCCGCTCGCTGATCGGTCTCGTGCCGCAGGAGCTTTCGACCGACGCGTTTTCGTCGGTGTGGGTGACCGTGACATTCAGCCGTGGCCTGTTCGGCAAGCCCGCTTATCCCGCCTACATCCAAAAACTGCTGAAGGACCTGTCGCTCTGGGACAAGAAGGACGCCAAAATCATGACGCTGTCCGGCGGCATGAAGCGCCGCGTCATGATCGCCAAGGCGCTGTCGCACGAGCCGCAAATCCTCTTTCTCGACGAGCCGACCGCCGGCGTCAACGTCGAACTGCGCAAGGACATGTGGGAGATGGTGCGGGCGCTGCGTGCATCCGGCGTGACCATTATCCTGACCACGCACTATATCGAAGAAGCCGAGCAGATGGCCGACCGCATCGGCGTGATCAACAAGGGCGAGCTCATCCTGGTCGAGAACAAGGCCGAGCTGATGCGCAAGCTCGGCCAGAAGCAATTGACGCTGGAGCTTCGTGAGCCGATCGCCGCGCTGCCGGCCGCACTCACCAAGCACCGTCTCGCGCTCGCGGACGACGGCAGCAAGCTCATCTACACCTACGATACGCAGAGCGAGCACACCGGTATCACCGACCTCATCGATGATCTTCATGTCGCAGGATTGCGATTCAGGGACCTGTCAACGACGGAGCGCTCGCTGGAGGACATCTTCGTTGGACTGCTGAGAGAACGGCGATGAACCTTCACGCTGTCGGCGCGATCTACAAGTTCGAGATGGAGCGGACGCAGCGCACCTGGCTGCAGAGCATCGTCTCGCCGGTGATCTCCACCTCGCTCTATTTCGTGGTGTTCGGTGCCGCGATCGGTTCGCGCATCAGCACGATCGAAGGTGTCAGTTATGGCGCGTTTATCGTGCCGGGATTGATGATGCTGATGCTGCTGACGCAAAGCGTCACCAACGCCGCGCTCGGCATCTACTTTCCCCGCTTCGTCGGGACGATCTATGAAATCCTTTCGGCGCCGGTCTCTTATGTCGAGATCGTGGTCGGCTATGTCGGCGCGGCAGCGACCAAGTCGATCGTTCTCGGGCTGATCATCCTCGGAACCTCCGCTTTGTTTGTGCCGCTCCATATCGCGCATCCGGTCTGGATGCTCGCCTTCCTCGTCTTGACCGCGGTCAGCTTCAGCCTGTTCGGCTTCATTCTCGGCATCTGGGCCGATGGCTTCGACAAGCTGCAGGTCGTGCCGCTCCTTCTCATCACGCCGTTGACGTTCCTCGGCGGCACGTTTTATCCGACCAGCGTGCTGCCGCCGTTCTGGCGCACGATCACGCTATTCAATCCGCTCGTCTATCTGATCAGCGGATTTCGCTGGAGCTTCTTCGGGCTCGCGGACGTGAATATCGAAGTTAGCGTTGCGGTGATCGTGCTCTTTCTCGTGGTTTGCACGGCAACCGTGTGGTGGATCTTCAAGACCGGCTATCGATTGAAGACTTAGCGCGGTTGCAATCCGCCGCTCGTCCTCGCGAAAGCAGGGACCCAGCTAACCGTAGCTCGCCGACCGTCATCTGGATTTCGCTTGCGCAGGAATGAGCGGACTGGCGCTCAGGCCGCCTGGTTCTGCGCGATGGCGTCGGCAATGGCCACCGTTCGCCGCGCCATATCGGCGTGAAGGCGTTCGACCATGCGGCCGTCGATCTGGATGACGCCTTTGTTGGCGTTCTCCGGCAGATCGAAGGCGGCGATGATTTTACGCGCCCAGGTCACCTCCTCCTCCGTCGGCGAGAAAGCGGCGTTGCAGGGTGCGATCTGCTGCGGGTGGATCAGCGTCTTGCCGTCGAAGCCGAGTTCGTGCGCCTGCCGGCACTCCGCGGCAAAACCTTCCGCATTGCCGAGTTCGTTGTAGACGCCATCGAGAATATCGAGGCCGTAGGCGCGCGCGGCCGCCACGCAAGTCATCAGCCACGGCAGCATCGGCGCCCGCCCCGGCACGATGCGCGCACGCGTATCCTTGGCGAGATCGTTGGTCCCCATGACGAAGCCCGCAAGCCGCGTCTGCGGATCGAGCGCCGCCGCCGCGATCTCGCGCGCGTTGAGCATGGCGAGCGGCGTTTCCATCATCGCCCAGACGCGAACGCCCGCCTCGGCGCGCACGCCGACAAGGTGCTTTGCGACTTCCCGAAGCTGATCGGGCGTCGATACCTTCGGCACCAGGATCGCGTCGGGGCCCGCCGCGGCAACGGCAAGATCGTCAAGCCACCACCCGGTGTCGAGCCCGTTGATGCGCACCAGCACTTCGCGATTGCCGAAGCCGCCTTTCTGCAGCGCCTGGACGATCAGCTCGCGTGCTTTGGCCTTGGCGTCCGGCGCCACGGCGTCCTCAAGATCGACGATGACAGCGTCGACCGGCAGCTCGCGCGCTTTTTCCATCGCGCGCGCGTTGGATCCGGGCATGTAAAGAACGCTACGCCGCGGGCGGATGGTCATGGATACTCCTCTCAATACAGCCTCAAAATGCAACTTCAAAACGCAGCCCTAAAGTAGCGGCCTTGCAGGCAGCGTGCCAATGACCGCGCCCGTAAAGCGGTCAAAGCCGCTTTCCACAGGCGCTGCCTTGAGTCTTACAGCACGATCTAGACTTCGGCCGGCAGACATGATGCATGTCGCGATCGGATGTACCCCGATACTCTGCTAGAGGAAAAGATGCTCAAAATACTGATGTGCGCGACCTTGTCGGCGGCGGCGCTCGCTTTCACGCCGCCGACCGCGCAAGCCGCCGATCCAGGCTTCTGTGCCAACTATGCGCAGGCCGCCCTCCGTCAGGTCCGCGGCGCGCTCGCGCACCCGCGCTGCATACCCGGGCTACAGGGGGGGCGCTGGTCGGCGGATCAGCAGGTCCATTACAATTGGTGCCTCGGGGCATCTTACGCGGCCGCAGGAAGCGAACGAGACGCGCGCACCGCGTATCTGCGCAGCTGCGCAATGTAAGCGACTAGCCGCCCGGCAGGCTGTCGCGGGGCTGAGATGATCCGCCTACGCCGCCTTCTGCTTGGCGGTGATCAGCTTGCGATCGATCAGACATTCGGCGATCTGGATGGCGTTGAGCGCGGCGCCCTTGCGCAGATTGTCGGAGACGATCCACATCGCCAGTCCGTTCTCGACGGTCGCGTCTTCGCGGATGCGGCTGATGTAGGTGTCGTCTTCGCCGGCCGCCTCGTAGGGCGTCACGTAGCCGCCCGGCTCGTGCTTATCGATGACGATGCAGCCCGGCGCGTTGCGCAAGATGTCGCGCGCCTCATCGGGCGTGATCGGGTTCTCGAACTCGATGTTGACCGCTTCCGAATGGCTGATGAAGACCGGCACGCGCACGCAGGTGGCGACCAGCTTGATCTTCGGGTCGAGGATTTTCTTGGTCTCGACCACCATCTTCCACTCCTCTCTCGTGTAGCCGTCCTCCATGAACGTATCGATCTGCGGAATGACGTTGAAGGCGATGCGCTTGGGAAACTTCCTCGACTCGACCTCGTTGAGCTGAAAAACCGACTTGGTCTGCGCGAAAAGCTCGTCCATCGCCTCTTTGCCGGCGCCAGAAACCGACTGATAGGTGGCGACGACGACGCGCTTGATCCTGGCACGGTCGTGCAGCGGCTTGAGCGCGACGACAAGCTGCGCCGTCGAGCAATTGGGATTGGCGATGATGCCGCGCTTGCGGAAGCCTGCGATGGCGTCGGCATTGACCTCCGGTACGATCAGCGGGACGTCGAAATCGTAGCGCCAGCACGACGAGTTATCGATCACCACGGCGCCGGCCGCGGCGATCTTCGGCGACCATTCCTTGGAGATGGCGGAGCCCGCCGACATCAAGCAGATGTCTACGCCCGAGAAGTCATAGTGTTCGAGCGCTTTAACCTTCAGCGTCCGGTCGCCGTAAGACACTTCGACGCCCAGACTACGGCGCGACGCGAGCGCAACAACCTCGTCGGCGGGAAACTTCCGCTCGGCGAGAATGCCAAACATTTCGCGGCCCACATTGCCGGTCGCCCCGACCACGGCGACATTGTAACCCATCGTCAACTCTCCATCGAAACTTTGCCCGCTCCCGCGCAATGTGGGAACGAAGCGGAAGCGCTTCTATGCGAGAAACATTCCAAACACAACGCCGATGGGCCGTCTGTGCCGGTTCATGGAGGAACCGGGGGTCCCGAAGCCTAGTTACCGCTATGATGTTCGGCGGAATCCGGTTACACTGAAAGCAAGGGAAAGTGAGGAGCCATGCGTGTTTTTGGCGTTGTTATCGCTGCCATTGCTGTTGTCTCGGTCGTGGCTGGCTCCGCCCATGCGGCAACGAAGAAAAATCAGCCGGGGGCGCTTCGCTCCGCGAGCGGCACGGTCATCCAGCCCACCCGCACGATCATCCACAATCCCGACGGCACAACGACAGTTATCACCGTGCCGCGGCGCTCCTATCTCGATCCAGGAACGGAAGTGCCGATAGGATACGGCAGCCGTATGGATTACGCGTTTCCGCCGGACGGCGATCCGGGCCGCCCCTATTGGTATTTCGGGCCCGACTTAGGCGGCGTCGGCGGTATCCCGCTCGCGCAACCGTGGTTAATACCGGGATATAATCCGAACAACCCGTTCTGAGCCGGGTTTCGGGCCAAACGCGCAGCGCAGCTAATTACGCGGCGAGCCGTTCTAGCTCGCCGACGATCGCTTCGCCCATCCCCGATGTGCTGACGATTGTCGCGCCATCCGATTTGATGTCGGCGGTGCGCAGGCCCTTGGCTAGCGCGGCGGCGATCGCCGCATCGAGCAGATCAGCCTCTTTCCCCATATTGAACGAGTAGCGCAGCGCCATGCCGAACGAGGCGAGCATGGCAATCGGATTGGCGATGCCCTTGCCGGCAATGTCGGGCGCCGAGCCGTGCACCGGCTCGTAGAGAGCCTTGCGCCGCTTGGTCTTGGCATCGACTTCGCCGAGAGAGGCCGAAGGCAGCATGCCGAGCGAGCCGGTGAGCATGGCCGCGATATCCGACAGCATGTCGCCGAACAGATTGTCGGTGACGATGACGTCGAACTGTTTCGGCCAGCGCACGAGCTGCATGCCGCCGGCGTCGGCCAACATATGCTCGAGCTCGACATCCTTATATTCGCGCGCGTGCAAATCGGCGACCACCTCGCGCCAGAGCACGCCCGTCTTCATGACGTTGCGCTTGTCCATCGAGGTGACTTTGTTGCGCCGCTTGCGGGCAAGCTCGAAGCCGACCCGCGCGATGCGCTCGATCTCGTAGGTATCGTAGACTTGCGTGTCGATGGCGCGCTTCTGGCCGTTGCCGAGATCGGTGATGGTCTTGGGCTCGCCGAAATAAACGCCGCCGGTCAACTCGCGCAGGATGATGATGTCGAGCCCGTCCACTACCTCGCGTTTCAGGCTGGAAGATTCCGCGAGCGCCGGATAGCAGATCGCCGGACGGATGTTGGCGAACAGCCCGAGGTCCTTGCGCAGCCGGAGGAGACCTGCCTCGGGGCGCACGTCGTAGCCGACATTGTCCCACTTCGGCCCGCCCACGGCGCCGAAGATGACGGCGTCAGCCGCGCGCGCCTTCGCCATCGTTTCCTCGGTAATACTGACCTTATGGGCGTCGTAGCAGCAACCGCCGACAAGCCCCTCCTCGATCGCGAACGTGGCGATGCCCGCCTTGGCCAGGAAAGCAAGAAGTCGCTTCACTTCCGCCATGACTTCCGGGCCGATGCCGTCACCGGCGAGAAGAAGGAGCTTGTGGGTGGCCATGAATGATGCCTCGCAAACAAAAGCGCGAGGATTGCTAAAGCGCGCCGTCGGGAATGGCAAGCGGGTCGGCGCGGCCGATAGATGACGCGCGCAGGCGCGGAAGATGCTCAGAGGCCGCTAAACCAGTTGTAACCCTTATTCTCCCAATAGCCGCCGGCATCGTTGTTCTGCACCCACATCGCGGTGACGTATTTGGGGTTCTTGAAGCCGAGCTTGGTGGGGATGCGGATCTTGATCGGGAAGCCGTAGGCGCGCGGCAGGACCTGGTGATCGAATTTGAGCGTCAGCTGCGTCTGCGGATGGAGCGCCGTCGGCATGTCGATCGTGTTCGAATAGCCTTCCGCGCACTGGAACCAGACATATTTGGCGCTTAGGTCGGCGCCGATCAGCTTGAGGAAATCGGACAGCTTCACGCCCTGCCAGGAGCCGATCGCGCTCCAGCCTTCGACGCAAACGTGGCGGGTGATCTGCGAAACCTCCGGCAGCTTATAAAGCTCGGGAAGCGTCCACAGCTTCTTGTTATCGACACGGCCGCCGATCTCGAGCTGATATTTGTCACCGTCGACCTCGGGCGCTTCGTCTTCGCTGTAATAGGCATTGAACGGGAACGGCCGCGTGATCATGCTCTCCGGATATTCCGGCGCCAGCGTATTCGGATTGAACAAGAACGCCTGGACGCGATCGTTGAAAGTCGAAATGACGCGAAGCGCACCCTCCGAGGTATCGCCGTCGATGATGTCGCAGCCGCTGAGCACGGCGAGCGCGCCGAGGCTTGCGGCGCCGCGCAGGAACAGCCGCCGCGACGGCTCGGGCAAAAGCTTAGCCGCATCTTTGATCAGGAGCTTCGAATCGACGCCGGGGATGGGTTTGCGCTGACGGGGCACTGATCTTCTCCTCGATTTTCAGCGGCCGACGATCATTGCGCGCAGGCTCTTCGGCACCAGGATGGCAAGCGTCACGTGCACCACCAGGAACGTCACGATGGCCGTCATCGCCGCGAAGTGCACATAACGCGCGGTATTGTAACCGCCGAAAAAACTCGTCAATGCTTGAAACTGCACCGGCTTCCAGATCGACAGGCCCGAGAGCACGATCACGACCCCGGTGAGCAGAATGCCGAGGTACAGCAGCTTCTGCACCGCGTTGTAGACCGAAAGATCGTCGTGGGAGAGCTTGCCGCGCAACGCGGCGAACAGATCGCGAAGCACATCGCCGGGGCGAACGGGAAAGAGCTTGCGGCGAAAGCGGCCGGTCACAATGCCGAGCGTCATGTAGACGAGGCCATTGATCACAAGAAGCCACATCGCCGCGAAGTGCCAGAGCAACGCACCGGCAAGCCAGTTGCCGAGCGCAATATGGTTGGGAAACGTGAAGCCGAAGAGCGGCGCGGCATCGTAAATCTGCCAGCCGGAGCCGATCATCAGCAGCATCGCCAGCGCGTTGATCCAGTGGGTCACGCGCACCCATAGCGGATGAACGACCGGCCTGGATGCGGTGTCGGGTAGCGTCGATGGATTGGCTGTCGCTTCGATCGTCATGGCATCGGTCCGTACGCGCGGACCTCTAGCAAAACGTTTGAGCACGCGCGCGTCACATTCGTGTCAGCAAGCCCTCTCCCCGCACGCGGGGAGAGGGTAGCGGCCGAACAAGCCGTTGGCGCAGAAATTAGGGCAGAAGGACCGTATCGATGACGTGGATCACGCCATTTGACTGCAGAACATCCGCGATGGTGACCATGGCGACATCGCCCTTGGCGTCGGTGATGCTGAGTTTGCCGGGGCCGGCCTGCTTGACGATCAGCCAGTCACCCGCGACGGACTTGAGCTTGGCTTCGCCCTCGCCGTCCTTGACCGCTTTCATCAAGTTCGCAGCGGTCATGCGGCCAGGCACGACGTGGTAGGTCAGGACCTTGGTCAGCGTGCCCTTGTTGTCCGGCTTGAGCAGGTTATCGACCGTGCCGGCCGGCAGCTTAGCGAATGCTTCGTTCGTCGGCGCGAACACGGTGAACGGGCCCGGACCCTGGAGCGTATCGACGAGGCCGGCGGCCTTCACCGCCGCAACCAGCGTCGTGTGGTCCTTCGAATTCACCGCGTTCTGGATGATGTTCTTCGACGGATACATCGGCGCGCCGCCGACATTGACGGTCTTTTCCGACATCGACTCTGCGGAGAGAGGGGTGGCCGCGCCGGCGGTCAACGCGAGGGCCGCCGCGGCGGCAATCAAGGCGAAACGCTTGGACATGAGGAGCTCCATATTTGCCATTGAGAGTTGCATCGAGATGGCCGGCGAACCGCCGGCGAGGACGCGAAAGGAGCGCGTCTTCGGATCGAGATACGGTCGCTGCGCCGGCGGGTTTCGCGGGGCTCCTCACGGCTGCGTGAACCTGGCCGATCCAAAAAATCCCTGTTCTTAACGATCGCCAGTTTTAGAAAAATGCTGTGCGAACAGGGGACAGGTGGCGCTTTTCGCGCGGCCTGCGTTCGGGTATGAAGCGCGCGCGACGCCGGGTTGACCAAAGGATTTGCTAATGTCGAAAACCAGTCCCGGCAATTGCTTTGAGGATTTCCGCATCGGCCAGGTGATCCGTCACGCCACCCCGCGAACGGTGACCACCGGCGATGTCGCCCTTTACAACGGCCTGTTCGGGCCACGCTTCGCAGTGCAGTCGTCGGACGAGTTTGCCAAGGCGATCGGTTATCCGCGTTCGCCGGTCGACGACCTGCTCGTATTCCACGTCGTCTTCGGCAAGACCGTCCCCGATATCTCGCTCAATGCCGTCGCCAATCTCGGCTATGCCGGCTGCTACTTCCGCACACCGGTTTATCCGGGCGATACGCTGAGCGCGCTCTCCGAGGTCATCGGGCTCAAAGAGAATTCGAGCCGTAAGACCGGGATCGTTTATGTGCGCACCACCGGCACCAATCAGAACGGCACCGCCGTGCTTGAATACGTCCGCTGGGTGATGGTGCAAAAACGCGACGAGGCCGCACCGGCGCCCGGCGATCACGTACCGCGCTTGCCCACCGTACTCGATCCGAAAGTTTTGGGCGAAGCCTGCCCGGCGCTCGACATTGCGGCTTACGACTTTACGCTCGCCGGCAGCCCGCATCGCTTCGGCGACTACGAGGTCGGCGAGCGCATCGATCACGTGGTCGGGATCACAGTCGAGGAAGCCGAACATCAGACCGCGACCCGGCTCTATCAGAACACCGCGCGCATTCATTTCGACCTGTACGGAGCCAAGCAGGGGCGCTTCGGCCGCCGGCTGATTTATGGCGGGCATGTGATCTCGGTCGCCCGCGCGCTTTCCTTCAACGGGCTCGCCAACGCGTTCCACGTCGCCGCCATCAATGGCGGCCGCCATGTCGCGCCGCTGTTCGCCGGCGGCACCGTCTTCGCGTGGTCCGAAGTGCTCGCCAAATCCAACCTGCCGGGGCGCCAGGACGTTCGGCGCCTTGCGGCTGCGCACCATCGCGACGCGCGACCGCCCCTGCGAGGATTTTCCGCTCAAGTCCGTCGAGGATTACGATCCGGCGATCCTGCTCGATCTCGACTATTGGGTGCTGATGCCGCGCTAATGGCGGAAGCGCAGCGGCCGCATTTCGGCAAGATCGCGCTCGTCGTATCGAGGTGGCTCGCGACCCGACTAATGATCGGGCACCACATCGTGAAACTTCGTGTAGTCCAGCAAAAACCGGCCCTCCGCCGAAATGCTGGTGATATCCCGATAGCGGTGCTTCCAGCGGATATCGTACCAGGGATATACGTGCCGGGCGTAGAGCTGCTGCGCGGAACTGTCGTCGAGCCCGCTGACGTTGAGCACCAGCAAGGCGTCGCCTTGCTCGAGTTCCGACGGAGTTGTCCCGTATAACGCGCTGTCCTTGTCGATGATGTGAAAGAGCGTCCAGCTCAACACGAACATCGGGTGCTCGCCACGATCGAGTTTCAGCTCGTAAAAGCGGCGCAACTGATCGCCTTCCCTGGTGCGTTCCGCGCGAATGAGCCAGAGCCGCGAGCTCGCCCGCGAGATCGTGTTGTGCCGCGCGTTGGCCATGCGGACCATCAGGGTGTTTTGGCCCTCGTGCATCGTCACCACCGGATGATCGGCGAAGACGAAGCGGGCGCGCGGACGCGAGAAGCGGGCAAAGATCAACCCGGTCATCACCGCGAGAAAGCTCATGCCGGTGAAGATTTCGACGGTGGCGATGAGATGCCCGTAGTTGGTCTGCGGATGCATGTCGCCATAGCCGACCGTCGCCAGCGTCTCGATGGAGAAATAGAAAAGCTCCAGCGGACTTTTGCCGCCGGCATTGGCGATCGGCTCGTCGCCGAGGAAATAGAAGAAGGCGAATATGGCGTTAAGAGCGATGAAGACCGCCGCGGCGGTGCCGAAAAACACCGGCCAGTAGACGGTCATCGACCGATGATAAAGATCGGTCCAAAAACCTTGGCGCAAGCCAAGTGTCTCGATCTCCCGGTGGCCAAACCTGACGAGCTGGGATCTTCCCTCTGACCGCTTTCGTCGAGACTTTGCCAACGCGGTAAAACCTAAACCGCCGCCTTCGCCGGCGCCTTGGCCTTGAGGCGGCTGAAAACCCGGTGCGCATTACCTTCGAAAATCTTGCGCCGGTCGGCGTCGCTCAGCGCCGGCGCCTTGTCGACGTAGCGCTTGGTGTCGTCGAAGTTAAATCCGGTCTTCGGGTCGATGCCTTTGACCGCGCCGACCATCTCGGAGGCGAACAAAATATTGTCGACCGGCACCACCTCGGTCAACAGATTGATACCCGGCTGGTGATAGACGCAGGTGTCGAAGAAGATGTTGTTCTTGATGATCTCGACCAGCTCGGGGCGCCCATTGTTGAGCGCGAGGCCGCGAAAGCGGCCCCAATGGAACGGCACCGCGCCGCCGCCGTGCGGGATGATCAGCTTGAGCGTGGGAAAATCCTTGAACAGGTCGGAAAGAATCACCTGCATGAACGCCATAGTGTCGGCGTTGAGATAATACGATCCCGTCGTGTGCATCGCCGGATTGCAGCAGCCCGACACGTGGATCATCGCCGGCACGTCGAGCTCGGCCATCTTCTCGAAGAACGGGTACCACCATTTGTCGGTGAGCGGCGGCGAATTGAAATAGCCGCCGGAGGGATCGGGATTGAGGTTGCAGCCGATGAAGCCGAGCTCCCTCACGCAGCGCTCGAGCTCGGCGACCGAGTTTTTCGGCGGCACGCCCGGCGACTGCGGCAACTGGCACACGCCGACGAAGTTCTGCGGGTAGAGCGCGCAGACGCGGTGGATGAGGTCGTTGCAAATCTGCGACCATTCGAGGCTTACGCTCTCGTCGCCGATGTGATGACCCATGCCGGACGCGCGCGGCGAGAAGATCGTAAGGTCGGTGCCGCGCTCGCGTTGCAGCCTGAGCTGCGCGCCTTCGAGGCTGTCCCTGATCTCGTCATCGGAAATTTTCAGCGACGTGCGGAGCGGCGGCGGCGTCTTTTTCTCCGCGGCTTTGGTCTGCTCCTGCCGGAAGCGCTTTAAATCGTTGGGCTCGGTCGTGTAGTGGCCGTGACAATCGATGATCATGACAACGTCGCTGCTGCGGGGCTTAGGAGAGCGATGCTACGGCGCGCGGCGGCATTGTCAAACAGGGACGGCGATCTGATAGGATGCCGCCCGCAGCAGGGAGACTGAGGAATGGCTGAACTACCACGGCTCAATGGCGTCATTCGCGCGCTCGAAGCCGGCCAGCATGCGCTGACCTGCTTCGCGCCGGCCGAGATCACCAGCGCGGTGGCGATGAGCACATCTAAATTCGACGGCTGCGTTTTCGAGATGGAGCATCAGCCGTGGGATGGCAGGCTATTGCGCGATTGCCTGCAATACATGCTCAACCGCGCGCAGATCGCAAAGGCCGCTTCGGTCGTGCCAGGCGTGACGCCGATGGCCCGCGTCCCCGTCAACGGGGTCGAGATGGCGCAGTGGCAGGCCAAGCAGGCCCTCGACATAGGCTGCTACGGCATCGTGTTCCCGCATATTTCCACGGTCGAGGAAGCGGCCAATGCGGTCGGCGCCTGCCGCTATCCGCGGCTCAAAAGCGCGGCGCACTACGAGCCCGCCGGCATCCGCGGCGACGGCCCAACGACAGCGGCGCGCTACTGGGGCCTTACCCAGCAGGAATATTATCAGAAGGCGGACGTCTGGCCGCTCAATCCACAAGGCGAGATTTTCTGCATCCTGCAAATCGAGGATACCCGCGGCATCGAGAATCTCGACGACATGCTCAAGAACGTGCCGGGCATCGGCTGCATCCTGATCGGCGAAGGCGATCTGTCTCAGGAACTCGGCTATCCACGGCAATACGAGCACAAGGTCGTGCTGGAATGGATGAAGCGCGTGGTCGACACCTGCAAGAAACACAACATCGTGGTCGGCCACCCGCACGTCGAGCAAGGCAACGCCGAGCGCATCGTCAAGGAGGGCTACCGCTTCCTAATGTGCGCTCCGGTGCAGAATTTCGGCCACCTCGAGGCGGCAAGGAAACATACGGGACGGGCGTGACTTCTTTCCGCCCCCGCGAAGCGGGGGAGGGGGACCATGCGAAGCATGGTGGAGGGGGCGTGCAGCAAAGGGGCTACCTGACTGCCGACGCCCCTTCCACCGCGCTACGCGCGGTCCCCCTTCCCCGCTTCGCGGGGCAGGACAACTATGCCACACCCAGCCCGCCCTTCTCCTCGATGAAGCGCGCGATCTCCTCGACGCCTTTGCCGGCGCGCAGATTGGTGAAAACGAAGGGGCGCGCGCCGCGCATGCGTTTGGACTCGCGCTCCATGGTTTCCAGCGACGCGCCGACATAGGGCGCGAGATCGACCTTGTTGATTACCAGAAGGTCCGAGCGGGTGATACCCGGTCCGCCCTTGGACGGAATCTTGTCGCCGGCGGCGACGTCGATGACGTAGATGGTGAGATCGGCAAGCTCCGGCGAAAACGTCGCGGCGAGATTGTCGCCACCGGATTCGATGAGCACGAGATCGAGCGCGGGAAATTTTTGCCGCATGTCGGCTATTGCCGCGAGGTTGACCGAAGCATCCTCGCGGATCGCGGTGTGCGGGCAGCCGCCGGTTTCGACGCCGGCGATGCGATCGGGCACCAGCGCGCCGGAGCGAACCAGATATTCGGCGTCCCATTTGGTGTAGATGTCGTTGGTGATGGCGGCAATCTCGTAGCGATCGCGCAGGCGCTTGCACAGGGCGTCCATCAACGCGGTCTTGCCCGAGCCGACCGGGCCGCCGACACCGACGCGCAAGGGACCATGAGAATGCATCATCGTTTCTCTCAACTCCTGAATAGCCTGGTGTATTGCGTCTCATGCCGCATGGTCGCGAGATCGGCGCGAAACGCCGCGCTGCCGACGCCGTCGAGCGGCGTCGCCAAAGCGCGCATCGCGGTGGCCGCGACGGTTTCTTCGAACGCGGCGAGGACGCGCTGGCCGTCGGTTTGGCCGAGCGGAATAAGCCGCACGCCGGCGGAGATCCAGTTCGCCACGAGCGCATGCAGGAAGGCCGGAAGCGCGGTCTCGCAAGCAACACCGTGCCCGGCGCAGGCGACGCCGACCGCGATCGGCAGCGCGACCGGCCCATTCCAGGCAGCTTCGAAACGGGCCAACGCCGGACACGGCCAAGCCGCCCGCGTCGCTTCGACAAAAGCGCGGCCTTGCGCCGTTGTCTCGAGGAAGCGTTCCTTCGAAGGAACAAACGCGGCGGCAAGTTCGGCAACGGCGCGTAGCGCCGCGTCATCGCCAGCCGCGGTCGCGCGGTGAGCGTGGGCAAAGAACACAGCGTCACAGAAACCACCGCCTTCGCCGAGCATCACGGCGAGCCATCGCCGCAGCGTCTCGGCGTCCTTGATGTCGCCGGTCTCGACCGCCCACTCGATGCCACACGAATAGGAGAAGGCGCCGATCGGATAGGCCGGCGACAGCCAGGCCATGAGGCGATAAAGCGCGGCGGACTCCGTCCGCTCACTCTCGCGCACACAGGAATCCGTGCGGCTTTCGTCGCGCGGCTTGGCAATCGCTCGCTTTCTGGGTCCCCGGTTCCGCGGCGACGAGTGGAGCAGAGGCCGGGTCACTGCGGCACGTCGCTTAGCCATGATCGTGGTCATGGTGATGGCCGTGATCGTGACCATGTCCCTGCTGCTCGTAAGCGCCGCGCTCCGGATCGAACGGTGCGTCGACTGGTGAAAGCTGCGCGCCGAGCCCGCGCAGCATGTCTTCGATCACATGATCGCGGCGGATGCGCAGCCGATCGCCGACAATCTGCACATCGATGTGCCGATTGCCGATGTGCCAGGCAAACCGTGCCAGCTCGTGCGTATCGGCCGCCGCGATCTCGATGAGCGGCTCCGGCCGGCCGACGATCCGCACGATCGCGCCATCGTCGAGCACGAGGCCGTCGCCGTCGTGCAGCGCCGTCGCTTGCGGCAAATCCAAAAGAAATTTCGTGCCCCGCTCGCCCGTCAAAACGACGCGGCGGCGATGGCGATCATGCGCGTCGAGCGTGATCGAATCGACTGCATCGGCCTCATCCCAATGCCCGGCGGTTTTGACTTCGTGCGCGCGCTTCATGATCGCAAATCCTCTGTTGCTTCTAGCGCAAGAACCATGCCGTCCGATAGCCGCAAGCACCAACAAGCGGAGTTGGCGGTTGCAGCGGACACCGATATGTTGCCGCTGCAAGGGGGATCTTTCCGGCATGACCATCAAGGGCAAGGCCTATATCGCCGGCGCTTACGAGCATCCGACGCGGCTCGCGCCGGACAAGACGGTGGCGCAGCTTCACGCCGAGGTGGCGCTCGGTGCGCTCGCGGACGCGGGGCTCACGCGCGAGGACGTCGACGGCTATTTCTGCTCCGGCGATGCGCCCGGACCCGGACCCGCCTCGATGGCGGAGTACATGAATCTGAAGCTCCGCCACGTCGACTATACCGAAGTCGGCGGTGCCTCCTACACGCTGCTGGCCGCGCATGCGGCCGAGGCAATCGCGCTCGGCAAATGCGATGTCGCGCTGATCACGCTCGCCGGGCGGCCGCGCAGCGAGGGCATGGCGACCGGCA
This sequence comes from uncultured Alphaproteobacteria bacterium, assembly GCA_963733575.1. Lineage (GTDB taxonomy): Bacteria > Pseudomonadota > Alphaproteobacteria > Rhizobiales > Xanthobacteraceae > BOG-931. Next base: position 620,147 of record CAVTDJ010000011.1, on the reverse strand, counting down.
CCGCGCCACGGCCGCGCGATCCGAACCAGCCCGAGGCCGGATGGGAGATGCCTTACGCCATTACCACCGTCAACGGCTACGCCATGTGCGCGATGCGTCACATGTACGAATACGGCACGACGAGCGAACAGCTCGCCTGGGTCAAGGTCGCCGCTTCGCACCACGCGCAACACAATCCGCATGCCATGCTGCCCGAGGTCGTGACCGTCGACGACGTCGTGAACTCGCCGATGATTGCCGACCCGCTGCACCGGCTCGATTGCTGCGTCATCAGCGACGGCGGCGGCGCGCTGGTCATCGTGCGGCCGGAGATCGCCAAAAAGCTCAATCGGCCGCTCATTAAAATCATCGGGGCCGGTGAAGCCGTGAAGCACCTCACCGGCGGCACGTTCGATCTCACCACGTCAGGCGCTGCGCGCGCCGGGCCGATCGCCTTTGCGGAAGCGGGCGTGACGCCCGCCGACATCAAATACGCTTCGATCTATGACAGCTTCACCATCACCGTCATCATTCAGCTCGAAGACCTCGGTTTCTGTGCCAAGGGCGCGGGCGGAAAATTCGTCGCCGACGGCAATCTGATTTCCGGCGTCGGCAAGCTTCCGTTCAACACCGACGGCGGCGGGCTGTGCAACAACCATCCCGCCAATCGCGGCAGCATGACCAAGGTGATCGAGGCGGTGCGGCAGTTGCGCGGCGAAGCCCATCCCGCGGTGCAGGTGAAGAATTGCGACTTGGCGCTGGCGCAGGGCACCGGCTTTCAGCTCGCCACGCGCCACGGCAGCGCGACGGTAATCATGGAACGGGAGTAAGGCGATGGCGCGCAAGATCACTTCGCCGGTCGTCAACGCCGAGACGAAAGCCTTCTGGGACGCGGCGCGCGAGGGCCGCTTCCTGATCCCGATCTGCACGACCTGCGGGCGCGCGCACTGGTATCCGCGCGCCATTTGCCCGTTTTGCGCCAGCGATAAAGTCGAATGGCGCAACGCGTCGGGCAAAGGCACGATCTATACTTTCAGCGTGATGCGCCGCGTCAAGGAGCCCTACGTCATCGCCCACGTGACGCTCGCCGAAGGACCGACCATGCTGACCAACATCGTCGATTGCGATCCCGACAAGCTAAGCATCGGGCAATCGGTCGCCATCGTGTTCCAGGAAACCGAGAACGGCCCGCCGGCGCCGATGTTCAAGCCGGCGTAAGTCATTCCGGGGCGCGGGCGCAAAGCCCGCGAGGCTGGAATCCATAGCCACAGGCGAAATGGAATTGCCGCTGTGGAGCGTTTCGGATCGACAGGGGTTGTGGATTCCGGGCTCGCCACGTCGTGGCGCCCCGGAATGACGGCCGTTTGAAACCCCCGCCGTTCCGGATACATTGCCGCGGAGAGAGAGAAGGAGCCGGCTCGATGCGTTTTGGTCTGTTTGGCAGCGCCACTGCCCGCCGCAGCGGGCCCGATGTTGATTCGGGCCTCGGCTACAAACAGTTCGTCGATTACAACATCGAGGCCGAGTCGCTCGGCTACCACTCGACCTTCCTGGTCGAGCATCATTTCACGGGCGCCGGCCAGGTTTCCGCGAGCCTTTCGCTCTTGACCTGGCTGGCGGCGAAAACGCGGACGCTGCGGCTCGGCACCGCCGTGCTGGTGCTGCCGTGGCACAATCCGGTCCTGCTCGCCGAGCAGGCGGCAACCATCGATCTTCTCTCCGGAGGCCGCCTCGATTTCGGCGTCGGCAAGGGCTACCGGCACAACGAATTTGCCGGCTTCTGCGTGCCGATCGAGGAAGCCGACGCGCGCTTCAATGAATCTCTCGACGTGGTGGTGAAATCCTGGACGTCGAAGGAGCGCTTTTCCTATCACGGCAAATACTGGAATTTCGCCGACATCATCGTCGAACCGCCGACCGCGCAAAAGCCGCACCCGCCGATGTGGATGGCGGCGGGCAGTCCGCCGTCGATCCGCCAGGTCGCCGAGCGCGGCTACAATCTCCTGCTCGACCAGTTCGCCTCGCTGGAGGCGATCGGCGAGCGTGTCGGCTGGTTCAAGGCCGAGGTGGAAAAACGCGGCCGCGAGTTCAACCCGCTCGAGGTCGGCAGTCGCGCGCGCTTTCTACGTGGCGAAGGACAAAGCCGACAAAGAGGCCGCGCTCGAACAGCGGCTCGCCGCGCAACGCCATTTCGCCGCGATGTCGAAAGCGGCCGACGGCACGCAGAGCAAAGCCAGCATCATGGCGTTCTCCGATACGCGCGAAGCGAGCGAGGAAGCCGCGCTTTACGGAACGCCGGATGAGATCGCGATCAAGCTCGAACGGCTGCAAAAACTCGGCGTCCAATATGTGCTGCTCAATGGCGGCGGCCTGGCGCACGAAAGCCTGCGCCGCTTCGCGCGCGAACTGATGCCGACTTTCGCCGACGGCGCGCGGATGCAGGACGCGGGATAGAGGTCATTCCGCTCATTCCCGCGGAAGCGGGAATCCAGTCTGGGTCCCCGCTTTCGCGGGGACGAGCGGATCAAGTTAAGCTTCCGATGATCAACAAGATCGTGCAAAACATGGCCGACGCACTGGCGGGAATCCGCGACGGCGCCGTCATTCTGATCGGCGGCTTCGGCAGCATCGGCCAGCCCAACGCTTTGATCAACGGTCTGATCGAACAGGGCGCGAAGGATTTGACCGTGGTCGCCAACAATGCCGGTGTCGGCCATGTCGGCCTGGCGCGGCTGATGGAAGTCGGCCGGGTGCGCAAGATCGTCTGCTCGTACCCGCGCACGTCGGATCCGGTGGTGTTCGAAGAGCTCTATCGCGCCGGCAAGGTCGAGCTCGAAGTGATGCCGCAGGGCACGATGGCCGAGCGCATGCGGGCGGCCGGCGCCGGCATCCCGGCCTTCTACACGCCGACCTCCGTCGGCACAAAGCTTGCGGAAGGCAAAGAAGTGCGCGTGTTCTCCGGCCGCCAATACGTGCTCGAAGAAGCGTTCTTCGGCGATGTGGCGCTGGTCGAAGCCTGGGAGGCGGACCGCTGGGGCAACTTGACCTACAAGTCGTCGGCGCGGAATTTCAATCCAGTCATGGCGACGGCGGCGAAGTTGACCATCGCGCAGGCGCAGCACATCGTAGAGCTCGGCGAGCTCGATCCGGAGAAGGTCGGCACGCCCGGTATCTTCGTCAATCGCGTGGTGCACGTGCCCTATGGCGAACCGACGGTGACGTGAGGAGGCCAAAGTGACCGTGACGGCAGCTTTGAGCCGCTTGGCCGCTTGCCAGGCCCTATGCAAGCCTTGGACGCGCGAGGAAGTGGCCGCGCGCGCCGCGCGCGACATCCCGGAAGGCTTTTACGTCAATCTCGGCATCGGCATTCCGGTGCTGGTGGCGGACTATGTGCCGCGCGAACGTGAGGTCGTCATCCATTCGGAGAACGGCATCCTCGGCATGGGCCCGGCGCCGGAGCCGGACAAGATCAATCGCTGGCTGATCAACGCCAGCAAAAAGTATGTCACGCTTCGTCCCGGCGGCAGCTACGTCCATCACGCCGACAGTTTCGCCATCATTCGCGGCGGGCACCTCGACCTCTGCGTGCTCGGCGCTTTTCAAGTCGCCGGGAACGGCGATTTCGCCAATTGGTCGAAGTCCGACACCGACATGCCGTCCGTCGGCGGCGCCATGGATCTCGCCGCCGGCGCCAAGAGTGTTTGGCTGTTGATGGAGCACACGACCAAAGGCGGCGAGAGCAAGCTGATGCGCCGCTGCACGTATCCGCTCACCGCGGTCGGCGCGGCCAAGCGCGTCTACACCAACCTCGCCGTGCTCGACGTCACCGGCGACGGCTTTGCCGTCCGCGAGATGGTGCCGGGCCTGACTTTCGAGGCGCTGCAGGACGTCACCGACGCGCCGCTGAAAATGGCGAATTAATTTAATCGCGGCTCGTCGTTGCGTCGTTGCGAGCGCAGGATTGAAATCCCCCGCTCATTCCCGCGAAAGCGGGAATCCAGAGCGAACGCCTAGGTTTTCGCAAGAGAACTTCTGGGTCTCCGCTTTCGCGGAGACGAGCGGCATTACTGTGCGGCACACCGCTTCATTGCGCGGCCGCGGCCGGCTTGACCGGTGGCTTGGCTTTGTGCGGCTTTTTCGGCGCGTCGGCCGCCGGCTTTGTCTCCAATCCGGCAGGCGGACTTGCCGCGAGCGCCGAGGATGACATCGGCGTCCAATGAGCGCCGGCCTTGGTCTTCGACGTCTTTCCGTCGTCCGCTTTCCCGTCGGCGGCTTTCGCGTCGGTGGCTTTAGCCTCTGTGGCTTTGCCCTCCGCAGCCTTTTCGTCCGTGGGCTTCGCCGCAGTCTTCGCCGCTCCCTTTTTCTTGTGGTGGGGAGCCGCGTCGCCTGACGGGAGATTGGCAAGCTTGGATACCTCCGCCTGCGAGCGCGTCGGCCCGGTATAGACCACGGTCGGCGTTATCGCGCCGAAGTCGGACAGGAGCGCAGCGCCCTTCGGGGTCGGCGCGCGCAGGCTCGACAGCAGCGCCGAAAATGGTGTGTTGACATTGGTGCCGTTCTCGCCGCTGGCGTCTTCGTCCTCATCCTCCGCGGCCGGCCGCTTGCGATGCGGACCGCAGACCTGGTCGTGCAGATTGGGCGGATCGGCGTTGATCGGCGTCAGCGCGTCGACCGAGCCAAGCGCCGGCGTCAGCCATGCCAGCGGATTTTGCGCAAATCCGCTTTCCAGAAGCTCCGCCGCCTTCACCGCGCGCGCCGCCCCCGAGGGCGAGCCCAGCACCACGGCGATCAATTGCTTGCCGTTGCGGGTGGCGGTGGCAACCAGATTGAATCCGGACGCGCAAATGAAGCCGGTCTTCATGCCGTCGGCGCCGGGATAGCGCCCGAGCAGCGTGTTGTAATTGCGGACGACCCGCCGGCCCCATTTGATCGCCGGAATGTGCCAATAGAAATTGTATTCGGGGAAATCGTGGATCAGCGCCCGCGCCAGGATCGCGAGATCGCGCGCCGAGGTGATCTGGCCGTCGGCCGGCAAGCCGTTGGGATTGACGAAATTCGATTCCGACATGCCCAGGCGATGCGCCGTGCGCGTCATGTCGTCGGCGAAATTCTCGATCGAGCCGTCGACGCCCTCGGCGAGCAGCACCGCCATGTCGTTTGCCGACTTCACCATCATCATCTTCAGCGCATTGTCGACGGTCACTTGGGTGCCGACCGGGAATCCCATCTTGGTCGGAGACTGCGCAAGAGCATTGCGCGAGACCGTGAACAATGTGTCGAAGGTGATGCGGCCCCGCTTCACTGCTTGCAGCGTGACATACATGGTCATCAGCTTCGTCACCGACGCCGGATACCATGGATACGTCGCGTTCTCCGCGTGCAGCACCTTGCCGGAATCCGCCTCGACGAGAATCGACGCGCCGGCGTGAGCCGTCGTCGCGGCGAAGGTTGCGGCGAAGAGGACAAGCAGGGCGATGCCGAGCGTCAGCGCCCGAAGAAACTTCAAATGATGCACGTGTCGCGGTCCGTTCCGTTGGTCGGGCCCTCGGGGCGGCCTCAGGCGTCGCCCGAGGAGCCGACAGGCCGCGATGGGTTCACGAAAGGTTCCCGAAGCTCAGGTGGCGCACTATCTAAGCCCAAGGGACGCTCGAACGCAAAGCGAAATCCCGATATCATGTATTTCTGCATGGGTTCGCCGCAGCGGCTTAGCCAAGGAAAAGCGACCAAAATTCGGCAAGAGAACGATCAAGGGGAATAAGCATGACTGCCTGCATCGTAGGATGGGCGCACACGCCATTCGGCAAGCTCGCCGACGAGACCGTCGAAAGCCTCATCGTCAAAGTGGCGGGCGGAGCGCTCGCAGACGCGGGCATTGCGGCGAAGGACGTCGACGAGATCGTGCTCGGCCACTTCAATGCCGGCTTCTCGGCGCAGGACTTCACAGCTTCGCTGGTGCTGCAGGCCTCGCCCGATCTGCGCTTCAAGCGCGCAACGCGCGTTGAGAACGCCTGCGCGACGGGTTCCGCCGCCGTGCATCAGGGGCTCAAAGCGATCGCCGCGGGGTCGGCGCGCATCGCGCTCGTCGTCGGCGTCGAGCAGATGACGACGACACCCGGTCCCGAGATTGGCCGCAATCTGCTTAAGGCGTCCTACGTGCGCGAGGAAGCCGACATCGACGGCGGCTTCGCCGGAATTTTCGGTAAGATCGCCGGGCTTTATTTCCAGCGGTGGGGCGACCAGTCGGATGCGCTGGCCCGCATCGCCGCCAAGAACCACAAGAACGGCGTTGACAATCCCTACGCGCAGATCCGCAAGGATTTCGGCTACGACTTCTGCCGCCAGGAGAGCGACAAGAATCCGCGTGTGGCCGGGCCGCTCAAGCGCACCGACTGCTCGCTCGTTTCCGACGGCGCGGCCGCGCTGGTGCTCACCGACGTCGAGACCGCGCTGAAAATGAAAAAAGCGATCGTATTCCGCGCCGCCGAGCACGTGCAGGACTTTTTGCCGCTGTCGCGCCGCGACATTCTCAAGTTCGAAGGCTGCGCGGTGGCGTGGCAGCGCGCGCTGAAGGAAGCCGGCATCGCGCTTTCCGATCTCTCCTTCGCCGAGGTGCACGACTGTTTCACCATCGCCGAGCTGATCGAATACGAAGCCATGGGGCTCGCGCCGGAAGGACAAGGCGCGCGCGTCATCGCGGAGGGGATGGTCGCCAAGGACGGCAAGCTGCCGATCAATCCGTCCGGCGGGCTCAAGGCCAAAGGCCATCCGATCGGCGCCACCGGCGTGTCGATGCACGCGATCGCCTCGATGCAGCTCACCGGCAGCGCCGGCGGCATGCAGGTCAAGGACGCGCAGCTCGGCGGCATCTTCAACATGGGCGGCGCGGCGGTAGCCAATTACGTCAGCATTCTGGAGCGGTTGCGCTGAACGTCTCGTAGCCCGATGGAGCGGGCGAAATCCGGGATCGGCGTCTCCGCATTGCGCTGCGCTCCATGCGCGGTACTGGCTACTGGGCCGTCCCGAATTGCGCGCGCACCAGCTCGGCGAAGGCGCCGCCGCGCTGCACCAGATCGTCATACGTCCCCGCCTCGACGATGCGGCCGTTGTGAAACACCAGGATGCGCGTCGCAGTGCGAATGGTCGCCAGGCGATGCGCGATGACGAAGGTGGTACGGCCCTTCATCACTTCGTCGAGCGCCATATTGAGCCGCGCCTCGGTCACCGGATCCAGCGCGCTGGTAGCTTCGTCGAGGATCAGGATCGGCGGATCTTTCAGGATCGCGCGGGCAATGGCGAGTCGCTGACGCTCGCCGCCGGACAAAAGCCGGCCGCGCTCGCCGATAAGGGCTTCGAAGCCTTCGGGATTGCGGGCGATGAAGTCGAGCGCCTGCGCCCGCGCGGCGGCCTCGCGCATTTCGTCTTCGGTGGCGTCCGGCTTGCCGACCCGGAGGTTCTCCGCGATCGAGCGGTTGAACAGCAGCGTTTCCTGAAAAACGACGCCGATGTTGCGGCGGAGCCCCGTGAGTGTCAGCGCGCGAATGTCCATGCCATCGACCGTAATGAACCCTGACTGCGGATCGAAGGTGCGATGAAGAAGCGCGAGCGCCGTCGATTTGCCGCTGCCGGTCGGCCCGACCAAAGCTATCCGCTCGCCGGGCAGCGCCGTGAAGCTTAAATCAGCTACCGCCGGACGCTTGCCGTCGTAGGAGAACGATACTTCCTTGAATTCGACGAGCCCGCGCAAATGGCCCGGCTCCACGGCATCGGGCCGGTCGCGCACCGCGGGCACCGTGTCGAGCACACCGAAGAACTCTGACAGTTTGGGTGCATCCATGAACACGCGGTTGGCGAAGCCGACGACCTGCTCGAGCCGGGCGATCAACAGCGCCGCAATAGCCATGAAGCTGACGATTTCGCCGACCGAAGCGAGCCCCACGAGCTTGAGATAGGTGCCGATCAGCAGGATCGTGAGCAAAGCGATCGTGGTGGCTGTGCGCGTGAGCACGGCGGCGACCGCCCACCACGACAGCACCGGCATTTGCGCGCGCAGGAGCGAGTTCACCAGCCCCTTCAGCGCCGACACTTCCAGCTCGATGCGCGCAAAGCTCTGCACCACGGCCACATTGCCGAGCGCGTCGGCCGCAGTCTCCGCGAGATCGGAATAATGCCGCTCGACCGCGCGCTGCATCGCATCGGCCTTGTGCATGACCAGCGTCGTCAACGCCGTGAACGCGACGCACAGCGCGAGCAACGGCAGCGCGAGCCGCCAATTGAGCACGAGCGTGGTCGGCAGCAGCACTCCGATGAAGACGAAGGCGGCAAAATGCTCGCGGAAGAACGACACCCACAACCACCACAGCGTGTCCGTGCCGGTGAGCATGATCTTCAATTGCCGCCCCGAATGCGCGCCGGCGTGATAGGCGAGCGGCAGCTGCAGGACGTGCTCGAAGAAGTCGGCCAGCACGAGGTTGCGGCGCCGGTGCGCCAGCCGGTCGGCGAACCACGCCACCAGCGCGCCGGCGACGATGATGAACAGACCGAAAGCGACCCATGCGCCGATCAGCGGGGCGAGCGCGCGGGCCGCCGGCCATAAGCCGGTGGGGAGCGCGCCGGACAAAGCATCGATGATGTGGCCGAACAGCACCGGCTCGACGAACTGCGCGACGGCGAGCGCGATATTGGCCGCGGCAAGCGTCAAAGCGAGCCGGGCTTCGGATTCGAGGAGGCTGAGCACACGCAGATAGATGCGCAGAAATGACATGATCGGGTCCGATCCAAGATCGTCTAAAGCTTCGCCACGAGGCCGCGGGAGATCTCAGCCTCGCCGCGAAAACCGCTGCGTTGGCGCGACGAACCTCGATTTACCCCGTGAGGGCCCCGATGTCAGCACAACTCGCGCAGGCTGGCGCGCAAGATATCGGGACTGGTACGGCTGAGAAGCTGCTCCGCCCGCGCGTGCGCGCGTTTCCAGATCGGCGCGGCGGCGGCAAGAACCGCCCTTCCCGCCGGCGTGAGCGTCAGCCGGCGGCTGCGCTTGTCTTCGGCGTCTACCTTCACCTTGACCAGGCCACGGCGCTCGAGCGGCTTGAGGTTGGCGGTCAGCGTCGTGCGATCGAGCGCGAGCAAGGCCGCAACGCTGCCAATGGTCGGCGGGTCGGGACGGTTGAGCGACGTCAGCAACGAAAATTGCCCTTGCGTCAGCCCCACCGGCCGCAGCGCTTCGTCGAAGCGCCGCGCCAGCGCCCGCGCCGTCCTTTGCACGTGGAGGCAAAGACAATTGTCGCGGACATGGTGCGTGAACGCGAGGGACAGTTCGCCGCGATTTGACATGGGGCTAATTATGTTGATATCAACGCTTTTGTCAAGGCGGTAGTTCCGCCCAACAATGAGAGAGGAGATATTCATGCACGTCCAACCGTATCTGGACTTCGCCGGCCGCTGCGACGAAGCTCTGGACTTCTACAAAAAGGCCATCGGCGCCAAGGTCGGCATGCTCATGCGCTGGAAGGACAGCCCCGACAAAACCATGTGCACGCCGGCAAACGCCGACAAAGTGATGCACTCGCAGTTCCAGGTCGGCGACACGACGGTGATGGCCTCGGACGGCCGCCTTACCGGCAAGCCGAACTTCCAGGGGATCATGCTGTCGATTTCGGTGGACACCGAGGCCGACGCCGACAAGCTCTTCAACGGCCTGGCCGACGGCGGCCAAGTTCAAATGCCCATGGGCAAGACGTTTTTCTCGCCGCGCTTCGGCATGGTCGCCGATAAATTCGGTGTCGGCTGGATGGTCCTTGTGGCACACTGAGTCCCGGCGTTAGCGACGTCGGGGGCGGGGAATGAGTGCTGAAGCGAGCGGCCAAGAGAAGGGCCAAGAGTTTGTCATTTCCCGCATCCTCGACGCGCCGCGCGAGCGGGTCTGGGCGGCGCTGACCGAGCCCGACCACATGAAGGAATGGTGGACGCCCCAAAGCTTCACCATGATCGCCATGAACATGGATTTTCGCCCCGGCGGTTCCTTCCATTTGGGCATGCGTTCCGGCGAGGGCTACAAAATGTGGGGTAAATTCAGCTATCACGAGATCGTCCCGCCGGATCGGCTGGTGTTTGTGAATTCGTTCTCCAACGCAGCCGGCGAGATCACCCGTCATCCGATCGTACCGACCTGGCCGCGGGAAACGCTGATCACCGTCACGCTCGATGACGAGCCCGGCGGCAAAACCAAGCTCCACGTCCAATGGACCCCGCACAACGCGACCGAGGCAGAGCGCAGCACGTTCGGCGCCGCCCACGTCGGCATGAAGGCAACCTGGGGCGGCACATTCGACCGGCTCGCCGCGTATCTGGCGAGGACGAATTAGCGCCCTGCACGCCGTCGCTGTGAATCCGAGGGAAAGTGAAATGACGACGGCCATCAAACAACGGATCTCGCCCTGTCTGTGGTTCGACACGCAAGCGGAGGAAGCAGCAAAGTTCTATACGTCCGTGTTCGGGAATTCCCGGATCAAACGCGTCAGCCGCTATGGAGAGGCGGGTCGCGAAGTGCACGGGAAGGAAGCCGGCTCGGTCCTGACCGTCGAGTTCGAGATCGATGGGCAGACGTTCGTCGCCCTCAACGGCGGCCCAAATTTCAAATTCAGCGAGGCGATCTCGTTGCAGGTGACCTGCGAGACGCAGGACGAGATCGATTATTTCTGGAACAAACTCTCGGACGGCGGCGAGGAAGGTCCGTGCGGCTGGCTCAAGGACAAGTACGGACTCTCCTGGCAGATCGTGCCGTCCGTACTGCCGCAGATGCTGACCGATGCCGACAGCGCGAAATCCGAACGCGCCATGACTGCGCTGATGAAGATGAAAAAGTTCGACGTTGAAACGCTGCAGCGAGCTTATGCCGGCCAAGGCTAGGCCGTCATTGCTAGGCCGTCATTGCCAGGCCGGCATTACGAGGGAAACGAAGCGATCCGGTTCCCTTTCCCTCCGCCGCTAGCGGGACCAAAAAATCCGAGCGACATCCGCGACCGAACTTGACAGCCCTTTGCACGTTCTGTATTTAACCATTCGGTTATTTAACCGGATCGTTAAATGAATCTCGACGCAACCTTTGCCGCTCTCGCGGACCCCACCCGCCGCGCCATCCTCGCCCGCCTCGCGCGCGGCGAGACGACGGTGCAGGACCTGGCGGGCCCGTTCGCCATGAGCCTTCCCGCCGTCTCCAGGCATCTGAAGGTGCTGGAGCGCGCCGGCCTGATTGTGCGCTCGCGCGAAGCGCAATGGCGGCCCTGCCGGATCGAGCCGCGCGCGCTGAAGGACGTTGACGACTGGCTTGATCACTATCGCCGCTTTTTCGACGAGAGCTTCGATCGCCTCGACCTCTATCTGAAGACGCTTCAAGCCAAACAACCGAAAGCCGCCAAGGAGAGAAAGCATGGCCGCAGGAAATAGCATCGACTTGGAGAGCGATCCGCGCGCGATCATCGCTATCCGCGTGTTCGACGCGCCGCGCGATCTCGTCTTCGCGGTGTGGACCGATCCCGCGCATTTGGCGCAATGGTGGGGACCGAACGGATTTACGACGACTACGCACAGTTTTGACATGCGGGCCGGCGGCATCTGGCGGTTCGTCATGCATGGACCCGACGGCCGCGACTACCAGAACCGCATCACTTATGAAGAGGTCGTCAGACCGGAACGCATCGTCTACCGCCACGGCGGCGGCGAAGACGTTCGAGCCGGTGCAATTCAAGACCACCGTGACTTTCGAGGACGTGGGAGGCGGATCGAACCGCAAAACCCGCATCACTATGCGGGGGGATTTCCCCTCCGCGGCCGAGCGCGACCGGGTGATCAAGGAATACGGCGCCGACAAGGGGCTGGTGCAGACGCTCGCGCGTCTCGAACAACATGTGTCGAGCACGCTGAATAGGGACCGGGAAGATCAGTCTCATTCAGCGCGAGGGGAGAAGCGCGCATGACCGTTGCCGCTCAAACAAAGCCGCCATTTGCCGAACGCGAGGTGACGATCACGCGCATCTTCGACGCGCCCCGCGCGCTTGTGTTCACGGCGTGGACCGATCCAGAACATCTTGCGCATTGGTGGGGCCCGAACGGCTTCACCAATCCGGTTTGTGAGTTCGATGCGCGGACAGGCGGCGCCATCCGCATCCATATGCGCGGCCCGGATGGCGTCATTTATCCGATGAAGGGCGAGATCCGCGAAATCGTTCCGCCCGAGCGGCTCGTGTTCACCAACATCGCGGTGGACGACGCCGGCAATCACATCCTTGAAGGACTCACCACCGTGACCTTCGCCGAGGAACGGGGCAAGACGAAGCTGACATTGCACACTCGCGCCGCGGCCGTGGTTGAGTACGCGACCGTCCACCTTCAAGGCATGGAGGTCGGCTGGACGCAGAGCATCGAGCGCCTGGAGACGCTTCTTGCGCGGACGCCCTGATCCTCCCAGGCTCTTGCCGCTTGCAGGGGAAGATGAACCACCGTCACCGCGACGCGGCCTCGTTGACCTGGCGCTCGGCCGCCGGCGGCAGGAACGAGAGGTCGAAGGCCGCGACGGCCTTGTCTTTCGCCTTGAAGCGATAGGCCAGCGCCATCTGATCGATCGCCGCCGCGAATCGCTCGGGCTCGATGCCGCCGTAGCCGTTTGCTTTCACCGCCGGCGTTTCGATGTTGTCGCGGATCGCCATGCGCAAGCGCTCGAGCTCGATGTCTTTGCTGACGCCCTCGGTGCGATGGAGCACGGCTTCGACGGCGCGCGCCGGATCGCGAACGGTGTCCTTCAGGGCCCTTACGTAAGCGCGCAGGAACCCCCGCACCGCCTCAGGTTTTTCCTGCGCGAAGCGGGGCGCGACCATAATGGCGTCGCCGTAAAGCTCGACGCCATGATCGGCCATCAGCAATAATGTGAGGTCATCTGGCGGCACACCGCGTTCTTTGAGATCGACGTAGGCGCCGAAAGAACAGCCGGTGATGGCGTCAACTTCGCCCGAGGCAAGCATGGGTTCGCGCACCGGAACGCCAACGTCCTCGATGGCGACTTTCGCGGCGTCGATGCCGTTGACCTTGGCGAAAATCGGCCACTGCGCGAATGCCGTAGCGGCGGCCGGCGCGCCGAGCTTTTTACCCTCCAGGTCCCGAGGCGCGACGATGCCGCGGTTTTTGCGCGCGATGATGGCGTAAGGGGGCTTGTCAAACACGACGAACAGCGCCTTGATCGGCGTGTTGGTGGCGTCGCGCAACTTGATCAGCAAGTTGACGTTGGAAACGCCCATGTCGTCCTGGCCCGCCGCAAGCCGGTTCAGGGCTTCGTGCGGGCCGCCAGTCGCGGCATCGATGATGACGTTGAGGCCTTCGTCCTTGAAGTAGCCCTTGTCGATGGCAAGAAAGAAGGGCGCCGCCGGTCCGTCGATCTTGCGGTCGAGCGTAAAATGAAGGGCGGTCTCGGCGTAGGCTGACGGCGCGCCGGAAAGCGCGGCAATTAGCGCCGGAGCGGCGAACCGGGTGAGCCGCATGAGATTGACGATGGCCATACCCGGTTCCTTGGTTGGTTCGGTAACTATATTGCCCGACGGCGCAGCTCTCCGGCTGTGGCCCGATAAAGAGCATGCCGCGCCAAAGCGCAAGCGAAAGCAGCGGGCGAGCGGCCGCTGCGGCACTTATGCGCCGTCAATGCTGAGCCGACGATGAACAATTCCGCCTTCAGTCCGCCGACATTCCGCACCCGGTTCGCCCCACCCGACGAAGAACTGGCCGCGGACATCCTGGCCGGAGCCTCCCGCGAGGCCGCTGCCGAGCGCCGCATCGACGCGCGCGCCCGCGCGCTGGTCGAGGCGATCCGCGCCAAGGCTGGCGGGCTGGGCGGCATCGAAGATTTTCTGCACGCCTATTCGCTCTCGACCAAGGAGGGGCTGGCGCTGATGGTGCTTGCCGAAGCGCTGCTCCGCGTGCCCGACGCCGCGACCGCCGACCGCCTGATCGAGGACAAGCTCGCGGCCGGCCGCTGGCTCGACGGCGATATAAAATCCACGGCGCTGCTCGTCTCCGCCTCGGCCTGGACGTTCGGCATCGCGGCCCGCATTATCCATCCGGGCGAGACGCCGGAGACGATCCTCGACACTATCGTCAAGCGCCTCGGGCTGCCGACTTTGCGCACGGCGACGCGGCAGGCCATGCGGCTCATCGGCTCGCATTTCGTGCTCGGCCAGACCATCGACGAAGCGCTGGCGCGCGCCCGCGGCCATGCCGAGTTTCGCTACTCGTTCGACATGCTCGGCGAGGGCGCGCGCAATGCCGCGGACGCCGCGAAATATTTCGATGCTTATGCCGCCGCGATCGAAGCCATCGGCGCGAGCGCCGGCAACGCCGCCCTGCCCTCACGCCCCGGAATTTCGGTAAAGCTCACGGCGCTCCATCCGCGCTTCGAGGCGATTTCGCGCGAACGCGTTCTCACGGAACTGCCGCCACTGGTCATCGCGCTAGCGCGCATGGCCAAGGCGCGCGACCTTGGCTTCACCATCGACGCGGAGGAAGCGGACCGGCTGGAATTATCGCTCGACGTCATCGGCGCCGTGCTCGGCGATCCGTCGCTGCGCGGCTGGGACGGTTTCGGGCTCGCGGTGCAGGCCTATCAGAAACGCGCGCTCGCGGTGATCGGCTGGGTCGAAGAGGCCGCCGCCGCGTTCGGCAGCCGGATCACCGTCCGTCTGGTCAAGGGCGCGTATTGGGACACCGAGATCAAGCGCGCACAGGAGCGTGGACTGGCCGATTATCCGGTGTTCACACGCAAGGCCATGACCGATCTTTGCTACATGGCCTGCGTGAAAAAGCTGCTCGCCGCGCGCGAGCGCATTTTCCCGCAATTCGCCACGCATAATGCGCTTACCGTCGCCAGCGTGATCGAGGACGCCGGCGGCGTCGAAGGCTTCGAATTTCAGCGTCTGCATGGCATGGGCGAAACGCTGTATGCGGCACTGCTCGCCGAGCTCCCGCAAGCTGCCTGCCGCGTCTACGCACCGGTCGGCGGTCACCGCGATCTCCTTGCCTATCTGGTGCGGCGGCTGCTGGAGAACGGCGCCAATTCCTCTTTCGTCTCGGTCGCTGCCGATCCAAGTGTGCCGGTCGAGGAGATTCTGCGGCGCCCGCAAAGCCGAATTGCCGGTCCGCGCGAGGCGCGCAACCGGAAGATCCCGCTGCCGCGCGACCTCTATATGCCGGAGCGGCAAAACTCCGCTGGCGTCGAGTTCGGCGAGCGCGCAAGCCTCGATGCGCTTCTCGCCGAAGTTCGCGCCGGCACGACCGATACGGCCGAAGCGGCGCCGCTGATCGACGGCATCGCGCTCTCCGGCATCGAACGCCCGGTGATATCGCCGATCGACGGCCGCCCGATCGGGATCGTTCGAGAGGGTGACGAGGCGATCGCACGCGCGGCGATGGCCGCCGCCGGGGCCGGCTTTGCAGCCTGGTCGGCGACGCCATACGAGCAGCGCGCCTCCACGCTCGAACGCTCCGCCGAGCTACTGGAGAAAAATCGCGGCCCGCTCCTCGCGCTCCTGCAAAGCGAGGGCGGCAAGACGCTCGACGACGCGCTCGCGGAGCTGCGCGAAGCGATCGATTATTGCCGCTATTATGCCGCCCAGGCGCGCATTTGCTTCGTGCCGCAGCCAATGCCGGGACCGACCGGCGAAAGCAACGTGCTGCGTTATCGCGGACGCGGCGTCTTTGTCTGCATCAGCCCGTGGAATTTTCCGCTTGCGATCTTTCTCGGCCAAGTGAGCGCCGCGCTTGCCGCCGGCAATGCCGTCGTGGCGAAACCCGCGGAGCAAACGCCGCTCATCGCCGCGCGTGCCGTGGCGCTGCTGCACGAAGCCGGCGTGCCGGTGACCGCGCTCCATCTCGTACCCGGCAACGGCAAGGTCGGCGCAAGCCTCGTCGCCGACAGACGCGCTGCCGGCGTCGCCTTCACCGGCTCGACCGAAGTCGGCCGCGCCATCAACCAGGCGCTCGCTGCAAAGAGCGGGCCGATCGTGCCGCTGATCGCCGAGACCGGCGGCATCAACGCCATGATCGTCGATGCCACCGCTTTGCCCGAGCAGGTGATCGACGACGTGATGGCGTCCGCCTTTCGCTCCACGGGCCAGCGCTGTTCGGCGCTACGGCTTTTGTGCCTGCAGGAAGACGTTGCCGAGTCGATGCTCGACATGCTCGCCGGCGCAGCGCGGGAGCTGAAAATCGGCGATCCCCGCGAGCCGGCAACCCATATCGGCCCAGTGATCGACGCCGAGGCCGAGCAAAAACTCGAAGGCTGGATCGCCGGGATGGAGCGCTCAGGCCGTCTGCGCTACCGCTCCGATCGCGAGGAGGCGCTGCCGGCCGGCGGGACCTACGTCGCGCCCGCGATCGTCGAGCTCGACCGCGCCCGCGAGCTGAAGGAGGAAGTGTTCGGGCCGGTGCTCCACGTCGTGCGTTGGCGCGCGGACGCGCTCGAAGCGCTGCTGGCCGACATCGCGGCCAACGGCACAGCGCTGACGCTCGGCATCCACTCGCGCATCGACCTCACCATCGAGCGGATCGCCGCGCGGCTTCCGCACGGCAACGTCTACGTTAACCGCAACATGATCGGCGCGGTGGTCGGCACCCAGCCTTTCGGCGGCACACACTTGTCGGGCACCGGACCTAAAGCGGGCGGCCCGAACTACCTCCGCCGTTTCGCTGCCGAGCAGGTCGTCACCGTCAACACGGCCGCCGCAGGCGGCAATGCCAGCCTTTTGGCCCAGGAGGACTAATGACGGCGACTAACAAAGACGACCGAGGACACGCAGAATTAGCCAAATAGGCACCTGCCGGCCCGTTCGGGGCGAGCTTTAACACAATTGCGACGTTATCGCGTTATTCTGGTGAGGTTATGACTGATTCGATCACCCGCCTTTACCAAGCGGCGCTGGCTTGCCGGCACGACGATCCGTCGACCTCGCGGACGGCGCGGCTGTTACGCGCCGGCCGCAGCAAGATGGCGAAGAAGCTCGCCGAAGAGGCGGTCGAGGTCGTCATCGACGCCATGAACGGTGACCGCGACGCCGTGGTCAAGGAAAGCGCCGATCTCATCTACAATCTGGTGGTGCTCTGGGTCTCCTCCGGCATCCGGCCCGAGGATGTCTGGAAGGAAATGGACCGCCGCGAGCGGCTCCTTGGCATTGCCGAGAAAGTCCCCAAGAAAGTGCCGGACGATTCTTCGCGCCGCAAGATCGTCATTCTCGAAGGCCGCCGTCTGCGCAAACGGCGCTGAACCCTCACAGGGCCGATGGACAATAGCGGCTCCCCCCGGTAAGGGAGCCACCCATGCTCCGCCGCCTTTATGATTGGTGCGTCTCCGCCGCCGGCAAACCGCACGCGGCGTGGATTCTCGGCGCCGTGTCGTTTGCCGAAAGCTCGTTCTTTCCGATGCCGCCGGACATCATGTTGATCCCGATGGCGCTGGCGCGGCCCGACCGCGCCTGGTTCTTCGCCACAGTTTGCACGCTGACATCGGTCGCCGGCGGGCTCCTCGGTTATTTCATTGGCTCGGCGCTCTACGACACGCTCGGTCAGTGGCTCATTCACCTCTACGGTTATGGCGATAAGGTCGAGGCGTTCCGCACGGCCTATGCGCAATACGGCGCGCTGATCATCCTGCTCAAGGGATTGACGCCCATCCCCTACAAGATCGTGACCATCACGTCGGGCTTTGCCGGCTTTAATCTCGGATTGTTCGTTATTCTGTCGCTGATCACCCGCGGGGCGCGGTTCTTCGTCGAGGCCTTTCTGCTCAACCGTTACGGCGCGCGCGCGCGTGGCATCATCGAGGAGCGGCTCGGGATGTGGGCGTCACTCGCGGCGGTAGCCCTTGTCGTTGGCTTTATTGTCGTCGTGCGGGTATTCTAAAACCGCTGATGATCCACTTTCCGGAGTTCGCAAGCGCGAGCTGACGATGACGAGGTTCGCGAAACAAAAATGCTTTTGCGGCGGCGCCCTTGTGGCGATTGCGTTGGCGCTGCCGGCGGCGGCCGGCGGAGCCCTCGCCGAGGACGGCCAAACGCCTCCGGCCGCTGCTGCTCCGGTCCAACCAGCGCCGCAGCCGCCGCCTGCCAACCGGCCGGGATTTTTGCATCAGCTGAAAGTCTGGTGGGACGACTCGGTCGCCGTGTTCAATGCGAAGAGCAAAGATACGCAAGGCGGCCCCGTCGGCGATCTCAACAAAAAATCGGACGACGCCACGAAAAGCCCAACCGATGCCGCCAAAGATGCAGCCAAGGGCGCTGCGACAGCCACGCAAGATGCGATGAAGAACGCGGTCGAGGCGACCAAAGGCGCGGCGACGACCGCGACCGACGCAATGAAGGGCGCGGTGGAAGCGACCAAAAACGCCGCCAGCGCGATCGTGCGGTTGCCGAACACGCGCATCGTGGATGTGCACGAGACTTGCACGAAAGCGCCGAACGGTGCGCCCGATTGCGCGGTGGCGGCGGTGAACGGTTGCCGCGGCAAAGGTTTTTCGACCGGCAGTCCGCTCGACGTTCGTACGGCGCAGACATGTGACACCAAGCCATCGCAAGCCGGGCAGCTGCCAAGTCAGGTGCAATGTGGGACCGAAGCGGTCGTCATCCGCGCCGTCTGTCAGTAGCCGACAGCAAAGTTCAAGGAGCGCTGCGGCCATGATGTCCGAAGCCGATCGCAACAAGGCCGCCGATACGCTCCTCGCCGCGGAGAAAGCGCGCAAACAGGCGGTTCAACTTTCCAAGACCTGGCCCGACATCACGATGGAGGACGCCTACGCGATCTCGACCGAGGTCGCCAAGCGCAAGATCGCGGCCGGCGCCAGGCTCATCGGCCACAAGGTCGGGCTGACCTCGAAGGCGATGCAGCGCTCGTCGCAGATCGACGAGCCGGATTACGGCCACCTCCTCGACACCATGATGGTCGCCGACGGCGGCCGCCTGCCGCACGAGAATTACTGCCTGCCGCGGGTCGAGATCGAGCTTGCCTTCATTCTCGGCAAGCCGCTCAAAGGACCCGGCGTCGGCTTGCCCGACGTGCTGCGCGCCACCGAATACGTCGTGCCGGCGATCGAGATCGTCGATGCGCGGCTGCAGGACCCGCGCAAGATTTTCGACACCGTCTCCGACAACGGCGCCGCCGCCGGCATCGTCATCGGCGGCCGGCCGGTCGGGCCGCTCGATGTTGATCTGCGCTGGGTCGGCGGCATCATGTACCGCAATTCCGAGATCGAGGAGACCGGCGTCGCCGCCGGCGTGCTCGGCCATCCCGCGCTCGGCGTCGCCTGGCTCGCCAACAAGCTCGGCCAACACGGCGTCGCGCTCGAGCCCGGCCACCTCGTGCTCGCCGGCTCGTTCACCCGCGTGGTGCACGCCAAGAAAGGCGACACGTTGCACGCCGATTTCGGCGCGCTCGGCAGCATCGCGCTGCAGTTTGTTTAGCATCTGAAAATACCGCGGCGGATCGCGCCGCTGCCCTCTCCCCTTGCGGGTGAGGGCTACGATGCAGTGCCGCAACACGGACGGGTTGAGGGGTTGGGGCGGTAAAATCCCTCACCCAATTGTGCTGGCTCGACGTCCGCGCCGCCCTCTCCCGCAGGGAGCCCGCAGGGAGCCCGCAGGGAGAGAGGGCACGACCGCGCGGCCGGATTTCCTCGCGCTACGCACGGCCGCCCCACCCCCGCGTTGACACGCCCCGCCAGCGGCATACATTGAGTGTGTTCCGAGGGGAGCTCCGGGAGGAGCTGAGACCGCGAAATCTCGTTTGAGAGACCTGCGGAAAACCCTTTGAACCTGATCCGGGTCATGCCGGCGAAGGGACAGGAATACCTTCCAGTGCCAGCACGCCCCGCAACAGCATTGTCACGCGCACGCGATCGAGCATCGCGGCCGCGAGGAGGCGCACCATGCAACCCGCTGTTTTCATCGCCAGGCTTATCGGACCGGCCTTCGTGGCGGTCGGCGTCGGCATCTTGCTGAACGGACCCTTCTATACCGCGCTGATCGCGGAGGCGGTACACAGCCCGACCCTGATCTACTTTTCCGGGCTGATGGCGCTGGTCCCCGGCCTCGCCATGCTCAATGTCCATAGGGCGTGGACGGCGGACTGGCGCGTCATCGTCACCATCATCGGCTGGCTGATGGTAATCGGCGGCGTCATCCGGCTGGTGCTGCCGGCGACCACGGCGACACTGGCGACCGACATTTATTCCAAACCGGCTGCGCTACTGATCGTTGCCGTCATTGTTATTGTTGTTGGCGGCTATCTCAGTTTCGAGGGTTACCGCAAGAGAAAAATCTAGGAGTGCCCCCATGAACAAGCATCTTGCCGAATCCGATCTCGCCACGCCGAAGGTCACGACCGGCCCGATCGCCGGCTCGCGCAAGATTTACGCGACGCCCGATACCGCGCCCGACCTGAAAGTGCCGCTGCGCGAGATCGCGCTCGATGCGTCGTCCGGCGAACCACCGTTCCCGGTCTACGATCCGTCCGGCCCCTATAGCGATCCCGATGCAACGCTCGACGTGGAGAAAGGCCTTGCGCGGGCGCGCATCGAATGGGTGCGCGAACGCGGCGGCGTCGAGGAGTACCAGGGCCGTCCGATCAAGCCGGTCGACAACGGCAACGCCACCGGCAAGCATCTCGCGCGCAATTTCCCCAACACGCCGAAGCCGCTGCGCGGCATTGGTCCCTCCCCCCTTGTGGGGGAGGGTGGGGTGGGGGGTCGAGAGGCAAAACGATCGCTCCCGTCGAAGACGCCCACGGAGTCACGATGCCCCTCTCGACCCCCACCCCTAGCCCCTCCCCACAAGGGGGAGGGGAACACCCCATCACCCAGCTCGAATGGGCGCGCGCGGGCGTCATCACCAAGGAAATGGTCTACATCGCCGAGCGCGAAAATCTCGGCCGCAAGACAATGCTGGAGAGCGCGCAGGCCGCGCATGACGACGGCGAGAGCTTCGGCGCGTCGGTGCCGTTGTTCGTCACGCCGGAATTCGTGCGCACGGAAGTCGCGCGCGGCCGCGCCATCATTCCCGCCAACATCAATCACGGTGAGCTCGAGCCGATGATCATCGGCCGCAACTTCCTCACCAAGATCAACGCCAATATCGGCAACTCCGCCGTCACCTCGTCGGTCGAGGAGGAAGTGGAGAAGATGGTGTGGGCGATCCGCTGGGGCGCCGACACGGTGATGGACCTTTCCACCGGGCGGAACATCCACAACACCCGCGAATGGATTTTGCGCAACGCGCCGGTCCCGATCGGCACCGTGCCGATCTATCAGGCGCTGGAGAAGGTCGACGGCGATCCGGTCAAGCTCGACTGGGAGTGCTACAAGGACACGCTGATCGAGCAGTGCGAGCAGGGCGTCGATTATTTCACCATCCACGCCGGCGTGCGGCTCGCCTACATCCACCTCACCGCCAACAGAGTCACCGGCATCGTCTCGCGCGGCGGCTCGATCATGGCGAAGTGGTGCCTGGCGCATCACAAGGAGAGCTTCCTCTACGAGCGTTTCGGCGAGATTTGCGACCTGATGCGCAAATACGACGTGTCGTTTTCATTGGGAGACGGTCTGCGCCCCGGCTCGATCCGTGACGCCAACGACCGCGCGCAATTCGCCGAGCTGGAAACGCTGGGCGAACTCACCAAAATCGCCTGGGCCAAGGGCTGCCAGGTGATGATCGAAGGTCCCGGCCACGTGCCGCTGCACAAGATCAAGATCAACGTCGACAAGCAGCTCAAGGAATGCGGCGAGGCGCCGTTCTATACGCTCGGGCCTCTCGTGACGGACATCGCGCCGGCCTACGACCACATCACCTCCGCCATCGGCGCCGCCATGATCGGCTGGTTCGGCACCGCCATGCTCTGCTACGTCACGCCGAAGGAGCATCTCGGCCTGCCCGACCGCAACGACGTCAAGGACGGCGTCATCGCCTACAAGATCGCCGCCCATGCCGCCGACCTCGCCAAGGGCCACCCCGCGGCGCAACTGCGCGACGACGCGCTCTCCCGCGCCCGCTTCGAGTTCCGCTGGGTCGACCAGTTCAACCTCTCTCTCGACCCGGATACCGCGCGGTCCTACCACGACGAGACGCTGCCCAAGGAAGCGCACAAGGTGGCGCATTTCTGCTCCATGTGCGGCCCGAAATTCTGCTCGATGAAGATCACGCAGGACGTGCGGGATTACGCGGCGACGCTGAATGATAAGGAGCAGGGGATGGCCGACATGTCGAGGAAGTTCATCGACATGGGCGCGCAGGTCTATGTCGAGGCGGACAAGGTGAAAGAGAGTAATAAGGCTCTCTAAGCACCGTCATCCCGAGGTGCCCGCGCGAAGCGCGGGCCTCGAAGGATCGCCTCTCCCCTTTTAGGGGGAGAGGCCGCCGAGCGTCGCAGGCGCGAGGCGGGTGAGGGGGCCTTGTTTGATCTTCCTCATCCTGAGATGGCCGCGAAGCGGCCCTCGAAGGGTCGCTTCTCCCCTTGGAACGGTCTCTTTAAGGAAGGTCTGAAATGCCAGTTCGCTATCTCGATCCGAAAAGATACAATGCCGGCAAACCAGTCGCCGCGGATGCGGACTGGAATGGCAACAATGCTGCCTTTACCTGTCCCGTCTGTTCCAAGGTTTTCATCGTGACTTCTTTCAACGACCTCCGCCGACTCGGCCTAAAATGTCCAGGTTGCGGAAAATCAACCGCTTACGTAACCGGAAGTGCGGCTAATGGTGGCGAAGCGAAAATCGAGTGGAGCACCGATTAGAGCCCATCGTAGAGGACGAATTTTGAAGGATGACGACGACGAGCGGCCTAAGCTCGCTCTAAACCAGCACGTAGCAGTTCGTCGCGGACGCGACGAACTTGTCGGCATTATTGTTCGTTTTGACAGCGGGTATGTTGTAGTGCGCCGCACCCATAAAGAGTGGGCAGACGCACCCCTTTTGTACGCTGATGAAGACGATGTTAGACCTTTGATTCTTGGACCAAATAGAGGACAATTTTAGCAAGCGTAGCCGGATTGAGTGAAACGAAATCCGGGGCTATCTCAGACGGAGATTATTTTGGAACAGTCAGGGCGAAAACGACCTCATCTAGAGAGGGTCTTGATCGTCGCAGGCGACCAGAACGCTGGCAAAAGTACCCTGCTGCGCCGAATGTTTGTCGATCCACGCTTAGGAACCGGGGGAGCTATACCCACGAGTCCGAGGATTTCGTTAGTCACCTTGTCTCGCGAACGGTGCTTATTATTTCGTTTGTCATCCCCGCACGAAAAGGGTGAAAGCCTCAATCTGTTTCTAAAGAAACTCGATCGTTCGATGCACCGCGCATGGCGAAATTTTTGGCGCTTCAACCTTGCCTGCGCCATGCAGCCAGACGCGGTCGGACCAACACCGGATCTCGTGACTATCTGCCGCGAAATTCACCGCCGATTATGGCCGGAACGTGTACAAGTTGTACAAATCCATCCAAGGCAGGATAATGGATCTGGAAATCTCTTAAGTTCAAGAGATGTTGATCGCCTGCGTCAACTGGGAGTGGAGGTGTTGACGATTGATGGGCGCCAACCATCAACACCAGGGCAACGACCAAATGGACTCTTGTTGGCGGATTTTTTCGATTTCACTTGAACATGAGTCCGTAGGATGGGTTGAGCCCTTGCGAAACCCATCGTCTTTCCCGCGAGAATTTGATGGGTTTCGCTTCGCTCTACCCATCCTACGCGCTGCCACCGTGGCGCAATCGCACCGGCTAAGCCGGGTCTCCGGCCGCGCAATAGGACAATGACATGCCCGAATGTCTCATTTGTTCGAGTCCAATACCGGCTCCTAAGGAGGACGTGAACTGGAGGGGATACGATTGTCCCCGATGTGGACGCTGGGCAATTCGCGGAAGTTTCTTGGAGGGGCAGCTTGGCATTTGGGATGACGCCACCACTACGCATCTGCGGTCACGCTTGAGTCACATCGTCAGGCGGCAGCAACGGAATGAAGGAAATGATGGCCGCTGGGTTGACCTCCCTTCAAGATTGGAAGCGTGGCATCTCGACGAGCCGTTGCCGAAGCCATCAGAGCAGCTAGACAGTCTGATCCTCTGGATAGGTGACCATCAATTCTCGGCCGCCGAGTTAGCACTTGTGTCAGTTCTCGCAGCGTCGGCACAAATTGGCGTGAGCATAACTCGATCCTCACCGGGGGCGGGACTGGGCTGGTTGCTGGAGCAAGAGATTGCTCAAGGCCTCTTGGAGCAGCGCGGCGATCAGAACGGAAAAATGCGACTTCGGCTAAAGATGGATGGGTGGACCCGATATGAGACATTGAGACGAGGTCACGTTGAAAGTCGCAGGGTCCTGATGGCGGTGAAATTCAATGAGCCGGAGCTTGACCGAGTAGTGGCTCAATGTTTTCGTCCGGCAGTCGCGCGTACCGGATTTGACCTCCGGGTCCTTACGGAAAATCAACCCGCGGGCGTCATTGATGACCAACTTCGGGTCGCATTGCGAACCTCGCGGTTCGTCGTTGCCGATCTGACATTTGGCAGTCGCGGAGCTTACTGGGAGTCCGGCTTTGCCGAAGGGCTAGGTCGGCCCGTCATCTACACGTGTCGCCTAAAGGAATGGAAGGGAGAAAAAACGCACTTCGACACCAATCATCTGGTCACGATTGTTTGGGACCCCGCGAACCTGGATGAAGCGGGTGCCAAACTGACAGCGACGATCAGAGCGACGTTGCCCGCAGAAGCGAAAATGGTCGACGAGTGAGACATACGCCCCGGTCAAGCGGGGAAAACTGCTCGCCCATCCAAAGGGAATGGATCAGGCCATAGGCGATGGACGAAGCGCGGCGTAGCTCGTAGCTCGTAGGATGGGTTGAGCCCTTGCGAAACCCATCGTCTTTCCCGCGAGAATTTGATGGGTTTCGCTTCGCTCTACCCATCCTACGCGCTTCCGCCTCTCCATGACTCACCTCCGGTTCCATCAAAACACCTAACTCGGTGTCTGCGGAACCGGGTGCAGGCCAGATTGAGCTAAGCCTTCTACCTAACATATCACTACGATCATGCGGGGTTCGTGCAATAATCTTTTTCCGGCCTCGCTCCTTCAAACGCAACACGACACCGCTCACCTCATAACAGACCCCAGAATGTCATGAGCGATCAGCCCCGTAGGGCGGACGGCCTGAGCAAGCGTAGCCCGGATGAGTGAAGCGACATCCGGGGTCTGCCTCTCCGCTGGCGCCCCGCATATCGCTGCGCTCATGCGGGCTACTTGCTCGCGTCGACTAATCCCTCCATCCCCTCAAAAAAGATCAAGAACGCGTGCCCCAAAGTGAGTAACTCCAAACAACAAACACAAAAGAGCGGCCCATCGCAAAAGAGTACTTCGCCCAACAATATCGAGCTGAAGATTGCCCCAGCGAAAGTGGAGAGCGTATTTGGAGCTTGTTTTGGACATGCGCACCTCTCAACAAATCGGGCGAGGTGCTAAGAGATGAATTGCATACCCCACCACATCGTCAAGAGTAATATAACGGTGTCCAAAGTGTCCCAGGTGTCCGGCTAACGCGAACGCCTTGATTTCATTGCGAGCTGTTCCTCGCCCTACTAAGAAATTGGCGCAGTTTTCCACAAGCGTCGGCGAGTCCGTCGCATGGATTGCCGGACCTTCGTCCGCCGAAGGATTATGCGCTCGGGGATTGCCGGTGAACGGCTACGGTCCGCAGGCGGATCAAGTCGGGCGATGACGAAAGAAACACCGTCATTGCGAGGAGCGCAAGCGACGAAGCAATCCAGGTCCGACGCTGCGCTGGATTGCTTCGCTGAGCTTGGCATCGGGCCGGCCACTTCGGGCCGGACCCGTTGGCTCGCAATGACGAGTCCCCCTCACCCGCCTCCTTCGCTCCGCTCAGTCGGCGGCCTCTCCCCGTGAACGGAGAGAGGCGAATTTTGCGACGGTTTGTCGCCCGCGCACCACCGTGCTACGCGCACTCGGACACCAAGAGGTGCCGCCCCTCACTTCAACGACAACGCCAGTCCGCTCAAATCCAGGCTGACGATCAGGCCGTTCTGCTCGCCGGTGAGCGTCAGCACGGCGCCGCTCTGGTTGGTGAGGACGACGGCCTGCGCGCCCCTCACGGCGGCTGCGCCGGCGCCGGCCTGGGCATAGACGCCGGCGACGTCGGACGCGCGGCGAATGTTGGTGACGGTGCCATGAAAGTGCGTCTCCGAGACGCCGAAGGTGAAGCCGTAGCTCAAGCCCCCGATCGCCAGCGGATAGCTGCGGCCCTGGAACGTCAGCACGCCGCTGCCGGCCGAGCCGCCCAGGACGAACCCGGCCTTGAAGATGCGGATGCTGATCGTGCCGCTGTCGGCGTGCGCAACCGAGGCCGCGCCGAGCAGCGCCGCAAGGGCAACGAGGCCGGCTCTCAATCCCGACAAGACTTGCATCGTAGGTTCTCCGTCACATCAAAGGCGCCGTAGCGCATGGGCGATTCGGAATTGTACCTCCGCGCCATGACGCGCGGAATGCCCTCGCCGGACGGTTTGTCGCCGCCTACCGCGCCGTGCTACGCGCAACCCTCTTTGGAACCCCGCGACATGCCCGACGCCCTCAAACTCCTCACCACCCGGCGCTCGTTCAAGGCGGTCGAGCTCGGCAAGCCCGGTCCGTCCGCGGCCGAGATCGACACGCTGTTGACCATTGCATCGAGAGTGCCCGATCACGGCAAGCTCACGCCTTGGCGCTTCATCGTGTTCGAGGGCGAGGCGCGGCGTGCGGCCGGCGCGGCGATCGCCTTAGCCTTTGCCGCCAAATATCCGGATGCCAAGCCCGAGCATGTCGAGGCCGAGCGCGGGCGGCTCCTCCGCGCGCCGCTCGTCATCGCCGTGGTCAGCCGCGCCGCGCCGCACGCCAAAATCCCGGAATGGGAGCAGGTGCTGTCCGCCGGCGCCGCCGCCATGAATCTCGTAACGGCCGCGCACGCGCTCGGTTACGGCGCCAACTGGATCACCGAGTGGTACGCCTACGACCGCGGCGTGCTCGATGCGCTCGGCTTGGCGGCGCACGAGCGCATCGCCGGCTTCGTTCACATCGGCCGGCCGCCGGGGCCGCCCGAGGACCGGCCGCGGCCGCCGCTCGACGAGATCGCCACCCGCTTCGGCGCTTAGCCGCGGCACAGACGAGATCGGACGCGGCCTTTGTGCACTCCGCGGGCCAGCCTCGCGGTCGATCCCGAATTTCGCCGCCCGGCTTCGACGCGCCGCGCTACGGCGCGACAAGCCGCTCGATCCGGGCTACCCTCGTCCGACCTTACCTGGAGCGTGACCTTTGGGAGGCATCATGAGCAACGGCAGTTCACTTTCGCTCGCGGAGCTCGACCAGCGCATCGCCATCGCTCGCGACAATATCCGCCAGCTGATCGAGCAAGCGGCTGCCGTCTCAGGCGCCGAGGACGAAGATCGAAACGCCGACCGGATCGCGCAACAGAACGAAGAGCTTGAAAGGCTGACCAAGCAACGCGATGCGCTGCTGAAGAAATGACGTATGGCCCCTGCCCGGTTTCAGCCCCGGCGGTAGCCCGCGAGCGAAGCGTCCGCGATATCCGGGAGATTCACCACGATGTTCTCCGGGGTGCGGCAGGCCAGCCACCAGAGTTCTTCGGTCGTACTCATGTTGGCTTCGAGATGGGGCAGGAACGGTGGAACGAACATGAAATCGCCCGCCGACATCTCGACGTAGTCCTGATAGTCCTCGCCGAAGTAGATGCGGGCGCGGCCCGACAGCAGATAGGCGCCGGTCTCGGCTTCGCCGTGGTGGTGCGGCAACGAACGAAAGCCGGGCGCGTTGCTGGCCTTGCCGAACCAGAGCCTGGTCGCCGGCGTATGCTGCGGTCCGACTCCCGTCACGAGCGCCAAACCGCCGGATTGTGCGGTGTTGCCGCTTTCGTGGCCGCCTCTGGTGATCACGGGCCGATCGTTTGCCGCCATCTCAAGCTCCCATTCGCCGGCATGCGATGACCGGCTTTTCGAGACGAACCTGCTACGGCATGGTCGTGTTAGCAAGCAAAGGCGGGCGAAGTCCGCAGCATGGTAGAGCCAACGGGTCCGGCCCGAAGTGGCCGGCCCGGAGACGGGGCTCCGCGAAACCCATCAAATCCCCGCGTTGGAAGATGATGGGTTTCGCAAGAGCTCTACCCGTCCTACGATTTATGCTCCACCGTCCCAAAGGCCCCGCACCCCGCACCCCGCACCCCGCACCCCATGCCCGACACCCTCGAATTCGATCCTGCCGTCGTCGACGAGCGGGCGATCTACCGGCTGCTCATCGGCTCCGTCGTTCCACGCCCGATCGGCTGGGCTTCGACCGTGAGCTTAAGCGGCGTCGCCAATCTGGCGCCGTTTTCCTTCTTCACGGTGGTGTGCGTGCGCCCGCCGATGATCTCGCTGACGATTATGCCCAAGGCCGACGGCAGCGAGAAGCACACCCTGAAGAACGTGCGGGCGACCGGCGAGTTCTGCTTCAACGTGGTGACGCGGCCGGTGTGGCAGCAGATGGTGGATACAGCCAACGGCTTTCCGGAAGGAGACTCGGAATTCGCCGAGACCGGGCTGACGCCGATCCCGAGCGTGAAGGTCAAGCCGCCGCGCGTCAAAGAAGTCCCGATCCATTTCGAGTGCAAGCTGCATCAGGTGCTGGAGCTCGGCCCCAAGCGCAGCGCGCTGGTCATCGGCGAGGTGGTCTATTTGCATGTCGATCCGGCCTGCATGACCGACGGCTACATCGATATGCGAAAGCTCGATCCGGTCGGGCGCCTCAACGGCTTCTGCTACGCCACGCTTGGCGAAATCCTTGAGCGCGAGTTCAACGACGGCCGGCCGAGGTAACAGGCGTGGCCTGCGGCGCGGATTAGCCGAAGGCGTCATCCGCCACTTTGGCGATCTCAGCACGGCAAGCGTAGCTTTCGCGGATTGCGCAAATTGTGTAGCGTTAGCGACTGGGTCTATCGGTTACACTGGTCTGGAGGCGACGCCGTGCACATCTCAAATGAAAGTCTTCTGGTCATCTTGCTGGTCGGACTTGTTGCCGGCTGGTTGGCCGGCCAAATCGTGCGGGGGGCCGGATTCGAACTCATCGCCGATCTCATCATCGGCATTGTCGGCGCGTTCATTGGCGACTGGTTGCTGCCTCAACTCGGCATCCATCTCGGGACCGGAATTATCTCCGCGATCATCAACGCCACCATCGGCGCCGTCCTGCTTCTGCTTGTGGTTCGGCTGTTGCGCGGTGGCGGCAGCTTTGGCGGCGGTTGGGGCAGGCGCCGCTGGTGGTAGCAAGCGTAGCCCGGATGATCGCAGCGCCATCTGGGGGCTGCCTCTGTAACCATAATCCTGGATATCGTGGAGCTTGTCATCCGGCCGGCCACTTCGGGCCGGACCCGTTGGCCCATACGGGCCACTTGCTGGAACCGAATCGCAGATGAAATGGCTCTCTTGGTTCAAGCCGAGCTCCCGCCGCAAACCGCCGTCGAGAAAGTCTCTGACGCAATGCCCCAAATGCGGCGCTGAAATGATCCTGGTCGACAAGAGCACGATGTCGGGCAACGACATGCGAACCTACCGCTGCGATCGTTGCCAGGAGGAGCGCATCGTCGACTTCGGCATCGCGCTCTGGAAGGCGATGTCGGACGCGCGCCAATCCGACGAATGAGGCGTCATAGTTCAAATTCGCAAGGGTGGATTAATCCGCCGCGCTCATCCGCCCCGGGCGCTGCCTTAGCCCCTGCCGCTGCGCCGCACCTTGCGCTAGCCTTGTCGCGCGTGGTCACACCGGGGGGCACGAGGGGATGACATCGGGCTTCGGCATGGCCGTCACGGCGCTGCGGGTGCTCGCCGCGGCGCTGTTTGCGGTCTTCAACCTGGTGCCGCTTTACGGGATCTATGCGTGGGGCTGGGACGCATTCCAGCTTCTGCTCCTGTATTGGGCCGAGACGGCCATTCTCTTCGCCGGCACGCTCGTCCACATCGCGCTCATTCCGCCGGCGCGGCTCGGTACGATGATCGTCAACGGCAAGACCGTGGCGGCGAGCCGTCCCATGATGGTCGGCTTCTTCGCGCTGCACGGCGGCATGTTCATCGCCGGGCATTTGCTCTTTCTCTGCGTGCTGTTCTCCGGCGATACGTTCAGCCGGCTCACCGGCGTTTCCGACTTCCTGCGCACGTTCTTCATCGCGTCCGGCGCCTGGGTGCCGCTCGTGCTGGTGGCGCTGGGCGGCGCCATTGACGTGCTGACCGGCGCGTACCACCCCGCCTTCGTCGATGCGTTCGCACGACGGCTGCACGTGGCGCTCACGCGCTCCGATGCAGCACCCGCCGGCGACGCGGTCGGCAGCGTTGTCGGCGGCCTCTATTTGCGCATCTTCATCATGCAGGCCGCGATCATTTTCGGCGCCATGGCGTCCCGCCGCTTCGGCACCCTGGCGCCGCTCGTCATCGTCATCGGATTCAAGACGCTGATCGATCTCGGCATCCGGCTGTCGGCGATCTCCGGCGCGTCGCCCGCGCCGCTATTGTCCGGAGTCCGCGTGATCGCGGAGGGGCCGGGTTTCAGTTACGGCGGGGACCGTCGGGACGGCCCGGCGCCGCGCGAGTGAGATGGGCTTCGTTGAGCGTGTCATTGGACGGCCAAAAGGCCGGACCCGTTGGCTCTACCCATCCCGCGCCCCGCCTGTTAGTGACTTCCGGGCTTCAAGAAGTGGAGGATCGCGTGCTGACGATTACGGCAGTCATACGAGCGAAGAAAGGTCACGAGGCCACGATGCGGCGAGGGCTCATCGAAGTTGCCGAAAACGTGCGTGTGAACGAACCCGATACCGTCGGCTTTTTTGTTGCGCAGGACGCCTCAGACCCCTGCGTGTTCACGACCTACGAGAGATTTACCGACCGGGCCGCCATGGACCGGCATAACGGCTCGGCAACCGTCGCGCGGTTCTTCGGCATCGCCAAGCCGATCCTCGATGGCGAGGTGGTCTTGATCACGGCGCAGGAGATTTTCGCCAAGGGCGGCGGCAGGCAGTAAGCGCAGCCCGGATTGAAGAGGCATTCGTTCGCGCGGTGCATGCGCGCCCGCGACGCCTTCAGAAGAATTGTTGATCGTGCAAAACTTCGGGCGCGGCTGATACAATCGCGCCGAGGAGCCGCGATGATCACCCTCTACTCCTACCCTTCCCTGTTCGGCGTGGCCGACAACAACGGCTATGGGCTGAAGGTGTTTGCTTTCATGCGGCTGGCCGGCGTGCCGTTCGTGCACGAGCACATTTTCGACACTTCGGCGGCGCCGCGCGGACAGCTTCCCTACATCGCCGACGACGGCGAGACGATCGGCGACAGCGAGACCATCATCGCCCATCTCATCAGCAAATACGCGCTGACCATCGACGCTGCGCTCGGCGCGCGGGAGCGCGACTTAAGTCTGCTCATCACCCGCATGCTCGACGATCTCTACTGGGTGATGTCGTACTCGCGCTGGAAGGACGAGCGCTACTGGCCCGCGTTCCGCGACGCCCTCATGAGAGAACATCCAAGCCTTACCGGGGAAGGATTGCTGAAAGCGCGCGAGCTCAATTTTCAGCGCTATCATTTCCAGGGCATCGGCCGCTACGCGCCGGACGCCGCCTACGCGCGCGGCCTTGCCGATCTGAATGTCCTCGCCAACGTGGTTCCGGCGGTGGGCTACGCGCACGGGGCGAGACCCACCAGCATCGATGCCGGCATCTACGGCTTCATCGCCAATATCTATTTCTACGACATCGACACGCCGCTTAAGCAGTTCGCGTCGTCGCAGCCAAACCTCGTGCGCCATTGCACCGCGCTCCACGACGCGGTGACCAACCCGCAGCGCGCGTGGCCCGGATGGAGCGACTGCGAAATCCAGGGCCAGCCTTGACGACAAACCCGCATTACGCTTCGCTCCATGCGGGCTAGGAAGGTGCTGACGTGTCCCTTGATCCGCCATCGCCCGGCGCAATCCGCGTCTGACTGGGGCAAGGTCAGGATCGCATGAAGGCGTTCCGGCAAGATCACGACCACAACGATCATAACACTTCAAACGCCGCCCAACATCGCTTAAGTCATAACAAACCCGAGAGCATCATGAGCGATCTGCCGCCAACGCCCGCGCGCCGCATTACCATGCGGGCGCTGTTGCTCGGCGACCGGATCGAAACCGCGGGCCTCGAACGCAACGACATATTGTCGACGGTGCCGTTGGCGTTTCGCGCCGGCGAGAACGGTGTCGTCGCACTGTTCCGCTATGGCGTCGCGGTCCTTGTCGGCATGTCGCCGCTGGAAGAGGAGGAGGTCATCGGCCGCTTGGACGGCCGGATCGTCGGCCCGATTAAAATGCGCGAAGAGGAATCGGTTCAAATCGAGATCGCGCCGGACAAGGACGACCAGCTCACGCCATCGGGAATTATTGTCGTGAAAGCGCTGACGACCGAACATACGCTGCTCATCGCCGACGCGCTGGCCACAAGCGTCATTCTGGCGCACGATGAAAAAAACGTGGCCGCCGTTTTCGACGTGATCCAGCCGATCGCGCGGGAACTGGCCGAACATGGGCGCACGCCAGGCGGGCGCCGTTCGATCCTCAAGCACATCGGCAACGCGCTGCTGGTTCAACATCGGGTTTCCGGCCTCGTCGCCGTGGCGGAAAAGCCCGACGTGCTCTGGGAGCGGCCCGCTTTGGAGCGCTTTTACGCGCGGCTCGAGGACGAATATGAATTGAAGGAGCGGGCGGATGTCTTGACCCGCAAGCTCACCGTGATCTCCGATTCCGCCAAGGCGTTTGCCGACATCATCGACACCGAGCGATCGGCGCGGCTGGAGCTGATTATCGTCGTGCTCATCGTCCTGGAAATCGTGATCGGCGGATTGCAGTTGTGGATTCACTAGCCCGTCGGATGGCTTGAGCCTTGCGAAACCCATCGCGTTTTTCGTGGCTGGTGGCGGGTTTCGCTGAGCTTGTCATCGGGCCGGCCACTTCGGGCCGGACCCGTTGGCGCTGCCCGCCCCACGCTTTATTTCCCCGCGGCCTTGCGCAGCGCCGCGTTGATGCGGTCCTGCCAGCCCGGGCCGGCCTCCTGAAAAAAGTCGAGCACGTCGCGGTCGATGCGCAGCGATACCATCTCCTTGGCGCCGGGCAGCGACGGCGGTTTCGCCGCCGGCTGCTCGACGGGCTTGGTGGTCGCGGCTTTGAAGGCCTTCTCGGCGTTGGACCAGGGATCGCTCGTCGGGCGTCGTGCCATGTTTCCCGTTTAGCACGCCCCGCGCGGCATTTCCGCCAAAAAAGATACCGGCCTCAACAGCCCATGCAATCGGACTATTCTTCCCGTGCCCAGGTCAGGATTCCGCGCATGGTCCTGCCGCCGAAATTGGCATAGGGTTGCGGCGCGGCTTCGATATGCAACCTGTCGGCTTCAATCCTATAGAAGCGGATCTGCTCGCTGCCGTTCCAGGATTCGTCCCAGGCTATGTCGACCTTGATGATGATTTTATCGCCCTCAGCGCGGTATCTCCCGGAATACGCCAGCATCGACCGGAATGCAGCCGATCGATCCTCATCCGTTTTCGGAACATCGCGCCGTTCCGCGGTTTGAACTACGATCCAGCGACCTGATGGCGTGAGAACGATATATCCGTTCGGATGCTCACCCCAGATCGGCTTTTGCTCCCCGGTTTCAACATCCTCCATAATGCAGGAGATGAGTTTCCAGGTGCCGATGAGCTTCTGTTGGTCGTCACTCATGACTGCGCCTTGTTCGACAAATGACCGCAAGCATAGCCGGGATTAAGCCGGTAGGATGGGTTGAGCCCTGCGGACTTGAACCCGCCGCAGCTCGCGAAGCGAGCGAGGAGGGTCGCTCTACCCATGCTACGCGCTTCGCTGCGTTCCTCCAGCATCAGGACAAAGCCCATGCTCTGCCGCCTTTCCATCGCCGCCTTTCTCCTCGCCGTGATCTTCGCGCCGGCGAACCGTGCGGTCGCCGAGGATAACGGCCCGGCTGCCGTGCCGCTCCTCTCGACCGGCACCACCGTCCTCGGCGAGCCGCTGCACTATCCGGCGAGCGGGCCGGCGCACGTGACCGCGGCGATCCTCACGCTTAAGCCGGGCGCGAAGACGGTGCTGCACCGGCACGGCGTCCCGCTGTTCGCCTATATTCTCGAAGGCGAGATCACCGTCGATTACGGCGAGCGCGGCAAGCGCACCTATCGTCAGGGCGACGCCTTGATGGAGGCGATGGACGTGCCGCATTACGGCCTCGACACCGGCGCGCAACCGGTGCGTATCCTCGCCGTCTATATGGGCGCCGAAGGCGCCTCCGATGTCATTCCGGTTAAATAGAGCTGCAAGGTCCGCAGCGCCAACGGATGCAACAAGAGGCGAACCATGCGGGCCGCGACGATCGTCATCGGATTTTTGGATGCGCTCGCTTGCGCCGTCGTCGCCGTGGGCTCTTACAATTCGGGCTCGGACCCGGCGACCTTGGCGCTTGCCGCGTCGAATTGGCATTCGTGCGCGCGACGCATGCGTGCCTTGCATCTCAATCCGGGCTTGAGTTGATGCAAATCAAATTTTCTGGGCCTGGAGACGCGCCACAATGTGGTAATGAATTGCACTCTTGCGCGATCTGACCGTCGTGAATACACGGCCGCGCCAGCACGCCGCGAGACTTAAGGGGGGGGCGAAATGCCTGTAAGATCGCGATTGTCGAGGTTCATGGGCCTGAAACGTCTGGCAACGGCTGCTGCGCTGTTGCTGATTGCCGCTGCGTCGGCCGGAGCGGAAGAACCCATCAAGATCGGCTTTGGCATGTCGCTCACCGGGCCTCTCGCCGCCAACGGCAAGATGTCGCTGGTAGCGATGCAGGTCTGGGAAACTGACATGAACGCGCAAGGCGGCCTGCTCGGGCGGCCGGTCAAGCTTGTATACTACGACGATCAGAGCAACCCCGCCCAGGTACCTGCCATCTACGCCAAGCTGCTCAACGTCGACAAGGTGGACCTGATCGTCAGCGGCTATGCCTCGACCCAGATTGCCGCAGCCATGCCGGTCGCGATCGGGCGAAAAAAGCTGTTCGTGAGCCTGTTCGGCACCGGCATCAACAGCACGTTCAAATACGACAAATATTTCGCGATGATCCCGAACGGGCCGACCCCGAAGCCGGCCTTCACGCGCGGCTTCTTCAAGGTGGCCGAAGCGCAAAAGCCAAAGCCCGAGACCATCGCCTTGGCCTATGCGGATGCCGAGTTCGGGCAGAACGCCTGCGAGGGCGCACGCGAGAACGCCAAGGCGTCCGGGTTCAACATCGTTTACGACAAGAGCTATCCGCCATCGACGGTCGATTTCACACCGATTGTGCGCGCGATCCAGGCGAGGAATCCTGACCTGCTGGTGATCTGCTCCTACCCGCTCGACACCGTCGGCATGGTCAAGACGATCCACGAACTCGGTTTCAAACCGAAGATGTGGGGCGGGGCGATGGTCGGCCTGCAAGCGACGGCGTTCAAAACCCAGCTGGGGCCGCTGCTCAATGGCGTCGTCAACTTCGAGACCTGGCTGCCGGTCAAGTCGATGGAGTTCCCCGGCTCGCTGGAGCTGCTCAAAAAATATCAAGAGCGCGCCCCGGCCGCCGGCACCGACCCCCTCGGCTACTATATGCCGGTGTGGGCCTATGCCGACCTGCAGGTGCTCGGCGAGGCGATCGCCGCGACCAAGAGCCTTAATGACGATGTACTCGCCGCCTATATGCGCGAAGCCACGTTCAAGACCGTGGTCGGCGACGTCAAATTCGGGCCGCTCGGCGAATGGGCGGAGGAGCGCACGCTGGCCGCCCAGTTCCAGAACATCAAGAGCAACAGCATCGATGAATTCCGCGATACGAAAACGGAAGTCATCGTTTATCCCCCGCAATTCAAGAGCGGCGATCCGATCTATCCTTATGAGAATGCGATCGTGAAGTAGCGCTCGTAACGGGCGTGCAAAATGGGTGAGCCCTTGCGAAACCCATTAATCCTCGCCCCCATATAGTGGGTTTCGCGATTGCTCACCCGTCCTCTGCGCTTGTCGAAACCGGCAACGATAAAGAACAAACGGCTCAATCCGAAAGCAGTTCCCGATTGTGTACCCAAAAGACCACAGTCACGCGCAATGAACGCTGGCCGCAAAAACCGGGCTTGCCATGAAGAAGAACCCCAAGCAATCTACGCGAGCTTGGGGTTGCTGAGTTGTTGCCTCAACTTAGGCTTATCTGGCTGGGCGGCGGGCTGTCGGGGATTGGGGGGCCGCCCGGTCGGCCTAATACATTTAAAGTAAGCGCGCGCCCCGCGCCTTATTTGATTTAGATCAATCGGTACGAGGAATTCTCACCTGCGTCTGCGCGGCGATTTTTGATCGCCTTACATCCAAGCTGCTTCTTGCAAGCTGCTTTTAGTTGGAATTCCTCTCGGAGCGATTTGGTTCGCTCGAGGCCGCCAGCTACCAATATTCTGACGGCGCCGCGCGGACAGCTTCCCTGCATCGTCGACCGCGGCGAGCTAGCGTAGCCGGATTGAGCCTGGGTCAGGTCAGCAGGCGATGCAAAGATTAGCAAGTACAACCTTTGGCTTACCGGCGCCGGAGCGAGCGCGGTATTTGACGCGGTGCCGGCGAACCGTCAGGCTGGCTTGGAGCGGCGCTTTCTTATTCGCCGCACACGCTCACCATCGCGAGGCTTTCACGAGGCTTCAATGCCTGCCAAACGCTATCGCTTCGTGCCGCCCGGGGGCGGGCCGAATTACGATTGGACGCGCGACCACACCTACGTAAAACTCGCGGCCGCCGACATCGGCGGCGCCTATGCGCTGATGGAAGACAATCTGAAGCGCGAGTTCGCGCTCGGCCTGCATGTACACCGCGAGCACGCCGAGACTTTTTATATCCTCGACGGCGTCGTGAATTTTTACATTGACGGCGACTGGATGGCGGCGGCGCCGGGCGCCTGCCTGCACATTCCGCCCGGCGTGCCGCATGCGCTCGATTTACCCCCCGGCGGCACCGGACGCTGTTTGATGATCTTTCAGCCGGCGGGCTTCGATCAGTTCCTCGCCGAGCTCGCGAGCTTGAGCGACGCGCAATTGACCGACGAAAGCCTGATGGACGAATTGAACCGCAAATACGACATCATCAATCTCGGCGACGTGCCGCCGCGACCGTGAGCCGGTGTGACCGTTTTGCCTCACTCGCACTCTAATCGCCGCCGCCGCGGGTGCCGCCACGCGAATGCCGCGGTAGCGCCTTGATTGAACGTCACGTGGCGGCATCTCACCATCAGGAAAGGTTTGTAGCGTGAAGCTTCACATTTTGTTCGCAGCGGCTGTTGCCGCAACGCTCACCGTGCCGCTCGCGGCGCAGGCGCAGGGCATTCCCGACGGCGTCGCGCATGGCGCGGCGGTCGGTAACAACACGGCCGGACCGATCGGAGCGGTTGTCGGCGGAGCAGTTGGCGGCGTCGTCGGCGGGGTCGAAGGTTTGTTCGGCGTCGCGCCGACCTATGCCTCGTATCCGGAAGGCGCGCCGCGCGCGTATCACCGCCGGCATTGGGTGCGGCATTCTTATCACCACATTCATCGCAGGCCGGCGGCGAGCTAAATCTCGCCTCTGTTTATT
The DNA here is from genome assembly GCA_963733575.1 of uncultured Alphaproteobacteria bacterium. Lineage (GTDB taxonomy): Bacteria > Pseudomonadota > Alphaproteobacteria > Rhizobiales > Xanthobacteraceae > BOG-931. The sequence goes on along the minus strand of CAVTDJ010000011.1, from coordinate 582,431 downwards.
TCCATCGTCATGGCCGGGCACCAGGCGCGCAGCGCCGTCTTGATGCCTGCTGTCCCGGCCATCCACGTCTTTGGTAGTGGTTTTTCGCTAAGCCTTGGATGCCCGCGACAAGCGCGGGCATGACCAATGAAGCGCCAGACCGCTTTTTTTCTTGTCTTCACTGCGCGCAGATTTCGATCGTTCCCTGGTTGCCCCAGACGGCGCAGGGGCCGATCGAAAAGCTGTACTGGCCTGCCTGCGGCAAGACCACGTCCAATTGGCCGTGCTCATCGGCCGCCGCAAAAAATCCGCCCGGCCCGGTGACGGAGAGCTGCCACGGCCCGGTGGTGACCCAGCTTCGCTTGCCGTCCGAGTTATAGGTCTGTCCGATGGCGGTCGCCGTCACGTGCTGATGGACGCCGAAGCGCCCGCTGAATGTCGTACCGACGCCGACATGCCGCCAGCAAACCGCTCCCTGCCGGAACTGGATGGGCACGACGATGTCGTGCACGCATCCGGTGGAGCGGCCGGCGGACGGCGCAAGGCAGCAGGCAAGCCCGGCGAGCGGCAACAAGGTTCGATACACGGCAAACATGACCACCTCGCGTGGGATACCAAGAGCGGCGAGCATTGCCCGCCGGCGGCGAAAATTCAACGCCACAGCGGGCGCTCAGAAATCGGGTGGGATTGCCCGCTCGCCCGGCCCATGTGTCCTCCACAAACAACACGGAGGATCAATCATGCACTTTCGCATCCGCGGGCTGCCGGCCGAGCAATTCGCGCCGCTGTTCGCCCTCACCGACGATGAGCTTGCACAGAAGGGCGCGGTGCGGCGGATCGCCGACGCCCGCGAACCCGGCTATCCGTGCCGCGTCAGTCTCACCGACGCAAAGCCCGGCGACGAGCTCATTCTCGTCAACTACGAGCACCATGCCGTCGCCTCGCCCTACCGGATGCGCTTCGCCATCTTCGTGCGCAAAGACGAGGAAGCGTTCGACGAGATCGATACGGTGCCTGAGCAGTTGCGCAAGCGCACGCTCGCGGTACGCGGCTTCGATGCCGGCGCCATGATGGTCGGTTCCGAGCTCGTCGAGGGAACGCGGCTTGAAGACGCCATCGATCGGCTGTTCGCCGATCGTCGCGCAACCTATCTGCACGTGCACTTCGCCGCGCCCGGCTGCTACGCCGCCCGCGTCGAACGGGCGTGAGCTGCACTGGCCTCCCCCGCAACGCAACGCGGGGGAGGATAAGACGCTACTCGCTCTCCCGCAGCCTCGGCGCGTGACCGGCGCGCCAGCCGCTGAACCGCAGTGCAGCGGCGACGACAAGCGCGATGGTGGCGACAACCGCGGAGATGTTTTCGATCGAGCGCAACAAGAACGCTGCGCCTAGCGCCCACAACGATTGCGGCTCCTGGTCCCACGATACCGGCATCACGTCCCAGAAGAACATGCGCCGTACAGCAAACGCGGCGGCCAAGACCACCAAGCTCAAAACGAAAAGCTTGAGCGCGGCGCGGATCGACATCGTATCTCACCCCTCCTCAAGCTCGGCCGTCGGGTCATTGGCAATATGAATGAGCCTGACCCCCCGGTAATTGATGCGGATCAAAGCCGCCTGCACATGCCTTGGCCCTTTGGCTTACACAGTCTTAACGGTCGCGGAGCAGGCTCGCTATTCGCGTTACTCCCTTCGCAAGCGTTCGAATTCAAAGCATTCGCCATAGCCGCCGTTCGTAGAACGCCGGCGAGGCCATATCCTGGAATACCTCGTTACAAACTCGCGTCTGATCCCAACTTTCAGATTGACCGTTCGTTAATGCCTCACCGTCACGTTTCGCGATGGGTTAGCGAGGCCGTCATGCATCAAATTGTTTATGCGAGTAATGCCAATCGGGAATTTTCCGACGCCGACATGAAAAAATTGCTGATGGGCGCGCGCATGCTCAACAAAGCGCTCGGCGTTACTGGCATGTTGGTCTTTCACGACGGCTCGTTCCTGCAGGCGCTCGAGGGCGAGAAGCGCGCCGTCAACGAGACCTTCGCCCGCATCCAGAATGATCCGCGCCATCGCGATCTTGCGGTCTTGCATCGCGGGCCGGGGTCGGAGCAGCGCGCGTTCGGCGACTGCTCGATGGGCTTTGCGGATTTCTCCGGCGTCGCCGGAATCCTCAAAGGCTTCGTGCGCTGCAACGAGCAATTACAGATCAGAAACCTCGACAGCACGCGGGCGGTTGAGCTTCTCACCGCCTGCAACGTCGACGAGGCGCTTAACGCCGCCAGCGCCTAATCACCGCCGCGGCCGGTTGTCCCAAAGCTTCTGCATATCGGCGTCGAAAACCCGATCGTCCTTGCGCAACTCGGCGAAGACGCTGCGGGAGCGGTCGTCGGCGAGGATTTCTTCCGCGCCGCCTTCGATGCCTTCGACAATGCGGGCAGCGATATCGCCGGCGCTCGTTTTCGGACCCGCGATGTGGGTGGCCATATCGGTGTCGATGTAGCCGGCGTAGACGCCGGTCACCAGCGTGCCCTGCCCGCGCAGTTCGAAGCGCACGGCCTTGGTCAGCGACCATTCGGCGGCTTTCGACGCGCAATAGGAGCCCTGCATCGGCGCATTGAAGAAGCTCACGACCGAGAGCACGTTGACAAGCGCGCCGCCGCCGCTTGCTCGCAGCACCGGCGCGAATGCCCGGCACATGGCGAGCGTGCCGAAATAATTCGTCTCCATCTCCAGCCGCGCGTCGTCCGTTGCCGGCGCGCCGATGAGCGGGACGAATTTGGCGACGCCGGCATTGTTGATCAGAAGATCAACGTCGCCGCAGCGCGCGGCAGCGCCCGCGACCTGCCGGCTGTTGGTGATGTCGAGCTCGATCGGTTCGACGCCGGCCTCGCGCGCGAGGCTGTCGAGAGCACGCGCTGCCGCGTAGATCTTGCGGCAGCCCGCCTTGCGCAATGCCGCAACGAGGGCGCGGCCCAGGCCGCGATTGGCGCCGGTCACCAGCGCTGTCGATCCTGAGATTTTCATCGCTTGCGATACGCTCTACACTGCGACGTCCAAGACCGAGCGGAACCTCGGTTGATCACCTCGATTAGTATCACGCCCGACGGAGGCGAACCAATGACGCATATCACCTACAAAGTCGTCCGCCATGAAGATGGCTGGGCTTATATGGTCAACGGCGCCTTCTCGGAGAGCTTTCCCACGCACGAGGAGGCGCTCGACGCTGCGCGCCGCGCCTCTGCCGAGCAGCGCCAACCCGGGCACACGGAGTCAATCGAATACGAGGACGAAAAGGGCAAGTGGCACTCCGAACTTGCGCCCGGCGACGATCGGCCCGAGACCGACGTCGAAGACAGCGGCTGAGTCAAGAAAGCGCATCCCGGATTCGATCCGGGGCGCGGCGCCTTCAACGTGCGGATTTTACAGCGGGTAACGGTGGCAGCGGTACGGCCCAACCACGAGGGCGCGGTAACACTTCACCACGCCGCGCCGGGTGCGGCGCTCGGCATATTGCGCCTGCTGCAGTGTTGAGGCGGCGGTCGCGGCATCCTTCATGGCCGTTGCACTCATCGGGACGGCGCCGGCGCTTTGACTGCCAGCAAGTCCGATTCCGGCGGCGAAGCCCAAGGCAACCAACGTCTTTTGCATGGATTCCTCCTACGTGACCCCCAATGCAAACTAACTCGGTATCGCTTGGTTCCACAAGGAGTTGCGGTCGGTCCGGATCAATCGGCCGCGCGTCTGTCCTTGAAAACTTCAACCCGCAGCGGCAGCACGGCGCCGAGCCAGGCAGCGTGCGCGGTGTGATCAAGGGTGTCGTCGCCGGTGTCGGGATGAAGGAGAATCGTCAATCCGTCGCGGTTGAGCATCAACCACGGCAGAAACGACGCCAGCAAGCCGCTCGGAAAGGCGATCTGATACATCGATTGCGTATGCGGCCCGACCAGCTTGTCGTGCCAGCGTCCGAGCTTGGCTTGCGGAAATTCCGCGGCGACGCGCTCACGCAAACGTTCGGCCCGGTCGCGCGTCTTTTGCGGATCGTAATAGACGTGCGCATGATACTCCGCGATCGACCGCGGATCGCTTCCGCCTGCCTCGGTACGCGCGGTTTCCTCAGACATCGGCAATCGGCCCCGTCAATAAGAATAATCGAGGATGTCGCCGTCGAAGATCGACATGCCAATGCCGGGATCTATTTCCTGGATCATCTCGCTCGCGACGGACGGTTTGCCGGGGCCGATCGCCATCGGCGCCTGCGGCGGCGGCGACACCAGATCGTGGTAGTTTTTCATGGCGAGCTCATCGCCCAGGAAGACGCATTTGCAATAGTCGGGGTCGGCATAGAGATAGTATCGCCGGCCGTTCTTGGTGCGGGCGATAAACGTGCGCGGCGGCAATAGCCGCAAACGTTCGATCTGCGCCGGCGTATTGGCCGGGCGCATGACGAAGCCGACGTCTTCGAGCTTCATGTCTTTGCCTTCCTGACCGGCCGCGGCGGCGCCGCCGAACAGGCCAAAGACGAGGAAGGCGAGAACGCGCGTGTGTTCCAGATACATGTAAAATCCTCAAGGATGCGGAGCGCTGTTGCGGACCTTGCCGAAGTGGTGCGAGAGCCACAATGCGGCGACCAGAACGCCGAGCGCGGTGGCGATGGAATCGCCGGGAGGCGGCGGCAGCGGCGGGAAGAAAATGCGCAGCAACGCACCGCCGACGATGAAATTGAACCAGCCCCAGATCACGTTGACCGTCGCCGAAGATTTGCCGGCGCCGCGCGGCGACGCGAACGGTGTCTGGAATTTGTTGCCGCAAATGCCTTGCACGAAATGCGGGACGCCATTGGCCAGAAAGGCGCCGGCGAAGAAATGCGCGAGATAATCATACCACGGCATAACACGATCCTTTTTGCCCCTCGAAATATCCTATAACAAGCCTGCTCGGTTTCGGCCCCGCCAACCTATCAGAGCGCGCAGAGCGGCGATCTTGTAAGACATCCGCCGGCGTTTCATTCTGAAACTTTGCACGCCGCAGCGCCAACGCTGCCGGGATAGATGTATCTCGCATCGCTATGACAAGGATCGGCTGAGCCAACGGGTCGGCGCGAAGCGCCGCCCGATGACAAGCTCCGCGAAATTCATCGACTGCACGCATGGCGGGTTTCGCTTCATTCCACCCAGCCTACACGCCACGAGTCACTACAGCTACGCGGCACGCTGCGTTGTCGTCAGGCAAGCGTTCGCTCGGGGTGAAACTTCATCAGTGCCACGATGCCAAGCACGACGAAAATCGCGAGCACGACGATCTCCGTGATCAGGAATGGTGGCTCGGATTGCGTCGGCGCCAGCGGCTGCAGAACCGGTACCTTCGTAAAAGATTGCACGACCAGCACGAAGAAATTCAGGTAGAGCGCAACGATCGCGCCGCCGGTATAGATCCAGCGCCACGCGCCGCGGAGCTGGAAGATATAAAGCGCGAGCACCGTCGGTAGCAGCAGGACGAGCGATATGATGCCGAAGATACGCGCCGGCGTAAGCGTCGTGCCCGGAAACAAGAATCCGGTTACGCTCGTCAGCGCGGTCATGATGATGAAGAGCGCGGTCCAGCCCGGAAGGCGGTGCGCACCGAACATGCCGAACAGGACGACAAGCCCGGCGGCGACGCCGATCAGGCTGATGATGACGTGGAGCAAAGTAAAGGTCGGTACGGACATTCCTAAAATCATCACACGTTCCTTTCAATCAATGACGGAGGAGTTCTACGACGTTCTCGCCCGGCCCGCTACGTGCTGGCTATGCGGTTGGGTGACAGCGGTGTGACAGGGAGGGTCGACTTTGTCGGCCCGCTGGAAAAAATTGACGACCGGCTAAAGCTGGGCGGCACTCCGCTCGGGGTGATAAAGGCCGGCGAGCAAAACGGCGACGATGCCGGTGAGAAAAATGCCGTCGAACGTCCCCGCGCCGCCGATGGAAGCGACCGGCGCGCCGAGACCGCGCACCTTGTCGAGATTGGTGAGATCGGCGCCGATGAGCGTGCCCATACTGCCGGCGATGTAGGCGAGCGGCGCGGCATTGCGGCGCGAGAGCAGCAATGCGACCACTGCGGTGACGATGGCCGGAAAGAACACGGGCACCGCAATGCCAATACCGGGCACCGGGTTGGCGAGCCAATGCAGCACCACGGCGACGATGGCGGTGGCAATCGCTCCCTGCACCCATAATTGCCGGGTGATGAGCAGATAAATCGACATGATCGTCGGAATGACGGCGCCGCCGACATTGACCGCGATCACAGTGCCCGCCAGGTTCTCGACCATCGGCACCGTATATTGCATGCCGAAGAAGTCGATCACCTTGTCGGATTGGAGCCGCTCCTGCGGCAGCACCGCGATGGGGATATTGAAATAGCTGCCGATCAGCGTGCCGAACAACAGCAGCATGGCGGTCCTCGGACTCACGCCGAGGCTCACATACGCATGGCGCAGCGCCCCGAGCACCACCAGAACAACAATCAGGACAACGGCAATGCCGACCAGAATGGAAAAAAATCCGGGCGCGAGCGGCAGGTAGTGAAATTGGCTCATGTGCATTGGCGCTGCTCCAGAATTTTGGCTAATCAAGTTAATGCGGTCGACAAGAACTTCCTAGGCACATGTCCGGCGCAGCGAGCGGAGGTTGCACATGACGGAAGTCGCGCCGGCGCGCGAGGTTTCGATGCCGCGATGGGTGCCGGCGCTGCTGAGCTTCGTCGCCGGCTATGTCGACTGCTACACCTTCCTCGCCCTGTTCGGGCTGTTCGTCGCCCAGGTGACCGGGAGCTTCGTTACCGCCGGCGCCGAGCTTGTCACCCATGACATCGGCGTCGCCGGCAAGGTCATCGCCATCCTCGCCTTCCTGTTCGCGGCGGCATTGACCGCCGGATTGATCGGGTTTGTCCGCGATCAGGGCCGCGACGCGCTGCCGTGGATGCTTGCGTTTGAGACGTTGCTCCTCGCTGTCTTCTCCTTCCTCATGCTCGGCGGGCCGCCGATCGCCGGGGCGGACGACTGGCATGGCATCCTCGCTGGCCTGCTCGGGGCGATGGCCATGGGCACACAGAGCGTCACTGTACGGCTCCTCATGCGCGGCATTCCGCAGACCAACGTCATGACCGGCAACATGACGCAGCTCGGCATCGAGACCACCGAGCTGTTGCTGGCCTGGCAGCGGCATGCGCGCGATCCAAGCAATCCGGCCAACGAGCGCGACTTCGTCGCCGCGCGCTTGCGACTTGTCGTCGTGCTGGCGATCACGATAGGATTTATTCTCGGCGCCGCTTGCGGCGCCGTGGCTTACGCAACCGCCGGCCTGCCCGGCACACCGCTGGCGGGCGCACTGGTCGGCGCGCTAACGCTCTGGGCGGTCTGGCGCCAGCGAGGAGCGTGAATATCCACGGCAGTCGGTGAAGAATGAGGCGCCCCGCGCCGCGGCTCCTCGCGTCGATGAGGGTGTCCGTCCGTGTGGCTTTGGCCTTCGGCCGCCCGATGAAACTACCATCAATCGGCGACAGCGTCCTTCGTCGACGGCTTGCGGATCGTTGTTCGCGTCTGCCGGTCTGCGCTTACCGGTCGCGCTGCAGGTCCGTGTCTTCGATGCCGCGCATCTTTCGGACGCAGAGGCGCGCGGCTGCGCTCGTTATTAAGATGCACGAGACGCTGCAACATTTGCATGAAAGCGCTACGTTCGTTTGGCTTCAACGGCGCCAAAATCAGCCGCTGCGTGGACTGAACCGCCGGCTCGATGTCGCGGATCAATCGGCGGCCCGCGGGCGTGATATAAAGCGACTTTGTGCGTCGATCGGCCGGGCCGCTCACACGCTTAATCAGCTTCTTCTTTTCCAAACGGGTTACCACATCCCCGATGGTGGACCGATCGAAAGCAATGATATTACAAAGCGCTGTTTGATCTATCCCCGGATGATTGCCGATGGCGAGTATAGCGGAATATTGAACCGGCGTGATTTCGAATCTTCGAGTCTGATCCATAAAGAGAGCAAAAGAAATCTGCTGAAGCCGGCGAATGAGATGGCCAGGTTTTTCGTAAATACGAAGGTCGTCCTTTGGCATCAGAGCTCGGCAGGGCGGCGCATCATTCCGCGTCTCATTACCATAAAGCCCGTTATGCAGGCCAGTGCATAAGTCAAAATCTGCGGACCAAAACAGCTCGGGCTGCTGGAGAGCGCTTGGCGATATCGAGCTCTCGTGATTGTCTTCAGGCGTCGCGCCCTTAATTTGCGTTCCCGGCGCTCGTTGACGCCCCGGAATATTTATCTGTATACTGACAAAAATGTCGTCAGTATACAGACAAGTCGTTGGGCAGGAAACATGAAACGCAGCACTGACAAGATCCTCACCAGTCATGCGGGTAGCTTGCCGCGCCCAAACAGTCTCATTGCGTTGAATCGATCAAAGAGCGGCGGCGAAGCTGTCGATGAACGGACGTTCGCCGATGCGCTGGCCGACGCCGTCGTCGAAACGGTGCGGCGCCAAAAGGAGGTCGGCATTGATATTCCCGACGACGGCGAGTTCGGCAAAGCAATGAACGCGGCCTTGGACTACGGCGCGTGGTGGAATTATGCCTACCAAAGGCTGGGCGGCTTCTCTCCCGCGGACAAAGTCTCGCAAGCACCTGCGCATCGCTCCACCGCTGCCGGCATTGAGCTTACAACCTTCGCCAATCGGCGCGACTGGCAGCAGTTCAAGCAGTTCTATTTGGATCCGGAATCCACGTCTCTTCTGGGAAGCGCGGCCCAGCGCAAGGGCGCGCGGCCGGTCTGCACGGGTCCGATCACCTATACCGGGCAAGCTGCGGTGCGCACCGATATCGACAATCTGAAAAAGGCGCTCAATACCGCTGGTCTAAATGAAGGTTTCGTATGTTCGATTGCGCCGGGAAGTTTCGCGCGCAGCGGCAACATTCATTATAAAGGCGAGGAGGAGTTCCTATACGCTGCCGCAGAAGCGATGCGCGAAGAATACAAGGCGATTGTTGATGCTGGGCTGGTGTTGCAGATCGATGATCCCAGTCTGCCGGACAACTGGGATATGATCAATCCCGAGCCGCCGCTGGAGGAATTCAAGAAGTTCTCGCGGGTGCGCATCGATGCGCTGAATCATGCACTGCGGGGCCTCCCGGAGGATCGTATTCGTTATCACATCTGCTGGGGCAGTTGGCACGGGCCACACACGACCGATATTCCACTCGCAGACATCGTCGATCTTGTATTGGCCGTTCGCGCAGGAGCCTATTCGGTGGAGGCCGGCAACGTGCGCCACGAACACGAATGGCGGGTTTGGCAGGACGTCAAACTGCCGGACGGCAAGATGCTTATTCCGGGCGTAGTCAGCCACGCGACAAACGTCGTAGAGCATCCACGACTCGTCGCTGATCGGATCGTTCGCTTTGCGCAAATCGTCGGGCGCGAAAACGTCATTGCCGGCACCGATTGCGGTCTCGGCGGACGCGTTCACCCGCAGATCGCGTGGGCAAAGCTTGCCGCATTGACGAAGGGCGCCGAGCTCGCCACCGGCGAACTTTGGCGATAATCGCCTGCAGGGGAGGAAACGAACGTGAAACGAAGCGTTGGTCGAATTCTAACCACGCATGCCGGCAGCCTGCCGCGGCCGAAAGACTTGGTCGAGCTCTACCGGGACAATGCGCCTGACGGCAAACTCCTGCCCCGCTTGAGATCGGCGATTGCGGATGTGGTCGGCCGGCAGGCCGACTCCGGCATCGACATCGTCAATGACGGTGAATTCGGCAAGGCCATGCGCAGGGCTGTCGATTTCGGAGCGTGGTGGTCCTACGTCTACGACCGCCTGGCGGGATTCGAGCTAAGACAGGAGCAGGCCAACAAGGGCCGCGCGGCGTGGACGTTCGGCAGCAAGGAGCGCAAGGAATTCGCCGAGTTCTACGCCGAGGACGGCGGCATGGGGAATGCTCAGGCCGGTAGCAGCAGCGCACGCATGTTCGGGCTCACTTGCACCGGCCCGATCAAATATACCGGTCACACCGCCATTCAGCGCGACATCCAGAACCTGGCTTCGGCGCTTGGCAGCGCACGCGTGGAGGAAGCTTTCGTGACGGCGGTGTCGCCCGCGACGCTGCAAATCCTGCCGAATGAGTATTACAAAAGCCGGGAGGACTATACCTGGGCGCTGGCGGAAGCAATCGGCGAAGAATACAAGGCCATCGTCGATGCCGGCTTCATCCTGCAGATCGACGATCCCGCCTTGGTTGACATCTACGATTGGTGGTTCTCGCTCAATGGCGACCTGGCCGGCTATCGAAAATGGGCCGAATTCCAGGTTGAGGCGGTGAACCACGCTTTGCAGGGTATCCCAGAGGACCGTGTTCGCTTCCACATCTGCTGGGGCAGCTGGCATGGCCCGCATAGCGGCGACGTTCCGCTGAAGGACGTGGTGGACTTGTTGATCAAGGTAAAGGCGCAGGCCTACTCGGTGGAGGCTGGCAATACGCGCCATGAGCACGAGTGGAAGGTCTGGAGGGACACGAAGCTTCCGGAAGGCAGGCTTCTGATCCCGGGTATCGTCAGTCACGCGACCAACGTTGTGGAGCATCCCGAACTCGTCGCCGATCGAATTATCCGCTTTGCAGAAATCGTCGGCCGCGAAAACGTCATTGCCGGCACCGACTGCGGTCTCGGCGGACGCGTGCACCCACAGATCGCCTGGGCGAAGCTTGCCGCGTTGTCGGAGGGTGCCAAGCTCGCGACTAAGGAACTCTGGCGATAATTAGCGCGGCTTGAGCGCGGAGAAATTCGTTACAGGGAGGACAACCATGAGAAAGGCAATTCTCGGCGTTTGCTGCTTTGTAACGGTACAGTTCATCGCGCTATCGGCGAATGCGCAGCAGACCGTCAAAGTCGGCCTGATCATGACCTACACCGGTCAATTTACCGATGCGGCGGCGCAGATGGACAATGGAATCAAGCTTTACATGAAGCAGCATGGCGACGTAGTCGCCGGCAAGAAGATAGAGCTGATACGCAAAGATACCGCCGGCGCCCCGGACACGGCCAAGCGCCTCGCGCAAGAGCTCATCGTCAACGAAAACGTCGACATTCTCGCCGGCTTTGTGATCACGCCGGAGGCGCTGACCGTCGCCGACCTTTCGGCGGAGGCGAAAAAGTTCATGGTGGTGATGAATGCGGCGACTTCGATCATCACGACCAAATCGCCCTACATTACGCGCTCCTCGCTGACGTTGCCGCAGAACTGCGAGGCACTGGGGACCTGGGCGTTCCAGAACGGAGTCAAGAAGGTCTTCACCATGGTCTCGGATTACGCTCCCGGCCGCGATGCTGAGACATCATTCCAAGGTGCCTTCACAGCCGCCGGCGGCGAAGTCATCGGCTCGGTCCGCGTTCCCATGGCAAATCCCGATTTCTCAGCTTTCGTCCAGCGCGCCAAGGACTCCGGTGCTGATGGAATCTTTGTATTCGTTCCCGGCGGCTCGCAGCCAGCAGCATTGGCAAAAGCCTTGATCGAGCGCGGCATGGATCCGAGCAAGATCAAGATCATGGGGCAAGGCGAACTGGCCGAGGAGAGCGCGCTTAAAGCCATGGGGGACGCCGCTATAGGGATCATCACGGCATTCCACTACGACTACACGCACGACTCGGCGCTCAACAGGCAATTCGTAGCGGCTTACAACGCGGAGTTTAAGCGAAACCCGGACTTCTTCTCGGTCGGCGGCTATGACGGAATGCACCTCATCTACGAGGCGTTGAAAAAGACCGGCGGCAAGACCGATGGCGACAGTCTCATCAATGCAGTCAAAGGAATGAAATGGGACAGTCCCCGCGGTCCAATCGCCATTGATCCCGAAACGCGAGACATCATCAACACGGTGTTTATCCGTCGCGTTGAAAAGGTGAACGGTCAGGTGCGTAACGTGGAAATCGCCAAAATCGAAAACGTCAAGGACCCGGTGAAAGCGCGCATGAAGTGAGTCCGAACCCGACCTGCATGGCGGAAGGCTCTGGAGTTCGAGCAGCTCGGGGCGATGGAAAAGAACCGACGCCGCGCGGTCTGGCGCGAGCGGCCGAGTCGAACGTCGAATAAGGTGCACAAGCAAGAAAACGGAGTAGCCAATGCCGGAGCATCCCGAAGCGATCATCGCAGGCAAAAAGCGTCCTTTTACCGGGGCGGAATTCCTGGAGTCGCTGCGCGACGGTCGCGAGGTCTATATTTACGGCGAGCGGGTGAAGGACGTCACCACGCACCCGGCGTTCCGCAATTCAGCGGCTTCGGTCGCGCTTCTCTACGATGCCTTGCACGCCAAGGAAACGAAGGACGTCCTCACCGCGCCGACCGACACCGGATCGGGCGGCTACACCCATAAATTCTTCAAGGTGGCGCACTCCGCGCAGGAGGTGGTCGCGCAGCGCGACGCCATCGCCGCCTGGGCGCGCATCACTTACGGCTGGCTTGGCCGCAGCCCCGATTACAAGGCCGCCTTCCTCAACACGCTGGGCGCCAACGCCGAATTCTACGGCAAGTTCGCCGACAACGCGCGCGCCTGGTACAAGCGCGGCCAGGAGGCGGTGCTGTTTCTCAATCACGCGCTGATCAATCCGCCGATCGACCGCAACAAGCCGGTCGAGCAAGTCAAGGACGTCTACATCACCATCCAGAAGGAGACCGACGCCGGGATCTACGTCTCCGGCGCCAAGGTCGTCGCCACCAACTCCGCGCTCACCCAATATAATTTTCTCGGCCAGAACATGGGCCAGGAAATCACTGATCCGTCCATGGTTGTGATGTTCATCGCACCGATGAACACGGCCGGCATCAAGCTGATTTGCCGGACGTCTTACGAGATGGCCGCCGCGGCTACCGGCTCGCCGTGGGATTATCCGCTGACCTCGCGCTTCGACGAGAACGACGCCATTTTTGTCTTCGACAATGCGTTCATCCCCTGGGAGAACGTGATGATTCATCGCGACATCGAGCGATTGAAGAATTTTTATCCGCGCTCCGGCTTCTTCCAGGGCTTTACCTTGCAGGGTTGCACGCGGCTGGCGGTGAAGCTCGATTTCATCGCCGGGCTTCTCTACAAGGCCGCGCGCGCGACCGGCGTCGAGGCGTTCCGCGGCGTGCAGGCTCAGATCGGCGAGGTGATCGGCTGGCGTAATTTGTTCTGGTCGCTCACCGATGCCATGGCGTTCAATCCGGAGCCATGGGTCAACGGCGCCGTCCTTCCCAACGGGCGCGGCTCGGCCTCCTATCGCCTGTTCATGACCGAGGCTTATCCGGCGGTGCGCAACATCGTCGAAAAGGTAGTCGCCTCGGGTCTGATTTATCTCCCCTCGCACGCGCGCGATTTCAAAAACCCAGACATAGACAAATATCTCGCCAAGTATGTGCGCGGATCGAACGGCATCGACTACAAGCAGCGCATCAAGATCATGAAGCTTTTGTGGGACGCCATCGGCACCGAGTTCGGCGCGCGACACGAGCTCTATGAGATGAACTATTCCGGCAGCCACGAGCTTATTCGCGTGTTCCAGCTCCAGCAGGCGCAGGGCAACGGCGCGCTCAAGGCGATGGAAGGGCTCGTCGAGCGATGCATGGCCGACTACGACGAGGACGGCTGGCGTCACCCTGCGTACAGCAACCCGTCGGATATTTCGGTGCTGGGCAAGGAATAGGCCCCGCAGCGTCATCGCGAGGAGCCAACGGCTCCGGCCTGAAGTGGCCGGCCCGATGACAAGCTCCGCGAGGAAGCAATCCAGCTTTCGAGGCGGAGGATTGGATTGCTTCGCTCCACTCGCAATGACAGACGCGCCCCCTACCCGCGGAACAGTTCCTCCACGGCGCGGTACGCCTGATCGATCGCCGAGTTCAGTATAAGCGGCGGCACCGGCATCCGAGTTGGCGATGGTGATCCGGCCGAAGCGCGCCCGGCCGATCACGTGCGGCTCCTGACCCTCCGGCCAATCCGGATCGAACAGCGGATTGTACTCGTAAGCGTAGCCGTGCGGCCAGCGGTTGACGGTGATGGCCGTGATGTCGCGCGCCGAATCGAACCCAGCGGGGCCGAGGATACGGCCGAGTTGGTCGCGAATGGCGCGCTCGAACGTCGGAAAGCTGGTATTCAGAATGTCGAGCCGTCCGGCCCGATGCTGATCGCGCTCGGGCAGTCCCGCTTGGACCGGCGCGCGCATCATGTGGAGGAGCACCGGCTCGTCCGGCAATCGCGAGCTCCGGTAATTGCCGATATCGACCACCTGGTTCAGCGCCAGCGATGAAAAATACGAGCCCGGTGCATAGACCTGCGCGATACCCAAAGCCTTGAACGGCTGCCAATTCCGTAAAGCCACGCTCGCGTAGATCAGCGGTATCTTCGACGCATATTGCAGCGCCTCTTTCTGCTTGTCCGGCAATTCCGGACAGAGGTACGGGATCATCACGTTGTAGCAGGCGAGCACGCAGGATCGGGCGCGCACCGAATAGAGCGCGCCGTCGAGCGCATATGCGATCTCCACTTCCGCCGCCACAGCCGGATCGCCGATATGGCACACGCGCACGACCGTTGAGTTGAGCCGAATGCGCACCGGCGATGGCGGACGATCGAGACGCGAATAGTCGAGACGCGCCGCAACGATATCTTCGGCGCTCTCGCCCGGCACGCACTCCGGAACGAGATTGCGCACCAACAGCCGGGCGATCGAGGCATTGCCGTCGGGAAAATGGAACGTGTATGACCCGCCGTCGGCATAACCGGCGGCGGTATAACCCATGTTCGGCGCAGAGCCGGGCCCGAGCTTCAAACCTTGAAAACCGGGAAAGTCGAAAGCCCAGACGTTCGAGCGCCGAAACGGCGTCGATACCGACACCCCATTCGCCGTGCGTCCGCGCCTGATAAAACGGAATGACCGCGGGATCGGCCTTGACAACATCCAGCAAAAAATCGCGATAGCTCATCCGCGACAGCCGCGCTTTCTTTTCGTCGGATGACAGTCCGGGAAAATAGTCGACTTGTTCTTCCTCGATCCTGACGATGTCGCGTTGCGCATTGAGCGGCAAAGGCGACATGGCGAGCCGCGCGCTCCACGAGGAGCCGGCGGTCGCGACAACAAGCTTGTCAACGCCGAAGGTCTCACGGTCGAAAAACACGCCTCGCGACAGGCCCAGCGATGGATAGAAATTCCGATCGGCCGATTTCTTCGTCAGCGCGACTGGATCGACGCCAAGCGTTTTCAGCAGACCGTCCGCAACCGCGCTGTATGGCCGCGGACTGTCGATGGAGAACGTGCCGCCATTCATCAGCGCCAGACGGCCGCCGGGTTCAAATTCATTGCGCTTGGCGTGACCGCCGAAATCGTCATGGTTATCAAGAACGAGGATGCGTGCGGTTTGGTGCCTGGCGCGGTAGAAATGCGCCGCAGCAAGCCCGCTGATGCCGCCGCCCACGACGACCAGATCGTAATCCTCTCCGGTCGCGGCGACCGTTCCAGCTCGCGACCAAAAATCGGCATCCCGCAGGGCGTGAGCGGTCTCGAAACTTCCGGGGTGATTGCCCCGCAGTCCGCTCAGCGCCGGCGGATAGTATCCGGCTGCATCCTGCGGCGACGATTCTCCCGCAAAGGCCGCCGCGACAAATTCCGGAAGCAATCCGCCGACGACGGCGCCGCCTACGGCAACAGGGACGCCGTTGAGAAAGTCCCGCCGCGTGATGGAGATTTCCACCGGCGAGACCTGGCTTGAATTGTGGTTCGTCTTAGCGATCATCGCGGTTCGTGTTCGCCGTCATGACCCCTGACGATATGGACTGCTCGCGGCGCGGCGCAGCGCGCCGCGTTTACGGCATCCGCACGCCAAATTCGGCGCGCAGATGAATTATAAGAGATGAACTATTCCGGCAACTACCAGCGATGTAACTGAACCAGAACGCGAACGAAACCACCGCGCAACAGAGGCGCGCGAAAACGCTTGAAGGACGAACTCGCCTGCCCTGCGGGTTTGGCGCCAATCGCTATCGCCCGGTCTCCAACCACTTCTTTTCCCGAGCATAGAACGCCTGGAGCAGATCGGGCCGATCGTCGCCGAGCAATTCCGGGTTCACCTTGTAGCCGCGCTTGACCTGGGTGTAGCCGATAAACTTATAGGACGGCCGCAACGACTTTACGATGTTCCAGTCGACCGGCAGCAGGTCGCGCGGGTCGACCGTCTGCATCTGATCGCGCTGATAGATGCCCTCGAACGAGCAGAGCTTCCAGCCGCCGGCAGTCTTGATCACGCGCGAGACGAAGCGGCAATACTGGAAGGTGTCGAACTCGATGCCGTCGAACGTGAGCCGGTCGAAGATACACGCCGGCGACTCGACCAGCGCGCGTGCGCCCTTGATTTCGAGCCGCGCCGGCATGATCCAATGCTTGGCCTGGCTGCCCGAACCCATCTTCTTGCGCGATGCCTCGGCGAAATCCTCGACGGTGCCTTCGAACCAGGTGGTGCGCACCGGCGCGTTCGCCACGTAGCACCCGACCATGCCGGCAAAGTCGCGCTGGTCGCGGCACAGCCGTTCGAACCGCACCAGGTCGAAGATTTCCGTGCGGTCGAGCAGACGCTCGAGCCGCGCCTGGAATGCATTGTCGGCCATGGATGTCCTTCGTCGGCAGCACGCGGCGGATACTTTGCCGATTGTCCCTCTTATACCATCGGCGACAGCGGCTCGAAGTTGCCGACCAGCGCGCGGCCGTAAATCTCGTGCGGGATTTCGCCGGCCAACAAGCCATGGCGGCTCGCCATTTCCAGATCGCGCCAGATGCGCTGCATCGGGTTCGATTCGGCGAAGGCCGAGGCCCCTTGCACATTGAGCAGGAGACCGACCGCCTCGCGGCAGCAGCGCATGGCGTAGCCCAAATCCATGCGCATCTGCGCGCGTTTGATGAACGGCAGCTCCTTGCCTGTGCGTGCGGCGTCGGCAATATCATCGCACCACCGCCGCACCTGCAGGACCGCGCTCTCGACCAGGGTCGCGGCTTGCGCGAGCTCGAGCTGCATGCTCGGCGCTTTGCGGGTGTCGTCGTAGAAGCTGTAGGCGATCGGCTTGCCTTTGCTGATCCGTTCCAGCGTCAGTTCCAGCGCGGCCTGCGCCATACCGAGGACCGGCGCGGCGACGGCAATGATTGCGGTCGGTGCGAACGCCTCGCGATAGACGAACTCCTGGCGGTTGGTCCGTGGCGACAAGCCTTTTGCCAAAGCTTCGGTCGGCAAGGCGCGATGTGCGGGCACAAAAACCTCGCGGGCGACGACCGTTTGGCTTCCGGTCCCGCGCATGCCGACGACGTGCCAGGTGTCCTCGATCGTCAGATCGCGCATCGGCACCAGCATGATGCTCGGCGTGATGGCGCCGCCGTTCGGCAGCGGCGCCGAAAGAACGGCCCAATGCGCGTGCAAACAATTGGAGGCGTAGGCCCACTTGCCGTCGACCACGTAACCGCCATCGGCCGCGCGGGCGCGCGCCGTCATCCCCAGCGCCCCCATGAAGCGCACGTCCGGATGGCCCTCGAACACCTCGCGTTGCGCCTCTTCGGGAAACAGCGCCGCGATCCATACCGTGGCGATCGAAATGAACGCGACCCATGAGGTGGAGCCGCAACCGCGCCCAAGTTCGGTGACGACATCCATGTAGGTGCGCAGATCGCCTTCGAAGCCGCCGAAGCGTTTCGGCGTCCGCAACCGGAAAAGTTGCGCCGCATCGATGGCGGCGAGGATCTCATCGGGGATGCGCCGGTCGCGCTCGGTCTCGGCGGCCTTCGCGCGAAGAAGCGGCACCAGCGCGGTCGCCTTCGCCAGCAGCGCGGCGCGAAGTTCTTTCTGACCCTCGGCGGTATTTTCGGCTCGCCCGTCGGCTGCCGCGCGCTTATTCGCGCCCAGTGCGCGCGCTTCGGCCCCCATAGGCTTCCTCCCTCGCTTCCGGCTTTTTCTTACGACCCTATTCCGCATCTTGGCGGTGCATGATCTTTTCGGAGAACCGGTCTCCACTTTTCCGGATCATGCACTGGACAAACCGAATAGTCGCGCTTCTCCGGCACTCCCGCAAGAAAGCGGCGACGCAGATGGATCGGACGTTCCGGGCTTGACCGGGCGATCCATCCTCCGGCAAAACTGAAGGCCGGACAGGGCATTGCCGGTCCGCAACACGCGTATGGGCGCCAAAAAACCCACCGCGCCGCAGGGAGATCGCAAAATGCCCGACGCCGTCATCGTTTCCACCGCCCGTACTCCGATCGGCAAAGCCTATCGCGGCGCCTTCAACATGACGCACGGCGCCGAACTTGGCGGCCATGTGGTCCGTCACGCGGTAGAGCGGGCCGGCGTCGCGCCCGGCGAAGTCGAGGATGTCATTCTCGGCTGCGCTCTGCCGGAGCGCGCCACGGGGCAGAACATCGCGCGGCAGTCGGCGATCCGCGCCGGGCTTCCGGTCACCGTCGCGGGCATGACGGTGAACCGCTTCTGCAGCTCGGGTTTGCAGACGATTGCGTTGGCGGCGCAGCGCATCATCTCCGGCGAGGCCTCGATCATCGCCGCCGGCGGGCTCGAAAGCGTCAGCCTGGTGCAGGACGGCAAGAGCATGCCGGTCAACGACGATTGGCTGATGGAGCACAAACCCGCGATCTATATGCCGATGATCGACACCGCCGACAACGTCGCCGAGCGCTACAAGGTCAGCCGCGAAGCGCAGGACGCTTTCTCGCTCGAAAGCCAGCGCCGCACCGCGACGGCACAGCAGGCCAAGCGCTTCGACGACGAGATCGTGCCGCTGCCGACAACAAAGAAAGTCGTCGACAAGAACACCAAGGCCGAGAGCTTCGAGCAGGTCACGCTCAAGGGCGACGAGGGCAATCGCCCCGACACCACGCTCGAGGGTCTCGCCGCGCTCAAGCCGGTCCGGGAAGGAAAGTGGATCACCGCCGGCAATGCGAGCCAGCTTTCGGATGGCGCGTCGGCTTGCGTGGTGATGGACGCGAAGCTCGCCGAGCGCCGCGGCCTGAAACCGCTCGGCACCTTCCGCGGCTTCGCCGTCGCCGGCTGCGAGCCCGACGAAATGGGCATCGGGCCGGTCTTCGCCGTGCCAAAGCTCCTCGCCCGCCAAGGGCTGAAGGTCGGTGACATCGATCTGTGGGAATTGAACGAAGCCTTCGCCAGCCAGGTGCTCTATTGCCGCGACCGGCTCGGCATTCCGCAGGACCGGCTCAATGTCGACGGCGGCGCAATCTCGATCGGCCATCCCTACGGCATGAGCGGTGCGCGCTTGACCGGCCACGCGCTGATCGAGGGCAAGCGGCGCGGCGCCAAGCTCGCCGTCGTCACCATGTGCATCGGCGGCGGTATGGGCGCCGCCGGCCTGTTCGAGATCAATTAGGAGCGCGATATGGACCTTCGCTTCACGCCGGAAGAAACCGCGTTCCGCGCCGAGGTGCGCGCGTTCATGAAAGACGCGTTGCCGCCCGCGATCCGCACCAAGATGATCGAAGGCCGCCGCCTCGGCAAAGAAGACCTGGTCGCCTGGCAGCGTATCCTCAACGCCAAGGGCTGGGCCGTGCCGCACTGGCCGAAGCAATGGGGCGGCACCGGCTGGGGACCGACCGAGATTTATCTGTTCCGCGACGAGATGCAGCAGGCGCCGGCGCCCGAGCCGCTGCCGTTCGGCGTCAACATGCTCGGGCCCGTCCTTATCGCCTTCGGCAACGAGACGCAGAAGAAAAGATTTCTGCCGCGCATCGCCAATCTCGACGACTGGTGGTGCCAGGGCTTCTCCGAGCCCGGCGCCGGCTCCGATCTCGCCTCGCTGAAAACCACGGCGAAGCGCGCGGGCGATCATTACATCGTCAACGGCCAGAAAACCTGGACGACACTGGCGCAATTCGCCGACTGGATTTTCTGCCTGGTGCGCACCGATTCGGCGGCGAAGAAGCAGGAAGGCATTTCCTTCCTGCTGATCGACATGAAAACGCCGGGCATCACCGTGCGCCCGATCCAGACCATCGACGGCGGCCACGAGGTCAACGAAGTCTTCTTCGACGACGTGAAAGTGCCGGCCGAGAATCTGGTCGGCGAGGAGAATAGAGGCTGGAACTACGCCAAGTTCCTCCTTGGCAACGAGCGCACCGGCATCGCCCGCATCGGCATCTCCAAGTCGCGCATCCGCCGCCTGAAGGAGCTGGCCGCGCTCGAGCAATCAGGCGGCAAGCCGCTCATCGCCGACGAGCGCTTCCGCGCCAAGATCGCCGCCGTCGAGATCGAGCTCAAGGCGCTGGAGATGACGCAGCTCCGCGTCGTCGCCGCCGAGCGCACGCGCAGCGGCAGCAACAGGCCGGATCCCGCTTCGTCGATCCTCAAGATCAAGGGATCGGAGATCCAGCAGACCATCACCGAGCTGCTGCTTGAAGTCGTCGGCCCTTACGCTCTGCCCGATCAGATTCCGCATGACGATAGCGAGAGGTGGAACGAGCCGCCGGTCGGCCCCGACTGGGCCGGCACGCTCGCCCCGCAATATTTCAATTACCGCAAGACCTC
The DNA here is from genome assembly GCA_963733575.1 of uncultured Alphaproteobacteria bacterium. Lineage (GTDB taxonomy): Bacteria > Pseudomonadota > Alphaproteobacteria > Rhizobiales > Xanthobacteraceae > BOG-931. Next base: position 561,871 of record CAVTDJ010000011.1, on the reverse strand, counting down.
GATCTACGGCGGCTCGAACGAGATTCAGAAAAACATCATCGCCAAAGCGATTTTAGGACTGTGATTTGGGACCGTGATGTTTTCAGTTGTGTAACGCGTTGAGGCTGACGAAATGGATTTTGAGCTGAGCGACGAGCAGCGGCTCCTGCAACACAGCGTCGAGCGCCTGTTCGCCGACCGTTACGCGTTCGAGGCGCGCAAGCGTTACGGCCAGGAGCCGGGGGGCTTCAGCCACGACCTCTGGGGCCGCTACGCCGAGCTTGGCCTCCTTGGCCTGCCGTTCGACGAGCAATATGGCGGCTCGTCCGGCGGCCCGGTCGAGACCATGATCGTGATGGAGCAGATCGGCCGCGCGCTGGCGCTCGAGCCTTATCTCGCGACCGTCGTGCTCGGCGGCGGATTGCTCCGCCTCGGCGGCAGCGAAAAGATGCGCGGCGAGCTCCTTCCGCAGATCGCCAGCGGCGAGCTGATGCTCGCCTTCGCCCACGCCGAGCGGCAGGCGCGTTACGATCTCGCCGACGTTGCGACCAAGGCGCGCCGCGACGGCGCCGGCTTCGTGCTCGACGGCGCCAAGACTCTTGTGCTGCATGGCGACAGCGCCAAGAAATTCATCGTCTCGGCGCGGCTGTCCGGCGAGCGCAGCGGCCGCGAAGGCTTGGCGCTGTTCCTCGTCGATGCCGCCTCCCCCGGCGTCTCGGTGCGCGGCTACGGCACGGTCGACGGCCAGCGCGCCGCCGAGGTGACATTAAGTAATGTACGCGTCGATGCCGGCTCGGCCATCGGCGAGCCCGGCTCAGCCTTCCCGCTGATCGAGCGCATCGCAGATCAGGCGATCGCCGCGCTCGCCGCCGAAGCGGTCGGCGCCATGACGGCGATGCACGAGACCACCGTCGACTATATGAAGACGCGAAAGCAATTCGGTGTCACCATCGGCAGCTTCCAGGCGCTGCAGCACCGCGCCGCGGAAATGCTGATCGCGGTCGAGCAGGCGCGCAGCATGGCGATGCTCGCCACCATGATGGCGGCCGAGGACGACGTGCGCGAGCGGCGGGCGGCGATCTCCGCGGCGAAGGTGCAGATCGGCCGCTCGGGCCGCATCGTCGGCCAGGGCGCGATCCAGATCCACGGCGGCATCGGCATGACCATGGAGGCCAAGGTCGGTCATTACTTCAAGCGCGTGACGTTGATCGACACGCTGTTCGGCGACGCCGACCACCATCTCGGCCTCGTCGCCGCCGGCGGCGGCCTGATCGCGGCATGAGGTCTTTTTGTCTTTCCCGTCATGCCCGGCTTTATGCTGGTCAAGCCCGGCCATGACGACTACCGGAGGCCGAGAATGCAAACGACCATCACCGAAATGTTCGGCATCCGCCATCCCATCATCCAGGGCGGCATGCATTTTGTCGGCTTTGCCGAGCTGGCCTCCGCAGTGTCCAATGCCGGCGGGCTCGGCATCATCACCGGGCTGACGCAGAAGACGCCGGAATTGCTGGCGAAGGAAATCGCGCGCTGCCGCGGCATGACCGACAAGCCGTTCGGCGTGAACCTGACCTTCCTGCCGGCGCTCAAGGCGCCGCCTTATCCGGAATACGTCGCCGCGATTGTCGAAGGCGGCGTCAAGATCGTCGAGACCGCGGGACGAAGCCCCGAGCAATACATGCCGGCGCTGAAGGCGGCCGGCATCAAGGTCATTCACAAATGCACCTCGGTGCGGCATTCGCTCAAAGCCGAGCGGATCGGCTGCGACGCGGTCAGCGTCGACGGCTTCGAATGCGGCGGCCATCCCGGCGAGGACGACGTTCCCAACATGATCCTCTTGCCGCGCGCCGCCGACGAATTGACGATTCCGTTCGTGGCCTCGGGCGGCATGGCGGATGCGCGCAGCCTGGTCGCGGCACTGGCGCTGGGCGCCGCCGGCATGAACATGGGCACGCGCTTTATCGCCACCAAGGAGGCGCCGGTGCACGACAACGTCAAGCAGGCGATCGTCGCCGCCTCCGAGCTCGACACCCGGCTGATCATGCGCGCGCTGCGCAACACCGAGCGCGTTTTGAAAAATGCCGGCGTCGACCGCATCGTCGAGATCGAGCGCGCGAAGGGCTCGGCGCTGCAATTTTCAGATATCGAGGAACAGGTCGCCGGGCTTTACCCGCGGATCATGCTGGAGGGCAACGTCGACGCCGGCGCGTGGAGCTGCGGCATGGTCGCCGGCCTCATCCACGACATCCCGACCGTCGCCGAACTGATCGAGCGGATCATGGCCGACGCGGAACGTCTGATCCGCGATCGCCTCATGGGCCTGCTCGGCCACAGCACAACGCCGGCGGCGAAGGTGGAGTGAGAACCGCGCCGGCGCTCGCGGGCATAAGCTGGCGAATACCGCAGCCGATCCGGGGCCGCAGCGCACAACGCGCTGAGCGACAAGGGGTACCAGCTCGTCTCGTTGGGCTCGCTGTCACTGCGCAGCGTTTCTGAAAAACGATTAACGAATTTGTTGGTTCATTCGGTTCGAAAACTCATCGTTAAGCAAAGTAAATTGATTGTGGTGACGCGCGGAATGCGTTTGCGTGCGGCGGCACTTCAGAAATGGCAGGCAGGAGTATTCTTTTACCAGATGAAAGTGATGCTCGTTTGCAACAGCCGACTGAAAACTTCGAACCTGTGTACGTTCCCGCAGCGCCACCCAGCCGCCTTTAACCTGGAATTTCTCTTATCAGCTTAGCGTGTCTCATCATCGCGTTTCCAAAAACGGGGAGTTGAGTTATGCGTAGGTATTTTGTCGTTCTTCTCGCTGCCACGAGCCTGAGTGTCGCGGTTGGCCAGACCGCTTCTGCCGCCGACCTTCAGATGCCGCAATCGTATTACAAGGCGCCGCCGCCGGTTTTCAGCTGGACCGGATGGTATATCGGCGCCAATGGCGGTGGTGGATGGGGTCTGACCGACCACACCGCGACCGTCGGCCTCACCGGACTTCCGGCCCTGACAACCGGTAATTTCAACACCAGCGGCGCCCTGGCGGGCGGCACCATCGGTTACAACTACCAGATCGGCGGATGGCTGCTCGGCGCCGAGGCCGATCTGGATTGGTCCAACATCCGCGGCACCTTCAATACCGCGGCCGCGATTCCCGGTGGCGTGGCGACGGCCTCGCTGAGTTCGCAGCTCAATTGGCTTGATACGGCGCGCGTCAGGCTTGGCTTCGTTTGGGATCGCGCGTTGTTCTATGGCACCGCCGGCGCGGCCTACGGCGGACTGACCGCCACCGCGAGCGCCACGGCAACGGTCGGCGGCATCACCGCGGCCGCAACGGCTGCGGACACCCAGACCCGCTTTGGATGGACCGCCGGCGCCGGTGTTGAATATGCCTTCACCAACAGCCTGAGCGCCAAAGTAGAATACCTGTTCGTGGACCTCGGCTCGCAAAATCAGATTATCGTCGACAACGTGAAGTTCACCGCCAACATCGTGCGCGGCGGCGTGAACTTGCATTTCTAAGATCACGCAACGCCGATCAGGCTACAGCATTCAAAAACAAACCCGCCGGTCACCGTACCGGCGGGTTTTCCCTTCAGACGCGACGGGCAACGCGAAATCGCGTGTTCGATAGATGCGCCGCATCACCAGGGGCGGCAGCCTCCGCGCGGGCCGCGATGCCAACCGCGTCCGCACCCGCCCGCGACGTCGGTAACGATGCTCGAATGAGCGGCGGCATTCGAAATCGCCTGGCCGTTGGCCGGAGCGGCCGAGGCGCCCGCGATCCCGATCAAGCTCACGCCCGCTGCCATGACTGCTGCGAGAACCAAATGACGCATGTCGATTCCTCCTGTTTGAATGATTCGGAATTTGCCATTGAACTGGCGCGCCGTAAAGGCGGACTGCCGCCGCTCAACGTGAATTGTGGATGACGTTCCCTAAGCCGTCCTTGCTGCACCGCGCCGGAAAATAACGCTCAGATTATTGGCCCGCATCGGCACGGTCTCGGCGAGCGTCAAGCCGTGACGCGCGGCGAGTTCCTTCACCTCGCCAAGATCGCGGATGCCCCAATCGGCGTTTTGCCCGCGCAGCCAGGCGTCGAACTCCTCGTTGCTTTGGGCGGTGTGGCGGCCATCGATCTTGTAAGGGCCGTAGAGATAGAGCACGCCACCGGCCCGCAATGTGCGGGCGGCGCCGCGCATCAAGCCCTCGCTAGCCGCCCAAGGCGCAATGTGGATCATGTTATTGCAGACCACCGCGTTGGCGCGTTTTTTCATCGGCCACGATTCAGAACGTCACATCGAGGCGCACCGGCGCAAGAAGATTTGGCGCGCCGGCCGTCGCCCGGAACGCGGCGATGCTGGCCAGCGCCTTGGCGTCCACATCGGTCGGCAGCCAGGAAACCGACGGCAATTGTTTTGCGAAGAAAGCGGCATGTTCGCCGCTGCCGCTTGCGATTTCGAGCACCAGAGCCCGCGCCGGCAACAGGCGCTTGAGTACCTCGAGGATCGGCTCGCGGTTCCTCCCGACGTGCGCGTGATAAAGACGCGGATCGGATGCTTCGGCCATCCTGTTGCTTTCGACTTTGTCCCCTTTGGAACGCCGCATGGATGCAGGCATTCGCCGCGACCGCGCTAGACTAGCGGCGCAGGCCGAGCAGGCAAATATATTCCCAGACCATCGTGGCGCCGGCCAGCGCCGTGATCTCCGCCACATCGTAAGCCGGCGCGACCTCGACCAGGTCCATACCGACAAACCGGAGCCGCTGCAGCCGCCGCAAGATCGCCTGCACTTGCCAGCTTGCAAGTCCGCCGATCTCGGGGGTTCCCGTGCCGGGCGCAAACGCGGGGTCGAGCACGTCGATATCCATGCTGAGATAGACCGGCGCGTCCCCCACGACCTCGGCAATGCGCCCGGCAATGGCCGCGGGACCCGCTTCGTGAACATCGTGTGCCTTGATCGTCACCACACCGCGCACCGCGGTCCAATCATGAACCTCGCGCGACACCGGAGAGCGGATACCGATCTGAACCATGCGGCGCGGATCGATGAGGCCCTCCTCGATCGCATGGTAGAAGACCGAGCCGTGGCCGTAAGGCTGCCCGAAGCTGTCGGGCCAGGTATCGACGTGCGCATCGAGGTGAACGAGCGCGGACGGGCCCCGCCGTTTCGACAGCGCGCGAAGAAGCGGCAGCGTGACGCTGTGATCGCCGCCCAACGCGACGAGGTGTTCGATCTTCTGCGCCTGCTCCTCGATCAGCGCCATGCTGGCGACTAGGTCGCCGAGCGCGATCGCGAAGTCGCCGATGTCGGCCAGCGGCAGCTTCGTTGCATCGACCCAGTGCTGCGGATGCGCGCCATCCACGAGCATCCGGCTGGCGTGCCGAATGGCGCCCGGTCCGAACCGCGCGCCGCTCCGGTTGGTGGTGCCGAGGTCGAGCGGAATTCCGGCAATGCAGATCGCAGCTGCGGGATCGCGGTGACTGGTGCCGAGGAACGTCGGCGGGATCGCGTAGGTCGCCACCCCGGTCATGGCTGCGTCCGCGCAGGAATCGCAATAGGAACCGCGAAACGGAACACCGCGGCGGCAACGGCGCAGGTCCAATCGCCGTTGGCGGCGCCTTCGGACGCTGCCGTCACCGAAAGACTGTCGACAATGAGATTGCTCATTTCATAGACACGCTTACGCTCATCCCAGGCTGCGCCGGGATCGAACTCGACACCGAGCGTCGAGGCCAGCATGGTCGCCGCGAGATCCTCGACGTAATCCCTGATCTCGGCCTCGGTCATGCCGAAGCCATGGTGCTCCGAGATGTAGCCATAATGAGCCGGAACCTTCGGGCGGGCCAGACCGATTCCGGCGGCGATCCGGCGGCCCGGCTCGTTGGTTTCGGCGCGCGCCATGACGCAGAACGTGATCTCGCCGGGGCTCAAAGTGGCAATCCCGGCCGCTGGCGTGATGAGCTCGCATCCCGGCGGCAGGATCGAGGACACTGTCACGAGGTTCTGCTGCTCGATATCGGCGTCGCGCAGCGCGTATTCGAATGCGGTGAGCAGGTGCCGGTGAACGCCGATGCCGCGGGTCAGAAAGACGCTCTTTGGAATAGGAAACATTCGCCACCCATCATCGACTTAACGCGCGCCATCGCCACCGGCGGAGCGAGCTCTGCGGGGCATCGCGGATTTTCATGACCAACCTGTGACAAGATTCTTTTTTGAGAGAACCCTCGCTTTGGCTGCATTGCGGCTTAGCTAGAGTGGACCGGGAGTCATGGGAACAGGGGTGTCCGGTTGGCGCACGATCGTCACTGAAACAACACGATCGCTCCCCGCACACGCAGAAGAGTGCAAAGGCTTGCCAATGCCAAAGGTAAAATATATCGCGTCACCGAATGAGCTTCCCGCCGGCCAGAATTATGTACTGGTCAGGTTTGGCGAGGAATACGCGCAAACGAGAAACCCCCGCGGCCTTACCATCACGGTTGCGCGCCAACAGTCAAAGACAATCAGCGAGCTTTCCTTCTTGACCGCTGTTCACACCGCGAAGGGAATCGCCAAGCAGGAAGGCCTTTCCGAGGTCTTTGCCTGCAAATAGTCGCAACGGACCGCAGGGTGCTCACATCGGCGGCGTGAGTCCGTCTTTGCCGTAATTGATGCGCGCCGCCTGCAAGGTGCCGTCCGCCTGCTTTTTCGCCGCGGCGATGAATATCTTTGCTCCCGGCTTGAGGTCGTTCTTGTCGCCCGGATTATAGGTGACGATCGCGGTTTGCGGCGTCACTACGATCTTCTTCTCTCCGTTTTTGTATTTCAGCGTCAGCGTCTGGCCGTCGACGCCGGCGACGGTCTCCTCGACGTTGGCATTGGTCATCGTCGAGTTGGCTTGCAGATCCCACGGATAGTGCCCTTCGCCGGTGCCGCGCATCGCTTCGGGGAAGATGTGGACCTCAATGGCTTTTTGGCTTCCGTCAGGCTGCGGCATTCCGGTCGAGCCGACGAACAAACCCGGCTTGATATCCGCGAGCGAGGCCTTGACGAGCGCGACCACGATGCCGTTGTCGGCGAGCGCGACTTTCAGCTCCGCGCCGTCGCGCGCTTTGACGACGTAGAGCGGTCCCTCGACGCGATCGATCGTGCCACGGACGCGAACGGTGTCCTGCGCGCTGGCGCCGGAACCAAGCGCGATGAGCGTCAATGCCGCCAGGCCAAGCGCGCGTCCTGTTGCTTTTCGCATGCGATCCTCCCGGATTTGACTTTATTCTCTCCGGCAAGCTTAGCGCGGATTGAGCGGCCCGCCTACGCTCGACGAGCGCCGGCAGGCATAAGACGCGTTAATGGCTCATGTCGAAGCCGACCGTGATGCGCACGTATAATGTGTCCTCGCCGGCGGCAATCGGCGGCGGCGCCGACCCGCCGTCAAACGCTCGCACGGCCGTCTTCGCCATGGGTGGCGCGTAGCCGGAATCTTCCGTGATCCAGTTGACGCTGCCGAGGCTCAGGCCGGCGGCGTGCGCATAGAGTTCCGCCTTGCGCCGCGCATCGGCGACCGCGGCCTCCCGGGCCCGGTCGAGCGCTTTGGAAAGGTCGGAATGCAGAAATTCCACGTTGCCGGCGTCCGTCGCTCCCGTCGTGACCAGCCGATCGAGAATCTCGCCGACCTTGCCGATCTGCCGGATCGTCACGTTGACCTGGTTGGAGACACTAAAGCCGGTCAGTTTCTGTTCGGTGTTGGGCTGACGCGATTCGTAAATCGGCTGGACTGAAAATCGCGCGGTCTGAATATCCTTCTGCTCGATGCCCGCGCTCAAAAGCATCGCCATGACGGCCGCCATCGCCTTTCCGTTCGCGTCGGCCGCCTCTTTGGCGGTCTTGGCCCTGGTGGTCACGCCGCTCCTGACTCTGGGCATAGTCGGGCGCCAGGCTGACGCTGCCTTCGCCGATCACGATCACCCGCCGCTCCGGCGGCAATGCGGACTGCTGCGCCTGCGCGGGCAAGACCGTAACAAAAACCGCCGCGGCAAAAACCGCCGCCGCGAGAAATGCGAATGTTGCAGCGAGGCGCGACACGCCCATAACGGCGTCCAAAGCGGCGTTCATGACGACCTTCATGATTGTCCTCCCGATTTCTCCGAACCTATTTGTTCGTTCTTTGCGGGGCCAATAAGGCGGGGGCGTCAAGAGCGCCGCACGCGCTTCGAACGCCAAAAGAGAGCTAAGCGCCCGCGGCAATGCTTCCATCACACAGGGCGAAGATCTCCTTGGTCTCGCGAACGCCGCGCAAATTATAATGACCGAGCGAGGTGAGACGGCCGCCGCCATCCTCGACCGCCGCCGCGAATTCGGCCGAGGCGAGCACGGCCTGTCCCAGCGGCTCGCATAATGTCTCGATGCGCGCCACCTCGTTGACGGCGGGCCCGATGACGGTGAAATCGAGCCGGTCGGCCGCCCCGACATTGCCGTAGAGTACGTCGCCGACATGGAGCGCGAGGTCGACGGTCACTTCCGGCAGCCCGGCCGCGGCGCGGGTCGCATTGAGCGCCGCGAGCCCGCGCATTGCGTCAGCCGCGGCGTCGAGCGCGCGCCGGCAGGTCGCCGCGCGTTCCGGCTCCGCGAACGGCAGCGTCGCCAGCATGCCGTCGCCGAGAAATTTGAGCACCTCGCCGCCGCGCGAGCGCAGTGCCGCGGTCAGGGCCTCGAACACATTGTCGAGCAGATCGACAATGACCGCGCCCGGCGCTGTGTCGCTTGCCGGCGTGAAGCCGCGGATGTCCGCGTACCACAGCACCGCGTGGATGCTCTCCACCGAGCCGCGCTCGATCGCGCCGGAATGGACGCGCCGGCCGGTCTCTTCGCCGAGATAGGTGCACAGCAGCGCCGAGGCGATGACATAGCCGGCATGCGCTTTCATCGCCAGCGACAGCGCCGGCAGCGTCGCCTGCAAGAGCGCGGTATCGTCGTCGTCGAAGCCGCCGCGCCGGTCGGCGGAAAAGGAATAGACCACGCCGGTGCCGTGCGAAGGGTCGCCGCGCTCCCCGAAGGTGAAGAGCTGGCCGAAATAGTCGGTCGCGCCCTGCGCGAAGAACTCCTCGAGCACCGGGAAATCGCGCTGCTGCGGGCCCGCCTCGAGGCGCCGGCGGATCGTCGGATTGTTTTCCCCCTCACCGGCGCGTCGGATCAGGTCGTACATCGGGCTGCGCAGCCACTCCTCACCGTCGATCTCGGTGCGGTCGTATTGCGACGACTGGATGGCATTAAGGTCGCGCCGCCAAGTGTAGCCGTAGCCGCTCCATTGCGGATGCAGCGTTTCCATCGCCGCATGCCCCCGCCATAGCGGCACGCCGTCAATGACCAGACGCTGGCAATAGCCGTCGAACAGCTCGTAAGCGGTGGCGGCGCGCAATCCCTCCCGCACCGCCCAGATATGCGTCTCGATAATGCGCCGGCCGAGCGGGCCGTCGAACGAGCGGACTTGGGGCGGCGGCGCGGGGGCAACGGGGGTGACGGGTTTCATGACGGGACTCTTAGCTGGACTCTGGACCGGACGCACGATGTCTCCGGGGTGTTTTCGTTCTTTCACGCGGCTAATAAGGCAGGGGCCAGAAGGAGGGCGGATACTAAAAATCCCAATCTTGCGCTGAAGAGTTGGCGTCCAACTGTCCATCGACGCCGCTGAAGAAATTATCAACCGCTTCCATGATGTTCCTCACGTTATCCAGATCGATTGCGCCTTGCGGCAGGCTGATGGAAGACCCTCTCTTCGTCGTGGGATATCGGAACGCCATCGCCGTCTTGTCGAGATCGTGAAAGTCTTTGACGATTTGCTCGACTACAGCCAGGGCTTCATCGTCCTCACCTTCTGAGCCCACCTGAATAATCACCGCTTTACAATGCCTCCAAAGCTTCCAGAGGTCGTGGTCTAGCTCATCTTTGTCCAAACGCACATCCGCATACCGTCCGTAGCGGTCGATCGTCCATTTCATTGCCAGCTCAAGAGCGTGACGATAATTGAACAGGATTGGATAGACGAGGAAGTGTCTGTCAATTCGATCCCCGCTTGATTCCGCAACCAAAGCGGCCCCAGCGCGCATGTAACCGCTCCAAATATGCACATGCCTTGAAATCGGATCGCCGGAGAATTCCGCGCCATCATTCCAACTGGCGGGCCGCAGCAGCCGGTCGCCCTTTTTCGGCCAGCGGGAATCGCTCACCTCTTCGAGCAGATTAGCGAATGTTTTCGGCTTCTTCATGCAGTAAACTTAAGCACATTTACTAGATGCGAAATGGCGGATTAGGCTTTGCTGATCTGACCTGCGAACTTGATTGGCCTGTATCGGCTGCTACGCTTCATCAGGCGACAGTACCTCGTAATCCCAAGCGTGGTTGGTGTGCAAAAACGGATTGCCACCCTCTCTGTCCGTGAGCTTTGCATAGACGCGAAAGCGAGTGCCAATAGGGTGCGCGTATCGTATCGCTCTTGGAAATCGGACATGCATAGTTTGCGGAAACTGTTCGCCCTTCGCGGGCCGAACATGAATGTCGCCATGCAACCCAGACCCGCTGATGCGGTAGGTTTCGACGATGACGGTGTAGTAGGGTTCTTCCGGCCTACCCATGAAGGACTCTCGTTCGGCGACGCGTACTCCATCGCGGATAGTGAGCAATCTTAGCCGGGGTTGCGCGGCCGCGAAATCCCGGAACAGCGCTGGTTGTGGGCGCTCTTAAGATAGGCAGCCGCGTTTGATACGCTCATTCCATGCGGACGTTCATTGGCCTCGATGGTATTCCCGGAGCGTGGGTCGCGGTGTATCTGGCCGGAAACCACCAGTATTTTGATTATGGTCGTTTGGACCGATTGCTTGCAATCTCGCACGAGCGAGCCATGATCGATGTACCGATCGGGTTGCCTACGCGCGGCTATCGCACTTGCGACATCGAGGCAAGAGAGCACGTGAAGTCGCGAGTGTTTCTGGGGGCACGCTGGAACGTCTGGGCATTCGAAAGCTACAAAAAGGCGAACGAGTGCTATTGGCGCTGCGACGACCACGGAATCTCGAAGCAGCTTTGGTGCATTAGAGACAAGCTGAAGGAGGTCAATGAAACAATCACCGTGGAGCGACAGTCACGACTATTGGAGACCCATCCCGAGCTTGTATTCTGGCGTCTAAGTGGTCGGAAAGTCCTTGAGAATAAGAAGACTGCTACGGGCCGACAGCAACGCATCGAGCTTCTAAAGCGGCAAGGATTCGGCAAAATCGAGAAATGGCTGGGTCATCGGTATGGCACCGGCATACGCCGCGACGATCTGATTGACGCTTGCGCGTGCGCTCTCGCGGCGCGCGATAGCATAGGCCGCTTCCCACATGGCGATCCGCCAACGGAGCGCGGCATCCGAATGGAAATGTGGTACTGAATAGGAAGCGTAGCCCGCATTGAGCGGCGGCAGCGAAATCCGCAGGTGACGACATTCAGTGTTTTTGCGGCGGCATAGCGGTCAACTCCCATCTGCGCTGCCGCACCATCTCCGCGACTTCCCTTCGACCTAGGCGCAAGCCGTCGCTGCCTTCGATTTCCCAGACGGTCTCCCGCCCGTCATCATTGATCTTCATCGCGTCCCAAAGAGCATCGTGCAACGAGTCGCGTATCCTGGTCATCCAGTGCGGCTTCATAGACGCGAATTCAGCTTGTGTTCGCGCAAGCCCAGCCCAAATTTTGTATTGTACCGATGCAGCCTCAACAAGTTCGTACTCGAACCTGAAGACGTACGGCAACGGTTGGTCACGCGTCGGAAACTTGACCATCATCTTATAAGTCGGCCCCGTTTGCGGCGGGTGTGGCTCCACTTCGACTACAGTCCCGACTTCATCGGCCGCAATGTTGTAACTGAACCGCACGTTCGTTTGAGGTCTAAACCGGACGCGATCGCCCACCTGAAACCTTCTCAATCTCACGCCTGCAGCTTCCCCGTTCTCTTCGATGAAAATCACGCCAGCCGATTCAAGAGTGCGCTTAATTGCAACTAACTTTTTCGGCTCGCCATCGTATTTGCGCGTCTCGAAATTTGAGAGCGTGTTTCGATGGACCCCTGACGCTGAGGCGAGGTCGTCAAGGGACCAGTTCAGAGCAGCGCGGGCTGCTCTCATTTGTTCAGGCTGCATAGTGGGCGCCTCTAGTTATGACATTATCACAAGTGATAATGTCATAACTAGACACCTATTTTCAATGGGCTTTCTTCGCCGGCAGGCCCCGGTGTCGCCTGATCGGAGACTTACTTGACATTTGTCTCCATTCCGGTTACAAAATAAAAATCTCGCTCATCGACGGACGCCTTCGGCCGAGGGTACTCACCGATGCGGAGCGAGTGCGGTGCCCGCGGGCGGAACGATACAGTCCGCTCCCGGGCGGCTTCGGGCATCATGCTGACCGGCATTACGACCGGTCCGGGAGGTGCATTCCCTGGACTGGGACAGGCGGGCGCGGGTAACGCCCGTTTAGCAGCGCGGAGTCTTTCGCCCCCCGGTTGGGGCGAGCTTGATAAGACGATGCGCTTCCGCCGCGTCCCAGGAAGCCTGGCCTGGAGCTGAGCGAAAGGGGCGAAAGCCCCCTGGCAAGAGCCGTGGTGGAACGCCGACAGGCGAGCGCGCTGCGCTTCAGCGCGCGCCGCATCCGATGATGCGGACGGTAGGATCACGCGCTTGTCGGCGTTCCGCTTCCCTTTCTTCGTTGTTGTGCTTCGTAGGGTGGTGCTGAGCGAAGCGAAGCCCACCACGCAGCATCGGTGGGTTACGCCGCTTCGCGGCCAACCCACCCTACGAGTGGCCGTTTGCAAAACTCGGGCGCGGAATGCGTCGCGGGAATGCTTTTGCTTATTCGCCCCCGCGAAGCGGGGGAGGGGGACCATGCGGAGCATGGTGGAGGGGGCGTTCGGCGGTGAGGCGAATCTCAAACGTTGACGCAAGCGTCTCGGCCGTCGCCCCTTCCACCGCCCTTCGGGCGGTCCCCCTCCCCCACTTCGTGGGGGCGGATGAACGGCGACCGCTTAATACGGATCGCTGGCTTCGAGGATTTCCTGGCCCATCAAGACGCACGAGCCCTTGATCCGGGCGTAGATGAACCGCATCCGGTAGGTCGCCTTGTAGATGTGGCCGGAGACTTCGAGCACGTCGAAGCGGCCATTGCCTTTGAGCGCCTTGACCGGCGGCAGCGCTTTGACGTTGTCCTCGATGTCGACCGGCTGGTTGGGCTCGCCGTCGTAGTGAAAGCGAAGGAGCAGCGGCGCTTTCGCCAGCGCATCGGCCGCACAGGGATGCGTCTGCGCGTGCGCTGCAGTGGCGGTGACAATCAGCAGGAGTGTTGCGATCGGAAGCTTCATGGAGGGCAAACACCGAATGGGCCGACAAATCACATCATCCGTGTTGTATCGCAGTTTTCGCCGTCAGCCACGGCTTGCAGGCCGCATAGTTCATGCAATCTTTCTTTATCCGCCCCCGCGAAGCGGGGGAGGGGGACCATCCGAAGGATGGTGGAGGGGGCCTCTGAGCAGACGGGCATGAGAGCGCCGAAGCAAACTATAGGTAACGCCCGCCGGCTGCGCCGCGCGCTTTCGGTACCAGAAGCCCGGCTATGGAGTCGGCTGCGCGAGCGTGCGCCCGGAAAACCGGTGTTCCGGCGTCAGCATCCGATCGGGCCGTACGTACTGGATTTTTATTGTGCCAAAGCACGGCTGGCGATCGAACTCGACGGTGTGAGCCATGATATGGGCAATCGGCCGCAACGTGATATGCGGCGCGATGCGTGGCTTAACGCGCGCGGAGTCACCGTGATGCGTATCGCCGCAAACGAGCTGATGCGCGGAGTTGATGAAGCGGCGGATGCGATCGTTCAAATGGCGGTTGATTTACTGTGAGGCCGAGGCCCCCTCCACCGCCCTTCGGGCGGTCCCCCTCCCCCGCTCCGCGGGGGCGGATAATGCAACTAAAGCGGAATGCCGAAATACCCCAGCGCTTCTTCCAGTTCTTCCTGTTCGTAACCGAAGTGAGAGCGCACGACGCGGTCGAGGGCGAGGAACGCCGCCTTCAGCGCCGCAAAGGTTTCGCGGCCCGGTTCCCGCACCGCGTTCACGGCCTTGTCTTCCAACGCTTGCAAAAGCTGGTGAATGATCGAATGCTCCTGACTCAGCCGGTCGACGACCTTCCGCAGTCCGTCGCTGCCCTGATGCAGAACAGGGAAGATGCTCTGGTCTTCGATGGTGTGATGCAGCGTCAGCATCTGGCACTCGCGGCCGCAGAGATTGCCGAACACCCGGTAATTGGCGGCCATCTGCAGCGAAGAAATCGCTTCGAGCAAAGTCTCGGCGCTTTGTTCGCCGGCTTCGACCTGCTCCATCACCCAGCGCACCTCGTTCATCTGCTCGAGGTGATGTTCGTGGATCAGCGCCAGGCGCTTGCCCGCCACCCGCTGCGCCGGCGTGATGCCCTCGATTTTGGGAGCCTTCGGACGTGTCGTGTCGTCTAGGAGAGTGATTGCAGTATCTGTGTCGTCGCGCGCCATGCCGCCCGCTTACCTCGACGTTCGATTTTGGCTTGAGCCGGAAGGAATATTTCGTGCTTGATATGATCGGTCGCGGAAAGCCGCGCAAGCCCGCGCGCCAGGCCTATTTCCGCGGCAGCTGGTTCATCAATTCCTGCTGCTCTTTCAGGGTCTTCCTGATGAGTTCGTCGGCATCGGCGTCGTCGTCATCGTCGCCGTTCGTTTTCGCCTTCATCTTCGCTTTGGTCCCGGCAGGCGGCGGCGCTGCGTCCTTGTCGTCGTCATCATCCTTGGCCGCCGCGTCGTCGTCCTTTGGTGTCTTGTCGATCGCAGCCGGCTTTGCGGTGGGGTCCGGGCAGTTGATGCTGGCTTCCTTGACCCGCGTGTAAGGTCCGGCGCTTGCGCCCTTGTCGGCGCACATGACGAAGTTCTTGGCGCCGGCCGGCACCGGCTTGACGCAGACAATCGTGGCGATGCCGTTGGGTAGCGCCATGTGGCAATTCACCTCGCAGGCCATCTCCTGCGAATAGGGATTGGTTGCGGTGACGGTGACGGTCTTCTTGTCGGCGGACAGGGTGCAGACCGCGACGTCGGCGGCGAAGGTGGCAGTGGTGACGGTTTGTGTGACGAGCAGCAGCGCCGCGGCGACGATCCATTTTTCCATGGGGGATCCTCCGTATTCGGAGGATTTTCCCCCAATTGCGGGCGTTGAACCTCGCCCATGAGTTAGCTGCCGTTGTTTCCGGCGCCGCGTCAACGCCGATATTGGTAACGAACTGACCGATCACCGAGGTTTTGCAAACCGGCTAACGATGCTTGGAGCGAAAATGAAAGCACTGCTGACGCTCGTCGGAATCATCGTTCTGGCCGCGGGACTCTTCTTTATGGGTCAGGGTGCGGGATTGATCCGCTGGCCCGCCGAAAGCTTCATGATCAGCGCGACCAGGTGGGTCTATTACGGCGGTGCAATAGCGGTCGGCGGGGCTTTACTGATCGTTCTCGCGCGGCGGTGAACGGCCTTTGCAGGACGCCTTCCCTTGCGGTTGACCCGCCGCGCTCTTTCGTGTCACGTCGCGCGGCCCTCGATAGCGCCGGAAACGACAGCAATTCCAATGGCAACCGAACGTTACAACGCCACCGAGGCGGAGGCCCGCTGGCAGAAAGTCTGGGACGAGCGCGGCATCTTCGCCACGAAGAACGACGACGTCCGCAAGAAATACTACGTACTGGAGATGTTCCCCTACCCGTCGGGGCGCATCCATATGGGCCACGTGCGCAACTACACGATGGGCGACGTGGTGGCGCGGGTGAAGCGGGCGATGGGCTTTGCCGTGCTGCATCCGATGGGCTGGGACGCCTTCGGCATGCCGGCGGAGAACGCCGCCATGGAGCGCAAGGTCCACCCCAAGGCGTGGACCTACGAGAACATCGCGGCGATGAAGGCGCAGCTCAAATCCATGGGCCTGTCGCTCGACTGGAGCCGCGAGATCGCGACCTGCGATCCGGCCTATTACAAGCATCAGCAGAAAATGTTCCTCGATTTTTTGCGCGCCGATCTGGTGGAGCGGCGGAAGTCGAAGGTGAACTGGGATCCGGTCGATCAGACCGTGCTCGCCAACGAGCAGGTGATCGACGGCCGCGGCTGGCGCTCCGGCGCGATCGTCGAGCAGCGCGAGCTGACGCAATGGTTCTTCAAGATCACGGATTTCTCGCAGGAGCTGCTCGACGCGCTCGATACGCTCGATCGCTGGCCGGAAAAAGTGCGGCTGATGCAGAAGAACTGGATCGGCCGCTCGGAAGGCTTGCTGGTGCGCTTCGCGCTCGATGCGAAAACGGCGCCGGGCGGCGAAACCGAGCTCGAAGTCTTCACCACGCGGCCGGACACGTTGTTCGGCGCGAAATTCATGGCGCTCGCGCCGGATCATCCGCTCGCCGCGGCGGCGGCGAGGAAAAATCCGGCGCTCGCCGAATTCATCGCGGAGTGCAAGCGCCACAGCACCGCGCAGGCCGAGATCGATACCGCCGAGAAGATGGGCTTCGACACCGGCATCAAGGCGGTTCATCCCTTCGATCCGAACTGGAAGCTGCCGGTCTACGTGGCGAATTTCATTCTGATGGACTATGGCACCGGCGCCATTTTCGGCTGCCCGGCGCACGATCAGCGCGACCTCGACTTCGTCAACAAATACGGGCTCGGCAATGTTCCCGTGGTCTGCCCGCCGGGCGTCGATCCGAAAACTTTCGTCATCACCGACACCGCCTATGACGGCGACGGCCGCATGATCAATTCGCGCTTCCTCGACGGCCTGACCATTGCCGAGGCGAAGGAAGAAGTCGCGCGGCGGCTGGAGAAAGAGGCCGCGGGCAATCGCCCCGTGGCGCAGCGCCAGGTGAATTTCCGCCTGCGCGACTGGGGGATTTCGCGGCAGCGCTATTGGGGCTGCCCGATCCCGGTCGTGCATTGCGAATCCTGCGGCGTGGTGCCGGTGCCGGAAAAAGATTTGCCGGTGACGCTGCCGGAGGACGTGACGTTCGACCGGCCCGGCAATCCGCTCGACCGCCATCCGACGTGGAAGCACGTCAAATGCCCGCAATGCGGCGCGCCGGCGACGCGCGAGACCGACACGATGGACACGTTCGTCGACTCGTCCTGGTATTTCGAGCGCTTCACCGATCCGTGGATCGCATCCGCGCCGACCGATTTAGCCGTAGTCGATGCCTGGATGCCGGTCGATCAATATATCGGCGGCATCGAGCACGCGATTTTGCATTTGCTCTACAGCCGCTTCTTCACCCGCGCGATGAAGAAGACCGGGCATGTCGGGCTCGACGAGCCGTTCGCCGGTTTGTTCACGCAGGGCATGGTCGTGCACGAGACCTATCGCCGCGACAACGGCGAATGGGCGGCGCCGGCCGAGGTCAAGATCGACATGCAGGGCGACGCGCGACGCGCCACGCTGATCGCGACCGGCGAGCCGGTCGAGATCGGCGCGATCGAGAAAATGTCGAAGTCGAGGCGCAACACCGTCGATCCCGACGACATCATCGCGAGCTACGGCGCCGACGTCGCGCGCTGGTTCATGCTCTCGGATTCGCCGCCGGAGCGCGACGTCAACTGGACGGAAAAGGGCGTGCAAGGCGCCTGGCGCTTCGTGCAGCGGCTCTGGCGTCTGGTCGGCGAGGCCGCCGAAGCGGCCAAATCGGCACCGGCCGAACAGCCGCGCCAATTCTCGCCGCCGGCGGCGGCTTTGCGCAAGGCGACCCACCAAGCCCTCGCAAAAGTCTCCGATGACATCGAAAAGCTGCACTTCAATGTTTGCGTGGCCGCCATCTACGAATTCGCCAATACCCTCAATGAGTGCATCGGCAACATCGACACCGAGGACGGGGTCATCGCCCCTGACATGCGCTGGGCCATGAACGAAGCGGTTAACGTTCTTGTGCAACTGTTTGCCCCGATGATGCCGCATCTCGCCGAGGAATGCTGGGCGGCGCTCGGCCACAAGACGCTGGTCGCGGAAGCGGCTTGGCCGCAGGTCGAGCGCGCGTTGTTGATCGAGGACACGCTGACGCTTCCGGTGCAGATCAACGGCAAGAAACGCGCCGATGTGACCGTGGCGCGCGACGCCGCGGACGCCGAAATCGAGGCTGCCGTCCTGGCGCTCGATGCGGTAAAAAGGGTGCTGGACGGCAAGGCGCCGAAGAAGGTGATCGTGGTGCCGCAACGGATCGTCAATGTGGTGGCCTGAATTTCGGCAATGGCGCCGGCTCGCCGGGCTGGCGCGGGTGGCCGTGGTGCTGGCCGCAGCCGGGCTGACCGCGGGCTGCTGGCAGCCGCTTTACGGCGCCCGCCCGACGCCGGGGGCGGAGGGCGTGCAGGATAAATTTGCCGCCGTCGACATTCCGCCGATCATTGCGCCCCGCGGCACCCCCGCCGAGCGCGTCGCCATCGGGCTGCGCAACGCTCTGCAGTTCGATCTGCATAACGGCGGCAACGCCTTCGCGCCGACCTATCAGCTCAAGGTCAACGTCTCGACCTCGCAATTTACCGCGGTGATCGATCCCAATACCGGACGGCCAGACGCCCAGATCACCTCCGTCGTCGCCGGTTTTCAGCTCGTCGAGATGGCGACCGGCATCGTCTCAGCGACACTTCATTCTCGCATGTCGATTACGACATTCCGGGTTCGGAGCAGCGGTTCGCCGGGCAGCGCGCGCGACGCGACGCCGAAGACCACGCGGTGCAGATCGTCGCCGAGGCGATCAGGAACAGACTGGCGTCATACTTCGTCGCCGGAACCTAATGGTCGCCGTCAAGGCTTCGAGACGTCGATGCCTTCCTGACGCGTCCCGATCCGGCGCGGCCGGTCGTGCTGGTCTTTGGTCCGGACGCGGGCCTCGTCAGCGAGCGCGCCAACGCGCTCGTCAAGGCGTCGGTCGACGACGTGAACGATCCGTTCTCGCTGGCGCGGCTGGAAGCCGAAGAGCTGTCCGCCAATCCGGCGCGGCTTGTCGAGGAGGCGCAGACCATCCCGCTGTTCGGCGGGCGCCGTGCGGTGTGGGCGAAGGCCGGCAGCCGCAACATCGCGCCGGCAGTCGAGGCGCTTCTCGGTCTTCCGGTGAGCGAATGCCGCGTCGTAATCGAGGCCGGCGACCTGCGCCGCAATGCGCCGCTGCGCGTCCTCTGCGAGCGCGCCAGGAATGCCGCGGCTTTGCCCTGCTACGCCGACACCGAGCGCGATCTGGCGCGGCTCATCGACATTGAGATGCGCGACGCCGGCCTTGTGCTCAAGCTCGACGCGCGCGCCATGCTCATTCCGCTTCTCGGCGGCGACCGGGCAGCCTCGCGCAACGAGCTCCGCAAGCTCGCGCTCTACGCCCGCGGCCGCGGCGAGATCGATGTCGATGACGTGACCGCAATCGTCTCCGACGCTTCGGCTTTGGCGCTAGACGAGCTCATCGATACGGCATTTGCCGGCCGCCCCGCCGACCTCGAGGCGCAGCTCGCCAAGGTCCGCGCCGCCGGCAGCCCGGTCGGCTCGATCTTTTTTGCCGCCCAGCGCCAGCTCGCGCAGTTGCACAAATGGCGCACGGCGATCGAAGCGGGTGCGCCCTTCTCCGTCGACAGCTTGCAGCCGCCATTGCACTTCCGCCGCAAAAACATTGTCGAAGCGGCGCTCAGGCAGTGGAACGCGGCGCGGCTCACCGCCGCCATGGCCGAGCTGGCCGAGGCGGTCTTGGCGTCGCGGCGGACGCCAGCGCTCGCGGACACCATCGCCGAGCGGGCGTTGCTCTCGCTCGCGGTGAAGGCGCGGCGGGCGGCGGCGTAAGGGCTAAGTCGGATTTTCCAGACTGAAGGTCTGCGAGTTGTCGTCGTAGGCGAACGCCTCCGCGTAGCGGCTCCAGGCGGTGACCGAGCGCAAGGTCGCCTCCGCGTCGTCGGTGCTCATGTGATCTTCGAGTTCGTCGAAGAACCGGCTCTTCGGCGCCACGTGATTGGCACGCTCCTGCAGCACGCGACGGATGTGAGCGGCGAGCGGGACATAGGACAGAAGCTGGCGCTGGAAGATCTTTTTGCGATCGTCCGTGGCCGCCTCCACGAATTGCTTGCCGGTCTCGGTGAGCTTGATGTCGCCGCCTTCAATTTCCACGAGATGCAGAATTTGCAGCGCGTCCGAAACCGGAAAGAGTTCGTCGCCTTCCATGTGCAGCTCGTCGGCGATGACCGGAAGGTCGGCCTTGCCGTTGTAGGGCTGTGCGGCCAGCGCTTCGAGGAGGCCGGATAGGAGATTGGCGGAGACGCGCGGCAGGATCGTGTCGATGCTTGTCGCCACCATTCCCGCCGTTGTGCCGATCCGCGGCGGCGTCGGGGTGCGCGCGGTCATCGCCGCATAGATGTTTTCGACCAGTTCGTGGAATTGCGGATCGAGGCGGTTGCGCGGCTGCTTGAGGTCGACGGCGATCTCGCGAATGATCCTGCCGGGATTGGATGAGAACAAAAGGATGCGGTCGCACATCAGCACCGCTTCCTCGATGTTGTGGGTCACCAGAATGACGCCCTTGATCGGCAGCCTGCCATCGCCCCACAGCTCAAGGAAGTCCGTTCGCAAGGTTTCCGCCGTGAGCACGTCAAGCGCGGAGAACGGCTCATCCATCAGAAGAATGTTCGGATGGACGACGAGCGCGCGCGCGAAACCGACGCGCTGGCGCATGCCACCGGACAATTCGCGCGGATAGGCGGATTCGTAGCCGTCCAGCCCGATGAGATCGATTCCCGCCAGCGCACGCTTCCTGATTTCCGCGTCGGGAAGCCCGAGCGCCTCGAGGCCGAGCTGCACATTCTCCAGCACCGTCAGCCATGGGAACAGCGCGAAGCCCTGGAACACCATGGCAATGCCGGGCGCCGGCGCAACGACCGGCTGGCCGAGATAGGTGATGGTTCCATCCGATGGTCGGGCCAGGCCGGCGATCAAGCGCAGTAATGTTGATTTTCCGGACCCGGTGCGGCCGAGCAAGCCGACGATCTGCCCCTGATTAAGCTCAAGCTCGACTCCGTCCAGCACCAGAAGCTCGCCGCCGTCGGCCTTTGGAAAGGTCTGACGCAGCGCATGAATGTCAAGTAGGGCAGTACTCATGGAAGGCCTCAACCAAGCCGGAACTTGCGTTCCGCATAAAGATAAAGTGGACGCCAAAACGTGCGATTGATGAGAACGACGAACAAACTCATCACGGCGATGCCGAGTACGATGCGGTGGAAATCGCCCGCCGCCGTTTGCTGTGCAATATAGGCACCGAGCCCTTTCGCTTCGAGGCGCTCGTTGCCCCAGCTCGCGACCTCAGCGACGATGCTCGCATTCCACGAGCCACCGGAAGCGGTGATGGCGCCGGTCACGTAGAACGGCAGCACCGCAGGAAGCGCGATCCGCCGCCACCACAGCCAGCCTCGAACGCGGAAATTCACGCCAGCGGCGCGCAACTCAGCGGGGATCGCCGACGCACCGGCAACGATATTAAAAAGGATATACCATTGCGTGCCGAGGATCATCAGAGGACTCAGCCAGATATCCGGATTGAGCTTGAACGCGACGATCGCCGAAACCGCGATCGGAAACAGCAGATTCGCCGGAAAGGCGGCGAGAAATTGCGCGATCGGCTGAACCAGATTGGCGACATGCGGCCGCGTGCCGACCCAAACGCCCACCGGCACCCAGATCACGGTGGCTAGCGCGATGAGCACGACGATGCGGGTCAAGGTCGCGAGCCCCAGGAGCAATACCGTGGCGACGTCGGACATCGTTATGTCTTGAATGAAAAACCGCGCAACCTGCCAGAGCGCGACCGCGACAACAGCGATGACGATTGCGGCCCACTGGAACGTGATCCAGCCGCGCTGCGTCGGGGCCTCTCGTTTCACCGGCTCCGCGCTCTTGGACCAGCGCGCGATGAGCAAACGCCGCCACAACGAAGCGCACGGCCGCGTGAGCTGGTCGACAAGCCGAGAGCGGCGCAGGACATCGAGCACCCACGATTCCGGCGGCAGCATGCCGGGTTCTTGTTCGAAGCGAAAGCGATCCGCCCATGCCACCAGCGGCCGGAACAAAAGCTGGTCGTAGATCAGGATCACAATGAGCATGGTGGCGATTGCATAGCCGACCGCCGTCAGATCCTGGTGCTCGATGGCGAGCGCAATGTAGGAGCCGACACCCGGTAGCGTGATGGTTGTGTTGCCGACACTGATTGCTTCGGAGGCGACAACGAAGAACCAGCTTCCCGACATCGACATCATCATGTTCCAGATGAGTTGCGGCATCGCGAACGGAACGTCGACACGCCAGAAGCTCATCCACGGACTCAGCCTGAAGTTGCGCGAGGCCTCGACCAGCTCGGTCGGCACCGTGCGCAGCGATTGGTAGAAACTGAATGCCATGTTCCAGGCTTGGCTGGTGAAAATCGCGAAAATGGCGGCGAATTCGGCGCCGAGAACGCGCCCCGGCGCGAGCGCCATGAAAAAGACGACGGTGATGGATATGAAGCCGAGGATCGGAACGGACTGCAGGATGTCGAGGAGCGGAACGAGCAGCCGTTCGGCCTGCTTGTTCTTGGCCGCGAGCGTCGCGTAGGTAAAGGTAAAGAGAAGCGACAACGCCATCGCGATGAGCATGCGGAGCGTGGTGCGCGCCGCATATTCCGGGAGATTCGCGGGATCGAGCGACACCGGCTCGCGCTGCAACTCCGCCAACGGCTGAAGGAGGTGCCGGCTCGCCTCGGCCAGAAACACCAGAAGCCCGAGGACCAGAAGGACCGCGACAACGTCCCAACGGGTGAAGAAACGGCCCCACCCGGCGACGGAAATTGGCACGTTCAGCCGCATGTCGGTGATGCCGGATCCATTTGAGATATTGTCACGCGGTCGTCATGAAATTCGCGGCCTCGATCCCCATCAGCGGCCGCGAGCTTGACGCGATCACATAACATCCGCGTGGCGTTGTTCAAACATTATTACACTTGACGCGTGGGTGACCGCCGGCTTCGCGTCGCGCTTCGCCTGCATGAGGGCGCGATCATGCGCGCGGAGCCATCGAGGAAAAAGCTTGCGCCAGCTCGATTGGGAACGGAAACACGATCGTTGAGCCGCGCTCGCTGGCGATATCGAACAGCGTACCGAGATAGCGAAGCTGCATTGCCTGTGGCACCTCGGCCAGAATGCGCGCGGCCTCGACGAGCTTCTGCGCCGCCTGCTGCTCCCCTTCCGCGTTGATGATCTTGGCGCGGCGCTCACGCTCGGCCTCCGCCTGACGGGCGATAGCGCGGATCATGCTCTCGTCGAGATCGATCCGCTTGAGCTCGACCGTGGAAACCTTGATGCCCCAGCCTTCGGTCTGCTTGTCGAGCACGTCCTGGATGTCGGCATTGAGCTTGTCGCGCTCGGCCAACATCTGGTCGAGATCGTGCTTGCCCAAAACCCAGCGCAGCGTGGTCTGGGCGAGCTGGCTCGTCGCCGCGAGATAATTGCTGACCTGGATGATCGCGCGCTCGGGATCCACCACGCGGAAATAGATGACGGCGCTCACCTTGACCGAGACGTTGTCGCGAGAGATCACGTCCTGCGGGGGAACTTCGTCAACGACCACGCGCAAATCGACCCGTACCATCTGTTGCACGAACGGCACTAAGAGAAACAGGCCGGGCCCCTTCGTGCCGGTGTAGCGGCCGAGGCTGAAGACCACGCCCCGCTCGTATTCGCGCAGAATACGAATGGAGGCATAGATGAAGATGAGTGCCAAAACGGCGATCACGATGGCGGCGGTGAGAACCATGGCTGTGCTCCTGTATTATCTTCCGCTCGGCCCCGCGAAAGCGAGGACCCGGCGAATTCCACTACAACAACGCAATCAAGACCTCTTTCGTCGCTGGGGCGGGAATGGGCGGAATAGATCGGCTATGCAGCTTGGACGCGAAGGACGAGCCCATCGCGGCTGACAACCTTGACGCGGCTGCCGACATCAAGCGAAGCATCGGAGCGCGCGAGCCAGATTTCTCCCTTAACCCTGACCCGACCTTCGCCATTCTGCCAGGACACAGTCTCGCCTTCAGCTCCGATCAGCGCTTCAACGCCGGTCACGACCGGCCGCTTACGCGAACGCAAAAGAACCGTAAGCACAACGAGCAGCAGCGCAGCACTGCCAATCGCTGTACCGGCCACGATCCCGCCGGAGAGCGAAAAGCCCGGTGCCCGCGAAGGAAACATTAGCAGCGCCCCGATGACGAAAGCGGCAATACCGCCCACGCCGAGCGCGCCGAAGGCACCGATATGGGCCTCGGCAACCATAAGTGCGATGCCGAAAAGTACGAGCGCAACACCGGCATAATTAATCGGCACGAAGGCCAGCGCGTAGAGCGCGACCAGAAGGGAAATGGCGCCGGCGAGACCCGGCAGGACGGCGCCCGGATTGAAAAACTCGAGAATGAGCCCATAGACTCCGATGAGCATTAGTATGAAGGCGACGTTCGGATCGGTGACGAGGGCGAGCAACTCGGTGCGCCAGCCGGGCGGCTCGCTCACGATCTCGAGGCCGCCAGTCGCCAGAAGCTGCGGCTTTCCGGCAACGGTCACCGTGCGCCCGTCGATCTTTCGCAGAAGATCGGTGTCATCGTTGGCGATTACGTCGATGACGTGAAGCGCGAGCGCCTCGGAGGCTGGAACGCTCACGGCGGAACGCACCGCCTCGGCGGCCCAGTCGGCATTGCGGTTGTTGAGTGCGGCGAGACTGCGGATATAGGCAACGGCGTCGTTGACGATCTTGCGCGTCTCCGTATCGGTCGGCTCGCCGGCTTTGCCCTCGTTCTGCTGCTGCTGTTTTTGTTCTTTCTGATCCGGCGGAAGCAACGGACTGGCGCCGAGCTGGACCGGCGTCGCGGCGCCGATATTGGTGCCCGGGGCCATCGCCGCGATGGCGCTCGCATAGGCGATATAAGTGCCGGCACTGGCCGCACGCGCGCCACTCGGCGCCACGTATGTCGCGACCGGCACCGGCGAGGCCAGGATCGCGCTGATAATTTTGCGCATGGAGGTATCGAGGCCCCCCGGCGTGTTCATGCGCAGAATGATGAGCCCGACCTCGCCGGGTTTCGCGGCGTCGAGTTCGCGCACGATGTAATCCGCGGTCGGCGGACCGATCGCGCCGCCGATCTCGAGGATGAGTGCGCGTCCGGGCGCCGGTTCCGCACTCGCCGGGGCGGCGAGCACCGCCAACGCCATCGCTAAAACCGCCGCGATAGACAAAGGACCCGCGTGCAACTGCGCCATGGCAGTTACCTCATCCTGTACCCGACCAGTATGGCTCTGGCCCGTCTGTATTTTATCCGGATCCGCGCCTGCGAACCATGCGGCAGGCGAATGCGTTCCTCGACACGACAGGTCATTACCTCCAGGGTAATTTGAGCGCCGCGCCTGCTCGGGCTAACCTTGCACAATGCTCAATCGTACACCGGTCGGTGGACTGTTGCGCGAATGGCGGCAGCGCCGGCGCCTGAGTCAGCTCGATCTCGCCTGCGACGCCGGGATTTCGACGCGGCATTTGAGCTTCGTCGAAACCGGACGCGCGCACCCAAGCCGCGACATGCTGTTGCACCTTTCCGAGCAGCTCGACGTGCCGGTGCGCGAACGCAATGTCCTTTTGGTCGCGGCGGGCTACGCACCGATCTTCCCCGAGCGCCCGCTTGCGGATCCGGCGCTGGCCGCGGCTCGCGCCGCTGTCGACCTCGTACTAGACCGCCAAAAGCCTTATCCAGCCTTCGCGCTCGACCGGCACTGGCGCGTCGTCGCCAGCAACGCGGCGCTGCCGGAATTATATGACGGCGTCGATCCCGATCTACTGCAGCCGCCGGTCAACGCCATGCGCCTCTCGTTGCATCCACGCGGGCTTGCTCCGCGGATCGTCAACCTCGCCGAATGGCGCGCGCATCTTCTGTACCGATTGCGCCGTCAGGTCGAACTCACCGCGGATCGCGCGTTGATCGATCTGCTCCGCGAGGTGAGCGACTATGCTGCGCCTCACGAAAAGCCGGCGCAGGTGAAGGGTATCGAGCACGACATCGCGGTGCCGTTTCGGATCAAGGCGGGAGGCGACCTGCTCTCCTTCTTCAGCATGACGACGGTTTTCGGAACGCCGGTCGACGTAATGCTGTCCGAACTGGCCCTGGAGCTCTTCTTCCCCGCCGATGAAGAGACCGCCGCCTCAGTGCAGCGCATGGCAGCCAGCGCCGGTCGTTCCAATTAAATCGCTTTTCTTTACCTGCCGCGTAATCGCTTTCGCTCTCCGCACGAGGAAAGATTAGGGCACGGCCAGCAAGCGGCCGCTGATCCAACGTAAGGAGAAGTCAGATGACCAACGTCAACGAAACCGTCATCCGTTATCTCGCGGCGTGGAATGAACGCGATCCGAAACGCCGCCGCGACCTCGTCGCCGAGACCTGGGCCGAGGACGGCAGCTACATTGACGCGCATCGCCACGGGAACGGCCATGGCGCTATCGACGCCATGCTTGCCACGACGCAAGCGCAGTTCCCCGGTTACCGCCTGAACTTGGTCAGCGGGATCGAAGCGCATAACAATTTTGTACGCTTTTCCTGGGCGGCCGGCGGGACGAAAGAGGCGCCGCTTTATCTCGGCGGCACCGATTTCGCAACGCTGGCATCGGATGGCCGGATCAAGACCGTGGCCGGTTTCACCGACGCGTCCCCCGCGCCGATGAAATAGCAACTGACAAGCGAACACCTTGACCGCACCGCCCGCGAGCCGCTCGCGGGCGGTGTCGATTTGCGCGGATCCCTACAGGCCCGCCGGAACTTCGCGCGCAGGAGCGAGTTCGAGATCGGTTGCGGCGGCAAGACCAAGGCCGCATAACTTTGATCCATCAACTGTCGAGGCGCGCCTTGGGCGAGAAGCTGAACCACCAGACGATAGTGCTGCTCCAACCGCTCGCCGGCGAGGTGGCCGAGGCGCGCGAGGCGTGGCGCTCAAAGGAAAATACCCGCCGCCTCTGGAACAAAGACGCCACGCTGTGGACCGGCCGCGACGAACGCGATTGGCTGGGCTGGCTGGACATCATCGACAGCGAGTTGCGCGACGCCGCGACGGTCCAAGATTTTGCCAAGGAGGTGCGCGCGGAAAACTTCACCGACATCCTGCTCCTTGGCATGGGCGGATCGAGCCTCGGCCCCGAGGTGCTGGCCAGAAGCCTGGGAGCGGCACGGGGCTATCCCAAGTTGCACGTGCTCGATTCAACCGATCCGGAACAGGTGCAACGTTTCGAGCGCAACATCGATGTAGCGCGCACGCTTTTCATCGTGTCGAGCAAGTCGGGCACGACGCTCGAACCGAACGTTCTGATGGATTACTTTTTTGCGCGCGCATCCGCCGGGGTCGGCGGTAGTGCCGGGCGGCGCTTCGTTGCGATTACCGATCCGGGCTCGGGGCTGCAAAAGACCGCCGAGGAGAAAGCCTTCCGTCGCGTCTTTTTCGGCGCTCCCAGCATTGGCGGGCGCTATTCCGTCCTCTCCAAGTTCGGCTTGGTGCCGCTCGCGGCGATGGGTCACGATGTGCGCGCGTTCCTCGAAGCGGCCGGTATCATGGCCCGGGCTTGCAGACTGGAGGCGCAGCCCGCGGAAAATCCCGGCGTGTCGCTCGGCTTGGCGATCGGCGTTCTTGCCCTCGGCGGGCGTGACAAGCTCACCATTATCGCCTCGCCATCGATCGCCCCCTTCGGCGCTTGGGTGGAGCAACTGGTAGCCGAATCGACCGGCAAAAACGGGCACGGAGTCATTCCCGTTGCCGACGAGCCGCTTGGCGACACTTCGGTGTACGGCGCGGATCGCCTGTTCGTGTATCTTCGCGACCATGGACATCCCGATCCGGCTCAGGATCAAGTTGCCCACGCGCTGCAACGTGCCGGGCATCCGATTGTGCGCATCGGCATTGCTTCGCCAAATCTCCTCGCGCAAGAATTCTTTCGCTTTGAGATGGCGACCGCTGTCGCCGGCGCGGTGATCGGCATCAACCCGTTCGACCAGCCTGACGTCGAGGCAAGCAAGATCGCGACCCGCGAGATGACGGAAGCGTTCGAGAAGACGGGCTCGTTGCCGTCAGAGCCGCCGGTGTTTGAGGGAAACGGCATCGCGCTCTACACGGATCTGCGCAACGCTGAGGCGCTACGAAAGCTCGGCGCGAATGCCACCCTCGAAAGCTGGCTCAGAGCACACTTTGCCCGACTCCAAGATGGCGATTACTTCGCGCTTCTCGCTTATGTCGACACCGCCGCGGCGCGGCTGGGGGCGTTGCAGAGCCTGCGCGCGACGGTACGCGACCGAAAACACGTCGCGACCTGTCTGCAATTCGGTCCGCGTTTCCTGCATTCGACCGGACAGGCCTATAAAGGCGGCCCGAACTCCGGCGTATTTCTTCAGATCACGGCACAGCCCGCCGTCGACCTGGCGATTCCGGGACGCACGGCGAGCTTCGGCGTGATCGAGGCGGCGCAAGCAGGGGGTGACTTCCGCGTGCTGGCCAAGCGCGGCCGTCGGATCTTGCGCGCGCACATCGCGCACGAGGTCGACAAGGGGATCGTCGCCATCGCCAAAGCGGTCCGCTCCGCGCTGGAATAATGCGATATTTGGAGCGCCGTTACGGCGAAACGATCTGGCGGAGCCTCGCATAAAGCCCGGCCGGAGCCTGCGACGGCGACTTCGGAGTCGCAGCCGCATGCGGCGGCGCTGCGCTAAGCCGAAGACCGAACGGAATACGCTCAACGGCCAGGATGGTCAGCCAGCTCAGGATCACTGTCCCAGAGAAGACGATGATCCCCTTGATGAGGGCAAAGAGCGTCAAGCCGAGCAGCGCGTATTGCAGCCAAACGACGAAGTCGTAGTGCAC
This sequence comes from uncultured Alphaproteobacteria bacterium, assembly GCA_963733575.1. Classification (GTDB taxonomy): domain Bacteria; phylum Pseudomonadota; class Alphaproteobacteria; order Rhizobiales; family Xanthobacteraceae; genus BOG-931. The sequence continues at coordinate 532,944 of CAVTDJ010000011.1, read as the reverse complement.
GAGGTAAAGGCTATAGGCATTCACCGAAAGGCTATCGAGGATCGGGGAACGTATCGTGCCAAAGCGCAAGCTTGAGGCAATGACGAAGAAGCAACCGGCGGCGCAGGCCACGACAAAACAAAGATCGGCAGCGATATCGATGGCAAGGGGCGCCGGCCCGTTCATCGTTAGGGAGGTAACGCCCATCCAGAGAAACAGCGAAGCGATCGCCACTGCGAGCCACAGCTTCCAGCGCCGGCCTAGCGCGCCGTCAGCGGCAGTCAGACCGACCTCGATGCCGCCTGCGCCGATGCCAACGCCTGCGAAAAAGTAGACGCCATAGAGCAACGGCCGCGACCACTGCACGGACAAAAGTCCGGAATCCGACCAAGCCCAAGGCGTGAACGCGAGCGCCGACGGGACGTAGGTAACAGCGGAGGCCGCGACGAGGACGGCAAAGTACAAGCCGGGCCGCTGTCCCGCTTCGCCCGACCACTTGCCCAAGGTTTTAATGGCCTTGGGCGCGATCAGGTTGAGCCCGACCGCCACGAAATTCAGTGCCAGGAGCTGCCACAAGAACCAGAGCTGGCCATTCGGCAGGAAGGGGAGCGCGAGGTAGTGCTGCCAGTATTCGGCCAGGCTCGGGTCGCCACCGGCCGCGAGGTAAGCGGGATAGATCGCGATCGGGATAAGGACGAGCACACCGAACACATAGGGAACACCAAGTCGACGCAAGCGATCCCGCACGAACCCCCAGCTCTGCTTGCGCGTAAGGCTCGTCCAGACGAACAGGCCGGAGAGCAAAAACATGAGCGACATCAAATAAACGTCCTGCCAGGCGCAAAATAGGTCGAAACCAAACCAGCGGTGGCTGTCAACGATCGGAAAGGAACGCCAGCCGTACGGAGGATCGTCAAAAGCCGCCGTCCTCACCGGAATGAATTGGACGTAGGCCAGTACCGAATGGAACGCGAGCACCACCAGGATGACAACGGCCCGCAAGTTGGCGAGGGCCAAGCTGGAGGGCGACATCGCAGGGAGGCGCGGCATGAACGTTCAAATCCCCAACCGACAGCCTGAATGCTGGACTAGCCGATTTTGATCCAATGGCTGGCACAATCATCGGAACGTGCAGCGGCCGTGGCAAGGGAGAAAATGAGGTCCGCCCATCGCATTTTGGGCGGACCCGCGGCACTTGGCGTCCTCAAATCACCGCATTGTGGAAGGATTAGTTTTGCGTCATCCATGGCAGATTCGTTGATTCTATCGTCACAAACGAATGGAGAAGCCAATTGGCAATGCGATTGACAAAGCCTTTTATGGCGGGGCTCGTGGCGCTTTTCGCGGCCGTTCAGCCCCTTGCTGCGGCGGACCCTTCGGTGGCCGGTCTGTGGCAGAAGGTCGATGCCTCGACTGGAAAATCCGTCATCTGGTTCTTGTTCGTTGAGAATGGCGGAAGCTACGAGGGCGTCGCGGCGAAACTGTTCCCGCTGCCGGGCGACCCTCCTACCCCGCCCGTCTGCACGACTTGCAAGGACGAGCGTAGGGGTGCGCCGTTGCTCGGCCTGCCTATTATCAAGGACATGAAGCGAACCGGGCTGAAATACGAGCACGGCAACATTCTGGACCCGCGCGACGGCAACATTTACAGCGCGATGATGACAGTGAGCCCTGACGGCCAGACGCTGACGGTTCGCGGTTATCTCGGCTTCGAATTTCTCGGGCGTAACGAGACTTGGTATCGGCTGCCGGACGACGCGGTCAAACAGCTCGATCCGGTTGTCGTCACCAAGTACCTGCCGGGGCAGGTAACGACGACGTCCGCGCTGCGGCATCCGCAGAGCAACGCGAAAGCGGCAAATCAAGTCCGCTAGGAATTCGGTACGCAAATGGGAGCGCCGCCGTGAGCGGCGCTTGCATCAGTCCGCACCGAGTCCGTATTCGCAGCCGGGCGAGGAATACAGGTAACGGGCCACGCCGTAGCCATCACGCTCGACGATTGGCCGGCAACGCGCCAGCCACTTTTGGTCGCGCGCGGTCGCTTGTGCCCTTTCCGCTTCGCCGAGAGCGTCGGGCACGCTTCTGACATATGGATCGCCCGCCGTGCCCCATTGCGCCGCGCAATTAAGGCTCTTGGCTCCGCGGACACAGCTCAGTTCGGCAACGCCGCCGGCATGAGCCGACTTTGCGGTTATAACCGACAGCACAATCACGGTGCCGACAAGCGCGACCGACCAAGATACCGAAGCCCTTTCGGCACGACGATTGGTTAACACCGCTCACTCCCTGCGAGCGTGTGCCGATTGGATTCAACCGGACCCCACTCTCGTTTGACGTCGCGCAGGGTTTTCGCCGGCGGTTTTTCCGCTAACGGCACATGCGCTAAGCGTCGATCGAGAGTGAGCAAGGCGGGTGCCAGCGAATCCGCCCCGTTTTGGCACAGTGGCCGATCGGCTGCGAAGTAAGGGATCGCTCGGCCGCAATGGCGCGGCAGATTTCCGCGCGTCCTCTAGGCGCTTAGTTCTGTTACCGCTTAATGATGACTGATGGCGGGAGCCGCCGCTTTTCCCATCCCGCCTGTTCCAGCTCGGGTACCGTGTCGTCGAGCTGCGGATAGCCGAGACAAAAATAACCGATGAATTTCCACTCTACTGGGACACGGAGGAGCGCGGCGACCGATTTTGGATCGAGGATCGAGACCCAGCCCATCCCAATGTCCTGGGCGCGCGCCGCGAGCCAGATCGTATGCACCGCGGTCACCGCCGAATACTCGATCATTTCCGGCATCGTGCGGCGTCCGAGACCGTGACCCTGGGCGGTCGAGCGATCGGCGAAGACCGCCAAGTGGCATGGCGCCTCCTCCAATCCGGCGAGCTTGAGGCGAGCGTAGCGCTTCGCCTGCTCGTGGCTTTGAGCGTCGAGCGCGTCGGCGTTACAGACAGCAAAATTCTGCCGGATGGCGGCGCGGGTGGTTTCGTCGTCGACGATAACGAAGCGCCATGGCTGGCTCAGCCCGACCGAAGGGGCGAGGCACGCGAGCTCGATGAGGGCTTCCAAGGTGCCGCTCGGTAACGAATCGCGACGGAAGCGCCGGACATCCCGGCGCCAGACGAGAAGATCGCGCAAGCGCGCGCGAAAAGCCTCGTCGAAGGACATCGATGGCCTTGTCTCCACGGCGTCTCTCCGAGCCAAGCCTCGCAGCGGACTATGAAGCCTTGAAAGAAGTCATAGCGCCGTCCAAACGCTTCCAGTCCCGATCGCGCGCGGGCAGGCCGAAGCGCAGCCGGCTCGCATTGTCCGGGAAGGCGCGTACCCAAATGCCGGCGCGCCCCAGATGCTGGAATAGGGCGCTCGCCGTCGGCGTTTGCACCAGCCGAAACAACGTTGTGCCGCCGATGATGTCGAGACCTGAGTCGGAAAGGATTCCGTCGAGCCTCTGTGCAGCCTTCTTCAGGCGTCTGCGCGTACGCTCGATCCACGCCGTGTCTGCAATTGCTCTCGCGCCGACGGCAAGCGCCGGTCCCGATACCGCCCACGGACCAAGCGTCGCGCAAAGTCGCGCAGCCAGCGCTGGCGCGGCGAGCGCAAAACCGAGCCGCAGCCCGGCTAAACCGAAGAACTTGCCGAACGAGCGCAGCACGACGACATTGCCGCACGCTACATCGGCCGCGAGGCTCGCGCCGGGTGGCCCTACATCCATAAACGCCTCATCGACGACGAGCACGCCGCCGCGGCGGCGAAGGTCCTTGGCCAGCGCAAGCAGATCGGTCTTAGCGAAGAGCCTGCCATCGGGATTGTTGGGATTGGTGACAACGACCAGTGCGGCGTCGCGGCATTCGTCGAGCCCACGAACCGCTCTCACGTTGTGTCCGGTAAGTGCTGCGGCCCGGGCGTGTTCGGGATAGCTCGGCGCCAAAATGGCGGCGCGCCCGGGCCGCGCCAAGCCGGCGACAAGAGGCAGCAAAATCTGCGTCCCCGGTGCCGGTACGACGTGCGCGGCCGACGGAGCGCCATAGGCGCGCGCGACCGCCGCAGCGAGCGCACTGACGGCAGCAGGATCGGGCAAGCGGGCAAACAGATCGGCCGAAAGCCGCGGCAGCGGATAGGAATTGGGATTGATCCCGGTCGACAGGTCGACGAAAGGTTGGGGCGCGCCCGGGAACAGGCGCCGAGCGGCGCCGAGATCGCCGCCATGCAGCAGCGGTTCGTCTTCGCCGCTTGTGAGGATCATGTCCGTCGTGCTTGCGCTCATCGCCATGCTGATCGAGCTCTGTCTCGGTTACCCCGAGCGCGTGTGGCGCGCGATCGGCCACCCGGTGACCTGGATCGGCGGCTTGATCGGTGTGCTGGACCGCTGGCTCAATCGCGAGACGGCCGGACCGAAAGCGCGCCGCGCCGCGGGCATTGTCGCGGTCCTCATCCTCCTTGGAATAGTCGGCGCAATCGCTTTCATTGTAGGGCGCGAGCTTTCGCGACTGCCCTTCGGGATCCTTGTTGCGGGCATTCTCGCGAGCGCGCTGGTCGCGCAAAGGAGCCTGCACCGGCACGTGACTGAAGTCGCCGGCGCGCTGGAACGAGACGGCGATGCGTCCGGTCGCGCCGCGGTCGCGCGCATCGTCGGCCGCGACACCGAGGTCCTGGATGCTGCCGGTATCGCCCGCGCGGCGATTGAGAGCCTCGCGGAGAACTTCTCCGACGCGGTCGTCGCGCCGGTCATATGGATGGTCATCGCGGGCCTCCCTGGCGCCGCACTCTACAAGGCGATCAACACGGCCGACAGTATGATCGGCCACCGCACGCCGCGCTACGCGGCCTTCGGCTGGGCAGCTGCGCGGCTCGACGACTTGGTCAATTTGCCGGCGTCGCGCTTTTCCGCGCTGCTTCTGGTCGCCGCGGCGGCACTGAGCAAGGATGCTTCGGCCAGCGCCGCCTGGCGCGCAGTGCGCCGCGACGCTGCGCACCATCGCTCGCCCAATGCCGGGTACCCCGAAGCGGCGATAGCGGGAGCACTCGGCCTCTCGCTCGCGGGTCCGCGCGCTTATGGCGGCGTTTGCGTCGAAGACGCCGTGATGGGCGACGGCCGCCGTGACGCCAACGCAGCTGACATTCGCCGCGCGCTGGCGCTCTACCGCTCGGCCGACGCGATATTGATCGCGCTTCTCGCCGCCGCGACCATCCTTCTCATCGCGCCATTGTGAGTAGCCGGTCGAGATCGACATGCGCAGCGAGGTGCGCCGCCAGCGCGTCAAGCGTCCGCTCGATCAAGGCATCGTAGGCAACGCTCGCCGTACCCCTGAAGCGCGCAAGCCAGGCCGCGCGCTGCCGATCGTCGGCAAATAGGCCGTGCACGTAGGTGCCGATCACTCGGCCATTGGCGGATACCGCGCCTTCCGGCGAGCCGTCAGCGAGCCGCGCGAACGGCCGCGCGCGATCCGGCCCATCGGTCACGCCCATATGCATCTCGTAGCCGCTAAACGGCACATCGTCGGTGGTCGTGCCATGCACCGGTTCGAGGCGCTTTTCCGCCGACAGCGTCGTTGCCACGTCGAGCAGTCCGAGACCTTCGACCGCGGCGGACGGGCCTTCGATGCCGCCGGGATCGGCGATCGTGCACCCGAGCATCTGGAAGCCGCCGCAAAGGCCGAGAACCATTCCGCCGCGGCGCCAATGCGCGGCAATGTCGATGTCGAAGCCGGCCGCGCGCAGCGCCGCAAGGTCTGCGATCGTCGCCTTCGAGCCGGGCAGCACAATGAGGTCGGCGTCGCCAGGCAGCGCCGCACCGGAGCGCACACGCACGAGATCGACGTCAGGCTCCGCGTCGAGCGGATCGAGATCGTCGAAATTGGCGATGTGCGGCAAAATCGGAACGGCGATGCGCACTCGCGCTTGCGGCTTTGTCGGCCTGCTTTTCTCGAGCGCGAGCGCATCCTCCGCCGGCAGCAACCGCGCATCGGCAAAATGCGGGACTAAGCCAAGCGCCTCCCAGCCGGTTGCTTGCGCGATCCGTTCCATCCCCGCGGCAAACAGCGCCGCGTCGCCGCGAAATTTGTTGACGATGAACCCGTGAACGAGCGCCGCATCGTCGGGCGCCAGCACGGCTTTAGTGCCGACGAGGCTCGCAATCACGCCTCCCCGCTCGATATCGCCGATCAGCACGACCGGGATATCGGCGGCGCGGGCAAATCCCATATTGGCGATATCGTTTTCGCGCAGATTGACTTCCGCGGCGCTGCCCGCGCCTTCGACGAGCACAAGGTCGGCCTCGCCCCGCAGCCGCGCGTAGCTGTCGAGCACATACGGCAAGAGATCGCGCTTCATCTGCTGGTAGGCGGCCGCTTTCGCGCTTCCGTAGACTCTGCCCTGCACGACGATTTGTGCCCCGATTTCGCTCTGCGGCTTCAGCAGCACGGGGTTCATGTGAATGCTGGCAGGCGTGCAGGCGGCGCGCGCCTGCAAGGCCTGCGCGCGCCCGATCTCGCCGCCATCTTCCGTTACCGCCGCATTGTTTGACATGTTCTGCGGCTTGAACGGCCGCACGGCCAGACCGCGCTTGGTGAAGGCGCGGGCGAGTCCGGCGACGATCAACGATTTGCCCACGTCGGAACCGGTGCCCTGAAACATGAGCGCGCGCGCCGGCATTTTTCAGAACTCGATGCCCGGCTGCGCTTTCACGCCGGCGGCGAAATGATGTTTCACCAGCGTCATCTCGGTGACGAGATCGGCGGCGGCAAGCAGTTCAGGCTTGGCGTTGCGTCCGGTGACGACGACGTGGAGTCCCTGCCGGCGTGCGGCAAGTGCGGCGACGACCGGCTTGAGATCGAGATAGTCGTAACGCAGCGCGATATTGAGCTCGTCGAAAATAACGAGACCAAAGCTCGGATCGGCCATGAGCTCTTGCGCCTTTGCCCAGGCGCGCTCGGCGGCGGCAACGTCGCGCGCGCGATCCTGCGTTTCCCAGGTAAAGCCCTCGCCCATCGTGTGCCAGACGACTTGATCGCCGAATTTGGCGAGCGCGTCGCGCTCCGCTGTGTGCCAGGCGCCCTTGATGAATTGCACCACACCGACGCGATGTCCGCGGCCCAACATGCGCAGCGCAAGGCCGAACGCGGCCGTCGATTTTCCTTTGCCGGCGCCGGTGTGCACGATCAGCAAGCCCTTCTCGATCGTCTTTCCGGCGACTTCGGCATCTTGCACGGCTTTGCGTTTTGCCATCTTGGCGCGATGGCGCTCAGCTTCGGCCTGATCGAATGGTTCGCTCATAACGTCCCTTTCACCGCCAGCGGCAAGCCCGCGACCATCAGAACGACACGATCGGCGCGCGCGGCGATACGCTGGTTGACGATGCCCTGCATATCCCGAAAGCGGCGGCCGAGCGGGAAACTCGGCACGATTCCAAAACCAACCTCGTTCGAAACCAGCACGACCGGCGCCGCGGCTGTCGCCAGCGCCGCTTCCAGTCTCTCGATTTCCTTGTCGAGATCCGCCTCCGCCAGCATGAGGTTCGAGAGCCAAAGCGTCAGGCAATCGACCAAGACCGGCATCGTGCCACAAGCCGCAAGCTTCGCCGGAAGATCGCGTAGCGCTTCGATTGGGCGCCAAGTTGAGCCGCGCCGCTCGCGGTGGGCCGCGATGCGAGCGGCCATTTCATCGTCACCCGCTTCCGCCGTCGCGATATAGGCCCAAGGCGGCTTCCAAGGCGGCGGCAAGGCGGCGAACAAACTCTCGGCATAGCGGCTCTTGCCCGACCGGGCGCCGCCAAGGACGAGGGTGAGTTTCGATACGCTCGGCATCACTTGTGAATTGGGCACGAAACGGAAGGCCAGATTGACAGGCTGGCCCAACGAAATCTATCACTAGCCATCGACGGTCCCTCGCGAGAGGGTGAAAAGGGAATGCGGTGCGGGACTAAGGCCCAAAACCGCAGCTGCCCCCGCAACTGTGAGCGGGAAGTCTCGTCCGAGTGAGCCACTGGAGGCCTTGGCGCTTCCGGGAAGGCGGGGCGAGGCGCCGATCCGCGAGCCAGGAGACCTGCCGTCGTTCGAGTTGACGCGACAAACATCGGTCGGGGTGTACCGTTGGATGATCTGAAAGACGAAAGTCTTTTGGTCCTCGCTCGCGCCGGCGGCAAGTTACGCGAGGACACGCCGTGCTTACATTCCTGAAAAAGACGGTCGACGATGCATCGACCGATCAGCGCGCCAAAATTTCAGCGATCTATATGCTGCTGCTTGCCGTCAACGGAACGGCCTTGGCCTGGGCGGCGATCGCCTTGGCTGACCGGCCGGCCCTTCTCGGAACCGCTTTCCTCGCCTACGTGCTGGGACTGCGACATGCGGTCGATGCCGACCACATCGCTGCGATCGACAATGTCGTGCGCAAGCTGATGCAGGAGGGCAAGCGGCCGGTTTCGGTCGGTCTGTTCTTCTCACTCGGTCACTCGCTCGCCATCACGCTCGCCGTCGGAGCGATCGCGGCGGCGGCGTTTGCGCTGGAAGGCCGTTTCCAGCAGTTCAAATCGATCGGCAGCATCGTCGGCACCGGCGCTTCCGCCTTTTTCCTCCTGGCTATCGCCGGCATCAATCTCGTGATCCTGCGCGGTGTCTGGCGCAGCTTTCGCAGAGCCCGCCGCGGTGAGCCGGTCGCGGAGCAGGAACTCGACCTTCTCCTCTCAGGCCGCGGCCTTCTTGCCCGCATTTTCCGGCCGCTGTTGCGCATGGTGTCGCGGAGCTGGCAGATGTTCCCGATCGGCTTGCTGTTCGGTCTTGGCTTCGATACCGCAACCGAGATCAGCCTGTTCGCCGTTGCTGCAAGCCAGGCTTCCGGCGGCATCACTTTTGCCACGGTCATGATATTCCCGGCGCTGTTCACCGCCGGCATGACGCTGATCGACACGACCGACAGCGTGCTCATGGTCGGCGCCTACGGCTGGGCATTCCTCAATCCAATCCGCAAGATTTGGTACAATCTCACCATTACCGCCATCTCGGTTGTGGTCGCGCTTTTGATCGGGGGCATCGAAGCGCTGGGTCTCATCGCCGGCAAGCTCGGCCTTGAAGGCGCCTTCTGGGCTACCGTGGGCGACCTCGATCACGGGCTCGCCAATTTCGGCTTTCTCGTCGTCGGCGTCTTCATCGCGAGCTGGGCGGTCTCGTATTTCATCTACCGCTGGCAGCGGCTCGACCGGCCGCTGACCGAGCGGGCTTAGGTGGTGCGATGACGACCTCCTTCGATACGCCCGTGACAAAGAGCGCCGCTTCTGCCGACGCTCCGATCATTTATGTGTGCGTCACCTGCAGACCCGTCGGCGAGCCCGATAGCGCCGTGCGGCCGGGCGCGATTCTCGCCGCGGCGACCGCGCATGCTGCCGCCGGCACCGAAGTCCAGGTCCGCCCGATGCGCTGCCTCGCAAACTGCACGCGCGGCCCGAGCGCCGCGCTGCGCTGCAACGGCTCGTGGACTTACGTCTTCGGCGGACTTGATGTGACGTGCGCGGAAGCGCTGGTCGAAGGCGCGCGTCTCCTTGCCGGCGCCGCCGACGGTATTCTTCCCTGGCGCGGACGGCCGGCACCGCTCAAGCGCGGCTTGATCGCGCGCGTTCCACCCATCGGCTTTGAGGAGATCGACGAATGAACGGCACGCTCACGCGCGTCCCCTGCACCATCGTCACCGGCTTTTTGGGCGCCGGCAAAACAACGCTCATTCGCCACGTCATCGCCAATGCCCAGGGCCGCCGCCTTGCCGTCATCGTCAACGAGTTCGGCGATGTCGGCATCGACGGAGAAATCCTCAAAGGCTGCGGCAATGCCGCCTGCCCCGAGGAGAACATCGTCGAACTGGCTAACGGTTGCCTGTGCTGCACGGTCGCCGACGAATTCGTGCCGGCGCTCGACGCCATTCTTGCCCGCGGCGGAGTCGAGCACATCGTCATCGAAACGTCCGGGCTCGCCTTGCCGAAGCCGCTGGTGCAAGCGTTCCATTGGCCGGCGATCAAAAGCCGCGTAACCGTCGACGGCGTCGTGGTCGTTGTCGATGGCGCCGCGCTTGCCGACGGCCGCGTGGCGCACGACCTCAACGCCCTGGCACAGCAACGGGCTACCGATACCGCGCTCGCGCACGACGATCCCATCGAAGAAGTTTTTGAGGATCAGATCGCCTGCGCCGATCTCGTCGTGCTCAACAAGCGCGACCTCATCGACGCAACGGGCGTTGCGAAAGCGCGGGCGGCGATTGCCGACGTGCTGCCGCGCAGCGTGAAGGTGATCGCCGTCGCCGACGGCAAAGTCGATCAAGCGCTGCTGCTCGGGCTCGGCGTCGGCACGGAGGACGATATCGCCAACCGCCGCACGCACCACGACGCCGAGGAGGAGCACGATCACGACGATTTCGATTCTTTCGTCGTGCCGCTCGCTGAGATCGCCGATCCGTCGTTGCTCGCCTCACGCGTCACCGCATTGCTGGAGAAATTTGACGTGCTGCGCGTCAAGGGGTTTGCGGCGGTCGCCGACAAGCCGCTGCGCTTGTTGGTCCAGGCAGTCGGACCACGCGTGACGCACCAATACGATCGGCCATGGGCTGGCGGCGAGGCGCGCGAGGGCCGGCTTGTGGTGATCGGACTGAAGGGACTTGATCGCGGCGCGATCACACGCGCGCTCGTCGGGTGAACACGAGCATGAACCCGAAAAGTGGAAGCGGGTTTTCGGAAGAGAGCATGCTCAAACTAAAATCCAGGTGAGCGATGCATCTACTCGCAACGACCGCAACCAACCTCGACGAGATTGTCGAAGCGGTCGACCTCGGCCAGGCGCCAGGCGACATCGCCATCCTTTCGTTCGCCGACAGCGACCTTGCCGGCCTTGCGGCCGCGTGGCAGGCGGAGGCCGCGGCGCTGCCGAGCGTTCGCCTCGCGCATCTGCGCGATCTGCGCCATCCGATGTCGGTCGATTTGTGGATCGATCGCGTCGGCGTGAATGCCAAGGTGATCGTGGTTCGGTTGCTTGGCGGCCTCGATTGGTGGAAGTACGGGATCGAGCGGTTGTCGGCACTGGCGCGTGAACGCGGCGTCGCGCTTGCCGTGTTGCCGGGGGAGGATCGCGACGATGCCCGGCTCACCGCGGCCTCGACGTTGCCGCCTCAGGAACTCGACACGCTGCTGCGCTTCTTCCGCGAAGGCGGCCGCGAGAATTTGCGCGCTCTGCTGCGCCGGCTCGCCGGCCATGCCGGATTTCATCTCGAAGCCCGCGAGCCCAAACCTGTGCCGCGTTTTGCCGGCTATTTGCCGGGTGAGGGTCCCATCGACCTCGACCGGCTTGTCGCGTCGCTTAATCCCGGGAAGGCTGTCGTTCCAATCATCTTCTACCGCGCGCTGCTGCTCGCGGCCGACACCGCACCGATCGACGCTCTTTGCGCGGCGCTCGAGGCGCGCGGCATCGCGCCTGCCCCCCTTGTCGTTACGAGCCTGAAGGACAGCGAAGCGGCCATCCTCCTGCGCGACGCGTTCGCACGGCTCCAACCCGCCGTCATTGTCACTACCACTGCATTCGCCGCCGGTGGCACCGTCGGCGAGGCGACACCGCTCGACACAGCCGATGTCCCGGTGCTGCAGGTCGTCAGTGCCACGACCCGCCGCACGGCCTGGCGCGACAGCGCGCGGGGGCTGGGCGCCGCCGATCTCGCCATGCATATCGTGCTGCCGGAGCTTGATGGCCGCATCCTCGCCGGCGCCATCGCGTTCAAGGACCCGCTGCCGGCGCAGGAGGGACTGGCCTTCACCGCACTTGCCAGCCGACCCGAACCGGACCGGGTCGAGATGGTCGCCGATCGTATCGCGGCGCTTGTTCGCCTGCGTGCGCTGCCGTGTGGCGAGCGCCACTTGGCCGTGCTGTTGCCGGACTATCCCGGCGCGCCGGGCCGTAGCGGTTACGCCGTCGGCCTCGACGTACCGGCGAGCGTGATCGCGCTGCTTAATGATCTCGCCGACGCCGGATATGCCGTCGCTAACACTCCTAAAAATTCGCGCACACTCCTCGCCGCGCTTTCCGCCGGCGCCGATGACGCAACGCTTCCGTTGGCGGAGTACGAGCGTCTGCTGGCGCGGGTACCGGCCGCCGCGATCGAGCGGCTGCGCAAAGCCTGGGACAACCCAACCGACGATCCGGACTTTCGCGACGGCATGTTTCGTTTTCGCGCGCGCCGGTTCGGCAATCTCATTGTGGCGCTGCCGCCCGATCGCGGGCGCTCCACGGAGCGGCGTGCCGACTATCACGATCCATCGTTGCCGCCACGGCACGCGCTTGTCGCCTTCGGTCTGTGGCTGCAACACGTGGCGAAGACCGACGCGCTCGTCCATATGGGCGCCCACGGCACGCTCGAATGGCTGCCGGGCAAGGCGGTGGCACTCACCGCGGAATGCTTTCCGGAAATCGTCACCGGGCCGCTGCCGGTTATCTACCCCTTCATCGTCAGCAATCCGGGCGAAGCGGCGCAGGCCAAACGCCGCATCGCCAGCGTGACGATCGGCCATCTGCCGCCGCCGCTCGTCGCCGGTGGGCTTTCGGGCGACGCGCGCGAGCTCGAGCGCCTGATCGACGAATACGCGCAAGCCGACGGCCTCGACCGCCGGCGGCGCGAGCGCCTTGCGAAGCTGATCGTCGAGGCTGCGCAGCGAACGGAGTTGGCGCGCGAAGCGGGCATCGGCGGCACTGACGCCCCGGACGACGCGCTCCGCCGCATCGACGCGTGGCTATGCGATCTCAAAGACCTCGCGATCAAGGACGGCCTGCACGTTTACGGCCGCACGCCTTCTGGTATCGACGATCCGCAATGGCAAGCAAGCGCCGAAGCCGAACGTGCGGCTTTGCTCGCGGCGCTCGACGGCCGCCGGGTCGCGCCCGGCCCTGCCGGCGCGCCGGCGCGCGGACGGCGTGATGTGCTGCCGACCGGCCGCAATCTTTTCACCGCCGATCCGCGCACGCTGCCGACGCAAACTGCGGTGGACCTTGGCCAGCTCGCCGCCGACGAGATTTTGCGCTCACATCAACAAACGCACGGCGAGTTGCCCCGCGCCGTGATGATCGATTTATGGGGAAGCGCCACTTTGCGCACCGGCGGCGAGGAGATCGCGCAAGGATTTGCGCTGATGGGTTGCCGCCCGATCTGGGACTATGCCAGCGGGCGCGTGACCGGCGTCGAGGTGTTGCCGACCGCTGCGATGGGGCGCGCGCGGGTCGACGTCACCTGGCGCATCTCCGGGCTGTTTCGCGATCTCTTCCCCGCGCAGATCGCGCTCATCGACGCCGCCGTGCAGGCCGTCGCCGCGCGCGAAGAGCCAGACGATGAAAATCCGCTGGCGACGGCGCGGCGTGCAACCGACGGCGCCGCGCGGCTTCATCGCATCTTCGGCACGGCGCCAGGCGCCTACGGGTCCGGCATCGAGGATTTGCTTGGCCGCGACGCCGACACCGAAACCATCGGCGCGGCTTATCTCGCGGCCACCTCGCACAACTACAGCGGCGCCGCCGGCGAGGGCAGCGATGCATCCGGCGCCTTCGCGCAACGCGTCGCCGGCGCCGATCTCCTCGTCCACTCGAGCGACGATCCGGGCCGCGACCTCCTCGAAGGCGCGGAGGATGTCGCCTTCGTCGGCGGCTTCGCCGCCGCGGCAAAAATGCTCGGCCGCGCCGTCGATCTCGTCATGCTCGATGTGACCGATCCGCAACGTCCGCGCGCGCGAACCCTCTCGGTAGCGCTGGCACGCATCGTACGAGCGCGCGCGATCAATCCGCGCTTCATCGCCGGCCAGATGCGGCATGGCCCGCGCGGCGCCGCCGAGCTTGCCGAAACAGTCGATCGCCTCGTCGCTTTTGCCGAAACGACCGGTGCCGTCGCTAGCGAATTGTTCGATCTGCTGCATGCGACATACGTCGCCGACGCCGACGTGCGCGCCTTTCTGCTGCGTGAGAATCCGCAAGCCGCCGCCGCCATTGCCGATCGCCTCGACGCCGCGCGGCGTCGCGGCTTTTGGCATCCGCGGCGCAATGACGTTGATTTCAACGTCGCGGCACTACGCGCGGAGACTGTATCATGAATGCTCCGTTTCGCCGTGGCGCCTGCCCCGGACTTTCGGCCCCGATGCCGACGGGAGACGGTTTCCTGGTGCGGCTCTTGCCCATCGGCACCATTCCGCTTGCGGCGTTCACTAAGCTCTGCGCGGCGGCGCGCGAGGACGGCAATGGCGTCATCGAGATCACCGCGCGCGGCAGCATTCAGGTCCGCGGATTGAGCGCCACGACCGCGCCGCGCTTTGCCGATGCCATTGCAGCGCTCAACATCGCAGCGGAGGATGGCATTCCCATTCTCAGCAACGCACTCGCCGGGCTCGACCCTGAAGAAGTTTTGAACGCCGGCGCATTCGCCGTCGATTTGCGCCGCGCGCTGGCGGAAACTTCGCTCGCCGCGAGGCTCGCACCCAAAGTTTCAGTTGCAATCGACGGCGGCGGCGCGCTCACCCTCGATGAGCTTGCCGCCGACGTGCGCCTCCGCGCTGAGGCCACAAATGGCGGCGCGGCGTTTCGCGTCAGCGTCGGCGGCGATGGCGTGAGCGCGGCTGTACTTGGTGCGGTTGCGCCCGACGACGGCGGCGAAGTGGCCGTGCGGCTGCTCGAAGCGATCGCGCAAGGTGGCCGCAACGCGCGTGCCCGCGATGTGCTTACAACGGAAGGAGCGACAGCGTTCGGCACGGCTATCGCCGATTTTCTCGTTGACGACGTACGGCGGCCCAGTCCGCGCAAATCCTGCGAAGCAATCGGCGCACATCGACTGCGCGACGCATCGCTGGCGTACGGCATCGGCCTCGCCTTCGGCCATGCCGATGCGGCGGCGCTCGAACAACTCGCCGATGCCGCCGGCGCGGCAGGTGCCCTCGGCGTGCGCACAGGAGCGGGCCGAGCGCTCATGGTCATCGGCCTCGCGCAACGGACCGCGCCGTCGTTTGCCGCAGTCGCCGAACAGCTTGGCTTCATTATCCACGCCAACGACCCGCGGCGCCATGTTTTCGCTTGCGCCGGCGCGCCGATTTGTTCGTCCGCGCATGTCGCCGCTCGCGCTATCGCACCGCATATCGCGGCGGGCGCCGCGCCGTTTCTCGACACAGCGTTCGAAATTCACATTTCCGGCTGTGCCAAAGGCTGCGCCCACGCCGGAATAGCAGCGCTGACCGTGGTCGGCTCGCCTAATGGATGCGCGCTGATCGCCGACGGCTCCGCTCGCGACATTCCATTCACCACCGTCGCAACAGATGAACTGCCGGCCGCAGTTGCGCGATACACGCATGAGCGACGACGCGAGGGCAGCCATGTCTGAGCGCGCGGCATATCTGCGTGACGGCACGGCGATCTACGAGCGCTCCTTCGCCATCATCCGCGCCGAGGCCGACCTGTCGCGCTTCTCCGCGGAAGAAGCCGAGGTTGCCGTGCGCATGATCCATGCCTGCGGCGTGGTCGAAGCAGCGGAAAACATCGTGTTCGGTCCAAATCTCGTCGCGGCGGCGCGTCGCGCGCTTGCCGCCGGAGCGCCGATCCTCTGCGACGCGGAAATGGTGGCGCACGGAATTACGCGGGCGCGACTGCCGGCCGGCAATGAGGTGATCTGTACGCTGCGCGATCCGCGCGTCGCGGCGCTGGCCGAGAAGCTTGGCAACACGCGTTCGGCGGCGGCGCTCGATTTATGGACCGACCGCCTCGCCGGCGCCATCATCGCCATCGGCAATGCAC
Organism: uncultured Alphaproteobacteria bacterium; assembly: GCA_963733575.1. Lineage (GTDB taxonomy): Bacteria > Pseudomonadota > Alphaproteobacteria > Rhizobiales > Xanthobacteraceae > BOG-931. The sequence continues at coordinate 517,198 of CAVTDJ010000011.1, read as the reverse complement.
CGACGGCGTTGTTTCGTTTGCTCGATCTCATCGACGCCGGAGCGCCGAAGCCGGCGGCGATCCTCGGCATTCCGGTCGGTTTCGTCGGCGCAGCGGAATCGAAGGAAGCGCTGGCCGCCGACCCGCGCGGCGTGCCGTTTCTCATCGTGCGCGGCCGCATGGGCGGCAGCGCCATGACCGCTGCCGCGGTCAATGCTTTGGCGAGGGCCGGACTGTGAGCGAGGGAAAACTCATCGGCGCAGGAAGACTCTTGGGCGTCGGCGTCGGGCCCGGCGATCCCGAGCTGATGACGATCAAGGCGATGCGCGCGCTGGGCGAGGCCGATGTGATCGCGCACTTCGCCAAGGCCGGAAATGCGAGCCACTCGCGCACCATCGCTGCGCGGCACTTGCGCGCCGAAGTCACGGAGCTGCCGCTTCTTTATCCGATCACCACCGAGCTACCGGCATGCAGCGACGGCTACCGTAACGCCATCCGCGATTTCTACGACGGAGCTGCCGCCGAGATTGCGGCGCATCTTTCGGCCGGACGCGTGGTGGCGGTGATCTGCGAGGGCGATCCGCTGTTCTACGGCTCCTACATGCATCTGCACGCGCGGCTGGCATCGCGCTTTCCGACCGAGATCGTTGCCGGCGTCACCGGCATGTCGGGCTGCTGGTCGGCCGCCGGAATGCCGATCGCGCAGGGCGACGATGTGTTCACCGTGCTTCCGGCGACGCTGCCGGAGGATGAACTCGCGCGCCGCCTCGGCGAGGCCGACGCCGCGGTGGTGATGAAAGTCGGGCGCCATTTGCCGAAATTGCGCCGCGCCCTCGACCGGAGCGGCCGGCTTCATCGCGCCATCTATGTCGAACGTGGCACTATGGCGGATTCGAAGATGATCCCGCTTGCCGCCAAACCGGATGACGACGCACCCTATTTCGCGGTGGTTCTGGTGCCGGGCTGGGAGGAGCGACCGTGAGCGGGAATCTGACCGTCATCGGATTGGGACCGGGCGACGCCCGCTACATCACGCCGGAAGCGGACGCGGCACTGGCCGATGCGCAAGCGCTCTATGGCTATGGACCTTATCTCGATCGCGTGCCGGCGCATGCGGGCCAGACCCGGCATGCATCCGACAATCGGGAGGAACGCACACGCGCCGCCGCTGCGCTTCGCCACGCCGCGCAAGGCGCGCGCGTCGCCGTCGTCTCCGGCGGCGACCCGGGCGTGTTCGCCATGGCGGCGGCCGTCTGCGAGGAGATTGAATCGGGGCCTGAAAGCTGGCGCGCGCTCGATATTGCCATCGTGCCGGGGATCACGGCCATGCTCGCGGTCGCGGCGCGGATCGGCGCCCCGCTCGGCCATGATTTCTGCGCGCTCTCGCTGTCCGACAATCTGAAGCCGTGGGAGCTCATCGAGCGTCGGCTCGATGCCGCGGCGAGCGCGGGTTTCGTGATCGCACTCTATAATCCGGTTTCGCGGGCGCGGCCGTGGCAATTTGGGAACGCCATCGAGCGGCTGCGCCGGCATTTACCGCCATCGACGCCGGTCGTCTTCGGCCGCTCGGTCGGCCGGCAGGACGAGCACGTAAGCGTCACGACGCTCGATCGCGCCGACGCGGCGCAAGCCGACATGGCAACGCTCGTCATCGTCGGCTCACGCGAGACGCGCGTCATCGCCCGCCTCGGGCGTCCGCCGCTGGTCTACACGCCGCGCGCCGTCGCCGAGGTGAGCGCATGATCGAGCCAGGCGAGCGCGTCCTCCACCGCATCGACGCTCGGTGCCTCGGGCTCCGGAGGGCGGCGCAGCATGATCACGCCTATGCCAAGATCGCGCGCGGCGGCGATCTTGCCGTAGGTCGCGGCGCCGCCGCTGTTCTTCGCGATTACCACTTCGATCCGATGCGCGGTCATCAGCGCGCGCTCGCCGGCTTTGGCAAAAGGACCGCGGCCGGTCACGTAGCTCACATGCGGCAGCGGCAACGGTGGATCGACGGGATCGACGCTGCGGATCAGATAATGGTGCTGCGGCGCGTCCTTCAACGGCGCGATTTCGTTCCTCCCGAGCGTGACGAACACACGGCGGGACCCTTCTGCCAGCGTGCGCACCGCTTCGCGCACGTCGTTCACTTCCGTCCACCGGTCGCCCGCGACAGCAAGCCATCGCGGCCGCCGCAGCGCGACGAACGGCAGGCCGGTGTTGCGCGCCGCAGCGGCCGCGTTCGCCGAGATGGCATTGGCATAGGGGTGCGTGGCGTCGATCAGGGCGTCAATTCGCTCGCTCGACAGATAATCCGCGAGGCCCGCGGCGCCGCCAAAACCGCCGACGCGAACCGGTACCGGCTGGCGCGCGGGCGCAGCGGTGCGGCCGGCGAGCGACAGCGTAACGTCAAGTCCGGGCCGATTTGCCAGCCGCTCCGCCAGCATGCGCGCTTCCGTGGTGCCGCCGAGAATGAGGATTTTTGCGAGGTTTTTTGGCATGTCGCTCCCTGACGCGCTCGAACGCGAGACTGCCGCATCGCCGCGCTGGCTGTCCATCGTCGGTATCGGCGAAGATGGCGTCGACGGTCTGAGCGAGGCCGCGCGCGGGCTTATCGGCGCGGCGGAGATCGTGTTCGGTGGCCGGCGTCACCTCAGCCTCGCGGCGACGCTCATTCGTGGCGCGGCACGGCCGTGGCCGAGCCCGTTCGACGGCGCTGTGGATGAGGTGCTGAACTATCGGGGCCGCCGGATATGCGTGCTCGCTTCCGGCGATCCGTTTCTCTATGGCGTCGGCGCGGTGCTGGCGCGGAGGATCGATGCGCGCGAGATGACCGTGGTGCCGGCGCCGTCGGCATTCAGCTTGGCGGCGGCACGCCTCTGCTGGTCACTGCCGGAGATAGTGCTTCTTTCGCTGCACGGCCGCACACTCGATCTCGTGCGCCCGCACCTGCAACCCGGCGCGCGCATCTTGGTATTGACCTCCGACGGCGAAGGGCCGGCAGCTTTGGCGCGGCTTCTCGCACAATCGGGCTTCGGCGCCTCGCGGCTTACTGCGCTCGAAGCACTCGGCGGTCCGCGCGAGCGCGTTCGCACGACGACGGCGGTGGATTTCAACCTCGGCGCGGTCGATGCGCTCAATACCCTCGCGATCGAGGTGGAGGCCGCGCCCGATGCGCGCGTCTTGGCACGAAGTTCGGGGCTCCGCGACGATCTCTTCGAGCATGACGGGCAGATCACCAAGCGAGAAGTGCGCGCGGTGACTTTGTCGTCGCTGGCGCCGCGCCGTGGCGAGCTTCTGTGGGACATCGGCGCCGGCGCGGGGTCGGTGGCGATTGAATGGATGCTAACCGGCCCGCTGATGCGCGCAGTCGCGGTCGAGCGCCACGCGGAGCGCGCCGCGCGTATTCGCCGCAACATTGCCGCCTTCGGCGTACCGGGGCTCGAAATCGTGGAACGTCCCGCACCGGCGGCGCTGGCGGGCCTTCCGCCGCCGGACGCCATTTTCATCGGCGGTGGCGCAAGCGAGCCCGGCGTGCTCGATGCCGCGATCGCGGCGCTGCGCTCGGGCGGCCGGTTGGTGGTCAATGCGGTGACGCTCGAGACCGAGGCGCTCCTCACTGCCCGTCACGCCGCGCTAGGCGGCGAACTTGTCCGCATCGCGATTTCGCGCGCCGGCGCGGTCGGCGAAAAAACCTGCTGGCGCAGCGCAATGCCGGTCACGCAATGGGCTTGGATAAAACCATGATCGTCGCCGGTGTCGGATGCAAACGCGGTGCACCGGCGCCCGACATCGAAGCCGCCATCCGGGCAACGCTCGCGCGCGCGAACATATCCGCAGATGCGCTTGATGCCATCGCCACGATTGCAACAAAGCAAAGCGAAGCAGGCATTCGGGCGGCGGCAGAGAAACTCGGCGTTGCCGTCGTCGTGGTCTCGGAGAACGACTTCAAAGCTGCGAGCGGCCGAACACAAACCTACTCCGAGCGCGTGCTCGCACTGACCGGCGCGCCTTCGGTCGCCGAGGCCGCCGCGCTTGCCGCCGCAGGCCCGACCGCACACCTAATCAGCCCGCGTCTGGTCATAGGCTCAGCGACGTGCGCGCTCGCCGCTGCGGAGATAGCGCCGGGAGCGGCGTCATGACCGTGCACTTCATCGGCGCCGGCCCGGGCGCAGCGGATTTGATCACCGTGCGCGGCCGCGACCTCATCGCCCGCTGTCCCGTTTGCCTCTATGCCGGATCGATCGTGCCGCGCGAGTTGCTCGGCTTTTGCCCGCCCGGCGCCCGCATCGTCGATACCGCGCCGCTGTCGCTCGACGAGATCGACGCCGAGTTCACATCCGCGCATGCCGCGGGTCTCGACGTGGCGCGGCTTCACTCCGGCGACCTCTCGATCTACTCGGCGCTCGCCGAACAGCTCCGCCGGCTCGCGCGGCGTGGCGTACCCTATACGCTGACGCCCGGCGTGCCGGCCTTCGCCGCCGCGGCTGCAGCCTTGGAATGCGAGCTCACCGTGCCGGAAGTCGCGCAAAGCGTGGTGCTCACCCGCGTCTCCGGTCGCGCCTCGCGCATGCCGGAGAAGGAACAGCTCGCGACATTCGCTGCAAGCGGCGCGACGCTCGTTATCCATCTTGCCATCCACGCCATCCACACAATCGTCGAAGAGCTGACGCCGTTCTACGGCGCCGAGTGCCCGGCAGCCGTCGTAGTGCAGGCAAGCTCACCGGCGCAGCGCATCCTGCGCGGCACGCTTTCCGACATTGCCGCAAAGGTTGCCGCCGAACGCATCGAGCGCACGGCGCTCATTCTTGTCGGCCGCGCGCTCGCCGCGCAAGATTTTCGCGAGAGTGCACTCTATGACGCCGATTATCGCCGCCGCTTCCGGGGAGGCGCCAATTGAGCGCGCATCTATGCCGCCGTGAACGGCGCGCGTCCGACCAAGACGCCGGAGCGATCGAACAGCACGATCTCGATGCCGATGTCGCGGTCCCGGAGGGCATGCTCCGCCGTTTCCTTCGCCGCCCGGGCAACCTCATCGCCGAGCACAATGCCTTCGGATTGCGCAAGCGCGAAGACTTCGGCAGCGTTGTTGGCGGTCAAGATGCGCTCGCAAAGCCCTGCAGAACCGCCGGCCGCCTGCGCAAATCTAGCGAGCAACGCGTGGTCGACAACGCCGCGCTTGGAATGAAGATCGGTCAGGCCTTGCGCGAGCTTGGTCATCTTGGCAACGCCGCCAGCGATGGTGACGCGTGGCAGCGGATGCGCGCGCACATATTTGAGCATGCCGCCGACGAAATCGCCCATGTCGATCAGCGCGGTGTCTGGCAGGCCGTAAAGCTTTTGCACAGCAGCTTCGGAGCTAGCGCCGGTTGCACCGGCGATGTGGGTGAGGCCGGCGGCGCGCGCGACGTCGACACCGCGATGGATCGAATGAATCCAGGCCGAGCAAGAATACGGCACGACGATCCCCGTGGTGCCGAGGATCGACAAGCCGCCGACGACGCCAAGCCGCCCATTGAGTGTTTTTGCCGCGAGCGCTTCACCGCCCGGAATAGCGATTTCGACCTCGGCATCAGCCACGCCGCCAGCCGCGGCTGCGACTTCGGCGAAGGCGTCGCGGATCATGCGCCGAGGCACCGGATTGATGGCGGGCTCGCCTGGCGGAACGGGAAGACCGGGCCGCGTGACGGTGCCTACCCCTTCGCCGGCGCGAAACGTCACTCCAGCGCCCGGCACGCCGACGCGCACCGTCGCGAGAATGAGCGCGCCGTGAGTTCACGTCGGGATCGTCGCCAGCGTCCTTGATCACGCCGGCGGTCGCGGAGCGTCCGTCCGTCCGCGTCAGCGCGAGCGCGAAGCTTGGCCGCTCGCCGCGCGGCAGCGTCACCTCGACAGGATCGGGAAATTCGCCGGTCATGAGCGCGGAAAAGGCGGCCTTCGCGGCCGCAGTGGCGCAAGTGCCGGTGGTCCATCCCCGGCGCAACGGACGTTCCTGCCGCTCCATGCTCCATCCTTTAGTCCCGCACGCCGCGATCGTCACCACGGGAGCGTACCGCCATGACGGCCTGGGATGCACTGGCGGCGCGACGCGACGGCGTCCCGATTCTGATGCCGGGCCACGTCTGGCTCGCGGGAGCGGGCCCGGGCGACCCGGGACTGCTGACGCTCGACGCGCTCGCCGGCCTGCAGCAGGCCGACGTGGTCGTGCACGACGCGCTGGTCGATCAGCGGGTGCTGGCGCTCGCCTCGCGGGAAGCCCGGCTTGAATTCGCCGGCAAGCGCGGCGGCAAACCTTCCGCCACGCAGACCGACATCAGCCAGCGGCTCGTCGCGCTTGCGCGCGCGGGGCATCGTGTCCTGCGGCTCAAGGGCGGCGATCCGTTCGTGTTCGGACGCGGCGGTGAAGAAGCGATGACGCTCGCGACCGCAGGCGTTCCGTTCCGCGTCATTCCCGGCGTCACCGCAGGCCTCGCGGCGCTCGCGGCGGCGTCGATCCCCGCGACTTTGCGCGGAGTCAACCGCGCCGTCATTTTCGCGGCCGGACATGGCGCCGATGAAGATTTCGATTGGGCGCCGCTTGCGCGCACCGGGCAGCCGATTGTGCTGTACATGGTGATGCACAATCTGGAGCGGATCGCCGCCGACCTGTTGGCGGGGGGGCTGGCGCCGGAAACGCCTGCGGCCATTGTGGCTTCGGCAGCTACGCCGAAGGAGCGCGTCCTGATCTCCACGCTTGAGCATCTTTCTGTTGACGCGCGCGAGCAGACATTCGAGCCGCCAGCGATCGTGGCAATCGGCGAGATCGTCGCGGCGCGCCCGCGGTTGCTCGGCAAGGCCGCCCCCCCGCATGAGGAGTTGACGTGAGCGCGCGCGGACTCATCATCGCCGCGCCGCATTCCGGCGCGGGCAAAACGACAGTAACGCTCGCGCTCTTGGCCGCGCTCCGGCGTCGAGGCGTCGTTGTGCGCGCGGCGAAAGCCGGCCCGGACTACATCGACCCGGCCTTCCATGCGGCGGTCACCGGCACGCCGAGCGTCAATCTCGATTCCTGGGCGATGCCAGAAAAGCTTCTCGACGCGCTTATGGCGCAAGCGGCGGATGGCGCGGATGTCGTCGTGATCGAAGGCGTGATGGGCCTGTTCGATGGCGCGGCCGACGCCGCAGGCGCGCCCGGCCGGCGTGGCGCCACGGCCGACCTCGCCGCACATTTTAGACTGCCCGTCGTGCTCGTGATCGATGTCGGGCGTCAGGCCCAATCGGCCGCCGCCGTCGTGCGAGGTTTCGCCTCGCACGATCCGGCCATTGGCATCGGCGGAGTCATCCTCAACCGCGTCGGCAGCGAGCGCCACCGGGCGCTTGTTGCGAGCGCCATGGCCGCTCTCGATATTCCGGTTCTCGGCGCGCTGCCGCGCGAAGCGGCGCTGGCGCTGCCGGAGCGTCACCTCGGGCTCGTTCAGGCCGACGAGCATCCTGACCTCGCGGCCGTGATCGACCGCCTGGCCGATACGGCCGAATGCTATTTCGATCTCGACGCCTTTGTGGCATGCGCCGCGCCCCTCAGTATCGCCACGGTCGCACTCGGAGCTTGTGCGCTGCCGCCGCCGAGCCAGCGTATCGCGCTCGCACGCGATCAGGCCTTCAGCTTTATCTATCCGCATGTAATTGACGCATGGCGCAAGGCCGGCGCCGAGATCATACCGTTCTCGCCGCTCGCCGACGAGCCGCCGCCGGACAGCGCCGACAGCTGTTGGCTGCCGGGAGGCTATCCGGAACTGCACGCCGATGCACTCGCAGCGGCACTAAATTTTTCTGCGGGACTTCGACGCTTCGCGGCGACGCGCCCCGTGCACGGCGAGTGCGGCGGCTACATGGTTCTGGGTGAAAGTCTGGAAGACGCGGCCGGGCAGCGCCATGCCATGACCGGACTGCTCAGTCATTCAACAAGCTTCGCCAAACGGAGGCTGCATCTCGGGTATCGCACCGCGCGGCTTCTCTCCGACAGCGTCATCGGCCGCGGCGGAGCGCTCGTCCGCGGCCATGAATTCCACTATGCCTCGCTCACTTCCGTGGGCGGTGACGCGCCATTCGCGGAAATTGCCAATGGCGAAGGCCGCGCGCCGGAGAAAACAGGCGGGCGGCGCGGCCGCGTCACCGGCACCTTCTTCCATGCGATTGCCGCGGCGGATCCGGCAAAAACTGGATCGTCTCCGCCGCACTGATAGAGACACGCGACCGTTCATTTAAAGTGCGCTATCCTTTGGCCTTCCAACTTGGGTCAGCACGGCTAAGAGACAGGCAAACATGGCGGAAGGCGCGCGGCAGGTTCGCGTGTTCGTGTCCTCTCCGGGCGACGCGCACTTCGAGCGCAGCCGCCTTGAACGCGTGATCGAGCGCCTCAACGGTGAGTTCCAGGGCGTCGCGCGGCTCACCGCGATCCGCTGGGAGACCGAATTCTACAAGGCGCACGACACCTTCCAAGCGCAGATCCCGGAAGCCGCGCAGTGCGACATCGTCGTCGCGATTTTCCGCTCGCGGCTCGGCACCGAGCTGCCGCCTGATTTTCCGCGCATGCAAGACGGCAAGCCCTATCCGAGCGGGACCGCCTACGAAGTGCTTACCGCAATCCAGGCTGCCAAGGGCCGCGGACTTCCTGACGTCTATGTGTTCCGGTATCCACGGCCGCCGACGGTGCAACTCGACGCTCCGGACCGTGCCGACACCGAGGCGCAATGGGGCCACCTGAAAGCTTTCTTCGAGACCTGGTTCCAAACAACCCAGGGACAATTCAAGGCCGCCTTCCAGACATTCAACTCGACTGATGATTTCGAGGCGCAGGCCGAGAACCTGCTGCGCAAATGGCTGGACGAGAAAGTGCTGCACGGCCGGTCGGTGGTGTGGCCGGTCGACATCAAGGGCTCTCCGTTCCGCGGGCTTGCCGCCTTCGGCGCTAAGCACGCGCCGGTCTTCTTTGGTCGCAGCCGCGACATTACGAAGGCCGCGGATCGAATGAAGGACGCCGCCGAGAAGCGGTGCCCATTCCTTCTCGTGGACGGGGCGAGCGGCTCGGGTAAATCTTCTTTGGTTCGCGCTGGTTTGGTGCCGCGGCTGACTGCGGCTGGGGTGGTGCCAAGCATTGACCTTTGGCGCGTTGCCGTCATGCGGCCGGGCGAGACCCGCGGCGATCCCTTCACAGCGCTCGCGGCGGCGCTCTTCGTCCGCGGTGAGGACGTGTCGGAGGACGAGTTGGGTCGACCGTCGGCGCTCCCCGAATTGAGCGCGAGCGATTTTCCCCGGCCGCAAGATTTGGCGGCACAGCTTTCCCATGCCGACGAAAGCGCCCTCAAGCCGATCATCGGCGCGCTCGCTGCGATCGCGCGCGCGGCGCGAGAAAAGAGCGGCTACGAGCGCGAGGTCAATGCCTCGCTGTTGCTGGTCATTGACCAGTTCGATGAACTGTTTGGCGCTGACACTGCGGCGGAGGTGCGGACCCGGTTTGCCAGACTCATGGATCTGCTCGCGCGTAGTGCACGCGTGTGGATCATCCCGACGTTGCGGGCGGACCTTTATGATCAGTTTCTCGCTCAGCCCGAACTCAAGCAGCTAAAAGAGGACGGAGCGTCCTATGACCTCGCTCCGCCAGATGCTGCGGAACTCGCCGAGATCGTGAGGGGACCCGCGGCGGCGGCGGACCTGGTCTATGAGGTCGATGACGCGACCGGCGAACGATTGGATGAACGACTGCTCAAGGATGCCGGACGGCCGGATCTGCTGCCGCTTCTCCAGTTCACGCTCAATCAGTTGTTCGAGGCCGCTAGAGTCTCTGAGCATACGCACGTCTTGAGCTTTGCTGCCTATCGCGCGCTCGGTGGTCTCGAAGGCGCCGTCGACAAGGAGGCCGAGTTGGCGCTTAAGGCGCTCGGCGATACCGAACAGGCGCGCTTGCCGCGGTTGCTGCGGGAGCTTGCCGTGCCGGCGCGCGACGGCGGGGTCACCGCGGCGCGGGCGGCTTTCGATGTCCGCTCAGTGCCGCTGGCCGCTGCCGCCTACGACGAGAATTCGGCCAAGCTCGTGCGGGCGCTCGTCGACGCGCGCATTTTGCTCTCTTCAGGCGAGGGAAAAGAGGCAACGGTGCGCCTGGCCCATGCGCGCGTGCTGGATTCTTGGCAGCGCGCGAAGGCCATCGTGACGGAGAACGCGGACTTTTATCGTGTCCGTGCAGACGTCGAGGAGCAGCGGCGAAAATGGGATGCTGCAAAGCGCTCGCGCGATCTGCTGATCGGTCGCGGCCGGCCGCTCGCCGAAGCTGAGAGCATTGTGCGCCGCTTCCCTGAGGAAATTCCCGTCGCGACGCGCGAGTTCATCAAGCGCTCTGGTCGGCGCGCGCGCCTCGCGCAGACCGTGACGGCGGCGGCGGCGGTGCTGTTCGCAGTCGTTGCCGGCGCCGCCGTCTTCGCGGAGCGGCAGGCCACCCGCGCCCAGAAGGAAGCCGAAGACCAGCGCCAGCGAGCCGAAGAGTCGCGCGCAGACGTGTCACAAGTCGCGACTCTGGCGCGCGAGGAGCTCTCTTCTGCGGTATCGCGGCGCGAAGACAGCGTGGGCGATACCCTTTCGTGGGCGCCTCCAGCCTGGTCGTCTTATCTGCACAGACAAAGAGCCTTCGCGCGGCAAGCGTCACAGAATTTCTCGTCAGCCCGAACCGACGTCGACATCGCCAAGAAAGCCGATGCAGCCTACCTGCCTTCGCTGATCACGAGCAGCGGCCTCTCTGTGACGTCAGGCGATGCGAACGGCGCCGTTGACGACGCCAGAGCCTATCTGCAGGTCGACAAGACTGATCCCTCGGCTTATGCGAATCTGATCCTCGCCGAGGGCATGCTTGGCAAGTATACGGAGGCGATCAAAACAATCGATGAAGCGCTGTTGAATTGTCATCCCCCGATCGACTCGATCGACATGATGATTGCGCCGGACCTGCAGGAACTGACGCATCGATTTAGAATTGCCGTGCGCGACAGCGATTTCGTGCTGGCGCTGCGTTACACCGAGGCGTTCCTTTACGCCATGAGCGGAGACGCGCGGTTCGCCGCGGCTTTGGAAGAAACAAACCACTCCGACCGTGACCACCCCTTTTCACGGGACGCCTATTTAGCCGCCTTGAACTGGGCCTGGTACATTGTGCGCGGCCAAGGGCCGCGCAAAGTGGAGGCGGCCAAAACCGGCGAGGGCGTTGCCGCGCTGCCACAGGAATTGACGGATTACGGCGCCTACGCCGGCGAAGGCGCCTTGTGGGAGCTCGTTGCGCAGACGCGGCCGGATTATCGCGATTGGGCCCTCCGCGCTTATCAGAAGTTCTTGAGCGCATATCGGGCGAAGCCCGAGGATCGCTATAAAGAGATCGCCCATTGGGTCCAGCGGCAATCGGCCGCCAGCCCCACCGCGATATTCGCCGATCCCTCGGCGGCAAACCGCGCGCGCGAGCTGGCACAGCAGGCTCAAGAGTTGCGGGGGTCGTCGGCATCTGACGTCATCAAATATGCGCCGGCGCATAAACGCTTATCCGAAGCCATAGACTTGCTTGCCGCCAAACAGGGTTCCGGTGTCGGACGCAGGGAGCAGGATGTCCTGATTGATTTGTTGCTCCGCCGCGCCGATTGGCGTCTGGATGCGGAGGACAAAGGCGGCGCCGCCGAGGATGCCCGCCGCGTGATCGCGATCGACGACAAAGTGGCGGACGCCTACCGCGTGCTGGCCGCTTCCGCCTTCGACGATGCCACCCGCAAAGCGAACGATGAGCGCACCCTCGCCCTCGACCCCTACAATTCAGCCGCCCTGCAGAATCTCGCCGACCTTATCCAGACCGACGATCCGGTGCAGGCGCTTGCGCTTTTGCGAAAACGCCAGCGCGTCTCCACGTTCTGGTCCAGTCAATACTTGCAATTGTCACGCCTCCAACTGCGGCTCAAGGATTATCCGGAGGCGCTGCACAGTATAGACAACGCGATCGCGCGCGCTCCCTGGCAAACCAGCCTGTACGAAATGCGCCGCGAGATTGAAACCGCTGCGGGCGTCGACCAGAACCAGATCATCTTGCATTTGGTGCAGGGCCTGCGTGCGAGAGCCGGCTACGAGGCGCGCACCGGACGTGACGACCTCGCTTTGCAGTCGTATCTGTGGGGGTTCTTGCAGCTATCGAGCCTCCAAAACGCCGACGGCGACGCCAGCTTCGAGTTGCAGACGATTGTCCGGGAGTTAAGCACGTTCCTGTCCTCCGGCTATCTGGCCGAGGGCGCCGAAGAATTTTGGCGAACGCTGGCGCAGGACCCCCTGCTGACCGCATCACAGCAGCAACTGGCGACGGCGGAAGCCAACCGCCTGTCGCAACACCGCTGAGAGTTGTTTGCCGTTGCGGCAACCGCGACCCGCGGCCTGCCGCCCGCATCAATTGGCGGGATTGATGCCGTAGCGCTTTCCGAGCTTTTTGGCTTCGTCCGGCTGGTCGGCTGCCACCAGCAGACCCATGTAATCGGACACTGCATTGCGCACGTCCTGCGAGCTCGGCCCTTTCGAGTATTCCAAAATCGCGATGGCACTTTCAAAGGCTTCCTTGGCTTTCGCCAAGGAGTCGGGATACCGGTCCGAGTGCACTTTCGTCACCGTGAATTCCGTCTGATAGAGCAAGGCAAAACTGTAATCGAGGTACCCGAAGAAGGGGTGGCGCGGCCAGAATTGACCCACATCTTCCGTCAAAGCCCTGATCTCCTCGTACAACGCCAGCGCCCGCGACACTTGAGTCGCGAAGGCGTCGTCCCGTTTCTGCGCGATACTGTCTTGCGAGGAAGCGACGAGGTTTCTTGCGGTCAGCAACATAACGTCGATTTGCGTCTCTCTCACGCTCCTTTCGGCTGTTGACAGGCTCGGATCGCCGACGCTGAACAACGTGCTAAGCGTTGGCATTGCCACGAGCTTCGCGCGGGAGCCCCGCAGTTGCTGCACCGCCCTGTTATATGCGTCGTCGGAATCGACGAATCTTTGTCTTTTTGAAAGCACAAGGCCGAGCGAGCCCTCTGCCGCGCCTAGTCCATCCTGGTCCTCGCTCATGAGCTTTTGGCGCAGCGCAATTTCCACGCGGAACGAGTTCTCTGCGCCATATAGACGACCGGTTTGCTTGAACGCCTCCTTTTCCGACGAATCATTGAGGTGAGCTTTCCAGCGCGTGTAATAGCTCCACCCGTAATTATCGAGGGTGGAGATGTAGTCGGTCATCCCTTGCCCCGGATTTCCGACGTCAATCCTCAACTTTTCCTTGGCGATCGATTGCCAGAGGTCTTTCTCGTCGAGTTCGATGTAGGCGAGCATCAACGGAAGTTGCGACAAGACCGGGCGCTGACCCTGCGCGTCGTGCTGTTTCGCAAAAGCAAACGCTCTGGCAAGCGTCAGAGCCTCGGTTTTGAAATCGCCGGCGGTGTCGGCCGCCTCGGCGGCGTCCATGTAACTCTGCCAGAGATCTTTCGACGGCGCCTGAGCCTGCGACGACCAGGCGGTCATCGCCAACCCCACCGCCATCCCTGCGGCGAGCATGAACACGATCGGTTTTCGGAGCGCGCGTTCCACTGCTGGCCTGGAAATGGCGACGCCGAGCCGATGGCGGGCTTTGTTGGCGACATTCATAATTGCAATTCCCGCAAGCGCGGAAGCCGCCGCTGATTTCTCGAAATATTCTTGCACGCAAAGAGCCGCGCGCCAAGCAGCCGGCTGCGAGAAGGCACGGATGATCCGGGCACTGAAGAACAGGTCTCGGAAGCTTGGTATAGGCTGGAACGCCCGAACATGCCCCGCTTGCGGCACCAAAGGCAGCCCGCGTAATGTCGTCAGGCAAACCGTCACGGTAATCCGCAGGCGTTTTTGGAGGTTCGCTCAATGCCACGCTTCTTGATCGTCATTGCACTTGTTACGGCAGTCCTGTCGGCGGCGGCGGCGGCGCGAGAGAAGGTCATGGCGCCGGCAAGCCTGGTCCAAGAGATCGAGTCGCTGGTCAAACGCCAGACGGACCTGCTGATGAAGAAGGACGCCGCGGCGCTGGCGGGGCTTTTCGCCGACGATGCGGTGTACGCAACGGCGTCGGGCGAAATTTTCTCAGGGCGAGAGAAAATCCGCGACTACTATTCCAAAACAATTCCGGCGCTGGGCGACAACTTCACCCGCGAAAGCACGACCGACGAGGTTCACGCACTCGGTAATTACGCGTGGGCTCTCGGTCACGGCAGGACGGTGATCAGGACGCAGGAGGGCGTGGCCGACCTGAAGGATCACTGGGTCGCCGTCTACGAAATGGTCGGCCACGAATGGAAAGTTCGGGCGCTGAGTTTGGGAGAAAACGTCGCACTCATGCCCGCCAGATTTTGAGGAAGGCGGGGAACCAGTCCGTCTCTTGAACATATTCACGCTCTAAAACGTCCTATTCCTTAAAGCATTTGGCCGACCAGGCCTCGAAATCCTTCGTTACTGAATCGCGACATTCTTTCGTTGCGCATTCGCTAAATCGTTTCTGCAACGTCTGCGCTTCTTTGATACAAACCTCGTAATGCGACTCCGACGATGAGGTCGCCTTTGACGAATCCGGCGTTTCCTCAGCTTTGAGAACGCCAGCCGGCAGGAGCAGCGACAAAGTAGCAAACACAAAAAACCCGACGAACCGCATGCGCTCCTCCCGGGTACAGCGCCTAAATCCTAGCCGGCGAACTGTGCTGTTGCAACGATTGTTGAGCCCACTCCGTACCGCCCGGAGACGCTTGACCGAAGCAGCGGACCCTGCGTAGGGTAGATAACATATATTAACGCCAGTCGGATCGATGGGGGAGCGGAATGCGCCATCTGATCACGCTGATTGCTTACGCGGTTGGATTGATCGGGCTTGCCATCTTGGCCGGTCGTGCCAATGCGCAAGATCATTTGAAGCCCAGTCCCTGGGCGACACAATCAAAAATAATCATTGATTATGGTGCGGAGCCGGCGGACGCGCAATATAAAGCGATCTACGCGGCTATGAAGCAGCAACAAGTCCTCGAAAGGTTGCAGCGCTTTCTTGCACCTTTGCGCTTGCAGCATCCGCTCACCGTGAGAATGGCACGGTGCGGAGACAACGTGCTGTATCGGCCCTATCAGCCGGGTGGCGACGTCACGATCTGCTACGAGTTTGTAAAACAGGTCGAAGATCTCGCGCCTGCTCCGGGCGACAACGGGCTACTCGGTGTGGTGGTGGTACCGCGAGCGGCGACGATCATCGGCCCCATCGTCGAAGAAGTGTTGCACGACGTCGCCCTTGCGGTGTTTGACAATCTCCAGGTACCGGTGTGGGGGCGGCCTGAAGACGCAGCCGACAATGTTGCCGCGCTGATCATGTTGCAGTTCGGCACCGACGTTGCGGAAGCGACGATCCTGGGAACCGGCTATTTCTTGTTCGTCGCCGGGAGTAATGCGCACTACACTTTCGACTATGTCGCCGACGTTCGCCCCCCGGTGAGGCAGCGCTATTACAATATCCTTTGCGTCGCCTACGGTGCCGATCCAGTGAAATTTTCCGTGCTCCAGCCGATCAATCGCAATGAGTTGGACGTGGACCTGCCCAAGGACGTCGCCGGTTACTGCGCCATGCGGTATGCCAGGGGCAGCCACAAGGGCGAGTACGAGGGCGGTTACGAAAAACTGGCTGCTGCATTCAAGACGCTGATTCTAGATCCATACGTGGATCCAGACTTGTTAAAGCAAGTCCTGGCCACGGACTGGCTCAAGTACCCATGATCGCCTTCGGCTTCGATCGCATTCGTCCGGCGCACTGCGCGCAGTGGGTTCAACCATGAAACGAATTTTCGCGGCCGCGTCGTTGATCCTGATCATTGCCGTATCGGCCATATCGCTGGCCGCCGCTCAAACCCAACCGGAGCAAAACCCGCAGATTAAAGTCCAGTACGTCGCACCTAGGTTTTTGGCGCTTGCCCAGACAATGTTGAAGCGGCGCGTTCTGGAAGAATACAGTGCATTCATGTCGCCGCTGCGCTTGAAAAAGCCGCTGACGGTATCGATGGAAGAATGCGGCATAGTCAATTCGGACTATGATTTTGTGAGGCACTATATTCGTCTCTGCTATGAGTTTTTGAATCTCATTGTCAATGAAGCGGCAGTGCCGCAGGCGCAGTTGCCGCCGCCGCTCAATGACACGAAAAAATACCCCCGCATCGGCCTCATGCCAGGGACCACGCGCGCCGAAGCCATCATCGGGGCAACGATTCAAGTGGCGCTGCACGAGACCGGACATGCGGTCTTCGATCTTGAAGGCATCCCCCGCCTCGGTCGTGAGGAAGATGCGGCCGACGAGATATCCGGTCTGGTGATGCTGCAGTTTGGACCATCGTTGTCACGCACCCTGATCAAGGGAACCATCAACGTGTGGAATCATATGCAGGGAAGATACGGTTTCGAGGAGCGCTCGTCATTGGGCGATGTACACAGCATTTCCAGCGAAAGGGCCGTGAATTATCTGTGCCTTGCCTATGGGCAGGACGCTGCTGCGGTCGAGGATTTGGCGAGCGTTTGGCTGCCGAAACAACGCAAGGCCAACTGTAAGTACGAATATCAACAAGCATTCCTGGCGTTCAAAAAGACGGTCCTGCCATTGGTTGATATGGATCAGCTGAAAAAAGTGCAGGAGATGCAGATACTGCAGCCCGACGATTCGAAGTTGTAACACTGTCGTCTTGCCGAGGGGCTGCTGATTTACCCGCTTTCTCGGCGTTGCGGCTCATCCCCCATCGCGCAGTCCCCTCAGCACCTATCGGAAAACTGCTTTTCGACTTCATCCGTCAACGGGCGAGCGAACCCCGCCGTTCGGAAAGCGGCAAAGTCCTGGACGATGATCACTTCCAAGTCTTCTGCTCCTCGACGTTCTTCTAACCGCGATAATTAAGCTAGAATGCCCGTGCCTCATCGGCACGTCGAGGAATATGGGGCATGTGCGCGATTGACCAAAGCGGCGGACCCTGCCTAATCTATAGTATTATCGCTAATCGGATCGATGGGGAGGCGTTATGCGCCATTCGACTACGGTTGCCCTTGGATCGATTGCGCATGCAATGTTGGCCGGAGCTTCCAGTTCGCAAGCATTGTTTTCAAGACATTTGCAGCGCGGCCCGTGGACGAGGACATCGCTGACGAAGCGCTCTATTTTCGTTGCTCCGACGGTTGCCGTTTGGCTGCTCATGCAAGCGGCTTCGGCCCTGGCTCAGGCGCCGGTCCTCCAGGCCAACCCGCAAATCCAGGTTACGTATACGCAGCCACGATATAACTCGAGCCAATACGCCGAATTCACCGTCATCTACGAATGGCTGCGCGTACGGCGGCCGCTGGACGAGATACAAAAATTTCTCGCGCCCCTGCGGCTGCCTCGGCAGATCAAGATTCAGGTCGACGAGTGCGGTGCCGAGCGCCGCCCGTACGTATCCGGGGGCCCAGTCACCATCTGCTACGAGTTGATCGACAAAATAGAAAAAGTGGCCGCCGGCCTCGACGACGGTTCCCTTAAGCAAACCGTGATTGTCGGAACGTTTACCCAAGCGGTACTGCATGAACTGGCATATGCCGTGTTCGACGCGCTGCAAGTTCCGATTTGGGGGCGCGAAGACGACGCGGCGGACAGACTTGCTGCATTCGTCCTGTTGCAGTTCTCGGGGGATGTCGCGCACACAACGATGATCGGATCGGCCGAATTCTTCTTGTTGTCCCGCAAAACATGGACGGGCATTGCGTTCGCCGACACAGGATCGCCGGAGGCACAGCGCTTCTACAATTTTCTCTGTATCGCCTACGGGGGCGACAACCTGGATTTTGGCGGTTGGGCGCAGGCCCAGCAGGGTCGCGATCCCCTGCTGCCGGAGTACCGCGCCAAACAGTGCCGATATGAATACGAGCAAGTTCGCAATGCCTTCAATTTGCGAATTATGCCCTACATAGATCCGGATTTGCTGTTGCAGGTCAAAGCCGCGCAGTGGTTCCTGCCGAGCGAACTGGGCAAATGAAGGTTTTTCCTCCAGCCGCGGCATTCAAAAGCCTATCGGCGCGCGCAGAGTTCATATCGCGAAACAGTTAAAAGCGGAGCGGCGCAATGAACTTCCTCAGGCTTGCTGCAGCGCTGGCGATCATTCTGACCGCCTACACTGTTTCGCTTACGCGAGCGTTGGCAGACGATTGCCTGCAAGATCCGGGTCCGAAGTACAAGCCGATTCCGGGCTTGAAGAACGATGGCTTTCCCACCTGCTACTTTCAACCGAACGACTCCAACAAAGCCGCCTATCACGCGCTTCAATCAAGACATATCCTGGAAGTGTACAGTCAGTTCCTGGCTCCGTTGCACCTGCCCCACCCGCTGACTCTGGTCGCCTTGAATTGTCAGCCGGATTTCAAGAGCGACAGCCCGTTCTATTCTCCCGACGATCGGGCGCTCCACTTCTGCTACGAATGGTACAATGACGTTTTACAGTGGGCGCCCACCGCTCCGACGCCGGAAGGCGTTACGCGCGCCAATGTGATCACTGGAATGTGGGCCGGAACGCTTCTGCACGAGACGGGCCATGCCATGTTCGACATGCTCGATGTTCCGGTCTTCGGTCGCGAGGAGGACGCCGCGGACCAAGTTGCGGCTTTCATTGCGCTGCAATTCAACAAGGACGTGGAGCGGACCGTCATCAAGGGCTTTGCTTACTTCTGGCAAATGGCGGCCAAGAGCGGTAACGACCCGCCGACAGCGAGCAACCCCAATCCTCCCAAAGACGCAGTTCTTCGTTGTTTTAGAGATCCGTTGTGCGCGTTTTCCGACGTGCATGGCACTGCAAGCCAGCGCCTGTACAATACGCTTTGTCTTGGCTATGGCGGCGACCCCGCTGCATTTAAGGATTTTGTGCAGATGGGTTGGCTGCCAAAGGCGCGGGCGGACGATTGCGGCCGCGAATACCACCAGCTTGAGTTCGCTTTCGG
Organism: uncultured Alphaproteobacteria bacterium; assembly: GCA_963733575.1. Classification (GTDB taxonomy): domain Bacteria; phylum Pseudomonadota; class Alphaproteobacteria; order Rhizobiales; family Xanthobacteraceae; genus BOG-931. The sequence continues at coordinate 498,214 of CAVTDJ010000011.1, read as the reverse complement.
CAAAACCATTCTGCCATTTATCGACCCGGAGATGAGGAAGAAGGTCCAGTCCACTCAGTGGCTGCTGCACGACGAAATGCGCTGACGGAAAGCGTGAAGGCCCAGCCGATGCGCCGGTCGTTTGAGCGCCGGCACGAGGGAAGCCATCCCTAGTGGATTTCGAACAGCGCGGCCGTTCAGCCCCTGTCGGCAAACTGCTTCTCGATCTCGTCCATCAACGGGCGAGAAAGGCCCGCTTTGCGCAGCTTGGCAAAGTCGTCGACGATGACCGTCTCCCACGATTTCTGCTCCTCGACGTTCTTCTGGCCACGATACTGAAGATAAAGCACCCGTGCCTCATCGGTACGGTCGAGAAACATGAGCGCATGTGCGCGATTGGAATAGAGCCAGATCATGTCGGGCGCGAGCGTGATCGCCTGCTCGGCAGCTTGGAGCGCCGACGCAAATTTGCCGGCTAGTACGAGCCGGTAAGACAGAAGGCCGATTTGGCCGATACTGGATCGTAGAGCGCCTTGCCAACCCGCGTCGCCGGGATGGGCCTTCATCTGCGCCACGGCAATAGCGAGGCAATCGCGGTAGGCGTTCAGCGCGGCGTCGAGTTTGCCCTCATCCTTGAGAACGGCGCCGATCATGGTGTCGCTCATAAAGAGGTCGCGCTGCCACTGGGCATTGCCCGGGTCGCCGACCGCAAGTTTTTGCGTGATGGCGACCGTCTTCTGGAAGGCGGCGAGCGCCTCCTGGAGTTTGCCTGCAACCACCATCGCACCGCCGATCTTGTAATAGCTGGTAGCGACGTCGCGTTGCCAACCTGCGTTCCGTTGGTCGCCGTCGGCAAGCTTCTGCCGGATCGCAAGCCCCTTCTGGTATGCGTCAAGCGCCTCCTCCGGCTTGCCCGCGGCCAACAGCACGTCGCCGATCTTGTTGTAGGCGACAGAGAGATCCTGCTGGAAATCGGTATTGCCAGTATCTTTGCCAGCAAGCTCCTGCGCGATCGCGAGGCGCTTCTGGAAGGCAGCGAGCGCCTCGTCGCGTTTGCCCTGAGCCAACAGCACGTCGCCCACCCCCTCATAACTTATGGCGAGGCCGCGCAGCCACTCGGCGTTGCCTTGCTCCCGGTCGACGAGCTTTTGCCCGATCACGAGGCTCATCTGGTAGGCCGCGAGCGCCTCGTCGTAGTTGCCCTTCTGGTAGAACAGCACCTCGCCGATCTTGAGGTATTCGGTGGCCAAAAGGCTCTGCGCCCCCGTATTTCCTAAATCGCCGTCTACGACGCCCTGCACGATCGCAAGGGCCTTCCGATAAGCAGCGAGCGCATCCGCGGTTTTGCCCTGAGGCACCAGCGCGTCGCCCGCCCTCTCGTAGCTTACGCCGAGGTTTAGCTGCCAGTCGGGGTCGACCGGTTTGATAGCCAGCAAGCCTTCGATGATCTGCCGCGCACGGTCCGCGGCAGCGAGGGCGCCCGAATTATCGCCGATCGTATGCAGGGTCAGTGAGATCTCCAGAAGCGCTCTGGCCTGGCCGCGCTGCAGTTCAGGCGTAATTCGTCCGTAGCTGGTGAGCTTGTCTTGCAACAGCAGCGCTGCGTCGAGCAGGTACTTGACGAGCGCGGTTTGGATTCCCGCCCGGTTCCGGAACCGCATCGCCAGATCGAGCGCGAGGCTGTTGGACGTGCGAATACCGGCGTCGAGCGCCTGTTCGGCATACTGCCGCTGCCGCACGGCTTCTCGCCGGTTGATGTCGGCCCAAACCGCGAGTCCGGCAAACGTCACCGTCAGCACGGCGAGCGCTGCAACCCAGTTGCGCAGCCGTCGGCGGCGCGCCCGCTCCGCGCGCCGCACGATCTCGTCGAGGCCGACGCCGAGTAGTCCCGCCACGAGTTTGAGCTTGGCGATGTCCTTGCCATCGCCTTGCGGCCGGGCATCTGCGGCGATTGGCTCCTCGCGCTGATCCGTGAGCGAACCGTCCGGACCGACTTTGAAGCGCAGCGCCTGCGGAAAACATTCACGTGCGGGATCGCCCGGCTCGCCATCGACGATGATCGGGATCACGTGGTCGCCGCGGCCCAAAGCCTTGTAGCGCCGGATTTCCTCGTTGACGTATTGGCTGCGGGCGGCGTTGGGCGAGCACACCACGACCATGAATTGCGACCCTTCAAGCGCGGCCCGCGTCTGCTCGGTGAGCGAGTGGCCGGCTGAAAAATCCTCGCGATCGCGAAAAATCGGCCGCAGCGCCTTCGGCACCGCGCCCGCGGGGGTCTCGCGGCCGACAAGGTCTTTGTCGACGCGATAACCCTCGAGCGCAGCGTGCAGCCACTTGCCCCACGCGGTGTCGCGGTGGCTGTAGCTGAGGAATGCCCGATATCTGAACGGAGAAATCTCTGCCACCATCTCCCTCCAGGAGGCACGCCCGGCCCCCGCTGGCCTGTTGCACCGCCGTTATTCCCATTCTATGGGCGGCGGCCGCAGCAGTCGATCAGGTCGGAAAAACCGAATGCCAGCCGTTGAAGTCGGATCGCCGCCTCGATGTTCGGTCGGACTCGACAACAATAGGTCGCTTCGCGATGATCTAACTTTTGCACCAACGCCGTCATAAGCGTGCAGGGAATTTCAATGTTGGAGGAACTGCTTCCGCCGCCCGTTTTTTCTATTGGTCTGACAGGCCATCGCAACGTCGCGACGAGCGGAGAGGCGGCCGAAGCGATTGAGGGCGGCATTGGCGCCGTGCTGGAAGCGCTGCAACGCGCGCTGACGCCGGCGGTCGCGCAGGAGGCGGCATTTTTTTCCGCTGCCGCTCCGATCATTCGCCTGATAACAATGGGGGCCGAAGGCACCGATCTTCTCGGGATGCGCGCGGCGGCAAAATACGGGATTAAGATATCGACCGTCATTCCGTTTGCCTGGGACGAATATCGTAACGACTTTTCGGCTTCTGTTGCGGCCGCGGCGACGGAAATCTCGTCGCGGACCGACTCTATGCTCGAGCTTCCGGGACGACGCGACGAAGGACCCCGAGCTTACGAGCGTGCGAACGACATCATCCTTTCGAACATCGACCTTCTTCTCGCGGTCTGGAGCGGCGGCCGGGCGCACGGCCGCGCGGGAACCGGAGATGTCGTGCAAGCCGCTATCGTCAAAGGCATTCCGATTGTCGTCATCGATCCGCAGTCGCCGAGCGCGCCCGCGGTTCTTGCCACTGCGCCCATCGACGATTTCGAGGCACCGGTCGCGAGCGATCTCCCCCGCAGGCCGCTCCCGACCGATCTGATTGACTTCGTCCATGCGATCGTCAGCCCGCCGCCCCAACTCGTTCAGCGTCAGGGTCTCGTCGACCTCATAGCCGAGACGCCCCGATCCGCTAGATGGCGGTTCGAATATCCACTTTTACTCAAGACTATCGGGGGCAGGCGGATCGCGAGCCGAAAACCGGCCCCAGCTTCTGCGACGACGGGTTCGCCGGCCAAGACCGTGGGCGCCGCAGGCCGGAGCGCTGCAATACCTTCCACTGCTTATGACAAGCAGCTGAGCGCCCTCGACCACAAGCGCAAAACAATCGATGCACTAGCCGTGCAATACGGACAGCTATTTCGGTCGAGTTCGGTCAGTCAGTATCTCATCGTCATTCTCGGCAGTTGGACCTCCGGCGTGATCGGGCTTCTCGTCCCGTCGCTGGCGGCGGCGTCGATCGCCGTGCAGCTTTCGGCCAATGCGCTGGTGGTCGCCGACGCCGCGTTTCGTGGCCGCCATCGCTGGCAGGAGCGTTGGCTCGATTACCGCGTCGTTGCGGAGCGGCTGCGTTGGCTCCGCTTTCGCTATGCGATCGGCCTCGGCGCCGGCCGACAAATTGAGTTCGCCATGCGAAGCCGCAAATCCTGGATCGACTGGTATCTGCAACGCACCGCGCACGCCCTTGGCCCGCCGCAAGGAAAGATCGATGCAGTTTCGATCGCGGCCGCCGCCGATCACCTGTCGGAGGCCGAGATACCCGAGCAGATCGATTACCATCGGGGCACGTTTCGGCAGCTCGGACTGTTGGAGAGGCGGCTGTCCTTTGCGGCACATGCCGCCCTCATGGCTTCACTGGGCGTTGCGGTGCTACTCGCCATCGCGGCGGTGAGGGCGGGCAGCCTGGAGGCCGTCGGCTTGAAGCCGCTTGCCATCGTATTGCTCGCCGTTCTGCCGGGGACCATGACCTCGCTGAATGGCCTGCGGGTCGACGCCGATCTCATTCGATTGGTCGAACGATCGGCGCAAACGATCGCACTGTTGTTTCGCGTCAGGCGCGTCATTCTCGCCGCGCCGCGCGACTACGATCACGTCGCTTCCAACATGCAGCGGCTCGCTTCGATCATGAGAAGCGAGCTGGAGGAATGGCGCTTCGTGATCGAGAGCCGCAGATCTCGCGCCGGCCGGCGCCAGATCAAAAAGAGACACAGACTGCGTCGCGCGCTCTCCGGTCTATGGAAGCGGCCAAGCGCAAGGAGTTCCGGCGACGGATCGCCACCGGCGTAGCGGCTCGCGCACGGTGGGCTGAGTGCGGCGGATACCCGGTTTTGAGCGAGATTCTCGAGGACGCGCAAGGCGGTTTAATTTTCCAGTAGCGCGACCTGGTCCGATCTTAGTGCGTCGCCCCGACAGACGGTTCGTGGCCTGCGGCGCTCAAATAGCGGTGCACAGCCGCCACGACCTGCGCACCCTCGCCGACCGCCGCAGCGACCCGCTTAGTCGAACCCGAGCGGACGTCGCCAATGGCGAAGATGCCGGGGCAATTCGTCTCCATTCCTCGGCGGTTGCCTCCGGCCTCGGGGCCGGTGAGCACGAACCCCCTAGAGTCAAGCACCACGCCGGATCCGGCAAGCCAATCGGTGTTTGGGTCGGCACCGATGAAGAGAAAGAGATGGCGAACAGGCCGCCGCACTTCTTCGCCTGAACCGGCTCGACGCAAGCGGATCGCCTGCAACATGCCATCAGCGCCTTCGAGGCCGGTGACCTGCGTCTGCGTCAGCACGTCCACGTTGGGCAGCCCGCCGATGCGATCGACGAGATAGCGCGACATGCTGGCCGCCAGGTCCGGTCCGCGTACGATGAGCCACACCTTGGCCGCTTGGCTCGCCAGATAAACGGCTGCCTGGCCCGCTGAATTGCCGGCGCCAACCAAGGCTACTTCCTGCCCGCCGCAAAGCTTTCCCTCGAACGGTGAGGCCCAATAATGCACGCTCGACGACTCGAAAATATCCAAGTCCGCAACGTCAAGCCGGCGGTATCGCGCGCCGCTTGCAATGACAATTGCGCGGGCGCGGACGCGCTCATCGTTCGCTAGTTTCAGGACGAATTGACCCGGACTGGAAACCGGCGCCATTTCGAAGTTTACCACCTCGTCGGGGATCGCCATTTCGACCCCGAATTTTTGCGCCTGGTTATAGGCGCGCGCCATCAACGCATTGCCGCTGATGCCGGTCGGAAAGCCGAGATAATTCTCGATCCTCGCCGAAGCGCCGGCTTGGCCACCCCTGGCGCGGCAATCGAGCACGAGAACCGAAAGCCCCTCGGATGCAGCATAAACGGCAGCGGCAAGACCCGCCGGCCCGGCCCCGACGATGACGACGTCGTAAATGCGATCCGGATCGATCGGTCCGACCAGGCCAAGGCAGCGGGCAAGCTCGTTCTCGGTAGGATTGCGCAGCAACTGTCCCTGCGGGCACAAAACAATCGGCAGCTGGCCAGGGTCGACATGGAAGCGCTCGATCAACGCTTTGGCCTCCGTGTCGGTATCCGGATCGAGGGTTTGGCGCGGATGCGAACTGCTACGGAGAAAGTTTTCAAGCCGAAGCACATCGCCATTGTCGGCGCGCCCGACAATAACTGGTCCGCCGGCCCCGGTCTCAAGGAGGCCGACACGACGCAGGATCAGGGCGCGCATGATCCGCTCGCCCAGTTCCGCCTCCGCAATCAACAAGGCCCGCAGCCGGTCCGGCGCGACGATCAACGCCTCGACGGGTTCGCGGGCATAGGCGTCCACCAATGCCCGCCGGCCCGCCAGTTGGGCCAGCTCGCCGAGGAACGCACCGGGACCTTGAGTGACAATAGACGTCTGTTGGCCGGAAATGTCCTGGATGGCCTCGATTCGCCCCGCCAGGATGACGCTCAGGCCATCGCCGATATTGCCCGCTTTCTCTACTGCCTCGCCGGTAGCAAAGGAGCGCACCGAGCCAAACCGTCGAACCCGCTCGATCTCCGCCGCCCCCAGAATCGGGAACATCTGGTCGTGCCGGGTTTCGATGATTGACTGTGTTAACCGAGACGTCACTTGCGGTGCTCCGTGTGCCGCGGGCGTTGCACCTTGGATCAAATTTGCGTTCAGCAACTACCGCGTTGTCCGGACGATCTCTTCCTCGACGTCGCGCAACCGATCCTTGCCGAAGAAAATCTCATTATCGACGAAGAAGGTCGGGCTGCCAAACGTGCCGCGTGCGACCGATCCCTGCGTATTCCGCATGAGACGGTCCTTGACCGCAGGCTCTTGGGTGCGGGCGAGCAGTGCCGCGGCGACAAAGCCAGACCCTTCCAGTGCCCCGCGGACCACCTCCAGATCGTCCATCTTCCTCGGCTCGGCCCACATGTAACGAAAAACTTCGTCGGCATAACGCGCGAAGACGCCCTCAAGCTGCGCCGCGATCGCGCCGCGCATGATCAGGAGCGTATTGACCGGAAAGAACGGATTGAATGTGAATCGCGTAATATTGTGGTGGCGGACGAAGCGCCGCAGTTCCAGTTTTTCGTACTCGAACTTGTTTTTGATGCCAGCCATACTTTCGGCCGGTGCGCGGTTGTTGGTCAGCTTAAACACACCGCCGAGCAGGACGGGCACGTATTCGAATTTGGCGCCGGTACGCTGTTCAATCTCGGGAATTACCAAATGCGCCAGATAGGCGTTGGGGCTGCCGAAGTCGAAATGAAATTCCACCTTGGGCATCTCACCAGACCTCCTTATACGGCCGCATGTCGAGCTCGAAAGTCCAGGCGTCGCGGGGCTGCCGATAGAGTTGCCAGTAAGCCTCGGCGACGGACGTCGGATGCATGAGCTGATCCGGATCGAGCCGATCCAATGCGTCCGCTCCGGAATGTTGCCTGATGCGCTCGCGCACGAAGGCGGTGTCTACGCCCGCATCGATGATCAGGTGCGCAACGTGAATGTTCTTGGGACCAAGCTCGCGCGCCATGCTTTGCGCGACCGCGCGCAAGCCGGACTTGGCGCTGGCAAACGCCGCGTAGCCGCCGCCACCGCGAACGCTGGCCGTGGCGCCGGTAAAGAAGATGCAGCCTTTGCCGCGCGGCAGCATCAAGCGGGCCGCTTCGCGTCCACTGAGGAAACCGGCATAGCAAGCCAGTTCCCAGACTTTGCGAAACACGCGCTCGGTCGTCTCGAGTAGCGGGAAATTGACATTGCCGCCCACATTGAAGATGCAGACTTCGAGCGGCGCGTGCGCATCGGCCGCGCGCAGAAAGCCGGCGATGTCGTCCTCCTTGCGGGCATCGAGGCCGCGCGCGACAATCTCGCCTCCGGCGGCTTCAATGTCCGCAACCAGCGGCGCCAGCTTGTCGGCATTGCGTCGTCCGGCGAAGACCGCGAATCCTTCGGCCGCGAATTTTTTGGCGATGGCCGAGCCGATGAAATCGCCGGCGCCGATCACCGCCGCCGTGGCATTTCGCTTCGCCAATTCCGTCCTCCCTGCAGGCTTCTCGTCGCACCAGCGGTATACCGTCCGGCATTTTTCACCGCTCGTCCAGCGGGCCAAACCGGGTGCTCATTCGGCTACCTTGCCAACCCTTAGGGTTGTCGCCACCATGGGGCGCATCGGACATCGTGGCAGAATGGTTTGAAGGTGGTTTAGCTGCCGCGTGAGTGGAAAACCGAGGCTTAGTGAAAGTCGTGTCGGCGGAAAGGGACAATATCGTAGCTGAAGCGGCCACGCGGATTCTCGCGGATTTCGCCGATCCCCAAACGATCAACAAGGACCAGAACGGCGCCTGGAAGGAGCCGCTCTGGCAAGCGCTCACCGACGCCGGGCTACCGCTCGCCTGGGTTCCAGAAGCATTGGGCGGTTCGGGCGCAAGCCTGGCGGAGGGCTTCGCCATTCTCAGCGTCACCGGGCGCTTTGCCCTGGCTGCGCCGCTTGCGGAAACGCTGGCTGCCGGCTGGCTTCTGGCACAGGCCGGGCTTGAGGCGCCGGCAGCGCCGATGACGATCGCCCCTGCCCGTCCGCATGACCGCGTTATGGTTGACGCGGATGGCACGTTAACCGGCCGCGCGACTGGCGTGCCGTTTGCGCAAGATTGCGAGCATATCGTCGTGCTGGCCGATGGCGGTAAGCGAAAGGTGATCGCGCTGGTCGACGCCAATGACTGCCGACTGAATGACGGCCGCAATCTCGCCGGCGACGCCGCCAACGTCGTCACGTTCGAGCGCGTCAAGCCGCAACGCAGCGCACCGGCACCGAGTGGTTTCGATGAATCGTCTTTGATGCTGATGGGTTCGACCGTCCGCAGCGTCGAGACAGCCGGCGCACTCGAAGCGATACTGTCGCTCGGCGTCTCCTATGCCAACGAGCGCGTCGCTTTCGAGCGGCTGATCGGCAAGTTTCAGGCGGTGCAGCAAAACCTGGCAAGGCTCGCCGGCGAAGTCGCCGCCGCGATCGCGGTTTCAGGTTCGGCGGCCGACGCAATCGCACAAGCCGATACATTCGACGAGGCCGTGTTCCTCGAAGCAGCCTCGGCCAAAATCCGCACCGCCGAAGCCGCGGCGGAAGGCTCGGCGATTGCGCATCAGGTTTTCGGCGCCATCGGCTTTACCCAAGAACATGTGCTGCACCGCTTTACGCTGCGCATGCTGTCCTGGCGCGACGATTTCGGCAACGAAAGCTATTGGGCGTCCGAGCTCGGCAAACTCATCGCCCGCCGCGGCGCCGACGAATTCTGGCCTTTGGTTGCCTCGCGATGACCGCCAATCTCTATTTCGACCCGATCCGCCTGCCACCCGAATGTGAGGCGTTGCGCGGCGAAGTACGTACGTTCCTGGCCGAAGAAATCGCTGCCGGCACGTTCGATCCGCATCACCCCGGGCACGGCGAATCGTATAACCGCGGCTTCAGCCGGCGCGTCGGCGCCAAAGGCTGGATTGGCATGACTTGGCCGAAGCAATATGGCGGACATGAGCGCAGCCAACTCGAACGCTATGTGGTGACGGAGGAGTTTCGCGTAACGAACGCGCCGGTACACTTGCACTTCGTTGCCGACCGCCAGAGCGGTCCGATCCTGCTCAAATACGCTCCCGAGCGCGTCAAGAAAGACATTCTGCCGCGTATCTGCCGCGGCGAATTGTGCTTCGCCATCGGCATGAGCGAGCCGGGTTCCGGCTCCGACCTGTTCGCCGCCAAGGCCAAAGCGGTCAAGGTTGACAGCGGCTGGCGCATTAACGGCAGCAAAATCTGGACTACCAGTGCGCAGATCGCGGACTACATGCTCGGCCTGTTCCGCACCTCGCCGCCGACCAAGGAAAACCGCCGCCACGGACTCACGCAGTTCCTGGTCGACATGAAAACTCCGGGAGTCACGGTGAATCCGATCCGCCAGATGACGGGAAAGCCCGGCTTCAACGAGGTGGTGTTCGCCGATGCATTTGTGCCCATCGACTATGTGATGGGTGAGATCGATGGCGCCTGGAAGCAGGCGACCAGCGAGCTTGCCTACGAGCGCAGCGGGCCGGAGCGCTTCCTCGAAACTTTCTACGTGCTGCAGGAATTTATCCGCGCGCTGGGGCCGGAGCCCGACCTGCGCAGCGCCGAAGGACTCGGCCGCCTCGCCGCGCAACTGCACACCCTGCGACGAATGTCGGTGTCGGTTGCCGGTATGCTGCAGGCCGGCAAGGAGCCGGTGGTGGAGGGTTCGATCGTCAAAGACCTCGGCACCATCTGGGAGCAGAAGCTGCCCGGTCGCGTGCGCGATCTCGCGGCGTTTTTGAAACCCGAGCTGGTGAACCATACCGCGCTTGAGGATCAGCTCGCTTTTGCCACCGTGATTGCACCCAAGCTCACCATCCAGGGCGGCACTACCGAAATCCTGCGTGGCATCATTGCGCGCGGCCTCGGCTTACGGTGACAGGCGAACGGGCCGTGGCGGACATCGGGAAATTACTGCAGCCCAAATCGTTGGCGTTGATCGGCGCCTCATCCGATCCGCACAGCTTGCGCGGCCGTATTCTGGAAATTATCCGCAGCCATCCCTTTGCTGGCGCGGTCTACCCGGTAAGTCGGAGCGCGCCCGAAGTGCAGGGCCTGAAAGCGTACCCATCCGTCGGTGCGCTGCCGGAGCCGGTGGATCTCGCGATCCTGATCGTTCCCGCCCAATACGTGCCGGCGGAGCTTGAGCGTTGCGGCGCTGCCGGCATCGGAGCCGCGGTCATTCTCAGCTCCGGCTTTGCCGAAGAGAGCGAGACCGGCATCCGCATGCAACGCGAGATCGCCGCTACTGCGCGGCGCTACGATATGGCGGTCAGCGGACCGAACACAGAAGGCTTCGCCAACCTCGCGGCTTCGCTGTGCGCGACTTTCAGTCCGGCCATGGACAAAAACGCGGGCCCACTGATTCCGTCACGCCCGCTTGGCCGTGGCCGGGTGTCCGTGATCTCGCAGAGCGGAGGATTGGGCTTTGCGTTCTTCGACCGCGCTCGCGCGCGCAATCTCAACTTTCTCTACGTCGCGACCACCGGCAATGAGGCCGCGCTCGAAGTTTCCGATTTCGTGGACTACATGCTCGATGAAGGCACGACCGACGTTTTTTTGCTGCTGCTCGAAGCCGTAAAGACACCGGAAAAATTCACGCGCGTGGCGGAGAAGGCGCTCAAAGCCGGTAAGCCGCTGATCGTCGGCAAGATCGGGCAATCCGGACCAGGTAGCCGTGCGGTCGCCTCGCATACCGCCGCACTCGCGGGTTCTGCCGCCGCCTATCGCGCCATTTTTGAGCGCTATGGAGTGATCGAAGGGCGCGACTTCGACGAGATGCTCGATTTGGCCGTCGGCTTCCTCGCCTGCAGCGACCGCATGCCGGCCGGATGTCGCGTCGGCATTTGCACGGCATCCGGGGGCGCCGGCGTATGGATGGCCGACGCCTGCGCCGCCGCAGGGCTCGATGTGCCATTGCTCGACGATGCGACGCGCACGGCGCTCGACGTTCATCTGCCCTCTTACGGCACGTCGCAGAATCCGGTCGATTCGACCGCTCAGGGCGTTCAGAAGCTCGGCTACGCGGAATTCGCGCGGCTGGTGGCTCGCTCGCCGGTGATCGATGGCGTTGTCGTGGTGATCACGGCGCGCCGATCGGCCTTTCTCGAACACGATCTGCAGAAGCTCAAGGATCTTGCGCGCGAGGGGACAAAGCCCGTCTTCATGTGGACCTATACGCTGCCATCCGAGCGCAGCATCGAAATCCTCAACGAAGCCGGCCATCCGCTCTTCACCGGAGCGCATGGTTGTGCCCGCACCATGCGGGCGCTCGCCGATTACCGGGCGCTGCGCGAGCGTTTGCCGCGACCGAGCGAGATCGCGATGACTCAGACGGCCGCCCGCGCGAAAATTGTCGCGGCGCTGGCGAAATCTCCTTCCGTGCTCTGCGAATACCGGGCGCGAGCGCTGCTGTCGGCCTGCGGCATCGGTTGTGAAAACGCGGGACAACTCGTGCACTCGAGCGACGAGGCCGTCGCGGCCGCGCAATCGATCGCCGGCCCTGTGGCGCTCAAAGTCCAGTCCGCCGACATCCCACACAAGACCGAAGCCGGCGCCGTCGTGTTGAGTCTCGCCGGGGCCAACATCGTGCGCGCGGGCTACGAGCGCGTGCTCAGCGCTGCCAAACGTTATTCGCCGGGGGCCCATATTGACGGCGTACTGGTCCAACCGATGGCGCCGCCCGGGCGCGAAGTCATTCTCGGGGTGAACCGCGATCCGACGTGGGGACTCTTGCTGATGGTCGGCCTCGGGGGCGCGCTCGTCGAGGCGATTGGCGACGTGACGCTCGCACCAGTGCCTCTCGATGACGCCGGCGCGCGCGCTCTCATTGGCCGCCTCAAGGGTGCGCAGGTGTTCGGACGCTATCGGGGCCTGCCGGCGGCGGACACCGAGGCGCTCGCCGATCTCATGGTCCGGTTGTCGCAGTTCTCGGCCGACCATGCCGACGACATTGACGCAATCGATCTCAACCCGGTCATCGTGCATGCGCAGGGAGAAGGCGTATCCCTGGTGGACGCGCTGATCCTCAAGCGTGATAACCGGCACAACGAACGCCGCGGCACGGCCGAGTAGGGATAGACGAAGGAGAATCGTAATGGGTCCCTTCAAGGATATCGGTGTAGAGAAAACCGGCCACGTGGCGCTGGTCGAAATCAGACGGCCGCCGAACAATTTCTTCGACGTCGCGCTGATCAGGGAGATCGCCTCCGCCTTTGAGGCGCTTGACGCGGATCCCGACTGCCGCGCGCTGGTGCTGGCCGCGCAGGGCAAGGCGTTTTGCGCGGGCGCCAATTTCGGCGACGGCGACCGCGACGGCAGTGCGCTCCTCGGTGGACCGACGCCAGGCGCGGCGCATCTTTATATCGAAGGCAACCGGCTGTTCCGCACCAAGAAGCCCATCGTCGCAGCCGTTCACGGCGCCGCGGTCGGCGGCGGGTTGGGCCTAGCGATGGTGGCGGATTTTCGCGTCACCTGCGCCGAGGCGCGCTTTTCCGCAAACTTCACCCGGCTTGGTTTCCATCCCGGATTTGGGCTGACCGTGACGCTGCCAGCAGCCATCGGCCCGACCAAAGCTGCGCTGATGTTCTATACGAGCCGCCGCGTCGGCGGCGAGGAGGCCCACGCCATGGGTCTTGCCGATGTACTGGTGCCGCAGGATCAGGTGCGCGCCGCATGTCTTTCACTCGCCGCCGAGATCGCCGGGAACTCGCCGCTTGGACTCATTGCGACGCGTGCGACGTTGCGCGGCAATCTTGCCGACCGCGTACGTGCGGCGACCGAACATGAACTTGCGGAGCAAACACGCCTGCGCAAAACCGACGATTTCAAGGAAGGCGTTAAGGCGACGGCGGAGCGGCGGGTGCCGATTTTCACTAACCGGTAGGCCGCGACCGCGGCGGCACGATAAAGCATCGTAACGAGAGGAGATCCCATATGGCGGTCAGAGTTGAAAAAAGCGGAGCAGTATGGACCGTGATTCATGATCGTCCCGAAGCCCGCAACGCGATGGACCCTGAAAGCGCGGACGCGTTGACCGCGGTCTTCCTTGAATTCGACGCCGATAAAAGTGCATCCGTCGCGGTTTTCTACGGTGCGGGCGGCGCGTTTTGCGCCGGCTGGGATCTCAAATACGTCAGCACGCTCAGCGCGGCGCATCCGCTCGGCGAGCTCGATATCCCGACGGCCGGGCCCCGCGGCAATGGCGGAGAGATTCCGCGTGGGCCGCTGGGGCCTTCGCGACTCGAGTTGGACAAGCCGGTGATCGCAGCCATCGAGGGGCCAGCCGTCGCCGGCGGTATGGAACTCGGACTGTGGTGCGATTTCCGCGTGATGGCGACGAAGTCTTACTTCGGCGTATATTGCCGCCGTTGGGGCGTGCCGCTCATCGACGGCGGGACGGTGCGGCTGCCGCGCATCGTCGGCCAAGGCCGGGCACTGGAAATCATTCTCACCGGAAGAAAAGTGCCGGCGGAGGAATGCCTGAACATCGGTTTGTGCGAATACGTCACTCCGAAGGGCGGCGCCCGACAGAAGGCCGAGGAACTCGCCCGGGAGATCGCGCGCTTCCCGCAGGTTTGCGTGCGCGCCGATCGGCGCTCAGCCATCAAGAGTCACGGCCTCAGCGTGCGCGCTGCACTGATCCAGGAATGGTACAATGGCCGTGAGGCGCTGGTCGCGGACGGCATGGCAGGAGCAACACGCTTCAAGGACGGCCTCGGTCGCCACGGCGACTTCCAGAAGATTCGATAAAGTTTCCCGGGAACTCCTCGGATAACGGCCGGCGGCTGCGTTTCGGACAGCCCCGGCCTTCGCTCGTTTGGCGAGCTGCGGCGAAAATACCTCCATTGCGAGCAGGAAATGCGGCGCATGGATAATCGTCTGCTAACGCGCGCATTTCACTAAGCTCTGACACCAGCAGAAAGGGACCATTCACATTTACTCGATGGAGAGACCTTTCGGCCATATTCACTGCGCGATTTAGGGCCCTCGCGACTGTCAGGTGCAGCGTAATGAGTTCCGTGTTTCGGACTCGCAAACTCGGAAACGAAGCGCTTCCGGCGGAAATCTACCTTCCGCTGGTCGATTCGCTTTTCAAGGAGGGACGAACTCTCCTTGTCGGAACAATATTCGTCGTCGGCTCGGTTCTCGTCACATATTGGAAGACCGGCGAGATTCTTATTTTGTATTGCGCGGCGGCGATCTTCGTTGTCGCCTGCGCGCGCGGGCTCATGATGCGCGCCTATCTGCGCGCGCGCGAAACGGTGACGACTCCGGAAGCCGCCAGACGATGGGAATATCGCTATGGCGTCGGCGCCTCCGCAATCCTCGCGCTCCTAAGCACCTGGTGTTACATCTCGTTTTCGAGGACCGAGGATCCGTTCGCCGACCTTATCAGCTTCTCCATGACAATCGCCTACGCGTCAGGCATTTTTGGACGGAACTTTGCCAATCCCCGATTTGTGAATCTGCAAATTCTATGCACGTGGGCGCCGATGACGGCGGCGCTCGTCTTTTATGGAAATCTGTATCACTGGATTTTTGCCGCGCTGCTCGTCCCTTCTTTCCTGGGGATAAAATTAATTGCGGAAAGACTGCGACACACGCTGCTCGATGCGGTGGTCGCGTCACGCGATATGTCACTGCTTGCGAAGCGGTTCGACACCGCCCTGAACAACATGCCTCACGGCTTGTGCATGTTCGATTCCAAGCGGCTTGTCGTGGTCGCAAACCAGAAGCTCAATCAGCAAATGGGATTGGCGCCGGATTTCGAGTTGAAAGGCTCGACTGTGCGCGACTTGGTGGAAAGCGTCGTGAAGGCGGGTCTGCTTTCCGATCTCAGCGCGGAGGAGCTGATTGACCGGTTGAACGCCCGGCTTTCGGGCAGCGACGAAGCTGCGTTTGTTGTGGATATGCTGAATGGGCGAACACTCGAGTTCACCGTGCAACCCATGGAAAACGGCGGCATGGTCGCTCTTGTCGAGGATATCACCGAACGAAAGATCGCCGAAGCCAAGATCAATCATCTGGCGCGATTTGACCCTCTGACCGGTCTCCCAAATCGCAACGTCTTGCGCGACCGCATGGAGCGGGCGCTCGGCGAATGGCGAGCCGACAACATGTGCGCCATTCATTTCATCGATCTGGACCAATTCAAACAAGTCAACGACACCTTGGGCCATACGCGAGGCGACATGCTTTTGGAGGCGGTCGCCCACCGTTTGCGTGAGAACATTCGGGACGCCGATGTCATTTCACGGTTCGGCGGCGACGAATTTGTCATCTTGCAAGCGCCGATTAAATCGCTGGATCAGTGCGAAGCTCTGGCCACGCGCGTTCTCGATGTTCTCTCCGGCACTTACGATCTGGACGGACACAAGGTGGTCGTGACTGCCAGCATCGGGATTGCCGTCGCCAAAAACCGGATCGATCCGGAGCAATTTCTTCGAAACGCCGATATCGCTCTTTACCAGGCGAAATCGGAAGGGCGGGGCATATGGCGCTGGTTCGAAGCGAAAATGGAAGCCAGCGCGCAAGCGCGTAGAGCTCTTGAATTCGATTTGCGCAGCGCGACAGAGAGCGAGGACTTCGAACTCTACTATCAGCCGCTCTTCAATCTGAAGACCAGAAAAATAGGTACCTGCGAGGCGTTGTTGCGATGGCCCCACCATGAACGCGGAATGGTTTCCCCGGCGGAATTCATTCCCGTTGCCGAGGAAATGGGTCTCATCGTCGAGATAGGCACCCAGGCGCTATACAAGGCCTGTTTGGAGTGCCGACGCTGGCCGGGCGATACCGCGGTGGCGGTCAACCTTTCCTCAATCCAG
The DNA here is from genome assembly GCA_963733575.1 of uncultured Alphaproteobacteria bacterium. Taxonomy (GTDB): domain Bacteria; phylum Pseudomonadota; class Alphaproteobacteria; order Rhizobiales; family Xanthobacteraceae; genus BOG-931. The sequence continues at coordinate 482,116 of CAVTDJ010000011.1, read as the reverse complement.
TTCGACCGCTCCAATGTTCCGGCGCTGGTGCGCGAGACTTTGGCCGCCACGAACCTTCCGGCTCACCGGCTCGAGATCGAGATAACCGAATCAACTTTGTTGCAGAACACGCGAAGGACTCGCGCCGATCTGGATCAACTCGCCGAGATCGGGGTGAAAATCTCCTTGGATGATTTCGGCACCGCCTATTCGGGCCTCAGCTATTTGCACAGCTTTCCGTTTCACAAAGTGAAGATCGATCAGTCGTTCCTGCAAGGCCTGGGGGACGACGAGCGCAGGATAACCTTGCTGCACGGCATGACGCGCTTGAGCGCACAACTGGGACTGCGCGTTGTAGTCGAGGGCGTCGAAACCGAACAGCAGCTCGAATTGCTCGCCGCCGAGGACAGCATCGACGAAGTGCAAGGTTTCCTGCTCTGCAGGCCGATGCCGGCAGCCGATCTCCGTAAGCTGCTTTACGCGTCGTACGTCGCGCCGGCGCAAATATCCTCGTGGCCGGCAAAAGTCCGCAGCGACGCAGCGTAAGCCGCAGTATTTATCCGTCTCGCGTGCATGCCGATCGGCGGGACCTAGGGTTAACCCTAACGCGCCGACAAAATTGAAATCGTATTAATAAAATGTTAACCTTCATTTGAAGGCGCTGGTGGGGCGCCAAAAGTGAGGCGGAGATGAGTGCTGAAGTAAGGCATTCGACTTTTTCTGCTCATCCAAATCCAGAGAAAAATTTTTCCGATCGCATTGCCGCGCTCTGGGCAAGAATCGACTGTCGTCGAGCGGATTCCGGCGAGGAACGGGAAGCGATCTTTCGCCTTCGCTATCAGGCCTATTTGCGCGAAGGCGCGATTTCGGCAAATCCTTCCGGAAGGTTTACTGACGCCGACGATGAAACCGACAACGCTTATATTTTCGGGCTGTATGTCGACGGCGAACTTGCGAGTTCCCTCCGCCTCCATATTGCCTTGGGGCAACATCCGAAGTGTCCCTCGCTCGAAGTCTTTCCCGATGTTTTGCAGCCTCTCCTCGATGCCGGCAAAGTGCTCGTCGATTCGACGCGCTTTGTCGCCGACGAGAAGCTGTCCCGTCTGCATCGCGGTTTGCCGTATGCGACACTCCGGATCTGCATGTTGGCGGGAGAGTATTTCGGCGCCGACCATCTCCTCGCTGCCGTGAGAGCGGAGCACCAGGCGTTTTATAAGCGCGCCTTCAAACACCGGGTGCTCTGTGAGCCGCGGCCCTACCCGCAATTGGCAAAGCCGATCAGCCTGATGACGGTCCATTTTCCAAGCGCTGCGGAACGACTGTACCGGCAATACCCATTCTTCCGCTCAAGCATCTTCGAACAGCGGAGAATGTTCGAGCGTCGGCAGCGCGCGGGAGCGCATTCCGGCCACGAGTCCGCGGAGTCGCAGGAGGCGTTACGCTCGCTAGGCACAGATCGCCCTTTCGTTGAGTTCAGTACTCCGCTGCTCGCAGGGTAATCGGCTGCTTCGCGCGTCCCCTCTTTTGCGCGTCATTTGTCGCTCGTCGAGACGCATGCGGTCCGTGGCCGGCGTTTCAAATGGTTAGCTGACGTTAAACCGCAGCAATAGAATGCGACACATCGGTTTCAGGCACTATTTCAAAGCATCGCATATAAAACTCCCTTCGCTGGCGACGTTCAGCACGACAAGGGATTGCGGTGAACCACTATCGCCCAGTCGCGAATGCGGACGAGCCGGCTAATGTATCGTCGGCGCAACTCATCGCCTGCCCGACGTGCAGTGCACGCTTCATATTTTACAGAAGCAACGCACCGCGCATCGACGAATGCGGATTCGAGAGCTACAGCTTCGCATGCGAGGCGTGCGGCACCCCGCTCGCTGGCATCATCGACCCTTTTGACGAGGCGTTGCTGCTGTCAAACATGGCAGCGTGAAAGATGGCCGTACAAACCCGGCCTCGATACCGCCGAGGCTACGCCTTCCTTGCCAACCGCCCGCGGTCGTGCGGCGCTGAAAAATCGAGTTCCGGCCCAAGCGGCACGATGCGGGTCGGATTGATAGCCGTCATACTCATGAAATAGTGCCGCTTAATGTGATCCATGTTCACGGTGTCAGCGATACCGGGCATCTGATAGAGCTCGCGCGCATAATTCGACAGGTTCGGATAGTCGACGATCCGGCGCAGATTGCATTTGAAGTGGTTGCAGTAGACCGCATCGAAACGAACGAGCGTCGTGAACAGCCGCCAGTCCGTCTCGGTCAGACGCGCGCCCGCGAGATAGCGCTGGCGGGAAAGAATCTCCTCGATCCAGTCGAGCGCCGCGAACACGGCGCGGCAACCCTCTTCGTAGGCGCCTTGCGCCGTCGCAAAACCGGCACGATACACGCCGATATTTACGTCGCTGTAGACGCGCGCATTAATGCGATCGATCTCCGCACGCAGCTCGGGCGGATAATAATCGGCGCGGTCGTTGGTCAAGGACGCGAACGCCGAATTGAGCATGCGGATGATCTCGGGCAACTCGTTGCTGACGATGGTGCGCCGCTCTTTGTCCCAGAGCACCGGAACCGAGACGCGACCGGTATAGTGGGGATCGGCGAGCAGATAGATCTCGCCGAGGCGCTGCTTGCCGTTGACCGTGTCCGCGGTCTTGTCGTTGACCGCGTCCGCGGTCTTGCCGGGGCCGGCGCCGAATTCCCAACCCTGCTCGCCCATGACCGGATCGAGCACCGATATCGAGATTACGCTCTCAAGCTCCTTGAGCTTGCGGAAGATCACCGTGCGGTGCGCGTATGGGCAGGCAAGCGAAACATAGAGGTGATAGCGCCCGCGTTCCGCGGCAAAGCCGCCTTCGCCCGATGGACCGGCACTGCCGTCCGGCGTCACCCAATTGCGAAAGACGGGCTCGGTCGGCACGAAACGTCCGCCGTTCGCTGAGGGGTCGTACCATTGGCTGTGCCAGACCCCGTCGACGAAAACTCCGTGCGCCATTGTGATCCTCCTGCCTCTGCAGCGTAGCCCAGATTGAGCGCAATCGATAGGATGGCGGCGAACGAGGCCCCCCTATGAAAGCGGCTTTCATCGAACAATTTGGCGGACCGGAAGTCCTGAGATACGGCGACTTGCCGGATCCGGTGGCTGGGCCCAGCGAGGTCGTCGTCGATATCATGGCGGCGAGCGTCAATGGCGCCGACTGGAAGGTGCGCGCCGGCCAATATTCGGGCGCCAAGTTTCCCTTGGTGTTGGGCCGCGATTTTTCCGGCACGGTCGCCGCACTTGGCGCGGGCGTCGGTGATCTGGGAATCGGCGACGCTGTGTTCGGCGTCCTCGAAGCCGGCCGGGAGGGTGCCTACGCCGAGAAGCTTGCGATCAAGGCCGCGATCATCGCCAAAAAGCCCGACGGGCTGTCGCACATCGACGCCGCCGCCCTGGCGCTCACCGGGCTGACGGCGATCATCTCCGTCGAGACGACACTCAAGCTGCAGCGCGGCGAGACAATCCTCATCCAGGGCGGCGCCGGCGGCGTCGCGAGCTTCGCCATTCAGCTTGCCAAGCATCTCGGCGCCCGCGTGATCACCACCACTAGCGCGGCGAACGTGGACTATGTGCGCGGGCTGGGCGCCGATGACGTCATCGACTACAACGCACAGGATTTTAGTCGTGCGGTGAGCGGATGCGACGCCGTTTTCGATACCGTCGGCGGCGACGTAGCGCAAAAATCGTTCGCGGTGCTCAAACCGGCCGGCCGCGCCGCCTTCATCGCCTCGGGCGCGCACGCGCCGAAGCCGGATCGCAACGACGTAACCTCGCTCCGTCCCGCGGTCGGACGCGCCCGGGCACCGCTCGAGCGCATCGCCCATCTGGTCACAGCGGGAGCCGTGCGCCCGCCCGAGATAAAGCTCTATCGCCTGTCCGAAGCTGCCGAGGCCCATCGCGTCAGCGAGTTGCGCCACTTCCGCGGCAAACTTGTTTTTCAGGTGCGCTGAGACGCTTGCCGGCGATCAACGTCCGACAACCATCAAACGGAGGAACAGGTGTCGAACAACCTGGACGGCTATGCGGTCTTGATCACGGGAGGCAGCACAGAACTCGGCCGCGGCGCCCGCCGAGCACCCGGCCGTGCGACAGGCTGAGCAGGCACAATCCGGCGATTGTGGGCGCCAACTTAGCGCACTTTCATCGTGATTTTCGTCATCCAGAACCGCGAATTGATCACGATGTCTTTCCTGGGTTTCCAGCGCCCGTGCGCCGCTCGCGATTCTCGCCGCCATCGTGTACATCCTTGGCGCGGTGACCGGCGGCTCCCTGTTTGCTCTCCTGCGTCGATCACTTCAGGCGTCAAGGGCGAGTATGTAGGATGAGCTAGAACTGAAGCCCAGGACGGGTTTCGCGGCCCGTCATCGCAAACCTTCTCGCGATCTTGTTTGTGTCGTGCTCGCCGTTGCAAGCGCCCGTAGGGCAGTGAAATTGAGCCGGAATTTATCCACTATGACGAGGCGCGGTCCGCGCGACGCCGAGCCACCGTTCGTGCTCCGCGGACAAGGCAAAATTGTCGCCAGCGACGACGCGGTTGCGGCCCGTGCGTTTGGCCTCATAAGGGCGATATCGGCCCGACCCGGCGACGATCCGTTGGACCGTTCGGCTTGGTTCAACAAGAGCGATACGCATTGTGCTTAACTGCAGCTCACATATTACCGCGTCTGCAGTTAACGGCGATTTTACGGATTTCGCCCGGCGGCGGGCAGAATCGACGGGCACGGCCTTTTGTGAGGCCAAAGGGGGAAATGCCGGTAAGGCTATCCCGGATTTACAGAGCCAGCCGGCGGGCCGGCCGAAGCCGGACCTGTTGGCTCAATTCGGGCGCCACTTGCTACTCGGCCTTGCCGCCGTTGTGTTTGCAGGCGGACTTGAATTTCTTCCGCGCTTTACCGTGCAACCCCTTGGCGTTCGCCTGATCGATACAGGATTTGGCGATGGCCTTCTTTTCTGTGGGGCTCATTTTGGACGACGCCGCGGGCTGATCCGAAGCGGCCGGCGCGGGGTTCTCCGCTCGAGCCGTTCCCATTCCCACCCCGATCGCGAGCGACAAGAGTATTGCGGCAGCGATAGACGACCTCGTCATCATGCTTCTCCTCACTGTGCGGTTTCCGTCAGGTCAATTTTATCGATCCTGGTGCGTCAAAAATACCACGAGGATGGGTTGAGCGTGGCGAAGCCCTTCGTGGATAGAGAACACAACGGCGATGGGTTTCGTTCCCGCCCTCGCGCTTCGGCGGACCTTAACCCGCCGAAACTCGGCAAGCGCGCCAGCGCGGTCACTCAATCTATCTTACACGCTCATCCAACCCTTTGCAGCCGCAAGTAATCCGGGATTTCGTCGCCCCTCAACTCGGGTTACTCTTTGTCGCGGAGGGCAGCCCGCTTGGACCCAGAGTTCATCCGCGAAGTTTTCTTGCGATTCGGCACGGTGACGGTGAAGCGCATGTTCGGCGGCGCCGGCATCTATGCCGAAGGCCTTATGTTCGGGCTCGTTTTCGACGGCGCGATCTTTCTCAAAGTGGACGCGAGCAGTATCCCGGATTTCGAGCGCGAAGGAAGCCAACCGTTCGTCTATACCCGCGCCAAGAGCCCCGGCCGCATCGGCCGCCATTCGTTGTCGTATTGGCGCCTGCCGGAGCGGCTTTACGACGATCCCGATGAACTCGCGATTTGGGCCGGTCGCGCGCTAGCGATAGCGCAACGCAAGAAATTCGCCCCGCGTGCACGGGGCAAAGGAAAGCCGCGAGCACGACGGATGCCTTGAGCGCAGCAATACCCGTCATGGGCTTGGAAATCAGATCGACGAGGGGTTTCGTTTCACTCCACGCATCCTACGCGCTACGATCCGTCCCACACAACCATTCACCGAAGCGGGGAAATTTCATGCCATCCTCAATGTCTCAAGCCTCCATCTCGGTCTTTGAAATCGGCCTCAATGCGCTGTCGGGGGTTCTCGACAAAACCGAGGCTTTTGCTGCCGCCAAGAAAATCGACCCCGCGGTGCTTCTCCATTCGCGCCTGTCGCCGGACATGTTCGATCTCACCCGTCAGGTGCAGGTCGTCACCGACCAGGCCAGGCGAGGCTCGGCACGCCTCGCCGGCGTCGAACCGCCGAGCTACGAAGACACCGAAACAACGATCGACCAGCTCAAGGCGCGGCTGGCAAAGACGGTCGCTTATCTGAAGGCGCTCGACCGCAAGCAGATCGAGGCCTCGGCCGACCGCGAGATCACATTTCCGCTGGGCGGGCCCAATAAAGGCCAAATGAAAAGGCGACGACTACCTCAACCACTTCGTGCTGCCGAACTTCTATTTCCATCTCACCGCCGCTTACGCAATTCTGCGTCATTGCGGCCTGGACATCGGCAAGCGCGACTTTTTGGGTGCTATTCCGGTTAAAATGATTTGAGGGACCGTGTAGGGCGGTCTAGCCCAACGGGTCCGCGCGATGCGCCGGCACGATGGTAGATTGCGGACTAACCCGCCGTGTCAAGGCTACGAAAATCGCGCATGTAAATTACTTACGTGTTATCTTCTCCCTCGATCATGCTGAAGCGCGAGACCTTCGCAGTCGCCGACATCTACGTGCCGACCAAACGGCGCGCCACGCTCGAACAAAAGCGCGTGGACGAAATCGCTGTCAGCATGCTCGACAACGGGCAGCAGACGCCGATCCTGGTGCGGGCGGACGGCTCGCGCTTCGTGCTGGTCGAGGGCCTCCACCGGCTGGAAGCCGCCAAGGCGCTTGGCGAGAAAACCATTGTCGGTTTCCTTGTCGACGCGCGGAAACACTGAATGGCCGGCGCCTTCCATCCGCTCTCGCCGACACTCGCAAGTAGGCAAGTAAGCAGCGACACCGTTCATGATGATAGTGCCTAGTGCCCGACCACGCGGATAGCTCTGGCGGCTGACGCGCGGAACCCCCACATAAGAACTTTGCCCCAACAAAGGAGTGCCGAATGGCCTCGCGCCAAATCAAAATGCCTGTAAAGGACGATTCCGAAAAGGAACCGGAGGAGGTGTTCTCCCAACGCAAGCGGCCGGAGACCGGACGGTATTTGCTCCAGGTAGACCGGCAGACCAAGGGCTCCTACAAGACATCGGAATCCGCTCAATCGGCCGCGCTGGAAATCAAGAACGCTTATCCGATCGTTCAGGTGTCGATCTATGACAGTGTCGATAACACGCACACGCTGATGGAGGCAGCTGGCAAATAGTCCCGCGTCTGCGCGGCATCTACAGTGCGGTATCCGCTTGAAAGGACTTATTTCGTGACGACCCTTCATTATCATGCGGTCATTTGGATCGATCACCATGAGGCCCGCGTATTCCATTTCAACCCCACGGACGTTGAACGGCTGGTGCTGCATCCGGATCATCCGACGCGGCACATCCACCACAAGGCGAACTCCATCGGCAGCGGGCATGCGGCTGAGGATCACAACTTTTTTCAGGCTATCGTTGGATCGATAGCGGACGCCGGCGCGGTTCTCATTACCGGGCCGGGCAATGCCAAAAACGCGCTGGTCAAGCACATCGATCAGCACGCTCCCAAGCTGATGAATATTATTGCCGGCGTGGAAACGGTCGATCACCCGAGCGACGGGCAACTCGTCGCCCTTGCCCGGCACTACTTCAAGGCCGCGGATCGGATGCTGCCGCAGAAGGATTAAGAGGGCTAGTTTGCGACGCCCTCGACCAGGAACGACAGCGAGTCCGTTGTCTTGATGCGGGCCGCCTCGATCTCTCTCTGGGCCTCCGAATCGTGCCAGGCCATCGCCTTCTCGGTGCTATCGAAGGCGATGAGAACAAAACGCTCGGGCTTGGTACCGTCGAGACTTCTTATTGCCTGCGTGCGTATTACATAGCGGCCGCCGGCAGCCGCAAGTGCGGCCGGCGACGCCTTGTCGACGACGCCGGTCTTGAAACCGGCAGAGTCTTTGATGCTCCTGACGGCAACGACGACATACGCCGGTGGCTTGGCCTGCGCATGCAGTCCTTCGATGGCCGCGGCGCCAAGTCCGGCGCCGGCGAGCACGGCCAAAGCGATCTTGTATCTCGTGTTCATAGCGAGTTCCTTTTTTCAGGTATTTCCGCGGCAAAGATGATATGCCGCAAACGGTCGGCGGGCGGGTTTGTCGACGTCTTAGCCGCGTGTGCAGTGTGCCTACCGACGGCACCAGGCTGCCAAATGAAAGAAGCGGAGACTTCGGTTGGTCGCCGTTTTGCGGGCAGCTCTTGGGCAAGCAAAACACTTGACCTTGGCGGAACGCTATACTGTTTTTGCTCTAGCGTCGAGCACGTAGCAACGATTAGATCGGGGCCATGAATTGAGCTACATCAATGTCGGAAGGTTCGATCGGAATTAAAATGTGCAGCGTGGTATTTTGTTGCATCAATCAGTGGCGTGAATGGTTCGAGCGATGAACGTCTTTTGCCGCTGAATAATGTAGAGATCGTCCCAAATGACTGGACCGAGCAGACTACGTTATATCCGTCAGGGTTTGATAATTGCCGCGATCGTGGCGACCACGCCCGCATTTAGCGCTGACGCTAACAATGGTGAACGGCTCGCTCACCGCTGGTGTGAGGCTTGCCATCTCGTTTCAGCTACGCAGCGCTCCGCGACCGACCAAGTGCCGCCATTCGGGAGTATTGCGAAGATACCTGGCTTCGACGCCGCCAAGATCGCGCTGTTCCTGCTCGATCCGCATCCGAAGATGCCGAACATGGGACTATCGCGCACGGAAGCCGCGGACCTTGCGGCATATATTGCAACGCTCAAATAGTCCGGCCACGGACCCGCGTATCAATTCGCAAAGCTTTCCGGATGTGCTCAAGCACGCGGTTATGGAATTCAGGCGTCTTCGTTCTGAACGGAACCTCGAAACGCGTTGTTGCGCTCTCGCTGAGCATCAAATTGTAAGGAGCGTCTTTGGTGTCGCCGGAGATGCGGAAGTCCGTCCGATAGCAGACGACCGGCTTGCCCTTGCCGAACGCATAGCCGCACTCCCAAGCGGTCCCGCTATCGGGATCGGGACCATCCATGCAGGCGACGACCATATCTGCCCAGTCGAGTGCTTCCACGTCCATATCAAAGATCGCTTTCGCCGTTTTGCTGCGCGGCTCATGCTCTTGCGGCAGCCAAACCTGAAAGCCCTCAGCTTCGAGGAATCGGGCGAGATCGACGTTGAATTGCTGTTCCGCCATCGAGAACAGCGGACCAGCGAGATAAAGCTTGGTCATGGTTTGCTCCGCACCCATTGTCAGCGAGGAGGGTAACGGCGAAGCAATCCAGCACAAGCGCCGCGGAACTGGATTGCTTCGCTTTCGCTCGCAACGACGCAAGCAAAATCATTCTCGCGACGCGCCGCGTCCGAGTTTTGCAAACGCCATTTCCGTAGGGTGGGCGAAGGCGCGGAGCGCCGCGCCCACCCAGTGCATTCAATTGAAGCTCACCGCGTGGGCTTCGCTTCGCTCAGCACCACCCTACGACCTTACGAATAAACAAAACGGAAGCGGAGCGCCGACAAGCGCATGATCCAACCTGTCCGCATCATCGGATGCGGCGCGCGCCGATCGCAGCGCGCTCGCCTGTCGGCGTTCCACCGCGGCTCTCACCAGGGGGCTTTCGCCCCTTTCGCTCAGCTTCAGGCCAGGCTTCCTGGGACGTGGCGAGAGCGCATTATCCTGTAAGCCCGCCCCAACCGGGGGGCGGAGACCCTGCGCTTCTAAACGGGCGTTACCCGCGCCCGCCTGTCCCAGTCCAGGGAAAGCACCTCCCGGACCGGCCGTAGTACCGGTCAGATGATGCCCGAAGCTGCTCCGGCGCGGGGTGCGAGCCCGCGCGGAAGCACCGCTCTCGCTCCATGTTCAGGTGTGCCTCGAGAACACGTCCGTCGACGAGCGAGATTCGCTGTTTGTAACCGAAAATAGGACCAATGTCAAGAACGGTCACGACATCAGTGACGAGATATTGGTGCCCCGATATGCGGATTGCTTTTTGACTTACGATCCTTGGTCTCGCTTGCCTGGATGCGGTTACGCTTTTGTTTCATCGCTACGTGCGTCGTGGCCTGTTGCCGGAGGACTGGGCCGGCGATCTCGCCAAGGTCAGAGGTGGTCCCACTTCCTGAGACAGCCGGCTAAGGTGGATTCTCCGATGCAGAGGACGAACCACCATGAGGACGCGGAGACGGTTTTCGGCTGAGTTCAAAGCCAAGGTTGCGCTTGAGGCGATCAAGGGCCACGAGACGGTCGCAGAGCTGGCGAGCAAGCACGAACTGCACCCGACCCAGATTGCTGCCTGGAAGCGCGAGGCGGTCGAGAAGCTCGCCAAGGTGTTCGACGAGAAGGGCCCCGAGCGAGACAAGAGCCGCGATGGCGAGATCACCAAGCTTCACGCCAAGATCGGTCAGCTTGTTGTGGAACGGGATTTTTTGTCGAAAGCCTTCGATCGCTGAGCCTGGATCGGAGGAAGACGATGATCGATCCTGGTCATCCACGGCTCTCGATCGTGCGCCAGTGCGAGCTGGTGTCGATCAATCGCTCGTCATTCTACCGTGAGCCGACGGGGGAGAACGAAGAGACGCTCAGGTTGATGCGTCTCATCGACGAGCAGTTCCTCGAGACGCCCTGGTACGGCTCGCGACAGATGGCTCGGCATCTGCGCCGCAACGGCTGGTGCGTTGGGCGCCATCGCGTCCGTCGTCTGATGCTCAAGATGGGTTTGGCGCCGATCTACCAGCGCCCGAAGACCAGTGAGCCGCTTCCGCAGCACAAGACCTATCCGTATCTGCTGCGGCATCTGACCATCGACCGGCCGAACCAGGTCTGGTGCGCAGACGTGACTTACATCCCGATGCGCAGAGGCTTCCTGTACCTGGTCGCGATCATGGACTGGTTTAGCCGCAAGGTTCTGGCGTGGAGGCTGTCGAACACGATGGATGCTGACTTCTGCGTCACCGCGCTGGAGGAGGCCATCGCCAGCTTCGGCAGACCTGAGATCTTCAACACGGATCAAGGCTCGCAGTTCACCAGCTTTGCCTTCACCAACACCTTGAAGGACGCCGACATCCGCATCTCGATGGATGGTCGTGGCCGCTGGATGGACAACGTCTTCATCGAGCGGCTGTGGCGATCGTTCAAATATGAATGCGTCTACCTCAATGCCTTTGAGACCGGCAGTGAGGCAAGAACCGGGATCGCTCGTTGGATCGGCTACTACAACGTTGACCGACCACACTCGGTCTTCGGCGGCAGGACGCCCGACGAGGTCTATGCTACGCAGGCAACCGAGGAGAAATTGGCGGCGTAATCGAACCCAGAATCCACCTTAGCCAAGCCGCCATTCTGTCCCGTAAGGCGGGACCACCTCTGTCAGGCGGGCTTTGACGAGCGGGGAGCCTGGTCCCGGATTATTTTGGGCCTATTTTTTTGTATTTTTGTGATTACGTCTGCCTTCATGAGCGATCATGCCGACTTTTCCGTTGTCGTAAAGCACCGGGCGCCACCTCCGAAATCATGGAGATGGGAGATATATCGCGCTGGCAGAACCAGCCCGATTGAGCATTCCGAGGTTTTTTTCGAATCCATGACGGAGGCTAATCGCGCGGGAAAAGCGGCGCTAAGGCAGCTGTTGAGCGAGCACCCTAACGACGTTACCTGAGCCGACTGAGGTTACGGCAGGTTACGCAAGTTACGGTGACAGCAAGTTGCGGTGACAGTGCCCTTAGTCGGCACGCACCTGAGCGCAGTCGTCAAAATCTAATAAGTGCATTGTCACCGTACTTTTCGTAATTCGTAATTTTCGTAATTTGTAATTCGGTTCGCGCGACTAAGCCTCAAAAATACAGCACTATGTTTATCAAACATGGACGACCCATATAATCTACAACGCTTCGTCGCCGCCCAAGACCCTGTTTATGAACTAGTCCGCTCAGAGCTACGCGCTGGTATCAAGCGCGGGCATTGGATGTGGTTTATATTCCCTCAGATTAAGCGGCTAGGCGCTAGTTCCATGGCAGAAAAATTCGCTATTTCCTCCCGCGAAGAAGCCGCAGCGTATCTAGGACATCCAGTTTTGGGGCCGAGGCTCAGAGAATGCACTCGGCTGCTAATAAAATCGCGGGAACGCTCGATTGAGAAAATTCTTGGCTACCCTGACAATTTAAAATTTCGGTCGTCAATGACGCTTTTTGCAAATGTCGCATTGGACCCACAAGATTTCACCGATGCTCTCAATAAGTTTTACGCCGGCAAAGCCGATCCCTTGACCATTGAGCGCCTAAGCTAGTCGCCGCTTCCTTTTGCGTCTCACAAAAAACTCTGCGGATCGACATCGATATCGAGCTTAATTGAGCCCTTCGGCTTCGGCGCGGCGGCGAGCCAGTCGCGGAGATAGGCCGAGAGATCGAAGGCGCGCGGCGCTTTGATCAGAAGCCGCAGCCGATGCCGCCCGCGCACCAGAGAAAGCGGCGCGTCGGCGGGGCCCAACACGCGCACCTCGTCGTGAAGCGGCGCCGCGCGCGCCAAGAGCCGCGCGAAAGATTGCGTGTCGTGCTTGTCGGGGCCGGAGACGACGATGCTGGCGAGGCGGCCGAACGGCGGATAGTGCGCGGCCTCGCGCATCGCGATCTCGGCGGAGTAGAACGCCTCACGGTCGCCTGCGATCAGCGCCCGCATCACCGGGTGCTCGGGCTGGTGCGTCTGCAGATAGCCGTGACCTACACCGGCGTCGCGGCCGGCGCGCCCGACCACCTGATGCAGAAGCTGGAAGGTGCGCTCGGCCGCGCGCGGGTCGCCGTTGGCGAGGCCGAGATCGGCGTCGACAATGCCGACGAGGTTGAGCTTCGGGAAGTGATGGCCTTTCGCTACAAGCTGCGTCCCAATAACAATGTCGAAGCGGCCGGCGGCAACGTCGTCCAGCTCGGCGCGCAGCTGATCCATCGTGGCGACGAGATCGCTCGACAGCACCAGCAGCCGCGCCTGCGGAAACAGGCCGCGCACTTCCTCCTCCAGGCGTTCGACGCCCGGCCCGATGGCGGCGAACGAATTCACTGCCTGGCATTTCGGGCAGGCCGCCGGATGCGGCATGGCGAAGCCGCAATGGTGGCAGACAAGCTGCTTGCGGAAGCGGTGATCGACCAGCCAGGCGTCGCAGTTCGGGCAGGAGAAGCGGAAGCCGCAGGCGCGGCACAGCGTCAATGGCGCGTAGCCGCGGCGATTGAGGAAAAACAGCGCCTGCTCGCCGCGCTCGAAGGCGGTCTGCACCGCGCCGGCGAGCGACGGGGCGATGAAGCGGCCGGGCGGCGGGCGCTCGCGGCGCAGATCGATCGCCTCGACCGACGGCATGCGCGCCCCGCCGAAGCGCTCCGGCAGCGCGAGCCGCCGATAGCGGCCGCGCCGCGCGTTGACTTCGGTTTCGAGCGACGGCGTCGCCGAGGACAGAATGACCGGGATGGCGGCGATATGGCCGCGCACCACGGCCATGTCGCGGGCGTGGTAATGCACGCCATCCTCTTGTTTGTAGGCCTGATCGTGCTCCTCATCGACGACAATGAGGCCGAGATCGGCGTAGGGCAGGAACAACGCCGAGCGCGCGCCGACCACGACCGACACGTCGCCATCGGCGACCGCACGCCAGGTGCGCGCGCGTTTGCGCAGAGACAATTCCGAATGCCATTCCGCCGGACGCACACCGAAACGGGCGGCGAAGCGGTCGAGGAATTGGGCGGTGAGCGCGATCTCCGGCATCAGGATCAGGCTCTGCCGGCCGCGGCGGATCGTGTCGGCCACCGCCTCGAAATAAACTTCGGTCTTGCCGGAGCCGGTGACGCCGTCGAGCAGCGTCACCGAATAGCCGCCCGTGGCGACGGTCGCTCTCAACTCCACGGCGGCGGCGTTTTGGTCGCTCGTGAAATCCGTCGCCGTGAAATCGGGATCGGGCTTTTCCGCGACCGGCTCCGGCGGCAGCACCAAGGTTTCAAGTGTGCCTTCGTCGATGAGGCCGTCGATCACGCCAGCGCTGACGCCGGCCTCCCGCGCCGCATCGCTTTTCCCGCGCACCATGCCGTCGGCGAGCAAGGCGAGCGCGCGCTCGCGCGCCGCCGTCATGCGCTGCGGGGCCGGGCCGGCAAGACGCACGCCGACGCGCTCCCGCTCAGCGCCCAAATGCTCGCCCATGCGCAGGCACATGCGCAGCACCATGCCGCGCGAAGCCACCGTATAATTCGCCACCCAGTCGACGAAGCTGCGCAATTCCGGCTTGAGCGGCGGGATTTCGAGCTTTTCCTCGATGTCCTTGAGCCGATTATCGAGCCGCGGATTGGGTTTCGGGTTCTCCGCCCAGACGACGGCGGTCGCCTCGCGGGCGCCGAGCGGCACGCTCACGATGTCGCCCGGGGCGATCTCGAGCTCGTCGGGCACCCGGTAGGAATAGGCCCGGTCGAGCGCGACCGGGACGAGGACATCGACGACGCGTTTCGCCATACCGCAGGGTGTCCCGATTCCGGGGGGTTTAGGAAGGGGAAAGGCCTTGGATTTAATGTGCGATTCATGACACCGGACACCCCCCGCTCATTCCCGCGAAAGCGGGAATCCAGTACGGATCGCAGGACCAAGAGCTGGGTCCCCGCTTCCGCGGGGACGAGCGGTTCCAGACTCGTGGCGCCCAGGGTCGGCGCGGAAATCGAAAGCTGGCTGCGCCATCTCCGCGACGAGCGGCGCCTGTCGCCGAAGACGCTCGAAGCCTACCGGCGCGACGCGCTCCAGTTTCTCACCTTCCTCGCCGAACATCTCGGCAACGCGCCGTCGCTCAGGGAGCTCGCGGCGCTGACGCCGGCCGACGTGCGCGCCTTCATGGCGGCGCGCCGCGCCGAAGGGATCGGCAGCCGTTCGCTGATGCGTACGCTTGCCGGCATACGCGGCTTCGCGCGCTTTCTGGAACGCAACGGCAAAGGCAAGGTCGGCGCCCTTGCCGCCGTGCGCGCCCCGAAAATCGGCAAGACGTTGCCGCGGCCTTTGCCGGTCGCCGCCGCCAAGCGCATCGCCGAAACTGAGCTCTCGGCCGGCGACACCCGCGAGCCATGGATCCATGCGCGCGACGCTGCGGTGCTTGGTTTGCTCTATGGCAGCGGCTTGCGCATTTCCGAAGCGCTCGGGCTCAAGCGCGTCGATTTTGGCGCTCGGGACGCGATCACGGTCACCGGAAAAGGCCGCAAGCAGCGCATGGTTCCGGTGCTGCCGCAGGTGCAAAAACTCGTCGCCGATTATCTCGCGCTCTGCCCGTACGATGTGCCGCAAGACGGCCCCTTGTTTATCGGCGCCAAGGGCGGCGCGCTCTCTGCGCGTGTCGTGCAGCTGGCGATGGCGACGCTACGCGGCGCGCTCGGCCTCCCCGAAACGGCGACACCGCATGCCTTGCGCCATTCCTTCGCCACACACCTTTTGTCGCGCGGCGGCGATCTGCGCGCCATCCAGGAACTCCTCGGTCACGCCTCGCTGGCGACGACGCAGATCTACACCGAAGTCGACGCCGAACGCCTGATCGTGGCGTATCGCAGCGCCCATCCGCGCGCTTAAGCCAAATTCATGCTAACCGTCATTCCGGGGCCGAGCGAAGCGAGGAGCCCGGAATCCATACCCCACGATCTGTGAATATGGATTCCGGACTCGCCGCTTCGCGGCGCTCCGGAATGACGAACAAGGGGCTAAGGACCATGCCGGAAGCACATGAAGAGTTGGAGCATGCCGAGCACGCCGAACACGCGTCCCATTCGAACAGAAAGATCGCGCTCTTGATCGCGGTGCTCGCGCTGTTCCTTTCCTTCTCGGAAACGCTGGGCAAGAGCGCGCAGACCGAGGCGATCAGCGCCAACGTCGAATCCTCGAACCTCTGGGCTTTCTTCCAGGCCAAGACGGTCCGCCTGACCACCGTGCGCACCGCCGCCGAGGAGCTCAAGCTCGAAGCGATAGGCGCAAGCGACCCCACCGCGAAAGCCGCGATGGATAAGCAGATCGACGCCTGGCAGAAAACCGCGGCGCGCTACGATTCGGAGCCGGAAACACACGAAGGCCGTAAGGAGCTTGCCGAGCGCGCCAAGGAGGCGGAGGAGAACCGCGACCTCTCCATGGCGAAATATCATCACTACGAGCTCGCGTCCGCGGCGTTTCAGATCGGCATCGTGCTCTGCTCGGCGGCGGTGATCACCAGCATCGTTGCGCTCGCGTGGTTCGCTGGATTGCTCGGCGTTGCCGGGCTGGGCATTCTGTCGCTCGGCATGTTTGCGCCGCATCTCGTGCCCATGCCGTAGATTTTTGGAGCGGCAATGATCTCACGCGGCAAGGCGGAGAAGCAGGCGGCGCGCGCGGCGCGGCTCTCCGCGGAGCTGCGTGAAAACTTAAAGCGGCGCAAGGCGCAAGCGCGTGGCCGCGCGCAGAACCGCGCGGCCGATACGGAGCCGGTGGCGGGAAACACCAACGTCGAGACGCACGCTCCCGACTTTCGCCGTAATCCGGGAAGCGATTAGGCATTGGTCCCGGGCTCGGGGCCGCGGGGGGTATGATGGATCGCATTCGCATTATCGGCGGCCGGCGTCTTAACGGCACGATACCGATCTCCGGGGCGAAAAACGCTACGCTTCCCCTGATGATCGCGAGCCTCCTCACCGACCAGACGTTGACCCTCGACAATGTCCCCCGGCTCGCCGATGTCGCCCTCCTGCAGCGCATCCTTGGCAACCACGGCGTCGATATCATGGTCGGCGGCAAGCGCGTCGGCGAGACGGCCGATCATGGCCAAACGCTGCACATTTCGGCGGCCAACATTGTCGACACCACCGCGCCGTACGAGCTCGTTACGAAGATGCGGGCAAGCTTTTGGGTGCTGGCGCCGCTGCTCGCGCGCATGGGCACGGCACGGGTGTCGTTACCCGGCGGCTGCGCCATCGGCACGCGGCCGGTCGACTTGCTCATCATGGCGATGGAACGGCTTGGCGCCCAAATCGACATCGACGGCGGCTATGTGGTGGCGCGGGCGCCGCGAGGACTCAAGGGCGCCGAGATCGTCTTTCCGAAAGTCACGGTTGGCGGCACCCATACGGCGATCATGGCGGCTTGCCTCGCCGACGGCACGACACTTATCGTGAATGCCGCGCGCGAGCCCGAAATCGTCGACGTCGCCGACTGTCTCAACAAGATGGGCGCGCGCATTTCCGGCGCCGGCACCGAGCGGATCATCGTCGAGGGTGTCGCCAAATTGAATGCCGCGCGGCACAGCGTCCTACCGGACCGCATCGAGACCGGCACCTATGCCATGGCGGTTGCCATGGCCGGCGGCGACATCCTTTTGCAGAATGCGCGCCCGGAATTGCTGCAGGCCGCGCTCGACGTGCTGCAACAAACCGGCGTCACAGTCACGCCGACCAACCAGGGCATCCGGATCGCCCGCAACGGCGACGATCTTGCACCGGTCGAGGTGACGACTGCGCCGTTTCCCGCCTTTCCGACCGACCTGCAGGCGCAACTCATGGCGTTGATGACGCGCGCGCGCGGCACCTCGCACATCGTCGAGACGGTGTTCGAGAACCGCTTCATGCACGTGCAGGAACTGGTGCGGCTCGGCGCGCGCATCCACCTCGAAGGCGAGCGGGCGAGTATCGAAGGTGTCGAACGGCTCAAGGGCGCGCCGGTCATGGCGACCGACCTGCGCGCCTCGGTCTCGCTTGTGATCGCCGCGCTCGCCGCCGAGGGCGAGACTATCGTTAATCGCGTCTATCACCTCGACCGCGGTTTCGAGCGGCTGGAGGACAAGCTCGGGCGCTGCGGCGCCGCTATCGAACGGCTGTCGGGTTAGCCTCCACCGCGCGATTGCTGGAAATGAGCGGCTCCGCCGACCTAGGGAACGCGGTTCCGCAGCGGGGCCGTTCTTCAGCACCCAACCTTAACCTTTGCAAACCGGACATTAAACCGCCGCGTGATGCCGCAAGACCAGCGGCCAACTCCGTAGAAATGCGGCGCGGCATGGCTTATCTCTAGGGCGAAACGCCCCCCAAAAAGAATGCCGGAGTTCCGTATGGCCTCTGACCCCACCTCGCTCGTCGACCGCGCCGGGCTCGACCGACCACGCCTCGCCAAGATCATCTCTCGC
The DNA here is from genome assembly GCA_963733575.1 of uncultured Alphaproteobacteria bacterium. GTDB lineage: Bacteria > Pseudomonadota > Alphaproteobacteria > Rhizobiales > Xanthobacteraceae > BOG-931. Next base: position 463,947 of record CAVTDJ010000011.1, on the reverse strand, counting down.
GGTCTCGAAGGCGCCGACGACGGCGAACTCTTTCTCGAATATCGCCAGGCCGAAATGCTCGTGTTCGACAATGGCCGGCTGAAACAAGCAACCTACGATACGTCGCAAGGTTTCGGGCTGCGCGCCGTGAAGGACGAAGCCGTCGGCTATGCGCACGCTTCCGACGTATCCGAAGCCGCGATTGCGCGCGCCGCCGACGCCGTGCGGGCGGTCAAGGGCGGCTATTCCGGCCGCTATGCCGGGCCGCCAGCGCGAACCAACGTGAAGCTTTATGGCGAGGATAGCCCGCTCGGCAGCCCCGCATTCGAGACCAAGGCGCGGCTTCTCGAAGCCATCGACGCCTACGCCCGCGCCAAGGACCCGCGCGTGCGTCAGGTCTCGGTCAGCCTCGGGGCTACCTGGCAGGCGGTCGAGGTTGTGCGCGGCGACGGCGAGACTTATCGCGACGTGCGCCCGCTGGTGCGCGTCAATGTCTCGGTCGTGGTCGGCGACGGCGACCGGCAGGAGACAGGCAGCGCCGGTTATGGCGGACGTGAGGGCTATGAGCGCTTCATCATCACCGACACGTGGCAACACGCGGTCGACAGCGCCGTGCGCCAGGCGCTGACCAATCTCGAAGCCGTGCCGGCGCCGGCCGGCGAGATGGACGTGGTGCTCGGCCCCGGCTGGCCCGGCGTCATGCTGCACGAAGCGATCGGCCACGGGCTCGAAGGCGATTTCAATCGCAAGAAAACCTCGGCGTTCGCCGGGCTCATGGGACAGCGCGTCGCCGCGAAGGGCATCACCGTCGTTGACGATGGCACGATTGCGTTGCGCCGCGGTTCGCTTTCGATCGACGACGAAGGCTCGCCAACCAATCGCACCGTGCTGATCGAGGACGGCATCCTGGTCGGCTACATGCAGGATCGCCAGAACGCCCGCTTGATGGGCATGAAGCCCACCGGCAACGGCCGCCGCGAGAGCTTTGCCCACGTGCCGATGCCGCGCATGACCAACACCTACATGCTAGCCGGCACGCACAATCCCGAAGAGATCATCGCGTCGGTGAAGAACGGTATCTACGCCGTGCATTTCGGCGGCGGTCAGGTCGACATCACCTCCGGCAAATACGTGTTCGAATGCACCGAGGCCTATCGGATCGAGAACGGCAAGCAGAGCGCGCCGATCAAGGGCGCCATGCTGATCGGCAACGGGCCGACCGACCTCAACCGCATCTCGATGGTCGGCAACGATCTCGCACTCGACGACGGCATCGGCACCTGCGGCAAGAACGGCCAGGGCGTTCCCGTCGGCGTCGGCCAGCCAACCCTGCGCATCGACGGCATTACGGTCGGCGGCACGGGGTGAGTAAACAAAACTGCGCAACTTTCCCCGGAAGTGTTCCCGATGCATCGCTGGACCAAACCGATCGCCGATGCGGCGCTGATCCTGCTGGTCTTCCTGGCCGCGAAGACGGCGATCGCCGAACCTTATTACGTGCCCTCCGGCTCCATGGAGCCGACATTGCAAATCGGCGATGAGTTGCTGGCGACGAAATATCCTTACGGGTACAGCTCCGCGTCACTGCCAAGCCCGGTCGCGCTTCCGGGCACAGAGCGGCTTCTGGGCGCGCTGCCGCGCCGTGGCGACGTCGTGGTTTTTCGCTGGCCCGGTGACCGATCGCAAATTTGGGTCAAACGCGTCGTCGGGCTTCCCGGGGATCGCATCGCGATGCGGAACGGACGCTTGTGGATCAATGGCGCGCCGGTCCCCCTCAAGGCCGACGGCGTAGGTCAGGCGGAAGCGGAAGACGGCTCGCTACAGCCCGTCGCACGCTTCATCGAAACGCTTCCTGGGGATCGCAGTCACACGATTTTCAAGCACGACGGCATTGAGCCTTTTGACAACATGCCGGGAGTCGTCCTTCCGCCGGACCACCTGTTCGTGATGGGCGATAATCGAGACAATTCGGCAGACAGCCGGATCGCGGTCAATCGGGGGGGCGTCGGCTTGTTGCCGGTTGGCGATCTGGTCGGACGGGTGGAGGCTTTGATTGGATCGTGGGATTTGGCCCTCGAACGGCAGCCGGTCTGGACATGGCCCAAAGGGTTGCGGCTTTCCCGGTTCTTCACCGCCGTTCAGTAACGCGCGCGTGCGGACTACTAAGTCCGCACGTCAACGCACCACCCCGGAAATGCAGCACGGCCGGGGGCGCGGCGGCTTGATCCGGTCCTTGAGGTAGCAACGCGGGCCGGCCGTTCCATACCCTGGCCGCCGATAGGTCCAGGCGCGGCACCGCGATTCAGCCTTACAGGCCGCGGCGCAGGCTTTGCCATTCGCGTCCGGCGCCGTTTCGAAGGAACGGTAATCGCCGCCGACGCGATCGATCGAATGTTCGATGTCGCCGAGCCGCGGCTCGACAACGCCGGCGCCGCGCACCCCCGATACACAACAGCTCGCTTGCACGGGCGGCATTACCTCGCGCTTGAGCCAGCACATGGCCGGCTCGCCGGCAGCCGAGGGGTAGGAAAAGCTCCAAGACCGGCAGCCCTTGTCGTGCTCGCAGCGCGCCGCGCACACGGCTGGATCGCCGTTTGCGACCGGGGCGCTCGCGTAATCGCCTCCCGGCCGATCGAAGCCCTCTTGCCCGAACGCGGGCGCGATGCCGGCCGCGCCGACCGCGACGACGATGAAAGCGACAATGCCGGTGGTGAGTGCACGCATGCGCGGCCTCGCGTTACTTCGCGATTGCCTCCCCCCGAGCACAGAAGAACGCGCTTCCCAGCGAAATGCCACAAGAATTTTGGAGCACAAGCCCGCTCAACCGCGGAAGTGCTTCGATAATTTGAGACCCTGCGCCTGATAGTTCGAGCCGATGCCGCTGCCGTAGAGCTGGTCGGGACGCGCTAGCATCTTTTCGTAGACCAGGCGCCCGACGATCTGACCGTGTTCGAGGATGAACGGCACTTCGCGCGAACGCACTTCCAGGACGGCGCGAGCGCCAAGGCCCCCGGCACCGGCATACCCGAAGCCCGGATCGAAGAACCCGGCATAATGCACGCGGAATTCGCCGACGAGCGGATCGAACGGCGCCATCTCCGCGGCATAATCGGGAGGAACTTGCACCGCCTCGGTCGAAGCGAGGATGTAAAACTCGTCGGGATCGAGGATCAGGCTGCGGTCGGCGCGCGCAGGAATCGGCTCCCAGAAATCGGCGACCTCGTAGGCGCCACGGCGCTCGACCTCGATGACCGCGGTGTGGCGCTTGGCGCGATAGCCGACGATGCCCTCTCCGTTCCCCGCTCCGCCGCCCGAAAGATCGACACTGACCGCGACACCCTCGCCCATCACGGCTTCAGCGCGGTCGACGAGCCGCTCTCTCGCGTGCAGCGCGCGCAGCGCCTCGCCATCGAGCACTGCATCGCCGTGGCGAAAGCGGATTTGCGACAGCCGCGAGCCTTCGCGCACGAGCACGGGGAAGGTCTTTGGGCTGATCTCGGCGTAGAGCGGCCCGTGATAGCCTCCTTCGACACGATCGAAGCCGCGCGTCTCGTCGGCAATTACGCGCGTGAACACGTCGAGGCGTCCGGTAGAGCTTTTCGGATTTGCGGCTGCCGCGATATCCGCGGGCAGCGCCAGACTTTCGATGAGCGGCACGATGTAGACGCAGCTGGTTTCGAGCACGGCACCGCCGGTGAGCGCGAACTCATGAAGCTTCAGTTCGGCGATGCGGCGAGCGACTGCAGTGCCGGGGCCGGGCAAAAAGCTCGCTCGCACGCGATAGGCGATGGCGCCAAGACGGAGGTCGAGACTGGCCGGCTGGATCTGGTCGGAAGCAAAGGGGCGAGTGGCCGCAATCCCGCCGTCTTCCGCCAGCGCCGCAATCATGCGGTCGGGAAGAATACCCTTATCGGAAGGCGCAAAGGAGAGCGGCACGCGATCACCACATCGGCCCATCGGCCCACTGCACGCAGCGGCGCAACGGGCTGGCGCGCGATCTAACCCGATGCCTGCCTTGACGGAAAGACGGGCGCGGCGTATGAGCCACTTTATCCCGTGGTCATTTGAGCCGGCCGGCTTGCAGCCACGTAAAACAAGTTGCTAAAAGGCCGGGGACGCGTGAGCCCGGCCTGAGGATGATTCCTCCCGGCCGGGTTTTGTTTTGGCCAAGGAGGGCCAGATGTCCGCGTCCGCGCAAAATCGTTATCGCCCCGAAACCCGTCTCGTCCATTCCGGCACATTGCGCTCGCAATTCGGCGAGACGTCCGAAGCGCTGTTTCTGACCCAGGGCTACGTCTACGAGAACGCTGCCCAGGCCGAGCGCCGCTTCAAGAACGAAGAGCCGGGCTTTCAATATTCGCGCTTTGCCAATCCGACGGTCGCCATGTTCGAGACGCGCATGGCGGAGTTCGAGGGCGCCGAGGCGGCACGCGCGACCGCTACCGGCATGGCGGCTGTCACGCTGGCGCTGACCGGTCAGCTCAAGGCCGGCGACCACGTCGTGGCAGCAAAAGCCCTGTTCGGCTCCTGCCGCTACATCGTCGAGGATTATCTTCCGCGCTATGGCGTGTCCTCGACGCTTGTCGACGGAACGGATCTCAATCAATGGCGCGACGCCGTGTGGCCGAACACCAAGACGTTCTTTCTGGAGACGCCGACGAATCCGACGCTTGAAATCATCGACATCGCCGCGGTTGCGGGGATCGCGCACGAAGCCGGCGCGACGCTCGTGGTCGATAACGTCTTCGCTACGCCGATCTTCCAGTCGCCGCTCGCGCTCGGCGCCGACTGCGTCGTCTATTCAGCGACCAAACATATCGATGGGCAGGGCCGCTGCCTCGGCGGAATCATCCTGGCTTCGGAGGATTTTATTCAGAAGCACGTTCACGTGCTGCTGCGCCAGACCGGGCCGTCGCTATCGCCGTTCAACGCCTGGGTCTTGCTCAAGGGTTTGGAGACGCTGTCGGTGCGCGTGCGGCGGCAGACCGACAGCGCCGCGACACTGGCGGTGGTACTGGTCGAGCATCCGAAGATCGCACGACTGATTTACCCGGGCCGGCCCGACCATCCGCAGGCCAAGGTGGCGCAGAAGCAGATGCGCGGCGGCTCGACACTCGTTGCCTTCGAGGTCACGGGTGGTAAGAAGGCCGCATTCCGCTTCCAGGACGCGCTTAAGCTCATCCGCATCAGCAACAATCTCGGCGATGCAAAGAGCCTCATCACCCATCCGGCGACGACGACGCATCAGCGCCTAACGCCGGCGCAGCGTGCGGAGCTCGGCATCGGCGAAGGTCTGCTGCGGGTTTCAGTCGGCCTCGAACATCCCGATGACATCGTGGAGGATGTGCTGGCCGCATTAGAGGCGGTCTAGGCGCAGCGCGGTGATGGCGTCAGCGTGTGGAGCGCGCCGCGGCGGACGCGATCGGCCGCGTCGCCGCCTCGGTGATCGCAGCCGCGAGGAGCTTCGCCACGCAGGCATAGCTCCAGTCGTTCATGTGCAGCTGGTCCGGTGAGACAAAAGCATCGAACGGGATGTGCTGGACTGCGTACCAATTTCGCATGACCGCAAACCGGCCGAACAGATCGACGTTCTCTTGCTTGGCCGCGAACGCAATCTGATCTTCCATACCTTCCGTCTCGGGCTTGGCGAGCACCCGCGGCGCGTACTGCATATCGATCAGCACCACGTCGGCGCCCGCTGTCTTGAGCTGAGCGATTCCCTCGCGCAGCAAGACGGAATGCGGCTTGAGCGGATAGTCGCGCAGAACGGAATTGGTGCCGACTTGCCAGAGGACGAGATCGGGATGCGCGGCGATGACACCGGTCGCGAACCGCGCCATCATCTGTGCGGTCTGTTCGCCGTTGACACCGCGGTTGAGCACCGTGATGTCGTGGGTAGGAAAGCGTTGCATGAGCTCGACGGCGAGGCGGCTCGGATAGCTTGCCGCCGGCGAGCTTGCGCCGGCGCCGGCCGTCGAAGAGGAGCCGATCGCGACAATGGTGAGCGGTTCGCCGCTGGCGAGACGCCGCGCAGCGTGCCGGAGCGGGTAGTTGAAGCGCGCGAGCTCCGGAGGCGCGCTGCAGCTGGGCGCGGGATTCGCCGTCGGTGCACTCACCGGAGACGTCGGCGCCGACGCGGCAGGATGCGCGCCGAGCATCTGCGCGCGTGCCGGAGCGAGCAAGGCCAGAGCAACTACTCCGACTGCTACGCTCGCGAGGCGACAAAGTGACTTTTTATTGATCGATGACATCAATGCATCGTTTGCATTTTCCCGGCGTCGAGATGAGCGGCATTAATGATCTGCGACGCCAGGGCCCGGCCAATGCATTCGTGAACACGCCGCGCCATAGCATACCCATTGGTAGCCGCATAGAGGTCAAATGTGCCTTCGTCGCTCCAGTAGCGCATGATCGCCAAGCGGTCGAAGAGGACGACGCCCCGCTGCTCGGCCACCCAGCGCATAACGTCCGCAAAGGGAGTGACGCTGAGCATGGATTCAGTGCGTGGACTGTATTGCATATTCATCATGATCGAGTCCGCGCCGGCGCTCGCAATCGCGTCGAGGCCCTGATCGAGACTGTTGCGGAAATCGTCCGGTTCGACACCGCGCAGCGCGTCGACGGTGCCGGCCTGCCAGATCACCAGCGCCGGCTGATCGTCGGACAGGATCTTTGGCAAGCCGGAAGCCATATCCGCCGTCGTCAGTCGTGACGGAACATGTGCGGTCACCTTGATTTCATTGCCCGGCAATCGTTCTCTGAGCGCCTGCTCCAGTTGCGCCGGATAAGCAAAGCGCGCTCCATCCGGGCCTGAGAGTGCCGAAGATCCGGAGCCAACGACGCTGATGTCCAACCGATGCCGATCCTTGATTTCATTGCTGACGCGCATCAGATCGGACTGCGCCGGTATGAGCGATTCCGGCACGTCGCACTCCTGCGCCGGCTCCGCGGCGGCGGCGCCGCTCGCAAGCGTGATGATGGCCAAAACGGCAAGAATAAACGTCATGCCTCGCCTCCCGCGAGGTCTGCGTCAGGGGTTTTGACGCGGGATAGGGGGCTTCGCCCTTCTATGCCTTTGTACCACGATACCAGGTTCGCGGTAGCAATCATGATGAGAATGCCTAACACGCTGATTGCCGTCTGCATCAGCGGGCCGCCTGAGGACTCGGCAATGATGAATTGCCCGGCAAACGCGAGGAACACGCCGAGGCAGAAGACTTCCAGCGAATGCTGGCCGCAGACGATGGCAGGCCGAAAGATCGGTGATTTCAGGACAGGCCAGTCGCGCGGCACGAAGTGGACCGTCACGGTTGCGAGCGCGAGGAAATGTGCGAAGCGCAGCACGTCCAGATTGGTCTTGTCGATAGGATACATCCAGTCGGCCAGCCAGCCCGGCACGAAACGATCAAGCGATTCAAAATGCCAAGTCAATGTTATGGCCAAGGCGAACAGAAGGTAGGCGATGGCAACGGCAAGCACCGCGCGCGAGTGCAACACGCCGGCGAGCCGCTGCGCGCCGCCAAGCGCACACCAGGCGCCGAATACGAACAATAACTGCCAGGCGAACGGATTGAAGAACCAGACACCGTTCGGATACGCGGGCAGATTCCAGTCCAGTTTCCAGACCAACGCATAGAGCAACGCCGATCCCGCGAGCGCCAGATTCGGTCGCCGTAGCAGCAGAAAAAGCGTCGGAGGAAACAGCAGCAGCAGGACGATGTAAAGCGGAAGCACGTCCATGTTGACGGGCTTGAACTTCAGCAACAATGCCTGAAAGATCGTAATATCGGGCTGCTTGAGGAAATCGAGGACCTTCATTTCTTCCGCGTAGAGCGGATTGTCGAATGTCGCCGCAACGTAAGCGATCTCTGCCATGAAGATTGTGAACAGAAAGATGTGCGCCACATAGATCTGCCAGGCGCGCCGCAAAATGCGCGCACTCGACAGCACAAAGCCTCGTTCGCGCATCGCCTTGCCGTAGACGAAAGCCGCGGTGTAGCCGGAAATGAAAATGAAGATTTCCGTAGCGTCGCTGAAGCCATAATTGCGAATGGTGAACCAGTTCACGACGTTTTCTGGAATATGATCGAGGAAGATCAGCCACAGCGCCAAGCCGCGAAACAGGTCGAGCCGCAGATCGCGCTCGCCCTTGGCCGCTTGAGCCGGAGAAGCCATCGCCATGGGGTCTGCAACCATTGCCGGCCGCCACGGCGGGTGGCACAGCTCAATCATCGGACGCGCCCCGGTAATCTATTGTCGCGATTCCGACGTTCGCAAGCAATAGTGGCACAATGCTGTTGGGACTGGTGTCCGGCGGCGACTTGAGAAAGCGCGTCCGCGAAGTTATTGCAACCTTGGGCGGCTGGGCGGATTCACTGCCCGAGCGCCGCTGGGATTTGCGCAATGTATCGTGCCGTCACCCGTAATATCGAGGTCGTGGCGACCCCGCGGTTCGTCGCCGACCGCTCCGCGCCGGATAACAATTATTTCTTCTGGGCCTATACGATCGCCATCATTAACCGCGGCGCCGACACGGTGCAGCTGAAGACCCGCCACTGGCGCATCACCGACGCGAACGGCCGCCGCCAGGAGGTGCGCGGCGCGGGCGTCGTCGGCGAGGAGCCGGTGCTCAAGGCCGGAGAATCGTTCGAATATACCAGTGGGGTGCCGCTGCAAACGCCGTCGGGATTTATGGTCGGTACCTACGGGATGGTGAGCGCAAGCGGCGAGCATTTCGAGATCGAAATTCCCGCCTTCTCCCTGGACTCAAGCGATAGCGAGCGCACGCTCAACTGACGGACGGTGGCGCTGAAGTTCCGCATGCCGCCTGGATTGACTTTTCAAGCGCGCGGAACAAAATAAGAACGAGAACCCGTCGCCTTTGGATTGGAATTGGGGATGCGAAGATCCGGCAGCGCCGACCTACCGCTTCATGGCGGGCATGTGCCGAAGTGGCTGGCCGACCGGATGACGCGCCTCGGCACCGTGTTATGCCAAGCGATCGTGTGTCATTACGGGCGGGATGAATTTCTGCGCCGGCTGGCGCATCCCTTTTGGTTTCAATCGTTCGGCGCCGTGATGGGAATGGATTGGCATTCCTCCGGCATTACAACGAGCGTGCTCGGGGCCCTCAAGCGCGGCCTCACACCACTGAGCGGCGAACTTGGTGTCCACGTTTGTGGCGGGCGCGGAAAACATTCGCGCCAGACGCCGCTGGAACTGGTCGCCATCGGACATCGCATTGGCTTCGATGGCGGCGAGCTGGCAACCGCGAGCCGCCTCGTCGCGAAGGTCGACAGCGCCGCCGTGCAGGACGGCTTTGACCTCTATCTGCACGGCTTCGTCGTGACCGACGACGGGCGTTGGGTCGTCGTTCAGCAGGGCATGAACGGTGAGCGCAAGCAAGCACGGCGATATCATTGGCTATCGGAGAACCTGAAGAGCTTTGTTGACGAGCCTCACGCGGCCATCGAAGGGCCAGCTCAAGGCGACATCATCAATCTCACCGATCGGCGCGCCGAAGCTTCTCGGCGCAAACAGCTTGAGCTTCTTGCCGAACTTGGTCCTGACGGCATCACACGCGAAGTTGGTTCGATCGGCCGCGACGCAGAATCGCCATCGCAACTGACATTGCCGCATCTCATCTTGCCAGCCCATCATGACGTCCGGGCCAGCGATATTCACCTGCGGCGGCTGCACGGCAACCTCGCCGCCGCGGCCGAGCGCGGACCGACCGATTTTGCCGATTTGCTGCTGACGCCGGGCGTTGGCGCGCGAACCGTGCGCGCGCTTGCCATGGTAGCCGAGGTCGTGCACGGCACGCCTTGCCGCTTTAGCGATCCGGCGCGCTTTTCTCTCGCCCACGGCGGCAAGGACCGGCACCCGTTCCCAGTTCCGCTCAAGGTCTATGACGAGACCATTCGCGTGCTCAAGTCGGCGGTTGAGAAGGCGAAACTCGGCCAGGACGAAGCCCTGTTTGCGCTCCGAAAGCTTGATCAGGAGTCGCGTCGGCTCGAGCGCGTGGCAGGGGGTCCGACGGTTGAAGGATTGATTTCTCTGGAGCGCGAGCAGTCCCATCGGTATGGGGGCCGAAGCGTTTTTGGATGGGAACGTCCCGCTGCGACTGGTCTTGATCACCGTGGGTCGGTTGCGCGGCAAAAATAAGCGATCCACTTGGTCGTGGTCGTCGCTACGAAATCGCGGAACCGCCTGTCGCGATTTCGCCCGGCTCGAACGCATAGGTCGAGCTGCAGAATTCACAGGTTACGGTGATCTTGCCGTCCTCGACCATGTCGTCGCGGTCTTCCTGCGGAAAGCTCTGCAGCATGTTTTCGACGCTTAGCCGCGAGCACGAGCATTGTGCGTGCACCGGCGGAGCCTGAAACACGCGTACCCCACGCTCATGGAACAAACGGTACGCGAGCCGTTCGCTCGATAGCTCCGGATCGATCAGCTCGATATCGTCGACGGTGTCGACGAGGGAACGGCCTTCGATCCAGGCCTCATCTTCCGGCGGAACGTAAGCCTCGGTGCCCGGCGGCGCGTCGCCGGGATCGAGGTCCGCTTGGCGCGCGCGTTCGGGCGATTTGGGCAGGAATTGGAGCAGGATTCCGCCGGCGCGCCAGCGCCGGCGCGCGCCGTTCTCGCCCGCGCGGAACTCCTCCGCCACCGCCAGCCGCACACGGGTGGGGATTTGCTCGGAGCGCAGGAAGTATTCGTGCGCGGCGTGTTCTAGGTCATTTCCTTCGAGTGCAACGAGCCCTTGATAGCGGCTCATATCGGGGCCCTGATCGATGGTCATCGCAAGATGCCCCTTGCCGAGCAGTTGGCCCGGCTCGGCTTCGCCAGCGGCGATAGCGGCGGCGACACGTTCAGCGTCAAAGCGCGCGCAGGCCCGCACATTGCCGGGCGAGGTGAAATCGACCACGAGCATGCGCACCGGGCCATCGCTTTGCGTCTGCAGGATGAAACGGCCTTCGAATTTCAGAGCCGAGCCAAGCATGACCGTGAGCGCGATCGCCTCGCCGAGTAGCTTGGCCACCGGCAGCGGGTAATCGTGGTTGCTCAGGATGGCATCGACGGCCGGTCCGAGCCGCACAATGCGACCGCGGAGATCGAGCGTCCTGACTTCGAACGGCAGGATCGTGTCATCGAAGCCGGTCAGTTCCGGCTCTCGAACCGGGATGCCCAGATTGGGATTGTTCATCGCAGGGGAATATAGGTCACAACGAGGAAATTTTGAGCCCTCTGCCGGGACTCGCTTTCCCTGGGGTCACCGCCTGTTCGCCAGGCACCAGGTCAGAATTCCCTTCTGTGCGTGCAGCCGGTTCTCGGCCTCGTCGAACACGACCGAATGCGGACCATCCATGACCTCGTCGGTCACTTCTTCGCCGCGATGCGCCGGCAGGCAATGCATGAAAATGGCGTCGGGCTTGGCGCGCGCCATAAGGCGCGCATTGACTTGATAGCGCTTGAGGAGGTTATGGCGGCGGGCGCCGTTGCGATCGCCCATGGAGACCCAGGTATCGGTCACCACGCAGTCCGCACCCTTTACAGCCTCGTCCGGATCGGTACCAACGGTGATCGCGGCCCCGGAGGATTTGATCCAGTCGATGAGCCGCTTTTTCGGCGCAAGCTCCGGAGGGGTTGCGACACGCAGGCGGAAAGCAAACCGCTCGGCGGCATGCATCCACGACGTGAGCACATTGTTGGCGTCGCCGGTCCAGGCTACGGTGCGGCCGCGGATCGAACCGCGATGTTCCTCGAACGTCATAACGTCCGCCATGACCTGGCAGGGGTGCGAGCGACGCGTGAGGCCGTTGATCACCGGCACGGTGGCATGGCGCGCAAGCTCGGCCAGCGCCTCGGCATCCAGCATCCGGATCATGATGGCGTCGACGTAGCGCGAAAGCACGCGCGCGGTATCGGCGATGGTCTCGCCGCGGCCGAGCTGCATTTCCTCAGCGGTCAGCATGATGACATCGCCGCCGAGTTGGCGCATGGCGACTTCGAACGACACGCGGGTGCGCGTGGAGGGCCGCTCGAAGATCATCGCCAGTGTTTTTCCGGCAAGCGGCCGATCCGCCGCCGAGCGTCTGGCCTTCATGACGCGCGCCAGATCGATCATCTTGCGCAGGTCCACGACCGGGACGTCGATCAGGTCGAGAAAGTGGCGGACCGCGCTCATCGAACCACCTTCTCCTTGAGTGGCGTTCGATGCGCCCCGGCGAGCCGCGCGCAGGCGCGGTCAAGACGCGCAATGCCTTCGGCGATTTCCTGTTCGCTTACGATCAGGGGCGGCAGCAGCCTCACGACATTGTCGCCCGCCGAGACCGCGATCATCTTCTCGGCGCGCAGAGCATCGACAAGCTCGGCGGCGGGCACGAGCGCCCGCAAACCGACTAAGAGCCCCTCGCCACGCACTTCGGCGATCACGGAGGGATAGTGATCTTTGATTTGCGCCAGCCGCTGCTTGAAGAGCAACCCGATGTGCCGAACGCGGTCAAGAAAGCCGGGCGCGAGCATCACGTCGAGGACTGCGTTGGCCGCACTCATCGCCAGCGGATTGCCGCCGAAGGTCGAGCCGTGGGTGCCGGCCGTCATTCCCTTGGCCGCCTCGCTTGTCGCCAGGCACGCGCCGACAGGGAACCCGCCGCCAAGCGCCTTGGCGAGGGCCATGATGTCCGGCTCCACGCCCACGCGCTGGTAGGCGAACAACTCGCCGGTTCGGCCCATGCCGCTCTGCACTTCGTCAAAGACCAGGAGCAAGCCGCGCTGGTCGCAGAGTTCGCGCAAAGCCCGTAAGAAGGACGGCTCGACGACGCGGACGCCGCCCTCGCCCATGATCGGCTCGATAAGGATTGCTGCCGTTTCGTGCGTGATCGCACACTTGGTAGCCTCGATGTCGCCGAACGGCACCTGATCGAAGCCTTCGACGACCGGACCGAAGCCGTCGAGATATTTTTTCCGCCCGCCGGCGGCGAGCGTCGCCAGCGTGCGGCCGTGGAAAGCGCCCTCAAAGGTAACGATACGGTACCGTTCCGGCGCGCCGCTCGCCGACTGATATTTGCGCGCCATTTTGATCGCGCATTCCATCGCCTCTGCGCCGGAATTGCAAAAGAACACCACGTCGGCAAAACTCGCATCGCAAAGACGCTGCGCCACGCGCTCGGCCTCGGGAACTTGGTAAAGATTGGAGACGTGCCACACCTTTTGCGCCTGCTCGGTGAGAGCGGCGACAAGCTGCGGATGGGCATGCCCCAGCGCATTCACGGCAACCCCGGACGTAAAATCGAGATAGCGGTCGCCATTCGTCGCAACAAGCCAAACGCCCTCGCCCCGCTCGAAGGCAAGGTTGACGCGCGCATAGGTCGGTAACAGATGCGATGTCACGGTTGGAAGCCCGCGCACGCTGCGCAGCACTAAACTGCGCGGCCGAAATGAAACGTGCCGCCTCTCCGGGCGGCACGATGAGTATTTTATTTGCGCGGGGCTCGCCGGTCAACTCGTTAAAGGCGAGCACGGTATCTGGGGTTGTCCCCATATTCGTCCACATCGGGCAGGAATGTGTGGACGCGGGGCCCGCGACTCTTGCGCCCGACTCGGGCCATATTGTAGCCTTTTGATTGTCAAGTACGACATCTCGTGCGGCGGACAGTTCTCTAAAGCGTCGGTCAAGCGTTGCGTGTTGGTCGGTGAGCGCCGCCCGGCTCGATGGGGGATTCCGTCAAGGTCGCACCCGCATCTTTAGAAGGAGGACTGAGCATGTCGTGGACAGACGAGCGGGTCGAGTTGTTGAAGAAGCTCTGGTCCGACGGCCTTTCGGCGAGCCAGATCGCGGCCGAGCTCGGCGGCGTCACCCGCAACGCGGTGATCGGCAAGGTTCACCGGCTTGGCCTGTCCGGCCGCGCCAAAAGCGCGTCGAGCGCCGCGCCGCGCGCGCGCAAGGCCCGTTCGTCTACGCATATGCTGCGCATCGGACGCGGCGCGATCCGCGGCAATACCGCCCTTGCGCACGCCTATGAGATGGAAGCGGAGGCCACACCGGAGCTGATCGAGAACATCATCCCGATTGGCCAGCGCCGCACTATTCTTGAACTGACGGAGCAGACCTGCCGCTGGCCCATCGGCGATCCCGGCAGCAGCGAATTTTTCTTCTGTGGCGGCAATACGATCGGCGGCTTGCCCTATTGTGCCTACCACTCCCGGGTCGCCTATCAGCCGGCAAGCGATCGCCGCAGAGACCGGCGACCGGCGCGCTAACCGATACCGCTCATTCCCGCGGAAGCTGGAATCCAGAACAGGTTACGGCCATCGCTCAGCTCGCTTTGCCGAAACGATCGTCAAGCGAGTAACCGGCGCCGCGCACGGTGCGGATCGGATCGGCGCCGTGGCCGCGGTTGAGCGCCTTGCGCAGGCGCCCGACATGCACGTCGACGGTACGTTCGTCGATGTAGACGTTGCTGCCCCACACGCCATCGAGCAATTGCTCGCGGGAAAAAACCCGGCCGGGCCGCTCCATCAAGAATTCGAGCAGACGGAATTCGGTCGGTCCGAGATCGACCGGCCGGCTTGAGCGCGACACCCGCTTCTTCTCGCGGTCGAGCTCGAGATCGCCGATCATCAGCACTGTAGCGACGCGCTCGGGACTTGCCCGGCGCAACAATGCCCGAATGCGCGCCAACAGCTCCGGCACTGAAAACGGCTTGACCAGGTAATCGTCGGCCCCGGTCGCGAGCCCGCGCACGCGCTCGCTTTCCTCGCCGCGCGCCGTGAGCATGATGATCGGCAGCGATTGCGTCTGCGGCCGCGCGCGCAGCCGGCGGCACAATTCGATGCCGGAGAGGCCGGGCAGCATCCAGTCGAGTACGATCAAGTCGGGCGCGGTTTCACGCAGACGCGTATCGGCCTCGTCGCCGCGCGCCACAGCATCGACCTCATAGCCTTCAGCTTCGAGGTTGTAGCGCAACAGCGTGGTCAGCGGCTCTTCGTCTTCCACGATCAGGATGTTGGCTCCCATCGCCGTCTCCTATTCATTTCTGCAGCGACGCTGCTCCAAAACTGGTGGTATCGCCTTTCGGGCGTGGATCGGTAATCGCGCGGCCCTCAATCATGTAATAGACGGTCTCCGCGATGTTGGTGGCGTGATCGCCAATGCGCTCGATGTCCTTCGCACAAAACATAAGATGCATACAAAACGTGATGTTACGCGGATCTTCCATCATATAGGTCAGGAGCTCGCGGAAGAGCGACGTACAAAGCGCGTCGACTTCCTCGTCGCCGTTCCACACCGCAAGCGCGGTTGCGAGGTCGTGACTGGCATAAGCGTCCAGCACCTGCTTGAGCAGGGTCGATACAAGCGAAGCCATGTGCTCCACGCCGCGGATCAGCTTTTGCGGATGGAGGTCGAGATCGAGCGCAACAACGCGCTTGCCGATATGCTTGGCGTGATCGCCGATGCGCTCGAGGTCATTGCACACGCGCATGGCGCCGACGATCTCGCGCAAATCGATCGCCATCGGCTGCCGGCGCGCGATCGTCAGGATCGCCTTTTCCTCGATCTCATGTTGCATCGCATCGATCGTGGGATCGGTAGCGATGACGCGTTCGGCAAGGTCGGTGTCGCGTTCGACCAGCGCTCGGGTGGCATCCGCGATCTGCCGTTCCGCCAGCCCGCCCATCTCGGCGACCTTGCGCGTCATCTCCTGCAGATCGGTGTCGAATGCCTTGGCGGTGTGGTCCACTCTAGTCGTGATGTCGGTCATAGCGGTCACCCGAAGCGGCCGGTGATGTAGTCTTGCGTGCGCTGATCGTGCGGCGCCGTGAACATCTTGCTGGTTGAATCGAACTCGATCAGTTCGCCCAGATACATGAAGGCGGTGAATTCGGACACCCGCGCGGCCTGCTGCATGTTATGGGTGACGATCACAATCGTGTAATCGTCCGTCAATTCGTCGATCAGCTCCTCGATCTTGGCGGTGGATATGGGATCGAGCGCCGAGCAAGGTTCGTCGAATAGGATGACCTCGGGCCGTACGGCGACAGTGCGCGCTATGCACAGCCGCTGCTGCTGGCCGCCCGACAGGCTCAGTCCATTGGTACCGAGCTTGTCCTTGACTTCCTCCCATAGCGCCGCGCGGCGCAATGACGTTTCCACCCGCCCGTCGAGCTCGGATTTGGGCAGACGCTCATAGAGCCTGATGCCGAAGGCAATGTTCTCGTAGATCGTCATCGGGAACGGCGTCGGTTTCTGGAACACCATGCCGATGCGCGCACGTAAGAGATTGAGGTCCTGCTTCGGCGAGAGAATGTTCTTGCCGTCGAAAATGACGTCGCCGGTCGCGCGCTGGTTCGGATAGAGGTCGTACATCCGATTAAGCACGCGCAACAAAGTCGATTTGCCGCAGCCCGAGGGGCCGATGAAGGCGGTGACCTTGTTCTGGTAGAGCGGCAGGCTGATGGATTTCAGCGCCCTGGCGTCGCCATAGAAGAAATCTAGATCGCGGATCGTGACCTTCTCGGCAAGGCCGGTTCGATCGGCCGGCGCGGCGATAACGGACGGAACGGCGACTGAGATTGCGCTCATGACTGTCTACCCGATCCGACCAGGCTGCGCGCGGTGATGCTCAACGCCAGTACCGCCAAGGTGATGATAAGCGCGCCAGTCCAGGCCAGCGATTGCCAATCCTTGTACGGACTGAGCGCGAACTGAAAAATAACGACCGGCAGGCTCGCCATCGGTGCGTTGAGGTTTGTGCTCCAGAATTGATTGTTAAGCGAAGTGAACAAGAGCGGCGCGGTCTCGCCGCTGATGCGGGCGACAGCCAAGAGCACGCCCGTGACCATGCCGGCACGTGCAGCGCGGTAGCATATTCGCGTGATCGACATCGAGCGCGGCAATCCGATTGACGTGGCGGCCTCGCGCAACGCGTTGGGAACGAGCGTCAGCATGTCCTCGGTCGTGCGCACCACCACCGGTATGACGATGACGGCGAGCGCGACGCCGCCGGCCAAGCCGGAAAAGTGGCCCATCGGTGCGACCATCACTTCGTAGATGAACAATCCGACCACGATCGACGGTGCGCTCAGGAGGATATCGTTGATGAAGCGCACTACGGTGCTGAGGCGGTCGTAGCGGCCGTATTCGGCCATGTACGTGCCGGCGAGGACGCCGATCGGGGTACCGACCGCAACCGCGAGCACGGTCAGGATCAGACTGCCAATAATCGGATTAAGCAGCCCGCCACTCGCTCCGGGCGGCGGCGTCATCTGTGTGAACACTGCAAGTGACAGGCCGGCGAAGCCATGCCAGAACAACGCGCCCAAGATCAGCACCAACCAGCCCATCCCGACTACCGTCGCGGCCAGCGACAGCGTCATTGCGATGACGTTGTTGCGGCGGCGCGCAGCGTAGCGAGCGGTCATAGGGCTATCCGATCCGCTGCTCGATGCGGAGCAGCATATAGCGAGCCGCCGCGAGCACGATAAATGTGATCACGAACAGGATCAGTCCGAGCGCGATCAGCGAGGAGGTGTAGAGATCGCCGACCGCTTCGGTGAATTCGTTGGCGATAGTGGCGGAGATGGTGGTGCCGGGCGCAAGCAAGGAGGCGGAGATCCGGTGGGCGTTGCCGATGACGAAGGTCACGGCCATAGTCTCGCCAAGCGCACGGCCGAGCCCGAGCATCACCCCGCCGATGACTCCCACCCTGGCATAAGGCAGCACCACATAGCGCGCCACCTCCCAGGTCGTGCAGCCGACGCCGTAAGCCGCCTCCTTGAGCACGGGGGGAACCGCCTCGAATACGTCGCGTGAGATCGAGGTGATGAACGGAAGCACCATGATGGCCAGGATCAGCCCCGAGGTCAGCATGCCAATTCCATAAGGAGGTCCGGCGAAGAGCGGTGCGATACCCGGGACATTGCCGAGCGTGTTGATCAGGAACGGTTGGAGCGTATCCTGCAGGAACGGGGCGAAGATGAACAATCCCCAGATTCCGTAGATGATGCTCGGGATGCCGGCGAGCAGCTCGATGGCGATGCCTATCGGCCGCCGCAGCCATTGCGGGCACAATTCGGTGAGGAAGAAGGCGATCATCAATCCGACCGGGACCGCGATCAGCATGGCAATGAAGGAGGTAACGAGCGTCCCGTAAATCGGCGCCAGCGCGCCGAATTTTTCCGTGACCGGATTCCACCGCTCGGTCGTCAGGAAGCCAAAGCCGAAAGCTCTGAGCGCCGGCAGCGAGCCGGCGATCAGTGAAATGATGACGCCGGTGAGGAGCAATAGCACGCCGAAGGCCGCGGCGCGCGTCACATGGCGGAAGGCCGCATCGCCGAGGCGCAGCCGATCGAGCACCCTGGCGCGCGTCACCGCTTCGACGGACACCATCGCACCCCCTTGCAGCGCAAAGTCAACCACGGATCGCCTCCGGGCCGGGTCCATCGAGGCGCTCCTCCAAGGCCATCAAGAAGCGCCTACTCAAACGATCTACCGGCCGCCGCACAAGATGCCCCGTACGGCGGACCGGTCAGCGGACAAACCAGCAATGCCCCCGCGGCGGCGGCGCCTCGCCGGTCTTGCATCGAACCTAGTGCGCCATTGTGATGTGAAGCGGTTTGCCGCTTGCGTCCATAATTTCTTTTGCCCACATATTCTCAATCTGCTCGACAACCTTTTTCGGCATCGGGACGTAATCGAGTTCCTCGGCCATCTTGTCGCCCTTGGCATACGCCCAAGCGAAGAACTTGAGCGCCTCAGTGGCGGCAGCCGGGTCCTGCGGCTGCTTGTAGATGAGAATAAATGTCGCCCCTGCGATCGGCCACGAGGTCGCGCCCGGCTGATTGGTGAGAATGACATAGAACCCGTCCGCCTTTTCCCAATCCGCGTAGGCGGCTGCGGCCTGGAACGCGGCAGCGTCTGGAACAACGGTCTTACCGTCCTTGTTGATCATGCCGACCGTCGTCATGCCGTTCTGCTTCGCGTAGGCGTATTCCACGTATCCAATTGAACCCTTGGTTTGGCTCACATTGTTGGAGACGCCCTCGTTACCCTTAGCCCCAATGCCTGCAGGCCATTCAACCGACGTATTTGCGCCCACCTGCGACTTCCACTTCTCGTTCACTTTCGACAGATAGTCCGTCCAAATAAACGTCGTGCCCGAACCGTCTGACCGATGAACAATGACAATCGCCTGCGAAGACAGCTTGGCGTTCGGATTAAGCTTTTTGATCGCAGGGTCGTCCCACTTGGTGATCTCGCCAAGGAAGATTTTTCCCAAGGTATCGCCGTCGAGTTTCAGTTCATTGGACTTGATGCCATCGAGATTGACTACTGGCACGTCACCGCCAACCACCGTGGGAAACTGAACCATGTTCCATTTCTTCAGTTCCGCAGGTTGCAGCGGCATATCGGAGGCGCCAAAGGTCACGGTCTTATTTTGAATCTGCTTGATGCCCCCACCCGAGCCGATCGATTGATAATTGAGCCCGAAGCCGGTCTCTTTCTTATAGGCGTCTGCCCACTTTGCGTAGATTGGATAGGGAAACGTCGCGCCGGCGCCGGAAATCTCGGCGGCGGCGGCGGGAAGTGCTGTCGCGGCCAGAAAGCCGGCGACGACGATTGTTCTCAGCTGGTTCACTGAATGCTCCTGTCAGCGGAATTTGGGCGACGCAGGTCCTTGACCCGCGCCGGCTTTCGATCCCGTTCGGGACCGTTCGTTCTGTTCGACGTCTCTAGGCAACGCGCTGCAGCGAAGATCGCGCGATCACAGCAGGCCCGCAGCTGCGGAATGCTTAGTTTCGGCACGTCACCGTTCTATGAGGCCAGCATGACAATTAGATGACACTGTAAGTATATGATATTGCGGTAATTTATCCGACAGCGGCGTGGGCTATTATGGGTAGGTAAACGGTAAAGGTGGCGCCCGCACCGGACATGCTTTCGATTGATAAACGGCCGCGATGGCGGTTGAGAATATGCTTCACCAAGGCGAGCCCAAGCCCGGTGCCGCCCTGAGCGCGACTTTCACGTACATCCACCCGATAGAACCGTTCCGTCAACCGCGGCAGGTGTTCCGGGGCGATACCCGGCCCGTAATCGCGCACACTGACCCGCGCTTCCGGTGCGCCCTCCGCGGAGAGGCCCTGCACCAGAGCGATGTCGACACGCTTGCCGGCCGCACCATACTTGAGCGCATTCTCGACCAGGTTCTCGAAAACGCGGACCAGTTCATCGCGGTCGCCGAGGATCGTCAACGCGTTCGCCGCCTCGACATTGACGATCACGCCGCGGTCACGCGCCAATGTTTCGAGACCGTCGGCCACCTGACGTACGATCGGCACCAGATCAACCGGCGTGTCGGGGCGGCGATGCGCGTTGAGCTCGATCCGCGACAGCGACAAGAGATCGTCGATCAGCCGCGCCATGCGCCGCGCCTGTTCCTGCATGATGGCGAGGAAGCGTTCCCGCGCTTTGGCATCGTCACGCGCCGAGCCTTGCAAGGTCTCGATGAAACCGGAGAGGGCCGCCAGCGGCGTGCGCAGCTCGTGGCTGGCGTTGGCGACAAAATCGGCGCGCATCTCCTCGACGCGCCGCAGCGGCGTGAGGTCGTGAAAAGTCATCAGCACCAGGTCGGGCCTGTTCAGGTTCGACTCCCGCTTGACGGGCATCGCGATCATCTCGAACGAACGGTCGAGCGGCACGCGCTCGGAATATTCGACTCGCTGTTCTTCTCCGCTGGCGTAGGCACGGCCGATCGCCTGGATCAGTTCAGGCATGCGCAGCGCAAGCGACACCGGCTCGCCCTGCCGCAAGGCCGGCGCCAGCGAACGCGCTCGCTCGTTGAGCGTCAGCACGCGTCCGTTCCGATCGAGCGCAATGACCGGATCCGGCAGGCCGGCGATAACAGCCTCGAGCGGCTCACCCGCGCGTTCGGCAACGGCGACCGGCCGCGTTAAACTCCCGGCCTCCTCGCCGGCACGCATCGTGAGCAGCGCGGCACCCGCAACGATGGCGAACCCGGCAACAGCATATCCAGGCGTCAGGGCGCCGAGAATCGCCAATCCTCCGAATACGATCGCCGCCGCGACGATCACGAACCGCATACCGCGCCACCTGCCACGTTGCGATGCGAGCCGCACTTCATTGAAGCTCATGGGACAAGCTCTCGAGCGCTATCGCCGCTCGTTCGGACTCCGGATCAAGCCACGTCGGATTTTTCCCGCGCCAAGCCGCTCACGGTATTCATAGGCGCTGTGACAGGGCGTTCGCCGCGTCGCCCCGCGCGACCATGCAAAACTTCGCGCGTTCCGAGGATCACCAGCGAGAGCGCAAAAGGAACGATGTAGTAAAGCAGACGAAACAGCAGCAAGCCGGCGAGGAGGTCTTCCTTGTCGAATTGCCACAGGGCAACCATCATCGTCGCATCGAACACACCGAGGCCGCCTGGGGCATGGCTCGCAAAGCCCAGAAGCGTGGCGGCGACGAAAATAACCGCCACAGGGACGAAGCCGAGATGCGGCTCGTCGGGCACGAGCATGTACATGGCGAGCGCGCAGAACGACAGATCGAGGATGCCGATGGCGATCTGAACCAGCGTCAGCGGCCCGCCGGGCAAAGCCACCTGCCAGCCTTCACGGCCAATGACGCGCGGTTTTACCCAGACCCAGGCAACATAAGCCGCAAGCAAAGCCAAAATAGCAAGCGCGAGAATGCGGTTGAGCCAGAGGGGCAATTGGTCAATGTCAGCCGCCTGCTGCGGCGCATCGAGAACGCCAAGGCCGAGCATGGTCGCGTTGCCAAGCCAGAAAGTGAGGCCGGCGACGAAGCAGATTTTGGTGACTTCGATGACGCTCAGGCCCCAGGCGGAATAAATGCGGTAGCGCACCGCGCCGCCGGAAAAGACACTGGCGCCGACATTGTGTCCGACTGCGTAGCTGGTGAAGCTGCCCAACGCGGCGATACGATAAGGCACCTCGGAGCGGCCGATCGTGCGCAGGGCGAACAGGTCGTAGAAGGTGAGCGTCATATAGCCGGCGGCAACGAAGAGCCCGGCAACTCCGAGTGTCCGCCAATCGGTCGCTTCCAGCGCGTCAATGAGCTCGTCGACGTTGATATCGTGCAGGATATGATAAAGTACCAGCGCGGCCACGATGATGATGGTGAGGCTGAGCACCACACCCAATCGACTGAAGCCGATCTTTTCATTGAAGAAGTGCGCGACGGCGCGCAATCTCTTCAGCATCCCGCGCTCCAGACCGTCTGCTCGTGCATCAATCGACCGTCTCGTCCTGCCCACCCATCACAGACTGGCCCCAACTAGCAGAAGTCGTGAGCGGGCGCGAGTGTGGCAGGAATAGCCGCCCTGAGCACGCTGTTCGGCCACAGCGCATGGAGTTGGGGTTTTGGCAGCTTCTTTCAGCTATGTGGCCCTGTTGGGACAACGCCCATCTGACGATACGGCCACGTTTGCAGTTGACGAAACGCGCCGCCCCAGCTTGTTTCCTCCCGAAACTCCAAGGAGGACGTCGCCAATGCCCAGGAACAGACCGCCGTTTCGCGCCGACGTGGTCGGCAGCCTTTTGCGTACCGCCGCTTTGAAGGAAGCGCGGGCGAAGCGCGAGAAAGGCGAGATCAACGCCGCCCAGCTCAAGGAGGTTGAGGATCGCGAGGTCGAGAAGATCATCAAAAAGCAGGAAGAGGTGGGGCTCAAGGTTGCGACCGACGGCGAATTCCGCCGCTCGTGGTGGCATTTCGATTTCTACGGCATGCTCGATGGCGTGGAGATCTACGAGCTCGATCACGGCATCCAGTTTCACGGCGTCCAGACCAAGCCGCGGAGCATTCGCATCCGCGGCAAGCTTGGCTTCTCCAATCATCCCATGCTGGAGCACTTCAAGTTCCTGAAGTCGCACACCCGTGTCACGCCGAAGATGTGCATACCGAGCCCGGCCACGCTGCACTTCCGCCTCGAGCCGAACGCCGTCGACCCGAAGTTTTACGCCGACCGCAGCGCGATCTTCGACGATCTGGCGAAGACCTACCGCCAAGCCGTCCGCGCCTTCTATGACGCCGGCTGCCGGTATCTGCAATTCGATGACACGGCCTGGGCGTATCTGTGCTCGCAGGCGGAGCTAAAGAAGGCGCGCGAGCGCGGCCTGAACGCCGAGCGGCTGGCGGAGGACTATGCCCGCGTCATCAACCAGGCGCTGGAGGGAAAACCCGCCGACATGGTGATCACGACGCACGTCTGTCGCGGCAATTTTCGCTCCACATGGATTTCCGAGGGGGGCTATGAGCCTGTCGCCGAAACGCTGCTCGGCAAGATCAACTATGACGGCTACTTTCTCGAATACGACACCGCCCGCGCCGGCGGCTTCGAGCCGTTGCGATTTTTGCCGAAAGGCAACAAGATCGTTGTGCTCGGTCTCGTGACTACCAAGAGCGGCACCCTCGAAAAGAAGGACGACGTTAAACGGCGCATCGAGGAGGCGACCAAACACGCCGCGCTCGATCAGCTTTGCCTGTCGCCACAATGCGGCTTCGCCTCGACCGAGGAAGGCAATGTGCTTGCCGAAGAGGAGCAATGGGCGAAGCTCAGGATGGTCGTCGAATTGGCGACGGAGGTCTGGGGCTAGATGGCACCGATCCGTCATTGCCCTCTCCGATGTGCGAGGGTCAGCTTGTCCGCGCGATGGGACTCGTTCCGCCGATCCGCTTGTGCATGTGGACCATGAGGGCCATGGCGAATAACGGCGTGCCCAGGTTGATGATCGGGATCGAGACGAAGGCCGCGATCAGCAGTCCGCCGAGATAGACCGTTCCGGCATTACGCTTGCGCAGAGCCTTTGCCTCGTTCGGCGTGCGAAAGCGCATGGCCGCCAGCTCGAAATATTCGCGGCCCAGCAGCCAAGCCGTGGCCAGAAAGAAGATCACGGCGCCGAAACCTGCGAACAACAGGAACAGCATGGCGCAGATATAGACCACGACCGCGAGGAGCGCCGTCTTGCCACCTTCGGAAATCGCCAGCCACAGCGATGGCGCTACGCCGGGCGGGTCGGCAGGATAATTTGCGCGCTCGACCTGGTCGGCGATCTCGTCGGCGAAGAAGCTCCCGACAAATGCGGTCACGACCGGCATCAAAAACACGCTACCGGCGATGATACCCAATCCGGCTGCGACCGAGAGCAACCACGCGATCGTGGTAACGGGAAAATGCGCGTGCGGCCCAAAGCCGTTTTCAACGGCAGTGCCGCCGGCGCCAACCAACCAGATGATCAGTCGATCGAGCGCGACGGCGATGACAATAATGAGCCCGAGCGCCAGTCCGATCGATTTCCACAACACCGCCCGCAGCGGCGGCGAAAGCATCTGACCGAGGGCCTTGACCGCATCGTCGAGCATAGATTCCCTCCGCACGAAAGGCAGAGGTAAAGACGCGTCGGCGCGAGCACAAGTGGCCGTCGAGCGATCGACGCGCAGCCCGTCTAGCCTCGCTTCGACACGCGATAGGTCGAGGTTATGTGGGCGCAGGGCTCGATCTCACCATCTGAAGTGAGCCAGCATTCGAGATAGTGCAGTCGCCCGCCGCGACGCACGATCCGCGCCTCGGCAATCAGATCGGCGGCGCGAGCAGGCTGCAGGAACGTGATATTGAAGTTCGCCATCACGGGGATGATGTTCGTGCCCATCGCGGCCATGAGGCAGCAATACATTGCGGTGTCCGCAAAGCCCATGACTATTGGGCCGGAAAACACCCGCCCGCTCCCATCCTGCCAGGGCTCGGCTCCCATGAACTCCCGCTGAAACGGCAAGCGCACGCGAATTGAGTTGACGCCGACATCCTCGACCATTTCAAGATGATGATCGATCGGCGGCAAGTTCTTCGTGATCATCCGCTCGGCTTCCTTTGGCGAAAGCGCGGGCGACAATCCTTCGGGGTCAGGATATCTTTGCATGTCTGGTCGCCTTTTGCGCCGAGCGGGCCCGCCGACTTGCTGTGAGTCTCTGCAAAAGATTTTTAATATAATATGCGAGCAAGACCGCGGCATTCTTGTTCAACGAACGCATCCGGCCATTGTGACGCAGGATAAGCAGACCGACCAAATACGTAAAAAGAGCAGTCGCTTCCACTTCCACAACGGGAGTGAAGGGTCGATCGGTCCCGCGGCGTATCTGTTCGGCAAAAACCGCGAGCACCGCCTCCAAATGGCTTGTGAGTTCTTTATCCAGGTTTCCGCCGAGCTGTCGCGGGCGAATGCCGTTGAAGAGATGAAGCGCAAGCGCCAGCTCGGATGGTCGCTCGTCGTAATATTTGTAAAACGCAACTGCTCCGTCACGAATGGCTTTGGCTGGCGTGCGCGTCTTTCTCACCGCTTCTTCGACGGCGCGCAGAAGTCCCTGAAGTGACTGCCCGAGAACGGCGGTAAAAACCTCTTCCTTGCCGCTAAAATAGGGATAGATAGCACCCGTCGTGCATCCGGCGGCCTGCGCGATGCTGCGGATTGACGCACCTTCCAATCCCACGACTTCGAACACGCGCTGCGCGGCATCGATGATGATGGCGCGACGATGCGCAGTCATCGCCTCATGACGATTGACGATTGACGTTTGCGATTGCCGCCACTGGATCACGTCGCTCCGGACCATCCCGCTCCGCTTGACGAGATTTGTAACACTGTTATCGTTTGATTACAATGTTACAGCGACCATGATCGGGCCGGAGCGCGCCTATGGAACTAGCCCACATTTCGTGGCCCTTCTTCGATGCGGCGCACCGCGAGCTCGGGCCTGCATTCGAGAAATGGGCGGCGCACGAGCTCAACGCGTTCCAGGAGGATGAGGGAGGTGACGGCATCTCGGCACGAAAGATATTTCAACTTTTGGCGCGGTCGGGCTGGTTGAGAAGGACGTTGGCAAGGGAAAGCAAGTCGCGCGACGCGTCGCCCTCGATCGACCTTCGGTCCGCCTGTCTATTGCGGGAAATCTGCGCCTATTCCTCGGCAATGGCCGACGTCGCGCTATCCGAGCCGTGGCTGGGAATCCTTCCAGTTGTATTGTTCGCCTCGCAGGAGCTTCGCGAGACTCTCATTCCTGCTTTTTTGTCGGGCAACCTCTTGCCGGCCTTCGCGCTCTCCGAACCCGACGCCGGTTCGGACGCGGCGGCTATTACGACCGCGGCTTACCGCGACGGCGACCACTACGTCGTCAACGGTCGCAAGTCGTGGACATCCAATTCCGGCCTTGCGGATCTCTACATCGTCTTCGCCCGGACCAGTGGCGATGATGATGCCGCTGTAATATCGGCGTTTGCCATCGACGGAAAAGCGAGTGGCCTCAGTTTCGACGAGCGATTTTCGGTCTTGCCGCCGCATACCGTGGGGACTTGGACCTTGCGCGACGTTCGCATACCGGCGAACCGGCTTGTCGGCCGGCCCGGTGATGGCTTCAACATCGCCATGCGGGCGCTCGAGTTGTTTCGTCCTACCGTAGGCGCGGCGGCATTGGGATTGGCGCGGCGCGCCATGGACGAGGCCGTCGAGTACAGCGTCATTCGCACTGCTTTTAAGAGGCCGATATCGGAATATCAGCTTGTTCAGTCGAAGCTTGCCGAAATGGCGGTCAGCGTCGATGCTTCCGCTCTTCTGGTCTATCGTGCCGCTTGGCAACACGATGAAAGCGGCAATCGGATAACGCGAGAGGCTGCGATCGCGAAACTTTATTCGACTGAATCCGCTTTCGCCGTGATCGATCAAGCGGTGCAAATCTTCGGCGGCCTGGGCGTAAAGAAAGGAACACCGGTTGAGCGGCTGTTCCGTCATTCCCGCGCGTTTCGCATCTTTGACGGAACGAGTGAGATTCAGCAGCTCATCATTGCGAGGAATATTCTGAAGGGTCGCGAACGGTCGGAGTAATCGGCTTTCGTGCGCGCCGGGGCGAATATTGGCGTGCGCAAGTGGCCGTCAGGCGGCCGTCAAGCGGCCATCGCGCCGGCGTTTTCGCCGGTCGCCGGAACGAGCGGAATATGCGCCTCGTCGATCATCGCCTGTGGATCAGCCCACTGCAATGCCTTGTAGTCGAATCCTCTGGCGATGGTCGGCTTCACGACGTTGAAGTAGGGCGATATGTCGAAGTCGCGCGGACAATAGAGCGAGGAGTGGCGGATCTCCAAAATCTGCTCGAGCGCTTGGCGGCTGCTGGTCAGCGTAATCTTGGGCAGGATCGGATAGTGTACGGCGCGGAACGCTTCCGCAATCAAAGCCGAGCAGATAAGCCGCGACGGATCGCCCGAGCCGAGCGCAATCAGCCGTCGGCGCCAGCGTTGCGGCACCGGAAGCGGGAAAAGGTAGCGCATCAGGTCGATAATGTTCTTAAGGTCGTAGGCGAAGCCGATGCGGGCGATGGCATAGGCGCACACGGTCACACAGTCCGCCTCGGTCAGTCCGACCGGCCGGCAGATGCGCGTGTGAAACCGGAAGTATTTCGAGAGAGGCGCCGAGACCACGCCCTCGCCGACATTGGCTTCGATGAGCACATGCGGCTCACCCTGTTCCGTAGCGCAGTCGGCGATGGGACCGACATAAAGCGCCGAATGCGACCAAGTCGATTGGGTCAGATATTTGATGACGCCGGCGATGTTGTTGTTGCCTTCGACCAGAAGCACGTCGCCAGGCTCGAGCGAATGACGCAATGCGTCCGGATCGCTCGGCGTGAACGGCTCATAGCCGTGCACGGGCTTCTGCAGATAGCGGGCGATCAGCCGCCCGATCCCATCGAGCATTCTGCTCATGCGGGCCTCCCCGGTGGCATTGCGCGATTTCGTCGCGTCTTCTTTTGCCTTCATTTTAATCGAAGGCCCTTGCGATTTGGTTCACGCGATCGCCGGTTCGCGGCGGCATCTCAACCACGGCGTTTGCGCGAAGAGCCCCGTTCGGGCAATCTGCGGCAAACCGAAAGCATTTGGAAACCATGCCGCGACTGAGCCGCCGCTCCTTCCTCGCTGCCTCGGCCGCGCTTGCGGCAAGCCCGGCGGTCGGCGCGGGCGCCCCCGCCGCGGCCGCCTTCGACGTCGTTGTCGTCGGGGCGGGTGCCGCCGGCATCGCCGCCGCGCGGCGGTTGGCCGCCGCCGGCCGCAAGTTCGCGATGATCGAAGCGGCCGACCATATCGGCGGCCGCTGCATCACCGATACGCAGACCTTCGGCGTGCCGTACGATCGCGGCGCCCACTGGATCCATATGCCCGACCTCAATCCGGTGACGAAGCTGACGGCGCGCCGCGGGTTCGAGGTCTATCCGGCGCCGGCAAGCCAGAAGGTGCGTATCGGCAGACGCTATGCGCGCGAGGGCGAGCTCGAGGATTTTTTGGCGTTACAAGTCCGCGCCAACCGCGCCATCGCCGATGCGGCGCGAAAATCCGATGTAGCGTCTGCGCAAGCGCTGCCGAATGATCTCGGCGATTGGCGGCCATCCATCGAGTTCGTGCTGGGCCCCTTTGGCTGCGGCAAGGAATTGGCGCTAGTTTCGGCGGTGGATTTCGCAAAATCCGCCAAAAGCAGTGCAGATGCGTTCTGCCGTCAGGGTTTGGGCACCCTCATCGCCGCTTTCGCCGAGGGCATCGCGGTCAAGCTATCGACACCCGCAACCGCGATCGACGCGCGCCGCGATGTCACGGTAGAAACGCCGAAAGGCACGATCACCGCCCGCGCCGCCATCGTCACCGTGTCGACCAATGTGATTACGTCCGGCACCATCAAATTCACGCCCGACCTTCCCAAGCGGCAACTCGACGCTTTCGCCAAGCTCTCGCTCGGCAGTTACGACCACATCGCGCTCGAACTTGCGGGCAATCCACTGGGCTTCGAGAGCGACGACCTGGTGTTCGAAAAAGCCGCCGACGCGCGCACCGCCGCAATTCTCGCCAATGTCTCCGGCACGCAACTTTGCCTCATCGAAGTCGCCGGTACGTTCGGCCGCGATCTCGCGGCACACGGCGAAGCGGCAATGGTCAATTTCGCCGCCGATTGGCTCGCCGGCCTTTACGGAGCGGATGTGAAGAAGGCAATCAAGCGATCGCACGCCACACGCTGGAATGATGAGCCAAGGGCGCTCGGCGCCTCTTCGGCAGCCGCCCCGGGTGGACAGGGTGCGCGCCGCATTCTTATGGAGCCCGTGCAGAACGCGGTCTGGTTCGCTGGCGAAGCCGTTCACGAGACTTTGTGGGGTACGGTCGGAGGCGCCTGGGAGTCGGGAGAGCGTGCCGCCGACGCGGTCTTGCGCCGGATTGGCGGGAGTAAGGAGCCGCCGCCGGCCGAAGCCGCAGCGCCCGCCAAGCACACGTCGAAACGAGTACACGTCGAGACGCACCAGCGACAGAGATTGGAAGCCGCGCCAAACATCATGCGCGAGGGACCGCGCTGATACTCAGGCGCGCAGCACGCCGCCGGTCCGCTTGCCGACCTCGGCGACGATTTTTGCTGCGAGCGCCTCGATCTCCTCTTCGGTCATGGTGCGCTCGCGCGGCTGGATCGTCACGGCGACGGCGACCGACTTCTTGCCCGGCTCAACGCCTGGACCTTCGTAAACGTCGAACACGCTGACGTCGGTAATGAGTTTGCGGTCGGCCGATTGGGTGGCGCGGACGATGTCGGCAGCTTTTACGTTTCGCTCCACGACGAAAGCGAAATCGCGATCGACGGGCTGGAACGGCGAAAGCTCGAGCGCTGGCTTGGCGCGCGTGGCTTTCGCCTTAGCCTCGGGGATGCGTTCCAAGATAACCTCGAAGGCGACCAGCGGGCCTTCAGCATCGAGCGCCTCAAGCGCGTTCGGATGCAGCTCGCCGAAATGGCCAAGCACATTCTGCGGGCCGATCTGGATCGTGCTGGAGCGCCCTGGATGGAACCACGGCGGACCGCCCGGCATCACTTGCAGCGCCTGCGGAGGAGCGCCTGCCGCGACAAGCGCGGCAAGCGCATCCGCTTTCGCGTCGAACGCATCGACCGCGCCGTCTCGCTTGGTCCAATGGCGGCCGATGCCGGAGGGTTTGGCGAGCGAGCGCCGCACGCCGGCGGCGGCCGTGAGTTGGTCTTGCGGCGCGTCGCCGCGAAACACTTGGCCAACTTCGAACAGACCGACATCGGGGAAGCCGCGATCCGCGTTTTTCTGCGCGGCGACAACTAGGCCGGCGATGAGGCTCGGCCGCATGTCGGAAAGCTCGGCCGCGATCGGATTGGCGAGCGAAAGCTCAGGCTTGCCGCCGCCGAAAAGTTCGGCTTGCGATTTGGCGACGAAGGACCAAGTGACTGCCTCGACCAAGTTGCGCGCCGCGAGCGCGCGCTTGGCCTTGCGCGTACGGACCTGGATCGACAAGAGCACCGGCTTGCGCGGCGCCTCCCCACGATCGAACGGCATCGGCGGCACCCGATCGACGCCGACGATGCGCACGATCTCTTCGACGACGTTGGCCTTGTTTTGTACGTCCGCCCGCCACGACGGCACCGCGACTTTTACGCGCTCGCCCTGACCGGCAACAAAGAAACCGAGGTGCTCGAGCACGCGGCGCGTCTCCGGCAGGGGCACTATGAGCCCGGCGAGGCGCTTGAGCTCGGACAACGGAAAATCGATGACGCGCTCGGGCGCTTCAGCGCTGCCGGCGACGGTCGCTTCCGACGGCGTGCCGCCGCAAAGATCGAGTACCATTTTTGTCGCGAGATCGAGTCCCGGCAGCATGAAGGCCGGATCGACGCCGCGCTCGAAGCGGTAGCGCGCATCGGAGTTGATGCCGAGGTTGCGACCGGTCCGGGCGATGTTGATGTCGTTCCAGAGCGCCGATTCGATGAGCACGTCCGTGGTCGCTTCCGAGCAGCCGGTTTTTTCGCCCCCCATGATGCCGGACAGCGATTCCACGCCGAGGCCATCGGCGATGACGCACATCGTTTCGTCCAGCGTGTAGGTCTTGCCGTCGAGAGCCACGACGCTTTCGCCGGCGCGCGCGCGGCGCACGATCAGATTGCCGCGCACTTTTGCAGCATCGAAGACATGCAGCGGCCGCCCGCGGTCGTAAGCGATGAAGTTGGTGATGTCGACAAGGGCGTTGATCGGGCGGAGCCCAATCGCAGCGAGCCGCTTTTGCAGCCAGTGCGGCGAGGGGCCGTTCTTCACGCCGCGCACCAGGCGCAGTGCGAAGGCGGGACAAAGCTCGGACGCCTCGATGGTCACCGCAACAGGACAGGGAAATTCGCCCTTGATCGCCCTAATGCTCGCGTCCTTGAACTTTCCCATATCGGCGGCGGCGAGGTCGCGCGCGATACCGTGCACGCCCGTACAATCGGCGCGGTTCGGTGTCAGGTTGATCTCGATCACAGGATCATCGAGCCCGGCCCATTGCGCATAGTTCGCGCCTACCGGAGCATTGTCGGGCAACTCAATGATGCCTTCGTGGTCATCGGAAATTTGCAGCTCGAACCCGGAGACGAGCATGCCACGGCTTTCGACGTCCCGAATCTTGCCGACGCCAAGGGTGACGTTTTTCCCGGGGATGAAGGCGCCCGGCGGAGCAAATACGCCTTTCATCCCGGTGCGCGCGTTCGGCGCACCGCAGACGACCTGAATCGGATCGCCTTTGCCGGTATCGACCATGCACACCCGCAGCCGGTCGGCGTTGGGATGCTGTTTTGCTTCGGTGACGCGCGCAATGGTGAACGGCGCGAACAGCTTGGCCTTGTCCTCGAGGCGCTCGACTTCGAGCCCGATCATGGTGAGTTTGTCGGCGATTTCGCCGAGCGTGTGATCGGTGTCGAGGTGCTCCTTGAGCCAACCGAGGGTGAATTTCATCATGGGCGCGTCTCTCCGCGCGCGCGCATCGGAGTCACGAGCTTAATCCCCCGGCCAGCGTCGGCATGTCGAGCGGGCGGAAGCCGTAATGCGAGAGCCAGCGGACATCGGCCTCGAAGAACGCGCGCAAATCCGGCATGCCGTATTTGAGCATGGCGACGCGGTCGACCCCCATGCCCCAGGCAAAACCCTGAAACTCGTCGGGATCGAGCCCGCAATTTCTCATCACGTTCGGATGCACCATGCCGCAGCCGAGGATCTCCATCCAATCGTCGCCTTCGCCGAAGCGGATTTCGCCCTTGTCGCGCCGGCACTGGATGTCGACTTCGAGTGAGGGCTCGGTGAATGGAAAGAATGAGGGGCGGAAACGCATCTTGACGTGATCGACTTCGAAGAATGCCTTGCAGAATTCCTGCAGAATCCATTTGAGATGACCGAGATGCGAGCCGCGATCGACGACCAGGCCCTCGACCTGATGGAACATCGGCGTGTGGGTCTGGTCGCTGTCGCAGCGATAAGTGCGTCCGGGGATGATGACGCGGATCGGCGGCTTTTGCGTCAGCATGGTGCGCACCTGCACCGGCGAGGTGTGCGTGCGTAAGAGTAGGCGCGAGCCGTCCGGCTTCGGATTGAAAAAGAACGTGTCGTGCATGTCGCGCGCCGGGTGGTCTTCCGGAAAATTGAGCTTGGTGAAGTTGTAGTCTTCCGTCTCGATGTCCGGACCTTCGGCGACGGAGAAACCCATATCGGCGAAGATCGCGGTCAATTCGTCGGTGACCTGTGTGATCGGATGCACGCGGCCGATTTCGGCCGCCGCCTCGCGCACCGGCAGCGTAACGTCGAGAGTTCTCGGTGTTCAGGCGAACCTCGAGCGCCAGGCTCTTGAAAGCGTCGCGCCGCGCAGAAAGCGCCGCATTGACGCGGTCTTTGACGCCGTTGATCAATGGCCCCTGAGTCTTGCGCTCTTCCGGCGACAGGGTGCCAAGAGTTTTCAATAAAGCCGTGACGGAGCCGCTTTTGCCGAGTGCCGCGACGCGCACCGCTTCGAGCGCGGCTTCGTCGCCGGCCGCGGCAACGTCGGCGAGGATTTGCTGTTCCAGTTGCGCGGTATCGAGCATGGCAATCATTCAGGCATGAATGGCAGATCGGTGTCGTGCGGCTTGCCGCCTGCCTGCGTCAGCAGGCAATGGACCTGGCCGCGATGATGGGTCTGGTGGTTGAACATATGGGTGACGAGCACCCAGCGCGGCTTCGTCACCTCGCGTTTGGCCGCACCGGAATAGTAGGTGTGATCGGCGGCCAGCCACAACGGGTCGATCTCGTCGGCCCAATCCATGATCTTGCGGTCGAAACGCGCGCGCTCGTTCTTCAATTCGTCCCAGTCAGAGTAAAGTGACACGGATTCCGGAATACCGCCCGCCGGCTTGGGCACATCGGCGAAGCGGCTCATCCAAGCCCGGTCACCCCATAGCAGATGGTTGAGCGTCTTATGGATCGAACCGAAGAAGGCGCCCCGCTCACGTCGGCGCTCCTCGTCGGGGAGCCGATCGGCGACGCCGTAAAGGTTCTCATTCTGCCAACGATTGTAGCGCGCCATGCGCTGCACGTAGGCGCCGTCGATCATGGCACGCTCAAACCGCCAGCGCCGATTTGGCCTGGCCGACAATCGCTTCGAAGGTCGCCGGCTCGGTAATCGCCAGATCGGAAAGCACTTTGCGGTCGACCACGATGCCGGCTTTGTCGAGACCCGCGATGAAACGGCTGTAATTGAGCCCGAACGGGCGCACCGCCGCATTGAGACGTTGGATCCACAAGGCGCGGAACGTCCGCTTGCGCCGCTTGCGGTCGCGATAGGCGTATTGATTGGCCTTCTCCACCGCCTGCTTGGCGATCCGGATCGTGTTCTTGCGCCTTCCGTAATAGCCCTTGGCGGCCTTGAGCACCTTCTTGTGCTTGGCATGGGCGGTGACGCCGCGTTTGACGCGTGCCATGGCTGATCTCCTCTAAGAATCTCGCAAATCTGGAAGGTGCGGCGGCCGCAAAGGGCCTACCGTCAACCGTTCGGCAAAAAGTATTTCTTGATCTTATCGCCGTCGGTCTTGAACAGCACGTTGGTGCCGCGCAGCTGGCGGATATTCTTTTTCGTCCGTTTGATCATGCCGTGGCGCTTGCGTGACTGCTGGTAGAGGACCTTGCCGGTCCCCGTCACCTTGAAGCGCTTTTTAGCGCCCGATTTGGTCTTGATCTTGGGCATTTGGCTCTCCTTGGCCGCTGCCCCTTCCCAACCCTCCCCCGCTTGCGGGGGAGGGTTGGGAAGGGGGGAGGCCGAAAAATACTCATTAACGAGCGATGTGTGCTTGGAGCACGTCGCCGCCGCCACGGCAGCCCTTGTCAGCCGGGCGGCGGGAGGGCGCGGTTATGGCAGAGCAAGCCATTTCTGGCAATGGGCGGCGCGCAAAGCGCCCCGTCAGCGCGGCGCGAGCACCATCACCACCTGGCGGCCTTCGAAGCGGGGCTCCTGCTCGATTTTGGCGATCTTCGACGTGTCGCCCTTGACGCGGTCGAGCAGCTTGTAGCCGAGCTCCTGGTGCGCCATCTCGCGACCGCGGAAGCGCAACGTCACCTTGACCTTGTCGCCTTCCTCGAAAAATCGCTGGATCGAGCGCATTTTCACTTCGTAATCGTGATCGTCGATCATCGGCCGTAGCTTGATCTCTTTGATCTCGACGACCTTCTGCTTCTTGCGCGCCTCGGCGGCTTTCTTCTGCGCCTGATATTTATATTTGCCGAAGTCGAGAATCTTGCAGACCGGCGGGACCGAATTGGGCGCGATCTCTACGAGATCGAGCCCGGCCTCCTGCGCCATGGCAATAGCGGCGCTAATCTCGGTGACGCCCTTGTTGGCGCCATCCTTATCGATGAGTTGGACCTCGCGGACGCGGATCTCCTCGTTGATGCGCGGCCCCTCCTTGGCGGCGGGCTGCGGCGTTCTGATCGGGCGGCGAATGGTTCTTCTCTCCTCTGTCGTTGCGACGAGCCTTTCGCATCAAAGCGCGGACCACGATTGCAATGTACCGCGATGCTAGTCGGCGAATGTAGAAGATCGGGAGTTTTGGGGTGTAAGTCAACGACAATGCAACGGTGCGATTTCTTGCACGGAAGCATCATTTGCGGCGAAGCATTGAGTACACAATCCCTTTACCCTGGCTCCACCCGCCCTCTGTCGAGACCGCGCGCATGAATGATAACAGCCTGAAATTCCTGGAAATTGGCGCGGGAGGCGAGCACCGCCGCATCGCGGTACGCGAACGCTCGGGAGCTGGCCCCGGGGTCTTCTGGCTGTCCGGATACAAGTCCGACATGAAGGGCACGAAGGCTGAAGCGCTTGCACGCTGGGCCGAGGAAGCCGGGCGCGCCTGCGTTCGTTTCGACTATTCCGGCCATGGGGCATCTGGTGGAGCGTTCACCGACGGCACGATCGGCCGGTGGCTTGCGGACAGTCTGGCGGTGTTCGACGCCTGCTGCCGGGGGCCGCAGATTTTGGTTGGGTCTTCGATGGGAGGCTGGCTGGCACTGCTCGTGGTCCGCGCCTTGCGGCAACGCCGGCAAATTGGGCCGGCGTCAATCGCCGGCTTGGTCCTGGTCGCGCCGGCAGTGGATTTCACCGAGGAACTGATGTGGAAACGCTTCACGCCCGCGATCAAGCAAGAGCTTGAGGAGAAGGGCGCGTGGTCGCGGCCGTCTGAATATTCAGCGGAACCTTACCTGGTCACCCGGCAATTGATCGAAGAAGGGCGCAACCACCTCCTTCTTGGCGGGATGATCGAAACCGGATGCCCCGTGCGTATCCTGCAGGGCGTTGAGGACCCCGATGTGCCGTGGCGGCACGCGGTGGAACTGGTCTCGCGGCTCGCCAGCGACGACGTCGTTCTCACTCTGGTCAAGGACGGCGATCACCGCCTCTCACGCCCGGAGGATATCGAACGGCTCATCCGCGCAGTGGCGGAGTTCTAGCCCGCCGCCAACGGCTCGGAGGTCTCGAACATGACGCCAAGCTTATCGCCCGTCCGCCACATCACGCGGCAGGACCGGCGTATGCGGCCATGCTCGAAGGTCAGATCGAAGTTCTCCGGCACACCGCAGGTATTCGCCAGGCAGGCGCCGCCGCTGGTGATGTTGTAAACGGTGCAGTGAATGACTGGTGAGCGGGGCGGAACAAAGCGCCCCGCCCCCTAACCACCGTTAAAGTTTCAGGCGTTGGCTACGCGGCCGAGCCTTTGCCGCCCATCATATGATCAATGCTGAGCGCGCCAGCGCCGTAAGCCCCGACGTAGAGGAAGCCGCCGGCCATCACCAGATTCTTGTAGAAATTGATCATGTTAGCTTGGTCGCCGACAGGTAGATGAATCCCGAAGGCGGTGACCAGGCAGAATGCCGCGAGCACGAGCGCGACCCACCTAGTCTGCAAGCCCACGAGGATCATCAAGCCACCAATGAGCTCGATAATGATGACGATCCAGACCAGCACGTCGGGGGCCGGCAAATGAAAGCTCGCAAAATACTGCGCCGTGCCGCCCGGATTTATCAGCTTGTGATAGCCGGCCCAAATGAAAAGACTGGACATCAACAAACGTCCAAGCGGAGCCAAATAGGTTTTCCAATTGTCCATGGTGCATTTCCCCCAGCTTTTCCATCAGCGCGCTGCGGCGCCCGGCGTCAGACTAACAGCCGCCCCGAGGGCGGACAATCACAAACGCGGGAGTGCCGATCCCGGAAATATTCCAGTGCGACGCCGAAATGTCGTTCCGCGCGAAACGACACTCGCCGAGCAGCAGTGCAAGGAGGAGACTGCGCCCGGAACGGCAAAAAAGTTGGGCGGCGGTAGCGGCTGTCCGATCAGGATAGGAACCGCTGCACCGCGTCGACGGCTTCCCGTTTCTCATCCAGCACGAGATGACCGGCGCCTTTGAAGAT
Organism: uncultured Alphaproteobacteria bacterium; assembly: GCA_963733575.1. Taxonomy (GTDB): domain Bacteria; phylum Pseudomonadota; class Alphaproteobacteria; order Rhizobiales; family Xanthobacteraceae; genus BOG-931. The sequence goes on along the minus strand of CAVTDJ010000011.1, from coordinate 427,166 downwards.
TTGGATGTCGGCCTTAGGAATGAACCGGCGCCAGAGCTCCGCCTGCACCACCGGGATTAGGCGGTCATCTTCACCCCAGACCAGGAGCGTCGGCATGGTCAGTCGGTGTAGATGCCGCGACAATTTTAAGTCGTAAGGGTGTTCCCACAGCAGGCGCGCGAGCGTCCCGCCTTCGCGATAGCGGTCCCCCATGAAGTCGAGGTCGGGCCCTTCCGGCAGATAGGGCTTGATGACGTCAAAGTTCGACACCAGCAGCGCAGGAATTTGCTCGGGCGGCAGGCTCAGTACGTCTCCGGTTGGGCGCGTATCGCCGCGTAAACCCGCCGGCCCCACAAGCACGAGCCGCTCGACCCGATGCCCGTGCTCGACCGCGAATTTCGCGGCCAGCAACCCTCCGAGCGAGAAACCGACCAGGCGAAGCTTGTCGATGCCGAGCGCATCGAACAGATCGAGATAATGCAAAACGTAATCATGCATGTCGCTCAGCCCCGGGTCGTCGCCGGATTCAGCAAAGCCGGGATGGAAGGGGATGATGACACGGTACTTCTCCGCCCAGGGGCGAGCGAAATTGAAGCCGTGCCACGTTCCGGCGCCATGCCAGAACACCAGCGGCTCGCCGCGTCCGGCGGTGAGCACGACCGTTTTCACGCCGTTGACGGTGTGAGTTTCACGTTCGAATCCGGCCAAAGGGTCCGGGCGGGCCATGGGCATACTCCTCTAATGTTCGGCGCGACTATTACTCGGCGGCGACGCGGCGCTCGGCGGCGGCGCGGGCGCGCATGCGCGGAATCACGTCCTGCCCAAGGAAGCTCAGGTTCTTCACCACTTTCCAATGCGGCATGTTGCCGATGGCGCCGAGGATGTTGAAGTGGTTGGTGCCCAGCCGTTCGCCCCATTCCTCGAGCTGCGAGACGACCTGATCGGGGGTCCCCACGGCGACAAAGAACGCCTCATTGATAGTGTCGAAATTGAACGCGCCGTGCAGCTTGTCGGCGAGCGCCGCACGCTTTTTCAATTCGTTGACGGATAGATATCCGGGCGGCGCCAGGAATGTCGGCGTGGTGCGAAGCGCATCTTCAAAGAAGAAACGGATGTGCTCGACGGCTTCCTGCTCGGCCTTTTCCTTGGTCTCCGCGACGTAGGCGATCACCTGGACCGGAAGCTGCTCCGGCCGGATGTGGTGGCCATGTTCGGATGCAAGCCGGCGCAGGTTCTGATTGAGCTCGAGCGCGCGCTGCTTGGTGACGAACACCGACGAGTAGCCGAAGCCCAGCTTGGCCGCGAGCTCGATGGTTTCCGGACTGCCTGTCCCGACGATGTAGCAGGGCGGATGCGGCTTCTGGTACGGCCGCGGCCACGGATTGAGGTAGCGGTAGGTGTAGAAATCGCCGTAGTAGGTGGTCGGGCCGTCCTGCGTCCACGCCTGCAGGATGATGTCGATCGATTCGCGGTGGCGTTGGCGCGCGGTCGCCGGATTGATGGGATTGGCCCAGTATTCCATGCCAGTGCCGAGCGGGAACGCGACCTCGAGCCGCCCCTGCGACATCACATCGAGCATGGCGTATTCTTCCGCCAGCCGGTTCGGATATTCGAGATTTGGCGGCGTGCCCCACACGCATATCTTGGCGTTCTTGATTTGCGGAATAACGGCCGCAGCGACGAGGCTCGGCGCTGCCATCATGCTGTAGCTTGTATTGTGGTGCTCGTTCACCACAATGGCGTCGAAGCCAACCTTGTCGGCAAGCACAAGCTCCGCCAGATAGCGTTCATAAAGCGCGTGGCCGCGTTTGGGGTCGTAATATTTGTTCGGGAAATCGACCCACAGCGATTTGTAGTCCTTATGATTTTCCGGCAAGTGCACGTACGGCATAAAGTGCATGAAATCGAAACGGACCGTGCCGCTCATTCAATCCTCCTTGCGTCGGCCGAGCCCGCTCCTTTTGGGAAAGAGGCATGGCCTTCCACGTCGGCGTCGGAGAGAGATCTCACGCGGATATGCCGTCTCGACTGGCCGCTCCGGATGAGTTCCCCGCCTTCTCGCCGACTTTCATTCGATCAGACCGGCTTAGCGGCCATTGTGCTTTGCGTCGGTGCGCCGCGCAAGTGTGACGCCCTTGCAGCCCGCAAAATTCTGCGAGCGACCGAAGCCGGCTTGATCACATCCGGGCGCCGACAATCCCAATTTTGTTCCAGCTAGTCAATTTGGAGTTGCGGCTGCAGGCTTCGCCGCAACGTTGACGCCTGCACGGCGATGATCAAACGAGTGGCGTGACGTTGTTTTCCACGCCGAGCAGCGCCTTGCCGTAAACCTCATAGCCGATCGGCGGCAAGACGACGGCGTGGCGTGACGCTACCGCCGCATCGCGCCATATTCGCTGTAGCGGGCTTGCATCGGCGAAGCCGGCGGAACCGTGCGCGAACATCAGCTTGTCGATAGCCTGCGTGATTTTCTCGACGACGTAGCCGGTGTCCGCACGTACCCTCGTGCGGATCAGCATATCGGGATAGACGCCGCGCGCCGCCGCGTCGTCGACGTTGTCGGCGGCCCGATAGGCATGCAGATGCGCGGTATCGATCATCATCGCCGCTTCGGCGACCTGTAGCTGGAATCCGACCGACGCGCTTTGCTTGTCGAAAAACGTATAGGCGATCGTCCGCGTTGCCGCTTTTTGCCGGACGAATTCGAGCGCCGCGCGGCCCAGGCCGAGAATCGGTCCGACCAGGATAATGGCGAGAAGCGGAATAAAGGCCGAGCGATAGAATGCCTCCTGGTTGCGCATTTCGGTCGGATAGTCGCCCTCGATGGCGCGCGGTACCGACAGGATGCGATGATCCGGAATGAAGACGTTGCTTGCTTTCAGGCAAATGCTGCCGCTCGATTTCATGCCGGCGACAAACCAGGTGTCGACCCGCTCCAGATCGGCCATGGGAATAAGCGCAAGACCTTGGTCGATCGTCTCGCCGGCGTCGTTGACAATCGGCATGCCGAGCACGGCCCACTGGGAATGCCAGCCGCCCGAATTGTAGTGCCAGGTGCCGGTGATGCGGAATCCGCCTGCGACCTTGGTCGCGGTTGCCGTGGGATTGAGCACGCCCGAGACACGAACGTCCGGATCGGGACCAAACACTTCGTCCTGCGCCTTGACGGGGAACAGGCTCGTCAGCCAGCAACAGACGTTGTTCAGGTTCACGACCCATGCCGATCCACCGTCGGCTTCCGCAATCGCCGCGCTGACATCCAACATCGCGCGCGTGTTCATCTCCCATCCGCCGTAGCGCTTCGGCGTGCAAACCCTCATGAAGCCGGCTTTGGTCGCGGCCTGAATGGTTTCCTCCTCGACGCGGCGATTGGCCTCGCCCGCGGGAGCGTTCTTACGGATCAACGGCCCAAGTTCGCGAGCCCGAGCGACGAGCTCTTGCACCGTGGGCGGCGCCAAGCTGTGCACACTTGCTGTCCTAGTCATTTGATGTCTCCTCCCGACAGACTTTAGTCATCTGATCCTGGGTGCGCCGAGGTTACGCTTACGCCCGTCGCTGCCCCGCAACCGTATTCGGATCGCGCGACTCCCCGCGCAACCGTGGCGACGTCACGAGGATTTCCATCGTCCGGGTCAGGTGCTGAGCGATCAGCTCGCAAGCGCGGTCGGCTTGACGAGCGATGCAGGCATCCAGAATGCTTTTGTGCTCGGCATCGATATCCCGATTTTCGCGCGCCAGCGCAACGGACAAATGCCGATAACGCTCGCTCTGCGCATAAAGCGTCGCACGCAGCGTCAGCATCCATGGACTGTCGCAACCGGCCGCCAGCGCCGTGTGGAAAGTCATGTGAGCAGCCGACCAGGCTTGATTCACGCGCGGAGCGCTCTCCGCAACGTGAACTGGAATTCGATGCAGCCGGTGATAGGCGGCAACAATGGAGGTCTCCCATTCGACATCGCCGTGCGCGATGGCGCCGCGCAAGCAAAGCTGTTCGATGACGATCCGGGTCCGCGTGAGGTCCTTTAACTCGTCGATCGAGACCGGCGCGACCGAATAGCCCTTTTGGGCGGTCGCGATGGCCCACTTCTCCGCAGAGAGACGCGACAAGGCTTCGCGCACCGAGCCAGGACTGAAGCCCAACCTCACGGCGATTTCGCTGATCGTGATCTTGGCGCCCGGGGCAAGACGCCCATCGAGAATTTCCGCCAACAGAGCCTCGTAGGCTTGGTCCGCCTGCGTCACAGCTTGATCGATGCTGGCCGCCCTGTTCATGGTTACAGGCTGAAGCGCCGTGACTATAAAGTCAATAGAAAAATATTTTCTATTGACAAAAAGTTTTATTATCGGATTAAATATCGAGCCACTTGAAGAATTTGCGGGCGCGTGCGGGTGCTGATGTGAAATTTTTCCACTTTCAGGTCGATCAGCAAGAAGGGCTCGCGATCGAATCAAGCGGCCGCGCGCACGGGTTGTTGGCCGGTGACGCAAGCTATCCGGGAGGTTTGGACGAATTGGTCCGGAGAGGCGCAGCAGCACTCGCCGCGGCGGCGAAAATCCTGGCTGGCGGGCGCGTTGTCGACCGCGGTGAGGTTGCGCTACTGCCGCCGTTGCGGCGCCCAGAGAAAGTAATCTGCGTGGGTCTCAATTACCGAGAACATTCCGCGGAGTCGGGCTTCAAGCAGCCGGACTATCCGACGCTCTTCGGCCGCTTCAATTCCAGCCTGATTGGCGCCGGCGCGCCGATCGTAAGACCACGCGTGTCAAGCCAGCTTGATTTTGAGGGTGAACTGGTCGCGATCATCGGCAAGCCCGGCCGCAACATTGCCGTGACGAACGCGCTTGACCACGTCATCGGCTATTCGATTTTCAACGACGCCTCCATTCGAGACTATCAGTTCAAGTCGCCGCAATGGACAGTCGGCAAGAACTTCGATCACACCGGCGCGTTTGGCCCCTGCCTCGTTACCGCCGACGAGTTGCCTCCCGGCGGGCGAGGGCTGCGATTGCAAACCAGAACTCAATGGAAAGGTCGTCCAGGATGCCTCTACGGATGACATGGTGTTCAATGTTGCATCGCTGATTGCGATCATCAGTGAGGCCATGACGTTGCGCAGCGGCGACATTATTGTCACCGGAACGCCCTCGGGAGTGGGCGCGTCGCGCAAGCCGCCGCTTTTCATGCGAGCAGGAGATATCGTCGAGGTCGAAATCGAGAAGGTTGGCTTACTGTCCAACCCAATAGTCGATGAAGGCGCCGCAATGGAACATTCAAGAGCGGCAGCTTTGCACGGGGCGCCAGCCTAATCCCGGCGCCGGATGCGGCGGACGAAACCCGCCATATGGAGGAGATGCGGCGATGACAGCGATCCAGGGATTTATCAAGCCGAGCCGCCGCCCGGGAGAACTCGGCATTCATTCGCTCGATCGTTTCCACTTCGCGGTGCCGGACGTTGCGGTCGCTCGGAACTTTTACAGCGAATTCGGCCTGGATATCAAAGAAAAGGGCAACCTTCTCACCATGAACACCCACGATCATCCTCATGTGTGGGGCACGATCGGAGAAGGCCCGCGCAAGAAGTTTGGATATTTGTCCTTCGGCGCCTTCGAGGACGATATCGACCGGTTCGCCGCCCGCCTGCAGGATATGGGGGTAAAACGCCTTGATCCGCCGCCTGGCGTCGATTCGAATGGCCTGTGGTTCCACGACCACGACGGCAACCTGATTGAAATCAAAGTCGCCGCGAAATCATCGCCGGACGAAAAAACGCGCTTCTCCTTCCAGCCCGCGGGTCCGGGCCAACGCGGGGCGCTATTCCGCAGCGCGATACCGCCAACGCGGCCGCGTCGTCTTAGTCATGTCCTGTTGTTCACGCGCGATGTGCCCAAGGCGATAGAATTCTACACGCGCGTCCTCGGCATGCGGGTATCGGACTATTCCGGCGACAATATCGCGTTTCTGCACGGCATTCACGGCAGCGATCACCACATGATGGCCTTCGCGCGGTCCGACGCCCCCGGCCATCATCATTTCAGCTGGGACGTTGGATCGGTTGACGAGATTGGCATCGGCGCGATGCACATGCTGGAAAAGGGTTTCGACAAAGGCTGGGGTCTCGGACGACATGTCCTCGGGTCGAACTACTTCCACTATGTTCGCGATCCTTGGGGCAGCTACAGCGAGTATTCCGCCGATATCGACTATGTTCCGGCGACCTGCGATTGGCAGGGCGGCGATCAAGACCCGGACGATTCCTTCTACGCCTGGGGCCCCAACCTTCCGGACGACTTCGTTCACAATTATGAGGCCTAAACTCGCAATGCGGCTGACGGAAGAGGCCGTTGCGCCCCTCATCCCTACCGTCGCAGAAACAAGCAGGTGGCCCACATCGCGGGTCGTTCTACCCCGTATCCCGGGCGGGTTCGATGCTGTATATGATGAGTAAACCCATCATCAGCACGTCGCCGATGATGGGTTTCGTGAGAGGCCAGTCCAATCTCGGCGAAGTTGGCGGCACCACTAAACCAGGGAGGGAATGAACAATGCAACGCAAGTGGGGACTGGAAGGCAAGCGAACGGAAAAGGTCGACAAGCAGCGCCGTAACGTAATCAAGCTCATTGGCGCCGCCGGCGCCGGTGCGATCGCATCACCGTGGACATTCCAATCGTCGCGCGCGGCGGCCAAGACCATCAAAATCGGCATGGTCAGCCCGCAGACCGGGCCGATCGCCGCATTCGGCGAGGCCGATCAGTGGGTGCTGGCCGAGGCCAAAAAGACCTTGGCAAACGGCATCACCGCCGCCGGCGAACAGCATGCGGTGGAAATTCTCTACCGCGACAGCCAGTCGAACGCGAACCGGGCATCCGAAGTCACGGCGCAGCTCATCAACCGCGACAAGGTCGACATTGTGATCGGCTCCTCGACCGGCGACACTGTCGTCCCGGTCGCGGATCAGTGCGAGCTCGCCGGCGTTCCTTGCATCACCGCCGATGATCCGTGGGAAGACTTCTTCTTCGGCCGCAAAGGCAACCCCGCCAAAGGCTTCGAGTGGACCTACCACTTCTTCTGGGGCTTCGGCATGGTCGCCAATCTGTTCGCCGACATGTGGCTGTCGCTGCCGACGAACAAAAAAGTAGGCCTCATGCTCACCAACGACCAGGACGGCATCGCCGCCAGCAACAAAGAGCATGGCATGGCGGCGGCCTTCCGGCAGAAGGGCCTCGACATCGTCGATCTTGGTCTTTATCCGCCGCTCAGCGACGATTTCACCGCGCAGATCCGGCAGCTCAAGGACAATAACTGCGAGGTCGCCTGCGGCATCTTCAACCCGCCGCAGTTCGCGATCTTCTGGACGCAGTGCGCGCAGCAAGGTTATCGGCCGAAGATCATGACCCCGCCCAAGGCGCTCCTGTTCCCCACCGCCGTCGAGGCGCTGGGCGATCGTGGCGCGGGCACGTCGACCGAGGTCTGGTGGTCGCATCACCATCCGTTCAAGTCTGGCCTGACCGGCCAGACCGCGCAGCAGTTCTGCGATGCTTATGAAAAGGCGACCGGAAAGCAGTGGACGCAGCCGCTCGGCTTCAAGCACGCCAACCTCGAGGTTGCGATCGACGTGTTGAAGCGCGCGAAGAAGCTCGACGCCGCTTCGATCCGCGATGCCATCAAGGAGACCAACTACCAGTCACTGGTCGGCCCCCTCACCTGGAAGGGGGGCCCCACCAATCCGGTGCCGAACGTGTGCACGACGCCGTTGGTCGGCGGCCAATGGAAGAAGGGCGCCAAGTTTAAGTACGACTTGAACGTCGTTTATAACCAGACCGCACCGAACATCCCGCTCGACAGCCCGTTCGAGCCGATTAAGTATTCCTGATACCGTTGCGGGCGAGCAAAAAACGGCCGTCGCGCTCAACGCGCGGCGGCCGCCATAACAGTCTTTCATGACGATCCTTCTGGAACTTGACAGCGTGTCCAAGTTCTACGGCGCGCTCAAAGCCGTAGACACGGTCAAGCTCGCGGTCACCGACGGCGAGGCGCTGGGGGTGATCGGCCCGAACGGCGCCGGCAAAACTACCATGTTCAACCTGATCACCGGCGATATTGCGCCGACGACGGGACGCGTCCTGTTCGGCGGTTCCGATATGACGGCGATGCCGCCACATGCACGCTCGCGCCTTGGGATTGGCCGCTCGTATCAAATACCGCATCCGTTCGCGAACATGACGGTGTTCGAGAACCTTCTGGTCGGCGCCATCTTTGGCGGCCGCGCCAGCGAGCGGGAGAGCTACAAGCGTTGCAGCGATGTGCTGAAAATCGCCGGGCTCTATGACAAGGCCAATAAGCCGGCGCGTACGCTGACCTTGCTTCAGCGCAAACGGCTCGAGCTTGCGCGCGCGTTGGCCATGCAACCAAAGCTCTTACTGCTCGATGAAATCGCCGGCGGGCTGACCGAGCATGAATGCGCCGAATTGATCAAAACCATCAAAGAAATTCACGCCGGCGGCACCACGATCGTCTGGATCGAGCACATCGTTCATGCGCTAGTTTCGGTGGCTAGCCGGCTGGTCGTGATGGACTTCGGCCAGGTCTTGGCCGAAGGCGATCCGCACGACGTCATGGCGAATCCAAGGGTGCGGGAAGTGTACATGGGCATCCCCGTGTCATGACCCTGCTGCAAACCCGCAATTTGTCGGCCTTCTACGGCGACTTCCAGGCGCTGTTCGACATCAACGTCACCGTCGAGCAAGGCGAGACCGTCGCCGTCATCGGCGCCAATGGCGCTGGAAAGACTACCTTTCTGCGCGCGGTCGCGGGTGCTCTGGCGACAGCGCCGGAAATGGTCATGTTCGAGGGCCGCCCGATCGGTCACCAAACCGCGCACGATATCGTACGGCTTGGCATTGCCATGACACCCGAAGGGCGCCGGCTGTTCCCAAGCCTTTCGGTGGAAGAGAACCTCCTGCTCGGCGGCTACAGCAAGCGGCTAGGCCCATGGAATCTGAAACGCGTCTATGACTTGTTTCCAAGGCTGCGCGAATTGCGTCATCTCCCGGCGACAAATTTGTCCGGCGGACAACAGCAGATGACGGCAGTCGGCCGGGCCTTGATGTCCAACCCGCGACTTTTGCTGTGCGATGAGCTGTCGCTCGGGCTTGCGCCGGTTGTCATCCGTGACATCTACGATTGCCTCGGGAAAATCACGGCCGAAGGTACGACGGTGGTGCTCGTCGAGCAGGACATCAACCGGGCGCTGGACGCCTCGGTTCGTTTCTATTGTTTCCAGGAAGGCCGGCTTGCGTTGACCGCGCCAACCAAGGGTTTCGACCGCGCAGCGATCGGCGCGGCATACTTCGGAATATAGGGCGGTAGCCGCAATGGAATGGCTCAACACCTTCATCCAGGGCAGCCTGCTCGGCGGAATCTATGCCCTGTTCGCGATCGGCCTTTCGCTCTCTTTCGGCATCATGCGGCTGGTCAATATCGCCCATGGCGATCTCATCGTGCTCTCAGCCTATGTCGCCATGGTCGTCGGCCAGGGTACGGGCCTAGACCCGATCTCTTGCCTTGTCATTGTGGTGCCGGTGATGTTCGCGCTCGGCTACGCGTTGCAACGCGGGCTGTTGAACCAAACACTGAGCGGTGGGCTCCTACCACCACTTCTCGTAACCTTCGGCATTTCGATCATCATCCAGAACGGGCTGTTGCAGGGATTCGGCGCGTACACCCAGCGGCTCAAGGAAGGCGCGATCGAAACCGCGAGCTTGCAATTTCCGGGCGGTATCTCGATCGGCGTTTATCCGCTGCTGGTTTTCGGCGTCGCGCTGCTCGCGCTCGGCAGTTTGCAGCTGCTGTTTTACCGCACCGGCCTTGGCCGCGCCTTTCGCGCCGTTTCCGACGATGCCGATACCGCCGAGCTGATGGGAGTCGACAACCGCAAGCTCTACGCGGTCGCGCTTGGCATCGCGATGATCTTCACCGCCATCGCCGGCGTGCTGTTTGCAATCCGAACGAACTTCGACCCGGCGGCGGGTCCGATCCGGCTGATCCTGGCTTTCGAGGCCGTGATCATTGGCGGCCTCGGTAGCATGTGGGGCACGCTGATCGGCGGCATGGTGCTGGGCATCGCTCAGGCTGTCGGCGCCGCACTGTCACCGACCTGGCAAATCCTCGCTGGGCACATCGCCTTTCTGATCATCCTGATCGTTCGACCCAGCGGGCTGTTCCCGCGCACGAGGGACTGACATGGAGACCGATCGGGTCGAGCGCGGAACCTGGGCCAGCCGCGGCTTTGCCGTTTTGGCCGTGGTCATGCTTGCGGCACTTGTCGCGTTGCCGTGGTGGGGCGACGCCGGCGAGATGCGGCTCATCGCCGAGATGGCCTATTACCTTGCCTTGGCCCAGCTGTGGAATCTGCTGGCCGGTTACGCCGGTCTCGTATCGGTCGGCCAACAAGCCTATGTCGGCCTCGGCGGGTACGCGCTGTTCTATTTGACCGGTGCGCTAGACATGAATGTTTACGTGGCGCTGCTGATCGCCGGTCCGTTTGCGGGGCTGTTGTCGATACCGGTTTCACTCGCGGTATTTCGGCTTCGTGGCGCGTATTTTGCGGTTGGCACCTGGGTCGTTTCCGAGGTGTTCGCGCTGGCGGCGAGCCTTATCCCCGCGCTCGGCGGCGGCTCAGGCCTGTCGCTAACGCCCGCCATCATGCACGAGATCGCGCCTGACCGGGCGGACCGCGATATGATCTTGTATCTCATGTCGCTTGCGATTGCGGTGGTCGTTTTCGCGATCGTCTACGCGCTATTGCGCTCGCGCCACGGGCTGGCGCTGACGGCGATACGCGATTCGGAGGCGGCATCCGCGAGCCTTGGAGTCAACACATTCCGCACAAAATTCATCATCTACATTGTGACAGCCGCGTGCACCGGCCTGGTCGGCGGACTGATCTTCCTGCAAAAGCTCCGCATCTCGCCGGAGGCCGGCTTCAGCATCAACGACTGGACAGTCGTGGTGATCTTCATGGTCGTGATCGGCGGCATCGGCACCATCGAGGGGCCGTTCATCGGCATGCTGGTCTTCATTGTCCTGCGCGAACTCTTGGCCGATTACGGCTCATATTATTTGATCCTGATGGGCGCGATCGCCATCGCAGTCATGCTGAAAGCGCCGTCCGGGATCTGGGGCTGGGTCAGCCATCGTTTCAACATCGAGCTGTTCCCCGTCGGCCGCCGTTTGGCGCTCGCCCCGTGGGAGGACCTATCCAAGCGATAGTATGCATGCCCGTTCGGCCCTGGCACCGCGCACTAGGCGGCGAGGAGCCAAACTTAAGATTCCCCGATTTGCTGGAGTGAAGACGAGCCGGCCGGGCCTTCCAGCGGGGCCAAGACAACTTCCAATCCTCGTGCTAGCTTTCGCATCCCGAACCAAGGGAGGAAATCGATGCACAAAATTGCATTAGGGGCGGCAGTACTCGCGTTCAGCGCGCTAAGCGCGTCCATGACTTATGCGCAAAGCATGAGCGTGACCAGCGCCGACGTTGGCGATGGCTCTACGATCAAGGAAGCGCAGGTGGCGAACGTGTTCGGCTGCAAGGGTGCCAATATTTCGCCGTCGTTGAGCTGGAGCGGTGCGCCGAGCGACACCAAGAGCTTCGCCATCACCGTCTACGATCCGGATGCACCAACCGGCAGCGGCTTCTGGCATTGGGTCGTGTTCAACATTCCGGCGTCAACCACGTCGATCCCGAGGGAGGCAGGGGACGTAAAGAAGAAGCTCATGCCGAAGGGAGCGATCCAGAGCCGAACCGATTTCGGCACCGACGGCTACGGCGGCCCCTGCCCGCCGCAAGGCGACAAGCCGCATCACTACATCTTCACGGTTTATGCGGTCGATGAAGACAAGCTGCAGTTCGCCAAGGATCACAACGTATCGGCCGCGGTCGTCGGCTTCGAACTGCATTTTCATGCAAAGGCAAAGGCGAGCTTCACGGCGACCTACGGCCGCTGATCGCCGAATTGGACGAATGGCCCAACGCAGCGCGGCTTACCGCGCTGCGTTCTCAATATCATGCCGCTTATCGGCGTGACGACGCGCGATAAGCGCCGGGGCTCAGCCCCATGATCCGCTGAAAGCGGCGATTGAACGTCGAGAGATCGCCGAAGCCGGCCGCAAACGCGATCGCCGCAATGCTCTCAGAGGTTCGGCGAAGCCCGACCGCCGCGCGGTGAAGCCGCGTGTGTAGGATGTATTGGTGCGGCGTCATACCAACCATCATGCGGAAGGTGCGCAAGAAGTGATAAGGGCTCATCGCCGCCGCGCTCGCCAAATCCGACAGCGATAGCGGCTCGTCCGCGTGCGCCTCGATCCGGCGTAACGCAGCGGAAATTCGCCGTTCGTCACGCCGCTTCGGTGCGGTCGCACTTCGCTTACTCCCCGACAGCACTCCGGTAACCGCGCCGGCAAGACGCAGCGCCACTTCCTCGAACTCCGCGGGCTCGCCGTTGTCGCGCGCAAATTCAGCTGAGGCGACGATTGGCAGCAAGGCGGAATTCGGCGGCAGACGCGGAATGGTGAACGATATTCGGCGGGCGCCCGGGACAGCGATCGCCACCGATTCGAGGAACTCAGGGGCGAGCTGGAAGGCAACACAGCGGTCGCCGACGCCATGCTCATGGTTGCATTCGAAGCAATGACGGTGGTTGCCGAGCAGCAGCGACCCCGGCGCAAACACAGCCGAGCCCAACGTCGAGCGATATTGGAATGTTCCGTGCGTCACGGCCGCGATGCATACCGCATCGTGCCGTTCTTCAAACGGGGGATCATTCGGGCCGGACGTGCAGACGACATCGTCGGCGCGCCAGCCGGTTCCCGAAGCCAAGAGGCGTGACGTCATAGCCATGGCGCAGATTAGCAATTTTTCCCAAGCGGCGGTAACCCGCCACGATCTAAAAATAGGGATGATGTTGAGGCAAGCAAAGAGCATGAACGATGAGGAATACATTCATCGACACCCTCGATAGCGATGGTCCGGCACCCGACCGGGCCGAAAAGATGAAGCTCTATGGCTGGCTAATCGGACGCTGGACCATGGAAGCAACAGTGCACTTCGACGACGGTAGACGGCACCAAGGCCCCGGTGAGATTCACTTCGGCTGGGTGCTTGAGGGCCGCGCCATTCAAGATGTCTGGATACTACCGGGCGTCTTTTACGGCACCACGCTACGCGTGTACGACCCGACGATCGACGCTTGGCACATCCTTTGGAGCGACCCGATGCGGCAGGTCTTTACACGCCAGATCGGCCGTGCCCGCGGCGATGACATCGTGCAGCACGGCAAGAACGACGCCGGCGAAACCCTGCGCTGGAGCTTTACCGAAATTACGCCGAACGGGTTTCGTTGGACGGGCGAATGCTCTCGCGACAACGGCAAGCCTGAGCAGATCAAGACCTGGCAGCTTCAGGCCGAGTTCATCGCTCGTCGCGTTCCGCAACCCTGATTTATCTGGAGGAGAAAATACAATGATCGACCACGTCTCGATTGGCGTCCGCGACATCGCAAGAACAAAGCGCTTCTACGACGCGGCACTGAAGCCGCTGGGTTACAAATGCCTCAGCGAAGGAGAGGGATCGCTCGGCTACGGACACGACGCAGTCGCGCTCTGGATCGGCGCGGCGGAGCATCCTGTGGCACTCGACATGAAATCAGGCTTGCACTTCTGTTTCATCGCGCCGACCGCAGGAAGTGTGGATGCATTCCATGCCGCCGCGCTCGGCAACGGCGGACGCGATAACGGAAAACCCGGGCTGCGCGCCGATTACGGTCCCGGCTATTATGCCGCCTTTGTCGTCGACCCCGACGGCTATCGGATCGAGGCGCATTGCAGCAAATCCGGTTCGTGATCGGTCATCAAAGCAAATGGGCCGGCATAAGCCGGCCCATCGGTCGTGATGACCTTAAGCGCAGTTTTTGCGATTATTCGTAGGACTTTTTGCAAGGCGGATTTTCGCGTCCGGGCGGAACGAACTTGTCAAAGACCGCCTTCGAGAAACCAAGCCGCTGTTGCACGTTCGGCACGACCTTCACCACCTTGCTGATGAGTTCGCCTTTTTCGTCCTTGACGACTTCGGTGACGAAATTGGTGCCGATCGCCTGGCGATTCTCATCCAGCGTGATCTTCCCGTTTGGCGCGTCGAGCACCAGGTTCTTTAGCGCTGAGCGGAACTTCTTGTTGCCGTCGCTGAGATCGCCATTGACCTCGTCGAGCGCCTTAAACACAGCGTCGGCCGAGTTGTAGTAGTTGATGGCGAGCAGCGATGGACTGCCGAACGCGTTCTTGAAATAGCCTGCTTTCGGCATTTGCTGGTAGGCCTTCACGAACGCTTGCCATTTCGGATTTGGGTCGTTGTCCGCCATGCCGCTTGCCGCGGGAGTGCCGATCAGCGCCTCCTTCGCCTTGCCTTTTGACGACAGCACGGTCTGGTCAACCATGATCGAGCCGCCGATGAGGTGAGCGTTGCCGCCGGCCTGCTGATACTGATTGAGGAAGTTCACGGCGTCGGCGCCACCGAGGCCGAGATATATGGCGTCAACATCTTCCGACAGAAGCTGCGGAATGTAGGAGGCGAAATCCTTGGTCCCGAGCGGCACCCAGAGCCGCTTGCTGATCTGACCGCCGGCTTTGCAGTACTCGAGCACCAGACCGGCGACTTGGGTGTAGACGAAGGCATAGTCCTCGCCAATCGTAGCGATCTTCTTGTAGTGCTTGGTGTTGTAGATGTAGTCGCCAAGACCGGCGTGCCACTGCGCGCCGTCCAGGTTGAAACGGTAGAACGTGGGCGATGGAGTGATCCCGGCGGACGGATCCCCATAGGTCGTCTCCAGCGCGCCGGAGCCGGCATTGATGACCGTAATCTGCGGCTGGGTCTTCGAGTAATCGCGGATGGCGATCCCTTCCGCGCCGGAAAGCGGGGAAATAAGCACGTCAACCTTGTCCTGTTCGACCAGTTTCTTGGCGGCACGAATTGCCGAGTCCGGACTGGCATCGGTTGAACCGACAATGGTTTCGATCTGCTTGCCGCCCGCCTTGCCGTTATGCGCCTTCACCGCGAGTTCGTAGCCGCGCATGCCGTCCTCGCCGAGCACGGTGTAGGTGCCTTCGAGCGTCCCGGTGACGCCGATCTTGATCTTGTCGGCGGCGTTAGCCGACCCGCTGCCGACAACCGCGGTCAATGCGACCGCGATCGTTAGTCCAATACCCTTATGCATGGGGTTCCCTCCTGTGTCCGATCGCCGTGAGACGGTGTCGTTTCGCCGGCCGAATGCACTTGCGCGTCTGTTCGGGGCATGACCGTCGACCCGACCGACCGGAGATAAATCGTAGCAGCGGCCGGCCCGGCGCCACAAGCCCGACCCCGCCTTCAGCTAGGTATGGCGCCGTGTCTGCTAGTCTGATTCTTCGGTTAGGCCGGCACCGAACGGCGGCGGGCGGGCGATGGGCCACCCCCTCGCACCCACTTGTCAACCGCGCCCCACCGGCGTTTAATCTGACAAAACAATAACGTGCGCGTTGGGAGATCGTAAATGAGTACCGCTTTGGCGGTGTGTCACGGGTCGTTCGGCCGAGTGACCGTCTATCGATTAGACAAGCCAATGCGCACCCACGCCCATCGCGAGGGTCATCTGACCTTTCACCTCGGCGGACCGCCCGCGATCGTCACCATCGACGAAGTCCCTCATCGGGTCGGCGAAACGTCGGGGGTCGCGATTAACCCCTGGCAGCCTCATTCTTTTCACCCATGTGGCGGCGACCAGCCCGGGGTTTTTCTGGTCGCCTATATCTGCGAAAGCTGGCTCGACCGCGACCACGAGGGCCGCGGCAGTCTCCGCTTCGGCGCCAATGGCATCCGCGTCGGCACGACAATTCGCTCGATCTGCGCGAGCCTCGCGCACACGCTGGTAACGAATGCGAGCTATCGGCTCGTAAATCGCTACCTGAACCAGCTTTTTGATGCGAGTTTCGACGAATCCTGGAAGGCGGGAGAGCGATCCGGTTTGGTTTCCCGCCCGCAGCCGCCGCTCGATTTTCGAGTCCGTAAATCGTTGCGCATTTTAGACAACTGCATTGCCGAAGGCATCGAACTCGACAGTGTGGCGCGAGATGCGGGCCTGTCGCGGCCGCATTTCTTCAAGCTCTTCCGCGAGAACACCGGGGTAACGCCCGCGCTCTATGCCAACACGATGCGCATCGAGCGGGCGCTCGATCGTCTCATGGGCTCGCAGACCTCAGTCACCGATATCGGCTTCGAATTGGGCTTTTCCTCGCAGAGCCATTTCACCCATTTCTTTTCCGCGCATGTTGGGGTCGCGCCCACGCAATACCGGACCATTGCACGGGTCGTCAGCGAATAGGCCCTGGGGCGAATAAAGCGTTATCCCGGAAGGGGAACAGGCCTGGTCCAGACCACGATCAGTCTCAAACGAGCGGACCGCGGTCCGAGCAAAAGCGCGAAAATCAGACTACCGAGCATGCCGCGACCCTTTCGTTTGGGTAGCTTTCGGCAAGATCGGAGCGACGTTAGTGTCCACGACTTTTGGCGAGGATAGGGGGAGCTTAGACGCGGCGCGCGGCGACGCGCTTGGACGCTGGATCGGACGTTATCCTATTTGGTCGCTCGTCATCGCCGTCGCGGTGATCTTCTTCTTGTGGCTCGTGCTGGCACCTTGGCCGGCGGGGTTTGAGGACGTGTTCGGCAGGAAACGGCTGTTCGTCAACGCGCTCTTCAACGGCGTAACGCTCGGCGGACTGTATTTTCTCGTAGCCACGGGCTTCACGCTGATTTTTGGCCTGATGCGCAACGTCAACCTCGCGCACGGCTCGCTCTATCTGTTCGGCGGCTACATGGGTTACGAGGCGGGCCAATGGACCGGATCGTGGCTGTTCAGCTACGTCGTGGCGTTTATTTGCTGCGCGGCGGTCGGCATCGCCATGCAGTTCTTCATCTTTCGCCGCATGGAGGGCCAGGACCTGCGGCAGACGCTGGTGACGCTCGGCCTCTCGATTATTTTTTCCGACCTGATGGTCTGGGTCTGGGGCGGCAATGCCATCCAGATCGATTCGCCGGATTACCTGTTCGGGCCGATCCCCACGCCGATCGTCGTTTCAGTAAAGTCCAACGGGGAAGCGGTTTTCCTGCAGTATCCGCTGGTGCGGTTGGTCATCTTCGCCGCCGCGGTCATTATCGGTATCGGCATGTGGCTGGCGCTCAACCGCACGCGGATTGGCATGATGATCCGCGCCGGCGTCGACGATCGCGACATGCTCTCGGTTCTTGGCTATCGGGTTCAATTGCTGTTTGTCGTGGTATTCGCCTTCGGCGCCGGGCTCGCGGGAATGGCCGGAATTGTCGGCGGCACTTTTCAATCGATTTCGCTAGGCGAGGATACGCACTTTTTGCTGGCGTCGCTGACTGTGGTCATTGTCGGCGGCATGGGATCGATCCCGGGCGCGGCTCTCGGCGCCATCATCATCGGGTGCGCCGAACAGTTTGGCCAAACCTACTTTCAGAACTACGCGACTATGTTGACGTTCCTGATCATGGTTATGGTGCTGGCAATTCGTCCGCAAGGGCTGTTGGGAAGACGCTGAAATGGCGCTGGCGCAGATCAAGAATCCGGTCCGATCGGCGCGGCAGACGCCACGCGCCGGGGCGTTTTCGCGCTGGGTTTCACAGCATTGGGCGATTCTGCTCCTTGGTCTCGTGCTGGTTCTTCTGCCGGCAGTCGCGAGCGACTTCATTTTTGTTCAGGTCGCAGGCTGGGCGATGATCCTCGGCATGATTGCGCTGTCGCTGATGTTCCTCGCTGGCTATGGCGGCATGGTCAGCCTGGCGCAAATGACCGTCGCCGGCGTTGCCGGCTACATGATCGCGGTGTTCGGCACCAGTTCGCTCCCCAACATCAGCCTGTTCTGGCCCTGGTGGATAGCCGCGCCGATTGCGATCCTCATCGCCGTCGCCTTTGGCACGTTTACCGGCGCGTTGTCGGCCCGCACCGAGGGCATCTACACGATTATGATTACGCTGGCGATCGCGGCCGCGTTCTTCTACCTCGCTCTGCAGAACTGGCCGATCTTTAACGGCTTCAACGGCTTCACGACGATCCCGGCGCCGGTCGCCTTCGGCGTCAACTGGAAACACCCGGTCCCGCTTTATTATCTGATCCTATTCTTCGCCGCGCTCAGCTATGTATTCGTTCTTTACATCTCCCGAGCGCCCTTCGGCCTCGCTTTGCAGGGCGTGCGCGACAATCCGCGCCGCATGGAAGCGATCGGTTACAATGTCACCGCCCACCGCATCGCGGCCTATGCCGTAGCCGCGGTGATTGCCGCAATCGGCGGAATCCTGCTGGTGTGGCAGAACAATCAGATCTCCCCGTTCTCGGTCGGCGTTGATGTGGTGATCAACCTTCTCATCATCGCGGTCGTCGGCGGGCTCGGCCATCCAATCGGCGCATTCGTCGGCGCCATCATCTACGTGGTGCTGCGCACCTTCGCGCTCGACGCGCTGGTCGGCGTCGGGCTCGACGGCCGCCGTTTCCAGACCCTGATCGGCCTTTGCTTCCTTGTCATTGTCTTGTTTTCGCCTGACGGCGTGATCGGGCTGTGGCGGCGATGGATCGCGCACGGCGGTGGCGGGAGGAGCGGTTTTTGAGCACGATCGCCGAACGGATGGCCGCGGCCGGCACCGGAAACGCCATTGAATTGCGTGGTGTAAGCCGGTTTTTCGGCGCGCTGGCGGCATTGACCGACATCACGCTCAGCGTGCGGCCGGGCGAGCGGCGCGCCGTGCTTGGATCGAATGGCGCGGGCAAGACGACGCTGCTCAATTGCGTCACCGGCGATTTTCCGCCGACGTCAGGGACGGTGCGGTTTTTCGGCGAAGACGTGACGACGCTGCCGCCGCACGAGCGCATCCGTCGCGGGCTCCGCCGCACCTACCAGATTTCGTTGTTGTTCTCGCGTCTCACGGTGCGCGAGAACGTCTACCTCGCCTGCCGGGGCGTGTCGCGCGGGCGTTTCTCTTTCATTCGCACCAGCGCCCGCGATGCGATCATGCAATCGGCCACCGACCTGATTTCGCTGGCGCATCTCGAAGCGGTGATCGATCGTCTGGTAGGCGAACTGGCGCACGGTCAGCAGCGCCAGCTTGAAATTGCGCTTGCCCTCGCCGGCGCACCGCGTTTCATTCTGTTCGACGAACCGGCGGCGGGCCTTTCTCCGAACGAACGCGGCGACCTGGTCGCTATCCTCACTGCCCTTCCGGCCCATATCGGCTACATCATCATCGAACATGACATGGATGTCGCGTTGCGCGTCGTCGAGAGCGTGACGATGATGCACAACGGACGCATCTTCAAGGAAGGCTCGCCCAGCGAGATCGAGGCCGATCCGGAAGTGCAAGAATTGTATTTGGGGGGCGGCCATGGCTGAGCGCCGCCCCGCCAACCTTCTGGAGATCAGAGGACTCAACGTCTTCTACGGTCGCAGCCACGCGCTTCAGGGAGTCGATTTGACGCTGGAGCACGGCGTGCTTTCGCTGGTCGGACGCAACGGCATGGGTAAGACGACATTGTGCAAAGCGATCGTCGGTCTCACTCCGGCCGCGAGCGGTTCCATTCGTTTCATGGGCGAGGAACTGATCGGCCGCACCCCCGCCGACATCGCGCGCCTGGGGCTCGGCTACGTACCGCAAGGCCGGCGTCTGTGGCCCTCAGTCACGGTCGACGAACATTTGCGGCTGGCAGGGAATGGCAGCCGCGGGCAATGGACAATCCCTCGCATTTACGAAGCGTTTCCGCGGCTCGCCGAGCGGCGCAACAATCGCGGCAATCAACTTTCCGGCGGTGAGCAACAAATGCTCGCGATCTCGCGCGCGCTTTTGCTCAATCCGCATCTACTGGTGATGGACGAGCCGACGGAAGGGCTCGCCCCGGTCATCGTCGAGCAGGTCGAACGGATTCTGCTCAGCCTCGGCGAGGAGAGCGATATCGGCGTCCTCGTCGTCGAGCAGAATATCGGCGTCGCGACAGCCGTTGCGGAAAAAGTCGCGATCATGATCAACGGCCGGATCAATCGGGTCATGGAGGCCGCACGGCTCGAAGCGGATCGCGAACTTCAGCAAAGGCTGCTTGGCGTCGGCCAGCATGGCGAGGCCGAGCCGGCCGAAGAGACGGCCGAACCGCCGGCTTCGAATGGAGAGCGGCAACCAGCGAAGCCGCGCGGCCCGATCCGAGTCTATATCTCAAATCCGGCCATGCCGACCCGCTGGTCGCAACCCGTGCCCGTCGCGCAAATCGAAACCGCGGCGCGCACCCGAACCGTTGCGCCCGAACCGGCGGCATCGGCAACGGCACCGGCGATCGATATCCGCCCGATCCACCGCGGCGGCACAGCGCCGGTGATCGTCGCGGGGACGCTCGACACCAAAGGCGACGAACTCCGGTTTATTCGCGACCAGATTGCCGCCGCCGGAGTGCGTGTGCTCTTGGTCGATCTCTCGAACGTCGGGCGGCCCGTCGCCAGCCGACGTGCCGCCGCATCACGTTGCCGCCTATTTCCGCGGCGGCCCGAATGCCGTGTTCACCGGCGATCGCGGCGCCGCGATCTCCGCTATGGCGGAAGCGTTCGAGGCCTGGATCCGCCGCCATGAACCGGTCGGCGGCATCATTTCTGCGGGCGGATCAGGAGGTAGTTCCCTGGTCGCGCCGGCCATGCGTGCGCTTCCGATCGGCGTGCCCAAGGTCCTTATCTCCTCGGTGGCCTCCGGCAACGTGGCCCCTTATGTCGGACCGTCCGACATCATGATGCTCTACTCCGTGACCGACGTGGCAGGCCTTAATTCAGTGTCGCGCCAAGTCTTCGCCAATGGAGCCGCCGCGGTCGTCGGCATGGTGAAGGCGCGCGCCGCGAATGTGGAGCGCGATCGAAGACCTCGCGGCAGCGGCAAGCCGGCGATCGGCCTCACTATGTTCGGGGTAACGACACCCTGCGTCGACGCGATCGTTGACGCGCTCGAAGCAGATTTCGAGTGCCTCGTCTTTCACGCGACGGGCGTCGGCGGGCAGTCGATGGAAAAACTCGTCGATTCCGGCGCGCTTTCCGGAGTGATCGACATCACGACGACCGAGGTCTGCGATCTCTTGTTTGGCGGGGTGTTGCCGGCGACGGAGGATCGGTTCGGCGCGATTGCGCGCACCAGAGTTCCCTATGTCGGTTCGTGTGGCGCGCTCGACATGGTGAATTTCGGGCCGATGGATAGCGTGCCCGAGCGCTACCGCGGCCGCACGCTCCATGTGCACAATCCCACCGTGACGCTGATGCGAACCACGCCCGAGGAGAACGCGCGAGCGGGGCGCTGGATCGGAGAACGGCTTAATCGAATGGACGGCCCAGTCCGATTCTTCCTGCCGGAGGGCGGCGTATCGGCTCTCGACTCGCCCGGCCGACCGTTTTCAGACCCCAACGCCGACGAAGAGCTTTTCCGGGCGCTCGAAGCAACTGTTCGACAAACCGGATCCCGACGCCTCATCCGGATGCCGGAGCACATCAACGATCCGCGCTTTGCGGCGGCAGTCGTCGCCGAATTCCGCCGCTTGTTTGGCAACCGGCTCACGCGCCGTCGAGCGAGGGGGTAGCCGCAATGCCGCGCATCCCGCGCTCCGATATTCTCGCTCGCTTCCGCGCCATGAAAGCGCAAGGCCAACCGATCATCGGCGCCGGCGCCGGCACGGGTATCTCGGCCAAGAACGAAGAGGCCGGCGGCGCCGATCTGATCGTCATTTACAATTCCGGGCGCTATCGCATGGCCGGGCGGGGATCGCTCGCCGGAATGATGCCGTACGGCGACGCCAACGGCGTCGTCGTCGAGATGGCCCGCGAGGTGCTGCCTATCGTGGCCCACACCCCGGTGCTCGCCGGCGTCTGCGGCACCGATCCGTTCCGGCAAATGGACGTCTTCTTGGACGAAGTCGTGCGGCTCGGCTTTAGCGGGGTGCAGAACTTCCCGACGGTTGGGCTCATCGACGGGCGCTTCCGTGCAGGCCTAGAGGAAACGGGCATGGGCTACGACCGTGAAGTCGAGATGATCGCCAAGGCGCATGCGCGCGATCTTTTGACCACGCCCTATGTCTTCGACCCGTCGGAGGCGGCCGCAATGGCGGGCGCGGGCGCCGATGTCCTGGTCTGCCATTTCGGTCTGACCGTCGGTGGTTCAATCGGGGCCGCGACCGCGACCCGGCTGGAGGATTGTCCGGCGCTGACGGACGCGATGGCCGAGGCGGCGCTTGCGATTAATCCCGAAGCTTCGATCTTGGTTCACGGTGGACCGATCGCCGAGCCGGCCGACGCCGAATACGTCCTCGCGCGCGCCCGCCACTGTCATGGTTTCTACGGCGCTTCGTCGATGGAGCGTCTACCGGTCGAACGCGCACTTTCCGCGCAGGTTGCAAAATTCAAAGCGATCAAGAAAGCTCAGAGGTAACTGGTAATGGCCCGCGTCTGACCGGACGGTCGGCGGGCGGGGAGGAAGTAAGATGTCCGTCGCCATTCTCGGCAGCCTGATCATCTGGCTCATCGTCGCGGTCATCGTCATCGCGATCGTCGTCTATTTCGTCAACTGGCTCTACCGTCGCTCCTCGAAGGAAGTCTCCTTCGTGCGCACCGGCCTGTTCGGCGAAAAGGTCGTCATCAACAGCGGTGCCTTTGTCCTTCCGTTCATTCACGAGGTCACCCCGGTCAACATGAACGTCCTGCGCATGCAGGTCGTTCGCAACCGGGACGGCGCCCTCATCACCAGGGACCGCATGCGCGTCGACATCGAGTCGGAATTCTATGTGCGCGTGCCGCCGACGCGCGACGCGGTGACCATCGCCGCCGCCACGCTTGGCCGGCGCACGATGAACGTCGCCGAGCTCGACGCGCTCCTCTCCGGCAAGCTTGTTTCAGCTTTGCGCTCGGTCGCCTCCGAAATGACGATGGAGGAAATGCACGAGCGGCGCGGCGAATACGTCACTCGGGTGAAGGAGTCGGCGCTGGAAGGATTGAAGCAAAACGGCCTCGAACTGGAATCGGTGGCGATCACCGATCTCGACCAGACCGACCTCGAATTCTTCAACCCGTCAAACCGCTTCGATGCCGAGGGCTTGACCAAGCTGATCGAGGACATCGAGGCGCGGCGCAAGCTGCGCAACGACATCGAGCAGGAATTGATGATCCTCATCCGTAGCCGCAATCTCGAAGCCGAGAAGCAGGCGCTCGATATCGATCGCGAGAGCGAGACCGCGCGGCTCAATCAGGAGCGCGACATCGAAGTCAGGCGTGCGGTGCAGCGCGCCGAACTCGCCCGCGAGCGCTCGCTGCGCGACACCGAGGCGGAACAGGCCCAGATCGCCGGCCGTGAGGAAGTGGAGAAGACGCGGATCGCGCATGAGCGAACGCTGGCGGAAGCGCGCATCGTTTCCGAGCGCGACATCCGCGAACGCGAGATCGACCGGGGCCGCCAGATCGACGAGGCCGAGATTGCCGCGCGTGAACGGGTCGAGCGCGCGCGCATCGCCCAGGAACGCGTCCTCACCGAGGCGCGGATCGCCCGCGAGGAGGACGATCAGCGCCGCGAGATCGAACGGCAGCGCAACGTCGAGCAGGCCGAGATTGCCGCGCGCGAGGGAACCGAGAAGGCGCGGATTGCGCAGGAGGTCGCAGTAACCGCGGCGCGCATCTCCCAGGAGGAGGAAAACCGGCGTCTTGAGATCGAGCGCACCCGCAATTTGGAGCAGGCCGAGATCGCTGCGCGCGAGACGACCGAGCGCGCGCGCATCGCCCAGGAGCGCGTCGTTACCGACGAGCGCATCGCGCTGGAAGAAGAAATCCGGCGGCGCGAGATTACGCGCAACCGCGCAATCGACGAGGAAGAGATTGCCGCCGCAAAGGCGACCGAGACCGCCCGCATCGCGCGGGAGAAGGCGCTGGCCGCCGAGCGCATCGCCTCCGAACTCGCTACGCGGACGCTGGAAATCGACCGGACGCGGACATTGGAAGAAAGCGACATCGCGGCGCGAGAGATCACGGCGGCAGCGCGCATCCAGCAGGAGGAGCGCGTCCGCGCGCTCGACATCGCTCGCAACCGCTCCATCGAGGAAGCTGAGATTGCAGCACGCGAGGCGGTCGAGGCCTCGCGCATCGCCCAGGAGAGGAAAATCGCCGTCGAGCGCATTGGCGCCGAGGAACAAACGAGGAGCCGCGAGATTGGGCGAATCAAGGCCATTGAGGCAGCGGAAATCGCCGCCCGGCAATCCACCGAGACCGCACGTATCGCGCTCGACAAGCGGATCGCCGCCGATCGGATCAGCGCCGATCAGGAAACCCGCGGTCTGGAGATTGCACGCAACGAGGCGGTCGAATCCGCCGAAATCGCGTCGCGCCAGATCGTCGAGACGGTTCGTATTCTGGAAGATCGCAAGATCTCCGCGGAGAGAATATCGCGAGACGAGGAAGTGCGATCCCTGGAGATTTCCCGCAATCGCACGCTTGATACGGCGGAGATCGCCGCACGCGAGGCCGTCGAGGCGAGCCGTATCGCCCAGGAGAAGCGGCTTGCCGCCGAACGCATTGCGGCCGATCAGGAAACCAAAGCCCGCGACATCGCGCGCGAAGAAGCTATCGAAGACGCCGAGATCAGGCGGCGCGAAGCCGTCGAGGCGGCGCGCATCGCGACCGAGCTGGTGCTCGAGCGCGAACGCATCGAGTTCGTCGAAGACGCGCGATGTGCTGGAGGTCGAGCGCCGGAAGATTATCGAGATCGCCGAGCAGGATCGCTCGATCGAGATCGCGGCCAAGCTCACCGAGCGCGCGGACGCCGATCGCCGGGTCAAGGAAGCCGACATCGTCGCGGCGCAGCAAATAGGCCGCACCGACGTGGTGCGGGAGCAGACGCTCGACCTCGCCCGGCTCGAACGCCGGCGCGCCGTGGAGCAGTTCGAGGTCGCCCGCGGGCAATCCCTCCAAGAAGCCGAGATCGCGGCCCGCGAGGAGGTCGAGCGGGCGCGCATCGCCTCGGAGCGCGGCATAGACGAGGCGCGAATCCTGCGCGATCGGGAATTGCGTCAGCTCGAAATCGCCCGCGAAACGGCGGTGGAGAACGCCCGCATGGAGAGCTCCATCGAAATCCACCGCAAGTCCCGGGAACAGTCGGCGGCGCAAGCCGATGCCGAAGTGGCCCGCGCTCAAGCAGTGGAAGCCGAGGAGCGGGTGAAGACTGTGCGCGAGGCCGAGGCGGCGCGGCGTCGGCGCCAAGTCGAAGTGCTGATTGCGGAGAAGGAGGCCGACGAAGTGCGAATTGCCGCTGCTGCTGAATCGGTGCGCGCCGCGGTCGAAGCCGAAGCGCAACGCCTCCTCAACGAAGCGGAGAACGTTCTCTCCGATGCCTCCCGCACCTCGCTCTTCCGCCGCAGGCTGCTCGAGCGTATCGAGGGCATCGTCCGCGAGAGCGTCAAGCCGATGGAGAAGATCGAGGGCATCCGCATCCTCCAGGTGGACGGCCTCAACGGCGGCGGCCGCGACAATGGCGGGCGCAGCGCCACCGACGAGGTGATCGATTCGGCGCTACGCTACCGGGTGCAAGCGCCGATGATCGACCAGATCCTCGCGGAGATCGGTATCGAGGGCGGCAGCCTCTCGCGCATGCCAGGCCTCATTCGCGAGGCGCGCGACATGCAAGGCATCCGCAAAGAGACGGCGCCGAAGAAGCCGCCCGAAGGCGGTGGTGGTGGCGGCGAATCGTCCGGGCAAAGCTGATAGCGAGCCGAGGAAAAAGGAAAGAGCCTATGGCCCGCGTCTATGTCTCCAGTGTCATCAACGGCCGCTCCGACCGCGTTTGGGCGCGGGTGCGCGACTTCAATGGTCTGCCCGCGTGGCATCCGGGCATTGCCGAAAGCCGCATCGAAAACGGCGAGCCATCGGACAAGGTCGGCTGCGTGCGCGATTTCCGCCTGCGCAACGGCGATCGGATTCGAGAAAAGCTTCTCGGTCTGTCGGACTTCGATCTTTTCTGCACCTATTCGATCCTGGAATCGCCGATGGGCGTCGAGAACTATGTAGCGACGCTCCGTCTCACGCCGATCACTGACGGCGAGCGAACCTTCGCCGAGTGGACGGCGGAATTCGACTGCCCGCCGGAGCGCGAGGCCGAGCTTATTTCCAACATCGGCGGCGGCGTCTTCCAGGGCGGCTTCGACGCGCTGAAGCGCCAGTTCGGAGGATGAACCGGTGATCCGGATCGTGCGTTCAACGATCATCGACGCGCCGACTGATCGCGTATGGGCGTTCTTGCGCGATTTCAACGGCCACGATCGTTGGCACCCCGCCGTCGGCAAAAGCGCGATCGAGCGCAACCAGAGCGCTGACAAAGTCGGTTGTGTGCGGCATTTCTTTTTGCGCGACGGCTCGGAACTGCGCGAGCGGCTGCTGACGTTGTCGGATTTGGAGCAGACGTTCAGCTATTGTCTGATCGACACGCCGGTTCCGCTTTTCAACTACGTTGCCCATGTACGCCTCGCGCCGGTGACCGATGGCGACCGGACGTTTTGGGAATGGCGCTGTTCATTCTCGACCCGGAAAGGCCAGGAAGAGGAGATGACGCGCATGGTCGGCGAAGACATCTATGAGGCCGGATTTGCCGCGGTTCGGGCCCACCTCACCGCATCCTCGGCTACGGAGGGCCGCGCATGACCGTAACGGTGAAAACCTTTGCCCGCTTGGCCGACGCGGCCGGCGCGTTGTCGAGCGAGCGCGGCGCGCGCTTTCTTGCCGGGGGAACGCTCGTCATGCGCGCCGTCAACAACGCCGACCCCGAGATCGAGACGATCGTGCGCTCGACCGATCCGAGCTTTTTGCACATCGCAGCCTCCTCCGGCCGTGTGGAGCTCGGCGGCGGCGTGACGATGGCCGCGGTTCTCGCCGAACGCGACCTCGCGCTTCTGCATCCGGTTGCGCGCGCGGTCGGCGGTCCGGCATTGCGCGAGGCGGCAACCGTCGGCGGCAATCTGTTCGCCACAAGAGGCGATTTCGCAACGGCGCTGCTGGCGCTCGACGCGACCGTGATGCTCGCTGGGGGCTTCGGCCAGCGCGAGTTGTCGCTGGATGAATTTTTAGGTCGTCGCGATCGGGGAGCTTCACTGGTCTCTGCTGTGGCATTCAAGCGACCGCCGGGCGACACGTTCCGCTTTGTGAAGGTGACACGCGTCCACCCCAAGGGCCTGTCGGTGCTGTCGATCGCAGCCCAACTTCCTTTGGCAAGCGGTCGGGTCACCAGCGCCCGGGTCGCCTATGCCGGCATGGGTCCGGCGCCGTTTCGGGCAAAGGCGGTGGAGCGCGCGCTGGAAGGCCACGCTCTCGACGCGGCCGGCATTGCTCAGGCTCTTGCCGTCGCAGCCGACGGCACGTCGCCTGCCGACGACGCCATCGCCAGCGCCTGGTGGCGCCGCGAAATCCTTCCCGTTTATCTGCGCCGGCTTCTGCTCGGCGCCGGCCACGCGTGAGCTTGCAGATGAAGACTCCGATTCAGTTTCGTCTTAACGGCGAAGACGTCGCCGCCTTCGCCGACAGCGGGGCGAACCTTCTCGACGTACTGCGTGAGGCAATCGGCGACTTGTCAGTAAAGGGCGGCTGCTGGCAGGGCACCTGCGGCACCTGCACGGTGTTGATCGACGGCGCTCCCCGCCTTTCCTGCGTCACGTTGGCGGAGACATGCGCCGGGCGCTCGATCGAGACGACGGCGGGATTACGCCGTGGCGCCGATCTGCACCCGCTGCAAAAAGCGTTCATGGAGCGCTTCGCCGCCCAGTGCGGCTATTGCACGCCGGGCATGCTCATGGCGGCGAAAGCGCTTCTCGACCGTAATCCCAACCCATCCCGCGAGGATGTCGTCGAAGCCATCGGCGGCAATATTTGCCGCTGCACCGGCTACGAGCCGATCATCAATGCGGTGCTCGATGCCGCGCGCGGCGACAGCCGCCGCCGGGCCTGAAGGACAATGCCATGCTGGAATTCCGCAAAGACATCTTCGCCGACGAACGCGACGACAATCTGAAAGAAATCGGCCAGCCGACGCAACGGCAGGACATGCTCGGCCATGTCACCGGCACTTCGCCCTACTATGACGATCACCGGTTCGCGAACCTCCTCCATCTGAAAATCCTGCGCAGCCCGCACGCGCATGCGCGCATTCGCTCGATCGACGATGCCGCGGCGGCGCATGCGCCCGGCGTCAAGCGGATCATTCGGGCGGCCGACGTGCCGGTCAATCTCAACACGCTCTTGAGCCTCATCCAATTCGGCAAGGACGACGAGCCCTCGCTCGCAACCGACGTTGTGCGCTACAAGGGCGAGCCGATCCTCGGCATCGTCGCAACCAGCGAGCGCGCGGCGCTTGAAGCGCTTGCCCTGGTGCGCGTCTCTTACGATCAGTTGCCTGCGGTCTTCGACGTCGAGGAAGCGTTGAAGCCAGGAGCGCCGTCGGTCAACGCGGCTTATCCGAAGAACACGTTCGAATACTACGGCAAATACGATCACCAAAAACTGCGCTACGGGGACGCCGACGCAGCCTTCGCGCAAGCCGACGTGGTGCTCGACGAACGCTACCAGATGTCGCCGATCGAGCACGCGCCGACCGAGACCAACGGCTCGATCGCGGTGCCGGACACCAACGGCCGATTTATCGTTTACACCTCGACCCAGGGGCTGTTCTTTTCGCTCGACACGGTCGCCAAAATCAACGCGATGCCGTCGAACCAATTGCATTTCATCGGCGGCACCGTGGGCGGCGGGTTCGGCGGCAAGGTCGATACAATGACCGAGCCCCTCTCCGTCCTCGCTGCGCGGCTGACCGGCGCGCCGGTGCGTTATCGGTTCAGCCGTCATGAGGAAATGCAATTCGGCTCGCCGCGCGGCGGCGAGCGCATCTTCGTCAAGGACGGCATCATGAAGGACGGGCGGATCATCGCCCGCAAGGTGAGAGCATATTTCGATAGCGGGGCATACACGCGGCTTTCCAGCTACGCGGTCGTCAAATGCGCCGCCCACATTCCTGGTCCTTATACGATCCCCAACGTCCACGCCGATGTCTACTGCGTCTTCACCAATCGGACACCGGCGACCGCGATGCGCGGGTTCGGCGTCACGGCGCTCGACTTCGCGCTCGAATGCCAAATGGACAAGGGCGCCACGGCGGTCGGGATGGACCCGCTCGAGTACCGCATTCTCAACGCCTATCGCGACGGCGACATGAAAGCGCACCGGCGCGAGGCGAAAAACTGCGCGCTGATCGAATGCGCGCAGGTCGCCGCCGAGAAAGCAAATTGGCCGCTCCGCGATGAATTCCGCCGGATGTCGTCGCGACAAGGCGGGGGTGCGGCGCGCGCCGGCGGAGCCGCCGACCGTACACGCGCGCCTGCACCCACCGCAGCGGCGCGGACACCAACGAGCACACCGCAGCGCGTCACATACGAGCGGCCGACCCCAGCCGCACCGCCGCACACCACGCCAGCGGCCCCTCCTCCACGAAGCGCGCCGCCGCCTCCTGCCACGTCGCCTGCGGGATCGACGCATGGGGCGCCACGCTTCTCTGCAGTTTTCGGGACACGGAGGCGCTGATCATGGCCAGGCATCGCGGGCGCGGCGTCGCCACCATCAACTATCCGATCGGCATGAATCTCGGGGGCGATCCGAGCCAGGCGCTGGTCCATTCCAATCCTACCGGGAAATTCACCGTCGCCCTCTCCTCGATCGACCTCGGACAGGGAATGAAGTCGGTCACGCGGCAGATCTGTGCGGAGACGCTGGGCGTGCCGGTCGAGGACGTCTATGTCGACACCGCCGATTCCGACACCGGCCCGCATTGCATGGGGTCGTTCGCCTCGCGCGGAACACATCGCGTCGGCAATGCGGTGATGGTGGCGGCACGCGAAGCGCGCGCGGTCATGATGGAAGCGGCGGCGGAGGAGTTGGAGGTCGATCCGGCCGACCTGGAGACGGACGGCCGCGGCTCCATTCTGGTGAAGGGGGCACCAAACCGCTCGATCTCGGTCCGCGACGTTGCCATCGCCGCTCAGTTTCGCCAAGGAAAGACGATTTCCGGGCGCGGTATCTTCCTGGTGCCGCTGTCTGACGTCGATCCGGAAACCGGGGAGATGTCGCCGGCAACATGCTACGCCCATGCCTGTCTCATTGCCGAAGTCGAGGTCGACGACGAGACCGGCGACGTCACTGTTCTGAAGATGACGAGCGCCTACGAGATCGGACGCGCCATCAACCCCAAGCTCGTCGAGCAACAGCTCGTCGGCGGCTCCTGGATGGGGATGAGTCACGCGCTCTATGAGACACCCGAGCCCTACTATCCCGATACGCGTGAGGGCCCGCGGGACTTCAACGAATACCTGATGCCGGGTCCGGGCGACATTTGTCCGCATGATATTTTGGTGCTCGAGCGTCCCGCCCCTGACGGGCCCTATGGTGCCAAGGGGCCCGGAGAAATGTGCGCCAATCCGGTGATCCCGGCGGTCGCCAACGCGGTCTTCAACGCCGTCGGCGTGCGCATCGACGATCTGCCGATTACGCCGGAGAAAATCCTGCGGGCGCTGAAAGCGCGAGGCGGCGCCGCTGCCGGGGGCCGCGCGCGGTAAACGCTCATGGCGGTGCGCCATACCATCGTCGGCATCGGCAGCCCGCGCGAGCTCGAGGCGGCGCTTCGCGCCGCCTATTATCTGGCCGACGAGGAGCTTTCGACCGCCGCCTATCTGGCGCTTGCCCTCGGCAAACCGTTGTTGCTCGAAGGCGCGCCGGGTGTCGGCAAAACTGAAGCCGCGAAAGCTATTGCCGGAGTGCTCGGCCGGACGTTGTTGCGCTTGCAGTGCTACGAGGGCATCGACGCTTCGGCTGCCCTCTACGAATGGAATTTTCCGCGCCAAATGCTAGCGCTCCGCCAACAAAGCGAGGGCGCCGACATAACCGACATTTACCGCGACGAGTTCCTCATCGAGCGGCCGATGCTCGCCTGTCTGCGGCGCCCACAGGAAACCGTCCTGCTCATCGACGAAATCGATCGCTCCGATCACGAATTCGAGGCCTTTCTCCTCGAGTTTCTTTCCGACTTCCAAATCTCGATCCCGGAGCGAGGCACCATTCGCGCTTTCGAACGGCCGGTCGTGATCCTCACCTCAAATCGGACCCGCGAGTTGCACGAGGCGTTGCGCCGACGCTGCGTCTATCACTGGATCGACTATCCGACGCCGGAGCGCGAAATGCGCATCATCATGATGCGCGCCTCGGGGGTGGGCGAGCGGGCGGCCCGCGCGGTCGTCGCCGCGGTCGGACGATTGCGGCGCGAGCCGCTCGCCAAACTCCCGGGAATTGCTGAAGCGGTCGAATGGGCGGAAGCCGCAACGCTTCTCAACGAGCAAGGCGCGCTTTGGCCGGAGGCCTTTCGGCGATCGCTTGGTGTCGTACTCAAGGACGAAGACGACCTGGTTCACATCGCACCGCGGATTGATGCCATTCTCGCGGAGGCGCAGGCGTGACCGACACGACGCGCCCCATCGCTCATTTCCTTAAATTCACTGCGCTGCTGCGGCGGGCAGACTTTGCGGTCGCACCCGAACAGACGATGGCCTGGCTCGCTGCGATCGAACTTCTCGGACCCAAAGAAATCGGCGACATCCGCCGCTCCGCCCGCGCGACGCTTGGACCGCCGCCTGAGCGTTTCGCTGAATTCGATGCGCTGTTCGACGCGCATTTTCTCGGCACGACCGTCCCCGGATTGGAGGCTGAGCCGAGCGAGGAGGAACCCATACGCGCCGCTGAGGACTCTTCGGTTGGACCCGAGCCGATCTTCGGCGACGAGACGCGCGAGTCCGGTGCCAAGGCGACCGGCGCCGAGAGGCTTTCGGCGCGCCGCTTCGCGCCGGGGAACGAGGGCGAAACGCTGCGTCGTTTCGCGCGCGCGCTCCCCGCCCGCGTGCCGCGGCGACGCGGCTATCGATGGCGTTCGGCCCGCGGCGGGCCCGGCACCGATGCGCGACGCATGTTTCGCGATGCCATGCGTCATGCCGGCGAGTTCGTCCGCCTGCGCCGCCGCCGGCGGCGCCTGCGGCAGCGCCGCATCGTCGTCCTCATCGATGTCTCCGGCTCGATGAAGGAACGCACGCAAGCGCATCTCGCCTTCGCGCATGCGTTGGTTCGCGCCGCCGGCTCGGTCGAAGTCTTTACGATGGGGACGCGGCTCACCCGCATTACCCGGCCGCTGCGTTTGCGCAATCGCGTGCAGGCGCTCGGCACCGCTTCGCTGCTGGTGGCCGACTGGGACGGCGGCACACGCATCGGCGACGCGCTGAATGCGTTTCTCGACGTCCCGCGCTTTGCGGCGCTGGCGCGCGGTGCTGTGCTTTTGGTCCTCTCGGACGGACTCGAACGCGGCGATCCAACGGCGATGGGCGACGCGGTCGCGCGCTTCGCCCGCCTCTGTTGGCGGATCATCTGGCTGACTCCGCTCGCCGCCGATCCAGCCTTCGAGGCCCGCACCGCGGGTCTCGTCGCCGCGCGACCCTACCTCGATAAACTCGGCGACGGCAGCTCGATCAACAGCATCTGTGCCAATGTTCTGGACATGGCGAGTGAGAAGGCGGCATGACGGAGATCATCGACGCGCATCACCACATCTGGCGTCGCCGCGATCTCCCTTGGCTCGACGGACCGATGCAGCCGCGCATCTTCGGCCCCTACGAAGCGATCCGGCGCGACTACCCGATCAGCGAATACCTTTCCGACCTCGCCGGCAGCGGCGTGACCCAATCCGTCTACGTGCAATGCAATTGGGCGAAGGACGCCTTCGAAGACGAAGTCGCCTACGTGCAGCAAGCCGCCGAGGAAACGGGTTTTCCGCAGGGTATCGTCGGCTACGCCGACTTTTTGGCGACGGACGTGCGCCCCCAGCTTGACCGCCTGACCAAATACCGTGGCATGCGCGGATTGCGGATGCAGCTGCAATGGCACGAGAATCCGCAATACCAGTTCGCAGCGCGCCCCGATCTCGCTCGCGATCCGACATTGCAGAGAAACGTCGCCTATCTCGCCGACTACGGCTGGACGTTCGATCTCCAGGTCTTCGCCGGACAGATGGAAGGCGCAGCCGAACTCGCTGCCAGCGCCCCTCAAGTCACTTTCATCCTCCAGCACGCCGGCATGCTGGAGGATCTTTCGGCGGACGGATGGCCGCGATGGCGGAGAGGGATGCGGCTCCTCGCTGCACGTCCGAACATTGTTTCGAAGCTGTCCGCGCTGGGCACGTTCATCCACAGGAACGACCCCAGGCATATCGCTGCCGTCGTTCGGGAGACCATCGAGATATTCGGCCCGGCACGCTGCATGTTCGGGTCGAATTTCCCGGTCGAAAAATTGTGGACCAAATACTCCGACCTGATCGCGGCTTACCGAAACGCGATCGAGCCGCTCGGCGAAGCGGTAGCGCGCGCGTCATTCCACGATACGGCTGCAAAAGTTTATCGGCTCAATTGACTTGGGGCACGTGACCTCGAGCGGGGAGGAAAGCATGGCGCTTGAAATTAAGGTTCTCGACTACGGCGATATCGAACTTGAATCGAGCTTCCTGGTGCTGGGACGCGATTGCGGCCGCGTGCGCCGGGTGCCGGTCTTTGGCTTTCTCATCCTCGGCGGGACATGGCCGGTCGTGGTCGATACCGGCTATCGCTCGAACCAGATCATGGAGACGCTGGGGATGCGCGGTCTGCAATCCCACGAAACCATGATCGAGAACCAGCTGAAGAAACACGGACTGCGGCTGGGAGACGTGCGCTACGTCCTGCATACGCACCTGCATATCGATCATGCCGGTAAGGACGACCTCTTCCCGATGAACACAGCGGTGGTCCTCAATCGTCGCGAGCTTGAATACTCGGTTTCCGGCCTGATGCATCCGCAATATCCGGCACCCGACATCAAACATCTCGTCGATCGGCTGCACACCAAGGCGGCGCTGCGCTTCCTCGACCTCGAAATATCCGGACCGATTGAGCTGATGCCGGGCCTGATCTGCGAGGCTGCGGGTGGCCATACCGAGGGATCGATGAACGTCATCGTCAAGACGAACGAAGGCGACGCGACGATCTGCGGCGACGTGATCTACGACATCAATGATCAACTCGTCGAACCCTTCCGCGAAATCAGCGACATGGAGCCGCGCGTTACCGGTAACCACGGCACGACCAAGCGCCAGGAGAAAGCCGCGATCAAAAAGGTTGTCGCCCGCTCGCGCTTCGTGCTGCCGATCCACGATCGTGCGGCGATGATCGAGGCCGGGCAGGTCGTCGGCCGCCTGCAGGACAGTATTCCGGGACCGATCGTCCAATCGTTGCCGAAACGGCAATGGTTCCCGGCGTGACGAACGGAGGGATTCCCATGAACCACTCGGCGCAGCGTCGCGAGTTTTCCGATTTGATCGACCTCAACGCGCCCGTCGACCGGCTGGCGGGCGGGTTTACCTTTACCGAGGGTCCGATCTGGCACCCCCGCGATCAATATCTCCTGTTCTCGGACATGCCGGCCGACGTACGGCGCCGCTATGACGAACGCGGCGGCGTGCGCGAAGTCATGCGGCCGTCGAACAAGTGCAACGGCATGACCT
Organism: uncultured Alphaproteobacteria bacterium; assembly: GCA_963733575.1. Lineage (GTDB taxonomy): Bacteria > Pseudomonadota > Alphaproteobacteria > Rhizobiales > Xanthobacteraceae > BOG-931. The sequence continues at coordinate 392,447 of CAVTDJ010000011.1, read as the reverse complement.
ACGATGCGAATCTCTCGCTCATCGTCTGCGAACATGCGACGTCAAGCCTGGTGCGCGAGCGCGACGGCAGGCGCGAGATTGTCGCCTCGCATTTCGAGGGCAAGGAGCTCAACAGCCCGAACGACGTGTGCGTGCGCTCGGACGGCTCGATTTATTTTTCCGATCCGTGGTACGGGCGAATGCCGGTCTACGGCGTCGAGCGGCCGCGCCAACTCGGCTTTCAGGGCATCTACCGCGTGCCGCCGAGCGGCGGCGAGCCGCAGCTTCTGGTCGACCGGAACTTGTTCGAGCAGCCGAACGGGCTGTGCTTCTCGCCGGATGAACGGCTCCTTTATGTCAACGATACGGTGCGCTGCCTGATCCGGGTGTTCGACGTCAATGCGGACGGCACGCTCGGCCCCGATCGGATCTTCGCCTCGGGCATTCGCTCGGAGCTCGAGCCCGGAGTGCCGGACGGCATGAAATGCGATAGCGCCGGCAATATTTGGGTGACGGCGCCCGGCGGCGTTTGGGTTTATTCGCACTCGGGCGCCCTTGTCGGCAAGGTTCGCGTTCCTGAACTCGTCGCCAATCTGCACTGGGGCAAGTCCGATTGGCGGACGCTGTTCATGTGTGCCACGCATTCGCTCTATGCCGTGCGCACCAAGATCGGGCCTCGCGTCGAGCCGTTTATGCGCGCCGGCGCGTCGGCTGGAGCCTCGGCATCGACGGCAACAGCAACGGCGGCCGAGCGCGCCAGCACGAAAGGCGGTCTTTCGCTCGACCCTTCGCGGTGCGCACTGATCATTCAGGACATGCAGAACGACGTGATGATGGAAGGCGGCGCGTTTGCTTCCTCGGGCTCGCCGCAACATGCTCGCGAGCAGAATGTCGTCGAGAACATTCGCCGCCTCGCCGAAGCGTGTCGCGCGCGCGGCGTGATGATCATCCACGTCTGGTTCGTTGTCGAACCCGGCGCGCCCGGCTTCACGCTCAACGCGCCGCTGTTCGAAGGGCTCGTCGATGCGAAGGCGATGGTCCGGGGGACCTGGGGAGCGGCTCCGGTCGCCGGCCTGGAGCCGCAGCCCGGCGATCACATCGTCGAAAAAATCCGCATGAGCGCTTTCGAAGGCAGCAAGCTCGAAACCGTCCTCAAGGCGGGCGGCCGCGATACGATCATCGACACCGGGGCATGGACCAACATGTCGATCGAGCACACTGCTCGCACCGGCGCCGACAAGGGCTATTTCGTCATCGTGCCGGAGGATTGCTGCTCGACCATGAATGCCGATTGGCACCGCGCGTCGGTGCAGTACGCCATGACGAACGTCGCCGCGGTAACGAAAGCCAGTGAAGTGATCGCCGCGTTGGGTTAGTCGCGGCTCAGGCCGGAAGCGCCAGCCCTTCGCTGGCGAAGGCTCTTCGCACCGCGGGACGAGCCGCCAGCCGCCGCGCGTGCGCCGTCCACTGCGGAAAGTCGTGGGCCATGTCGTAGCCCAAAAGCGGGCTGCGCCCCCACATCCAATAAACGAGCAGATAAGGATCCGCGACGCTGTAGCGATCGCCGATCGCCCACGGCCCCTGCCCGATTCGCGATTCGACGGTTTTCCACACCGCGCGGCAGGTCTTGCGGCCGGTGTCGGCGACATCCTCCACAGCCCGCGGATCGGAGGCGTAGCGGGCCGCGCGCCGGACAAAGCCGGCGGCGGCGTGAACCGTCGAGGACAGCCAGTTGAGCCATTCGGCGCAGCGGGCTTCTTCGCGCGGGTCCCATGGCCACAGCCCGGCCGCCGGGTGACGCGCCGCGATGTAGCGCAGGATCGCCGGCGCTTCGGTCAGGACCCAATCGCCCTCGCTGAGTGCCGGCACGCGGGCTTTCGGATTGACGCGGAGGAACTCCGGACTGTTTTGCTGGTTGGTAGCGAAATCGACGCGCGACAGTTCAAACCGTTCGCCGACTTCTTCGAGCACAATGTGCGGCGCCAGCGAGCATGCTCCGGGTGCGTAATAAAGTTTCATCACGCTCATGGCACTCGCCGCCTCCCGGTCGAACCGCGCTTATAAATTTGCTGGTTTGTTTTCTCTTGCCGATCAATAAGTCGCCCGGCCCCCCGACAGATCGAAAGCGGCCCCCGTGGTGAACGAATTTTCCGCGCTCGCCAGCCAACAGATCATCGACGCCGCCTCTTCGAGCTCGAGCATCCGTCCGCGCGGAATCTTCGCGACGATCATCGCCAAAAAATCCGGTGCCTGACTCAAGGCCAATGTCGTCTTGGCGACGGCCGGCGTCACGCAATTAACCCCGATATTGTAGCCGGCAAGCTCCTTGCCGAGCGATTTGGTCAGCGCGATCACGCCGGCCTTCATCGCGCTGTAGGCCGGCGCTTTCGGATTGCCTTCCTTGCCGGCGACCGAGCTCAGATTGACGATACGTCCGTAATTCTTTGCGATCATGTGCGGAACGACCGAGCGGCAGCAATAAAACGTGCCGATCAAGCCGACATTCACGACGTCCCGGAAAGCCTCGGGAGGATATTCCCAGGTGTTCGCGTTCGGACCGACGATCGCGGCATTGTTGATGAGGATCTCGATCTTGCCGAAATGGCCGATCGTCGCTTTGGTCGCGGCTTCGACCGCGGCAAGGTCGGCGATATCGACCGCAAGGCCTTTGACGTGCTCAGGCTGGTTGATGCCTGCCACCGTCTTGTCGAGGAGCGCTTGGTCGCGATCCCAAATGGCGACCTGCCCGCCCGAAGCAAGGATGCGGTTGGCGACCGCAAGACCAATGCCCTGCGCCCCGCCGGTGACGATCGCAACGCGGTCTTTCAGGTCGTAGACATTCATGGACGAAGCCCCTTCGGAGATGACCGGCAGCGAACGCAGCGTGCGGCGCATACGCGCGCCGCGCAGTTTAGAAAACTGCAGGAGGCCGGATATGCCCGTCAGTCTCAAATTTTTGGCGCGCCCGAAGGGATTCGAACCCCTGACCTCTGCCTTCGGAGGGCAGCGCTCTATCCAGCTGAGCTACGGGCGCAAAATCGCGGCGTTCCGGATCTAGATAGCCGAAGCCCGGCAAGGCGGCAACGGTGCCCAGCAACAGGTCCCTGGGCGCTTGCCGCTCGCGTTTACGCCTCTTATAGGTTTGCTGTGATCGAACGTCCGTCACCCTGAGGTGCGAGCCAACGGGTCCGGCCCGAAGTGGCCGGCACGATGACAGGCTCCGCGAGCCTCGAAGGGCGACGGCCCGGGCCGACCCATCCTTCGAGGGCCGCTGCGCGGCCGCCTCAGGATGACGGAAGTTTTTAAGGAGCACGCCATGGCGCAACTTGCGGAAAAACGCGAAACGAAATCCGTCCAGACCAAGGACGCCGCGTTCAAATGGGACGATCCGCTCGATCTCGAAGGCGAATTGACCGAGGAAGAGCGCATGGTGCGCGACACCGCGCGCGATTATGCGCAGGAGAAGCTGTTTCCGCGCGTGCTCAAGGCGTATCGCGAGGAGAGCTACGATCCGGCGGTGGTGCGCGAAATGGGCGCGCTCGGTCTCCTCGGTTCGACGATCCCGGAGGAGTATGGCGGCGCCGGCCTCGGCTATGTCGCCTATGGCTTGATCGCGCGCGAGGTCGAGCGCGTGGATTCCGGCTACCGCTCCGCGATGTCGGTGCAGTCTTCGCTCGTGATGCACCCGATCTATGCTTATGGCAGCGAAGCGCAGCGGCGCAAATATCTGCCCAAGCTCGCGACCGGTGAATTCGTCGGCTGCTTCGGCCTCACCGAACCCGACCACGGCTCCGATCCCGGCTCGATGATCGACGCGCGCGGAAAAGGTCGCCGGCGGCTTTCGCCTCACCGGCACGAAAATGTGGATCACCAACGCGCCGGTTGCCGACCTCGCCGTGGTCTGGGGCAAGCTCGACGGGAAAATCCGCGGCTTCATCGTCGAGCGCGGCACCAAGGGATTTTCGACGCCGAAGATCGAGGGCAAGCTCTCCTTGCGCGCTTCGATCACCGGCGAGATCGTGCTCGACGGCGCCGTTGTTCCGGAAGAGAATCTGCTGCCGAACGTCACGGGGCTCGCCGGCCCGTTCGGCTGCCTCAACGTCGCGCGCGCCGGCATCGCCTGGGGCGCGCTCGGCGCCGCGGAATTCTGCTGGCACCGCGCCCGCGATTACGTACTGGCCCGCAAGCAGTTCGGACGTCCGCTCGCCGCCAACCAGCTCATCCAGAAAAAACTCGCCGACATGCAGACCGAAATCACGCTCGGCCTGCACGCGGTGTTGCGGTTGTCGCGGCTGATCGAGCAAGGCAAGGCATCGCCGCCGGCCATCTCGCTGCTCAAGCGCAACAATTGCGGCAAGGCGCTGGAGGTGGCGCGGCTCGCCCGCGACATGCACGGCGGCAACGGCATTGCCGACGAGTTCCACGTGATGCGCGTCCTCTGCAATCTCGAAACCGTCAACACCTACGAAGGCACCCACGATATCCACGCCCTGATCCTCGGCCGCGCCCAGACGGGAATACAGGCGTTTATGTGATTCCGCTTCATCCTGCCCCGCGAAGCGGGGAAGGGCGACCGCCCGAAGGGCGGTGGAAGGGGCACGCGGCGATGACGCTAGAGCGGGCTTTCGTGAATTGGAATCACAGACTAAGAATCCGTCATCCTGAGGTGCGAACGAAGCGAGCCTCGAAGGATGCTGCTCCGCCCGGGCCGTTCGCCCTTCGAGGGCCGCTTCGCGGCCACCTCAGGGTGACGGACAAACATCGGCTACCTGCGTCAATCTAAGACGATCATGCTCTAGCATCGCGTCCGAGGTAAATGCCTCCGCGCCGCACGCCCCCTCCACCACGCTCCGCGTGGTCCCCCTCCCCCGCTCCTTTCACTACGCGGGGGCGGATAAGCGAATGCATTCCCGCGGCGCGTCCGCGCCCGAGTCTTGCAAACCACCACCAAAAAGATTCGCCTCCGGCAAATAAAAGAGGGAGGCGGAGCGCCGAAAGGCGCATGCCAACCATTGTCCGCGCAGCACCAACAAACGTCGCCGCTTGTTGATGCATCGCAGACAAGTTTACGCAGTCTGCGCAACTCGTCTGCTCTCGCGGACGCGACCCCCACCTTTACCCTCTCCCGCCTGCGGGGGAGGGAAGGGAGGGGGCCGCTCGCCTTCCGGCGCTTCGCCGCGGCTTTGCCGATTGGCGGGATTGCCGCCAATCAGCTTCAACTCCGGCCGCGCTTCCTGGGACGGTGACCTGACGCGGAGCTATCCGCGTTCCCCATCCTCCAGTGCAGCGAGCTCTCGCAGACCGGTCTTCATGCCGGCCGGGCGGTGTCCGGGTTGCCCGGGAGCGGAGTGCAAATCCGCGCGCGGGGACCGCACCTCGCTCCGCTGTCAGGAGTGCCCTCATGATGGCGTCCCTCGATGAGCGAGATTGGGGTTCGTAACAGAATTAGTGACGGTTGTCAATGGAACCGTGACAGCTTCAGCCCGTCATGGCCGGGCTCGTCCCGGCCATCTCGATGTGATTGCTGGGCCTCGCCAACTTCATCGGGATGCCCGGCACAAGGCCGGGCATGACGAGCAAAAAACCATTGATTCCGCGCGAGGTGCGCAAGCGCCTGCGTCTGAAGCTTGGGGATACGCTCCAATCCGTTCGCATCCTTCTCCGAATGGTCGAAGGAGGCCGACGAGAAGGCTTATGGCGACCTCTGACGTCAGGCGCTTCGTAGTATTCGGCGATGGGCAAATTTTTGCCGGATTTTCAGATATTATTTAACAACCCTCAATCGTATTTTTGGATTGGGGTACGCTAGCATCCTAAGCGCCAACGCACTCCGACTCGCCCATGGGCATCAACCGCGCGCTCGCCTCCACTGTTTTCCGCTGTGACATCTGCGATGCTCCCCACGTCGAAGGGAACGGTGCAACTTGGGATGAGGCTCGGCTGGTGCCTGTAAGGGCCAGGGAAGCCGGATGGCGTTTGAGCAAGCGACGCGGCGGTCAATGGGAAGCGCTTTGCCCGGATTGCGCATCAGTGAGCGGGTACTCGCTGCGGCCCGAATCCGAGTAGCCCGTAGCCGTAGTAGGGCGGATTAGATTTCGCCGCCGCACATCCGGCCTACGTTCCCTACACGTGGCAACGCGGACATGAGAGCGCGGGACAAGAATCGCCATGGGTCGGCCGGACGAACCCTATTACACCATTATCGTCGAAACCTATCGCATCAGTGGGTCCGGCTTGCATGGCGACGTTCATGTTCGGCCCGCTAAGGGCCAACAATTTCCGCAAACAATGCAGGTCCGATTTCCGAGGGCGATACGATACGCTTACCCTATAGGTACCCGCTTTCGAGTCTATGCAAAGCTGACCGATCGAGAAGGCGGAAGCCCATTTTTGCACACTAACCACGCTTGGGATTACGAGGTGCTTTCGTCTAATGAACAATAACCGTCTGCCGCCACCACGGCAGGCGCAAACACTGATCTATGGTTCAATCCCGGCTACGCTTGCTCGACCATCGCCACACTGCCGGGCTTGGTGCGGCAGCCGTGTGCGCAAGGTTAAATTCCTGTACTCGCAGGCGTTGCCTCAGTCGCGCAAAGCTTCTTGAACCGGTCATTAATGTAGCCAAACAATACCTTGGAGCGTTCGATTGTTGATGGCATAGGCGCAGCCGAACCCTGCCACCATGAATCCGTGAGCTTAAGTACAATTCGAGCCTTCATATCATGGGTCAAGCCACCCCAAGCATTTTCACGGAATGTACGCTGCAATAGTTCGACGTTCCCCTCTCCCGCCTGTCTGGCTGGAGCGGTGCTGGGTATGTGGCCTATCTGCTCTAGACCAACCAACAATTCGTCAAACTCTACCAGGTCCTCTCCCTGCGCCTTAGGAATGCCAATGGCTTCTCCCAGCAACATCACTGAATCCTGACCATGGGCCATTATTTCTACAAGCTTCCTCGCCTTGTCCACGCCGGGCCGATCACTATCAAGTAACACCGCCATGCGATTTGGCCCCATCTGTTCGCGGGCAGCCATAACACTGGCAAGTGGGAGGATTTGCGAAGTCCCGCCTGCCCAAAGCACAAGTGTGTCTTCGTGGAGATCGCCTCCACCATGCTCCTGAAGATAGTGAGAAAGTGCCTTGAGCAACCAGTAGTCAGAAATGCCTTCCACAATCAGAGTTCTTTTCCCGAGGAAAACGGTTTGTTGCCAAGCGATAAGCGCCTGCCGCCTGCATTGGCAGTAAGGTATCCCGATCGCCCTCAGGTTCAGCGCCTTCGGCGACGTGAGTATATGCACGCGATTTTGGATTGTCCGGATCCTTCGGAAGAAGATAAACGGTTCTAATGTTGTCCACGTGGTTTGGGTCCACCATGAACATCGAGTGCGATGAGTAAATAATTTGGTTCTTTGCTGCGATGCGCTGAAAGAAAGCGAGTAGTTTCTCTTGAGCTGTGGGATGCAAATGTAGTCCGGGTTCGTCCAGGAGAATAATCGCTCCTCTGTGCGCCTTACCCGACTCGACCAGGAAGGTTAGATAAAAGGAAAAGAACCATTGGAAACCGCGACTGCGCTCACCGAACGGAATTTTCCATGGGTTCACGTTGTCAGACACTCGCAATTCAAGCTCATCGCCATCCGCCGTAATGTCCAAATTATGTGTGCGCTGGTCCCACCAATCAACCCAGTCGCCAGACAGTTGATATGACGCTGACTCCAAAAGGCGAGCCCGCTCATCTTTGCGCCGGTCTACTGCTTCTTGAGACTCGTTCTGTTGGCGAGGAAGTCCTAGTCTTTGTAACTCCGCCGCGTCCAAATGTGCCCATTCAAACAGAGCAAGTTGAGTCCGGTGTAACATTTGATCTTCCGGGTCTTTGGGCGGATTTGCTTGCTGCGCAACAAAAGTGGGCAAATGGATACGCGTTTTCAAACGGCCATAATCTTCAAAATAGATAAAGACCGGCAAGCGCGCGTTCAGCCACTCTCGCGCTTTTGCCTTCAAGTCAGGACGACTATGAGAAGCAAAAGCCACAAGCGCGCTGATGGTACCTTTTCCTAAGTCTCCGAGCTTATCATCGGGAATAGTCTTCAGCGCGTTGATCGTATTCTCAATAGTCGCGGCTGTAGTTGAAGTCGCCGGTTTATCCGGACCACACTCCGAATCCAATTTCTCCAGTTGCTCCCGCGCTGCGGTTATTGGGGCAAGTTCGGGCGGCGTGGGCGGGGCGCTTTCAAGCGTCTTAAGCGCAGTAATTGTTCCTTTAACCCGCGCGCTCACGGTGCTGTAGCTCGCAGGAGTATACTCAAGCTCAACTTTGACCGTGCGCACGTTATTATAAGTGGAATGAACGGCGAACGTTTTCGGCGCGACTTTGAGTGCAGGAAAATCTTTCAAAAAGTCCTTTGTGTCGTGATCCTCAAGCACAAACTCAAGCACGACGACCTCCGGATCAGAGCTGCGCAAGCGAGCATAGAACTCGGCCGGAAGATCAAATAACCGATCATATTTTGCGCCTGACACGTTGTTGAACTTCCAGAATGCCTGCATGGTTGCGGACTTTCCGGATTCATTTTTCCCCATTAAACAGGCAACGTTGCGATCAATCTCAACTTGCCCACTATTCAAAATGGTTTTGTAGTTTGTGACGCGAAATGCCTTGAGCCTCATGTGCCCTCCTCAGCGCTAGGCAGGTGCATCGTCGTTAATGAGAACCCGCGCCCTCTAGGGTGGACGACCATGGAGAACATAAGAAGAACTAGTAAAAATAGCAAAGGAAATGGGCGGTTTGCACCGTGCCCTTGTTGTATCGATGGGTGGCCGGAGCCCGAAGCGGATTAGCGGACTGCAATCCGCTGTCTTTCCAATCGTCGGGCCGCGCCGGAACGGCCTCTAACACCCCTCCACCACGCTTCGCGTGGTCCCCCTGTCCCGCACCGCGTGCGGGGACGGAGAAATAGCTACCCCGCCGCCTTCGGCTCCGCGGCCTCATCCGCCGGCTTATCGGAAACCCCGGCCTCGGCAAACGTCGCCATCCCGGTATGGCACGCGAGCGCCGCGCGCAGGATCAGCAGCGCGACCGCGGCGCCGGAGGCTTCGCCGAGCCGCATGTTGAGATCGACGAGGGGCTTTAAGCCCAGCTCGTCGAGCAGCATGCGATGGCCGGCCTCGGCGGAGACGTGGCCGGCGAGCGCGTGCGCCAGCGTGTCGGTGCGGAGCTTATAAAGCGGGGCCACCGCGGCGGTGCAGACGAAGCCGTCGAGCAGGACCGGGATGTTGTGGCGCCGCGCCGCCAAGGCGGCGCCGAGAATGGCGGCAAGCTCGCGGCCGCCGAGCGCCGCGGCGATCCTGATCGGATCGTGCAGCAATGCGGTGTGACGGTTGAGCGCCTGATCGATGACGGCGCGCTTTCGCGCCAGTCCCTCGTCGTCGATTCCGGTGCCGCGCCCGGCCCAGCGCGCGCCGCGGCCGCCGAACAAAGCGGCGGCGATGGCGGCGGCGGCCGTGGTATTGCCGATGCCCATTTCGCCCAAACAAATGAGATCGCACTCGGCCGACACGGCCTCGTAGCCGGTCGACACCGCGGCGAGAAATTCCTGCTCGGTGAGCGCCGGCGCTGCGGTGAAATCCGCGGTCGGTTCATCGAGCGACAGCGGAATGACGCGCAGCGCGGCGCCTGCGGTTCGCGCGAGCTGGTTGATCGCGGCGCCGCCTCCGGCGAAGTTCGCCACCATCTGCGCGGTGACCTCGGCGGGATAAGCAGAGACGCCCTGCGCGGTGACGCCGTGATTGCCGGCAAAGACGAGAATATCGACGCGCTCCAGGCGCGGCGGGGCATGGCCCTGCCAGTGCGCCAGCCAGGCGGCAAGCTCCTCCAACCGCCCCAGGCTTTGCGGCGGTTTGGTCAGCGTATTTTCGCGCTGGGCGACAGCCGCGCTCGCGGCGGGATGGCCGCTCGGCAAATCGAGGCAGACGGCACGCAGGTCGGCGAAGGAGGTAAAATTGGTCATTTGATGATGCTTTCTTGCGGCAGTTAGTCCGTCATCCTGAGGTGCGAGCGTAGCGAGCCTCGAAGGATGAGCGGTCGAGGCGCCCGGGCCGTCGCCCTTCGAGGCTCGGCGCTCCGCGCCGAGCACCTCAGGATGACGGGCAGATACCCGGCGAGCGGCTTTCATCCAAAGCGATAATGCATTAGCAAAATCGCGGTGGCGTGGCCAACGCGAGCGTGCCTGAACCGAGGACGAGGCGACGATGGCATCCGGCGCATGGGACGATTGGGCTCCGTGGCTTGCGGAGCGCGTCAGCGAACTGCAGACCAGCGTGCTGTTTTCGACGCGGCTGCCGCTGCTGCGCGGTTCGCCGATCGGCGGCGACGCTCTCGGGCAAGCGGCCTGGGCGTTTCCGCTCGCCGGCGTCGTCGTCGGTGTGATCGGCGCGGTGATCTATGCGCTGGCGCACCGGCTGGGATTGCCGCCCTGGCCGGCCGCGGCGCTCACGGTCGCCGCGACCTTGGCGGTCACCGGCTGCCTGCATGAGGACGGGCTGGCCGACACCGCGGACGGCTTCGGCGGCGGCGAGACGCGGGAGCGCAAGCTCGACATCATGCGCGACAGCCGCATCGGCACTTACGGCGTCTGCGCGCTGGCGCTGTCGATCCTGATCCGAGTGAGCGCCTTGGCGAGCCTGGCCGATCCCGGGCTGGTCGCAGCCGCCCTGCTCGCGGCGCATGCCGCGGCGCGCGCGACCATGCCCGTTGTGATGTTTTTTCTGCCGCCGGCGCGGAGCGACGGACTCTCGTTTGCCGCCGGCCGGCCGCCGGGGGTGCGCGCCGGCATCGCCGCCGTCCTGGGAATTCTGATTCTCGCCTTCAGTCTCGGTCCGGCGCTGGCGTTCGTGGCGGTTATCGCGCTGGCGATCGCGATCGCGCTCATGGCGCAACTGAGCTCGAAGCAAATCGGCGGGCAGACCGGCGACGTCCTCGGCGCGGTCGAGCAAGTGAGCGAGATCGTGATTTTGCTGGTGGCGCTAAGGTAGCGCGTGCTGGCTGCGATCCGTCTTCCTGAGGTGCGAGCGAAGCGAGCCTCGAAGGACGACGGCCCGGGCCGTGCATCCTTCGAGGGCCGCTTCGCGGCCACCTCAGGATGACGGGGCGTAATCATCGCGCTGACGCGGGCTCAGGTAGCGGGCGCCGCCGAGGACAATGAGCGCAATCACGGCCGGGGCGATGGCGAGCCACAAGCTGACGGCGGCGATCGCGGCCGTGGCGGCCCAGCCGATCGAAGAAAAGGCCTCGGCGAAGATTGCGACGCGCGAGGAGACCTGGCGTCGGCGAAACTGACTGCGTTTGGCCTGGGTGCGGAACCAAAGCTGGATGGCCGTCGCCGACGCCGCCGCGATAACGATGCCGGCGCTGGCGATGAGCGCGTGCCAGGGCGAGGCAACGGCGAGCACAGCGACGAGCGGGGCGAAAACGACCGCGATGATTGCGAGCACCGCCTCGACTTTGGCGCGCAGGATAAATCGCGCGGGCAGCGGGGCCGTAGCGACGAGATCGGGCGCATCCTCCCCGGAAATCGTGAGCCAGGCGAGACCGCCGGCAAGCTGGCCGGCCGCCATCACCAGCACCGGAACGAGGAGATTGAGCGCGCCGCCGCCCGCCTCGAAACTCCGCCACAAGAGAACGGCCGGCGGGATGAGATAGAGCATCTGCATGAGCGTTTGCGACACCAGCCACGGGTCGCGGCGCAGCAGGATCCATTCCTTGCGGCGCAGCGCCTGTCGCGGCGACGCGGCGCGAAAATTGGTCGGCCGCCGCGCCCGGCTTCCCGGCGAGCTCCCGGCGCTCGCGGCAGCGACGGCATATTCGCCGAAACGCGGAGAGACGATGGCGACAGCTAAGGCGAGCAGAATAAAGCTCAACGCCAGCACGCCGGCCAGCGCGGCGCCGTCGCCGAGAACGGCGCGAGCGGGCGACCAGAAAATGCTGCCAACGTCCGGCGACCGCGCCAGCACCGTATCCGACTGCAGCACATCGCTCCGCGACAATGTCCCGTACGACAGGATCGCCGCCACCTGCACGCCGATCACGAAAGCGGCGCCAATAACGGCGGCGACGACCTGAGCCACCAGGCGCGTGCGCTTCGGGCCGATCGTGCGAAACAGCGCGACCGTCAACGCGACCGCGAGCGCGGTCGCCGCGGCGCCCATGGCGACGATCACGCCATAAGCGCCGAGCCAGCGCCAGCCGCCGCGCACCACCAGCATATCGATGAACGGGGCCGCGAGCGGCAGCGCGATCACCGCGACCGAGAGCGCAATTGTGGAGATGCGCACGGCGAAGATTTTATGCGCGGCCGCCGGCGAAGCGAGGATGAGATCGAGATCGGCGCGCGAATAGAAAGCGCGCGTCATCGATTCCATGGCCTGCGAAACCATCAGCAGCCACGACAGCAACAGGGTCGCGGTGATCCCGACCAGCATTTGCTTGTCGAACGTGGCGGTAGCGAAGCGGCCGACGACGAACCAGGCGACGGCATGCATGAAGACCACGAAAGCGACAAAGCCGATGGCGACCCGGCGGCGGCGCTCGCGCTTGCCGGCGGTCATCATCGCCAGCCAATCGCGCCATGCCAGCCGCGATTCGTGCCGGGCGAACCAGACGGCGGTGCCGGATTGGATCATTGACACACTGACCGTCATCCTGAGGTGCGAGCGGAAGCGAGCCTCGAAGGATGCGGCCCGGGCGCCTCGGCCGTTTCATCCTTCGAGGGCCGCCATAGCGCGTCGAAGACGCGCGTAAACGCGCTTATGGCGGCCACCTCAGGATGACGGACACGACACATTGCCATCTTCACGCCGCTTCCGCCGGCTCGGCAACGAGCGCGAGGAACGTGTCTTCCAGGCTCGCGCCGCCGCTTGCGACGCCGCCCGCATCGTTACCGGCACTGCCGGCCTGTTTTTCGGCTTGTTTCCCGGCTTGGCGGCGCAGTTCCTCAAGCGTGCCCTCGGCAACGAGCTTGCCGTGCGCAATGACGCCGATGCGGTCGGCCATGCGTTCGGCCACTTCGAGAATGTGCGTGGTCATGATCACGGTGGCTCCGGCCCGCGCCCGCTCGCGCAGCACATTTTTGACCTGGCGGGAGGAGCCGGCATCGAGCCCGGTGAGCGGCTCGTCGAGGACAATCAGGCGCGGCTCGTGCACCAGCGCGCCGGCGAGCGCCACCTTCTGCCGCATGCCTTTCGAGAAAGTTTCGCAGCGCTCGCGCGCATGCGCCGCGAGGCCGAGCCAGGCCAGAAGCTCATGCGCGCGCGCTGCGGCGAGCGTTGGCTCCACGCCCCACAAGCCGGCGACGAATTCGAGATATTCCTCCGGCGTCAGCTTGTCGTAGATCATCGGCTCGTCGGAAATCCACGCCGTCACTTGCTTGGCCGCTACCGGATCGACGAGCGCGTCAATGCCCGCCACATGGATCGAGCCGGCATCGGGCCGCAGGAGGCCGGCGATCATCCGCAGCGTCGTCGTCTTGCCAGCGCCGTTGGGACCGAGCAGCGCATAGAACTCCCCGACACGCACGGCAAGATCGAGACCATCGACGGCGGGACGCTCGAAACGCTTGACGAGGCCGCGTATCTCGAGCGCGAAGTGCGGGTATGGAATCACTGTCCGCGATCCGTCATCCTGAGGCGCGCGCCCGAGGCGCGCCTCGAAGGATGCGGCCGAAGCGCCCGGGCCGTCGCCCTTCGAGGCTCGCTACACTCGCACCTCAGGGTGACGGAAAAGGACGCTAGACGAGACTGGTTTCGGGGTCGTGAATCGGCGGCCGCGATTTTGCGGCCGCGCGCTCTCTTACCCGCTGACGTTATAGCCGGCGAGCGCCGCCATATTCACGAGCTGGGCGTCGTTGGCGGAAAGCGGCACGATCTGCACGGAGCGATCGAGGCCGACCAGGATCGGGCCGATCACGGTGGCGCCGCCGAGTTCCATCAGCAGCTTGGTCGAGATCGAGGCCGAATGGAACGCCGGCATGATCAGCACATTGGCCGGTCCCGAGAGGCGGCAGAACGGATAGGCCTCGCGCAGCTCCATGTTCAGCGCCACGTCGGCCGCCATCTCACCGTCGTATTCGAAGTCGACGCGCTGCTTATCAAGGAGCCGCACCGCTTCCTGCACCCGTTGCGATCGTTCGCCCGGAGGATGGCCGAACGTCGAGAAAGCCAACAACGCCAGCCGCGGTTCGTAGCCGAGAGCGCGCGCCACGCGCGCCGCCTCGACGGCGATCTCGGCGATATCGGCGGCAGTGGGTATCTCGGTGACCGCGGTGTCGGCGACCAGCACCGTGCGTCCGCGCGCGAGCACCAACGAGACGCCGATCACGCGATGGCCGGGTTTTGGATCGATACAGCGCCGCACGTCCTCGAGCGCCACTGAGAAATTACGGGTGACGCCGGTGACCATGGCGTCGGCGTCGCCGAGCGCGACCATGCAGGAGGCGAAGCTGTTGCGGTCCTGGTTGACCAGGCGCTGGCAGTCGCGTTGCAGGAAGCCGCGGCGCTGCAGCCGCTCGTACAGATAGGCGGCATAAGCGGAGGTGCGCGAAGACAGCGCCGCATTGATGATTTCGATACCATCGCCGAGCTCGATGCCGAGCGCCTGTGCCGTCTCTTGCACGCGCGCCTCGCGGCCGACCAACAATGCTGTGCCGAGCCCCTGGTGCACGAATGACGCGGCGGCGCGGATCACCTGTTCCTCTTCGCCCTCGGCGAAGACGACGCGCCGCGGCTGCCGGCGCAGCCGTTCGAACACCCGCTGCAAGACGCCGGCGATCGGATCGAGCCGGCTGCGCAATTGATGCTTGTAGGCCTCCATGTCGACGATCGGCCGCCGGGCGACTTTCGTATCCATGGCGGCCTGCGCCACCGCCGGTGAAACCGACGAGATGAGGCGCGGATCGAACGGCACCGGGATGATGTAGTCGGGGCCGTATTTCGGCCGCGCGCCGTAAGCGGCGGCGACCTCGTCGGGCACGTCCTCACGTGCGAGCTCGGCGAGTGCGTGCGCCGCCGCGATCTTCATCTCCATGTTGATTGCCCGCGCGCGCACGTCGAGTGCGCCGCGAAAGATGTAGGGGAAACCGAGCACGTTGTTGATCTGATTCGGGTAGTCGGAGCGGCCGGTGGCCATGATGGCGTCCGAGCGTACCGCGGCGACATCCTCTACGGTGATTTCGGGATCGGGATTGGCCATGGCGAAGATGATCGGCTTCTCCGCCATCGCCTTCACCATGTCCTGTGTCACCGCGCCCTTCGCCGAGAGGCCGAAGAACACATCGGCTCCGACCAGCGCCTCGGCGAGCGTGCGCGCCTTGGTCTTGGCGGCAAAACCCGATTTCCACTGGTTCATGCCCTCGGTGCGGCCTTCGTAGATCACACCCTTGGTGTCGCACAGAATGAGGTTTTCGGGGCGAAACCCGATCGCGCGCAAAAGTTCGAGGCAAGCGATGCCGGCGGCGCCGGCGCCATTGCACACGACCTTGGTCTCTTTGATCTCGCGGCCGGTGAGTTCGAGCGCATTGATCAGCCCGGCCGCGGCGATGATGGCGGTGCCGTGCTGGTCGTCGTGAAAGACCGGGATATCGAGGAGCTCGCGCAGTCTTTGCTCGATGATGAAGCACTCCGGCGCCTTGATATCCTCAAGATTGATGCCGCCCCAGCTCTTGCCGAGCAGTTTCACGCAATTGATGATTTCCTCGGGGTCCTCGGAGGAGACTTCGAGGTCGATCGAGTCGATGTCGGCAAAACGCTTGAAGAGGACGGCCTTGCCTTCCATCACCGGCTTTGCCGCGAGCGCGCCGCGATTGCCGAGGCCGAGAATTGCGGTGCCGTTGGTGATGATGGCGACGAAATTACCCTTCGTCGTGTAATCGTAGGCACGGCTCTCGTCCTCGGCGATGGCAAGCACCGGAACGGCGACGCCCGGCGAATAGGCGAGCGAGAGGTCGCGCTGCGTCGCCATGGGCTTGGTGGCCACGACTTCGAGCTTTCCGGGCCGGCCTTGGCTGTGAAACAGCAATGCTTCCTGATCGGTGAAAGTCGGCCGCTGCGTGCGGCCGCCGGATTTCAGAGCCATTTCAATTCCTTGCTGGTGACGCCGGATGGTCGAATAAGAGGGCGGACCGACGTTAGCGGAAGCGATGGCCCCTGCTCAAGGGACCGATGGTGCGCGGCCGCTCGCTAAGCGGCGCCAAAAGCGCCGCACTCGCGGCGCATTGAACAAGTGAACGATGCAGGGTAATCCCTGCACCTACCTCGGTCTCCTGGCAACCTGCCACACAATCCATGATCAGATTTCTGCTGCGTTTTATCGGTCTTTGCTTGCTGGCAACCGCCTTTGTCTTCTTTGTCTATGACGGGACGAAGTCCATCGCCAACCAGCACCTGGTTTACGCCAGGGTCGGCGACGTTTGGGCCATGGTCGACCAGGGCAGCTTAAATCTGGCGCAGAACTGGTTGAAGCAGAAGGCTGCTTGGGCTTGGGACCCGTATATGCAGACAGCATTTGACTTACCCGCCTGGGCCATCCTTGGGATCGTGGCCATGATCCTCATCCTGCTCGGCCGCAAGAAAAAGCCCCTCATCGGCTATGCGCGCAACTGAGCGCGCGCCGCGCAGTCTCCCATGCGGGCCACCTTGCGACGTTCATTTTCGGTAGGGGCCGCCATCGTTCTCATCCTGCTCCTGCTGCCCTACTTGATCGTCCCGCTTTATAGGTTCGGTCAGCCGGTTTCGACGCCGATGCTTTGGCGCTGGGCAAAAGGAAGCCGCGTCGAGCGCGTCTTCGTTTCCCTCGGCCGCATCGCACCAACGCTGCCGCTTGCCGTGGTTGTCGCTGAAGACGGCAGTTTCTGCCACAATCGCGGCATTGATCTGGGCGCCATCCGCGAAGCCCTGCAGCAAGCCGACGAGGACATTGACGAGGCGCGCGGGGGCTCCACGATCACCCAACAGACCGCCAAAAATCTATTCCTGTGGCAGGGACGGAGCTTTATCCGCAAGGCGCTCGAAATTCCCCTGGCGCTGTGGATCAATTTGGTACTGCCGAAGCGCCGGGTGCTCGAGATTTACCTCAACATCGCCGAATGGGGCCCCAACGGCGAATTCGGAGCCGAAGCCGCCGCACGCTGGGCATTCGGCAAATCGTCGGGCGAGCTCACGGCGCGGGAGTCGACGGAACTCACCGCGATCCTACCGAATCCAGTTCGCCGCAGCGCACGAGCCCCAAGCCCGTGGGTGCGCAGGCTGGCCACCCTCTACGAGCGCCGCGCCGCCGCCCATCCGGCGCTTGACGCCTGCATCCGCACCCGCTCCCCCTAGCTTCCGCCGAGCGGTTCTTCTATAAGCGCGCCATTCCCGCACAGCGACCTGCATGAGGAGAGCGCATCATGGCCGTGCCGAAGAGAAAAACATCACCATCGCGACGCGGCATGCGGCGTTCCGCGGACGCGTTGAAGCGCCCGGCCTATATCGAGGACAAGGATTCCGGCGAATTGCGTCGGCCTCATCATATCGATCTCAAAACCGGCATGTATCGCGGCCGTCAGGTGCTGAAGAAGAAGACCGAGGCATAGCCCTTCGGACGAGAAACGCGCCATGTTCGTCCTTGGCTTCCCTCTGCTTCTCATTCCTTTTGCCATTTACAACATGATTGTATTTCTCACGCCCGGGGTGGGCTGGACCACGCCGGTCGCGACCGTGCACATGATGTCTGGTGAGGACTGGGTGGTAACCTGGGAGGATATGCTCCTCGCCTTTGCCATCCTGCTGCTGGCGATCGAAATTATGAAATCGACGCGGATGGGCATGCGGTCGATCATCGACCACGTGCTGGCGATGGCGTTGTTCATCGCCATGCTGGTGGAATTTCTGCTGGTGCGTCAGGCCGGAACGTCGACCTTCTTCCTGCTGATGATGATCGGCCTGGTCGACGTGCTCGTCGGTTTCATCGTCAGCATCCGCAGCTCGCAACGTCGAGTTGAAGTCGAGACTGAGCGGGCCATCTGAAGCGGTGGCGCGGCCAAAGGCCACTCCTTCGCCCCGATCATTTCAAAGCGAACGCGACAGTGCGTGCCTGGCCGGCAGCGGCGACCGGTCGCTGGCACCATAAGCGGCAATCGCCTCCGCCGGCTCGGCACGCCGGCGGACGCGCGTCTGCGGCGCCTGCCCCGATGTGGCGATGAGCTGCGCGAGGAAATCCGCGCGCGGCCGGCCACTGTCGGAGTGAGCGGGCGCTTCGCGGGCGCTTGGTACGACGGGGATCAGGGCGGCGCTCACTTGTTTGCGTTTCCTGTACCGAAATGGGACGCCCACGACACCAAGTGGGACATTCACCGCCTTCCGGCCTCTAGATCGCAAACCGCGTGCCGCCCCCGCCAGTTGCATAAATTCGGCGTTGAGATTTCCGAATTCTTTAAATTCCGCCGGTACTTTGCCGCTAAACCGGCTGTTCGCTTTTGCGCCTTCTGCGGCCTGCAGCAAACCTTAAATGAGGCGACGGATGAGCGATAACGCGCCGCACAATCCAATCGCTTTACCGCTGGCCGGTCGGAGCCGGACAGGAGCCGCCGGCGAAAGCCCCGCCGCTGCGAGCGCTCCCGACAAATTGGACCCGACCGAAATTCTTGCTTCGGTTGGCGAAGCGCTTTACCGTTGGGACATCAAAACTGACACCCTGGTCTGGAGCGCGAACGTCGGCGACGTTCTCCAGGTCCGTGACGCCGCGGCGATCTCCACCGGCCGGACCTTCGCGCAGTTTCTCGAACCCGACAATGTGCAGGCTCGCTTCGAAGCCGTCGTTCGGTCCGACCAGCGCGACGCAGGCCGCGGCGTCGCTTATCGCATTCAGTATTGCATGCGGCCCGATCCCCGGTCGGAAACAAGGCTTTGGGTCGAGGACACCGGCTGCTGGTTTGCCGGGCGCGACGGCAAGCCTGCGCGCGCGCACGGTGCGGTACGCGTCATCAACGAACGCCACGAACGCGAACGCCGGCTCAACTACCTCGCCCGCTGCGACGATCTAACCGGCGAGCTCAACAGGCATCACCTCACCGAGACCCTCGAAAAAGCCCTCGACGAAGCGATGCGATTCCGCTCCTCGTGCGGCTTCCTGCTGGTCGCTATCGACAATTTGGCGCGCATTAACGAGTCCTATGGGTTCGACATCGCCGACCAGGTGATCAACGCGGTCGGCAAGCGCATCCGCAGCCTGATGCGGGGCAAGGACACGCTGGGCCGCTATTCCGGCAACAAGTTCGGCCTCGTGCTGCGGGACTGCACGCCGGACGATATGGCTAGCGCCGCCGAACGCCTGCTCGCGGGGGTGCGCGACGAACTGATGCCGACCAATGCCGGGCCGGTCCCGGTGACCGTGACCATCGGCGGGGTGACCGCGCCGCGCCACGCCCGCAGCGTGGCGGAAGTGCTCGCTCGCGCCCAGGAGACGCTCGATATGGCGAAGGGCAAGCGCCGCGGTTCGTTCCTCGCCTATCGGCCCAATATCGAGCGCGAGGCGCAACGTCGAGAAAACGTGAAGGCGACCGACGAGATCGTCGCGGCGCTCAATGAGCGGCGCATTTTCCTTGCCTACGAGACCGTGGCGGCGGCGAATGATCGGCGGCCCGCCTTCTATGAATGCCTGATGCGGGTCCGCCGCAGGGACGGCAGCCTGCTCGGGGCCAACGAAGTGGTCCCGGTCGCCGAACGCCTGGGGCTTCTGCGTTTGCTTGACCACCGTGTGCTCGACCTTGTGGTCGAGGAAATGCTCGGTGCGCCTTCTTTACAGGCGAGCGTCAATGTCTCGCCGGGATCGACGACCGATCCCGACTGGTGGGCGGGTTTGGACTCGCTTCTCCGCGCCCATGCCGGGGTGGCGGAGCGCCTCATCATCGAGATTACCGAGAGCGCCGCGATCCAGGATATCGACGAAACGCGAGGCTTTGTGGCGCGCGTGAAGGACCTCGGCTGTCGCATAGCCATCGACGATTTCGGCGCCGGCTATACCTCGTTTCGCAACCTGCGGAAGCTCGGCGTGGACATCGTCAAGATCGACGGCGCCTTCGTGCAGAACATCATCCGCTCGGAAGACGATCGCGCCTTCGTACGCACGCTGATTGATCTCGGCAAACGGCTCAAGCTGGCGACCGTCGCCGAATGGGTCCAGGACGAACGCGCGGCGAAGATGTTGGAGGCGTGGGGCTGCGATTATCTGCAGGGCGCTCTCATCGGCCTGGCCTCTACCGAACGGCCGTGGCTCACCGGCCTGGCACGAGCCATTTGACTTGGAGCATGATCCGGAAAAGTGGAAACCGGTTTTCCGGAAAGATCATGCTCCACCGACAGGCCAGGGCGGTGGACTCATAAACGCGCAGGGAATGCTTGCTTTCAAGGGAGGAGCGGACATCACAAATTGGTGCCGCCATGTCCGCTTGTGGACCCTCAGCGGAAATCGTGCCTGCTCGCAAGCGGCCGATATTTGTGTCGCAAGATACTCAGTTGGCAAAACTTATATTGCACTAACCCGCTTGCGCAGTAAGGAAAAGCTGCTTCACCATTCGGTAGCTTGATCCTTTGCCTATGCTAGGCTCAGGCGGACCAAATTGCACGTAGCCAGAAGATAAGTAAAAGCGGCGGGCAGTCTCTGTGCTGGTGAGAGCGCAGGTGTTGTTGCCCAGTTCAAGAGCTCTAGCCTCAAGTTGATTCAGGATTGCTTTGCTAACGCCTCGAAAGCGAGCATCGGGCGACACGTAGTTGAGGGTGATTTCACCGGAAGACGTTATTGCTCCAACACCAATGATCGCTGCGCCTTCCGTTGCAACGACGACATAACTGTCTGGATCAGCAATCCAAGAACGCATATTATCGGAGGTATTATTGTTAAGCCATTTCTCCAAAACGATTGGATCGTCTTGGTGATCGGCGTGGCAAAGCTCAGCGATTGACCGTCGCACGACTTGGCACGCTTCGACCGCATCCTCCACACTTGCTTCTCGGATTTGCATTGAACAATGATGCAGACGCGGACGCGTGTTCGCAAGTCCGAATAGGGAATATGGCTCAACAGAGCCATTCCGCAAACGTCGCACAAGACGATTTTCTGCGACGCCAAGATAGCTCGTTCGCAAGCCTGAACGATTTCCGGTATTGGGCCCTAAGCAGACTTGCCACTCGTGCTGGCGAATGTCTGCTTTGCGAAATGGAGCGGAAATAAGCGGACGCAGCGGACAACTTGTTTTATGAGTACACGCTCTGGAGCTGCAATCGATTCAACTTGAAGCGATTGCAGCTCTAGCGTGGCCCTTGGCCGCCGCCGGTGTTTCCTTCAGATAGACGATCGACCTTTTTCTGCATTTCATCGAGCTGACGCTTGAGATCGTCGATGTCGCCGGTCTTGGTGGGTGGCTTGTTCGCTTCGGGCTCGATTTCGCCGCCCTGACTCTCGCGCCGTGCGAACGGCGCAAACATGGCGAAGGCGCGTTCGAACATTTCCATGTTCCGCCGCACCTGATCTTCGAGCGAGGGGAAAGCTCCGACCCCGAATGCCTGTGCCATCTGATTTCGAAATTTTTCCTGCTCGCGCGTCAGCGACTCGATGGAGACTTCGAGGTAGCGCGGCACCAGCATCTGCATGCTGTCACCATAGAAACGAATAAGCTGGCGCAAAAACGCGATCGGCAACAGATTTTGGCCTTCTTTATTTTCCTGCTCGAAAATGATTTGGGTGAGCACCGAACGAGTAATTTCTTCGCCGGTCTTGGCATCATAAACGACAAAATCCTCGCCGGACTTGACCATGGAGGCGAGGTCTTCGAGCGTGACGTACGAACTCGTACCGGTATTGTAGAGCCGCCGGTTGGCGTACTTTTTGATCGTAACCGGTGCTTCGGTCTTAGTCTTGGCTTCGGGCATAAGGCGGGGACCGCGCGGTTTTTTCGCCATCAAAATAGGCGGTTTCTCGGGGCGCGGCTACCATTTTGTGAGAGAGCTCGGCCGCGGCTTGGACGCTCAATACACAGGGGGATGACGGGGACGTATCCCTGAGCATAGCAGCGATGCGGCTTCCTTCCGTCTTGTCGGCAGGCGGTCGCGTCCTTATGACAATATATTCAATACGGCTGCGGGCGATCCCGCGTTAGTCACTTTTGACCCGAAAGGACCTCCCATGAAGGACGACATTGTCATTGTCGGCGCGGTACGCACGCCGGTCGGCGCATTCAACGGCGCGTTCGCAACCGTACCCGCCCATGAGCTCGGCAAAGTCGCAATAAAGGCGGCGATCGATCGCGCCGGCATTGAGGCGTCGCGCGTGTCCGAAGTGATCTTGGGGCAAATCCTGACCGCCGGGCAGGGCCAAAACCCGGCCCGCCAAGCTTCGATCGCGGCGGGAATTCCCGTGGAAGTGCCGGCTTGGGGCGTCAATCAGCTCTGCGGCTCGGGACTGCGGGCGGTCGCGCTCGGTTACCAGGGCATCGTCAACGGCGATTCCGAGATCGCGGTCGTCGGCGGCCAGGAATCGATGAGCGTTGCCCCGCACTGCGCCTATCTGCGCGGCGGCGTGAAGATGGGCAACTTCGAGATGGTCGACACGATGATCAAGGATGGCCTGTGGGACGCCTTCAACGGCTATCACATGGGCAACACCGCGGAAAACGTCGCGCGGCAGTGGCAGATCACCCGTCAGCAGCAGGACGAGTTCGCCGTCAATTCGCAGAAAAAGGCCGAGGCAGCGCAAAAAGCGGGGAGGTTCAAGGACGAAATCACGCCGGTGACCGTCAAGAACCGCAAGGGCGATATCATTGTCGATACGGATGAATATCCTAAGCACGGCACCACGCTCGAATCGATCAGCAAATTGCGGCCCGCCTTTGACAAGGACGGCACGGTAACCGCCGCCAGCGCCTCCGGCATCAATGACGGCGCCGCCGCCATGGTGTTGATGAAGGCCAGCGAAGCGGCCAAGCTCGGCAAAACGCCGCTTGCGCGCATCGTGTCGTGGGCTCAGGCCGGCGTCGATCCGAAGATCATGGGCAGCGGACCGATTCCGGCATCGCGCGCCGCGCTGAAGAAGGCCGGCTGGAGCGTCGGCGATCTCGACCTGGTCGAGGCCAACGAGGCCTTCGCCGCGCAGGCTTGCGCGGTCAACAAGGATCTCGGCTGGGATACCGGTAAGGTCAACGTCAATGGCGGCGCGATCGCCATCGGCCACCCCATCGGCGCATCGGGCGCGCGCGTGCTGGTCACGCTGCTTTACGAGATGCAGAAGCGCAACGCGAAGAAGGGGCTCGCCACGCTTTGCATCGGCGGCGGCATGGGCATCGCGATGTGCGTGGAGCGGTGAGCCCGCGCAAAATGCCGTTATTGTCTTTAGGTCATGGCCGGACATAGCCGTTCGAAGAACGGCGTCGCTTCGCTAGCCTATGTCCCGGCCATGAACGTCTTTAAGCTGTCTGCAACACCAAGACGTGGACGCCCGGCGCAAGCCCGGGCATGACGATGAAGGACGAGGGAGGATTACTATGCCACGCGTCGCAATGGTGACGGGCGGAACACGCGGTATTGGCGCGGCGATTGCTAAGGCGCTCAAGGCGGCCGGGTACAAGGTCGCGGTGAACTACGGTGGCAACGACGAGGCGGCGCAGAAATTCAAGGCCGAGACCAGCATCGCCGTCTACAAATGGGATGTCTCTTCATTCGAGGCATGCGAAGCCGGCGTGAAGCAGGTCGAGGCCGACCTCGGCCCGATCGATGTGCTCGTCAACAATGCCGGGATTACACGGGATGCCCAGCTTCACCGCATGAAGCCGGAACAGTGGACGGCCGTGATCAACACCAACCTCGGCTCGCTATTCAATATGACCCGGCAGGTGATTGAGGGCATGCGCGAACGCAAGTTCGGCCGCATCATCAACATTTCCTCGATCAATGGCCAAAAGGGGCAGTTCGGGCAAACGAACTATTCCGCGGCCAAGGCCGGCGAGATCGGCTTCACCAAGGCGCTGGCGCAGGAAGGCGCGCGTTCCGGCATCACGGTCAACGCAATCTGCCCAGGATACATCAATACCGAGATGGTGCAGGCGGTACCCAAGGACGTGCTGGAGAAGAGCATCCTGCCGACCATACCCATCGGCCGCCTCGGCGAACCCGAGGAAATCGGACGTTGCGTGGTGTTTTTGGCGTCCGACGACGCCGGCCTTCTCACCGGCTCGACGCTCACCGCGAACGGCGGGCAATATATTACCTGAGCGGAAGCCTTCCGTATTAAATCTGCTCCTTCCTTCCGCTCGTCCCCGCGAAAGCGGGGACCCAGTGACTTCATCTCAAAAATCGGCGCGCCCCATCTGGATTGCCGCTTGCGCGGGAATGAGCGGAACCGGGAATCTTTATTGCTCTATCCCGGCTCCCATCCTTGCGGCGCCAGCTCGAACCTCGCAAATTCGAAGCCGGGCGCGACGGTGCAGCCGACCAGCGTCCAATCGCCCAGCGTTTGCGCTGACTGCCAGGCATGAGCGGGCACGATGCCCTGCGGGCGCTCGCCGGCGGCAAGATCGTTCCCGAGCGTCACGCGTTCGCGGCGTCCGGATGCGCAAGCAATGTCGAGCCCAAGCGGCGCGCCGGCATGCCAGTGCCAGATTTCAGCCGCGTCGACCCGATGCCAGTGCGAGCGTTCGCCGCGCGCCAGCAGAAAATAAATCGCCGTCGAGGCGGCGCGGGCAATCCCCACCCTAGCCTCCCCCGCCTGCGGGGGAGGGTTCTTTGATCCTTCCTCCCCCGCTTGCGGGGGAGGGTAGGGTGGGGGCAGATCGCGAAAAGTCTCGCGGAAATGGCCGCCTTCCGGATGCGGCTTGAGATCGAGCAGCCGGATCACATCGTCAGCGGTGAGCGGGGTCGTCAAAACCGGTTCTTCAAAAGCGATTTTTGCGCTCGCGGATTTCCGCGAACACTTTCCATGCCGGGCTGCCGGCGAGACCGACCGACTTTGCCACCTCGGGCACATCGGCGCGCAGGAACGGGTTCTCCGCCTTCTCCGCCCCGATCGTTACCGGAACGGTCGGTTTGCCGGCGGCGCGAAGCCGCTTGACCTCGTCTGCGCGCGCAGCCAGCGGTTTGTTGTTCGGCTCGATGGTCTTGGCGAACCGGATATTGACCTCGGTATATTCGTGACCGCAATAGAACCGCGTGTCGTCGGGCAGATTGCGCAGCTTCAGCAGCGATTGCCACATCATTTCCGGATTGCCTTCGATGACCCGGCCGCAGCCGATCGAGAACAGCGTGTCGCCGACAAAGGCGAGTTTGTCCGCCGGGAAGAAGTAGGAGATGTGGCCGGCGGTGTGGCCCGGCGTTTCGATGACTTGCCCTTCGAGCGAGCCGACATGCACAACATCGCCCTCACCAACCGTTTCATCCACCAGCGCGATACGCTGCGCTTCGTTCCGCGGCGCGACGACACGGCATTTGTGACGGCTTTTCAGCTCGCCGATCCCGGCGGTGTGATCGCCGTGGTGATGGGTGACGAGAATGTCGGTCAATTGCCAGCCGGTCTTGGCGAGCGCGGCCTCGACCGCCGCTGCCTCCGGTGCATCGATCGCCGCCGTGGCGCCACTCTCCGGATCGTGCAGGAGGACGCCGAAATTGTCCTTGAGACAGGGGAACAGATAGGTCTGTGCGGGCATGTTTCACCGTCATTCCGGGGCGCGGGCCAACGGGTCCGGCCCGAAGTGGCCGGCCCGATGACAAGCTTCAGCCCGCGAGCCCGGAATCCATAATCACAGGCGGCTAAAGTAAAGTCTCCTCATTATTAACCGCAAGATCGGAGGTTATGGATTCCGGGTTCGCGCTTTCAGCGCGCCCCGGAATGACGTGCTACTTTGCCGCCATGGACGTTGTCGATTTGCGCAATTTCTACGCCCAACGGCTCGGCACCGTGGCCCGGCGCTTCATCGGCCGCGGCATTCGCGCGCGCTGGAGCGATACTAGCTCCTTGCGCGTGCTGGGGATCGGTTACGCCACGCCCTATCTCGGCCTGTTCCGCGAGGAGGCCGAACGCTGTCTTGCCTTGATGCCGGCGCCGCAGGGCGTTGTGCGCTGGCCCTCGTCGAAACCCGCGCTTGCCGCGCTGGTCGAGGAGGACGACTTGCCCCTGACCGATTCCGCGGTCGATCGGGTGCTTTTGGTCCACGCACTGGAAAATTCGACCGACCCGGTCGGGCTTTTGCGCGAGGTGTGGCGCGTGCTGGCCGGCGGCGGCCGGCTGCTCGCGGTCGTGCCGAACCGGCGGGGGCTGTGGGCACGTATGGACACGACGCCGTTCGGCCACGGCTGGCCCTATTCGCGCTCGCAGATTACGCATCTTCTGCGCGAAACCTGGTTCACCCCGACCGGCTGGGGCGAGGCGCTCTATGTGCCGCCGATTTCGCGCGGCTGGTTCCTGCGTTCGGCCGTGGCCTGGGAGCGCGCGGGCGCGACGATCTCGGCCCCCTTTGCCGGCGTTCACATCGTCGAGGCGACGAAACAGGTCTATCGCGCGATTCCGACCCGGCGCGAGCGGCGGCGCTTAGTGCCTGTCCTTCAACCGGTTCTCGCGCCATTGCCAGGAGCGGCCGCATTGTCGCGGTTCGATGACAATGACACGGACAAGCGTTCCGGCCTTGTCACACCGGCCACGCCTCGGCGGTGACCGCGGCAGCGTCGGTGCCGACGACATCGATGAGGCTGTCGAGGCGATCGCGCTCGAGCGCGGCGATCAGTGCGGCCTTGATCTCGGCGACGAGACCGAGGCCGCGGAATACCAGAGCCGAATAAAGCTGGACCAGGCTCGCGCCGGCCCGAAATTTCGCGACCGCGGCGGCGCCGGAATCAATGCCGCCTACGCCAATCAGCGGAAAAACACCCTCCACCCGGACATAAGTCTCGGCCAGCATCCGAGTGGCCAGCGCAAAGAGCGGGCGGCCCGACAAGCCTCCAGCCTCCTTGGCCGTCTTCATTTCGCGCAAGCTTGGGGGCCGCGCCAGCGTAGTGTTGCCGACGATCATGCCGTCGACCCGGCGCGAGCGGGCAATGCCGACAACGTCGTCGAGCTCGGCAAGCGAGAGATCGGGGGCGATCTTCAGGAGCACCGGTGTCGGGCCCGCGGTCTGCGCCACGCGCTCACGCGCGTCGACCACGCGGGCAAGAAGGTCATCGAGGGCAGCAGCCTGCTGCAGAGCGCGCAGTCCCGGCGTGTTGGGAGAGGACACGTTGACGGTAACGTAGCTTGCCACGGAGGCGAAGCGCTCGATCAGCCGCACATAATCGGCGACGCGATCGGGAGCATCCTTGTTCGCCCCGACATTGATGCCGACGATACCGCCGGCATTGGCCCGCGCGGCGAGACGTTTGAGAACGGCGTCAGCGCCTTGCGAATTAAAGCCGAGCCGGTTGATCACGCCCCCGTCGGCTCGAAGGCGGAAGACTCGCGGGCGCGGGTTACCCTGTTGCGGCAGCGGCGTGATGGTGCCGACTTCGACAAAGCCGAAGCCCAAGCGCAACAGCACGTCGGGCACCTCGGCGTTCTTGTCGAACCCCGCGGCCATCCCGATAGGATTGGGAAAATTGAGCCCGAATGCGCGCACCGCCAGGCGCTTGTCGTCGCGGACTGCCCCGAGCGGCGGAGCGAATTTCAGCATTCGCAGGGTAAGCCTATGGGCATCCTCCGGGTCGAGGGCGTGGAGGAGCGGCCGCACCAGACGCTCGAAGGGCCCGATCACGCGTCGAGCTCCGGAAGGTGCCGCCGGCCATCGACCTCGTCGGGCAGAGGCTTCACCCATCGCACCGTGGAGAGCGGCAGCGGTGCATACAGATGGGGGAAAAGACCGCCGCCGCGCGATACTTCCCATTTCAAGCGGTCGTCCAGCGCATCGGCATCGACCGCAACCAAGATCAAATCCGAGGTTCCGGCGAAATGCTTCGCCGCAGTCCCAGCGAGCTGGGCGGCAGTCGAGAAATGGATAAAGCCGTCGCGCATGTCGGCCGGCGTTCCACCGAACTGTCGCTCGGCTTCGGCCTTACGCCACAAAGCTTGCTCACAGATCTTGTAGATCGTCGTCACACCTTCGTCCCGCGCCCGGCGCGCGACCCTATCGGCGCAAAATCGCGAGTTCAAGGCGGAGCACTTTTGGGCCGCGGCATCTGCACCGAGCATGGACGTCCGCCTGCCCCTATCGTCTCCGGGCTTGAGCGGGCAGGCAATAATTCCTATCATCGTTCAGGCGTCTACGGGGCGATGATGCTCACGCACGCGCAGGTCTGGTCGGCCATCGATCGTCTGGCGGAACGCGCCGGCCTGTCGGCTTCGGGGCTGGCACGCAGCGCCGGGCTTGACCCGACCACGTTCAACAAATCGAAGCGCGTCACGGCGGAGGGTCGGGCACGGTGGCCCTCGACCGAGTCCATCGCCAAGGCGCTTGCCGCGACCGGCACACCAATCGATGTGTTTGTCGGCCTGATCGATTCCGCTGACGGCCCCGCGACCCGCGCAGTGCCTCTTCTGGGTTTTGCCGAAGCCGGCAGCGGCGGCTATTTCGACGATGGCGGGTTCCCGGTCGGCGAAGGTTGGGACGAGATCGCATTTCCGGCGGTCAGCGACGAGCACGCGTATGCGCTCGAAGTATCCGGCCAGTCCATGGAGCCGGCCTATCGCGACGGCGACGTGATCCTCATTTCGCCAGCCGCTCCCATCCGCCGCGGCGACCGCGTCGTGGTCAGAACCAGGAGCGGCGAAGTGATGGCGAAGGAGCTCAAGCGCAGGACGGCGAAATCGATCGAGCTCCGCTCGCTCAACACCGAGCATTCCGACCGCACCATCGCCGCCGCGGACGTGCTGTGGATCGCGCGGATTTTGTGGGCGAGCCAGTAATCACGCCGAGCGCGCCAGCGCGCCGTCGATCATGTCGATGGTGTTTTGTATGCCGTAGGCGGCGACGAAGGAGCCAAAGCGCGGGCCCTTCTCCTGGCCGAGCAGCACCTGATAGAGCATGTTGAACCAGTCGAGCGAGACGCCGGGCTTGCCGTCCTTGGCTTTTTTCTTTTGGTCGAGGAACGGCTCCCGCCGGCCAACCTCGTAGACCACATCCTGGATCGCCTGCGCCGAAGCGTCCGCCGGCAGTTGCGATAGCGCGTCGCGCAGGTCGATCAGCGCGGCGCGCTCGGCCGAAGCCGGCTCGCGGAATTTCTTCGCCGGCAGCACGAAATCGCGGAAGTAGTGGATAGCGTAATCGACGAGTGCTGCAAGGTGCGGATGCGTGGTCTTGGTAACCCCCGGCCGATAGCGGCCGATAAAGCCCCACAGGGTCTCGGCGTTCTCCGCGTTCGACGCCGTCACCAGCGAGAGCAGCATCGCGAACGACACCGGATTGTCCGCCTTCGGCGGCGCGCCGCCGTGAATGTGCCAGACCGGATTCGCCAATCGCTCCTTCGGTCCTTGCCGCTCATATGCTTCGAGGAATTGCTGGTATTCGTCGACGTGACGCGGGATGACGTCGAAATAGAGCCGCTTCGCCGCCTTCGGCTCGCGGTACATGAAGAGCGACAAGCTCTCCGGTGACGCATAGCGGAGCCACTCGTCGATGGTGAGTCCGTTGCCCTTCGACTTCGAGATTTTCTGACCGTTCTCGTCGAGAAAGAGCTCGTAGTTGAATCCTTCGGGCGGCATGCCGCCGAGCGCGCGGCAGATTTCGCCCGACAGTTTCACGGAATCGATCAGGTCCTTGCCGGCCATCTCGTAGTCGATGCCAAGCGCGACCCAGCGCATCGCCCAATCCGGCTTCCACTGCAATTTGCAACGCCCACCGGTGACGAGCGTCGTCACGCGCTCAGGTTTAACCGTCTCGGGATCCTCGTAGGTGATGGTTCCGGCCTTGGCGTCGTGAGCGATCACGGGCACCTGTAACACCGCGCCTGTGCGCGGAGAAATCGGCAGGAACGGTGAATAGGATTGGGCCCGCTCCTGGCGCAGCGACGGCAGCATGATCGTCATCACCGCATCGAAGCGCTCGAGCACTTTCAGGAGCGCGGAGTCGAAACGGCCTGACTTGTAGCATTGCGTCGAGGACAGGAATTCGTACTCGAAACCGAAATGATCGAGGAAGGCGCGCAGCCGCGCGTTGTTGTGCTCGCCGAAGCTGTTGTGCGTGCCAAAGGGGTCGGGCACCTGCGTGAGCGGCTGGCCAAGGTGCCTTTCGAGCAAGTCCTTGTTCGGCACGTTGTCGGGCACTTTGCGCAACGCATCCATGTCGTCCGAAAACGCAATCAAGCGGGTCTTGATCTTGTCGTCGGTGAGGACGCGGAAGGCGTGGCGCACCATCAGGGTGCGCGCGACTTCGCCAAACGTTCCGATATGCGGCAGGCCGGACGGGCCGTAGCCGGTCTCGAAGATGACCTCGTCCTTCGGGCGCTTTTTCAGCCGGGCGACGATCTTGCGCGCCTCTTCGAACGGCCAGGCGTGCGACTGCTCGGCGAGTTCGCGCAGGTTTGGGCTTTGTGTGGTCACGGCGGTCATCATCAGTCCATAGACCGTTCGGTTCTCATGGCGTGAAAACGTGGCGTCAAAACGTGGCGTCAAAACGGGCTGATCGGGAAATAGCGCAGCCACAGATCGGTAAAGCTTCCCTTCTCCCACAGCTGGAAAAGTGCCCAGTTCAAAGTCAGACGCAGGAGATCGTTGCCGCGCTTCACCGCTATTCCTATGCCTTCGCCAAAAAAGCGGTTCTCCAGAAATGGTCCGCCGCGGAAAGCGCAGCAGCCTTCTGAATCGCTGCCGTTGAGCCAGAACGCCAGCGCAATGCCGTCGCCAAATAGAAGATCGACCTCCTTGCGGCGCAAAGCATCGCGGGCCGCCTCGGCATTGGGATAGGGCCGCACCTCGGCCTCGGTGAACATCGCCTTAAGGTAGGCCTCGTGCGCGGTGCCGGCGATCACAGCGATCTTTATTCCCTCCAGTCGTTCCGGCAGCACGTCGCCGATCTGGCTGTCGATGCGGGCCACAAAGCGTGCGGGCGTGCGGTAATAGGGGTCGGTGAAATCGGCGCGGCGGCGTGTCTCCGCGGTGGGCGCGATCGATGCGATCACGGCGTCGCCGCGATTCTCATTGAGCGCATCGAGGAGGGTGCCGAAAGGGCGCGCCTGGATGGTGCAGCTGATCTTGATCTCATCGCAAATAAGGCGGGCGAGATCGACGTTGAAGCCGGCCGGATTGCCGTCCGGCCCGGCATAGTCGAACGGCGGATAGTCCATGTCGGTGAGAAACCGGATGGCCTGGATGCGCGAGAGATCGGGCCGCTCGGGCCGGCGGCGCGGGTCCCAAAAGCCAGGAACCACGACGGCACGGGATGGTGCGGCACCCTCGCCGGCCGCCGTGGCCGGCCGCCCCCCAGCCGTGACCAAAACGAGCGCACAGACAAGGCAGCCGCCAAGCCACGATAGACGCGCAGACGTGCCGGGGCGGTCGTCCGATATTGTCATGGCATATTGCATCAATCGCGGTCCCCCGCTTTGCGCGGCCCGGCCCGCTTAGCGGGATCGGGCGAAAAAGTCGAGACAAGGCCTCCACAGTGAGACCTTTGACCGCTCGCTCGGCCCGATGCTACCAAATGGCTCGACATTTTCTTGTTGTTGCGCTCGAAGGGGACGTTTCCGGCGATGAAATTACCGCCGTTCGAATACGCCCGCCCAACCAGCATTGCCGAGGCAGTCGCCTTACTGGCCGCACATGGCGGCGAGGCGAAGCCGCTGGCCGGCGGCCAGAGCCTTATTCCGATGCTGGCGTTCCGCGTCGCCGCGCCGTCCCTGATCGTCGACCTGGGCAAACTCAAGGAATTGGGCCAGATCGCGATATCCGATAAGGGCGTGACGCTCGGCGCCATGGTGCGCTGGCGCGACATTCTCGAAGACGCGCGGTTGCGCGCGGCGCATCCGCTGCTGGTGGCGGCCATCGAGCACGTGGCGCATTATCAGATCCGCAATCGCGGCACCGTCGGCGGCAGCCTCGCGCATGCCGACCCTGCTGCCGAGATGCCCTGCATCTCGCTAACCTGCGAGGCCGAAATCACCGCTGTCGGCAAATCCGGAAGCCGCGTGATCCCTGCGGCGGACTTTTTCCTCGGCCCGCTGATGACGGCGCTCAAGCCGGAAGAGGTCATCACCGAAATCCGCCTGCCGCCCTGGCCCGCGCGGCGGCGCTTCGGTTTTGCGGAATTCGCCCGCCGTCAGGGTGATTTCGCTTTGGCGGGAGCCGCTTTGTTTTATGACCGGGACGATGGCGGAAGGGCGCGCAACGCCCGTGTCGGCGTCTTCGGCGTCGCCGACCGGCCGCTGCGCCTTCCCGCCGCGGAGGACGCCCTCAACGGCAGCGCGATCGACGACAAGACAATTGCAGCCGCCGTCACGGCGGCGCGCGCCGCTGTCGATCCGCCGGACGACATTCACGCCAGCGGCGCCTATCGCCGCAGCCTCATCGGCACCATGATCGAACGCGCGCTCAAAACCGCGGCTTGATTCACTTCAATCGCTTCGCGGCTTCTTCGACCAGACTGAGGTCGGAGTGCGCACGCACATCGAAGCTCGCATTGATGAAGCCGAGCTCTTTTGTCATGTCGACATTGCTCTGTAACGCATCGAGATTCGGCAGCAGATTGGGATCGCGATAATAGTCGCCGTTGGTGAAAACCCAGCCGAAGCGATCGACCGGTTGCTTTGTGAGCCGCGCGGCGATTACGGCGACGGCATCGTGATTTTGCGGGTCCAGATACCAGTGAAGGATGCGAAGCGAATCCTCCAGAAAGTCGACGAGCGCGGCGCGATGCGCCTCGAGGAACGGTTTGCGCGCGGTCAATATAATGAACTGCGAAATGCCGATCGCGTCCTTGCTGGTGAACAGAGGACGCGCGATCTTCTTAAGTTCGGGGTCTAGCGAAAACGGCAGCACCGCCGATATCAAATCGACCTTCTTTTCCGCCAGCATCGCGCGCATGGCGGGAAACGGTGTTTCGATGATCGTGTAGTCGCGGTTGCTTTCCAGACCGTGCTTGCGCAGCATGGCGCGCATCGCCACATCGACCGCGCTCCCGGCGGAGTTGACCGCGACGATCTTGCCTTTCAGGTCTTCTATTTTCTTGATCGGACCGTCTGCAAGCACGTCGAACTCATTGGAATAATAGCCATCGACCCCGTCCAGGAAATCGTCGGCAATCACCCTGATGTCGTCCATGCCGGCGTTCTCGATTGCGATCGGCAAGGTCGAATAGGCCAGAGCGCCAATCTCCAGCTCATTGTTGGCGATTGCTGTGATCATCGGCGGAGTGCCGCGGTAGCGGACGGGTTCGAACGCATATGACTTGCCGTAATTGCGGGCGAGGTCTTTCTTTTCCAGCCAGATTGAAGCCACGTCGGAGAGGGGCGCCACCCAAGCAACGCGAAGTATCAGCGGCTCCGCGCGGGCAAATCCGGCGCTGAGCGCAAACAGGGCAATGCCGGCCAGTCCGATTTTTACGCGCATCGGCTTCTCCGCGTTTACAGATTCACGCCTCGTCAAGCACGTGTCATTTCAAGTTTATCGATCAGGCTGTTAGCGGCATAGGGCCCAAAAAGCGGCGCTCTGGCGTTGCCCTGCGGCCGAGGGCTGCACAAATACTTGTTATTCTGAGCGGGGAGACAGTTCATGGACCAGATTTACGTCAAACACCAACCCGCCGGCGCGGTGCGAGAGCCACCTAAGCTGCCGGGTCAGGTGGTCCTGGTATTTCAAGGTGGTGGCGCGCTGGGCGCCTACCAAGGCGGCGTTTATCAGGCGCTGCACGAAGCCGGAATAGAGCCGGACTGGGTCGTCGGCACGTCGATGGGAGCCATCAACGGCGCCATTATTGCCGGCAACGACGTCAGTTCACGGCTCGATCGCCTGCGCGAGTTTTGGGAACGGATAGCGCGCAAGCCATTGTGGGGCGACACGCCGTGGAGCCAAATGGCTGGCAATGCCGCCGCCTACGTCACGACGATTTTCGGCGGCATTCCCGGTTACTTTTCGCCGAACCGCGCGGTTGCCTGGGGCCTCAACGCTTTGGTCGGCGTCGAGCATGCCGCCTTCTACACAATCGATGACTTGCGTAAGACGGTTTGCGACGTCGTCGATTTCGAACGCATCAAGGCTGGGCATCCGCGCTTGACTGTCGGAGCGGTCAACGTGCGAACGGGCAAGATCAACTATTTCGATAGCCGCAACGTCCCCATCACGCTCGACCATGTCCTTGCCTCTGGTGCCGTGCCGCCGGGCTTCCCGGCCATACGCATCGACGGCGATGCTTATTGGGACGGAGGGCTCTACTCCAATACTCCCATCGAGGTGGTGTTCGACGACAATCCGCGGCGCGATTCCGTCGTGTTCGCCGTTCAGATTTTCCCGATCGCCGGACCGGAGCCGGAATCGGTCTGGCAGGTGCTGAGCCGGCAGAAGGACATTCAGTTCGCCAGTCGCGCCGATAGCCACATTCCTCGTCAGGAGCATATCCACCAGCTCCGGCACATGGTGCGCGAACTGGTTCGCCTGATGCCGGAAAACTTGCGCGCGACCCCGGAAGTCCAAGAGATGGCCGGCTATGGTTGCGGCACGCTCATGCACATCGTGCGTATCAACGCCACCCCGCAAGAGCACGAGGACTATCTGCGCGATCTCGATTTCTCGAGCAGTGGCATTCACCGACGCTGGCAGTCGGGCTATGCCGACACCATGCGCACCCTGGAACGTCGGCCCTGGGAGACTACCATCGATCCGATGGTTGGTGTTGCGGTCCACGATTCCGATGCGCCGGATTCTCCGAGCAGCTTGGAAAAAGCCAGCTGAGAGACCGATGGCCAGCTTCAGGCACGCTCTTCCGCCTCGCGATGCCAAACGAGCAGCCGGCGACGCAAAAACGACAGAACCTTGATCAACACGTAGCCGACGATCGCGATTTCAACGATGCCGGCGAAGACGCCGCGCGAATCGGCAAAGCGCGAGGCGCCCATCATGGCGCCCCCGAGTCCGTAGCCTCCCATCGCCATCTCGACCACGATCTCGACAATCAGCGCGATGGGCAGCGCCACCTGCAGGCCGGTGAGGATTTGCGGCAGCGCGGCCGGCAGCGCGACCTGCCACATCAACTCACGCTCGTTCGCGCCCATATTGCGCGCCGACCAGATAAGCTCCTTGTCGATGGCCGCGAGGCCCGCGACCGTCGCCGTGACCACCGGGAAAATCGCGTCGAACACCACCATCGATATCTTTGAGACGTCGTAGACGCCCAGCCAGAGCATGACGATCGGCAGGAACGCGATTTTCGGCATCGG
This sequence comes from uncultured Alphaproteobacteria bacterium, assembly GCA_963733575.1. Classification (GTDB taxonomy): domain Bacteria; phylum Pseudomonadota; class Alphaproteobacteria; order Rhizobiales; family Xanthobacteraceae; genus BOG-931. The sequence goes on along the minus strand of CAVTDJ010000011.1, from coordinate 357,071 downwards.
AAAGCCGACGGAGATAATGGGATCGAAGAACCAGCGCAGGAACGTCACGCGCGACATCGCCGCTCCCAGCGCGATCCCACCGAGAGCGGCGATGAAAAATCCCGCCAGCGCCCGATAGACGGTGAGGCCGAGGTTGAGCCACAGGTGGTCCACAACGGCGTCCGTATAGATGCGCGCGACGACCGCGCTGAACTGCGGCAGCATGAAGGCTGTGACCTTGCCGCTGCGGGCAAATACCTCCCAGGCGACGAGCAGCAGCCCGATCACGATGAAGCGCGCACCGCCCTCGAAAACCCTGTCGACAAAGCTGGCCGGCTGCCGATCGGCCCCATCGCCGGCGACGGCGAGAGCGGTTTGCTGGTCTATTCGCGCCATCGCAGCAACCGATGCATGAGAAGCTGATAGAGCCGGTCCGCAGCGAAGCCGAGAAACGCAACGGTGAGCACCACCGCGAACATGCCTTCATACGAACCGGTGTCGCCGAGATAGCCGATCAGATAGCCGAACCCGCGCTGCGCCGAGATCAGCTCCGAACTCACCAGCAGGATGAAGGACAACGCGAGCGCCGTGCGAACGCCATTGAGCAGCTCCGGCAGCGCGCTCGGCACAAAAACGTCCCACAGCATGCGCAGGCGGCTTGCACCCATGCTGCGCGCCGACCAGACCAGCGCGTGGTCGCTGCCGCGCACGCCATTGTAGACGCCGATGGTGACCGGGATCATGCAGCCGAGGAAGATGAGGAGAATCTTCGAGGCGTCGCCAAGGCCGAGCCAAAGGACGGTTACCGGAATCAGCGCCGATTTTGGCAGCGGGTAGAACAGCTCCACCAACGGCATGAGAAGCAAATCGACCGGCCGCCACGAGGCCATAGCCACACCCAGTCCGCCGCCGATGACGATCGCGAGCAGGAGCCCAACGCCTCCGCGATAGATGGAGGTGAGTCCGTTGCCGACGAGCTCCCCGTCGCGCACCAGATCGAGCCAGGCGCTGGCCACGCCGCTCAATGGCGGCAATGCGAGCGAGGAGGCGAGATTGAGCCGCGCCGCGGCCTCCCAGGCGAGCGCCAGGATCAGGAGCGGCAGATAGCGAAAGGCGGTCCGGATCACGGCACCGCGTTCTCCTGCGCTTTGATTGCCTCTATGCGGACCAAATTCCAGATTTCTTCGACCTTTTCGACGAACTCTTTGCTGCGCATGATACCCGAATCGCGATTGCCAAGGCGGGTCTCGACGATTGCCTTGATGCGGCCCGGCCGCGCCGACATTACCGCGACGCGGTCGGCGAGATAGACCGCTTCCTGCACGTCGTGCGTGACGAAGATCACGGTCTTGGGCGTGCGCTGCCAGATGCCGAGAAGCTCGGTCTGCATCAGCGCGCGCGTTTGCGCGTCAAGCGCGCCGAACGGCTCGTCCATCAGGAGGATGCTGGGATCGAAGGCGAGTGTGCGCGCGATGGCCGTGCGCTGTTTCATCCCGCCGGACAGTTGCGAGGGATAACTCTCCTCGAACCCGCTCAAACCGACGAGATCGATGAAGGCTTGGGCGCGCCGCGCCCGTTCCGCGCGCGGCAATCGCTGCCGTTCGAGGCCGTAGAGCACGTTCGCGCGCACCGTCTTCCACGGAAACAGCGCGAAGTGCTGAAAGACAACACCGCGATCGGGCCCGGGCGCCGAGACCGGCTTGCCCTCGACCGCGATCCGGCCTGCCTCGATCGGCAGAAATCCCCCGACGAGATAGAGCAAAGTGGATTTGCCGCAGCCCGAGGGGCCGAGCAGTGCGAGGAATTCGCGCGGCTGCACCTCGAGCGAAACATCCGAGAGGGCGAGCACGGTGCGCCCATGCGCCGGTCGGTAGGTGTGCGTCACCCGGTCGATAACGATCTGCGCCTGCCCGTCCATCGACTCCCACGTTCAACCGGCTTGCAAAAAGCGACCACATAGGTAGCGCCCCCGTTGGCCCCGAGGCAACATGGCCGTCAGCAGACACGAAGCGCCCGCGGGAACAAATTTAGCGGCCGTGCAATTTCTCTGATGATATCGTGAGACTGCCATGGCCCGGACAGCGACGCGGCGAAAAACCACGCGGCCAAAATCGAGCCGCCAAAAGACGACACGACATAAGACCACGCGGCGCAAAGCTACGCGCTATTGGTCCGGTCGCGTGACGACAGAGAGCAACGCGCTCGATCTCGAACCCGGCGTTTTCAGCCTGAAAGACCCCAAGCGCATCGCCGCATCGCTAAAACGTTCTGCGGAGCGGAGCCGGCGGCGCAAGGCCGAGCCTTACCGGTCGGCGCTGTCGATGCTGGTGTTTTACATCAATCGCGCGGGCAGGAATTTACCCGCCGGCCAGCGCCGGACGTTGGAACAGGCGAAAACCGAGCTGCGCAAGCAGTTTGGTCGGGATTAGGCGCTCGCCGCGGCGCGCTGGGACCAGTTCCCGGCCTCGATGATCTACCGGGGCGCTTGCCGGCTGCCACCGCAAACGGATTTTGCTGCAGCATCAAGATTTTGCGGTCATCGGACCGAAAGATTTTACCGCGCATTAACCAACCGCATCAATCATGCCGCGATTGCCATAGGGCCGGTCGATGGCGGCTTACGACCTTTCTATTCGCACCAAGCTCGCCGCCTGGGCCGGCGTCGGCGTATTGCTGGTCGCCGGAATGCTGGCCGAGCAGCAATATGGGAACTACTTGGCCGCACGGCAGCGTATCGCTGCCGACAACAGGCAGCTGGCCGCCGTCGAGGCGCTGCGGGCCGCTGACGATTTGCGGAGCATGCAGATTGAGTTGCGGGAAATCCGCCTCGCGATTGCGCCCGGCGAAGTCGATCGGGCGCTGAAAAGGTTCAGCGCCGACGAAACGTCCGCGGCGCGGCACATCGAGATCGCGCTCGAGATCGCCGACGATGCAGCCGACAAAGAACGGCTCGAGAAGCTCGCCGGACTTGCCAAAAGCTATGTCGGCGTGGTCGGCGAGCTTGCCGCCGCGGCGAAGGATTACGGCGACACGGTCGACAAGGTCAAACGCAGCGGGGATCTTGGCAACAAGATCAACGCGCTGGTTGACGCGACCACCGGTGCATTGATCGGGGCGGCCGAGGAGCGCAAGGCGCAAGCGAACGCAGAGACGAAGAACGTCAGTCGACTAGACCTTGGTATGGGCTTGTTCGTCATCGCCGTTCTCGCCGGCGTCGCCGTGTTTGGCGCCGTCGCGATCAGCCGGCCCATCCGCCGCATCGGCGAAGTGCTGCTGGAACTCGCCCACGGCAATAAAGACGTTGAGGTTCCCCATACCGGGCGCCGTGACGAGGTCGGCGACAATGCCCGCGCGGCGCAGACCTTCAAAGAGAAGCTTATCCGCATCGAGCAATTGGAGGCCGCCGAGAAAGAGACAGCGCGGCGCACGGCCGAGCAGCGCCAAGCCGATATGCAGGCTCTCGCGAGCTCATTCGAAACCACAGTGGCGAACGTCGTGCGCTCGGTGTCGTCGTCGTCGACCGAGCTTGAAGCGGCTGCCGAAGCCTTGAGCGCGACCGCTGGAGCGACGCGGGATCTGTCCGGCAAGGTTTTGTCGGCATCCACTCACGCCTCGGAGAATGTGCAGTCTGTCTCGTTCGCCACGGAGCAACTCGTCGCGTCGGTCGCGGAAATCAGCAAACAAGTACGGGAATCGACCCGGATCGCGCTCGAAGCGGTGGCGCAAGCGGAGAAAACCGACGCGCGAATCGCCGAACTGACGCGCGCGGCCGGCCGCATCGGCGATGTCGTGAACCTGATCACCGCCATTGCCGAACAGACGAATTTGCTGGCGCTCAACGCCACGATCGAAGCGGCGCGCGCCGGCGAAGCCGGCCGGGGCTTCGCCGTCGTCGCGCAAGAGGTCAAGGCGCTCGCGGCGCAGACGTTGAAGGCAACCGAGGAGATCGGCGTGCAAATCGCCGGCGTGCAGTCGGCGACGCGGGATTCGGTCGCAAGCATCAAGGAGATCGGCGCAACGATCGGACGTATTTCGGAGATCGCCGCAGCGATCACGTCTGCCGTCGAGCTGCAGGCGGCAACGACCCAGCAGATCGCCGAGCACGTGCAGGCGGCGGCCGAAAGCGCGGCGCACGTCACCGGCAATATCGCCGACGTCAACGACAGTACGACCGGAATCACCTCGGCGTCCTCGCAAGTTCTGTCCTCCGCACAGACGCTCGCGCAGGACGGCAATCGGCTTTCCGCGGAAATGGAAAAGTTTCTCGCCGCCGTCTGCGCCGCCTAAGGCGTTTTTACTCCACGCCAAGTCAGCCGACGCCCTTGCCGGCCTTCATTGCGCTTCGCTATGCTGATGCAAGCGCGGGCGTAGTTCAGTGGTAGAACGACAGCTTCCCAATCATTTTCTTGACCGTCCGTTAGCTAAGAAATCCAACAAATTCAGCACTTCACCTTGAAAAAGGCCCGTGAACATTGAATGTACGAACGAGCATTTGCGCAGCTAAAAAGCAGGCAAGTTTCGTGCGTACAAAACACTGGCAACACCCCCTCGATACCGGCCCCGGTGTCGTGCCGGAAATCGAGCCGCTCGGCCCGCCCATCCCCGAGCCGAAGTACGCGCTCAAGCCTCAGCGTGTGGATTTGCCTATCGACAAGATAGGGAGCAGCGACGCCGCGCTCGATAATTTCTTTGACGCCGTGCTCCAATTTCCCCGTGAGCGCATCATCCTCTACCGCGATCCGACAACGGATGGCTTGCAGCTTCGATTAGGACGCCACAGAGCGACGTGGTTGTTTTATTGGGATGACCGTCGTCATCGCCGCCGCAAGATCACCAGCAAGCGATTAGGCTTCTTTCCGGCCATGCCTACAGCGGAAGCTCGGGACGCCGCGCGGATCGAGCGCGGCAAAGTCGCGGCTAGCGAAGTCGGTCCCGGCAAGCGCGAGGCGGTCAAGGTCGAAACGTCGCTCGCCGAATACGTGGCCCATTTGGAGCGTAAGGCCGCCGCCAAGGGGAAACCGGCGCGTTGGGCCAAGAACGTGCGGCACATCGTCAAGAAGCACATCACGCCTCAGTGGGGCCAATGGAGCCTCAGCGACATTGCCTTGCACCCCGGCGCTGTCGCTGACTGGCACCGCGAGATTACAGAGGCGAATGGCCCGGTGATCGCCAATCAAGTCTGTCGCGTGCTCCGTGCCTCGTACAAGAGGAGTGCCAAGCGCGACGTGTCGCTGCCCCAACGTGATCCGTGCTCGGCTGTCGAATACAATCCTGAGGTTCCAGCACAGACCGCCATGGCGTTCCGGGATTATCCTCGCTGGCTTAAAGCATGGCGGGCTATCGAAGTCGGACCAAAGGCACCGGCTCGGAAGGAATACCATTTGCTCGCGCTATTTACCGGCGCACGCGGCGGAGAAATTGCGCGTCTAAGGTGGAGGGACGTGCATCCGCGTGAGCGGGTTATCGAGATAGCCGGCTCAAAGTCCGGCACGACAATTCGACTTATCATGTCGGGGCCAATCGCACGCATCTTGAAACGAGCGCGCGATGTGGGGAAGCCGAAGGATCACGATGCGCTTGTGTTTGCTCACTGTGACCAAGTTGCCCAACGTGAAGCGTTACCGGCGCGGGGCCATGCCCTTCGCCATTCCTACCGGACGGTTTGTGCTGATCTTCATATCGACGATGTGATTGCACACGTCCTACAAGGATGGGCACCGCGCAATATCAGTGAGAACTATTTAACGCGGCTTGTGCTGGCGGCCGGGCAAGGCGTCCGCGCCAGTCAGCGCAAAGTGTCGAAGCGGATCATTGAACTTCTTGGCGCTGATCCAACTGCCGCATAAGGATATGCGGTGCTCTAAGATGTCGGCTTTTTGAACTCTTTCTCGACTATGGGACGGCAAAGAACCTCTATTCGACTTCTGAATTCTTGCAATTGCTTTCCTACTTCATCATCGGCAGCAGGCTCGCCGGGACTTGCGAATATGGTCGCTCGCCATTTACGTCGGCGTTCGCGTGTCTCTTGGTCTGTCGGTTCTGGCTCGATGCGATATTCGTCAATTAGTGTTTCGGCTGTAGCTTGTACATTTCTCAGAATGCTAAAGAGTAACCCGAAAATCTTTTCGCCCTCAGCGCCAAATAGTGCAACAAACTTTGGCTCAGCCTTCATAGCTCGCTCAAAGAATTCGGTTTCGGAATTAATCCTCTTGAGCACCGCGTGGGGGCCACCTTTCTGGCTGCGTCGTTCAGGGGCGCTCTCTGGCGGCAAGTCGTCAAACTCATAGTTGCGGACAAGCCGCGAGCGTATCCGATCGAATACCAGACGCGCCTCATAGCCAATCGCCAACGCGTCAATTGCAATTTCGATTTTCTTTTCTTCTACCTTTTCACGCCTCCATCGTCCAAACGTCCGCAATCCCGCAATAGCTAATATTGCTGTGACAATGAGGCCTACGGCTGTTATGACCGGTCCGGCGAAGTCTTTTAGGACTTCGTAGTGCGCGCAGAACCAATTCTGCATCGAATGCCCTTATGCCAGCGCCGCACGAGTCGGCGGCGGCTCAAACATCACCACCATTCGTCTATTGCCGCATCGCGGACATCGCAATCGGCTTTCGAGCCGCGAAAGCGGAAACGCCCTGCCGCGCGTGCAGACCAGCGTCTCCAAATCCAATTCCCGGCGATAGGTGCACTCGCGGCTTGATTTCGAGCTAGGGCCATCCTCGCGGCCCCGGACGCACCGCGTCACGATGCGCCAGCCAAGCGAAAGTGCCTCGCCGATTGTCTCGACTCTCATAGAACAAACCGTGTACATTGGCCGTGAGAGAGTCAAGCCCGGCGGCCCGCGAAGGTGTGACGTTGGGAATGGCTCAGGCGGTCGGTAAGCGGTCACAGGCGGCCATCACTAGGAGCCGAAGATGAGCATAGAGATTACCGGACTGGACAAACTTCAAAGGCAACTCAATGACGCTTCCGAAGCTTTCCAGGCGCTTGAGGGTGAGATTTCGGCTGTAAATTTCAATCCCCACGATCCATCGAGCGTTGAAGCGGCCGTAGGCCAAATGGAGCAAGCGATTGATGCGAAGATCGCCGCTTATCGAGGCAACGCGATAGTGGAGAACGTCGCGACTCAATTGAAGGATAGATACCGTCAGGAAATATATGACCGTGCAGCTAAGGCGAGATTGCAGGCCGAAGCGTCGTGAGGGCGTGCGATGCCAATTGATCCGACAGTATTTCGGCAAATCGAAAACGCGATTTTCGATTTGCAATCATCTGACTTCAACACCTTCGATAAACACATAAAAAAACTTGCGCGGGTCCTGCGCTCGGCCGAACTGGAAGCCGTCACAAGTAGTTTAATCGACGGAATTGATATTGACGCATGGATTAAATCGGGCGAAGCAACGCAAGGTGGCATGGTCGGCACTGCAACGCTCGATTGGCCTGCCGACACAGCAAAAGAACTTGGGACCGTCATTCGGCTGATTGATCGGTTTGCCGAAAACGGACCGAATGACGCTTTGAACTTTGCACACACTTTTTATTACAACGGCAGCAACATCAATTCCAACCTGCACAGTTTGGTGCGACAGGTATTCATTCCGTTCGCGCGGGATTACATCAACTACGTCAAGCAACAGACCGGCATTGTCGAAGCAACATTGTTGCCAGCAATGACCGGGCCGGCCGCTCGTAAGATTTTTATCGTGCATGGACACGATGAAGGCGCACGTGAGGCGGTCGCCCGATACGTAGAAAAGTTGGGATTTGAGCCGATCATTCTGCACGAGCAGGCGAGCCAAGGCAGAACAGTGATTGAGAAAATTGAGGCTCATTCTGACGTAGGATTTGCAATCGTGTTGCTTACCCCTGATGACTTTGGCGGCAGCAAGGGTGAGCACCCCAAGGACAGGGCGCGGCAAAATGTGGTGCTTGAATTGGGGTACTTTGTCGGAAAACTCGGACGCTCTCGCGTGTGCGCTCTCAAGCGTGGCGACATTGAGGTTCCGTCAGACTTTGGGGGAGTAGTGTACGTCACCTTCGATCAAGGTGGGGGCTGGAAAGAAACTCTTGGGCGTGAACTACAGGCTTCCGGTTTTGAAATCGACTGGAACGTCGTAATGCGGCCTTAGTGCTCGCAACGCGGAGTACCGCTTCGTGATCGTGGTCACGTACATTGATGAAGCCGGGACGCACGGGTCGGCCCCGCATATGGTCATGGGCGCGTTGGTAGGTCGGTTAGGCCAATGGAGTTACTTCGACAAGAAGTGGCGCAAGATGCTTCGGCGCAACGGAATTGCGTATTTCCATTCTAAGGAATGGAAGCACAAGCAGGGGCCATTCAAAGGCTGGAAAGATGACAAGAGGGCCGCCCTGATCGAGCGCGCAAGCGATATTCAGCGGGACACGACACTTTTTGGTCTCACGGTAAAAATCCAACAAGAGGACTACATTCAGAACTACAAATCTGGTGATCGCCCGAAGAAGGTTCCGCTCGATAGCATGTATGGCTTGTGCTTTCGTCACGTCGTGGTCTTTGTTGTTGATACCTTGGCAAAGTCGCTCAATAGAAATGACATTGAGGTGAATTTCGTTCTTGAAGATGGCCACAAAAATTCTGGCGATGCCGTTCGTATTTTTGACCAAATGAAAAATGACAAATCGGGCAGGCCGGTTGCACTTGGGACACTGGCCTTAGAAGGCAAGAAAACATTTTACGGCTTACAGGGCGCAGATTTAGTTTCCCATACTTTCTATCTAGCCGAGCGCGAAAACGAAGCTGATATGGACTTAACTCCAATGCCAGAAGGCGGCAATTTGGCCGACGCAGAAAAGGCATTGAAGCGCAGAGGGCCTATCTTTCGCAACGTTTTGGGGCCTGAGCAACTTAAGCACATCAAAGAGAGCAAATTTGCTTACGAGAGGGGGCGAATAGAGTTTGGCAAACGCCGCAATCAACAAGTTGGTCAGAGCGGGACGCCCGTTTCGTAATCCTTCAGTGACGAGCGCGAGCAATGCGATAGATACATGGCGAACGCGGGAAGCAATATTGGGCTATCAAGTGCGATAACCCTCAGTGCTCGGAAAAGATACTCTTGATTAAGTCATCAGTATCCGACAATGAGGGAGCGGTTCGTGAGAAGTTTCGGAACGAAAGCGTTCGATGTGACGTATGCGCTCGCGACGCGGCGATCATAAAGAGGCAGCTTTTTATCAATCATATAGTCTAGTTAGCCCGGGCCGGCTTGGAGAGGCCATGAGCGACGACGCGGGCGAGGGAGTGACCATGGGGGATGTGGAAAAGCTCATAACTAAATGCCGAGATCAGATTGAAAGGCTCGAATTAAGTCTAACAACGCGCCTTGACGCGAGAGAAGTTTCGCTAAGAGAACAATTGCCGTTCTATGCCCTCTATTGCTCCGCAACGTTGGCGTGGCGCATGGCCGAGTTGAGCCGCGACGCGCTGGAATGCTTCCTGAAAGGCAATCTCGCGTCGGGCGTGGTGCTCACTCGCGCTGCTATGGAAACGAGTGCCGCAACCTGGACTCTGCGGCGAAAGCTCGCGGCGACGCTAACAAACGGCAAGCTTGGCGAGATAGGCAACTATCTCAAAAGGCTGAGAGTTGGACGCGGAAAAGACATTGCGGAGGCCGACGAGCCGCACGCTATCCATATCAATGACTTTCTCAGGGCCGTTGAAAAGGACTGTGAGGGCTTTGCGCACCAATATGATTTGCTCAGCGAGTTTGCCCATCCGAATTATTCCGGCACAACGATGCTCTATTCTGACTTCGATCACGACGGTGCGGTAGTGGATTTCGGCCGCAACATTCGTGGCGGTGACAGCACCAAAGGGATAGGCTTGACGAATTTGAATGTCGCGTTGCTGTTTTTCGAGCACTCATTTAAGAAAATCGGCGACCTGATATCGGAGTTCACTAATCTCTGTGACCGGGAGCGGGCTTCCGCAACGGATCGCTAGGCGCGCATTCTTGCGTCCAATGGCGTATCAGCGGCGCGGGCGCGCGCCTCGCAATCTGCGGGCGACTCGGCTAGGCTCGCCGCAACCAAAGGCGATGCGTCATGACAGACAAATACGCTTCCATTATTGAAGAATTGCAGCGCGCAGAAGGCAGTCTCATAGAACTTTGGGCACCACTTGGTACGGGACAGGCTCGCGTCTCGCTACAACGCCCGGGGACGCTCAGTCCCGAGGATATTACGCTGGCGTACACAGATGGCCTTAGAAAGGCCGCTGATGCTCTCTTGAAGGCAATAGCTGCCCTCAGGAACCCATCTTGACCATGCACAATCTCAGTGAGGCCAAACCATGTCTGCATTGACTGATGTTGAGAGAATTACTGTCGCTATCGCCATCATCATCGTATTTGCTTTGTGCGTCTTGTTCTTTAGACGCATGACGGATGCTGAGCACCGATTGACTGATGCTGAGCGCCGCCTGACTGACGCCGAGCGCCAATCGCTCCCCGACAGCCACAAAAGACAGTTTGGATTTTTGCATTTCGCGCGAGCTTAAAGTCCGCGCTTCATTTCTTGAACTGCGGTAGCGACGTGCCCGCGTCGTTTTTCTTTGTTTGCTTGGCGATTTTGCCGATGCGCGGCACCGTCTTTTTGTAGCCTTCAAGATGCGCCTTGGCGTCGTCCGCAAGAGCCTTACGCACATTGATCGGAGCCGGACCTGCGGTTCGCTGCTTTTTGCCCATGTCACACCCGATTACCGCCTAGCGGGGCATTGCGCGGCTCGGCCGCCGCTCTTTGTCCATGTGCAGCCGCGCCGACACGTCAAACAAATCAAGATGGGCGCGGGCTTCGCTTTCCTTTTTCACCGCGTCTAACAAGTGCTCGATTAGCACCCGGTCAACGCCTGTCGCTTCGACGGCGGCCGATGCCCGGTCTGTGGCGTCGAGTGCGAGCTTGTAGCGCGCCGCGTCCCGCGCCTTTTCATTTTCGAGTTTCATTGCCTTCGCGCTCCACCGGGGCCGGCGATACTGTGACAGGCTCTTGTGACTCGACGGTTAAGGGCGCGGCCGTCACGGCAGTGCCGGGGCGCAACATGAGGGTCACCGTCACGCGTGTGCGCCCGACAGTGATTTCCACCGGGAACGGGATCGGCTCGGGCTTGGCGTTGTCAGGCATAGCGGCGAGGAGTTTAGCAGATGACGGGGGCCGAAAAATCCGGTTTTCTTTTTAGTGGAATTCGGCAATGCCGATCAGTGAAGCGAGCGCGGTGCGAGGGTTCACATGCCCTCTGCGATTTCGCCGCCGACTTTGGGAACCTACCCCGTAGCTCGCACTCGCGCGGTCCCACGGTCACCGTTCCTTATGAGCCTCTACCCGCCACCCGGTCACCGCCTTATGAGCCTCGCCCGGGCGGTCGCCCCGCGCCGGGCTCGGCTGTAACGTGAATTTTTGACCTTTCCAGATCGTCAACGCCATGGCGCGCCAGTAGGCTTAAGCTCAATTCACCATGCACCGCAGGCAAATCGTGCAGCGCCCGCGATCTTAACCAACTAAGTGTTTGTTTGCTCGTTGTTTGTTCGGTGACAACGACAGGTGGCGAGGCTTATTGGTGCGCACGATAGGGCGACGCAGCGAGTCCCAAGGCGCGGCGCCCCGTTACACACACATGCAGAGTTGGGCCGGAGACATTTGCAGGGTTGAATGATCTCGCTCGGGCGAAGACGGGAAAGCCTTGCCCTTTCTTGAACTCAGAATTGAGTTGTTCGATCTACGAAGTTCGCTCGCCGTCGACCGGAACGATACAGCGCCGCCGGCGATAGGCGTCCCGGAAGTGGTTGCGTCCCGGCCCGCCACTCTCGCGGCCGATCGGCGCATCGGCCAGCCGCCGATTGAGCAGCACGACCGGCCGGCAAACCCGCGCGCTTCGGGGACGGGAGATAGGGGGACTAAACCGCCCTCTGTACGATTGCCACAGAACGCGCGGGCTGGTCGTTGTTACACAAGGTGCGCAACTGCGCCACGGCTGCCTTTTCCCATTGGTGATAGCCCGATGGATCGCTCCAGAACCGTGCCCAGGCCTCATTGAGCAGGAGGTGAATGGGTTCGACCGTGCCGGGACCTGCCATACGGCACCCCATCTCGGCGACGCCCTCTCGCGCCTTCGTGACCATGTGCTGGATCAATTCGTCAGGATAGCAAAACGGATAATTCGGCGATGGAGAGGCGTTCGCTAGCGCCAGCGCATCGTTCCATCGCGCCGCGATGGCAGTCGCCTGCTGATCGAACCCGCTGGACCGCAGCGCCGCGAGCAGTGTCCGCATGCGCGCGTCGTCGGCAGGATGCGTTGCCGGCCGGAACGGCGTCGGCATTTCGTAGGGGTCCTTACCCATTTTCATGAAGAGATGGAAATGCGACCACGCGAACGCCGGTCCGAGCGTGAAGACGGCGTAGAGATCGCAGAAGAACTCCACCAGCCACCATTTGGTCCAGACGATCTCCCAGATATCGATTTGATCCTTGAAGCCCTGCGGCCCACGGCGCGGCGTCTCCTTGGCGCGCTGGCTCGCGAAATAGTCGTGGATTTCAGCCGTGACTTCGAGGAAGCGCTGACTCAGCCGGTCCAGCACGGGGTGGTCCTTCTGCGCGAGCAGCGGATGCGCCAATTCATGATAGAGGTCGGGAAGATGGAGCAGAAAGCTCCCTTCTGCCGGGGGAATGAAAAGCAGGTTCAAGCGCGGATCGATGTAGAAATATCCCGACGACAGCGTGCTGACCGTCGGCGGCAAGGCCGGGTAGGCGATCTCCTGGCATATCCGGTAGAGCAAGCGGTTAGCATGATGATCATCATCATGGACGCGATGCAACGCCGCGATGGCACGCGTTTCGACGATATCCAGGTCAGCCACCGCCCGCTTGAACTGACGAAGCTTGGCGTGGCGCACGGCGAGGCTGGCGGCCGGCGTCCCCGCCTGCAATTCGCGGAGCCGCGCGATGATGTTGTCCAGCTCGTCGTGACAGGTTTTGATCAGCGCCTCGTAATCGCGAGGTAGCCCGCGCGGAATCTTCCCCTTCAGGAGCCGCGCCCGCTCGACCAGTTGGGGCACCGTGCCTTGCAGATAGTCAGCGAGCATAGGCGCCGTGAATCCTCGCGTGCATGTCCGCGCGTTGGGTTTCGAGAGCGCGTGCGAGTTCTTCCAGCCTATCGAGGACTCCTCCCGACATGTCCCCCTGATCGATCGCGTCCGCAACTTCTGCCCAGTTGGCCCCGCTCGCCGTCTTGGTCTCGCGCAACACGGTGGCGAGCAATATTGCATCGAGGTCGGACGCGGGCGACGTTTGCAGCGCACGCAGAAGCTGAGACAGATCTTCGCGCTGCTTGCGCGCCGCGCTTCCGCCGGTGGTCTCAAAATCGACAATGACCCGGTCGATCAGCTCGCCGCAGTAACGCAGCTGCGCGTAGAGATGGGTGTAGAGGCCGGGTTCGCTCATGCGCTCGCCCTTTCCTTCTGCGGCTCGGGCGACGCCGATTCGTATTCCAGCGCCTTCGCGTCGAACTCGCTCGCCTCCTCCGCAAGCCAGCGATCGATCAGTTTGAGCGTGACGGGATATCGCGTCGCGTCTTCCGGCCGCGTCCAGGCCAGCGTCGTCAGCGCGTAGACATCCTCAAGCGCGTTGACGAACGGCATGCCCTCCAACACACAGCGCACGTGCAACGGCTGGACCGTCCCTTTATGGGGGAACGCCCGACCGGTCGAACACAGGAAGCCCTCATTGCCGTTGGCGATGGTGTGGGTGCCCACCTGCGGGTTCTCCACCAGCGGCTTGGCGCCGTGCCGCAGCTCAATCTCATAGAGCCGCAGCCGAACGGGCGCGCTCTTGGAAATCTCAAGCACCGTCAGCGAACCCTGGGCGTCGATCACGCCCTCGGCCTTGAGCTTGTCAACGGCGGCGCGTGCACCGTCGAGCTCGGATTGAAAGCAACGGCCGTCGCGATGGATCACGATCGACTTCAGCGGGCGGCCGATGTTGCGCTGCTCGGCGCGAATGATATCCATCAGGTGCGTGAGAACCTGATCCTTGCGGAGCTGCTCCTTCTGCCGCGACTCGTCGAACTTCACGTTGACGGAGGCGCCGTTCTTGCCGATCACCGCGAACGCCGCCGTCTGGTTCTTTACGTCAATCCCGATCGTCAAGTCGGCGTGCAGTGGCGTTGCCAGAACGAACGGCCAAAAACTGTTGGTGAGCAGAATTTTGTTGAGCGCGACGTTCTGCAAGTAACCGCTCAGGCGGCCGCGCTGGCCGTCCCGCACGACATAGCGCGGCTTCCCGTCGCTGCCCGCCGATAGCGCATAGCATTCAGAGCCCATGTCCGAATGATTGACCGCGGCGATGACATCCACCTTGCGCAACTCCCGCACCACCATCGCCGCAAGCGCGTCGTGCTCGCGAATTTTGCGATCTGACGTTGAGTGCAGCATCACTAGGCCGTAGGCCGGCTCGAGGATGCGCTGGCCCAGGGCTTCGCAAATGGCCTTGCCTTGATCACGGTAGGTACGCGGGCCGCGATCCTTGTAGGTGATCACTTCCGGCTTGTAGCCGCCGCCCTCGGGATAAAGCAGATCCACGGCGCGCCTGAGATCGGCGACGTATTGGGTCCCCCAGCTTTCGGCGATCGACTGCGGCAGGATCAAATACTGCCGGCGGAAGCGCTCTTTCACGAAGAACCCGGCCTTGCGGTCGCGCAGAAGATTGATCCGCTTCCGGCCCAGGTCATCGAGGCTGGCGACAGTGGCGCCAGGCGTTCCGAGAACGCTGAGCTTCCGGCCGCAGCCAAATTCGAGGTCAGGAACAGCAAATTGCCTACGCTCCGTCCGCTCCGCGTTGCGCGCGAGCTTGAGCACCTTGCCCTTGAATTGGAGGTTCGACAGGTATCGCTCGACATAGTCACGCGTCACATCGCGCCGTATTTCCGGCGCGATGATCGCCTTGTCATGGAGCCAGCGTGCCACACCTTCCTGATTGTCGCACACCTGGTAGCACAGCCCGGCAGGCACGGTGCGGGTCTCACCGCGGTTCGTACGATAGCGCACCACGGCGGCGTCGTTGGGCAGCGCCGCGAGTTCGGATGGAATGGGCTTTTCACATTGCTGCACAATGTAATCGAGCAGAGATAACTCTCTGTCCGCCGCGCGAATCATTTCTTCGCTGGCACTCAGGTCGGACAGGGACTCGATACGGATTTCGTACCATAGATGCCCGTACCGATAGACGCAGACGCGGCCCTTATATTGCCGGAAGTTCAGACGATCGAGGCGAATCGGCAGCGCGTCCGTTCGCGCGTATTTGCTGCGCACATCGACGCAGAGCCCGATCTTGCCCGACGGCGCCACCAAAGCGCGTACCCCGAAGCCCTGATAGCGCCCGACGCCACGGTCGGCCTCGGCGGTCGTCTTCTCGAAAAACGGCATGCCCGCCGAGGGTTGCCACAGGCGCTTGTCGTTGCGGAGCGGCGCCTGCAACAAGAACTGGATCACGCGCAGGCAGATGGCGTCGTTCTCGGGATTGCGGACGAGAAAATCCAGCACCGAGCCGCTTGCCGTCTTCTCAAGATAGACCTGCGTCCGCACCAGAGAAAACTTCTCCGGCACCCCGGCGGCATCGCTCGGGATGACCAGGAACAGTTCGCCATCGCGCTCGATCCTCTGCACCGGCGCACCCAGCTTGAAACTCAGATCGCGGACTAGCGCGTCGCAGTTCTGAAAATATTCATCCTGCTCACGCCGCAGGTTGCGGACCTTGTAGGTGTCGTAGACGAAATTGAGGTCTTCGATGTTCAGGATCGGATAAATGTTGGTCTCGATGTCGTTCATTGCAATGTCTCCCAGCAAAGGCTTCGGTAAGGGCACGTCTCACAAGTCGCGGCGTAGCGCGCCGCAGGAAATAGGCTGGGCGAAAGCTCGGACACCTTGTCAGCAACGTCGCCGACCGCCAGCAGCATGCTCTCGGCGCTACGCGCGATGTAGGCGTCGGCCTGCTCCACGTCTTCGTCGCTCACCACGTGCTTGCGCAACGTTCCGGTGAGCAGTTGGACTTCAAGCAGCCCAATGTCCGCCGCATTGTACCGGCTGCGAGCGGCGGGAAAGTCGGCATGCGGCTCCGCCCTTGTCAACGCCGCCGCGTAGATCGTCAATTGCAGCCAGGCATCGTGCCATCCGAACGTATGCACCTTCCAATCCACGATGGCTGGCGCCCCCTCGCTGGGGAACACGATCACATCCGGCATCGCGCCGACCTTCGTGTCGGTATGGCCGAAGATCAAACGGCGCTGCGCGACGAGCCGTTGCGCGGCTCGCAGGCGGCGCACCAGCTTTTCCATCGAGAAAAAGGTGGCGATCGCCGTCCGCACATCCTCGCGCGCCTGTTCGATCTCGCTTTCACAGATGCCGTCGCCGTACTCGACGCAGTAGAAGGCGGCGAAATCATTCCCGCAGGCGCTCGGCTTGAAGCCCGGCTCATGGATGCGGTGCTGGCGCGCGACAGCGAGCTGCCGGTCAAACCGCGCCATGGCCGATGCGAGCGTCTTGGCTTCCGAAACTTCCTCGCCGCGCCCGAGAGCGGGGATGACCTCAAAGCTGAGGACCTGATCGACGAGGCTGCCGCGCCAGCCGCTGACGCTTTGCAGCTTGCCGAGCAGATAGGCCTTGCGCCGGGTGTCGTCCTTCGACCGAGCGTTCGCAAAATGCTTCTTGTAAAACCACTGACGCTGGCAGCGGTCGAATATCTTCGCGGTCGAGACGGACCAAACCATCAGCGGTCCTTTCGCTGGTTTCTGGACCGCAGGAACATTAAATAGTTGACGAGCGCGTCTTCTTCTTCTCGCGTCGTCTCTCCGACTCGGGCGGCAATGCGCGTCCCCGAATCAGTCTCCTTGACGGTCTCGGGCAGAGGGTACCCTGATTCCTGCATCACCGTCGCATACGGGATGCCGTAAAGCTCACTGAGCTTATGCAAAACGATCGGCGACGGTGATTGAACTTTGGCGGTTTCGAGCTGGCTCAAATAGGCGTTCGAGATGCCCACGGCTTCCTGCACCGCGCGCAATGTCAGCCGCTTGCGCTTCCGGGCGTCGGCCAACAGCGTTCCTAGTCTGTCCATGTTTCCAGCCATGCTTGCTTGCTATAGCAAGCAATAACGCGCCGTCAAGCAAAATGGTTGCTTTAATCGATTTTCATATATTGCCTCATTGAATAATCGTTTTTCGCGGCCTATAATGCTTTTTCAGACGTTGGGCGGAAAGTAATCGCACGGCAAGAGAGCGTTCTTCAATGAGTGAGCCAAATCCAAATCGTTTTTCAGGGCCGGTTACGACTTTTCACGAACGGTCGCTTCCCGAACGGGCTACGCCCGTCGGCTACGCCGCCCTGATCGATTCGTTCCTTACCACCCCTTCCGGGCCTTCTGTCCCCCTTCCCCGACAGCTCTCGGCCATCGGCGGCCGACACCGGGCCATCGATACGGGCGAATGGCGCCTGTACTCGCCCCGCTACGAACCGCAGCCGACTCTCGAAGGGCATCTCACCTTCGCCCTAAAGTATGAGGGGCTCGACCTTGCCGTCCTCAAGCGCCTCTTTCTCGCCGTCGGCCCTGCCGACGTGGAGGCGCTTGTGCGCGCGCGGCCGACGGGCAGTTACGCGCGCCGCGTCTGGTTCCTTTATGAGTGGCTCACCGGGCGGACGCTCGACGTTCCTTCCGCCGAGATGGGCACCTACGTTCTCGCCCTTGATCCGGCCCTGCAGTTGGGAACGGACGGCGAGAATTCACCGCGCCACCGCGTCAGGAACAATCTTCCGGGCACGCCCGCCTTTTGCCCCCTCGTTTTCAAGACGCCGGCGATCGAAGAGTTCATGGCGATGAATTTGGCCGAACGCGCGCGCGAGGTCGTGAGCCGCATCCCGCGCGATCTGCTCGCCCGCACGGCCGCCTTCCTTCTGCTCAAGGATTCAAAGTCCAGCTACGTCATCGAAGGCGAAAGACCGCCGCAAGATCGTATTCAGCGCTGGGGCCGGGCGATCGGCGAGGCCGGGCGCGCGCCGCTCTCTCTCGACGAATTGCTGCGGCTCCAGCGCATCGTCATCGGCGACGAGCGATTCGTGCGCCTCGGCTTGCGCGGCGAAGGCGGCTTTGTCGGCGAACATGATCGCCAAACGCACGCGCCCATCCCCGATCACATCAGCGCCCGCCCCGAGGACCTTCCGTCGCTCGTGGGGGGAATGATCGCGTTTGACCTGGGCGCCGAGGAACGGCTGGACGCCGTGATCGCCGCCGCGATGCTTGCTTTCGGTTTTGTCTATATTCACCCGTTTGAGGACGGCAACGGGCGCATTCATCGCTACCTCATCCATCACGTCCTTGCGCGGCGGGGCTACAGCCCGCTTGGCGTTCACTTTCCGGTATCGGCGGCGATCCTTCAGAAGATCGACGACTATCGCGTCGTGCTGGAAAGCTATTCACGGAGGCTCCTGCCGGTCATTCAGTGGCAATCGACCGACACGAATAATGTCCGGGTTCTCAATGACACCGCGGATTTCTATCGCTTCTTCGATGCGACGCCTCATGCCGAATTTCTCTATGCCTGCGTTCGGCAGACGATCGAGCGCGACTTGCCCGACGAGACCAGGTTCCTGGAAAACTTCGATCGCTTCCGCGCGCTCGTTCAATCGATCGTCGATATGCCCGACCGCACGCTCGACAATCTGTTCGGCTTCCTGAGGCAGAACAACGGGCGCCTGTCTAAGCGCGCCCGCGAGAAGGAGTTCGTGGCGCTCACTGACGATGAGACGCGCCGCATCGAACAATCTTATAGCGACCTCTTTGGCGCCGAGGCGCACGAAGAGATTGCGCGGTGACCGCTGGCAAAAACCTGGG
This sequence comes from uncultured Alphaproteobacteria bacterium, assembly GCA_963733575.1. GTDB lineage: Bacteria > Pseudomonadota > Alphaproteobacteria > Rhizobiales > Xanthobacteraceae > BOG-931. The sequence continues at coordinate 338,180 of CAVTDJ010000011.1, read as the reverse complement.
CCGCGACCAGCAGCCGTTTGCAGCCACGGACGCGGCCCACGCCGTCGTCCGCTCCGCCGAGTCGCTCAACTGGAATCTCGCGGACACGCAGGCGTTCTTGCGGCGAGTGCAGCATGTCGAATACGGGCTTTCGGCCGAGATCGAGTTCGCTGCAATTCTCCGCTGGCTCGGCCGATGCCGTTTTGTCCATCGCCTTAGCGAGGAGGTTCTGAAAGACCCGGCTCACGATACGATGGAGGTCCCGGATCTGCTCGCGGTCTTCAGCGACGGCGGCGACAAGCGCGCCGCGCTGATCGAAGTGAAAACCAGCGATGAACTGACCCTGGTGTGGACGCGGTCATATCTCGAAAAGCTCAACGCTTATGCCGAACTGTTGAATTTGCCGCTGCTCGTCGCGTGGCGCCCGCGGCGCGTCGGATTTTGGATGCTGTTCGATCCGGCGCTTGCCGAGCCCCTCGATGATCGCCGCGTGCAGACGAGTTTCGATCGCGCGGTCAAAAATGATCTTATGAGCGTCTTGGCCGGCGATTTTTATCTGGTGCCGGAAGCCGGCGCAGGACTCCGAATTGAAGCCAAGCGGATCGGTGAAAAGCAGGCTAAGGCCGATGGCCATCAAGCCATGTTTCGCATCACGGATGCCTGCTTCCATGACGCGGCAAACATGAGGGTCACGGATGTCCCGAACTCGATTGCATGGATGATCTTTTCGGCTCTGGAGGACCGTCGCGATGTCAATGACGAAATGATCGTCCAGTCTTTTACCGCTTCCGGCGGCATGACCCGCGCCCAACTTGTTTTACGAACCGCGGTCGGCTTTTCGCTCAAGGAAGGCAAGCGCATCCACTGGAAAGCCGTCGGCAAGAACCTGGATTCTGTTTTGACGCGCGAGGCCCTGCTAAGGGACGCACAAGCCCGCTTCGGGAGTTTCGTGCAGTACGTGTTTCACCAGCAGCCTCAGATCATGCCCTCTTTTGTGCCCAAGAACTGGCGGGGTAGCCCGCTTCCTTCTGCGCCTTAAGACCCTCACCTGCGCGATCCTTGCCTGATGGCGCGCCATTACCGTCCTTGCGTCTCCGTCCGCCGGACTAAGTCTTCTCCGACGGGATGCCCCAGGGTAGGCTCGCGGGGGTTGCGGGCATGAAAGCGTCAGGCCGTAGGGAGCACGTGAGTGACGACCGAGTACCACGCCAAGCTTTATGCGCACGAGCTCAGCCGGCGCCATTCGGTCGCCGACGCTGGAAAGCTCGCAGCCACCCTTCTGGACGCTCAGGTCGATCTCAACCCGCACCAGGTCGAGGCGGCGCTTTTCGCATTCAGGTCGCCGCTGTCCAAGGGGGCGATCCTTGCCGACGAGGTGGGCCTCGGAAAGACCATCGAGGCCGGGCTCGTGCTGGCTCAGAAATGGACCGAAGGGCGTAGGCGAATCCTGGTCGTGACTCCGGCCAACCTGCGCAAGCAGTGGTCGCAAGAGCTCGAAGAGAAGTTCTTCCTTCCGACCATGATTCTCGAATCCAAGAATTACAATAAGCTCGCAAAGGACGGCGTGCGCCGTCCGTTCGAACAGAAGGCGCTCGTCATTTGCTCTTATCAGTTCGCCGCGCGGCAAGCCGACGAACTGATGGTTATCCCCTGGGATCTGGTCGTCATCGATGAAGCGCACCGCCTTCGGAACGTCTACCGTCCGGACAATCGCATTGCCCGGACTCTCAAGACGGCTCTTGCAAGCGCGCCAAAAGTTCTCCTTACGGCGACCCCGCTCCAAAATTCACTGATGGAGCTCTATGGCCTCGTAAGCCTCATCGACGACTATGCGTTCGGCGACGCCAAGAGCTTCCGCTCCCAATACGCGCGCCTGACTGAGGACGGCCAGTTCAACGAGCTGAAAGACCGCCTTAAACCCGTCTGTCACCGGACGCTGCGCCGGCAGGTGCTGGAATATATCCGTTATACGAACCGTATTCCGATCACCCAGGAATTCGTCCCGACCGAGCGCGAACAAGCGCTCTATGACATGGTGTCCGACTATCTTCGCCGGCCATCGTTGCAGGCTCTGCCGTCGAGTTAGCGAAGCCTCATGACTCTCATTATGCGCAAGCTCCTCGCGTCATCGACCTTTGCTATCGCCGGAGCTTTGGATTCTCTTGCCCGGAAGCTGGAGCGCCAGTTGCGCGATGACAAGAACCTTCGTGCCAAACTGGAAGAAGAAATCGCCGAGGACTATGAAGAGTACGATCAGGTTGCCGACGAATGGGAAGAGGAGGAGACTGAGCCTCAGCTTCTGACAGCGGAGGACGTCGCCAACATCGAGCGCGAGATCGCGGACCTGCACGGATTTCGTGACCTTGCCGTTTCGATTTCCCAGAACGCGAAGGGCCAAGCGCTCCTGAGCGCATTGCGCGCGGGTTTTGCCAAAGCCATCGAGCTCGGTGGAGCGGAGAAAGCGATTATCTTCACAGAGTCGCGTCGAACCCAGGAATACGTGGTTCGCCTGCTGTCCGAGAATGGGTACGACGGCAAGCTAGTTCTATTCAACGGCTCCAATACGGACGAGCAATCCAAGGCGATTTACGCGGACTGGATTAAACGAAATAAGAGTACAGACCGAATAACTGGCTCACGCACGGCCGACATGCGGGCCGCGCTCGTTGAATATTTCCGCGACAAAGCGGCGATCATGATCGCAACCGAGGCTGCGGCGGAAGGAATAAACCTTCAGTTCTGCTCGATGGTCGTTAATTACGATCTTCCCTGGAATCCGCAGAGAATCGAACAGCGGATTGGACGCTGCCACCGTTACGGGCAGCTCCATGACGTTGTCGTGGTCAACTTCTTAAACAAGAACAATGCAGCGGACCAGCGTGTCCACGAGCTGCTCGCCGAGAAGTTCAAGCTCTTCTCTGGCGTATTCGGAGCAAGCGACGAGGTGCTCGGCGCCATCGAGTTCAGGGGTGGAATTCGAGAAGCGCATCGTTTCCATTTATCAGACCTGCCGTTCGCAAACAGATATTGAAGAGGCGTTTGAACGCCTGCGTACGGAAATGGAAACAAACATTACGGTCACACTGGAAGATACGCGGCGCAAGCTGTTGGAGAACTTCGACGCCGAGGTGCATGACCGCCTTAAGATCAACATGACGCAGAGTAAGGAGTATCTCGACCGGTACGCCATGATGCTCTGGGCGGTGACAAAGCACGAACTGCGCAAGCACGCGAAGTTCGACGACGACTACCTGACGTTCATGCTGAAGGCGCCGCCCGATGGCGTCGAGGCCGCACCGGGCAGCTACTATATGTCTCAGCGGGGGATTGACGGACACCGCTACCGGCTCGGGCACCCCCTTGCGCAGCATATTCTTTCCACTGCAGCGACACGCAAGCTGAACCGCGCTTCCATGGTGTTTGACTATACGGCCTGGCCCCAGACGGCGGTCGCGATAGAGGCGCTCGTCGGAAAGAAGGGCACTATCGTCGCGCACAAGCTGTGTGTGCGCGGTTCCGACGATCAGGATCACATCATTCTCGCGGCGATGACCGACGACGGTGCCCGTCTTGATCCGAAGACCGCGATGCGCTTATTCGAACTGCCCTCGCGCAAAAAGGATGAAAACGATTCCCCTTCGTCTGAGCCGGTGAAGCGAGCCGTCGAAAGCGAGCGCAAGACGATCCTCGACGAGATGGCGGCGCGTCAGTCCACATGGTTCGACCAGGAGATGGAGAAGCTAGATAGCTGGGCCGAGGACAAGAGGGCTGGCCTGAAGGCCGACCTCAAGGAATTGGACGAGCAGCTCAAGATACTCAAAAAGGAGATTCGGCAAACGGGCAATTTACCGGACAAGCTCGCGCTGCAGCGGCAAGCGCGGACGCTTGAGGCCAAAAGAGACGAGGCATGGCGCGGCTATGACGCAGCCGCGAAAGAATTAGAACTGCAAAAGGATGGGTTGCTAGACCAAGTGGAAGAACGCCTGGGACAGAGCGTGACGGATGAGGAGCTGTTCGCGCTCCGGTTTGAGATTGCGTAAGGGCCAAACGTATGGATGACACGGCGAAGATGGAGCTAACGTCAATGGACGTTGCTGGCCATAAGCGCGACGAGCTTAAACGCTGCCTCGGTCAGACGTTCCCTGAAGTTTTTGGAGATGGTCAGATAGACTTCGATGAGCTCAAGCGCGTGCTTGGCGAATGGGTTGACCCCGGAAAGGAGCGGTTCGGACTTAATTGGCCCGGGAAAGCGGAATGCATGAAAGTTATTCAACAACCAAGTGTCGCGACACTCAAACCCGCGCGGAACGACTCAGTCAATTTCGATGAAACAGGGAACCTATTTATTGAAGGCGACAATTTGGAAGTGCTGAAGTTGCTTCAAAAGGCCTATTTTGGAAAGGTGAAACTGATCTATATAGATCCCCCATATAATACGGGGCACGAGTTCATCTATCCCGATCGTTATGCCGAAACACTTGAAACATATCTCGCCTACTCCGGGCAGGCAGATGACCAAGGTCGCCGCTTTTCGACCAACTCCGAGCTAGCAGGGCGCTACCACTCTCGCTGGCTCACCATGATGTATCCCCGCCTTTATATGGCGCGAAACCTTCTAACTGAAGACGGATCGATCTTCATCACGATAGACGATCACGAAGCTTCCAATCTACAGAAAATCTGCGATGAGGTCTTCGGTGAAGATAATTTCCGCGCAATGATCTCATGGCAGAAAAAATATGCAGTGAGTAACAATTATAAAGGCATCGCATCCATTCGAGACTTTGTACTCGTCTACTCAAAGTCCGATCAATTCCAAAACGGACTCTTGCCGAGGACTCAGGAGTTGATAGATCGCTATATAAACCCAGACAGCGATCCTCGCGGGCCTTGGAAACCGGTCGACTATTGGAATGTCGTATCCGTTCAAGATCGTCCCAACCTGGTATATCCGATAACCAACCCGAATACGGGCAAGGTCATAAATCCGAGCAACAAGGCGTGGAAATTCGCCCGCGAAGTTCACGCTCAGCATGTCGAAGAAAAAAGAATATGGTGGGGAAAAAACGGCGATAACGAAGTGCCTGCCCTAAAGCTTTTCCTATCGGACGTGAAGGATGGCTTGATACCGCATAATTGGTGGCCTCACGAGGAGGCCGGCCATACGGACAAGGCAAAGAAGCAACTCGACGATCTCTTTGAAGGCGTTTCTCCGTTCGACACCCCAAAGCCCGTTCAACTCATTCGGAGAATTATGCAGGTGGCGAATGTTGGTTCAAGTGACCTAGTCATGGATTTTTTTGCCGGTTCCTGCGCGACGGGGGACGCGGTGATGGAATTCAACAGCGAAACGGGCGGACATTCGAAATTTATCATGGTTCAGTTGCCGGAGCCCACGCACGAAGAATCGCAAGCGTTTAGGTTAGGATACACAAACATTGCTCAGATTGGGAGGGAACGTCTAAGGCGAGCCGGCAATAAGCTATCTTCTTCGCCTTCGGGAGAGCTTGCCTTAAACACCGCAGTACGCACCGATACGGGGTTCAGAGCGTTCAAGCTTTCACGCTCAAATTTTAAGGTATGGACTTCAGAAGCAAGTGAATTTGATGAGAATGGTTCTCAGCTTGAGATCCACGTAGATCATCTCCTTGGCACCAGCGGCGCGGAGGACGTTCTGTACGAGTTGCTTCTCAAAGGCGGCTTCCCGCTGACGACAAGGGTAAAAGCAATAGAGATGGCCGAAAAGACAGTTTTTTCCGTAGAAGATAATTCGCTTTTGATCTGCCTGGAAAAGGAAATAACGCCCGATTTGATCGATGCTCTCGCAGAAGCAAAGCCGCTGCAGGTGATATGCCTGGATGAAGGCTTCAAGGGCAATGACCAATTGAAGGCAAACGCGGTTCAGACCTTCAGGGCGCGCGCTGAGACCGAGGAATCTGAAATCGTGTTCAGGACGGTCTGATCTCGCGCATGAAACTCAAATTCGATCCGGCTCTTCAATACCAGCAAGACGCGATCGAAGCGGTGGTCGACGCGTTTGACGGACAGCCATTCGTATTAACGGGAGCGATGGCGTTCCAGTCGCTTCAAATCGGAGGGCTGTTCCAAACCGAGTTGGGCATGGGCAATCGGCTCATGCTGCCTGACGACGAAATCTTAAAAAATGTGCAGACGATCCAGGAAGCGAACGACATCGAGAAAGCCGCATCGCTTCAAGGCCGTGAATTCTCCATTGAGATGGAGACGGGCACTGGGAAGACGTACGTGTACCTCCGCACTATCTTTGAGCTGAACAAGGCGTACGGCTTCAGGAAGTTCATCATCGTCGTGCCGAGCGTCGCCGTGCGTGAAGGCGTGCTCAAGAGCATCGACATTATGAAGGAGCATTTCGAGACGCTCTACGACAGAGCGCGGTTCGATCACTTCGTTTACGATTTAAAGCGGCTTGGAAAGGTTCGGCAATTCGTCGGCAGCAACCAGATTCAGATCATGGTCATCAACATCCAGTCATTTCAAAAGGATGTTGCCGACAAAGAGCTTTCGGAGATGACCGAGGACGAACTAAAGAAGCTCAATATCATCAACCGGGAGAGCGATCGCATGTCGGGCCGCCGCCCGATCGAGTTCATCCAAGCTGCCAACCCCATCGTCATCATAGACGAGCCGCAGAGCGTGGACACGACAGAGAAGTCGCAGCGGGCCATTGGCAACTTGAACCCGATGGTAACGCTGCGCTATAGCGCGACGCATCGCAACCCATACAATCTCCTCTACAAGCTCGACCCCATCAAGGCGTACGACCTCAGGCTTGTGAAGCGGATAGAGGTTGCTTCGGTTCGCTCGGACGACAATTTCAACGATGCTTATGTAAAGCTCATCAGTACGGACAATAGCAACGGCATCCGTGCGCGTATTGAGATACACAAGGAGGGACGTTCCGGCCCCAGGGCCACAAAGATCTGGGTCAAACAGGGCGATGACCTGTATGTGAAATCGGATGAGCGCGAGGCTTACCGCCAGGGCTACATCGTCCAGAATATCGATTGCACACCGGGTTCCGAATACATCGAGTTCAACCAGGGCAGGTTCCTGGAACTCGGTCAGGAAGCTGGCGGCCAACGCGACGACATTATGAAGGCGCAGGTCCATGAGACCGTTGAGCAGCACCTGAAGAAGGAGCGCGCGCTCAAGGGCAAGGGAATCAAAGTCCTTTCTCTTTTTTTTATCGACCGGGTCGTCAATTACCGCATTTATAATGATGACGGCACGACTGCCCTCGGCAAGATCGGCCAGTGGTTCGAGGAGGCGTACCGGGACCTAACCGCAAAGCCGATTTACAAAGGCTTGATTCCTTTCGACGTTGCGCAGGTGCATGGCGGCTATTTTTCGCGGGACCGGCAAGGGCACGCGAAAGACACGCGCGGGAATACGGCCGATGACGAAGATACCTACAATCTCATCATGCGGGACAAAGAGCAGTTGCTCGATCCGGGCGTGCCGCTGCGTTTCATATTCTCGCACTCGGCGCTGCGCGAGGGCTGGGATAACCCGAACGTGTTCCAGATTTGCACCCTGAACGAAAGTCAGTCGCTCGAAAAGAAGCGTCAGGAGATCGGGCGTGGCTTGCGCCTACCGGTTAATGAAACGGGCGAGCGTGTCCATGACGAGACGGTCAACCGGCTTACTGTGATCGCCAATGAATCCTATGAGGATTTCGCCCGGACGCTACAGTCCGAGTTCGAGGAAGATTTCGGCATCCAATTCGGAAAAGTTGAGAAAATCGCCTTTGCGCAGCTTCTGCGCCGTCAGTACGACGGGACCGAAATCCCGCTGGGGCAGGACGCGTCGGCAAGACTTTGGGGAGAGCTCGTTGCAGCCGGCTATCTCAGCGCCGATGGCGATATTCTGGAGAAATTCGATCCAAAAAATGCACATTTCGAATTAAAGGTGCCTCCGGAATTTGAGCCGCTGAAAGCGGCGATCATCGACGAGGTTAACCGCAAGCTCTTTAAGAATCGCATCGTCAACGCAAGGGATCGGCGCGAACTGAAGTTCCGCAAGGAAGTTCAGCTAAGGCCTGATTTTCAGGCGCTCTGGGAAAAGATCAAGCATCGGACGCGTTACCGGGTTACGTTCGCAACATCTGACCTGATCGATCGGGCACTCGCCCGCATAAAACAGATCGAGCCGATCAAAGCGCCGCGCGTCGCGACGACCGTAGTTGAGGTGGATATCACGGACGCGGGCGTGTCGGCTGACAGGCAGATTGCAACACGCGTGCGGGACGTAGAGCAAGCCAAGATACTGCCCGACATCCTCGCTTTTCTGCAGAAGGAAACGGAGCTGACCCGCCATACACTCGCTGAAATCCTGAAACGGTCCGGACGCCTTGGCGAATTCAAAGTCAATCCGCAGGCGTTCATGGCCGCCGTCGCGAGGGAGATATCGCGCGCGCTTCACGATCTGATGCTGGAAGGCATCAAGTACGAGAAAGTCGCCGGGCAGTTCTGGGAGCAAAGCCGGCTGGAACAGGACGCGGAAGAAGGTATCGTCCGGTATCTGACAAATCTTTACGAGGTGAAAAACCGGGACAAAGCCTTGTTCGATGCCATCGAATACGATTCAGAGGTTGAAAAGCAATTCGCGCGTGACCTCGACAACAATGAGCGCGTCAAGCTCTTCGTCAAACTTCCGTCTTGGTTCAAAGTCGATACGCCCATTGGCGCATATAATCCCGATTGGGCGTTCGTCACGGAGCGCGAGGAAAAGCTTTATTTCGTCCGCGAGACCAAAGGCACTCTCGACAGTGAAGAGCTGCGCTCCAAGGAAAGGCAGAAAATCGATTGCGGTAGAAAGCACTTCGATTCTCTTGGCGTCGACTACGACGTTGTCACGTCTCTCGCCGAGGTGGCATTTTAGCGGTTCAGCAGAGCGGCTGCGCGGCTGGCCAGGATTTCTCGGGGCGTTGAAGGTTCGACCCTGACGCCTTTTCGGCCTGGCAGCGCATTTGGCCAGGCCTGGCGTGGCGCACATGATCTTCCAGGACTGATCGATGAGCGTGTTCCAAGGCCCTCCTGCCCCACTGAGGTCGAGACGAGTGATGAATGGATGCGCCAAGGGTGGTGAAGACACTTCGGTGCGTTCGACAGCGCCGAAGCGCCGGCTGTAGGGGGCGGCACTTGGCTTAGTCACATTCCTTCGCCATTTGCAGTATCGCTCGGGACGGTGTCCCATAGCTCACAAGCCTCACATCGAGTGCGAACCCAGACGCCACGTCTAGGGATCGTCGCATGGCGGCGTGAATCCAGTCTTCGTGATTGCCGAATGCGCCTCCGCCAAGCTGCGTGAGCAGAACGACGTTCGATGCGCCTCGTCGTGCGTTCAGCACAGCAGCCAACATCGTGGCTTCGTACGCCGCCTGCAGAACCAGCGACGCGAATGCTTCCCAGTGGGAAGGTGGCACGCGTGTGTAGGCCACAGGGAGGGCCGAGCAGAAGGCCTGCGAAACCAGCGGCCGAGGTTGCCCTGAGGCATCCGTGCGCGTTCGCCTCGATCGTGATCACGGTTTCCAGAGCATCGTGATCATCAATTCCAGAGCATCGTGATCACGGTTTCCAGCGGATCGTGATCGCCGTTTCCAGCGATCGTGATCAGCCTGGAAGACGATGGGGAGGCGCTCACCACTGACAGTCTGCAACCCAGGTAGCTTGGCCCTTTGCCCCCCAGAGCAGAGGATCGAGATGCCGACGGAGAGACTGTCAATGCGCCACATTCGTGAAGTTCTACGCCTGCACCACAGCGTCGGCATGTCTCAGCGCAGCGTTGCCCGGAGCCTTGGCCTGGCTCAAGGAACGGTCAGCAAGTACCTGAACCGTACGCGCCGCGCTGGCCTGACCTGGCCTTTGCCGCCGGAGCTGGATGACGATGTCCGGCTCGAGAATCGGCTTTATCCGCCACCATCGGATTTGCCTAGCGATGACCGTCCGCAGCCGGATTGGGCGGTGGTGCATCGCGAGCTACGCCGACCGAGCGTGACGCTGATGCTGTTGTGGGAGGAGTACTGCGACACGACCTCCAACGGCTTCAGCTATTCGTGGTTCTGCGAACGTTACAAGGAATGGGCCGGCCGCTTGAAGCCGACCCTGCGCCAGATTCATGTCGCCGGCGAGAAGCTCTTCGTCGACTATTCGGGCCACACCATGGAGGTGATCGATGGGCTCACCGGTGAAGTGCTCACGGCGCAGATATTTGTCGCCGTACTCGGCGCCTCGAACTTCACCTACGCCGAGGCAACCTTCACCCAAAGCTTGCCCGACTGGATCTCATCACATGTTCGGGCATTTTCCTTTTTTGGCGGCGTGGCCCGGCAGACGGTAAGCGACAATCTAAAGGCGGGCATCACTCGGGCCTGCTTCCACGAGCCGATGGTCAACCGCACCTATGCCGATCTCGCCCGCCATTACAAAACTGCCATTCTGCCAGCGAGGCCGTATCATCCGAGGGATAAAGCTAAAGTCGAAGTGGGAGTCCAAATTGTCGGTAGATGGATTCTGGCGCGGTTGAGGAACCGCCGTTTCTTCTCGATCGTCGCTCTCAACGAGGCAATCCACGGTCTTCTTGTCGATCTGAACGATCGATCGTTACGGAGCTGGGGGCGAAGTCGGCGCGAACTGTTCAACGAACTCGATCGCCCGGCGCTCACGCCGTTGCCGGATGAGCCCTACGAGTATGCCGAGTGGAAGCGCTGTCGGATCAATCTCGATTATCACGTCGAGATTGCCAAACATTACTACAGTGTTCCCCACAGCCTCGTACGTCAGGAGGTCGAGGCACGGATCACCCAGAAGACCGTCGAGATTTTCCTGCGCGGCAAGCGTGTGGCGTCGCATCTGCGCAGCACCCTGCCGCATCGTCCAACGACCGTCGCCGAGCATATGCCAAGCTCACATCGGCGCTATCGTGACTGGACACATGAGCGCATTCGCCGTGACGCCGCCAAGATCGGGCCCGACGCCGACACTCTGATCGACGTCATCCTGCGCTCGCGCCCACATCCCGAACAAGGCTTCCGCTCAGCCATCGGGATTCTCGGGCTCGTGAAGCGCTATGGGTCAGAGCGCGTCGACGCCGCTTGTGCCCGTGCCCTTTTGCTCAACGCGCGCTCCTACAAATCCGTCGCCGCCATCCTGAAGAACGGCACCGACAAAACAACTCCTCCGACGCAGGAGGTGCCCATCCTCTTTCATTCAAACATCCGCGGTCGCAGCTACTACAATTGATCAGGAGATCACAATGCTCATTCATCCCACCATCGAACGCCTGCGCTCACTCGGCCTCGCTGCCATGGCCGACACACTCGTCGAACTGCAGAACAATCCTGAGGCAGCCGAGATGTCGCACGCCGATTGGCTCGGCCTCCTCATCGATCGGGAAGCCACCTTCCGAGACAACCGCCGCCTCTCACGCCGATTGACCGCCGCCAAGCTCCGTCAGGCGGCCACCATCGAGAACATCGACTTTCGGACCTCACGCGGTCTCGATCGATCTCTCTTCCAGACACTCGCAACCAGCCAATGGGTGCGTGACTGCAATCACTTGGCCATCGTCGGCCCGACCGGAACAGGGAAGTCTTGGTTAGCATGCGCCCTCGGCAACAAGGCCTGCCGCGACGGCTTCTCCGTCCTTTATAAACGAGCTCCGCGCCTCTTTGCCGATCTCGCCCAGGCGCGCGGCGAAGGCCGGCTTTCTCGCCTGATGACCACGCTCGAGCGCACCAATCTCATTATCATCGACGACTGGGGACCCGAGCCACTCTCCGCCGACCAACGCCGTGATCTGCTCGAAATCGTCGATGATCGCTACGATAAGGGATCACTGCTGATCACAAGTCAGGTGCCCGTGGCGCAGTGGCACGACGTTATCGCCGATCCAACTCTCGGTGACGCGATATTGGACCGCATCATTCACAACGCTCACCGTATCGAACTCAAAGGCGACAGCCTGCGACGCCGCGCCGGCGAAAAGAAAGCAGCATGAACCATCTCGCTCGCAATTGCCCCCACCAGACCACACGCCCCTCCCGCCAACCTTGACCAGGAGGCTATTTCGGGGACACCATACAATCGTCAGTCGTGCTCGCCACCGCGTTGACGCTCAGCACGCCAAATACCAATGCTGAGCCTGATCACGATCCCATGGAAACCGTGATCACCATCGCCTGGAACGACTGATCACGATCGCTGGAATGCGCAGCATCCGTGACTTCTACGTCGCGGTGCACCCCGATGCTCAGTTTGCCGCGCAGGCTATCGAGCGGCTCCGGTTGCAGCTCTCCTAGATGTTCTGCAATAGCGTCGAGTCCGGCACCGGTGCATAGCGCGTAGCCGTTTTGCATACTCCATAATGCCCCGACCGGTTGATTCAGGGCGTCGCCAAGAGCCGCGCCAAGATCGGCTAACCCGTCGAACTGTCGTTCGGTCGTTTGGCCATAGCTGCCGGCTACCGGCGCGAAGTAGTTGCGGTAGATCGTGGCCGCGCCGGCGGCGATTGCGCATGCTGGGCCTTGAGTGCGGTCGTGTTGGTAGCGCGTGACGCCGTCCTCCGGTGTCACATCGTAGGAGGTCATCTCCAGCAGATTGAACTGCGATGCCACCTGGAACAGCGCGCCAGCGTTCTCGGGCGACTGATGCATTTGCCGCACGTCGCCGACCACTACACGTGCCTTGAGCCTCCCGGGCAGTCCACCCGCGGATTTCACCCTCTCGCGCAGAGTTTGTAGTGGCACCAACTCCAGCTGTCCGATGCCATAGCCTTTCCCATTAATCAGGGACTGCAGTCGGCTGCCATCGACTTTGAGCTTGGCGCGGGTGTCGTCGTAGTTCGTTTCACGAAACCCCGTAAGTCTCTCAAACCAGTCCATTGATTGCCCCTGACAATCATTTGCGCGCTGTGCCGATACCAAGGACAAACTCCTCTTGATCAATTGTCTCGGTCGCGCCCGGGCGCGCCAAGCGCAGTTGAAGACGAAGGATTAACAATGAATAGCGTTGATCAATAACAAATCAGCGATTCGAATTATTTATTATCATCTGCTGGACTAACCCCGTTAGGAGCGAACTCCCCATCACGGCGAACCAACACATCGGGACACTCTCTATCGAAAGGCGTAAATGTGACCCTCCTCCATTGGGGCAATCGCCTTGTCAGACAATCCTGATGACGGCTCGGCGCGGCTTTCGCCTACACTCGCGGCGACTTTCCTCGGGTGCAGCGCATCGGCCGCGTGGACCTTGGAAGCTCGTCGAGGCTTGCGCGGAGCCGCTGAGCCCGCCGACGATCCTCAGATCGCACTCGTCGTCCGAAAGGGTCATGAGCATGAAGCCGCATGCCTCGAGGGGCTGAAGAAGCTGTACGGCGGTTCTGTTGAGATTCCATCAGGGCCGCTGCAGGCACGCTTCGCCGCTACGGTCGACGCGATGGAGCGCGGCGTTCCCTTGATCTATCAGGCAGCCCTTACGGCAGGTTCTTGGGTCGGCTACGCCGATTTCCTTGTACGCGTTGAGGACGGCTGTCCACGCTGGGCTTGGTCCTACGAGCCGTGGGATGCCAAGCTGGCGCGTACGGCTCGGCCAGAACACCTTCTTCAAATCGCCCTTTATGGTGACTTGCTCGGCACCGTACAGGGCCGGGCGGCGAATCAAGGCTCTCTCATGCTTGGCACCGCCGAGCCCGAGACGCCTTACAAGGTCGAGGGCTTTCCGCTCAACGAGGTCCGCTATTACGTTCGTCGGGCCGCTCGTCGGCTGGAGGCGTTTGCGGCTGACTTGCCGACAGGACTGATGCCGGAGCCTTGCGGTTATTGTAGCAAGTGCGAATGGTCGGCGGCTTGCGAGGCACGATGGGAAGAGGCTGATCACCTCTGTCGCGTCGCCGATATCACAAAGACGCAAACCCGGCGTCTCGTCGATGCCGGCGTCTCGACTGCTTCCATGCTCGCAAATCTCAACGGTGTGCGGATCGCTGGCATTGCGCCGGATACTCTGGCTCGCTTGGCCCAGCAGGCACGTCTGCAAAAGCAGAGCGCCGAAACGGGGTTGGGTGTTCTCGAAATTCTGCCTCATCAGCCCGGTCTTGGTTTCGACAAGCTGCCATTGGCCGATGCGGGCGATCTTTTCTTCGATTTCGAAGGCGATCCGATGCAACCCGGCGGTCTCGAATATCTCTGCGGGGTGCTTTGGCAGGCGGAGCTCGACCACGAAGAAGGCGAACCAGTTCCAGGTCATCCTAACCTCCGCTTCAGCGCGTTCTGGGCCCATGATCGCGTGCAGGAGAAGCACGCCTTTGCCGAACTCATGTCATTTTTAACCGCGCGGCTCGTCCGTTCGCCCAGCGCACATCTCTATCATTACGCACCCTACGAAAAGACAGCGCTCCGCCGCTTGGCTTCCATGCACGCGACTGCAGAGACGGCGGTGGATGAAATTCTGCGCACAAACCGCATGGTGGATCTCTATCGCGTGGTGCGCGAGGGCGTGAGAGTCGGTGAGCCGGGCTATTCGATCAAGAAATCTTGAACGCTTCTACATGCCCGCTCGCACCACGGCGGTTGTGTCCGGCGGAGACAGCCTTGTTATCTATGACCGCTTTCGTGAGACCGGTGAAAGCTCGCTCCTGAACGATCTGCGCGACTACAATCGGGACGACTGTCTGTCCACCCTCCTGCTCCGTGACTGGCTTATCGATCGCGCCAAGGAAGCGGGCCATTGGCCGCCAGCGGTCGAGATCGCGGCTGAAGCATCTGTCGAAAGCCCCCCTCTAAAAGACGATGTGCAGATCGCGCGTGAAGAAAGAGAGCGGGCGCAGGAAGAACTCGAAAATGCGCTCGTTGTTGACCCGAAGGCGCCAGACGCAGAGGCGCGGCAACTCATGGCCGATCTGGTTGGCTTCCATCGCAGGGAAGCAAAACCGGCTTGGTGGGCGTTCTTCGATCGTCAGGAGCGGAGCGTAGAGGAGCTCCAGGATGACAGTGAGTGCATTGGCGGTTGCGTAGCCGAGAGCAAAGACTGGAAAGGTCAATACAAAAAAAGCCTGACGTTCCGTTACCGCTATCCCGAACAAGAAACCAAGCTTCGTGAAGGTTCGGCCGTTCACATTGCCGCAGGGGGAGAACCCGCGGGTACTATTTTCGCCCTTGATGAAGCGTCGAGCGTTGTCACTCTAAAGCGTAGTTCAGCGAAAGGCGAACTACCAAAAGAGCTATCGCTGATGCCCGGTGGACCGGTGAACACTGATGCACTTAGCGATGCCGTCTGGATGGTCGCCCGCGACATGGCCGCCGGAGGCGATGCTTTTCCGCACATCGGAGCGATCTTGCGGCGCGACGCACCAAAGCTATTGGGCCGCTCCCCCGGGGCACCAATTATTGAGCCTGTCGATCGCGAGGACCCGGACCGATTGATCGAAGCTTCAAAGAGAGCGGTTCACGCCCTAGACCGCTCCTGGCTTGTAATCCAGGGGCCGCCCGGCGCCGGCAAGACCTACACCACCTCGCACCTAATCGTGTCACTCATTCGCGCCGGCAAAACAGTCGGCGTTGCTTCAAACAGCCACAAGGCTATCGATAATGTACTCAACGCCATCGAGGAGCGCCTAATCGAGGAGGGTGAGTCCGTACGTCCGCTTGGTCAAAAGAAAGACAGCGGAAGTGAAGAGTATACAGGGCGCGGCTTCATCGAGAGCGTCACCGATAATGACGAAATAGACGCAACCCTGCCAATCATTGCCGGTACCGCTTGGGCGTTCGCGTATCCTGGGTTGGCGGCCAGCCGGGACGTGCTCTTCGTCGATGAGGCCGGACAGGTTTCACTTGGAAACTTGGTAGCGATGGCAACTTCTGCCAAATCGATTGTCCTCGTGGGCGACCAAATGCAACTCGCGCAGCCGATCCAGGGCGCACACCCTCGCGACAGTGGTCGCTCTGCCCTCGATCACCTTCTCGAAGGCCACGCCGTCGTGCCGCCGGAACGCGGGATTTTTCTGTCCAAGACCTGGCGTATGCACCCGGACCTCTGCGCGTTCGTGTCCGCTGCGGTGTATGAGGGCAAGCTCCACTCCGCAGCGGGTTGCGCGATGCAACGATTGGTTCTCGCAGAGAGCGCGCACCCGACACTAAAGGCCACTGGATTGTCCTTTTTCCCCGTCGAGCATTCTGGGTGCCGGCAGAAATCTAACGAGGAGGCGGAAGCGACACGCGATATTCTGATGAGCCTCCTCAGCCAGCGCGTAATCAACCGAAACGGCAGGGAACGCGCTATAACCCTTAATGATGTACTCGTCGTCGCGCCCTACAACATGCAAGTGAACCTGCTCCGCTCATGCTTGCCCGATGGTGCCCGTGTTGGCACAGTCGACAAATTCCAGGGTCAGGAAGCGGACGTGGTGATCGTGTCGATGACGACTTCCGGCGCGGATGACATGCCCCGCGACGCATCATTTCTGCTGTCGCGCAATCGCTTTAACGTGGCAATCAGCCGCGCACGTTGCTTGGCTGTTATCGTTGCGTCCCCGGGACTTCTCGATCTCGTTGCAAGCAGCGTAGACGAGATGCGGCTTGCTAACCTCTTATGCTGGGCTGCAGATTTTGCCGGTGATAGCGGAGTTCGTATTCCGACGAAGTCGGCCGGGGATTCCGGGCGAAAAGTCGAAATCTGGGATTGTTAGAGGACGTTTTACTAATGAGCGAAGATCTTGAACGGTTGGAGTTTTGGTACAAGGAAAAGGTTCGGCCGTTCCTTGCAGAACATTTGAAAGATAGGGTGTCGGGGCTGGATGAGGCTCTGGCGCGAATTAAAACGCTCGACCGCAGCGTCAGTGACGAGCTGGCGATATGTTTTCTAGGAGCATCCGGGGTTGGAAAAAGCACCCTGATCAATGCTCTGGTTGCCGGCCAGGAACTCATTCTTCCGTCCGGTGGAATCGGACCGCTTACCGCGCTCGCGATGGAAGTACGTTATGGGGACGTGCCGACGTTCGAGGCCGAGTACCACACCGCCGGCAATCTGTGGCAAGGAATTGTATTCCCCTTGGAACGCGGACACGCGGCCGCGCTGAAGGCCGCTACAGGCCGTGAAGCGGACACTAATGTGCCTCCTGATTTCACGGCTGACGCGGAGGAGCCAGAGATTGTTGACCCGCCGCAGCCTGATGACTCGGAAGCGCGAAGGCGTTTGGAGGTTTTTCGAAAGCAAGCTCAGCTTCTAATCAAGGGCAATCAGGACGCGGGTGCCGATCTCCCATATCTCGTCGATTCGCTACGTGATGCGGCGGGAATGAAGCGCACTTGGGGAACCGTCGCCTTGGTTGAAGAC
This sequence comes from uncultured Alphaproteobacteria bacterium, assembly GCA_963733575.1. Lineage (GTDB taxonomy): Bacteria > Pseudomonadota > Alphaproteobacteria > Rhizobiales > Xanthobacteraceae > BOG-931. The sequence goes on along the minus strand of CAVTDJ010000011.1, from coordinate 320,835 downwards.
GACGAACGCGTCCGCGGCATAAAGTCCGCTCTAGCGCTCGCAAAATCGGGTGGCAAATACTGTTGTGAGTTCAATGCGGATCCCAGCACGTTTCGTCGAGATCTCCGCGAACATGCGTCCGGATTTTTGGCACCGCTGATAAAGGAACTGCACGTCCGGTGGAATTCATCTCTCTTGCGCACCGGCATGGTCCTCGTCGATCTGCCGGGGGTGGGCGTTGCCGGTGACGCATACAAACAGACGACCCGGAAGTGGATCAATGAGCGGGCCAAAGCTGTAGTCTTGGTCGTCGATCGCGCCGGCATCACAGAATCGTCGGCGGACCTATTACGCACTAGCGAATTTCTCACCCGCATGTTGTTTACAGCCGACGAGCGCTCCCACGATCCCGTCGTGCTTGCTGTGGCGGTGGCCCGTCTGGACGATGTCGCCGAAGATGAGTGGGCAAAGGACAAAAGTCGCAAGAAAGCCCAACACCTAGCCGAGCAATTCGAAAAAGCTCGAGAGTTAATTCGCCGACAGCTGCGTCAGGAGCTCGAACGGATGGAGTCCGGCGACGAGCAGGTGAGGAATGCGCAGCGTTCGGTAATTCAGCAACTGTGCAATGATTTATCGGTATTTCCTGTATCAGCTCCCCAATATCGACGGCTGCTCGCTAACGACAGGGACGACGGGGCATTTATCACTGAGATAGAGCAGAGTGGCATTCCAGAGATGCAGCGAGAACTTAGCGAAGTCGTCGCTGCCCGTCGAGCAGATGCAAGGGTCCGTCGAGCCGAGTCGATGAAGGCGTGGCTAAAACAAGCAATCGCGTGGGTCGATCTGGTCCGAGCACAGTGGGCCGGGAACGAGCACACGGAGCAGGAAGTACAGGAGCTTCAGCGCGAACTCGAGGTGGTGTTAGGCCCCCTCAGGAAGGAGTTCCTGGTTCGCCAGGGGCAATTTCGGGAGTTTCTAAAGAGTACTATGCCAGAGCGGATCGGCGCTCTTGTAATTCGTGCGAAGGACAGTGCCCGCACAGAAATCAATAAGTACCTTGGCAGCCTGAGAAGCGCGCACTGGGCGACGCTTCGTGCATCCGTCAAACGCGAAGGCACGTTTTACGGCGCTCGCCATATCAATCTTCCAGACGACTTCGCGCGCAAGTTCGTTGAACCCATCGCGGAAGTCTGGGGCAAGTCCATCATTCAGGAAATTCGCAAGCGAACGCGCGAATTTGCGTCCGACTGCGAGCGCATGGTCACTGATTTGGCAAAATGGTGCCGCGAGCAAGGCACCCGCGTCCCACCTAGTCTGCTGGATGCTCAACTTGAGGCGCTGCGTGCCGATATCAAGCAGATCGACATTGCGGGTCGCGAGGTTATCGATAGTCTTCGAGACCGCGTCAAGAATGAACTTGCCACAGCAATTCAGAAACCGATCAAGATAAAATGCAATGCCTTCGTAAAGAAAGGCGACAATGCCGGCACGGGAGTTAAGGCTCGCATTATAGAACTGTTCGACGAACTGGCGGACGCGAGCACCGCTGCGGCTGCAGAAGCAGCAAGCGCTTTACTTCTTCAGTGTTTTAGAGAGGTCGAGCTGGAGCTGCAGCAGGTCCGCAAGGATCTCGAAAATCCACTAGATGGCGCTGCCGATGCAATCTTGCAAGCGCATCGCCGACGCACCGAAAAAGCGGATCTGAAAAACCGTTCAGCGGTGCTCGATACGTGCGATGCCCTGTCGGCTTCTGTTCCAATGCTTCCTGATGAGGGCGTTCGAGCAAGGGCCGTGGCGTGACTGTGCCCGCGGCACCGGCAATAGTCAGGCGCACGGGCGATACATCACCCCTTGCCGTTGTTCGCCGTTACGAGGAATGGGGACTGCTATCCCTCGACTTGGCTGGTCCGCCGAGGCGCTTCTGGGCTGACGGTGAACTGCCGGCTGTTCCAATCGTTGACATGGGAATCGATGCCGAGCGTGTTGAAGTGGCGTCAACGCCCAGTCAGCTGCTGGCTACCCTCCCAGATGGCGATACCTGGACTTCCCTGACACGGCGCAGCATTGCGCGCCTGCGAGCGTTTTTCCTTTTGGCGGAGGACCCACAACGACAACTCGACGCCCGCCAAGTGAATACTCTTGCGCACCAAGTGAGCCTGGTGCGGCACGTGTTGGACACGCCTTCACTGAGGCAAGTCTTGATCGCGGATGAAGTGGGGCTCGGGAAGACAGTGGAGGTCGGGCTCCTCATACAGGAGCTGCTTGCCGCGAATCCGCGGTTTCGGGTTCTGTATCTTGCGCCGGCGCGACTTGTTCGAAATGTGCGAAGAGAGCTAGCCCGTCTCGAACTGCCGTTTCGGCAATGGACAGCTAGCGATCGCGATGCGCGCCTGGAAGATCAGCTAGTTGTCGCGAGTATTCACAAAGCCGTACACGGCGCCAACAGTGAGCAAGTGCTGAACAGCGGCCCCTGGGACATCGTGATTGTTGATGAATGTCATCACCTAACAGACTGGGAACCAGGAGGCGGCAATCCGAGAGAAAACTATCGGCTGGTCCGTGACCTCCTGGCAAAATTGGACGGGGACACACGCGTCCTATTTTTGAGCGGGACGCCGCATCAGGGACACCAAGCACGTTTCGAGAACCTTCTGCAGTTGCTCCGGCGTACCGGTGAGAGCGCAAATGACCTTGCGGGACGGGTGATTTATCGGACCAAGGACGATGTAGCGGACTGGGAGGGTCAGCCCTTATTTCCGAAACGACAAGTGAATCCGCCATCCTCTTCGATGCGGGGCCGCTATACCGAAGCTGGCTACGCGCGATTCACGAGTTCTATAGCCCATACGGTGTCCTCGACGAGCGCGACGCAGGAAAGCGCGCCGCAGGATGGCGTTGCGCGCAGGCGTTGCAATGGGCTGCTTCAAGCCCTCAGGCGGGACTAGGGTATCTCGTCCGCCAGGCAATACGTGCGGGGTGGACCCTGCAGACCCGAAACCTAAGTGCTGCGCTTACCGCTCTCCGACCTTACCGAGGTGGTGCCATTGACGAACCGCTCGATGCCCTCCTGAACCGAATACGGAGTGATATCGGATTGCAAGACGAGAGCGGCGAACTCGAAGATATGGAGGAAGTCGATGACCCTCTCAGCCCTGATGTTGACCACGCGGGTCTAGAGGACCTGATCAACCTCGGGCTTTCGGTTCTGAAGGAGGGAGGAGATTCAAAATGGAATCTGATTCGTGATCGTGTCCTCACTCCCGCCGGCGACGAGCGCGTTGTCTTGTTTGCACAGCCTATCGAAACCATCACAGCGTTTGCCCATTATTTGGAAAGGACATATGGCGTTCGGCCGGCTGTGATCATCGGCGGGCAGTCTGACCGGGAGCGCCAAGAAGAGATCGACCGGTTCTGGCGGCCAAACGGTCCTCAGTTCTTGGTGTCATCGAGGGCGGGAGGAGAAGGGATTAACCTGCAGGTCGCGCGGCGCCTGGTTCACATAGACGTGCCATGGAACCCGATGGATCTCGAACAACGCGTGGGCCGAGTCCACCGCTTTGGCTCGCGCGCGACGGTTCTGGTGGACACCATCGTGATGCGAGACAGTCGGGAAGAGGAGGCCTACGCAGTCGCAGATCAGAAGCTTCGAATGATTGCCAAGGCATTGGTGCCGCCGGACCGTTTCGACGCGCTGTTTTCGCGGGTAATGACTCTAATCCCACCGGAGGAGCTTCAGGACGTGCTTGTGCGACGTCGCGGTGAAAGTGGGGTGGACGTCGAAAAGATTGCCCAGCTCGTACAGGAGGGTTTTAACAAGTGGAAGGCTTTTCACGACAAGTACTCATCCGAGCAAAAGAAGATTCAGGAGTTAAATCCTGGATTGGCCGCATGGGAAGATGTTTACGAGTTCCTCTGCGAGTACGCTGGGGCTCGGCCGGTCGATGGGTACTCCGTGCTCCAATTTCAGCTGAAGGAAGGTGAGGTCGAGAGCGCCCGTCGCGCCGCCACCATAGTGACGTTTGACGGCAACAGCTTTCTTGCGTGCGGCGATTATGCGGGGGCCCCGGTATACGGCCCTGGCAATATCACGGCGCAACAGCTTGGCTTGAATGTTCCGGCTGTCGCGACGGCTCTTAGGCGCGTGGCGTTCCCCGAGGAAGAGAGCGGGGGAGGGCATATCCGATGGCCAAAGGGCCTGAACCCGCCGCTTGGACTGGAGCCTCCGTTCGGTGTGATTGTGCTCATGAAGCAGACACTCCGGATGGAGCAGGCGGCATGGTCAGAGGGGCCGTTGAATCTGCACTGTTTTGTCGTTCGGTCTAGCGGCGACACTGCGGCGGTTGACGGTGCCGAGCGCGCAGTGCTGTTGCGCGGCATCTTCAAGGGGACAGTACGCACGAGGCCGGAAGAGGGTGGCGATCTGATTGGGAAGATCGCAACAGCCGAAGAGTCTCTGATCGAGAAGTCTTAAGCGCATCACGAGGCAGGAGCTCGATCAGGGAGTGCGATACGCCGTAATGCCGCTGTTTGCCTGTGTTGTCGGTGCCGGGTAGGACAACACTTTCTGTCAGCTGTATGCGTCTGATTTTTATGCGTACGCGGGTGCTGTTTTGGACTGCGCCCCCACGATCAAGAGTCCAGCTTGAACCAGCCGCGACGCACGCAGTGAGCGCAGCGACCGAATTCGTCAAGCGTTGCCGCTATGTCGCCGGCGTGCTCGTGCAGGTGTCTCAGATGGTCGCCAAACGTGAACTCTCCGGTACCTTTAGGCACGAGGATTGGCGAAGCTTCTTCCTCCGCATCAGGGGCGGGCTTTTTGGGCAAGCGGATCATTGAATTTCTCCGTTTGTTTGCGACACCGAAGCGCCACCTCGTCTGTGCGATCCACCTTGCTCGGAGAAGCAGGCTGGCATCGGGCCGATTTCGCAGAAGCCCGAACTCTGAACGATAAGCTGAGCCTATGACGACACCTCGGAGAGTGCAAGACTCAGCCGAACGCGACGAGCGAGCGATCAATCCAAGCGGTTAACGCGGTGCCGCCAGCTGGGACTTTTTTCAGCGGTGCCTTTCTTATTTTTCGAGCGAGGCTTTTCCTTTTCTGGATTTCTTTTTTCTTTTTCGGGAGAGCGAGGGGAGCGAAGCCCCCCATCACGTTTTGCGAATTGCCCCGAGCGGCCGATCGTACCCCCTACCTCGTCGTGCGCCGAAGCGACGCGCCTCGCGCGCGCGTATGCCAGTGGGGACTGATTAACGTCGTGAGTGCCGGTCGGCAATCATCACCCCCGATGACAATAAAAATAACGTCCGGCCGCGGCTTGGAGCAAGAACGGGCACAAAAGCACACGACGTTTTAGTCGATAGCCCCGGTGACCTTTCATTGAATGGTAAGATTATCTGCTCCGATCAGGTGGGTGTTGTTGTTTGGCTGAAACTTCTCCCACCTAAACATCGACGCCAGTGCAGGGACAATAAACAGGTTTGTTATGTCGACAGTCTCAGAACGCGTGAAAACACGGAATCGCGCAAATCCGGAGCGTGCCCGGACCACTCAATTGGCCAGCGACAAGGGGGTCGCTCGTGATGAGGACTACCCGCCCGACGATCGGTGCACCTTTGCGGCAGCTTGCCGAAAAAGGAACAAAATCTGATTCTGGATTGCGCGCTTGAAAAGCGCGGAAACGTTACGACGGAGACTCGCCGTGGTTATCTGTGCTTTCACTGCAAACATTTGATCGAAATTACACAGACCATCGGTCTCGTGAAGTTGGTTCGACACCTGATACCCGTTGGGCTTTTTGCACCGGCAAGGACGCCGCGGCAGGAACGGGAGCGTGAACAGCTATTGCGGTATCTGAGCGAGGTCTGAGTTCGCTCTTGCACACGGTGCGTCCCGGCCTCTATCCGCCGCTCTTGATGATCTTTATCAAGCGCGAAATTTGCCCGTTGTCGATACCTCCGATTTCCCACGAGGTAACCAGCGTCCCGTTGGGGCCACCACCTTTGTCATGCGGAAGAATTCCGTTCTCTGCGTACCATGCTAGCTTCAACTTCCATTTCCGCTCGTATTCGGCGTCTCCAAGCATCCCCAAATGCTCCCAGAACCACGTGGTACCAGTGTCGGCATCCTCTATTGTGAAATCCGGATACCTGCGGCTGTTATCCTTGCCGACAAAGGGCCGCTCGTATTCGTAAACGATGCCTGCTGTCGCCAATTCATTGGCGATGATGACCTCCGACTTTGAAATCATAAGCTCGCCGCGCCTTGACCGGTGGATGTGCTTATTATCGTAAAGTTTTTTGCCAACCAGCACCGGCTCCGGAGCTTCGAACAGATTGGTCAGACGCCGTCCGGCGTCCGAGAGATGCCGGTAGTCCATCAGCTTGTAAGGCTCGCCCTGGCAAAACAGGACTAGGCGCGAGTTTTGCCGCGTCAGGGCCGTATACAAAAGCTCGCGTGACAGTATGCGGCAGGGGTTGGGAAGAACAACAAAGACCTTATCGAACTCGCTGCCCTGCGCCTTGTGCACGGTGAGGGCGTAAGCAAGTTCCAACAACCGGCTGTCTTCGTCGAGATCGCTGGCCCAGTAGGTGTATTCAAAGCCTGGCTGGGACGACAACGTGACCTTGAGTTGGTCGAGTCTTACCTTGCTGCCCTTCTTTCGGAACGGCCCGGTGACTATCCCGATCTCTCCGTTGGCGACATACTCCAGCGGCTTCTTGCCGCCCTCTTTCTCCTTCGGGAAAACGTTCCACCGGCGGTGATTGCCGAGATTGATGACCTTGTCGCCATAAATAATTCCGTCACTGCCAATCGGAGCTGCGACCTTGGCGAAACGCCGGTCTTGCTGCTGCGCGCGCTTCTTGGTCTCAGCACGAAAACCATTCTGAATGAGCCTGTTGAGTATCAAGGTGCCTGCCGCTTCACCCTTGACGGGCGAAAGAACCTGCCAGCCGTCGGCAGCAGGCCCCGACGACCAGAAGTTAAAATAGACAGACCCGTTGCTTTCGTTGCCGCCGAGCGCCTTTAGCGCGAAGGATTTCTCAATATCGCTTTTGTCGACGCCAAGCTCCTCAGCGATCACTTTGGGGAGCAGCGAGGTGAGCTGCGACGGCGAAGTCCAGGGACAGATGCGCAGGTGCTCGCCGCAATTGCCTTCGACCAGTTTCGAAATGATCTCGTCCCCCGCTGGCCCGGTCGGGCGGCCGCTGAACAGTTCGGCAAGCTCCAGGTCCTGCCGATCCTTACCCTTCTGCCTGCTGCCGACGGTCAGTTCCGTGTAGCCTCCGGCAACACGCGGCGCACCGGCCGCGAATTGCTCGGGCGTCAGAAGCGTGACGATATCGACGAACGGCCGCCCCGCCCCAATAGGCGGCAACTGACTCGGGTCGCCCACGAGAATAATCCGGTCGACGGCGCCAAGCGCGTCAAGGAGCGCCGCTAGCTGATCCTCTGTGAGCATAGAGGATTCATCGACGACGACCGTCTTGTAGGTCGATACCCGCTCCACATCGCCAATTACCTGGTACGTTTGCGTGGCTTCATTGTACCGTGCCGGACGAAGGAACTGCGCGATCGTTCTCGCCTCGACGCCAGTAGCCTGCTGCAGACGGACGCGCGCTTTTCCCGTTGGCGCAAGAAGCAGAACGCCGCGCTGCTGGACTGGGGCCGCTTTGCACAGGAACTTGAGCAACGTCGTTTTGCCGGTGCCCGCCGCGCCAATTAGAACTGAAAACCGCGAGGAGGCGAGTTCGCTCAAAGCCGCCGCCTTTTCGATGCGGCCACGATCCTCGATCGACCCTTTCGGAGCCGGCACATCTTTGAATTCACGATCAAGCTCGGCGCGCCAATCGATCTTGACCTCATGACGCTTGCCTTTGACGCGCTTGCGGACAGAGGATTCAATCATCTCTCGGGTCGCAACGAGCCGATCGAGCTGGTAGGCCGCCTTGCCGTTGGCGAGAGCGCAGGCCGATACTACGGGGGCGAGCTTATCTCCTTGGATTTCATACTGATCTTCCGTGGCAGGAAGCGCGGGGCTCAGATTGAATTTCTTCAGCCGCGAGATGATCTCCTCGCGGGACAGAAGCGTGTGGCCATCCTGTGCGGCTTCTTCGAGTGCAGCAGCGGTACCCGCACGCAAGCGCCTGCCATCTACGGGCCCAGTGATCGCCGAGGGCGCGGGAACGGGATGAGCGTTTGCTATCGGCGTTTCAGGGAAAGCGCCCTGATCGACTGTGCGGAATGCGATGGGCTCCGGCCGACGCCGGTCGCATTCAAACAAGATGTAGGGGTTATTGACGATCGCTGCGTCGGCGACTTCTTCGCTTCCCAGCCGAATTCCTGCCTCGTTGCGTGCGGCAGGGTCCCACCAGCGCGCCGCCTGGGTCAAATTAATGTCGAACCGCGCCAGGAGTTTTGCGAGTTCCAACCGCTTCTTGCCCCGATCGCTCGCGTAATAGTTCCATGTATCGGCGAATCCGCTGACCTGGCTCTTGAGGTCCGCAGGCAGGTCCTTTGGATTTTTCACGACTGACGCGAGGACCGGCCACGGATCTCCATTCTCTCCTGCTTTTTCCCAGCAATGATACGCGAACTGATAACCGTGTTCGACGCCCATCGCGCAAAGGATCGATCCGAACCCCGGATAGGGTCCCCGCAGTTTCCATAGCTCCCCGAGACGTTCGTCGATCCACTTGAATTGCGGACCCCACGAACCGCCGAATTGCTCATTGTAGGAAGTGAGCGCTTCCTTCACCGAGAGAAGTGCGGCAATCGCGCTGCCGGGTGCAACGTGTTCGCTCGCGTAAGAGAATTCGGTTCGGTACTCCGGCGGCACAAAGGCGATGCAGCTTCGCGGATCAATATCTGTATCTTTGTCGCAACGGCTAAGCAGGTCGTGATAAGGAAGCAAAACCCCGTCGCCGCCATCGGCTCGAATGCTATGGCAGACCGCGCGCTCCCAAAGATAGGAGCGGATGAGATCGTGCTTGGGCGGATCGTAATCCCATTCCTTAAGGTCGCCGATGGATGTTATCCGGCCGACGCCGACGATAATCCACTGCTCATCATCTATGAGGGGTGTGCGCTTTGCGTACACAAACACCAGACTCTTCTGCGGCGCGAGTGCTCCGAAGAATGCGTCAAGAAGCGCCTTTTGATTAGCATGCCCTTGTATCCATGGCCTGTCGTTGAGCCAGTCCGGGTCTTCCGGCTCGTAGCCGGGATTCGAGTCGATTCCGTAACGCTCGATGATCGACTGGCTATCGATCTTCCCTTCTGTCCACTCGGGACCCCACGCCCTTTCCTTCAGTAGCCAACCGAAGGGCGTAGCGGCAGCAGAAAACGCGGGATGGCTGAACGGCGTGTCGCAGATGTGTTTGTGATGGTCGCTCGTCTTCGAATAGGCATGCCGCGCGATCCGCTGTTGCGGCTTCGGCGCCAGAAAACTGACGCGCTCGGCAAAGCAGGGCGGCAAATCCTGCTCAGGAATATCGGTGAGGAGCTTTCCCGCGTAGCGGTCTTCGACCGCATCGTTCTTAGTTGCGCCGATGCGGTTGAGGGCGAGGCAGCTCGAATTCTGGCGAGGCGAGCGGCAGACAGTGCCATCCCAGCCGGCGTCGTGCCACGGCACGCGCACCGAAAGGTGGCGAAGCGGAATTCGCGACCTGGCATTCTCGCCCTTTGGCATTTCCCACCCCAGCAGGCATTCTGCCTACAGTACGGCGCGGCCCGGACCGAGCTCAACTAAAAAGTGCCGTCCTTGCGGACACTCGTGTCGATCAGGGGGCAATGGGGACCGTAAAAATCCTCGATTGGCGGGGCGCCGAATTGCGCCGCGGCGTTCAAGCTCGATATCACGCTGGGGCTTCGCACAGCCGAGCGGTATTTGCTCGCGTTAGCTGCGGCACCAGCGTGCTATACCGGCGTTGCCAACTGCGGCCCCTTGTTCTTCACGTTGCCCACCCTCTTGTCCACGGGCCAAATTCTCAGTGCTTCGTCGGGACACGGCTTGAGCATCGCTAGCAGCTCTTCTTCCGTAGCCGGCTCCTCGCCAAGCCACTTCGACCAATCGCTCTCAGCAACAACAACAACCGGCATGCGGTTATGTAACTCGCCCATGACGCTGTTGGTGCCGCAGGTGATGATGGTGCAGCTTTGTATCTCTTCGCCGCTTGGCGAGTTCCATCTGGCCCAAAGTCCCGCCATCACCATCGGAGCAGCGTCAGCCATCGCGACGGCGTAGGGTTGTTTTTCCTTGCCCTTGGGGTCGAGCTTTTTCCATTCGTAGAATCCATCCGTAACGACCAGACAGCGCTGACCGCGGTCCCATGCATCCCGGAACGCTAGTTTGGTCGTGAACTCCTCCGCTCGGGCGTTAAACGTCGAATAGGAGAACTTTTTCGTCCTTCGCCCAATGCGGCAGAAGTCCCCAGCGCATCATCTTCGGCGTGCGCTTACCGTTAACCGAGCGGATCGCAACGAGCACCCGTTCGGTCGGCGGCAGATTCCATTCGCGCTCAAAATTCGGCGCCGGGCAATCCGGGTCGAACTTCAGCTTGATCTTGATTTCGGAATAGTCCGAGGAAAGTCGCACGCGACCGCACATGACCGATATCTAGGGAGCCCGGCGCCTATTCCAATGCGCCCAGTTGCTGCCCCTCCCTCGTTGGCTCGGATCGAAGGTCTCGCCGCCGAAGCGCTGCTTGAATTTCTCGGCGTCGGCTGCTTCGGAGAAACAATACACATGAAACCACTCGCGGTCGTACACGGCGTGGCCGCGGGTGCAGAGCGTGAGGTCCTTGCAGAACTCGTGAATCACTTGGTAGCCGCCGCTTCACACGAGCGCGCCGGCAGGATGACTTGATGGGGCCAACCACGGTCAATGGCCGCCGGCGACAGCTCGCCTCTGCGCCGCATTTCCGAACCGCCGCTTGAATGCCGCCGCATCGCCCACGGTGCGAAAGCAGTACCGCACCGTGTTCTCCGGCAGATCGACATACATGTCCCATTCGAGTTCGCACTCTTCGAGCCAATCCAAAACCTCCATTGCCGCTTCATCGAACGACAGCGCGACCTGGTACGGGAAATCCCGGTTTATCTCGAATAGCACGCTCATCGTCCTATTGAGAACAAAAAGAGAACAATAGTCAATACGACGAGCGCTGGGAGGGCTTTGGCCGAACGGAATACCAGATGTCGTTGCCGCGAGAGAAAATCCGCGTCCGCCGGCCGGATACACTCCCGCCGGTGTTCCTGTCGAGCGAATCGTACTGGCCCCTAGAGCGCGACATCATGCGGAGCCGGGAGGCGCAAGCCTTGCAAGACGCAATCGTTAGAGCGGTCTCGGCGTATGCCGACTACCTCGAGCGCAGCGACCTAGTGCTCAATGAAGCGGACAACGCGATCGGCTGGCGCGACGATCGGCCGAAGTCGCTGGTCGTGCGTTGGAGTTTAATCAAGGCATGGTGATAACGCTCCACGGCGACTCGGATCACCCGGAGCCTAGTCAACCTGACGATTTTTCCGCTAACCAACAGAACGAGACTTCGGCAATCGAAGTCAGCGACCCCTCGCGTGCGCGTAAGGGCAGCGAGTATCGCTAACGCGGGCATTGAGTCCGATCAAAGACGACCCTCAATTTTCTCGCGGTGTGAAAATTTCCACACTCACCGCGCCGTTGTTCTGGCGAAGGATTGCCGCCCGACCACCCTCACGCCTCACGCCAAAGGCGAGAAGCAATGCAAGCTGGTCCGGGCTGCCGTCGTCGACGGTGCGTCCAGCCGGGATGATCTCAAGCGGCAAGTTCGTTTTTGTTGACGATACAACTTCCGGCAAGTTGACCTTGACACCGCGCCAATTGGCCGGGAAGCCCGACCCCACTTCATGCCACTCAATCTGCACTTGCGGGAACAGACCATCGATGTGATCGCAGCCCTTGGCGTTGGCGAACATATGGACCCATCCGAGTCTCTTGTGGTCGCCGTCAAACACCGCATCGACCATGCTCGGAAGATCGCCCAACTTCATCGTGAACGTTTTTACGGTGTCGTCCTGAACGGGGCCAGTTCCCAGCGAGATTTCTGGCGTAATCTTCTTGGTCGAGCGGGTCATAGTGACTTCTCCGGTTATTTGCGGAGCCATTAGGCAACCGCCGCGTCTGTGCGAACTACCTTGCTCGGAGAAGCAGGCTGGTGTCGGGCCGATTTCGCAGAAGCCCGAACTCTGGACGATAAGCAGAGCCTATGACGACAGCTCGGAGAGTGCAAGATTCAGGCGAACGCGACGAGCGAGCGATCAATCCAAGCGGTTAACGCGGTGTCGCCAGCTGCGGGCGTTTTTTTCCGCGGTGCCTTTCTTATTTTTTGAGCGGGGCTTTTCCTTTTCTGGATTTCGGTTTTTATTTTTCGGGAGAGCGAGGGGAGCGAAGCCCCCCATCATGTTTTGCGAATTGCCCCGAGCGGCCGATCATACCCCCTACCTCGTCCCCCTGCTCATCAGGAATCGCTTGATCTCGGTTAGTTGTTGACGCTGTTCGGACGAGGAATCTTGCTCAAGTTCGGCGATTTGGGCACGAGCGGCGGCAATGGTGAACCAAGGCACGTCGCCCTCTGCCAACAGGCGATGGCGGCGCCAGTCCTGCCAACGGCCGCGCTCTTGGTCCGACAATAGGTCGAACCGCTCACTGGCGATCACACGTTTGCCGAGCTTACGGAAGCGATCATCTTCGAGGACCTTGATAATACCTGGACGTTCGGGCCATTTACGCTCATGGAAATAACGCATGCGGGATTTGTCAGCTGGCGCAGCAAAGCCAGCATAGATTTTTTCTTCGACGTAACGAGAGGGCTCTTGGTCGGCGTATCGCTCGGCCAGCAAACGGGCGACGCGCTTGCGGAAATCAGCGTGCTCGCGAACGGCCCGGGCCCGGGCTTGATAGGTCGCTAAGGGCAACCGTCCGCCACAGACATCGCTGGGAGCAAAATCAAGCGGCAGAAGCGATGGCTGGGCATTTATGGATGTGCGACGGATCTGCTTCACCGTCCCATCAATGGCGGTACGCAACGTAGGATCGTCGGCATCCAACAGGGGGCATGGATCAAACTGCAAATCAAATATCGCCCATTCGTTGGCGTTGGTGGCATTGGCGATGATCGGAGCAACAACAAAGTTGTGAGGGGCACCTTCATAGGTTTCGCTCAACAGCAAGATTGAATTATTCCTGATCAGATTTATAGGCCCAGCTTTGCGGGCGTTTGCGATCATGGCGTCCCACAGTGCCGGGGTGCGTCGCTTAATCAGTTGCGCGATAGCAAGCGTCGCGCTGGTATCAGACATAGCCTCGTGCGCGTTATCCAGCACAATCGCGTTAGCCTCAGCCACTAGGGCGAGTTTGAAAATACGTTTGCCGGTGGCATCAAGCGGCACGGCGAGGGAGTTAGGTAGGCAGGCAGCGGCAACCTGCGCCATGCGCATCATGTCAGCGCGGCCATTGCCGTTGGTGTTGGTCTGGTAGATTGGCAATAGCGTTTGGTAATAAGCTTGGCGCAGCATGGCTTCGTCGAATTTCATGCTGTTCCAACCGACGAAGACAGCGCCGCCCATACTCCATGCACGCATCTTCGCGTGGATCTGGCACATCATCTCAAAGTGCGAGATCGGGGCGTCGGTGAGGTCGGCAACTTCTACACCTGTGATCAGGAGTGCTTCGGGGGAGGGAACGATATGAGGCAACAACCGGCAGCGAACGTTGAACGTATCGAGAATGCTTAGCTCGTCGTCCGTCTTGATTGCGGCGAATTGCAGAATCTGATCGAAGGCAATGAGCTTGCCAGTGGTTTCCAGATCATAGAAAATAAACGCCACTTGATTGACCTTCAGCCTGCGCCTATGGCGGTTCCAAAATCCCCTTGAGACGGGCTAAACTCTCTTCGGGCAAGATTCGAAGGATTGCCGCCCAGGTCGCGCATAGGTCGAGATTGAGCGTCTCAATGTCATGATCGCGGCCGAGCTGCATTGATCAGAAAACGACGATCTTGCCGATCAACCACTAGCCAGCGGAGCGCTTTGTTCAACGGTTAGCGTATGGCCGTTAATATCGAAATAAATTGGACCGTAGGATGCGTGATCAGATCGCCGCCGGTTTTAGCGCCACGTTCACCATTGCGTGCTGCGCAGATCGCCACGCTCGGGATTGCAGATCGGATTGCATAATTGGCATTATGCGAATGGGCGTTCACCAAAGAAAATCGACTGCGCCGCAGCGGCTTCTGTGGTGGACGAACAGTTAAGCGCGGCAAAATCGGGCACTCAACCAACGCGCGCGGCCATCACGTCTGAGAACGTGGTTGATATCGGGTGAGCTGCATTTCGCAATGATGGGGTGGTGATCGGGGCGGATATCGCTGAGCGGCGGCGGGCGCCGGCGCCGGCGACGATGGTGGCGGCGAAGCAGTAGTGTTGCCCGTTCAGTCGCGGAGTTGGATTGGTAGGACATTTTTCCCCGGATATGAGCTAACGGAGTCGCACGGCCCCCGTGATTGGGACAAGGCATCCGCATCACTCCGACAAACTGGCAGGCATTTCGCTAAAAAAGGATTTTTCACTCATGCGCACCCGCGCGAACGAAACTGAAGCAGGGGGTAACGTTCCGGAAGGGTCGGTATAGTCGCACCAATCTCGTCGATCTCGGCGACCCTGGTTCCTCCGCACGCGCATAACAATCCGATCGTTTATCCCAGTGCCTCGGCGGCCTCTTTCGGGGCCGCGAAGGCGCGGATACGCTGCCCGACCGGAGTGTCGAGCTTTAACATCTCGGTGCGATGAACTGGAGCAATGTGCAGCCGATCGCAGGCCTTCCGGAAGTTCTCGCCCGTGATTTCGCAGATGGTGGCAAGGCGGCCGGCAACGATAGGATACTGGAAGAAGTCGTAACTCGGGCCGCGTTCGCCGCTATCAATGCGTGCGATTATTCCCGAGCACCGTTTGCTCTGCCCTCCGCAGTGGTCCCGGCGACGTCGTCAGCTCTATCGGCGCTTTCGGGGCCGTGAGAGCGCGGATGCGCGCGATGACCGGAGTGTCGAGGTTTAGCATCTCGGTGCGATGAGCCGGCGCAATGTGCAGCCGGTCGCAGGCGTCCTCAAAGCTCTCGCCCGTGATTTCGCAGATGGTGGCAAGGCGTCCGGCCATCGCCGGGTATGCAAGGATAGTGTAGCCGACGCTATATCGTGGCGGACCCTCGTCGAGGCGCGCGAGCATCCCAAGCACTGTTTGCTCTGCCCTCCGCAATGGTCCCGCGGATGTCGTAATTGCTGTCGGCGCTTTCCGGGCCGCGAGGCTGCGGATACGCTGCCCGACCGGTGTGTCGAGCTTTAACATCTCGGTGCGATGAACTGGAGCAATGTGCAGGCGGTCGCAGGCCTCCCCGAAGGTGTCGCCTGTGATGGCGCAGACTGTGGCAAGGCATCCAGCAATGGCAGGATACTGGAAGAAGCCGTAATTTGGACCGCGCTCGCCGCTTTCAATGCGTGCGATCATTCCAAGCACCGATTGCTCGTTCCTATGGAGCCGCTTGTCGGCTATTCGCTGGTTCATGGGTGACCTCATCGGTCAATTCCTTTTGCGCGCGCTGAAGGCGCAGATTTTGAACTTCGACCGAATGATCATGGCCTGGCATCGGTCAAACGAGACGAGCAAGCGGCTCGATGAGCTTCCCGGCGTCGGACCGGTGTTGGCCACCGCGCTCGTTGCCAGCATTGCTGATCCGAAGGCGTTCCGATCAGGACGGGACTTCTCAGCCTGGATCGGACTGGTGCCGAAGCAGAGCTCGAGCGGTGGCAAGCAAAAGCTCGGCAGTATCAGCAAACAAGGCGACCGTTATCTGCGCAGCCTATTCACGGCAGGCGCGCTCGCCGTGATCCGATACGCTAAGATCCATGGTACCGGACACCGGCCGTGGCTCGTCGCATTGTTAGCGCGCCGACCGACCAAAGTCGCCGCCATCGCACTCGCCAACAAGATCGCCAGAATGGCCTGGGCCATGATGGCCAGGGGCGAGCATTACAAGGAACCCGTCGCACTTGCGGCGTGAATGAGGTCGCGCCGGGTACTCGGCGTGATGTGACGGTTGGGAGGGCGAACAGCACGTAATGCAGAACCGGTCGATCCGGCGATCAGGACAACCCACTGACCCCCACGCATTGTCGAATGCGGGAAACTGATCGGGACCTGATCCGCGGAGGGCATTATGGCCAGCGGGTCATGCGAACCGCGCAAAACAGGCCGAACACATGGCTGCACCGACCAGCAATGCGGAAACGTGAAGTTTTTCCTTGCCAACTGGGAGCCGTCCACACATGGGGGTCAGGAGTTCGAATCTCTTCGGGCGCGCCAAATCCTCACAATCCATCGTAATAAGTCGCACACCGAAAGATGCGCCATGCAGAATGAATTAATCTGCGTGGCATCTGCATGGCACGGAAGAGGGTTCACAACAGGTTCGGAAATTGCATCTGGCGGTTCGAATCCTCTCACCCCAGCCAGACAGTCCGGTCTCTGCGCGGCATTTCCGCCTTTGGAAGAAACGCCCGACACTTCTGATGGTTAAATACGCGCTCATCGGTCTCCGCGATCGAAAAGTCGGGCTGTTCGGACGCCAGAGCGTTGATTTCCGCCGTCGGTCTCCAATCGCGAATTTTCGTTTTCCTAATTGCCAGGCCGAAGACTCGGTTGGCATGCACGGAGACGGGTCCGAACTTTTCCGGATTGAGTGTTGTTTTTACTTACTGCGACACCCGTGCGACGCGGACGCAGATCGCGCCGCTCTACACGCTGCTGCAAGGCGCCGGCGTAAGGACTCTAAGCGAGGCCTGACGATCAAGTGCCGTATTCACACTTTGACAAGGTGCGCCGCCTAAACTGCGTTTGAATTTCCACAGGGTCCCGGGAATTGCGGCGGCGGCGGACAATTTTCTTGGCACGCGGGGGCAAATCGGGCTTAGTGAATCTAGCCGGGGTGACCGACGCCACGCCCCGTCGAGGTCCCATGTCCCATTCTACCGACGCCGAAATCCGCGCCGCGCTCCATCGCAAGGCGCTACGAGCCTTTCACCGCTGCAACGAAACGCTCGTCGTCGACGAACTCGGCCTTGCGCATGCCAAGGCCCGCATCGATGTAGCCGTCATCAATGGCAGCGTGCACGGCTTCGAGATCAAGAGCGCCGCCGACAACCTGACGCGCCTGCCGCAGCAGTTGGAACTTTACGAACAGTGCCTCGAAAAGCTGACGATCGTGTGCGCCGAGAAACACATCCCGGGCGTGCGCGACTTGGCCCCGCGCTGGTGCGGCATCACAAAGGTCACGAAAGGACCGCGCGGCGGCATCGTGTTCATCACGGTGCGCGAGCCTAAGCGCAATCCCAACATCAAGCCGTATCGCCTTGCGCATCTTCTCTGGCGATCCGAGGCGGTCGCCATCCTGACCCAAGCCAACGTGTCGCCGAAGGTGCTGCGCGCGCCGCGCAAAACGCTCTACAAGTCGCTCGCGGCCAAGTTTTCGGTCGCCGAAATTACCGTGTTTATCAAGCAATCTATGGCTTTACGGCAAGACTGGCGACCTCACCAATCACCTGCATGATGTGGTGATTGATGCCGACGCTTTTCCACCGGGTCTGATTGCTTGGCCCGACCGTCTTCTTGGCGCACTTGTCGATGTAGTCGTCGCCGGCCGAGAAGGCCGGTCCACGAAAAAGGCCGGATTTGACTACCTCATCGCTAAGCTTATGCATCTGCTTTTCGTTGCCGCGAAAGGCTCCGCCTTTACGCACCAGCCACTTGTCCTTCGTCGCGTAAACGATCTTGCCGGCTGGATTGACTTTGCGCATGTCCATCTTGGCGACGAAGCCCGGGTTCACCGTCGCGTAGTCGCCGAACATCGGCAGGCGCATGCCCTTCGGGAGCTTGGCCAGTAGCTCGACATAGAATTTCCAATCGTGACGCTCGATATAGCCAACTGGCGCCGACACCTTCGTCAGCGTGTCTGGAAAGGCGCATCCGACAAGGATAAAATTGCGATATGCTGCGAGGTTCGGAATCTTCGCCAGTGCCATGGCAAGCGCCGCCGCGAACGCCGCGTAAGGCTCATAATTGGGTGTGCCGAGGTCAACGATCAGATCCGTCTCTTCCGGTGTCACCTTGAGGCTCTTTAACAAGGCGCCAACGCTCGCGCCAAAGCCCGCCTTCATCACATGTTCGATGCGCGCGCGAACGCCGACACCCTTCTTGTCGATTGCTGCGATCGCCGCGATCTGCGCCACGACCTTCGGCGTGCAATCCAGCGACGCGACCGGCATCGCGTCGGCCTTGAACTTGCGGATTTCATCGAAGACGAAGGTGAATACCGGGCGTCCGTCCGGCATCACTTCGGTCTGGATCTTCGGATCAGCGTCGATCCATGCCTTGCGCGTCTTCCACTTTTCCTTATAGCGCTTTGGAAACGTGCCGACGTGTTCGCCCACGGTCTTCTTCGGCGTGCCGTCCTCGAAGTCGAATTCAAGGTCGGGGATCGTGATGAGCGGTACGACCGAATCCTTGGCCTTGTCGGTCAGCGCCGCCAAGGCCTGTCGCTCGGCCAGCCGCCACCGCAGGCACGGCACATAAAACGCGTTCTTAGGTGTCATCGCTGGACTCCAGTTGTTTACCCACGGCGTCTTGGCCAACCAACCGGGTCAGCAAAGTGTAGTCATTTCGTTCCTTACGAATGCGTCCGGCGATGATGCTGGCATCGATCCCGAGATTTTCGGCATCGGTCAGCACCGCTTCCTCGGTCAGGACAAAGCGCGACAAGCATTGTTCCCAAACCGACGGCGGGATCAGCGTGTTCAACGCAAAGTCATCCGCTTCCTGCTCGATCCGGTCAGTGTTGTCGCCTTCCTCTTCGTCGAAGAAGTCGAAGCGGAGCCCCTGCGTCAGGTGCAGAAACACGTGCGCCAACTCGTGAAAGAGCACGAACCAGAAGTTATCGAGCCGGTCATACCGGAGGGTGAGCGCCACCACCGGCTGGCTGGACGCCGACAGCATTGCCGCGCCGTCGAGATAAGTGCCCGGCAGGTGGCGCTCGATCACCAACGTAATGCCGCGCTCTGCCAGCAACTTACGGGTCTGCCGTGGACCGTCCTTGCGCCGTGTCAGCCGCGTCAATTCCGAGAGCCACGTGTCGTTCAGTTCGAACGGCTTGATGGCATCCTGTTCGTGCAGCCGATGCGCGAGACACAAAACGCGCGCTTGCCACGCCAGAAGCGCGAACTCGTTCGGCACGTTGCCCGCACGCACCTTCTTCCGGTGCAGCGCCGTCGCGAATTGCGGCCCCGCCGCCTGCACAAAGAAGTTCCGCACCGCCTGGACCGGCGACTGCCGAGGGTTCAAGTCGAGCCATCCGCGCTTCACCATCTCCTTAATGGGCAAGCGGCTCCACGACACGTCGTCCGGATCGTTCCACGCGAAGATCGCGCCCGAGGTTTCGTTTTGCGCCGCCTCGAAGGATTCCGAAATCTTGACGTCCAGCACGCCCGCGACCTCGATCAGGCGGGCGAGGCTCGCGCTCATGTAATTGGTCGCCTCATAGCGCTGCACCTGCTGCGGCTTCATGTTCAGGCGATCGGCAAGGTCGGTTTGCGACAGGCCGCGCGCGATGCGGGCCTGCACAAGGACGCGCGGAAGTTCGGCGAGCGAGCACGTCTCGGCAAAGGCAACCTTGCCAAGCTTAAGCATCTCGTACTCGGCCATCTCGGCCTGAAGATCGGCAATCTGGCTTTGCAGCGCGTCGGCCTGCGCCTTCAGCACCCAATCTTCCGCGCTCTTCGCGGCCGGCGCGGCCGCGAGCGCTCCTTCGAGCTTGGCAAGTTCGGCGCGGGTAATCTGATATTGGCGGTCGCTATGGATCATCATGCCCTCCCAAGCAGTGCTGGATCGGCGGTCAGAACGATCAAAAGAATGCCTTTCCTTTGTCCGGTGAATTTTTCGACCTGAAAAAAATCGAGGAAAGTCTGTGTCGGCGTGTTCGGCGCATTCGTCGGAAAAAACTCGCCGCCGAACTTGTTCTTCATCGCTTGGCGTTTGTTGCTAAAGTCGAGAAACACCGGGTCGAGTTTCGCGCGGCCCACATGCGGGCGGCCCGCCCTTCCGGGGGGTCACGCTCGCGTCGTGGCGAAGCGCCTGCGACCGTAGCTATCGGCCAACGCCAAGAGGGCCTGTGCCGGGCTCGGTGTGCGCAGCGAATAGAGGCTGCCAAATCGGTCGGCAACATGAAGAGCAAGAGCCCTGAGCTGACGCTGCTTGTCTACCGGCACCACAGACCCCCGGAGATAGCCTCTTACGGCGGGACAGGCATGGATAGAAGCAGATGCGCGATCTTGAAAATGGCAGCGCGAATTACCATAATTAAGAGACGACTTGTGGACACAATTGTCCTGGAGGGCATGGGCCTTCCGAATGCAGGGTTCGACTCCCGTAGTAAGTTGCCGACCGATCCCACGGCCCTCGTGGTGCGTCAGTAGGTCGAGCCTCCGCGGTGACGCGGATTTCCTGACAACAAATAAGCTGTCCGATCTGGTGACGTCGACATCGGCGCTTGCGCGCAATGCCCTCTCCTGGCTCGAACAGAACCGCTGAAATACTTCCCCGGATAACGCGTCGTTCTTGCCCGTGCAGAAGAGCGACAAGGAGTCGAAGGAGGGTGCTATGACTGAGTACATCCCCACGCCGCTCGCCACGAGGCGACTTGTCACCAAGCACGAGGAACTTCGCCGCAAGCGCGAAGGAACTTGGGACCCCACAACGATGGTGAGCCAAACCTCGCCGGAGGGCGCGGCGCTGCGCGCGCACCGGGCATCGCCTGAGAAAGTGACGGACGCTCAACCAATCGCGATCGAGCTGCTCAAGAACGAGGCGCCGCCCAAATTCAAAGCGGCATGCGAGTTCACGACAGAAAAACCGCAAGGCGACGGTGAAGACCGCGCTGGGTTGGTCGAGGTTCCGGCGGGAGACCACTCGCCTCCGCACGAGCCGACATCGCTGCCCACGCCGAAAGCTGAGCCGCTGCCGCCCGGCAAGGAGGCCACGAGTGAGGCCGAGAAACCTAAAACAGAGACAACCCCATTCGCGGCGATTGGCGGCAAACCAGGTCGGAGCGGCGGTGGCCAACCCAAGAAGGAAAAACCGCCGGCGGGAATCCCGAAATCCACCCCAAAGCTTTCGCCCAAGATTATGCGAATTGTCCTCAACATCCTCAGAGAACGGCCGATTCTTTATCTCGCAGCCCTTGCAGCGGGCATTCACCCCAAGACGCTTGCGTACTGGATCAGGCGCAGCGAGGCTGGCGACGATGGTTACGACGTCAAGTGGCAAGGCCTTACGCGGAGATTTCACGAACACTGCAAATCGGCGATCGACGAGGCCCATCAAAAACTCGAGGACGAGTTGATCCAAAGGGCACTCCACGGGTACGAAAAAGTTCTGACCCATCGAGGCCGTGTGATGTACAAGATCGACCCGGATCTCGTGGGGCTCGGTCTTGAAGGCCCTGACGCCTACCTGAAGGATGAGAACGGGAAGCCTGTCCCGGAGACCGTTCACAAAGAGGACACGAAGGCGCAGCTGCATGTCTTGAAGCGGTTCCATCCTAACACGTGGGCCAAGCGCCCGAAGATCGACGCTCCGCGCGAGGGTGGCGTGCTTGTCATAGGTGACGTGACTAAGAAGCCCAAATGTAATACGGCCAAAAGCGTCAGAGCCAGGAAGTGGAAGGCGGATTCGAGAAGGATTGGGGAGGAAAAAGAGTAGGGTTCCTCGACACTTTCGAACTACACTTTCGGGGCGGCAACATCTGCAAATTGCCAAGAATGAGGAAGCAAGCGTCACGACCGCGGGACCATCTCAAGGTAAGGCCTTCCTCACCTGCCCGGCTTTACGAGCCGACATGCCTTTACCTCGTTGAGATTCGTGAAATCGGCAAAGAACTACAACTCGCCGGCCTCAAACGCCGCCGTGAGACCCACGAAGAAACGCCGAGTGTAACTGTAATGACCTCGAGATTGCGGCCACTGGCAAGAACACGCCGATCCGCCGTCGCGGCGGCAATCTACAAGGCAATCTGCGGAACGAAGGCCAACTCGTGCCGCAATGACCGACCCGACCCGAACCGGCGACAAATCAACGGGACCAAGATACCGAGGTCGCCCTACTTCGATGGGGGACGGGTTCGCCAGCGAGCATAGATTAAATCGAGAAGGACCTTTCCCGCGGTGAGGCGCTCATCTGCTGCAACCACCCGCTGTTCCCTGGATGTTTGAGGCGCCGATCGTTGTCGAATTGTGAATTTCCGTGCGCCACTCCGCCACCACCGCGCTAACCCAGGGGCACCATTCCGCCGCCCAGCGCGGCCGGTTAAATCTTGCGCTATCCGAGCTATCGTCATACTGTTCGGTCATCGTGAAGAGTTCGGGCTTCTGCGAATCGGCCCGATGCCGGCCTGCTTCTCCGAGCAAGGTGGATCGCGCAGACGAGGCGGCACTTCGGTGCCGCAAACAAACGGAGAAATCCAAAATGGCTGCCAAGAAAGCCGGACTGAAAAAAGTCAGGCGCGAAGAATGGCGGGTTCAGCTCGAAAAGCTTGCCAAGGAGAATCCCTTAGTACCGTACACCGACGCTGGTCGCACTTTTTCAATGGTGCGTCGGATGAAAGCCGAGAAAAAAATGGGCATTCCCATAAGCCTGCGCTCCGGTTTCGCTATCTCGACAGCAAACGATAAGGCGGCGAACGAGATGACTGAAGGTGAGTGGGAGGAGTTCTACGATGCTCTGTCTAAACATCTCAGGCGCAATTATCCGGGCTTGTACGCGAGCCTGTTTTGGGCCCTATAAAAGCGGCAAAGAAAAGAAGGGAGACCGCTTTCGTGCGTTGACGCGCTTTCCGCGCGAGCCGCGTGCTGGTTCAACCGCCGTTTCCCTTTTCTCATCTAACCACACCGACCCGGCGGCGTGTCGGACGAATTATGACACTATACACATCACAAAAAGGAACGCCCCGATGGAATTGATGCTTCTTGAATTCAAACAAGTGTCCTGAGTAATGGATGGCCGCATGCCGCCTCCGACGATAAATTCCGGAAAGCTGTAAGTCCCATTCGCAGCTTCGTGAAATCACCTCTGTAACACATGCGAATAACTATTCGATGGAAGTTCGATCTGATCCGTTTGAATCCGCCAAATCAAACTTGTTCGATACGAGCAGCTGGGGTGACTTTTGCGACGTCACACTAACCTTGAAGCAAGGCCACCAGCCCGACAGCGGCGGGTGGGTAAAGACCGACGACTATCGGTGCAGACACGCTTTTCGGCACTTCATGAACCTCCTCAACAGAGCTGCATATGGATCTGCATTTCGTCGGCACGGCAAACGTCTTCGTGTATTAGCCGTACTGGAAAAAGGCGAGGTCCGCGCCCGCGGACTACGTTCATGGGAGCGTGGTGCGTCAACAGGTCGATGGCATATTCATTGTGCAATTGAATTGCCCTCGCACTTCGATGCTGTTGCCCTCGAAAACTTGATCCGCGACTGTTGGGCGAAGGTCGAGTGGGGTTACGGCAGAATTCTTGTCCGCGACGGTGCAAACGCGGGCTGGATCAGCTACATGTTGAAAGACCGTCAAAAGTCGGAATTCGACGGTTTTCTTGACTGCATAATAATTGAGTTTTTGCATAATCCAATTGCTGACGCGTAGACGTTCGTTGGAATCGTGACTCTTTGTAGAAAGGCTTGAGCAAGGGCGGTTGGTCAGCAATCGCCTTGTTTCCCTTTATTGAAAAAGCCGGCGCCGCCCTCGATCCAACACACCATCAGCGCGGGTGCCATCCCGCGCGCCGGTCGAATCCGTCAGCCCCTCGCCAAGGGATAAAGACCGCGAGCGCCAGCCGGAAAATCGGGAGAGAGAGCTCGACATTGAGCCACCCCGGCGAAGGTCGACGACGCCAGGTGCCGGCCGCGATCGACCCGCTAGCTCGACGGCGCCGCCAAGCAATAAAGCCAAAAAGAAAAAAGCCGGCGCCGCCCTCGATCCAACACACCATCAGCGCGGGTGCCATCCCGCGCGCCGGTCGAATCCGTCAGCCCCTCGCCAAGGGATAAAGACCGCGAGCGCCAGCCGGAAAATCGGGAGAGAGAGCTCGACATTGAGCCACCCCGGCGAAGGTCGACGACGCCAGGTGCCGGCCGCGATCGACCCGCTAGCTCGACGGCGCCGCCAAGCAATAAAGCCAAAAAGAAAAAAGCCGGCGCCGCCCTCGATCCAACACACCATCAGCGCGGGTGCCATCCCGCGCGCCGGTCGAATCCGTCAGCCCCTCGCCAAGGGATAAAGACCGCGAGCGCCAGCCGGAAAATCGGGAGAGAGAGCTCGACATTGAGCCACCCCGGCGAAGGTCGACGACGCCAGGTGCCGGCCGCGATCGACCCGCTAGCTCGACGGCGCCGCCAAGCAATAAAGCCAAAAAGAAAAAAGCCGGCGCCGCCCTCGATCCAACACACCATCAGCGCGGGTGCCATCCCGCGCGCCGGTCGAATCCGTCAGCCCCTCGCCAAGGGATAAAGACCGCGAGCGCCAGCCGGAAAATCGGGAGAGAGAGCTCGACATTGAGCCACCCCGGCGAAGGTCGACGACGCCAGGTGCCGGCCGCGATCGACCCGCTAGCTCGACGGCGCCGCCAAGCAATAAAGCCAAAAAGAAAAAAGCCGGCGCCGCCCTCGATCCAACACACCATCAGCGCGGGTGCCATCCCGCGCGCCGGTCGAATCCGTCAGCCCCTCGCCAAGGGATAAAGACCGCGAGCGCCAGCCGGAAAATCGGGAGAGAGAGCTCGACATTGAGCCACCCCGGCGAAGGTCGACGACGCCAGGTGCCGGCCGCGATCGACCCGCTAGCTCGACGGCGCCGCCAAGCAATAAAGCCAAAAAGAAAAAAGCCGGCGCCGCCCTCGATCCAACACACCATCAGCGCGGGTGCCATCCCGCGCGCCGGTCGAATCCGTCAGCCCCTCGCCAAGGGATAAAGACCGCGAGCGCCAGCCGGAAAATCGGGAGAGAGAGCTCGACATTGAGCCACCCCGGCGAAGGTCGACGACGCCAGGTGCCGGCCGCGATCGACCCGCTAGCTCGACGGCGCCGCCAAGCAATAAAGCCAAAAAGAAAAAAGCCGGCGCCGCCCTCGATCCAACACACCATCAGCGCGGGTGCCATCCCGCGCGCCGGTCGAATCCGTCAGCCCCTCGCCAAGGGATAAAGACCGCGAGCGCCAGCCGGAAAATCGGGAGAGAGAGCTCGACATTGAGCCACCCCGGCGAAGGTCGACGACGCCAGGTGCCGGCCGCGATCGACCCGCTAGCTCGACGGCGCCGCCAAGCAATAAAGCCAAAAAGAAAAAAGCCGGCGCCGCCCTCGATCCAACACACCATCAGCGCGGGTGCCATCCCGCGCGCCGGTCGAATCCGTCAGCCCCTCGCCAAGGGATAAAGACCGCGAGCGCCAGCCGGAAAATCGGGAGAGAGAGCTCGACATTGAGCCACCCCGGCGAAGGTCGACGACGCCAGGTGCCGGCCGCGATCGACCCGCTAGCTCGACGGCGCCGCCAAGCAATAAAGCCAAAAAGAAAAAAGCCGGCGCCGCCCTCGATCCAACACACCATCAGCGCGGGTGCCATCCCGCGCGCCGGTCGAATCCGTCAGCCCCTCGCCAAGGGATAAAGACCGCGAGCGCCAGCCGGAAAATCGGGAGAGAGAGCTCGACATTGAGCCACCCCGGCGAAGGTCGACGACGCCAGGTGCCGGCCGCGATCGACCCGCTAGCTCGACGGCGCCGCCAAGCAATAAAGCCAAAAAGAAAAAAGCCGGCGCCGCCCTCGATCCAACACACCATCAGCGCGGGTGCCATCCCGCGCGCCGGTCGAATCCGTCAGCCCCTCGCCAAGGGATAAAGACCGCGAGCGCCAGCCGGAAAATCGGGAGAGAGAGCTCGACATTGAGCCACCCCGGCGAAGGTCGACGACGCCAGGTGCCGGCCGCGATCGACCCGCTAGCTCGACGGCGCCGCCAAGCAATAAAGCCAAAAAGAAAAAAGCCGGCGCCGCCCTCGATCCAACACACCATCAGCGCGGGTGCCATCCCGCGCGCCGGTCGAATCCGTCAGCCCCTCGCCAAGGGATAAAGACCGCGAGCGCCAGCCGGAAAATCGGGAGAGAGAGCTCGACATTGAGCCACCCCGGCGAAGGTCGACGACGCCAGGTGCCGGCCGCGATCGACCCGCTAGCTCGACGGCGCCGCCAAGCAATAAAGCCAAAAAGAAAAAAGCCGGCGCCGCCCTCGATCCAACACACCATCAGCGCGGGTGCCATCCCGCGCGCCGGTCGAATCCGTCAGCCCCTCGCCAAGGGATAAAGACCGCGAGCGCCAGCCGGAAAATCGGGAGAGAGAGCTCGACATTGAGCCACCCCGGCGAAGGTCGACGACGCCAGGTGCCGGCCGCGATCGACCCGCTAGCTCGACGGCGCCGCCAAGCAATAAAGCCAAAAAGAAAAAAGCCGGCGCCGCCCTCGATCCAACACACCATCAGCGCGGGTGCCATCCCGCGCGCCGGTCGAATCCGTCAGCCCCTCGCCAAGGGATAAAGACCGCGAGCGCCAGCCGGAAAATCGGGAGAGAGAGCTCGACATTGAGCCACCCCGGCGAAGGTCGACGACGCCAGGTGCCGGCCGCGATCGACCCGCTAGCTCGACGGCGCCGCCAAGCAATAAAGCCAAAAAGAAAAAAGCCGGCGCCGCCCTCGATCCAACACACCATCAGCGCGGGTGCCATCCCGCGCGCCGGTCGAATCCGTCAGCCCCTCGCCAAGGGATAAAGACCGCGAGCGCCAGCCGGAAAATCGGGAGAGAGAGCTCGACATTGAGCCACCCCGGCGAAGGTCGACGACGCCAGGTGCCGGCCGCGATCGACCCGCTAGCTCGACGGCGCCGCCAAGCAATAAAGCCAAAAAGAAAAAAGCCGGCGCCGCCCTCGATCCAACACACCATCAGCGCGGGTGCCATCCCGCGCGCCGGTCGAATCCGTCAGCCCCTCGCCAAGGGATAAAGACCGCGAGCGCCAGCCGGAAAATCGGGAGAGAGAGCTCGACATTGAGCCACCCCGGCGAAGGTCAACGACGCCAGGTGCCGGCCGCGATCGACCCGCTAGCTCGACGGCGCCGCCAAGCAATAAAGCCAAAAAGAAAAAAGCCGGCGCCGCCCTCGATCCAACACACCATCAGCGCGGGTGCCATCCCGCGCGCCGGTCGAATCCGTCAGCCCCTCGCCAAGGGATAAAGACCGCGAGCGCCAGCCGGAAAATCGGGAGAGAGAGCTCGACATTGAGCCACCCCGGCGAAGGTCGACGACGCCAGGTGCCGGCCGCGATCGACCCGCTAGCTCGACGGCGCCGCCAAGCAATAAAGCCAAAAAGAAAAAAGCCGGCGCCGCCCTCGATCCAACACACCATCAGCGCGGGTGCCATCCCGCGCGCCGGTCGAATCCGTCAGCCCCTCGCCAAGGGATAAAGACCGCGAGCGCCAGCCGGAAAATCGGGAGAGAGAGCTCGACATTGAGCCACCCCGGCGAAGGTCAACGACGCCAGGTGCCGGCCGCGATCGACCCGCTAGCTCGACGGCGCCGCCAAGCAATAAAGCCAAAAAGAAAAAAGCCGGCGCCGCCCTCGATCCAACACACCATCAGCGCGGGTGCCATCCCGCGCGCCGGTCGAATCCGTCAGCCCCTCGCCAAGGGATAAAGACCGCGAGCGCCAGCCGGAAAATCGGGAGAGAGAGCTCGACATTGAGCCACCCCGGCGAAGGTTGACGACGCCAGGTGCCGGCCGCGATCGACCCGCTAGCTCGACGGCGCCGCCAAGCAATAAAGCCAAAAAGAAAAAAGCCGGCGCCGCCCTCGATCCAACACACCATCAGCGCGGGTGCCATCCCGCGCGCCGGTCGAATCCGTCAGCCCCTCGCCAAGGGATAAAGACCGCGAGCGCCAGCCGGAAAATCGGGAGAGAGAGCTCGACATTGAGCCACCCCGGCGAAGGTCAACGACGCCAGGTGCCGGCCGCGATCGACCCGCTAGCTCGACGGCGCCGCCAAGAGGACGCGAAGCCAGCCCCACCGCCGCCATCATCGATAGCCAAAGCGTCAAGAGTGCTGAAAAAGGGGGGCTTGTATCGATCCGCATGGCTATGATGCAGGCAAGAAGATCAAAGGCAAGAAGCGCCACCTTCTCGTAGATACGCTGGGTTTGTTGCTCCACGCCATCGTTCACCCCGCTGATATCCAGGACCGCGACGGCGGCATCTTGCTTCTTGCCACTCTGTTCGGGATGTATCCGTTCTTAAGAAAGTTGTTTGCCGACGGCGGCTATCAAGGACCGGAATTCCAGAAGGCGCTCACGAAAATCCTGCCCCATCTTGAAACTGAAATCGTCAAGCGCTCCAATCACGCCAAAGGATTTGTGGTGCTCCCACGCCGTTGGCTCGTCGAGCGCACCATTGCTTGGCTCAACCGCTGCCGAAGGCTTGCCAAGGATTGGGAAAACCTCAATCGCAAGGCGCTGGCATTCTTGCGCCTCGCCTCAATCCGCCTCATGCTCCGAAAACTTTGTAATCCCGTTTGATGTTCCCGGACAAACTCTAAGCCCTCCCGCCGTCCCTCGGACACCAAATCGCCGTGTTCGGCGTGGGCGGCGAGACCGTACCGACGCTGGCAATCGGCCGGATATCCAAACCCGCCGCTTCCGTGATGTACACCGCGGTGCTGAGATGATTACCCATCATCGTGCATTCGCCGCGCGGGCTGCGAAACGAGGTGCCCTCGGACGCGGCCTGCAGTTTGAAAAGATTCATCGATTGCGCACGTTCAGCCAGCGCTGAGAACAGATGTAGCCCTTCGTAGCAAGACACGGCAAAGCGGTTAGGAATCGGGGCGTTTGCGCCGAATGCTCGGTGATAATCATTCCGAAAAGCTTCGGCACTGCCAGTTTTCATGCAGTCCGTGAAGCCGGTAGCAGAAAACAGATTCCGGGACGATTCTGCGCCAATACCCAGGAGCGTATTCTCGCACAAGACAGGGGCAGCACGGAGCGTGGACCTTTCTGCCCCGCGGGCAGCGAATTGGCGATTAAATGTGATACCGTCTTCGCCGACGAGATAGATCAGGACCGCTTCGGCATTACTCGCCACGATACGCTCTATATTCGCATGGAAATCATCGACAAAGAACGAAACGTACTCCTCGCCGACGACGCTGCCCTGAACTTCGGCGATGTAGCGCTTCGCGAGCGTGATCGACACGTGTGGAAAGATGTAATCGTTGCCGATCACATACCAGCGCCGAACGCCCTTATTGCGTCCTAGCCAATGAATGAGCGGGCGTACTTGCTGCTCCGGCGTTTCGCCGCACACAAAAACGCCGAATGAATATTGGCCGCCCTCGTATAAGGTCGTGTAGACATAAGGAATTCGGCCGCCGATCGTCTTGACCAGGGCCAGTCTGTTCGAACTGATATGCGAACCGACGATTGCTTGTACGCGATCTTGCGCAATCATACGTTCGGCCTCGGCGACGATCTCGCTCGCCGTCCCTCCGCCGTCACCGATGACCAGCTTTATGCGTCGGCCCAAAATCCCGCCCCGTTCACTGATCTCGTTGGCGGCCAACATCGCGCAATTGATTGATGATGGGCCGAAAAGCCCGATAGGTCCTCTCAGTGGCACCAGCAATCCGATGTGGAGGGCAGCAGGAGCAGGCTTAAGCCGGCCTTGCAGTGGCTCATGACCAAAAACATATTCGAATTCCCCCGACGCCAGGATAAGCCGGCACGGCCGTATCCGCGTTCTGGCCGCTTCATGCATCGCAATGGCTTCCGTGACTGCTGCCGACGCAAGTTCTGAGCCAACTAATCCGGTCGGCCTTTCAACTAGTATCACCCTCTACCCGCCCGTTATCAATGTTCTTGAGACGGCGCAGTGCAAATAAGGGAGGCTCTGGCTCGTTTGCTTATGACACGGGTTGCCGCGCGGCGCAGCTTCAATCGCGTGGCTCGGCGGTCGCCAACAAGGCCGCTCGAATCGTCTGGCTGTACTTCGAGCAGGCGAGCGGTACCACGCCGCCTGAGAGGACGCTCCAAGATCGGCAGTGCCAGCCCAGCCAGCATCCCGCGCCTTGTCGCCGATCACGTGATGTGTTGTGCTACCGTCCTGAATAGGGCATTCAGAATGTTGTTGGCATGATTGCGATTCGTCGCTGCCGCGCAAAGAATCGCTATTATTGTATCTTAGTGCCTTATCCAACCTGTGTTGAGTACCGTGGCGAGCACAATGCCGGAACGAAAGCCCGCTGCTGCGCAATATCTCGATTACATGCTCGCTGCGGCCAGCGAGTACATCGGGCGCAGCCTTGCTCCCGAACTGGAAAAGCGTGGCGTCCCGCTGGAATGCTGGCGGGTTCTCAACCTCCTCGCGACGGGTGAGGGCTGGGCGATGGGTGAGTTGGCCAATGCGGGCCTGCTCAGCCTGCCAACTGCAACGCGCGTCATTGACCGCATGGTCAGCGACGCCTTAGTTTATCGTGCGCCAGACCCAGAAGATCGACGGCGAGTACTAATATTCGTGTCGGATAAGGGTTTGCGCGTTTGGGCCGACGTCAAGAAAAGCGTTGATCGGTATCAGAAAGCCATCGTCCATCAGTACGGCGATGCTTGGATACGCGAATTGCTCAATAAACTCAGCACGCTCATCGATAAGCAGAATGAGGGCTACAAGGCCAAGACACCGGTTTGACAAGCGGGAAATTGGTCGGCATTCGCGCGAAACCGCGCCGACGGTCGCATTTACCTGACAAGGTTTCGACGTTCGTGGCGGCCGGGTAGTGGCTCAGGTTCGATAGGAAATTAAGCCGAAATAGCCAAACTGAGGCACTACCGGCGTCCGTTAACCGGTGCCAGATTTAACCTTCGCTAGAACTAACGCGAAAGGCCGCACAATGCCGGCGAGGCACAATAAATATCGATTGAAATATTTTCATTTAGAAGATATTGCCATGATGACCCTTTTTAGAGGAGTGGCGCATGGCCGACTATCAGCTCATTCCATCGAAGACAGCTCTCGTCAACGTTGACATGCAGAATGCATTCGTTGAGGGCACGCCGCTTTCGGCGCCGGGCGGCGTTGCGCTGCTCGAGCCGGTCAACCGGCTCGCCGCTGCCTGCCGCGCGGCCGGCATCAAAGTGATCCACACCCTTCACGTCACGCGCGCCGACGGCACCAACCTGGGTACGATGGGCGAGTTGATCGAGCCGGTGCGTGCCGGCTACATCAAGGAAGGGTCCGAAACCGCCAAGCTCCATCCCGGCGTGCGCGTCGAGAAGAGTGACATCCTTCTCTACAAGCCGCGCTATGGCTCTTTCACCGGCACGGACCTCGATCTCGTCCTTCGCGGCAACGGCATTGATACAATCATTGTCACCGGCATTTGCACGAACATCTGCTGCGAAACGACGGCGCGCGAAGCCGCGATGCGCGACTACCACGTATTTTTCACCAGCGACGGCACGGAAACCTTTCCGCTCGGCGATCTTACCGTGGAGCAGATAAAGAAGGCGACGATCACCACGCTGGGCCTCGCATTCGCCAAGATTGTGAGCGTCAACGGCCTCATCGATCTTATTCGCCGCAATTCGAACCGCAAGGTCGCTGCCGCATAGAGTTGCCGTCTTACGACCCGCTTGCCGAATTCTGACCCTTTTGAGGAGAGCGAAAATGGAACGCCGCACTTTCCTGAAGGCCAGCGTCGCCGCTGCCGGCCTGGCAGCCGGCGCGACGCTGTTTCCGCGTCGCACCCTGGCCGCCGACACCATCAAGATCGGTACGCTGATCGATACGTCGGGACCGCTGAGTGTCTTCGGCGCAAACAAGCTGAAGTGCCTGCAGTTCGGCGTCGAGGAGATCAATGCGGCAGGGGGGCTGCTCGGGCGCAAGATCGAGCTGGTTAATCGCGACACTCAATCAAACAACCAGCTGGTCGGTGAATATGCGCGCGATCTGGCGCTTGGCGGGAAAGTCGATGTCGTATTTGGCTGCACCACGAGCTCGGCGCGAGAGATTGCGCGGCCAATCCTGAATCGGGCCAACGTGCTCTATTTCTACAACACGAATTACGAAGGCGGCGTCTGCCAAAGAACCACGATCTGTACCAGCTCGACGCCAGCGCAGATGGTGAGCCCGCTGATCCCGCGGCTGATCAAAGAATACGGCAAGAAGATCTATGTCCTTGCCGCTGACTACAATTATGGCCACAATTCGGACAAATGGGTCAAGGCAATCGCCAAGGAAAATGGCGGTGAAGTCATCGGTTCGGAATTCTTCCCGCTGGATGCCAGCACTTTCGGTCCCACGATCAGCAGAATCCAAGCCGCCAAGCCCGACATTATCCACACCGTCTTCGTGGGGCCGGCGCACGGTGCCTTCTGGGGGCAATGGGCTGCAGCCGGCATGGTCGGCAAGATCCCGATCTCATCACAGACATTCGGCCTAGCCGGCGAACATTTACGCATACCGCCGGAGGTATCTGAAGGCATCTATGTCTGCCTCAACTATTTCGAGGAGATCGAGACGCCTGCCAATAAGGCGTTTCTGACCAACTTCCGCGCAAAATTCGGCACGGATTACGGTTATATCAGCGAACTCGCCATGGCCGAATATCAGGGGGTTGTATTGTGGGCTGAAGCCGTCAAAAAAGCCAACTCGACTAAGGTCGATCCAATCCTCAAGGCGATCAAACAAGTTGTGGAAGTGGTTGGCCCCAGTGGTCAGATCAAGCTCGATCCCGCGACCAATCATTGTACACTCACCATGTATATCGCTCGGATGAAAGGCGGCAAATTTAACGTCGAGGGTACCTTCAAGGATGTCGCGCCGTCGAACCCCGGCGGGAAATGCGATCTCATCAAGTCGCCGAACACCAACCAGCAATTCGAGCCGGAATTGTAGGGAGTGTGGTGATCCTGCGGGGCGCACTCTCTGCCGTTCGACGCCAATGCTGCTCCGTGCTGACGCCGGGAAGTCGATTCGAGCGACCCTGATAGCTTCGACCGACCGTCGCCACGAAAGCGAAGAAGTCCAAACTGACCGACCCTGATGGACCTAGCTCTCATTGTCGCTATCGACGTGCTTTATGCCATCGCTAGCTTGGCCTTAATCAGTATCGGGCTTGCGATCATTTTCGGCATGATGCGCGTTATCAATCTCGCCCATGGCGAGTTTTTAATGATGGGCGGCTTCGCCTGCACGATGCTGGCCAATGCGGGTGTCAATCTATGGATATCTATGCTGATCCTCGCGCCGCTGATCGTCGGCGCGATCGGCATCATTGTTGAGCGGTTGGTCATCCGCTATCTCTACGGGCGGCTTATCGAAACGATACTCGCGACGTGGGGATTGAGCCTGTTCTTCATCGGCCTCGCCTCTGTCACGGTCGGTTACTTCCAGATGGGCCTGACGCCGCCTTTCGGCAGCATACGGATCGGTGTCTACAGCGAAGGCGTCTATACCCTCGTTATCATCGGCATCGCCATCGTCGTTATGCTGACCGTGTATCTCTTCCTCCGACACACGCGCTGGGGGCTCATCGCCCGCGGTACGATGCAATATCCCAACATGGCCGCCGCACTCGGGGTGAATCCAAATCGTGTCTATGCGGTCACTTTCTTTGCCGGCGCGGCGTTAAGCGGGCTGGCCGGCGCGGTGCTGGTACCCCTGGCAGGCGTGGTGCCGACCAGCGGCATTGCCTATATCGGCAAAGCATTCATTACCGTCATCAGCGGCGGCGCGACGGTCCTAGCCGGAACTGCCGCCGCGTCGGTGCTCCTTGGCGGAATCGATGAAATAGTCTCCTTCACTAGCAGCCCGGTAATGGGCGAAGCGGCGCTGCTATTAGTGGCCGTTATTCTTTTGCGCTTCCTGCCCCAGGGCATCACCGGTCGGTTCTTTCGGAGCGCGCTCTGATGCGCTTTCAGAGTACGTTCGGTATGGCGCTCATGGGAGGCGCCGGCGCCTTTTTGATATTTGCCCTGCCGCGGCTTGTCGAACCTTTCGTTCTCGTCGACCTGACCGTTTATGCGACGTTGGCAATGCTGACGATGAGTCTGGCGTTCGTCTGGGGCTATTGTGGAATCTTGAGCTTCGGTCAGTCGGTATTCTTCGGGATCGGCGGGTATGTATATGCCGTAGGCGTGCTCAACATCGGCGACAGCACTTTACCGATAGCGCTAGCGATCGCGCTGGCAATGGCTTTCGCGGCGATGCTCGCCTACTTCATGTTCTGGGGCCGGATCAGCAACGTCTATCTCGCGGTGATTACGCTGACTGTTTCGCTGATCTTCTTCCTCGTCATCAACAGCACCTCAGGTGGCGAATACAAGATCGGGATCGTGTCCCTTGGCGGCTACAACGGCATTCCTGGATTGCCGCCGCTAAATCTACCAGGCAATCCGGATCGGCCTTTTGATTTCAAGGAAATGTATGTGCTGACGGTGGCCGTCGCGCTCGCCGGCTACTTCTTGCTGTGCTGGGCGCTGACCACCCGTTTCGGGCGGGTGATCGTGGCGATCCGCGAGAACGAGGTGCGCACCGCGCTGTTGGGCTATGATCCGCGCAGGTACAAGCTCGCCGCATATGTTGTCGGCGCCGGTTTTGCGGGTTTGAGCGGCGCCCTCTATGCGGCCTCGGGAGGGCTCATCAACCCGGACGTGTTCGACTTCGCCTTTGCCGCGCAAATCGTAGTTTCGGTCATTATCGGCGGCCTTGGCACGCTGGCCGGCCCAATCCTAGCCGTGGTCGGCGTCCAATGGCTCGTTGCTTGGCTCGGTAAGACCAAAATCACCGACGCAAACATTATCCTGGGGGCGATATTTGTGGCCTTCGTGCTGCTCGCCCCAGCAGGCGCCATTCCCACGCTCCGAAAGCTCGCCGCCA
Source organism: uncultured Alphaproteobacteria bacterium (assembly GCA_963733575.1). Classification (GTDB taxonomy): domain Bacteria; phylum Pseudomonadota; class Alphaproteobacteria; order Rhizobiales; family Xanthobacteraceae; genus BOG-931. The sequence continues at coordinate 285,767 of CAVTDJ010000011.1, read as the reverse complement.
GTTGGCAGGCGCGCAGGCGGGCGCGCCGCAGCAAATCTGCGGAGGGAATTAGATGAGTCCGCTCCTCGAGACGAGAGTCCTCACGCGGCGCTTTGGCGGTGTCAACGCAGTTGATCACATCGATTTTACCCTTGAGCAGGGCGAACTTCGCTGCCTGATCGGACCGAATGGCGCCGGCAAAAGCACGTTCTTCAAGATGCTTTGTGGTCTGCTCCGTCCATCCGGCGGGGATATCATCTTGCGCGGCGAGAAAATTACCGGCGCCGAGCCGCACGAAATTGCGCGCCGTGGTGTCGGCATCAAGACACAGGTGCCGAGCCTGTTCGACGGAATGACGGTTCGTCAGAGCATCGAGCTTTCGGCCTTGCGGCGACAAACCAACCGTACTGCCCGTAAATCCGCTATGCGGCTCATGGAGAGCTTGACACTCGATAAACTCGACAACAGCGTTGTCGGCAGTCTTGCGCACGGTCAGAGGCAATGGGTCGAGCTCGCCATGGTGCTCGCGACCGATCCTGAACTCGTTCTGCTCGACGAGCCGACGGCGGGAATGGCGAAGGACGAAGTCGAACGGATGGCGGGACTCATACGCGAGATCAATCGCGATCATACATTAATCATTGTTGAGCACGACATGAACTTCATCCGAATGATCGCGCGCAAGGTAACCGTCTTCAATCAAGGCTCGATCTTGGCCGAGGGCCACATAGAAAGCATTCTCGCGAATCAAAAGGTGCGCGATGTCTATCTCGGAAAAGGCAGAGACCGTGCTTGAAGTTCGCGGCCTTCACGCCGGATACGGTCGCATCCCGATCCTCAACGGTGTCGATTTCACGGTGAACGCGGGTGATGTCGTCGGCATCCTCGGCCACAACGGAATGGGTAAGACGACGCTCATGCGAACGCTGATGGGATACATTCCCGCGACGGCGGGCACCATCCGGTTCAGCGGCGACGATATTACATGGCTGCCGACCTATCAGCGGGCGCGCCGTGGCATCGGCTATGTGCCGCAAGGCCGTGAAATCTTCCCGCAATTGACCGTGGTCGATAATCTCCGCATGGGAGCTCTAAGGGCGACGCGAGGGAGAGTGGAAGAGATATTGACCGATTTCCCACAATTGAAGCCCATGCTCGATCGTGCCGGCGGCGCGCTCTCTGGCGGCGAACAGCAGCTCCTCGCAATCGCGCGCAGCCTCTGCTCCGAGCCCCGCACGGTGCTCTTCGACGAACCTACTGAGGGGATTCAGCCTTCCATCATCGAACAGATCGCGACGCTGTTACTTTCGCTCAACCGCACGCGTAGGCTTACTATAGTTGTTGCGGAGCAAAATCTTGATTTCATCGCTGGCTTGGCTTCACGCGTTCTGATCATTCAGAAGGGCGTCATCGTCCGCCAACTCACGCCATCACAGTTGCAGGGCATCGATATCCTTGATGAATTCGTGGGCATGGCTCGATTGCAGTAATAGTCTGTGGGGTCAGAATTCGAGGAAGCCGTTCGATCTACTTCATTCCTAACTAATCCCGCGGTCACGGGCCGCGCGGTTCTTACATTGGCGCCGCAAACGTAAATAGGGTTGAAATGGGTTATGATAACGAGGCCGCCAACTGGTGGGGGCCCTACCGGGGAGGAAAACAATGGAATGGTTTAGCCGGAAAACATCGATAGCGGGCATTCAAATTTCTAATTGGATACTCGTTCTAGCGGCCGTCGTCGTGATCTTGGTTATCTATACAAACATCAAACACTGAGTAGCCAAAGGTTTCCCGCCGAAGCCCGGCGAATTCTGCGCCGCCTGGAGTTCCACTACACCCCCAAGCACGCCAGCTGGCTCAACATGGTCGAGATCGAGATCGGCGTGCTCCGCGGCCAGTGCCTGGACCGCAGAATCGACGACCCCAAGCGCCTCATCAGCGAAATCGCCGCATGGGAACGACAACGAAATGCCGCCGGCGCCCGCATCAAATGGATGTTCACAACCAACAAAGCCCGCGCCAAAATGGGCCGCGCCTATCCCATTACGTCCAAAAAGTCATAATCACTGTGCCAAGGTACTAGGGCGTCAAGCTCGCCAAAGCCATAGGTGACCGAGCGCCCGTCGAAGCTGGTGGTGAGGTTGCCTTCCTCAGGCTCAACTTCCGCCACAAACCCAATGTCGCCGTTGTAGACCTCCTTGTCATAGTCGTTCTCGATCTGCATGACCTTGTCGCCTGGCGCCCGCTGGATTCAATGCCGCCTGGAGTACAATGTTGAGGGAGCGTACTCCGACGCCGCCTCGGTTCATCGGGCAGAGAACCTGAATATCGCGGATTGGATCGAGACCAAAGCGGCGCGGGATGCGGGTTTTGACCAGCTCTATGATGCGCGGAACCGCGGTCTCGAGATCATCAGCCTCAACAAAATAGAAGTCGCTCTCGGCTTTGGGTTTGCGAAGATCAGGCATGACACCGTGGTTGATACGGTGTGCATTCACGATGATCTGGCTTTGGGCCGCCTGCCGGAATACTTCGGTGAGGCGCACCACTGGCACCGCGCCGGATGAGATGACATCGGCCAGCACTTGGCCGGGCCCAACCGAGGGAAGCTGGTCGATGTCGCCAACGATCAAAAGGGCGGCCTTATCGGGTGCCGCCTTCATGAGCGACTGTATCAGCATGACATCCACCATTGAGGTCTCGTCGACAACCAACAGGTCACAGTCGAGCGGGTTGTCGTCGCCGCGCTTGAAGCCGCCGCCCTTAGAGTTAACCTCCAGCAGCCGGTGGATGGTCTTGGCCTCGAAGCCAGTCGCCTCGGTCAGACGTTTCGCGGCGCGGCCGGTCGGAGCGCACAGCAGAAGGTTGGTGCCCTTCGCCGCGAGGATGCGCAGAATGGCATTGACGATAGTAGTTTTGCCAACGCCGGGCCACCGGTCATGACCAACACCTTCGACATCAGTGCGAGCCGGATCGCGGCGACCTGGCTTTCAGCAAGGGCAAAACCGATACGCCCCTCGACCCACGGCAACGCCTTGTCCGGATCGATCCAGGGCCAAGGCAGCGTGCCATTTGCCAGTCGCACCAGGCGCTCGGCGATGGTGCGCTCCGCCCGATGCAGACCGGCCAGAAAGACACAGGGTGTTTCGCCAACCCGGTCGGCGACCACCGTGCCCTCCTGCAGCTCGAGATCGAGCGCAGTGCGGATGAGCTCCTGCGGGTCATGGTTTCGGCATCGATTGTGCTCCAAAAATCGAATCGATACCGCCAAACTCGCTCATCTGCGCATTCCAGCGATCGTGATCAGTCGTTCCAGGCGATGGTGATCACGGTTTCCATGGGATCGTGATCAGGCTCAGCATGGGTATTTGGCGTGCTGAGCGTTGACGCGGCGGCGAGCACGACTGACGATTGTATAGTTTCCTAGAAATAGTCTCCTGGTCAAGGTCGGCGGGAGGGGCGTGTGGTCTGGTGGTGGCGATTGCGAGTGAGATGGTTCATGCTGCTTTCTTTTCGCCGGCGCGGCGTCGCAGGCTGTCGCCTTTGAGTTCGATACGGTGAGCGTTGTGAATGATGCGGTCCAATATCGCGTCACCGAGAGTTGGATCGGCGATAACGTCGTGCCACTGCGCCACGGGCACCTGACTTGTGATCAGCAGTGATCCCTTATCGTAGCGATCATCGACGATTTCGAGCAGATCACGGCGTTGGTCGGCGGAGAGTGGCTCGGGTCCCCAGTCGTCGATGATAATGAGATTGGTGCGCTCGAGCGTGGTCATCAGGCGAGAAAGCCGGCCTTCGCCGCGCGCCTGGGCGAGATCGGCAAAGAGGCGCGGAGCTCGTTTATAAAGGACGGAGAAGCCGTCGCGGCAGGCCTTGTTGCCGAGGGCGCATGCTAACCAAGACTTCCCTGTTCCGGTCGGGCCGACGATGGCCAAGTGATTGCAGTCACGCACCCATTGGCTGGTTGCGAGTGTCTGGAAGAGAGATCGATCGAGACCGCGTGAGGTCCGAAAGTCGATGTTCTCGATGGTGGCCGCCTGACGGAGCTTGGCGGCGGTCAATCGGCGTGAGAGGCGGCGGTTGTCTCGGAAGGTGGCTTCCCGATCGATGAGGAGGCCGAGCCAATCGGCGTGCGACATCTCGGCTGCCTCAGGATTGTTCTGCAGTTCGACGAGTGTGTCGGCCATGGCAGCGAGGCCGAGTGAGCGCAGGCGTTCGATGGTGGGATGAATGAGCATTGTGATCTCCTGATCAATTGTAGTAGCTGCGACCGCGGATGTTTGAATGAAAGAGGATGGGCACCTCCTGCGTCGGAGGAGTTGTTTTGTCGGTGCCGTTCTTCAGGATGGCGGCGACGGATTTGTAGGAGCGCGCGTTGAGCAAAAGGGCACGGGCACAAGCGGCGTCGACGCGCTCTGACCCATAGCGCTTCACGAGCCCGAGAATCCCGATGGCTGAGCGGAAGCCTTGTTCGGGATGTGGGCGCGAGCGCAGGATGACGTCGATCAGAGTGTCGGCGTCGGGCCCGATCTTGGCGGCGTCACGGCGAATGCGCTCATGTGTCCAGTCACGATAGCGCCGATGTGAGCTTGGCATATGCTCGGCGACGGTCGTTGGACGATGCGGCAGGGTGCTGCGCAGATGCGACGCCACACGCTTGCCGCGCAGGAAAATCTCGACGGTCTTCTGGGTGATCCGTGCCTCGACCTCCTGACGTACGAGGCTGTGGGGAACACTGTAGTAATGTTTGGCAATCTCGACGTGATAATCGAGATTGATCCGACAGCGCTTCCACTCGGCATACTCGTAGGGCTCATCCGGCAACGGCGTGAGCGCCGGGCGATCGAGTTCGTTGAACAGTTCGCGCCGACTTCGCCCCCAGCTCCGTAACGATCGATCGTTCAGATCGACAAGAAGACCGTGGATTGCCTCGTTGAGAGCGACGATCGAGAAGAAACGGCGGTTCCTCAACCGCGCCAGAATCCATCTACCGACAATTTGGACTCCCACTTCGACTTTAGCTTTATCCCTCGGATGATACGGCCTCGCTGGCAGAATGGCAGTTTTGTAATGGCGGGCGAGATCGGCATAGGTGCGGTTGACCATCGGCTCGTGGAAGCAGGCCCGAGTGATGCCCGCCTTTAGATTGTCGCTTACCGTCTGCCGGGCCACGCCGCCAAAAAAGGAAAATGCCCGAACATGTGATGAGATCCAGTCGGGCAAGCTTTGGGTGAAGGTTGCCTCGGCGTAGGTGAAGTTCGAGGCGCCGAGTACGGCGACAAATATCTGCGCCGTGAGCACTTCACCGGTGAGCCCATCGATCACCTCCATGGTGTGGCCCGAATAGTCGACGAAGAGCTTCTCGCCGGCGACATGAATCTGGCGCAGGGTCGGCTTCAAGCGGCCGGCCCATTCCTTGTAACGTTCGCAGAACCACGAATAGCTGAAGCCGTTGGAGGTCGTGTCGCAGTACTCCTCCCACAACAGCATCAGCGTCACGCTCGGTCGGCGTAGCTCGCGATGCACCACCGCCCAATCCGGCTGCGGACGGTCATCGCTAGGCAAATCCGATGGTGGCGGATAAAGCCGATTCTCGAGCCGGACATCGTCATCCAGCTCCGGCGGCAAAGGCCAGGTCAGGCCAGCGCGGCGCGTACGGTTCAGGTACTTGCTGACCGTTCCTTGAGCCAGGCCAAGGCTCCGGGCAACGCTGCGCTGAGACATGCCGACGCTGTGGTGCAGGCGTAGAACTTCACGAATGTGGCGCATGGACAGTCTCTCGGTCGGCATCTCGATCCTCTGCTCTGGGGCAAAGGGCCTAGCTACCTGGGTTGCAGACTGTCAGTGGTGAGCGCCTCCCATCGTCTTCCAGGCTGATCACGATCGCTGGAAATGGCGATCACGATCCGCTGGAAACCGTGATCACGATGCTCTGGAATTGATGATCACGATGCTCTGGAAACCCTGATCACGATCGAGGCGAACGCGCACTCATCCAAAGACCCTCGAGAATCCCCCAATTCAACTCAGCCGCGATATGCTCTAATTCTTCCGGGCGACTCCCGGGTTGCCGTTCGGGGCTATTCCGATGATGAGATCAACTATCATCTTTCGCTTCTCAGGGAAGCCCGATTCATTGAGTGCCCCGGATCACAGCCTGCGGGTGGGGGGATAATGTTTCGTCGCTTACCGCCGGCATACGGAGGACTGGAATGAGCACCGCTTCTCTACTCGAGATCCATGAATTGTCAGTCAGGTACGGCAAGGTTGAAGGACTGCATAACGTCAGCCTAAGGGTGTCGTCAGGATCGATCGTGACTGTCATCGGCCCCAACGGCGCCGGAAAGACAACAATGCTCAACGCGATAATCGGTTTGTTACCTAGTCGCGGCGAGATCCTCTACCAAGGCGTTCCGTTGATGGACGAGGAGGTCGAGGCACGGGTCGAGCTGGGGCTAACGCTAGTACCTGAAAAGCGCGAACTGTTCGCGATGATGACGGTGCAGGACAACCTGATCCTCGGGGCATTCTCGCAGCGTCGGCGCGGACAACTCGGCATTGCCGGGGATCTCGAAGACGTCTACGGGCGGTTTCCCCGGTTGCGCGAACGCCGCGATCAGCTTGCCGCCACTTTGTCCGGCGGCGAACGGCAGATGCTTGCACTTGGACGGGCACTCATGTCCCGGCCGAAGCTTCTCATGCTCGATGAGCCGAGTCTCGGCCTGGCACCGATAATAGTGCGCGAGATTCTGCGTATGGTCGCAGAACTCAAGAAGAGCGGCATATCGATCTTGCTCGTCGAGCAAAATGCCCGCGCGGCATTGCAGATCGCCGATTACGGCTACGTGCTGGAGACCGGTTTGATTGTGCTCGAGGGTCGAACTGACGAGCTGGCACACAATCCGAGGGTGATCGAAAGCTATCTTGGTCTCTCCCGCAAGACGCGGTAGTCGCGGCTAAAGCGCTCGCAGAGGCTGCGTCGCTCCGTCTACTGGATTGCAGGCGACTTTCCGCAGCCCGATGGGCAGACAAGAAAGAGATGGGAGGTGGGGTTGACGACACCAGACGCGTCGCCGGCCGATCAGGTCGCAATTTTAGTCGGGGACATAAAGTATCCGCGGTGGCCGGTCATAGAAAGCCGTCGTCGGCTCAGAGCCGATCCAAGAAGTGTGGATTCAGCGGCAAAGGTTTGATCTGGTCATCTGGTCAAACGTCGTAACATGATGCGGACCATAGCGAGGCGGCTGCGACGGTTCTGGCGTAGCGCTCAAAATCTCGAGCAAGACGACGGAAGCGACTGATCCAGGCGGTGTTTGTTCGATAATCCATCGTTTCGGCACGACCTGGAAGCCGATTGCGGTGTCAGGCCGTTTGACGATTTGGATTTTCCAGGTGCCTGTTCGAGCAGCGGCTGCAGTCGCTTTTGGTCCCTGGTTGCCTCCTCGGCAAAAATGCATTCGATGAAGGGGAACAGACGGCGGGTGCGCTGGCTGAGCACCAATGCGACGCCGTCGCGATCTTGAATGTTGGCGGGATGAACGGCAACGCTCAGCAACAGGCCGAGCGTATCGACGAGGATATGGCGCTTGCGTCCCGTGACCTTCTTGCCCGCATCGAAGCCCTGCGGGTCGAGTGCAGAGCCCCTTTTTGAGCGGCTTTACCACTCTGGCTGTCGATGATTGCCGCCGTAGGGCTCCCTTCGCGTCCAACCTGCTCGCGCGCCGCGACGTAAAGTGCATGATGGATGCGCTCCAACCTACCGTCCCAGTCCCACAGCATGAAGTAATAATGCGCGGTGCTCTTCGCGGCAGATCCCTGGGCAGCGCCTTCCACTGGCATCCGGTCCAAAGCAAGTAGAAGATCGCGTTCAGGACCTCGCGTATGTTGATCGAGCGCTTGCGCCCGCCGTGCCTAGCCGGCGGGATCATCAGCTCGATCAGTGCCCATTCGGCATCGGTCAGATCACTCGGATAGCGCAAGCCACCTCGGTCAGCTGCGCGGGGGTGTTCGGGTATCCACATTGGGCGCTCCTTCGCGAATCATGCGCCCAGCAATGAATCACAACCGATTCATTCGACTCAACAAGTTCTTGGATCGGCTCTCAGAAAACGGGTTGCCACCTCCCGTTCCTAATCACGACAAGGATCATATCACGTGCATCGAGGCCGGCATGATCCATGGGCGAGTAACTGAAGTTCCCAGTATTGAGCGCCAAATTTTGGGTATGCTCGATTTCCTCTCGCAGTACTTTTCTAAATTCGTTCGTGCCAGGTGATGCTTTCTTGAGAGCACCCGGCACTGCGCGCTCAAAAATCTTCCATGCGTCCCACGACAGAGCAGCGAAGTTTGAACGACTGTCCTTCCCATAGATTCCTTCGAAACGTGACAGAAATTCAAGCGCAGGCTTTTTCGACGGATTTGCATCCGGCAACTGCTCGGCGACAAGCATTGGCGTAACCAACAGCCGAGTCCCTTCTACGTCCTTTTCGCCGACGCGCAGAAAGTCGTTACTGGTGACGCCATTTGTCTGATAGATAATACCGTTGTAGCCGTATTGGTGAAGGGTTGCTTGCGGCAGGACTGCCGGAGTTCCCGCTGCGGCGATGAGGACCACATCCGGCTTGGCAGCGATAATTCGAAGAATTTGCGCCACCACACTTGTATCTTTGGGCGCGTATCGTTCCATCGCCACGATTTTCACATTGTTGACTTCCGCAGCCTTAACAAGGGCTCGTTGCATACCCTGACCATAGGCGTCAGCGTAACCGATGTAGCCGACAGTCTTGACGCCAGCCTTGACCATCTGGACCACGGTAGCGTCAATCTGGACGTTATCGCCCTGCGGCACCTTGAACATCCAGGCGCGCTTGGCATCCATCGGCTCGACAATCTGACTCGAAGAGGCAAGGCTGATGACCGGCGTTCCGCTCTCGCCTGCCGCATCGATTATCGCCAGCGAATTCGGCGTGATCGATGGCCCGAAAATCACATCCACCTTGTCCTCCTGGGTCACCTTTTTCGCGGCCTTGACTGCCGCAGTGGTGTCAGTGGCATCGTCAAGTATAATGAATTCGACGGATCTCCCCATCACTGTTTTCGGGAGAATTTCGATCGTTCTTTCCTCAGGGATTCCCAGCGCTGCCGCCGGTCCCGTCAGCGACAAAATCACTCCTACTTTGACTTGCGACTGCGCAGCCGTCGGAAAGATAAAGCACAGCGCTGATAGTAAAATACCGATCCTATTGATCATGGAACGTTTCCTCATTGTTAGTAACCCATTAGCCTTTTGTTCGCACCTCACACGTCATTTGCCAATGTGCTCCGTATGTTGCCAAGAAAGCAACGCCAACCAGCTGATGCGATTAGGATGATGTGACGAGGCGGCCGTCATGCTATCGTCCATAATACGCAACTTTTCACGGCCGATCCCGGGAAAGCCCCCAAAACCATTCGAACAAGTGAGGTTGACAACCTCGATGTTGATGCTGGCTTCGTCCGTGGGGCGAGCGCACAAATCAAAATCGAATATGCGCGGCGTCAACGTCATGAATCGAGCACCACCAAGAAAAGCGACTTCCTGCCCACCTGGAATTGTTGTGATCGAATATTTGGCGCCGCCGTAGAATTGGATGGCCTTGGCGCAAATGTCACTTGGCATGAGCGTGTACCCATCAGATACTGGTGATATTCCAGCTTGCCTCTTGAGGTTCGCATCGATGCGTCGCGTCCGAATATCAAACGTCCTTGCTGGTCGCGCAATCGTTTCTCTCGGGTAAGTGATCTGACGACTTCCGTGTAATCGCTCTGGCATAAGGTGCTTCCGGCTTACTGCAGTGGGGGCAACGCAGCACAAACATCCTGCGACGTGACACAGTGGGCAAAAAAAGCATTCAGCAAATCAATCGCATTGCGGTGCCGATCCGGCGTTGTGGCGGCAGTACAATTCGATAGGACGATCACCTCGTAGTCATGCATGAAGGCGTCGCGCGCAGTAGTGTCAACACAGACATCCGTGGTGACCCCTGCGATCACCACAGTTTCGGTGCCGTTGGCACGAAGTATTGCGTCAAGGTACGTATCGGCGAAGGCCGAATACCGGAACTTCTCAACAATGATGTCTTCGTCTTTCGGCGCCACGCCATACCAGTCAGACAGGTACGGAGCGACCGTGCGATTGAGTGCGCTTCGACCGTATTGTTGGCGCATTGCCCTCGACCTGCCCCACCTGGGCACCACCGTCCTGACAAAGATACGGTGCCTAATGTGGTGGTGCGTCTCGGATAGGAACCGCACCAAGCGTTTTGCAACTGGCGCGAACACGGAGGTGTCATAGCCAAGCGCACCGATGATGCCTTCTGGCAAGCAATAATCGTTTTGCATATCGACTATGACCAAAGAAGTCCTTCGCGCCAATGCTGCGGCCAAGCTCGAGTTGATCGCCATTTAGCTACGCCTCTCGCTGTCGCGCCGGGTTATCCGGCTGGCTCCGCGCATACGTTGCAGGTCATCCAGTTGGCGCGATCAATTTCGTCGATGATGAATTCGCAAGCGCAAGTGGTCCAACTATCGGGCCGTGTGACGGCGACAGGACCTCTACCGAATCCGGAAGCCGGTGGCGCGGTCCACAGCTATCGCCCTATTTCGAAACAGGCATGAGCGGCACGAGGAGATGGGAGGGATTTTGCGAGTTATGGAGAACCGTGTGTTCCGTTTCCACCATGTTGTTGACATGGTACCAAATGGCGAAATCTTCCCACGGCGAGTCCTGCCCCTTGACCAGCACTTGCATACGGTGTCCGGTGCCGAAGACGTGCGCGGTGTCACGAATGTCGATTTGATAATCATGGACCTCATGTGGACGCGTCTCCAGGCGCCGCACATGCCGGTGATAGGGTCGTTCCGGAGTTGACTGCTTCTCATCAAGTTCACGATGGGAGGCTTTGAGCCAGCCCTTCGAGACAATGGTGGCGGTGGCGTCGGGCGCAACATCCCGTACCTGAACGAACCAGTTGCAATCGTCCGAGTTAATGGACGCCCACATGTGCAGCGCCAATGGACCGCAGATCTCCAGATTGTCAGCCATGGGTGATGTAGTGAAGGTCACATTGTTGCTGCTGGCTCCCGGAGCTTGCCACGGTTCGTTGCGAAATCGGCTCGGACGCTCATGGGGAAACTGTGGCTGAGTTGATAAGCCCCCCTTTTCATGAAGGTAGTATTTTGCGTAGGCCACTTTGGCGGGAGGCCATGTCTTGGAAGATCGCCACTCATTGACGCCTTTCACAAAATAGCGGACGGGCGGTTCCTCCATCACGCCGTTGTCCTTTCCCTTGAGCCAGTGGTCATACCAACGCAACACCAGATCGTGGTTTTCATACCACGGCCGGCCAAAGCCGCCTTCCCAGGACGTCTCCGTAATGACCATTTTGCGAGGAACCTTCAAATTGTAGAAGGCGTCGATGGCGCCTGGGAGGTGGATCGCCCAAGCGCTCCAGCGCGAAACGATGAACACTGGAATCTCGATTTTGCCAAAATCCGGATAGGCCGAACGCTCATGGTAAAATGGGCCGTCGAACGGATGCAGGAGTAGGTCAAGCAGCAACGGATTGTATTCCGGATTAATGGTCAATTTGTACAAATAGGGGTAACCGCGAATTTCTCGATCCTGCCGTAACGCCTCAAGTTTTTTCTGGTACTCGGCTGGCCGGAAGATATCCTTGCTCATTGGTTGCGTTGTGCTCGTGGGGAATAACCGCCAGATGTGATGGTAGAAACCGAAATTGAAAATTCCGCCGTGATAGGCTATTTGCCGATACATATCGGTGTAGCCGTCGTGGACGAATATGGCCTTGAGGTGTGGCGGCCGCTGGCTCGCGACAAGCAACTGATTCTTCGCGAAATATGACATTCCCAGCATTCCGACATTTCCGTTACACCACGGCTGCTTGGCGATCCACTCGACCATGTCAGCGCCGTCTTGCTGCTCCTTCTCGCCGAAATGCGAGTAAGCGCCACCCGACCGGCCGATGCCTCGAGGGTCTCCATGCACATGGACATAGCCGCGCGGAACGAAATAGTCGGTCATTCCGCTTTCGATGCCGCCGGTGCCCCGGGTATAGTCCGATTCTCGGCCGGCCGCCGGCGCTAGATGCTGGATTTCCCGTCCATATGGAGACATAGAAAGGAGCGCTGGAAATTTGCCATTGGCCTTCGGCCGGCAAATATCCACATAAAGCTGGGTTCCGTCCCGTGCGGTCACGGAAACCTCTTTCTCCCACGCGCCCATTTCATATTCGGGCTTTGAGAGCAGCTCATGCCAGTCCTCATACACCTTAGCCATGGCTCTTCCTCTTCCCTTTCTGCGGACAATACGGCCAGCAATTCCAAAGCTGATGTGGGCAGTGCGTTCTAGGCCGTGTTGACGGTTTTTGACAGATGGATCGAGTTTTGATTCAAGGCTGCCTTTCTGGAGGAGGCAGCATTGAGTCGCGGCGATCTGACGGACACGGAATAGCTCATTCTCATCCCATTGCTATCGGATCGGGGCTGACGCGGTCCACCGATCCCCGCCAAGCGGCGAACGGTCAACGGCATTCTCTGGGTTCTGCGCACTGGCGCGCCTTGGCGCGACATGCCCGAGCGATACGGCTTCACCCGCTGGAGCAAGCTCGGCGTGTGGGATGCAGCGTTCGAAACGCTGGCGAGTTCTGGGGCCTCCGGCCGACGAGGAACACGCTATCGATTCCACGATCGTCCGTGCGCACCAGCACGCAGCCGGCGTAAAAGGGGGAATCAAAATCAGGAAGCGCTCGGCCGCTCGCGTGGTGGCTTCTCGACCAAAATCCACCTCGGCATGAACGCCAAAGGCGACCCGCTGACATTCGATGTCACCGGCGGCGAGGCACACGAGGTCAAAGGCTACGATGCGTTCATGGAGCTTCATGACGTGCGCATCCCGACAAGCTTCTCGGCAATAAGGGCTATGACAGCCACGATATGCGCAACGACTTAAAGCCATATTCGCCGGCACTGGCAGAACCCGTCGTGGTGGAGGCGATTAGCAAGAACAATGGCCCTGAGAAGGCAACCGGGGAATTTATAGTTTAATATTTTATTAAAATTAGAGTTCGCGTATTGATTTATATCAAATGAAAGTCGATGAGGTCTTCATCGGCGGGCCGAAACTGGGCAAGCGAGGGCCGCAGGGCAAGGTGCTGGTCGTGGTCGCGACGCCTCGGCCACGAGCCTGGAGCCGGCGATCGCCGCCGCCGTTGAATTCGGCAGCCAGGTACGGACGGACGACTGGAAGGATTACAACGGGCTGGACCGGCTGGGGTATCGGCGCCAGATCGTCCGCTCCAGCGCCGAGGTGCTGGAAATCCCGAAATAGGGCAGGGGCCGAAGGTCAATCGTGAGCTACGCGATCTCATCCGATGGATGAGCAAAGAGAACCCGCTATGGGGTGGCCTCCGGATCCATGGCGAACTGCTGAAGCTGGGGTTCGAAGTTGCCTAGTTGACGGTCTCAAAATACATGACGCGCGGTCGGAGGCCGCCTTCCGCAATCCTGGAAGACGTTTCTTCAAAACCACGCTGAGGCGATCGCTGCTATTGAGCGCCAAAACGCTTTGAAGCCGGAGCGATGCCATCGTAGGATGGTCTCTGGCTTCGCTACCTGGGATACATCGAGCAGACTGGGCCAAATCCGCGTCATCCATACCAACAACGCTCGGTCACTGCCGTACAGCTGCTGATTCCTGCCCAAGCCGCCCATCGTAACGAGATGATGTCGCCCGCCGTAACGGAATGATGCCGCCCACCATTACGAGATGATGCCGTCCACCGTAACGGGATAATCCCGCCCGGGGTCTGGAACGGCGACGGGCGCCTCCGCTGGCCTGATTAGGGTCCTTCCTTTGGCAATCCAAGGGAGCGATCGATGCCAGCGGAAAGAGTTGCGATGCGCCAGGCGCGCGAGATCGCTCGTTTGAAGTTTTTAGCTGGCGTTCCAACGCGCGCAATTGCGCGTCGGCTGGGCGTCGCCGCCTCGACGGTGCGTGAGACGTTGAAGCGTTTCGAGGGCGCCGGGCTGGGTTGGCCCTTGCCGAACGGCATGAGCGACGGCGACCTAGAGGCGGCGCTTTACGCCAATCACGGGACCAAACGAGGCCATCGCCGCCACGCCGAGCCGGATTGGCCGACGGTTCATCGGGAGCTGAAGCGCAAGCACGTCACCCTGCTGATCGTCTGGGATGAATATATCGCCGCCAATCCCGGCGGTTACAGCTATTCGCGATTTTGCGAGCTCTATCGCGGCTTTGAATCGAAGCTGTCGCCGACGATGCGGCAGACGCACGCGGCCGGCGAGCGGCTGTTCGTCGATTACGCCGGCGATGGAGTTCCGGTCGTCATTGACCGGCTGACCGGCGAAATCCGCAAGGCACAAATCTTTGTCGCCGTGCTCGGCGCGTCGAGCTTCACATTTGCGCATGCGAGCTGGACGCAGGCGCTCCCCGACTGGATCGACGCCCATGTCCATGCCTTCGAGGCGATCGGCGGCGTTCCGCATTTGCTCGTGCCGGACAATACCAAGACCGCTGTTATCAAGGCCTGTCTCTACGATCCCCAGGTCAACCGGACCTACGCGGAAATGGCGGCGCATTACGACACCGCTATTTGCCAGCGAGACCGAGAACGTCCGCGGGATAAGGCGAAGGTCGAACAGGCGGTGCTCATTGTTGAGCGATGGCTTCTCGGGCGGCTGCGCCATCGAACTTTTTACAGCCTGGCCGAGGTCAACGCGGCGATCGCCGATCTGATGACGCACCTCAACGAAGAGCGTCCGATCCGGCGGCTCGGCGTGACGCGCCGGCAATTGCTCGAACAGATCGATCGCCCGGCGCTGAAGTCCCTTCCGAGCGAACCTTACGAGTTCTCCGAATGGCGGACGTGCCGCGTTGGCATCGATTATCACATCGAGGTCGTCGCTCATTATTATAGCGTTCCCCATCGCTTCGCCCGCGCCGAGGTCGACGCGCGGCTGACCGCGCGGACGGTCGAAATCTTCCTCAAGGGCGAGCGGATCGCCGCGCACATGCGCATGAGCGGCAATCACAAACACACGACGGTGGCGGAACACATGCCGTCCAGCCATCGGCGATACGCCGGCTGGACGATCGACCGCATCCGCGCCGATGCGCGCCTGATCGGACCGGCGACGGCGGCGCTCTGCGAACTGATCCTCGAACAGCGCCCGCATCCCGAACAGGGCTTTCGCGCCTGTCTCGGCATTGTTCGGTTGGCCGGTCCCCATGGCGCCAAGCGTCTGGAAGCCGCAGCGGAGCGCGCCATCGACATCGGCGCGCGCACCTACGGTTCGGTCAAATCCATCCTCGACAACCACCTCGATCGGCGGCCCGTGCAAAAGCGCGCCACGGACGGAACGCCGATCCTGCATTCCAACATCCGTGGTCCGCGCTACTACAATTAGGAGAGACAAACTTGCTTAAACATCCAACCCTCGACCAGCTTCACGCCCTTGGCATGCATGACATGGCCAAGGCCTTCGCCGAGATCGCGGCCGGCGGTGAGGCCGACGGCCTCAGCCATCACGAATGGCTGGGGCTCCTGCTTGATCGCGAAGCATCATGGCGACAGGACAAGCGCCTCGCGGCGCGGCTGCGCGTCGCCAAATTGCGCCAACAGGCCTGCGTCGAAGACGTCGACTATCGCAATCCCCGCGGTCTTGACCGCGCCCTGTTCCAAAAGCTGGCCGAGGGCGAATGGATCAACGCTCACGATAATCTGGCGCTCATCGGTCCAACCGGCGTTGGCAAGAGCTGGCTGGCCTCGGCGCTCGGCCACAAGGCGTGTCGCGACAACCGCTCGGTCCTCTATCAACGCGTGCCCCGGCTCTTCGAGGCCCTCGCCCTAGCGCGTGGCGACGGACGCCATCCGCGTCTTTTGCGCAACCTGGGCCGCGCCGATCTGCTCATTCTCGATGACTGGGGCTTGGAGCCGCTCGACGCCGCCGCCCGGCACGATCTTCTGGAAATCCTCGAGGAACGCTACGGACGCCGATCCACGATGATTACCTCCCAGCTTCCAGTCGACCGATGGCACGAAATAATTGGCGATCCGACCTATGCCGACGCCATCCTGGATCGTCTCGTTCACAACGCCCACCGCATCGAACTCGCCGGCGAAAGCATGCGTCGGACCCGAGGCAAACAGAACCAGAAGGCTTGACCAAACGTCATCGCCGGTGACACAAAGCCTTCGGCAGCGAGGCTCGCAACCCCGGGCGGCATCATTCCGTTACGGTGGGCGGCATCATTCAGGAATCCCGGGCGGCATTATCCCGTTATACCCGGGCGACTTCGTCGGAATCCGCATACAGCTGCAGACGAGGCGGCGCTCGCCTCAATGCGATGTTGAGCTGATGACGGAGAAACAGGTTCTCGGCTTCGAGCCTGCGTCGCGACTTGAATATGTCGGCGACGAACTTCAAAAAGAAGCCTGCGGGCTGCGGAGCAAGAGCGAGCGGACGTGGCCTGCGCACGGCGGTACTGGATGCGAGAACAGGGCATGCTTGACCCGGCCCGGCTGGTATTCATCGACGAGACCTCGACCAACACTGCCATGGTGCGGCTTCGAGGCCGCTGCGGACGCGGCATTCGTTTGATCGACCATGTTCCGCACGGGCGTTGGAAGACGATCACCTTCATCGCCGGCCTGCGCCGTCGCGCGATGGTCGCACCTTTCGTGCAGGATGGACCAATGAATGCAACATCCTTCATGGCCTATCTCGAACGGTGTCTCGTTCCCACCCTCAAGCGCGGCGACATTGTGATGATGGACAACCTCCAGGTCCACAAGGTTGCCGGTGTGCGAGAGGTGATCGAAGCAGCTGGTGCAACGCTTGTCGCCGGGCGTTGAATTCTCCCTGATTGTGGGCGCCGAAAATTCCCTGGCTGGCGCCTGGCCCGGAGGGCTGGGGCGCGCCCCAGCCCGCCGGGCTGTCCGACCGTCGCCGATCATTCCGTCCGACATGATTCGGATAGGGGGTGGCGGTGGTCCAGCTTGGAGAACTGATGATGATTTTGGACCTTCACCGCCAGGGATTGTCCGTAACCGCGATCGCGCGGCGTACGGGTCGCGACCCGAAGACGGTTCGCAAATACATTGAATGTGGGCTGGAGCTGCCAACCTATGGACCGCGCCAGGTCGGACGCCCGAACAAGCTTGCGCCCTATCTCGATTATCTGCGCGAACGGGTGGCCGCCTTCCCGGAACTGACCGCCACGCGGTTGACGCGCGAGCTACGTGAGCGGGGTTATTCCGGCGCTTACACGGCCGTGAAGCGCTTTGTCGCGGCGATCCGACCAAGTGATGGGCCGAAGCCGTTCGAGGTCCGATTTGAGACCGCACCGGGGCATCAGGCCCAGGTCGACTTCGCTCGCTTCGTCGTAAGCTTCGAAGACCAACCGGGCATCATCAGGATTGTCTGGCTGTTCGCGCTGGTGCTCGGGCATTCCAGGCATATCGTCGCCCGGTTTGTCTTGCATCAGGACCTGCAGACGCTTCTGCGCTGCCACATGGCTGCCTTCGAGGCGATCGGCGGCGTGCCGATTGAGATCCTCTACGACCGCATGAAGACCGCGGTGACGGGCGAGGATGGCGATGGTCACATCGTCTACAACCGCTCGCTGATCGCGCTCGCCAGACACTATGGCTTCTTGCCCAGAGCCTGTCGTCCCTATCGGGCGAAGACGAAGGGTAAAGTCGAGCGACCGTTCAGTTACATCCGCAAAGACTTCTTCCTCGCCCGCTCATTCCTAAACCTCGACGATCTGAACGCCCAGCTGCAGGATTGGCTCGACACGGTGGCCAACGTCCGGCTGCACGCCACGACACAGCGGATCGTCTCCGAGGCGTTTGCGGCCGAGCAGCTCGATCTTCAGTGCTTGCCCGCGACGCCCTTCGATGCGCTCCTGAAGCTGGAGCGCCGTGTCAGCCATGACGGTCTCGTCTCGATCAGCGGCAATTACTATAGCGTTCCCGACCGCACTCGGCGCGTCGTCGAGGTGCATCAACTGCCGGACGTGATCCGCATTCTGGACCAAGGCCGACTGGTCGCCACCCATCAGGTTCTGGAAGGCCGCCGACAATATCGTATTGATCCCGGCCACCGACAGGGCGCGGCCGCGCGCGCTGTACGGCGCGGATATGAGGACGGCGTCACGATCGCACGCACGGGTAATCACGTCGCCCAGCGACCGCTGGCCTTTTACGGGGCCATCGGCGAGCGGCTCGCGAGCGGTGACGTGACAGCGGCGGGAGATCGCTCATGACCCTCCACGCGACACCGACTACCCTCGACAGCATCAAGAAGAGCCTCGTCGCATTGCGTATGCCGCGTGCTCTCGAGATGCTGGACGCCACCTTCCGCAAGATTGAGCAGGGCGAGATCGACGCGATCGAAGCCCTCGATCACCTGCTGGTCGAGGAAGTGACGATCCGCGAGAGCCGGCGCATCAAGACCGCGCTTCTCTTGGCGAGGCTGACCACCATCAAGACGCTCGCTGGCTTCGACTTTACATTCCAGCCTTCGCTCGATCGCAACCGCATTCTGGCACTGGCCGAGCTGAAGTTCATCGACCGCGCCGAGGTGGTGCACCTGCTCGGCCCACCCGGCACCGGCAAGAGCCATCTTGCCACCGCACTTGCGGTCGAGGCGGTCAAAGCCGGACGCAGTGTCGCCTTCTCCACTCTTGCCGATATCATCGCCTCGCTCGCCAAGGCCGAGAAGGAAGGTACGCTTCGCGAACGCATGCGTTACCTCTGCCGCGCAGCGCTCCTCGTGGTCGACGAAATCGGCTACCAGCCCGTCGTGCCGGGCGGCGGCAATCTGTTCTTCCAACTCGTCAACGCCCGCTACGAAAAGGGCGCCATGATCCTAACCTCCAACCGCGGCTTCGCCGAATGGGGCGAACTCTTCGGCGATCCCGTCGTCGCGACAGCTCTGCTCGATCGCTTGCTCCACCACGCCGTCGTCATCCAAATCGAGGGGGCGAGCTATCGCCTGCGCCAGCACGCTAATCTCCTGCCAGAGCACGTCAGATCGAAAACCCTCATCACGCCAACGCCGGTGCCAAAACGCCGCGGCCGTCCACCAGCAAAGGACCAATCCGATCACGACGCCGGTTGATCACCGCACCATGCCAAACCCGCCCGATCAGGGAATTTTGAAAGCCCACATTCGGGGAGACTTCGGTGCCCGTTGACAACGCTGCGTTACCTTCCCAAATATTCTCCGGACCTCAATCCGATCGAGCAGGCTTTCAGCAAACTCAAGGCGCATCTATGAAAAGCAGCCGAGCGAACCATTCCGCGTCTCTCGCGCAGGATCAGTGCCCTCATGGCCGCATTCAGCCCGCAAGAATGCGCCAATTACTTCCGACATGCAGGCTACGCTTCCACATGACCGGAATCCGCTCTAAATTCTGAAAATCCGCTCGGCGTTCTTGCCCGCGACCTGCTTCGCCTGGTCGCCCCGAAGCGCATTGACCCGCGCGAGGCAGCCAGCCATATCGCCGATATTGTGCGGATAGTCGGAGCCATAGAGCACGTTATCCGACGAGCCAGCCACCTTAATGCATAGTTCGAGCGCCGCCGGCTCGTAGACCACTGTGTCGTAATAAATGCGCCGCAAATAGCTGCTTGGCTTTTCCTTGATGACGGCGGAGCAAGCGGGAATTTTCTCATGACAGATATCGAAACGACCGGCGAGATAAGGCAATGCTGCTCCAGCATGGGCGGCGATGAACTTCACATTTGGATATTTATCGAGGAACCCGGAAAATATCATATGAGCGAACGCCAATGTCGTGTCGAACATGAAGCCTACTGGCGGAATGAGGTTGAATGCTTCCATGTGCATCTCGCGCACCCCCTGCGGAGCGGTGGGATGAACGAGTACCGGTAGGCCCATCCGGTCGATTTCTTGCCAAACCGGCGCGAATTGTGGATCGATTAAATTATTTCCGTCGATCGAGCCAAGCACCATGACGCCCACAGCGCCGTCTTTCACGCAGCGCGCGAGCTCAGCTTTGGCGTCATCCGCGTATTGCCAAGGGAGCGATGCGAACCAGCGGATGCGGTCGGGCTTGGCTTGCTGTTGCTCAGACATGGAGTCGTTGACCATGCGCGCAGCTTTCAGGCTGACCTCGCGCCCACCCCAGAATACGTTGGGGCACGTGAGCGAGACGATAGCAATATCGACTTTGGCTTTATCCATGTTCTTGATGCGCAGGTCGTAGTCCCACATGCCGGGCATCAGCGTCATGAATGGCGCGTCGTACAGATGCACGGCGTCCTGGTTTGCTGGCGTTTTCTTCACGCTGTATTTGCCTCCGCCATGCGCGCGGAGAAGTTCGATCCAATCGAGCGTGAGCATGTGGGTATGGATGTCGATCACGGGCATGATGGTCTCGCTGCTTTAGACGTTGCGGCCATAAGTGAGGAATTTTAGTTGACGCTCGCGCCGGATCTTTGCACCACATGGCCCCAACGCACAATTTCGGATATTAATTATGCACTTGACAAACCCATTGATTTGCGACGGCCCCCGGACCTCCGGGCAGGTCGATCACTCGACGCTCCCCAGGTACGCCTCATGGACAACTGGATTGGCCTGAATCTCGTGAGGTAAGCCCTCCGCGATTAACTCGCCAAAGTCCATTACAACCAAACGGTCGACGACGTTCATTACAAAGTCCATGTCGTGCTCGATCATTAAAATCGATAATCCCTCGGCTCTGAGTTTCCCCAATAGTTCGGCGAGCTCCTGCTTTTCCTTGTATCGCAGGCCGGCTGCCGGTTCGTCCAGGAGCAGGACGATAGGATCGGCGGCGAGAGCGCGCGCAACTTCGAGGGAGCGCTGCTGGCCAAGCGCCAGGCTGCCCGCATACTTCTCGAGTTGTCCTTCAAGCTTAACACGTTCAAGCTGACGCTTTGCTTCGGCGAACAACATTGCCTCCTCGGCGCGATCGAAGCGCAGAATAGCGGATACGCCCCCCCGCGATCCACGCAGATGCGCGCCAATGGCAACATTTTCGATGACGGAAAGAGCAGTCCGCAGTTGGACATGCTGAAACGTACGAGCAATGCCGCGCCGGACGATTTCGCGTGAGGGAAGACCGTCGATTCGCTCCCCGCGAAATCTAATCTCGCCCGCCGTGAGCTCGAGTACGTTAGTAATCAAATTGAAGACCGTACTTTTACCTGCACCGTTGGGTCCGATCAGCCCGATTATTTCGCCTGCGCGAAGCTCAAATGTCACGTCGTTTACCGCGATCAGGCTCATGAATGCTTTGCGGACCCCTTGCACTTGGAGTAGGAGTTCCCCTGGCGCTGGTCGCGTCCGCACAATAAGACCTGGCGGCGAGTTGAGAATATGGAACACTCGTTGACGGGGCAACCGGCACGTGAGCAACGGCGCGAGACCTGTGCGTGCCCTTTGAAGAAGTAGAACTATGAGTATGCCAAAAACGATAACGTCAAAGTTTCCGGCACGACCGAAAAAATGCGGCAGGAGGTCTTGCAGCCATTCTTTCAGTACCGTGATTGTGGTCGCCCCAATCACGGCGCCCCAGACTTGACCGGTGCCCCCCACAACGGCCATGAATAGGTACTCGATGCCCATATTTATATCGAAGGGCGTGGGATTAACGAACCTCACCAAATGGGCGTACAGCCAACCGGAGATGGTCGCGAGTAGCGCTGCGTACACGAAGATAGCGATCTTGAGATGAGGCGTATGAACGCCGAAGCTTTCCGCCATCAACGTTCTCCCACGCAGCGATCGGATTGCCCGGCCGACGCGGGAATCGAGTAGATTTTGGACCGAAACACCTGCCGCAAAAACGACGATCCAAATCAAATAGAAGTAAGACCGATTGTCGTCGAGGGTCATCCCAAAAAGTTCAAGCCGAGGCAGGTCGGTGATCCCGGTTTGCCCACCAAGGATCTCAATGTTCCCGAAGAGGTAATAAAGACCAATACCCCAGGCGATGGTGCACAGCGGCAAATAATGTCCGGAAAGCCGTAGCGTAGTGAATCCAAGCAGGAGTGCCATGGCCGCGGTAAGAGCAAGTCCGACGGGCAAGGTCGCCCATGGCGACCAGCCATACGCGGTGGTCAGTACCGCACTCGCATACGCACCGAACCCGACGAATGCCGCCTGCCCAAACGACGTGAGCCCACCGACGCCCGTGAGAAGAATCACCCCGATGGTCACGATGGAATATACACCGATGTAATTGAGCAACGTGATGTAATAGGGTGGCAACCCTAGCGGTAGGGCCACCAAGAGCATCACAACGATCGCCAACACCACTCGGGCGGGACCCGCGCGCAGGAAATTCCAGCGTATCGTCCACCCGCGCCGATGTGAATCCGCCAAAACCTCGGCTGCATCCGTGCGATTTTCCTCGTCATCCGTAAGTTCATCGAGGTGGCGAACGTAAATATTTCGCCACAGCAGTACCGGTATCATCAGCGAGAATATGATGACTTCCTTGAATGCACTTGTCCAGAAAGATGCAAACGATTCCACTAGTCCGACCACAATTGCCGCGGCCGCAGCAATCGGATAGCTGGTGAGACCGCCAAAGATTGCGGCAACGAAGCCCTTGAGACTAAAGAGGAACCCGGTATCGTAGTACATCGTTGTAAGCGGTGCGACTAGGATGCCTGAGGCCGCACCGATCGCTGCGGCGAGAAGAAACGAAAGATTTCCGCCAAGAGTTGTTCTGATCCCCACCAAACGACTGCCAATCCGATTGATTGAGGTTGCGCGAAGCGATTTGCCGTAAAGCGTTTGACCAAAGAAGATGTAAAGCGTCGCTATGAGAATCATCGCGGCACAAATGACGAATAGGCTTTGTCCGGAAATATTCATCGCCGCAAAATGATAACGTACGTCGGTGAACTCCGGCGTTCGGGCACCCTCAGCGCCGAAGAAGATCAATCCGAGCCCGGTCATAGCAAAGTGCACAGCCACTGCTGCGATTAGCAGCACGAGAACCGATGCATTCGCAAGCGGCTGGAACGCGAGACGGTAGATCATCGGACCAAGCGGAACGACGATCGCCAGGGTGAGTGCGATTTGCGTCCACAAACCTAGCTTTTGCGGTGAGAGCCAATACGCAGTCGCGGCGATAACGACAGGCAAAGCCGCATTCCGCGCCACAACGCCAAGGATCCGATGGAAGCGCTTCCTGTACACGGCCATCGAGAACGTTAACGATTGTGACAACAAACCCGGTAATAACCAGCAGCCAAACAGTTCCCGGTACATTTCCAAGCTGCAATTCGGCTAAGGTGAGCGCGCCGTAACACACAAAGTCCCCTTGTGGCACGAAGATCACCCGCGTTACCGAGAATACGAGAACGAGGGCCAGAGCGAGCAGCGTGTAAATCGCGCCGTTGGTGAGACCGTCCTGGGCCAGTAACAACGCTATGTCAAAATTCATCGGGGTGCCGTCTGGAATGTGGTTGGAATTGGCGCGGCGCGATCTCCGGCAGGTTGAGACTATCTGATCAAGCTGCGAGATCAATCGGCTAATCAATTGGCTATGTGGCGAGCGTCTGCCAACCATCAACCTTGCGCATGTTGATCTGGCCGGAGGCAAGCAGTGCCCAGAACAGCATGGCAGCGGTGTCTGCCGACGGCAGCACGGTCTGCGTCTTGATCCTTTGCTAGAACTCCTCGGTCTGCCGCTCGTTTGTACTCGTGGTGCGCGCGCTGCGCCAATGGCTCGGCGGCAGACGGGGAAAGCGAAGAGCCCCTCGCCGGCTCCCTCCAGGCTTGTCAATGCCGGGTGATGCAAGGCCGAAAATTCAGCAACTCGGTAAATAGATTGGGTGAAGAACGAAGGCGCGTGAAAATTTGCGTCACGGATTTGGAAGGTTTGCGCGCCGCTCGGGAGTGTATCGGGCGACGCCGAAGAGCTTCAGGCGATCGATGAGGCGGAACGCAGCGGCGTAGCAACCGACGAGGAAGTCGAAGCGGCGTTCCGAACCTTTCGATCTTGACTGATCCTTGTTCAGCCATTTCAACTATCGAGGAAGGTCCTGAGAATTCTTGAGCGGCTCGGGTGCTTTAGCTTCCGCAGCGCCCTGGTGCGGTGGAAAGGCATCGTAGCGGGGGCACGAAGGCTTCGAGTGCTATCGAATAACTGTCGGTCACTCGGAAAACCATCGGCAGAAAATCTGAAGGTTCAACGCTGATCTTGCTGCGAGCAATCGCCAAGTGTTGAGCTCGGTCAACAGCCAGCAGCCGCTGCACCACCCAGGCGGCCCGAGCAGGTCGGTCGGCATCGCGCCGCCCAGCCTCGCGCGCACGCGTGACCACAACGAACTTGGTGAACGGGGCCCAAGTCAACGCCCAAGTCAACGCTCAAGTCGAGGTCCGGGTCGGGCAAATTCCGCGACCAGGCAGGCAATACCGTGAAATGTCAGATGCGCGTGCGGCGAAGCTCCGCGAGGCGAGACCGAAGACAATCGCCCCAGGGCGGCAGCGTGCTCCGACTATTGCCGTCGCTTGACTTTCGCGTTCTGATCGCCCGCCCGATATAAGAATTCGGCGAACTGGCTCGCCGTTTCCACGTCATCTGCAAGCTTTGCCAAGAGCGGGATCAGCTTGTTCATCATGTCCCGGGATATTGCGGCCATCGCCAAATCGTGCAGTTGCGCGATCTGCGGGCTTTTTGTTTCGATCAGCGCGTGCGCGGCCGGCGTCAGGCTCAACAGCATCACGCGACAATCCGAATTTGCCGCCTCCTTGGCCAGCAGGCCCTTCTTGATGAGGCCGATGACCCGATTGGTGATCAGCGGCGAGCTGAGATTCAAATAGTCGGCCAGCTCGGAAATATTCGGCCGATCCTCCTTCTCGAGATGTCGGATCGACATGACGATTGTGAAATCGGTCTCGCTCAAGCCGAGCAACCCGGCGATGCGCGTGTTGAGCTCCTGCAGTCTCGACCCGAACAACAGGAAATTGTGAATGAGTCTGCGGAACTGAAGGTCAGATCCATCGATCACGAGCTTCGGGTTGCTCACCGACAGACCTTTGCCTTTCCTGCCGCCATTCATGGGTCGACCTTGCCTTCCGCGCGATGAGATGCCTGTTGGCCAGCATCGATCGGCGGCCAAAGGATGGGACGGGCCCTGGCGTCGTGAAGCCCCGACCGCGTACCCCAATACGACGTTTGCCATAGTATCGAAAGATTACTTTGTATCGAAATATTACTTTCGATTGTGGAATGCGGTTACCCGGCCATCGAGGAAGGCTGCAATTCCGGCGTGACTATTGCCTTCCCAGGATGGCCACGGTGGCGACGTTCGCTTCCGTGAATCCGCCGAAATTGTGGGTGAGAGCCAAGCCGACGTCGGATTTCTGGCGCGGCCTCGTATGGTCAAAATAATGATCCGCGGGTCCTCTCAGTTCAATCGGGAAATTGATCTGCGATCGCTGTCCCAGTGCTTCACCGCCCGATAGCTTGACTGGCCGGTTGCGCAAGGGAAGGTCGACGGTACTCGTGAGTTCGTCGGCGGCCATCGTTTGCCAACAACGATCAGCCCTGGTCTTGGCGCGGCCGCAACCTCACAGCCATCGGCCAAGACTTGCCGGGCCAACTCATGCAGCCTCTTGATGGTAATAACGCAAGAGCCCGCCCAGCCTGCCGCGACATTGCAGGGGCCCGTCCCGGCGAGTTTCCGCAACCCGACGGAACAACAAGACGTTGGGGTAGTGGTACAGTTTGAAGGATCGCGAGGGCGCTTAAGGCGCTTTGCTGTCATCGTGGCAGTATGCCATTTGTCAGCGCAGCGCGCGAGAGGGCTAAGTTTCAGACTGTACCACGACCGACGTTGGACTTCCCTTGATGATTCCGCTCGGCATGGTAGTGCTCGACATATTCGCTCAGCGCCCGCCGCAAAGAGCGCTCACCAAAGAGAATGATCTTGGATAGACACTCCTCCTTCACCGACCTGACCCAGCGCTCGCATAGGCGTTCAAATTCGGACTATGAGCAGGTAGCGCGAGCGGTTTGACACGACCTGAGATGATGATCGCTCGGAACGAGAGGGTGTACTTCGTGTCACGATCATGCAGGAGATAGCGACAGTCCTGAAGGATGCCGCATCCCTCTATGGTCACGTTCCTGGCCATCTGCTGCATCCACGGCTATGCCGCATCCCTCCATGGTCACGTTCCTGGCCATCTGCTGCATCCACGGCTCATTCGGGTGGACGGTGATCCCGGCGATTTCAACCTTGCGGCTTTCGAGATGGATGAAAAACAGGACGTAGTAGGTTACCAGTCCTCGCAGCGTGAGGACCTCCGCCATTCGGGCTCACTTGGCGGTGCTGGCGGGGACCGACTTTTTTACGGAATTCCGCCCAAGTGGTCGTGTGCTTGCGCTCCGGCGCAGGCGATAAACCGTAGCGGCGCAGGACATTGCCAACCGTTTGATCCGAGACCTCATGCCCCAGATTGGCCAGCGCGCCCACGGTCATAGCCCCAGGACCGATTCTCCTTGGCCATGCGGACAATCAGCTCTTCGACTTCTCTGTCAATCCGCGGCCGGCCGGGGGGTCGACGTTCCTTCGAGCCATCGAACTTGCGAGCGACGAGCCTTCGGTACCAAGCCAAGATGGTGTCCGGCAGGGCGGCAGTCGCCACCTCGCCAAGGGCCTTGCGACCCAGCCGATGGCCAATTTCGCCCAGCTTCGCTCGCTCTGCGTCCGAGAGCTTCAGCCGCCCGTTCAACTGGTCCCTCAGGATTCGGTTTTCTGCAGCCAGATACTCATTCCGCAGCAGCAGCTCCTGGTCCACCGTCCCCGTGATGAAGGCCACGATGCGTGCCCACTCCATAAGTTCCCTCGGTTGCCCGCCGATCCGCAATGGGCACCATCGATCGGCCCAAAACGTAGCGGACGACACTCGGCGACGCTACGCCAGCATGGGATAAATACCCGCCTTTCCTACAGTTTCAATTTTTTGGCCATACGGGCGCGCCACGACCACAAGCCGAACCTGCCGCCCTGCCAGCGGCAGATCGGTGAGACGTCGCTGATATCGGCTATGGATCCGCCTAGAACTGGCTCCGCATCCGGGACAGAGACTCGCGTCGCTCGTGGGACGGACGATGATCACGGTTGTAGCGCCGTCACAGAAGGCGCTCTCCACGTCAAACCCGCGAGGGACGAGGGCTGACGGACGTAGTGCTCGCTGCATCATGTTGATTCCTTTGTGAAACCAACGCGAGCCGACGCTCAAACTTCATCAAAAGTGAGTCAGAGCCAAAATTGCAAGCGATTTTGCAGGCCAGACTGATCGGCGCTGAATAACCTCACCGTCAGCTCTGCTGCACCAAAACTGCGTCAGAGCCAAAATTGCACGCCGAATAACAATCGCCGTCCCGCACCTCGGGGGTCTGCACCATCAATACCTCCGGATTTGAGTTACGGTAGGGACTGTGGTTCTCGGCATCTCCGGCATGCACAACGGCGAACAGGTTCAAGGCGTTCCTGGCTCACTCATTTTCCCGAGGTAGGTGCTGATGATGCGTTCGTCGGTGAGCAAGGCTCGCCCTGGACCTTCGATCACCACCCGGCCGTTTTCCAGCACATAGGCATGATCAGCGAGGTTTAACGCCCGGCGCGCATTCTGTTCGACGAGCAGGATGGTGGCCCCCTCGCTGCGCAGCTTCTGAATAATCGAAAAGACCTGGTCCACGCTGAGCGGCGCCAATCCCATGGACGGCTCATCGAGCAACAGCATTCGTGGCCGCGACATCAGACTTCGCCCGATCGCAAGCATCTGCTGCTCGCCACCGCTCAGCGCCGTCCCGATGTGGTGCCTCTTTTCCCGCAGCCGCGGAAATAGCTCGAACATCATTTCGATGCGCGCAGAGACTTCCTTGCCGTCAGTGCATTTGAACGCACCGACACGCAAATTTTCGAGGACGGTCAGCCCTTCGAAGATGCGCCGTCCCTCCGGAACGAGACTGAGGCCCTTTTCGGCGAGTTGGTCGGTGCGCAGGCCTTGAATAGAGGCGCCGTCAAATTCGATCGTTCCGGAGCTCGCCTGCAAGAGATTGACGATGCAGCGAAGAGTTGTGGTCTTGCCCGCGCCATTTGCTCCGATCAGGGCGGAAATGCTGCCCGCGGGTACAGTCAAAGACACGCCGTGCAGGACGGGGCCGTGGCCGTAAGCGGCGGTGAGGTCGCGCAGGACAAGCATCAGGTGGTCTCGCCGAGATAGGCCCGGATCACGTCGGGGCTGGCGCGCACCTCGGTCGGCGTCCCCCTCGCAATAACCTTTCCGAATTCCATAACAGCAACATGGTCGGAGATATTCATCACGACGCGCATATTGTGCTCGACAACGACCACCGTGCAGCCGTGGATGCGGACGTTGCGGATTATCATGTTCAGTTCATCAGCCTCCTGCGGCAGCATCCCTGCGGCCGGCTCATCGAGCATGAGAAGCCGGGGATTGGTCATCAGGGCGCGGGCAATCTCGAGCTTCCTTTGCATGCTATACGGCATGTCCGCGGCGGGAATGCTTTCCATTCTTTCCAGCCCGAGGAGATCCAGCGTCCATTCGTAGCGCTTTTGGATATCGCCGGGCGAGCGAAAGCGTGCCTTGCCGGAGCGGGTGAAGGCAAGCTGGGACGCGAACGTGCCCGAAAGTATGTTTTCGCGGACGCTCATTTGTCCGAAGAGCTGCGGCGTTTGGAACGTTCGTGCCACGCCAAACCGCACCCGGTCCGAAATCGAGCGAGACGTCAGGTCCCGGCCGCCAAGGATGACACGGCCCGCCGAGGCAAATTCGAAGCCGGTTATCAGGTTGAAGAGGGTGGTCTTGCCGGCGCCGTTCGCGCCGATCAAGCCAAAAATCTGTCCCTCATCAACGTCGAGATTCACTGAGTCGACGGCAAGCACGCCACCGAAGCGCTTTGTCAGGTCACGGACTTCGAGCAACGGCATTCAGGATCCCGCGACAATCACAGAGGTGGGTGCGAAGTAGTCGCAGAGCGGCGGCTGAATAGCGGCGGCCATCGGCCGATCACGGCTCCCGGTAAGCTACTGATGCCGTTCGGCAGAATGACCACGATCGCAGTGAGAATGATGCCGTTGATAAGGGCGCTATATTCCGCCATCGCCCGGAAGTATTCAGGGAGGAACAACAGCAGGAACGTGGCCGCCAAAACTCCTGCAAATCCTCTGCCTCCTCCGACCACCACCATCGTCAACAGGCTAACGGATTGTTGCCAACCAAAGGTCTGCGGCGTGATGGAGCCGTAGAAGTGAGCGAAAAGCCCCCCCGCAAGGCCGGCGCTTGTGGCCGCAATAACGACGACGATGACCTTTAACTTGGTGAGGTTGAGTCCGACGCTCAGTGCGGCATGCTCGTTTTGGCGCATGGCTGCAAGAGCGCGCCCGAACGGGCCGCGCATTATTGTCGCCAAGATGAGGTACTGCCCGACAAGGCACGCGAGTGACAAAAAATAGAACTTTGCGGGAGTATCGAATGTCAGCCCGCCGATCGAGGCGAATGGAATCATGATGAGCCCGTCGTGGCCGCCGGTCATCGTCTTCCAGTTGGCAAATACTTGCGCCGCAATGATGCCGAAGGCAAAGGAGGCAATCGCGAAATAAACCTCACGAAGGCGCAGGATCGGCGACATGACGAGGCCGAGACCGCCCGCAACGATGCAGCCGGCCAGCAAGGCCAGTGGAAAGGGCGCGTTTAATCTGACGGACAGAATTGCGGATGTGTATGCCCCGATTCCGAAGAACGCGGCATGACCCAGTGAGAGAATGCCGCTGAACCCGATGAGTATCTGCAGACCCGTCGTGAGGATGGCAAAAATAAAGAAATTGCTCATCAGCTGAATAAAGTAGTGCTCGCCGAGGGCAAGCGGCAGCAATGTCAGCAGAATGAGCACGACGAGCAAAACGAGTGCTTCGCGCCGCACCGCATCAGACCTTTCGCCGACCCGTTCCCAGCAGACCCTGGGGCCGGAAAAGCAGGAAGACGATGAGAAGACCGTAAATGAAGATGTCGGAAAATTGCGCCGATACATGGACTGTAACGAATGACTCGAACAAGCCTAGCAACAAACCTCCGAGGACGGCCCCCGGTAGATTGCCGAAGCCGCCGATGACGGCTGCGCACACGCTTTTCAGGCCGGCCGCTCCCATTTCAAAGGACGCGTAATAGAGCGAGCCGATCAGCACGCCGGCAATGCCCGCAAGTGCTCCGCTCAGTCCGAAACTTATAGTGGTCGTGGCGCGCGTCGGAACGCCGCACAGGGTCGCCGCCATGGGATCGGCCGCCGCCGCGCGCATTGCCAGACCAAGCCGCGCACGCCGCAGGAACAATTGGAACAGGCCGAGAGCCACCAGCGTGGCAATCCAGATTGCGACGCTCTTCTCCTCGACTGAAACGCCAGCGACGCTCAATGGCGATGGCGAGGCGGCTTGCGGATACGGCAGCGAATAGGGGCCCCAGGCGAGCATGCCTGCCGACGTCAGGATGATTCCGACCCCTATCGTCACCACGATGAGGCTGTTGTCGTCCGCTTTCCTTCGCCGCATCGGCCGAAGCACCAGCGCGTCGATCGCGGCCGAAAGCAGACCGGCGAACAGAGCGGCGGCAAGCAGTGCTACGATAAAAGGCACGTGCAATCGAGCGAGGAAAGTGTAGCCGATCAAGCCGCCCAGCATCATGAGTTGCGGATGAGCGAAGCTGAGCAACGCGCTAGTCTGAAAGATCAGGCTGAACCCCAGCGCGACGAGAGCGTAGATCGAGCCCGTCGTCACGCCGTCCACTGTCTGCTGCAGCAATTGCGCCACCTGCCGCCTCGCTGCGCGTATCGCCAAGCCGCGCTGGCTATTTGACGCCGAAGACCTCCACCGGCGTAAGCGTTCCCTCTTTCCAGGTCTGAATGACTACGTCCTTCTTCACGTCGCCATTCTCAAGGAACGTATACACGCCTGCCGCGCCCGGCCAATCCTTCAGATGACTCAACTGATCGCGGATCTTGATCGGGTCTGCTTCGCCCTGCTTGATCGCCCAGGCCACCATGTTCACCTGATCAAATCCATGCGCCTCAAGGTCGCGTGGCGGCTTGCCGTCGTGCACGGCCTGCCAGTCGCTCACGAACTTCTTAGCCTCCGGATGCGTGTAGTAGCCAGGCGCGTAAGTTGTCGCAAGTATCATCCCATCGGCAGCCGGTCCGGCAACGTCGCGAAACTCTTGCACGGCCTGATAGCCGCCGTGGCCGAGAAGCTGAACGTTCCACCCGAGTTCGCGTACCTGTTTGACGATCAGTCCCGACACGGGCGCCGCTGCTGCAACGACAAGGGCGTCGGGTTTTTCGTCGCGCAGTTTCGTGAGCAGGCCCTTGAACTCTTTGGTGTCGACTGGAACAACCTCGGAGGCGACGATCTTCGCACCCGCCTTCTCGATGGCGTTGGTGAAGGCCTGAATGGAGGCTAATCCGCCCTCATCATTGTATGCGATCGTCGCGAACCGCTTAAGCTTCAGCTTTTCCACCGCGTAGGCGCCGATTGCGCCATAGGTCAGCGTCACCGAGGGATAGGGACGGAATATGAACTTGCTGCCCATGGCCGTAATTTTCGGAGTGCCGGCCAAACTCGCAAGCTGCGGAATCTGAAAGCGGGCGGTGACCGGCACTTCGGCAACCGTGAGGGCGCTCGAAATGTCGCCGAGCACCGCGACGACGTGATCCTGCAATGCGAACCGCTGAATTGACTGCACAGCGAAAGCGGAATCGAATTTCGAATCGACATAGGTCAGATCCAGCGGTCGGCCGTTTATGCCGCCGGACCGGTTGATCGCATCCACTGCAAATTCCACGCCGCGCTTGTTCTCGAGGCCATAGGGCGCAAGGAACTCCGGAAAGAGCTCCGACCCAGCCGATTTTGATCGGATTGTCCTCTCCACGCGACGCAGTGGCGGCAGCGAAAATCGCAACGCCAGAGAGAATTGAGATTACGGCCAGCGAACGTGATTTCCAGAATGTGCGTGCCATCATGGGCTCCCAGTTGGCGGGCGCGTTTGAACGCAAGACTTACTCACCGAGACCCTTGATCAGGTCCCACTTTTCAGTGCGTGTTTGAGGACGTTCCTTCCACAGGTTCGCCGGGTAGCAACCCTTGTGCCAGTAATCGTAAACTTCGGGACGATAGAGCGGCAGTCCGCGAACACCATCGACGGGCACCGACTTGGCGAGATAATTGCTGCCGTTGGCCCGAACACGGCGCTGGCGCTCGATATCGATCACCGCACCGATCAGGGTCTCGCCGGAGGTTCGCGCTTCGGCGAGGACCGTTCCGTCGTAGTTAACGATGACGGATCCGCCTGCCCATTCGTCGCGCGCGCCTCGGTAAATCGCCGGTCCCAGATGCGGCACGACGTAATGGCAGACATTCTCGATCGCACGCGCCCGATCGAGCACCAATGAGACGTTTCGCGGTTCGGATTGAAATACGTCCATTTCCGCCGTCGGCCGGATGACGACCTCGGCGCCGTTGGCCGTTAATTGCCGATGCAATTCGGGAACGATCATTTCATAACACATGGCCATTCCCAGCTTGCCAATTTCGGTATCGACCACCGGGAAGATCGTCTCACCGACGCTTTTTCCTTTGCCGTAGATTTTCATGTATTTTTCCAGTACGTCGTGCGGGCTGGCATACATCAGAAATCCCGCATGTTCGGTCTTGCGGCGCTTGTAGATGATTTGGCCTTCAGGGCTGATGATGAATCCGCAATTGAAGAAATAGCCGGGAAAATGCGGATCGAGCTCAAGCGCATGCGCGACGATGAAAATGCCGTGCTGCATGGCCTTCTTGGCCAGGATTTCAGTTTCCTCGCCCGGAATCGTAAGACACACCTCGATCGGGTCGCATTCCTCGTCCCACCAGGGCGCTGTGACGCCACGCCAATCCTGCAAATGATATTCGCCGAACGCGACGAGCCGCACGCGCTCCCCGAATTGGCGCTGAAAGAACATTGCGCAGCGATCGATCAACGTGCAGCATCGCTCGACATTGGCCATCACCTGCGGCCGCTTCGAGCAAACACGCACTTCGTTCTGAATGCAGACCGCAACGTAAGGATGGATCATATATCAATCCTATGCACTATAGCAATAAGTTATAGCTATATGACTTCAGCGTCAAGGGCCGCACTGCGGCGACCTGGTGGGGCAGCCGGCGTATCGGCAGATCAGACCGGAATACCGGAATCGTGTATTTGCTGAAATGCCTGTGGGAAAGAGCGAAGAAAGGACATCGTGGTGCGAGACACTCGGACGCGGCCGAAGGGAAGGCAGACAAGAAGCTGCAAGAAAACCGAGGTGGTCCGGAATCCGGTGGATTCGGATATCCGCGAATTGACGGCGCTTATGTACGCGGCAATGGGCCGCTTTGAGGTCATCCGCCGGACCTTTGCGGCTTCGCTTGGCCTTAACGCGGCGGAGTTTGCTGTGGTCATCAGCCTGCATCGGTCGCGCAACGGTGAAGGCGCGCGGATCAAAGAGCTTGCCGACAATATCCACACCGCAGCCGCCAACGTGACCGCAACAGTGAAGGCATTGGAGCGCAAGAAATGGGTGGTCAAATCAGCGGACCCGATCGACAGCCGTGCGCTGGCTGTCAAGCTGACAAGTGCCTCCCGCCGAAGGCTCGATGAATTCTTTGAGACGATTCACCCGGTGAATGAAATCTGGTTCAGCAACATTTCGAAGGCCGAACGCTACACAGTGAAGCATTTTCTCCTGGTGCTCATCGACCAATACCCTTCCGCGCTTGTCAAGGCGCGTATCCTATTGTCGAGAAGAGTGCGGCTCGCGGGCAATCTGACTGACTGAGTAGGTATCATGGGAGCGAGGACCTAGGACTGATCTCTGCGCCTTCGTCTCCGAAGCTTGTTTAGACCAACCTATTTTGTTCATTCAAATACTTGGCAACCGGTTCATAACGAGTTGCGCTGTTCGCGCTCGTGACGATTCTCTTCTTCTCGACCGAACGCCAGGCAGGTGGGCGGGCTGTCGGATTTGCAAGGCGCGGGCAATCGGTCCCGCAGCGGAGCGTAACAACTCGACAGTGTCTGCGACAGACCTTCGCGTTCCTTCTCTAGGATCTCCGTCAAAACCTCGACCCAGTCGCCAAGCGTGGGCGTGGGCTGAATTAGCCGCGCGTACTTGAACTCAGTTTTGTGGCCGCGGATGACCTTGCGCACTGTCGCGCGCGATACCGACAGCGTGCGCACGATCTCTTTGATGGAGCGATGCTGCTCAAAATAGGCGCGTCGTATCTGGCCGATCAGGTCCACGCCAATCATCCCCAAAAGCCCTTCCCAGCCCCTCAGGGCCAAAGGGAAGGACGCTGACACAAGACGTCAGAAGGGGTCAGAATTGGACGCGAAAATCGCTCCTCAGGGGGGCATTATTGCGCTAGCGCCGCTCGCGACCTTGGAGCCGGGCATACTCGCTCTTGCGAACCGCATCCAAGGCCTCGCCCAGATGGCGGATGACATGGAACTTGTCGAACGAAATCGCCGCCTGCGGCGCATGCGCATTG
The DNA here is from genome assembly GCA_963733575.1 of uncultured Alphaproteobacteria bacterium. GTDB lineage: Bacteria > Pseudomonadota > Alphaproteobacteria > Rhizobiales > Xanthobacteraceae > BOG-931. The sequence continues at coordinate 251,100 of CAVTDJ010000011.1, read as the reverse complement.
GTCGCCAGCCGAAACGGCTTCCACATGTCCATCACGGCGAGGCGAATGCGCGAACACTTTCGCTTGCCGAGCCAGGCGTAGAACCGGCTCATGCTCGCCTCCGAGCGGCCCTCGCCGCCGAACCAGATCGGCCGGCCGCGCATAAGGTCGCTGACCACGATCCGGTAGCTGTGACCCTTGCGGATTGAAATCTCGTCGACGCCGATCACCTGCGCACCAGGCGTGCCCGCGCGCTTGAGTTGGGCTTGCATGTATTGCATGTCCAGCGCCTTGACTGTGTGCCAGTCCAGCGCCAATTTCTCCGCCACCTCCTTGATCGTCGCCCCCCGGCAGCGCCGGCCGACAAAGTAAGCAAAGCGCTTGGTGTAGAGTGGATTGTCCGCCAGGAAGTCGAGCCGTTCGCGCTTTACACTGCCACAACAGCGGCAATCGACCCGCCGTACCTCCAATTCCAGAAATATCCGCGCGTCGCCGCACGAAAGATCGCGCACACGGCGGACCTTGCGGTCATACCACCCCATCTGGATGCGACCGCAACAGCCGCACGCCGTTTTTTTGAGCGCCGCTTGAGGGTGATCACGCGCGCCTTCGGATCACCGAAAATCCCGCACACTGTTTGTTCCGGTCGAAACCCGGGGAACGAATAGGTATCCCACAGCCGCCAACTTCGCTTCAATGCTCGCGCCATCCAACATTCATGGCAAATTCCAAACCCAGCCGTAATGCAAAAGCCCAACGCAATGCACCGGTTTATCGGACCTTCAGCCCCTCTCGCATCGCACCATGTGCTATCGCTTGCCACTCACGGTCGAGAAGGGCCGCACGCGATCAATCTGCTATACGCGCACGATGGACTTGCGCTGTTCTGGGTGTCGGATCCTAACACACAGCACTCTCGCGAGATCGAGGCCGATCCGCGCGTCGCGGTCACCGTTGCTCCTGACTATTCGGACTTTTCCGAAATCCAGGGCCTGCAACTGAAGGGACAGCCGCCCATATCACGTCGGCGGACCGCCGCACATGGCATCGGTCGCAGCTCTCAGCGCGCTATCCGTTCCTGAAACTTTTGGCGCACACCCCACTGAATGTGCAAGCGGCTTATGCGCGCGCCGCCGTCTACCGTTTCGAGCCGAGCCGCGTCGTGCTAGCTAATCGACAACACGAAGGGCTTCGGTCACAAGGAAACACTTGATCTATGCGCGGGAGCTAGACGATAAATGTGCCCAACGGCTGAGGCATCGCAGGTAGATCGGCCCCATGCAGAATGGGCTTCTGATTGCCCTATATGTTAAGATGGGATCATCTGAAAAGTGCATTCGTTTGGCCCCGACGCCTCGGCTGCGGAGGTATCCGATGCGACGTCTAATCGTTGGCATGACTGGAGCAACCGGAGCCATTCTCGGTGTCCGTTTGCTTGAAGCGCTGAAGGACTGCGGCATCGAAACGCACCTCGTCATCAGCAAGTGGGCGCAGCGAACCATCGAGCACGAGACGAGTTACAGCGCGAAACAGGTTTACTCGCTGGCTTCTGTCACTCATGGCTTGGCCAATATGGGAGCAACGATCTCATCCGGTTCTTTCGAGACCTCCGGCATGGTAGTGATCCCCTGCTCGATGCGGACGCTAGCGGCCATTGCGAATGGCTACGGCGAGAACCTCCTCCACCGCGCAGCCAACGTCATTCTCAAGGAGCGTCGGCGGCTGGTACTGGTTGCACGCGAGATGCCATTATCTGATGTGCACCTTGAGAACATGCTCAAGTTGTCGCGCATGGGTGTCACGATCATGCCGCCGATGCCGAGCTTTTATAATCACCCCCAGTCTGTCGCGCATATTGTCGACCATATCGTGGCGCGCGTGCTCGATCAGTTTGGCATCGCCACCCCTTTTGCCAAACGCTGGGACGGGCGCATGATGAACCTCACGAAGGCGTCGGCGGACGAAACGACGATCAAGAGCTGCGCTGAACAGGACTAAATTCCGGGGCGATCATACGCGTTTGGATCCGACTGACGTCGACACAAATTTCGCATACCACCCACTCCGTCAACATCGCCGACCTACGATGTCGAGGTACCGAGACCGCCGTCCGTGTCAGAGCATGATCGGCGCCTGCGCGATGCTGCCGCTGCTTAGGCAGTATTGAGCAGGTGCGCTACGGTACCCAGGCCCCGTTGACGGTTTTTGAGTGCAATGAGCAGCTTGCGGGCCAACGCCACGATCATGGTCTTGCGCATGCTGCGCGCATTGTCAGTTCGCGCCCGATACCATTGCGCCAGAGCACTGTCTTTCTGGAACATCAGGAAGCGCCATGCGAGTTGAATCATGCCGCGGCGCACCCGCGCGTTGCCTGTCCTGGCGAGCCCTTTCTGCCGGCGTCTACTGCCGCTCTCATCCGGCGAGCCGGTAAGGCCTGCGTACCGCGCGACGGCCTTTCGGTCGCGCAGATTCCGTGACAGAATTTCATGTACGAGCATGTCCGCGGTTTCTACACCGACACCGATGACGCGTGCCAGCAAGCGGACCATCGCATTCGGCCCTTTCTCGGTCGCCTGCTCAAGCCGTTCCAGGCGCGCCTCCTCGATCTCTTTGATCTGATTCATGATGAAGCGTAGGCGCGCCATATCGCGCCGCAACTCGGCTTGCGTATTTGGCGGGAGAAGCGCCCCTTCCGGCGTGTGCAGGGCAGCGAGACGCTCCGGCGCCTTGCGCAAAGTCGCCCGGAAGTTCCGAATGCCCAGCCGCGCCAAGCAGCTTTTCATCCGGTTCACGATGCGAGAGCGCTCACCAACGAGGCTCTCGCGCTCCCGGTTCGGGCGCCTGGCGTCCTCTTCCTCAATCGTCGGGACCGCAGCCATGTGGCAGTGTTCCGGTTCACCTCGGAGCCAACCGATGAACCCGCGCTTGAGCGGCTCGGTATCCAGCCGATCGGTTTTCGCGCGGCGGTGCTCACGCGACACGGCAACGCTCGTCGGATGGATGACATGAGCGTCTATGTCGCGCGCCCGAAGCCATCGCGCCAACCAGAACCCGTCGCGACCTGCCTCAAAGGCGACCGAAATGCGTGTAATCGTACGGCCAGCCTTGAGCGCTTCTTCCCGCCAGCGCTGCAGCAGCTGCAAGAGTGCCTTCTCGTCCGGCTCGAGTTTTTCGTATTATGCTAGTCGAAAGGGATGAGAGATCGGCCCCTGTCCGTGCTGTTGCGATCGGGGTGTTGGCGTCGCCTACCGCCTCACATGGGGCCAGCTCGGACGCCGCGGCCACCGCCGCCGCGCCGGCGCCGCCCGCCAGCGCTCGCCGCCCTCGATCAAGCCAAATAGAAATCGGCGCCGCCGCAGTCCAAAGCTCGGGCCGAATCCGGCCCGCCGCTCGGCGCCGCCTCGCGCGCACGAGGAAACGCAGAAGATATGGTCAACGCGCTGATCGGCTGAGGTCGTTTCGCTGCGACATGGGGTGCACTCCATCGGTTGGTTTCAGCGCCGATGGTTGCTACAGCACCTTCGTCGCCGCCCCATAGCATCTTCGATCGAGAAGTGGAGGCGTCAAACACCCCCACGATAAGCCACCTTACCCCTTCACGCCGTCAGCAACTTCCGCGCATAACTATCGACGAGGAACATGCCATCTATTCCATGATTATGCGGATCAGAATCAAAATCAGGAAGCGCTCCCTGACCGTTCGGACTTTTCCGAAATCCGGGGCCTGCAGCTAACAGGCCGCCGTCCGCATCGCGGAAGCGGGCCGCCCCGCATGGCATCTGTCGTTGCTTTCGGCGCGCTATCCGTTCCCGAAATTGTTGGCGACGCCCCACCGACACTGCAAGCAGACTATACATGCGCAGCCGTCTACCGTTTCGAGCCGAGTTGCGCCGTGCTGATCCGCAACACAAAGGGCTTCGGCCACAAAGAAGCGCCCAATCTGTCCGCGCGAACCAAGGCGTAAATGTATCGTAGTGGCCGTGGTATTGCGGATCAACTGGCACAACGCAAAATGCGCTGCCGATTGCGCGATATGGTGAGGCGTGATCATCTTGTCCGGCCCGGATATGATTTTCGGAGGGGATGCCGGCTATATGATTATCAGTCATACTTTTTGCCCTTCTAGAAACGCAAGTAGTGAACGGGCACACTCCGCAGGTCTCTCGATCAACAGCATGTGACTGGTATCCGGAATGGCTTCGTAAGAACAGCCGTAAAGAGCATGCAGCGAACGACCGACTTTGGCGGGTGCCTGGGCGTCGGCCTGATCGGGGTCGGCACAAATCAATTTCACCGGTACCGACAATTCATTGAGTCTGTGCGTCAGGTGAAGCGTGGAATTTGTCATGTAGACCCGGGACTCGCACTCGGGCGGGCAGCACAACGACCATTGGTCCGTCTCTCGCTCCTGACGCAGAATGCAGCGCGCCATGAGTTTGTGCGCGCCAGGCACCCAGCGACGCAAGCTGTAAGATTTCGAGAATAGGGCGGCGAGTTCGGTGGGATCTGAAAAGTGGTTTGGGCGCAATTTTGACCATTTCGCCAGGCCTAACTCGAAGGTGCGCGCGACATTGTGCTGCGGAAGGCCAGGACCAGGGATCAATGCGGGATCGAACAAAACCAGCGCGTCCCAGCGCTTGCCATATTGGAGGGCATGCCAGATCGAAGTGACGGCCGAGATTGAGTGGAATACGCCAACCGTAGGTGCAACTCCAAGGCGGCTGCGAATCGCGTGGAAGACTTCTTCCATGTCGCTGACAAAATTCGTTACGTCGTGGGCTTCCAGTCTGTGCTGCGGGTTTTGCCCGTGATTGCGCTGGTCGTAGAGAACGACATCGAAGCGGTCTGTAAGCAAGCTCCAAAACGGCAAATACGCGTCGATGGCAAACCCGTTGCCGTGGCACAAAACCAGGCGAGGACCTTTGGGATTGCCATGCCGACGGACGCGAATGGGGGCTCCGTCAGCCATCGTGAGATCGAACGACTCGTACCGCGTGGGCACGATCAGGGTCATTGGAACCTTTCCCTAGTGTCCCGAATCTAAACTTCGCCATATTGCAGATTCACGCCGCATGTGAGGTTTCTCAAGGCATGGAGCGGACCAGTGCAGCGAGGCTAGAGCATATCTCGGCTGAGTGGAATTTGTTCCCGGTGCACCCGTCCACCCCATCAAACAGAACTACGACTTCGAAGACATTTAAGGTGCTGACCTGCGAGCGGTTGCAAAAACTCGTCAACGCCATCGCTTTCTTCACTGCTGTCGAGTTGGGAACGAGGATCAAGCTCGACATCCTTTCCACCCACCTGATGACCGCCGCCAAGTGCCTGCTCGGTGCGGGCGCCCAGATACCTTCCCTTTCGATCCGCCAGCGAACGACAGCTCCCGCTGCTACGCTTCGCCTGATTTTTTGCGGAAGGTCATGGTTGAAAGTGGGCTTGACAGCCCCCCGTTCTAGATGAGAATGTGAAATATCATAGGGTTTTCAGAGACGTCGCGGAGAGCACGTCTGCGGGAGGATGAACCCAGCGCGCTGCGGCCGCTCAGCTACAAGGTGTGCAAATGGCGGAACGAGAAGAAGGAAAGGTAGGCCTTCTACCCAAGGAACTGGTCGGCGTAGACTGCCCGCGTTGCGGATTCAGGATCAGCGAAGACAGCGAAATCAGCTTCAACCGGGAAGATTCGTTTTTTGTCGGCTATTCTCTCACTTGCCCGAAGTGCGGCAATGCATTCAGCTTCACACTTTATTCAAGCTAAGGCGAGGCGGAATAAAAATTGAATCGGTTGGAGGTGCGAGGGATGGGGTGAGGGAGATTCCCATGCGTAGGTATCCGGTCCTCCCAGCAGGAAACACACTATCGCGCAAGGTCAAAACGATGCAGCTAATTTTGGGCGTCGTCTAACTTCCGAAGAGAGAATGCATGGCAAAGACATCTGGAAAGGCGGCCTATAAGGATCTGCGGCATTGGATTGCCGCACTGGAGACAGCCGGTCAGCTTTCGCGAGTTAAGGCCGAGGTCGACTGGAATCTTGAAATCGCCCAGGTAATTCGCCGGACCTGGGATACCCTCGGGGATGCGTCCCCGGCGCTCCTTTTCGAGAACATCAGGGGCTACAAGGCGCCTCAGCCAAGCAAGATCTTTACCGGTACCTTTCGCTCCTGGTACCGAACCGCCATGATGCTTGGGCTCGATCCCAATAACACCAGCCGTTCAGAACTGATTGATACGCTGCGCGAGCGCATCACCGACCGAGCCGGTTTTATCTCCCCCAGAATCGTGAAGACCGGTCCCGTGAAGGAGAACATCATCACGGGCGACGCGGTTGACATGACCATGTTTCCGGTTCCGCTCTTCGGCGAACGCGACGGCGGCCGCTTCATCGGGACCATGCATTCCGTCTTCACCCGAGATCCCGACACGGGATGGGTCAATGTCGGCACTTACCGAATGATGCTGCACGATGGCCAGGAAACAGGTATCCAGATCGACCCGGCCAACCAGCATGTCGGTCAGCACTTCTACAAATATATTGAGAGGAATGAACCGATGCCGGTGGCCGTCGTCATCGGCCAGGAACCTGCGCTCACCTTCATGGGCGCGTGTCCGACGCTAGAGCCGGTCTCCGAGTTAGATGTGGCCGGCGCCATTCGCGGCGAGTCGATCGACGTGGTCAAATGCGAGACCAGCGAACTGTATGTCCCGGCCAATGCCGAGATCGTACTGGAGGGAACAATACACCCGAAAGAGCGCAAGACCGAAGGCCCCGGACCGGAGTACGCCGGATATTACGCCAACCAGCCGGGCATGAAACCGGTGTTCCGGTGCAAGGCGATCACCTTCAGAAACGACCCGATCTTTCGGATGACGCCCGAAGGTCACCCCATCAATGAAGACCACATGATGCTGTCGATCAATACCTCAGCCTATGTGCTCGAGGCTCTGGCGAAGGCAGGCGTTCCCGGGGTCAAGAAGGTCGCCATGCCGCTGGATTCCTGCGGATACGCAACCTGCGTGGTATCGATCAAGACGAGCACCGAGGGGCATTCGGACTGGATCGCGAGCGCGATCTGGGGAACCAAGATGAATATCTGGTGCTTCAAATATGTTATCGTGGTCGATGAGGACATCGATCCTTGGAATTCGGAGCAGGTGAACTGGTCGATCGCTTGGCGTGTGAGGCCGAGCGTGGACATCAAGATCTGGCCGAGACATAAGGGTTCTCGTCTGGATCCGAGCGTTCCGCCGGAGCAAAAGGGCTTTCAGGACCGCGTACTAATCGACGCCACACGGCCGTATGAGTGGGCCCCGCGTGATATCTGGGCAACCGATGGCATCGGCAAGGGTATTCCCCTGAAGTTCCCGCTCTCGACCCGACCGCGGTCCGATGTGGCGCTCAATGTCAACCGGCGCTGGAAAGAATTTGGGATCAAGCCTACCGAGCGGTACATTGGACGGCCGGAGGGGATATTCAAGAACTGGTGGAATGATAAGGAGATCATTGCCGCACGGGATCTCAAAGTGATGCCCTAGCAGCCATTCGGACTGGGGGGTTCGATTTGTGATCAATTCTGCTAAGGCCACCTTCAAGTGGCCCAACAAAATTGGGGCGGCGTCAGCGACCTCACTCGCCGCTCGAGCGGTCCAGATCCTAAAAGCCCCGGCTCTGCCGAGGGATACTTATGGCCTTAGCTACGCGTGGCGAGCGGGGCGATTCGGGAGGAGGAAAAATGTTCGGAATGCGTAATCATATCCTAGGCAGTCTGGTTGCCGCGGCGGCGTTTGCTACCTGGGTGGTGGCGGCGCAAGCACAGAACCAAGTCGTGATCGGTGCCATCGTGCCGAGCAGCGGCCCGTTCGCCGAGTGGGGCCGCGCCAACACGGTCACGTTGAACATGTTCGAAAAGCAGATCAACGACGCGGGCGAGATGAACGGTGCCAAGCTTAAGATCGTGATTTACGACGACGCCGCGAAGCCGGCGCAGGCAGCTAACGCGCTGCGCAAACTTGCTGGCGACGACAAGGTGCTCGCTGTTGCCGGCCCGCTCACCAGCAGTGCATGCGAGGTGACGTTTCCGGTCGCCAATCAGGTGCAGGTGGTGGCAACCTCGCAGGCCTCGTCCAAACCCGGCGTGGCCAAGGCCAACCGCCCTTGGGCGTTCCGCAACACCGTGGATGAAGGCATCCTGGCGCGGGCCTCGGTGCCATATTTCAAGAAGACCTTCAACGTCCACTCCGTGGCGGTGATCTATGACGCCAAAGACGCTGTGTCGACTGCGATCGCCACCAAGATTATGCCGGCGGTGCTCGAGAGCAATGGAATCAGCATTGTCAACGCGAAGGATCTTATTTCCTTTGATACCGGCGACCTGGACGTCAGCGCTCAGGTCACCAAACTGAAGTCGCTGAATCCCGACGGCGTGGTGATCGGCGCGGACTACAGCCAGGCGATCACTGTCATCCGAGAGATGAAGCGGCAAGCCTTTACGAAGCCGGTGATCGGCGGCACGCCGCTGATCTCCTCGGCGATCCTCAAGGCGGCGCCGGATATTCCGATTGTGGCGCCGGCGACCTTCTACGCCACCATGAAGACCCCGAAGGCGGAGAAGTTCGTGGCCCAGTTGCAGCCGCTGCTGCGTGAGACATCCGGTCTGCCGAAGAACATCGAGCCGAGCATGTATGATGCCAACATCTACGAGATCGCCAGCATGTATATCGATGCGGTGAAGAAGGCCGGTATCACCGGCAAGGCGGAAGATCTGGCTTCCGACCGCACCAAGATCCGCGACTACATGGCTAACCTGAAGGGCTTCACCGGCTTCAGCGGCCCGATCTACTTCAGTGCGGATGGCGACGCCGTGAAGACGTTCTTCATCGTCCAAGGCCAGAACGACGCCTGGGAGACGAAGGTTCGTGGTTGCAGCTCCGGAAATGCCGGGAGCTGCTGATTCCACGTCGGCTTGCGCGCACCCGTGCCGGGGCGGGCTGCGCAGCCATGACACGCGCAATCCGGCGGCTGCCGGATCACTCCTGTTTCAAACGCAAGGGCTTGCGGCCGTTTTCCGGCTCGTGCAGGCTTGGCATCGGGCCTATGCTGCGCCCGCGCCCCTGTGTGGCGTGCTGAACAGTGCCAGATAAAGACGCTGAACAATGCTGCTGCAGCAACTGGTGAATGGACTGACGCTGGGAGCGGTCTATACGCTCATCGCGCTCTCATTCTCGCTCGTTATGGGTTTCCTTTCCATTCTCAACCTCGCCATCGGCGAGCTGTTTATGCTGGGCGGCTATATCGGCTTCGCCGCCATCGCCGCCCATTTGTCGCTGCCTATTGCCTTGCTGGCGGGAATGGCGGGCTCGGCGCTCGTCGCCATCGTCATCGAAAAAGTTGCCTATGAACCGTTGCGGGACACGCCGCTGATCACGCCGATGCTGTCGACGCTCGGTTTTTCGATCATCCTGCAGAATGTCGTCACCAATGTCTGGGGCTCCGACCCGCTGCAACTGCCGTCGGCGTTGTTCGACCGGCGCATTTCGCTGGGGCCGGTGAATATCGGCGTGATGCAGCTCGTTGTGATCGGTGTCGCTGTCGTTCTGGTCAGTGCGGTGGCACTTCTGATTCAGAAGACCCCGGCCGGGCGGGCCTTGCGCGCGGTGGCCGAAAACCGCGACGTGGCGCGACTGCTCGGCGTATCCGCCGACCGCATCACGCTGCTGGCGTTCGTGCTGTCGGGGGCGATCGCCGGCGCCGCCGGCGTCTTGATCAGCCTGCATTACGCGGTCATCACGCCCTATATCGGCGTCGACACCGGGCTGAAGGGGATCGCGGTGATGGTGGTCGGCGGGACGACCCGAGTCTGGGGCGCGCTGCTGGCCGGTCCGCTGATCGGCATTGCCGAGGTGCTCACGGTCGCTTATGGCGGCTCGCAAGTACGCGACCTAGTCGTCTACGGCCTGATGATCCTGATCCTTCTCTTGCGCCCACAAGGTCTTCTCGGCGGCGCGCGCACCGATGTCGGGCAGCGCGTATAATGTCGACCTATTACGCCGGTCTGCTCGCTGATGTGGGCATCCTGCTGCTCGGCGCCTTGAGCGTCTACATCATTTTCGCCACCGGGCAGCTGTCACTCGGCAATGCCGGCTTCATGGGCATCGGCAGCTATATCGCGTCGTTCTTCACCGTCGAACTCCATTGGCCCTTGACTGGCGCATTGGTTGCCGCGGCGCTCGCGGCCAGCGTCATCGGCGTGATCGTCGGCTTTCCGGCCCTGCGCCTGAAGGGCATTTACCTGGCGATGGCGACGCTCGGGTTCGGCGAGATGGTGCGGAGTTTCTTTCTCGTTTTCGAACCGCTCGGCGGCGCCGGCGGCTACCACGGCATGAAACACGTCTCGCTTGGCTATATCTGGGCGTGGGCGGCCGGCATTCTTGTGCTGGTCATGGTGTTGGAACGCTCGCGCCTGTGGCTCGAGATGCGCGCCGTGCACGATGACGAAACGACGGCCGGCCTGGTCGGCTTGAACACGACGCTCATTAAGATCGGCGCGTTCGGTTTCGGTGGAGCGGTGGCGGCAATTGCGGGCGGCCTGTTCGCGCATCACTACGTCTATATCGAACCGGGCAATTTCGGCTTCGAGCGCTCGATTGATTTCGTGCTCGCCGTGATCCTGGGCGGTTCCACGGTCGGCGTCGGCGCGCTGGTCGGCGCGGCCCTGCTGGTGCTGCTGCCGGAATGGCTCCGTTTCCTCGCCGATTGGCGTTTGGCGGCATTCGGCGTCCTTCTCATTCTGGTGCTGCTGACGCGGCGCCAGGGCGTTCTAGACCGTACGCTGCTGGCGAAGATGACCTCACGCCGTAGCGCGTCATGATGGCCGCATTGGACGAACCGCTGCTGCGCCTGACGGCTGTCAGCAAGGCTTTCGGCGGCATCAGGGCGCTGTCGAATGTATCCCTGACTATAGGTCAGAATCGCATCGTGGGGGTGATCGGTCCGAACGGCGCCGGTAAGACGACCCTGTTCAACGTCATCACAGGCGCTTACCGCGTGGACACTGGCGAGGTCGCCTTGGCCCGCCAGCCGATCATGCGATTGCCGTCTTATCGCATCGTGCGCGCGGGAATTGCGCGCACCTTCCAGAACATTCGGCTGTTCGCCGGCATGACGGTCTGGGAGCATCTGCTTGTCGCACAGCCGCACCAGGGCGCGATGGTGCGCCGCTTTCTGCCGGCGCGATTGGCCGACCCGACGGCCTGGAGGCGCGCGGAAGAGGCGCTGGTGTTCTTCGGTCTTCAGGATCACCGCAACAACATGGCGTGCACGCTGCCTTACGGAATCCAACGCAAGGTAGAGATGGCGCGCGCGCTCACGGCCAAACCGAAGCTGCTGCTGCTCGACGAGCCGGTCGCCGGTATGAACCACAACGAGGCGACCGAATTGCGTCGCTTGTTGCTCCAACTGCAAGGACGCGGCCTGACCATCCTGCTGATCGAACACGATATGACTTTCGTGATGAATCTGTGCCAAGACGTTTATGTGCTCGATTTCGGCGCCGTCATTGCGCAGGGCAACCCGGCCCAGATTCGCAGCGATCCTGTGGTGCTCGACGCCTATCTGGGGAGCGAGACCGCATGCTGATGGTGCGCGGGCTGGAGGTCTACTATGGACCGATCCGCGCCGTGCGCGGCATCAACCTCGACGTCAGGGCGGGCGAAATCGTGGCGCTGATCGGCGCCAACGGCGCTGGCAAGACCACGACGGTGCGTGCCATTGCCGGTCTCACGCCGTTCGACGGCGAGATTACCTACGATGGCCACAAGCTGCAGCCCAATTCGGCCGAGCGAATACTGCGCGCCGGGATCGCGCTGGTACCCGAAGGCCGCGGTATTCTCGGTCGCATGAGCGTGGAAGATAACCTGCTCATGGGCATCTATTGCCGCTCCGATCGCGCCGAGGCTTTGGCCGATATCGAGCGCATGTTCGAGCAGTTTCCGATCCTCAAGGAGCGCCGCGGCTTGATGGCCAGCTATCTGAGCGGCGGCGAACAGCAGATGCTCGCCATCGCCCGCGCTTTGCTGAGCCGCCCGCGCCTGCTGGTGCTCGATGAGCCTTCGCTCGGGCTCGCGCCGAAAATGAACGACTTTGTCTTCAGCCTCATCCTCGCCTTGCGTAAGAACGGGCTCACGGTATTGTTGGTCGAACAGAAGGCGCGCCAGACGCTCAAGATCGCTGACCGGGCCTATCTGCTGGGAACTGGACGTGTGATAACATTTGGCGCGGCGGCAGATCTTGCCAATGATTCGTTGATATCGGAGACATTTTTGGGAGGTTCGGTCGCGGGTCCGACTGGTGCAACTTAGGCCAGAAGACGTGCGACCGAATGATCGCTCCTGTCCGCAAACGCCCGACAAGCGCGCCGACAAACGTGCCCGCGCGCAAGGCCCGTCGGCGCAGTCACCCAATGCCGCTCACCAGTCGGCCGGTAACATCGTTTAAGCGATTGAATATGAGTCTGTTTTGGCAGTTTGATTGTCCGCTTTTGGGTTTCAAACCTCCGTCTTCAGACGGAGACTGGCTTGAGCCGTGGTATGTCCTACAGCACCGGCAGTCACACGGTTTTTTACCACCGCTATCACATCGTCTGGATCACCAAGTATCGCTACAAGGTGCTGCAGGGGAAACTGCCGGAGCGAGTGAGGGACATTATCCGGCAAGTCTGCCGTGAAATGGGCGTGCAGATCATCGAGGGCGTGTTGTCGAGCGATCACATCCACATGTTCGTCTCGGTGCCGCCCCATGTTGCCATCAGCGATCTAATGCAACGTGCCAAAGGGCGTTCTTCCTACAAAATCCAGATGGAGTTCCCGGAAATCCGCAAGCGCTATTGGGGGCGGAGATTCTGGGCCCGAGGATATTTCTGCACGACCAGTGGCAACGTCACTGATGACATCATACTTCAGTATATTCAAAGCCACTCTGATAAACCTACCGACGCCAGTCGGTAGGTGTTTAGTAGGTTTGAGATTGCAGGCTTTTGTGGCCTGGATGGTCAGAACCCTGCAATTTCATTTCGGAGTTTGCGCGGCCGCAAAACATGATTCCTTAGGCATATCGGAGAGAGCGATGCGGCCGAAGAAGCATGCGAGGACGGGGTCGGGCGATTGTTTCGGTCGAGGCTCGACCAGATTATCAACATGAAACACGAGTTGGTGCAGCTCGCAGGATCGATCGATTGGTAATTGATCGATAGTAGGGGTACGGCACGGATAATTGAGCCACACAGCTGAGGTAAATTGGACCTCAGGTGCCGTCGCAATTTGAGTTGGAATTCGATGTGACGCGATCTCCGGCATTTCGAGAGTACCCGGTCAGGCAGCGAGGTCAATTGGCTGATCGAGGGGCTTTGTGTGCAAGCGTCTGCCAGCCATCGATCTTGCCATGTTGATCTGACCGGAGGCGAGCAGCGCCCAGAACAACATGGCGACGGTGTCGGCAGACGGCAGCACGGTCTGCGTCTTGATCCTTCGTTTGAACTCCTCATGCAGCCGCTCGATCGCATTGTTCGCGCGCTGCGCCATTGGCTCGGTGGCAGGCCGGTGAAGGTGAACAGGCGGTCGCCGGCTTCCTCCAGGCTGTCGGCGACGGCGCGGTCACCTTGAGCCGCCGCTTGCGGATGAAGATCTTGCGGCGGGCTTCGATTTCCTCACGCGTTGCCAAGTAGATCATGTCGGTGTAGTCGGCGGCGATCTCGTCATGCAGTCGCTCGGGCGCATGCGCGAGCAGGCGAGCAGGTTCCGGTGCTTGTGGACCGTGGGGCTGTTGAATAACTTCGTTTTCGCCGCTCTGTTCTTAGGATTCTCTGCGAGGCACAGGGCCCGGGGCGAAGATCACGCCCTGTGAACACACTGCGGGGCGGTCAGCAGGGTCAATGCGTCCAACAAGAGCCACAACAGCGCAATTAGAGCGGCTGCCAGCCGCTTGAGGTTGACGGCTGCGGCGATCAGGTAGGCCTGAATCTTCATATTGTGAATTCCGCGCCGAACCGCGCGTGCGAGCCCATGCCAAGTCTTTGCTTCACCGTGGAAGCCCTCTGAGCGCCAACGATGACGCTGATAGAGCCGCTGCTCTTCGACCGACCAGCGATCGCGCCGCCTTCGCGCACGGAGTAACGCGGGATAATCGTGGCTGATCACCAGGGCCTTGGATGTTCGTCCCTTCGAGATGCAGATCGATGCCAGAGAACAGCCGTCGCAATCCCGCTTGCGGGTGTAGAAGAACCTCCCATGAGCAACCGGATTTCCTGGCCGCAGAATCTTGCCACGTGGGCACTTTACGATGTCGCGCCGCGGATCGAACTTGAACCGACGCAACGGAACAGCACTGCGGACAGGCTCAGCCTTGGTCGGTATGATCGCGTCGATCCCGCGCCGTTCCATGGCGCCGAAGACCTTGGCATAGGCGTATCCGGCATCGGCCGTGATCGTGGTGATCGCGACACCCGTCGTCATCATTGTCGCATCGATACGCTCCGCGATGATTTGTCCCTCGTTCACCTCACCAGTGGTCACGTCTACGTCGAGGATAACGCCGCGCAGGTCGTCCACGGCAGTGTGCTGCTTGTAGGCCGGTTCGAGGCGACGATTGCGCGCACTCGTCGCCATGGTCGCGTCCGGATCAGTCGCTGAGACTTTCTTGAACTTCCCCGTTTGGCGGCTTTGCTTCTGGACCTCCTCCGAATCCAGCGAACGGTTTGCGCGATCGACCTTCTCGACGTGACGCTCTACCAGACTCTCCCAGCTGACATCAGCACGGATCAAGGAGGCATCGACGTGAACGATTTCGCCGGTGGCGATCTTCGCTGCCATACAAGCTCGCACTGTGTGATCGAAGACGCGTCGGAAGCGCTCGTCGCCCCAGCGCTGGCGGATGCGCGTTAGTGAGGAATGATCAGGTAACGCCTCGTGCAGGCCGTAGCCGACGAACCAGCGGATTGCGAGGTTCACCTGCGCCTCACGCATCAGTCGGCGGTCGTGGACAACGCCGAGTAGGAATCCCGCAAGCATGAGACGGACAGCCACTTCAGGGTCAATCCCCGGCCGGCCATTGTCGGCCCAGTAAAGCTCGGCCACCTCGTCATGCAGCCAGGACAGGTCGAGCACCCTGTTGACACGCGCTAGGATGTGCTCGTCCGGCACAAGCTGCCGCAACGAACCCGTGATGAAAAGCTCCATCTGATCGCGTTCTTTGCAGCCCAGCATTCAATCCATCCTTCGAGCGGCGAAGCACCGACAACAGTGAATCAGCGAATGCTCGGTTTTTCAACAGCCCCACCGTACAGCGCTGGACCGGCACGCCCTCTATTGCAAGGACGAAAGGATCTATCGCCACGCCAGCGGTGATCGAGCCGAGCAGCGGTGGCAATGCCAGAACTGCCATCGGGCATTCTCGGTGACGGTCGGCACGATCTTTCACGGCACCCATATCCCGCTGAAAAACTGGTTCCTCGTAATTGGGCTGATGCTCAATGCGACGAAGTCAGCGAGTGCGTATCAGATCGCCCGGGATATTGGGATGCGTCGCCTGACCGTTTGGAGCATGATGCACCGTATTCGAATCGCGATGGCCGATGATCCCGATCAAAATACACTGCTACATGGTCTCGTTGAAGCCGACGAAACGTACATCGGCGGCAAGCCTCGGAAAGGCAACAAGCGCAAGGACGACAAACCCAACAAACGTGGTCGTGGAACAAAAAAGGCGGCCGTAGTTGGTGTGATTGAACGCCGCGGTCGTGTCATCCCGCGAGTAGCGAAGAAAGGTGAACTTTCGACAAAAGGTTTGTCCAAGTTCATCTCAAAATATGTCGATACAGCCGCGTCGCTTCTGATTACTGATTAGTCAAAGCGATGGTGCTGTCCGTGAAGGGCGGCAAGTTGCGTCCAACGGACGTGCGCGATCTGCGTGGCGTTTTGTCTGGAGAACACGATATAGAGATGGCGGGCTTCCTGTCGTTACAAGAACCTACCAAAGCCATGCGCGAAGATGCCGCGATGGCTGGGCAATACACCTATGGCGGAGTTGCCTATACAGGATTTAATTTCTCACCGTCCGCGAAATCTTAGAGGAAAAGCGGCGTGTTCCACACGCCGACCAAGGTGGGGCTCTCGGGTATCGACGGCGCAGGCGGCGCTGCCGTTGTAACGACAAAGCCCCGCCGCAGGGGCAGGAGCTGCACCAGTTCGTGCTTGAGATTGATGATCTGCTCAAGCCTTGCCCGAAACAGATCGCCTTCGCTCGTCGTCGCCGGCTTCTTCGGTCGCATCGTGCCCTCCGCCCGATGCGGCAACGGAATCATGACTCGCTGCTCAAGGGAATCTTGAGGGTTCTGTGAGGTCGCACCGCAAGCATGGACGCTGGCGCGAGTGCGACCTCACAGAAGCCGGATTGAACGAAGCCGCGGATGGCTAGGCACTATGGGGATAGTGGCTCCGGCGTGGCCGCGATCGAGGTGGTGGTTGGCTTGAATCTTGAGGGTTCTGTGAGGTCGCACCGCAAGCATGGACGCTGGCGCGAGTGCGACCTCACAGAAGCCGGATTGAACGAAGCCGCGGATGGCTAGGCACTATGGGGATAGTGGCTCCGGCGTGGCCGCGATCGAGGTGGTGGTTGGCTTGGCGGCACCGAGGTGCGCGCGGTTTGTCCACCAGTGTCGGCGGCGATTGAGTACTGCACCGGGCGACGATGACCGTCGACGATGCAGCAACGAGCGGCGCGACTGTTCAGCAAGATTGATCGGCACAACATGTTGCTGGGCGGGTTTGCGAGGAGGGCCGTCAGCAGCATCAAGACCGATTACGATCACGGTAGGCATCGGCAACAGCGTCATGACGTATCACAAGAGAACGGGTTGCGAGAGCGTGGCACGACTGCGATGTGCCGCATGGAGCCGCCGCATTCTGGACAGATGGCGAAGTCCTTGGCGGTGAGCACGCGATCGCCTCTGGCGGGATCGCGAGCCGGTTCGGAACTGGCCGAAGCATGACGTTTATCGAGCAGTTTGCGACAGAGGGCAATGTTATCGCCGCGTCCGCCATTGGCGAGGAAGCCATAGTGGCGGATGCGATGGAAGCCGTCCGGCAGGATGTGCAGCAGGAAGCGCCGGATGAACTCATCGGCCGCCAGCATCATCACTTTGGTCTTGCCGTTCGCTCGATAATCTTTCCAGGTGAAGCGGACCTTGCCGTCGGATAGCGAGATCAGCCGGCTGTTGGCGATGGCGACGCGATGGGTGTAGCGGCCGAGATAGGCCAGCACCTGTTCGGGCCCGCCGAACGGCGCCTTGGCGTAGACCACCCAGTCGAGGCGACGGAGCTCGCCGAGACGACGGGCGAAGGCTTGTGGTTCGGCAAGGTTGGCGAGCTTGCCGAAGAACCGCAGCTTCCCGGCGCCGAAGGCGTTCTCCAGCTCCCGCAAGAACAGCCGGCGGAACAACCGCGCCAGCACACGCACCGGCAGGAAGAATCCAGGCCGACAAGCGACCCAGCGGGTGCCGTCGAGCGAGGGTCCGCCGCCGGGAACGACGCAATGGATGTGCGGATGATGCTGCAAGGTCTGGCCCCAGGTGTGGAGAACCATCGTTATGCCGAGCTTGGCGCCGAGATGCCTGGGATCAGCCGCGATGGTGGCGAGCGTCTCCGCGGCCGCGCGGAATAGGATCGCGTAGACCGCGGCCTTGTTCTGGAACGCGATCTCGCCGACCGAGGCCGGCAGCGTGAAGACGACATGGAAGTACGGCACCGGCAGCAGCTCAGCCTGCCGCTGCGCGAGCCATTGGGCCCGCGCCAGCCCCTGGCATTTGGGACAGTGTCGGTTGCGGCACGAGTTGTAGGCGATGCGTGTTGCGCCACAATCATCGCATTGCTCAACATGACCGCCGAGCGCGGCCGTCCGGCACGCCGTGATGGCGCCCATGATGCGGCGCTCGACGTAGCCAAGATGACCGGCATGCGCCTGTCGGAACGCTTCGCCGTGGCGGCGGAAGATACCCGCCACCTCCAGAGTCGGAGCCATGACGCCCGCTCAAGCGGGTGGCACGCCTTCCAAACGGAGCCGATCGAGCGGGCTCGGTGTGTTGCTGATGGTCTTGGTGGCGACCCGTGTGTAGCGCGTCGTGCTTGCGATGCTGGCGTGGCCGAGTAGAACCTGGATGATGCGCACGTCCGCCCCGCTCTCCAATAGATGGGTCGCGAATGTGTGCCGCAAGGTGTGCACCGTCACCTGCTTGCTCAAGCCAGCAGCCGCGCAGGCTGAACGGCAGGCGGCGTGCAAGACGTTGGGCACGAGCGGACGCTCGTCGTCGCGGCCGGGAAACAGCCATCGCTTCGGCCGAGCGAGCCGCCAATATGTGCGTAGAATCCTCAGGAGCTGCTGAGAGAGCATGACGTAGCGGTCCTTGCCGCCCTTGCCCTGCTCGACCCGGATCACCATCCGCTGGCTGTCGATGTCGGCGATCTTCAGGAGGACAACTTCCGACACGCGCAGTCCGGCGGCATAGACCGTGGTCAGCGCGGTGCGGCTTTTGAGGCTCGGGATTGCCTCTAGGAAGCGCACGACCTCGTCGGCGCTCAACACGACCGGCAGCTTGCTTGGCTCACGCGCATAGGCGATGCGCTCCGGCACCGTAGCCTGGCCGAGCGTCACGCCATAGAAGAACCGCAGCGCGCAGACAATCTGGTTCAGCGCAGGCCACGAGATCCCCGTCGCAACCAGATGAACCTGGAAGGCGTGGACGTCTTCCAGGTTCAAACGATCAGGGGAGCGACCAAAATATCGGCTGAACTTCGATATGGCGTTGAGGTACGATTGTTGCGTCGCTGGCGACAGATTGCGGACCGTCATGTGCTCGATCATGCGGCGGCGAAGAGGGCTGATCTCAGCCATCGGAATCCTCCTGTCTGAAGGGTTGGGTTTTGGAAAACCCTCAATCCTCTCAGACAGGCGGCAACCACACGACCAATTCTAAGATGCCGCGTCAGCGGCTTCGTTCAATCCCGAAAATGAATTTGCAAGCTTCCCAGGCTTCAAACTTCAAAAGCTTGCAATATCAAAGCCGGCCCTCGCGCGGAAAATCGACTCCCGCTCAATGGCTTAAGAGTTGTTCACGGCCGACCTTTTAAATGGTCTCAGCTGTTCTATTTTGCGAGTTGCCATTCAACTTGCGAATTTGTATCCGAGCTATCGCCGAATCTTGGTGACGGACTGGGTCAGGCGGCAGCGGTTTGAGCTTGCGATCTGACGACCTCGATTCCGTCGTTGAACTTTACACCCATGATGATCTTGGGCAACTGGTTATAACCACGCAGGCGGTGCCAGCTCGTCTCGGCTGACTGTGCGAGTTTGAAGGTCATGGCAAGCGCCGTCTTGTTCGAGAGGCATCCCTTCGACCTTGTCGTTCGATGACGGACGGTTGCGAAGGTGCTCTCGATCGGGTTGGTCGTTCGCAAGTGCTTCCAGTGTTCGGCGGGGAAGTCGTAGAAGGCGAGCAGCACGTCGCGATCCTTGGTCAGGCATTCGACCGCCTTGTCGTACTTCGTGCCGTAGATTTCCGCGAACGTATCGAAGGCAGCCTCGGCATCCTTCCTGGTCTCGGCCATCCAGATGTTCTGAAGCGCCCGCCTGGCTTTGCCTTGCAAACTCTTCGGTAGCTTGTTGAGGACGTTGGCAGTCTTGTGCACCCAGCAGCGTTGCTCGCGCGTCTTGGGCCAGACCTCGGGAAGCGCCTTCCAGAAGCCGAGCGCACCGTCGGCGACCGCGAGTTCCGGTCCCATCGCAAGTCCACGTCGCTTGAGATCGAGCAGCAGTTCCTTCCACGACTGCGCGCTCTCGCGCACACCGTCGATCAGGCCGACCAGCTCTTTTTTACCCTCCGGCGTCGCGCCGATGATCACGAGCAGGCACTGCGCGTCATCCTCAAGTCGGGCCTGCACGTGGATACCGTCGACCCAGAAGTAAACGTAGCGCTTGGCGGACAGGTCGCGATCAAGCCAGCGGGCGTGTTCGTTGACCCAAGCCTCCTTCAGCCGCGCAATGGTCGAAGCGGATAGCCCGCCGGCATCCTTGCCGAGCAAGGCAGCCAACGCCTCCTCAAAGTCGCCGGTGGAGATGCCTTTCAAGTAGAGGATCGGGATCAGCACTTCGAGGCTCTTCGTGCGCCGGGCGTAGGGCGGCAGAATGCTCGGGCTGAAGCAAATTCGCTCACCACCATTGGCCTCCCGGTCGCGCACGCGCGGCTGGCGCACGGTCACCGATCCGATGCAGGTCATGATCGCGCGCTCCGGCAGATGCCCGTGACGCACGACGCGTTGGTGGCCCGCCTTGGTCTTGAGATCGGCATGTCGCCCCAGGAAGTCAGCGACTTCCATCTCGACGGCCTGCGTGAGCAGGGCACACGCCCCGTTGCGTAAAATCTCAGTGAGCGAATCGGTGAAGGTCCCTGGCTGAGCGAGCGTAATGACGTTAGTGTCGGTCACGGCGTATCACTCCTTGTATGGGAGTGTTGATGTCAAGCTCTGCACATACCGGGCTCCTTCGTTTAGCAACCTGTAGGCAGGTCAAGGTTCGGTACGGGACGATCTGAGGGGAGCTCGCCATCTGGCGCGTATCATCGCGCCACAACCTTGTATTCGGAGGATCCATCAGGACCCGGACCATGATGCAGCCATGCGCATCGGCGGCGAAGCTCCGGGGCGGGGGCCCATTCTTCAGTCCGGCTTGGAAGCCATGAGTGATACCGGGTCACCACCGCCTCGGATCGTTCTTGGCAACTGGCGACACCCCTACCGTCAGACGCCAAATCCTTTTCGTTCTAGCTGCTCATTCGCTCACGGTATTGGGCGTAGGGCGACGCCTGCCGGTACTTCGCCGATTGTCACAAAGCGCCAGAGTGCGATGAGCAGCTTGCGGGCCAACGCCACGATCATGGTCTTGCGCATGCTGCGCGCATTGTCAGTTCGCGCCCGATACCATTGCGCCAGAGCACTGTCTTTCTGGAACATCAGGAAGCGCCATGCGAGTTGAATCATGCCGCGGCGCACCCGCGCGTTGCCTGTCCTGGCGAGCCCTTTCTGCCGGCGTCTACTGCCGCTCTCATCCGGCGAGCCGGTAAGGCCTGCGTACCGCGCGACGGCCTTTCGGTCGCGCAGATTCCGTGACAGAATTTCATGTACGAGCATGTCCGCGGTTTCTACACCGACACCGATGACGCGTGCCAGCAAGCGGACCATCGCATTCGGCCCTTTCTCGGTCGCCTGCTCAAGCCGTTCCAGGCGCGCCTCCTCGATCTCTTTGATCTGATTCATGATGAAGCGTAGGCGCGCCATATCGCGCCGCAACTCGGCTTGCGTATTTGGCGGGAGAAGCGCCCCTTCCGGCGTGTGCAGGGCAGCGAGACGCTCCGGCGCCTTGCGCAAAGTCGCCCGGAAGTTCCGAATGCCCAGCCGCGCCAAGCAGCTTTTCATCCGGTTCACGATGCGAGAGCGCTCACCAACGAGGCTCTCGCGCTCCCGGTTCGGGCGCCTGGCGTCCTCTTCCTCAATCGTCGGGACCGCAGCCATGTGGCAGTGTTCCGGTTCACCTCGGAGCCAACCGATGAACACGCGCTTGAGCAGCTCGGTATCCAGCCGATCGGTTTTCGCGCGGCGGTGCTCACGCGACACGGCAACGCTCGTCGGATGGATGACATGAGCGTCTATGTCGCGCGCCCGAAGCCATCGCGCCAACCAGAACCCGTCGCGACCTGCCTCAAAGGCGACCGAAATGCGTGTAATCGTATGGCCAGCCTTGACCGCTTCTTCCCGCCAACGCTGCAGCAGCTGCAAGAGTGCCTTCTCGTCCGGCTCGAGCTTTTTCAGCGGATGGCGTTCGACACCCGGAACGATGCCAGCTACGAGCCAACTGGACTGGCTCATTTCAATCACCGCAATGAGCGCGTTATGCTGGTCGAAAGGGATCAGAGATCGGCTGAGGTCGTTTCGCTGCGACATGGGGTGCACTCCATCGGTTGGTTTCAGCGCCGACGGTTGCTACAACACCTTCGTCGCCGCCCCATAGCATCTTCAGTGGAGAAGTGGAGGCGTCGAACACCCCCACGATACGCCGCCTTACCCCTTCATGCCGTCACCAACTTCCGCGCATAGCTCTTTGCATCCCGTCTTGCATTAGATTCATTTCCGTTTCGATATCACCGACATCACGCTGCCCAATTCTTTCGGCGACGCCACGTCCTTGTGGGTTTCCCAAACCTCACCCAGCAGCCGTTGCGACTCTTCGGGCATCGGTTCGACCTTGCGGGTCGTGAGATCGACATGCAAAGCGAGCTGTTCGAGCGTCGCCATCTGCACGTTTTTCTCCGGGTGCCACATGCGGTGAAAGTAGTGGATGCGCTTGGCGTCGAATCCGAGCAGCTGGGTCGTAACCAATACTTCTTCGTTGACGCTCAATTCGCGCTGATAGGTGATGTGTGTTTCGACCGCGAAGGTGGATTTTCCGGTCTTCTGGCGATAGGGCTTGCCAAGCCCGATGAGCGGATAAAAGGCATCGGTGCCGTGATCGAAAATCAGAACGAAATACGCGACGTTCATGTGGCCATTGTAATCTAGCCATTCGGGCAGCACACGTTCCCGCCATCGTGAAATCGGAGCTTCGAACGTCATTTTAGGTTTCCTTTTTTACGCTGCTGTTGGAAGGGGGAGATATTGCGCTGGTCGTGGTCGGCTATTGCACGCCGTAGGCTTTGACGCCTTGCTCGGGCGGTAGCTGACGGAGCTTAAAGCGCTGGATTTTTCCAGTTATCGTTTTGGGGATCTCGCGCACGAAATAGAACCAGCGCGGATACTTAAACCCCGCCAGATGCAACTTGCAATACAGTTGGAGCTCGCGTGCGGTGGCGTCGTTCTCATCGGCGGGATTTCTTAGAACGAGATATGCGGCCGGTTTGACAAGGCCTTTGTCGTTGACGCGTCCAACGACCGCCGCTTCGCGCACCTTGGGATGGTCGAGCAGCCGCGATTCGATCTCGATCGGTGAGCACCACATGCCGCCCACCTTCAACATATCGTCGCCGCGTCCCGCATTGACGTAATAGCCGTCCGGGTCGACGTAATACATGTCTCCGGTGTTCAGCCATTCGCCAACCATCGTGTTGCGGGTCTTCTCGGGGTTGTTCCAATAACAAAGCGCGTTCGATTCCCCCTTCACCCACAGCGTTCCGACTTCGCCGGCCGGCAACGTTTGCTCGTCCTCGCCGACAATTTTCACGGAATACCCGGGCACCGGCTTGCCGGAGGTTCCCGGTCTGATGTCATCGATCCGATTCGACACGAAGATATGCAAGACTTCCGTAGACCCAATGCCATCCAGGATCGGCACGCCGGTCAGTTCGTTCCAGCGTTGGAAGATCTGCGCCGGTAGTGCCTCGCCGGCGGACAGGCAGCGTCGCAAGGATTTGAGGTTGCGCGGTTTTCTTTCGAGCGCCTGGACCATTTGCCCATAAAGGGTAGGCACGCCGAAAAACGCGGTCGCCGCGGAGCGCTCGAGGTAGTCGAGGGCAAGTTCGGCGGTGCTGCGCGCCGGCTGCACGATGATCGATGCGCCGACCCACATCGGAAACGTCATTCCGCCGCCAAAACCGAACGAGAAGAACAGTTTGCTGGCGCAAAACACGACGTTGTCGGCGGTTAAGCCGGCAGTTTTTCGGCCATAGCGCTCGCTGGTGACCACCATGTCGCGGTGACGGTGCACCACGCCTTTCGGAGTTCCGGTTGAGCCTGACGAGTACAACCAAAAGCATTCAGAGGTCGCCGTGGCCGGATGCGGCGCGAGCTCGGGCGAGGCGGTCGTCATGCGCTCGGCCAGCGAACCGGGGCCATCGATCGGAAGCACCACGCGCAATTGCGAGGACGCGCCAGCAACTCCGGCGGCTTCCGCAGCCAGAGCAGATGAATAGACGAATGCAGAGCAGGCGGCGTCGGTCACCAGAAACCGATACTCGGCGGTCTTGAGAAAAGTGCTAGCTGCGATCGGAATGATTCCAGCTTTGATAGCGCCCCAGAACACGTAGTAAAAAATCGGCTCGTCGAGCACCGCCATGATCAGACGCTCGCCGGCAGCGATCCCAAGACTGAGCAGCGCATTGCCGGCACGGTCAACATTCTCTGCTAGCTGCGCACGGCTTACCTCGCCGCCCTGAGGACGCAATGCAATCCGCTGTCCGCCGCCCTCGTCGACGTGTCGGTCGATGAATGGGACGGCGACATTGAAGTTTGCGGAGAAGTGAAGCGCATTCGGCACGACACTCTCATCAATAGCGACCGTGTGGTCCCGCTCGGCTGTCCCGGCCATGCGCGCTTCCTTATTGCGACGTGCGAGCAAGGGGCGGTTACGCCGTATCCGCACCGGAATTCGCAGTTGACATCTTCAGAATGTAGCAGATATTAGAAATATCACAACAGTATTACATGTTGCAAATCGTCATGGCAGTTAGCTCGTTCTCCCCTTCGAAAACCGGACCGGAACGCCGTTGGCTTGGCCTCTCCGTCGAGCGGATCGAGGATGCAACACTGTTAGTCGGCCGCGGGCAATACACCGACGATCTACCGGTTCGAGCCGGAACGCTGCATGCGGCGGTACTACGCTCGCCCCATGCCCATGCGGAAATCCTAGCGATCGACGCTGCCAAGGCGAAAGCCCGGCCGGGCGTGATGGCGGTCCTGACCGGGCGAGAAATCAAGCAAGATTCCAATCCGTTTCTGATTGTTCTGCGCCAGCCCATGGATCAGTGGTCGCTGGCGGTCGACCGGGTACGGTTCGTCGGCGAGGCGGTCGCACTGGTTGTGGCCGAGGACCGCTATGTCGCCGAAGACGCGCTGGACGATATCGCGGTCGAATATCGCAAGCTTGCCGCGATCATCGACCCGCTGGCCGCGTTGGAGAAGGACGCCCCGCTTGTGCATCCCGCGGTCGGATCGAACGTTCCGTCTGACCGACATTTCAACTATGGAAATCCGGACGCGAAATTTGCCGAAGCCGACCGCGTGGTGTCGCTCACCATCGACTACCCGCGCAATTCGCAGACGCCGCTCGAGGGCTATGTCGTTGTTGCTGACTATCAGCCCGGCGAGGGCGTCTACGACGTTCTCTGCAATTTTCAGGGTCCATTCACGGTTCACCCGGTGATGTCGAAGGCACTGCGTTGCCAAGGCGCGCAGCTGCGAATCCGAACGCCGGCCTATTCCGGCGGCGGTTTCGGCGTCAAGCAGGCGATCTTTCCTTATGTCGTCCTGATGTGCATCGCGTCGAAACGCACCGGTCGGCCGGTCAAATGGGTGGAGGATCGTTTCGAGCATCTCACCGCCGCAATCGCCGCGCCGAACCGGGTGATCCACGCCCAGGCTGCCGTGAAGAAAGACGGTACCGTGACCGCGTTTCGATTCGAGCAGATCGACGACTACGGCGCCTATCTGCGCCCGCCGATGCCGGGGCCGCTCTATCGTCAGCACGGCATCATGACTGGCGCATATGCTGTGAAGGATATGAGCATCAACAATAAGCTGGTGATGACCAACAAGACGCCCTCCGGTATGGTGCGCGGCTTTGGCGGCCCGCAAATCTATTTTGGCCTGGAACGGTTGATGCATCGCGTCGCCGTCGAGCTGGGGCTCGACCCGCTCGATGTAATCCGGAAGAACCTCATTCCGGCGGGCTCGTTCCCGTATCTGGCGCCAGCTGGAGCGTTGATCGATTCCGGTGATTATCAAACGGCGATTGCCATGGCGGAGCGCGACGGCGGATTGGCGGAACTGCGCCGCCGCCGCGAGCGGGCACGGGCCGAGGGCCGGCTCTACGGAATTGGTTTTGCCGCCGTGGTCGAGCCCGCCCAGTCAAACATGGGTTACCTTAGCACGATTATTCCGGTTGAAGAGCGTCGCAGGGCCGGCCCCAAGGGCGGCAATGTGGCCTATGCGACCGTGCACGTCGATTGCCTCGGCGCGGTCAGTGTCACTGCCGACAGTCTGCCGCAAGGGCAGGGCCACGCGACCATTCTCGCGCAGATCGTCGCCGAACAGCTTGGCCTCGACCCGCAGGATATCCGCTGCAACATGGAGCGGGACACCCAGCGCGATCCGTGGTCGATCGCGACCGGCAATTATTCGAGCCGCTTCTCTTCGTCGACGGCGGTCGCAGCCCAGCAAGCCGCAACCAAAGTTCGGAGCAAGCTGGCGCAAATCGCCAGTGCGACGCTCAATGTATCGGCCGATCAGGTCGCGTTCGGCAATGGCAAGGCGTTTGCCAGAAACAATCCCGACAACAATATCCGCTTCACTCGGCTGGCGGGAACGGCGCACTGGTCACCGAGCGAATTGCCGATGGATATGGCGCCTGGAATTTCCGAAACGGCCTCTTACTCCGCGCCGCAGCTCGAGCCGCCCAACGATGCCGATCAGATCAATACCTCGCTGACCTACGGATTTGTCTTCGACTTCTGCGGGGTCGAGATCGATCGCGACACCGGCGCCGTGCATATCGACAAATATGTCACGTTGCACGATGCCGGGAAGCTGCTCAATCCGTTGCTCGCAGAAGGTCAGGTGCTGGGCTCGTTTGGGTGGGGTGTCGGGTGTGCTCTGCTCGAGGAATTCGTTTACAGCCCCGATGGCAGCTTCATGTCGGGAACATTCGCCGACTATCTGTGCCCGACCGCTTGCGAAGTACCGCGGCCGGTCATCCTGCACATGGAGAGCCCGTCGCCATTCAATCCGCTTGGGGCCAAGGGTATCGCCGAAGGCAACTGCATGAGTACGCCGGTCTGCATTGCGAATGCGGTGGCGGACGCACTCGGCGTGAAGGACGTCAAGTTGCCGCTCACGCCGGCGCGGGTCAAAGAACTGATTGGGCTTACCGAAAAGCCGCCGCGCGGCAAGCCGACGACGATTGCGGCCGCCGCAAAGAAAACCCGCACCGGCGCCAAGGCGCTCACCGGCACAGGTTCCCTGACGGTCGCCGTGGCACACGAACGCGTCTGGAGGGCGCTGCTCGATCCCGCCGTGCTTGCGCGTACCATTCCCGGCTGTCACCAGCTCGACGAAGTCGGCCCAAATGACTACCGCGCTGAGGTTTCGCTCGGCGTCGGCGTCATCAAAGGCCGGTTCACCGCGCGCGTCACCTTATCCAATCTCGATCCGCCGCATAGCGCCTTGTTGACGGGCTCGCTCAGTGGCCCGCTTGGGGTTTCGGTCGGCGGCGGCCGGGTGCGGCTCAGTCCGGCCGGCGAGGGGACGACGAAGATCGATTACGAGTACACCGTCGAAATCAGCGGCACCGTCGCGGCGGTTGGCGGGCGAATGCTCGATGGTGCGACCAAGGTCCTGATCAAACAATTCTTCCAGCGCCTAGTAGCGGAAATGCAAGGCAGCCCAGGTGCCGGTTCAGCACTGCCGTGGTGGCGCCGCCTGCTGCGAGCTCTTGGATTCTGACGATATGAAGCCGAAATCATTCAGCTATCTTCGCCCGGACGATCTGCAGGAGGCGCTGCAAGCCTTGCAGAGACTGCGCGACGACGCGCGCATCATGGCCGGCGGATTGTCCCTGGTGCCGATGATGAATTTTCGTCTGCTCGAAACAAAGTACCTGATCGACATATCTGGCTTGGCGTCGCATGCCTATATCCGCGAAGCATCCGCCGAGATCGAAATCGGCGCAGCCGAAACCCAGGCCAACGTTCTGGCCTGGCCGAAGCTGTCAAAGTCCTTGCCATTGCTGAGCCTGGCCATGCCGCATATCGGCCATTTCCAGACCCGCAGCCGCGGCACGTTAGGCGGCAGCATTGCGCATTCGGATCCGAGTTCGGAACTGCCGCTCTGCTTGGCAACCCTTGGTGGCAGCGTGGTGCTGCAATCGGCCCAGACTATCCGCGTGCTGGCTGCGGAAGAATTTCAAATCGGCATGCTCGCGACCGCGCGTCGGCCCGACGAGATGGTGACCGCGGTACGATTTCCGGTCCGTAAGCCGGGCGCCGGTTACGCGTTCGCAGAGATGGCGCAACGCCACGGCGATTTTGCCATCTGCGCGGTCGCCGCGGTGGTTTCCGGAACCACGGTGCGGCTTGGCGTCGGCGGCGTGGCGGAAAAGCCCACCGTGCGCGATTGGCCGGCGCTCGTTGACGACGAGATCGATGACGCGCTCAACGATTTCGCCTGGGAGCTCGGTGGTAGCGACGACATTCACGCAAGCGCCGGTTACCGCCGTAACCTTGTGCGCAGGCTTGGCCGCCGTGTTATCGAGGAGGCAAAGAAATGCTCGAACTGAAAGCCGGAGAGCGGCATCAGATCACGTTCGCCCTGGACGGCGCCGAAGTACGCGGCTTTGCCGAGCCACGCATGCTGTTTAGCGATTTTCTGCGGCATGAACTGGGCCGTACCGAAGTGCACGTCGCCTGCGAGCACGGTGTTTGCGGCGCGTGTACGGTGCTGCTTGACGGCAAGCTGGCACGCAGCTGCCTGATCTTCGCCGTGCAAGCTAGCGGCCGCCGCGTCGAGACGGTCCGCAGCCTGTCGCCGGCCGACGGGACACTCAACGACCTGCAGCAATCTTTCCGCCGCTCTCATGGGCTGCAATGCGGCTATTGCACGCCGGGCATCCTGGTCTCGTCCGAGGCGTTCCTGCGTGACAATGCGAAGCCCTCCGAGCAGGAGGTGCGCGAAATGCTGAGCGGGCACCTCTGCCGCTGCACCGGCTACGCCGGTATGGTCGATGCGATCCTGGAGACGGCGAAGAAGCGCGCCCCGACGACATCGTGAGCGCCCGATCCCCCTCAGTAACCTGCTGGATTTGAACGCTTAAAGTCCTAAGCCAGTGAAATATCACCTTGACTTCAATAACCGATTTGATGTGATTGGCCGCCAGAGCGGCCGGTGCATTTCATGGTCGTTTCAGCAAATGACTGGGGCCGAGTGAGGCGCCTGATGGCCGGTCGCCAGTTTCGATGCGCGATAACGAGCCCGTCTATGCGTGGTGCGCGCCATGCCCGGCAGGTCCCGATCGCGAAATAGCGTAGCCTCTAAGTCGAGTGGCTTACGCGCGCCGCAAACGGCTTGGTTGGTATGAGGCGTCGTCATGCAATCGACCTCCGTGTCTGACGGGCTGCGCGCTTAAAATGAGAAGAAGCTTCCATGTCCGTTGAGACCCTGATATTCCGCACGCACGGTCGCGAAGGCGACGAAACTCGTCCAATCGCGCTGCGAACCGCCGTCGTTGCCGGCTGGACCGGACGCGATCCGGTTGCGCGCGAGAAGCACATTGCCGAGCTGATAGCGCTCGGTGTTGCCCGTCCAGCGACCACGCCGATTTACTATCGTGTTTCCACCTCGCGCTTGACAACGGCAAATCAGATCGAGGCAGTTGGAGAAAATTCGAGCGGTGAGGTCGAAGTCGTGCTGATCCGCGACGCCGGCAAGGTTTGGGTCGGCGTCGGCTCCGACCACACCGACCGCCAAGTCGAGACTTATAACGTCACCATATCAAAACAGATGTGCGACAAGCCAATCGCTCCTGAGCTCTGGCCATTCGACGACGTGCGCGATCATTGGGATACGTTGATGCTGCGCTCATGGATCGAGGAAGGCGGTGAACGGCGCCTCTATCAGGAGGGGGCCGTGGCTGCGATGCTTGTTCCGCACACGATCGTTTCCGGCTTTGAACCGAACGGTGAATTGGCCGACGGGACCGCCATGTTTTGCGGCACGCTCGCTGCCCGCGGCGGCATTCGCACGTCTAGCCGGTTTTTGTTCGAGTTGACGGATCCGGTACGAAACAGATCCATCGCCCACTGCTACGACATCGTTAGGCTTCCGAACGTCGGATAGTTGAGGTGCCATGAGCAAAGCGGCAACGCAATCATTCGCGGCGAGTGCCAAGCGAGCGCCGTTCGCGGCGTACCCGGAGAAATCACTGCTCGATCGCGCCTACAATGAAATCAAGTTTCGCATTATGACCTGTCGATATCGTCCCGGCGAGGTTCTGAGCGAGGCTGCGATTTCCTTTGAACTGAAGATTGGGCGCACACCTATTCATCAGGCTATCCATCGTCTGGTAATGGACGGCCTTGTATCCATAATGCCACGCAAGGGCGTGATGGTAAGGCCTGTCAGCATCGACGAAGCGATGGAGATCATCGGTGTGCGGCTTGTGACCGAATGCTATTGCGCGCGTCTTGCCGCCGATCGCGCCGACGATGCCGAGCTGCAGAAGCTTCAGGAAATCATCGAATTGTCTGAGAAAATCACGGAAAAACGCAATGTCGAGCAGTTGATGCTACTCGACCGGGAGTTTCATGACACCCTGGCACGCGCGGCAAAGAACTCGGTTCTCGCGGATGTCCTGCGAAACCTGCACGAACGCTCGCTTCGGTTTTGGTTCATTTCGCTGCGTGCTACGGATCATCATCGCGATGTGCTCGCACAACATCGCGCCATCGTTAGGGCGTTGCAGAGTTGGCAGCCCGCCGCTGCAGAAGCTGCAATGCGAGATCATATCTTGGCCTTCCAACGCAACGTGACACGGCAAGTTTGAGTGCAGGACAGGTATCGTTAGTGGGATCATCACAGATGAAAAATCCGAAGCTCCACGACGAATTCAAGGCCGTCGATATGACGACGGGCTGGGAAACTCCGGCAGGCTATCCGCAAGGCATCCAGCAGAAAATTTTGGCTGGATCGTTGGATGAACGCAGCGGGACGGGAAACCGGTCTCGATTCCTGCGCTTTGCGCCTGGCGTGTACACGACGAAACCTTTTGTCCACGACTACTGGGAAGAAGTGCTTTTAATCTCCGGCAATTTGATCGTTGGCAACGATGAGAACGGTAATGGCGGCGAATTGTTCGCTCCAATGACGTTCGCATGTCGGCCGCCGGGCGTCCCGCATGGTCCGTTCAAATCCATCGACGGCTGTCTGCTGTTCGAGCTCCATTATTACGTTTGATATTGCAGGTCGAGCATCTGGCTCCGACGCTGACTTGAGCAAAACTCAATGATTGAAACCTTCCGCGCCGCCCTGGATTCGGGCGTCACCACCAGCAGGTCTCTTGTGGAGAACTGTCTTGAACGGGCGACGGCGGCATCCGGCGAGGGTTCACGCACGTTCGTGCATCTGTTCGCAGACGCCGCGCGCGCCGAAGCCAACGCTATTGATTGCAGACGCCGCGCGGGGATCTGGACTGGCTTGCTCGGAGGCATTCCGGTCTCGGTCAAGGATCTTTTCGATATTCGCGGACTCCCGACGACCGCGGGATCAACCGTACTTGCCGATGCGCCGGCCGCTACACAAGATGCGCTCGTCGTCGAGCGCTTGCGCGCGGCGGGGGCGGTCATTATCGGGCGGACGAATATGACTGAATTCGCATTTTCTGGACTGGGGCTGAACCCGCATTATGGAACCCCAGCAAATCCGTTCGACCGTCCGTCGCGGCGAATTCCGGGCGGATCGTCCTCGGGTGCGGCGGTTTCCATCTGCGATGAAATGGCCGTCGCTGCGATCGGGACAGATACCGGCGGATCTGTTCGCATTCCGGCCGCATTTTGCGGTTTGACCGGCTTCAAGCCCACAGCGGCGCGCGTTCCGCTTAAGGGTGTGTGGCCACTATCAAAGTCGCTCGACTCAGTTGGGCCTCTCGGGCGTAGCGTGAAATGTTGCCGAATTCTCGACGCCGTTCTGAGCGGTCAAGGCCCCGATCCAGTGCAGCCGGTCGATCTGCGCGGTTTGCGAATTGCGATTCCGACGACACTTGTGTTCGACGACATCGATAAGCATGTTGCGCGAACGTTCGAGGCTGCGATTGCGACGATTGCCGACGCGGGCGGCCAAATTTCACGTATTGCAGTTCCCGAATTCGCCGAGATCGGTCAGGCGGCGCAAGTGGCAACCTTTCCAGCGGCTGAAGGATTTGAGTGGCATCGCGACCTGATGACGCGGGCCAAGGATCGTTACGATCCGCGCATTGCGGAGCGTCTGGAACGAGGCCGCCAAATCGGTGCTGCTGATTATCTATGGCTGGTCCGGCGGCGTGAGGAACTGATAGCCAGTATGCGCGCGCGCGCGGCGAGATTCGATGTGCTGGCGATGCCGACCGTGCCGATCGGAGCGCCGGCGATCGCCGATCTCGAGCGGGATGGCGAGCTTTACAAACGGCTTAATATCCTCGTGCTTCGCAATCCCACACTGATTAACTTTCTCGACGGCTGCGCGGTGAGCCTGCCGTGTCATCGCGAGGGAGACGCTCCGGTTGGATGGATGCTGGCGCGGTTCGATGGTGCGGACAATACCGTTCTCCGGATCAGCGAGGCAATCGAAGCTTCCTTTGCCGTCGCCCACCGGCGCAGCAATTAGAGCGGATTCCGATCAGGTGGAAGCATAGCCTGCATGGATGAAGTAATGTGCGCATTCTCTGGCGCTGAACGTGGCAATCAGTTTGCCGATCCTGCGGCAGAGATATGGAATGGTGCGCTCGGCGGCCTTGCGCAGAAGCGCCTTCAATTTGCTGGACGCCTGCTCGATCGGATTAAGGTCCGGCGAATATTTCGGCAGGTAAAGCAGCTTGGCGTGGGCCGCTTCGATGGCCTTCTGCACAGCGATCCCCTTATGGGCCGGGAGGTTGTCGATGATGACGATGTCGCCGTGCCTGAGTGTTGGCGCCAGACATTGTTCGAGATAGGCAAGGAAGGTGGCTCTGGTCATTGGCCCATCTACCACGAAGGGGGCGGTCAGCTTGTCATGGCGAAGGCCGGCCACGAAGGTGATCGCTTCCATGTCCCTGCGGCACGCGACTGATCAACCGCTCGCCGCGCCGGCAGCGACCCCGAAGCCGTACCATGTTGGTTGAGGTTGAGGTCTCGTCGATGAACACCAGCCGAGCCGGGTCAAACATACCTTGTTCGCGCATCCAACGCCGGCGCGCACGGGCCACGTCGGGCCGCTCTTGCTCCGCCGCGCGCAGGCTTTTTTTTGAAGCTGATGCCATGGCGGGCGAACAACCGCCAGACTGCACTGCGGCTGCCGGCGATCCGTCGCTTGCGCATCGCAACGACGATCTCATCCAGCGTCAAATCCGGTTGCTCGGCAATCAGCGCCAGCAAAAAGTCCGCGTGCTCCTCCAGCGGAGAGATGCTCCCCCCGGTCGGCTTGGCCGCTACACTTCCCGTTTTGTGCCAGCGCTGCATCCATTTGACAGCCGAGCTGACGCTCACCTCGAAGCGTTCGGCCGCCTCGCGGCGCGACGCACCCGTTTCAACCGGTCAAGCACACGCTCGCGCAAGTCCAAAGAACATGGTTTCGGCATCGATCGCCCTCCCAAAATCGAATCGATACCGCAAGAACTCGCTCATCCAAAGACCCTCGGGAATCCCCAGATTCAACTCAGCCGAGATGTGCTCTAGTTTCTTGTCGTGCGGTGGCGCGCGTTGTAAGGAGAAAGCCAAGTGAATGAAGTCAATCAACTCGCGCGGGTTTTCCTAACCCTGATTGCGCGACGTCTTCGTAGAATCCTGCAATCGCTTCGAGCGTTTGCTCCGGCTTCTCGCGATGCGGAACGTGGCCGCTGTTCGGAATGATCAATGTCTCTAGCCGGCACCTGCATATATCTTTAGCCATTGCGACCTGGCGGTGGGTGCCGTAGCGGTCGTCGTCGCCGCGGATCACCATCGTCGGAACACGAATCTTTGCCAATTCGTCGCGCAGGTTGAAGGACGCGAAGGCGGGATCGAGCCACACGTCGTTCCACCCCCAGAAAGCCGTGTCAATATAGCTGTGGTAGCGCGACAGCCGCTGGCGCAGATCGCGGGTCTTGAAGGCTTCGCGTGCGTTGCGGATTTCGGCAAGAGTTCCGGGTTCGACGAAAAAGTGAGGGGCCATCAGGATGAGGCCGATGATTCTCGGGTCGTCGATGCTCCCGGCGTAAGCCGCTGCCATGGAAGCGCCGTCGCTGTGGCCGAGCAATACCCCGCGCCGGAATCCAATGGCTTCAAGAATTTTGGGCAACACATCGACGACGTGACGCTTGATATAGTCGATCGGAAGGCCGCGACCAAGTGGTGGTGACGCGCCGTAGCCGGCACGCGAATAAACGAATACGCCAGTCCCGGTCCGTTCGGAAATGCGCCGGGGAAACTCGCCCCAAGTTTTTATGGAGCCGAGCCCCTCGTGTAACATGATGATCAGGGGCGAAAGCGCAGGCGACGGCCCGAATAGTCGGTACTCGAGGGCCATGCCGTCAATGTCGATCTGCCCCTCACTAGCGACTGGCTGCATTCCCCTCTCCGTTCCATTCTGGGTTTAGCTCAACTATCCGCCTCGACGGATTTTTCAGATAATTAGGCTGTTCGCAAACCTTGCGTTTGATCCGTTTTTTTAATATCCTTGAAAATAACGCTTCCAATTGAAGCTGGTCTGACCTGCAATCTTTTTCACCTTCTCGAATGAGGCTGTGATGAAAGTTGTAGTTAACCGATCTGTAGGGTCTAGTTTTTCCCTGAGTTCTGCAGGATTTAATCGGCTATTTGAACTAAAAGGCTCGATCGGACAGATTGGAGAGGACGCGAGACCGGCTGAGAAATCCATTTTCCTTTTTAATCTACCGCGAAGTGATGAAGATCTTGTCCAAGTGGTTGAAGAGCTTGGAACGGCTGCTTCCGGTCCTAACGCAGAACTAACAGTTTTTAAAATACCGGACAATGCAAATTGGAGCGTCTCCGAGGTCCTTGGATTTGAATCCATTAGAGTGAATGGCGATATCTTATAATGACTTGATAGGTGTGCGGTCCAGAGGGGATCGTGGATCGGTGCTACGTTCTAACGGAGTTGCTACCGACACGGCCTACGGCTGGCGAAGACGCGCAGTGGTACAGTTTTAATCATTTACGCCGCTTCTATTCGAGGCGCGTGACTCGGGCATGTGAGATCGTGTCGTCTGCGAGCCGAGCTGCTGCCGGCGCCGTACTATCATGTCATATCGAGGGCGATATCGCCGCTATCTACTCGCGCCAGCAACTAGCATTACAGTTGCATTTTCTTTTTAAGATGTGCGCGGCGCGCTTCGGCTTGGTGGGCGCGGCGCCACAGTGACCATGCGATGACGTACGCAGGGTGGATGCGCCGTTGTGCGAGCTTCATGGCGATGCGGCGGATTTCCTGGATCGACCAGCGGATCAGAAGCGATGTTTTGTGCGAAGACGCAGCATTGTTTTTTTGAGCGGCACAACATTGGCCCGATGACGGATGACGGCCAATATGGCGAAGGCAAGCATGACCAGCGAGACATGCCGGTGCCAGCCATGCCAGGAGCGGGGTTTCGTTGTGATCGAGGCCGAGTTCGTTCTTGGCGGTCTCGAAGCTGTCCTCGATGGCCCAGCGATGACCTTCCACTGACACCAGCTTTTTTATGGACGTTCCCTTGGGGCACCAGGTGGAGAAGAAGGCGAGATCGCCGTCGGCAATGTTGCGACGGATCAGGAGACCCCGCGTCCACTCCCCCGAAAGGGTGCTGTTGTATTCGCCGGCATCGAGATCGGCCAGTTCGAGATAGGCCCAGTCGTGCAGGCGCGGGCCTTTGGTTCCTTCGCCTGCCGACAGGCGCCGCCAGACACTCTCGGGAAGGTTTTGCGCGATCTTCGCGGCGGTGCCGCCAACAAGCTGCTTCTTGCCCCAGGAACGGAACACATGATTGGCAGCAACGCCCAGAACATAGCCCTTACCAGCCTTGCGTAGCGCGGTTTCGATCTCTCCCGTGCCATATACGCTGTCCGCTGCAACGAAGCAGAACGGTATCTTTGCGGCGATCGCGCGCGCGATCATCTTGCGCGCGATTTGCGGCTTGGTCGCAAAACCAACGTCCTCCGGAACATGCGCCGCTCTCATGCGTTCGGGATCGTCCGTCCATGCCTGCGGCAGATAAAGCGCCCGGTCGATGAAGGCATGGCCGTGGCGCGACACATAGGAGGCGAACACGCCGATCTGGCAATTGGTGATCTTGCCCGCCGAGCCCGTGTACTGGCGTGCAACCCCGCACGACGCCTTGCCCTGCTTCAAAAAGCCGGTCTCGTCGATAACAAGAACTGCGTCCGCGGCGGCGAGCGTTTCCAATGCATAATCGCGCACAATGTCGCGCAAGGCATCCGCGTCCCACCGGCCCCGGCCCAGAATCGCCTGCTGACGCCACGGGCCAGGATCGCGGGCGGCTTCCGCGCGCATCCAGCCCGTCTTGCGCGGTTCGTTCCCCAAAAGGCCGTCCAGAAACCGTCCCGCCGACGCCGCAACACGCTCCTGGCCGAACAACGGACGTATCCGCGCGTTTACATCCCGCAACGACGACGCCCATAGCTCAAGCGTCGTCTCAATCGATGCTCCCGCCATCCATGATCTCCCGAATCATGGTGGCTCATGGATTCACCGTGCTCGGAGGTGGATCATGCGATTTGATTTGAGCGATGACGAATGGGCTCTTCTAGAGAGCCGTTGATGCCGAAAAGTCGAATGAGCGCACGCGCTGACGATCGCAAGATCATGAACGCGATCTTTTACGTGCTGCGCACCGGGATGCCGTGGCGCGATTTGCCGGAACGCTATGGGCCCTACACAACGGCTTACAATCGTTTCAACCGTTGGTCCCGACGCGGCATCTGGAAGCGGATTTTCGACACGCTGGCCTCGAAATCGCGCGACAGTCTGTATCTGATCGACAGCACGATTGTGAAAGCCCATCGTGCGGCAAGCGGCGCAAAAGGGGGGAGAAAAATCAGGCGATCGGCATCAGCCGCGGCGGTCGATCCGAAAATCCACGCCATTGTCGACAGCAAAGGCCGCCCCCTGAACTTCACGGTGACGGGCGGCCAGGTCCACGACAGCCAAGTCGTGGGCGATGTGCTCGACACGCCCAGACCGCCATTGGCCGTCACCGCCGACAAAGCCTACGACAGCGAGAAAGTGCGACAGCAGATCAAAGATGAAGGCGCTTTGCCGGTCATCCCGAGCCGCAGCACCGTCATCAAGAAAGCCTATTGTCCCAAGCGCTTCTACCGACGACGCCACAAAATCGAAAACTACTTCTGCCGCATCAAAGACTGGCGGCGCATCGCCACGCGCTACGACAAACTCGCCCGAAACTTCCTTGCCGCTGCAGCCTGCGCGTTCGCCTCGATCGTGATCACGGTTTCCAGAGCATCGTGATCATCAATTCCAGAGCATCGTGATCACGGTTTCCAGCGGATCGTGATCGCCGTTTCCAGCGATCGTGATCAGCCTGGAAGACGATGGGGAGGCGCTCACCACTGACAGTCTGCAACCCAGGTAGCTTGGCCCTTTGCCCCCCAGAGCAGAGGATCGAGATGCCGACGGAGAGACTGTCAATGCGCCACATTCGTGAAGTTCTACGCCTGCACCACAGCGTCGGCATGTCTCAGCGCAGCGTTGCCCGGAGCCTTGGCCTGGCTCAAGGAACGGTCAGCAAGTACCTGAACCGTACGCGCCGCGCTGGCCTGACCTGGCCTTTGCCGCCGGAGCTGGATGACGATGTCCGGCTCGAGAATCGGCTTTATCCGCCACCATCGGATTTGCCTAGCGATGACCGTCCGCAGCCGGATTGGGCGGTGGTGCATCGCGAGCTACGCCGACCGAGCGTGACGCTGATGCTGTTGTGGGAGGAGTACTGCGACACGACCTCCAACGGCTTCAGCTATTCGTGGTTCTGCGAACGTTACAAGGAATGGGCCGGCCGCTTGAAGCCGACCCTGCGCCAGATTCATGTCGCCGGCGAGAAGCTCTTCGTCGACTATTCGGGCCACACCATGGAGGTGATCGATGGGCTCACCGGTGAAGTGCTCACGGCGCAGATATTTGTCGCCGTACTCGGCGCCTCGAACTTCACCTACGCCGAGGCAACCTTCACCCAAAGCTTGCCCGACTGGATCTCATCACATGTTCGGGCATTTTCCTTTTTTGGCGGCGTGGCCCGGCAGACGGTAAGCGACAATCTAAAGGCGGGCATCACTCGGGCCTGCTTCCACGAGCCGATGGTCAACCGCACCTATGCCGATCTCGCCCGCCATTACAAAACTGCCATTCTGCCAGCGAGGCCGTATCATCCGAGGGATAAAGCTAAAGTCGAAGTGGGAGTCCAAATTGTCGGTAGATGGATTCTGGCGCGGTTGAGGAACCGCCGTTTCTTCTCGATCGTCGCTCTCAACGAGGCAATCCACGGTCTTCTTGTCGATCTGAACGATCGATCGTTACGGAGCTGGGGGCGAAGTCGGCGCGAACTGTTCAACGAACTCGATCGCCCGGCGCTCACGCCGTTGCCGGATGAGCCCTACGAGTATGCCGAGTGGAAGCGCTGTCGGATCAATCTCGATTATCACGTCGAGATTGCCAAACATTACTACAGTGTTCCCCACAGCCTCGTACGTCAGGAGGTCGAGGCACGGATCACCCAGAAGACCGTCGAGATTTTCCTGCGCGGCAAGCGTGTGGCGTCGCATCTGCGCAGCACCCTGCCGCATCGTCCAACGACCGTCGCCGAGCATATGCCAAGCTCACATCGGCGCTATCGTGACTGGACACATGAGCGCATTCGCCGTGACGCCGCCAAGATCGGGCCCGACGCCGACACTCTGATCGACGTCATCCTGCGCTCGCGCCCACATCCCGAACAAGGCTTCCGCTCAGCCATCGGGATTCTCGGGCTCGTGAAGCGCTATGGGTCAGAGCGCGTTGACGCCGCTTGTGCCCGTGCCCTTTTGCTCAACGCGCGCTCCTACAAATCCGTCGCCGCCATCCTGAAGAACGGCACCGACAAAACAACTCCTCCGACGCAGGAGGTGCCCATCCTCTTTCATTCAAACATCCGCGGTCGCAGCTACTACAATTGATCAGGAGATCACAATGCTCATTCATCCCACCATCGAACGCCTGCGCTCACTCGGCCTCGCTGCCATGGCCGACACACTCGTCGAACTGCAGAACAATCCTGAGGCAGCCGAGATGTCGCACGCCGATTGGCTCGGCCTCCTCATCGATCGGGAAGCCACCTTCCGAGACAACCGCCGCCTCTCACGCCGATTGACCGCCGCCAAGCTCCGTCAGGCGGCCACCATCGAGAACATCGACTTTCGGACCTCACGCGGTCTCGATCGATCTCTCTTCCAGACACTCGCAACCAGCCAATGGGTGCGTGACTGCAATCACTTGGCCATCGTCGGCCCGACCGGAACAGGGAAGTCTTGGTTAGCATGCGCCCTCGGCAACAAGGCCTGCCGCGACGGCTTCTCCGTCCTTTATAAACGAGCTCCGCGCCTCTTTGCCGATCTCGCCCAGGCGCGCGGCGAAGGCCGGCTTTCTCGCCTGATGACCACGCTCGAGCGCACCAATCTCATTATCATCGACGACTGGGGACCCGAGCCACTCTCCGCCGACCAACGCCGTGATCTGCTCGAAATCGTCGATGATCGCTACGATAAGGGATCACTGCTGATCACAAGTCAGGTGCCCGTGGCGCAGTGGCACGACGTTATCGCCGATCCAACTCTCGGTGACGCGATATTGGACCGCATCATTCACAACGCTCACCGTATCGAACTCAAAGGCGACAGCCTGCGACGCCGCGCCGGCGAAAAGAAAGCAGCATGAACCATCTCGCTCGCAATTGCCCCCACCAGACCACACGCCCCTCCCGCCAACCTTGACCAGGAGGCTATTTCGGGGACACCATACAATCGTCAGTCGTGCTCGCCACCGCGTTGACGCTCAGCACGCCAAATACCAATGCTGAGCCTGATCACGATCCCATGGAAACCGTGATCACCATCGCCTGGAACGACTGATCACGATCGCTGGAATGCGCATGCAGCCCTCGTCGGTGCACTCTATTGGATCAAGTTGTGAGTCCAGACCCTAGCTAGTGAGACGCATGAACGACTCAACGACATGCGAAAGCTGTATGCCGCAATGCGGCCTTACGTGTCGGGTGCGGCCTATGTGAACTACTGTGACCTTGATCTGACTGACTGGCAGACCGCTTATTGGGGCCAGAACCTTACGCGCCTGAAGCATATCAAGTCAGCCTTTGACCCCAGCAATATTTTTAGACAGGCGCATAGTCTTACTGAGTCAGAAAGTCGCGGGTGATTGCAATTTGGAATCGGTTAATTGAGGGAGATTCGCAGTTCAGCATATGAGGGCTGAGATGGATCTCCGAACAGCAAACGACAGTGAATCGCGGTTTTCGGGATATGTCGAGGGGCTTGTGAGCGTGATTGGCCATGCGGATCGTGCCGGACCGCTACATGATTATTGCGTTGGCCTGATGCTGCCGTGCGAGCGCAAGAGCGTCGAGCCGATGGCGGCGGTGACGGCACCTGAGCGAACGGCGGCGCAGCACCAATCGCTTTTGCATTTTGTCGGCAATGCCGGGTGGTCGGACGAGAAAGTGTTGGCCAAGGTGAGCGAGATGGTGCTGCCGGAGGTCGAGCGTCACGGGCCGATTGAAGCCTGGATTATCGACGACACCGGCTTTCCCAAGCAGGGGCGGCACTCTGTCGGGGTGGCGCGGCAATACTGCGGCCAGCTTGGCAAGCAAGACAATTGTCAGGTCGCGGTGTCGCTATCGGTTGCCAATCACCATGCCAGCCTGCCGGTGGCCTATCGGCTGTATCTGCCGAAAGACTGGGCGAAGGACC
Organism: uncultured Alphaproteobacteria bacterium; assembly: GCA_963733575.1. Lineage (GTDB taxonomy): Bacteria > Pseudomonadota > Alphaproteobacteria > Rhizobiales > Xanthobacteraceae > BOG-931. The sequence continues at coordinate 210,361 of CAVTDJ010000011.1, read as the reverse complement.
GCACCCGTCGGCGCAAGGCGGGTGTGCCCAAGGAGATCAGCTTCAAGACCAAGCCGGAGATCGCGCTCGAGCAGCTGCGCTGGGCGTGCGAGTCCGGCCTACCGCGGGGTGTGGTGCTGATGGACGCCGGCTATGGCGCCGACACCGATGTGCGTGCGAACATCACGACGCTGGGATTGTCGTACGTAGCCGGCATTATGCCGAACACGACGGTTTGGGCGCCAGGCACGGGGCCGCTGCCGCCGAAGAAGTGGTCAGGTCAGGGACGACCGCCGAAGCTGATCCGTCGTGACGCACGACACGGGCCAAACTCGGTCAAGGCACTCGCGCTTGCCTTGCCTGCGAACGCTTGGCGCACGATCAAATGGCGCGAAGGCTCAGCCGATTGGCTTTCCTCACGCTTCGCACGCCTGCGAGTTCGAGTTGTACATCGTGATTACAATCTCACCGAGAGCCGACCGGAAGAATGGCTGCTGATCGAGTGGCCCGAGGAAGAGAAAGAGCCGACCAAATATTGGCTCTCGACCCTTCCCGAAGGCATCGCCTTCCATCGTCTGGTCGACATCGCCAAGCTGCGCTGGCGCATCGAACGCGATTATCAGGAACTCAAGCAGGAGGTCGGGCTCGGGCATTTCGAAGGGCGTGGGTGGCGCGGATTCCATCACCACGCCACCCTGTGCATCGCAGCCTACGGATTCCTGATCTCCGAGCGGGAGACGATTTCCCCCTCAGGACCTCGTTCCACCACGCTATTCCCGGAACTTGCCGTACCCGACGGTTACCGACCCAGAGGATCCGCCGCTACGGCCCGAGCGTCACATCCCGAACTCGATCGCAACCATGCGTTGACGGCTGATCGGCGCTCTCGTAAGAAGCCTGCCGCGATGTCCTTGCTGCAATGCTCCAATCTCAGGACCGTTGCGGCGCAGAAATTCATGACGCAGTAAAAATAGTATTCCTGTCGTGTAGCACCTCAATAGCTTTACGCTAAGCGATAACTATTGCGCGCGCGAGACTAAAGTGATTCTCGCGCTTGGTCGCGGAACAGCTCGTCGAACATGCGGTCGGCGCCCCACGCCTGAGCAGAGGTATAGGCAATCCGTCTTTTGGCATCGCTGCTGACAGAAGCCGATTGCGGCTTGTATCCGAGGTCGTGATTGGCCTCGGACCACGCGTGCTGAAATAGCGTCTTGATCTGGAGCTCGAAGAATTCCGGCGCCAACGACTTTTCGGTCCCGGTTTGTATTAGTTCGGACGGAATGAGTAAAATATAATGCCGTCCGAAATAGCCGAACTCGGATTCCGAGTCGGGAACCACAACACGCGCCTCCACCCGGCGGTAATAGCGTTCAATGATTGCGGCAATTCGGTCAACGTCCGAAAGATAAAAGGTGACGACACGCGCGCCCACCTGATCCTGAATTTGCCGCAGGGGCTCGCTGTATTTCGGCCGTCCATCCTCCGTCGCATTCGCCTTCGCCACGAATCGATCAGCGGACTTGGCCCGAGTAGATATGCGATCAATACGCGTTTCGCCTTGAAGGGAATCCTTCAAGTGCCCGTCGAGCGCCGCCGCGAGGGGAACCAATACGGTCTCGAAGCGATCCCGGTATTCTTTTTCGAGGTCGTTCATCGCGCCTTCGTGAGTTTGTCGTTCATTATTTTCCCTTCAGTAGATAGGCGAACTTTTCCTTCGCTCGGATCAATGACCTCTTGCCGGACAACCTTGTCGAACTGCATAGCGTCGCCTGTCACGATCACGCCGGTGTTCAGTTCGACCGAGCGATACGGTACCTGTTTGGCAAACTCCTTCGCGTCGAACTGAAATCGCTCATCGAGCAGCGACGGATTTTTTATCTCCTCTGCGACCGCGTCCAGCGCGCCCGATGAAAGCCCGAAGCGATTGGAGAATTCCTTGATGGTTAGTCTTTGCCCGTTTAGCGACTGTCCGAGCGTCACGGCGGCGGCGATTTCCGTCTTCACGGATATGTCGCTGGATCTCCTGGCGGCATCGCGGAGCGCCACGGCCAGTCGCTTCGTGCCCGCCGCCGCCGTGGTGCGAAAGTCAGAATCCAGGAATTCCGCGATCCAATAGTTGGAAAGCTGCACCATATCGCTGTTGATCTGCTTATCGACTGCGCGGCCAAGCCAAAACCCGCCGGCCAATGACGCATCTTTATAGGCGGCGGCTTTGTAGGTCGTCGCGCGTTTCATAAAGACGCGCTCAAGGAATTCCACGGTGAGGACGCGCTCGCTCTCTTCGGCCAATATGCCGACGTCCGCCGGGAAGCGCGAAATTACGATCTTATTCTCGCGTCCTTCCTTTCCCGCGATCAAGAACAGAAGGCCGAGCCCGGAACGATGGGTAGTTACCCTCTCCAAGCGTTCTGCAAGCTGCCGTCCATGAGGAACGCTCGGCTCACCGAGATAAGCGACGATTAGATCGCGGCAAGGATTCTGTTGCGTGCCGTCTTCCCGAGGATTGAACGATATTTCGATGGAGCAGTCGCGATCGGAATGCAGATAAATGTCGCTGAGGAGAGAAAACATCTTGCCGGTAAGGGCGAGCGTGTTGCCTCGAATGCGAGAGGGCTCGTCGGACCTTTTTCCAGGGTGCACCAAATAAGTATGGATATGCTCGATCGGCATAACGGCGTCCGATGATGCGGCTAAAAGCTGCTTGGTTGCTGATGGTTGGGGACCTTCGCTTTTCCAGGGCAAAATTAGAGGATTTCACCGCTTAATGCACGCGGAAATGGCAAATAGCGTAACTGCCAATCGACGCCTGTTAGGACAGGGGCCAAGCCCCTACGGGCGCGCTCGGTAAACGGCGCGCGGTCGACCCGCTGAGGGATGTCAGCGATGCCAGTACAGCATCTGGAAGAACACGCCTGTCGTTCGCTCCAAGATGCCGAGGTCGCAATCGTTCAGCCGCCAGACGAAATCCGGCGACTGTGGGCGGGGACGGCTCGCAAGGGTGAACCATTCCCGTATCTTCTCGGGCTCGTCGATGAGCAATTCTTGCACATTGATCACGCGCATTATCTTGCTGACATGCGTGGTCTGGAAGACCGAGGTGCCCGCGGTTGAGATCATCGCGCCCGGCACGACCTCATCGCCGACGGCAGCCATCGTGGTGGTTCCGTGCCGTTGGAGCCGGTTACGATCGGCATGGCTAATTGCGCCGCCGGTTACGCCTTTCAGCACCTGGCCGGAAGCGGCACGCGATTCCGCAACGGCCTGCATCAGCGTGCCGTCGTCGAAGCTCTTATGATTCCCGACCATGAGGAAGAAGGCTGACTCGCGGTTGAATGAGGCGAACAGAAGATCATTCGTCCGGCGTACCCAACCGTTGCGCATAACCTTATCGGTGAGGTGAAGATGGTGTACGCCGTAGCTGTTGAGCGCGTAATCCTTATCGCCCCATTCGATGCCGCGCCGCTTCCCGTCCGTCCCTGTCTTCGGCCGAACGTAACCGTACCGGACAATGTCCTTCGAAAGGAACGGCTTCACCTCCTGGCCGGACGTGATGCGTTGAGCGAGCGCAATGATCGATGGCCAAGATGCGAAGCCCCGCGGATCGCGCAAGAAGCCATCCCATGTGGTGACGTTTCGGGCACGGGTCGGCACGAAGCGGTCCCGCCAATTCATGTAGTTGATGAGAAGACATGGCAGCGCGAGCGCCTCAAGATCGGCGCGCGCATGCTGCGGCTCGCAGGGGATTTGCTGGATGATCCAGCGGCGAAACTCCTCAAGGCGAGGTCGTTGAAGATCGATCATGGACTATTTAGGAACGCAAACTGAACCGAATCAGCGCCATTCTAGAGGGTGGGTACACGCTTCGTTCTCATGGGCATCGAGGGTGCTGGCCGGTTTCCATGCCTAGTGGCCGGATTTGAAAGCCGCAGTGGCCGGTTTTGATTTAGACTGGCAAAGACCGGAGGTCGTCATGCCCGTGGAAGATCACCCAATATACCCTAGGTGGCGCGCAGCGATCGAAAGGGTAATTGAGGCCAAGGAGCGACGAGATGGATGTCGGCAAGGCACCCCCGCATATACGGCAGCCGACGATGAGTATCAGCAGGCTCTTGTTGCTTATGACATGATTGCCAGACAGGTCTAGAGCGTCTCAGTTGGCCGAAATTGAGAGGGGCCGCCTACGCGGCCCCTCTGCTCTTTCGAGCCGATCTAGCTTCTAGCTCGTATCCTTGGCTACCAACCGATCAACCTCGGCTTGGGCGGCATCGTTCAACGCATTGAACATACATTCGATGAGGTCGCCGCCCGCGGCCTCTTGTATGTCTTTTGCGGCGATCCCAGCGCGCTTAGCGTCTTCAAGGCATTGGGCCGCTAAACCCTCGCCTTCCTTTCGCTTTTGCGGAAAAGCGACCGCATTTACATGCTCGGAACACCAGTGGTCCAGAAATTCCACTGCTCGATCATTCATCGTCGAATCTCCTTCGTTAGCCCACTAGGGCGCGGTCAAATAGATCGCCCATTGCGGCTTTAGGAGGGTAAAAGAGACCGACAATGATCCAGTTTTTGGGGTGCTGATGCACAGTCCCGACAAAAAAGTAGGTGTCAAACTTTTGGATCATACCCGCTTCAAATTTCTGTCGAAACGGCCGCTTCCAGTCAGACCCGTATTTCTTGCGCCACTGTCGATACGCCTGACCCATTTCCCAATCGGTACACTTCATTTCATGGCCCTTGCAGGCCGGCTCGGCACACCGAAACTCGTATTTGAAATCGAACGGTATTTTTTCGAGCGTGACGGTCGGGGCTTTCTCAAAAAGGGTGTCTTGTCGCAGGATACTTAGCTCATTCGCAGTCCATTCAGCGGCCGTCGGCTCAATTATAAGGCGTTTGATTTCAGTTGGCTTGAATATGCCGAGAGGCGGGAATCCGCGCTCATCGCGTTCTCTTCTAATCTGACACATGGATGAACGGACCAGCGGTTTTAATAGATCACGGCGGCCGCGCCATTCGTCTTGTGTTCCGATTTCTCCAACAATCTGAATCTTATCAGGCTTCAACTTGAAGCTTTCGGGCCGTGAATTGCTTGCTGGTTTTGTGACCTCTACATCAATCCAATGCCATTTCGAAAATCGCTTATCCTCGTCCAAAAAACGGTACGGAACAGGATACAAGCGAATCCATTTGCCGTCGTCAGTCACACCGCCCGTACACGATGCTTCAACTGTTTTGCTGGCGGGAACCGGATAGGTTCTCACCGTAATTAAAACGCGCTTGGTGTACCAGCCACCAGCCATGCAGCGCCTAGCTACAAATCGAAACCGTGAAGTCCCTGATCTTCCAATGCCATGAAAATCCGATGCCGATGGCACTCCCTCGGATCACACTCCATGCACATCATCGCCACCGGAGAACCGAAGTTCAAAAACCGATGCAAATTTCGTTGAAAGTGCGGACCAATAACCCTTTCGTCGTACCATTTCCAGATTGTCTCTCGCGTTCCTGTTTCGACCGCGCGTGCTCTAATGTCTCTCGGAACGCCCCATTCGCGGAGATGAAAATAAGTTATTCCTGCGCTCGCCAACCCCTTTAGCAAATTGCCCTTGCTCAGGTCCGGTCGATACATGCTGACTGGATTATATCGAATGTCCACCACACATTGGACCCCTGCGCTCAAAAGCGCAGCAAACAAATCCTTCGTCGTTCTTCCCTCATAGCCAATGGTGAAAAAATCGGCGCGGTCTGGTAAGCGCCCCTCATTCCACAGAGCCTTGCCTTCCGCGCGAGCGCGGACGGACTTGCTGGGGAGTTTGAGAGGTCTCTGGTGCGCCAAGGTCAAGGGTCGCGTCCTTTAAAAACCAATGGATTATTCCGTCTGACTCGCGCCGCCGCACCAATCCAATATCCTCTTCCATCCGGTGAACCCACTGATTGTTTGGGTAAGCCTGCGGCAGTCCAGCTATGGTTCGGACCTCTGTCCACGTTAAAGGTGCACCGGCTTTCCTCAAAGTGTCCCCGATTTTCGACTTGAAATCGTCATAGGTCATTCGCGCCTTTTTGCCCGGCTCATTCCACCAAGGACTGTGGCACTTCGGATTTGGGCAAACGCGCGGCTCATTCTCGATGCTATGCGGAATCCATTCATGTCCGCAGCGATCGCACCTGAAGCCCATTACGGTAATTGGAACCCGCGCCAAAAGCCTCTCCGACTTTCCGTATTGGCGCGTAATATACTCCAAAATAAGTTATTGACAAGTATCTTATTATATAATACTGTTGTACTCGAATGGTAGCAATGATGCTGTCACTCCAAAACCGAAAGCGCCTCGCCTGCGGATACATCGCGGGCGGGGCGCTTTTTGATGTGGGCGGGGATCGTCTAGCGGTAAGGACGCGGGGGGTACATCCCCGAAACGTCAGTTCGAACTTGGCTCTCTGCGCTGTCGTGGTTAGTGGGACCGACGCTGCGGAAACAGCGCCAGCCCCGGATCATCAACCCCGGGATTTGGCCCCGAAGAAAATGACCACTCCGCGCACCATAGCGCCAAGCAGGTCAGTTTTCCAGAAGGCGGCCGACTTCCCGCAAATGACGGATTTGGCCCGCCATGAATATCCTGTCTCGCGAAAAACAAATCTAAGTCATCGCCGCCCTCACTGAGGGTCTAGGAGTCCGCGCTACTGCACGGATCACTGGCGTCAACCGCGAAACGGTTGGCACCTTGGCGCTGCGCGTCGGCCGTGGCTGCGCTGAACTGCACGACCGCATGATGGTCGGCATCCGCGTGAACCGTTTGGAGTTGGACGAGGCGTGGTCGTTTGTTGCGAAAAAACAGCGCCGCGTTGAGCGGCACGAAATCTTCGCCAAGGGCGACCAGTACGTTTACGTCGCCCTTGGCTGGCACACAGAAGGCCATCATCAGCTATCGCATCGGCAAGCGCGACACTGACAATACGATGGCTTTCATTCAGATTTGCGCGAGCGCGTCATTGGCTATCCGGAAATAAGCACTGACGGATGGCACCCCTACAAGCTGGCAATCCGCAATATCTTCGGCGAGCGCGCCGTCCACGGCACAATCATCAAGACACTCAGCGTAACCGATCTGCGCAAAGACGCTGCGCATCGCTATTCGCCTGCGGCTGTGGTAGCCGTAAGCCGTGAGGTAATTTCAGGCGAGCCCGAACAAATTTCCACATCATATGTCGAGCGGCAAAATCTATCGCTGCGCATGGGGTCGAAGCGATTTGCGCGCCTCAGTAAGGCTTTAGCAAACGCCTAGATTGCCACGTCGCCGCCGTGAGCCTGTATGTGGCTCACTACAATTTATGCCGCGTGCACGACGCATTGCGCGATACGCCAGCGGTCGCCCTTGGCGTCACGGACCATGTTTGGTCAATCGGCGAATTGCTAGCCGCCGCGCTGGCAACGCAGCCAATCACGCCGGAGACCACAGCGCCGAATCGGCGCAAGCGGTTCCGGGTAATCGAAGTGGAAAATCCTAGCGGTTTATCGGTAAGGATACGGTGAGAGGTATGCACCGCTAACAGAATTTAGTTGCAGGACTTTATCCTGAATTTGTTTTGCTGCGATAGTCGGCAAATAATCGCTCACAACCACTGCATAATGTGGATTACATGGAGCTGGGTTTCCTATAAAGGCGTGAAGCGAAGGATCTTCGGCATTGACCTTTGCAACGAGCGCGGCGGCATCATTGGGGTCCTTGAATGAACCAACTATGACCCGATACCGCCTCTCATCCCCGCCGCCGAAAAAGATTCGAGCACCTTGAAGAAGCGAAAAGCTTTGCTTTTGGTCGCATTCGTTCCCGATGTCTGCTGCATGTGCTACAGATATCGGCGCGAGTTCGCCACGTTGGCCAAGAATTGATTTAGACCCAGACGTGATGGCTGTAATCGCTACCGGTGCAAGAGCTGCCAGTATTGCTGGAGCACCGACCCCAATCCAAAAGAGATTACGGCGGCTTTTCTCATGCGAGAACCTGGCAACAAGGCCGCCAATAATCGGGTAGCCGATTAGAACCAAAATGGCCATGACCAGGATTTCCATAAACCTCACCGTATCTCCAGAAATGATGGCGTCGGCGAATTTTTGGCCTTGGCCAATGATTTGAATGATAGCGAAAGCAAAGCCGCCCTCAGCGCCTGAGCGCCACGGAGGTATGTGCAGCAAATGATCGCCGTCTGACATGACGCAAAGATATATCGCAGCCTATAGTCTGCATAGTGTGCCATTCTCAATTCGTAGCTGCGCACAGTGGCCGGATTTCGTCTCGCGAGTGGCCGGTTCCGGCCAGCACCGGCATCGAGGTACTGGCCCCTTTCCATCCCTTACGGAATGAGTGGCCCTTTTTGAGAACATCAGTGGCCCTTCGTTGTCGAGTCTCGAAAGCCGATTGCGCTGCCCGCGGTGTGGGAATTGGCGCATGATTGTGATGTTTGAACCGCCGACTCGTGTGGTGTCGGCGTAAGCGATTGGTGCAACGTTGAGGAATTTTTGATGCGGAGCGATCCGCAATATCGGGATTACCATCTACCGCTGCCCAACGGTTCGGCGAGTGGTCCGACGCGCAATTGTTGCGCGAGCAAGCCGATGTGACGCCGAACAGGTCGCTTTTTCACTACACGGGCCGGGACGCTTTGGAGGGCATACTAACGAATCGACACCTTTGGTGTTTCAGTCACGTCTCAGCAGGATGACAAGGAGGAATTTCAATATTCACTTGGGATAGCTCGCGCTGAGTTGGAACGCATGGCGACCTACGGCGAGGAATTTGGCAAGCATTTCGCCATTTGTGTTGATGACCTGATCGCGAAGAACGATCTAACGAACGTCTTTAACTTCTATTTGTTCAGCGTCAGCCAAGAGCGCGATTTGGAATTGCAGTGGAGGCAGTACGGCCGCGACGGCACCGGATTTTCAATCGGCTTTGCACCAAAACTCTTTTTCCCGGACACGCCAACGCTAAGTCCAAGAGCCAACGAGAACGCGCACGTTGGGCGCGTCGTATACGGCGATAGCAAAACAATCTATCGGCACCGAAAGGTGATCGAGCGCGCGGCTGAAATCACGCATCAGGTCGCGGCCGTAAACCGGGGCTTGCTCCGGCGCGAGTCCGTGCACGTCGATTACATCAATGCGATGGCGAAAGAGTACATCTCGCGCCAACTTATTTGGCGTTCTCTCACTGCGAAACGTAGTTGTTGGGAACATCAATCGGAGGTCCGTTTCGTCGTGATGAATCAGCGAAAGAACTTTGATGGCCTAGAAAAGACGCACGACGGACGGCGCTATATCACCTACCCACTACCGCTTGCCGATCCCGGAAGCATTGCGGAAATCATGAATGCTCCTGTCGCGCCCTGCGATGCCGAGACATGGCTACGCCATTTGCTCGACGATCTAGGGCATTCGGGCGTGCCGGTGACCCGGTCGGTCAAATCGCTGACAGCGGCGGTCCCCGCTTGCTGAATTGGATAGCGCGCCTCAAGCTCATCACCGCGTCACGCGGATAAGCGCATTGGGAAATCGACACGCCGTACTTGCGCAATGCGCTGGGCGGCATCGGCTCAAGTCGGTCGGGAGGGTTGCAGCCCTTCGGACCGGCGCTATCATACGCCGCTTCGATTTTTTGCCTACGCGGTTCTGGCCCTATGGTTTAGCAGGCAAATAGCAGGTAAAAGACCGAGAAAACACAGGTTTTGCGGGCGTAGTTCAGTGGTAGAACGACAGCTTCCCAAGCTCTGATTTTGCATTTCCACCGTGCTTCATACTTCCGCAAGAATTGTAAATTCCCCTTTGTTTTCCGGCTTTCATGCTCATATACTGCTCCACCGTTCACCACCACAGCACACCCGATTTTCATGCCAAATCATGCAAAAATCGCGTTCACCGATCTCGCGGTTCGCAGCCTTCAGCCTGGCACCTACTTCGATGCGAAGACCCCGCGCTTCGGGATCAGAGTCGGCAAGCACCGACGCACGTGGATCGTGCTGCAAGGCCCACGGAGCGATAAAAAGAAGCTCGGGGTATATCCAGCCCTCTCACTCTCGGAAGCGCGCCGTCGGGCACTTGTAGCTATTGGCAGCCCCTATCTGCCGTTGACCGCGCCGACTTTCCCCGAAGCCCTCGATCAGTACCTCGCGCGAACCCACTGGAAGACCAGCTCGCACTACCAAGTCAACCGAACACTGCGCCGGCACTTCAAATGGCAGAAGCCGGTCAACAAGATCACGCACAACGATGTGGCCCAGGTCATCGACGACATTAAAGCCAAGTCCGAGGCGGCCCACGCCCTGAAAGACATTCGGGCGCTTTTCAATTGGTGCGTCCCGCGGTACATCGCCCACTCGCCATGCGAAGGGCTGAAATCGCCCCACAAATACGTTCCCCGTGAACGACTGCTCACCGATCAAGAAGTGGCGAGCATTTGGCGTGCTGCGGGAGAGCTTGGAGGCTATGGTGAGTGTGCGCGCCTTCTCATCTGCACTGGGCAGCGAGCAAACCAGATCATCAACCTTCAGCCGGAGTGGATAACGGACGGCCTTATCACCTTTCCTGGCGTCGTGATGAAGTCGAATAAATCGCACACAATCCCGCTCGGTGAACTCGCCGCGTCAGTTCTTAAATGGCAGCCGCGGCCCACGGCCTACCAAGGAAAAATGAAAGCACAGCTCGACCAGATCTCCGGCTGCTCCGGTTACGTCATCCACGATTTTCGGAGGTACGTCGCCTCCACGATGGCCTCACTCGGCATCCGTCTTGAAGTGGTTGAAAAGCTCCTCGCCCACACGAGCGGCAGTTTCGCAGGTGTCGCCGGAATTTATCAAAGGCATGATTTTAAAGAAGAAATGCGGCACGCTATAAATCTTTTTGAAAACAAGCTACGCTCCATCGTCGGCTGAAATACCTCAGTCGGCCGTCGCGACGCTCTCAAAAGGAGCTAAGCGATGACTGGCAAGGAGACGATTACGTTCAAAGGCCTCAAGGCATTCGTACCTTATTCGAGGACGCACCTCGACCGCTTGGAGAAGGTCGGTAAATTTCCGCAGAGCTTTAAACTCTCGGACCACCGTAATTCACCAAGGGTCTGGTGGCTTCGAGATGTGTTCGATTTTCTTGAGCGCCGAGCGCAGTCTAAGGCCGACACTCCGTAAGGAGCGGGCGGGGGGCCTCAAAAACTCCCCGCCACGGAGTCCCCATGCGCCTTTCCAAAGATAGATGTCTGAATCCTCGTTGTGACACACCCAAAAAGCCCGACCCTTGTTGGCCGCAGGGTGATTACTGGTACTGTTCCGTGAAATGCTATCAAGAGGCATTCAGTAAGTATCTCGATAAAAAATACGCTCTCGATAAAACGCCCGACGACAGCGATGAGATGAAAGAATTTCTTAATGACCCAGAATACGATCTCAGGGGTATGGAACGGCATGCGGAAAGGCGTCAAGACTTTATAGTGGAACACTGGTATGAAAAACAGATTGCCGCGATCAAGCATGCAAAGACCGCGCTTTTCGAGCGCATCCAAGCAGAGGCGGCGTATCAGCGCGCGGAAGAGGCTGAAAAAGAGCGTGTAGTGCGGGAAAAAGAACAGGAAAAGCTAGAGAAGGAGCGGGTTGAAAGAGAAGCGGAACTCGAACGTCTACGGCCTCGTCCGATTCCTGAAAAGATACGGTTAGAACACACTCACATTCTCGGCCCTTCAGGTTCAGGAAAAACAACCCTCCTTCAAAACAACATTCTTCAAGACTTTCTTATAGGGAATAAAATTAATCCAAACCCTCCCGCCTACGTCATCATCGACCCGAAAGGTTTAATGGTAGAACGCCTAAGTAAACTTCTCGTATTTGCCCATGATTACAAAGACCGCATCGTCATCGTTGACCCGCTCGATGCTCCCGCGCTCAACCTCTTTCAAACTACCGGCCGCGACCCCGCGCAGCTCATTTCGGATTTTGCCTACATCTTTTCTACGACCAATCAAAAGCTCACGGGAAAACAAGCACCGTGCTTTTCATTCTGTGCGCGGCTTCTCTTTACCCTTCCCCATGCCAACCTCTTTACCCTGCTCGACCTCTTGGACGATAGGACGCACAAGAAACCGCCAAACCCGCTTTTTCAAGGAGTCAACCTGCCTCCCGCGGCGAGAAGATTTTTTGACAATGATTATTACGGGGCTAATTACGCCGCAACGCGGGAGGAAATAAAGGCGCGCATTTGGGGGGTCTTAGAGAACGACGCGCTCTCTGCGATGCTAAATGCCAACACACGGAAACTCGACATCGCAAAATGCATCCGCGAGAGAAAAATTGTCCTCGTAAATACGAAAATGACGCAGCTCAAAGAAGCTCATCAGAACTCTCGGACGGTACATCATCGCGCTCACCCTGGACGCTATTCAATCAAGGAAAGAGCGACATCCCGTCTACCTCGTCATTGATGAGTTCCAGGAGTTCGCCGACCCACAGAAAACTCCGCAGATGTTGAGACTTTTACGAGAATACGGCGGCGGGGCAGTCATCGCTCATCAAAATATGTACTGTCCCGAATTGGATGACGATACGAGGAATGCCATCTCAACGAATACCAGCATCAAATACTGCACGAGCCCCGAAGGGCAAGACCTGAACTACATGGCGCGGGATTTACGATGTGAGTCTGACTTTCTGAAGTCAATGCACAAGTCCGACACCCACGCAAACTTCGCATGTTTTGTACGGGGAATATGCCAACATCCTTTCATCGTAGAGTCGGAGTTTGGCTGGATAGACAAGTGGCCGAAGATGTCGGACGTGGAAAATCGAGAGATGAGGGCGATGAATAAAGCGGCACTGGCTGATACGCATACAGTTCCGAGAATTGAGGACAAAGAGTGGCAAGAATATTGGGACTATATTGACGACGAGGACACGCAGGAAGGCCCGACCGAAGCCGGGGCATCACGCGGCGAGCAAGTACGGCAAGCAAAAGCTGAGCAACCACTTGAAGCAGAACAAAGCTCTGATCCGAAAAAACCTGCACGGCCGCAGGTCAAATCCGATCCCAAGGCTCCACCGCAAACAAGACCTGCTGAAACGAAACCTACCGATCCAACCGATGCGGGCGACGCGGCTTCGGAGTGGTGAGTATCATTTTTTCGTGACCAAGTCGCATAGCACCACATGGCGCACGCGTTGAGTTGCTCGGAGTTCGAATTTCCTTCACACCACGAGCATGGACGCGGTCACACCCAAGTTTCGTAACTCTCGTTGGGACCGAGAGCCTGTCCTTGATACGGACGGCAAACCCGTTGTCACCCGCATTACCAATCGCGATATCGAGATTTTCCGGCTTCTCGCGCGCTATCGCTATCTCCCCCTCAATGACATCCACGCATTTATCGGCGGCAGTCTCAAGAATGTAACTCATCGCCTCGGTCTTCTCTCGCGCAAACCCAATCTGTATATCAATCGACCGCACCAACAGCGCCAGAGTGCTGACACCAATCACCGCCACATCATTTACGAGTTGGACGACAGAGGCATCGCCATTCTACGCGATCTTGGCGTGGGTCACCTTGCAAAGGTCTATCATCGCAATTTTACCCATGAGCTGATGGTCTGCCGCATTATGGCTTCGTTCGAGCTCGGCACGCGCGAGAACGTCAACATCCGACTGATCACCTGGCAGGAGATCATGGCGAGCGACAAGATTCCCCTGGCGACGAAGAATTTGTCGAACCCCGCTTCCGTTTCGGTTTCCTTGATGCTCCGCGGCGAGCGCTGCACCAAGGCCGTAGTCGCCGACGCACAGCCGTTCGGTCTTGAGCGGTCCAATGAGGACGGCACGCGCGCATACTTCTTCTTCCCCGGCATCGAAGCGGATTGCGGCACCGAGCCAATCGAGAGCTACGACTACGAGCGGTCATCGATCCACAACAAGTTTACCGCATACCGTGCCATAGCGGAGCAAGACCTTTACCGATCCCACTTTGGATTCCCTAACTGCTTCGTTCCCTTCATCACAACCACGACCGCCCGAATGCAGTCCATGATGCACATGCTCGAAAAGCTGACGGACGGCCGCGGATCGAAAATGTTTCTATTCAAGACATTCCCGACCCTCACTTCGTTTGAAAAGCAGGTACCGCCGTCTGGCCACATGCTGACCACGCCGTGGCAGCGAGCGGGCTTTGCACCGTTTGATTTCACGAAATGAAGAATCTCAACGCATCTGTCCCCTACTGAAACAAAAATTGATATTGTCTCATTGCTGCTCATAGGCATTCGTGGATTTAGGTTGTCTTCCATACCAGCCGTCGCCAGCTCAAGCAAGTCGCGGCATAAAGCGATGTGAATAAGCGCAGTAAAATTATCGGGGACAAATCGCAAAGATCATCAACGCGTCGCCTCAGCCCAATCTAAAGATGTTTGCCCCGAGCGTGGAAGGCCCTGCAGACGCACGTCGGAAAAAGGACATTGTGCAACTATCATACCAAGAGCCCGCGCGAAGCGCGGGCTCTTGTGTTGATAAAAGTAAGCCGTGGTCAGCACCCCGCCGCACCCGGCTCGCACCATACCGGAATGATATTGACGGTCGCGGATTGTGAGACCGTGGAGCCGTCCACGGATGACGTGCAGCGGATGGTGTAGATCGTCTGAGATTGGATCGCCAGAGATGTGTCGGTGCCGCTCGTGCCGCTCCATAAGTCGCTGTTGGAACCGCTCACGGTGCAGGCACTGATGTTGGTCGTGCTCCATGCCACCTGCACGGTCTCGCCCTTTCGCACGAGGAGCGGAGTGACGGAGAAGTTGATCGTGGGGGTTGGCGGCGGCAGACACAGACCGCCCGAACAGCCGTACGAGCAGGTTTGGACCTTTGTATTCGTGCAGCTCGTGTCCTGATGGTAGAGATCGCTGCCTTGGCAGGAGTAGGAGTCGGTGCAGGATGCCTGACATGAGGTGCCGTTCCAGAATTGACCTGCGGGGCAGTTCACGCACGAGCCGCTTGAGCACGTCTGGGTCGTGGGGGAGCAGTTTTGTTTGACGGTACCGCAGCTGTCAACGACGTTGGTGCCGGAACAGGAGAGCGTGCCATTCGGAGTGCAGCTTGCGGCGCACACGCCGCTGGAACACGTCAGGCCGCCCGTGCATGTCTGCACGGCGGTGCCGCAGCTGTCAACGACGTGTGTGCTATCGGAGCAGGAGTTGGTGCCACTGGGAGTGCAATTCACCGTGAGGCTTGCGGGACATGTGGCGGTACCGCTGCTATTGGTCACCGTCCCCGTGTAGTTGGTCGTCACCGAGGGGGCAACGCTCGCCGAGCCTGAGGCACCGACATAGCCGACATTGTTGATATAGAAAGTGTTGGATCCTGTGATGTTGGTCGATGACCAGCTCATGGTACTACTTTGGCCTTGATTGATGGTGCTCGGATTGAAAGTGACGGAGCAGGTGGGGGCGGGTTGGGGCTGCACCGTGCAGCTCGAGTATGCATAGCTGCCGCTCAAGGTTCCGTTGCTGCAGGTGCGCGGCTGCGATACGCACGAGGAGCCGTACGGGACGGTTGATGCTTGGTATGCGGTGACTGATGCACCGTTCAGCACCGTGTTGCCGTTGAAGGTGCAGTTTAGTGGCGCAACGACGCTGTAAGGAATATTATAAGGAGTCATCCAGGTATACGAGTTCATGGAGTTTGTGACCATTTGGCCGGGAGATCCATAAGTGGATGGGCCGTTGTAGTCCACACAAGTAGAATTATTGCCTGTCGTATTCGGCAATCCTGCTGGCAGACAAAATTGATCGCTGGGAGTCCCGCCGGTCACAGCGTAGAGCTGGGCGTGGAAGTGCGCATAGTAGTTGCCGGCTGTCGTCTCCGCCGTGAAGGCTTGCGACGATTGGTACACTTTAAAAATGGGGTCGTAGGGATAGCTGCTCGTATACCCCGTAATCCCTATTACCAACACGTTCTCACTAACATTGTTTATCGTCGCTTTGATGCCTCCGTAGATGGAATTACCGCAGACGCTATCGGTGACGTGGCCTGAGGCGGTAATGGTGCCGCCGGGCGGGTAGACGTTGTTGTTGAGGTTCACGGTGTAGGTGGCAGTGTCCCAACCTGTCCACCCGGTAGCGGTCACGAGGTAGGCCTGTTCCGAAAAAGTATCGGCACGCGCTTGCGCCGGATTGCACGCATACGCCGCGCAGATGATAACGAGAACGAACGCGGCCGTCGAAGCGGGCGTGCGCGGATGGCGCACGAACCACCAGAGGTATGCGGCGATCAAAAGCATCGCAAGCACCACAGCCGCATATTCTCCGCCGTGTCCGCCTCCCGCTTGGGCCGGTGTCGAGGTGCCGGTGAATGCGAAGATTGACGACGCAAGCGGCACGCCGGATCGATCTGCGAGAGATGCGCTCACGACGGGGGAAACACACGTGCGGCTGATTGGAAACGGAACAGTTTGCGTCGGTTTGAGCGGATCGACCGCGGTCGTGACATCGGCTCCGCAGCTGTCGCCGGATGGATCCGCAATATGTAGGGTTGCTTGCACACCGCTCACCACGGTGGAAGTTGCGCGTGCGTCGATGAAGCTATCCGCCGGGCCGGTCCAATAAATGAACACCTGCGCGATGTCGCCCACCTGGTACGCAGTTTTGTCAAGAATGAGGTTTTGTATGGTTGCGCTCGCTCCGTCGATCACGAAATGAGCCATGATGGAATTCGCGGGGATCCCGCTCGCGTCAGAAAAAGAGAGTGTGGTGTCGTATGCCTGCGGCCAAGACGGCTTCGGCAAGGGCAGCGTGAAAGTGGTTGCTCCTCCCGATTTGACGATAACCGGTTGGAGTTGCTGCGCCGGGGTTTCTACTTGCGCTCCGAATACGTCCCGGGCGAAGGTTTTGAAGGAAGGGGTGAGGGAGAGGTCTGATTGCGAGTTATTTCGCAACGCGCAGGTGAGGTCGAGCGTTTCAGTAGGCTTTATGTCAATTCCTTGATCAATGGTGAATTTTTCAGTTGTTCCACGTACTTGCAAAAAGCAAGTGGACGGCTCTATCTGCGCATACTGACCCTTTCCGGAGAGCGTCACCGGGCCGAGCGTGGCTTCCGCGAGCGGGAGTCCGCTCGTGTTCTGGCTGATAAGTACCAGTTGATAGGTTCCGGAGAGGTATGCCGGGGCCGTGTAGGTAATGTCTTTCTGAACTTCGGTGTTGCTTGCGAGATTCAGCGTCTCTGGGTATACGACTTCGTCAACGACGTTTTGCTGCGAATCAACCAACTCGACTGCGTATCGAATGTTGGGTTGGGCACCTTCCCGATTGGAGAGCTTGAATGATATTGAAAAAACGTCGCCGTCCTGCTTTGTGATCGCTGCATTATATATATTGACCCTCGCGACCAGAGTCGGCTGGGGTGCGGAGGCAGGAGTCTGCGCGTACGCGAAAGAAGCGCTCGATATGAGTGCGGCGAGGAGAACGACGAGAACCGCGAGCCACGTGAGATAGCGACGAGTGGTGTCTGACGGTGACATTGTTTGAATTGTACGATACAAAAACTCCGCCACCCCGAGGGGGGGTGGCGGAGTGTGGAAAACTTTTTACACTACCCTACCAGCGAAAGCGTGGCACCGAGGTTGTGCTCGTTGGCTTGGTCGCGCGCCTCGGCGACAATGACGGAGCTCGACCTGCCGGGGCTTCCACCTTAGAAGGCGCTTCGCGTTCCGTGAATAGCGGGGGCACCGGTGTTGGCATACACGAGGCTGCCGTTGTGCGAATACTGACGGCAAGGCTCTCAACCGGCAAACGGTCCGCGAAGAAAACGATCGCCGTAAGAACGCACGCCGCGCGAAGTAATCATTGTGTCAGCGCAACGCAATCCGCACTTTGTCAACCCCACCCAAAAACTAGCCTGCAACCACAGGCGCGTCCGCTCCGCAGGAGCGGACTAATAAACTCACTTCCCCATCAAATAAAGCTGCTGCACCTCGCTCGCCGAGAGCGCTTATATACACGCACGTCATAATCTATTTTTTTGGCACTACTTGAAAACTGCTGTTTCGAGATGCTTGACGCGATGAGAAAGTTCATCGAGTTGCGCTTGGATGAGGGTGTCAAGACGGCGATTGATCGTGGACAATTCTGCATGAACCCCAGCAAACCCGCGGTCAACTTTACTTTCGAGTAAATCGATCCTGCCACCGAGGTCCGAGCGAGCATCATTCAGGCCTGTATGCAATTCACTTCGAACATCTTCCCCTTCCTCTTTAATGAGGCGTGCGAGACGATCGAATCCATCTTCGCTATTGGACGATTGCTTATCGGTCATGATGTTGAGTATATCATACGTGTTTTTTGCATCAATTTTGATATCAAGGTTCGACCTCGCCACATTCGTTCCAGCTAGTTCAATAATCAAGTGCAACACCGTAAGATAAAAGGTGTATGCAATACAAACAGTTGGGCGCGGAGGAGAGGGTTACGATTCAGGTGACGAATACGCTGCTGGTTGCAGACGAAATCGAAGCTGCGCCGGTGAGCGACGATTTGTACTTTCCTCGGCTCCTAGCACTCCGATCTGCAAGCCCGAAATATATCGGTGGAACCGCTCCATTAAGCCCCTACCTTGGTTTGGAATTCGCGAAAGCCGTCATCCCGGATGAGCTTCTTCAACAACTACGGATGGAGGACATCTTTCGATACCGCAATAAATCAAAGGATCTGTATCTGGCGTGGTCAACCGATCTCAATCGACTTACGGCAGGTATCGGAGACGTAGAACCTGCGCAATATGAGGCAGAAATTGGCAAGCTCGTTGCGACGGAATTGGCACCGAAACTGGTCGAATATCGGAAAGAGATGGTCGATATTCGCGACGCGCTCTTCGGTGACCTCGTCAAAAAGGTTACCGCTTGGGAGTTTCCGGCGTTGTCGATAGCATATTTCACGGACGTTGGATTTTGGGGTGCGATAGCGGCATTCGTTGGAGGCGGAGTGCGTGCGGCAGCGCCCCCACTTGTGGACTACGTCAAGGCGCATCGGGCGGTGAAGCGAAAACACGCGGTCTCGTACTTGATTGGGCTCCTACGCTAAGTGCTCCAAGCATTGAATGCGCAAAAAGCCCCGCACACGAATATGGCGGGGCTTGCGATTGCGGAGTAGCGCGGGCCGGCCGCTGCGGTGCGCACGATCACTGTCTGGGTCTATTAACCCGACCTCGCAGCACAAAGGTTTTTACCGGCACGGATGGTGCGTAACGCGCTGTGGAAACACGCGAGATCTGGCTCGTGCATCCGCGATAGTTTTCCCCACAGGGGACCCTTGCTCATTGATAATGATGTTATTCTGATGAGCATGATGGTCTCGCTTACGGAATCATCCGCACCGGTACGTTTGCTCTTGGCGATCATAGCGGCGCTCGTGGTCGTACTCGCGCTGCTCTACCTGGGACTCACCCTTTTATCCAACGGCTCAAAAACATCGTCCGGCGGCGTGTCGTTTGCCGAGCAGGAGAAGTTGGACGTTCTGGCCGCTCTCAAGTCACCGGACACGGTTCCGGCTACGCAAAAAGCGGAGACATTGCAGGCACTCGGGTCGGATTCAGGCATGTCGGTGAGTGAACAACAGAAACTCGATGTTCTGCACTCGCTGCAGAAACAATAACCGTATGCGCCTCACTGCTCGATACACGTTATTCGCTCTTGCTTCATTCGTACTCATCGGCGTACTGGCATTTTCGTACGCCTCGCGCGTTTCTGCCGCAGCGGACACCATCACTGGCTACGCATGGAGCGATACGATCGGATGGATCGATCTCAATTGTTCCAACAGCGGCGTCTGCGGGACGAATAATTTTGGGCTCACCGTAGCCGCCGATGGAACGATATCGGGCTACGCGTGGAGCGACAACATCGGCTGGGTCAGTGCGAACTCATCCGACCTTGCCGGATGCCCATCAGGCACTTGCAGCGCAACAATATCATCCGATGGCACGGTGCAAGGTTGGTTCAAAGCACTCGCGGCGGATGGTCATGGATGGCACGGATGGATATCGCTCTCGGGGAGCGGATACGGCCCGATACTCTCGGGCGGCAATTTCTCCGGCTACTCGTGGGGATCCGATGTCGTCGGATGGGTCAACTGGTCGCTTGCGCACAGTACGTTCGCGGCTCAGTGCACCCCGAATGGCACCCTCTCCTGCTCCGGCCAGAACGTCGTCAACAGCTGCGGTGCCGTCAAACAAAACTGCTCCGCCACGGGTCAGACATGTTCGGGAGGCGTGTGTACCGGAAGCTGCACTCCGAATGGCACGCTCTTCTGTTCCGGCCAGAACGTCATCGACAGCTGCGGTACCGCCGTGCAAGATTGCTCCGCCACAAGCCAGACGTGCTCAAGCGGCTCGTGCGTGAACTGCCCCGCAGGTCAATTCTGGAACGGCACCTCATGTCAGGCATCCTGCACCGACAGCTACTCCTGCCAAGGCAGCGATCTCTACCATCAGGACACGAGCTGCACGAATACAAAGGTCCAAACCTGCTCGTACGGCTGTTCGGGCGGTCTGTGTCTGCCGCCGCCAACCCCCACGATCAACTTCTCCGTCACTCCGCTCCTCGTGCGAAAGGGCGAGACCGTGCAGGTGGCATGGAGCACGACCAACATCAGTGCCTGCACCGTGAGCGGCACCAACAGCGATTCATGGAGCGGCACGAGCGGCACCGACACATCTCTGGCCATCCAATCTCAGACGATCTACACCATCAGCTGCACGTCATCCGTGGACGGCTCCACGGTCTCACAATCCGCGACCGTCAATATCATTCCGGTATGGTGCGAGCCGGGTGCGGCAGGGTGTTGAACAATAGTTTATAATTATTATAATTAATAACATATAACATATGCACAGTCCGTCGTTCACTTTTAAACAACTCTTCACTATCTTCGTCTTCGCATTCGCAACTCTCTTCGCCCTTACGTTCGTTTCAGCATGGACAGGTCCCACCGCAGCGCCGCCGGGCAACAATGTCCCCGCGCCCATCAACGTCGGTACGATCGATCAGGTGAAGAACGGCGGCCTCTCGGTCAACGCCTTCGCCGCCTTCGGCACCGCCTACTTTGCAGGCAAAGTCGGGATCGGGACAGCGAGTCCGAGCTATCCCCTGACTGTCGTTGGCGGGGTGTATGCCAACCAGGTGACCATCAACAATACTGGCTACGGATATTACGGGCTCTCGCTCACCGATTCACAGACGCCCAACAGATGGGTCCGGCTTTTCACTGAACAAGGTGCCGGAGGGACCGGCATGGAACTTACTCAGGACGGCGCGAGCGACGGGACTGCATGGCAAGTTCTGGAAGATACAAACAAAAACTTCATGGTTGTTCATCCCGGAACCGCTACGGGACTCTTTCTCTATCCCAATGGCAGTGTTACGATAAGCGGTACCCTCGCCCAAAACTCCGACCAGCGCCTCAAAACAAATATTCAATCGCTGGGCGCTTCATCGTCGCTTGCCGCGATCGATCAGCTCAACCCCGTAACCTTCAACTGGATCGATCCTGAGGCCGCAACGACAACCCAATTCGGATTCATCGCGCAGGACGTGAAAAAAATCTTCCCGAACCTCGTTTCGGTCGGAGTCAGCACGACCAAAACGCCGGGCGGCACCTTGAGCCTCGACTACGACGGCCTCATCGCGCCGATGGTGAAAGCGATACAGGAGCAGCAATCTCAAATACAGAAGCAGCAATCTGAAATTGACGCATTACAGCAACAAAACGAAACGCTCCAACAAGATAACATCATGCTGCAAAAAGAAATCGAGGCGCTCCAATCAAATCACTGAACGCGCCCCCCCCCCGCCGCCTAACCTATCTGCTATATACAGCGAGTTTGAAAAACTCGGCCCCGTCATTGAGTTTCAGCTGTATTCTTCGCAGGTCAACTGGGACGCAACGATCGCGCATGGCGTTTCGCTTGGCGCGACAGCCATCGAGCTGTGGGATGGGCCGCAAACCACCGAGTCGTTTATACAATTCAATTTGCCGACGCTCCGGCAATGGTCAGCAGAGATCAAGGTGGGCAAATAGAACCAAGCAGCAATAGTGTGACAGCAACCGCTGATTTTGAGTCTACGATTTCAATCAACAACCAAATTCAGGAAACCGGAACCACTGACTACACTTTATGTCACCGTCGCAGGCACCCCTCACCGACACAATCGACTACGTCGTCACGGACAATGACGGCCTGACTTCGACTTCCACCCGCACTGTCATGATCGAGGCAGCAGTCAACACAGTGACAGCCTCTTCAACCGAAGCAACCTCCAGCGCGACTTCAACTCAGTAGCGGGTAGTGGGCTACTTTGATCGGGACGGCTATTAATCATCGCTCTGCGGCGTCCGCTTTTTGGTCAACTTCAATGCCAAGTCATCAAATCCATGATGTAGAGCGCTTAGCTGGCCTTGATCGTGTGCAATTGACCCGTCTGGCCTTTTGATTGCATTCACGACAAAACCAATATCGAGATATTCTTTTGCTTGGCGCACAGCTTCAGCTTCATTCTGGATGGTCATAGTACCCCATCTTCCATCCTTAGGCGTTTCTCGACTGAATTCTATTGTCCAACTCACAGCATAGTCCCTTCAATTTTGTCGCCTCCCAAGCCTCCAACGCGTCCACGATATCACCAATCTCCCAAAGTTCGCTCGGTCACCTTTGAGTCGGATCGTGACGCGGTCAATCACGCATTAGGCCGTCCCAACTTTCAGGCCCCGCAACCAATCCCCCACCGCGGCTCAACCAAGCCCCCAACCGCGCCCAAGCGATCTAAAGAGGTTCAAGCCGCAGCTTCCCGCGCTCATCTACCCAAAGTTGGCAATGCAATTCGGCGTCTCTAATGCCGGGCGATTCTGCAACGAATGATACGACGTGACGGCGATCAGTTGGCAATCGAGGCAGCATTACACCAGCCCCAAATGCGCTAGGCGGCATAGAAAGCCCGATCAGATGATCTGCATGTGGAAGTTCCTTGGTCTCGTTAAACATTGCAATTGAGATATTTCGTTGTTCACCAGGACTAAGCGAAAATGGACCATCCAACAATGTCTTCTGATTGTCATCTGTGAATTGAATGTGTGTCCGATAGAATTGGCAATTACTAATCCGTTTAGTGCCAACGTTTGTAACGCAGACAACAATGGTATGATGTTCGCCATATTTATTCACCTCAATATGATCGAAGGGCTCTCCCTTGCCAGTCAAAATACGAAGCGCATTCGCGTCATTTGTACAAAGCAACTCTTCCGTGGGTATTGCATCGATCGCAGCCCTACTTGTCATCAATTCTCGCAGAGAAATAACTTGGCCACCCGTATCGCGCGGGACCGCACAGAGCTTGCGTGGGTCACCATCTGTGAATGAATGATAGCTTATCTGGTTGCTCTTCCAGAATGGCGGCTCAGCCTTCTCCCATAGCGCCGTGTAGCCTTGTTGCTTCCCCCAAATCGGAAATGTGCCGTCAAATGCCAGCTGTCTGACGTGTTCCAGCATATCGTGAATAGCTTGAAAACCGTTCGCGCTTAAGTCCAAGTGACCATCCTTGATCTGAATTTTTTCCCACCGGCCAAGAAACAATCGACAAATACCATCGTAGAGCCATACGTCACGTTCAATAGCACTTGAGACAGGGGCGGTTGCGTCCGCACCATCAATCCGAAACCGGCCGTTTGCATCAACCCACACCTTGCAGGTTTTCTCGCAAAAGGGCGCACCTATCGCGGTCGCGCGAATCGTAATTAAGCTTGGGTGCTCGTGGCCAATTGCAATCGGCCTATCGCCTCCAAAAATCTCGATCAGTGTGTCGGCACAGTTGAATTTATCGGGCTCGCGCGCTTCGCCGTATTGTGCCAAGGGAATAAAGCTTCGATCGCCGGCCGCTAGAGAGAAACCCTCCTTTAAGAGCCGCGGCAGTTTTACGCCGCTGAATGGCTCGATCTCCATTATCTGCACCCGACACTCTGAGACTGCTTGCGTAGCACTCTGATTTAATACGCACACAGCAAACTGGCGGGTAATTCCGTACAGGCTGTATTTGGGAATGGTTTCAAACTGACCGCCCTCTCCAAATTCGAGGTTCAGGACATTGTTGATGCGTTGTGTCGGCGGAGGAACCTGGCCTGCATCACCTAAGAGGCTTTTTAAATCGTGTATTAATTTGCTAACGTCGCGACCAAACGAAGCATGATGCACTTCGAGACCATTACGACGCGAAAGTTCTGCAAGGTCCCCTGGCAATTCATCGGAATGTGGAATTTGTGCATTGTCCACTAGAATTGGAATAACTGGAATGTCGCGCTGCAGAGCAGTAGCAATCTCGATGCGCACGAAGTCATTGGGATTGTCGAGCCGACGACTGCCATTCTCATCCCGCGCATTTAGCCAGTCGTCTCCAATAACAGCGAGCAGCACGTCGCACTTTGCGACCTCCTCGCGCAATACCTTGGCGAAGTTGACGCCCAATGGGATTGTATCGACATCCATGAAGAGACGATCACTCCCAAACTCGCTCTCCAGTCGATCATAAACGCGCCCGGCATCGGCCGCGCTATCATCCCGGCGATAACTAATGAAAATTATACCGGCCATATGCCCTTATAAGCCCGCATGCAAAGAGGAAACTTAGTCTTAAACGATGCGAGGCAGACGCTAAAGTTGTCCGCTTCCGAAAGTCGCCCCCTTCGAATCAAACTGCCCCAACTCCCTAGCGAGTATATTCGTAGCGGCCATCACCTCATCCGAAGTCGCGACGCTCGCCTCGATCGCGATAAGTGAGCCGTCATCATCGCTCGCCCGCGAGCTGTTGACCCGCTTCGACACCGGCCAGCGGGCGAGTAGATCGTTCGGCGCCGGGAGCAATAATTCAGTGCCGCCCGTCCCGCTGAGCCAGGGCTCAAAGTCCTTCGCGGCGAGAAGAACCGGCATACGGTCATGCACCAGGATGGCGAAGGTTTCAACGTCGTCCTGCAAGCGCTCCCCATCAACGGCAAGATCGTCCTGCGTCCGCCAAAATCGGACGCGAAGGAAGACCCGAAACTCGCTCAGCAAGCAATCCGCGAAAGAAACGATCGGCGCAAAAGCGCACGCCGCGACAAATAATCGAATTGTGCCAACGCAACGCAATCCGCACTTTGTCAAGCCCACCTGAAATTTGCTCCGTCACATTGGACGGAGCGTCCGCTCCGCAGGAGCGGGCTAAAGTGTGGCGCATCGCGTGAGCGGACTACCAATATCTCCCTACTTCCCCATCAAATAAAGCTGCTGCACCTCGCACACAATTCCAAATCAGCAACAACATCGTTCGCATGCTACTATTGAGCAACATCGAGCAACGGACAATCTCACCACGCAATACATTTGCTAAAAGTCAAGTCTGCATCCAATCTGCATTCCCCCACGCGCCCTGCAATTTCCTCCCCACGCGGCGCTTGCCGCGTTGACTGCGACCGACAGGTCGCGGTATCAAATGGAAATCCGGCAACCTTCCAAAACCTCGGCTCAGCATACCGATTGCGCGATGATGCTCCGGAGGTCCAACGTCAATCGTTCCAGCTATTCCACGAAGTCCTTTTGATTGACCCGTTAGTGAGATCAACAAGCCAGATAGAAAGCTCAGGGAACGCTGCGCCGATGCGCACCCACGCACAACCAAGTGCCTTTGCTCGTTGTCGTAATCCCATGCCAAAACGCGCGGGCAGTGCAATGATGCACTGCGTTGCCCCGACTTCAAGCCGCGATACCGCTCGGAAAAAGACTTCGTAGAAATCCTTGGAGCGTGCGGGCGCCGACTCCTTAAAAGCGATAGCTTCGATGTGCAATATATCATTGCCCTTTTGCGCCACAATGTCAGTTCCCGTCTCTCCATGTCCGCGCTCCGCCGACACCTTGTACCCCTCTGTTACGAGCGTGCCACGCACCGCGGATTCGACCTGTTTACTGCTAACCAATGCTGCCATTTGTTCCCCCGACATCTCTCACCATGAACCGTAGCATACGCCCAGTTCCCGAGCGACGCCGTCGATACCAGCGCCTACTTTTTCATTCTTGCGGCGGCTCGCCTCACGTCCGCTTCGCTCACCTTGCCAGTCTTTTTTCTCATATAGCCTAACGTGGCGTTCCGAGAAAACTGAGGGATCGGCTCCGGAAGATTTTTGTTCAGCGTCTCGCCGAGCTAATCCGCGAGCAGAGCCGTCAGCGGTTCGGCTGATCGCGCGCAGCGATCGAGCGCCAACGTCAAATCCGCTTCCAGATGCTGCAACCTCGTGTATAATTCAACATCAGACAAGATTGTCTCCGTACAAAAATAAATTCCGCAACATCGTTCGCATGCTACTATTCAGCAACATCACGCAACCCAAAACACTCCGGCAACATCCAACAAACCCACAATCTTACCACGCAATACTTTTGCTAAAAGTCAAGTCCAGCATTTTCCCCCACGCGGCAACCGCCGCGTTGACCGCGACCACCAGGTTCGCGGTCTCAAATGAAAACCCGGCAACCTCCCTACTTCCCATCAAATAAAGATGCTGCACCTCGCCCGCGGAGAGCGCTCTATTATATATGCGCACATCGTCGAAATAGCGCCGGTGCGGTGTTCACCGAATGCTGACGATAGTGCCTGTCCATCCGCTCCACAAAACACTAAGGTACCTTTGTCAAGTCCGCAGCATTCGTCCCCCGGCACTGCCTCCGCAACGTCCGCAGTGCCGTCCGCTCATTTTTGAGCGGACTACCCGTCACTTCCCCATCAAATACAAATGCTGCACCTCGCTCGCCGAGAGCGCGCGATTATAGATCCGCACGTCGTCGAGTGACGATAGTAAATTGCCGCTGGGGTTTATTTGAAAATCAGTGTAACCTGAAAATCCGTTGCCCTGAGCATATGAGCCGCTTCCCATGAGACTACCATCTTCATAATACGCATACGCTCCTTGATTAAGGGTATACACCACCTGATGCCAATGACCATCAAGCGCTGTTAGACCTCCGATCGCTTGGTTGGAACCTCCGGACGTATCAACGCGAAGGTAAATACCGGTTGTCAGATTACTCTGCTGTATCTCCCACCCCGAGTTTGCACCCTCATCATACAGATACTGCTCGTACGCTATCGACGACGGCGTACCCTTAATCCAAAAACCGATTGTCATTTTGTTATTTTGATTTATTGACGTACTGCTCGACACACTCATGGCTCCTGCTCCAAAATAGAGCGCCTGACCGAGCTTGCCGATAGTCGGCGCCGTTCCTGCTGCGTACAGATTCCCGTTGTTCCCATTGCCGGAGAGGTCCTTGACCGTAGTGCCGCTTATGGTTGGGCCATCAAAGGTCCAGAGCCCCATTAGCCCTTGTGAAAGCGTCGAGCCGTTTTGGAGATTCTGCGAGGAGGTGTTGACGTGCGTCCCCGCGCCGAGGCCGTAGAGCTGCTTCACCTCGCTCGCCGAGAGCGCGCGGTTGTAGACACGCACATCGTCGATGGAGCCAGCATAATAAGTGTTCAGCCCTCTGTTGTCCGCCCCGATAGTGAGCAGGTTATTGCCCGGGCTCGAAAAGGTAAGGCCGCTGGCGGCCAGGGGGGTGCCCACCCGTGCCCCATCTCTATAGGCGACCATGGTCGCTCCGTCCCACGTGAGGGTATACAAGTGCCACGCGTTGTCGCCCAACCAGCCCGCACTGAGACTGCTCCAACTACTGCCATTCCCCATATACCAATTGCCGTCGGCATATAATCCGTAGCCGTTGTTAGAAGAACCACCCCATTGACCAATAGGAACGGTGTTCGTCGTCGAACTGCGCAGCCATAAGCTGACCGTCAGCGCGGAAAACGTAGTCAGGGCCGGAACGGAAATATATTGACTCGTCCCATCAAACTTCAGCGCCTGCCCAATTTTGCCCACCGTTGGCGAGCCGCTGCGCGTCATGCTCGTGAGCGTGCCGGTATTGCCGTTGCCGCTTTTGTCCGCTTCGGTGCCGGCAGTTGCCGAACTCCACACCGTGTCGGCGCCGTCCATCGTCCACCAGCCGACCAGGCCATTGCTGAGCGTGCCGGGGCTTTGCGATGAATTTATTTTCGCCGCGCCGCTTTTGTAGAGCCCCGC
The DNA here is from genome assembly GCA_963733575.1 of uncultured Alphaproteobacteria bacterium. Taxonomy (GTDB): domain Bacteria; phylum Pseudomonadota; class Alphaproteobacteria; order Rhizobiales; family Xanthobacteraceae; genus BOG-931. The sequence continues at coordinate 182,236 of CAVTDJ010000011.1, read as the reverse complement.
GACTTCGGTCGCGGTAAGCGCGCGGTTGTAGACGCGCACGTCGTCGATGGAGCCGTTAAGAGCCGTCGTTGATTCTTGGCCTGGATATGCGCCTATTTCGGTTGCATGAGAACTGTTGCTGAAGGCGCCACTTGCACTGCCGCTGCTGGCGACTAGAACTCCATTTTTATAAAGTGAAATGGTAGTGCCTTGCTTGACGCCGACGATAAGCGTCCAAGCTCCGGTAGATGCTGATACTGGATCTTGAATTTCTGTGTTTGACGCTCCATTAAAAACAACGAAAGACCAGTTGGCAGTACCTGTTTGAGTAGCAGAGCTCGGTGTTTGAAGTGAGATATTCATATCACCATTTGCGTCGGCACCGAACAACCCCTTCGCGATAACCGGAACGACCCAGTTGCTTACGCTGTTGCTGTTGAGCTTTACCCAGGCACTGAATGTAACGTCGCCGCCCAACGAGATAGAAGGGACGCTCACATAGTCTGTACTCCCGTCAAAGCTAAGCGCCGTGCCGAACTTGCCCGGCACCCACTGCGGCAGCGTTGAGCCGGAGGTGGTGAGTGTGCCCGTGTTGCCGTTGCCCGAGAAGTCATGCGCGATGGTTGAGGTGCCTTCGTTAAAACTCCAGTAGCCGACCAGGCCGATATTGTTGGGCGTCATTTGTATGACGGACGCGTGGGCGGTGTGCGCCCCGAGCACCGCCATCGAAATCACTGCAACCGCAATTATTCGCCATCGCATACGCTAGAAAAATGTCCAGCTCGCCAGCATCCGTTTGAGGAGCGCGTCGTCCGCGGCGTACGTGCTCATTTGATGGCAACGGAGATTCCGGCAGCGATCAGGCCATATTCGATGGCGGTCGCCCCGGTCTCGTCAGCCAGGAACTGGCACAACTTCGCACACATGGCGGCTACTGTGGGGTCATCGAGTAAAGCTTCAGTTAAAACGCACCGTTCTCATCGACCCCGCCACCACCCACAGAGGGAGTAGTAAGCCATCGCTTCCCGTGTGGGCACTTCACTGGTAGCCGTTGAAACTAAACGTCGCCCCGACCGCCGCTGGGAGTGGCAGCCGGTGCGGCGCTCGACCGTCGATCCAAACCCGATTGAAAGCACATTCGCGACCGTCCGGCATCGAACGGTCAGATCGAGGGGATGTCTTTCCAACAAGACCGCTCTCGCCATGATCTACAAGCTCACAAGCTCGCACAAGCCGCCGAGAAAAGTTGGAATCGTCTGCGCGGCCACAACCAGTTGCCGAAAGTCATCCTCGGTGTAAAGTTCAACGACGGAATCGAGGTAGTCAAATCGCAAGTTCAAGCCGCTGCCGCCTGACCCCGGTCGTCACCAAGATTCAGCGATAGCTCCGCGTCCGCTCCGCAGGAGCGGACTACAATACAGCACGAGCCAACATCAGCCGCGCTTTTCCAGCTGCGCTGAAATGAGAGTTTCTAAACGCGCGTTATAATAAATCCATCCCACCTATATGAAATTCAAAACCCTCGTCACGGCCACATGTATCGGTATCCTGATATTTTTCGTCCTGTACAAAGTTGGCAACAAACTTGCCGAATGTCCAAATGGAACATCTCCTGACTCCACGGGATATTGTCTATGAAAATAAACCTCTACACTCTCTCGCTCCACGAAGGCACAAAAGGCGGCTCGCACACCAATTGCGCTACCTACATCCGTTCGCTTCGCAAGCAGGGGCACACAGTCAATGTCCACGCCATTCTTTCGGGCAAACCGATAGACGAACACCCTCTAGTAGTCCACGACAAAGATATCATTCTCAAATCACGTTGGTACGACCTCGGCCATTACATCAAAGCCGAACCCGCGAAGATGCGCTTCACGCAGTTTGCTCGCTACGTTGCAAACATTATCGAACAAGATGCCTATTACTGCGATGTTGTTTTCTGCTACGGTCACACACTCTTATGGGGCGCGGCGATGTATGCCGCAAGCGGAGAGAAGCCGGTATCTGTTTTTATAGACCAGTATCTCGATACGATGCCCGAGCGTGGAATTAGAATCCCTCTTCTTTTCAAACTGCGGCTGAAAATGTGGGAGAAGTTTGTCGGTCTCAAGCTCCTGAAAAACATTGACCGCTTCATGTACTGCTCCTCCTACATCCAGCATGTATATGCCGTCTACGGGTTCCCGAATAAATCAATCGTCATGCCGAACGCCTTTGAATTCGTATGACATCTTCTTTCAATGAAAAAATCGGTATTATTTTCGACGCACTTCTTTTTTTGCCTTTCTATTTTCTCATCTTCCTCGGAATGTTAGCGGTGTTCGTTTACTTGGGCACACAAGCTGCGATTTATAAAGCAACGCGTATTCCAAATTACTGATATTATTAAGTAATATGAACTTTGGAGATTATGCGACTTTCGGCGACCGGCTCCGGCTCTCCGGGAAATGAAACCGATACTTTCGGTCTGTACACCTACGCAGCCCTCATCAAATTCCAAGAGGCAAACAATCTGCCAGCAACCGGATTTTTGGGACCACTAACACCCGTGCCGCAATCAATAGCCTTTTTAGTCTTCCGACACCATCGACTACGTAGCCACCGACACCGACGGTCTCACCGCCGCGGTAGTCGCCCCGCTTTATTCCTGTAATAGGTAGCCAACGAACCCGTACAATCGGGATGCAAGATAATACTCCCATTCGCCCGCGCCGACTGTTGGAGACGCGGAGCGTAGTGCATTTCGCGCTGTTATGTATGCGCACGCGAATATCTCGCGGCAATCCGTTTCGACGCCTTCGCGAAAATACTTCCGAGGAGAGGCAAAGGCGGATAGTGCGCTGTGTACGTTGAATTCGACTTTGCCGGCATCCGGGAAGCTGGCATAATATAAAATCTTCCAATCGGAGATGCTGCCGTAGCCGAGATGGTTTAGATGAGGCCCTCGATCCCAGGGTGTATCGGAACATCCGATCTTGAGGACTCTCTCGCTCCGCGAGCCGACTATGTATACCAAAGAGGACCTCGGCGCCACCATCACCGGCCCGAAAGCAGACCTCAACCTCGGCATCAAGACCTATCTGAACGGCACCCTCACCAGCAACATCGTCATCGACACCACGGAAGCCGCAACCGACACCATTCAATACGTCGCCACCGATACCGCCGGCCTCGCCGCCACGAGTACCAGGACGGTGCTCATCGAGGCGGCAGCCAGCACGGCAACAGCCTCCTCAACCGAAGCAACCACAAGCGCAACTTCAACTCAGTAGCGGGTAGTGCCTACTTTGAATAAGGCGGAAGAAGTGCGCGGACAGGACGAAGCACATCATTCCATGAGCCCGTGAGATCGCACCAAAAGACGAAGACGCCAATCACCACAAGTGAGCCCAGAACAATCTCCACCATATTTTCCACCCGTACCGCCCGAGCTAATTTGCGGCCTCCCAAGCTTGCCGTCACCACCTCCGCCCTCCGGCTGACCTCACCACCTTCTCTTCCGCCGCCCAACAGCGCCGTAAGCGGCGCACCGACCTCCCAAAATCCGTGACCTCCAAGCCATCCAAAATCCGATGCCTAATATTCCAAGGTGTCGCTCGGGCGGAACGGCAGACGAATTCTTAACCATAATCTGGCTACGTTAAGTGAGCGGATTCGACCAAGGACACTGAAATGCTGAGTAGGACGCTGTTTTCGGCCGTTGTGGCGGTGATAGCCGCAGGCGGGTTCGTCGCCACCGACCGAACGCTGGCGGCCGAGCCGCACAGTGCGGGCATGAAAGTGATCAGCAGCGACGAGACCGCCCGCTTTATGGCTCTCGGGATAAGCAAGTCGGTGGTGATCGATCTCCCGACGGACATCAAGGAGGTTCTGGTCGCGGACCCAAGTATCGTGAAAGCCGTCGTCCAATCAACACGACGAGTTTTCATCCTCGGGGCGGGGATAGGTCAAACAAATGTTTATTTCTTTGGTGCCAATGGTCGGCAGATCGAAGGGCTCAACATCGCCGTGGCGCTGGAGTCGCAACAAGGCGCGTTGGAGAAAGATGATCTTTCTCCCGCAAATATGGTCATGATCTATTTTGGTCCTCTCGTGGATCAAAAAGGCGGGTCCGGTAGTATAAGTGGTAGTCCATACGGTTTTTTCGCCTCACTGAGCTGCACGTCCACAAGGTGCATAGATGCTCACAAGCCTGGTTCCGACCAGCCGCCGGGCACCCAGAATGTCAATATCACGGGGAGTGGTGCTGGGGGCGCGAGCGTATCCGTCGGGAAATGAACGCATGTCCGTCGGGAGGTTTAGGGGATTAGCGCTGCGTCGATACGCCGTACCGCACTATATTCACGCCACCGCCACCGCCGTCGCCGTCGCCGTCTTCCGGAGTCGGCGATTGTGAATCGAGGAGGCTGCGCAAAGCCAGCGAAATCGTCCCGAGCTGACGCGCTTTGGCGAGCGTCTTGGCTTGTTGAGGATCGACTTCGATCGTGGCGGTCTTGCCGACAATAACCTTCTGGCCGTCCTTATCCCCGATCGTCTGGTCTACCGCGAGCACGCGAACGTTAGTCAGGATCGCGTCGCTGACGAAATTCGCATTGCCCGCTCCCTTCTGCGTCAGCACCACATCCACGTGGTCGTTCGGCAGAATGAAACCGCCGGCGTCGGTATCTGGCGCTATATCGATGGAAAGCGCTCGCATGCCGTGCGGTAGGACGGCGGCCATGAAGCCGCCGCCCTTGGCGGAGACGACCTTGGAATCGCGAATGGGCTCGCCCGCCAAGACCGGCGAGCGCACGACGGCGCCGACAAAATCTTTGATTGCCTCCGGCCTGTCGGTCTTTCTGACGAAGCTCGAGTTCGCCGAGGCGGTGGGCCAGAGCTGCCACGCGACATCCCCTTCTCCGATAGTCTGGCCGGTATCGAGATCGGTTTTGGCGACAAGCACTTCAACGGTGGCGAGCGGCGGCAGCGGTGGCGGCGGCGCTTCGGGCTGTCGGTTGCCGCTTGCGAGTATGGCGGCAACGGCACCTGCGGCGAGAGCAATACCCAATACGATGAGGCGAGCGGGCTTCATGACCTCTCAACTTCCCAAAAGTGACGCAACGGCGGGATGAGCCGTCTGCTTCGAGATTTCACCAGCTAAACGTCAAGGCGTGGTTAAAGAGGCGTATCGAAAATCGCGTGGCGATCGCGCGCTTGTCATTACCCCCGACAAGAGCCTGTTCTATTGCTTCAACGCTAAAACGGGCGGCGACCAGATCGCTCTTGTCGCCCACCTGAAGGAAATGAAGACCAACGAAGCCGCAAATTGGCCCGCTGGAACTGTTCCACAGAACAACAAAACAAAAGCTGCTTCGACCACATCTCCCCCAGCCCGAAGCGGCCGCCGGTTCCGTCGCCCGTCTGCACACATTCGATCTCTGTGCTATACTATATACATATGACTACAACAACGTTTTCAGTTCGCGTGGGCCGCTCGACCAAGAGCCGCCTGGAGAAGCTCGCCAAGAATACCGGTCGCTCCCGTTCATTCCTCGCGGCCGAGGCGATCACCGCCTACCTCGACACCAACGAGTGGCAGATTTCAGGCATCACGCACGCGCTCGCCTCGCTTGACCGCGGCAAAGGCATCGCCCACGCGCGCGTGAGCGATTGGGTCGCTTCCTGGGAGACGCGAAAGGAGCGCCGATCTCCGAAGGGCGTATGACGCTCCTATGGTCTCCGGAATCCATTCACGATCTTCTCGCCTTGCGCGCGCACATCGCTGAGCAAGACCCAGCCGCCGCAAAGCGCGTGGCCCTGCACATCCTCTACTGCGTCGAGTATCTGCTGTCGGAAAACCCGAAACTCGGGGCGCCCGGCCGCGTCCCCGGCACGCGCGAACTTGTGATACCCAAAACGCCCTACATCGTTCCCTACCGCGTCCGCGGCTCCAAAATCGAAATCGCCCGCGTCTACCACACCTCCCGCCGCTGGCCCGACAATCTCTAGCAAACGATCGAAGCCTGCTTGCTGTTGGCGAATCGCTGCCGGACTTGTTTCCTTGTTAGCACCCCCACGCGCCTATACATGCACGTAGCACTTTGCCATTACCACAACATGCTTCGACTAAACCTGCGCAGAAAGTCTTCCCCGGGGGAGGGCACCTATGGTCATTCGGGTGAACCCCTACCCGTTCACCTGTTTTCAGAATCTTTAGGCGAGAGCCAACTTTGATTGACGTCGTTCCCTCTTTCGTAACGACAGCGCTTTTCGGGGCCTCAAGCCGCGCACCATCACTGGATAGCACGTAGTTGTTGCCACTTTTTTTCACCTCGCCACTAAATGGAATCGTTTGCTCTTGGGCAAAAGATGTACTGATCCAAAAGAGCGCCAACGCCACCAACGGAACCAGGGATTTCGCTTGCATTGGAAGCCTCCTAGTGCGCTATCGAGACACATCCATAGGTTGCTGCAAATCAAACAGAGAAGCAATAGGCTAATGATGTCGGGGGTCTTGCGTGGTTAGGCGCGAGAGTTACGCGGTACCGGTCGCAAAATTTCCCGGAGCGGCGCCAACCACAAACATGAAATCCGTGACCTCCAAGCCGTCCAATATCCGCAACCTCAAAATCCAAAATTCGTGACCTCCGCAGCGCTTCTCGCGTCGCACCGTGCGCGCAAATTGACGCGTGCTATACTGCTCGCCATATGGCCGCCAAGAAAACTACGCCCAAAGAACTCGGCGAAATGCTCGGCTACGTCGTCAAGCACATGGCGACCAAAGAGGACCTCGGCGCGCTCGAAGCGCGGCTCGATCGCCGCATCGACAAACTCGATGCCAAAATCGATACCGTCGAGCAGAACCTCGTTGCGAAAATAAACCGCCTCGACACGAAGCTCACGAAGTTCGAGGAAAGCGAAATCGACAAGCGCAAACAGCTTGAAGTTCGTGTCGCCGCGACCGAAAGGCACCTCGACCTCGATAAAAAGATCGCCGCCTAACCGACACCATCGACTACGTCGCCACCGACCAGAATGGCCTCACCGGCACCAGCACGAGAACCGTCCTCATCGAAGCTCCCTCAATCATCCCGCAGGTCAACGCCACAATAACCGGCGCAGCCGGGGAAGGGGACACAGCAACCTCAACAGCAACAACAACGACGCAATAATCCGCGCCGCGGCATCTCCCGCTTATGCACTTACAAGCCCGTTCAGGCGCGGCAGAGGCAGTACAATGTCAGCATATGAAAACAGCCGCTACGTTTCTCGTCGGTGCGATTATCAGCATTTCGGTTGCGATGCCTCTCGTCGCGCAGGCTCAAACCGCCACCGCATCTGCCTCCAGCATCCAACAGCTCATCGCCCTCTACACGCAACTCGTTCAGATTCTTGAGCAGGAGATCGCGCAGCTTCAGGGCAGCACGGCGACACCGTCCTTGGTTGGCACCGCGAGCTGTCCGTCGCCCTTGCCGACACTTAATCTCTCGGTCGGATCGACGGGTCTCGAAGTAGTCGCGCTTCAGGGCTTTCTCATCGCACGAGGGTATCTTGCGAGCGGCAACACGACCGGCTTTTATGGATCTCTGACCGAAGCCGGCGTGCAACAATTCCAATCCACACAGGGAATCGTTTCATCCGGCACGCCGGATACGACCGGATACGGAGCCGTCGGTCCTCGTACCCGCGCGATGATCATGCAGCTGTGTACGGTTCCTGCCGTCGGCACTCCGGCCCCGGTCCAAATTACCGTCCCGGTGCCGATACCGCAACAGGCAACGATCGCGAGCTTCTATGCGAATCCGAGTCAGATCAACGCCGGGCAGCAGGTCGTACTCAATTGGAGCGTCCAGAATGCCGTCGGATGCGTGCTTTCTGAACAGGTCCCGGGCCAAACCACGTATGTCATCAATGCCAATGCGCTGACAAGCGGCTCGGTCGTAGTCTTCCCGACGAATTCGGTGCTCTACACTATCGCATGTACCTCTGTCGGTGCCCAAGGACAGGGTGCGGTGCAATCCGTCATGGTCTCAGTGATCGGCAGCCCCACCACTCCCACCAATTCGGTCACGCCCCCCTTGATGGTGCTCGCAGCAACTCCTTCGTCGATCCTCTCCGGCGCAACGGCCACATCCGTACCTTTGCTAACGACGCCCATCGTCCCGACACCTTCGCCTGCGCCGACCACGCCGCCGCAACTCGGACTATGTCCTGATGGTACTTTTGGTTTGTATCCCGCATGTTCGACAAATCCTAGCGATACATCCACGCCAACTCAAAACACGGCAACACTCAAACCCTCGCTTACCGGGATTATCTCAATGGGCAACGTCGGTTTTCGAGCCGGTTTAAACGGCGGCATTCCCGACAATTCGCTCGCTGATATTTATTCACGGGCAGCTACTTTCGACGGAATCGTTATTAATGTTTCCTGGGCACAGCTGCAAAGGACGCCGAATTCTTTCGATACTACCGCGATTGATCAAGCCTTGAATGATGCGCGGACGTACAATCAAAAATACCCGCTCCACCCCCTTGCAGTGCGGCTGCGTGTGTGGCCCGGCTCCACCGCACCGGAGTGGGCGAAAAATCTTGACGGGCCGCCTATCGTTATTTTCCACAATTCGCATTCTGTCACCATCGGACATTTTTGGAGTCCCGACTATCGGAAGGCATGGACAACGCTCCAAGGGGAGCTTGCGAGAAAATACGATAGCGATCCTCTGGTGCTCGAAGTCGAAAATTCCTCCTGTTCTAGCGAGACGGATGAGCCCTTCGTGTTGCCGACTGATGCGACTTCCCTGGCCAACCTCCACAATGCGGGCTTTACCGACGCTGCCTACCGAACGTGTCTCAGGGAGTCTTATCTAAGTTACCAAGGGTGGGCCTACACACATATTGAATTTCCCATAAACGACTTCCGCGCAACAAACTCAGGCGCCGTCGTATACGACCCGTCATTTGCCATACAGGTCCTGGATGGCTGGCGGCAGCAGTTAGGAGCGCGCGCGACGCTGAGCAACCACTCGCTTATGGAAACGACGACTTCACGTCTCTCTTCTATATACAGCGAATTTGCAAGACTCGGCCCCGTCATTGAGTTTCAATTGTACTCGCCGCAGGTCAATTGGGACGCAACGATTGCGCACGGGGTTTCGCTTGGCGCGGCAGCTATTGAGCTGTGGGACGGGCCGCAAACCAGCGAGTCGTTTATACAATTTAATTTGCTGACGCTCCGGCAATGGTCAGCAGAGATCAAGGCGGCCAAATAGAAACAAGCAGCAATAGTATGACAGCAACCGCTGATTTTGAGTCTACGATTTCAGTCAACAACCAAATTCAGGAAACCGGAACCACTGACTACTCTGGTGACACACTTTATGTCACCGTCGCAGGCACCCTCACCGACACCATTCAATACGTCGCCACCGACAGCAACGGCCTCACCGCCACCAGCACCCGCACCGTCCTCATCGAATCGGCGGCCAACGCAGCGACGGCTTCCCCAACCGAGGCCAGCTCCACGTCCAGCTCGACAGTACAAGCTACCTCGACCGCAACCACAACCAACGCCACATCCACCGCTCAATAAAGCCCCTCCCAGCAGCCGCCTACGCCCGAAACTCAGCCCCGCCACTTCCGTGTGCGGGGCTTTTCTTATTTCTCTTATGGGTATAAACTAAAGTTTCTGCAACTATTCGATAATGTACTAAATGCTTCTATGCTTATTATTTTTGTCGTGGCCACTATCGGAATTTACGTTGGGATCGTTACTATTCTCGTTAGATTTCGCCCACCATCGAGCGCCGTACTGACTGAGCGTGCCTCTTGGAATATTTGGAAGGATATACTCGTCTCGCTACAACGTGATTTGTATTATGAACTTTTAATTTATTGGGTGGCTCCGCTTTTTCTTTCGACCGCTATCGTTTCCATACTCATGAAACTTGTTTCGTAGGCGGCATTGAAGGGTAGGTTAGATTATTTGATTGCTTTGGAAATCGCATCAACGATTGCGTGCACCGTCGTCTTATCGGGCGCCTGTCGGCACGCGTCTCCTAATGTCGCGGCCATGAGTTGCATTGCTTTAGCGTCGGCACGCACCACTTTCACTTGATGTGCAGTGGCGTACCCAGTAGCCCAGGCAATCATCATCATTGACCTAAGCAGTACTCGCCCATCAGAAGGTTTGGCGGCGTCCTGAAGAAATTGTGCGCAAGAATAGCTATCCAGACTGAAATCGTCTTTGGCGTGCGCCGGAGCCATGCCCGCAACTAGCAAGAAGAAATACGTGAACAGGATTATCCTTTTCATTTTACCCTCCCACTTAATGGAAGAACACGTACAAGCCGGTGCCCACGGTGCCTCCGGCAATATCCAGCACTGCCGAGGTACCCGGAAGCAGTTTGGCCACGCCGCCCACAACTGTACCGAGGAGACCATTTGTCAACAGTTGCAGATTGCCCTTTCCTTGTGCGGCGGCATTTAATTCTGTTGTTGCCTCGTAAACCGAGATTGATAAATCGGCGATAGTTGCGCCTACAAAAGCGCCACCAGCCGTTCCGGGACCCGGAACGACAGAACCAACAACGCCGCCTGCAATGGCGGCCGTCCCAATAATCTCCAATTCGATGCTACCTTGTTGAAAGCTTGGATCGTTCGGCAACATCTGCGCGAACAGTGCATACTTGGCACCCAAGGAATTGAACAAATTCGGATTTTGTTGAGGCGTAGTCACCAAAGCTACGGTAGAAGGGTTGACCGTGCTCCCTAACGATTGATTTGGCGGGCTATAGGAAATCGAAATGACCGGCGGCGTCGATCCGGCCACAGTCGTGTTGATTGACTGTGTGAGGTTCGCGACCTGAATGTTCGGAAACGGCGCTGTACCCGGCGGCAACAACGGTTTGAACGCAATTGGTGATACAGGCTGAGGCGTTGGCGTTGGCGTTGGTGTGGGGGTAGGTGTCGGTGTGGGAGTCGGCGCCGGCGGCGTATTGATCACCGGAGTGAAGATAGTCGGCGAGTTTGGCGGAGTGGCCGATGCCTGCGTCCACAGCAAATACGGATAGCCGTTGTTGATGCTCGGATTACTGCCCCATACCGTCGGATCAAACCCGCCAGGCACACCTGACTTAAATTGTGTGGTTGAAAGCTTTGTCGAGCCGCTCGCAAGTCCATCGGCGTTTTGCCCGGTCGTTTGGAAGTCCCAATAGTTGTTGTTAAATGTGCCGATCGCAACACAGCAGGTTGGAACCTCCCCGACGAGACCACCGACAAAGCTAGCAACTCCGTTGACCGAGGCATTCACTGCTCCGGTGGCGTAGGATTGATTGATTGAGCCGGTGTCTTCTCCAATAAGTCCTCCATAGGCACCCACAGTGGATGGAGCGCCCGTCACGGGTCCAACCGCATACGACTGCGTTACTGTGATGGCACTGGTTCCAACGAGGCCCCCTGCATCGGAATTTGCTCCAACGTTCACTGCACCAGTTGCAAATGATTGCGAAATCGATCCGCCAAGTACATTAGCTTGCCCAACAAGGCCACCGGCGATGCTGTTGGCGCCTGCGGTAACGGTTCCAGTTGAATAGGACTGAAATATCGAACCTCCGTTAAGTGCTCCAACCAATCCGCCCGCACCCGAGCTACTCGAACCGGCAGTGACCGTCGCTGCTGAGTGCGATGAAGAAATGGCGCCGATGTCATCACCTACAAGACCACCCACCTGCGAATTGCTTCCGCCAGAGATTGAGCCAGTAACATAGGACCCTGTAATTGTACCGAAGTTCACACCAGCCAACCCTCCCACCGCCGCACCGGATACGAAATCCGTCACCAACTCGTTTGTCAGTCCCACGCTTTTAATAGTGCCAGTCCCGAAACCGAATAGTCCAGCCGCGCTGGGCGGAAATCCAGTGCTTACAAAATGTATCGTAAGTCCATCGATCGTGTGACCTTGGCCGTTGAAAATTCCGGCAAACGGGACTACAGGCGGGGTACCAGCCTGCCCAATGGGCACAAAACCAGCGCCGCCATTCCAACTCACGGTGGCACTCGCATCGATGTTTTTGCCGAGCGCATAGTCGCCAGAGAGATTGTTCTGAATGTTTTGTAGATCGTACACCGAGTTGACCAGCATGTACGCCGTCAGTTGATTTGGAACAGCACCATTCGTCAGCACATACGGGGTGTAATCGGTCGGGCTGGTATAGCTCGTCGCGTTCACGATGCTGCCGGCCGGGTTGTCTGACGGGTTATAGAAAATCGAAACCGTGCCGGTGCTCTGGGAGAAATCAACCTTTCCTGTTCCCAGAAAACTTACCGTTCCAACACCCGTGCCAGTCGCGTCCGCACGCAACACCAGGTTTCCCGCCCCGGTATTCGCAATGATTACGCCGTCGTTGATGGTGATGTTGCGATAGGAGTTCAGCGTCAGCGTGTTGGCGTTCGCCCAGCCAAGGCTGGCCGCTACAGTGATATCGCCCGCTTCGCCGCCCGTCGTCCCGACAGTCGTCACAATCACATTGCCGGTTGCGAGTGCATTTTGGATCGATGAGACAGTGATGACCTCACTGCCTGGATTTGTGTCTATGAACGCATTTAGCGGATCGAGCAGCAGCTCTCCGTTCTTTCCATTCGGTGCTCCCGTATTGACGAGGCCGTTGAACGTCAGCTGATGCCCCGACGTTTCAACGAACCCTCCATCGCCAGATTGCGTTCCTCCCTTCGCGAGTACGGTCCCATAGAACGTCGTGGCCTGGTTCGACCAGATAATGACTTTGCCACCGTTCCCGGCGTTGGTGGCCGACGCATTGATAGTGCTCGCTGCATCAACCAATACCGTCGTGGCAGTCGGCACGGCGTAGGGCTGGAGGTGTGCGCTCGGATTGGATACGAGACTGGTATTCGGATTGCCGCCGCCCCAATCGCCGCCGACGAGCACCGTCCCGCCGCCGGCCTGACCGGAGGCGTTGATCTTCGCGCCGCTGACCTGAATATTTTCGCCCGTCACCTCAATCGTGCCGCCGGCCGTTCCCTTGCGCTTCCCTGCCGCCGAGAGTTTGCCAGACACTTTCACCGTTTGCGTCGGCGCGTCGGCCGGCTTGCTTGCCCCAGTCGCGGCTTCAAGCACAATCATCCCTTTGTGGGTGCCGATTGTGTTCGCCTCGATGACGCCCGTATTGTTGATAACTGAATCGACAACTTGGCGCGCCGCCACGGCGGTCAACTGCACCCGACCTCCGTTGGCCTTGAGCGTGCCTTCGTTGCTAACCAGCGCCTTGAGCGGCTGTCCCGTCGAGACATCGATAACCCGCGAGGCAATGGAATCGCCGACATTCAGTTGGATGAGGCGGTCGCCATAGAAATCGAGGGCAAAACTGTTGGCCGACGCCAATCCAACCTGCCCAAGCGTCGCCGTGATAGTGCCGGTGTTGCGCACGCCGGGTGCCACCAGCGCGGCAAAGCCGCCAGTCTGCGCGGTGATGTTCCCTTGATTGACGATCGACGCCGCGGGATTGCCCGGACCGGTGAAATTGTAGCGACCCGCCATGAAATCGCGGTTCGCGATATCGTGTGTGGTCGCGAGCAACCCGCCGACGTTCACTGTTGAGCCCGCTCCGAACAGAATGCCGTCGGGATTAACGAGAAAGACCCGTCCGTTTGACCACAGCGATCCAAAGATTTGTGACGGGCCAAGCCCGCCGGTGACACGGTCAAGCTCGACCGAATTCGCATTGGGCATTACGATTTTCGTCGTCTCGCCAGCGCCGATATTGAACGTATTCCAGTTGATGATTGCCTTATCGCTTGATTGAGTGACCATGACTGTACCAGTGCCCTGTCCTTGCACCGTTGCCGCTCCGCCTACCACCGTAGCGCCGTTGGGCCCCGCCAAAGCAGCTGCGATCCCGAGCAGCACCATGGCCGAAGTAGTGAACAGCAAAGTTCGCCAGCGGTACATCACATGCGCTCCTAGTACCTGGCCGTGACGATGAAGAAGAACTGCCAATCGTTGATCGGTCCCTCAATCGCCTTTGCGACCTGCAAATCCGCATTCAGATAGCCTAGCCAGCCGATCCGTATTCCAGCGCCCGCCGAGCCGGCATCTGTCAGGGCCGGCGTGCCCGGCGACGGGTCACGCAGGGAGAGTTGCCCGCGGTCGGCGAAGCCGTAGAGTTGCAACTGCGAGAGTTGCGGAACCATCCACGGCATGTCGTAGCGCAGCTCGCCAATAGCTTCGATGCAGGAATCGCCGAGAAACTGCGATGGAACGAACGCGCGGCCGAAGTAGCGTCCGCCATACCCGCATTGCTCGGGCGAGAGCAGCGGCGTGAATCCATATTGTCCGTACGCCGCGACATAGGCGGAGAAATTCGCCACGAGCGGCTGGGTGTGACTCGCATACCCTTCGAGTTTGTCGAAGTTGACGCGCCCCGCCGCCCGTGAAGCAAGCGGGTTGCCGTTTTCGGTACTGCCAAGACCTTCGATGCCCTGGCTGAAAATGGCGTAGACCTGATTGATGCCTTGCAGTGCATCGGCGAAGTCGCCGTCGGCCCGAGCGCGGAAGCCGCGCAACCGGTCGTCATTGAAGGGCGCGCCGAGCGCGTCGCTCTCGTTGTTGCTAGCGAAGAAGAAGCCCGAGAGCGTGAGATTGCGCTCGCGCGAGCGAATTACGGGATATGAGAAGCCGGCGTCGCCATACGGTCCAAGCGTTCGATATTGCAGCGTTTCCAGTTGCACCGTTCCGGGGGTCCCCCAGGCGTCGCTGAAATCCGCAAAGAACGCCAGTCCTTCGCTGGTGAGCACTTGCCGGTAGTTGACCGCCGCGTAGTTGAGTTCTTTCAACGGCACCACGCCGGCATAGGTGAGCGTCAGCGCCTCGTGCCATCCGAGCAAATTATTGACCGTCGCCGAGCCGAGGTATTCGAACGGACCGCGGGCCGGAGTGCCGCGGTTGTCAATTTGGCCCAACGCTGCGATCCGCTTCTCCGAGACCTCGACGACGAGCACGGAGGCACCGACCTCCGCAGACGGCCGCAGGCTGGTTGAGAATTTCAGACCCGGCAAATCACCTGCCAGCAGCAGATACCGCTCGATGGTGCGGATATTGATCGGGCGCTCGGCCGTGATTTTCGCGGCGTAGCTAGTGAAAAAATCGCGGTAGTGAGAAAGCCGCGCCGGCCATTCGACCTTGTCGATGTATCCTTCGACGACTTCGATGCGAACGACAGCTCTTTTGGGATCGAGGTTCTGCGGCGGCACGATAGCGCGCGAAAGCACGTAGCCGTCATTGCCGTATTTCGCGGTGATGCGTTGCGCCAGTTCGTAAACCGACTTAAGCGACCATTCGTGACCGACCAGTCCCGGATACAACGAGGCCAGCTCGTCCGCGCTGTAAACCGTCAAACCGACTATTTGGATGCCGGTGATAAAGAGCGGAATAATCTCCGCACCCGCCGGCGCGACCGTACTCGGCAAAGAAATCGCCGGCCCTCCAGGCTGGGCCTGTGGGGGCGGCAGTACGATAAATTGCTCACGCGCCCGGCCGGGCTGCTCGCTCGGCGGAATGACCTGCGCGTCCGCAACTATCGGGGATAATACGATCGCCAATGCCGCCGCGAGACGGCATACGCCGGCTAACATGCCCCCAAGCTCCCCACAACCCCAGAAGGCATGTTCCGCAATCACCGGTTCCGAGTCAATGCCCTTTCAACCGCCCTCCCCGTTTCCTCGGTCAAAAACAAATTCGGCGGGTCTAACTCAGCGCGGGGCTCAGATCACCGTGCAATGTGTTCTACAGCTCATCAAAATCGTGTGTTGGTACTCAGTGTAAGTACTACCATACCAAGTTCGTCAGATGACGAGCACAGCATGATGAGTTTTTGATGGACAATTTCCTGATCGCGCCGTTGACCCATAGCCAAAGCTACCATAGCTGGAGCATTAGAACGTTGCACACATGGGCCGATTTCGTTTGGACCAAACCCGAATTCACCCATGAATTTGGTCATTGAAACTAAATCCCGTGAGAAGCTATCCGGAAATTCGTTTCCGCGAGCGATGGAGACGTTCACCATATCCGGCGTGTAGTTTATCTGATAATAATAATGTCCACTGCCAGGCACGCCCCATCCGCAATGTGAAGCGCTCGCTTCTCTATTACATTGCGCTTGCGCTGGCATCGCCCCCTTCATCAGTCTCTCTACTACATCTTGATTCGGGATCGCCGCATCGACCCCCCGAGCAGCGGGTGCTGATGCAATTGCGGACGCTATTCGGTCTGTCTGTAATTGCTGCTGGCGCGCCATTTCCCTACCCGCTTCTTCCGCGCGCATTTGTCCGCGCAATAAATCACCTATGCCATTGGGACCTTGAAAGTGAACACCATCGGGGCTGCTCATCACAAACTCTGACGCCGCTTCCGGATGATTGAGCAGTCCCAGGCTGACACTGAGACTTGTTACCCCATTAGGACCGAGCGTCGCGCCCGGTACCGGACCCTCTCTCCGAACTACATCAACACATACGGCGTAGAGTTTCCTCCACAGGTAGCTCAGCACTGGAACCATTTCTGCGTCATGCAAAAAAATATGTGCCGCATCGCCTCTTACAGAAGCCATAATAGTAGCGCCGGTCGGATAACGACAACTCTCGGGATTGAGAGTAATATTCAGCAGTATTTCATCATTGGTGCCCCCCTCCTGTGACGTCCTTATACAATTACTGATAAACGTATCCTTCGAAACTGATACGTCGCCCTGCAATAGCTTTGTTTGATAAACGACCTCGCACTTTAATGCCGTTTGACTGTCAGATTGACTGTCTTCCGGCTGTTTCGTTGTACCGGCTGACTTGGCCGCACTCCCCACAAGTGGATTTCTCTGCGGCTCTCTACAACATTCTATCCACTTTATTGGCCCCTCGCCGCTAAGCACCCACCCTTCTTGACCCGTGGCGGCAACCCTAACGTGCCACCATCCATCTGGTCGCTGCATGAGCACTCTCAACTCGGTGCCATTTGGCATCTGTGCAATCCGGCGGCCGGCAGTTGTCGAAGGCTCACTTCGTAATGAAAGAAATGCGTCGGGCGGTTTGGTGTTCGCAACAAAATAGCTTGGTTGGTCTTCCGCCGAGTTTCCCTGTACTGCTAAGCTTTCACTGCCCTCAACTCCGCTGACGCCGCGCTGAGGTTGACTTTCCAATTCATCAATCCTCGCGGTGATCGCATCCAGCATACACATCTTAGCTGTCTTCAGCTCATCAACTGACGCGGCATCTTTTCCAGTCAGCCCGCATTTTTGATTTCGGTCTCTTATCCAAGTGAGTTCCTTGCTTAGCAAGTCTTTTTGTTCCTCTACGCTTGCTTTTGATTTGATATCCTGAAACGTTCCTCCAAGGACCGAGTTGACGGCTGTTAAATCATCGTCTGCGCAAATGAGCCGCGCCGAAGCTGATCTGGCCTTGCGGCAATCAAAGCTGGGCTTGGGCTTTTGCTCCGCGCCCGTATGGGCCGACTCCATTTGTTGCTGTCCGCCCGCCTGCGCCATTCGCGGGTCTAACGTCACAGAAAGGTCCTTCCATGCCTCGTAGTTTTCCTGTTTGAACATCGTGAACGGCAAGGTTTGAAAAACAGCTTGTATTGCGCTATCCCGCAGTCTCTCAAATTGTGCTCCCTGTCCGGCCGTTTCGACAGCGGGTGCGCTGGAAAAGGTCCCATCGCGCTTTAATTTGATTCGAACAGTTATGGGCTGCGATGCCCCGACCGGAGGATTCCAGTGAGTAATGAGTTTGTTTCGGAAAGCGTCTAGTTCCTCCTGCAAAAGGCCTTGGGCCGTACTGCCACCCGCCAAAGCCAAAAGACAGAACGCTACAAGCGCTACAATCTTTTTCATCTCGCGCTTCCCGGAGTCTCCCACAACCAGGGATGCTCCTCAATCCGCCGTTCCGAGTCAATCGCCTTTCAGCCTACCTGGCCGCACGCGCGCCGAAACAGTCTCAATTGCGCGGCTCAACCAATCCCCTTCCGGTGCTCAACCAAGCCCCGCAGCAGGGTCAAACCCTTCAGAATCCGTGACGCGCCGGTCGCCTGCTTCGAACGCGAATCCGCGTTTGTTGCTATACTGTACACATATGACTACAACGACGTTTTCAGTTCGCGTGGACCGCTCGACCAAGAGCCGCCTTGAAAAACTCGCCAGGAATACCGGCCGCTCCCGTTCATTTCTCGCGGCCGAGGCGATTTCCGCCTATCTCGACACCAACGAGTGGCAGGTCGCTGGAATAAACAAAGCCCTCACATCGCTTGACCGAGGCAAGGGCATCGCGCACGCGCGCGTCAGCGAATGGGTCGCTTCCTGGGAGACGCGCAAGGAGCGTCGATCTCCAAAGAGCGTATGACGCTCCTATGGTCTCCGGAATCGATTCACGATCTTCTGGCCCTGCGCGCGCACATCGCCGAACAAGATCCGGCCGCCGCAAAGCGCGTCGCCCTGCACATCCTCTATTGCGTCGAATACCTGCTGTCGGAAAACCCGAAACTCGGTGCGCCTGGCCGCGTCCCCGGCACGCGCGAACTGGCGATACCCAAAACGCCCTACATCGTCCCCTATCGCGTCCGCGGTTCAAAAATCGAGATCGCGCGCGTCTACCACAGCTCGCGCCGCTGGCCCGACCGCCTATAGCCTATTCGTCGTTGAGACAAATCTCAGGCGGCAGCGCGACCCGCCTCCGTCGCCTTCTTCACCTCCTCCAGACGACCACTATGCACATCGTAGACATAGCCGTAGATCGGGATGGCCGCCGGTACGAGCGAATGCTCGCGAATTCGCCGCACGTCTTGAAGCACGGTCGCCGCCTGATTTGCGATTGTATGCCATTTGATGAAATGGCCAGCAGCGTGGCCGCCGCGGTGATGAGGATTCGACCACGCCTTGCCGTCGAACGTGGCGGTTTCGAGATCATCCTCAAGCAGATCGGCCATAACGCCGTCCGAGAAGAGCTCCATTCCGCAATTCGTGTGATGAATGACAAACCACTCAATCGTCCCTAGAAGCTTGTGTGATATCACCAGTGAGCGGATTGCATCGTCGGTCGCGCGTCCACCGGCGTTGCGAATGACATGCGCATCGCCCTCGGCGAGGCCGGCGTATTTCGCAGGGTCGAGCCGGGCGTCCATGCAGGTGAGGATGGCGAAACGCCGCGCCGGTGGCAGCGCCAGCTTTCCCTTCTCGCCAAATGCTGAGACATAGCTCGCGTTGGCGGCGAGCACTTCGTTGACGATTTTCGACATGTGATCCTCCCATTCAGGTTTTAGGTTCCCGCCGATGGCATGAGCGCTGCCGCTGAAAATAGAACCTCGGCACGGTTCGACTGGCAGCTTGCCAAAAAAATATACCGTTTTCTGCGTTACTACAATGCGCCGACGGGCGACATTCTGAAGGCAAACAACGGTCCTAAGCAGGGGGAACCAATCCCCTTCCGCCGCCTAACAGCGCCGTAAGCGGCGCACCGACCTCCCAAAATCCGTGACGTGAAATTCGATTTGAGGATGCCTGACACGATCGACTACGTCGCCACCGACACCGGCGACCTCACCTCCAATATGCTATTCGTTCCCGATGAAGCTACGCGGTCTCGGTGTCTTCCGCGCGTTGGGGGCGCGGCGGGCTAGAAGCGGAAGGTCCGATGTGCATAACCAAGCGCGCCGCCAGGCGCGCAACATTTATCGGCTCTGCAACGGCGCCCGCGTTGTTGCTGTTATCGCGCGTTTGCCTTGCGGGCCCGCCTTTCTTCACCGACGATCCGGTTCCTGTCGAGCCTGGCCATTGGGAAATCAATAATTATTCGGCGGGGACCTTCGTGAAGGGAGCCGCCGCCGGTGCAATGGCGGGAATCGATGCTAACTATGGCCCCGTTGACAATGTTCAGCTTCACTTGCTTGCGCCAGTGGCCTTCGCCCAATCGAGTGGCATGAGTGCGCAATCCGGCGTGGGCGATATTGAAGTCGGCGTGAAATATCGGTTTCTTCCCGCCCGAGACAACGACTGGTGGCCGCAGATCGCCTTCTACCCTTTTCTAGATTTTCCAACCGGCAATGCGGACCGCGGTCTGGGGACAGGCGCGACGCATGCGTTCTTTCCTATCTGGTTGCAGAAGAATTTCGGCAAATGGACCACCTATGGCGGCGGTGGCTATTGGATCAATCCAGGTCCAGGAAACCAGAACTATTGGTTTGCCGGCTGGGTGCTTCAATATCAGTGGACCGACGCACTTGCCCTCGGCGGCGAGATTTTCCACCAGACGCGTCTTTCAACAAGCGGCCCCGGTAGTCCGGGCTATCCTCTTGGCAGCAAAGACAGCACGGGATTCAATTTCGGTGGTGTCTATGATTTCGACAAAACATATCACCTCTTGTTTTCTTTCGGACGCGGCATCGAAAACGCCTCGACGACCAATGCCTTCTCATACTATCTCGCGCTGCAAGTGACATATTGAAGTACTAAAAGCGCTGTGACTTATTGCACTGCTCTGGGTGCCCCGGGGTGCCGCCCTGCCCGCTGGGGCAGTACCAACAGGCACACGACGATGAACGCCGCTATTACCACCGAGGCGAGCGGGCGGCTAAGCGCAAGACCGCCCTCACTCACCGGCTTGTCGAGGAAGTCCCCCACGGTAGCGCCAAGTGGTCGCGTTAGGATGAATGCCGCCCAGAACAGCAGCACGTGCGACACGCTCGTCCAGAAGTAAAGTCCGGCGACCACCGCGAGTCCGGCAGCGAAGACAAGCGCACTGCCCTCATAGCCAAGCCGGCCAGTGTCGGCCATCCAGTCGCCGAGCGCAGTACCGAGCGTCTGCGAGAGGGTGATGGCCGCCCAGTAGAACGCTTCCACCTTTGGGGTGCTCACGGTGTTCACCGAGATAGTGCCCTGCGACCAATACCAGAGGCCGAGCACGGCAAGCAGGCAGATCAACAGCAGCGTCGAGCCGCCCGTATAGCCGATGCCGAGCGAGCGGTCGGCGAAATCGGCCATAGTGGTACCGAAGGTGGTGGAGGCGACAATCGTGACCCAATACAGTAGGGGGTGAAATTTCTTCGCAAGGATTTGCGCAATGACAAGGACAACGAGCAAGCCAAGGAACAAGGCGGTTCCAGCCAGGTAACCCCAGTTCAGTGTCATGGTGACGGAGTCGCCTCCGGTCTCGCCAAGCGTGGTCGCGGCGATCTTGATGATCCAGAAGACGAGCGTGACTTCGGGGACCTTGCTCAAGGCAACTTCTGTAACCTTATTCATCCTCCAATTCGCCTTCAATTCCGCAGTAGGTAACTAAACCGACCTCTGCCATCTAGCTGTGCGAGTCTGACGCTTGGTACCCGCGCATCAGCGCAGAGCCCCGCTAAAATAGGGCATTGCCGCCTTACTCAAGCGTATGACTTTCACCCTGCCGGACTCAAGCGTATGACTTTCACCACTAGCGGCGCTCGGGCCGCCTCCGGTACAGCAACCGTGCGGCGTACTTGTTGACCGGCCTCGGCTGATCGGTCAGCGGTATATATTTTCTGCACGTACAACCAGGATGCTGGCACTGCCCGCGTTTCCTGCCCTGTTGATACTTTCTAAAACAAAACGGGCAATACGGACTCCGATTTCCGCAATTCCAGCACGCCGCAGACACCCAGTTGTGAATACTTCCACTGTGATCGCAGCTGCGGCAGATTGGCATATATCGAGTACCGTACCAAAAAGTCTCGCAGGCCGCGAGGGTCCGATTTGCAATCTATTTTTCATAACTCAGCGTTTGTGTTAAGATTCCAGCCTCTCATCTTGTATGGCTGGAACATCGCCGAGGATCACCCGCGTCCCGCACACAGAGAAGCGGCCCGAGCGCTGCCCGCACTGCGGCAGCACCCGCCTCATCCGCAAAGGCACGCGCCGCAAGAAACTTGAAATTGTCCAGCTCTGGCAATGCAAGCTTTGTCGGCGTGTGTTCACACCCGCACCGGCACAGCTGCGCTACAAAACCTATCCGCTCCGCATCATTCTCGATGGCATCACGCTTTATAACCTCGGCTATTCCCTTCCCGCGGCCGCAGCCAAACTGAAATCCCGTCACGGCTACAAGGTCTCCCCTTCCACCCTTGCGAGTTGGGTGAGTGAGCATCGTGAGCTCACGACCTACAGCCGCCTGCGACCGCAGCTTCGGCACCTATTTCCGCCAACCGAAACAATCCGCCGGTCGAAACTGTATCACCGGCAGGTCTACAGCTTCGCCTATCATCGACCGAAGCTTGCGCTACTGCGCGAGGGCCGACAGCACAGGCGCTTCGCGCCCCTCGCCGATTTCCTTGAGCGCGTTCCTAACGACTGCCCGCATGAGCTCTTTCGTGAAAGCTCCCGAGCCTCGCAGATCCCGAATTTCGTAAACCGCAATCATCTCATCGTTGTCGAGAAAGAAAACTTCGCGACACGCGCCGCCGCGCTCATCGTCCCCACGGTTGGAGACAATCGCTTGCGGCACGAAACGCTACAGCGCTTCATGCTCGCCAACAACTCGGTAACGGTCGCCGTAGAAATACCGATTTGGTTGACGGCCGCCGATATCGACGCGCTTGAGGTCGAGCACGGACTTCAGCTCTTACCAGAAGGAGGCTCCCCTCGCGTCCTCACCGGCCACATCGACTTCCTCCAAGTGCGCAACGGCGCCATTCACATTCTTGATTACAAGCCGGATGCCCCGACCAACAAGCCGATCGCACAGCTCACGCTCTATGCGCTTGCGCTCACGCGCCTGGCGGGGCTGAGACTTTTCGATATCAAGTGTGCCTGGTTCAATGAAGAGCAATACTGCGAGTTCTTTCCCCGCTCGCTGCTCACACATGCCCAACCGAGAGGTGGAGGCGAGGCCGGCCGCTGAGATAGTGGTGCCGCCGACGACGAAAACGAGCACGATCGCGGCGTCCCCCTATCAGTGAAAGCGCGGCACCGGGGTGGTTGTTGTAGTTTTGGGCGCGCGCTTCGACGACAAGGTCGGAGCTCGATCCGCCGGGGCTCCCACCGTAGAAGGCGCATCGCGTTCCGTGAACAGCGGGGGCAGCGGTGTTGGTATGCACGAGGCTGCCGTTGTGCGAATACTGACGCCAAGACTCTCAACCGGCAAACGGTCCGCGAAGAAAACGATCGCCGTAAGAACGCACGCCGCGACAAGTAATTGAATTGTGCCAGCGCAACGCAATCCGCTCTTTGTCAAGCCCACCTAAAACTGACTGGTCTGGTCCGGACGATTGCGATGTAGCCGCCCCAGCGAAGGGCAATTTAGCGATTGGCAAAATCTCTAAATTCGAAAATTCGATTTGCGTCTCGAAGGATGGTGGCGTGCGACGCCCTGTATGGACGTACCGAGACGCCGTTCCGGATAAGCCGCCCCGAGGCTGTTGCGTCACACTCAGCTCCACGTCTGCATTATGCTCGCACAATCAGCAACAGTACCCTCCGCCAACTAATATCAGGGGATTGAGGATTACCGCTCCGATTCCGATGTAGGCGAAGAGAAATGCCGTCCATGCCCACCTTGAGGCAATTGGTGGACAGCGCAGAGCGAAATAGAAGCTAGCGATCATATAGATCGTCTGTCCTACGAGAACCCATGTCCATCGATCAAAAAGCGTGAGGCCCACCTCAGCAAACGCACCGAAAAGTGCCGCGGCAAAAAAGTAAATGAGAAGCCAAAACAAATAAATGTAACCCCCGATACTGAAAACTCTGCTCAATCGACTGTCCCGATAGCTTCGCTCTGGACCGCGTAAGGTCGGCATATTTATAATAGTACCATTTTCAATCGTCTTTATGCGCATTGCCGAATTCTACAATCGTACATTGCGTGGAGGGGTACACAGGGATAAAGTTGTGCGTTAGCCGCCGACCTACTCAGTGACGGAGCAGCTAGTGCTCGCGCGGATATCCCACATTGGTTTGACGGCGTTGACAATAATCGGATTGTTCGCCGCGCCCTTCTTGCACCGCCTCGGCATCGCCCAGGACGCAGGTTGGGTCGACGTAACCGCCGCTCAATACGGGATTCCTTATGCGAAGATAGCGAATGACGTTTATAGCGATACACCGGGGTCGTCTATCTCAGGCGTTTGCAACGGTGTGCCCTGTGTTTGGGCGCGCGCCCCGGAGAGCTGGCAAGCGATCTTCAACGCGGGACTAAAAACGGAAGGGTTGAATCAGGCTGAGATTACCAAACAAATCAGTCGGATTGCCGCGTCAGGCTTTTACGCTGCCGTCTATACGAACAATCAGAGTCAAGAAATTGTACTGGCTTTTCGGGGAACGGTAGCAACGCATCCACAGGATTTAGCGGCCGATGCCGAAGCGGCGACTGGAGTTGTTCCGGCTCAGTACAAGGAAGCGGTCCAATTCGCGACGTTTGCCCAATCACAATACAAGGGACATCCGATAACTGCAGTGGGCGACTCGAAGGGTGGTGCCCAAGCAACCTATGCTGCCCAGCAATCGGGTCGGATCACGACGGTGGTTACGACGAGTCCTGCGCGACCTCCCTTCATAAGCCAAACGAATCCACCGGGAGTAAAGCAAACTAATTACGTCGTACCGGGCGAGTTCATAGGCGACTGCAATACGGGGGTGCTTGGTGGCTGCGCACCTGGCAGAACCTTCAGCGTACGATCGACGACCGAGCAGCCTGCAAAGCAGGGAGGTATCGTCGCCGACGCCATCAACGATTGGAGGGATGTTACAGGCGCTCACAAGGTCAGCGGGATAATTGCAGGGCTTCAGAATGTTGTCACTTCGCAAAATGCCCCGGCAAAATTGCCTTCCACAAGTAGCCAGACAGAGGTGTTAACTTCGCCCGCGGGCGCAATGCCTAGTCATTCTCCACCAGGCGGAATCACGATAGGCGGAGTTCGGCCAGGCGGTATCTCCTTGAGCAAAGCAGCGGCCGAGCGCATGCCACTGAACCTCTCCTTCGAAGGAGCCTACTTCAACAACGGGAGACTCATTTTTTCCGGCCACGAATCATCAGGCGGGATTGATGCTGCGCTGATCCTGACGGCAATGCGGGCGGCTTGTGAAAACGAAGACCTCTACTTTAGTTTGGACCCAGACAACGGCGCCGCGTGGCTGAGAGAGGGTCAGGAAGCAACCAGCGCTCTATGGAAACGAATCAGAGAAAACTTTAAATCACAACTCTCGCAGAGTGATGCGCGTCGAACAGACAGTATTCTGGAAATCACTACCGTTTCCGCGCGGCGCGACTATACTCAAATCTGGGAGTCGATGTCACCACAATATCCAGACCTTCAGTCGCGTTTGGTCTTTAAGCCCGAATGGCTTCGGCAAACGCGCCTAGGCGCGATACTGTATAAAGCCGACGTGCTCTTGAAAGAACTGTCGTACGGCGTTCCCATCCTGGCGTCTGGCCCGTTGCGGGCAAAAATGGTTTCCGGCTATGCCTCAGCCGGCGAACAAGGAATTGCCAAGCAGCTGCTGTCGGCGCTTGAGAAGAACGAGAATGCCCCGCCTGAATGGAGGGGTAGCCGGCTTTGGTTTGATTTAATCCCCGAGAGGGCCGTTGCGCCCACAAATGCGCCGCTTCCGTGGTTTGCCCCTGTTCCTGTCCCGGCTTACGCTACCCTTCCTATGCCGCAAGTCATTGTTAAAGATGACCCTTTGTCGTCCTTTAGCGGCCGACTGCGAGGCAAACACCCAGGCAATTCTTTTACGATTGCTAAGATTGATCAACTGCGTGGCATGTTGAAGGCCCGTGGGCTGCTCGCCACCCCACACGACGCTGTTCCACCAGCCGTTTCAGTTGACGAGGGAGCAATCGACTTGTCCCGTGTCTCACCAAGGATGTTCGTGCGTAGGCACGATCAAGCAAGTGGACAAGATCTGCCAGGTGAGGATCCTGACCTTGACGATCTGGCTAAGTCCGTTAACGGCCAAATCGAGGATTACGCAGAGGCCTATCAAGAACTCCACTCCCTGTCAGAGGTGTTTCGCGCCTATGTCGCCGCTGTTCAACTCATTCCTAAGATGGCCGATGCATGCAGCCGACTACACAAGCTACCGCTGCTGGATACTGAGAAACTAACTGAACCACTGCCGGAACATCACCCCAGCGAGCTATTTATTACCATCGGTTTGTTTGAATTTTCTGAAGGACGAACGCGGCGCCTTCTGACGGCGCAGGGATTTGGAATCAACGGTGGTGTCAGCGTCGGTGCAAAGACGTTCCTATCTGCCAACCTTCGATCCACTCCCACCACTGTCACAGAGCTACTCCTACAAGCGATCGTCCGGAGCAATCACCTAGGAGCCATGTGGCAGTTTAACGATCGAAAGTTTATTGCATTCGACGTGGAAGATGGCCTCCCGCAAGTTCCACGTCGTGTTGCGTCCAATTTGCCGTGGTCTGTGGGTCCCATTACGCTGCCACAGCCACAACCGATGCCACCCTCTGCTGGAACCGGCACTAACGGCGCCGGCGCGCTGGGTATAATCGGGTTTATTTTTGGCACATTGGTCCTTTGGATGCTCGGGGCAGGTTTGCGAGGCTCTTCACTCCGGAAAACGGCCGCCGCAGCTGCGAGCCCTGCGAGTAGAACGTTCACGACATCTGCGAGCCCAATTGCCGCTACCAATCCGCCGAATTGGCAAGACCCGCATCAAGCTGCATTCGAAGCAGCCTATGCAGCGCGTGATCAGGCGGATGTGTTACATCGCTGGATGCGAATGAAACGATGCGGACGGTCTGAGGCGATGCGATTTGCGGTCGAGGATTGGCGGAAGATCCAGGCTTCCAAGAAAAAAAATCAACGTGAGTTTGATAACGTGTTTGCGATGAAAAGCGCGACCGACAAAGAACAGATGATTAGAAGCTGGTTGGCCCGACGGAGCGGCTCGCGGGAAGAGGCGATGAAACAACTTGTTGAGGATTGGCGGCGGGGTGTGGAAATCTTTTTTACATCATCTTGACGTTGTTGGCTTGGTCGCGCGCCTCGGCGACAACGACGGAGCTCGACCTGCCGGGGCTTCCACCTTAGAAGGCGCTTCGCGTTCCGTGAACAGCGGGGGCAGCGGTGTTGGTATGCACGAGGCTGCCGTTGTGCGAATACTGACGGCAAGGCTCTCAACACTCTTCGCAATCTCTTGCGCCTGCACACGCAGAAGACCGATTTCGTGCGCCGCAAGTACGAGCCGGTTTACCTCCTCTTTAGCCCTGGTCGACAGAGGCCTCTCGGTTTCTGCTTTCCGCTGCATTGCGGCCAACGACTTTATGAGTTCGTCATCAACTCGGACGAGAGTAGCTGAGAACGCTCGTGCCTTGATAGCGATCGCTTCGATTTGCGGTGCTTCGGCGCCGTCGCACGATTTGAAGGTAGCAGCGTGAAGTCGCGCGACATCGGAAGCGATAGACTGAGCCTTGATGACTTGCGCTTTGACGTTCTCGGTTACCGCTTCCACATCCCGAACGGTGCGCGCGGCCTTATAGAGTCCGATTACTTGCTCGCCATCTGGTGTCTGTTCGACCAGCTGAGCCAGCGGCACCATTGGAGGAGTGAGCGACGCTTCATTCGGAGCCTTTGGGGTTTCCATTCTCAGCTGCGTCCTATCATCGGACGCCCCGACTGCGGCCGCACATCCGACAATCGTTATGAGCGATAGAACTGCTATGCGCATGGCAACCTCCCAATTTCGATGATGAGCCTGTCCGCCAGTGCTAAAGCGACGGACAGGTATGAGATTGCAACCGCATCATACGCCAGCGTGTCCCAGCTTCCGCAGATTGCTGCGAATGTCGTCGATCGTTTGCCCGACGCTGTCCAGCACGCCAACAAGTTCTTTAACAGCGGTCGCTGCATCCTCCGCCATTAACATTTCAGCCGCGCGCAGCTCGGCAGTCGTTAGTTCCTTGAGCGCGCGATCGATCGCATTCGAATTATTGCTGACCGACTCGCGCGCACGTGTCACTTCCTGTTGATATTGCTGGTATCGGTGAAGGAGCTCTTGGACGAATTCGGGCCCGAGCGTGGACCGCTGATTATTGACCCGCGCCATCTGCGCCGCAATCCAGCTCTGATATTGGTCGATGCTTTGGGACAACGGTGCATCTGGCTGCAATTGAGTGCCCAGTTGAACCAAGGCATCCCTCAAACTCCGAACCTCAGCAATTCGGCTTTCCACGGTGGCTCCGGACATCGCCTTTAAGCGATCCACCAAGCCCGATATTTTCGCGCCATACGATTCCAGCGTCTTTTGCTGATCCTGGAGGCGAGAACGGAAAGACTCAACTTTTGACGCGTCCGGGGTGGCGGGCGTTGAAACGACGGGAACGTCCTGCACTGTAGGTGTCTGACCGGTCGCCACGCCTCCTCCAACGAATACCGCCAACGCAGCGGCAATTCCGATGCGCTTTGATCTAAACATCGCTACTACTCTCTGTCAGGCGCTGTTGGATCTAGTTGTGGCGAGCAGCGCCGTTTTGCTTCGCGCACGTCTCCCCTGGTCGCACTGACGCGCGGCCAAGTGCGAGTTCACCGAATTATCTGGTCAGCTCGATTAGAGATGAAAAGATTGAATCACGACCGGCCGCGCCTGTGAATTGAGTACGAGTGCGGCATTGTGACTCAGTATGGGCGCTTGCTACACATGGCGGGTAGGACATTTTCCGCGCTGCCGTGCACCTACGCAGCGTGTCGATCGCCGTTAATCGAATTAAAAAACATCCACGCCAAAGCCGCGGCATCAAAGATTCCCATGCGAGCATCTTCGCTCATCCAGGGCTTCCGTGTGGGTGGCACATATAGATTGAGTGCAGGAATGTGCTTTGCGATCGTTTCAGCGATTCTTTGTTTTGTCACGGCGCCGAGCTCTTCGAAATACTCAATGACCTGCGCGCGCGAATACGTACGGACAAGCATGCCGCGCTGATCCGCAAGTTCCGCTGCGTCACGGTTAAGCTCTCGAATACGGTGCGCGCGACGAGTACCGTGCTCCGACATGTCTTGAAGAACCAGCACGTCGGGCGTGTGTAACGCGAGTAACGAGGCGATACGTGTCAGGGTACGAGCATTTTTGTCCGCGCCGCGGGCATCGTAGACACCCCAATCGACCGGAGCGAGCCAACCTTCAAAGAGGACGAATGCGAAGCCGCGTGATTGCAAGTGGATCGCGAGAACCAAATCGTATCGTCTTTTAGAGATCATACGCGGGGTGTGCGCTTCCTTTGCTCGGCTCGCTCAATCGCGCCTTCGAGCAACACAATTTTGATTTTTGTTTTTCTCGACGGATCGCCCTGTATCTTCTCGTACAGCTCCCACACGCGCGCCATCACGTCGATCTCAATACTGGCCGAAATATCAGGGAACAGCTCCGCTGCGGGTGCGCCAAAAAGAATGAAACAGGCGATCACCAACTTGAGGGTGGGAGGACGTTGCTTCTTTTCGATTCGCGAGATGACTTCCGCACGCTTCCAACCTAAGAGGTGCGCGAGCTCCCCTTGTGAGAGGCCCGAACGAAGACGGTATGAGCGTAAATAGTTTAGGGGTTTCCTTGTCTTCATGGTGCGTGTTCGCCAACCACCAAGTGTTGGAAAACATGCGTCATGGTGTATGAGGTGCGTCGCTTTCGGCAGGGGTGAGGAATTGCCAAATTGGCAAAGATTTGCATTGCGCAAAGCCAGGCAGCCACGGGAGGGCGCGAGATCGTGCCCGGCTCAAAAATGGGGACAAGGGGATGTGGGGACGTTGCTCCCCGGATCAAAGCACCATGTAATGATGCGTTGTTGTTCGCTTGTGATGGATATGGGTGTGGGATGGGGAAAGTCCCCACGTCCCCATATCCCCCATCATACCACCGGCGGCGCGCTCCCTATTACGCTCACGCCGTAGCGCTCGCAAAGCAGCTCAATCTTCAACCGGTCGCCCATGGGTACGACATACACCCCATGCCTCTTGTATGTTCCAATATTGAGGCGCTTTCGCAGAATGCTGCCAATCCAGCGGTTCGTGATCGGCCTCTCGTACTCGAAGCCATATCGTTCAATGAATACTGACACGATCTCGGCCACGGGGACTACTGGCCGGTGTGAACTAGCCATGAGCTCAGCAAGAATCTCCAGCACCTGGGCCTCGACCAGCAAACCACGGTCTGCGACGAGACTGAGCTGTGCCTCAAGCGCCATGGATCGCAATTCAGTTCGTAGATTTTCATCGGCGACGACACTCAGGAGCGGAAGCAAGATCTGATTGAGCCGCGGTTCAAGCTTTGGGTCGACCAGGCTTTCGTCGAGCTTGACATCGAACCTGCGATGAAAGCGATACAGCAGAAGCTTATTGCGAAGCTCGCGCGCTTCGTCCTTAAAGCTGTCGGGGAGATTGATTGGAATGTCGGAGCGCAGTTGTCGCGATCCCATCTCTTCCGTTATGAACCGGCTTTCCAGCCCCTTGTCGTCATAGCTGCCGCGCGTGGCAACGATCTTGGGTCCGAATACGTGGAAGGCCTGCGGGTTGAACTCGCGTTGGCGATTCATCATGGTCCGCAGCACCGGCAGGCCCCGGACGTTCCCGTTGTTGAGGATTTTCACGATCTCAGCTTTCTCGTCGCTGAAGCGGAAGTCGGCTTCGTCGAAAATGAGCGTGCCCCTGAAGGCGTCGAGAGTGTGGAAGATCGGTGAGACCGTTGAAGCACCGCTCGCAAAAAATCCTTTGTAGCAGAGCGAACCTAGGATCAGCAGCGCACGCGTCTTCCCGGTTCCATAATCGCCGCGGAAGCGCAAATATGGCAACTCGTTGAAGGCGTCATAAAGCCACGTCAGCAGCACGTAGTACGTCGCCACCTTCTCGAACGATGCGCTCAAGTCGACGTGGCGGTGAATGAATTGTTGTATCTCTGATACCAGTTTCTCCTCGCTCCCGTATATCTGCGGCTCGGAAGGAAGCAGCACGACCTCATTCTTGATGAGATTATTCCCCGGTGAGAACGGGACAAGTCGTTCATCGGCGCCGAGATCGATCCCGTCCTGCAGCGTCCAGCGCCCCGCGCTATAAATCGCAAAAAACGTTCGGCGCCGCTCCGGTTGGAACACCATCTCCACAATGGTGCCGTCCTCAAGAATCGCGGATGCCGTCGGTACGATCTGCTTCTTTTGCTGCTCAGGAGTACTATCCACTTGGGCAGCATACGGAGATTACAGTGAAGCCGTAGGTGGGGCGTCCTGCCAGATTGGCATATCACAGCCCCGGTCAATGACTACCTGCGGCCACAAATGTGCGTGGATAAGGGAGGTCACATTTACAGCAGCAGCGGAGAAGCTAAGCCCATCATATTGTTGTTTCATCTGCCAAGGCGGGCAATGTTGACGGTACGTCAAGGCCAAGCCTAGCTGCGCTGTTGAGGCTGGTGACGATGTCAAAATCCACGAATTGTTGGACTGGAAAGCTGGTAGTCATTTCACCATTGAGCATCCCGCCGGCGCACTTCCCCAATTGGCGATATGCGCGAAACAATCCTACAGGATAACTGACTACTCTATTTGAAGTGACGAAGCCGCGATACAAGGTCGGCAAAGAATCTTGCGTCGCTATCGCAACTAGATTATCCGACCGCCTCGCAAAAACAGTATTCCAATCACGTACGCTTTTTGTGATTTTGCAAATTTCAATTCGTCGTCCCAGAGCGCTTGCAGCCCGTTGCACTTCTTCCGAATACAACTCGATGTCGAAACTGTTCCTATGCACGAGGAGAGCAAGCGCATCAGCCTGTGGGACCAACCGTCCCAACGCTTCCAATCGCTCGCACACTCTTCTGGCGGGGATGAGCGCGATGCCTGTTACATTTCGACCGCTACAAACAAGATCAAGCGTGGCAGGGTTGCCGCGGATTAGAAACAGGATCGGAATTGCCTGGGTCACGGAACTTGCGGCGGCCGCCACATCCATGCTGGCGGTTGAAACAATTACGCTGGGTTGGCTTTCCGCGAGCGCAGCTAATGCTCGGGGATCGTGGTCGGAGCGGTATTCAACGACCAGATTACAGCCGTCGATATACCCGGCCGCGCTCAAACCCTGGTTGAACGCGCACAAGAGTTTGGGAAATGCCGGCGACGCAATCGCGCCAAGAAATCCGATCGTGGGCGCCTTCGACGCGAGCGCTGGCACCGTGAGGGGGTATACTGTCGTAGCCGCGCCGCCAAGTATGCCGAGAAATTCTCGTCGCCTCATCTGTCAAGCTCCTATTGAGGCTCGTCGTTTTTTCCTTGGCCTACTGAGCAATCCCATGGGGCATGCGCGTTGTCCATGGCTTCCCGACCGTGGCGTCGATACGATCATCGCACCAACATAATTTGGAGTGCAAGAACTCTGAGTGCTTGACGCGGCGTTTGCGGTTTGTAGATCGAGCGACCGCTTACTGGGCTGCGCCTCAGACACCGACGTGCTTTTCGATGCGCGTGACGCGGACTTCAAGCTGTTTGCGACCGATGTTTTCCTGATCGATCCTATTGTGGGCAGTCGAGACGATCCCTTTGATGTCTTCTTTTGTTGCGAGGTCCTTTTCCGTAATAATATTTACAACCTCTTCTCGAACGACTTCGCGAACGATGTCACGCACATCATCCTTTGTTGCCATATGTTTGATAATATGGTCTAGACTTTCCTGCATACCTTTTTGATTCTCAGACATAGTTAATTGATATTATACCGTTTCAGTATTTGTGCAATTGGACCTCCGCATTTAGCGCAGAATTCCCAGCGCCCATACAATCCGAAGCCAGCACTTACCGCCGCCTCTTTGTTCGAAATGGACTTTCCGCATTTGTCACACTTATGTACAAGCATGGATGGTCAGTTTATCACGATGGCTGCTTAGTATTCTTTACGCAAAACGTGGACAAATAGGAACGGTGACGTTTAGTGGGGCCTTGCCCTCTGGGAGATATTTGATCCCGGCAGAAATCCATAATGCACTCCCCTCTTCAAGGGAGCGGGTAATTCGATCACGAGTTCGAAGGGGATTTTTGCCAAATCAGCGTGTCGAGCTGCGCCCACACTATGCCGATGGTTAGAGCAGACATCGACATGATTTGTTATTGGAATGTATCCATACACTTCTAATTTCTGCGGTGTTCCTACAATTCTTTCTACCGTGTTCAGTAGTATCCCCCGTCGCGCCTGAAAACTCAAGTTACGGAGTGCTTTCCTTGCCGCGTCAGAAACCTTTTTAAGTTCGTCGGCGCTTGGCATTTCAGTGACATTGCTAGTGTTCGTTTCTTGCTCTGCGCCCGCTATTTGACCCTTTAATGAAGTGATCTTCTCTCTTAGTGGGGTCGTGTATTCTCTCAGCTGTTCGACCGTGAATAGGGCTGCGCCATACGCCTTGTTGTAGCGCTCCTCTTGTTCCTTCAATACGGCCACTTCCTTTTCCATTACGGCTTTATCGCCTGCAAAGAACTCGGTCTTTGCCTGTCGCGCCCCGAACCAACGGTTGACCTGTTGAGAGAGCAGCTCCTCGCAACTCATCAAATTAGTAATCTTCTCCCAAACGAGCCTATCGGCGATCCGCGCATTTATCCCCCTTTCCTTACACGTCGGCGGGAGCGGAAAACTCCGCACCCTATCGGCACAACGATAGTATAGGTGCTTGCCTCGCAACACGCCTTCACCGCTTCTACTCCTGCCGCAAACGCATCGAATCTTGCCCGCAAGGAGATACTCATTCTTCTTATTTCGTTGAGACAGTGCAAGGTTGGCTTCGAGTTGCGCACGGGCGCGCTGGAATAATTCCCTTTCTATGATCGCAGGCACCGGAATCGTGAGCCACTCTTCTTCAGGTCGAATCCTCCGGCTGCTCTTTTTCATTTTTCGGTATTTGTCTCTCTTGATCGGATTCTCCGGAACGACAGCATACGAACTGCCCCAGTGTGCTTCCCCGATGTAAGCCTTGCTGCGTAGCAGTTTGCTGAGCGTACTCGTTGTCCAGACTCCCCGTTTGCTCTTGCGGGGCCTGATGCCAAGTTCCTGCAACTTGCGCACGACCTTTCGTAGCGTGTAGCCCTCGTCGGCAATCCATTCAAAAATTAACTTCACGACGCGCGCTTCTTCTTGATTAATTTCATAATATCCATGCTTGCGGTCCTCTTTGGGAATGTACCTGTAACCATAGAGCGGCTCACTCACGAGGATGTGGCCCTCTTTTACTTTCCGCAGTTTCCCAAGCCGAAAGCGCTCTGCAATCTTTGCCCTCTCGTACTCAGCAAACAAACCCCGTACGCCATAAAGTATTTTTTCCTCGCTATTCTTCGGCGCAGGCATGGTGACGAATATCAATTCGACCCCCGCTTCCCGGAGCTCGTCCATGATCAACTCTTGGTAGGAGTATCGGCGCGCCAACCGATCGGCGTCATAAATCAAAACTGCTTGCCAAATTTTTCTCTTGGCCTCTTGCCGCAAGTCATCAAGAGCTGGTCGAGCGAGAATGTCCCCGCTCCAACCATCGTCAGTGTATTCTTTGACGATTATGTAATTATTCTGCCGAGCAAAATCACGCAAGGCGCTCAACTGCGTCTCAATCGTTCCGTCTTCCTCCTGTCGTGCAGTCGAAACTCTCGCGTATATTGCAATCAGTTTTGTGCTTGTTACCAATTCATCGCGGCTCATATGAATATAGTTTACGCCTCACCCGGCAGGAGTTGAATCGGTTCCTACCTCGCCACTGTCGGCGGATGGGCGCATTCGCAAAACCTCTTCAAAGAGAAAATTAAAGGCGCTATCTAGCCGCCTTTGACATTCGGCTGATACGTCGTCGTGTGTCTGGTAGCAAAGTTTTGGGCCAGGCTGCTTGCTCATCCCGCCATCGTGCAATTCCAAACACTGCCGCGGTAGACGCGGAGATGCACCGTCTCGGCAATTTTCGGTCTATGCCGGTGATTGCAGCGCGAAACCTTGATTTAGGATAGAATTCGATGCACAAATCATCATGACTGCCGATCTATATTTACAGACCATACTTACCCGCGAAGCGGTAGACACGAGCGCTACCTCTCCGGTTCGCGGCGTGCAGACGACCCTGCAACCCATACTCAATGAATGGGCTGGA
Source organism: uncultured Alphaproteobacteria bacterium (assembly GCA_963733575.1). Classification (GTDB taxonomy): domain Bacteria; phylum Pseudomonadota; class Alphaproteobacteria; order Rhizobiales; family Xanthobacteraceae; genus BOG-931. The sequence continues at coordinate 147,152 of CAVTDJ010000011.1, read as the reverse complement.
ACACAGCTTCGCAACGTGCATCCGAGCGGCTCGTTCGCAAAAGGAACGGCCAATCGGAGCGGCACGGATATAGATCTCTTTATCTCTCTGAAGAGCGACACGACGAATACGCTCAAGGACATTTATACATCTCTCTTTAACACAATGAAGGCGAAAGGATACGCCCCCAAGCAGCAGAATGTTTCGATCAATGTCCGGGTCGGCAGCTATGATGTCGATCTAGTACCCGCAAAGCATCAGGGCGGCAATTCAGATGACCACAGCCTCTATCGGCGTCGGGCCGATACGTGGACACAGACGAATGTCGTCAAACATATCGCGACTGTTAGGAACGCAGGTCGCATTTCGGAATCGCGCATACTAAAGCTGTGGCGAAATCAAAAGCGGCTCGACTTTCCGTCTTTCTATCTCGAACTCACAGCGATTGCCGCACTGTCAGGCGCTCGCGGGACGCTCTCTGACAATGTGTGGACGGCGTTTGAATATCTGCGAGACCGCTTCCCGAACGCGCGCGTCGTTGATCCAGCGAACACGAACAATATCATTTCTGACGACCTCTCTGCTGCGGACAAGGCAAACATTTCGGCAGCGGCGGCCCAGGCGCGTAAAGCGACCGACTGGAATCAAATAGTCACATGAGCGGATGGTCACTCACACAGCTTTTGGCCGGGCTTCACGATGACATCGAGCAGCGCCTTTCGACTGCGCGAAAAACGTTCGCCCACGCTCCCAGTAAGGGAGACGCGAGCGAGAGCGTATGGCTCGATCTCCTGACGACCTATCTGCCACAACGATATCAGGCTGCCACGGCCCACGTCGTCGATAGCGAGGGCAACTTCAGCGACCAAATCGATGTAGTCGTTTTCGATCGACAATATTCGCCGTTCATTTTCACGTTCGAGGGCCACAAAATCATTCCGGCCGAAAGCGTTTACGCGGTGTTCGAGGCAAAGCAGACGATAAACGCGGATTTGGTGCGTTATGCGCGCGAGAAATGCGCCAGCGTGAGGAAGCTTCATAGAACGAGCCTGCCGATACCGCATGCCGGTGGCGTGTACGACGCCAAGCCCCCGATGCCTATTCTTGGTGGTGTGCTGTCCTTTGAAAGCGACTGGAAGCCGCCGCTTGGGGACGCACTACAAAAGGCTCTATCTGATGGAGATGCGGCCTCGCATTTGGATATCGGGTGCGTGGCCACGCACGGAATTTTCTACCGATCCGAAGATAAATTTCTTGTCCTAGCTGAAAAGAAACCCGCAACCGCGTTTCTTTTGGAACTGATCGCTCGGCTCCAGGAGCTTGCGACCGTTCCGATGATCGATATACGCGCGTATGCGCGATGGCTCGAAAAGTGATTTGGGCTCTAGGGGTTCCGAATTGTGGCCTGCTCTCTCAAGCCAATTACTTCGGGAGCGTCACCTGAAATGTGGGACAAAATACCGTGAGTGGGTTGGTCACATTATCTGAATTTGTCAGCGCCTGCCGCACATGCGTTGCAATTTCCGATCGATATGTCTCCAGTTTTGGCACCAGGCTATATATGTCTGTGGTATCAATCTCAATCGTTCGCACTTGGTCCACGTCAAACGGAAGACTATCGCTTTTCCGTATAATCTGAATTATCGGAAGCTTGCTCGCATGCCGAATCGCCAGTTCATAAAAAACATTTGGATTGTGAAATGAGAGATCGACAATGACCAGTCTCGCTTTCAACAAATGATCGAGAATTTGGGCTGTGATCATGCCCGATTCTCCGATTTTATCGGCCCGGACAACCGTTAAGCCGGAGTCCTTCAAGGCTGGTTCCACAATCGCATTTAAGAATAGATCAGAATGCTTCCGGGCCTCGCTTCCTTCCGTGCCGATTGGAGCAATGTAAAAACAGACGCTGGTCAACGCCGCGGTTTCTCCGTGCAGTTCGTTTGGCGTCTTTAGGCCACTGTCGTTTGATGTGATGTGTGTGGCTGGTCGGGCAGGCGCGGCACTCCGGTCGCCTTTAATTTCATCAACAACCTGCTCAATTGGGATAAGCATTTCGCTGCCCGCGATGGTTTGCAAAAGCCCTAGGAATTTTGCATTCACAATGAACAAATCGATGCATTCGGTGAGATTTTCGACCTTGCTGTTAACGGATTGGAGAAAATCTTTCATCACTTCGTGAGAAGGCAGCTTCTTTCCCTTGTACTCTTCATACAGTGCTTTGAAGGGAGCAACGCCTTCCACTGCCAACCTGAATTTCGCCTGGAGCCGTTCTTTTTCGGGGATCGCTTGGTTGGACGCAATCTTCCCGTCGGGTGTAAGTTCAAGCCACTCCGCAATATAACTGCCCGTAGTAATATTGTATTTGCCCGAATTGGTAATGAGCAACTGACTCACGCTGCTCGTCGGAGACTTGTTCATCTCTTTCAACAGCGTCAGCCTCCGAACCCTTTCACCCGAAGCAAAATTTTGAATTTGTGTCGCAAGCTCGAACGCATCCTCAAAAGACGACGCGGGGTATGGCCTGACGGTTCGTGTGCGCTTTGTTCGCTTATTCTTCTCCCCTCTTTGCCTTAATTTCTTAAAAACGGGAGTCGAAGTTTGTCCCGTTTTTTCTGCAGTTTTGGCTTCTTGATTTATCGAGAGCAGTTTACCCCCTGCTCTTCACTCCGGTAACTTGAAACCCTGCTACTTCTATTGTGTGCTGCTCTCTGAGGCTTTCTTGCGCGAATGATCGATGGCATCCCGCTCCACAGCTCGCCGTTGAAGGTGGAGCATGCAACGCGGCAGCTATCAGATCGACGTAACAAAATGTGAAGGCTTTGCGCGGCGCAACATCACTCATCGCTCGTGCACGTAGCGGCGCATAGCGACCGGTTACAGCAAAAATTTTGCGGTCTAATTGGGTGTCCTCTCAAACGGAGGACACAATATGGAAGCACTGAAACGAGCAATTTTGACGACCGCAATGCGACTACTACCGGACGGTTACGATGTATCCGACGATGCACCGCAGACATTTGAGGAATTGAACGAGTTGCTCAATTCTGGAAGTCGAATGCGTGTGTGGTCGGGAGGATCGAGCGACCCGCTCTACGAAGATGCAAATGTGAATTTTGCTTTTCGAGCGTGGCATGATTTATGTCATTTGTGGGGGTCATATCCCTTCACTCTCGAAGGCGAGATCGCAACCTGCGAGATGCAGTGTCGCCAGCTGATATACAGTTACGGGGACAACGAAGTAACGCGCAGCTGGTGCACGGTGCTTCGAGCTGAGGTCATCGGACAGGCGGAGTACTTCCAGCGACACAAGCGGTTCCCCGAAAGCCAGACCGCTTTCTTCGCCGCGTACATGGCCGACGCGGAAAGCGCCCTGCTATGGCCGTTGTGGTAGCGCCATTGGCTGTTCCTCGGGGACGACCCCTCAAACCCTTTTCACAGCTCGCCGTTGAAGGCGCGGTGGAGCATGGATTGAAAACGGTCATCGCCCTGGCGCCCTATTGCGTCCGAAACTTTAAAGCATAATGGACGCTGCCAAGACCGTATGCGATACTCTGTCCGATGGCAGTAAACCCTCATCTTAAGATACACAATCTCGTAGATAGCGCCGTTGGGCATGAATTGAGCGTGCCCGAATTTCAGCGTGGATTTGTGTGGAAGCCAGCACAGACGCGTGATCTCGCGGAATCGTTATGGCTCGACTACCCGATCGGCAGTTTATTGATTTGGAACAGTCGTACTGGAACGCAAGAGCGTGTCGTTAGAGACGCGCGGCCTCCAGCCGAGTGGCTTGTGGATGGCCAACAGCGTACAACTGCGTTGTGCATATTATTTGGCCGTAAGCCATATTGGTGGCCCGACGCTGAAGGTTGGGAGAAGGCCATGCGGCGATATGACATTCGCTTTGACGTAGAAGCCGTCGAACCGCCCTTCTTTAAAGTCGCAGATGCCGCAATACGAAAAACAAAGGTTCATCGTTGGATTAAATTGTCAGACCTGCTCGTACTCGACTCAAACCGTCCTGCCGATTCAGAGAAACTCCAAAACCTCGCCCGCTCGATAAAACTCCAAGGTCTGTGCGGAAATATGGATGCGATGCAAGTATATGCTTCGTTGGATCGTGTTCGCAAAATACGGGAGAAGGACCTAGTAACGATTACGGTCGATCACGAACTTGAGGACGTTGTTGAGATTTTTGCCCGTCTCAACAGTCGTGGCACTCGTGTGACCGAGGCTGATATTTATTTAGGCATTGTTGCGGCTCGTTCGCCTGGCTGGGTGCGTACCGAATTTTTGCCGTTCTTAAATGTGCTGCGCGACTCCGGTTTTGACGTCAATCCGAACCTTCTGTTCCGAACCGTCACCGCAATTGCGGCAGGTAAGACCCGGTTTCGCGACATCCCGGACGCCATGTGGGATGCCGCATCAGTCGAACCAGCATGGAAACGCACGCAAAAAGCATGGAAAAGCCTCGTAAAGCGTTTGGCAGAGTACGGCGTGTTGAGCAATGAACCGCTTCCTACAGAGGCCGCACTAATCACGTTGGTCGGTCTCCAAGATAAATTTCAGGACGAGGGTTCGTTTGATTTGCCATTTTACTGGTTATTGCAGGCCTCCCGTTTTGGTCGGTATAGCGCTTCAGGTGCTACAGCGCTCGATGAGGATCTTCGTGCCATTGGAGAATCCACAAAATTGCGCGATGCGGTTGTAAGAACTCTTGGAACGCTTTGAACATAAACGTCCTATCGAGCCCGACGACTTCATGGCCGATTACAGCGATTCGCGTTTCGGCCGCTTCCTCCTCTACCTCCTCGTTTGGCACAATGATGCGCGAGATTGGGACACGCATGGGTACCATCTCGGATTTGACGGTGCACAGGTACTGGAAGATTTTCAGCCTCAATGGCATCACATCTTTCCGAAGAAATTTCTTGGTATCAAATACGATGAGTTGGAGATCAATGCGCTCGCAAACATTGCGGTAATTGGTCCCGCGATAAACATCAGGATTAGCGCCAAGGACCCGATGGAGTATCTAAAAAAGTATAAGATCACAAACGAGAAGCTATCTCAACAATTCATCGCTACGGACCTGGCGACCACAACGATCGATAAATATCCATCTTTTATCAAGGACCGTTCTCAAACACTTTCGGGGGAAGCGAACGCTTATCTCAGTGATCTCCGCAAGGACATTGAGATTTAGGGATGCTCGTAAGTCATGGGAGAAGATGGTGTCAGTCAATCAGCGACGAAACTCCGGATTGTCGCTGAACTGTTTGTAGAGCTCGGCATCATCCTTAAGCGCTGCGGTCATGACGCGTTTCAACGCCTTATCATGCTCAATCTTTGCATTCTGCTTGTCCGAATTCTTCCTGGCGTTTTGATACGCCTTGTCCGCCGCCACCTTGGCCGGAATTTCCTCGGTTACGAGCTTGCGGACTCGGTCGCTATCCGTCCATGCGACACCACCAAATTGATCGTTGAATGCCTTCAGAATGTTCGAGAGCCGATCAAGTTCGGGCTCAGCGCGCCCTCCGCTGCCTGATCGTCTCCTGCCCAGCCCTCATAATTAGACTAGAGTCCCCATTCGCCTCCGCCGGCGAATTGTGATCCCCAGCTAATTTAAATTAACCTTTTATTACTAAGAATCATGGCCTGCCGTTTGGGTTTCCCAAGCGAGGTTGCCATGCCCCGCGGATCGGATTTTGAGGCTCGATGGACCGAAGGCGCCTGGGCCGAGAAGCTAATTCTAGACGCGCTGAATGGTCTACCACAACTGCTCGCCGTACAGTTCGGCATTACCGAGGGCACCGCGTTCTGGTCATCAAAGGATATGGCTGCACGAAATCTGCCGGACCAGACGCAACACGGCAAACGTCCCGATATACTGATTTTCCGCCGACAACATATGAGGAATAGCGAACTCAGCGAAGTGGCTGAGCTCGTGCTTATGCCCGACAAGGATGCCGAAAAGTTGGCGCGGAAGGCCTCGCTTGCAATAGAAAGCGAATTCTCACCGTATGACTACAAACACCGGCTCAAAGAATACAAGAAGGAGCTTTCATTTACAATCAAGGATGAAGACTTGAAGCCTTTAAAGAAATGGCGCAGGCACTTCGAGGTACCACTCGGCATTGTACAGGTATATTTCGACAGCACCTACTTCCTTGCTTTCCAGTCTCTCATCGATGGAATCAGGGACGGGACGATAAAGAAACAGATCGAACGGGCCTATAAAAAGCCTGTATACTATCCAAGAATGAGTTTAGGAATCCCGTTCGCGGAATATCTTTCTGCACCCACGATCCGAGGAGACGTAATCCGAGACAAGTATGGAAAGTACACGCCATTGCGGAAAGTCGAGGGCGGCAAGATGAAGCTAACAAGTGAAATGCAAAAGATTTTGATCGGCTAATTCACTCGGCTGCGATGCTCGCAAAGAGGTCAGCCTGGCTGTTCAGTGCTGGGACCATTTTCGCAATCTCCGGAACGGGCACATTGGCGAGCTCGCGCGGCTCAAGTTTATGCAGACCGCCGCCATACACCCTTCCCTCCCCCAGCAGGATCTCCGCAGGAATAGCGTTGAGTGCCCGCCACACGCGGTGAATGAGATTGCCATCCTGCTTCAAGGCATTGGCAAGTAGTGAGGTTGGATACATCGCCAAATAAACATTGGCGACAGTAGCTTTTGAATTATTCAAAATGAACCTGAACGGCCGGCCCGATGTCTTATCGCCGCGACCCATGTACGTGCACACAATTGGGGGCGCTGGTCGGTTCTCTTGGGAATACCAAGGTTTTCGACGGCTGCACAAATACCCCTTATGCAATTTCTGCAACTTCCCTTCTTGCAAATACGTGTACAGGCTGGGATATTGCTTTTTGATTGTATCTTCCGAAAGCCGCGTATCAAGTAGGAACAGCCTGCGCTCTAGAACAGGAATGCCGCGCCGATCAGCTCGTATCTCATCATTGGGCACGTGCCGCGGCCCGGGCAGTATCGGGCGGAAGCAATCCATGGGTAGGTCGCGCTCAACCAGCTCCGCTTCCGAGATAATAAAATACCGGTTGTCGCCCGTCGCAAGCCCGCGGCTGATCCTGAAGTAATCAGACACCTTGGGTGTATCAGAAAAGGATCGGACATCCGCTAAGGGAAAGCGTGTCCACTTCGCTTCCTGTGCAAGGCTTCTTGAAGATACTCGACGGGAAATTTTCGGTTTAAGCAGCGACGCCCCAAATGTAAATTCGACCTCATGATTGCGCGGAGGCTTTTCGTTCTTAAACCATACGACCGCCGATGAAACGAGTGCGTCGTCGAACTGCACGTTGCTCGGGTCAAAGCGGTGAATACGCAGTAAAGTGACACGACGCAGCAGGTATTGCTTCAGAGTGCGCCCGTAGTTCACATCCATGAATTCGCTAGGGATGAGCCATCCAGAAATTGCTCCTTCCGCTAGCCATGCATGGGAGAGCGAGACAAAGTAGGCGTAAAGACCCGACAATCCGCCAATCTTCGACCCGCAAACCTCGGCAGCTTTCGCCTGAAGCCTAGCTTTTTCATCGATGGCAATGTGGTGGTGCCGAACGTAGGGTGGATTACAGATAATCAAATTGAATTTTCGATCCACCTCAGCACGCGTAAAGTCTGCAAGACGATAATCGAGGCCGGTGCTCGCCCACAGTTTCTGCGCGGGCTCTCCATAATGAGCATCAATTTCATACCCCCGTGCATTTCTAATTCTCTTCTTCGCAAACTTGTCGAGGAGCGCCGAATAAAATGCCCCCGATCCCACGGCAGGGTCTAAAAAGTTTACGCTACCGGAGGGCATAAACGCCGACGCGCATTCGAGGATATCTCCGGCCAACACGCTCGGCGTTGCGAATTGACCCAGCCTATTCCGCTCGCTCTGCGATTTTTCAGCGTCGAGTCCGGCCTGTAGAGCCCGGCGCTTCTCTTCCAATTGTCCGTTGTTTTGCATCATCGTCGTTAAATTCCAAAGAGCGCCAAGTCGTCGATCCGATGCTCCCACACCCAATCAATGCCTTCCGCCGCCTCATAGCCCAAATATCCGCTGTCAAAGTATCCACAGAGAAATAAATTGAACCTAATCTTACTGCCGTAGTTGCTGCGAAGCTGCCCCATCTTCACAGCTTCCTCTTTTCGTCTCTTGTTGGTGTTAGTGAAATCTCCCGCTGATTTAGCTTCGAAGAAAATTGGCATCTCATCGGCTTTTGACGCTCTCGGCTTGATGACGGCATCTATGGGAATATTCACCGTCTGTACCCCTCCTTCGAGCTTCACTGGTACGTTCAAGTGGAAGCTAAACGTGCCCGGCGGCATTGCATTAAACCGCGTTCCCTCTCCACTAACGAGGTGACGATATTGCCGTGCCTCAAGCCATGCCTTGATGGCAGCCAGCTGTCGCTTTTCTTGGGCATTCCGAATGATCGGGTTGGCGACGGCCCCACAGAGGCGATCCGCGACAATGGTTGCTGCGCGATGTACCTCCTGCTCCGTCGCTGCACTTGCCCTCCCGATCCATACGAATATATCGGGGTCTGCCATTTTTTCGACGATGGTCGCGATTTTGGAAAGTTGACCATCCACCTCACCACTGTTCATCCGAGGCGGAATCCTCTTTTCCATTTCCATGGATCGCACAAGCGTTGTCGAACACGCCAGCCAACCCGATGAGACGATCAACTGCGATCGGCGGGCACGTTGACATGCGCAGCGTCGGCAACACCTCCGGGTGTAACCGAAGAATTACCGGTTTGATGTTCGTCAAATTTTCCGTGGACTTGAGGGTTGCCTCGACCGCTTTCGTAGTTTCAACCCTCGTTTCCCGAAATGCATTCGGTGCAAATTTCATGAACCAGTCGTTGTACATATCGACCGATTTCGCGATATCAGTCTTCCATTGCTGCGGCTTGTCTAGATTGACGCTCATGTGTGGGGGCGCTGACCATTATACCGCCTATGAGGAGTTAAGGCCGGTATTTCTTTTCTGACGCATGCTTCTGGTACAGTTGCCACATCTCTTCAAAAAGTATCTTGAGCCTCACCTTCCTACGTTTGCTTTCGGCTTTCACCTGCTCGGCTAGAGCGGGCGAGAGGCTAAATCCAATAATTGTGCGCACCGTTCGATTCCTGGCCATGCCAGTGAATCATCATGAGCGGTGCGGTGGGGTCAAGAAACTTCCGATCCCACGCCGCAGATACCAACATCTAGCAAGCCATCCATCGAGCTTTATTGCGGTTCCGCCACTGACCTCTTGACGCCGACCCGTGGAATGTTCTCTTTTTGTTCTCATAAGTCAAGAGCCGGAAAGGTGTGTGGGGCTTGTCGAAGCAAAAAGAAACCCTCGCAATGAAGCGAGGGTGTGGACGAAAAACGTCCAAGGTTAGTCCGGTCTAGTACTCATCGGCAAACATGATCGTGAGAACCCGCGTAGTTGTTTCAGGGTCAGTCGGGTCCTCGGAACCGAACATCATGTCGCTGTCGTAGTAGTCGATTTTCCAAAAGAACTTCTCACCGGCAACTTCGAAGCTGCCGAAGTCATGCTCTCCATGCGGGTCATTGTCCGCGTTGAATTCAGTGAAGGTTTGTACGTGAAGGAACGCATGCGCTTTCACGTCCAGTGGCAGGGCTGCCACACCCGCGCTCATGACGACTCGCCCGCCGATGAAGGTCGAGCGGAAGTTGTCGTTGAGAACCCGGATGCGATTCGATGTTTCGAGAGCGACGATTTTATTCATCTCCGCCCTCCTCGACATCTTCGCTCTTGTACGGCGACATATGACGGGCCCCGCACCACGGGCAATCATCGTCGCATTGCGCCGACCATATGTCCGTCCACTGACAGCCACATTCTGCGCAGCAGTAGTAGTTGCGGAAGAACTGCATGGCCGGCCTCCTAGATCAGGCCGGCGAGTACAAGCGCCGATGTGACGGTGTTGCCGCCGCACACTTCGCAGTACCCCGCGTCTTGATCGGGCTCCATCTCAGTCGTGTAGTCACAGCCCTCCGTCATGCAGATGGCAGGACAGATGCTGTCCACGACTGACGCCTGTAGAAGATCTTCGAGCTTGACGCCTTCGAGATCGCAAAGCTTCATCAGCTTCGCGGCCTTATGGGAAAGAGCAATGGTGGACATGTTTTTCTCCTCGCTACCGGAGCCCGAACCATTCGGGTGCCGGATAGCGAGCCGGAGCTGCTACGAGCATTATCAGCGCAGCTTCAGAATGCCCTCCGTCTCGCTACCGACCCCTAATGGGCGCCGGGCGCCGGGGTGAAGGAACAATGTCCGAGCGCAATTTTGCCCCTTACCGGCGAGCGAAGGTAGACGTGAGATTATGCCAAATTGGCAAATATTTGAGCGCCCAGTTCTTCGGCAAAACTACGAGTCTCGTGCATGTGCACGATCAAAGTGACCATACGTCCATAATATGGATGCAAGTCACGTCATTCACTTCGCTCGTGTCGATTTTCGCAACGATCGCCGTGTCTTCGGCATCAAAGACGAAGACCGCTTTTTGCACGTGTACGTCATTGGGAAAACTGGCACCGGCAAGTCGACACTGCTGGAGACAATGGCGCTCCAAGACCTGGAGCGCGGTAATGGCTTCGCCCTCATTGATCCGCATGGCGATCTGGTCGCACGCATCGCTGCACGCATTCCGAGCTCAGACCGGGATAGGGTCATCTATCTAAACGCGACTGATCCGACCCAGCCATACGGCTACAATCCCCTTCGTCATGTCAGCGAAGATCGCATCGCCCTAGCCGCTTCAGGTATGATGGATGTTTTCAAAAAGATGTGGCCCGACGCTTGGGGCGTGCGCATGGAGCACATTCTGCGCAACGTACTCATGGCCCTCTTGGAGCAGCCGGACGCAACACTTCACGACGTGTTACGAGTGCTGTCCGACAATGAGTTTCGTAAGGGAATAGCCAAGTCACTCCGAAATGAAACCGTCCGCACCTTCTTATTAAAGGAGTTCGAGCGGTTCTCGTTCGGCTACCGAGCGGATGGCACGGCACCAATCCAAAACAAGGTCGGAGCGTTTCTGGCCGACCCACTGCTCAATCGGATATTGACCGCACCGGAAAAGGACTTGCACATCCGCCGGATCATGGACCAAGGGCAAGTGCTCTTGGTCAACCTGGCCAAGGGGCACATCGGCGAAGATAGCTCCTCCCTCCTCGGCGGGTTACTCGTCACGACCATTGGGCTTGCCGCGTTCAGCCGGGCCGACACGCCCCCAGCCGAGCGCCGAGACTTTTTCGTGTACATCGATGAATTCCAGAGCTTTACCACCCTCGCCTTGGCAAACATGCTCTCGGAGCTTCGCAAGTATCGCGTCGGCTTCACCGTGGCCCATCAATATCTGCACCAGCTCGCGCCGGATGTACGCCACGCGGTCCTGGGCAACGCCGGCTCGATCATCTCTTTTCGAGTTGGCGTCGAAGACGCCCCGTATCTCGTCCGCGAATTCCACGAGAGGTTCGGGGAAATCGACCTCTTGCAGCTGCCGAACTACCGCATCTATCTCAAGCTCATGATCGATGGCACTCCGTCAAAACCATTTAGCGGGATAACTCTTCTTCCTGAGGGCACTGGCTTCAGGTCGCGCCAGTAGCAAGTCTACAGTTGCGGAATGCAGGCCTGCCACTCGTGTGGATTCAATCCGGCAAAGGGATAAATATTCCCGTATAGGTCAAAGCACTTTCCTCCCGCGGACAGGAGGAGCAAATTCACAATGGCAACAACAAGGTAAACGAGAACAGAAACAATTGCTGCCCAGCCCGTCCGAAACCTACGAGGCCGAAAGCCTAGATACAAACTAAGAATTGTGTAGATTATCCACTCGATTATGAAGTAAGCATTATAAGTGTCAGGCTCTGCTCCGCCTAAGTACAGAAAAAACAGTATCGCGAATAATATTATCAGGAATGCATATCCGGTAAAACGAAACAAAATACCAAAGAATTGGTCTGTGAACGTGCTCCATTCAGCCACACGTTCATTATACCTCGCAACTACGGCGATGTAGGTGCGTGGACTGCTCGAGATACTCGTCGGTGCTCGGAACCAATTTGTTTGCATGTTGTGGCGCGTGGGCGCAGTATTGCGCAACTAATCGTTGTTAGGGCGGTTTTTCCGATGCGCTGCCGGTGCACGCTCGTTGTTGGAGTGGCATTTTTCTTAGCGCAGTTCGGGTTGATCGGTTTGAAAACCGCGTCAGCTCAGAATATGGGATTCATTGATTCCAATACCGCCGATAAAGTTCTTCCTTACGGGGAAATGTCCCTCGGTGCTTATGGAGTTTCCGTCGATACTCCAGGTTGGACACGCGTGGCGGATTGGCAACAGATATTTGTGGCTCAAGGTCGCTCAGATCAAATAAATGCTGCTGCGGCTTCGGGGTTTTCTGCGACCGTATATCAGAATGCCATCGGAAATATCACGATCGCATATCGCGGAACTGTTGATCTATTTGGACCCACAGCTCGGTCCGATGTTCAGGCGGCGAATGGACAAACGCCTGCCCAGTACGCCTATGCGCAAGAATTGGCTATCCTCGTTCAAAGAAATTTTCCAAACGCCATAGTAACTGTAACAGGACATTCTTCGGGTGGTGGGCAAGCAACCTATGCTGCGCAGCAAGTGCCAGGAATCTCCCAGGTCATAACGTTTAACGCTGCTAGTCCTGGGATCTTAAGTTCGGTTACTCGCGCAGGCACCAGCCAAATCAACGTCGTTGTACCCGGTGACGTTGTCGGGGACCCAAAAGCGGGCTCCGTTGTTGGCTTAGGCTCCCTACCCGGTAAACTCTACTACGTGAATTCTACTACCTATAACCAGCAGGACAGTCTCTCCCGGACAGAAGGGATATGGCGTCCTCAAGACTCCCATAGCATGGAAGGCATTGTCGGCGGCCTCAATCAAGTGGCCAACTCTTCTCCCTCTTCCACAGCGAAACCTGCATCTTCAGCTTTACCTCAATCTCAAACGTCTTTGCCTGCGAGCAGGAACATCCAATCCCCCACTTCGGCCGGGTCGAGTTGGGCACCGAGCGACTCCGCATCGATCTCCAGTGGTCTCATAAAATCGACGAATCCTGATCTACAAATGTATTCGTTCAAGCAGTTATCTAATGGCAATGTCGAGATATACGAAAATGGAAAACCAATTTCTTCTGGTGGCGGGTTCTCGCCTTCGTATGCGCAAGGCCTGGGTTATTCGCCACCGCTGTCACAGAGCGGACCCGCTCAATCCGCGTACACATTCACACCTACTCAATATGGAACAATCCAAATTGCTCAAAACGGCAAGATCATCGCCACCACAACTCCGCAGCTCGCCACACAGCAATACGGATACCAGGCGCCTAACACGCAAACGCCTTCGCTAAAAGCGACCCAAACTCCAACCACTCCTCCTATTGCAGTAACTGCTCCATCACAATCGGTTCCGCATTCAGCGACCACCGGCACTCCTGCTGCCAGTGCTACCGCCGTTGATGTTGGCAGGCCCGCGCCGCTTCCGGAGGTCATCGCACATCCCATCTATAGCACCGCGCCAAATGCAACGTCCGGCACGCCCCTACCCACGCCATCGGCGTCGCCGAATACCGGTCCAGTTCCATCCACAGCTGCAACTTCACAGCCAATGAGCTCGCCCTTCTCTCAGTCGCCGGCACCCGCGCAGTCGACCAGTGTTGGGCCGTTTCAGCCCGCGATGCCGCCCTCACAGCCCGTTCCAACTCCATCCTCTAGCGCTGTCCCAACGCAACCTGCGGCGGGCGCAGTGGTTCAGCCCGCGCAACTGAATACAAAACTTGCTTTGCAAACACCCTCTTCCGGCCCAGCTGTCCAGCCCGCGCCATCTCTCAGTGCGGCTTCGCCCACTCTGGCAACGAGGGCAGCTGCCGTCCCCGGAGGAATTTCATTGAGCCGAGCCGCAGCACAGCAAATGCCCCTCGGCATAGCCCTGGATGCCTCCTATTTCGATGGTGAAAAGATCGTGCTTTCAGGCAAGGAGGGGAAGATCGGAATTGATGCCGCCTTATTCCTCACTGCTCTTCGCACGGCCTGCGAAGATAGAGAGCCCTACTTCAGCCTAGATCCGGATGACGGCGCACTCTGGAGCACCCAGGGACAACAGGCTTTTGAAATGCTTTGGAAAAGAATCGAGGGTGATTTATCTCCGCGAGCCTTCAACCGGAAGGAAAGGATCGGCGCCTCTCTCGATATTCGAACGGTCTCAGCCAGGCGGGACTACGCAAAAATATGGAGCGAGATTGCTCCTAACTTTCCCGGCTTGCGGGCCAAGTTAGTGTTTTATCCGGAGTGGCTGAGGCAAACCCGATTTGGCAAAGTACTTTATGAAGCAGATGTCTTATTGAAAGAATTATCATCAGGCATTCCAGTCTTGTCTGCGAGGGAACTTCGTGCCGGGCTCGTTAAGGGCTACCTTGCCGCCGATGCCGAGCGCGCTGCTAAGTCACTCCTGTCCGGCCGAGATAACAAACATTCCATGACGCAGTGGCGCGGGAGCCGCTTGTGGTTTGACATCGTTCGCTCACCACCAGCGGCCGGTTTGGAGGTTGAACAGCGAGCCTCAGATTTCCCCTGCGGTGGACGCTCAAATAATGGCAACGCTCAGGGCTCATGGACTAATTCGGGTCACGGGAGATACATCCAAAAATACAATTGTGGCACGAAAGGATCGCAACGTATTCGATTTATCCCTTTTCACTCCCCAGATGTTCGTCAGGCGACATGACCATACTACCGGGCAAGACCTATCGGACCACGATCCCGATTTAGATGGCCTAGCGAATGATGTCACGGCTCGGTTCGACGAATATGCAGAGGTCTATGATGAGCTTCGAACGCTTCGTGAAATATACAAAGCATATATTGCTGCGATAAATATCGTCGATGCCAATGATCAAATATGCAGACGGCTAACTGCGCTTCCGCTTTATGAAGCTGAAAAGGTACCTGGTCCCTTGCCTGCCTACCATACAAGCGAGCTCTTCATCACGATGGCATATTACAAGGAGGTGTCGAAGCAATCGCATAGAGTACTTTCCGCTCTTGCAACCTCGATAAACGGGGGCGTTTCGATCTCAGGAAGGCGCATGTTTGAGGCGGGGTTGCGCGAAGGACCGACGCCCGTGACTCGCGCGGTCATAAACAAAATTTCTGCGGGTAAGTTTTCAGAACCGGATGAGTCGGGCAGAGCTTATGTGGTCTTAATTTTCGATAATGAGTTGGCACTAGGACCAAAGGTCGCGTCGATTGGTACACCTGTGTTCAAACGCAGTGATCGCAATGACCCTGAGATCGAAAACGAGCCTCCAGCTGAACGCCTTCCGCCCACAAATAGCGGGACCAATTTTAGCACCATTGTGGTCATTCTCATTGCAATTGCTGGACTGGTGACATTTTACCGAAGACAAACGCGCAAGTTTCGCGGCATGCGGAGCGCGCGATGAACAGAAAAAAGCGTAGGAGCTACCGTGGTGCAACTGCAACGCTCTTTCTAATTGCGGCAGCTGTCGCATTTATCGTGCCGACTCGTCCACGGACATCAGTTCAGTTTGTGCCAGCACAACAAAGACCTATCGTAGAACAGAAAGACAAACGGATTGCTCAAGCACAATCACCTGAAACAAAGACACGCCCTATTTCCCCCGTACCGATAGCGGAGGTACCGTCCCCAAGCCAAGTGGGTTCCGATAACACACTTGGCCTCGAATTTGCGCTGCCCGCTCCCGGCTGTCCAGAAAAGTTCCCTACCTATCTAAGTGTTGCACGCCTATGCAGACCGCTGTTGGGTACGCAGACCTGCAGCGCTCAAAGGTTCTGTCAGTGGTCCGACTTTGTTGGCTGTAATCCAAAAGCGGGCTTTGATGTTGTTCGAGCGGAAGTTGTCCTTTCAGTTGATTACATCGAGCCGGCCCCGGCTGTGGAATACAACGGGGGATTTACTATAGTGAGCACGGCTCAATACCTTTCGATGGGCAATCATTACGAAGCGAAAGGACAGTTTGTAGAAGCAATTGCCTGGTACACGAAAGCGCTGGTCTTTCAGCCTGAGTTTCCCCAGGCATTGATGGATCGAGCTCGGGCATACGAACGTGTTAATGATAAGAACTCAGCTATCAAAGATTATTGTAGAATTCTGGTTGTTTACGCCCATCATGAGCGCCATATGGCGGCCCGAGAACGGATTGCTCAGCTCACGAACCCGCAGGGAATTACTTCTCCGCCGCCGCCGTCTATTGGTGCCGACAGCGCCAGATCTGCAACACGGGCAGAGCCTAGCCATCCAGATACCCGGTCAACAAACCAGACCGAACCTCTTGATAATCGACCCACCACTGTTCTTCAGCAAACTCGTCGTAGAAATGCGATTGCGCCGCTCAGCATAAAGACCGAGGCGGGCCTCAATTATCTAATAAAGCTGGTCAGTGTCGCCGACGCGAAGGACCAAATTATTATTTATGTCAAAGGAGGCGACACGTATTCGACCAAGGTTCCTTTAGGAGATTACAACGTTCGAGGCGCATCCGGATATAATTGGTACGGCAAACAAGACTATTTCGGCCCCAACACGAAATTCTTCCGCCTCCAAAACAGGAAAGGTGATTCAGCAGGCAAACCAGTCGTCGCCAGGTTCAGCCGCCGGGGAAATATGATAGAGGGCTTAACGATACTTCTCCAGACCGTTCTTGATGGCAACATGTCACAGGAATCGATAAGCAAAGACGACTTCTAGAGTAGCCCTCTCTCCCCGCCGTATCCCCCACCGTACGCCCCGCCGTTAGGGTAAGGCGGAGTGAACGATCTATATGCCCTTCGTTCCGCGGAACCGCGATCTGCGCGGACGCGAGTAGGGTGCGACGAGCGACAGTTCGCAGCGCGAATGAGGACCCGCCGTTGAATGGAGGGCAGGTTTAACCCCTGCATACTCCCCTTCCTTCACCCCTTCCTACTGTATCCATACCCATGATCCAGAGGTGCGAGACAAAATCGCCAGGGATCACAATGCTTTCGCCCGCCAGCTTCGCTGGATTTCAGGCCCGACATATTGTGTTTGTTGGTTTGTTTTTGTTTCTTTTTCTGTTGCCAGCATCCGCTGGTCGGCCGTGCCGATTTCGTGGATCATGATCTGCCACTCCGATCAGCGGTCGCCCGCGACCTATCGAACAGCAGAGCCGTCCGATAGGATTCGCGTGCGTCTACCACCCGCATAACGAACACCCGAGGAGCTAGTCGTACACGAGCTTGCGCTCGCGTCCGATAGCTCACGGGCGTCGCGTTATGCGTTCCGCCCCTCCGAGCTCGCTGATACCCGGTGCAGTAGTGAGCCGGGCCCGGTCCACGGGGCGCCCAATGCCCGAGCTCTCCCGATCCCCAGCGCTGCGCACCAGAGCATAGCGGGCGCGGCGGCTCGCTTTCCGTTCCCGTTGCGGCCTCTCGGGCACGCAGCGAACCGATCCCGTTGCGGCCTCTCGGGCACGCAGCGAACCGATCCCGCCCGAGACGGCCTTCCGCGTCCGTGGTTGTTCTCGCGGCTTCCGTACTTCCCACCGCTCCGTCGCTCGCCTCATCGTAGCGGCCGCAGCACGCCGTCAAGGGACAAGCCCTTGACCGCGCGCTTGGTCGGCCGCTGCCCTCTGGCGAGCGTTCCGGAGCGGTGCTTCGGGACAGGTCGACGTTATTAGCCCTCACCATTTCCGACCTATGACCATTGCGGAACAGAACGACGCCTTCAGGCGATCGTTCACCGGCGGGCAGGTCTTCGTTACGCGCGGCATCAGTGCGCTGCCGCAGGATACGCAGGCCGCGATTACCGAGCGCGTGCGCTCCTTCGAGAAGTTCGACGCGGACAACGATCCGTACGGCGAGCACGACTTCGGCAGCTTCGATCATGACGGCCGAACGATCTTCTGGAAAGTCGATTGCTACGACACGAAGCTCGAATGGGGCTCGCCCGACCCGGCTGATCCGGCCGTAACGAGGCGCGTCCTCACGATCCTGCTTGCGGAGGAATACTGACCTCCGGCTCGTGGCCCAACTCGCGAGGGTTGGGCTACGGGCTGCCCTGTGTCCCCCAATGTTCCCCGTGAGGATGCGGCAGGCCACGGCAAGCCGTGGCCTGCCGCGATAAGAAACGCCGACTGGCACGTGTGTGCATTCTCCATCATTGTGACGATGCGCGCGTGGTCGTCCGCGCGAGTGATGGGAGCAAGCTCATTGCGGTTCTATGGTCTGCCGTCGAGCGGCGAATGCTTCCTATAAGAAGAAGGCGGAAGGTGAGCCGTGCCGGTCATGATATGATTGCGGCGTGAAGAAGCCACTTACGATTTCCGAATTCGCACGCATGGGCGGAAAGGCGCGTGCTCCCAAGCTCACGAAGCAACAGCTGAGCGCCATCGGCAAGAAAGAGCTTCGCTGCATGCGCCTATTACGACGCTTTGGACAGTGGTCCGACTTGTAAGGGCGCGAACGTGGCATTGTGGTTGCCAAAGTGAGCCGTGATCGATGTTGTCGTCGAGGGGTTCTACGTCATGACTGACATACGGATTGCCGAAACGGACGATGAAATTTGGCAGACATTTGAACTCATGGGGCAGCTCCATCCGAACGTGCTGGAATTGGGATCTGGCTATTTGGAGTATGTGAAAGAATTGCGAGCGGAAGTCGGCTATCAGCTCGCGAGTTTTTGGGAAAACGAAAGGCCAATCTGCGTGGCTGGATTTCGCCTTTGTCGCAACCTCGGGTGGGGAAAATATCTGTACGTAGATGATCTCGTAACTGATAAACGTCATCGCTCCAAAGGAGCGGGAAAACATATGCTCAACTGGCTAATTGACCACGCGCGGCACGAACACTGTGTCGATGTGCGGCTCGATGCCAAATTGGAACGTCATTCGGCGCATCATTTCTACGTTCGCGAACGAATGGATATCTTTGCCTTTCATTTCAGATTACGCATCTGAGCGCTTCGCAACGGCGGCGTCACCGGGAACGGTAATCATAGATGCTGTGTAATACGTTTTCACCGGCTGCCAAAACCACAGGGTAAATATTTTAGCGATCAATTTCGCCAGATAGGACGTATATCGGACCCCAATAACGGTTACGACGGCTTCATACGCGCCATTGGAATCAACGATCGAGTAACTGGCATATTGCGTTTTTTCCAATGGAGCCAAGTTCTCAGCGCGACCTGTCTCGGGCGTCCAAAATGCAAGTATCCGTCGTTCGGACTTCTAGTTTGCCGGCGCAATTCAGTGAATGGTTGAGATCATGGTCGTCACTTACCTTGCGCAGCGGCATCCAAACATCGTCTGCCCTTCGTTCGCTTTTCCCATATGGAATGAGCCCACGCCAACTTCTTATTGCGTCATTAAGCTGATCGTCATCGATACGGAACAGTTCGACTTTCAGCGTTTCTAGCGTGAGAGCGTTAGTAGGTTCCTTGACGAGTTTTATAATCGTGATCAGATCGTCTTTGTCCTTGTCGCTCGTTCGCGTCCGCCGCATTTCCAAGGACAATGAAAGGTTGGTGATATACTTTCCGTGAACCGATCCCCAGAGGATGCCAACACCGATAACGACTAAACCGGCGAGGCCGCCGCCGATGGCAAACAAAACAGCTGGATTTCTATTCAGGTCATCAATAACCGTGCTCCACACATCCGCCTCCCTCGGTCGAGCTTATTGTTACATTGTTCAACCATTTAAGAAAACGAAACTCCCCCGATACGGGGGAGCTTTGTGCCCTAATGCGTGCCGCTGCCCGCTTCTAAGATGGCAAATATCAGCGCCGCGCCTGCGAGCATGACAATTAAGAAGAAAATCAATCCAGCCATGCGTGCCTCCTTCAGTTGGTTGCTGGGAGGACGCGACAAAAATTGCTTAAGCTATATTTGCGAAAGTCTTCACAACAACCGACCGAATGCCTGGGAATATTCAAAGAACGAAGTAATCAATGACAATAATACCATTCTATGACGTAAAGGCAAGTAAGCAGGTCTGTTGTCGTAGTAACGTTTGAGACTCAGCGCCCGGCGATCGTCATGCGTCGGGTACGCCTTCAGCCAGCCAATTCAGGGAATTCCGCTAAATAAAATTGCAGAGTTTCTTCCAACGCCTTTGTGAGATTGACGAATTGCCGAGCATTGAGCCTCGCGCGTCTCACTCAAGCGTCACTTCCACATGTCTCGGCCTTTCGGCGTACAGGCACAACCGAATCGTCAGGTGGTGGAGGTGGTGGGGCGGTGGAACGGGCGGAGGTAGCAGGTCGAGGTTGTTGAGGGGGTGGAGGTGGTGGAGGAGGAGGCGAACCCGAAGTGACTCTATCACCAAGCCGCTCCGCACATTGCGAAAGCAACCCCGTCCGGGTTATGTTCGGGTGCGTTAAGCACTTCAACACTGGCAGGTGCTAGACCTTGAAATTCATGCCAAAAAGATGCCAATTCATTTTGGCGACTGATCTAAGTAGTTGAAATTGCGGGCGTAGTTCAGTGGTAGAACGACAGCTTCCCAAGCTGTATGTCGTGGGTTCGATTCCCATCGCCCGCTCCAATTTCGCAATTGTCCAGCCCGGAGACATGGGTAACGGAACGTACCTAAGACATGGGTGGACAACCTCGGGCCGAACGGGTTGTCGAGAGGCTGCAAGGTTTTCTGCTCCAGGTCGATATAGCCGAGATCGTAGTGGCTGAAGCTGACGAGCCAGATGCCGTCGTCGACTTCTTTGATGCCGAGCCTTTGCCCGCCCGTGCTCCTTGTAGCGATCGAAAATCTTGTAGCCGGTCCCACGGGAAATGCCGAACTCCCGGCACATGTCCGTCATCGCCTCCCCGTCCAGCAGGCGGGCGACAAAGCGCAGGCGTTCCTCTATCACCGAACTCGCTTTCCACGGCATCCACACCTCCCGCCCGAAAGCGAAAAGTGTTACCCATGTGTCCGGTACGAAGTGTCACCTATGTCTCAGGCCGCTCAAAACGGCCATTCGGGGGAAAACATGAATCGGCAGGGGGAGCGGAGCGGCTGGAGCTGGAGCTGGTGGTACCTCCTTTTCCTGATCCAACTCGTCGCGGTTATCTGGCCGCCCCTCTACAATAAAGTTGAGCCCGCCTGGATCGGCATCCCATTCTTCTATTGGTACCAGCTTCTCTGGGTGATCATCGGCGCCGTTCTCACCGCCATCGTGTATTTCGCCACGGAGGACTAGGCGACGTTCTCATTGCCGCTTGAGAAATCAGAACAAATAAATCGGGAGGGGTGTCGTGCAGGACGTCAACTGGACAGCGCTGATCATATTCATCCTGCTGTTCGGGTTCATAACCTGGCTTGGATTCGCCGCCGCGCATTGGCGCAGGGGCGACCTCGACCAGTTGCACGAATGGGGTTTAGGCGGCAGGCGGTTCGGCACGATCGTCACCTGGTTCCTGGTCGGGGGCGACCTCTACACCGCCTATACCTTCATCGCCGTTCCGGCGCTTGCCTTCGGCGCCGGTGCCGTAGCGTTCTTCGCGGTGCCGTATACCATTATGATTTATCCAATCTTGTTCCTGGCGTTTCCGCGGCTCTGGCACGTCTGCCACAAACACAACTACATTACCGCGTCCGACTTCGTGCGCGGCCGCTTCGGCAATCGCTGGCTGGCGCTGGCGGTGGCGATCACCGGCATCGTTGCCACCATGCCCTACATCGCCCTGCAACTGGTCGGACTGCAGGTGGTCATCGCCGGGATGGGCGTTTCCGGCGAAGGCTATATCGGCGATCTGCCGCTGGTCATCGCCTTCATCATTCTGGCCGCCTTCACGTATTCCAGCGGGCTGCGCGCGCCCGCCTCCATCGCCATCGTCAAGGACATCCTGATCTACATCACCGCGTTCGCCGCGGTGATCATCGTTCCGATCGAACTCGGGGGCTTTGGCAAAATCTTTGCGGCCGTGCCGTTGGCAAAAAAGTTGTTGGCTACGCCCGGCCCCCATACGACCGGCATGTACGGCTACTACGCGACGCTGGCGCTGGGATCGGCGCTTGCCCTCTTCCTCTATCCGCATTCGCTGACCGGCATCCTGAGCGCCAGCAGCGGGCATGCGATCCGCCGCAACGCGGCGCTGCTGCCGGGCTACTCGTTCATGCTCGGGCTCTTGGCGCTGGTCGGCTTCTTCGCCATAGCCGAGGGAGTAGGCGGCCTGCCCGAGTTTGCATCGGGGTTCAAGCAGTTCGGCCCAAACTTCGCTGTGCCGGCGCTCTACCTTCACAGCTTCCCGTCGTGGTTTGTCGGCATCGCCTTTGCCGCCATCGGCATCGGCGCACTGGTGCCGGCGGCGATCATGTCGATTGCCGCCGCCAATCTCTATACCCGCAACATCCATCGCGAGTTCATCAACAAGAACCCGACCGACAAGCAAGAAGCGCAGATGGCGAAGTGGGTGTCGCTGATCGTCAAGTTCGGCGCGCTCGTCTTCATCGTCTTCGTGCCGACGCAATTTGCCATCTACCTGCAGCTCCTCGGCGGTATCTTGATCATTCAGACCCTGCCGTCAGTGCTGCTCGGCGTCTACACTCGCTGGTTCAACGATTGGGCGCTGCTCATTGGCTGGATGGTGGGGACTGTCGTAGGCTCCGCGATGTTCGTTGCAGTGAATTCCCCGAACTATCCGCTTGCCTTCGCCGGCTACACATTCCCCGGCTATACCGCGTTCTACACGGTCATTCTCAACCTCGTCATCGCGGTCGTGCTGACGCCGGTGTTCAACGCCATGCGCGGCGGAGCTGCCCCGGCCGACGCCACCGCCGAGGCGGACTATCGCGCGGCTAAAGCCGCGTGACACGCGCGTGCAGGAGCGCCGAACGGCCGCCGCGGACCTCTTTGGCGCAGCGCGCGATCGCCGCAGGCACGTCACCGGGGTCGCTGACTTTCTGCACGTAAGCGCCGAACGCCTCGCCGATTTTGGTGAACTCGACTTTCGTCAACTCGGCCTCGAACTCATTGGCGGCATTGGCCTCGCCATCCGGGAACACGCGCAACGTCGATTGCTTAACTGCCGACCAGCCGGAATTGTCGAGCACGACCGACAAAATCGGCAGCTTGTATTGCTGCGACACGGCAAAGACCGAGCACGGATTGTTGAAATAGAAGCTGCCGTCGCCGGCGACTTGGACCATGAGCCGCGCCGGCGCCGCAAGCTTGGCGCCGAGCGCCATGCCGCCCGACCAGCCTAGCCCGGCGCCGTTGGTGTTGAACGCCGTATTAGGCCGGCGACGCGGAATTTGCATGAGCACCGCAGGCGTATTGGTGACGGCTTCGTTGAAAATAATATCTTCGTCGTCCAGCACCTTGCCGAGCTCCGCCATCAGGTAGTGCGGATTGACCGCGCCGGACTTGCCCTTATCAGCCGCAAGTCTGGCGGCGTGCGCGAGACGCTCTGCTCGCGCCGCCTTGAGGCGAGCGACGCGCGCCGCGGCGGCCGCCTTAAAGCGCGGCGTCGCTTTTGCTTTCAACGCCGTCAGCAACTGGTCGAGGATGCGTCCGGTGCTGCCTTGCATACGCAGGTGGCCCGGGAAGGTCCACATCGGTGAGCCAAGCTTGAGGACATCGATATCGATGTGGGCCCAAAAAGCATTCTCGTTCGGCTGCACGTCGGCGGGAAACCACGGCACCTCGACATCAACGAGCATTCCGAAGTCGGCTTCGGGCAGGAATTTGTCGGGCGAAAAGCCGGCGAAGCAGGGACTCTCGTACGAGATGTTGCTTTTGGAATTCGCTTCAAAGATGGGAATACCGGCGAATTGCGCAACCTCGTCGATCTTCTGCGCGGCCAGCGCATTCATGCCGCCATAACCGGTAATCAGGATCGGATTTTCGGCCGAAAGCAGCCGCTCAGCGAGTACAGCAACAAGCTCCGGATCGGCGCCGGCGCCCGCAGCCGCTCCGTATCGATCACCCGGATAACGGCAAATCTCATCCACGTTCCAGTGCTGAGTCAGCGTCTCGCGCTGCATCATGAGATAGACCGGGCCGCGCGGCTCGCTCTGCATGACAGAATAAGCCCGCTGCAGCGCTTCCTTGACGACGACGCCCGAGGGAAGCGTCCACTCCCACTTCGTATAGGGCCGCACCAGGCTTGCCTGATCGAACGGCTCCTGCACGAAATGCACATGGGTGTCGCGCGTCCCGACCAGCTCATCGTGCGACGTGTAGGGCGCCTTACCCGCCATCAGCAGCACCGGCAGGCGGCTGCGAAACAGATTGTGCATGGCGTTCGCCGCGTTGGCCGTCCCGACGTCGACATGCACGAGCACGCCTTGGCCGCGCCCGGTGACCAGCGCATAACCGCCGGCCATATGCGCGGCGGTGTTCTCGTGCGGGCAGCGCACGATATTCGGCATCGCCTCGCCGCGCTTGCGGCGATGCGCCATCTCCTCGATGATCGGCGCGTGATCGGTGCCGAGATTACAAAACAGATAGTCGATGCCGATCTCTTTCAGACCTTCGAGCAGGTAATAAGCGCTCGAGAAATCGGTGACGTTGGTTTTCCGCGCTAATGATGAATCCATAAATTCGACCGATCGTTTCTTGCTGGGAGCTCAAACTCTCGCATTCACTATAGCAAAATCTCGCATTTCACCATGCGGACCCGGCGAGCGAACCGCGCCGCGGCTACAGCAACGGCGTTCGAGTTCCCCTCGCCCAAAAAACCTCCGAGCCTGACAAGATTGATTGGACGACTTTCCGAACTGTCGCCACAATGGGAACGGATGGTCCGGGTGGAACGGGGAAAGGACTAAAAGCATGAAATGGCAGGCCGCTTTGGCCGGCGCTCTCGCGTCGGCTCTCTTCACGACTGTGGCTTTTGCGGACATGCGCGTCACCAACGATCCTGGGGGTGAGATCACGTCTTATGTGCGCAAGTTCCACGACATGGGCGAATCCGGCGAGCGTCTGGTCATCGACGGGCCCTGCCTTTCAGCATGTACGTTGTTCACGGCCTTTATCCCGCGCGACCATGTTTGCGTCACGCGGCGGGCGGTGCTCGGCTTTCACGCGGCGTCCTATTACGATGATGCCAGGCGCGCGCTGGTGCCGACGCGCAAGGGCACCCAGCTGGTGATGAAGCTCTATCCGCCGGAAATCCACAGTTGGATTGTACGGCATGGCGGTCTAACACCGCACATCATCGCGCTCCGCGGCCGCGAACTCGCGGCGCTCTACGACACCTGCCGGTAGGCGTTGGACCGCAGTCGCGTCAGATTGAAGCGATAGCGCCCCGGCGCCGTTGCCGGCTGTTCCGTTCCGGCCTATCTACGTAATGTCCCGGGACAGCCGATGCGCGAGACTGTCGCACCACGCGGAATGTCGCGGCCGCTCGTTCTCGCAGGCGGTGCGATTATACTTGTTCTCGCGGGCACGGTCTGGCTTTGGGCCAACCTCGGTGCGACCGTCTTCTTCGAAACGATCCGTGCCGGCTTTGTCGCGTGCTTCGGCTGACGGAGAACGGTTTGAGCGTACCAAAGCCCCCTTCCCGCACCCTGCCGGTCGTCGTCGCCTTCCTCTGCGGGCTCGTGCTGGTCTTCGCCGCTATCATGTACTTCGTGGAACGTTCGGCGTCGCCGATCGGGCCGGCGATTGCCGCGGTCGGCGGCCCATTTCATCTCGAGGACCAAAACGGCAAGCCGGTCAGCGATCAAGACATGAAGGGACGGCCGTTCCTGGTCTTTTTCGGCTTCACCCATTGCCCCGACATTTGCCCGACGACCCTGTTCGAGATTTCCGAGATCATGAAGAAGCTCGGCAAGGACGCCGATCGGACCGGCGCCTTGTTCATCACTGTCGATCCGGAGCGCGATACGCCCGCCGCGCTCAAGGATTACCTGTCGAGCTTCGACCCGCATCTGCGCGGACTCACCGGCGATCCGGCGGCGGTCAATGCAGCGCTGAAGGCCTATCGGGTCTACGCCCAGAAAATCCCGCTCAAGGATGGCGACTACACGATGGACCACACCGCCGTCGTCTACCTCATGGACAAGAACGGCCACTTCGTCGCGCCATTCAACCTGAAGCAGACGCCCGAAGCGGCCGCCGACCAGTTGCGCGGCTATCTCTGATGCGGCTGGACTTTCGTCAATCCGAGAGCCTCCCCAAGGCGTAGACCGCTTCCAACAGGACGCCCGGACGCAACCCGAAGAACCATCTCTCGAACACTTCGGCTGTCCGTCCACCGCGGAAAATCTGTGCGAGCCCGGTATTCACGGCCAAGCGGAACGCCCAGTCGCCCCGCGGCAAAGCGATCGCGTATTGCTCGATCGAAAGATCGTCCGGCAGGAGCACAAAGGCTTCCGGATGCTTGAGCTGAGCGCCGGCCAACAACAGCTTGTCGCTGGCAAAGCCGTCGACTTTTCCGGCTTCCAGTGCGGCGACGCCTTCGTCGCGATCCTTCACCGCGACTAGCGTCGTGTTGAGCTTTTGCCGGCGAACCTGCTCAGTCACCGCGCGCTCATTGGTGGTGCCGGTGACGACCGCGATCTTCTTGCCGGCCAGTTCGGCAAACGAGTGAATATTCGAAGCGCCCGCGACCAGTATGCCGGTGGACTCGACGAAGACGAAAATGGAAAAGTCGACCTCTTTCATGCGTCCGAGCGTGACGGTGCTCGAGCCGCATTCCATATCGGCCTTGCCGCCGGCGACCGTGGAGAACCGGGTTTCGACGGTGACTGGCACCCATTCGATTTTCAGCTCCGGCAACCCGAATTGCTGCTCGATAGACTTCGTGACCTGCTTGCAAAGATCGATCGTATAGCCGAGCGGCTCCTTCGCGTCGTTCACGAACGAGAACGGCCTCGCATCGGCGCGGTAGGCGATGCGGATTGCCTTTTTCGCGATGATGGATTTCAGGCGGCTGTCGGAGGGCACGTGCGTCTGCGCCGAAACCGCCGCCACGGAAACCAAAAGAGCGCAGCACAAGGCCGCCAAGCGCGACAACATCCTCACACCCCAACTGTCGAAAACATGGCCCCTCATGATCACACCATCAGCTTGTTGCTATCGAACGACAAACACGAACGATCTTAAACTTGGCCGCTCGGCCGGGATAGCCGCCAGTGGCAGGGAATTTAAGAGCGGCCACCGACGCTGAAATGACAAGGTACGGCCGCGTTGCTTTCGGTGCGCCGGCTGCTTCCGAGCCCCTGCTGGCGCGCGCGCCCGCTTGCGGTTCTCGCGACCACCCCTGCCTATGGCCCCGCCGCGGACAGGCGCGAAGTCCTCGCCAATCCGTGCTCGGTCTTTTCCCAACGCTGCGGATCGTGAAGGAGCTGGAACAGCGCGCGCCAGGCGGCGAGCGAGAGCAGAAACCAATACAGCGGCGTCAGAACGAGCACCCAGGCGTGACGCAGAAGTCCTCGTCGCCGCAGCCCGATCAGATCAATCGCGATCGTAGAGGCATAGCCGCCCAGAAAGGTCGCGGCGAACACGGGTGCAGCGTCCATGGTCCCCACGGCCTGCAGCGACGGTAGCGCGAGCAATGAATAACAAAGACCGGCCATAAAAAGCGGATGCACAAGAGCCGCGAAAACGTTACAGGCAAGGAAGAGCTGAAAGGCAATCGCGCCGAGAGGAGTGAGTTCTCGTACGAGGCGTCCTGGGCGGCGCATGTGTACGAGCCACGTCTGCATCCAGCCCTTGTACCAACGCGTACGTTGCCGGAGCCACGGCCCGAAACGCGCCGGCGCCTCCTCATAGGTAGCGGATGCCAAAGCCGCCGAATGATAGCCGAACCGATACAGACGAATGCCGAGATCGGCATCTTCGGTGACATTGTAGGGATCCCAGCCGCCGACCTGACGCAGAGCGGCAGTCCGAAAATGATTCGATGAACCGCCCAGCGGAAGCGGCAGACGCAGCGCTGCAAGCCCCGGCAGGAACGCATCGAATTGGCCGGCATACGAGGCCGTGAACATGCGTGCGAGCCAGCTGTCGGCCGTGTTGTCGATCGTCAGCGATGCCTGGACGCAGGCGAGACGTTGGTCGCCTGCCCTAAAGACATCAAGGGCCTGCCGGAGCTGATCGGGTTCCGGCACGTCTTCAGCGTCATAGACGACGGTGAATGATCCTTGGGCAAATGGCAGTGCGACGTTGAGCGCTTTTGGCTTCGTCCGCGGTCCGATCGGCGGCGCCGTGATGATCTCAAAAGGCGGGCCGAGTTCGAGTTGGGCAATGGCTCGCCTGGTGTCGTGGTCGCCGGCCTCGAGGACGAATTTCACGTCAAGTTTTTCGCGGGGATAATCGAGAGCGCGGATCGCAGCGACGAGATTGTTCACGACGTTTGCTTCGCGATAAAGCGCGCAAATGATGGTGTAGATGGGAAGCGTATCGTCGCCGGTACGAGTTGGCTGACCCGGCGCTTGGCCGCCGAACGCGGCGCTGATGAGTTGCAGGGCCGCTGCCGCCAGGAAGACGATGCACAAAGACGTAGCGAATGCTTCGACCGTCGCGGCGGGAACAACGGCAAGAAATGTGATGGCGAGAAGCGCAAGAGCCCCGGTCACGATGCGGCCGATGCCGTAGCGTCGCGGCGCACTGGAAAAAAGCGGCCGGGAGCGGCGGAGGCCATCGGCCGCGCTCCGTCCGAGCGCATTCCGGGTGTGCTGCGCTACGAAGCGCCCAAGTCGCTCGGACGACGTGAAGCGGAACGACCGCAGCCATCCCGGTCGTGATCGGTGTGGGTCGGCGAGACGGCGAGCGGTGAGGCAGCGGGGCGCAATAACCCAGACGATTTCATTTCCCTCGCGCAATGGCAGCAATCCCGCCGCTCGCGCCTGGATCAGCTGATTATCGTCGAGGGGGCAGTCCGCCCGCGAGATGCGGTCGAGCGGTTCGAAGGAGGTGCCCAGAGACGACGCAAGGGCCGTGAGATAGGCCTCCTCCGTCATCGCATCTGCGCAAATGAGTACACGATCTGCGCCAAGGCCGATCGATCGTGCGCGATGCTCCGCCGCGGCAATGATGCGGCGAGGCAAGACATCGCGGACGCAGTCAATCTCCGGACAAGGATTCGGGCGTGCGCTTGGCAGCGGACGTTCCCGGGCGCGACGAACAAACGTCCCGGGCTTTCCACGTTCCGCCCATTCCGTCTCGGAACGGCGAACGGCCGCCCCTCTGACCGCACCAAACGCCACTGTTAGCCCCCGACGCAATAAACAGCGCAGGCCTCTCCTATTTTTTCATCGTGTTCTGGAGACGCGCACGCTGGGATGGTGATCCATGCCGTTGGGAATGGCAATATGCGTCCAGGAAGGCACTGCTCCATGACCCGCAATACATTGCAAGGCGTGATCGCCGCCATTGCGACCGCTATCGACGAAGCCGGGGAACCCGATTGCCCGCGCTCGATTGCGCTCGCCCGCTCTCTTCTCGGTGACGGCTGCGACGGGCTCAACGTGCTCGGCACCACCGGCGAGGGAACTTCGTTCTCGCTGGTGCAGCGCATGCGGGTGATGCGGGCCTATGCCGAAAGCGGCCTGCCGCTCGATCGCATGCTGGTCGGCACCGGCGCCGCCGCACTGGATGACGCGGTGGTGCTGACCCGCCACGCCGCCGAGCTTGGCTTCGCCGGGGCGCTGGTGTTGCCGCCCTTCTATTATAAGGGCGTAGCTGACGACGGGCTGTTCGCGGTCATCGAGGCGATCGTGAAGGCGACCGCGGCGCAGCCAATTCCGATCTACCTCTATCATTTCCCGGCGCAGTCGGGGTTGCCCTGGCGTCTCGCGCTGATCCGCCGCCTCATCGATGCCTTCGGCGAGCGCGTCGCGGGACTGAAAAATTCTTCCGGCGACATGGAGTTCGCGCGCGGGGCGGCGCGCCTCTCGCCCGACTTTCGCGTGTTCCCCTCGACGGAAGCGGCGCTGCCCGAGGCTCGTGCGGGCGTTTTCGCCGGCTGCATCTCGGCGACCGCCAACCTCAATGCCGACCTTTGCGAGTGCTTCTACCGATCGGGCGATGCGGCCGCGTTGCGCAAGGCGGTTGCGATCCGCAAGCTGTTCGATGGCAAGCCGTTCGTTGCCGGCGTCAAGGCGCTCCTTGCGCACAGTCGCGGCGACCCGCAATGGGCGCGGGTTGCGCCCCCGCTGTCGCGTCTTCCGGCGGCCGATTGGACGGCGGTCGTCACCGGGTACGAGGCCCTGCGCGCTTAGCGCGCGCTTGCGCGATGGGCCCCTGGACCACCAAAACTGGAATACAACGGCCGCGGACACATCATTGGCTTTGAACCGAGGCCTCAAGGAGCGTTGACGGGGGCGCGCGGCCCCCCTATAAGCGCCGCTTCACCAGCCCATTACCAGATCATGGCCAATACGAAATCAGCCAAGAAGGCCGCGCGCCAGAGTGTACGCCGCACCGTCGTCAATAAGGCGCGGCGCTCGCGCCTGCGCGGTGTGGTACGCAAGGTCGAGGAAGCAATCAGCGCCGGCGATCGATCCCGCGCGCTCGCCGCTATGACCGAAGCCGAGCCCGTCATCATTCGTGCAGCGCAAAAAAACGTCGTGCACCGCAACGCGGCCCGCCGCAAGGTTTCGCGGCTTGCACACCGGATTGCCAAACTCGGTAAATCGTAGCCGGTGCGCGATCCGGCCGCCGCGGATCAATTTGCGCGGCCTCCAATCCACATCCGCCAGTCGTTCCACTCGCGCTTATCTAGAACGTGTGCGAACGTTGATCTGTTTGCATCGCAACGCGCCTCTCGGCGAAGTTCGCGGTGGATTGCCATCATTCTGTTGCAGAATTGTCACGTCAAACGGCAAAAGTGTGAGTTGTAGCAATCCGTCGCTTTTCATGCGTCAGTCATGTGAAGTTTTTATTTGCTCCGTATTAGCGACCACGGGGCTACCCGTGAATCTTGACCAAAAGAATTCGTGCACGATGAACGGGTTATCGCTCATAGGCCCCGGCGGACTTTGAGTCAGCCGTAAATCCAATGTGTCGAAATTTATTTGCTCCGGTGCGCAATTTTCTCAATTTGTCGCTCCGGGCATGTGTCACAGAATTGTGAATCAACTCATTGAGTCAAAGTCTTGCCAGACCAATTCCCGCCTCTCGCGCGTACCCGGTTCTGAAAGTCCAATATTGGCGAGGTTTTTTTGCGGTTGCGGGCCGGAAACGGCATGCTAACTTTTAATTCCCCTCGGATTTCCGAAGGTCTTCAAAAAACGGTTCCGGCCAAACTCATCGAAGTATGGGTGCGGGAGAGTTGTGACCAATGTTGTGTCAATGAGTTCTGTTCTGGTTCGTCAATAGTCGAGTTCCTTGTGGAAAAGCGTGCTTAGAACTCAGTGGTCAAAATACACCGGTAGCGCGCCTGGCAGTCTCGCTGGACATCCAGCGGGACATCACAGATCGCCATCGAATTTGGGAGCGATGGAGGTGGGGGCATGAAAACGACAATTCGCCAACCGACATATGCAGCCGGAGTTTCTCGGTCCGGAGTCCGTTGGCCCGCTGCGTTCCTATTGCCGGCGCCGTGCCGCTGTCGTCGATCGACAATCATGTCCAGCGGCTGAACGGCTCTCCGTCCGGTCGGCGCCTGCCGCTGTTTTCCTGTAAGCGCCGCCAACCTCATCCCCCGATACGCGTTTTGGGTTTTCCCGAAGTGGAGCGTGGTGAGTCTCACTCACCTAGGTTGCTCGCTTTATGTCCCTTGTCCGGTAAAAAAGCAGGCCGACATGATGAGCACGGATCAGGAGCGCTGGCAGCGGGTCAAGAGCCGGCTGCGCACTGAACTCGGTGACGACGTATTCTCAAGCTGGTTCGCGCGCATGGAGCTCGAAGCCATAGACAGAGGAGCGGTACGACTGTCGGTGCCGACGCGCTTCCTGCGCAATTGGATCCAGTCTCACTACAGTGAGAAGGTGCTGATCAATTGGCAGGCGGAGGAGTCCACGATCACCCGTTTGGAAGTAAGTGTACGGTCTGCCGCGATCCGGCCGATTGGCGCCAAACCCAAGCCACCTGAGCTGCCAACGCAGTCGCGTGACAGGCATAACGTCGCCCAAAACGGCGTTGAGATGCGCGCGAGCGTGCCATTTATGTCGGTGCACGAAGCGTTAGGCGGTTCGCCGCTGGACCCACGGCTCGCGTTTGAAACGTTCATCGTGGGGCGCTCCAACACGCTGGCGCATGCCGCTGCCAGACAAGTGGCAACCAGCCGGCGCGGCGACCCGCTCATGTTCAACCCGCTCTACCTGCACGCCGGCGTGGGTCTTGGCAAAACGCATCTGCTGCAGGCGGTCACCTGGGCCGGCAACAGCGGCGATCGCAAAGTGCTTTATCTGACGGCCGAAAGGTTCATGTACGGCTTCGTTTCGGCGCTACGCACGCAGACAACTCTTGCTTTCAAGGAAGCAGTGCGCGCTATCGATGTCCTGATGATCGACGACTTGCAATTCCTGCAGGGTCGATCGACCCAAGCCGAGTTCTGCCACACTCTCAATGCCCTCATCGACGCCGGCCGCCAGGTTGTAATCGCGAGCGACCGTCCGCCGGCGGACCTCGAAAGTCTCGACGACCGTGTCCGTTCGCGCCTTGCCGGCGGACTCGTGGTCGAGATCGGTTCGCTCGGCGAAGAGTTGCGGCTCGAAATCCTCAAGAGTCGGATCGCCGCCGCGTGCGCCCATCATCCGGGCTTCGAAGTTCCGGCGCCGGTGCTGACTTTCATCGCCAAATCGGTCACCCATAACGGCCGCGACCTCGAAGGCGCCGTCAATCGCTTGTTGGCTCACAATAAGCTCTCCGGCCAGCCGGTGACTCTTGAGATGGCCGAACGCGAAATGCGCGACCTCATCAGACCGGCCGAACCGAAACGGGTAAGAATTGAGGACATCCAGCGCGTGGTCGCCCGCCAGTACAACGTAAGCCGCGCCGATCTGTTGTCCTCGCGGCGCACGGCCAACGTGGTGCGTCCGCGCCAGGTGGCGATGTACCTGGCGAAAATCCTGACGCTGCGCTCGCTCCCTGAGATCGGCCGCCGATTTGGCGGCCGGGATCACACCACCGTGCTGCACGCGGTGCGCAAGATCGAGAACCTGGTCGGTAATGACAGCGCGCTCGCCGAGGAGATTGAGGCGCTCAAGCGCCAACTCCAGGATTGATGATCACCCGGCCGAACGGCTGCCAGTCGGCGCCGAGCGCCGGCTGATCTGGCCCCGCACCCGGTTCGGCGCACCGAGAAATGAGCCTCGACCTTCCGGCTGCAATCGCGCTATTGCTGTGTGAAACGCAGGGAAAAAGCGGCTGCGGCGGCGCTCGGCTCTTGCCGAACGCGCCGCACCGCGCCACTTTTGCTACCCCCTGCTATGAACGGGTCTTGCGATGAAAGTCACCGTAGAGCGTTCCGAATTGTTGAGGTCGCTCGGCCATGTGCATCGCGCTGTGGAGCGGCGCAACACTATTCCTATTCTCGCCAACGTGCTCGTTCGCGCCGACCGCTCGAAGCTCAGTCTTAAAGCTACTGACCTCGATCTCGAGATAACCGACACGATCGCGGCGGAAGCGGGGCCCGGCGGATCGACGACGGTGCCCGCCCACATGTTCTATGACATCGTGCGCAAGCTGCCCGAGGGCGCGCAGATCGTCCTGGAGTCTTCCGGCGACCGCGCTGCGCTTTCGATACGCGCCGGCCGCTCGCGTTTCACGCTGCAGACGCTGCCGGAGAGCGATTTTCCCGACCTCGCCCCGGGCGAAATGACGCACAAGTTTGCGCTCAAGGCCTCCGATCTCAAGCGGCTGATCGACAAGACGCAGTTCGCCATCTCGACCGAGGAAACGCGCTACTATCTTAACGGCATCTACCTCCACGTCGCGGGCACGGCGCAGGCGCCAACGTTGCGCGCGGTTGCAACCGATGGCCACCGTCTCGCCCAGATGGACCTCGATTTGCCAAAAGGCGCGGCCGGAATGCCGGGCATCATCGTCCCCCGCAAGACGGTCGGCGAAGTGCAGCGCCTGATCGAGGATGGCGACGCCGAGGTTGTCGTGGAGCTGTCGCCGGGAAAAATTCGCTTTACCGTCGGCGAGGTGATCCTAACCTCGAAGCTGATCGACGGAACGTTTCCCGATTACGGGCGCGTCATCCCGCTGAGCAACGACAAGGAACTCGTCGTCGACAAAAAGGAATTCGAGGCTGCCGTCGACCGCGTTTCGACGGTATCGAGCGAGCGCGGCCGAGCCGTCAAGCTGTCACTCACCGCCGGGCGGCTGCTGTTGTCCGTCACCAATCCCGATTCCGGCAGCGCTACCGAGGAACTGGAGGTCGAGTACGAAGCCGACCCGATCGATATTGGCTTCAATTCGCGCTACCTGCTCGATATCGCCACGCAGATCGAAAGCGAGGCTGCGGTGCTTAAGCTCGCCGATCCGGGTTCCCCGACGCTGATCCAGGATAAGGAGCCGCGGGGCGCGCTCTATGTGCTGATGCCCATGCGCGTTTGACAGGGATCAGTAATCAGTAGTCAGTGATCAGAAAGTAGAACTGCGGCGACTACGTTATCTTGATCGCAGGGTTCCGATTACTGACTACTGATCCCTGTCCATGGCTCGCGTCCACCGCCTCACGCTCAGCAATTTCCGCAATTATCGCACGGCGACCTTGGAAGCCGATGCGAGACCGATCGTGCTCTATGGGCCGAACGGCGCCGGCAAGACAAATCTGATCGAAGCCATTTCGTTTCTCGCGCCTGGTCGCGGCTTGCGCCGCTCGACACTCGAGGAAGTGGCCTTCCACGAAGGTGATGGATCCTGGGCGGTGGCCGCCGAGGTCGAGGGCGCGCTCGGGCTCGCCACGCTCGGCACCGGACTGGAGCGTCCGCCCGATGATGGTGCGACGGTTCAACGCAAATGCCGGATCGACCGCGAGCCGGTCGCATCGGCTTCCGCTTTCGCCGACCACCTTCGCGTCGTGTGGCTGGTCCCGGCAATGGATTCGTTGTTCGTCGGGGCGCCATCAGAGCGCCGCCGGTTCCTCGACCGCTTGGCGCTCGCGGTCGATACCGAGCATGCAGGGCGGGTGAACGCGCTGGAGCGGGCGCTACGCTCACGCAACCGGCTGCTGGCCGAGGCGCGGCGCGATTCGCACTGGCTCGATGCCGTCGAGCACGAGACGGCCGAACTCGCGGTCGCGGTGGCGGGACTACGGGCGGAAGCGGTAGGCCGGCTGGAGCGCGTGCTCGAGAGCCGGCGGGGCTCCGACTTTCCGCCGGTCGAGATTGCGCTCGATGGCTGGATGGAAAAACTCCTTCCGACCCATAGCGCAATCGAAATCGAAGAACGCTATCGCGCGGTGCTGCAGGACAATCGCGCCCGCGATGCTGCCGCGGGGCGTACACTCGACGGCCCGCACCTGACCGACCTTTCGGTCGTCTACATCCACAAGGGCATTCCGGCCGGCGAAGCTTCGACCGGCGAACAGAAGGCGCTGCTCATCGGCCTCATACTCGCCCACGCGAGATTGATCGCCGAGATGACGGGTTCCACACCTGTCCTCCTCCTGGACGAGATCGTCGCCCATCTCGATCCCGGCCGGCGCGTTGCTTTGCACGCAGAGCTCGCGCAACTGGGCGCACAGGTATGGATGACCGGCGCCGACCCGGCGCTCTTCGCCGAGATCAAGAACGACGCGGCCATGATCGAGGTCCGTTCCGGCCGACTGGAACTGAGAAACAAATAAGCCGGAAGCGGCGGCCAAGAATAGTTCCAACTCACAGCCGCCGATCGGGTTTTTCGGCGCCGAGAAAAATGGGGAACCACAAGGCGAAGAACCTCTTTTCAATAGAGGAGCCAGGAAACATCCCATGCGGGATCGAGGCCCGACAGCGATGACGGAACGCGCCGAAGATACGATCATGCGCAATCTGATCGAGGCGTTAGACCGTCTCCACGACGATTTGGACCGCGTGGAACTTTGGACGGCTGCACTCAGTAGTTTTCAGCGGCCGGCTCCCGAGTTCCGGCCCGGCGACGAATACCTTTTGCCAGCGCGGAAGCCGGCGAGATCTGACCTCTAACTGCGAAGCAGGGCGCTACGTCGCAACTGCCCCGCATCAGCGTATGGCGAGATTCTTGGGTGTCGCTTCATCGCCCGAACCGGCGTCTGACCCCGCTCCGATCCGCGCTAGTTACGGCGCTGCCGAATCCTTGAAAAATCGCGATTTGACAATATGTTATTGGGAACCGATTACCCCTGTACGGAACTTGGTTTTCGTGTACAAGACAATGTACAAGACAATCAGCGATTTACCCGTTTTTTCGTAAGCGATTCGAGAGCTTTCCGCATGGCTGAAGCCGTCCGTAAGCCAGGCCCCGTTGCACCCTCCGACTATGGCGCGGAATCGATCAAGGTGCTCAAGGGGCTCGATGCCGTGCGCAAGCGGCCCGGCATGTATATCGGCGACACCGACGACGGCTCGGGCCTGCATCACATGGTCTACGAGGTCGTCGACAACGCGATCGACGAAGCCCTTGCGGGCTTCGCGAAGCAAGTCGTCGTGACGCTCAATCCCGACGGCTCCTGCACAGTGCGCGACGACGGCCGCGGCGTCCCGACCGACATCCACAAGGGTGAAGGCGTGTCCGCAGCCGAAGTCATCATGACGCAGCTGCACGCCGGAGGAAAATTCGACCAAAACGCCTACAAAGTCTCCGGCGGCCTGCATGGCGTTGGCGTGTCGGTCGTCAACGCACTGTCGAGCTGGCTCAAGCTGACGATCTGGCGCGACGGCCAACAGCATTGCATGGAATTCCGCGACGGCGAGGCGGTCGCTCCGCTTGCCGTGGTCGGCGCCGCCTACGACAAGCGCGGCACCGAAGTGACCTTTCTGCCGTCCAAGCAGACATTCACAATGACGGAATTCGACTTCGCGACGCTGGAACACCGGCTGCGCGAACTCGCCTTCCTCAATTCCGGCGTCACCATCGTCCTGTCCGACAATCGCCATGCCGTCGAGAAACGCGAGGAGATGCGCTACGAGGGCGGGGTCGAGGCGTTCGTCAAATATCTCGATCGCAACAAGACGCCCCTCGTCCCGCAGCCGATTGTCATCAACGCTGAGCGGGACTCCGTTGGCGTCGATTGTGCGCTGTGGTGGAACGATGGTTACCACGAATCGGTGCTTTGCTTCACCAACAACATTCCGCAACGCGACGGCGGCACGCATCTCGCAGCCTTCCGGGGCGCGTTGACGCGTCAAATCACCGGGTATGCCGAATTGGGCGGCGTCGCGCGCAAGGAAAAGGTCGCCCTCACCGGCGATGATTGCCGTGAGGGTTTGACGGCGGTCCTGTCCGTCAAGGTGGCCGACCCAAAGTTCTCCTCGCAGACCAAGGATAAGCTCGTCTCTTCGGAAGTGCGGCCCGCTGTCGAGGGCATTATCAACGATATGCTCAAATCGTGGCTGGAGGAGCACCCGGGCGAGGCCAAGATCGTCGTCGGCAAGGTGATCCAGGCGGCCGCCGCGCGCGAGGCGGCGCGCAAGGCGCGCGAAATGACGCGCAAGAGCGCGCTGGGCGTCACGTCGCTACCGGGCAAGCTCGCCGACTGCCAGGAGCGCGATCCGGCCAAATCCGAGCTGTTCATCGTCGAGGGCGATTCCGCCGGCGGTAGCGCCAAGCAAGGCCGCAATCGCGCATTCCAGGCCGTGCTGCCGCTGCGCGGAAAGATTCTCAATGTCGAGCGCGCGCGCATGGACAAGATGCTCTCGTCCGAGCAGATCGGCACGCTGATTACCGCGCTCGGCACCGGCATCGGCACCGACGAGTTCACGGCCGACAAGGTGCGCTACCACAAGATCATCATCATGACGGACGCGGACGTCGACGGCGCGCATATCCGCACGCTGCTGCTGACGTTCTTCTACCGGCAGATGCGCGAGATCATCGACCGCGGCTATCTCTATATCGCGCAGCCGCCGCTCTACCGGGTCTCGCGCGGCAAGTCCGAGCAATATCTCAAGGACGAGCGTGCGCTCGAGGATTTCCTCATCGACACCGGCCTCGAAGAGTCGGTGCTGCGTCTGTCGTCCGGCGAAGTGCGCGCCGGCAACGATCTGCGCAAGCTCGTGGAGGAAGCCCGCTCGATCCGCAATCTCCTGAACGGTTTGCACAGCCGTTATAACCGCAGGGTGATCGAGCAGGCCGCCATTGCCGGCGTGCTGCACCAGCGCGTGACCAGCGATCCTGCTAATGCCACTGCGGCGGCCCAATACATCGCCAGACGCCTTGACGCCTTGACGGACGAGACCGAGCGCGGCTGGGCGGGGCAATTTAACGAAGACGGATTCCAGTTCGAGCGCATGGTGCGTGGCGTCAAGGAAGTCGCGATGATCGATCAGGCGCTGCTCGGCTCGGCCGATGCGCGCAAGCTCGACGAATATGCGCCTTCATTGCAGCAGATTTATCCACGGCCGACGCCGCCGGCGATGCTGCGCCGTAAGGACGAGGAGACGGCCATCCACGGTCCCGTCAGCCTGTTCGACGCGGTGACAGACGCAGGCCGCAAGGGTATCGCCATGCAACGTTACAAAGGCCTCGGCGAGATGAACCCCACCCAGCTCTGGGAAACGACGCTCGACACCAACGCGCGCTCGCTGCTCCAGGTCAGCGTCAAAGAGATCGACGAGGCCAACACCATCTTCGACGAGCTGATGGGCGACAAGGTCGAGCCGCGCCGCCTGTTCATCGAGGAATATGCGTTAGCGGCAACCGTCGACGTGTGATCGCTTCGCCGGTCGTTTCGTCGGACCTTCAAAACAAATCGAAATACTCGTTCTGCTCCCAGGCCGTCACGTCGGCCTGCTCGGC
This sequence comes from uncultured Alphaproteobacteria bacterium, assembly GCA_963733575.1. Taxonomy (GTDB): domain Bacteria; phylum Pseudomonadota; class Alphaproteobacteria; order Rhizobiales; family Xanthobacteraceae; genus BOG-931. Next base: position 108,281 of record CAVTDJ010000011.1, on the reverse strand, counting down.
GGCTTCGGCCTTGAAACGCGCGAACTCGGCCTCTTTGATGTGGGCGTAATAGTCGACGAAGGCGGCGCCGAAATTCTTTCTAAAGACGTCGCTTGCCTTTAGGGCGGCTATGGCTTCGCCGAGATTCTTCGGCAACGGGGACGCCTTGGCCTCATAAGGCGTATCCGCCGAAGGTCCGGGATCGCGGCGCTGCGCGATGCCGTCGAGCCCGGCATAAATTTGCGATGCCAGGTAAAGATAGGGATTGGCGGTGGGCTCACCGACGCGGTTCTCCAGGTGCGTCGCCGGATCGCCAGGCTGGCCGAACACGCGCACCATCACGCCGCGATTGTCGCGCGCCCAGATGGCGCGATCGGGCGCCAGCATATACGGCCGGTATCGTTTATAGCCGTTAACGGTCGGCGTCGCGAAAGCCGCGGCAGCTTGCGCATGCGTCAACAACCCGCCGAGATAGTTCAAGCCGATGGCGGAAAGCCCGTCCCTTACGTCGCCCGCGAAGGCATTGAGGCGGCGTTTGCGCTCGATCAGCGATTGGTGCAGATGCCAGCCGCTGGAAAACAGGTTGGGCAGTCCAGGCCGGCACATGAAGCTCGCCAGATAGCCGTTGCGCCGCGCGATCTGCTTGGCGGCCGCGCGGAACAAAATCATGGTGTCGGCGGCGGCCATGCCGATTTGCGGACGAAAGGTAAATTCGCACTGGCTCGGTCCCAATTCGACTTCGAGCGAACGCAGCGGCATGCCGAGCGCCGCAACGCCGCGCCAGATCGGTTCCAATGCCGCATCGATCTGATCGAAGCGGGACTCAGTAAGATACTGGTAGCCCTGATTAAGCAGGCTCACCTCAGGCGCCTGCGGCGGCCAGGTGGCGTCTTCCGGCGTGAGGCGGGGGTTCTCCAGCTTGAAGAGATGAAATTCGACCTCGAGCCCGGCCAGAAAGTCGAATCCTTCTGTCTCAAGACGCGCCAGCGCGTCGCGAAGAATCTGCCGCGTTGAGAACGGCACCGGCTTGCCGTTGGTGAAATACATGTCGCAGAGAAGCCAGCCGGTATTTGGCGCCCCATTGTTCAGTGCCCACGGCAGTACTTGGAATGTCGCCGGGTCAGCGACCATGACGAAATCGCCACCGCCTTGCATCTCCGCCATGGCGAAGCCGCCGCCGGCGGTGAACACCGGATAGACCGTCTTGTGTGAGGTGTCCTTGGCGAGCAGCGTCGTCGTCATGGTGACGCCGCTTTGCATCATGACCGGCGCGTCCGCAGCCATGATGGTCTTGCCGCGCAGCACGCCGTGCTGGTCGGCGAAGGAAAACCGCACCAGTTCGAGCTTGTTTTTCTTGATCGCCTGCCCGACGGCCTTTGCTTGGCGCGCCTGACCTTCGGTCCACAGGCCGTGACGCTCGACAAAGCTGACGGATGAACGGCGACGCGGTGCCATCAAACGCAGTCATTCCGGGGCGTCGCCAACGGGTCAGGCCCGAAGTGGCCGGCCCGATGATAAACTCCGCGGCGAGCCCGGAATCCATAATCACAGACCGGGGTTATGGATTCCGGGCCTGCGCCTTCGGCGCATCCCGGAATGACGGGACGTTCAATGCCCATTGGCCCAGCTTTTAGTCTCTTGCCGGCCCTGGTTGGTACGCTGCCAATAGCCTTGCCAATCGCCGGCCGGGCCGATGCCGTCAACGCAGGCCGGGCCGGTGATCTTCGCCGCCGCCGCAGGGTCGAGCACCATCATCGGTTTGGCGCCCTTTCCGGATTGATCGAGCGCCTGCCGCAGCAGGCGACGATAGGCGCTGATTGCCTTGTCCGACGTGCCGAGATGCTCCTGCGTGCGGTCCTGAACGGCGCCCATCGACTCGCAGGCCGACTGGTCGTGCACGTTGATGTCGGCACCCATGCCGGTATATGTGGCGTGCTCCTGCTCGTGCGGATCGAAGCCGTAATCGTTGCTCTTGTTCTTGCGCGGCACGTAATCCGGCAGTTCGTAAAGCTCGAGCCGCTGCCGGCGCATCTCGTCCTTGTCGACCGGCGCACCGAACGACGTGAAGATCGCGTACCAGTAATGTTTCACGTCGTCGATCGGAACGTGCCATTGCGAGATCGTCATCTCGCGGCTCATCGGAATGATGAACGCGTTGGGAAAAATCAGATTCGTGACGCGCACATGGGCTTTTTGGTCGCTGATCTGGCGCAGCGTAATCAGCCGAAAGCCGTAATCGGTCGGTTCTACCTCGATGCGCGGCCGCGGAAACTCGCGCATGATTTGCGTCATCGGCATGTCCGAGTCCTTTGAGGTATCCCGGAACATCTTGCCGTAGCCCTGGTTCGGATCCTCATCCTCGAAGAAACGGTGCAGAAACGACGTGTGCACCGGATCGATGCCGACTTCGAGCGATTGCAGCCAGTTGCAATCGATCATGCCCTTGAACGCGAATGTGTGCGTCGACGGCGCGATGAAGCAGTCGAATTGCGGAAATGCCGGCGGCTCGCCCGGTCCGAGATAAGCGAACAGGATGTCGTTCTTTTCGACGACCGGGTAGGATCTCTGTTTGATGTTGGCGCAAAGGTTGCTGTTGTCCGGTTCAGCCGGCGTCTGCAGACACTTGCCGTTCACGTCGAACAGCCAGCCGTGAAACGCGCAGCGCAATCCGCCGTCTTCCAGCCGCCCGTAAGCAAGGTCGGTGCCGCGGTGCGGACAATGGCGGCCGATCAGGCCGTAGCGGCCCTTATCGTCCTTGAAGGCGACCAGGTCCTCGCCCATCAGCCGCACGGGCTTGACCGGCCGATTGCCGGATAGCTCGTCGACCAGCGCTGCCGGCTGCCAGTAACGCCGCATCAGCGTGCCGGCGGCGGTGCCGGGTCCCGTGCGGGTGATGAGATCGTTCTGCTCCACGCTTAGCATCAGTAAACTCTCTTCCGTCACCCAGAGGTGCGAGCCAACGGGTTCGGCCCAAAGTGGCCGGCCCGATGATAAACTCCGCGAGCCTACCAAGTCGGCTGTTGCCGACTTGGTAGTTGAAATTCCGAAATCGGATAAGCCCGATTTCGGTTGAGGCGACGACCCGGGCGCCTCGGCCGACATCCTTCGAGGCTCGCGCATCGCAGCCAAGTGTACGCAGGCTGCGCCTGCTATGGCGCGAGCACCTCAGGATGACGGTAAACATTTATACGATGATCGTCATTCGACCGGAAGCTGACGGGGAATGGCGATAACCGTTGTCAAAATCCGGTCAGCACCAGGACCTTCGGGCTGGCGGGCAGGGTCGTCTTCGACACCACCACCGATGGAATCTCCGACCGTTCGACCGGCCATTGCTGCTGCGCCCGCTCAACGAAGCGTTCGAGCGTGGCCCAGCCGAAAAAATGCATGGGGATGATGAGCGGCGCCTTGAGCGCGGTGAGAACCTCCATCATGCCGTCGAGGTCGAGCGTGTAATTGCCATCCACGGGCGCCATCACCACGTCGACGCGGCCGATCTCATTGAGCTGTTGCTGCGTCAGCGTGTGATGCAAATGCCCGAGATGCGCGATGCACATATTCGCGATCTCGAAGACGAAGATCGAATTGCCGTGACGCTCGGTCCCGCCGGTCCAGTTGCGGATATTGGTCGGCACGTTGCGCACGCGCACGTCGCGATATTTCAGATCCCAGATCGCCGGCTCCTCCGGGCTCGGCCCCCAGCCGCGCAGCACGTATTTGATCGCGGGATCGGGATTGTCGCTGTAGTGCGTATCGTGGGCGTGATTCATGGTGATGATGTCGGGCACAACCGGCCGCCTGACATAATCGTTGTAGTCGGTCACGATCCGCACATGCTGCGGACTCTCGATCAAAAACGTGGCGTGCCCGATAAAAGTCAGCAGCAGCTGGTCGGCGTTTAACGCTGCGAGTTTGAACGCCGCGGGCGTCGCCGGCGGCCGGTCGTCGGAAACAAGGCCGGGACAATTTTCCCGCATTTCCGGCTGGGACGCCGAGGCTTCGGGCGATTGCGCGACGGCGCCCATTGGAATTGCCGCGCACGCGAGCGCGGTGGCGATAAGGCGCATGATTCCGGCACAAGCGCCGATAGGCGACGGGCTCAATCGCCAACTCCTGTTGTCCGCGCCCCGGCGCGCGCATTGGAGTGGACAGATTGGCACGGAATGAGGCGCCCGGACTACTGGTCCTTCATCTCTGCGATCGCAATGTCGGGAATAGACCCGCCGAACGCTAGACTAGCGAGTGAAAGCCATGTGCCGAAGCGCGCTCAGTGCTCGGCGATGACGCCGTGCGCGGTGATGACAACCCACTGGCCGTCCTGCCGCTTGATCGTCTCGACACGGCCGAGACCGGGAAGGACGCTGCCAGTCGCAACGTCGAAAATGCCGCCATAACGGCTCTCAATGAGAGCGCGGCCGCCACGCACGTCTTGCACGACCCAGTCCTGCAAAATTTTGTCGGGCAGCTTCGCTTCGGCCCCGGCCGGCGGACTGCTTGCGATGGAGCCCGTCGTCTCAAGCGCAGCCGCCGCCGCGGATGCCATCGCGCTTTTTTTCTCAAGCCGATCGATTGCTTCGGCGATGTGGGCAATCTTCGTCGCCGGCTCGCTCTGTGCACGCTCGACCCGGTCGAGCCGGTCCGCAAGCCTGGCGAGTTGACCGTTCGCGCTGCGGGCCGCGCCGTCAAGACTGGCTTTGAGGGCGGAAAGCTCGGCAAGCTCGGCCTTGGTCGCTTGCGGCGCGTTCACGGTCGCCCGATTGGAGCTTGCCGCAGCGCCCGGCCAAAGATGGGCAAATCCGGAAGCCGACAGCGATCCAACGAACGAACCGATCGCAGCCGCAGATGCGACCGAAATCGCTAGCATCGCGAAACGTAACGACCGCGACAGCGACGAACCGCCGGCGCTTTCGCCAATCGGCTCGCTTGTGTCCTCTTTCGCCGCTTCGTCGGCGGAAGAGGACATCGCCTCGTCAGCATCGGAGCCCAGAAAATCTTCCGTCATCCCCTCTCGAGCATCGAGCTTCGGCGACCAAACGATTGGCAGATTGCTGTCGGTGGCCTTGCTTTCAGTCTCTCGATGCTGCGGCGTATCGCCGGACGTGGCGGCGGATTTGCCGGTGGGCGTTTTGGCGGCTTCGGGTTCCTGCGATTTGCGCTCGCCCGAGCTCTTGTTTGAGCTCTCGTCCATGGTTTTGGACCTCCGGATTACAGGCGATCCGTAGTCCCGTTTGGTTAGTAATTGGTTAGCAGCGAGGCCGAAGGCTCAGTCAGCCAAGCCATTTTCCCGCGCAAGGTCGCGGAGCGAAGTCTCCGGACGGGCGCCAAGGTGCTGGATAATTTCGGCCGCGGCGAGCGCACCGAGACGGCCGCAGTCACGGTCGTCCGCGCCGCGCGCCAAGCCGGAGAGGAAGCCGGCCGCGAACAGGTCGCCGGCGCCGGTCGTATCCACGACCCGCTCGGCCGGGAACGCCGGCACCGCCTCGGTCCCGTCGGGACCGATCACCAGGCAGCCTTTCTCGCTCCGCGTCACGACGGCCGCCCCGACATCCGCGCGCAAAGCCGCCACGGCTGTGTCGAAGTCAGAGGTCTCGTACAGGCTGTGCAGCTCGGCCTCGTTGGCGAAGATGAGATCGACGGTGTGTGAACGCATCAAATGAAGAAATTCCGCGCGCCAGCGATCGACGCAAAACGCATCGGAGAGCGTGAGCGCCACCGTGCGCTCGGCGTCGTGCGCGATCTGTGCGGCCTTGAGGAACGCATCCTTGGCGTTCTTCGGATCCCACAAATAGCCTTCGAGGTAGAGAATGGCGCTGGCGCCGACCATATCGGCGTCGATGTCGGCCGGATGCAGATCCTGTGCGGCGCCGAGATAAGTGTTCATGGTGCGCTCGCCATCGGGCGTCACCAGCACGTAGCAGCGCGCCGTCGATGCTCCGTCGGCGGCCGGAGGCGTCGTGTAGGCCACTCCGGCGGCGCGGATGTCGTGGGCGAAGGCCCGGCCCAGCGTATCGTCCTTGACCTTGCCGATGAAGGCCGCGCGCGAGCCGAGGGAGGCCAGGCCCACGATAGTATTGGCGGCCGAACCGCCGGACACCTCGATGGCCGGACCCATGGCGTCATAGATCGCCTCCGCGCGCGGCTCGTCGATCAGCGCCATCGTACCCTTGCGCATGCCCTGCTTGAGCAAAAAGTCTTCTTCGGTGCGGGTAATGACATCGACAATCGCATTGCCGATGCCGAGAACGTCGAAACGGCTGAAGGGCATAGGACGACTCTTTGAAAGAACTCGCGCGGCGGGAGCCGCACTATAGCGGGGAGCCCTTGCAGGGCAAGGCGACGGCATGGCATTGGGACGCCGCGAGCGGCGTCATGGCATTGGGACGCCGCGAGCGGCGTCATGGCATGTGGCGCTCGTTTTCGCGGAGACCGTGCATGGCGTTTCAAGAGAGGGTTTTTTCGGGGGTGCAGCCCACCGGCAACCTGCATCTCGGCAATTATCTCGGCGCTATCAAGCGCTTCGTCGAGCTGCAGGACCGCTACGACTGCATCTATTGCGTCGTCGACCTGCACGCGATCACGCTCTGGCAGGACCCGGCCGAGCTTCCGCACGCCATCCGCGAGGTTACTGCGGCGTTCCTTGCTTGCGGCATCGATCCCGCAAAGCACATCGTGTTCAACCAGAGCCAGGTGGCGGAGCATGCCGAGCTTGCCTGGGTCTTCAATTGCGTCGCCCGCGTCGGCTGGCTCAACCGGATGACGCAGTTCAAGGAAAAAGCCGGCAAGGATCGCGAGAATGCCTCGGCTGGTCTCTACTCCTATCCGATACTGATGGCGGCCGATATTCTGGTCTATCGCGCCACGCACGTGCCGGTCGGCGAGGATCAGAAGCAGCACCTCGAACTGTCGCGCGACATCGCCCAGAAATTCAACAACGATTTCGGCCGCTCGATCCACGAGCACGGCTACGGCGACAGCTTTTTTCCGCTGCCGGAGCCCGTGATCACCGGCGAGGCGACGCGCGTCATGTCGCTGCGCGACGGCACCAAGAAAATGTCGAAGTCGGACGCCTCCGATTATTCCCGCATCAATCTCACCGATGATGCCGACGCCATCGCCCAGAAAATCCGCAAGGCAAAGACCGATCCCGAGCCGCTGCCGAGCGAGGAGGCCGGGCTAAAGACTCGGCCCGAGGCGGATAACCTGGTAGGCATTTACGCCGCGCTCGCGGGCACCACGCGCGCCGGTGTGCTCGGCCAATTCGGCAATGCGCAATTCTCGACATTCAAGTCGGCGCTGGTCGATCTTTCGGTCGCCAAGCTCGGGCCGGTCGGTGCGGAGATGAAACGGCTGCTGCGCGATCCGGTCGCGATCGACTCCGTGCTCGCGGACGGCGCCGCTCGCGCGCAAAAGCTCGCGGGCGAGACGATGAAGGCGGTCAAGGACATCGTCGGCTTCGTGCGATCGTAGCAGACTTCCGCCTAGCCTCGCACGCAACACCTATTTCCGCCCAAGCTCTCGCCGCATTTGCGCGGCACGGACCGGCTTGTCGAACGACGCGTCTCCGTGGCAGCATGAACCGCTTGTGGCGTTGTGTCGCTCGTGCCGGAGAAATCCCATGTCCCGCAGGCGCCGCAGCTACGAGACCGGTCATAAGCCGAAGCTTCTCGTCGTGATCGATGACACCGAGGAGTGCGACCGCGCGGTTTATTACGCGAGCCGTCGAGCGGCGCGCATCGGCGCAAACGTCGTGATGCTGCGCGTGATCGACATGCACGACCAGAGCCAGCAATGGCTCGGCGTCGCCGGCATCATGCGCGCGGAGGCCCACGAAGAAGCCGACGCACAGCTGAGCAAATACGCTGCCCGCGCCAACGGCATCGCCGGCATCACGCCCGAACGCGTGGTGCGGGAAGGCGAAGGGGCGGAGCAAGTTCTCGGCCTCATCGACGAGGATGAAGATATCTTCCTCCTTGTTCTTGCCGCCGGAACGGCTCCTGAAGGGCCAGGACCCCTGGTCGCAACGATCGGCCGCACCGCGGGCGGCTATCCGATTCCGGTGACGATCGTTCCCGGGCACCTCACTGACGAAGAGATCGACGCGCTATCCTGAGCTGCAGATCGTCCCTTTGGGCCTTGGGAGGTTTAATCAACGGTTGCCGCTCTTGAACTTCCAAGAGAATTCGCCACGTAATAGACTGATTTACGCGAGTCGCGGCCCTGGTTCTATGGGCCACGCCAGCTCACGGAGCACAGCATGTTCATCCAAACGGAAGCTACGCCAAACCCGGCAACCTTGAAATTCCTGCCCGGCCGGGCCGTGCTCGAAAGCAGCACGCTCGACCTGCGTGACAAGGACGAAGCGGCGCAGTCTCCGCTCGCCGAACGGCTGTTCGCCGTGGACGGTGTCAGCGGCGTCTTCTTCGGCTCTGACTTCATTGCCGTGACCAAAGATGCCGGTGAGTGGCAGCAGCTCAAGCCGATGATCCTCGGCGCCATCATGGAGCACTTCATGTCCGGCGCGCCGTTGCTGAACGCCGCCGCCGGCGCCGACCAAGGTGACGCCGACGAGTTTTTCGATGCGACCGACGCCGAAACCGTTGCCACCATCAAGGAGCTGATCGAAACGCGGGTGCGGCCGGCGGTTGCCAATGACGGCGGCGATATCACCTTCCGCGGCTTCAAGGACGGCGTCGTCTATCTCAACATGAAAGGTGCGTGCGCCGGCTGCCCATCGTCGACGGCGACACTCAGGCACGGCATCCAGAATTTATTGCGTCATTTCATACCCGACGTGACCGAGGTTCGGCCGATGTAACTCGGCGATTGAACCGCCTGGCTGCCCATGCGTGTACTCGCTATTGATACGGCGCTGGCGGCCTGTTCCGCAGCCTTGCTCGACACCGAATATGGCGGCATTGTTGCCAGCGATAGCCTGCCGATGACGCGCGGCCATGCCGAAGCGTTGATGCCGCTTTTGCAGCGGGTGATGGACCAAGCCGGCATGGCGTTTACCGACATCGATCGGATCGCGGTGACCACCGGACCCGGCAGCTTCACCGGACTTCGCGTCGGCATCGCCGCCGCGCGCGGCATTGCGCTGGCGGCAGACAAACCGGCCGTTGGCGTGTCGACGCTTTCCGCTTTTGCGGCCCCCCACATGGCCGCCGATGACAGATTTCCAGTGGTCGCCGCGATCGACGCGCGGCACGCGCATATCTACCTGCAGGTGTTCAGCGCGGCTGGCCGGACGCTGACAGCGCCGCGGCTGGCGGCCTTACGCGAAGGCGTGCAAGCAGCAGCCGCGACGCCTTCTTGTATCGTCGGCTCGGCGGCTCAACACGTCGCCGCCGCGCTGTCTCAGAACGATGCTGCGCCGGTTACCGTCGACGCCCGCCCAGCGCCCGATATCGCCTGGGTGGCGCGGATGGGCGCGGTCGTGCCGGAAGATCAGTCGCCGCCAAAGCCGCAATATCTCCGCGCCCCGGACGCGCAACCGCAAAACGCCGCCCAACTCCCGCGCCGATGATGAATTTCGTCACCCGCCTGCTGACCCGGCCCGAGCCCACAATCTCGGAGGCACGGGAGCGCGACGCGGCCGCGATCGCCGCGCTTCACGCGGCCTCCTTTCAGCGTGGCTGGGGTGAGGACGAGTTTCACCGGCTGCTAGTCGACCGCCATGTCGTCTGCCACCGATCGACCATCGGCCGGACGTTGACCGGGTTCATCCTGTCCCGTTTGACTGCGGACGAAGCGGAAATCCTGTCCGTCGCCATCGCGCCGAACTGGCGGGGCCGCGGTTTCGCGCGCCCGCTACTCGATCTGCATCTGCGCCGCCTGGCCGGTCTCGGCGCCCGCACCGTTTTTCTTGAAGTGGATGAACGCAACACGCCGGCCGTCCAACTCTACGAAAAGGCCGCGTTTTACGAAGTCGGCCGCCGTCGCGGCTATTATGACGGCCGTGCAACCGCCCTGGTGCTGCGCCGCGACCTCGGCTGACGCGCGGGCGCAAACACGATATGATCTCGCAGAGAGAATCCAACGATCCGCAAGGACTGAGAAAGGTTCAGATTCGACTGGGATGGCCGATACTCGCAAGCTCTATGTAAAATCCTTCGGCTGCCAGATGAACGTCTACGACTCACAGCGTATGGCGGACACCCTGGCGCCGGAAGGCTATGTCGAAACTACGACGGCCGAAGACGCCGATCTCATCATCCTCAACACCTGCCACATCCGCGAAAAGGCGGCGGAGAAGGTTTATTCCGAGCTCGGGCGCGTGCGCCGCATGAAAGAGGCGGCGGCCGCGGACGGCCGCAACATGCTCATCGCCGTCGCCGGCTGCGTTGCCCAGGCAGAGGGCGATGAAATCATCCGCCGGGCGCCGTCCGTCGATCTCGTGGTCGGATCGCAAAATTACCATCGGCTGCCGGACCTCATCACGCGCGCCAAGCGTGACGGCAAGGTTGTCGATACCGAGTTTCCCCTCGACGACAAATTCGATCATCTCGCCGCACCGAGCCTCGCAGCCGCCCGCGCGCGCGGCGTCGCCGCCTTCGTCACGGTGCAGGAAGGTTGCGACAAGTTCTGCACCTTCTGCGTCGTGCCTTACACGCGAGGCGCGGAGATCTCCAGGCCGGTCAACAAAATCGTCGCCGAGGTGGCGCAGCTTGCGGACGCCGGCGTGCGCGAAATCACGCTCATCGGGCAAAACGTCAACGCCTATCACGGCCAGGGGCCGGACAGGCGAGCGTGGTCATTGGCACGCTTGCTCGAACGTCTCGCGCAACTTCCCGGCATCGAGCGGCTGCGCTACACGACGAGCCATCCGCTCGACATGGATGATGACCTGATCGCGGTGCATCGCGATTTGCCGGCGCTCATGCCGCAACTGCACCTGCCGGTGCAGTCCGGCTCCGACCGCATCCTGGCCGCCATGAACCGCCGCCACACGCGCGCCGATTACATCGAGATCGTCTCCCGGCTGCTCAAGGCGCGGCCCGACATGGCGCTCACGTCCGATTTCATCGTCGGCTTTCCGGGCGAGACGGAAGACGATTTCGCCGCAACGCTCAGCCTCGTCGACGAGATCGGTTATTCCGGGGCGTTCTCCTTCAAATACTCACCACGGCCCGGCACTCCCGGCGCCGGCATGGACGATCGGGTGGAGGAAGCTTCAAAATCCGATCGTCTGCACCGGCTGCAACTAGCGATCGATCGCGGTCAAGCGACCTTCAATCGCCGTTGTCTCGGCCGCACGGTCTCCGTGCTTTTCGAACGGCTGGGCCGGCACAACGGCCAAATCGTCGGGCGCTCGCCTTATCTTCAGCCGGTGCAAATCGAAGCGCCGCCTGCGCTGATCGGGGAAATCGCCGCCGTCACCATCACTGGAGTCGCCAGCAACAGCTTGTTCGGCGCGCTGGCGCAAGAGCCGGCTCTCGCCGGCGCAGGAGCCTGAATGCGAACACCTGGCCCCCTTGGAACGGATGCTGCATCGCTCGTCGCGGCGCCGGACAATGCCACACAGGTCGTTCTCACCTTCGACGACAATCGCCTCGCCTCCATGTTATTCGGCCAGTACGGGCAGAATCTCGCTTTGATCGAGCGGCGACTCAACGTCGTCGCTACGTCGCGCGGCAATCATGTCACGCTGGGGGGCTCGCGCGAGGCCTGCGAGCAGGCACGCCGCGTGCTCGAAAGCCTGTACGAGCGCCTCAAGCACGGCGACGACGTGGTCCAGGGCGACGTTGACGGCACCATCCGGCTCGCCGTTTCGCAAGGTTCGCTATTCGACTTCGACCCCGCTTCGGCGCGAGAGAATTTCGAGGAGATCAATCTGCGCAAGCGCCGCGTCCGCGCCCGCACTCCGGCGCAAGACGCGTACATACGCGCACTCAAGCGGCACGCGCTGGTATTCTCGACCGGTCCGGCGGGTACCGGCAAAACCTGGCTTGCAGTCGCCCATGCCGTGCAACTGTTCGAGCGCAAAGAGGTCGACCGCATCGTTCTTTCGCGTCCGGCGGTCGAGGCGGGCGAGCGACTTGGCTTTCTGCCGGGCGACATGCGCGAGAAAGTCGATCCCTATCTGCGGCCGATCTACGACGCACTCTATGATCTCATGGACCCACGTATCGTGGAGCGCGCGCTGCAAACCACCGAGATAGAGATCGCACCGCTCGCCTTCATGCGCGGCCGCACGTTGTCGAACGCAGCGATCATTCTTGATGAGGCGCAGAACACGACCGCAATGCAGATGAAGATGTTGCTGACCAGACTCGGCGAGAACAGCCGGATGGTGGTGACCGGCGATCCCAGCCAGGTGGACCTGCCACCGGGTCAGACCTCTGGTTTGGCGGAGGCGGTGCGGCTGCTCGAAGGCGTCGAGGGAATCGGCCACGTCGCGTTCACAGCCGCCGACGTGATCCGTCATGAGCTGGTGGCGCGCATCGTCGAGGCCTACGACAAAGCCGCAGCGGCAATGCGCGAGCGAGCGTAATGACACAGGCGGCGCGGAAGGCAGGAGCAACGCCAAAGATCGATATGCTCGTCGAATCCGATCTCTGGAAAGAGAGCGCGGACATCAAATCGGTTGCGAGGCGCGCCGTCGCGGAAGCCGCCGCCATGCTGTCAATACCAAGGGCCGAGCTTGCTATCGTGCTGACCGATGATTCGGCGATCCGCTTGCTCAACCATACCTGGCGCGGCGTGGACGCAGCCACCAACGTGTTGTCGTTTCCGGCACGCCGTGCTGGAGGGGAACCGCCATTCATTGGTGACATCGTGCTCGCCTACGAGACCGTCGCTGAGGAGGCGCGGGCCGAAGATAAGCCGTTTGCCCATCATGTTGCCCACCTTGCCGTGCACGGTTTCCTGCACCTCTTGGGATACGATCACGTGCGAAAAAAGGATGCCGAGAAAATGGAACGCGTGGAGCGCGACATTCTGCGGCGCCTGGCGATCCCCGACCCATATCGGCATTCGGGCAAGGCCTGACCCACGCGCGCCACGCTTAACGCCCCGTTGTCCGAAGCCATGACCCAATCCCCGAAGCACAGCGACCAGAACGAGACCGAGCATCGAGGTCTTCCCGTGGTTTTGTCGGAAACCGGAGAGCTGCGCGAGGGGTGGCTCGCGCGCGTCATGCGCATCCTGTTTGGTTGGAAGGCTGCGGCGACGCGCGCTGACCTTGAACTTGTCCTCACGGCCGAACAGCCCGAATCGGGGTTCTCGCCGGCCGAGGCCGCGATGCTCAAGAACATCCTCGGCCTGCGCGAATGCCGGATTGAGAGCGTCATGGTGCCGCGCGCCGACATCGTTGCCGTGCAGCAGGACATCGCCATCGGCGAGCTGGTCAGGGTGTTTGCCGGAGCCGGCCATTCCCGGCTCGTAGTCTACAACGACACGCTCGATGATCCGATCGGCATGGTTCACATCAGGGATCTACTCGCGTTCATGGCTGCGCGGGCGGCAGTCGATATCGCCACCCGCGAGCAGGAAGAACTTCCGGCAACGGATTTGGACCTCGCGAAGATCGATCTTTCCATGGCGTTGACGGCGGCCAAGATTGTACGCGAGATTCTCTATGCGCCGCCCTCGATGCCGGCGCTCGATCTGCTGGCCAAAATGCAGGCGACGCGCATTCACCTCGCCCTCATCATCGACGAGTACGGCGGCAGCGATGGTCTCGTCTCGATCGAGGATCTGGTCGAACTTATCGTTGGCGATATCGCCGACGAACATGACGAGGCCGAAACCGCGGCGGTGACGCGGCAAAGCGACGGCTCGTTCTTGGCCATAGGCCGGGCCAGCCTCGACGATGTGCGCGCCGTGATCGGCGAGGAGTTCGACGTCGGCGAAGCCGCCCACGACGTCGATACGCTCGGCGGGTACTTGGTCATGCGAGCGGGCCATGTGCCGGTGCGTGGTGAACTGGTACCCGGACCCGCCTCATTCGAGGCTGAGGTCCTCGATGCCGATCCGCGCCGGGTCAAGAGAGTGAAGATCTATCGTAGCAAGGACCGTCGGCCAGGCGGGGCGCGCGAGCCATCAACGCCGCTGAAACCGCCCGTGTCACGCCCGTCGCAACCTCGCGACGAGGCTGGGCGGACAAACCCGAACACTCAGCCGCCGCCGTGAAGCCGACGGCCCTGATCCACGCCATCGTATTGTCCTACGGATGGCGGCGTTGGCTCATTGCCTTTGCCGCAGGCGCGCTGTCGGCGCTGGCGATGGCGCCGTTTAACTTCTGGCCGGTCCTGTTTCTAACTTTTTCCGTGCTCGTCTGGCTCATCGACGGCGCCGCCATCGGGAGTTGGCGCGGCGTGATGGGAGCCGCGATTACAGGCTGGTGGTTCGGATTCGGCTATTTTCTGGCCGGCCTTTATTGGATCGGCTTTGCCTTCCTGGTCGATGCGCCGACTTTCGGCTGGCTCTTGCCGATTGCGGTGCTCGGCCTCCCGGCGGCGCTCGCGATTTTCACCGCGTTCGGCGTGGCTTTAGCGCGCTGGTTATGGACGCGCGGAGCCATGCGTATTCTCTCTTTGGGTGTCGCGCTAACCTCGGCTGAATGGTTGCGCGGACATGTGCTTACCGGCTTTCCCTGGAATGCCTTCGGTTACGCGCTAACCTCGCCGTTGGCGTTCGCGCAAAGCGCGTCCGTCATCGGCATCTGGGGCCTCACGTTCATTGCCGTAATTGTCTTCGCCAGCCCCGCAACGCTAGCGGACGACCGCGCCGAAACGCGCCGGACGTGGCTGCCGCTCGCGTCCGGCCTCGTCATTCTGGCCGGACTCGGCGGCTTCGGCGCGTTCCGGCTTGCCCACACGCCGACCCAGCTGGTCGATGGCGTGAATCTACAAATCATGCAGCCGAACCTGCAGCAGGACGTCCGGTTTAACTATGCGGCCAAGCAGCAAATCATGGATCGCTACATCGCGCTGTCCGACCGCCCCGCCGGCCCCCAGTCGCTTGGCGCGCGCGACGCCACGCATTTGATCTGGCCGGAATCGGCTTTTCCGTTTTTCCTCGCGCGTGAACCTGACGCGCTCGCCCAAATCAAGCAGTTGCTGCAGGGCGGCACCGTACTGATCACCGGCACCATGCGGCTGGCCGAACCGGTTAATCCGGTGGAACCCGCGGCCTACAATTCGATCTACGTTATCGATCGCGACGACTCGCTCGTGTCCCTCTATGACAAGGTCCATCTTGTACCCTTCGGTGAATATCTTCCGTTTCAGCGCTTTCTTGAAAGTCTTGGCCTACAACAGCTTACCAAGCAACGCGGCGGCTTTCTTGCCGGCGACCGCCGCAGACTTATTGCTGTACCCGGCGCTCCGCTCGCATTGCCTCTTATCTGCTACGAGATCATTTTCCCGGGCGCGGTGATGCCTAAAGGCCGGCGGCCGGGCTGGATTATCAATGTCACCAATGACGGCTGGTTTGGCATTTCGAGCGGCCCGTACCAGCATTTCCAACAAGCACGCGTGCGCGCAATCGAAGAGGGTCTTCCGCTGGTTCGCGCCGCCAACACCGGCATTTCCGCCGTGGTCGACCCGGTCGGACGGATCGTCAATTCGTTGCCGCTCGGCAGCGAGGGCGTGATCGATTCATCGCTGCCGCAAGCGATCGGCATCCCGATCTACGCTCGCGTCGGCGACGCCCCCGCGGCCATGATCGTCGCGGTTTCGTTGCTTGCGCTTATTCGACGCCGACTACAGCCAAAAATGCCGAAAAGCTAGCGATTACCGCTTAGGGAAAATTTATTCTAATGCGGATGGGTAGATTGGTGCGGCGGACACGCAATAAGACATGTGATATCGACCTTCGGATGTACTATGCACGCGAAATTCAACTATTCCGCGCAGAACGCAGTAGTGGAAATACTCGCTAATATTATTGCTAACTGTACTTCAAGCCATGTAATAGACAAAAGACACGATGAAGCGGAGGATTGCATAATATTTGAGCCGGCATCCAATTTTTTAATGCGTGTAAATAAATTTCTTTATATCTAAAATAATTGCGGTAAATTGCGTAACATAGGAGATTGGCAAATGATCGCCAAAAAGGCACCAAACCCAGTCGACAAACATGTCGGCAGTCGTGTGCGCATGCGCCGCATGATGCTTGGGATGAGCCAGGAGAAGCTCGGGAATAGCCTAGACCTGACATTTCAGCAGGTCCAAAAATACGAGAAAGGCACAAACCGGATTGGCGCGAGCCGCTTGCAGCAAATCTCCCATATCCTTCAAGTGCCGGTATCTTTTTTCTTCGAAGGCGCGCCGGCCGTGTCGACGACGGGGCGTACGGAGGGAATGAGCGAAGCGCCCTCGCCTGCTTATGTCTCCGACTTTCTCGCCACATCGGACGGCTTAGCGCTCACCAAGGCTTTCATGCGCATCTCTGACTCCAAGCTGAGACGGCGTATCGTCGACCTCGTCGAGCAAATTGCTCTGAGCGACAAATACTGAAACAGCGCCGTCGCGCCCGCGGCGCGACCCAAGAATTCGCCCACATTTCGCCCACATCTTGACCGCGCGGAGCGACGCTGTAACAACCGTGTCACGGATGGCGCGGCTTCTCGCCGGCGCTCGAACCGAGTAAGGCCCGAGGCGACGGGGCCAGTTTTATGAGGGGAGTGTTTCGCAGTGCAACGTACAAACTACCTGTTCACAAGCGAGTCTGTGTCGGAAGGGCATCCTGATAAAGTTTGCGACCAGATTTCGGACGCCATACTCGATGCCTTTCTCGAGAACGACCTTAAGCTCGGCATCGCCGACGAAAGCAAAGTAAATACCAGACTTGGCTGCGAAACCCTCTGCACGACGAACAAGATCGTCGTCGCCGGTGAAGGACGCGGTCAGGCGCCGCTGTTCCACAAGCATGGCGACAAAGCGGTGGTGAACCGCGAAATGATCACGGAAATCGCGCGCGGCGTCGTGAGGGATATCGGCTACGACCAGGATGGATTTTCCTACTACGGCGCGGATGTCGAGGTGCTGCTTCACGGACAGTCACCCGACATCGCCATGGGCGTCGACGCGAAAAAGAAAAAGAGCGGCGAGGAAGAAGGCGCCGGCGACCAGGGCATGATGTTCGGCTTCGCCTGCACCGAAAGCGAGGTCTACGAAAAGGGCTCGTTCATGCCGGCGCCGATTTATTTCGCGCACAAGATTCTCAAAGTGCTTTCGGATAAACGCCGCGCCGGCGCCCTGTTTGATCTGCAGCCGGACGCCAAGAGCCAGGTGAGCGTGAAATACGTCGACGGCAAGCCGGTCGGTTGCACTAAGGTCGTCGTGTCGACGCAGCACAATGCACAGACCCGCAACGGCAAAAAATATACCCCGGGCATGGTCAAAGAGATGATCGGCGATGCGGTCGAATTGGCGCTGCCCGAAGGCTGGATGCCGAACAAGCCGAGCGATTTCCTGGTCAATCCGACCGGGAGTTTCGTCGTCGGCGGCCCCGACGGCGACTGCGGCCTCACCGGCCGCAAGATCATCGTCGATACCTATGGCGGCTACGCCCCGCATGGTGGCGGCGCCTTCTCCGGCAAAGATCCAACCAAGGTCGATCGTTCCGCCGCCTACGCCGCGCGCTATCTCGCCAAGAACGTAGTCGCCGCCGGCCTCGCCGACAGCTGCACCATCCAGATCGCCTACGCGATCGGGGTCGCCGATCCGATGTCGGTCTATGTGGATACGCATGGCACCGGCAAGGTCGACGAAGCAAAGCTGCAGAAGCTCCTTCCCGAGCTGTTCCCCTTGCGCCCGACGAACATTCGGCGCGCGCTGAAGCTCAACCGGCCGATCTATCGCCGCACCTCCGCGTACGGCCATTTCGGTCGCGCGCCGGACAAGGACGGCGGCTTCTCATGGGAGCGGACCGACCTTGCCGACGCGCTCAAGCGCAGCCTGCGCTGAGCACGCGCTCTTTAACGCCTTGAATTGGCACGGCGGATTTCAACAATCCGCCGTGCCTTGATTTGTTGCGGGCTCAACCCACATTGGCGAGCGGAACGAATTGGCGCGGCGCCGATTGGCGCAACACCGAACGGAGTCGACTGACATGAGGGCAATGTTCGCTGGCCTCGCGGTGATCCTGGCGTTTGCGGCTACGACGATCCCCGCTGATGCAAAGGGTTGCATCAAGGGAGCGGTGGTTGGCGGCATCGCCGGACACTATGCCGGCCATCACGCCGTGTTAGGCGCCGCCGCCGGTTGTCTGGTCGGCCGTCATGCTGCCAAGCAGCATGAAAAGGCGATGCAAAATCCCTCGTCCGATCAGGCGCATTGAAGGTATTCTGACATCGCCCGGCTGTGCCGCGCCGGCCGAATACGGCCACGACTTCGATGGATTCCGGCGGTCAACACGCACGCGCCTTCTTCGGCCGGCGCAAAGGTCACAAGCTGCGCAAGCGGCAGGCGGAACTTATTGATACGTTGCTGCCGCGCCTGGCGGTGGACCTTGCCCGCCCCGTGCCGGCCGAGTTGAGCGCGCTGTTTCCGGTGGCGGTAAGCGAGGTCCAGCTCGAGATCGGCTTTGGCGGCGGCGAGAACATGGTTGCGCAGGCAGAAGCGCGACCGCGGACCGGTTTCATCGGCGTTGAGCCTTTCGTCAACGGGATGGCCAAGGCGCTCGCTGCGATCGAGGACTTAAGTCTGCAAAACATCCGTCTGCACTTCGACGACGCCACGAACCTGATTGCGTGGCTGCCCGATGCATCGTTGGCGCGTATCGATCTGATCCATCCAGATCCGTGGCCGAAACGACGGCATTGGAAACGCCGCTTCGTTCAGGACGCAGCAGTCGCGCAGTTCGCCCGCATTCTGCGGCGCGGCGGCGAGTTTCGCTTCGTGACCGACGTTGCCGATTACGCGGCGTGGACGTTGCGGCATTTCGTGCGATCGGCGGACTTTGAGTGGACCGCGCAATGCGCCGACGATTGGCGAAAAGCCTGGCCGGATTTCACCGGCACGCGCTACCACGCGAAGGCTGCGCGCGAGGAGCGCCTGCCCTGCTTCCTGATTTTCCGCCGAATGTGAAGACCGCCTGCCGCTTACCGTTCAATGGCTTTGCCGCACCTGCCAGAAACGGACTACGCGCTGCGCGGTCGACGCCGAGAGCCGTCCATAATTAGCGAAAGCCGCATTCAGACCTTGCGCCGACGTCGCGGCTGCGTCGGGACGCGCCAGGATAACGGCTTTCACCGCCGGCCAGCTTAGACCGGCGGCCTTGCACAGGATCAGCACCGGGTCGGGCCGATCGCTGCCCATCAGGCGGTCGGTAATCTTGATCGGCACCTTGGCGAGCGCAGCAAGAGCAACCACCGTTTCTTCGTAGCTGCCCTCGGCGCAAAACGAGGTCAGGGCCGCTTCATTAAGTCGGCTCGCCCGATCGAGATTCAGCACGATGCGTTGCGCAGCGCGATAGTCGCGCGGGCCGACCCGAGCGCCGACTTCTTTGGAGATCCTTGCCAGCACGTCACAGATCGCTGCCCTCACCTCGGGCGTCGCCGAAGCGATGAGCCGCCGATGCACGATCGCGGTCGCCTTGGTCAGCAAATCGCGGAACATCGGCGCAGGAATATCAGGCCGCAGTCCCACCTTCTCCGCCAGGACGCCGTCGTCCTCGGCGCGCTTGACGAGGCGGTGAAAGCCCTTCTCCGAAATGCGGGCACTACGATTGTCGGCGACGCGACGGGCTACATCACGATTGCCGCGGCGCACCAGCACGTCCGTAACCGCCTCACCCAGCGCCCGACGCGCCGAGATGGCATGCAGATGAGCTTGGCCCTTGGTCCTCGCCACGTCGATGAGGTCTGCCTCCGGCAGCCGCGGCGCGAGTTTCAGCACGGGCCCGGCGACGGCGATATCGTCGTCGTTGGCGAGCTTGCGCAGCACTTTGACCGGTGCATTGCTTACGGGCGCAAGATGATTCGAGAGCTCGGCCCGCGCCTTAGTCTCGATCTCCTCGATGAGCAGCCCAAAGACATCGTCGAACAGGTCGACCTGCTGGTCGTTGTAGCGGCTTGCACCATCAAGGAAGAGAGCCGTGATGCGCTGGAGCGTCTCGACCCGCTTCTCGCGCGAGCCGTGCTGAACGACTTCTTCAAGCTCGGAGATCAATGAGAGGGTGGCACCCATCCTCGTATCCATTAATTTGGCGAATTGTACGGTGCCCGCGCGGGACAATAAGTCGGTAAGTCTGAACGAACCCTTGCGATACCGCGCAGCGCCCAGCCCGATGCCGCGCGGCGCCCAGATCGGCACCCTTGCAACGCCCTGCGGAAGCGCTATATTCGGCGGGTCCGTCATGGATACCTCATAACGGTCGGTTGATCCGAACGGTTTTGAGAGTGGGCCCCCCGGGACCCGCTCTTTTTTATTACCTGAGGCCCGACGGTTCTCTGCCGGACGCATAGTGCAGGACAAGTCAGCGAACAGCATGGACGATAGGCCGACAGCCTTTGCCGAAGAGCCGCGGCTCATCACCGAGCCCGGACGAGCGGAGCGTGTCGCCGCGATCGCGGAGCCGGTGCTTGCCGAGCTTGGCTATCGGCTGGTGCGTGTGCGCATTTCGGGCGCGGCCGGCTGTACCGTTCAGATCATGGCCGAGCGGCCGGACGGCGCGCTTGCCATCGAGGACTGCGAGGCTGCCTCGCGTGCGCTTTCCCCGGTGCTCGATATGAGCGACCCGATCGAAGGCTCGTATCGGCTGGAAATCTCTTCACCCGGCATCGACCGGCCGCTGGTGCGGCGCTCGGATTTCGATCGGTACGCCGGTCATGTCGCCCACATTGAGATGCTTGTTCCTATCGACGGCCGCCGGCGCTTCCGCGGCGAGCTTATCGGCACCGACGGCGAATGCGTGCGTCTTCGCCGCGGCGATCCGGCTGCGGATGAACATCCGGAAGCCATACTGCGGATCGAAGACATGATGGAAGCGAGGCTTGTTCTAACCGATGCGCTCATTTCCGAGGCGCTGCGGCGAAGCAAACACGGCGGCAAGCTCGAGGAGCGCGCCGCCCACGCTCGAGCGCACAACGGGCAGGAATCGCAACAACGGCGACAGCTGGACGCAGCGCCGGCACGAGGCCGGCGCGGCAACCAACGCAAGGGAGACTGAAAAATGGCGACGGTAAGCGCCAACAAACTCGAACTCTTACAGATCGCGGACGCGGTCGCGCGGGAAAAGGCGATCGATCGCAAGATCGTGCTCGGCGCCATGGAGGATGCAATCGCCAAGGCTGCCCGTTCGCGGTACGGCAGCGAGACCGAAGTGCGGGCGGAGATCGATCCGAAAAGCGGCGAGCTGCATTTGTCCCGCCACATGCTGGTGGTGGACGCGGTAGAAAATCCCTCGTTTCAGATCAGTCTCGAGGACGCGCGGCGGCGCCATCCGGCCGCGCAGATCGGCGATACGATCGCCGACCCGCTGCCGCCGCTCGAGTACGGACGGATCGCCGCCCAGTCGGCAAAGCAGGTGATCGTGCAAAAAGTGCGCGAAGCCGAACGCGACCGTCAGTACGACGAATACAAGGATCGGATCGGCGATATCGTCAACGGCATCGTCAAACGCGTCGAGTACGGCAACGTCGTGGTCGATCTCGGCCGGGGCGAAGCGATCGTGCGGCGCGATGAAATGCTGCCGCGCGAAGTGTTTCGTAATGGCGATCGCATCCGCGCCTACATCTACGACGTTCGCCGCGAGCAGCGCGGTCCGCAGATTTTCCTCTCGCGCACGCATCCGCAATTCATGTCCAAGCTGTTCGCGCAGGAAGTGCCGGAAATCTACGACGGCATCGTCGAGGTGAAAGCGGTTGCGCGCGACCCCGGTTCGCGGGCAAAGATCGCGGTCGTCTCGCGCGACTCCTCGGTCGATCCGGTAGGCGCCTGCGTCGGTATGCGGGGCTCGCGGGTGCAGGCCGTGGTCAACGAGCTGCAGGGTGAGAAGATCGACATCATTCCCTGGTCGCACGACATCGCCACTTTTGTCGTCAATGCGTTGGCGCCCGCCGAAGTCGCCAAGGTGGTGCTTGACGAGGAGCGCGAGCGCATCGAAGTGGTCGTCCCTGATCAGCAGCTCTCGCTCGCCATTGGCCGGCGCGGCCAGAACGTGCGGCTCGCCTCGCAACTCACCGGCTGGGACATCGATATCCTGACCGAGCAGGAGGAATCGGAACGTCGCCAGGCCGAGTTCGAAAATCGCACGCGCATGTTCATCGACTCGCTCAATGTCGACGAGGTGATCGGACAATTGCTGGCCTCCGAGGGCTTCACCTCGGTCGAAGAGCTCGCTTTGGTGGACACCAAGGAGATCGCCGGCATCGAAGGCTTCGATGAGGACACCGCCGCCGAGCTACAGACCCGCGCCCGCGAGTATCTGGCCAAGATCGAAGCCGAGCTCGACGCCAAGCGTCGGGAGCTTGGCGTCGCAGACGAACTCAGGGACGTACCGGGCGTCACCACGGCCATGCTGGTCCGCTTCGGCGAGAACAGCGTCAAGACGGTCGAGGACCTTGCCGGATGTGCGACCGACGACCTTGTGGGATGGACCGAGCGCAAGGACGGCGAGACCGTCCGCGAAGCTGGGATTCTCGACGGCTTCGATCTTTCGCGCGAGGAGGCCGAGGTCCTTGTCATGCAAGCCCGCGTGAAAGCCGGCTGGGTCGATGAGGCCGATCTCGCTCCGCCTCCTCCCGTCGAGGAAGCCCCGGCCCCCGAGGCCCAGGCCTGAAGGAACGCAACCAACGCATGATCGCCGCCACGCACGATACCGGGCCAGGCATAGAGCTGGACAGCGGACCACGTACGCGCGAGCGCGAGCGCCTATGCGCTGCCACACGCACCGTGCGGCCGGTCGCGGATTTGATCCGGTTCGTTGTTGGGCCCGGCGGCGAGGCGGTCCCCGACGTCAAAAGTAAGCTGCCTGGACGCGGAATTTGGGTCACCGGCACCCGGGCCGCCCTGGATGAGGCGATCAAGCGCAAAGCGTTTACACGGGGATTCAAGCGGGAGGTTCGGCTGCCGCCGAACTTCGTCGACCGCACCGAGCGGCTCCTCGAACGAGCCGTTCTCGATGCATTGGCCGTCGCCGGCAAGGCCGGATCGGTTGCAGCGGGCTTCGCCAAGGCCGAGGCGGCCCTGGGGCACGAGGAGGTCGTCGGTCTTTTGCACGCGGCCGGGGCTTCTTCCGACGGAACCCGCAAGCTCGATGCAGCGCTGCGCCGCCGGCAATCGGGCAATCCGCCCGTTGTGATTGGATTCCTCACCTCGGCGCAATTGGATTTGGCATTGAACCGCCCAAATGTGGTACATGCAGCCCTGCTCGCCGGTCCTGCGAGCGAAACCTTTTTGGCGCGATGCCGGCGCCTTGAACGGTTTCGGACCGGCGATCAGCACAATCAGGCCGGAGAGGCTGCGCCGAAGTTAAGCCGGCCGGGGATATGCGTATGACTGAGACGACTAAGAATAGCGGCGAAAAGCTGAGCGTAAGTTCGACGAAGACGCTGACTCTGAAGCGCGCCGGCGTCGAGCAGGGCGTGGTGCGCCAAAGCTTCAGCCATGGCCGCAGCAAGGCCGTCGTTGTCGAGAAGGTAAAGCGCCGGATCGCCGGTCCGGGAGAACTTAGGCAGGAGACCGTAACGCCCGTGGATCGGGCTGCGGCACCGAAGCGCGGCATCACGACCGCAAAGGCCGCAACCGCGGCACCTGCAACCGCAACGCCGGCGCCGGCCTCCGCTCCCGCTTCGCCGAAACCGTCAGGAGTCGTGCTGCGCACGCTCACGGAGGAAGAGCGCAGCGCTCGCGCTCATGCGCTCGCCGACGCTCGCCTGCGCGAGGCGGAAGAACGAAAGATCGCCGAAGAAGAGGCCCGTATTCGCTACAGCCGCGAAGAAGCCGACCGGGCCGAGCGAGCAAAAGCAGAAACCCGCAAGCGCGACGAAGAAGACCGCCGCAAACATGACGAGGAAACCAAACGCAAGGCCGACGAGGTCGCCAAGAAGCGCTTCGGCGTAGAACCGGCGGCAGCGTTAAAACCGGGCACTGCCCGACCGGCGCTTGAGGCCGATGAGGATGAGGCTCCCCGTAGCGCTCGCCGCGGCGTGGCGGCGCGTCCGGCGCCGGCGCCCAAGGCGCCGCGCGTCGCCGAGAAACGTCGCGGTCGGCTCACCGTCGTGACCGCTCTTTCCGCCGACGAGGTGCGCGAACGCTCGGTTGCCTCCTTCCGCCGGCGCGTCCAGCGCATGACCGGCCACCGCGACAGCGAGCCGAAGGAAAAGATCGTCCGCGAAGTGACGATTCCGGAAACAATCACCATCCAGGAGTTGGCCAATCGCATGGCCGAGCGCGCGGTCGACGTGATCCGCATCCTCATGCAACAGGGTCACATGGCGAAGATCACCGATACGATCGACGCCGACACCGCCCAGATCATCGCCGAGGAGCTCGGTCACACCGTGCGGCGTGTCGCCGAATCGGATGTCGAAGAGGGCATGTTCGATGCTCCGGACGATCCGGCGAACCTGCAGCCGCGCGCGCCCGTCGTCACCATCATGGGCCACGTCGATCACGGCAAGACGTCGCTGCTCGATGCCATCCGCTCGACCGATGTTGCGGCCGCCGAGGCCGGCGGCATCACCCAGCACATCGGCGCCTACCAGGTGACCTCGCCGTCGGGGGGCCGGATCACCTTCATCGATACGCCTGGTCACGCCGCGTTCACCGCGATGCGCGCGCGCGGCGCCAAGATCACCGATATCGTCATACTCGTGGTCGCCGCCGACGACGGCGTCATGCCGCAGACGGTGGAGGCGATCCACCACGCCAAGGCGGCGAAAGTGCCGATCATCGTCGCCATCAATAAGATCGACAAGCCGGACGCCAAGCCGGAGCGCGTGCGCACGGAACTGCTGCAGCACGAAATCCAGGTCGAATCGTTGGGTGGCGACGTTCTGGAAGTCGAAGTGTCGGCGAAGGAAAAACGCAACCTCGACAAGCTGCTCGATGTGATCGCGCTGCAGGCCGAATTGCTTGAGCTCAAGGCGAACCCGAATCGGGCCGCCGAAGGCACAGTGATCGAGGCCCGCCTTGACCGGGGCCGCGGCCCGGTCGCGACGGTCCTCGTGCAGCGGGGCACGCTAAAGCCTGGCGACATCGTCGTGGCCGGTTCCGAATGGGGCCGCGTACGCGCGCTCGTATCGGACACCGGTCATTCGGTCGTTGCCGCCGGACCTTCGATGCCGGTTGAAATATTGGGCTTCAACGGCACGCCGGAAGCGAGCGATCGGCTGGCTGCAGTCGAAACGGAAGCCCGCGCCCGTGAGATCGCTGATTATCGCGCCCGTCAGAAGCGCGACATATTGGCGGCGCGGCAGACCGGCATGCGCGGCTCGCTCGAGCAGATGATGAGTCAGCTCAAGACCTCGGGCCGCAAGGAATTTCCCTTGGTGATCAAGGGCGACGTGCAAGGCTCGATCGAAGCAATCGTCGGCTCGCTGGAGAAGCTCGGCACGGACGAAGTCGGCGCGCGCGTGATATTCGCCGGAGCCGGCGGGATTACCGAATCCGACATCACGCTCGCGGAAGCGTCGGGCGCGGCCGTCATTGGCTTCAACGTTCGCGCGCACAAGGAGGCCCGCGAAGCTGCCGAACAAGCCGGCGTCGAAATTCGCTACTACGACATTATCTACGCCCTCGTCGACGACGTGAAGAAGGCGATGTCGGGATTGCTCGCGCCGACGCTGCGCGAAACCATGCTCGGCAACGCCACCATTCTCGAGGTCTTCAAGGTTTCGAAAGTCGGCAACGTCGCCGGTTGCCGCGTGACGGACGGCGTTGTCGAGCGCGGCGCCAATGTCCGGTTGATCCGCGACAACGTGGTCGTCCATCAGGGCAAGCTGTCGCAACTCAAGCGTTTCAAGGACGACGCGCGCGAAGTTGCCGCCGGCCAGGAATGCGGCATGGCATTCGAGAATTACCAGGATATGAAGGTCGGCGATGTCATCGAGTGCTACCGAGTGGAGACCGTGCAGCGGACATTGTGAGTTCAAGTCTCACGTTCGCATCGCCGCCATTGCCGGCAAAGGCGCGGAGTTGTGTCGCCTAACAACCCGGCGATCCAATCAAATCGCTTGCTGGCAAAAGTAAGGTGTGGCCCGGTTCAAGCCCAGGCACGACAAAGAAACAAATGGCTCGTTATCATCAGCATCGTGATCAATCCGCAGGTTTCTCGCCACGCCAGCTGCGTGTCGGCGAACTCATTCGCCATGCGCTCGCCGACATGTTTTCGCGCGGCGATATCCATGATCCGGTCATCGAGGCGCATATGATCACGGTTCCTGAAGTGCGAATGAGCCCCGATCTGCGACTGGCTACGATCTACATCATGCCGCTCGGCGGTCGCGATGAAGAGAAAGTGCTCGATGCCTTGGAGGGCAACAAACGTTATATGCGCGGTGAAATTGCGCGCCGTGTTAACCTAAAATTTGCTCCTGAAATCCGCTTTCGCATCGACGAACGATTCGACGAAGCGGAACGGATCGAGAAGCTTTTGCGAACACCTGAGGTCCGGCGCGACCTCGGTGGAGAAAAGGAAGAATAATGTCGGCAACGAATTACATCGCGGCGGCGTACGGCGATGACGCCGAGCGCGGGCTCGCCACTGGCGTGGCCTCCGACGTCCAGTCGCAGGACAAAAACGCGAACAAAAAGCGGCAAAAGCGCGATGTACACGGCTGGGTCGTGCTCGACAAGCCGGTCGGCATGACTTCGACCCATGCGGTGGCCGTGATCAAGCGCTTGTTCTCGGCCAAACGCGCCGGTCACGCCGGTACGCTCGATCCGCTGGCCTCCGGCTGTCTACCCATCGCGCTTGGCGAAGCAACCAAGACGGTTCCGTTCGTGGTCGACAGCCGCAAGGTCTATATCTTTACCGTGCGCTGGGGCGAGGAGCGCGACACCGACGATGCCGAGGGCCGCGTCGTCAACACGAGTGAAAGCCGCCCCGACAGGGCGGCAATCCAAGCCTTGCTGCCGCGCTTCGTCGGAACCATCGAGCAGGTGCCGCCTCGCTTTTCCGCCATAAAAATCGACGGCGAGCGGGCTTACGACCTTGCGCGCGAAGGGGAATTCGTCGAGATCGCGCCGCGCCCGGTGACGATTCATCGGCTTGATCTGCTCGACACTCCCGATCCGGATCATGCCGTGCTCGCCGCCGAATGCGGCAAGGGCACCTATGTGCGCGCTCTTGCCCGCGATCTCGGCCGGGCGCTTGGCGCGTTCGGCCACGTTTGCGCGTTGCGCCGGAGCCGGGTTGGCCCCTTCGCGGAAAGCGACATGATTTCGCTGGAACGGCTTGAACCTTTGTGCCATAGAGCGGCCGCTGGCGAGGGAAATCTCGCCGATATGCTACTGCCGGTCGAGACCGCGCTGGACGACATCCCGGCGCTGGCCGTAAGCCCGGCAGACGCGGCAAGGCTCCACAGGGGTCAAGCCGTTTTGTTGCGTGGACGGGACGCTGCCGTCATCCGCGGCACGGTCCAGGTCGCTTCGAGCGGACAGCTCGTAGCCATTGCCGAGGTCGACCGCGGCGAGATCGTCCCTAAGCGCGTGTTCAATTTAACCGGCGTGGCAGGTCGTGCCGGCAGACAAGAGGTTAAGGACGATGTCGATTACGACCGCGCGTAAAGCGGAGGTTATCAAGACGTACGCCGTCAAGTCCGGTGATACGGGTTCGCCGGAAGTTCAGGTTGCGCTCCTTTCGGAGCGGATCAACAACCTGACCGATCACTTCAAGACCCACATCAAAGACAACCACTCCCGGCGCGGGCTGCTTAAGCTCGTGTCACAGCGGCGCCAGATTCTCGACTATCTTCGGCGCACGGAGGAAGGACGTTACAAGGAGTTGATTGAACGGCTGGGTATTCGCCGTTGAAGCTTTGCGCGCGGGAGACCCCGCGCGCTTCGTGGCGGAGCGCGTTAGGCGCCCGCTCATATGTCCGGCAGCGTTGCTGCCGATTAAGAGCGACGGACCGATGGTCCGTCCATATCAAAGGAAGGTCCGAAGGCCATGGCAGGATCGCCGGACGCTGGCAGGCTTGGCAGCTGCTGCTGCGCCGTCAGCGCCTCGCCGTCTTGCTTATGGCTTTCGCATCTCCGCGAAACCATGAGAGACAATCGCAATGTTCAACATTCATCGTGTGCAACTTGACTGGGGTGGCCGTCAACTCACGCTAGAGACCGGCAAACTCGCACGCCAAGCCGACGGAGCGGTATTCGCTTCATACGGCGACACCACCGTCATCGCGACCGTTGTCGCGGCCAAGCAGCCCAAGGAAGGCATCGACTTCCTGCCGCTGACCGTGAATTACCAGGAAAAATATTTCGCCGCAGGCCGCATCCCGGGCGGCTACTTCAAGCGCGAGGGTCGTCCGACCGAAAAAGAGACGCTGACGTCGCGGCTGATCGATCGGCCGATCCGGCCGTTGTTCGCCGACGGCTGGCGCTGTGACACCCAAGTCATCATCACGACGTTGTCGCACGACCTGGAAAACGATCCCGACATCGTGGCGATGGTTGCAGCTTCCGCCGCGCTCACGCTGTCGGGCGCGCCGTTCATGGGACCGATCGGCGGCGCTCGCGTCGGCTTCATCAACAACGAATACGTGCTCAATCCGCAGATCGACGAGATGAGCGAGAGCCAGCTCGATCTGGTGGTCGCCGGGACACAGGACGCCGTCCTGATGGTCGAGTCGGAGGCGAAGGAGCTGTCCGAAGAGATCATGCTCGGCGCGGTGATGTTCGGCCACCGGCATTTCCAGCCGGTCATCGACGCCATCATCAAGCTCGCGGAAAAGGCCGCTAAGGAGCCGCGCGAACTCACTCTGGCCGACAATGCCGCGCTCGAAAAAGAGATGCTCGAATTGGTCGAGAAGGATTTGCGCACCGCCTACGCCATTCCCGACAAGATGGTGCGCCACAAGGGAGTCGAAGCCGCCAAGGAAAAGGTGATGGCGCATTTCCTCCCGGCGGGCACCGAGAATCCGAAATATCCGAAGCTTCAGGTCTCCGGCGTGTTCAAAGAACTCGAAGCCAAGATCGTGCGCTGGAATATTCTCGATACCGGCAATCGCATTGACGGCCGCGACGTAAAGACCGTTCGGCCGATCGTGTGCGAGGTCGGCGTGCTGCCGCGCACCCACGGTTCCGCCCTGTTCACCCGCGGCGAGACACAGGCGCTCGTTGTGGCGACACTCGGCACCGGCGAGGACGAACAGTGGATCGACGCGTTGCAAGGCACCTACAAGGAATCGTTCCTGCTGCACTACAACTTCCCGCCATTCTCGGTGGGTGAGACCGGCCGCATCGGCGCTCCCGGCCGGCGCGAGATCGGCCACGGCAAGCTCGCCTGGCGCGCAATCCATCCCATTCTGCCGGAAAAGACCGAGTTCCCGTACACGATCCGCGTGGTCTCCGAGATCACCGAATCCAACGGCTCCTCGTCGATGGCGACGGTGTGCGGCTCCTCGCTGGCTCTGATGGATGCCGGCGTACCGCTCAAGCGACCGACCGCCGGCATCGCCATGGGGCTCATTCTCGAAGATAAGCGCTATGCGGTGCTCTCCGACATCCTCGGCGATGAGGATCATCTTGGCGATATGGACTTCAAGGTCGCCGGCACCGAGCACGGCGTCACCTCGCTGCAGATGGACATCAAGATCGCCGGTATCACCGAGGAGATCATGCGCGTCGCCCTCGGCCAGGCGAAGGACGGCCGCATGCACATCCTCGGCGAGATGGGCAAGGCCATCACGTCGGCTCGCGCCGAGCTCGGCGAGCACGCCCCGCGCATCGAGGTGTTCTCGATCCCGGTCGACAAGATCCGCGAGGTCATTGGCTCGGGCGGCAAGGTGATCCGCGAGATCGTCGAGAAGACCGGCGCCAAGATCGATATTCAGGACGACGGCACGGTCAAGGTCGCCTCGGCGAAAGCCGAGTCCATCAAGGCGGCTATCAACTGGATCAAGTCGATCGCGTCGGAGCCCGAGGTCGGGCACATCTACGAGGGAACGGTCGTCAAGGTGATGGACTTCGGCGCCTTCGTGAACTTCTTCGGCGCCAAAGACGGGCTCGTCCACATCAGCCAGCTGGCGCCGCGCCGGGTGCAGAAGACCACCGACGTCGTTAAGGAAGGCGACAAGGTGAAGGTCAAGCTGCTTGGCTTCGACGAGCGCGGCAAGACACGGCTGTCGATGAAGGTCGTCGATCAGGCGACCGGCGAAGACCTCGAGGCCAAGCAAAAGGCTGAGTCCGATCAGCCGCGTGAAGCGGCTGCGGGCGACGCAGCGGAATAACCGAAGCCGGCAAAAAAGCCGGGCTGCGGGAAGAAACATCAAAGGCGGCCGGAAGGCCGCCTTTTTGTTGATATCAACCGGCGTCCGTTGCCAACCCAAGGTCTGCGAAGGCTGCAACGTGATGATCCGCAATGTCCTGCGCGAAGCAGCAAAACACCACGCGGCCGATGCCGCGCGGCGATGACGCTACCTCCGAAGTGACAATGCCCACGGCGATTCGCGCGGCGCGATCCGGCGGAAATCGATAGATGCCGGTCGAGATCGCGGGAAACGCGATCGATGCAAGCCGATGCGTTGAGGCAAGATCGAGCGCCACGCGATAGCAGGATGCCAAAAGTTCCTCCTCGCCCTTGCCGCCGCCGCTCCAGACCGGCCCCACCGCGTGGATGACGTGCTTTGCGCGCAGCCGATAGCCGCGCGTGATCTTTGCGCCGCCGGTTTCACAGCCGCCGAGCGTCCGGCATTCGGCGAGCAATTCCGGTCCCGCGGCGCGATGGATCGCCCCGTCGACGCCGCCGCCGCCGAGCAGCGAACGGTTTGCCGCGTTGACGATGGCATCAAGCGCAAGCGTGGTGATATCGGCAACGCAGATTTCGAGCCGGGCAGCGCCCACTTCGGCGGAAAAAAGCGGCGTTACGTTCGCCATAGCGGCAAAGGTATCATGCCCACTCGGCCTGCGCTTCGGCCCGCAAATCCACGGTACTGCGTACGCCGATATCGTTGAAATGCTCATCGAGGAAGCGCCTCGCCGCGCGCTTGCCGTTGACCCGAAGCGTTTCAAAGAAGTCGTAGTCCGTCGTCAGCTTGGAGGCGGCATCCAGTTGTGTGCCAAAACGGTCGAGCACGATGCGATGCACATTGATCCGGCGATATTCGCCTGGAGCGGTGCCGCGCGGCAACCGGCCCTGATCGATGAGACGGCCGACAAATTCGATAGCGCGATATTCCGCGATCAGCGGCGCGTTGAAAGTGATTTCGTTCAAGCGGTTCATGATTTCGCTGGCGGAGGTCGGCGTCTGTTGTCGCATAAGGGGATTGACCTGGATCACCAGAACGTCCTCGGTCTGCGTGGTGCCGAAGAAAGGAAAGATCACCGGGTTGCCGAGATAGCCGCCATCCCAGTAGGGAATGCCGTCGATCTCCACGGCACGGAATAATTCCGGCAGACAGGCGGAGGCCATCACCGCGTCGGCCGTGATTTTCTCGCGCGAAAAAATGCGCACGCGCCCGGTCTGCACATTGGTGGCAGAAACGAAAACTTGCAGTTCCGAAAACGCACGCAGTGCGGCGAAATCCACGAACCGCTCGATCAAATCCTTGAGCGGATTGATGTTGAGCGGATTGAAATCGTAGGGTGAAAAATAGCGCGACATCATATCGAACCAGGCTTGTACGGGCGTGCCTTCGAGAGGCGTGAACGCCAACAGCCGTTCCACCACGGCGCGCTGCAGCGGCGGCAGATCGCCAGTGCTGCTGATGGCGCGCCACAAATCGGTAAGTCGCTTTTGGGCTTCCGCCCGGCCGCCACGCGCCATCCCGTCGGCGAACATCACCGCGTTGACGGCGCCGGACGAAGTGCCGGAAATGCCTTCGAAGGTCAGCCGCTCGTCGCTCAGCAGATGTTCAAGCACACCCCAAGTGAAAGCGCCGTGCGCGCCACCGCCTTGCAGAGCGAGATTGATGCGCTTCGTCGGCTGCCCGATTGGCGCGTCCGCTGCTCGACCGGGCAACAGCGAATTGAGGATTGTTTTTACCACCATGCGCGCCTCAAGAGACCGAGGTCACGCATCTCGCGCCGGGGCGATAGCTCATGCCGCGGTCCAGCCGCCATCGATCGACAAATTCGCGCCGGTTATCGCTTTGGCCGCATCGGAACAAAGATAAATGGCGAGCGCAGCGACTTCATCGACCGTGACAAATTCCTTGGTCGGTTGTGCGGCGAGCAGCACGTCGCGTTTGACCTGCTCCTCGGTCATGCCGCGCGCCTTCATCGTATCGGGGATCTGTTTCTCGACGAGCGGCGTCCAGACATAGCCGGGACTGATGCAGTTGACCGTGATGCCGAAGGTTGCGAGTTCGAGCGCGACCGTCTTGGTAAGACCGGCAAGCCCGTGCTTGGCGGAGACATAGGCGACCTTGAACGGCGAGGCCACAAGCGAATGAGCGGAAGCGGTGTTGATGATCCGGCCCCATTTGCGCGACTTCATGCCCGGCACCGCGGCACGGATCGTATGAAACGCCGACGATAGATTGATCGCAATGATTTGGTCCCATTTCTCGATCGGAAATTCTTCGATTGGCGCAACGTGCTGGATGCCGGCATTGTTGATCAGCACGTCGAGCGAGCCGAAGGTCTGCTCGGTCGTGTGCACCATATCCGCGATCTGGGCGGGCTTGGTCATGTCGGCGGGCGAATACAGTGCCTTGACGCCAAACTCCTTCTCGATGCCGGCGCGCTCCGTTTCGATCGCCGCCGCATCGCCGAAGCCGTTGATGGTGATGTTGGCGCCCTGTGCCGCAAGTGCGCGCGCGTAGGCTAGCCCGATACCGGAGGTCGAGCCGGTGACCAGCGCAATCTTTCCTTTCAGCATGATCATCCCCAATTCACGAAGGTGCGCTTAAGCGGAAAGCGCCTTGCTGCCTGACTTTTGCGCGAAACCGCGGCAATTTGAGGCGCTTTTTGCTGCAACGCAATATCTAAATCTGGGTTTCGGTGCATTTTCGCAATTGCGGCCAAACCGCTACAATGCACCAAGAACTTGATACTTCAGTGACCCCGGCCTCCAAGATGACCGCAATGCCGCAAGTAATCTTCCCGGCGCCCGATCACGATCATGGCAGCTGCACAAGCGCGGCCATCGCGCATGCCGAAGAGCTTTGTACGGCGCGCGCGCAGCGGCTGACGCCGATGCGCCGTCATGTACTTGAAGCGTTGCTTGCGAGCCACAAGCCGCTCGGTGCTTACGAAATCATGGAGCGGTTGGCGGATCGGACTCGTCCGGCGCCGGTGACTGTCTATCGTGCGCTCGAGTTTTTGCGCGACAACGGTCTGGTCCATCGTATCGAAAGCCGGAATGCGTTCGTGGCCTGCGTGCACAATCATGCCGGAAGTGATCCGGTGGTTTTTCTGATTTGCGAGCGCTGCGGCGCAGTCGGCGAAGCGCCTGGCGGCACCGTCGCGGAAACGCTTAAAACCTCGTGCCGCGCGGCTGGTTTCACGCCAAAGAGCCCGGTCATCGAAATTGCCGGTATTTGCTCGCATTGCCGCGAACGATGACGGATTGCCCCTCTCCGGTTCCCGCAGTCTCTGCATGACCTGCCACGCCGCCAACTTCGCGTGCCGAAATTGAACTGATCCTCAGTGCCACATTCCCCGCAATCCCGCCCGCTGGACGTGCTGGCGATTACCGTTACCGTCGTGCTGTGCCTGACTTGGGGCTTCAACCAGGTCGCGATCAAAATCGCAATTCACGACATCCCGCCGCTGATTCAGTCGACGGTCCGTTCGGTCGTTGCGGCCCTGCTCGTTGGATCGTGGGCTCGGTTTCGCGGAATCCCCTTGTTCAAACGCGACGGTACTTTGCTGGCGGGGTTAGCTGCCGGCGCGCTTTTCGCGGTCGAGTTTATTCTTATTTATCGCGGCCTCATTTGGACGACGGCGACGCGCGCTGTGTTGTTCCTCTACGTCGCGCCTTTTTTCGTGGTGATCGGATCGCGCTGGTTCATCCCCGGCGATCATTTTCATGCTTCACAATGGTTCGGTCTGCTGGTGTCCTTCGTCGGCATCATCATTGCCTTCGGGTTGCCGACGCCGGCCGCCGATCCGCACCAAATGCTCGGCGACCTGATGATGGTCGGCGGCGCGGCAACCTGGGCAGCAACAACGCTGGTCATCAAGGCCAGCGCCCTTAACCGCGTCAGCTCCGAGAAGACCATGCTTTACCAGCTTGTGGTCTCAATCCCGCTGCTCGGCGTTGCCGCCCTCATGTTCGGGGAACATATCGACGCGACGCCCTCGGCCCTTGCGCTCGGCGCGACCGCCTATCAGGCGGTCTGGGTGGTCGCCGTCACCTACGTCGTCTGGTTTGCGCTGATTGTGCGCTATTCCGCCAACAGATTGTCGGCGTTTACCTTCCTGACCCCCCTGTTCGGGGTCGCGGCCGGCCATTTCGTTCTCGACGAGCCGCTGACCGCGCCTTTTGCGCTGGCGGTGGCCTTGGTCGCGCTCGGGTTAGTGCTCGTAAACCGTCCGCAGTGAGGCTATATCGGGGCTAATTAGCCGCCCGCCGGCCGCGGAGCTATGCCCCGTCAGGCCAAGCGCTTTGGATTGTGCCGAGTACTCAAGGGACTAGCCCAATGATGGAATTTTCCGGGCCAGCCGAAAGGCACCGAACCGTGGCCGTGAAGGTCGGCAACGTCACCGTCGGCGGCGGCGCCCCGGTCGTGGTGCAATCGATGACCAACACTGACACCGCCCATGCCGACGCAACGGCAAAGCAGGTGGCGGCGCTCGCGCGCGCGGGTTCGGAGCTGGTGCGGATCACAGTCGATCGTGACGAGGCGGCCGCGGCCGTGCCCCACATCAAGGAGCGGCTGCTGCGCATGAATGTCGACGTGCCGATCGTCGGCGATTTCCACTATATCGGCCACAAGCTTTTGGCCGATCACCCCGCCTGCGCCGAAGCGCTCGACAAATATCGCATCAATCCCGGCAATGTCGGCTTCAAGGAGAAAAAAGACCGACAGTTCGCCGCCATCGTCGAGACCGCGATCCGGCACGGCAAACCCGTGCGCATCGGCGCCAACTGGGGATCGCTTGACCAGGAACTGCTCACACATTTGATGGACGAGAACGCGCGCTCCAACCATCCCGTTGGCGCGCGCGACGTGACGCGCGAAGCCATGGTGCAATCGGCGCTGCTCTCAGCCGAGCGCGCCGAGAAAATCGGCCTGCCGCGATCGAAAATCATCATCTCGGGCAAAGTGTCGGCGGTGCAGGACCTGATCGCGGTGTATGGCGAGCTGGCGCGGCGCTCCGACTACGCCCTGCATCTCGGGCTCACTGAAGCCGGCATGGGCTCTAAGGGAATTGTTGCCTCATCCGCGGCGATGGGTGTGCTGTTGCAGCAGGGCATCGGCGACACGATCCGAATCTCGCTCACACCCGAGCCGAACGGCGACCGCACGCTGGAAGTGAGAGTCGCGCAGGAGCTTCTACAGACGCTCGGGTTGCGCACCTTCGTGCCGCTCGTCGCCGCCTGCCCCGGCTGTGGCCGCACCACTTCAACAACGTTTCAAGAACTCGCGGCCGGCATCCAGAGCTTCATCCGTGAATCGATGCCGGAGTGGAAAACGCGTTATCCCGGCGTCGAGGGTCTCAACGTCGCGGTGATGGGCTGCATCGTCAACGGCCCGGGCGAGAGCAAACACGCCGACATCGGCATTTCGCTTCCCGGCACCGGCGAGCAGCCGACCGCGCCGGTTTTCATCGACGGCAAGAAGGCCATGACGCTGCGCGGTCCGACGGTCTCCGCCGACTTTCAGAAGATTGTCATCGAGTACATTGAACGGCGCTTTGGTTCAGGCGCGGGACAGACCGCGGCGGAGTAGCCTGCCGCCGAACGGAACGACGCGTCATGCGCCGCATCTCGTCGAGTTGGACTTTCTTTTACAAGCGCATTTTCCCGGTCATCCGGTTCGGATTCCTCATTCTGTTCCTCGGCGTGTCCGTTTTTTCGGGTCAGCGTTCGCTTCCGCTTTTGATCGATCGCATCGACCAGGCGCGCCAGAAGCGGATGTAGCCCGAACGAGCGTGGCGAATTTCATCGCCGCGCTGGAAAACCAAACGGCCACTGCCGTTCAATGACTTCGCGCCAACTTCTGGACCAGATCGTCCAGCTGCTCGAGACTGCGATAGCGGATGCTCAGCGTGCCGCGATCATCATGATGATCGATGCTGACGACCAAGCCCGTCGCGTCAGACACTCGCTTTTCGAAGGCCAGCATGTCGGCGGTCTTAGGAGTTGAGCCGCGCGCCTTGCGGCCGCCGGCGCGACGTTTTCCTCCCTTCTCGTTGGCCTCGCGCGCCATGGCTTCAACTTGGCGCACATTGAGACCGCGGGCGATAATTTGTTCCGCAAGATCTTCCGCGTTTGGCTCGCCGATCAGCATGCGCGCGTGTCCGGCGGTAAGCTTGCCGCTGTGAATGTGCGCCTTCACCGGATCGGAGAGCTTGAGAAGCCGCAACGTGTTGGCGACGTAGCTGCGGCTTTTGCCGACGATCTTTGCGATATCTTCCTGGCTGTTGCCAAACTCATCCATGAGCGCGCGGTAGCCTTCCGCCTCTTCGAGCGGATTGAGATCGGCACGCTGCACGTTCTCGATGATCGCAAGCTGCAATGCTTCGGCGTCGGTTGCCTCGACGACGACGATGGGGACCTCATGCAGGCCGGCGCGCTGAGCCGCGCGCCAGCGGCGTTCGCCGGCGATGATCTCGTAACCGTCGGGAACACCACCGCGCAGCGACCGGACGACGATCGGCTGAATGATGCCGCGCTCGCGCAAGGAGGCGGCGAGCTCGTCAAGCTCGGCGTTCGGAAACGTGCGCCGCGGGTTGCGTGCATTCGGCCGCAACGAGCCGGTCGGCGCCCGCCGCTGACCGCGCGGGCGCTCGACCGAGCTTTCCTCACCAACGTCGCCGATCAATGCGGCAAGCCCGCGTCCCAGTCGCGACCGCGTCCCCTCCTCCGCCATCGCGGTTTCTCCCGAGTTCTCGGTCATGCGCACTCCGCGTGTCTGATCGTCACCGTTGCTTCGCGTCACCGCAAAGGAATGAAAAAGCCGTGCCCGATCTCATGCGACGCTGAGTTCTTTTTCCCGCTGGATGATTTCGGTGGCGAGCCGCAGATATGCTTCGCTGCCGCTGCATTTGAGATCGTAGACCAGCACCGGTTTGCCGTAGGACGGCGCTTCAGACACCCGTACGTTGCGCGGAATAATTGTGTCGTAGACCTTGCGCCCCATGAATTCACGCACGTCGGCGACGACCTGGCCGGAGAGATTATTGCGGGAGTCGTACATCGTCAGCACGATGCCGTAAATCGTAAGATCCGGATTGAGCTGCTGGCGCACCGTGTCGACGGTTTTGAGAAGTTGCGAGAGGCCCTCAAGCGCGAAGAACTCGCATTGCAACGGCACAAGGATCGCATGTGCCGCGGCCATCGCGTTGATGGTCAAGAGATTGAGCGAGGGCGGGCAATCGACCAATACGTAGGTGAAGTTTGTTTGCTCGGGCGCAGGTGTTTTGAGTGGCGCAAGGGCGCTGCGCAGCCGAAACGCGCGATCGCGCGTCTGACCGATTTCAAGCTCGAGCCCGGCAAGATCGAGCGTCGACGGCGCAAGGTGAAGCCGCGGGACGGCGGTAGCAACGATCGCATCGCGCAAGGCCGTCTCGCCGGCGAGCACGTCGTACGTCGAGTGGCGCCGGCTACGGCGATCGATGCCGAGACCCGTCGAGGCGTTACCCTGCGGGTCAAGATCGATGATGAGGACGTCCTCGCCGATGGCCGCGAGAGCGGTACCGAGATTGATGGCCGTCGTCGTCTTCCCAACGCCGCCCTTTTGGTTGGCGACGGCAAGGACCCGAGGCGGTCTGGTTGCGCGCACCCGCGCTTCGCGAGGCGGCGCGGGAAAGGCGACCAAACTCGGGGAGCCTCCTGCTGATGTCGCGTCACTCATCGCGCCGATTCCACTTTCTTTTGCGGTTCACGGATCTCGCATCGCTCGTCTGAAGCGATCGAGGCTTCGGTTCGAGAGCACGCACAACGACAATTTTGGCTTTCGGATCCGTGCGACTGGCAACCAGGCTGGCCTGAATATTCCAACATTTAGCGGCTTCGGTCAATTCAACCGCAACATCTTGTCCCTTCGGAAACAAGCCTAAAGCCCCCTTTTTCAACAACGGATAAGCCATTCGGAGGAGTTCAGGCAACGGGGCGAGCGCTCGCGCCGTCACCACATCGATCGTTTCCGGAGCCTTTTCCACGAAGTCCTCAATCCTCACCGCGTGGACGATCGCCGGCGCGCCGGTTGCGCGTATGGCCTCGCGCAAGAAGGCCGCCTTTTTGCCGGTGCTTTCCACAAGGTGGACCGCAGCTCCCGGCGTGCCCACAAGAGCG
The DNA here is from genome assembly GCA_963733575.1 of uncultured Alphaproteobacteria bacterium. GTDB lineage: Bacteria > Pseudomonadota > Alphaproteobacteria > Rhizobiales > Xanthobacteraceae > BOG-931. Next base: position 69,773 of record CAVTDJ010000011.1, on the reverse strand, counting down.
CAGGCGAGCACCATCCCAGGAAACCCGCCACCCGAGCCTAGGTCGACCCAGGTGCGCCTTTGCGGCGCTAGCGGAAGCAGTTGCAGCGAGTCGGCCACATGCCGTGTCCACAGGATCGATTCCGTCGACGGCGCGATCAGGTTGATTCGGCGCTGCCATTCGACGAGCGCGGCAACGAAGCGGTCCAGCCGGGCCCGTGTTTCACGTGAAACAGGTGTCAGCGTGAGCGCCCGGTCGCGGTCAGCAGAAAGGTCTGTCGATAGCCCGCTGCTCGCTCGCGAAGATACGGATTCCGCGTGATTGGGCGCCTTTCGGCCGCCGCCCGCGCTCATGCCGCGCCGCGATTGGCCTTGCGGCCTTGCCGGTGCAATTGCGCGACCAAAAGGGTCAGTGCCACAGGCGTGATTCCGTCAATCCGGGCGGCATGACCGATGGTGCGCGGTCGATGCATTTGCAGCTTTTGCCGCACCTCATTGGATAGTCCTGGCAGAGCCGCGTAGTCGATGTCTTCGGACAGGACGAGGCTTTCGTCGCGCCGATAGGATTCTACGTCGGCGGCTTGCCGGCTCAGATAGACCGCGTATTTCGCATCAATCTCAAGTTGCTCGGCGATCTTTCGGTCGAACTCGCCAAAGCGAGGCCAAATCCGCGCAAGATCGGCGACTTGGATGTCCGGATAGGACAAAAGCTCGAAAGCGGAGCGGCGCTGACCGTCCTTTCGCAACTCAAGGCCATGTCGCGCGGCTTCATTGGGCGTCAACGTCAAGGCCTCTGCCGTGCCGCGGGCATCCCGGAGTGCTGCCATCTTAGCGTTGTGCGAGTGAGCGCGCTCGGAGCCCACGCAGCCGAGCGCAATGCCCTTATCGGTCAGCCGCTGATCGGCATTGTCGGCCCGCAATGCCAGCCGATACTCCGCACGCGAGGTAAACATGCGATAGGGCTCAGTAACGCCCCGCGTGATCAAATCGTCCACCATGACGCCCAGATAGCCTTCGGCGCGGTCGAACACGACGGGCGCCCCGCCTCCGGCTCGCACCGCAGCGTTGAGGCCGGCGAGAAGGCCTTGCGCGGCGGCCTCCTCGTACCCCGTCGTGCCGTTGATCTGGCCGGCCAGGAAAAGCCCGGGAATACGCTTCGTCTCCAAAGATGGATGAAGCTCGCGCGGATCGACGTGGTCGTATTCGATCGCATAGCCCGGCCGTATAACGCGCGCGCGCTCGAGCCCCGGGATCGAAGCGACAAGCGCGATCTGCACATCCTCGGGCAACGAGGTCGAGATGCCGTTGGGGTACACCGTGGTGTCGTCGAGCCCTTCGGGCTCAAGAAAAATCTGGTGGCCCTCGCGCTCGCCGAAGCGCACGATTTTGTCTTCGATCGACGGACAGTAGCGTGGTCCGCGGCTCTTGATTTGGCCCGAATACATCGGGGAGCGGTGGACGTTTTCGCGGATGATTGCATGCGTCGCCGGCGTCGTCCGAGTAATTGCGCATTCCACCTGGGGGTTGGCGATCCGCGCCGTCAGGACCGAGAACGGCTCCGGCGGGTCATCCCCTTGCTGCATCTCCAGTGCGCGCCAATCGATGGTCGTTCCGTCCAATCGCGGCGGTGTTCCGGTCTTCAGGCGCCCTAGGGCAAATCCCGCCCGTTCAAGGGTGGATGAGAGGCCTAGGGTCGGCGCCTCCCCCACGCGCCCGGCCGGGACCTGCCGATCCCCAATATGGATGAGGCCCCGCAGGAACGTCCCCGTGGTCAGTACAACGGCACCTGAAGCAAAGCCGCGGCCATCGGTCAGCCGCACACCGGTCACGCGCCCTTCGGCAACGATCAGGTCGTCTGCTTCTCCCTCGACTATGGTCAAGTTCGCAGTCAGCCGAAGCGCCTGCTGCATGGCTGCGGCGTACAGCTTTCGGTCGGCCTGGGCTCGCGGACCGCGGACCGCCGGCCCCTTGCGCCGATTGAGCAGGCGGAACTGAATGCCGGCGGCATCCGCTACGCGGCCCATCAGGCCGTCGAGGGCGTCGATCTCTCGGACCAGGTGGCCTTTGCCGAGCCCGCCAATCGACGGGTTGCAGGACATGGCGCCGATGGTAGCAAACCGGTGGGTCAGCAGTGCCGTGCGCACACCCATGCGGCCGGCGGCGGCGGCGGCCTCACAACCCGCATGGCCGCCACCCACGACAATGACGTTGAAGCGTGCGTACACCAGCAATTCTCCACAAAGGATGCCGCGTTCTAAGCGTCGCCGGGCGCAAGGTCAAAGCTAAGCCGGGGCCCCTGTTTCACGTGAAACATGCTCCGCCGCTCGTTAACGAATTATTTACCAATGCAGAAATCGCGGAAAATCACATCGAGGATGTCCTCGACGTCCACACGGACTGTAAGCCGCCCAAGGCTGGTCGAAGCCGATCGCAATTCTTCCGCAACCAGTTCTTCGCTTCCGGCCGCGCCTAAAGCCAAAGCGCGGTCCAGCGCCGAAACGGTCTGCTCGAGGACTTGTCGGTGACGTGCCCGCGTGACGATCGAACTCTCCGTTGTCGAGAAATAGTCTCGGGTGTAGATGGAAAGAGCTGCAAGCAGGGCATCCATCCCCGCCCCGGTGGCGGCCGAAATCGTGAACGCAACCGTGCAAGCAGCGGATTCTGATTCACAGTTTATCCACAGCTTATCCACAAAGAGATCGGCCTTATTTCGTATAACCCACGTATTTGACTCAAATGTCTTTTCCTCACTTTTCCCAAGCACTGGGCCAGCGGCCGATGAGTCAGTGACCCATAGCACTAGATCGGCGGCTCCGGCACGTTCGCGCGTGCGCCGCATTCCCTCCTGCTCCACTGGATCAGCGCTGTCGCGGATACCGGCGGTATCAAGCAGCGTCACCGGATAACCGTCGAGATTGAGGTGTACCTCGATGACATCGCGCGTGGTACCCGGATAGGGCGACACGATGGCCGCCTCTCGCCGCGCGATCCGGTTTAGCAGGGTTGACTTTCCGGCATTCGGCGGCCCGGCTATAGCCACAACCAGGCCATCCCGAAGGCGTTCGCCGCGCCCGCCGTCGGCCAAAATTGCTGCGATCTCGCTGCGCAATTGCTGCGCAGCATGGAGCGCCGGACCAAGGAGACCTTCGGGGACATCAGCCTCATCGGAGAAATCGATTCGCGCTTCGATAAGCGCCAGGGCTTCGATGATTCGCCGCCGCCAAGCTTCTGCACGGTCGCCGATCAATCCCTTAAGCTGACGGAACGCCTGCCGGCGCTGCGCCGGCGTTTCGGCGGCGATCAGATCGGCCAGGCCCTCCACTTCCGTCAGATCGAGACGGCCGTTGTCGAAGGCCCGGCGCGTGAACTCGCCGGGCTCGGCGAGCCGGCAGCCTTCGATCACGCCCAACGCGCCGAGCACGGCAGCAATGATCGCATGACCGCCGTGAAGCTGAAGCTCGGCCATGTCTTCGCCGGTCTCGCTGTGCGGACCTGGAAACCAGAGCGCCAGCGCCTCGTCGATGATTTCGCCGCTTTTCGGATCGCGCACCCGCGCGAACGTCGCTTTGCGCGCTTCGGGCACGCGGCCGATGAGACTTTCCAGCGCAAGGCGCGTCTTCGGGCCGCACACGCGCACCACCGCGATCGCCGCCGGCGGCCTGCCGGAGGAGAGGGCGAAGATCGTGGGGCGGTCGTCTTTCACAAGCTTGCGAGTCCGTTTCTCACGCGTCGCTTAATCAGGCCAGGGCGCTACGGACCGCGTTTCGCCTGGTTTCAGCGGCCCGACGTGATCGAGAATCTCCTTGTACTTCGGATCGGACGGGAGATAGCGCAGAAATCCCTCGCCGCGCATTCCGCCCGGCCCTCTCGCCAAGAGGTGCAGCTCAATGGTGCCGTCGGCTTCCATCGTCGCCGTGCCGATGGACGCCTCCACCATCTGCGTTTCGGCAGATCTTTCGTGCTGTATCGGAATAGGTGCAGCCATTGGCGCTCCACCCGCGCCGCATGCCGCGCACTGCGCAATGACCATGGAGGCCACGAGCAAAGGTGCCATTATCTTCTCCCCGTCTGGGCGCCCTTTAAGGCGCCAATCCAAGCGCGTCGTCGGCAACTGCCACAGGCCGGTAAACGTTGTAAGGATCCGCGACCTTTGAAATTGCCCAGATCGGCCGGGTGTAAGCCATGACCGCCACGACCTTGTTACAACGCGAAAACCGGCTCGGGCGCGAGACGAGCCCTTATCTTCTCCAGCACAAAAACAATCCTGTCGATTGGTGGGCCTGGGGCCCTGACGCGCTGGCAGAGGCCAAGCGGACCGGGAAGCCGATCCTGCTTTCTGTCGGCTACGCCGCCTGTCACTGGTGCCACGTCATGGCGCACGAGAGTTTCGAGGACGACGACACGGCTCGCGTGATGAACGAGCTCTTCGTCAACATCAAGGTCGATCGCGAGGAGCGTCCGGACATCGATCAGATCTACATGGCGGCGCTGCATCATCTCGGCGAGCAGGGCGGTTGGCCGCTCACCATGTTCCTCACGCCCGACGGCGAGCCGATCTGGGGCGGCACATATTTTCCGAATTCGTCCCGCTACGGCAAACCGGCTTTCGTCGATGTGTTACGCGAAATCGCGCGGCTGTTCCGCGAGGAGCCGCAGAAAGTCGAGCACAATCGCGCGGCGCTCATGGAGCACCTTGCCGCGACCGCGCGGCAACCGGGCACGGTGACGATCGGTGCGGGCGAACTTGATAACGCCGCACGGCAGCTCGGCGGCATCATCGATCCCGTCAACGGCGGCACGCGTGGCGCGCCGAAGTTTCCGCAAGCGGCATTGTTCGAGCTGTTGTGGCGCGCCGGGCTGCGTACCGGCGAAGCCCGGTACTTTGCGGCCGTCGACGTCACGCTGCACCACATCTGCGAGGGCGGCATTTATGATCATCTCGGCGGTGGCTTCTCCCGCTATTCGGTCGATGAGCGCTGGCTTGTCCCGCATTTCGAGAAAATGCTCTACGACAATGCGCAGCTCCTCGAACTGCTAGCGATCGCATATCTGCGCTTCGGCAAGCCGCTTTACCGGCAGCGCGCGCAGGAAACCGTCAGCTGGCTTGCGCGTGAAATGACGACAGGCGAGGGCGCATTTTCGGCTTCGCTCGACGCGGATTCCGAGGGCGAGGAGGGAAAGTTTTATGTCTGGTCCTACGAGGCGGTGATCGAAGAACTCGGCATCGAAGACGGTGAGTTCTTCGCGCGCCATTACGATGTGACTCCGCAAGGCAATTTCGAAGGCCACACCATCCTCAATCGCCTCAAGCCGCTGCCGCGCAGCGACAAGGATGAGGCGCGGCTCGCCGCGCTATGCGCCAAACTTCTCGCCGTGCGCGCGACCCGCGTGCGCCCAAGCCTCGACGACAAGGTGCTGGCTGATTGGAACGGACTGATGATCGCGGCGCTCGCCAATGCGAGTCTGATGCTCGCCGAACCGTCGTGGCTGGCGATGGCCGAACGCGCTTTTGCCTTCATCGCTCGCGCCATGACGCGCGGTGACCGTCTTGGCCATTCATGGCGCCAAAGCCGGCTCAAGTTTCCCGGCCTCGCATCGGATTTCGCGGCGATGATCCGCGCCGCGGTCGCACTCTACGAAGCGACCGGCCGGCAGAGCTATCTCGATCAGGCGCTCACCTGGCAGCGCGCGCTCGATCGCGATTATGCCAACGCCGAAACGGGAACCTACTATCTGACCGCCGCCGATGCCGAAGGCCTTGTCATTCGCCCGGCCTCGACCGCCGACGAGGCCACGCCGAACCACAACGCGGTTGCTGCACAAAATCTTATCCGGCTGGCGCTGCTCGCCGGCGACGATCGCTGGCGGCAAACGGCCGACCGGCTGATTGCGGCGATCGCACCGCAGACGGTCGAGAACCTCTACATGCACATGGCGCTGCTCAATGCCATCGACCTGCGGCTGCGCGGCGCCGAGATCGTCGTGACGGGGCAGGGCGCCGCCGCGGATGCGCTGCTCACCGCAGCGCGCGCGATCCCGTCGCTCGACCGCGTCGTATTCCACGCTCGCTCGGCAGCCGCTCTGCCGCCGGCGCATCCGGCCCTGCAGCAAATCCAAGCGGCGACCGAGCCTCAGGCCTTTGTCTGCGTCGGAGAAACCTGCTCGCTGCCGGTAACCGATCCACCGAGCCTCATTCGCGCGATTAAGGCCGTGCGACAAAATTCATGTTGATGCCGCAGTGCGAATGTTCAGCCTGCCGACCACCGCCAAAGTCTGCAGCAGACGCGGCGGACGCTTACGTGTTCATCGAGTCGAAGAACTCGCCATTGTTCTTGGTGTTGCGGAGCTTGTCGAGCAGGAAGTCCATGGCGTCCATGGTACCCATCGGGTTGAGGATGCGGCGCAGCACGTACATCTTCTTGAGCTGATCGGGCGGCACCAGGAGCTCCTCCTTGCGCGTGCCCGAGCGCGTGATGTCCATCGCCGGGAAGGTGCGCTTATCGGCGACCTTACGATCGAGAATCAGTTCCGAGTTGCCGGTGCCTTTGAACTCTTCGAAGATCACCTCGTCCATGCGGCTGCCGGTATCGATCAAAGCCGTGGCGATGATCGTCAGCGAGCCGCCTTCCTCGATATTGCGCGCGGCGCCGAAGAAGCGCTTCGGACGCTGCAAGGCGTTGGCGTCGACGCCGCCGGTGAGCACCTTGCCGGATGACGGCACCACGGTGTTGTAGGCGCGGCCGAGCCGCGTGATCGAGTTCGAGCAGGATCACAACGTCGCGGCCGTGCTCGACCAGGCGCTTGGCCTTCTCGATCACCATTTCGGCGACCTGGACGTGGCGCACCGCCGGCTCGTCGAAGGTCGAGGAAATGACCTCGCCCTTCACCGAACGCTGCATGTCGGTGACTTCCTCCGGCCGCTCATCGATGAGCAGCACGATCAGATAGCATTCCGGGTGATTGTGCGTGATCGAATGCGCGATGTTCTGCAGCAGCACGGTCTTGCCCGTGCGCGGCGGCGACACGATCAGCGCGCGCTGTCCCTTGCCGACCGGCGCAACGATGTCGATGACGCGCGCGGAGAGATCCTTCTTGGTCGGATCCTCAAATTCCATCTTCAGCCACTCGTCCGGATAGAGCGGCGTCAAATTGTCGAAATTGACTTTGTGGCGCGCTTTCTCCGGGTCCTCGAAGTTGAGCGAGTTGACCTTGAGCAAAGCAAAATAGCGCTCGCCTTCCTTCGGGCTGCGGATGTGCCCGTCGATGGTGTCGCCAGTGCGCAACCCGAAACGCCGGATTTGCGAAGGAGAGACGTAGATATCATCCGGCCCCGGCAGATAGTTCGCTTCCGGCGAGCGCAGGAAGCCGAAGCCATCCGGCAGGACCTCGACGACGCCTTCGCCGACGATATCGGTTTCGCGGGCGGAGAGCTGTTTGAGGATACCGAACATCAGCTCCTGCTTGCGCATCGTGCTGGCGTTCTCAACCTCAAGCTCCTCCGCGAAGGAGACGAGCTCCGCCGGAGTCTTAGTTTTAAGTTCTTGGAGTTTCATTTCCCGCATACAGAATGTCCTATGGAAATTGGGCCAGCGGCGGGATTGGGAGGCGACGTCGCTGGCGGAAAGAAAGTCGTAGGTCTTGGGCTGCGAGGGGCTTGGGGCCCCGGTCCCGATGCACCAGCCGGCTCCAGTCAACTGGAGCCAAAACTCAATGCATCCGCCTACGTTCGGTGGGATTTCACAAAGATAAGAAAAGAATGCTCGTCAGGCAAGTACCGAAACGAACTGTGCACTAGCAACGCGGAAGGCTCAAGATGGTTTCAGCACCACAAGAAGAACGATAACGATCATCAAAACTGTCGGTACCTCGTTGATTATCCTGTAGAATTTCTGCGAATGCAGATTTCGATCAGCGCCGAAAGCCTTGACCCACCGGGCGAACAGCCCGTGCACCGCCGAGAGCAGGATAACGAGGGCCAATTTGGCTTGCAGCCACCCCGACGCGAACCATCCGTAGTGAGAATTGGGTCCGTGCCAGGCTAGCCACAGGCCGAGCGCCCAGGTCGCAATCATCGCCGGATTGATGATGCCGCGCAGCAGCCGGCGCTCCATCACCTTGAACGTTTCCGATTGGACCGACCCCTTCTCGGCGGCACAGTGATAGACGAACAGCCGTGGCAGATAGAGCATTCCCGCCATCCAGGCGATCACCGCAATGATGTGCAATGCCTTGATCCACCCGTAGGTATCCACCTTCGTTCTCTCCCCGATTCGGGCTCAGCCATACGCCGAAGTGCTACGGACGCGTGCGATCAAGCGCTCGACATGCGCGATCGGCGTTTCCGGCAACACGCCATGGCCAAGATTGAAAACGAAAGGCCCTTGCGAGAACGTCTCAAGGATAGCATCGATTGAGCGATCCAGTGCCGCCCCACCGACCAGAAGCGCCAACGGATCGAGGTTACCCTGAATCGGCCTTCGTCGCTGAATTCTGCGCGCGAACGCAAGCTCCATAGTCCAATCGATCCCAACGGCATCAACCGGGACAACGTCAAGATAGCATTCGAGCTCAGTACCCGCGCCACGGGGAAATCCGATAATTCTCGCTCCCGGAATTTCTTTACGCACCGCCGCCACGATTCGAGCGGTCGGCTCCATACACCATTTTCGGAATTCACCGGCAGGCAAGATTCCAGCCCAAGTATCGAAAATCTGTACGGCATCGACCCCTGCTGCGAATTGGCGGATTAGATATCCTGCTGAAGCTTCCACCAATACGTCGATCAATTTCGAAAAAGCATCGGGAAACTGATACGCGAATAGTCGCGCCGGGAGCTGGTCAGTGGTTCCCCGGCCCGCAACCATATACGTCGCCACCGTCCACGGCGCTCCGCAGAAGCCCAACATTGTCACCGCCGACGGCAGATCCTGCTTTACCCGTGTAATCGTCTCGTAGACGGGCTCGAGCCGCTTGTGATCGATCTCCGGACGCAAGCTCTTCAGCGCCGCAGGCTCCTTGAGTGCATCGAGCTGCGGTCCTTCGCCTTCCTCGAAGCTTACGCGCTGGCCGAGCGCGTGCGGTACCACCAGAATATCGGAAAACAGGATAGCAGCATCGAATCCGAACCGGCGGATCGGCTGCAAGGTAATCTCCGCCGCCCGTTTAGGATCGAAACAGAGATCGAGAAAGTTTTGCGCCTTTTGCCGTATCGCGCGGTATTCCGGAAGATATCTCCCGGCTTGTCGCATCAGCCAAATCGGCGGAATCGGCTCTGACGCGCCTGCCAGGACACGAAGCAGAGGTTTGATCGGAAGTATACCCGTCACGCTCCCATCCTAAACTAAATCTATCTAAGAGAATCTGTTGTAGTGATTGGACGGTTGATTGGACTCATGCTTTTGAACCCACACGTCATCCACGGTCTACCCACATATTCCCGATCAGCGCCTTCTAATCGGCCTCGCTGGAGTTCGACGTTTGTATTGGACTTTTGGCAATGTTTTGCCTTTCTGCCAGACCGCTATCCACATTTCACCGTAGCTCCGCAGGAGGATCGTCTTTCTAGACGGCGCGGCACGGGTGTGGATAAATTCCTCGCTTTGCAGCCTGTTATTCTTGCGGGGTAACCTAACCCATGGCTTTCTCCCCAATCATCGACAGGTTATTCAGCCATAAATGACGTCCGCTCACGGTTATTTTCATCTGCATCTGATCTCCGATTCGACCGGAGAGACCCTAATTACCGTCGCCCGCGCGGCCGCCGCGCAATACGCGAAGATTATGCCGGTCGAGCATGTGCATCCGCTCGTTCGCTCGCAAAAGCAGCTCGACCGGGTCTTGGCTGAAATCGAGGAGACACCCGGCATCGTGCTTTACACGCTGCTGCAGGAGAATTTGGCGGCTAAGCTGGAAGCAAAATGCCGGGAGCTCGGCCTGCCCTGCCTCTCTGTCCTGGGGCCGGTCCTGCACTTGTTTCAGGCCTATCTCGGCGCCGAATCGACCCACAAGGTCGGCGCTCAACATACGCTCAATGCAGACTATTTCCGCCGCATCGACGCGCTCAACTACACGATGATGCATGACGACGGGCAGCAGGCCGACGATCTCGAAGAAGCAGACGTCTTATTGATCGGAATTTCGCGGACCTCGAAAACGCCGACCTCGATCTATCTCGCCAACCGCGGGGTGAAGACGGCAAACATTCCGCTCGTGCCTGGCCTGCCTTTGCCCGCCGGCATCGAACTGCTCAAGCGCCCGCTGGTCGTTGGCCTGTGCGCGACGCCTGAGCGCATTGTGCAAATTCGGCAGAACCGGCTCCTTAGCCTCAAGGCCCATCGTGACGATGACAAGTATATCGACCAGCAGTCTGTGGCGGAGGAAATTGCAGTCTCGCGCCGGCTCTGCGCCAAGCATAATTGGCCTCTGATCGACGTCACGCGGCGCTCGATCGAGGAAACGGCGGCGGCGGTGCTTGCTCTACTCGCCGAACGGCGCCGGCAAATGGCCTCGTAAGCGATGGCGCTGTGGCTTGCCGCCAGTCCGCTCGTGCTCGCCTCGCGCAGCGCCGCGCGGCGGACTCTACTCGCCGCCGCTGGTGTTACGGTCGAGTTGCGCCCCGCCGATCTCGACGAGCGTGGCCTGGAAGCAGATGTAGCGTTACTGGCGCCGGCTGCAATTGCTGCATTCCTGGCGCGCGAAAAGGCATCTTTCGTCTCGCGCTCACAACCGGGCCGGCTGGTTCTCGGCGCCGATCAGACTCTGGCACTTGGCACCAACCGGTTTGCCAAGCCGGTCGATCGCGCGACCGCCCGCGCACAGCTTCGCGTGCTTTGCGGCCGTATGCATGAGCTTCATTCGGCGATTGCGTTCGTGCAGGATGAAACCGTGCTCTTCGAACATGTCGACACGGCGCGGCTGACGATGCGCTCGTTCTCTGATCGGTTCCTTGAACTCTACCTCGATACCGTCGGAAGCGCGGTAACGGCGAGCGTCGGCGCCTACCAGGTCGAAGGCCCGGGCATTCAACTCTTCGAGCGGATTGACGGAGATTATTTCACCGTTCTCGGATTGCCGCTCATGGTGGCCCTTGATTTTCTGCGGCGTCACGGGTGTCTTGTTCCATGAGCGGCGAAAAACCATTTGTTCTTTGTCTGACCGGCTCGCTCGGCATGGGCAAATCGAGGACGGCGACGTTTTTCGGCGAGGCCGGTGTGCCGGTTCACGATTCCGATGCCGCTGTGCATGCGCTCTATGAAGAAGAAGCTGTGCCGTTGATCGAGAGCGCGTTTCCCGGTGCGACCGCCGGCGGCAAAGTCGATCGCGGCAAGCTTGCAGCGATGGTGCTCGGCAACGATGCGGCGCTCGCCAAGCTTGAAGCGATCGTGCATCCGTTGGTGAGCCAGTCGAGAGACAAGTTCCTCACCGAAGCGCGAGCGCGTGGCGCGCCCGTGGTCGTGCTCGATGTTCCGCTGCTGTTCGAAACCGGGGGACAGCACCAGTGCGACGCCGTGGTCGTTGTTTCGGCGCCGCCCGACGTGCAACGACGCCGCGCCTTCGAGCGTCCGGGCATGACCGAGGAAAAATTTGCCGCGCTGCTCGCCAAGCAAATGCCGGATGCGGAAAAGCGCAGCCGCGCCGACTTTATCGTGGATAGTTCACAATCCTTCGACCACGCCCGCGCTCAAGTACGCGACATCCTCCAGGTTGTGGCTAGAATGCGCGGCAGCGCTGGTGATTCGTGAGGATCGGTGAGCTAGCTCGGCGCCGGCGTGAAGGGCCTCCATGCGCGAGATTGTGCTTGATACCGAGACGACCGGTCTCGATCCGCTGGACGGCCATCGTCTGGTCGAGATCGGCTGCGTCGAGCTGATCAACCGCATACCCTCCGGCCAAACGTTCCACGCATATTTTAATCCCGAGCGCAGCATGCCGGCGGAAGCGTTCGCAGTGCACGGCCTCGGCGACGAATTCCTCAAGGACAAGATGTTTTTCGCCGAGGTGGCGGACGACCTGATCGTCTTTCTCGGCGATGCGCCACTCGTAATCCACAATGCCGCGTTCGATCTCGGCTTCCTCAACGCCGAGCTCGAACGCGCGCGCCGGCCGCTGATTGCGCGCGAGCGAATGGTCGACACACTACTCATTGCGCGCCGCAAGCATCCCGGCGGATCGAACCGTCTCGACGATCTTTGCGTGCGCTATGCGATCGACAATTCGCGCCGCACCAAGCACGGCGCGCTGCTTGACGCTGAGCTCCTTGCGGAGGTTTACGTCGAGCTGATCGGCGCCCGCCAGGCGCAACTCGTTCTTTCCCAGGCCACCGCGCCGGGCCAAGCGCTGGGCGAGCCGATCACTATACGCGAACGGCTGGTACCGCTCGTCGCCACGGTTACGGCGGAGGAATGGGCGGCGCATCGGCAGTTCATCGCCACCCTCGGCGAGAACGCGATTTGGCGCGACTATGTCAGTTCGGATTGAGCGGTTGTGACGGCGGGGAAGGCTGCGCCGCCGCTAGCCGCTGGCGGTAGAGGCCGACAAAATCAATCGGATCGAGGAGCAGCGGCGCGAAGCCGCCGTTCCGCACCGCTGTGGCAATGATTTCGCGCGCGAACGGAAACAGCAGCCGCGGGCATTCTATCAGCACGGCAGGCTGCACACTGTCGGCCGGCAAGTTTTGGATGCGAAAGGCGCCGGCAAAGACCAGCTCGAAGCTGAACAACAGCATGCCCTGGGCTTCCGCCTTGCCTTCCAAGCGAAGCGTCACCTCGACATCCGTCCCACTCATGGGCGCGGCATCGACGTTGACCTGTATGTTGATACTGGGCTGCTGCCCGCTGGGTGCCATCGAACGAGGAGCGTTCGGATTTTCGAACGAAAAATCCTTTACGTACTGAGCGAGGACACCAATTTGGGGCATCGCCGTCTGGGGCTGAGGACCGCCATTCGTCGCTGACATAAATTTTCTCCGGCCCGCCCGTAAGCGTTAAGGCTTGGCTAACACAGGCATAACGGGCGAACAATGCCGGCAGGGTGGACCTGTCGCATGTGGGCCATTACTTTCGCCTTCGACGCGCTGCCTAAAAGCAGGCCTTTGTGTCCGGCAGACGGCGCCCGTCAGGGCGTTTATTCATAAAACGCCGACGGTTCCGGCGGTTACAATGTTGGCGCGGCGGCGGCGATCGGCTAAACTTTGGTCTCGGCACGCTTATCGGACTGCGGCCACTGGATGGTTCCCGGTGCGTGCCTACATAAAGCGGGGATCGGACTCCCCGCGGGTTCGCCCCTTTGTACCGCATCGGGATGTGCGACCCGTCATTCGAACGCCGAGAGAATTGAGACGTGTTCGACATTTACACCATCATCTTTCTGGCGCTCGCAGTATTCATTTTCCTGCGGCTTCGCAGCGTTTTGGGGCAACGCACCGGCCGCGAGCGACCGCCCTACGATCCCTATTCGGCGCGTGACGCGGTGCGCAGCCCGGTAAGCGACAAGGTCGTCACTTTGCCGCCGCGCCCCGCCGAGCCGGCGTCGACGCGGCCGGTCGAGGCCACGCCACCGCCGGCGGAACGCTGGAAAGGCGTCGCCGAAAGCGGGTCGAGCATCGCGGCGGGGCTCGATGCCATTGCGGCGGCGGACGCGAGCTTCGACGCCAAGCACTTCATCACTGGGGCGCGCACGGCCTATGAGATGATCGTGACTGCCTTTGCCGAGGGCGATCGCCGCCAATTGCGGAACCTCCTCTCGCGCGAGGTCTATGACGGCTTTGACGCGGCGATTACCGAACGCGAAAATCGCGGCGAAACCGCCGAATCGCGCTTCGTTTCGATCGACGGCTCGACGATCGCGGGCGCCGAGTTGCGCGCTCGCACGGCGCAAATCACAATCCGCTTCGTCTCCAAGCTCATTTCGGCAACGCGCGAGCGGTCCGGAAACGTGATCGAGGGCAACGCCGAAAAGGTGACCGACGTCACCGACGTGTGGACTTTCGCGCGCGACGTCTCTGGGCGCGACCCCAACTGGAAGGTTGTTGCAACCGAAGCTGGACAGTGAAGGCATGGCGGTGCGTTGTCGAGCGTTGCTCCTCCTCGCCGCCTTGATCGGCTTCGCCGGCACCGGGACCGCTGCCCTGAGCAGCGAGCAGGAACCGATCAAATTTGCGGATACGCAGTATGAGCCGGTCGATTGGAAAGATCTCGACGGCTGGGCAAGCGACGATCACGCCACGGCCTTTGCTGCCTTTCTCGAAAGCTGCCGCGCGCTGAATAGTAAGCAGCCAGGGGCAGAGGCCACGGCGATCGCGGGGGCACTCAAGACTATCTGCGCACGCGGCTTCGCAGCGGTCCCGCTCGAGGAGGCTGGCGCGCGGAAGTTTTTCGAGGACAATTTCCGGCCGCTGCACATCAGCAAACTCGGTGATACCAACGGTTTTCTCACCGGATATTACGAGCCGATTATCGAGGGTTCGCGCGTTCCCACCGGGGAATTCACGGCGCCGCTTTACCGTCGGCCGCCCAACCTCGTCGTCTCCGGCCGCCGCAAACTCGGCGATTCGTTTCCCAGCAAGGGCGTCAAGGTGGGTCGACGGGTCGGGCGCCGCAAAATTGTGCCGTATTACGATCGCGGCGCGATCGAGGACGGCGCGCTCGACGGCTGGCATCTGGAAATCTGCTGGCTGCGCAGTCAGGTCGACGTCTTGTTCGCGCAAATCCAGGGGTCGGCCAGGATCAGGCTGGAAGACGGCACCATTTTGCGCGTCAATTACGACTCCCATAACGGCTGGCCCTATACGCCCGTTGGCCGGGTGCTGATCGAGCGCAAGATCGTTCCCAAGGACGAGGTGTCGATGCAACGCATCCGCGATTGGATGGAAGCCAATCCCGATGCGGCCAAGGATGTGCAACGGCAGAACAAGTCCTACGTCTTCTTCCGCATCACGGATCTCGCAACCGAGGACGAGGCGGTCGGTGGCCAGGGCGTGCCGCTCGTGCCCGGCCGTTCGATCGCCGTCGACCGCGCGTTGCATGCTTACGGCACGCCGTTCTTCATCGCGGCCGATCTCCCGATCGCCAACGACAAGGGGGGAACGAAATTCCGTCGGCTCGTTTTCGCGCAAGATACCGGCTCAGCCATCGTCGGACCTGCGCGTGCCGACATATATTTCGGAGCCGGCGCCGATGCCGCGCGAATCGCCGGCCGCATCCGCAATCCCGGCCAGTTCGTGATGCTCCTGCCGCGCGAGCTCGACCCGGTCGAGGCGGCGCATAATGTGCCGCTGCCGCCGGAGCGTCCGGGCTTTTTCGCGCAAGTCAGTGTCGGCAACATGATTGATCCGACAGCGGAAGAAGTGCCGCTGCCGCAGGCCAAACCCGCGGTCGAGCCGGAGCCGAAACCAAAGCCGAAATTGCGGCGAAGAAAATGAGCCGGCGACGTCCGCTCAGCGAGGAGGAGCGCGCGCTGTGGACCGGTTTCGTGCGCTCGATTGATCCGCTGCATCATGAGCGAGAGTCCCTGGAGCCGCTCACTGGCAAAACAGCAGCGCCCGCTCCGCCGCGCCCTGTAGCGCGGCCCGAAGCGCCGCCCGAAAAGAAAGCGCCTCCGCTCGCGCCACTCGGACGACGCCTGAAGCAACGTGTCGCGCGCGGCCGCGAGCCGATCGACGCTCGCCTCGATCTGCACGGTTTTACCCAGACAGAGGCGCATGCGGCGCTGCTGCGGTTTCTGTTCCGCGCACAAGCGGACGGCGCGAAGATCGCGCTCGTCGTCACCGGCAAGGGAACGCGCAAAACGTCGGACCAGCGCGAGCGTGGCGTGCTCAGGCGGCAGGTGCCGATGTGGCTATCGCTGCCTGAGTTTCGACCACTTGTCGTCGGATTCGAGGACGCTCACACCGGACACGGCGGGCAGGGAGCGCTTTATGTCCGATTGCGGCGGGCGCGGTAAGAATTTGGGCTGTTAAAGTTGGTCATTGAATGCCAACGGATGCGCGCGAATCGGTCAAGTTCGTCCGCAAAGGTGACCTCCTCGATCGGAGTACCCGCCATGTCCGAGCCCGCCAATACGCCGTCGAGTTTGACAACAAGGCGAGGCGACTCAGCCGATAAGCATGCCCTCGTCCAGGTCGAGAAGTGGATGGCGATGATCCGCGAGATCGGCCACGAGCGGCAGGGACAGACGAAGCTGCCTGCCTAAGAAGTGCTGAAGCGAACTACAAAATAAACCGGCTCAGATCGGCGTTCTTAGCCAAATCGCCGACGTGCTTTTGCACGTAGGCCGCATCGATCTTGACGGTCTCGCCTGGCCGGTCGGGCGCCGCGAAGGAAACTTCGTCGAGCACGCGCTCCATCACGGTCTGCAGCCGCCGCGCGCCGATATTCTCCACACTGGAATTCACCGCCACCGCAATGTCGGCGACGGCGTCGATGGCGTCCTCGGAGAACTCGAGCGTTACGCCTTCGGTCCGCATCAGGGCGATGTATTGCTTGATCAGCGAGGCCTCGGGCTCGGTCAGGATGCGCCGCATATCGTCGCGCGTAAGAGGCTTCAACTCGACGCGGATTGGCAGCCGGCCTTGCAGCTCCGGCAGCAGATCGGAGGGCTTCGAGATGTGGAAGGCGCCGGAGGCGATGAAGAGAATGTGGTCGGTCTTCACCGAGCCGTGCTTGGTCGTGACGGTGGTGCCTTCGATCAGCGGCAACAGATCGCGCTGCACGCCCTCGCGCGAAACGTCGGCGCTCATGCGTCCGTCACGCGCGCAAATCTTGTCGATCTCGTCGAGAAAGACGATGCCGTTATTCTCCACAGCCCTGATGGCCTCCTGCGTAAGCTGCTCGCTATCGAGGAGCTTGTCGGATTCCTCGTTGATCAGGATGTCATAGGATTCGTGCACGGTAACGCGCCGTGTCTTGGTGCGGTTGCCACCGAGTTTGCCGAAAATATCGCCTATCGAGATCGCGCCCATTTGCGCGCCCGGCATGCCGGGAATTTCGAACAGCGGCATGCCTCCGGAGGATTGAACCTCGATCTCGATCTCTTTGTCGTTGAGCTCGCCGGTGCGCAGCTTGCGGCGGAACGCCTCCTTGGTCGCCGCGCTCGCATTGGCGCCGACCAGCGCGTCGAGTACGCGGCTTTCGGCGGCCTGCTGAGCTTTTGCCTCGACGTCCTTGCGTTTCCTGTCCCGCGTCTGCGTGATCGCGATCTCGACGAGGTCGCGCACGATCTGCTCGACATCGCGACCCACATATCCGACCTCGGTGAATTTCGTCGCTTCCACCTTGAGGAACGGCGCGCCGGCCAGCTTGGCGAGGCGGCGCGAGATTTCGGTTTTGCCGACGCCGGTCGGCCCGATCATCAGAATGTTCTTCGGCAGGACCTCTTCGCGCAGCCGCTCGTCGAGCTGCAGCCGGCGCCAGCGGTTGCGCAGCGCGATGGCGACTGCGCGTTTTGCGTCGGCTTGGCCGACGATGAAGCGATCGAGCTCGGAGACGATTTCGCGGGGAGAGAAGTCACTCATGAGTCGCGTACCATCAGAAGTGCATAGCCATCGGGCGTGGTTACCGGGCGATCTTTGCGGAATCCGGCCTTTTCGTAAGCCCTGATCGCCCGTGTATTGGCGGGGGCCGGATCGGTCACGATCCGTGGCGTACCCGCGTGCAGCAGGTCGTCGACAAATGCGCGGATATTAGCGGAGCCGTGCCCTTGATCTATCATGTCCATTTCGCCGATGAATTGATCGATACCGCGCGTGCCCGTTTGCAACGCGCCGAAGCCATGGTTGGGCCATGCCATCGCATCGTAGCACTGCAGGTAGGCGAAAGGACGATCATCCAGTGCAACAATAAATTGGCCCATCGACGGATGATCGAGGTCCTCGCTGACCAATTCGAACTGCTCGCGCGGGTCGCCCCACCATTCTGCGACATGCGGCGCCGCTAACCAGTTCCGGACTTTCGGGAGATCGGCCGCCGACATTGGGCGAAATGCGTAAAGGCGAGACACCATCGATCAGGCGCTCTTCAACGTCTCGATGGTGACGTTGCGGTTGGTGTACACGCAGATGTCGGCGGCGATGTCGAGCGCGCGGCGCACGATGGCCTCCGCGTCGAGCGGGCCGTCGGCAAGCGCGCGGGCGGCGGCGAGCGCGTAATTGCCGCCCGAGCCGATGCCGACGATGCCGGCCTCCGGCTCGAGCACGTCGCCGGTGCCGGTGAGCACCAGCGACACGTCCTTATCGGCAACGATCATCATCGCTTCGAGGCGGCGGAGAAAACGATCCGTGCGCCAATCCTTGGCAAGCTCGACGGCAGCGCGCATGAGCTGCCCGCGATATTGTTCGAGCTTTGACTCTAGCCGCTCGAACAGGGTGAAGGCGTCGGCTGTGGCGCCGGCGAAGCCGCCGATCACTTCACCGCCGCCAAGGCGGCGCACCTTGCGCGCGTTGGCCTTGACGATGGTTTGGCCGATGGAGACTTGGCCGTCGCCCCCGACGGCGACCAGTCCGCCCTTGCGGACGGTGAGGATGGTGGTGCCGCGCCAGGGCCCGGATGAGCCGGATTCGGAAAGTGACATGCGCCAAAAGGCCTTCGTTTAAGCCATGATTTAGGAGTTGGCTGCCGGCAATGCAAATGCACCGCGCAGACGATTGGCGGAGCGCTCAAAGCCCTGATAAAAGGCGCGGCGCGCTTTCGGAGATCACGATGCGTAAGGCGTCTGTCAAGCGGACTACCAAGGAAACCGCGGTCGAGGTCAATATTGACCTCGATGGCGAGGGCCGTGCGTCGATTGCGACAGGCATCGGTTTCCTCGATCACATGCTTGAGCTCCTGGCGCGCCATTCGCGCATCGATATCGAGGTCAAGGCGAAGGGCGATCTGCACATCGACCATCACCACACCACCGAGGATGTCGGTATCGCGCTCGGCCAGGCGGTGAAGCAGGCGCTCGCCGACATGAAGGGCATCACGCGCTATGCCGACGTGCACGTGCCCATGGATGAGGCGCTTACGCGGGTGGCGATCGACATTTCCGGCCGGCCGTTCCTCGTCTTCAAGGCTGAATTCGTGCGCGACAAGGTAGGCCCGTTCGATACCGAGTTGATACAGGAATGGTTCCAAGCGTTCGCCATCAACGCCGCGGTGACGCTGCATGTCGCGGCGCTCTATGGCACTAACGACCATCATATTGCCGAATCGTGCTTCAAGGGTTTGGCACGGGCGCTGCGGGCGGCGGTCGCCATCGATCCGCGCGCCGCACATGAGGTGCCTTCGACCAAGGGCACGCTCGGCGGGTGACCCGGTTGCCTCGCCCGCGAGGTCCCTGACAGCATTGGAACGACGTCATGTCCGTCTATACCGTTCACGAGCCGCCATTGCGCGCCGCCGAGGCTCACGCCGATCCCGAGCGCTTTTTGTTCGTGCGCGATGGGTTCTATTTCTGGGCGTTTCTGCTCACGCCGCTTTGGATGCTGTCGTATCGCATGTGGCTTGCGTTTTTGATCTACGTCGTCGTTGCCGTGGGCCTTGAAAACGCGTTGCATTACGCCGGCTTTGGCACGGCCGGTATCGCGCTTGTTGGGCTCCTCATATCGCTCTTGATCGGCATCGAGGCGAGTACGTTGCGGCGCTTCACACTAGCGCGACGCGGCTGGAAGAACGTCGGCATCGTTAGCGGCGACGATGTCGAGGACGCCGAGCGACGCTTTTTCGGCGCCTGGGTCGGCGCGTCGCCGGCTAAGCGAAACGAGCCGGCGACGGCTTCTCCGGCCGCGCCGGCAATGTCCGTGCCGCGCATGCCACAAGCGCCCGACGTCATCGGCCTGTTTCCCGAACCGGGAGCGCACCGGTGAGCGTCGCCATCGTCGATTATGGCTCCGGCAACCTGCACTCGGCCGCCAAGGCATTCGAGCGCGCGGCGCATGGTGCGGGTATCGACCAGCCGATCGTGGTCACCCGCGATCCAAAAGCAGTAGCGTCGGCCGACCGTGTGGTGCTGCCCGGCGTCGGCGCGTTTGCCGATTGCAGGCGCGGGCTCGACGCGGCGGACGGGATGGTGGCGGCGCTAGAGGAAACGGTGCGCCAAAAAGGCCGGCCGTTCTTCGGCATCTGTGTCGGCATGCAATTGCTCGCCGAGCGCGGGCGCGAATACGAAGTGACCGAGGGATTGGGCTGGATCGCGGGCGAGGTGGATCGCATCACACCCAGCGATCCGCAGCTGAAAATTCCGCACATGGGCTGGAACACGCTCGACGTTGATCGCGCGCATCCATTGCTCGATGGACTGACGTTGGGTCCGCAGGGCTTGCATGCCTATTTCGTGCATTCCTACCAGCTCAATCTGGTGGACCGCGCCGATCTGGTGGCGGAGGCCGATTACGGCGGTCCGATCACCGCGATCGTGGCGCGCGACAACATCGTCGGTACGCAATTCCATCCCGAGAAGAGCCAAAAGCTCGGTCTTGCGCTGATCGCGAACTTTCTCAAGTGGAAGCCGTGATCCTGTTCCCTGCGATCGATCTTAAGAACGGTGAAGCCGTGCGTCTCGAACAGGGCGACATGGCGCGTGCGACGATCTTCCATCGCGATCCGGCCGAGCAGGCGCGCGCCTTCGCGGCGCAGGGATTCGAATACCTCCACATTGTCGATCTCGACGGCGCCTTTGCCGGCCGGCCGATGAACGCGGCGGCGGTCGAACGTATCCTCGCGGCCGTGCGAATTCCGGTCCAACTCGGCGGCGGCATCCGCGACCGCGCAACCATCGAAGGCTGGCTCGCCAAGGGCGTCGCCCGCGTCATCATCGGCACTGCCGCCGTGCGCGATCCGGCGCTGGTCAAGGACGCGGCAAAGAAATTTGCCGGCCGCATCGCCGTCGGGCTCGATGCGCGCGACGGCAAGGTCGCGGTCGAGGGTTGGGCGGAAACGTCCGAACTCGCGGCGCTGGAAATTGCCAAGCGATTCCAAGATGCTGGCGTAGCCGCCATTATCTACACCGACATTGCACGCGATGGCATGCTCAAGGGCCTCAACTTCGACGCTACCATCGCGCTCGCCGATGCCGTTTCCATCCCGGTCATCGCTTCTGGAGGCTTCGCCTCACTCGACGACGTCCGCGCCCTCCTCGCCCCGCGCGCGAAGAAGCTTGAGGGCGCCATCGTCGGCCGTGCGCTCTATGATGGCAGGCTCGATGCGGCGTCGGCATTGAAGCTGAATTCGTGCGGCGCAGGCGGCGTGACGTGTTCAAGGTCCGCGTCATCCCCTGCCTCGACGTCAAGGACGGCCGCGTCGTCAAGGGCGTCAAGTTCGTCGATCTGCGCGACGCCGGCGATCCGGTCGAGGCGGCGATCGCCTATGACGAGGCCGGCGCCGACGAGCTGACCTTCCTCGACATCACCGCGAGCCACGAGGATCGCGACATCATGCTCGACATGGTGCAGCGTACCGCGGAGGCTTGCTTCATGCCGCTCACGGTCGGTGGCGGCGTGCGCACGATCGAGGATATCCGTGCGCTGTTGTCTTCCGGCGCCGACAAGGTGTCGATCAACACGGCGGCGGTTGCGCGCCGCGCCTTCGTCAAGGAAGCAGCGGAAAAATTCGGCGATCAGTGCATCGTGGTCGCAATCGATGCCAAGAAGGTGTCGAAGCCGCCGGAAACAGATCGCTGGGAAATCTTTACCCATGGCGGGCGTAATCCGACCGGTCTCGACGCTATCGACTATGCGCGCGAAGTAGTTGCGCTCGGCGCCGGAGAAATCCTGCTCACGTCCATGGACCGCGACGGAACGCGTCAAGGCTTCGATATTGCGCTCACGCGCGCCGTGGCTGATGCAGTGTCGGTGCCGGTGATCGCCTCGGGCGGCGTCGGCAATCTCGAGCACCTGGTTGAGGGAATTCGCGACGGCCACGCCAGCGCCGTGCTGGCGGCGTCGATCTTTCATTTCGGCGAGTTTTCCGTGCGGGACGCCAAGACCTATATGGCCCGCGCCGGATTGCCGGTCCGGCTCGATCCCTGATTCCCTTCGGCGTCATCGCGGATCGCCCAGGCAATCGCGCTTTCGAGCCTGTCGTTTCCCCAGAACAGCTCGCCGTCCGATGTTATGAAACTGGGAGCGCCAAAAATATCCATCCGCTGCGCTTCCGCCGTTTGGGATCGCAGCTTTTCTTTGATTTCGTCCGCGCTCGCCATCGTCATCGCGGCTTCCGGATCGACCTTCAGCTTCGAAAGAATTTCGCCGATCGTTTCAGGCTCATCGATACGGCGGCCGTCGGCGAATTCCGCGCGGTAAACTTCGCGGCAATAGTCTTCCCCCCACGCATCGCCGAGCCCGACCAGCGCGACGCGTGCCGCCAAGAGGCTGGATTGCGGAAACGGCTCCGGTCTTCGGAATGGGAGCGCCAAGTGGTCGCAAATCCGTTCGACGTCGCGCCACATATAGCGACCCTTCGCCGCAAAGAGATTAAAGGGCGACGTGCTCCAGCCTTGCGCCTTAAAGATCGGCCCGAGCAGAAAGGGCCGAAAATTGACTTTCACACCGGCCGTCCTCGCCAGCGGGACAATGCGCATGGCCGCCGGGTAGGAGTAAGTCGAGGCGAATTCGAACCAGAAATCCAGGGTGGGTGTCGTCATCGGACAATCCTAACCGGCGGTGAGGCGCTTCGAAATATCGATTGGAGACGCCATCTATGCGTTCGGCCTCTCCCCGATTGGGTGGGGAGATGCTAAGGAACGCCCCGATGGCCTCGTTTACGCTCCATGACCTCGAAAAACGCGTGCAGGAACGCGCCCAAGCGGCTCCGGGGGCCTCCTACACGCGCACGCTCGTCGATAAGGGCGTGACCCATTGCGCCAAAAAACTCGGCGAAGAAGCGGTCGAAGTCGCCATTGCGGCCATCGCCGAGGACCGCGGCCGGGTGGTCGCAGAGACGGCCGATCTTCTGTACCATCTGCTGGTCGTACTCCATACGCGCGGCATCCCGCTTGCCGAGGTCGAAGCGGCCCTGGCGGAGCGCACGCGGCAAACAGGTCTTGACGAGAAGGCTGCCCGCAAGGGCGGCTAAGGGCGAACGGCATGGAGCAGCCTACCGAGTCCGACGTCTCGCCGTATCGCGTTTTTTCGCGGGCGGAATGGGCAAATTTGCGCGAAGACACGCCCATGACGCTGGAGCCCGAGGAGGTCTCGCGGCTGCGCTCGGTGCACGACCGGCTCGACATATCGGAGGTCGAGGAAATCTACCTGCCATTGTCGCGCCTTCTCTCGCTCTATGTAGCGGCGACGCAACGATTATTTCGAGCGCAGCAAGGCTTCCTCGGCACCGAAGACGCCAAGATGCCTTACATCATCGGCGTTGGCGGCTCGGTCGCGGTCGGCAAGTCGACCACGGCCCGCGTCCTGCAAGCCTTGCTCGCGCGCTGGCCGAACGTGCCCAAAGTCGATCTCATCACCACCGACGGCTTCCTCTACCCCAATGCCGTGCTCGAGCGCGAAGGCCTGATGGAGAAAAAGGGCTTCCCTGAAAGCTACGATCTGCCGGCACTTCTGCGCTTTCTATCCGATATCAAGGCGGGCCGCCGGCCGGTGCGCGCGCCGGTCTATTCGCATCTGATCTACGACGTCATACCGAACCAGTGGATCGAGATCGACCGGCCGGAAATTCTCATCGTCGAGGGCCTCAATGTCCTGCAGGCAGGCCGCCTCCCCAAGGACGGCAAGGCCATTCCGTTCGTCTCCGATTTCTTCGATTTCTCGGTCTATCTCGATGCCGACGAGGGCGTGCTGCTGTCGTGGTACGTCGATCGCTTCCTCGCTTTGCGCGGCACTGCGTTCGCCGATCCGAAATCCTATTTTCATCGCTACGCGAAATTGTCGGATGAGGAGGCGATCGCCACCGCCACCTCGATCTGGAGCCGGATCAATCTCGCCAATCTGCGGGAAAATATTTTGCCGACGCGGCCGCGTGCCGATCTCATCCTGAAGAAAGGCGAAAGTCACGAAGTCGAGGAAGTGGCGCTGCGGAGGCTGTAACGAAGGTGCCTCACGGCGCCGCTGCGCGCCAACGCTCGATTTCCGCCAGCTCGGCTTCCGGTCGCTCGGCGACGACATTGCCCCGACCGAGATAGATCGCTCCCGCTTCGCCGTCGATTGAGAGCCAATCGCCCTCTTTGATCGCGACTCCTGCGAGCTGCGCGCAATGACCGGCGACATCGATCGACAGTGCGGCGCAGCCGACGACGCACGGCTTCCCCATCTGCCGCGCCACCAGAGCGGCGTGAGCGGTCCGGCCGCCGACCGCCGTCACGATTCCCGCGGCGACGGCGAAGCCGCCAATGTCGGCGGTCGTGGTATCGGGACGTACGAGAATGACGGGATCGCCGCTCGCCGCCAGGCGAGCCGCACTCTCGGAATCGAAAGCGGCGCGGCCGACCGCAATGCCGGCGGACGCGCAGATTCCGCGTCCAATCGGCTCCGCGGAAATGACCAGGCGCTTATTGACCAGCGCATGGAGATCCACGCCGGCGAGGCGCTGCAACGCCTCCGCAGGTGCGATCCGTCCCTCCTTCACGAAGTCTATAGCCGATCGCAACGCCGCCTGCGGCGTTCGCTTTGCCGAGCGCGTCTGCAGGATCCAAAGCTTGCCGTTCTCGACGGTGAATTCGACGTCTTGGATGTCGGCAAATTCCTGTTCGAGGCGCTGCAGCGCTTCGCGCAATTGCGTGGCAATCTCGGGAAGCGAACGGACCAGAGCTTCTTCGGTCTCGGGATTATTTCCTCCAGAGACTACGTCTTCGCCTTGGGCGTCGAAAAGTACGTCGATGATAGGCTTTGCGGCGCCGGTCGAAGGATCGCGCGAGAACGCGACGCCCGCTCCCGACGAAACTCCGCCATTGCCGAACACCATCGCCTGCACCGTGACGGCCGTGCCCTGTAAATCCTCAAGATGCTGGAGCTTGCGATAGGTGCGGGCGCGATCGCTCGACCATGAGCGAAACACCGCCTGCGCCGCCGACTTGAGGTGTTCGATCGGATCGTCGCTCAGCACATGGTCTTCGTCTTCGATGACTTGCTCATAGGACGCCGCCAGCCGCTCGATCGCATCGCAATCGAGGGCGCGTTCGCCGTCCACACCTTCGGCAGCGATGAGCTCGTTGCGCTTCTTCGCAAATGCGGCTCGATCGATGCCGAGGACCACATCGCCATAGCTTTCAAGGAAGCGGCGCCGGCAATCGCTTGCAAAACGCGGATGACCGGTCATGCGCACGAGGCCGCGCACGGCCGCGGACGTGCAACCCACATCGAGCACGGTCTCCAACATTCCCGGCATCGAGCGCGCGGCGCCCGAACGCACCGACACCAAAAGTGGGCGGCGCCGGTCGCCGAGCCGCTTGCCGGTGGCGTTTTCGAGAAACTCTATTCCTTCGGTCAGACTGTCGGCGAGATTTTGCATGGCCGCGGTTTCGCCGTTGACGGTCGCGGTACAAAGACTGATCGGGAGCACGAATGCCGGCGGCACCGGCAGACCGAGACCGGCCATGCGCGCCAGATTGGCCGCCTTCCCGCCGACAATTTCGGCCGAACACTGCTCGGCCGATCCGTTGCCAATGTGCACAATCTGCATTTTCGGGTCATCCCCTACGCCGAAAGATCGGCGAGCACGTGCTCGCGCAAAAGATGCCCGAAGGCCGCCAACCGGTCCGTCGATCGCTCCAGAGCGCGGGCGAGTTCGAGAACGGACAGCGCTGTTTTGAGATTGAATTCACCGGTCAGGATTCTCGCCGTCACCATCCGTTCCGCGGCGTCGGCCCTGTGCTCGACGTTCGATCAGTCGACCGACCGCCGCCAGTGCGTCATCAAAGTCCACGCGGTGCCCCTCCGGAACTTCGGCTGCTGCGGCGACCCCGGCTGCGGCGGCTTCCGTCCCCGCAACCGTTGCCGTGCACAGTTCAGCAAGCGGCTCGAGCAGCTCGGGCGCAGCCTCGATCGGGACAAGCGAAGCGACGAATGCCGCCTGTTCGAGCTCGTCGATCGCGTCCTCGATTTGATTTACCAGGCGTTCGATGCCGCGGTCGGCATCGAACCGAGCAATCTCGCTTCGCGCCTCGATGGCGATACGATCAGCTTTTTCCTCGATACGGCGGGCCCGGTCAGCCAATACCGCGCAGTCAAACGGTCTGTTCGCCTGCCGTTCAGCGACGAAACGCGCGATGCCGGCGGCGATCTCGCGCGCTAGGCCGGCTTGGCGGATCATGACGGCCAACAGCGTTCTATCGACTCTTTGCAGATGCGCGACAAGCGCCGCCTCGATGCGGTCTCTTGCCAGCCGGACCGAGCCGCCTTCCAGCAACGCTTCGGCCGAGACGCGTAGCACCGTCTTGAGAAAATCGACGGCGGCATCGCGCCCCAGCGAACGATCCAGGCGCTCGCCGAATCCGATTCGTGTCGGCGTCGCGTGACGAACCGCCGAGCCGACAAGTTCTCCGCCGCCAAGCTCGAGGAATGCTCTGTGGCCGATTCGATGGAGCGCTGCCCAAGCGAGGACGCGGATCGCATCGGTCTTCGATACCCATTCCCGGAGGATCTTGCGCGCCTTGTTCCAGTCGATCAGAAAGACCAGCGATGCGCCGACGTTCTCCAGAAAAGCGTCGCGGCTGGCGCTGCTGTCGAACGGAAGGCGTCCAACGACAAGGTAAAAGGCGCCATCGTCGCCGAGGCCAACCGCGCTCTGTCGTTCAAGTCCGCTCCACTGAACGGGGAAATTGCGGAATAGTCCGATGAGGAATTTTGCACGCGCCAAATGCACGTCGGTGTACGTGACGGTGACGGCGTCCGGCTCGACGGCGATCACCACGACATGCGCGTCGGTTTCTCCGATATCGTTCTGGATCGTAAGCCGTCCACCCGCTCGCGCCGCGGTCGTCGCCAATCCGGGATGGCCGAACTTGAGCTTCTCGGTCGCCTCGACTCCGCGCATGAATGCTTCAACCGCCGGCCGATCCTCGGGCAGCAATGCGGAGACGTGCGCGCCCGCGAACGTTTCTTCCGCGTGATCCGCGGCGAGCCGGTTGAGCGCTTTGTGCAAATCCATGACCAGGCGGTGCAAGCTGTCGCCGCCGCCATCGGAAAGGCCCGTCAATCGCGTAACTTGCCGAAGCTCGACATCATCCGACGCGCCGAAGGGAGTTAAGGCTCGGATCGCCGACAGACGCTCGTCGGCTTTGTTTCCCTCCTGCTGATCCCCGGCTTTGACGGCACGGATCATGGTCGCCACGTCGTCCCAGATCGCAGCGCCCAGACTTCCGAGCCCAGGCGCCGAGATTCGTTGGCTGACCGATAGGGTGGCGCGGTTAACCAGCGCTTCCAATGCGACGTGATCAACGCCGGCCGCCCGGCACTCGCCCGTCAGATCGAAGCGCGCACCCGTCGGCTCGTAGGCACGATGTGTGGCCGCTTGCAAAACGCTCAGGCGGAGTTTCACCCGGTCGTTCGCGGCCAAGCCCTCGGCGATGAGGGCCGGCAGCAGCAAATCGGCTTGCCCGAGCCGTTCGATGATTTCGGATTTCATGCATCACCACCTGCGCCAGTCGGAAATCACAAGAGCAGGTTTGGATGACGCGATTATTGAGCTAAATCATTCACGCAACTGTCATAATTTCGGCTTGCGGCGCAATTTGGGAAACGGAAATGCCGGTTTACGCTGCAAGCGCGCCGCTTGCCGGCCCCGCTAGCGCAGCGGCCAGGCGGTCGCGGTCGAGCGGCTTGACCAGGAAGCCGTCCATACCGGCCGCGAGGCAAGCCTCGCGATCCTCAGCGGACGCATTCGCGGTAAGCGCAAGGATTGGCGTTCGCGGCGCGTTGGTTTCCGCCTCGATCGCGCGGATCTGTCGGGTCGCCTCCAGGCCGTCCATGCCCGGCATATGCAAGTCCATCAGCACGCGGTCATGGGGCGTACCGGCTGCGCGCGCGGCGAGCCAGGATTCGATGGCCGCGGCGCCGCTCGTGGCCATGGTGGGGTAATGGCCGAGTTTGAGTAGCAGAGCGCGCGCGAGCAGAGCGTTGATCTCATTATCCTCAGCCACGAGGATCGAGAGTCCGGTGCCGGGACGCACTACGCTCGGCGCTTCCGGAAGCTCCATTGCCGCGCCGGGGTCGAAGGCATCGTCGGGCGAGAAGCGTGCGGCAAGGGACGCGGCGCGCACTGGCTTGATGAGATAGCCGGTGAAGCCGGCCTCTTTGAGCACCGCAAGCTCGGGGCGCATCGCCGGAGTGACCAGCACGATCCGTCGCGGGATCGCGGCGGCCAGGCGCGCCAGTGCTTCGCTCGAAGGCGTGCCGAGCGCGTGATCGACCAGCACGGCGCTCCACATTTGCTCTGGCAAAAGCGCCGCCGCCACTTGGTCGTCGGGCACGATCTTGGTGCGCGCGCCCCAGCGGTGCAGGCGTCGGGCGATCAAGGAAGCTTCGGTCGCGCCCGGCGCGACGATCAGGATGTCGCTGCCGGCAAGATCGGGCACTGCAAGCGTGGGCTCGGTGGCGTCGTCGGAACGCGGTAGCGGCACGATGACACGGAACGTGGAGCCCTTACTCGGTATGCTCTCGACCGCGATCGAGCCTCCCATGCTCTCGACAATCCTGTTCGATATGGCGAGGCCGAGACCGGTGCCGCCGAATTTTCGTGTCGAGCCGCAATCGGCCTGCTCGAACTCGAAAAAGATGCGCCCCTGATCTTCCGGCGAGATACCGATGCCGGTGTCGTGCACGGAGATCACGATCGCATCCGGCTGGGCGTCCGTCTCGACGATGATCGACACGCCGCCGCGTTCGGTGAACTTGATCGCGTTGCCGGCGAGGTTGAACAAAACTTGGCGCAGCCGCGCCTCGTCGCCGACAACGCGTGCAGGCAACCGCTCGTCGACATAGCCGCAGATTTCCAGCCCTTTCGCTTGAGCGCGAGGTCCGAGCAGCTCGACCGCCTCCTCGACGAACGCCGCGAGCGCGAACGGCCGTGCAGCGAGGTCGAGTCGGCCGGCCTCGATCTTGGAAAAATCGAGGACCTCTTCGATCAGCGACAACAGCGTCTCCCCCGAGGTTTTGACCGCCTTCAGGTAGGTCGCCTGTTCGGGGGTGAGCGGCGTGTCGCCGAGGAGATCGGCCATGCCGAGAATACCGTTCAGCGGCGTGCGGATTTCGTGCGAAACCATGGTGAGGAAGCGCGACTTTGCGCGGTTCGCCGCCTCGGCCTGATCGCGTGCTTCGGCTAAAGCGCGCTCCGCGAGCACGCGGTCGGTTACGTCGCGGCCGACGCTCTGCATCGCGCTGTCGCCGTCAGCGCGGACGGTGACTTCACGCCAGGCGATCCAGCGCGCGCCGTCCGCTGCGGCAATCTTCTGGTCATGGGCGCGCGCGCCATCGGCGAGAAAGCTGGTCTCGCCTTGATCAATCACCGGGAGCGCGAAATTGGTAGCAAGCAAATCTTCACGCGGGCGACCGGCGAGGGCGCAGAACGCGTCGTTGACGTAGGTGATCGCGCCGGTGCCGTCGCGGCGCACGATTACGTCGTCTTGTGCCTCGAAAAAGCTTGTGGTGCGCTCCTGCGCTTCCCGTATTTCCCAGTTGCGGTCTGCCGCCTCGTCCAGACGTGTTTCGAAATCGCGCAGCTCCCTTTTCATTTGGCGGATGCGGGAGATGAGAATTCCCATGGCTCCGCATGAGGCGCCAAAAAGCGATGCAACGCCGATTGCGAACATGTAGGGGTCGTAGTGCGCCACTGGCGAGGTCGCCCCCGCGAGAAAGCCGAAGGCGACCGCGAAAGACATGGACGTGATGATGGCCGAGCGGACGACGAACGAGAACAGCCGGCGGGCGACAATGGCGGGCTTTCGGAGGTGGGCGCGAGGGCGCATGGTCCGTATCCCGCTCGGCACGGTTGCCGCGGTTGCCGGTCACAAGCCGCGCCGGTCCCGTTGTTGTCGATGCAGTCCCACCGATTTTGGCCTATGAACCTTGCGCATCCCTTGCCGGCGATAAGGACGATTGGAGCGAGGGTTGATGCTTTGTTAGCGTCCCGAAGGGCTTTCGACACACTGGATTTACTGATTTTTCACGCTATTCTGCCATTTCACCTAGGCGTTCGCATCGCAGGTCAGCAGCTTAATGACAACCAAAACCCGCGCCTTCCGCAAGCTCACGGATAGGATCATCGAGGGTGCCATCGACTTCGCCGAAGGCGAGCCCCATGTCTTTTGGGACGCTAAGGTGCACGGCTTAAGAATTCGTCTAGGCAAGCACCGGCATACGTGGTCGTTCTTTCGACAAGGCCGCTTCCGGGGCAAGCGATACACCGTCGCCCGTCGCCTTGGCTTCTACCCTTCCATGACCACCATTGACGCGCGCAAGGCCGCGCTCGCGCTCGCCGGTCACATCGCCGAAGGCAAGCCGGTTGTCGGCAAACGCGACGCGCCCACACTCAACACGGCGGCGGCCGACTACATCCAAAGCCTAAAGGCGCGCGGTAAGAAGTCGGCGCGTCAAGTCGAGAGGCTTGTTCGCATTCATCTGTCAGAGCTTGGCAATTTTACGCTCGCCGAATTGTCGGACTCGCCTGCGCTCGTCCGCGACCATCATGCGAGGATCAGTCGCGACGCGCCTGTGAGCGCTAACCGCGTGATGTCCATGTTGAGCGCGATCTATCGTCATACGGCGAGATTGGATCGGAGCTTGCCGCCCGCGTCGCCGATCAGCGCGGTTAGAAAGAACAAAGAAGAACCCGCACAAACCGCTTTGCCATTCTCAGATTTCCCGGCATGGCGCGAAGCGGTCGAGAGATTGCCGCCGATCAGACAATCCTATTACCGGCTTTTGCTTTTGACAGGAATGCGCGGCGCGGAAGCGCAAGGGCTTCGATGGTCCGATGTCGATTTGCGCACTCGCACCATCACGCTACGCGGGACCAAAACCGGCAAGGATGTTTCGATCCCGATGACTTCGGCGATAGCGTCGGCGTTGAAGCTCGCTCGCCCCATGCGCGATGGTGTGATATTTGTTGGCGCTCGAAAGTGGAATGACGACTTACCCGCGAAGGGCCACGCGCTCCGTCATTCGTTCATTGGCGTGGCGCACGATCTAGGCGTGAATGAAATCCATGTGAGGCTTTTAGTTGGACACTCGCTCTCGGGCGTTCACGCCTCCTATTTGACGCGGATGGTGATGGAAGGCGGACCGGGCTTGAAAGCCTCGCAACGGCGGATCAGCAAAAGGATTGTCGAGTTGCTAGGGCAGGCGTAAAATGCTCGCGGGAAGGGGCCAGATATGGCAACGTTTCTGGCGCTCTGGTGCTCACATTCGTTCATTGTGCTTTTCTTCTCCATAGTGGGGGGCATCCCCACTACGTTTCTTTGGTCGGAGGCTTGTCATTGGTATCTTCGCAAATTTTATACCGATGACAATTCAAGGGACCGTTGGATCAGCATTACGTTCGGCGTACTGGAACGGGCGCTGTTGACCACTTTTGTTCTGTGGTTGTCAACGGCAGCGGGACCTTTCGCAGGAGCATGGATTGCCGTCAAAGCAGTCATTGGCTATGGCGATTTCCTTCCCAAAGATAAGAATGGCCGGGCACGCTACGCCGTAACGCTGACGGGAAGCCTAGCGTCAATTCTGTGGGCGGTAGGGTGGGGGATTTTGGGAACACATTGGAACTGAGTTACGGCGGAAGGTGTGCGCCCTCTCTCGCTTTCACTTTGGGACGTGCGCCGCGCATCGTTCAAAGATCGGTCCGGAAATCCAAGTCGGTTCGCTCCATAAGTCGCTCCCGCCGCCCTGTTACAGCTTACCCTCACGCATCTGACGGGCGACCCATTTGAAAACATCATCAATGGTGCCCCTGCAAAGCTCCGCGCCGTCATCCTCGCGATTGACGGCGTAGCATCTGACTTCGACTAGCTTCAAGCCTCGCCGCTTCAGCATATCGCGGAGAGGTTTTGTTGCCTTGTCTCTCACTGCTAAGAGTATTTCGGCCATCCCTATTTTCCCGTGAATACTTTCTCGCAAGCGGTCTGGGCTTGGTCTAAAAGCTCTCTATAGCGCGGCGTTACATGCGCCCCACCCTGATTTATTTCCTGAATGTCTTTAGCGGTCATGTTCGTTGCTATAGTCTCTGCTGTGCAGGTGCAGAGCTGAAAAATCAAATCGTCGGAAAGACCATCGTTCTGATGGTTGTTCCGACTGTCCGGGATGCATTTTTTGGTAGCGGCTTCCACGAACGCAGTGCGATACGGACCCGCCTTCCGATAGGGGAATTCCGGCGTCTCGGCTCTCGCGACCCCGACCGCTTCCTTCTCAAATCCGCGCACAGCGAGATAGTCCACGTTCCACAATTGCATTGCCACGAACATGACGACGAGCCGACGCCATATCACCGGCCAGCTCCAAGACGCTTTCCAGACGGCTTTGAAGCGGGTTCCGCTGAACCTTGGCAATTCCATTGCGGCGCGCAATTCGGGCGTCGGATACCAAAAGCTATTGACCGCCGCGACCCGACGGCCTAGGCGAAGCCGTTGATACAACAACTCGCGATCCTGCAAGACAGTGGCCACTTTGGTCGCATCAATGAAAGCGTGCACTAATTTCACTGCGAACACGTTTCAGTTCGGCAGAAGTAACGCTTAGTCCCCAGCTTCTAGAATATCCCTCCATGAGTACGTGGGTCGAGTTCTCTGATACTGCCTTCAAGGTTACAAAAACTAAACATGGTTTGCTCTCTACGCCCAGCAGAGATCGCCCCATTAAAACGGCAAAAGTAGCGGTCGGAATATCAAAGAGCGCAGGGTCTTTGAGCGCACGACCTACTTTTCCAAGAGTTTCCGCAATTATAGGGAGGACAATCTCACGGTTGGCGGAGATTAGAAGCTGGTCTGTTGCCGACTGAACGGACATAAGAGAAAGAACTCCCTTCGTAGTACCTCGCGCCAGCTTGGTGCCAAGGCCCCAAGTCCCCTTGGAACTGTTTCTCAGTTCTGTCTCTATGAGAAAATCGTTTATTTTGTCAGACATACAGCTTGCTTTCGCCAGCACCGCTCGTTTCCGAGTTAGGCGGCTCCGGCTCGGTCGTGGTTTTTGTTTCCGCGACGGTCACCGTCAGTGCCGGGGTGGAGCAACAAAACGACTTCGACCTTGACGCGGTTCACTTCGACCACGACAGGAAATCGCACCGGCTCGGGCTTAGCGTTGTCCGCCACGGGGCGAGCTTAGCGCCGCCGAGTCCATTGGATCAAGCCCGCTCACTCCCAATCGCCCGGCGCGGTGCGCTCGGCGAGTAGCTTCCGCCGCTCGTCGTTTAGCTTGTCGCGGCGTCGGCGGAGATATTGCTGTTTGGATTGAGCGCCCCAATTAGACCACTCGATTGCATCCTCTTTGGCCTGCACTTCGGCGAGCGCGTCGTCAATCTCGGCGAGGGTGCGCGGGCGTCGGGCCATTCATTCGTGATCGGCGGGATTTAGGAGCGCCATCACGGCGTCCGCTTCCTGCCGCGCCTCGAATTCGAGCGCGTTAGCTTGCCGCTTCACGTCGCCGCGCAACCGATAGTGCGCCCCGCGCTCGCGGACGAATGCCTGATAGGCTTTGTCAGCCGCGACCCATGAGACGAGCGCCGCGTCAATCTCGGGTGTGATCTTGATCGCCATCCGGCCATCGTGCCGGACAAAGGACTCCAAAAAGTTAAGCGGCAACGGCCCCGGTTTTTCTGTTCTTCTTTTCAGCAAAAAAGCGACTTGCCGATCAGTGAAGCAAGTGCGGCGATAGGGGCACATGCCCCTTTGCGATTTTGGGGGTGCTTTGGGAACTGTCCCCGTACCTCCCGCCGGTCACCACCCCGCGCCCCGGTCACCCTCCCGGCGGCCCGCTCGCGGATGCTTGCATGGTCACCGTCCTTATCACCCTCGCCAGCGCTGATCGTGGTTGGATCGGCCGTGCGACCGCGACGCGGCCCGCCGCCGCTGCGCTCGCGTCAGCGTGACCGGCGCGGCCGATCCCTTAACGTTAAAAGTTGTCCATTCCAGATCGTTGCCGCGCCCGGCGCAGAGCGGACCTGCAAAATGCACAGCGGGAATTCCAATCCACATATTATGCGAATGGAGGGTGCGTCAGCGCGCCGCGCTCGGATGTGGGCCATCCATGCGGGCTACTGT
Organism: uncultured Alphaproteobacteria bacterium; assembly: GCA_963733575.1. GTDB lineage: Bacteria > Pseudomonadota > Alphaproteobacteria > Rhizobiales > Xanthobacteraceae > BOG-931. Next base: position 35,631 of record CAVTDJ010000011.1, on the reverse strand, counting down.
GGTTAATCTGAAAGTCCCCCGCTCGCGTGATGTGTCTTAACGCGTGCGCAGTGCACTTCACGGCCGATCACGAAGCGGATCGTGGTTACTAAGTCCTTAAGGGTTCCGTTTTAGCGAAATAGATAGGTTGAAAATTAACGGTAACGTCATCGGCGGGCCGCCGCCGCGCCCCGCTGCGGGATTTTGACGGGTGAGGTTCAAGGTAACGAAAGCGTATGGTTAACGCGGCCCCCAATCCGCGATCCGGCGAGGCGTTCGTTTCAGTGATTTAAGTCGCGATTACCGCAATGTGCAATTCCGCCATTCGGGCTATCACACAGTCCAAACAACAGCTTGCATCGTCCTCAACCCCCAACAGCTAACAGCCGATCCGCGCCCGATCCGCAGTCCGGCGCAAACCTATCTCGCCTATGTCAAAGGGGGGTAAACCCCGAGCAAATTTCGGCGACAACAAACAGTCCACGATATTTTGCTAGGGGGGAAAAGGCGTTTGAGATAGGCGAGGTAGGTTCCGAGCGTCACTCGAAATCCTCGCCCGTGTCGTCGCCTTCGTTCGCCCAATCGGCGCGGCCGGACGGTTTCAGTTCGAGGTAATAGGACTGCGGATCGCCTTTGCGACGATACGGTTTGACCACGGTCACCGGCAGGTCGAGGCGCACATTGACGAGCTTGTCCACATAGCGGCCCGCTCGAATAGCGTTCACTTCGCGATCTTGGATTTCCAATCCTTCGGCCAGCACGGCGCGAGTTGAGGCGTCGCGGGCTAGATCACGGGCGAGCATCGGCTTGTCGGCGAACTTGCGCCACCACGCCCGCAACACTTCGCGCTGCGCTTCCTTGACCGGATCGTCAACGCGGAGCTTGTCGCCGCCGCGCTGCGGGTCCGCGTAGCCGTACCAAATGACAGCCGAGCGGATCAGCTTGGACCAATCGGGGAAGCGGTCGCGGTCGCGCTCGGCTTCCTTGCCGTGAACGAGATAGGCGCGGAGCGCGGTCAAGATCGCCGCGACCAGCAACGGCCGGAGCTTGATCGTATGCGCCACGATGTCGGGATGCTTGAACGTGCGTTCGGCGAGCGGCTTGTCGGGAACGATGCGGATCAACAAACCGCGAGTCGTCATCGCGCCTTTCGCGCCCATCTTGTTGCCGGTGAAAACCATCGTTGCGTTTGTCGGCATGGTCCGCACGGTGTCATTCTTGCCGAAGGGCCGCGACTGATACGTCGGCGACGTGATGATCTTTTCCATTTCCGCGCCCTCGATGACACAGCCATCAGGCAAATTATCAAACAACAGATAGGGACTCCCGCACAGCAATAGCGCGGGCAACAGCTTGTCGCGTTCCTCGACGTTCGAGGCATACGCCTGCACTTCTATATCGCGGCCGGTTGCGAGCGCGCCGCCGACTTTGGCGAGCGTCGTCTTTCCAGCTTCGGCGTCGTCGGCGTCAATGAAGTAGATCGGCGCGGTGTCCATGGTGCGGCGGACGACGGACGACAGCAACAGAGACATGGCAACCGCTTCGGACACTTTGTCGGCAAACGGGAAATCGACGAGCAAGTCGTCAATCATCTTGATCGCCTCTTTGCCTTGCTCGACGGTCGGCCGCTTTTCAATCTGCGGAAACTTCACATCGCCCGGATCGAAAAACAATCCCGTCTCTACGTCATAGCCGAGCTTATCGAGGATCGTGCCATCCTTGCGCAGCGTTGGCGTCTCGATGGTCGATTGCAACGCGGGATAGCCGAGCCAATTAGTGCTATCGCCGAGAATGCGGTCCACCATCATGAGCGGGCAGTTGATGGCACGCCATTGCATCTTGCCGTCGTCGTCCTCGCCGTCCGGGACAACAAACTCGATGCTCTTTTCCAAGCGGGTCGCAACCCAATGCTTAGTTGCGTCGAGGATGACGAGCGCGTCCTTTTCAAAGTGTTTGAGCTTGATGCCTTCGTCCGTGAGATTGCGCGACAGATGGACGAGGCGGCCGTTGCGCTTGAATACCGGATCGGGTCGGTTCGTCTGCGGGCCAACGATGCGTTGCACCTTGTCCATGGCCTCGACAAACTCGCCTGCAAAAATCTTGACGCGGGGACGTTTGCCGAGTTCGAGCGGCTTGGTGCGGGCATTCTGTTGTCGGATGTTCTCTTGCTCTTTCTCTTGATCGGAGTCGAGCGGGTCGAGCGGATCGTCGCCGAAATCCTCGACGGCCGTTGTCCGCGCGAGTTTGGGTTTCACGTCATATTTGCCGCGCAAATCGAGCACGGTCTTGATCGCCTGTTTGTCCGGCTGGCGCGTGCGGCCGTCGCGCCAGATGTGCGCGGCGGGTCCGGCGTAGTCGGGATTGCTGAGCACGGTAACAATTTCGCCGTCGCTGAAACCTGCCTCGACCAAGCCTCGACCGATGCTAAAGAGGACTGCCGATTTCGAGCCGTCGCCGATCTTGCGGCTATCTTTCTTCGGCCCGTTTCGGATCAGATCGAGGAAATCCGGGGCGAGGCGCGACAGGTCTACAGTATCGGGCACGTCGATTGCTTCATTGTCGGCCGGTGCGGAAGGCGGGGACTCGACCACGGGCGCGGACTCGAAATCCTCGACGCGGTAGAGCACATCGAAATCGCGATCATCGGTTATTAGATCGGTCGGAACCTCGACACGGCCGCGCTTGATCTTCGTCGCGCTCGGAAAGTTTGTCGTGTAGGGCAGACGCATCACGCGGTCGAGATTTTCGCACGCGTCGGCACTGCCGCCGGGAAGTGCTCGAACCGTATCGCGTAGCGCGATGTTGCGCGCCTTAAGCTCGGCGAAGCTCTGTGCGGTCACCTTGACCGGCTTGCGCAGCATCCAAAACAAACCGAAGCCGTTGCCGCTATCAATGATAATCGACGGCGGCTTGTTCATGCCTCGCACGGCGCGCAATAGCTTGGCCTTTGCCGCGTCGAATGCGTCCGGGGCGATGTCCTTTGGAACGTCGGCGTCAACGTGAAACGCGTTGACCACGGTCACGTTTTCCTCTGCGGCTTTCTGCGGATTGAGCCACGTAGCGCGAGGACTTAGCGAATTGACGTTGAAATAAAGCCCGTAGCCCTTCGCCGTTGCGCCAGCGATCCAACGCTCGCACGCGGCCCGATCTTCGGCGTTGCCCTTTACATTGAACGAGCGGCCGAAGATGATCTTTGGCGGAACGGCTGTCGGATGGATTGCCGTCAAGTCGGCGAGCGGTCCCGGCAACGATTTGAGAAAGTCGATTGCAGTGCTCATAGTCCAGCCTCGTCCTCGTCCTCTCGCTCGTCATCGTCCGGGTTCCGGTAGAAGTACGAGCGGTCGCGCGTCTCGGGCAGATAGCCGCTTACGCCGTCCTCGCTGTCGTCATAGGGGACGATGCGCTTGCGGGTTTCGGGCAGGTCGCGCGGCGGGCCGATCACGACACGCCCTCCGATTTCAGGAAGCGGAGGCGGCTTATCAGATGACGCCATGCGTTAGCGGCCACCTGATCCGCCGGAAGGCCGGGCTTGTGCGCGGCTTCAAGCAACTCGGTTCTCAGCTTGACCAGTAGCTCGGGGTGATTTTTGGCGAAGTAATCGACAAGCTGTTGCGCCGATGCTTTGCGCTCGGCGGCTTTGCGTTGGGCGTCTCGGATCGGGTGCGGCATTGGGGTGCATCCTGTCACTGGCGCACCCTGCGGCGAGAGGCGGCCCCGGTGCGCGTCGGGCTGGCCTTAAGGACCCGGTTATAGGGTCCCTTCGTTACTCGTCCTTTACCTCACATCGAGCCGCCGATCAAGCTCTAAGTGCTTAAGTCCGCAGCCGATTTTCTCGAAAAAGGAATTAGTTTCATCTGAAACCGATTTTAACGGCCGTGGAGCGGCCTTCCCTTTTCCGAGCACTCCAATAGCGGCCCGGTCAAAATAACGAATGGCTGGCCCGTTCTGGCCGATTTTCCCCCGTTAACCATGGCCTACTCGGGCGCGATATGCCGTCCGGGTGCATTGGCGGCTGCATGTTCGCGAGCGCGTCCGGGCCAAGGTATCGAAGCCCTTACCGCAGACGATGCAGACGCCCGGCGGCGGGCTGGCGAGGGTGTCGGGCTGTTCGGTCGAGCGCCAAGCGCCAATGAGCCGACGCGGGCGCGTCGGCAATCCTCTCGCGATGCGCGCGCTGCGCCAACGGACGAGGCGTCGCCGGTCGGCTTCCCGCTTTGCGGTCGTGATCTTGTCCGGGGTGTCGGCCTGATACTCTGTAATCACGGATCGGCGCGCCCAAATCAGCGCGTCGATTTGCATCACGGCGCGCAACCGCGTTTCCTTGTCGAGCGTGCGGTCGAGCGCGGTGCGCTTAAGCGCCGCAAACTTTTCCATGCGGGTGCTGTGTTCCTCGTTCGCGAGTTTTAGCTCGCTCATGATCGCACCCGTTCTAGTGTTTGCTCCAAACTTTCCGGGTGAGTTTCCCGCCGCTCGGGCCACATGCCGAAGTTTTCGACGTGATCGTTTCGTCGATAAAACGCGTTGCGATATTCGGTCTTGCTGCCGAAGTGTTGAATGATAGGCGGGACGTATGGACGACCCGCTCGACGTGCTCTTGTCTCTGCGGTCCATGGAGCGCGTGACATTGCTAAAGCCCCTCTCAACTCATGAGTTCCCGCTGTTCGGCGCGGAGCTTCGCTAGGAAGCGCATTTTGATTTCTTGGTCTCTCGCGTATCGCCCGGCGCGCTCCGGTGTCGTCGCGCTCACAAGTTTTCGCTCTATGCGTTCAAGGTCGCGGGTGACGTTCAAGATCAGCACATCAAGCCGCGACCACTCTTGTCGTTCCGTGATATGCGGCTCGGCGGCCTTCACCGCGTCGCGGCCCTCCGCAGAATGCCGCGTGAATTGGCTTTCGCCCGAGCTTGCATAGCCGGGCGTACCGTGTTGCTCACGATCTCAACTCCGCTTTGTGTCCTCTCGCGCGAATGCCATGGCTATCGGACCTTAAACCCACCCGGTGCTGGTTCGCCTCTGCCGAGCCGTTCGCCCGTGTCCAAAGATTTCGCGGGCTTGGCGTATGAAGGTCGCGGTGGGTTCGGCGGATTAAGTTTCGGTTCCTGATAAGCTCGCGGGTTCGGCGGCGGCTCAATCGGCTGTTGCTCGCGGACGTGATCGCTGCGGTTGTCGCCGCGTGCGTTGCCGGTGTTGGCTTGGACCACAAGGCCGGTGCCCGGATTTTTCGGGAATGCAGATGCGCCTAGTTGCTCACGCCGCTGCGCTGGCGTCATCGCGGCCAAGCGGCGAAGCTCGGACACATCTGCGCGCGGCTCGGACGCCAAGCGTTCGAGCGGCTTGGCAACGTGCACCGTGCCGCTGTGCTCGACGGAAATGTCCAAGGTCTCGCGGTAGTCGGGATGGCTCGCGCTCAAAACCGCTTTGCGCAACGGCGCGGGGATTTGAACTCGACGCGTCAATTGTATCGGGTGACCGTGCTCGTCTCGTTCGAGGCGGTAATAGGTGGGATCGTCATCGGGCGAAAGGATTTCGGCGTCGCGGATGAATTGATCGGATCGGCCGATGTACTCGGGCCGCTCGCGCCAAACTGGTTTTTGGTCAGGTCCATAGATTTTTTCTTCAATTCCGTTGGCGGCCTGATCGCGAACAAGAGCCTCATAGCTGATTTTATTTTCGGCCCGAGCGCGTCCGGCGTGGCAATGCCAAAAATCAAAAACGTCTCGCCAAACGATATAGAACGGTGAGCTTCGGTCGTTCTCTTTCTGCGCCGCAATCGACTTGGCGCGCCACTCATATGCGGTGCGCTCGGACGCGCCGATGCACTTCATCGCGACAGCCCACGTCGGCCGCTCGACCAAAATGTCGAGCACCTTTGTTAGATTGTGCTCGGTGATGTTTGACTTTGCGTGATAAGTCATAGCGCGGTCCTAAAATCCAGATGCGGACGATGGTCCTGAGAATTTTGCCGATCATGCTTTGACCGGCAACTTAGCGACGGCCCCACGTTTCGGATCGAAGTTTTGCTGAAACTTCATGCTCGACGGGAACGCGCCTCGACGTGCGCCGACTTGCATCCGCGAGCGCGCCGCGCCTTCCGCCGAGTAGTCTTTGCTATAGGCTGCGCTGCGGTCGATTGCGGATCGGCCGACAGCCTTCACTTGCGGCGGAATGCCTTGCGCGACCCGCTGCGCTCGCGCCTCGTTCGAGGCACGGATATGATCGCGGACAAGAGCCTCACGCGTGTACGGCTTGGCCCCGCTCTGCCATTCCGTGATCGCGTCCGCCAGTTTGGCCCGAGCCTTCGCCGTGGCGTCGCGAGTGACATTGATCTTGATGCGCGCGTTGCCCAAACGATTTTGCGCTTTCAAGATCGCCTGATTTGCTTCTTGCGCCGTCATCCTGATTTCGGGCTGTGGCGCTTCGTCGGCCGCGTCAATGTGCGGCGGTTCGGCTTCCGGTGCGCGTGGCGGCTCGATTTTCTCCAATGTTTCCGGTGGAAGCGGCGCGCCATGCGGTGACTTGTCGATCATGAGCGCCTTACGCGGCGGGACGCGCTCGACCTGCGGCGGCTCGTCCGGCGCATCGTCGCCGTGCGTCATGTCATCGAGCATTCCTGAAAGCTCGTCCGCTTCAAGCTCGAAATCTTTGGGCAGATGTTCAGCGGCGACCACTTCGAGCGTCATTTGCTCATGGCATGCGATCACTTCGCCAATGGCGCGACGCAAAAACTTATCGCGCTCGGCTGATCCTGTTGTGTAGGCCATTTTATTTGCTCCGGGTTTGAGGGGGTTCATGGACGAAACGGTCGCCGAGCGGCCACGGCTCGACGCCTTCGAGCGCGCACGCAATTTCATATTCGGTTGTGGACGGGCCGTGGTCTGTGCGGATCGGTCCCAATTCGCGGGCGATTACAAGTTGACGGCGGAGTTTTTCCTCGATGTCGAGTAGGATCATGTTGCGCACATCGAGCGCGGTGCGCAGCGACATTCCGTCGTAATCGTCGCCCTCAATGTCGCCGCTCTCGCCGTCAATGAACGGCGGGTCAGGCGCGGACGCAAGTGCAGCATCAAGCTGGCCCTGCAACTCAATCTCGATGTAGTTCAACGCACGCGGCGGGACCACCATCTTCGGCGGTCGCTGGCCTTCGATCTTGTCGCTTTCTCCAAACACATCGTCGCGCATATCATCACCTTGTTAGTTGTGGCCCGAGCACCGCACGGAAGTCCCCCGTTTGAGCGATGCTCGGGCCGTAGGTCGGGCGCGGTATCATGGCGTGATGCGGCGCGCCCGACTTTTCAAGCTCGCTTCCTGAATTGCTCTTGTTCGATCCGTCCAAGCTCCGCGTGTATCTCGTCCGCTGTCGCGTAGCGCAAAATCGTCTCTCTTGTGTCGCCGCGAAACTTGATCTTGCGCATCAAATAAAGATCGCCGTTGCCGCGTGTGGAGTCCCAATTGCGATGTCTGTTGACGTAAAAATTCGACGCGTCAGCGCGACGCTGCAACAGGTCCAACTCCATCTGTGAGGTTTCAGCCATAGCCCGCCCTCCGTCGCGCCAAGTCGCGGCGTTGATCTTCGTTGCCGAAATTCTCGATCCAAAGATCGTGCTGAGTTGCCGGCGGGAAATTTCGTTTGCGATACGCTTCGGCATCGTCGAGTGCTTGAAGCGAGTCGGCGATTTCGTCCGTCGCGGCTTTCTCGTCTGTCTGTGCGACCAGCAAGGCGTTGTAAGCGGTGCGGACAGCATCGAGACGTGCGCGCGTCGGCTCGTCGAGCGCGGCGAGCGTCGCCGCATCCGGCTCGACGAATGCACCACGGTCACCAAAGATGCGGGGAAGGGTTTGAGCGGTCATGATCGGGGGCTCCATGTTTCAAAGTCAAATCCATGTGGCAACGGTAGACGCTCGGCCATCTTGCGCAGTGCGGACGAAACTTCTTCGTCCGGCATGTACTCGGCGACGTGGCGATTGCAGACGAGGCACAAACTGTAGAGCGCCCAAATCTTTTCATCGCCGTTGATAGGATGTGGCACGGCGACGATTGCCGCCGTGGTCCACTTCTTACGCATTTGGATCGGTCGGGTCTTTTGCGGCCGATGCTCCGCACGTTGCGGGAAGCGTGCCGACCACAACGTCGCCGATCTTGCTTGGCGTTGTCTGCCGCTTCGCGTTCGGGTGCACCGGCACGCTCGTTTCGTTCAAGTCGCGTACTTGCCACCCGTCGTCAGTGTGGACGCCCCGCTCGATGATCTTGCCGAGCACGTCTTCGCCGTCATCCTGTGCTTCGCGGAGCACTTCGGCCATTGGACTCAAAAGTTGGGTTCCAGTCGGAATGACGGACGGATTGTTACCGGGCGACATGCCATATCCATGCCCCTCCGTTGCCGCACGCGGCGCAGAGATCACGTCGGGCGCGATCTTCCGTGTCGGCGCGGGCGTGACCGGCATTCCGGTGTTCTCCGCGTCGCCCGCCGCAAGGCCGAAACCTTTGACCTTGCCGCCGTGCGGCTTTTTGTTGTTGATGCTGCGAGCTTTTTTGTTCAGGTTGAATGCCATTGTCTTACCCTCCGTTTTTGAGTTTCATCGACCGCGCATTGAAGCGGCCCGGTGTTGCTGTGATCGACGCCATCGGCTTGCTTTGATCGGTCACCGCCGCAATGTTCGCGTCGCTGCGAATTGGAAAATGCCGTTGATCGGTTGCCTTGTTGCGGATGATCCTGTCGCGAGCCGCCGCTGAGAGTTGGCCACCTTGACCGCCGCCGCTCGATGTGCCGCCCGATCCGCCGCCGCCGCCGCCGCTCGATGTGCCGACGCTGGCGTGATGTTCGTGCATGGCGACGACCTTGCTGCGCGGCAGATTGCCGTGGCCGGGGACGTTGCGCGTCATCGCGCTTGGGCTTACCGCTTGATGATCGCCGACCGCAGCGGCTCCGCTCGATCCACTCGAAAATTGGCCCGTTTTTTCGTCATGATTAGGATTGCCCATTGCCCCCTCCCTCAGATTGTTGGCGGCTGTGTCAGCAACAGCGCAATGTGAGTCCACGTCACCGCGCCATCTGAAACCGTGTTACCGTTCGCGTTGTCTGGTGCGGTCGCGCCCGTCGTGCCGGTGTTCTGTGCCTGCCACGCGAGCTTGAATGACTGCACATAGTCGCCGATGGTGACCGGCAAGCCGCTCGACCACGGCGTCAGCTTGCCGGTAAAGATGCGGCTCCGGTTATACCGGCGGATGCGCCACGCGGCGGCTTGTGTCTGTGCGCTCTGTGCCATTTTCAAATCCGTACCGCTTGGGCCAAAATTGCCCGGCCCAATTCCGCCAGTTGATCGTCATGCGCCGCGCCCTTCGATTGCGACGGATGAACCTTGACCGGCCGCACGTTCTTTGATGCTGGCGCGTGCGCCATCGGATTGCCGCTGCGAACGGTGCCTTGGCCCCATCCCGGTGCGGTGATCTTGCCAGCGGGAACGGTCGCGCCGCTCATGCTGTCCAATGCACTCGCGTGATGTCCTGAAAGAGCATCGGCCCCGCTCTGACTTTTTGTTCGCATCCCCGGATGGACTTCGATTGCGTGAAGCCGCTTCGGTGCGCCATCTTGCGCGACGTTCGAGCCGTGATGGCCCTTCACCGCGTCGCCCATGCCGTGCGACAGATGATTGACGATCTTTTTTTTGTTGTTCATGACTGTCCCCCACTTTTGATTTGAGTTGCCGTCGCGCCACGGGACGAGCGGGCCGCAAGCGTGTCCGCAGTGCTACCCGGCTGTGCCGTGCCTTCCGCGCTCACTTCGGCGAGCGTCGGCGCAAGCCATGCGGTGCGGCCGTCTACAGCGCCGAGCTTGCTGCCGCGTTGGCCGTGAAAGCGTGTGACGCCCGCGCTCGTCATCTTTGGTCCGACCTGCCCTCGAAGTCGGGGCTTGCCATCGGGACCACGGTCATAGACGCCGATCCGGTTCGGAGCGACGACGCCCGGCTTGATTTGTTTGGTCGGCTTGAACGGGGCCGGTGCGTCGGCTGCGCTCGTTCGATATTTGCTCATTTACGCCACCTTCGCCGGGCGGTACCGCGCCGATTGTGACGCCTGCGGCCTTCGCCAAGCGGGCGGCTCGGGCTGGATCATTTTTGTAGACGCGCCCTTGTTCCGTCACCGACCAGCCTGCGGCCGAAAACGGATTTGATGCGTCGGGCGTGCCGCCGTTGGCGACAAACTTGCCGCCTGCATCGCGATTGCGTGTGTCGTCGCCCTTCGGCGTTTCGCCAGCGAGGATTTTGTCGAGCGCGACTTGTGTCTCGTTCTCCGTTCCCTTCGGCTTGCCTTTATGAAGCTCACGAAAGAGTTGCGAGCGAGCGGTCATGTGGCCCGCCTTGGCCTTGGCGATCAGGTCCGGGTCGAGCACTGGCGCATCGCCCTCGACCTTCGCCGCCGGGACCAAAAAGTCATACTCGCGTTGAAAGAAGCCGGTGCACTGCGGATCGTCGGCGGCAACGTAAGCACCGCTCGCGGTTTTGAATTGCAGCGTTCCATCCCATCGGAGGAAATCGCCGCACACTTTGGTGAAGGCGTCGGCGCGCCGCTCGTCACAGTGAAGCACTTGCATCGCAAAGTCCGCAATCTTGTTGGACTCGGTGAGCTTGCGGAGCACTTCGGCGTTCTGTTCTTTGGTCGGGGTCATTGGGGAGCTTCCTTCTTTCGGTAATACTTCCGCTTTTTTGCTTTGGGCCAAGTCGTTTCGACCCATGCGACCAAATCTTTGACGAGCACACGGACGCTGTTGTTTGGTCCGCTGTACGCGGGCAACGTGCCGAGCAAATAAACCGCTTCCGAAATCTTGCGACGCGGGCACGACAATGCGTCGGCGGCTGCATCAATCGACAGCGACAACGGGAACAGACGATTTTTTCTCGGGCGTCCCATTCGGTGCGCTCCAAATAGATCGGTGCGACCGCTTACGCGGTTGCGATGTAGGTTGAGGGGGGCTGTTTTCGACGTGCCGCTGTCCCATGACGCGGCGGCGCGCACCATGGCGCACCCGTCTAAGATCAAGCGACGCTCCGCCGATCTATGCGCTTAGTCTGCGCGATTATCTGTTTAGGAGCAACCGTGGTTCCAGCAAAATCGCACCGGCCGTCCGCGAGCCGGGGGAAGTGCCGATAAAATAAGGGCCGGAGCGATGCTCCGGCCCTCTGAATGGATGCGCTCTGAGTCCGTCAAGAGGTTTTCAGGGCGACCCTCGAAAGCTTAGTCATACCCCAAGGCACTTTTTTAGTTCGTCGCGCGTCAGGATCGGCCGTAACATCACCGCTGTTGTCAGATCGTGGCCCGGCAACTTCATGTGCGGCGGTAACGGATGCGCCGTCTCAGCGACCCTTGCGCCAGCATTCAAACGCAAACGCAAAATATCGGCCTCTTTGTAGCCGATGCTTCGCAGAAACAAAACCGCCGACAAGGGCGGCTCGTCCGGCGAAAGCTGGATTTCCTGCCGGGCGCGTCTGTGCTCGCGTTCGTCAATCACGGCCGCGCCTCCAATGTGCGGATCGTGTGACGCACATCCCGAAGCACCTGAAAGACCGCGTTGCGGTCACTAGGCGACGCGGATATGTGGACGCGGCGCGATCCTTGGCGGACGAAGATGTGCGCGACTAGGTGCCCGTTGCCCGCGAACGAAAAGACCACGCGTCCGCCATATGAGTTGACGGCGAGCGCGACGGCTTTCCTGATTTCCGATGTCCGGGTCATGTGCCGCCCCGCATGGCGCGGGCGCGGTGTAGGTTCAACGCGATTTCCCGCGCGCGCTGCCGCCGATTTGCTTCGCAGCACCACGCGTCCAAATCCTCGGGCGTGTGGACGGGAGCTTGATACCGGCTCGGATCGGGTTGCCCCATGGCCCGCTTGATCGCCGACATGATCGTCAGCGGCTCATCATCCGCGACGATTGCGTTGTATTGCTCTTGATTTTCGGGGGTCATGCGGCCCTCCGTTCGCAAGGAGTGCACGCCGCCTCGAATGTCGCGCGGCGGAATTTCGGATTGTCGCGAGCAAACAAGTCCGCCAACTCTTGCTGAAAGTCGGCGACGGCCTCCGCAGCCGTATCGTTCGGCCGCTTCTTCGCGACGCGGACAATCTCGGCAATCGCCGTGTAATGGCGTTTTTGAAAACGAGACTTCATTGGATGTCCTCAACGGTTGCGCAGCCCTTGCCGGGGCCGCTAGGTTGACGTGGGGCGTTCGCTGTTCGGATGGTTTCCTCAACGGGCATCATTGAGCGGCGTTCGCCCAAGTGGCCCGGAGAGGTTGCCGCCTCTCCGGGCTGCGCATAACCTAGGCGCTCTAGGGCGCGTGCGCCGTGCTTTCAGGGGTTATGGTTAGGCAACCAAACGACAACGACCGAACTTCAAAAGTGCCCGTAAAATAAGGGTTGTCGAGTCCTCGGGCGAGGTTTTGTTAACATTGTGGCGGGTTAGCCAATGATGAATGTATGGAAGCTCAAGGCGCGGCCGGGAGAGAGCGAATGGATAAAGTCGTGAGTTCGAAGCGTTCGGGAGCGAAATCTTCCGGCTCGGCGCAGCCGACGCGCGAAGAGGCGGAAGCCGCCGTGCGCACGCTCATCCGTTGGGCGGGCGACGATCCGGATCGCGAGGGGCTGCGCGCCACACCCGGACGGGTGGTGCGGGCCTATGAGGAATGGTTCGCGGGCTACAAGGATCAACCGCGCGAATATCTCAAACGTACGTTCGAGGAGACCGGCGGCTACGACGAGGTGGTGGTTCTGCGCGACATCCGTTTCGAATCGCATTGCGAACATCACATGGCGCCGATCATCGGGCGGGTGCATATCGGCTACCTGCCGCGCAATCGGGTGGTCGGCATTTCCAAGCTGGCGCGCCTGGTCGAGGTCTACTCGCGGCGTCTGCAAATTCAGGAGAAAATGACGGCCGAGATCGCGGCGTGCCTCGATGAGGTGCTAAAGCCCCACGGCGTCGCCGTGGTCACTGAGGCGACCCACCAATGCATGACCACCCGCGGCGTGCACAAGACCGGCGTCAGCATGGTGACGAGCCGCATGCTCGGTGTCTTCCGCGACCACGCCGAGACGCGTCAGGAGTTTTTGGCCGCAATCGGCATCCGCGGAGCGATTAACGGCGCGTGAGAGTTACGCCGCCCGCCTGATCTCGTCGGCGAGCGCGCGGTAGGACAATGCCTCGGCGAGATGCACGCGGCCGACTTTTTCCGCACCGTCGAGGTCGGCGAGCGTGCGCGCCACCCGCAGCACGCGATGATAGCCGCGCGCGGAAAGCCGCATCGCATCGGCTGCGTCCCGCAGGAGCGAGAGTCCGCTCGCGTCCGGCCGCGCTACGTCCTCGAGGACCGCGCCTGAAACTGCGGCATTGCTGCGCAGGTGGGGTAATCCGATCGCGGCGTAGCGCGCAGCCTGCCGCTCGCGCGCGAGCGCGACGCGTTCGGCGATCTCGCGGCTTCCCTCGGTTGGCGGCGGCAGAATGAGGTCGGCAGCCGTCACCGCGGGTACCTCGATATGCAGGTCGATGCGGTCGAGAAGCGGGCCGGAAATGCGCCCCTGATAATCGGCCGCGCAACGCGCATTGGCGCCGCGCCGGCAGGTATAGCCGGGATCGCTGGCATGTCCGCATCGGCACGGATTCATCGCCGCGACCAGCATGAAGCGCGCCGGGTAGGTGACGCGATGATTGGCCCGGGCGATCGCGACCTGGCCGGTTTCGAGCGGCTGGCGCAACGAGTTCGAGCGCTTGCGGCTGGAATTCCGGCAGCTCCTCGAGAAACAGAACGCCGTGATGCGCGAGCGAGATTTCTCCGGGCCGCGCGTGCAAGCCGCCACCGACCAGCGCCGGCATGCTGGCGGAATGGTGTGGGGCGCGGAACGGACGGCGGTTGGTCAGAGCGCCGCCCTTGATCACTCCGGCGACCGAGGCGACCATGGAGACTTCAAGGAGCTCGGCTGGTGCCAAGGGCGGCAGAATGGAGGGCAGCCGCGCGGCAAGCATCGACTTGCCGGCGCCGGGCGGTCCGACCATGAGGAGATTGTGGCCGCCGGCTGCAGCCACTTCGAGCGCGTTTGGCGCTTTCCTGACCCTTGATGTCGGCAAGGTCGAGCCCGGCGCCTTTGACCTCGAGGATTTTCGGCTGCGGCCGCGAGAGCACCTGCGTACCCTTGAAGTGATTGGCGAGCTGGATGAGTGAAGACGCCGCGATGATCTCGATCTCGGGGCTCGCCCAGGCCGCTTCAGGGCCGCACGCTGCCGGACAGATCAATCCCTCGCCACGGGCATTGGCGCCAATGGCGGCAGGCAAGACGCCGGCGACGGGCGCAATCGAGCCGTCGAGGCCGAGCTCGCCAAGAACAGCAAAGCCCGACAGCGCGTCGTGCGGAATGGCACCGATGGCCGCCATCAGCCCGAGCGCGATCGGCAAATCGTAGTGGCTGCCCTCCTTGGGCAGATCGGCAGGCGCGAGATTGATGGTGATACGCCGCGCCGGGAGGGCAAGCCCGGACGCAATCATGGCCGAGCGCACCCGCTCGCGGGCTTCCGAGACGGCTTTGTCTGGCAAGCCGACAATGGTGAACGCCGGCATGCCCGGTGCGATTTGCACCTGGACATCGACGGGCCTGACCTCGATGCCCTCGAATGCCACCGTTGAGACGCGCTGCACCATGCCCGACCCCGCCTCATCGCAGAGTAACGGAACTTACGGGATCGTCAAGAACATTTAGAGAACGAAACCCCAGCCGAGCAGAACCGGCTGATGGGGCTTAGCGGTCGGCGACGGCTAAAAGTTCGCGCTGCGCCGCCTTAAGGATCTCGTCCGAAAGCGGACCGTTCCCGACCGCTCGGGCGAGGGTCAATGCGCCGACGAGGCCAGCCATAGCGGCAACGGCCTTGCGGCGCCGCACCGCTTTCGTCCGGCCGGGCACGGCCTTGGCGAGTATATCGATCAAAGGTTCCAGTCCTTCCGCGAAGGCTTGGCGCACCACTTTGCCGCTGCGCGCCGCGTCCGTGCCGAGCGCGGCAAACGCACAGCCCTTGCCCGGTTCATCGCGATGGCGCGGGGTGAGGTAATGGTTTAGCAGCGCGGCAAAAGGCTCATCGGGTGCTTCCGCCACGACGCGTTCCCAGTTCGCCGCCGCGCGCCCCATCGTCCGCCGGCTCGCTTGCGCGATGAGATCGTCCTTCGACGCAAAATGTCCATAAAAGCCGCCATGCGTCAGGTCGGCCGCCTTCATGATATCGGCGACGCCGATACCGCTGAAACCCCTGGCGCGAAACAAGGCGGCGGCCGCATCGATGATGCGTTCGCGATTCTCGGCGGCTCTTTCCCGGCTCACTCTCATCGCGCAGCTCAGCCATGCGTCCGGAACGGGCGCTTGACAGTTTATATGATGATCGTCATCAATAAGCAAGAATCATGATGATCGTCATCTAACGGTTTGCGGGACGGTAAACGGAAATGCTGTCGTCCAAGCTCGCTGCGGCGCTGGCCCGGCGCAACATTCATTACGGCTGGATCGTCGTCGCCGTCACTTTCCTCACCATGTTGGTGACCGCCGGCGCCATGGGTGCGCCGGGCGTACTGATCGTCCCGCTCGAACGCGAATTCGGCTGGGACAATGCGCAGATTTCCTCGGCGCTGGCGCTCAGGCTGCTGCTGTTCGGTTTGTTTGGTCCGTTCGCCGCCGCTTTCATGAACCGCTTCGGCCTTCGCCGCGTCATGATCTGTGCGGCGACGCTGATCGTGGCCGGACTTATCGCCTCGCTGGCAATGACGCGGGTGTGGCAATTGGTGCTGCTGTGGGGCGTCGTTGTCGGCGTCGGCACCGGTCTTACCGCTATCGTTCTCGCTGCCACGGTGGCGGCGCGCTGGTTTACCGCGCGTCGCGGCCTGGTCGTGGGTCTCCTATCGGCGAGTTCGGCGACTGGTCAGCTCGTTTTCTTGCCGCTGATCGCGGAACTGACCGGACGCTTCGGCTGGCGCGTGGCGCTGATTTTCGTCTGCAGCTTCCTGGTGCTTGTCGCGCTTCTTGCGCTCGCGCTGATGCGCGACCGCCCGAGCGATCTTAATCTTCCGCCCTATGGCGAAACCGCCGTGACGCCGCCGCCCCCAGCCGGCGTTGGCCTTGTATCTTTGCTGGCATCCCCGCTGACGGTGCTCAGAGACGCGGCCCGCGTGCCTCTGTTTTGGGTGCTGTTCGCCACGTTCTTCATCTGCGGCTGCAGCACCAACGGCCTCATTCAGACGCATTTCATCACGCTCTGCGGCGATTATGGGCTCGCCGCCGTGACCGCGGCGAGCGTGCTCGCGATGATGGGTGCGTTCGATTTCATCGGCACGATCGGCTCCGGCTGGCTGTCCGACCGCTTCGACAATCGTTGGCTGCTGTTCTGGTATTACGGCCTGCGTGGTCTTTCTCTGCTCTATCTGCCGTTTACGGACTTCACGTTTTACGGCCTCTCGCTGTTTGCGGTGTTCTACGGCCTCGACTGGATCGCGACCGTGCCGCCGACGGTCAAGCTCACCGCCGATCGCTTCGGGCGCGAGCGCGCCGGAATGGTTTTCGGCTGGGTCTTCGCCGGCCATCAGCTCGGCGCGGCAACGGCCGCTTTCGGCGCGGGCTTTTCGCGTACGGAGTATGCGAGCTATTTGCCGGCGTTTTTTGTCGCCGGAGCGCTCTGCATGCTCGCTGCGGCGCTGGTGCTGACGATCGCCAAACCCTCATCCGCAGGCTTCGGCGCGGCTTCGCCGGCGCCGGCGCGCGGCTGAGCTTATTTCCGCTTTTCTTCGATCTTGTCCCAGATCAGCGCTGCGATGTCGGGGCCGCCGAAATTTTTGATCGCGCGGACGCCCGTGGGGGAGGTGACGTTGATCTCGGTGAGGAAGCCGTCGATCACGTCGATGCCGACAAAGAGGAGGCCGCGCTCGCGCAAAGCCGGGCCGAGGCGCGCGCAGATTTCGCGCTCGCGTTCGGTGAGATCCGTCGCCTTGGGCACGCCGCCGCGCACCATGTTGGAGCGGAGATCGTCCGGCGCCGGGACGCGGTTGACAGCGCCGGCGAATTCACCGTCGACCAGGATGATGCGCTTGTCGCCGTCCTTCACCGCCGGCAGGAATTTTTGTACGACCCAAGGTTCGCGGAACATCGTGGCGAAAAGATCGTACAGCGAGCCGAAATTGAGGTCCTGGCGCGCCAGCCGAAACACCGCTTCGCCGCCTTTGCCATAAAGCGGCTTCATGACGATGTCGCCATGCTCGGCGCGGAACGATTTGATCGCTTCGAGGTCGCGCGTGATCAGCGTCGGCGGCATCAGGTCGGGGAATTCCGTGACGAAAACTTTCTCCGGCGCATTACGCACGTGGGCCGGATCGTTGACCACGAGCGTCTTGGGATGGATGCGCTCGAGCATGTGCGTCGTGGAAATGTAGGCAAGATCGAACGGGGGATCTTGACGCAACAGCACGGCGTCGAACGAAGAAAGATCGACGTGCCGCGGCTCGCCGAGCGTGAAATGGTCGCCGGCAACGTCGCGCACCACGAGCGGCCGCACGGTAGCCGATACTTTGCCATCGCCAAGGACGAGCCGGTCGGGGGTGTAATAGGAGAGGGGATAGGCGCGCCGCTGCGCTTCCAGGAGCAATGCAAAGGTCGAATCGCCGCGGATGTTGATCCGGTCGATCGGGTCCATTTGGACGGCGACGTTCAAGCGCATGAGTTAATCAGGGCCGGAGAGTTTGAGCCGCCAACCTCTACGCAATTTTTGCGGCGGCCGCTACGGGAAGGCACTCAACGGGTCGCGTCGAAGGCGTTGGTGATGTGCTGTGGCATCCTGCCGGGCGTCACGAGCATGACGTTGAAGCGGATATCCCGCTGTGCGTCAGCGGGATTGTGAGCGAGCCAAAGCTCCGCAGCGGCGATGATCCGGCGCTTTCCGCGTTCGGTCACGGCTTCCGCCGCCTCGTCGGCACGCGCGCGCGCCTTGACCTCGACAAACACGACGGTGCGGCGCCGCCGCGCCACGATGTCGATCTCGCCCAACGGTGTTTTCCAGCGTCTGGCCACGATCCGATAGCCTTTGGCGATGAGAAACATGGCGGCGCGGCTTTCCGCCGACAGGCCGAGCCGGAACGCTGCGCTACGCTCGGGACGCGGCCCCCGAAGCGGCTCAACCGGATCAGCGCGGCGCGCCATGCTTCGTCTCCTGGCTCGTCTTCTGGTTGGTCTTTTGGCTTTCTTCCTTCGCGAGCACTAGCGCGCGTTGATACAGGTCCCGGCGCGAGAGGCCGGTCGCAACCGCGACCTCGCCCACGGCGTCCTTCAGAGAGACGCGGGCGAGGGCCTGCCGCAGCAACGCGTCCGTGTCGCTTGCACTGGGCCGCTCCGGCTCTCGTGGGGGAGCGACGACCAGAACGAATTCGCCTCGAATTTCGCCCGCGGCGCAGCTTTGCGCCAGCGTCGCGAGGTCACCGCGCCGAACCTCCTCATGGATTTTGGTGAGCTCCCGGCAGATAGCCGCCTCGCGGTTGCCGAGTTCGGTCGCCAGGTCGGCCAGCATCGCGGCAATCCGCGGCCCGCTCTCGAACAGCACCAGGGTCGCTGGGATGCGAGCGAGCTCGGCGATGCGGGCGCGCCGTGCAGCCTGTTTGGGAGGCAGGAAGCCCGCAAAGAAGAATTGATCCGTAGGCAAGCCGGCGACGGTCAGTGCCGTCAGCGGCGCCGAGGCGCCGGGCAGCGCAGTGACCATATGCCCGGCTTCTTGGGCGGCTCGGGCAAGCTTGAATCCCGGATCGGACACGAGCGGAGTGCCGGCGTCCGAAACGAGCGCGATGGCGGCGCCTTCGGCCAGCCGGCGCAAGAGTTTCGGCCGCGCCGCCGCGGCGTTGTGGTCGTGGTAGGGCGTGAGCGGGGTGTCGATTGCGTATCGGTCGAGGAGCTTGCGGGTGACCCGGGTATCCTCGCAGGCGATCAGGTCGGCGCCAGCCAATGTTGCAAGCGCCCGCAAGGTGATGTCGCCGAGATTTCCGATGGGGGTCGCTACGATGTGCAGTCCGCGGCCCGTCCTGGCGACCTCAATTGGATGGCCGCCGAGGACGTAGCGCCGCTGGGCGCATCCGTCGCGGCCGGGCGGGGTCGCATGTGCGTTGCTCATTGTCGCCACCCTAGCGCCGCCCTGTTTGGCCGTCATGTTGGCCGTCATGCCCACGTCGGATTCCTCATCTTTTTCGCTTGGTTAACCATTCGCCGCCAGAATGACAGATTGGTGCTACCCTATTGTCTCGGCGCGTAAAGCTGCCGCGAGGAGAGCCGCTGTGTCCGCGGAGTTGCCGGTTAAGGGGTCGGCCGCCATGCCCACACGGCGCCGCTCGCTCGCGGGCCTGGTGGCCGCGGCGGGCGCTCTGCTGGCAGGGTGTTCTGGCACGTCCAGTTACTTCTCCTCGACGCCTTTCTCCTCCGCGTCACAGGCGCCGAGCGGGCCGCTGGTACCGGAGACCACGCTCGGAACCGGCCAGGTCAGGGTCGCTCTCATTTTGCCGCTGTCGGCCGGCGGCAATGCCGGTATTGCCGGCCAGGCCATGCGCAACGCGGCGGAGATGGCGCTCGCGGAATTCAACGCCCCGAATATTCAGTTGCTGGTGAAAGACGATGCCGGCAGCGCGGACGGAGCGCGGCAGGCCGCGGAACAGGCTCTCAACGAAGGAGCCGAGATCATTCTCGGGCCGTTATTCGCGCAGTCGGTCAGCATCGTCGGGCAAGTGGCGCGCACGCGCAACATTCCGGTCATCGCCTTTTCGACCGACGCCAACGTCGCCTCCCGCGGCGTGTACCTCCTTAGCTTTCTGCCGGAATCGGATGTCGCCCGCATCCTGCAATATGCAGCCTCCACCGGAAAGCGCTCTTACGCCGCCCTTATTCCCGACAATCCGTATGGAACGGTGGTCGAAGCGGCGTTCAAGCAGGACGTCGCGCGTCGCGGCGGCCAGATTGCCGCACTCGAGCGCTACCCGCATGACAAAGCGGGCATAGCGGCGCCGGTGAGAAACGTGGCCCAGGCAGCCGCTCGCGCCGACAGCATCTTCATCCCCGACGGCGGCGATGCCGTGCCGGACGTTGTGCAGGCTCTGGTGGCCAACGGCGTCAACACCAAGAAAATCCAGCTTCTCGGCACCGGCCTTTGGGACGATCCGCGCATCTTTTCCATGCCGGCAATCGATGGCGGCTGGTACGCCGCACCGGACGGCGCCGGCTATCGCAATTTCTCGGCCCGCTATACCGCCCGTTTCAAGCAGCAGCCGGTTCGGACCGCGACTCTCGCCTACGATGCGGTTGCGCTGATCGCGGCGCTGGTGAAGACGCAAGGCCCGCAGCGATTCTCGCCGGAGGTGTTGACCAATCCATCGGGATTTTCCGGCATTGACGGATTGTTCCGCTTCCGCGCCGACGGCACTAACGAGCGCGGGCTTGCAGTTTTGCGCGTCACGCCTTCAGGGCCTCAAACGATCTCCCCGCCGCCGCGCAGCTTCGGCGGAGCATCAGGAATTTAGGTCCAACTAGGCGGCCAGATCGGCGACCACCGCGTCGAGCACGGGAAAGCCGGGCATGCTCACGCGCAAGCGACCGGCCGCGGTCGTCTCGACGAGGCCATGTTCCTGCAGCGCCGCGATTCGCGTTGCGTCGAGCGACCGGCCTGCCAGTTCCGCGTAGCGTGCGGGATCGATGCCTTCTGCGAGCCGCAGTCCCATCAGCAGGAATTCGTCGGCCATTTCCTCGCGTGTCAGCACGTCGTCGGTGACGAGCCCATGCCCTTCGGTCTCGACACGCGTGAGCCATGCTTCCGGGCGCTTTTCGGTCGCCGTGGCATGGCGGTCGCCGCCGATATCGAGCCGGCCGTGGGCACCCGGTCCGACGCCAACATATTCGTGCGCGCGCCAATAGACGAGATTGTGCCGGCACTCGCCTCCGGGCCGCGCATGATTGGAAATCTCGTAGGCCGGCAAGCCGTACGCCGCGCAGAGCTCCTGCGTCGTGTCGTAGAGCGCCCGCGCATTGTCATCATCGGGAATTTTGAGCTTGCCCGCCGCATGGAGCGCGGCGAACGGCGTGTCCGGCTCGATCGTCAGCTGATAGAGCGACAGATGCTCGCCGGCCTCGGCCAGCGCACCGCTAAGCTCGCTGGCCCATTCCTGCGGCGTCTGCCCAGGCCGCGCGTAGATCAAATCGAACGAATAACGTTCAAAAATACTTCGGGCGACGGCAACAGCGTCAAGCGCCTCGCGCGCCGAATGCAGCCGTCCGAGCTCGGCGAGCGCGCGATCGTTGAGCGCTTGCACGCCCAGCGACACGCGGTTGACTCCGGCTGTGCGATAGCCGCGAAAGCGCCCGGCTTCGACGCTGGTCGGATTCGCTTCCAGCGTGATTTCGGCATCGGATGCGACGTTCCAATGCCGCGCGATTGAGCCGAGAATCGCGCCGACCGTCGCAGGTTGCATCAGCGACGGCGTGCCGCCGCCAAAAAAAATCGTGGAAACGGTGCGGCCAGGCACACGCGCCGCGGTCGCGGCGATCTCGGCGGTGAAGGCGCGCACGAAGCGTGCCTCATCGATGGCGGCGTGGCGGACGTGGCTGTTGAAATCGCAATAGGGGCATTTCGATAGGCAAAACGGCCAATGCACGTAGATGCCGAATTGCGGCGCATCGTTAGGATTGGCCAAGACAAGCCTCCGCGAGTTTGAGGAAGGCTCGCGCCCGATGCGACAGACCTTTGCCCTTCGGCGGCAATCCGTGTTTTTCTGCGCTCGGCATTTCGCCGAATGTGCGCGTATGGCCGTCCGGCAGAAACATCGGATCGTAGCCAAAGCCCTTGTTGCCCCGCGGCGGCCAGACGAGGTTGCCGGAAACGCGACCTTCGAATTCCTCCACATGACCGTCGGGCCAGGTGACGCAAAGCGCGGAGACGAAATGCGCTGCGCGGCGCTCCGGCGCCATAGCGCCGGCTTCTCGAAGCTTTTGTTCGATTTTCTCCATGGCTTCGCGAAAATTCTTGGCGGGCCCGGCCCAGCGCGCCGAATGGATGCCCGGCGCGCCGCCGAGCGCATCGACCACGAGGCCGGAATCGTCGGCAAAGGCAGGCAAGCCGGATGCCTGCGCCGCCGCTTCCGCCTTGATGCGCGCGTTGTCGCGGAATGTCGTTCCAACTTCTTCGGGTTCGGTAAGTCCCATGTCGCCCGCTGATATGGCCTCGATATGGTACGGCGCCAACAGCTCGCGCAGTTCCGCGAGCTTGCCGGGATTGTGCGTCGCGACCACGAGACGGCCGGTCAGGTGGCGATGATCCGCTCCCGTCACATCACCGCCATCTTCTGCAAATCGATGAGTTTCGTCACGCCCTTGCGTGCGAGCGCAAGCAGCGTCGTTAGTTGCTCCTCCGAGAACGGAATCTTCTCGGCGGTGGCCTGCACCTCGACGATATTGCCGGAGCCGGTGAGAACGAAATTGGCGTCGGTCTCGGCTTGCGAATCTTCGGCATAGTCGAGGTCGAGCACTGCCACTCCCGAACAGACGCCGCAGGAGATCGCCGCGATATGGTCGCGCAATACCTCTTGCTCGATCATCTGGCGCGTCTTCATCCAGGCGAGGCAGTCGTAGAGCGCGATCCAGGCGCCGGTGATGGAGGCGGTGCGAGTCCCGCCATCGGCCTGGATGACGTCGCAATCGATGGTGATTTGACGCTCGCCGAGCGCTTTGAGATTCACGACCGAACGCAGGCTGCGTCCAATCAGGCGCTGAATTTCGACAGTGCGTCCATTCTGTTTTCCGGCGGACGCCTCGCGGCGCGTGCGTTCGAGGGTGGCCCGCGGCAGCATGCCGTATTCGGCGGTAATCCAGCCACGCGCCTGTCCCTTGAGCCAGGGGGGCAGCCGGTCTTCGAGCGTCGCCGTGACGAGGACGTGCGTATCGCCGAACCTGACGAAACACGAGCCTTCGGCGAATTTCACGACGCCGCGCTCCAGCGATACGGGCCGCAATTCGTCGGGCTGTCGGCGGCTCGGCCGCATAAGGATCTCCTTGCCGGCGGCGCGGCGCGCCCCGCGAAGCTGATCGGTCCAGTCTTTTAGGGGTGCGCGCCGGGACCGACAAGGGCGCCTTCAATGCTTCGGATATTGCGAAGAAAGCTCCGATTGCTTCGGCCGGCGTCTTGCCGATACCTTTGGGTTGAAACAGCTGGCGTAAGTGAACAAGTCTTACCCCAGCGTGGGAGTTAACCTTGGCCAGTCATGACCTTCCGCTTGCCTCGAGCCAGTTGAGCCTTGCTCAGCTCAACGAGCGCTCGCGCGAAATCTTTCGCCTGATCGTCGAGAGCTATCTCGCGACCGGCGAGCCGGTCGGCTCACGCAATCTGTCGCGCATTCTTCCCATGACCTTGTCGCCGGCGTCGGTGCGCAACGTCATGTCGGATCTCGAGCAGCTCGGTCTTGTCTATGCGCCGCACACCTCGGCCGGGCGGTTGCCGACCGAAATCGGGCTTCGGTTTTTCGTCGACGCCCTGATGCAGATCGGCGACCTTACCGAACATGACCGCAAGGCGATCGAGGCCCAGGTCGCGGGTTTGGGCCAATCGAAGTCGGTTGAAGCGGTGTTGACCGAGGCGTCGGGCCTCCTTTCCGGGCTGAGCCGCGCCGCCGGTGTGGTGCTCACGGCGAAATCGAACCAGCGCCTCAAGCACATCGAGTTCGTGCGGCTGGAGCCCTCGCGCGCGCTCGTCGTTCTCGTTGCCGAGGATGGTCAGCTCGAAAATCGCGTTCTCAATATTCCGGTCGGCCTACCGACCTCGGCGTTGATCGAGGCGGCCAATTTCCTCAACGCGCGCATCCGTGGCCGCACGCTCGCCGATGTCAAGGGCGACATCGAGCAGCGGCTCAAGGAAGGCGAGGCCGAGCTCGATGAGTTGACGCAGAAGATCGTCGCTGCGGGCCTTGCCAGCTGGTCGGGCGGTGAACGTGACGAACGAAAGCTCATCGTGCGCGGTCAGGCGCACTTGCTCGAAGACCTCAAGGCGCTGGCCGATCTGGAACGCGTGCGCTTGCTGTTCGACGACCTTGAGACCCGGCGCGAGGTGATCGATCTGTTGGGCCGCGCCGAGCAGGCGGACGGCGTGCGAATCTTCATTGGCTCTGAGAACAAGCTATTCTCGCTTTCGGGCTCCTCCACGATCGTTGCGCCCTATCACGACGCTTCCGGCCAAATTGTCGGCGTACTCGGCGTGATCGGGCCGACCCGGCTGAATTATGCCCGCATCGTCCCCATGGTGGATTACACGGCCAAGGTCGTGAGCAAGCTGCTTGCGGGCTGATCCCACCGCGACCGCGGCGGGCGAGCGGCCTCGGCCCCACCGGCCGGGTCCTCACATGCTTGATTTTTGCCCGCTGAGCCCTGATATGCCGGGGCAGCAAAAGGATGGGTATGAATATGACGGAAAAGACCGCGCGCGCTGAGGACGCAGCGGCCCCTTCGGAGGCCGCATCGTCGGCCGGCCAGTCAGCCGCTCAGGCCCAACCCGATCCGGCGGCGCTTACCGCCGAGTTCAAGGACCGGCTGCTGCGCACGCTGGCGGAAATGGAAAATCTGCGTAAGCGCACCGAGCGCGAAGTCACCGATGCTCGCCTTTACGGTGTCGCCTCGTTTGCCCGCGACGTCCTTGGCGTGGCCGACAATATGCGGCGCGCACTCGATGCCGTGTCGCCGGAGCTGCGCGCCAGCGCCGAGGCGGGGGTGAAGGCCCTCATCGACGGCGTCGAATTGACGGAGCGCGAGCTTCTGAAGGCCTTGGAAAAGAACGGTGTGCGCCAGTTCACTCCGCGGGGCGAGAAATTCGATCCTAACGTCCACCAAGCCATGTTCGAAGTACCCAATGCGTCGGTGCCCGCGGGCAGCGTCGTCGAGGTCGTGCAACCCGGCTACATGATCGGCGAGCGCGTGCTACGTCCGGCGATGGTCGGGGTGTCGAAAGGCGGCCCCAAATCCGCGCCCCGTTCGCGGTCCGTCAACGACAACTCCACGGCTGTCGCAGAGGATTCCTGAGAATTCCTGCAAAAGCGCGGTGAGGGTTACTTCAGCTCGACACTATCGCGCACTGTCCGCAGCCGCGCGAGGACGCTTGTCCAAGTATCGGCGCGGCTGATGCCGACCATTTGCAGGTATCCGCCGCCGCCGAAGCGCAGCCACTGCACCACCATCACGTCAGCTCCGCTGCGCGCGTCCTTGGCCTCCGCCATTGTCTGGTATCCGGACTGGCCGCCGATGCGTAGCGGCTCCGACAGCGTCACGTTGACGTTCCTGATCCCGCCGATCTCGTTGAAAGACAACCTGGCGAAATTCCCGCGGTCGTCAGGTTCAGCGGGGCCGCCGGGCAAGGCGGCTATGAGCAAGCGTGCATCGCGGACGCCGGTGCCGGCTTCCTTGGACGAGTCGCTGGATTTGGGCGCGTCGCTCAACATGAGCGCGCGACTCCGAAGCACATCATGGACGTGGAATCCGGCAAGGTCCCCGACCGAGAATGGCAGGAGGCCAAGCTCCTCCGCTTCCGGTACGTTCGAGCGCACCGACAATGTTGCAAGAGCCGCGCGCACCACGGGATCCGGGTAAGAGCTGCTCTGTTCCGGAACCTGAACGGTAACGAGCGCGGTGAGGTCGCTTGCTGGCGCCACCAAGAGCCACTTTTTGAACCGCGTCTTGTCGGCCACTTGCCGGCCGGTGAGGAGGAAGCCTTTGCCGAAGCTGAGCTGCATCGGCTCACGCTTCTCCAAATTGACGCCTTGCTTCCTGAGCGCCTCCGTATCCAGCGTCTTGTCGATCTGCAGATAGGCGGCGGCGGGCAGCACGGTAATGAGGATCGCGGCATCACTGTTTGGATCCGCAAATCCGTCGAACGTTTCGCTCACCGCCATGCCGAGAGGCGGGACAAGGCCGACACGGGAGCCCGTCGGGAAAATCGGGTCGGCCGCCCGCGCCGGCATCGCCAGGAATAGAAGGGCGAACATCGCGGCAAAGCCGGCGCAAGCTCTGACAGAGCTGAAGCTGTTATGGCTCATCATGCAAAGACTCTGGTGACGGTCGGGGACATGGCCTGTCGGAGGCGCTGCGCGTGACCCGACGCAATGTTAGATTGATCCGTCCTCCCTCCGGGAGCAAGCTCGATGTGCCCGGATAGATCCGATCGACACCATGAAAGGCCAGCCGGGCGGCGCCACCCAAAACAACGACATCGCCGGAGCCCAGCCGGACGGACCGGGTAGGCTCATTCCGCTTTAAGCCGCCGACGCGAAACAGGCAGGAATCGCCAAGCGAAATCGAGATCACCGGCGCGTCGAAATCCGCCTCATCGCGATCCTGATGCAGGCCCATTTTTGCGGTTGGGCCATAGAAGTTGATGAGGCAGGCCTCGGGCCGGTCGCCAAATCGGGCAAGCTCGTCCCATACCGCTAACAGCATCGCCGGCATCGGCGGCCAAGGCTTTCCGGTCTCTGGATGCTCTGGCTGATAGCGGTAGCCGCCCTCATCCGATACCCAGCCAAGCGGCCCGCAATTCGACATGCGCACCGTGAAGAGTTGGCCCGATTTCGGCATTCGGGGTATGAACAGCGGCGCGTTCGCGAGAACGCCGCGGACCGCGGCGAGCAATGCCGCCTGTCGGTCGCGGTCGAGGTGGCCGGGGTAGAAACGCAGGCCCCCAATATTCGACTGCAAATTCATGCGTGCGCCTTCATCCCTTCGTTAGCATTGACCCGCCGTCGCCTGCCTTCACTCCGGCAATCCTGTCTTGCGGCGGGATGACGCCCTCCTATATGAGCCAAGGGAAATCGCCTGGAATGTTTCGGGCAATTTGTGAGACTACAAGGGGGGTCGGACAAAGGGCGCCTTTCGGGCCTGCCCGACCTGCCGATAAAGAGAGGATTAAGACCATGGCCAAGGTCATCGGTATCGATCTCGGGACCACGAATTCTTGCGTCGCCGTGATGGAAGGCAAGACGCCCAAGGTTATCGAGAACGCGGAGGGAATGCGTACGACGCCGTCCATCGTTGCTTTTACGGACGAGGGCGAGCGGCTCGTCGGCCAGCCGGCCAAGCGCCAGGCGGTCACCAATCCCGAGCGTACGATTTTCGCAGTCAAGCGCCTCATCGGCCGCCGGTACGACGACCCGATGGTGGAGAAGGACAAGAAGCTCGTCCCCTACAAGATTACGCGCGCCTCGAATGGTGACGCCTGGGTCGAGATCGAGGGCAAGACCTATTCGCCCTCGCAGATTTCTGCGTTCATCTTGCAGAAAATGAAGGAGACGGCGGAGTCCTATCTCGGCTCAAAAGTCGAGCAGGCGGTGATCACCGTTCCTGCCTATTTCAATGATGCCCAGCGCCAGGCGACGAAAGACGCCGGCAAGATCGCGGGGCTCGAAGTTCTGCGCATCATCAATGAGCCGACGGCTGCCGCGCTCGCCTACGGGCTCGACAAGAGCAAGACGGGCACCATTGCGGTCTACGATCTCGGCGGCGGCACGTTCGATATTTCCATTCTCGAAATCGGCGACGGCGTGTTCGAGGTGAAGTCGACCAACGGCGACACCTTCCTTGGCGGTGAAGATTTCGATATGCGCCTCGTCAACTATCTGGCCGACGAATTCCAGAAAGAGCAGGGCATCGATCTGCGCCGCGACAAGCTGGCGCTGCAGCGGCTCAAGGAGTTGGCGGAAAAAGCCAAGATCGAGCTCTCGTCCACAACCCAGACCGAGATCAACCTGCCGTTCATCACGGCCGATGCCTCGGGACCCAAGCACCTGACCATGAAGCTGACCCGCGCCAAGTTTGAAGCGCTGGTCGACGATCTCGTGCAGAAGACGATCGAGCCGTGCCGGCAGGCAATCAAGGACGCAGGCCTGAGCGCGGCCGAGATCAACGAGGTCGTTCTGGTCGGCGGCATGACGCGCATGCCGAAGGTCCAGGAAGTCGTGAAGCAATTGTTCGGCAAGGAGCCGCACAAGGGCGTCAACCCGGACGAGGTCGTGGCGGTCGGCGCGGCGATTCAAGCCGGCGTGCTGCAGGGCGACGTCAAGGACGTGCTGCTCCTCGACGTCACGCCGCTCTCGCTCGGCATCGAAACGCTGGGCGGCGTCTTCACGCGCCTGATCGATCGCAATACCACGATCCCGACCAAGAAGAGCCAGGTGTTCTCCACGGCCGAAGACGGCCAGACCGCAGTGACGATCCGCGTGTTCCAGGGTGAGCGCGAGATGGCGGCCGACAACAAGATGCTCGGCCAGTTCGATCTCATCGGTCTTCCGGCAGCGCCGCGCGGCGTGCCGCAGATCGAGGTCACCTTCGACATCGACGCCAATGGCATCGTCAATGTGTCGGCCAAGGACAAGGGCACCGGCAAGGAGCAGCAGATCCGTATCCAGGCTTCCGGCGGTCTTTCCGAGGCCGACATCCAGAAGATGGTCAAGGACGCCGAGGCCCATGCCGAGGACGACAAGAAGCGCAAAGCGCAAGTCGAGGCGAAGAATCACGCCGAGGCGCTCGTCCACTCGACCGAGAAGACGCTTGCCGAGCACGGCTCGAAGGTCGGCGAGGCCGACCGGCGCGCGATCGAGAACGCCATGGCCGACCTCAAGGAAGCCTTGAAGGGTAGCGATGCGGACGCGATCACGGCCAAGACCAACGCGCTGGCGCAGGCGTCGATGAAGCTCGGCGAGGCGATGTACAAGCAGTCCGCCGAGCAGCCGGGTGGGCCCGATGGCAGCGGCGCCGCCGGCGACGGCAAGAAGGAAGATGTCGTCGATGCCGAGTTCACTGAAGTCGACGATGACAAGAAGAACAAGAAGTCGGCCTAGCCGGCGAGACGTTCCATGCCGCTGCGAAGTGTCAAAATTGCACCCCCGGACGCAAAACGGGGGTGCATGTTTTTGACGCGCGGTATTGCGACGTGGAATGATTTGGCGTCATCGGGTGGGGAATGATGGCCAAGCGCTGCTACTACGAAACTTTGTCGGTAGAACGCACCGCCAGCGACGGCGATATCAAGTCTGCCTTTCGCAAGCAGGCGATGCAGTGCCATCCCGACCGCAATCCGGGCGACGACGAAGCCGAGCATCGCTTCAAGGAGATCAACGAGGCCTACGAGGTTCTCAAAGACCCCGACAAACGCGCGGCTTATGACCGCTTCGGCCACGCCGCGTTCGAGCACGGTAACGGCATGGGTGGCGCGCATGGGTTCGGCGCCGATTTCGCCACCACTTTCTCCGACATCTTCGACGACCTCTTCGGCATGGGCGGCCGCCGCGGCCGTGGCTCTGGCCGCGAGCGCGGCGCGGATTTGCGCTACAATATGGAGATCTCTCTCCTCGAAGCCTATGCGGGCAAGACGGCGCAAATCCGCATTCCGACTTCCGTCACTTGCGAGGCCTGCTCCGGCAGCGGCGCCAAGTCTGGCACCAAACCGAAAGCCTGTCCAATGTGCGCAGGCCAAGGCAAGGTTCGTCACGCGCAAGGCTTCTTCACCCTCGAACGTACCTGCCCGAACTGCCAGGGCCGCGGCCAAGTGATCGAGAGCCCGTGCGCGTCGTGCGCCGGCTCGGGCCGCGTCATGCGCGAGCGGACATTGTCGGTGAACATTCCGGCCGGCGTCGAGGATGGTACCCGTATCCGTCTTGCCAGCGAGGGCGAAGCGGGCGTGCGCGGCGGACCTCCGGGCGACCTTTACATTTTCCTGTCGATCGGCGCGCACCCATTCTTTCAGCGCGAAGGCGCCGACCTGCATTGCCGCGTGCCCGTTTCCCTGGTGACGGCAGCGCTTGGCGGCGAGTTCGAGGTGCCCACGATCGACGGCGGCAAAACCCGCGTGAAAGTCCCCGAGGGCATGCAGACCGGCCGACGCTTTCGCCTGCAGGGCAAGGGGATGCCGGTGCTGCGCTCGCGGCAGAGCGGTGACATGTATGTTCAAGTCATCGTCGAGACACCGCAGAATCTCACCAAGAGGCAGCGCGAGATTTTGACCGAATTCGAGCGCCTTTCGTCCACCGAGACGCAGCCTGAATCCTCGGGATTCTTTGGTAAGGTCAAGGACTTCCTCGACGGCCTCGGCGCCAGCCGCGCTAATTCCGCCTGAGCGAGCGACCGGGTGCTACCCCGACGCGAGCGACTGGCCTTTGCCTATCGAATGTTCTAGAAAGGCACCGCTTTCGTTGCGTGTGATTTTGCCATGCCGCTCCCGGCCCTGCGTACATTCGAACAGAAGATCGAGCGGCAATTGCGGCTCCTCGAATTGAAGAAAACTATTATCGAGCGCAACATCGGGCGCCAAATCCGGCTGTTCGAGCAAAAGCGCGACGGTATCGGCAAGAAGATCGAAGAGCAGATCAAGCAATTCGAGCGCAAGCGCGGCATTCGGCTTGACGACGAGGTGCGGTTCATCCGTTCCTGGATCGAACGACCTTTGACGATGGGTGCGGTGACGCCCTCGGGCAAGGTTCTCGCGCGCGCCATGGCGCGCTATGTCGATCCCCATAGCGACGGGCCAGTCGTGGAATTAGGGCCCGGAACGGGACCGGTGACCGCGGCGCTGGTCGAGGCCGGGGTTTCGCCCTCGCGCCTTGTGCTGGTCGAGTTCAATCCGACCTTCTGCCGGCTTCTGCGCGCGCGCTACCCCGATGCCACCTTGGTGCAGGGCGACGCCTACAGTTTGCGCCGGCTGCTCGAAACGCTGCTGCTGCAGCCCGCCGCCGCCGTCGTCTCCGGTCTGCCGCTCGTCACCAAGCCGATCAGGATGCGTCTGCGGCTTATTCGCGACGCCTTCGAGCTCATGGTCCCGGGCGCGCCCTTCGTGCAGTTCACTTATTCGGTGGCCTCGCCGCTGCCGCGGCGGCTCGGCGGCTTTTCGGCGGAAGCTTCCGAGCGCATCTGGATGAACATCCCGCCGGCGCGCGTTTGGGTCTATCGGAAGACCTGACGTCCTCCGATTATGTTCACTCCGAAAATCCTGGTGATGGCCGGTTCGCTGCGCTCGGGGTCGCATAATGCGCGGCTTGCCGCGCTCGTGGCCAAGGAGCTGGCGCTCGCCGAAGCGGACGTATCGCGCATCTCGCTCGCGGATTATCCATTGCCGCTTCTGGACGCCGATTTTCTCGCCAATGCCGGCCCGCCCGCCAATGCCGTCAAGCTCAAGCAGATGCTGACCGCGCATCAGGGCGTGTTCATCGCCAGTCCCGAATACAGCGCCTCGGTGACGCCGCTTCTGAAGAACGCCATCGACTGGATATCGCGGGCGCGCGAGCGCAACGAACCGACCTATGCGGCCTTCAAGGGCCGCGTGTTTGCGTTGGGCTCCGCCTCCGCTGCCGCCGCAGGCGGCGTGCGTTCGCTGATGGCGCTGCGGCAAATCCTGGAATTGGGCTGCGGTGCGCTTGTGATCCCGGAACAGATCAATGTCGGGAGCGCCGATCTGGTGTTCGACGACATGGATAATCTCAAGGATGAGAGCCTCGCCACGGCGTTGAAGGCCATGGTGCAGCGGCTCATCGAGTTAGCGAGCGTGATGCCGCGGACAACGGAATAAGCGGGGCAAGCAAATGCCGATTGAGCCGCGCGAGCGCCTGATCGTCGCCCTCGATCTGTCATCGGTCGAGGCGGCGGAAGCCATGGTGGCGCGGCTCGGCGACGCGGTTTCTTTCTACAAGATCGGCTACCAGCTCGCTTTCGCCGGCGGGCTTACTTATGCGCAAACGCTGGCCGGCTCCGGCAAGCGCGTATTTCTTGATCTCAAGCTGCACGACATCGGCAATACGGTGGCGCAGGGCGTAAAAAGCGTCGCGCGGCTCGGCGCGACTTTCCTCACCGTGCACGCTTATCCGCAGACGATGCAGGCCGCAGTCGAGGCGCGGGAGGGGAGTCTGCGTATCCTCGCGGTCACCGTGCTCACGTCCTACGACGATCGCGATCTCAAGGCTGCCGGCTACGACGCGTCCGTGAAGAACCTGGTCGCAGATCGCGCCGAGCAAGCGCGCGGTCTTGGCGTCGATGGCCTGGTCTGCTCGCCGCAAGAAGCGGCGAACGTGCGCTCGATCGTCGGGACGGAAATGGTGCTGGTGACGCCGGGCGTGCGCCCGGCCGGCGCTGCGGCCGGCGGCCAGAAACGCGTCATGACGCCGGCCGCCGCCATTGCGGCGGGCGCCGATTATCTGGTGGTGGGCCGGCCTATTATTGCCGCGGCCGATCCGCGGGCGGCGGCGAAAGCGATCGTTGCGGAGATTGCGCAGCAAACCGCGAAGGAGAAGTGAGATGGCCAAGGGTTACTGGATCGGGCGCGTCGATGTGCACGACGAAGAAGCTTACAAGCCTTATGCCGCCGCCAATCCCGCGATCTTCCGCAAATACGGCGGCAAGTTCGTCGTGCGCGCTGGCAAGTTCGAATGCGTCGAAGGAACGAGCAAGGCGCGCAACGTGGTGATCGAGTTTCCCGACTACGCC
This sequence comes from uncultured Alphaproteobacteria bacterium, assembly GCA_963733575.1. Taxonomy (GTDB): domain Bacteria; phylum Pseudomonadota; class Alphaproteobacteria; order Rhizobiales; family Xanthobacteraceae; genus BOG-931. The sequence continues at coordinate 3,130 of CAVTDJ010000011.1, read as the reverse complement.
ACCGCGGTCGCCTGCTATCGCTCGCCCGAGTACCAGGCCAACATCAAGCTGCGCCAGCCGCACTCGATCGTCGATTTCGTCATCGTCGAGGGCTACGACGGCCCGCAGCCATAGTCGCCGCCCGGTCGCCGTGTTGCTGGCAGGGCGTGGTCCCGCTATATCCGCGGCGAGCGGAGACAAGCCGATGGCTGCTGCAAATTCCGACATGCGTTTGGTGATTGCCGGCGCCGGCGGGCGCATGGGACGCACGCTCATTCACGCCATCGCGGCAACCAAAGGCATTACGCTCGCCGGAGCGGTGGAGGCGGCGGACTCGGCCGCGATCGGCCGCGATGCCGGCGAGCTCGCAGGACTTGGCCAAAACGGTATCAAAGTCGTCGGCGATGTCGGGCCCCTTCTCAAGGCGGCCGACGGGCTGATCGAATTCACGAGTCCAGCGGTGACGCTGGCGCTGGCTGAGTTGACCGGCTCCGCCGGCATCGTGCACGTCATTGGCACTACCGGCCATTCGGCGGAACAGGAAGCGGTGATCGCCAAGGCGGCAACCCGCGCGACGATTGTCAAATCCGGCAATATGAGTCTCGGCGTCAACCTGCTCGCCGCCCTGGTCAAGCGCGTGGCGCAGACCCTCGACGAGGATTACGACATCGAAATCCTGGAAATGCACCACAACAAGAAGATCGATGCGCCGTCAGGCACCGCGCTTATGTTCGGCCGCGCCGCGGCGGAGGGCCGCGGCGTTGATCTTGCGAAACGGTCGGTGCGTGGCCGCGACGGAATAACCGGCGCGCGCCGCGCCGGCGATATCGGTTTTGCATCGCTGCGTGGCGGCACCGTTGTCGGCGAGCACTCGGTGATCTTCGCCGGGCCGGCCGAACGGGTTGAACTGACGCACCACGCCGAGGATCGCATGATCTTCGCCCGCGGCGCGCTGCATGCGGCGTTGTGGGCGCGCGGAAAAAAGCCCGGCCTGTACTCGATGGCGGATGTATTGGGACTGGCGGATATCTGATGGGCGGCAAATCAGGAACAAGCGAATGAGTGACCGCCTTCTCGTGCTCGTGCGCCACGGCCAGAGCGAATGGAATCTGAAAAATCTGTTCACCGGCTGGCGCGACGTCCACTTAACCGAGAACGGAGTCAAGGAGGCACATGCGGCCGGCCGTAAGTTGAAAGAGGAGGGGCTGCGCTTCGACGTCGCCTTCACCTCTGCGCTCGCGCGCGCGCAGCATACGCTCGACCTCATGCTCGAGGATCTGGCGCAAACGAGCATTCCCGTGTTCAAGGATCAGGCGCTCAACGAGCGCGACTACGGCGATCTTTCCGGCCTCAACAAGGACGATGCCCGGGCAAAATGGGGTGCCGACCAGGTGCTGCTCTGGCGGCGTTCCTACGATGTCGCGCCGCCTGGCGGCGAGAGCCTCAAGGATACGGCCGCGCGCGTCCTTCCTTATTACATCCAGGACATCCTACCGCGCGTGCTGCGCGGCGATCGCGTGCTCGTCGTGGCGCACGGCAATTCGCTGCGCGCGCTGGTGATGGTGCTGGAGCGCTTGTCGCCGAAGGAAATCGTGGCGCGCGAGATCGGGACCGGCGTGCCGCTGATCTACCGGCTCAATGCCGACTCCACCGTGGCCGAGAAGAAGGATCTCGCCGCGTAGGCGCGGACGTTTCAAAGCTTTCGTTTCTAGCAACGCCAAGACGAAGGAGAGCGGCGGCGGCCGTCTTACTCCGCCGGCTTTGCCACCATTTTTCCCGCCCGCAGGGTCAACCGGCAAAGCGCGAAGGCGGCGAGAGCGCATAACGCGATGGCCGCCACCATGGGGAGCGCGGTGCCGTCGAAGAACAAGCTGACCGCGGCCATGATGGCCGCGCCGGTCAGCATTTGCAGGGTGCCGCCCAGCGCCGCCGCCATTCCGGCAATCGGCCCGTGATCCTCAAGCGCGAGGACCATGATCGCGGGAAGGACCAGACCGAACCCCGAGAAGGCAAAAAACAATAGCGTCATCAGGATGCCGAGACCCGTCATCCCCGCCGCGGTCGTCGCAAACAAGAGCACGGCCATCGCGGCGTAGAAGTTGATCGCGGTCGAGACCACCCGCGCCAGACCGAACCGCGCGGCGAGTTGGGCGCTGAACTGGGACGTGCCGATGAACCCGATTGCGTTGATGGCGAATGCCAGACTGTATTGCGTCGGCGTCAGGCCGAAGCGGTCGATATAGATGAACGAGGAACTCGCGAGAAAAGCGAAGAAGCTCGCCAGGCCGAACGCGCCGATGAACGTCAGCGCGAGGTAGTGCCGGTCCCGCAGCAGGGCGCCGTAGCCCGCGAGTACGCTTCTAAGACTGCTCCCGATCCTGTCTTGCGGCGGCCGCGTCTCGGGAAGGAGGAACGCCACCATGAGCAGCCCGAGTGCCGCCGCGACCGCGATCGCGACGAATACCGCGCGCCATCCGAATGGCACGATGAGCGCGCTGCCGAAGAGCGGCGCGAGAATCGGAGACACGCTGAACACCAGCATGACCAGCGACATCAGGCGCGTGGCCTCAAGACCGGCGTGAAGGTCGCGGACCACGGCGCGGGGAATCACCGTGACGACAGATGCGCCGACACCCTGAACGAAACGAAAGCCGATCAGCCATTCTACGGTGGGGGACAAGCCGCAGCCGATCGAACCGAGCACGAAAAGAGCGAGCCCGAAATAAAGCGGCGGCTTGCGGCCGACCATGTCGGAGACCGGACCGTAGGCAATCTGGCAAACGCCGAATGCCACGAAGAACACCGTCAGCGTCGCCTGGGTGGCGGCGGTGGAGGCTTTGAGACTGGCGGAGATCGCCGGCAGCGCCGGCAAATACATGTCGATGGCAAAGGGCCCGATGGCGCTGAGCAGACCCAATACGATGGCATTCCGGGCGAAACTTGATGGCATAAGCGAAACCACTCTTTTTGTTTGCGACCGATTTGGGCGGATCGGTTGAGCGCTCTCCGCCGTCATACGCGGGCTTGACCCGCGTATCCATACTGAGACGCGACGAGCGGAGTCTTTCCTTTTTTCGGCAAAGGCTCGGCGTCATTGCGAGCGGAGCGAAGCAATCCAGTTCCGGCCGTGAGGTTCTGGATTGCTTCGTCG
>CAVTDJ010000010.1:0-86269 GCA_963733575.1 uncultured Alphaproteobacteria bacterium | reverse complement strand
TGGCAACGTCGCGTGCCGCCGCCGGCAACGGCAAGGCTTTCTGCACTGGGCCTATGACAGCCGCAAGTTTTGACGGCCTTTGCCGGTCTTTTGCCGGCCGCCGCTCTCCGATCCGTCATCACGCCTCGCGAACACTTCACCAAATGTTGCCGCGAGCGTTACCGCTCCAAGCGTGACGGCAAGCCGGGCCCCTATTACAACGCGAGGTGGCTTGAAGCTGGAGCATGGTCTTCTCGGAAAACCGGCTTCCACTTTTCCGGATCATGCTCGTGGAGGACGGAACATGCTCACACGCCGCCATGTTTTCTTCGCTGGCGCTGCCGGGATCGCGGCGCTTTCCGTAGCCCGGTTGGCGCGGCCGCATTCCGCCAGGGCAGCGACCAGCTACGAGGTCACGCGCACCGACGCCGAATGGCGAAAGCTTCTGAGCCCCGAAGCGTATGAGGTGTTGCGGCACGAAGGCACCGAGCGGCCGTTCACCAGTGCGCTCCTCAATGAACATCGCGCGGGTACGTTCACGTGCGACGGCTGCGACCTGCCGCTCTACTCGTCGAAAACCAAATACGAGAGCGGCACCGGCTGGCCGAGCTTTTGGGCGCCGCTCGATAAAGCAGTCGAGGAAACGACAGACCGTTCGTTCGGCATGTCGCGCACGGCGGTCACGTGCCGGCGCTGCGGCGGTCATCTCGGCCACGTCTTCAACGACGGACCCAAGCCCACCGGCCTTCGCTATTGCATGAACGGCGTCGCGATGAAATTCGTGCCGGCACCCGCCGGATCAAGCTGAAGATCGACCGAGGTGGCACGATGCGGGCGGCGTGTTAATTTGCCGCCCACATGAGCGCCGTCAACCCGAACCCGTTCACCACGCGCCCGGAAATCGAGGGCACGTTCGGCGTCGTCGCTTCGACGCACTGGATTGCCACGGCCGTCGGCATGGCGACGCTGGAGAAAGGCGGCAACGCCTTCGATGCCGCCGTAGCGACCGCATTCACGCTGCAGGTCGTCGAGCCGCATCTCAACGGTCCGGGCGGCGACGTGCCAGCCATTGTCTATGACGTGCGGCGCGGCAAGCCCGAGGTAATCTGCGGCCAAGGGCCGGCGCCTGCCGGCGCCACCATCGCGCACTATCGCCGCGAAGGGCTCGACCTCGTGCCCGGCACCGGCCTTCTCGCCGCCTGCGTACCCGGCACGTTCGAGACTTGGATGCTCATGCTGCGCGACTACGGCACCCGCTCGCTGCGGGAAGTCCTGTCGCCGGCGATCGGATACGCGCAGAACGGCCATCCGCTGGTCGAACGCGCCAATGCCACCATCGCCACGGTCGCCGAGCTGTTTCGCCGGCATTGGCCGACATCGGCCGCGGTGTATTTGCCGAACAACGCGGTGCCACCGACCGGCGCGATGTTCGCCAACAAGACGCTGGCGGCGACCTATCTTCGCCTCCTCAAGGAAGCCGAAAGCACTGGCGGCAATCGCATCGGGCAAATCGAGCGAGCGCGAGAATGCTGGTCGCAGGGATTCGTCGCCGAGGCGATCGACCGCTTCTGCCGTACCCACGAGGTCATGGACACGAGCGGGAAGCGCCACCGCGGCGTGCTCACCGCCGACGACATGGCGCGCTGGACGCCGCGCGTGGAAGACCCGCTGACCTACGATTACGGCCGCTACACGGTCTGCAAGACCGGCCCGTGGGGACAGGGACCGGTGATGTTGCAGCAACTTGCGCTCCTCAAAGGCTTCGAGCTCGATGGCCTCGATCCCGAGGGGGCGGACTTCATCCATTTACAGGTCGAATGCGCGAAGCTCGCTTATGCCGACCGCGAGGCGTTTTATGGCGATCCCGATTTCATCGAGGTGCCGACGGCAGCCCTCCTCTCCGAGGCCTACAATTCCGAGCGGCGCAAGCTCGTCCATCACAGCGCGTCCCTGGAATTGCGCCCCGGATCGATCGAGGGATATGGCGCGGTGATCAAGCTGTTTCGCGATAGTGCACCGGGTGCGGCGGCCGCCGCTGGCGCGGGCGAACCGACTGTCGGCCGGCTCGGCGGCACGCGCGGGGACACCGTGCATTTCGATATCGTGGATGAGGCCGGCAACATGGTGTCGGCCACGCCCTCGGGCGGTTGGCTGCAATCCTCGCCGATCATTCCCGAACTCGGCTTTTGCCTCGGCACACGCGCGCAAATGTTCTGGCTCGAAGAGGGGCATCCGGCGGCGCTTGCGCCCGGCAAGCGGCCGCGGACCACGCTGACGCCCACGCTCGCTTTGCGCGACGGCGAGCCGTACCTCGGCTGCGGCACGCCCGGCGGCGACCAGCAGGATCAATGGATCACGCAACTTTTCTTGCGCCACGTCCATGCCGGCCTCAACCTGCAGGAAGCGATCGACGCGCCGGCCTGGCATTCGGAGCATTTTCCTTCTTCGTTCTGGCCGCGCACGGCGCGCCCGGGCGTGCTGGTGGTCGAAGGCCGCGTGCCGCGCGAGACCGTCGCCGAGTTGAAGCGGCGCGGTCACATCGTCGAGGTTGGCCCGGACTGGTCGGAAGGCCGGCTGACCGCGGCCGCACGCGACGGCCGCCGCCGCCGCGCCGCCGCCAATCCGCGCGGCATGCAGGGTTATGCGGCGGGCCGGTGAGGCGAGGCGCTAACTCCGTTGCAGTTAGGTTGAAGCATATCCCGCATTCCTGAAGTAGTTGGCGCATTCCTGTGGGGTAAAGGCATCGAGCAGGGTGCCGATGCGCCGCCATGTGGCTTCGACGGTGCGTTCGTCGGCCTTTCGAAGCAAGGTTTTGAGCTTGGCGAAAGCCTGTTCGATCGGGTTGAGGTCTGGACTGTAGGGCGGCAGGAAGAACAACTTTGCGCCGACGGTGCGAATGGCACGGCGCACGGCCTTGCTCTTGTGGCTGCCGAGATTGTCGATGACGACGATATCGCCGGGCCTGAGCTTTGGGACGAGAGCCTGTTCGACATAAGCCAGGAAGCTCTCGCCGTTGATCGGTCCGTCAATGACGCAAGGGGCGTCGATGCGGTCTCGGCGCAGGGCGGCCAGGAAGGTCAAAGTTCGCCAGCGGCCTTGCGGCACCTTGGCCAGGAGCCGGTGCCCGCGCGGTGCCCAGCCACGCAGCCGCGTCATGTTGGTCTTGGCCCAGGTCTCGTCGATGAACACCAGCCGTCCCGGATCAAGCCGGCCTTGATAGGCCTTCCAACGGGCGCGCCTTCGCGCCACGTCGGGACGATCCTGTTCGGTGGCGAACAGCGTTTTTTTTGAAGCTGATGCCGGCGCGGCGCAAGGTACGCCAGACCGAACCGTAGCTTGCTGTGACACCGCGCGCTCGTAGTTCAACAACCAGCGCACGCAACGTCAGGTCCGGGGTCGCCGCAAGGCGAGCCACAAGCCACTCGCGTTCCCCTTCCAGCAGACGCGGCCGATTGCCGCCCATCCGTTTGGCCGCAGCGCTCCCGGTTGAGCGGAACCGCTGCGACCACTTCACCACGCTTGCCACGCTGACCTTAAAGGTGCTGGCAACCGTGCGGCAGCTCGCCCCAGCCGCAACCGACGAAACAACTCGCTCACGAAGATCAAGCGAATAAGGTCGCGCCATCAGATGCTGGCCTCCATTCCAGCCAGCATCTTGAATCAGAAACCACCTGATTTGGGAATCCCAATCGATTCAACCCCAAGGAATCGAACTCTAAGCCGCGACCGTGCTGAGGAAGCCTTCGACCTCGGCGCGCAACCTGACGGCGGCGTTCTCGACCTCTTCCGAGGCCGCCAGCACCGTTTCCGCCGAGCTGCGCGTCTGCGTGACGGCGCTCGCGACCTCGCCAAGCGCCGCCACGACGGCTTTACTGCCGGCGGCAGCGCTGGCGACGTTGTGCGAGATTTCTCCGGTCGCTACTTCCTGCTGCCCGATGGCGCCGGCGACCTCCGAGGTGTAGGAGTTGATGTCCTGCATCCGCTGCGTGATCGCGCGGATCGCGGCGACGGCATCCCCGGTGGAACTCTGAACCGACGAAATTTCCCGCGTGATTTCCCCGGTCGCCTTCGCCGTCTGCACGGCCAGCGACTTTACCTCCGAAGCCACCACGGCGAAGCCGCGTCCGGCTTCGCCGGCACGCGCCGCCTCGATGGTAGCGTTGAGCGCCAGGAGATTTGTCTGCTCGGCGATATCCTGAATGAGCTTGACCACATCGCCGATCCTTTGCGCGACCCGGGCGAGCGCTGCGATGTCGTCGTTCGTAGCGGCGGCGGCGGCGGCAGCGCTGCGGACGACTTCGTTGGCGCGCGCGAGCTGCCGGCTGATCTCCTTGATGGAAGCCGATAGCTCGTCGGCAGCCGCAGCCGCGGTCTCAACGTTCGCCGAGGCCTCGTTGGATCCATGCACCGCGCCCTCGGCGCGCTGCAGCGTATGGTCTGATGTTGTCAGCAACGACTTGGCTGCCGTCTTCATCGCCACGGCGCTCTGCCCGACCGTCATGAGCATGCTCTCAACGCGGGCGCGAAAGGAGGCGATCGCCGCGTCGATGGCGGCGCGGCGCTCCTCGCCTTGACGCAGCGAATCGCGCTCTTTCTCGGCCATGCGCTGCTGCGTCACGTCGGTATGCGTCGATACCCAACCGCCGCTGGCCAGCGGGCGGAAGACCAGCGAGATCGCACGACCGTCCTTGAGCTCAACTGTTCTTGCATCCGTGCGCCCCTCGGCCGCCTGTTTCAGGCAGTCGGCGACATATTGATCGGCATCGCCGGAGAACGTGCCCGCCTTGGCACGGCGCATAAGAATCTCACGCAGCGGCATACCTCTCCGGAAATCCTGACGAGGAAGTTGGGACATTTCGATGTAACGCGTATTGCAGAGGACGAGCCGGGCGGCGCCATCAAACATGCTCAGGCCCTGGGTCATGTTGTTGAGCGCAATTCTCGCCAATCGATTGCGCCAGCGCTCCTGCGCGACGGCAATCAGAGCGCCGATCGCCAAGCCGGCGAGAGCGAGCAGCGCGGACACTACGGCGCCCGCTACCAGCGAGGGGGCGGCGTTCAGTGCACGGAAAATTCCGTCGAGGCCGAAAAGAGCAAACCCGGCGATGCCCGCGGCAAGGCCGGCAGTGCCCGCCGAGATGACGAGCCCCCATTGGCGAACGGTCTTGGCCAACATGTGACCGCGAAACATAGCGCGCGTGTCCAGATCAACTCGTCGAAACTATTCGCCCCAAGAGTTGTTTTGAGGTTAACGAAAGATGGCTGAACCTCGGGCCATGGGCCAGTCGGTTGCTAACGGCGAAGGCAGTCGCGCATGCTCTTGGCCCTTGCGACGGCGGCGGAGCGCAATCGCTCCAGACGGCGGACGAGCGAAAACGGCGCTTGCGGCCGCACCGCGATCAAGCGGTCGCAGAGCGCCAATCGTTCGCGCCAGAGACGGTCGATCATCGGATGGTTGGCCGTCGCGCAGGAATCGGTGCGCGCAATGGTCGCGTTTTCGACGAGCTCATCGGTGAGCACGGCCGTGAGCATCACGCCTGGAGAAAAGCGCGCGAAGGCTTCGTCGTAAGCGATCTTCCAAAACCAGGCGTGGCGGCCGCTGCGTAATACGATCGTTGCGGCGATTGCGCGCCCATCGACCAGGATGCGGTTGATCGCGACCTTGCCTTCCGCCACAAGGCCGCTCACCGCGGTGCGGATGAATCGGTCGAGATTTTGGTCTTCGGCAATGGCCGTGCCGGCCCTGCCTTTCCAGCCGCTTGCTTCGAGGGCAAGAAAATCCTCCAGGGCGGCGGCGACTGCCGAGGGCTCCGTCGCGGCGGTAAACAACACGGCGCCGGTTTCGCTCAAGCGCCGCCACTGCCGGCGTAGTTCCTTATGCTGGCGTAAGCCGTAAAGCGAACCCTCGCCGCTCGGCATGAGCAGCGCCCGCTGGTGGCGATTGAAATCGGCAGCCGGCACTTGCGCGCGTCGCAGAATTGCATCGAGCGCCGCGGCGAACGGGCCGGTTTCGGGCAGGAAGGGGAGCAGCACCAACCCCGGTAACGCCGGATCCGCGGCGAGATGCGCAAGCCACGCGGCAATGATCGGTTCGGCCGCTTCGCGCTCGACGAGTGGCACACCAAGCGGGCCGTAAGGATGCGTCAAGCCGACCAGGATAGGCAGCTTGAGGCCGTAGCGACGTTGTTCGATGCGCGCCGGAAAGAAACCAAGAAGCCTGCGCGGACTCGTTCCCGACCAGATCAGCACGGCGCCGGCGTCGCGCCCAAAGACCGGCGCCGCCGCGAGCGCGAAAGAAGGCTCATAGAAAACGTTCGGCTCAAGCGCGCGCTCGGCAAGCTCGCGCCACGCGGCGGCAATCGGCGCGAGCTCCGCGAGCCCCCGCCATTCTGCCGTGACGGAATTCGCCGCATAGCGATCGGCAACGACGGCGCGGCGCGCGCTGGCAATGGCCGAGGCGGCGCTATCGAGCGCGACAATCGGCGCCTGAGTGGCCGAGGCTCTCACCGTCATGGTCTCGCCTCACGCCTGGGGGCCGCCGAAAATGAAACAGTGCAGGCCTAGGCGATATTTCGCGACCAGGAACAGGCTGGCCGATTCGAAGACCAGCGCGATCGAGGTCGCCATTGCGGCGCCGGCAAGTCCCAGCCTCGGGATCAGGACGACGCAAAGAACGACGCTGATCGCAAACGAGGCGGCATAGACCATCGCACAGGAGTGACGCTCGCCGAGCATATTGAGAAGCCGTTCCGCGGGGCCGACCGAGGCGCGAGCGAGAAGCCCGATGGCGATGATGAACATCAAATAATAGCCGGACACGAATTCCCGGCCGAACAATCGCAGCAAAGGATGGCCGAGAGCGAGGAGACCAATGATCACAACGAGCGAGGGCCAGAAGGTCAGGCGGACGGACTGTTTGAGAAAGGCGGTCAGCCCTTCGCGGTCGCCGCTGACATCGTATTCGACAAACTTGTGCGCGATCGTTTGCGACACCGAGTAATAAATGAACGAGACCAGCGCGATTGTCTTGGCGGCGGCGTAGTAGATCGCAACCTCGTCGGCTGGGCGGAATTGCGCGACCACGATGACGTCGGAATAGGTGAGCAAATAATAAAATGCTTCGACCAGGAAAATAGGCACCGAGGTCGTCAGCCAGGTACGCGCCGCGTAGGCGTTTGCACCGTTTTCGACGACGCCGGATAGCCTGCGATTGAGAACCAAAATCTGGCCGATGCCGACGCTGACAAGCGCAATGACGCCGACGGCGGTTGCCGTTATGGCGTCGGTCCGCAGTCCGAGCACGTAGGCGAGACCCATCAGTGCAAGCAGCAGGAGCGGGCGCTGCACGTAGACGGGCGACAGTCCAAGATTGACCCAGTTATAGGAGCGGGCAATGCCGCTCTGCGCCGACCAAACGCCAAAACTCGGCAGTGCGGCGCAAGATAGATAGAGCGGAACGACGGTCGCAGGGTCGATGTACGGTGTCAGCACCCTCACAGCGATGGCGCCGACCACCCCGGCGATTGTTCCGAACAGCAAAGCGAGCCAGCGGCTGCCGCTGAGAAATCCACGCAGAAGTGGGAGCCTCTTGTGCTCGGTGTATTCGGGGATGAAACGCTGCGCCGCCGAGCCGAGGCCGAGATCGACCATGGCGCCGACCAACAACAGCCAAGTCCAGCCATAGATGTAGATACCGAATTCGAAGCCGCCCATCCAGCGCGCCAGCAGGATTTGCGACACGAAGGTGATCGCCGCGCTGACGACGCGGATGAGGAACGCGGCGCCGGCAAGGCGGCGTATCAGTGAGGAGTCGCTGCCGTCGGCAAAGAGCGCGTAGAGCCGCGGGAGCGCCGCGTTGATGTCGGCGCCCCAGGGAATGGAATGCGACAGGCGCCAATGGAAACGCCAAGATGTGCGCCAAAACGAACGCAGCGCGTTCTCGGACCCGATGGATGCCACAAATGCCTCTGCGCCGCCGCGAGCGAAATTTGGGCGACGCCGAAATTGTTAGCAAGGAAGCGTTAACATTCGGTTGGAAGAAATTAACAATTGCGGCGGGAACTACTACCCAAGCTCGTCATTGCGAGCGAAGCGAAGCAATCCAGCTACGGAGCGTGGGCTCTGGATTGCTTCGTCGCTGCGCTCCTCGCAATGACGGCCGCCGTCACGACCCAAGCGCGGCGAGCAGCGCTTGCGCCTGTTCGATCTCGGGAAATTCCGGCGTCGGCGCAAAACCTTCGAGCGCGGGCGCGAGCACGGCGTGCGCGTCGGCCGGACGGCCGGTGGTCTGATAAAGCTTCGCCAGCGCGAGCGCCGCGCGCAGCTCGAAACTGCGCGCCTTCTGCTCCCTCGTGACCGCGATGGCGGTAAGGAAGGCTTCTTCCGCCGGCGCCGTGTTCGCCGGATCGCGCTTGAGCAGGATTTCGCCGCGGACGCGATGGCTCTCCGCGTCAAACCAACGCTGTCCAGTACGTTCGGTCTCAGCGATGACGCCGTCGATGGTCGCGAGCGCGGCGTCGATCTCGCCCGCTTCCGCTTCCGCCTCGGCCAGCGCGGTCGTGAACAGCGGCACGTTAAGGCCGATACCCTGCTTGCGGCCGGCTGCGATTGCAGCGCGCATGTCTGCCAAGCCGGTCTCATGGTCGACCGATTGCACCCGCGACCACGATCCGTAGAAAGCGCCGTAGGCCGCGAACATTGGAATTTCATGCGCGCGCGCCAGCGCGACCAGCGTTTCACCATGCCGCCCTGCCGCGACGCGATTCCGGCACATCATTTCGAATAGAGCGAAGTGGGAAAGCGCATAGCCGGTGGTACCGACATGGCCAATTTCGGCAGTGCGCGCCATCATCTCCTCGGCGATTTTGCGCGCCCGATCGACCTCGCCCAGCGGCCAGAGGGCCACGGCGAGGTAGGCCATTATGGCGACGCCGACATCCTGGGCGAAACGAATGACGAGATCGGCATCCCGTTCCGGATCAAACATGGCGAGCGCGCGTTCCAGCTCCGCACGCGCCGCGACAAAGTTTCCCGCAAGCCAATTGGCGTTGCCGTTGAGGCGAATAGCGGTGCAGGCCTCCGGCGATTGCGGCCGCGCCCCGACTTCACGCAGCATGATGTCGGTGATCTCTCGCGTCGCCGCCAACTCGCCGCGGACGAAACTCCCGGCCCAGAGGCCGAAATAGACCGAAAAGCGCTCGGCCGGATCGGCGATTCCGGCTGCCAGCTCGTGCGCCCGCGCGAAGGCGGCGGTGGTCTCGGGAGCGCTATAGCCACGCGCATGCATCATCGCTTGGCCGTAGCCGGTCTGTAGGCGGAGGCGGCGTTGCCGTGCCGCGGCAGCCTCTTTCACCTCGGCGGTTTCGGCGAGCGCAGCGAGGAGCGCTTGCGCTTCGGCGATCTCCGGAAATTCCGGCGTCGGCGCAAAGCCTTCGAACGCGGGGGCGAGCACGGCAAGGGCGTCGGCGGCGCGGCCGGTCGATCGATAAAGCTTCGCCAGCGAGAGCGCCGCGCGCAGCTCGAAACTCCGCGCCTTCTGCCGTTGCGCGATGGCGATGGCGGTGAGGAAAGCTTCCTCGGCCGGCGCGGTGTTCGCCGGATCGCGCTTGAGCAGAATCTTGCCGCGGATGCGATGCAGGAAAGCGTCGGTCCAGTGTTCTCCCGTCTCGCCTGCAAGAGCCAGTGACTCGTCAAGCAGTGTTACAGCTTGCTCGAAGTTTCCCGCCCTAGCCTCAAGTTCGGCCAACAGACCTTGGAACAGCGACACCCACAACCTATTTCCCTGATCGACATACCGCACAAGAGCCTGCCGAAGATCGGTACGTCCTCCTTCAGGGTCGCTTAGCGAAGCACGCGCCCAAGCGGCGTAAAGCGCGGCGATGTTCAGAAGAAGTGAAAGTCCATTTTCTTGAGCGAGCGCGAGTAGCCATTTCGAGCTGCGCCGAGCACTTTCGGCATCACCGCGAAAAATTTCGATGTGGGTTTTGATGGAAACCATGTTGGCGAGTGTTGGCGGATGGGCAGCTTTGATTGCTCGGGCGACCGCCTCTTCGATCAGCGCCCGGGCCTGACCGACCTGCCCAAGGATCCAGAGTGTCTCAGCCAGGAAAGCTTTCGAGGCAGCGCAGTGATCCTGGGAGAAACGGACCGTTGCGTCACGATCACGTTCAGGATCGTAATTTCTCAACGCCTCCTCAAGGTGTGCTCGCGCCTCGATCGGAACACCCTGGTACAGCCGAGTCAGGCCGAGATTACGCATAGCCACCGCCGCTTCCATCGGGCGATTTTCAGCATTTGCTTGTTGGAGAAACTTTTCGGCGATTTCTTCCGCGAAAGGCAATTCGGCCCTGAACAGGCTGCCGACCCACTGGCCGTAACAGATTGAGAATCGTTCAGCGGGGTCGCTCACTCCGGCAGCAAGCTCCTCGGCGCGTGTGAAAGCGGCTTTCGTCTCTTGGGCGCCATAGCCTTTGGACCACAGCAGAGCTTGGCCGTAACTCGTTTGTAATTTCAGCCGTTGGCCGGCCGACGCCGTTACCGGCGTCACCACCGCACGCGGCGCGCTCTCACCCACTTTGTCCGCGATCTCGATCGCCTTGCCGAGATGCGAGATCGCCTCCTGGAAAGCGGAGCGGCGCAGCGCCTGGTCGCCGGCCTTGCCCCACCATTCGATCGCGGCGTCGGTGAGGCCCGCCTGCGTGAAGTGATAAGCGAGCGCTTCCGGCTCGGCCGCCGCCGTGGCGGCGAAGCGATCGCGCAAAATCTCGGCGACGCGGCGGTGCAGCACCTGGCGCCGGCTCTTGAGCAGATTTTCATAGGCCGCGTCCTGAATGAGCGCGTGCTTGAAACGATAGTCCGAATCTGGCGGCAGGCCCTGGACCAGCACGATGTCGGCTTCGGCGAGCCGCTCCAGCGCGGCTTGCAGGGCTGCGTCCTCCATGCCCGCTACGTCGCGCAGCAGGCGATAGGAGAAGCCGCGTCCGATCACCGAGCCGATTTGCGCCACCTCGCGCGCCGGGCCGAGCCGGTCGAGCCGCGCCATCAGCGATTGTTGCAGCGTCGGCGGGATTGTTTGAATGCCGCCCCCTTGCTCGCCGCGCTCCAACAACAGCCGCGTGACTTCCTCGACGAACAGCGGCACGCCGCCGGTGCGCGCGGCGACGTCTTCCACCACCTCGCGCGGCAGCGCATGGCGGGCCGCAAGCTCCGCCACCATCTCGCGCACCTGGAGGCGATCGAGCGGCGCCAAGGAGATCGTGCCGTGATGCGAGCGCATGCCCCAGGGCGGCCGGAATTCCGGCCGCGTCGTCGCCACGATGAACAAAGGCGCCAGCGCGCCGCGCTCGGCGATGCCGCGCAGCACGTCGAGCGTGGTCGGATCGGCCCAATGCAGATCCTCGAAAGCCAGCACCACAGGCTGGACCTTCGCCCCCGCGATCACCCAGTTGGTCAGCGCCGCCAATTGCCGGCGCCGCAACTCCTCGGGCGGCAAGGCCGGCGCGCGGTCCTGCGGCAGCGGAATGTCGAGCAGCGGCGCAAGCAAAGAAGCATTCTCCGGCGGATCGAGCTTGACCTGCGCCAGCGAACTTTCCAGATCGGCGAGCCGGCGCTCGGCGGGTATGTCGGCGCCGCCGAACCGCTGACGGCCCCATTCGGCCACCGGGTGCAGCGGCGTGTTTTGCAGAAGCTGCGAGCAGCTCCATTCGACCCAGGTGTGCGGCGCGTCGGAAAGCCGCGCATGAAACTCCTCGAGCAGGCGCGATTTACCTAAGCCCGGCTCGCCGACGATCAGCACCAGCTGGCCGTCGCCCTGCCGCGCCCGCTCCCAGCGCCGCATCAGCATCGCTAATTCCTCGTCGCGGCCGACGAGTGGGGTGAGATTGCGCTGCGCCGAGCGGCGTCCGCCGCCGCTCGCGCGCACCAATTGGAACAGCGTCACCGGCTCCGGCACGCCCTTGAGTTGATGACTGCCGCGCTCCTCGGCGACGAACAGGCCGGCGACCTGGCGCTGCACCCGCGCCGTGACCAGAACCGCGCCCGGCTCGGCCAGCGCCTGCACCCGCGCCGCGACGTTGGGCGCGTCGCCGAAGATCTCGCCGGCCGCATCCACGACCACGGGACCGGTTTCGAGACCGATACGGGCATTGAGCGCCGGCCTGCCCGAGCCGGCGTTCTTGCGGTTCAAATCGGCAAGCGCGCGCTGGATCGCCAGCGCCGCCCGCACCGCGCGTTCCGAATCGTTCTCCTGCGCCAGCGGATAGCCGAACAGCGACATCAGCCCGTCGCCGAGCTTTTTCGCCACATGGCCGCCCATCTCCGTCACCGCCGCCGAGGCGGCATCGAGATAAGCGCCGACGAGGTCGCGCCACTCCTCGGCATCGAGTTGCGCGGAAATCGCAGTCGAACCCACCAGATCGCAAAACATCACCGTGAGATGCCGCCGCTCGGCCGTATCGTGAGGTTGAGGAGGAGCGGCTGTCGCGGCCGGCACGACCGGCTTCGCTGGGCTTTTCTCGACGCCATTGATTTCGGCTATCGCGCGCAGCAGCTGACGCCGATGGCCCAGCGAGGAGACGCCCAGCTCTTTCAGGTCTTGGTCGGTCAGGTCAGCCAGGATGGAAAAATCGATGTCATTGTCAGCAAAGTGCTGAGCGTATTGCCCAAGATCGAGCTTCGAAAGCCAGTCCGCAATCTGCTGCATTGCGGCTCCGCCTCCGGCGGACTACGCGTTGGAGATATCGGCAACGTCATTTTGCGCCGGATTGGCATCCGGCTCTTCCATCGGCAATCAAACTTTCAATGGAGAATTATATCGGCGCGGTCGCAAATAGGAAACAGCGGTACGATTTCGCCTACTCGCTGTTGGCGCCGCGCTCAATAATCCTTGAGCAGTCGCTCAATGTAATCGAGCTCTTCCTGCGGGCGCAGCACGTCGCCGAAGCGGCGCCGCAGCTCCTCGATGATGCGGCGCGCGCGCTGTACATCGATCTCGCCCGGCACTTTCACGGTGACGTCGTCGCCATAGTCGCGCCCGCGCAGCGGCCGGCCGAGCGGATCGGTGTCGCGTTGCGCGCGCGGGAGCCCAAGCCGGCCGTTCTGCCCGGCACCGGGACCCTGTCCGAGCTGCTGCTGCATCGATTGCGCGAGACCCTGCGCGCCCTTGCGCAAGGCATCGAGCGCGCGCCCTTGGGAGTCGACGGCGCCTTCGGTATTGCCTTCGCCAAGCTCGCCCTCGGCTTCGCCCATCGCCTCGCCGGCCTGGCCGAGCTGGTCCATGCCGTTCTGGCCTTCGCCCTTTTGGCCTTGCTGGCCCTGCTGACCTTGCCCGTTCTGGCCGAGCCCGCGGTTCTTCAGCTCTTCGAGCAGCTTTTTGAGACGGTCGCGCAGCGCCTGCTGGTTTTGCTGCAGGTCGCTCATCGAATCGCCTTGCTGCTGGCCCCGCTGGCCTTGCTTCCCTTGCTGACCTTGCTTTCCTTGCTGGCCGCGCTGGTCGTTTTGCCGGCGCTGATCCTGGCCCTGCCGGAACGTGCGGTCGCGCAAGTCTTGCTGCTTGCCGATCATGTCGCCGAGCTCATCGAGTTGCGACATCATATCGTCCATGTCGTCGCCATTCTGGTCCGGCGACGCCGTCTGCAAATTCTCCATCATCTGCTGGAGCTGCTGCAACAGCTGCCGCGCGGCGTCTTTGGCGCCGTTGCGCGCCAGGTTCTCGAGCCGATCGAGCATGCTCTTGAGGTCCTGCTGGCGCAGGACTTTCGAATTGCGATCGAGCGGACGGGCGAGCTGCTGATTGTTCTTCAGCTGCTCCTGCATCGATTGCACAAAGCGGTCCATCGCCGCACGCAACTGATCCATAAGCTGCTTGATTTCCTGGTCGCTGGCGCCGCGTTCGAGCGCCTGCCGCAGCGCCTCCTCGGCGTTGCGCAAGCCGGCCTGGGCGTCGGCAATGTCGCCGTCCTCGATGCCGACCGCCATCTGCCACAGCCGCGCCGTCACCTCGCGCAGATCGTCGTCGGTCTTGGCGCGAATGAGCGACCAGAAGATCGAGCGCAGGCCGAGATAGATACCGGCGTCGGGCGTGAATTTTTCCGGCGCCATGGCCAGCGCGTCGAGCGCGGTGATGACCAGCGGCCGGGCGCCGGCATTGAGCGCCAGATTGCGCCGCTGTTCGACCAGGGCCCGCGCTAACGGCTTGGTGAAGACGCGCTCCGGAAGGCGGAATGTGACCGGCTCGCTCTTGCCCTCATTGCCGGCCTCGTCGTGCGCCACAAGAGTCATTACCACTTCGGCGCCAGCCCAAGGATGGTCAGTCAGATCCTTAATGGTCTGGCCGACGCCGTTTTTCGTGCGCGCCTGCGGCAGCACCAGCGCAAAATCAGGCGGACCGAACAGCGGATGGGTGATGTCGTCTTTCGCCCTCGGCTCTTCCTTACGCGCAAAAGTCGCCTGCGCCTCGGTAACCCCGTAATCGTCCTCGAGCCGGTACGACAAGAGCAGAGAGCCGCGCGCCTGCTGCTCGGGATCCTTGGCAAGCGTGATCGTCGGCGGCTTGTCGGGAATGACGTTGAACGCCCACGTCAGGTCGTTGCCAACGCCGTGCAGCGTCGCTGCGCCGGTCGCCGCGATCTTGAACCGATATTCTTGCGTGCCGGCCGGCGCCTGCACCTGCTCCTTTGCAGGCGAGACGCCGCCCTTGCCGGAAACATCGAGATTGATCTTGCCGGTTGCGCGCACGATGAGCGTGCTGCCGGTCGGAACGGAAACCGGCTCGTTCGCCTCGGCATCCTGCCGCGCGATCTCGCCGGGATGCATGCCGGCGAGAATGATCGGCGGCTTGCCGGTGTAAGCGGGCGGGGTGACCCAGGCGTCGACGCGGAAATTCGCCGGCAGCACCACGCCCTGCCAATCGAACGCCGCCGCAACGCGCTTCCAATGTTCGCCGCCGGCGGCGATGAAGGTGGCGATGGCGGCGATGAGGATGAAGCCGCGTAGCGCATAAGGATCGCGCACCGCCAGCCGTGGCGAGGGCCAGCCCGCCTTGAACGCGCGCGCTGCGGCGAGCGTGCGCTCGACATGGACTTGCCATAGCGCGAGCGAATAAGGGTCTTGCGGCGTTACGGCGAGCTCGTCGGCGATGGTCGTCGCCGGACGATGGCGAACGCCGCTCCCGCGATCAAGCCGGCGCAGGGCGTCGGCGGCCGCGGGCAGGCGCAAGGCGGCGAACGGAGCGATTGCCACAAGCGCGAGGATCGCAAACACCGCCAATCCGCCGGCGCGAGCGAGGGGCGGCAACCAGAGCCACAATCCGAGCCATGACACGGTGAGGAAAAGACCGACGACGGTCGCGAGTTCTCGCCAGCACCGGCCATAGCCGCTCCCAGAAGATCGTCCAGCGGGCGCGGCGCAATGCGGCGCCAAGCTGCGATCGGGCGACCGTCTCCGTGCTCCGATGCGAAGCGGCAGGATTGCTCGAAGAAGTATCCGTCACCAAGGTCTCCGCGGAGAAAGCTCCGCATGACAACACTTTAGCATACGGGCAGTTTCAGGGCATGCGGTCGGCGTCTGCACACCCTTGCAAATTCAGAGCCATGCCGGCAGGCGATCGAGCGCGATCAGCTCCTCAGCCGTGACGCGGGGCCGCACCAGCGCCCATTCGCCTTTCTTGACAAGGACTTCCGGCACCAACGGCCGGGTATTGTAGGTGCTGGCTTCGACCGCCCCATAGGCGCCGGCGGTCATGATGGCGAGGAGGTCGCCCGCCTTCGGCTCGACGACGGAGCGGTCGAGCGCGATGAAATCGCCTGATTCGCAGACCGGCCCGACCACGTCGGCGACGACTCGCGGTTTTGCAGCAGCCTCCGTTCGGTACCCCGATCTGATTACTTGTCGTTTTTGAAAGCGCGTGCCATGTCACGCCGGGCCCAGTCTAACATCATTCGACTTACCGGCAACACATCAGGCATACTACTCCGCTCACCGCCAAGGATAAAGTGATCGTTTTCTATGCCGATTTGTTTTGAGGCGTCGAATATCAGCTTGACCAAGGGTGATTCCGCTAACTGATGAAAAGAAAAGCTGGTCAAGTGCGCGGCCGCATCGGTCGACGCTGCCAGTACCGCCCCGAAGACGCGACTACCCGGGTAACGGCCGCGAGCTTCTTCCATTACTTTGACCAGCGTATTGCCGGTTCGCACGACGTGGCCGATCACCCAAATAGTCTTTCGTGCACCTAGGAATGTCGGAGGCATATCCCACAGCAGACCGACCTCAGCCGACCCACGAACGAGCACGATGGGAGCCGAGAGCTCAAGATGCCTCTTTACCAGGGAGCTGATTGAATAGCCCTCGTTCACTGCGATCAGCAGATTTGGTGGATTTTTGGCGATAGCATTTTCAATGCGAGCAAGCGCATCGACAGTGTCGGTCCCGCTCAACCACGCACGCTCCCTCGGCATAATCGGATGCCTCAGAGTCTGTCCGGGAACATCAAACGGGATTACAAAGTTTTCGGAGCATGAGGCGGATTGAGGCGAGGCGCAAGAATGCCAGCGCCTTGCGATTGAGGTTTTCCCAATCCTTGGCAAGCCTTCGGCAGCGGTTGAGCCAAGCAATGGTGCGCTCGACGAGCCAACGGCGTGGGAGCACCACAAATCCTTTGGCGTGATCGGAGCGCTTGACGATTTCAGTTTCAAGATGGGGCAGGATTTTCGTGAGCGCCTTCTGGAATTCCGGTCCTTGATAGCCGCCGTCGGCAAACAACTTTCTTAAGAACGGATACATCCCGAACAGAGTGGCAAGAAGCAGGATGCCGCCGTCGCGGTCCTGGATATCAGCGGGGTGAACGATGGCGTGGAGCAACAAACCCAGCGTATCTACGAGAAGGTGGCGCTTCTTGCCTTTGATCTTCTTGCCTGCATCATAGCCATGCGGATCGATACAAGCCCCCCTTTTTCAGCACTCTTGACGCTTTGGCTATCGATGATGGCGGCGGTGGGGCTGGCTTCGCGTCCGCCTTGCTCGCGGCACTCCACATAAAGCATGTGATGGATGCGATAGAGCGTGCCGTCGTAGCTCCACAAGTCGAGATAATCATGCACCGTGCTACGCGGCGGCAGG
This sequence comes from uncultured Alphaproteobacteria bacterium, assembly GCA_963733575.1. Taxonomy (GTDB): domain Bacteria; phylum Pseudomonadota; class Alphaproteobacteria; order Rhizobiales; family Xanthobacteraceae; genus BOG-931. The sequence continues at coordinate 69,175 of CAVTDJ010000010.1, read as the reverse complement.
TCTTTCGGAATCGCCCGCCACTGGCATCCCGTGCTCAAAATATACATCATCCCATTCATCACTTCGCGCACGTCAACGTGGCGCTTGTTGCCACCGCGCTTGGCTGGCGGGATCAACGGTTCAACAAGCGCCCATTCATCGTCGGTTAGATCGCTCGGATATCGCAATGCGCTACGGTCGTAACGTCCGCGGTTCTTCGTCGTCCACATCGGTGACCCTCCTCGAATCAGGCCACCACTCTTAAATCACAAACGATTCACAGGATTCAAGATGTTCTCGGACGGACACTCAGAATCTCCTCGACGTCGCGAAGAGCAACAGTAACCGCGAGTTCTGCGGATGAAGAAACTGCCTCAATTCGTTCCAGCAAAAATTCTTCGAATTTCGAAGAAGTAGCAGTCTCATGCAAATGATCTTGTAGCGCCGCGACAAGCCGCTTACGTTTTTCGGTAATTGCCCCGAGCAATCCAGTGCGCGCCCTCACCGGCTCGATGCGTCTTATGATTTCTGTCAGAGATTCAAGATTTCGGTCTACTCGAGCGACAGTTTCAATTGATTCCTCCATTACAGATAGCGCGGACGGTTGTAGCTTTAAACCTGAGTGACCAGAATCTTTTCGGCCCCGCCAGGCGTCAATTTTTGCTGAACCTTCTCTTAGCTTCGTGAGCCGTAGATCAATCTCATCAGGACCGAGACGCTCCAAATTCCGCCGCGACGCCGCAAAATCGCGATGCGCCACGCCCACGCGGGTCATAATTTCGGTTATTTTCTCGTCAAGCGACATCGGAGGCCCCTGGCACATCCAACTCGCGGTCTAGTCGTTCCAGCTCGCCGTTCAGTCTAGCTAAGAACTCGCGACACCGCAGCTCTAAGTTAGAAGAGCGGGATGATTCTTTCTCATTATCGTTCACATCTGTGGACAAAGTGTGAACATGCTCGTGTATGAACTTCCGTTCATCTTCGTCACAACGCTCCATTTGGCCTTTGAGTTCCTTTGTCCTGCCCATAACGGATGTATGCAGCTGCCTCCTCTGAAAGTAGAATGTCTAGAGCTTCGGACACATAATCTTGAAGTCTAATTGTGTGGGCTAAGCTTAGCGCTCGCTTTATCGCCTTTAAAGGCTTGTCATCTGCGAATTTGCCAATTTGCTCGCGAAGAAAGTTGACGTATGCGCCGATTTGATTTGCATCCACGAGGGTCCATGGCGGTATTTCTACCGTGAGCGGAACAGCAACCGCTTCCTGATACACGTAGCTTTGAGACGCAGCGCCGCGCGAACGATCTGCAAAGTTTGACGCCAGCACAACGTTTGAAATTGGCAACAATCCAAATCCGGGAGCAAGTCCCAAAAATTCAGTCATGAATCGCTCCGCACCATCTACGGATACAGCGCGTTCCATCTGCTCCCTGAGCAAGGTCCAGCTATTGGACCATGGCGGAACAATGCACGTGGCACCGTACCCGGCTTGCGTCAACATGCGCCTGTCTGTTGGTGAAATGAAGCGCTCGGCATCAAGAACGATCTGCGCTGGCGGGATTTCTACGTATTGACAGAAATCGAGGTCACCAATTTCGATCTTGCTCCCTACGGAAGCCGACGACCCGCTGAGACAAAGGTTTCTCAAAGGTGAGATTGCAATTTCTTGCCCCACCTCGAAAAGCGCTGCGCACACTTCGGCAGTTGGAAAAGAAGTAACAAGGGGCCACGGTACGTAGAAGCGCCAGTTCGTGTCTTCGGCAACTAAATAGCCGGGGAATGACGCTGGTTCGAGGCGAGCGCCAGGATCAAGGCGTGCGTACGCGAGAGAAAGTATCTCCCACTCGTATTCCAAAACCTCCACTACCTCGCGTTCTAACGGTAGAAAATCAGGCTGTTTTTGGAGCTTCGCTAGACGAAGGAAATCTTTCGGATTGAATGACATAAAACGGAAATGTGCAGCGCGTTATGTTCTGTTGATACTTTATAAGGGATAATTTTAGGTAGCAATAGCGATCGGTACAACCGGTCGCTTCCGGCGGGACCGCAGCAGGAAAAGAAAAAGCGTGTCACAGCCAAGCCGGCAGGCGGTCGAGCGCGATCAATTCCTCGGCCGTGACGCGGGGCCGCACCAGCGCCCATTCGTCTTTCCGGACAAGGACTTCCGGCACCAACGGCCGGGTATTGTAGGTGCTGGCTTCGACCGCCCCATAGGCGCCGGCGGTCATGATGGCGAGGAGATCGCCCGCCTTCGGCTCGACCACGGAACGATCGAGCGCGATGAAATCGCCTGATTCGCAGACCGGCCCGACCACGTCGGCGACGACTCGCGGCGCCCCGACCGCGGGCTCGCGGACCGGGCGGATGTCGTGGTGCGCGTCATAAAGCGTCGGGCGAACAAGATCGTTCATGCCGGCGTCGACGATGACGAAGGTCTTCGCTTCACCGCGCTTCACATAAAGCACGCGGGTGACCAGGATACCGGCGTTGCCGACGATGAGGCGGCCCGGTTCGAAGATCAATTGGCAGCCAAGGTCGCGCGTCGCGCGCTTGACCACGGCCGCGTAAGCGTTGGGATCGGGCGGCGGCTCATTGTCTTCGTGGTAGGGAATGCCCAGCCCGCCGCCGAGATCGACGTGGTGGATGGCGTGGCCGTCGGCGCGCAGCACGCGCACGAAGTCCGCCAGCAGCGCAAACGCGTCGCTGAACGGATCGAGCTCGGTGATCTGGCTGCCGATATGCATGTCGACGCCGACGACGCGCACGCCTGGGAGCTTGGCGGCGCGGGCATAAACTTCGCGCGCGCGGCTGATGGGAATGCCGAATTTGTTCTCGGCCTTGCCGGTGGCGATCTTGGCGTGCGTCTTTGGATCGATGTCGGGATTGACGCGGATCGAGATATCGGCGGCGCGGCCCTTGCCGGCGGCGATCGCGGCGAGGACTTCAAGCTCCGCCTCGGACTCGACGTTGACGCAGAGAATGCCTTGCTCAACCGCGAGCGCGAGTTCACGCGCAGTCTTGCCGACGCCGGAGAACATGATCTTCTGCGGCGGAATCCCAGCCGCCCGCGCGCGCAACAGCTCGCCCTCGGAGACGACATCGGCGCCGGCGCCGAGGCGGGCAAGCGTCGCGATCACCGCCTGGTTGGAATTGGCTTTCATCGCGTAGCAGACGAGCGCTTCGACATCGGCGAAGGCGTCGGCAAACACCCGATAGTGCCGCTCGAGCGTCGCGCTCGCGTAGCAATAGAAGGGCGTGCCGACGGCATCCGCCAGCGCGAGCAAATCGACGGCTTCGGCGTGCAGCACGCCGTTGCGATAGGCGAAGTGATGCATGGCGTGTGTTTAGAGCATGATCCGGAAAAGTGGAAACCGGTTTCCCGAAAGGCTCATGCTCGCCCGGGAGTCGCCGTTCGCCACCGCGACGACACCGGCCGAGTTGGGCGGCAGACGACGGCGGCAGACTATTGAAGCAACGGGTCGAGCAAAAATGATTTTTTCTGACCGGGCGGAGCGACCGGATTGCCATAGGCGTCGAAGCCATTTTTCGCGGCGGTTTCCTGCGTCGTCGGTCCGCTGGCAGAGGGCCCGCCTATAATTGAGGCCGGCCCCATGGGGGGCGCCGCGGTCGCCGTAGGCTGCACGCCCACCGCCGGCCCCGGCGGCGGTTCGAGCGGTCCAGCACGCCCGCACGCCGTGAGCCCGAAGGCGGCGGCGCCGAGCAGGGCCAGCGAAAGAGCGACATTCAACCGATCAAGGGCCAAGCAAGCTCCCCAAGGTCCCACAACAAGGCTTGCGAAAAGGTTCCCGCCACGACAAGCACAGCATAGCAGATCGCATCGCCGAGGCGAGATTTTGGCGGCAACACCTTGCCAGCACGTTTACCCGCGCGGCGGCGTTAAGCTTTGAGGCGTTTTAGCCAGCGTTTGGCCTGCGCGCGCACGTTTTTCGGTGCAGTGCCGCCGTAAACGGCGCGGCTCTTCACCGAAGCCTCCACAGGGAGCACGCCGAAGACCGCCTTGGTGATCCGGGGCTCGATCGCCCGCATGGCCGCAACGGGCAGCTTATCGAGCGATACGCCAGCCTCAGCCGCTTTGGCCACAATGCGGCCGGTCACGTGGTGGGCATCGCGGAACGGCAACTCAAGCGTGCGCACCAGCCAGTCGGCAAGATCCGTGGCGGTCGAAAAACCCTCGCCGGCGGCTTGCCGCATGCGCGCGACATCGGGCTCCATATCCCGCACCATGCCGGTCATGGCGTTGATCGAAAGAAGAAGCGCGCTGAGCGCACCGATCGCACCTTCCTTGTCCTCCTGCATGTCCTTCTGGTAGGCGAGCGGCAGTCCCTTCATCACCATGAGCAGCGCCGTGAGCGCGCCGGCGATGCGGCCGGCCCTGGCGCGAACGAGTTCGGCGGCGTCGGGATTGCGCTTCTGCGGCATCATCGACGAGCCGGTAGTGAAGGCGTCGGAGAGCTTGATGAGACCGGCAAGCGGCGACGACCAGATCACGATCTCTTCGGCGAAGCGCGACAGATGCACAGCGGCGATGGCGGCCGCCGACAGTGTCTCCAGCACGAAGTCGCGGTCGGCGACGGCGTCGAGCGAATTCGCCGTCGGGCGAGCGAACCCGAGCGCCTTCGCCGTCATCGCGCGATCGATCGGAAAGGACGTGCCGGCAAGCGCGCCGGAGCCGAGCGGGCTTTCATTGAGCCGCTCGCGCGCATCGGCGAAACGGCCGCGATCGCGCGCTGTCATCTCGACATAGGCGAGCAAATGATGGCCGAACGTCACCGGCTGCGCCGTTTGCAGGTGCGTGAAGCCTGGCATCACCGTCGCCGCATGATCGAGCGCCTTCTCGGCCAGCGTGCGCTGATAGGCGGCGAGCGCCGCGTCGATCCCGTCGATCGCGTCGCGCACCCATAACCGGAAGTCGGTCGCGACCTGATCGTTGCGCGAACGCGCCGTATGCAGCCGTCCGGCCGCCGGCCCGATCAGCTCGCCGAGCCGGCTCTCGACGTTCATATGAATGTCCTCGAGCGCGCGCTTGAACTCGAATTTGCCCGCCTCGATCTCTGACAGGATCGTGTCTAGACCGTGAGCGATGCGCTTTGCATCCTGCGCCGTAATGATGCCGGCTTTGGCAAGCATCGCCGCATGGGCCTTGCTTGCGGCGATGTCCTGCCGGTAGAGGTGGCGGTCGAAATCGATCGAGGCGTTGATCTCCTCCATGATCGGATCGGGTCCCGACCCGAAGCGTCCGCCCCATATTTTGTTGCTCATGATGCGTCCGCCGCCGAGGTTTTGCAGTTCATGATCGAGCCGCCTGCCGAGCCGTACGACAAAGTGCGCCGCCGCCGCGTGATCGCCCTGGTGGCCGCCGGTGGAATCGCGGCTTTGGCCGTGCTCGCGGGGGTATACGGGATGGGACGCCTGCGAAGCAATCCAGCCGCGGCGGCCTGTGCGCCGGCGGTCGCTGCCGCCGCCCGGATCGCGCCGCTGGCCCACGGAGAAATCGCCGCGCTCGCCGTGACGCTTACGCCGTTCCTCGTCCCCGACCTCGCCTTCAAAGACGCCGACGGCCATGACCGGAAACTATCCGATTGGCGCGGCCGCACCGTCCTTTTGAACCTCTGGGCTACCTGGTGCGTGCCCTGCCGCAAGGAAATGCCGGCGCTCGACGCACTCGAAAGCAATCTGGGCGGCCCGAAATTCGAGGTGGTGGCCGTCAATATCGACACCCGCGATCCGGAAAAGCCGCTTGCCTTTCTCAAGGACATCGGCGTGACCCACCTCGCCTACTATTCCGATCAGAGCGCGAAGGTGTTTCAGAACCTGAAACTTGCCGGCAAGGCCTTCGGCATGCCGACGACGCTCATTGTCGATCGCTCCGGCTGCGAGATCGGCGAGATGGCCGGCCCCGCCGAATGGGCGAGCGCGGATGGGGTCAAGCTTATAAGCGCGGCGATCGGCAGCACGGATTGAGCACGGCGAAATCCGGGGACGCCGTGTCAGCTTATTCGGATGATGCCTGATGTCGCTTCGCTCCATCCGGGTTACACTCGCTTAAGCGGCCTTTGCGCTGTTGAAGAGGTTATGACAGCGATGAGATTAGTTGCCTGGAATTGCGCGATGGGGCTTCCGCACAAACTGGCAGCGCTCCGTTCACTGCGACCTGACATCGCTGTCTTGTCCGAAGTAGCTTGCCCCGAAAAGCTTCGGAATCAGGCGCATGAACTTTGCGGAGTGCCGATCGCCTGGGTCGGAGACAATCCGAACAAAGGGCTTGCGGTTCTTTCATTTACTGGTCACGGACTCGCTCTCGATAGCTCTTATCGAAACACGAATCAGTACGTCGCACCCGTTCACGTCCACGGGCCTCGACCGTTTCGCCTGCTCGCGGTGTGGGACAATAATGACCGCAAAGAAGGACTAAATAGGCGGCCCGGCCCGCTGCTTCGAGCTCTCAATGACAGTTCAGATTTTTGCCATCATGACGATCTGTTGGTGGCCGGGGACTTTAACAACAATCCTAAGTGGGACAGACCCAATGGGCCAAACAATATGTTGAGAATTACTGAGGAGCTGACGAAGCGAGGGCTCGTCAGCTTATATCATAACAAGACTGGGTTGGCCTTTGGCGCTGAAGTTCAAGCCACATACTGGTATTGGCACAATCGAACTAAGCCATATCACATTGACTATATTTTCGTGCCGACTACTTGGATGAAATGCGTGACCTCGTTTGAAATCGGCACGTTTGACGACTGGTGTCAAACTGGTCTCAGCGACCACGCGCCGCTCATTGCTGCCTTCAGATAATGCTGGAGCAAGACCGCCAAGCAACCGTTGTCTGAATTTCCCTTCGCTTATCCCTTTACGTGCTACGCACTGACGTTGAGGTTGGTTCCGATACCGGCCGCGACATTGGCGAGCGGGTTGAAATTCTGCTGCGCGGCGTCGATCAATTTCACAACCGATGAACTGTTGACCGCATTCATGCGCGCAAGCCGCGCCGCGACGGCGAGCTGCATCATGCCGGTCTGGGCACCCATGATCGCGGTAACGAGGCTGAGGTTCATGGTACTTCCTACATTAGCGCTCCAAGCTTAAGAGCAAATTGACGCGTCGCTTGCGTTAACGGTGCATTAACCTGCGGCCCAACATCGGGCTACACTCCGCCGATGAATTGTCGTTGCCTTCGAATTCTCGCCTGCGCATGCCTTGTCGCGCTAGCGGCAATCGCGCCGGCGCGCGCGCAAACCGCGCAGCAGCCGAAGCCCGAGGAAAATTGCGGCGAGATCGAGCGTAACTACGAACTCGTCAAGGCCGAAGCCGTCTCGGTGCAGATCAATATCGCGCTGTTTAAGGCGGCCGACCGCGGCTGCGAGGCGCTGGCGCGTAAGCTCCTCGATGCCGGCGCTTCGCTGTTGGCGCGCGACCGCCGCGGCGCCATGTCGCTGGCGCACGCCGCGCGCGCCGGTCAGCCCAAGCTGGTCGAATTCTTCCTCGCCAAGGGCGCGCCGATCGACGCGCGCAACGTCGACGGCGGCACCGCGCTGTTCGCCGCTGCCGAGAGCGAGAAGCATTCGACGGTTGCCTTGTTGCTGGCCAAAGGCGCCGATCCAAATCTGACCGGGCGCTCAGGTCTAACGCCGCTCATTGCCGCGGCGTTCAAGGGCAACGACCGTATTGCCGAGACGCTCCTCGCCCACGGCGCCGATGCCAAGGTGCGCGATACGACCGGCAAGACGGCCATGGTCTATGCCGCCTCGCGCGGCTTCGACGACATCGTGCGGCGGCTCCTCGATGCCGGCGTCGACGCGCGCGAGCGTTACGGCAACGACCTCACCGCCCTCATGTGGGCCGCCGGCCACGACGAGGGCGTGGGCGCTTCGGCCATCGAGCGCGTCGCCGATCTTTTGCTCGCGCACGGCGCGGCGCTCGACGCCGCCGACAACCGCGGCCGCACCGCGCTGATGATCGCCGCCTCGCTCGGCGATGCCGCGACCGCCGACATTCTCATGCGGCGCGGCGCCGACCGCGCGCTGAAGGACAAAGACGGCAAGACCGCGCTCGATCTGGCCACGAATGCCGACGTGCGGGCAAGGCTCGAAGCGAAGTAAAGGTTTAAACGGCCGCTCGAAAAAATCACATCCCGGCGAGAAAAGTGGCGAGCGCCCCGATCTGCTGCTCCGTGATCGACTTCATCAGGTCGGTCATGCCTGGATTATTGCCGCGGGCGCCGCTCTGAAAGTCCGCCATCGTCTTTTGCAGATAGCCGCGGACCTGGCCGGCGAGGCGCGGTTGGGTGCCCTCGCCGATAAATCCGTCCTGATGGCAGCTGGTGCAGACGACCGAAGCGTTGGCGCGCTGCGCCAGCGCCGCCTCGTCCGCCGGCGCGTGCGGCTGTTGCAGGTTCGGCCAGGATTTTTTCGAGAAATACTGCGCCAGCGCCATCAGGTCGTTGCGCTCGAGCCCCTCCGCGATCGGCGTCATCTGTTCGTTCTTGCGAGCGCCGGACTTGAAATCGCGCAGTTGAAAGAAAAGGTAGCCGAGATTCTGGCCCCAGATGACGGGCACCGGGATGACCTGCTGCGGCGGCACGCCGTTCTCGCCGTGGCAGGCCGTGCAGATTTGCGCCTTCTCCTCGATGCTTTGGGCGTTCGCTGCGACGGCGAGAACCGTGAGCGCGAGAGCGACCGGGATCGACAATCTTCTCATTCGATTTGCTGAAAGCCTCGCCGCAAAAAAACGGACGGGGCCGTTTCCGGTCCCGTCCTTAACTGCGCAACAGACCGACGTTCGGTTACTCGACCGTGAAAGCGACGATGCTGTTGCCGCGCTTGGAATCGACCTGCACGTTGCCGCCGGCCGCTACCGCGATGTATTGCTTGCCGCCGGCCATATAGGACGATGGCGGTGCGTTGACGCCGGCGCCCGCCTGGAACTTCCAGAGGATGCTGCCGCTCTTGGCGTCATAGGCCTTGAACCAGCCGTTGCTCTCGCCGGCAAACACGACTCCGCCGCCGGTGGCGAGAATGCCGCCGATCATCGGCTGCGGTGTCTTCACCTGCCATTTGATCTTGCCGGTGTTGTAGTCGACCGCAGTCACGTTGCCGGCCTGGATGCCGCCGGGGACGTTCGTGAAGGCGCCGCCGAGCCACAGCTTGCCTTCGGGATACGGCGCGCTCGCCACCGTATAGGTCATTTCCTGTTCGAGGTTGATCGCGTAGGCAAGGTTGAGACCGGGGTTGGTCGCTATCGGCGACCACTCGACGCCGCCATTGGCGCCCGGGAACATGCGTGCGCCTTTCTCCGGCGTGGTTGGGGTCGGCAGGACCCACCTGTCCTTCTGCGACACCATCGGATCGGAGAAGCGGATCAGGCTGCAGTCCTTGCGATCGTGCACGTAGATATAGCCGGTCTTGCCGGCGTGCATGACGCCGGGGACCGTCTTGCCGTCTTTGTCCTTGACGTTGACCAGGACCGTCGGGCTCGTGGCGTCGAGATCCCAGAGGTCGTGCGCGATGTACTGGAAATAGCAGGCAAGCTTGCCGGTTTCGAGATCGACCGAAACCAGCGAATCCGTATAAAGGTTGTCGCCGGGCCGCAGCGAACCGTCCAGATCGGGAGACGGATTGCCGACGACGAAATAGATGCGCTTGGTCGCGAGATCGACCGACGGATTCTGCCAGACACCGCCGCCGAGCGTTTTCCAGGGATCGCCGTTCTTGGCGAGCGCTTCCTTCTCCGCGGCGATGTCGCGATGCATGTCGCGGCCGGTCGCGTCTTTCGTCGCCCACACGCCGACAGAGTTCTCCGGAATCGTATTGAAGGTCCACAAGAGCTTGCCGTCGTTGGCGTCGAAGGCTTTGACGAAGCCGCGGATGCCGTATTCGCCGCCGTTCGTGCCGACGAGGATTTTTCCATCGACGGCCGTCGGCGCCATGGTCTCGCTGTAGCCGAGCGACGGATCGGCGATCTGCTGCGACCACGCCAGCTTGCCGGTTTTGGCGTCGAGCGCGACCAGCTTGGCGTCGAGCGTGGCGAGATAAACCTTGTCGCCCATGACCGCGGCGCCGCGATTGTTGGGCCCGCAGCAATAGACCGTGATCGGCCCCATGTCGTGCTTGTAGTGCCAGAGCTGCTCGCCGGTCTGCGCGTTAAGCGCATAAACGTGATCGAACGAGGTGGTGACGTACATCACGCCGTTGACGACGATCGGCGAGGTCTCCATCAACTCTCGCACGTCGGTCTGGAAGATCCAGGAAACGTGCAGGTTCTTGACGTTGGACGTGGTGATCTGGTTCGCCGGATGGAAACGTGTTTGATTGTAATTGCCGTTCGTCGCCAGGAAATTCTTGCTGTCGCTTGCGGCGTTGTTGAGCATCGATTGGCTCACGGTCGGTATCTGCACGTTCGCCGCGTTGCCGCCACCACCGCCCCCGCCGGTCTCCTGAGCAGCCGCAATACCTGCAAGCGGAAGCGCCATCGCACCCGCGAGCAACATCGTCTTCCCGATTCGTGTCATAGGTCTCCTCCCGTCGTGCGCACGAATGCGCGATCGCGGCCGTTATTCCGGCCGCACTTTGCTTGCAATTCTGTACGCGAGCGTGACAATGGAACCTTGACCTGTCAAGGCAAAGCCCGACTTCCTGCGTTTTCCTGCACGATGCTGTGTGATTCGTGGTGATGCCCGTGGGCTAATGCCCAAGGCCGAAGCCGCTTGACTTCGTTTGTCCCCGGCATATACTTAACTACATGGTTAAGTATAGCGAAGCGCCGCTCGATCGCACCTTTGCCGCCCTTGCCGACCCGACGCGGCGGGCGTTGCTGGCGCGGCTCGCCGAGCAGCCGGCCCTCTCGGTCAGCGCGCTGGCGGAGCCATTCGCGGTGTCATTGCCGGCGATCATGAAACATCTCGACGTCTTGTCGGACGCAGGGCTGGTGGAACGCAGCAAGTCGGGCCGCATTGTTACCTGCCGCCTCAATGCCGCCCCCATGCATGACGCAATCGCCTGGCTCAATCGCTACGAACGGTTCTGGTCCGAGGCGCTGTCACGTCTCGCCGATTTCCTGGAAGAGGAGGAGTCATGTCCGTCGATACAGCCGTCAAACCAAGCCTCACCATCAAGCGGCGCCTCAAAGCGTCCCCCGCCAAAGTCTTCGCCGCGTGGACCGACCCGGAAAAAATAAAGCGCTGGATGGGGCCGGGAGAGATCGTCACCATCCGAGCCGAAGCCGACCCGCGCGCGGGCGGCCGCTTCCGTATCATGATGCGCAATCCGGCGGGCGAACCGCACAATGTCGGCGGCGTTTATCGCGAGGTCGTCGCCAACGAGAAGCTGGTCTTCACTTGGGCCTGGGACATCGCGCCGCCGGATGAACCGTATGAGTCGCTGGTCACGGTCCTGCTCAGGCCGGACGACGGCGGCACGTTGCTGACGCTGACGCATGAACGATTCTTCGACGAAGAGTCCCGCGATGGCCATGAGAAGGGTTGGAATGGCGCGCTCGACAAGCTGGAAAATCTTTTCGCCTGAATGTTGCGAACCTGACACAAAGTTCGCAAACACTGACCGAACGACAACTTGCAACCTTGGAGTCAATCATGGGTGGATCGCACGGCACATTTTACTGGAACGAGCTGATGACGCGCGACGTCGAGCAAGCGAAAAAGTTCTACGCCGACACCATGGGCTGGACTTATGACGCGATGCCGCAGCCCGGCGGTGGCACGTACTGGATCGCCAAGATGGGCGAAGACTCAGTCGGCGGCATCTTCGACATCAACGGACCCGAATACAAGGACGTGCCGGAAAGCTGGATGTCTTATATCGCCGTCGACAACGTCGACGCGCGCGTCAAAAAAGCCACTCAGGCCGGCGCCAAGGTCATGAAACCCGCCTTTGACGTGCCCGGCGTGGGCCGGATCGCCATCTTGCTCGAGCCCGGCGGTGCCGGCATCGGCTGGATGACGCCGGCGTCGTGATTGGTCGCCCGGGTTGAGCCGACGGGTCCGGCCTTTGGCCGGCCCGACGACAGGCTCAGCGAAACCCGGGATTGCGTTTCAACTCGATGACTGATCCCGGAGGTCGTTTTGCTCCATCCGGGCTACCAGCGGAGGCAAGTCATGGAACCGCACAAAATCGTCTCTCACAATCAATGGATCGCAGCGCGCAAGGCGCACCTCGCCGATGAAAAGGCGTTCACGCACGCACGCGACGCATTGAGCCGCAAGCGCCGCGAGCTTCCTTGGGAGAAAGTCGAAAAGAACTATGTGTTCGACGGCCCGAGCGGCAAGGAAACGCTGGCCGACCTGTTCGGCGGCAAGAGCCAGTTGATCGTCTATCACTTCATGCTCGGCCCCGACTGGGAAGAAGGCTGCCCAAGCTGTTCGTTACTCGCCGATCATTTCGACGGCGCGGTGGTGCACCTCGCGCAACGCGACGTCGCTTTTGTCGTCGTCTCGCGCGCGCCGCTACAACAAATCGAGAAATTCAAAAAGCGCATGGGCTGGCATTTCAAATGGGTGTCGTCGTATGGCAATGATTTCAACTTCGACTATCACGTCTCGGCGACGCCGGAGGAAAAGACTACCGGCATTGCCGAGTACAACTATACAAAGCAAGAATTCCCCAGCGAGGAGCGCCCGGGCGCCAGCGTGTTCTACAAGAACGCCGCCGGCGCCGTCTTCCACACCTATTCGAGCTACGGGCGCGGTCTCGACATCCTGATCGGCGCGTACAACTTCCTCGACATCGCCCCCAAGGGCCGTGACGAAGAGGCCCTGAAGTTCAGCATGGCGTGGGTGCGCCACCATGACAAGTATGAGGGCGCGGTCGTCGATCATACGGCCAGCTATCAGGAGCCGAAAGCTTCCGACCGACCGACGGCTTCGCCATCGTGCTGCGACTAAATTCGTAGCCCAGGTTGAGCCAACGGGTCCGGCCCCTGGCCGGCCCGATGACCGGCTCAGCGAAATCCGGGGGACTGCGTGACTAAGAAATAAGATCCCGGATGTCGCTTTGCTCCACCCGGGCTACTACAATGGTCTTGCTGAGGAAGACTCAAACGTAAAGTCCAGGGGAGGAATCGAATGTCGACCGAACTCAAATACTTGGCTCTCACCGCCATGCTCACGGCATCGCTGTGGATACCGTACGTCGTTGCGCAAGTCATGACCAACGGCTTTTTAACCCCGCCGAATTACGTCGATCCGACGCCGCGCCCGCTGCCGTTCTGGGGTAAACGCGCGGACCGCACTTACATGAACGCCGTCGAGACGTTTGCGCCGTTTGCGGCGCTGGTGCTCCTGATCCAGGTGACCGGCAAGGCCGATTCGATGACGGCGTTCTGGGCGATGAGCTTCTTCTGGCTCCGGGCGGCGCATGCTGTCGTCTACTTGATTGGCCTTCCGTACATCCGCACCCTCATTTTCGTGCTCGGCTACGTGTGCATCATCGGTCTGTTCGTCGAACTGATGAAGTAGCCTTTTCTTTCAATTGACTGCCGTGCGGCACCCTCCCCTATCCGCGGGGCGAGGGTGTCGACGCGTCTGCCGTGAACTATCGCAGTGTTGGAATGGGCGCAGGCTTCATCCGCCCGGCCGCACCAAGCCCGTCGCGAATGTTGAGCGCCATCAGCGTGAGATTGACGGCGCCGGCGATAAGCTCGACCGCCTGGACGGCATAGAAGAGGCCATCGAATTCCCGGCTTGCGGCGAGCGCCGACAGGCCGAGCGCCGCCGGGATCAAGATCAGAATGCCGTTGCCGGCAATGAACGGCATGCGGCGCTTTTTGGCGACGATGCGCGGATCTGCCGAAGCCCCCGCCATGCGGAAGCCGGTCGCGCCGGTGATTGCCAGCGCGGGCACCAGCACCAGCAATCCCCATGGAATGGACTGCTTCACGGCGATGACGGCATCGGTGGAAAGAAACACTTCCGAGATGACGGTCGACGTCCAGAACGTCAGGATTGTCGCGAAAGCAAGGATTCCAGCCAGTGGATGAATACGCTTAAGCATGATCGACTCCCGTTTCTGCCTGCTGATCGAGGCGCTGCCGGATCGTTCGCAGCGCGGTGGCGGCCTGCTGGATGTGCCGGACGTTGAGACCCATCGCGAGCGAGCTCGCCCATGGTCCCTGCCGTGCCATGGCGGCCTTGAAAGCCGACTTTCCCTTCGGCGTCAGCAGAACAAGCTTAGCCCGTTGATGGTGCGGATTGAGCGCAAAGCGCACGAGCCCATCCCGCTCCATTTCGTTCGCCAATCGCTGCACCGCTTGCCGGGTCAGCCCCATGTTGCGGGCGATGTGCGCGACCGGCAGCGGCACCGCAGCTAGAGCCACCGCACCAATCACCTGCCATCGGGCGCTGGTCAGCCCGAGATCGGCCATCATGGCGTCGCCCGTTGCCAGCAAACGGCCATTCAGCCGGAATGTCTCCAAAACCAAGTCCGTGATGGCTTCCCGCTCAGTCATGGTGATATATTGTCATGTTGACAATATATTGTCAACTTAGGCCAACCGCGTCGTTCGGTTTGTGAACGGTCGAATTATTCGCGCGTGCGGCAAGCGCGAAGCGCGCGTTCAATGCGATGGGAAGTGCGCTGAAGATCAGCGCGTCGGCACCGGCTTTTCGCCGCGGTAGTCGTAAAAGCCGCGCTGCGTCTTGCGGCCGAGCCAGCCGGCTTCGACGTACTTCACCAGGAGCGGGCACGGCCGGTATTTTGAATCCGCCAGCCCCTCGTGCAGCACCTGCATGACCGAGAGGCAGGTGTCGAGACCGATGAAATCGGCAAGCTCGAGCGGGCCCATCGGATGGTGCGCGCCGAGCCGCATCGCATTGTCGATCGCCTCGACATTGCCGACGCCTTCATAGAGCGTGTAGATCGCCTCGTTGATCATCGGCAAGAGGATGCGGTTGACGATAAAGGCGGGAAAATCCTCCGATACCGCGATCTGCTTGCCGAGCTTGGCGATGAATTGCTTGGTGGTCTCGAAGGTCTCGTCGTCCGTGGCGATGCCGCGGATCACCTCGACCAGCTCCATCAGCGGCACCGGATTCATGAAATGAATGCCGATGAAGCGTTCGGGCCGGTCGGTCGCGGAGGCGAGCCGCGTGATCGAGATCGAGGAGGTATTGGTGCCGACGATGGTCTCGGGCTTGAGCGACGGGCAGAGCGCACTGAAAATCTTGCGCTTGACCTCTTCTTTCTCGGTCGCCGCTTCGATCACCAGGTCGCAGTCGGCGAGATCGTTGAGCGTCTTCGCCGGGCTGATGCGCTTCATCGCCGCTTCGCGCTCTTCATCGGTGATGCGCTGACGGCTGACCTGGCGCGCCAGATTGCCGTTGATAACGGCGAGCCCTTCGGAAATGCGCTCGGCCACGATGTCGTTGAGCATCACGTGCAGACCGGAGAGCGCGCAGACATGGGCGATGCCGTTGCCCATCTGGCCGGCGCCAATCACGCCGACCTTGCGGATGGCATGCGCCGCGCCGCCGCTATGATCTCCGCGTGCCTTCGGCCGCTCCTTCACTTCGACCATCTTCGCTTACCTTTTTCGAGGCGCACGCCACATTTGGTCAACGACCGCGCTTTTCGAGCTCCTGGGCTAGCTCCGGCAAGGCCTGATAGAGGTCTGCCACCAACCCGTAGTCGGCGACCTGAAAGATGGGTGCTTCCTCATCCTTGTTGATAGCGACAATGACTTTCGAATCCTTCATTCCGGCGAGATGCTGAATAGCACCTGAAATGCCGACGGCGATATAGAGATCGGGCGCGACCACCTTGCCGGTCTGACCGACCTGCCAGTCGTTCGGCGCATAGCCGGCATCCACCGCCGCGCGCGAAGCGCCCACCGCCGCGCCGAGCTTGTCGGCCACCGGCTCTATATACTTGGTGAAGTTGTCGCGGCTTTGCATCGCCCGGCCGCCGGAAATGATGATTTTTGCCGAGGTCAGTTCCGGCCGTTCCGACTTTGAAAGCTCCTCGCCGACGAAGCCGGAAATGCCGGGATCGGCCGCGGCGGCAGCCGGCTCGATCGGCGCCGTGCCGCCGCCAGCGCCGGTTGCCTGGAAAGCCGCGGTGCGCACCGTGACCACCTGCTTCGGATCGAGCGAGCGCACGGTCTGGATGGCGTTGCCAGCATAGATCGGCCGCTCGAAGGTATCCGGCGCCACGACTTTGCTGATCTCGGAAATCTGCATCACGTCGAGGAGCGCGGCGACGCGTGGCATGATGTTCTTTCCGTTCGTCGTCGCCGGCGCCACGATTGCTTCGTAGGGACCCGCCAGCGCGACGATCAGCGCCGCGATAGGCTCAGCGAGCATGTGCTCGTAAGCTGGAGCATCCGCGAGCAACACTTTCTTGACGCCGTCGAGCTTGGCCGCGGCGTCGGCGGCCGGCTGGCAGTTATGGCCGGCGACCAGGATGTGCACGTCGGCGCCGATCGCCCTGGCCGCCGTCAGCGCCTTGCTGGTCGCGTCCTTGAGCGATTTGTTGTTGTGCTCGGCAACCAACAAAGTCGGCATCAGATCGCTCCCGCCTCGTTCTTGAGCTTGTCGACCAGCTCAGCGACGGTCTTGACCTTGACGCCGGCCTTGCGCGTCGGCGGCTCGGTGGTTTTGACGACTTCAAGATGCGGCTTGATGTCGACGCCGAAATCGGCAGCGGTCTTCTCGTCGATCGGCTTCTTCTTCGCCTTCATGATGTTCGGCAGCGAGGCGTAACGCGGCTCGTTCAGGCGCAGATCGGTGGTCACGATCGCCGGCAGCTTGAGCTTCACCGTCTGCAGGCCGCCGTCGACTTCGCGGGTGACCATGAGCGACTCGCCGTCGATCGCCACCTTCGAAGCGAAAGTGCCCTGCGGCCAGCCGAGCAGCGCCGCCAGCATCTGACCGGTCTGATTGCAATCGTCGTCGATCGCCTGCTTGCCCATGATGATGAGACCGGGTTGTTCCGCCGCGGCGATCGCTTTGAGGATTTTCGCCACCGTGAGCGGCTCGGTGCCGCCGTCGGTCTTCACCAGGATGCCGCGGTCGGCGCCCATTGCCAGAGCCGTGCGGATCGTTTCCGACGCCTGCGCCGGCCCGATCGACACGGCGACGATCTCCGTTGCCTTACCGGCCTCCTTCAGCCGCAGCGCTTCCTCGACGGCGATCTCGTCGAAGGGATTCATCGACATCTTGACGTTGCCAAGCTCGACGCCCGAGCCGTCCGCCTTGACGCGTATCTTCACATCCTTGTCGACCGCCCGCTTCACGGGCACGAGTATCTTCATGGCTTGGTTCGGCTTGTCCCGGTTCTATCGGCGGCTCTCAACCGCGCCGTGGATGGCGGCGATGCTGCGGTGCGGGAACGTACCGGCGGTCGCGCTTCCGGTCAACGGATCGGCCGCGAGAAGGGCAGCGAGCTTGAGAGCCCGCCATCGACCGGAAAGGCCTGGCCGTTGACATAAGATGCCTCGTCGCTGGCGAGGAACAGCGCCATGGCGGCTATCTCCTCCGGCGCGCCCGGACGCTGGAGCGGATTGAGCTGGCCGATTTTGTGCTGCGTGCCGCGGTCGCGCGCGGCCTCGAAGATCGGCTGGGTCATGCCGGTTTCGATCAGCCCCGGACAGATCGCATTGACGCGGACGCCGGTGCCGAGGAGCGCCGTCGCCCCCGTCTGCGCCAGGCTGATGACGCCGGCCTTGCTGGCGCTATAAGCCGCCGCGCCAGCATTTGCGCGCAAGCCTGCAACCGACGCCGTCAGAATGATCGAACCGCGGGCTTGTTTGACCATGTGCATGCCGGCGTGCTTGATCGCTAGGAACGGTCCGATCAGATTGATCTGCAAAATCTGCCGCCAGTAGTCCTCGGTCTGTTCGAAGATGGGAACAAGGCCGCCGCTGATCCCCGCATTGGCGTAAACGACGTTGAGCGCACCGAACGCCGAAAGCGCAAGGTCGACGAAAGCCTTGACGTTTTCTTCCCGGCCCGAATCCGCGGCGAACGCCTGCGCGGTCCCGCCATTTCGCGATATGGCGCTCGCCGTCTCGTCCAATCCCGGCTTGTTCTGATCGACGACGATCAGGCGCGCGCCCTCACGCGCGAACAAAATCGAAGTGGCGCGGCCAATGCCGCTTGCTGCACCCGTGACAATCGCAACCTTGCCGTCGAGCCGGCCCATCAGATCCCTCCCCTCGCGACTTCTGTTTATCTCAGCGGTTCTGGCCCGGCTTCCAAAGCACGTCGCGTGTACCCCTGTCATTGGCATGGCGGGCGGCAACGAACAGAAAGTCGGATAGCCGATTGACGTATTTGAGTACCTCGGGCGTGACGCTCTCGTCGGCCTTGTCCTGAAGCTCGGCGATCAGCCGTTCGGCGCGCCGGCATACGGTGCGGGCGAGATGCAGATGTGCCGCCGCGACGCTGCCGCCCGGCAGTACGAAGGATTTCAGCGGCGCAAGCGCGGCGTTGAAGCGGTCGATCTCACTTTCGAGCCAGCTCACCTGCGCCGCGGTGACCGTCAGCCGCGCGCCGCCAGGGCCCCTGCCCTTGCCGGGCGTGCAAAGGTCGGCGCCGACATCAAAGAGATCGTTCTGGATGCGGGCGAGCGCGGCATCGAGCGCGGCGTCATTGGCGGTATCAAGCCGCACGATGCCGATCACCGCATTGGCCTCGTCGAGCGTGCCGTAGGCGGCGATGCGCAAATCGTATTTCTTGCGCCGCTCGCCGGTGCCGAGCGCCGTGGTGCCGTCATCGCCCGTACGGGTGTAGATCTTGTTGAGGACGACCATGGTTCACCGCGCCAAGATTTATTCCACTGCGATTTATTTTGCCAACACCCAGATCGTGAACATGATGATCACGATGGCGACGAATTGAAGCAGAACGCGCAGCCGCATCAGCTTCTGCGAGGTGTTGCCGGAGCCCCCGCGCATCATGTTGACAAGGCCGAGCAGCAGCACGATCGCGACCGCGCCGATGGCGATCGGAACGAGGCCATGAGACAAGAAGGTGGACATGGGACGCTACTTAGAACGCATCGGGAGCGGGTTCAACCTAAGTCACGGTCAACCTGAGGCGCGGGACGTAAACTTTAATTCGATCCGTCCAGCAAGCGCCGCGCGATCACGTGCGCCTGGATTTCGGCGGCGCCCTCGAAAATGTTGAGAATGCGAGCGTCGCAAAGAATGCGCGAAACCGGAAACTCGAGGGCGAAGCCATTCCCGCCGTGAATTTGCACGGCGTTGTCGGCCGCCGCCCAGGCGACGCGCGCCGCGAGAAGCTTCGCCATGCCTGCCTCGAGATCGCAGCGGCGTCCTGAATCCTTCTGCCGCGCGGCGTAATACGTGAGCTGGCGCGCGATCATGATTTCGACCGCCATCATGGCGAGCTTGTCGGCGACGCGCGGGAAATTGGCGATCGGCTCGCCGAACTGCACGCGCGATGTCGCATAGCTGCGCGCCTGCTCGAGCGCGGATTGCGCGACGCCGACGGCGCGCGCCGCAGTCTGGATACGGGCGGACTCGAAGGTCGCCATGAGCTGCTTGAAGCCGAGCCCTTCCACCCCGCCCAGGAGATTCTCGGCTTTCACGGTGAAGCCGTCGAACGCGATCTCGTATTCCTTCATGCCGCGATAGCCGAGCACCTCGATCTCGGTGCCCGACATTCCCGTGGATGGAAATGGATTCCTGTCGCTGCCGCGCGGCTTCTCCGCGAGCAGCATGGAGAGGCCGCGATAGCCTTTTTCGGCCGGATTGGTGCGTACGAGCAGCGTCATCAGGTCGGCGCGCACCGGATGCGTGATCCAGGTTTTGTTGCCATAAACCTTGTAGGTGCTCCCATCGCGCACCGCGCGCGTCTTGAGCGAGGCTAGATCGGAGCCGGTATTCGGCTCGGTGAACACCGCCGTCGGCAGCACTTGGCCGGACGCGATCTTCGGCAGCCATCTGCGCTTCTGCTCCTCGGTGCCGCTGCCGAGGATGAGCTCGGCCGCGATCTCGGAACGCGTGCCGAGGCTGCCGACGCCGATATAGCCGCGCGAAAGCTCCTCGGAGACGACACACATCAATTCCTTGCCGAGCCCCATGCCGCCGTAATCCTCGGGGATGGTGAGGCTGAACACGCCGAGCTCCGACATCTGCGCGATGATATCGAGCGGAATGTATTCGTTGCGCAGATGCCATTCCTGCGCATGCGGCACGACCTGGCCGTCGGCGAATTTGCGCATTTCCTCGCGGATCGAGTTCGAGCGTCTCGTCCAGCCCGGTAGCACCGACCGTCGTGTCCTGCTGCTCGCGCATTAATTCGGCGAGGCGCGCGCGGCGTTGCGCCGTATTGCCGTAGGCGATCAGGTGCTCCACCGCCGGATTGATGCGCGCCGCAACCGCCGCGGCGCCAAGCCCCAGATCGGCGAGGCGCACGATCTCGCCCTGGCTCATCGGAATCCCGCCGACGATCTGCGCAAGGTATTCGCCGGCGCCGATGCGCACCAGAAGCTCCTCGACCTCGCCGAAATTGCCCGCCGCCGAGAGCCGCTGCACGTATGAGGCGAGTTCGCGTAAAGCCTCGACATAGGTCGCGAGCCAGGCAAGACCGTGGGCGGCGCGCTGTTCGCGGTCGAGCGCGCGCGCGTTCGCCTTACCATCCCGCATGACGCGGTCGGCGACCGCCCGGCGCGCATCCGCGAACAGCGACTCGACGGCGGCAACCGCCTGAGTCAGTGTCCCGATCAGTTCGTTGTCGTTGGATAGGGTGGATGCGGCAAGCGACATAAGCGGACTCCGATGTCCTCGGTCTCGACAAGCCCGGACTGCTTGGCAAGCTTACGCGTGCAGTGCACAAAAGCCAACATTTCAGGCTACCTTTGCATTAAACAAGTCGGCGAGAAATCTGCCGGCGACAAAGCTGAGAATCATTGAGGGAGAGATCATTGGCCCAAGCTGCAACTATCCAGGACGACCGGCGTTTGACCAATCCCGTGTTCAACGACCGCAAGCTCAAACTCGGGACGTTCCAAAGCAATCTCGACTACGGCTGCCTGATGGCCGACGTTGAAGGGCGATTGAAGATCAGCTGGCCGAACACGGTGGCGCTGGCAAAGCTTGCGGACGCGATGGAGTTCGAGGCGCTGGTGCCGGTGGCGCGCTGGCGCGGGTTTGGCGGCAAGCGTAATCCGGCGGGTCCGGGTTTTGAGACCTATTCCTGGGCGGCAGGCATCGCCGCGTCCACTGAAAGGGCCGGCGTCGTCGCCACGTCGCATTGCTCGATCAACCATCCGATCGTGGCGGCGAAGCAAGGGACCGTCATCGATCATATCTCCAACGGTCGCTACATTCTCAATATCGTCACCGGCTGGAACAAGCCGGAGATCGACATGTTCGGCGTCGAAATGCTTCCGCACGGCGACCGTTACGACATGGCCGAAGAGTGGATCCATGTGGTCAAGCGGCTATGGACCGAAGACGAGGAATTCGATCACGTAGGCAGGTTCTACAAGATCGTCAAAGGCTATCTGCAGCCGAAGCCAATCCAGCAGCCGTATCCGGCCATCATGAATGCCGGCGGCTCGGAACGCGGCCGCCACTTCGCCTGCAAATTTTGCGACCTCGTGTTCACGGCGCTGGGTGCGCCGAGCTTCGAGCAGAACAAGGCCCAGGTCGAGGCCTATCGCAAGCTCGCGCGCGAAGAATACGGTCGCGAGGTCGCGGTCTGGACGTCCGCGAACATCATCCAGGCAGACACGGAAGAAGAGGCGCGCCGATATTCCGATTACATCGTGAAAGAGAGGGGCGACTGGGACGCGGCAACATTCGCCTTGTCGACCATGGGCATTAACGCCAAAACTTTCCCGCCTGAAGCCATGGAGCATCTCAAGGAGCTTTTCATCGCCGGCTGGGGCGGCTATCCGCTGATTGGTACCAAAGAGCAGGTGGTCGATGGTCTTAAGATGCTCTCCGCCATGGGCCTCGACGGCGTGCTGTTATCCTGGCCGCGCTATGAAGAGGGCATGCGGGAGTTCAAGGACGTGACCTATCCGCTGCTCGTGCAGGCCGGATTGCGCTGAAGGAAACTTCCACAGGAAATCGTCATGTCGCGTTTGGACGGGAAAGTCGCCATCGTCACCGGTGCGGCGGCGGGCCAGAAAGCCGCCCTCGGTTCGGTGTTCGCCAAAGCACTCGCTGCAGAAGGTGCAAAAGTCGTAGTGGCCGACGCCAAGGATTGCAGTTCGGTTGCGGCCGAGATTGCCGGCAACGGCGGAACGGCTCATGCGATCGTCGCCGATGTCCGCGACGCCAAATCGGTCGACGCAATGATCGCGGAAACGGAGAAAAGATTCGGCCGGCTCGATATCCTGGTCAACAACGCCGCGATCGGCTCGAACATCCCGCCGATCGCCATCGAGGACATCGACGTCGATCTCTGGGACGACTTCATGGCGGTCAATGTGCGGGGAACGTTCCTCTGCACCAAGGCCGCGATCCCGGCCATGCGGCGCAACAATTACGGCAAGATCATCAATCTTTCCTCGACCACGATGCTTTCCGGCCTCTCGCATCGCTTGCATTACGTGACCACCAAGGGCGCCATCGCCGCGATGACGCGATCCATGGCGCGCGAGCTTGGCTCCTACGGTATCCGCGTGAATTCGCTCGCCCCGGGACTGGTGATGAACGATTCCGTCGCGGCGGCGATGGCGGGTCGACCGGGACTGCACGAGTTCGTGCTCAATACGCGGGCGATCAAGAAAGACGTTTTTGCCGACGAACTCATCGGCACCTTGATCTACCTGGCGTCGCCCGACAGCGACGCCGTGACCGGACAATTCATGATCGTCGACAATGGCGGCGACTGCACTTAAGCCGCGGCTCCCGGCTTCGCAGCCGCCCTGGAATGACGTATCTGGTGAAGGCTGGACCCCTGCGCGGAGGCCACGCTGCATTGGATACGACCCGCCTGTGCTTTCGCATCGTTGTGGAAGCTTTCTATCGCTTCAACCGCGATGACGGCTGGGCGATCGCCAGCCATATCGCGTTGTCGGTATTGATGGCGGTGTTTCCATTTCTCATTGTGGTGACCGCGCTCGCCGGCTTCGCCGGCTCGGTCAATCTGGCCGACGAGGTCGCCCGCCTGATCTTCGCAGCCTGGCCGCGGCAGGTCGCAACCCCGATCGCCAGCGAAATTCATAACGTGCTCACCACCACGCGCGGCGGCGTGCTCACCCTCGGCGCCGTCTTCGCGGTCTATTTCGCCTCGAGCGGCGTCGAGAGCCTGCGCATCGGGCTCAATCGCGCCTATGGGCTGTACGAACAGCGAAGCTGGTGGCTGTTACGGCTCGAGTCGATCGGCTATGTGCTGGTCAGCGCGATCGCGCTCCTGGTGCTGGCGTTTCTGGTGGTGCTCGAACCGCTGATCTTCAAGGCCGCAGTGGCCTATGCCCCCTGGATGGCGCCGCTCGAAGCCCATTTCGATGTCGCGCGCTTCGGCATCGGCGCCGTGGTGCTCGCGGTAGCGCTCTTCATCCTGCATATGTGGCTGCCGGCAGGACGGCGAGGGCTGGGCAAGGTTTGGCCCGGAATCGCGGCGACGCTGGTGCTGTGGCTCGCCTGTGGTTTCGCCTTCGGCCACTACCTCGCCGACTTCGCCTACACTTACGTGACCTATTATGCCGGTCTCGCCTCGGCGATGATCGCGCTGGTGTTTCTCTATTACAGCGCCTGGATTTTCGTCTATGGCGGCGAACTTAATGCCGCGATCGCGCGGGTGCGCGAGGGTGCCAACTAAAATTACCGCCACCTAAAACGAAGCGCTGGACGCTTCCAGCATATCCTCGAAATTGCGCAAGCCGGTGCGCGGCGCGTTGACCAGCACCGCCATGTTGCCGGGCTTGTGCCGGTTCGTGCGCATCAATTCGTGCGCATACGGGATTTTCTCCCACGGAAACACGTCGCTCATGCACGGATCGATGCGGCGATCGATGACGAAGCGGTTGGCGGCGCTCGCCTGCTTGAGATGGGCAAAGTGCGAGCCCTGCACGCGCTTCTGCCGCATCCACACGTAGCGCGCATCGAAGGTGATGTTGTAGCCCGACGTGCCGGCACAGAACACGACCATGCCGCCGCGCTTGACCACCAGGCAGGAGACCGGGAACGTCGCCTCGCCCGGATGCTCGAACACGATGTCAACGTCGCGCTTGCCGGTGATGTCCCAGATCGCCTTGCCGAAACGCCGCGCCTCCTTGGTCCAGGCATCGTATTCGGGCGTGCCGACCTTGGGCATCTGGCCCCAGCACTTGAATTCTTTGCGGTTGATGACGCCCTTGGCGCCGAGATTGAATACGTATTCCGATTTCGATTCATCCGAGACGATGCCGATGGCGTTGGCGCCCGAAGCGGCGACGAGCTGCACGCCGAATACGCCGAGACCGCCCGACGCGCCCCAAACGAGGACGTTGTCGCCCGGTTTCAGAAGGTGCGGCGGATGACCAAACAACATGCGATAGGCGGTGGCGAGCGTGAGCGTGTAGCAGGCCGATTCTTCCCAGGTCAAATGCGCGGGCTTCTGCATGAGCTGGCGCGACTGCACGCGGCAGAATTGCGCGAACGAGCCGTCCGGCGTCTCGTAGCCCCAGATGCGCTGCGACGGCGACAGCAGCGGGTCGCCGCCGTTGCAGTCTTCGTCGTCGCCGTCGTCCTGATTGCAGTGAACGATCACCTCGTCGCCGACCTTCCAGCGCCTCACCTTCGAGCCGACCGCCCAGACGACGCCGGAAGCATCCGAGCCCGCGACATGGAACGGGTTCTTGTGAATGTCGAGCGGCGAGATCGGTTGTCCCAGCCCGGCCCAGACGCCGTTATAATTGACGCCGCCGGCCATGACGTAGACCAGCGCCTCGTCATCGCCGATCGGCCAGGTCGGCACCACCTCGCGCTGCATCGCAGTTTCCGGCGGCCCGTGACGCTCCTTGCGGATCGCCCAGGCGTGCATGTTCGCCGGCACGTGACCGAGCGGCGGCACCTCGCCGATATCGTAGAGGTCCTTGAGCGGCGCCGCTGACGGTTTCTTGTGCGCGACGGCCATGGATAAACTCCCGTCACCGCTGATCGCGATGGGTTGTGGTCGATGGATTGGGTCTATTGGTAGTCTGCCGCACTTGATATTGCAGCGCAATAAGCACTTGGGTGCAAAAGTCGATGGCGATCGGGCACCAGTGCTGACAGACGGGGCCCGACGTTTTATGGTCCCAAGGCCGCGCCAGGAAATGACCTTTGCGGCAAAGGCAATTCGGGGGGAATTATGGAAGCTGAGAGCATTGTTGTTTGGCTGATTGTCGGCGCGATTGCCGGCTGGCTCGCCGGCATGATCGTCAAAGGCGGCGGCTTCGGACTGATCGGCGACATCATCGTCGGCATCGTCGGCGCCGTCATCGCCGGCTGGCTGCTGCCGCGGATCGGGATCATCATTGGCGGCGGCATCATTGCCGCGATCATCAACGCCTTCATCGGCGCTGTGATCCTTTTGATCATCCTCAGGCTGATCAAACGCTAGGCCGTCGGAAAAGCGCTTCAGCAAGGCGAGGCCGGCCGCATCCGGCTTCGTCCCGTCCGCGTTTGCGAAAACGCTGACCGACAGCTTCGTCGGCGAAGCTGCTTCTGCTTATATTGCAGAGCGACAGATACTTTATATTGCAGAGCGACAGATACTTCAGACGCGAGAATCCCTGCCGCCACCCGGAACACCAAGTCGATTCCAATCTGGCGCACGAACGCGCCGGTTGGCGCTGGGCGGAAGCCTCATCACCGTGGGAATTCATGCGTGGACAAAGCTGGATCATCTGGCTCATCGTTGGCGCGATTGTCGGCGTGCTTGCCAGCATGGTCGTAAAGGGGAGCCGCTTCGGCCCGATCGGCGATGTCATCACCGGCATCGTCGGCGCCATGGTCGGCGGGTTGCTGTTGTCGCAAATCGGGTTCGAAATCGGGCTGGGGTTCGATCGCGTGGTTATCGACGCCTTGGTCGGCTCATTGATCCTGCTGTTCGTCGTCAGACTGGCCACCGGTAGGGCCCCCGGCGGCTAGTAGAGCGGCGCAACAGCCATATTTAATGGTTCTTCAAGGCGGGCCGGCCTAGCTTCGCGGCGATCACACGCAAGGTTTGGCCTCCGATGGCCCTATCCGAAATGTCCTCCGAGCGCGCCGCCGCCGCCCCGCTGGCCAGGCCGGTGGAGCTAATCTGCTTTGCGCTCGTGGTCGCGCACGCGGTTTATCTCGCTGCCTCGTATTTTGAGGGCTTTTGGATCGTCGGGCCGGACGGCAGCGGCATGCCGTCGGACTTCGTCAATGTCTGGGCCGCCGGGCGTTTGGTCCTCGCCGGCCATGCGGCGGCGGCCTACGACTGGCCGATCCACAAGCTCGCCGAGGAGGCGGCCGTCGGGCACCGCTTCGACGGCTATTTCGGCTGGCATTATCCGCCGACGTTTCTGTTCGTCGCCGCAGCCCTGTCGCTCCTGACCTACGCGACCGCCTACGCGGTTTGGGTGTTCGGCACCTTTCCGGCTTACCTTGCCGCCATCCGCGCCATCATCGGCGACCGCGTCGGCTATCTGCTCGCCGCGGCGTTTCCCGCCGTACTCGCAAACTTCATTGTCGGCCAGAACGGGTTTCTCACCGCCGGCCTCGTCGGCGGCGCGCTCGTTCTCCTGGAGCGGCGGCCGATCCTCGCCGGCGTGCTGCTTGGGTTGCTGACTTACAAGCCGCATCTTGGTTTGCTGTTTCCGATTGCGCTGGTGGCGGGCGGATACTGGCGCGCATTTTTCACCGCCGCGCTCGTTGCCATGTTGATGGCGGCCGCGTCCTGGCTCGCCTTCGGCGGCGACACCTGGCATGCGTTTTTCGCCAGTATCGGCCACACCTCGCAGGCATTTCTCTCTGAAGGCTGGGCGGACTGGAGCAAACTGCAAACCGCATTTGGACTGACGCGCACGCTCGGCGGCGGCGAGGCGCTGGCTTGGACGGTGCAAGCTGTCGTCGCGCTCGTCACAGCGGGTGCAGTTGCAACGCTGTGGCGAAGCCGCGTTGGGTATGAGATCAAAGCGGCGGCGCTCGGCGCCGGCGCCATGCTGGCGACGCCCTATCTCTACATGTACGATCTCGTCGTGCTGGCCGTACCGCTTGCCTTTCTGTTCCGCCTCGGCCGCGCGCACGGATTCCTGCCGCAGGAGATGGCCGGCATTGGGTTTGCCTATCTGTTCATCCTGATTTTCCCCTTCGTAAAGGCGCCGGTCGGCTTTGCCGCTGTCGTTATCGTTGCGGCGCTGATCATTCGCCGCGCAATCGCCCCCGCCCCGCAGAGTCTCGAGGCATGAGCGGACAGGCGATGGTGCACGATGATCTCACCGCATTGCCAAGACCGCCCTCCGCCCGCATCGCCGCGCTGATCGGCCTGACGCTGGCGCTTGGCTATCTGATCGTGCTGGGTGGCGCGTATCTCGGCGGTCATTTTTTGACGGACGCGCACGGCCAGCCGATCGCCAACGACTTCGTCAATGTCTGGGCGGCGGGGCGGCTCACGCTCGACGGCGATCCAGCCGCCGCATACGACTGGCCGCGGCACAAAGCCGCCGAAGTACGCGCCGTCGGCCACGATTTTGCGAACTATTACGGCTGGCATTATCCGCCGACGTTCTTGTTTGTCGCCGCCGCGCTGGCGGCGCTGCCCTATCTCGCCGCCGCGATCGTCTGGCTTTTCGCGACGCTAGCCACTTACGCAGCGACGCTTGGCGGCATTCTCGGCGCGCGCGCCGGCTTTTTCATCGCGCTGGGTTTTCCCGCCGCGTTGTGGAACGTGATCGCCGGACAAAACGGCTTCCTCACCGCAACGCTGATCGGCGGCACGCTCGGACTGCTGGAGCGGCACCCTGCCCTTGCTGGTGTTTGTCTCGGGCTGCTGACCTACAAGCCGCAATTTGGGCTGCTGTTTCCGATCGTGCTGATCGCCGATCGTCGCTGGCTGACGATTGCGGTAGCGGCTGCAGTTGCGCTCGGCCTCGCCGCGCTCTCCTGGCTCGCCTTCGGCACGGCCAGTTGGCAAGCCTTCCTGCAGTCCATGCCGGTCACCAGCCGCGTCGTCCTCGGCGAAGGCGGCGCCGATTGGGACCGGCTGCAAAGCTTGTTCGGTTTTATGCGCGCACACGGGGCGAATGAGACGCTCGCGTGGAGCGTTCAAGTGGCCGGCGCACTCGCCCTCGCCGTCGGGCTTGTCTGGCTGTGGCGAAGTCGCGCCGCGTACGAACTGAAGGCCGCCGCGCTCGCCGCCGGCGCGCTGCTGGCGACGCCGTACGTTTATATGTACGACTTGGTCGTGCTCGCGGTGGCCGTAGCTTTTCTGCTGCGCTTTGCGCTCCAGCGCGGATTTTCCGTCATCGACGTCACCGGCCTAGCCGTAGCCGCCGTCCTCATTCTGATTTATCCCTATGTGATGACCCAGGTTGGTCTTGCCGCGGTGCTGATTGTCTTGGCATCGGCGGCATATCGCGCATGTTGCGTCGCAGCAAAATTCGCGTCACATTAGCCGTGCTGGAATGCTTGGAAAACCGATGGGCGAAGAGCCGCGCCACGACAAAACACGAGGCGACGAGCCTTTACGCGATAAGCCTTTACGCGATAAGCCTTTACGCGATAAGCCTTGGATCTTCCGCACCTATGCGGGCCACTCGACCGCTGCGGCGTCGAACGCGCTTTACCGCAAGAACCTGAGCAAGGGGCAGACTGGCCTCTCCGTCGCCTTCGATCTGCCGACGCAGACCGGCTATGACAGCGACCATGCGCACGCCAAGGGCGAGGTCGGCAAGGTCGGCGTGCCGATCTCGCATATCGGCGACATGCGCATGCTGTTCGACGGCATCCCGCTCGGCGAGATGAACACGTCGATGACCATCAACGCCACCGCCGCTTGGCTGCTCGCGCTCTACGTCGCGCTCGCCGACGAGCAAGGTGTCCCTCGCGCAAAACTCACCGGCACGACGCAAAACGACATCATCAAAGAATATCTCTCGCGCGGCACCTACGTGTTTCCGCCGGCGCCGTCGATGCGGCTGACCAAGGACGTGATCCTGTTCACGACCAAGGAAATGCCGAAATGGAATCCGATGAATGTCTGCTCGTATCATCTGCAGGAGGCGGGCGCCACGCCGGTACAGGAGCTCGCCTTCGCGCTTGCCACCGCGATCGGCGTGCTCGATGCGGTGAAGGCTTCGGGCGAATGCGCCGAGGAAGAGTTCGGCGACGTGGTCGGGCGCATCTCCTTCTTCGTCAATGCCGGGCTGCGCTTCGTCACCGAAGTCTGCAAGATGCGCGCCTTCACCGAGCTGTGGGACGAGATCACGCGTGAACGCTACGGCGTCACCGACGCCAAGCAGCGCCTGTTCCGCTATGGCGTGCAGGTCAATTCGCTGGGCCTGACCGAGCAGCAGCCGGAGAATAACGTTGCCCGCATCCTCATCGAGATGCTCGCGGTCACGCTGTCGAAGAAAGCGCGGGCTCGCGCGGTGCAGCTTCCGGCCTGGAACGAGGCGCTCGGCCTGCCGCGGCCGTGGGACCAGCAAT
The DNA here is from genome assembly GCA_963733575.1 of uncultured Alphaproteobacteria bacterium. GTDB lineage: Bacteria > Pseudomonadota > Alphaproteobacteria > Rhizobiales > Xanthobacteraceae > BOG-931. The sequence continues at coordinate 39,605 of CAVTDJ010000010.1, read as the reverse complement.
GGTCGCTGCGCATGCAGCAAATCCTCGCCTACGAGACCGACCTTCTGGAATATGGCGACGTGTTCGACGGCTCGCCGGTCATCGCCGCCAAGGTCGCCGAGCTGAAAAAGGCGGCGAAGGAAGAACTCAAGCAGATCGAAGACATGGGCGGCACCGTCGCCGCCGTCGAATCGGGCTACCTCAAGCAACATCTCGTCGAATTCGAATTCGCGCCGCGTCGAGGCGATCGAACGCGGCGAGCAGACAGTCGTAGGCGTCAACCGCTTCGTCGAGACCGAGCCGTCGCCGCTTGCCGACGCGGCCGAAGCGGTCCTCACCGTTTCCGAAGAAGCGGAGACCGGTCAGATCGCGCGACTCAACGCCTGGCGCGCCGCGCGCGACAACGAGGCGGTCGCGGCGGCATTGGCGGCCTTGCGCAAAGCGGCGCGGAGCGGCGGCAATATCATGCCGCCTTCGATCGCCTGCGCCAAAGCCGGCGTCACCACCGGCGAGTGGGGCTTCGCGTTGCGCGGCGCCTTCGGCGAATATCGCGCGCCGACCGGCGTCGGTACCGCCATGCGCAACGATGCCGAAGGCCTCGACGACATCCGCGCCGAGGTCGATCGCGTGTCGAAAAAACTTGGCCGGCGGCTGAAATTCCTGATCGGCAAGCCCGGCCTCGACGGCCATTCCAACGGCGCCGAGCAGATCGCCGCCCGCGCCCGCGACGCCGGCATGGACGTGATCTATGACGGCATCCGCTTGACGGCGGAGGCGATCGCGGCGGCGGCGGCCGAAAAGAACGTGCACGTCGTCGGCCTGTCGATCCTTTCGGGCTCGCACCTGCCGCTGGTGCATGACGTCATGGCGCGCATGAAAGAAGCCGGCATCGACGATGTGCCGGTCGTGGTCGGCGGCATCATTCCGCCGCAAGACGCAAGCGCATTGAAAGATGCCGGCGTCGCCGAGGTCTACACGCCGAAAGACTTCGAGTTGAATCGCATCATGTCCGATCTAGTGCGCATCGTGGAAGGTTCGGCGCAAAGCCGCGATTGAGTACGTGCCGTAGCGCTATTGCGCGGCTGGAACATCGCCGTTCGGGGATTGGAGCTTGCAACGTTGTTCGCCGAGCTCTGCAGCGATTGGCCTCTTCAGCCCGGGGTCATCGAGCCATCACTGGCTCCTCTATGGGACTGGTGTCGTTTTCAGCCGATTTCGCCAGCGACCGCACCTCTTCGAGAATGACGGAGTTGAGAATTTCCTCCAGTCGCCCCAGCGCGCGGGCGACTGTCGAGCCGTCCATCACGCGGTGATCATAGATGATCCGCACGTCGACCATGCCGTCCTCTGTCATGACGCCGTAGTTGAGCAGCGTCGTGAGCGGCGACAGGGGATGCAGCGATTCGGCATTGAGCGCCGAGTATACCGACACGCCGAAAGTCCCGAAAAAATTCCCGCGCTGCCGGCCTATATTCAGGCCGATCCACCACAACATTCGACGTAAAGGCCGCGGCAGCCGCGCGAACCGCATCCATCGGCGAAAATCCTTGATGTCCTCCAGCGGCGCGGTTGTGGCGTGCTGGAGCTGCCGTCCGATATCGCGCAGCGGCTGGTGTGCGGGATCCTTGATCGAGACCGGACAGAGGGCAGGCTCGCCCCGGTAGTCGCGCTCGATGATGATATTGGCTTTGCTCGTGGGATATTCGTACAAATGTGGCCACGGAATCTTGACATACGCCCGTCGTAGCTGGGGAACTTCCTGGGCAACCAAGGCATACGCCTTCGTGAATATGGCGGTCCACCGCGGCCGTTCACTGCATGCGGCACGTGCGGCAACCAGCGGAGCGAGCGACATGCGCTTCTGCACCGGAACGGTGGGAATGCCGCGCGCGAAATACAGTAAGTCGATGACCATACGCCGCTGCACCGACAATCGGATCGCTTGCCCGCGCATTCGATCTCTCCGTGGCGGATGCGGACGCCTATATGATCCAGGGAATGAGGCGCTTCGTGTCGGCCATATAGCCGAGATAGTCATTGCCGAAGTATTCGAGCATCATGCGCTCCTCCTGCCGCACGCGAAAAGCATAGAGAACGCCAACTCCCAAGAGCCCGGATGCGCCTGCAAACCAATTCGACAATAGCAACATTTGCGCGAGTGCGAGGAGGAAAAACGAGGAATACATTGGATGCCGGATAAGCCGATAGACGCCGGTTTTTACGAGCGCATGCCGCTCCCGGACTTCAAGTGAGATCGACCAATTTCGCCCGAGATCCACGTGGCTGCGGCGAAACAACCACAATGCCGCGCAAAGCGTCACCAGCCCAAGCCAAGCGATCGCTGGAATAAACGGGCGGTCAAGCAGCGCCGGAAATCCGATCAAAGCGTACACGGCCGGGATCGCGAGCAAGCCAAGAAAAGCAAAGGCGAGGATGCTCGACTCCCGCCGCCCGAAATGCGACTTGCTCACTCCAACTTTCTTCGCCTTTCGTTCGAAGGGCTGCCGGATAATGTACCAGCCGACAATTCCGGCGAACCAGATGATTGCAGAGACCGTCGGCGTCATCATGACGTCATCTTGAAAAGCGGCGGCAACTGGATTTTTTCCCGTGCCTTTTCACGCCGCGCGCGTTTATATTCGTATTTGCTACAATCTTAGCTGACCCTGCGCTGCAATGGAAACACGATGTGAGCCGCTGATATGACCCGCTTGAGCATGCGTCTTCTTGCCCTCGGTACATTTGCGTTCTTGAGCCTCGCTATCCTGGCGCCCTCGTCGTCGATTGCCCGCGACATTGTCAACTTCAGTGGCTATTCGGTGGGCACGATCATCGTGAAGACGAACGAGCGGCGTCTCTACTACGTCATCGGCGAGGGAAAGGCGCTGCGCTATCCGGTTGGCGTCGGTAAGGCGGGCATGGCGTGGTCAGGAGCGGCTTTCATCCAGGGAAAGTATATAAAGCCTGCTTGGTCGCCGCCCGATATGATAAAACGCGAAAATCCCAGGGTACCGAACATCATCCCGAGCGGTAGCCCGGGGAACCCGATGGGGGCGGCAGCGATGACCCTGAGTGGCGGCGGTGAATACGCCATCCATGGCACGAACAATCCAGGCTCGATCGGTGGGTTCGTGTCTCACGGATGCATTCGCATGTACAACAGCGACATCATGGATCTGTATGGCCGCGTCAGTTTGGGCACCAGGGTCGTGGTGTTGCGCTGACCTGCCGTCCCTTTTGGCTAGCCAAGGAACCAGAATGAAGCTGCAAACCATCCCAATACTGCTTATTGCCGGTGCAGCCTTTGCGACCTCGGTATCGCCTGCGCTGGCTTGGTGGCAGTTCGTCGCCCTCGGCCCGAATGGGGAACGGCAGGTCTCCCCTCATTTTAGCACCGAAAGGGAATGTAAGGCCGCGCTCAAGACCACCGAGTCTCGGCTGGAGAAAAAATACCCGGATCCCGAGCGCTTTCCGCTGGTCGGAAGCTGCGAGGAGTATCACTGAGCCGACCCCGCGATCGCAATTTTACAGCCGCATCCGCGCGCCGGTTGTCGCGTGGTTTGCAGAAATGACAAATCGAATCAATGCATTCGGCATTGCGCCTGGGCGAGGTGCTCGAATGGAACCGCATCCACCAACATATAGCTGTTAAGTGTGGCTTTTCTGCACTAGTCGGCCGTCCGATCGTGTAGTTACATACGCTCACTTTCAAGATTACATGGGGACGGGCTGCCATGAATAAGTTCTTCGCTATCGTCTGTTCGCTGCTCTTGGCACTGAGCGTTGCTGGCTGTGCGGGCAAAGGCAAAGCCCCGATTGGCAAGGGGAAAGCCCCTCCCGTCGTCGTGACGAAGGGCTAATTAGGCTTCGGCTTTGGACGATCGCGATGGGCTTGCCCATTTGCGGTCGTTCATCGCTGGCGGCAAGAAAACACGATTCCCGGAGGGTTCTCGGGAAAAAGTGTTGTTTCTGCCCAGTCCGCCCCCTTGGACTATGTTTAGTTTGAGTAACTGGGGTTGGGGTTGAGGAGCCAGTCATGAGGTACCGTTTAGGCGGCACCGCCGGACTACTCTTCGGAGTAGGTTTGGTGGCCACGGTGGGGCTGTACGTTCCTTCGGCCCGCGCGCAGGTCTCAGATGCGGCAATGACCCGCACTGCCGAGCCTGTGGAGTCCTCGGCGGCCATAGCACCTTCAAAAAAGACATCGTCGGCGGCCAAAACTGAGGCCGCCGGCCATTTCAATCCGGCCAAGCGGTACTTTGTCGAGTTTCGCGCGCGCAACGCCGCGAGCTATGGCCATATGTACGTGATGTACGGCGAAGTAAACGATCGGCAGGAAATTATAAGGAGCGAGATCGCCGGCTTCTTTCCGGCTGGCGATAAGCGGGATTGCGTGAATTGTAGCGTCTTCAACTGGACGGTGGGGCATGTGGTCCCTGTGCCGTCCGAAATTGGCGCAAGCGACGGCGATCTTGAAGAAAAATATGTACTCGCCCGCTTTCGCGTCTGGATAGATGCAGCTCAGTACAAAAGGTTAGTCGCGTACATAAAAGAGCGGAAAGCTAACAAAACCCCTTGGAACGCCTTCTTTAACAATTGTGTAACCTTCGGACGAGACGTTGCGGTCTTCATGAATGTGAAGGTTCCATTTGTAGTCGCGGCGGCGCCGAGCATTGTGATGTACCCAGAGACTTTGGTGAACATGATTCGCGAAGCGAATGGGGTGGAGAAAGAGCAAGCCCCACTCAAGGACGCATCCGGTTCGCTTCCGGCGGCGGTCAGTTCGGCACCGAAGGTGCAGCCGGCAGTCGGCCCGCAGCCTACGGCAGCGAAAACTTCACATACGCCTCCGAATCCGAAGAAGCCGGTCGCCGATCTGCAGGACGGGGGTAAGGTGGCGTCTAGCACGATCCACTGATGCAAATTGCTGACGCGAAAATCAGCAGCTGGCCAATTTTCTCTGAGCAACTCGCAAGTTAGACCGGCGGAATTGCCAGAGATTGAAGCTGAGTAGGAGCTTCTCCCACGCTCACCGCATCCCGACAAACGGAACACACTATTATTGCTCGATCTCGCAGATGATCTAATTACCGATCGAGACAGTCGGGATGCTCGCGTATGATGTTCCGGTAGCAACGCGCGCAGAAGACGCTCTTCGCCTGTAGGCGGGGCGGGTACAGCGCTATCCGAATCACTTTTGCACCCGGTTCGGCAGGCTGCGGCAAAATAACCGCAAATTCGCCGAGGACGCGACATAACTCATCGATGAGGCTCTTAACAAGACCGGATATCCGCGAAATGTCACCGTCAAGGGGCCACATCGATCCGGGCGTTAACACCTGGTGCCTCACAGAAAACGTCTGGCAAACCAATGTCCAAGCTTTTCCGTTTTTCCGGTTTGCTCATGCTGGCGCCCCTGCTGTTTCTCTACGGAACGGCGAGTGATGCGCAAGACCAAGGCGGCTCGGGCAGCCCCGCGGCCGCCTGTCTTGCGTTCAGCCGCGGATTATCGCTCGGCGCGCCGCTTGCGCACACCAGGGCGAAGCTGCAAGCGGGCGAAACACTGACTATCGTCGCGCTCGGCTCCTCGTCCACGACGGGTTTCGGAACGTTTGGACATGGTGCTGCCTTCCCAGACGTAATGAAGGAGGAGTTGTTGCGGCTGCACCCCTTCGCGAGGATCGAGCTGATCAACAGCGGTCGCATTCTGGAGGACCTAGGGGACAACATCGCCCGAATCGACGACGACGCTCTGCGTTATAAGCCCGATTTGCTGGTGTGGCAGATTGGAACCAACGACGTGGTGTGGCGCGGCATCGCCGACAACGCGAAGGAAATGCTCAGCAATTCCGTGAGGCGGATCAAGGCCGCCAAAACCGATGTCGTGCTGCTGGATCTACAATATGCGCCGCTCGTGCTCGCCACCACGCGCTATATTCGGATGGAAAAAATAATCGCCGATGTCGCGGGCGAACAAAACGTCGGCCATTTTCCACGATTTCTTCTGATGAAGCGTGCGATCGAGGCTGGTGTCACAGGCTTGGTTTCGTGGGACGGCCTCCACAACTCCGCTGAAGGCTACAAGTGCGTCGGTCTCGCGCTGGCGCAAATGATCGACGCTGCTGCCAGGTAATAACGATGCGACCGGCTAGAGCGGACCCGCTTCAGGGCTGCGGCGACACCGCCGCGAGCGCCCCGCTGAGCGCGCTGGGGCTCACGGGCTTGCGCAGATAGAAGTCCATGCCCGCCGCGCGCGCCGCCTTCTCATCGTCGGCTCCGGTCCGGCCGGATATGCCGACGATCGGCGTGCGGCCGGCGGCGCCGGCCAGCGCGCGGATGCGGCGCGTGGCCTCGAGGCCGTCAATGCCAGGGAGCGCCACGTCCATCAGCACTGCGTCGTAACCGCGCATCACCGCCGCGACCGCCTCCTCGCCTGAACCGGCGAAGTCGGCGCGATGACCGAGCTCGGTGAGAATGGTGTTGAGAATGACCCGGCCGTAAGGGTTGTCCTCCACGCACAGGACAGCGAGACGGCGCGCCGGCACCGCTGTTTGCTGTGGCGGTGCGCTTCCCGCCACTGCGGCAGGCGCGTTGGCGAACACGGCCGAGAGGCGGAACGAAGATCCGCGGCCATGCGCGCTGGTGACGGTCAGATCGCCGCCCATCAGCTTGGCGAGCGCCTTGACGACGGCAAGCCCGAGCCCGGTCCCGCCATAGCGCCGGGCAATATCAGCATTCGCTTGCGTGAACGGGCGGAACAGCCGCTTGATCTCGGCAGCTTTCAGCCCGATGCCGCTGTCGGTGACGGCGAAGACAAGCTTGACCCGCCCGCGCGCCGCGCGCGGGGCGCTGACTGCGAGCCGGACAACACCGCGTTCGGTGAACTTCACCGCATTGTCGATGAGATTTTCGAGCGCTGCCCGCAGCCGCACCGGATCGCCCAAGAGCGTTTCCGGCAAGTCATCCGCCGCGGTAACTTCGGCGGCGAGGCCCTTCGTCTCCGCACGCGCGGACAGCGATTCCGCCAGCGCCTCGATGAGACGGCGCGGGCGGAAAACCTGCTCCTGCAGCGTGAGCGCCCCAGCCTCCGCCTTGGCGGCATCGATCATCAGGGTCGTGAGCGCGGCGAGATGCTCTGCGCTACCCTTGATGCCGGAAGCCCAGCGCCGTTCGCGCTCCCCGAGACTCGAGCTTGCCAGCAATTCCCCGAGCGCCAGGATACCGGTGAGTGCCGTGCGGATGTCGTGCGCGTAGGCCGCCAGCGAAGCCTCGGGCGCGCGTGTCCGCCGCGGCGGCTGCGTGCGCCGCCGGGTCCGGCGTCGCGCCGGTTTTCTGGCCGACTTTTTGCTCGATCTTAGACGCGCCATGGCAGCCCCGCCGCCAGCATGCCACGGCCACCGATCAAACAAAACAAGCTCTGGCTGATGTTCAGCGCCCAAGCCCCACCATGCGCCTGATATCCCCCGGCGCGGCGCCCGCCGTACGTAAGTCGCGCAAACTCGTCGCTAACGTGGATTTCGACAGCTTGTGGCCGACGGCATCGAGGATGAGCTTATGGTGATGGTAGGTCGGCTCCGGCAGGCCAAGCAGGGCCTGCAACAGCCGATGAATGCTGGTGGACCAGAACAAATCCCGCCCACGCACGACATCGGTCACACCCTGAAAAGCGTCATCGACCGCGACCGCAAGGTGATAGCTCGTTGGCACGTCCTTGCGCGCGAGCACGCCGTCGCCCCATATCTGCGGCGCCGCCGCAACCAGGCCGGTTTGACCCTGTGGCCCCATGCCGGTCTCCGTCCAGGTAAGCACGCCGGCGCGCGCGACCGCAGCATCCATGGCGAGCCGCAGCGCGAACGGCTCGCCGTCGCGGCGGTGGCGCTGGCGTTCGGCGCGCGACATTTTACGTGCGCGGCCTGGATAAAGCGGCACGCCGTCGGGATCGCGCGGCCATCGGCCCCGCCGGTCGCGCTCGGCAACGAGCGCGGCGATCTCGCTCCGGCTCTCGAAACTCGGATAGATGAGTCCCTCGTTTTCCAGCTTCGTCACCGCGGCCTGGTAATCGTCGAAATGCTCGCTCTGCCGCCGGACGTTTGGTTCCCAGGAGATGCCGAGCCAGCCCAGATCCTCGTAGATCGCCGCCTCGTATTCCGGCCGGCAGCGCGAGGCGTCGATGTCCTCGATGCGCAAGAGAAGCCGCCCGCCGGCCTCGCGCGCCATGTCGGCATTGAGCAACGCCGAATAGGCATGCCCAAGATGCAAATACCCGTTCGGGCTCGGCGCGAAACGAAAGACCCGGGTGTACATGGACGATCGGTTTCCCGTGACTGGCAGGATTGACCAACTGGGTCCGCTCAATCAATCAAGTAAGCGCGATGCGCGAGGTTTCGTAACTCAAACCTCGGAGCAGCCGGACACGACGATGCCATCCTATATCCACACCGAGGCCGATCTCGACGCCGCGCTTGCCGCACTCGGACAAGCCGATCCGCGGTTCGCCGCTCTGATCGCCAGGGCCGGACGGCCGCCGCTGCGGCGGCGGACAGATGGATTCGCCGGGCTTGCGGCCATCATCGTCGCGCAGCAGCTGTCGACCGCGAGCGCCAACGCCATCTGGGGACGGCTTGCCGCGGCTTTCGATCCGCTCGATCCGGCGGCCATTCTGCGAGCGCGCCCGGCACGGCTGGCCCGGCTCGGGTTGTCCGCACCCAAAATCCGCACGCTCAAGGCAATCGCCCGCGCCGTCGTTCGCGGTGAGCTTGCGCTCGCCGCGCTCGGGGAACTGGCCGCCGAAGAGGCGCACGCGGCGCTCACCGCCGTGCACGGCATCGGACCGTGGACCGCCGACATCTATCTTTTATCTTGCCTCGGTCACGCCGACGCCTGGCCGGCCGGCGATCTCGCTTTGCAAGAGGCTGCGCGGGTCGCTTTCGCCTTGCCGGCCCGGCCGACGGCGAAGGAAATGCATGCTTTGGCCGATCCGTGGCGGCCATGGCGCGCCGTCGCGGCGCGCGTCCTGTGGACCTACTATCGCGCCGCGGCCGAAGCGGCGAAGTCATCTGCAAGCCGCACTGCGAGCCCGGAAAAGCCGGCCAACGATCGATCTTGACACCGATCGTGTCCTCGTACAATCATTGTAGCAGTGGCTACACCATGGCGCATTGGCTTCATTTGCCGGACCCGCAGTGGAATTCTTCAGGATCGCGCCGCGTCGTGCTTTGTGGTTCCAGTCCGGGCGCGGCTGGCGTGCGGGCCGCATGAGCGAACTTACGATGCAAGTTTCATGACGATGCACTTGCAAACTGCAATTGATCACTTTCGATCTACTGTAATTCTAAAACATAGAAGTTGACGCTGCCATCGCGCCGATGTTTTGGTCTTTCGGTCAATTGCATTGGGCGCCTCGCGCAGATGTCGCGGATTTTTCCTCATCTCCTTACCCGCTTGCTCTTCGCTCATCAGCTTGGTCTGTTCATGGGTGCGACCGGCGCCGCCGCCATTGCGTTGACGGCAAGCGCAGCGGCCGACGGCATCGTCCCGACGAAAGCTCTACCTTCGAGCATCCCCTCCGCCTATGATTGGACCGAGTTCTACGTCGGCGGTCATTTGGGTTACGCGTGGGGGGTCTCGAACTGGACGGCAACGCCCGGCGGCATTTCCGGCTCGTTTGGCTTGGCGCAGCCAATTGACACCTTCGACGAGGCGGGAAGCTTCTTCGAGGGACTACAAGTTGGCTACGACTACATGCTGCCGAACCGTTTGGTCGTCGGCGCCGAGGTCGATGCATCGTTCCCAAGCTTTCCAAATCTCGCGGGCATCTCCATCGGCGGCACCTCGGCGTTGACTTCGCCGACGCTCGGCGCGGAGACCTTTAGCGAGACCGTGCTCTCCTCCGGCACGATGCGCGGCCGCATCGGTTATGCTCCCGGCAGCTGGCTGTTTTACGCGACCGGCGGTTTCGCCTGGACCTACGACCGGCTGACGCTCACTCAGCTCGCCGGCGGCGCGACCGAATCGCTGTTTTTGTGGCGGTTGGGCTGGGCGGCTGGAGCAGGCGTTGAGGCGCCGGTGGCGCCGCACTGGACCGCGCGGCTCGAATATCTGTTCACCGACTACGGCATCAGCGGCACGGCGTTCTTCGCCGGGGCGCAGCGGTTCAATTCCGATTTTTCGCTGCAAGAATTGCGCGCCGGGTTGAACTATCAATTCGGCCAGGGTGCGGTACCGGGGAACGCGCCGATGATCACCAAAGCGCCGGCCGCGCCGGACTTGGACAACGTCAGCTTTCACGGCCAGACGACGTTCGTTTGGCAAGGCTATCCTGCGATCCGCTCGCCCTTTGAGGGCGTCAATAGCCTCCCGCACGGCGGCGAGGGTCGAGAGACCTGGGACGTCACGCTCTATGCCGGCATGCGGCTCTGGCAGGGCGCCGAAGCATGGATCGACCCCGAAATTGATCAGGGCTTCGGTTTTGCGAACACGCACGGGGCGGCCGGATTTCCGAGCGGGGAAGCCTACAAGATCGGCGCCGATTACCCCTACGCGCGCGTGCAGCGCTATTTCGTCCGGCAAACGATCGACCTCGGCGGGGAAACCGAGAAGGTGGATGCCAGCGTCAATCAGTTCGCTGCCTCGCAAACGGCGAATCGTCTGGTGCTGACCGTCGGCAAGTTCGCTATCGTCGACATCTTCGACACCAACAAATATGCCAGCAATCCCAAAAGCGATTTCCTGAATTGGTCGCTCATCAATGCCGGCACGTTCGATTATGCCGGCGACGGCTGGGGCTATAGCTACGGCGCGGCGGCTGAATGGTACCAAGGTCGCTGGACGCTGCGCGGCGGCGTTTTCGACCTTTCCGCAACCCCCGCCGGCGGGGTAAGCCCCTTGGGAGTCGGTCTCGACCCGACCTTCAGTCAGTTCCAGTTGGTAGGCGAAATCGAGGAACGGCACGAGCTGTGGGGCGAACCTGGCAGGATCAAACTCACCGGCTTTCTCAGTCGTGGCCGGGCGGGAGATTTCGCGAGTGCCGTTGCGCTCGCCGCAATGACCGGGCTGCCAGCCGACATCAACGCCGTGCGCACCTACACCAGCCGGCCCGGCGTGAGCGTCAATCTCGAGCAGCAAGTCACTGACAGTGTCGGCGTGTTTGCCCGTGCCGGTTGGGCCGACGGCAACGTCGAGCCGTGGGATTTTGCCGACATCGACCGCACCGTGTCGGGCGGCGTTTCCATTGCCGGCAAGCAATGGGGCAGACCCGATGATACGATCGGGATCGCCGGCGCGATCAATGGCATTGCCAGCGTCCACCAGGCCTTTTTCAACGCCGGCGGACTTGGAATCCTCATCGGCGACGGGCAGTTGCCGAATCCGAGTCTCGAGCAGATCATCGAGGCCTATTACAGCTACGCAATTTCATCGTCGACCAAAGTCACCTTCGATTATCAGTTCATCGTCAACCCCGCCTACAACGCCGACCGGGGGCCGGTGAACGTCTTTGCCGGACGATTTCACGCGGAATTCTGAACCCGCACCTCCGAAAGGCGCTGTGGCGGCTACGACACGCCTGGCCATTTCCGGCGATGAGGAGCGACCACATCGTCGCGCGCTGACCGTGGCTCAGCTATGGGAAGTGCGAAAATGCTTCGAGAAAATGCCATTGTCACAATGACCATTGAAAATGGGGACGTGGTGCCGCGCGGGGCTGCGGTGAAGACATTCGTCGTGGGGGCTGTCATCAGCGTGCTGCTGACGAGCGCTGAGCGCGCGCTCGCGGCTGACGACATCTTTCCGACGAAAGCACCGCCCGCTCCCTCCGCTTATGATTGGACCGGGCTCTACGTCGGGTCGCACCTCGGCTATGCCGGCGGCAGCTCGCATTGGTCGGCGACGCAAGGCGGGGCGGCGACGCCGAGTCTCGCCGGCTCGCTTGACTTTTTCAATGCCTACAACGCGTTCACGGGAACCGGCAGTTACTTTCTCGGACTTCAAGCCGGCTACAATTACATGCTCCCCTCCCGCCTCCTCCTCGGCGTCGAGGCCGACGTGACGTTTCCCAGCGTCCTTGGCGGCACGCAGACGATATCCTCCGCGCTCATCGGCCAAGCGAGCTATCAGGAGCAAGTACAGATGTCCGGCGCGGTGCGCGCCCGCATCGGGTATGCGCCGGGGGCCTGGCTGTTCTATGCGACGGGCGGCTTCGCCTGGAGCTATGATCAATTCACCCGCACACAGCTTGCCGGCGTACCGGCAGGCGGCACGGCGCAACCAGGCGAGGTCGAGTCGCTGTTCATGGTGCCGCGCGTCGGCGGCGCGCTCGGCGCCGGCATCGAACTCGCGTTGAGGTCGAACTGGGCGGCGCGGCTGGAATATCTCTTCACCGATTACGGCACGCGCAGCGTCACTTTTGCAGACGCAGCGCAGCGCTTCGATTCCGGTCTCGCCATCCAGAGCCTGCGGCTTGGCCTCGATTACCGGCTCGGCAGCTACGGCATCGATCCCGATATCTTCACCAAAGGACCATCCGCGCTCGACACGGGCTGGTTCGTCGTGCACGGGCAAACCACCTTCATCGAGCAATATGCCGCGCCGTTCCGCGCGCCCTATAGCGGCGTGAACAGCCTCGCTTCGAATGCAGGGCGCGAGACCGCAGATGTTACGTTTGCTGCAGGGTTCAAGCCGTGGCGGGGCGCCGAACTTTGGATCGATCCGGAGATTGGCCAGGGATTCGGGCTGAGCAACACAGAGGGTGTCGCCGGCTTCCCGAGCGGGGCCGCGTTCAAGATCGGAGCTTCGGTCCCGTACCCGCGCGTTCAACGGACCTTCATCCGGCAGACGATCGATCTCGGCGGCGAAACCCAGAAGGTGGACGCCGACTTCAATCAGTTCGCCGGCTCGCAGACCGCCGACCGGCTGGTCGTCACAATCGGCAAGTTCTCGATCTCCGACGCCTTCGATACCAACAAATATGCGCAGAACCCGCGCAAGGATTTCATGAATTGGGCGCTGATCGACGCCGGCACGTTCGATTACGCCGCCGACGCGTGGGGTTACAGCTATGGCGGGTCCGCGGAGTGGTATTGGGGAAACTGGACCTTGCGCGGCGGGCTGTTCGACCTCTCCATCATCCCCAACAGCACTGAACTTGATCCGACATTTCAGGAATTCCAGTGGCTCGGCGAAATCGAGCGCCGCTACCACTTTTGGGGCCATCCCGGCAAGATCGCAGTCACCGGTTTTCTCAGCCGCGGCCGCATGGGCAGCTTCGACGATGCAATCGCATTGGCTGCAATCAGTGGCGGCCCGGCCGATATCGCCGCGGTCCGGCAATACCGGAGCCGCGGCGGCGTGAGCATGAACCTGGAGCAGGAGATCACATCCGATCTCGGTGTCTTCATGCGCGCGGGCTGGGCCGACGGCAATATCGAGCCCTACGATTACACCGACATCGATCGCACCGTCGCCGCCGGCCTGTCACTGAACGGCAAGCAATGGGGCAGACCGAGCGACACAGTCGGATTAGCCGGCATCGTCAACGGCATTTCCAGTGTCCACGAGGCCTTTCTCAATGCCGGCGGCCTCGGCATCCTCGTCGGCGACGGAATACTGCCGCATCCCGGTCTCGAGCAGATCATCGAGACCTACTACAGCTACGCTGTGACCTCCGCGACGCGAATCTCCTTCGACTATCAGTTCATCGCCAACCCGGCCTACAACCGCGACCGTGGCCCAGTGAATGTTTTTGCCGGCCGCTTCTACACCGCATTCTGACATAGACAGGCCGTTGCTAGCCCGGCTAAAGCAACAAGGCATGGCGCAAATCTTCACTTGCATCGCGTTCGCATGGGCGGTGTGGAGCAAGCCGACGGGACTATGAATGGCCGCTGAGCTTGATGGTCCGCGGCTTTCGCCGCGCTCCGGGACCGCGCGACAACTTGTCGTGTTTCTCCACGGCTATGGCGCCGACGGCAACGATCTCATCGAGATCGGCCGGGCCTGGCAGCAATTCCTGCCGCAGGCGGCGTTCGTCTCGCCGCACGCGCCCGAGCCTTGCGGGCTGGCGCCGGTTGGGCGGCAGTGGTTCGCACTCACCTTCCGCGATCCGGACGAACGCTGGGTTGGCGTCAATCAGGCCGCACCGGGGCTGGAGCAATTTATCGACGCCGAGCTAACCCGCCACGGGTTGCCGCCTTCGGCGCTTGCGCTGGTTGGATTTAGCCAGGGCACCATGATGGCGCTGCATGTAGGCTTGCGCCGGGCGGTGCCGCCGGCGGCGATCGTCGGCTATTCGGGCCTGTTGGTGCTTCCGCCGGATGGCAACCCGGAAACGCTTGCCGCCGAAATCAAGTCGCGTCCGCCCGTGCTGTTGGTTCACGGCGATCGCGACGATCTCATCCCACCGCAAGCCCTGTTTCAGGCAACGCAGGAACTCGCGACGCTTGGCGTGCCGGTCGAATGGCACCTGTCGGCCGGCGTCGGCCACGGCATCGACCCCGAGGGATTGCGCCATGGCGGCGAATTCCTCGCCCGGAACTTTCAGGGCAGAGGGTGACGCAGCGTGCGCCCGATCATTTGGTGACGGAAATCCTGCCGGTCATGTTCGGGTGAAACTTGCAGTAATACTCGACCACCCCGTCGGTCTTGAGAACGATGCTCTTGGTGGTTTTGACCGGAAGCAGCACATCCCACGCGCCGTTACGCGCGGTTGCCGTGTGCGTCACGAAATCATTATTCACCCACTGAATCGTATCGCCGACGTGGGCCGAAACCTGCGCCGGCGTGAAGGCAATGTATCCGATTTTGACTTCGATCACGTCGGCGCGCGCCGTTCCCGTGGCGAGGACGAGAAGGAGCGCGCCGAGACTTTGGTTGACCATACCGCGACCTGTCTGTCGTCCTATTTGAATTCCGCCGCGACGTGTTCGGCATGTTGCTCGTGGCCCTGAAAGATTTTTAAGCCGGTCGTAAGCAGGTCCTTGAGCTCCGCATTGTTCGCCGAGGGAATGAGCGTGCTCTGCAGCGCGGCATTGACGGCCTTGTGGTAGGCGACCTCGTTGTCGATATAGGCCTTGTCGAAGGCGTCGCCGCTGAGTTTGGCAAGCTCGGCGCGTTTGTCGGCCGCCTGTTTGCTGAGCGCCTTGCTGGTATCGTTGTCTTCCGGCGTGACGTTGAGCTTGTTCACCAGCGCCAATGCCTGATCGTTCACCGCCTTGTGATCGGTCTCCATGTTTGTCGCAAAGGCGACCACGTCCTTGTTTTTGCTCTTTTGCAGCGCGAGCTTCGCGGCCTCGATATCGATCGAGCCGGCCGTATAAGCAATGTGCGCGATTTGCGGATCGGTCGGCTTGGCGCCTTGAGCGGCCGCAAACCCCGATGCGAGCAGCAGCGCTATCAGGGCGCCTGCAATTCTAACGAACATCATGATGAACCTCCCTGCGGCGGCCAGGATGGCCGCCCGTTTGCACCGCCGTTGGATGCGGCGGCGGCGCAAAGGTTCCCGAGGTTCATGTCGAAAGGCGTAGTCTCGCTATGATCGTGTCGGCCATGCGTTCGCAACGGGCGCCCGCGAATGGGAAGACATCGGTCAACATTGGCCCAACTTGTCGTTCCAAATCGTCGCGCAGCATAAGTCGTGCGCGATGCAGGCGCGTCTTCACTGTCGCTGGGCGCAGATCAAGGAGATCGGCGGTTTCCTCAATGCTCATCTCCTCGACAAGTCGCGCGACCAAGACGGTACGGAATTGCTCAGGCAGCGCATCGATCGCGTGCTCTAGAATGTGTTTGATTTCGCGTTGGGCCATGGTGCGTTCAGGATCGGGTTGAGAAGACCAGGATGGAAACTGAATGATCTGCGCTTGCGCCGCGTGGCTTGCCTCGACGCTTTCCCAGTCGACCGTTGCCCGCCGGCGGCGCAGGCGGCCGTACGCTTCATTGATCGCGATCCGCGTCAGCCAGGTGCCGAGGCTCGACTCGCCGCGAAACGCGGCAAGCCGCGTGAACGCGCGAACGTAAGTCTCCTGCACGACATCTTCGGCTTCGCTCTCATCCTTCATGATGGAGCGGGCGAGGCGGAACAGCCGGCGGTTGTTCTGGCGAATGATGGTCCTTACCGCCGCCTCCTCGCGGCGGCGGGCGCGGGCGAGGAGGTCGTCATCGGCGGCTAGCGGCGTTTTGATCTGCTCGTTCGGCACTTCCGGTCCCTCAACCACAGGTATTGGTGTTAGATGCGAGGAGCGGACAAAGGTTCCCGCCGTCGCGCGCGTGACCTGGTTCTAACCGATGCCCGCCGGCGTTGGCAGCTCATAAGCCCCGGGACGGGCTTCACAATCCTGTCACGTCTGCCTATAAACTGGTACCCGACGCCGCAGTGCGGCATTCGAGTCGCGATAGGAACGTGGTCTTGAACGCTCATGTATCGCCATCGGGTTTTCCGGCGCTTGTCCTCAATGCGGATTTTCGTCCGTTGAGCTACTATCCGCTCTCGCTGTGGTCGTGGCAGGACGCGATCAAGGCGGTCTTTCTCGAGCGCGTGAACATCGTCGCCAACTACGACCGCGCCGTTCACAGCCCAAGCCTCGAAATGAAGCTGCCGAGCGTGGTGTCGCTCAAGACCTTCGTGAAGCCGTCGACGCACCCGGCTTTCACGCGCTTCAATGTGTTCCTGCGGGACCGCTTCGCCTGCCAGTATTGCGGCGCGCGGGACGACCTGACGTTCGATCATCTCCTGCCCCGTTCGCGCGGCGGACATACCACCTGGGGCAACGTCGTCGCCGCCTGCTCGCCCTGCAATCTCAGGAAGGGCAGCTTGACGCCGGACGAGTTGAAGATGTTCCCGTCGCAGCGGCCCTTCCAACCGACGGTCCAGCATCTGCACCGCAACGGCCGGCTGTTCCCGCCGAACTACCTGCACGACAGCTGGCTGGATTATCTCTATTGGGACACCGAACTCGATCCGTGATTGTTGGATCGGGCGTTCGCCTTCGAGATCGCTGATCAGCAGCGGGCGAACGTGATCGCAAGGATGAGGCTTGTGCGACGGCCTGATTCAGACCAAGCTCGCATGGGGTACGGTCAGAAGCTTTGCTGCATCTGATAAACAGCACGCGAACGACCATCAATCGACGTGCTTGGCCAAAGGGAGCGGAAAATGAACGACAAGCCTCGGCAAACCGAGAGCGGCGCACACCGTCAGCGCCAGCGACACGACAGCGCAGGCGCCAAGAGATGGATCGCAATCGGCGCAGCGTTCACGGCGCTGTGGGCCGCGCAAGCTTACGCAGCCGATAGCCCGATCAAGATAGCCCTTATCGCCGATAAGACGGGACCGCTCGAGGCCTATGCCAAGCAGACTTCGGCCGGGTTCGCCATGGGGCTCGACTACGCGACCGGCGGCACGATGATGGTGAACGGCCACAAACTGGTGGTGATCGAAAAGGACAGCCAAACCAAGCCGGACGTCGGCCGCAACCTCCTGAACGAAGCTTATAACGACGACGGCGCCGACATCGCGGTGGGCGGAACGAGCTCGGCGGTGGCGCTGGCGATGTTGCCGGTGGCCCAGGACAACAAAAAGATTTTCATCGTCGAGCCCGCGGTCGCCGACTCGATCACGGGCTCCAAGTGGAACCGCTACATCTTCCGTACCGGCCGCAACTCCACCCAGGACGCGGTGTCCAACGCGCTCGCCATCGGTAAACCGGGCACGGTGGTGGCGACGCTGGCGCAGGATTATGCGTTCGGCCGCGACTTCGTCACCGCCTTCAAGACGGCGCTGGCGCCCACCGGCGCCAAGCTGGTGTTCGAGGAATACGCGCCGCCGGCAACGACGGATTTCACCGCGCCGGTTCAGCGCGTGTTCGATGCGCTGGCAAAAGAGCAGGGCCGCAAGATCATTTTCGTCAACTGGGCCGGCGGCAATCCGCTCGCCGCGCTCAAGGCCATGGGGCCGGAGCGATTGGGCATCGAGATATCGACCGGCGGCAACATCCTGCCGGCGCTGGTCGCCTATAAGGATTTCCCGGGGATGGAAGGGGCGGCCTATTACTACTATGACATTCCCAAGAACCCGGTGAACGACGCCCTGGTGGCGGAGAACAAAAAACGGTTCAACGGAGCGCCGCCTGACTTCTTCACCTGCGGCGGCTTCATTGCGGCGCAGGCGGTCGTTCTGGCGTTGAAAAAGACCGACGGTTCGACCGATACAGAGAAGCTGATCGCCGCCATGGAAGGCATGGCGTTCGATTCGCCCAAGGATACCGTGCTGTTCCGCAAGGAGGACCATCAGCTCCTGCAACCGATGTACGGCTTCAAGATCAAGGTCGATCCGAACGTGGCATGGGCGATCCCGGAACTCACTCACGTGATCACCATGGACGAAATGAAGATACCCATCACCAACGAGCGCCATTAGGCCGAGCATGGCGTCCGGGTGGGTTGTTGCTTCGTGAGCAGGGCCGCGGAATGACTGACGAAGTTCCGGCCCTGTCCACCCGCGATCTGACGATCAGCTTCGGCGGGCAGGTCGCGGTGAATTCCGTGACCTGCGCCTTTCATCGCGGCACCTTGACCGCGATTGTCGGTCCCAACGGCGCCGGCAAGACGACCTACTTCAATCTGATTTCGGGACAATTGCGGCCCACACACGGCAGCGTGAGCCTGTTCGGCAAGGACATCACGCGGCTCGGCGCGCCTCACCGCACACGGCTCGGGCTCGGACGCGCGTTTCAGCTCATCAATCTTTATCCGAGCCTCACGGTGTTCGAGAATGTGCGGCTCGCGGTGCAATCCGTCGCTCAAATCCGTTTCGACTTTCTCAGCATTGCGGCCCGCAACACCGCCATACGCGACAAAGCGCGCCATTGGCTGGACCGCGTCAAGCTTACGTCGCGGGCGGACCTGACTGTGGCGGCGCTATCGCACGGCGATCAGCGCAAACTGGAAGTGGCGATCCTGCTCGCGCTCCAGCCGCGGGTCTTGATGTTCGACGAGCCCACCGCCGGAATGAGCGTCGACGAGATACCGACAATTCTCGACCTCATCGAAGAGATAAAGTTGGAGACTCACAAGACCGTGTTGTTGGTCGAGCACAGGATGGACGTCGTGACCCGGCTCGCCGACCGCATCATTGTCTTGCAGGAGGGAGCCTTGATTGCGGACGGTCCGCCGGCGGAAGTGGTGGCACTGCCGGCGGTGCAACAAGCCTATCTCGGCGTGCACGGCGCCGGCGAACTGCGACGCGGGTCGCCGCCATGACCGACGCCGGCGAAACGCTGCTGCGGCTTGACGGCGTTTACACCAATATCGGCCGTTATCGAATTCTGCACGGCGTCGATTTCATCGCCCGGCGTGGACGGGTGACCGTGCTGCTCGGGCGAAACGGCGCCGGCAAGACCACGACCTTGCGCACCATCATGGGATTGTGGAAAGCCCGCCTCGGCAAAATCGTCTTCGATGGACAATCGATCGCCGCGATGGACACGCCGCACATCGCCAGATTGGGCATCGCCTACGTTCCGGAGAATATGGGCATCTTCGGCAAGCTGACGGTTCGCGAGAACATGCTGCTCGCCACCGAGCGGCGCGGGTTCGCCCAGCAACATCTGGACCGCGTGCTCGAAAGCTTCCCGGCGCTGAAGGTGAAATGGGATTCCCCGGCCGGCTCGCTGTCCGGCGGACAAAAGCAAATGCTTGCGATCGGGCGGGCCATCATCGAGCCGCGCCGGCTCGTGCTGATCGACGAACCTACCAAAGGCTTGTCGCCGGCGATGGTGGATCAGCTGGTCGAGGCCTTGCTGCGGCTCAAGCGCGAGCACACCACCGTTCTCCTCGTCGAACAGAATTTTCGCGTGGCGGAAGCCGTCGGCGACGATGTCGCGGTGATGGACGAAGGGCGCATCATCCATACCGGCGATATGGCGGCGCTCGGCGCCAACCACGCGCTTCAACATCGGTTGCTTGGGCTCAGCATGGCGGACAGTGTATGAGCAGCGATTGGCTCAAACGTCTGCACCAATGGGCGCCCTATGCGCTAACGCCGCTCGTGGTGATCGCCGCCCTGCCCGCGATCGGACTCGGCCCATGGGTAACACTGACGGTCGCCGGGCTGACCATGGGAATCATGCTGTTCATGGTGGCGTCGGGGCTCACGCTGATCTTCGGCCTGATGGATGTGCTGAACTTCGCGCACGCGGCCTTCGTCGCGGTGGGCGCCTACATCGCGGTCTCGGTGCTGCGGCCGCTCGCCGGGTGGACCAACGAGATGTCGCTGACGCTCAATCTGGCCGCCTTGTTCGTGGCCCTCGTAGCCGCCGCCATTGCCAGCGGGGCGCTCGGTTTTGTCTTCGAGCGCGTCATCATCCGCCAAGTCTATGGCGCGCCGCTCCGCCAGATCCTGATAACGATCGGGGCGCTCACCGTCATCGAGCAGGTGATCGTCGTGATTTGGGGGCCGCAATCCATCCCGCTGCCGAAGCCGGTTATGCTCCGCGGCAGCGTGTTTATCGGATCTTCATCGATCGAAACCTATCGCCTGTTCGCGCTCTGCGTCGGTCTCGCGGTCGCCGCGGCGATGCATTTGTTTCTGACGCGCACCCGCCTCGGGCTGGTGGTTCGAGCCGGCGTCGAAGACCGCGAGATGATCCAGGCGCTCGGCTACCACATCCGCCGCGTTTTCGTCGGCGTGTTCATGGCCGGCACCGCGCTCGCCGGCATGGGCGGCATGATGTGGGGACAATACCAGGCGGTGGTCGGCAGCCAGATCGGCGACAGCATGACCATCCTGGTGTTCATCATCCTCATTATCGGCGGGCTTGGTTCGGTCGGCGGCTGCTTCATCGGCGCCATCCTGGTGGGACTGACGAGCAACTATGTCGGCTTCCTCGCGCCTAAAATGGCATTGGGGTCGAACATTCTGCTCATGGCGCTGATCCTGCTGTGGCAGCCGCGTGGTTTGTTCCCGATAGCCGAGCATCACTGAGGCGGCGATGGCGGGGCGGATCAAGGAAATGACTGAAGAGAGCGCCGACAAGACATTGCTCGGCTCGGCGCCGGAACCCTCCGTTTCCGAAACGCGCCGGGATTCTCAGATCGGATCGTGGCTGAGCTGGATCGTGTCGGATGATCCGCCGGGCCGCATGCTCCTGAACGCGATCTTGGTCGTGATCCTGGCGGCCCTTTTATTTGCTCCCTTCCTGTTTCCCGGGACCAAGGCGTTGGGGGTAGCGTCGCGCATCTGCATTTTCGTGATCCTGGTGGCGAGCTACGATCTCATGCTCGGCTTCACCGGCATCGTCTCGTTCGCACACACGATGTTTTTCGGCATCGGCGCCTATGGCGTGGCCATTATGCTCGCCAAAGGCTGGGTCGGCTGGGGCGCAGTGATCCTCGGCGCCGCCGCCGGAGCCGCCGTGTCTCTGGTCATTGCCGCGGCGATCGGGCTTCTGAGCCTCCGCCTGCGTGCGATCTTCTTCTCCATGATCACGCTGGCCGTCGCGAGCTTCGCACAGATCGTCGCCGAGCAATGGCGAAGTCTCACCGGTGGCGAAGACGGGCTCACCTTCTCGGTGCCGGCGATCCTGAAGCCCAGCTTCCGGCTGTTCCACGATCCGGTGATGGGCGTAACGATCAATGGCCGGGTGATCACCTACTACGTCGTCTTTGCCGTATCGCTGGTGCTGTTTCTGATCATGCTGCGGATCGTCAACTCGCCGTTCGGCCTGGTGCTTCGGGCTATTCGCGAGAATGAATTCCGCGTCGAGGCGATGGGCTACCGGGTCGTCGCTTACCGCACGATGGTCTGCGTCTTTTCCGCCGTCATGGCGTCGCTCGCCGGCGCGCTGATGGCTCTGGTCCTGGGCTATAACGGGCCCGACGCGACGCTGTCGTTCTCGTTGATGATCGACATTCTATTGATGATCGTGATCGGCGGGATGGGCACGCTCTACGGCGCGATCATCGGCGCCATCGTGGTCGTGTTGGCGGAGTACTATTTGCAGAATGCGCTGGGCGCGATGAGCGAAGCGATTTCCGGCATGTCGATGATGTCGGCGCTATTTCATCCGGATCGCTGGCTGTTATGGCTGGGAATCCTGTTCGTGCTGATCGTCACGTTCCTGCCTCAGGGAATTGTCGGACGGTTGCGGCGACGCCGGTAGGGCAAAACTGCCGTGGGCCGATCCATCACGGCCGGACTTGCCCCCCGGCCGTCCGCGTCTTCAATTGACGGAATGGCTTCGGGCCGCTCCGGCCTGCGACCGAGAGTTCTTGACGAACAGCAGCCGACCGGGGTTCTATGCTCGGGCAGCGCCCGGTCGCGCAAAGATACAAATCGGGAGGAATATCCATGATTTCGCGCTTCAGAGCGCTGTTCTGCGCTTTAGCAGCCACCGTGGTCGCCGCAGTGCCCGCAGCGGCCCAGGATACCGTCAAGATTGCCTACATCGATCCCCTGTCCGGCGGCGGGGCGAGCATCGGCGAGGTCGGCCTCAAGACCTTCCAGTATCTCGCCGAGTGGACGAATGCGCACGGCGGCGTCGCCGGCCGGAAACTGGAGGTAGTCGCCTACGACAACAAGCTCAATGCCCAGGAGACGCTGGTCCAGCTGCAGAAGGCCATCGACTCAGGGATTCGCTTCGTCACCCAAGGCAACGGCTCGGCATTCGCCGCCGCGATCGAGGACTTCGTGACGAAATACAACGAGCGCAACCCCGGTAAGGAAGTGCTGTACTTCAACTATGCGGCGGTCGATCCGGCGCTGACCAACGACAAATGCAGCTACTGGCATTTCCGCTGGGACGCGAACTCGGACATCAAGATGACCGCGCTCACCAACTACATGAAACCGCGAGCGAGCATCAAGAAGATCTATTTGATCAACCAGGACTATTCGTTCGGCCAGGCGGTGCGCGCCGAGGCGCGCAAGATGCTCAACGCCAAACGGCCGGACATCGAGATCGTCGGCGACGAGGTGCATCCCTTGCTCAAGGTCACCGACTTCTCACCATATGTCGCCAAGATCAAGGCGTCCGGCGCCGACAGTGTCATCACCGGCAACTGGGGTCAGGATTTCGCCTTGCTGCTCAAAGCCGCGGCCGACGCCGGATTGCAGGTCGACTGGTACACCTATTACGCCGGCGGCACCGGCGGCCCGACCGCAATCAAGCAGGCCAACCTGCCGGATCGCGTGTTTGCGATCGCCGAAGGGGTGGCGAACGAGCCCTATGCACCGGCCCAGGAGTTCGAGAAGGCGTTCCGTGCCGCGAAAGGCGTGACGCTGTTCTATCCGCGTGCCGTCAACGAGATCCGCATGTTCGTCAAGGCCGCGAACGAAGCGAATTCGATCGAGCCGACCAAGATCGCAGCCAAGCTCGAAGGCATGAAAGTCACCGTCTACGACGGCGGCGACGGCTTCATGCGGGCGGACGATCATCAGTTCTTCCAGCCGATGTACATCGCCAACCTCGGCCCCATCGGCAAGGACCAGCCGTTCGACGAGGAGAATACCGGCTGGGGCTGGAAGATGATGGGCAAGAGTGACGCGCAGGACACGGTCGGTCCCACCAGCTGCAAGATGAACCACCCGAGCTGAGCTTAACAAGCCGGTCAGGAGGTGCTGGAGCTCGTCACCATATCCACGTTGAACGGCGTGCTTTACGGCATGCTGTTGTTTTTGATGGCGAGCGGCCTCACGCTGATCTTCAGCATGATGGGCGTGCTCAATTTCGCCCACGCCAGCTTCTACATGCTGGGCGCGTTCTTCGGCTTTCAGATCAGCCAGATTCTCGGCTTCTGGCCGGCTTTCATCGTCGCGCCGGTGCTGGTCGGCGGGATCGGAGCGCTCGTCGAGCGCTATGGGTTACGCCACGTGCACCGGCACGGCCCCGTCGCCGAGCTCCTGTTCACGTTCGGTCTCGCCTTCGTCATCGAAGAAATCGTGCAGATGATCTGGGGTAAGGGTCCGGCGGATTATCGAGTGCCGGCGTCGCTTGATTTCAGCGCCTTCACCGTGTTCTCGACCAATTATCCCGCCTACAAGATGTTCGAGCTTCTGACCGCGATCGCGATTTTCGCTGTGCTGCTCGCCGTGCTCACGCGCACCCGCGTCGGGCTCATCATTCAGGCCTCGCTGACGCATTCGCATATGGTGGCCATGCTGGGCCACAACGTGCCGAGAGTGTTCATGCTGGTGTTCGGCGTCGGGACCGGACTTGCGGCGGTCGCCGGCGTCATAGCCGGGCCCGCGCTGGTGACCCAGTCGAACATGGCGGGCGCGCTCGGCCCGATCCTGTTCGTCGTCGTCGTGGTAGGCGGGCTGGGCTCGCTCGCCGGCGCATTCCTGGCCTCGCTGCTGATCGGCCTCGTCCAGACTTTTGCGGTCTCCGTCAACCTTTCGGTCGCGGACGTACTGGGCGGCATCGGCGTCGCGCCCCCGGCCGGCGGCGTGCTGTTCGACGTGTGGAACGTGACGGTGGCGCAGATCGCTCCGATCATTCCCTATCTGCTCCTGGTGCTGATCCTGATCTTCCGGCCGACCGGTCTCATGGGGACGCGCGAACATTGAGTGATGTAGCGAGCGATGTCGTAATCGTGCCGGCGCGTAGCGGTCGATCTGCGGCGGGCCTCGCGGCGGTCGTGCGTCTTGCGGCGCCGTGGATCGTGCTCGCCGTCGCGTTCGCGATCCTGCCGAGGATTTTCGCCTCCGGGTCGGCGCTCACGATGCTCAGCATGATGGGCATCATGATCGTGTTCGCGCTCTCCTATAACATGCTGCTCGGCCAGACCGGCCTGCTCTCCTTCGGTCACGCCGTCTACTACGGGCTTGGCGGATTCCTGGCTGTGCATGCCATGAATACCGTGATCCATGATGCGCTTCCGGTGCCGCTGTTGGTGATCCCGCTGGTCGGCGGCTTCAGCGGTTTGGTGTTCGGCATCATCTTCGGGTCGGTTTCGACGCGGCGCGCCGGAACCGTGTTTGCCATGATCTCGCTCGGACTCGGGGAACTCGTGGCCTCGAGCTCGCTCATCCTTCGCGGATTTTTCGGCGGCGAGGAGGGGGTAAGCACCAACCGCACCAAGCTGCTGCACGTGTTCGGTCTCAATTTTGGCCCGCAAATCGAGGTCTATTATTTGATCGCGGGGTGGTGCCTGCTGTGTATGGTAGCGATGTATGCGCTCACGCGCACGCCGTTCGGCCGCATGTGCAACGCGGTGCGCGAGAATCCCGAGCGCGCGCAGTTCATCGGCTACAATCCGCGTACGTTGCGCTTCATCGCCTTCTCGCTTGCAGGCCTGTTCGCCGGTGTCGCCGGCGCGCTGGCGGCCATCAATTTCGAGCTGGTCAATTCCGCGGAGGTCGGCGCCGGACAGTCCGGTCTCGTGCTGCTCGCCGCCTATATCGGCGGCGTCGGAAGCTTCATCGGACCGGTGATCGGCGCAATCCTCGTCACCTGGCTCGAGGTGATGCTCAGTGACGTCACCGACGTTTGGCAGCTCTATTTCGGTCTCTTGTTCATCGGTATGGTGATGTTCGCGCCGAACGGCATCGCCGGCCTGCTGATGATGCACGCGCCGCTGTGGCAGGCCCGTGCCTACGGATCGATGCTGCGGCTCGCGCTGACCTACCTGGTCGCCATGGTGCCGGCTCTCGTGCTGCTCGCCGGGCTCATCCTCGTCATCGAGATGACGTACCATCTTAGCGTCAAGGGATCCGAGGGAACGACGATCTCCGTTTTCCACGTCGCGCTCGACGCCGCGAGCACGATCGCCTGGGTTGCCGCGGCAGTGCTCATCTCCGGCGGGTTCTGGCTGTTCCGCCTGACCTGGCCGGTCGTGGGCGCCGCCTGGCACCGCGCATTCGCGCTCGCGCATGCTGCCGGGAGAGCGAAATGACCGCGCCCGCGGTCGAGCTCATCGACGTGCGCAAGAATTTCGGTGCGACCCAGATCATTCGTGGCGTGAGCTTGGCCGTGCCGGCCGGCGAACGGCACGCCATCATCGGGCCGAACGGAGCCGGAAAATCGACCCTGTTCAACCTGATCAGCGGCCGCCTCGCCCCGACCTCCGGGGCTGTGCAACTCAACGGGGAGGACGTCACCGGGCTGCCGCCGCACCAGATCAACCGGCGCGGCCTCTCCCGCAGCTTTCAGGTTACGAACATCTTTCCGCGGCTTTCCGTGTGGGAAAATGTCCGCTGCGCGGTGCTGTGGTCGCTGGGATACAAATATTCATTCTGGCGCGGCATCGAGGGGCTCGCCGATGTGCGCGAGCGGACCGAGACCATTCTCGACGCGGTCGAATTGATGGGCCGCCGCCGCGTCCAGGCGGGTGTGCTGACCTATGCCGAGCAGCGCGCGCTCGAGATCGGCATCACCATCGCGGGCGGCGCCGGGATCATGCTGCTCGACGAGCCGAGCGCGGGCATGAGCGTGGCCGAGGCCGCGCGAGCGGTCGCGCTGATCCGCAAGGTCAGCGAGGGCCGCACCCTGATCATGATCGAGCACGACATGGGCGTCGTATTCGACCTTGCCGACCGCATTTCCGTGCTGGTGTATGGGCAGGTCATCGCCAGCGACGTTCCGGTGCGGATCAAACAGGACAGCGCGGTACAGGCGGCTTATCTGGGCACCGCTCCATGATGCTCGACGTCCGCGATCTGCATGCCTATTACGGCAAGAGCCACATCCTGCAGGGCGTCTCCCTTAGCGTTGGCCCGGGCGAGATCGTCAGCATCCTCGGCCGCAACGGCGTCGGCCGCTCGACCACGTTGAAGGCGATCATGGGCGACGTGCCGCCGCAGGGCTCGATCACCTTCAAGGACGAAGCCATCGTCGGCCTCAAGCCGTACGAGATCGCGCATCGCGGCATCGGCTATGTCCCGGAGGATCGCGCCATTTTCCCGACGCTGACCGTCGAGCAGAACCTGATCCTCGGCGTCAAGGCCGGGAAGAAGGCGGCCCGATGGGGTTTTGGCGACACCTATCGGCTGTTCCCCCGGCTCGAGGAGCGTGCGAAGACGCCGGCCGGCGCGATTTCCGGCGGCGAGCAGCAGATGCTGACCATCTGCCGGACCCTGATGGGCGATCCCGATCTCATCATGATCGACGAGCCAACCGAGGGGCTGGCGCCGCAAATGGTCGAACGCATTGCCGACCTGCTGCAAAGCATCGCGGAACGCTATATCTCAATCCTCCTGGTAGAGCAGAAACTCACCATCGCCATGCGCATCTCGCATCGCGTCTATGTGATGGGCCACGGCCGGATGGTGTTCGAGGGCACGCCGTCCGAGCTCGCCGCTGACGCCGAGGTGCGCGAAGCTTGGCTTGAGGTATGAGGGGGGTTGGCCATCGGTAACCCCACCGGGTCGCCGCGCCGATTTAGAGCCGTATTGAGCTAGATCAAAGTCCCCTATCCAGCGGGGCTTAGAATTTATATTTAAATACGAGGCGCGCGCCGAAAGTTCGGGCAAGGAGAAAGGGGCGCGACATGACCGTAAAACATCTGCTTGAACAGAAAGGCCGGAACCTTTGGACCATTGCTCCGGATGCCACAGTACTCGATGCAGTGGCAAAAATGGCCGAAAAAGACATCGGTTCTCTAGTTGTGATGGACGGTGAAGAATTGCTCGGCATCATAACCGAGAGACACTATTCGCGGAATGTCGTTCTCAAAGGCAAAACGTCCCCTACCACGCTGGTCAGGGACATCATGGAGCGAAACGTAATCCATGTCCGGCCAGAACAGTCGGTCGAGCTATGCATGACCCTGATGACCGACAACCGTGTGCGTCACCTGCCCGTGCTCGAAGGTAAAAAAGTGATCGGCATTGTCTCCATCGGCGATTTGCTCAAGAGTATAATTTCTAAACAGAAATTCGTTATCGACGAACTTGAACACTACATTCACGGTTAGCGCGGCTCAGGCGGTGGCGCGAGTGGCGATGCGGTGACTGCCGAATGCCGCGTCGCGCGTTGACACAAGGCCGGTTAACGGAACATGTTGGCGCTTGCTAAACGCACGACCGCGCCGCGGCGGATTCACCTCGAGAAAATCGGATCGGAGGGCCGATGGCCGCAATTGCCGATACCGTCCCCGGGCAACTTATCCGCTGGCACTATCTCGGCTATGCCGTGCTCGCGCTCGGCGTGATGACGGTCGCGATCGCGAGCCACGATCATTGGTTCCTCAATTTCGTCCATGTCATCAGCGGCGTGCTGTGGACCGGCATCGACCTGTTCATGGGTTTCGTGATCGGTCCGATCTTGCGCAAAGTCGACCTGTCCGTGCGTCGTGAAATCATCGTCCGGCTGGTGCCGCGGACGCTATTCCTGATGCCGACACTGTCGATCATCACCGGAACCACCGGCTGGTTTCTCGCCAAGGATCTGGGCCTTCTCGATGTTCCCTGGCCGCAGTTCGGTTGGGTCGCGGCGGCGCTCACTCTGGTGGTTTTGATGACGATCCAGGGCATCGGCTACCTGCTGCCGACAAACTTGCGGGTATGCATGCAGTTGCGCCGGCCAGATCCCGACCTTGCCAAGATCAGCCAGATGATGCGCAGTTTCTTTTTTGCCGTCGGCGTGCAGGGCGCGATGCAGGTCCTGACCATCGTCATCATGGCCCGTTTCGTGACTGGCCTGTAAGCCCGGCCGGCGGCGACGAGGGTGATCGGCCGCGAAGCACGGCACCCCTCACCCGGTTTCGTGTAGTATGATTTCAGCGCGGGCCATCCAAGGCTCGTATTGATCGGTATGGCACCTATGGTTCGCTTCATCATCGCGGCAATGATATGGGCGCTGGCGAGCAGCGCGCAGGCCGCGCAGGTCGGCAGTGCGCAGCAGGGCCTCAGGGTCGCACGTGAGGCGTGCGCCCAATGCCATCTGGTGGATAAAGTGGCGGGCCGCTCGGCCGATGCCAATGCACCCACCTTCGAGGCCATTGCCAAGACACCGGGCCTCACGAGCGTGGCGTTGGCTGCCGCGCTGCACACCTCGCATCGCACCATGCCGAACGTTGTGATCAAGGGCGACGATGCCGCCAATATCATCGCCTACATCCTGAGCCTGAAAGAAAGCGACTGACCTTCGGATCACGTGCCGGTGCCGTGGATTGGTCGCCGCATGAGGCGATTTTAGATCGTCAACTCATAAATCGCATTGGTGGGCAGCTAAAAATGCCGATCGACAGCATCATCATGATTATTGCTATTGTCGTCGCGTTCGGTCTGTGCGGGCGGCACTGGCGTGGGCGATGCCAACGGGTGAACGCGAAACCAGCATGAACCAGACATTTCTTCTGTTGATAGCTGGGAGGCCGCTGCGAGCGCGCGGTCGGCGCATGAGGCGCAGCAATATCCTGAAACTATCTCTCGAGAATCTGGATCGACTGACCCGCGTGATGGCATATGGGATGACAAAGCTCACTTTGCCGGTGATATCGACTGCGCTGCCTGCTGACAGCCGAACGCAAAGTGAATGAAGCTCGACCGAGATGAGGTCAAGAAACCGCAGCGCGGGAGCGCCCTGCGCGTCTTTTGGGCTCGCCTGAAAGACCATCCCCTGGCGCGGGTCGGACCGGGGCTTATCACGGGCGTCGCGGACGACGATCCGAGCGGCATAGCTACCTACTCTCAGGCCGGCGCTCAATACGGCCTTAATATGCTTTGGACGATGCCCTTGGCTTTGCCCCTGATGGCGGCAATCCAATCCATGTGCGCGCGGATCGGCCGAGTTACCGGGAAAGGACTTGCCGCCAACATCAAGACCACCTTCCCCCCAATTATACTTTACGGCGTCGTGCTGTTGCTGCTGGTCGCCAACACCCTCAATATCGCCGCTGACGTCGCGGCCATGGGAGAGGTTTCGGAGCTTGTCACTGGCGTCGATCGTCACCTTATGACGGTATTGTTCGTGGCGGGCACACTGCTTCTGCAGGTGTTTGTCCCCTATCACCGATACGTCTTTTTCTTGAAGTGGCTAACACTCTGCCTGCTGTCATATGCCGCAGTCTTGTTCACTGTTCATGTCCCATGGGGTGAGGTGGCGCTCCGCACGGTCTGGCCCGACATCAAACTGGATTCTGAAGCCGCAACTGTAGTGACCGGTGTCTTCGGCACCACCATAAGTCCCTACCTCTTTTTCTGGCAGGCCTCGGAAGAGGTTGAGGACATGCAACGCCAGCAGGATGCCGCGCCGCTCCTGCAAGATGCTGGTACTGCAGGTTCGGAACTCCGCCGCATCCGGTGGGACACTTGGAGCGGCATGTTCTACTCCGACGCCACGGCCTTCTTCATCATTCTGGCGACCGCAGTCACGCTCAATGTGGCGGGAGTGAAAGACATAGAGACGGCGGCACAAGCGGCGAGCGCGTTGCGGCCGCTGGCTGGCGACTTCGCGTTTATGCTCTTCGCCCTCGGCATTTTGGGCGTTGGTCTGATCGGCGTGCCAGTACTCGCGGGCTCTGCCGCCTATGCCCTTTCCGAGGCCATGGGATGGAGGTGGGGCCTTGAGCGGAAGGCGACTGACGCTCGCGGATTCTATGGCGTCATCGCCGTCAGCGTGCTTGCCGGACTCGTCATCCAGTATTCGCCAATCAGTCCGATGAAGGCTTTGTTCTGGAGCGCCGTAATCAACGGAATCGTGGCCGTACCCCTAATGGTCGTAATTATCCTACTCGTATCCAAGAAATCCGTAATGGGCGCTTTTACCGCCGGTCGGTTGATCACTATCGTCGGCTGGATCGCAACGGCGGTCATGGGCGTCGCCGCCGTGCGTATGTTCATCCCCGGCTAGGCTGCGGCCGATTCCCCGCGGAAACTTCGTTCGTTAGCACCGCGAGGTCGGCATTGGGTCCATTCGCGACCAAGCCGGTCGAGCCATACGGCTATGCACCTCGGATCGCTCCGAAACCGGGCGCCAGAAACTCCAACACTGGGGGCAATTGCGGACATCACAAGCGCGATTGGCGGAACTGTCCCTCAAGAGGCTTCATTCACCGCCAAGTGGATCAAGCTTAGTCGATCCAATAGATCGCCATGTCGAGGTGCAGTCTACACAGAGCTAGGGTCGTTAACCAACCGTTAACCCTATGTGCCCAGTTTGTTAACCAATCAGAATCACCAAAAATCGGAGAGGCACAGTGTCGAGCGTCTCTCACCAACACCAGTCGCTTATGTTTCGGGCGCGCTCCTACATGGCGTTCATATTCATCCCCCGGCCGCCCATCGTGGACTGGCTGGCGGACCTCAACGTCACGATCGAGCGTTCCAAGGGCTTCTTTGCCAATCACCCTGTGGCGCTCGATCTGTCGGCCGTCCAATTGAGCCCGACCGCGATCGGGCATCTCGTCGCTAGTCTCGAGGAGCGCAATATCCGCGTGCTCGGCATCGAAGGCCTCAAGGCGGACAACTGGCAAGCTGGGCTTCCTCCCATCCTTCGCAACGGCCGCGGCACGCAAAATCTCGAATTGCCGGGGCACACCAACGCAAACGCCGACGCCGCTGCCGCAGCCGCCGTCCTCAGCCCGCCGCCACCCGCGCCAAAGCCACAGGCGACATCGCTGCTGATCAAAGATCCGGTGCGCTCGGGGCAATCCGTAGTCTTCATCGAAGGCGACATCACCGTGCTCGGCTCGGTCGGCTCGGGCGCCGAGATCGTCGCCGGCGGATCGATTCACGTTTACGGCACGCTGCGTGGCCGCGCGATAGCCGGCGCCGGCGGCAATCCCCGCGCGCGCATCTTTTGCCATCGCGTCGAGGCCGAGCTTCTCGCCATCGACTGCTACTACAAGACTGCGGACGACATCGAGGACAGCCTGCGCCGCCGGCCGGCCCAGGTCTGGCTCGAAGGCGGCACGGTGAAAATCTCCGCGATCAATTAGGATAGAAAGGCAGCTAATATGGCCCAGGTCTTGGTCGTGACATCAGGCAAAGGCGGCGTCGGCAAAACCACGTCGACGGCCGCGCTGGGCGCCGCTCTGGCCCACGACGGCGAGAAAGTCGTGGTCGTCGATTTCGACGTCGGGCTGCGCAACCTCGACCTGGTGCTGGGCGCCGAACGGCGCGTCGTCTTTGATCTGATTAACGTCATCCACGGTGTGGCCAAGCTGCCGCAGGCGCTCATTCGCGACAAGCGCCTGGAGAATCTCTTTCTGCTTCCTGCTTCGCAAACGCGCGATAAGGACGCGCTCACCGAGGAAGGCGTCGCCAGAGTCATCGCAGACCTGCGGACGAAATTCGACTGGATCATCTGCGACAGTCCGGCCGGGATCGAACGCGGCGCGACGTTGGCGATGCGCCACGCGGATGCGGCGATCATCGTCACCAATCCCGAAGTGTCATCGGTGCGCGATTCCGATCGTATCATCGGGCTTCTTGATTCCAAGACCGCAAAGGCGGAGCGCGGCGAGCGCGTCGAAAAGCATCTTCTCATCACGCGCTACCATCCGTCGCGCGCGGCGCGCGGCGAAATGCTGTCGATCGACGACGTGCTCGAAATACTGTCGACCCCGCTCCTCGGCATAATTCCCGAAAGCGAAGAGGTGCTGCGCGCTTCGAATGTCGGCTCGCCGGTGACGCTCAACAACGCAATGAGCGCCCCCGCCCGGGCCTATTTTGACGCGGCGCGCCGGCTCAGGGGTGAAGACATTCCCATGCTCGTTCCCAGCGAAAGCAGGGGTTTTCTCAACAAGCTGTTCGGACGGAAAGCGGCATGAGCCTATTCAATCTGTTTCGGCGCGGCTCCGCGCCCGTAGCGCGCGAACGCCTGCAAATCCTGCTCGCGCACGAGCGCGTCGCGCGCAGCCAACCCGATCTGCTCGGCATCCTGCGCGAGGAAATTCTCGCCGTCATCAGCCGGCATGTGTCGTTCGAGCCCGATAAGGTGCAGATCAAGATGGACCGCGGCAAATCGGTCTCGACGCTCGAAGTCGATATCGAGATTCCAAACGCCGGCGGTGCGGCAATCGCGCGAGCGCTATGGCCGCGACCGACCGTCATCTAATCAAGCCACATGGCCTGGGGACATTGTCGGCACATGTGAGCGGTGACTTACTAAATGACCGCTTTTTGGGTCATGCGTGTGCGGATGAAGCCATCGATTTTCGAGTCCGCGTTATCCCCAATTGCAGATGTATCGCTGCAACGCTGCCGACAACTAAATGAGCCAATAGCGGGCCTTCCCAGTCAGCTCACTTACGTTACGCCGCGTGCTCCTTGCGCGCGCCGGCAAAGGCGGGCGCGACTTCGGCCATAAAGCGCGCCATCTCATCCTTGACCTGACCGTGAGGCTTCAAGCCCACATTGAAGTAAAGAATGACCTCGGAGAATCCGGCCGCCTCGACCTTTTTCAAGATTTCGACAATGCGCGCGGGCGAACCAAGCAGCACCGAGTTTTCCGTTAAATCCTCCGGCCTCACCTTCTGCAGCCGCTCGACCATGTCGACGAAATAGCGATAGCTCGGCGGCGCGGTCTTTGGATCGCCCGGGAAGGCGGGGATCACGCACTCCTTGTAGTAGCGGATCTGGCGCGCGCGCTGGGCGTCCTCTTGCGCTTTGTTATCCGCAAAATGCGTGAAGTAGCTGCACATCAGCCGGCCGGGCTTGTTGCCGTGCTTCGCGCAGGTCTCATGGTAGAGGTCCGCGACTTGCTTGAGCCCGCCGTAGCTGATCGCGGCGGCAAACGGCGCCACGATCAGGCCGCAGCCCAATCGCGCCGCGAGCTCGATCGAAGGTTTTGAAAACGATCCGACATAGGTCGGGATCGGCCGCTGCACCGGCTTCGGCGTGATCCGCACGTCGTCGAACGAATAATGTTGGCCGTGATGAGAGACGCGGCCCTCCGCCTCCCAAAGCCTTCGCACCAGCTCCAATCCTTCCTCGAAGATACCCTGATTGTCCTCGAACGAGACGTGAAACGGCAGATATTCGCGTTTGTCGTAACCGCGGCCGCAGGCGAAATCGACGCGGCCGTTGGAGAGAAGATCGAGCGTCGCCCATTGCTCTGCCACGCGAATGGGATGATGCAGCGGCAGCACCGTTACGGCCGGCGCAAGCCGGATGCGCGTCGTATTCGCCGCGACGTAGGCGAGCACCAGGTCCGGACAGGACAGCACGCCGAGCGAGTTAAAATGATGCTCGCCGATCCAGGCCGAGTGCATCCCGAGCCTGTCGGCAAGAAGTGCCTCGGCCGTGATGTCGGCGACGAATTGATTCGAGGAGCGCGTGTTGTTTTCGTAGTGATTGTCGCTCAGCGTGAAGTAGCCAAAGTCCATTATTCCCTCCTCGAACGTTGCGTTTCGCCGGGTACGGCCCTTCAGGGCCGCACCTGTTTGTTCGGACCTTAGGCCTGCTGCGGCCTCAGTCCCTTCCGGCGTCCATGATCGCCTGCGCCAGCCGCTTCGGATTTGAGAAGCAGACCTCGTGACTGCCCGGCACTTGAACCAATCGGAATAGTCCTAGCTTCTGGGAGAGCCGCGGATGCCAAGGATAGTGATGCGGTAGTGCAGTGTCCTCGGTGCAGTTGATGTACGACTTCGCGATCTGCATGTCCGCCGGATCGGTCTTGAGCGAAATCTTGGCGGAGAATGTTTTCACCGGATGCGGATTGAGGATGTCGTAGGCCTTCTGCGCCGTTGCCAGATCGACGTCGTTGATGAAGGCTTCGCGCCAGATCGGAAACGGCAGCACGACGGTATGATCGCCGCGCTGTGCCGCGATCGCATCGAACAGCGCGACAAACGGCGGCGGCACCATGTCGTTGAGGCTTTCGCCGTTATTGGGGACGAAGGCGTTCCAGTAGACCAAACGGCGCAACCTCTCGGGGACGCGGTCGGCGACCCCGGTAATCACCATGCCGCCGTAGCTGTGCCCAACCAGGACGACATCTTTCAGATTCTTCTCGGTGAGATAATCGACGAGCGATTTGATGGCGTCGTCCAAGCCGACGGTTTTCTTATCTCCCGGCTTGTTGCCGGCAAGCGTGGGGGTATGAACCTCGTGGCCGGCGGCGCGGATCGGGGCCGCCGTGGGTTCGAGCTCGGCGCCGGTATGCCAAGCGCCGTGGACAAGCACGTAAGTCGCCATGTTGTTCCTCCCTGGTTTGGTTCCGGCCCTTGAAACGGACCATTGCCACCGCCGACTGTACAGGATTGCCGGACAGGTGAACCAGATCGCACAATAGTTGAATATGCATCTGTTGTAAAAGCAATTGAATGGGTAACAATGCACCCTGCGATGAAAGTGCGAAGCGGTTTTGACCGGTGCCGGGAATCCCACTAGACGAAAGACAGTTCGACCTTCGAGGAATAGCAGGCTCGTGAAGGAATACGCCAAGCTCGATCTCGATAATTATCTGCCATACCTCGTGAATCGGGTCGGCACTATCATTGCCGAGCAGTTTGGCGGGGAAGCGCTGGCGTCGTATCGCCTGAGCATCGCGATGTGGCGGGTCATGGCAGCGCTGGCGAGCAAAGGCGGCCAGCGCCAGATCGATCTCGCCGGCTTGACCAGCATCGACGCATCGACCTTGTCGCGGCTGGTGACCCGCCTAGTCGGCCTGGGGGTCGTGTCGCGCACGCGTTCCGCAAGCAGCACGCGGGAAGTCGTCGTGAAACTCACGGCCAAGGGAAAAGCGCAGGTCGCTCGCCTCATCCCCGTGGCGCGCGAATACGAAGCCGCCGCCATCGCCGGCGTGCAGCCGGAGGAATTGGCGGCGCTCAAAAGCGGCCTGCGGCGGATGTATGCCAACATGAAAACCCGGCAGACCACGGCGCATGTGTCGCGCGCGCTGCGACGGCGTGATCGCATGAGCCGTCCGTCGGCGGCAGTTGCGGAATAGTTCGGCGAATCCGTTCGCATCTCCCGCCAACCCCCGCACGCGCGTAAAGCCGCGGCCTTCGTCGGCACATATCCACTCGATTGTCGCTTTTCTTAACGCGGCGGCTGGCCTACCTTCGCGAACAAACTGCGCCGCTATCGGCACAACAAAATCTCTACACTGGGGGAAACGATGGCCGGCGGGTCAGAAGTTCAGGTGTCGCGTCTGCTCGACGAGCGCGGGCTGAGCTCGTTCCAGGCCCGGGTGTTGATCTGGTCCATTCTGATCTCGCTGATCGACGGCTACGACATCGCCGCCATCGCTTTTGCCGCGCCGCATCTGGTCGCTTCCTGGCACATCGAACGCAGCGCGCTCGGACCGGTGCTCAGCGCCAGCAACATCGGCGTTCTGTTCGGCTCGGCGATTTTCGGTTGGATCGGCGATCGCTACGGCCGCAAGGCCGCGCTGATCGGCGGCAACCTTTTATTCGGGGTGTTGACCTTCGCGGCCGCCTATTCGACCGACCTGACGCAACTGTTCTGGCTGCGGCTTTTCGCCGGACTTGGGATCGGCGGCGTCATTCCCAACGTGGTGGCGCTGTGCGCCGAGTCGGCGCCGCGCAACGCCCGCGCGACGCTGCCGATCATCGCCGTCGGTTGCGTGCCCTTGGGCGGCGCCTTTGCCGGCTTCCTGAGCGCGGTTTTCGTTCCGCAATACGGCTGGCCGATTATATTCCAGGTCGGCGGCATCGTCCCGATCGTCGTCGCGCTGGCCGCCATTATCGGCCTCCCGGAATTGATCAAATACATGGCGCTGCACCAAGGTCATCGGCGGCGCATGGAAAAGCTGATCGCGGCGCTCCGTCCCGACTTCAAGGTGCCGGCGAACGCACGCTTCGTGGTCGAGGACGAACGGCAGTCGCCATCGTCCAACCCCGTGTATCTGTTCCGCAACGGCCTGTGGCTGATCACGCCGCTGTCCTGGCTCCTCTTTGCCTTGAATCTGATGGGCTACTTCTTTCTATCCGGCTGGACGCCGACGCTCTTGACCGCCGCGAAGCTGCCGCCGGCGACGGCGGCGCTTGCCGGCGCGCTCATCCAGGTCGGAGGCACGGTCGGCGCGCTGTCGCTGTGCTGGTGGCTGCAGCGGCATCGATTCCTCGGCATTTCGCTTCTGTTCGTGCTCGCAGTGCCGGTCGTCGGCTCGATCGGCTTCGCCGGCCTGACGTCGGAGGCTGCGTTGCTGACGGCGACGTTCTTCGCCGGCTTCATCGTGCTCGGCATCCAGATCGGCATCAACGTCGTCGGCGCCATGCTCTACCCGACGTTGCTGCGCGCCAACGGATCGGGCTGGCAACTCGGCCTCGGACGATTCGGATCGATCGTCGGTCCGCTCGCGGGCGCGCTGTTCGTCGGCATTCCGGTTCAACAATTGTACATGTGGTCGGCGCTGCCTTTCGCCGCCGGCGCCATCGCCTGCTTCGCCATCCATCTGCTCAACACCGCGCGGCTCAAAGCGCATCCGGAGCTGGCGCAGGGGCAGTAGCAGTGGTGCCCGTGGAGGGAATCGAACCCCCACTCCTTGCGGAACACGATTTTGAGTCGTGCGCGTCTACCAGTTCCGCCACACGGGCATCGGGCGCCATCTATATCGCCGGCCCCGGCGCTCGGCAAAAGAAAATCAATATGCCGCGAGCTTGCCGCGAGCGTGGTCAACAGGCCTTGCATCCGCCTTGAAGATCGGCACATTGCAGCGTCCGCGAACGCCGCAGAGGGATCGCGCCGATGGCAGAGATGGCGAATGAAGGCGGGATGGCGATGAAAGCGCGTTGGAGCGAGCAACTTCGCCGCGACCCGGCCGCCGCGGCGGCGCTGGCGGTCTTCGTCGGCAGCGCCGCGACGATCCTCGGCGCCTGGTATTTCCAATTCGTGCTGAAACTTGCACCCTGTCCCCTCTGCCTCGAAGAGCGACTGCCCTACCACGTCGTGATTCCACTTTCGGCGCTGATGGCGATTGCGGCGTTCGTGCGCGCGCCGCGCGCTCTGATCACCGTCGGCTTCCTGGCGATCATTGCCGCGATGCTTTGCAGCGCCGCGCTCGGCGCCTATCACGCCGGCGTCGAGTGGCGCTGGTGGCCCGGCCCGACCGATTGCTCCGGCCCGATCACCGACTTCACCGCGAAGGGGCCGCTGCTCGGTCAATTGCAGTCGGTCCACGTGGTGCGCTGCGACGAGGCGGCGTGGCGTTTCCTCAGCCTCTCGCTCGCCGGCTACAACGTGCTGATCTCGCTGGCGCTGGCGGCGATCGCGGCGTTCGGATTGTTGGCGCGCAGGCCGGCCGGCTAGCAGACAATTTTACCGTTTTTTTTGCGATGCACGCCCGGCGTCGTGCAGAGGCGCTTGCGAGCCTCTGGTGCGGACGCCGATGTTCGAGTAGGCTAGTCGCGGATTTGACATGACTTCCGCATAGCGTTGCGCACTCTGCCATGGGAGAAAAACATGGGCCTTTTGGACAATTTAGGGCTCGGCGGCCTGCTCAAGGGCGCCTTGGGCCAAGTCGAATTGGCCGCGCTGCCGACGGTGATCAACGGTGTACTGGCAAAGACGCAATACCATGATCTCAACGGGCTCGTAGCGGCGCTACAGCAGGGCGGCCTGGGTCCTCAGGTCCAATCGTGGCTCGGTAACGGCACCAATCTTCCGATCACCGAAGATCAATTGAAGGCGGTGCTCGGCAACAGCCAGGTGCAGGATTTCGCCCGCCATCTCGGCTTGCCGGTCGATCAGACGCTCAAAATGATGGCGCAATATCTGCCCGACATCGTCGACAAGGCGTCGCCGAACGGAACGCTGAAGCCGGCGTGATCTGGCTTGCGACTGTTTTCGTTGTGAACTGCCGACCAGGGAGAGGAAGATGAAGACGATCGCGATTGTTCTCACCTCATTGTGTTTCGTCGCCACCGCCGCCATGGCGGACGACAGCTGCAAGGTCCAGGCGACCGGCAAGAGTTTGCACGGCGCCGCGCTCACGAGCTTCGCCAAGAAGTGCTGCACGGACCAGGCCGCCGCGCAGAAATTGCACGGCGCGGCAGAGACGAGCTTCACCAAGAAGTGCCTGTCCGACGCCACCGCCATGTAAGCACCGTCATTGAAGACGCCCCCGGCGGGCGGCGTCTTCCTTCTTTCACGTCCCCGCATAGGAGAATTGCCGCCATGAGAAACGCATTGTCGATCGCCTCGGGAATTTGTCTCGCCGCTCTTGCCGCTACCGCCATGTCGCTC
This sequence comes from uncultured Alphaproteobacteria bacterium, assembly GCA_963733575.1. Taxonomy (GTDB): domain Bacteria; phylum Pseudomonadota; class Alphaproteobacteria; order Rhizobiales; family Xanthobacteraceae; genus BOG-931. The sequence continues at coordinate 544 of CAVTDJ010000010.1, read as the reverse complement.
CCGGCGGAGGCCAAGACCATGAAGGAATGCGCCGCGCAATGGAAAGAGATGAAAGCGGCGAACCAGACCACCGGGATGAAGTACCGCGATTTCAGCAAGCAGTGCATGTCAGGCGGCGAAGCGGCGCCGGCTGCCGGAGCGCCGCCAAAAGCCGAAACGCCGCCAAAAGCCGAAGCGAAGCCGGCACCGAAGCCGATGCCTGCTCCGGCCACTGCCAACGAGCCCGGCGCGAAGCCGGCGACCGGCGGACGCGCGGCCATGATCGCGCGCGAGCGCGCTTGCGGCGCGGATTGGAAAGCCGACAAAGCGGCCGGCAAGATCCCCGCCGGACAGAAGTGGCCGCAATACTGGAGCGAGTGTAACAAGCGCAAGAAAGCGGAAGGTATGTGACGGCGATAGCCGTCATTCCGGGACGCGGACACTCGTCCGCGGGCCCGCCGCGAGACTTGTAGTTATGGATCCGGCTCGCGCTTTATGCACGCCCTGGAATGACGGGGAATGGTGGGCGGTACAGGGATTGAACCTGTGACCCCATCCATGTCAA
>CAVTDJ010000009.1:0-468112 GCA_963733575.1 uncultured Alphaproteobacteria bacterium | reverse complement strand
CATCCACCCTGCGTACGTCATCACATGGTCACTGTGGCGCCGCGCCCACCAAGCCGAAGCGCGCCGCGCACATCTTAAAAAGAAAATGCAACTGTAATGTTAGGGTCTGGACTCACAACTTGATCCAATAGAGTGCACCGACGAGGGCTGCAGCGGCAAGGAAGTTTCGGGCGAGTTTGTCGTAGCGCGTGGCGATGCGCCGCACTGAAAAACCAGGGACACGGCAGCGCGGCCACTAGTTGCGCCGCGAAAAGACCGGTGCCAGTTGATCGTAATCCTCGTTAGCGGCCGCCGCAGAATTCAGCTTCTAGCACGACGCGGATATGATCTTCTAAGTACGGCCTCTGTGAAGCAAGAACGATGCTCGTCGTTTTTATCGTGTTGAATGGGACCATGGTCGTCGCAAACGGTGGCCTGAAAAAGCGTCAGTAACCATGCCTAGAATAATAGCGGCTATCCTGATGGCGTTCATGCTGGCGCTCAGTGCCGCGCCCGTACGAAGCTTTGAGGCAGCAACTGCCGACGACACCGCGCGGTTCTTGGCCGGATTGCCGCCGTCGTCGAACTCTCCGCTCGCGGCACTCACCAAGGATCCCGCCTGGCTGTCGCACGCTCGTTATTTTGATTCCATTTTTGCGCGCGAGGAAAGCGCCCATCTTTCCAAGGTCCGCGAATTTTCAAAGAAATATCTGACGGATAAACACGACACGATGCTCTACATGTTCAGCGGGCCGGATTTTCTGTACGCGACCTCGTTCTTTCCTAACGCTTCGACGTACGTTTTGGCCGGTCTCGAACCGGTGGGCGAGATCCCGGACCTAACGGGCCTCAGCCCTTTGGCCATCAATGGGGAACTGCGAAATCTTGAGCTCTCGACGGGTTCGCTGTTCAACTTCAGTTTCTTCATCACTCAAAACATGAAGACCCAACTGCGTGAGGGGCCGGTCTACGGCACGTTGCCGATCCTTTATGTTTTTCTGGCGCGAACCGGCAAAACAATCCACGAAGTCGATTTCGTGAGTCTGGATGAACACGGAAACTTTCAGATCGCGGATGAGCTGGCCGCAACCAACGTCAACACCAACAAACCTGTCAGAAGCCCACCTCGCAGCGCTGCTCCGGGCGTGAAGATCGTCTTCTCGGACGGTAACGGACCGAAGCAGACGCTTTACTACTTCAGCACCAACCTCGCGGACGGCTCATTTGAGCGGAGCGGCTTTTCGGCCTTCCTAGCCAAGCTTGGTCCTGCCGACAGTCTCATCAAGAGCGCGTCATATCTCTTGCACAAAGCGCACTTTGCCGGCGTGCGGAAGCTGTTGCTCGATAACAGCGCGACCATCCTTCAGGATGATAGCGGTATCCCGCTCGCCTATTTCGAAGCAAAGAAATGGCGGCTCCAGGCGTTTGGGCATTATGCTGGGCCCATCTCAATGTTCGCAAACTTCTACCAGCCCCGAATGGCGGAGTTGTTTCAAGGTGCCAGTCCGATCGAATTCGGGATTGGATACCGATGGCGCAAGAACGAGTTGAACCTCCTCCTCGCCCAAAAGGGGCTCTCGCCGAGTAGCGACGAAGAGTTAACGCCGCATTCACAAGCGGAGGTGAACGCTGCAGGAACAGCCGCCCCGTCGCCGAAAAAGACGCGAAAGCGCGTGGAAACCGAAGCGACGCGGTCGTTAGGCTGCCGAATTGCGAAGGTTTTCCCGTTCTGTTGGTAGGAGAAAATTACAGTAGGCGTGCCAAAATGAAGACATAGTCGCCACCGACGCTGAGTTGGTCGGGTGGGGAAACGGTGTCAGATACGGTCGGGGGACCAACGCTGCACGCTATTCGAAGGCCGGCCACTAATGTGGTGCCGCCTGCTCGCGCGCGCCGTTTTGCAGCGGACCCAACATTTCGGCTTGCAAATACCAACCTGCGCGTGGCTGCGTCGCGCAGCCACTTCGCGGCCGCTCGCGTTCGATTTCAGCCAAGTAAAAAACCGGCGCGATGCCTGATCGATATTAGAGACAGGCTCGAGCGCAAACTCCTCCGCATCTCCGCCATCCTGTTGTTCGTTGGCTCCGTCGGCTGGTGCTGGCCGGTCCTCAGCGAGCTCCGATCGGCTTATTTGGTTTCGCCAGCCGAAGCATCGATTCACCCACATATTTCCCATTGCCAGCGTTTTAATCGGTGTCGGGGAAAAGCCGATTCCGAAATCGGAAAACTGGATCCGTTCAACAGCTCGACCTACGCACCCTCAGCCGATCCGCATGTGACGCGGAGGTCGGGCACAAGGCTCGGCCGCGAGAGCCCCGCCAGGATCGTGGCTCGCGAACGGAGCCGCTTGCAGACGCGGGTCGCCGAGCGCGGCCGCGCACCGCGGCGAAACACGCGGCGAAAGAGCCGAAGCCGAGCCTGAAGCCGCCGGTCCGGCTCGCATCGCTCGAAGGCGCGGCACCGCCCGTGGAGGCCATTCCCTCGCGCATCCCATCCAACGTCGGCGCACTGACAAGTCTCGTAGATTTCGAGACGGCGCCCTTCCCGTATCACGGCACCGTGCCAGAATTCGGGCCAACCGTTTTTGAATGCGGGGACTGAGGGCCATTGGGGCCACGTCAATTTCCGCGGCAATGTTCTTTGGGAGTCTCAGACTTTCAGTGACGACCGCGTGCTTCTGCACATTCCGCCAGGCTTCGACCCCAAACGCCCCGCGGTCATGGTCGTGTTTTTTCACGGCCACGGCGCCAATCTCGCCCAAGACGTACGCGACCGCCAGCAGGTGCCGGCGCAGATCACGGCCGCCGGAGTGAACGCGGTATTGGTGGCGCCACAATTTGCCGTCAATGCCGCCGATTCAAGCGCTGGGAAATTCTGGGAGCCGAACGGCTTCAAGCGCTTCCTTGATGAAGCGGCCGTCAAGCTTGCGCGAATGTATGGCGACCCTCGCACTGCATTCACGTTCGCCAGGATGCCGATCGTGATCGTCGCCTACAGCGGGGGCTTTGGACCGACCTTATCGGTCCTCGACCGGGGCGGCGTCAGATCGCGCGTGCGCGGCTTGGTTCTCCTCGATGCGCTGTATGGCGGGACCGGCAAGTTCGCGGACTGGATCGCCGAGAACAGATCTACCTTCTTCGTCAGCTCGTACACACCACACACGGCGCACCACAACGTCTATCTCGAACGCCTGCTGCGCAAACGATCAGTGCCTTACAGCTCGGAACTGCGGAACAGCCACCTGCAGGGGATGGTGACGTTCCTGCCCGCCGGAGACATTTCGCACCGTGACTTTGTCACCCATGCATGGGCCGACAATCCAATCAAGGATATCCTGGTGCGCATGGACGACTCCGATCTGAGAATCGAAACCGCCGGAGCAGTGGGATCGAATTCCGCCGGCGCATTCGCATCGAGGCGCAACTAAGCGCTTCTGGCACGTTCGCCAAATTCCCTGGTAATCGATGACGCTATCTGGCGCCATCTAACTGGAGCATCGCTGTATGTACCGAGTTTTCTCATCACTTTTGGCGAAAGCTTTTGCGGACCTCGACCAATTCGATGAAGCTTGGCGCTGCATCGACGAAGGGATGACGGCAACGGACAAAATGAAAGGTGGTCCGAGGCCGAGATCAGTGGCGTAGCGGCGGTAATCGCCCTTAACTCGCCCGAGCATGATGCGGCGAAAGCACAAACGTATTTCGAGCATGCGCTCGCGATTGCGCGTAACTGCGGGTCCACACGCAACTTCGAAGTCTACAAGATTCGTAATCTGCCTGCGAATTGCTCCGCGGCCGCGCCGTCAGCGCGCCGGCGGCGGAAAATGGCCACGCCGGATTGTCGCCGATCTGCCCGCGCTGGCGTAGATAATGATCTGAGATCACGCACGCCACCATGGCTCGGCGCGTTGACCACTTTCGCCGCCCACGCGCAAGCGCTACAGGCCGCCTAGTGTGACGCGGTACAAATGAACCACCTAGGTGAGACGCGTCACGCGCACTCGAAAGACCGCTCGTGTTCCTGCTCTTGCGCCGGATTAAGTGCACGTGGCCCTTTGAACGCGTTACGACGTAACGATAGGCGAAGGGCGACCTAGGTCTGCCGTAACCGTATAGCCGAGGCCCAGCGCCGGCGATGGCGTGCGTTTCGTGAGAGGCTTCGGCCAACGCGGCGGCGGGTAAAACCATTACGCCGCCGAGGCTAAAGAGGACGGCTGGCGTGTCGTCAGCCGCACTACAAGCTTACCCAGATCGTGGCTGTGGCGCAATGCCGGGCGCTACTGAGAAGTGGAAGTCGCTTGGGTCGTTGTCGATGCATTGTCCATCGGGACGATTGAATGACTGATCTCGATGAGAACGGTGCGGGTGGAAGTGGCGAACATGTCAACCGACGGAGGTGTTCATTTGACGTTTTGGTTGAACACGCTGGAGCCCCAGATCACGACGACCCACAAGGCCAGCAAGATGCCGAGCCCGATGATTACTTCCATGTCATCCTCTCTATTTGCTTTCCTCAAGCGTTAATGATGCCCTCCGTGAAGAAATCTCTTCTTGGCATTTCATTCGATCACCTCGTCGGCGCGTACTAGTTCTATTTGATACTGAATTTTTTGGCGTCCCCATCGAAGACAAGCCGCTCACCCGTGATGAGCGAAATGTCGAGCAGACTTTGCGCGCCGTCGTGGCGCTGACGTGGGAAGCCGTCAACGAGGGCGCGGCCTTTGAGCAATGTGTTCCACACAGTCGGGAAATCTTCTCCCTTTCGCACCAGTTCTGTACATAACCGCGCGAGGTCGGTTGCACCGACATAATAAAACTACGTACCGAAATTTTCGCTGAGGCTTTGATCTAGATCAAAACATGTCACCTTTAGGTGAATCGTTTTCATTGTACATCGGATTTTGGAAGGTTTGACCCGCCTGCGAGGCTTGGTTGAGCGACGGAGGCTGGTCTGTTGTGGCCGCCTGCGGTGAGGGTCAAACACACTTTCTTAATCCGCGAAGCCGCTACCGAACCGAGGCCGGGACAGGGCGTTTGAATGACGAATGATGCCAATGAGCGACGTGAGCTAGCCATCGGTATGCATGTGGCTGTTCGATGTGGGCGCGACGAATATGAGGAGGTAATAACCCTATATCGACGGTGAGCATGTTCTCGTCCGCCGAACGCAGCAAGAATATGCTCCGGAATCCTTTGCCCATCGCGACGACGTTAGACCCCTTATCGTCGCCAAAAAACTCTGAGAATTTAACGAGCGACTGAGAAAAGCCCCGCTACACCAACAACTGGCGGGGCTCCCCCCGAGACGGAGAACCGGGAGTCGGGGCGGTTACGGTAGAGCGCCGCTAAAGTTTAGAGGCGGCTGAGATTGCCATGGCTTCGGATTCGCGAGCGCTAGAACTTCTGGCGGCCAAAAGAGAGAGCCCCGGCATGGGCGATGCCGAGGCTCTAGGGACTTGGGACGGCGCACCGACGTTGCGCCAGCATTAGTTTCGCATGCCCCTCATGACGATTACACGACGCTAAACCTGCGACGTTTGAAATCGCCAGAACGACGCAAAAGAAAGTATTAGCGTTGCGCGATTTGCCGCTCACAGGCGCCTTCGCATTCGAAGCATTCGGAATCGCAGACCCATGCGTCCTTGGCGAACCACTCATGCATTGCGTGGCAGTGTGGACAGTAGGTTCGGCCAAAGAATACCGGGGAGGAGCGAAAGGCCGCAGACTCCACGTATCTACCGGTGGGGAGCGCCCGGCTGGTCTTGGGACAACGGATCGTAAGCATGCCCATACGCGAACTCGTTCTTCGACAGCGGGCAAGCTGGATACCGATTCTGTGCGAAGAATAAATAAAAATCCGGCGACAATTTCCGGGCTTTGTTGTGACGCGGCACTGCTCAGCGTCACGTCACGGATTTTGGAAGGTTCGTTTGCGTGCGGTGGCTTTACTGCGCGGTGGAAGAGGATCGGTTGCGCCAAAGACTAGAGGCGGTCGGGCCAGCGGCGCGAGGTGTGGTAGACGCGCGCGATCTCGATTTTTGAACCGCGGACGCGATAGGGAACGATGTAGGGCGTTTTGGGTATCACGAGTTCGCGCGTACCGGGGACGCGGCCGGGCGCGCCGAGTTTCGGGTTTTCCGACAGCAGGTACTCGACGCAATAGAGGATGTGCAGGGCGACGCGCTTTGCGGCGGCGGGATCTTGTTCGGCGATGTGCGCGCGCAAGGCGATGAGGTCGTGAATGCATCTCCGGAGACCACAGGAGCGTCATACGCTCTTTGGAGATCGGCGCTCCTTTCGCGTCTCCCAGGAAGCGACCCATTCGCTGACGCGCGCGTGCGCGATGCCTTTGCCGCGGTCAAGCGATGCGAGCGCTTTGTTTATTCCAGCGACCTGCCACTCGTTGGTGTCGAGATAGGCGGAAATCGCTTCGGCAGCGAGATACGAGCGAGAGCGGCCAGTACTCTTGGCGAGCTTCTCAAGGCGGCTTTTGGTCGAGCGGCCGACGCGAACTGAAAACGTCGTTTATAATGTATACAGTATAGCACAGAGCTTCTAATGGGTGCACAAGGGGCGACAGAACCGGCGACCGCGCGCGGCGGGCGCGATTCGATCGACTACACCCCGGGCGCGAACGACGACCTGTGCAACTCCGTTGCAGGCGTTGTCGCTGAGCTGAGCAGCGGGCGGCTCTTGCATCCGACCGGTTGCTACCCTGCGTCAAACCTAGGTCTTGATCGTATGGTTTGACAGCAGAGAGGCTGAAAATGGAGATATCAGTAATATCCCGAGAACGACGCCGAGCGCCGTAGTGGCGGTTCTACAAGAAGGGTTCCGCCCGCGCTTTAAGTTCGTCGAGCCCCGGTTCGTTTGCATTTCTGGGCTTACCTGGATGGATGATAGAGACCTGGCAGCTCTCCGCCGCTTCCACCAACTGCCGATAGGTCCCCCCGTCCGGATTTACGATAAAGGCCTGCTTGTTAGCGTCGTAAGCAAACATCTTATCGTTGATCTGGGTACATTCATTGCAACTGGTGCACCGGGCCGTTTCGATATAGGGATCGTCCGAGGGCCGTTCGGCCGCCGGTTGGGCAGATTCAGGAGCCGGAACTGCTGGCGCCGAAGCGGCAGCCGAGCTCGCGGCGGCGGGCTGGTTTTCCTCGGCGACGGCCGCTGGCCGCGATTGCTCCGCCCAAATCTTTCGCTCTTGTTCGAGCAGTCTTGCCGCATGCGAGTTGTGAACGCCGCCGAGCTCCTGCAAGCTGCGCCATGCTTCGACGCAACGGCGCGCGGCCTGCACCAGCTTGTCGTCGACGATCACTTTTTGCAGGTGATTGTCGCGGTCGACCATCAACAAGCACGGCACTTTATCGGATAGGTCCTTCGGTTCGCGCGCCAGGAATTCGGATACCGGCAATAAATCGGCGCCCCATTTCGCCCGCGGTACCTTGGCAAAATGCTTGGCGCAACGCGGATCGCAGGCGGCGAAATCGACAAGCGTGAAGGCGAGGCTTTCCGATACGAGCTGGTGCTCTGCGTCCTCATAGTCGAGGCGCTGCAGCGGCCAATCGAGATCGATTTGCGAATTGGCGTAAAGGGAGAACCGCGAAGCCCAATCCGGGCCCGCCGACGGATCGTAGGTGAACGCCGGAAAAGCCCGCGATTCCGCGGCGGCGGCGGCCGTCAGGTAAGGCTGAATGCCGCTTCCGCTCGCGCCGGAGAAAACGCTGAACAATGCGGGCCCACCATAGGCCAGCCCTCGGAGAATCTCCTTGCGAAGCTGGAACAGACTTGATCCGCTCGCCTGTAAGACATAATACGCGCCAAATCCAATCGCCGTGCTGGCGAGTTGTTTGTTACGAAGGCCTGAAATCAGGTACTCGCTTCCGATCGGCGATTGCTCAACGATATCATCGGTCTGGACCACGACTTTTGCCGGCATGCCGGCGACGAACGCCTGCAAAATTAGGTCGCTCTCCGCTACTGCGAGATCGGCGGCCCGGAGACAAATCAGATAACCCGGGAATAAGGCGAGGTCGTCGGGATCGAGGCCATTGTCGTCGAACTCCGCGAAGAAGGCATCGTGCCGCGCTTCGCTGTATTCCCCTTCGGTTTCGAGTTTGGCCATGGCGATCGCCTTGGCCAGCTCGATCATCCTCGGCAGCCGTTCGCGGTAGGCGGCGACCGCATCGGCGCAATTTTCGAACACAAATGAATATGGCTCGCCGACATCAACCCTTTGGTCGTTGTCGGCCGGCGCAAAAAAGCGTTGGGCGCGGAGCACCGAAAGCAACCCGCGAACCCGCCGGCGGCGGCTTTCCGGTATCGGTACATTGGCCGAAGTTTCGACAAGCAAGCGAGACATCGCGTCGAAATCGAAAGCGTCCCGATGCGCCGCACCGACCGTGGCCCGCAGCCTTTCCGGGCTCAGCCCTTCCTTCGAGCGGACGAAGTCCGCGCTCAGGATATCGGAAAGCTTCATGATCAGTTTATTGATATCGGCCCGGAAATTCTGTGTCTTCTGATCCTGCAAGGTCTGCCAGGCGTGCTGAAACAAACGAAACGGCATCGCCTTGTCGTAGTCGATGACATTGCCATCGATCTTCACCGCGGCACGGAGCCGGCTCAGACTATCCTGCAACAGATCGTCGCTTTTCGCGCCAATGCCAGCGGCCGCGATGTCCCAAACTTTTGACAGCGAGCCTGCCGCACCTTCTGCGACCAGTGTGCGGATTTCCCGCTCAAGTCGATGGGCATGCTTCCTCACCCGTTCTGCGTCACCGTCCGCGATGTCCTTAAGCGCGCCGTCGAACAACCCGGAAAGCGATTGCACCAGCTTTCCGTCGCCGCCGGCACGGATCAGCACGATCGGAAAATCATAGCGAAGCGCCGTGAGATCCCGATATCCGGCGAGAATTGCTGGTTGCAGATCACTCTCGGCAAGCGCGTCGAACGCGCCGCCCGAGATTCGTCCGGTGAGGTGAAACGCGATAAGCGCCTGAAGTTCTGCTTGCATGTCCAATTTGCCTGACCGTTTCTACTTGGACTCACGGCATCTTCACGCGCTCGGCCGAACTTTAGGGTCAACGTCTTGCGGCCAAACCGTGAACTTGTCGAATTCCGCTTCCAGACCCGCTTTGATGTATCGCGATGAACGCGGCTGCCCGGCATTTCGCAGTTCTTCGTAACAGGGTATCTCCGGATTGCGGTACAGGATGCCGACCGGGATTGGATCCTGGACGGAAGAGATCTCGCGCGCGCGATTAAGATTGGAAGGATCGTGCCGTTCTTGATTCTTGTAGACTTTGGACAGATTCGGGCTGAGTTGCAGGCCGTCTTCGTGCGTTAGCAGCATGGTCTTAAGAGGATCCTGCATCCAAGGCTCGAACATGACCGGCAGCCATTCCGGGCAGCGCTGCAGGATGCGAATAAAAGAAAAGCCTTTGTGATGGTATGCGGCCGAAATGATGTTGTAGAGCACTTCGGGAATCCAATCGACCGCTTGTGCGACGAAGGAGACGTTCTGAACGCCGAGCGTCACGGTCAAGGGTTGCAGCGCCTCGAGATAACTGCCGCGCGGCGTGGTGTTGCTCTTCGTTCCACGTGGAGATGTCGGTGATGCTTGCTTTTTCGTCAAACCATAGATTTGATTGTCGTGCAGCATTACGGTCATGTTCATGTTGTAGCGGATGGCGTGGATCCAATGGGCTGCGCCGATGCTGCAACAGTCGCCATCGCCGGTATTGACAAAGACGTTCAGATCCGGCCGCGCCATCCTGATGCCTTCGGCAACTGGCAGAGCGCGGCCATGGATGCCATGGAAGCCGTAGGTCTTCATATAATGGGGAAAGCGGCTGGAGCAACCGATGCCAGAGACAAACACGGTCTTCTCGGGTCGCAGATCCTCGTCGCGGCACAACCGCTGCACCGCTGCGAGAATGGCGTTGTCGCCGCAACCGGTGCACCAGCGCGGCACGCCGCTCTGATAATCCTCAAGTTCATGATGCTGGTCGTACATCCGCAACAGGCATTCGCTGGCATAAATCGTCATGGTCGTGCCTTATCTTTGCTTTAGTTTTTCAAGAATGACGTGCCGGATAGAACTCGGCTTGATCGGCTGCCCGCGCACCTCGCTCCAGCAATCAACGTCGATGAGGTAACGGGCGCGCAGCAGCATTGCGAGCGCCGAGTAGCGACGATTGCTCTCGTCTATGATCGCGTCTTGCGGGTCATCGCTCCAATTACCTTCGATGGTGATGACTTTCTTGAACCGCTTCATGATCTCCTTAAGTCCCGGCGCCATCGGCTGCAAGAACGTGAGATGCAGCGACGATACTTTGTGGCCATCGCCGCGCACGGTCTCCACGGCCTCCTCGATCGCACCCTTGGTGCTGCCCCAACCGATGACCAGGAGATCGCCCTTCTGATCGCCGAATATTGGCGGCGTTTTGAGGGTTTTCTGCAGCGCTGCGAGCTTGAGACTGCGAGCGCGAATGCTCGATTCGTTGCTCTCCGGGTCATAGGCAACATGGCTCAGGCTGTCATGAGCAAGCCCGGTCAAGGTGTGCATGCCGCCGGGCTGACCAGGGATAAATCGGCGCGCCAATCCCGTGGTGGCATTCCAGTCATAGGGCTTGAGCCCTTCCGGCACTTCGCTCTGATCGACCGGGGGAGCGAGCCAGGCCTCGCTGAACTGCGGCCGCGGAAACGGCTGCTGTGACGTAGCAAGACTCGCATCAGAGAGGATGACCACGACCATGTTGAAGGTTTCAGCGATCTTGCGTGCGGTGATGACTGAGTAAAAACATTCTTCGATCGTGCCCGGCGCGATCACGACCTTGGGCGCGTCGCCGTGACTGCCGAAGATCAACGTCATCAAATCGCCTTGCTCGACCTTGGTCGGCTGTCCGGTACTGGGGCCGCCGCGCTGCACATTGATAACGACGAGGGGAATCTCCCCCATTACCGCAAGCCCGATCGCTTCCTGCTTGAGCGAATAGCCAGGTCCTGACGTGACGGTGACGGCGCATTTGCCGGCATAGGAGGCGCCAATCGCGAAGGTGCAGGCCGCGATCTCATCCTCCGCCTGATGGACGATGCCGCCGACGTTTTCGAACACGCCGCTCAAATAATGCGAGACCGAAGTAGCCGGCGTGATCGGGTACATCGCGCAGACTTCCATGCCGGAAGCCAGCACGCCGAGCGCCAGGGCGGTGTTGCCGTCGATCACGACTTGCGGTTCAGTGCTGCGAGTGGCTGGGATGCGGTATTTCAATTCGAGATTGTTTTCGGCCCAGTCATAGCCGGCGTTCAACAGTTTCACGTTCGACTGAATGACACTGGCATCTTTCTTGCCGAATGTACGGGCGATCTGTTCGCTCGCGAGCTGCAGGTCGAAGCTGTAGATATTGCATAGCATTCCCAGTGCAAACATGTTCTTGCCGCGCCGGGGGTCGGCGACGATCGTGCGGCATTCGCGTTCCATCGGAATTTCGTAGACCTTAAATCCTGCCGCCACGAGCTGGTCGTGGGTCTCAATGTAGGAGGTGGCGATGTTGCGGTCCGCACTCTCGCGCCACATGCTTTCCAGCAGAATAATGCAGCCGGGCTTGAGTTCGCCGGTGCGGACGCGGCCGAGCAGTACCTGCTCGTTGAAGGCGATCACCAGGTCGGTTTCGTTGCCGCCGTTGGTGACACGACCCGAACCCAGACGAATACGATTTCCGCTGCCGCCGGCGACGCTGCGCGCCGGCGGACGGATTTCCGCGGGGATGATCTCCACGGTCCAGACACCATTGCCCATGCGTGCGGCGATTGCTCCGAGCGATTGGCCACAGCGCTGTGCGCCCTCGCCCAAATCGCTGATGATCTCGACGATATGCTCGTTTAATGTGATAGCCGTCTTCCTGGTGGGAGCGGCCTGAGCAGGTTTGACCGCACGCGGGCGACGCTTAACGGCGATTTCGGCAATGGTTTCGTTCATCTTGCTACCTTATGCGGCGCGAATCCGCGCGTAGTTGCGCTCCCGGAGATCGATCCCGAAGAACGTGCCAACGTCGGCTTTGTTGACATCGTCGACGCCGGCATCACGAATTCTCAAATAGTTCTTGATGCTGCGCGCGGCCTTGCGGCCGGCACCCATCGCCTCGATCACGGTGGCTGCGCCGGTGACGATGTCGCCGCCGGCAAACACGCCTGCCATCGAGGTCGCCAGGGTCTCGTCGGTCTCGATATAGCCGCGCTTGTTGAGGCGAAGCCGTGAGGTTTGCCCGATGATCGGGTTTGCGTTGGTTCCGATCGCGAATACGACCTGATCCGTCTCAAACTCGAACTCGCTGCCGGCCACTGGGATCGGTCGCCCGCGCCCGGAATCGTCAGGCTCGCCGAGTTCCATGCGGATGCAGCGCATCGCGCGAACATTGCCCTTGCCGTCATCGAGGACTTCGACCGGGTTTGTCAGCCAATGAAATTCAATTCCCTCTTCCTCGGCGTGGTGAACCTCTTCCGCCCGTGCCGGGCACTCCGCCCGCGACCGTCGATAGATGCAGTACACTTTTTCGGCGCCGAGCCGCAGGCAGACGCGCATCGCGTCCATGGCGGTATTGCCGGCACCGATCACTGCGACGCGCCGCCCGAGCGGAAGCGGCGTGTCATAATTCGGGAATTCCTTCGCCCGCATCAAGTTGCAGCGGGTCAGCAGCTCGTTGGCGGAAAGCACGCCATTGAGCGAGTCGCCAGGGATGCCAAGCATCGACGGATAGCCGGCGCCGGTGCCGATGAAGACGGCATCGAAGCCGAGTTCATTGCGCATCTGCTCGATGGTGAACAGGCGGCCAACCAGCGTATTGCACTCGAACTTAACGCCGAGCTTGCGCAGATTGTCGATTTCCGCATCGACCACCGCGTTGGGGAGACGAAAATCGGGGATGCCGTACTTGAGTACGCCGCCGGCCTGGTGGAAGGCCTCGAAAACCGTCACCTCGCATCCGGCCTTGGCTACGTCCGCCGCACACGCCATGCCGGCCGGCCCCGAACCGACGATCCCGACCTTGAAGCCGCTCGGCTCGATATGCGGAATGTTGGTCCACTGTTCTTTGATGGCGTAGTCGCCGATCCAGCGTTCCAGGCGGCCGATCGCTACCGGCTCGAGCAACTCACCGACCACGCACACGCCCTCACATTGCGTCTCCTGCGGGCAGACGCGGCCGCACACCGCTGCCAAGAGATTGCTTGCGGTGACAACGTCATAGGCATTACGGAAATCCTTGGCGCTGATTGCCTCGATGAATTTCGGGATATTGATATTGACCGGACAACCCGCGATGCAGGCCGGGTCGGGGCACAACAGGCAGCGCTCCGCCTCGTTCAGGGCCTCTTCCAGCGAATAACCGCAATTCACCTCATTGAAATTCTTTACCCGCAACTGGGGATCCTGTTCGCGCATAGGAGTCCGTTGCTGAGGAATGCTCCGGATTGTCTTTTTCTTCTTCGCCATGGGCAAATTCCGTGTGACTAGCAGGTTATTTTGGAGCTGCCGCCGAGCGGGCGACATTGAGCTGACAAACTCTGAGCTGACAAACTCGATGCAGGCTCATGCTATCCCCCCAGCGTTTCCTCGAACGGATCGGGCAGCACCAATGCTGGCTCAGCCCTCTCGTCGCCCTGCAATATTGGCGGTATCTATTTCGTCATTCGACAGTTTTCCGACCAACGATCCAGGGCGATCTTTTCCTCTTCGGCGTATCGCCGAAGGCGCATCATCAAGTCATTGAAGTCGACCTTGTGGCCGTCGAAATCGGGACCATCGACGCATGCAAACTTTACTTCATTGCCGATCTTGACCCGGCAGCCACCGCACATCCCGGTTCCATCAACCATGATTGGGTTGAGACTGACGACAGTCTTGATTGCGTGCGGGCGCGTCGTGTCGGCGCAGGCCTTCATCATGATGGGCGGCCCGATCGCGATAACCTCGTCAATATCGCGATGTCCCTCGATGGCAAGCTTGATGCCGTCGCTGACGAAGCCCTTGATGCCGGCAGACCCGTCATCGGTGCACAGAATCAATTCGTCGCAGCAGGCCCTGAACTTATCCACCCAGAAAAGCAGTTTCTTGGTACGAAATCCGAGAACGCCGATCACGTAGGCGCCATTCTCTTTAAATCCGCGGGCCTGCGGGAAAATTGGCGCGACGCCCAGACCGCCACCAACACAGACGACCTTTTTCTTTCCTGCGAGTGAGCTCGGTACCCCCATGGGCCCAACCATCCCATAGAACGCAGTCCCTACCTCACAGAGCTGCTGCATCTCCTTGGTCGATTTCCCGACCGCCTGCACGACCAAGGTAACTGTCCCCGCTATACGGTCGAAGTCCGCGATGGTCAGTGGGATCCGTTCACCGAACTCATGCGACATTACGATGACGAATTGACCTGGCCGCGCGGCTTTTGCCATCAACGGATGATGGATAACCAAGGAATAGGTTACGTCGGAAAAATCTTCGCGGGCCAAGATTTTGAACCCGGCTCCAAGGCTTGCATCGACCATCGATTTAGGCTCGCGAACGTGGTTAGAAAATTCAGCGAGAAGACAATTCCATGATCGGTCCAATCACCGCCTTGATATAGCGCAAAGGACTGCCGCGAAATTTGATTAGCCTTTACTTTGAAGGTGTTATCATTACAGCGTCTCAAGACACGTCTCAAGCCGGCTTGAACAGTTCGATCCAAAACACTTCGCTTAGCCGTCTGCGAGCGATAGAAGAGCTGCTGTTGGTCCCGCTTGAGCCGCCCCCATCATCGCCCGGCCCCGCCCTTGGTCACCTCGTCGCCGGTGAATCACGGTTCGCGGCCAACATCAACGAACGTCTGCAATAAAATCGGTCATGAGCGGCGTCGATCGCGTCGAAAAACGCATTTTGCAAAGGCGCCGGCGTGTCTCGGCGAAATCTCAATTTATTAGCCTGCAGAACGATGATGCGGCGTCATGTGAAAAAATTCGCGGCTAACTCCAGCATTGATCCTGCTGATTGGGAGCGCCTGGCCGTATCCGGCATCGCCAGTAAAGGGCGGATCGTGCTCCCACGCATCGGCAAGCCGCGCGAGGCCGCGAATCGAAAACGCCTCCGCCAAGCACTCCTCGAGCCAGCGACTCGGTGGCGGCGTTTCCACTTTCCCCGTCCAGCTGTTGCACATGACGTGCCCGAGCTCGTGGCCGAATTGATAGGCAAGCTGCGACCAGGCTCGGGTTCCGATTCGACAACAATCCACGCGGTCGTCGGATTTTCTTCGTGTAACCAGAGGTGCGGCGGACCAGAGGCTTGATCGTCAACGCGTAGCCGATCCGGCTGATGGTCGGAAAGCAGCCTTAGCCCCGACAAACATGCCTCCCGCATGCGCGAAATGACGACGGCCGCGCCCCTGGGCAACGACCCGCCCCAATGCCGCTTTACCTCGAGTGGTGCAGACAGAAGATTTACGCCCGTCGGCCGCCGCCGCGGCCCAGCCTTTCCGCATCGAACGTGCGCTACCGAGGAGCGAGGCGAGTGAGCCGCAAAGATTAAGGAACATGCGAACGGGTGCCGAGGACAAGCTCCACCGCAACCGACGCTCGGCGCATTAAGGACGCGTATTCAATCAAAACTTGCGATCTCTGTAACGGCGATGCAGATTTCATCGAACCGCGTTGTCAGTAATTAAATCCGCCGGACCGCCTTTGCCGCTCAAGCCGCGCACGGAAGAGCCACGTGGGGGGCCGGGTTCGCGCAGTGTCGACAAGAGCGCACTCCCCTTGCGGAACCGCGTCGTATTCGGAACAAGGACCACGTCAGATTTTTCGCCCGACAAGCCTGCCTTGTGTGCGGCTGTAGCCGTCGGACCCGCATCATCTGCGCTACGTGCAGCCGCGCGCGTTCGCCGCAAAGCAGGCGACGAATTCACGGTACCGCTCTGTCGAATCCACCACCGCGCGGGTTCATCGTGCCGGCGACGAAACGGGCTTGGAGGAAGGAGATTGCATCGATCCGAGTAAGGTCTCCCGTACGCTCTGGAAAAAGTCGCGCGTGAACGATGGCCGGAATCCGGCCCAATCAGACGTCCGCAAGGGACGGTTCTGGGCCCGACTTTCCGGAACCTTGACCGTATACCGGTATTCGGTACAATCGGCCCGATGATCCGATCCTTTGGCGACAAGACGACCGAGGCATTGTTCCAGGATGAGGTCGTGCGCCAGTTCCAGAGCTTTGCCCGGCCCGCAAAACGCAAGCTCGAAGCGATCAACGCCGCGAGCCGGTTGGAAGACTTGAAGGTGCCGCCTGCAAACCGGCTGGAGAAGCTGAAGGGTCACCTGAAGGACTTTTACTCGATCCGTATCAACGATCAATGGCGGGTGATCTTCAGATGGATCGATGGCGAAGCTCATGACGTTCGGATCGTGGACTACCACTGACAGGAGACGGTGATGGCTGAGAAGGAGTTTGCACCTGTCACTCCCGGCGAAATGCTCAAGGATGAGTTCTTAGCCGAGTATGGTCTGTCGCAGAACCAGCTCGCGAAGGCGGTTGGGATCTCGCCAAACCGTATCGCCGAGATCGTCAACAATCGACGGCGCATCACGGCCGACACCGCGCTCCGACTAAGCTTGTACTTCGGCAATAGTGCGGAGTTCTGGATGAACCTGCAGACCCACTATGACCTGAAAATGGCGCGTCGAAATCTAAACCCGAGGAGGCAAAACGCATCAAAGCCCGGCGAGCCGCGTGATCCCTTGTCGCCCACGCTATAGCTCTACTGTCGTTCGTGAGCTTTCCAATTTTCACGCGGTGTGAGTTACCCGAAGTGGTGAGGTAGCGAGGATCGCGCGCAACAAGAGGCTCGGCGGAGCCATCTACTAGATGACGTGAGGTGCGCCCGATCCGCGTTCGTCATTTTTTGTTTCCGCCAAGTGGTTCCAAGCGGCTCATTTGATGGCGAGCAGCAAGAAAGGAATTAGCGCCCACCAATTGCACCGCACATTGAAGGTTACCTACAAGACGGCATGGTTCATGGAACATCGTCTTCGCGAAGCGATGCGCGAACTACATCCCGACATGCCGCTTGGTGGTGAAGGAAAAACAATCGAAATGGACAACACTTTCGTTGGCGAACTCGAAAAGAACAAACACCGCAGCAAGCGCAAGCATCAAGGTACGAGCGGCACCGGCAAAGAGGCCGTCTATTCTCTTGTTGAGCGCGGTGGCAGGGTTCGTTCTCATCATGTCCCTGCGGTTGTCAGGTCACTGGTGTGGCCTCCATTTCACCTGACCAGCAGGAAATTTAGCGCCGTCGCGAATTGGTCAGAGCGCTGTTCAATGATTTCTGGAGCGGACGTGACGACAAGCCGGCGGCATTCGCGGATCGGCTAGACCAGGCCGAGATTTATCTCAACGATCGATTGACCGCGTGCGGCGAGTTCTGGCAGCTCGACGCCAAAACACGGAAACTGCTGGGTTTGCCGGCGCGAAGATCAACTGCATCCGCTTGAGCGTCGAGTATAAATCCTGAAGTTGTCACGCTTCGATAATCTCCGCGCAATGTCCGCGTTGCGCGAGGCATCATAGCCGAAGCAGGGACGCAGGCCGTTTCGGCTCACAGATACGTTACAGGTTTTTCGTTCGGGCAGATGTTGGCTTCCGCGCAGAGAATAGTGCCCGGCGACTTGCCTCATCGCGGGAACTGCGCCATCGTCGCCTCGAAGGACCGTTTCGCCATTTCAGCAAGCGGCAGCTTGCGAAAAGTCTCCGACAGGATTTCAACGCCCCAAGGTCCACGATAACCGGCGGACTGCACGGCCCGTATGAACGCCCGCGGATCCAGCGCCCCGTCGCCGGGCAACCGGCGCCGATGGACCGTGTCATCCCATAAGGACCCGACCACCTCCTTGTCCGCGTCGTCAAGTTCAATGGAGCCGATGAAGCGGTGCGGAATCTTGGTGATTTCGCTGTAGTCGATGCCGCCGCGCGCCATGTGCCAGATGTCTATCAAAAGGAAGCCGTTCGATTGATTGGCTCCCTCGACAATGGCGCGGCCAGTCGTCGATCGTGTTCACATTACCGAACGGCATGATCTCGAGGACGATCGCGGTGCCGTGATTGGCTGCGTCGCGACAGAGGTCGACGAAAGCATCCTGCATGCGAGGAATATCGGGAACCAGTTCTTCGGGACGCGGATGATGGACGTCCTGTGGCAGACCAGGCGCGACCTTGACGTTTCGAGCGCCGAAAGTCTCGGCAATCGCAAGGATCTTACGGCGGTACTCGTCGGATTTCTTGCGGCGCTCGCCGTCGAGATACCAATCGACAAGGAATTCGAGCTCGAAATATTTGATGCCGTTGGCGGCGAGGATGCGCTTCATCTCGGCATAGCCGATCTTGGCCGCGGTTGCTTCGACATCGTCGGGAATCATTCCGATGCCTTTCCAGCCAGCGCGGGCCGCGGCCTCGACCCGATCCGCGGAACGGGAAACGGGCTAACCTGCGTGGGCCCAAACGGATAGACGTCGCCAGCCACCGTGAAATAGGCAGCGATCAGCTCGATATTGTCTGAAGTCATGGCTTTCCTCCATACCTTTGCGGTTCATTGCAGTTCAGCCCGGACGATGTGCAGCCGGGCACCTGAATTATCGCCGATCGAAGAGCAAAGACGAGACTACCCTCCTGCCTTCCGCTGTGAAAGGGTTCGAAATCGGTCGCGAAAAGCTCTAAAGTCCCTGTGGCGGTTTGACCGGCGGAAGCGCAAAGGAGGAGCAAAATGGATGTGAGAAACGCGAAGATCAAGCCAACGATCGAGCATGGCGGAACATGCAAGACGTTTTTCATGTTCCCGAAGGAATCCATTCGGGGCGCGACTGAGGGCTCATATCTCGAATATGTCTCAGAGTTCGAAATCGCCCCCGGAACCCATCTCGAGCCGCACAAACACAACACCCACGAATTCTTCTACATCCTGTCCGGCCGCGCGCTGATGCAAGTCGGGCGCGAGAAGCGCGAGGTCGAACCCGGCGATCTGATCCACATACCACCAAACACGGCTCACAGTATTGCCCCGCTGGGCACCAGCGTGCCCATGCGCGCCTTGGCCTTCGCCGCGAGCTTCATGCCGCCGGGAGGATCGGGAACAGAGGCCGAACCGGCGGAATTGCCGCAGTAAAGCCGCCGCGCAGTTATTTGCCATCCCGAGCCGTCTCGTGGCGGGATGGAGCGCGGGAATCCTGGTTCAATTGTTCGCCCAACGTGCTTTGCATGTCGTCGCCCGCTCAAGCCGGTGAGCCGTGCTACCATAAGGCAATCGGTGCGGCAGCTTTTATCTGCGAGGACACAACATGAAACCAGGGTGCACCTTGATCGCATATCTTCATGCCAAGCCCGAAAAACGGGACGAGCTGCTCAAGATACTTCATGGCTTCGTCAAGCCATCGCGTGCGGAACCCGCATGCGTGGACTATCATCTCCATGTCAGCGATGACGATCCGAACCTGTTTGTTTTCTATGAGAATTGGCGCACGCGCAAGGAGCTCGACGAGCACCTGCAGACGCCAATTCTTACCAGTTTCTGGTCGCGGCGCCTCGACTTGCTGCAAAAGGACGTCGAAATCCAGTTCATGACGATGTTGAGCGATCCCGATTAGAGCCGATCCCGATCACACTTGCTCCATCTCTGAGAATCCCGTTCCGAGATGGCCTGAATGCGGGTCGTGTTAGTTGCGCTCAACGCGACCGGTGGGCGGCGAGATACACCGCCACCGCCAAGAGTATAACCACGCCCTTCACCACCCATTGAAACTGCACGGGGAAACCCAGCAGCAGGGCGATGTTGAATATTTCAGTAAGAACGAACGCGCCGATCAATGCGCCGAAGACCGTGCCCCGGCCGCCGCCCAACGACACGCCGCCCATGACCGTCGCGATGATCGAGTTCAGTTCGTAGCCGCGGCCGACCCAGTTGTCGACGCTGCCCACGTAGCCAACCAGCACGAGCCCGCCGATCGCTGCGAAAACCGAACTGAGCACATAGCACGAGAAGGTGACCCGACTGACGTTGATGCCGACCAGCTCGGCGGCTCGCGGATTGCCTCCCACCATGTAGATCTTGCGGCCAAAAGCGGTGCGGTGGAGCATGACGCCGACGATAACGGCGAGAACCAGCAGGAGCATCAGGTTGATCGGGATTCCGATAGATCGCCTGCGACCCGACCACCCGGATCATTTCCGGAACGCGTCCCGATGGCGCACCCTTTGTCCATGCGAAACGAATTCCTTGCAGAACGATCATCACCGCCAGGGTGGCGAGGAACGGTGAAACCTTACGATGCGTGACCAGATAGCCGTTTACCGAACCCACGACTACCGCCATCAACAATGAAACAGCGAGGATCGGGATTACGGACCAGTTCGTGGTCTCGTCAAAGGACGTAGCGATCACGGCCGCAGTCGCCATCACGGACGCCACCGACAAATCGAACCCTCGCACCAGAATGACCAGGCACTGGCCGAGCACAACGACTCCGAGCGGCGAGGCGTTGGTAAGAACGTTCTGGAGATTGTTTGGCGAGCGGAACCCCGGCGCAAACAGCGCCGCGCCGCCGGTGAGAACAAGACAAAAGAGCAGCAGGCCGTTGCGTTCGACAAATGCGCCCGCTCCGTGGTTGCGAAATCTCGGTGAGAGCGGCAGTGCTCATGCGGCGCGCCTGCGTTTGTCGATCGAAGATGGATACCGCCGCGATCACGATCAGGCCCTGAATCATCCATTGGTAAAACGTCGATATGTCCAGAAAGTTGAGGACGTTGTTGAGCGTCTGCACGAGGGAGACGCCCAGCAAGGTCCCGAGAACGCCGCCCCGCCCCCCGGTCAGCGGCGTGCCACCCAGAACCACCGGCGTGATCGATGCAAGGTTGAAATTGGTGTCGCCGGTCGGATTGCCGATTCCCAGCCGGCTGACGAGATAGATTCCGGTGAGCGAGGCGAGCAGACCAGACAGGCCGTAGACGAACAAAACGACCCGGCTCACCGGGATGCCGACCAGGCGCGCGGCGCTGGCTCGCCGCCGAAGGCGAAAATTTGTCTGCCCAGGCGCGTATAGGCGAGAACGAAAGCGACCACGGCAAAGCAGAGGACAGCAATGGTTGCTCCGATCGGGATGCCGAACACGCGCCCGAATGCGAACAGATCGAACCCTTCCGGCATACCGCCAATCGGCATCAGGGTATAAAGCAGGGTGATTCCCTGTACGACGGCCGCGACAGCGAGCGTGACGATCAGCGGATGGACGCGCAGCAGCAATATCAGCGCCCCGTTGACAAGGCCGATGGTGAGGCCAATCGCCAGCACCGCGGCGATCATCGGCGCGGCCATCTCCGCACGCCCGTTGACCGACGCCGGAAAGCAAGGATGACGTTAGCGCGATAGTTGCATCGAGCGAGAGATCGATGCCGCCCGACAGAATGACAACCGTTTGACCCAGCGCGACGAAAGCAAGGCCGGTTGTCTGCTCGAAGATGTTGACTACATTGTCGATCGTCCGGAAGCTTTCGCTGACCGTAAAGCCGATCACAAAGAGCAGCGCGATCAGGCCAATTTCGATGACGACAGCAGGCTCCAGCCACCGCATCAGCCGTCGCAGAGCGTCAACGGCCGTGCCGATATCAATTCTGCGTTCTGCGTCATTCGGCCAATGCCAAATTCATGATCGCTTCTTCCGTGATCGCAGAGCCGGCCAGTTCTCCGGTAATCACCCCCTCGCACATCACCAGAGCCCGATCGCACATGCCGACGATCTCGAGCAATTCCGAGCTGATCATCAATATCGCAAACCCGTCGTCGGCCAACTGCCGTATGATGCGATAGATTTCGACCTTGGCGCCCACATCGACGCCTCGGGTCGGCTCGTCCAGCAACAACACGCGGCGACAGGTGCGAACCCATCGGCTGAACAGCACCTTCTGCTGACTGCCGCCCGACAGTCCGGCGACGACGGCTTGCGGTCCGGGCGCCGCAATTGAGAATCTCGCGATCTCCTTCGCGCCGATTCTGTTCTCGGCATGAAGGTCAATGAACGGTCCGCGCGCGATTTCGCCGAGGCGCGGCGCCACGATGTTGGCGGCGACGCTGAGATGCATCAACAGACCCTCGCCTTTGCGGTCCTCGGTGAGCAGGCCAACCCCTGCTTCGATCGAGCTTCGCGGCGATGTTCTGGCGAATACCTTGTCCGCGATCTCGACCTTGCCTGCGTCAAACGGCAATCCGCCAAAGATAGCCTGGGCCAGCTCTGTCCTGCCTGAGCCGACAAGGCCGGCGAGCCCGAGTACCTCGCCGCTCTTAAGGGTCAAGGGATGCGTCCCTGACACGTGTTCCGACGCTGATCCCTTCGGCGCGCAAAAGAACGGGCGCGTCGTGCGCGACAGCGCGGCGGGGCGGGAAGACGTCGGACAAAGCGCGGCCGACCATCATCGAAATCAGCTGGTCCCGATTGACCTCCGTGACGGGCCGGGTTGCGACCCGCACCCCGTCCTTCAATATTGTCACCCGATCGGCGATACGGAAAATCTCTTCAAGGCGATGGGAAATGTAAATGATCGCGACGCCGGCGCTGCGCAGCGCAATCAGGCGATCGAAAAGAAGATCGACCTCCCTACCGGAAATTACCGCGGTCGGCTCATCGAGTATCAGTACCTTGACCGAGCCAACGAGGGCTCTTGCTATCTCGACCATCTGTTGATCGGCAACGGTCAGGTCTTTCACCCTTTGGCGCACGTCGATCCTGGCGCCCAGCCGACGAAGCGCATCGTCCGCGCGGCGCTCCATCAGTCGGTAGTCGATGATGCCGAACCGAGAGAGCGGCTGATCATTGATGAACACGTTTTCGGCGACTGTGAGTTCCGGGAAGAGAACGAGTTCCTGATAGATGACGTGGATGCCTGCGCTTTGCGCTTCGCGCGGGCCGGCCCACGAAACCTTCTGGCCGTCCAGCTCGATTTCGCCCTTGTCCGGCACATATGCGCCGGAAATGATCTTGATCAGCGTGCTTTTTCCGGCTCCGTTCTCGCCAACGAGTGCGTGAATTTCACCGGCGCTGGCCGAGAAGTCGACGTCCTGAAGCGACTTCACGCCGGGAAAGCTTTTCGAGATTCCTGTCACGCTCAGCATGCTGTGCGCCATACTCCCGCGCATCGGGCGAGGTCAGTGCTCGGCTGTCCACAGGAGCCGCACTGCGCGCCGCTGCGCCGCGATGGACGGCCTCTCCGCCCATCGCGGCATTTGCGTTCAAGCGCGACTACTCGGTCTTGAATGTCTTCGGATCGTAGTTCGGGATGCCGGTCGAGACGATGAAGTCGTCCGGCTTGTTCATCTGCGCGTAGTCTTCGAGCCAGCGGTCGGCGTGCACCGAAGGCGTTTCGAAGCCCCTTGGAGATCGAAATGTCGCTGCTGATGACATAGTGCTTGGGAACCGGAAGCCCTTGCAGAACCGAGAGCGCAACCTCGAGGCTGACCCCGCCCATTTTCGGAGGGTAGTCGAAATTGAGCGCTGGCACCTTGTGCTTCACGGCCAATGTCAGGCAGGCGTTGAGGTCTGCGCAGGTGATTGGCGGAATCTCGCCGTCCTTGTAGCCGGCGTCGACGAAGGCCTCGATCGCGCCCGAGCCCTCGAGGCCGTGGTCGCTCCAAACGGCGTTGATCTGTTTGCCGTATTTCTGGATGAGAGCGGCCATCACCGTTTTGCCCTTCGCGGGACTCCAGTCGGTGTATTGCAGATCGAGGATTTTGATGCCCGGATAAGTATCGAAGACTTCGTGAGCCGCCTTGATCCGGTTCTCGGCAGGGCTGGCGCCGGCGATGCCGGCAATCATGACGATATTCCCCTTGCCCTTCAGGGTTTCGGCAATCCATTGCGCCATGTGCCGGCCGAGCGACCAGTCATCGGCATTGATCAGGGAAAGATAATTGTCGGAGGTGATGCTGCGGTCGGACAGGACGACCGGCACCCCCGACTTCATGGCGCGCGTGACGGCCGGATCGAGCGCCTGCGCCGTCGCCGGACGGACGATGAGGAGATCCGGCTTGCGCTGGAGCAGGTCCTGGATGTCGGCCACTTGCTTATTTGAATCGTCATTGGCGTCGGTGACGATGAGCTGCTTGATGACGTCCTTATGCTGGGCTGCCACATATTGCAGCGAATGCAGCCAACCCACCGCCCATACATTCGATATCGAGGCGTTCGACACCGCAATCGTCCAAGGCGGATTTTCTTGAACTTCGCGGTATCCGTGAACTGGATCGGACCCGGATTCCACAGGAAGGTGCGCGGCGCTCCCTTCCATCCATCCTTCTCCTGAGCCGACGCGTCACCAACGGTCCAAAAGCCAACGAGCGCCGCGATGACGATCGCGGCGGCGCTGATCGTTTTTCTCATGTTGCCCTCCCAGCGCTGATTCACGGGTCTCGTTATGCGTTCGTCGTGAGTGCCCGTTACTGCGTGCTGACAGCTTGCCTCCTGACGAACGGCGGTCGTCTGCAATTGCGCGTCCAGAAATTGATCGAAGAGCGGGGGACGCCAACTGGCGACCGCTCTACTAAAGCAAGCATAAAAAGCACGCGCAAACAAGATGTGCCGCATGTGCGGAAAAGGAGATTTGGCCCCGTCACGTCGAATAGGCGTCTCCACAGACACTGCGCTGATCGCAGAGTTCAAGCCCTCTGCCGGCTTCCAAAGGACATCTTTGGTGCCGGCCTCGTAGGCCATACCTCGGGGATAAGAGACGAGCTCCATCGTCATTCCCCACGGTGCAGTGAAATAGACCCAATGGAGTCCCGCGGACGGGCCCTCGTTCATCAGCGTCGGCTCGCCCAGCACCTTGACGCCGTGCCGCCGAAGATGGGCGACCGCGGCGTTCAGATCGGTAACGTAGAAGCCGACGTGGTGACCACCGATGTCGCTATTCCTTGGACCTGCTTTCTTCTGGTCCTCAACGTCATATTCAAACAACTCGATCGAGGGACCGTTGGCACATTTCAGCATCCGAAGCTTGATGATCTTTGACCGAGGATCGACGCCCAAATGTCGTTCCATCCAGTCGTCGTTCGACGCGAATGGGCCCCACTTCGAAAATGACTTTGCAGCCGATCACGTCGACGAAAAATCGCGTCGCCGCCTCAAGGTCAGGCACGGTTATGCCAATATGATCTGCGCCCGCTAGTCCAGGCAATCCCATCGTCTCACCTCCGTTGCCGACCAGACAATCCAGGGGCACACCCTCAATCATTACCCACCACATCATTTCTGTTTGAAGATTGTTTCACAGCCAACCGATTGCGCCAAGCGTCACCGCCATCGATACGACACCAGCCGGGGTAGCTGTCGACGGGGGCCAAAACGGTGCCAATTGGAAGGTGCGCTGCGCCAGTATTGGTAATGGGTCAATTGCAGACAAGTAATTGTACGTCTAGCAGCCGTAAATGTAGAGCTTCAGCAGAACCGACGGATGATATGAAGGCCCGACCGATTGCCTCAGGATCAACCCCGTCAAACCCCAACTCCGCCAGATCGGGTTCGTCGACAAAGACGTCGATCACCTGAACCGGATTGTTCTTGTCGATCCAGTCTTCCAGGCATTCAGGAAACAGCGTGCTCTGCCCGCGATCCGTGCCCTCAACGAAGCGCCTCATCCGATCCCCCATGATTGGATCGGAATCATAATGCGCGAATCAAATAACGCAGTGCGTTTTCACACATGGGGTAATTCCGGGTTCGAGCCATACTCAGGCTCTGGGAATCAGCTCTCCAGGAATCGACGAGGCCCACCCATGGGTCTTGCAATCATGGAGAACCACAATGGAGCACTATGTCGGACTGGACGTATCGCTGGAGCTGACAGCAATCTGCATCGTGGATCGGACAGGAAAGATCGAGCGCGAAGGAGTGGTTGCATCCAACCCGGAGACAATCACGGCATTCATCAAATCGTATGCACCGCGTGTCGCGCGGATCGGGCTTGAGACGGGAGCAACGTCAACGTGGTTATGGACTGAGCTGAATAAGATGGGACTGCCCATCATCTGCATCGATGCCAGGCATGCGAAGGCGGTTCTGAAGATGCAGATCAACAAGAGCGACCGTAACGACGCCGTGGGCATTGCGCGCATCATGCAATGTGGATGGTACAAGGAGGTCCGCGTCAAAGATCTCGACAGTCACGCAATCAAAGCCGTTCTTGTCAGCCGAGCTCTGCTCGTCAAGATCAAACGAGATCTTGAGAACCAGATCCGTGGACTCCTCAAGAATCTCGGGCTCGTCATCGGCCGGGCAAAAATGAATGTGTTTGCCAAGCGCGCCGCGGAGTTGGCCGAGGCTCGGCCAGAACTTGCTGCCGCGGTAGAGCCATTGCTCAAGGCCC
Source organism: uncultured Alphaproteobacteria bacterium (assembly GCA_963733575.1). Classification (GTDB taxonomy): domain Bacteria; phylum Pseudomonadota; class Alphaproteobacteria; order Rhizobiales; family Xanthobacteraceae; genus BOG-931. The sequence continues at coordinate 441,712 of CAVTDJ010000009.1, read as the reverse complement.
GCGAGGCTGTCGGGCGACAGATTGCGGACCTCGACCGCAAGGTGATGCGGCTGGCACGCAATGATGCCCAAGTTCGACGGTTCATGACAGCACCTGGCGTCGGTCCAATCACGGCTCTTTGCTTTCTTGCGACGATCGATGACCCCACTCGCTTCAAGAAGTCGAGAAGCGTGGGAGCCTATGCCGGGCTGACGACCCGACGATACGCATCCGGCGAGATCGACTGGACGGGCCGAATCTCGAAATGCGGCGATGCGATGCTGCGAAGTTACCTCTACGAGGCAGCCAATGTCCTGCTCACCCGCGTAGCAAAACGGTCGACGCTGAAAGCCTGGGGCATCCGGCTTGCGAAGCGAAGCGGGCTCCGCAAAGCCAAGGTTGCTGTCGCTCGCAAGCTTGCCGTCATTCTGCATCGAATGTGGATCGAAGGCACCGAATTCAACTGGTCATCAAAGGAGGTCGCTAATCAGCCTGCATAGCAGGACAACCGAATTCCCGCCGACCAGCGGGAGCCAACGTCCCTGCCGGGACGCTGGCGTTGGTGAGATCGCTCTTGGTCTTGCGATGCTCAAGAGAGCAAAACGCGCTTGGCGATTCTGGTGTCGGATGTGGTCGGGTACAGCCGACTTGCCGGCACGGACGAGGATCGCATACTGGCGCGGCTGCGAGCGCTTCGGAGCGATCTAATCGATCCGACCATCGCTGTGCATAACGGGCGCGTAGTGAAGCGCACCGGCGATGGAGCCATCGTTGAGTTCCGCAGCGTGGTCGACGCCGTGCGCTGCGCCATCGAGGTGCAGAACGGCATGGTCGAGCGCAATGCTGGCCTTCCGCCAGAGCGCCGGATCGAATTCCGCGTTGGCATCCATTTGGGCGATGTGGTCGAGGAGAGCGACGGTGACCTAATGGGCGACGGCATCAATATTGCCGCGCGATTGGAAGGGATCGCCGCCCCCGGTGCCATCTGTTTGTCCGAAGATGCCTATCGGCAAGTGAAGGCGCGGCTCGATCTCGCGGTGAGCGATCTGGGTGTGACCCAACTCAAGAACATCGCCGAGCCGGTCCGGGTTTATTCGCTCGAAGTCGGAAAGCCGGCCCAAGCGAAGCCCGTGACGGAGGCGAAGCGCCCGGAGCCGAAAAAGCGTTCTGCCCTGGCGCCGATCGCCGCAGGGATCGCCGTCCTACTCATTGGGATTGCGGGCGGCGCTTGGTATTTCCTTGGCGCGAACCGACCTGCGGCCGTCAGCTCAAATGCACCAGCAGCGCGGGCCGAGGCCGCGCATCTTTCCATCGTGGTGCTGCCTTTCACGAACCTCTCGGGCGATCCGAGCCAAGATTATTTTGCCGACGGCATCACGGAGAACCTCACGACCGACCTCTCGCGCATACGCAATTCTTTTGTCATCGCGCGCAACACCGCCTTCACCTTTAAGGGTAAGAACGTTGACGCCAAGCAGATCAGCAAGGAGCTGGGGGTCCGCTATGTCCTCGAAGGCTCGGTGCAGCGCGATCAGAACCATGTCCGCGTCAACGCGCAACTTATTGATGGCGAGACCGGCGCATCTCTGGGCTGACCGCTTCGAGGAAGACGTAGCCAACCTGTTCAGGCTGCAAGATCAGGTGGTGGCGAGGCTGGCTAATACTTTGCGTTACGAGTTGGTCAAGGCAGAAGCAGAAAAGGACGCACGTTCCCAAAACCCGGACGCGATTGATCTCGCCATGCGTGGTAAAGCATTGCTGTGGCCGCCGTTTACAAAGGATAAAACCGATGCGGCTCACGCCTTATTTGAAAGGGCATTCAAGTTCGATCCGAACAGCAGTGAGGCGCTGGCGGGCGACGCTTACACGTACGCGCTAGAATACGCCTTCGGATCGAGGAATTCTGAAACCGACTACGATGCAAAAATACTCGGCCAGGCCGATCGCTCGATCACGCTCGATCGCGACAACATGCAGGCCTATGTGGCGAAAAGCCTCTACCAGTTAGTTTCCTCCCGTCCCAATGATGCGCTTCGCGCTGCCGACGCCGGGCTCGCTGTCAACGCAAATTCCGCGCCTCTGCACGCGTCACGAAGTATCGCTGAAACGTACTTACGCCAATTTGAACAAGCGAGGTCCGATGTACAGCAAGCGATGCGCTTAAGTCCGCGCGATCCAGCGTTGAGCCAATGGCACAATTTCACGGCTGATGCCGAGATCGGCCTCGGACATTTCGATGCGGCGATCGACGAATGCAATAACGCAATCGACGGCGGTTATCGCGTTTTTTACTCGTACCTAAATTTGGCTGTTGCCCACGCGTTCAAAGGTGACCTGGATGAGGCGAAAGCCGCCTTGGCCGAAGCTCGCCGCATCAATCCCAAGCTCTCCATCAAATGGTTGATCGAGCACAAGCCGGTCCTGCAGCCTGCGTTTGACGGCCTGCGCAAGGCGGGGCTGCCGGAAGAATGAGCGCTCGGCTCGCTGCGAATGACGATACGGCATCCACCGATGTGAAAGAGATAGGTCCGGTTCGGGTGATTTTCGCCCGATCGACGGCCACATCCGGACGTTCAGCCGCGCACGCGAGCGGCTTATCTACGTGGCAAGGTGCTGGGGATCGCCATGCCGTGAATGATGCATTGACGTGAATAAGGAGACGGCTCTTCACTACGGCGAAGATAACAACATCCAGACGCCCGCGGCGACACACGCAACGCCGGCGGCGCGTGCGATCCACCGTCCGAACGGAGTAAGTTTCTCGAGAAGAACGAGCAGAGCCAGGAGCGCGATCCAAAGTACGTTCATCACACCGCCCACAAACAAAAGTGCCATCAGAGCCCAGCAGCAGCCGACGCAATACGCTCCGTGGCGAAGCCCCAGCAGAAGGCAGCCCGGTAAATCGCCGCGAAAGCCGCCATGGCGTATCAGGAACAGGAACGGCGTCTGGCATTGGGCGAGACAGACGTCCTTGAGCGGTGTCCATTGGTAGACGCCCGCCGCAATCAGCACGATTCCTCCGAGTATGTTGCTGGCGCTCGCCATGCGGGAATCAAGCAAAGCCGCCCGTTCGATCACCCATTGAACAAGGGTCGCTGCGAGCGAAAAGCCGACCCAGGCCAGGAAGTAGCCGGCGGCGAACCAGCCGGTTGCGGCGAGCGGCTTGCCCTCAGCCTTCCCCTGTCGACCCACGCGGGCGTACATGAGGATCATCGGTGCCGCCGAGGGCGCCATCATGCCGACCATCATCACCGTCCACATGGCGAACACGAACGCGAACTCGATCGCTCTCCACGGCGCGTTCGCCGGCGCCATGATTCCCATGCCGGCGGGGATCATGCGGAAGCCGGTCATGTCCATGCCGCCCATGTCCATGTCGGCAGCGAGCCAGAGCAAGTAGCCCCACGCCAGCGCGACGATCACCACAAGCGCGCCGGCAATGACCAAGCGATCACGCCGCAGCACCGTTTCCAGGGTGCTTTCGATCATTTGTTACGAATATCGGCGCACGAAGTGCATCACGACTGATTTGACCAGCGGATCGGCGCATAGTGGCCGTTCTTGCCGGAATTATCCCAACGCATGCCATGATCGCTAAATGTATTTCCCGGTGCTCCCATGGCGAACGCCAGCTTATCGGGGCTGACCGGATGACCGGTGTTCGCCCACATCTCCCCACTCGGGTGCGCTGTCGGCAGCGGATCAACAGCCATCTTCAGGATGCCCGGGATTTCCGCCGAGCGCTTCTTGCCGTCGATACGGTATGTGATCGGAACCTTCTTTACCCCTAGGTTCTTGCCGATCAGCGGTGCGAATGCCGCCATAGGCCCTCCGGCAGCGCCGGTGAAGATCGCCCCCAGTGCCTCGGTCTGCTTGTCGTCAGCGCGTTGATCGATATAGGCGGCCACCGACCAATTTCCTTCTGCCATGCGCCCAGGGGTATGGATTGCGAGCGCCACGTTAAGACCATCGAGCGCGACGCTGCCATACCTGCCGCTTTCGATGTGAAAGATGAGCGGCACGTCGCACACACCCTCAGTTGGTCGTGCGGTCAGGGGGGCAGCCTTCGACACGAGGCACGGACATACGACGCTGCAATTACAGTTCTCGAAATAGTCACCGGAAAGCTGCCATTGAACCTGGTCTGCCATCGCTCTCTCCTGCTGGCCCGAAAGCCGGTCCGGTTGCTCCCGAATGAGCTATGCTTGGACGTCGCTAGCTCTGGCGAAGATTACCACATCTCCACTTGGCCGGAAATGCTGGACGCAGATGCTTGTCGCCTCGACCCCCTCTCGTTGGAGTTGACGATGATGGGCCTTGCGGTTCACTGCATTTCCGATACGGGTCTTGGTTGTGTAGAAACGCCCAGGGAAGAGGCGACAAAAGGTCGTCGAAGTTGGCGAGGCGCATTGATTTTCTGGATTGATACTATGCCCTCATCGCTGTGATGAGTGGCTGGATGCCGATGATGTTCATGACGCGGGTGAGATTGTAGGCGAGTACGTGTAGCGCCATCTCGCTGGCGACCCGTGGCAGTGTCTTCATGAGGAAGTGGGTAGCCCCCATCCGAGCCTTGATCGTGCCGAAGGGATGCTCGACCGTCTCACGCCGCTGACGCATCTTCTCCGGATGCTCATCAAGCCGGCGTTGCACGGCCTCGATAATATGCTCATGCTCCCATCGCGAGATCAGTCGCTCCTTGCCCTTGGTACAACTGTTCTTGATTGCACAGCTATGACAGGCGGTGGTCCGGTAGCGACGCAGGACCATGCCTTTGTCCTGGGTTGTAAAGGAATAGGCGAGCTTCTCGCCTGCAGGACAAACGTAAACGTCCTCATCAGCCACATAGCAGAAGTCCTGCTTGCCGAAGCGTCCTTCCGCCTTTGCGTTCGACGTCATCGGCTTTGGCAGCGTAACCGTGATGCCAGCCTCCTCGCATTCCAGGATCTCCTCGCTGTTGAAGTAACCGCGGTCGGCGACGGCATCGAGCTTTTCCACGCCCAGCACCGTCTTGGTCTCGTTGGCCACATGGGAGAGTTGCGATCGGTCGGTTCCGTCGTTGGTTACCTCATGCATGACGATCAGATGATGGTTGGCCTCGACGGCAATCTGGACGTTGTAGCCGACGACGCCGGAACCGCGGCCGCTGGTCGCCATCGAGCGGGCATCGGGATCGGTCAGCGAGATCTGCTGGTCCGGTGTGGCGAGCATCTCCACCTTGAGAAGCTCAAGACGCCGCATCTGCTCCTTCAGCTTCTCGATCTTCTCTTTCAGGCGGCTCGTCTTGGTTTTGAGCGCCTCGGACGGTTCCTGCCGGTCGGCGGTGTCGAGCTGCTGCAGATAGCGCGCGACACTCTCCTCAATCTGAGCCAGGCGCCGCTCCATCTTGGCGCGCGTGAAGTTCTTGTCGCGGTTGTTCACCGCCTTGAACTTGCTGCCATCGATCGCGACGTTGGCTTGCGTCAGCAGGCCCATCATGCGGCACAGCGCGATAAAGCGCGCGCACACTTTGCGGATGGCAGCGCCATTGTCCTTGCGAAAGTCGGCAATCGTCTTGTGATCCGGTACAAGCCGGCCCGTCAGCCACATCACCTCAACGTTGCGGCTAGCCTCATGCTCGAGCCGTCGGCTCGACTGAACCCGATTGAGATAGCCGTAAATGTAGAGCTTCAGCAGAACCGACGGATGATACGAAGGCCGGCCAGTCGCCTCAGGATCGACCCCGCCAAACCCTAGATCGGCCAGATCCAGTTCCTCAACAAAGACGTTGATCACCCGAACCGGATTGTCCTCGCCGATCCAGTCTTCCAGGCATTCCGGAAACAGCGTGCTCTGCCCGCGATCCGTGCCCTCAACGAAGCGCTTCATCCGATTCCTCCGCAAATCGCAGAGGAATCATATCGCGGGAATCAACTCAGGCCATGCGTTTTCACACATGGGGTAATTCCGGGATCGAGCCAGACGAAGGCACAGGGAATCAGCTCTCTAGAAACATACGGGGCCATCTCATGTGGCCTTACAACGATGGAGAGCGACGATGGAATACTATGTCGGACTGGACGTGTCTTTGAAGCAGACATCGATCTGCGTGGTGAACCAGACGGGATCGATGGTGCGAGAGGGCGTAGTCGATTCCGATCCTGAGGTGATTGCCGCGTTCGTCAGATCAAATGCGCCGGGCGCGGTTCGGATCGGCCTCGAAACAGGGCCGACCTCCACGTGGCTATGGACCGAGCTCAAGAGGCTTGGCCTGCCGGTGATCTGCATCGACGCGCGCCACGCCAAGGCGGTGCTCAAAATGCAGATCAATAAAAGCGACCGCAACGATGCGGCCGGTATCGCCCGCATCATGCAGACCGGCTGGTTCAAGGAGGTGCGCGTCAAGGATCTCGCTAGCCACTCGGTCAGGGCGCTCCTGGCGAGCCGGGCGTTGCTGGTCAAGATCAAGCGCGATCTGGAGAACCAGGTCCGTGGCTTGCTCAAGAATCTCGGTTTCGTCATCGGCCGCGCCAAGTTCAACACCTTCGCCGTACGAGCCGAGGAGCTAATCGAGGGTCGTTCCGAGTTGATGGCTGCGGTCAGGCCGCTGCTCAAGGCGCGCAATGCCATCGAGCAGCAGGTTGACGATCTCGACCGCAAGGTGATGCGGCTGGCACGCAATGATGCCCAAGTTCGACGGTTCATGACAGCACCTGGCGTCGGTCCAATCACGGCTCTTTGCTTTCTTGCGACGATCGATGACCCCACTCGCTTCAAGAGATCGAGAAGCGTCGGAGCCTATGTCGGACTGACGACCCGACGATACGCATCCGGCGAGATCGACTGGACGGGCCGAATCTCGAAATGCGGCGATGCGATGCTGCGAAGTTACCTCTACGAGGCAGCCAATGTCCTGCTCACTCGCGTCGCAAAGTGGTTGACGCTGAAAGCATGGGGCATCCGGCTTGCGAAACGAAGCGGGCTCCGCAAAGCCAAGGTTGCCGTCGCTCGAAAGCTTGCCGTCATTCTGCACCGAATGTGGATCGAAGGCACCGAATTCAACTGGTCATCAAAGGAGGCCGCTAATCAGCCTGCATAGCAGGACAATCGAGTTCCCGCCGACCAGCGGGAAACGAACGTCCCTGCCGGGACGCTGGCGTTGGTGCGATCGCCCCAGGCTTTGCGATGCTCGAAAGAGCAAAACGCGCTTCACACATTGATCCACCAGCGTCATCTTACGCCATCATGCGGAGGGCACGCCCCTACCGCGGAGAGAACCCTGAACCCGGCAAGGATGTTCATGGGGAGCTTGACCCCTGGCCCGGAATTAGAGAACAACCTCGGTCAATCGCTACGGAATTAAGCTGTCTGCGTTACGTCCGTTAACCCCCCAATCGCAGACATGCCCTCGCGACACTGAAACCGACGCAACGGGCCATGTGTGGACGGCTCCGGGTTGGCAAGGAGAATCTTCACGTCGCAGGCTTGGTCGGTGCAGCCATGTGTTCGGCCTTTGAGTGCGGTTCACATGACCGCTGGCCATAATGCTCTCCGCGGATCAGGTCCCGGTCAAAAACCCGCATTCAAGAATGCAATGGCCCTAGTGGGTTGTCCTGATCGCCGGAACGACCGGCTCTGCATTACGTGCTGTTCGCCCTCCCAACTTTCACGTCACGCCGTGGTACTTGGCGCGATTTCGTCAGACCCTCAGCGAGGCTGGATAATTGTATCGCTCGCCTCTAGCCATCATTGCCCAGGCCATTCTGGCGAGCTTGTTGGCCAGGGCGACAGCAGCGACTTTGGTCGGCCGTCGTGCCAGCATCGCTGCGACCCAGGGCCGATACTTGGTGCCGTGGATCTTGGCATAGCGAATGACGGCGAGTGCGCCGGCCACGAACAGGCTGCGCAGATAGCGATCCCCCTGTTTGCTGATACTGCCGAGCCTATCCCGACCCCCGCTCGAGTGCTGTTTGGGTACCAGCCCGATCCAGGCCGAGAAGTTGCGACCCGATCGGAAGGCTTTAGGATCGGCGACGCTCGCGACAAGGGCGGTGGCGAGCAGCGGACCGACGCCTGGAATGCAATTGAGGCGCTTGCTCGTTTGATTGGAGCGGTGCCATGCCATGATCATTCGATCAAAATCCAAGATCTGCTTTTTGAGACTGCGCAATTGGCTACCCAGTGCGGCAAGACATGCGCGCACAACATCGGGCACCCGTTTGTCGCTCGGGTCGGCGATGACACGCAGCAGTTCCTCGATGCCTTTGCGTCCGACCGGTGCGGTGACGCCAAACTCGGCAAGGTGAGCGCGGATCGCATTGATCACCGAAGTCTGCTGCCGGATGAACAGATGGCGCGAGCGATGGAGCATCAGCCCACTTTGCTGCTCGGGCGTCTTGATTGGTACGAATCTCATACTAGCCCTTGTGACCGCTTCACAGATGGCCTCTGCGTCAGCCGCATCGTTCTTCTGCCGCTTGACGTAAGGCTTGACGTAGGCCGGCGGCATCAACCGCACAGTGTGGCCGAGAGCCTGCAGCTCGCGTGACCAATGGTGTGACGAGGCACAGGCCTCGATGCCGACCAGGCAGGGCTGCAGCTTCTCAAAGAACGCCAGGACGTAACGACGCTTCAGCTGGCGGCGGATAACCACCTGGCCCGTAACATCAACGCCATGGACCTGAAATACCGACTTGGCAATGTCGAGACCGATTGTCGTGACCGTTTGCATGGGTAGCTCCTCCGAATCGTGGGAGCCTTAAACAGCGCCCACATCTTTGGTACTCTCGTGCCGGTGGAGGAGCCGTCCACAGCATCACGAACGGACTCATGCACTGCAACGAAGCAGGGGCGATCGAATAGGGCAAGCCTGCCTTAGGGCGATAAAGCGCCAACGGGTAGTGGCTGGTGCTGGTCAACTGCCACATATCAGCGCTCGCGGGGCAACTTTGTACGCCTATCCAGGCAGCCCCGCCTTCAGCAGTCCTTCGCGCACGTGTTCAGTATCAGACGGCTGCTGATAGTGAAGTGTTTGTAGATAACCGCTCACGGTGAAATCTTGTTTTCGCTGAAGCACCTCCCGAGCATGGGCCACAGCCGCAACGCGGTTCCCTAATTGTGCCGACGACGCGGCCAGAAAGGCGTGATGGGTGTGGTCCGGCGCTGTTAGTTTGCTGAACGACTCGATTGCATCGGCATAAATACGCGCGGTGTATTGCGCGCGACCGAGATGACTCCAAAAACGCTCGGGATGATAGGGGTTGAGCCGCATTGCCCGGCGAATCCACTCAATCCCTTCTTCGGGGCGTCCGAGCCAAGTAAGAACCTCACCCTGTTGGACAACGATGAGGTCGCTGTTCGGATTTAGGCTCAGGGCGCGGTCCTGATGATAGGCTGCCTTGTCGTGCTCGTTGAAGTTTAATTTCACGGCGGCAAGGATACGGTGCACATCGGCATCGTTATCGTCGAGCGAAAGGGCCGTTTGCAGTTCGTCTAAAATCACCTGTAGGCTCGCGGCCGGGTCCTCGCACCAGCTGTGCAACCACGCTTGGCCGGTCACGCAGGCCTTCCACGCGTGAGCGTGCGCGTAGTTCGGATCGAGGTCAATCGCGCGATTCAGCATGAGAATCGCCTCAGCGTTGGATTCTCGGTTTGACCGATGGTGCAGAACCTTGCCGGTCAGAACGTACTCGTAGGCCGCCATATTTTCGGTGGGCTTTCGTTGAACCTGGTCATGCCTGGCAGCTTCGATTCGGCCAAACAGCGTTGCGGCGATCGCCGATGTTACCTCGTCCTGGATAGCGAAAATGTCCTCGAGCTTTCGATCGTATCGTTCAGCCCAGATGTGCGTCTCGGTTTCGCCGTCGATAAGCTGGACAGTGACCCTGACGCGATCGGCCGCTTTGCGTACGCTTCCTTCAACAACGTAGTCGACGCCGAATTCCCGCGCAATTTGCTGCGCCTTAATAGGCTTGCCCTTGTGCACGAAAACGGCGTTTCGCGAGATCACGAGCAGCTGACGGAAACGCGACAGTTCGGTAATGATGTCCTCAGTAAGGCCGTCCGCGAAAAACTCCTGCTCCGGATCGCCGCTCATATTGACGAACGGCAACACGGCAATCGATGGCTTTCGAACGCTTACCGGCGGCGACGCCTGCCCGTCAGCGACCTTGGTCCGATCTGAGGTTTGGCCGTTCAGCAAAACCTTGTATACGCGGATCGCGCGGCTGATGTTCTTGACGTGCTGTTCGCCAAGATCTTCATATCCGATGGGGAGACGGTCGCCGACTTGATCATACACTGCTCCCGAAACGCAGATTCCCCCGGGTTCCGCTATAGATTCAAGTCGCGCGGCTACGTTAACGCCGTCGCCAAAGATATCATTTTCTTCGACGATTACATCGCCCAGATTGATGCCAATGCGGTAAAGCAGGGCGCGCGACGCGGACATGTCACGATTACGCCGCGCCATACGCTCCTGGAAATCCACTGCGCAACGCAGTGCTTCGGTGACGCTTTGAAATTCGACCAAAATGCCGTCGCCGGTGGTTTTGATAATACGGCCCTTACAGTTCGCGATCGCTGGATCGATTAGCTCCAACCGCACTGTCTTGAGACGCGCCAAAGTTCCGGTCTCATCGGCCTCCATCAGACGACTGTAGCCCACCACGTCTGCAGCCAAAACTGCAGCGAGCCGTCGCGCTACCTTCGATCCTTCCATTTTCAATTGCCTAGCGAGCCAGAATGTCTCAGCATACTTGCCATTTTCTTCAACGTGCGCCGCTTCAGCCTGCGGCACCTCGGTCTGATGCCGCAAGGCGGATCATCGCGCCCGCCCATTTCCACGCGTCGCACGTGCGCCTCGCGAAGTATACGCTCCTGCGCGTCCGCGCCAAGGTGAATCAACAGGCCCCCTTTTCCGCTGACGGAACAGCACATGCTGCCATCGACCATAAAGCACGGCCCGCCCATCATCTTTTTTCGACAACATCGCGCCGCCCGGACAAGACCTTGCGCGCCCGCTCAGCTGTTTTTTATTCGTAAGCCACCGACGCTATCCGTGATTGGCTAAGGGCCTTCAGGAACCGCTGGGTCTCTACGCGACTTCGAGTTGGAGCTAGCGCAACAGCGGGCCAAAAACAAAGCGCTCGAAACTCAAAGCCAGAGCATTGTCATCTGTCGCGAATGGGATGGACCGGCCGCGCTCCCGCCCCCAACGGCTCTCAGAGTACGCGGGGGCTTTTCAGGAGAAGGAGCACCACCATGCCTCGCACGACGACCGTTCACGCAGTGACCACCATCGGAATAGACATGGGCAAGAACACACTTCACATGATTGGCCTCGATTCGCGCGGCGCCATCGTGTTGCGAGAGAAGGTCTCACGCGGACGCATTACATCGAGGCTTGCGAACCTGCCACCCTGTCTCATTGGCATCGAAGCGGGGCTGACGACGCACTATGTCGCTCGCGAGCTTGCCGCGCTTGGCCATGATGTGAAGCAGGTCCCGCCGACGTACGCGAAGCCCTTTCGGCAGGGGCAAAAGAATGATTTTCGAGATGCCCATGCTGTGGCCGAGGCCGTGCAGCGGCCGACGACTCGCTTTGTTCCAGCCAAGACCGACGAGCAACTGGATCTGCAAGCGCTGCACCGAGTCCGGTCTCGCCTGGTCAGCCAGCGGACCGCAGTGATCAATCAGATACGCGGCTTTCTTCTGGAGCGTGGCATCATCGTCCGGCAAGGATTGCGCTTCCTTCGCCAGGTGCTGCCCGACATCCTGGCCAAGCGGACGGACGTTCTTTCACCACGCATGGTACGCATCGTCGCTGATCTTGCCGGCGACTGGCGGCAGCTCGATGAGCGAATTGAACCGGTGACCGATGAGATCGAGACGTTGGCAAAAAGTGATGACAGTTGTCGAAGGGTCATGACCGTGCCGGGCATCGGTCCGATCATCTCGAGTGCGATGGTTGCAGCGATCGGCAGCGGCGCCGCATTCGCCAGAGGGCGGGATTTTTCGGCCTGGATCGGGCTCGTCCCTAAGCAGATGTCGACCGGAGACCGAACCATTCTCGGGCGCATCACCAAGCGCGGCAACGGTTACTTACGCACGCTCTTCATGCAAGCAGCTCGGGTCATTCTGTTGCGGCCGGCGAGCTGGCCGAAGCACAGTTTCGGCGTCTGGATCGCTCGCGCTTCTCAGCGCCTGCATCCAAACGTTTTGGCCGCGGCTCTCGCCAACAAGCTGGCGCGCATCGCCTGGACTGTGCTGGCACAAGAGCGAAGCTATGAAGCGCGCGTCGCGAAGGCAGTAGCCTGAAATGAACACGCTCAAGTTCACTAATGGGATGGCCGACGGCTCAAGCTAAATCCCGAAAGCAATAGTTGGCTTTCCCGCCGAGGTCTGCGAGTCGAAAAGAGGAGATGGAGAAAGGTCTCGCCAGCGCGTTCGTGATCAGGTGGCCCTTCTGGCCTTCGGGGCCGAGACGCGAATGAGATCGAACGCGCGCGGATATCCATGATGGCCAGGAGCTCAAAGGCTTCATCAATAGGCCGGATACAGAAGCGCAAGACCAACTTCTCCAAATCGTCACTTTCGGCTTGCAACGCGCGGCCGGTCCATACAGAAGGGCCAACAGCCGACATCAGGTCCGCCCAGATGGAGCGGGAAGATCAACGCGGCTCGAGTACCCGCGCCATAGCGCCTACGGCAACGCAGTTAACTGCCGAGGAACAGGTTGATCTCCTCGATCACCCGCGGCACCGTCGCGTCCTGCTCAAGCGGAATGTGATTTCGGCTCGCAAGCGCAATAAATTTTGCGCCAGGAATCCCGGCCGCCACTTCGCGGCCAAGCTCAATCGGATGTGCGCCATCCTCGCGCGCGTGCATGACCAGCGTCGGAGCCGTCACCTTGGGCAACAGCGCGGTGACGTTGATGTTACCCACGGCCGTGAAATAGCGTGCGGCACATTCCGGGGATGCGCTCTTTCGCTGCATGTCGTTGAACCAATTGGATTGTTCCTTGGTCGCGTCCGGGATGAATTGCGTGGTAAACAACTGACGGAAGGCCGGATTGTCTTCGCCCCACCCAGCGCGGATCAAAGTTCCCATTGCGTTAATCTTCTCCCGCTCAGCCTCGTTTTTCGCACGCGCCAGCCGGCCACGCGCAAAGCCGCCCACGATTATTAAGTGCGAGACGCGTTCGGGGTGGCGCACCGCGAAAACAATCGAGACTGCGCAGCCCTGAGAGTACCCGAGCAGTGGAAAGCGGCGAAGGCCGGCAAAGTCGGCCACCGCTTCAAGGTCGCTGACCCAGGCGTCGATTGATACTTCTTCAACGTCCCAGTCGGACATGCCGTTGCCGCGGGCGTCGTACCGGATGAGAGTGTGATCGCGCATCAGCCCGGCGTAGAAGTGGCGCGTGACCGAGCCTTCGGCCCAATCCATTTCCAGGTGGCTCATCCAGGTGGCTGCCTTCAAGAGCGGCGGGCCACGGCCGACCTGCGCGTAGGCGATACGTACGCCGTCCGGCGCGCGGCAATATCGAACCTCCTGCGTGATCGGCGTCGGATCGTACGGTGTGGCCTGCCGCGCGGTATTGCCATCGAGTTCGACCGCATAGACTTCGACAGGCTTCGGAATATTTTTCAAATTCTGTGGGCCGAGCGGGCGGTGGGTCAGTGCGAGTTTGCCCTCGACCTGATCGTACACTTGGCGGGAGATGCAGATGCCGCCGATTTCGGCGAGGGCCTCCAGCCGCGCCGCAATGTTGACGCCGTCACCGTAAATATCTTCGCCGTCGATAATGATGTCGCCGAGATGTATGCCAATGCGAAACTGCATCTGCCGGTGGCTCGGAATGTTGCGGTTGCGGGCAGCCATTTCGCGCTGCAAGTACGCCGCGCACCCCACCGCTTCTACCACGCTGCCGAATTCGACCAGGATACCGTCGCCAATCAACTTGACAACGCGGCCACTATGCTTGGCAATGGCGGGATAGACTGCTTCGGAACGGTGCGCCTGCAGTGTGGCCAGCGTGCCGGTCTCATCCGCACTCATCAACTGGCTGTAGCCGGCTACATCGGCTGCAAGGATTGCTGCCAACCGCCGAGTCATGGTCAACCTCTCAAGACGCCGGCGCAGGCGGCATTCTGGTCAAACGAAGCGGTCGCTTCCAAGTGCCGATTTCCGCATCCGGTATTAGTGTCCGTCGCCTGCAGCGAGTGTATACGTAAGCGACATTCCCTCCCGAGCTACTGTGCACGCGAACGGCGTGGCCGACCATTTCGTAATTGAGAACTCTTCGGCTCAGGATTCGGCACGCTCTTAACACGATCGTTGGATGAACTTGTCGATGTCCGAGAATGGGGTTCATATGATGCCAGCCTTTCTCAGTCCCTCGGTGAGATGGTGATTGGCCGCAGAGTCGACATAGATGTTCCAATTGGCTCGCTTGGTGATGAATCCGGGATGGATTCGTTCGCACGCGCTCGCCGCCGCCCGTGCCTGGTCGATCCGCCCGAGGTGCCCGAGGCAGATCGCCGTGACGTGATAAGCGTGGGGCAAATCCGGGTTGCGTCGAGTCGCTTCGCGAAGCAGTGCCAGGGCTTTTTCGTAGTCGCGCTGGTTGATGTGGGCGCGGGCTAGCTGCACGAAGTAGATCGGGTTCATAGGATCGCGCGGGTTAAGCCGTAGCGACTTCTCCATCAGCTGTATCCCCTCCTGCGCATTGCCGATGATGTCGAGCCTGTTACCCAGTGCGAGACAGGCATGAACATTGCTCGGATTGAGCTGCAGAGCGAGACGCGTCTCTGGGATCGACTGCTCGTGCTGATTAGCCCAGATGAACGCCCCACTGAGGCTGAGATGGGCGAACGACGAGCCGTCGTCGAGTTCGACGGCACGACGAGCGATGCGCAGCGCCTCCTCCTCGCAATGCCTCCGGTCCTCCGCGATCTCGAGGAGGATCTCACGCTGATAGGTCCAGGACAGGCCAGCGTGAGCATCGCTGAAGTCGGGATCGAGTTTGATCGACTTGGCGAACATCTCCCGTGCCAGCACGTTGCTCTCGGGCGTGAACTTGTGGAGCTCAGCCCTGCCGCGTAGGAAGTAGTCCCAGGCGCCAAGGTTGGACGCTCGCCTCGTCACCGATTTCTTTATCTCTGCTTTCTCCATCTCCGGCTCGACGATGGCAACGATTCTCCGCGTAATGTCGTCCTGAATCTCGAAGATCTCGTCGAGGTTGCCGTCAAACTTGTCTGCCCAGAGATGGTGCCCGGTCTCCGTATCGATCAGCTGCGCCGTGATACGAACGCTGTTGCCACTCTTGCGGACACTGCCCTCCATCACATACTGCGCCGATAGCTCTTGGCCGACCCTGCGGACATCGGGCGACTGGCCCTTGTAGGCGAAACTCGAGTTGCGGGCGATCACGGGAAAGGAGCGCCACGCCGACAAAAGCGTGATGATGTCCTCAGCCAGCCCGTCGCTGAAATACTCCTGCTCGGGGTCGCCACTCAAGTTCAGGAACGGAAGCACTGCGACCGCAGGCTTGCTCAGCACAGCGTCGAGCATCGCAAGGTTCTTCGAGGTTTTGCTCTCCGTACCGAAGAGGACGCGAAAGGCCCGAATCGGCCTGGAAATATTCTTGAGGTGTCGCTCGCCGAGATCCTCGCACTCGACTTTGATCTTGCCAGCGAGCTCATCATACACCTTCGCTGAGATGCACACTTCGCCCGGCTGCGCGAGCGCTTCGAGCCGTGCCGCGATGTTGACGCCGTCGCCAAGCACGTCGTCGCCGTCGATGACGATCTCCCCAAGATTGATGCCAATGCGGTAGCGAATGCGCGCGCTTCCGGGGACCGCGGCCTCGCGCCCGGCGATCGCCTGCTGTATGGCGATTGCGCATTCGACAGCATCAACGACGCTGGGAAACTCGGCTAGTACGCCGTCTCCTGTCGTCTTGAAGATTCGTCCGTGGCGCTCGGCGAGCGCAGGGTCGATGATGTCTTGGCGATAGGCCTTGTGCCGGCCGATAGTGCCGGTCTCGTCCTCTTCCATGAGTTCGGCTAAAGCCGACCATATCGGCCGCGACGATCGCGGCCAGCCTTCGTGCGACCCGCTGCTCCGGCATCGAGCACCGTCCTCGGCCGCGAAAATGCGCATTTAGGTGGATCGGCGACCGCACCCCGCGGCCGAGGCATCATACCTCGTGGCGGCCACGCTTGTCCCGGTTAACGTGGCATTACCCAGCGACTTCCGGTCTGGGTCTTGGTTGTGCAAAAACGCCTGTCAGCAGCAATGACGCCTCGTGACTTCGGCAAGGTGTCCCGTGCGTCGTCATTTTTCGGCGGTTATCTGCCTTTCTATCTGGAAGCGCTTCTGTGAGGGCTCCGGCCGTCCTGGGCAGTTCTGGGCGTCAACATCGCGGCACGGCTCGAAGCGCTCGCGCAGCCGGGCGAAGTGTGCATCTCAGCGAAGGTGTACGAGATCGACTGGACGGGCCGAATCTCGAAATGCGGCGATGCGATGCTGCGAAGTTACCTCTACGAGGCAGCCAATGTCCTGCTCACCCGCGTCGCAAAGTGGTCGACGCTGAAAGCATGGGGCATCCGGCTTGCGAAACGAAGCGGGCTCCGCAAAGCCAAGGTTGCCGTCGCTCGAAAGCTTGCCGTCATTCTGCACCGAATGTGGATCGAAGGCACCGAATTCAACTGGTCATCAAAGGAGGCCGCTAATCAGCCTGCATAGCAGGACAATCGAGTTCCCGCCGACCAGCGGGAAACGAACGTCCCTGCCGGGACGCTGGCGTTGGTGCGATCGCCCCAGGCTTTGCGATGCTCGAAAGAGCAAAACGCGCTTCACACATTGATCCACCAGCGTCATCTTACGCCATCATGCGGAGGGCACGCCCCTACCGCGGAGAGAACCCTGAACCCGGCAAGGATGTTCATGGGGAGCTTGACCCCACGCCCGGAATTAGAGAACAACCAAGACCCTTAGCAGACAAAAAGTCGTTTCACCGCACACCAAACAGGGGGGTACTTTTGGCCAGCCAATAGCTTCAATTTTTCAGTGCGCACCGGGCAAATAGTCACTGGGCGTAAGAGGAAACTGCAAGCGTTCACGCAGGTAATAATTGGCGTGTGCGGGACCTATAATGTTATAAGAGCACGAGGAGGCCTGCCATTTCAGGCTTCTGGTGAGCTCCACGAGGCGCAGCAATCATAACTACACTTCCAGCCAAGCTACCGCAGATTAAGCTGCGGCATGGCCAAGTGATGTGGTTGCTCATGCAGCTCGGCCATGGCGCCGGGGTGAGCAGGGTTACATTTTACGAATACATCAAGTCGCTGCGGAAACTCGGCATTCCCTTCGGGCAAGGCACGATCAAATCGCATGACAAGACACTTGCGGACTATTCGTATTGCGATGTGATGGAACTGGCGATGACGTTATCTTTGCGCGTTTACCACGTCGTTCCGGACTCCGTACTCAGGGAGATCATTAGACATCGCACGCGGCTTCATCAGCTTTATCGCAAGTCCTATGCCCAGCGGCAGACCGGTAAAGGAAGTCCGATTTTCCTCACCGCGAAGGACGGGAGGCCGATCGAATTGCACGGGCTCTTTCTTGATCTCGGTATAAGATTTTCCGGGGGCCAGCTAGTGAAATTCGGGCCGCTAAAATTGCTGTCGCCCGATGAGGCCCTGGCGTTGTCCGCGCGCCGGATGCTTTCCGTGCAGACCTTGCTTCCCTTAGGCCTCTCGGCTCTCGCGGAGCAAGTCGTCGCGCTTGCATTGGTTGCGCCGGTGATACGGCGCGGCCCGCCCGCCCGAACCAAGCGCCGGGGCAAACGGAAGGAACCAGGCATCAGTTTTGGATAGCCGGATGCTAGCGAAAGAGCATCCCGCGGCCGTCAGGCGTCTTCCTCCAACGGCTCGAATTTCGGCTGGAACCACACTTGGGCGATGAGTGTGGGCACCACCGCACTGCCGATCACGGCCGTAACGAGGACAGTGTATTGCGCCTGATCGATGATGTGGTTGGTGAGGCCAAACAGCGCCGAGATCGAGCCGAAGGTCAGGCCCGTCGACATCATCAAGGTCGTATACATCCCCTCGCGCTTGTCGAACTTGAAATACCGCGTCAACGGCAGGATGCCGGTGAACTTCGTCGCCATCTTGACCAGGAGGAAAAGACCGATCAGACCAGCGCCGGTGATGAGCGCGTTAGCTTCGATCAGCGAGCCGGCCTTGAGAAAATAAAACGGCGTCAGGAACGCAAAGCAGATGGCACGGAGCCGGAGCTGAAGCTCCCTTTGTCCCATGAAGAACGGCGCCAGCGCCATCCCGACCAGATAAGCCGGTAGCACCGCTTCGCTTTTGCCGAGATTGGCGAGACCGCCGAGAGCAAACAGCACGAGGAACAGAAACTTGATTTCCGGTTCGCTCGCTCGTCCGCCGATCCGCGCGAACACCCAAGGCACGACCCAGGGCAGCGCCGCGACGACGGCAACCGTGACGACGGCAAAGATGAGCAAATAAATATTGTAGTTGGCAAAAACGAGGCCGAGCGCCAGCACAGTGCCGATGTCGTTGATGAAGCAGGCGGCGAGGATGATCTTGCCGAGTTCGGTCCGGTTGTAGCCGGTCTCGACCATTACGGCATAGACGACGGCGACGGATGTCGTGGAGAGCGCGATGCCGCCGATCTGCGCTTGCGGCCACGGCCAGCCAAGTCCGTACCGCGCCAAGAGCAGGCACCCGATATAGGGCGCGAAGAATCCCATCACGCCGATAGTCACGCTTGACGCGAAGTTTCTTTTGACGACGTGCGGGTCGATATCCGTGCCAGCGAGGAACGTCAGCACAATCGCGCCAAAGCTGGCGATGTAATTGATCCACGGTGTGAGCGGCATTCCCACAGTGTTGCCGGCGATGGCGCCGACCACGATCTCGAACAGGGCGGCCGAGATCGTGATGTAAAGCGAGCCCATGGCGGCGAGGAGCGCCAGCGCCATCCAGAGCGCAGACTGAAGCCAGATATTGTCCATCGCAGTCATCCTTTACGTTCGTGCCCTAGCAGACACAAAAAAACCCGCTCTCGGGCGGGTCGCGAAAGGCACCCCGCCGCGCTTGGAAACGCTGGCAGGGGTCATCAGCTCTGGTGAGCGGTTGCGGGGAACCCCATCCCCTTGGATTCGTCGTGCGCTCCTTTTACTGAATCCTGGCTCCTGATTCAACTCCGCGCCGACGTATACGCAATGATGGTGCTGGCGGCGCGGCGCGAGTTAGGGGGTGGTGTGCGACAGCACCCCGGTTCAACAACTGCGTTGAGGGGGCTCGCGTTAACCGCTTCTGGTGTGATCACGCGCGCGCGAAGGGCGCGCCGGCAGGCCGACCTGCTCGAGCCGCCTGGGCGGCGCTGCGGCTGCTGGCCGCCGTCGCCATTTCTTTTTCGCGATATTCCGCTTTGGGGCGAACGATGGAGCTCGGGCGGTCGGGGGCGAACGATGGAGCGATCGGCGCGGCGCCGGACAGCAATCAGCCACGGGGTCGGCTGCGCCTCGCCACCACCGCGATCGCCACCGCACTGACCCTGCTTCTGGAATTGCTCGCGTTAACCGCTTCTGGTGTGATCACGCGCGCGCGAAGGGCGCGCCGGCAGGCCGACCTGCTCGAGCCGCCTGGGCGGCGCTGCGGCTGCTGGCCGCCGTCGCCATTTCTTTTTCGCGATATTCCGCTTTGGGGCGAACGATGGTCGGCTGCTGCTGGGCTCTGATGGCACTTTTGTTTGTGGGCGGTATGATGAACGTACTTTGGATCGCGCTCCTGGCTCTGCTCGTTCTTCTCGAGAAACTTACTCCGTTCGGACGGTGGATCGCACGCGCCGCCAGCGTTGCGTGTGTCGCCGCGGGCGTCTGGATGTTGTTATCTTCGCCGTAGTGAAGAGCCGTCTCCTTATTCACGTCAATGCATCATTCACGGCATGGCGATCCCCAGCACCTTGCCACGTAGATAAGCCGCTCGCGTGCGCGGCTGAACGTCCGGATGTGGCCGTCGATCGGGCGAAAATCACCCGAACCGGACCTATCTCTTTCACATCGGTGGATGCCGTATCGTCATTCGCAGCGAGCCGAGCGCTCATTCTTCCGGCAGCCCCGCCTTGCGCAGGCCGTCAAACGCAGGCTGCAGGACCGGCTTGTGCTCGATCAACCATTTGATGGAGAGCTTGGGATTGATGCGGCGAGCTTCGGCCAAGGCGGCTTTCGCCTCATCCCACGTAGCGGAAATCCTGCTTTCCGAAGCGTCCTGCCGCCTTTGAGTTCGAGGTCATAGGCTTTGGTAGCGTGACGGTGATCCCTGCCTCTTCGCAGGCGCGAATCTCCTCGCTCGCGTAGTAGCCGCGATCAGCCACAGCATCGAGCGTCTCAACGCCCATCTCGGATCGCGCCTGCTGCGCCATATTCGACAGTTGATGGCGGTCCGTGCCGATGTTCGTCACCTCGTGCGCGACAATGAGATGGTTCTTGGTATCGACCGCGGCTTGCACATTGTAGCCGACGATTCCGGTGTCCTTGCCGCTCGTCGCCATCGAACGCGCATCAGGATCGGTCAACGAGATTTGCTTGTCCTCGCTCTTCATCATCTCGGCATTGATCGCACCGAGCCGCGCGATCTCTTCCCTCAGTTTCGCGATTTTGTCCTTGAACCGCACAACCCTTGCCTCCGGCACCGCATCACCACGTCGGTCGGCAGTCTCCAATTGCGCCAAGTAGCGCGCGATGCTCTCGTCAATCCGCTCAAGACGCCGCTTCATCTTGGCCTCGGTGAAGTTCTTATCGCGCGCATTGACAGCCTTGAATTTGGAACCGTCGATGGCGACGCTCGCCTCGCTCAGCAAATCAAGCTCGCGGCACAGCGCCACGAAGCTACGGCAGACCTCACGAATGGCCTTGCCGTTGTCCTTGCGGAAATCCGCAATGGTCTTGAAGTCTGGTGTCAGCTGTCCCGTGAGCCAGAACAGCTCGATATTACGCTGGCACTCACGCTCAAGCCGGCGGCTCGACGGAACCCGATTGAGATAGCCATAAATGTATATCTTGAGCAGCGTCGCCGGATGATAGCCAGGCCGCCCTTGTTCCAGCGGCACAATCCGACCAAAGCCAAGCTTGCCAAGATCAAGACCTTCAACGAACGCGTCTAGCGCACGAACCGGATTGTCCTCGGCCACGTAGTCGTCAAGCATGGCAGGAAAAAATGTGCTTTGGCTCCGGTCAATCCCCTCCACAAAGCCTGACATCCGCCGCTCCCGACCGCCGATTTCAAAAAAGAATCATAGCAGCCGCGCGACTTTTCACACAGCCTAGACCCAGAGCGGAGTGCGCCAGGAAGCTGGCAAAGAATAGGAGGTGCAAGATGCTATGGGGCGGGCGGCGAGGAAATTGTATCCATCGTCGCATCATCGAAGAGGTTCCCCCCAACGGGACAGCTTCACCCAGCGAGCACGGTCGGATATGGTGCTTCCGCAATTTAGCTTCTTCGGCGCGGCCCTACCGATCCCCAGAATATTTCCGATACGCCGCCACCGCTGACATCGAATATCCATGGACACCGCACGCATCGACATTTGTTACCGCCCATTGCGAATCGCTTGGGCCATTCGGTCCGATGACAAGGCTGGCTTTCGCCACGCAGTTCGCCTGACGCATACGCTTTGGGGCGGGCGGTTTAACCCGATCGTGATGGCGGACCGAGCCGATGAGGCGCGCAAGATCGTCGATTTGTTTCGCGCGGACATGATCGTCCCTATTGGTGACTCGGCCGAGGTAAAAGAGTCTCCAGCGATGTTTCCGCACCTGATCAATCCGCTGTTTGGCGATACGCTGTTTGCAAGGGACGCGCACGATCACCCGCGGGCACGAATCCTCGATGTTCACAATGCGCTGGTTCATTGGCGAAACCATCCCGAATGGAAGGTCCTTGAAGAGCGGGGGCTTCGGTCGTTCGTTTGCACCAACGATGATCCACTCGCCGATATAGTGTTGATACAAGCTGGGGCCTATCCAGAGGATGACATCGGCATCAACTATGAAGAAATTCTAACCCAAGCCTCGACCTGTATCCAACACCGGATCGACAAAGCACTACCGCTGCCTGTCGATCTGCTCCAACGTCCGAGCCTAGGCTACCTGACACGGCTGGGTATCAATCGGCATTTCAGCGTAAGCCCTGGCTGGGATTATCCTGGCTATTACGTCGGCGATGCGGCCAATCTTGACGATCTGGTTGTGTTCTGGAACTTGCGCGCCGCCGATATCGGGCTGCAATTTTTCGATCCTGGGCAAGTGGACCGTTACACGTTCATACGCTCCGAATACGAACAACAAACCCTCGCGCGGCTGGCTCGTTTTGATAAGCATCGGCGGAATCTGAGCGTCTGGTCACGCATCGAGCCAGCCGAGGCGGTGTTGAAACACTTCGAGGGTCAACGTCTCACGGTCTGTCACATTGACCCGCAGTTTTTCTGGAACGGCAGGGGTATTCGACCACCAACGATGATGTTGGGCGATGCTTCCTCTCTGGGCGTGTTTAATCAGTCGTCAGACAAACCGCGCGTTTCGTTCGCGCTGGGTGACAAACCATTCAGTGAGGACGTTCTGGTTTCATACGCAACATTTGGTCGCATCGGTACAGCTGTGGGCCGACGATGATCAGCACACTTTTCGTCCGCCCTATGTGCCAGAGTGGAACGAATTTTTTTCGAGACAGATGCATTTTCAATATGACCGCATACGCGTCGAACCGGATCGTGTTGGGATTATCATTGACGCCACAGACCGCGACGCTTTCTTGTACGGTTTGCGGGCATCAGCCTTGGTGGAGAAAATATTTGAATCTGCTGGCCAGCAAGCGCGCTTGAGCCCCGGCGGTCTCATCACGCGCCAGGTGATCTCGCGTCTCGGTGGTCTACAGGGCGCACGGGTGTTCAAGATTCCTGGCGTTCGACGGTTACTCAAGACTTATGGGCCGCGCGAGTCCTTCACGAAAAAGTCAGCGCATCAACTCATCGGCGCTTCCGATCCAGCAAATCCTCAAGCAAAATTCTCGGATCACAAGCGGCTTTATATAGAAGCGCGGCCATCAGGCACGGATCTTACGCCACAGATGGTATTTGAATATTTGGTTGAGAAAGGTCTATTTCGCATCGGGGCTGAACTTACATGCCCAGAGTGTAACCTCGCGAATTGGATTGCACTCGACGAGCTAAGGCAAGAAAACATCTGTGACCTTTGTGGTCATCGCTTTGATGCTGCGCGGCAATTGGTGGCGGGAGTCTTCCGCTATCGTAGAACAGGCGTTTTCGGCTTGGAAAAAAACACTCAGGGCGCGGTACCGGTGGCCCTCACGCTCCAACAACTAGATACGAACCTTGCGCGCATCACGGGTGGAAAAATTTACGCGCCTTCCTATGACTTGATCTCCGCAGCAGGTAGCGGCCCGCCATGCGAGGTGGACTTGGTGGTGGTAATTCCGGGCGTCTACCCCGACAAAGCGGAAGTGCTCTTTGGCGAATGCAAAGACGAGGGCGGCACTATCGACGCGGTTGATATTGCAAATCTGAGGCGCATCGCGGATGCGCTGCCGGATCACCGATTTGATGCTTACATCCTGCTGGCGAAGCTAGGACCCTTCACGCCGGAAGAAATCGCCCTCGCTCGTACTCTGAATGGCCCTTATCAGCAGCGCGTAATCCTGTTAACGGCGCGCGAGCTTGAACCCTATCATATTTTCGAGCGCACCCATAAGGAACTTGGCATTCAGTCACACGGAGGATCTCCGAGCGATTTGGCAGCTGCAACGAGCCGGATTTACTTTCGGGAAACCGGACCCCCATAGCGGTGCCGTCGCTGCCAGATAATGTTTAGCAATCGTGTTAGATGGACTGATCGAGTTGAGGGTCTCGGTAGCTGTTCCGGTAAGGTTAGACCACTTACATAATAACTATGTGGCGGGAGGGTCATCCAAAGCAGCGCGGGGATTTGATGCTGCCGTTTCCAGCCGAGCCGATGCGGATGTGGCCGATCTCAACGCGGGTCAACAAGCCGGAGTTCGACGATCCCTCGATCGTCGAACCGATTGAGTTATCCGCTGCGTAGGCGTGCTGGGTTGGCCCGACAGTAGTTGATGAGTTTTGCAGGCCGGCGCGTCCACCGATGTCCGATGCGCTTCAAAATCGGACATCAAACGAGGTGCTTGTTCATGTAGCGATGGGCCAGACAGACAATACCCGCATGTGTTATTTGTCGCTCACGACCAAGTCGCGTTGACCAAAGAGGTGGCGGGCATATCGCCTCGTCCACACGCCATTGTCGTCAAAATTGCCGTGCTGCGAGCTACGGACCAACAAAGCCCGGGGTCACGAACGGGCTAGAGTTGACCATCCGGCGCGGCGTTGAATACACTGTGGGATCGTAATCAGAACCGGCGGCCTTGGCGTCAGCTTGGGGGAAACATGCCGACTACCAGCAAACATCCGGAAACCATCGCCTTGCACGGCGGCAGCTATCGCGCCGATCCCGCGACCACCGCGGTGGCGGTGCCGATTTATCAAACCACATCCTATCAATTCCATTCCACCGAACACGCGGCCAACCTGTTCGCGCTCAAAGAATTGGGCAATATCTACACCCGCATCATGAATCCGACGCAGGCCGTGCTGGAAGAGCGCATGGCCGCGTTCGAAGGCGGCGTGGCCGCGCTCGCGCTGGCGTCGGGTCAGGCGGCGTCGCTGTTTGCGGTGCAGAACATCTGCCACGCCGGCGATAATTTCGTCTGCTCGACCGACATCTATGGCGGCACCTGGAACCTGTTCCAGAACACCATGAGCACCATGGGCATCGAGTGCCGCTTCGTTGACCCGGCCGATCCGGAGAACTTCCGCACGGCGAGCGATGCGAAAACGCGCTGCTGGTACGGCGAGACGCTGCCGAACCCGAAGCTCGCCGTATTTCCAATCGCCGAAGTCGCCAAGATCGGGCGCGAGATGGGCATCCCGCTCATCATGGACAACACCGCCTGTCCGGTACTGTGCCGGCCGATCGAGCATGGCGCCACCATCACCATGCACTCGACCACCAAATATATCGGCGGCCACGGCACCTCGATCGGCGGCGTCATCGTCGACGGCGGCAATTTCGACTGGGAAAAGCACGCCGACCGGTTCCCGATGCTCAACACGCCCGACCCGAGCTATCACGGCGCGGTGTGGACGCAGGCCGTCAAGCCGCTCGGTCCCATCGCCTATATCATTAAGGCGCGCGTCACGGTGCTGCGCGACATCGGCGCCGCTGCCTCTCCGTTCAACTGCTTCCTGCATATCCAGGGGCTGGAGTCCGTGGTGGTGCGCATGCGCCAGCATTGCGCCAACGCGACGGCCGTTGCCGACTGGCTCAAGAAGCAGTCCAAGGTGACCAAGGTGATCTTCCCCGGCCATATGGCCGGCGAGTTGAAGCGCCGCGCCGACGCTTATCTGAAGGGCGGCTATGGCGGGCTGGTCGGCTTCGAATTGAAGGGCGGCCACGACGCCGGCCGCAAGTTCATTGATGCGCTCAAGATGTTCTACCACGTCGCCAATATCGGCGACGCCCGTTCGCTCGCCATTCATCCGGCCAGCACCACCCATTCGCAGCTTACACCGGAGGAGCAGGAGAAGACCGGCGTCACGCCGGGCTATGTGCGGCTGTCGGTCGGCCTCGAGCATATCGACGATATAATCGCCGATCTCGATCAGGCGCTTGCGGTCGCATAGCGAAGCCGTCAACCGCCGATATTTGGTAAGGCGAAGCAACTGACGGAGTGACGATACTGGGCATTTCCGTTGAGGGTCATCCGCGTCGGTTTTCCAATGTCCGCGTTTGAGGCGGCCACTGCGGTCAATGAATTACACCATGACGATTGGCCGACATATTACACATCTCAGCTCGCCGCCCGTATCTATCATGTGTACGTGCGCGTTCGCCTCGATCGTGATCACGGTTTCCAGAGCATCGTGATCATCAATTCCAGAGCATCGTGATCACGGTTTCCAGCGGATCGTGATCGCCATTTCCAGCGATCGTGATCAGCCTGGAAGACGATGCACCACGCAACCGAAGGCTCCCCCCAGGCGGTGTGATCTCACCTTGCCTCTCGAACATTTTCCTGCACCACGTGCTGGATGAATGGTTCGAGTTCGAGGTGCGGCCACGTCTCAAGGGGAGATGTACCCTTATCCGCTTCGCTGACGATGCCGTAATGGCGTTCGAGGACTTCCTCGATGCCAAGCGGGTCCTTGGCGTTTTGGGTAAGCGCCTTGCACGGTATGGACTCACACTCCATCCTGACAAGACGCGCTTCGTTGATTTCCGCAACAACCGATCAAATGGGACTAACCATCCGGAGACGAATGGTACCTCGTTCACCTTCCTCGGCTTCACCCACATCTGGGGCAAGTCGCGGGCAGGCAAGAATGTGGTGCGGCAAGTAACGGCAAAGAACCGGTACGCCCGAGCGCTGGCGGCGGTTACGGCTTGGTGTCGGGTCAATCGGCATCAGCCCATCCCTGCCCAGCAAGCCCATCTGGTCGCGATGATGCGGGGCCACTATGCCTACTACGGCATAACGGGCAACTTTCGACGAATAAGCTGGTACGCCCATCAGGTCGCGAGGATCTGGCAAAAGTGGTTGTCGCGGCGGGATCGCGGGAGCCGGCTCCACTGGACCCGGTTCACGGAACTCCGCAAGCGTCACCCTCTGCCGGCAGTCCGGATCGTCCATCGCTACACCTTCGCGAGCGAAACTCTTCCATGAAGAACCGGAAGCGGGAAATCTGCACATCCGGATCTGTGAGGGATGAGGATGGTAACATCCTCATCTACTCGGCCCGGCACCGGTGCAAGCCGCATCGTCGCCATGGGCCGGCATCCGAAACCCTCAACACTTTCCGGACTCATGCACTGCAAAAAAACTGGCTCAGGTCAAAGCCGGCGTAGATTTCCGACCCCAGTTACGCGACATTGACCTCGATCGCCGCGATTTGATTGATGTGTACTTCTTCGGGCTGAGTGTTTCCGATGCAGTCTGTTGCGCGAACCGAGATGATATATCGGCCGCTGCGTGAAACAGTCCATTCAGACTCAAAAAGCTGCCATGCCGAATCGGTCCTCGAACCGACCTTAGCATCGAACCATGGCTCCTCATCGACGCGCAGCTGCACGCGTGCGATCTCGTAGGCCCCCCAGGCCCAGCCGGCGAGCCGATGGGTTCCGGCTGGGATCACGTCGCCGTTGCGCAGGCTGGTGAGCAGGCTGTTGACGTGCATCTCGGCGACCTGTCGGCGCTCGATCGCGCCGTCGACGGTCTCGGCCGTGTTGTAAAGCGTCGCCGAGAACAGCGTGTAGGGCCGGCCATGCGCGATGATCAGGTTGTTCACCCACTTGACCGAGTTGGTGCCGTAGAAGCCTGGCACGATTACGCGCAGCGGATAGCCGTGCTCAGGCGGCAGCGGTGCGTCGTTCATCTCGTAGGCGAGTAGCACGTCGCCGCGACGTGCTCTTTCGAGCGGCAGGTCCTTGCGATATTCGTTGACGCGCTCGGCATACTTGGTGCCCGGGAGATATACGCCCCAATCGGCGCCGTCGATCCACACATGGGTCGCATCCGCGAGCGGCTCGGCCAACGCGAGCACGTGCTCGAGCGGCACGCCGCGCCACTTCGCCGTGCTCACGCGCCGCTTCGGCTTGTCGGGCGCATAAGGATCGCCGGCACATTCAAGCGTGACGGTCAGCGTGCGTGACGGCAGTGCCCGCAGCGCCTCAAGGCTCAGAACCTCGCGCCGCGCCACGGCGCCGCCGACGCTTACTGACCATTCGCCGGGCCTGGGGCGCGGAATGCCGAGTGCCGCCAGCACGAAATGCTGCGACGTCGGCGTTAGGAACGACCGCAACGCGTCCAGCGGCGCGTCGCGCAGTACCATGCGGTTCGCTGGGTCCATCGGGACTCTTTCCATGCGGCCTCTATCGCCGAGGCGCACATCACGGACCTCAGGTGACGATGATATGTCATCTCGTCGGATCATTTTGGATTTTCACCGCGAGCGAGTAGATCAGCATTGCGCCACAACTACAATCTGAGGGTAGTGACTCAGTTCGAAATGCAAACTCTGTCACTACCAAGCTGAGAGCCGCGCCGTTTCCGCTCAGGGTCATTCACGACTGGCCCGAACCGGCGGCAGGTTCGACCATGTCCGTTGTGCCCCCGAAAGCGGCAGTAAAGTCAGGGCAATGGCTCTGCCGCGATGGACCTTTGCGGGTTGATGGTCCCACCGGGCACGTGATTCAAGCTCCCAAACCGGAGCCTCGAATCATGCGCTCATGGGCCTTCTTTCTTCGACGGACCACGGCGGCGGGAAGCGCGTGCGGGGCGCATGGAGCGATATGGTACGCAATCTCAGCGTAGGCCGCTGACAATTTTCCGGACTGAGATTGGACCGTCGTGGTAGTGCCAAGCGCGA
The DNA here is from genome assembly GCA_963733575.1 of uncultured Alphaproteobacteria bacterium. Classification (GTDB taxonomy): domain Bacteria; phylum Pseudomonadota; class Alphaproteobacteria; order Rhizobiales; family Xanthobacteraceae; genus BOG-931. The sequence continues at coordinate 413,200 of CAVTDJ010000009.1, read as the reverse complement.
ACGTCAGAGTACAAACGCGACGGCTACAATCAGAACGACGCCGGCTGCCATCATCAAAATCTCAACCGCATCGTAGCGTGACGCGATGCGAGGAACTTGCGACATGGGTACCTTTCCCGGTACCCGACACCCGAGGTCATTTTGGTATTCGGACGGAGGCAAAATTGTGAAGGTGCGGCCCGACCAACAATCAAGGAAGACGACGGGCCGAAACTGGTCGCGATGTTTGCCGCACCCGCTAACAATCCCGAAGGTTATGGATTTGACCACGCTCGATGACGTGCGAAAGCTTATGCGGCATCTGCCAGAGGATCGGCGCGAGCGCCCGACGTGGCGTCACGTGGCCAAGCAACTCGAAGAAGCCGCGGCCGGCGCTGACACTGTGAACGTGGCGATTTCGCTGCGCATCGCGCTGATGCTGGAAGGCGTCGAATGCCGGCCCATGTAGCAGCCATGTCCAACCGCCTACCAGTTGTAGCGGCTTGACTGTCGTTCCCGTTGTGTTCTCATCGGCCCATGACCCGTGGGGACGTTCTTCGATACGCCATCGCCTACGCCCTCATGCGCGCCCGCAAAATCGTGCGCGGCTTGAATGACGGGCTGACTGAGGATGAACGGTACGCCGTCGCCGATCACGTAGTCTCACAACTCAAGGAGCGCGGCGACCCGTGGCGACTGGACGAAGAAGCAAAGCCCGGCAGTGCGCCGACAACTTAGAAGAAGCACCCGCGCAACGACTGGGCCTCTCTCCTGAACGGCCGGGAACCTCAACCCGCCTGTCCAGAAGCGGCTGGGCTAGGAGCACTTGCTTTGTCGAGCCCAGACGCTCCGAATTCCATGTCCGATTTTCAAGGTGAAGCGGAAATTTGAGGACGCAACTCGTTGAATTGTTTCGGCGTGAATGATCCATTTGAGATATTGGGGAGCGACCCAAGCGCTGATACCCGTATTGGTAACGCCGCTGCTTCAAGCGTGCTAGGCTAACCCATTATCATGCCTCGTCCCGAGCTTAGGGGGAGCCAATGAGACGGCGCTCCAGAGAAGGCCGCGAACCAGTTAAAACGCGACGCCGTAAGGCGGCGACGCCAAAGCGCCGCGACGGGCCAAAGGCGGCGCGTGAACACAGCCCGTCTATAGCTGATCTGCAAGACGAACTCGATCGTCGGACCCGCGAGCGCGACGAGGCGATAGAGCAGCAGACCGCAACGTCTGAGGTGTTACGGGTCGTCAGTAGCTCGCCGGGCGATCTTCAGTCGGTGTTAGCAACCATCCTAGAGAATGCCGTCCGCATCTGCGAGGCCAAATTCGGTGCGCTTTACCTCAACGAGGGCGATGGCTTTCGCGCTATGGCGATGCACAACGCGCCACCCGCCTATGAGGAGGCGCGCGCCGGGGTCGTGCATCCGCCTCCCAGCTCTAGCCTTTGGCGTGCGGCGATCACAAAGCAAGCCGCCCAGGTCGCCGACGTGATGTCGGAACAAGGCTATGTCGAGGGCGATCCGTTTGTCGTCTCTGCCGTCGCACTCGGCGGTTATCGCAGTATCTTCAGCGTACCGATGCTCCATGAAGACAAGCTGATCGGCGTCATCACAATCTTCCGTCAAGAGGTTCGACCGTTTACCGACAAACAAATTGCACTGGTTCAATATTTTGCCAACCAAGCCGTCATCGCCATCGAGAACACGCGGCTGCTCAACGAACTGCGCCAGCGCACCACCGACCTCAGCAAGCGCACTGCCGACCTCACCGAGTCATTGGAGCAGCAGACGGCGACGTTGAAGGTGCTCGAGGTCATCAGCCGCTCGGCGTTCGATCTGCAGCCGGTGTTCGAAACCGTCGCCGAAAGTTCGGTCAGACTGTGCGAAGCCGACAAGGCGTTTATCTTCCGCTTCGACGGCGAGCTACTCCGGATGGTGGCGGCCTACAATGCTCCTCAGGATTTTAAGGAGTGGGTAGAGCAAAATCCGATTCGGCCTGGCCGGCACAGCGGATCGGCCCGTGCCGCACTCGAGCGCCGAACGATCCATATCGCCGACGTCTTGGCCGATCCCGAATACTCCTACGGGGCGAAAAACGTCGAGGCGATCCGGACGATTCTTGGCGTGCCGATCCTCAAAGGCGATGACTTGCTGGGCGTCATAATGATCTATCGGCTGGAGGTCCGGCCCTTCACGGACAAGCAGATTGCCCTCGTCGAGACCTTCGCGGGCCAAGCGGCCATCGCGATCGAGAATGTTCGGCTGTTCGGCGCCGTCCAGCAGCGCACGTCTGAACTTTCGGAAGCACTGGAACAGCAAACGGCGACCAGTGATGTCCTCAATGTCATGAGCCGATCGACTTTCCAGTTACAGCCGGTACTCGACACGATCGTCCAAACCGCGAGCCGGTTGTGCGATGCCGAGTTCGCCCTCATCTTCAAACTGCAGGATGGCAAATACCATCTAGCCGCAGCGAACAATGCGACGGCAACTTTCGTCCAGCACGCTGCCACAAATCCTATCATGCCTGGGCGCGGCTCGCTCATCGGCCGTACTGCTCTTGAGCGCAAGACGGTTCATTTGCCGGATTGTCTAGCCGATGCTGAATACAATTATTTTGAGTACCAAAGCAGTGGCCAATATCGCACGATGCTCGGAGTTCCGCTGTTGCGCGAGGGTGTCCCGATCGGCGTCATTGGCCTGATGCGATCGGTCATCAAGCCATTCACCGACAAGCAGATCGAACTGGTTACCACCTTCGCCGATCAGGCGGTGATTGCGATCGAGAACGTGCGGCTGTTCGACGACGTGGAGAAGCGCACGCAGGAGCTGACCGAGTCGCTCCAGCAGCAGACTGCCACCGCCGATGTGCTCAAAGTCATCAGTCGTTCGGCCTTCGACCTGCAGACAGTTCTCAACACGCTCGTCGAGTCAGCAGCGCGGCTGTGCGAAGCGGATATGGCATCCATTAATCGCGAAAAGGGTGCTGCCTATCAGCAGATCGCGAATTACGGCCATTCGCCAGAACTGCAAGTATACATGGACAGTCATCCAATCCCGGCGGGGCAGGCCTCGGTCGTCGGCCGTGCAGTCATGGAGGGCGGGATTGTTCACATTCACGATGTTTTGGCTGATCCGGACTACAAAATGACGGAGGCGGCAAAACTTGGTGGCATCCGGACGATGCTCGGCGTCCCGCTGCTGCGCGAAGGAACGCCCATCGGCGTAATTGCTTTGCAACGCAAGGCCATCCGGCCCTTCACCGAAAAGCAGATCGAGCTGGTCGAGACCTTCGCCGACCAGGCGGTGATCGCGATCGAGAACACCCGCCTGTTCGAAAGCGTCGAGGCGCGCACGCGCGAACTGGCCGCCTCGCTGGACGATTTACGAACAGCGCAAGATCGGCTGGTTCAGACGGAGAAACTCGCTTCGCTCGGGCAGCTCACCGCCGGCATCGCGCACGAGATCAAGAACCCGCTCAATTTCGTCAACAATTTCTCAGCCGTTTCGGTTGAGCTCATCGACGAATTGCGGGAGGCGCTTGGCGGGGCGCACCTCGACAGCAAGCTACGCGCGGAGATCAACGAGATCGCGGATATGTTGCAAGGCAATCTCGACAAGGTCGTGCAGCACGGCAAGCGTGCCGACGCGATCGTCAAGAACATGCTGTTGCATTCGCGTCAGGGGTCCGGAGAGCACCGGCCGGTCGATATCAACGCCCTCGTCGAGGAGAGCCTCAACCTCGCTTATCACGGGGCGCGGGCCGAGAAGCAGGGTTTCACTATCACCCTGGAGCGGTCCTTTGACCCTGCCGCCGGCGAGGTCGATCTGTTCCCGCAGGAGATCACCCGGGCGCTGCTCAATCTGATTGCCAACGGCTTTTACGCAACAACCAAGCGCAAAGCCGATGCAAATGGAGGCGACTACGAGCCAACGCTCGCCGCCGCGACCAAGAACCTCGGCGACAGCGTCGAGATCAGGATTCGCGACAACGGCACCGGCATCCCGCCCGAGGTGAAGGAGAAGCTGTTCAACCCGTTCTTTACGACGAAGCCTGCGGGTGAAGGGACTGGGCTAGGCCTGTCCATCAGTCACGACATCATCGTGAAGCAGCATGGCGGGTCTATAGAGGTCGACACGCAGCCCGGTGAGTTCACTGAATTCAGGGTCGTTCTGCCGCGCGGGGCTGCAACCATCGCTAATACTAACTCGCTGAGTGCCTGACTCTCTCCGGGGATTTCCAAATCACCAGCCAAGTGATTCAAGGTGGCAAACGGAGGGTCGTTTGCCATGGGTAGAGGGAGCGTGCGGGCGCTCCGCATCGTGTCCGCAGCGATCAATGCGATCCCGGTGCACCAGCTCCCGAGCTACGGACTGACGCTCAGCGTGCTTGAACTGCAGCAGATGATGGCAGAAGGGCTGATGCAGTTGGACGCTGCGTTTAAGGAAGTCGAGGATCATGGCGGCCTCGTGCAAGAACAACCCAAAGCCCGCGATAACGTATGCAAAGCCAGCAACGAAGTTGAACCAAAGAACGAAGGGAACGATGTTGCCGGCGGCAGCTCTTTCTTCTGCGCCGCCAAACAGGGTCTTCCCGCCAACGATAATCGTGACGATGCCGAATGCGATCGCGACGAGAGCCAGTACAGCCGCCCAACGCGGATGTCGGAGTGTTGTCTTGTTCATGACTTGTGCCTTTGCTGCCGCGAGAGATATTGTGAATCCGCGACACCCTCTGCCACTTCGGGATCATGCCACAATCGGATATCCCGACAAACCACGCCCGCGATCTACGCTGACGCGACAGAATTTTGTACCACGCGCGAAGAAAGTCTGTATCAGCGAGTTATTGAAATTTGCGCCCGGGCGCCTTAGGAATGGTGCAAACAAATACACGCTGTAGCCAAAGATCCTGATTGCCTATCAGTGCCAAAGCCATCGTGCTGACGGTCTTGGCACCTTTTCATACGTTCACAACCGACACGCAGATGATCGAGGAAACGCCGGATCATGCAGCAGCCGCAAGCCTCCTTTCTTTTCGATCTCGACGGCACGCTTGTTGATAGCGTCTATCAGCACGTGCTGGCTTGGAACGAGGCGCTCGATGCAGAGGGTATCAAGCTTTCCGTCTGGCGCATCCACCGCAAGGTTGGCATGAGCGGCGGACTATTGACCAATATGCTTCTGCGGGAGACCGGGCTGGAGATTGATGCTGACCGGATCGAGCGACTGCAGCGGCTCCACGCGCAGGCTTACATTCGACTGTCGGCCAAGATCCAACCGCTTCCGGGCGCTCGTGAACTACTTGCGTATCTGACGCGTGCCAAGATCCCTTGGGCGATCGCGACCAGTGGCCGCATGGAGACCGCACGGCCCGCGTTGGAGACGCTCGGCATCCAATTCGGTCAAATACCGATCGTCACGCGTGACCAGGTGAAACACGCGAAACCCGACCCGGATCTTTTCCTAACAGCCGCAGAGCGAGTGGGATGCGAGATCGAGGCCGCCTCGGTCGTCGGCGATAGCGTTTGGGACATGCTGGCCGCTCGCCGCGCTCGGGCTCTGGGCATCGGACTTCTGTCCGGCGGCTACGGACAGGAGGAGTTGGAGCGTGCGGGCGCAGCGCATCGTGTCCGCAGCGATCAATGCGATCCCGGTGCACCAGCTCCCGAGCTACGGACTGACGCTCAGCGTGCTTGAACTGCAGCAGATGATGGCAGAAGGGCTGATGCAGTTGGACGCTGCGTTTAAGGAAGTCGAGGATCATGGCGGCCTCGTGCAATTCAAGGCCTATGCTGCCGCCTTCAGTCGTCTCGCGACGCGCGCAAGGCCGCATTTGAAGCAGATCGAGGCAGCCGCACGAGCGGCGTGAAGCCCGATCGCTCTGGCCGCTTCAGCCGTCCCGCCGCAACAGTTCCGGCAGCTTGGCGATGTTGGCGGCGATGCGCCGGGCCTCGTCGCGTGTCAGCAAGTTGGCCGCAGATCGTCGCCCCGGCTCATCCTCGAAGTAGACGTAGGCCAGCGCCTGACCGTTTTTGTCGCGGACGATGAAGCTCGCCGGATGCTGGCTCGGCTGACTCTTCCATTCTCTGAAACAGATGAGGGGATCTTTGCCAGCCTCCCTCACGCGCTGAGCTGCTCTAGCAGCGCCTTCGCCTCCTTCAGATTGAACCTTGCCGAAATCCGCGAAAATTGGCACCATTTGCTCGAAACAGCCCTGTTCGGGTGGCTCCGCCTTACTAAAGCGCGCCCATATCGTTTTGAATGCCTGCCTGCCCGCCGGCCTTCTTAGCTTCCGAGCGTCCTAGACACTCTCTTCGGGCTGCACGATGATGTGCGGCAACCCTGAGTTTGGGGCGCCGTCATGGACGTCGTGGTTTGGTTGCGGAGCCTTGGCCTTGGAAAGTATGAGGCTGCGTTCCGTGAGAACGAGATTGACGAAACGGTTCTTCCGGGCCTGACGGCTGAGGACCTGAAGGATTTGGGCGTCGGTATTGTTGGGCATCGCCGCAAGCTCCTCGATGCTATTGCCGCCCTGCGCGCTGAGGAGAGCGCGAAGACGCCGTCAGCCGCTGTCGCTGCTAAAACCGACACCACGACCGAAGACCGCGCCGAGCGCCGCCAAGTCACAGTGATGTTTTCAGACTTGGTGGGTTCAACGGCTCTGTCGGCACGCATGGACCCTGAAGACCTCCGCGAAGTCATTTCGGCCTATCAGAAATGCGTCGCCGAGACAGTGCGCCGGCACGGTGGGTTCGTGGCAAAATACATGGGCGACGGCGTGCTCATCTATTTCGGGTATCCCCAAGCGCATGAGGACGACGCCGAGCAAGCGGTACGGGCGGGGCTCGCTCTGATCGAAGCGGTGGCCGGGCTCGAGACGCACGCTCCCCTGCAAACCCGCGTCGGTATTGCCACTGGGATGGTCGTCGTCGGCGACCTGATCGGATCGGGGGAGGCGCAGGAGCGCGGCATCGTCGGCGAGACTCCGAACCTTGCGGCGCGCCTGCAAGCGCTTGCCGAACCGAACGCTGTCGTCGTCGCCGAAGGCACCCGAAGACTTCTTGGTAAACTGTTCGATTTCCAAGACCTCGGAACAAAGGACCTCAAGGGCATTGCCGGACCGCTGCGAGCCTGGGCGGCGCTGCGGGCGAGCTCGGAGGAAGGCCGTTTTGAGGCCCTGCACGCGAGCGGCCTAACTGACCTCGTCGGGCGGGAAGAAGAAATCGAACTACTGTTGCGACGCTGGTCGCGAGCTAAGAGCGGCGAAGGCCAGGTGGTGTTGCTCTCCGGCGAGGCCGGGATCGGGAAATCGCGGCTTACAGCCGCACTGCTGGAACACCTCGCCAGCGAGCCGCACACGCGCTTGCGCTATTTCTGCTCGCCGCAGCACACCGACAGCACTCTCTACCCGATCATCAGCCAGATGGAACGCGCCGCAGGACTGGTGCACGACGACACTCAGCAAGCAACGCTCGACAAACTCGATGCGCTGCTGGCACAAACCTCGACCTCCAAGCAGGATGCTACGCTGTTTGCTGAGATGCTGTCGCTCCCGAACGATGGACGCTATCCCGCGCTGGAGCTGACGCCGCAGCAGCGCCGGCAGAAAACCATGGAAGCGCTCGGATCGCAGATGGAAGCGCTAGCACGACAAAATCCAGTACTGATGATCTACGAGGATGCGCATTGGACTGATCCGACGAGCCTGGAAGTGTTCAGCCGGACCGTGGACAGGATTGCGAGTCTTCGCGTGTTGTTGATCGTGACGTTCCGGCCGGAATTCAATCCGCCCTGGATCGGACGGCCGCACGTGACCGCCCTGACGCTCAATCGGCTGGTGCAGCGCGAAGTCGACGCCATGATCGACCGCGTTGTCGGCGACAAGCTTCTCCCGGCAAACATTCGTCAGGACATCATCGAGCGTACCGACGGCATCCCGCTGTTCGTGGAGGAGATGACCAAGGCGGTGCTGGAGGCGGAAAGCGAGAGCGGAGCGCGGCGAACGGCCGCCACGATTCCGTCCCCGGCGCTCGCGGTCCCCGCAAGTTTGCATGCCTCGCTGATGGCGCGGCTCGACCGGCTCGGCCTGGCCAAGGAGACGGCGCAGATCGGAGCGGCGATCGGGCGCAAGTTTTCGCATGCCTTGCTGGCCGCGGTGGTGCGCAAGCCGGACGCGGAGCTCCAATCGGACCTCGAACGTCTCACTGCGGCCGGGTTGCTCTATCGGCAGGGCGTGCCGCCGCATGCGACCTATTTGTTCAAGCATGCGCTCGTGCAGGACGCGGCCCACGGCACGCTTTTGCGCGAGCCGCGCCGCGCGCTTCACGCCCGTATCGCCGAAACCCTTGAAGGCCAATTCGCCGAGATCGCCGAAAACCAGCCGGAGCTGCTGGCGCGTCACTGCACCGAGGCCGGGCAGATCGAGAAAGCCGCTGGCCTTTGGGGCAAGGCGGGACAGCGGTCGCTGGCGCGTTCCGCGCTGGTTGAGGCGGCAGAGCAGCTTTCGCGGGCGCTCGGTCAAATGTCCGCCTTGCCGGCTACGCTGGCGCTCCGTCGCGAACAGATCAAGCTTCAGGTCGCGCTCATAACCCCGCTCATGCATGTCAAAGGGTATGCTGCGCCGGAAACCAAGGCGGCTGTTGAGCGGGCACGTTTGCTGATCGAACAAGCTGAAGCGCTCGGAGAGCCTCCCGAAGACCCGCTGGTGCTGTTCTCGATCCTCTATGGCTTCTTTGCCGCGAACTATGTGGCGTTCAACGGCGACGTGATTCGCAATCTTGCGGCGCAGTTTCTTGCGCTCGCAGAGAAGCAAGGCACGACTGCCCCGCCCATGATCGGGCATCGCCTGATGGGCGCGTCCTTGGTGCATACTGGGGAAATTGCGCAGGGCCGGGTGCACTACGATCAGGCGCTCGCGCTTTTCGATCCTGCAGCGCATCGTCCGCTGGCGACGCGATTTGGCCAAGATATCGGAGTGATGACTTTAAGCTTCCGATCATGGGCTCGATGGCTCCTTGGTTATCCCGACGCGGCGCTCGCAGACACAGACACCGCGCTCAAGGATGCGCGCGGTATCGGCCAAGCCGCCACTTTAATGTTTGCGCTGCTCAACGGAGCGTTCACCCATATCTTGTGCGGAAATTATGCGGCAGCAAACGCGGAAACCGATGAACTTGCCGCCTTGGCGGAAGAAAAGGGCGCCTTGCTGTGGAAGGCGTTCGGAATGTCCACGCGAGGTTGCCTTCTTGCCCTGACCGGCAAGGCCGCGAACGCAGTTCACATGATCACTTCCGGAATCACCGCATTGCGGTCGACGGGAGCAACATTGTGGGAACCGTTGCACATGTCATATTTGACGAGAGCTTATGCGGGCCTCGGTCAATTCGATGAGGCTTGGCGTTGCATCGGCGAAGCAATGAAGGTGATCGAAACAAGCAAGGAAAGTTGGTGCGAGGCCGAGGTCAATCGCTCAGCGGGCGAAATCGCGACGATGTCGCCCGAGCCGGACTTGACGAAGGCGCAAGCGTATTTCGAGCGTGCGCTCGCGGTCGCGTGTGAGCAGCAGGCAAAGTCCTGGGAGCTGCGCGCGGCGATGAGCATGGCCCGGCTCTGGCGCGATCAGGGCAAGCGGAACGAGGGCCGCGATCTGCTCGCTCCGGTCTATGGCTGGTTCACCGAAGGCTTCGACACGCTCGACTTGAAGGACGCTAAGGCGCTGCTCGATGAGTTGGCGTCATAACAAGTGCGCGGCTATTTCTCTTCAAGGAAGAGCCGGATCGACGCGCTGCCACCAACCTGCTCACCAAGGACGAGGCGCGGCGGATGGCGGCGAACTTCACCAAACTGCCCGAATTGCTCAAGCGCTGTTGAAAGTGAGGGCTGGCAGCGCGAGCGAACTGGGCTAGTTCCAGAGTGTTGTTCCTGGCCGCCGCCCTCAAACTTAAGATGGCGACCCTACGCACAACATTCAACTGCTGACTTCGCGGTGTCGATCTCCCGCCCATCGTCCCAATCGACGATCGTGAAGGCCGGGCGACGTACTTTGCCGAAGGGCCTCGTCGCCATGTCGGCCTTAGCCAGCTTGACGATCGGCTGGCCGCAGGCAGTGCCCATCTTTTTCACGCGGCGCGTATGACGCGTGGGGCGACAGCACGCTTCAGGTGGTTCACGATGCGATCCGCGACGCCTCGATGGTGACATCGAGCGCGGCTTCGATGGTCGCTGAGGCCAAAGTGGATATCTACAAGATCGCTGGGTTGAGCAATTCGCTCTCCACTGACGAGGGCACCAAGAAGCTGGTATCTCGTTTCAGCAACGCCAACGCAGCGAAGAGCGTGGTCAATGCCAACCTGCTCGACACCAACGAAGAGTTCGTCACCAGGCAACTGCACTTCGAAGGTCTCGATAAGCTTCTCGCGATGTATCTGATGATCGCCTGCGGTGCGGCCGATATCCCAACGACGCGACTTCTAGGCCGCGAGCCTGCTGGGCAGAATGCTACTGGTGAGAGCGACCGCTCCCCTCGATCGCAATAAGCGAAGAATCATCGTCCGCAGCCCACGAGCTGTTGACCCGCTTCGACACCGGCCAGCGCGTAAGGAGACCGTTCGGCGCCGGCCGCAATAATTCAGCACCGGCCGCCCCGCTGAGCCAGGGCTCGAAATCTTTCTGAGCAAGTGGCGCCGGCATGCGGTCGTGAATATCCCGAACGTACGCGTTCGGCTCAGTAACGATCATCGTGCAGGATTTGAGCACTTCCCCGCTCTCGTGATTTTTCCATTCATCCCACAGTCCGGCCGCCGTCAGCGCCGGCAACCCGTCGCGAGCCGTGAAGTAATACGGCTGTTTTCCGCCCGGCGTATCCTGCCATTCGTAGTAGCCAGACATGGGAATGAGGCAGCGCGTGCGCTTGAACGGCTCACGGAAGAATGGCTTCGTCTCGACCGTCTCCACCCGCGCATTGAACGTCGCGAGCCGCAATTCCTTCAGCGGCTTGCTCCACCAGTAGTCGATCAGCAACCGGCGAGCTTCATCATCCGCGACAAGAACGGGCGGGCGCTGGCGTATGTCTATTTCGAGGACGAGCCGGGCCGCCGATCTGCGGCGAACCTGCTGACCCGCGACGAGGCCCGGCGGATCGCCGCCAACATCGCCAAGCTGCCGGAGATGCTGCGGGGGAAGGGTGACGTCACCTGACCGCGCAGACCCCCACCACCAAGACCACGCTGCTCGCGAACGCGGCTCACCACGGACGAGGTGCGGCGCATGGCGGCGAAGTTCACCAAGTTGCCGGAGAACGGCCTATTTCGCCCGCGAGTTACCATTTGATTCATATCAAAGGCGGTCAAGGCTGAGCGTCTATGGTCCTAGTTACCTCAGCAGGTAACCGTTGAGCCAAGCGGCCTCGACCTAGCCACCCCCAGAGCCCCCCTCTGCCCCCCGGCTAGATCTTGGCTGCTTTTTGTTCATGTCCGGAATCGACGCGACCCGGAAAGGCGCTCGGTTAACGTCGGGGCCACGACGTAATGACTGCATCGGCAGGCCAGTTACATGGAATTTGACGGGATACGCGAATTAGCCCCTTGCACAACCCGCAGAGAATGGGAAGAGTCCTGCGCATGCGCGCCGTGACCATCGCACCTCCCCCACACCGGTAGCCCCCGGCAGACCGGGGGCACCCGTCAGTGGGAGTTTAGCGTCATGGGTCATGGACCTTCCAGCTTTCGCGAAACGGATGTCACACGTGCTCTACGGGCCGCCAAGAGGGCGGGCGTGGACGTGGTAGTCGATCTCGACATCATCAACAAACGCATGCGTCTCATCCCGCTGAAGCCGGGAGAGGCGAACGGCACGACTGACTCGATTGAACAACCGGAGGACCTGAGAAAGCTCCTATGAAGCCGCGCCGTTCTGCTCTTCCATTGGCGCGCTATGTGCAGCGCAAGCCGCTCAAGACCGGCTGGGGCTATTTCTTCAACGTGCCAACGTGGGCGCGCAAGGCGGGCTGCGCCATCAAGAATGAGGCGCTTGGGGTCGATTACGATATTGCCGTCGAACGCGCCGAATCCGTCCTATTGCCCGCCTTCGATAGCTGGCGCAGTGGTGGAACATCGGATGCATCAGCAACGGCCGTGGCGGCTCCCGGAACGCTCGACTGCGTGTTTGCTGAATACCGCGCCGACCGCCGCTTCACCAAGCTCGACCCGAAGACGCGGCGCAACCATGAGTTTGGCTTTGGCCATATCAGTAGCCAAGCGAAGCGTCGCCGTGCGCGCGGCAGGTTCGGCCGACACGACCTGCCGAGTGCGGCCCTCCGGCATCCCAGTGGCGGCGGTGGCGGGCGGGTGATGCTGTGATGGCCGACGAACACAAGAAGCCCGTTTACCTCGATCTCGATGCCGCGCTCGATATCCCGGCCCTCCACCGGATGCTGACGGCGCCGCCGAAGGTGCGCCAGCGTAAGCGCAAGCCGACGCTCATTCGGGCGCTGCGCGAGGCGAAGAAGGCAGGCGTCAGCGTCGCCGGTGCCACCATCGAAGAGGGCAAGGTGACGCTGACGTTTGGCAGGGTCGAGGATGATGCGGCGGTGACACCGTTGGAAGAGTGGAGGGCGAAGCGTCGTGGTCAGGGCTAACATTAAAGGCGTCTTCTCGACCTATAAGACGCTCAAGGACGGCACGCGCCGGACCTACTGGTATCACCGCGAAAGTGGCGAGCGCCTGCGCGGTGAGCCGGGATCGCCCGAGTTCATCGCCGACCTTGCCGCCGCCGAGAAGCTGACGCGGGACCGGCTCGCTGGCACGTTCAACAACCTCGTGCGCCTCTTCACATTGTCCACGGAGTTCGACACGGCTTTAGCGCCGAGCACCAAGACCGAATACCGGCGCATGCTCACGAAGGCCGAGGCCGAATTCGGCGACATGCCGACTGCGGCGCTCGACGATCCGCGAGTGCGCAAGGACTTTATGAACTGGCGCGAGAAGGTCGCCCGCGCTTCCGGCGAACGGGAGGCCGACAATCGCCTGTCCGCCATCTCGGCGATGCTGACATGGGCGGTCGAGCACAGCGAGATCACCGCGAACCATCTGCGCGGCTTCAAGCGGCTCTATCGCGCCGACCGCAGCGAGATCATCTGGCTGCCCGAACACATCGCCGCATTCATGGCGGCAGCGCCTATCGAAATGCAGCGTGCGATGATCCTCGGGCTGCACAGCGGACAGCGGCAGGGCGACCTGTTGCGTCTTCCGTGGTCTGCCTATGACGGGGCATCGATCACGTTGCGCCAACGCAAAGCGCGACGCGGCAAGCTACCGGCTCCGCTGATCACGGTTCCTTGCACCGTCGCGTTGCGCCGCGTGCTCGACGGCATGGAACGCACGTCGCCGCTGATCCTGACCACGAAGACCGGACAGTCGTTCAAGAAGCGATATTTCGCTCGAATGTGGGAAGAGACAACAACCGCCGCTGGTCTCGAAGGCATTACGCTCCCCGGACTCGATCAACCGGTGCGGCTGCACTTTCACGACCTGCGCGGAACCACCGTGACGCTGTTGTCCGAGAGCGGTAGCACGCCGCAACAGATCGCGACGATCACCGGCCATTCGCTCAAGACCGTGCACCGCATTCTCGAACACTATCTGGCGCGCACCAGCGGCCTCGCCGAGCAAGCGATCTTTAATTGGGAGAACTCACCGCGAACAAAGTTTGCAAACCAACTGCAAACCGGCTCTAGTTCGTCGATGGCCTCGAAGGGAAAAACCAATGCGCGATAGCAGCTTGGTTGGCGCGCCCGAAGAGATTCGAACTCCTGACCCCCAGATTCGTAGTCTGGTGCTCTATCCAGCTGAGCTACGGGCGCTTTGCGCGTCACCCGGGCAATTTACCGGCTGCTAGCGCGCATTTTAGCTATAGGCTTCGGGGGCCATTGGCAAGCGCCGGGGGCGGCCTGATATGAAGGGCGATTGTTGCCCAGGACATGCGGAGCAAAACCGTGTGGCGACCACCGCAACGGATCAGGTTTACGGCCTCGGCCGGACGCATACCGTCGGCGGCGGAGGCCGCTGCGTCGCGGCTGTTCTCGCCGATCGAGATTGGCCCGGTAGCGCTCGCGCAGCGCACCTGGGTACCGGCCATGGTGCCGTGGCGGGCGACCGACGACGGCTATGTCACCGAGGAGGTCATCGAATGGTACGAGCGCTTTGCACGCGGCATGCCGGGCGCGCTCGTGGTCGAGGCGACCGGCATCCGCGACGTGCCGAGCGGACCACTCCTGCGCATCGGCCATGATCGTTTCTTGCCAGGCCTCACCCGGCTGGTCGAGACAGTGCGCCGGGCCAGTAAGGGCCGCACGCGCCTGCTCATTCAGCTGATCGATTTCCTCGCGATCCGCCGCCGTCCCGAGCCGACGAAGTTTTTCGAACGCTTTCTCGCAATCACCGAGCGGCATCGCGCCGCGTTGCCCGGTTTGTCCGATGACGACATCCGCGCCCACTTGAGTGCCATAGGCGAGGACGAACTCACCCACGTGCTCACGCCGGACGAAGTGGAAGCGCTGCAATTCGGTTATCGCGAGCGCGTTACCGACATGCAGCACGCGCACATCCGCGACTTGCCGCAGGCGCTTCCCGGTTTGTTTGCCGATGCGGCACTGCGCGCCGAGGAAGCGGGTTTCGACGGCGTCGAGCTGCACTACGCGCACGCTTATACGATGGCGTCGTTTCTCTCGCGGACCAACACGCGAGAAGATGGTTACGGCGGATCGCGCGAGAATCGCGTGCGCTTGCCGCTGGAAGTCTTTGCCGAGGTCCGCAAGCGTGTCAGCAAGGAATTGGCCGTCGGCTGCCGGTTCCTCGCCGATGAGTGCATCGCGGGCGGGAGCGACGTGAGTGATGCAGTCTATTTCGGCGTTGCCTTCGCGCGCGCCGGCATGGATTTTCTCTCGACCTCGCGCGGCGGCAAATTCGACGACGCCAAACAGCCGTCCGTCGGCGCCGCTGCTTATCCTTACACCGGACAAAGCGGCTACGAGTGCATGCCGCAGTTCATTTCCGACGAACGCGGACCGTTCGGCCGCAATGCCGAGCCGACCGCTGCGATCCGCAAAGCGGTGCGGGATGCCGGCAGTGCGGTGCCAGTGGTATGCACCGGCGGCATCCATAATTTCGAGATGGCGGAAGACTATTTGGCTCGCGGTGTCTGCGACATTGTCGGCGCGGCGCGCCAATCGCTGGCCGATCCGGATTGGTTTCGAAAAACTCGGCTCGGCTTCGGGGGCGAGGTGCGCGTCTGCGAATACACCAATTATTGCGAGGGGCTGGACCAGAAACACAAGCCGGTCACCTGCCAGCTCTGGGACAAGCTCCCTTCGGTAGGTGGCGAACACCGCACGGCCGACGGCAAGCGGCGGCTCACAGCGCCTGCTTGGCAACCTCCGCGCTAGCGATGTGAAAATACCGTCCGGGGCCCAATAGTCATGCGCATCGGCATTCGCCTCGCGATATCCGGTCTTGTCCTGGCATCGATCATCGTGAGCGCTATCGGCGTCCACGTGCTGTGGTGGCGGACGGCCGAGGCGAACAGCCACGCGCTGGCGGCGACGATCAACGAGCAAATCGTTTCCGCGGTGGAAAAGGAACTGGACGCCATCACCACGCAGGCGCGCGCGGCGCATACTGCGATCCGCACGCTATTTGTTCAAAACGTGCTTGAGACCCGCGAGGCCGATAAGCGCGAATTCGTCTTTCTCTCGCAACTGCAGGCACAGCCGAGCATCTCGTGGGTGGCATTCGGCTGGCCGGATGATGCGTTTTTTGCCGCGCATAAGCTCGGCGATCTGGGCCTGGAAATGATGGAAATCGCGCCGGTCGACGGCGTGGTCAAGCGGCGCGTCGACAAATATCAGGTGGTGGTCGGTGACATTCAATTCGAAAAGCGCCGGTTCGAAGACACCGATTACAAAGTCATCGACCAGGAATGGTACCGGAAGGGCATACAAAGCGACGAACCGGCTTGGTTCGAAGTCACGGCGTTTCCGATTGGACTGCGCCCGTCGATCGCCTATGCCGGCCCGGTCGACGTGTACCAGAAGCGCCAAGGTGTGCTCGCGGTCATCATCGAGAACACGCGGCTCGCGCAATTCCTGTCGCAACTCTCCGTCGGCAGGACCGGCGCGGCGTTCATCCTGCGTCGCGACGGGACAGCGATCGCCGCACCGGATTCGGATGCCGATGAAGTCAATATGCAACGGTCGGATCAGCCATTGCTGCCGATCGCCCAAGGCGCGCTCAAGCAAGCCGGCAGTTCGTACGACAGCGACAGCAAGATCGCCCGCGCCGTCCGCTTCGTCGCCGCCGGCAATGCCTATGCAATCACCTTGACGCCGCTCGCCTTTCCCGGCTGGACGCTGGCGACCGTCATTCCAGAAGCGGAGTTTCTCGGCCCGATCGAAACAACGATACGGCATTTGCTCATTGGCTTGGCAATTCTAATTCTCGCCGCCGGCATGCTTTCGGCCTGGCTTGCCCGGCGGCTCATCGCTAGGCCGCTGATTACGGTCGTTGATGAGCTCAAACACATCGAACGCTTCGAACTCGATCAGGTGCGACGGCACCCTTCGCGCCTTGCCGAACTTGAGGATCTCTCGGGCGCGATCGCCGACATGGCCGGAGGGCTGGCCGCCTTCCGGAAATACATCCCGGCGGATCTGGTGAAGATGCTGGTGCGCGAGGGCGTCGAACCGCGCCCCGGCGGCTCGATGCGGACCCTGACGGTCTTGTTCGCGGATATTGCCGGCTTTACCGGGCTGTCCGAACGGCTGGGCGATCGGATCATCCCGCTGCTTTCCGGCTATCTCGACACCATGTCGCGCGAGGTCAGCGCCCACGGCGGCACGATCGATAAATTTATCGGCGACGCGGTGATGGCCTTCTGGGGCGCACCGGCGGCGAACGCCGATCACGCGGTCGACGCTTGCCGGGCGGCGCTGGCCTGCCAGCATGCCCTGCGCGAGTCGCGACTAACCGACGATCGGGCCCAACCCCTCAAGGTGCGGATCGGCATGAATTCAGGCGAAATGCTGGTCGGCAATATCGGATCGGAATTCCGGCTCAACTACACGGTGATTGGCGATGCCGTGAATGTCGCAAGCCGGCTTGAGGGCGCCAACAAGGAGTATGGCACCGACATCATCATCGGCGAGGAAACCCGCCGCCTTGCCGGCGACCGCATCCAGGTGCGCGAGCTCGACCGGCTGATGGTCTATGGACGGGTTGGCGGACTTGCAATCTATGAATTGCTTGCCGTTGCCGCACCCGGAGCCAAACCGCCAAGCTGGGTTGCGCTGTATGAATCCGGCCTCGCGGCCTACCGGGCGCGCGATTTCGCCGGCGCTGCCATTTTCTTTCAGAAGGTGTTGTTCGTCCGGGCGACAGATCAGCCCGCGCGCATCATGCTCGAACGGTGCAGCCAATTTCTCCAGTCGCCGCCGGGCGAGGATTGGGGAGCAACGAACGCAATGAAGGCAAAATAGGTCACGAGAAGGCTATTATGCCGCGTGAAAATCGAATCAAATCGTCAGGTCAGCGGTCGATTCCCTTCACACGATTGTGACGTTGTGGGCATCGGACACGGCAACGCCACGCGTGTCATGGCCGTATCTGGCTTTGGTATGACGTCTGCCAGCGTGTTGATTTGCTCGAACCGCAATGTTCTAAGGTTGGAAAGGATCGCCCTCATGAATTCAAAAAGCATCACCGCCGCCGCCGCGATTGCCAGTGCCTTCGCCGCCGCCCTGACGATGGCCGCTACGCCGGCATTCGCGGGGCCGAAGCCGCCGCAACCCACCATGGACAAATGCTTCGGCATTGCCACCAAGGGCGCCAACGACTGCGCGGCGGGCCCAGGCACCACCTGCGCCGGCACCGCGAGCGCCGACTACCAAGGGAATGCCTGGAAGTACGTACCAAAGGGAACCTGCGTGACGATCCAGACACCAAAGGGCACGGGCTCGCTCGAGCCGTCCAAGTCGTGACCTGGCAAAGAGGCGCGCCGCCCCGCGTGCGCCTCTTGTTGCCTCCCAAAAAAAGTTGGAATGTGATCATGTCCATCGTTGCAAACCTTCCGACGCGCCCCGGCGTCGGCTTCAAACCCGCGCATTTTCGCAACATTATTTCCGAGGCGCAGCCAATCGGTTTCTTCGAAGTGCACGCCGAGAATTATATGGGCGCCGGCGGACCGCCGCACGCGCAACTCGGCGCGTTGCGCGAGCGTTATGCGTTGTCGGTCCATGGCGTCGGGTTGTCGATCGGCTCGATGCAGCCGCTGGATCGCGGCCATCTCGCGCGACTTAAGAAGCTGTGCGATCGCTATCAGCCGGAGAGTTTCTCCGAGCATCTCGCCTGGTCGTCGCACGGTGGTGTTTACTTCAACGACCTCCTGCCATTGCCCTATACGCAGCAGACGCTGGCGCGCGTAGCCGAGCATGTCGACGAGGTGCAGACGGCGCTCGGACGCACGATGTTGCTCGAAAACCCGTCCACATACCTCGGCGTTGCCGAAAGCACGATCGCCGAAGTCGACTTTCTCTCCGAAGTATCGAAGCGCACCGGATGCGGCTTGTTGCTCGACGTCAACAACGTTTTCGTCTCGGCAAAGAACCACGATACCAAGCCGCAGTCGTATTTGGACTCGTTTCCGCTCGATCGGGTCAAGGAAATCCATCTCGGCGGGCACGACGAGGAGGCGGACGATGCCGGCGCGCCCCTGCTAATCGACACCCACGGATCGCCGGTCGCGGCGGCGGTTTGGACGCTCTACGCGCACGTCATCGCCCGCACCGGTCCGATCGCGACCTTGATCGAGTGGGACAATGACGTTCCGGACTGGCCGACGCTGCGCGCGGAAGCGGTGGCGGCGCAGGTAATTCTTGCTGATGCGTCGCGCGCGTCGGCGGCATGAGAGGGGCGATGTCCGCGCCGTTCGAGACATCGTTTGCGGAGGCGCTGCTCGACGCCGAGCGGCCGATACCCTCCGGCATCACTGTGCACAACGCGGCGATTCCGGCCCGGCGTTTTGCCGTTTACCGCAACAACGTGGTGGCGGGCTTGGTGAAAGCGCTCAGAGACCGCTTTCCCGTGATCGAGAAAATCGTCGGCGATGAGTTCTTCGGCGCGATGGCGAAGGTCTTCGTGGTGGAGCGGCCCCCGCGCACCCCGCTGCTGGTAACCTACGGCGACGACTTTGCCGCGTTCGTCGCCGCGTTTGAGCCGGCGCGTGAGCTTGTCTATCTCGCAGACGTGGCGCGGCTCGAAGCCGCACGCACTCGCGCCTATCATGCGGCGGACGCCATGCCGCTCGACGCGAGCCGGTTCGCCGCGCTTGATGCCGACGCTGTCGGTGATATCCGCATCGATTTGCACTCTTCGGCCGAGATCGTTCGCTCGCCGCATCCGGTTGTCGCCATCTGGGCGATGAACTCCGGCGAGCGGGAGCTTGCACCCATCGAAAATTGGCACGGCGAGGACGCGCTCGTGGTCCGCCCGTATCTCGACGTTGAAGTTCGCTTGCTGCCGCCGGGTGGCGCGGCGTTCCTGCTCGCGCTCGACGGTG
Organism: uncultured Alphaproteobacteria bacterium; assembly: GCA_963733575.1. Lineage (GTDB taxonomy): Bacteria > Pseudomonadota > Alphaproteobacteria > Rhizobiales > Xanthobacteraceae > BOG-931. The sequence continues at coordinate 393,614 of CAVTDJ010000009.1, read as the reverse complement.
GCCTGCCGCTTGGCGAAGCGGCCGAAGCCGCGCTGGCCGACCGTTCGGATTTCGATCTCACCCGCAATTTGGCGGGCCTCGTCGGCTGGGGCCTCGTGCGGGACCTCGTTGTTCCCGAGTCGAAGAGCCCCTGTTAGGTTTGCAAACGAGGAAGCAGGCGCACCGCATTGTCGCGTTGAAGCGCCTGAAGCTCCTCGCCGGAGAATCCCATCTTTGCCAGTGAGCCGACTAGCTGAATGCTGGAAGCAAACGGCTCGTCGGAGCCGTACAAGAGCTGCGAATTTGGAATGAGCTTGCGAAGGCCCGCGACGCCGGCCAGATTAAATCCGATGCTTGCAAGGTCGTAATATTGCCGTGTCAGCTCGTATTCCGGTCCCTTAGGCAGCTTCGCTATTCGCTCCTCAGGCTTCATTTGGGCAGCGGCCGAGTAAAGCCGTTGTACAATCGGCACCAGCATCCCACCGCCGTGTGAAAATATAAAACGAATGTCCGAATAGCGCGCGAAACCGCCGCTGAAGAGCAAGCTTGTGATCGTTCTGGTCGTGTCCATCGGAAACTCAATGACGGTCGGGCCTACGCCCGGCATGGGGTTGCCGCAGCACGACATTGTTGGATGGACGAACACGACAGCCTTACGGCGATTGATTTCGTCGAAAACCAGCGTGAACGCCGGATCGCCGAGCAGCTTTCCGGCGTAGCTCGTCAACACTCCGATGCCGTCGAGCTTGAGCACGTCGAGCGCGTATTCGATCTCCCGCAGGCTGCCGTCGGCGTCCGGCAGCGGAATGGCCGCGAACATCCCGAACCGGCCGGGAAAGTCGCGGATCATCTGCGCCCCGAATTCGTTGCACTCTCGCGCTCTGGCGCGCGCCGCGTCGCCGTCTTCGAACCACACGCCGGGGCTGGTCATCGAATTGATGGCCGTCGCTACGCCGGCCTGATCCATCTTCTCGACTGCGCCTTTTGGCGACCAGTTCTTGATTCTGGATGATGCGGGGCCGAGGTCTTTGGCGATATGCTCGAGATTGTCGGCCAAATAATGAGGCGGATAGATATGATGATGCACGTCGACGGTGCGGACCGCGGGACTGGCAACCTCGGCGCCGGCCTTGGCGGGCCGCAGCGCCGCCGCAACGCCAATCGCACCCATCCCCGCAAGCACGGCGCGTCGCGAGTGACACGCGCAGTTCGCAAGATCGCCGAAGCTCTGCCCGCGATAGCGAAGTCCTCGTCGCCAATTCATAGGTCCTCCCCGCGGCCCGAAACCTGGCACATCCAAGACCGTAGAACCCGGCAATTGTAAACCGTATTGAGGGCCGGCGAAATCCGGCGTCAGGATTCGCAGTACAACGCGGGCGCCTCGCCTTGTGCAGATATGATCAGCTAACTGGTAGAAGCCGATTTCTTGGACAACGCAATAACGGGATTGTTCCGGCTCACGAAAGGCGGCCAGACCTGATTGCGGCCGTCGCGTTTGGCGGCATAGAGTGCCGCATCGGCGCCGGCGACCAGCTCGGCAAAGCCGTGCGCGGCTGTCGGCCCGGCAATCACACCCACACTCACGGTGACCACGCCGTACCCGCCGAATTCATGCGGGATCGCGAGCTTCTCAATATGGCGGCGGATGCGTTCGGCGATACGCACCGCCGTGCTCTGATCAGTTTGCGGCATGAGCACGAGGAATTCCTCTCCTCCGTAGCGGACCGCAACGTCATCTGTGTTGCGCAATTCCGTGGCGATGGCGCCGGCCACGCGTTTGAGGCAGGTATCGCCGGCGACGTGGCCGTAACGGTCGTTGAATGGCTTAAAGTGATCGATATCGATCATGACGACGGCAACGGGCGCGTCCCCCTCACCCTTGGCCCATATCTTGTTGACCGTCTCATCGAGCTGCCGGCGGTTGGAAAGGCCAGTCAAGGCGTCGCGCTTGGCGACCGTCTCTGCCCCTTCGCGCCGCAGCTGGTCCCGCAAGCGCGTCAGAAATATTTGGCGCACGTCCTGTTCCATACGCCGATTGGCCATGAGGCTGAGATAACCGGCTGAAACGACGAGCACAGCGCCGATGAACTTCGTCACGAACGGAGAATGCCCGGGCAGAAGCACCGCCAGATAGACAGCGGTCAGAACGAGCGTCAAACCCAATGCCACGCGAAAGCTAAGTCGCTGGTTCACATTCGAGTAGATCACGATCATGATTGCCAGATACTGGTAATGATCGGCGATCTCGCCTCGATTGAGCGAATAGATGAACATGATTTGAGCGACCATCATGAAGGGAACAATGGCCGCGGCGACCTCGCGTAGCAGCTGGCTGTTTATCTTGCGATAAAGCCATCCCACGAGCAAAATTGCCGGCGTTATCAGACCGAGATGCAGGGTCAACGCAAGCATCGCGGTGCGCGGCAATAGCAGAAAGTGGATAGGCAAAAAGGCGTTGTAGACGATGATTGCTCGCAGAATGCCCTTTTCCATAACCTGGAGCCGATAGGGACTCATCTGCTCGTCGTAGACGGCCTCAATGGCAGGCGGAAAAGTCATGCGCTGGTGCGGCGCCGCCAGATAGGCGTCGAGAACCGGCAATGTGACCGGTTGACCGGACATCTTTGTCCTTCCCGTGCGACTCACAAAACAAATCAAACAATTAAAAGTAGTCGACGCGTCTAAACACCCCCCGCGAACGATCATTAGAATTTTATGGAAATCCGATGCCGCATTGCGCCTGGCTGACACGGCCAGCAGTTCTGAGCCACTCACGCACATCCGCGCCGTAGGCCCTTCAGCGCCGAAACCTGTCGGTGATCACCTGCGGGCGATCAACCTTTGGTCGAGGTGGCCCATACCTTGCGGCTAATCAGGCGACATTCTAGGGATGATTAACAACATACGAATTTATGGGAGAGGACCAATGGAAGTGCGCAGCCGAGCCGATCAATTGCGGGAAGCAAGCAATCCGCTTTTCAATGACCGCAAGCTCAAGCTCGGCACTTTTTGCAGCAATTTGAGCGGCGGCTGCACTATGTCGTCGATCGACGGCATTTTGCAGGCCAAGTGGGAAAGTTCCGTGACGCTGGCGCGCATGGCGGACGAGATGGAGTTCGAAGCCATCGTGCCGGTCGGGCGCTGGAAGGGCTTCGGCGGCGCCACCAACTTCAATGGCGAGGGCTTCGAGTGCTTTACCTGGGCGGCGGCAATGAGTGCGCTGACCAAGAATTCAGGCATCTTCGCCACTTCGCACGTCCGGACCATGCATCCGGTGATGGCCGCCAAACAGGCCGCCACCATCGATCATGTCGGCGGTGGCCGCTTCACCTTGAATGTGGTGACGGGGTGGTACCGGCCGGAAATCGAGATGTTCGGCGCGCCGCTCCTCGATCACGATACGCGCTACGACATGGCGATCGAATGGATCGAGATCATCAAACGGCTGTGGATCAGCGAGAAGGAGTTCGATTTCGACGGTAAGTTTTACAACGTTAAAGGCGCGCTGATCGCGCCCAAGCCTGTGCAGAAGCCGCACCCGGCGATCATGAGCGCGGGTGCCTCGCCCAAGGGCCGTCAGTTCGCCGCGCAATTCGCCGACGTCAATTTCATCAATCTCGATGCCCACGATTTCGACAGCGTGCGCGCGCGGGTCGACGCCTCGCGCAAGACGGCGTGGGACGAATGTAAGCGGGAAATCCAGGTGTGGACCAACGCCTACATCTTCCAGGGCGAAACCGAAGCCGAGGCGCGCGCGTTCTATGACGAATGCGTGTTCAAGAAGGGCGATTGGGAAGGCGTCGAAAACCTGGTCAGCGTCATGGGGCTCAATTCGCAGTCGATCCCGGCGCCGGCGCTGCAGCATTTGAAAGAACATTTCATCGCCGGCTGGGTCGGCTATCCGTTGATCGGCACCAAGGAGCAGGTGGTCGACGGCCTGGCGCTGCTCGAACGCGCCGGCTTCGACGGCATCGTGCTGTCATGGCCGCGCTACATCGAAGGCATGCAGCAATTCAAGGCCGAGACTTTCCCGCTGGTGCAGCAGGCGGGGTTGCGGTGAGGGTGGAACGTTGCGTATGCGCGCCGCTATTGCGGGAGAAACGGTTTTTGGGAACCTACGAAGCAAACATCCGGTGGCAACGACAACCACACGAGCGCTTCGTCGACGGGCGCTATAGTCGAGCCCACGAATGGCTGTTCGATGGCGGCGCGAAAGTCCACGCCTCTGCGTCGCCGCACGCGGTGAGACCGCCCTTTGCTGATCCTTCCGGTGTTGATCCGGAAGAAGCTTTTGTGGCTGCGATTTCGAGTTGCCACATGCTCTTCTTTCTGTCCTTCGCCGCGAAAAAGGGATTTGTGGTCGCCCAGTACGATGACCGCGCGATCGGCGTCATGAGCAAGACGGGAGATGGTCGAGAGTCGATGACCAGGGTCACCCTGAATCCTCACGTGACTTTCGCGGGCGACAAGCGGCCCACAGCCGGCGACGTCGACGCGCTCCATCATGAGTCGCATGCGGCCTGTTACATCGCCAACTCCGTCAAGACCGAAATCATTGTCGATGGCCGGGCCGAGGGCCTTCGCTGACGCCGGCAGATGCTTCAGGCCGCCGCTATGGCCTCGATCTCAATCATGAAGTCCGAGCCGTAAAGTCTCGACACTTCCACTAACGTCACTGCGGGAGCCGCGGGGGGCGTCGTCGTTGCAAAGAACCGATTTCGTGCCTCTCGATAGAGCGGCAGATTGTCCATGTCCCGAAGGAAAACGGTCAGTTTGACCAGATTGCCGGCGGTGCAACCGACCGACCGAAGCGCGATGTTCAGGTTCCGGAATACCTGCGCCGCTTGCGCGGCAAAATCATTCCTGCCGATCAGTTCGCCTTCGCTATTCAGCGCGGTTTGACCAGCGATGAAGACGATGCGGCCGCTGCGAACGTCCACAACTTGAGAATAACCGGGCGGGCTGCCGAGTTCGGGTGGATTAATTCGCTTGATTGCAACGGTTGCTTCGCCAGTCATTGCAGGAATCCCTTGTCGATCGCGGTTCACGCCACGGCTTTAGATGCGGGCGTCGGATTGTCCGTGATCGCGTTCTTATCCGAGCCACAAAAGCACGAGCGCGAGCGCGGCGGGAACCGCCTGGATCAGAATAATTCTCATGCTGACCGAGTATCCGCCATAGAGTCCGGCGACGATCACGCACAACAAGAAGAACACTTTGATCTGGAAACTGTCGCCGGCAACAGGGTGAACAAGCCCCCAGATCAGTCCGGCCGCCAGAAAGCCGTTGTAGAGGCCCTGATTGGCGGCGAGCGCGGCGGAGTCATTTGCTTTCTGCTGACTCTGGTTGAACGTCCTGAGGCCCAGCGGCTTGGTCCAGAGGAACATCTCCAGCACCAGAAAATAAACATGCATGACGGCGACGATTGCGACGAGAATGTTCGCGATGACGATCATGATATGGCCCAAGGTAAAGTCTCCGCGGCTGGAAGCCTAAGATGCCAGGAGCGCGCTCTCGCTGGCGAGCTTCCGCATTGCCTTCAGCGTCGCCGCGACAGCCATCAAATAACCCTGCTCCATCTGGCTGGCGAATTCCTGCTCCTCGGCGCTGTCGGGGATCATGCCCTCGACGGAGAGCGTGAAGGTGAAACGCAGCGCCAGATCGCCGTTGTCCTCGACGATTTCATTGAGGATGGTGCCGAGAACACGGCCCGACGTGCGCTCGAATTTGACCATGCGCTCCGGATGGAACGTCACGACCTCGGTGATCGGATCGCCTTTGTCGACGATTTCCCGAGTGAGCCGATCGCCCTTCCTTTCGATGACCCTACAACTGGTAATGACCGGAACGAACGGCAATGGATTTTCCGCCTTCATGACCAGGCCTCGCCAGACGAGACTTCGCGTTAGCGGTGGCTCGTTCGGATCGTTGTTGACTTTGATGGTTCGAGACGCGCGCACCATTCAATAGCTCCCTGGTCTGGCTGTTGATGCTCCGGTGCGCTCACCGGCGCGCAACGATGAATTTCGCGAACTCCACCCTGGCTCCCTGTCCGAATAGAGTTCGCTCATAACGCGGATCGAGACCGGGAATGCTGTCGCGGTCTCCGGTTCGTTGGCGCTCGTTTTTGAGGTCGCCGAACATCGTAAATAGCCCGCCGCCGATCTTGACGCTGTCGACTTTCACGATCGGCCCTCGTTCGCCGGGCGGCGCCCCGACTGATTGGCGCTCGGCCACGGTCGCGCCGTCCACGCGCCATTCGACTCTGTCGTTCGCCCGATCATAGCAGATCGCATAACGGTGCCATTGGCCCTGCGACGTTGAGGTTGCGATCGGGATCAGCTCCGTGAACGCCGGGTAGGGATTTTCCCTGGCCTGGCCGAACGGTAATCGTTCATAAAGGGGGACGATCCGGCTGCCGCTGACGAAAAAATCGAAAACCATGAAGGTCTTCAAATCGATGGTATTGAGGGCGCCGCAGCCAAGCCGCACGTCGCCGGCATCGACGCCGTGAGGGTTGGGTTCGGTGCGGAATGTATCGACGCGCATATCGGCTTCGACCGTCAGAGCTCCGCGCTCGCCCGGACAAAACTCCGCGGTCGAATAGATCAGCGCCTTGACGTTGTCGTGAGCATCCCGGCGGGTGAGGCTGAATTGCCGCGCTTCAACGGCGAGCGCGCCGTCGCATGTGACGACGGCCGCCGGATCCCAAAGGTCGCATTCAGGTACCCGGAATTTGAACCACTTGTCGCTCGGCCAAACTCTCGACGCGAAGTCGTCATAGATCGTCGCATTCCCGTGAACTGTCCCGGCGTTCATCGTTGTTCCCCCGCCGGAAGGAACCTAGCCCGGGGCGAGCGCCAGCGAAACCCGGGAAACCGCAGGGACACTGCACGAGCGTTCCCGCATTTCGTACCCCCTAATCCGGGATACGGGGCCCGCTACTCACCCCTGCGCGCGGGCGCCGCGGTGGGCGCTCAATTCCACCGCGCGGTCGGGAATGGTGAGCCGCAACGTCGCGCCGATCGTGCCTTCGACCACGCGGATCTCGCCGCCATGGGCGCGCACGAGCTCGGCGGCGATCGCCAGGCCGAGACCGGTACCGCCAGGGCGGGTCGAGCCCTGGAATGCTTCGAACAGGTGCGCCTGCGCCTTTTCGGAAAAGCCAGGGCCAGTGTCGGACACCTCGATCACCACAACCGCGCCTTCGCGCCGGCCGGTGATGCGGATTCTGATCGCGCCCCGGGTCGCGCGACGCCCGGCTTTCCAGTGCCTGCACGGCGTTGCGCGCGAGGTTCAGCAAGACACGGAAGAGTTGGTCGTAGTCGGCTTCGACCACCAAGCTGCGCTCGACCGCGCTGATCCAGCGGATCGGCGCATCGGGGCCAAGACCCAAAGTCTCGTGCACCTCTTCGACCAGCGGCTCGAGCTGGATCGGCTTTCTTTCCGGCGGCGGTTCCTGCAGCCGTCCGTAAGACAGCGTCGATTGGCAGAAGGCGATGGCGCGTTCGAGCGCGCGCACCAGCTTAGGCGCAAAGCGCTGCACGTTCGGATCGGGCAAGCTCAGCAACCGGTCGGAGATAAGCTGCGCCGAGCCGAGGAGGTTGCGCAGATCGTGATTGATCTTGGAGACGGCAAGCCCAAGCGCGGCAAGCCGGTTCTTCTGGTGCAGCATCGAAGCGAGTTCGGCCTGCATGGTCGCAAGCTCGCGCTCGGCAATGCCGATCTCGTCGGCGCGTCCCGATGGCACGATGATGAGGTCGGCATTCTCCGGGTCGGCGCGGAACGCCATCATGTTGGCGGTGATCCCGCGCATCGGGCGCACGAATATGTAATGCAAGGCGAGATAAAGAAGTGCGGCGGTGATGCCGGAGATGAGCAGAGAAATGAGTAGAACGTCCACCGAATAGCGCAGCATCGCCTTGCGCAGCGGCGGTTCGTCCATGATGATCTCGATGTAGTCGCCGCCCATCGGGGCCGGCCCGACGACGCGCATCACGTCCTTCCTGGTGTCGAGCATCATCATGAAGGCGTCGACGATCGCATCGAAGTTGTAGACATTGCGCATATCGAAGTCGTGGGTGATCGGCGGCGGGGCGTCGCCCACGGCGAGCAGCCGGCGCTGGGTGCCCATCTTCATGGCGACCGCGCGCGCGCCGATGCTGTCGAGAATCTGCTTGGCCAGGCTTTCCGGCACCATCCCGTTCGGCGCGGCGTCGAGCACCAGCGCCGCGGTGTAGGCGCTGGCCAGGCGGTCGTTGAGCCAGCTTACTCGGAATATGGCGATCGAAGGCACATAGATGAGCACTTCCGCGATCATCACGAACAGGATCGTGAAGACGAGGAGTTTTCCGGAAAGCCCAAAGCGCGGCGCACGGACCGGCTGCGGCCGCGCGGCTAAATCATCGCTCATCGGCTAAAGCTCGCTGCCTTAACGCAGACGACGCAACCACCCCATGATGCGATGCGCCCGTGGCATCGTCAAACCTTCATTGAAATAGGTGATTGCGGCACGTTTTCCCACTTCGGCATAGGTCGGGTAGGGCACCACCAGGCCGGCCAGCGCCCGGATATTCAGCTTTTGGCTGATCGCCAGCGTCCAGGCGGTAATGGATTCGGCGGCATTCGGCCCGACGATCGTTGCGCCTAGGATCCCGCCCAAACGGTCGGTGACGACCTTGATGTGGCCATCGGTGGTCCGCTCGACCTGCGCGCGGTCGTTCTCGCGATAAGGCCAGCGCAACACGCGAATGACGCCGGAATGGGCCCGCGCCTCATCCTCGAGGAGACCGACATGGGCTAGCTGCGGATCGGTAAACGTCACCCACGGAATGATCTGATGATCGAGCTTGACCGGTACGTTGAACAGGGCATGACGGACCACCAAGCCGGCATGGTATTGGGCGACGTGGGTGGAGTTAGGCCCGCCGGCCACGTCGCCGACCGCGTAGACGCGTTTGTTGGTCGTGCGCAGGTATTTGTCGAGCGCGATGCCGCTGGCCGTCATACGGATGCGGGCGGCGTCGAGATTGAGGTCCTCGATGTTCGGCTGCCGCGCGGCGGTGACGAGAAGATGCGAGCCTTCGATCGTCGCCACGCCGGCTCCCGTGGCGAGCACGACCTGCACCTTTCCCAGCGCGCGGCCGATTTTGGCAACCTCGACGCCGGTGCGGAGCTTGATGCCTTCGCACGCGAGCGCGTTGAGCACCACCGCGGCGCCTTCGGGATCGGCGCCGGCAAGCGGCATCGCCGCTTCGAGCACGGTCACCTCGGAGCCGAGCCGGCGAAACGCTTGCGCCAGTTCGAGGCCGATCGGCCCGCCGCCGATGACGATGAGATGGCGGGGAATCTCGGTGAGATTGAAGACGGTCTCGTCGGTGAGATACGGAGCGCCGAGAAGACCGGGAATTGCCGGGATGACCGGCGAGGAGCCGGTGGCGATGACGAAGCGGCGTGCTTTGATCGTAAATTCGCCGGCGGCGACCGTGCGCGGATCGGTAAAGCGCGCCTCGCCCGCGATCACGTGCACGCCCAGACCGGCAAGGCGCTCGCGCGTCGAATTTGGCGCCACCGCCCCGACCACGTCTTGCACGTGCGTGTTGATCGCGGCGAAATCGACGGCGAAGCGCCCCGTCTTGATGCCAAAGCGGGCGCCGGTGCGGGCATCGTTGACGCGCTCGGCCGCCGCGATCAGCGCTTGCACCGGCACGCTGCCGCGGTTGAGGCTTTCGCCGCCCATGCGGCTTTTTTCGATGAGCACGGCGCCGACATCGAACGCGGCGGCCGCGGCGGCGACGGAAAGTCCGCCCGGCCCGGCGCCAATTACGCAAATGTCCGGCCTGAGTTCTTTGTTATTTTCTTGCGCCATTAGCCCGCCGAACTCACCGCAATTGACGCAAATCCTCGCGGAGAATCTTCACACTCGCACATAATGCGGAAGTTTTGCTGCGGAAGGCTTGGTTCGGAAGTTTTGGCGCCGAGGTGTCGGTCCTGTGACACATAATTCTATACATCCGGTTCGGCCACAACCGCCGGAAAGTCGCGACAGGGTTGCATTGACGAGCCGGGAGGGCTCCCGTATAAGCTGCGCCAATCGCGCGCCGGCGCGCTGAATTTGCGCGCGGATCGATAAGCGGGCGTGCAGCGGAGACAAATCCCGTGAAACGGACCTACCAACCGAGCAAATTGGTGCGCAAGCGCCGGCACGGTTTTCGCGCGCGCATGGCCACCACAGGCGGCCGCAAGGTCGTCGCGGCGCGGCGCACGCGCGGGCGCAAGCGCCTCAGTGCGTGAGCGGGACGGCCGTTCCGTCGTCGTCGAGCGGCTGAGACGCCGTAGCGATTTTCGGGCCGCGGCGAGCGGGGTGCGCGCCTCCGGCCGTGCCTTTGTGCTGCAGGCGCGGCGGCGCGCCGAGAATGGGGCGGTCCGCATCGGGTTCACCGTGTCGAGGAAGGTGGGCAACGCCGTGGAACGAAACCGCGTGCGCCGCCGATTGCGGGAGATTGTGAGATTGTCGGCGGCCGCGGGTACCGGTCAATTGAGCCCCGGCCACGACTACGTTCTGATCGGCCGCCGGGCCGCGCTCGCGGCCCCGTTTGGCGAGATGATGCAGGAGCTCGATGCGGCGCTTAGCCGGATTCACGCCCCCGACCGCGGGGGAACTGGTGGCGCCCGCCGCGAACCCCTACATGAGGCGGGTTCGCCGGCCCGGCCGGCAAAGCCGCGTCGCGGCCGCCGAAAGCCGCCAAAGCCGTCCGCAGAGCCGCCCGAACTCCCGCCGCAAGAGCGCTGAATGATCGAGCACAAGAACACCATCCTCGCCATCGTGCTGTCGCTCATCGTCGTGGTCGGCTGGCAATATTTCATCGGCTATCCGCAGATGGAAAAGCAGCGCCGCGAGGCGGAGCTCAAGCAGCAGGAGCAGGCGCAGCTGCACCCCGGAGCCAAGCCGGCGCCCGTACAGCCGGCAACACCAGCGACTTCGGGGCCGCAAGCCGGCGCGCCGGCGGTGCCCGGCTCGCCAGCCACTTCACCCCAGCCGCAAGAGCGCACGCGCGAGGCGCTGATCGCGGCTTCCCCCCACGTCGCTATCGACACGCCGCGGCTCAAGGGCAGCGTCGATCTGAAGGGCGCGCGGATCGACAATCTTTCGCTCGAACAATACCGCGAAACGGTCGATCCCAATTCGCCTCCGATCGTGCTGCTCTCGCCGTCCGGCTCGCCGGAAGCCTATTACGCGGAGTTCGGCTGGGTGCCGGGGTCAGGCACGACGGAAAAGGTGCCGGGGCCGGATACGGTGTGGACGCAGGACGGCAGCGGCAAGCTCGGCGTCGATCATCCGGTCACGATGACCTACGACAACGGCGCGGGATTGATTTTCCGGCGGATCATCGCGGTCGACGAGCATTATCTGTTCACCATCAGGGACGAAGTGCAGAACAAGGGCGGCAATCCGGTCACGCTCTTTCCCTTTGCGCTGATCTCGCGCCATGGCACGCCGAAAGTGCAGGGCTACTACATCCTGCATGAAGGCCTGATCGGCGTGATGGGCGATCAAGGCGAGCAAACAGAGACCTACAAGAAGATCGAAGAGAAAAAGGAGGAGCACTGGGACACCACCGACGCCTGGCTCGGCTTCACCGACAAATACTGGGCAACGGCCTTGTTGCCCGATACCGACGCCAAGGTGCACGCGCGTTTTTCCGGCGGCGAGGCCGGCGGCCAGCAGACCTATCAGACCGATTACCTCCTCGATGCGCAGACCGTCGCACCGGGTGCGACCGGCTCCGTCAATGCGCGGCTGTTTGCCGGCGCCAAGGAAGTCTCGGTGGTCGGCGTCAATTTCCCGTTCGCGACCGCCGGCGGGTACAACCAGGCTCTCCACCTCAATCATTTCGATTTGTTGATCGATTGGGGCTGGTTCTACTTCCTCACCAAGCCGATGTTCCTCGCCATCGACTTCTTCTTCCATCTCGTCGGCAATTTCGGCATCGCCATCCTCATCGTTACGGTGCTGGTCAAGATTCTATTCTTCCCGCTCGCCAACAAGTCCTATGCCTCGATGGCGAAGATGAAGGCGGTGCAGCCGGAAATGACCATGATCCGCGAGCGCTACGCTGACGACAAGATGAAGCAGCAGCAGGCGATGATGGAGCTGTACAAGAAGGAGAAGATCAATCCGGTCGCCGGCTGCCTGCCGATCGCGATCCAGATTCCGGTGTTCTTCTCGCTCTACAAGGTGCTGTTCATCACCATCGAGATGCGGCACGCGCCGTTCTACGGCTGGATTCGCGACCTGTCGGCGCAGGACCCGACCAACATCTTCACCTTGTTCGGGCTGATCCCGTTCGATCCGACGGTGCTGCCGCTCGTCGGCAGCTTCCTTCACCTCGGCATTTGGCCGGCGATCATGGGCGTCACCATGTGGGTGCAGATGAAGCTCAATCCGCCGCCGCCCGATCCGACACAGCAGATGATCTTCAACTGGATGCCGCTGATCTTTACCTTCATGCTGGGGAGTTTTCCGGCGGGACTGGTGATCTACTGGGCGTGGAACAACTCGCTTTCGGTGGCGCAGCAGAGCGTGATCATGCACAGGAACGGCGCCAAGATCGAGTTGTTCGACAATCTCAAGCGCACCTTCTTCAAGCCGAAGCCGAAACAGCCGGCGGAGTGACGCGCCGCCGGACGCGCCGTCGCAATGAGGCGGGCGCGGGCGATGCCTCGTCGGCAGTGCCGGTTTGTTAGCGGGCCTCGACACGTGTCAAAAACAAATGCCGCGCTTCAAGAATTCGCCAAGTCAGGAGGCCCGGTGTTCCTAACACCAAATCGGGAACACGCTTAACAAGCGATAGTGCGAGCGCAAGGTGAGCCGGCAATCCCAGCATATGACCGATGAGAATGTAGCCGCCTTCTTGGACGCCCCAGCTTCCGGGAACCAGAAACGCCGCACTGCTGATGCTGGCGCCCAGACTTTCGAGCACAACCGCCTGTTCAAGCGGCACCGGCCATTCCATGAAACGCAGGGTGAGCCAGACTTCAAACGTGCCCAACGTCCAAGCAAAGACGTGTGTAATCAAGGCGACAGCCACATAGAGCCGGCGATCGTGCCAGATGCGGTCCATCGCCGACTGAACACTGGGCTCCTCTTCCTGAGCATGAAACGCCGTTCGCGCTGACAGGGCTGCAAGCGCCCGATCGATCAAGCGGGCACCAGCATAGCGCTGGACGAGGTAGAAGCCGCCAAGGACGATCACAGCGGCCGGGATTCCCAGCATGAATTCCGGCACAAGAGTGCTGAAGCCGACAAGCCTCGCCAAGAGCAACGCACCCACAAGGGCAAAGATCGCCTGAGCGGCCGTCTGTAGAAAGACGTCTGCAAACACGCCCGCGAGAGCCGTCGCGCCGGATACCCGCCAAAAGGTCAGCATCCGTGCGCTGACCAAGCCGCCGCCGATGCCTGCCACCGGCAGCAGGACGTCGACTGCTTCGCGTATCCAGCGCAAGAGCGCAAAAACCCCAAAAGGGACATTGATCAACGTCGCGAGTAACTGTCTCCACGCCACCGCGTTCATCGTGATCATCGCCGCGCGCACGCCGACCACGGCCGCGATCCCCCAACCCATTTGAGCGAAACTGTGAAGTATGGACGTCAGGCTCGCCGCCGCGATGAGCCAGATGGTGATGCCCAAACCGATCGACAGGGCTAAGAAAGGTAAGATTTTGCGGATCATCTCATCCACGTTGGCGAGGCCGGTCACCGCTAACCTTGACGCAAATCAAAGCAGCGCTGCAACACCGGTCAGGGTGCATCGGCCACTCAGCGGCTCACCCGTACCAGCGCCTTGCCGAAATTGCGGCCATTGAGCAGGCCCATGAAGGCGGCCGGTGCGTTTTCCAGGCCCTCGGTTACATCCTCGCGGTAGCGGATGCGCCCCTCGGCAATTCCCGTGGAAACGGTTTGCAGGAAATCAGCGTAGTGATCCGCGGCGAATTCGGTATTGATGAAGCCGCGCAGGGTGAGGCTCTTGGTCAGCACTTCGCGCATGGTTGCGGGCAGGAGGTTCGGTCCGGCAGCCGCGACGGCCGCGCTATATTGCGCGATCAGACCGCAGACCGGCACGCGCGCGTAGGTGTTGAACAAAGGCAGCACCGCTTGCCACACGGCGCCGCCGACATTCTCGAAATAGACGTTGATGCCCTTTGGGCATGCCGCCGCGAGCTTTGCCGGAAGGTCGGACGCGCGGTGGTCGATGCAAGCGTCGAAGCGCAGGTCTTCGACCACATAGCGGCACTTGTCAGCGCCGCCGGCGATGCCGACCGCCTTGGCGCCGGCCATCTTGGCGAGTTGCCCGACAAGCGAGCCGACGGGCCCGCTCGCGGCGGCAACGACCACCGTCTCGCCGGGCTTCGGCTTGCCGAGAAGGTATAAGCCCGAATACGCGGTGAAGCCCGGCATGCCGAGCACGCCCAGTCCGGTGGTGATGGGTGCGAGTTTCGGGTCGAGCTTGCGCGGGGCCGGTCCATCCCACGCCGCATGTGTGCGCCAGCCCGTGTGTGCGAGGACGATATCGCGGGCGGCATAGCCCGGACGATCTGATGCCAGCACTTCGCAGACACTCTCACCGGTCATCACTTCGCCAACGCCGACCGACCGCGCGTAGGATTTCCGGTCGTCCATCCGCCCGCGCATGTAGGGGTCGAGCGACAGATAGAGCACCCGTAGCAGCAAGCCGCCCGGCGGCAGCTTCGGCATCGCCACCTCTTCCAAGCGGAAGTTTGCCGCGGTCGGGTGCCCGTCGGGCCGAGACGCCAGCACGATCTGTTTTACCACCGGCTCGCTCATGTTCCTTCTCCTCATGACGCAACGCGCCACTCTAGCGCAGCGCGCCAGAGATGAAGTGAACTGTGAAGAGGGGTTTTACGCCGCACGGACGCGGGTGAAGAAGGTCGCGACCTTTGTTTCCAGGTCGTTGGCGCGCGCGGATAGCCGGTCCGTCCAAGTGGCGATATCGCCGACCGCCCCGACGCCGCGCGTGACGGCTTCATCGACCGAATTGATTTCGACGGACGCGCGCGCGGTATGGCCGGCGGCATTGTGAATGCTTTCGGCGATGCCGCGCGTGGTCATGCTTTGCTGCTGCACCGCCGACGCGATGCTGGTCGAAACGGTGGTCAACTTGCCGATAGTGCGCGCGATCGAGGAGATTTCCTCGACCGATCGCTTGGTTGCCTCCTGGATGGCGGCGACTTGCTGCGAGATATCGCCGGTGGCGCGCGAGGTCTGATTGGCGAGCGTCTTGACCTCGGCGGCGACGACGGCGAAGCCCTTGCCCGCCTCTCCGGCGCGCGCCGCTTCGATCGTGGCGTTGAGCGCCAGAAGATTGGTTTGCGCCGCGATCGCGGAAATGGTGCCGATGACGGAGCCGATGCGCTCGGCGGCATCATTCAAAGAGCCGATGACGCTTTGCGTACGCTCGGTGTCGGCGACGGCAGACTGCGCCATTCCGAGCCCGTTCGTCGCCTGTTGGCCGATCTCCTGTATCGATCCGGAAAGCTCTTCGGTCGCTGTCACCGTCGCTTCCATGCGCTGCGCCGTCTCGGCCGAGGCGGACGAAGCCGAAGCCATGCGGCTCAACGTATCTTCGGCGACCTGTCGCAGCATCGAGCCGGTCATCGCCAGAGAAGCGGAAGCTTCCTTGATCGCCTCGATCACTTCGCCGATGGCGCCGTCGAAATCCGCGATCGCTGCATCGATCGCGGTGCGCCTAGCATGCGCCGCCTGTTCCGCCGCCTGCCGGTGCAGGGTCATCGCGTTGGCAACGTCAAAGCTGATGACTTGTGCGACGATCTTGCCGCGTTCGGCGAGCTTGGCGGCGGAAAATCGGTGTTTCCGCGCCAGTGCATCGAGTGCGGCTTTGAGCACAAAGCTTCCCGCGGTGCTACGGATACGCGCATCCAGCCCGATCGCGGCCTCTTCATGAACAGTTTGCCGGCACGTCTCGGCGTAGACTTGGTCGAGATTTCCGCCCAGCAGAGCCTGGAAGTGCGCCACTTCGAGCTTTTTGACCAAGTCTTTGTTCTGCGCGACGGTGCTGCCAATTGCCGGCAACCCCATGACCGCCACGACCACTTCGTCGATCACCCCGTCGAGATGCGGCGCAATGGCCGGCCACGTCGCCGCGAGGAGGGAGCGGGTTTGGTCGTCGATCCGATAGAGAGCGAGGCGAGCTTGAAAGGCCGGAACTGAGTCGAGCGGCGCCATGGCTGCAAATCAAAATTTGGGTGCAGGCCGCATGTTGGCCGACAATAGTTGCTTGAGTGTGAACCGAAACGAATACCTGTGGAGGTAAAAAAAACGGGAGGCCGAGGCCTCCCGCTGTTGCAATTCAACCACGCCGCCTCAACTTCTGCCGACTACGGCGACAGTGACGGGCGCGAGGCCGGAAAAGCCCAGCGCATGGGCACCTGCCGGCGTGAGGTCGATGATGCGCCCGCGGACAAACGGCCCGCGATCGTTGATGCGCACCACGACCGAACGGCCGGTCTGGTGGTTGGTGACCCGCACCCTGGTCCCGAACGGCAGGGTGCGATGGGCGGCGGTCAAACCCGAGGCCCTCGCGTATTCGCCGTTGGCGGTACGCTCTCCGGAATAAATCGATGCAATACCTTCTTGTGCCGATGCGGTCATCGGCACAGCGATAGTCGAAGCGATAAAAGCACAAGCAAACGCAAGCTTAGTCAGGCTATTCGAAGCCATGATCTACCTTTTCAGTTGTTGAAGGGGATGGTTAATCGGTTCAATCAAATTTGAACCGAAGGGTCTCGTGCCCGGATATTGTGGAGATTGTGCGGCGCACAACTCGCGAATTGTTCCAACACGAGGCCGTTAACGGGAACTTTTCTGGGAAATACTGTGTAACAATCCGTGAGGAACGCTTTTACCGCCCGAATTGCTTGGCAATACGTCGCGAAAACCGCGGCACGACGGACAAAACGCCGCCGGCCGGAGTTATTGCCCCGGGCAGGCAGGGTTGGGGGACAGCTTTGCGATTTCCGGCGGGATTTCCGGCGTAAGGTTACCGCGGAGGACCTGCGCGGCCGGCTCCCTGCCGGGCCTGACGAATCACGATTGCGGCGTCAGCGTCACTCGGCGGCGATGACCGTCGGCAGGACGTGATTCTTAAATTGATCGCGTAGCGCGGTCTTCTGAATCTTGCCGGTCGCGGTGTGGGGAATCCCGCTGACGAACACGACGTCGTCCGGCATCCACCACTTGGCGATCTTGCCTTCGAGGAAGCCGAGGATCTCTTCCTTGGTCGCCGATTGCCCCTCTTTGAGCACGATGACAATGAGCGGCCGCTCGTCCCATTTGGGATGATGCACGCCGATTACCGCCGCCTCCGCCACTTTGGGGTGACCGACCGCGAGGTTTTCCAGATCGATGGAGGAAATCCACTCGCCGCCCGACTTGATTACGTCCTTGGAGCGGTCGGTGATCTGCATGTAGCCGTTAAGGTCCATGGTGCCGACGTCGCCGGTATCGAAGAAGCCCTGATCATCGAGAATCTCGCCGTCTTCCTTGAAATAGCCTTTGGCGATGGCGAAGCCGCGCACCTTGATGCGGCCGAAGGTCTTGCCGTCCCACGGCACCGGGCGGCCGGCATCGTCGGTGATCTTCATCTCGACGCCGAATGGCGTGTAGCCTTGCTTCTGTTTGACGTCCAAAAGCGCGTCGCCTTTGAGGTCCGCCAGTTGCGGCTTGATCGAGCCGACGGTACCGAGCGGGCTCATCTCGGTCATGCCCCAGGCATGGAAGACCTGGACGCCATAATCCTCTTCGAAGGTCTTGATCATGGCACGCGGACAGGCCGAGCCGCCGATAACGACGCGCTCGAGATAGGGAAGCTTGGCGCCGGTCTTTTCCAGATATTGCAGCAGCAACAGCCATACCGTGGGCACGGCTCCCGTGCAGGTGACTTTGTATTCGTTGAGCAGCTCGTACACCGAGGCGCCGTCGAGTTTTGCCCCGGGCATCACCAGCGCCGCGCCGGTCATCGGCGAGGAGAAGGCGAGCCCCCAGCTATTGGCGTGGAACATCGGCACGATTGGCAGCACGACATCGCGTGAGGAAAGGCCGATCGCATCCGGCTGCAACGACAACATGGTGTGCAGGACGTTCGAGCGGTGCGAATAAAGCACGCCCTTGGGATTGCCGGTGGTGCCGGAGGTGTAGCACATGCCGGCGGCGGTATTTTCGTCGAAGGATTTCCAGGTGAAATCCCCGTCGGCTTCGGCCAGCCACTCCTCGTAGGGAATGGCGTTGGGCAGCGACGTCGCCGGCATGTGCGCGGCATCGGTGAACACGATGTAGCGCTCGATGGTCGGCAGCTTGTCGGCGATTTTTTCAAGAAGGGGCACGAACGTGAGATCGGTCATCATCACGCGGTCCTCCGCGTGATTGACGATCCAGGCGATCTGCTCCGGGAACAGCCTCGGATTGACCGTGTGATAAACGGCGCCAATGCCGAGAATGCCATACCAGCTTTCCAGGTGCCGCCAGGTATTCCAGGCCAGCGTCGCCACGCGATCGCCGAGCTTGATGCCGTCGCGGTCGAGCCGCTGCGCGACGCGCACGGACCGTGCGCGGATTTCGATATAGTTGGTGCGGTGAATCGGCCCTTCGATGGAGCGCGTGATGATTGTGCGCTCGCCGTGGTTGATCGCGGCATGATCGATGATGCGATGGCACAGGAGCGGCCAATCCTGCATGAGTCCGAGCATGGAATTCCTCCTGGAAGTGCTGCTCTATCTTGTTCTTGCTTCGTGGCGCCGCAGCCGGGCGGCCGCGGACGTGCTCCAATGTAGCCAAGCGCTGCGGCGATGAAAATGCCGGATTGCTCGAACGAGGTCAGCCGCCGGACCCTTGAACGCAGGCCTGCTGGCCGCTTAAACCGTATGCTCGTTAACCTCTGGCGAAAAAGGACCGCCATTGCGCCGGAAACCTGCCGCGTGAAGGGGCTCTTTCTCATCGCCGCGCTCCTCGGCGGGACGCAGCTCGCGCTGGCTCAGGATACTGCCGCGCCGCCCGCGAAAGGGACCACGTCAGGGCATTCTTTGCCGCTCCGGCTCGTCACGCCGCAACCGGCGCGAGCGCCGCGGCCTGCGATGCCGGCCGCCGTTCCGGAGCAATTTTCACCCCCACAGGAAGCTTACGCCTCGTTCCCCGATGCCGCAGGAACCGCCGCGCCCGCGGCGCCGGCAAAGCCGTCGCCGTGCCAGGCGCGCTTGGCGAAGCTTGCGGTGTTCAGGCCGCTGCCTGTGCTCGTGGGGGCGGGCGAGTGCGGCGCCGTGGACGCAGTGATTCTGGACGGCGTGACCTTGCCCGACCAGGCGAAAGTCACCGTTAGTCCGCCGGCGACACTGCGCTGCACGATGGCGGAGGAGATCGCCAATTGGGTGCGTGAGGATGTGGCCCCGGCGGCGCTCAAGCTCGGCGCGCCGCTGCGTGGCCTCGACAACTTCGATTCCTATGAATGCCGCGGCCGCAATCGGGTCCGCGGCGCCACGCTAAGCGAGCATGGCCGCGCGAACGCGCTCGATGTACGCGGAGTCAAGCTCGCCAACGGCGTGGCGATCGGACTGACCGACGTGAATGTCGCCAAAGACTGGCGCGAGCGTTTGCGGGCGAGCGCCTGCGCACGCTTTGCCACGGTGCTCGGCCCGGGCTCTGACGGCAATCACGAGGAGCATATCCACGTCGATCTGGCCGAGCGCCATGGCGGCTACAAAATGTGCGAGTGGGACGTGCGCGAGCCGGCCAAGGTGGTGGCCAAGACGGAGCCGCAGCCGCAACGGCCGCCTCCGCCGCCTCAGCCGGAAGCGCGCGCCGCCGCGCTGTCTGAGCCTGTGCCGCTGCCGCGCCCGCGCCCGCGGCCCGTAGCGGCGACCGGGGCGGATGAGATGCGTCTGGGGTTCAAAAAAAAGCGCTCGCAGCTCAAGTGAGAGTTACTTGAGCCGGAGCGCGACAACTTCGTAAACAAAGAGCCGCGGCTCGGCGCCGGGCTCGTTGCATCATCCTCACACCAGCCAGACGACGAGGCGATCGGATTTTTCAACCGAGTTTGCGTGATCAATCGTAGAGTTCCGAACGGATATTCAGATTCCAGCGTGGCTACCGAAGGAAGAGGAGCGACCTTCGAGGCCGCTTGAGATCATTTGCCGATGATGACGTTGGAGGCCTTGATGACCGCCCACGCCACGTCGCCTTTTTGCAGCGCGAGGTCGGCAACAGCTTCGTTGGTGATCGACGCGGTGATGACGACCCCTTGGCCGATCTCAATACGAACGTGCGAAGTCGTCGTGCCCTTCGTCACCTCGACGATCTTGCCTTTGATTTGATTGCGTGCACTCAACTTCATCGTTGCTCCTTGAAATGGACTGATGAAAGGCTCTTCCACTCGTCCATATATTCGTTGCTCTCGCCATGGAACAGGTGCCGTAGGGGTAACGGAAAGCGTCCCCATACACCGTTTTACCGGAACATTTGCTGATGCGCCGCCGATTACGGGCGGTGATTGACCATTGTAACGCGCCACCCGGAGCCTTGCCGGCCTTGATAGTGGTCGAGGCGGGTGAGCGAGCAATTGTCGATCATGAAGGCGAAGCCGCCGCGCGGCGGCAGCCCGAGAGCAATCGCAATGGCTGCACGGATCGTTCCGCCGTGCGCGACAGCGACAATGTCGCTGCCTTGGTGAGCATTGGTCACGCGCGCGATTGCGGCGCCGACACGTTCGACGAGATCGGCAAAGCTCTCGCCGTTCGGTGCGCGCTCGTCAGCAGTCGCGTACCAGAAGGAGTCCGGTTCCTGCCTGCGGTTCATGAGGAAGGTCCGGCGATCGAGCCCCTGCCAATCCCCGAGGTGCTGTTCCGCAAAGTCTTGGTGTTGCTGAAACTCCGGCAAGTCCTCGAAACTGCCTGCCGCCAAAATCGCCTTCGCGGTCTGATGCGTCCGCGCCAGATGACTCGTGACCCAGATCGCTTTTCGCGGCAAAAGCCCCGCCAGACTGGAAAAAACGCGGTCGTCGCTGCAATCGCACGGCAAATCTGTTTGGCCGTAAATTCGGCCTTCGTCCACGCGGACCGGCGCGTGACGAATCCACCACCAGCGGGTCCGCACAAACCCATCTTGTGCGGCTTTGCTCGCGACGATTTGGTCGAGTGTTGCGGTGTCGGACAAATCTCGCTCCTGGCGCCGAATGCGTGCTTGATTACGGGGTGTCATGCCGAGGTTCAAGCGCAAATGCGAAGCGCCGTTTCTTTGACGGCGGGCGTCCGCTAGCCACAATAGAGCTGCAAATAATAGCCAAAGCATCGCCCAAGCATGCCAAAGGACCGTTATGCCTCCGCTCAGCAACCTCGCCGTCCGCGACGTCGAAACTTTGGTGCATCCCTACATCAATCTCGCAAGCTTCCGCGAGACCGGCCCCCTCGTCATCGAGCGCGGTCAAGGCGTCTATGTCTACGACAGCGACGGCAAGGCCTACATCGAAGGCATGGCCGGCCTTTGGTGCACGGCGCTGGGCTACGGCAATGAGGAATTGGTCGAGGCCGCCGCAACGCAGATGCGCAAGCTCTCCTTCGCGCATCTCTTCACCGGCAGGAGTCACGATCCGGCCATCGAGCTTGCGGAGAAGCTCAAGGAGATCGCGCCGGTGCCGATCTCCAAGGTGTTCTTCTGCAATTCCGGATCGGAAGCCAATGACACCCAAATCAAGCTTGTCTGGTATCTCAACAACGCGCGCGGCCGGCCGCAGAAGAAAAAGATCATCAGTCGCGTGAAGGCGTATCACGGTGCCACTATCGCCGCCGCTTCGCTCACCGGCCTTCCCGGCAACCATCGCGACTTCGATATTCCCTTGCCGGGCTTCCTGCACGCCGGCTGCCCGCACCATTACCGCTTCGCGCAGGAAGGTGAGGGCGAAGAAGAGTTCGCTTCGCGGCTCGCCGACGAGATCGAAACGATGATCGTCAAGGAAGGACCGGAGACGGTCGCGGCGTTCATCGCCGAGCCGGTGATGGGCGCGGGCGGCGTGATCGTGCCGCCAAAGACCTATTTCCAGAAAATCATGGCGGTGTGCGCAAAGCACGATGTGTTCGTGATCAGCGACGAGGTAATTTGCGGGTTCGGGCGGCTTGGCACGATGTTCGGCTGTGAAAAACTCGGCTTCAAGCCGCAGGCGATCTCCGTCGCCAAGGCGCTGTCGTCCGCTTACCTGCCGATTGCGGCGGTGATGATACCGGAGCTGATGTATGAGGCGCTCTTGGCCGAGAGCAAGAAGATCGGCGTCTTTGGCCACGGCTTCACCTATGGCGGCCACCCGGTCTCCGCCGCGGTGGCGGTGAAGGCGATCGAGATTTACGCGCGCGAACGCATTATCGAGAAAGCCGCCAAGCGCGCGCCGTTGTTCCAGGCGCGGCTCAAAGCGCTCGGCGACCATCCCCTGGTCGGCGAAACGCGCGGGCTCGGCCTGATCGGAGGGGTGGAACTTGTCGCCGACAAAACGAGTAAGCGCGCGTTCGCCGCGCAGCATGGCGTCGGCGCTGGGGTCGTCCGCTTCGCCGAGGAAGAGGGCCTGATTGTGCGCTCGGTGGCGGGCGACGTGCTGACATTGTCGCCGCCGCTCGTCATCTCCGCGCCGGAGATCGAGGAACTCTTTAATAGGCTGACGCGCGCGCTCGACAAAGCGCTGGATTGGGTCATGCGCGAGAGTTTCACGCAGCCGTGATTTCCCGGTTTCCAAACTCAGTGCTTTGGCCTGCTCCGGAATGACGCAGGGCATTGCCAACTCCAATGAACGCTCCATTCATGACTTACGCGCCTAGTGGGGCGTTATGAACGAAACCGCAGCGAAAAATACCGAGAACGAGGCATCTCACCGGGTCGGCCGGGCGCGCGTAACCCGGCGCCGTGTTCTGGCCGGAACCGCTGGGCTGATCGGCCTTTCCGCAGTCGCAACCGGAGCTTATGCCGGCGCCATCGAGCCGCAGGGCCTCGTGGTCACGCGCTACCAGCTCAATCCGTCGGGCTGGCCCGCGGGCCGCAAGCTTTCCATCACCGTGATCGCCGATCTCCATGCCGGCGGCCCGGACATGTTGCTGCCGCACATTCGGCAGGTCGTCGATACAGCGAATGCGCTGAAATCCGATCTCGTCGTCATGCTTGGCGACTATATCGCGGTCTACCGGTTCGCGAATGAGCGCGTCCCCGATCCGATCTGGGCGGCCGAACTGGCGCGCTTGACCGCTCCGCTCGGAACGTGGGCGATCCTCGGCAACCACGATTGGTGGTACGATCTTGCCGGCGTGCGTAGCGCGCTAGCAGGCGTGCGCATTCCGGTCCTGGAAAACAACGCCGTGATGCTGGGTGCCGAGGGCAAGCGATTCTGGCTCGCGGGCATCGGCGATCAGATCGCCTACCGTCTCGGCCACGGCCGTTTCCGCGGCGTCGACGATTTGCCGGCGACGCTGGCGCAGGTCAGGACCGATGATCCCGTCATCCTACTGGCGCACGAGCCGGACATTTTTCCGCGTGTGCCGTCGCGCGTCGCGCTGACATTTGCCGGCCATACGCACGGCGGACAAATCCGCGTGCCGCTAATCTGGCCCGTTTTCGTACCCTCGAAATATGGCGCCCGCTTCGCCTATGGCCACGTGGTCGAGGACGACCGGCACTTGATCGTGTCCGGCGGGCTCGGCACCAGCATCATTCCGGCCCGTCTCGGCGTGCCGCCGGAAATCGTGCACGTCGAGCTCGGCTGAAGCGCGACCGCTGCAATCTTTGAATTCTTCAGGTGCAAAAACGCGAATGCCCGACACGAGGCCGGGCATCTGGATAAACCATGGTCGCGTGAGATCAGTTCGCGCTGGGCCAAGCTCCGCTCGCCATGCGGCCGAATGGACCGTCGTTTTGGTGCGGCGCCAGCACGATGACCATCGTGCCGACCTTGACGTGATTGTAGAGATCGATCGAGTCCTCATTGACCATGCGGATGCAGCCTGAGGAAACCGCGCTGCCGATATATTCCGGCTGATTGGTGCCGTGGATGCGATAGAGCGTGTCCCTGTTGCCGGAAAACAGATACATGCCGCGCGCGCCCATCGGATTGTGCGGGCCGCCGGTCACGTACTCGGGCAATGGCCCGAGCCGCGCCTGCTCGCTGGGCGTCGGGTGCCAAGCCGGCCATTCTTCCATACGGCCGATCTTTGCAATGCCGCTCCAGACTTGCGCCTCCTCGCCGACCGCGATGCCGTAGCGGATCGCCTTGCCTTGGGGCATCACGTAGTAGAGGAACTTATTGTCGGTATCGATGACGATCGTGCCGGGCGCTTCCTTGCGATGGTATTCGACGATGTGCCGGCGGTAGGTCTCGGTAACCGCCGCCTGATTGTACGGCAGGTTGGACATCAGGTCCTTGTCGCGCTGCTTCCAGCCGGCGTCGCCCGCGGGATCAAGCGTCCCGCCGGCCATATCCTGGACGCAGCCGCCGAGCGCGACCGCGACAATCACGAATGCTAGCGCACGCATGGCCATGAGGTACCCACCCACTCTTCCGCCTGACCCAGCCGTGAATCTGCCCCAAAACTTCTTACCGAAATCGCCTTGATCATTCCAGCGATCCGCACACTCAGCGCTAACGTCGACGGTAAGTGTTGCAGGAATGTCGCACTTCTTAACCACGGGTTTACCAGAATTCGCGTCAGGTGCCGAGCGGGCGGAAACGGTGGGACATGCCACGCCGCCGGACGATTTGTCGCCCATTTCCGCCGCACTCGCCGCCTACGACGGCATTATCGCCTACGGACAACGGGAATGGGGTTAACAAATGAACGACGTGACTGCCGAAATCGGCCAAGCAGCGATCAGCGCAAGCCGCGCAAGTCTTCCGACGATGGTAACGCGCTTCACCTTTGCTACCGGCAAATCGGGATTTCCGCCGTCGCGGCCGCCGCGCGCTATCAAAGCGGCGCCAAAAATCCGGCCTACCCGCCGGTCGTGGTTGAATTGGACGAGCGGGGCGCCGCGATCGCCTGATCGGTGTTATTTTGGGCCGGCCTCGGGTTGGCCTTTGCGACAAAGGGGGACGCTACGTCCCCCTTTTCATTTGATGGCCGGACTGGAGCGAAGCGGTCAGTGGCTTGCCTTAACCCACGGCCTCATGCCGTGCGCGAACCACACTTCGAAGGCGGCCAGTAGCGCGACGATGGCGCCGATGACCACGTCAAGCGTCATCGCATCGCTTTCCTGGAAACCCATGAGCCAAGGCGATACGATGAGTGCAAGCCCAGCGATCAGGTTGAGCCACTCCTCCCAGACCGCAAACGCGGCAAGCGCGGCGACCGACAGCACGGCGATGAAAACTCCGATGTTCGATGCGGTCTGCCATGGCGCGCCGCCGGAAAGGCCGAACAGCCACGGCGAAAAGAACAGGATCATGCCGAGGATCAGGTTCGCCACGTCGCAGAGCTTCGCGCTCGACCAATCATCCATTCCCGCCTCCCGTTGTTCCGCCCTGGCTATTGACCCGGCGCAGCTTGCGGTAAACCGCGAAAGGCGCGCGCGGTTCCAAGGCGGGTGGGAAGGCCAAGAACACGATATCGTCCATGACAGAGAGATGACATGGGCCGGACCATGAACACCGACGGCGAGTTTTCCGACGCCGAGATCGAGGAGGGGCGGCGCTTGTTTGCCGGCGAGTGGAGCTTTCTTTCGGCGGCAAGCTCGATCGAACTCGCTGCCGCGCGCGAGCGGGCTCGAGATTGCATTCGCGGGCCGCTCCAATGTCGGCAAATCGAGCCTGATCAACGCGCTTACCGGCCGCCGGTCGCTCGCGCGCACCTCGAACACGCCGGGCCGCACTCAGGAACTGATCTTTTTTGGCGGCTCAAGCCGGTTGGTGCTGGTCGATCTGCCAGGCTACGGCTATGCCGCCGCTGCCAAGAGCAAAGTCACGGCGTGGACAAGGCTCATCCACGATTATCTTCATGGACGCGCGTCGCTCGGACGGGTCTATGTGCTGATCGACGCTCGCCACGGCTTGAAAACGGTCGACGAGGCGATCCTCGATACGCTCGGCAAGGCGGCGGTCAGCCATGAAATCGTGCTCACCAAATGCGATCAGGTGAGTGAAGCCGACCTTGCGGAACGCATCGAATCCCTCAAGGCGGCAATAAGGAAGCGGCCGGCGGCGTTCCCCGACATTGTTGCCACTTCCGCGCGAACCGGTGCCGGCATGCCGGCACTGCGCGCCGCCATCGCGCGCCTGGTGCACGAACGGAGCTGAGGTCTTTCGCCGTCCTGCGGAGCCCGCTAAAAGGCACCGTCCTCCATACTGCTTCCATACTGTCCGAGCGGCTTCATGAGCGTTTCAGACCACGACATTGCCCGCGTCCTCTCCGAAGCCCTGCCGTACATGCAGCGCTACGACGAGGAAACGATCGTCATCAAATATGGCGGCCACGCTATGGGCGACGAACACCTGGCGCGCGAATTCGCCCGCGACGTGGTGCTTCTGGAGCAGACCGCGATCAATCCGATCGTCGTTCATGGCGGCGGCCCGCAGATCGAAGCCATGCTGAAAAAGCTCGGCGTGCAATCGCAATACGCAGCCGGCCTGCGGATCACCGACGAAAAGACGCTGGAAGTCGTCGAGATGGTGCTGGCCGGCTCGATCAATAAGCAGATCGTCGGTTACATCAACGAGGCCGGCGGCAAGGCCATCGGACTGTGCGGCAAGGACGGCAACATGGTGATCGCGCGCAAGCTGACGCGCGCCGTCGTCGATTCCGGCTCGGAATTTGACGTCGATCTCGGCTTCGTCGGCGAGCCGGAAAAGGTCGACACCACCGTGCTCACGCAGATCCTCGGCCGCGAGCTCATTCCGGTCTTAGCGCCCGTCTGCGCCGCGACAAACGGCGGCACCTACAACGTCAATGCCGACACCTTCGCCGGTGCCATCGCCGGCGCGCTCAAGGCCAAGCGGCTTTTGCTCCTGACCGATGTGCCCGGCGTGCTCGACAAATCGAAAAACCTCATCAAGGAATTGTCGGCCGACGAAGCACGCCGCCTGATCGCCGACGGCACCATCTCCGGCGGCATGATTCCCAAGGTCGAAACCTGCATCGATGCGCTGGAACGCGGCGTCGAGGGCGTCGTCATCCTCGACGGCAAGGTGCCGCACGCCGTGCTGCTCGAACTCTTCACCGAGCTCGGCGCCGGAACGCTCATTCACAATTAGGGCTAGCGCCCGAATCGGTTGGGGCGCGCGATTCGCAAGACCCAGATTTTCCGCCCCGATCCGAGCTGAATTTTCCGTCCCGGCGAGACGTTAGCCGGTCGCAGCCTGAAAGTTGCAGGGGTTCTCCGTCATTCTTCGCAGCACCGCTGCGAACAGTAGGGCCGCGGCGACGATGACACCGAGCTTCATCGCGTTGTCGAACAGCGTGATCTTGAACAGGGCAGGGGCCAGATACGCTCCGATGAGAGCCGCGATTTCCCCGCGCCGGAAGCCGTCGCGCAAAGCTTCACTCAGCAACCAGGCCATCGGGACGGCCAGGATAACCAGGTCGTATTCCAGCATGAAAGGCGAGCAGAATGGCACACACGCCGCGATTGCCGCTCCTTCCGCCATGCCTGACCGCGCGCCCGGCGGCCGCCGCAGCAGTGCGTACAGCAACAGGCACGCGGCCGCGACAGTCACCAGCCCCTGCGCCGCATAAGCCAGAACCAACGGCCCGCCGTGCAGGCGGATCGCGCCATAAACGGTAATAAAATACTGCAGGTATAAGGGATTAGCCGGTTCCATCCAGTTACGGCGCGCTTCCGCCATGGCGGCGATGAACGCCGGCCAAACGTCTGCCCCGAACGCCAATGTCGCCGCTGCCGCCATCGCCAGCACGGTCGCGCTCGCGACGGCGAAACACCGCCACCGTCCGGCCACCGCCAGCGCTAGCGGCACGATCAGCGCAAGCTGTGGCTTGTAGGCCAAGCAACCCAGACACAGACCCGCCAGCGTCGGGCGCCGGTCCAGCCACAGCGCGGCTCCGCCGAGGAGCGCAGTGCTCAGGAATCCGTTCTGCCCGAATCCCGCATTCACCATCACCGCGGGATAGCCGAGGAACAGCACCCAAACCCGCGCACCTTCACGCAAATCCTTTGGCAGCAACGCTCGCAACGCGGCGGCATAGCAGGCGAAGCTCGTCGCCAGCCAGAGGCACAGCGCAGGAAAATAGGCCAGCAGCGCAAAGCCTGCGCAGAGCAGCAGGAAGAATGGGGGATAAAAAAATCCCAAATACCCCCAGCTGGCGTCCCGATGCAGGGCCAGTTGCAATAAAAAATGCGGCGGCCGCACATAGGCGTCCGCGGCGCGCCCTTCCAGCGCCAGCTGACCGGCGGTCCAGAAGCTGACGAAATCGCCTGACAGCCTGGAAACGCCCGGCGCGGACGCTTGCCACTGCACCCACATCACGCCGAAACTCAGGAACGCCACCAGCGCCAGCGCCTCGCCGATGCGGAGCAAATAAAGCTCGAGACGTGGTCGCTTCCCGGGGCCTTGCACCTTGAACGGTGACATGGTGTCGACACGTAACAAGGGATGGATCGTCGACATGCGCGCCGGGCTGATTGTTTAGGCGCGAATCGTGGGGGGCAAACTTTAAGATTGACTTAGCGTCGTATGGATCGACCTCCACCAGAATCGCGACGTCGACGCCACCGCCGCGGGCAAGCAGACGTAGATTGTGGAACGCTTGTTGTGCTGTGCAACGGGGACGCTGTCACGACAATCCGTATGTCCAAATATATAAACCGGCAGCGAGTGGGATAAATTCAGTGTAGCCGCCGGCCCGCCAAGGGCCAGGCGAATTGTGGCGGTTAACATTGGGTTTCTAAATTCGCATCAAACATATCAGCTTGCCGGGGCGCCACTTGTTTAATCCGAAAGGGCAAACGGTTTGGCGCTATTAACAGCACGCAGTGAAGAAGAACAACGTCGCCTTTACCAACGCCAGGTAAAGGTCGAGTCTTCCTGGATAGTGCGGAGGCGTCCTTGGACCTGTCGCCCGGTATCTCTTATTTTCTAGGTCAGCTCAGCAAAGCGTTTCTTGCCCCAGGCTCGGACATTTCGCTGGTTTCATTGTTTTGCGCGTTCTTCGTCGCCCTCTTTGTCCTCGTCGCACGGCGCCACAGGAAGGGACGGCGCATCCGCCTGAAAGCGCTGCTGCGCGCGCTGTTCCCAAAACATATCGTCATGAGCCGATCGAGTTTGGCAGACCTCGGCTATTTCTATTTCAACCTATTCCTGTTCGGGATCATCTTCGGGTGGGCGCTGCTCTCGTACGAAGTGTTGAGCCACAGCGTCGCCGATCTGCTGACAGCAACATTTGGCACGACGCAACCGTCACGGCTGCCTGTTTTCGTGTCCAGGACAGTCATCACCATCATGCTGTTTCTGGCCTACGAACTCGGTTACTGGATCAATCACTATCTGTCCCACCGGATACCGTTCCTCTGGGAATTTCACAAAGTTCATCACTCCGCGACGGTGCTCACGCCGCTGACGAACTTTCGCGTGCATCCGGTTTACATGTGCATATCCATCAACATTTTGGCCGTCTTCACGGGACTGGCGAATGGCGCCGGCGAATACATCTTCGGCCAAACGACGCATCAATACGGGCTGTCCGAGAACAACCTTATCCTCGTATTCTTTATCTATCTCTATGTGCATTTGCAGCACACGCAGCTTTGGATCTCGTTCACGGGGTGGTTGGGCCACGTATTCATGAGCCCGGCGCATCATCAGGTTCACCATTCGCGCGATCCAGCGCATTTCAACAAGAACCTGGGAAGCTGTCTCGCGGTGTGGGATTGGCTATTCGGCACCTTGCACATTCCGTCGAAGGAGCCCGAGGCTCTCGAATTCGGCGTCGAACCGGATCGGCCGCACGCGCACACGATCAGGGGCGAGCTGATCGTGCCGTTCGGGCGCGCGGCGCTACTGCTCACGCGGTTCATCGAGCGGCGGTCTCCGCCGGTTCCGCTGCCACCCCCGGAGCAAAAGCGCGCCTAGTTCTTGACTATATTTGTTTCGGCAAATCCGAGTCGGTCCGTTTCGGACAGCACTGATCAATGAATCTCGAGCCGTTGATCGCGATGGTGGGAAGCGGGCTCGCGCTGGGCGACGTAGTCACGCCGCTGCAGGCGCTCGGCAGCGGCATCCTGCTCGCCGCGCTGGTCGCCTTTCAATTGGGGAGATGACGATCGACAGGCGGCGGCCCATGGCCGCCGTGTGTTTTAGTGCCGCCAGAATGAACGAAGGGGGCGACTTAATGTCATGCGGAATTCACGTTGGGCGTCACAAACTCGACCAACTTGACGCCGATGGTTAGCCACTCCGTAACATCCATGTCCGTACAATCGCGGTGAGGACGGACCATGCGCGGGTTCCATAGTTCTTCCTTCGATCCCCAGACGCTCGTTGTCCTGGAGACAGCCTTCGACGAGGCGTGGCTGACTCTCAAGGCGGTCGGCAACTCGACGGTGCGCCCGGACGAGCTGGCGCGCTCGGTGCTGCGGCTTGCCATGGAAGGCGAACGCGATCCAGTGCGCCTGCACGATGACGCCCTGAAGGGGCTGCTTCCGGCGGCGTCGTGGCGGGAGGCGGGGTGATCGGCCGACGAGTCGCGCCGACCGCCAGAAGGTGATCGTCAGGAATGGGAGATCAGCACGGCGACGCCGGCGAGCGCCACGGCTGCCAGGGTGCCGATGAGCGCCGCCTGCACGAATGGAATCGACCTGCGTAACACTCGTCGCATCGATTGCTCCCGGCTCGCCAGTTGCTAAAACTGATTCGGCGAGCCGCAAAAGTTCCTCGCCAGGAAGTGTGGCAACAACGAGTCGCCGGAAATGGTCGAGCGCCAAGACTTCAAATCAAGACTCCAACCAAGGGCACGGGCAAGTCCGCAGCCGAATCCGCGGCTTCGGCGCGGTCGAGACCTGGGTCTTCGATCTCGACAACACGCTTTATCCTCATCACCTCAATCTTTGGCAGCAGGTCGACGTGCGCATTCGCGATTACATCGCCGGCTTCCTCAAGGTCACGCACGACGAGGCCTTCCGGGTGCAGAAGGATTACTACCGGCGTTACGGCACGAGCCTGCGCGGACTGATGGAGGAGCACGGGCTCGATCCTGACGAATTTCTCGAAATCGTGCATGAAATCGACTATTCGCCGCTAACTCCCGATCCGGTCCTCGGCGCGGCGATCGCTTACTTACCAGGACGCAAGCTCATTCTCACCAACGGCACGCGCCGCCACGCCGAAGCGGTGATGCGCCGGCTCGAAATCGAGGAGCCATTCGAGGACATTTTCGATATCGCCGCGGCCGAGCTCGAGCCGAAGCCGCGGCCGGCGGTCTATGACCGCTTCCTCGCCCGTCACGGCGTCGATCCGGCGAAGGCGGCGATTTTCGAAGACCTCGCCCGCAATCTCGAAGTGCCGCATGCGCTCGGCATGACCACGGTGCTGGTTGTGCCGGCCGGCACCCGCGAGGTGTTCCGCGAGGAATGGGAGCTTGCCGGCCGCGATGCGCCGCATGTTGATCACGTCACCGACGATCTTGCCGGTTTTTTGCGCGCCATCGCCGTTGGGCGAGGGCGCGACGGCTAGCGGCGCGCGGCCACTTCTAAAGATAGCCGGCCAGCGCGCCGATATGCCAAGCGACTGGAATGAGAACCGCAATGGTGAGGCCAGAGCCGCCTCGATAGACCAACTGGGTTTGGTTGTCGCCGCGTAATGCGTCCAAGCCGCCATAGATGATGGCATAAACCAGAATCCAGAACGCCAGCTTGTACCAAGCCAGCCAATAAAAGACGCCAGCGCCGACGGCGATACTCATCGTGATCATTTCAGGCCCTTTGGTCGCTTTGCTTACAAGTGGGGTATGCAAAAATGGTTCCAACTTTGACAGCGCGCGGACGGGCGGCGCTTGACATCGCTCATGCGCGCCCCGACAAACCGCGGAAGTAGGGGACACTCTTCATGCCGGCCGCCGACCTCGCCACATCCGAAGGCAAGACCGCAGGTCGCGCGCTGGCCGAAACCATCGACGCGGCCTTCGAGCGGCGTGACGAGATCGGTCCGGCAACGAAGGGCGCGGTGCGCGAGGCAGTCGAGGATGCATTGGATCTTCTCGACCGCGGCGCCGCGCGGGTGGCGGAAAAGGCGGCCGACGGCTCCTGGCGCGTCAATCAATGGCTCAAGAAGGCGGTGCTGCTGTCGTTCCGGCTCAACGACATGGGCATCATCCCCGGCGGGCCCGGCCACGCCGCTTGGTGGGACAAGGTGCCCTCCAAATTCGAGGCTTGGGACGACAAGCATTTCCGCGCCGCCGGTTTCCGCGCGGTGCCGGGCTGCGTGGTGCGCCGCTCCGCTTACATCGCGCCGGGCGTGGTGCTGATGCCGTCTTTCGTCAATCTTGGCGCCTATGTCGATCGCGGCACCATGATCGACACCTGGGCGACGGTCGGCTCCTGCGCCCAGATCGGCAAGAACTGCCATATCTCCGGCGGCGCCGGCATCGGCGGCGTGCTCGAGCCGTTGCAGGCGGGGCCGGTGATCGTCGAAGACAATTGCTTTATTGGCGCGCGCTCGGAAGTCGCCGAGGGGGTGATTGTGCGCGAAGGTGCCGTCCTGTCGATGGGCGTGTTCATCGGCGCTTCGACCAAGATCGTCGACCGCGACAGCGGCGAGGTTTTTCAAGGCGAGGTGCCGTCCTACGCAGTGGTGGTGCCGGGCAGCATTCCGGGCAAGCCGCGCGCGAACGGCGAAGCGAGCCCGAGCCTCTCCTGCGCCGTCATCGTCAAGCGCGTCGACGAAAAGACGCGCGCCAAGACCAGCATCAACGAGCTGCTGCGGGATTGAAACGGCGTCGCGCTGATGGATTGGCTCTATCTTCTCAACGGTTTTCACGGGCGCATCGGCCGCCAGACATTCTGGATCGCGATGGGTGTGCTGGCGGTCGCCGAGCTTGTCGGCCATCTCATCGCCGACGAGATCCAGGGAGATCGGCTGAGCGCCATCGTCGATCTCGCCTTCACCTATCCCGAATTCGCCGTCGCCATAAAGCGCGCCCATGACCGCAACCTGCCGGTTTGGCTCTTGGGGATTTTCTTCGGCGCCGGCGCCGTGCTCGATCTCTTCACCGTGCTCGGCTTGGCCGGCTCGGACGAGGCGCCGAGCATGCTGTCGCTCGCGATCGCGGTGCCGTTCACGGTCTTCGGCCTCGCGTTGCTCATCGAACTTGGCTTCCGCCGGGGCACGGTTGGCCCGAACCCATACGGCCCGGACCCGCTGGCGAAGAGTTGACGCGCACGTGACCGCCGATCCCGTCGCCATCGCCCGCGATCTCGTCCGCTGCCGCTCGGTTACGCCCGAGGAGGGCGGGGCGCTCGCGTATTTGCAGGGGGTGCTGGAGAAAGCGGGGTTTACCGTTCATCGCACCACCTTCGCCGAGCCCGGCACCGCGCCGGTCGAAAATCTGTTCGCGCGGATCGGCACCGAAAAACCCAATCTCGTGTTCGCCGGCCATACCGACGTCGTGCCGCCGGGCGATGAGGCGGCGTGGCGCCATCTGCCTTTCGCCGGCGAGGTTGCTGGCGAAAAACTCTATGGGCGCGGCACGGTCGACATGAAGGGCGGCATCGCCTGCTTCGTCGCCGCCGCGCTCGATCACCTCGCCGCCAACGGCGGAAAACCGAAGAAAGGCTCGATCTCGCTCCTCATCAGCGGCGACGAAGAGAGCGTCGCGGTCAACGGCACGGTGAAGCTATTGAAATGGGCGGCCGAGCGCGGCGAAAAGTTCGACCACTGCATCCTCGGCGAGCCGAGCAACGTCGACACCGTCGGCGACACCATCAAAGCCGGCCGGCGCGGTTCGCTCAACGGCACGCTCATCGTCTCAGGCCGCCAGGGCCATGTCGCCTATCCCGATCGTGCCGACAACCCGATCCGCGGCCTCGTTCAGCTCATCGCCGCGCTGCAGGCGCCGCTCGACGAAGGCAGCGAGCATTTCGATCCGTCGCATCTCGAGTTCACCTCGGTCGATGTCGGCAACCCGACCGTCAATCTCATTCCCGGCGAAGCCCGCGCGCGCTTCAATATCCGCTACAACGACTGCCACAGCCAGATCGCGCTCAAGACGCTGATTGAGCGGCGCGCGCAGGCCGCCGCGGCCGGCCGCGTGCATCATTCGTTTGAATGGCAGCCATCGAACGCCGACGTTTTCGTCACCAAGCCGGGACCGTTTACCGATCTCGCCGTCGCCGCCATCGCCGAAGTCACCGGCCGCAAGCCGAAGCTCTCGACCTCCGGCGGCACTTCGGATGCGCGCTTCATCAAGGACTATTGCCCGGTGCTTGAATTCGGCCTGGTCGGACAGACCATGCATCAGGTCGACGAATGCGCGCCGGTCGCCGATCTGGTCACGCTGA
The DNA here is from genome assembly GCA_963733575.1 of uncultured Alphaproteobacteria bacterium. Lineage (GTDB taxonomy): Bacteria > Pseudomonadota > Alphaproteobacteria > Rhizobiales > Xanthobacteraceae > BOG-931. The sequence continues at coordinate 359,086 of CAVTDJ010000009.1, read as the reverse complement.
CCGCGATCTACCGGCGGATCACCGACAAGTATTTTGGATGACTGGACTTCGGCGACGTTGACGGCACCGAAATATTTCCCGGCTCATTAGGCTCACTGCAAGACCGGTTTGCATCGAACAACAGACATTCTGCAGCCGACGCGATGGGCCCAACAGGAGACGTCGCTCCGACTAAAAGCCACCGCAAATAAGCTCCGCACTCATTCGCGACGCGATTGCTTACTTCGTCAAAGCCGCAATCTGTTCGTCGAACCAGGCCAGATCGCGCCGCCACCCCGCGTTGTCCGGAGAGAGTGCCGTCAATCGCGCCATGATCGCTTTTCCTTGCCGCAGCGCGGCCAGCGCGTCGTCGAGATGATCTGATCGACTATACACGTCCGCGAGTGCCGCATAGGCAATGGCCAGATCGTGTTGCCAGCCGGCGTTGCCGGGATCGGATTTCGCCAGCCGCTCGGCAATGGCGAGGCTGTCGCGGTAGGATTTCAGCGCTGCGGCAAAGTCGCCCTGCGCCGCCTGCACCTCGCCGAGCTTGTTGTACGATACCGACAGATCGCGCTGCCAGCCGGCGTTGCCAGGATCGGATTGCACCAACCGCTCTCTGATGGCGAGGCTGTCGCGGCGGGACTTGAGCGCGCCGGCGAGGTCGTCCTGCTCCGCCTGCACGTTGCCGACCTTCTCGTACGACACCGACAGATCGCGCTGCCAGCCGGCATTTGCGGGATCGGATTTTGTGAGCCGTTCGATGATGGGAAGGGCGTTGCTGTAGGACTTGAGCGCGCCGGCAAGATCGTCTTGCTCCGCCTGCGCGTCGCCGACCTTGATGTACGACACCCATAGATCGCGCTGCCAATCAGCGTTGCCGGGATTGGATCTCGCCAGCCGGCTGACGATGTCTTGCCTGGCTTGGTACGATTGCAGCGCACCGGCTAAATCGCCTTGCGCCAGCAACACATCGCCGATCCTTTCGTTACTGATGCCAAGATCAAACTGCCATTGGGTATTGCCCGGATCGGATTTCGCCAGCCGCTCGGCAATGGCGCGGCCGTCGCGGTAAGACTTCAGCGCGCCGGCGAGATCGCCCTGCGCGACCTGTACATCGCCGATCTTGTCGTACGACACCGACAGACTGCGCTGCCAACCGGCGTTGCCGGGATCGGACTTCACCAGCCGGTCGAAAATCGCGAACGCCTTCTGGTAGGAGCTAAGCGCGGCGGCCAAATTGCCCTGCGCTGCCTGTACGCCGCCGACTTTCTCGTGGGAGACAGCCAGCATGCGCTGCCAGTCGGCATTGCCGGGATCAGGCTGCGCCAGGCGGTCGAAAATCGCGAACTCTTCCTGGTAGGAGTCAAGCGCCGCGGCCAGATCGCCTTGTGCCGCTTGCACGTCGCCCACCTTCTCGTACGCTATTGCAAGATCGCGCTGCCAGCCGGCATTGCCGGGATCGGATTGCGCCAGGCGGCCGATGATCTCTTGCTTGGCTTGGTACGCTTTCAACGCACCCGCCAAGTCGCCTTGCGCCATCAGGACGCCGCCGATCCGTTCATTGCCGATGCCGGCGTCATACTGCCATCGCGTGTTTGCCGGATCGGATTTCGCCAGCCGCTCGACGATCGCCAGGCTGTCGCGAAACGACTTCAGAGCGCCGGCAAGATCGCCTTGCACGACTTGCACGTCGCCGATCCGGTGCAAAGCCACCGCCAGTTCGCGTTGGTAGTCCGTGCTGTTGGGATTGCCGGCAATTAGACCCACGAATATTTGCCGGGCCTGCTCGGCAGCGGCGAGCGCGCCGGCCGTGTCGCCGATTGCCAGCAGCGCATCGACGGTCTCCATGAGGGATTCTGCTTCGCTGCGCTTGAGGTCCGGCGTCACTTGGCCTGAATTAATGAGCTGCTGCTGCAGCGCGCCTGCGCGGTCCAAAATGTCCTTGATGAGCGCGGCCGGAATCCCAATCGAGTTCTTGAACCTTTGCGCCAGGTCGAAGACCAGACTGTTGGCGGTCTTGGTCGCGGCAGCAAGCGTCGCCTCCGCGCGGTTTCGCTGCACGATGGCTTCCTGCTGGGCCCGGTAGGCAAAAACGCCCGCTGTCGTCGCGGCGACGGCGAGGATGAGGAGCGAAGCTGCCGCGCTCCAGGCGAGCGTCAGCGCGCGGCGCTGCTGGCGCACTTCCTGCGAAAGCAGGTCCTCCTTCGGCATGCCGCGGATCGCGGCGGCGAAGTCGGCGGCAAGCTCGGTGAACTTGGCGTCGCGCTTGCTGGCCGCACCCTCTGCGCCTTCGCGATAGGGGCGCAAATCCACCCATTTCGGCTCGCTCGGAAACCGCTTGGTCAGCCCCGGCGGCAGCGGCATTTGCTCGGGCGCGGAAAAATCGCCGGCCGAATCATCCCAGGCAAGTTCGCCGTCAGTCAGTCCAATCAGCAGCGTGTCGATCGAATTGTGTTGGAGCCAATACCCCACCTCCCGGTTGACCCATTTGGAGGCGGCGGCTTCGGGCGAGGCGAGCAGCAGGAAATGGCGCGACTGCCCGAGCGCCTGCTCGATCGTGGGCCACAGATGCGGCGTGGCCGAGAGACTCGTGTCGTCGCGAAACAGCCGCAGCGCCCGGCGTCGGTACCACGGCTTGCCAAGTTTTTGGATCGCCGATTGCAGCGCCGCCGCGATCGGCTTATCCTTGGCGTGGCTGTAAGAGATGAAAGCGTCATAGAGCGCCATGGCGCAACCCCCGTGCCCGGCGCGGCCTATATAGGCGTCCCAATAGGGCAAAATCCCGCGTCGGCGAGCCCTTGGAGAAAGTTTAATTTAGGGCGCGCCGCGTTTCTACGGGCACTGGGTCTGGATGCCCGATGACCGCTTAGGGTCGATCGCGCACGAAGCTCGTCTTTGGCCGCAGATGACCATGCGCGCCCGCACGCGACATCTGATCAATACTCCACCCGCACCAGATAAAGCCCGTGCGGCGGGGCGACCTGGCCGCAGGTGGTGCGATCGCGCGCGGCGAGGGCTGACGCGAGATCGTCGGCGCTCCATCTGCCTTCGCCCACATGAACGAGCGAGCCGACCATCGAGCGCACCTGATGATGCAGAAACGAGCGCGCCGATGCGCTCACGCGCACCTCGTCGCCGTCGCGCGCGACATCGAGCCGGTCAAGCGTTTTTAGCGGCGATTTCGCCTGGCACTCGGCGGCGCGGAAGGTGGTGAAGTCGTGCCGGCCGACGAGTTTTTGCGCGGCTTCGTGCATCGCCGCAGAATCGAGCGGGCGAGGCACGCGCCAGGCACGGAATTGATCGAGCGCGAGATCGGCCCGGCGATTGACGATACGGTAGAGATAATGGCGCTTCGTCGCCGAGAAGCGGGCATCGAACGTTTCGTCGACGCGTTCCGCCGTGAGTACGGCGACCGGATGCGGCCGCAGATGGGCATTGAGCGCGTCGCGCACGGTGTCGCCGTCCCACTCTTTCGTGAGATCGACATGGGTTACCTGGCCGAGCGCGTGCACGCCAGCATCGGTGCGGCCGGCGCCGGCTACGGTCGTGCGCTCGCCGGTGAACGCCGCGATGGCGTCGGTGAGCACGCCCTGCACCGAGACGCCATTGTCCTGCACCTGCCACCCGACAAACGGCGTGCCGTCATATTCGATGGTGAGCTTGTAGCGGGGCATCACTGCCTTAGCCGAGGACGGTTTCGCGCGCGACCGGCGTTCCACGCAAGAATTCGTCGGCCTTGATCGGCTGGCGGCCGGCACGCTGCAGTTCGACGAGTCGCACGGAGCCCTCGCCACAGGCGATGGTCAACTTATCGTCGAGGACTTGGCCGGGCTTGCCACTACCGGCGCCTTTGGTTGTGCGCAAAGCTTTCACGCGTCCGGCGCCGGCCAGCTCGAACCAGGCGCCGGGAAATGGCGAGAGGCCGCGGCAATGGTCGTGGACCTTCCGCCACGGCTGTGTCCAGTCGATGCGGGTTTCGCTCTTGTCGATCTTGCCGGCATAGGTCACGCCCGCGTCCGGCTGCGCCTTCAGTTGCAGCGTGCCCCTTTCCAGCGCGGCGAGCGCGACCAGCACCAGCTTGGCGCCGCGCCGCGCCAATTCGTCATGCAATTCGCCCGCGGTCGCGTCGGGGCCGATCGGGACCCGGTCCGCCATGGCGATCGGGCCAGTGTCGAGGCCTTCTTCCATCTTCATCACCATCACGCCGGTTTCGCTGTCGCCGGCCATGATCGCGCGCTGGATCGGCGCCGCGCCGCGCCAGCGCGGCAACAGCGAGGCGTGCAGGTTGAAGGAGCCGAGGGGAAAAGATTCCAGGATCCCCTTCGGCAGGATCAAGCCGTAGGCGACGACCACGGCGGCCTCGGCGCCGTGCGCGCGCATAGCGTCCGCGGCTTCATCTCCCCGCAATGTCTTCGGCGTCAGAACTGGAAGGCCGAAACGTTCCGCTTCGCGCGCGACCGGACTCGGCCGCAGCTCCATTCCGCGTCCGGCGGGCTGTGGCGCGCGCGTATAGACGGCAACGACCTCGTGCCCGCCGCCGATGACCTCAAGAAGCGTGGGTACGGCAAAATCGGGTGTAGCCATGAAGACGAGGCGGAGCGGCAATCACGCCTCCACCTTCTTCGCCGCCTTCGCTGCCTTGGTGAATTTCTTGACGATGCGGTCGCGCTTAAGCTTGGAAATGTGATCGATGAAGAGGACGCCGTTGATGTGGTCGATCTCGTGCTGCAGGCATGTCGCGAACAGACCGGCCGCCTCGACTTCGTGCGCCTTGCCGTCGAGATCGAGATATTTGACCTTGACCAGCAGCGGCCGCTCGACCTCCTCGTAATATTCCGGGATCGACAGGCAGCCTTCCTCGTGGGTCGATTTCTCTTTCGATGCCCAGATGATCTCCGGGTTGATGAAGACGCGGGGCTCATGCGCTTCTTCCTTCTTCGACAGATCCGCGGTCACGACGCGCTTGGCGACGCCGACCTGGATCGCCGCGAGCCCGATGCCGGGCGCGTCGTACATGGTCTCGAACATGTCCTCGACCAGCGCGCGGATGCCGGCGTCGACGCGCTTCACCGGCTCGGAAACGAGCCGCAGCCGCTTGTCGGGGATTTTCAGGATTTCGCGCAAAGCCATATTTCACCAAGCCTTGGGCCGCGATGTAAGCGGTGCATAAAGCGCGGTCAATCCGCGCGATCTGTTGCGCCGGTCGGCCAATCTGCGCTATGAGCGTTCTTCATTTGTTCTTAACGGCTTAAGGCGCCTTGTTGGGGCGCTTGTCCCAGCGAATCGCGTAGAAGCAACGCATGACCGATAGCGCTTCGATGATCGCCATTTTCGCCATCCTGATCGCCAGTGCCGCAACTGCGGCTCTAGCAATCGTCCTTTGGCGCGCCCGCAATGCCGCGCCGGCGGAGGACGCGGTGATGGCCGAGCTCACCCGCGCCCAAGCTGACGCGGCGGCGCGGCTCGAGGCCATGATCGGAATGCTCGCCAAGGGCCAATCGCAGCTCGCGCACACGGTCAACGAGCGCCTCGACTCGGTCTCGCATCGGCTCGGGGAATCGCTCGAAAAGACCAAACAGAATACCGCCGAGAATCTGCAAAAGCTTGGCGAGCGGCTCGCAATCATCGACCGGGCGCAGAAGAACATCACCGATCTCGCCACGCAGGTGACGTCGCTGCAAGGCGTGCTGAGCAACAAGCAGGAGCGCGGCGCTTTCGGCCAGGGCCGCATGGAAATTATCGTTCGCGACGGCTTGCCGAAGGACTGTTACGAATTCCAGTACACGCTCTCCAACCGGCTGCGGCCCGACTGCTGCGTGTTCCTGCCTGACAAACGCCCGCTTGTCATCGATTCGAAATTTCCGCTGGAAGCGGTGACCGCCTATCGCGAAGCCAAGACCGACGATGAACGGCGCCAGGCGGCCGCGCGCGTGCGCACGGACGTAACCAAGCACGTCGCCGACATCGCGCAAAAATATCTCATTGCCGGCGAGACCCAGGATTTGGCGCTCATGTTCGTCCCCTCGGAGTCGGTCTATGCCGAATTGCACGATGGCTTCGACGACATCGTGCAGAAGGCATTCCGCGCCAAAGTCATCATCGTTTCACCTTCGCTTCTCATGATCGCCATCCACGTCATCCAGCAGATCCAGAAGGATGCGCGCATGCGCGAGGCGGCCGGCCGCATTCAGGCGGAGGTCGGGTCCCTGATCGACGACGTCAGGCGCATGAGCGAACGCGTAGCAAAGCTCGGTCAGCATTTTGGTCAGGTCACTGAGGACGTGCGGCAAGTTCTGATTTCGACGCAGAAGATCGAGCAGCGCGGCGCTCGTATCGCGGATGTCGAGTTCACTGACGATGGGACCGACCCGGGTATCATTCCCGTTCCGCTGGTGCGCAAGCTAGAAGCGGGCGAATAACTTGACCCTGCTCCCGCGACGGAGGGGGGTCCTCTTTGCGCCGCCGGATAGCGCATGACCGTTACGCCCGACTCTCCCGCCCGCACATCCATCGCCGACACGCTCGCGGTTTATCTGCAGCGGCGGGTGCTGATCGTGCTCCTTCTCGGCTTTTCCAGCGGACTGCCGATCGTCCTAGTTGGTTCGACGCTGCAGGCGTGGATGAAACAGAGCGGCATCGACATCAAGACCATCGGCCTGTTTGCGGCGGTGGCCGTGCCTTACAACTTCAAATTCCTGTGGGCGCCGCTCGTTGATGCGCTCGACATCCTGGTTTTGACGAAGCTCTTGGGACGGCGCCGCAGCTGGCTGCTGTTGTCGCAAGCCTGGCTCATGGCGGCGATCGTGTTCCTCGGCCTGTGCGATCCCGCCGTTTCCGCGTTCACCGTCGCCATCGGCGCGCTCGTCGTCGCCACGGCGTCGGCGACCCAGGACATCGTCGTCGATGCCTTTCGGGTGGAGAGCTTGCCGGAAAACGAGCAAGCCGCCGGCATGGCCTCCTATGTGGCCGCCTATCGCGTCGGCGCGCTGGTTTCGGGGGCGGGCGCTCTGTTTCTGGTCACGGCTTTCCAGGCGCGGTTCGGCGATAAGTCCGCATGGACCGCTTGCTATGCCGTGATGGCGGTACTCGTTCTCATCGGCGTCACGGCGACGTTGCTGGCGACCGAGCCCGCGAGCTCAGCGGCGGCGGAGGCCGACCATGCCCTCCCGGCCCACCGGAATTCGCTCCAGCGCGCGTTCTGGTCGGCGCTCGACAGCTTCCGCGATTTTCTGTCGCGCGATCTCGCGATCGGCGTGCTGGCATTCGTGGTCTTGTTCAAGCTCGCCGATGCTCTGGCCTTCGCGCTGTTGACCCCGTTCGTGCTCGATCTCGGCTTTTCGCTCCCGCAGCTTGCGACCATCCGCAACGGCGTTGGTTTTATCGTTGCCGTGCTTGGCGGCTTTGCCGGAGGCTTGATCGCCCGTGCCCTGCCGTTGTCGGTAAGTCTGTGGATCGGCGGCATCCTGCAAACGATCATGATCCTGGCTTTCTCCTGGCAGGCCGTTGTCGGCAAGAGCCTGACGCTGCTGACGCTCACCACCACGATCGAGTTCTTTACCGACGCCGTGGGGACCGTGATCTTCGTCGCCTACCTTTCCGCGCTGTGCCGCAATCCGCTGTACACGGCCACGCAATTCGCCCTCCTGACCGCGCTCGCGGCGCTGGGGCGCAATGTGTTTGCGCTGGGGACCGGCTACCTCGCTCACGCCGTCGGCTGGGCCTCCTTTTTCATCATTTGCGCGGCTTCCGGCCTGCCGGCGCTCGCCTTGCTGGCATGGCTGCAGAAGCACCGGCATTTCGACGGACTGGCGCCCGGCAAGAAGTAATCCAACGCCGGCCCGCGCGTGCTGCGCTTTTGGGTGGGACCTCAGGGGGATATCCATCCAGGCCGTCGCGGAGGCGCGGCGTGACAAAATTGCGTCACAGGTACGCATCCCAAGCCACGGCACAATAGACCCGCAAAAAAGTCTTTTTGTAAGGATCGGATGGCTATAATCGAACGTTCGACCTTGCGCTGTCCCTCCAACTCGGCTGTGTTCGCGTCCCCCATGGACATGATTCTGGTCAAGATTTTCGCCACCGCGTTGGCGCTCAGCGAGGTGATGACGCAGCCGCAGGCGGTAAAGACGCATTTCGACCCGGTACAGGATCGGGCCGAGGTGGTGCAGATTTTGCGCGGCGGCTGCGCTCACATGCGCCAGGCCTTCGACATCGAGTCGGTCAACCTCGATGACCTTATCACCACCGCGCTCAACGACCCGAAAGCAGTGGGCGGCGACATCAAGGCCTTTCACGGCATCAATTTCGCCGATCTGAACACCGCTTACCATCAGTTCTGCAAGAACGAGAACGTCGCCAACCCGGTCGTCGACCTCGGCCAGGTGATCGAGTTCTTCAACAACGCGGCGGCGGATTTGCCCGACCAGACGCGGCTCAAGGGCCAAAAGCTCCCGAGCATGAGCGTCGTCCTCGACGGCAAGGGAAAGAACTTCGCCGACGTGTTCGAGCCGGGCAATCGGCGCGTTTGGATACCGCTCGCCACAGTTCCCGATTTCGTTCAGAAGGCATTCGTCGCCGCCGAAGACCGGCGTTTCTTCCAGCATCATGGCGTCGATGAGCGCGGCATCATCCGCGCCTTCATCGGCAATCTCGCGGATCCGGGCCGGCCGCAGGGCGGCTCGACCATCACGCAGCAGGTCGTGAAGAATCTCCTGGTCGGCGAGGACGTGACCTATGAGCGCAAGATCCGCGAAATGATCGTGGCGTCGCGGCTCGAGAGCACGCTCAGCAAATCGGAGATTCTCGAGCTTTACCTCAATTCCGCCTATCTCGGGCGTGGCTCCTGGGGCGTGGAGATGGCCGCGCGCGGCTATTTCGGCAAGCCGGCGAAGAACCTCACGCTCGCCGAAGGCGCCATGCTCGCCGGCCTGCTCAAAGGGCCAAGCTATTTCAATCCCGACCGCCATCCCGATCGCGCCAAGGAACGTCTCGCCTACGTGCTCGGCCGCATGCAGGAGGACGGCGTCATCAGCGCCGAGCAGAAGGAAGGCGCACTGGCTGCGCCGCCAAAGCTTGTTGCCTTCGAGCGGCCGCGGCGCGACAGCGGCTTGCACTTCATCGATTTCCTCGGCCGCGAGGTGAAATCGGATGGCGTGGCGAGCCTGACCGCCCAACCCTACACCGTGCATTCCACCATCAACGCGACATTGCAGCGCGACGCCGAGGCGGCATTGCAGGAGGGTCTGGCGCGCTACGAAATCGCCGCCGGCCGTATGCAGTTCCGCGGACCGGAAGCGAATATCGGTGACGCGATGCAAAAGCTCAGTACCGACAAGCAAAGCGGAACGACGGGCGGCACGTCAACCGGCATGCCGGCCGCAATGCCTCCCTGGCAACAGGCGCTCCAGGCCGTGCATCTGCCGCTGTACGACGTGCATTGGGAGTCGGCCGTCGTTCTCGACAAGGGCGGCAAGCGCGGCGACGGCGTCATCCATGTCGGTCTCAGCGATGGCCGGGTGATGCCGCTCAACGCCTGGACCTCGCAGATCAGGCGCGCCTTGAGTCTTTACGATGTGGTCTATGTCCATGTCATGGAAAGCAAGACGGCGCAAAAGCTCAAGACAGGCAAGCCGTCAGTTGCCCCCGCCGTCTCTGCTGGCGGTCAGGCGCAATTGCGCGTGCGGCCGACGGTGCAGGGCGCGGCGCTGGTACTGGAAAACAAGACCGGTCGCATCCTCGCGATGGCCGGGAGCTTTTCCTACCCCATGAGCCAGCTCAACCGCACATCGCAAACGCAACGCCAGCCCGGTTCGGCGATGAAGCCGTTGACCTATCTGACGGCGCTGCAGGCAGGACTCCAGCCGAACACGCTCGTGCGCGACGATCCGATCACGCTGCCGCCGATCGGCAGCGGTACTGGCACTGGGCGCGACATCATCGCCCGCGAGTACGGCGGCGCAATGCGCGAGGAGTATTTTTGGACGCCGCGCAACGCCGACAACAGCGCCGGCGGCCTCTTCACCATGCGGCGCGGGTTGGAGAATTCGGTCAACGTCGTGACCGCTCATCTGCTTGACGGCGGTATCAGCGTGGATCCGGAGCGAAGCCTTGACGAGGTCTGCGCGACGGCGGTCGCGGCGAAAATTTACGGCAACTGCGTGCGCTACTATCCGTTCGTGCTCGGCGCGCAACCGGTGCGCATGATCGATCTTGCCGCATTCTACGCGGCGGTCGCCAACGAGGGCGCGCTGCCGCAGCCTCATGCCGTCGAGTCGATCGAGACGGACGGGCACACGGTTTATCAATACCCGACTACGCCACTCCCGTTCGTCGGCGCGGCGGACAGCGCCGCTTTCTATCAGCTCAAGACCATGCTGCAGGGCGTGGTGGCGCGCGGCACCGCGCGCGCGATCGGCGCGCTGTCGCCTTACGTCGCCGGCAAGACCGGGACGACCGAAGACGCGGTCGATGGGTGGTTCATCGGCTTCACCAATGACGTGACGGTTGCGGTTTGGGTCGGTTACGACAACGGCGACGGTAAGCGCCGCTCGCTCGGCACCAATGCGACCGGAGCGCGTGTGGCGCTGCCGATTTTCGAGCCGATCCTTCAGGCCATTTGGGCGGAGGGCATCGCACCCAAGATTGCGCTGAGCGGACCCTCGCAGGAAGCGCAGCGGCATCTGATCAATCTGCCGATCGACTACATGAGCGGAGACCGCGTGACCGCGGACGGGCACGGCTTTACGGAGCATTTCCGGCTCGAGGCCGACGGCCGTCTCAATGAGACGCAATATCAGCTGATTTCGCGGGAGGACGCCTATGCCGCGCGCGGCGAAGACCAGCAGACCGAAGGCTTCGGTGCGTGGGGTTGGGGTGGCCGATCCTATTATCCGAACCAGAGTTGGCAGCCGGCGCCGCCGCGACCCGTGGTGCGCGGCCTGTTCGCGCCATTGTTCGAGTCCGACGATCCGCGCAGTCACGCACGCCGAGATCCGGATTATTTGTGGGGCGGGCGGCCTAACTGAAGTTCAGGCAACCGAAAGAAACCGGTATGTGGATACGGCACGCGATCGCGCTTGTCGGCCTGATGGGGTCGTTGTCCGCCGCGAGCGCGCAGGAATTTCGCATCGAGGATGCGCCCTTGCCGCAAAGTTGGGATCTGGCACAGCTTAAACCCGGCGCCATCGCGTTCTCCGATGCTCAGGGCGGCAGTGCCGGTGACGGTGCGGCGAAACTCATCGGATTCGCCGACTGGACGCGCACGCGCCCGGCGCAGAAGAAATTCCTGTCGCTGTTTCCGGCCTATTCCGAACCAACTGTCACCAAGACGGCGAGCGTCGACCCTCCAGCCGGCCCGGTCATCGAGAAGCTTACCATGTATGTGGCGCAAGCGCGCTTCGTACTCGACCGGCCGCCGGGCGCGCTAAATCTTCCGCGCTACGTGACCTTGCCGTTCTTGGAAAAAATCGATCCGGCGATCAAGCACAAGTCCCTTGTTGCCGCCGATGTTAATCCGCTCACGGATGTGCAGGGCACGGGCAATGTGAATCCGGAACGCAAATGGTGCACGGGCCGCGCCACGTTGATTTGCATTCAGTCGAGCTACAAGCTCGAAGGCAAGATACCCCTTGGCGTCCTGCTAGTGAACAAGCTGCGCGACACAGCCAAGAAGGTTCCCGACCACATCGATTTTGAGAGCGAGCTGTCGGCGCTTTCGCCGGCGGACGTCGATGAGGCCGGTTTGAAGGAGCTGACCAAGCTCGACACGCCGGTTGCCGGCGTGCTCGAACAGAACATTTTCTACGTCAATCAGATCATGAAGTTCGGAAAGCTCCTTGCTGTATTTCAGAGTCATCCGGCCGACGCCAACAAGACAGTTGTTACCGCTTATATGGTGCTGGCGATCGACGAGAGCGTGCTCGACAAGAAAAAAGACTTCGAGAAAGTGCCGGTGCTGCGCAATCTCGTGCCGGCGCTGGTGCTGATGGGGCTATCCTCATTCAACTCCGGCAACTCGATCAGCGCCGGGCTGCCCAAATATGCGCGCAACGAGATCAGAACGATCGCCAATATTTTGCAGCGGGATAAGTAGTCGATTCTGGTTGCTGGAATCCGCTCTCCGACTTCGCGCGGGCAAAGTTTCGCGTATTGGGCGGGATAGCGGTTACGCGGCCGCGCGCGCCTTGTCGCCGCGCTCGAGCGATTGCAGGACTTCGTCGACCGTCTGCACGTCGCCAAACTGTCCGTAGAATGCCGACAGCGAGGCGTTGTGCTCCTCATCCGAACTGGCGGCGAGACCATCCGCCACCATGATGGTCTTGAAATTGAGCATCATCGCGTCGCGCGCGGAGCTTTCGCAGCAGATATTGGTGGCGGTGCCGGCAATCAGGACGGTGTCGAGCCTTCGCTCGCGCAAATGCCCTTCGATTTCGGAGGAGGCCTGGATGAACGCGCTGTAGCGCGTCTTCGTCAGGCACGTATCCTCCGGCTGGATGTCGTTATCCTGCCAGAATTCGAAACCGTCATGGCCTTCCTCCATCAACTCGTAACGCCGCTGCATGCGCAGCGGCGTCGTCAGCCAATTATGGTAGTTCGACCAGCTCTGCCGGGTGTCGGTGGTGCCGTTGCGGATCCAGACGACATGGCCGCTACGGCGCCGCAGTTCCGCAGCGAGACGGTTGATATTCGGCACGATCTCGCGCGCCAGCGGTACCTCGCCCTGGTGGCCGGGTTTGACAAAATAGTTCTGCATATCGATCACCAGCAGTGCCGTACTACGCGGATCGATCGCCTCGAAGCAGTGCAGCTTGCCAAATTGCCTTTTGGCCCGAGCCAATGACGCCTCGGACAACGCGATTTTGTGCATCTTTTTCCTCGTCCTCTGTGCGAATAGGCTTCGCTGGGCGTCCGCCGAGCCATATCTTCCCTGACCTTGGGTCCAGTCACAAGCCATGGATAAAACCCCCGGAAGCTGGGAGTTCTGGATCGATCGCGGCGGTACTTTCACCGACGTGATCGGCAAGCGGCCGGACGGCAAGCTCGTCACCCACAAGCTTCTCTCGGAAAATCCCGAAGCCTATGGGGATGCCGCGGTTGCCGGAATCCGCCACCTGCTAGGACTTGCGCCCGGCGAGCCAATTCTGGCGGCGCGCATTGCCGCGGTGAAGATGGGGACCACGGTCGCGACCAATGCGCTCCTCGAGCGCAAGGGCGAGCGCACGCTCCTTCTCATCACCAAGGGTTTCCGCGACGCGCTGCGCATCGGCTACCAGGCGCGGCCGAAGATTTTTGCCAAACACATCGTCAAGCCGGACATGCTCTACGAGCGGGTGGTCGAGGTCGACGAGCGCGTGCGCGCCGACGGAACGGTCGAGCGCGCCGTGGATCTCGATGCGGTCCGCGCCGAACTCGTGCGCGCCAAGGAAGACGGCATCCGCGCCGTCGCGGTCGTGCTCATGCATGCTTACCGCTACAGTGAGCATGAGCGGCAGGTCGCCATGCTCGCGCGCGACGTTGGCTTCGATCAGGTCTCCGCCAGTCACGAAGTTTCGCCGCTGATCAAGCTCATTGGGCGCGGCGACACGACCGTGGTTGACAGCTACCTCTCGCCGATCCTGCGCCGCTATGTGGCGCAGGTGGCGGGGGAGCTAAATCCCTCCCCACAAGGGGGAGCGGAGCAAGGTACCCGCCTCATGTTCATGATGTCGTCGGGCGGGCTGACGGCGGCGGATTTATTTCGCGGCAAGGATGCGATTTTGTCCGGCCCGGCGGGCGGCGTCGTCGGCATGGCCGAGACCGGGCGGCAAGCGGGTTTTGCGCGGCTCATCGGCTTCGACATGGGTGGCACCTCGACCGACGTGTCGCATTTTGCCGGCGAGTATGAGCGCACGTTCGAGACGGAAGTCGCCGGCGTGCGCATGCGCGCGCCGATGATGCTGATCCACACCGTGGCGGCGGGCGGCGGCTCGATCCTGCATTTCGATGGCGCGCGGTTTCGGGTCGGACCCGACTCGGCCGGCGCCAATCCCGGGCCAAAATGCTATCGGCGCGGCGGTCCGCTCGCCGTCACCGACGCCAACGTCATGGTCGGCAAGCTTCTCCCCGATTTCTTTCCCAAGATATTTGGGCCTGAGCAGAACGAGCCGCTCGACGCCATGGCTGTCCGCGAAGGGTTCGCAAACCTGGCAAAAGATATCGGCGACGGACGTAGCAGCGAGCAGGTCGCCGACGGCTTCATCAAGATCGCGGTCGAGAACATGGCGAACGCGATCAAGAAGATCTCGGTGCAGCGCGGTTACGACGTGACCCGCTACGCGCTCAACTGCTTTGGCGGCGCCGGCGGCCAGCACGCCTGCCTCGTTGCCGACGCGCTCGGCATGACCAGCGTGCTGATCCATCCGTTGTCGTCGCTCCTTTCCGCCTATGGCATGGGGCTCGCCGACATTCGTAGCGTCCGCCAGCAGGCAATCGAAGAGCCGTTCGGCGAAAAGGCGCGAGCGACGCTATCGAGCGCAGGGCGCAGGCTGGCGCGCGCGGTAGTCGATGAGGTAGCGGCGCAGGGCGTCGCGACGGACAAGATCAAGGTCCATGTACGCGCGCACATTCGCTACGCCGGCACGGATACGGCGTTGATCGTCGATGCAGGCGCGCTCTCTTTTCCCTCCCCCCTTGTGGGGGAGGGTAGGGTGGGGGGTCGGGAGGCGACACACGGAAGGGGACAGGTGCACGCGCGCCAGTCTTCGCGTGCGCAAAACCTCTCGACTCCCACCCCCGACCCCTCCCCACAAGGGGGAGGGGAGCTGCTCGCGTCACTTCCCAAAATGAAATCCGCGTTCGAGCGCGCGCATAAGGCACGCTTCGGATTTATCGACCGGAATAAAGCGCTGGTCGTCGAAGCGGTTTCGGTCGAGGCGGTTGGCGGCGGCGCGATCTTCAAGGAAAAAGCGCGGCAGATAAAGCGGACGAAGCTGCCCGCGCCAACGCGGCGCACGCGATTCTTCTCCGCCGGCAAATGGCGTCGCGCGTTCGCTTACACCCGCGACACGCTTGCGCCCGGGCACAAGGTGAAAGGCCCGGCGATCATCATCGAGCCGCATCAGACGGCGGTTGTCGAGCACGGCTGGCTGGCCGAGCTTACCGCCAAGAACCATCTGGTCCTGCGGCGTGTGCAAAAGCTCGCGCGGGCACGCGCCATCGGCACCCGCGCCGATCCGGTCATGCTCGAAGTGTTCAACAATCTCTTCATGTCGATCGCCGAGCAGATGGGCGTGTCGCTGCAGAACACGGCGTATTCCGTCAACATCAAGGAGCGGCTCGATTTCTCCTGCGCGGTGTTCGATGGCGACGGCTCGCTCGTCGCCAACGCCCCGCACATGCCGGTGCATCTCGGCTCGATGGATCGCGCGGTCGAAACCATCATCCGCGAGAACAAAGGAAAAATCCGCCCCGGAGACGTCTATGCCATCAACGCGCCGTATAACGGCGGCACGCACCTGCCTGACATCACCGTCTGCACGCCGGTGTTTGAAGGGCGCAAAATCCTGTTCTGGGTCGCCTCGCGCGGGCATCACGCCGATGTCGGCGGCATCTCGCCCGGCTCGATGTCGCCGAACGCCACCACGATCGAGCAAGAAGGCGTCTACATCGACAATTTCAAGCTCGTCGACCGCGGCCGTTTTTGCGAGAAGGAAACCCACGCACTCTTCACAGGCGGAAAATATCCGGCGCGCAATCCGGTGCAAAACGTCAACGATTTGAAGGCGCAGCTCGCCGCCAACGAGAAAGGCGTCCAGGAGCTGCGCAAGATGGTGCGCCACTTCACGCTGCCTGTGGTGCGCGCCTATATGCGGCACGTCCAGGACAATGCCGCGGAAAGCGTGCGCCGCGTCATCGAGCGGCTGCACGACAGCACCTTCGCGGTCGAAATGGATCAGGGCACCGCGATCAAGGTGCGCATCACGGTCGATAAGAAAAAACGCGAAGCGACCGTAGACTTCACCGGAACGAGCCCGCAGCAGCCGAACAACTTCAATGCCCCCGAGCCGGTCACCCGCGCCGCGGTGCTCTACGTCTTCCGCGTCATGGTCGACGACGACATTCCGATGAATGCCGGTTGCCTGCGCCCGATCCGCATCGTCATTCCGAAGAAATCGCTGCTGTCGCCCGAGTTTCCCGCGGCCGTGGTCGCCGGCAATGTCGAGACCTCGCAGGAGGTGACCAATTGTCTGTTCGGCGCGCTCGGCGCCATGGCGGCGGCGCAAGGCACCATGAACAATCTCAATTTCGGCAATGCGCGCTATCAGTATTACGAGACGATTTGCTCCGGCTCGCCGGCGGGGCCCGGCTTTCCTGGCACCGATGCCGTGCACACCCATATGACCAACACGCGGCTTACTGATCCGGAAATCCTGGAATTCCGCTATCCGGTTTTGCTCGAGGACTTTCACATCCGCAAGAAGTCCGGCGGGCGCGGGCGCTGGAACGCAGGCGACGGCATCGTCCGCGCCATTCGTTTCCTGGAAAAAATGGAATGCACGATCCTGTCCGGCCATCGCCGCATCCAGCCGTTCGGGCTCGCCGGCGGCGAAGACGGTCAGGTCGGCGAGAACCGGGTGCGCCGCAAGGATGGCGGTGTAGAGAAGCTCGCCGGCTGCGACGCGACGGTGCTCGATGCCGGCGAGGCGATCATCATCCAGACGCCGACCGCGGGAGGCTACGGCAAGCCTGAAGCTAGCTCTTGAGCGCGCAGCGGACTAGCTAATGCGCGTCAGCGCCGGCAGTAAGAGCTGGAGGGCGGCGCATGAGCCAGACCAAGCCGGCAAAAGCCACGAACATGAGGCACAGCAGCAGGAATACGTCGGCGAACGCCATCACGATCCCCTGCTGGCGCGTAAACAGAAAAAGCTGCTTGAGCGCCATGTTCTGCGCATCCGAGCCGGGGATACGTGCGGCAAGCCCATTCAATGTGTCGAGCACCGGCCGCCGCGCCCAGGTGATCGAATCGTGCAACCGCGCGAGGTGCAAGTCGACACGCTTGTTGAGTACGGTGTTGAGGCCGGCGAGGCCAACCGCGCCGCCGAGGTTGCGCGTGAGGTTGAACAGCCCGGATGCGTTCTTCAACCTTTCGGGCGCAAGCGTGCCGAGCGATATGTTGGTGATCGGCACGATCGCGAACATCATGCCGAAGCCGCGCAGCACTTGCGGAATGAACAGCTCCCAAAAATCCCAATCCTTGGTCAGGTAGCTCATGTCCCAATTGCTGATCGCGACGATCACGAAGCCGGCGGCCAGCATGAGGCGGGCGTCGATCTTCGTCATGAGCCTGCCGACCAGCGGTGCGGTCAAAAACATGGTGGCGCCGGACACAAACATGGTTTCGCCGATCATCAGGGCGTTGTAGCCGCGAATCTCGCCGAGATAGATCGGATAGAGATAGGTCAGGCCGTAAAGCCCGATGCCAAGCACAAACGAAAACATGCTGCCGAGCGCGAAATTGCGATCGACAAACGCCCGCAGGTCCACGATCGGCTGCTGCGCCGTCAGCACGCGAGCGAAAAAGATCACCGCCGACGTTGCCGAAACGACCGCGGCGAACGAGATCGTCGAATCCTCGAACCAATCGTAACGCGGTCCGTCCTCGAGCACGTATTCGAGCGCGCCCAAAAACAGCGCCATGAAGATGAGGCCGACCCAATCGAATTTTTCAAACAACGCGTAGTCCGGCCGGTCGAAGTCGATCAGCGTGATCGCAGCGATGGTAACCACGATGCCGGGCACGATGTTGATGAAGAACAGCCAGTGCCACGACATCATGTCGGTCAGATAGCCGCCGACCGTCGGACCGATGGTCGGCGCCAGTGTAGCGACGAGCCCGATGATCGGCGTGATGATCGGCTGTTTTGAGCGCGGAAAGATGGTGTAGGCGGAGGCAAACACCGTCGGCACCATGCCGCCGCCGATGAAGCCCTGCAGCGCGCGCCATACGATCATCTCGCTCATCGACGACGACAGTCCGCACATCAGGCTGGCGGCCGTGAAGCCTGCGGCGGCGGTGGCAAACATGACGCGCGTGCCGAGTGCGCGCGAGAGAAAGCCGGACAGCGGGATGGCGACCACTTCGGCCATCAAGTAGGCGGTCTGCACCCAGGTGATCTCGTCGCTCGAAGCGGCGAGGCCGGCCTGAATTTCCGACAGCGATGCCGAGACGACCTGGATGTCGAGAAACGCCATGAACATGCCGAAGCACATCGCCAGAAAGGCGACGACGCGCGCGGGATCGACGCGCTGGGTATCGGCCGGCGCAATCAAGGCTCCGCTGGGGGACGCGATTGTTGCTGCGGTGGCCATCGCAACCTCGTCCGGATTAGCGTGCTGACGCGCTCTGCGCCTGCAGCGGCGCGCTGCTATCGGCAAGCGCGCTCGCCTTCGTGTTCACGCTCACCACCACCGACATGCCGGGGCGCAGCAGTCCCTCGCGGGCGACCGCCGCCGGCACGCGGACGCGCACGGGCAGCCGCTGCACGATCTTGGTGAAGTTTCCGGTCGCGTTGTCCGGCGGCAGCAGGGAGAACACCGCGCCCGAGGCCGGCGAGAAGCTTTCGACCGTGCCTTTGATCGTGTGTTCAGGAAGCGCGTCGACCGCGATCGTGGCTGTTTGGCCGGGCCGCAGGTGCGCGAGCTGGGTCTCCTTGAAGTTGGCGGTGACGTAGACCTCGTCCAGCGGGACGAGACTCGCAAGCCGCTGGCCCGTCTGCACGTAGTCGCCGGTCTGCACGGCGCGATTGCCGATCACGCCGTCGAGCGGCGCATGGATGACGGTGAAGGACAAGTCGCGCTCCGCCTTGGCGAGCGCGGTCTTGAGTTCGTCGAGCGTAGAGATCGCCTCCTGCCGCTGACCCTTGAGCACTTCGACATTGGCCGCCGCCGAATTGATCGCGGCTTGGGCACCTTGAACGCCGGC
Source organism: uncultured Alphaproteobacteria bacterium (assembly GCA_963733575.1). Taxonomy (GTDB): domain Bacteria; phylum Pseudomonadota; class Alphaproteobacteria; order Rhizobiales; family Xanthobacteraceae; genus BOG-931. Next base: position 340,146 of record CAVTDJ010000009.1, on the reverse strand, counting down.
GACCGCCTGGTCGCGGTTTGCTTGCGCCTGCTCAAGCAATTGACGGCTCGATGCATCGCGCGCGACTAGGACATTTTGGCGGTTGAGCTCCAGCTCCGTGCGCTTCGCGGCGGCCTGGGCGGAGACGAGCTGCGTCTTTGCTTGCTCGACCGCGGCCTCCTGCGCGGTGATCTGGTGCGCCATGCGCGCGACGGTCGCTTCCTGGGTCGCGGCTTTCTCGCGCGCGGAGTTGACGGCGAGCCGATAGTCGCCATCATCAAGCGTGGCGATCACATCGCCAGTATGGACATAGGTGTTGTCGGTAACGGGAACGCTCGCCAGATAGCCGGCGACTTTGGCGGCGAGCGTGGTGTTGTAGGCTTGCACATAGGCGTCGTCGGTCGAGACCGTGAAACGGCCGACCGTCCAATAGTTGTAGCCGAACCATCCCGCTGCGCCGACGCCGATCGCTACCACCGCGCCGAGCGCGAGTGTGCGCCGGTTCAAGCGCCGCGGCCGTTCGCTATTGGCTGTCGTCGCCGGTGCGGCTTCGCGGGTATTCGGCTGCGCCGGGGCGGGCGAGGGCGCTTCGGCCGTTGCTTGCAGGAGGTGGACCGCGCCGGCCTGCTCGTCGGGAGCTGTCTCATCAGCCGCCCGTGTCTCTGAGGCTGAGGCGGTCTTGAACCCGGCGGGGCTATCCCTGTCCTGGTGGCGATACATGCGCCGCACTCCTCTGGAGGTCCGGAAGATTAGGGATAGGGTGACCGAACCGTTCGGTCATTAATAAGGAGGCAATATCGGGAAGTCAATATTGACCGAACCGTTCGGTCAATATATATGGGTCTTGCTGATTTGCGAGCGATAACCGGCGTTTACGCGGTTGATGCGGCCGCGAGCGGCGCGAAAGGCCTTGAAAATGAGCAGTTTAGCGACATTGGAACGGGCAACTGCGACACCCGCCGACGAGGAAAGCGCCAAGCGTCGTCAGATCGTCGCCGGAGCTCGCGCCGTCTTCCTCGCGCAGGGATTTGACGCCGCCAGCATGAACGATATTGCCCGCGCCGCCGGCGTCTCCAAGGGCACGCTCTATGTGTATTTCAAGCACAAGGAGCAATTGTTCGAGGCGATCATCGAGCAGGAGTGCGAAGCGCAGGCGGAAGGAATCTTCGATCTCGACCCGACCGATCACGACGTCGAGGCGGTGCTCATGCGGCTAGGCCTCGCCTACATCAGATTTCTATGCCGGCCGGAAAAGGCCTCGGCGATTCGCATGGTGATCGCCATTGCCGACCGGATGCCTGAGCTTGGCCGCAAGTTTTACGAAAGCGGCCCGGCAAGGGGGATTGCGCGGCTTGCGGACTATATCGCAGCGCAGGTCGAGGCCGGCGTGCTCGTCGTCGAAGACTGCGAAATCGCCGCCGCGCAGCTCATGGAAGCGTGTCAGGCGATGCTGTTCAAATCGATGGTGTTCAACTTCGTGCCCGAGCCGACACCACAGCAAATCGAGCGCGTGGTGCGGATTGCGATTGACGCGTTTCTCGCGGCCTATCGCGCGCCCGCGAAGTCTTAACTCGCGCGCGAGCTTTGCGCCGGCTTCCGCGAAATCGAATATTTCATGTCGGCTGCATTGCCCTGCCAGAAAAAGCTGTAGTCGATGTTGAGGGTGCCGCCATCCGAAAGCGGCAGCGCGACGTTACAGACGACTTGATCCTTGCTGCTCGAAATCGTTTTGATCGGTTCGTCACGCGGCGGATCGACCTTAAGTTGTTTGAGGACGTCGGACAGCGTCTGCTTGGCGCGGCTTGAATCGCATTCCGGCAGCACGAACCGCTCCTGCAAGCCGCGGTACAGCAACACGCCGGCGAAGGCGACCGCGGGAATGCCAATCAGCCGAAACAGCAAACGATTGGATGTGCCGGCCGACAAGCGCGCGGCGGACCAGCGCTGCGAGCGCATGGGAGCGCGTGGCTTAGGTTTCGGACCATCCGCAGCCATCGGCAATCGCTTTCAGATGGCCTTGGCGATCTCTTCCGTCATCTTCTTGGCGTCGCCAAGGAGCATCATGGTATTGTCGCGGTAGAACAGCGGATTGTCGATGCCCGCATAACCGGACGCGAGCGAGCGCTTGTTGAACATCACCGTGCCCGCCTTCCACACCTGCAGCACCGGCATGCCGTAGATCGGCGATTTCGGATCGTCTTCAGCTGCCGGATTGGTGACGTCATTGGCGCCGATCACATAGGCGACGTCGGCTTGCGCGAATTCCGAGTTGATGTTCTCGAGCTCGAAGACTTCGTCATAAGGGACGTTGGCCTCGGCGAGCAGCACATTCATGTGTCCGGGCATGCGGCCAGCGACGGGGTGGATCGCGTATTTGACCTCGACGCCGGCGGCCTTGAGCTTGTCAGCCATCTCACGAAGCGCATGCTGCGCCTGCGCCACCGCCATGCCGTAGCCCGGCACGATGATGACCTTCTGAGAATTCTTCAGGAGGTAAGCGGCGTCCTCCGCCGAGCCGAGTTTGACCGGCCGGTTCTCCGCGGCGGCGCTCGGGCCCGCGACCTCGCCGCCGAAGCCGCCGAGGATCACCGAGATGAACGAGCGGTTCATGCCCTTGCACATGATGTAGGACAGGATCGCGCCCGAAGAGCCGACCAGCGCTCCGGTGATGATCAGCGCTGAATTCCCCAAGGTGAAGCCGATGCCCGCGGCCGCCCAGCCGGAATAGGAATTGAGCATCGAGATCACGACCGGCATGTCGGCGCCGCCGATCGGAACGATGATCAGCGCCCCGAGCAGGAACGAGACGGCCGCGATCAGCCAGAAGGCGAGGTGGTGCTGCGCTTCGAAAAACCAGACGATGAGGGCGACGAGGGCGACCGCCAACACGACGTTGATGACGTGTCGCGCGGGCAGGATGATTGGCTTGCCGCTCATGCGGCCGGAGAGCTTCAGGAATGCGATCACCGAGCCGGTGAACGTGACGGCGCCGATGGCGACGCCGAGCGACATTTCGATCAGGCTCTGGCCGTGAATGGCGCCTTCGGCGCCGATGTCGAAGGCCGCGGGCGCATAAAGCGCGCCGGCGGCCACCAGCACCGCGGCCATGCCGACCAGCGAGTGGAAGGCGGCGACGAGCTCGGGCATCGAGGTCATCGGCACGCGCCGCGCGATCACGGCGCCCGCGCTGCCGCCGATCGCGACGGCGACGATCACCAGCGCCCAGGAGCCGAGCCCGGCCGGCGGATGCGCGGCGATCGTGGTGGCGACCGCGATCGCCATGCCGATCATGCCGAACAGATTGCCTCGCCGGCTGGTGGTCGGGTGTGAGAGGCCGCGCAGCGCCAGGATGAAAAAGGACTCCGGCGACCAGATAGGCCAGCGCGGCGAGATTGGCGCTCATGTTATTTCTGCTTCCGTTGGAACATGCTGAGCATGCGCTGCGTCACCAGAAAGCCGCCGAAAATATTGACCGAGGCGAAAGTGAGCGCGACGAACCCGAACGCGCGCGCCCAGATGGGTCCGGAATCGTCGGCGACGAGCGCGACGCCGACCGCGAGCAGCGCGCCGACGACGATGACCGAGGAAATCGCGTTGGTGACCGACATCAGCGGCGTGTGCAAAGCCGGCGTGACCGACCACACGACGTAGTAGCCGACAAAGACCGCGAGCACGAAAATCGACAGGCGAAACACGAACGGGTCGACGGCGTCGCTGACCGCATGGATCGCACCGCCGCTCGCGGTCGAGATAATGTCGAGCTGCGCGAGGACCGAGAGAGTCACCATGTTGACCTCCTTGCGCTTTACGCCGCGCTTTTCGGCTTGAAGTTCGGATGAACGATCGCGCCGTCGCGCGTAAGCGCCGTCGCCTTGACGATGTCGTCGTCCCAGTTGACGGCGAGCGACTTCGTCTTCTTGTCGATCAGGACTTCCAAGAAGGCATAGAGGTTCTTGGCGTAGAGGCTTGATGCAGTGGCGGCGAGCCGGCCCGGCACGTTGCTGTAGCCGATGATCTTGACGCCGCCGACGTCTGCCACCGTGTCGGCCTTGACGCCTTCGACGTTGCCGCCACGCTCCACGGCGAGGTCGACGATCACCGAGCCGGGCCGCATCGAGGCCACCATGTCCTTGGAGATGAGGCGTGGCGCCGGACGGCCGGGAATGAGTGCGGTGGTGATGACGATGTCCTGTTTCTTGATGTGATCGGCGACGAGTGCGGCCTGCTTCGCCTGATATTCCTTGGACATTTCCTTGGCGTAGCCGCCCGCCGTCTCCGCCGCCTTGAATTCCTCGTCTTCGACCGCGATGAACTTCGCGCCCAGGCTCTCCACCTGCTCCTTGGCCGCCGGCCGCACGTCGGTTGCGGTGACGACGGCGCCGAGGCGGCGGGCCGTTGCGATCGCCTGGAGGCCCGCGACGCCGGCGCCCATGACAAAGACTTTGGTGGCCGGCACGGTGCCGGCCGCGGTCATCATCATCGGCAGCGCTCGGCCGTATTCGGCGGCGGCGTCGATCACGGCGCGGTAGCCGGCGAGATTGGCTTGGCTCGAGAGCACGTCCATCGCTTGCGCGCGGGTGATGCGCGGCAGGAGCTCCATGGCGAAGGCGATGACCCCGGCCTCGGCCATGGCGCGAAGCGCGTCCTCATGGCCGTAAGGGTCCATGGTGGCGATGACGATCGCGCCTTTCTTCAAGCGCGAAAGCTCGGAAGGTAGCGGCCGCCGCACCTTGAGCACGACATCGGCGCCGCTCACGGCGTCGGCGCTCACAGTGGCGCCGGCTGCGGAATAATCCGCGTCGAGGATTCCGGATTTCACCCCGGCGCCCGGCTCGACGGCCACCTCGGCGCCCAGCCCGATCATCTTCTTGACGGTCTCGGGCGTTGCGGCGACCCGCAACTCACCCGCATCGACCTCGGCAGCAACCGCAATTTTCATGATTCCTCCGACACCTGCCAGCGCGCGTGGTCGGGTCTAGACAATAGATTAATGGCTGCGAATCGGCCCGGTCGGCAAGACAAGTGCCCAGGCGCGTCGAGTTCAGCCGACGAAATACGCCAGCAGGATCACAATGACGACGACGACCGCGAGGGCACCCTTCACCAAATTCACGAATGAGCGGTAGGTCTGCTCATGCGCGGCATAATCGTTGCCCGTTGCACTGGCATATTCGAGCTCACCGTGATCGGCCATCGCGTCTCTCCAACCTCGCCCCGTCGGGCGCGGACTTAGCGTAATTGTGCACGCAGGGCAACGGGATGTCCCCACAACGGCCTCGTTCGCTCCACTCCTTCATGCGTCGCTGCTCTCCCCGGCGGCGTTACGTCCCGCGATGAAGCCCTGGCATATGGCGCGGGGCAAACCGTGCAAGCTAAAGCCGCCCGTCGACTCGCCGCCGCAATAGAGGCCCGGGATGACCGCCCCGTTTAAGTCGAGCACCTGGCAGCGTGCATTAATGCGTAAACCTGCGCGCGTGTCGTGGATGACCGGTGTCGCCCAGGCCGCGTAGAACGGCGGCTTGGCGATCTTGTAGAGCGGCTTGGGCTTCTCGAAGTCGGCATCCACACCGGCTTCGACGAAGGTGTTGTAGCGGGCAACAGTCTCCGCCAGGTGCTGTGGCGGCATCGGTACGCGCTGGTGCTTCATCACGATCTTTGCGGCAAGCTCTTCGATGCTGTTTGCGCTGAAGAAGAAGCCGGCGTCCATGTCGACGAAAGGTGGCCTCGGGTCCCACGTCTCGCGCGCGGCAGCATCGGCGTCGAAGATCGCCCAGATCGGGCCGCCGCCGTTGTGCCCGTCGCCTATGCCCGCGAGGGCGGCGTTGATGAAATTATTTGGATCGTATGTGACAGCCTTGGCATTGCGATAGCTGCCAGGCTCGTATGGCTCGAAGCTGCCGAAGATGTTGGCGGTGAATTGGCGGCCGGTTTCGTCGTAGAATCGCCGACCGAGCATGTTGACGAGGATGACGTCTTGCCAATCCGCTACCTTGAGGCCGATCGCGCGCGCTTTGTCGAAGACCGTGCTCCCCGGCAACCAGCGCAGATTGGCGTAGCCATACTGACAGCCAATCGAGCCCGGCTTGGTAACGCCGGTACCGTACTCGCCGGCGAAGTTGGTCAATCCCCATAACGAGGCGCCGACGGCCATCGCGGCAAGTTCGCCGCTCGCATCCTGGTCGGACCACGGCATGCCGGCGAGACCGCAATATTCGTCCGTGAGACGCGGGTCGAACATGCGGCGGAAGTTCACGTTTCCGGACGACCCGCCAGTACCGATGATGACGGCCTTGTGCGCCCGGATGTTGAGTCCGGCTCCGTTGTTCCGGATGTTGAGTCCGGCTCCGTTGTTGTCGACGGCAATACCGCTCACGCGGCCGGAATGCGGCGCCTCGCGGTGGATGGCAATCATTCGATGCTGGAGCAGGATCTTCACGCCGGCCTCGATCGCTGCGGCATGGAGCGGCTGCATCAGCCCGTTGCCGGACGACATCGTTGTCCGGAAGCTTGGATCGGCGGGCTTGCCGGTTTGAAATCATGGGCCAGTCCATGACCGCGCAGTGCAACGTCCGCAGCGCCGACATTCCGATTTCGTGTCCGCTCAGATTGTCCGGCGCCTGATCGACGACCTTCACGTCGTGCGCGAGCAGGAAATCGAACGCCGCAACACTGTTGTCCGCGAAGGCGCGGGCGATCTCGCGGTCGTTGTAGCGGTAGGGTGGAGCGCCGTTGGGCTCGACCACCGACCAGTCGATCAAATCTCGGAACAAGAGGTCGGGTGAATCTTCGACGCCGTGCTTTTTCTGGAAGCTGTTCCCGCCACCGAGTGAGATGTTGCCGCCGCTGCAGATGGCATGACCGCCGATATGGTTCTGCGCTTCGAGAAGAATGACCGATGCGCCGGCTTCGCGGGCGACGATGGCGGCAGGAAGCCCCGTAGCGCCCGAACCGATCACCACTATGTCGGCTGCGTCATCCCAACGGGAAGGCACATCTACATATCCAATACTTACATGTCTAAGACCAGGCGCTCGCTCTTGCAGCCGCAACAGCAGATCATGACCTTGTCGTTCGCCGCCTGCTCTTCCTCGCTGAGCACCGAGTCGCGGTGCTCAGGGATGCCGGAGATGACGCGGGTCACGCACTCGCCGCAGATGCCGAGCTCGCACGAATAGTCGACGTCGACGCCGGCCTCGTAGAGCACTTCGAGGATCTTCTTGCCCTCGGGGATGTAATACTCCTCGCCGGAACGGGCGAGCTCGACCAAGAAGCCGCCGGACGTTGCCGCTGCGGCCTTCGGCGTGAAATATTCGACGTGCACATTATGCTTTGGCCGGCCCGCGGCCGCCGCCTCGAACGCCCCGAGCATCGGGTTGGGGCCGCAGCAATAAAAGTGCGCGTTGGCCGGCGCCTTGGCGATGGCGGCGGCGATGTCGAGGAATTTGCCGCCTGCTTCATCGTCGAAATGCAGATGAACGCGCTCCGGTTCGAGTTTCTCCAGCGTCGCGAGAAAAGCCGTGTCGGCGCGCGACCGGCATGAATAATAGAGCTCCCACGACCGGTTTTGCGCCGCGAGCTGCTGCGCCATGCACCAGATCGGCGTAATGCCGATGCCGCCGGCGAAGAGCACGACATGCTCGGCGTCTTCAACCAGCGGAAAATTATTGCGCGGCGCGTTGATCTTGACCGAATGCCCGACACGCAGGTCGTCGAAAATGTAGCGCGAGCCGCCGCGGCTCGCCGCGTCGAGCTTGATGCCGACGACGTAGCTCTCGGGATCGGCGGCGGGATTGAGCAGGGAAAATTGCCGGATCAGCCCGTTGGGCAAATGGATGTCGATGTGGGCGCCCGGCTTATAGGCCGGCAACCGGCCGCCATCCGGCCGGCGGAAAGTATAGACATTCGTGTCGCGCGCGACGGTCTCAACATCGGTCAGCTGCACGTCGATCAAGGCGTGACGGGTGTTTTCGGCCGCGTTTTCGGGCGTTTGGGTCCCCGCGGCGGGTGCTGGTGCGGTCATCGTATTCATGCGGCCATAGATAGGCGGCCCGGGTGGGGTTCCGCAACATGGTGTTTGCGTGTCCGAGTGGTGAATTAACGGCCAGCCCTCGCGTGGGACGCGATCGGGAGCGCTTCAGGTACCTCATTCTCTGCGCATTCGGCGAACACCCGTCCGATCATCACGACGACAGGACCCGCCGGAATCTCGGCGGCAAGCCGCGCCGGAAGATCGGCAATCGATCCTGCGATCGTGCGTTCTTCGGCGCGCGTCGCGGACGCGACCGCCACCGCGGGCGTCGCCGGATCGAGTCCCGCCTCGAGCGCTTTGGCGACCAGGTCGGGCAGCGTTTTCGTCGGCATATAGACGATGGTCGTCACCGCCGGATCGGCGAGGCTCGCCCAATCGATATCGTCGGGCAGCTTGCCGTCGCGGCCATGGCCGGTGATGTATTGCAGGCGGCGGGCCTCCGCGCGGCGCGTCAGCGAGACCTTGAGCCGGCTCGCCGCAGCCTGCGCGGTGGTCACGCCCGGCACGATCTCGACGTCGATTCCGGCCGCGCGACAGGCGGCGATCTCCTCATGCGCCCGGCCGAAAATCATCGGGTCGCCGCCCTTGAGCCGCACCACGCGGCGTCCGGCCTTGGCGAGCGAAACCATCAACGTGTTGATGTGGTCCTGCCGGCACGACGGAGCGTGGCCTGTTTTCCCGACCAGCATTTTCTTCGCTTCGCGACGGGCAAAATCGAGAACCGCCGCCGACACCAGATTGTCGAACAGGATCACGTCGGCCGATTGCAGCGCGCGAACCGCGCGCAGCGTCAACAACTCCGGGTCGCCGGGACCGGCGCCAACGAGCACGACGGATCCGCCCTCCGGCCTGTGGGTCGGCGCCAGCAAGGCTTCGAGGTCTGCCTCGGTCGGCGCTGCGTCGGGCGTGGAGACGGCGCGGTCGGTGAATCTCTCCCAGAAATGCCGGCGGTCGCGAAAGGAGAGCGCGAGCGCCTGCACGTGCGGACGCCAGGTCCGAGCGGCGTCCGCCCAGCGTGCAAAGCTTTTCGGGATCAACGCCTCGATCTTGGCGCGGATTGCCTGGCCAAAGACCGGCGCGGCGCCGTCGGTCGAAATGCCGATGACGAGCGGCGAGCGATTGACGATCGCGCCGAAGGCGAAATCGCAGAAGGCCGGCCGGTCGATGACGTTGACGGGAACGCCCGCTTCGCGCGCTGCGGCGGCGAATTGAGCGGCTTCTGCATCGTCGGCGCACTCGGCGACGGCGATAGCCGCTCCGGCGCAGTCGGCCGGTGTCCAGCGGCGCCCATGAACGATGATCGTGCCGGCGGGCGGGGTGGCCGCGAGCGCACGGATGTCCTCGGTAGGTCCCGGCGCGAAGATATCGACGTGAGCGCCTGCGGCGGAAAGAAGTTCAGCCTTCCAAATGGCGGCCTGGCCGCCGCCGGCGACAATGGCTCGCTTGTTTGCGAGCGCGAAAAACGCCGGCAGCCGCGATAATGGACCGATGCGGGCCGTTCGAATTTCAGTAGGAGCGCGGCTCATGCAGACTTCCTCGGTCTACCGTAATTAGTAGAAATTCTTACTCCTCACGGCAATTGCGGTGCCTAAATTTGGAAGAATATCGCCGATTTCACCGCATTCCATGGAAAATTCCTTCATTTGAGCCCCGGGAAGAGCAAATCTAGACCTCGTGCCCCGGATATTCTCATTCAATTGCCGTGCCAACAGACAGATCCCAAAACTTGGTGGGCGTCCGGCGGGATTCCGCCGGACGCCCTAAGATGGATCAGTCAGTCTATAAGCCGGGTTCTGGGTGGCATGCGAACCGAGATCCGCATGCGCGACGGCCATTCCTCTTGGACACCGGTTGCCCGGCGCCTCCAGCAACCTACCCGGACGACGGTTCCAGACATGGACCTGAAGTTCTCGCGCATGAGCGCGAAAACTTCGTGCCGTCCCTATTCGGTCTTGCTCCCGGTGGGGTTTGCCGTGCCGCCCGCGTTGCCGCAGGCGCGGTGCGCTCTTACCGCACCTTTTCACCCTTGCCGCGGCAAACGCAACGCACCGCGGCGGTCTGTTTTCTGTGGCACTTTCCCTAGGCTCGCGCCCGCCGGACGTTATCCGGCACCGCTTGTCCATGGAGCCCGGACTTTCCTCCCCGGCACCCCCTCCCTAACCCTCCCGCTTGCGGGGGAGCGAAGGGTGGGGGCCGGAGCGGCCGTCCGACCGACTGACAGGAAAAGGGATGGGGAGGTTGGCTTGCAACGTCAAGAGGCGCGCCGCGCGAAGTCGCGGGCGCGTGCGGCCAGGGTCCTCACCCGTCCGCGTTGGGCAATAAGTTCGCGCAGCGTGCTGCGAGTCGAATGATCGCTGACACCGTCGATCCGCTCCGGGCGGAAATGGCGCTGAAAGGCCTTCACGACATCGCGCGTGGTGGCATCGTACGTCCCGTCGACCGGGATGCCGTAGCCGTACTTGCTGAACTCTTCCTGCATTGCCGCGACCGCGTCGCCACGATCGCCAATCGCGAGGACGAGACCCTCCTCGGTGAGCAAGGCCGGCTTGACCCAATGACCGACCCCGGAATCGTACAGCGTACGCCAGGGAAATTTTTCCCCGGGGTCCTGTTTGCGGGTTGGCGCAACGTCGGAATGGGCTAGCACCCGCATCGGCGGAATCACATTCCGGGTTTGTATGCCGCGGCACAAAGTGGTCACTGCGGCGATCTGGCGTTTGGGGAAATCCGGATAGCCGTAATCGTGACCGGGATTGGCGATCTCAATGCCGATCGAGCAGGAATTGATGTCGGTTTCCCCCGACCAGAATGCCGCGCCCGCATGCCACGCGCGGCGGTTTTCCTGCACAAGCTGGATGATCCGGCCGTCTTCAAACACGAAGTAATGCGCCGATACTTCGCTCCCAAACGCACACAAACGTTCGAGCGCGCCGACGGCATCCTGCATGCCCGTGTAGTGGAGCAAGATCATGTCGGGGCGCCGCCCGTCCTTGCGCTCGCCGTGATTGGGCGAAGGCCGGACTTCGGCAACGACGCAGGACTCGGCTGGGAAAGCGGGGCGTGACATAATCATGACACATTAAGACGCGCGGTCTCGGCGACAAGCCGATTTGACTTTGTGAGCGAGCAAGTCACTAAAAAATTAAAAGTCGTTGCCATCGTGCAACGAATGTCGCCCGTCCGACCCAATCGTACGATTGCCTCGCGAGCGGCGCCGTATCGGCAGCTCACATGGCTTGAGAGCACGGCAGCTGCGCTCAAGATTAAGACTTCAACCTTTCCTTAAGCTTACCCGTCGCTAATCGAGAGCGAAGCGGAGCGGCGCAACGGCGGCGCCGATCCGTTGACGCCCCATGTTTTCCCATGATAGCCCATTTATCCCCAAGCGTTCCTGAAATGCCCAGACTGGGTGGCGGCGGCATCAAGGCCGCCGCGGAGCCAAAAGGGGATTGCCGCCTGCAGCGGATACGGTCGTCGGACCGGCCGTGCGGCGAGGGGCGAGATGGACCGGTTTGTGTCCCACCACGTGCTCCGTCTGGACGCCAAGGGCCGCGTTTCGGTGCCGGCTTCATTCCGCGCGGTGCTGACGCGCGACGGGTTCAAAGGTCTCTACTGTTATCCCGCGCTCGATCGGCCGGCGCTCGATGCCGGCGGCAACGCGTTGCTCGCGGAGATCGAGGCGCTGATCGCAAGCTTTCCGCCCTATTCCGAAGAGCGCGAGCAGTTCTCGCTTTCGCTCTATGGCACGAGCGAAACGCTGAAGATCGACGGCGAAGGACGCGTGGTGCTCACCGACGCGCAGAAAACGCATGCCGAGATCAAAGATGCCGTCATCTTTGTTGGTCTCGGTCACAAATTTCGAATCTGGGAGCCCGGCCGCTTCCGTGCGGAACTTGCGGAGGCCACCGACAAGGTCCGCGCCTTCAAGGCGGCATCGGGCACCCGGACGGCGGCGGCAAAACCGCTTGGAGTACGGGAATGATGACGGGCGGCGACAGCGGAGCTGTCGCTGGCGGACTGGCCCGTCACATTCCCGTGCTTGCCCGCCGCGCGGTCGAGTGGCTCGCCGTACGCGAGGGCGGCATCTACGTCGATGCTACATTCGGCGCCGGCGGCTATACGCGCGCGATCCTGGAATCGCCGGGCGCGCGGGCGATTGGTATCGATCGCGACGACAGCGCTATCGCGGCCGGTGTGGCTTTTGTCGAAAAAGCGCAGGGCCGGCTCGTGCTCGCCGAAGGGCGCTTCTCGAATCTCGAAACGATCCTGGTGAGCCTTGGCGTTCAAGTGGTCGACGGCGTCGTGTTCGACGTCGGCGTGTCGTCAATGCAGCTCGACGAAGCGGCGCGCGGCTTCTCCTTCCGGCTCGAAGGACCGCTCGATATGCGCATGGGGCGCGACGGCCCGACCGCCGCCGACGTCATCGCGCGCGCCAGCGAACGCGACCTTGCCGCCGTCATCGCCGTCCTCGGAGAGGAGCGCCACGCCCGGGCCGTTGCGCGCGCGATCGTCAAGGCACGAAGCGAGCGCGTCATCGAGACGACGCGCGCGCTTGCCGAGATCGTCGCGCGCGTCGTTCATGCGCGCGAGGGCGCGATCCACCCGGCCACCCGAACATTTCAGGCGCTGCGCATTTTCGTCAACGAAGAGCTTGCGGAACTCGCGCACGGCCTCGCCGCCGCCGAGCGCGTACTCAAGCCTGCGGGTCGCCTCGTCGTTGTCGCCTTCCATTCGCTCGAGGATCGCATCGTCAAGAATTTCCTCGCGGAGCGCAGCCGCGCGCCGGCTTTTTCGCGGCATCAGCCGCAATTGACTGCGGCTCCGCCGACATTCCACGTGCTCACCCGGCGGCCGGAAACGCCGGACGACATCGAGATCGCGGCCAATCCGCGCGCCCGTTCGGCAAAACTCCGCGCGGCCGAGCGCACTGACGCTGCGCCGCGCTTGGCGACGGTCGAAGCGCTGCTGCCGCGGCTGCCGTCGCTCGCCGACGTCATGCGGGGGCGCGCATGATCCTGCGTATCCTCAATCTCGTCGTCATCGTCGCGCTCATCCTCGCGGCGGCCTACGTCTATCGCATCAAATTCGACTCCACGGTGCAGGCCGAGCGTCTCGCCAAAATCCGCAGCGAGGTGCGCCGCGAGCGCGACACCATCGCGGCGTTACGCGCCAAGTGGGGCGAACTCGAAAATCCGGCGCGCATCGAGGCGCTGGCCAAGCGCTTCCTGCCGCTCAAGCCGATCGCGCCGACGCAGTTCGACTCTCTCAATCAACTGCCCGACCACCCGCCGCAATTCATCAAGCCCGACAGCCCCGATCCGATCGGCGCGGTCATCGAGAATTTGGAGGAGCCCGCCTCGGTGACGGGAAGCATTCCGCCGCCGGACGCGGCTGCGCCATCTGACGACCCAGGCGAAGCGGAGCCGCCGGCAAAATCGAACGACCGAAGCGAAGCGGACGCGCCCGCGGCAAAAACAGGGCGGCTCGACCGATGACCGCGATCGCGCAAGCCGCCGTGTTGAAGCCGCCGACCGAGTCGTGGCGGCGGCGCTTTCTGCGCGGCCTGCTTTATGGAAACAAGGTTGATCGTGCCGCCAAGGCGCGGGCGCGGGTGGGATTGGCCATCCTTGCCTTCGCCGCGGTTTATTTCATCATCGCGATACGGCTGGTCATGTTCGCAGTCGCGTCCGATAGCCGGACCGCGCATCGGGTCGTTGGCGGCGATGCCATCGCAACGGCCCGTCCCGACGTTCTCGACCGCAACGGCGAAGTTCTGGCGACCGATGTGCGCGTGCCCTCGCTCTATGCCGAACCGCGCCGGCTGATCGACGTCGACGAGGCGGTGGAGTTACTGACTGCCGATCTGCCCGATCTCGACGCCAACGAACTACGCGAACGGCTCTCCTCCAAGCGCGGCTTCGTTTGGCTCAAGCGCGATATCACGCCCGAGCAGCAGCGTGAGATTTACCGCCAGGGCCTGCCCGGCATTGGCTTCTTGAACGAAAACAAGCGGGACTATCCGAACGGTCCCGAAGTCTCGCACGTCATCGGGCACGTCAACATCGACAACCAGGGCATCGCCGGCATGGAAAAGTGGCTCGACGGCCACGGCCTCGCCGCGCTGCACTTGGCGGGACTTGCCACCGATCGGCTGCAAGACCCGGTGCAGCTTGCCGTCGATCTACGCGTGCAGCATGCGCTGCGCGACGAGCTCGTCGCGGCGCGGGCGAAGTTCAAAGCGCTCGCAACCGCCGGCATCGTCCTCGACGTGCGCACCGGCGAAGTCGTCGCTATGGTTTCGGAGCCGGACTACGATCCCAACAATCCGCGCGAGGCGCTCGACCCGACGCGCATCAACCGGCTGACCACCGGCGTCTTCGAGATGGGATCGACCTTCAAGACCTTCACCATCGCGATGGCGCTCGATTCCGGCAAGGTCACGCTTAAGTCTTCGTTCGACGCGCGCATGCCGCTCCGCTTCGGCAAATTCGACATTCACGACTTCCACGCGCAGCACCGCGTGCTCACGGTTCCGGAAATCTTCACCTACTCGTCGAACATCGGCGCGGCGCGCGCAGCGCTTGCGGTCGGTGTCGACGCGCATAAAGCATTTTTGAAGAAGATGGGGCAGCTCGACCGCCTGCGCACGGAATTGCCGGAGAGCGCCGAGCCGATCGTGCCTAAGCGCTGGGGCGAGCTCAATACCATCACCATCGCCTTCGGCCATGGTCTTTCGGTCGCGCCGCTCCAGGCCGTGATGGGCGTCGCCGCCTTGATGAATGGCGGCATTCTGATCCCGCCCACCTTCCTCAAGCGGACGGAGGCCGAAGCCGCCGCGCTCGGCAAACGCGTCATCAAGCCCGAAACGAGTGAAATGATGCGCTACCTGATGCGGCTCAACGTGGAAAAGGGCACGGCCGAGAAAGCCGAAGTCAAGGGCTACTATATCGGCGGCAAGACCGGCACCGCGGACAAGGTGATCAACGGCCACTATTCCAAGACCAAGGTGCTCACGGATTTTATGGCGGTGTTACCCGCAGACCAGCCGCGCTACGTGCTGCTCATCATGATCGACGATCCGCAAGTTATCCCCGAGACGCACGGTTTCACCACTTCGGGCTGGAACGCGGTGCCGGTGGGCGGCGCGGTGGTCGCGCGGATCGCCCCGCTGCTTGGCATCGAGCCGCGGATGGACCTGCCGACGGCCGATCGCCTGATACTGGCCTCGGCAAAGGAAAGCAGGTAAGGCGGGGGCCGCATCCGGCGAACCGCCATGAAGCTTCGCGAGATTCTGCCCAGCGACGCGGAAATCGAGACACGCACGGCCGATCTCGAGGTCGGCGGCGTGTCGGCGGATTCACGCGCGATCAAGCGCGGCGACGTGTTCGTGGCGATTGAAGGCGGCAAGGCGGACGGTTTCAACTTCATCGGGCCGGCGATCGCCGCTGGTGCGGTCGGCGTCGTAGCGCAACGACGGCCCGATGCGCCGCTGCCGGAGGGAGTAGCCTTCGTGCGGGTCGGAAATGCCCGGCGCGCGCTGGCGCTCATCGCCGCCAAGTTCTACCCGCGGCAGCCGCAAACCATTGCCGCCGTCACCGGCACCAGCGGAAAAACGTCGGTCGCTGCGTTCACGCGTCAGATCTGGACGGCGCTGGGACATCGCGCCGCCAGCATCGGCACGATCGGCATCGTTTCGCCGCGCGGCGAGATTTATGGCTCGCTGACCACGCCGGACCCGGTCGCGCTGCATCGTTCGCTCGACGCGCTAGCCGGCGATGGGGTCACGCACCTCGCGATCGAAGCGTCCTCCCACGGGCTCGATCAATATCGGCTCGACGGCTTGCGCATCGCGGCGGCGGCTTTCACCAACATCACCCGCGATCATCTCGACTATCATCCAACGTTCGAGGCCTATCTCGCCGCCAAGCTGCGGCTGTTCGAGGCACTGGTCGAACCGGGCGGCGCTGCGGTCGTCGACGTTGACCGCGAGCATGCACAAGGGGTCATGGCCGCCGCCAAAGCGCGCGGTCTTTCCATCATCGGCGTCGGACGCAAGGGCACCGGCATCCGCCTCACCCAATCCGTTATCGACGGCTTTGCGCAAACGTTGTGGGTCGAACATGGTGGCAAAGGCTTTCGCGTGCGCTTGCCGCTGGTCGGCGAATTCCAGATCGAGAACGCGCTCCTTGCCGCCGGTCTCGCCATCGCAACCGGCGGCGAGCCCGCCGCGGTGTTCCCCGCGCTCGAGCATCTGACGGGTGCCAAGGGCCGCCTCGAGCTTGTCGGTTCGAACCGTGGCGCGCCGATCTTCATCGACTACGCGCACAAGCCCGACGCGCTCGCCAAGGCCCTCGAGGCGGTGCGGCCTGCAGTGAGCGGCAGGCTCGTCGTGGTGTTTGGCGCCGGCGGCGACCGTGACCGCGGCAAGCGCCCGTTGATGGGGGCCGTCGCCGCCACCACGGCAGACCGGGTGATCGTCACCGACGACAATCCACGCAGCGAGGACGCCGCCGCCATTCGTGCCGCCATCATGGCCGCTTCGCCCGGTGCCATCGAGATCGGCGACCGGCGCGAGGCGATCCGTTCTGCGATCGCCGAGCTGCACCCGGGCGACGTCCTGTTGATCGCCGGGAAGGGCCATGAAACCGGCCAAATCATCGGCGACCGGGTAATGCCGTTCAGCGATCACGAAGCGGTCGCCGCGGCATTGAAGGAGCTTGCCACATGAGCGCACGCGCGCTGTGGACCGTCGAGGACATGACGTCGGCCATGGGCGCCGAACGGCAGGGCGCGCTGCCACGGGCTGTGCCCGGCATCTCGATCGACAGCCGCACCATCGGCCGCGGCGAAGCGTTCTTCGCCATTGCCGATCGCCGGGACGGGCATGAGTTCGTCGCCGCTGCGCTCGCGGCCAAAGCAGGCCTTGCCGTGGTGGCCGCCAGCCGGCGCGCCGAGTTGCCAAAGGATGCGCCGCTGCTCGTGGTGCCCGACGTGCTCGCCGCGTTGCGTGCGCTCGCGGCCGCAGCGCGGGCGCGCACGAAAGCCAAGGTGATCGGCGTCACCGGCTCGGTCGGCAAGACCAGCACCAAGGAAGCATTGCGGCTGGCGCTGTCTAAAGACGGCGAGACCCATGCTTCGGTCGCTTCCTACAACAATCATTGGGGCGTACCGCTGTCGCTCGCGCGCTGCCCGGCGAGCGCGCATTATGCGGTCCTGGAAATGGGAATGAATCACTCGGGCGAGATCGAGCCGCTGTCGCGGCTTGCGCGTCCGCACGTGGCGATCATCACCACGATCGCGCCGGTGCATCTGGAATTCTTCGGCTCGCTCGCCAAGATCGCCGACGCCAAGGCCGAGATTTTTCTCGGCTTTGCGGAAGGCGGCGCCGCGGTGCTCAACCGCGACAATTCGCAATTCGCCCGTCTGAAACGGTGCGCCAAGGAGGCGCGCGTCGTGTCGTTCGGCGAGCATGAAAAGGCCGACGCGCGCCTGCTCAAGTGCGCGTTGCATGCCGAATGCTCGACTGTCCAGGCAAACATCCTTGGCACCGAACTCACCTATAAGATCGGAGCGCCGGGCCGCCACCTCGTGCACAATTCGCTGGCGGTGCTGGCGACTGCCGTGCTCGCCGGCGCCGACCTGGCGCTGGCGGCACTGGCGCTTTCCGAGTTCAAGCCCGCGTCGGGGCGCGGCGCGTTGATCGAGGTCGATCTTCCCGGCGGGGCGGCGCACGTCCTCGATGACAGCTACAATGCCAATCCGGCTTCTGTCGCGGCATCGCTCGCATTGCTCGGCCAAACGCCGATCGGTCCGCGCGGACGACGCATCGCCGTACTCGGCGACATGCTGGAACTCGGGCCGCGCGGGCGAGCCCTTCATCGCGGGTTGCTCGAGCCGGTGCGCGCCAATGCGGTCGATCTGGTGTTCTGCTGTGGACCGCTGATGCGGGCCTTGTGGCAGGCTCTTCCCGCCAGCCATCGCGGCGGGTATGCAGAGGACTCCGCCGCGCTCGAGGCGCAAGTGCTGTCCGCGATCCGTGCCGGCGACGCCGTCATGGTCAAGGGCTCGCTCGGCTCGCGCATGGCGCCCATCGTCAAGGCGCTGCAACAATTGTCCGCGCGCCAGGATACGTTGAAAAACGACACGTTGGAAACCGCGTCCGCACAAGGTTGAGGCGATGCTCTATTGGCTGGTCGATCTGTCGGACAAAGTGACCGTCCTCAACGTCTTCCGTTACATCACCTTCCGCACCGGCGGCGCCGTCATCACCGCGCTTCTCTTCGTATTCTTGTTCGGCCCGACCATCATCGGCCGGCTGCGCTCTTTGCAGGGAAAAGGTCAGCCGATCCGCACCGACGGCCCGAAATCGCACATCGTCACCAAGGCCGGCACTCCGACCATGGGCGGTCTGATGATCCTCTCCGGCATGCTGGTGTCGACGTTGCTCTGGGCCAATCCCACCAACCCCTATGTCTGGGTGGTATTGTGGGTGACGCTCGGCTTCGGGCTGGTCGGCTTCTACGACGACTATCTGAAAGTCACGAGGCAGACCCACAACGCATTTCCCGGACTGGCGCGCGTGGCCGTCGAAGCGCTGATTGCAGCGGTGGCCTGCGTCGCTTTGGTTGAGCTCGGACGGGTGCCGTTTTCGACGACGCTGGTGTTTCCATTTTTCAAGGAGCTGGTGATCAATTTCGGCTGGTTCTATGTGCTGTTCGCCACCTTCATCATCATCGGCGCGGGGAACGCGGTGAACTTGACCGACGGCCTCGATGGTCTCGCCATCGTTCCGGTGATGATCGCCTCCGCCAGCTTCGGCATGATCGCCTATCTGTCCGGCAACGCGGTATTTGCCGATTATCTTCAAATCCACCACGTGGCGGGCACCGGCGAGCTCGCGGTGCTCTGTGGTGCGGTGCTCGGCGCCGGCCTTGGCTTTCTTTGGTTCAACGCTCCGCCTGCCTCGATCTTCATGGGCGATACCGGCTCGCTCGCGCTCGGCGGCATGATCGGCGCAGTCGCCGTCGCCACCAAGCATGAGTTCGTGCTCGCGGTCATCGGCGGCCTGTTCGTGCTGGAAGCCGTGTCCGTCATCGTGCAGGTGGTTTCCTTTAAGCTCACCGGCAAGCGCGTTTTCAAGATGGCGCCGATCCATCACCATTTCGAGCAGCTTGGTTGGACCGAGCCGCAGATCGTCATCCGTTTCTGGATCGTCTCGGTCGTGCTCGCGCTGGCGGGACTCTCGACCTTGAAGCTGCGGTAGATTCGCGTGATTCCGGTCACGACCTTTGCCGGTCAAAAGGTCGCCGTGTTCGGGCTGGGCGGCTCGGGGCTGGTGAGCGCGAGCGCGCTTCTGGCCGGCGCCGCCGATGTCGTCGGCTACGACGACGATGCGGAGAGCGTGGCGAAGGCCAGCGCCGCCGGCATTCCCACTGCCGATCTGCGCGGCATCGATTGGTCGAAGCTCGCGGCTTTGGTGCTGGCGCCCGGCGTTCCGCTGACGCATCCAGCGCCGCACTGGAGCGTCCAGCTGGCGCAAAAAGCCGCCGTCCCGGTGATCGGCGACATCGAGCTGTTCTGCCGCGAACGCCGCCGCCTTGCACCCGAAGCGCCCTTCGTCGCCATCACCGGCACCAACGGCAAATCGACCACCACCGCACTCATCGCTCACCTCGCGGCATCGGCCGGCATGGACGCGCAGCTCGGAGGCAATATCGGCACCGCGATCCTATCGCTCGCACCGCCGCAAGCCGGCCGCGTCCAACCTTTACGCGTGCACGTCATCGAGTGCTCGTCGTATCAGATTGATCTCGCCCCCTCGCTCGATCCTTCGGTCGGCATTCTCATCAATCTCAGCGAGGATCATCTCGACCGCCACGGCACGATGGAGCACTACGCGGCGGTTAAGGAACGCCTGGTCGCTGGCGTGCCGAAGGAGGGGACCGCCATCGTCGGAGTGGACGATGACTGGTGCCGCACGGTCGCCGACCGCCTTGCGCTATCCGGCAAGCGCGTCGTGCCCATTTCCGTACGGCGCACGCTTGCCGACGGCGTTTATGTCGAAGGGCAGCGGATCATGCGCGCGGTTGGCGGAAGCGCCATGCCTATCGCCGAAATCGGCGGCATCGGCTCGCTGCGCGGATTGCATAATGCGCAGAATGCCGCCTGCGCCGCCGCCGCGGCATTGGCGCTGGGCCTCACGACCGAGGCGATCCAGGCGGGCCTTCGTTCATTTCCGGGCCTTGCGCATCGCATGGAGGAAGTCGGCAGGCGCGGCTCGGTCCTGTTCGTCAACGATTCCAAGGCGACCAACGCGGACTCGGCGGCGCAGGCGCTCGCCTGCTTCAACGACATTTTCTGGATCGCCGGCGGCAAGCCAAAGACCGGCGGCATTGAATCGCTGCGGGAATTTTTCCCGCGCATCCGCAAGGCCTATCTGATCGGCGAGGCGGCGCAGGAATTTGCTGTCACTCTTGGGACCGATGTGCCGCACGAAATCACCGGCACGCTGGACAAGGCGCTGGCGGCGGCCGCGCGCGATGCCGAAAGCTCGGAGGAGCGTGAGCCGGTCGTGCTCCTATCGCCCGCCTGTGCCTCGTTCGATCAGTATCGCAATTTCGAGATCCGCGGCGACGCTTTCAGGGCCCTCGTCCGCGCGCTGCCGCGAGTGATCGTAAAGTAGGTTTCCGCTATCGCGAAATTGGGTACCCAAACCGCGATTTTAATCCCCTAGAAACCATCCCGATGTCACCACTAGGCCGGGATTTACCTTGGGGACGCCATGGCCTCGCGCGCGCAGCCTACGCCGTTGAGCGAATGGTGGCGGACGGTTGACCGGCTCACGCTTGCGGCGCTGGGCGCGCTGATGCTCGGCGGCATCGTGCTTTGCCTCGCCGCGAGCCCGCCGGTCGCCGCGCGCATCGGGCTTGACCCGTTCCATTTCGTCAACCGCCAAGTGCTCTTTCTCATTCCTGCCGCCGCGGTGCTGATCGCGACGTTGTTTCTGTCGCCGCGCGAGGTCCGCAAGCTCGCCGTGATCGTCTTCGCCGTCAGCCTCATCCTGGTCGCCGCGACTCCGTATTTCGGCGCCGAGATCAAAGGCGCGCGGCGCTGGCTGGTGATCCTCGGCGTCAACATTCAGCCGTCGGAGTTTCTCAAGCCGGCTTTCGTGATCTTGATTGCGTGGCTGTTCGGCGAATCCGGCAAGCGCCCGGACATGCCGGCGAACACCGTCGCGCTGGCGCTCCTCGTCGTCGTGGTCAGCTTGCTGGTGATGCAGCCGGACTTCGGCCAGACGATGCTCGTTACGCTCGTATGGGGCGCGCTGTTCTATATGGCGGGCATGCGTTTCATCTGGGTGCTCGGGCTCGGCGCCACGGCGAGCGTCGGCCTGCTCGTGGCTTTCTACACTGTCCCGCACGTGGCGCAGCGCATCAATCGCTTCCTCGATCCCGCCTCCGGCGACACGTTCAACATCGATATTGCGACGGAATCGTTCATCCGCGGCGGCTGGTTCGGCCGCGGTCCGGGCGAGGGCACGATCAAGCGCATCCTGCCGGAAGGCCATACCGACTTCGTCTTCGCGGTCGCCGGTGAGGAATTCGGCGTCGTGCTCTGCCTCATTCTCGTGGCTTTGTTCGCTTTCATTGTCATCCGCGCACTCACGAAAGCGATGCGCAACGACGACGCGTTCATCCGTTTCGCCGCGGCCGGACTGGCGATCCTGTTCGGGCTGCAGTCGACGATCAACATGGCTGTCAACCTGCACCTCATGCCGGCCAAGGGAATGACGCTGCCGTTTATTTCCTACGGCGGCTCGTCGCTCGTCTCGCTTGCTTACGGCATGGGCATGCTGATCGCGCTGACCCGAGAACGGCCGCATGCGCAGCTTTCCGGCGGGATCATGCTCGCCCCGAGCAGCGCGTGATGCCCGCGGCGGGCCGGGCGCCGGTCCTCGTCGCGGCCGGCGGAACGGGCGGCCATTTGTTTCCGGCCGAGGCGCTCGCTGCGGCGCTGGTGCAGCGGGGCATCGTCGTTCATCTCGCAACCGACCGGCGCGCTGCGCGCTATGGCGGCGCCTTTTTCGACGAAGCCGTCCACGTGATCGCGAGCGCGACTTTACGCGCACGCAATCCGATCGCGATGACGAGAACCGCCGCCGTGCTCGGCGTCGGTGTCGTCCAGGCTTGGGCGCTGATCGGACGGCTCAAGCCCGCGGCGGTGATCGGCTTCGGCGGCTATCCAACCGTGCCGCCGGTCCTGACCGCGGCCTGGCGCGGCGTTCCGACCCTGATCCACGACGCCAACGCTGTGATCGGGCGAGCCAATCGGCTGTTGGCGCCGCGCGTTACCGCGATCGCCACCACGTTTCCGGATGTGTTTCGCAGCGAGCCGCAGCTCGCCGCCAAGGCAACACTCACCGGCAATCCAGTTCGGCCGGCGGTCGTTTCCGCGGCGGTAACACCATACCCGGCCGCCGGCGATCCGCTGCGGCTCCTCATTTTCGGCGGCAGCCAGGGCGCCCGCGTCATGGCCGACGTCGTTCCCGCCGCGATCGGGCAGCTCGAACCAGCTCTGCGCGCGCGACTAGCGATCGTCCAGCAAGCGCGCGAGGAGGATTTGGCTCGCGTCCGCAGTGCTTACGCAAGCCTCTCTGTGGCTGCCGAAATCGCGCCTTTTTTCGCCGATCTTCCGGAGCGCATGGCGGCGAGCCATTTGATCGTGTCGCGTTCGGGAGCCTCGACCGTCGCTGAGCTTTCGGCGATCGGCCGGCCATCGATCCTTGTGCCGCTGCCGCACGCGCTCGATCAGGACCAGTTCGCCAATGCCGGCGTGCTGGCCGGCGTCGGTGGCGCGATTCGGCTGGCGCAGGAAGAGTTTACCCCGCGGCGGCTTGCCACCGAGATTGCGGCGCTGGCGGCGGCGCCGAAGCGCCTCGCGGCCATGGCCGCAGCCGCCCGGTTTCTGGGCCGCCTTGATGCCGCCGAGCGGCTCGCCGACCTGGTTCTGAAGGTGGCGGCGAAGGGCGCAAACCAGTAGGTTCGCGCCGGCGCTTTCGCCTCGGGGAGACCTCATGAAACTGCCGCGCGACATCGGGCCGGTGCATTTCGTCGGCATCGGCGGCATCGGTATGAGCGGCATTGCCGAGGTGCTCGTGAACCTCGGCTATGTCGTGCAGGGCTCCGACCAGGCCGAGAACGCCAACGTCAAAAGGTTGCGCGAGAAGGGCGTGAAGATCGCGATCGGCCATGCGGCCGACAATCTGGACGGCGCCCAAGTCGTCGTCATCTCCTCGGCGATCAGGTCCGACAATCCGGAGCTCGCCGCCGCCCGCGCGCACCGGCTGCCGGTCGTGCGCCGCGCCGAAATGCTGGCTGAGTTGATGCGATTGAAAAGCTGCGTCGCCATTGCCGGCACTCATGGCAAGACCACGACCACCTCGATGGTGGCCGCGCTCCTCGATGCCGGCGGTTTCGACCCGACGGTGATCAACGGCGGCATCATCAACGCCTACGGCACCAACGCGCGGCTGGGCGCCGGTGATTGGATGGTGGTCGAGGCCGACGAATCCGACGGGACCTTTCTCAAGCTGCCGGCCGATATCGCTATCGTGACCAACATCGATCCCGAGCACCTCGATCACTTCAAGAGTTTCGATGCGGTGCAGGAGGCGTTCCGCGCCTTCGTCGAGAATGTGCCGTTTTACGGGTTCTGCGTGATGTGCACGGATCACCCGGTGGTGCAGAGCCTCGTTGGCCGCATCGAGGATCGCCGCATCGTCACCTACGGCGAGAATCCGCAGGCCGACGTGCGGCTCGTCGATATCTCGCATGCCGGCGGCATCTCGCTGTTCACCGTCACCCTGCGCGATCGCGCCGGACAAGCCGTGCGCGAGATCAAGAACGTCGCGCTGCCGATGCCGGGGCGGCATAACGCGCTCAACGCCACGGCCGCGATCGCGGTCGCGCACGAGCTTGGCGTCGATGACAATCGGATCAGGGAAGCACTGGCCAATTTCGGCGGCGTGCGGCGGCGCTTCACCCGCACCGGTATCTGGAACGGCGTCACCATCATCGACGATTACGGCCACCATCCGGTCGAGATCGCCGCGGTGCTCAAGGCGGCACGCGAATCGACCAAGGGCCAGGTGATCGCCGTCGTGCAGCCGCACCGCTACACGCGGCTTGCCGCGTTGTTCGAGCAATTCTGTGCCTGCTTCAACGATGCCGACGCCGTGATTGTCGCCCATGTCTACTCGGCCGGGGAAGCGCCGATTGCCGGCGCCGACCGCGATGCGCTTGTGCAAGGACTGCGCACGCACGGACACCGCCATGTCATCGCCCTCGACAGCCCCGAAAAGCTTGCCTCACTCGTCGCCGGAATGGCGCAAGCGGGTGACTACGTCGTGTGCCTGGGCGCCGGTTCGATCACGCAATGGGCTTATGCGCTGCCGGGAGAATTGGCAGCGGCTGCGAGCTGAAACAATCGCGCCATGATCAAAAAATGCCTGGCGGTTCGTCACGTGGCCTTCGAGGATCTCGGCCTGCTCGGGCCGCTCGTTGCCGCGCGCGACCATGGCGTGCGCTATCACGATGCCGGTGTTCAGCCGATCGACGCGGAAACGCTGCTGGCGCCCGATCTGTTGATCGTGCTTGGCGGTCCCATCGGTGTCTATGAGCGCGACGCCTATCCGTTCGTCGCCGATGAGATCGCTGCTATTGCGATGCGCCTTGAGGCGGACAAGCCGATGCTGGGCATCTGCCTCGGCGCGCAGATGATGGCCGCGGCGCTTGGCGCGCGCGTTGCACCCGGACCGGCCAAGGAAATCGGCTGGGCGCCGTTGACGCTGACGGCCGAAGGCCAAGCTTCGGTTCTCGCACCACTTGGCGCAACGCCGGTACTGCACTGGCACGGCGACAATTGCGAGTTGCCGGCAGGGTGCACGAAACTCGCATCGACGCGGCATTGTCCGGTGCAAGCATTCATGCGCACGCCGTCGCAGCTCGCCTTGCAGTTTCATCTGGAAACGGAGCCGGCGCGGTTCGAAAGCTGGCTCGTCGGCCACACTGCCGAGCTCGGCAAGGCCGGCATCGATCCGCGCGAGCTTCGCACACAGGCGCGCACGCTCGGTCCGCAGACGCGCGAACTCGGCGAGAAAGTGCTCTCGGCATGGCTCGATAGGGTGGTCGGGGCGGCCGTATGAGTTTTCCCGATATTGTCGGCGCATTGCAGTCGAAAATGCCGGCATTGCGCGGCCGGCTTTTGGCGAACCAGTCGCTCGCCGAATTGACCTGGTTCCGCGTCGGCGGACCGGCGCAAATTCTCTTCATGCCGGAGGATGAGGAAGACCTTGCTTACATGCTGGCCAATCTGCCGACCGAAATTCCGGTCACCATGGTCGGCCTCGGCTCCAACCTCATCGTGCGCGACGGTGGCGTGCCCGGTGTCGTGATCAAACTCGGGCGCGGGTTCGCGGAGGTCGCGATTGAGGGCTTCAATCTGCGCGTGGGTGCCGCTGTGCCGGACGTCAAGGTCGCGCGCGCGGCGCAGGAGGCCGGCATTGCCGGACTGTCGTTCCTGCGCGGCATTCCGGGCAGTATCGGCGGCGCGCTACGCATGAACGGCGGCGCGTACGGGCGTGAGACCAAGGACGCTCTCATCGAGGCTCGCGCCGTCGATCGCGTCGGCCGCGTCCATGGGCTTGGCGTTGCCGACATGCGCTTCACGTACCGGCATTGCGGCGCGCCGGACGATTATATCTTCACGCAAGCCACGTTTCGCGGCGAACGCGGCGATCCGGCCGTCATCGCCGCCGAGATGGACAAGATCACCGAATCGCGCGAGGCGACGCAGCCGATCAAAAGCCGCACCGGCGGTTCGACCTTTAAAAATCCGCGCGGTCACAAAGCGTGGCAGCTCATCGACGCAGCCGGCTGCCGCGGTCTGCGCATCGGCGATGCGCAGGTGTCGGAGATGCATACGAATTTTTTGATCAACCTCGGCAAAGCGACCGCCGCCGACATCGAGACGCTCGGCGAGACTGTGCGGCAGCGGGTCAAAGAACGTTCCGGCATCGATCTCGAATGGGAGATCAAGCGGATCGGCACGCCAGGGTAGGCGGCGGGCCCGGCCCTGCGCCGTCGCTCGGAAACACTCGACGTTTCGCCAATTGTGGATTCTATTGGTGATCCAGCGAATCAACGGAAACCGGCTCAAGGCACCCGGCGGCCATGACCAAGCACGTCGCCGTTCTGATGGGAGGCTGGTCGGCCGAGCGCGATGTCTCGTTGCGCTCGGGCAAGGCGTGTGCCGATGCGCTCGGGCGTCTCGGCTACCGTGTTACCCCGATTGACGTCGGACGCGATATCGCCGCTGCGCTGACTGCGGCCAAGCCCGACGTCGCTCTCAATGTTCTGCATGGCCGGCCCGGCGAAGACGGCACGCTGCAGGGCGTGCTGGAAATTCTGGGCATTCCCTACAGCCATTCCGGCGTGCTCGCCTCCGCGATCGCGATGCACAAGGGCTACGCCAAGGCGATCTTCCGCGCGGCGGGTATCCCGGTGGCGGACGATGTGGTGGCGTCGCGGCTCGAAGCCGCGCAGCGGCACCTCATGCCGCCGCCGTATGTCATCAAGCCGATGGCGGAAGGCTCTAGCGTCGGGGTCTTCATCGTCACCGAGGAACATCCGCATCCGCCGCAGGAGCTTTGCCGCGACGATTGGGCGTTCGGCGAACAGGTCCTGATCGAGCGCTACATCCCGGGCAAGGAACTCACCTGCGCCGTCATCGGCGACAAGCCGCTCGACGTCATCGATATTCTATCGGCCACGCGCTTCTACGATTACGAGGCGAAATATGCCGCCGGCGGCTCCAAACACGTGCTGCCGGCGCAAATTTTACTAAATGTTTACCAGGAGGTCCGCAAACTCGCGCTGGCTGCCCATAACGCGCTTGGCTGCCGCGGCGTGAGCCGCGCGGACTTTCGCTACGACGATCGGGGAACGGGAAAGCTGGTCTGTCTTGAGATCAATACCCAGCCGGGCATGACCGAGACCTCGCTCGTGCCCGAGCTGGCTGCGTATGCGGGCATCACGTTCGATGAGCTGGTGCAATGGATGGTGGAGGATGCCTCGACCAACCGCTGATGCGGTCGGGGCCAGAGCCGGAACCGAGAGCGGTGGGAGACATCGGCGCGCCCTTTGACGAGCCGCATCGTCCGCGCGCCGGGAATTATGCGCGGCGTGCTCGCCTGGATCCCTTTGCCTGGCTCGTGGCCTATGGCTCGTGGATTGGACGCTTGGCAGCAAAAATTGCGCGACTGCCGCCGCGCGGGTTTGGCATCGCCGGATCGGTCCTCCTTCTCGCAGCGGCGCTCGGATACGGCGCCGTCGCCGGCGGCCACGTCGCGGATATCATCGATTGGCTGAAAGACGCCCGCGATCAAGCCGCCAATGCGGCCGGCTTCCGTATTGCAGCCGTCTCGCTCACCGGGCCCAAGGAAGTCAGCCGCGAAGAGGTCCTAACCATCGCCGGCGTGACCGGGCACGCATCGCTTCTTTTCCTCGACGCCGACGTGGCGCGCGCGCGGCTTATGGCGAATCCCTGGATCGCCGATGCGGCCGTGCTCAAGCTCTATCCGGACCGTCTGCAGATTACCATTACCGAGCGGCAGGCCTTTGCGCTGTGGCAAAAGGACGGCCGCGTCAGCGTCATTGCCGCCGATGGCACCGTCCTCGAACCGTTTGTCGAGGATCGCTATCTCAACTTGCCGCTCGTGGTCGGAAAGGGCGCCGAACGACAGGCCAAAGATTTCCTGACCATCGTCGACCGCTATCCCGACATCCGGCCGCTGCTGCGCGCATCGGTTTTGGTCGCGGAACGCCGCTGGAACTTGCGGCTC
Organism: uncultured Alphaproteobacteria bacterium; assembly: GCA_963733575.1. GTDB lineage: Bacteria > Pseudomonadota > Alphaproteobacteria > Rhizobiales > Xanthobacteraceae > BOG-931. Next base: position 312,238 of record CAVTDJ010000009.1, on the reverse strand, counting down.
AACAACGGCATCGACGTGCGCTTGCCGGAAACCAATGTCGACCAAGCGCTCGATCGGCTGGTCACGCTCGACCGGGAGAAAAAGCTTCTGTCGCGCGATATCGTCGCGGTCGATCTGCGGCTACCCGACCGCGTGAGCGTACGGCTCTCCGATGCGGCGGCGCAGGCCCGGGAAGACGCCGTCAAAGACAAGAAAAAGAAAAAGGGAGGCGACGCGTGAGCGCCCTCCACTACGGGCTTACTCCCAAGATGAAGCCGATCTCGCCCCGGCGCAGCGCCCTTGTCGCTGCGCTCGACGTCGGCTCGAGCAAGGTTGCCTGCTTGATTGCCCGCCTGCGGCCGCATCCGCCGCAGCAGGTCTTGCCGCGGCGCAGTCATGCCATCGAGGTCGTCGGCCTCGGCCATGCTGCCGCGCGCGGCACCAAAGCGGGAGGCGTGGTCAATCTCGCCCAGGCCGAAGAGGCTATCCGCCAAGCCGTCGATGGCGCGGAGCGCATGGCATCGGTCGAAATCGAATCTGTGGTGCTTTCGATATCGGCCGGCCGGCTCGCCAGCGATTTGTTTGCGGCGGAAATCAAGATCGACGGCGCCGTGGTGTCCGAGGGCGATATCGGCCGGTTATTGGCCGCCGGCAACCGGGCTTCGATGCGCGAAGGCCGCGCGGTGCTGCATTCGCTGCCGATCGGTTATTCGATCGATGACGGCAACGGCATCCGCGATCCGCGCGGCATGCTCGGTGAACGGTTCGGTGTCGACATGCACGTCGCGACGACCGACACGGCGGCGGCGCGAAATCTGATGCTTGCCGTCGAGCGCTGCCATCTCGCCGTTGAGGCGATGGTGGCGAGCCCTTACGTCGCCGGGCTCTCGGTTCTTGCCGACGACGAGGCCGATCTCGGCGCTGCGGTCGTCGACATGGGCGCCGGTACGACGACGACGGCAGTGTTCGTCGGCGGCCGCTTCATTCACTCGGAAGGCTTCGCGTTGGGCGGACACAATGTCACGCTCGACATCGCGCGCGGACTAAACGCCAGCGTCGCCGATGCCGAGCGAATCAAGACGTTCTATGGCAGTGTGCTCACCGGTGGATCGGACGAACGCGACATGATCACGGTGCCGCCGATCGGCGAAGATGAGCGCGAGCAAGCGCAATTCGTACCCCGGTCGGCGCTCGTTCACATCATCAAGCCGCGCGTCGAGGAAATTCTGGAAATGGTGCGCGACCGGCTCGCGGCGTCGCCGTTCGCGGCAGAGGCGCGCGGGCGGGTGATCCTCACCGGCGGCGCATGCCAAATGACGGGACTGCCCGAGCTCGCCGCCCGCATTCTCGGCCGGCCGGTGCGCGTCGGGCGGCCGCTCGGAATCGCGGGACTGCCCGACGCGGCGAAGGGCGCGGCGTTCGCCGCGGCAACCGGCCTGCTGGTTTATCCGCAGGCGGCGCATCTCGAATACTTTGAAACACGAAATAAACGGTACCTGATGAATGGCACGGGCGGCGGCTACTTCGCCCGGGTCGGACAATGGCTTCGCGAGAGTTTCTGATGGCCCCCAGACGCGAAGCCAAGACATCGCAACGGCCGGTGGCGGACCGGCCGGGGCCGGGCGTGGACGACGCCCGCGCATGAAAGAAGAGGCAATCATGACCATCAATCTGAAAATTCCCGACATCCGTGAGCTGAAGCCGCGCATAACCGTGTTTGGCGTCGGCGGCGCCGGCGGCAATGCCGTCAACAACATGATCAGCGCCGGTCTGCTGGGTGTCGATTTCGTCGTGGCGAATACCGACGCGCAAGCGCTCACCACGTCGAAAGCCGAACGCATCATCCAGATGGGTGTGGCGGTAACCGAAGGGCTCGGCGCCGGCTCGCAGCCTGACGTCGGCCGCGCCGCCGCCGAGGAAGTGATCGACGAGATACGCGATCACCTCTCCGGCGCGCATATGGTGTTCGTCACCGCCGGCATGGGCGGCGGCACCGGCACCGGCGCCGCGCCGGTGATTGCCAGGGCGGCGCAGGAAGCGGGCATCCTCACGGTCGGTGTCATCACCAAGCCGTTCCACTTCGAAGGCCAGCGCCGCATGCGCATCGCTGAAGGCGGCATTATCGAACTGCAAAAGTGCGTCGACACGCTTCTCATCATCCCCAACCAGAATCTGTTCCGGGTGGCGAACGAGAAGACGACATTCGCCGACGCTTTTGCCATGGCCGACCAGGTGCTCTATTCCGGTGTTGCCTGCATCACCGACCTGATGGTCAAGGAAGGCCTGATCAACCTCGACTTCGCCGACGTGCGCGCCGTCATGCGCGAAATGGGCAAGGCGATGATGGGGACCGGCGAGGCCGAGGGCGAGAAGCGCGCGATGGCGGCCGCAGAGGCGGCGATCTCCAATCCGCTGATCGACGATGCCTCGATGAAAGGAGCAAAAGGGCTCCTCATCTCCATCACCGGCGGCCGCGATCTTACCCTCTACGAGGTCGACGAGGCGGCGACACGCATCCGCGAGGAGGTCGACCAGGATGCGAACATCATTGTCGGAGCGACGTTCGACGAGGGCCTTGACGGCATCATCCGTGTTTCGGTCGTCGCGACCGGTATCGATCACGCTTTGGCTCAGCGGCCGCCAGTGGCCGCCGCGGAGGCGCGTATTGCCGAAGTCGCAAAGAAGCTGCGCGCCGACAACGAAAAGATGGTGGAGCGCGTCGAACGCGCCGAGCCGGTTCGGTCCGTTGCTGCCGCGCCGGCAGCGGCGCCCGCTTCAGTGAACGAATCCATCGAGTCGGCCAAGGCAGCCGTTGCGGCGGCCATCCTTCCGCAGAGCCCAAGTCCGGAGGTCACCATCCGTCCGCTCGGCCCCAAGCCTTCGCTGTTCATCGATCCGCCGCCGAGCGGACCGGAGCCGCACGAGCCGGAGGCGTTCATTCCGCCGCAGCCGGAGAGGGTGCCGTCGCGTGCGTTGCGAATGCCGCGTATCGATGAACTGCCGGTCCCGGCGCAGAACGAGATTCGCGCGCGGCGCGGAGAGCTTCCGCAGGAGCATCCCGAGAAACGCCGGACGTCGCTTCTGCAACGGTTGGCGGCGGTGGGTCTGGGCCGTCGCGAGCAGGAGGGGGAAGAGCCCTTGCCGAGCCCGCGGGCGGCGCCGGCCATGCCGCAGCCGACAGCCGAACGGCTTCCCGGGCGGCCCTTGCCGCCGCGGCCCGAGCCGCGGCAAGAGTTGCGACAAGAGCCGGTGTCTGAGTACGCCAAGCGCCCGGCGCCGCAGGGCCTGGACCAGCACGGACGGCAAGCGCCTGTGCATAACCGGGTCGAGGAAGACCACCTCGACATTCCGGCGTTCCTGCGACGACAGGCGAATTAAAGCCCAAATTGGGCCTGCTGCCCGCGGATCGAGAGATGAGCGAGCCCACGCCGCCGCGTTGGCGGCGGGTGGCTGGCATATGCGGTCAAGCCTTTGAAGTGATTGTATTATATTTGCAGCGCGGGCCCGCCAAAAGCCGAATGTTCGGGCCTTGGTGCCTGCATGAACCCATGCTGACGATGGCCGCTTTTGGCGCCTTGCCGACAATAGTGCGGCCAGAACAAGGTAACACTCGGTAAGAAACCGTGAGTTGGCGCGGAATCGTGTCGCCGGTATGGTTTACCCGTCATGGGGGAGTTGCGTCGGGGGTGTCGTATCGAGGGCTTGACGGGGACAGGCTCCTTTTTACAGGCCTTCACGTTCCTCAGGTTGGGGCAAGCCCGGTTGTTCACGCAACCCGGCGATGAGGGTGTAGGGCATGAGGGGCATGCGAGCTGACAGGCAGACGACCCTGCGCGAGCAAGTCAGCATCGCCGGGATCGGCGTTCATTCCGGTTCGCCCGTTACCGTAACACTTCATCCGGCTGAAGCGGATACTGGGATTGTCTTCTGGCGTTGCGGAGCGAACGGCCAGAAAGATCGCGAGCTTTCCGCCAACTTTCGCTCTGTGACTGCGACCGAATTCGCCACGGTGCTCGGCGATCGGAGCGGTCCGGCCGTCTCCACCACCGAACACGTGCTCGCCGCATTGTGCGGGCTTGGCGTCGACAACGCCATCGTCGAAGTTGATGGTCCTGAAGTTCCGATCATGGATGGCAGCGCTGCGCCGTTCGTGGATGCGATCGATCAGGCCGGCATTGCAACGATGTCGGCGCTGCGGCGCTACATCAAGGTGCTGAAGTCGATCCGGGTCAACGCCGAAGGCTGCTATGGCGAATTGCGCCCGCATGCACGCGGCTTGCGCATCGAAACCGAGATCGAATTCGATCACCCGCTGATCGGGCGGCAAAAATTTATACGCGATATTGAGCCGAATGTATTCCGCCGCGAGCTGGCGCGGGCGCGGACCTTCGGCTTCATGCGCGACGTAACCAAATTGTGGAGCGCAGGCTACGCGCTCGGCGCCTCCTTTGAAAATACGGTCGTCATCGCGGAAGACCGCGTCCTCAACGCCGATGGGGTGCGTTTCCCGGACGAATTCGTTCGTCACAAGGCCGTGGACGCCATCGGCGATCTCGCGCTCGCCGGCGCTCCGCTTATCGGCGCCTATCGGTCGGTGCGCGGCGGGCACAAGCTCAATCATGCCGTCGTCACCGCCTTGATGGCCGATCCGAGCGCGTGGACCTTCAGCGAGATGGAAGAGACGGCGCGCCGCCCGCGCGGTCATGCCGATCCTGCGGCTGGCTATATGGCGCCGGCCTACGGGCCGGACGTCTCTTGATTTCCTTGACTTTTTTGCCTTAATCCCGGCCGAATGTCGGCCTAATCAGCTTTGGGCCGCCGAACGCTCCAGGCAACGCACTAAAAGTGCGGCATGGAGGGCACTTTGGCGGCGGCGGGACGGGACTTTTCATCGCTCATGATGTCGGGTTTACGAGGATCGTGGAGATCCGGATGCCGGCTGCGCGCAGTGGCCGGCCTGCTTGCGCTGGCCTTCTTTGCCGCGCCGATCATGGGCTGTAGCCTGTTCAACAAAGAGGATGATTACGTCCCCGAGGATCCTGCCGACAAGCTCTATAACGAGGGCCTTTTCCTCCTCAACAACAAGCAGGACTACACGGGCGCGGCCAAGAAATTCGACGAAGTGGATCGTCAAAATCCGTATTCCGACTGGGCGCGCAAGGCGCTTCTGATGTCGGCATATTCCTATTATCAGGCGCAGAAATATGAGGATTGCATCAACGCCGCTAAACGCTACGTGACGCTGCATCCCGGCAGCCCCGACGCGGCCTATGCGCAATACCTGGTCGGCGTCTCTTATTACGACCAGATTCTGGACGTCGAACACGACCAGGGTCGGGCGGACAAGGCCGTCAATGCGCTCGAAGAAGTCGTGCGCAAATATCCGGATACGGAATACGCCTTGAACGCCAAGAAAAAAATCGACACGGCGCGCGACCAGCTTGCCGGGAAAGAGATGGAGATCGGCCGCTTCTATATGAAGAAGCGCGACTTCACCGGCGCGATCAACCGCTTCAAGGTGGTGGTGACTCAGTATCAGACCACGCGCGAGGTCGAGGAAGCGCTGGCGCGGCTGACCGAGGCCTATATTTCGCTTGGCATCATGGACGAGGCGCAGACCGCTGCCGCTGTGCTCGGTCACAATTTCCCGGATAGCACCTGGTACAAGGACGCCTACAAGCTCGTGAAATCCGCCGGTGGCGAGCCCAATGAGAACAAGGGGTCTTGGATGAGCCGCGCCTTCAAGGGGCTGGGCTAGAGTCGGACGACAGAACGAGGAATCGCGACTATCATCCGTTCGCTGTCAGCCGTCGTCGGTCGTCCGCCAACATGCTCGCCCGCCTTTCCATACGCGACATCGTTCTGATCGATCGCCTCGATATCGATTTCGGCTCCGGTCTCGCCGCGCTGACCGGCGAAACCGGCGCCGGCAAATCGATCTTGCTCGACGCGTTTGCGCTTGCGCTTGGCGCGCGTGGGGAGGCGGCGCTGGTGCGCGAGGGTGCCGAGCAGGGGCAAGTGACCGCGGCCTTCGACGTTGCCAAGGACCATCCCGCGCGTCGCCTTCTCGTGGAGAACGATCTCGTTGCCAATCTTGGCGCCGAGGACGAGCTGATCGTCCGCCGGGTCCAGTTCGCCGACGGGCGCACCCGTGCTTTCGTCAACGATCAGCCGGTGAGCGTGCAGGTGCTGCGCGCGCTCGGCGCGGCTCTGGTGGAAATCCACGGGCAGCACGACGACCGCGCTTTCGTTGAAGCCGCGACGCACCGCGCTTTGCTCGACGCCTTCGGCGGCATCGAGGACGCCGCCGCCCAGGTCAGGCGTCTCTGGGATGAGCGGCGCGTGCGCGAAGCCGCGGTCGAGACGCATCGCGCCGACGTTGAACGCGCCCGCCGCGAGGCCGAGTGGCTTCGCCACGCAGTCGACGAGCTTGGCCTTCTTGCGCCGAAAGCCGGCGAAGAGACTTCGCTCGCCGATCGGCGCGCCGCCATGATGCAGGCGGAGAAATCCGCCGAGGATTTGCGGACAACGCTCGACAGCGTGACGGGGCCGCAATCGCCGGTGCCGCCGCTCGCCACCGCGGTGCGGCGGCTCGAACGCCGCGCAACGCAGGCGCCGGCGCTGATCGAGCCGGTGGTCAAGGCGATCGATGCGGCGCTGACCGCGCTCGATGAAGCGCGCACGCACCTCGAACACGCGCTGCGCGTGGCGGACTTCGATCCGCGCGAGCTCGATTGCATCGAGGAGCGTCTGTTCGCGTTGCGCGCGGCCGGGCGCAAATACAATGTGCCGGTCGACGAGCTCGCCGCGCTGGCGCGCCGTTACGAAGCCGACCTGGCGCTGATCGATGCCGGCGCCGAGCGGCTCGCGGCGCTGGAAAAGGACGCGCAAGAATCCGTGACCCGCTACCGGCAGGCGGCGCAAGCGCTGTCGGCCGCGCGCAAGCGCGCCGGACAAAAGCTCGACAAGGCGGTCAATGCCGAGCTGAAGCCGCTCAAGCTGGAAAGGGCGCAATTCTCCACGCAGATCGAAGCCGAAGGCGAAGGTCCGGAGGGTCTCGATCGCGTCGAGTTCTGGGTGCGCACCAATCCGGGCACGCGGCCGGGCCCGCTGATGAAAGTCGCTTCCGGCGGCGAGCTCGCGCGGTTCCTGCTGGCGCTCAAAGTGGTGCTCGCCGACCGCGGCTCGGCGCCGACGCTGATCTTCGACGAGATTGACACCGGAGTTGGCGGCGCCATTGCCGACGCGATTGGGGTACGCCTAGCGCGGCTCGGTTCCGGCGCGCAGGTGATTGCCGTAACCCATGCGCCGCAAGTGGCGGCGCGCGCCGACCGCCACTATCTCATCACCAAGGACGCGCTCGCCAAGGGCAAGCGGGTTGCGACTCGCGTCATCGAATTGGCAGCCGAGCGCCGCCGCGAGGAGATCGCCCGCATGCTCGCCGGCGCCGAGATCACCGCCGAAGCCCGCGCCGCCGCCGAACGCTTGATCAGGGCCGCGGGTTGAGTGGCTGAATTCTAACAATTTAGATCACTTGCGATGCACATTCCGAAAAATAGCGCAGTTAACCAAATTGCTGACGACTGGCTGCTTGTGTATCCCGACACTTACAAAGCGAATCTGGTATCGGCGCTATCCGGTTTAGACGAGAGCTCCATAGAGGAGATTTACTCATTCCATGATCGTATCAAGGAATATCCAACAGATAGAAAGCGCGAAATTCTAGAGGAGCTACCCAAGGACTTCAAAACCGAAATCAAACAGATGCTTGAGGCCTACGCAAACGAAATAGAGAAAGCGAACAACGAATACTACAATACGAACACTCCGCATTTAACCGATGCGGAGTACGATCTCTTAACAAAGATCCTCCGAATTACTTTGAGAAGAAAAAAGTTATGGACGCGCTACCTCAAGAAGATTGAGAAAGTTGGAGCCAAGCCCACAGGCAAATTCAGCAAGTTGCGCCATGCGGTACCCATGCTGTCGCTCGACAACGCGTTCGAGGACGAGGACGTGGTACGTTTCGTCGAGCGTATCCAACGGTTCCTAAGGCTCAATGATCCAACGCCGATTGCATTTAGCGCGGAGCCAAAGATCGACGGCCTGTCCATGTCGCTGCGCTACCAAGACGGGGAACTCGCCACAGCCGCCACGCGTGGCGATGGCTTCGAGGGCGAGAACGTTACCGCCAACATCCGCAGGCTGAAGGACGTGCCGCAGCACCTCAAGGGCAAGCGTATTCCGCCGGTTTGCGAGGTGCGCGGTGAGGTCTACATGACCAAAGCCGCGTTCCTCGAGCTTAACGAGCGGCAGAAGGCGGCCGGAGATACGGTGTTTGCCAATCCGCGCAACTCCGCGGCCGGCTCGTTGCGGCAGAAGGACCCCTCGATCACGGCGTCGCGGCCGCTCGGCTTCTTCGCCTATGGCTGGGGTGAGATGAGCGCGATGCCGGCAGATACGCAGTCCGGCATGATCAAATGGTTTGCGTCATGCGGGTTCAAGACCAACCCGCTGACCAAGATGTGCCGCTCGGTCGACACGCTGTTGAAATTTCACCACGAGATCGAGTTGCAGCGCGCAACGCTCGACTACGACATCGACGGCGTTGTCTACAAAGTCGATCGCCTCGATTGGCAGGAGCGGCTCGGCTACGTCTCGCGCTCCCCGCGTTGGGCGATCGCGCACAAGTTTCCGGCCGAGCGCGCCACCACCGTGCTCAAGGACATCGAGATCCAGGTCGGCCGCACCGGCGCCTTTACGCCGGTCGGCAAGCTCGAGCCGGTCGGCGTTGGCGGCGTCATCGTCCAGAACGTCACGCTGCACAACGAGGATTACATCAGGGGCATTGGCGGCAAGGGCGAGCAGTTGCGTGAGGGCCGTGACATCCGCATTGGCGATACCGTCATTGTGCAACGCGCCGGCGATGTCATTCCGCAGGTGGTGGATGTCGTGCTCGACAAGCGTCCGAAGGACGCCAAGCCGTATCATTTCCCGAAGAAATGCCCCTGTCCTCTGCATACCGACGTGGTGCGCGAGGAGACTGCGACCGGCGAGGAGGGCGCACGCGCCCGCTGCACCGGTGAGTTCGCCTGTCCTTATCAAAAGATCGAGCACTTGAAATTGTTCGTGTCGCGCCGCGCCTTCGACATCGAGGGCTTCGGCGAAAAGCAGATCGAATTCTTCTTCGAGCAGGGCTGGGTGAAGGAGCCGGCTGACATTTTCAAACTGCCCAAGCGCAATAATCAGATCAGGCTCGAACAGCAGGAAGGCTACGGCGAGACGTCGGTGCGCAACCTGTTCGATGCCATCGACAAGCGGCGCGAAATCGCGCTCGACCGTTTCATCTTTGCGCTCGGTATCCGCCATGTCGGCGAGACGACCGCGGTGGCGCTGGCGCGGGGCTACGGTTCGTGGATGGCATTCCACGACGCTAGTATGAAAGTGGCCAAGGGCGATGAGGAAACCATCGCCGAGATGGACGCGCTGGACCAAATCGGCGAGACAGTGATCGAGGCCATCAAGGCTTATTTCGGCGAGAGCCACAATCGCGGCATCGTCGAACGGCTGACTAAGGAAGTGAAAATCCTCGATGCCGAGAAGCCGCGCGCGGATTCGGTCGTCGCCGGCAAGACCGTGGTGTTCACCGGCACGCTGGAGAAGATGACCCGGGACGAGGCGAAGGCTTCCGCCGAACGCCTCGGCGCCAAGGTGTCAGCCTCGGTCTCCAAAAAAACGGACTACGTCGTGGCCGGCCCCGGCGCCGGCTCAAAGCTCGCCGACGCCAAGAAGCTCGGCGTCGCGCTCCTCACAGAAGATGAGTGGGTGAAGCTCATTCGCTAGCGCATGCTCCCGGAAAGGATCATGCGCTAGCGACGATGCTCGTATTCCGGCGGTTCAGTTTGAGCCGATTGCTCGGGAGGCCGATTGCTGTTGCCGGTGTCCCGCTTGCGCGACGGCCGGTCGCAATCGGCTGAGGGCAAGGACAATCACGATGATCAGGACGGGGCCGATGCCGCCGCCCGGGTAATAGCCCCAGCCGGTGCCGTACGGGTTATATCGCCAGCGCGCGGACCAGCAACACAATCAGGACGATGATCAGAATCACTGACAGCATGACGTTTTCCCCCCGCTCCTTCGCCAACCTGCCAAAAAAAACGCCGCGCAAGGGCAAAAGTTCCATTCCTGGAACTGGCGAGATTAATTTCGTGGCAGAGGGCTCGTCGCGGCCAGCAGCCAGGCTCGCGTCGGCATATCGAGCATGGAAGCCATCGTCTCGTGCACGCGCGCATGATAGGCGTCGACCCATGCGCGCTCGTCTGCAGTCAGCATCGCGGGCTCGATGAGGCGGGTGTCGATCGGCACGAGAGTGAGGGTCTCGAATGCGTTGAGCGGTTTTTCGGCGTTTGCTACCGGGGCGGCCTCTGTCACCAGAATCAGATTTTCGATGCGGATGCCATAGGCGCCGGTCCGGTAATAGCCGGGCTCGTTGGACAGGATCATGCCGCGCTTGAGCGCCGCGCCGCCGAGCTTGGAGATGCGCGCCGGTCCTTCATGCACGGAAAGATAGCTGCCGACGCCATGGCCGGTGCCGTGATCGAAGTCGAGCCCCGCTCGCCAGAGAAATTGCCGCGCGAATGAATTGAGTTGCGCCCCCGAGGTGCCATCCGGAAATACTGCGCGCGCAATGGCGATATGCCCCTTGAGCACGAGGGTGAAGTTTCGGCGCATGTCGCCGGTTGGCTTTCCCACCGCGATCGTTCGCGTGATGTCGGTCGTGCCATCCTCGTATTGGCCTCCTGAATCGAGAAGAAACAGCTCGCCCGCCATGATCCGGCGATTGGTCTTACGGGTCACGTGGTAATGCACGATGGCGCCATTCGGTCCGGCGCCGGAAATCGTGGGAAACGAAACGTCCTTGAGCAGTCCGGTCTCGCGACGAAAACTCTCCAACGCCTCGACCGCATCGATTTCGGTCAATCCGCCGTGCTGGGCTCGGCGGTCGAACCAAGCAAGGAATCGCATCACCGCGGCGCCGTCGCGCTGCTGCGCCGCGCGGGCGCCTTCGATCTCAGTCCGGTTCTTCACCGCCTTCATCAGCGCGATCGGGTCCGAGCCGCGCACGATTTTGCCGCCGCTCTCAGTGACAAGCCGCGCGATCGCCTCGGGGCAGGTGGCCGGATCGAGTTGCAAGGCGCGATGTTCCTGTCCGAGGGTGGCGAGATCGCGCTCGAAGGCGGCGTTCGGGCGCACGTCGGCCATCTCTTCGAGGCGCGAACGAAGCTCATTACCGAGCTTGCGCAAGTCGACAAACAGCGTCGGCCGGCCCTCCTTGGGCACCGTGGCGAAGGCGAGCACCAGCGGGGTGTGCGGAACATCGCTGCCGCGGATGTTGAACAGCCACGACACAGCGTGCGGGTCCGAAACCATCAGCGTGTCGGCGGAGAGCTTCTCCATTTCGGCGCGGACGCGCGCGAGCTTCGATGCAGCGTCTTCGCCCGCGTAGCGCAGGTCGTGCGGCACGACTGGGCCTAGCGGCGGCTGCGGCCGGTCGGCCCAGATGGCGTCGATCGGATTGTCTTCGACCGGAACGAGGCTCGCGCGCACCGCGTCGCAGGCTTTGGTGAGCCGTTCGGCGCCGTCGACCGTATGCAGCCACGGCGAATAGCCTAGCCGCGCGTCGGCCGGCAGATTGGCTTCGATCCACGCCGGCGGCGGGCGCTCGACAAGATGCTCAAGGGAAAAAATCGCGGTGTCGACCTCTTCGCGTACCTGCACCTGATAGCGGCCATCGACGAAGAGGACGGCGCGCTGCGCGAGCACGATGGCAACACCGGCCGAGCCGGTGAAGCCGGTGAGCCAGGCAAGCCGCTCGTCGCATGGCGGCACGTATTCGTTCTGGAAGCGGTCGGCGCGCGGCACGATGAAGCCGTCGAGTCCGCGCTGCTTGAGCTCCGCGCGCAATGCGTCAACACGCGGCGCGGCAGCGCCACGGTCGGCGCGATCCTCGAAGGATTGGAAATGGGCCTCGAACATCGGTCGCAATCTAGGAGGCTGAGGGGGGACGGGCAACGGTGGCGCGGCGCGTGAGGACCAGTGTCGTCCAGCCGTCGATGTCGATACGCCTTTCGAGAACAAGCGGCCGATAAGCGGCAATGACGGCATTGGCCTGTGACGGCAAGATACCGGAGAGGACGATACGGGCGCTGGGCGCAGTCAGCCGCCGCAGCGGCGCGGCGATGCGCAGCAACGGTCCAAGCAGGATATTGGCGAACACGAGATCGAACGGCGCGCATGCGCGGACACCTCGTGCCGCGACACCGTCCGCTGTGACGATCTCGACCATCGCGCCGGCGCGGTTAAGCCGGGCGTTTGTGCGCGCGACGCGTACGGCGCTGACATCGACGTCGGTTGCGAGCACGCGGCGGCGCAGAGCGCGCGCCGCGGCGAGCGCGAGCACACCGCTGCCGGTGCCGACATCGAGGATGTGCAGAGCGTGGCGTCGCCGGTTCACCGACTTGCAAATCCGATCGAGCGCCAGGAGACAGCCGCGGGTGGTGCCGTGATGGCCGGTGCCGAAGGCGAGCGCCGCCTCGATTTCGATGCCGATCCGGTTAACCGGAATGCGGGCCCGATCGTGCGCGCCGTGGACGATGAAACGTCCGGCCGCGACCGGGGCGAGGCCGGCGAGGCTTTCGCGCACCCAGTCCGCCGCCGCCACGCGCTCGAAGCGCAACGCCCTGGCCGCTTCGGAGCCGGCGGCAGCCGCGACCAGCGCGCGCACCGAATCCTCGTCGGGCGCCGCCCGAAAATGGATCGCCAGATGCCAGCGTCCGCCGCCGGCATCAGACAGACTGAGCGCAACATCTTCGGCAGCAAAACGATCGCCGACGATATCGGCGATCCGTTGTCCGGTTTGTTCATCGGTTTGGAGCCGAGCAGCCACCGTACCGACGCCCGTGTGCGTATCGGAAACCATTGGTTCGAAGTGCGTTTCTAGCATTGTGCCCACAATTCACCGCGGCCGGCGCATATTCGGCGAAATGCCTTGCGGGCCTGTTATCCACAGCAGCATACCGTGCTTATCCACAGCTTATCGGTATCGGATCCAGCGGCTTCTCCGAGGCTTTATCCCCCGCGCGAAGGCGGCGGCCCGGCTGCGTGAAGGTTCGGGCGACGCTTCGCAAACCTAAGTCCATACAGGCACGTCAAATGTTGCTAATGTGACATTTGATTTTGAAATTCGCGTGAGAACGTCTCTCAAGCGTCGGCGGCCTTCGGAATCAGGGCGCGACGAGGGTGGGTTGGATCAGCTTGGGAGAGATCGCATGAATGTCGTTGTTTTTGCTTCGCGCAAGGGCGGTTCGGGTAAGAGCACGCTGGCGGCGCATCTCGCCGCATACGCGCACAGGCCATCGCGGTCCTGTCTGCTCATCGACGCCGATCCGCAAGCTTCGCTCACGCTCTGGCACAAGCTGCGCAATGCCGAGGAGCTGCCGCTCCGGACGGCGCTGCGCGGCGTTGCCGACATCGTCAAGGCGGCCAAGCGCGACGGCATCGAATGGGTGTTCATCGATACGGCGCCGAACATGGCGGCGAGCGTCACCGAGGCGATCCGCGCCGCCACGCTGGTTGTTGTTCCTTGCCGGCCCGGTGTGTTCGATCTCGAAGCGGTGAAGGAGACCGTCGCGTTCTCCCGGCAGATGCGCAAGCCTTACGCGGTCGTCATCAACGGCGCGCCGCCGCGGCGGCAGGACACCGAGTCGCCGATGGTCACGCACGCGCGCGAAAGCCTGCTCGGCCTGAATATTCCGGTCTGGGGCGGCCAGATCACGCAGCGGGCGAACTATTCGCTGGCGCTGGCGGAAGGCGAGGGCGCCAGGGAATACGACGCCGAGTCGCTGGCGGCCGCCGAGATCGGCCGGCTGTGGGGGGCGATCGAGAAATCGGTCAAGGCGATCCGCGGTGCTCACGAGGGCGCGGCCATGCACCGCGTCGCCGCCTGACAACAAACGGTTTCTTTCGGGGTTGCCGGCGCCGCGCCGCGCTGCGCGGCCGAAACAACTTCGCGACGACTGTGGAAGCGGAGAGCGAGCCGCGTCCGGGCCTCACACCGCCACACGTGGGCTTGCCCACTCAATCCGCGCGTGCGGTTCGGCGACCGGCTCGATCGCGGCCATCATGGCCTCGATGCGCCCGATCACGTCGCGCGAGTACGGTCCGACGTGCAAGTAAAGAGCCATCAGCGCCACAATCCAGCGGGCCGAAGCCGGATTGCTCGCAATGCATTGGCTCAACGTGCGACGGAAGACATCCTGCGGTTCGGGCAGGTTCGTCATGATCCGGCGCATGATTTCCAAACTGCCAAGCTTGCGCCGCGAATGCTCGGCGCGCGTCTGCTGCTTGCGTCCGGAATTGTCGAGCATCTTCGCCAGACGCTGCAAACGGCCCGCATAGGCGACCGGATCATAGATGCGCTGGAGGATGTGCGCATAGTCGGCGAGAACCTCCTGCCGTGGCCGCAACGTCCTGAAGTTGAGACCCATCGTGCACTGGTCGGCGGTTTTTAGATCCTGCCGTTCGGGATGCGGGAAGATGCGCCCTTCTTTTTCAAGGCGGCGCCCGAGCTGGGTGTTCGGCAACGCGTAGAGGAGGCCGACCATGCAGACCGGGATCGCCGCCTCCTCGATCAGCTCGATCATTGCGTCCGCCGCCGACTCCGTCTCGCTGTCGAAACCGACAATGAAGCCCGCGGTCACGAACAGACCGGCCGCATAGAGCCTGTGGATGCTCTCGGCAATGCTGCGCCGCGTGTTCTGCTTCTTGCGCATCGCAATCAGCGTGGCGGTGTCGGGACTCTCGATGCCGACAAACACCCCGACGAAGTTGGCGCGTTTCATCAGCACCAGGAACTCGGCATCGTCGGCGAGATTGAGCGAGGCTTCAGTCGTGAACTCGAACGGATAATCGTGCGCTTCGAGCCACTTTGCGAGCTCCGGCAGGAACGCCTTGACGGCCTTCTTGTTGCCGATGAGGTTGTCGTCGACGAAGTTGACATGGCCGCGATAGCCGAGGCGATAAAGCTCGTCGAGCTCGGCGAGCATCTGGGCATTGGTCTTGGCGCGCGGCACGCGCCCGTAAAGCTCGATGATGTCGCAGAACTCACAGGTGAATGGGCAGCCGCGGGAGAACTGCACGCCGATGTGGAGATAGTCGTCGAATTTCAGGAGATCGAAGCGCGGGATCGGCGACTTGGTCACGTCGACCTGAAATTTCTCCGCCTCGAACTGGCCTTGGCGCACGCCGGCTTCCCAGGCTTCGACGAACTTTTCGATGACGTCCTCGGCTTCGCCGAGAACGCGAAAATTTGCCGTCTGATAGAGGTGGGGAAACGAGGTAATGCCGGGGCCGCCGACGGCGACGGGAATCCCCCAGGCGCGGCAGAGGTCGATGACATCGAGCGTGTCGCTCTGTTGCGGCATCATGCCGCCGGTGAGCACAAGATCGGCCCATTCGAGGTCTTCGTCGCCGAGTTCCTCGGTGTTGCGGTTGACCAGCCGCAGCGACCAGGAACGCGGCAGCAGCGCCGCGAGCGTTATCAGGCCGAGCGGCGGCGCCGGATATTTGGCGCCGAAGACTTCAGCGGTCCGCTTGAAATTCCAGAAGGTGTCCGCATCGAAGCGCGGATAGACCAAAAGCGCGTTGCACGCTTTTGCATTCCATGTGGGTTCCACACCATCCGCCTCCGTTAAATTTCACGGTAGGTGGCATCGGCGTGCAAGTCTAGCTGATCTTGGGATTCTCGATGTTTCCGGTGTTTTCAGTACGGATTATAGGGCCGCAGGACGTAGTATTGCGGCGGCGGCGGCTGCGGGGGGAACCCCGGCTGCCCGTAATAATTACGCTGCTGCTGGGCGTAATAGGGTTGTTGGGCTTGCCCATAATAGGGCTGCGGCTGCCGGTAATAGCCTTGCGCGTCATAGGGCGCGGGCTGCGGACCGTAGCCGGGGGGCAGTTGTTGCTGGCCGTAGCCCGGCGCGATGTCCATCGGCTGCGCCGAGGCGTTTTCGACCGGCGCGCGCCGCCGCGCTACTTCCGGGCTGCCGGCGGGTGTCTGGCCGGAAACGACAACGGTCGTTTCCTTCATGCCTTCCGCATTCACCAGATCGAACAGCGTGGTTGCGTGATCCGGCGAAAGCCGCACGCAACCGTGCGACACCGGCAAGCCGAGGTGTTTCACGTCAAAAAAGCCATGAATGGCGTGGCCATGCATGTCGAAGAACATCGTGTGCGGCATCGGCGCATTGTCCCACTCCTGGGACAGATGGTCGGCGTCCATGCGGTTCACTTTGAAGGTGCCGTTCGGCGTGTCGTAGCCGGCACGCCCGGTCGACACCGGCCAGACATAGCGCGGCGCGCCGTCGACCGAGACCGACATCTGCTGCGTGGTCTTGTCGATGTTAACGACGATGGCAGCTTGTGCGAGCGAGGCAAAAGAGAGCGCCAGCGCCGCGGCCAAGAGCGAGGCGGAGAAGATGGGTCCGGAACGCATGAATACCCCCCGATGGGATGGTCGGAACCTCGCCCCGATTTTGCGAAGTCTCTCGCGAGTAGTTGGTTCAAATCAAGAGCGTCGTAACGCGGAAGCGCAAGGATGGTGAACGAGCTCGGCAAAAGCTTGAGCGAAATACGGCGAGAATGGTTAGCGGTGCGCAATCCTTAATGCCGCTTGAAGTACTGTACCGCGCGCTCGTGCTGCTCGGCCGCCGCGCGGTTATCGAAGGTGCCGAGATTGCGGCGCCGCCCGGTCTTCGGGTTTTTCTTGCGCGAATAGAGCCGATATTTGCCGGAAGCGAGCTTGCGGATCATGGTCGGGTCTCCGGTTGAGCGCCGCACCCGTTGTTTTAAACGTTGCGGCTGCGATTGGTCTCGGACGTGCGCGCCTTACGGCGTTTGCGCACCGCCGCCTGCGCTTTCTTGATGTTGGCGAGCTGGGCGCGCCGCATCGCCGGCGTCGGCTTCTCGCTTTCGGGAATATTGCGCCGCGGCTTGGCCTTGAAACGGTCGCCGCTGATATGCACCGGCGGTGAGCCGAAGCTCTTGAACATCTTGCGCGCCCCATCGCTGTCCGGCACGAGCCGGCCGTCTTCGACGTGCGCGTGGGTCTTCTCGATCAGCCATTTCGCTGTGTCCCACGAGCCGTCGGCGCGCCGGCCGGCGACGCGCTCGAGGCCGTCCGGCTCGCCGAGAACCTGCACACGGAAGGCGACGAACTCTTTCGCCGGCCGCACCTCGATATGGAAAAAACGGCCGCCGCCTTTGGCGCCCGGCTTGGCGCGGCGGTGCGCAGGCTCGATTGCTGTGGCCATGGCGTTGCACTTCCTGCCGACGGTGTCGGCAGCAGAACCCGCCCGCGCGGGCCTCACATTGATCTAGCGCAAGAAAGCGGTGCGCCCGGCCTTACCTCGTCATTTCGGGGCGCCACAAGAAGTGGCGAGCCCGGAATCCATAACCACCGCCTGTGAATATGGATTCCGGACTCGCCGCGGAGCTTGTCATCGGGCCGGCCACTTCGGGCCGGACCCGTTGGCGGCGATCCGGAATGACGAAGACGCCAATTAACCGAACCCGGCGCGCGTCAGCCGCACGATCGCCCGGTCCAGCGCCGAAAGAAAGCTGGAGCGGTCGCGCGGCGAAAACGGCTTCGGGCCGCTGGTGATCTCGCCGGCGCTGCGCAGCGAATCCATCAGATTGCGCGTCGCCAGCGTCATGCCGATCGAGTCTTTGGTGAATGCGCGTCCATTTGGCGCGATAACCTCGGCGCCCGCCTTCACGCCGCGGCTCGCCAGCGGCACGTCCGCCGTGATGACGATATCGCCGCGCCCGGCGCGCTCCGCGATCCAGTTATCCGCTTCATCCATGCCCGAGCCGACCACCACGCGCTCGACAAACGCATCGCGCGGCACGGCGATCGGGCTGTTGGTGACGACCAAGACCTTGAGGGCTGTGCCTTTGAGCGCATGCCGCTCGGCGACGCGATAAATCTCCTGCTTCACCGGGCAGGCATCGGCATCGATGTAGAGGGTGATAGTCGCCATGGACGTAATTTCCAGATTGCTGGTCTTCGCGACTCGTCATGGCCGGACTTGTTCCGGCCATCCACGACTTGCTTTAATTCGAAAATGGCGGGTGGCTGGGCCTATTTCATGACTAATCGTCGCAACGGCGTCCTGTACGTCGGTGTCACGGGCAACTTGCCTCGACGAGCCTATGAACATCGGGAGGGACTTGTCGATGGATTTACAAAGCGTCATGGCTTGAAGCGATTGGTTTATTTGGAGCGCTTCGACGATATCCGGTATGCAATTCAGCGTGAGAAGACCATCAAGCACTGGCCACGCGCCTGGAAGGTCCGCCTTATTCACGTCGCGAATCCGCAATGGAATGACCTCTACGACACGCTCATCTAACGGCCGTTATGCGCGGACTCGTTGCGGGCATCCACGTTTTAAGAGCCCAGCCGAAACAAAGACGTGGATGGCCGGAACAAGTCCGGCCATGACGATAGAGTGCGACGGCATCTTTATAACGCGGCACCGCGATCGGGCTGTTGCCG
Source organism: uncultured Alphaproteobacteria bacterium (assembly GCA_963733575.1). Taxonomy (GTDB): domain Bacteria; phylum Pseudomonadota; class Alphaproteobacteria; order Rhizobiales; family Xanthobacteraceae; genus BOG-931. The sequence goes on along the minus strand of CAVTDJ010000009.1, from coordinate 293,643 downwards.
ACAATCAAGACCTTCATCGCCGTGCCCTTGAGCGCATGCCGCTCGGCGACGCGATACGCCTCCGGCTTCACGGGGCAGGCGTCGGCGTCGATGAAAATACTGATCGTCGGCATGGCCACATCCCACAAACGTCATGGCCGGGCTTGCCCCGGTGTGCTTCCGGCTTCGCCGTGGAAACGTCGCTGTCGATAGTGATCGTTTCTGCTTGCTTTCAGCGGGGGCGGCTATTGTAGTCCTGATCGAGCCAAGGCGTTTCGCCTCGCCACATGTTCGGGTCTTTAGTACCCGCAGCTATTTCCTCGTTAGTCAGAAAAGTGTGGGAGTGCGAATGGGCGATAGGGATTGAGTACAAAGTGATCTTTTGCAAGTCCGTTAGCTCTAGGTAATTTCCTTTGTCTCTCGAAATGGAGGGCCAAGCGGCGACCTGTAAACGCCAAGAAATCTGCGATCTGAAGCGCAATCGAGCTATTCTTGTCGGCGAATTCAACAGACCTTAGAGCTTTCTCTGCACCCAGGTTTCTAGGGTCAAATTTTGCTTTGTTGAACACTCGCACTACGTCTCGGTCATTCTTGTTGCCGCGCTCGACGGTGAATGACAGCGATGCCCCTTTGCTGGCTGCAAACTTCATGTGGTTTGACCACATGATCGCGTCGAGCACATTTCCGAAACAATGACCGTATGCCGATTGCTGCGCGTGCTCTCTACACTTTTTGCCTTCGCGTATGCGGTCTTGGTTATCGAAGCCATAGCACCAAAAGGCGCTGCTTTCTTTAGTTCCCATAGTAAGTTTGCGATGAAGGCTTCCTTTCGCGTGCGCGGCCAGCCCTCGAACTGATTTTTAGTCGCATTGAAATCGACGGCATGCAGTGACGTAACGTTGTACGCCGTGAAAATCTTTGCAGCACGCTGTTCGAACGCGGCCCAATGCGGTTGCAAGCCGACGTAACCTGCCATCGTCAGAACGGGCGATTGCTTGTCCGTTCCGCTGTCATCGAGATAACAGACCATCATGCGCTATGCTTCCATGTCGACGCCTACCCCAGGGCGGAAGCTCAAATATGACTGTCATTCGCCTGTTGCCACATGGCGGAGATTGTCGTGCTCACGCCCGCTCCACAAAACTATCCACCACGCGCTTCTCGCCGGCCCGGTCGAACTGGATCGTCAGCTTGTTGCCGTCGATGGCGGTGACGTTGCCGTTGCCGAATTTCTGGTGGAAGACGCGGTCGCCCAGCGTGAAGGTGGAGATCGTGCCGGTCGATTTCGCCACCAGCTCGCCTTCGATGGTGAGCGGCAGGCGGCGCGTGCCGGTTCGCTCCGCCCGGGCCCGCCAGGGGGACGGGGACGAGGTGTCGTCGCCGGGACCGGAACGCCGCGGGCCCTCACCCGATCGAGCTTCGCTCGATCGACCCCGGATCGGGTCCGGGGCAGGCTCTCTCCCGCCGGGGAAGAGGTGAGATAAGTCTTCGTCGGCTTCGTAGGACCTCCCGCCCTCCGATAAACCGCCGCCGCCTTTTTTCGCCTGCGCGCGCTGCCAGCCGGGCGTCGCGTAGTTGGAACCGAACGAGGTCATGGCGTCGAAGCGCGAGGCGCCGTAGCCGCCATACCCGCCGAAGCCGCCCTGCGACTCCGTCACCTCGACGTTCGCTTCCGGCAGCTCGTCGAGGAAGCGCGAGGGAATGTTGGTCTGCCATAGGCCGTGCATGCGCCGGTTGGTGGCGAAATAAATTTTCGCCCGCTTGCGCGCGCGGGTGAGGCCGACATGGGCGAGCCGGCGCTCTTCTTCGAGCCCGGCGCGGCCCTGATCGTCGAGCGCGCGCTGGTGCGGAAACAGGCCTTCCTCCCAGCCGGGCAAAAACACGGTGTCGAATTCCAAGCCCTTGGCCGCGTGCAGCGTCATGATGCTAACCGCGTCGGCTTCGGCGGCCTTCTCATTGTCCATGACCAGCGAGATGTGCTCGAGAAAACCTTGCAGGTTCTCGAACTCTTCCAGCGAGCGGACAAGCTCTTTCAGATTTTCCAGCCGGCCGGCGGCGTCGGCGGAGCGATCCTTCTGCCACATCTCGGTGTAGCCGGATTCGTCGAGCACGATTTCCGCCAGTTGGGTGTGCGGCAGCGCGTCGCGCTGCTTGCGCCAGCGGTCGAGCGATTCGATGAAGCCGCGCAGCGCGCCGCGCGGTTTCGGTTTCAGCTCGTCGGTTTCGAGAACGGCGCGCGCGGCTTCCGTCAGCGGCACACGGCTTTTGCGCGCGTGATCGTGCAGGAGCTGCACGGTGGCGTCGCCGAGTCCGCGCTTGGGCACATTGACGATGCGCTCGAAGGCGAGATCGTCGGCCGGCGAGTTGATCAGCCGCAGATACGCAAGTGCATCGCGGATTTCGGCGCGCTCGTAGAAGCGCGGGCCGCCGATCACGCGATAGGGCAGGCCGAGCGTGACAAAACGATCCTCGAACTCGCGCATCTGGAACGAGGCGCGCACCAGGATGGCGATCTCGTTAAGCACGTGACCGCCGCGCTGCAGTTGCTCGATCTCCTCGCCGATGGCACGGGCTTCTTCCTCGGAATCCCAGGACCCGGTCACGCTCACTTTCTCACCCAACACATCGTCGGTGCGCAGCGTCTTGCCGAGCCGGCCTTCGTTGTGGGCGATGATGTGCGAGGCGGCGGCGAGAATGTGCCCGGTGGAGCGGTAATTGCGCTCCAGCCGGATCACCGTGGCGCCGGGAAAGTCGTGCTCGAAGCGCAGGATATTGTCGACCTCGGCGCCGCGCCAGCCATAGATCGATTGGTCGTCGTCGCCGACGCAGCAGATATTCTTTCCCTCTCCCGTTCCGGGAGAGGACGTTGAGCGAGCGTTAGCGAGCGAGGCGGGTGAGGGTCCCAGAAGCGCCGGCTGGCCCTCACCCGGCGCGCCTTGCGCGCCGGCCTCTCCCGGAACGGGAGAGGGTTTGCTCATCCGCTGCGCCAACAGCCGCAGCCACAGATACTGGGCGACGTTGGTGTCCTGATACTCGTCCACCAGAATGAACTTGAAGCGCGCCTGATATTGGCGAAGCACTTCGGGTTGCTCGCGGAACAGCCGGATGTTCTCCAGCAGCAAATCGCCGAAATCGGCGGCGTTTAGGATTTTCAGCCGTTCCTGATAGGCCTTGTAAAGTTTCAGGCCTTTGCCGTTGGCAAAGACGCCGGCTTCGCCGGCCGGAACCTGCTCCGGCGTCAGCCCGCGGTTCTTCCAGCCGTCGATCAGCGCCGCCAGCACGCGGGCCGGCCAGCGCTTCTCGTCGATATTCTCGGCATCGAGGAGCTGCTTCATCAGCCGCACCTGGTCGTCGACGTCGAGGATGGTGAAATCGGGCTTGAGGCCGACCAGCTCGGCGTGCCGGCGCAGGATCTTCACGCCGATCGAATGGAAGGTGCCGAGCCACGGCATGCCCTCGACCACGCCGCCGACGATCTCGCCGACGCGCGCTTTCATCTCGCGCGCCGCCTTGTTGGTGAAGGTCACCGCCAAAATCTCGCTCGGCCGGGCGCGGCCGGTGGCGAGAATGTGGGCGATGCGCACGGTGAGCACCCGCGTCTTGCCGGTGCCGGCGCCGGCGAGCACCAGCACCGGGCCATCCAGCGTCTCGACCGCGAGCCGCTGTTCCGGATTGAGCCCGGCCAGATAGGCAACCCCACCCGGCGCCGCGGGACGCGCGCGCGCGGCAATGCCGCCGGGCACAGGCGCCGGCGCTTCGAGCGGGTTGCGGGTCTGCTTTATGGGCTCAGCCAAAGCGCGGCGTTTCCGTGATTCTCACAGACAGAAGATGGCATTAGCGCGCGGCTTTTGCGAGGCGAAGCGGCGCTTTATGCCGGTAATTCAAGCCTTTCCCGGCATGGCAATGCGCCGGCCGACGCCGTCCGGCGTCGGCAGATGCGCGTGCGCCGTTTTCATGCGTTGCAGCCGCGCGGCGATCGCTTCCGGAAACGGCGCCGTCTTCCGCGCCGTCATGTCGACGTGCAGCGCCATGTTCTCGGAGGTGGCCGAGAGCCAACCTTCCTCCGCATGAAACAGCTGCTCGAAATAGTGCAGCCGCTTTAAGTCGAAATCGAGCAGTTGGAAGGTCACACGCACGGGGTCGCCAGCGTGAAGTTCCCCCAAGTAGCGGACATGGACCTCAGCGGTGAAGGTGGAATGCCGCGTCTGTTCCACATAAGCCGCGCCGCAGCCAAGGAGCTCATAGGCTTCGTCGACCGCGCGGTCGAACAGCACGTTGTAATAGGCCATGTTGAGATGGCCATTGTAGTCGATCCAGCCCGGCTCGACGCGCATCACCGAGGACACGAAGGGCGCGAAGAAGGCAGGTTCCGGATCGAGGCGGTCGAGCATCGCGTTTTATCGCGTCGGCAGTTGCGGGGCCGCGAATGTGGCGGATTCCGTAGCCGATGCAAATCCGGGCAAACACTTGACCGGTCGGCGTGCTGCGGCCACCTTGCAGCAAAGAGTAGCCGCAATGGTCATGACCGAAGCATGGGAGGGGCTCAAGCGCGACCGCAACGCGGTCGAGGGCGTCATCGCTGCGCTCGCGGCCATGGTCGGGAACCGGCTCGTCACCTCGCAGGCGGTCCGCGAACAGCACGGCAACACGCTCACCTGGGTCGGCAATCAGCCGCCGGACGCGGTGGTCTTCCCGCAGACGACCGAAGAGGTGCAAGAGATCGTGCGCCTGTGCGCCGCGGAGCGCGTGCCCGTGATCGCTTTCGGTACCGGCACTTCGCTCGAAGGCCAGGTCAACGCGCCCTACGGCGGCATCTGCCTCGATTTCCGCGACATGAATCGCGTGCTCGCCGTCCATGCTGAGGATCTCGATTGCGTGGTCCAGCCCGGCATCACGCGCAAGCAGCTCAACGAACAACTTCGGGATCAGGGCGTATTTTTCCCCATCGATCCCGGCGCCGACGCTTCGCTCGGCGGCATGGCGGCAACGCGGGCGTCCGGCACCAATGCCGTGCGCTACGGCACGATGAAGGACAATGTGCTGTCGCTCAAAGTCGTCCTCGCCAACGGCGAGGTGATGTCGACCGCGCGGCGGGCAAAGAAAACCGCGTCAGGCTATGACCTCACCCGCCTGATCGTCGGATCGGAAGGCACGCTCGGCATCATCACCGAACTGACGCTGCGCCTTACCGGCATTCCCGAGGCGATCTCATCGGGCGTCTGCCCGTTTCCTTCGGTCGAGGCGGCCTGCAACGCCACGATCCTCACCATCCAATCCGGCATTCCGGTGGCGCGGATCGAGCTGCTCGATGCGCTGCAGGTGCGCGCGTCCAATCTCTACTCAAAGCTCGCCTTGCCGGAAACGCCGATGCTGTTCCTCGAATTCCACGGCACCGACGCGGGCGTCGCCGAGCAGTCGCAGCGCTTCGGCGAGATCGCCAAGGAATTTGGCGGCGGGCCATTCGATTGGGCGACCAAGGCCGAGGACCGCTCGCGGCTGTGGCAGGCCCGTCATGACGCCTATTGGGCGCAACGCGGACTTCGCCCCAATACCCAACCGCTGGCGACCGACGTCTGCGTTCCGATTTCGCGGCTCGCCGAATGCCTGACCGAGACGCAACGCGACATCGCCGAAAGCAAGCTTCTCGCCCCCATCGTCGGCCATGTCGGCGACGGCAATTTCCATGTCGGGTTGATGGTGGACATGGGCGACGAAGAGGAAGTGACGCGCGTTCGCGCATTCCTCGAACGCCTGACCGAGCGAGCGCTGGCGATGGACGGCACCTGCACCGGCGAACACGGCATCGGGCAGGGCAAGATGAAGTACCTCCCGGCCGAACATGGGCAGCCGGCGCTCGACGCCATGCGCGAGATCAAGCGCGCGCTCGATCCGCTCGACATCATGAACCCGGGCAAGATCTTTTCTTTGTGAAGGCCCACGCTAGAAACCGACATAGAATTGCCCGCAAATGCCGCTAATCGCGGCTGAAAGGGTGCATTCCGCATAGGCTTGCTCTAGGCTTCGGCCGGCACGCGCGCGGGGTCATTTAAGCGATCACAAGGGAAGCTTGCCGTGCAGACGACGCTGCTCGGATTGGCCATCGCTATCATTCTGGCGCTCGTGTCCGCGCTGGTCGCCCCGCTTGTGGTCGATTGGAATCGCTATCGCCCGGAATTCGAGGAGCAAGCGAGCCGGCTGACCGGCCTGAACGTCCACGTCAACGGCACGATCGACGCGCGCATTCTGCCGACTCCGCATATCAAGCTGCGCGACGTTGAGGTTGGCGAGGTCGGCCGCGAGCCGCAAGTGCGCGCCGGGACCGTCGAGCTTGAAATCGGGCTTGGACCGCTGGTGCGCGGCGAGGTACGGGCGACCGAACTGCGGCTCGTCTCGCCGCAGATCAGTCTCGGCCTCGATGGTTCGGGGGCCATCAACTGGCCGGCGCCGTTGCCGTCGTCCGGTGCGGACGCACTCACCATATCGCGCCTCAGTGTCGAAGACGGCCGCGTCATGCTCGCCGACGCGATGTCCGGCTCGCGCATCACGCTGCAGAAGCTTTCGTTCAACGGCGACATTCGCTCGTTCCTCGGCCCGTTCAACGGCGCAGGCGCCTTCGTCGCCGGCGACGAATTTTACAGCTATCGGATTTCGGGCAGTCGCGCCGACGATGACGGCGGACTGAAGCTGAGACTCGGCATCGATCCGGCCAATCGTCCGCTGACGACCGAGGTCGACGGCACGCTCAGCTTCGATCGCAACGTTCCGCAATTCGACGGCACGCTTTCGCTGGTGCGCCCGGTCGGCGTCACGCTTGCGGGCGGCAAGCGGGTGATGAGCGACCCGTGGCAATTCGCGGGCAAGGTTCGCGCAACGCCGGCCTCGGCGTCGCTGCGGGAGCTTGCGTTGCTGTATGGGCCGGACGAACGCGCGGTCAATTTCAGCGGCAAGGCCGACCTGACATTCGGCGCGCATCCGCATCTCGACGGCGAGGTGTCGGCCCAGCAAGTGAATGTGGATCGCATGCTCGCCGCGCCGGACGTAACGCACCGGCCGCCGCTCGTCATGATCAAAAGCTTCCTCGATGCCTTCATGGTGGGGGTGAAACCGCCGGTGCCGATCGCGGTCGGCGTCGGCATCGAGGCCGTAACGGTCGGCGGCACCGCCATCCAATCGCTTCACGGCAACGTCCGCTTCGACGACAAGGGTTGGGCTTTCGATCACTTCGCGTTCCGCGCGCCGGGCTTCACTGAGGTGAACCTGAGCGGCCGGCTCGCCGGAGGCCCGCAGGGTGTGGCCTTCAGCGGACCCGCCAGCATCGAATCCGCCGATCTGAAAGTGTTGGTGGCTTGGCTCGAGGGCCGCGGCGACCAGCCTTCGGGTCGGGCCGAGAGCTTAAGCGCGCGGGCCGATGTCACGGCTGCAAGCGACCGCTTGGTTCTCGATCGGCTGTCGGCAAAGCTCGACCGGGAGAATGTGGAGGGGCGCCTCTCTTACATCTGGGCGGCAGGCGCCCGCCCGGCGGCGCTTGACGGCGAGCTCCATGCGGCAAAGCTCGATTTTGATGCGCTGCTGGCATTCGCCAAAGCGGCGGCCGCGGATGGCGCTTTTGAGGCGCCGCGCCAAGTCGCGCTTGTCCTCGATGTCGGCAACGCGACGTTCGCGGGAGTCGACGCGCGAGCGGTGAACGCGAAGGTCAAGTTCGACACCGGCATATTGCACATCGATCGGCTTTCGATTGGCGATCTGGGCGGAGCGGCGCTCGACATCAATGGACGCATCGACGAGCTGTCGTCACAGCCACGCGGACGCCTGACACTCGATGTCGATGCAACGACCCTTGCCGGCCTGGCCGATATCGTCGGCCGGTTCGCGCCGCAGGTCTCGGATTCGTTCCGGCCCTTCGCCGGCCGTCTGGCGCCGGCGAAAGTGCATGGCGTCCTGACTATCGATCGCGCCGCCAGCGCCCGGACCATCGCCAAGGTCGACCTCGGCGGAAGCTTGGGGGCGATGCGTCTTACTCTCAACGGCGAGGCGACAGGTTCGGCGGCCGATCCGGCTGCGGCTATGGTGCGTCTCAGCAGCCGGCTCGATGCCGATGATGGCGGCGCACTGGTGCGGCTGCTCGATCTCGACCGTGTCATCGCCGTCGATCAGTTGCCCGGCCAGATGACCGTTTCAGCCAGCGGGCCTTTCAATGGCGGTCTTCAGTTCAATGCCCTTGCCACAGCCGGCGGCTTTTCTGCCGCAGCGGAGGGTAAGCTTCACCTGAGCGGTAGTGGTGCGCCGACGGGTAGCCTACAATTGAGAGCTTCCGCCGCCGATCTTCGGCCGCTGCGCCGTGCCATGACCGGACAAACCGGCGCCGTTGCTCCGGTCTCGACGAGCGCGATCATCGGCATTGCCGGCGCCGACCTGTCGTTGACGGATTTGGTCGTAACCACCGGCAAGTCGTCGGTGCGCGGGCGCCTCGACCTTAAGCTATCGAGTCCCGTCGGCATCGGCGGCGACATCGCCGCAAACGAGGTGGACGCCGCTGCGGTCGCGGCGATGCTGCTCGGGCTGCCGAGCGCCACGCCGAGCGCCGGAAAGATCTGGTCGCCGGAACCGATCGGTGCCGGCGGCTTCGCTGCGGTGAACGGCACCGTGAACTTCAAGTTCGACCGCGCCGCGTTGACGCCGACTCAGATCGCGCGCGACCTCAAGGGGGTCGTGCAATTCCAGCCGCCCGAGATCGCGTTGAGTGATATCGACGGAAGCCTCGCCGGCGGGCGCCTCAGCGGCCAACTGACGTTTCGCCACGATGCGCAGGCGCTCGCCGCACAGGGGCACGTCGAGCTTGCGGGCGCGAATGCCGCCGCGATTATCGGCTCCGGCAAAAATGGGGTCGATGGACTGCTGACGGTGAAGCTTCAAGGCGACGGCATGGGGCTAAGCCCCGATGGCCTGGTCGGCGCTTTTCACGGCAGCGGCAACATTACGCTCGCCAAGGCGCAGTTCGCAGGCATCGATCCGGCGGCCTTTGATGCCGCGATCCATTTGGCCGATCAGAGCGGCTCCATCGACGCGCCAAAAATCCGGGCGGCGGTGAACGCAGTCATGGACAACAGCCGGCTTGCAGTGCCGAAGGCCGAAGCGGAACTGACGATCGCTGCCGGACAAATGCGCCTGACCAATGCCTTGCTGCACGCGCCGGGTGGAGCCGAGCTTTCGCTTGACGGTATTCTCGACCTCAACAACGAGGAGATCGATGCGCGGATGACGCTTTCGGGGCAGCCGGCGGCGAATGCTTTGATTCCCGCGCGGCCGGAGTTTGCCATCAGCGTTCAAGGCCCGCTCACCACGCCGGAAAGGCGGCTCGACGTGTCGGCGTTGGTGGGATGGCTCACGCTACGCGCGACCGAGCAGCAGACGAGGCGCCTTGAGTTGGTCGAGGCCAACCGGCGTGCGGACGTCCTCGGCCCTGTCGTCCGCCCGCTGCCGGCCTTCATCCGATTCATCCCGCAAGGAACGGTGCTGGAAATAACGAACCATGCCAACGGTCCCGCTGGGCCGGCCCCCGGCGCGAACGGGCTCGACCGCCTGCGGCCCGAAGTTCCGGCCACTGCCACTCCGACGAGCCGCTCGGAGCATGGCGCCGCCGCGGCGGCGTTGCCCGCGCCTACGACTTCGCCGGTCGGGATCAAATCTGCTGCGCCGCCTGCGCCGCCCGCGCCGCCAGGCGGCGACAAGACCACCGCCGCTGCGGGAACCGCCCCGCCGCCGCCGCAACCCGCTTCGCACTGGCCGTTCGATTTTCTATTCCGCTCGCAGAACTGACGCCGGCGGCGGCACCACCCTGATCTCGCGCGGCGGCTGTCCCGTTTGGCCATCACCATTGGGCTGTGTTTGATAGTGATCAAGCACGAACAGCCGTATGGCCGAGGACAGATTGCCGTGCTGCCGCTCGGAATCGATGGCGCCGACAAGATCGGACAGGGTGATGTGCCGGCTCACGGCGATGTCCTTCAGTGCTCTCCAAAACGCGTCCTCGAGACTGACGCTGGTCTTGTGCCCGGCAATGACGATGGAGCGTTTGACGACCGGCGACTTCATTGCCCGTCTCCCGTTTCGATCCGGTGTTGGTCGAGAACTTTGCGGGCTTTGTCGCTCCGGGATTGCTCCAGGGCGCGTTCCGCCTTCGAGCGTCCATGCACAAGGCGGTTGGACGCGGCCTCATGCTCGGCCTGACGCCGCTTGGCCTGTTTGCGCGCGGTGCGGAGATTAATGAGGTTGCCCATGCATAGCTCGGCGGTAACCAGATGTTGGCTTGGCCATCCTGCCCTGTTTAGTCCGTACGAATTGCGCCGATACGGTGACACTAGTTCCGGTCAACCGAAATTCGATCTGGATGCTGTTCAAATTTGCGTTTGAAATCATGGCTGTATGATTACGACGCAATGTCTGCCGGAGCGCTGCGGAACCGTGCGAGGCAGCCGCGGCGCCGCGACTCATGAGTCCGGTCGAGTTCATCCGCGCGGGGCGCACCACACGGTCGAATTCCTGGCCCGATATGAAACCGAGCTTGATCGCTTCTTCGCGCAAGGTCGTGCCATTGGCCAGCGCCGCCTTGGCAATTTTCGCCGCGTTATCGTAGCCGATCCGCGGCGCCAGCGCGGTGACGAGCATCAGCGAGCGCTCCATCAGCTCGCGAATGCGCGGCTCGTTAGCGCGGATACCGACAACGCAATGGTCGGTGAAAGAGACGGCCGCATCGGCCAAAAGCCGGATCGATTGCAGCGCCGCGTAGGCAATAACCGGCTTATAGACGTTGAGCTCGAAATGGCCCTGGCTTGCCGCCACGGCGATCGTGGTCTCGTTGCCGAACACGCGGCAGCAAACCATGGTCAACGCTTCGCATTGGGTCGGATTGACCTTGCCGGGCATGATGGACGAGCCCGGCTCGTTCTCTGGAAGGATCAACTCGCCGAGACCCGAGCGTGGACCGGAGCCGAGAAGGCGAATGTCGTTCGCGATCTTGAACAAGTCCGCGGCGAGCGCGCTGAGCGCACCGTGGGCAAAGACGAGCGCGCCATGCGAGGCGAGCGCTTCGAATTTGTTTGGCGCGGTGACGAAGGGCAGCCCGGTGTCCGCGGCGACCTTTTGGGCGAACAGCTTGGCGAATTGGCGTTTGGCATTGAGTCCGGTGCCGACTGCCGTGCCGCCTTGCGCCAGCGGGTAGAGTTCCTTCAACGCCGTTCGGATGCGCGCGATGCCGGATTTTACTTGGGCCGCGTAACCGGAAAATTCCTGGCCGAGCGTGAGCGGCGTCGCATCCTGGGTGTGGGTGCGGCCGATCTTGACGATGGAGGCGAACGCCTTGGTCTTGGCCTCGAGTGCTTTCTGCAAATGCGTCATCGCCGGAATAAGCCGGTCCGCGATCTCCTGCGCCGCGGCGATGTGCATCGCCGTCGGAAAGCTGTCGTTCGACGACTGGCTCAAGTTGACGTGATCGTTCGGATGGATCGGCGATTTGGCGCCGAGCGCGCCGCCGAGACGCTCGTTGGCGCGGTTGGCGATCACCTCGTTCACGTTCATGTTGCTCTGGGTGCCGGATCCCGTCTGCCAAACGACCAGCGGAAACTGGTCGTCGAGCTTGCCGTCGATGATCTCTTCGGCGGCTGCGACGATGGCCTTGGCGCGGCGCGCGTTGAGCGATCCGAGCTCGCGATTGGCTTCCGCCGCCGCGCGTTTGACGATGGCGAGCGCCCGGATGAGCGGGCGCGGCATAAGCTCTTCGCCGATGCGGAAATTGTTGCGCGCGCGCTCGGTCTGCGCCCCCCAGTAACGGTCGACCGCCACTTCGATGGGCCCGAACGTATCGGTTTCGGTGCGGGTTTTCATGCAAAGAACGATCAATTCAAATTCCGCTCGTCCCTGGAAGCGGGGATCCAGTTCTGAACCGCTGGATTCCTGCTTCCGGCTTTCGCGGGAACGAGCGGCGCATGTTCGAGGCCTTTGGCCCGTCCTCACTTCTTCCTGAACCGGTCGAGACGCACGACTTCGGCGCCGGTGCCGTGATCGGAGCCCGGCCCGGTAGGAACGGCGGTGGGCGCGGGGGCCGGCAGCGGTTCCGGCTTACTCTCTTCGGCGGGCAGGCCAGTTAGTGCGGTCGGCGATTTTTCCGCCGGCGGGACGGCATTCTCAGCCGCCGCTTCACCCTCGATGGTCTCGAATTGAAAGCCGAATTGCACCGCTGGATCGAAGAAAGCGGTCACGGCCTCGAATGGCACCAGCACCCGCTCCGGAATCCCGCCGAAAGACAAGCCGACCTCGAAAGCCTGTTCGGTGACGATGAGATCCCAGAACTGATGCTGCAGAACGATGGTCATGTCCTCGGGATAGCGCGCGCGCATGCGGTCGGAGAGCCGCACGCCCGGCGCCGTGGTGCTGAACGTGATCTTGAAGTGATGATCGCCCGGCAGGCCCTTTTTTGCCGCGTCCGCGAGCACGGTGCGCACGACGCCGCGGAGCGCCGCTTGCGCGAGAATGTCGTAGCGAATGTGATCGGTCGGCATGGCGGATGACGGACAGCACGTGACGGAGGACGGAAGATAGATATGCCGCGAATCATAGAGGTCCAGATCGATTCTGTCCTCTGTCGTCCGCCCGCTGTCCTCTGAAAGAAAGTGGAGGCTTCTGTTGCCAGGTGCCTCCGAACCCCGCCTGACGCTGCTAAGACGCCAGGGCTTTAGATCGGTCTTTCGAGCCGCTTACGCGGCCAGAGCAACCGGAGCATAGTTGTCGTTGGCAACTATGGATTTGGCCCGATAACGGCGGAACCATGCCGAGCAAAAGCACGCCCTTTACGCCCTCGTCGATCCTATTTCGACCCCGTAAATGGTGGAGTCGCCGGGTACTGCCCCCGGGTCCGAAAGGTTTATTACGACGGCCATTTATCGCCATATCCGGCTTGCGCCGGCACAAGGAATATAGGCGCAAAGGATTGACGAAAAAAGGGGGAAGTCGGCGGCGAACAGGGAGTAGCGAAATAGCGAATACGTGAAGAGCACTGCCCTTCGCTACTCGCTGCGTCTCTATTGCAATTTGCGACCTTCGTCCGTGGCGGCTAGCGCTACTGCAGGCTCAACGCCACGAAGCGCGTCTCGCCGTCGGCATTGGAGACCAGCAGCACCGCCACTTTCTTGCCTTGGCCCTTGAGCTGGTCGATGCGGGTCTGCAGATCGGCCGGATTGCCGACGCTCTGATATTGCACCTCGAGAATAACGTCGCCGGGCGAAAGCCGCTTGTCGGGCGCAGCGGACGCCACGTTCGGATCGACCCCGGTGACGAGGACGCCCTTGACGTTGTCGCGGACCTTGAATTTTTTGCGCAGATCGTCGGATAGGCTGGAAAGCTCGAGCCCCAGCGTCTTCTGCACGACGGATTTCTGCGCCGGCGCGTTGTCCTTGCCGGCATCCGCCGCCGCCGCTTTCTCTCCGTCTTCAAGCCGACCGATCTTGACCGTGTGTGTCTCTTCCTTGCCCTTGCGGATGATCACGACCTCGACATCCTTGCCGACCGGCGTATCGGCGACGATGCGGGGCAGATCGTGCATTTCCTTGATGTCGCGACCGTCAAATTTCACGACCACGTCGCCCGGTTCGATGCCGGCCGGCTTCGCCGGCCCCTTGCCGTCGACGCCGGCAACGAGCGCGCCGTGCGGCGGCTTGATGTTCAAACTTTCAGCGATGTCGTCCGTGACCTGCTGGATGCGCACGCCGAGCCAGCCGCGCCGCGTCTCGCCGTATTGCCGGATCTGGTCGATGACGGCGACGACCGTGTCGGACGGTACCGCGAATCCGATGCCGATCGAGCCGCCGGACGGCGAGATAATTGCCGTGTTGACGCCGATCACCTCGCCGTTGAGGTTGAACAACGGGCCGCCGGAATTGCCGCGATTAATGGCGGCGTCCGTCTGGATGTAATTGTCGTAAGGGCCTGAATTGATGTCGCGGTTGCGCGCCGAGACGATGCCGGCGGTCACCGTGCCGCCGAGGCTGAACGGATTGCCGATGGCGATGACCCATTCGCCAAGCCGCAGCTTGTCGGAATCGCCGAACTTCGCCGCCTTGAGCGGTTTGTCGGAATGCACGCGAAGGAGCGCGAGATCGCTCTTTGAATCCTTGCCGACCAGTGTGGCCGGAAGCTTGGTGCCGTCGTTGAGGATGACGTTGATCTCGTCGGCGTCGGTGATGACGTGGTTGTTGGTGACGACGAGGCCGGACACGTCGATGATGAAGCCGGAACCGAGCGAATTGATGCGGCGCGGCGTGTGATCCTGATCGCCTTGACCGCCTTGGCCGCGGCGGTTCTTGAAGAATTCCTCGAAAAACTCCTCCATCGGCGAGCCGGGCGGCAGATCGGGCAGGTTGCCCATGCGCGCGTCCACTTTCTGCGACGTGGAAATGTTGACCACGGTGTCGATCACCTGCTCGGCGACGTCGGCGATGTTGTCGGGTCCTCGCGCCGCGGCGGTCCAAGCCGGCAGCACGACGATCGCCGCTGCCAGCGCGGCGGCTACCGTGCCGCGCCGCACGAGTTGGGAGAAATGGCAAGACACAGACAGGCAAGACATGGAAGTCCCTGCTCCTGGAGGATCAAGTCATTGAAAGGGTGCCCCCGTCTAATTCCGGACGCAAGGCCCTAACGAGGCGCGGGCGCAACTAGGAACCGGATTGGGGCGGAAAAGCGACTCAGAATTCATACACCGTTTAGCGGCTGCATTTAATGGCGCACCAGCCAGACGATCGCGACGCCGACCAATGCGGAAGCAAGGCCGACGATGCGTAATCGGCTGGCCGGCATTTCGAGCGACGCGGCCATGGCGCGCCTGGTGCCGAGCGGGAACGCAGCAAAGAGCATGCCCTCGATCGCGAAGAACAGGCCGATCGCGACAAGAAAGTCCGACATGAACGGTGCATCCCCGCAAGCGCGCTGACGTTTCTCTTATCCTCTCCGCGTTTTGCACGGAGCGGACAAGAAGACTATTTCGAGCCCGGCTGATTGGAGGGAGGCGAGGCTTGCGGACGAGGCGCGGCCAAAGCTTCCGGCGGCGTCCGGCCCGACGGGTCGATGAAGAAGCGGAAGAAATCCGAATCCGGTTTGAGAACCAGGCGCGTGTCGCCGCGCTGCATGCTCTTTTCGTAAGCCTGCATCGAACGGTAGAAGGCGAAGAAGTCCGGATCGCGGTTGTAGGCGTCGGCAAAGATGCGGTTCCTTTCGCTGTCGCCCTGGCCGCGGATCTGCTCGGCCTGGGACGTCGCGTCCGCCAGCAGCACGGTCACGTCGCGGTCGGCCCTGGCGCGAATTGTCTGGCTCTTCTGGCTGCCTTGGGCGCGGAACTCGGCCGCCTCGCGTTGCCGCTCGGTCTGCATGCGCTGATAAACGGCCTGGCTGTTCTGTTCCGGCAAATCGGCGCGGCGGATGCGCACGTCGATAATCTGAATGCCGTATTGCTGAGCCTCGTGATCGAGTTGGGTGCGCATCTTCGCCATCAGTTCGTCGCGCTTGTTGCGCACGACGTCGGCGAGGGTGGCCGCGCCAAGCACGCGCCGAAGCGCCGAGTTGAGCAGGATCGCGAGTTGCGCATCGGCGCCGGCGGGCCCGACGGTCTGATAATATTTGAGCGGATCGGTGATGCGGTAGCGCGCGAAGGCATCGACCACGAGCCGCTCGCCGGCCTGGTCGACGCCGGATTTCGCATTGTCCTGGCTCGAGGCAATCACCTCCTGCGCCGGCGATTCGATGTTGAGAATGCGCTTGTCGATATAAATCACGCTGTCGATGAACGGCACCTTCACGCTCAGTCCGGGCTCGGTGATGACGTGCACGGGCTTGCCGAGCCGCACCACCAGGGCCTGCTGGGTCTGGCTCACGGTAAAAAAGGTGCTGTAGCCGACGATGACGGCCAAGAGCAGGAGAACGGCGACGGCGCCGCCGGTAAGGCCGAGCTTCATTGGGTGCCTCCCGCCGACGGGCTGCCTGCGGGCCGCGGCTGCTGGTGCGGCGGTAGATCGGTGAGCGGCAGATAGGGCACGACGCCGGTCCCGGACTGCGGGCCGGTGTCGATGATCGTCTTGTTGTTGGCGCCGAGAATGCGTTCCATGGTTTCCAGATACATGCGCTCGCGGGTTACACCGGGCGCTTTTTTGTATTGCTCGTAGATTTGCAGGAAACGCGAGGTCTCGCCGTTGGCTTCGGCCACGGTCTGCTCGCGATAGGCTTCGGCGTCCTGGGTGATCTTGGAGGCGCGGCCGCGCGCCTCAGGGACGACGCGATTGGCGTAAGTCTGCGCCTCGTTCTGCGCCCGCTCGAGGTCCGAGCGCGCCGCTTGCACGTCGCGGAAGGAGTTGATGACCTGGGTCGGCGGGTCGACCTTCTGCAACTGCACCTGCTGTATCAGAATTCCGGCGCCGTAATTGTCGAGGGTTTTCTGCATCAGCTCCTGCACCGCCGTCTCGATGGTCTGCCGCGCGCCGGTCAGGACCGGCTGGATGGTCGAGCGTCCGATCACCTCGCGCATCGCGCTTTCGGCGACCGCCTTCACGGTGCCCTCGGGAACCTGGATGTTGAAGAGATAATCGCCGACGCTGGTAGGCCTGACGCGCCACAGCACCGAGAAATCGACGTCGACGATATTCTCGTCGCCGGTCAGCATCAGGCTCTCCTCCGGCAGCTCGCGAACTGACGTGCCCCGGCGGATGTCTTCGACGGCGCGGATGCCGACATCGGTCTTGTTGACGCGCAACGCCGGCGGCGTGAGCGCGGTCTCGATCGGATAAGGCAGATGATAATTCAGCCCCGGCTGCACCTCGCGAACGAATTTACCGAACCGCAGCACCACGCCGAGCTCGTCGGGCTCGACGCGGAAAAAGCCGGAAAAGCCCCAAAGCACGACCGCCGCCAGCGCAATCAGCGCGATGCCGCGGCCGCCGAGGTTGCCGGGCATCAAGCTGCGCAGCCTGTCCTGGCTCCGGCGTAGGAATTCTTCGAGATCCGGCGGCCGCGACCCACCGGGTTGTTGCGGTCCCGAGCCCCACGGGCCTCGCGATCCCGAACCCCAAGGGCCGCCACCGCCGCCGGATTGGTTGCTCCACGGCATCAAATCTCTCCTCGCGCCAGCGCAAAGCCGGCTTGGTTTCGGTGGGGTTATAGGGGAGCGTTCCGTCCCTTACAACGCGCAGTTCCGCCGCGTTAACCGCCTCGTCCCGTCAGTTTTGCGCGTGAAATGGAGCCTCGGCTGGGGCCGAGGCGGGCGACGCGCGTTCGTATGTGACGAAGGCGAAGGCGGCATCGTCTCCAGCCGCCGCTGCATGTTCATCGCGGGCGATTTCGCGCCACACCCTCCGGTCGATCGTCGGAAAATAAGCATCTCCTTCGATCGCGGCGTGGATATAGGTAATGACAAGACGCGCGGCCAGAGGCATGGCCTGGGCATAAATATCGGCCCCGCCGGCGACGATGATGGCGTCCGCCTGCCGTCGCAGGGCGTCGCCACGCGCGGCGGCGATTGCGGCATCGAGGCTCGGCGCCACAATTATTCCCGGCGCGGCAAAAGCCGGGTCGCGGCTCACGGCAATATTGGTGCGGCCGGGAAGCGGTTTGCCGATCGACAGATAAGTCTTGCGCCCGATGATGACCGGCTTGCCCATGGTGACGGCGCGGAAATGCTGCATGTCCGATTTCAGCCGCCACGGCAGCGCATTGCCGCGGCCGATGGCACCGTTTTCGGACACGGCGGCGATGAGGAGGATATCCATCCTCAAACCGCCACGGCGGCCTTGATGTGCGGGTGCGGCTCGTAGCCTTCGAGCGAGAAATCCTCGTAGCGGAATGCGAACAGATCTTTCACCGCGGGATTGAGCCGCAGCGTCGGCAAGGGGCGAGGGCTGCGGGTGAGTTGCAGCCGCGCCTGTTCGAGATGATTGAGATAGAGGTGCGTATCGCCGAAGCTGTGGACGAAGGCGCCGGGTTTCAGTCCGGTCACCTGCGCCACCATCAGCGTCAGCAGCGCGTAAGAGGCGATGTTGAACGGCACGCCGAGAAAGACATCGGCCGAGCGCTGGTAGAGCTGACACGACAGCGCGCCGGCGGCGACATTGAACTGGAACAGGCAGTGGCAAGGCGACAGCGCCATCTTATCGTTCTCCGCCGGATTCCAGGCGGTGACGATCAGCCGGCGCGAATTCGGGTTGCAGCGGATTTCCTCGATGACGTTCGCCATCTGGTCGATCGAGCCACCGTCCGGCGTCGGCCACGAGCGCCATTGCCGGCCGTAAACCGGGCCGAGATCGCCGTTCTCGTCGGCCCAGTCGTCCCAGATGGTGACGCCGTGTTCGTCGAGATATTTGACGTTGGTGTCGCCGCGCAGAAACCACAGCAGCTCATAGACGATGGATTTGACGTGCAGCTTCTTGGTAGTGAGAAGCGGAAATCCGCGCGCCAGATCGAAGCGCAACTGATGCCCAAAAATTGAGCGGGTGCCGACGCCGGTGCGGTCGCGTTTTTCCACGCCGTCGGTGAGCACGCGTTCCATCAAATCGAGGTATTGGCGCATCGGCGTTTCCCGAATTCCCGGCCGACTTAAAACATGCCGATTTGTGACACCCAGCTTACAGCAGCGTAACTGCCCCGTTAAGCGGATGGGAACACTTGTTCCGTTAAAAACTTCGATCAGCTTCCTCTCGCCGTCATGCTCAAATTGAAATTCCTCCATCTGCCGATCGCGATGAAGGCCGTCTTGCTCATCGCGGCATTGGGTCTGTTGTCGATCGCCGCCAACGTCTTTTGCCTGCAGCGGCTCGATGAGATCGATCGGCTCAACGCGGTGGTGACGCGGCATTTCGCGCCGGCGCGGCTGGCGCTCGCCGAAGCCAAGGCGGCCATCGAGTTGTTCGGCGTCGCGACTTACAAAACCTATTCGGCCTCCGATCCCGACCAGGCCAAGGAAGCCGCCGAGGAAATCGAAGGACAATACGCCGCCGCCAAGTGATCCCTGAACAACGTGCTGACCGACTACCCCGCCGCAAGCGAAGATGTCCGGCGCATTTTCGACAAGCTCGAGCTTGCGCGCGGTGTCGCCGTCGGTCTCAAGAATGCGCTGAAGGCCGGCAAAGCAGATGAGGCCAGGCGCATCGTGGATTTTAAGTTCGATCCCGCGCGCGACGACGTCACGTTCCACATGGACCGGCTGATCAACATCCTCGGCGCGAACGCGCGCAGCACCGAAGCGGCGGTGGCCGAGCGCGGCGCCTGGATGTACCGCACGACCGTCGGCGTCCTCGCCGGCGGCACTGCGGTCGCGCTTGTCGGCGCATTCCTGCTGACGCGGCTTTTTATCACCCGGCCATTGCGGCGCATGGCGCGGACGATGACGCAAATGGCCGATGGCGACCTCGGCGCTGCCATCGGCGGCAGCCGGCGTGCCGACGAGATCGACGCCATGGCGCGCGCGGTCGCGGTGTTCCGCAACAACGCGCTGGCGTTGCGCGACGCCGAGCGCGAGCGTACCGCCGAGCGCAAGCGCGCCGAGGCGGAAAAATCCGCGGCGCTGGAAGCGGTCGCCGTGGCGTTCGAAAGAGACATCCTTGCCATCGCCGCTTCGCTCGGGCATTCGGCGACCGAGCTTGAACCTTCGCGCGCGGCATGACGGCGGTCCTGGAAGAGTTGCATCGCCACGCCCGCCAGGCTGCCTCGGTCGCGGAGGACACGACGGCCGGCGCAACGGGCGTTGCCGCCGCCATCGAGGAGCTTTCCGCTTCGATCGGCGACATCGGCGCGCAAGTCGCCAACGCCTCCGGCATCGTCGAAGAGGCGACGCGCTGTACCGACAGCGCCGTCGCCAACACCGCGGCGCTGGTGACCACGGTGAAGGATATCGATCAAGTCGCCACGTTGATCACGGCGATCGCGAGCCAGACTAACCTGCTCGCGCTCAATGCCGCGATCGAAGCGGCGCGCGCCGGCGAGGCCGGGCGCGGCTTTGCCGTCGTCGCCCAGGAGGTCAAGGCGCTGGCGGCGCAGACCACCAAGGCGCTGGCCGAGATCAAGGACAAGACAATGTCGGTCGGGCACGTGATCGAGGTGGTGCAGAGCGCCAACGAGGCGATGGCGAAATCGATGCTGCAAGTGAGCACGATTTCCGTCGCGATTTCCGATTCCGTGCAGCAGCAGAACCTGGCGGCGCGCAAGATCGCGGAGACCGTCGACGCTGCGACCGAACGTACCGGGCAGGTATCGGACAGCATCGCCGGCGTGAGCGAGCTCGTGCAGCGCTCGGGGCGCGGCGCCGATCAGGTGCTCGCCGCGGCCGCCGAGTTGAGCCGCCAGGCTGCCGCCTTGGCCCGCGACGCCGGCACTTTCGTCAGTCGCGTGCGCGCGGCTTAAGCGCCGCCCTGACTTCAGAACGCCGCCTTCGCCGCCTTGAACTTGTCGGTGACGTCGCCCGACAGCGCGATGTCGTCCGGGTTCAGGATCATCACCGGCGAGCCGGGGGCAAGTTTCATCTCCAGGAGGTCGGTCCAGATGACGTTGGGCGCGGTGGACAGCTCGAAATAATAGCGCTTGTCGGTGAGGTTCATCACCGTGCGGTATTCGGTGTTGTAGATGCCGAAACTCTCGTAGGGCGCGCCGAACGGCACCGAGACGTTGCGCGCGATGGCAAACACGCCGGCTATGGCTTCGCGCTCGTCCTTGGGCTGCGGCAGCAGCGACAGGTAATAATCGGCGCGCGCAAAACGGTCTCTTGGATTGACGTTGCCGGGCAGCGGCATGTCGCTCGAGGGATGGGAGAAATCCAGCTGCTTCAGCAGCGCGAGCTGCTGGTCATAGGCCGGGTCGTTGGTCATGATGGTGAACCGGCGGCCATGATGGATGACCGGCTTGCCGCCAATATATTCGATGATGGCGGAATCGCCGCTGGCATCCTCCAGCGCCAGATGGACGTTGGCATCGTGTCCGCGCGCCGAGACCATCACCACCTGGATCTTGCCGAGCATGTCGAGCGCTTCGTTCACGGTCGCCGCGTTGTCCAGAGCGTACTGCGCCCACAGTCCGGCCTGCACGCCCGGCTTGCTCGCGTCCCTTAAGCCGAAATCGGTCGCGGTTAGATAGAGCATGTGGGCGCCGAGGCCGCGCTCGTTGAATCCGTCGGCGGTGCCGATGCCGTAGATGGTGGTCACCAGGCTTGCGTACTTGGAGGTCCATTTTACCGGGTTTTCCGGAACCGCCACCGCCGCGCCGGCACGGCCGCCGTCGCGGCTCATGCCGCGCGGAAACACTGTGAGGATCGGATCGGTCGATTCCGGCCAGTCCATGGTTCGCCCGACCACGACCGCGAGCTTGTTGTCGTTCCACAGGACGCGGGTGCAGGCATCGGCGATTTGCGAGGCGGCAAGCACGGCCGCCGCAGCCGCGAGCGCGCCGTATACGGCTTTTCGTTTCAACATGGCTCGACCTCCCGGTATGATCCGTCGTTTCGATGCATCTCGGCGGGCTCGATCTAATTCCGCGACGGATACCCGCGCCGGCATCGAGGCTAAACATCGGCGATGTACGCGAACCAAACAAATTCGCCTTAAGTTGATGTTTTCGGCAATGATGCGAGGTAGTAGCGGGCGGTGGTAGAGCGGACTGACCGAAAACGTAATCCGCCGGCGTAGGGGAGGGTCATCATGAGGAAGTTTGCAACCGCCTTGCTGGCGGGCGCCGCATTATCGTTTTGCTTCGTCGCTTTCGCGCAAGCCAAGGGCAAAGTGATCGGCGTTTCCTGGTCGAACTTCCAGGAGGAGCGGTGGAAGACCGACGAAGCCGCGATCAAGGCCGCAATCGCCGAGGCCGGCGACAAATATATCTCCGCCGACGCGCAATCGTCCGCGCAGAAGCAATTGAGCGACATCGAAAGCCTGATCGCGCAGGGCGCCAACGTGCTGATCGTGCTGGCGCAGGACTCGTCCGCCATCGGCCCGGCGGTGCAGAAGGCGGTCGACGAAGGCATTCCGGTGGTCGGCTATGACCGACTGATCGAAAATCCGAACGCATTTTATGTCACCTTCGATAACAAGGAAGTCGGGCGGATGCAGGCGCGCGGCGTCTTCGCATTCAAGGCGGCGGGCAATTACGCCTTCATCAAAGGATCATCCGCCGATCCGAACGCCGATTTCCTGTTCGCCGGCCAGATGGAGGTGCTGAAACAGGCGATCGACGCCGGCAAGATCAAGAATATCGGCGAAGCCTATACCGACGGCTGGCTGCCGGCCAACGCGCAGAAGAACATGGAGCAGATACTGACCAAGAATAACAACAAGGTCGACGCGGTCGTGGCTTCGAACGACGGCACGGCCGGTGGCGCCATCGCCGCGCTGGCGGCGCAGGGCATGGCCGGCGCCGTGCCGGTTTCGGGTCAGGACGGCGATCATGCCGCCCTCAACCGCATCGCGCTCGGCACGCAGACCCTCTCTGTCTGGAAGGACGCCCGCGCGCTTGGCAGGAAGGCGGCCGAGATCGCCGCGCTGCTCGCCGACGGCAAGAAGATGAGCGATGTTCCCGGCGTCGTGAAGTTCGCCGGCGGCCCGAAGAAAGTCGAGATGAACTCGTTGTTCCTGACGCCGATTCCGATCGCCAGGGACAACCTCGACGTCATCATCGATGCGGGTTGGATCAAGAAGGCCGAAGTCTGCCAGGGCGTGAAGCCCGGCACGGTCAAGGTCTGCGGTTGATTGCCGACCAGCTGATCCCGTCCGAAACCCCGGGTCTTCGGCATCATGTTCTACGCCAACGCGTCAACAACGTCGGGCGTCGTAGATGCGCCCTCGCCCCTCGCGGGAGAGAGCGGCTCGGCGGTTCAACGGCAAGAAGGGGTGAGGGGGCGGGCCGCAACCCCTCATCCAACCGTGCCCGCTCGGACCCCGGCGCTGCCTTCTCCCGCAAGGGGAGAAGGCTCGCAAACGAGCGCCGAATTTCCTTTGATGCAGTGGCGTTAACGGACGCGGATGGCCGCAGCGGTTTGACGATGAAACAAAGCGAAAAGCCAAACCGCTGGCCTCCGCTTGCCGGTTTTCTCAAAGCCACGGAACTCGACACGCGGATGCTCGGCTTGGTCGGTGCGTTGCTGCTGATCTGGATCGCCTTCCACGCGCTTTCGGGCGGCCTGTTTCTCACGCCGCGCAATTTATGGAATCTGTCGGTGCAGTCATCGTCCGTCGCCATCATGGCGACGGGCATGGCGCTCGTCATCGTGACGCGCAACATCGATCTGTCGATCGGGTCGATGCTCGGCTTCATCGGCATGATCATGGGCGTCACCCAATCCGATCTGCTGCCGAAGCTTCTCGGCTTCGAACATCCGGCGACCTGGGTTCTAACGCTGGCGGCCGGGCTCCTCCTTGGCGTCATCCTCGGCGCGTTGCAAGGCTTTGTGATCGCCTATCTCGGCATTCCGTCCTTCATCGTAACGCTTGGCGGCCTCTTGGTCTGGCGCGGCGCGGCCTGGTGGGTGACGAGCGGTCAGACAGTCGCGCCATTGGACTCAAGGTTCAGACTTATGGGCGGCGGTCCGGAAGGCTCGATCGGCGCGGCCTGGAGCTGGGTGGTCGGCCTGGTCGCTTGCGCCGCGGTCGTGGCGCTGCTGGCGCACGGCCGCGCCCGGCGCAAGACGTTCCACTTCCCGCTGCGACCGATGACGGCCGAAGTCTTTCTTGGCGGCATCGCCTGCGCTCTGATCCTCGCCGCGGTCGCCATCGTCAACGCTTATCCCTGGCCGATCGGCAGCGTGCGCCGCTACGCCGAAGCGAACCATATCGCGCTTGCCGAAGGCGGCCTTTTCATCGCGCACGGGATCGCGATTCCGGTTCTGATCGCGATCGGCGTCGGCGTGGCGATGACCTTCCTTGCGACGCGAACGCGCTTCGGCCGCTATGTCTACGCCATCGGCGGCAACCCGGAGGCGGCCGAGCTCGCCGGCGTCAACACGCGCTGGGTGATCATGAAGATATTCATGCTGATGGGGCTGCTCGCCGCCATTGCCGGCGCCATATCGATCGCGCGTCTCAACGCCGCCACGAACTCGGAAGGCACGCTCGCCGAGCTCCTGGTCATCGCCGCTTCCGTCATCGGCGGCGCGTCGCTTTCGGGCGGCGTCGGCACCGTGGCCGGCGCGATGCTCGGCGCCGTGCTCATGCAGTCGGTACAGTCGGGCATGGTGCTGCTCGGCGTCGATACGCCGCTGCAGAGCATCGTCGTCGGCGCCGTTCTCGTGGTCGCGGTGGGGCTGGACACCGTCTATCGGCGCCGGGCGCAATAGGAGCAAGCTCCGATCGAATCAAGTCAGTGCCGTATCCGCTCGTCCCCGCGAAAGCGGGGACCCAGAAGAATCCACCGCAACAGAGCAAGCCCAACTGGATTCCCGCTTGCGCGGGAATGAGCGGGACAGGAACTAGAGGAGCGCACGATGGACCCCGCACGCATCCCTCTCGTCGAGATGCGCGACATTTCGATCTCGTTCGGCGGCATTCACGCCGTCGACCGGGCGTCGATCGACCTCTACGACGGTGAGGTGATGGCGCTCGTCGGCCACAACGGCGCCGGCAAGTCGACGCTGATCAAGATTCTCTCCGGCGCCTGTACGCGCGATTCCGGAACCATCGCCATTCGCGGCGAGGCGGCGACCATCGCCAATCCGCGCGACGCCAAGAAATATGGCATCGAGACGATCTATCAGACGCTCGCGCTGGCCGACAATGTCGACGCCGCCGCCAATCTGTTTCTCGGCCGCGAGCTGCGAACAAGCTGGGGGACGCTTGACGACATCGCCATGGAGGCCGCGGCGCGCGAGGTCATGGGCCGCCTCAACCCGCACTTCCAGCGCTTCAAAGATCCCGTCAAAAAGCTGTCCGGCGGGCAGCGCCAGTCGGTGGCGATCGCGCGGGCGATCCTGTTCAACGCGAGTATTCTGATCATGGACGAACCGACGGCGGCGCTCGGACCGCAGGAGACTGCGCAGGTCGGCGACCTCGTCAAAAAGCTCAAGGCCGACGGTATCGGTATCTTCCTGATCAGCCATGACATTCATGACGTCTTTGATCTGGCCGATCGGATTTGCGCGATGAAGAACGGACGCATCGTCGGCACGGCGCGCATCGCCGACGTCACCAAGGATGAAGTTCTCGGCATGATCATCCTCGGCAAGTGCCCGCCGTCGGCGATTCCGGGGCCGGGCGCGGTGGAGCAATTCCGCTCCGATAGCGGGGGGTCGACTGCGGCGCCGTAAGCGCGTAGCTCGGCATTAATCCGTCATCCTGAGGTGGCCGCGAAGCGGCCCTCGAAGGGCGACGGCCCGGGTCCCTCGGCCGTCGATCCTTCGAGGCCCGCGCTGCGCGCGTGCACCTCAGGATGACGGGATGATGCTGAGGGCCACCAGCGCCTCAATGAAACCTCTCGCCCGCTCATAAATCCCTGGCGCTTCGCTTTCGCGCGGACCGCCGATGGCGAGTTTCAGATCGGCTCCGCGCCGTCCGCGCTGCACGCGCAGCCAGACCGCTGCGTGTTTGAGGCCATCCGGCGTTGCAAGATCGGCGACCAGGAGCGGCTTGCGGTAGCGGTGCGCGAGGTCTTGTGCGAGCGCCGAGCCGCGCGAAATATCCAGTCCACCGGCATCGACAATGATCAGGCACGCATCCGCATCGCGCACATTCCATTCCGTGCGCTGCGCCGGATCAGGGAGCGGCGTCTCTTTCAGCTTCGGATATTTGGCCAACAATCCCGGCGGTTGAGGAAAATCCTCGGCCCAGCCGCCGTTGGGGCACCAGCCGCCGTATTCGATGCCGCGCGCGAGCGCCACATCGAGCGCCGCGCGGTCGACGCCGGATTGGCCGCCGGAGAGGAGGATCATTGCGAGATGACCCACAGAATTCCTAAAACGTGTTGCGATTCGTCATGGGTTAGCAAGGCGAAGCACCCGCAGCCGTCAAATGTGGCTCCGTCTCATGAGTGGGGGTCGTCCAAGGCATTGCTGGATGCACCGGTTGCGTCTCTTTTGTAGTGACGACGGCCTTGACATGCGTCACCGATTATGTTACGAACGATTACCTTGCTCACTCGAGGGACGCACTCGCGAGGCATACCCGATTGCGGAGCAAGGGCGGTCCCCGCGCGCGGATTTGCAATCCGCTCCCGGGCGGTTTTGGGCATCATGCTCTCCGGTACTACGGCCGGTTCGGGAGGTGCTTTCCCTGGACTGGGACAGGAGAAGGCGGGTAACGCCCGCCGGAACCACGTCCCAGGAAGCCTGGCCTGGAGCTGAGCCAACGGGCGAAAGCCCCTGGCGAGAGCCGCAGTGGAGCGCCGGAAGGCGAGCGCGCCCCGCAAGCAGATGAGTTGCGCACGTTCGCGCAAATTGTCTGTGGCGCGCTTCCGCGCCCGGGCATCAACAAGCGGCAACGCTTGTTCGGTGTTGCGCGGACAATGGATGGTTGCGCCTTTCGGCGCTCCGCTTCCCTCGGCTTTTGCGCGAGGGCGGCGAACTGATTTTCGTGGTGGCTGTGCAAAGCTCGGGCGCGGATGCGTCGCGAGAACAAATTTGCTTATCCGCCCCCGCGTAGTGAAACGAAGCGGGGGAGGGGGACCATGCGGAGCATGGTGGAGGGGGCGTGCCGAATGGAGGCTCGCCTCTCTGCCGACGCCCCTTCCACCGCGCTAAACGCGCGGTCCCCCTTCCCCGCTTCGCGCGGCAGGATGAAATCATTTCGTCGCGCTCATGCGAGTGGCGATCGGGATCAAGAGCAAGCCGACAACGGCAAGCGCCAAGCCGGGCCAGAAGGCGGCAGCGTGATCAGCGGGCCAGCGCCGGATGTCTGTGTGCCAGGTCGTTGTCGTGACGATCCGCTTGATCGGAATGACATCAATGCAAGCGACCTTGATCGCTTTCAACTGGTCGTCCGGAAAACCGCCAAGGCCGAGCAGAAAGAACACGAAATGCTCGAAGTCGCGGCCGGCGCTTGCCAGTTCGGTATCCTCGCTGAGGTATAGCCGGACATCCATGATCCTGCGGCGCGCGTCGCCGAGGCTAGTGCTTCTGTCGGTGACGCTGCCTAACCGGCGCTCCCATTGCTTCAGTTGTTTCTCGAGCCGGAACTCGGCAAGGAACCAATCCTGATATTTTGTTTGGAGTTTGATTTCGTCATCAGATTGCGCGAGCCGTGTCTGCCCTTCCTGCGGTCTACTTTGTTGCTGTTCAGGCGGACGATTGCGCCAGGCGCGAATTTCGTCGGGGGCCGTGTCGTCGTATGTCTTGAGGTTCGCGCCCGCCTGCTCGGCCGCCGTCGCCAAATATGGTCCGAGGCAGGCCGCGGAAACCTGCCACGTCTCGTCGCTTTCAACGGCGCGCGCGCTTGAAGAATCCGCGCGCACCCACTCGTGCTCATCCTTGGTGGAGAAGAGACGATGATCAGGACTGGCCTGCGTCCAATTGTAAAAAGATGCGCCGAGCACGGCAAAGCCCGCCAACGCGATGAGCAGGCCAATGCGTGAAAGTCTGCCGCGAAGCACGGCTCAATCCAGCACGTGGCTGACCATGCCGTCGGCGAGCTTTGGTTCGAACCAGGTGGATTTCGGCGGCATGATCGCGCCGGCGTCGGCGACCGCCATGAGATCGCGCATCTGCGTCGGGTAGAGCGCAAATGCCACCGCCATCGTGCCGGAGGACACCAGCCATTCGAGCTCGCCAAGCCCGCGGCCGCCGCCGACGAAGTCGATGCGTTTGTCGCGGCGGGGATCGGTAACGCCGAAAATCGGCTCGATGATGTGGCGCGCCAGCAGCGTGATCGGCAGCCCGGCGACCGGGTCTTGTGGCGTTTCGTCGATCAGCTCGGGCCGGAGCTTGAGACGATACCAGTGGCCGGCGAGGACCATGCCGACCTCGTCGGCGTGCGCCGGCCGCACCGGCTGGTCGCTCGGTTCGACCGTGTAGCGTTGACCGATTTCCTGCAGCAGCGCCTCCGGGCTGCGCCCGTTCAAATCGCGCAGCACGCGGTTGTAATCGAGGATGGTCATCTGCGCCTGCGGCAGCAGCACGGCGAGGAAATGATCGTGCGAGCCTTCGCCGCCGCGCGTTTTCGCGATGCGCGCCGCCGCCGCCGAGCGGTGATGGCCGTCGGCGATGTAGAGCGCGGGCAGCGCGTCGACCGCATGCGTGAGCGCCGCGATCGTCGCGTCGTCGTCGATCACCCAGAGCTGGTGGCGCACGCCATCGTCGGCGGTGATATCGACCGCGGGCTTGCCGGCCGCGGCGCGCGCCAGCGTGGCGTCGATCTCGGGCGCGCTCGGATAGGCCAGCATGACCGGGCCGGTCTGCGCGTTCACCGCCTCGATCTGGCGGACGCGGTCGTCCTCTTTGGCGAGCGTTGTCAGTTCGTGCTTGCGGATGCGGTTTTCGGCGTAGGCGGCAACCGAAGCCACCGCCGCGAAACCGGTCTCGACGTGGCCATGCCAGGTCAACCGGTAGACGTAGTAGCAGGGCTTGTCGTCGCGCACGAGCACGCCGGCGGCGATCATGCGCTGCAGATTGTCGGCGGCTTTGGCATACACGGCGCGGTCGTAAGGATCGATCGCCTGATCGAGATCGATCTCCGCCTTGGAGACGTGCAGGAAGCTCCACGGCTTGCCCTTGGCGCGCTCGCGCGCCTCGGCGCTCGAGAGCACGTCATAGGGCGGCGCCAGCACTTCGGCCGCGCGTCCCGGCGCCGGCCGCAATGCGCGAAAGGGTTTGATCAGGGACAAGGGGCCTCTCTATGTTCCGGGATTTTAATTCGCACAAAACCGGATTACGTCAAGTCTGTGAGCAAACCCGATGTGATCCTTATCGCCGGGCCGACGGCGAGTGGCAAATCGGCGCTGGCGCTGGCGCTGGCCGAAAAACTCCGCGGCGTCATCATCAATGCCGATTCCATGCAGGTTTATCGCGATCTGCGCATCATCACCGCGCGGCCGACGGCGAAGGAGGAGCAGCGCGTGCCGCACCGGCTTTACGGCCGCGTCGACGCGGCGGAGAATTATTCCGTGGGCCGCTGGTGCACGGACGCGGCGGCAACGCTCGAGGCGACACGGCGCTACGGGCGCGCGGCGATCGTCGTCGGCGGCACGGGTCTGTACTTTAACGCGCTCACGCGCGGGCTTGCGGCGGTGCCGCCGATTCCCGCCGAGATCCGCGACGCGGTGCGGGAGCGGCTCGCGAGCGAGGGCGTCGGCGCGCTGCATGTCGAGCTCAAACAACGCGATCCGGCGGCGGCGGCGCGGCTGATGCCGGGCGACCGCGCCCGCATCGCCCGCGCGCTCGAAGTGATGCTGGCAACCGGCCGGTCGTTGCTCGAGTGGCACGAGGAGAACAAGGCCGCCAGCGTCGACGCTTCGCACGCGGCAAAAATTTTTCTCATGCCGGATCGCGACGAGCTGATGCACCGGATCGACACCCGCTTCGACGCCATGATCGCGGCGGGCGCGATCGAGGAAGTGCGGACGCTCGCGGCGCGCGAGCTCGACCCGGATCTGCCGGCCATGAAAGCGCACGGCGTGCCGTGGCTCATTCGGCACCTTCGCGGCGAGACCAGCCTGGAGGACGCGGTGGAAGGCGCCAAACGCGACACCCGCCAATACACCAAGCGGCAGGCGACCTGGTTCCGCAATCAGCTTCCCGATTTCGCCTGGGTCGAGCCGGAGAAGGCGCTCGCCGCGATCGAGGCGCAGTTGGCGAAATGATTTTGGGTCCCGACCGAATGACCGCGCGCACAGTTTGCCGACGGCGACGCATGGAAATGGTGGATTCCTATGCACTGTGGCGAAACGGTAACAGCTTGGCGAGCAGTCGGGTGCTATCGTGTTAAATCAATCTCTTAGTTGGAATTATCTGGGGGCTGCCGTGAAGAAGATACTGATCGGTTTTGCTGCCGTTGCCGCATTGGTTGGAACGCCGGCTTTGGCGGCGGACATGGCGCTCAAGGCGCCGCCGATGCCGGCGCCCGAACCGACGGGTTGGGCCGGACTCTATGTCGGGATCAACGGCGGCGGAGCCTGGGCCAATCCGACCTGGACTCTCCCTGGCGTTCAGTTCTTCAACTCGGCCCCCGGCCAGAGCTTCACGAACAATTTGAGTGGTGGAATGGTCGGCGGCCAAATCGGCTATAATTTTCAGAACGGCCCGTGGGTCACGGGACTGGAATTTACCGGCGATTGGTTGAGTTTGAACCAGACATTGGTCGGACCCGTCACTCCGGTATTTCCTCTCGATAGCTTCACGACGAAGCTGCAGGATCTCGAAACGATCACCATGCGTTTCGGTTACGCGCCCGGCAATTGGTTTTTGTATGGCAAAGGCGGCTTCGCCGCTGGAGATGTCCAGTTTAGCGGCATTTCGGGGGCCCCTGTCTCCGGCGTGGCGTTCTCAAACACCCAGCGAGTATTTGGATTAACGGCGGGTGCCGGCCTCGAGTACATGTGGACGCCGCATTTCATTCTCGGCGTTGAATATGATTACGTGTCAATGTTCGGTGCGAATGTCGTTACGACCGGCGCGTGCGCAACTCCTGCCACATGCGCCGGCTTTGCGCCTGCAGTTAACGCCGCCAGCAACAGCTTCGGACTCCAAACCGTGGTCGGGCGCGTCAGCTACAAGTTCTGACGTCGCGTAGAAGCGCTCCCACCCTGCGCTAGGTGTTGGTGAGCGAAGCCACTTTTGCATTGGTGCGGCGATGTCGCCGATTGGCGCTTAGCGATGGGTGACGACGGCAGACCCAAGTCCAAAGCGCTCGGCAAAACGGGCATCAATCGGCCGCCGGTTCATTTGATCTCGATTGATGAATAGCTGCCCTAGAGCGCAATCGCTTCAAGTTGAATCGATCGCAGCTCTAGCATCTTGGTGGAGCATGATCTTTTCGGAAAACCGGTTTCCACTTTTCCGGATCATGCTCTAGTGCGACATGTACTGCAGCCCGGCCGAATATGCCGCGCCGCCGATCACGCAGGGAATGCCCAATTCGATCTGCCCGGTTGCCGCCGCCACGACGCAGCCCATCGACATCGCGCCCTGGCCGACCTGGCCCCAGCCGCTGAGCTCGCGTTTCGAGTTCGGGCCCTTTTGTTTGAGCTCGTCGATCGCGGCGATCGATTCTTTGCGCATGCGCGCGGTGTCGACATTCTCGGCGGTGTCGATCACGTCGTTGAGCACCTTGGCGACGTCCTCCGGCTGTCCCTTGACCGCGCGTTTGAGCATGGCGAGCAGATGCAGATCGCGCACCGCGTTGCTGGCGAGCGTGAACTTGGCGGCGCTCCCGGTCGTGAGATTGTCGACACTGTTCTTGTCGTTGGCCAGCGGAAGCAATTTGATGATGCGCCCGATCGGCTGATAGGAGCCGGTTGCGAGATAATAGCCCCACAGCACGTCGATCAGCTCCGGATTGGGATCGATCGCCACCACTTTTTTGCGATCGCCGTCGATCTTCAGCGCTTCCTTGATCTTGTCGAGCATGCCCGGCTTGGCATTCTGATAATCGATCTGATCCAGCGTCGGCAATTTGCCGGCGATATATTTGTCGATCATGGCGCTGCGCGTAGGCATCTGATCGACAAACTCGGCAAGGAGCAACTTCCAGTTCGGCAAGCCGGAATAAGCGATGGCCCGTACCAGCACCCAGTGATCGGCCGGCTGGATCGTCAGCATCTTGGCGATCAGCGTTTCGGCGTGATCTGGATTGGCGCCAAGAACGCCGGCGATGAAGCCGATATAGGCGCCGCAGGTTCCGGCGTCTTTGAATGCTTGCAGATCGCTCAGCGCGTGGACGAGCACGGGGAGAGCGTCCGGCTCGGGCTTGCCGCGATAGGCGTTGATCCATTTGAGCATCGCGTCGGTCGAATTGAGCCCGCCGGTCGGCGGCGGCACTGCGGCGGCCGGCGCGGCAAAGGCGATCGCGAAAGCAAGGGAGACCAGAAGGCCGGCGGCGGCGCGGTGCAACGATCGGACAAAGAATTTTGCTGCGAGCAACTCTCCGGCAAACATGTTCCCCTCCAGCGGAGAAAGCCGGCGGCGCGAGCGAGTCCAACCTGTCGCGCCACCCGAAGAACCCCAGACAGAACAAACCGCGGCGGCGAATTGCTGGCCGCGCCCGCGCGAAATCGCGGCGCGGCTGTGGCACTCAAGATTAATTGACAGCAGCGGTTTTGCCCGGCGCACCGATTTCAAACGCGTGTTTGAAGCGTGTTCGAACGTCCCGCGACAAATTCCGGCCGTATTTGCCTTGACCGGCGCTGCCACAATGCTTATAAAAAGCGATCTGAGAAGGAAGGGCACGTCCGGTGCGGCAATTCGTGGTCACGTCGCTGGTACTCGTAGGAAGGCGCACCGCCGGGGGTGGATAATCCCACCCGCGAAACGTGGCGGTGCGCGAAAACAGGGGCTCTTGAGCCCCTTTTTTATTTTCTAAACCCACCCCCTCCATCCTCCCCTGCCAGCGGGGGAGGTGAGGAGGGGGCGCCGAAAGAGTGGAGCAAGTCATGACGGAAATGACCGGCGCGGAAATGGTGATTGCGGCGCTTGCCGATCAGGGCGTCGAGCACCTTTTCGGTTATCCCGGCGGCGCGGTGCTGCCGATCTACGATGCGCTTTTCCAGCAGGACAAGGTGCAGCACATCCTGGTGCGGCACGAGCAGGGCGCCGTGCACGCCGCCGAAGGCTATGCGCGCTCGACCGGCAAGGTCGGCACCGTGCTGGTCACCTCCGGCCCCGGTGCCACCAACGCGGTCACCGGCTTGACCGACGCGCTCTGCAACTCGATCCCGCTCGTCGTCATCACCGGGCAGGTGCCGACCCACCTCATCGGCAACGACGCGTTCCAGGAATGCGACACGGTCGGCATTACGCGACCCTGCACCAAATACAATTACCTGGTCAAAAACATCGCCGACCTGCCGCGTGCGCTGCACGAGGCGTTCCATATCGCCGCCAGCGGGCGGCCGGGGCCGGTCGTGGTCGATATCCCCAAGGACATCCAGTTCGCCAAAGGCACTTATTTCAAGCCCAAGGAATTCCAGCACCGCGGCTACCGGCCGAAGGTCAAGGGCGACCTCGACAAGATCAAAGAGGCCATCGACATGATGGCGGCGGCCAAGCGGCCGCTGTTCTACACCGGCGGCGGGGTGGTCAATTCCGGCCGCGCCGCCAGCGACCTGCTGCGCGAACTGGTCAAGCTCACCGGCTTTCCCCTCACCTCGACGCTGATGGGGCTCGGCGCCTTTCCGGCCGCCGATCCGCAATGGCTGGGCATGCTCGGCATGCACGGCACCTGGGAGGCCAACTGGGCGATGCACGATTGCGATCTGATGGTCGCCGTCGGCGCGCGCTTTGACGACCGCATCACCGGCCGGCTCGACGCCTTCTCGCCCGGCTCGAAGAAAATCCACATCGACATCGATCCGTCCTCGATCAACAAGAACGTCAAAGCCGATCTCGGTATCGTCGGCGATTGCGCGCACGTGCTCGAGGACATGGTGCGGCTGTGGCGCGCGAGCGCCGTCATGCCGGACAAGAAGGCGCTGCAGGCCTGGTGGGAGCAGATCGGGACATGGCGGGCGAAGAATTCACTCGCCTTCCGCAACTCGAACGAGATCATCAAGCCGCAATATGCGATCCAGCGCCTCTACGAGCTGACCAAGGATCGCGATACTTACATCACCACTGAAGTCGGCCAGCATCAGATGTGGGCGGCGCAATTCTATCACTTCCAGGAGCCGAACCGCTGGATGACTTCCGGCGGCCTCGGCACTATGGGCTACGGATTGCCGGCTTCGGTCGGCGTGCAGCTGGCGCATCCGAACTCGCTCGTCGTCGATATCGCCGGCGAGGCCTCGGTGCTCATGACCATGCAGGAAATCTCCACCGCGGTGCAGTACGACCTGCCGGTCAAGATCTTCATCCTCAACAACCAATATATGGGGATGGTGCGGCAGTGGCAGGAACTGCTGCATGGCAAGCGCTATTCCCACTCCTACACCGAGGCGTTGCCCGATTTCGTCAAGCTCGCCGAGGCCTATCACGCGCACGGCATCCGCTGCGAGCATCCGGGCGAGCTCGACGAGAAAATCCGCGAAATGATCGAGGTGAAGAAACCCGTGCTGTTCGACTGCGTGGTCGACCCGGCGGAGAACTGCTTCCCGATGATTCCCTCCGGCCGCGCTCACAACGAGATGCTGCTCGGCGATGCGGCCACGCGTATCGAGGATGCCATCACCGAAGAAGGTAAGGTGATGGTGTGACGGTGAAGCAGCGCCAAGGAGAAGTGCCGTGAATACCAATACTGCGACGACACATTACCCGGCTGCCCCGGCCAGCCAGGGCGTCGAGTCACGCACCCTGTGCGTGCTTGTCGACAACGAGCCCGGTGTGCTCGCGCGCGTCATCGGCCTGTTCTCGGGCCGCGGTTACAATATCGACTCGCTCACGGTCTCCGAGACCGAACATGAGAAGCATCTCTCGCGTATCACTGTCGTGACGCGCGGCACGCCCATGGTGATCGAGCAGATCAAGAATCAGCTCGACCGGCTGGTGCCGGTGCACCGCGTCATTGACCTGACGACTACCGGCCCCTCGCTGCAGCGCGAGCTCGCTATGGTCAAGGTGCGCGGCAAGGGCGAGCAGCGCATGGAGGCGCTCCGCCTCGCCGACGCTTTCCGCGCCCGCGTCATCGACGCCACCAACGAGAGCTTCGTGTTCGAGATTACCGGCGCGTCCGACAAGATCGAGAGCTTCGTCAACCTGATGCTGCCGCTCGGCCTGGTCGAAGTTTCGCGCACCGGCATCGTCGCCATCGGCCGCGGGCCGGAGGGGATGTAGGACATTGCGAGGAGCAAAGCGACGAAGCTATCCAGAACCAGTGCCGGAAAGCTGGATTGCTTCGCTACGCTCGCAATGACGCGACTGGCGTCTCGGCCGCTACGCCGCCGAGCGCGCCGGCTGCGCCGACAGCCGCCCGACCAGCGAAGCGAATTGATCGAGGAAGCCTTGCAGGAATCTCCGGGTGCTCTCGTCGCCGACATCTCCTTGATCGTCGACGAGGTTCGGCTTGAAGGTGACGTAAGCTTCGCCGCCCTGCAGGATCATGCCGAGCCCGGTCATCACCGAGCGCAAATGCTGCTGCGCCAGCGCGCTGCCAATCGCGCCCGGCGACGTGCCGGTGATGAAGGCGGGCTTGCCGGCCCAGGAGTTCTTGCCGTAAGGCCGTGCGCCCCAATCGACGGCGTTCTTCAACACCGCCGGAATAGAGCGGTCGTGTTCCGGCGTGACAATCAGGACGCCGTCGGCGCGCGCAAGTTCGCTTTTGTAGCGCACGACCTCGGCCGGCAGGTTCCCTTCGATATCCTGGTTGAACATCGGCAGATCGTCGATGCGGACGAAATGCGCGTCGAACTTGTCGGCGCCGAGCTTGGCGAACGCGTGAGCAAGCTTGCGGTTGATCGATTCGCGCCGGTTGCTGCCGACGATGACGGCCAGATGCGGCTTTGTCATGTGCACGGGTCCTCTGGTTAAAATTGATAACTGACGCTAAATAAGTGACTGGCCAGATCGCGCAAGAAGGCACATCCATGAAACCAAGCCACATGCATTTGCCTGCGGATTGCCGCGCGGTGAGCGACGTGCTCGCCCGTGTCGGCGACAAGTGGTCGGTTCTTGTCGTGACGCGGCTCGGAGGAGGGCCGTTGCGCTTCAACGAACTGCGGCGGGCGATCGGCGGGATTTCGCAGCGTATGCTGACCCTGACGCTGCGCGGACTCGAACGCGACGGCTTGATCACGCGCACGGTATTTCCGACCGTTCCGCCGCGGGTCGATTACGCGCTGACGACGCTTGGCCGCGATCTATTGAACCCGGTTTCCGCGCTCGGCGCTTGGGCGATCCGCAACCAGCCGAAGATCGCCCGGGCCCGCGAGCAGTTCGATGGAATTTGCGAAGCGAACGGCAAGTCGCCCGCGCGTCGGAATATGTCGCGGACTGGGCTTGTCCAAGCCGCGCGCAGAACCTAGAAGCAGCACGGCAACAATTGGCCAGACTGGTAACAGCCAGACTTGGGCCTCGGTAGGGGTGAGAATCATGCGTGTTTACTACGACCGCGATGCCGATCTGAACCTGATCAAGGGAAAAAAGGTCGTCGTCATCGGCTATGGCAGCCAGGGCCATGCCCATGCGCTCAATCTGCGCGATTCCGGCGTCAAGGACGTCGCGGTGGCGCTGCGCAAGGGCTCGCAAGGCGTCAAGAAGGCGGAGGCCGAGAAGCTCAGGGTCATGGAAGTGACCGACGCCGCCAAATGGGCCGACGTCATGATGATGCTCACTCCCGACGAGCTCCAGGGCGATATCTACAATCATCACCTGCATGCCAACATGAAACAGGGCGCGGCGCTGATGTTCGCGCACGGGCTCAACATCCACTTCAACCTGATCGAACCGCGGGCGGATCTCGACGTGATGATGATCGCGCCCAAGGGACCGGGCCACACGGTGCGATCCGAATATCAGCGCGGGGCGGGCGTGCCGTGCCTGCTCGCGATTCACAAGGACGCCTCAGGCAACGCGCACGATCTCTGCCTGTCCTATGGCGCGGCCATCGGCGGCGGCCGCGCCGGCATCATCGAGACGACATTTCGCGAAGAGTGCGAAACCGATCTCTTCGGCGAACAATCGGTGCTGTGCGGCGGTCTCGTCGAGCTGATGAAGGCCGGCTACGAAACGCTGGTCGACGCCGGCTATGCGCCTGAGATGGCCTATTTCGAATGCGTGCACGAGGTGAAGCTGATCGTCGATCTGATCTATGAGGGCGGCATCGCCACGATGAACTATTCGGTCTCCAACACGGCGGAGTATGGCGAGTACGTCTCCGGCCCACGCGTGGTCGATGACGAAACGCGCGCCGAAATGAAACGCATCCTCGCCGACATCCAATCGGGAAAATTCGTCAAGGACTGGATGCTGGAGAACAAGGTCAACCAAACCTCGTTCAAAGCAATGCGCGCCAAGTGTGCAGCGCACCCGATCGAGCAGGTCGGCGCCAAGCTGCGCGCGATGATGCCGTGGATCAAACAGCGGGCGCTGGTTGATCGCAGCAGGAATTAGGTGCGCTGCCCGCCCGTCGGGCTTCGCCGCGAATCCCTGCTCATGTAGGCATCGCTTGTCATGACGGAATGATTACGGTTTGATGACAACGGCGCCGTGCGCCGGGGCTGAGTTGGTGTGGATCATGGCCGGGCACGAGCGTGCCCGGTATGTGTGCCGCTCTCTTTTCCTTCGGCCAAAGTATTGGTGGCGTGGCATTTTTTGCCCGCTACGGGCTTTGGCGTCCCGGGTTGGTTTTGATCCCGCATGTGGTCGCCCTCGGCATCATGGCCTCAACGGAAACCACGGTCACCGCCGCGGCGGCATTCCTGCTCGCTTGGGGCTTTTTGAATTTCCTGTGGCTCGCACTGCTGCGGCGTCCGGTCGTGGCGGCGACGCTGTCGCTCGTCATGATCGGCGTGCTCGTGCTGCTGTCGCAGCTCAAATACCAGGTCCTGATGATGACGGCGAATTTCATCGATCTGATGATCGTTGACACCGACACCGTCACTTTCCTGTTTACGATCTTTCCGGCTTTGCGCCTGATCGTGGCGCTGTGCGCGGTCGCGTTGGTCCCGATCGTTGTTCTCGCCTGGCGCAGCGATCCGTTCCGGGTGCGTCGCCTGACTGCGCTTGCATTGACTTTTGCCTGCGCCGGCTGGCTTACGATCCTCGAGGTGCAATTTCATATGGAGCCGTACGAGGCCTATTACGGCGGCAACCACGTCTCCGCCTTTGCGCGCTCCGGCGTCGATGCCGTCTCCGACCTGATGACGCACGGCCTCATGGAATCCGACCCCGCGGTCGCCGATCGCCTGAAATCGGTCGAGACTTCTACCTGCCGGCCGGCAACCAAGCCGCCGCACACATCATCTTGGTGCACGACGAATCGAGTTTCGACATCCGCGTGGCGCCGGGGATTAAGCTGCCGAGCGGCTACGGCTCGCATTTCTTGTCGTTCGACGGCAAGGAACGCCGCTTCGTCGTCGAAGGCGCCGGCGGCCCGAGCTGGTACACGGAGTACAACGTGCTCGCGGGTCTTTCCGCGCGCTCGTTCGGCCGCTTCGCCTATTTCGTGACGCGGATCGCCGCCGGCCGCGTCAGGCGCGGGTTGCCCGCCGCGCTGGCACGCTGCGGCTACCGCACGCTCTCGCTCTATCCCGCGCTGGGCGCGTTCATGAGCGCGCGCAGCTTCCAGGCCACGACCGGCGTCCAGCACTTCTTCGACCAGCATGATCTCGGCACGCGCCGGATCGAACCCGACAGTTTCTTTTACGATGCTGCGGCGCGCATGATCGAGCACGAACATGCGCGCAGTCCAATGTTCATCTTCGTCTATCTCGCCGCTAATCATTTTCCGTGGAATTACCGCTACCGCCCCGACTTGATGCCGCAGTGGAAAGATTTGGGAAATGACACGCGGGTCGACGAGTATCTGCGACGGCAGGCCATGAGCGCGCAGGACTATGCGGATTTCCTGACGCGGCTGAAGCGGCAATTCCCCGATGACTCGTTTTTGCTGATAAGGTTCGGCGATCACCAGCCCGACTTCGCCTCCGAGCTGATCGAGCCCGATCTCGGCGAGAATGCCGTGGCGCAACGGCTGATGGCTTACGATCCGCGCTATTTCACCACGTACTACGCGATCGACGCGATCAACTTCACGCCGGCAGATGTGTCCTCCGCGCTCGATACGATCGAGGGTCCTTATCTGCCGCTCATCGTGCAGGAAGCGGCGGGCCTGCCACTCGATTCCTCATTCGTCGAACAGAAGAAAATCCTCACGCGCTGCAAGGGCCTGTTCTATGCCTGCGCCGGTGGAGCGGAGGCGCGCCATTTCAACCGAATGCTCATCGACGCGGGCCTCATCAAGAACTTGTAGCTTCGCAGCACCGACAAAAACATAACTTGGTAGCGGCGTGGGAACCGTTGCTGCGGACCGATCAAGCGACAAGCTCCGGGTCTTCGGCAGACACGAAAATCATCATCGGATGATTTTGACTGCTTGACGGCGCGAGGGAGCGCGGGCGTAGTATGGGGTTGCGCCCACAAGTGGGACGTTCTCCCACGCGAGGGCCGGGACGGCGTGTAAATAGGCAAATGCAACGACACGTCGCGCGCCGCGATGGCGGTAGCGAACGGACGTGCTCCTAGGGAGGAAACACCATGAAGACCCCATTGTGGGCTTTCGGGTTGGCGATGCTATTTGCGCCAGCGGCGATGGCACAGACCAACGATGAACTGGTGCGCGGCGCGACCGACACAAAAACGTCCTCAACTACGGAATGGGCTACAATCTACAGCGTTTCAGCACGCTCAATCAGATCAACAAAGACACGGTAAAGCGCCTCATTCCGGTGTGGAATTACAGCTTCGACGACAATCGAAGCGAGGAATCGCAGCCGAT
This sequence comes from uncultured Alphaproteobacteria bacterium, assembly GCA_963733575.1. Lineage (GTDB taxonomy): Bacteria > Pseudomonadota > Alphaproteobacteria > Rhizobiales > Xanthobacteraceae > BOG-931. The sequence goes on along the minus strand of CAVTDJ010000009.1, from coordinate 254,098 downwards.
CGTCTACAAGGGCGTGCTCTACGTCACCACCAACAGCGCCACGATGGCGGTCGACGCCAAGACCGGCAAACAAATCTGGAAGACGAAGGTCGAGTATCCGCCGGAGACGCCGCGTATCGTATGCTGCGGGATTATCAATCGCGGCGCCGCACTCTACGAAGGCAAGATCTTCCGGACCACGCTCGACGCCAACGTCATCGCGCTCGACGCCCAGACCGGCAAGGAACTGTGGCGGAAGAACGCGATCGACTACAAGACCGGATACTCGATGACGGTCGCGCCGCTTGTCGCCGATGGCGTGGTGATCACCGGCATTTCCGGCGCCGAGTTTGGAACGCGCGACTTCATCGACGGCTGGGATCCGCAAACCGGCGAGCATTTGTGGCGCACTTATACGGTGCCCGCGACCGGCGAGCCCGGCAACGAGACCTGGCAGGGCGACACCTGGAAGCTTGGCGGCGGGTCAACCTGGATCACCGGATCGTTCGATCCGGAACTGCACACGGTCTACTGGGGGATCGGCAATCCGGGCCCGTTCAATGCCGCGGTGCGGCCGGGTGACAATCTTTACACCTGCTCGGTGCTGGCCCTCGACCCCAAGTCGGGCAAGATCAAGTGGCACTTCCAGTTTTCGCCGAACAATCCGTTCGACTACGACGCAGTGGCCGAGATGGTTCTCGCCACGATCAATATAGACGGCAAACCGACGCCGGTGCTGATGGACGCCAACCGGAACGGCTTCTTCTACGTGCTCGATCGCACCAACGGCAAACTCCTTGCCGCCAACCCGTATGTGAAGGTGAACTGGGCGTCCGGTATCGACATGAAGACCGGCCGGCCGATCGAGACCGACGTCGCCGCCAAGGCACGCACAGGCGAGAAGGTCGTGGTGTGGCCTTCGATCCTGGGCGGCAAGAATTGGGAGCCGATGTCGTTTAATCCGCAGAACGGGACCGCTTACGCCAACACGCTCAATTTTGGCGGTCACTACAAGGCGGTCGCGGCCGACTACAAGGCCGGCGAATGGTATGTCGGCATGGACCTGAGCGATCTCTGGGAGTGGCCCTCTGGACCGCGCGGGTATCTCAAGGCCATCGACCCGATGACCGGCAAGACCAAGTGGGAGAACGGAACCGACATTCCGCGCTTCTCCGGAGTGTTGTCGACCGGCGGCGGAATTGTGTTCTCCGGTCAGTTGACGGGTGAGTTCGAAGCATTCGACGCCGACACCGGTAAGAAGCTTTGGCAGTTCCAGACCGGCTCCGGCATCGAAGGTCAGCCGGTCACCTGGGAGCAGGACGGCGTGCAGTACATCGCCGTGGCCAGCGGCTACGGCGGCGTCTACTCGCTGTTCTCCGGCGACACGCGGCTGGCCTCGGTTCCTGCCGGCGGCTCGCTGTGGGTGTTCGCGCTCGCTCCGCAGTGAAGCATGCATGACGGAAGAGGCCGGCGCGCAAAGGCGCCGGCCTCTTCAAATCATCGCGACTCGCAACAGACATGAAAGTCAGCATCGCACTTATCGCAGCGGCGCTCGTGGCGTTGGCGACGTGGCGATCCGGCGTCGCGGAGGAAGCGTCGCGCCTGGCAGCCGCCCCGCCGGGCGACCAGGCCGATGCGGAAATGGCCGCCAAAGGAAAGGCCCTTTACGCTCACCACTGTTCGCACTGCCACGGATTTAACATGGTGAATCCCGGAAGTATCTCATACGACCTGCGGCAGTTTCCCCATCACGACAAGCCGCGGTTCGTGCACTCGGTGACCGAGGGCAAGAACGGCCGCATGCCCCAATGGGGCGATTTGTTGCAGCCGCAAGAGATCGACGAAATCTGGGCTTATGTGCTGACGGGAGGAACACAGTGAAGGTGAACCTCTTGCCGGTGCTGGCGTCCGCCGCTTTGCTTTCCGCGGCGTGCGGCGTTGCCGGCACTCGCGCGGAAGACGGAAACGAGACACCGCTTCGCGTATGCCTGAACGAAGACCTTCCGCCGTTTTCTGTCCGCAACAAGGAAGGCGGCGCCGGGTTTGATTTTCTGATTGCTCAAGCTTTGGCCAAGCGATTGGACCGGCGTCTCGCCGTGCAATGGTACGAAAGCAAGCTCGACGAAGATTCAAGCTCGACGATCGAGGCCAACGCGCTGTTGTCGGATGGGCGCTGCGATCTCCTCGCCGGCTATCCGCTCGTGAAAGACGCGCTGGGCAAGCCGGGTCTGGAGACTGCGAGACTGCCGGATTTTGCAGGTGCGCGGCCGGCGGACCGGCGGCGGCGGGTGACGCTGGGGGCCTTGACGGCGACCACGCCTTATCACTTTGCGGGCTTGACCGTGGTGCTCAGTGGCAAGGCAAACGACAAACATATCGCAAGTCTCGCCGATTTAGACGGCATGAATCTCGGGATCGAAGCCGGCACGCTCGGCGACGCCATCCTCATGACCTTCGACCACGGCCGCTTCATTTCTCGAATCGCGCACGTGGTGCCCGGACGCGGCGAACTTTTTCCCCGGCTGGAGAGTGGCGAGTTCGATGCGACGATTATTCCGATGCACCGCTTCGATGCCTATCGGCTCGAGCACCCGGACACCAAGCTCGCGCCGTCCGGCTACTATCTGTCTATCGGCTTCAACATGGGTTTCGTCGGACTCGCAAATGGGACGCGGTTGATCGAGCGAACGAACGCGGCCATCGACGACATGCTCAAAGACGGCGAGCCTGCTTCGTGTGCGATGACGGTCCACATGACCTATTTGCCGCCGCGGCGGCCTTACATCCTCGATCAACTCTCGTGGAGCGATCTCGCCAAATAAAAATCGCCGCGCACATCATGGCGTGCGGACCGATGTTTTTTAATTTGTTCGCCAAGTGAGTGTCCGCATGGTGGGACAGCACGGCTCTTCAGCCGGGCCGGATGGAACATCAAGACACGGCGACTAGTTTAGAATTTGTCTTGCTAAGGTTTAGCGACTTGCTAGTGGACGACTCTAACGCTTGTTTCCCACGTTTGACAGCGGCGAGGACGCGGCGTGGATCGGCGGTCCAAACGAAGGGTTTTGGATCGGCGTTTGTCTCGGTAACGAAGCGATTGATGGCGGCCTTGAGTTCGTCGACTGATCGGAAGACGCCGCGCGTCAGGCGTCGGCGCGTGAGCTTGGCAAAGAAGGTTTCGACGGCGTTGAGCCAGGACGCCGAGGTCGGGGTGAAGTGGAAGGTCCAGCGCGGATGCCGGGCAAGCCAGGCGCGGACTTTGGGATGTTTGTGAGTAGCGTAGTTGTTGACGATGGCATGGATCGCTTTTCGCTTCGGTACCTGCGCCTCGATGGTGTTGAGGAAGCGGATGAACTCCTGGTGGCGGTGGCGGTTCATGTTATGCCCGATGACGGTGCCGTCGAGGATGTTGAGGGCGGCGAACAGCGTGGTTGTGCCGTGCCGTTTGTAGTCGTGCGTCATCGTGCCGGCACGGCCGGGCTTCATCGGCAGTCCTGGCTGGGTGCGGTCGAGCGCCTGGATTTGGCTCTTTTCGTTGACCGAGATCACGACCGCATGGGCCGGTGGATCGACGTAGAGACCAACAATGTCCTTGAGCTTCTCAGCAAACTTCGGATCGTTCGACAGTTTGAAGGTGCGGCTCCAGATTCATGAAGGTCCTAAGCAGTGCTCCCTTTTTCTTTCGCACTGCAACATTCGCACTGCAGCAAATAACGCCGACCGAAGTGACCGCACATGGCGGTGCGCTCCAGTCGGCCGCCGAAAATCGGCGACGTCACGGAGTTGAGAGGCGGCAATCCGTGGCCGAAAAAAGAAGACCGCCATCGGAGGGAGTATGGTCACCCTGAGCATCAATGGGCATGACCATTCGGTCGACGTACCGAATGACACGCCCCTGTTGTGGGTCATCCGCGAGCATCTGCAGATGACCGGCACGAAATTCGGATGCGGCGCCGGTTTGTGTGGCGCTTGCACAGTCCACCTGAACGGCGAGGCAGTGCGATCCTGCCAGACCGCCGTCTCCCAGGCCTCCGGCAAGAAAATCACAACGATCGAAGGCCTCGATCCCAAGGGCGAACACCCGCTACAGCGGGCCTGGATTGCCGAGCAGGTACCCCAGTGCGGCTACTGCCAGTCCGGGCAGATCATGCAAGCCGCTTCGCTCCTCGCCAAGAACACCGATCCCACCAAGGCCGAAGTCGTCGCGCACATGGATGGCAATCTCTGCCGTTGCATGAGCTACGTGCGAATCCAGCGCGCCATCATGCGCGCGGCCGCCGACATGCGGGGAGTGTAAGTCATGACAAAGCATCAGAAGATCGAAGGGCTGCCGAATTTCGATCGGCGCACCTTCATTGTCGGAACCGCTGCCACGGGGCTTGTCCTCGGCTACGCGACACTGCCGCAGATCGGCGAATCGCTGGCGGCTACCGGCGCTGCAGCTCTTGAGCCGACCATCTGGGCCGCCATCGGCAGCGACGGCAAGGTCACGGTGACCGTCGGCAAAGCCGACATGGGCCAGCACATTGCCAGCACCATGGCGCAACTCGTCGCCGAGGAGCTGGAAGCGTCCTGGAAAGACATGGGGGTCGTCCTCGCCTCCAACGATCCGAAATACAATGATCCGATTCTCGGCGCTCAAGTTACCGGTGGCAGCTGGAGCACGGGGATGAACTTTGATGCGATGAGCCGCGCCGGCGCTGCCGGACGCCTTACGCTGATCAAAGCGGCCTCTGAAATGATGGGCGTTCCGGAGGACGAATGCCACGCGCGCGAATCGCGTGTTCATCACGCGAAATCGAAGAAGAGCGTGACCTTCGCTCAAATCGTCCAGAGCGGAAAGGCGAACAAGACCTGGTCTCCCGACGAGCTCAAGGCGATCAAGCTGAAGACGGCGGACCAGTACACGAAGATCGGCCAACCGCTGCCGCAAATCGACATTCCGTCGAAGACGAACGGCACGTGCAAGTATGGCATCGACGCCTCTGTGCCGGGCATGCTCTACGGCAAGCTCGCACTGCCGCCGGTTCGCTTCGGCGCAACAGTGAAGTCGGTCGACGACAGCGAAGCCAAGAAAGTCCCAGGCTTCGTCAAGGCGGTCGTGGTGGATGATAAAACAGCCACGACTTCCGGCTGGGTCGTCGCGGTGGCGTCGACCTACGAAGGCGCCAAGAAGGCCGCGGCCGCGCTGAAGATCGATTGGGACAAGGGCCCGTATGCGAACGTGTCCGACCAGTCGATCATCGACGAGTCGCGTCGCCTGCAAAAAGAAGGAACCGAAGGCTTCCTCTTCGTCAAAGACGGCGATTCAGCCGCGGCGATGGAAAAGGCGGCCAAGGTCATCGAGGGCGAATATCTGACGAGCCTCAATATCCACGCGCCCTTGGAGCCGATGAACGCGTTGGCCATGGAGGACAATGGCGTTTGGCACATCTACACCGGCAATCAGTTCAACACCCGCACGACGTTGATCGCGGCTGCGGTGGCCGGCGTGGATCCCAAGAACATCGTCATCCATCAGCATTATCTGGGCGGCGGCTTCGGGCGCCGGCTGGAGTCGGACATGACGGTTCCTGCGGTTGCCGCGGCCAAGGCCGTCGGTAAGCCGGTGAAGCTGATCTATGCCCGCGAAGACGACATGCAGATGGATTTCACCCGTCCCTTGACCTACCAGAAGGTGAAGGTCGGGCTCGACGCCGATGGCAAAGCCATCGCCATGGAGCACGACGTGATCGGCGCCTGGCCGACCGCGCGATGGGGCATCCCGGCGTTCCTGACGCCGGCCGTGGACAAGAAAGGCCCGCACGACAGCTTCACTGTCAACGGCGCCGACTATTGGTACACGATCCCCAACCACACGGTGCGCAACTACGAGAACAAGCTGGCGCAGAACGCGACGCCGTCCGGCCAGCTTCGCTCGGTCGCGCCCGGCTGGACGTTCTGGGCGGTCGAAAGCACGATGGACGAGATCGCGCACGCGAACGGTCAGGACCCGGTGGAGATGCGGCTGAAGCTGCTTGATGGCGCCGGCGCCAATGTCGGCGGCGACAAGCCGCAGAACGTCGGCGGCGCCAAGCGCCTCGCCAACGTGCTGCGCACGGCGGTGGGCCGCTCCGGCTACGGGGCGATCAAGCTCGGCGAGAACGAGGGCATCGGCATCGCCTGCGTCAGCTCGCAGGAGCGCGCCTCGCCGACATGGACGGCTTGCGTCGCCCATGTGAAAGTCGATCCCAAGAGCGGCGACGTGACGCTGAAGAAACTCACCCTCGCCATGGACGTCGGCACGGTGGTCAACCCGGACGGCGTACGCGCCCAGATCGAGGGCTCGGCTCTGTGGGGCGCCTCCATCGCATTGTACGAGAAAGCGACGTTGGCGAACGGCGGCATCCAGCAGAGGAACTTCGACGGCTATACGCCGATGCGGTTGAGCCAGGTGCCCGAGCTCGACATCAGCATCGTCGGCAACGGTGAGCCGGCGGTGGGCTGCGGCGAGCCGGCGGTGACGGTGATTGCGCCGGCAATTGGCAACGCCATCTTCAACGCGGTCGGCGCGCGCGTACGCTCGCTGCCGATCACGTCGGAGGCCGTTAAGGCGGCGATGAAAGCCTGATAAGGCGGGTCTCATCGTCTACGTGAAACAAGGGAGCGGCATCCTGAAGGATGCCGCTCCTTTTCTTTTTTGCGCACAACAGCGCGGCACCGCGCACTCGACCGTGGTGACACCGCGGCGAGAGGATGCTTAATCCCGTGGATGTCTTTTCGCGCTTCGAATATCGAAATCGTCAAGCTCGATCGCGTGGAGATCGCAGTCGAGCCGTGGCACTGGGACTTCGCCGATAGCCGCCGCGAGGAAATCGCTCGGCACTTTGCCGCTTGCCGGCGCGAGCGGCCGGCTTTGTGGAATGGCCGCGTGCTTCTCCTCAATCGCTACGCGATCGAGGACGGCGTGCTGCGTGGCTCGAGCTTCGAGACCGATTACGCAAGTTTCCTGGCCTGGCGCGACTGGGATTTACCCGACGCCAGCGTTTTCAACATTTTCGCCTCTGCGGCATTGCAGGCCGCCGATGGGGCCTATCTCGTCGGCGAGATGGCGCCTTCCACCGCGAATGCCGGACAGATCTATTTCCCCTGCGGGACGCCGGATCCCAAGGACATCAGCGCCGATGGTACGCTCAACCTCGCCGGCAGCGTCGGCCGGGAACTGTTGGAGGAGACCGGCCTCGACATCGGCACGCTCAAGGCCGAACCGGGCTGGGTCCTGGTGAGCGAACGCCGCTATCTGGCCTTGATGAAGCGGCTCACCGCACCACAGAACGCGGAAGAGCTTCGCTCCCAAATCCTGCGCCATTTGGCCAACGAAGCGCACCCGGAATTCTCCGACATTCGCATCGTGCGCGGCTCCGCAGATTTCGATGCGCGAATGCCGCGATTTGTTGTTAGCTTTCTTGAAGAGGTTTGGCGGCAATGAAGCGAGCCCGTCCGCGGGAGGCAGCCATGAAGCTTCCGAAGACCCTTAAAGCTTGCCGGGTGGATAAACCGCAGCGCTTCCGGCTCGCCGATCACGATCCGGCGCAATGTTTCGGCCTTTCGACCGACATCGAGGACGTGAAACCGATCCTCGCGGACGGTATCGCCCGGCTTACCGAGCTTCAGCAGCGGCTCTATGCGAGTGACCGTTGGGCGGTGCTCATCGTGCTGCAAGGCATGGATGCCGCCGGCAAGGACGGCGTGATCAAGCACGTCATGTCCGGCATCAACCCGCAGGGCTGCGAGGTGCACGCCTTCAAGGCGCCCAGCGAAGAGGAGCTCGATCACGATTTTCTATGGCGAACCGTCAAGGCGCTGCCCGAGAGCGGTCGCATCGGCATTTTCAATCGCTCGCATTACGAGGAAGTTCTGGCGGTGCGCGTGCATCCCGAGATGCTGGAGCGGCAGAAGCTGCCGCCTGCCGTCACCGGCAATAGCATCTGGAAGCACCGCTTCAAGGACATTCGCGCCTTCGAGCGGCATCTGGCGCGCAACGGCACGCTGGTGCTGAAATTCCATCTGCGCATTTCCAAGGAGGAGCAGCGCAGGCGCTTCCTGGCGCGGCTCGACGAGCCCGCCAAGCGCTGGAAGTTCTCGATGGGCGATGTCGCCGAGCGCAAGCGCTGGGACGAATACATGGCCGCCTACGAGGACATGATCCGCGGCACGTCGACGGACTATGCGCCCTGGTACATCGTTCCCGCCGATCACAAGCACATCACGTGGGTCGTCGTCTCGGCGGCGATCGTCGACGCGCTGGAGAAGCTCAAGCTCGATTATCCCAAGATCGAAGGCAAGGCGCTTGCAGAATTGAAAGCGGTCGAACGCGCGCTCAAGGCAGAGAAGCCCGGCCCAGCCGGCAAAGCAAAGCGTGAGAAATAGCGCCCCCGAAATCTACTCCGCCGCGTCAGCCATAACATTCGGCGGGAATTCCGTCACGGTGCCGGCCTCGTTGTCGACGATCATCAACAAATCAAAGTAGCGGATCGTCGGCGTGGAGCCGGTGCGCGCCTTGATGTTCGCGTACCACTCCGCATTGTGACCGCGTTGCGCGGCTTCTTTGGACGGCCAGATGTAAAACGCGCCGCCATAGCCGTCTTCGCTCGCGAGGTAGTGTTTGCGGACCAGTTCCTCGTTCTCCTGCCATTGTGGAATGGTCGTCCGACCGTCTTCGAGAATTTGCTCGCGGGTCAGGCCCGGCGGGTACTTGAACAGCACGTACTCGACGATCATAGGTCAGTCTCCCTGTCGTTTCCGCCATTGTACCGCAATGGCGGGCCGCGTGCCGCAATGGGCTTCTGCGGTAAAGGTCTTGCGCGGCCGCCGATCCATCCGTTACAAGGACCGCAGTCTTAGGTTAAGGCGGCTTTTACCCTTCTCCGCGACCTTGGACCGATGAGGATGCGCATGCCGATTCGCGACGATTCCGACGCGATCGAACGGGGAGCCCGCAAGGCTCGGCCCGGCATGGCCCTCATTCTCGGCGGGCTTCTGCTCCTTAGCGCCCCCTGAGGGCCGGCCGGGCGTTTGCGCCTGGGCACTCAGGGGTCGACGTAAGCCACGGAACCCAAGAAAGCCCGAGAGAGCGCCCAAAAGCCCGACACCGCAGCGGCGGGCGCAGACGAGAAGGATCTAAAATCATGACCGCTCCAGCCCAGTCCGAGAAGGACCGCGTCGTCATTTTCGACACTACCTTGCGCGACGGCGAGCAATGCCCCGGCGCCACCATGACCCACGAGGAGAAGCTCGAAGTCGCCGAGCTGCTCGACGAGATGGGCGTCGACATCATCGAGGCTGGTTTTCCGATCGCCTCGGACGGCGATTTCGCCGCCGTCAACGAAATCGCCAAGCGCGCCAAGAACGCCGTCATCTGCGGTCTGGCGCGCGCGGCGTTCAAGGACATCGACTGTTGCGCCGAAGCGATCAAGCCGGCCAAGCGGCGGCGCATCCACACCTTCCTGTCCACGTCGCCGGTGCATATGAAATACAAGCTGCAGAAGGAGCCGCACGAAGTCTACGAGATGGTGATCGCGCAGGTTACGCGCGCGCGCGGCTACACCGACGATGTCGAGTGGTCGAGCGAGGACGGCACTCGTACCGAGCACGATTTCCTCTGCCGCTGCGTCGAGGCTGCGATCAAGGCCGGCGCTACCACGATCAACATTCCCGATACCGTCGGCTATTCGGTCCCCGAGGAATATTTCGCGCTGATCAAGATGGTGCGCGAGCGCGTGCCGAATTCCGATCAGGCGCGATTTTCCGTGCACTGCCACGACGATCTCGGCATGGCGGTGGCGAATTCGCTCGCCGGCGTGCGCGCCGGCGCGCGGCAGATCGAATGCACCATCAACGGCATCGGCGAACGCGCCGGCAACGCTTCGCTCGAAGAAGTGGTGATGGCGATGCGGGTGCGCAACGACGTCATGCCGTTCTGGACCGGCATCAACGCCAAGATGCTGACGCGGGCGTCGAAGCTCGTCGCCGCGGTGACCTCGTTCCCGGTGCAGTACAACAAGGCGATCGTCGGGCGGAACGCGTTTGCGCACGAGAGCGGCATCCACCAGGACGGCATGCTCAAGCATACGCAGACCTACGAGATCATGATGCCCGAGGATGTCGGCGTGAAGCAGACCTCGCTGGTCATGGGCAAGCATTCCGGGCGGCATGCGTTCGTGCACAAGCTCGAAGAGCTGGGCTACCACCTCGCCGGCAACCAGCTCGAAGACGCCTTCGTCCGTTTCAAGGCGCTCGCCGACCGCAAGAAGCACGTCTACGACGAGGACATCGAGGCGCTGGTCGACGAGGAGATCGCCACCGCGCAGGATCACATCAAGCTCGTCTCGCTCTCGGTCATCGCCGGCACGCGCGGGCCGCAGCGCGCCACCATGAAGCTCGATATCGACGGCAAGCCGGCCATCGCGGAGTGCGAGGGCAACGGCCCGGTCGACGCGGTGTTCAACTGCGTCAAGGCCATGGTGCCGCACGAAGCGGTGCTGGAGCTTTATCAGGTGCACGCCGTGACCGAAGGCACCGATGCTCAAGCTGAAGTCTCGGTGCGCCTGTCGGAACACGGCCGGGCGGTTACCGCCAAAGGCGCCGATCCCGACACGCTCGTCGCCTCTGCCAAGGCTTATCTCGCCGCGCTCAACAAGCTGATGGCAAGGCGTCTGCGCGGCCACGCCGAGGAACGCCGCCTTCACTCGACGGATGTGGGGTAGATACCTCTTTCGTCGTTCCGGGGCGCGCGTCAGCGCGTGCCCGGAATCCATAATCACCCGCAACTGCGATTAGCGCCGCACCAGAGGAGGGCAGCCACCTTCTTCCAACGAGCGAAATGCGCTGGCACCCGGGATGATGCCGAGAATGTTGTAGTCGTCCCAAGGCTGCCTCGATTCCGAGGGCTTCTTCACCTGGGCGAAATACATGTCGTGGACCAGACGGCCGTCTTCCCGAACGCGGCCGTTCTTCGCGTAGAAATCGTTGACCGGGATTTCCCGCATCTTGGCCATGACCGCCTTGGCTTCGTCCGTGCCGGCCGCAGTGATTGCCCGGAGATAATGACTGATAGCGGAATAGACGCTGGCTTGAGCCATGGTCGGCATCTTTCCGTGCCGCGCAAAGAAGCGTTTGGACCAGGACCGGCTCTCCTCGTCACGATCCCAGTAGAAGGCGGTCACGAACTTCAGCCCCTGTGCGGTTTGCAGCCCCATGCTGTGTACATCGGAAATGAAAACGAGCAGCGACACGACGGTCTGACCGCCGCGCGTCAGCCCGAACTCATTCGCTTGCTTGATGGCGTTGATCATGTCTCCGCCGCCATTGGCGAGCGCCACAACCTTCGCGCCCGACGATTGCGCTTGGAGCAGGTAGGAACTGAAATCGGATGTGTTGAGCGGATGGCGGACGCTACCGAGCACCTTTCCTCCGGCGGCGAGCACCGCGTTCGTTGCGTCGGCTTCGAGCGAATGGCCGAAAGCGTAGTCGACAGTCAGGAAGAACCAGGTATCGCGGCCCTCCGCCACGACCGATCGGGCCAAGCTCGTGGTCAGTGCGTAGCTGTCATAGATCCATGAGGCTTCGGTCGGCGTACACGCTTTACCCGTGAAGGCTGTGCTGCCAACTGCCCCCGCAATAGCGATCCGATTGTGCTCTGCTGCGAGTTGCTCGACCGCAAGCGCGACGGCCGAATTGTCGAAGCCAATGGCCATGTCGACTTTTTCAGCATCGAACCACTGGCGGGCAATCGCGGCCCCGATGTCGGTTTTATTCTGATGGTCGGCAACTACGACCTCGATCGGCTTGCCGAGCACCGTGCCGCCGGCATCCTCGATCGCCATCCGTGCGGCGACGACCGAACCTGGGCCGCCCAAGTCAGCATAGAGGCCGGACTGGTCATTGAGAACGCCGATTCTGACGATGTCATCAGATACCTGAGCACTTGCCCCGGCAGCGCCAATGATCGCGATTGCAAAGGCCGTAATAAGCGCGATTGGAAATCGCACGGCACGCCCCACTTTTGCATTCGCGAGCAGGTTAAGCTCCAGACTACTTGGAAACAAGGCGGCGGCCCGCAGGCGCTGGATTTCGGAAGCGACGCTGCAAGACTGGAAGGCCTTCGGCGAGCGCCGCATCCATTCGACGGATGTGGGGTAAGTGGGCGATTGCTGAAGCGTTTTCGATCCGCCGTGCGGCGCGGCGTTTCGTTATGCCGCACGTCAAGCCGTCGTTTGTGGGGCGGCGGTGGCGCCGATTTTCACGCGTCGCGTATGTGCGACACGCGTCCAGATAAACCAGCAAATCCAGAGTGCGATCGGGGCAAACCATAGCGCCGGCGGTACCGACCACAAGTAGACCGGGCCAAGCCAGAGCAAAAACGGCCACTTGGCGTCGACATGCATTCCTTGCGCACGCAGATTGACGCCAAGCGCCTCCGCCAGATCGGGAGATGCTTCGGCGGCTGACAGCAGCGACGCATAGTCGATCTTTCCGTACGGCAGATCGCCCATCGCGGTATGGGCGATGAGGTTGACGCTTTCCGGAATCGTCCCGAATTCGGCCCAGCTGTCCAAGCCGCTCTGGCACGCCTGCCGGAAAACCAGGGCAAAGCGCATGCGATATTTCCGGCTGACCTCGGCGAGCACGCGCCAGTAATCTACTTTGGTGGTGCCTTTGAGCGCGGCCCAAGCCGGTTTGCTGTCACGGAAATCCAGGATGTGCTGCTGCGTCGTCGTATCCAGCGCCGCGACCTCGGCGCTCACACGCGGCATCAAGGCCATGTCGGCGCCGCCGTGCGAATGCGTCACCAGGACTGCATCGATCGGCTTCTCGGCAAACAGCGCGCCGACGTGTTCAAGCGCCGCCTGCAAATACTCCGGGCGCGAGAGCGGCGTGAGATTGAGAATGTCATCAGGGGCGGGGGCCACGCCGGCAAAAGACAACGTCTCTACGCTCTGCGATCCGGCGCGGCAAAATTGAAAATGTCCGGTCAGCGTGAGTTCGTTGGTGAAAACGGCAATGTCCGCATTCAATCGGCCGCAGGAGTGAAGCAGCGCCTGAACTTCGGTATGCGCCACCGCTGGAGAGATTTTGGCATCATTTTCGATTTCGTCGGCGATTACCTGTCCGTCTCGGCCGCCATAAGCACGCAGCGAGGTCAGCAGGACGTGATAATTCTTGGAGGCCACGGCTGCGGCTGTGGTTTCGTTGCCGTAGTAGATCAGCACCCGGCCGGAATTGCCGGTTTCGGCAATCGATGCGGTGCTCAGGAGCGCTATACCGAAAACGATAGAAAAGAAGCCCAGTGATCGGAGACCACTGGGCTTGCGTTCCGTTACTGACTTTCGGAATGCTTTTTGTGGCAAGCGCGCGACTTTGATCAGAAGCCCAGCGTCGTGATCACGCCGTCGCTGGCGCCTGATTGCCGATCGTTCTTCGACAGCGCCGGCTGGCTCATGATCAGGACCGCCCCAAGAATCGCGACCACGAACGCGGCCACCCCAGACAAGATCGTCGCTTTGCTGAATTTCACCATTACCGTCCCTCCATTCCGGATTGCCGGAAAAAGCCTCGTCACCCTTACGCTTGTACATATACTTTACGTCCGGGAAGGCTTCAAATGCTTCTATTGGCATATCCTCGGTCCCTGAGGATAAGTTCTTGACCTTCCTGCGATTTATTGCAGGACTCGATAGAATTGCGGCGGCTTGAGGGCCAACGGTTGTAGGCATGTCGGATCCGCTGATTGTCGAGATTTTCCTCTCTTCTCCGTCAGATGTAGGCCCCGAGCGCGAGATCGCCGAGCGCGTCATTTCCCGTCTGGACGGAATCTGGAAAGCACACGTCCGGCTTCGCGCCAAACGTTGGGAGAAGTCCCACTATCAAGCCGTCAAGGGCTTTCAGGAAGCCATCGGCGAGATGACGGCGTACGATGTCGTCATCGGAATCTTGTGGAAGCGCATCGGCAGCCCGCTGCCGCCGGATTTGTTTCGGCGCGCCGACGGCACGCCGTATGAAAGCGGCACGGTATTCGAGATCGAAAGCGCGATCGAGGCCGGCAAGGCCAACGCGAAGCCCGCCGTCTATGTTCTGCGCAAAACCGAAGACGTCACGTTCGGCGCCAAAACCGTCGAGGAGGAGAAACAACAATACGACACCCTGCTCGCCTGGTGGAATCGCACCTTTCGCGACAAGGAAGGGTATTACCGGCGCGGCTATCAGCTCTACCAGGCGCTGGATGAATTCGAAAGCAAGCTGGAGCAGCTTCTCGAAAATCACCTTCGCGAACAAAAACTGATACCCGCAGGGCCGGCGTGGGATGTCCGGACCAAAGGTTCGCCCTATCCGGGGCTGGTGCGCTACGGCGTGGAATACGCACCGGTCTTTTGCGGCCGTGGCTTGGCGATCACCGGCGCGCTGGAGGATTTGAACAAAGCCGCCGAACGGGACATGCCGGCGCTTTTCATCGTCGGGCCCAGCGGTTCCGGTAAATCGTCATTGGCGAACGCCGGCTTGGCGCCGCATTTTTCCGGCCGCGGTGTCCACGGCGTCGACTTCTGGCGTCTGGTTCTGGTCGAACCGGCAGACGATTTGTTGCTGCTGATCGCCACGCAACTGCATGCGGCGCTGCCGGAACTTTCGGCCGGACCGCAGCGCGATGTGCAAAGTTTTTGCGCGCTGGCGAAAACCTCCGCGGATGCCGCGGCTCAGGCGGTAAAGTGGGCGCTCGAACGGGCCGGAGAGGCGTTACGGGCGCAAACCGGCGGCGGCCAGAAACAAGCCGGCCGTGTCTTGCTGATACTCGATCAGCTTGAAACCATCCTGCGAAGTCCGGACCGCAAATACGTTTCGGCGCTCGCCAGAGCCCTAGTCGCGGAGGAAGCGGCGTGGGTCGTCGCGACGTTGCGCAGCGATTGCTACGCCGAGCTGCAGGAAGACTCCGATCTCGTTGCGATGCGCCAGCGCGGCGTTCTGCTGGATTTGCCGCTGCCGGGCCCGAGCGAAATTTCCGACATCATCAAAGGTCCGGCGCGCGCTGCTAATCTGGTGTTCGAGGAACGCGACGGCGTATCGCTCGCCCACCTGATCAGATCCGCGGTCAGCGGCCCCGACGCTTTGCCGCTCCTGCAGATGACGTTGAAGCGCCTGTTCGATGCCCGTGACGACCACATGCTGACCTACGAGGCCTACGAAAAAATGGGTGGGCTCGAAGGAGCGATCGCCGCTCATGCCGACGAGACATTCCAGTCGCTCTCGCCTGAGGCGCAGGCGAAGCTTGACGGGTTGCTCAGAGCCCTGGTCGCGGACATCGAGGAAAATGGCCGCCTGACGATTTGCACGCCGGCGCGGCATCAAGTTGCGACCGACCGCGCGTCCGAGGAGCTGGTCGACAAAATGACGGAGGCCCGGCTTCTGGTCAGCGCGGGCGATAGCGTCCGGGTCGCGCACGAAGCGTTGCTGCGGCGATGGCGGCTGGCGGTCGATAGTCCGGCGCTGCAGCCCGACGCCATTCGGCTTCGCCGGCAGATTCAGCCCAATCTCGACCTTTGGAAAAAGACCGGGCTGGATTCGGACTTGCTGCAACCGGGTACGGCTCTGGCTGCCGCCGAGCGCGTCGCCCGCGAGCATCCCGGCGCCTTTCCGCCGGAACTTGACGACTATATCGCGCGCTCGGTCAAACAGGCGAACGACCGGGCAGTGCAGGAGAAATTGAAGGCCGAGGCCGAGGCGCGCCGGGCGAAACTGCGCGCCTCCATAGCCTTCGCCATGGTCGCGGTATTGGCCGCGATATCGGTCATGGCGTTTCGCCTGTACGGGAGCGCGAACGATAATTTCGTCCTGGCGCTGCTGGCGAAAGCCGACCAGCTTTTGGTCGAGGAAAAGCCAAGCCATGCGCGCTTTGTCGCTCAATCCATACCGGAGAGCTGGTTGTCGCGCCTGTTGGTTTCGATCGGAGCGTGGACGGAGTCGGAGGCGTCGATCCGGACCCGGACCATCGCGCAAATTGCCAGCCCCGCAGCGGCTTCTCCCGTTTTCACCCTGATGGGTCGAAGCGGAGCAACTGCGGCGAGCGTGTCACCCGATGGAAAGAAATTCGCGGCCGGCTTCTCTGGCGGCAGAATTATCGTCGGGCCGGTCGCCGCCAGCGGTCCGTTAACGCAGCTCACCGGCAATTCGGCAACGATCCGCGTTCTTCAATTCGGCCCGGGCAACGGTCACATCGTATCTGCGAGCACGGATCATTCGGTCCGGATTTGGAATCTGGCGAGCGGCGACGCCAAGGTCATCTGCCTGCCGACGCTGGTGGACGGCATCGACATCAACCCGGACGGCGTCGTTGCGCTCGCGTCCGAGGACGGCAAGGTTACGCTGTTCGATATCGATTCCCCCGATACCAGGACGATTTTTTCGCACGACCACAGGTCCGCCTATGCGGTCGCCTTCAGCAAAGACGGGTCTGTCCTGGCTTCCTCGGGAAGCGGCGATTCGATCTTCGTTCGCCGAATGTCCGACGGCGGCCTCATCAACAAGATCACGACGGGTCACCCCGATATCGCCAGCATATCGTTCAACCCGGACTCCAAACGCATTGCCTCGGCGAGCGTGCCGGGGCCGGTTGAAGTGTGGGATGCGTATTCGCCGGCGCCCGCAACGGAAGTGCAAATCCCTGCGGAAAAGCGGTGGGTGGTTCGATTTTCTCCGGACGGAAAGCTGCTGGCGGTCGCTTCCTGGGACGGCACGGTGCGTTTGCTTGATGGCAATACCTACCGCTACGTCGCAACCATCGACGGCAACGATCATTGGGTCAACGATGCGGCTTTTGCCGCCGGGTCTTCCCGGCTGGTGACCGCTGCGCAAAGCGGCGCGGTGCGGATTTGGGATACCGCCGGCCTGCACGCGATGTTTCTGACGACGAAGGACGATGACGAGGAGACATTGTGGGGCCGCTACAGTCCGGACGGCACGAAATTCGCCTCCGGCGGCCGGTCCGGCTTGGCCAGGCTATACCGCGTCGATCGCGATGGCTCGTTGCAATTTATTTGCTCCGTCCGCCACGACGGCGAAGTCAGGTCGATTGCGTTTTCTCCCGACAGCCGTCAGGCCATCAGCGTGGGTGACCGCGAAGGGATATCGGAAAATGTGGTGAAGCTCTGGGATGCCGCCGATTGCAGCCCGGTACGCGACTTTCCGGTCGGCGCGGACCAGGTCTATGCCGTCGCCTATAGTCCTTCGGGCAAACACATTGCCTGGGCGCATCGCAGCGGACAGATCGAGCTGACGAAGCTCGACGGCGGGTGGCACCCGATAAGCCTGCCAAATTTGCACCAGGACACGGTGTTCAAGCTCGACTTCAGCCCCGAGGGGAAGCTTCTCGCATCCGCCGGGCGCGACCGGCGGGTGATCCTGTGGGACGTCGAGCAACAAAAGATGGCGCGCGAACTGAGCGGAGCCCATCAGCAGCGCGTCACAACGGTCAAGTTCAGTCCGAACGGCCGGCTCGTCGCTTCGGGCGGCCCGGAAGATCATATCTTTATTTGGGATCTGACCAGCCAAAGCCCTTTGGTAAAAACGCTGGATGTCCCCGGCGGCTCGAATGAACTGGCGTTCAATCAAGACGGCAGCGTCCTCGCGGTCGGCAGCGACGCGCGCTCGATCTCACAATGGTCGGTGCCGTCATGGCAGAAAATATTTCAGCTCAATGCGCTGGTTGGCGTCCGCAGCGTTTTCGGATTTCATCCGACGCGAGGCGATTTGGCATTCGACGGCGAAAACGGACTAATACGGATATTGCCGAAACACGCCGCGTCCGCCGCGCCGCCGAGAACAGCGGCGGTGTTGGACGGCTTGGATGTTCATTTCGATCGGTTGGACCCCACGCCGGATCTTCCGATCTCGATCCGCTCCACGGCGAATGCTTGTTCCGCCGCCGGGTCATCCGCTTCCAATTGAGTGCGGGTCCTCGCCCGGTTCGCAGCCAAGCGCGGTTCATCGAAGGGAGAGGAAACTATGTCACTCCCCCTTGCTCACCGTAAAAGTCCGCTCGGCCAACTTGCGGTCCTGATACCAGATCTGCTCGATCCAGACGCCCGGCACGATTTCCCACCCGTTGTCGAAGCCGTAGCCGAGAATGGAGAGCGCGCCGATTTTCATGTTGGGGAAGGCGATCTTCGCGGCGCGCAGTAGGTCGCCGGTATTCGGGTTGCGAATTCCCTGGGGCGGGAAGGTGAGCACGAGGTGCAGCGTCACGCTGTCGCCGGGCGGCGTGCCATCGATTCGGAATTCGATGCCGAATTGCGTTCCAACCTTGCCGGCGACGTCGGCTCCGTCCGACACGAAATGCCAATTGGTCTCGGTCCCGACGGTGTGGGTTGGCGATTGCTGACCAGCCCGTGCCGGCGCGCTTGTCGCTTCGCCGGTATAGGTTCCGGCATGGGTGACGGTGATGCCGGTCACCGTCGGCGACTGTTCAGCGACGGTGGGCGTTTGCGCCGCGCCATCGCTCGTCGCTGCGGCGAGCAGAAAGATGGCGAGAAACGGCATACGCATGAGCGGGGTTCCTGCTTTTCCTGCGGCCGCGACTCGGTGGCAATATTCCCCGCTTGGAATTCCGGAGGCAATGCCCTAAATACGGCTCGCGAAGGTTGGCGCCCATCAAGCCCCGGCCGATCGCGACGAGGGCGGCAAGCCCTCGGCTGCGCCAAATGGCGTCGCGCACCATGGTGGAAGTGCCTAACCTCGTCGATCTTTGGTTAGGGCGCATAGCTCAGTTGGTAGAGCAGCTGACTCTTAATCAGCGGGTCCAAGGTTCGAGTCCTTGTGCGCCCACCATAAAAATCAAGCACTTACCAGGAAAAACTGGTCGATAAGAAACCCGCGTAAGCTCGTGGGGTAATCTGTGGGGTAACAATTCGAAGGACCGCCAGGCCCGCGCCCCTGATCGGTTCCGGTGTCCCCTTTTTAGCTGCCCTGCGCGGCGAGCGCACCAGCAGGCTTCCTGGGCCGCCAGCGATGCCACACAGGGATTCGTGGCGGATTACAGGCCACTCCCGAAGCCGCGGCAATTCAAGCGACGGCAAACCACAACAAGCGAAAAGATGCCGCGAAGCACGTGCTCGCCTGGGGGAGGATTGCGACTCCTGCCGGTCCCGGCGCCCACTACACGAAGAGGCGCACTACACCGGCAGACCGGCGGTCACTCGGGCGAGTCAATTTTCGTCCGGTCGGCGATCGCAATTCTGTTCAGCGTATCCTCATGTCTATTCACGGGCCACTCGTGCCGTCGTCACTTAGGTCGCGTACTCTGATCGCATTGCCAGCGCGAACGACGATCAATGGCGTACGACCATACACGCGACACCATATGTCTAACAAAGCAGGAATAGAGGATACGGCATGAAGTTCGGCATCGGTCAGCCTATGCGGCGTCATGAGGACCTGCGTCTTATCACCGGGAGGGGTCGCTACACGGATGACGTGATCCTGCCGCGGATGACGCATGCCTTCGTGCTGCGCTCGCCAGTGGCGCATGCGCATATCAAGCGCGTCGACGCAACCGCGGCGAGGCGCATGCCCGGGGTGTTGTTTGTTGCCACCGGAGAGGATGTTCGGGCCGACGGACTCGGCGACGTGCCCTGCGCGGTGCCACTGATCAATCGCGACGGCACGCAGCGCCACGACACGCCCCGTCCCGTGCTTGCGCTCGGCAAGGTTCGCCACGTTGGTCAGCCTATCGCGTTGGTCGTAGCCGAGACTTTAACCGCTGCGCGCGATGCCGCTGAATCGATCGAAATCGAGTACGAATCGCTGCCGGCGGTCACCGAGGCCAAGGATGCGATTAGCCCCGGCGCGCGGCAGCTTTTCGACCACATTCCCGGCAACATCGTCTTCGATTGGGACAATGACATGGGCGACGCTAAGGCGACCGAGGCCGCCTTCACCAAGGCATCGCGCGTCGTCACGCTCGAACTCGTCAACAATCGCGTCGTGGTCAACACGATGGAACCGCGCAACGCAGTTGCCGATTACGACCCGGCAAGCGGCCGCTCGACGCTCTACACGGCGACGCAAGGCCCACATTTCGTGCGTGACCCGCTCGCCGAAGCAGTGCTCAAGATCCCGAAGGACAGGCTCCGCGTGATCACACCCAATGTCGGTGGCGCGTTCGGCATGAAGGCCTTCGTCTATCCCGAGCAGGCACTCGTCGTCTGGGCAAGCCGCAAGCTTGAGCGGCCGGTGAAGTGGCAGGAGGACCGCTCTGAGTGTCCGTCCGAGAACATCTTGAATCCTGTGAATTGTTTGTGATTCAAGAGTGGTGGCCTGATTCGAGGAGGGTCACCGATGTGGACGACGAAGAACCGCGGACGTTACGACCGTAGCGCATTGCGATATCCGAGCGATCTAACCGACGATGAATGGGCGCTTGTTGAACCGTTGATCCCGCCAGCCAAGCGCGGTGGCAACAAGCGCCACGTTAACGTGCGCGAAGTGATGAATGGGATGATGTATATTTTGAGCACGGGATGCCAGTGGCGGGCGATTCCGAAAGACCTGCCGCCGCGTAGCACGGTGCATGATTATCTCGACTTGTGGAGCTACGACGGCACGCTCTATCGCATCCATCACATGCTTTATGTGGAGTGCCGCGAGCAAGGCGGACGCGAAGCCAGCCCCACCGCCGCCATCATCGATAGCCAAAGCGTCAAGAGTGCTGAAAAAGGGGGCTTGTATCGATCCGCATGGCTATGATGCAGGCAAGAAGATCAAAGGCAAGAAGCGCCACCTTCTCGTAGATACGCTGGGTTTGTTGCTCCACGCCATCGTTCACCCCGCTGATATCCAGGACCGCGACGGCGGCATCCTGCTTCTTGCCACTCTGTTCGGGATGTATCCGTTCTTAAGAAAGTTGTTTGCCGACGGCGGCTATCAAGGACCGGAATTCCAGAAGGCGCTCACGAAAATCCTGCCCCATCTTGAAACTGAAATCGTCAAGCGCTCCGATCACGCCAAAGGATTTGTGGTGCTCCCACGCCGTTGGCTCGTCGAGCGCACCATTGCTTGGCTCAACCGCTGCCGAAGGCTTGCCAAGGATTGGGAAAACCTCAATCGCAAGGCGCTGGCATTCTTGCGCCTCGCCTCAATCCGCCTCATGCTCCGAAAACTTTGTAATCCCGTTTGATGTTCCCGGACAAACTCTGAGGCTTTCGTCTCTGATAATCAAGGCCGCGACCACACCACGTGCGCCGAGCTCGCGCTCGATGAGACCGGTCACTTCCTGGGCTTGCGTGTTTCGATCCTTGCGAAATCTTGGGGCCTATCTCTCGCCGTTTGGCTGCTTCGTCCCGACGCGCTCAACAGATCTCGTCTCCGGTCTCTATTCGATTGGGGCCGTTCATGTGAACGTCAAGGGGGTGTGCACCAACACCGTGCCAGTCTGCGCCTATCGCGGCGCCGGACGACCTGAGGCCGCATACCTGCTCGAGCGCCTCGTCGATGCGGCCGCACGCGAGCTCGGCATGAGCCCCGACGCAATCCGCCGCGTCAATTTCGTGCCGCCGTCGGCGATGCCTTACACATCGGCGACCAAACTCGTTCTCGATTCCGGTGAGTTCGAGAAGGTGATGGACACCTGCATGGCAGCGGCGGAATGGTCTTCGTTTGGAAAGCGCCGCGTGCAAAGCGAGCGCAATGGCAAGCTGCGGGGTGTCGGCATGGCAACGTATACCGAACGATGCGGCGGTGGCTTTCCGGAGACCGCTTCGATCGAATTCAAAGACGAGCGCGTCGAGCTCGTAATGGGTAACCAGGAATATGGCACCGGTCTCGTCACCTCATACAAGCAACTCGTCTCAGATCAGCTCGGCGTTGATCCCGATCGAATTGACGTGATCATGGGCGACACCGATCGCACACCGGCTGGGCTGACTGGAGGTTCGCGCGCGATCGCGGTCGCGGGCACGGCGCTCTACGAGGCCGGGCGAACGATCATCGGCAAGGGTACACAACTCGCCTCCCACCTTTTGGAGGTCTCCGAACAGGATATTACTTTCACTGATGGAGTATTCTCGGTGCCCGGCACCGATCTCCGCCTCGATCTTATGGAGGTGGCCCAGGCGGCGCGAGATCCGGCAAAACTGCCGCCGGGCATGGAGCCTGGGCTCGATACGACACATCACCGCGTGCCGCCAGCACAGACTTTTCCCAACGGCTGCCACGTCGTCGAGGTCGAGATTGATCCCGATACCGGTGTCGTTACGATCGAACGCTATACTGTGGTCGACGATTTCGGCCGCACCATCAACCCGCTTTTGCTCGAGGGACAAGTCCATGGCGGGATCGTGCAGGGCATCGGCCAAGCGCTTCTCGAAAGCGCGGTCTATGATCCAGATAGCGGGCAATTCCTTTCAGGATCGTTCATGGACTACGCGATGCCGCGCGCCGGCGACATTCCAAACTTCGCCTTTTCTACCCACAACGTGCCGTCGACATCCAATCCATTCGGTGTCAAGGGCGCGGGTGAGGCTGGCGCCGTCGGCGCGCCGCCGGCGGTCATCAACGCTGTTGTCGACGCTCTCCACCATCGTGCTGGAGTGCGCCACATCGATATGCCGGTGACGCCGCGCCGCGTATGGGAGGTGCTTAATGGAATGCATTAGGGCGCTATTGCTGCATCAATTCGAAGGCTGTTGAGGGGTCGACATGGAGCACCAGACTACGAATCTGGGGGTCGGGAGTTCGAATCTCTCCGGGCGCGCCAGTTTACGAGACATCCCGTGTGAATCGCACGGCATTCACACGGCACCAACTGAGATCGGCAAGGTCCGAAATGAGGGCGCCGCGTCTCGCCGGAATCAGAGCCATTCAATGGTATGGGATAGCATAAACGGACCAGGGCAGCGCGCCCTGACCGCCGCTGTGTCATACAGCCGCTCGCGACCTTCTCCCAAGAAATGGTCGAAGGGATGAAGGTGTTTGACGATTACGCATCAGTGGCACGTCACCGGTTGACGCGATCGCTGCCTCGGCTTTCTGAGAACGGCACGCCGCAACACTGCGACGCCGCAAATGAGCTCGTCGAATACCGTCGATATCCATGCGCTGCACGCGCGGCGGATGAAAGAAGCAAACCCACAGAGGCTTGGCATAGCGTCCTAAGAGCTTGCAGCCGCATTGTGGCCGTGCTCGACGCTCGCCGTCAAAGCCGGACTGCGCGCCCGTTGGCCGGATATAACGTATCTATGAGCGATTTTACTTTGGTCGCCGCGGTGCAGAGGATGTCTGTGATTGATCTGAAAGGGAATCTAGTGGTCTGATTCATTCGGGCGATTCCCAAATCGCTCGAAGCAGTTCAAGCTCTCGTTATGAGAGCAGGAATTGTCGTCAACGTCACGCCGGCAGATCGTCATCGGCTTGAGGCGATTATTGGCGATGGCAACGCGCCGCAGAAGCATGTTTGGCGGGCCAAAATAATCATTGCGACGGCCGATGGTTGCGGCACGGCCGAGATCATGCGGCGATCCGGCAAGGCCAAACCGGTGGTGTGGCGCTGGCAGGCGCGGTTCATGGCCGAGGGCGTGGACGGGCTGACGCGCGACAAGACGCGCAAACCCGGCAAGCCGCCGCTGCCGGCAGCCATTGTGCAGCGGGTGGTGGACTTGGCGCTCGGGCCGCCGCCGGGCGAAGCAACCCATTGGACCGGGCGCATGCTGGCAAAGGCGGCCGGCGTGAGCTTGCGGTCGGTGCAGCGCATCCTGGAGGCTCACCAGCTCGCGCCGCACCGCGTCCGCACCTTCAAACTGTCGAACGATCCGAAGTTTGCCGAGAAGCTCAAGGACATTGTTGGTCTCTACGTCGATCCACCGGCCCATGCGGTCGTGATCTCGGTCGACGAAAAGAGATCCTATGGGGAGTGGATAGCGACCGACGCTCTGACAGAGTGAGGTTGCTGACCCACCCACTCTGGAGGCGACCATGCAAATTGTCACTGACCGACCCCAAGCGCCGACCGCTATCCGCACCGATCTTGGCGCGATTTTCGTCTCGTTGGAACTCAGTCGATCGACTTGGCTGATTACATCGCTGTCGCCGGGCGGCGGAGAAAAGATGTCGAAGCATACGGTTCGCAGCGGCGATGTCGCTGGATTGTGGGCGCGGTTTTCTCAGCTCAAGGACAAGGTGCAGGTCCGCACGGGGCAGGTTGTTCCAATCGTCGTGATACAGGAGGCGGGTCTCGACGGTTTTTGAATCCACCGCTTGCTGCAGGACGAAGGTGTCGAAAGCCACGTTGTTGATCCCGCTTCAATCGCGACGTCGCGCCGGCGTCGACGGGCGAAGACTGATAAGATCGACGGGGAAGCTCTGGTGCGAGCGTTGCTGGCGTACAAGCGCGGCGAGCCGCGGGTGTGCGCCATGGTTCGAGCACCGACCCCAGAGGAGGAGGATCGCCGCCGGATCTGCCGCGAGCGCAAGACGTTGACAGCAGAGCGGGTCGAGCACGTCAATCGGATCAAGGGACTGCTCTTCGCCCAGGGCATCTCTGACTATGAGCCCTTATTGCGCAAAAGACGGGCGCGGCTTGAGGAACTCAGGACCGGTGATGGTCGTCCACTGCCTGAGCATTTGAAGGCACAAATTGGACGCGAACTTGATCGACTTGAACTCACGCTTCAGCAGATCAAGTCCGTGGAGACTGCGCGGGATGCCATGCTCAGCTCGTCGGGCGAAGACACGCCAGCGCCAGGAGCAATGTTAAAGAGTTTGAAGGGGATTGGTCCGGAATTCGCCGGTATCCTGTGGTCGGAGGGATTGTTCCGAAGCTTTTCCAACCGACGGCAGGTTGCCGCTTATGCCGGCTTGGCGCCGACGCCCTGGCGGAGCGGATCCGTCGCTCACGAACAAGGCGTCTCCAAAGCTGGAAACCCGCGGCTGCGAACAACCATGATCCAGCTCGCCTGGTTGTGGGTAAGGCATCAGCCCCGATCGATACTGACCCTGTGGTTTCATCAGCGCGTACAGCTCAATGGTGGCCGAGTTCGGAAAGTGCCGATCGTTGCCTTGGCGCGAAAGCTGCTGATCGCCTTCTGGAAATATGTGACCACCGGGGTTGTCTTGGAAGGAGCCGAAACAACGGCCACCTGAAAACAGAAGCTTTTCCCTTTTCAATCTTCCGGGGCCTGATCAGCTCCCGGCGGATCCAGGTGAGCGGACCGAAATTTGGCCTGGCTTAAAAAGCCGAAGAAGAGAATGGTCCCGCCCTCCTGAGCCCTCGCCCGACGCAAGCGGGATATTGGTGCGGCCGATAAGAGCGGCGACCGGATGTGAGTTTGAAGCGGCATCGGAAACGGGCCGGGTCATGCAAACGGGCTCAGACCTTGGATACGGAGCAACGACCGGAGATTTACCATGTAATCCTGATCCCAACATCTTGACCCATAAATCCCCATGTGAGCCAAATCCAGGCGCTCGACCGCACCCAGCCAGGACTGCCGATGAAGCCCGGCCGTGCCGGCACGATGACGCACGACTACAAACGGCACGGCACAACCACGCTGTTCGCCGCCCTCAACATCCTCGACGGCACCGTCATCGGGCATAACATGAACCGCCACCGCCACCAGGAGTTCATCCGCTTCCTCAACACCATCGAGGCGCAGGTACCGAAGCGAAAAGCGATCCATGCCATCGTCGACAACTACGCTACTCACAAACATCCCAAAGTCCGCGCCTGGCTTGCCCGGCATCCGCGCTGGACCTTCCACTTCACCCCGACCTCGGCGTCCTGGCTCAACGCCGTCGAAACCTTCTTTGCCAAGCTCACGCGCCGACGCCTGACGCGCGGCGTCTTCCGATCAGTCGACGAACTCAAGGCCGCCATCAATCGCTTCGTTACCGAGACAAACGCCGATCCAAAACCCTTCGTTTGGACCGCCGATCCACGCCGCGTCCTCGCCGCTGTCAAACGTGGGAAACAAGCGTTAGAGTCGGTCCACTAGGATGACCTTCGCCTCTCTAAGATCGATGAAATCGAACCCTTCGGTGAACGAATCAAAGACCGGAGCCAGCGCCTCACGGGCTTGCGCCGGCCGGTGCTCGCGCTTCAGAAGACCGGCGAGGCTGACCGCCGCGCGCAGTTCCAGTAGTTTTGCCTTTTGCTGTCGAGCTGTACACAGCGCCTCGACGAAGCACGCCTGCGCCGCATCGGCATCGCCCGCACGCAGCAGGAGTTCGGCCTTTGAGTTCGATAAATCTCGGCTTGCCAAACGCGCTCATCGGTGGCTTCGACGTTGTCCAGCGCTTCGGCGATGACTGTAGCAGCGCATCCAATATCCCCTGATTGCTCGTGACATTCGGCTAAGAGCGTAAGAAGGAGCGGTATCCAGCAATTGGCGCCGAGGGTCCGAAGTTGCGCCAGTCCGCTTTGACAAAACTCGATCCCGCCTGTGCTGTCGCCGCCCTGCGCCAGCGCCCAGCCGGTATAGACCATACTGGTGCCGACGAAATACGGGTAACCCTGTTCTTGCGAAAGCCGCAAAACTTCGGCGCCGATCTCGGCGGCTCTGGCCGCATCGCGTCCGAATACGTGCATGCGCAAGGCGCGAATTTGCGCCAACGCCCGAGAATACAAATGGTGCGGCTTGAGCATGGCCGCCTCGTTCGCGACAGCTCCGGCCTGATCCGGGAAGCCGAGCAAGAGTAAGCAGTCATGCATGAAGCTCAATGCCGAGTTGCGACCGTCACTGTCCGAGGCCAAGAACGGCTGCCGGCCGGGCAGGACGAACTGGTTGATCTGCAGGCCCTGCTCGAGATGGCAGCGGGCCTTCATCAGATCGCCGAGCGTCGTCAAGGTTATGCCGAAGTCGACATGGGCGACGGCTATCCCGACCGGATCATTATTGCGTTCGCCCCAGGCGTATAGATCTTGCGCTTGCTTCAGCGCGGATCGATGGTCGGCGCTGACCCATGCGCTGACCCATTGTCCATCTATGATCAACGGCAATACTGTCTGATCGCCCAACGCCT
This sequence comes from uncultured Alphaproteobacteria bacterium, assembly GCA_963733575.1. Classification (GTDB taxonomy): domain Bacteria; phylum Pseudomonadota; class Alphaproteobacteria; order Rhizobiales; family Xanthobacteraceae; genus BOG-931. The sequence continues at coordinate 227,080 of CAVTDJ010000009.1, read as the reverse complement.
CGCAGAGTTCGCGCGCACGCCGGTAAGCCTTGCCCGTCTCTGGCGCAGTGTAGCCACGCGTCGCGATCAGCGCGCGGCCGAGAGTAGTTTCGAGCTTGAGCTCAAGCCGCAACCGTTCTCCGTCCTCGGGCAACGCGGAAATCAGCTCTTGCGCCTGGGCGAGATGGGATAACCCTTCTTTCGTGGCCGAACGAAGTAGGGCCCGCTCGGCGGCCGTCACCAGATAGCCTATAGCCTTGATCGGCTCTCCCGCTTCCCGGTGATGGTGCGCGAGCAATTCCGGTTGCGCCTCGATCGTATCGGGGAAATGCTCCTCGTAGGCTCGCGCGACGTTCGCGTGCAGCACTTGCCGCGGCGGGCGCGCCAGCACGTCGTATGCTGCATCGCGGACGAGCGCATGTTTGAAGATGAAGGTCGCCAGCGCCGGCGATCCGCGGCGGAATATCAATCCGGACGCCACAAGCTGGTCGAGCGCGTCGGCGAGCATCAGGTCGTCGATGCCCGTGATCATGCGCAGGAGCTCGAAGGTAAATTCCCGCCCGATGACGGCGCCCGCCTGCGCAACCTGTTTGCCGCGGCCGAGCCGATCAAAGCGCGCGAGCAGCAGTCCTTGCAAAGTTGTCGGTATGGCGAGCGCACCGTCCTGCTTGCCGGCGCGCTGCGCGGCAGCGTCGTTCACGCCGGTTTCTACAACCGATTTGGTCGGAAGTGCGCGCCCGTGGGGCGAAGTCCGGTATTGGACCCAAACTCGCCGTTGGCAAAGCTCGTTCTTGGCGGCCTCTCAATCCTCAGTCGCTGATGATGTCGCCGAACGCCACCCACCGCTTTCCGTCGAACTTCACGAGCCGCATCTGGTTGAAGCCACGATAGTTGGTCGGGCTGGTATTCAACTTGATGCCCGGCAAGAGGAGCGGTAACTCAACATCGTGCATGTTGGCTGCCGTGTGCATCACGTTGTCGCGTGTGAGATTGTCGCCGCATTGTTCGAGAATATACACTATGCTTTGTGCCAGACCGTATCCGGCGGCAGCGAGGCTGTTGTTCGGATCGCCGTCCGGATAGTAGCTCTTCATAAACGCGAGATAGTCTTGCACGTCCTTGTCATTAGCCCACTGTGGATCACTGGGATCCTTCACAGACATCGCGGATATAATGCCAACTGCCTTCTCGACGCCAGCGGGAGCGAGCGCTCCCGGGATCGATTGTGCCGTCACGGCGAGGAAATGCGTCGGCCGCCAATCGATCTCGAAGGCCTTACGAATGGACAACGCGGCGAACTTGGGCGTGCTGGCGTTGAAGAGGACGTTGGCACCCGATGTCTTCAATGCGATGATCTGTGAATCGATCGTAGGGTCGCTGACTTCGTAGGAGACCACCTTGACGATCATGCTCTGCGCCTGATCGCCGAGCCCTTCTTGAAGCCCCTTGAAATAGTCCTTGCCGAGATCATCGTTCTGGTAAAGTACGCCGATTTTGGGTTCCTTGATGTTCTGCAAGATGTACTTGCCGTAGATTTTGCCTTCAGTCTCGTAGCTCGCAATCACCCCCATCGTCCACGGAAAATGAGCCGGATCGTTGAACCTGCTCGCGCCCGCGATGGCAAAATGCGGCACGCGGTTGTCGTTGAGATATTGTTGGATCGCCGAATTCGTAGGCGTTCCAAGGGTGTTGAAAATCGCTAGCACTTGGTCGACTTCCACAAGCCTGCGGGTCTGCTCCAAGGTCTTGGGCGGGCTGTAGCCGTCGTCTAGGGAGATCAGCGTGATCTTCCGCCCGTTGATCCCGCCTTTCTGGTTTATCATGCGGATATAGGCGACTTGGGCCTTGCCGAGAACGCCGTACGCCGAGGCGGGCCCGCTATATGGTATGGTCTGCCCGATCTTGATTTCGGTGTCGCTGGCGCCCGGGCCGTATTGACCTGCGGCGCAGACCAGTCCGCTTGCGAGAAAGAGACTGGCCGCTGCCAGCCCCGTCGCGATGCTCCGTTTGATTGCCATAGCATCCTCCCCTCACGTTCTTCGTCGCTTCTCCGCCATGCGCACGCAAATCTAGTCTGCGCCCATAATGCGATTGCTGGACAGACCGCGAAAATAAGGTCTGCTGATAGTGGATGCCCGCCGACGGCATGAGCGCTGCTACCAAAATGAAAAGGCGGACTTCGGCACGTCCCTTCAGCAGCTCTTGGAGCAGACTACACCTGTTGCCCGTCAGTGAGAAAGAGCGGGGTTTATTCTCCTAGGCCCGAAGCGGCGGTTATGTGCGGTACAGCGCTATCCACGTGTTCGAGGTCAATGCAGTCTCAAAATCCCTTGTTTAGGTCGATTAACTACCGCGGTCAGCCGTAGACACGCTGCTTCGCCTGGATGATCATGCGCCGGGTGAAGTGTGGACAGTATCATGGACCTCGGAGGTTGGCTGCGAAGCCTAGTATAGCCTCGAACAGTACGAGGCGGCGTTCCGCGAGAACGCAATCGACGACAACCTCCTGCCGAGCCTGACGGCTGAGGACTTGAAGGATTTGGGCGTTGGCATTGTCGGGCACCGCCGTACGCTGCTCAACGCTATCGCTGCCTTGCGCGCTGATGCGAACGCGACGGCGCCTCCATCAGATGCTCTCCCGACAATCGACAGGTCCGCTAAAGACACCGCTGAGCGCCGGCAAGTCACGGTGATGTTCTCGGACCTTGTCGGTTCGACGGCGCTCTCAGCCCGCATGGACCCCGAGGATTTGCGCGAGATCATTTCGGGGTATCAGAAGTGCGTCGCGGAAACGGTGCGCCGGTTCGGTGGTTTCGTAGCGAAATACATGGGCGACGGCGTCCTCGTGTACTTCGGCTATCCGCAGGCCCATGAAGATGATGCTGAACGCGCGGTGCGGGCGGGGCTTGATTTGATCGCGGCGGTGGCCGGGCTCAAGACGCACGCTTCCCTGCAATCCCGTGTCGGTATTGCGACGGGACTGGTGGTAGTCGGCGACCTGATCGGATCGGGTGCTTCTCAGGAGCAGGCAATCGTTGGCGAAACGCCGAACTTGGCGGCGCGCCTGCAAGGGATCGCCGAGCCGAACATGGTGGTCATCGCCGAGGGGACGCGAAAACTTCTCGGCAATCTCTTCGAGTTGCAGGACCTTGGGGCACAGGACCTCAAGGGTATTGCCGGGTCGGTGCGAGCCTGGTCGGCGGTGCGGGCGAGTTCGGTCGAAAGCCGCTTCGAGGCATTGCACGCGACCAACCTGACCGCTCTCGTCGGCCGTGAAGAGGAACTCGAATTATTGTTGCGACGCTGGTCCAGGGCAAAGACCGGTGAGGGTCAAGTAGCGCTCCTTTCAGGCGAGGCCGGCATCGGCAAATCGCGGCTCACGGCAGCGCTGCTGGAACGGGTCGGCACCGAACCGCATATCCGTTTGCGCTACTTCTGCTCGCCGCAGCACACTGACAGCGCGCTTTATCCTATCATCAGCCAGATGGAACGTGCCGCTGGATTTGCGCGCGACGACACCGCACCAGCAAAGCTCGACAAACTCGATACCGTGCTGGCGCAAAGTTTTACTCCACGTCAGGACGCGGCACTCTTTGCGGAGATGCTGTCGCTACCGAATGATGGACGCTATCCCACGTTCGAACTAGCCCCGCAGCAACGGCGACAGAAGACGCTGGAAGCCCTTACTGCGCAAATGGAGGCGCTGTCGCAGTCCGATCCGGTCCTGATGATTTTCGAGGATGTTCATTGGATCGACCCCACGAGCCTAGAAGCGCTCGGCCGAGCCGTGGACCGGATAAAAACGCTTGGCGCATTGCTGATCGTTACATACCGGCCGGAATTTGAGCCGCCGTGGATTGGACGGCCTCATGTAACTACACTCACCATCAACCGGCTCGGAGAGCGCGAGATCGCCGTGCTGATCGACGGTGTTACTGGCAACAAGGCGCTGTCCGCGAACATCAGACAGGACATCATCGAGCGCACCGACGGCATTCCTCTGTTCATCGAGGAAATGACGAAGGCGGTGTTGGAAGCGGAGAGCGAAGGCAACGCTCGGCAGACCGCTGCCGCCGTTCCATCCTCAGCTCTGGCAGTGCCCGCGAGCTTGCACGCCTCGCTAATGGCGCGCCTGGACCGGCTCGGCCCAGCGAAGGAGGTGGCGCAGATCGGGGCGGCCATCGGGCGCGAGTTCTCTCATGCGCTATTGGCTGCGGTAGTGCGCAAGCCTGGCGTCGAACTCCAATCGGCGCTCGACCGCCTCGTTGCGGCTGGATTGCTGTTCCGGCAAGGTGTGCCGCCTCACGCGACTTATCTTTTCAAGCACGCTCTCGTTCAGGACGCGGCCTATGGCACGCTGCTGCGCGAGCCCCGCCACGCGCTTCACGCGCGCATCGCCGAAACACTCGAAAGCAGTTTCAGCGACATTGCGGAAAACCAGCCTGAGCTTTTGGCGCGCCATTGCACCGAGGCCGGATTGATCGAGAAGGCCGCCCGCCTGTGGGGCAAAGCTGGACAACGGTCACTGGCGCGGTCGGCGCTGGTTGAAGGCATAGATCAGCTTACACGTGCGCTCGCCCAGATCGCAAGCTTGCCAGCTACGCCCGCGTTGCGCCGCGAACAGATCAACTTGCAAGTCGCACTTATAGCGCCTCTCTATCATGTCAAAGGGGCCGCTGCGCCAGAGACCAAGGCGGCCGCGGATCGGGCGCGTCTGCTGATCGAAGAGGCTGAAACGCTGGGTGAGGCTCCCGAAGACCCGCTGCTGCTATTCTCTGTGCTCTACGGCTTCTGGGTCGTAAACCTCGTAGCATTCAATGGTCCTCTCGTGCGCGAGCTTGCGACGCAGTTCCTGACGCTCGCCGAGAGGCAACGGACAACTGTGCCGCTCATGGTAGGACATCGCCTTATGAGTGTTTCCTTGACGCATATTGGCAACTTCGCGGAAGCACGAGCGCATTCCGAATGCGCGATGAGGCTATACGACCCAGTTGAACATCGTCCGTTGGCGATGCGATTTGGCCAAGAAGTTCGTGTGGCAATCTTATCTTATTACTCGTGGGCCTCATGGTTTCTTGGCTACCCAGACGCAGCACTTGCGGCTACAGACCAAGCGATCAGGGATGCGCGAGAGACTGGCGACGCAGCTACCTTGCTGTATGCGCTCGTCCATGTGTCGATGGTCCACAACTTCTGCGGAGATTACTCGATGGCATACGCGGAAGCAGTTGAAGATGTTGCATTAGCGAGTGAAAAGGGCAGTCCGTTCTGGGCGGCCTTCGGAAAGACCGCCCAAGGTTGCCTATCCGCCGCGGGCGGCAAAGCTTCAGACGACGCTGTGCAGATGATCACCTCAGGGCTGAGCACATTGCGCTCTACAGGGACAGCAATGTGGCTCCCGTACCATTTAACATGTTTAGGTAAAACCTATGCGGACGTTGCCAAATTCGATGACGCTTGGCGCTGCATTGGCGAAGCGACGACAGTGGTGGGAACAACCAAGGAAACGTGGTTCGAGGCCGAGGTCCATCGCACAGCCGGCGAAATCGCGCTGAAGTCGCCCGATCCGGATGTAGCGAAAGCTGAGGCGTATTTCGAGCGTGCGCTCGCGGTGGCGCGCAAGCAGCAAGCAAAGTCCTGGGAACTGCGCGCGGCGATGAGCATGGCGCGGCTGTGGCGCGACCAGGACAAACGGGATGAGGCCCGCGCTCTGCTCGCTCCGGTCTATGGCTGGTTCACTGAAGGGTTCGACACGCTCGATCTGAAGGAGGCGAAGGCGTTGCTCGACGCGCTCGGCTGAAAGCCAGCAGATGTCTTAGCTGCTCGCAGCGGTAAGCCTTTGTGGCGAGGCCAGTAAAAGGTACAGCGCTCCAAGTGCCAGTAAAGCATAGACGACGAGTGATGACCAGGCGGTCGCATTCAGCAACCCCTGTATCATACCCCAACCAGTTACAAGAAAACCGACAACATCAGATATGACGTTACCAATCAACACGCCGCGCACAGTGGCGGTTTCTTTGCAGTCCCTTACGAACCAGAGCATCAAGCCCAAGCCCAAAAGCGCTGCTCCGAAATATTGGGTGGTCAGCACGAGGCGCGGTTCAGGTTGAGCCGGGGCGCCGTAAAGGACGAGAAGATTTGCTGGAATTGCCAGGAAACCAATCCCGTAAATGATTGCTAGGATTGCAGCTATCGTGAAGTACTGCTTGGCGTTCATGTTGCCCTCCCAAGAGTGCTGCGTGCGCCGGGTCGCGACGTTGATCGGGCGCCTCATGCTGCACGCCATTGTTATTGTATCTTATAACAATGCTGGTCGCCATGCGCGCAGAAGCGCTTTTGCTGGTTCACCGAGGGCTTCGACACGCGTGATCTGAAGGAAGCTAAGGCGCTGCTGGAGGAGTTGGCGTCATAACGGTTTATTAGACCAACGCGCTTAGGCCACTTCCGGCGTTGGCCCTGGACCGGCTACGATGCCCCCAGTCCAAGGGGGACCAATGAAAAGGCACTCCAGAGCAGGCGGCGAACCGATCAAAGGGCGACGTCGCAAAGCGCCAGAGCCGAAACGCCGTAATGCGCCGAAGGCCGTAGCACGTTCCAATTCGTCCTCTATTGGCGACGAGACGGAGGTCGCTCGGCTCACCCGCGAACTGAACGAGGCTCGGGAGCAGCAGACGGCCGCCGCCGACGTGCTCAAGATCATCAGCCGTTCGACCGTCGATCTACAGACAGTTCTTACAACACCTGTGGAGAGTGCCACGCGCCATTGCGATGCCTATGATGCGATTATTTTTTTGCATCAGGGTGGAAAGCTTCATGTCAAAGCGCACTATGGCCCACTTCACATGGATTTTGCCGAGTGGCCGATTGGCCGCGGATGGATTACCGGGCGCGCCTTCATCGAGCGAACGACAATCCACGTCTACAATCCTGCGGTGTTCGCAAAGGAGTTTCCAGACGGGAGTGAAATGGCGCTTCGCCTTGGTTATCGGTCGATTTTGGCCGTCCCTCTTCTGAGAGAAAGCGAAGCCATCGGCGTACTCACAATTCGCCGTTCTGAAGCGAAGCCGTTCACCAAAAAGCAAATCGAACTTGTTGAAGCGTTTGCCTCTCAGGCCGTCATTGCCATCGAGAATGCGCGGTTGGTCAACGAACTGCGTCAGCGCACGACGGACCTCACGGAGGCGTTAGAGCAGCAGACGGCTACTTCGGAAGTGCTGAAAGTTATCAGCTCTACTCACAGCGAATTGGACCCCGTTTTTAACGTCATGCTGCAAAATGCCACGCGTTTGTGCGAGGCCAGCTTCGGCAACCTGTTGCTACAAGAGGGCGAAGGGCTACGCATCGCGGCGATGCATAACGCCCCGCCTGCTTTTTCCGAGCTTCGGCGGCGCATGCCGGTGTTCCGTCCGCCCGAATGGACGCGCGACCCCGACAAGCCTTACCTCCACATCGCCGACTGTACCGAGGAGCCGGCTTATAAACAGCGCCATCCGGGAGCCGTTGCGATGGTCGAGCTTGCAGGCGCGCGCACCCTCCTGGGTGTGCCGATGCTAAGAGACGGCCAACCGATTGGTTATCTCGCCCTCTATCGCCAAGAAGTTCGTCCCTTTACCGACAAGCAGATCGCGCTGGTCACGAGCTTCGCCGCCCAAGCCGTCATCGCTATTGAGAACGCGCGACTGCTCAACGAACTGCGCCAGCGCACCACTGACCTCACGGAAGCCTTGGAGCAGCAGACCGCCACCGCCGAGGTGCTCAAGATCATCAGCACTTCACCTGGCGAGCTGGAGCCCGTTTTTCGGGCCATGCTGGAGAACGCGACGCACATCTGCGAGGCCAAATTCGGTACGCTGTACCTGTGTGAGGGCGATGGCTTCCGCGCAGCGGCGATGCATAACGCGCCGCTCGCCTATGCCGAGGCCCGCGCACGGGTCGTTCATCCGCATCCGGATACCAGCCTTGGGCGCGCAGCGAGCACGAAGCAGGTCGCCCAGATTACCGACGTCACAACGTCACAAAGGTACGTTGAGGGCGATAGATTTGTTGTGAGCGCGGCTGCACTTGGCGGCTATCGTACCGTCCTCAGCGTGCCGATGCTCAAGGAGGACGCGTTGCTCGGCGTCATCACCATTTTTCGTCAAGAGGTGCGGTCCTTCACCGACAAGCAAATTGCGCTAGTGCAGAACTTCGCTGCTCAGGCCGTCATCGCCATCGAGAATGCGCGACTATTAAAGGAACTGCGCGAGAGAACTGGTGAATTGGAAGCTCAATCGAAGGAAGTCGTCAAACTAAACCAACAGCTCGAACAACGCGTCGCCGACCAAGTGGGCGAAATCGAGCGCATGGGCAGACTGCGACGTTTCCTGCCGCCGCAGGTCGCTGACTTGATTGTCGCCTCCGGCACGGAGAAGCAACTCGAAAGCCATCGCCGAGAGATTACCGCGCTGTTCTGCGACCTGCGCGGTTTCACAGGCTTCTCCGAAAGTGCGGACCCCGAGGACGTGATGGCGCTCTTGCGCGAGTACCATGCGGCTATCGGAGATAGCATCATCAAGTATAGCGGAACGCTGGAGCGTTACGCGGGCGACGGCGTCATGGTCGTCTTCAACGATCCCGTTCCAGTGGAAAACCCGGCGCTTCAAGCCGTGCTGATGGCGCTCGAAATGCGTGGGGCTATCGGAGCGTTGACCGAGAAGTGGCGTCGGCTGGGGCACGACATCGGCTTCGGCATCGGGATTGCGCACGGATTTGCCACGCTCGGCACCATCGGCTTCGAGGGACGCTTCGACTATGCCGCCATCGGGACGGTGTCCAATGTCGCCTCTCGGCTTTGCGACGAAGCCAAGCCCGGTCAAATCCTAATCAGTCCGCGTGTGCTCATGGCAGTTGAGGATGATGTCACAGTCGACCCGGTTGGCGAGTTTGCGCTCAAGGGCATCCGTCGTCCGTTGGCGGCATACAATGTACTCGCCGCCACACCGTCAAAAATCTGAGACGGATGATGGTAGCTCCAGCTACGACGAGGGGACAAACATCGGAGTCTGCTTCTAGCCCCGCGGCCCTGCAAACCGCGTTGGCGAATGTTTGCTCCGGGGAGAAAACGGGATATCCAGAACGGCATTGGCGAACCTAAAAAGCTGAACTCCCGAGACGCTTGTTTCGCTCGGCTCGTGCCGCTTAGGGCGCTATAATCGCGACCTGTCGCCCCGGGGATGGACTGGCCATGAGCAGCCCGACCGTTTCACATAGCCCTCGATAAAGACGCGACACCTGTCCTGCGTGTCGGCTGTTTATGACGCGGCCTTTGCATTCCGCCGCAAGCGTACCGCGAGGCAGCGTAGCCGACACATCGCCGAGCCGGATTTTGGGGGAATGACGATGGCGGCCCCATCGGCGCGGGTGTAGCGACCACCATACGCTGTGGAGCCCGACGGCGTGGTCAAAGTAAAGCCTTGACCCTTCAGCCAACGCTTGAAGTCGAATTGTTTGCCGTGCGTGCCCTCGGGATGGATGCTGACTTCACGGATCGCTTCGGTGCGGAGCAGGTGCATCGCATAGGCGACCATGAAAAATGGTGCTCGAATTCTCCGGTGTGCTTGCCACGACGGTTTGGAGGCGCGGCAAGCTCATGGATCAAATCGTCCAAAGGCAAAGTCATCCCCCAATTTTGCTCTGATACGCGGAAAGGTCTTCTACGATCCGGTAGATGCCCGCGAGTGCAGCGAGCGCTGTTCCTTTGGTACATTCGGAGCCGGTGCGAAGGGCGCGCCCGGGATGGACGAGATTCCTCGCGTCGCGTGCCAAATGCGCCTGCTGCACAGCTTCTTCTCGAATGAGGCCGTGCACGTGTGCGGCTTCGATGAGACCGTAGAGGTCAAGGTCTTCGATCGGCTTCTTATGGGAAGCAGACGGCGTCCACGCGCCTATGGCCTAGAGCAATAAGATTTCAATCGCCGCTCCGCCAAAGACCGTAGCACCCATCCAATCACCGGCGCTAAAGTCTATCCACGCGGAACGGATGCGCTCCTCAATGCCGCGTCGCGCGACTTCATCCGCGATAAAGGGCAACTCGGGCCTGTCAGGCGGTCGCTCGTCGGAGCATTGCATCATCAACCGACGAATACGTTCGACAGGGTCTTTGTTCCCGACGCTCGGCGCCATGACGCCGTTGCCGGATTTCCAGAATGCGAGCGTTATCGCAAGAGCCGCGCAACAACGCTGAAATTCGAGATAGTCCTGAGAATTGAGATCGATGAGTTCGGAAGGAACGTCGTCCATGAGCGAAAGAAGGGCTTCAACCTCCACGCAGTATTTGGAGGACAAATCGTTCGAGTAGATTTCGTTTCGAGTCCCGAAGAGCTGATTAATGGCTTGGACAATGTGGCTCGGAAGTACGCGGGGCATGACGGGTCTCGTGCTTGCAACTTTGGCGGTTGTTATTCGGCGTGCAAAATTTGGAAGCCGTTTGACAGAATGGGTACGCGACATACGGGACCAATGCGTGCGTGCCGATGTCGCATTTTTTTCAAACAGTGGGGCGGGCTTCGGCCGAAAAGCGGGGGGCGCGACCTAGATGGCCGCGAATGGAACGATTTCCCGTCGCGTCCACTGTATCCGGTGGCGGCGGAGTAGCATGGTCGCGATCCAGGACTATAAGGATCGCGAGCAAGCCTACGTTAAACGCGTATTTCTTGAACGTTATCTTGAGCGTCTCGTCCACAAAACGGCGAGTCGCTACGACCACATCGTTTATATTGATGGTTTTAAGCTCGGCTTCCGTCAATGGACGAATCTCTTGGCTCAATTTGGGTGGAGTGGGTTCGGCAATCTGACTTGTCTGACTTGATTTACGAGCTTGTTTCGGCATGCGACGCTTTCTGCACCTTTATTGACGGACTTCTGCAGTATATGTCAGCCTGCGAGGCCCCCGGATCGCGCTTTCTGCGAGCTTGGAAGTCAAAAAACCCATCACTTCCGTTCCGGTGGAAAGTATTGCGCATTTGCGCGATTCGCCTAATGACAGATTACGGAAACGTCATGTTTTCAGGCGGGCGTTCGCGCTCGTGACGATTCTCTTCTTCTCGACCGAACGCCAGGTCGATGGGCGGGCTGGCGGATTTGCAAGGCGCGGGCAATCGGTCCCGCAGCGGAGCGTAACAACTCGACAGTGTCTGCGACAGACCTTCGCGTTAGCCGATCAATCAGGCCGGCTATGCCGAGACTATAAATGACTCCGACGTCGGGAAGGGGGATCGGTACCGCGATCGCTCCCATTCCAACTTCCATTTCATCCCAACAGGTCGCATAGCCGTTTTCGCGAACGGTCCGGTAATCCTGATTGATGGCCTTTGGTCGTGTTTTCGTCTTAGCAGTCAATTTGGGCAACGGCTCTGCGAGCGCCTTGTCGACAAGGTCTTGCGATTGAAATGCTAGGATCGCCTTGGCCGAGGCGGCGACATGCGGCGCAAGTGCATGACCGGGAATGACATACCCGCGCAGACCTCCACTCGGGGGCGCCCAAGCTACCGACACGACCTTATGGCCGACCAGCCGAGCCAGGTAGCACGTATCTGCCAGCTCGTCGGCTAGTTTGTCGAGAATGGGCTGGACGGAGATGGACAACCAGCCGGTATCCGATCCGGCATGCAGGAGCCGCAAAAGACGCTCGCCGAGTTGGTATTCCTTGCGCGTTCCGCCACTGCTCGCAATCAGTTCTGACCGCTGAAGGTTTTGCAGGAGGCGGTGGGCAGTTGCCACCGGTAAGTTGCAACAATCGGCGATGTCCGAGGCACTTAAACCGTCTGCCGATACTGCGATGCTTTCGAGCGCTCTAAAATAGCGCTCTAGTGGCGGGCTGCTTTTCGATTCCAAAGTAAAGCTCCATCGGTCCGGGCGTGCGATTGCCGGTGCTTGACAAGTTCCGCTAGGTAATTCTAGCATTCTCAATAATCAAGAAATTTTTCCGATTTTCGAGAAGGAAGGAAGGCAGCAATGACCAGTAGGCAAGCTGTTCGAGGTCCCCAAACTCTAAAGTGGACCGCAGTCGCGCTGTTAGCTGCGGCGTCGCTTTCATTGTTCACCGTAGCGAGCGGGGCCGCAGAGCCGGGCATTACTGACAAAGAAATTAAGATTGGCATTTTGGGCAGCCTCACTGGGCCGTTCGCGATCTTTGGCACCGGAAACCTTGCAGGTGCCACGATTGCATTCGAGGAAGTAAATGCGGCTGGTGGGATTAATGGACGGAAGATTGAATGGATTTCGTTGGACGACGAATCGTCACCGCCCAAGGGAATAGCGGCGTACAAGCGGCTCGTCGATCAGGAGCAAGTCTTCGCCATTTTCGGACCGGCTGCCAGCGCTGTCGGCCAGGCTCTTGTGCCGACGTTAAAGGCGTCGAGCACGCCGACTTTTGTTTCTGTGTTTTCCACGCCTGCTGTCACCGAGCCTCCCATTCCGATGTTGTTTCGCACCGGTCCAATGAATGATCGGCAGCAGGGCGCTGCAATGGCAGACTACGTTATCGACCATCTTGGAGCGAAAAAGATCGCTCTTGTCAGCCAATCCGATGAGTACGGGAAGCGCGGCGCTGAGAGCGTAGTCAGCCGGGTCGCCGAGCGAAAAATTCCGTTGGTCAGTGCCGAGGTATTCAATATCTCCGACACCGATTTCACAGCACAACTCTCCCGCACGATTCAGGCGGATCCGGATGTGCTGATTGTTTATGGCTATCCCAATCCGTCAGCCATCATTACGCGCCAAGCGAAGCAGCTTGGCCTCAAAGCCAAAATCATGGGAGCGAATTCGGCCGGAAGCCGAAAATATCCCCAGATCGTGGGCGAAGCGGCCGCAGGGACTCAGAACATCGTGACTTTAAAAGTTCTGCCGGAAAGTGACGATCCAGCGGCGGTGAAATTTCGAAAGAGTTTTGAGCAGCGCTTCCCCGATCTCGCACGTCAGGGTCGCCCGGATCTCGGCGACTTGCTCGGTTATGGCGGAGCTCAGATCTTTATCGAGGGGCTGAGGCGGGCCGGGGCTCAGCCCACTCAGAGCGGCTTTGTCAAGGCGCTTGAATCGCTAAGGGACTTTGAAACCGATCTGACGCTTCCGACAACATTCAATGCGACCCGGCGAGAGGGCAATCAATCGGCCAGAGTTGTCGAAATCCAAAGCGACCTTACCCGAAAGATGTTGCCGGTTGTGTTGCGCGCGGACGATGCGAGTTCGAAGTGACCGGTCAGGTTCTCGAACAAATTTTCGCGGATGATCTGAAGGTTGGGCAAGCCTTCGCCGGGGAAGCGCGTGGAATCGGGGACGCTCAGTTCAAGGCATTCGCCGAAATGACCGGCGATGATCATCCGCTCCATTATGACGATGCCTACGCAGCCAAGACGCGATTTGGCAAAAGGCTGGCGCATGGCTTGCTCGTGATGTCGATGACGGCGCTTGGCGCGACACCGATGTCGCGGCGGATCGAAGACGCCATGGTCGCGTTCGTGGAGCAGGACGCCCGATTTTTGAAACCGGTTTTCGTTGGCGATACGCTCACCAGCCGGTTCGAGGTGGCATCGATTGATCCAAAGCCCGCGCGCGGCGCGGCGCTGGTCCGCTTTAATGTCAGCTTGACCAATAACCGCAACGAGATCGTGCTCGAAGGCCACCATACCTATCTATTACTTTTGAGGTCTTCCCGCGATGCGCCGGGGCGTCCGGATGTCGCCTGAGAGCTACGCCGACGTAGTTCGATCGTTCGATTGGAAGACAGTGCACGAGGCATTGGGATGGAAGCCGGGCGAGAAAGTATCCCTTGGAGCTTCCATCGTCGATCGGCATGCCAAAAATGGCCGTGTTGCGCTGATCTCGATCGGACAGGCGGGGGTTGTACGCCGTTTTACCTATAGTGACCTGTCGGAGGCGAGCAATCGCTTCGCCAACTTGCTGCGGCGTCTTGGGGTCCAACCGGGGGACCGCGTCGCCGGCCTGATGCCACGGGGTCCGGAGGCAGTGGTTGCCATCATCGGGACGCTCAAGCTTGGTGCCATATACGTGCCGGTTTTCACCGGCTTTGGACCCGATGCGATCCGCTTCCGGCTTGATCATTGCTGTGCAAAGATTCTGGTGACGCATCATGAAGTCACCGGACAGCTTCCTCGCGGCATGACTGCGCGGATTGTTTGTGTTTCGCAGCCGGGCGCAGAACTGCCGACGGGATATCTTGATTTCCACGCCGAAATTCAGCGCGAGGCGGCGGACTTTTCCTGTGTCCTGCGGGATCGGGACGACGCGGCCGCCATTATTTATACATCCGGCTCGACCGGCCAGCCCAAGGGGGGCACGATTGCGGTCAATTTTCTAGCTTCTATCTGGCCCTACATCGTTTATGGGCTCGATCTGCGCCGCGACGATATGTTTTGGCCTACGGGAGATCCCGGTTGGGGTTACGGCTTCGTCTGCTATCTCGGCGCGTTGGCCGCGGGCGGGACAGTGATTTCAGTCCAGCAAAATCCGACCGCGGAACTGTGTCTTTCCATCTTACAAAATTATCGTGTCACCAATCTGGCCACGACGCCGACACTGCTGCGCGGCCTGCTGATCCTGGACGAAGCGACGTTGCGTGCTGCCTACATCCGGTTGCGCGCGCTTTCCTGCTGCGGCGAGCCACTCAATGCGAAGGTGGTCGAGTTCGTTTCAGCGGTTCTGGAACGTTACGCCGATGGATCATTACGGCGCAACCGAGCTTGCCCTCCCGATCGGCAATTTCAACGCGATTCCCATGACCGTGAAGCCGGGCTCGATGGGATTGCCGTTCCCCGGCTTTCGGATGGCGATCGTGGGCGAAGATGGCAATGAGTTGCCGGCGGGAGAGGTCGGGTTCATTGGCAAGAAAGCCGATCCGAATTGCCGCTATTGGAGGAGCTACTGGAACGATCCAGCCGCCACGAGCGAACTGACGCGCCTTGGCTGGATCGTGACCGGCGATCTCGGACGCCGAGATCAAGACGGCTATTTTTGGTTTGAGGGCCGTGCCGGCGACATGATCAAGAGCGCCGGTTATCGCATCGGCCCCTTCGAGGTTGAAAGCGCGCTCCTCAAGCATCCCGCCGTGGCCGAGGCTGCGGTCGTCGGCAAACCCGATGAGATGCGAGGGGAGATCGTCAAGGCCTTCATCGTGTTGCGCCCGGGGATTTCTGGCAGCGACGAGCTGGCACAGGAGCTTGTTCTTGCGGTTAAGGCATCGGTCGGACGGCATCAATATCCCCGCGCCATCGAATTTGTCGATACCCTGCCAAAGACGGAAACCGGCAAGATTCAACGATTTGCGTTGCGCCAACGGGCATGAAGGGAGGAGTAATGCCGATCTATCAACCTGTCATCCCGAACGAGAACTGGCCTGCTCGCTTTACCTTTTCGCCCGCGGTGCGCGTCGGAAACCTTGTGTTTCTGTCGGGAACCACCGGAACGGACGACCAGGGCAACATTGTTGGTCCAGGCGATATCGTCGCGCAAACTCGGCGCATCTTTGAGAAATTTTCGCTGATCCTCCGGAGCGTCGGAGGCGACCTCGGTAACATCGTCGACACCACGGATTATGTTCTGTCTCTCGAGGACTACAAAAAGACAGCAGCGCTGCGGCGCGAACTCTTCAAGGGACCGCCTTGGCCCGCAGCGACCGGAGTTGTCGTCAGCGGGCTAGTACGCGAGGGTGCTTTGATCGAAATCAAGGGGATCGCGGCGCTGTGAAACGATATGCTGGCGCAGGTCCTCGTTAGTTCGGTCACTGCCGGTGCGGTCTATGCGCTCATCGCGCTGGGCTTCGTGTTGATACACAAAGGAACCGGCGTCGTTCATTTTGGGTATGGCGACCAGGTAACGTTCGGCGCCTATCTGGTTCTTATTGCACAAGCCATTGGTGGTTTGCCGTTCTGGCTGTCAGTATCGGCGGCACTTCTGCTGTCGGTGCTGCTCGGCGCTGTCATTTACGGCGGTTTCATGTGGCCGCTTCGGAACGCCTCACTGCTGGCGCGCATTATCGCAAGCCTCGCGCTCGGAACGGTGTTGCGTGAATTCCTAAGGGCTTACATGGGGCCGAACGCTTGGCCATTCCCGTTTCTGTTGTCACCAACGGCCGTATCGATTGGAGGCATATTGGTCGTGCCGGCCAATCTTGCCATTGTTGGGGTCGCTCTTGGCATTCTCGCTGCGCTCTTTCTTCTCTTCGAGAAGACGGTATATGGCAAGGCCATCCTGGCCGCGTGCGACAATCAGATCGGTGCGAGCCTCGTCGGCGTCCGCGTTTCAAATGTATTCCTGGCGATCTGGGTTCTCGCCTCGGTGCTTGCAACATTTGCAGGTATTTTGGTCGCACCGCTTTTGACGCTTTCTCCCGACATGGGACTTATCGGCATCAAGGGGTTCACAGCGGCGGTTCTGGGCGGCTTCAACAGCCTGCTCGGCGCGGTTATCGGCGGAATTGCGCTCGGCATCCTCGAAGCGCTTGCCGGCACATACATCTCCAGCGCGCTGAAGGACATGATCAGTTATAGTATTCTGATCGTCGTCATTCTTGCTCGCCCTCAAGGTCTCTTGGGCGGCTTCAGAATCAGGAAGGTATAGCGCCGTGATCCTGCGCCTTGCCATCTGCGTTGCCGGGATCGGCGCCTTCTTTGCCGTCCCTCATTTTCTCGCCGAATACCGGCTCTTTCAAATCTGTCTGATCTCGGCGACAGCTCTCATCGTTCTGGGGCTGGTTGTCGTAACAGGTCTAGCTGGACAGATTTCGCTCGCGCAGTCCGCCTTCGTCGCCCTCGGCGGCTACGGTTCGGCCATTCTCGCGATCTCCTGGGGTGTGCCGCTCTGGGCAGGTATTCCGTCGACTGCATTTGTGGTCGCGTTGGCCGGCTTCGTGCTTGGCCAGTTGACGCTTCGTATATCGGGACACTATCTCGCACTTGCGACCATGGCCTTTACAGCCATCGTTCAACTCGCGCTGATTCACTCGGATCCGGTGACTGGAGGCGCTTCGGGAATGCCGATGCCGCCTTTCCAGATTTTCGGCCACACTCTCGCGACCGGGGGCGAACTCTACTACGTCGTTCTGCCGACGACCGCGTTTCTCTTCCTGCTGGTGCGGAATTTGACGCATTCACGTTTCGGCCGCGCCTTGGCGGCGATCAGGCAAGGCGAGACCGCGGCAGAGGCCATGGGTCTCGATGTTCTCCGATACAAGGCAGTAGCGTTCGCCGCGAGCGGATTTCTTGGTGCGATTGGCGGCGGCCTACTGGCCTCCCTTTCGACTTATCTTGATCCCGCACAATACGGCATCACGCAATCCGTCTACTTCCTCGCAATCGCCGTGGTCGGCGGAATGTCGTCCTCTCTCGGCGCCGTCATTGGAAGCGCGGTGTTCGTTCTTCTGCCTGACTTTTTGCAATCATTTCAATCGTACTTAGGACTTGTCTTCGCGTTGTTGCTGCTCGGCTTCGTCGTCTTGCGTCCGAATGGCCTCGTGAGCTTGCGGCTATTGCGCAGTGCCCTCGTGGTGGCTCCCAAATCCAGACAAGCCTCACGATGACGGGTGCACTCCTCGACGTAAGTAATGTCACGGTCCGTTTCGGCGGGATTGTCGCACTCGACAGTGTATCGTTGACCGTGGCGCGCGGATCCATTCAGGCCGTCATTGGGCCAAATGGCGCGGGCAAGAGCACGCTTCTGAACGTCATCACCGGTCTGAATGCCTCCGCCGCAGGCGCGGTGTCGTTTGAAGGCGAAAGGATCGAGAGTCGGGCACCGCATGCCGTGACGCGAATGGGCATCGCGCGAACTTTTCAAAACACTGAACTGTTCGGCGAAATGAGTGCGCTTGAGAACGTCATGGTTGGCCTCGATCGTCACTATTCCTACAGCGTCTTCACCGCGATGAGCCACGGTGACCGGTATCGCCGATCGGAAACTTCGGCACGGCAGGAGGCGCAAGACTTTTTGAATCTTGTCGGAATCGGCGATGAAGCATCCGCCGCCGCGGCCGCATTGCCTTTCGGAAAGCAAAGGCGGCTTGAAATTGCTCGAGCGCTTGCGACCCGCCCCAAACTTCTCCTTCTCGATGAGCCAGCGGCCGGTTTGCGTTCCGCGGAAGTCGAGACGCTCAATCAAATTCTACTTAAGCTGCGCGCGGAGCAGGGGCTTACGATTTTAGTCATCGATCACGTCATGGCGCTGGTCATGGCAATTTCGGATCAGATCAGCGTTTTGAACTTCGGCCGGAAAATCGCGGAAGGCGACCCGCAAACGGTGCGCAGGGCACCAGAGGTCATCCGGGCGTATTTGGGTGAGAAGGGGGCACATGCTTTCGGTGCGTGATCTGCACGCTGGTTACGGCAACAAGAGTGTTCTCCGGGGTGTAAACCTTGAGGTGCCGCGTGGCAGCATAGTTACGCTGCTCGGGGCCAACGGCGCCGGAAAATCGACGCTGCTGAAGGCTATCGTGGGGCTGTTGCCTCGCACCGCTGGCAAGATCGAACTCGACGGTGCACCGCTTCCGAACGCGACTCCTGATCGGGCCCTGAAGGCTGGCGTGGCGCTGGTGCCCGAGCAGCGGGAGCTGTTCAAGGACATGACCGTGATCGACAACCTGCGGCTCGGCGCGTTCCTACATCGCGGCTCGGCGGCGATCGATAGCGATTGCGAGCGGCTTATCGATGTCTTTCCGATCCTCCGCGAGCGAGCGCTGCAAACAGCACGGACGTTGTCTGGCGGGGAGCAGCAGATGCTGGCCATTGCCCGCGCGCTCATGGCGCGTCCTACGATCCTGCTGCTCGACGAGCCATCGCTTGGCCTGGCGCCAAAGATTGTCGAGGAGATATTTGGCATCATCGGGCAAATCAGCAGTGACGGCACGGCTGTTCTTGTGGTGGAGCAAAATGCGGCGCTGGCGCTCGACGTTGCTCAATACGGATTTGTCCTGGAACTCGGCGAAATAACGCTGGAGGGAAGCGCAGAAGCCTTGAAGAACTCGCCTATCGTGCAAGCGTCCTATCTTTAGCAATACGATCTCGCAAACCAGCCGCGTCCCTACCTGCTTATTCTGACGTCCCCAAACACAGAGGAGATGACAGATGCCCAAACCTGAGCTCGAGTTTTTCCAACCGACAACATTTCCTGGGTGCAAGCGGCGGGCGCGCCGCCCGACCTGGAACCTCTGGGATTTTGTGTGACGCGGGAGGAATGCGTGGGTGGAAGCCGTTTGGCGTGATAAGCGCTGCAAGCTTTTACCATTGTCGTTCCCGAAAATCCCATCCGCGCGATTCGCGTGACGAGGCAGAATCAGCTCATCATCCGACGCGATGCTTGCGATGCTCCATCTGCTTTGGCCGGTTGTCGCCAACCTGTTCAAGTCGCGGCGCCGACTTGAACTCGAGAATCTCTTTCTTCGGCATCAGCTCAATGTTGCCCTGAGGCGTGCACCACACCTGCGGCTGCGTGGTAGCGACCGGGCGTTGTTGGTATGGATGACTTGGCTCTGGCCAAGCCTGCTCGGCTTAACCCGCGTCGTCCAGCCTGACACGATCTTGCGGTGGCATCGAGCAGGGTTTCGCACCTATTGGCGCTGGAAATCTTACGGCCGACCAGGGCGGCCGAGAGTTAGCCGTGAGCTCCGGGAGCTCATTCGACGGATGAGCAAGGAGAACCCACTGTGGGGCGCCCCGGGCATCCATGGCGAAGCCTGTTTGCGTCTCTCGTCGTGGGCCATGGCCGACGACAGCTGCTTTGGTTCGCGGTGACCCGGTACCCGACGGCGGAGTGGCTAGCGCAACAGATCGTGGAGGCGTTCCCGTGGGACACGGCACCGACCTATTTAGTGCGCGACAATGATGGCGCATACGGGCAAGCCTTCACAAGGCGAGTCCGGGCGATGGGAATTCGCGACCGTCCGATATCCTCGAGGTCGCCCTGGCAGAATCCATATGCTGAGCGCCTGATCGGGACGCTCCGGCGCGACTGTTTGGATCATGTCCTGATCTTCGGCGAGCAGCATTTGCGACGGGTTCTGACACTATATTCCGGTTATTACAACGAGACGCGCACGCACCTGGGGTTGGGCAAGGACGCGCCGCTACGACGAGCCGTCCAACGATCTGGGACCATCGTCACCACACCAATCTTGTCCGGATTGCATCATCGCTACGCGCGGATATGATTCTCGGGAAGGACAGGTTGAGGCCCTTGTTATTGCCGTCGCCTTGGCCCGCCGCGTACACGAGCGTGAGGCCGCGCGGCGAGCCGTTGGGGTCGGAAAGAAAGCGCTCTTCCAACGCAATGGCGATCTCCTCGGCGAAGCCAATGCCGACGAAACCGCCCGTGGCCACGGTGTCGTTGTCGCGAATGAGCCGCACCGCTTCGGCGGCGGTGACGATTTTACCCTTCTCAGGCGATCGCAGGAACGGCAAGGCTGGATGCTGTCTCATGCGCTGTCCCCCAAAACACCGCGTCGCTCGCGCCACCATATCCCATCGCCTGGAGTCGCCGCGATAGACGGGATAATCCTTCCCGTGCGGGGCGGGAACTACTAAGAACGAGGCGGCGGTCGACCCAGGCCAAGCCCCGCGGCGTAATAGACGCGTGGAGGTCCGGTTCTGGGGGTCGGCGACTCCTGTGATATCAGCAGCCATAAGGAGCCGCGGCCGAACTTACGGCAATGCGGATCGTCCCCGGGGGAGGGTTATCGATGACCGGTCACGTATGGGAAAAGTCCTATCCGCGGGGTTTGTCGTGGGACCCGCCGATGCCGCCGCCGGTCGCGATCGAGACCCTCCTCGACACGGCAGCGGAAATCTGGCCCGCCAAGGTTGCGATCGATTTCTATGACCGGACACTGACGTTTGCCGAGTTGCACGATCTCGCGATCCGCGCCGCCAAAGGGCTTCAGGCACTCGGCGTCGGCCCAGGCGTCAATGTCGGGCTGCATCTTCCCAACACGCCGCATTACGTCGTCTGCTTTTTTGCCGTGCTGATGGCCGGCGGCCGCGTCGCCAATTTCAGTCCCCTGGCGGCGCCACGCGAGCTCAAACACCAGCTCGTCGATTCCGATATCCAGGTGATGGTTACGCTCGGCATTCCCGCACTCTATCCTCAGATCGCGGCGCTCAAGGGCACGGCGAAGTTCGAGACCCTCGTGGTCTGCAACCTGGAAGACTTTCTGCCCGAGCCGATCGTGCGCGCATTCGTTGGCCCGACGATCGAACGTATCGGCGGGCCAGGGCGCGAGATCGATTTCGGCGCGCTCATCGCCAATGACGGGGCCTATGTTCGTCATCCGCACGGCCCGCTCGAGGACGAGGTCGCAGTGCTGCAATATACCGGGGGCACCACTGGCGAGCCGAAGGGGGCGATGCTCACGCACGCGAACTTCTCGGCGGTGCTCAACGCCTATAACTACTGGACGAGCGCGAGCCCCCAGAACGAGAACGACAAGGCGGTTGTCGTGTTGCCGCTGTTCCACATCTTCGGGCTGTCGTTCATCATGCTGCTGTCGGTCCGTATCGGCACGCAGATGATTATCCATATCCGCTTCGACGCGGATCGCGTGCTCGGCGACATCGCGCGCAAGAAGATCACGATCTTCTGCGGCGTGCCCACCATGTATACGGCGCTGGTCAATCATCCGAAGATCAAAGAGTTCGATCTATCATCGCTGCGTCTATGCGCATCGGGCGGTGCGCCGTTACCGGTTGAGGTGCTTCAGCGGTTCCGGGAGCTCACCGGGGTCACCCCGCGCGAAGGATACGGCCTCACCGAAACGGCGCCGCTTGGCACCATGCAGGTGAATGACGGAGCGCCGCGGCCGGGCTCGGTCGGACTGCCGGCGCCGCACACCATCATCGAAGTCGTCGACATCGAGACCGGAACGCAGGTGCTGCCGGTCGGCATCAAGGGCGAGATTTGCATCCGCGGCCCGCAGGTCATGAAGGGCTATTGGAAGAAGCCGGAGGCGACCGAAGAGGCCTTCCGCGGGGGGCGCTTCCATACCGGCGATATCGGCTTCATCGACCAGGACGGGTTCGTCACCCTGGTCGATCGCAAGAAGGACATGATCCTGTCGGGCGGCTTCAACGTATTCCCCCGCAACATCGAGGAAGCAATCTACGAGCACTCGGCTGTCGCCGAGGTGACGGTGATCGGCATTCCGAACTCTTACCGCGGGCAGTCGGCGAAGGCCTTCATCGTGCTCAAGCCTGGTCAGCCTTCATTCACCTTCGAAGAGCTCAAGGGCTTCCTCGCCGACAAGCTCGCCAAATATGAAATGCCGACTGAGATGGACATCCGCCCGAGTCTGCCCAAGACGCCGATCGGCAAGCTGTCGAAGAAAGAGCTGGTGGCCGAGGAATTGGCGAAGCGCGAGGCGGGAGCCACGACCGCGGCCACCCAAGGTGAGCGCAAGCTGGCCGGATAACGCCGCAGTTGGAGACGGCCGCATTCGCCCTGCCGGCGGCGGCGACCCCAGTTGCTTAGTCAGCCCGCCCCGCCTCCGCCGCTTCTTCCAGCTCCAGGATGTTTCGCCGGATGGTGCTGAATTTCTCTTCAAAGTCCGGCTGAGAGAGCGGGCCGTAGCGGTCGGCCTGTTTCAGAGCGATATCTGCCCAGTCCTCTGGCCGCAGCGCGTTGAGCACGGCCGGAAAAACGACGCGCTCTTCCATGGCCATGTGCTGCCGCTCGTGGTTGATGAAATCGCGAATAATGTCATCCACCGTTTGGCGTAATAGATCCTGGTCGCTCAGGACGCGCTCGACGGCCTGGGCGACCCGGCGCAGACGTCTCGCTCCCTCCAGGTGTTCGGCTTGGAGATCGCCGATGGTCGCCGCTCCGACGGGGTCGCGCGTCTTGAACTTCTCGACAATGAAATCCTCCTTGGGGTGATGGCAGGAATCTGGATAGTCCTTGAAGTAGTCGATTACCGCGAGGACGACCTCGTAATCCGGGCGATCGCCGCGATCGAACACATTGAGCTCCCGTTCCAGAACAAGAAGCAATTTCTCAATGTTGCGATGTTCCTCACGAAGAGTCTCGATGATTTCTATCATCGTGCCCTCCTCAGTTCCGGTTGACCGGCTCTACGCAGGCACACAATCCGTTTCACGGCGTTGCGCTAGATCAAAACGGTTGGAGTCCAAGACAAAATTTTGGCTTTCGGTGATCGTTCAAGCCAGCCGTTTAGCGCGGCCGCTAACAAGCCGGCGACTGACGCATTGAAGACTTTTCGCGACATCCCTCGTCGGCCGTGGCTGCGGGCTCGTCATAGTAGAGGCCGGCGTCGTCATTTCAGGTGTCGCGGCGGTCCTGCGCCGCCAAAGGTAGCGCCTGAAAATGTGATGAGCCAACTGTCGCTATTTTTTTAACGACGCGATGTAGGCAGCGATATCGTCGGCTGCCGTTCGGCTCCAGTGGCTTCAGGCCGCCTATCTGATGGGCGCCAGCAAGAAGGGCGTCAGCAGCAACCAACTGCATCGCACGCTCATCCATGGCACCACGCCTGCGGATCTTACCGTCACCGGCTTCGCAAAGGCGCTGCCATACTCGTGGGCCGAGCAGAAACAGAGCATCGGGCTCTCGCCATAAGACGGCAACCTAATGTCGTGACTGCAGCGCAAGAAAAAAGGCCCGGAAGAAGTTCCGGGCCTTCATCATTTCGATTAAGGGTAGGCTTAATAATCCATGCCACCCATTCCACCCATGCCGCCACCGGGCATACCCGGAGCCCCGCCTTCTTTCTTCGGCCTTTCGGCAACCATGGCTTCTGTAGTGATCAGAAGACCGGCGATCGACGCTGCATTCTGCAGGGCCGCCCGAACAACCTTGGTTGGATCAATGATGCCTTTAGCGACGAGGTTGCCATATTCGCCGCTCTGGGCATCGAAGCCGAAGCCGTATTGATCTTTCTCCAGGATCTTGCCGACGATGACAGAGCCGTCCTCGCCTGCATTGATCGCGATCTGCCGCGCCGGAGTTGACAGGGCCTTGCGCACGATATCGACGCCGGTCTTCTGGTCGTCGTTGTGCGTACGCAGATGCTTGAGAGCTGCGATCGCGCGCAAGAGCGCGACGCCGCCGCCCGGCAGGACGCCTTCCTCGACCGCGGCCCGGGTTGCATGCATCGCGTCATCGACGCGATCCTTGCGTTCCTTCACCTCGACCTCGGTGGCACCGCCTACGCGGATCACCGCAACACCCCCGGCGAGCTTCGCCAGGCGCTCTTGCAGCTTCTCTTTATCGTAGTCGGATGTTGTCTCCTCGATCTGCGCTTTAATCTGTGAGATACGCGCTTCGATGTCAGCCTTCTTGCCGGAACCGTGCACGATTGTGGTATTCTCTTTCTCTATCATCACCTTCTTGGCGCGGCCAAGCATGTTCAAAGTAACCTTGTCGAGTTTGATGCCGAGATCTTCACTGATCGCCTGAGCGCCGGTGAGGACCGCAATGTCCTCGAGCATGGCTTTACGGCGATCTCCGAACCCAGGTGCTTTCACCGCAGCAACTTTAAGGCCACCGCGCAGCTTGTTGACGACAAGCGTAGCTAAAGCCTCGCCCTCAACATCCTCAGCTATGATTAGAAGCGGTTTCGAGGTCTGCACCACCGCCTCAAGCAGTGGCAACAATTCCTGCAGGCCCGAAAGCTTCTTTTCGTAGATCAGGAGATAGGGGTCATCCATGTCCACGCGCATCTTGTCGGCGTTGGTGACGAAGTAAGGAGAGATGTAACCCCGGTCGAACTGCATGCCTTCGACCACCTCAAGTTCAGTCTCCAAGGACTTCGCTTCTTCCACTGTGATTACGCCCTCGTTACCAACTTTCTTCATCGCGTCGGCAAGGAACTGGCCAATTTCGGAATCGCCGTTGGCGGAAATCGTGCCGACCTGAGCGATTTCTTCGTTCGAGGTGACCTTCTTCGAATTCTTCTTTAAGTCCTCGACCACCGCATTGACCGCAAGATCGATGCCGCGCTTGAGGTCCATCGGGTTCATGCCGGCAGCTACAGACTTGGCACCTTCCCGTACGATCGCGTGCGCAAGAACCGTAGCAGTCGTGGTGCCGTCACCGGCGAATTCAGATGACTTCGTGGCGACTTCGCGCACCATCTGAGCGCCCATATTTTCGAACTTGTCTTCGAGCTCGATCTCTTTAGCTACGGTAACGCCGTCCTTGGTGATTCGTGGCGCACCGTACGACTTGTCGAGCACCACGTTGCGGCCCTTGGGGCCGAGCGTCACACGAACTGCATTTGTGAGAATGTCGACGCCGTGCAACATCCTGTCGCGCGCATCAACTGAAAATCTAACGTCTTTAGCAGTCATTTGCTTTTCTCCCTTGTATTGGATGCGGCAGCCCTTAGGCGGCCTTTTTGTGAGCGGTGGTCTGTTCGATCACGCCCATGATGTCGCTCTCTTTCATGATCAGATATTCGACGCCGTCGATCTTGACCTCAGTGCCCGACCATTTGCCGAACAGCACCTGGTCGCCCTTCTTCAGATCGATCGGGATGAGTTTGCCGGCCTCGTCGCGGCCACCTGGACCGACCGCGATCACTTCTCCCTCAGAGGGCTTCTCTTTGGCGGTATCCGGAATAATGATCCCACCTGCGGTCTTACTTTCTGCATCGATGCGTGTAACCACGACGCGGTCGTGAAGCGGCCGAAACTTCATGTCGTTTCTCCTACGTGTCTGTTTATGTTAAGTTTTCTTACGAAAGTGCAGAAGCTCAGTGCGGGGAGCAAAATAGAAGCACTCTCTCCAATTGGTATGTTTTTGGCACTCTTCAAGTGAGACTGCCATTTCGCCTTCAGTCCGCCAACGATGCTGCCCGCCGGTATCGCGGCGATCGATGCGCACTTTCCGTCCGAGAGTCTGGTTCCTTCGATAGCTGCCGCGCCCTCACACGACCGGGGTGGCCGAGAACGGCCATCACAACCGGACTCATGCAGTGCAGCAAATAGGACATTTCTATTCGATCACTTCGTCCACGCGTGCCAGCAGCGACGGCGGCATAGTGAGGCCGACCGTCTTGGCGGTCTTGAAATTGATCACCAGGCGCGTACTTGGTCGGCGCCTGCACTGGCAGGTCGGCAGGCTTCTCGCCTTTGAGGATGCGATCGACGTAACCGGCCGCGCGCTTGTACTCGTCGATCGTATCAGGCCCATAGGAGGCGAGGCCCCCAATCGCGGGATAATATCGGAACGCGTAGACGTTAGGCAGGCGGTACCGCGTCGCCAGCGAAATGATCAGGTTGCGATGAGTGACCGAAGACGGGCTTGCTGTCACGATCAGGCCGCCATTCCGCTCACGCGCGAATGCAGCGATGGCGTCGATCTCGCAGGGGTCGCGCACGTCAATCGGAGTCAACTCCACCCCGACTCACGGCGTGTTCTGAGGGAGCCCGTGCGGCGGCGCGAATTTATCGCCCTTCTTGGCGGCGTGGCAGTCGCCTGGCCGCGCGCCACGTATTTGCGCCTTCGGGCGCGCGCTGAGGCCGCTGAGGCGCATTGCTCTTAATTTGTTATTAATTTGATCGGCGTACTGAAAGGCGGTCCAGCACCAACGCACGTTTGCAGATGCGCTGCGTGAAAACTTCGACGCCGGATTTTGCGTTCCGCCTTGCGGTGGCCGCCATAGTATTTGCCGGCTTTGCGGCGGCACCGGCTGGAGCGCAGCAACCCTCTGCCGCAGCGCCGCCGCAGCTCCCGGCGGATGCCTCGCCAGCGTTGACGCAGCCGCCACCTGCAAACGGGTACTCGTCGGGCGAGATAATCGACGCAGGCCAGCACTTCTTTGGCACTGTCTCGAAGGGCATTGCTTCAATCGTCGAGAAAGCGGCTGACCAATGGGGCCAACCAAACGGTTACATTCTTGGCGAGGAAGCGGGAGGCGCCTTCATTGGCGGGCTACGCTACGGCGACGGCAAGTTACACACCAAAAATGCTGGCGACGTACGCGTGTTCTGGCAGGGGCCTACCATCGGTATTGATGCCGGAGCCGACGGCGCGCGCACCATGATGTTGGTATACAACTTGCCCCGAACCGACGCGATTTTCGACAATTTTGGCGGTGTCGCCGGGTCCGCTTATTTCGTTGGTGGCCTCGGTATGACGGCGCTCACGTCCGCCGACAACGATATGGTGGTGGTGCCGATCCGTTCCGGGCTCGGGCTACGGCTCGGAGCCAATGTCGGTTATCTCAAATTCACCGCAGGCCCGACCTGGAACCCGTTCTGATCGCTGCGCCCTTGCCGAATAGAATCGCGATCGCATGGCGCGACGATGCCCACCAGCAGGAATCCCAATGACATGTGCCGTGCGAAACCGCACCGCGCGAACCATTCGAACTCATTGCCAGTCTCGCGGTCGTTGGGGCACCTATTGGATCTTCGGAACGCTGTCGCCTTGCGGTGTGCTTCGCGAGATCGCGCGGCAACGCGACGGTTTCGCCGCCATTCTTCCCGACGGTATCGTTGATCTAGCGATCGCGGCACAGTACGGCGAGATGTCCTCAGGCCGCTGCCTCGTCGTGGAGGTAAGCGCTACAGCCCCTCGAGATGAAATTCCTGAAAGCAAGGCCGGAGCTTAGCCGCGATCTCGTCGGCGCTCGTCTCATGGAGCAGGTAAATTGCCGCTATTACCGTCTCGGGCACACCCTCAGCGGCGGCCGGTCGCACTGCCAAATCGTCGCTCTCCGTATGACTGGGGAGCTGCAGACTTCCGCCTTGCTCTTTCGAGTGTTGTGGATCACATCCAAGCTCGACATTTTCCTTTACAAACAGAGCATGGGGGCTGAGCGCGAACGGGGGCGGGCGTGCCAGACGACAAACCGCAGCAAGCTATTGCACTTACGATAATCAAGAAAAGCGACCACGAATGGATTGTCGCAGCGTCAGACATGGGCATGAGGGGCCCATATCATAACGCAGTCACGGCACTACAGGTGGCAGCCCTTGAAATATTGTCTGCGCGCAAGCGAGGTATAAAGGCCGATCTTCTTGTCCAAGATGACTTTGGCTATCCTCGTCTATGTCGGTTGATCGACAAGAACGATGACACGGAACGTTGTCCCACGTGTCAAAGCTCTTGGTTGACAGCTACCCAGCCGCTGCCTCCTCAATGTCCGCTGTGGAAAGCCGTCGGCGCTCGATAAGATCGCAACAGATCGACCGGCCGCCGTTTGCCGGACGATGAGCTTGTGGTGGCGATCAAGGTGGTGATCGCCGCGCTGCCTACGGCTATCGGCGTGTTCATGCCATCCTCTTGCTGCAGCGCTCCTGGAACGCCTTGCTGCAGAGCCACACACGCGCCTGCGCTACTGCTGCTCGCCGCAGCACACTGACAGCGCGCCTTACCCGATCATTAGCCAAATGGAGCGCGCCGCTGGGTTCGCGCAACACCCGATCGCAACAGCAGGGCATGGTGTGCGAACGAGCTCCTGAAGCGATTTCATTCCCGCAATTAAGGGCCTAGGCCGCTTGGCGGTTCCTAGCGGCCTACGTAACTTCCGATCTGATTCGGACGCTCAGAACCGGTCGCGCTCGCACTTGGATGGACGGCGCCGCCGCGCGCGAACACCAACCGGCGGCTTATTGGCGATATGTCTATGAGGGCTGCGTCACGTCTATCTCGCTACAGATGGCCCCAGGGTCTTGCGCGCGCGAGAAGAATTTTCCCCACACATGCCCGTAGATGATCGACTTATTCGAAAACTTGGTCACATCCAGGAATTTTAGATTTATTTTCTATCTGTGACGGAAAATCCGCTTGCAACCTTCCCTCCGAAGTACATTTCTAGCGTCTAGACAGCAGGTTTTTTCCGCTGCGAAGCTCGCTCGGCTGGCTCAATTCCTAAGGACGGTCTAATGGTCGAGATCATTCAGCTCGAGCCCGATATCGCGGTTGCTCCGCAGCTTGTTGAGGCCAACTTCGCCGATATCGCGGCGCGCGGCTTCCGCTCGGTCGTCAACAATCGCCCCGACGGCGAGGCGCCGGATCAGCTTTCGAATGCGCAGGCCGAGGCGGCGGCGCATCGGCACGGGCTGGAGTTTCGCTATCAACCGGTGAGAAACATCAACGTGACGGACGACGAGGTCGTCGGCACCTTCGCTCGGTTGATGGAAAATCTTCCGGGGCCAATCTTGTTCTATTGCCGCACCGGCACGCGTTGCACGATCTTGTGGACCCAGGCCGCGGCAGGCCGCCTCGGGGTCGATGAGACTTTGGCGGTCGCGCATCATGCCGGATACGACTTGGACTTCCTGCGCGATACGCTGGCGGAGCGCTGTGACTTACTCGCTGCCACACCGGCGCAACCATTCGCACAATTTCCGGCGGCTTCGTCCCTCGTGGTGTGAGCTCGATCACCTGTGGCGCGGCCGGCGGATGTTCTGCTGCACCGTGCCCAGCCCTTGACTGTCCGACATCGTAGGCCGCGGACGATCCATTTGGCGATGAACCGGACTTGAACAGTCGGCCGCTTGCATAAATGTGCGCGCTTGTCAGCCGCGCGCCAAGACCGCACGGACCGCGCCGCTGAGGGATCCCTCTTCCAGGTATTTCACACCAAGATAGCCGCCAGCGATGATCGATAGCCACGCCATCACGCTGCCGAGCGCTAGCGTCGACATGCCTGTGATGCCTTGGCCGATCGTGCAACCAAGCGCAAGGACTCCGCCAGCGCCCATCAGCGCCCCGCCGCCGATGTGGCGCACGAAGTCGTTGCCGTCGGTGAAGCTCTCGATCCGAAACGAGCCGGTTGCCACCGCCATCAGGAAGCTGCCCGCGATGACGCCGCCGACGACGGCGATGCCGAAATTGATGGTGGAGCCGGTAAAGGTCATCAGGTACTGCAGGCTCTCACCGAGTGGCGCCACGAAGGTGACGGAGGCGAGCGGTACGGGATTGAACTCGTCGGCGCCGAAAATGCCGGTGACGACCCAGCCGGCGACGGGGGTCAGACCGATGATGAGGCCGGCGGCGATATTGGATGCGCTGCGGCGGAAGGTAGGATCCTTGAAACAGAAAACCACGAATGCCGTCGCGACAACTACCGCCGCGATGGCGCGCGCGGCATTACCCGGCACGCCGAACAAGGCGCCTGCCATCTCGCCGATATTTTGATTGCCAAGCCCGCGCATCTTGAGGTCGATGTTGGCTGCGGTCTCGATCTGGATTCGTGCCAGGGCCAGCAACCCGCGCAGCGTCATATAGGCGACAATGCCCAGCACAATCGCGACCGCCAGCGATTTCAGATTGCCGGCCCCCAGACGTACCACCGTCTTGCTGCCGCAGCCACCGGCCAAGGTCATGCCGAAACCGAACATGGCGCCGCCGATGATGGCGCCGAGCCAGCCGAGGTTCGGGGTAAGATAGATCGACTTGTTAACGTCGATGACTCCACTGAAATGCAGCGCATGGGTTCCGATGATCGCCACTACGATGGCCAGCACCCAGGCGCGGAAGCGGCGCCCGTCGCCCATCAGGACGAGGTCCGATATCGCGCCCATGGTGCAAAAATTGGTGCGCTGAACGGTGGCGCCGAACGCGAGTCCTATGACGAAGCCACCAATGCCGACGATGGTGGTTGTCGCAAGTTCGCCCATTTATGGATGTTCCTTCCAATCTCCGATTCTCTCCGGTCACTTGTGTCAGCTTGAACAAAGCGTCCGCGCTTGATCAGTTCGGCGCTTGCGAACTTCGGAGTCGGGACACTAGCAGCCAGCAACCGCTTGGCTGTATTCCGCGATAGGTAAGACCATGGTCCGGTCTTGCAACAGCTCCTTGTAAGCGCCGCGTCCGAACTCGGCGTTGAGATCGGCCCGGTAGGCGTCGAAGAACTTGTCGAACAGCACTGTGCCGATGAGGCCGACCGCAGTCAGGTCGTCACTGTCGCCGTGATGCTCAAGTTGAACCGCCGCCAACGGAAACTCTGCTGGTCCCGACATAACGTTGGCGCCATTTGCCGGATCGTAGGTTGTGGCATGGGCGCAGCAGGTGATCGCCCGCTCGTGTTCTGAAAGCTTAGTGCGCGCCTTGTGATAGGTCAGGAAGCTCGTGTGCTTGCTGTCGTAGGAGAGCAGATGGGCGCAAATCGCCGAATAGGCGACGACAGCGCCGTCCTTGCCGACTCCGCCCGGCCAAGTGTAAGGCGCCCTCTCGGCGTCAGTCCTCTCAATATTGCGCGGCGTGGCCGCGTCCAGCCTCAGGAGCAGGCACGGTGTACTGATATAGGGGTAGGAAAAGACGTAGTTGGCATCCACTTCCAGCGTGCCCGCCTTGATCGGCTTGCCGGCCTTGTCGACGAGCTTGAGCCGGGGCGCGTCGGCGAGCGCGAACGACGGTTCGACCAGCCGGCCGGAAGCCGCCGCGGCGAACGCCGCCGCGCCGCAGGTTTTTACGAATCCACGGCGGCTGATATCGGACCGGTCCATCGGCCATATCTCCGTCACGATAGCGGGAGGCATCGCAGGATGGGGTTAGCCCGCCTGCGATGCAACCCAAACCTGATCAGTTCGCGTTCCCGCCGATCTCAAAACATGTCGCGGTAAAGGCCGGCGCCCCACTCGTGAGTGGCAAGGCCGAGCGCCGCCGAGCGCTTGTTGTCGAGTTCGACGTCGGTGAAGCCGAACTTCTCCCTGTCGTACTTTGCCTTCACCACGATGGCCTCTTCCGGCTTGCCGTTGACCATCGAGTAGCAGATGGTCTGCGGGCTCATCCAGTCGATGTCCTTGCCGGCCTCGGTCGCGGCGATCACCTTGGCAACATAGTGCGCCTCGCTGTTGGCGGTGTTGCCCGACTTGGAGAAAGGCATCGGCCGGCAGTCGCCGGTGACGTAACAAGTCTTGTCACCCTTGGCGAAGTATTTGTAGACGTCGATGTCCGCCTCCATCTGTGGACTGTTCGGGTTGCTGAGGCCCAGATCCTCGATCAGCTTGGCGGCGCGGATGCGCGGATAGATCGCGGCGTCGTCGAACGCGATGGTCTCGAACTCAGTGGTGACCGTCTTCTTGATCGGGTCAACCGACTTGATCGTCGTCGACGGCCGGTAGTCAATGATGTCCTTGTAGAGCTCTTTGAAGGCGGCGAGAAAGCCCGGCGCTTTGGGCGCGAACGGCTGTTCGCCCGGGTCAAGCAGCACCAGCTTGCCTTTGATTTTGTTCTTCTTGAAATAGTCGGCGATCAGGCAGGCGCGCTCGTATGGCGCCGGCAAGCAGCGGTAATTGCCGACCGGCACCGTGGTCAGGAATACGCCCTTCTCGAAATTGGCGAGCTTATCCTTGATCGAGAGGTTTTCCGAGCCCGGCTTGAAGCCGGCCGGAAAATTCTGCGCACAAGCTGCGGCCAACGCGGGATCGGTGATACCGATAGAGGCGTAGTTGTAGTCGATGCCGGGCGCCAGCGCGATGTACTGGTAATCGACGTAGCCTTCGCTGGTGAAGGCGCGCTTCGCGTCCCGGTCGAGGTCGATCAGCTTGCCCTGCAGCCACACGTAACCGCCCTTGCGGGCGGCGTCGCAGTACGAGTGCTGGAGCGTCTTGAGATCGATGAGGTCGTCGAGCCACAGATTGCTGAGGAAGCACGACATGTACAGAGCGTTGGGCTCGACCATGACCACGTCGAACTTCGGATTCTCTTTCTTGAGATACTTGGCCAGCGTGGTGCCCGAGGCACCGCCGCCGACGACGACGCAGCGCGGCCCGCTGGCCGCCGGTAGGTCGGCCGGCTTGTTGGTTCGCCCACTGATCGCCGCGGAAGCCGACCCGGTTGCACTTACCACGGCTGTCGCCGCGGTCGTGGCGGCCAGTGCCGAGGAGCCCGAAAGCTTCAGGAACTGACGGCGCCCAAGGTGCTTGGAACTATCCTCCCAACGTGATGTCATTGCTGATTCCCCCTAACATCCTCTCTCGTTGACGTTGCACGAAGAGGTAAAGCCATCCGAGTCGGTTACGGTAGGGGGCCGCATTGATCTAAATCAAAAAGCCGCAACTTGATTTCCTCGCTCAATGCGGTCGCAATGTCGCAAAGTTTAGGACACTACCGAGCCGACCGATGCCTTTTTCGCGAGGCTGGAAAGTGCAAAATTGTTATTTTCTTATCTGTTCCATAGGTCTGCAGGGTGGAAATGGCACCCCACCGCGATGCGTCGCTGGAGGCGAAAATACAGCAGAACCCTCATCGTAGAAACGCGCCGCAGTGCTACTGTGACAGGAGACTGTCGCCGGACCACCCGCGCGCTTGTCGCGAGAGACCTCGTCAGTTCAGTGTAATGTTGCCTTGACCGACAATATTGGAGCCGTCGTCATCGATCCAGGTCAGCACTACCGGGCCGGATTCGACGGCCTTGAACTTGAAACGAATAAAAGGATTCGCCGCAATCGCCGTATCGAAATCGGCGGAGAAAACCTCCTTGCCGGCCACCGTGCAAATGAACTTGTTCAGAAGCTTGCGCGGGATCGGATTCCCGTTCTTATCCCTGCGCAGCCCGGTCTCCATGGGATGATAGACGAGCGCCTTCACCTCGACGAGGTCGCCCTTCTTGGCTTCGGTCTTATCGAGCTTGATCTTCACTTCAGCGGCCATGACCCTATTCCATCAGCTTCCGGTAGTTGTCGGCGTCGGTTCCATTCATGAAGTACCGCAGCCGCCGACGGTGACGGTGACCTCTTTCTTGGCCATATAGACCGATCCGTCGTTCATCTTGGCGATGGCAATGATGTTTTCGGTCTTGGCCATGCGAATGCGCGTGCTGACCTCGGCGACGCCGTTGGCCGGCGAAAAATGGAAGGTCACAACGACTGGACGCGGATTTCCTTCAGCCACGACGAGAACGTCAGTCACATGCGATTCCACGGTCATCGGACTATCAACCGTGATCGTCATCGGCACGGAGCCGCCGTCGTCGGCAATGTTGGGCAGGTCAAGGTTGACGCGACCTTCCGCTGGCGTCCGACCGCCGCTGAACTTCTTGATGGTCTCCTCGAAGCCATTAGTTTCCGCCAGGGCAGGCAGATTGGACCAGGCCAACGCGCTTGCCGCCAGGACACCGGCACCCATTGTCAAAGCCTGCCGACGATTCATCGTTAGCGTCATTGCGCGGTCTCCCAAGACTGCGGTCAAGACTTCATATAGTCGTTTATGTTTCCGATGCAATGTCAAGGCCATACCGATCAGGAAAGACTCGTCTCTGCTATATGCATCTTACTCGGCCGCCATCGCCGTCGCCGGCTCCTCTGCCATCGTGCACTTGGTGTCACTCGCCTGCGCCTCCGGCACAAACCAGTCGAGTTTCTCGCGCAGGCGCACGACGGATCCGATGATGAGGATCGCCGGACCCTTGACGCCAGCCTTGGCCGCCCTCTCTGCGATGGTGCCGAACGTTCCGCTCAATACTCGCTGATTGGGGCGCGTGCCATTCTCGATCAGCACAACCGGCGAAGCGGGGGCGGCGCCATGGTCGATGAAGGCGCAGCTGAGTTCGGCGAGGAGCGCAAGACCCATGTAGACAGCGACCGTCTGGTGCGGCTGAAGCAACATGTTCCAGTCGAGATCAAGTCTGCCATGCTTAGTGTGGCCGGTGACGAACACGCAGGCCTGGGCATGGTCGCGGTGGGTCAAGGGAATTCCGGCGTATGCGGCGCAGCCGGATGCGGCCGTGATGCCGGGTACCACCTGGAACGGAATGCCGGCCGCGGCGAGAAGTTCGATCTCCTCGCCACCGCGACCGAACATGAACGGATCGCCGCCTTTGAGGCGAAGCACGCGCTTGCCTTCTTGCGCCAGCCTCAGCAGCATTTCGCTGATCTCATGCTGCGCTATTGTATGATCCTGCGGCAGCTTGCCGACATAGATGCGCTCGGCATCGCGGCGGACCAGATTCAAGATGCCTTTGCCGATGAGTCTGTCGTAGAGCACGACATCGGCGCGCTGCATGAGCCGCAACGCCTTGAACGTCAGCAGGTCGGGATCGCCCGGGCCTGCGCCGACGAGATACACTTCGCCCTTTTGACGATACTCGGCGCCTCGGGCTGCGGCCTGGAGCTGTGCATCGAACTCCGCCGCCGCTTCGGCATCATGGCCGGCGAGTACCAGATCGACGACCGGTCCATCGAAGATCCGCTCCCAGAAGCGCCGCCGCTGTCGGAAGTCCTTGAGGGCGATTGCGACCCTCTTGCGGTAGCGACCGACGAAACCCGCAATCCGACCATAGGCGCTGGGAAGCAATGTCTCGAGCCTCGCTTTAATCATGCGGCCGAGGATCGGTGACGTCCCGGCCGTCGAGATGGCGATCATGACGGGCGAGCGGTCCACGATAGACGGCAACGTAAAATCGCACAGCTCGGGCGTGTCGACGACGTTGCAAGGAATGCGAGCTGCTCTTGCGAGCGCGTGCGCCTTGCGGTTTTGCTTCATGTCCTCAGAGGCGCAGTAGAGGAGCGCGCAACCGTCGAGATCTTGGGCAAGAGGTCCGCGCGGAAAGATGCTCAAGCGCGCGTCGGCCTTGAGCTCATTGAACGCCTCGCAAAGCTGCGCGGCGAAGACTTTGACCCGGGCACCCGCCTGCAAGGCCATTTCTGCCTTGCCTGCAGCCGAAAGGCCGCCGCCGATAACCGCAACACATCTGCCCTTGACGTTGAAGAAAACGGGAAGCTGATCCATCACCCTATCTCCATCCTCCGCAACCTGCACGCCGGCAAACGGCAGCCTGAGGGTTTGGGTGCGGAGAGCCGTTGGCGTCAACCGGGGAAGCCGCGTCGCACACGCAAGGCAAAGGCATCATTGAAAGCCGCCCTCTCGCGCGCACTGTGCCCAGCTCAACATGGTTTGGCCCCACCGATCGGCCGTTGCTTCGTCAAGATCGAGCTGCGTGAAGCGTCGGCCCTCCTTGATCGTCACACGCAGCAGCCGCATGCCGCTTTCGAACCGCATGTCGTCTAGCCAGACCTCGCGGCGATAGGGTGCCTCGAAGGTGGAGATACGAGTCTTGATGTCTCCGCTCACGATCCGGTCCTTTCGCCCCGATAAAAGTCGTTCTCGAGGATGAGGTCCCAGTCGCGCGGGGTGTCGACGAATTCCGGCTTCACGTCGAACTGCAGGAATCCATAGCCGCTCTTGGCGGCCGCCATCACCAAACGCTTGAGGTCCTGGAAGGATCGGACTTCCGGGTGTTCGATGACGAGATCGCTGACCTTGATCAGGCCGTCGCCGACGCTGCCGTCGCTCATCCCGTGCTCTCTCCCGAACCGTTCGGCCGCATACGACGGAGCGGCCCCGAGCCACGCGGATTGTGCTGTTTACAAGCCGATTTTCCGCTGCCGAGGTCTTATGCGTCCGTCCAGTTCCCTAGGTACCCGGCACAGTCGACTTCAGGTGCCAGTAATGCCATGAGCGCGTCGCTGCCGTGGGTGGTACTAGCTTGATATCCCATTGCTCGTCCCCCGGAGCGGCCCGATTTTTGGAAACCTTTAGCAACGGCCGAATTTGCATCTAAAAATGACATGCTAATATATGAATATTACGATGTTTTTGATCTATATCAACATGCAGCGATTGTTCCTCGGTAGAGGAAATTGTTTCGTCCGTCCAAGGACAGCGGATAAAGGACGGCGGGGATGGGAGTCGCCCGGATCGGACAAATCTCAGGCGCTGTTTGCCACAAGGAGTTGCTTGGCGGCGCAAGCGACAATCCGAGCGAGGCGTGGAGCGAGGAGACCGTTATGCAAGGCAGTGGTATGCCGCACGGGGACGCAGCGGTCGCGCTGCGCGAACGATAAGTTCGGTCGCGGCACGAATTCATCGCCGGCGCGGCAATGCACACAAAGAAGCAAGCGGCGACGGGAAGGAGTAGGAGGGCGGATATGGCGGATGATGCAGACAAAGTTCATGCTACGCCTAACCTCGATCAACTCGAATCGGGCCCTTGGCCGAGTTTCGTGAGCGGCCTGAAGCGGCTGCGCGATTCCAAAGGCAAACAATACGCGCCGATGATGAACGATCTGCTCGGCCAGCTCGAGCACTCGTACACAAACCGACTGGGCTATTGGAAGGGCGGCACGGTTTCCGTGTTCGGCTACGGCGGCGGCATCATCCCGCGCTTCTCAGAGGTGGCCGACAAGTTCCCGGCCTCGAAGGAGTTTCACACGCTGCGTGTCCAGCCGCCGGCGGGCTATCATTACACCACCGATATACTCCGCAAGATTTGCGATATCTGGGAGCAGTACGGCTCCGGTCTCATTGCCCTCCACGGTCAGTCCGGCGATATCATGTTCCAGGGCTGCTCGACCGAGAATACACAGAAGGCATTCGATGCCCTCAATGCAATCGGCTTTGACCTCGGCGGCGCCGGGCCGGCGTTGCGCTCCTCCATGAGCTGCGTCGGTCATGCACGCTGCGAAAAGTCGTGCTATGACGAGATCAAGGCGCACCGTTTGCTCATTAATAACTTTCTTGACGAGATGCATCGGCCAGCCTTGCCTTACAAGTTCAAGTTTAAATTCTCCGGCTGTCCCAACGACTGTGTGAACGCGGTCCACCGCTCCGACTTCGCGGTGGTCGGCACGTGGCGCGACGACATGAAAGTCGACCAGGACGAGGTCAAGACCTATGTCGCCAAGGTGGGTCGCAAATACATGATCGATTCCGTGATCTCTATGTGCCCGACTCGCGCCTTGAGCCTTAACGACGACGACACGCTCGAGGTCGACAACAAATCTTGCGTGCGCTGCATGCACTGCCTTAACGTCATGACCAAAGCGCTCAAGCCTGGCGATGACAGGGGCGTATCAATCCTGATCGGCGGCAAGCGCACCCTCAAGGTCGGCGACCTGATGGGCATAATGATTGTGCCCTTCATGAAGCTCGAGACCGAGGAGGACTACGAAAAGCTCCTCGAGTTCGCCGGCAATATCCTCGAGTTCTTCGCCGAGAACGCGCTCGAGCATGAGCGAATCGGCGAGACCATGGATCGGATCGGCTTGCCCGCCTTCCTCGAAGCGGTCGGGGTCGATCCCGATCCGAACATGGTTAGGCATCCGCGGACATCCAGTTACGTACGCACGGACGACTTTACCGAGGAAGCCGAGAAATATTTCGAGCGCAAGAAATTCGAGCGGTCGGCGAAAACGGCAAAGGGGCGTTCCGCGGCGACCGAATAAGAACGGTTCCCGCGGCGTCGCGCGACGAACTCGCGTCCGACGCCCCGGCCAGCTTAGGGCGCCATTGAGAGGAAATGCGATGAGCGAAGCAAAAGCGATGCCGCGTCGTCCGGACGAACTCGGAGTGCCCGACCCGTTTCCCTTCATGCACCCGGTCCTCAAGAAGAACTACGGCCAGTGGGCGTGGCACGATCGGCCGCGGCCGGGCGTGTTGCATCACGTCGCCAAGGGCGGCGATGAGGTATGGACGGTACGCGCCGGCACGCAGCGGCAGTTGGACGTCCTCACCATTCGCAAACTCTGCGCCATCGCGGATGAGTACGCCGAGGGGCACGTTCGCTTCACCACCCGTTCGAACATCGAATTCATGGTGAGCAGTTTCGAAAAAGTCCCGGCGCTGATCCAGAAGCTACAGTCGGAGGGCTTCCCGGTCGGTGGCACCGGCAACTCGGTGTCGATGATCTCCCACACCCAGGGCTGGTTGCATTGCGACATCCCGGGCACGGACGCCTCGGGCGTCGTGAAGAGTCTGATGGACTTGCTGCACAAGGAGTTTGTTTCGGAGGAAATGCCGAATCGCGTGCGCATCACAACCTCTTGCTGTCAGATCAATTGCGGTGGCCAAGGCGACATTTCCATCAACGTCCAGTACACCAAGCCGCCGAAGATCAATCACGATCTGGTTGCCAACATCTGCGAACGCCCCGCCGTGGTCGCGCGCTGCCCGGTCGCGGCCATCAGGCCCGCAATGGTCAACGGCAAGCCGTCGCTCGAAGTGGACGAGAAGAAGTGCGTATGCTGCGGCGCTTGCTATCCGCCGTGCCCGCCCATGCAGATCAACGGCGCCGATTCCACCAAGCTCGCCATCTGGGTCGGCGGCAAGCACTCAAATGCGCGCTCGAGGCCGACCTTCCATAAGCTCGTCGTCGCCAACCTGCCCAACAATCCGCCGCGCTGGCCCGAGGTGGCGGAGGTGGTCCGCAAGGTTCTCTACGCCTACAAAGAAAATGCGAAGGACTGGGAGCGAATGGGCGAGTGGATCGAGCGCATCGGCTGGCCGCGGTTCTTCGAGTTGACTGGGATGGCGTTCACCAAGCACCACCTCGATACTTGGATCGGCGCGCGCCATACCATGAACATGTCGACGCATGTCCACTTTTAAGGTCGGCACTAGCGGCCGCGCGCAGGGCCGTGTCTGGTCTGTGCGCTAAGGTTTAACGACCAACGTACTGAAGGTAAGGGAGGATCGAATTGAAGTTCGGCATTCTTGTAAACGAGGGTCCGTACACACACCAGGCTTCCGACAGCGCCTATCAGTTCGCCAAGGCGGCGCTGGAGAAGGGCCACGAGATTTTCCGCGTCTTCTTTTACAACGACGGGGTCAACAACGGTTCGCGGCTCACGGTGCCTCCGCAGGACGACCGCAACCTGCAAAAGGCGTGGACCGACTTGGCGCAGAAACACAAGCTCGACCTGGTGGTGTGCATCGCAGCCGCCCAGCGCCGCGGCATCCTGGACGAGGGTGAGGCCAAGCGCCACGGGAAGGATGCCAACAACATTGCGCCAGGCTTTCGCATCTCAGGTCTAGGCCAACTAGTCGAGGCCGGGATCGTTGCCGATCGGCTGGTCGTGTTCGGGGATTGAAAGGCGCCACGCATGGCAGACGTCAACGCACCGCAAGTCGATACCGGCGTCAGAAAGAAGTTCATGTTCGTCAACCGCAAGGCGCCCTATGGGACTATCTATGCGCTCGAGGCGCTCGAAGTGGTGTTGATCTCGGCAGCCTTCGGGCAGGACGTGAGCCTCGCCTTCCTGGATGACGGCGTCTATCAGCTCATGAAGAGGCAGGACACCGTCGGTATTGGCATGAAGAACTTTTCGCCGACTTATCGGGCGCTTGGCGACTACGACGTCACCAAGCTCTATGTCGAGCGCGAGTCGCTCGATGAGCGCGGCTTGAAGCCCGAGGTGCTGATGGAAATCACTTACGAGGACGAGAACGAGGATTTCGCGGAGAAGCCGTCCGTCCACTTGGTGAGCCGGTCCGAGTTGACTGAGATCATGGCACAACAAGACGTCTTGCTGAATTTTTGACCAGGAGCCACCAGTGAACAAGCCGACGCTGCACACGGTCAACAAATCGCCCTTCGAGCGATCCTCCTTCATCAGCGCCCTCAATCACCTCAAACCCGGCGATGCGCTGCTCATGACGGAGGATGGCGTCGTGGGCGCGCGCAAGGGCAGTGCGTTTGCAGGGCATCTCGACAAGGTGACGAAAAGCTGTGGCGTTTACGTTCTAGCGCCCGATCTTGCCGCTCGCGGCATGGCAGAAAATGACATGGTTCAAGGCGTCAAACTGGTGGACTACGGCGGGTTCGTCGATCTGGTCACCACCCATCATCGAACACAGGCCTGGCTGTGAGCCGACGCGCCAACCAATTTGGCTGAAAGCACCCGGAGAAACGGAAATGGATGCAGTTACGAGCGCCTATGTCCTGGATAGCCGCAGTTACGAGCACGACGAGGAGGGTTACCTCAAGAACCTCTCCGACTGGAGCAAGGAGCTGGCCAACCTCATCGCCAACGATGAGAAGATCGAAATGACGCCCGAACACTGGGAGGTTATCAATTTCCTTCGCGATTACTACGATGAGTATCAGGTCGCGCCGGCCATCCGCGTCCTCGTGAAGGCGATGAAGAAGACTTTCGGGCCCGAGAAGGGCGACCAGAAATACCTTTATCAGCTCTTCCCCTACGGCCCGGCAAAGCAGGCTTGCAAAATCGCCGGTCTGCCGAAGCCAACCGGCTGCATCTGAAACGGGAGCGAGAGAATTTGGCGATCCGCTGTCGCGGGTACTGGGCGAGTTCTGAGCTGCGGCGTTACGGCGTGGCGCTGGTGCGCGCCAGCCATCGTAAGGAAGCACCGTGCTGACAGTCGCTTATGCATCGCTGTTCTACATGGCCACGGCAGTTCTGGTCGGTGGGCTTGCATTCCGCATTTGGGGGTATGCGACGACGCCGGCCCCGCTGAAAATCCCGACGACACCTGCTCCCAAGACCCGCGGCGGCGTCGTTTTGCGCCTGGGCCGCGAGGTCGTGTTGTTCGAAAGCCTGTTCAAGGCGAACAAATGGATCTGGCTATTCGGCTGGTTGTTCCACGCAGCACTTGTCGTCGTTCTTCTTCGTCATCTGCGCTATTTCACTCTGCCCGTCTGGTGGTGGGTGGCGTTGATTTAACCATTCGGCATCTATGCCGGCTTCGCCATGGTGGCGGGCCTCGTTGGATTGTGGGCCCGCCGCGTTCTGGTGCCGCGAATCCGCTACATCAGCGCCCCGTCGGACCATTTGATGCTGGCTCTGTTGGTCGGCATCGCGGTCTCCGGCCTGATGATGAAATACGTCGCCCATACCGACGTCGTCGCCGTTAAATCATTCGTCCTCGGCCTCATGTACTTCAACACGCAGCCGATCCCCGCGGATCCCGTGCTGCTCGTGCATTTGGCATTGGTCGCGACGCTGATGATCGTTTTTCCCCTCTCCAAGCTTCTGCATGCGCCGGGGCTGTTTTTTAGCCCCACCCGTAACCAGGTCGACAATCCGCGCGAGCGGCGTCACTTGGCAAATTGGGCGCGCGAACTGGAGGCCAGCCGGTCATAGACGGCCGGACGCGCGGGGACACGCCATGGAGCAGTTGAAAAAACCGGACGGCGACAGCGAGTTCCCTGATCCGCTTGAGATTCCCGATCTCATGCCGGGCTGCATGGCTGCCAGCAAGCCGTACGTCGCCGCTCCCCAGTTCCAGGAACCGCTCGGTTTTCCCGGGGAGCTGGTGGAGAACTGGCAAGATAAGGCCATTGAGAAGATGGTCGAGCTGCGCGGCAAGTATCGATCGTTCCGCGTCTTCCTTGACTGCTGCGTCAAATGCGGCGCCTGCACCGACAAGTGCCACTACTTCCTCGGCACCGGTGATCCGAAAAACATGCCGGTCGCCCGCCAGGACCTGCTGCGCCAAGTCTACCGGCGTCACTTCACCCTGGCCGGTAAGTATTTGCCTTGGCTGGTCGGCGCGAGGGATCTCACCGAGGAGGTGCTCGACGACTGGTACAGCTACTTCCACCAATGCTCGCAGTGCCGACGCTGCTCGGTCTACTGCCCCTACGGCATCGACACCGCCGAAATCTCCATGGCCGGGCGCGAGATCATGGACTCGATCGGCAAGGGGCAGAAATATTGCAACGAGGTCATCAGCAAGGTTCACAGCATCGGCAACAACCTCGGACTTCCGAAAAAGGCGCTCAAGTCGACGCTCGAGGACCTTGAGGAGGAGGTGCTTGAGGACACCGGCGTTCCCGTGCGTTTTCCGCTCGACGAGGAAGGTGCTGAGGTTCTGCTGGTAGCACCGTCGGCGGATTACTTTGCGGAGCCGCACGTCGCCGGCCTCATCGGCTACGCCAAGGTTTTTCATCAGGCGGGCGTGACCTGGACCATCAGCTCCCACGGCTTGGAGGCCGCCAATTTCGGGATGTTCATCGGCTCCTACGAGAATATGCGGGAGATCGCGCTCAGAATCCGCAAGGCGGCGCTTGATCTTGGCGTGAAGCGCCTCGTGTTCGGCGAATGCGGCCATGCATGGCGCGCGGCCTACAACTTTCTCAATACGCTCGCCGGCCCATTCGATTTTCTGGACCAGCGCTACCCGATTCCGCAGCACATCTGCGAATTCACCTACGACCTGATGCAGGCGGGCAAACTCAAGTTCGATAAGTCCAAAAATGACCACCTGCGGCTGACATTCCACGACAGCTGCAACATCGCGCGCGCCTCGCGGCTCGGCAATGTGCCGGGCGGTCAGTTCGAGATTCCCCGTGCGATCCTCAAAGCATGCTGCAATCACTTCTACGACATGGCACCGGATACGATTAAGGAAAGCACGGTTTGCTGTGGCGGCGGCGGCGGGCTCTTGACGGACGAGCTCATCGAGATCCGCAAGGCGGGCGCGCAGCCGCGCATGCGGGCGCTCCGGCAGGTCGCCGAGGAGTACGGGGTCACCCACATGGCCGCCATGTGCGCGATCTGTAAGGCACAGTTTTCGAAGGTGTTGCCGATGTATGGCTTCGACAGGGAGGCGATCCTCAGCGTTCATCAGCTGGTGTCGAACGCCATCATTCTTGAGGACGTTTCGCAAGCAGGCGACGGCAATGAGGTATAGCCGGCTCTGCGGCTTAATGCTCGGGCCCAGAAAGGACGACAATGAGTAATATAACCGACACCGTGAACAAGCCGCACACGTTTCGCCGATTCAAGGATGGCGAGAGCGTGTGGAGCGACGCCGAGCTAAGCAAAAAGATCCTTCAGGCGGACCACTCCTATAAATGCCCCGTTTACGTGCAACGGACACCGCCGTGCCAGGGAAGCTGTCCGTCGGGCCACGACGTGCGCGGCTGGCTTTCAATCGCGCGCGGCATGGATAAGCCTCCGGTCGCCGGAACGGCATGGCAGGAATACGCTTTCGAGAGGATGGTGTCGGCAA
The DNA here is from genome assembly GCA_963733575.1 of uncultured Alphaproteobacteria bacterium. Taxonomy (GTDB): domain Bacteria; phylum Pseudomonadota; class Alphaproteobacteria; order Rhizobiales; family Xanthobacteraceae; genus BOG-931. The sequence goes on along the minus strand of CAVTDJ010000009.1, from coordinate 183,400 downwards.
ATCCTTTTCCAGCGATCATGGGCCGGGTGTGTCCTGCGCCGTGTGAACACGCCTGCAACCGCAACGAGGTGGACGATTTCGTCGGCATCAACTCGCTGGAGCAATACGTCGGCGATTGGGCGATCGAGCGAGGATTGCGGTTACCGCAAGCGGCCGCTGCGACCGGCAAGAAGATCGCGGTCGTGGGTGGCGGGCCGGCCGGACTGGCGTGCGCCTATTTCCTGCGGCGCCAGGGCCACGCGGTCAGCGTCTTCGAGGCGCGCGCGGAGCTTGGCGGGATGGTGCGATACGGCATTCCGGGCTATCGGACGCCGCGCCGTGTGCTCGATGCCGAGATCCAGCGCATCCTCGACTTGGGAATAACGGTCGCCACTGGCAAGAAGATCGGCGTCGATATCCCGCTCGCTGAGCTTGAGTATAAGTTCGACGCGCTATTCATGGGACTGGGGGCACAGAATGGCTCGCCCTTGCCCGTGCCGGGAGCGGACAAGGCGCCGAACTGCATCAGCGGCATCGCTTTCCTTAATGCGTTCAATGACGGTCGGCTCAAGCACACCGCTGCGCGAGTTCTCATCGTCGGCGGCGGCGATACGGCGATGGACGTGGCCGCGGTGGCGCGCCGGCTTGGTCACATCGCCAAAGCGCCCGAACGTGACCGTCCTGAATATGTCGTGCTCGGCCAAACCGAGCATGATGTTGCCACGGTAGCCAAGCGCGAAGGTGCAGACGTGACGGTGGTCTACCGACGGCCGATCGAGAAAATGCCGGCGGCGCGCCAGGAAATCGAGAACGTGCTGCAGGAAGGCGTGAAGATCCGCGGATCGCTTGCGCCCGTCGAGGTGGTTCTCGGCAGCGACGGTCGCGCCAAGGCCCTCTGCGTGATCGAGGTCGATTGGATATCCGGCAAGATGCAGCCGCGTACAGGCACCCAATTCGACATCGCCTGCGACCTTATCGTTGCCGCGGTCGGCCAGACCGGCGATTTCACCGGTATGGAGGAGTTCGACAACGGCCGTGGGCTGATGAATTCCGAGGCGACCTATCGGTGGCCGGGCCGTGCCGGCATCTTCGTAGGCGGCGACGTTCTCCGCCCGCACCTCTTGACCACAGCGATCGGCCACGCACGCATCGCAGCCGCATCCATCGATCATTTCGTCTCCGGTCGGCCCGCGGACAAACGGCCGAAGATCGACGCCTTTCAGTTCAGCCTGCTCAACGAACTACATCAGCGCGGGCTTGAACCCGAGCAGTATGACCATCGGCAAAGTAGTGGAACGGCGGAGTCCAATTTCGCTATTCACAACTTTGACGACCGTTCCTCGACGAAGATCGTTGTGCACGATGATCTGTTCAAAGGACATTTTCCACGCGTCGCGCGCAACAGACGCAGCGAGCGCCAAATCGCGGCTGATGCGGTTCTAGGCGATTTGGCCGAGCGCATGCGCGGGCTCACGGAGGACCAGGCGATTGCCGAAGGTCAGCGCTGCATGAGTTGCGGGATGTGCTTCGAGTGCGACAACTGCGTGATCTACTGCCCGCAAACTGCGGTCAAGCGTGTCCCTAAGAAAGAGCGGGCCGTTGGGTGCTACGTCTACACCGACTACAGCATGTGCATCGGCTGCCACATCTGCGCGGACGTGTGCCCAGCTGGCTACATTCAGATGGGGCTTGGCGTGTAGCCAAGTCGCGGCATAAGGAGCGCTTTCGTGCGATCGACGGCGACGCTCGCGATCCTGCTCATGGCGGCGGCCCTGGCATCATCGGTGGCCGCCGGCGAACCGGCATGGCTGCCCAAGCCTGCGCACGGGAAAGGCGAGAAGTGCGTTGCGGACACCGGCTGGATGCGTCGCTACCACATGACGGCGCTCATGCATCAGCGTGACGAGACGGTCCATGAGGGAATCCAGACCAAGCGCTTTAGCCTCAAGGGCTGTATTGAGTGCCATGCGGTCAAGGGCGCGGACGGCAAGCCGGTGACGATCGCAAGCCCGAAGCACTTCTGCCGCACATGCCACGATTATGCAGCGGTGCGCATCGATTGCTTCGATTGCCATGCGTCACGGCCTGAGACCGAGGGCGTCGCGACCGGCGAAGCGGCGCCCGAACACGCTTCAAGAACCGACGCGGCGGTGCTTGCGCAATACTTGAGGAGCCTGGAGCGGTGAGCTGCGGATTAAACAGCGACAGAGGTTGCGGGAGCGGCGGAGCGTGCGGCTGCGCCCCCGCCCGCGGCGACGTAGTCGACCACGCGCGCCGGGACTTCTTGCGCCGCGCCGCGGCGACGACGGTGACCACGCTCGCGGCCGGCGTAACGCTCTACGCCTTCGGCGCAGAGCCGGCCGCCGGCCGCGCACCTGGCGAGAAGGTGACATCGAAGGTGCGCTGGGGCCTTCTTATCGATGCCTCGAAGTGTGGCGATGGCTGCACGGCGTGCGTCACCGCATGTCAGACTGAGAACGGTTGGCTCGACACCGGGCACCCCGAGACCGATGCCCAGTGGATTCGCAAGCTGACTGTGAAGAACCCGAAGAACGGCGCGACTTTCTCGCTGCCGATGATGTGCCAGCACTGCGCCGACCCGCCGTGCGTGGACGTTTGTCCGACCGGCGCTTCGTTCAAGCGCGCCGACGGCATTGTGCTCGTCGACAAGCATATCTGCATCGGCTGCCGCTACTGCATGATGGCCTGCCCGTACAAGGCGCGCTCCTTCGTCCACGAGCCGATCGAGGATCAAAAGCCTTACGCGCCGCGCGGCAAAGGCACGGTGGAAAGCTGCACATTGTGCGTTCATCGCGTCGATGAGGGGCGCATCCCGGCATGCGTAGAGGCGTGCAACGACACTGCCGGTGGGGCGATGCTGTTTGGCGACCTTAACGATCCGTCGAGCGAAATCGCCAAGCGCGTTGCTGCGTACCGCACAACTCGCATTCGCGCCGATCTCGGCACCGATCCGGGCGTCCTCTACAGGAATATCTAGGCCGCGTGGGCGAGCGCCGCGGCGGAGGAGAGTAATGGCTAGAGTCGCCCATCAGAAGCTCGAGGATCACAGCCCCTGGTTCTGGGGTCTGCTTGCACTCAACGGTGCAATCATCCTTGTCGGGCTTGGCGCGGCCTATGTCATGGAGCAACATGGCCACATCGTCACCGGGATGAACAATCAGATCGTCTGGGGCACGCCGCACGTGTTCGCGGTCTTTCTGATCGTCGCGGCTTCGGGCGCACTCAATGTCGCGTCAGTGTCTTCCGTGTTCAACCGGCCAGAATACAAGCCTTACGCGCGACTGTCGGGGCTACTGGCCATTGCGCTGCTTGTCGGCGGCCTTTCTGTGCTCGTGCTCGATCTTGGCCGACCTGACCGGCTGATCGTGGCCATGACGACCTACAACTTTAGGTCCATCTTCGCCTGGAACATCTTTCTGTACGTCGGCTTTCTCGCCATCGTTGCTGCTTACCTCTTCGCTATGATGGACCGCCGCGCGTCCCGCACAACTCTGCTCGGCAAGGTCGGCGGGCTCGCTTTCGTCTGGCGACTGGTCCTCACGACAGGCACCGGCTCCATCTTCGGCTGGCTGGTCGCGCGCGAGGCCTACGACGCTGCCATCATGGCACCATTGTTCATCGCCGCCTCGCTCCTCTACGGCCTGGCCTTCACGGTGCTCGTGCTCGCGACCACGGGCCAGCAGTCGCGCCAAGATCTCGTGACCGACGAGATGATGGGCAAATTCCGCGGCATGCTCGTGATCTTCGCACTGGTGGTCCTCTACTTCACCGCCGTGCATCATCTGACCAAGCTCTACGCCAGCGAGCATTACGGCGTTGAGCGCTTCCTGCTGCTCGAAGGCGGCATTTACACCGAGATGTTCTGGGTCGGTCAGATTCTTGTCGGCAGCGTCCTGCCGCTGGCGATCCTCGCTGCACCGACGTTCGGCCACAGCCGCGCTGCCATCGCCATTGCCTCGGCCCTGTTTTTGATCGGCGGCCTTGCGCAGATGTACGTCATCATCATCGGCGGCCAAGCCTATCCGCTCAACCTGTTCCCCGGCCTGGAGGCGACAAGCTCGTTCTGGGATGGCCAGGTGGCGCACTACAGGGCCTCGTTGCCCGAAGTTCTCCTCGGCCTGAGCGGGCTCTCGATTGCCGTGTTCTTGACCGGTATTGCATTCAAGTTGCTGCCGTTCCTGCCGAGGCCGGTCCGTGACTGAGGACGCCATTCTGACCTCGCTGGCTGCGTGGCCCACCATCGGTTACTTCCCAAGGACGCGCACCGGCGTTGCTCAAGATGGGCGCGGCCTTCGCTCGATGGGCGCGGCAACTCGTTCGGCATCGACGTGAGCGGCATCGCCCATCTCTTCATCTCTGCGGCGCACAAGTCGTCGGGCAAGACGACGGTAAGCGTCGGGCTCGCCGCGGCGCTAGGCGTGCGGGGTCTGCGCGTCCAGCCCTTCAAAAAGGGCCCGGACTACATCGATCCTATGTGGCTCGCGCACGCTAGCGGCCGACCCTGCTACAATCTCGACTTCAACACCCAGAGCGAGGCGGAGATCGGCGCTCTATTCGCCCGCTATGCCCAGCGGGCCGATCTTGCGCTCATCGAGGGAAACAAGGGGCTTTACGATGGGGTCGACCCCGAGGGCCGCGACTCGAGCGCGGCCCTCGCCAAGCTCCTCGGCGCCCCGGTCATGCTTGTCATTGACGCCGTGGGCATTACGCGGGGCGTGGCGCCGCTCGTGCTCGGTTATCAGGTCTTCGACCGCGACGTGGCGATCCGAGGCGTGATCCTGAACCGGGTGGCGTCGGCGCGGCAGGAAGGCAAGCTGCGACAGGCCCTCGAACGCTACACTGACGTGCCGGTCATTGGTGCCATCGGTCGTGATCCGAAGCTGATCGTCAAGGAGCGCCATCTGGGGCTGACGACACCTGAGGAGACCGAGGTGCTTGACGAGACGATCCGCCGATTACGCCTGGCGGTGGAGCAAGACCTCGACCTTGATCGTCTGGTGGAGATCGCGCGCAGCGCGCCTGCCGAACCGCTTGCAGGGTCGGACGCCGCTGTCGCCTCGCCCGGCGGCGAGACGCCGGTGCGCGCGCGACCCGACGTGCGTATTGCTGTGGCCCGCGACACGGCGTTCGGCTTTTACTACCCGGACGACCTTCAGGCGTTGGAGCAAGCGGGGGCCGAGCTCGTTTTTTTCAACACGCTTAGAGACGCGCGCCTGCCGGAAGCCGATGGCCTGTTCATCGGCGGCGGCTTCCCGGAGACGCAGATGGCAACGCTGGCGGCGAACCGAGAGCTGAAAGCGCGGATTCGACGGGCGGCGGAGAACGGCCTGCCGACCTATGCCGAATGCGGCGGGCTCATGTATCTCACGCGTTCGATCACCTGGGGCGGCCAGACGCACGAGATGGTCGGTTTCATTCCGGCCGATACGGTCATGCACCCGGTGCCTCAAGGGCGCGGTCTCGTCGTGCTGGAGGAGACGGACGCATTGCCCTGGCCGCCAAGCGGGATGCCGACGGCCGACGGCCGCAGAGCGCATCTGCCTGCCCACGAGTTTCATTATGCCGCGCTCGAAGGTTTGAATCCCGCGACCCGTTTCGCCTACCGGGTCATCCGCGGCCGCGGCATCGACGGCCAGCATGACGGCATCGTCAAGGGCAACGTCCTTGCTGGTTTCTGCCACCTGCGGTCGACGGGACGCAGCGGATGCTGGGCGCACCGCTTTGTCGCCTTCGTGCGCGCATGCAATAAAGCCGCTCGCTCCCGCACCGCTTATACCAACTCACGCAGACCCTGACTCTTGGAGCTTGGATATCGCGCAGGAGTTGGAACGAAATCATTCTTTGATTTCAAGTAATTGCATGTGCACTATGAGCTGCGGCCGTGACGCCAGATGAGTCAGCATCTCCCCGAGTGTTGGTATTAGCGCACAATTCGACTCCCGGCTCGCCGGGCAGCGGTTCTATGCGACGCTGCCGAAGGAGAGATCCCTCGCGCCGTGCGGCGGCTTCAAGCCTGCGAGCGCGCATCCTTGCACGATCGGGCCGCCTGGCAGAATCCCGAACAGGTATTTCATGCCGCCCTTGCTCGCAAAGCGCGCCTCGAGCGCGTTGCGGAGCAGCCTAATCCGCGGCAGCACTTCGTCTTTGTAGCAGCCTTGCAGGACGCGGATGACCTCCCAGTGATCTTCCGTCAGCGTTAGGCCCGCCTCGGCGGCCAGCGCCCGGGCATTGGCCGGCGTCCAGTCGTCGGGCGCATCGCGGAAGCTCGGGTCGGACGCGGTCGCCGCGCCCGGATGCAGGATATCGAACATCGTGCGGGGCACCGGTCGCGTTGCGATTTGCGGCGCGGCTGGATCGGTTACTCGCGCTGCCGCCTTCCGTTTTGTCGAAGGCGCCGCTTTGGCTTTCGCTTTTGCGGCCGTTTTCGCCGTGGCACGGGGGGTTCTTTGCGCCGCCGTCGGGGCTTTGCGCTTTTTCGGCATGTGTTCCTCCTTCCCCTGCCTCCTTAGTCTAGGCTCAGTCGATGGCGACCTCAGCCAGCCGGGCGAGCGCCCCGGCCTCTCGCTCGACGGCGGCAAGAACGAGCTTGCGCGTGCGTTCTGGGAGACCGAGAGCGAGGGCGGCCTGATGACCCTGGGGCGACATTTTGCGCAAAGTCTTGCCGATGATGTCGACGATCTTCGCGTCGTCGTAGTGAGAATACTTGCCGTAGAATTCATCGAAATAGTGCTCGAGAAAGACGACATCGACCACGTTCTCGAGCGCCTGGGACTCCTTGTCCTTCTTGAGCTGCTCCTTCCGCACGAGCTTGGCCACATGCTCGATGTCCTGGCTATCGTAGCCGTGCCGGCTCATGATGTCGCGCAGCAGCTTCGCATGGTGCTCGCGACAGGTGCGGCGCCATTCGTTATAGCCATCGCGGCCTTCTGCAAATTGCGAGCGCGGGATGTCGAAGCGGCGAATGTGCTGGCCGCGCGCAGCGATGCGCAGCAGTTCGGAGGCTTCCGGGTACATCGTCGCGAGCCGTTGCGTCATCCGCTCGGAATAGATGACCTCGTAAGGCCGTGCCCTGCCCTCGACATCGATGGTTCTCGGATCATCGGTGTTGGCTCTGTCGATGGCCGCGATGACTGCGGTGTAAATTTGCTTAGGCTCGGACATGGCAAGACCATAGCGAAAGCCGCCGCGACAAACCAGTGCCGGGCCAAGTCGGCGCTCGGCGACGGCGACGGGTCACTGGAATGTTGCTGTTGAGCAGGACGGCGGTCTCAATATATTCATAGCTTGCATCTATTACTGGTGAGGTGGCTCCCGCGACAGGGCGCTGCGACATCGGCAATAAATCCCGGGCCACTCAGACAGCGGATGAGAAAGGAGCCATGGCCATCGAGTTCAACGGCAGGATGATCGCGACCACGGCGACCGGCTATCTGGAAAACCGGGAGGACTGGAGCGAGAATCTCGCCCGCCTGCCCTTCCCGAGAATCATATCCGCGCGTAGCGATGATGCAATCCGGACAAGATTGGTGTGGTGACGATGGTCCCAAATCGTTGGACGGCTCGTCGTAGCGGCGCGTCCTTGCCCAACCCCAGGTGCGTGCGCGTCTCGTTGTAATAACCGGAATATAGTGTCAGAACCCGTCGCAAATGCTGCTCGCCGGCTGTCGGCGGCGGCGGGGAGAGTATTCTTGTTCCTGATCGCCGCTCATATTCTGGAAGGGCAACACGGCAACCGATGGCTTGTCGGCGACCATCGGTGTCTGAATGTGGGTCTCGGCTTCGCGGACGGCCACCGCGATGGCGTTGCGGTCTTCGGCGATGATGCAGAATACCTCGATCGGCCGCGCGATGTTCTTGACGGTCTGCTCCCCGCGCGTCTCGATTTTGATTGCGTGACCTTTCGCCCCGATGAAAAGGCGTGGAAGGACCAAGTGCACCCGGCCCCGGTCGGCCCGACCGCCGATCAGGGCAAGGCGGCGCGCCGGCTCATGACCGACGACAGTTTCAACATCGGCATTCTTTACCGCGCCAATCGCACGCCGTTTCAACCCGCGGTCGGCGCAAGCGACACCGATCTGTCGGAGCTGGAGAAGGACTTCGAGCTATGAGCAAGACACCGGGCACTCCAAAGGTCGCCAGCCTCAACGATCTGCTTGCCGTCGCCTATCAGATCGAGATCGACGCGGTCGAGCGCTACAATCTGCTGGCCGATCAGATGGAAACCCACAACAATCCGGAACTGGTCAAGGTCTTCCGCGATCTAGCCCGCGCCGAAGGCATCCATGGCGAGGAAATCCGTCGTCTCGCCGGCGATTTCAACGTCGTCACCCACGCCCGCCAGATTGCAAAATTTGAACGAAGTGAAAGCCCGGAAGAGGCCGAACTCGGTTCCGCGCACTACATGATGACGCCTTGGCACGCATTGCAGCTCTCGCTGGCCGGCGAAAAGCGCGCGCTGGCGTATTTCACCTCCATCGTCGAGACGGCAAAAGATCCGAAGGTCAGGACGATGGCGGCGGAATTGGTCGACGAGGAGGCCGAGCACGTCAATCTCGTGCATCGACTGCTGCGCCGCTATTCGAAGCCGAGCGTTACCTGGGCCGACGATATGGACCCACCCGTATCCCAGGAATAACGCCAGCCGCTCGACCTCGCATCGGCTGCTTGTTGCGCCGGTCTATCACCCGCACCGCCTTGCCCTGTGATCGCGGCACTTCGCCTTGCCGACGAACCCGCGTTCACGAGTTAGTGACGTCTTCGAACTTCAGGATCGAATAACCGAGAGTGTCGTCGCTACCATCGAGCCAAAATTGCAGCTTACTGGATGGCCCCTTCGCAATTTGGACACTGGCCCAGGACGCACAACGCGCGCGGGAGCTTTGGATTTGTGAGTGGCCGATTCCGGCCAGTGCCGACGAGGTGGTCTGGCCCCATTCCATGTCATTGGCCTCTTTTGATTTTTGGAGTGGCGCCTTTTTGATCAAGGCGGGACTTGGGATGCCGTCCTAATTTCGGCCCTTTGTGAGCATCTACTAACCTCAACCACCTTGGTTGGGGCGGGCTGTGAGGGGGCATTCGTCCGTCGTTCGGACTCAGGAATTTATTAGACCGCTTCGCTGTGACGAATGCGGCGGTAATGCACATCTGATTCGACGTTCTCCCCACCCCGTCGATGGTTTGGAAATCCGCGTTTTTGAGTGCCACGAGTGCAGGTATCAAACGAAACGGATCGTTCAGGTATCAAACGAAAACGGATCATTAGAGCGTAGGCCGCCTCAGTTAGCAGCCTCGTCCTGATGACCGAACGACGCCGCCTCGCGCCGCCCGGGGGCCACGGAGGAATCCGTCGAGGCCGAGCCTGATCCTTAGCATTCTGCCGCTATCCCCCTATCATCGCTCCAAGCCATCCGCTCGCCGCTTCCCGCCGCCTTGGAACGTCGACGAGCATCCGGAGTCTATTGACCCTACTGCCAAATGCCACCGATGATGTGGCAATCTCCCCGGTTCGTACCCTGCCGAACGACACCCTCAGCTCCCCCACCCCACAATGCGCACCGGCAGGGCCTCGTAGCCTTTGACGAAGCTCGAGTAGACGCGCTTTGGCTCGCCCACCACCTCGATGCGATCGAAGCGCTTCAAGATCTCCTCCCAGATGATCCTGAGCTGCAGCTCGGCCACGCGCAAGCCGAGACAGCGGTGGATGCCGAAGCCGAACGACATGTGGTTGTGCGGGTTGCGACGATCGATGAGGAAGCCGTCGGCATCCTCGATCACGTCTCCGTCGCGGTTGCCCGAGACGTACCACATCACCACGCGGTCGCCCTTGCGGATCAGCTTGCCGCCGAGCTCGGTGTCTTGGGTCGCGGTGCGGCGCATGTGGGCGAGCGGCGTCTGCCAGCGGATCACTTCCGGCACGAAGCTCGCAATCAACGCCGGGTTGGCGCGCAGCTTGTCGTACTGGTCGGGGTTCTCGTTCAAGGCCAGCACCGAGCCCGTCATCGAGTTGCGCGTCGTGTCGTTGCCGCCGACGATTAGCAGGATGAGGTTTCCTAGCAGGTTCTCGCGGTCCATGCCGCGGGTTGCCTCGCTGTGGGCCATCATGGAAATAAGATCGCTCTTCATGGGCTGGCGCGCACGCTCGGCAAACAGCTTGGCGAAGGTTTCGCCGCATTCGGTGAGCTCGGCCACACGCTGCTCCTCGTTGGCGACCACGCCGCTCTTGGGCAGCGCGGTGCCGGCCAAGCCGCCCCCAGCGCTACGCTCACGACCGCCATGAACGAATCATGGTCGCGCGGATGCGACGCGGAGCAGAACTCGGTAACGAGCGCTGTCCCGATCGGCGGCACGCCGCCGATGTCCGATGCCGGCGGGATCCAAAAATGATCCGAAGCCGGGCAAGAACGGGAACAGCGGACGCCCCCTTGTATGGGGCTTTTCTTGTCAAGTGGTCTCAGAGCGGCGCATCTTTTTTCTTCGTTTCTTTGTTCGACCTGGGATCCCGTTTCTTCGCCCCGACCCGCAGCATTGCAGAGGCCGGCGCGCGCAGAAGCTGTCAAGGCTGGCCGTCGTTCCAGCCCTACGGCACGCACCGACCTTGGCAGGCCACGCCTTGACAGCATCGAGCACGACGGCACGCTCGATGCGATCGGGGACGACGATCCGAGGGGAGCCCGCTTTCCGGGCGCGGACCAATCGCGCCACGACCTTGTATCCGGTGGGTCCAAGACCCGAACCATGATGCACTCATGCGCATCGGCGGCGAAGCTCCGAGGCGGCGGACCCATTCTGTTTCCCGGCATGAAAGCCAAGGGGGCGATCGGGACCCCGCCACCTCGAACCGTCATCGGCACCCTCTCGCGCTTGAAGCGGGGCGGGCCGAAACTGTTGGAGGATTATGCAACTTCGCTCATAAAGCTGGACGCAGGACGATACCCTCCGGGATCGCGCCCTCCCGCACGAGCCGCCACAGGGCGATCAACAGCTTGCGTGCCAGCGCCACAATCATAGTCTTGCGGGTCTGAGGCGCATTTTTCGTGCGCGCGTAAAACCAATGTGCCAAGGCGCTGTCCTTCTGGAACATCAGAAACCGCCATGCCAGTTGGATCATGCCGCGCCGGACCCGCGCGTTACCGGATCGAGCCAGCCCTTTCTCGCGACGCTTCTTGCCGCTCTCGTCAGGCGAGCCGGTGAGGCCACCATAGCGCGCCACCGCCCGACGGTCGCGCAAGTTCCGGCTGAGAACCTCCTGCACCAGCATGTCCGCCGTCTCTATGCCAACCCCGATCACGCGCGCTAGCAGGCGCACCATGACATGAGGTCCGTCACTGGGGGCTTGCTCGAGTCGCTCCAGCCGGGTCCTCTCAATTTCCTGGATTTGACTGCGGACGAGCCGGCGGCGCTCCATGTCGTGCTTGAGTTCGGCCAACGTGTTGAGCGGGATCGGCTCGCCTTCGGGCGTGCGCAAGCTTTCGAGCCGTGCGACGGCCTTCTTCAGCTTGGGATTGAAGCCGCGGATGCCGAGCCGCGCCAGTGCCGCCTTCATTCTGTTGATGATCCGGCTTTGCTCGCCAACGAGGCTTTCGCGCTCGCGATTGGGCCGCTTGGCATCCTCCTGCGCCAGCGTTGGGATCGCCACCATCTTGCAGTGATCACGCTCGCCGCGCAGCCAACCGAGAAAGGCGCGTTTGAGCAGTTCCGTGTCAAGCCGGTCGGTCTTGGCCCGCCGGTGCTCGCGCGACACGGCCACGCTCGATGCGTGGATGACGTGGGCTTCGATATCGCGCCCCCGGAGCCAACGCGCCAACCAGAAACCGTCACGGCCGGCCTCGAAGGCGACAGCGATGCGTTTAATCTTGCGTCCCGTCTGCTCCGCTTCCGTTCGCCAGCGATTGAGCAGCTTTAGTAATGCGCTCTCGTCGACATCAAGCTTCTTCAGCGGCTGACGCTCGACACCAGGCACAAGACCGGCAACCAGCCAGCTCGACTGGCCCATTTCGATCACGGCGATCAGTGTGCTGTCCAGCTCAAGCGCGGCGAGGGATCGACTCAGGTCGTTGGGCTTATGCATGGGGTGCTCCATCGGTTCGTGTGGGCGCCGATAGATGCAATCTCCTCGCCGCCTGTCCCATAGCTTCTGTTTCCAAGAGTCCCTCCCTGTTTTCTCTCTGTTATTTGCTTTTGGAGAAAATGATCTAAGTCCCTAATCCCTCTCAGTGATTGCCCGTTCGTGCTCAATCGCCTCCCTGTTTTTCTTGGAAAATCTCCCTGTTTCCGGGGAAAAAACAGGGATTGTGAGCGCGACCTGAAGCTTAATCTGCTCGCGGCGCAGCACCGGGGTGCTCCTGCCCGCTTCCTCGATGCGCTCGAGATCGCGAGCAACCACCGCGAGGGGGGTCCATGTCAGTGCTGCGGAATTTGCCGATCGATTGTCGACCACCGCCTAGCTCGCTGCGCTCGCCCGCCGCCGCCCCGACCCGACCCGACCCGACCCGGCGAAGCCGACGTCATCATCGGTCGCCCCGACCGCCCGAGCTCCATCGTCGCCCCGAAGAATCGGCCAACAACAATTCCACTAAAAAGAAATGGCGACGGCGCCGCCGGCGACCTCACCATCGTGCGGCCAGCTGCCGCTGCGCCACCCCGGCGGCCCGAGCAGGTCGGTCGGCATCGCGCCGCCCAGCTTCGCGCGCGCGTGATCACAGCGAAGGTGGTTAACGGGGGTTGTCCATGATAATGTGAACGTCGAGGCCACTCCTGGATGAGGCCCGTCCAGGAAGACCGCGAACGATCTCTGAGCACCCAGCCGATGCGTCCGCGCTGAATTGCATCTACCGCTTCCCCAAAAAGAACAGATGCGGCTCGCGCTCGCATCGACTTTAGCGTCGTTAGCGCAGCAGACGTTGAGCCCCTCGCAGCGGGCGCAGCGGCAGCTGGCCGCACCGCACTACCATGTGCACTTCACGCCAACGTCGGCGTCGTGGATCAACCAGGTCGAACGGTGGTTCGCCGAGCTCACCGAAAGCAACTGCGTCGCGGCGTCCATATCTCAACAAAACGCGCGCACGCAATAATTGGATTGGTCCGATCAAGTGATGACCGAGTTATGCGCGGAAGTTGGTGACGGCGTGAAGGGGTAAGGCGGCGTATCGTGGGGGTGTTCGACGCCTCCACTTCTCCACTGAAGATGCTATGGGGCGGCGACGAAGGTGTTGTAGCAACCGTCGGCGCTGAAACCAACCGATGGAGTGCACCCCATGTCGCAGCGAAACGACCTCAGCCGATCTCTGATCCCTTTCGACCAGCATAACGCGCTCATTGCGGTGATTGAAATGAGCCAGTCCAGTTGGCTCGTAGCTGGCATCGTTCCGGGTGTCGAACGCCATCCGCTGAAAAAGCTCGAGCCGGACGAGAAGGCACTCTTGCAGCTGCTGCAGCGTTGGCGGGAAGAAGCGGTCAAGGCTGGCCATACGATTACACGCATTTCGGTCGCCTTTGAGGCAGGTCGCGACGGGTTCTGGTTGGCGCGATGGCTTCGGGCGCGCGACATAGACGCTCATGTCATCCATCCGACGAGCGTTGCCGTGTCGCGTGAGCACCGCCGCGCGAAAACCGATCGGCTGGATACCGAGCTGCTCAAGCGCGTGTTCATCGGTTGGCTCCGAGGTGAACCGGAACACTGCCACATGGCTGCGGTCCCGACGATTGAGGAAGAGGACGCCAGGCGCCCGAACCGGGAGCGCGAGAGCCTCGTTGGTGAGCGCTCTCGCATCGTGAACCGGATGAAAAGCTGCTTGGCGCGGCTGGGCATTCGGAACTTCCGGGCGACTTTGCGCAAGGCGCCGGAGCGTCTCGCTGCCCTGCACACGCCGGAAGGGGCGCTTCTCCCGCCAAATACGCAAGCCGAGTTGCGGCGCGATATGGCGCGCCTACGCTTCATCATGAATCAGATCAAAGAGATCGAGGAGGCGCGCCTGGAACGGCTTGAGCAGGCGACCGAGAAAGGGCCGAATGCGATGGTCCGCTTGCTGGCACGCGTCATCGGTGTCGGTGTAGAAACCGCGGACATGCTCGTACATGAAATTCTGTCACGGAATCTGCGCGACCGAAAGGCCGTCGCGCGGTACGCAGGCCTTACCGGCTCGCCGGATGAGAGCGGCAGTAGACGCCGGCAGAAAGGGCTCGCCAGGACAGGCAACGCGCGGGTGCGCCGCGGCATGATTCAACTCGCATGGCGCTTCCTGATGTTCCAGAAAGACAGTGCTCTGGCGCAATGGTATCGGGCGCGAACTGACAATGCGCGCAGCATGCGCAAGACCATGATCGTGGCGTTGGCCCGCAAGCTGCTCATCGCACTCTGGCGCTTTGTGACAATCGGCGAAGTACCGGCAGGCGTCGCCCTACGCCCAATACCGTGAGCGAATGAGCAGCTAGAACGAAAAGGATTTGGCGTCTGACGGTAGGGGTGTCGCCAGTTGCCAAGAACGATCCGAGGCGGTGGTGACCCGGTATCACTCATGGCTTCCAAGCCGGACTGAAGAATGGGCCCCCGCCCCGGAGCTTCGCCGCCGATGCGCATGGCTGCATCATGGTCCGGGTCCTGATGGATCCTCCGAATACAAGGTTGTGGCGCGATGATACGCGCCAGATGGCGAGCTCCCCTCAGATCGTCCCGTACCGAACCTTGACCTGCCTACAGGTTGCTAAACGAAGGAGCCCGGTATGTGCAGAGCTTGACATCAACACTCCCATACAAGGAGTGATACGCCGTGACCCAGGATAATATCGTCAAGCTGTCTCAGCCAGGGACGTTTTCGGACCCATTGACCGAGGTTTTGCGCGACGGCGCGCGAGCGCTGTTGGCGCATGCCGTGGAGGCCGAGGTTGCGGGCTTCCTCGGCGGCCATGCCGACAAGCTGACCGATGATGGCCACCGACGGCTGGTGCGTCACGGGCATCTGCCCGAGCGTGAGATCATGACCGGCATCGGAGCGGTAGCGGTGCGTTGTCCCCGGGTTCGCGACCGAGCCGCCGACGGCGGGGAGCGCATACGCTTTTCATCGGCGATTTTACCGCCCTACGCGCGCCGATCGAAGAGCCTCGAAGTGCTGATCCCGATCCTCTACCTGAAAGGCATCTCTACCGGCGACTTCGAGGAGGCGTTGGCTGCCTTGCTCGGCAAGGATGCTGGCGGGTTGTCAGCCTCGACCATCGCGCGTCTGAAGGAGGCGTGGGCGGACGAACACGCCCGCTGGCTCGATCGCGACCTGTCGGCCAAGCAGTATGTTTACTTCTGGGTCGATGGCTGCGCATTCCAGCGATCGTGATCAGTCGTTCCAGGCGATGGTGATCACGGTTTCCATGGGATCGTGATCAGGCTCAGCATTGGTATTTGGCGTGCTGAGCGTCAACGCGGTGGCGAGCACGACTGACGATTGTATGGTGTCCCCGAAATAGCCTCCTGGTCAAGGTTGGCGGGAGGGGCGTGTGGTCTGGTGGGGGCAATTGCGAGCGAGATGGTTCATGCTGCTTTCTTTTCGCCGGCGCGGCGTCGCAGGCTGTCGCCTTTGAGTTCGATACGGTGAGCGTTGTGAATGATGCGGTCCAATATCGCGTCACCGAGAGTTGGATCGGCGATAACGTCGTGCCACTGCGCCACGGGCACCTGACTTGTGATCAGCAGTGATCCCTTATCGTAGCGATCATCGACGATTTCGAGCAGATCACGGCGTTGGTCGGCGGAGAGTGGCTCGGGTCCCCAGTCGTCGATGATAATGAGATTGGTGCGCTCGAGCGTGGTCATCAGGCGAGAAAGCCGGCCTTCGCCGCGCGCCTGGGCGAGATCGGCAAAGAGGCGCGGAGCTCGTTTATAAAGGACGGAGAAGCCGTCGCGGCAGGCCTTGTTGCCGAGGGCGCATGCTAACCAAGACTTCCCTGTTCCGGTCGGGCCGACGATGGCCAAGTGATTGCAGTCACGCACCCATTGGCTGGTTGCGAGTGTCTGGAAGAGAGATCGATCGAGACCGCGTGAGGTCCGAAAGTCGATGTTCTCGATGGTGGCCGCCTGACGGAGCTTGGCGGCGGTCAATCGGCGTGAGAGGCGGCGGTTGTCTCGGAAGGTGGCTTCCCGATCGATGAGGAGGCCGAGCCAATCGGCGTGCGACATCTCGGCTGCCTCAGGATTGTTCTGCAGTTCGACGAGTGTGTCGGCCATGGCAGCGAGGCCGAGTGAGCGCAGGCGTTCGATGGTGGGATGAATGAGCATTGTGATCTCCTGATCAATTGTAGTAGCTGCGACCGCGGATGTTTGAATGAAAGAGGATGGGCACCTCCTGCGTCGGAGGAGTTGTTTTGTCGGTGCCGTTCTTCAGGATGGCGGCGACGGATTTGTAGGAGCGCGCGTTGAGCAAAAGGGCACGGGCACAAGCGGCGTCGACGCGCTCTGACCCATAGCGCTTCACGAGCCCGAGAATCCCGATGGCTGAGCGGAAGCCTTGTTCGGGATGTGGGCGCGAGCGCAGGATGACGTCGATCAGAGTGTCGGCGTCGGGCCCGATCTTGGCGGCGTCACGGCGAATGCGCTCATGTGTCCAGTCACGATAGCGCCGATGTGAGCTTGGCATATGCTCGGCGACGGTCGTTGGACGATGCGGCAGGGTGCTGCGCAGATGCGACGCCACACGCTTGCCGCGCAGGAAAATCTCGACGGTCTTCTGGGTGATCCGTGCCTCGACCTCCTGACGTACGAGGCTGTGGGGAACACTGTAGTAATGTTTGGCAATCTCGACGTGATAATCGAGATTGATCCGACAGCGCTTCCACTCGGCATACTCGTAGGGCTCATCCGGCAACGGCGTGAGCGCCGGGCGATCGAGTTCGTTGAACAGTTCGCGCCGACTTCGCCCCCAGCTCCGTAACGATCGATCGTTCAGATCGACAAGAAGACCGTGGATTGCCTCGTTGAGAGCGACGATCGAGAAGAAACGGCGGTTCCTCAACCGCGCCAGAATCCATCTACCGACAATTTGGACTCCCACTTCGACTTTAGCCTTATCCCTCGGATGATACGGCCTCGCTGGCAGAATGGCAGTTTTGTAATGGCGGGCGAGATCGGCATAGGTGCGGTTGACCATCGGCTCATGGAAGCACGCCCGAGTGATGCCCGCCTTTAGATTGTCGCTTACCGTCTGCTGGGCCACGCCGCCAAAAAAGGAAAATGCCCGAACATGTGATGAGATCCAGTCGGGCAAGCTTTGGGTGAAGGTCGCCTCGGCGTAGGTGAAGTTCGAGGCGCCGAGTACGGCGACAAATATCTGCGCCGTGAGCACTTCACCGGTGAGCCCATCGATCACCTCCATGGTGTGGCCCGAATAGTTGACGAAGAGCTTCTCGCCGGCGACATGAACCTGGCGCAGGGTCGGCTTCAGGCGGCCGGCCCATTCCTTGTAACGCTCGCAGAACCACGAATAGCTGAAGCCGTTGGAGGTCGTGTCGCAGTACTCCTCCCACAACAGCATCAGCGTCACGCTCGGTCGGCGTAGCTCGCGATGCACCACCGCCCAATCCGGCTGCGGACGGTCATCGCTAGGCAAATCCGATGGTGGCGGATAAAGCCGATTCTCGAGCCGGACATCGTCATCCAGCTCCGGCGGCAAAGGCCAGGTCAGGCCAGCGCGGCGCGTACGGTTCAGGTACTTGCTGACCGTTCCTTGAGCCAGGCCAAGGCTCCGGGCAACGCTGCGCTGAGACATGCCGACGCTGTGGTGCAGGCGTAGAACTTCACGAATGTGGCGCATTGACAGTCTCTCCGTCGGCATCTCGATCCTCTGCTCTGGGGGGCAAAGGGCCAAGCTACCTGGGTTGCAGACTGTCAGTGGTGAGCGCCTCCCCATCGTCTTCCAGGCTGATCACGATCGCTGGAAACGGCGATCACGATCCGCTGGAAACCGTGATCACGATGCTCTGGAATTGATGATCACGATGCTCTGGAAACCGTGATCACGATCGAGGCGAACGCGCATCGATGGCATCTACGTCCAGGCTCGGCTCGAAGATGACGCGCAATGTCTGCTGGTGATCATCGGCGCCACTGCCGAAGGCAAGAAGGAACTCGTTGGCCTTGCCGACGGCATCCGCGAGAGCGCGCAATCCTGGAAGGAGCTCCTCCTCGATCTCAAGCGGCGCGGTCTGGCGATGGCGCCGCAGCTCGCCGTCGCCGACGGGGCGCTCGGCTTCTGGAAGGCGATCGATGAGGTGGCCGAAGACGCGTGCGCAACGTTGTTGGGTGCACAAAACGGCGAATGTCCTGAACAAGCTGCCAAAGAGCCTGCACGCAAAGGCCAAGCGTGCATTGCAAGACATCTGGATGGCGGAAACCAGGACGGACGCCGAGGCGGCATTCGATGGGTTCATCGAAGCCTACGGCGTCAAGTACGAGAAGGCTATCGAGTGCCTAAGCAAGGATCGTGAACCACTGCTCGCCTTCTACGACTTTCCTGCCGAGCACTGGAAACATCTGCGCACGACAAACCCGATTGAAAGCACATTCGCGACCGTCCGGCATCGAACGGTCAGATCGAGGGGATGTCTTTCCAACAAGACCGCTCTCGCCATGATCTACAAGCTCGCACAAGCCGCCGAGAAAAGTTGGAATCGTCTGCGCGGCCACAACCAGTTGCCGAAAGTCATCCTCGGTGTAAAGTTCAACGACGGAATTGAGGTAGTCAAATCGCAAGTTCAAGCCGCTGCCGCCTGACCCCGGTCGTCACCAAGATTCAGCGATAGCTCGTGATGACCTGCATCTAGCCCGATGATGGTCTGCTAGGCCCGTTTCGGGCGAGATCCCGGAATAATTTATTGGCAATGAAATCGAATGCGAAGACTACTTTTTAATATTGCCGCTGGCGTCGAACTGCTTGACATAAGCCCATAGGTCGTTGACCTCCTGCTCGTTCTTGAGGCCGGGGAAGATCATTTTGGTGCCGGGGACTTTGGCCCTGGGATACTTTGCATATTCCTTGAAGTTTGCCTCGTTCCAAACGAGGCCAGAGTTCCTGTTCGCATCAGAATAGTTAAAATTCGCAACGACGCCAGCCGTGCGACCGTCGAGACCATTGAGTTCGGGACCAATTTTGTTTTTTGCCCCGGGGCCGATAGAGTGGCACGGTTGGCACTGCTTGAACACAATTGCGCCCTTTTCGATGTCTTGTGCCAAGCCTACTCCAGTCGATGTGGCAATCAACGCGGCGGCCGCAATCAACTTTTTCATAAGTGTGTCTCCGTTTGGCGATTGGCGTCAGTTACGGCGCTCGGTCGGATCGACCCCGCTCCCCCGCGCGACCGGTGATATTGGCACTGTCCCTCTTAAGTTCTTGCGCGTCAACCAGGAGTCCGGTTGTGCGTGATCGTCGCGTATTCAATCCCGCCGCTTCCTGTCCTTCATCATAGGTAACGGCTTTTAGTTTACTTGATAAAACTGAGGGTATGCCAGGCCACAAAAACCGATGAGCGCATCGTCCACAAGTGTGTTGAAGCCCCCTAAAGACCGGACACGGTCAGGGATTTCCGCGAGTTGCGATGAACTCACGGGGTGAACGATATCCGAGAGCCTTGTGCGGGTGAACCTCGTTGTAGTGGGTGATCCACGATGACCGCTGGTACATCGCGGTCTCGGCATCAGGGCATGGGCTGACGCGGACGTAATCGCGCTTGATCGTGCGCACGAAGGCCTCGGCCATTCCATTACGCCGTCCAGCGCCGCCGACGCTGAACCGACGTGATGATCTCAACGCGATCCGTAGGGTTGGTCATAGACACGGTTGTATGCCTCACACTTGATAAGTGGGAGACCGTGTCCGGTCACTTCGGGGCTATCTCAAAGTGTGAACGCTGTTGGTTGATCATCACCATCGTGCTGCCGGCAAAGAGGGATAAATAGTTGCATGCTTCAGCTTGGGGCGATGCTACAACTATACAAAATCGGGCAGGCAGGTTGGTTAGACATGTGATAGGATGAACTTATATGCGGAATAGAACTACCAGTTAAGAGAGGCCGGTAAGGAAGCAGTTATGGCGTAGTCAACGTGGTAGGAGCAACAGCGATGAGCAAGCTTCATTACAAATTGGGTACTGGCATCGGTTTTGTACTGCTTTCATCCGCAGCGCTAGCTGCGTCTGAGCCGGAGCAGACGATGACGACCATTACGGAAGTGGTTACCTACGCACTCATTTTGTTCGTGGTCGTCGTTGCCGTCCTCGTGTACTTCGGGAGATTACGAGATAAGCGCAGGACCCCCTTGGGCGCATTGTTCGCTGAGCGCGAAACGATACACTCCGTTGGACCCGATACCTTGGTCACCGAGTGCGTGCGGACAATGTTAGCCAAAAAAATCGGTGCCTTGATCGTTATGGATGGCGAAAGGTTGGTAGGCATCTTCACGGAGCGGGATGCGTTGAACAAAGTGCTGGCTGCCGGCCTTGAACCCGGCAGAACGAAAGTCTCCGAGGTGATGACGAAGGACCCCTTTAGTATCCCGCCGACGACGACTGTCGGCGAGGCTATGGAGTTGGTCACCAAGCGGCGGTTCAGGCACCTACCGATTGTGAAAAACGGCAAGGTGCTCGCCGTCGTATCAAGTGGCGATCTAACCCACTGGCTGGTCAAGGACCAGGTGGGCGAGGCTCAAGAGCTTGTCGACCTTGCTGTCGGGTCCTGATCGCGGTCCGGGTCCATTGTCATCTCGATAGATGGTTACTAGAACGGGTTCGCGAAGTCAGGGGTGGGCGGCAAAGTTCATCCGCTCTTCTTTGGGTGGAGCCGACCTTCTGATATCTGCATGTGATGCTGTGGACGGCTCCTCCACCGGCACGTGAGTGCCATGAATGTGGGCGCTGTTAAGGCCCCCACGATTTGGAGGAGCCAAAGATGCAAGCGATCACGACAATCGGTCTCGACATCGCGAAGTCGGTTTTTCAGGTCCACGGCGTCAATGCGGAGGGCAGTGTCATCCTCCGTCGTCAGCTCAAGCGCCGTTACCTACTGGCATTCTTCCGGAAGCTGCCGCCGTGCCTGGTCGGTATCGAAGCCTGCGCTTCCGCGCACCATTGGTCGCGCGACCTCCAGGCACTTGGCCATACGGTGCGATTGATGCCCCCGCCTACGTGAAGCGGCGCAAGAATGATGCCGTTTATGCCGAGGCAATCTGCGGAGTGGTCACCAGGGCGAACATGCGATTCGTCGCGACCAAGACGACCGAGCAGCAAAGCTGCATGACACTGCATCGCACCCGTCATTTGCTTATCCGCCAGCAGACCTCAGTGATCAATGCGATCCGCGCCCATCTGGCCGAGTTCGGATCGTTGCGCCGGTCCGACGCCATGGTGTCGAACAACTGCTCGGCGTCGTCGCCGACGCAAGTGACAAACGGTTGCCCGACGTTGCCGGTGCGTGTGTTGGCCGCTCTCGGCGCCCAATTGCGGATGCTGAAGGCGCAGATTCTGCAGTTCGATCGTATGATCAGGGCTTGGCACCGATCCAGTGAGGCGAGCCGGCGGCTCGACGATATGATATACTTGGCGTCGATCCGGCGTTGGCGACCGCTCTGGTTGCCAGCGTCGCTGATCCGAAGGCGTTCCGGTCAGGATCCGGGTTGCGCTGCGAACGCAGAGCAGTCCGGCGATCCGAGGGAACGTCGCCGTTGTTCGGCATCGCGCTACGGCGCCGTTTACAAAGAGTGGTGCCGTTCTCTTGGAGCTCTCCCGTTCCCGAATGCGGGACACTGGTTGGGATCAACTCCCGCCGGATGTGAGGTTTGCAGGGAAGCCTGCAGAAATGAGAGCTCCGCCTTGGATCACGGTCCGCCCACATCAGCTCTTGACGGAGATACATCATGTGAGGCCGAACACATGGCCGCACCGACCAATGCTGCAGACGTGAAGAAATCCCTTGCCAACCCGGACCTCCCCACTCTTGCCGCTACCGACCTGCGCCGGGCTCAAGCCAGCGGCGCCACCCGGCACCATGAACCCCAACCGCCCACCGGCGAGGGCATCCTCGATTGGCCCGGCTAGGGCTTCTCGGTATTGGGTCTCCCGCAACCGATAAAATCAGTCGACGGTTTCGCTTTCAATCCGAACGTCACGTCCTTCTGCTGATATTTATCGCGCCACGACGGGGGAGGGGGTTGAGATCGCCGCCGCCTCCCAGGGCGGGAACAGTCGGACCATCAGCAATAGCAAGATCATCGGAATGGCCAGCACCGCGCCCGCCGCCAACAAGCCCTCTCTGCCGAACATGGTCGGGTGATAGGCAAGCAACCCTTTCCCCGTCTTCGAGATTTCTTGTCCGCCGATGACCACGTTCCAACGCATCAGAAAGACCGAAAGCAGGACCAGAATTGCACACCCCGCGACTCCCGCGACCAGCGCGCCTCCGGTGGTGCCCCGCCATATCATGAAAGTCAGCACGAGGAGCGGCAGGATGGAACCAATGCCGAAT
Organism: uncultured Alphaproteobacteria bacterium; assembly: GCA_963733575.1. Lineage (GTDB taxonomy): Bacteria > Pseudomonadota > Alphaproteobacteria > Rhizobiales > Xanthobacteraceae > BOG-931. The sequence goes on along the minus strand of CAVTDJ010000009.1, from coordinate 160,908 downwards.
TGCAGGATGAAGAAGGGAATGATGAGGGGACCTTTGACAAATTCCATGATCACGTCGATCCCTTCCCGGCCGCGGTAGACAAGACTGGCGAATTCCACCGCTTCCAACAGCAGGGTGAATATCATGAAACCCCACAGCGCATAGGCCATGCCTTTCAGGCACGGCAAATCAACCGGAACCTTGCGCAGCCTGCACGACACGACATAGAGCACGATCAACAACGCAGTACCGGATATGATTGCGGAAAACAGGAATATGGGCGGCATGAGATCGGACGACCACCATTCGCGGGATTTCAGTGAACCGAACACAAACCCGACATAGCCATGTAAGCCGAATGCGCCGGGAATCCCGATGATTGCCAGTGCGTAAATCCATTTGCGGTCATAGTGCATCGCCTTCTCGGACAAATCGTAGGATCCGAGCGACAAGATGCGATAATACCACCCTAGCAGCCCCTTTCTCTGTTGCGCCTCGTGCACGATGTGGGGCCGAAATACGAACCAGGTCTCCAGCACCAGCAGGGTGACGTAAAACAGCGCGGCATAAGAAAAGATGGCGAAGGCGGATGTGGCGTGCGGCGTGATCATGGCATTGAATGCGCGCTCGGGATGACCAAGGTGCAACAGCAACGGCATCGGAACGACGACCATGCAACACAGCGAGACGAGCAAGGCGAAATGTGCCACCGGCTTAAAACGCTGAAAGCCAAACACTTCATAGAGACTCGAAATTGTAAAGGCGCCGGCCACCAGCCCGGTTAGATAGGGATAGACCACGATGAGGATGGTCCAAGGGATGATCGTCTCGTTGGGGTAAACGTACCCGGTGAACGGGACGGCTTGAAAGAGAGCGTCCATCAAATGACCTCCTTGTCGATCCCGACATAAAAAACATTCGGAGCATTGCCGGTCTCGCGTCTGAGCACTTGGACCCGATTATTGCGGACGAATTGGCTGATAGGACTTTGTTGGTCGTTGAGATCGCCGAAGATGCGCGCACCGACCGGACAAACCTCGACGCAGGCGGGCTGCAATCCCTTGGTAATGCGGTGATAGCACCACGTGCACTTGTCGCTGACGTTCCTGCGTTCATCGAAATAGCGCGCGCCGTATGGGCAAGCCTGCACGCAATATTGGCAGCCGATGCAATAGGTGTGATCGATGACGACCACACCGTCCTCGGTTTTGTAGGTCGCGCCGGTCGGGCACACCTGCACACAGGCCGGATGCGTGCAATGGTTGCACAGCTTGGGCACAAAGAAGGCCTTTTCGACCTTGGCATTCTTGTAACGATCGGCGAACCGATATTCGCCTTCCGAGCCGGAGGCGGCGATGTTCACGGGATCGGCCTGGCTGTCGATGCGCGCGGTGTCTTCGCCCTCCAAATAGACGTAGCGCTCGACCCAAGTGCGGAAGTGATGCGCGTCGGCGGGGACATCGTTTTCCTTCTTGCACGCCTCGACGCAGCGCAAGCAGCCGATGCATTTCGTGGCATCGACGCCGTAGCCCCAGCGGTGCTTGGTCCAGTCATACCCTGGAATCGCCGGCGGCTGAGCACCCGTTGCCAGCGCGGCCGCCGCTGCTTGTGGCGAGACCGCGTTTGCCACCACCCCCCCGGCGCCGCAGGCAAGGGCGCCTCCAAGACAACTCAGAAAGTCGCGCCGTTCCATTTCGAGCTTCTCTAGTTTCTGTTTCTCTTTCATTGCCGTGCTCCTGACAAAAAACGCCGGTCCCGCCTTATCTCACTTGCAGCTCGCGTTGGCATAATAGGCCGCCACGCTTTCCATGTTCGCGTCGCTCAAATTCTTGACGATCCCAGCCATCATGCTGTTCTTGCGGGTGCCGTCCTTGTAGGCATTCAGGGCGGCGACCAGATAGTCCTTGGACTGCCCGACAAGGTTCGGCGCCGCGCGAATGCTGCTCATCCCATTGGAGCCATGGCAGGCGATGCACTTCGACGCCGTCGCCTGACTTGCCGACGCCGCTGCTTTCAGGCTGCTTTCGCATTTCAAGCCCGCGAAGTAGGCCGCGAGGTGTTCGCTATCTTCGCTGCTTACGTCCTGAACGACGGCGCTCATCATGGGATTGTCGCGCGCGCCCGTGCTGTAGGCCTTGAGGGCGTCGACGATATAGGCCGCGTTCTGTCCGGCGAGGCTCGGCCCAGGAAGATCTACGCTCACCCCCTCGGCACCGTGGCAGGTGGCGCAAACGGCGGCCTTGGTCTTGCCCAGCGCTGCATCGCCACGCTGCGCGGTCGGCGTGGCAGATGCGAAATTGAACATTGGCGAATGGGGGTTGTGACAAACGGTGCATTGTTGGGCTTCGGCGTGGTCGGCCACCACGATCTGACGCTGCTGCGCAGGCCTGCCCGGCATCTTTTCATGGCATAGAGTGCAAAGCTTTGTCGTATCGGTTGGGACGGCCAGCTTCAGGTCATTCGGGTGATCCGACCCGGTGGCCGAATGCACAAACATGCCACGTGAATCTCGCCCGCCGGCCGGGCCATGGCAGACCTCGCACTTGACGACTTTTCCGACATCAAAGCTGTTGTGGACGCCTTTCGCCCATTCCGCGAAGCGCTCCGCGTGGCACGACTCGCAATATGCCGTTCCTTTGTACTTTGGCTTGTCGGAAGCAATCTCCGCTACGGAGCTTCCCCGATAGTGGCCATATTCGTAAAATGAATTGGTGGTGAAGAATCTCTTCGCTCCGTATGCCACTGCTGCGAAGGCCACCATAAGCACAAGAAGTCGAACGATGTGTCGCGGCATGTCATTTCCGTTTCTTAGAGCTAGCTAAAATCTCATTGTTTTGAGTTGGGCCCTGCGAACGCCAATCCACGCCGGGAAAGCTCTGCCGATCGAACTGGCGGGGACCCAGACAACAGCCTGGTCATGCTCAGTTGCCTTTTGCCCCTTCCAAAATCCATGTGCGGATGGTATTTCGATCGCAGATTGACAGTTTTTTTCTTCCGTGCGGCATGCGAATCGCCGGCGCGGCACGCCAATCGAGCAAAAGCATCAGGTTGCTCACTTCAGGATCGCCTGGAACAATCATCGGACCAAATTTGGTACCCTTCATCACGCCCTGATACGAGGTCAGATCAAGTCCACTCCGTTCGTATCCTTCTCCGCCCGACTGATGGCAGCTCCCGCATTTCCATTTTAGAAGCGGCAGGATATCTTCGGAAAAGCTCACTTGTGGCTGCGCAGCGCAAGCTTGCCTTAACGGCAATTCGATTCCCACGCCGATGAGAACCATAGCGGACAACGCTGTTACTACCCGCAGCGTCGGGGTGAATGTAACTTTCACAGGAACCTCCATTCAGGCAACCTTCAACACTTTGGTCCAATTGGGCAGAACAACCTTGGGTCAAATGTCCAGCCTAAGCATTGAGGTAGATCAATGACCGCACTTTTCGGCAGAAGACAAGATTCGCATTGTGCAGGAAGGCCTGCGCGGCGAAGACAGTATCGCCGAACTCTGCCGCCGCGAGGGGATCGTTCAGAACCTCCATGACCGCTGGTCGAAAGACTTTCTCGAGGCCGGCAAGAAGTGACTGGCTGGCGATACCGCCCGAGCCGCGACATCGGACGCAAGACGTGCGGCGGATGGTCGGGCGGAATGTGCAGCGGCTACGCATTGAAGCCGGGCTATCCCAAGCCGCGCTTGCCGGGCGCATGGGCGTTGATCGCGCCTACGTTAGCGGGCTGGAGCTGGGCCAGCGAAATCCAACGATCGTGACGCTGCGGCACCGTGCGGAAGCCCTTGGGGTGAAGCTCCGCCATTTCTTTGAGGATGAAGGCGAGCCTCGTCGCCGGGCACGCTGATGGTGCGCAGGAGACGAGCGAGGCTATTGCCGACCAGGCGTGTTCGTGGCCGCGCGCCACATGGCCTTTCCGCCCGGCTGATAGCAGGACGCCGTTTTTCCCCGCGTCGGCAGCAATCAGACTGGCATGTTGGCTGAGAGGGTAGCACCATCGATCCCTCACTCTTTCGCTCTCTCCTCCGTCGGATCGCTCGCTCGGACACCTGTTGTTCGCGCCTCAAGCAGCATTTGACCACGATTACTGTTAGGGATTGATCGCCGATTTGATCTATCGCAAAGCTTCGCGCCGGAAATGGGCAGAGCGTATTTTGGCTTTATATGCGAGAGCCCAGCTTTATATGCGAGAGCCCAAATGGGTGGCAGCCAATTCTGCATGGGAGGGTCTCCGAAGACATCAACCGATGACGCAAATCATCGATATTTTACGCGATGAGCACTGCAACATCGAAAAATTGCTCCTGGTTCTCGAGCGGGAGTTGTGTGTGTTTAATCGCGCGGAGCGACCAGATTATCAGGTCGTACAGTCAGTCATCGAGTACTTTCAGGACTATCCGGATTGCTGCCACCATCCCAAAGAGGACATGATCTTCGAGAAACTGAAGGCGCGTGACCCCATCACGGCGGCAAGCATCGGCGACCTTGAAGCTGAACATGGAAGCGGATCCAAACGCCTGGGGCGGGTGGCGCGGACAGTCGAAAGTATCCTGGCCGACCGGGAAATTCTGCGGCAGACCGTCGATGAGATCATACGCGACTTCATCGACCATGAGCGGCAGCACATGGCGATGGAAGAACGCGTTCTGTTTCCGGCTGCGGTTAAGGTCTTACTCCCTCAGGACTGGGCCGAGATCCGCGCGAGATTAACCGCCAGGAAGGACCCTTTAGACACTGCGCTGGAGGCGAAATACCACCTTCTACGACTCCTCATCTTGCAATGGGAACAAGAGGCGGAATCGGAACGAATTCAGCGAACCTCCGGTTCGGGTTCATAAAGGAGGTAGACGACCGTCATGCCCATGTGCCAGGGACCAGGCCCATAATAACCTTCCGATGGTTGAGGTAAGGGTTGTTGCACGAACGTTTACAGTAGCTCAATCAGCAGGATCAATGCTGGAGTTAGCCGCGAATTTTTTCAACATGACGCCGCATCATCGTTCTGCGGGCTAATAAATTGAGATTTCGCCGAGACACGCCGGCGCCTTTGCAAAATGCGTTTTTCGACGCGACCGACGCCGCTCATGACCGATTTTATTGCAGACGTTCGTTGATGTTGGCCGCGAACCGTGATTCACCGGCGATGAGGTGACCAAGGGCGGGGCGGGCGATGATGGGGCGGCGGCTCAAGCGGGACCAAGAGCAGCTCTTCTATCGCTCGCAGACGGCTAAGCGAAGTGTTTTGGATCGAGCTGTTCAAGCCGCGCTTGAGACGTTGTCTTGAGACGCTGTAATGATAACACCTTCAAAGTAAAGGCTAATCAAATTTCGCGGCAGTCCTTTGCGCTATATCAAGGCGGTGATTGGACCGATCATGGAATTGTCTTCTCGCTGAATTTTCTAACCACGTTCGCGAGCCTAAATCGATGGTCGATGCAAGCCTTGGAGCCGGGTTCAAAATCTTGGCCCGCGAAGATTTTTCCGACGTAACCTATTCCTTGGTTATCCATCATCCGTTGATGGCAAAAGCCGCGCGGCCAGGTCAATTCGTCATCGTAATGTCGCATGAGTCCGGTGAACGGATCCCACTGACCATCGCGGACTTCGACCGTATAGCGGGGACAGTTACCTTGGTCGTGCAGGCGGTCGGGAAATCGACCAAGGAGATGCAGCAGCTCTGTGAGGTAGGGACTGCGTTCTATGGGATGGTTGGGCCCATGGGGGTACCGAGCTCACTCGCAGGAAAGAAAAAGGTCGTCTGTGTTGGTGGCGGTCTGGGCGTCGCGCCAATTTTCCCGCAGGCCCGCGGATTTAAAGAGAATGGCGCCTACGTGATCGGCGTTCTCGGATTTCGTACCAAGAAACTGCTTTTCTGGGTGGATAAGTTCAGGGCCTGCTGCGACGAATTGATTCTGTGCACCGATGACGGGTCTGCCGGCATCAAGGGCTTCGTCAGCGACGGCATCAAGCTTGCCATCGCGGGACATCGCGATATTGACGAGGTTATCGCGATCGGGCCGCCCATCATGATGAAGGCCTGCGCCGACACGACGCGCCCGCACGCAATCAAGACTGTCGTCAGTCTCAACCCAATCATGGTTGATGGAACGGGGATGTGCGGTGGCTGTCGGGTCAAGATCGGCAATGAAGTAAAGTTTGCATGTGTCGATGGTCCCGAGTTCGACGGCCACAAGGTCGACTTCAATGACTTGATGATGCGCCTTCGGCGATACGCCGAAGAGGAAAAGACCGCCCTGGATCGTTGGTCGGCAAGCTGTCGGATGATGAAATAGACACCGCCAATATTGCAGGGCGACGAGAGGGCTGAGCCAGCATTGGTGCTGCCCGATCCGTTCGATGAAACGCTGGGGGGATAGCATGAGCCTGCATCGAGTTTGTCAGCTCAGAGTTTGTCAGCTCAATGTCGCCCGCTCGGCGGCAGCTCCAAAATAACCTGCTAGTCACACGGAATTTGCCCATGGCGAAGAAGAAAAAGACAATCCGGAGCATTCCTCAGCAACGGACTCCTGTGCGCGAACAGGATCCCCAGTTGCGGGTAAAGAATTTCAATGAGGTGAATTGCGGTTATTCGCTGGAAGAGGCCCTGAACGAGGCGGAGCGCTGCCTGTTGTGCCCCGACCCGGCCTGCATCGCGGGTTGTCCGGTCAATATCAATATCCCGAAATTCATCGAGGCAATCAGCGCCAAGGATTTCCGTAATGCCTATGACGTCGTCACCGCAAGCAATCTCTTGGCAGCGGTGTGCGGCCGCGTCTGCCCGCAGGAGACGCAATGTGAGGGCGTGTGCGTGGTCGGTGAGTCGCTCGAGCCGGTAGCGATCGGCCGCCTGGAACGCTGGATCGGCGACTACGCCATCAAAGAACAGTGGACCAACATTCCGCATATCGAGCCGAGCGGCTTCAAGGTCGGGATCGTCGGTTCGGGGCCGGCCGGCATGGCGTGTGCGGCGGACGTAGCCAAGGCCGGATGCGAGGTGACGGTTTTCGAGGCCTTCCACCAGGCCGGCGGCGTACTCAAGTACGGCATCCCCGATTTTCGTCTCCCCAACGCGGTGGTCGATGCGGAAATCGACAATCTGCGCAAGCTCGGTGTTAAGTTCGAGTGCAATACGCTGGTTGGCCGCCTGTTCACCATCGAGCAGATGCGCAATGAACTCGGCTTCGATGCCGTCTTCATCGGCACCGGCGCCGGCTATCCGTCGATGCTTGGCATCCCTGGCGACTCGCTCAATGGCGTGCTTTCCGCCAACGAGCTGCTGACCCGCTGCAACTTGATGCGGGCGAAGGAATTCCCGAATTATGACACGCCGCTTCCGCTCGGGCGGCGCGTCGCAGTGATCGGTGCCGGCAATACCGCCATGGACGCGATGCGCGTCTGCCTGCGGCTCGGCGCCGAAAAAGTGTACTGCATCTATCGACGGTCGCGGGCGGAGTGCCCGGCACGGGCGGAAGAGGTTCACCACGCCGAGGAAGAGGGAATTGAATTTCATTGGCTGACAAACCCGGTCGAAGTCCTCGATGACGGCAAGGGCAATGTTCGCGCGATGCGCTGCATCCGCATGGAACTCGGCGAGCCTGACGATTCCGGGCGCGGGCGACCGATCCCAGTGGCCGGCAGCGAGTTCGAGTTTGAGACGGATCAGGTCGTATTCGCGATCGGAACCAACGCAAACCCGATCATCGGGCAAACCTCACGGCTTCGCCTCAACAAGCGCGGCTATATCGAGACCGACGAGACCCTGGCGACCTCGATGGCAGGCGTGTTTGCCGGCGGCGACATCGTCACCGGCGCAGCCACCGTGATCGAGGCGATGGGTGCCGGCCGCAAGGCCGCGCGCAGCATCAAGAACTATTTGAGAATTCGTGATGCCGGCGTCGACGATGTCAACAAAGCCGACGTCGGCACGTTCTTCGGGATCGATCTCCGGGAGCGCAACTACGCGCGGATTCGCGCCGCATAAGGTAGCAAGATGAACGAAACCATTGCCGAAATCGCCGTTAAGCGTCGCCCGCGTGCGGTCAAACCTGCTCAGGCCGCTCCCACCAGGAAGACGGCTATCACATTAAACGAGCATATCGTCGAGATCATCAGCGATTCGGGCGAGGGCGCACAGCGCTGTGGCCAATCGCTCGGAGCAATCGCCGCACGCATGGGCAATGGTGTCTGGACCGTGGAGATCATCCCCGCGGAAATCCGTCCGCCGGCGCGCAGCGTCGCCGGCGGCAGCGGAAATCGTATTCGTCTGGGTTCGGGTCGTGTCACCAACGGCGGCAACGAAACCGACCTGGTGATCGCCTTCAACGAGCAGGTACTGCTCGGCCGCGTCCGCACCGGCGAACTCAAGCCCGGCTGCATTATTCTGCTGGAAAGCATGTGGCGCGAGAGTGCGGACCGCAACATCGCCACCTCCTACATTGAGACCCACGACCAGCTCGTGGCGGCAGGATTCAAGGTCTACGAAATTCCGATGGAACGCGAATGCCGCACGATCGTCGCCGACCCCCGGCGCGGCAAGAACATGTTTGCACTGGGAATGCTATGCAATATCTACAGCTTCGACCTGCAGCTCGCGAGCGAACAGATCGCCCGTACATTCGGCAAGAAAGATGCCAGTGTCATTCAGTCGAACGTGAAACTGTTGAACGCCGGCTATGACTGGGCCGAAAACAATCTCGAATTGAAATACCGCATCCCAGCCACTCGCAGCACTGAACCGCAAGTCGTGATCGACGGCAACACCGCCCTGGCGCTCGGCGTGCTGGCTTCCGGCATGGAAGTCTGCGCGATGTACCCGATCACGCCGGCTACTTCGGTCTCGCATTATTTGAGCGGCGTGTTCGAAAACGTCGGCGGCATCGTCCATCAGGCGGAGGATGAGATCGCGGCCTGCACCTTCGCGATTGGCGCCTCCTATGCCGGCAAATGCGCCGTCACCGTCACGTCAGGACCTGGCTATTCGCTCAAGCAGGAAGCGATCGGGCTTGCGGTAATGGGGGAGATTCCCCTCGTCGTTATCAATGTGCAGCGCGGCGGCCCCAGTACCGGACAGCCGACCAAGGTCGAGCAAGGCGATTTGATGACGTCGATCTTCGGCAGTCACGGCGACGCGCCCAAGGTCGTGATCGCGCCGGGCACGATCGAAGAATGTTTTTACTCAGTCATCACCGCACGCAAGATCGCTGAAACCTTCAACATGGTCGTGGTCATCCTCTCTGATGCGAGTCTTGCTACGTCACAGCAGCCGTTTCCGCGGCCGCAGTTCAGCGAGGCCTGGCTCGCTCCCCCGGTCGATCAGAGCGAAGTGCCGGAAGGGCTCAAGCCCTATGACTGGAATGCCACCACGGGATTGGCGCGCCGATTCATCCCTGGTCAGCCCGGCGGCATGCACACCTTGACCGGGCTTGCTCATGACAGCCTGAGCCATGTTGCCTATGACCCGGAGAGCAACGAATTGAGCATTCGCGCTCGCAGTCTCAAGCTCGCAGCGCTGCAGAAAACCCTCAAAACGCCGCCAATATTCGGCGATCAGAAGGGCGATCTCCTGGTCATCGGTTGGGGCAGCACCAAGGGTGCGATCGAGGAGGCCGTGGAGACCGTGCGCGGCGATGGCCACAAAGTATCGTCGCTGCATCTCACGTTCTTGCAGCCGATGGCGCCGGGACTTAAGGAGATCATGAAGCGGTTCAAGAAAGTCATCACCATCGAAGGTAATTGGAGCGATGACCCGCAAGACGCGATCATAGACGAGAGCAATCGTCGCTACTCGGCGCTCGCAATGCTGCTGCGCGCCCGTTACCTCATCGACGTCGATTGCTGGAGCGAGGTGCGCGGGCAGCCGATCAAGCCGAGTTCTATCCGGCACGTCATTCTTGAAAAACTAAAGCAAAGATAAGGCACGACCATGACGATTCATGCCAGCGAATGCCTGTTGCGGATGTACGACCAGCATCATGAACTTGAGGATTATCAGAGCGGCGTGCCGCGCTGGTGCACCGGTTGCGGCGACAACGCCATTCTCGCAGCGGTGCAGCGGTTGTGCCGCGACGAGGATCTGCGACCCGAGAAGACCGTGTTTGTCTCTGGCATCGGTTGCTCCAGCCGCTTTCCCCATTATATGAAGACCTACGGCTTCCATGGCATCCATGGCCGCGCTCTGCCAGTTGCCGAAGGCATCAGGATGGCGCGGCCGGATCTGAACGTCTTTGTCAATACCGGCGATGGCGACTGTTGCAGCATCGGCGCAGCCCATTGGATCCACGCCATCCGCTACAACATGAACATGACCGTAATGCTGCACGACAATCAAATCTATGGTTTGACGAAAAAGCAAGCATCACCGACATCTCCACGTGGAACGAAGAGCAACACCACGCCGCGCGGCAGTTATCTCGAGGCGCTGCAACCCTTGACCGTGACGCTCGGCGTTCAGAACGTCTCCTTCGTCGCACAAGCGGTCGATTGGATTCCCGAAGTGCTCTACAACATCATTTCGGCCGCATACCATCACAAAGGCTTTTCTTTTATTCGCATCCTGCAGCGCTGCCCGGAATGGCTGCCGGTCATGTTCGAGCCTTGGATGCAGGATCCTCTTAAGACCATGCTGCTAACGCACGAAGACGGCCTGCAACTCAGCCCGAATCTGTCCAAAGTCTACAAGAATCAAGAACGGCACGATCCTTCCAATCTTAATCGCGCGCGCGAGATCTCTTCCGTCCAGGATCCAATCCCGGTCGGCATCCTGTACCGCAATCCGGAGATACCCTGTTACGAAGAACTGCGAAATGCCGGGCAGCCGCGTTCATCGCGATACATCAAAGCGGGTCTGGAAGCGGAATTCGACAAGTTCACGGTTTGGCCGCAAAACGTTGACCCTAAAGTTCGGCCGAGCGCGTGAAGATGCCGTGAGTCCAAGTAGAAACGGTCAGGCAAATTGGACATGCAAGCAGAACTTCAGGCGCTTATCGCGTTTCACCTCACCGGACGAATCTCGGGCGGTGCGTTCGACGCGCTTGCCGAGAGTGATCTGCAACCAGCAATTCTCGCCGGATATCGGGATCTCACGGCGCTTCGCTATGATTTTCCGATCGTGCTGATCCGTGCCGGCGGCGACGGAAAGCTGGTGCAATCGCTTTCCGGGTTGTTCGACGGCGCGCTTAAGGACATCGCGGACGGTGACGCAGAACGGGTGAGGAAGCATGCCCATCGACTTGAGCGGGAAATCCGCACACTGGTCGCAGAAGGTGCGGCAGGCTCGCTGTCAAAAGTTTGGGACATCGCGGCCGCTGGCATTGGCGCGAAAAGCGACGATCTGTTGCAGGATAGTCTGAGCCGGCTCCGTGCCGCGGTGAAGATCGATGGCAATGTCATCGACTACGACAAGGCGATGCCGTTTCGTTTGTTTCAGCACGCTTGGCAGACCTTGCAGGATCAGAAGACACAGAATTTCCGGGCCGATATCAATAAACTGATCATGAAGCTTTCCGATATCCTGAGCGCGGACTTCGTCCGCTCGAAGGAAGGGCTGAGCCCGGAAAGGCTGCGGGCCACGGTCGGTGCGGCGCATCGGGACGCTTTCGATTTCGACGCGATGTCTCGCTTGCTTGTCGAAACTTCGGCCAATGTACCGATACCGGAAAGCCGCCGCCGGCGGGTTCGCGGGTTGCTTTCGGTGCTCCGCGCCCAACGCTTTTTTGCGCCGGCCGACAACGACCAAAGGGTTGATGTCGGCGAGCCATATTCATTTGTGTTCGAAAATTGCGCCGATGCGGTCGCCGCCTACCGCGAGCGGCTGCCGAGGATGATCGAGCTGGCCAAGGCGATCGCCATGGCCAAACTCGAAACCGAAGGGGAATACAGCGAAGCGCGGCACGATGCCTTCTTCGCGGAGTTCGACGACAATGGCCTCGATCCCGACGACCTCGCCTTATTCCCGGGTTATCTGATTTGTGTCCGGGCCGCCGATCTCGCAGTAGCGGAGAGCGACCTAATTTTGCAGGCGTTCGTCGCCGGCATGCCGGCAAAAGTCGTGGTCCAGACCGATGATATCGTTGAGCAATCGCCGATCGGAAGCGAGTACCTGATTTCAGGCCTTCGTAACAAACAGCTCGCCAGCACGGCGATTGGATTTGGCGCGTATTTTGTCTTACAGGCGAGCGGATCGAGTCTGTTCCAGCTTCGCAAGGAGATTCTCCGAGGGCTGGCCTATGGTGGGCCCGCATTGTTCAGCGTTTTCTCCGGCGCGAGCGGAAGCGGCAGTCAGCCTTACCTGACGGCCGCCGCCGCCGCGGAATCGCGGGCTTTTCCGGCGTTCACCTACGATCCGTCGGCGGGCCCGGATTGGGCTTCGCGGTTCTCCCTTTACGCCAATTCGCAAATCGATCTCGATTGGCCGCTGCAGCGCCTCGACTATGAGGACGCAGAGCACCAGCTCGTATCGGAAAGCCTCGCCTTCACGCTTGTCGATTTCGCCGCCTGCGATCCGCGTTGCGCCAAGCATTTTGCCAAGGTACCGCGGGCGAAATGGGGCGCCGATTTATTGCCGGTATCCGAATTCCTGGCGCGCGAACCGAAGGACCTATCCGATAAAGTGCCGTGCTTGTTGATGGTCGACCGCGACAATCACCTGCAAAAAGTGATCGTCGACAACAAGCTGGTGCAGGCCGCGCGCCGTTGCGTCGAAGCATGGCGCAGCTTGCAGGAGCTCGGCGGCGTTCACAACTCGCATGCGGCAAGACTGCTCGAACAAGAGCGAAAGATTTGGGCGGAGCAATCGCGGCCAGCGGCCGTCGCCGAGGAAAACCAGCCCGCCGCCGCGAGCTCGGCTGCCGCTTCGGCGCCAGCAGTTCCGGCTCCTGAATCTGCCCAACCGGCGGCCGAACGGCCCTCAGACGATCCCTATATCGAAACGGCCCGGTGCACCAGTTGCAATGAATGTACCCAGATCAACGATAAGATGTTTGCTTACGACGCTAACAAGCAGGCCTTTATCGTGAATCCGGACGCGGGTACCTATCGGCAGGTGGTGGAAGCGGCGGAGAGCTGCCAGGTCTCTATCATCCATCCAGGTAAGCCCAGAAATGCAAACGAACCGGGGCTCGACGAACTTAAAGTGCGGGCGGAACCCTTCTTGTAGCACCGCCACTACGGCGCTCGGCGTCGTTCTCGGGATATTACTGATATCTCCATTTTCAGCCTCTCTGCTGTCAAACCATACGATCAAGACCTACGCTGAGCAGCGGGCGGCTCTTGCATCCGACCGGTTGCTACCCTGCGTTCGCACATCTCATCTCGTGGGCTGGCATATGTCCGCGCAACGACGAGAGTGCCGGCAAACGTCGATCCAATCGCCTGCGTAAGGGTGCTCCCTGGCTCAAAACCACGCTGGTGCAGTGCGCCTGGGCGGCGGTAAAAAAGAAAGACAGCTACCTGCAGGCCCAATTCTACCGCATCAAAAGCCCGGCGCGGCCCCAAGAAGGCGATCATGGCCGTCGCCGCCTCCATCCTTACCGCCATCTACCACATGCTCGAGGACGGGACGATGTACAAGGATCTCGGCTGCAATCACTTCGATCGCCGTTCCACCGACAAGCAAAAACAACGCTTGGTTAAACGCCTAGCTGAACTTGGCTACGCGCGCGCGAGGGCGGCCCCTCGGCCAGCGGTTTCGATCCGGCGGCGCCGGCTCGGAGCTATGGGGACTTGTCGGCTCGACCCGATCGAAACCGCTGGCCGAGGGGTTGCGGGATTTCAGGTTGTCGATGTCTCGGTTCAGGACTTGCCGGACCCCATGGGCCGGTTGCGGGCCATCCCGCTATTCGCCGAGCTGAAGGACTTGGACCTTCGACCACACCCACCACACGGTGTAGCCATGCATCACGCGGCTCAGCGCGTTAAGTCTGGGCAGGATATAGCAATTTGGCCCCCGCCCCGCAACCCGGTTTGTATTGGCCATCGGAGTTGTGGCCTGATTTTGTAGGCGCCTCGTCAACTCGGCATCCGGATTGCAGCCAGCGTGCCGGACAATGAACGCCGCTACCGTCTCAGCTGCTTCGCGAAGCTGCTCCCGCAACGCGGACACATTTGTATAGGAGTCAGTGATGTCCTGGTCGACCGCGTGGGCCATTAACAACTTGACCCGAAATCGCTCGATTCCGGCCGCCCGCCCAAGTGTTTCGAACGAATTTCGAAGAGCGTGTCCGATCGGCGATAGCCGCGTCGTCTTTACGTACTTCCCGTTTTGACATGCCAAGATGTTTCCTTGGGCTCAGCAATTCGTCCAATCCGAGACGCAAGGCACCATTGCTTGGCGTCAAGTCCACGGTCACATGACTCGTCTCAACCCGCAAAGGTTTATGGGGGTAGACGCCATTGCCCTGATTTTAGAACCGCTTTCGAGGGCACAACGGACATTGCCGGACCTGCCGCCGGTTCGAACCAGTCGTGAATGACCCATCTCGACAGTTTGCTGCGAGACTTCGGTGCAACGCAGCACGTGAAGCGTTGGGCTACCAGGACTTATAGTTACGCCATAAGAGCAGAAAGACGGTGCCGTAGGTCGGCAAGCCGCTGGTGGATTTTCGGGTTGCTGAACTCCTCGATTTTGAGCACGTCTGGCCCGCACGGGTGCTGGCCCCACCGCGACGCAGCGGTGACGAGTCTTGCCCCGGCGCTGTTGTGCCGCTCGTGCCGCCCGAACTCGCCATTCGCCGAACTCTTGCGGCCGTCACAAAGAACATGCCGACGAGATGCGGGAAGAGCGCCCGCGCCGGGTGCACGGCGACTAAGCGCGGAGTCGAGCTGCGATCGAATGCACCGGCGGTGCGGTCATCGCCCACCAGCATTATGCCGAAATAGGAGCAATGGGCGGTGGCGACGGCAGACGGTTCTACTTTGACGCAAGTCCCTCTTCGTCTTTCAAGGCTTCGTCGATAGCGCGGATGGTCGCTTGAACTTCGATCATGTTCTTGCGCCATTGCTCTGTATCAGCGCGCGCAAATGGCTTAGCTAAAGCGATCGCCAACTCCCGTCTTGAATCCACGAGACGATCCCGGGCGCTTCTCAATGCGTCGGCGTGCTCCTTTGCCATATTTATCCCTCCATTTGTAGCCACCGCAGCAAGCGCGAGCGTCAGCGAGCGCCTCACCATTGCCACGCCGGCCTTTACGTTATTTCAGGTGATCGTTGTTATCCGCGCGCCGGGTGGATCCGCGATCGTTTCGGTATTCCTCGATCGCACGCATGATTAGCTTTTTGACATTCTCGATTGTAACGTCATCGCGTCGCTGGATACCGATCTCCTCGCCTACGTTCTTTGGTCGTTTCGGCTGGCCTGTCACGTCGAAACCGTCGCCGCAGGTGACCGCGACCACCCCACCGCGCGGAACAATCAAATAGGCGCGGCTTTGGTGGCCCTTTCCATAGCCCGACTGATCTTGCTGATCCTGCTGATCCGTTATGCGGAAAGCAACCGACGCGGGCCGTAAGGTTTTCCCGGTGCGGCCGTACTGCCGAATTTCTACTTTGCCGCCGAGCGGGTGCAATTTCTGAGCAGCAGCCTGTAATTGGGGCAGCACCACATTGCTCAATACGGCGATGTCTGCATCGGCTTCCGCCTGCAAACGCTTTGCCTCTGTGGGGGCTTCCAGTTGTTGGTCGTGTTCAAGCTTCGCTTTCTTGAACGCGTCACCATAGTCGTCATCTCCTCCGGCCATATTGAAGCCTTTCCTCGTTGCTCGCGTTCGGCAGCAGGCCGCCTAACGCACATCGCCACCGCGCGATGGCTTTTATATTGGACTTAGCCCCGTCGGCTCAGAAGCCGCCGCCTCAGCGTGGCACGTTCTCATTGGCTGCTGCTGGCTCAAATGCGTTGGGGTCGCCTTGGCCTAGCTGCACCGCAAGTCCCTGAAGGCCGCCCCCGTCGCGGAGAATGGCGTCAAGATCGTCAGGCTCCTGATCCGGACTACTCACGATCCAACCCCACGGAGGGGCGCGCGGGGCGCCCCACATGCGGTTCACTTCACCTTGAGGTTCTCCGCCGAGGTCTTCCCCTTGTTTGCAACCTCTTCGTACTGGACCTGCTGGCCCTCGTTGAGGGTCGACAGACCGGCCCTCTCTACCGCCGAGATATGGACGAAAACGTCCTTGCCGCCGCCTTGCGGCTGAATGAACCCATAACCTTTGGTCGGGTTGAACCACTTCACGATACCGGTCGCCATCGCACGCTGTCTCCATTTTTTTGGAATTTCGATGATACCGGCGCACCACACCGAATCCAAGATGTTGCCCGCCACGCAAGGCCGTAATGCCTTCTGGCGATTACAAAGAAATTCGATCAATCAGATTTGGATCATCGTCCGGCGCTCGCGAGCTATTCACCAGCTTGGATACGAGCCACTGCCGCAATGCAGCGATTCGATCGCTATCAAAGGAAGAACGGCCTCGTCCCGGACATCGTGAATGTGTCGAGTTTGACCCAACTGCGACATTACAAACTTAAGTACTCTTTGCTGCGCTCAGTTGTTGATGTGCGGCTCCTCATGCAAAACAACATTCAGCAATGAGCGGTGGACTTCGATATTGCCGTTGTAATTTATTAAGCCCAATTTTCTAAACTTGTTCATAAAGAAGCTCACGCGCGAGCGGGTCGTCCCAATCATCTCCGCGAGTGTTTCTTGGCTGACCGTCGCGATAGTCGGCTCTGGTTGGCTTTCCTTGCCAAAATTCGCCAACAATAGAAGGGCACGTGCCAAGCGTTTTTCGCTCGAATTGAACAGTTGATCGACCAAATCTGCTTCAACCCGGATAGTGCGCGTCAAGAGATGCGAGACGAAAAACTCGGAAAAGGCTGGCTCCTCATGGAGGACGTGGACCATAGTTCCCTTCTCTAGCCGCATGATCTCGCATTCCGTCATTGCCGCAGCCGTGGCAAGACACAACGGCTGCCCCGTCAAGCATCCCTCTCCGCAGAATTCGTCGGGACCTAAAACCGCAACAACGGCTTCCTTCCCTTGCTCGGAAATGACAGTGATCTTGACCTTGCCTTGTTGGATGTAGAACACCGCATCCGCAGGACCGCCCTGCGAGAAGATCACTTCATCTTTACGATAGCTGGCTATCGTTCGGCCACTATTCACGCTGGCGAGAAACACTCTCGGGTCAAATAGGACTTTTTTCGCTTTCTTTGCCATGACCGGCTCGTTCTGCTGCGCTCCCGGGTCAGAATAGGCTGGCTTTGCTCACTACGCCAGTCCAAGCTCAGACTTGATCGGAAGTGCCTGTGCTCGTAATCGGGCGGATTTGGCTCTGGGCTGTGGTCTTGGGTCGACCTTGCCGCGCTTCGGTGAGCCTTGGAACGTAGCGAAAAGTTCGTTGGTCCAACTTTGCGCATCAATCCCTCCGGTACGCTCTTGCGTCCGCGCTATCTCATGGACGAGTGCTAAACGATGGCGCGCAACGCGAGAAACTCCGCGGGATTGACCGTGATTGGTGGGGGCGGCCTCAAAGGACCTTTGGAAACGTCGCAAAACTCACCGGCGGTTTCCTTTGCTGGCATGGCTCGTCTCCTTTCCTCGAGCATAGTGCGACGGGTAGTTTCTCACTTTGAAAATTAGGGACCTTGATGTAATTGCAGCCATTTTGCTGCGGAGGGGTTTTGATCCGAGCGATCTAGGTGAGCAATTTTGAGCAGACGGCTACTGCAAAGGAGCGCAGGGCGGATGCGGGCGGATTTTCCCTCCCGGTGAGGTATCATGTCTGCGTTCGAGCGCTTACGGGTGCCCGGCTTATCTGAATGGCCCGTGTGTCGGTGCGGGAAAGATATGCACACCGCAAGCATCAACCCATCGCCGGAAAGAACCGACACACATATCCGCGTCTACGATTGTTCCGCTTGCCACCATGAGATGAGACTTACTGTTTGGGGTGTCGACGCTGTGACTTGAGTCGGTCTCAATTGGCAGCCTCTCGCGCATTTGAAACTCAGTTCCTTCGTTCCCTCCTGCGCGTTGACACCGACAACCACTCGAGCATTGATATGCCAAAAACCCCGGCCCCTAGCACTGACGTCAACCGCAAGAAACAGGCCGGTGAAGTGTTGGATGCCGCCCAAGACCTCTATGGCCAAGCCGTCGACCGCGCCTCCCAGACCCGCGGTTCCTTTGAGAAGGCATTGCGCCATACCATCGAAAATCAGCCCTATACGGCAGTAGCAATCGCGCTCGGCGTCGGACGGCTGTTCGGAAGAATGCACCGCCCGCTTTAAATGCGAACGAGTCGGCCTCAAAGGAACGTTGCCACAGTCATGCTCCGCCGCAGCTGGGATTGGTCTCCGCGAACGCACGCGGCTGTTTGGCGGACTCTTCCGAGGCTTATTTGCTCACCGCCGCGCCGAAGCGCCGATGTGTGGCTAACCGTCTCGCGGAGTCATTAACCGAGGTCAAGCCGGAAGACGTGATGAAGGAAAGCCGTGGTCGTCATTCGGACAGCATGCATGGAAACGCCTTGGTTGAAAGTAAGTGCCATATTTCTTAGTCATCATCGCCGACTAACACCACTGGACGTGTGGGGAAGGAAATCGACGCTGCCTCATCAGATGCAGTGGTCAAAATAGAACAGACTCGATTCCCTTAGATCGGCAAAATGACTGACTTTCGATCCGACGGTCACGCCGAAATCTAGACGGGATTCGGTTGTCCAAGTCCCCAGCCCCGGGGCAATCGACGCGTTTTTAGGTCACGTCAGTAGACGGCCTTTTTGCGTAATGCGCCTAGACATGTGATTCTCAGAGAGAGACCTAGATGAAAACTGCACTGCTCATACTGATCTTCGTCACCGCCGCGAGTCCGGTGTTGGCCAAGCCATATCACGCTTACCAAAATTCGGGTCAGGCAGCCCGCAGTGAATCTTCGCACATCAACTGCGCAACGGTCCGTGCCTATGTGGGTCAGGTGGGTATGGTGCAGGCCAAGGCGCTGGCTCGGGCCGCCGGGATGACAGTGTCGCAAGAACGGAGAGCAAGGCGGTGCTTTGCGGAGAGGGACTAACCTAATTTTTTCTCCACGGCGCTGACGGGGTGATGGAATGAGTCTGACGACTTCCGCCCATGATACTGTGGATGGCTCATCCACCGGCAGGTGAGGGGCACTCTTTCCTGAAGCTGCCGCGCATACCTAGTCGGTATCGAAGCCTGCGCCTCGTCGCATCATTGGTCGCGCGAACCTCAGGCGCTTGGTCACACGGTTCGCCTGATGTCGCCGGCCTGCGTAAAGCCCAATGTGAAGCAGCACATGGGCGATAGCGTTGATGCCGAGGCGATCTGCGAAGCGGTCACCATGGCCAACACGGGGTTGGGTCAGTATTGAACATGGCACCTAGCGATCAGAAAACCGAGGTCGTGACCCCGGCGGAAGTGCCGGAGGATTTGCCTCTGCCCTCAGATCCAAAAGTCATATTCCTTGGCGGTCTATTCGTCCTTGCGGTGCTGGCGGCAGCCTATCTCGCGAGCGAAATCGTGTTGCCATTTGTCTTTGCCATCGTTCTCAAGCTCCTGCTACAGCCTGTCCTACGCATATTGGAGCGGCTGCACGTAGCGCGGACAGTCGCGTCGCTGCTGCTGATCCTCGCGCTTTTCGGAACGATCGTCGGCTTGGGCACGGTCATTTCCGGCCCCGCTCGCACCTGGGCAGCTAAGCTTCCAGAGGGCATTCCTCGGCTTCAGGAACGGCTGAGTTTCATGCGAAAGCCGATCGATACACTGCAACGGTTTTTGCAGCAGGTCGAAGATTTTGAAGGAACGGAACCATCACCGAATGCGGCCACCTTAGCGCAAGGCCCAACTCTTCTGTCGAAGCTATTCACGGGGGCCCGGCATTTTGCGAGCGGCTTCTTCACGACGGTGCTGTTTCTTTTTTTCCTTCTCGTGTCTGGCGATATCTTCCTGCACCGCCTCGTCGAGATACTGCCGCGCTTTAGGAGTAAGCGCCAGGTCGTGGAAATCTCGCAGCAAATAGAAAGTGATGTCTCCGCGTATCTGGTCACGATCACGATCATGAACGCAGCAGTAGGTATCGCTACGGCATTGGCGATGTGGCTCACGGGGGTGGGCGACCCGATCCTCTGGGGCACGGTAGCCTTTCTGCTGAACTATGTGCCGATCCTCGGCACTGCTGTAGGCGTGGTGATCTTTCTTCTCGCTGGCCTGTTGACTCATGACACGCTCTGGCAAGCGCTGCTTCCTGCGGGACTTTATTTTGGATTTCATTTGATTGAGGGCGAGACTGTAACGCCGATGCTTCTGGCCAGACGGTTCACCCTTAATCCCGTCCTCGTCATCATCTCGCTCGTCTTTTGGTTCTGGATGTGGGGTATTCCGGGCGCAATTCTGTCTATGCCCATGCTGGCGATTACTAAGATCATCTGCGATCGTCTTCAGCCGCTGGCTGCATTCGGTCACTTTCTTGAAGGGTGAAGCCGCGCCGAGTGGCTCGCTCTAAGGGGCGGCAATTCCTTCGCCTCTCGTACGAATTGAAAGCCGATACGGGCCCTGTTCGAGGCCAAAACCCATTTTGAAAATCTCGGCGGGTTGGCAAGCGGCTCGGATATGGCTGGTTCCTTCCAGAACGGAGCAGCCGGATTAGGGCGAATTGCACGGGCTGGCGTTTGGGCGCGTGATCCGCAACCCTGACCACGACATGCCGGTTTTCCTGATCACAGCTTATCCCGATCTTATGAAGCGGGAAGGTCCGGTTTGCCATCGCATTGTCAGCAGGCGAAAGACGTGAGATCACCGTGCGACGCAACTATGCGATGCCCCCCGCGTTGGTCATCTAGCCCGGATCCACGCGACCGGAGTGGGCAAGTGCATGTTGTTCGCATGAAGACAAACGATGACGCCGTATTTTGCCTGGATCGTCGACTTTGTCGGGAGGCATCCGCACTACGCTCTCACAGCAATCTTCCTGCTGGCGTTGTCGGAAGCAGTCCCTGTGGTAGGCACGGTCATTCCCGGCTCGACGCTTATTATTGGGATTTGTGCCCTCGCGACAGGCGCTCATGTGAACCCATGGCCTCTGCTTGGCGCTGCTATCGTGGGGGCCATTTTTGGCGATGGTTTGTCCTTCTGGTTAGGACACCGCTATCATCGGGAGCTTCTCCTGCGCTGGCCGCTTAATCGGTATCCGCAGTTCATCGCCCGCAGCGAAGCATTTATAAAGAGATATGGTGCCGCGAGCGTCTTCCTGGCTCGTTTCATAGCGGTGGTGCGCGCATTTGTGCCGTTAGTTGCAGGGATCTTAGGAATGTCGTCGCGCCGATTCTATGTCGCCAATATTCTCTCGGCTCTAACCTGGGCGCCGGCCCATGTTTTTCCTGGCGTGTTGCTTGGTATGGCGCTTAACCTCGCTGGCCTCAGCCCAGGGCAGCTCGTTATCCTGCTAATCATCGGATTGATTGCGGTATTAGTCACCGTCCGGGCATTACGCTCTTACTTGAACCGGCATCCTGTTTTTGATCACAACGCGGCCGCGCTGCGCGGGGTCAAGCTCGACGACGGCCGCACTCACGCGGGGCTCGACAAGATCCGCGATTGGTTAAGGTAACACCGAGGTTACACGTTAACTGGAGCTGCGGGAGCGGGTTAGGCCTTAGCAAGACTCCGATAGCGAAGACCAGAAGCACCTATGAGTGGTCGCCCAGCCCGCTGCGGGCCCCTAGCCGCGGGCTCCTTTGATTGTGACAGACCCGGAGGCTTAGTTATTCGACTTAACCCACCGTCGGTTTCAGAGTGAGCTGTTTTATACAGTTTAGAAAAGTGCATGGCCTTAAACTTACAAATATCGGGCGCCCCGCCCCCCCGACCCCAGGCGCTCGTGTGTAAAGACATGCGTACAAGACCCCAGCCGTGGCCACATAGCTGGGGTCTTTTTTTCATGCTGCTCTTTGGAGGCGCTGCCCTCTTCAAAAGGGGGCCCACTACCCGGATTTCTGCCGCAATCAAGCCCGGGCGTCTGCCGGGCGTTGAGTTTCCCTACGAGATTCCTCCCCGTCAGGGTGCAAGGTGCTCGTGCAGAATATGTCGGGGGCCACGATGCCGAGCACATGGGAAATCGAGAAGTGATCTGCGCCCGTGAACGCAACGAATGCGGCGTCGAAATAAAATCATGACCCGCTCGGGAAGGCGAATCCCGCCGCGGGTAGTGCCTTAGTTTGAAAATTCGGGGTCCGGACTGGTCAATTTTATACAGACCCACCTTATTACCAGACGCACTATGCAGTCAGGTCGCGTAATAAAGACAACAGCCGACTGAGTGCACGGAGGCTACAATGTCGCTCCAGTATCAACGTCAAAAACCGGGTGACTTTTATATACCCGAAATCTGTTGGCGCTGTGACGCGCCGATGAAGATCAAAACGATCATGCCGTCAATGACGTTTCCATTGCTTGACGAGGTCGTTTATAGGTGTCCCGCCTGCCACATAGAAAGAAAGCAGACCGTTCTGAGGGACGACAAGGTCCAGCGAGGCCGCCTCAATTAGCGGCCTCTGCGACCAGGGATGGACCTTTTTGATTTTTGGGATTGCACGGACCGCGATCCCGTTCGTCGGCTATTAGGAGGACGGGTATGGACACCACAACTCTTCTGATCATCATAATCATAGTGTTGCTTGTCGGCGGCGGCGGTTGGTACGGCCGGGGACGCTGGTTCTAGGGCGGCGGCCATGTTTTCTGCCTTCGACCGCTCACTCGCACGGGTCAGGTTGGCAAGTGACAGACAACGATGCGCGAGAAATTGTAACCGTTTTACCGTTCCCAGCCCTTACCGATAAGGGTCGGCTTCGTGCTAGAGAGAAGGGATATCATCGTGGATCGAGCGGAGTTTTCACAGGAGCAAAACGATGTGGCTGATCGTATTATTGATTATTCTGATTCTCCTTTTCGGTGGGGGTGGGTTCTATGTTGGTCCTCCATACCATTACTATGGCGGGGGCCTCAGCCTGATACTTGTGATCATCATTTTGGTCCTTCTATTTAGGGGTTGATTGTCCACACCCTCACAAGAGGACTGATGCCCGCCTGCGCCGACGGGGTGATCCAATAAGGTTGCTGTTTTGCTGCGGTGCATGAGTCCGCTTGTGGCCCTGAACGTCGGTTGCTGTAACGCAGCAATTCGGTAGCTATCGGGGGCATAGCGGACACGCCAAGCGCTCGCTCGAAATGGCGTGATTGACCCATCTCGGAAGTGGAGGGTGCATCGCAGCAGTCGAGAGAAATTTCGATTTTTGCAGTGGGGGGAAGAGCAATCCCCGGCCACGAAGCGGATCACGCGAAGGGCACCTGCTTCGCCTGTTTAGTCCAGCGGTGTACTACGCTAGGAATTTGTCCGATAAGCTCTCTGTCGCGCAGCTAAAGAAGCTAGGTTAAGCCTAGATAAATTCGCGCAGGGGCTGCGATGCAGCAGATTGCGGACTGGCTCAATACGCTCGGCATGTCCGAGTACGCGGAGCGCTTTGCTGAAAACCGCATTGATCTCTCCGTCCTCCCCGACTTGACCGATCAGGACTTGGAGAAGCTAGGCGTCCTTCTCGGCGATCGGCGTAAAATGCTGCGGGCGATAGTCAACCTCGAAGGCGCTAAGAAGGGCACACCCGCGGTCGCCGTTGGGGCTGCGGCACGAGCTACGCCGCTGCTTGACACAGCCGAGCGTCGCCAAGTCACAGTGATGTTCTCAGACCTTGTCGGTTCGACGGCGCTCTCAGCCCGCATGGACCCGGAGGACCTGCGCGAGGTCATTTCGGCCTACCAAAAGTGCGTTGCCGAAACCGTGCGCCGCTTCGGCGGGTTCGTCGCAAAGTATATGGGCGACGGTGTGCTGATCTACTTTGGCTACCCGCAGGCCCACGAGGATGACGCCGAGCGAGCCGTGCGCGCGGGGCTGGAGTTGGTCGCGGCAGTAAGCGATCTGAAGACGCACGCGGCGCTGCAAACTCGTGTCGGCATTGCGACCGGGTTGGTGGTGGTCGGCGACCTGATCGGATCGGGTGAAGCGCAGGAGCGCGGCATCGTCGGCGAAACCCCGAACCTCGCAGCACGTCTGCAAGGCATCGCGGAGCCGAACACGGTGGTCATCGCCGAGGGCACACGAAGACTTCTCGGCAATCTCTTTGAGCTTGAGGACCTCGGAGCCAAGGACCTCAAGGGTATCGCGGGGCCGGTGCGGGCCTGGGCAGCGCTGCGACAGGCTTCTGTAGAAAGCCGCTTCGAGGCTCTCCACGCGAGCGGCCTGACCGACCTGGTTGGCCGGGAAGAAGAACTCGAACTGCTGCTGCGGCGTTGGTCGAAAGCAAAGATCGGTGAAGGCCAAGTGGTGCTCCTCTCGGGCGAGGCAGGCATCGGCAAATCGCGGCTCACGGCAGCACTCTTGGAACGCCTTACCGGCGAGCCGCACACGCGCTTACGCTACTTCTGTTCGCCGCAACACACTGATAGCGCGTTTTATCCGATCATTAGCCAGATGGAACGTGCCGCTAGACTAGCGCACGACGACACCGCGCAAGCAAAGCTCGACAAACTCGATGCCGTGCTGGCGCAAAGTTTTACGCCACGCCCGGACGCGGCACTCTTTGCCGAGATGCTGTCGCTGCCGAACGATGGACGCTATCCCACGCTCGAACTAGCCGCGCAGCAACGCCGAGAACGAACGCTTGAAGCACTCACGACGCAGATCGAGGCGCTTGCTCGCCAAAGTCCAGTGCTGATGATCTTCGAGGATGCGCATTGGATCGACCCCACGAGCTTGGAAACGCTCGGTCGAGCCGTGGATCGCATAAGAACCCTTGGTGTGTTGCTAATCATTACGTACCGGCCGGAATTTGAGCCGCCGTGGATTGGACGACCTCATGTAACTGCACTGACCATAAACCGGCTCGGGGAGCGCGAAATCGCCGCGCTGATCGACCGCGTCACCGGCAACAAGCCGCTTCCGGCGAGCATCAGACAGGACATTATCGAGCGCACAGACGGCATCCCGTTGTTCGTGGAGGAGATGACGAAGGCAGTGCTGGAGGCGGAGGGCGAGGGAGTGGCTGAGCGCGCGGTCGCCGCTATTCCGGCATCGTCAGTGGCCGTTCCCGCAAGCCTGCACGCATCGTTGATGGCGCGGCTCGACCGGCTCGGCCGCGCTAAGGAGGTGGCGCAGATCGGAGCGGCCATTGGGCGCGAGTTCTCTCACGCACTGTTGGTGGCAGTGGTGCGCAAGCCGGAAGCGGAATTGTTGTCCGCGCTGGACCGCCTTATAGCGGCTGGATTGCTGTTTCGGCAGGGCGCGCCGCCGCACGCGACTTACCTGTTCAAACATGCGTTGGTGCAAGATGCGGCCTACGGTACCCTGCTGCGCGAGCCCCGACGCGCGCTTCACGCTCGCATCGCCGAAACCCTCGAGAGCCAATTCGCGGAGATCGCCGAGCGTCAGCCGGAGCTGCTGGCGCGCCACTGCACCGAGGCCGGCTTGATCGAGAAAGCCGCGGGCCTTTGGGGCAAAGCGGGACAAAGGTCGCTGGAGCGATCTGCGCTGGTGGAAGCTGTAGTGCAACTCACCCGCGCTTTGGATCAGATTACGACCTTGCCCGCCACTCCCGCGCTGCGCCGCGAGCAGATCAAGCTCCAGGTCGCGCTCGCAAACGCCCTGATGCACGTCAAAGGCTACGGGGCACCTGAATCCAAGGCGGCCGTCGAGCAGGCACGCTTGTTCATCGAGCAAGCGGAGGCGCTAGGTGAGACTCCCGAAGACCCGCTGGTGGTGTTTTCGGTTCTCTACGGCTTCTGGGCCGCGAGCGTTGTGACCATCAACGGCGATGTCGGTCGCGATCTCGCGGCGCATTTCCTGACGCTTGCCGAGAAACAGGGGGCCACGGCTCCGCTCATGATCGGGCATCGCATTATGGGGCACTCCTTATTTCATGGGGGCGATGTCGCGGAAGCGCGCTCACATTACGACAAGGGGATAGCGCTTTACGCTCCTGCCGAGCATCGTTCGCTGGCGACGCGATTTGGCCAAGACACCCGAGTCGCGATTCTAAGCTACAGATCGTCGGCTCTATGGCTCCTTGGTTATCCCGATGCCGGGCTCGCAGACACCGACCTGGCGCTCAAGGATGCGCGCGAGATCGGCCACGCCGCCACGCTGATGTTTGCGCTAAACTGGGGATCGTTTACCCACATCCTCAGCGGTAATTACGCAATCGCAATCGCACGAGCCCAGGAACTCTTCGCTCTTTCGGAAGAAAAAGGCGCCTTGTTCTGGAAGGCTGCCGGAATGTTGCTCCAAGGTGTCGTATTTGCCCTGACTGGCAAAGCCGCGGACGCAGTTGACATGATCACCTCCGGACTCACCGCATTCCGGTCAACGGGATCAACATTCTTTGTGCCGTCGCACTTATCAAATTTGGCGAGAGCCTATGCGGAAACCGGCCAATTCGATGACGCGTGGCGCTGCATTGGCGAAGCGATGACCGCGATCGAAACAACCAGGGAGAGGATGTGGGAAGCCGACGACAATCGCATCGCCGGCGAAATTGCGCTTAAGTCACCGCAGCTGGGCGCGGCGAAAGCCGAAGCGTATTTCGACCGCGCGTTGGCGGTCGCGCGCGCGCAGCAGGCGAAATCCTGGGAACTGCGCGCGGCTATGAGCATGGCGCGGCTGTGGCGCGATCAGGGCAAGCGGGATGAGGCCCGCGATCTTCTCGCTCCGGTCTACGGCTGGTTCACCGAAGGCTTCGACACGCTCGATCTGAAAGAGGCGAAGGCGCTGCTAAATAAGTTGCGGGCCTGACAACCAATTCCGAAATCGCCCGCACTTTGTTGCGGTGCATGAGTCTGAAAGTGGCCCATCGCGACATGTGGCTCTGAAACGGTCGTCGGTCGTTTTTCGGGGCAAAGCGGACATCGCAAGTCGTCCGCCCAGGACGCATTTATGAGTTCACGGCCTTAGTCAAAATCGATCCACAGAAGGCTGAATCAAGGTTCGACGAGACCTTGGGGGCTCTTTCGACACTAGGAGGCCATGGTTCTGAAAGGCTTGCTGGAAATGAACCTCATCCCAACGGAGGTCTCGTGATGTCCAAAAGTGCTCCAGCTAATGTTCAGCTTTCCGCAACCGAGGACGGATGGCGCTGTGAACGCCCTACGCCTCGAACAGCGCGCGACCAGGCAATACGGTGTGACCTGGGTGCGGCGCCAGTTGTTTATTCTTTGAAAGACCGGAGAGCTGCGCGAAATGGCCAAAGAGTCCGCAGCGCATTTTTCGGCTCTCGTGGGCCCACATCAAATAGCGGCTAGCAAGTCGCTCCAAGCTGCCAAACGGAAACACTGCAAGAGGCCGGTTCGAGTCCGCGTAGGCCCGAACCGTGTGATCAGGGTGCTGCCAACTGATCCCGCAGCCGTCGCGTCAACTGCCTTTCGGCATCCTTGGGGAGGTGCCGCATAATGTATGTCGAGACCGCCTCGCTCGCCTCCCGCAATTGGTCAAACATCGATCCGGGCGTCATGTAGCTTTGATGAACGTCAGCACTGATGGAGTGATTCATTAGCAGCCGCGAGTGCACCGTACTGACCTTCGCCCCGGCGCAGAAGTTTCGAAATGAGTGTCGTAACGCGTGCGGGCTGCGATTAAGATGACGATTCTTCACCTCTTCGACGTGCCCGCTCCGGCTGCCCACGCTTCGGAATACCCAAGGATGGCACCGCTCCAAATCGCACAGGATCTCGCCTGCGCGGCGCACTCGCTCCAATGAGCGTAGCATCGGCGGCGTAATGGGGCATCGAAATGCTCTTGCCGCACCACCCTTGGGCGTGGGAATTTCAACGTACGTCTCCTTCAAATTCACGTGCTCCCAGCGCATAGCGCACAGTTCCCGACGTCTTAGTCCCGTTAGCGCGGCCATGACCCAGAGCTCTCGCATTACCGGATTGTCCAACCCGAGCACTTGCGCGAACCACTTCGGGAGCTCGCGCTCGGACATGCCGGTCTGGCGCGGTGCTTCGGGATTGTGAAGATCATATGCCCGGAATGGATTTAGTGGGGAGAGTTCAGGCACCTCCATGCCGAGGGCCGCGTGGCGGTAGATTGCATGCCCCACGCGGCATACGCCGTTCGCTGCGTAGGGACCTACTTCAGCCGTGAGGCGGCCGTGAAGTCTCACAACGTCCGCGCGGGCGATGTCCCGGAGCGCGACGTTGCCAAAGGTGGGCGCCAAGTGCGCCTCGTATTTTTGCCGGTAATCAGCAATGGTCCGATCACTGCGCTTCTTTTTTTCGAGGCGTGCCACATACGATTCCCACGCCTCACGGAACGCGGTTCCTGCTCTCGCGTCGGGGTCCGTCAGTCGCTCTAGCCGCGCCAGCTCCTCGAGGGCGCGCGCCCGCGCCTCGCCGACTTTCACATGCGCGGGATCACCCAGGCGCTTATAGATGGTGTGCCGCTTTCCGCCCTCGCGAAGCTCTCCCTGGTAAACCAGTCTTTTGCTGTTGCGGTTGACGATACACCGGAAGCCGGTCAGTTCGGCGTCGCGGGCGAAGTAGACGCCACGTTCCCCACGCGCATAGGGGAGCGCAGCAACGCTTTCATCGCTGAGATACAGCGATTTGTGCACGTCGGCCTTTACTCGGGCCATTTGGGAGAGCTTCCTATGCTTGGGTGCGCGGTTTTCGCACGGCAATCGCACGGTAACATGGCCGCTTTGGCATCGGAAAAAATCTTAGGGCCTCGGTTAAGATGGACCCTCGATGGTTCGGATAATTCCCATAATACAAGGCGTTGATAGTTATTGGGCGTGACCTACCCGAAGCAAGTCCGAACCAGAAAAAACCGTGCTAAACTCATACCTCGAAACTACGAATCTGGGGGTCAGGAGTTCGAATCTCTTCGGGCGCGCCATAACCTCAATCAGTTCCAAAAGAATTCGAGGATCGGTTAGCTTGCCATGCAGAATGTAAAAATCTGCATGGCATCTGCATGGCTCTGCGCAAATCCGCTGTAAGTCAGCGAATGCCTGCGTGGTGAAACGGAATCGGCCATTCGTTTCAGCCGAGGCCCCTATCGCAGCAACTCTCTGCAGGGTGAGTGCCGCGCTGTTCGGCATCTCGCCGAGAATCTGCGCCGCCAGGACCTGAAGCGCCACGTCGTCGGGATTCCGTTCCGCCAGACGCTCCGCAATGTCGAGCGCATAGCCCTCTGCCATAACGGTCGCTCCTCGCATCAACAAAAAGTCTCGGCTCCCCCGAGACGGTTCTGCGCGCCTTCATGGCGGACATCCACCGGGAAACGATCCCGAGCGTCGAGCAGGCGAAGGCCTTGCAACGCGATCGCGCGCAAAAGGGGCTGCCCGCACCGTCCCGAGCCGCCCGATCGCGCACGCTGAGCGGCTCCCGCTTCCTGCAACCAAAGCTGAGCCACTTCCTCACCGAAAAGGTTGCCGCGCCTCTTGGTCAGGTTTCTCGCTTCTTGTCCGAAATGACGGCTCACACGTTGGAATTGGCACAGAGAAGAATCGCTGCGTCAGTCGCGGCGCTCAAGCGCCTTCTGCATAAACCGCCGCCGCCCTCACCGCCGGCAGCCGCCCCCCGGATCAAGCCGACACCGACACCGCCGACACGGAAGAAGCCGAATAGCTTCAAGCCGTCCTGAGCAGGACAGCACGTACGGGCGTGGTTTATCTGGAGTGATTCTCCGCACACAGGTGATATTCAAACGTGCTATTTATTAGCCGCACAACCGTGGTGTACGGTTGGTGCAAGTTTCCAATTGGAAATTCCTCGCATGCCGGAAAAAACGGAATTAGCACGAGTGGAAACCAGGCCTCACCAGGAGTCTATGAATGACTCTTCCGTGCATTCCGGTCACGGAGATTCTGCGAAGTCTGCACAGTCATCTGCCCAGCGCGGCGTCAGACAGCTCATCGAGTATGTCCGGGTACTGATCGAACTGGCGGACAAGCCGGTTTGGTCGCTGGCAAGCTACGGCAACGTCGTCCTTCATGAAGAGGACCTGCGCAACCGGGTCGGCATCCGGCACGATCTGCCCGACATCAATGGATCGATCTACGTCAAAATTGATCGGTTGCGGCGCACAGACCCGCCAGAGCCGCCGGCTGCTGCGAAGGAGTGGCTGACCATTGGCCGCGATCCCTTCAAGGAGCCTGTTATCCAACCGCTCAGGACGACCGTTATGCCGGCGACAGAAACCGAACGGTTGATTGCTCAAGGCGTCGTTGATCGGGAGGACGTGACAAAAACTCTTAAACCCAAGCCAGGAGAGGAGCTGCGGGATGTCGTGTTGCGCCTCGACCGGTTTCCCGAGGCGAAAGAAAGGGTCGAAAATTATATCGCCCAGGCCTGGACCCAATGGGCTGAAGCCGAACGGCCGCGACGCGAGACGATCGACATCTATGATCGCCTCTTCAGCCTTCAACAGGCGTTGAAGCTTGAGGGATCGGACAGGCCTCTTGAGGTTGTCTTGGGCATGGGCGTGGCGCGCTGGAAGGTGCCACCTAATGAATTGGATCATCCGATTGTCGAGCGTTTGGTCGAACTGGAACTCGACGATGCTGGCGCCATTCTCGTCCGTCCGCGCGGCGTTGATCCCATCATGGCGCTGAAGCCGTTTGCCGCGATGGAAAATCCGGGCACGGACCTCGTGGCGCGCTTTGCCCGCGAGCACTTCGCGAAGCTCCCTGCGGAGCGCGAACTGTCGCCATTCGAAAAAGATACTTTCACGCCAATCCTTCGGTATGCCTGCGCGCAATTCGATCGTGGCGGGCGCTATCATCCCGATCACGCGCAACTGGATGACCGGAAGGTTCCCCAGGTGGGCCCCAACCTCATCGTTACCGATACTTGGGTCCTCTACGCGCGACCACGCTCAGACAATTTCTTCACGGCGGACCTTGAGCGCCTGAGACAGGCGGTTGAGACAACGGACTCTTTGCCGAGCCCCGCTATCGCTCTCGTGACTGAGCCATCGGACAAGCCAACCTACATCCTCCCTAAAGCGGGCATTGGCGCACAAGTTGGTATGCCCTCTGCAGATGCTGGGACCGGTTCGGTTGAACAGGCCAAAAGCGCAGCGGCGCAAACCGGGACCCGGCAATTCTTTTTTCCGAAAGCCTTCAATGACGAGCAGATCGCCATTGTACGGCGGCTGGAGAGTCCGGAGATAGAAGGTGTGGTGGTGCAGGGACCGCCGGGCACCGGCAAGACCCATACCATCGCGAATATCATTTGCCATTATCTTGCAACGGGCAGGCGGGTTCTCGTCACGTCAAAAAGCGAAGGCGCGCTCGCCGTTCTGCGTGATCAAATCCCGGAAGGGATTCGCGACCTGGCGATCAGTCTCCTTACCTCCGAACGCGAAGGGCTCAAGCAACTTGAGGCAACCGTCAATATTCTCGCCTCGAAAATCGCTTCCCTCGATACCCGGACGACCGAACGCGACATCTCCGACAGCGAGCGGCGCATAGCCGAACTTGAGCGCCGGATCGCCAGGATTGATGCCGAGATGCGTAGCTTCGCCGAGAAGCATCTTCACCGTATCGGCGCCGGTGCGGATACGGATGGCATTCTGCCTATCGAACTCGCCGAGCAAATCGTCCGCGACCGCGACCGCTCTGCCTGGTTTTCCGACCGGCCCGAGTTTTCGAACGCCCACAAGCCGAATTTCAGCGACGAGGATGTAGCCGCCCTCCGCACCACCCGCAAAGCGCTCGGAAGCGATTTGGATTACTTGGGCGCGACGCTTCCCAGCGTTTCCGATCTACCCGATGCCGCATCGCTTGCTGCAATCCACCAGGATTTGGCAAACGCCGCCCGAATTGAACGTGACCGACGTTCCAATGCCCCCGTTATGTCTTCCTCGGAGGCTAATGCCGTTGTCCGCGCGGAAGCATTACTGGCCGCCGTCGAGGCGCTTGTCATCGCGCATGAGACTTGTCTGAAATCGCCCTGGCTCGCCAATCTTTATGCAGTATGGCGTCGTCGTGGCTTCGGCGACGAGTTGGCGCGTCCCCTCGCTGAGCTTATTGTGACCCTCAGCGGTCCCGTCGGGCGGCGGACGACCGTGGCCTCATATGCGGTTTCCATGCCGGACGACGCACACACGCAGGCGGAACTATTCGCTGCAGTGGAGCGCGCAGCTTCGGGGCAAAAACCCTTCGGCCTCATGTCCTTCGGCAAGTCTGATGTGCGCACAACCTTCAGCAGCATCCGTATCCTCGAAAAAACTCCTGATCGACCCGAGGATTGGAAAAAAATCGCCGAAGTCCTCACATGGAGAGTTGAGCTTGCGGGCGCGCTCGCCCAATGGAGAGCGCTTGCAGCCGAATTCTCTCTTCCTGCCATTCCGGAACGTCCTGACGACGCCGCCCGCGTCCTTCAGGCGCTTTTGGAAAGAGTTGGCGTCATCGCTGATTGTATTCGTCGGCACGTTCCGCTCGTGCAAAATGAAATCAAGCGTCTCTTTCCATACGGGTTGAACGCCGCAGAGATTGTTTCCAACGTGGAACACGCCCGCCGCGCGGCGGAATCAATCCGCACCGAAGTATCGCGCCATCGACTCGGCAACGCGCGCGTCAAACTCGCGACAGCGAGCGAGAAGCTGGCCGCCTGCACCGGTCGCATATCGCAGAGCATCGCAGCCTTCCTGGCCGCATCCGTGGGTAACTTCCGATGCGTGGAACCGATCATTCGCTTCAGCTTTCAGTTCTATACGGACGAGATCGTGCCCGTGCGCGTGCCCAGAGCGTCAGAACGCCTGTCGCCGCCGCTCATTGATGTCCATGTGCCCTATGGCCGCAAGGATAGATCAAACCGCAATTTGGCGGAGGCTGAAGCCATCGTGGAGGAAGTGGCCCGCATCGTCGCCGATCCAAAAATGGCCGGGCGCACCATCGGCGTCATCTCGCTGATCGGCGCAAAGCAGGCACAGCTCATTCAGGCGATGTTGCTGGAACGCATCGGCGAGGATGTTTATCTGCGCCACGACATCGCGTGTGGCGACTCCGCTGTCTTCCAGGGCAAGGAGCGGGATATCGTATTTATCAGTATGGTGGAGTGTCCGGAAACCTGCACTTCAAAGACCGCGCTGCCCTTCCAGCAGCGCTTCAACGTTGCGCTCTCGCGTGCCCGCGATCGCGAATATCTGTTCCGCTCTGTTAGCGAGGACATGCTCAAGCCGGATGACTTGAAAGCGAAGGTCCTTCGGCACTTCAAGAACCCGATGGAAGGAAGGGCAACGCCCGCCGGAAACCTGATGTCTCTCTGTCAGTCCGGCTTTGAGCGCGATGTGCTGGCCCGTCTGCTCGCCCTCGGTTATCGCGTGCAGCCGCAAGTCAAAGTCGGCCCCTATTCCATCGATCTCGTGGTCGAGGGGCGCGATGATCGACGCCTTGCCATCGAGCTTGATGGCGATCAATACCATGGGCCGGAGCGCTGGGCTGAAGACTTGACGCGTCAGCGCGTGATGGAGCGCGTCGGCTGGCGGTTCTGGCGGTGTTGGGGATCAAGTTTCAGGCTTGATCCGGACGGCTGCATCGACGATCTCGTTCGCAGTCTCAAGGCCTTGGACATTGAGGCTGTTGGCTCCGGCGAGGCGCCGACAGTTTGGACTGAATTCCGAACAGCTTCGCCAAAGGGCAGGGAGCAAACGGCGCCACCGGCCGAAGAAATGACGGCCGCTTCGGCCAGCATGCCGGCGGAAGATAAGGGAATGGGCGTTGAAATCGGCGATCGCGTGCAAGTGCAAATGAGCGGCGACACCAGGGTTCGCGTTGTCAAGCTCACGAGCGACAAGCACGACCCTGATCTGGGCATCATCTCCGCACAGCACCCCTCGGGCGCAGCGCTTCTCGGCGCCGAGGAGGACGAAGAGATTGAATTTGAAATTGACGGCAAGCCTCATCGATGGATGGTCATTAAGATTGAAAGAGAGCGAGCCCTTGCAATGGGATGAACGCCTGTCAGTTCTTCGTCACGCTCTTCTGCCAAGGACAGGATGACCGAAAATACATCTGCAACAACGCCGAGCGCGGATGATCGGGCGCCCGATAAGCCGCCACGCAAAAGTCTTGTGGGGCAAGTTCGGCGGGCCGCTTACCGCAAGTTTCCTTATTCTTTCCTAACCCAGATTATCAGCGCAACTTGGCAGACTGGCGCAAGCGCGATGCAGAAAAGAATGCCGAGACACAACCGCCGGAGGACGAGTGTGTAGGCTCTGCTGCGGAAATTGCTCTTTGACTAAGCTACTATCGCTCGATCATTTTCGCTGAACGGTAGGGTAATGAGATGGGCCAGCTCGAAAACATCCAGCACTTTGTGGCGCTCATGCTTGAAAACCGTTCCTTCGACAATCTCTTGGGTACGCTGTATCCGAAATCGGCGACATTCGAGGGTTTGGATATCAATGCGACAAATCCTGATCCTACCGGAGCTCCTGTCCAAGTTTGGAATCTTCCAGGGAGGACGGATGATGACACTATGCGCATCCCCGATCCCGATCCCGGCGAGCTATGGACAGACATAAACACGCAATTGTTCGGGTCGCCGAAACCGCCAATTCCCGGCTCGGTCCCCGGCATGAACGGCTTTGTTAAAAACTACCTGACTACTTCAACACGAAGCAAGTGCCGGTGATCAGCGCGCTCGCAAAACAATTCGCTGTGTGTGATCACTGGTTCGCGTCAGCGCCGTGTCAGACATGGCCAAACCGTTGGTTCGTTCACACTGCAACCGCAGACGGGCATGAGAACAACGAACCGATACACGTGCTCGACGTGGACACGATCTACAATCGCTGCGAGCTAGCGGGCACCGTAGATTGGAAAATCTATTTTCACGACTTTGCACAATCCATGACACTCCTGAAGCTATGGCCGCTCACCGAGTTTGTTCCCCGTCGCATCCGCACGACCATGACCGCCCGGCCCCAGCTGGCTAAGCGGTGCACCCAAAAGGCCGGCCCCGGTCCGGCTGCTTAGAGCCAGGAGGATGATCCGCTACGCGCACTCCCCCAGGGTACAGTTGAGGCAATATGGGGATCAATTCTTCATGTCGCCCGACAAGCAAACCGGCCCTCTCTGCGCCACCGGATCCAAAAAGAATCCGAAGCCGCGCAAGAACGGGACAGCGGACGCCCCCTGTTTCCAACGAGTCATCTCCCTGTTTTCTCTCTGTTATTGGCTTTTGGAGAAATTAGCTAAGTCCCTAATCCCTCTCGGTGATTGCCCGTTCGTGCTCAATCGCCTCCCTGTTTTTTTTGAAAATCTCCCTGTTTCCGGGACCAAAATGGGAACTTCGATCGCATCCCGCCCCCTGTTGTTGCGAGCCCGCCGTCGGCGAAGCTGACTCCATTGGCTCGGCCGCGCCGGCCACCACCCGATAAAACCAAAAAGGAATTGGCGGCGCCGTGGCCTCCAGCTCGGGCATGATCCGGCGCCGCGCTCGGAAGATTTCGGGCTGGCGGGATGGTGCTCTTTAATCCCTTGGACGGGGTCATCGACAACGATCGCCAAATCGCGTGCCGATGCGGAATTGCGATTTCGGCTTGACGAAGCGAGCCAATCGAACGAGTTCGTTGCGCCGCTCGATCGGCATCAGGTCGACTTGATCACGCGCCGTGCAGGGCCGCGGAAGAAATGGACCACGACATTACACGCCGCCCGCGGCAAAGAGCAATGCGGCGCCAACGGCCGCAGCCGGGGCCACGGGCTCATCACGGCAGCCTCCCGTCGCGGGCATGGGTGATAAGCCAAGCCATGACCTCCGCGTTGCCGCCGATCGAGCCGAGCCGGCCGGAGCGGCCACCATGACCCGCAGTCATATCGGTCTTGAAAATAAGATCGTGAGGGTCGGTCTTGCTCGCCCGCAGTCGCGCCACCCATTTCGCCGGCTCGGCATAACTCACCTGGTTATCGTAGAACCCGGCCGTGACGAACATCGCCGGATAGTTTTTGCGCGCGACATTGTCATAGGGCGAGTAAGACAGCATGTAATCGTACTCGCGTTGCACTGCCGGGTTGCCCCATTCGTTGTATTCCAGCGTGGTGAGGGGAACCGAAGGGTCCGACATCGTCGTGACGACGTCGACAAACGGCACTTCGGCGACAATGCCAACATAGAGGTCGGGACGCAGATTGGCGATGGCGCCCATGAGCAGCCCGCCAGC
Source organism: uncultured Alphaproteobacteria bacterium (assembly GCA_963733575.1). Taxonomy (GTDB): domain Bacteria; phylum Pseudomonadota; class Alphaproteobacteria; order Rhizobiales; family Xanthobacteraceae; genus BOG-931. The sequence goes on along the minus strand of CAVTDJ010000009.1, from coordinate 124,699 downwards.
GCTCTTACCTTGCGCGAACACGCAGCGCGGATCAGCATAATCATTCGCAATCAGCGCGTCGGTCGCGGCGATGAAATCGGTGAACGTATTGCGTTTCATCAGTATGCGGCCTTCAGCGTACCAGCGTGCGCCCATCTCCTGCCCACCGCGCACGTGGGCGATGGCGTAAATGAAGCCGCGGTCGATCAGACTGAAGGGTTGCGGCTTAAAGTTGAGGGGAAAGCTGTCGCCATAAGCACCGTAGCCAACGACCAAGGTCGGATTGCCGGCGGCGCGGCGCAGCTCTTTGCGATAGACGATCGTGACCGGCACTTTTTCGCCGTCTGGTGCGGTCGCGCTGATGCTGTCGAGCGCATAGCGACCGGAATCGAACCAGCCGCTCGCCGAATCCTGGTGGCGCATTGTGAGCGCGCCGGTGGCGACGTCGAAATCATAAATGCATTGCGGTTGCAGCGGGCCGCTGAAATTAAACCGCAAGACTGTCGCTTCCACATCGAGATTGGCCTCGTTCTCGTTGCTGAAGGAACTCGAGGCGATGCCGATTTTGGCGGGGCGTGGCACTTTGATCTCGCGGCGATCCGGCAGGCTGAACACGCGAATTGTCGTGCCGCGTTCATCTTCGATGTCTACGGCCACGAACGTCTCGAACGCTTCGAAATGGCCAAGATGATGCCCCGGTTGTTCGGGGACCAGCTCACTCCAGTGTGCCGCGTCCGGTGTTGCCTGCGGCGCGCTCATCAGGCGGAAATCGGGCGCTCCAAGGTTGGTGCGAATGAAGAATGTCTCGCCGACGTGATCGACCTGATAGCGCACGCCGAGCCGGCGCGGCTCCATAATCTTGAACGCCGCCGTCGGTTGGTCAGCAAGCAGGTAGCGAGTTTCGGTCGTGCGCTCTTCGTCGATTTTGAGCAGAATAAGTTTGCGTGACTTCGACAGATCGATCGAAACGCTGAAGGTCGGATCGCGTTCCTCGTAAACCAGAACGTCGCTTTTCGCATCGATGCAAATGCGGTGCCGCCAGACCTGATAGGGACGCACGGTTTCAGGCTCGTTGCGCACGTAGAACAGTGTAGTGCTATCGGCGGCGAAGGCGAGATTCTCAGCCTCATCGTCATCAGCCGCATCACTGATACCCAGATCGACAATCTCGCCAGTCGCGATTGTGCGCAGGAAGATGCGACAGTTGTTGCCGCCGGTAAAATCGACCGCGAAGGCAACACGGCTATTATCGGGACTAACCGTCCAAGCGGCGAGCCTAAAGTTTTTATGGCCAGAGGCGAGTGCGCCGACGTCAAGTACGATCTCCTCGACCGCTCCGGGCGCATTCTTGCGGCGCACGATCAGCGGATAGGGTGCGCCGCGGGTAAAGCGGCGCTGGTAAAGGTAACCATTGTCGGCGGTGAGAACGCTGCCATCCTGTTGCGCCAAGCGGGCCTTCAATTCCGCGGCAAGCTCATCCGTCAGTGGCTTGATGGCCGCAAGCCGCGCGTCGGCATAGGCGTTCTCGGCGGAGAGATAATCCGTGACGCGAGGATCATTGCGGTCACCAAGCCAGTAGTAATTGTCAACTCGCTTACGCCCGAAAGCTGCAAACGTCTTCGGCACGACCGGGGCAACAGGCGCGGCAGGCGCGAGCGGCGCATCGGCCGCGGCGGCGAGAATGAAGGGGTTTTCCCATCGCCTAGCAAGCGGAACAGCGGCAGCAGCCGTAAAAAGCAAGGAAAAACGTCGTCGAGTAAGAAGTCCGCGCATGCATATGACCGAATTTGTACACCAGCAAACCGCGTTATGATAGGAACCCGTTGCGGCATTTAAACGGCATGCCGGTTCTCGGTTCAGGTCGTCGACCGATATCAGGCGACGGCCTTGCGCATTGGTGGCGAGAAGCGGCCATAGAAGGTCTCGCCTTTTTCGCTATATCGACCAATAGCTTGGATGGCTTGACACCAACAGGTTACGCGGGGTTGACCTCGGCAGGGCGCTCCCTGATCACGAGGCTGTCGCGGTATGATTTTAGCGGCTCTCCAAGACTCCCTTGCCCATTAAGCACGTCGTCGATCCTGTCGTAGGCCATCGAGAGCTTACGTTGCCGTTCCGTGTTGCCGGGATCGGCATTGGCCAAGCGGTCCCTGATCACGACGCTCTCGCGGTATGATTTCAGCGCCTGGGGCCAGATCACCGAGCGTATCCCCGAACTCGTCCAGCACCGACCGGCTGGGGCGGGATCATCAGGCGTAGGGCCGCAAGCGCGTTACGGGCGACGTTGAACACAAGGCTCTCTGCGGTATGCTCCGCGAGCTTGAAGTTGCGCGTCGCGTTGTCGCGCTCAGTAACCGCCTGCTCCTCGGCCGGACCGCCTCCTGCTGCGCACTGTAGGCGACGACGCCAGCCCGGTCGCGGCAGGCCGGGCACGCTCTTCACACGAGCAGCTAGTGGCCATAAACTGGCTTGAGAATATTCCCGCGCGGTACCTCATGCTCTGCTTTGCCTAGCTAATGACTGCGCGGCCTTTGAGAGGCGATCGTTGCAGATTGCAGCTGGGCACGCCTGTAGTGCTCACTTGTTGCTAAAAATGCCGAGAATGATCCGTGGCCGTTCTTAACGAATCCAACGTTTACATCTGGTATCGCAGCACTACATTACTTGATGGCGAGGCTGTGAAGTCGGCTGACCAGCATCTTTCGATTGAAGAACGGGCTCATGGCGATCGACTCCGCTTCGGAGCCGACCGTCGCGATTTCACAATCGCCCACGACCTTTTGCGACGGGCACTTTCCAGGTATGTAGACATGCCGCCCACCGATTGGCGATTCTCTACCAACGACTACGGCAAGCCGTCCATCGAGAGTATCGACCCTCAAGTGCGGGCATTGTCATTCAGCCTTTCGCATACTCGAGGATGTGTCGCGTGTGCGATCACCTCGAAAGCACCGCTCGGTGTAGACGTTGAACGAATCGATCAATCACAGTGCGTCCAAGAAATCGCAGACCGGTATTTCTCCAAAAAAGAAGTGGGGTGGTTGCGCCAGTGTTCAGATGAGCTGCGTAATATCCGCTTCGCAGAACTGTGGACATTAAAGGAGGCATTTTTGAAGGCCGTCGGCGTCGGCCTTTCTGGATCGCTTACCAACGTATTATTTCGGTTCTACGAGCCCGCGCGCATTGAGTTTTCGGGGCCATCGACTATCGACCCTCACGAGTGGCATTTTGCTTTGTTTGAACCTGTTTACAATGTGCAACTCGGTATTGCAATCCGCAGTGTCGCGCGGCCGCGCTTCTTCATGCGCCAAGATGAAGGTGATGGACGTGCGCTCGCTCCCATTCGAATGTCAGCGTCGCCCGGGCGCATCTTGTCTACAGATCCACCACATTTTTGATCCGGCGCAAGGCGGTGAGGAAGACGTGCGGTACAGAAGGGCGTCGCACGCGGACGCCGTGCCTGCGATGCAAGTACTCCGGGGTAAGAAATGGATTTAGCGCCTCGCAGCATCGTTTCCGCAGGAGGTGGGAGCGGGGCCGGCGACGGTTTTGGAGTTCTTCGGGGCGCGCGCCGGCCCGATCTCGTCCGCGACGAAGTCATCGCCGAGATTTTTTGCGCTAGTGCGGCGGCCCGATCGGACCACCCAGCCCTGACCGGCCCTGAAGGAACGCGGACCTATGCGCAGGTGAATGCCGAATCGGATGCGATCGCGCGCGGCCTGATCCGCTTAGGCATTGGGCCGCAAAACGTCGTGGGCCTGTGGATGCGCCGCGGCCAAGCTCTTTTGATCGCCCAGATTGCCATCACCAAGACCGGTGCCGCTTGGCTGGCCTTCGACGCCGACACGCCCGTAGAGCGCATCGCCAACTGCCTTCAGGATTCCAGTGCGCGCGCGCTGCTGACATCGGACGAATTCGCCGACCGCGCGGGCGCAACGGGCGTGCCGGTGTTCACGGCCTCCACGCTTGTGGATCTTTCCGACAGAACGGCGGTGAACCCCCGTCCCGCCGGCCTCACGCCCGATCATCCCGCCTACCTGATTTACACCGCTGGCTCGACCGGCCCGCCCAAGGGCGTCATCGTCAGCCACCGTAATATTTGCCATTGTCTGCGTGCCGGAAACGCCCTGTTCGGCCTTTCAGGCGACGACGTCATGTGGCAGACCGCCTCGGTGGCGTTTGATCTGTCGCTGGAGGAGATCTGGCTTCCCTATCTCGTTGGCGCGACCCTGTGGGTGGCAACGCCTGAGGTGATGGCGCAGCCGGACAGGCTCAGCACGATCATCGGCGAGTGCGGCATCACGGCCATCGATACCGTTCCGACGCTTCTAGGCTTGTTGACTGGCGACCTGCCGGGCCTTCGGCTCATCATACTGGGCGGTGAGCCGCTTCTTCCCACCTTGGCCCAACGCTGGGTCAAGCCGGGTCGGCGGGTGTTCAATACCTACGGCCCCACTGAGGCCACGGTCGTGGTGACTGCGGCCGAGGTGGTAAGCGGTGAGCCCCTTACGATTGGCCGGCCCATCGCCAATCACACCTGTTATGTCGTCGACGAGAACATGAGCCCCCTCGGTCCGGGCATGCAGGGGGAACTTCTTATTGGGGGGCCCGGCGTGGTGCTGGGCTATCTCGGCCGGCCCGAACTCACCACCGAGAAGTTCATCAATAACCCTTTCCCCTCGGACGGCAGCGATCCCGTGCTCTACCGCACCAGCGACGCCGTGAGTGTTGATGCCAACGGTGGTGGCCTCATTTTTCACGGACGCCTCGACGACCAGTGCAAGATCCGCGGCTTCCGTGTGGAAGTCGGCGAGATCGAGGCGGCGCTCGACGGCCAGCCAGGTGTAGCGCAGGCTGCAGTTGTCCTGCGCCAGCACGCCGGTATGGACCAGCTCGTCGCCTTCATGGTCGGGACAGCAGCCCACGCGATCGACCCCTTCGCCATTCGCCTCGCGCTTTCCAAGCGGCTTCCTTCGTACATGGTACCGGCACGATTCGAGGTTGTGCCAACGCTGCCCAGGCTCTTTTCCGGGAAGGTGGACCGCCGCTCGCTGAAGGAGAGGCCGCTCTCGATAGAGGCGGCACCTGCGGAGGAGCAGGAACAACCCCGTACCGAGACGGAGGCGATACTGCTGGCCGCGGCCCAAGCTGTGTTCCCCGGGCAAATCCTGCCGCTCGACGCCGACTTCTTCACCGATCTCGGCGGTCACTCGTTGCTGGCCGCGCGCTTCGTTTCGATCGTGCGGCAAACTGCGGCGCTTGCGGTGATCACGATGCAGGACGTCTACATCGCCCGCTCGCTGCGCGCCATGGCCGAACACCTTGATGGCCGCACTTCCGCCGACCCTGTCGTCGAGCGCGACCTCTCTTTCGCGCCGCCGCCGCTGCTGCGCCGATTTCTGTGCGGTCTCGCGCAGGCCGCCGCAATGCCCTTCATTCTCGGGCTGGAGGCCGTGCAATGGCTCGGCCTGTTCCTGGCCTCTGTGTTCTTGCTGCAGAACGGAGGCACCCTCTTCAGCGAACTGCCCGCACTGCTTGTCATCTATATGGCGCTGAACCTCGGGACCAAGCTCCTCATCATCGGCCTCAAATGGATAATCATCGGACGCACGAAGCCGGGCCGGTATCCGTTGTGGGGCGTTTACTATTACCGAATCTGGTTGGTGAACCGTCTGTTGCCGATTAACTCGGCTCAGTTCCTTCAAGCCTCGCCGCTCATTCGCTGGTACCTCCGCGCGCTCGGCGCCCGGGTCGGGCACGATGCGGTGATCGGCGAATTCGAGGCCGGTGCCTGCGACCTCATCTCCATCGGCGATCGGTCGTGCGTCGGCTTGGGCAGCAGGTTCGCAAACGTGGAGTATGCGGGCAATGTGATGATTGTCGGCCGCGTTCAGATCGGTGCCGATGTCCACGTCGGCAATTCCTGCGTCTTCGGACCGGATTGTCAGCTGCGCGACGGCGCCGACCTCGCGGATCTCTCGGTCGTAACCGGCGGAGCCATTATCGGTCCGCGGGAGCGCTGGGACGGCTCGCCTGCCCGCAAGGTCGGCGCGGTCGACCGCGATAAGCTGCGGCCCTATCCACAGGCGTCGGCAACACACCGCGCCACGCAAGCACTCGTCTATGTGCTGGCCTACGCCATGATATTGATGCTCGGCTTGGTGCCGATTTTCCCAGCCTTCTATGTCCTTTATAATCTCGACGACTTGCTCGAAGGCGTTTCCGACTACACGGTGACGTGGGCCAATCTGCCGCTGCTCGCCTGGCCGACCGCCATAGCGCTGATCGTTGTTACCGCCGTGATGATGATCGGCGTCCGCTGGCTCCTACTGCCAACCCACGTGAAGCCCGGGCACTACTCGATCCACAGCTGGTTCTACGTGCGCAAGTGGATCGTTAGCCTGGCCTCCGAGGTGGTGCTCGAAACGGTATCGTCGCTCTACGCGACCCTGTTCATCCCCGTCTGGTACCGCTTGCTGGGGACGAAGATCGGCCGCGGGTCCGAGATCTCGACCAACTTGGCGGGCCGGTATGATCTCGTTGACATTGGCGAGAATAATTTCCTTGGCGATGAAGTGATCTTCGGCGACGAGGACATAAGGGACGGCTGGGTGACGCTCGGAGCTGTTAAGACCGGCAATCGCGTGTTCATCGGCAACAGCGCAGTCGTGGCGGCCGGCGGCGGGATCGATGATGACGCCCTCATTGGGGTAAAGTCGAAACTGCCTGATGACTTGCACGTGTGCCGCGGCGAGACCTATTTCGGCAGCCCGGCCATCAGGCTCCCCAACCGGCAGAAGGTCACCGTCGGCCCGCAATGGACCTATCGTCCGCCGCGCACGAAGATAATCCTGCGCGGCCTATTCGAGGCTCTCCATACCTCGCTGCCGACCGCGGTATATATCACCCTTGGCTATATGACGGCGGACTTGATCGAAGTGCCGGTTTGGGAAGGCCAATGGCTAACCGCGACGGGGATATTCCTTGGCGCCGGGCTGGTGATTGCTGCAGCCCTGGTGACGCTGAGCGTCGCCGCCAAGTGGCTCATGATTGGCGTCTACAAGCCGGTGATGAAGCCCATGTGGTCATTCTGGGCCATGCGTACTGAGGCCGTGGCGGTGCTCTATGGCGGCCTAGCCGGCACTGCTGCCATCGAATTCCTGCGCGGCACGCCGTTCCTACCCTGGATCCTGCGGCTCTATGGAACCAAGATCGGCAAGGGCGTTTGCATGGAACTCACCGATATCACCGAGTTCGACTGCATCGATATCGGCGATTACTGTACTCTGAACCCGACCGGCTGCCTGCAGACTCACCTTTATGAGGATCGCGTCATGAAGGTGGGGCGCGTGAAGCTGGGCAAAGGTGTCCATGTCGGCTGGGACGCGACGGTCCTCTACGACACCCACGTCGGCGACTTTGCCCAGGTGGGTCCATTAACTCTCGTCATGAAGGGTGAAGCGCTGCCAGCTCATACCGCGTGGATAGGCGCCCCTGCAGTTTCTGTGTCTAGGCTCGCACAAGATCCTCGATGCTCGGGTGGTGCGCCAGGCTTGTGAAGACCTCGGCCTTGATTGGTCGCAACTGCCGGAGCCGAAGGGTCGAGCCTGAGGCAACGAGATGCCGTCGTCGTCACGCCCATCCTTAGACTAATATTATCTTTGACCAGACAAGTGGGAGCAGCAAATGCAGACGCCTCCTGAAATCGAATTTCAAGGGATGGCGGGGACCCCGGAAATCGAAGACGCCATTGCAACGCACGTGGCGCAACTCGAACAGCGCTGGGGCCGCATAACCGCGTGCCGGATCGTGCTGAAAGGACCCGGTCAACATCACCGTAAGGGCGGATTGTACGAGGTCCACATTCGCCTCGCGCTTCCAGACGGCCGCGAGGTGAATGTGGGAAGGACGCCGCGGGCGGACGAGCGGCATTCCGATCTGACATTCGCCCTTGACGATGCCTTCAAGCACGCCCGCAGGCAGCTCCAGGATCAGGTTCGCCGCACCCAAGGGCAGGTGAAGATCACGAGGGCCCCCCGATTGGAACGGTCGTGCGGCTTGATCCGTCCGGCGAGTTCGGCTTCCTCGAGACCAACGATGAACAGGAATTCTACTTCCACCGCAACAGCGTTCTCGACGATGGATTTTCCCGATTGCAAGTGGGCTCACGCGTGACCTTTGCCGAGGAAGCCGGCGACAAGGGTGCGCAAGCGACGACCGTAAAGCTGCTTGGGAAACATGGGCTCCGAGAGTGATTGTCCCATCGGTTACGAGGCGGGCAGGATGGAGCATTTTCCCCATGACGCCGATGTCGGCGTACGCGGCTTCGGCGTGACACCGGCGGAAGCGTTTGAGCAAGCGGCACTTGCGTTGACCGCCGTGATAACTCGGGCGCAGGTCGATCTGCTAAGTCGCGTCGAGGTTAGGTGCGAGGCGCGGATCTTGAGCTGTTGTTTGTCGACTGGCTCAACACGATCATTTACGAGATTGCGGTCCGCCGCATGTTGTTTGCTCGCTTTGACGTAAGGATCGAGGGCACCGGGCTCGCCGCCACGTTGTGGGGCGAACCCGTCGACGTCGCGCGGCACGCGCCGGCTTGCGAATCGAAGGGCGCAACCTACACGGCATTGCGCGTCGCGCGAGAAGGCAATGATAGCTCTGAACGCACCCAGCGGCCATCTGTGGCCATGCGATGAGCCTTTCCGAGTTTGCCGGTCTTGTCTTCACGCTTGATGCAAATCAATGCACCGACAGCAGGTAGTAATTGAATAAATCGAGGCTCGGTTAGTTCAATGCTGCTGCTCAAGGCAGCGTCCTGAAGCGCAAAGGGAAAACGGCAATGAGCAATCTGATATGCAGGCGGGGTGGCTACAGATACATCTACGACGAGGATGGGCACGTGGAGCAAGTGGACGAGATTAATGCGAAAATGATAAATATTAGTTTTGAGACATGGCCTGACTTCGAGAGCGCTAAAAAGGCGCTCGAGAATAGCCAGCTCGAATGGCGCAAAATAGAATAATCCCTCAAGATTATCCGCCTCGGCGCGTATTGCTGGTGAGCATTTCTTTTTCTCGCACCGTTTCACACGTTCATGGGGTAGGCTAGTAAGCATTAAACCCACCCTCCTGCAGAAGGGTCCCCCGCAGGCCTCTTCTCGGCGGTTTGCGGTCAGATTAATCTTTAGCTGACAGTTACAGGCGGCGAGTGCCGCCACTTTCGCGGGGAGTTTGGTCGTGGCTCGATCACGCGTCGTAGTGCTGGCTGCCGTCGCCTTCGTCGGCACGGCCGCGGCGGCTCACGCGGGGCCATGCACCACGCAGATTGCGGAAGTCGAGCGGTACCTTGGCCGCTTGGCGCGCGGTCCGACCGCTCCAGAACCTATCGGTGCCCAGCTGCATCATCAGCCGACGCCGCAGGCAGTCGAGCGTGCCGCGAGCGCGGCACGCTCCGATGCAGAAGCGGCGCTCACCGCGCGCGAAAGGCCGATGCTGAATGCTGCCGCGTGCACGAAGGCGCTCGACGAGGCCAAGCTGATTTACGGGCTTGAATAGCTCGGCGGCGCGGGGCCGTGCGGTCGCCCTTTCGGCGCAGCAGCTCCGGCAGCTTGGCGAAGTTCGCCGCCATGCCGGTCGTCGCGCGTCAGCCGATTGGTCGCAGAGCGCTGCGACGCAGCGATATATCCGGGAATCGGCGGAGAAGCGGAAGTGCTTGGCGCATGGTTCGATGCGTCGCACCTCAGCGTGTACGTGTAACGCCCGTACAAGCTAGCCGGTCTTCTTTTGCCGTGCCCTTGGGCGAGCCGACGGCTTAGCTTCGAGTTCCTCGCCTTTCTTGCCCGGTATCAGGAGCAGCATCTCCTTCTGCCCCTCAATTCTCTTGCGGCTCTTCTTGGCAGACGCGGGGCGCGCGGTTGGCGCCTTTCGCTGCGTCTCCGCAGCAACGCTGCGGCGTAGCGCGTCCATTAGGTTGACCACCTTGGCGGGCGCTCGCTCCGTGGGAACCTCGATCTTCATGCCCTTGGACTTCTTCTCGATCAGCTCCTTGAGGGCGCTTTCGCAATGGTCCTCAAACTTTTCCGGTTCAAAGTGACCGCTTTTTGTTTCGACGATGTGCCTGGCCAAATCCATCATGTCCTTGCCGAGTTTCAAATCTGGTATCTCGTCGAAATACTCTTTCTCGTCGCGCACTTCGTACGGGTATCGAAGTAGCGTTCCCATGATGCCTTTCCCGCGAGGTTCCATGGCAATGATGTGTTCCCGGCTCGTTAAAACGACGCGCCCGATTGCAACCATCTTCATCGATTTAATGATGTTACGGATGACCACAAACGCATCCTGGCCCACCTTGCCATCTGGCGCGATGTAGTACGGGCGGATGTTGTAGAGATCGTCGATCTCGGACTTGGGCACGAACTCATCGATCTCGATGGTTTTCGTGCTCTCAAGCGCGATTGACTCAAGATCTTCGTCGGTAATCTCGATGTATTGGCCTTTGCCGACCTCATAGCCCTTGATGATCTGATCGGACGCGACTTCTTCGCCTGTGACTTGATCGACCTTGCGGTATCGGATGCGGTTGCCGGTTTCCCCGTTGATCTGATGGAAGCTGATCTTTTCTCGCTCGCTTGTGGCAGGGAAAAGCTGGATGGGACATGACACGAGGGATAGACGCAGATAGCCCTTCCAATACGCGCGCGGCGCCATGATCGACTCCCTACTCTACGAAACCAAAACTCAGCGCGGCCCAAGATCACGACTGTCGCCTAGCTTGACTCCGATCGCGACGGTTCCCGAAATGTTCTTACTAAGGTGATGATTTAGCGCGAGGACGTGAAAGTGGCGCTTACGATCGATGTAAAGTTACCATGCCATTGCTAATGACCGACGCGCCTTTCATTCCTAGCGATTGCGGCCGCAATTGCCACACTCTACGGGACTGCTTTTTTTGGTCCCGGAGCTTCTCCTGGGAACTTACGCTCTGACGCAGGAGCGGTAAGTATAACTTACAGTGGCGACCAGACATTTGATTTGCATCGAGCGATGCGGCCTGCCAACGCGGCGTAATTGATTACCGCGCATTGTGTGGTTCAGGGTCGTCTGCCGCTTACCGCATTCGAAATTCCGACAGATCCGACAGAGATGAAAGAAAAGACGGCGTCACGGAGAAGACTGCCTTTGTCGCGAACAACCCTCGACGCCGCTTCCAGAGCCAGTCTTGACGTAAATCAACGCCACGGAGCGGTTGAGGCTTTAACTGGCGTTGGTCATCAGGCCACACGCATTAATTCCCGGTGGAGGCTCGGCGTGCAGAGTGACTTATCGCGTCGCTCGTTTCTGCGAGGCTCCGCTTTGACCACCGCTGGAGCGACAATGGTCAGCGCGACATCAACGCTTCTCTCCCGGGCTGAGGCGGTAGAGGATAGCAGCCTTGCGACCGCTGGACCGGAAGCGGTGGCAATTACGTTGCAGATCAATGGCGCGGCGCGGCCGCTCCGGATTGAGCCGCGATCTACTCTGGCCGAAGTTTTACGCGAACCGCTTGGCCTGACCGGCACCAAGATCGCCTGCAACCGCGGGGCCTGTTCGGCCTGCACCGTCTGGCTTGACGGGTCGCCGATTTGCTCCTGCATGATGCTCGCGGTTGACGTTGGCGCGCGTCGCGTCACCACTATTGAGGGTCTCGCGCAGGGCGACGCGCTGCATCCGGTGCAGCAAGCCTTCATCGAGCATGACGCCCTGCAATGCGGCTTCTGCACGCCCGGGATGGTCATGAGCTGCGCGGCTTTGCTTGAGCGCACGCCGGTGCCGAATGCCGATAATGTGCGTGCCGCGATCAGCGGCCACTTCTGCCGGTGCGGCACTTATCCGCATGTGGTGACCGCAACGCTTGCGGCCGCCAAAGCACGCAGGGGATGATCATGGCAAGGTCACCCCTGCGCACTGAGACGTTTCCCTTCGGCATTGCCAGTCTCGGGCTGGGCAAAGTCGAGCGACAAATTCCCGCCGACGAGCCGCCACCGCTGCCGCCGAATGCCGAGCTTACCGTCATCGGCCAGCCGGCACTGCGCCATGATGGACGCGCCAAGGTGATGGGCGCCGCCCGCTTCACAACCGATATTTCTCTCCCCGGTATGCTCTATGGCCGCGTCCTGCGCTCACCGCTGCCGCATGCCCGTGTGCGCTCCATCGACACCTCTGTGGCGGCGCGTCATCCTGGCGTGCGCGCGATCCTGCCGATTGCCAGTCCGGCGGACGCGCCGAGCGCGACCGTGCGCTACATTGGCGAACCTGTCGCGGCTGTCGCGGCCGTCTCGATGGCGGCTGCGGAAGAAGCGCTGCGCCTGATCCACGTCGACTATCAATCGCTGCCGTTTGTCGTTGAGATGGAGCGGGCGCGCGCACAAGCGGCGCCGCTGGTCTACGAAAGTGCAAAAGAAGCACCGGGCGGTCACCCCTCGGGATGGCCCGCGGGCGCTAATTTGCCGCTCAATGGCAATGTGCGCGGGCCGTCCGTCAGCCGTCGCGGCGACGTGACACAAGGTTTTGCCGAGGCCGACGTTGTCGTCGAGGGCGAGTACCGCACGCAAGTGCAAACACATTGCTGTTTGGAGCCGCACGCGATTGTTGCCGATTGGCGAGCGGACGGGCTGACGGTTTACATGTCCACCCAATACACAACCGGCGTGCGACACGAGCTGGCGGAGGAGTTCGGCCTGCCGCTCAACCGCGTCCGCGTGGTCGTCGATGCCATGGGTGGCGGCTTCGGCTCCAAGTCGTTGCTTGGCAATTATGGCCGTATCGCCGTTGATCTCTCCCGTCGTGCGCAAGCGCCGGTCCGCCTCGTTCTCGATCGGGAAGAGGAACAGATGGACTCGGGCAACCGTCCGGGAACTTGGCAACGATTGCGCATCGGCGCGAAACGCGACGGCGAGCTGACGGCAATTTCGCTCATAAGCTATGGCACGGCGGGCGTCGCCGTTGGCGCCGGCGTCGGTTTCAACGCCGAGGGGCTTTACGCTTGTCCGAATTTCGCCGGCGCGCAACACGACGTGTTCATCAATGCCGGTCCGGGCTGCGCGATGCGCGCGCCGGGCAACACACCCGGGGCCTTCGGGCTCGAGCAAGCGATTGACGAGTTGGCCGAACGGCTCGCCACCGACCCGCTCGCGCTTCGCGAACGCATCGATCCGAGCCCGGTACGTCGCGAAGAGCGGCGCATCGGCGCTGAGATGATCGGGTGGCAACGCCGGCACGCACCCGGCGTGGATCCGGGTCCGGTAAAGCGCGGCCTAGGCATGGCGCAATCGCTCTGGATGGCCAATGTGCAGCTCGACTCCTCCTGCGAGGTGCGCGTGATGCGCGACGGCTCGGTCGAGGTGTTGTCGAGCGTGCAGGATATCGGGACCGGCACCGGGACAGTGATGGCGCAGACCGTCGCCGAGGTCCTCGGGCTTCGTTCCGAGGACATTAAGGTGCGCATCGGCGACACCGAGTTTCCGCCCGGCCCACCTTCTTACGGCAGCCGCGCGACCGCTTCGATCACGCCGCCGGCGCGTACCGCTGCGTGGCACGTGTTGCAGTCGCTCTTGCGCGAGGCCGCGGTTGCGGTCAATGCGGCCCCCGAAGACCTGGTCGCGCGCGATGGAAGAATTGTTGTCCGCGACGACCCAAGCCGCGGCATGCGTTTTGCCGAAGCGGCCGCGCGGCTGCGCACCGATCGCATCAGCGCGGTGGCTTCGCGCAGCGACGACTATCCCGGTTTTCTGCGGCGGATGGGGGATGCCGCCTTGGCACAGCAGGCTTTAGGTGGCGTCCAATTCGCCGAAGTGGCGGTCGATACCGAGACGGGCATCGTGCGCGTGGAGCGCGTCGTCGCGGTGCAGGATTGCGGCCGGCCGATGAATCCTCGGCAGATCGAAAGCCAAGTCCACGGCGGCATTCTGATGGGGCTCTCCTATGCCCTCTACGAGGATCGCATTCTCGACCAGCACACCGGCCGCATGGTCAACCCCGACCTGGAACACTACAAGCTACCCGGCGCGTGCGACACGCCGGCGATCGACGTTGTGATCCTGGAAAATTATCAGGGCAACAGCGCGACGGACGCCTTCGGCATTGCCGAGCCCGCCAACATTGCGACGGCGCCGGCAATCGCCAACGCGGTCTATAACGCCATCGGCGTCCGCATGCGCAGCTTGCCGATGACCCCCGCGGCGATCCTCGGTGCGCTCGGCGAGATCCCGCAGAGGAGTTGAAGCCGTGAACCGCTTCGCGATCGCGAATGCACGAACAATATCCGAAGCTGCGGTCGCGGCATCAGCGACGGTGGCCGACGCGATGACCGCTACGTCCGAGACAACGGGCCGTGGCGAAACGTCGGTCGTGAAGGCCGGCGGCATCGACATTCTCGATCTCCTCAAAGAAGGCCTATTGGCGCCGGCCAAGGTCGTGAACCTGAAAGAGGTTCCGGGACTCGACGCAGTCGTGGAAGAGCAGGTCGGCGGTCTGCGAATCGGGCCGATGGTCACGCTGGCATCGCTCGCCGATCATCCGCTTCTGCAGCAACGCTACCCTGCGCTCGCTGGGGCCCTCCGCGGCTCGGCGTCACCGCAAATCCGCAACGTCGCGACCTTGGGCGGCAATCTCTTGCAGCGTCCGCGCTGCTGGTATTTTCGCTCGCACGCTTATCGCTGCCTGCGCAAGGGCGGCGGCCATTGCTTTGCGATTTCAGGCGAAAACCAATACCACGCGATTTTCAACAATACGCTGTGCGCGATCGTGCACCCGTTCGACGGCGGCCACGGTCCTGGTGGCCTTGGACGCAACGGTCGAATTGACGGATGCAAATGGCGGCACGCGTCAATTGTCGCTCGAGGATTTCTTCGTACTACCCGACCGCGATCTCCAGCGCGAGAACGATTTGCGGCCGCAAGAGATCCTGACCGCTATCCGCTTGCCAAGGCCGTCACCGGGTCTGCGCGTGGCCCATTTGAGACAGGGCGAAAAGGATTCCTTCGACTGGCCGCTCGCCGATGTGGCCGTCGCGCTCGACATGGCGGAGGATGGCACCTGCAAGCGCGCCGCGATCATTCTTGGTGCGGCGGCGCCGGTGCCGCATCGTGCAAAGACAGCGGAGGCTGCTCTCACTGGCAAACGGATCGATGAAAGCTCGGCCGCGGATGCGGGGCACGCCGCTCGCGACGGTGCAACGCCGCTCTTCAAGAATGTCTACAAACTGCCGCTGTTCGAGATCCTCGTCCGCCGCACGATCCTCAAGGCGGTGGCCCGGCAATGATGCGTCGGAGGCGGGCCTTACCGTATCCGCGACTTCAGATTGATCGTCTCGCTGTCGATCACGAATGTGCGGTAGTCGCGGTGGTGGAGGGTTTCGGATTCTTCTGCGCCGCCCACGAGATGAGTTGATGAATGATGATTTCCGATGAGGCGTGGTTCGCCGATGTGCGAGAACCACCGCCTGCAACCGTAGAAAGGCCGCCGGGCACATAGCGCAGCGCCTGGTTCGGTACACGGAGCACGTCATTTCTTTGATCGATGATGATCTGCGTGGACGCGGTCATGCCCGGCACCAGCGCCAGGTCGCTATTATCGACCCCGACCACAACATCATAAGTCACGACGTTCTGAACTGTCTGTGGCGACTGCCGGACCTGGGTCACCTGGCCTTGGAAGACCCGCTGCGGAAAAGCGTTGACAGTAAAGGTAGCCTTGTCGCCTTCCTTGACGCCGCCCATGTCGCCTTCGCTGGTGTATCCACCTCCATCTGCTTGAGGTCCGTGGCGATGAGAAACAGCGTCGGCGTCTGGAAGCTGGCGGCGACCGTTTGTCCGCCCGTCACACTGCGTGAGACGACGGTGCCGTTCACCGGAGAAATGATATCGGTGTAGTCGAGATTGAGCTTGGCGCTTTCAACAAGCGCCTGGTCCAGCTTCACCGTGGCCGCGTCCTGGTTGACGACGAAGCCTTGGTCCTCGGTCTGCTGACGCGCGATCGAGTTCTGAGCGGCGAGCTGCTGATAGCGCGCAAGATCCGTGCGGTCCTTGTCGAGCACCGCTTGATCGCGCAGAAGCTGACCGGAATATTGATCGAGCGTCGCCTGATACGGTCGTGGATCGATCTTGGCGCAGACCTGTCCCGCCCTCACTTGCGTGTTGTAATCGCAGAAAAGGTTCTGGATGACGCCGGAGACGTAACTCCCCACAATGATCGTGAGCACCGGGTTGACGGTTCCGGTTGCGGTTACGACGCGGGCAATTGCGCCACGCCCGAGCCCAGCGGTCACGTACTGTACGGGCGCGGTGCGATGCATGCTCCACCAGGCGACGCCTGCTGCGGCTGCAAGAGCAAGCAAAGCCGCGGCAACCCAGCGGCTACGGACATCGATCCGGTGCCAAGCGGACTTCGCCAGTGTCAGCGACGGTGAAACCTGCAACAAAAGCGGCTCGTTTGCTTCTCGGTTATCATTGCCACTTTCGAATGCCGCAAATCGCAGTGGCCGCGTTGATGTAGCTCAAAGCTTCTATTGAATGCGGCTCGTGCGTTTCCGGGTAGCCGAGCACTTATTTACGCAGGCTGAGAAGATAAGCGATTACCTGCTTTACCTGATAATCGGCCAAGTAAGGATAAGGCATTCCTTTTGGGCTATCCAAACCCCGATGCGTTGCGGTCAGAAAGGCTTTTAGTGAATCAGCGTTGATATCCTTGCGTTGAGCTATGGATTCAAATGACGGCGCAGTTGGATTCGAGTCCGGCATGAAAGGTTGGTCGGGCGCTGCCACATGACAGTTTCCGCACAACATGGCCGCCAACTGATGTCCTTGGCGTAGGTCCTCCGCGCTATTGCTTTCTTGGCCCGAGGCCGAACACATAGCAATCCAAAAATCTACAAACCACGTAAACGTGACCCGCATAGCAAAATCCCAAGAAGCTCTTTATATGTGCAAATTATAAATGAGCATTCGCCAGAAAACTACTCTCCGGTGAGGTATTTTTTCATTCTGCGTGCAAAGGAACAGTTGATTGCTGAACGGCGAAGAAGTAGGCACGCGGATAACGATAAATCAAAAACCAGCGGCCCCGATGACAACTGTTGCATGCGTCCGTGAGCTTGTTGAAGGATCGCAAAAATGCATCGATGTCTTCCGCCTTGATGGAGTCGCCAATTCGGGTGAGTGCCGGTTCGCTAATCTCCCTGATAAGTTTTGCCAGCGCAATATTCCCAAAATACGGGCAGAGATCGTGCGCAGCGGGCTGCCAGGCGTTGCTGACGTAGTCACCGATGCCGCTGCGACCTGGCGGCCTCGGCTGCAAAGGGCCGCCGCGCAATGATCGGGCCTGTCGCGCCGGTCGCGCGCCTGGAAAACGTCACGCAGCGTTACAAACGTGCCGTCGCGCTTGACGGCGTTACGGTATCGCTCCCGGCCGGATGCATGGTCGGGCTGATCGGTCCCGACGGCGTCGGCAAGTCAACGCTACTGAGCATGATTGCCGGCGCGCGGCAGGTGCAATCGGGCCACGTCTTCGTACTGGACGGCGACATGGCGGACGCTGCGCACCGCAACGCGATCTGCGCGCGCATCGCCTTCATGCCGCAGGGCCTGGGCAAGAATCTGTACCCGGACCTCAGCGTTCGCGAGAACATCGAGTTCTTCGGCCGCCTCTTCGGGCAGTCTCGCTCCGAGCGGGAATGGCGGATTTCCGAGCTCCTGCAAAGCACGGGGCTAGCGCCCTTCGCCGATCGCCTAGCGAAGAAGCTGTCCGGCGGCATGCGACAGAAACTCGGATTGTGCTGCTCGCTCATCCACGACCCCGATCTACTGATTCTCGACGAACCCACGACCGGCGTCGATCCGCTGTCGCGACGGCAGTTCTGGGAGCTGATCGATCGCATGCGAGGGCGCGGCGCAGGCATGAGCGTGGTGGTCGCGACCGCCTATATGGAAGAGGCCGAGCGCTTCGATTCGCTTATCGCGATGAACGACGGAAAAATCCTGGCGGCCGGCTCGCCGACGGAGCTGAAGGGCGAGACGCAGTCGACGACGCGTTCATTGCGTTGTTGCCGGAACCACTCCGTGCCGGACACAAGCAGCTGGAAACCCGCGCCGGATCGTGCAAGCCGAGCCGGTGATCACGGCGCGCGACCTCACTTGCCGCTTCGGCGATTTCACCGCCGTCGATCGCGTGAACTTCACCATCGAACGGGGCGAGATTTTCGGCTTCGTCGGCTCGAACGGATGCGGCAAAACCACGACGATGAAGATGCTGACCGGCTTGCAGGCGCCAAGCGAGGGCGAGGCACTACTGTTTGGCAAGCCGCTCGATGCACGCGACATCAATTCGCGCCGGCGGGTCGGCTACATGTCGCAGTCATTCTCGCTCTACACCGAGCTCACGGTGCGGCAGAACATCGACTTGCACGTGCGGCTTTTTCATCTGCCGGCCGCGAAAGCCAAAGCTCGCCTTGGGAGCTCACCGAACAATTCGACCTTAGAAACTATCTTGATCAACCCACTTCGGATCTGCCGCTGGGTATTCGCCAACGGCTTTCGCTGGCCGTCGCCATCGTGCACGAGCCGGAGATGCTCATCCTCGACGAGCCGACCTCAGGCGTCGATCCTTTAGCGCGGGACCGGTTCTGGGAGCTTCTGATCGACCTCTCACGCAATCAGGGTGTGACCATTTTCGTCTCCACCCACTTCATGAACGAGGCCGAGCGCTGCGACCGTATATCACTCATGGATTCCGGCCGCGTGTTGGCGACCGACACGCCGGCGAACCTCATCAGGACCCGCGGCGTCGCCACGCTGGAGGACGCCTTCATCAGCTATCTCGAGGAGGCGACCGGTTCGCGCGCGCCGGAGGCCGCTTATGGCGTGCCGTCGGGCAAGACCAGCAAACCGCCGCGACTGCCGCCGCTGCGGCAGCGCGCGTTCAGCTTGCAGCGTCTCTTTGCTTACACGATCCGGGAAACGATCGAGCTTCTGCGCGATCCCATCCGGCTGACCTTCGCCTTGTTCGGCACGGCGCTCCTGATGGTGGTGTTCGGATTTGGAATTTCGACCGACGTCAATAACCTCACCTTCGCGGTCCTCGATCACGACAAGAGCCACGAGAGCCGCGCCTACCTCGAGGAGCTGAGAGGCTCGACTTATTTCGTGGAGAAGCCGCCGCTCGCCAATTATGCCGATCTCGAGAAGCGTCTGCAGAGCGGACGCATCAGGGCTGCCCTCGAAATCCCGCCCGGTTTCGGCCGCGACCTCGAGGGCGGACGTCCGGCCTGGGTCGGCGCCTGGGTTGATGGCGCGATGCCATTCCGCGCGGACACCATTCGCGGCTATCTGCAGGCCATGCATCAGCTCTATCTGACGGATCCCGCCGTGAAGACGACGGTACTACCGGTGCCAATGCCGGCCGCCAGAATCGAACTCAGGTACAAATACAACCAGGATTTCGAAAGCGTCTACGCGATGGTGCCGTCGAGCCTCTCCATGCTACTTGCGCTGTTCCCAGCGATCCTGATGGCGCTCGCCATCGTCCGCGAAAAGGAACTGGGCTCGATCACCAATCTTTATGTGACCCCGGTTTCGCGGATTGAATTTCTGCTCGGCAAGCAGATTCCATATATCGGCGTCGCCATGGCGAATTTTGCGCTGATGTTCCTGATGGCTTTGTTTGTTTTCCAGGTGCCGGTCAAGGGAAGCTTCTTCACGCTCCTTGCTGGCGTACTCGTCTACGTCACCACGACCACGGCGTATGGCATGGTCGTTTCGGCCTTCACCCGCACGCAGATCGCCGCCCTTTTCGGCACCACCATTTTGACTGTACTGCCGGCGACGCAGTTCGCTGGCCAGATGGTACCAGTGTCCTCGCTCTCCTTAACCGCACAAATCATGGGACGGGCATTTCCAATGACCTATTTTCGGCCGATCGCCGTCGGTACTTTCACCAAGGGATTGGGCTTTACAGACCTTGCTGCCCACCTGGGAGAGCTTGCCGTTTTCATCCCGACGCTGACGCTGATCAGCCTTCTACTCCTGCGCAAGCAGGAACGTTAGGGGCCGGCCCGATGCGCACGATCGCAAACATCTTTTGGCTGGGCACCAAGGAACTACGCAGCTTCCTGCACGATTTCGTGCTGCTGGGGTTCGTCATCTATGCATTCTCGCTCTACGTTCTCACTCATGCGCGCAGCTATTCGCAAGAGGTGCACAATGCCTCGATTGCGGTGGTCGACGAGGATCACTCTCAATTGTCGCGGCGGATCATCCATGCGTTCCTCCCACCGTACTTCCAGACGCCGCAGCCCATCGCGGAGCGCGATATCGTCCCGCTGATGAATGCCGGAAAAGTCACCTTCGTGCTGGATATCCCGCCGAATTTCGAGCGATACGTTGTCGGCGGACGAGACCCCGCGGTTCAGCTCAACGTCGATGCGACGGTCATGATCCAGGGTGGCCTCGGGTCAAATTACGCCCAAGAGATCATCATGACTGAGATACAAGACTTCCTCTCACACAAGGAAGGCGTGCCGCTGTCGTCGGTCAATCTCGACGTGCGCATTTCGTTCAACCCCAACATTACGACGGCATGGTTCACCGGCGTGATGAGCATCGTCAACAACGTCAGCATGCTGGCTATTATTCTCGCCGGAGCCGCGGTCGTCCGCGAGCGAGAGCACGGGACCACGGACCATCTCCTAGTAATGCCCGTTACGCCGTTCGAAATCGCGATGTCCAAGGTCTGGGCGAACGGCTTAGTGATCGCCGTGGCTGTTGGGGCCTCGCTCTATTTCATCATCCGTATGATGCTCGGCATTCCGATCATCGGCTCGATCCCGCTGTTTATAGCCGGCGTAGTGATCTATCTCTTCTTCGCATGCGCGATTGGCATATTTCTTGGCACCGTCGCGCGCTCCATGCCGCAGCTCGGCTTGCTCTACATGTTGATCTACATGCCCATGAACCTGCTCTCCGGCAGCAACACTCCGCTGGAAAGCATGCCGCCCTGGCTCGCCACAGCGATGCAGGCGTCACCCTCGACGCATTTCGTATCGTTCGCGCAATCGATCCTTTTTCGCGGCGCCGGCATCGATGTGGTCTGGCCGCAATTCCTTCTCGTGGCGGGGATCGGTGGCTTGTTCTTCATCGTCTCGCTTATCCGATTCCGGCAAGCTTCCGCGCAGACCATGTAAGAGTTTCTGGCGGTGCAGGATTTGCCTACCTGCGCTTGCGGGTGTGCGACCCCGAGCGTCGTTGCTGAGGTGGACAGTCCATCGGCGAGGTGTGCTAAGGCAAGGCGCGGACGCGGGCGCAGCGTTCCACGTGAGTCTTCGTGCCAACTTCGCCTCCGGGGCGCCCAATTATTGACTGAGCGCGGCGATGGGAGGCTACTCTACGTGAGGAGGATCAGGCGGAGGCGGCAGCAACGAAGCGTGAATTTGATTCACATCAACGCCAAGGTTCCTCTGAAAAGTTTAGCTATTGATGTATTAATGGACGGAGGCGTGTTATGGCGGAAAAGGAATCTCGCAGCGAGCGGACGGAGAAATCCTCGCTACCAATGCCGGCGGAGTTCGCCCCAATAGTCAAGGAGCGTATCGAAGATTTCGTCAACGCCCAGACTGAGCTTCTTGAGAAGCTGCAGGAATTGAACCGGCAATGGTTCGATCGGATGCAATCGGAAGCGAATTTGACGTTTGAATTTGCGTCGAAATTGACGGCAGCGCGTTCGATCCCCGATGCGATGACCGCGTGTCAAGAATGGGCTAATCGGCGGGTTGAGATGATGGCCGAAGATCGCGAGCATCTGCTTTCCGACTGCCAGAAATTCACGGAGACGGGTGCGCACCTTCTTTGGAACGGCTGGCAGTCGAAAAGCTCCGGCGTCAGCACATAGTTCAACAGGGCCGGTGCGCGCCGTTCGTCTCGTTTGGCGCTTGCGTAAGATTGATCTTTCCGAAGTGCCTTTAATCGATCCCCAGAACGCATCTTATGATCTGTTGCCCGAAGACAGGGCAGGCAGTCTCGACTGGCTGCGAAGTTACCCGCGCAAGCTTCCGATGCTCTCCTGTATTTCTCAGTCGGACTGATTGTCCGTTCTGCCACCTGATGCACGAGTTGTTCGCCAAAGACGCATGGATTTGCGATTCCGAGTTTCCGAATGTGAAGCCGCGCGTGAGAAGCTGTATAGCGCCTAGCCCCGACGAGAAGCGCCTTTTGAATTTGCCGCCATTCGGAGCATCCAGATGACGGTTGGAAATTTCGCGACCCGTCGGGTCATAGGCGTTGCGCCCAACGCCTCAATTGTCGAGGCTGCCAAGCTGACGTTGCAGTACAAGATTAGCGGGTTACCTGTCGTCGACGCAACGCGTCACGCTGTCGGCATCGTCAGCGAACTTGATCCCTGCGTCGGCGCGAAAGCGATGAATGCAAGCAGGATCACATTGGCTGTAGTTGATGATCGAAAGGGCGGAACTGGCCGCCGAATCGGCCCGATTTCACGACCGAAAGGTCAACGAGGTTATGACGCCAAATCCCCAGTGCGGCGGATTTGGCGATTGGGCTGTTGGCCAAGGCGATGGCGTAGCTCGGGCGGGTCGGTTCAGCGGCGGGCGGGATCGAGCGGGTGCCGGAGCGCGGCTCGCGCGCGCGGATGGGTGGCGAGAGTGGTCAACGCGGCGCCATGAGCGCGCCGTGCAATTACTGCCGCCGCGCGGACGAAGGCCTGGTGCTCGTCTGGTGCTCGACGTCGGCGACGAGGCAGTAATTTCCAAGGCCGGCATGGTTCTGCCACGGCTTGTCACGACTGGAGTTGCCATCGATTCCGCCTGCCTTTAACGACGCTGCGGGGACTGCGCGCGACGCCCAGTGCCTCGCTGTTAGGGTCCAAATTCATTAAAAATGATCAGTTCACCGGCAAATGCCGTTTTCCGTTGCGGAAAAAAGAGTATTTTGCACTGATGCGCGTGAAAGCTGGTGCCGCCGCGCCGCGATTTCGCATTGCCACGTTTTAATGGGACCCTAATTACATCCGATCGCGTAGGCCGCGCACGCCTTCATCTTCGGCGCAGTGTTCGCAGCAGAAAAAGGTGCCTTCCTTCTCAAGACCGTGACCAACGATGCGGATGCCGCAATGCGCGCAGGTCGGTGCGAGCGCATGGATCGCGCATTCGAAGCTGTCGAAGGTGTGAGCCTTCCCGCTCTGGATTACTTGAAACGTCTTATCGTAATCGTTCCCGCAAGTCTCACATATTGCCATGACACCACCACACTTATACCCAGCAGGACTGCCAAGATTTCAATGCCTTCATTAGCTCCAATGGCTGAACCTACGGCTGTCAGACGCGCATTCGACCCACTCGAGCTTGTTCTTTCTAATCCCAGAATGCGCCGGCCATTTTGATGAGGATCAATTCTCGTGAAGGCGGCCAACGTTATCTACTTGACGAGGAGCGATCCCGACGCGGGGGATGCATGTTCTTCTCGGTTCGGCACGGCGACGATTATCGCCGAACCTTTTGTCCAACGCGATCTTGAATGCCGCTTGGCGGTGCTGGCAGGCGAACGGGCGTAAGACACCCAGCCGGCCCGCTGAAGCGCGAGGAAAACAATGGTTCATTCGCTTGGTGCAGGAGGGAGCGATGATAGAACCTTCATATACGGATGAAAATGCACGCGCCATTCTCAGCATCTTTGGGGACGAGGGTGTCCAGGCGGGCGAGGTCCTCATGGCAGACGCGCTTTACCTAGCCTTTCTGCGGAACCCAAACCACAGAGCCGAAGATTATGCTGCCGGTCTGAGGCGGGCGAGTGAAAAGGGATGGCTGATGGATGAGGGTAACATCGTCCGACTGACCGAAACCGGATCCAAGGAGTTATGACAACCAGTCAATTGCACGGGCCCGCGGCGTGCGCCGAGCGGGCACTTAAGTGTTAGGAATGGTTCGAGGGCATGCGCATGGGCTGGAGTTGGCGTTGAGCCTCGCCCCGATATTATGAGCGGGACTGATAGAACACGCGCATGTGCTCAACCGAATTACGAAAACAGCATTGGAGAGTCAGATGAAAGCGACGACGGCTCAGAGCGAATCACCCATTCCTAAACGGCGACAGAAGCACTATTCGTATGATGAGAGCGTCAATGAACCAGCGAAGCTCATCGAGGATGAGCCAGTCGAGATCGAAGAAGAAGTTCCAGCAGAGGAAAACAAGCCTGTCGAAAGGATAGACAAAAGCAATGAGTCAGAGGCGCTTGCATTCGAAGAATGAGAGCAAAGCGATCCCCATTGGTATGATCATCTTAATGAACGCCGTTTAGGTCGCGGTTAGCGGCGTTTTGCATTGCTCCGGCTTCGCCAGGAAACGTCCGAGTAAGTCTCGTCACTTCTTCGTCCGAAATCTGTTGGAAATCCCGCGATTCGATAAGCCATTCTGCCAGCAGCGGAATGTTAAACACGTTACCCCGAGTGGCCTTCCCTCCCGTCGTCAACAGATCGAACAATAGAGTAACGAGCCGTGCGTGTTCAGCGCGCTAGCCGAACTACCTTCCGTGAGCAAAGGCGACGAGCGCATACCTTTTGGATTCCCGCATGGTCGGACGTGTTCTTATAGCGCCATTGCCCTGTGAGAGGCTTGCTCGAGATTAATCGAGCTCGTCTTGCTTCGACTATCGCGTTTTGACTCAAATCAATGAGCAGCAAGCTGCGAGTGGAAATATCACGAACTACCCCGAGCATTCTACTCCCAGGAGGACGACATGAAAGTCAAAGATATCATGCACAAAGGTGCAACTTGTGTCGAGCCAGGCACTCCCGTGACGGAAATCGCAAAGCAGATGCGCGACAGCGACGTTGGCGCGGTGCCGGTGCGAGCGGACGGTCAACTCGTTGGTATCGTCACGGACCGCGACATCACCTGCCGGGCCTTAGCTGACATCGACAATATCAACAAGTTGACGGCCAAAGACGTTATGACAAGGGACGTTACCTGCTGCTCGCCTGAGGACGATGTCTCGGTCGCAATCAAAGCAATTGTAGCGAAGAAGATTTGACGTATGCCTGTTACTGACAGCCACAAGACAATGATTGGCATGCTGAGCCTTGGCGACATTTCGCACAAAGTGAGCAGGGAGTTTTCCGGCGAAGTATTGCGTGCCGTATCAGGACACCACCGTTAGGCGACCCAACGGCGGCGAGGTTTTTCTGACCGAGCGACCGCGGCCATTGGGGGGAGAGGTTTGTCATGTGCCTTGGAGAGAAACCATGAGCGCCGCCGGGCTATCGACGTTCGACGAGACGGTGCAGGTGTCCAACCAGTGGCTTAATGAGCTGATGCGCGCGGTCGACTGGGACGACAAATACCGTACTTACCGCTTGCTTCGGGCGACGCTACACGCACTGCGCGATCGGCTTAACGCGCACGAGGCCGTGCAACTCGGCGCACAGCTGCCGATGCTAATCCGCGGCCTCTACTACGACGGCTGGCATATGAGAGATACGCCCCCGCCAGAGCGGACCAGGAGCGCATTCCTCGAACATATCGAAGCCGCATTCAAGCAGGACCCGAACGCGGATACCGAAGGGCTGGTAAGGGAGGTCTTCAAGCTCCTGGCACGCAAGATTTCACGGGGCGAAATCGAAGACGTAAAGCACATCTTGCCTTCCGAGGTGCGCGCACTCTGGCCAGCCGCTGACAAGTAGGAGTGGCCCAAATGCTCAAAGACTTGAATGCAGACCAAGCCCGCTTCGTTGCCATCCTGGCGCAGGCAGCACGCGTACAGCGCGACGCGCTGCTTGCTCACGTGGCGGAAGATGATCTTGACGGGACGTTGCCAGGACGCGGCACGCACAACCCCACTGCTGAGCTTGGATTCGAGCCGCTACCTTCCGACGCCTCGCAAACAGCGGCCTTGCGCGAGGCGATTGCTGCACTGTCCGAGGCAGGCCGGGCAGAGCTCTACACCTTGATGCGGATCGGCCAAGGTCACCTCGCGGCCAAGAAATGGCATCGCGGTCTGTCGGAAGCCCGATTGCTCGGAGACGAGACGATCACCGCCGCGGTGCTCGAAGATGTCGATCTGCACGACCATATTGAGAGGGGCCTCTACGAGGTCGGTCTTTCTTCGTGACATGGGCGGCAGGACGGATCGCGATGTTTGCTTGTTGTCGCGGCCCCGATCAAACGGCCCTACATCTGGGATCTCGCGCCTTCGGCAAGCGCGATCCGTTACGCCTGCGACAGGACTTGCATGTGCATCTGCCGGAATGGATGCCGGCGTCGCGACAAACGAGCGCTCGCGGGCTCGATGAGTGCGCGCGTGCAATTTCCGATTCCGTAACGAAGGTCTCGGCCGCCGCGCCAAAAGCCTTTCCTCATCGGCCACTGGCTCGGCGGCACACCGGCAGCCATCTATGGCGCCACGGCGCCCGAAAGCATCCGCGGTCTCGTGCTCCTCGGAGCGCCGCTCTGGGCGCTGGACGAGGTTCCTCTTTTCGGCAAGCTGGTCCACCAGATCGTTGAATGGCTGTATCCGAAAACCGCTTCTGCCGAGGAACCTTGAAAGTCGGCGAAATACTTGCTGACCCCTCTAGACTAGCACTACTTTGGCAGATTTACTCACGCTGCTTTTCGGCGCCGATCCAGGATCGGCAGTACGGACATCGCTGCGGACTTGATTGCATAATGAGGTTGACGATGGCGTGGCGGACGGCCGGTAACGTCGGTTGAGGAGGCGGGCCGTTGATTCTTTTTCCCCGCCTCACTTTTGTGAGCCGGCGATGTTGGAGGAACGCGTAGGCAATCATCGTCATCAGCGCATGACGATGAAGGCCTTGCCAAGACCTTCCCTCGAAGTGGTCGAGACCGAGTTCCTCCTTCAGCTGTTGATGGGCCTGCTCGCAAATCCATCGTGCCTTGATCGTCGCGGCCAAGCTGCGCAGGTCCATTCCGGCGGGCAAGTTGGCAAGATAGTATTTCTTCTCGCCGGACATGCGGTGCTCGCCGATGAGCCAGGCCTCGTCCCCTGGAAGATGCTGCTGACCCTTATCCCATATCCGCTGCGGAGGTCCGTCGGCGATGCGCACACGGACAGCAGCAAATCGGGCTTTCAGCCGGCCTTTCGTCCCGTTGCGCCAACTCACAGTTCTCCACTTGGCACCGGCCAGCATGTCTTCAGCTGCTGTCGATAGACTATCTGGCACGTACCGCTTACGTGGCCGGCCTCGAACTTTGGTAACTGGCCAAATGAGCTTCACCCCAACGGGGTACACCTTGAGGTGACGAGGGATGCCAACAGCCCAGGCAAGCTTGCGAGCCGTCAGCCCTTGACGGAAGGGTGCACTGAGACCGTAACCGGCATCCGCCAGCACACAGCGGAAGCGCACGCCGATCGATTTCAAGCGATCAATCTCCGCCAGTGCGATCTCGGGCTTGGTCCGTGCTGTTCGATATTCGGCCGGAACACCAGCTCGCTGCAGCCGCCGCCGATCGCTGATCCAACTGTCTGGAAGAAAAAGCCGCAAGGCCACCATCACCGGCACTTCGCCGCAGGCGAGCGTCAGTGACACCAGAGTCTGGCAGTTGGCGGTCTTGCCTAGCGCTGAAGCATATTGCGCAGCGACGCCGACCGAGTGCGTGCCCTTCTTCGGCACCGCCGTATCGTCGATCACCAACACCGCATCGCTGCCACCAACGAGCCGATCCGCTTGAATAAGCAGCTCCGTCTCCAATGGCGCCGCGTTCCAGACGCCAGCCGCAACAAAATGATGCAGCTGATCATAATCGCCAGGCGCAAGCCGCTCCGCCATTGGCTGAACGCTCTTGCGATCGCCGGGCCCGATCAGCCCTGCCACATAAAGCGGACACATTCGCCGCCGCGCTTTATGGCCCAGGCGATCCAAAAACGGCTTGAGCCAGCCTCGAAGCTCGTCTTCCCAATTCGACGTTGTGCCTACCATAGTCGGCCCTCCAAAAAGCCGACTACCCATGAGTTCACAGAAAATCTGATTTGTGAATCCCACCCACCCCAATCATTCGAAAAAAATCTGCCAAAGTAGTGCTAGGGTCCGTACTCAATAAGGATTCCAACGCGACCCGAGATGTGATTCAAGGCTTCCGAATCGAGGAACCCTTGATGAAGAAGCAACTCTATTGGCTTTCCGATGCGGATTGGAGGCGGATCGAGCCTCTGATGCCGCGCGGCCGGCGCGGGGCTCATCGCGTCGATGATCGGCGCGTCATCAGCGGGATCATGCACATGCTGCAATGTGGTGCCCGATGGCGGGACTGCCCGCCGGACTACGGCCCCTACACGACGATCTACAACCGCTTCAATCGTTGGAGCCGACAGGAAATGCCGGCGGCTGTCTGGGGAGATTTTCCAAGAAAAACAGGGAGGCGATTGAGCACGAACGGGCAATCACTGAGAGGGATTAGGGACTTAGATAATTTCTCCAAAAGCAAATAACAGAGAGAAAACAGGGAGATGACTTTTTGGAAACAGAGGGCGTCCGCTGTTCCTGTTTCTTGCCCGGCTTCGGATCATTTTTGGATCCGCCGGCATCGGCATCGGCGGCGTGCTGCCGATCGGGACAGCGCTCGTTACCGAGTTTGCTCCCCGTCGCATCCGCGCGCGAGTAAACATCACATGAGGCCAAACCATCCGGGGAATGCGTGGCCCCGCACAGTTGTCGGACGTCGTGTCTCACCCACGCGACGGCGCGGAGAAACACTAAAAAGAAAAACACTAAAAAGGACGACATCACCCTCTCGCGCGCACGAGGCCGTCTCACTGCTGTCAAACATCACATGGGCTCCGCCGCTTGAGCAAATAACAGAGAGAAAACAGGGGATGACTTTTTGGAAACTGTTTTTTCCGGAAACAGGGAGATTTCGGGAAATCTGGAGCGCAAGCTAGTGCTGGCGCGAGTAGATGCGTTCGGTCTCGAAGGTGGGGACGTGCTCGCCACGAGGGGGTTGATCATGCCGGCAGCATTCAAAAGCGTGTTGACCTCGTAGATCAATTACTCAACATCGAATGCGATCTCGATTTGTTTTTCGACTTGCCGGCGTCCAAGCAGGACTCGGCCGCATTGGCCATACTTGCAGCCTCCTCCGAGTGCTCGCGCATCTCTTGGAGACAGGCTTTGATCGTGACCTCGACCGTTTGGGCCTCCATGTGCAGCGCTCCTCCTAGCGCCACCATGCACGCTCATCTCCGCACTAATTGCCAGTCCGCAGCAGGTGCACTCGGCCGGGCTTGCACCTCACGGTGCGGTGGAAGGGCATTTGGCCCAGTCCAACTCATGGATTGCTTCCGAATTAGCTAAATGGCCGGAAAAGTTCGGTGTTTTTGCCGATACGCTACATCGTCGGCCATGGCAGGCGTGACGCTTGCGCAACAAACCTGTGAACATCACTGTCATGCACGAGTTTCAGGGTGGATTTGCAAATACTCTCCGTAGACTCGAATCAGGATGGATAGATATGTCGAAGCCTATGACGAAGTCTGAGCTTATCAGCCAACTTGCCGAGCATTCGGAGCTGAAAAAGAGCGACGTTAAAGGCGTCATGGAAACGCTCGCGACCATTGGTTACAAGGAATTGAAGAAGAAAGGCTCCTTCCTTGTTCCGGGGTTTGCGAAATTTGTCGTCGTCAAAAAGCCTGCAACCAAAGCGCGCGAGGGCATTAACCCCTTCACCAAACAGCCCACCGTATTCAAGGCCAGACCGGCTCGGAAAATCATCAGGGCACGTCCGGTCAAAGCAGCCAAGGATGCGGTGTGAAGAAGGCCTCGTAATGACAAACCAAGTTGTTGTACCAAAAATCAGGTTCGGCAATCTTGGCGCTTAAAAAAATAACGCTCGCGACGCTCTCGCGGAAGCGGTCGCCGAAAAGACGATGCCGGCGCTGGACGATCTGGCAGACTCTGTCCGTGATGGCATCTCGGACAGAGGGCGGGCGAGGACTGGTCTCAATTTTTTGTGTTCGGACTGCCGCGGCCCTCGCACGCGCGAGTCAATGGATAAATGTCGATGACCCCGTAGGTCGCGCCGCGCCGGCGCCCGCCGATATTATCATCATCGATCGCCCCGATCGCCCGAGCTCCATCGTCGCCCCGAACCGGAATCTGCGAACAACAATCCGCTAAAAAGAAATGGCGACGTTGACCAGCAGCCGCAGCGCCGCTGGTATCTTCAGGGGATCGCGCAGCTCTTCAAGGAGAACCGGCTCGCCAAGGGGGAGTTCGTCGGGCTGGGCCGGAAGCTTAATCTCCACAATATTACGTGCCCGGCATATTTGCTCGCAGGCGCAGACGATGACATCACGACGCCGGATCAGGTCCTAGATGCCGCCAAATATTTCGGCACACCCAAGGACCGCATCATTCAGAAGACCGTGCCGGGCGGCCACATTGGGCTGTTTATGGGGACCCGTACCTTGACGGAGCACTGGCCCGCGATTGCCCGGTGGATCGCCGCCCAAAAGACCTGACGAAAAAGTGTCGAGGCGGGCCCAACAGGAGGCGGGCCAAGGATCGAGAATCAAATAAGGGTGTGATGAGCTTTCGAATTCGCGCTGAAACTGGCTGACGCCGTGATAATCATTTATGCGGGCAAGAGCAGACCCCGGCGGCAACACACTGACGCCAGACGAGGTCGAGTTAAACAACGCCAATTCACGTTGCGTCGAGAAGATCATGGATTGCAAAGCCCGACGTAGGTTTCGGTCAGCCTCCTGAGTGAGAAGCTTCCGAAATCGGACCAAGTTCTGTTCCACGATGAACCGCTGCACGGTTCACTCCATACTTGATCGCGATTGAGGCACCTATCTCTCTTTTGGCGGCTGTCCGCCCGCCTGTTTCGCCTCTTCATTGGCGAGCAATTTCAGCAGTACTGCTCTTTGGGTCTCGTCGCTTACACGTACCAGCAACTTGCGATAACGCTGAATATTTCTGTCTTGAATGAACCGATCCATGCTGCCCTCCGTTTTCAACGGCATGAAGACTTCAAGGGCATGAAGACCGCAGATTGTACCCGCTTCACGAAAAAGTCCACTCAAATGTCCGGTATCGGACATAGCAATTTATGACAGCGGCGCGACTTGTATTGAGAAAGGCGAAGCAGCCTGACGTTCACGGCATGCCAATAAGAACGAATACCCGGGTCTCTTTCGACAGCTTTCGGCGGATTGCGAGGGCCTCTAATGTCCGGTACCGCACATACGACTCGACTCCGCGACCGTAAGGGCGCATGCTGTGTTTGCGATCCGGTCGCTTTGGAAAAGGATCGCTCAACGCGCCTTGGCTATCCCAGTTGCCCCAGCTGCCCCAGCTGCCCCAGCTGCCCCGAACCCCGAGGCTGGGTGCGCAGGCGCGTATTACTTCGCACGGTCGCGCGACCCGGCCGTCTCCTTCTCTGCTGCCGCAGGGGAAATGGAGGCCGCTATGCAAAGTATCATCAAAGCCAATATCGAAAGATTCAAATCATTGCTGTTGACGGAAACCGAGCCGAGTAAGCGGGCGATGGAGATTTGCCTTCTTGCCGAGGAGGAGGACAAGCTAGCGAAGATGCCGAAACCTGAGAACCCGAGGAACGCCGGATAATCTGTGCTTTTGATTGCCCGACGCAGATCGTTCGATGTCCGCCTTTCATTGCGGGCCAATTTGTGAGTTGTGTCATGATTACTTTTAGCGTTGTTAAGGAGCAGTACGGCTGGGCCATCCGGGCGGGGGAGGGCATGAAGACGCTCTTTTGGTCCCGGGACTTGGCAATCCGCGAGGCAAACTGCTTGGCCGACGCTATTCGCCGTCACGGCGAGTGCGCCGAAGTGATTGTCGAAAGCGCCGGTCCAAATGAGGTGCCCAAGAGGATCAAGGAATCGAGTTCGGCTCGGCTGGACGCGCTTGCGCTAGGACACTGAGTGACATGAGCAAGCCCATCAGCTATGTCATCGACCGCGCCGAGAAATGCATCAGGATGGCGCGCAACGCACCCGAGGGAAAGCAATCGGAACTTCTTCGTCTCGCAAACGAATGGCTGGCGCTTGGCCATGAGGCAAATGGCTTCATTGTTCAGGACGACTTGGAACAGCCGCACAAGTTTAACTGACGCTTGTTGGATAAGCGGACGTGCGTGCAACGGGCGGTCGACAGCCAACCAACTGTTGTGCATCGATCCAAATCAATGTTGTTCCAACAAGTCGCTCGTCGCTGCTAGTCCAATGTCTGTTAGGGTATAAAGTTTACTGCTCTAGCTGACATTCAGCAGTCGGTTAGTTTTCGCTTTGACCGCGCCGTAGCACTCGCACGCTGCATCCTTTAGCCCTTTCAAATCGGTGATCTGAATGCGCCCCCGGGCATATTTAATCAGCCCGGCCTTTTGAAGGGTGTTGGCCACAAGCGAAACACTCGTTCGCCGTACACCAAGCATCTGTCCGAGAAATTCCTGAGTCAGCGGTAATGTGTCGCCACCTAATAGATCGTGCGAGCGCAACAGCCAACGCGCCAGACGAGCTTCGACGGTATGCGTTGCATTGCAGGCTGCAGATTGCTGGGCTTGAGCAAACATCGCCTGTTCATGGCGGAACAGGGTTTCGCGTAAGGCAACGTTGGCCGCAATGGCTTTCCGAAGTTGACTCGCGTCAAGGATCGACGCGACACCGGAAACCTGAACGATGCCTTTGTTCAGTGCGAAACCGCCACCAAGGGCCAAGGAACCGCCCACGACGCTGTCACATCCAATCATCGCCACTTCAATCGTCTGGCCGTCCTTCAAGCCCACGACCAAAGAGATAATGCCACTATGAGGAAGGTAGACGCGCTTGACTGCATCGCCAGCCTCGAAAAGGACTGTCCCATGGACCAATTTGATGGTTTTAAGATGCCGTCCGAGCGGTTCAAAGTCTGCCGACAGCAGTGATGCCAACAAACGATTGGGAGATCGGACGGTTTTCGCCATCACGCGCTTCTGCCTTTTGCGGCGGGAGCGCGGGAGCGTCTCTCAGCCACTGGCGCCCTTTTTGCAAGCCAGTGATAGCGGTCATATAGCCACTCGTATGCTGGATAGCGAGCATAACGGCGGCTGACGGCGAAAGATTCCGTGCTTCTAAGAAGCTACTAAACTTGACCACGACAGCCCGGCCTATTTTGCGACACGAAGGCGGGCCACTTCCGCCATTTCGCCCCGAAGCGGCGGCTAATCGAATTTTTGAGGGGAAACAATGCGCATATCAATCACAGTTGTTGCTCTTGTGACTGCCTTCTCGTTCGCGGGATGCTCCGAAGGTCCTCAGGGGCCTGCTGGGCCATAGGGGCGTGCTGGGCCACAGGTGCCTCAGGGCGAACAAGGTCCTCCGGGGCCCCGCTTGCGGACTCTAAATGACCATCAAAAGCCGCTCGCCGGGACCTCCACGCAATATAAGCAGCGGACGAGGGCGAATGGCGGCGCGTGCCGAGAAAACTGAAGGAATGGTAGTAATCGGCGGCGACGATCGCCTCGATCAGGCCGCGATCATCGTTCCGCCAATTCGCAAACGGACCATACATCAGTCATAGACCGCGCAAATGCGTTATTCCGGAATGCGGTGGCCTCCGGCGCGCCGATTCCTTCGGACCTCAGCCCCAGAACTCCGCTAAAAATGGGTAGGATCCATCAGTCTTCCAATCTGAGAAGAACCCATTTTCCGCGAGGAGCTCAGACACCGTGGTGGTCAAGATAATCAGAACACAAGCTTTCGAAGACCAGAGGCCGGGCACATCTGGGCTTCGCAAGAAGGTCGCAGTATTTCAGCAGCAGCATTATCTCGAGAATTTCGTGCAATCCATCTTCAATAGTCTGGAAGGATTTGCGGGCACGACGCTGGTGCTCGGCGGCGACGGTCGGTTCCACAATCGCGAAGCGATCCAAACGATCCTCAAGATGGCCGCCGGAAATGGAGTCGGAAAGGTTCTTCTTGGTCGCGGCGGAATCCTTTCTACACCGGCTGTATCGTGCCTCATTCGCAAGTACGGCGCCTTCGGCGGCATCATCCTTTCAGCAAGCCACAACCCGGGCGGGCCGGAAGGCGATTTTGGCGTCAAATATAACGTCTCAAATGGCGGGCCAGCGCCCGAGAGCGTAACCGAAGCAATCTACGCACAGAGTCGGAGCATCGGCCGCTACCGTATTCTGGATGTGGCTGACGTTGACATTGACGTCGTGGGCTTCATGCGCCTCGATGCGATGGCGATCGAAGTGATCGATCCGGTTGCGGATTATGCTCAGTTGATGGAACGGCTCTTCGATTTCGACGCCATCTCGGAGTTGTTCGCGTCCGGTTCGTTCCGCATGCGCTATGATGCCATGCATGCGGTTACAGGGCCTTACGCTCACGAGATTTTGGAACGGCGGCTAGGCGCGGCGGCCGGTACCGTCATCAATGGCGATCCACTGCCTGATTTCGGCGGCAAGCACCCCGATCCTAATCTCGTCCACGGCTG
Organism: uncultured Alphaproteobacteria bacterium; assembly: GCA_963733575.1. Taxonomy (GTDB): domain Bacteria; phylum Pseudomonadota; class Alphaproteobacteria; order Rhizobiales; family Xanthobacteraceae; genus BOG-931. The sequence goes on along the minus strand of CAVTDJ010000009.1, from coordinate 90,226 downwards.
TGAGCTTGTTGCTGCCATGAGTGTACGCGACGCGCCGGATTTTGGCGCCGCTTCCGATGGAGATGGCGACCGCAACATGATTCTCGGCCGTCGCTTCTTTGTGACCCCGAGTGACAGCTTGGCTATTCTTGCGGCGAATGCGAGTTCGGTTCCGGGTTATCGCAAGGGTTTGGTGGGTGTCGCACGCTCCATGCCCACGAGCCGGGCGGTAGATCGAGTCGCCGCGCACCTCGGTATACCGTGTTACGAGACACCGACAGGCTGGAAGTATTTCGGAAATCTCCTCGATGCTGGCAAAATCTCGTTGTGCGGAGAGGAAAGCATTGGAACAGGCTCGGATCAACCGTGGTATTAACTCGCGAGTGGGCAACTATATACTTGAGTGAACCGCTCCCTATCGGGTAGAATCCGGCGAATCGCACAACCGATGGAGAAAAAGTTATGTCAGACGTTGATGCCCGAGCGCTTGCCATTGCCGGCGGCGCAATCGCGGCTGCCCTTATCGACGTTCTGCACGATAAGGGTATCCTTAATTTGATGGAGACTCGCAGGGTCCTGGATAACGCCATGCACCGCATTGGCCCGATTGTCAGGACACCCGAGGGAGCGGAAGCTTCTCGGATCGTCGCCGACATGCTCAAGACCAAATATTCGGCTCGCCGCTAATATCCACGCTTCTAAGAAGCTAATGTTGCTCATTCCTTGCTCGCCTGGCGACGCGACAATTTCTTGCCGCTCTTGGTTTTCTTTTTCAGCTTATGTGGTGTCGGCTTCGTTCGCAGGAAGCCTTGCACGACCTTTTGAAACTCCGGGTCTTTCGTCGGATCGGAATCCTTCGCCATGAAACCCTCTAAGGTCTATGATTTCGACCCCCGCAATCTACCACAAGAGTTGCTTGCAGCCATCGGCCTGATGACAACTAATGCCGCTCAGACAGAAAACGTTGTGGAAATGGCAATCCATTGCTTTCTGGATATCGATCTCGAATATGGTCAAGCCGTCACGACTCATATGGCAATGCCATTACGTTTCAGCGCCCTTCGCGCTTCTGCCGAGATTCGCATTGACGACTTAGATGCCTTGGACGAGCTCGACAGCGTATTAGAAAGGCTCGAAACGGCTTTCGACAAACGAAATGCCATCGTGCACCATTGTTGGTGCCGTGATCCAGAGACGGGCGAGACTTTTACCGTCAAAGATACCGCACGGACCCGCGTCGAAACCTCTCTAATTCCAATGACCGTCGATCATGTCAAACGCGAAGCGCTTTTCGTCTATGACGCGGGAATGGCGCTTATGACGTTTCTTATTGCGCACGGATTTCGCCAAAAGCTGCCGCCTCTTGATCGTTTTCGCGGTCATAAGAGCAAGGCGGCGCGAAAGAAACGTCGAGAGACTAAGTTGAAGCGCGGCGGCGCTTAGCTTTGCGCCACCGAAGGAACTTTTTTGCATATTGTTTCCTAGTGACGGGCTTCGTTAGTCGGCCGGTACGTGAGACGCTTGCCTTCGATACCCTTCAAGGCAATTGCCGCACGTTCCCCGTCTTTCAGTTTGCCGGTGTTCCACTTGAAATCCCATTCGGCGAGACAATGCGATAAATGGGCTTCGCTGATCGAATGATGCGCACCGAACACGGCGCGCTTCATGAGGCTGAAACGGCTTTCCGCCGTGTTGACGTGAGCGAAGCCGCCAAGACGCACATACTCGTTCGCTGAGTGATTGACCGTTGTGTATCCGGCAAACTCGCGGCCGATTGGATCGTAGGAGTGCAATTCGTCTGTGACCAAATGCGACTTGCGGTCCACTACGCGCACCATGGCGTCGCGGAGTGTCTTAGCCTTCACGTTCGCCACATGGAACGAATGACTGTATCCTTCTTTGCATAAGCACGGTTCTTCGCCTTGCCGCCGATCACCGTTTCGTCGCTCTCGACTGTGCGGCCTTGGCCGCCAATCGAGCTACACTGCGCTGGCGTCATTTGCTCGCGAATGCGATGGCACATGAACCACGCGGACTTGTAGGTGATCCCGAGCATGCGGGATAGCTGAAGCGCGCTGATCCCCTTCTTGCTTGCAACCATCAAATGCGTGGCGAAAAGCCACTTGTGCAACGGAATGTGGCTGCGCTCATAGAGCGTGCCGACGCGCACCGTGAACTTTTCCCGGCAATCATTGCAGAAATACCAGCCCGGACCCATGGACTTGCCGCCCAGCGGCTTGACGGTATCGAGTTGACCACAATGGGGACAAACCGGACCGTCGGGCCAGCGCGAAGCTTCTAAGAATTTGCGGGCTTTTTCCTCGTCAGTGAAAGCGGGATTGGTCAGGTCGCAAGTCATGGAAATCTCCTATGTTTTGAAGACTACCATGCCCAAAATGTTCAGTCAAGTATATAATTGCCCGCGAGTGTTTCAGTGGTGATGGGCCGACACGCTGTTGACGTATTCGGACAGCAGATCATTCGACGCTAAGCCGCTGACGTCGCCAAGACTGAGCTTGAGGCGCGGAATTTACGTTTTGGTACACACAGTAACCGGTCAAACGAGTTTGCCGTAAGCCTCACATTGTCCTCAAGCTTTGTGCAGCGCATTCCAAATTAAAGCAAATACCGATCCAATAATAAATCCAACGCCAGCGGTAATGATGAGAAGAATTGCCGCTCTTACGATCTCAAACGGTTCGATCACGTAGATAGGTTTGATGAAGTGCATCCAGAAAACGAAATCGATGACGGGCTGAGCCAACCGCAGTGCGACGAGTATTGACCAGCACAGATGCCACCCGCCAATCACGGCGCCAAGGACTAGGCCTGCTTTGCCGACGTTGATGCGCGCGCTCATGTCTGGCCTCCATAGTTAGAATGTTGTTATGTTTCAGGTTTGCACGTCAAGGCTTCGAAAGAAGTTTAGTTAGATGAGTCAACCGAAGGCGATTGCCGTCCCGAAGCGGCCGCTTGCGGCGAAGTGCTGTCAGGCATTTCCGGATTCCAGCTTCTGGCTACCGTGCAGTCTTCCGGTGTGTTGTTGGAACTGGTGGCGGACAGCGGTCAGTTCGTCAAAGCCTGCTAGCAGTTTTGTGTCGGACATAGGGCGTCGTCATCTGGAGAGCAACGCCGATTAATACTCCGATGCAAATCAGTGGGTCATCGAGTGAAAATCTGATTACTTTTTCACTCCACGGGTCGAAGCCGAAGTAGGTATGTTCTTGAAATAACCAACGGAATCGCGCTGAAGCCGCACGTTTTGCCGATAATGGTCGATCTTGCGCCAGCCCCGGATAGTGGCTTCCGCACTAGAGCCCTATTGGGATCCGGCTCTAAGTCGTTGATTCTTGGTATCCGCGTTCCCTGTTGCGGGAATCCGGCCCCTTCGAGCTCGAGTACATGCTTTTCTACCGAATAGAGCGATGCCACTGATGGTGCTCTGCTCTTCGGGTCCACCGGCTTACTCGCTTCAAATCGAATGGCCGCCCAATATGCCTTCTCGTTAGTCTCCTGGATCTCTCTGAACGTGCTGGCTCGTCGCTGCCATTTCACGACCCCGGCAATCAGCGCAGACATCTCCAGTGCTAGCGGAACTTGGGCGTCCACATAAGCGCTGACCAGCCATACCGTTGCCGCCTTCACCAGCTCGAATGAATAGGTCCGTGAAGGCTTACGCAGGAGGTTGAGAAGAAAAAGAAGAACGCCCAATCTGACGGGTCGGCGCCATACGGTGGGCTTGATGACGAGTGGTCGCGGAATGCTGGGGCCGGATGAGCTACTGTGGAGTTGAGGATGAGGTCAATTCGGTCTCGGGTGGCAGGTCTTTTATTGAGAAACCCAATTCTAACCTCAAGGTCTTCTACAAGCACTGAAAAAACTCAGCCTCGTTGCTAGTCATCTGCGCTGCTTTTCATTCTCCGCGAATAAGCAATACCGGCTTGCTGGAAACCCGCGTAAGGCCCTCCGCTACGCTGCCCAACAATAGCCGGCGTATGCCCCTGCGTCCGTGGGTACCGATCACGATCAGGTCGGCCGGCCACTCTGTCGCCTCCTCTTCGATTACATCATAAATGTGCTGCGCGAACATTGCGACGCATTTCGAATCGAATTCAATTCCTGCCGCACGCGCGGACTCCGAACAGTCGGCGAGGACCTTTTGACCCGCTGCCTCCATCGCTTTCTGGTATTCAAAAATATATGGCGCCTCTACGGCCGAATAGGCCATGGTCAGATCGACAACGTGAAGGAGCCGAAGCATCGAATGCTGATCTTTTGCCAGCTTGATAGCTTCTTGAAGCGCCAAGTTGGAAGTATCGCTTCCATCGACCGCTACCAAAATGCGTTTGTACATTTTTCGACGCCTTTCAAGTCTCTATCCGCGAAGGCCGCGCCAGGACGAATGCTTTCGCAATGTCAATAATCAGGCAACACCCGTGTTTCTGTTGATTTGGATCAAGGCCGGGACGCATAATGCGGATCGAAAGATAGCATTTGCACACCCTGCCGAGAAACCCCGAACGTTGCCTTCTTCGCGTGCAGCTCGTGCGGCGATGTTGGGCGGCGCGGGCGTGCGCTCCTGCGCAATCGACTGGACTGCGCGTGACGAAAGGGAAACCGCCGCTAGGACGTTTGCGTCCCACATCTTGGGCGTCAAAAAAAGCCCCTGCGTGACCGGGGCTGAGTTTAGTGAGCGCGTGACCCGCAAATGAAGCCGCAACAGGCTCGCGCACTTCTCGCTCCGGTCCACGGCTGGTTCACCGAAGGCTTCGACACGCTCGATCTGAAGGAGGCCAAGATGCTGCTCGATGAGCTGCACGCCTGACAACCAATTTCGAACGGCCTCTCAGTGACGCGTCACCCCAATCGCCAAATTCATTCGAAAATGGGGATGCCAAAATCCGAGGTGGAGCCCGTCGCGGTGCCGGCGAAACAAGTTTCGTGGTGGCTGGTGAAACGCGTTTCAGTTTCGGGCGACGTCTCAGGCCATCTGTTGTGACGCGTCACACAATCGAGTCACCTACACGAAACGCGTCACACGAACTCGAACGACCGCTCGTCTTCCGGCTCTTCAAGCCGGTGGCACCGGATGAAACGCACCTAGCCCTTTCGGACACACACCTCGAGCAGCAGGTCGACCGGGATCGTGACCCCGCTCCGCCAAAAGCTTGATTGCCAACGCATTTTCCCTTCTGGAAGGCTCCTCGACGGATATTGAGCACTTGTCGGTTTCTATTGCTCACCTCGGCTTCGCCCGTGACGGCATGCGCCATTCGGTGTCGCCGACGCTCAAGGAACTGCTGTCCTGATCAGCAATATGCCGAAGGAACGACCCAGGACTGGTACAGGGCTAACCAGCGCCGAAGTTCGTCAGCGGCTTGCCGAGCTCGGTCCAAACGCTGTCAGTGAAGAAGCGCCGCCGCGCTGGCGCACTTACCTGGCGAAATTCTGGTCGCCCATCCCTTGGCTCCTCGAAGCCGCGATGGTTGTCGAGATCGCGCTCGGAAAATATGTCGAAGCAGTGGTGATCGCCGGCTTGCTCCTGTTCAACGCCATCTTGGGCTTGATCCAGGAAGGGCGGGCCGGCGCGGCGCTGGCGGCGCTCAAGAAACGTCTCGCACCAACCGCGCTCGCGCGACGCGACGGCGAATGGGTCAAGCTTCCAGCATCTGAGCTAGTCCCTGGCGACGCCGTCAGGCTTCCGCTCGGGTCGCTGGTGCCTGCCGATGCCCGCGTGATGTCCGGCTCGGTGATAGTAGACCAGCCCCTGCTTACCGGGGAATCCGTTCCAGTCGATGCGAATGCCGGTGATGCGGTCTATGCAGGATCGTTGATCCGCCGCGGCCAGGCGACTGCCGAAGTCACGGCGACGGGAGACCGCACCTATTTCGGGCGCGCTGTGGAAGTGCAGGATGTCGAAATCGTCGGCACATTCGCGCACTCGGTCCAGCATCAGCATGTAATAAGGAGTCGGATCGCGCACGTTCCGGTCGAGCCGCATCGCCGTCCTCGCGCAACTGACAAGGCGCGCGGATGTCACGGAATCGCCGCTTGCGAACAGGGTCACGTCATGACCCAGGCCGACGAGTTCCTCCGTAAGATACGAGACAATCCGTTCCGTGCCCTTGAAGGTGCCGCGCTCGCGCTTTTGCGGCATATCAATGTCGCCTTTTTCCGCTTCTGAGAGAGTTGAGGCGCGCTCTGGGACAATCTAGTCCCCATGGGCATTAGAGGTTGCGTTCCATGGAACCGGACGCCCGCAAGCGCCAATTTATGATCTGGTACGTGCTCGCTGCCGTGCTAGGCGTCTTGTTGTTCCAGGCGTTCTGGACCAGCTACACGCAGGTAGAGACCATTCCGTATAGCCAATTCGAGACGCTGCTCGATCAAGGCAAGGTCGGCGAGGTCACGGTCGGTACTGATTCGATTCAAGGCACGCTGAAGGAGCCCTTGCCGAGTGGCAAGCGCGAGTTCTTCGCCGTCCGCGTCGATCCGCAATTGGCTGAAAAGCTTGCCAGTCATCAGGTCGTGGTCACTGGCGCGGCCTCCGGCGGGATCATTCAAACGATCCTGTCCTGGGTCATTCCCGTCGTCATTTTTTACGTCGCCTGGATGTTTCTCTTTCGCCGTTTTGCCGAGAAGCAGGGGCTGGGTGGGCTCATGACCGTGGGCAAGTCGCGCGCCAAGGTCTTTGTGGAGACGGACACGAAGGTGACTTTCAAGGATGTCGCCGGCGTCGAGGAAGCAAAATTCGAGTTGCAGGAGCTGGTCGCCTTCCTGCGCGATCCGAAGTCGTATGGGCGGCTGGGGGCGCGGGTGCCAAAAGGCGTTTTGCTGGTCGGCCCGCCCGGAACCGGCAAGACGCTGCTGGCGAAGGCGGTCGCGGGCGAGGCTGGCGTGCCGTTCTTTTCGATTTCCGGCTCCGAATTCGTCGAGATGTTCGTCGGCGTCGGCGCCGCGCGCGTGCGCGACCTGTTCGAGCAGGCACGCAAGGCCGCGCCCTGCATCATTTTCATCGACGAACTCGACGCGCTGGGGCGCAGCCGCATCGCCGGCGGCTTCGGCGGCACCGACGAGAAGGAGCAAACGCTCAATCAGCTCTTGTCGGAGCTCGACGGCTTCGATCCGAGCGTGGGCGTCATCCTCTTGGCCGCGACCAATCGGCCGGAAATCCTGGATCCGGCGTTGCTGCGGGCGGGAAGGTTCGACCGCCAGGTGCTGGTGGACCGTCCCGACCGCAAGGGCCGGCTCGAGATTCTCAAAGTTCACGCGCGCAAGGTGACCCTCGCGCCCGACATCGATCTCGACGCGATTGCTGGGCTGACGACGGGTTTTACCGGTGCCGACATCGCCAACCTCGTCAATGAAGCCGCCATCGTAGCCACGCGGCGCAACGGCGCGGCGGTGAGCCTGAGCGATTTCACCGAGGCGATCGAGCGAATTGTCGCCGGGGTGGAAAAAAAGAGCCGCGTGCTCAACGCGGAGGAGCGGCGCCGTGTCGCCTATCACGAAATGGGGCACGCGCTGGTGGCAGCCACCCTGCCTGGCGTTGATCCGGTGCAGAAGGTTTCGATCATTCCGCGCGGCGTCGGCGCGCTCGGCTACACTATCCAGCGTCCGACTGAGGATCGCTTCCTTCTCGGCCGGGCAAATCTGGAAAACCGCATCGCCGTGCTAATGGGCGGGCGCGCGGCCGAACAGCTTGTATTCGACGGCGATGTGTCGACCGGAGCCGCCGACGATCTGCAGCGCGCCACCGAAATCGCTCTCGAAATGGTTACCCGCTTCGGCATGGACGAGAAAGTCGGCCAGCGAACCTATGCGCCGGCGCCGCAGACTTTCCTGCCGGTGCCGAGCGCCGACCACGTTCAGGCGGCTGAGATCACAACTCGCGAGATCGACGTCGCCGTGCGCGACTTGCTCAGCAAAGGGTTCGAGCGCGCGCAAGAAATCCTGCGGACGCGACGAGCGGATCTCGATGCCGGTGCTCAGTTGCTGCTCAAGCGCGAGACGTTGACGGTCGATGACTTCCCAGCCATTCGCTCCGCAAAATCCGCTGTCGAGCCGCGCGTGACGGTGGTGCCCGCATGAAGGCCGCGCGGATCGGAATTGACCGATGACGGATCCATCGAACTAAATGGGCGGCATGTGCGGAAGAGTGATCCAAAGCAGCGGGCCTCTTAGTCTGGCGATCGTGCACGGTATGAACGTCCACGACAGCCGGGTCAGCAATTATCCGCCGCGGTACAATGCGGCGCCGAGCCAAGAACTCCTCGTCAGCCGGCGTAACCGCGATACCGGCGAGGTATCGCTTGACCCTTTGCGCTGGGGCTTGATCCCGTACTGGTGCAAGGACCCGAAAGGCGGACGCAAGCCCATAAACGCGAAAGCGGAAACGGTGGCGAGCCTGCCGATGTTTCGCAATGCCTATGCGGGGCGACGCTGCATTCTTCCGGTCAACGGGTTCTTCGAATGGAAGGCGATCAATGGTCTCTAAAGGCAAAGCAACCGTTCGCGATCGCGATGCGGGACGGCTCGCCATTCGGAATTGCGGGCATTTGGGAAAATTGGAATGAACCGGCGAGAGGAGAATGGCAACGCACGTTTGCGATCATCACGGTGCCGCCTAACGAGCTCCTGGCGCAGATCCACGATCGAATGCCGGCAATCCTTGAGAGGGCCGATTATGACCGTTGGCTTGATGACGAAAGCGACCCTCGCGACCTCTTGCGGCCGTTCCCATCGGAATTGTTGCGCATGTGGCCGATTTCAACGCGGGTCAACAAGCCGGAGCATGATGAGCCGTCGATCCTCGATCCGATAACGACCCTGGTGGCGTAATGAAGAGCGCGCGCCATGTGGGGCGCGCGGTTGGCCAATCACCGTTTAATACGGCAGTTGACAGGACGGGATCGGGGCTCGATCGAGAGGCCGAGCCCTTCTTCATGTCGAGTGTCCCTTCCCGGTCACGTCCGGCAAATCCTCCGACAATCGCCATGGGTCGCCGTGTTGCTGCAATCGGTGAACGACGTCATCTGCTGCCGGGTAGCGTTCCTCTTCAGTAAGCCCTTGGCGAAGCCCGCGGAACTTGATCCAGCGCAAGAATTTCCGCCTGACCCATGCATACCTTGAACTCTGCCGCCCCAATCCCGTTAACGGATGCATGGAACTGCGCCGATACCGCGAAAGGAACTCGAGGTAAAGCTCGTACTCCCGCCGACAAGCCTGCCGGCGCTCAGGAAGGGTCCGCTCTTCCGGGTCTAGGGACCAAGGGCGTCGGGCCGGCACCGTTAGCATCTGAGCGAGCTCGTCTGTCGAACCGAGGATCAGGCCATGGAGATCGAAAGCACCACATTCGGCACCATCACGATTGACGGAAAGACCTATGAGCACGACGTGGTCATTCGCCTCTCGGGCGAAGTCATGAAGCGGAAGAAGAAGCTGTCGAAGAAGTACTACGGGACCTCGCACGTGCTCTCGAAAGACGAAGCGAAGTTTGTCTTCGAGAGGGGGTGCGAGCAGCTCATTGTTGGCTCGGGCCAAATGGGCAATGTGCATCTATCGCCGGAAGCTGAAGCCTACTTCGCGAAAAAGCGCTGCAAGGTCCTGTTGCAGCCGACCCCCGAGGCGATCCATGTGTTCAACAAGTCGCATGCAAAGAAGATCGGGCTTTTTCACGTGACCTGCTGAAGCTGGTCGCCCGCTATGGTGGACAATAAAATAATCGGCCGAAAGGCGCGTCTGCTGACAGGCCTGAACGCGTGCAGGATATCCGGCATTAGCTCCCCACGAGCGCGCCCATTTTCTCCGCCGCCGTCAAGGCCGGATAATCGGTGTATCCCGTCGTACCGCCGCCGAAGAAGGTCGCACGATCGGGAACGTTCAACCGCGCGCCGATTCGTAGGCGCTCCACAAGGTCCGGGTTGGCGATGTAGAGCCGACCGAACGAGATAAGATCTGCAAGATTGCGGCGACGGGCCTCAAGGGCAAGTTGCAGCTCATAGCCATTGTTCGCGACGTAGAGACCCCTAAATGCCCGGCGCAGAATCTGGAGGTCGAACCCGCCAGGGACTTCGCGGGGCCCTTGAGTCACTCCCTCGATGATGTGGATATAAGCCAGACCGAACGCGTTCAGCCGCTCGACGACATAGACATAGGTTCCGGCGGGATCACCGTCGAGGTCGGCGCCATTGACGGGGCTGACCGGCGACAGGCGGATGCCGACCCGCTCGCCGCCACAGACCCCTGCCACCGCCTCCGCCACTTCGAGCAAGAAACGTGCACGATTTTCGCGCGATCCGCCGTACGCGTCCGTTCGCTTGTTCGTACTGTCGCGCAAAAATTGCTCGATGAGGTAGCCGTTGGCAGCATGGATCTCGACGCCATCGAAACCAGCGGCGAGCGCGTTTCGCGCCGCGCGGCGGTATTGCTCGATGATCTCCGAGATTTCGGCAATTGCGAGCGCGCGCGGCATCACGCAGGGTGTGAAGCCGGCGGCGGTATAGGAGGTGGCCTGCGGGCGAATCGCCGAAGGGGCCACCGGGAGAGCACCGCCGGGCTGCAGCGAGGGATGCGATACGCGCCCAACGTGCCAGAGCTGCGGAAAGATACGGCCACCGCGGGCATGGACGGCCTCAGTCACCTGCCGCCATCCCTCGACCTGCGTGTCATTGTAGATGCCCGGCGTGAAGGCATAGCCTCTACCCTGCGGAGAAATGTTGGTCCCCTCAGCGACGATCAGCCCGGCAGAGGCGCGCTGCGCGTAGTATTGGGCCATTAAGGGGCGCGGGACGCCGTCTTCACTGGCGCGGCTCCGCGTCAGCGGTGCCATGACGATGCGGTTCGCGAGTTGGTACGGCCCAAGCCGCACCGGCTGAAAGAGATCGCTGCGCGCCTGTGGTTTCTCTGTCCTGTCCGCCACGTCTCTCTCCTTCGCATAGATTCCGCTAGGTCCGTACTGCGCCAGGGTTTGGTCGAGCAAAATGACATTGGCCTTTAGCTGCTGGATCTGAGTGCTCTGAGTTTGAAAAGTGCTATTTGCTGACGCGATCAGCAATCCGAGCACAAGAGCAGCGATGGTCCCGATCAAACCCGTTCCGAGCTTCACGACATCCTTTGTGTCCCCGGTCAGATGATGCCGTGGCAATCTGTTGCGGAGAAACATGCCGAGAAACGTCCCACCCAAGACGAATGCAAACACAATCACAGACGTCAACAGGGGATCTCACAGCTCATTCCTCCGACCCGAAGATCACACCCACGCCGCGTGTGGGGCCGACCGTGCGCTCGAAGCGAGCTCCTGACCCGGCGCGACATCAGGCAAGCGCGATCGCCTCGAAGTCTCCAGCCGGCAATGAAATCTGAAAGATCGATCCTCGATCAGAAGCGGAACGTAGGGAGAGACGCCCATTATGAGCCTCAATGATGGATCGGCAAATCGACAGGCCCATCCCGGTGCCCTGGGATTTGGTCGTAAAGAACGGATGGAAGATGCGGTCCACGTTTTCCGGATCAATTCCGAGCCCGGAATCTTCCACCATGATCAACACGCCGTCGGGTTCGCCGATCACCGACCTCACCCGGATCGTCCGGGCGCGATCGGTGACGGTATCCATTGCTTCAATCGCATTCGCAACCAGATTTGCGACCACCTGCTGCAGTTGGACCCGATCCGCCAATACCGGCGGAAGTTCCGAAGTCAGCTCCGCCTGGACTAGAATTTGATGATCTTGCAACTCGGAATGCAGTAGCGCAATAACTTCGCGGATCACCTCATTGACGTCCAACAACGCCTTTTCTCGGCTATCGTTCTTGAACATCGCCCGAATGCCGTCGATCACCTCGCTCGCCCGGTTGCCCTCGCTGACGATGCTCTCGAGCACGGCGCGCACCTCTTCTAGATCAGGCGTCGGTTTCGAGAGCCAGTGCAGGCCCGCACTTCCCCCTGTTACGATCGCCGTCAGGGGTTGTTTGATCTCATGCGCCATCGAGGCCGCCATCTGCCCCGCTGCGGTCAAGCTGGTAACCCGCGCAAGCTCGGTTTGCGTAGCCCGCAATTTATCCTGCGCACGTTTGCTCTCGGTAATATCGATCATCGTTCCGATAAACGTTTCCGGTCTGGACTCCGGTGCCCGCGCCACCGAACTATGGCCCCATATCACCGTGCCGTCCTTGCGACGGTATTGTTTCACAACCGCGTAATGATCGACCTTTCCCTGCTGGAGCTCAGCGAGTCGTGTCTGAGCCATCTCACGCTCTTCCTCAACGGTGATGTGCAGAGGTGTGAGTTGCCGCAGCTCCTCGTCCGTATAACCGAGGATGGCCCGAAACGCCGGATTTGTTGCTATATAGTGCAAATCGCTATCAAACGTCGAAATGGCTATGCTTGATGTCTCAAATATTGACTCCCAACGCGCCTCGCTCGCCCGAAGAGCGGCCTCGGAGCGCTGGCGCGCGACTGCTTGAGCCAATACTTCCCCAACAATCTTTAGCCGCGCGATAAGGTCGTCTGGCCAATCCCGCGTCGAGCGAAACGCGGCAAAGGTGATCAAGCCCACCGTGCGGCCGCCAACACGGAGCGGGATTCCGAGACTGGAGCGGATACCGAACCGGCGATGGTATTCGGCTTGTTCGATCGCCTCTCGAGGAAGATCATCGAGCGATCGCACGCGCATGATTTTATCCGCACGAACCTGGCCGAGATACCAACTCAGGAAAGCTGGCGCCGGCCCGGGGGGATGTCGTTCCACTCCGTCGATGGCTACCGAACATAAGATAGTGGCCCAGCCGTCGGCAGTGAATTCGAAGAAGTTGCTGCGATCGAAGCCGAGAAACTCCTGGAGTTGCCTTAGCGCGCTCTCGATTTCCGAGTCGACTTGGTCGCCGGAAACGTTGGCAAAGCGAGCGGAGAGATCAGCAAGCAGACGTTCAAACGTCAGAAGTTCTTCGAGCGACGCCTCAGCCACGCGGCTAGTTGTCCTTTCGATGTGAATCCCGTCGGTCATCTTCCGATTATCAAAGGCGTTGCGCTATTGCGAAAATCGGCGTTAGGCCGCGCGTCAATCGACACCTACTATTTATCACATTTGATTTGAGTAAACCAAATTGATCTTAGCTCAAAGCCTGGAACGGGATGATGCAGTAGACGTCACATCGGGCCGCCGCGCTTTTTTCGAGGAATGGAGTGCGCTGCTGGAAGCACCCCGCTCGTTTTTGCCGCTACGCTGATCTTCTGTGGGCATCGACTAGCCCGACGTTCCGAAATGGCCTCCACAGTCGCGGCCGGAGACGCCTCCAGCGATGAAGCTCACTCTGCCTAGGTGTTGCCGGTGACATGTATTATGGCGTCGATGATGGCGCCGGTCGCAATAGCGATCACCCGGGTTCGCCTTGGCAGAACGGCGTCGCCGAAAGGCTGATCGGATCGATCCGTCGCGAGTGCGCCGACCATGTCGTCGCCTTGGGCGAAGGACACTTACGTCGGGTCCCGCAATCCTACGCGCGCTACTATAATGAATCGAGGACCCATCGCTCTCTGGACAAGGACGCGCCCGTCCATCGGCCGATTGAGAGCCTCGGCGCCATCATCTCACGGCCGGTTCTCGGTGGACTGCACCACCAATATTGCCGAATCTGATTTTCGGTACACACAGGCCAATGCTGAAGAGACCTTCGCCGACATCGACTTAATTCCGATATGGCTTGAAGGGAAATTTAATACGTCAACGACTGCCTTTGCCTTAACCGAGGGCACACTAAGGCGCTTCCTAAACAGCGACTCTTCGGAAGATTGGCAAAAAGCTTGCAGGATTGTCGGTCATTGTACCGCCCTCCGGTGGGTCGATGACGAGTTACACGAGGAGAACAAGGCGACCACCGCCATTCAAGATTTTTGGATAAAAGAAGTTGTGAAAGGTACGGCCGCTAAGCTTGGCGAGAAAATAGGAAAAGAAGCGGCCTTGCTCCTCGCGGAACGAGTTCAGGCAGGCGTATTCGCAAGGGGTCTCTCAAAGGTACACGTCGTGCTCATAGGTCTTTCCGTCAATCGCGATGGTGCCGAATGTGGTGCTTTCGATCTCCATGGCCTGATCCTTTGTGTCATTCTCCTCGGCATAGGTCCCGGTGGGTGGCCTGCACCCGGTTCGGTTGACAGCCGCCTAAGCTAATCCCGCCTGCATCTCGAACTCCATGGGGCTTCTGTAGCCGATTGTCGAGTGGCGGCGTTTAGCATTGTAGAAGCGTTCGATGTAATCGAACACGTCTGCCATGGCTTCGTCACGCGTCCGATACGTCTTGCGCGCTGTGCGCTCGGTCTTCAGCGACGAGAAGAAGCTCTCCATCGCCGCATTGTCCCATACGTTACCCGAACGGCTCATCGAGCAGATGACGCCGTGATCGGCCATCAGCTTCTGGAACTGCTCGCTGGTGTATTGGCTGCCCCGATCCGAGTGGTGCAGCAGCGCATCGGGCTTGCCGCGGCGCCAGATCGCCATCACCAGGGCATCGGTAACGAGCTGCGCCGTCATCTCTGCACTCATCGACCAGCCGACCACGCGCCGGGAGAACAAATCGATCACAACAGCCACATAGAGCCACCCTTCCGCCGTCCACACATAGGTGAAGTCGGCGATCCATTTGCGGTTGGGCGCAGGCGCCTCGAAGGTGCGGTTGAGCACGTTCGGAGCGACGGCGGCGACCTGTCGCTCACCCAGATCGGGCGGCAGTCGACGCCGTCGCGGACGGGCTCTGAGAGCCTGTAGCCGCATCAATCGCTCGATCCGATGCAGACCGCGCGATATCCCTTCCGCCAGCATGTCGTGCCACACCCGCCTGGCGCCGTAGGTTCGATCGCTGGCAATGAAGCTCGCCCGGACCTTCGCGCCCAGTTCTTCATTGCTCCGGCTGCGCCGACTGTGCGGTCGCCTCAGCCAGGCATAGAAGCCACCCCGCGAGACACCGAGCGCCCCGCACAAACAATCCGCCGGCCAGATCCCCCGGTGCTTCGCGATGAAGGCGAACTTCACGTCGATTCCTTCGCGAAGTAGGCCGCAGCTTTTTTTAGGATGTCGCGCTCGGCCTTCAGCTTGATCACTTCGCGCTTGAGCCGCGCGATCTCCAGCTGTTCCGGCTTCATCTGACCTTGGCCGGGGAACGCATGCTGCGGATCGTCCGCAAACGCCTTGACCCAGTTGCGCAGCTGTGTCGGATGCACCTTCAGGTCTTCGGACGCCTGCGCGTATGAGACCCCACGATCCCTGATCAGCCGCACAGCTTCAAGCTTGAACTCCCGCGTAAACTTTCGCCTCTCCATGACTCACCTCCGGTTCCATAAAAACACCTAACTCGGTGTCTTCGGAACCGGGTGCAGGCCAGGGAAACCAGTTAGGGGTGGTCGGTAACAATCATCGCCGGAACGTCAAAAGAGTAGTCACTCGAAGGTAAACTGCCTTGATCCTGGTCAATGAGGGGATCGATGTTAGCGCTTTCACTTTTGCAGTACCCGTAACGCTACGTACGGTGATTGGTTGAAAGGCGATGAGGAAACTTGAAGGAAAGATAGCGCTCATTAGCGGCGCTAGCCGTGGCATCGGACGCAGCGTGGCGCATGCCTTGGCACGCGAGGGAGTGCACCTGTTTCTGGTCGGGCATGTTGATCAGTACACTTGAGGACGCCTCGCGCATTTCAGACAGGCCTATTCGATGTCGGCAACTACGACGATGTCCGCCGCATTGCCGACCAGATTGCCGCGCATTCGGCACGCTCGATATCGTGATCAATAATGCCGGTACAATCAGGCCCACACCACTTCTTGAAATCACTCCTGAGCAATGGGAGCGGGTGCTACGCACTCATTTGTATGGCAGCTTTTATTGTACCATTGAAATGGTGAGGCGGTTCCTTGCATCCAACGCTCCGGTAAGATCATCAACGTTACCGCGCCGTCCGTGATTAAGGCGTCGAGTGGCGTAGCCGCTTGTTTGCCGCTGCGTTCTATGGTCTCTCGGCGGTGCTTGCCGGCCGATTTCTCATAGTCGGCGATGACGTTGGGCGATTGTTTCACGGCTCGCCCGAAATTCGTCCGGAACGGGCCGGGCTCGACGATCAGGACGCGAATTCCCAGCGGTTCGATCTCCTGCGCGAGGGATTCGGACAGGCCTTCAACTGCAAATTTCGTGGCCGCATAATAGCCAGAGCCGGCATAGCCGATGACCCCGCCGACCGATGCGATGTTGACGATATCTCCGTGCCCGCATTCCCGGCAGCACCGCTCGGATCATGGCAGCCACGCCGAAGAAGTTGGTCTCGAATATGGCGTGGATATCTTTCTCCTCTCCCTCCTCCACTGCAGCCAAATAGCCATAGCCAGCATTGTTGACGAGCACGTCGATGCGCCCGAATACGCGCTCGGCTTGCTGACGGGATGTTTAATCTGATCTGGCTTCGTCACATCCAAAAGCGAGCACCTTCGCCTTATCTTGATGCCCGGCGATCAGACTGCCAAGTTTCTTCGGATTACGCGCCGTTGCCACGACGCGAAACCCATGCGCCAGTGCCGCGCGGACAAACTCCCGGCCGAAGCCACTCGAGGCCGGTGATGACCCAAACAGGCGAATCAGCTGTGCTCTTTGCCATCGATTACTCTCCTCGGACGACACATCCGGCTTGGTCCCATTTCGGTGGAATTTATTTGACCTGCATCAATTGGCTCGCTCGCGCGATGCTGTATTCGGTTGCCGTCGCCACTCAGGAGGGGCAGGTGCGCCATCTCGTCATCGCCGCTCACCCGAGCACGAAAAGCTTCAACCACGCCGTCGTCGAAACTTATACGTTGGCGCTCATCGAGCGCAGACATCGCGTCGAGTGCCGCGATCTTTATGCTACGCATTTCAATCCGGTCTTGTCGGCGCGCGATCTGGCGGCCGTCGGCAGCAGAAAGGCGTCGAAGGACATTCGAGAAGAGCAGGCTGCCATCCGTCGGGCGGACGTGGTGACCCTGATCTCGCCGCTGTGGTGGAGCGGCTTTCCAGCCATGCTGAAGGGCTATCTTGATCGGGTCTTCTGTGCGGGCTTCGCCTACGTGATCAAACAGGAAGAATACCTGCCGGGACTTTCTGGCAAGAAGGGCGTGATCATTACGACGTCAGGAGCCAGCAAGGAAGAACTCAAGAGCGGTGGAACCTTGCGTGCGCTCAGAACCATTTACGATGAAGGGCTGATGCAATTCTGCGGCATCGAAATGGTGCAACATCTCTATCTGAGCGGTATCGATCCCACCATGAGCGAAGCGGAGGGCGAAAAGCGGCTTGCGAGCATCCGCCGTTTCGTCCGCCGCACGTTCTAGGCTGCTAATTCCATGTCCGGCTCCGGCGCCCGAACAGAGAAGTTTGCGCTCGGCATTGCCGGCGTTTCACTCGGCCAAACCAGCCGGCAAATTCCAGCCGGTGAACCGCCGCCACTAGCGCCGAATGCCGACCTCGCCGTTATTGGCAAATCAATACCGCGGATTGGCGGGCACGCCATGGTGACGGGTGCTGCCCGCTACACTGTGGATGTCAGGCTGCCCGGCATGCTGTTTGCGCGCATCCTGCGTTCGCCGCATCCGCATGCTCGCATTCTGTCGATCGATACCAGTGCGGCCGAGCGTCACGCCGGTGTTCGGGCTGTCCACGTCGTGACCGAAAATAGTCGCACAGCGGCACGCCCGGCGACTGTCAGCGCGCTCGGAGCAACGCCGACGGTGCGCTACGTTGGCGCCAGCATTGCCGCAATTGCTGCGACCACTCGAAGCAGCGCCGATGAGGCCATTCGTCTGATCAAGGTGAACTACGAGATTTTACCGTTTGTCGTTGATATGGACGAAGCGCGCCAGCCCAATGCGCCACGGGTTTTTGAAGTCGCCGACAGCGAATCCGGAGGCGCCGACGCATCCCGCGTGACCGAAACGGGAAACGTGTTCGGCCCCACCAAAGCACTTTCTTTGGCGGCCCGCGCGGCGATGTCACGCAAGGTTTCCGCGAGGCGGACGTCATCGTCGATGGTGAGTTTCGTACGCAAGTGCAGACGCATTGCTGCCTTGAACCGCATGCAATCGTTGCCGATTGGCGGGCGGAAGGTCTGACCGTCTACATCTCCACCCAGGATACTATCGGTGTGCGCAATGACCTTGCGGCAGCCTTCGGTCTTGCGCGCGAAGGGGTGCGCGTCGTCACCGAATACATGGGTGGTGGTTTCGGCTCGAAGCTGAGCGTGGGCGATTATGGCTACATCGCCGTAGAGCTGTCGCGGAAGGCCGGTGCGCCTGTTGCTCTTGTGTTGGACCGCAGCGAAGAGCAGCAGGCGAGCGGCAATCGGCCCGGAACGCGGCAGCGCCTCCGCATTGGCGCGCGCCGCGATGGAACGCTGACCGCGATTTCACTCCTATCCTACGGCACCGCCGGGGTCGATTTGGGCGCCGGCGTCGGCAACATTGCCCAGGCGATGTACGAGTGCCCCAACTGCGAAATGGCCCAGCATGACGTGCTTATACATGCTGCGCCGGGCTGTCCGATGCGAGCGCCTGGCAACGTGCAGGGCGCCTTCGCGCTCGAGCAGTTGGTGGATGAACTTGCAGACAAGCTCGGCCTCGATCCTTTGGCGCTGCGTGACCGGATCGATCCGAGCGTGGTGCGGCGTGAGGAGCGTCGGATCGGTGCCGAGCGATTCGGCTGGGGCCGGCGCCGGCCTGCCAGCGCCGACGGCGGCCCGGTAAAGCGCGGCGCCGGCGTGGCACAGTCATTCTGGCCGGGCATTGTCCAGACCAGCGCTGCGTGCGAAGTGCGGCTTGATCGCGATGGCTCGGTTGAGCTGCGTTCGTCCGTGCAAGACATCGGCAGCGGTATCCGCACGTTGCTGGCGCAGGTCGTCGCCGAAGAACTGGGATTGCGACCCGAGGATATATCGGTGCTCATCGGCGACACCCACTTTGCGCCTGGTCCAAGTTCTGGCGGCAGCAAGACGGCCGGCTCGATTACGCCGGCGGCGCGCAAAGCCGCCTATCAGGTCCGCAAAGAACTGTTTGCGGCCGCGGCGCCCGCACTCGGCGCGCAGCCGGACGATCTCGCGGCTCGCGAGGGTCGAATCTTTGTTCGCGGCAGCCCCTCGCGCGACATCAGCTTCCGTCAAGCGGCTGGTCTCCTCGACAAGGATGCTGTCAGCGCCGTTGCCGAGCGCGGCGACAATTACGGCGGCTTTCGCGTCAGCAGTCCCTGGAACATTGCGCGTGAGGATCTCGGCGGCGTTCAGTTCGCCGAAGTAGCGGTTGATACCGAGACGGGCATCGTGCGTGTCGAACGTGTTACGGCAGTGCATGATTGCGGACGACCGATGAACCCACGGCAGATCGAGAGTCAAATCCACGGCGGAATCCTTATGGGCATCTCATTTGCGCTGTTTGAAAATCGCATCCTCGATCACCATACCGGGCGCATGGTCAATGCCGACCTGGAGCAATACAAGCTCGTCGGCCCGCACGAGACGCCCGCCATCGATGTCGTTTTGCTCGAAAACTATCAGGCCATCAGCGCGACGGATGCATGTGGGATCGCCGAGCCGGCGACGATTGCGACCGCGGCTGCGGTCGCTAATGCCGTCTACAACGCGATCGGCGTGCGCGTGCACGAACTGCCGATAACGCCGGCCGCAGTACTCGCGGTACTCGGCCGCGTTCCAGCCAGGAATTGACCACTCGCTGGTACCGACTCGCCCCTTTGCAAAGCATCGGACTGTGCGCGGGTTACTCGCGCAAGCGCATAACCCACGTGTTTGAATTCGAGTTATGGCACCAGCCTAGAGAAACGTTCAGGCGGCCTTGACGTCAATCTTCTTCTCCGGCTTCTGCGCCTCCGGCTTTTTGGGCAGAGTCACTGTGAGCACGCCCTTCTTAAAGCTCGCCTCGATCTTGCCGGTGTCGACGCCCTCCGGCAACTGGAAGCGCCGTTCGAAAGAGCCAAAATGGCGCTCTTGCAGATAATAGTCCCTCTTCTTCTCCTCCTTCTCTTCCTGTTTTTCGCCTTTGATCGTCAGGTTGCCGTTAGCGACTTTCACCTCGATGTTCTTTTCGTCCATTCCTGGCAACTCGGCCGTGACCTCGTAGGCCTTGTCGCTTTCGGTGACGTCGACGGCTGGGGCAGCAGGCCAACTTAATTCGCGCCGCCAGAATGGCTCGACGTCGAAGATCGAGCGGCCGGAGGGAAAGCGCCAGTAGTCTCGATCGAAGCCCTCGAAAAGTCGATCAATGTCGCGGCGCAAGCTCTCCATCGGCTGCAACGCCTGCAGCGGAGTCGCGCGCTTAGGGGTCTTTTCCTCTGTCTTTACCGGTACTTTGCTTACAGCTTCGGCCATGTCCAGGTCCTCCTGTTAGGTTGGAAAACCACGACAATAGGCGGGCAAAAAGTAGCTGTGTTGAGGCAAGTCAAAATCTAGTCGGTCCAGTGAATGCGATCGTTCGAACGCGATCGAAATTCGTAGCTAGCACGTCGTGTGAAATAATCCTGCCACTTGCTCCCGATCGCGCAACCGGTTGTATAGCTCGA
Source organism: uncultured Alphaproteobacteria bacterium (assembly GCA_963733575.1). GTDB lineage: Bacteria > Pseudomonadota > Alphaproteobacteria > Rhizobiales > Xanthobacteraceae > BOG-931. The sequence continues at coordinate 69,676 of CAVTDJ010000009.1, read as the reverse complement.
TCGCCTCTGCGGTCGGCAGCACGTGTGTCCGCACGCGGCGCTCCTCCAGCAATCGCAGGGTTTGTGGGCATACGCGAAGTCGCCTCAGCATGCCCTGCGACAGCACGATTGTAGTGGCACCATGATCAAGCAGTTCGGCGACGTCGGCGGGCTGTATGCCGGGTTCGTGAGCAGTCCCGGTCTCGTTCCAATCCCATTCTCGCGCTCCGCCCGGGAACACCTTGGCATCTCTGAACTTCCCGACGCCCTCAATCTCGATCCGTCCCCAAGCAAGCATCGTGATACGCGGTGATCGTCGCTCGTGTTCGTTTGCAGACAATGATGTCAATGCTTTTGGCATGGCGTAAGACTTCGGAGTGTGAGCTAACTCTAGCAACGAGCGGCACGTGAACGTTCGTGATCAACAAAGATCAGCGTAAGACTGCAGCGAGATCATAGTATTCGCTCCGCAAGTTCACTTCGCCGGCCGCAGCTCCTCCTCTTCATCGGCGGTCAGAATTGCGACAATCTCGCCCGCCACGGGCTTGAGCGGCTGGCCGGCGCCGAAGATATCGGAATCTCCAGCGAGCCAGACGGATGCTTCCTCAACGTCGAGTATGGTGGGTCGCAGCGCCACAATGTCGAGCAGTTTTGCCTCATCCAAAGTCCCAAGGATGCGCCGAATGTCATCGGCAGTAGCCAATGCACCACGATCCTGCGCAGTCGCTGGTTCCTTGGCCATGTTCCAATCCTATTCGCTCAGACGAAGGCGATCCGACTCAAATCACGAGGTACATGCCCAACTATACGCTCCAGGTATCTTTTTATCGCCTCAGCGATTTTTCTCTTGATTCAGATCAAGGAAATTGAGCGCAAATATGCGCAACATTTGCCGATCGACCGGCGGCGCAAGAAGCGACGCTATGTTGAGAGCTAGTGCGACGGGTGGCGTTTTTCCAGCTAAATCGGATCGCGCGCGAGAGCAGAGTAATGGAAAGCGCGACATTCTAAAGTGGTTCCTGCAGCACGGGTGCCGCATCGATCACGGTGAGCATCAACAGCGCCATGAGGGACAGGCCATGGTAACCGTGCATCGGGAAGGCCGAAAGGCGGAAGTTCCGCTGGGCGGTTCTCGTCAATCCCTCGACATGCGCGTGATGCGCCGGGCCTGTGAAGAACTCGGACTCGACCCGGCACAACTGCCCGGACCGAAAAGCCGCGTTTGAGGGTGAGGCGCTGTCATGATTGAACACACGACTAGGGCCTTTGACGCGGATTTGCAGGAACTTGCTAGCAAGATTGCAGAAATGGGTCGCCTCGACGGTAAGCAGATCGCCGATGCAATTGACGCCTTGGTCAAGCGAGACACCACACTGGCCAAACGTGTCATAGCAGCGGACGATCGGGTCGATGCACTGCAGCGGCAGATCGAGGAAAAGGCAGCCACCACCATCGCGCGGCGGCAGCCAATGGCGGTTGATTTGCGGGAGATCCTGGGAGCCTTGCGCATTTCCAACGATCTTGAGCGGATTGGCGACCTTGCCGAAAATGTCGCCAAGCGGATGATGCTGGTGACCGAGGAGCACCGCCTCAACGAGGTCGTACTTCAGCTCCGGCACATGGTGGATGTTGTGCGCGACCAACTGGCGCGCGTGCTGCAAAGTTACGAACGTAGGGACGTTGCCTTAGCCCTGGAGGTGTGGCGCAAGGACCAGGAAATCGATGCCCTCAATGCCGGGCTGTTCAGGGAACTCCTCACTTTTATGATGGAGGACCCACGCAACATCACGTTTTGTACCCATATGCTGTTCTGCGCCAAGAACATTGAACGCATGGGTGACCACGCCACCAATATCGCGGAGACTGTCTATTACATCGTGCAGGGAAGCCAGCTCAAAGAGGAGCGTCCCAAAGCTGATGTTACCAGCAGGGAGGCGCTGCCGGTGCCTTTGTGATCGGAAGAACCAGTTGCAGAAGTGATCTCGGGGACAGGTTTCAAAGCCAAAAAAGGCCGAGGTTGGTTTCTCAGCGGGCATGACGCACCCGCCTCATGTGATTGCGAGGCGTTACGCCGCGAGTTTCAGGTTTAAGGCGGAAGTCCTGCCGTTGCGCCGGTCCGTCTGCAGTTCGTAGTTGACCCTCTGGCCCTCGCTGAGTGCGCGGATACCGGATCGCTCAAGCGCGGTGAGCGTGGACGAACACGTCCTTGCCGCCGCCAGCTGGCTGAATCAAGCCGTAACCACGTTGGTCATTGTACCATTTCAGCATGCTCTTATTCATAAAATATCCTTTCTATATGCAATGCACGTTTGGACAGGCGCGCGACTCCGCGGCCCGTCCGGTTCAGTCGATATTTGGGGGAAGCTAGTCTGAACGTGCGCCCGGCAATCAGCAGGCGAACCGTCCGGCCAAATCTCGATAAATAGGAAATACCGATCAGGATGGATTTTGCAAGGCCATCTCGCACCAAGCTGCCGGCCAGCCTGTCTGCGATATTCGTTGATCTGGCGCAAAAGCCGCGGGCTCAAATAGTGTCTAATAACGGTTCATTCAGACCCAAGCGCGTGGATGCCAGCCGTGGCAATTGCTCTTCGCGCATAGTCGAGACTGGTGTATCATGAGCAGTACAGGTTCTGTTCCGCAGGGTTATGCCGGAAACGCCTACGAAAGCCGCGATGTCCGCATCCCGCCGATCGGGCTTGCCGGAAGCTTGCAGATACCAAAGAACGCCTATGCGCTCGTCGCCTTCGCGCATGGGAGCGGCTCAAGCCGTTTGAGTCCACGCAATATGGCTGTCGCTAGCGCATTGAACGACCGCGGCATCGCGACGCTGTTGTTCGATCTATTGACCCCCGGAGAGGAAGCCGACCGCGCCAACGTGTTCGACATCCCGTTGCTGGCGGACCGGCTTGTCGATGCCGTGCGCTGGCTCGACAGCGAGGCCTCGGTCGCAGAGCTTCCGCTCGGCTTGTTCGGGGCCAGTACCGGAGCGGCGGCGGCTCTGGTGGCGGCGGCAAGATTTCCTCGCCGTGTCGATGCGGTAGTCTCGCGCGGCGGGCGCCCGGACCTCGCCGGTGATGCGCTCGACCAAGTGCACGCACCAACGCTTCTGATCGTCGGCGGCGCCGATTTCGGCGTCATTGACCTCAACGAGCACGCGATGGCCAGACTGCGAGGACCCAAGTCGCTGCAGATCGTTCCGCGGGCAAGCCATCTCTTTCCCGAGCCCGGGGCGCTGGAAGCGGTGATCGATCATGCCGAGAGGTGGTTTCAGCAATATCTCGCCCCGGCTCATTCCGTGTCGACACCAAGGCGCCAGTGAACGGCTAGCGGAGGCGACAGCTATGCCATTCAAGGATCGCTCCGATGCCGGACGCAAGTTGGCTAAGGCACTCGCCGGCTACAAGGAGCAGCAGCCGGTGATTCTTGCGCTGCCGCGCGGGGGCGTGACTGTTGCGGCCGAAGTCGCCGCCGCGCTTAGCGCGCCTCTCGATTTGATCCTTGTGCGCAAGATCGGCGTGCCCTTCCAGCCCGAGCTAGCCATGGGCGCCGTTGTGGACGGCGGTGCACCGATCATCGTGCGCAATGAGGATGTGATTAAGCTCGCGGGTATCGACGAATCCAAATTCAAGGCCACCTGCGACGGCGAGCTCGCGGAGATCGAGCGGCGGCGTCAGCGCTATTTGGGCAGCCGCCAGCGCGCGGATGTCAGCGGCCGTACGGCAATCGTGATCGACGACGGCATCGCCACCGGGGCAACGATCCGCGCGGCCTTGCGCGCCAGCCGCATGCGCAATCCAAAAAAACTCGTTCTCGCGGTGCCCGTGGCGCCGACGGATACTGTTGCCGAGCTGCGCAGCGAGGCCGACGATGTCATCTGCCTTGAAGATCACGAGTTCTTCGGCGCTATCGGCGCTTACTATACCGATTTCAGTCAGGTTTCGGACGAGGAAGTGATCGACATACTCAAGCGGCTTCCAGTGCAGAGACTCAAAGATGCAAAGCAGCCCGCGGCCTAAATAAAAGCCCGCCGCCGAGCAGGTCTCTCGTCTCTAGGACAGGTAGCAAATGGGGTCCCGGTATGTCGGGTTCAGAGAGCGGCTTTTCCTCGAGCCGAGTGCTCGATATCGAAGGCAAGATCGTCAGGGAGGAAACCGGGCGTGCGGTCGGATTGCCCAGCGTTGTTGGTGGAATTCCACTCGATGAGATCGGAGCGACCGGATTTGGACTGGCGGCGTGTGTTGATGTCGCCTGCGAGTTTATCCGGCTCGATTTGCAAGGCGCGCGTGTCGCCGTCCAGGGTTTCGGGTCCGTTGGCAAGCATGCGGCACGCTTTCTGGCAAAGAAAGGTGCCGTCCTTGTTGCCGCGAGCGATACAAGTGGCACTTTGGCGGATGCATCCGGCCTTGATGTCGGAAGATTGATCGCTCGGAAGCAATCGGGCCGATCGCTGCGGGATCACGATACAGGCGAAGCTTGCGGCCGACGCGATCCTTGATGTCGAGTGCGACATATGGATACCAGCGGCACGTCCCGATGTGGTGCGCGCCGACAACGTGTCGCGGTTGCGCACGCGTCTCATGCCGCAAGGCGCCAATATTCCATGCACCCTCGAAGCGGAGCAGGCGCTGGACGCGCGCGGCGTTCTCGTGGTTCCAGATTTCATCGCCAATGCCGGCGGCGTCATCTGTGCCGCGATGGAATATCGCGGCGGCACGCAACGTGCCGCCTTTGACTATATCGATGAGCGAGTCCGCGCCAACACGCAGGCGGTGTTGGAAGAAAGCCGCCGCGATAAGATTCTGCCACGCGCCGCAGCTCAGGCGGTAGCTGAGCGTCGAGTGCGCAGCGCCATGCAGATGAGACGTTGGCACGGAGATGGTGCCGCTGCTTGACTGCATGTATGTAGGAGCCTGCGGCCAAGATAACACCCGCTATCCGATCACGTTGCTCGCTTCCAGGACAACGTAAGCCGCCCCTCGGGACCCAATGCGACACCGACCCCGAACTTCCGGCTTTCTCGATCCAAGGTCTGCTGCACCCAGCAGATGTCCTGCTTGGACGGGTGAACGAGGTGGAAGTTCCGGATCTGGAGAGGAACGATTTCGAGCGCCGCAAGAGTCCCCGCTGGCCGGATGTCAGCAAAATACATCAGGGCCAGGTCATCCCGAAATTCCTCGTACCCCTTAATCCCTTCGTAATCGTTCAGGAAGTCGCCGCAGCCATAGAGAATGAGCCGATCGCGGTAAACCTCGATGGCCTTTGGATGATGCGAAGAATGGCCGTGGATAATGGAAACATTGGCCTTGTCGATCAGCGCATGAGCAAAACGTCGTTGCTCGTGTGGAATATCGTAGCCCCAGTTCGGCCCCAATGCACCGAAACAACGATCAGGTCGCCCGGCTTCGCCATGCGCGCGATCTCAGCGGCGATCCGTACGGCGTCTGCCTCGGAAAGTTCGGTGAGGAGATTAACGCCTGGAATCTCGCCGGTCGCAGCCCAACTGCGGGGAGTCCCGCTCGTCACAGAGGCGAACGAAAACACCAGCACACGACCATTCCCAACGATATCCAACGCCGCGGGCGTGCTGGCTTGGCCGAAATTTCGTCCGGCGCCGGCCGTCTTGATCTTAAGATGCTCGAGAGTGGCCAAGGTGTCGAGCAGCCCGCGCCGGCCCCAATCGAGGATGTGATTGTTGCCGAGCACGCAGCAATCGATGGCGGCGGCCTGCAGGCAGTCCGCGTTCTCGGGGCTCATCCGGTAATTGATACCTTTGCGCGCGTAGTCCTCGCTGCGGGTGATGCTGGTTTCGAGATTGATGATGCGTGCGTCTGGCCGCATGCGATCGAATTCGTTCAGGGCAACGCCCCAGAGGTATGAAGGATCCACACCGCGCGGAATCGGACCATTTGCGGCTTCGGCGAGGTGCACATAGTCCATCGCCGATTCTACATAGCCCTCATGGAGAACGGGATCACATGGGTGCGGTAACACTTGGTCAATGCCGCGCCCGGTCATCACGTCACCGCATAGGAACAGCCGGTGCGCCCTCAGGGATTACCTCCGCTTCAGCTTCGGGAATTGAGCCAGGACATGATGTCTGGCCAAACCTTCGCACGTGCTTCGCGCCCGACCAGGATACCGAGATGTTGCAGACATACTCCGACTTCGCCCCGATATTCAATGATGTGCACATTCTTTGCTGGTATTGCATCAGTGAAAGGCTTGAGCGAGGCCAGAGGCGCGACCTCGTCGGCCGTGTTAACGATTGCAAGGGTAGGAGCTGATAAGCTGGACGGGTCTACAAGCGTGTCGCCGATCTTCAAGACTCCGCGACAAAGGCGGTTTTCGCGATAGAGCCATTCGACGATCTGATGCACCAGCTTGCCGGGTAGAGCAATCTCATCGAGCGTCCAGCGCTCGATTCGCGCATGAATTTCCATCGCCTGATGATCTGTGAGACTCAATGCAGCGTCCATCAGCCTCGACCAAATGAACGTGCCTGGCGATGCCAAGGCACTCACCTCGGACAGGAGCGAGCCGGGAAATGGGCCCGCATCGGATAGTGTGGATGGTACCAACGAAACGAGTGCATCCCGAAACTGACTTTGCGCTGGCTGGAAACACAGCGGCGCGCCAAGGAGCACGAGACCGCGGATAGTTGCAGGTGCCATGGCGCCATATATCGCCGCAAGCGTGCCGCCAAGCGAATGACCGATCAGAAACGGCTTTGACCCTCCGGCACCAACCGACACCTTTGCGACGCAATCGGAAATGGCGAGCGCGCACTCATCGAGGCCATTGTTGCTGGTGCGGCGTGATGCCGGCAACCATTCCAAGAGATGCACATGCAAGCCTTCTTGTAGACAGTAGCGGATCGCGCTCGCCGAGGGAGCAAGGTCCCAAATGTATGGGCGCTTGATCGGGGCCGCGACAATGAGCAGGGGATGCGATGTCTCGTGATTGCCATAGTCGCGGAGGCGCCAATATGGTCCGGAGGCAACTATTCGATAGGCACACTCGCTTGGGCCGAACCCAAACGCCGCAACTGCGTCGCCCTGTAAGCGGCGCAGGACGTCAGCCACGCCAAACGCCGCTCGGCCGACGGCGTCCAGTGCGGTATATATCGGAGCGTTCTGGGCTGGCACGCTGCGTTCTCTTATTCGCTGTTGCCGTCGGTCCATGATAACGGGGCTGTTGCCACACCATTGGCGCAATTTCCCGGCCGAAAGCAGGCCGCCGATGTACAATTATAAAGGGGGTCGGTTTCGTAACGACCTCTGTAACGGGGTCGTCCGTTTCATCGCCTAAGCATGGCCTCAGCTGGGCCATAGGTTGTGCAGCTGCTTCGGCGTGGAGGCCTTGGCATCTTCGACCTCCGCCGCAGGCAACCGCGCCGCGAGCAAGGCAAACACGGCCCGAGCGACTTTTTCTGCATCGACGCCCGGGTCGCGGTGTACGCCGTCATGGATGCGTTCCAGGAACGCAGCGCGGCTGCGAATGGCCGGGCGTGTGCTGGGATGCCAGCCTTCATAATAAAGGCCGCGCAGCAACGGCGGCAGTTGCGCCCCGATGTAGATAGCCTCGTCCCGCGCTACCGCATCACGCAGCGCATGCAATGATGCGAGCAGAACGAGATAAACTCGTTCCCGATCAGTCCAACCGAGGCGCCGCAAGAGGTCATCGATCCACTCTTCCGTCGCATTCACCGCGATGCTCAGCTCTTCGATTCCAGGCATGATCGCTCTGCTCCGTCCTTAGAGTCTGTCCGGGAACATCAAACGGGATTACAAAGTTTTCGGAGCATGAGGCGGATTGAGGCGAGGCGCAAGAATGCCAGCGCCTTGCGATTGAGGTTTTCCCAATCCTTGGCAAGCCTTCGGCAGCGGTTGAGCCAAGCAATGGTGCGCTCGACGAGCCAACGGCGTGGGAGCACCACAAATCCTTTGGCGTGATCGGAGCGCTTGACGATTTCAGTTTCAAGATGGGGCAGGATTTTCGTGAGCGCCTTCTGGAATTCCGGTCCTTGATAGCCGCCGTCGGCAAACAACTTTCTTAAGAACGGATACATCCCGAACAGAGTGGCAAGAAGCAGGATGCCGCCGTCGCGGTCCTGGATATCAGCGGGGTGAACGATGGCGTGGAGCAACAAACCCAGCGTATCTACGAGAAGGTGGCGCTTCTTGCCTTTGATCTTCTTGCCTGCATCATAGCCATGCGGATCGATACAAGCCCCCCTTTTTCAGCACTCTTGACGCTTTGGCTATCGATGATGGCGGCGGTGGGGCTGGCTTCGCGTCCGCCTTGCTCGCGGCACTCCACATAAAGCATGTGATGGATGCGATAGAGCGTGCCGTCGTAGCTCCACAAGTCGAGATAATCATGCACCGTGCTACGCGGCGGCAGGTCTTTCGGAATTGCCCGCCACTGGCATCCCGTGCTCAAAATATACATCATCCCATTCATCACTTCGCGCACGTTGACGTGGCGCTTGTTGCCACCGCGCTTGGCTGGCGGGATCAACGGTTCAACAAGCGCCCATTCATCGTCGGTTAGATCGCTCGGATATCGCAATGCGCTACGGTCGTAACGTCCGCGGTTCTTCGTCGTCCACATCGGTGACCCTCCTCGAATCAGGCCACCACTCTTGAATCACAAACGATTCACAGGATTCAAGATGTTCTCGGACGGACACTTAGGATTCCGCTGGGTCAACATATTGTCAGGTGCACGAGAGTTACCGGCTTGACTTAGATCAACACGTTTCTTTCCCAAGGAGTCATTGATTACGAAATCAAAGGTTTCCAAAGGCACAATGCAAGAGACCGCGACCGATCGTGTTGACGAGACTTCGGTCACAACAGGCCCCAATGCGCTCGGTCTGGATATGAGCGCACTGTTCGCGCGTCATGAGAGCGATTGTTATGAGCTGTATAGCCGCCACGGCAACGAGCAGCTGGTGCGGATGCTCAAGATGGTCGGCTATGATGTCGGCTTTTGCCGCGGTGAAGGGCAATATCTCTATGACCGCAACGGGACACGATATCTTGATCTCCTGAGCGGTTTCGGCGTCTTTGCCATCGGCCGAAATCATCTGGCGGTCCAGACCGCGCTCAGAAGCGTACTCGATAGTAATCTCCCGAATCTGATCCAAATGGATGCGCCAAGGCTGGCCGCCATATTGGCCGAGCGCTTGCTAAAAGAGGTTCCCTATCTCGAAAAGGTCTTTTTTGCGAATTCAGGAGGCGAGGCCGTCGAAGCCGCCATGAAATTTGCGCGCGCCTCGACCGGTCGCTCGGGCATCATCTATTGCGATCATGCCTTTCACGGCGTTTCCTATGGCGCTCTGTCCGTCAACGGTGACGAATCATTTCGCAGTGGGTTCGGACCGTTCCTGCCAGATTGCGTGCGCGTTCCGTTCAACGATCTTTCCGCACTCGAAAATGCGCTGAATGGTGGCAATGTTGCGGCTTTCATCGTCGAACCGATCCAGGGCAAAGGGGTCAATGTGCCAGCTGCCGATTATCTCCAGGGCGCTGCCGATCTTTGCCGCCACCATGGAGCGCTTTTAATCGCCGACGAGATACAGACCGGTCTCGGGCGCACGGGCCGATTCCTTGCCGTCGAGCACTGGAACGTCGAGCCTGACATCGTTTTGCTCTCCAAGACATTATCCGGCGGCTACATACCCGTCAGTGCTGTCCTGATGCGAAAGCATATCTTTGACAAAGTATTCGATCGCATGGATCGCGCGATGGTAGCGGTATCGACATTCGCGGAAAACAACCTCGCAATGGCTGCTGGTATTGCGACTCTTGAGGTGCTTGCCTCCGAAGGACTTGTTGAAAGGGCCGCAAGGACCGGAGAGCGTCTTATCCGCGCGTTTTCGGCGATGATTGCGCGCTACGAACTCGTGCATGAGGTTCGCGGCAGAGGCATGATGATTGCAATTGACTTTGCGCGCCCGCGATCCTTCAAGCTCAGAACGGAGTGGGATCTGATTGAGGCGGCCCGCGAGGGCTTGTTTTGTCAGGTTATTACGATACCGCTCTTTGCCGACCACAGGATCCTGTGCCAGGTCGCCGGCACCAACAGCCACGCGGTCAAGTTTCTGCCACCGCTGATCATTTCAGACTCGGACTGCGAATGGATCATCAAGTCGGTCGAGGCCGTGATTGCAGCGAGCCACCGTGTGCCGGGTGCGGCTTGGTCGCTCGGCAGAACTCTTGTTTCAAATTACGTGCGGACCTGATCAGTGAGGAGTAACAGCAATGACACAGCGCCAAGCCACAACCACAACTCCCGCCGGTTCAGCGCTTGGTGCGTCTGCAGGTGGCAGCGAACGACCGAAAGTTATGGACTTGCCGCCGCCGCGAAAAAGCGGAGGCATGCCGTTGATCTCAGCCCTGCAACAGAGGCATTCGACCCGCGAGTATTCGGATCGGCAAATTCCGAAACAGCTTCTGTCCGATTTGTTGTGGGCGGCTTTCGGCATCAATCGCCCGAGCGGCGACCGTACCGCGCCCTACTGGCGTCATGTGATGGTGATCGACCTCTGTCTAGCGCTGGCCGACGGAGTCTTTGTTTACGAGCCGACGGCGCACACCCTGCTGCTTCATCTCGCGGACGATATCCGCGGGCAGACTGGTCATCAGGACTTTGTGGCGACCGCTCCGCTCAACCTGATCTATGTCGCCCACGGCGAGCGCATGACGGATATCTCGGCAGAGGAGCGTCGACTGTACGCCTCCGTCGATGCAGCGTTCATCGGCCAAAATGTCTATCTGTTCTGCGCCTCGGAAGGCCTCGCAACGGTCTTTCGCGGAGCCGTCGACTATCCCAAACTCGCGCGGACGTTGCGATTGTCCGATCACCAGTTCGTGGCGTTCGCACAGACCGTAGGATACCCACGCGCCTGAGGTCGGCGAACCTGCGCATCACGGTCGGGAACAGTTCATGCGCGACATCTTTGAAATTGTTCGCGAACGGCACTCTTCCCGAGTGCCGTTCGACGCAACGGGTTGCGTTTCAGAGCAGGACCTGCTCCAGATCCTGGAGGCCGCGCGCTGGGCACCTACCGCCCACAATATGCAGAATTTCGAAATCATCCTGATCGACGACAAGGCGACCCTAGCAGCGGTCGGCAGCATTCGCACCGTACCGTCAGAGACCTTTGTCCGGGAGAACTACGCCCAGCTCTCGTTTTCGGAGGACGAATTGTTGCTGAAGAAGACCGGACTCCTGGCAACCATGTTTCCGGCGTCATGGCGAAATCCCAATGCAAAACCGGAGGACGTTACCGATCTGCAGCATTCGTTCCTCGGAACCTCGTTGCAGGATAGTCCGACTCTATTGATCGTCATCTATGACACACGGAAACGGGCTCCCGCGTCCGCAGGAGATACGCTGGGACTTATGAGCCTCGGCTGCGTGATGGAGAACATGTGGCTCACCGCGGAAATACTCGGAATTGCCATGCAGATTTTGAGCGTGTTCAGCGCCAGCGAAGTAGAAGACCAGCTCCGTCGCATCTTGGGCATTCCGGACCATATGAAGATCGCCTTCGCTTGCCGGCTCGGCTATCCAGCGTTAGCTGGCAAGCAGGTACGCGTGCGCCGCGATGTCCGCGAGTTCACGCATCACAACCGATATGGCAACTACGACCTTCGCTAACATTTCTCGGAAAATCGGAAAGCCGCCAGCCATCGACGACCCGTCGCGGCTCAGATGCAGCGGCAGGCCGCCGAGGCGCGAAACTCTACCCTCCCGCTTGGTGTCGTGTTTCATGTCGGTCAAGCGGACTTATGCCAAATAGGCCGCAACAATTCCCGACAGTACGATGCCGTCGAAAGTGCCGGCACCGCCAATGCTGACGACGCCGATCTCACTCACTTCGATATCCCTAAGATGCAAGAGGTCGGCGCCAACAAGCGGACCGATCACGCCAATTATGAAGGCGACCGGCGGCGCTATGTCAGGAACGAGCAACAGAGCTAAGACAGCGGCAACGAGCGGGGAGACAATACCCGGCATGGCGATGCCGATGCCTGCCATCGGTCGAGCAACAAGATAACATACAACCACGTTCGCGGCGCAGCCGGCCACTGCTGCGGCAAGCCCCGTCGGGCTTACCGCTGCGAGATACACGCTTTCATAGAACGCCAGAGCCGCAGGGATTAAGCAGCCGCCGACATTCACCGCAATGATTGTCGTGCGTCGTACCCGTTGCAACTGCGGCCACAAGCCGGCGAGTCCATAGACAGCGAGCGGATGCTCAATGACTTCCCCATCGCGAACGACGGACTTGATTGGAATATTGATGAGACCTCCGACAAAGATCGCGATCACACATGCGAGCGCGATGCTTGGACTTAGGTGCAGCTTTGTCAGGCTGGTGAACATCAGCTCCCCGAACAAGAACGGGAAGAGCACCACCAGGACGGCGACAATCAGCAGTACCGGCAATGTGAACACAGCTGCCCCCCTAAGACTTCGATAAGCCCACCTATGTCAAGGTCGGTTGGTCCGGGTTGATCTCGATCAAGGTTTTGGATTGCGGATCGGCAAAGCTTTCGAATATCGCGGCGTTGAATTTTAGCGTTATGGGCATCGCATGCAGTGCCGCCATCGAAAAAGCTCTCGGCCGCAGTGACGGATGGGTTGATCCGCGCCGAAAATAGAGTGAGCTGTCCTGTGATAAAAGAATTGACCAATGCGGGCAGTACGGCGAGGCCCGGCCGTCGAATCGCGAGGCGCATTTTTGAAGGCGAGGCTTATCGACGAATCGTGGCCGGCGTTGCGCCGGAAACCCTGTCGGAATTTGCCGCACAGCTCTCCGCCTGGTTTAAGGACACCTATCCTGCGGCGCCCGCGGCTCCCACAAGCTTCGTCGAGGCCGCAATTCGTGACACGTGGCACCGCCGCCATGAACTGATCGGGAGCGAGCTCTGACGCCTTGGGCGACAAATGAAAGGCGCACGGCGCGACGCCGCCGATGGATGACCAGGATCGGTCAGCAGTTTTGACACTGCGGGCAGCAATAGGCCGTGCGACCACCAACTTTGAATACCTTCAGAGGCGATCGGCAGCGGGGGCAATGGCCTCCCTTCTTGCGCTCGGGCAAAAGGGCGTCCTTGGGCATTCGCTCGGTGAATAGTTCCGAGCCGGCACCATGGGCGATCGCCGTCTTGAGAACTTCGCGCATGGTCAGAAATAGCTGCCTGATCTGGTTCGACGTGAGCGTGTCGATGCGCGCAGCGGGATTGATACATGCCTGAAACAGGATTTCATCAGAATAGATATTCCCGATTCCGGCGATGATTTGTTGATCCATCAAAGCCGTTTTGATGTCACGTTTGCTGCCGAGCACGACCGCTTTAAACGCAGAGAAGTCGAAGCGCTGATCGAGCGCGTCCGGCCCCAGTTTTTCATCAGCGACGAAGTCGTCTACGTTTTCGATCACGCCGACACGCCCAATCATCCTTTTGTTGGTATAAGCGAGACTGCCGTCGTCGGTGAAATCGAGGCGTACGCGAGTGAAGGGCGGTTGTTGGTCCGGCTTCGGGACGAAATGGAGCGTCACCGGTCATGCCGAAATGCAGGATCAACCAGCCGCCGCGATCGATACTCGCCAGTAGGTGTTTGTCATATCGCCGGGCTGCAACAAGCCTGGCGCCTTGAAGGCGGCTGACGAACGTCTGCGCAACAAGCTTACCCAGGATGCGCTTATCGTTCACGACGACCCGCTCGATTGTCTTGCGCAGGGCGCTTCTTGCGAGCACGCGTTTGAGAGCCTCGACGTTCGGCAATTCAGGCATTTCACGGTCCGTCTATTCCGCCAGCGACATCTTCGTTTCCACTACACCCGATGCGCTGCCGCCCGTTGATATGGGTCAAGGTTTCCTCGAAGCAATTTGCCTTACGTTTCGCAAACTTATTGCACAGGTCGAATATCACGGAGGCAGACATGCCGTTGAGGCTGACCAGCACCGCCTTTCGCCAAGGAGGCGACATTCCGAAGAAATACACCTGCGATGGCGATAACGTGTCGCCGCCCTTCGCCTGGTCGGGTGTCCCAGAGGGCACGCGCACTTCCTGCTGATCTGCGACGATCCGGACGCGCCCGCCGGAATATTCCATCACTGGGCTGCTTTCGACATTCCACCCCCATTGGCGGGGTCTAAAAGAGGGTCATGGCGCAGAAAGCCTGGCGAACGGCTTTCGTCAAGCGATCAACGATTTCGGCAAGCCCGGTTACTCGGGCCCTTGTCCGCCGCCCGGCGACAAACCCCACCGCTTATCATTTCCGGCTGAATGCGCTCAGTGAGGCGTCACTACCTGTCGGCCCTTCAGTAACATGCGTGGAGATCATCGCGCTAACGACACCATACGTTTTGGAATTCGTCGAACTCATCGGCTTTTGCCAGCGCTCGACGAAGCATGTTCCGAGGAGTGTCGGCGCATGACAATACGAAGACGAACGAAGTCCTCGAGCCGGGCAGCGAGGGCAAAGAAGCCAATTCCCGTCAATCAAACAACGATCGCGCCGCCAAAACGCCTAAAACCGTCGCTCGTCGAACAGTTCCATGTTGCAGTTGATCGGCAACTAAAGTCGGGATACGCAACATATGAAGCAGCAGAGAAGGCGGCGCTGGCGATCAAAAAACGGCATCCGCAGCTGCAAGTGACGGTTTATGACGCCAAGGAGCAGCGACATACGACCATAGAACAGCCAAAGGCTGGCGCCGAGCCACACAAAGAATCCTCTCGCCGGATGAGCAGCATGACCTCCCAACGCCGGGCTTTTGCTGGAGACAGCCGTTGACTGATGATCTGGCTGGCAAGCTTCACGTTCCGTCAGAGTGGGAAGCTGCGGCGGCCGAGATTTTCGACCGTCGCCTACGCACGATCCTTGTCATCGGCGGATCGGCTGTTGGCAAGAGCAGCTTCTGCCGCTTCCTGGAGGGCGCACTGCTGGCGCGGCAAGCCGAGGTAGCGTTCGTTGACGCAGATATCGGCCAAAGCACTCTTGGCCCGCCGACCGCAGTTACGCTGGGCTATCCCACTGCACCGGTCGATTTCTCGGCGATCTCGCCGTCGGCTTACTACTTTGTCGGCAGCACAGGCCCGATTGGGCGCTTCTTGCCGCTGGTGATAGGGACCGCGAGTCTTGCACGCGAGGCGCGCGGTGCGTTCATCATCATCGATACGACTGGCCTGATTCATGAATCCGGCGGCGTGCTCAAAAACTACAAGATCGAAGCCGTTCGGCCCGACGTCATTGTCACCATCGAAAGGCGAAGCGAGCTTGCGCCCGTCCGGATGGCCAATCGGCACAGGCCCATCGTTACGATCAAGCCTTCGCGCAAGGCGCATGGCAAGGACGATTACGAAAGGATCGAAATGCGGCGGCGGTCCTATGCGCGGCATTTTTCCGGCGCAAAGCTGCTGGAACTCCCGCTCGAGTCTCTGATCTTCCAGCGCACGCTCTTGTTTGCCGGCAAGCCGATCGAGCTTGAAGGAGCTGTCTACGCCGAGAAAAGCTCTGAAGGTATCCTGATTGTCGGTGCGCCGGTCGGGCCCCTCGCGCCGCCGCCGGACAGCAAGCTCCTGCCCGTGGGGTTTGAGCGCAATCTGCTTTCCGGAATCGCCGACGCAACAGGCCACTGTTTGGGACTAGGGATCATCGAACGCATTGACTTTGCGGGACGGACGATTGCGCTCACCACGGCTGTCGATCGCGATAAAATCCGGATTGTCCAGTTTGGCGATGTCTATATTACCCCGGAGGGCGGCGAGCTCGGACAGGTCAAATGGGCGTGGTAGCCAGCGATACATTCAGGCGAGGCTACCCGGCACTCCTTCCGAAAGCGTGGGTGTAAGCGTCACTGCCATGCGGCAGCGGCCGCACTCATTGCGACCGGCATGCGCTTCGAGCCCCATGTGCCGGGCGAGCCGTTGAACACGCCGACGCAATGGCTGTGACACTTGTCGCAATCGCCCTCGGCGCTCAGATGCCACGCCGTGATCTCGTAGCCGTCGCGTCCGATCAGCAGCGCTTGGCAATTATGGCAATAGGTGGCTTGACCAGCCGGGTCGTGCACATTTCCAGTGAAGGCGTAACGAACACCGTTCTTAATCGCGATCGCCCGGGCGCGAGACAGTGTTTTGCTCGGCGTCCGCGGAATATCCTTCATGCGCCAATCCGGATGGAAGGCAGTGAAGTGCCACGGCACGTCCGGACCAAGATTGTCCACCACCCATTGTGTCATCTCTTCGAGTTCGGCCTCTGAGTCGTTGAGGCCGGGAATGAGCAGGGTAGTGACTTCAAGCCACACCTGCGTCTCGTGCTTCACATAGATGAGCGTATCCAATACCGGTTGCAGATGGGCGTAGCAGACCTTGTGATAAAAATCCTCGGTAAAGCCCTTCAGGTCGATGTTGGCCGCATCCATGTGGCGGTAGAAGTCGGCGCGCGGCTCGGCGCAAACAAAGCCTGCGGTCACCGCAATGCTCTTGATGCCGCGCGCGTGGCAAGCGATAGCGGTGTCGACCGCGTATTCATGAAAAATGGTTGGGTCATTGTAGGTATAGGCGACACTCGGACACCGGAGCCGTTCAGCCATCTGCGCGATATCCTCAGGGCTCGCGCGCTCGGCGAGAACGTCGTACTCGCGGGCCTTGCTGATGTCCCAGTTCTGGCAGAACCTGCAGCCCAGATTGCAGCCGCTGGTTCCGAACGACAGAACCGGCGTTCCCGGCAGGAAATGGTTGAGCGCCTTCTTTTCGACCGGGTCGACGCAGAAGCCGCTTGAGCGGCCATACGTCGTCAACACGATCTCGTCGCCCTGTCGCGCACGCACGAAGCAGAATGCACGCTGGCCCTCGTGCAGCCTGCAGAAACGCGGGCACAGGTCGCATTGGATACGGCCATCTTCAAGCTTGTGCCAGTAACGGGCGGGATGCGAGTCGAATGGGTCTTCTGCCATGATGCCCGTCCGCAATTTGAAAGCTCGGCATTCAGCCGCTCGTTTTTTCGTTGCAGCCATCGGGGGCGTAGGCCTGCGGAAAATTCTCAAGCAGATCCTTTATTTCTGCGACGCGGTCCTCGCGATCGTAATTCACATGCACATGGACGTGGGTGGCGCCTTTCGCATCGATGCATTTCACGCCGCGAGGGTCAGGCCCCGCTCGCTGCGTCAAGTTGCCTTCGCCAATATAGATGGGCAGCCACCTCTTATGTTCATCCATCTTCGCGTAGATGAAGTTGCCCGGCTCATTGGGCGGCAGCTTTGGATGGCGCGCGAAAATCTCGTAGATATACATCTTGCCCGATGCGCCAATCCAAGTGCAGGTTAGGTTGTCGGCCATATTGGGGTCCATGCTCAGAAAAACGCCACTCAATTGATGGACGCGTGTCCGCCACTAGTCTTCGCCGCTCGAGAGGCTAGCAATTGCACTCCCCGACTTGTTTGACCTGAGTCAATAAAGGCAGCCAACTTCGCCAACGCGTGAGGAGCAGGATGGATGTCCTCACACTTGATGGGTCGTACGGCGCAGGCGGCGGCCAGATACTGCGGACCGCGCTGAGCCTGTCGGCCGTGACCGCGCGGCCCTTTCATCTCACCAGCATCCGTGCCGGTCGACGCAATCCCGGGTTGTTGCCGCAACATCTTTCCGCCGTGAGGGCCGCAGCGACGATCAGCGGAGCGACGGTTTCGGGAGATCGGCTCGGCTCGACCGAATTGAGCTTTTCTCCGACGCATCTGCCCAGATCTGGCTCCTACGTCTTTGACGTGGCCGAGACGGCGCAGCGAGGCAGCGCCGGCTCTGTCAGCCTTATCCTGCAGACACTTTTGGTCCCGCTAGCGCTGGTCGATCGTGCATCCACCTTGGTGCTGCGCGGAGGAACCCACGTGGAATGGGCCCCGTCCTTCGATGATCTTGTGCATGCCTATTTCCCGGCCTTGCGCCAAATAGGCTTTCGCATCGATGCCGAACTCAAGCGCTGGGGCTGGTATCCGGTCGGCAACGGCGAAATCTCATGCGAGATCGGAAATGACCGTGGTGCGACGCGGCTGAACCCAATCCAAGTGGCGGACCGCGGGCCTTTGCGGCAGGTCGCCGGCACCGCCATCGCCGCAAACCTACCCGCTCACATTCCACAACGCATGGTGGATCGAGCGAGGGCATCGCTTGGGGACCTCGGTGTTCCGGTCAATATCCTGCCGCAGCGCGTCACCGCAGCCTGTCCGGGCGCCGGCATTTTTCTTGTGGCCAAATACGAGAACATGGCGGCAAGCTTCTCTGGCTATGGCCGGCTTGGTAAGCCCTCCGAGGCCGTTGCCGACGAAGCAGTCGCTGCTTTCCGTGAACATCATGCCTCCGATGGCGCGGTTGAGCTTCATCTCGCCGATCAGCTGCTGCTGCCGCTGTCGCTCGCGGCCGGCATTTCCACCTTCACGACGCCGCGGCCGACCAGCCATCTGATGACCAATGCCTGGAACATCGGCCAGTTCGCAATAGCCGATGTTTCGATCGAGGAAGGCACGCCCTGTCGCGTGAGCATCCAGCCGCGCCATTGGCGTTGATGGCGACGGCAGTTCCGCCATCAGTCTGGTCGCAGCAGGTGGTGACGCGCGAGATCTTCACGTGTCCACAGCCCAATCCCCGGCACGATCGTCAACTGTATCAATCGCGATGACCGCATCCGGATCCGTGAACGAAATTTTGCAAGGCGCACCTGCCGCCGCCGTTGCGTCGAGGAGCAAATCGTCAAGCAAGCGCTCGGTGTCTGGTGTTCGCAGATGGTGTCTATCGCCACGCCGATGCAGGCGCACGTGAAGAGAGATTCCGGTCAGACGTGGTAACCATTCGAGCAGAATCGCTTTAAGTCTCTCCGTGAACTCCTCCACGGAATGAAAGTCGATGCTGCGCGTCGCCGGCGCTATGCGTGAGATCGCATCATAAAGCGCAGTGTTCTCTTCGGTTTTTCGCTCGACGGATTCAAGAAACGCTGTGGGATCATCTGCTCTCATCACCAGGACGTTGTAGTAGGGACTTCGTTCAACCGGTCCAAATTCCTTCAGGGCGCGGAGCGTTCGCCTAAAGCCGTCCTGGTAGACGTTGATGACGACGTTCCAGTCCTAGCGTCGCGAAGTTATTTTGAGGCGAAATTCATGCCGGCGCCGGATCAGACCGGCCTCCACCCGAGCGAAAGTAAGGCTTTTCCGTCGATAGCGTCCAAGATCGACGGACAGGTGCCTCGCCAACTTCTTCACCGCTGGCAGAGGATCGGGATCGGCTTTGCTCCAAAAGGGACGGAGCTCGCGCAGAAAGATGTTCACGGTCACCGGCCCGATGCCGTAAAACGCAAGTAAACCTTGCTCCAGATCGCGCGCATCACGCGCGGCCGCATGCAGCCGGCCCAGGCTACCGCCGTAATGGGCGATAAGCTCGTCACAGTCACGCAGGACCTGCGTCGACTTGCGACCGTCATAGCGCACATAGCCGCCCTCGCGCATCACCGGATAGACGAGGAAATCCCACCCCGCCGCCACGATTTTTTTCGGCGTCGTCAGCCCATGGCGCATGAACGCGCGAAAGGTTTTCTTGGCCGTCGTTTCCGAAATTCGGGCACCGAACAGAAGGCTCGCCAGGAACCAGTGGAAGTACGCCGCGTCGGTTCGCTGCGCCAGGTCGATGCCGAGTTCCTCGGAATAAAGCACGCTTTGTTCCAGCGCCCGTCGCGTCGCGTCGGGGCGCTGCGCTCGCCGATGCTGCAAGGCCTCGGACGCCATGATTTTCGTCGTATTTATCTGCGACATATGCTTGCAGAAGTTGCCAACCACATCCGGCCATACCGCCTATCTGCCGAGCTAAGTCTAATCTAGCGGCAGCGTTCACAGCTCGGATTTGATCCGAGTCAACAATGAAGGCCGATATTTGGGATATCAGGCTGCTCAATCCGCTTTCTGGCCCGGGCCTCTCTGATGTCGAGCAGCGCAGAATTAAACGTCACTAGGCGTGACCGCCCTTTCGGCATTTGCCCCCGATGCCACACAATTATCAGGGCGTTTGACCAAATCGGCAAGAAATGCGCGAGGCCGCTTGCCTCCGGGGCCAAATGTCCAGGCGTCATTCGCAGTGCGTTAGCCGCGGACGAATGGACGGAATGCCCGGACTGCCGCGCGACTGGTCGCCGAGACGGCGGTGTCTGCTCGCGATGCAACGGAGAAGGCTGGCTCTACGACACGCGGCGCCTGGCGGTGTGATGCGTCGTGCGCCCTCCAATCGGAGGTCTGAAAAAGTCATAGGAGCGCGTACGGACAGTCGAGCGGGAGACGGGCATGTATGGACAAGGTCGCGAACTTGAGCTGGGGAATGCAGCAAGCGCCGTTCTCGTTTCGCTGCTAAGAACTTTGGTCGACAAGAACATTCTTACGAACGCCGAAGCGCGTATTCTATTGACCAAAGCGGCGAACGACCTTGGTCCGCACGAATACGCCGCTCCGGTCAAAGGGGCGATTGGGATCATACTTAGCGACCTGCTCCCGATGTTCCCAGAAGATGGCGGTGATTGATACCCGCAGCCGTGTCTGTTATCGAACGGCACTGCTTACCGGGCGACTGGACGGCTTTTCGCGTCCGCTCGTTCGAGTGCCAAGCTTCCATTAGCTGATCAATTGTCGATGAACGTCGCAAGCTTATGCGAGCGAGCCGGATCGCGGAGCTTCTCAAGTGCCTTCGCTTCGATCTGACGAATGCGCTCGCGGGTCACACCAAATTCCTTGCCGATCTCTTCCAGGGTATGATCGGCGGTGCGGCCGATGCCGAAACGCATTCGCAGAATGCGTTGCTCCCGCGGGGTCAGATCAGCAAGGGCTTCGCCATCAATATCCCGCAAAATGCTGGCCTCGGCTGCTGCTTGCGGATCGATAGCGCCGGGCGCCTTGATCAGATCGCCGAGGGTGGTGTCGCCATCTTCGCCGACCGGGGCATCAAGCGAAGTCGGCTGTTGCACCATCGACAGCACCTGTTCGACGCGGGAAGCTGAAACCCCCATCCGCGCAGCGATATCGGCGGGACTGGGGTTTCGTCCTTCCTTCTGGTAAAGCCGGCGGCGCTCGCGCAACACCTTCCCTGCGTTTTCGGTCATATGCACGGGAATACGAATTGTGCGCGCTTGATCGGCAAGCGCAATCGCCTGACGGATCCACCAGACAGCATAAGTCGAGATTTTGACCCTGCGACGATAGTCGTACTTTTCGATCGCGCGCATGAGGCCCAAATTGCCTTCCTGAATCAGGTCGAGGAGGTCCAGCGAACGCTTGCGGTGGTACTTTCGAGCGATCGAAGCCACCAGATGCAGGTGGGCCTTCACCATCTGCTCGCGCGCGGTCTTGATCTCTCGCCGGGCTTTGCCGACCTCGGCGAGGATGTCGCGGAAGTCCGAAGCCGGTAGGCCCGCGCGATGCGCAATATCTGACGGCTGCTGCTCGATCGCGCGACGCGTCTGCTGCTCGCGCTCCATTTCCTCAATCAGGTCTGATACGCGATCGGGATTGC
Source organism: uncultured Alphaproteobacteria bacterium (assembly GCA_963733575.1). GTDB lineage: Bacteria > Pseudomonadota > Alphaproteobacteria > Rhizobiales > Xanthobacteraceae > BOG-931. Next base: position 48,130 of record CAVTDJ010000009.1, on the reverse strand, counting down.
AGCCGAAGCGCCGCCACCTCATGGGCAAGTCCGGACATAAGCTCGTGCAGATGTGCACGGCTGCTCTTGGCCAAATCGCGGCCGCGGGCGACGGCCGCGAGCCGCTCTCGGCTCAACGAGCCGATCTCGTCGGCAAGCGCAATAATCGTTTGCAGGCGTGCCGTCGCGACGGAGACACTTTCAGCCTCTCCGTTCGCGAGCGCCTCGGGATCTCGATGCTCAGAGTCGGCCGCCACGGCATCGCAATCGTGTGTCACATCGCGTGCACCCGGCTCAGCCTCGGCGACGGACAGATCGTATAGGCTTCCTCGCCCGACGCGCATCCGGCCGACCAAACCCGAGCGTTGCGTCCTTCATGTTCAGCGCGTGCGGCGATATCGGGCAGAACGCGCGTGCGCAAAACCTCGAAGACGCCTTTCTCACGAAAGAACCGTGAGATTGTGATGTGGCAGCATTCGTCAAGAACGCGCCACTCCGTTGGATCGGCTTCCAGCCTCGCCCGATAGGCGGCAAAGTTGTCAGTTCCAGGTCGCGCATGCGTCGCGCGAGCCGCTTGCAGACTTGACGGTGCACTTTGCGGAATCCGGACCAGCGCAACTCGAGTTGCGGCAGCGCCCACTGCAGGAATTCTGTGCAATCCGAAGCGATCAAGCGCGTGCAAGCCCAACGTCATGCACAAGCATCTCCTGACGGCGCGGTTCTATCACTGCCACCGGATCGGAGGCTGGAAAGGTCTCTTCCAGTCCCTCCTCAAGAGCCGCCTCGAGGCGCTGTCGTTCAATTCGCTTTTGCTTTCGACTGCCTCCTGGCTCTACTTTCTTAGGGATCGACGCCATGTTCTCCGTCCCTCTTCCCAAAGGCTGTATGGTTGGCATGCTTGTGCTAAATTGTGGAATTCCTTTGATTAAGATCAAAACCGGCGGGCGGCCGTTGCAGATAGTAAGGTTGCTGGCGTGTGGAGGCGAGATTGGCGAAGCACAGCAGTGAAACGTCTACGGGCGCGAATTTGCCTACGCGATAAACCAGTTGACCGCAGAAGCACGGCCGGAAGGACCCGCAGCTATCCTGTCCGAACATGCCGTGAGGAGACTCCGGTCCGGCTGATGGGTGGCTCGGGTCCCGCGCGTTCAAGCTGGATAATGGTTGTCTCGCAAGAAGCCGAGGGCGTGGTCGGCGGGTTGCGTCGTAGACGTATGAAAGAGTCGATAAATGGACACGAGCCGGTTCACGCGTGTCGACGCTACAACTTGGCGCATTGAACCTTACGGCGCCATGCGGGTGCCAGCGATCATCTATGCCGACGAAGACCTGATCCGCGCAATGGACGACAAGGTCTACGAACAGGCGGCCAATGTCGCAACGCTGCCCGGGATCGTCCAGGCGTCCTATGCCATGCCGGATGCCCACTGGGGCTACGGCTTTCCCATTGGCGGCGTGGCGGCGTTTGACCCGGACCAAGGCGGTGTGGTGTCGGCCGGCGGGGTCGGCTTCGATATTTCCTGCGGCGTGCGCACGATGCTGACCGGTCTCAAAGTCGCCGACATTATTCCGGTGCAGAAGTCGCTTGCCGACTCGCTGTTCCGCCAGATTCCGGCAGGCGTCGGCAGCAGAGGCCCCATCACCCTCGATGACATTGATATGGACGCGATGTTGGCGGGAGGCGCTGCTTGGGCCGTCAAGCGCGGCTGGGGTGAAGATCGCGACCTCGAACGTATTGAGGAACACGGCAGAATGTCTGGTGCCCAACCCGCAAACGTCTCCGAACGCGCCAGAGAGCGCCAGCGCCGCGAGATGGGAACACTCGGTTCGGGCAACCACTATCTCGAAGTTCAGGCCGTTGCGGAAATCTTCGATGCCAAGGTCGCGGATGTCTTCGAGCTTTCGCCCGACGACGTTGTCGTGACCATCCATTGCGGTTCACGCGGTCTCGGCCACCAGATTGGCACCGAATTCCTCAAGGAAATGCTGCTGGCGGCGAAAGCTTCGGGCATCGAACTCATCGACCGAGAGCTTGCCTGCGCCCCTATCAACTCAAACGTCGGTGAGCGCTATCTCGGCGCTATGCGTGCCGCGATTAATTGCGCGCTGGCCAACCGCGAAATCCTGGGCCATTACGCGCGTCGCGTTTTTACCCACTTTTTTCCCCCTTGCCATCTGCGGCTTTTGTTCGATGTCTCGCACAACACCTGCAAGGTCGAAATGCACGCTGTCGAGGGAAAAGAGCGCGAACTCTTCGTTCACCGCAAGGGAGCCACCAGGGCCTTTGGACCTGGCCACGAAAGCTTACCCGACGCCTTGCGCCCCGTCGGTCAGCCGGTGCTCATCGGCGGCAGTATGGGGACCGGGTCCTACATTCTGGTCGGCGACGCGGCGGCAGAAAACAAAGCATTCGCTTCGGCGTGCCACGGCGCCGGACGGGCGCTGTCCCGCCACGCTGCGCTCAGACAGTGGAGCGGACGCAAGGTCGTCGACGAACTTGCGGAGCGGGGTATCATCATTAAGAGTCCCTCGATGCGCGGCGTCGCCGAGGAGGCGCCGGGCGCATACAAGGACGTAGGCGTGGTCGTGGCCGCGGCCGAACAGGCAGGTCTTGCTCGGCGCGTGGCGCGCTTGCGACCGCTGATCTGCATCAAGGGATGATCGCCGCGATCAATTGTGCTCACCGGTGCGCTAAATCCGACGAGCCGCGTGCAATGGTGCCGTTGGTCTTTTATGCTCTCAATGGCCCACGCTCGACCGCATGCTGGTTGCGCTCGATGGTGTTGAGTAGGCGGGTGACGCTCGTCCTGGCCGATGGACTATCTACTTGAGCGATCACATTCGCTGTTCCTCGTCCTGGCCGAATGAACGCGCTGTAGAAGGTGCCGATATCAATTCGTTGTTCTGTTTCGGTGGCTGTCCCATTGCCGGAAACGCGCGGACCGATTTCGTCCTCGACCGTGACAGTCAGCAGCCAACCCTCGCCGGCGTGCGCGGGCGCGATCTCCAAAGTCGCGAGTGTCGCCACTTCGCTCAGGTCTTCGCGCTCTTCGTCGCCGAGATGATATTCTCTTCGCGCTGGAATTTCCCGCACCTCAGCCGTACGCGTCGCGGTCGTTTTGAAGGTCGATGGTGCGGCGGCCTGCTCTGCCATAATCCAGCGGACAACTTGCTCGGCATCGATGTTGACTGGAAAGCTCTCCATTCGCGGTCCCTTCGTGACTGCTTCGCCGGTTGTGCAGTTGATATTCACTATTCCCTTCGTCCCGATGAGAGCCTGACTCACACTCAGAAAACGGATCAGGTTGGGCGCCGAAACGCGCGGGACCCGCGCTCCCTGTCCGTCGGACCGGAGTCTCCTCACGGGGTGTTCGGACAGAATAGCTACGGGTCCCTCCGCCATGCGTCATCGGTAGCTTGGTTCATCGTGTAAGCAGGTCCGCGCCCGTAGACGTTTCGCTGCCGTACTTCGCCAAACTTGCCTCGGCACGACGGCAGATATATTTGGCAGCATAGAGCCCCTCCATTCTTTGATCTGGATCAAAGTGCGCCGAGAGATTTTGCGGACTGGGAAGGCCGCGATACAGATTGATTTTTCTCAATGAGTCGCGATTGGAGTTGCTACCTAATGCATCTTGATCACTATCGTCTGACGTGCAGCCCTTTCTATAGCGCCATAAGGAGGTGACGATGCCAGAGCCTTTGAAGCGATCGGAAATGACTGACAACGACGAGTCACCGCTCACAATCTCGCCTGAGAAGGTCTGCTTTATCATCATCAAGGCCAGGGAATTCGACGCCAAGGACGAGGTGACCGAACCCGATCCAGGGTCGAATCCTTCGGACGACAAGGACACCGCAGTTCTTGAAGACCACGAGGATGATCCGGTTGTCGAGGAGCTTACGTCGCTGATCAATTCCCTGTCTGAGGACGAACAGGTCGATCTCGTAGCCCTGGCGTGGCTAGGGCGAGATGACTATTCCGCCAGCGATTGGCCAACAGTGCGTGAGGAAGCTCTCCGCGCACACAATCAGCGCACGGCTGAGTACCTCCTCGGTACGCCGCTTGTGGGCGACTTTCTGGAAGAAGGCCTTTCGATGCTCGGCTATTCGTGCGAGGAATTCGAAATCGAGCGGTTGTGATCGAACTGCGGTGCTCGTTAGTGGCAATCAGAGACGCCAAACTTCCGTGTCACCCCGTGGTCTGGTCGGGATCGAGATCGAGCAGGTCTTCGCAACCTACGAACCCTAACTCCTCCAGTGATAAAAGTGACATCAAGAAAAAAGGCACTTGAACTCACGTTTCTCGGCACGCGGGGCGAAATCAAGATTCGCTCGCGTCAGCATCAACGCCACAGTTCGTTGCTCGTCGAGCACGACGATGCTCGAATCATGATTGACTGTGGCACGGATTGGCTTGGCCGACTGGCTGCCGTTGCGCCGACCGTCATCGTGCTGACACATGCGCACCCAGATCATGCCGGCGGTCTTGCTCAAGGCGCACCGTGCCCGGTTTACGCGACAAGGGAGACGCTGCGCTTAGTGCGTTGCTTCCCCATTCGTGATCGACGCAGCATGCCGCTGAAAAAATCAATGGCAATTGGCGGGCTAAGGTTCAAAGCGTATCGCGTTCAGCATTCCATCCGCGCGCCGGCCGTGGGATATCGCGTGTCGACCAAGGCAGGCTCCTTCTTTTACGTGCCGGACGTTGCCGGGCTTCCAAACGTCGCGGAAGCGCTAGGTGAAGTCGGCGTTTATATCGGCGATGGCGCGACGATGCGACGTTCGATGGTACGCGTTAAGGAAGGGACTTTGATCGGCCACGCCTCCATTACGACTCAACTCGATTGGTGCGCCAGGGCACACCTGCATCGAGCGATCTTTACCCATTGTGGTTCGCCAATCGTACGTGGAGATCCGCGTGCGTTGGATGCGATAATCCGCAGTCTCGGCCGTGAGTGTGGCATTGATGCACGTCTCGCCCGCGACGGTGATTGCTTGTCTTTCCCTGGAAGCGATGAGCGCAAAGGATCAGGTGTGATTGAACTTCGTAAGCGAACCGAGCGCGCGAAACAACGAGGTTGGCGCGATGCATATCCCGCATGAATTGCAAGACGAATTTCCCGATGAAGTTACGCTCATTACGCAGCTCAGAAAAAACAACTATCTGTTCAGGCGATTGACGCGCCGTTACGACGAGGTCAATGGCCAGATCTATCGCATTGAATCTGAAGAAGAGCCAACCACCGATGAGGTTCTCGAAAGGCTCAAGAAAGAACGTCTCAAGCTCAAGGACCAAATTGCCCGTATGCTCACAAGAACCGAGCGCCGGATGTAGCCTCTCGCTCAAGCGGTGGGTCTCACCGTCATCGCTTGGCTTCGTAAAGCGCTTTCGCAAGGTGGTCGTGGAGATCAGCATCCTCAATAATCGCGGCCGTGATCGCATCCGGGCCGAGAGCATCGGCTTCAGACAGCCCCCGATGCCACTTATTAGCCGCGAGGTGGCCCTGACCAATGCGCATCAACGCATACAGCTCCTGGCGCGCCTTCGCTGACAGCGAAGCAATTGCTTCGCGGAGTGCTGTCGTCTGCGAATCCTCGGCGGGAAGCGGCTCAAACCCCAGCTCAGCAGTAGGATTGTGCTCGCCCCGTCCGGGTATTGTTCCGCCAAGAGTCCTTTCCGCCACGTGGCCAAGCAGTGCGTCGCGCTGCGTGCGTGCAGTCCTTGCAAGGAGCGCGATGAAGCGGGCTTGGTCTACGTTCAGGTCTTTGAGCATTGTCATACCCTATGATCGTCGGGGTGCTGGCCCCCTTTCTTACTGGCCCCTTTTGATTTTTTTGTGGTGGCCCATTTTGGAGATTGATCTCAATCAATCTATTTCCGTAACGCACAGCGGATGCCTTCGCTATGCTGCTCTTTATGTACCGCTGCCCCACAACCGGATACCGCGTTCAGGGCTTTGCCCCGAAGATACGTCGGAGGATCATCACATTTATGAGCCGGTGACTTGTCCGGTATGCCACCACGTCAATCACGTAAATCCGGCTACCGGTGCCGTCTTGGCAGAAAAAGACGAATAGGAGGATTGACTCTACCGCGTTATGGGGCGCACTTTGCAATCTATCAAGCCACCCAACCCCAGGGGGCTCTCATGGACAAGTTCATCGAGCGGAAGAACATCGCGCATTATATCGATCAACTCAAAACAGAAAACGATCGGATTAAGCGGAAAACGCTGCAAACCCTCCTGACCGAGGAAACCGCAAAACTGGCAAGTTACGCTACGGACAAATCCCGATTGGACGAATAGGCCGCCTCAGTTGGCGGTCTCGTGATTTGTGCGGTTAGCCGCCGCCTCCGAAGCGTCCAGCATGTTCTGGACGAGGTTGCCCTTCGCTGCGCGCTCAAGGTCGAAGAGACTGATACCCGCGCATCGCATCCTCTCGGCACATCGCCGCCAGTCGTACCGCTTCCCGTCGCTTTAGCTGTGGCGGCACCGCCTCAACGTGATCCGATCCCAGCGATCTAAAAACTCCAAGGGACGGTCGTTCATAGGGCCAATTCAACTGCCCTCGCAGGTTTTGCTGATAATCCAGCTTTTGGGATATTGGTGAAGCGTTCCAACAAAGAAATGCGTATCATTTTTCTCGATCATCTCGGCGTTATATCGTTGGCGAAAAGCCTGTTCCCACTTGTCGCCATACTCGCCGTTGCAATCTACGTCGCCGTACCGAAATTCATACCGAAAATCTGACGTGTACAAATTCCTGATGCTTATTGATCTGCATCAAAGAACAAATCAGCCCGCCATTGGATTTTGAAACAGTTTGAATTGCTCAGGCCAACGATCAGACCGAATTATTCCGGGACGCAGTATGCTGAACTCGGGAGGCTGCAGAGGGAGAATGGAGCACCTGGCATGATCGACGAAGCTCGATCCCGAACGGCCGTCCGGTACAGCTGCATTTGGCGTAACTTCGTCATTACACTGTCCCTGGTCGCTTTGGCTGGCATGGCATTGCTCACAACACCTAGCCTGCGGATTGGCGCCCGGGCGGTCGCGGCGGAAGTTGACGCGGTAGGTGCTCCGGCACCCCTCGGATTCGCCGGGCCTCGACATCCAGCTTTTGGATCATCGCCATGATCCCGCGTGGATGCCCGTTCGCCTGCCAGCACCGCCAAGCGGCATTCAAGATCGCTGTTGGACAAAAGGTTCGGCGATAATCATCGCCGTGCCGAACCGAGAAAAACATGCATACCCCGCGTCGGGATCGCTCCTCGTCAAATAGATAACGTTGGCCGCCTTCACGAGAATTGATCCTCATCAAAATGACCGGCGCATTCTGGGATTAGAAAGAACAAGCTCGAGTGGGTCGAATGCGCGTCTGACAGCCGCGGGGTCAGCCGTCGGAGCTTATCAAGGCATTTGAAATCTTTGCAGTCCGGCTGCGGTATAAGTGAGGTGGTGTCATGGCAATATGTGAGACTTGCGGGAACGATTACGATAAGACGTTTCAAGTAATCCAGAGCGGGAAGGCTCACACCTTCGACAGCTTCGAATGCGCGATCCATGCGCTCGCACCGACCTGCGCGCATTGCGGCATCCGTATCGTTGGTCACGGTCTTGAGAAGGAAAGCACCTTCTTCTGCTGCGAACACTGCGCCAAAGGTGAAGGCGTGCGCGGCCTACGCGATCGGATGTAATTAGGGTCCCATTAAACGTAGCAATGCGAAATCGCGGCGCGGACGTTCAGGCAGTCGCCTGCAGCATGAGCACATCTGAGCGATGAGTGTGCTGTGATAAAATGATGAAATCTTCCAGCGAATATGTTTGCCCGAAACTGTGCTTTCGGGTCATTACTCGTCCTTGTCGTTCAATGGAAATAGCAGGTCTAAGAGCTGATCCGGAAACTTCTGAGTCGGATGAATTTGATGTGGTTCCTTGTCAGGCGCTTGATCCTCTGGAGAGCAGCCGATGTGGACACCTGAACACCGCCGCACCGCGAATCGCCGTGGGCTTCGGTACCCGATGGGCTTGACGCAGTTCCGGACGCCGCATTCTGAAAGTGGTCAAGCGATTAGAGATCGTCTTGGCATCGATCAAAGTCGCTCAACCTCGAACTCTTCGCAGGAAGACCCGAGTATCGTTTCATCGATTGCGCTTTCCTTAGTTGGGACGATTGACGCATTTCAGCAGCATCTAAAGAAGTTTATTACAGAGGAACGCGGAAACATTCTCGTGCGAAGTGGGCATGAGAGAGCATTTCGATTTCGGTTCCGAGAGCCAATGATGCGGCCGTTTGTTATTATGCAGGGCGTTGAGCAGGGATTGGTCGATCCTGGCGCTATTGATGCTCTTTCTTTTCCCGCGCAGCCGCGCTTGCCCTTTTCGGTTCAGCCGAAGGCCGCCACCTAGTTTTGGCGGCCTTGCGGGCAATGTCTTGGCGCTGCTTGGGAGACAGGACTTCGGCTCTCGCCTTACCTCCCTTTAGGCCGCCCTTTCGCCGGTTACTGGAAAGATCGGTCTGTTTGTCCTCAATCTCCCCCGTCGCCACCCGCATGACATGGACCGCGTTGCCGATCACATCGGCAGGGCGCTTCTCGCCTTTGGGGCCTCGGGGCATTACATTTTCCTTCAACTGAAACCAATATAGATCGCCAACTGGAGGAAACCAATAATGGCAACCTGGGTACAATGCACCGATGAACACGGGCAAGCCATATACGTCAATCTCGACAATGCGATCACGCTGTTCCGCGATGACGTTCGGCATCGAGGCACGGTCATCGCATTTTTGGGAAGCGCAAACGATGCCATCGTGGTAAGCGATACGCCAGACCAAATCCTGAAATCGGCTAAGGGATAAAATTCAAACTGAGACACTACCGACAATTCCCTGGACGCGCAGTTGCCGGAAGGATAGCCTTAATTGCGCGGGGCGCCTGTGAGGGACCATTCGATGGATAAGGCCGTCGCTACCCTCAACATCGAGCACTATAGAAAGTTGCTTGCCTCCGAGACTGTCGCGACGAAGCGAGAAGCAATCGCCCGTTTGCTCGCCGAGGAAGAGGCGAAGCTGGTGAAAATCCCCAAGGAACGAAAACCGCAACATTAGCCCTTTTCGACCCATTCGCGCCAATGGGTCGGGCGTATCGGGAGCCACTTCTTCGTTTCGGCATTCATCCAGTCGCCCGGAATCCAGCGACATGGGAAGACGAGCGCGTGGTACTCGTCGCCGTCATGGACGGCGAGCTCAAGATCGCGGTCGAACGGCGCGGTAGAAATCGGTTGCCACATGAGGCACTTATGCGCCCGTGTAGCGGCCCGCAATTTGATCTAGATCAGGGGAAATAAGGAAGGAGACACCCGGCGCGTTAACCTTCGTTCTGCGCTTCCCCGCGCGCGCGAGGAAGCGCAGAAAGATAGCTAACGCGGCTGATCGACCGAATTGTGGTCACCGACTCCGTACCCGCCTTCCGGCTTAGTACCGAAGCGGCGCGGGCCTAGATACGATTGCGGTAGCGCCTCTCTTGGCCGAGGCCATACGCCGCCTTCACGCCGACGAGACGCTCACCGATCTCTTGGTCTTTTAGTGGAGCGTGATCTTTTCGGAAAACTGGCTTCCACTTTTCCGGATCATGCTCTGAGGCATCGTCCCAGCCGCACCGCATCCGCGGCCGCTAGCCGCAGATAGGCGCGCGCGAGCGGCGCCCATTTCTCGCGCGTGCGTGGATTGGGCTCCAACAAATGCGCGATGGCGAGGCGTGCCCGCAGCGTCGCACGATGGCAGCGATAGAAGATGAAAAGCTCCTCGGAATCGCCGTCGTGCAGCCTGTGCATTATGCGGCGGCGCAAATATTCACCGGCCCAGGCGGCGCCCAACCGCTCGCATTCGACACAGAGAAACGCGATTTCATCGAAAGGATCGACCATCCGCAGCCGCGCGTTGAATTCCAGGCAGTCGATGATACGCACCGGATCGCCGAGGCAAATGTGTTCGGGGCGCAGGTCGCCGTGCCCATCAACGATACGTCGCGTTCGCACCCGCTCGGCCAGAAGCTCGGCCCGTTCGGTGAGAAACCGGCGCTGCATGGCGTCGACGTGGCGCACCAACCCCGATGGAAGGCAAAAGCGCGGATCGAGAAGAATGCGGCGATTGAAGGCGAGGCTGCGCCACAGCTCCGCAGAATGCGCGGCGGGCGAGATGAACGCGGCGCAGGCGCGGCGGTAGAACTGCACCAGAACGGAGGCGAGGCGATCGAGCTGCCAGCGATGCAGACGCCCTTCCCCGATCACGCGGTCGAGCATCTGAGCCTCGTCGAGACGAATCATGACCACGAGCCAGTTGACGATCTCGCCGCCGCCGCCGATGACGAGACCTCGTCCCGAGCGGACCAGCGGAACGACCTCACGGTAAGTGTCGGGGGCGAGACGGCGATTGAGCTTGAGCTCGGCCCGGCAAGCCGCCTCGCGGCGTGCGAGCGTCGAGAAATCGAGGTAGGGGAAACGGACCGGCTTTTTGAGCTTGTAAACCCGATCGCCGGCCAGAAACACCTGCGACATATGGGTCTCGTGACGGGCAACCTCGGCCACGGGCGGCCGATAGGCGTCGCCCCGCATCAAGAATTCGATCTTGTCGGCGAGCGAGGGTTTAGTAGCCGCAACCGCCTGCGGCTCCGCGCTAGACTTGTGTTTCTCGACCAGCATGAATGGAAGATAAAGCCTGCCGCGCCATGCGCCAGTTGCGCTCACGTTCGGAACCCGCATCGACAAGCCGGGATTCAATTTGTTCGTCATCGGGCCGAGCGGCATTCGCGTCAACAAACTGCCAATAGGATTGCGCCGTGGTGGCAAACCCCGGTGGTACTCGCACGCCCCGCTCTCCGAGATGGCGCACCATCTCGCCGAGCGAGGCATTTTTCCCGCCGGCGAGGGATACGTCTCCCGCCCCAATTTCTCGAACCACACCACCAGAGGGGCTTTCGGAATCATTGGGTGCTCCTTGGACGACGTTGATGCTCACGAGAAAGGCGTATTGATCACAATAGCACGTCGGCCATTAATTGTTCTTCGCCACGACGATCCTGCGATTGGAGCATTGCGGCAGGGACATCGCGGCAGACTATGCTGCGCACAAACACCCAAGTGTTCGCAAATGGCTCGATCGGATCGCCTTCCTGGCGATGGCGCCGAGTGCTTCCTCCGCCACAGTGAGATCGGCCCCCTCCATCTCGAACCCACCAGCGTCGCGTGCAGTTCAGGCCGTTGGCCGCATCGTAGCCGTCCCGCACCTCGGAGGTCTGCACCATCAATACCTCCGGATTTAATTTCCGGTAGGGACAGGCATTACTTTAGCCACTGCACAATCCGTGGATTCGTGCTAGAGTGCGCATAGGCCAAACGTAACGGCCGCGCGATCGACATCAGGGAGGATGACATGCCGGTAAGCTTGGCGAAGAGTCTCGGCGCCTTGGTAATTGCGGCGGGCGTGTTGGGGACGACGGCCGCGATAGCGGCGGACCCTCCGAAGGAGATGAAGCTTTATGTGTTCTCGTCGGGTGCGCTGACGCTCGACAAGTCGATCATTCAGAACGGCTCCAGCGGCAAGGTCACGATTCCGGTCGGCTTCTTCCTGATCCGGCATCCCAAGGGCGACGTGCTGTTCGATTGCGGCAACAACGACAAAATCATCACCGACCCGGACTATTGGGGACCATTCGTCAAGGCGCTTGACCCGGGTCGCTCACCGGACATCGCGATCGACGCCCAGCTCAGCAAGATCAACGTCAAGCCCTCGGACATCAAGTTTGTCGTGCTCGGGCATTTCCACGTCGATCACGCCGGCAACATCGGCAAATTCCTGGACTCGACGTTCGTCTATCAGCGCGACGAGATCAAGAACGCATTCTGGCCGGCGCCGGGCTACGCGGTGTTCTTCATCACCAAAGATTTCGAGATGATGCGCAATGGCATCGGGGCAGGCATGCCCAATAAGGTCAAGGCTATCGAACTCGACGGCGATCTCGACCTGTTCGGCGATCACAGCATCTATATTCACCGCTCCGTATCGCACACGCCCGGCAGTCAGATCATGGTGGTGCGCCTGCCGAAGACTGGCACTGTGGTGCTCACCAGCGATGCCGTCTACCTCCAGGAAAATCTCGACAAGAACATCCTGCCGAGCATCGGCAGCGTCTATGATCCGGTCGGCATGCTCGATGCCTATGCGTGGGTGAAGAGGGTGCGGGATGTCGAAGGCGCCGACATCATCTACGCGCACGATCCGGACACCTTCAAGGCGCACAAGCACTCGCCCGAATATTACGAGTGAGCGCGGCTAGAGTTGACCTTCAAGATCGTCGTCGCAAACCCGGGCCCAGCGCCCGGGTTTGTGCCCGAGCGCATGCAGTAATTTGTGAATTATCATGTCCCCCGTCGTGCTGGCGCAGCATGTGACCAAGTGGTACGGGCCGCGCCGCGCCGTTACCGACGTTTCCTTCGCAATAGAGCCGAGCGCCATGGGCGTCGGCCGCGGCCGGTTGCCGTCGATCACCGAGAGGTCTGAAATGGCAAAGGCCGGCCGCCGCGATCTTCACCAACACTTCGCCGCGCCCGGGTAGCGCAAGCTCGATCTCGTCAATGGTCAGCGGCCGCGTTGTCGTACGGCGGCTCGCGCCCTATCTCTTCCAGGATCGCTGCACGTATTTTCATGCTGTCACCTATCGGATGCAACTTTGAGAACAGCGGAGTGCGGCGTCACCACGCCGCGCTCGATGACATAGAGGCCATCGATCAGATCGCTGGAGTGCACGTAGTCTGATTCCGAGAGCAGCACAGACACGCCAGTTGCCTTGAGCGCGGCGATCGCCTCGACCAGCCGGCGCGCCAGAGCGGGTGCAACGCCCTCGAACGGCTCGTCTAATAGCAGCAGATGCCGTCCGCACATCAATGCGCGGGCGAGCGCTACCAGCTTTTGCTGGCCACCAGAGAGCTGGAGCGCGCGACGCGGCGCCATGCCCCTCACCTCGGGCAGGATGCCATAGACGAAGCCGAGGCGCTCCGCTACGGCTGGATCGCCGTTTGCCCAAGCTGGCAGGAGCACGTTCTCCTCGACGGTGAGTTCCGGCACGAGGCGGCGATCCTCAGGCATGTAGCCGATGCCGAGGCCAGAACGCGCGTGCGGCGGAGTCGCGCGCAGGTCTTTATCAAGAAATTTCACCTCGCCGGCGCGGACAGCCAGGAGTCCCATGATCGCACGCATGAGCGTCGTCTTACCGGCGCCATTGCGACCGACGAGCCCGACGAACGAGCCCGGCGTAATCGACAAAACGACATCCGTCAGCACTGGCAAGCCTGCGATCCCGACAGAAAGATGTCGAATGTCGAGGGCCCCGCTCATGCCCGCACTCCTTCCGCCCGGCGATGTAGCTCTGCGCCGACGATGTAGCGCCTCACGTCCACGTCCGCGAGCACCACGGCAGGGGCTCCATCCGCGATCACCCGTCCCTCGTAGAATGCGATCACGCGTGGCGCGTAACGCTCAACGACCTCCATGTCGTGCTCGACAAAAAGCACGGCCGTGCCTTCCGCGGCGACCGCCTCCATCACGAGATCCATCAGTTGCAATTTTTCATTCGCACTGATGCCGCTTGTCGGCTCGTCGAGTAACAGCACAGCGGAGCGGCCTACCATCGCGAGCGCGATGTCGAGCAACTTGCGTTGGCCCTGCGGCAGTTCTGGAGTCGGGCGATCGGCAAATTCCTCAATCCCGAGACGAGCGAGAATCTCGTTCGCCTGCGCAAGCCGAGCCGGCGTGCGTAGGATCGTGGTCGGTGTCGGCCGCGTTCGTTCGGCGCAGGCGAGCGCGACGAGCGCGTTGTCGCGCACCGACAGATTAGGGAAAAGCTGCGCCACTTGGAATGAGCGGCGGATGCCGAGGCGGGTCACCTCGCGCGGTGGCATGGGAGTGATATCAACACCGCGGAACAGAATGACGCCCTCGTCGGGCTTAAGATATCCGGTGACTATGTTGACGTAGGTGGTCTTGCCCGCGCCGTTGGCGCCAATGATGCCGACGGTCTCGCCGGGCGCGATTTCGACCGTCACATTGTCGACCGCAACGACCGCGCCGAAGCGCTTGTACAATCCCCTCGTGGCGATCAGCGGCGCGTTCATGCGGCCCTTTCCGCGCGGCGCCGCCGGGCGAACAGCGACCAGAGCCCAGAGGGTAGGAACAGGATCACCGCGAGCATGGAGATGCCAACCACCATCTGCCACGTGTACGGCGAATATTGGAAGGCGAAGCTACGGATTGCCTCGAACACGACCATACCAAGCAATGGCGCCGCAACATGGCCGATGCCAGACAGGATCGCGACGAATACGAACTCGCCCGATGTGGTCCAGTAGGCGAGATCGGGATCGATGTGGCCGGCCGCGATCGCGATCAGAGCTCCGCCGAGCCCGGACGTCGTCGCCCCAATCACGTAGGTGAGGTGCAGTACGCCGGTGACCGACGTGCCAAGATATTCGACCCGGATCTCGTTCGTCAGGATCGCCTCGCCGATCACGCCAGCCGGCGAATTAACGAAGCGGTGCAACATCATGGCAGTACCGGTCGCCATGGCCACGGTCAGCGCATAGACAAGCAAACGGCCGGCCGGCTCATCGACAGCGAATCCGAAGAAGCTCGGTGGTGGTAGATTGAATCCATCGGTCGAACCGAGCACAGCCGAACGCACCAAGATGCCGTAGAGGATCATCGATAACGCGAGGCTCAGCATCGCGAAGAAGATCTCGCGATAGCGCACCATGACGAAGCCGAGCACATAGCCAACGATCGCCGACACAAGGCCGCCGAGAGCGACCAGCGCGATGGCATCGGTGATTCCGAAGAAATTGGTGGCAAGCCCCGCCGCATAGGCACCGAGGCCGTAATAAAGTCCTTGGCCGAACGAGACGAGGCCAGCGCGCATCATTACCAGGAGGCCAAGCACGACGAGCGCTTTGGCGAAGGCGACGGTGAGGAGAAACACCAGCCACGACGGGATCAGCGGCCCGGCGACGAGCAGTGCGGCGAGCAGTGCTGCAAGGGCTGGAAGCGTGCGCATGTCAAATTTTCCGGGCGGCCGGCCGGCCGAACAGGCCCTGTGGCCGGAATGCGAGCACGATGGCCATGACCGCGTAGATCACGAACAACTCGGCCTCGGGTAGGAAATGGACGGCGAAGGCGCGGGCGAGCCCAACCACGAGCGCACCGATGGCGGCACCTGCCACGCTGCCTAGTCCACCGATGATGCTCACAGCGAACGCGAGTACGATCACATCGACGCCGATGCCGGGCACCACCGAGATCGCCGGTGCCGTGATTGCTCCCCCGAGCGCGCCAAGCATCGCCCCAATAACGAAAGTCGCGGTGAACATGCGCGCCACGTTGATACCCATGGCCGTTGAGATCTCGCGGTCATGGATCACCGCGCGCAGGAGCTTTCCTGATCGCGTGCGCTCCAGCGCCCACCATGCCGCAATGCCGATGACGACTGCGAGTGCGAACAAGCCGAGATCGTAAACGGCGAAGGCGATCCCGCCGATCGATACGCGGCCGAGCAGCTCATAAGGCTGATAGGCGAAGTATGGATCGACACCCCAAATGAGTTTGATCAGATCCTCGAACACCAGAAACGCGGCATAGGTGACGAGCACCAGAACGATCTCGTCGCGCCCGTACATGGGTCTCAGCAGACCGCGCTCGACCAGAAGCCCGACGATGCCGCCGACGGCGATCCCCGCCAGAATGAGCAACAGGAAGCTGCCGACCGGCGGGTAGTGTCCGGCGAAATAGGTGCCTACGGCGGACGCCGCCGTGTAGGCGCCAAGCGCATAGAAACTTCCGTGCGCGATGTTGAGAATTTTCATCACGCCGTAAATCAGCGTCAGCCCCATCGACACAATGAAGAGCCACGAGAAATAGATCGTGCCGTCGACGAGGATCACATAGAACTTCTGCATGGCCCCTCTGCGCCCGGGCGCGAGCGCGCCCGGGCCGATGGTTCGTCATGTCGTCAGCACTTGGCGCCTTTGAAGCCGCCCTTGATCCAATCCTCGCTCTTGGCGCCCTCCGGCGGGTTTACGCATTCGGCCGGATAGTGCACAACGTCGACCAACTGGGGCTCACCCTTGGCGGCGTCGAACTTGAACGTGCCGTACGCCGTGGCCTGAATCGCCTGGTGGCCCTTACCGAGCATCATGTCCACCCGGCCGCTCGGCGTCTCGTATGAGAGCTCCTCAAAAGCGGAAATCACGACATCCGGCGCCGGTTTCTCGGGCTTACCCGCAGCAGCCTTCTCCATCGCCGCTTTCAAGCCGAGAATCGCTTGCACCATCTTGTACGAGGGGTAGACCGGCGGCGCGCCGTAACGCTCCGAATAGGCCGCACGAAGCCACTTGTTCAATGCGTTATCCGGAGCGAATAAGCCGTGCGGACCGCGCGCACCGATCACCGTTCCGTTGGGGATCTGCGTAGCCATACGGAACATGGCTGGCTCGCCTGCGGTCAGCACGACGGCGCGACCCTCGAACACGCCGCGCACCTTGCCCTGGAGGATGAACGCCTCCAAGTCGCCGCCCCAGAAGCTTGAATGGATGACGTCTGGCTTCTCGACGAGAAGTGCTGAGATCTCAGCTCCGTATTGCCCGGCGAGCAGCTTGGGAAACTGCTCGGTCGCAATCTTGATGCCGGGTTTGAGCGCCTGCATCGACGCCTTGAAATCGTTCCAGGAATCCTGCCCCCATGCGTAGTTCTGATTGATTCCGGCGATAGTCTCTATGTTCTTGTTGTGCGCGAGCAGGTAGCGGGCGACCGCAACGTTATCCATAGTGGCGTGTGCGCCGGTGCGAAACAAATACTTGTAGCTTGCATCCTCGAAAATGCGCGGAGTGCCGCAATCGAAAAAGATGGTGAGCTTCTTCAACTCATCCGCAAGCGGCGCGATGGCGAGACAGTCACCGGAGGAGATGTAACCGATAATTGCGTCAACGTTGGCGCGCTGGACGAGGTTCCGGTATTCGGTGACCTGTTTGGTGGTGCCGCCGGCTTCATCCACGATCACCATCTCGATCGGCTGCCCGTTTATACCTTTCTTATCGTAGGGCGCGGGCATCTTGCCGGCATTGAGCGTTTCGATCGCCAGTTCGGCCGCGTTGCGCGCCGGCACGCCGAAGGGACCCGCCGCCGCACCGGACAGGAACGTGACGATGCCGAGCTTAAAGGTTTCCGCCTGCTGAGCGTTGGCCGGCTGGGCGGCAAACGCGGCGCACGCGACCACGATACCGAGACTGAACTTATGGATGGTGGATGTCATGCTTACCTCCCTTGGTTGTCGAACATAGTTCAATTTGCCGAAGTGCGCGTAGCATTCGATTGCGATTTCTGTGCCGCGCCGCGGCGGCGCGCGATCTCCTCGTGCGACGGTAGCAGGCGCTCGGCGGGTAACTAAGAGCTGGCTCCGTTCGTCTGAACAGCGTTTCCGGTTTGATAAGTGGAGCGCCTGCCGGGTTCAGGCCGCCGCGATCTGCGGTAGCTAGTTGAAGTAGGCCTGATCCGGCGTCTGCCGGTCAAGGCTCGAATGAGGTCTGCTGGTATTGTACAACGCGACGAGGCAACGCCCATAGGACCGAGGAGCGCAAGGTCCTTTAGCGCTTGCTATAGTAGAAGGGATGGACCCGCGCGACAGCCACGTCCACAACTATCCGCCGCGCTGGAACGCCGCGCCCAGCCAGGACCTACTGGTGATCCGGCGCAATCATCAGACGGGCGAAGTGTTCTCTTGACCCATCGCTGGGGTCTCATCCCTTATTGGTGCGAAGACCCGAAAGGCTCGCTCACCACTTCGCTCGCGTTCACCCTACTGGTCGACATCTGGCGCGCGCGAGCCGCGCGCCGAATCCCGACTGAGCCGCCGATGCCCCGACCCGCCCGAGCTACGGGGTCGCCGCGGCCAACACCCCGCTCGACAAATTCGCTGCACTGATTGATGTTCTCGCCGTTGCCCTTGTGCAATCATCATGATCAGTAAGTGCCCATAGAGAGCGCCATGACTTTTAACGTCCTGATCGCCCTCGTCATTCTCAATCTTTTGGCAGTGTTCTCACTGTGGCGAGCAGCCGCGCGCAGACCTGCAAAACTCAAGAAGAAATTCATCAATGAACTGCTGCACAGCAAGCCGATCGCGCCCAAACACCAGCCACCGAAAGTTATCGGCGAGGCGTTTTCGTCACTGGTCACTGACGAAGATCGGCAGTTTTTCAAGGACTTTGAGGAGTTCGCGGATGTGATGAACTGGTGGTTCGCAGACGAGCATGTGGGAACCCGCTGGCGGCTCCAAGAACTGCCCAATACCGAACTCAAGCATCACTTTTCGGATATGCCCCAGTTCGGGCGGCGATATGACGTCTTTCATAATCAGGTCCAGGTAGGCACACTCGAAGTTTCTTCTGGCGTGGATTACAGCGCCGCAAAGCCAAATGTGCACACAAGCATCCAGTTGGAGTGGGTCCGCTTGCTGTCGATTGGTACCATCCGCGCCTTCCTCGACGGTATCGCCTTGCACGTCTGCGACTCCCATCTCATCATGAAAGAATATGCTCAAGCGCGCGCGGCTATCGAATCGTGCCTGATCGATGCGCTCTGGCAATCTCAGCAAATCTCGGAATTTGACGTTGAACCAGACTACGGCGACATCGAGCTGCAACTTGATGGTTCACCTGTCTGGTATTTCAGGCGCAGGCAAGCGCCAGCCTTCAAGCGCCCTTCTTCGTCAAACGTGTGATCGCGCAAAGCGCGCTCTAGGCGGAAATCATTTGTTGTGAAATGATTCGTCGATGAGCGACTCGTCGGACCGTTCGCCATCATCGATAAGTGTCTTCGGTGGTGACGCACCGCGTAGCGTGCCCGTCCCATTTGATTCGAAAGCATCGATCTGACTGAAAGTCAATTACTTGAGCGCAGACATTCTCTGCCAGAAAAGACGTTCCGGTGCATAGCAGTGCCAGAGTCATCGCCACGCGCATGAACGTTTGAAACCTCTTGGTCTTTCTTCCGCTCGATCTTCTTCAACGTTGCCACGGTTACGTTGTTAACATCACGGCGAATGTTTCGCAGGTATCGTTGTCAATCGGCGTTGGATCGGGACCCCGGATCGGCATCCAACGGCGTCACCAAGGACAAGGCCGCCATCAACGCTGCGATCACGACGTCATAGTCCAACGGCCAGACCGAGGGCCAGATCACCAAGCTCAAGCTCGTCAAGCGTCAAATGTACGGACGCGCCAATCTGACGCAACTTTGGTGCAGCCGTGGTCAGGTAGCGCCGATCAGGCGGGCCTGAAGCAGGTCGAGCTTGGCGCGTCCGTCCCAACGCCGATTGACACTCTGATGTCAGCGCACGGCCTGTGGCCACTTAGCCAAATCGCTCAAGGCCGAGCAGGATCCGCTAACCGACATTCTGTTTTCGTTCCACGCTCAACCTGGAGCGTTGCGTGGGCGATACTGAAGCGGGTTTCGAGATTGCGCGCCGTCTGCTCAAGGAAGGCTTCGTCTGGGCATCCATCCCGCATCACAAGATGGACAGTCAGCGCGTTAGATGTAGTGCTGAGCGCCCAGATATGAAGATCATGCAGATCAACGACGCCTGGGAGCGCGCTTGGCCATGCCCGGATCGCGGACAGATCGACGCCTTCCGGGATGCCGTCGAGGCTCAGGTGGAGCGCCGATTTGAAGAGCCCGAAAGCCGACCACGCAATCACTGCGCTCACGAGGATTGCAACGACCGGATCGACAGCTGTCCAGTCGGTAAGGACGATCACGAGAGCGGACACAACTACGCCGGCGGACACCGCGGTGTCCGCTACCATATGCAGGAATGCGCCTCCGATATTGATATCGCGCGAACGTTCCTTCACGAACAGGAGCGCGGTCCCGGATTTGATCGCAATCCCGATTGCGGCCACCCAAAGGATGCCCGCAGCGAACTGTGCGGATCGATCTGCTGCCCGCCCAACACGAATGAAACCAACGGCCAATTGGCCTGAACAGGAGTATCACCATGACCAAGGTCACTATCGGGCCGACGATGCGCTTACGATATTTAGCAGCCGCCTCTTCTGGATTGAATTGTTCCTCGCGGCCATTGCCGCCTGCATGATCAAGGGAATCGAACGGGTCGCGCCGCTGATCCATTTCAAGTTCCGCGGCGTCGAAGTCGCCTTCATGCGGGCTTGATTCTGATTGGCCTTGCTCGCTGTATCGGTATGGTCATCGTGTGGAACCAGTTGGCGGGCGGCAACAACCAGTATGTCGCAGGGCTCGTCGCCTTCAACTCGATCTTCCAGATCGTCTTCTTCAGCAGCTACGCCTAGCTTGCGCGCCTTGTCATAGTGGAACTTGAAACAAGGTTCGCAGCTCGCGCCGATGGCGGCGCCGAGGGCGATCAGTTCCCTGACCTGTTCGGTGATCTCGATCGAAGTGGCGCGGTCTTCAGGCCGGTTTCTGGATGCGGGCAAGGGCGATGCTTCCTGCCTCGGCCCATTGGCCGGCCTCGAAAAGCAGCGCGAGCGTTACGGCGCCGCCGCCCTTGCCCATGAACATGATGAGGCCCTTGCTAGTGGTCTGATTCATTCGGGCGATTCCCAAATCGCTCGAAGCAGTTCAAGCTCTCGTTATGAGAGCAGGAATTGTCGTCAACGTCACGCCGGCAGATCGTCATCGGCTTGAGGCGATTATTGGCGATGGCAACGCGCCGCAGAAGCATGTTTGGCGGGCCAAAATAATCATTGCGACGGCCGATGGTTGCGGCACGGCCGAGATCATGCGGCGATCCGGCAAGGCCAAACCGGTGGTGTGGCGCTGGCAGGCGCGGTTCATGGCCGAGGGCGTGGACGGGCTGACGCGCGACAAGACGCGCAAACCCGGCAAGCCGCCGCTGCCGGCAGCCATTGTGCAGCGGGTGGTGGACTTGGCGCTCGGGCCGCCGCCGGGCGAAGCAACCCATTGGACCGGGCGCATGCTGGCAAAGGCGGCCGGCGTGAGCTTGCGGTCGGTGCAGCGCATCCTGGAGGCTCACCAGCTCGCGCCGCACCGCGTCCGCACCTTCAAACTGTCGAACGATCCGAAGTTTGCCGAGAAGCTCAAGGACATTGTTGGTCTCTACGTCGATCCACCGGCCCATGCGGTCGTGATCTCGGTCAACGAAAAGAGATCCTATGGGGAGTGGATAGCGACCGACGCTCTGACAGAGTGAGGTTGCTGACCCACCCACTCTGGAGGCGACCATGCAAATTGTCACTGACCGACCCCAAGCGCCGACCGCTATCCGCACCGATCTTGGCGCGATTTTCGTCTCGTTGGAACTCAGTCGATCGACTTGGCTGATTACATCGCTGTCGCCGGGCGGCGGAGAAAAGATGTCGAAGCATACGGTTCGCAGCGGCGATGTCGCTGGATTGTGGGCGCGGTTTTCTCAGCTCAAGGACAAGGTGCAGGTCCGCACGGGGCAGGTTGTTCCAATCGTCGTGATACAGGAGGCGGGTCTCGACGGTTTTTGAATCCACCGCTTGCTGCAGGACGAAGGTGTCGAAAGCCACGTTGTTGATCCCGCTTCAATCGCGACGTCGCGCCGGCGTTAACGGGCGAAGACTGATAAGATCGACGGGGAAGCTCTGGTGCGAGCGTTGCTGGCGTACAAGCGCGGCGAGCCGCGGGTGTGCGCCATGGTTCGAGCACCGACCCCAGAGGAGGAGGATCGCCGCCGGATCTGCCGCGAGCGCAAGACGTTGACAGCAGAGCGGGTCGAGCACGTCAATCGGATCAAGGGACTGCTCTTCGCCCAGGGCATCTCTGACTATGAGCCCTTATTGCGCAAAAGACGGGCGCGGCTTGAGGAACTCAGGACCGGTGATGGTCGTCCACTGCCTGAGCATTTGAAGGCACAAATTGGACGCGAACTTGATCGACTTGAACTCACGCTTCAGCAGATCAAGTCCGTGGAGACTGCGCGGGATGCCATGCTCAGCTCGTCGGGCGAAGACACGCCAGCGCCAGGAGCAATGTTAAAGAGTTTGAAGGGGATTGGTCCGGAATTCGCCGGTATCCTGTGGTCGGAGGGATTGTTCCGAAGCTTTTCCAACCGACGGCAGGTTGCCGCTTATGCCGGCTTGGCGCCGACGCCCTGGCGGAGCGGATCCGTCGCTCACGAACAAGGCGTCTCCAAAGCTGGAAACCCGCGGCTGCGAACAACCATGATCCAGCTCGCCTGGTTGTGGGTAAGGCATCAGCCCCGATCGATACTGACCCTGTGGTTTCATCAGCGCGTACAGCTCAATGGTGGCCGAGTTCGGAAAGTGCTGATCGTTGCCTTGGCGCGAAAGCTGCTGATCGCCTTCTGGAAATATGTGACCACCGGGGTTGTCTTGGAAGGAGCCGAAACAACGGCCACCTGAAAACAGAAGCTTTTCCCTTTTCAATCTTCCGGGGCCTGATCAGCTCCCGGCGGATCCAGGTGAGCGGACCGAAATTTGGCCTGGCTTAAAAAGCCGAAGAAGAGAATGGTCCCGCCCTCCTGAGCCCTCGCCCGACGCAAGCGGGATATTGGTGCGGCCGATAAGAGCGGCGACCGGATGTGAGTTTGAAGCGGCATCGGAAACGGGCCGGGTCATGCAAACGGGCTCAGACCTTGGATACGGAGCAACGACCGGAGATTTACCATGTAATCCTGATCCCAACATCTTGACCCATAAATCCCCATGTGAGCCAAATCCAGGCGCTCGACCGCACCCAGCCAGGACTGCCGATGAAGCCCGGCCGTGCCGGCACGATGACGCACGACTACAAACGGCACGGCACAACCACGCTGTTCGCCGCCCTCAACATCCTCGACGGCACCGTCATCGGGCATAACATGAACCGCCACCGCCACCAGGAGTTCATCCGCTTCCTCAACACCATCGAGGCGCAGGTACCGAAGCGAAAAGCGATCCATGCCATCGTCGACAACTACGCTACTCACAAACATCCCAAAGTCCGCGCCTGGCTTGCCCGGCATCCGCGCTGGACCTTCCACTTCACCCCGACCTCGGCGTCCTGGCTCAACGCCGTCGAAACCTTCTTTGCCAAGCTCACGCGCCGACGCCTGACGCGCGGCGTCTTCCGATCAGTTGACGAACTCAAGGCCGCCATCAATCGCTTCGTTACCGAGACAAACGCCGATCCAAAACCCTTCGTTTGGATCGCCGATCCACGCCGCGTCCTCGCCGCTGTCAAACGTGGGAAACAAGCGTTAAAGTCGGTCCACTAGGACGCTCGATCTCGTCGACCAGGGCAAGACCGGCCCAATCACCCAGTTTTGCACAAGCGAGAGTAGTAAAACCCGTTGCCAGCAGTGTGCTCGGTTGACCCCTCTTCGCGTTCGGCTTCTTTGTGTCATGCCCTTCCCCATGCTATTTTTCCACAACATAGCTTCCTGGTGCGTCCCCGATCGGCGGGTAGGCAGCATTGCCGACAGCCGCCGCCGGCATTCTCTTTCCGGAGCGGGCCTCGAGCCATTTGGTCCAATCGCCCCACCAGCTGCCGTCGTGTTTTTTCGCGCCGGCCAGCCACGCCGCCGCCGTCCCGGCCGCCGCCGCATCGCCGGTCTCGTCGGTCCAGTGGCTGCCTTTGCCTGCGGACGGCGGGTTGATCATGCCCGCGATGTGCCCACTCGCCGCAAGTACGAAACGCGTCTTCGCACTCGTCAGCTGCGCTATCCGCCAAGCCGAGCTCCATGGGACGATGTGGTCCCTCTCGGCGCCGATCGCGTAGATGTCCTTGCGAATACGACGCAGATCGATCGGCTGATCGAGAAGAGAGATCTTTCCCGGCTTGATCAGGTTGTTCTCGAGATAGGTGTTATGGAGATAGAAGCTGTGCGCCCTCTGAGCCAAGCGAGTGCCGTCGTCGTTCCAATAGAGCAGATCGAAGGCGGGCGGCTTGTTCCCCATGAGATAGTTGTTGATGACCGTGTTCCAGATCAGGTCATTGGAGCGCAGAAGATTGAACATCTTCGCCATGTCGCTACTGTCGAGATAGCCGCGCTCGAGCATGCGCCGCTCCATGAACTCGATCTGGGGCTCGTCCATAAAGATGGCCGTGTCACCAACCTCAGAGAAATCTTGCAGCGAGACCATGAAGGTGGCTGGACCGAAGCGGTCGTCTCGCCTTGCCGCCAAATAGGCCAGCGTCATCGCGAGCAACGTTCCACCAATGCAGTACCCGACCGGGTTGACGGATGCCGCCCCGGTGATCCCGCGCACCACGTCGCTCGCGGCCAACGGGCCATCGGTCATGTAGTCCTCGAACGCGATGCCCTCCATTGAGGCGTCCGGGTTCTTCCAGCTGATCATGAATACCGAGAAGCCATGCTCGACGAGGAAGCGGACGAGACTGTTCTTTGGCTGCAGATCGAGAATGTAGAACTTGTTGATCCACGGCGGAATGAACAGCAGCGGGACCGCGTAGGTCTGCTTGGTGAGCGGCGCGTACTGGATCAGCTCGATGAGGCGGTTTCGGTAGACGACCTTCCCCTGCGTGATGGCAAGGTTCTTTCCGGGCGCGAACGCTTCGGTGTCGGTGATGGTCATCCGACCCTCGCGCAGATCGGCAACAAGGTTGCGCAGGCCGTCAGCCACGCTGCCGCCACCCGTCTCCATTGCCTTGCGAAGAGCCGCCGGGTTCGTCGGCAGAAACAAAGTCGGACTCGTCGCGTCGATCAACTGTTGGACGTGGAACATGAGGCGGTGCCGTTCGGTCGGATCGGGAACCTCGCGGTCGGCTTCCTCGCGAAGCTGCGCAGCGATGGCGAGATAACTCTGCTTGAGGACCCGGAAAAACGGGTGCTGCTCCCATTCGGGCGCCTCGAAGCGCCGGTCGGCTGCGGGCCCCCGAAGCTTATCCTCGGTTGGCGTCGCAAGTCCCCACCAGCGTGATGCGGCGCCGATCCACGTCTCCGCCGCCTCCTGCCACAGCTTCAAACTCAAGTTCGCGGCCACCGCCGCCGCGTGCACAGGATCCGCCATCGACCGGGCAGACAGCGTTGAGAGAGCCTGCGTGATCGCTCCCCAATCCACAGGCAGGAGCTTCTGGAGCGGATTGGCCTGCCACATCTGGTCGATCACGGCGGCGGGCGACGGTCCGTCGACAGGCACCTGGTCCCGCGCCCGATCAGGCGCGACCGTGACCGCTGTTTTCGGTACGATGTCCTGGACGATGTCGTGCTGCCGAGCTTTGGCCGGAGGCGGTCGACGGGGAGCCCGCGATTTCCTTCGCTTTGGTTCTTTTGGACTGGTGGTCGAAGCACCAGTGATCTTGCTGACGTGCAGGCTCATCGGAAACCGGCCGTTTTGTCCCTCGGGTCGTCGATCAATTGTCATGATCACACCATGTACTGCCCCCCGCGGCGAGCGCTCTTTGTACACTCGCGCCGTCGGCTACAGCTACGACGCGGTCAAGATCTTCCGCACGAAGGACTGAGACATCATCAGGGCTCCATACCGCGAGCACGTACCGCACGATGTGGTTGCTTGCATCTTCTGGCTCAAGAACCGACGGCCCGAGGCGTGGCGCGACAGGCAGGAGCACGAGCACATCCTCGGCAAGTACATCATCTCAGACAAGCCCCTCACTAGGCGGCTATACCTGAGCGTAAGCGTCACAACGCTCTCACCAGCCCGGCACGGCCCGGAAAACTTCGGTCGCGACCGTGGCCCAGTTGCAACGGTCAAAAGAATTCAACAGTCCGGTTTCTGATGAGCCTCACGAGCCTCCTCCCTGTGTCTTATCGAGGTAGAGTGCTGCTGCGCGACTGTCGGATTTTCGCTCGCGGATGCAGCTGGTGGAGCAGCGCCAAGGGATGGCTTGTTGTGAAAGTCGCCGGGCGCCGTTCCTACCTTTCGTCTTGCTCCGGCCGGAGCGGCGGCATCGAGGCCCGCAACTGACGGTGTTGAACTCAAGAAGGACGCTACGAGCCTCACGCGGGGCTCACGCAACGCTCGCGGTTGGCGCAATCGGGGGAGGCCGTGCGAACAGCTTTGCGACATCGCCCGATTCGATGCTGCTCGCTAGCCGGATGAGGTTTCCGGTAGGGACAGGTCACGAATCTTCAAGTGTGAATCCGACTTTCAGCGTCACCTGATAGTGGTGCACTTTCCCGTTCTCGATATGCCCACGTGTCTGGATAACCTCAAACCAGCGAAGATGATTGAGCGTCCGAGATGCGCGTGCGATGGCCCGTTGTATTGCGTCCTCGACACTCGTCTCTGAGGAACCGGTGATCTCGATAATCTTGTAGATGTGGTCCTGCATTTCCATCCCGTTCTTTCCTTAATCTAGCGTGGCTCTGCCCGTGATAACATCGTGCTATGCCAAGGCCTGATCGCTGCTGACCGGCCCATCGCGCGCTTTAAGCTCGCGAACTCGACCAGCGCTCCGTCACCCATAAGCTTGACGATACGACCACCGTGTTCAACGATCTTCGGATCGATGAGTTCTTTGCGGTGTGCCGTGAGCGCGGCAAGCGTGCCGGTCTCATCGGCCGCCATTAACCGGCTGTATCCAACCACATCGGCGGCCAGGATCGCCGCAAGCCTCCGCTGGATACGTTCTGCAGCTATGGCGGCCCCCCTGACGTGTTTTGGCAAAGGAATTTAAGGTCGCTGGCTGAGCGAGTTTATCGAGCCCGTTTCGTCAAAGTGCGAAGCTACAGTGCTCAATGCTCTATGTCCAGAAAGCGGCTGATGCTGAAAACGCGTGGGCGGCGGCCTGGACGTGATTCAAGCTCGTCGACTTGCTGGCCGCGCTGCGCAGGATCGCGGAGCGGAATATCGCTGAAGTGGAGCGGGTAGAAGGCGCGATGCTGTCCAAAGATGACTCCTCGTCGGATCCCGCGCAGCATCTACGAGGAGGCCCGCGACGTTGCTCGTGCGCTGGCCAAGACTAAGGCGTTCGAGCAATCACGCCGTGACAGAAAGCGCGTTGAGATGCTGTTCGTACATTTGAAGCGCATCCTGCGGCTCGGCCGCCTGCGATTGCGCGGGCCACGCGGTGCCCAGTTCGAGTTCACGCTGGCGGGGTTCGTCAAGGCTTGGCGCAATGAGCGCGTCCGGGTTCCGATGCATGCCTATGTGCCGATGAGATCCCTCACCCTGCTGTTGCAAGCCCGCCGTCGGCGAAGCTGACCCCATGGCTCGGCCGCGCCGGCCACCATCCGATAAAACCAAAAAGGAATCGGCGGCGCCGTGGCCTCCAGCTCGGGCATGATCCGGCGCCGCGCTCGGCGCCGCCCCGCCAAGGGATAAAGAGCACCATCCCGCCAGCCCGAAATCTTGGAGCGCGCATACGGCGGAGACAGACATGTCTTCTCCGGTCGGGTGATGGCCATGGGTATCCGCGACCGGCCGATCTCACCATGGCAAAATGTGGAGCGTCTGATCGGGACGGTGCGCCGCGAGTGCCTGGATCGAATGCTGATCTTCGGCCGAAGCGCACCTGCGGCAAATTCTAACTTCGTACGCCTCCTATTATTTGAATCGCGCACACATTTATCCCTAAAGGATACGCCGCTGGGTCGAGCGGTCCAACGATACGGAAACATTGCCGTTACGCCCGTTCTGTCGGGGCTGCATCATCGCTACGCGCGGATATGATTTCCGGGAAGGACAGGTGGCGCGATTGCTCGCGTCGGCTTGACAACCGCGATCGTTTTATGCCGGTTCCGCGCTTTGCGCCGGGCGTTGGATAACGATCGGTGTAGTGGTTCAATTCGCGGGCGAAATTGATCGCCGCGGGTTTCCTGTGAGTTGCGGGGAAAACTCGGTTTGGTCCGCCGCGCGTCAGCACCGGGCGAACTATGATCGGAGTTGAGCCCCTTCGTCTGATGGAACTGTTACCCCTTTGAAGCACCTTCCCGAAGGCGGCGGGGCTCACTCATCGTGAGGAGTAAAATCGGATGAACGTGATCCCCGTAGCGACCAGCCCGGCGGCACCGGTGCCCGGATATTATTTCTATAGGATTGACCAGCACGGTCATTCTTGGGGGACGCCGGAAATCGCTGACTGCCCCGGCGATGCCGAGGCGATAGCGCACGCAAAGCAAATCCTCACCGGATACGTCATAGAGGTGCGACAGGCGGACCGGGTAGTGACGCGCGTCAAGCCGGAAAATTAGTCGCGTGGCGCGTCGCAAAGCGTCTGATTGGGAGTGCGGTTGCGGGCGGCATGGAGAATATGGACCGAGCGCCGTATCTCATGAGCTTCGGGCGCTGGGGCTATCGCATGGGAGACGGCAGATATTCGATGCCATGCTGATGGACGCGCGCGCTATAATGTTTGCATTTCGCCCCGCGCGGCCAAGGCAACCCCGTACCTGAGCGCGCTTGATGACCGCTTCCCGGCAGCGGCCGATGGGATGGCCTCGGCAAGGATTTTATGCAGCCGCGCGCGCACCCTTTCGGGGTCCGGCCGATAGGCGGGAACAGGTTCCGCGGCGAACAAGTCGGTCTGCATTTCCGTTTCGTTGTCGTCCGGTTGGTCGGTGCCCGCCATAGGATTCGGCGCAGAAGCTTCCGTGGGACCCGACACGGGTCAGTCTTTATCGCACTATTTTTCCGCAGATGGCGAACTGGCTGCCCGAAGACGAGGGGGCGCAATTGCGTTTCGGAGGCCGAGGGAGCCCGCAACACCAAGCATGGGACCGATCTCGCGCCTGACAAGTCTTCGCGTCGGGTCGCTGCTGCGAGTCGCAAGAAGACCAGGGACGAGGCACTGCGTCAGTCGACCAAGCCCTCGGGTGATGGCCATGGGTATCCGCGACCGGCCGATCTCACCCCGGTCACCATGGCAAAATGGTCGTATTCATGGTCTCCTGGAAGAACCCCGGAGTGGAGGATAACGGCCAAAATCGGCGATGCGGGGCATGGAGAGCGACCGATGATCGTCCCCAATGAGAGCACAGATGCGGCAGCGCCTAAACTGGTCTCGATCGCTGATTACGAACCGATTGTTGGTGCTCCTACCGTTGACCGCATCCTCTCGAAAGCCGGACAGCTGAGCGATTTGCACGTCGTCAATGTTAGCTCCACCTACTACGGCGGCGGAGTTGCTGAAATTCTTTCATCGATGACTTTACTGATGAATGCCGCTGGCATAAAGACCGGATGGCGCATCATCCAGGGCCGCCCCGATTTCTTCAGCATCACAAAGAAAATGCATAACGCCCTGCAAGGCGACGACATCAACCTTACCGAGCTCAAAATGCAGATTTATGAGGAGGTTGCCTTTGAAAACGCAGCGCGCAACCACATCGATCACGATGTGATCATCGTGCATGACCCGCAGCCCCTGCCTTTGATCCGGCATTATCGCAAGAAGACGCCGTGGATCTGGCGTTGCCATGTTGATCTTTCCCGGCCAAATGCGGAATTGTGGTCGTATCTCGCGCCACTAGTCGAAAGGTACGACGCGGTCGTGTTGTCGCTGCCGGCCTACGCGCAAAAACTCGCGGCGCCGCAGCGCTTCATCGCGCCCGCCATTAATCCGTTCTCGACGACCAACAAGGAGCTTACCGACGAAGAGATTGCCGAACGGCTCACCCATTACAATATCCCGACAGATCTTCCGCTGGTCGTGCAAGTATCACGCTTCGATAAATGGAAGGATCCGCAAGGGGTCATCGACGCCTTCCAAATTGCGCGCAAGCAAATCGACTGCACGCTGGTATTGGTCGGCAATGTCGCCACTGACGACCCCGAGGGTCAGGACGTTTTTGCCGCCCTGTGCCAAGGCGCTGAGGAGCGGATCCGAATCTTATCGGTGCAGGACTCCGCGCTTGTGAATGCTCTGCAACGCAAGGCAGCCGTCGTGGTGCAAAAATCCATCAAAGAGGGCTTCGGCCTGACGGTGACCGAAGCAATGTGGAAAGGGGCGGCCGTCATTGGCGGCAGAGCCGGCGGAATAGCGTATCAGATCGAAGACGGCGTGAACGGATTCCTGGTGAACAGCGTTGAAGAGACAGCCGATCGAATCGTGACGTTGCTCAAGGACCGTTCGCTCGCGTCACGAGTTCGGGCAACAGGCCAAGGAGGCCGTACGCGGTCGTTTCCTGATGACACGCCTGATGGAGGATTGGCTCGATCTGATCGGCTCCTTTGAGGCGAGTTTCAAGCTGAGGGGCGCGATGGGGCCATAGGTTGGGAGCATGCCATGCGCACACAGTCTCCGCAGGTCGTCTGGTTCAACGACATCGGCCGTGCCGATGTCCCTCGCGTCGGCGGCAAAAACGCCTCGCTCGGCGAGATGGTTCGCAGCCTTGGCGAAAAGGGCGTTAAGGTGCCGCCAGGCTTCGCCACCACCGCTGAAGCGTATTGGCAATATGTCGAGGCGAACGGGCTCAGACGCGTGATCGCCGATTTGCTGAAAACCTTCGATGCCGGTCACGCGCCGCTTGCCGAGATAGGTGCCACGATCCGCCATGAATTCCTCCGCGGCACGTGGCCAAAGGACCTCGCCGAAGCGATTCAATCAGCTTATCGCCAGCTATGCTGGCGGGCGGAGGTGCAAAATGGAACAGACCAAGAAAATATAAATGTAGATGTGGCTGTTCGCTCCAGCGCGACGGCCGAGGACCTGCCCGACGCAAGCTTTGCCGGACAGCAAGAGAGCTATCTCAACATTCGCGGCGAAGTGGCTTTACTGGATGCCTGCCGCCGCTGCTACGCTTCGCTCTTCACCGATCGTGCCATCAGCTATCGGCGGGCCAAGGGCTTCGACGATATGAAGATTGCCTTGTCGATCGGCATCCAGCGCATGGTTCGCTCCGATCTCGGCAGCGCCGGCGTCATGTTCTCCATCGATACCGAGACCGGCTTCGACAAGGTCGTCTTGATCAATGCGGCCTGGGGTCTCGGCGAGAATGTCGTTCAGGGCGCGGTCGATCCCGACGAGTATGAGGTATTCAAACCGTTTTTGTCCGAGCGATCGCTGACGCCGATCATCGAGAAGAAGCTCGGAGAGAAAGCAAAAAAGATGATCTATGCGACGGAAGGCGAGCGCCCGACGCGCAATGTCGCGACCTCGAGGGCCGAACGCGCCCGGTTCGTGTTGGACGACAAGGACATCCTGCAGCTTGCCCGCTGGGCGTGCGTCATCGAGGAGCACTATGGCCGGCCCATGGACATGGAATGGGCGAAAGACGGCGAGACTGATGAGCTGTTCATTGTGCAGGCCCGACCGGAGACCGTGCAGTCCCGCCGCGAAGCAAGTACATTGCGTTCTTATCGCATAAAATCGAAAGGGCGTCGCCTTCTCTCGGGCTTGAGCATTGGCGATGCTGTGGTGGCGGGGCGCGTCTGCTTGATCGAAAGTCCGAAGGATATCGCCCGGTTCGTCGACGGCGCTATTCTGGTCACAGGCGCCACCGATCCCGACTGGGTGCCGATCATGCGGCGCGCGGTAGCGATCGTCACCGATCACGGCGGGCGCACGTCGCACGCAGCCATCGTCAGCCGCGAGTTGGGGTTGCCGGCGGTCGTCGGAACCGGGGAAGCGACACATGTCCTCCACGACGAGCAGGAAATCACCGTCTCCTGCGCCGAAGGGGATGAAGGGTTCATCTATGCTGGAACGGCCGATTTCGAGAGCACGGAAATCGACTTTTCCAGGACGCCGGCCACGCGCACCAAGCTGATGCTCAACATGGCCAATCCGGCCGCCGCTTTTCGTTGGTGGCGGATGCCGAGCGACGGAGTTGGGCTTGCGCGCATGGAGTTCGTGATCAGCGCCCATATCAAAGTGCATCCGCTGGCGCTGGTGCATTATGATACGCTCAGCGACGAGACCGCCAAAGCGACCATTGCCAAGCTGACTGCTGGCTACGCGGAAAAGACCGAATACTTTGTCGATCGGCTTGCTCGCGGTCTAGCCCGTATCGCTGCTGCCTTTCATCCCCATCCGGTGATCGTGCGCACGAGCGATTTCAAGACCAATGAATACGCCAACCTGATTGGCGGCGCCGAATTCGAACCGAAGGAAGAGAACCCGATGCTCGGGTTCCGCGGCGCATCGCGCTACTGTTCGCCTCGCTATCGAGAGGGCTTCGATCTTGAATGCCGTGCCATCCTGCGTCTGAGGGAGGAAATGGGATTTCGCGACGTCATCGTCATGATTCCGTTTTGCCGCTCCACTAAGGAGGCTGACCGCGTGCTCGCGGTGATGGCGGAGAACCGATTGCGACGCGGCGAGAATGGCTTGCAGGTCTACGTCATGTGCGAGATCCCCTCGAATGTCATCCTGGCCAAGTCGTTTGCACAGCGCTTCGACGGCTTCTCGATCGGCAGCAACGATCTCACGCAGCTCACTCTGGGCGTCGATCGGGATTCAGCCGAGCTGGCGGAATTGTTTGATGAGCAGGACGAAGCGGTGAAATGGATGATCCGCAGCGTTATCGAAGAGGCCCGGCCGGCGCCAAGGTCGGCCTGTGTGGTCAGGCGCCGAGCGATCATCCCGAATTCGCTGATTTCCTGGTCGACTGTGGCATCGACTCGATCTCGGTCAGTCCCGACAGCTTCATCGTGGTCAAGCAACACGTTGCTATCAGCGAGGCTGCGGCGAGCGAGATTTGCAAGAGCGCACGCCAGGACGGCTAGCGCTGAAGCTTGCATTGCCAGCGCGCACAGAACTGCCGAAAAACCATGAGCGAGCTGCGGCAGGATCGGACTTCAGGGCGCTGGGTTATCATCGCGCCGCAGCGGGGACATCGGCCCGGCGCCTTGCCGGTTGCTGCGCGGTCTTTGGCTCCCCTCCCGCAGACGCCGCAATTCGATGCTGATTGCCCATTCTGCCCGGGTCATGAGCACCGCTTGCCGGGGATCATCGCAGAGACGCGGATGCAAGCCTCGCCGGGTTGGGCCGTGCGCGTCGTTCCCAACAAGTTCCCCGCCTTGCAAATGCATTCCAAGGCCAAGAGCGCCGACCGGCATTGCACGGCAGAAGGATATGGCTTTCACGAAGTGATCATCGAGAGTCCGCGGCACGACGCCGACTTGGTCTCAATGACCGACTCCGAGATCGAAGCTGTAGTTGCTATGTATCGTGATCGATCCAAGCATCTCCTAGGGCAGCCGGGAATCGAGGCCGTCGTGTTGTTTCGCAATCACGGTCCGAGAGGTGGCGCCTCGCAGCCGCATCCTCACGCCCAGGTTCTCGCACTTGCTCTACTGCCGCCGAAGCTTGCGCGATTGGCGGATTGGGGTCATCGATATTGCCACGAGCACGGCCGCTGCCCGACCTGCGATGAAATTGCGGGCGAACGCGCGCTCAAATCACGCGTCGTCGAAGAGACGCAAAATTTCCTTGTGCTTGTTCCCTTCGCCGCTGAATATCCGTGTGAAACCTGGATCGTTCCGAAACAGCATCAGGCCTCTTTCCTCGATCTTGACCAATCGCAGCATCGCGAGTTTGCTCGCCTGCTGCGCCGCACGCTGAACAGACTGCGATGCGCGAGGGATGATCCCCCTTACAATTTTGTGATCGATTCAGCCGCTCGCATGCATCTGCAATCCCCATACTTGCACTGGCATCTGAGGATCGCGCCCGATTTGGCGACCTGGGGCGGATTTGAACTGGGCACGGGGATGGCGATCAATCCATCAAATCCTGAGGATGATGCGTCCGTGCTTCGCGCGACCGGACGCGAGGCCCTCCAAGAGGATCGCGGCCGAACCTCATGACATTCCATAGTGCAAACCCGATGTGCGAGCAATTGCGCCTGCTCGCCTTCGCTAAGCTGCAATCGGCCGTGTTGCTCTAGTGCCGGCAGAAGGGTCGGGATCATCGCCACGAGCCGCTTACCGCACACGCGATCCGACGCCTCCCACAATGCCGTCAGCGCGTCTTTGATCGTCACGCCGTAGCGCCGCTTGCGCTCACGCGGGTCTCGGGTCTTGGCTATCTCCTCGACACCGCGCCGCCGCAACGCCCGTACCGCATGCTTGCGATGCCAGCCCGTGGTCCGGCACAACGCGTCGAGGACGCGCCCCTTCTCCACCCGCCCTGCCGACCGGTAGCGCTCCGCCACCGCCGACAAAACCTCGCGCCGCGCGCCCATGCTGATAGTTCCCGCCATGAGCGCCACCGAGCCGATTCGGCGGCGCTGCCCCAATCATGACGGGCAACTTATCCGGTAACATTTTTGGTGAGGCAATGCGCCCCAGATCGGCATCCAAAAGTTCGCCGCGCGCAGTCCGTGAATCCACCTTTCGATTGGTCCGCCAGCGAGTGGTCTCCAGTCGGATGCCACTTCGATCTTGTGACTTTCACGCCTTAGCGAGCGCCCGGCGGCATCATCCCGGAATGGTGGGCGCGATCATCTCGGAATGATGGGCGGCATCAAATCGGAATGCTGGGCGGTATCGATCGGAATCAGCAAGTGGGTGTAATTGCTGGCGTCTGTACTGGGACAATTCGAGCGCCCGCGCTGCCTTTTCTAATGCACGTGTCTTTTTAAACGCGACCAATGAATTTTTCTGCACGAACCACGCGGCACCGATTTGAACGCAGTCGAGCTTACCTTCGCGGCAGAGCCTCGCGACATGCAGCACGGACACAAGTCATGATTGACAGCTTGCTCAAATTTTGAATGCGGTCGTGCTGTTCAACGAGGTTTTGATAGGTGACGTTGCTGTACGATTCCTTTAGGGCCGCGTTGCCATATAGTGCGCTAGCGCCTGCATATCGGCTTCGCTGAGCTCGGACGTGACATCCGCCATGGAGGCGACGCCGGACCCCACACGGGCACCGGATTTGAAGTCGCGCAGCGCCTTGAGCAGGACATCCTCGCGCTGACCAACCAAGCGGGCCGCGGGCCCGACGCCGGCATAATCGTCGCCATGACAGGACTTGCAGCGGTGCTGCACCACTAGCTTTGCACCGGTCTGCGCGACCGCGTCGGGCGCGGAAGCAGGTTGCGGCTTCGGCGGTGTGAGCGAGGCGTAGTAGGCGCCGAGATTGCGAATTTCTCGGTTGTCCAACGTGTTGGCAATCGGCCCCATCACCTCGCTCTTTCGGCCGCCACCGCGAAAATACACGAGCTGCCATTGCGTAAAATCGTCGGGCTCGCCGGCGAGCGACGGAGTGAGCGGCGTTTGCGAAATGCCATCCTCGCCGTGACAGCCCGCACAGCCTCCCGCCGTCGCCTTGCCGGCTTCCACATCGGCGGCCGGTGCGCGGCTTGCATCGACCAGCGGAGCGGCCAGCGCAGCGGCGAGCAGGATCATCGACAGCCGTGTCATTACAAGCGCAACCGCCGACTGTTCGGGAGCTGCGGCGGCGGGTGTTCCGATCGCCGCAGCAAAACCGCGGGCCCAAGCAGGAATTCTCTGGCCTGGGCCCACAGCGGATCAAACGATAATCGATCCCGCCGATCGCGTGGATCGATCACCAGAACCGGATCACTTGCTGTAGCTGATCCGGTAGATGGCGCCGTTGTAATCGTCGGCAACCATCAGCGCGCCGTCCTTCGCCACCAGCACATCGTTGGGACGGCCGAGATATTTGCCGTCCGCTCCGATCCATCCGGAAGCCAACACCTCCTGCTTAGTAGCGTTCTTGCCGTCCGGATCGACGATGATGCGAACGAGCCTTCCGCCCTGGTATTTAAGCCGATTCCAGGATCCGTGCTCGGCAACGATGATGTTGTCCTTGTAGTCCGCCGGGAATTGGTTCCCGGTGTAGAACTTCATGCCGAGCGGCGCCATGTGTGCACCGAGCTTGAACGCCGGCGGAGCGAATTCCGAGCACTTATGCCCCATGGCGAATTTCGGGTCCGGTATGTCGCCCTGGTGGCAGTATGGAAAGCCGAAGTCTTCGCCCATGTGCGAGATGTGATTGACCTTGTCGCTCGGAACATCTTCGCCGAGCCAGTCGCGCGCGTTCTCGGTGAACCAATACTGGTTGGTGCGCGGATCGACGTCGCCGCCAACACTGTTGCGGACACCGAGCGCGACGATTTCCGCGAGGCCGTTCGCCGGATTGATGTGCCTGACCTGGGCCGTCGATGTCGGCGGCAGGCAGATGTTGCACGGCGGACCGAAGGCGACATACAGCCAGCCGTCTTTGTCGAACGCCAGATATTTCCAGCCATGCGGAACGTAAGGCGGCATGTCGTCATAAACGATCGTCGGCGCTGGCATGTTACCGACGTTTGCCTCGGCGTTATCGTATTTGTAGATCTTATCGATGTCGGCGACATAGAGCGCACCGTCCCGGAACGCGATGCCGCTGGGCATCCTCAATCCCTTGATGGCGTCTTTGACCGTCCTTTTGCCGCCCTCATCGACGATGGCGTGGACGGTGCCGCCGCCACCGAATAACGAGCCGACGAATAGCGTGCCCTTATCGCCCCACGCCATCTGCCGCGCATCCGTCACGCCGCTCGCCCACAGCTCGATTTTGAAGCCGGGCGGCAGCTTGATGTTCTTCAGTTTGGCCTCGACCTCTTCCTTGGTGAAGCCGGTCGCCGGCGGCAGGGTCTTCAAGTAGTTTGTACCCTTCAGTTCCTGGGTCTCATCCCCCATGAACCAGTCATCCGGCGGATGGGTCCAGAACTGTTTGTTGTTGGAATCATAGTGCTTGAGTTCCTCCGCCCTCGTGCCGGACGCTAGCAGCAACCCGGCGACGCCAATTGCGGCCGTGGCAGCAACGATCATCGCCGCACCCGGCTTAAACTTTCCTCGAAGAACTCATTCTACTTCTCCTCCCTTAAATTGTTTCCGTCAGGCCCTCGGCGGTCGACGAAACCGGCCGCAGCGACGGACGCGATGTCCGCGGGGCGAGTTGCAAACTTTAGCCCGGGATTCCCCATATGACTCCCGACCCGGCGTGAATATTCACATTTTCCGGCCTTCCTGCAATGCAGACGCGAGGTGTGGACCGCTACCATGACCTCGGGCAGCCGGAACGGGATTCTTTCGAGGCAATTAGCGGAGGCGTTTTTCTTAGCCGGCTGGACCAAGACTGCCCATGTCATGACCCCTGGCCAAAACGACCCGCCAGAATTTGCCCCGGTCAGCGACCGAGGCATTAGCGTGCAATTTGCCTCCGACCCAAAAAGTCGCGAGCTTGGCGCTCGTATAGCTGCGGATTTAAAGGACGCTGGTCTCGACTGCGAAAAAAATGAAGACTCGACGCAGCTCCCAGACACCATCGTATTGGAGATAGCGCTTCGATAGTCAGGCGACGATCGGAAATGTGCGCTGACATCGTGAGAATCGCGTCACGGATTTTGGAGGGTTTGATCCTGCTGCGGGGCTTGGTTGCGCCATGATGAGGAGTTTGTTGTGACTATTGCGGTGGCGGCGAAAACAAAATGAGAACTGGAGTTGTAAAATCAAGAGTGCAGTGACGGGGTGAAACAGGTATATTAGAAAGCTTGTCTCGTTGTGTGGATGCCGACCGATGGTATCGAATTCGGAAAAGGAAGAAATTCTGGAAGCGGCCGTTGCCGGCGTTCCTAGAGTCGCTCAGGGGATTGCGGCAATTCCCGCTAAGCACCCGGCTAGAGTGTTGGAAGCTGCGGAACAGAGTAATCTGAAAACGGTGCAGGATTTAGGTTATGCGAAAGCGGCTCCGCTGAAGCTTCACCTCAGTGAGGATCTACTCCGGTACATCGCGGGTGAGGCGAGTAAGAGCGGCCGTTCCCTCAGCAGCGAAATCGTGCGCCGGCTTCTGCATTCCCGCGCACAGGATGCACAACAAAGCGCATTGCAGAAAATCGAATCGACCGCGATTGCCGTCGAGTTGACCATGGACGCCGTTCAACAGCTGTTGACGCTGGTAAAGCCGTGAAGGCCTATTGACCTGCCCGGGCTCGATCACGCCGAGCGTTGATGGTCCTCATCTTTGTCAGGTGTTTGCCTCTTCCGGATAGAACGGTAGCCGTTACAGCGTATCACGCCGGTGCGTTACGTCGCGCTTCACCAAACCCTCAATCGCCTCCGTGATCTGCTTGTCAGTAAGGCTGCGGCGCCCTCACGGGTTAATCGTCCTGTGTCGCCTCTTTGAGTGCACGTATCACATCCTCGCGAGAGATCACTCCTACCAATTGGCCATCGAGTCCGATAACCGGAAAGCTGCGGCTCTTAAGGCTAACCATCAACTGGAGAACTCGTGTCAATGGTGCCGCCGGTTCGACATGCACGACGGCTTCGGTCATCATTTCTCCGACCGGCCGTCGCATCAACTCATCGTAATGGGGCACCATCTGACCCGTGGTGAAGGCAAAGGCCCGAAGAAAATCGAATTTTGTAACGATCCCCAACATCTTTCCTTCTTCCACTACCGGGAAAGAATTGAAATCGTGTTTCTCGAATAAAGCCTCCAGTTCACGCATGGTTGTTTGGCGTGTCACGGTCGTTACTGCCCGGGTCATATATTGATCCGCGGTACCTTCGAGAAAACGGTACATGATTCCACCAGGTTTCGTTCGTCTATTCGCTTAGCGGATTGACTGGGCGGCCTATTGGATAACCCCCAAAATTTAATATCGCGACCGTTCTTTAGCGAATTTGATATTCGTCAAGGCGGTCGCCCATTTTTCGACCGCATCGGTGCTGAACACGCGGCAAGCCTCGGGGCGCATTGATGCCAAGCATGGCGGTTTCCCCAGGGAGGGGTTACATACCAACCAAAGTGAAAGGGTAGGCATGCCGGAAGACCAAGAGGTAGGCGAAGAACGGCCGTGCCTGCATTGCCTAATTGTCGAATTAATCGACGATTTTTTTGCAGAGCACCCTGGGGCGACAGGTGAGCCAAATACAATCGATACCGATGAAGTAATTACCGCGGTCGCAAAGACGGTGGCAGAACTGACTTCCGGACAAGACGGCAGCGTCCGCCAGAATATGATCGAACAGCTGATGCGTGAAATTACGAATTATGACGCAGAGTTTCGTCAGCAAGAAGCGATGGGTGCACCTGGCTCCGATGCGCGGCATTAGATTATCTCGGGGGCGCAAGGTGAGGCCGAGTGAGGGCTGAACAAATGCGACTTTGCTAATGGGTCTATTCGTCACAATTGTTGCGGCCCAGCACGACGGAGCGCCAGCCATAATCGAGCGACGGCTTCATCAGAGGAGACACTACGCGAGGCAGTATGCTGCCGTCCCTCCGGCGAAGAAGGAAACACAAGGCGTTAAAAGTGAGTGAGATTAAGATTACCCTTCGAGCGAAAGACGCCTCCGAGAGGCGTCTATCTCTCTGATTCTGTCACCTTGCTCCAGCCAAAATCCTACATCGGCGGGATCACGCCGTCCTTGCCGAACAGGACCGCGCCGCTGACCAATGCGCCGTCGGCTTGTTTCTCGGTAGGAACAAAAACAATCGCGCCCGGAGTGATGTCGCCCGCGTCGGCGGGGACCAGCGCGACGATCGGCACATTCGCGGGAATGTCAATTTTCTTCTCGCCACCCTTATAGGTCGCCGTCACTGTCTGACCTTCAACGCTCTTAACGGCATTAGCGACCGTCGCGTTTGTCATCATGCTTGAGGGGCCGAGGTCCCAAGGATAATGGCCCTCGCCAAAACCGCGCAGACTATCCGGGAAGACCACAACTTCGAGCGCACGCAGCGAGCCGTCGGGCTGCGCTACTGTCGCCGTACCGATAAATGTGCCCTCCTTGATGTCCGCCATCGACGATTTCACGACGGCCAAGGCGGCATACTTGTCCTTCAAACTGATGGTGACATCTTTCCCGTCCTTGGCGTGAACGCGAGTTTAGACCCGTCAAGGCTCACAACGGAACCACGCACGCGCACGGGGGTATCATCCGCATAAGCTGGCGCACAGGCTAGCGCCATCGGAATGACAAGCGCGCTAAACGCGGACGCCAGACGTCCGTAAACACGCAAAAGCTGGATCATTAAATCCTCCCATGTTGACGATGCAACGATGCGGCGCCGTTGATTGCGGCTGGCCGAAACCAGCTTCCGGCGATAGTGTTCGATGTTGAGGCGAGCGATCGCTCTGTCTATGATGCCTCCACTATTTTTTTGCCGCGTTTGGACGGGGGAAGGCTGCGCGTGCGGCCAGCGACAATCAAGTGACGTTTTTGCGAGCCCGATTCCCGCAGCAGCTCCAGCAGCTTGGCGAAGTTCGCCGCCATGCGCCGCGCTTCGTCCTTGGTGAGCCGCTTGGTGACAGGACGACGCTGCGGTTTATAGCCGAGCGTGGCTTCCCGCGCCCATAAAGGTGCCCAACTATGACGAGCTATCCGGCTTCACGGCTCGATGCCACCTTCCGGCGCCAGCGCTGGCGTATAGTTTGACGGCACCTCGAAAACCTCGGTCGGCTGCTGGCGATAGATTACCGCACGCGCTTCGACAGTGGTTTTGCCATCAACGACCAGACGGAGCAGCACGCCATCTGGGGTCATACATGCGGTATGTGTCTCTACATCGTCAATCCATGACCAGTCGATGCAGCGAAATCCCACAACGGCGGACTCACCGTCGCGCTGGAGCAGCGCACCCAGTTCTGACTTTATCGGTTGGCGCGGTGCGCCCTCCAGCTTGCGATAGGTGTGGTTTGCATCATTTAGCAGCGTGATCTCGTTGCTGTTGTAATTGAAGATCGAGGTCGATTTGTTGGGGCCGTCGATGCGCTCAAGATGCTCGGCCGCTGACCAGCGCACGCGCTGGGTGATCGGCGGATGATGCGGCCGGGTTATTTTATAGGAGATATCCACATCACGCGTCGGCGTCCGCTGTGGTTGCTGCTCCTCGGCCCATGGCGATGATCCGATGAGCAGCAATGCAAGTGCAGCCGAGGGCAAGCAGCATAGGTAGCACATTTGATGCATTTCCGTCAGGATGATAGCGGCGGCACCCACTTCCACATCGGACTTTAACACTCCGCGAGCTCCTCGATCAGGGCTACAGCTCGTCGAACGTCCAAGGCGGCGGGAAACGGCGTTAACCTCACTCGCGCCGAATCCTCGCGCGCGAGGCGCGCTGGGCGATCAGACCGACCCGCTCGAGCCGGCTGGGCGGCGCTTCGCCAATTTCGTTTTAGCGATATTCCGCTTTTGGGGCGAACGCTGGTGCGGGCGCCGCGGCGCCGGGCGCGCGCTGGGAGGTAGGGGGTCATCGACAACAGCCCCGATCGAAACCGCACTGACACTGGGGTCGGCGTTAACCTCACTCGCGCCGAATCCTCGCGCGCGAGGCGCGCTGGGCGATCAGACCGACCCGCTCGAGCCGGCTGGGCGGCGCTTCGCCAATTTCGTTTTAGCGATATTCCGCTTTTGGGGCGAACGCTGGTGCGGGCGCCGCGGCGCCGGGCGCGCGCTGGGAGGTAGGGGGTCATCGACAACAGCCCCGATCGAAACCGCACTGACACTGGGGTCGGCGTTAACCTCACTCGCGCCGAATCCTCGCGCGCGAGGCGCGCTGGGCGATCAGACCGACCCGCTCGAGCCGGCTGGGCGGCGCTTCGCCAATTTCGTTTTAGCGATATTCCGCTTTTGGGGCGAACGCTGGTGCGGGCGCCGCGGCGCCGGGCGCGCGCTGGGAGGTAGGGGGTCATCGACAACAGCCCCGATCGAAACCGCACTGACACTGGGGTCGGCGTTAACCTCACTCGCGCCGAATCCTCGCGCGCGAGGCGC
This sequence comes from uncultured Alphaproteobacteria bacterium, assembly GCA_963733575.1. GTDB lineage: Bacteria > Pseudomonadota > Alphaproteobacteria > Rhizobiales > Xanthobacteraceae > BOG-931. The sequence goes on along the minus strand of CAVTDJ010000009.1, from coordinate 6,410 downwards.
GCTGGGCGATCAGACCGACCCGCTCGAGCCGGCTGGGCGGCGCTTCGCCAATTTCGTTTTAGCGATATTCCGCTTTTGGGGCGAACGCTGGTGCGGGCGCCGCGGCGCCGGGCGCGCGCTGGGAGGTAGGGGGTCATCGACAACAGCCCCGATCGAAACCGCACTGACACTGGGGTCGGCGTTAACCTCACTCGCGCCGAATCCTCGCGCGCGAGGCGCGCTGGGCGATCAGACCGACCCGCTCGAGCCGGCTGGGCGGCGCTTCGCCAATTTCGTTTTAGCGATATTCCGCTTTTGGGGCGAACGCTGGTGCGGGCGCCGCGGCGCCGGGCGCGCGCTGGGAGGTAGGGGGTCATCGACAACAGCCCCGATCGAAACCGCACTGACACTGGGGTCGGCGTTAACCTCACTCGCGCCGAATCCTCGCGCGCGAGGCGCGCTGGGCGATCAGACCGACCCGCTCGAGCCGGCTGGGCGGCGCTTCGCCAATTTCGTTTTAGCGATATTCCGCTTTTGGGGCGAACGCTGGTGCGGGCGCCGCGGCGCCGGGCGCGCGCTGGGAGGTAGGGGGTCATCGACAACAGCCCCGATCGAAACCGCACTGACACTGGGGTCGGCGTTAACCTCACTCGCGCCGAATCCTCGCGCGCGAGGCGCGCTGGGCGATCAGACCGACCCGCTCGAGCCGGCTGGGCGGCGCTTCGCCAATTTCGTTTTAGCGATATTCCGCTTTTGGGGCGAACGCTGGTGCGGGCGCCGCGGCGCCGGGCGCGCGCTGGGAGGTAGGGGGTCATCGACAACAGCCCCGATCGAAACCGCACTGACACTGGGGTCGGCGTTAACCTCACTCGCGCCGAATCCTCGCGCGCGAGGCGCGCTGGGCGATCAGACCGACCCGCTCGAGCCGGCTGGGCGGCGCTTCGCCAATTTCGTTTTAGCGATATTCCGCTTTTGGGGCGAACGCTGGTGCGGGCGCCGCGGCGCCGGGCGCGCGCTGGGAGGTAGGGGGTCATCGACAACAGCCCCGATCGAAACCGCACTGACACTGGGGTCGGCGTTAACCTCACTCGCGCCGAATCCTCGCGCGCGAGGCGCGCTGGGCGATCAGACCGACCCGCTCGAGCCGGCTGGGCGGCGCTTCGCCAATTTCGTTTTAGCGATATTCCGCTTTTGGGGCGAACGCTGGTGCGGGCGCCGCGGCGCCGGGCGCGCGCTGGATTTAAGCAATAACGGGAAACAAGGCGACTGCTAACCAATCGCCCTTGCTTAGGCCTTGTCTATGAAGAGTCCCATTCCAAAAGAACGTCTACGCGTCAGCAATTGGATTGTGCAAAGACTCTTGTCTGATTGCGAAGGAAAGGTGCTCGGTCTCCCGACAGCTAGATGATAGCCCGCTAGGCTCTCTCTTGTCTACGAGGTTGACGCGGTGGTCGCCTCAAGATGGTGGTCCGAAAGCTGAAGGCTGCAATCTATGAACGCGTACTTGCGCACAGTCTTTGCAACGCAGTCACTTCAACCGGTCCTTGCGGGACCGGCACCCGTTTGTGAACGGTTCATCTTGTTCTGCTACTACCCCCTCGTGCGGGCTTGACGGGTCACGCTCCGAAGGAGAGCGCCATGCTTACTGAACAAGACTTCTTCGCAATCGCTGAGGCCAGACCGGAGATGATGCGCGCGTTTTACAAGGCCGTGAACGCCATCATCGAGTGCCGCAAGGAAGAGGCAACAAACCCGTCAGGTCTATGGGCCACGGCACGATTTAAGAAAAAACAATTCGACGCAAACTTCCTGACCAGGCGGTTCATCAGCGGCTTCGTCTTCAATGGCCAGTCGCTCTCAGAGGAAGAGAAAAAGGTCGTCTTCAACTGGATCGTGGGTGCCGCGACCTTCCACATGCTGCCGAAAGAAGAGCAAGACAAGGTACTGCCCCAATTCGAGAATGATCGAGCTGACTTAGCCGACATTGAGGTTGTGAAGTGACATGGCACTTACAGGGACCAACGAAGAGCCGGTTCGCAACGGAACATATCAGGAATTTTATTACTCAATAAAGATGATGTTCGGCGACCAGATCGTGCCGGTTTTCGTCAAGGATGAAGCATTGCGGGAATTTGCTTCCCCGCCAGATGACAGTTTAGAGAGGCTAAGGCAATACCGAAGCCAGATTGAAGAGATGGCATCTCGAAAACACAGCGTCGGTCAAATCGAAAGTAGCGGTGTCGTTTGGATCACCGCGGCTGATGTGGGGGCTTGGAAAGCACGTTCATGATCGCCAAAGCGCCGCGATATGTACCGATCTTCCGCAACCCGGAATGCAGAACACTCTCGCCGCCGAAAAATACGAAAAAGAAATTGCAAAATCGGAATCGGACCCGCGCGAGCAAGCTCAAAATCTACTAAGCTAGACTTCGTTGACGATGTACAGTGCCAAGCCCATCGGAACTTTGTCAGAGTTTTCCGCCTTCAACGTGTCAAGGTATTGCTGGCCGCCGTGCAGACACCCTACGAGAACGTTGGGGTCTGACAGGTGTTCAACTAAGAAGGTGAGATATTCTTGGTCTTTTCCCGGCCAGAGCCGCCGTAGGACATGGAACACCACGGGGACGCCGATATTAAGATCGGCCATATCCCATCCCTTGGTGTGCGAAGTACGGCGTCTACAAAGCCGTACACATAGCCAATCGCTTTAGGTTTGGGGCCGCCAGCTTCGGAATTGATTGTTTTGTCACCGACCATGAGCAGTTGAATTTCGAGCATTCTGGCAATCGCGCCGGCAAGGTCATCCTTCTGCGCGTCGCTGAGGGTCTTGCGTCGAAAAGGATTCCAGATCATGGCACCGATTAGGGCCTTGGATGCCCACACATCACCCGCAATTCTTTTTTCACACGGCGAGCAACCTTCCCCCTCCATCCAATCGCATGGGTCAGAAAGCTCCCAACGACTTCATAGCCGTTGGGACTAGCACCAAAAGGGGCGTCGATGGACCCCATCCTCTTCATGCAATCGAGAGCATGGCGGGCCGCTTGATTGTTTATGACCTGCCAATCGGTTTCGATTTCGGCGGCAATTTGATTTAGCGGTCTACGATTTAGCGCGGTTACTAACCATTATACGCTTGTGCTAGCAGCGCGACAATGCGCCTCAGTGCACTTCTCCAACCTGGAATGCGAACCCAACCGAAAAAGCGAAAAAGAAAACCGATATTAAAATTCCGTCATTAATCATCTTTGTTCGTTGACAGCATCATCGACCATCTTATGTTGCGCGCGCCACGGCGTTGAGCAGGTCCGATCCCTGACTCGGTGGATCGTGGTGCGCAGCCCGGCGACGTTTCGGCCCTTCGTTGGAACCCGGAGCACTGTGCAGCGGGCGCCAGACCGAGCGGTGTGGCAAGTGGGCCTCTTAATGCAGCACGTTGCTGCAAGAGGCTTGTCATGCATACCGCTGTATCAACCGTTAAGCACCGTATCCAAGTTTCCGATGATGCCGCGTTCCTGACCGCGGGTCAGATTCGCGAACGCTACCACGTGAGCGACATGTGGATTTACCGCAAGCTCAAGGAGGGCTTTCCGCAGCCCATCCGCTTCGGCGGTGCCAAGTGCGCGCGGCGCTGGCGCCTTGCCGACATTGAGGCGTGGGAAGCGGAGCGTGCGAAGCAATGAGCTTGTCGCGTGCGCCGGTCGGGTTTCCGACGCTCTTGAGGTAGTGTCTCAGTGTGAATTTGAACGCCGAAGTCGCGCCGCCGCGGAGCGAGCTTCACGGCGAGAATTGTAGACCCCCTCAAGTTCCCACTGCTTGCCATTCCAAACGCAAACACCGAGGCGTGCGTCTTGGTCATATTGATTTGTATGCGTTCCGTCTGAACGGAGAGACAAAATCTCCGTCGTAGACTCGTGCTCCGCAATCCAACGCCGTTTCAGAACTGTGTTCACGTAGGGCAGAGTTTTGGGGAAATGCGCTTTGTTGGGCATCGTAACGAGACTTTCCGGGAAATGGGTGAAGCGCGACGTTGATCGTACTTCGATCCGCTTCTTATACTGTCCCCAACTGCGCGTTTAGGTCGTCCAGATTCCGTCTAACCTCAATGGCCGCTAGGCCACGTGGAAATAGGCCGGGATTTTCCTCTATGTACTTTCTGGCCCAACGTTCCGCGTCGCCATGGTTCTCGAAGGAGGGAGCACCGTGGATCGGCTGTAAATAGCTGCCAGTCCGCTTACAAATACCGAACATGTTACATACTCCGTCTTGGTCACCCTCTCCCCATGCTCTGAGTAAGGGCGTCACGCGAGGCCAGTGTCAAGTCGGTCGGGAAAGAACGTGAGGATCGGGCTTCTCTCCAATTCGCCGTTGCTGTAACCATTACGGAATGGCGAGCACTTTCGTTGTGCACTTGATAGATACCGACGACCCCCATCCCCTAAAGCATTTCATGACGCGCGGGGATGCTATCGCATTTGCGACGACGCAACTTAGTGATGGCAATGCAAGTCGCGCTGACATTTACGAGGTTGCCGACACAAGCAACCCGCGCGCGGCCGTGGCGGCGGTTGTGATGGGCGCGGCGTCGCTTTTAGAGTCACGTGGCCCGCGTGTATCCGAAGCGGAGCAAGAGCGAGCCGACAGGCTAAAAGGGTTACGCGGATTGCGGTGGGATGATTTATTCCCCGGTTCGGAGGGTCCTTAGATGCGTCGCGTAGCGATTGCCGCGTTGATCTTTTGCGCAGCGACCAACGGGGCCGTTGCGCAAGTCACCGGGAATGATTGGAAGGACTACTGTCTAGCCGGTGAGCAAACTCCAAAGTATGCAATGTGCGTCGGCTATTTGTCCGGCAGTCTTGACGGAATTAGGCTCATGCAAAAGGCGACAGGTACGATCATACTTTGCGAGCCGCCCAACGGCGTTACTATCCCTCAATGGGTCGCCGTCATCACGAAATATCTCGATCAACATCCCGAGCAACTGCACTTCGCGGCGGCATCGCTCGTACCGAAGATCATGAACGGTGCTTTTCCGTGTAAGTCGCCCTAGCGACAGGCGATCACGCGGCGACCTTCTCCCGCTTCTCGGCGATAAGCGACTCGACGTGCGCCGACCACTTCTCGAAGGCGGCCTTCACTTCGGCCGCGTAGTCATGTTGCTGGTAAATCCGAACGAGCGGTTTGTTGCTGACGCCGCTCTTGTGGTTCAAGCAAAGCTCGGTGACTTGGATCGGCACGCCAAGCCGGGCCATGCCGGACGCGAACGAGCGCCGCAGATCGTGATAGGTCCAATGATCGAGGCCGGGCGTCTTGATCGCCGCGCGCGCCTTGGTATGACCGCCCAATCCCTTGCCGTTGCCAGTGAGTGCAAAGGTGCCGGACTTCGGCAAGGTATCGAGCACGCGGCGGATCATCGGCGTGATCGGGACCGCGTGCGGTTCATCGTTTTTCGTCAACGACTGTGGGAATACGATCTTGTCGGCCTTGATGTTGGCGTGCGGCAGGTAGCAGATTTCATCGCGCCGGCACCCGGTCAACAGCAGCAGCTTGACCAGGGCACCGGGCGCCACCGCAGCGGCGTCGGCCGCTTTCCATACGATCCGAATTTCGTCGTCCGTGAGCCATCGCTTGCGCTCGTTATCCTTGGATGGCCGCTTGATCTTCGCGGCCGGCGACTCGGCAATGTCGCCACGGGCGGCGATCCAAGCGAAGAAAGCTTTGCAGACTTTCCAAGTCGTGTTGCGGGCGCTCTCGCCGCGCTCCATGGCTTGGTCGATGATCCGTTGCACATCCTTTTGGGTGACCGAAGCGACCGCCCGGCTGCCGAGCGCGTCGATGATCCGGTCAAGTTCGGCTTCGATGTAGGTCCGGGTGCTCTGCGCCAGCGTCGCGACGTGTAATCGTTCGTACAAGGCCACGTGCGCGGTCACAGTATCGTCGTCAGGCACTCCCTGCCGCTTGGCTGCGGCAGGGTCCCGGCCGGCCAAAACCTCGTCATTGGCCTTGTCCGCCTCAATGTGAGCCGCGGCAACGCCGAGCTTATCGAACGGGCCTATATTGAGCTTGCGCTGCACGCCCGCCTTGTTGCGGTATCGAAACGCCCAAGAGCGATGGCCGGATGGCTGCAAGAGAAGGTAGAGGCCGGGCTTGCTGGGGTCTGGAATTTCAAGGCGCTTGTTCGGGTCAGGCTTCATTTGCCGGACCGCCAGATCAGTGAGCTTCTTGACGCGCATCGCTGTTTTCTCTCATTGTCGCCTGTTACCCCGAACCGTCGCGGGGGTAACAAAACGCCTCGATAGGCGTTGTTAGACGACGGGTGCTTCTTGTTAGAAACAATGGGAGAGAAACGCCGATGCCGCAAGGGCTTTTGAGAAGGGTCTGTTAGAAGATGTTGGGATTTGTTAGAACCATCCTTAATGACAAGATAATCT
>CAVTDJ010000008.1:0-547977 GCA_963733575.1 uncultured Alphaproteobacteria bacterium | reverse complement strand
TGGGAACTTGAGCGCCCTATTGATTTGGGGACGGTCCTCTGGCGCCGGCAGTCTTGCCTGTTGATCGGAGTGGGGTCCAATCCTCGATCGGCGTATGAGCCACAAGCGACCCGGGTCCGACGCGCCGGCCCTGGATGCTCTCCCATTGAGCGAGAGCCGACGGAAATCCGACGGCCGGCTATTGAATGGTCAAAGGAACCAAAACACTCTCGTCCACATCGTCTATGACCAAGTGCTAGGTGACGCTGCGAGGTGATGGAGTGCTTGTACGACGCGAGGGCTGAACGGGAAGCGCCGTGCGTGAGGTCCGGTTTTGATGCCGTAGACGGCTCCTCCACCGGCACGTGAGTGCCATGGATGTGGGTGCAGTTAGAGACCCCGCGATTCGGAGGAGGCAAGTCAAGGTGGGATCGTACGGCAGATGTACGGCAAACGCGTGGGCTCGGAGTTCTAGCCAATCCGCGCTGTTTCTCCGTTCTCGGCGCCGCCAATTCAAACAATGAGCCTGCGCTCGTGCGAGCGGCTGCAAGCGCGTATTGTCCAGCTCAAGGGGACCAAATCGGCTGCTAAACACCCCACAATTATTTATGGAAGCGAAGTTCGCGCAAGCTTCTTGCCGTTTTTCGGGGAAACGCTAGGCCAGCGCGCTATCGCGATAACCAGACCTACCTTTTATCGCGCGGCGTCTGCGTAGTGTAGGCGTGGTGGAATTCGAGCGGCCAGCACCCGTTTCGTTAGCCCCCGCTGATACCGGCTTTCACCGTCCCTTTCGGAATGAGTGGCCGTTATGATTTGAGCGGTGGGCCCCTTTTGATCGAGGTCAATGTAGGCACCTACGCAACGCACATAGTTTGCTCAGTCCGTGCGGGGTGGGCGGCCTTGGCCGAGCCTTGAAGAGGTTAAGGTCTTGGCCGTCCTTACCCCGACAAGTTTGGTGCGGTCATGCCGCCGTTGCTCTACCGTTGCCCAAACACAGGCTTAAATGCGCAGGGCTTCGTCGCCGACGATCCAACCGACGACGAAAGCGATCCAATCGACAACGAAAGCTATGCGCCGGTGACGTGTATCGCGTGCACACGAACGCATCTAGTCAATCCGAAAACCGGGAAAGTGTTGGGCGTCGACGAGGACTAGGCGGCCATCGGTTGGGCCTCATCCTTCTTTTCTCTATTCTGCAAAGCCGTCGAAACTTTCTGTTCCGACGACGATGGGGCATCTTGTAAATCAGCCGAGCCCTAGAGATTTAGGCATACCGGGCCGGCACCATGGCTCTGCACAAGGTCACCTCAACACGAATCCGGCGGGTTCCGAGCGGAAATCGATGACGAACATCTGGTCTGGCCCGAGCGTAATTTTTTCTTCTCGCTCATAATCGAAACCTTCGGTCCGCGCGGTGTCTCGCATGCGCACAGCCAGGTCGTATTGTCCGACCGGCAGTACAAATCGTTGGTACGCGCGTGACGGACCGTCGCCGGCAATTCCGGTCGGAGCCAAGGATGCCCGATAAGCAACCTGATCGCCGATATCGAGCTCGACATAAACCGGGCGACGGCCGCGCGGGCAGTCCTGCGCGCGCCGCATGTTGGGCGGCAGCTTCGCGATCTCCTCCGGCGTGAGCCGGCGACATTCCGCGCGCCGATCAGCGCCGTGTACGAAGGTCAGAATTGCGACCGCGGAGCCGCGCGGCGTCTGCCGATAGACCGGCCAATCGGCAAAAACGGCAACGCTCGCGAACAGCACCGCGACCACAACGAACTGGCCGCATATTCGCAACACCTTGCTCATGAGCCGACCTTTTCGCGCGGCTGCATCGGTCGGTCGGTCTCAGCCGAAACCGCGATCGTCACAGTTGCCGACGACCGTGATCGCATTGCCGGAAGCGTAGCCACGAAACGCCTGAAGGCCGCTATTTCCTTCGCAAAGCGCTTGGTCTCAAGGGCGGACGTCCAGATTGTGGCAACGCGGTCGCGCGGTACCCGAGTCCTGAGGCGAGGGTCGCGTGCGCCGTTAAAGCGCTGATTAGTCCAGGCGACGCCAAGGCGATGGTAGCAGGCGCTCTCGGCGCAGCCGGCGACGACGACGCCGTCAGCGAGATTCTTGCTGAGGATGAAATCGATCAGCGAGGGCGGGGCCATGGCGACGCAGGGCAGCGTAACGGTGCTGCCGACATGCGCGGCACCGCCGCCATGATCACAGGCAAGGATCAGCAGGCGCGGCGCGGTCTGCGGTAAAGCTGCTGCAGCAACAACTTGCTCGCGTAACATCCGAAGCGAGTAGTCCGGCAGGTCGATGCCGGTCCGAAGCTCTGTGCTGCGGCGAAATGGCGTCGAAGACGGACAAGCGCCGACGCAGATACCGCAGGATACGCACAGCGAAGCATTAACCTGCGCCTGGGTTGGGAACGGCAGGCCGTCGGTACGCGGCACCATTCTGATCGCCTCGTACGGACAATCCTCGGCGCACCGAGCGCAGCCGTTGCAATGAGCGAGGTCGACCTCCGCAGGCTTCGCCCGACGCAACGGCGGCAGCCACGGCATCAGTCCGATCATCAGTGAAAATGCGCCGAGGAAGGCCCAGACCCCACCTTTTCCCCAGATGGCGGTCAACGGATAGAGTGCCAAGTAAAACCAATCCAGGCCGATCTCGACAGGCGCCTTCGTTAGATCGACGTGTCCTTGCGACAGCGCCGGTTTCCATAGCGCGACGCCGGCGAGCGCCACCAGCGACACGGCCGCAAGCATACGCGGCGGGTTCACTTTCGGCCGCGAGATGCGCAGGATGTGCACCCACATGATGAACAGGAGGAACAGCGGCACCGCTATGTGCATAAACACCATGAGGGTGAAGAACCGGCTCGTGAGCGTACCCGTCGAGATGAAATTGCGCGCGATCGGCTCGCCAAAGATGGGGAGCCAGTCGAGCAGCTCCGACGTGGTGATTGCGACGAAGTGCGCGAGCTTATCCCAGACCAGCCAGTAGCCTGTGATACCCGAAGCGTAGAGCAGCCAGATGATCGGCAAGCCGGTCAGCCATGAAAACCAGCGGACGCCGCGATAGTGATCGTACGCAAATTCGCGCAGCAGGTGGACGACAACCATCACCACCAGCAAATCCGAAGCGTAGCGATGGAAACTACGCATCACCCCGGCGTGAAACCAGTAGGCCGTGGTCAAGTGCTCTACCGATTTGTACGCGCGCTCGATGCCGGTGTCGAAGAAGATAAATAGATAGATGCCACTGACGGCAACAATCCAGAAAAAGAAGAAGCCGAGTGCGCCAAGTTGTGCCAGCGGGTTAAGCTCGGGCCCAAATAAACGTTCAAACGGCCGCTCAATCAGCTCGAATCCATATCTCAAGATTGTACGGACACGAGCGATCATCTGCAGCTCCGCAAACCGTATGCGCGCCTTGAGGCGTTCATGCTCTTGCCGACCGACGCCATTCGCGCAATAGCACGCCGCCAAAGACCAGAAGCGATATCGCCGCGATGACGCTGCCGAAAAGCGGTCCGTAGCCCAGCCGGTAATGGCCCGCGCCGGGATCATACGTCGTGCAGATAAATTTAATTCGATCGACGAGACCGCCTATCGAGAACGGAGCTGTTCCTCCATAAACAGCGTCCTTGAGTGGCTCGATAAACAGTTGAATCGGAAAATCATCACCGTAGACTTGCCGATAGACGCGACCGTCGCGGTCTATGATCGTTGTCTGCGCGATGTGATCGAAACCCCCGGCAGCCCTATCATAGCTAAATCCAAGATCGCTGAGCAGCGCAGCAAGCGTGGCAGCGTCGCCGCTGGCGACTCGCCAGTTTGGAAACGCGATGCCCTGTATCGCGGCGAATTGCGCCATGCGCGTCGGCGTGTCGTGCCGGGCGTCGAAGCCGATTGTGAGAACCTCGAACCGATCGAGGCCGATGATGCGCCGTGCCTCATTCACGCCGGCAATCAGATGCTGAGTAGTAGGCGGACAGATCGAACTGCATGACGAATAAACCAGACCGATGACAAGCGGCTTGCCGCGATAGACTTCGAGAGAGAATGGAGCTCCGGTCGAGTTCGATCAGGTTGTAGCTGCCGATTGATCGACCGATCGCCTGTTCGCTTTTAGCGATCACATATTTCAGATCGAGCTGGCCGGCCTGAGCCGGGACTACGACCATGGAGACCGCCAACAAAGCGATCCCAACATGCATGCCGGTTCGCGTTGCGTTCCAATGCGCACTCATGTCGCGAAAGCCGCATCGAGCACCACGCCGAGCACGAGCAACGTCAGTTGCAGCAGGGAGGCGAAGAAATTGGCCATCGCTGCGTTCTTCGTCGGAGTGCGATAAAGCGCGATGCTTTTCCAAACGAACACGGCGCCGCCGCTTCCCGCGCCCAAGCCGTAAAGCAACCCGTGGCCGAACCACAAAGGGATCAAGGAGATGGCGGCAAGCGCGATGGTGTGGGTCAGGATCGCCAAGGTCCACGCGCGAGGCGGCACGATAATCGGCAGCATCGGCACGCCGGCCCGAGCATAGTCTTCGCCTTTGGCAGCAGCGAGGCTCCAAAAATGCGGTGGCGTCCAAAGGAACAACACGATCGCCAGCACGACCGGAAACCCCTGCGGGGCGGGATCGACAGCGCCGGCGCCCGCAAGCACTGCGAAACTGCCGGCTAGCCCGCCAACCACGATATTCCATGCGCTGCGACGCTTGAGCCAGACGGTGTAGACGATGCCGTAGGTAAATGCTCCGAGAAATACGAAGACGGCAGCAAGCGTACCTCCTGTCACTGCCGCCAGCGCGAGCGACGCCGTGAGCAGGGCTAAAAACGCCGCAAGCCACCAACCGCCGGCCTGATAGACACCGGCGGCGAACGGTCGAGACCGCGTGCGCACCATCAAACAGTCGATATCGCGGTCGTAGTAGTGGTTGAAAGCGCCGGCCGCCCCCGATGCACCGAGTACTGCAACAGCCAAGCCGGTTATCTGCCACCATGCCAGCGCCGGACCACTGGCCGCGGCCATTCCCGCGAGTGCGCTGGCCGCGATCGCCACGCCGATCCTGAGCTTCAACAGTGAGATCGTCGTGTTGATCGCGGCCAGCATCGTTACAGCTCCATACTTCACGGGCGCCATTCAGTGGAACAGCCAGAGTTCGGACAGATATTTCCAGTTGATGAAGTAGTAGAGCACGAAGGAGACGAAGAAGATGCCGACCAGGACGATAGTACCGGGCAGCTTGATCGTCCCTTCGCTGCCATAATGCGAGACGGCCGCCCCGCCGCCGACGCCCAGCGGGAAGGTAAGCTTGTGGCCCGCGGTGATCTTTTCGCCGAACAGCACCGTGCCAACGACGACGATCACAAACAGGCCGCCGCCGATTGCCGCGATGATGGCGGACATGCCGTTGAGACCCATCATCAGATAAGCCGCCGGCGATTCAGCGTACGGCAGCTGCGCGTCGCTGAAGGTAATGTCCCAATGCCGCCGCGGCACGCCGAGCGTGCCGGCGCCCATCATGAACAGCGAAATTCCCGCGGCGCCAATACCGAACAGGTAGGGCTGCAGTCTGGCGAGCTTGGGCCAGATGATCTCGCGCTGGAATACCAGCGGCAGCACCAGATAAGTCGCCGCCATGAAAGTAAGCGTGGTGCCGGTCACCACCGTTCCGTGGAAGTGGCCAGGCACGTAAAGCGTGTTATGCATCAACACATTGAGCTGTTCGGTGCCCAGCACCACGCCGGAAATGCCGCCGATGAAACCGAACATGACGAGCGACATGAACATGCCGGAGAAGGCGGGATTGCCCCATGGCGCCTTGCGCAGCCACTCGAAGATGCCCTTAGTGTAGCCGTTGCGGCGTTGCGCCGCCTCGATTGCGCCTGGCACGGTCATGCCGTGGATCATCGAGCCGAGCACGGCGAGGTACATCATGTAGCTGGTGTTGACGATCTTCCAGCTAGAATCGAGGCCCGGCTCGGCGAGCAGGTGATGCGCGGAGGCGAGCTGCAGGAAGAGGATGTACATAAAGAACGCGGTTCGGCTTACTTTCTCGCTCAACGGCTTCGCCCCGAGCACAAGCGCGGCGATCAGGTACCAGAGCGACACATGCGTGGCCACGTTGACCTGCTGAGTGGAGTGGCCCATCGACCACCACACCAGCTTGTACATCAGCGGATCGATGTTGGAGATGAGGCCCAGCGACCACAGCCAGGTCGGGATCAGGATCACGGCACCGCCGGCGATGGTGAACACGGCGATAATCGCCGCGGTAAGTGCGCCGAAGGTGACGAGCGGGATCGAACCCTCGTAAGTCTGTTCCTCTTTGGCGATGACTAAAGTGGCGAAGAAAATGCCCACTCCGATCAGCGCGCCGACGGCGAAGAGGATGAGCCCGAGATAAAAATTGGGCTTTGCCTGCATCGGCGGATACGATGTGAACATTACCGTCGATTCGCCCTGCAGCACCGCGTAGTTGGTGAGCAGCGCGCCAACCACCATGAGCACGAACGCGAGCCAGGCGAACTTCGGCGCCGCCAGCCGGCTGTTGAGCAGGATGGCGGAGGCGAAATAGAGCACGGCGATTTCGAAGAAGATGATCCAGAACAGGAGCACGTTGGCGCCATGTCCTGTGAGTACCAGATAGAACCACTCGGCCGGCAGGAGGTGCACGGCCGGCCAGCGGGTGAGCGCGACGGATAATCCCATGAGCCCGCCGATCATGAGAAAAATGACGGCGGCGACGGCGTTGGCCTTTATGAGCGCCTGCGCGGCCACGTCGATCTTCAGCCCGGTATACGGGCAGGTGCGGAATTCGGCTTGCTTGCCGATTACCCCGACGATGGTTTCGGCGGTCATGAACTTATCTCCCCGCGGCGAGACGCTGATTGGCGTCGGCTTGCTTGCGATCGGTGACGTAGATCCTGCCGGTCATCGTGTGATGACCGATTCCACAGAACTCGTTGCAGACGATGCCGTACTCGCCGCGCTCGGTCGGCGTCAGCGTAATCACGTGCTCGTAGCCGGGATACACCGAGATGTTGATGTTGACGGGCTGCAAGGAAAAACCGTGCATCCAATCGAGGGACGAGAGGTGGATGCGGTAGTGGGTGCCCTGTTCCAGCTCGAGGATCGGCCACCATTGCCACAGCCGGGCAAGGAGATAGACATCGACGCCCGCCGGGGGCTTGACGACGGGAACGCCCTGCTCCTCCCTCACGGCGTACTTTTTTGCGAAAGCCTCGACTTTGGCCTCGTAGTTCGACGGCGCGATGCGATAGGCCTCCTTGTTCAGATTCTGCTGGCCGATGAAATGCCACGCAATCATGAACCCAAACATGAATACGCCCCAAAGAAAGGCGATGACGATCCACGTCAGCTCCACCTTTTCGATGGGCTGATTCCACCAGATGCGTTGTGCAGGCGGGGTCACGGACATGATCTGTCTCCAACTCTCAGCTCATTGGGCGAGGGGTATGGAAGCAAGCTCCATGACCCCCCACAGCAGGTAGAGAACGGTCGGAATCGTGACGCCTAGAAACAGCAGTAGAAATGGATTGTCCAAAACTCGCTGCATCATCGGAATAGGCCCTGACTTGTCCGCATCGTCTGATTGGGAGGAGCTCGTCGCCATCGGCTTTCCTCGATCGTTGCAAAAATATGATGAAAAAATAATCCATCGGACCGAAAGCGGCTTGACCAAGGTCAAGAGGCGATCTCGCAAACGAAAATATTTTGATGCTTGAGCCGGACGGTAAGGATCATCCATGCCACGTGGGACAGGGCGGATTGTGGGTGCCGCGATACTCGTGAGCACGATCGCCTTCGTCGGCGCGTATTGTTCCGACCGACCTGCTTTTCAGCCGGCGAACCGGCACGATGTCACGCTCGTCTACGTCGGTGCCGAAGACTGCGCGCCGTGCCGATCATGGCAACGCGGCGCTGGAGCTGCGTTTCATGCTTCGCCGGAATTCCCGCGGGTTTCCTACCGCGAGGTGAAGTCTCCGACCGTACTTAATCTTCTCAAGGACGAATATTGGCCGGACGATCTGCGCAAATACCGCAACCGCCTCGACCGCCGCGCCGGCGTGCCGCTATGGTTTGTGGTCGCGGACCATGAGATCGTCGAACAGAGCTTCGGAGAAAGGCAATGGGTCGACGCGGTGCTGCCAAAGCTCAAGTCGTTGCTGCGGTAGACGCTGCCAACGATGGGACTAGAGCGCGCCCGCCGCTGACGGCTTCCTCCCATCGGGATGAGGCCAGCGATCCGTCGGGAGATGCTTGTTTGCAGCGTTTGCTGTCGTGTCAGTTGCCCTGGAACGCCGGCTTCTCCTTCCTGACGAAGGCCTCGTAAGCGCGCTCATAGTCTTTGGTCTGCATGCAGATGGCCTGCGCCTGAGCTTCCGCCTCGATCGAGTCGTCGACGCCCATGCTCCATTCTTGGTGAATGCAGCGTTTGGTCATGGCATGAGCGAACGTCGGACCGTCGGCGAGCGATTTCGCCAGCGCCTCCGCTTCCGCTAGCACGGCTTCCGGCGCACAAAGCCTGTTGTAGAAGCCCCAGCGCTCGGCCTCGCCGCCGTCCATGGCCCGGCCGGTATAGAGAAGTTCGGCGGCGCGGCCGGCGCCGACAATCCTCGGCAACATATTGCAGGCGCCCATGTCGGCGCCGGCGAGCCCCACCCGCACGAACAGAAAGGCGACCTTGCTTCGCGCCGTCCCGTAGCGCAAATCAGACGCCATAGCCAAGATCGCTCCGGCACCGGCGCAAATGCCGTCTATCGCGGCGACGATCGGCTGCGGGCAGGCGCGCATCGCCTTCACCAGGTCGCCGGTCATCCGGGTAAAGGCCAGCAAGCCAGGCATGTCGTCCCTGCGCTGCATTTCCACCAGCGGGCCGATGATTTCGTGCACATCGCCACCGGAGCAGAAATTGCCCCCTGCGCCGGCGATCACGACGCTCTTGATGCCGTCGGCATAGACAAGGTTGCGGAAGGTATCGCGCAGTTCGGCATACGATTCCAAGGTCAGCGGGTTCTTGCGTTCCGGTCGATTGAGCGTAACCGTTGCGACCTTGCCGTTCAGCTGCCAGAGAAAATGCCGCGGCTTGAATTTCGCAAAATCCACGCGGGAAGGCCGGAAGCGCAAGCGAGTGTCGGCCGTGGCCGAATTCCCATCCAGGCGTTCTTTGACAGTTGCAGCCGATGTCGTCATCGTAATCTCCATTATCCGGCAAAGGTGAGCCCGCCACTGACACTCAGGACCTGGCCGGTGATGTAGTCGGAACCTGGGCTCGCGAAAAATACGATTGCGTCGGCAATCTCCTGCGGCTTGGCGAATCTCCGGAATGGGATTCCACGGAGCAAAGCTTCCTTCATTTTCTCCGGTCGTGACGCCAGCATGGGGGTGTCGGTCGGTCCGGGACAGATACAGTTGACGTTAATAGAGTGCCGTGCCACTTCACGGGCGAGCGACTTGGTGAACGCGATCACTCCGCCCTTGGCGGCCGCGTATGTCGTCTCGCCGGAGCTGCCGACGCGGCCGGCGTCGCTCGCGACATTAACGATCTTTCCCTTGCCGGAGGCGATGATTGCCGGCAGCAGCGCTTGTGTGAGATGCAGCGTCCCGCCGAGATTGACGGCGATAACCCGATCCATATAGTCCGGCGGATTTTCCATGAAGGGTTGAATGTCGCTCCACCCTGCAGCATTGACCAAGATGTCGATGCACGGATGACGCTTGAGCACCTCGACAACGCATTGGCGTACCGAGTCAACATCGGCGAGATCGACTGCGTCGAATTCTATGGTGAAATTCGTCGCAGCGGCGTCACGCAATAGCTCGGCGCCTTTCTCCGCATTCACGTCGAGACAAATAACGGCGGCTCCACTTCGGGCCAGTTCCATCACCGTTGCCTTGCCGATGCCGGAGGCGCCGCCGGTGACCAGCGCCGTTTTGCCCTCTAGCTTCATGGTACCTCTCCTCTTTTCCGTGCCGAGCCCTTTCACTGCCGAGCGCCGACAAAAAAAGTCCCCACGCGCTGCCGCGTTTCCATATTCGTCAGGGAGGCTACCGACCGACCACACAGCTTGGTCAAGCGCTGCGTGCCACCGGCGCCCGGGATTAATCCGAGTTGGGCCTCGGGCAGTCCGATCTTCACATCGGTTGCTGCGATGCGAAGATCACAAGCCAGCGCCAGTTCAAGTCCGCCACCCATTGCGGCGCCGATCTGCGCAATCGTGACTTGTGACAACTGCTCGATGCGCCGGTAAAGGCGCTGAATGCCGGCGACGTAGGCGTACATCCGATCCGGGCCGCCGGGCGCATCGAAGTGAGCGCGGCTCTCGGCAAGGTCAGCACCTGCGCAAAAGACTTTCTGATCGGAAATCAGATGCAAAACGCTCCAATCGAGACGCTTGGTCAAATCGTCAAGTACTTCGGAGAACAGGCGAACCCACTCCTCGTTGATCGCGTTCGCGGGTGGTCGGCTGAGACACAACGTTGCAATTCGATCGGCGACCGAAACCCGAAGCATTGCTATGCCATTCCCCGCTGCCGTCTATCTTCGAAGGCAAACTGCGTTTCATGCGATTTCAGGAGGTCGCAGGCGATAATGATCTTTTGCACCTCGGTCGCGCCCTCGTAGATGCGCAGCGCACGGATCTCCCGGTAGAGCGCCTCGACCTTGACACCGCGACGCACGCCGTTGCCACCAAATATCTGAACAGCGCGATCGATCACCCGCTGTGCCATCTCTGTGGCAAATGCCTTTGCGATCGACGCTTCGCGCGCGATGCGCGCAACACCACTGTCCTTGGTCCACGCCGCCCGATAGACGAGCAGTGCAGCGGCATCGATGTCGATCGCGCTTTCGGCGAGCGCGGCCTGCGTCATCTGCAGGTCGCCGAGCGGCGCGCCGAACAGCTTGCGGGTCGCGGCATGATCGACAGCTTCGTCGAGTGCGCGGCGGGCGAGCCCGAGCGCCGCCGCAGCGACGGTCGATCGGAAAATATCGAGCGTCGCCATGGCCACCTTGAAGCCCTCGCCTGGCGCGCCAAGACGATTGGCCGTCGGCACCCGACACCCGTCAAATCGAAGGGCCGCGAGCGGGTGCGGAGCGATGACGTCAATTCGGCCGGCGATCGACAGTCCCGGCGCGTCGGCGTCGACAACGAACGCGGACAAGCCCTTTGTGCCCGGTGCTTCGCCCGTTCGCGCGAACACCACATAGTGGTCGGCGATGCCACCGTTCGAGATCCATGTCTTCATGCCGTCCAAGCGCACAAATGCTGGCCCGTCCATCGTCGCCGTGGTCGCGAGTGCGCTGACGTCGGAGCCTGCCTCGGGCTCCGAAAGCGCGAAAGCGGCGACGTGGAGGCCGTCACGCACCGGTGGCAAATACTTGGCTTTCAATTGGTCGGTCCCGAACAGCGAAATCGACGCCGTGCCGAGACCCTGCATGGCAAATGCAAAATCAGCGAGGCTGTCGTTCCAGGCGAGAATTTCGCGGGCGCTGCACAGCGCTCGCACATCCAACTGTTCGAACAACCCGCCATAGGCAGCGGGTACCACCGCCTTGAGCCATCCTGCGTCGCCGAGCGCACGAACGAGCGTGCGACAAGTGCGATCAACGTCGGTACGATCGATGTGCCGGTCAACCTCGCGATCGGCCCATACCGCGAGATCAAACGCAAATCGGCGATGGAACTCGCCAAAGAACGGCCAATCAAAGTGCGAGAGGCTTCGCATCAGCCCGCCTCATCGTTGCGATCGGCCGGCGTTTGGCTGACCATGCTGCGCAACATGAAGCGCTGGATTTTGCCGGTTGCGGTCTTTGGCAGACTGTCCACGAATTCGATCCAGCGCGGATATTTCCACGGGCCGACTGTCTTCTTTACATGGACTTTGAGCTCCTCGTAGAGAGCTCGGTTTGATCCGCCGACGCACCGCTCCTTAAGCACAACGAACGCCTTCGGCTTAATCAAGCCGTTTGCATCTTCCGCTGGCACGACTGCGGCCTCGAGCACAGACGGATGTGCGGCCAGGGCCGCCTCGACCTCGAAGGGGGACACCCAAATGGCGCTGACCTTGAACATGTCGTCGGTACGGCCACAGTAAATGTAGACGCCGTCGCTACGCCGCAGATATTTGTCGCCCGTGCGCGTCCACTCTCCGATGAACGTTCGTCGCGATTTCTCGCGTTGATTCCAATACCCGGCGGCTGCGGATTGACCGCGAACGAGCAGTTCGCCGATTTCACAATCGGCGACTTCAAGTCCGCCATCGTCGACCAGCTTGAGAGCGTAATCCTTCACCGGCACACCCGCGGTGCCGTACTCCACGGCGTCCGGCACATTGGTGAGGTAGAGGTGGCCCATTTCAGTCGACCCGACACCGTTGACGATGTCGAGCCCAAACCGCGCTTTCCACGCTTCGCCGACATGCGCTGGCAGTGGCTCGCCCGCGGAAAAGCACATCCGCAAGCGCCGTGATCCATTTTCGGGCCTGCAATCAGAATCGGCGAGGATCGCCGCATACAGCGTCGGAACTGCGTAGAACATGGTTGGCTGATAGCCACGCAGCGTTTCGAATACAGTCTGCGGGGTGGGTCGCTCGGGATAAAACACCGAGGTGGCACCGACCGACATAGGACAAATGATTGCGTTTCCGAGCCCATACGAAAAAAACAGCTTCGCGGCGGAGAACACGACGTCGTCCTCGCGAATTCCGATGCGGTCCTGCCCTGCGGACCGCGCCACGGCCATGGGGGTCGAATGGACATGCATCGCGCCTTTTGGCGCTCCCGTAGTGCCGGATGAATAAATCCAATATGCTACCTCGTCGGCACATGTTCGGGCGGGCGCCGAGCCTTCGTTCTCCGCCGACAGAAGGACGTTCAAGCCGCGGCACCGAATCTGGACCGCCGCCGACAACGATGATTAATTTCAAGTTGGGCACGTCCTTCGCTGCCTCTTGTATAACGGGCAAGAGCGCGGTCGAAACGAAGACCGCCTTGGCCCGCGAATCCTCAAGCAGGTAGCGGTACTGGTCGGCCGTAAGTCGCGTGTTGAGCAGGACCGGTACGATGCCGGCGCGGATTGCTCCCCAGAACAGCACCGGGAAGTCGACCGTATCGAGCAGAACCATGGCAACGCGGTTTTCTTGCTCGATGCCCAGACGCGCCAACATCGGCCCGATGCGCGCGGCCGCGTCGCGCAATTCGCTATAAGTGATGTTACGAGCTGGATCGATACAGGCCGTCTTGTCCCCGCGCCCTTCGGCAACGTTGCGGTCCACGAAATCGACGGCGGCATTATAATCGCGAAGGGCGGACATGCATTGGCGCCCGAAATTGTTGCGTGGAGATTAAGGAGCCAGAAAGACCCAACGGTCCTTGACTTATGTTAGGTCCCAGCAGCGAAAAACCACGGGGTCGCAGCTGCAGTCGACTTATTATCTCCGTCACTTGATTTTGGTCATGGCGCTGCGCTTGGAAACGCGGCGATCTATCCTGGCCGCGTGGCTGGTCGGCCGGCGGCGCGGAGGTCGGTCCATGCAGACAAAGAGCCCGCAACCGAGAAAAAGACTGCTTCGAGTGAAGCTCAATAGACACTGGCGTGAAGACGCCGTGTGGGAAAATCAGCTGCTGGTCGACTATCTTCGCGACGTTGCGCGGTTGACTGGCGTGAAAACCGGATGTGACGGCGGCGAATGCGGCGCGTGTACGGTCCTCCTGGACGATGAAGCGATACCTTCCTGCATCACGCTTGCAGTGCGTTGCGAAGGACGTGCGATCGAAACCATCGAAGGCCTCGCGCGGCAGGGGCAGCCCAATCGGTTGCAGCTCGCTTTTCATGAAAAGCTCGGCACACAATGTGGGTTTTGCACCCCCGGGATGATCATGGCGGCGGAAGGACTGCTGCGCCGCAACCCGCATCCCACTGATGTAGAAATACGCGCCGCACTTTCCGGCAATCTCTGCAGGTGCACCGGTTACGTCAAAATCGTCGAGTCGGTGAAGACGGCGGCGGAGATGGCGCAATGAAGGCCAGCATGACGGACAATGCCAAGCGTCGCGGGGTGCCCCTTATCGACGGCATCGAGAAGGTAACCGGGCGTGCGCGCTATACCGCCGACCTTGATCATGCCGGTGCGCTTGTTGGCCGTATTTTTCGCAGTCCGGTGAGCCACGGTGAGATTATTCGTATTGATGTGTCCAAGGCGCGCGCGCTCGATGGCGTCGTTGCGATCGTGACCGGTGAGGACTGCCCATATACCTATGGCGTTCTGCCAGTCGGTATGAACGAATATCCACTCGCGCGCGAGCGAGTCCGCTACCGTGGAGAGCCGATCGCCGCGGTCGCTGCGACGGACGCCGAGACCGCCGCGCGCGCCATCCGACTGATCGAGCTCGATGTGCAGGCGCTTCCAGCCTATTACACGTCGGTGCAAGCGCGCAATCCGGACGCGGTGCAATTGCATGCCAACAAGCCCGGCAACCTGGAGCGCGAGGTCCACCATGAATTCGGCGACGTGCGGGCCGGCTTCGCGGCCGCCGATCTCGTGCGCGAGGCGCAGATCAGTTGCGCCGAAGTCAACCACGCACAAATCGAACCGCACGCGTGCCTCGCCGATTACGATTCGCTGACGGCACGACTGACAATGCAAAGCGTCTCGCAAGTGGGCTACTACCTCCACCTGATGCTGGCGCGCTGCCTGGAGATGGACACCTCACGTATCCGCATCGTTAAGCCATTTGTCGGTGGTGGGTTCGGCGCAAGAGTGGAGGTGTTGAATTTCGAGATCATCACGGCGCTGCTCGCCCGCGCCGCCGCCGGCAGAGTGCTGATGCAGCTGACGCGCGAGGAGAACTTCCTCACCCATCGCGCGCGTCCACAGACCGATATCAAGCTGAAGCTGGGCATGCGGCGGGACGGCCGCATCACGGCTTGCGAATGCGAAGCGGTTCAACGCGGTGGCGCCTATGCCGGCTACGGCATCGTCACGATCCTCTACGCTGGCGCTCTGCTGCAAGGTTTGTACGATATTCCTGCTCTCAAGTACGACGGATATCGGGTCTATGCCAATCTGCCGCCATGCGGCGCGATGCGCGGTCATGGCTCGGTCAACACTCGACACGCATTCGAGTGCTTGCTGGACCGTATGGCGCGCGAGCTCGAGCTCGACCCGTTTGCCGTCCGCCGGGCCAATCTGCTGCATGCGCCCACGCGCACCCTCAACGATCTGATGATCAACAGTTACGGCCTCGCGGAATGCCTGGACAAGGTCGAGCGTGCGAGCCAATGGCGCGAGCGGATTGGAACGCTTCCGCCCGGCAAGGGCCTCGGCATGGCCTGTTCGCACTATGTCAGCGGTGCGGCAAAACCGGTCCACTGGACTGGCGAGCCGCACGCGGTCGTGAACCTCCGGCTTGATTTCGATGGCGGAGTAACTGCGCTGACAGGCGCGGCCGACATCGGTCAAGGCTCCTCGACCATGGTCGCCATCGTAGTTGCGGAAACGCTTGGCGTTACACTCGAACGCGTGCGCGTGATTGCGGGCGACAGTGCGATAACTCCCAAGGACAATGGCGCCTACTCGTCGCGTATCACTTTTATGGTTGGCAATGCAGCGATCGATGCCGCCAGGAAGCTGAACTCCATTCTTGTTGCAGCGGCGGCGCGCAAGCTGGAGGCTCGAGAGGAGGACATTGAATGTATGGCCGAATCCTTCCGCGTCGGAACTGACGGGCAATCGAACCTGCCTTTCATCGATGTGGTGAAGGCCGCGCTGGTTGATCACGGCCCGGTAACGGTGTCGGGAACATTCTCCTGCCCGCCAGAAGCGCAAGGCGGCAAGCACCGCGGTGGTGCCGTGGGCTCAACGATGGGGTTCAGCTATGCCGCCCAGGTCGTGGAGGTGAGCGTCGACGACGCGACTGGATTGGTGACGGTCGACAACGTCTGGACCGCCCTCGACTGTGGGCACGCCATCAACCCGTTGGCTGTGGAGGGACAGATCGAAGGATCGGTCTGGATGGGTCTGGGGCAAGCACTGAGTGAGGAAACACACTACGTCAATGGGCTTCCGGCCCATGCCAGTCTGCTCGAATACCATGTTCCGACCATTGCGGAATCGCCGCCGATCAAGGTGGAGATCGTGGAAAGCCACGATCCCAACGGACCCTTCGGCGCCAAGGAGGCAAGCGAGGGCGCTCTAGCGGGATTCCCGCCTGCCATGGTCAATGCGGTTGCAAAGGCTATAGGAATTGATCTGGACGACCTGCCGGTGACGCCCGATCGAATCATGGAGGCTTTGCTCGAGCGTCGCCGCGCGACGCGCCTTGCTGCAGCGCGGCGGGCCGCGTCATGAGTAGCCTCATGCCCGTTACTTGTCTCGTCCAGCCGACTAACGTTGCCGATGCCATTTCAGTCCGTCAGCAACATCCAAAAAGTCGGTTCATTGCCGGCGGGACGGATCTTCTCGTCAATATGCGCCACGGGTTGATCAATCCCGATCCGCTGATCGATGTTTCCCGAATCGATGAACTCACAGCTGTCGAGGCTAGCACCCACGGTCTGCGCATCGGGTCGGGCGTCACGATCGCCGCGGTTGCCCGGAGCCCGGTCATCGCATCGGACTATCGCGCCGTGTCGCAAGCTGCCAATGCCATTGCCGGTCCCGGCCACCGCGCGATGGGAACAGTTGGCGGCAATCTTTGCCTCGACACACGTTGTATCTTTTACAATCAAAGCGAGTGGTGGCGCCAGGCGAATGGATTCTGCCTGAAACGGAGCGGGGACATCTGCCACGTCGCACCTGAGGGCAAACACTGCCATGCCGCCTTCACGGGCGACCTCGCGCCCGCATTCCTCGCGCTCGACGCCCACATCGAGATCGCCGGCAGGCGCGGTCGCCGACGGATTCCACTCGGCAACATTTATGTCGAAGATGGGCGCGCCCACCTTGCGCTTGACGATGACGAACTCATTGTAGCCGTGCACTTACCGCTAGCCACGCCGCCGTCGGCTTACGCCAAAGTGCGTGTGCGTGGAGCTATCGACTATCCACTCGCCGGAGTTGCAGTTGCGCTCGGCGCGCGCGCGGGCTTAGTCGAGTCAATCCGCATCGCCCTCACGGGCACCAATTCCCAACCCTTTGTTCTCAAGGCTGCTGAATTGGTCGTCGGGCGGCCGATGGACGAAAGGGCATTGCGGCAGATTGAGCAGCTGGTTCAAAAGCAAGCTCACCCCATGCGCACCACGATCGCCTCGGCGCATTATCGTCGCCTCGCGGCTGCGGCACTGGCGCGCCGCTTAGCCGCCGCTCTGTATGCCGAACAATCGGGATAGATAACCGCCGCTCGCAGGGCGTCAGCATAGCCTTTGCGAAGAGCACGACCCGTACCGACGACGCATTATCGTTCGACAATTGCCGCGGGTATGACGGCAGTCGCTTCAAGCTCGATTTTGGCTGGGCGGTCGAGCAAATCGGCGACGAAGATCATACTCATGGCCGGATAGTGCTTTCCGATCAGCTGCTTCCATATTCGCCCCAATTCGGAGCGCCCCGCAAGGTATGCAGGCCTATCGATGCAATAAGCTGTCATGCGGCAGATATGGTCCGGTGCGCCGCCAGCCTCGGCGAGCACGGCGAGCACGTTTTTGAGCGCCTGTTCGAATTGCGGGACGAGATCCTCGCTGTAAAATTTTTGTTGCTCATTCCAGCCGACTTGGCCGGCAATGAATACGATGCGCCCGGCAGGGACGACGATACCGTTCGCGTAACCGGCAGGGGGCGCCCAACCTTGCGGATGCAAGACCGACATTAATGGTCTCCCGGACAATTGTTGAATACAGCCATGCAAGCAATCCGCCGTCGCCCTCCAACTTGGTGGATCATGACCGTGCCGCGGGTGGATTGCAGTTGCGTTTTCATGGTTGCCTCAGTGTGTTGCAGGAAATTACGGCGCGAGAAATTCCTTTGTATGCCCGCCATCCTTACCTCCCGGTTCGGTGGAAATGTTCACTGGTATATCGAGCCCAAAATCGCGTTGGGGATTCTTGGGCGATTGACGGAGCAGGAAGCGCTGAATCTTGCCCGTGGCCGTTTTCGGAAGCTCGGCAACGAAGTTCATCCAGCGTGGATATTTGTACGGTGCAAGTCCGGTTTTGCAGAGATCGAGCAATTCGGCGGTGAGCGCGTCGGTGCCCTCGCGACCGTGCTTGAGAACGATGAAAGCCTCCGGCTTGATGAGATTATCCTTGTCGGGACGGCCTACCACGGCAGCTTCGAGAACCGCGGGGTGCTCGACAAGTTTTGATTCGATTTCGAACGGCGAGCACCAGATTCCGCCGACCTTGAGCATGTCATCGCTGCGGCCGCAGTAGTAGAAGTGCCCGTCAGCGTCGCGGCGATAGGTGTCGCCGGTATCGAGCCAGCCGTCGACCATTGTGGCAGCGGTGCGCTCCGCATTGTTCCAATAGCAGCGCGCGGTCGAATCACCGGAGATGAAAAGACGGCCACTCTCGCCAATGCCGACTTCATCACCCTTCTCGTCGCGAATGCAGGCGCGATAGCCGGCCACAACTCGGCCGCTTGATCCCGGCTGAATATCCTGGATCGTATTCGAAATGAAGATGTGGAGCGCCTCGGTCGAACCAATGCCATCGAGAATCGTCAGCCCGGTTTCCTCGCGCCATCGTCGCAAAATCTCCGCCGGAAGAGCTTCGCCGGCGGAAACACATAAGCGCACGGAGGACAGATCCGGCTTTTCCTTAGCAAAGTGCTCCAGGTAGGCGGCGTAGAGCGTCGGCACGCCAAAATAAAGCGTCGGTCGAAAGCGTTCTATAACCTCAAAGCTCGTGGCCGGGCCCGGCCGATGTTCGTTTAACACGGCCGTGGCACCGACCCATAATGGGAATGTCATGTTGTTGCCGAGGCCGTACGCGAAGAACAATTTGGCCTCGGAATAGCAAACGTCGCTGGCATTAATGCCCAAGGTCTCGACGCCGAAGCGCTGACTCGTGACAACCATGTCACGGTGACGATGCACCGCAGCCTTCGGTGAACCTGTGGAGCCCGAGGAATAGAGCCAGAAGCAGTCGTCCTGAGCTGTAGTCGCGACAGCTTCGAAGCGCGGTTCGCATTCGCCAAGCAACGTGGCAAGCGATGGCCGATCTCCTTCGGTTCGCAGCACGTATCGCGGAGGATGACCGGCGCCAACAATGCCGCCTTCGACCTCGACGGCAAACTCGGGCGAGTACGCAATCGCGGCGGCCTCCGAATTATTGATCATGAAGGAGTAGTCCGCCTGCCGCAAAAGCGTGTTGAGCGGCACCGGAATGATGCCCGCTTTGATCGCACCCCAAAACAGATAGAAGAAGATTGGAGAATCCTTCACGACCATCAACAAGCGGTCACCGGCCAGTAATCCAAGCCGTGAGAGCGCGACAGCGCAACGATCAACATTGGCGGCGAGCTGTGCGTATGAGATGTCGCCGTTGCGCGTTCGAATCGCCGCTTTGGCGCCGCGTCCTTCAACAATGTGCCGATCAATGAACGGAACGGCCACGTTGAAGGAAGACGCAAAACGGAGACAAGACAAATCTCCAGATGCGTCGATTGCGACCGTGTTGCTCAACATCCGCCTAGCCTATTAATTGCTGTAATTTCAATATGCTACAGCCATTTATCGTACGTTTTGTAATTCTATGGTCAGGAACGCTCTGGTTTCATGACTTAGATCAAGGGGCGGTCATCAATTTTGATCTAAAAATACAGTGACCGTAATCAAAATGCGCGGGTGGCGATGAAGGAGGGTCCAGTGGACGATCCTGACGTGCTGCAAGCTCTTAAGGGCGTAGTCGATCCTGAAATCGGGGTGAACATCGTCGATTTGGGCCTCGTATACCACGCTGAGCGCGGGTCCACGGGGATCGATGTCGCGCTGACCCTCAGCACTCCGTCTTGCCCATTATCCGAAATGCTGATCGACGAAATACGAGAGACGCTGCAAAAGCGGTTTGCGGATACCTCGGCGATTCACGTCGAGTTGGTTTGGGATCCACCTTGGACTCCCGACCGAATGAGCGACGCGGCCCGCCAGCAGCTACGCTGATTGTCCGCAAATCAGGTAAGAACGCATGCTCAGGGCGTCGACTTCTACCGCGGTGCCTCGGACTAGACCGCCCGCACGAAAGTTGAACTGGCGTCGGCTGCGCTTCTTTCCGCTCGCAATCGGTGCGCTCGCACTGGCGCTGGGGCTGTGGACAGGACTGACCCGGTCGGGTGTTAGGCTACCGGGCGGCGTACCTTCGCTCGCAGAATTCCACGGCGCCTTGATGATCTCCGGTTTCCTTGGGACACTGATCAGTCTCGAACGCGCAGTAGCGCTTGCTCGTAGCTGGGCCTATGCGGCGCCGTTACTGTCGAGCATAGGAGCGATCGCGCTGATGGCGGGCATGCCTCGCCTTGCTGCCGCCGCGTTCGCCGCAGCCGGCGGAATTCTCCTCTTGGGCTCGACCAGCATTGCCATTCGCCAGGTTGCACTTTTCACGGTGGCGCTGGTGATCGGCGCAGCATGTTGGACCGCAGGAACATTGCAATGGTTGCTTGGTGATTTCACGCCCGTGGTGGTCGGCTGGTGGCTCAACTTCCTGGTCCTCACAATCGCCGCGGAACGACTAGAACTCAGCCGCATTGTCAGCCCACCGTCATCGAGCCGGGTGACCTTCGTCGCTGTCGTAGCGCTGTTGCTTCTCGGCAGCGGGCGAGGAGAACTTGTTGACACATGGGCGCCATTCACGGGGACTGGACTGCTGGGATGCGCCGTCTGGTTGTTTCATTATGACATTGCCCGACGGACCGTTCGAATTGCCGAGCAGCCACGCTTTTCCGCCCTGTCGATTCTGGCCGGTCACTTCTGGTTGGGCGTCGCGGGGCTTTTGTTGCTTCTCGCACCTCGCGGAGGCACAGCATTTTCTTACGACGCGGCAGTGCACGCCATTACCATCGGATTTGGGCTGTCTATGGTTCTTGGACACGCTCCGATCATTTTCCCGGCTGTAACCGGCATACGAATTCCGTTCACGCGTTACGCCTATGTGTCCCTTGCCTTACTGCACATTTCAGTAGTGCTGCGCATCACAGGCGACGTATTTGCGCAGATGGATCTGCGCCGAGCGAGCGGGATTGTTACGGTGTTCGCTCTAGCCGGATATGTGGTTACGCTCGTGTTGGCGTCTCGAGCTAGGTCTCAGTCGAGAGCGGGCTGAGGCGGCGACGAGCATCCGCAATTCATCGTGCGTCGCGGAAAGAGCCTCGAACCGCCGAACGTTCATCGGTAGCGAGACGACGAAGCTTGCCGACGTCGCCCACCGCCACATGTGAGGCATGCACCGTGACTCCGACCGATCTCAGCTTGGCAAAGGCACGGGAAAGCGATTCTGGCTTGAGGCCAAGCCGCGCCGCAATCAGCACCTTGTCATAGGGCAAAGCGATGACACACGAACCGTTCTCAACCGGTGCAAGGCACACAAGAAACTCTGCAACGCGCTGTACGCCGCTCTGCGCCTTGAGTTGTTCGACCTGCTGCACGAGGTGATGCAGATGGAGCGATGTCGATGCGATCATGGCGAGCGCAATATCCGGGCTCTCGCGAATGCAACGAACAACATAGTCGGCGGGAATTCGCACGACACGGGCATTGCTAACCGCCTCGGCAGTAGCCGGAAAGCGTGCCCCGGTGAACGCAACCGCCTCGGCGAAACTGTCACCTTTGGTCAAGATATGAATCACGGTTTCATCGCCAGATAACGCGATTCGGTATAGTTTGATCCAGCCGTCGATCATGATGAAGAACGCCGTCGCCGGGTCGCCCTGGCGAAACAGCGTGTCGTGCGGAGCCAGCATGACGGCCGTGGCGGGCGCGATAATGTGTTCGACAGTCCCGGGTTTGAGACCCCGGAAAACGGCGATGCGAGTGATGATTTCAAGGTCGCCGGCCGTAGGATGTGACGCCATGTTACAAGTCACCCGAAGCCTAGTAATGGCGGGATCCCATTACCGCTCGCCGGCGACTAGGACGGCGGGGAGGGTGCCCCCAGCATTAAATATCGAAGAATAGAGAATTTTCCGCCCAACGGCCATAGACAAAAATGGCCCTTTTTCAAGGGGTTGGCTCGGGAGCGACCGATGTGAAGCGCCTCGCGTCGTATAAGCGCACGCGCTTGACCCAAATCAAGGGCAAGCAAGCTCGGTCGTGATCAATAGGAGATAAAAATCCCAGAGTTCAGTCTAGAGAGCCGTTATTTGGCGAGTTGTCGCAACGTCAGCAATCGGTTCAACCACGAGTAAGTAGCCGATGACCAACCACATTATTCGTCCACTGATCGGACAACGGCACACGCTCGGTCATCAAGTCATCGATTCGGACCACATGGCCATCGCGGATTGGTGGCAACGCGCCGTGAAGTGCGAGCAAGTTCAATCTACGTTCTTCATTGCCCGGCTCAAAAAGCTTATGCGCGAGCATTTCGACCACGAAGCGCTCCTGATGGAGCAGGCTGGCGGCAGGCTCTGCGAATGTCATCGATGGGAGCATCAAGAATGGATCGAGCTTTGCGACCAAGCGCAGGCGCTCAGCCGATATAATTGGAAAAGAGCGCAATCGTTATTGCGAACGGAATTGCCCAGACTAGTCCGCGAGCATATCATCTCCATGGATCAATTTACCGTCATATTCCTCAATACAAATGGCGGCATCGCTCGGGTGTGTTGACTTGCTCTCTAGAGATGGAGCGGATCATCCCAGTTAAACATCGTATCTTTGATCAGCCGAGCCTTCGCTTCACTTCGTCATCGTCGATCGCACAACCAGGACGCTGCGAAAATTCTTCCTTCAAGCCACTGAGGGGTGAGTTCCGATGGCATGGTGCAGCTCAGCATCGTGCGTCCTGAAATGACGAGAAAACCACGTGTCCAGCCGTCCGCTCAATTCGACCACGTCAATCTCCTCTGAATGCTCGAAAGCGTCCATAATCTCGCGCAACTCGTCGAGTAACCGTTCATGATCGTCCTTGTGCCGATCGAGATCGCCATAGTCGTGCTCACGCATGAACCTTTCTTCGAGTGCAAAATGCGCAGAGATCCCCTTGAGCAGATCACCGAAGAAGGCGGGCACTGTCATTTTTGCATCGGCAGCATCGAGCCTCTCGTGTAATCGATTTATAAGGTCTATGAGCTGTTGATGCTCATAATCGACCGCTTCGATGCCTACGCTGTATTCATCTCTCCACTGTAGTAGCGTCATGGCTCTCTCCCCAAAAGCGATCACGTAGTTAACCTACCTGTGAACGAATTTCAGTTTTCGAGTTCGAGCGCCCGGGTTCGAGTCGTTTCGGTCAGCGTGTCGAGCGGCCCGACATTCGGACAATAGTTTCGACAACGAATTTAGCTTTGGGATATGGCATCCATTTTATACCCAGTAAAATCGAAGGGAAGCGTTCCCGCCTTGCGCGAAGTCAAGAACTTCGTCGTCTATCGTGCATACCAGATATGCTAACATGCGGCGGACGAGCGGCCACAGGTTTTCGACCTGAATAACTTGGGTATCCTCAAAATCTTCTCGACCGGCCGCTTGCAGGGCCATCACCCGAGTTTCGAGTTAGCTAGGGGAAACACCGTAGGCGCAATTCAGGGATTTTTGTACCAGTATCGGTTAGCGCCATGGCGCGGCTACGGAGAGCTGAGCGGAGACCCCGGTGGTGGATTGCACGCGACGGGACGATGGTTCTCGAGTGTGGCGCACACCTGACGCCGTCCACATCGATGTCCGCGGTCTTGAGCCGCCCAAACCGATGCTGGCGATTCTGCAAATGATCGACCAGGATGACGTCGAATGTGTTGTCGTCGCTCATCTTGACCGGGAGCCGATCTTTCTCTACCCGGAATTAAGCGATCGCGGATGGAGCTACGAAGTCCTTTTGTCTTCGCATGCGGAATTGAGCTGCGAAGACGAAGTTAAGCTTCGATTGTTCCGCTGAATAGTCATGGCGCTCGCAGCCACTTTTCTTTCAGGTGCCAAGAGCCGGCTGCTTCCGGCATCGATACCCTTTCGCTTCTTTGGGGCCGCGGCGACCTTTCACCTGCTGATGTGGGCGGCGCTGCTGACGGGTGCGGAACAGGCGCCGAGTTTTCGCGGCGGACTTGGCCCAGTGCTGGCCGCCGTCCATTTGTTGACGCTTGGTGTCCTGACGACAACCGCGATTGGCGCTTCGGTGCAATTGCTGCCGGTGGCGACACGCCACGCTCTTGCCGCTCAATGGCCGATCAAGCTCGTGTTTTGGCTTCTGATTCCCGGAATAGCGTCCCTATGCGCCGGCATGTACGCGGTTCAGTCCCCCGTCATGATTGTAGGCGCCGTCATAACAGCCATGGGGCTGCTCACATATGCGGCTCTTCTCGCCGAAAATTTGTGGCGCGCCGGCTCAATGCCGGTTGTTGCAGCCTATGGGTGGGCAGCCCTGGCAGCACTCCTCCTGCTCGCCGGCGCCGGCTTAGCGCTTGCATTTGACTATCAGGTCGGCGCATTGCCGGACCATAGCGCTACCGCGCTTGCCCACGCGATCCTCGGCGGATTCGGCTTCATGGGGCTGCTGGTGCTCGGCTTCAGCCATGTGCTGGTGCCAATGTTCGCGCTTGCGGAAGCGCCCGCAAAGCTGCCTGCCGTCATTGGATTTGCGCTTGCAGCGACAGCCGTGGCAATCGGCGCTTTTGGTGCGCTCGCCGATAACACCGCCATCCTCGCATCCGCCGTGCTGATCGGCCTCGGTGCCGCCGGCCTTCACCTATGGCTGATGCATCGCGTGCTGGCGAACGGAATGCGCAAGCGCCTCGGGCTCTCGTTCGTCCTCATTCGAGCGGCCTGGACGCTATTCCCGATAACCCTTCTGGTCGGCCTTGCCGCGCTCTTTGGACTTGCTGGCGTAAACGGGCCAACCCTGTTCGGATTTATGCTGCTCGGAGGGTGGCTGCTTACATTCTTGCTCGGCATTCTGCAGCGAATTCTTCCGTTCCTGGCATCGATGCACGTATCGCGCTCGGCCAGCGGTGCGCCGCCGCTGATGTCGGTGCTTGCAGTATCGGCGCCGCTTAAAGTGCATGCTCTTTGCCACGGCATTGCACTCGCCGTATTGGCGGTTGCCATCGCAGCGGATTGGCCTGGGCTCTTCCGCCTCGGCGCCGGCGTGGGGCTCGCCGGCGCTGCGGCTTTCGCATGGTTTTGCGCCGACGTGACGCGGCGTTTGGCGCGACGTTAGTGGCTTCGCCAAGCGCCGGCTTGGTGAGCGTGCGCCGTCAGACAGTCCTGGGGTTGCGAAATTTCCAGATAGCTTACGAACAACCCGCAGTTCCTTCAGCCGAACGAAGAGCGCGCCTATTCGTCAACGGCACTTCAATACAAGCGGCCCGCGGGGCCGGATTTCGCTCCTCGCCCCTGCGTGGCTGTTTTCGGCGCGCGAGGGGAAGCGCCCGGCAACTTGATTTGGATCAAAGACGGGACCCTGTCGTCCGGACTTAATATGCTTGTAACCAAAGCCCGGGAGGAACCGATGCACGGGATCGAAATACCGGGAACGCGAATCTTCGACGGCACCCAGGCCCGTAAGGGTTACGCGCTCAACAAGATGTGCTTCTCGTTCAACAATGAGGCCAACCGCAAGGAATTTTTGCGCGACGAGGATGCTTACGGCGCGAAGTTTGGGCTCACGCAGGCGCAGCAGACCGCGGTCAAGCATCGCAACGTGCTGGAGATGATCGAGGCCGGCGGCAACGTCTACTACCTCGCCAAGCTTGCAGGGATTTTCGGGCTCACCGTCCAGGACATCGGCGCGCAGCAGACCGGCATGACCGTCGAGGACTTCAAGGCGAAGCTCAAAGCTGCAGGGAAATGAACATGGCGAGGATTGTCGGCGGAGTCGGAACGACACACGTCCCTTCGATCGGTAATGCGATCGCCAAGGGGCAGCAGCAGGACCCGTATTGGAAGCCGTTCTTCGACGGTTTCCCCCCCGTGCACCGGTGGCTGAACGGCGTTCGGCCGGACGTGGTGATCGTCTTCTACAACGATCACGGTCTCAATTTCTTTCTCGACAAGATGCCGACTTTCGCGGTCGGTGCGGCGAGCGAATACAAGAACGACGACGAGGGCTGGGGTCTGCCGGTCTGGCGGCCCTATCCGGGCGACGCCGAATTGTCCTGGCACCTGATCGAATCGCTGGTCGCCGACGAGTTCGACGTGACCACGTGCCAGGAGATGCTGGTCGATCACGGCTTCACAAACCCGATGTCGCTGCTTTGGCCCGGTGAGGACGCCCGACCGGTGCGCAGCGTGCCGATATCGATCAACACCGTGCAGCATCCGCTGCCGAGCGCGGCCCGCTGCTTCAAACTCGGGCAGTCGGTCGGCCGGGCACTAGCATCCTGGCGCGATGACGTAAAGGTGCTGATCGTCGGCACCGGAGGTTTGTCGCACCAGCTTGATGGCAAGCGCGCCGGATTCATCAACAAGGACTTCGACCAGCTGTGCCTGGACAAGCTCGTCGGGGATCCGGAGGCTCTGACGCGCTACTCGATCGTGGAGATCGTTGAGCAGGCGGGCTCGCAGGGAGTCGAGTTGCTGAACTGGATCGCCATGCGCGGCGCGCTCACCGGCCAGGTGTCCAAGCTCCACGCCAACTATCACATCCCGATCTCCAACACGGCTTCGGCGCTGCTGGCGCTTCGGAACGAGCCCGTTGCGGTCGAGCAGGCGTTTCGGCGGGCGGGCTGAGGGCACGCCGCGAGGGGACCGAGATCGAGCAAGACCGTCGGTGGAGCGACTGACTTCCTCGCGGCTCGCCGGTGCTGTCCAGATCATCGAGCCCGTCCGGAAGTGGGTGTTTAAGACGGCATCGACTTGCCGAACGCGTCGGTGCCCGAGACTAGTGCGATCGTCGTCAGATTGCGATGCTTGAGGTCTGCAAAGATCTTTTCGCAGGCCATCCTATCGGTGTGAGGCGACCGCCAATATATATTTAAGTACTAGAATACTCTTTTTTTGCTTTTCCTTTGACCTTGATCAAGGCAGCCCAACAGTCTTCGGCCGAGTATAAAGAAAGAATAAGGCCGCGTTGAAAGAAGAGTATAAAGAAAGAATAAGGCCGCGTGCCAGCCCACCGATGGGCTCGGAGGATCGACCCATGAGCGCCAAGCCAGTTCGTTGGATGATGACCGGCGCAGGCAAGCCTATGGTGGCGATGGAATTCGAAATCGGAAAACTGGGCCCTGATGAAGTCCTGGTCGAAATCGCCGGCTGCGGGGTTTGCCATACCGATTTGGGCTACTATTACGATGGCGTTCGCACCAAGCACGCGCTGCCGCTGACGCTCGGGCATGAGATCAGTGGCCGCGTCATCGACGCCGGCGCGGATGTGCTCCGGTACATCGATCGCGCCGTGATCATCCCCGCGGTCATCCCGTGCGGCCGCTGCGATGCCTGCCTGCGCGGCAAGGCGACGATCTGCCCAAACCAGAAGATGCCGGGCAACGATATTCACGGCGGTTTCGCCACGCACATCATCGTGCCGGCGCGCGGACTGTGTGTTGTTGATGAGCACCGCCTGGCGGCGGCCGGAATCGAACTGGCCGATCTCTCCGTCATCGCCGATGCGGTGACCACGCCCTATCAAGCAGTGGTGCAGGCCGGCGTTACCACCGGAGATCTTATCGTCGTCAACGGCGTTGGCGGCGTCGGTGGCTATGCCGCCCAGATCGCAGCCGCCTTGGGCGGCACCGTTGTCGCGATCGACGTGAGCGACGAAAAACTCGCCGCGAT
Organism: uncultured Alphaproteobacteria bacterium; assembly: GCA_963733575.1. GTDB lineage: Bacteria > Pseudomonadota > Alphaproteobacteria > Rhizobiales > Xanthobacteraceae > BOG-931. The sequence continues at coordinate 520,118 of CAVTDJ010000008.1, read as the reverse complement.
GAAGGGGCAGGGCGCCTCGCTTACCCTGAACGCCAAACAAATGACACCGCGCGACATCAAAGCGGCGATCCAGGCCTTCGCCAAGGAACGCGGCCTGCGCCAGACCGAGTGGATCATTTTCGAATGTTCCGGCACCCGGACCGGGCAGGAAACTGCATTCAGTCTACTTAATCATGGCGCCACGCTCGCCGTCGTCGGATTCACTATGGACAAGGTCGAGGTGCGGCTCTCGAACTTGATGGCATATCACGCGCGGGCGATCGGAAACTGGGGATGTCCGCCCGGTCTCTATCCAGAGGCCTTGGAGCTCGTGTTGAGCGGCCGCGTCAAGGTCACGTCATTTATCGAAAAGCATCCGCTCAGCGAGATCAACCGTGTGTTCGAGGTGGCCCATGCCGGCGCACTCAAGCGCCGTGCCGTTCTGATTCCTGCATCGTAAGGAGCTCTCCATGACCGTCGAAGCTGCCCGGGTCATTGCCGCGCAAAAATCCGAGCCCAAGGATCACAATCTGGTCATCGAGGCCGTGCGCGAAACGGTTTCCAAAGGCGTGCACTACGAGAAGCGTCCGGTGAAAGGGACGGACGGCAAGCCTGCGGCCGGGCTGTTCAACGCCTGGATCACGCTCGACAACCCAAGCCAATTCAATTCCTACACGACCGATATGGTGAAGGCGACCATTCTGGCTTTCCGCGCCGCGAGTGCGGCGCGCGACGTCGTTGCCGTGGTCTTCACCGGCGCCGGCGACAAAGCTTTTTGCACCGGCGGCAACACCAAGGAATACGCCGAGTACTACGCCGGCAATCCCCAAGAATACCGGGGTTATATGCGGCTGTTCAATGATATGGTCTCGGCGATCATTGGCTGCGACAAACCGGTGATTTGCCGCGTGAATGGCATGCGCGTCGGCGGCGGCCAAGAAATCGGCATGGCCTGTGATTTCTCGATTGCGCAGGACCTCGCTCGTTTCGGACAGGCCGGCCCCAAGCACGGCTCGGCTCCAATCGGCGGGGCGACCGACTTCCTCCCCTACATGATAGGCTGCGAACAGGCGATGGTTTCGGGCCTGCTTTGCGAACCCTTCTCGGCGCACAAGGCCTATCGTCTCGGCATCATCAGCGAAATCGTGCCGGCGCTGAAAGTTGACGGCAGCTTCGTCGCAAACCCGATGGTTTGCATCGATCGTTACCTCGATGAGTATGGGCGTATCGTCCACGGTGAGCCCAAGACGGGCGCGGCGGCCGCCGAAGGTCAGGCGCTGTTGAAACGCGGCACCATCGACCTCAGCCTGCTCGATGAACGGGTCGAAGCGCTGTGCACCAAGCTGCTCTACACTTTCCCTGATTGCACGACCAAGACGGTCGAGGAACTACGCAAGCCGAAGCTCAACGCGTGGAACGCCAACAAGGAAAACGCGCGCGACTGGCTGGCGCTCAACATGATGACGGAAGCGCGCGCTGGTTTCCGCGCCTTCAACGAAGGCACGCGGGAGACCGGGCGGGAAGTCGATTTCGTGGCGCTGCGCCGGGCGCTCGCCGCCAATACGCCATGGAGTGATGAACTCACCGAAAGCATCATGCCGCGGGCGAGGTCATAGCCGTGACTCAGCCGGTCAAGATCTGGTCCGAGGCGGATGGTCGCTTGCTGCGGCTGCGGCTGAACCGTCCGAAGGCCAATCTTGTCGATGCCGCCATGATCGCGGCGCTCGACCAGGCGCTGGAGCATCTCGGTAATCATCAGCTCGGCGCGGCGCTGATCGATGCTGATGGACCGCATTTCAGTTTCGGTGCCAGCATCGAAGAACATCTGCCAAGTCAATGCGCCGCCATGCTGGCGGGACTGCATCGCTTGGTCCTGCGCATGGTCGAGTCGCCGGTGCCGCTGCTGGTGGCGGTGCGCGGCCAATGCCTCGGTGGCGGGCTGGAACTCGCCCTTGCCGGTCATCTTATGTTTGTCACCCCGGACGCCAATCTCGGCCAGCCGGAAATGAAGCTCGGTGTGTTCGCGCCGGCCGCCTCCTGTTTGTTGCCGGAATTGGTTGGCCCGCAGCGCGCGTTCGATCTGCTGGTGTCGGGCCACAGCATCACCGGGGCTCAAGCGGCAGCCATCGGTATCGCGCATGAAGCGGCCGCCGATCCCGAGCGTGCCGCACTCGCCTATTTCGAGGAACATCTGAAGTCGAAAAGCGCGAGCTCATTGCGCCTCGCAGTGAAGGCGGCGCGGCTCGACTACGTCGCGCGCGTCAGGGAAAAGCTCCGCACCGTTGAACGGCTTTATCTCGACGAACTCATGGCCACCCATGACGCGGTGGCAGGTCTCGAAGCTTTTATCGCGAAGAGGTCGCCGACAATGGCAACATCGTTGAATCCTTTGGCCACGGCCGAAATCGTCGCGCGCGCGAGCGCGCTGTTCGAGGATCTGTCCTTCACGTCCGCGCGTGAATGGAAAGCCGGGAAGCCCGGCCGCAAGGTGATCGGCTACATGCCGATCTACGTACCGCGCGAAATCATTCACGCCGCCGGCATGCTGCCGCTCGGTATCGTCGGTGGCGGCGATCAGCTCGAAGTCATCCACGGCGACGCGTATTACCAAAGCTATATCTGCCGCATTCCGCGCTCAACCATCGAACTGGGCGTGTCCGGCCGCATCGATTTCGTCGACGGCATGCTGTTCCCGTCAATCTGCGACGTGATTCGCAATCTTTCCGGCATGTGGAAGATGATGTTCCCCCACGTCTATTCCCATTATTTCGACGTGCCGCAGAACTATCGGGACGATATCGGCGGAAATTTCTACGTCAACGAGCTGGCCGAGCTCAGGCAAGATCTCGGCGAGCTTCGCGGTAAGCCGATAACCGACGACGAGCTTCGACATTCGATTGCGGTTTACAACGAGAACCGCCGCCTGGTGCGCGATCTCTACGCCTTCCGGGCGGAGCGGCCGTGGCAGGCGCCCGCCACCGAGGTCTATCTGATGGTGCGCGCCGGCCTCGTGCTCCCGGTGGAGGAGCATACCATCATGCTGCGCGATTATCTTGCCGCGGCGCGCGCCGAAGAGCGGCCAATGCGCGACAATTGCCGCGTCGTTCTAACCGGAATGTTCTGCGAGCAGCCGCCGCTCAACCTGATCAAATCGCTCGAGCTTTCCGGCTGCTATGTGGTGGACGACGATCTTCTGCTGGTCACCCGCTGGCTCACCGGCGACGTCGAGATCGAGGGCGATCCGCTGCAGAATCTCTCGCTTGCTTTCCTGCATCATTCTGAGTCGACGGCGGCGAAGTACGAACCCAATCAGAAGGAAAAGGGCCAGCATCTCGTGCGTGCGGTTAAACGCACCGCGGCGGAAGGTGTGATTTTCGCTGCGCCGAGCTTCTGCGATCCGGCGTTGCTCGAGCGGCCGATGCTGCAGCACGTGCTCAAGGAAGCCGGCATCCCTTACATCGCATTCAAATACGCCGAAAACTCCGGCCAGATGCAGCCGATTAGGGAACAGGCTGGCACGTTCGCCGATTCGATCAAACTATGGAGCGCAGCATGACGACGCAGACAAAGATTGTCACCTCCAGGGCGCCAGTGCGCGAGGCCGTCAAGGATGCTTCCATGGTGAAGCAAAAGGAGATGATGGCCGCGCATTACGATCGCCTGACCAGCGCGGCCGAGACCGGGGACAAGGTGGCCGCCACCTTCGTGCCCGGCAATCTCAACGAGCTGATCATGTGCTTCGACCTCCTGAACAATCTGCCGGAGGTCAACGCCATCCAGAACGGGCTGCGGCGCACGAGCGGCAGTTACGTGCTCGAAGCGGAAAAACTCGGCCATTCGGAGGACGTTTGCACTTATGTGAAGTCGGACATCGGCATGATGGCCAAAGGCAATCTCGCGCCCAACGGCAAGAAGTTTCCCAATCCCGACGTGCTGCTGCTTTCCTATACCGGCTGCTTCACCTTCATGAAGTGGTTCGAACTTCTGCGCGAACAGTACAAGTGCGAAACGATCATGTTGCACACGCCTTACATGGGCGACGGCAAGATCACCAAAAACATGGTCGAGTACATGGTGAAGCAGCTCAAGGAAGAGGTCATCCCGACGCTCGAGCGCGTGTCCGGGGTCAAGTTCGACATCGACCGCCTGCGCGAATACCTGAAGAAGTCGACCAAGGCCGAGGACGATCTGGTCCGCGTGCTGCAAAGCGCCAAGACCAAACCGTCGCCGATCGACGCCTATTTCGGCGGCATCTATTACATCGGGCCGATCTTCGGCGCCTTCCGCGGCACGCAAGACGCGATCGATTATTACCGGTTTCTGCGCGAGGAAGTCGAAGATCGGCTGGCCAAAGGCCAAGGGCCAGTCACGCCCGATGGCGACATGGGCAAGGAGAAATACCGCCTGGTTGTTGAGGGACCGCCCAATTACACCAGCTTCCGCCAGTTCTGGAAGATGTTCTACGACGAAGGCGCGGTCGTCGTCGCTTCGAGCTACACCAAAGTCGGCGGCGTCTACGATTTCGGCTTCCGCCATGACCCAAGCAAACCGTTGGAGACGCTGGCCGAATATTGCCTCGGCGTCTACACCAACCGCAGCCTGCCGATGCGCATCGACATGCTGGTCAACTACATCAACGAATACGAAGCGGATGGCCTGCTGATCAACTCGATCAAGAGCTGTAACAGCTTCTCGGCCGGGCAATTGCTGATGATGCGCGAGGTCGAGAAGCGCACCGGCAAGCCGGCCGCGTTTGTGGAATCCGACCTGGTCGATCCGCGCTATTTCTCGGCTGCTAACATCAAAAATCGTCTGGAGAGCTATTTCCAGATGATCGATCAGAAGCGTGCCAGCGTGGACGTGGCGGCTTGAGGAGGCAAGCATGAAGACTTTCGTCGGCATCGACCTTGGCTCGACGACGACCAAGGCTGTCCTCCTCGACGAGGACCGCAAAGTGATCGGACGCGGCATCACCAATTCGCGCTCGAATTACGCGACTGCCGCGCGCGTGGCGGGTCAGGAAGCGTACGTCGACGGGCAATTCACGCTGTTCCGCCGGGCATTGACCGACGCCCACGGGCTAATCGAACTCGACACGTTCCTCGGCGTGCTGGAGCGAGCCTTTCGCCTTGAGCAATTTCTCGAACAGCTCGACGATCTCGAGCAGACTTGCATCGGCCAAATCCAAGGCGAGCGCTTCGCCAAGGTCGCGTCCGGTGTGAAGGATTCGCTCGGCGAGGTGTTCCGGCGGTTGCGCGAGGAGGCGCCCGAACTTTATGCTCCCGGCGCCAAGCGCAAATCGGACTTCTTCCGCGATATCGCCGGATCGCGCTACCATACCCATGCCGAAGAGGTCGCGCGCGCGGCAAACCTTCCCTACGATCTGCTTCTCAACGTCTACGACAAATCGATTATCGAGGTGGAGAACCGGCCGCCGGCGGGCGAGCTGAGTGACAAATTCCGCCGGGCGCTCGGGCGTGTGCTGAAAACGGAGCCATCGGTGAAATCGGCGGCAGCCGACATCCAGCAAATGATCGAAAACGCGCTTGCGGTCAATCTGGAGGAAACCTACCTCGTCGGCACCGGCTATGGCCGGGTGACGCTACCGTTCTCCAAGGAGCATATCCGTTCGGAAATTCTGTGCCACGGCTTGGGTGCCCACCTGATGTATCCGCAGACGCGCACTGTTCTCGACATCGGCGGTCAGGATACCAAGGGCATTCAGATCGACGAGAACGGCATCGTTGCGAACTTCCAGATGAACGACCGCTGTGCGGCGGGATGCGGGCGCTATCTTGGCTACATTGCCGACGAGATGAACATGGGCCTGCACGAGTTAGGTCCCATGGCCATGAAGTCGGATAAGCCGGCGCGCATCAACTCGACCTGCACCGTGTTCGCCGGCGCCGAGTTGCGTGACCGGCTTTCGCTTGGAGAAAAGCGCGAAGATATTCTGGCCGGGCTGCACCGTGCCATCATATTGCGCGCGATCTCCATCATTTCACGCTCGGGCGGCGTTACCGACCAGTTCACCTTTACCGGCGGCGTCGCAAAGAATGAGGCTGCGGTGCGCGAACTAAGAAAAGTCATCAAGGAGAATTACGGAGAGGTCACGATCAACATCAATCCGGACTCGATCTATACTGGCGCGCTCGGCGCGGCGGAATTTGCGCGCCGGGCACATTCGGGGCAGGCGGACGGGAGCGAACAATGACCATCACAGCGGGCATCGACATCGGCACCAGCACCATCAAGGCGGCGCTGTTCAAGGTCGAGAACGGCGAGGAGAGCTGGTTATCGCGCTACGTGATGCGCATCCGGCAACGCGATCCCATGGAACTGGCCCGCGTCGCCTATGACGCCGTGCTCGAAGACGCAAAGCTTCGTCCGGAGGATATCAATTATGTCGCGACTACGGGCGAAGGCGAAAGCGTGCCGTTCCACACCGGTCATTTCTACTCGATGACGACCCATGCGCGCGGCGCCATCTATCTCGATCCGGAATCGCGGGCGGCGCTCGATATCGGTGCCCTGCACGGCCGGGCGATCCAGATCGACGGGCGCGGCAAGGTCCTCAGCTACAAGATGACGAGTCAGTGCGCATCGGGCTCGGGGCAATTCCTCGAGAACATCGCCCGCTATCTCGGTATCGCGCAGGAGGAGATCGGATCGCTTTCGCGGCAAGGCGATAATCCCGAGGTGGTGAGCAGCATTTGCGCCGTGCTTGCGGAGACCGACGTGATCAATATGGTTTCGCGCGGCATTTCGACGCCGAATATCCTGAGGGGCATCCACCTTTCGATGGCGGCCCGGCTATCCAAGCTGCTGAAATCGATCGGGGTGGTCGATGGCGCGGTGATGGTGACGGGCGGGCTTGCCCTCGACAAAGGGCTGGTCGCCGCCATCGAAGAGGATATCTCGCACATCAAGGACATGAAGATCGCGGTTCGTAGCCATCCCGATTCGATTTATGCCGGGGCGATCGGTGCTGCGTTGTGGGGCGCGTTTCGATTTGAAAAACTTGCCACTGCCAGCCGGGTGCCCAAGGCAGCATAAGAACGTAAGGAGTTTACGCTATGGCGCTGATGATTACCGAAACCTGCACGGCCTGCGATGCCTGCGAGCCGGTGTGCCCGAACAAGGCCATCACCGCCGGCAATCCGATGTACGTCATCGATCCGTTGAAATGCACTGAGTGCGTGGGCGCCGAGGATGAGCCGCAGTGCAAGCTGGTCTGTCCGGCGAATTGCATCGAGCCCAATCCGGATTGGAACGAAACGAAAGAGGATCTGCTCGCCAAATACGAGCAGTTGCACGGCTAAGCCATGAACTTCCATAACCGCGTCTGCCAGAAGCTGCACGAGGAGCACGCCGCCGTGATCGCCCTAATGGAGCGGCTGGCGCAGACCATTTTGCGACACCGGGACAGCGCTCCCGACGCGAAAGATCCGACGGTGGCGAAGCTTTTGAGTGATCTCGCCGCCGAACTGCCAGGCGAGGTCGAGCGTCATTTCGCCTTCGAAGAGGCCGAGCTGTTCTCCTATCTCGGCGAAGCAGGCAATCAGGGCATCGGCGCGCATTTGACTTACGAGCACGGCATTATCCGCCCGATCGGCGCCGCGTTGGTCAAGCTCATCGGCGAGGTCCGCGCGCATGGCTTCGATGCGGCGCGCTGGGTCGAATTCCGTCGGCTCGGACAGCAACTGAACGATTGTTTGGTGCCGCATGCCCGGAAAGAAGACATGGCACTACTGCCGATGCTGGACGACTTGATGGATCCTGAAAAGGAAATGCAGCTTTACGAGAAATACGTCGAGCATATGTGAGGCTATTGCATGAGCAATGCTGCCGCGACTAAGGACAATAATGTCCGCCCGTTACATTCGACCGATCTCGAACGCGTCATCGCCATCGATTCCGCTCACGTGGGTGAGCCGCGCCGCCGTTTCTTCGAGAAGCGCCTGGCCCATGCCGAACAGCACCGGGAAGATTTCATGCATGTTGGCGTCACTCGTGATGATGTGCTGGTCGGCTTTGCCTTCGCCCGTATCCTGCGTGGGGAATTCGGCCGTGAGCAGGCCATGGCCACGCTCGACGCGTTCGGCGTCGAGCGTGGCAGCCAGGACCGCGGCGTTGGCCGTGCATTGATGAACGGCCTCACCGAAGTCTTACGTCGGAAGGGGGTGCAGTCGGTGCAATCGCAGGCCGATTGGACCAACCATGTTTTGCTTCGATTCTTCGACGCGTCCGGCTTTGGACTGGCGCCGCGCCTGGTGCTGGAGCGCTCGGTTCTGACTCCGCTGGCAGAACCGGTCGAGGACGAGTGACAACGAGACAAGGAGTAACGGCAATGGCTCGACGCACCGGTATCACCATCCCGCAACACGTGGGGGAAGCCGCGGAGATCAATTACAGCGGACAGCCTGCCGCAGATTTCGGGCTGCTCGCGCGCGACAGGATACCGGTGCGTTCGCTGGCCGAAGGCGATCTGCGTGCGCTGGTGGCGATCGATCGCCGGATTAACGGCCGCGACCGTTCCAAATATTTCCAGCGCAAGCTGGCCGACGCGCTGACCGAATTGGATGTACGCGTCTCGCTCGTTGCCGATCTCGATTCCGTGCCGGTCGGCTTCATCATGGCCCGCGTCGACCTCGGCGAATTTGGTCGGGTCGAAACCACGGCGATCATCGATACGATTGGTGTCGATCCGAACTACCAGAATCGCGGCGTCGGTCACGCTCTGATATCGCAATTATTGGCGAACCTCGGCACGTTGCGCGTCGAGAAGGTGCGCACCGAAGTCGATTGGCAGGATCACGATCTGATCGCCTATCTCGGTCGCAATGGGTTCCGTCCTTCACAACAGCTGTGTTTCAACCGATCCCTCGTTTGAGGTCTGCTTATTATTAGATGCTGATCAAATCGAAAACTTGCTTGTCAGCCGCCCTTTGAATTTTGCGATCACCGCGTCATCGTCACGGGCGGCAGCCGGGACATCGGGCGGGCGATTGCCGACACAAGGCCGCGGCGCAGGTGTAGTCTTCGGTGTTGGCGAGCTATCGAGGAGAGTTGCGGTCGCAAGTGCGGCGAGGGCGTGGCAGACGGCGCGCATCCTGAGTGATGCGGCGCCCGGAGAGATCGGAGACGACCTTCGTCCCGCCGCGGGCTGGCGGCGTCACGAACATCGAGGCAAGGAAGGGCGTGATGCGCGAAGGATGGCAAACAGGAAGGTGAGCAACAGCCGGACAGCAGCATGTGAATCATGACCCCGTCCTCACAGTCCGCGCTCCCACACGAGGTCGGCAGTGCTCCCGATAGAGAAAGATCGGTTCGCGATCGAAGTTGGCAACGAGGGCGGTATTGACCTCGCTGCCGTCGATCGCCTGCAGGATCGCAACAATGGGCTCCGGCGGTTCGAGGCCGCGCAGGTCCATATGCACCGCATCGGCCGTCCGCCATACCCGGGAATTTTCCGCGGCTCGAGCGCGAGTCACAGTGAGGCCCCCTTTTTACGCTGGTATCTATAAATCGGTACCACAATGCTTAATTATGCGCTATGGTGTTGTCCGAGGTGAAAAAGGATGGCTTCGTTGGCGACGGATATAAAGACGCGAGCAGCGACGGCCGACGCGGCCGTACTGGTCCGGCGCGTGCAACCCGCCGACATCCCGCAGGTGATCGCGCTCGATACCCGGGTGACCAAACTCCCCAAGGCGGAATACTGGAGCGATGTTTTCCGTCGTTACGGCAAAAAACGGCTGCACGAGCGGTTCTTCCTGGTTGCTGAGAATCGCAAGGATCGGCCGGTTTCGAGCGTGGTCGGCTTTATCATCGGCGAGATACGCGCCTGGGAATTCGGCTCAACACCCTGCGGCTGGGTATTTGCGTTGTCGGTTGAACCAGAAGCGCGTTTGCATGGTATTGGCAGCGCGTTGCTCGATGCGATTTCGGGTGAGTTCAAGAAAGCGGGCGTCGGCAAGATGCGAACAATGGTCGCGAGGGACGGCCGGCGTCCTTTGCTGTTTTTCCGTAGCGAAGGAATGATGGCTGGGCCCTACATCCAGCTCGAGAAAGACCTCGATTGAACCGGCAGCGCGGCAATCAGGATCTCGGCGGGAGCGGCATACGGATGGCGATGTCATGAGGCTGCAGATTTCGACCGGGCTTGCCATCTTCGCGGTTCTGGAACTCGCCGCGCGCGAAGGCCGTCGGCTTTCCGTCGCTGAAATTGGCGAGAAGTATGGCGTCTCCAGCCACCACTTGGCGAAAGTCATGCATGTCATGGGCCGTGCGGGCCTGGTCCGGACGCCACACCCGGCAATCTCGACTAAGACTTCGTCAGGTCCAGGCGCAAGGGTGTCGATCCTGATCGGTACGAGGGCTTGCCCCTGCCCATCATCATCCAGCGAACCGGTTCGACGCTCATGCGCATTTCCCGCAAATGCCGCCACCCGATCTGCTCTGCAATCGGATGAAGTTAGTCATTTTCTGTCATAGTTCCGGGTGCATTCCTTGATCTAAAGCAAGGAAATCCAAAAATTCGCATAGTCAAAATACCCAGTCGAAAACTCTTCCAGGGTTTAGCCTACCCGCACGGGAGGTTGCCGTCGAAGCGGCTCGGATGATGGAGGCGAGCATGGGAAACCGGCAAAGCGTCTCGGTTGCGATTGTTGGAAGCGGCGGTGCAGGCGCCCTCACTGCAGGAAATCTTCTGCTTGAAGCGGCCAGCGCCGCGGGATGGCAAGGCTTGCTCTCGCGCAGTGTCGGCCCGCAGATCCGCGGCGGCGAAGCAGCAGCGCTGGTGCGTCTGGCTACTCACCCCGTGGAATGCATGCCGGACCGTTTCGATTTTTTGATCGGCATCGACTGGCTCAATGCCCACAGATTTGGCACCGAAATTGAGGTCGGACCGCAGAGCCTGGTGATCAGTGATCCGCGCGGCGGCGAACCCCCGCCAGTGGTCGCTGCTGCCGGTGCTCGCGTCGTCGAGATTCCGATGAAGGAGATGGCGAAGGCCATACCCGAAGGACGCCCCAACATGATCGCGCTCGGCGTGGTCGGGCGTTTGGTCGGCCTCGACACGGAAATTTTATCGGCACTGCTGGAAAAGCGCCTTGTGGACAAAGGACAGACCGCCGTCGAAGCGAGTCGCGCGGGTATCAAAGCCGGGTTCGATGCCGCGGCAAGCTGCGACTTCGGCGAGCGCCTTGCCCCATCGATCCTTAACAGCGCCCGCAGGTGGCTCGTGTCCGGAAACGAGGTTGCAGCGCTTGGCGCCATTCGTGGCGGTGTCCGTTTTGCTGCGGCCTATCCGATTACACCAGCGACGGAAATTCTCGAATGGCTCGCGCCCAATCTCGCCAAGATGGGCGGCGTGCTTCTCCAGGCCGAAGATGAGCTCGCCGCTATCAACATGATCATCGGTGCATCATTCGGCGGCACTCCGGCCCTGACCGCAACATCCGGTCCCGGCCTTTCATTGATGATCGAGGCGCTCGGGCTCGCGACCGCCGCAGAGATTCCGGTTGTCATCATCGACGTGATGCGCGGCGGACCTTCGACCGGCATTCCCACCAAATCCGAGCAGGCAGATCTGAACGTCGCGGTTTACGGATGTCACGGCGACGCGCCGCATCTGGTTGTGGCGCCACAGTCAATTGGCGATTGCCTGTTCACGACCCAATGGGCGACCTATCTCGCCGAGGCGCTGCAGTCGCCCGCGATTGTGCTATCGGATCAGTTTATCGGACAGGCCCGTGCATCGATTGAGCGACCTGCCGACGTTGCCTTCATTGGCCAGCGTGTCAAAGCCACCGATATCGTCGGGGCTTATAAGCGATACGCGATCACCGCAAGCGGCATTTCACCCATGGCGACACCGGGAATGCGTGGCGGGCAATATACCGCCGACGGCCTCACTCACACCGAGCACGGGATTCCCACGAGCGGCGAGCGGGATCACAACGCCCAGCTCGACAAGCGTTGCGATAAGCTCGCGCAATTCAATTTCGGTGACCATTGGGCAACGATTGAGGGCGCCGGCGATCTCGTTGTCGTGACCTGGGGCTCGCTTACCGGCACGGCGCGCGAAGCGATCGGACGGGCGGCCAGCGATGGCGTCGAGGCCAGTCTCTTCGCCCCTCGTCTGCTGTCACCGACCCAGCCGGAGCGCCTCGCTGCCGCACTTAACGGCAGGAAACGTGTTCTCGTTGTCGAGCAAAGCCACGGCGCTCAATTCCACCGTTATCTCAGGGCCCACTACGATTTGCCCGGCGAGGTGCGTGTGCTTAATCGAGCGGGACCGCTGCCGATACGGGCCAGCGAGATTCACCGCGCCATCATGGAATGGAGATGACGATGTCGATGGTCGATATGCGGCTCGCTTGCAAGCCAGCGGACTATAAATCGGACATCAAGCCAATTTGGTGCCCCGGCTGTGGCGATTATCACGTCCTGATGTCGTTCACGCGCGCCTTCGCGGAGCTCGCGCTGCCGCCGGAGAACATCGTTGTCGTATCGGGCATCGGCTGCTCGTCGCGTATTCCTGCCTATACAAGCTGCTACGGATTTCATGGCGTGCACGGACGCTCGCTTGCGCTCGCCGCCGGGCTGAAGGTGACTCGGCCCGAGCTCACGGTGGTAGTGGCCAGTGGCGACGGCGACGGCTATTCGATCGGGGGTAACCATTTCATCCACGCCTGCCGCCGTAACATCGATATGACCTATGTCGTCATGGACAATCACATCTATGGCATGACCAAGGGCCAACCTTCGCCCACGACTGAGCCTGAGTTCGACACCGCGTTGTCTCCGGGCGGAACCGGGGTGAGGCCGTTTCATCCACTTGTCATTGCGCTCGCGTCGGGCGCCAACTTCATTGCACGCTGCTTTTCCGGTGAGCCGAACGAGACGGCAGCCGTGTTGGTGGAGGCCATCCGTCACCCGGGCTTCTCGTTTGTCGAGATTTTGAGTCCCTGCGTTACATTTCGCCCCGACGAGAAAGAATGGAAAAATCTCGTGCACCCGGCCCCGGTCGCTGCCACGAGTGAGCCCGCCAAAGCGGCGCGACGGCTCATGACCGATGACGGATTCAACACCGGTATTCTCTACCGCGGCGATCGCAAACCCTATCAGCCAGCAGTTGGGCAAGCGAGCGTCGACGTGTCGGAGCTAGAGAAGGACTTCGAGCTATGAGCACCGCGAGCAAAGCTCCGAAGATCACAAGTCTCACCGATCTCTTCGCCGTGGCCTACAAGATTGAGGCCGACGCCGTGGATCGCTACAACCTTCTTGCAGATCAGATGGAGACCCACAACAACCTTGAACTCGTGGCGGTATTTCGAGATCTTTCCCGCGCAGAAGCTATTCACCGCGATGAGATTCGTCGGCTTGCGGGCAAAGTGGATGTTGTCGCGCACGCGCAAAAAATGGCGAAATGGGGCCGGGGCGAGAGCCCCGAGGAAGCCAATTTGGGTGATGCGCATTACCTGATGACGCCGTGGCACGCACTGCAGCTGGCGCTAATGGGCGAGCAGCGCGCGCTGGCATTCTTCAAAACCATAGTCGAGACGGATAAAGATCCAGAGATAAGGAAAATGGCTGACGAATTTATGGAGGAGGAGGCCGAGCACGTTAATTTGGTGCACCGGTTGCTGCGAAAATATCCAAGACCAACCGATGGCTGGTCGAGCGACTTCGATCCGCCTGTTCCGCAGGCGTAAAGCTTTCGATACATGCCGTCGACATGTGTGATCGTCATGACGCGTTCGTTCGGCCGGTGCTAGTCGCGTCGTGGCCTAGCCATTCCGTTAGGTTCGGAGATTCCCGGCGGGACCACCAAGTTGTGCCTGAAAAGGTATCCGGAATACGCAGCGCTGCCATCGCCGACGCGCCAGGAGAGCGGATGGCTGCGCATCTCGCGGCAGCTGCCGCCGGCGAGCATCGCCTTGTTCCGGGTAGCGCCGGACATCGTCCCAGGCCGTCGTGTCCGATCCGTTGATAGCTGCCCCAAGCGCTTGGACCTCTGCTTTTGCGCCCGTCGGGACAGAAGAATTCGCACATGCCTACGGCTTGACCTTGATCAATTACGGCCGCAACTGGACACGATAGCCTTACCTTATGGCGGCCCGCGCCCGTGATGATATTTCGATTTCGCCGTCGCAAGCTCAGTTGCAAACCATTCCCGGCTTGTTGCTGGCGGGCGTGCCGTTAGCGCTGTTGCAGCCTCTCCTGGCGCGCATCGCGACGCATGTTGCCCGCTCGCGTCCCGAACTGTTCGCCCGCCTCGGCCCGCATACCGATAAGCTGTTCCTGATCGATCCGATCGACCTGCCGTTTGTCCTCCTGTTGCGGCCTAACGCCGCGCGGCCCTACTTGAAGGCGCGCCGCAGGTCCGAGCGGCCGCACCACGACGCAGCGATCGCCGGCACATTTCTGAATCTCCTCGACATGATGGACGGATCGCTCGACGGCGATGCGCTGTTCTTTTCCCGCGACCTACGCGTGGGAGGCGACACGGAAGCAGTGGTTGCGCTACGCAATGCGCTGGACGATTTCGAAGGAAGCGCGCTGGACAGCGTCGTCTCAGCGTTTGGACCGTTATCGGCGCCGCTGCGCGTCGTCATTTCGTCGTTACGCGGCATGCGCATGAGGAAGCGCGATGAATGAGAGCGACTACGTGCGCCCTGAACTGGTCTGTCCGGCCGGCACGCCGGCCGCGTTGCGGACCGCTGTCGATGCTGGCGCCGATGCGGTCTATTGCGGCTTTCAGAATGCGACGAACGCGCGAAACTTCCCGGGTTTGAACTTCACGCCGGCGGAGCTTCAAGCGGCGGTCGGCTACGCTCACGCGCGTCAGGCCAAGGTGCTCCTCGCGGTCAATACGTTCCCGCGGGCCGGGCAATTTGCGCTCTGGCGCGAGGCCGTGGATCTTGGTGCGCGAGTGGGCGCCGATGCCCTGATCGTCGCCGATCTCGGCGTCGCCGACTACGCCGCCCAGAGCCATCCGGGTCTGCGGTTGCATCTTTCGGTACAGGCGGGTGCATCATCACCAGAAGCGATCCGGTTCTATTGCCGGGAATTCCGGATCAAACGCGTCGTGTTACCGCGCATCCTGACGGTCGCTGAGATTGCCGACATTCATCGGCAGATTCCCTGCGAGATCGAAGCTTTTGTCTTCGGCAACATCGGCATGATGGCAGAAGGGCGGTGCAACCTCAGCAGTTATGTCACCGGCCTCTCGACCAATATGGATGGCGTCTGCTCGCCAGCCGCGGATGTGCACTACGAGGAGGACGCCGGGCGCAATCTGACGACCAGGCTTGGCCCGTTCGTCATCGACCATTTCGCCAGCGGCGAAAGCGCCGGCTATCCGACCATCTGCAAGGGCCGCTATCTATGCGGAGCGAGGAACGAGCCCTATTACGCCTTCGAAGAGCCGGTCACGCTCAATCTCTCGGCACTGCTGCCCGACCTCATGCGCGCCGGGGTGACCGCGCTGAAGATCGAGGGCCGCCAGCGCAGCCGGGCCTATGTCAGAGCGGTAGTCTCGGCATTCCGCAATGCTGTCGACGACATCATGGCCGGCCGCGAAGCGAGCCTGGCAAGCCTGCTTGCGCTGACCGAAGGCCACCGTGAAACCGAAGGCGCTTACCGCAGCAAGGCGTGGAGATAGCGGTGCGCGCTCTTGCGGCTGAAATCACTCTGGGACCGGTCCTGTTCAATTGGCCGCCCGACCAATGGCGGGATTTTTATTTCCGTATCGCCGACGAAGCGCCAGTGGCGACCGTCTATCTCGGCGAAACCATATGCTCCAAACGCGCCCCGCTTTTTGAGGCGTATTATGAGGCGGTTACCGAACGATTGTGCGCCGCTGGAAAAACCGTCGTGGTCTCCACGCTCTCCGAGGTGGCGCTCAATCTCGACCGCAAACTTGTGGAGAAAGTCTGTTCGTCGCGAGACTGTCTCGTCGAGGCGAACGATGCTTCCGCATTGCCGCAACTCCAGGGGCGACCGCATCACATCGGTCCGTTCATGAATATCTACAACGAGCGCAGTGTTGCGGTCCTCGCACGCGGCGGCGCGTGCAACTTCTGCCTTCCTGCAGAAATGCCCGCTGCGACGATCCGTGCGCTCTGTCACGAGACGCGGAACCTCGACGCAACATTCGAAGTTCTGGTTTTTGGACGCATGCCGCTCGCGCTCTCCGCGCGCTGCTATCACGCGCGCGCGCATGGTCGCACCAAGGACAGTTGCCTTTTCGTCTGCGAAAACGATCCCGACGGACTTGAGCTTAAGACGTTGAGCGGGCAGTCTTTCCTGGCCGTGAATGGAATTCAGACGCTCTCGCACGATTTTCTCAATTTGATCGACCGGTTGGAGGAGTTGCGGGGCATGGGGGTCTCACGCTTTCGCCTCTCGCCGCATAGTTGCGATATGGTACGCGTGGCAACGGCCTTTCACGGACTGCTCGAAGGGACTCTCGCGGCGACCGAGGCCGCGGCGGCGCTGACTGGCCTGAATCTTCCCGGGCCGTTCTCCAACGGGTTCTATGACGGCAAGGCTCGATTCAGCCAAAGCAATCCGGCCGGCCAGCGACGACAGTGAATCGGACCGATGGGCCCGACGCCCCGGTCTCGGCAGGCACATGGAACAGGACCCCGGGGGCTCTCAAAGCCGACGAGATGCCGTTCTATCGTCACACCGCGCATGCGCTGGCCGTCGTACCCGAGGGCTGATGTCTTACTGATAACCGGCACGACGCTTTTGAACGATACGTTGGACGAAATCCTAGCCGCTGCGAAGCCGAATGCCTGTAAGGTCGTCGTTGGCCCGACCGTTGGCCTGGTACCCGACGCTTTCCTCCGTCGCAGATGCGATATTCTCGGCAGCATCCGAGTAACCCGTGCCGAAGAGTTTCTCGACGTCCTGGCGGAGGGCGGGTCGGGTTATCATTTCTTTGGCAAATCGGCGCAGAAGATCGTGCTCCGGTCTCGCCGGCACAACGATTTGGGAGAACACGAATGCAGCCAAAACTCATTTGGCGATTCGCAGAACGCAAAGACCGCGCAAATTGATTAAGAGGGCCTTGCCGCGCAACCACGGGCCATAAGCGGCCGTGATTTTCGCGCTTGCGGTCGTGTGCGCGCCTTGTGACTGCGCCGGCCATCGTGATCTCAGTCTTTCCGGGCGACCGCGACGGACTGAACGCGCATCGACTTTCCGAGCGTCGGTGTCCGAAATTATGGAGTTTTTTGAAGAAATTGATCTTTGTCAATGTATTGGCGGCCGAACACTGCGCAACTGTCTGTTCCGGCGGGCCAACTGATTGGGAGGGCACCCCGTGGCTGCTGGCGCGGCGCACACTGTGAGAAACGTTCCTAGCTACTGCTACAATTGCGTGGCGGGGCCGGATCTTCTCACAGTCAAGGTTGTGGACGGCGTGGCGACGCAAATCCTGCCTAATTTTACCGCCGCGGGCATCCACCCGGGCAATGGCCGCGTCTGTGTCCGGGCGCTTGGGCTGATCCAAAAGACTTACAATCCCAATCGTCTGCACACTCCGATGAAGCGGACCAATCCGCGTAAAGGGCGGGCCGAGGACCCCGGGTTCGTACCGATTTCCTGGGACGAAGCGCTGGACACTATCGCGGCGCGCCTGACCGAAGTCCGCGCCCGCGGCCTGCTCGACGACGCCGGTCTGCCCCGCGTCGCGGCGAGCTTTGGTCATGGGGGAACGCCGCAAAGCTACATGGGCACCTTTCCGGCATTCCTGTCCGCCTGGGGCGCTATCGATTTCAGCTTTGGCTCTGGCCAGGGAGTGAAGTGCGTCCATTCCGAGCATTTGTACGGCGAATTCTGGCACCGTGGATTCACCGTGAGCGCCGACACAGTGTTGTGTCGCTATATCGTCTCCTTCGGAGCCAACGTCGAGGTTTCGGCAGGTGTCTGCGCCGTTCGCCGCCACGCCGACGCTCGTATCCGCGGAATCAAGCGCGTGCAGATCGAGCCGCATCTGTCAGTGACTGCGGCCGCCTCCGCCGAATGGGTGCCAGTCAAGCCAAAGACCGACGCAGCGTTCATGTTCGCGATGTTGAACGTTTTGCTTCATGAGCATCCAAGGCCGCGTCTCGACGTCACATTTTTGCGCGATCGCACTGCCTCCCCGTATCTCGTCGGGCCAAAGGGCTACTATTTGCGCGATCCCCGCGAACACA
Organism: uncultured Alphaproteobacteria bacterium; assembly: GCA_963733575.1. Lineage (GTDB taxonomy): Bacteria > Pseudomonadota > Alphaproteobacteria > Rhizobiales > Xanthobacteraceae > BOG-931. Next base: position 501,924 of record CAVTDJ010000008.1, on the reverse strand, counting down.
AGCCACTGCTCTGGGACAGCGTGCAATCGTCTGCCGTTCCGTTCGACAGGCGCGGCGCTGTTCCGGCGCTGGAGGGAAATTTCACGGTCGAGGATTGCGTTGAAATCGGGCCCGACGGCGCCAGCTGGCGGCATGAGCGGGCCATCGGCACGACGGCGTTCACGCGCCTCGTCGAGCAGATGCGTGGCCACTCGCCGGAATGGGCGGCCCCCCTGTGTGATGTGCCTGCAGCAACTATACGCCGGGTTGCGAACGAGTATCTTGAGAATGCCTGTGTCGGAGAAACGATCGAGATCGACGGGAATGTGCTGCCGTTCCGACCGGTTGCCGTCGTCCTCGGCAAGACGGTGAACAACGGCTGGGGCGGATACGAGTGCTGCTGGGCGCGTACGATGCTGGCCGTGCTTGTCGGCGCACTCGAGGTGCCGGGCGGCACGCTCGGTACCACCACGCGCCTCAACAAGCCGCTCGGGAATCGGCTGGCGAGCGTCAAGCCGGGCGAGGACGGTTTCATGGCGGCAAATCTGAACGCCACCGACAAGGAGCACTGGGCGGCGCGTCCGACCGGGCGCAATGCTCATCGCACCCTGGTGCCTTTGGTCGGCGATTCAGCGTGGGCCCAGGCACTCGGTCCCACTCACCTCGCTTGGATGTTCCTGCAGGAGGCGCCACCGCATTGGCAGCGGCCTGCCGCGCCCGATATCTGGTTCGTTTTCCGCAGCAACCCGGCCATCTCGTTCTGGCAGAGCAGCCGGCTCGTCGAGGCGATGGCGAACATGCCGTTCGTTGTAGCCTTCGCCTACACTTTCGATGAAACAAACCATATGGCGGATATCCTGCTGCCCGAAGCTACCGATCTGGAGGGCACGCAGCTGATACGGATCGGTGGTACCAAGTTCGTCGAGCAGTTCTGGGAGCATCAGGGTGTAGCCTTGCGCCAGCCGGCGGTCGCGCCGCGGGGAGAGGCTCGCGACTTCACCTGGATTTCCACCGAGCTCGCGCGGCGGTGCGGTCTTCTCGAATCATACAACGCAGCTATCAATCGCGGCGCCGCTTGCGTGCCGCTCAAGGGCAGCAATTACGATTTCTCGCTCGATACAAGCCGCGCTCACCCGGTGGAGGACATCTGGGATGCGGAGTGCAAGGCTGCGACCGCTCAGTTCTCGAACGGGGCAGAGAGCAAGGACCTCGCCTGGTTCAAGGAGCGCGGTTTCTACACCGTGCCGTTCAAGCGGGCGGATTGGTATCTCTACCCGACGATGGTGGAAAAGGACTTGCGTTTCGAGCTGCCCTATCAGGAACGGTTGTTCCGGGCGGGCCAGGAACTCGCCAATCGGCTGCACGAGCACGACATCCACTGGTGGGACGACCAGCTTGAGGAATATGCGCCGCTACCGTTGTGGGACGATGTCCCCGCCCGCTGGGAGCGAGCGCTACGCAAGATGGGTGGCGATCCCGCCGACTACCCGCTTTGGCTCATCACCACCAAGAGCATGCAATATTCCGCCGGCAACAATGCCGGGATTCCGCTGATGAACGAAGTGGGCCAGAACATGCGCGGCCACGGCGGCGTCATTCTTAACGCCGCGACCGCAAACCGTCTCGGTATTCGGCAGGGAGATCCGGTCGAGGTTCGTTCTATCACCGGCAGCACGCGCGGAAGCGCAGTGTTGGAACAGGGTATCCGTCCCGACACGGTCGTCATCGTCGGGCAGTTCGATCATTGGAAGACGCCGTACGCCAAGGATTTGCACTTTCCGAGCCTCAATACAGTCGCGCAGCTCTCGCTCGACCTGACTGATTCCACCGGCTCGGGATCGGATCTTGTACGCGTCTCGGTGCGCGCGAGCCAACAGCCATGACCCGCTACGTCATGGTCGCCGATCTACGGCGATGCATCGGATGCCAGACCTGCACGGCGGCGTGCAAGCAAGCCAACGCGACACCGCCGGGAGTGCAATGGAGACGCGTGCTCGACCTGGAGCTGGGCGAATATCCGGCGGTGCGCCGGGTCTTCGTGCCCACGGGTTGTCAGCACTGCTCCGATCCTCCCTGCGAGTCGGTATGTCCGACGACCGCCACCCGCCGGCGTCCGGACGGGATCGTGGAAATCCGTTATGATCTTTGTATCGGTTGCAGCGCGTGCGCCGTGGCTTGCCCGTATGAGGCTCGCTACAAGGTCGAAAAGCGCGAGTTTGCCTTCGGCGACGAGCCGACTGCGGACGAGGCGTTGCGTGCCGACGACTCCCTCGTCGGCGTCGCCACCAAATGCAACTTCTGCGCGGACATCGTCGACGCCGGCGTCGCTCGCGGGCTGACGCCGGGCGAGGATCCTGAGGCGACGCCGGCTTGCGTCAATCTGTGTATCTCGGGAGCACTCGCCTTTGGCGACATCGATGATCCGGAAAGCCAGGTGTCCAAGCTGCTCCGCGAAAACAAACACTTCAGAATGCACGAGGAGCTGGGGACAAATCCGGGCTTCTATTACTTATGGGATCAAGATCTGCCATGACCACGACCCTCGGTGGCGCGCCCCGGCTCCAGCGCAACTGGGACAGCCGCGCCGCATGGAACTTCATCGGCGGCGGGGCGGGAACCGGGCTTCTCCTGGCGGCCGCCGCCGCCTTGCCGGCCGGATGGCCCTACTTCCCCGCGGGGGTATTGGGGTTCGCCCTGGTCGGATTTGGACTGTCGATGGTTTGGCTGGAAATCGGCCGGCCGTTTCGCGCCTTGAACGTCTTCTTCCATCCGCAGACCTCGTGGATGACCCGCGAGGCTCTTGTCGCGTTGCCGCTTCTCGCATTCGCTGGGACTGCAATTCTGGCGGACCAGCGCTTTGTATCGTTGCCTCTTCAGATGCATTTGCCAGTTACGCCTTTCGCGCTGGCGGCGGCCGCGCTCGGTTTGGCGTTCTTGTATTGCCAGGCCCGCATTCTGAGAGCCTCAAAAGGTGTGCCGGCATGGCGCGAGCCGAGTCTGCAATCGGTCATTATTGTCACTGGGATCACGGAGGGCCTCGGGCTGCTGCTCTTCCTTGGCCTCGTCGTGGGACCGCCACCAGCCTGGGCGTTCCCGGCGAGCATCGTGGCCCTGACGGCGCGAGCCGGGGCATGGGAGTACTACCGGCATCGATTGAAGGCGCGAGCTCCCGCTGCTACCGTGGCGGCGCTCAGCCGTGTCTCCTTGCCGGTCCATCTGCTCGGCCATGCATTTCCTGCGATGCTCCTTGTTGTGGCGCTAGTCAGTCCAAGGCCGGTGGTGCCGGCGGCCGCTGCCGGCCTTGCACTGGTCGCGGCCGGGGCGTGGCTCAAATTTGCTGTCGTGACACGCGCCGCCTTCACTCAGGGCTTTTCGATTCCTTTTATGCCGGTGCGCGGGCGCGCAAACTCGTGACCACGGATGGCAAGGCGGCCTAGGCGCAAAAGCAAAGCAAATGGCGATCCGACCACGAGGCGATCCCAGAAACGCGATGTCGCCGTTTAAGTTTGCAGCCGGCAATCAATTCGTCGTTTTGCGCAGGTCCTTAACCCGGACGGCCTTGCCCTGCGAGCGGGGCACCGCGCCGGACCTTTTGACGACGACGGTGCAGGTCACGCCGATCATCGATTTGAGGTGTTGGCGGATCTCGTCTGCTTTTTTCGCGAGGAATGGTTCGTCAGACGGCGCATCGACCACGAGCTCGACCTCGACAGTCATGGAGTCGAGCGGGCCGTCGCGCGTGAGCACGATCTGGTAATGCGGCGCGAGCCCTGGAAAGCCAACGAGGAACGCCTCGATCTGCGAGGGGAAGAGATTGACACCGCGAATGATGAGCATGTCATCGTCGCGCCCCGTCACCCGCATGATTCGAGTGTGCGTCCGACCGCAGACGCAGGGCTCGTTGTTCAGCGTCGTTATGTCACGGGTGCGATAGCGGATCATTGGCAGCGCCTCTTTGGTCAGCGTCGTGACCACGAGTTCGCCGGGCTCTCCAATCGGGAGCCGTTGCAGGGTCTTCGGATCGATGACCTCGAACAGAAAATGGTCCTCCCAGCCGTGCAGGCCGTTTTGGGCTGCGCCGCACTCGCAGGCGACGCCCGGTCCAAGAATCTCCGACAATCCGTAAATATCGACCGCTTTGATGCCGAAGCGCGCCTCGAGGTCGCGGCGCATCGCTTCGCTCCATGGCTCGGCCCCGAAGACGCCGCAACGGACCGGTAGCTCGCGCATGTCGACGCCCATGGCGTCAGCGACCTCGGCGATGTTGAGCGCATAGGACGGCGTCGCGCAGAGAACGTCGGCGCCGAAATCCTGCAGCAACATGACCTGACGTTCCGTGCCGCCGCCCGAGATCGGCACGACGGTGCAGCCGAGCCGCTCGGCGCCGTAATGCGCGCCGAGGCCGCCGGTGAACAGGCCGTAGCCATAGGCATTGTGGACGATGTCGCCCGGCCGGGCGCCGGCACACGCCAGCGAGCGCGCCATGAGGTCCGACCACAAATCGAGATCGCCGCGCGTGTAGGCGACGACCGTCGGCCGGCCGGTCGTTCCGGAGGAGGCATGCAGGCGCAGAGCCTTTTCGCGCGGCACCGCGAACATGCCGAACGGATAGTTGTCGCGCAGGTCGGTTTTCAGCGTGAAGGGAAAGCGCACGAGTTCGTCGAGCGACCTCAAATGCTCTGGCTTAACGCCCACCGCATCGAATTTACGGCGAAAGTGGGGAACCTTGGCATAGGCGCGTTCGAGCGTCTTCTTGAGGCGATCGAGCTGCAGCGCCGCAAGTTCGGCGCGGGGCATGCACTCGGCGGCGCGATCGAACATGACCGGCATGGCGTCGCGAACTGCGAGTTGCGTCGTCATGATGCGGACCGCCGAATGAGAACATTGTTGACCATGTGCGCGGTGTGGCCATCGCCGCGACTGCGACGTCGTTTAAAGGGCGAGCGTGTAGTCATGGCAAAATCCATCCCGGCTTGACCAGCGGATCCTCGGTGCCGGAGCTGCGCGACAAGCAGCAGGCTCAAACCATTGCGTTTGAGGCCCAGCTTCGGCAGGTCGGGGCCCGCCACGCGCTGATAGCAGTACGTGGAGACATTACTTTCGCGCTCTGGGTGGTCGACCGCCATGATTCCGGCTCTCTATTTCGCGCGAACAGTGGCGCGCTTCGCCGCCTTCGCCTTCAGCCGTTCGTAGGTCTTTGCGACATCGACGATGAAACGCGTGTGCGTCCCTCCCCCGATCGGTTCAAGCTCGTCCTTGGCGACAACGTCGAAGGTGACCTTTCGGCCTTCGACCGCCGTCACTGTCGCCGTGATCTCAACCTCCATTCCCGGCAGTGTCGGCGCCGTATGTCGCACGGTGATTTCGATTCCGACGGAGTCCTCTCCGGGCCCCACGCAATCGAGCAACATGTCGCGGCACGCATGCTCGATGTCACGGCCAAGTTCCGGCGTGCCATATACCCGGCCTTCCTCGCCCATGAAACTAATGGTGCGGTCGCGGTCGACAATGATGCGCTTGACCGTCGACAGTCCCGGGCGAAGGGTCTTTTCCATCGCGTTTCTCCAATCGGTAGGCCAAAAATCTTTGAAAGCTTAGGCTATCCTGGGGGCTAGTCGCCTTGATCAGAGTCAAATTTCTCATATCCCGAGATAGGCCTCGCGGACCCTTTGATCGCCCCGGATGTCGGCTGCTGCCCCGCTCAGCATCACCTTTCCGGTCTCGAAGACATAGGCGCGATCGGCAATGGCGAGCGCGGCCCGCGCATTCTGCTCAACCAGAAGAATCGTCAATCCACTGCGTTTGAGATTGCAAATGGACTCGAAAATCTGATCGACTAGGATGGGCGCCAGGCCCAACGACGGCTCGTCAAGCAGCAGCAGACGAGGCTTGGCCATGAGAGCTCTGCCGATGGCGAGCATCTGTTGTTGGCCGCCCGAAAGAGCACCAGCGGGTCTCTTCCGCAAGGAATCGAGCATCGGAAACATCGCATAGATACGTGTGATGTCCGGCATCACATCGCTTGCGCGGCGCGACCAGGCGCCCAGCTTCAAATTGTCCTCAACGGATAGTGGGGCGAAGAGCTGACGGCCTTCTGGAACCTGGGTGATACCGATTGCGACCCGTTCATGGCTAGGCAGTCGTTCGATATTTCTGCCGTCGAAGCGGATCGAACCTCCCGTCAGGGTCTGAACGCCAGATATGACTCGCAGTAACGTCGTCTTGCCAGCGCCATTGGCGCCGATCAGCGCGACGATCTCTCCTGTGTCCACACCAAGTGAGATACCGTGCAAGACCTCAATCCGACCATAGGCGCTTGTGAGGTTCTCAACCGACAGCACGCGCAGCCTCGTGCGATCCATGTACACCGAGATAAGCCTCCACCACCGCAGGATTCGATCTCACCTCGGCGGCCGTGCCCTCGACGAGGGTGCGGCCATTGGCAAGAACATGAATGCGATCCGAAACATTCATGACGAGATGCATGTCGTGTTCGACGAGCACCACTGTTACGCCCTCCTTCACGATGGACCGGATGACGATTTCAAGCTCGTGAGTCTCGACGGGATTGCAGCCGGCGGCCGGTTCGTCGAGCAGCAGGACCTTGGGCTCGCTCGCAAGCGCCCGAGCAATCTCCAGCCGTTTGAGCGCGCCGTAGGGAAGCGTTCCAGCTGCCCTATCCGGCTTAACATCGAGACCAACTCGGGCCAGCACAGTGCGAGCGGCGTCCTGCGTGCATCGATTTTGGCGCGCTACCGAGGGAAGATGAATGAGATCAGCCAGGATGCCGGTGCTTTCGTGACGATGGCGTCCGACCATGACGTTTTCCAGCGCCGTCATGCGAAAGAATATTTGCAGATTTTGGAAAGTCCGTGAGAGGCCTCGGCGCGCAAGCCGATCGGGCGCAAACCCGGTTACGTCCTCACCACCAAGTTGCACGCGCCCGTCCATAGGCGCATAGAGACCAGAAAAAATGTTGAGCAGCGTCGATTTGCCGGCGCCGTTTGGGCCGATGATCGAAAACACCGTGCCTGGTTGGACGGCGAGGCTCACCTCGTCAACGGCGCGCACCCCACCGAACGCTATCGACAGACGATCGGCTTCAAGGATGGTCACCTCCGCCGCCCCGTGAGCGCAGCCGCAAGGCTGGGTATGATGCCCTGCCGCAGAAAGATCATGAAACCCATCAAAATCAATCCCAGCACCATGTGCTCATACTCGTGCAACACGGTGAGAACTTGGGGTAGCACGGTCACTACGGCCGCACCCACGAGGGATCCGGCAATCGAGCCCATACCTCCAAGCACCACCATCGCCACCAGCTCGATCGAACGAACAAATCCAGCGATGTCCGGGGTGATGTGGCCGTTGAAGAGCGCGAGATAGGAGCCGGCAACCGACGCGTAGATTGCCGAGATAACAAAGATCGCAAGTTTCTGACGCGATACATCGATTCCGAGCATGGATGCTGCCACTTCGCTGTCATGGATGGCTTTGAGCGCGCGGCCAGTGGGGCTATCGGTCAGATTCAATGCCAGCGTCGCGCCGATCAAAAAAGTTGCCGCGGCAATCCAATACCAGGTGTCCGAGCCCCGCACTTGCCACTCGAATAACGTGAGCCGCGGCACTGGCATGCCATCCGGACCGCCGGTCCAAGCAGATTCGTTGGTGAAAACAATCGCGAGCAGCACTCCAAATCCAAGCGTAGCTACCGCGAGGTAATGTCCCTTGAGTCGAAGAATCGGGCGGCCCACAAGAAAAGCAACCAGGCCGGAGAGTGCGGCTCCGCCAAGGACGCAAAGCCATGATGGTATCCCGAGATGGGTCGGCCCGATGGCCACGGCGTAACCTCCGATCCCAAGAAAACCGGCATGACCCAGACTGACCTGCCCAGCATAGCCCATGAGCAAATTCAGACCTATCGCGGCAAGTCCAAAAATGTAGACGAGGGCCGCGACTCGAAAGTAGAAACTGGAGGGAAAAAGCGGAGGCAGAACAACGATCATCGCTACTATCGCCGCGAGTGTTGTCCGCCGAAGCGACATCAGGGGGCGCACCCTCACACCCGCTCAACTCTTCCACGGCCAAGCAGGCCTTGCGGCATCGCGAGCAGTACGGCGAGGATAACGATGAACGCGACAGCATCCTTGTATTTTGAGGAGACATAGCCCGCGCTAAACGCCTCCAGCATTCCGAGCAGGAGCCCACCGACCACTGCACCGAGTGCGCTGCCGATCCCGCCGAGCATTGCGGCCGCAAATCCTTTGAGCGCCAGCAGCGTGCCGACATCGTAACTGGTCAGCGTAATGGGAGTGCTAAGTACGCCGGCAATGGCACCGATCGCCGCCGACACGGCAAACGACAACCCGACGATGCGCCTGGTGTTTATCCCAACGAGGTGTGCAGCCAGCCGATTGACGGCGGTCGCTATGATAGCCTTGCCAAGCAGCGTACGATCGATGATGAGCCAAAGCAGCAACACGATGATCGTAGCCCCAGCCAGCACGACAAGGCTCTGCGGCAGGACAGCCGCGCCGCCAATGCGCAAAGGTTCTGCACCGAAGATTGGCGGAAGGGTGTGGAAACGCTTGTCGAATATGATTTGCGCAAAACCGCGGAGGAAAATTGAGGCGCCGATGGTAATCATTATCAGGACCACCGCGCTTGCGTCTCGGGCTGGTTCGATCGCGAAACGATACAGTGCAAGCCCCACAGCGGTCGTAACGATGACGGCAGCAAAAGCAGCAAGAGGGACCGGCATCCCCGCTAACGCCAAAAATACGGTCGACATTCCGCCCAGCATGACGAATTCGCCCTGGGCGAAATTGATAACGTCAGAAGAGTTGTAGATGAGCGTGAAGCCGAGCGCGACCAGCGCGTAGACGGCCCCAACGGTCAGTCCGGAAAAGAAAAACTGCAGAAATTCGGCCATCGGGTCGAATGCCTCGTGCAATTCAAACCCACGGTAGGACGGACGGACTCACGCCCGCCCGTCTGTTGCCCTACGACTTCGTGTCCGCCGACCAGTGTCCAATCGCCTTTCTTGATCTCGATCATACGGAACGCCGAGAGGTCAAGTCCCATGTGATCGCTTGGCGACATATTCACGATGCCGCCAGTACCGACATAGCCCTTCGTCTTCTCGATCTCGTCGCGGACCATGGCCTTGTCGGCACTCTTTGCTCGCTGCATAGCCTGAACCAAAATCATCAGGCCGTCGTAGGCATGCCCCCCGAAGGTCGAGACGGCCTCACCCGTCTTTTGCTGATAAGCTCGCGAATAACTGACTACGACAGGTTTCTGCGGGTCGTTGTCGGCAAGTTTGTCAGCCACGAGCAGCGCGGCCGCGGGCAACCGCACGCCATCGGCGGCCGGTCCGGCCAATTCGATGAACTGCTTCGAAGCGACACCATGGCTCTGGTACAACGGTGCGCTAATTGCGAGTTGGCGATAGTTGCGCGTCACGATCGCAGGCCCTTGCCCAAAACCGGTATTAACTACCGCCTGGATGCCGGTCCTGTTGCGGATGTTCGTGAGCTGCGGAGTCATGTCACTGTCGCGCGGCCCATAGCTCTCCTCGTATGCGACGGTGATGCCCCACTTGGGAGCCGCCGCGACACACTGGTCCCGCATCGACTTGCCGAAGGCATCGGTGCCGGAAATAAGCGCAATGGTTGTCATGCTGCGCAGTTTAAGATCAGTGAATATCTTCTCGCAGGCCATCTTGTCAGTGTGCGGCGTCTTGAACACCCACTTGCGGACGGGCTCGATGATCTGCATGGCGCCAGCAAGCGAGATAAACGGAATTTGGGCGTCCTCAAAGGCGGGAATCATTGCCAGCGTGGACCCGGTCGTGCTGCCGCCCACCATGGCGACAATCTTGTCTTCTTCGATGAGACGTGTAGCGAATGTCCGCGCGTTGTTCGCATCGCCGCCATCGTCGTAGACAACGAGTTGAAGTTTTTGCCCGTTGACTCCGCCTTTTGCGTTGATCTGTTCGACATACATTTCGAGCGTTTTCTTTTCCGGATCGCCCAGAAAGGACGCCGGACCGGTCGACGAGAGCACTGCGCCGATCTTGATCTGCGCCGACGCGTGAAATCCGCTGGTCGAGAGCAATATCAAGCTGCACGCAATTGCTTCCGCGGTGCGTTTGAGTGTGATCACCTTCATCTCCCTGGGGAAAGACACGAGCTCCCAAAATCTCGCTTATCGCCATTCATACCGGAACCGGGAATGACGCCATTTGACAAAGATCAAGCCGGCGCAACTAAGGTCCGAGCAGCGGCTATTGGCGGTGGGCCGTTTCTGTTTCCCGCATTTTCACTGCAACAGCGGAGCCGACACCGCGGACTTGACCGTGGGATCGGCGGAACGCAAAAAAAGCGCGCTCGACCGCCGCCGCAAGTAGGCCAATTCCGGGAAAGAGACGACGTTCCCGGCCAACGCCGTATCGTATCGGTGGAAACCGTCCATCGATTGCGCAGCCTCGAGAACCGGCCGCAGCGCCCAGCTCTGGCGGCGTGTTGACCTAACGTGTTGCACGGTCATCCGCGACCCGGACAACTTCTTGGAGAAATTTTGCAGCTCCGGGATGTATCAAGAAGCGTGAGAGAAGCGCGCTTGATCGTTCGCTAAATATGCATCGAATACTGTGCACACCGTTCGGACGAACGGCCGTGCATGCTCTGGCACCGTAATCCTGCCGCCTGTGCGCTCGACGATCTCGTCGTTCGCAAGTTCGTCAAGCTTGGAAAGTTCCACTGCAAAGTTATCAGGGTTCGTATTGTACGCTGCGCATATCTCGTTCAGATCGACATAAAGATCGCACATCAAGCGCTCGATAATATTGCGTCGAATACGATCCTCTTTGGTCAACGCGCATCCGCGCGCGGTGGCGAAATGACCCGACGCAATAGCGGTGCGATAGACGACCATGTTGGGCGCGTTCTGAAGGTATCCATTGGGCAAAGAGCTGATCGCTGAGGGGCCTAAGCCGATAAGGACTGATGTCTCATCGGTCGTATAGCCCTGAAAATTACGATGCAGCCTGCCCTGAGGCTGACGCTGCGCGAGGGGGTCGTTACTCTTGGCGAAATGATCAAGTCCGATCGGCCGATAGTCCGCTCTAGTCAGCACCTCTGCCGCAGCGCGATTTTGCGCAAACCGATCGGCGCCGCCAGGCAGCGCGCCCGTTGGAATGAGTTGCTGGTGGCGTTTCATCCACGGCACATGGGCGTATCCGAACAGTGCAATACGATCGGGATCGAGCGCAAGCGCGCGCTGCGCCGTCGCCGCGACCGTGGCAACGGTCTGATACGGCAAGCCGTACATCAAATCGAGATTAATGCTGGTGAAGCCGGCGTTTCGCAACCACTCCACGGCACGCGCTGTTTGTTCGAAACTCTGCACGCGACCAATGGCTCTCTGTACCCGCTCCTCAAAGTCCTGGACGCCGAGACTCGCCCGCGTTATGCCGGCGTCGGCCAAAGTGGAAACATGTCCGCGCGTCAACGTTCGCGGATCAATTTCAATGGCGAGTTCGGCCTGCGGTGATAGGATGAAATTCTTACGCACCGCAGCCATTACTTCGATAAAGTCCTGCGGGGACAGTGTGGTGGGAGTACCACCACCCCAATGCAGATGACTGGCGTTTCGGACGCCCAATATGCCGCTAACCAGATCGATTTCTTGTTTGAGAAAATTCACATAGGCCTCAATCGGTCGATAACGACGCGCGACAGTCGTGTGGCATCCGCAGTAAAGGCAAAGCTCGGCGCAAAACGGTACGTGAATGTATATCGAGATGGGCGCGGTGGCGGGCACCGCGCCGAGCCAGCACTCATAAGTTCGTGCGTTGACCTCGGAACTAAACTGCATTGCAGTCGGATAGCTGGTGTAGCGCGGGATCCGCCGGTCCAGGTATTTCATTATCTCCGGTCGCATCGTGTCACCAAGAGCACGGGGCATTTCATGTCACTGGAGCGAGCGCCCGGATAAGATTTCACAACGCAATGGCTATGACTTGATTCAAGTCAAGGCATAGCGGCGCGTTCAGCAGCAGATTTTCTCACCTCACGACAGCATCGCGTGACATTCAATGTCGCGGGGAGGCGGGGCGGCCACAGCGGTACGCGTTGCCATTAATATGGGAATTGCAAATGAACATCAGCCTTATAGTGATTGCGTTAGCTGCGCTCACGGCCTCCAGCGTCGTCGCGGCCGCACAGGACACTGGCGATCCCGCTGCCGGTGAAAAAGTCTTTGCCAAGTGCAAAGTCTGTCACCAGATTGGCGAGGGCGCGAAAAATGCGGTCGGACCTGAGCTCAACGGCGTGGTCGGTCGCAAGGCGGGAAGCGCCCCAGAGTATAACTATTCAGCCGCCAACAAGGATTCTGGGCTCACTTGGGACGAGGCCACTCTCAAGCGATACCTGAAGGACCCGCGCGCCGCGGTGCCAGGCACTAAAATGATCTTCCCCGGCCTGTCGAACGAAAAGGACATCGACAACGTCATTGGCTATCTCAAGCAGTTCGGGCCCGACGGGAAAAAGTCGTAACGGTCACGACTGGACTGATCGTGCCCACGTGCTCGTGGATGTTCAGGCCAGCATGATTTCTCGTAACGGGTTCGGGAGGCTGGATCGTAAAACCAGCGGGGGATCGCGCTGGGCTTCCCGAGCAGTGCGGGCTTCAAGAGCGTGGCGGAATTAATGCGAATCCTGGCGCGCTGTTCTGGCAGCGGCGCTGCCTTGTCCTTCCACGCCCAGCCAGACGCCGCGACCGTCCGGCATCACGAGATGCGCCTTGAGACCGAGCGTGGCGAGGGCCGCCCTCACGGAATCGTGCGGCATCAGTGAAAAGCCGGTTGAGAGTGCGTCAGCGGTCGTGGCATCTGGCGCAATGACCGAGACACTCAAATATCGCCAGCTGGTCTCGCCAGTCGCCGGGTCAAACAGATGGTTGAAGCGCCGTTCGCGGTCGAATTGGGTGCCGTATCCCCCCGAAGTCGCCACGGCCTGGTTCTCGATCTCGATTCGCTCCGCAACGTGACCCGGAGCAGTGGGATCTTCCAGTCCGACGATCCACGGGCCGCCTGACGGGCGCGCACCGATCGCTCGGGTCTCGCCCATGTCGACGAGCGAGCGGTCGATACCGGCACGACGCAACAGGTCGACTACGCGGTCCGTGATGTATCCCTGAGCGATGCCGTTGAGGGTTACCGACATGTTGAGTTTAGCGAATGACGTCCGGGCCGGATCGATTTCGAGTGCCTCATGCCCGACGCGACCGAGCGACGCCGCGATCGCCGCGCGCGACGGGCCGGAAGGGTCGGGATCAGGCGCGGAAAAATGAGTGGCGTAAAGGTTCCACAGCGGCTGTACGGTGACATCGAAAGCGCCCGCAGTCAGCTTGCTGAACTCCTCGGCGCGCCCCAGCAACTCGACGAGTTCGATCGGGGGACCATCGATGCGCCCATCGCGATTGAGCTGACAAAGCGCCGAGTTGTCGCGGTAGAGACTGAATATCCTTTCAAGGCGCGAGACCTCGGTGAGGCACGTATCGATCAGCCGATCGGCCTCTTCGGGATCCGGATGATGAAGCTGCAGCGTCGCGTCCGCACCAAGGGCCACGCCTCTCCAGACTCGAAGATGGGCGTCCTCGACGGTGGGCGCAGCACGCAGGCGATCCAGGACAGGAAGCAATGTCATTCCGGCTGCCGCCGCACTGATGCGGATGAAGCGCCGACGAGTCACGCGACGGCGCGGAGTCGAAAGCACGGTTCGGATACCGATCATGGGCTGCTCTCACGTTGATGGGCCGATCGTGTTCTGCGTCCTACTCCGGAGATCCCGCATGACTCTCCGTCAGGATGTACGACTTCGGCATGTCGGCGAAGCTGACTAGCCTGCCTCCATACTGGCTGATGAAGTCGGCGGCGGCCGCGTCATTCGAAAAAGGCACGGCCTCGCTTTCATCCATGCCGCCGCGTCGCCGGCTCTCAATCACGAACACGGCGTTGCGGGCCTCAACCCAGGTGCCAGTCTCCGGCCGATCCCAGTTCTTCGCCTTGCCCATGTCGGTGACGTAGACGGCGGCGAAGTCCTTAGGCTCTTCGAGCAGCATCGTGTAGGCAAAAGCATCATGTACGGACGCAAACCAGTGGGGGCTTAATTCCCCCCGCAGAAAAATCTGTGCCTTTGGACCGGTGTGCTCGGCAAGCGACATGCCGCAGAACTCGGCCACGGTGTCGCTCGTGATCTCTGCAGGCGCCGGGAGGTTGGCAGTGCCCTCGTTGCACGCGGCAAGCTCGATCGTCAGCAAACAAACAAAAATGCAACGTCCCAACCAACCGATCACAGTTCTCTCCGCTCGAAAATAACAATGGCTCCGGCGAGTGGAACCACGACCCAGGCCCCTAGAACAATCCCAAGCGCCGGCGCGCCGAAGCGCATCTGGTGGGCGAGGCCGGCTATGCCGGCGAACTGGCTCACGTCGAAGAATCCGGTGAAGTTAAGCAGCCGATAGACATCGGTCGGATTGGCCAGCAACAGTACGTTTAAAACGCTGACAGTTATCAGCCGGCCCTGGTCGGCGACCAGAAGTCCGAGGAGAGCCATGTCGTAGATGAGGGCGAACAGAATCCACAGACCGATCGCGATGCCGCCGGCCGTGTGAGGATCGCGTACGCTGGCACTGGCTACGTAGCCGAGCGCGATGAAGACCATCCCCAGCACGATTGACGAACCCATCATCGCTGCGAACGCAGCCCATGCGCCAGGCTCAGCCGCGCCGGTTCCGAAAGCCAGCGCAACGCCGCCGGCGCCGTATCCGACAACGGTCGCAACGGAAAGGATCACGGTCGCGCCGACGAACTTGCCGGCCACCACAGCCCTCCGCGAGACGGGATAGGACAACAGAAGCGTCATGGTGCCGCGCTCGAGCTCGCCCGCAATGGCATCGTAGGAGATCAGCAGAGCAATCAAAGGGACGAGGAAGATCGTCAGGCTCGAGAGGCTTACGATGGTAGCGGAAACGGCACTGACGCCGACCGTCCCGGTTGGAGCGCTGCCGACCAGCGTCAACGTCAACGCCAGCGCAGCCATCAGCAGCGTCATGGCGACCACCCAACGGTTGCGTAGACCGTCGCGGACCTCCCTGCCGGCGATGACCGCAATGGCGTTCATTCGGCAGCCTCCGCGTAAAGGAAGTGGGCATAGATGTCGTCGAGCGTTGGCGGAACGATCTCGACATCGGCGACCGACAGGCTCCCATTGATGAATTGCCGTACCACGGCCACCTTGTTCTGCTCCGTGCAGGATACCTCGAAGGTCCGCTCGTCCACTCGGCGCCACTCGAGCGCCGTTCCGGCGATCCGCGGAAACAACGTCACGTGGTCATCGTGGATCTTAAATTTGATCCGCACCGGCCGTTGCGCAAGCCGTCGCAGCCCCGCCATGGTTCCGTCCGCGACTTTGCGTCCCTCGTTCATGACGACGACGCGATCCGTCTGCCCTTCGAGCTCGGTCAGCGCATGCGAGGACAGAAGAACGCTGGCTCCCCGTGCGCTCAGATCCTTGACGATTGCATAGAATATCTGGCGCAGCGCCGGATCGAGCCCGGTTGTCGGCTCGTCGAGCAGCAGCAGGCGGGGGTTGCCGATCAATGCCTGGGCAAGGGCCAATCGCTGCCGCATGCCTTTCGAATAGGTGCCGATGCGCCATCGCCTGGCGTGGGCGATGCCAACGCGTTCGAGGATCTTGGCATTTTCGGAGACCGGGCGATGTTTGAGCCTGGCATAGAAGGCCAGCAGTTCCTCTCCGGTCATCGTCGGCTGCAACACGACATTCTCTGGAAGATAACCGATGTGGCTTCTTGACCGAATGGCTGCGCGATCGGCCGGGTTCTCGCCCAGCACCCGCACGCTTCCAGCGACCGGCCGAACGAGCCCGAGCATCAGCTTGATCAACGTGCTCTTGCCGGCGCCATTGTGACCGACGAGGGCGACACGCTCGCCCTCGCGCAACACGAGATCGACGTCCTTCACGGCGTCGCGCTGGCCGTAGGTCTTGGAAACTTCCCGAAGGTCGACGGTGATGTCGTTCATGGCGCCGCCACTGAAGCAGGTTGGGGTTGTCCGGCCTCGACACTCTCGGCCGCCGCAATATGCGGAGGCCTCATCAGCGGCGCCTTATCGATGACGCCTCCTGGGTGAAGTCCGGGAAACTGCGCCTGCGCCCAGCGTACCACCTGCGTCGCCGGGCTGTTGAGCAGGAGCTTCGCGGCCGGCAAACGCCAGAGTATCTGGTCGACCATGTCGTTGGGCCGATAGGGCTCGTCCGCTATTCCGTCGCCATTGAGATCGAACGCCGGGTTGTCGCTCCAATAATTGCCGCGACCATTCTCCGACCAGACCAGGGAGCGAGTGCCCACGTACATGACCTGGATCTGATTGCCAACGAACGCATTGCCCGAAATGGCGTTGCGTTCGGACCCGGCGGTGAAATGAATGCCGATCCGACAGCCCTCGAACCAGTTGCCGCGGAAACGGTTCTTGTTGGCATTGTAGATGAATACGCATTTGTCGCCGCCGCGCACGGCGTTGCCGGTGATCTCGGAATCGTTCGCGTAGTTCAAAAGAAGCCCATGGTCGTTATCGCCCTTCGACAGATTGTCCCGGACGATCAGATGATCAGAATACATGATCACGTAGCCGGCATGGTTGCCGATTGAGACGTTATCGCTGACGATGCTGTTGTTGGTGTACATGTAGTGTACGGCGAAGCGTACGCCGTGGATCCGATTGCGGCTGAAAACATTATCGCGGCTGGCGTTGGTGAAGATTCCATCGCGACCGCCCGATATGTCATTGTCCAGCACTTGCGCTCCCGGCGCGTTCCAGACGTAGATGCCGTTGCCTGAGTCGTTGAGATGCTCAAGCACGCGGCCGACGATCCGGTTGTGACGGACAATGGCGTCGCGGGCGCCATGGATATAGACTCCAATAAGATTGTCTCTAACCTCATTGTCCTCGACGATCGCGCCGGTTGCGCTCTGCTCGAGGAACACTGCGGCATGCATCTGGTCGAGATTCATACCCGAGCCGCGAACGATCAGATTCCGGATGGCGACGTGCGGTGCGGTGACCTCGATCGTACTTCCCTTCCCATGGCCGTCGACCACCGCCCCCGCCTCACCATCCAGAGTGAGGGTGCGGTCGATCACCACCGGCCCATCGTGGATACCGGGTGCGAGCCTGAGCGCGTCTCCAGGGGCGGCGGATGCGACCGCCCGGCGAAGCGCGTCGCCGCCGGGCATGACCTCGATGACCGCGGCTCCGGATGGCACCGCGTAGAACGCAGAACTTGCGGCGAGGGCCGCCGCCAGCCATACCGATCCGCGAGACGATCGCGACTGTCTCAAGCGCTCCTCGGCTCGACGATCATGCGCCCGGACATTTCCATATGCAGCGCGTGGCAGAACCACTGGCAGTAATACCAGTGGACGCCCGGACGGTCGGCGATGAACGTCACCGACGAGGTTTGCTGGGGTGATATCTCCATCATGACGCCGTAGCGGATGATGGTGAACCCGTGAGTGAGATCCTCGATATCATCCAGATTCGTAACGGTGATCGTAACCTCGTCGCCCTGCTTGACGGTGAACTTATCCAGGCTGTAGGCCGGCGCGGTCGAGGTCATGTAGACGCGCACCTTGTTGCCGTCCCGGATGACGTTCGCGGCTTCTTCGAGCTTCACCCCATCTTTTTTGGCCTGCTGGCGCGCATCCTCCCACATCGGGTCGTCGCGCTTCCACACCATAATCGGCTTCACCTTGGAACGATGCACGATGCAGGTGTCGTGCGGCTCGGCAAAGCTCGGCCCGTCGTGCACGAGCTTCATCTCGTCGCCTGAAATATCGATCAGCTGGTCGTTTTCGGGGTGCAGCGGGCCTACCGGCAGAAACCGATCCTTCGAGAACTTGTTCAGCGACATCAGCCACTTGCCGTCCGCTTCCTTGGTCTCGCCCATGCTGGAATGGTTGTGGCCGGGCTGGTAGTGCACGTCGATTTTCTGGAGGATCGGACTGATCTTCTCGCCCTTGTAGGCGCGACGGGCCTTGTCGATGTTCCATTTCGCCATCTGGCTATCGAGGAACAGCGTCGTGTAAGCATTGCCCTTGCCGTCGAAGGCGGTGTGCAGCGGCCCGAGCCCCAATTCCGGCTCCGCCACCACGACTTCGCGCGGTTTGAGCTTGTCATCGAACAGAGCGTCAAACAACCGCACGTCGAGCACCGTCACGGTCGGCGACAGCTTGCCGTTGATCATCACGTGAATGCCGTCCGGCGCGGTGTTGCAGCCGTGCGGATTGTTGGAGATCGGAACGTAGCGGGTATAGGGCTGGCCGTGACGGCCGTCGACGACGGGCACGCCATTGATCAGCTTGTAGTCTCCCTTCTTCACCGCATCTTCGATGCGTTTGATGTTGAAGATAACCACCCAGTCCTGTTCGGCTGAGGTCATGTCCGCGAGAGTAAAGCCCTTTTCGGAGTTGTAGCAGGTGGAGAACGAGTACTTTCCTTGGTAGTCGGCGTCCGTATTGTCCAGATTGCCGTCTACCAGCACCTGCCAAGCGACCTTCATCGTGTCGCCGTCAATGGCGGTGTATACCGACCAGTACTTGCTCTTGTCGTCGTTGAGTACGCTGCCATCGTTGGGGATCGGAATGATGTGTTCGCTGTTGGCGAACACATATCCGGTCCGGGGAAACTTCTGTGGCCGCATGCCGTGGATGTCGGATGCGTTCGGAATTTCGATGATCTTGTCGCACTTCATCACATCGCAACGGATGCGCGCGACGCGGCAATTGGCCTTGTCGTTGATGAAAATGTAACGGCCGTCATAGGTGCCGTCCGTGAACGACATGTGCGGATGATGGGCGTCGCCGTTCACGAAGGTCCCGCCGCGGCTGTCCAAGAACTTGCGCGTTTCCGGCAACAACCCTTCGGTAAGAATTTTCCGGCTCTCGTTGGTCAACCCCCAGCCGCTCGCGCTGCAGCGATTGAACACCGGGATGCGCATGAGCTCGCGCATCGAAGGCAGGCCGATGATGCGCACTTCGCCGGTCTGGCCGCTGCTGTTGAACCCGTAATATTCATCGAGATCGCCCGGCCGGACTTCGGTGGACTGGCCCGACGGCCGGGTTGCCGCCTGCGCAAAGGCCGCTGGCGACAGACCGGTGAGCCCGGCGCCACCGACAGCTCCGGCGGCTCCGGCAATGCCCGCGAGTTTCGCGGAAGTGCCGATCAGGCTGCGCCGGCTGATTGGTGCCAACTCGGGGGCGGGGGAGGAAGTCTCGGTCTGCGTATTCCGTGCCGCTGGCTTCAACGGTATTTCGGCTGGCATGTTCGATCTCCCGGTGATTGTCGTGTCTCCGCATCCATCGGGTGGAGGCGAACGGTGTAGCATAACTTTGGTAGGCAGCGCCGGGTCCGCGAGTCTTGATTTACATCAAGCTCAGCTTGGAACTAGCGAAGCCGGTGCGAGATCGGTCCACGGCTGAAATCTGCAACGATGGCCGCGCAGCCGACCGATGCGGCGCGGCGCCGTAACTACGATTGCGCTCTTTACGGCCGCGGCGGGTGTACGGCCACCGGTATCGCCGTGGCGCCCTTCCCGGCGGCCTGCATGGCGGACGCCGACAGCGCATCTCTCTTTTCCCGCTTGAGACGCCTCTGGACCATGACCGGGCACTTCTCATCGTGATGATAGAGCATCTGGCAGTGCATGCACTGGATGCATTCATTGGGGTTGATATGCCCTTCCGGATGGATGCTCTGCACCGGACATTCGTTGGCGCATCGCCGGCAAGGATTGCCGCACTCCCGGTAGCGGCGCAGCCAGTCGAACATGCGTATCCGCGCCGGGATTGCGAGCGCGGCGCCGAGCGGGCACAAATAACGGCAATAGAACCGCTCTATCACCAGACCCGGAACGAGCACCGAGGCCGCGAATAGCACGAACGGCCAGTTCCGCATGAAATGCAGGATGATCGCCGTCTTGAACGGCTCGATCTCGGCCGCTTCCTCGCCAAGCGACAGCGAATAGAGGGAGAGGCCGAACAGGACCAGGAAGATGATGTATTTGATCGGCCAAAGCCGCTGGTGCAGGCCGAAGGGAACGCCGATCTGGGGTACATGTAGGGCCTTTGCGATACGGTTGAGCAGTTCCTGCAGGGCGCCGAACGGACACAGCCAGCCGCAGAACGCGCCGCGCCCCCAAAACAGCATGGCCGCTGCCACCCCGCACCACAGGATGAAGATTAGCGGATCAACCAGGAAATACTCCCAGTGGAAGTCCGTGCGCAGAGCATTGGCGAAGGTAAGCACATTGACGACCGAGAGCTGGGCCTCGACGTACCAACCGAGCCAGAACAGCGTGAACACGAGGAAAAAAAACCTCACACGGTCGTAGAGCACAGGCCGGCGCACCAGAAAGTCCTGAAAGAAGAAAATGGCGGTTAAGACCAGGAGCGCCACGCACAGAATGGCGATGTCGATCACGCGCGCACGCCACACCCGCATCCAGAGCGGCTCGACAGGGCCCTCCTCGGGAGCTGCCTGTTGCGGCGCGGCTTGGGGTTGCAGCTGGGTCCCGGTCACGGCCGGCTTTTCGGTGATCACGTATTTGTCCGGGAGCGCATAGTCCAAATCGAAGGTGAGGAATGCCTTGTCCCGTGCGCCGATGGCACGCTGCACCAGCAGTTTGAGCTGCCACGCCGCGGTGGGATCGAAGCTCTCGGTTGCCGGCACGGTGAATAGGGAAATCTCAGGAAAGTTTGGCGCTCCGCTCGCGGCGAGGTCACCGAGCCGCATTTGGTCGCGGTCGTGGAACCGAATGATGTTCTCGCCCTGCACGATCTCGATGCGATCGAAGATGCCGCCGCGCACGTAGCCTGAGCCTTTGAACGAATAGCGTCCGCGGCCGGCGACGATGATCGCCGACTGTTCGGGCTTAAGACGCTGCTTGAGCTGATTGTAGCCCGTGTCGCCAAGCAGGCTGCGTCCGATCGTCGGCACGTTTGCCAGCGCCACATACACGTCGACGAAGCTGTCAGCATCCGGCCCCTCTTCGGGGTGCTCCACGGCCGCTGGATTACCCGATTTTGCGTATGCCTCGTTGATCTCGCCGACGCTGATCGATAGCCGCCGCACCGATCCGTCGCCGGTGAGCGCGTTCCAGTCCTCGATTGCGCTCTTGGCCTCGTCTATCTTTTTTACTGCAGCGGGCGCTGCTGGAGCCTGCGCGGCCTGCGCCGTGCCAAGCCCCCTCGATCTTGCGATCCGAATTGCCGAGCGCGTGATGCTGTCGCCGATCACCATCGTGGTCACAGTGGCGCCGCTGATGATGTCGACGGGCGGGTTGGCGGCGACCGAAGCCGGCGACTGCAGGAAATTCAACCCGACATAACCCTTGATGAAATTCGTGATCTTCGCCACAGGGATGCCGACCAGCACGATCGGCTCGTGGTGCTCGACCAGCTTCGCTCCGACGATCTTGCCGGAAAGATCGATGCCGACCACGATGTGGATCGGCTTGCCGGAATAGCCGGTGGAGTTCACCACGTCGGAATTGAGGAAGATGTAGCCCAAAAGCCGGCTGTCCGCATAAGCAGCCGCGGCGGGCGGGTTGCCCTCGATCGGGCCGGTGTGATCAACACCTGGAAATATGTCCGAAAGCTCGATCTGCTTGAGGTAGTCTGCAAGGTGAGCGGGTGTCTGGGCCTGACCCGGCGATGTGCAGAGAGGGCCTAGGGTCAGGATGACCGCGGCCCAGCAGGCGCGAAGCCTCGCAAATCGTGATAGTTGCATGGCAGTCGTCCGAATTTCGGTGAGGATGAACAACGATGGCATGATCGCAGCAAAGGCGCAGAAGAATCGCGCCAGTCAAGACAGCACTAGCGTCTTGCCGTTGTCGAGTTCCGAGTCTCCATGTTTCAATATGCCGCAAAGTACGCCGACACGAGAAGCCCGTGGGCATCAGCGCGCTTTGATTGCAAACGGATCTCGCCTATGCTGGCGCCATGCGCGAGCGAGGCGGGGAAGTCCATTGTGATCCTGAAACGCGAGCCACCGGAACGCGTCAAATCGGCCGGTGAGCTGCTGGCGGTCGCGCACGCGATGGAGCTGGAAGCCGGCCAGCGGTACCGGGAGCTGTGTGACCACATGCGCCGGCAAGGCGAGGAGGAACTCGCCGCCGTCTTCGATTTTCTGGCGCGGATCGAGGACAAGCATGCACAGGAGATTGACGCGCGCGCCAAGGCCCTGATCGGCGTGGCGGTCGATCCGACCAGGGTCCGGTGGGAGTTGCCTGAGAATTTCGACGAGGAAGAGGCCCGTTCACATCTTCTGACGCCCTATCGGGCGCTGGCCATCGCGGTACGCAACGAAGAGCGCGCTTTCGCATTCTTCACCTATCTGGCGGCCAATGCCGAGGATGACAACGTGCGCAAGCTCGCCGAGGAAAGCGCGAAGGACGAGCTCGACCATGCGGCGCTGTTGCGGCGCGAACGCCGGAAAGCCTGGCGAAACCGTGACAGGCAGGAAATGCAGGCTCGGCCCGAAGCCGAGACGGTCCGATCGGTCGCCGAGCTACTGGCCCGAGCGGCCGCAATCGAGCTTGCGGCCGCGGTCGAACACCGGGCGCTGGCCGCAGCGCTCGCGGCCAAGGGCGACCGTGGGGTCGCGCGATTGTTCGAGCACGCAGCGGCAGATGAACAATTAGCGGCGGACGATGCGGCCGCGCGCCTCGGCGAGGCTCCGGGCAGTCCCGCTATGCCGCATCCCGCCGGCTCGGCACGTACGATCCGCGATGGTCTTCGCATCCTTGAGGACACATTCGAACGCTACGCGCGGGTATCGGAACATAGTACCGATGAAGCCCTGCTGATCGAGGCGCAGAAGCTTGCAGAACGCGCGCTCCGACGCCTCACCTATACAAAAGGTTCGATCGACATTGGCTTGACTGGACCGCCGCCGTAGAGCATCTCCCGAAAGATGGGCATTGACTTTGCGCAACAAAGAAACGTGCCTGTCTGGACTGCCGGACATTTCAAACTCGTCGGCCGGGCCGTGCCGCTCTCACTTTACGTGATTGGAGCGCTGATATTCTTCCGCTGACAGATTTGGCACTTCGGTTCTCGGATTGTCGTTTGATCGTCCGTGTTGCCAGCCTCTCTTAGCGGCGCTTGTTTCGCGAATATTTCGGCGCAAGCGCCCTCAGACCGCCGATTACAACGCGGCGGTGATCGTGCTGCGGAGCGAACCTTCGTGGATCAATTATGATGAAGGTGACGCGCGTCGTTATCGAGCACACGCAAAACCTCCGAAAGGTAGATTTCCGGATCGTGGCGGTCGACGACGACCAAGGCGTCTTTGCTCCGCGCCGACAACAGCCAGCCGGTCCGGCTGGCAACGACGGCACATCCGAATGACAGCGCTTCTAGCGGGATGAAGCCACCGCCGTTGCAGAGCGAGGGGTGAACCACGACCCGCGTCGAAGCAAAGAGTTCGGCGAGTGCGTCATCCGATGGTTCGTAAACGATCGATACCTGATCGCGCTTCTGCACGGCTTTGAGATCAGCTTTCGCTCTGCGCGCTGCGACGATCGTGATGCGG
Source organism: uncultured Alphaproteobacteria bacterium (assembly GCA_963733575.1). Lineage (GTDB taxonomy): Bacteria > Pseudomonadota > Alphaproteobacteria > Rhizobiales > Xanthobacteraceae > BOG-931. Next base: position 478,268 of record CAVTDJ010000008.1, on the reverse strand, counting down.
TAAGGCCTGCCGGCCAGGGCATTTGCGACCGCGACCGCCAGATCATCGCCGTTGTACACAAAGCCGCGGACGAAAAGCAGGACATCGATGTGCCGCTCGCCCCGGCCGCCGCTTCCACGAATATTTAGTTCCGGCTCGTGGACCTCTACGTGCTTGGCCGGTCCAGCATAACCAATCGCGGATGCCAGATAGGCGGACACTGTCAGCACGCTGCTGACCGCGGCGATCTGTTCGATATATCGGACATCTTGCGGAAGCCCGATATGCCGCACCAGATCGATACACTCTTCCGGGCCGGGGATAGCGGCGGTCTCTGCAGTACTCAAGAAACGGCATCGAATTCACCGTGTCCCACGCCTCGACGGCTTGAAAAAGATGCACATGCGCGGGATGCGCAAGATCGGCCACAAAGTCGAGCGTGCGCCGGCTCGTCGAGATCACCCTGTCGAATTTTTCAGGATTGACCGGCCGCACCGCCCGCTCCACCGGGCAGGCAAGATTGTAGATTTGATCCACCTCGACGTAGAGCGGAAAGCACACATCGTGGCGCATTAGCTCGAAGCGCGAGTTGTCGAGAAGATGGTACGTGTTGCGGCGCGCGCCGGTATAGAAGTTGTCGACGCACAAGACCTCATAGTCGTTGGCTAATAGCCGTTCGCACAGGTGCGAACCGATAAAGCCTGCACCGCCGGTCACCAAGACGCGCCGCTCACTCAGCATGACACCTTGTTTTCCCAATTTTCAAACGGCATGCAATCCGCATCGCCGGTCCCGTCGCATCCAAGTATATCCCAACATAGCGGTCGTCTGTGCAAGAGGCAGGTGCCGCGCCAAAGCTGCGTGAAGCCGATCTTGCTGTGGTACTGGGCGTCCGTGGGCAATGGCAAAAGAGCGCGAATTTATTGGCTAACTGCAGGGGCGCTGGGCGCGGCTGCGTTAACAAGCTTTATTGCCTATGAGCTCGCAGCTAGGTTATTGTTCCCTGTTGACGTTTGTTGAGTGAGTGAGGGGCTCTCGTGCGCATTGCAATGATCGGCGCGGGTTATGTGGGTCTCGTCTCCGGAGCCTGTCTGGCCGATTTCGGCCATCACGTGATTTGTGTCGACAAGGATGCGGCGAAGATCGCGGCGCTCGAGCGTGGCGGAATTCCGTTTTTTGAGCCGGGCCTGCACGATCTCGTGCACGCCAATGTCAAAGAAGCAAGGCTGTCTTTTGCCACCGCGCTTGAGGAGCCCGTCGGTTCTGCCGATGCGGTGTTCATCGCCGTCGGCACGCCGTCGCGGCGCGGCGATGGGTATGCGGATCTTTCCTACGTTTACGATGCGGCCCGCGAGATCGCCGCCGCGCTCGACGGATTTACAGTCGTCATTACCAAGTCGACCGTACCGGTCGGTACCTGCGATGAAGTCGAGCGCATCATCCACGAGGAGCGGCCGGACGCCGATGTCGTGGTGGTGTCGAACCCGGAATTTTTGCGGGAGGGAGCGGCCATTCATGATTTCAAGCATCCCGATCGCATCGTGGTCGGCACCCAGGACGAGCGCGCCAAAAACGTCTTGGCCGATATCTACGGGCCGCTGAGCCTCAATCAAGCGCCCATTCTCTACACCGCGCGGCGCACCGCCGAACTCATAAAGTACGCCGCCAACGCATTCCTTGCGACCAAGATCACCTTCATCAACGAAATCGCCGACCTCTGCGAGAAGGTGGGCGCCGATATCCAGGAGGTCGCGCGCGGCATCGGCCTCGACAACCGCATCGGCCCCAAATTTCTCCATGCCGGGCCAGGCTTCGGCGGCTCCTGTTTTCCCAAGGATGTGCGCGCGCTGATCAAGACCGCGCAGGACTACGACGTGCCGCTGCGCATTCTCGAAGCGGTTGCCGGCGTCAACGATACCAGGAAGCGGGCCATGGCGCGCAAGGTATCGGCGATGTTTTCGGGAGCGCTTCGCGGCAAGACTGTTGCCGTGCTCGGGCTCACCTTCAAGCCCAATACGGACGATATGCGCGAGGCTCCTTCGCTGCCGCTAATCACGGGCTTGCAGGATATGGGCGCCCGCGTGCGCGTATTCGACCCCGCCGGCATGGGTCAAGCCCAAGCCGTGCTGGAGAACGTGGCTTATTGCGAAAACGCCTATGAATGCGCCGAAGCCGCCGACGCGCTCGTCATTGCCACCGAATGGGAACAGTTTCGTGCGCTCGATCTCGAGCGTCTACGCGAGCTGATGGCCTGTCCCATTGTCGCCGATCTGCGAAACATCTACCGGCCTGAAGAGATGTATCGGCGCGGGTTTGCCTACGCCTGTATCGGGAGGCCGTCGGGTAAGCCGGCTTTCCTGAAAACCCCGTCGCTTGAGGAACTCCTGGCACAGGCTGGCACGCGGGCAACCGCGTCAAGCTCGTAAGGTCAGTTAGGGAGCGCCCTCGGAAAGTTCTCAGCTCAATAACCCGGCTTTCCTGAGACCCTCCGCAATCCGCTGGACGTCCGTTTCCAATTTAAAGGGCTGTCGGCCGACGTGCTCGGCGAACGAGTAATTTGCATTGATTTCTTTCAGCTCGCCCCACACGCGACGGGCGTCATCAAGCTGACCGAGATGGCCAAGAGCGGAAGCGAGCAGAGCGCGGGAAAAATCTGTTTTGGGCATCAGTATAATCCGCTGCCTGAGCAGAGCCGCCGCCGTTTCGTACTTCCCGGCCAGCAGGTACGCCATGCCGAGGAAGTGGATAAATTGCGGATTCAAAGCGGGATCGAGGCGCATCGCCTGCTCGATCTCCGGTATGGCCTCCAGCGGCCGACCCGAATATGCGCGGATGGTGCCGCGAAGGTTATGGGCCAAAGCTAAATTAGGGTTCAGCGATATCGCTATATCGACCTCGGACGTCGCCCGATCGAGGTCCTTTTCGAATGACGCGGCCAATGCGGAGACGCAGTACGCCAGCGGCTCTTTTGGGTCTTTCTCGACCGCCAGTCGTGCGTATTCTTTGGCCAGCGGTAGCGAACTTTCGGGATCGTCGGTCCAGCGATTTTGGTAATCGAAGATGTATCCAAAACCGAGACACGCGTAGGCTAGCGAATAGTTGGCATCGAGTTCCAACGCCTTGTTGAAGTACGTGATCGCCTGTTCGAATGTGCCGCGGGTTTTATCCTTGGTAAGCATGAACTCACGGCCGCGAAGTACGCAGTCGTAGGCGGCAATGTTGGATGTCTCGGTGTCGGCAAGCCGCTCCTTTTCGGCCGGACTGAGGGTTATTTTGAGCGCGTCCACGATCCGATGCGTGACGTCGTCCTGCACCTCAAAGATGTCCGTCAGGTCGCGGTCGTAGCGGTCGGCCCAGAGATGAGCGCCGCTGGTCGCGTCGATGAGCTGCGCCGTGATCCGCACACGATTGCCGGCGCGGCGGATGGAGCCTTCGAGCACGGAGCGCACGCCAAGCTCGCGGCCGACCGTGCGAATGTCGATCGAGCGCCCCTTATAAGTGAAGCTTGAGTTGCGCGCGATCACGGTAAGCCCCGCGATTTTCGACAGGTCGGTGATGATGTCTTCGCTGATGCCGTCGGTGAAATATTCCTGCTCCGGATCGCCGGACATGTTGGTGAACGGCAAGATCGCAATCGAAGCGGTCGTGCCGTTCGAATGCGATTTCGCGGCATTCGGTTCGGCGATGGAAGGCGTCGCGCCCGGGTGCCACTTCCAGATCCGGATCGGTCGGTCGATGTTCTTGACGCTGGTGTCGCCGGCGTCCTGAAAGCGGACCTCGATGCGGTTGCCGATGCTCTCGTTGACGATCGAGGAGACACAGATGCCGCCGGGCTCGGCGAGCGGCTCGAGCCGCGCGGCGATGTTGACGCCATCGCCGTAAATGTCGTCGCCCTCGATGATCACATCGCCGAGATTGATTCCAATCCGCAGAACGATCTTCGGTTGGCGCAAGGCTTCATCCGGCAAGGCGCCGTCGGAGCGTTGTACTGAAAGGGCGCAGTTCACGGCATCGACCACGCTGCCAAACTCGACGATTGTGCCGTCGCCGATCAGCTTCACGATGCGCCCGTTATGGGCGGCGACGGCGGGGTCGAAGACGGTTTGCCGGTGCTGTTTGAGCGCGGCCAGCGTGCCCGCCTCGTCGGCACCCATCAGGCGGGAGTAACCGACCACGTCCGCCGCGAGAATTGCCGCGAGTTTACGGTTGATGCGTTCTTCGGCCATCGAATAATGCGTTCCGGAGCCCTCAATACGGGGCGGATTGCCTCAACGTAATGAGCCATTTTGAAAAATCCACGGCCCGGCGGCCGGTTGCGGGATATTCCTTGGGATGAACCCTTACTGTTGCGGCAGGGTGTCTAGTCCCTAAACGCCTACTCCCAAGACTGGAATTCCGCGTAAAGCGGGGGCAGGAAGCTTCCCAAATGCTGCATTTCCTCGGCGCAATGAACGAGTAGAGCGCGCGCGTTGGCTTCGGTCGGACGCATCGTTAGTCGCGCCGCCGTCGCCATGACGGTCCCAAAGGCACTATTTCTTCCTGCCGCGTACTTGCCGCCAATCCAAAAGCGCGAGCGCATCTGGCTGCCGGTCGCGGTCCGGCGGACATGATGCGCCAAATAGCCGACATCGATCGGGAAATCGCCCAGGCCAGTCCGGGCGCAGACGATCGTTGCTTTTTCCGTGTCGTCGAGGCCCGGGTCGGTGAAACCCAGCATCCTTGGCTCCACGAAGCGGATGGCCGCACGGATCAGGTTGCTGCCGATATATTCGTCGACGACCGACGTGTGCCCAACATAGCGGGGCGCGGCCCCGCGTTCCGGCGGGAGGCGTCGAGAGCCAGGCGGCATGCACATGCGCTTGCGGATGCCAGAGCTTGTAGCGCTCCGGGCTGTCGCTATGCCAGCCGAACCACCAATCGATCATCGCCGGCGTGACCCCGGGCAGGTCCGTACGCGCCGCGACGTGCATCGCTCCGCCTGCCGTCAGCGCGAACCCGTCTTCGAGCGCGGCGGCGTTCCCGAAGAGATTTTCCGGCGCCGCCTCCACCGGCGGCAAAAGCGGCTCGGAGAGGGGACCGCGGTGCAGGGCCTGACCAATGTGCGCGGGCAGGGGCGCAAGTTGCATATTCAAGAAGCGCGCATAGGGTTTTGTCGCGAGGTCCGCATCGCTCCAGTCAACATGCCGACCGGCGATGGGTTTGCTTCGCATCAGACGCCGCGCGATATTCTGCCCGAGAGTCGGCCCACGTAGGGATGAAAGCGCCCCGAGGGATCGTGCGCGGCACGCAGCCGATCCAAGCGCTCCAGATTCGCATCCGGGGTAGCGATCCGGCAGCCGCACGTTCCGGCACGTGGCGTGCCGGGCGGTTTCGTAGCCCGGATCGCCCCGCCGGAAAGTTTCGCCGACGAAATTTGCTCCGCGCTGCATGCGAATGCCCTCACGCCTTTATTAGTTCGCGCAGCTTGTAGCGGATGATCTTGCCCGATCCCGTGCGCGGGATTTCGCCGATCGTTTGCACGACGTGCGGCACCTTGTACGCCGACAGATGCGTCCGGCAATGGGCGAGTAGGGCTTCGCCTTCGAACGTGTTGCCCGGACGCGGCACCACGAACAGGGCCGGCACCTCGCCGAGATGCTCGTGCGCGATCCCGACCACGGCGCAGTCGAGCACCGCCGCAAAGGTATTGACCACCTCCTCGATTTCCGCCGGCGCAATGTTCTGGCCGCCGCGAATGATCAATTCCTTGAGCCGGCCGGTGATGGTCAGGAAGCCGTTCTCGTCGCTCTTGGCGAGATCGCCGGTGTGATACCAGCCGGCGCGTAGCGCATTGCGGGTTTCCTCCGGCTTGTTGTGATAGCCGGGCATGACGTTGGGGCCGCGAACGATCAGCTCGCCTTCCTGGTTTGGCGCGACGTCGCCTCCGTTCAGATCAACGACGCGCACCGCGAGACCCGGCAGCGGAATGCCGCACGATCCAAGCACGCGCCCGCCGGTCGGCCAGTTCATTGTCACCATGGTCGAGGTTTCGGTGATGCCGTAGCCGTCGAGCAATTGGATGCCGACATGGTCTTCGAACTCGCGGTTGAGCGTCGCCGGCATGATGGCGCCGGCAGACACGCACAGCCGCAGATTCCCGAATTTCAGGCTCTTTTCGCCGCGCGTCGCCTGCAACAGATAGTGGAACATGGTCGGCACGCCGGGGAAAAATGTGAATTCGCCGGTCTTGAGCAGCCGCACGGCCTCGGCGGTTGAGAATTTCTCCATGATGTATTCGGTCGCGCCGGTCGCGAGGATGCTCAAAACCGACAAATTCAGCGCATAGGAATGAAACAGTGGCAGCGGCGAAAGCACCGTATCGCGATCCGACAGGCCGGTGATCGGCGCCCAGCACGCGGCATTTACCCACAACATGCCGTGCACCGTGATCTGAACGCCCTTGGCGCGGCCGGTCGTGCCGGAGGTGTAAAGGATGAAAGCTGTCTCGTGCAGCGAGGCGGGATCGCGCGGCGGCGATTTCGGCGGCGCTGTAACGAGGTCCGGGTAATGCAAGGCCGGCGCGCTGCACGTGCCGCGATCCGTCACGATCAGTGTCTTGAGGTTGGGGGCGGCGTTCTTCAGTCCCGCGAACAGATCGCCACGCTCTGCGGTCGTGATGACCGCCTTGCAGTTTGCGTCGCTCAGCCGATAGGCGATTTCCATTTCAGTCGAGTCATAGCTGATGGGAACGCTGATCGCGCCGGCGCGGACGATGGCGAAACAACTTTCGATCCATTGCACCGAATTCGGCAGAAGAATCGCGACCGTGTCGTTCACAGCGACACCGTTGTCGGCGAGATGGCCGGCAAGCTTGCCGGTCCGCTCGCGAAGCGCGGCGTAGGTCACCGATGTCCGCGCATCGCGATAGGCGCATTTATCTCCACGCGCGGCCGCGTGCCGGTTCAGCAATTCCGGAATGGGAGCGATCAGGTCGGTGCGCAGCACGTGTGTCCTCCCGTCAAACCATGCTGAAGCCGCCGCTGATGCTGAGCACCTGTCCGGTGATCCAGCCCGAGTGCGGGGAGGCGAGCAGAGTGACCATCGGCGCGATATCGCCCGGCAGGCCGAGCCGGCGCACCGGATAGAGCTTGACCAGGTTCTCGCGGTTGGCGTCGACCCACTCCTTATCGTGCAGGGTCTCGACCAGCCCGAGCGATACCGTATTGGCGGTAGTTCCGGAGCGGCCGAACTCGCGCGCCAGCGATTTCATCAACGCGACGACGCCGGCGCGGGCGGCGGCGACGATCGCCAGGCCCGACTCGCCGACGCGCGAAGAATCGCCGATGACGCTGACGATGCGGCCGTTCTTTGCGGCGTCGAGATGCGGCGCGGCGGCATAGCAGCAATGGATCGCGCCATAGAGACAGGCATCGATCTGGCGACGCCAATCCTCGGGCGTCGTCTCCATGAAGCGCCGGCGTATCGCGAGTCCGGCATTGTTGATCAATATATTGAGGCCGCCGAAGTCCTTGGCGATTGCGTCCACCATCGCTTTGACGCCGGCAAAATCGGCGACGTCAGCCTTATAAGCCTTCGCCGTGCCGCCTTTGGCGGTGATTTCGCCCACCAGCGCTTCCGCTTCCTCGGCGGAGCCACGATAGTTGACGGCGACGTGTCCGCCTTCGGCAGCGAGACTGAGCGCGATTTCGCGGCCGACGCCGCTGGTTGCACCCGTCACCAGGGCGATCTTTCCTTTCAGCCCTAAATCCATGTTCGCTCTTTCATGTTTTCGCCTTGCGTCTCGCCGCTTTGATAAGGCGGAACAGACGCTCCGGCGTTGCGGGAAGCTCGTTGATTTCAATGCCGAGCGGCGACAGCGCATCGGCAAGCGCATTCGCGATCGCCGCCGGCGCACCGATGGTGCCGCCTTCGCCCATGCCGCGAAAGCCGCCGAGCGTGGTCGGCGACGCGCTTTCGAGGTGCACGACGTTCATCGACGGGATCTCGCAGGCCGACGGAACGAGATAATCGACCAGGCTCGCAGTCGTGATCTGGCCTTGCTCGTCGTAGATGATTTCTTCGTAGAGAGCGGCGCCGATACCCTGCGCCACGCCGCCGTGCACCTGGCCATCTACGATCAGCGGATTGACGAGCCTGCCGCAGTCCTCGGCAACGGCAAAACGATCGACGCGGACTTCGTAGGTTTCCGGGTCGATTTCCACCGCGGCGATGTGGGTCGCCGATGTCGTGGTGCCGAATACCGGATCGTAGGTTTTGGTCGCGGCGAGTTCGTCCCGCGCGTCCGGCGGTAGTTGGGCCGCTGCGGAATAGACCGCGCGCGCGACCTCGCGAAACGTGATCGAGCGGTCGGTGCCGGCCACGGTGACTTTGCCATCTTCCGCGACCAGATCGGCGGCCGATGTCTCGAGAAGGTGCGAAGCGGCATTGAGCAACTTTTCGCGCACCGCTTGTGCCGCCAGCGTCGCCGCGCCGCCGGCGAGCACCATGCTCCGGCTGGCATAGGTGCCGGTACCGCCGGGCACGGCCGCGCTGTCGCCCTGCACGATGCGAATGTCATCGAAACGGGCACCGAGATGTTCGGCAACGACCTGCGCAAGCGTCGTCTCCAGGCCTTGTCCGTGCGAGGCGATGCCAAACGCAGCGGTGGCGCGGCCGGTTTCATCGATGCGAATGATCGCGGTTTCGGTGCCGGTGTTGATCGGCATGCCGGGGGCGACGGAAATGCGCGAGCCGATGCCGGTCAACTCCGCATAGCAGGCGATGCCGATGCCGATCCAGCGGCCGGCGGCGCGGACTTCGCTCTGCCTGGCGCGCAGCGTCTCATAGCCGATGACGTCGCACGCCGCATTCAGGCCTTCCTGGAAGCCGGATTTGTCCCACACGATGCCGGAGGCGACTTTATAAGGAAGCTCGGCAGTGGGGACGAGATTGCGCAGCCGGATTTCCTTGGCGTCGACGCCGATTTTCGCCGCCGCCATATCCATCAAACGTTCCATGACGAAGGTTGAGATCGGCCGGCCGACGCCGCGGTAAGGCCCGGTCGGCGCCTTCGAAGTGGCCACCGCCTGGACGCGGCCGCGATAGTGCGGGACCCGATAAGGTCCGGGGAGGAAACTTACCACCTGCACTGGCTCGAGCGCCGCGGTCCACGGATAAATCGAGTAGGCGCCGACATCGCCGATGACGTTCGCGCGTAAGCCGATAATAGTGCCCTCGTTGTCGAGGGCCAATTCCGCATCGGCGATTTCATCAAAGCCTTGGCTGGTGGCGGCGAGGTCTTCCATGCGGTCACTGGTCCACTTGACGGGTCGCCCAAGCTGCCGTGCCGCCGCGCAGACGAAAATCTCCTCCGCGTAGAGCGACCCTTTGCCGCCGAACCCGCCACCCACGTCCGGCGCGATAACGCGAATCCGCTCACCGGGAATGCCGAGCGCCATCGCCAGCGCGTCGCGTACGATGCCCGGCACTTGCGTGGCGGAGTGGAGAGTCAACGCGTCGCCGTTCGTTTGGTAATCGGCAAAGCAGGCGCGTGGCTCGATCGCCATTGCGGTCTTGCGGCGCATGCGGAAACGGCCCTCGACGCGCACCGGCGCCGAGGCGAACTCAAAGTCAACGTCGCCGCGTTTGAACTCGCGGCTCACCAGAACGTTGGTGCCGGCCTCTTCGTGCAATAGCGGCGCCCCGGTACGTACGGCCTGTTCCGGATCGGTGACGAGCGGCAGCGGCGCGTAATCGATCGCGATGAGTTCGAGGGCGTCTTCGGCGTGATAGCGGCTTTCGGCGACGATGCCCACGACCGGCTCGCCGACATAACGCACTTTGCCGCGCGCAAGCGGCAGGATGGGAGTGGCGTAATAGTTCGGCATGCGCGAGGTCGCGACGACGGGCTTGACCAGATCGCCCAGATCCTCGGCGGTGAATATCGCGACGACGCCCGGCGCGTTGCGCGCGGCAGAGCAATCGATCGCGGCAATACGCGCATGCGATTGATCGCTCCTGCGGAAGGCGACGTGCAGCGCGCGCGGCGCCTGCCGGTCGTCGGTATAAGCGCCGAGCCCGGTGAGAAGGCGCGGGTCCTCCGTGCGCTTGACGCGCGCGCCGATGATCTTCGGCCGGGTGTATATTTCGGGCCCGTCATTCATAGGCATCGGCGCCCTTGCGCAAGGTCGCCCATTGCGCGTCGTCATGGCCGCACAGCACCGTGGCGCCGCGCGCTTCGATACGCTGGACCTCCGCCAGCGACTTGGCGAGGGCATCGGCATTCCAGGTGTTGCGCGGAATGATCCCGGTATCGAGCGTCGAGCGCAGGCTGACGGTATCGGAGGCCAGAAAGAACGTTCCCGACTTTTCAAGCGTGGCCAGCGCGCCGGTCGTGCCCGGCGTATGGCCGGGCAGGGGGATCATTACGATGCGCCCGTCGCCGAACAGATCGCGCTCGCCGTCAATCATGTCGATCGGCGCGGGCTGCTCCCACTCGGTGGCCAGATAGCCGGCGGCTTCAGCGTCGGGCGCGCGGGCGGCCGCCACCTCTTTGGCGTGGATGACGAATGTCGCCCGCTTGAAGAAGGTGTTGCATCCGCAATGGTCGGCATGCAGGTGCGAGCACAGGACCACGTCGATGTCGTCGCATGTGAGCCCGACGCCGCCCAGCGCAGTGATGACGTTGTCGCCAGGCCGCATGACCGGCGTCATGACTTTGGCAAGGCGGCCCCAATGCGCTTCGGCATTTTCCGCCACTGCCGGATGACACCCGGTATCGAACAGCACGTTGCCCTGGTTGTGACGCAGAAGGATACAGGAAACCGGCACGTCCATGGTTTCGCCGCGGACGGCGTTTGCGTCGTACATGGTCTTGCGCAGGCGCAGGCGGCCGCCGGAGAGAACGTGCATCTTCATCGTGCGCCTCCGGCTTTGCTGTCGACGACCGCGCGGATCGCCTTGACGATGTGCTCGTAGCCGGTGCAGCGGCAGAGATTGCCCGACAGGCCTTCGCGGATGGCGTTATCGGTGGCGAGCGGATATTTTTTGATCAAGTCGGTGGCGGTGATCAGCATGCCCGGTGTGCAGAAACCGCATTGCAGCGCATGGTGCTCATGGAAGGATTTCTGCAACGCGTTCATCTGCTCGATGCTGCCGAGGCTTTCGACGGTTTCGACATGGCGCCCGTCGGCCTGCACCGCGAACATCAGACACGAGCGTACGCTATCGCCGTCGACGAGCACCGTGCAGGCGCCGCAGACGCCGTGCTCGCAGCCGACATGGGTGCCGGTGAGGCCAACCGTTTGCCGCAGGAAATCGGCCAGCAGCAGACGCGGCTCCACGGCGGCCTTGCGGGCGGTGCCGTTGACGGTCACGCTGATCTCGCGGGTCTTGCTCATGCGGCACGTTCGTTGGCGCGGCGCCATGCGGCTTCCAGCGCCCGGCCGGTCAGCACGCCGGCGAGATGGCGCCGATAATCTGCCGAGGCGTGCAGATCGGTTTCGGGCGCGATGGCGCCGCGCACCGCCTCGATCGCGCGGCTGGTCAACTTCGGTTCGAGCGCGTGGCCGACCAGCAAGGCCTCGGCGGCGGGGGTGCGCAAAGCGGTCGGACCGACGCCGGTCAGAGCGATGCGGGCTTGCGCGATGGCCCCGTCGAACACCGTCAATGTCGCTGCGACGGCGGCGAGCGCGAAATCGCCGTGGCGGCGGGAGACCTCCTCAAAGCCCCAGCCGGTGCTTCGGGGCAGTTTCGGCAGCGCGATCTCGGTGACCATGTCGCCGCCGGCAAGATCGACCGTCAGCGCATCGAGGAAGAAGTCGCGAGCGGCGACTGTGCGTCTGCCTGAAGCAGAGGCGATGTGAAGCTCCGCGTCGAAAAGCAGCGCCATCATCGGCAGCTCGGCTGCCGGGTCGGCGTGCGAGAGGCTACCGCCGATCGTGCCGCGATTGCGGATCGCCAAATGTGCAACGTGCGTCATGGCGCAGGCCAGGATCGGCAGATGCCGGGCAATAACCGGCGATGTCTCGAGCTGATGGTGACGCGTGAGCGCGCCGATGCGGATATCCTGCTCGGTCTCTCCAATGAAGGCCAAGCCCGCGATCCGGTTGATATCGACGAGGACCGACGGCCGCAGCAGGCGGAAATTGAGCATCGGCACGAGGCTCTGTCCGCCGGCGATGATCTTGGCGTCGGGGCCGGCCTTGGTCAGCGACGCAACGGCCATGTCGATGCTGTCAGCGGCGATATAGTCGAAAGCGGCAGGCTTCATCCGTTACCGTGCCTTGAACACGCGATCATGCCGGCTGCTTCGTTTCGATGCGATGCACGATGTGGGTTTTCCCGTCCCATTCCTGGGCTGCCTGATACATCGTGTGAAATCCCTGTTCCGCGTCGGCGTTCATCTCGATGATCTCAAGCATGCCCGGCAGGTCGCGGGAGGTATCGAAATAGACGACGCGGAACCCCATCGGGGCGAGGTCCGAGAATGCCTCTTGGTACCCGCGCGACCGGTACTGCGTTGCCGTGGTCTCGAAATCGCGGGCGCCGATCGCCCAATGATGAAAGCCATGGGCCCCTCGCGCCTTCAGCGTCTCCCGGAAAACCGACGGCGCCTCGTCGTGCTGCTCAATCAGTTCGATCATAAGCTGACCGGTAAAAGCGAGCGCCAGGCTCACCTGCATCTTTGTTGTCGCGCCACGATACACACCTTTGGGCGGCACGAACGGGCCGACCAGGAACCACGGACCGATGCGAAGAAGGTCCCCGTAGTGGCGCATTCCCTCGTGGATATCGGCGACCGTGTAGGCGATTTGGATGATACTGTTATCGCGTGGCCCGAAGCTGAACCGGTCCATATGGAGTTCTCCTGTCGGCAATACTTTAGCGCGGGCCTGGTCCTGCTGCGCATGATCACTCAGTTGTCGAGGAGCGCCACGCAGCGGGTCCAGCCCGCGGACGCCGCTTCGATCTTTACCGGGAAACAGCACACCTTGAAACCGAGCGGCGGCAGTTGATCGAGGTTGGTGAGCTTCTCCATGTGGCAATATCCGATGTCGCGGCCCGCTTTGTGGCCCTCCCAAATGAGGCTCGCGTCGCCGGTTTCAGCAAACCGCTTGCGTGTGAATGAAAACGGAGCGTCCCAGCTCCAGCCGTCGGTGCCGGTGACGCGCACACCCTGCTTGAGCAGATAGAGCGTAGCCTCGCGGCCCATGCCGCAGCCCTTGTCGAGAAAGTTGGGCTGCCCGTAGGCCGCGGCCGCCGCGGTGTTCACAAGCACGATGTCGAGCGGCTTGAGTGCATAGCCGATGCGGTCCAGCTCGCGCTTGACGTCATCGGCCTTGCACACATAGCCGTCCGGTTTCTCGCGGAAATCGAGCTTTACGCCGGAGGAGAAGAACCATTCCAGCGGAACCTGATCGATCTTCATCGCCGGCTTACCGCCATCCATCGTGCTGGCGAAATGCCACGGTGCGTCGAGGTGGGTGCCGTTATGCGTGGTGATAATGACCCGCTCCATCGCCGCCCCCTCGCCCTCCGGAAGCTGCTCGGGCTTGAGCCCAGGAAACATCATCGCGAATTCCTTGGCGCCTTCCTTATGGTCTTGGTATTCGATTTTTGGCAGCATGCTCGGCGGATCGGAAGCAATTCCAGCCTTGAGCGCGACCGACAGGTCGATAATCCGCATGAACGTTCCTCCCGCGTGGCATATGAGCGGGATTTACGCTTAGCGCCGCCCTTGCGTGCGTTAGCGTACGGTACTTTGCGCCCGATGCTCAACTATGCGTCAGCAGGATCGTGCGGCCCGCGTCTTCCGAGACGATGCAAGCGCGCCTATGATCCCAAAAAAAGGTAGCCTCCGCGCCGCCCGATTTCGAGCGGCAACGCGCGCGTGGCTGACTGCGCTGTCTGCGCGTGATTCGGGGGAAATGCCCATGACGAAGTTCGGCATCGGACAAGCCGTCCGCCGGGTCGAGATCAGCGCTTTACCACCGGCGATCCAATGTTATGGCGTAGCGGTTCTTTCGCCGCACGCGCACGCGGCTATCAGGCGTGTTGACGTGAGCGTGGCGAAGGCGGCGCCTGGCGTTCTCTGCGTACTCACGGGCGCCGATGCGGTGACCGATCAGATCGGCGGCATTCCGCCATTCTTCATGCCCGAGTCCTGGGGCGGGCCCGTGGGTTTTCCGACGACGCGCCCGGTTCTGCTTGCCGACCGCGTCCGTTGCTTGGGCGACCGCGTTGCCTTCGTCGTCGCCGAGACCGAAGCGGAGGCACGCGATGCCGCCGAGTTTGTCGCCGTGGACTACGAGCCGCTGCCCGCGCTCGTCGATCTTGAGCAGGCAGCGCAGGCGCGGGCGCCGAAAATCTGGGGCGATTGCCCGAACGGCAACATCGCGGTGACGATCGCGTTTGGCGACAAGGCGGCAACGGATGTCGCGTTCGCCAAGGCCAAGCACGTGGCCTCGGTTCGCTTGGTCAACAACCGCGTCACCGCGAATCCCATCGAACCGCGTTGCGCGATCGGCGCCTACGACGCCGCGGACGGCAAATACACGCTCTACACGACGTCGCAGGATCCCCACAGCGTGCGAACGGCGCTGTCATCGGCCGTCTTTCATGTACCTGAATCGAAGATCAGGGTGATCTCGCCCGATGTCGGCGGTGGTTTCGGCATGAAGGCCAATATCTATCCCGACAACGTCCTGGTGCTGTGGGCGGCAAAACGCTGCGGCCGGCCGGTGAAATGGACCGCGACGCGCAGCGAAAGCCTGCTGCTCGACAACCACGCCCGCGACCAGGTCGTCTACGGCGAGCTCGCTCTCGATGAGAACGGCAAGTTTCTCGCCATCAGGTCGACCGCCTATCAGGCGCTCGGCGCCTATTGGTGGGCGGCCGCGACCGCGCCGTTGTTTTGGTCGCTAATGTTCATTCCCAGTCTGTACGATGTGCAGACGATCCATTTCACCACCAGCGCCGTGTTCACCAATACGGCGCCGACTTCGGTCTACCGCGGTGCCGGCCGGCCCGAGGCGATCTACCTGATCGAGCGTCTCGTCGAGCGCGCCGCGCGGGTAACCGGCATCGACCGGGTTGAGTTGCGCCGGCGCAATCTGATCCAGCCGGAAGCGCTGCCCTACCACACGCCGACACATCACAACTACGATAGCGGCGAATTCGAGAAGCTTATGGACCAATGCCTGGCGCTTGCCGACTGGACCGGTTTTGACGCGCGGCGCAAGGAGAGCCAGCGGCAGGGCAAACTGCGCGGCCGCGCCGTCACGCCTTACATCGAGCTGGGCGGCGTTTTCAACGAGCGCATGGAAATAAGGTTCGATCCCGGCGGCATGCTGACGATCATTGCTGGTACCCATTCGCACGGGCAGGGACACGCAACTGCATTCGCACAACTCGTCGCCGAATGGCTCGGCGTGCCGTTCGAGGCGATCAATTACATCCAGGGCGACACCGAGAAGGTCGCGTTCGGCCGCGGCACATTTGCGGCGCGAAGCTCTTTGGTCGGCGGTAACGGGTTACGCATCGCCGCCGACGCCGTCATTGCCCGGGGCAAGGAAATGGCCGGCGCGCTCATGGAGGCGGCTCCTGGCGATATCGAATTCAATTCCGGCACGTTCACGGTGATGGGAACCGACAAGCGCATGTCGATCGCCGAGATTGCCCGCGCCTTCTTTGCTCCCGCCGGACCGGTGCTGAAGTTGGGTCTCGGGTTCGACGGCGTCGGCACCTATTCCGGGGTTCCTGGGGGCGCGCCGAACTATCCGAATGGCTGCCAGGTCTGCGAAGTCGAAGTCGATCCGGAAACCGGCGCCGTGCAGATCGACCGTTTCGTGGCGGTCGACGACCTCGGCATGGTGATCAACCCGATGATCTGTGAAGGTCAAATTCACGGCGGCATCGCCCAAGGCGTCGGGCAGGCGTTGTTCGAGAACGTCATATACGATGGGAAATCCGGTCAACTCTTGACCGGAAGTTTCCTGGACTACGGCATGCCGCGTGCCGACGATTTTCCGCCATTTATCTCCGAACTGGTAGAAATTCCGGCCAAAACCAACCCGCTCGGCATCAAAGGCATCGGCGAGGCGGGGACGATCGCCGCGCCTCCGACAGTGGTCAATGCGGTGCTCGATGCGCTGGGCGACCTTGGCGTCGAGCATCTCGACATGCCGCTGATGCCCGCCCGCATCTGGCAGGCCGCAAACGGTGCGAAGCGAACGCGAGAATGACGAGGATGAACCGTGACCCTTCAGTTCGCTGAAGATTTCGCTAACAAGATCGCTCGAATGGACGTTGGCCCGCGCGTTTTGCATGCAATATGGCGCCGGTTCGATTGGTCAAGTCATCCCGCTGTGACTGTGAGCACGATAACGGAACTTTGAAATCCGCCGATCCGGCGCGGTCGTGCAATCGCTCCGCTCGCTCTTGCGGAGTTTGCGACTTCTCGCTAAATAGGCGAAATCGAGTTTTCGGCCGAACGACTAGGCCTTGCAGCGACGATAGCGCGCCTGACTGACGATCTTTCACCAAAATCTCGAGCGAACCGGGCCGTGCATCTCGCGCGGCTCATATCTTGTTTTCTAAGGAGGAGTGTCCCGTGAGCAACGGAACAGTGAAGTGGTTCAACGCGCAGAAGGGTTATGGATTCATCCAGCCGGATGGCGGCGGCAAGGATGTCTTCGTCCATATCAGCGCCGTTGAGCGCGCCGGCCTGCGCGAGCTGAGAGAGGGCCAGAAAGTCGCGTTCGAGGTCGTGGTGGACCGCAAGACCGGCAAGTCGGCTGCCGAGAATTTGAAGACCGTCTGACGATGAACGGCGAGGCCGCAACCGCGGTCTCGCCTCTCGTTTGATCGTGGTTACGAAAGCGATTTTGGGGGCGGCTATTTGTGTAGCTGACGCCGCAGCCCTCATCGCCTACACGCGTCACGAAGGACTCCTTTGCGACTGGCTCAGTCGTTCCGGGCTTCGGGAAGGTGTAGTCCACCGTGGTGTCGCTTCCTTCCTTCGCTGTATCAATAATCGTTGTCCGAGCGGATGGCCTTTGAACTTGAAGGCGCGGACATCCGCGCCGGTAAGCCTGGGATTTGGATGCGCAGTGGTTTTGCCGTCGGCGATGTCGAAGCAGAACACGTAAAGGTCGTTCCGCCTCACGAACGTGCGGCTCTTCACCTCCGCGGGAAAAAAGCACAAATTTTGCCCGGAAAATAAGCACAAATTCGTAGTTTGCGTCTATTCGCAAAGCCGTATGCGCCGCACCGGGGATCAGGCTCGTCAGCCTCCGCCGGATAGGCCTGGAATCGCCACCCCGAATGACTGTGCGATGAGGAAAAAATTGAGCACAAGCACCACGGCGGTCCCGATCAAAGCGGCAATGCGGGTTATGCGGCCGTTGGTGAAGTCGCCCATGATGTCGCGCCGGCCGGTGAAGATGAGCAGCGCGATCATCGGCAGCGGCAACGCAATGCTGAGCACGACCTGGCTGACGACCAGGGCGTTCGTCGCGTTGACGCCGAGCGCGACGACGACGAAGGCCGGCAGCATCGTAACCAGCCGACGAGCCAAGATCGGGATGCGGAAGCCGACGAAGCCCTGCATAATCATCTGCCCGGCCATCGTTCCGACCGTCGAGGCCGAGATCCCGGAGGCAATGAGTGACAACAAAAACACTCCCGCCGCGCCGACGCCGAGGAGCGGCGTCAGCGTGTGATAGGCGGTCTCGATCTCCGCAACGTCGGGATGACCGGCGTGGAACGCACTCGATGCCATCATCACCATGGCCACGTTGACCAAGCCGGCGAGGGCGAGCGCAATAACGACTTCCTGGTTGGAGAAGCGCAGCACTTTGCGCCGCTCGGTGTCGTTGCGAACGGGCATGCGCGCTTGCGTCAGGCCGGAATGCAGATAGACCGCGTGCGGCATGACCGTGGCGCCGATAATGCCCACGGCAAGCAGCAGCGCTTGGGCATCGGCAATCTGCGGCACGACCGTATGGAAGGCCGCCGAGGCCCAGTCGACCGGGACGATGAACATCTCGGCGAGATAGCAAAGCGCAATAACGGTCACCATGCTGCCGATAATCAGCTCGATCGGCCGGAAGCCGAAGCCTTCGACCATCAGGAGACCGTACGTTACGGTCCCGGTGACGATCATCCCGGCCAACAGCGGCATCTGAAACAGCAAAGAAAGTCCGATGGCACCGCCGAGGAACTCGGCGAGATCGGTCGCCATGGCGGCAATCTCGCTGGCAACCCACATCGCCAACACGATCGGCCGCGGAAAGTGATCGCGGCACATCTCCGCGAGATTGCGACCGGTGACGATGCCGAGCTTGGCCGAGAGCGCCTGGAACAGCATCGCGATCAAATTGGCGAGCAGTACCACCCAGAGCAGGCCGTAGCCGTACCTCGCCCCCGCTTGGATGTTGGTCGCGAAGTTCCCCGGGTCGACATAGGCAATGGAGGCGATGACCGCCGGGCCGGCGAACACCAGGTAGGCGCGCCACCCGCCGCGCTGTCCCGCCAGCACCTGACGTGCAGTGGCGACGGTGCGTTCGGATAGCGACGCCCTGGAACGATCTTTCAA
The DNA here is from genome assembly GCA_963733575.1 of uncultured Alphaproteobacteria bacterium. Lineage (GTDB taxonomy): Bacteria > Pseudomonadota > Alphaproteobacteria > Rhizobiales > Xanthobacteraceae > BOG-931. The sequence continues at coordinate 459,712 of CAVTDJ010000008.1, read as the reverse complement.
ATTCGCCATGCTGTCGGACATGAAGCACTAACCGTAAAGTGTAGCATCAGTTACGTTTATAGGAACCGCGGGCGATGGCGTCAATGGTTACAAAATGTAGCCTAAGCTATATTTTGACACGATGAGAAAAATATGTTCTCCGGCTGTCGAGCCTGGATAACAGGCGCGGATTGTTTGCAAAGCCATGACCTCGGCAGCGCCGGACAGGGCAAAACGCAAGCGTGAGCGCGCCACGGGGAAGCTTCCCGCGGAAGGCACCCAAGCGCGCCGTTTCGGCAAGACGCGCTCAGCGCAATCGACCGCCTTGCTGGAAGATTACGTCGAGCTGATCGCCGATCTCCTTCTGAGCGCGGGCGAAGCCCGGCCGACGGATATCGCGCGGCGTCTCGGCGTGTCCCACGCTACTGCGGTCAAGACGATTTCGCGCTTGAAGCGAGCCGGGCTGGCGACCGCGCGCCCGTATCGCGGGGTATTTTTGACCGAGAAGGGACAGGCGCTCGCCGATCGGGTACGCGTCCGCCACAGGCTCGTCGTCGACGTGCTTTGTGCGCTGGGCGTTCCGACCGAATCGGCCGAAGCGGACGCCGAGGGAATCGAACACTACGTCTCGGAAGTGACGCTGAAGGCGTTCGCTCAATTCCTCAAGTCGCCAGGGTGAAGCTGTCATTCCGGGGCGCCGCAAAGCGGCGAGCCCGGAATCCATATTCACCAGCGCTGCAGAACTATCTCCGGAGTTCTTTCTCGAAACGGGTGGTTATGGATTCCGGGCTCCGGCCTGCGGCCGGCCCCGGAATGACGATCCCGTTACGCTGCGTGGTCCGTCAGGGCGTCGACGATGCCATCGACGACTTCCTCGACCAACGTCTTGTCGTCGCCTTCCCCCATGACGCGGATCACCGGCTCCGTTCCCGACGGCCGCACCACGAGCCGCCCGTGGCCATTGAGGCGCTGTTCCGCATCTTCGATCGCCGACTGCACCTTTGAATTTTCCAGCGGCTTGCCGCTGCGATAGCGCACGTTCTTGAGCACCTGCGGCAACGGGGCGAAGCGGTGACACACCTGCGACACCGGCTTGTTCTGCTTCTTCACCACCGCCAGGATCTGCAGCGCCGCAACGAAGCCGTCGCCGGTCGTGGTGTAATCGGAAAGGATGATGTGGCCCGACGGTTCGCCGCCGACGTTGTAGCCATGCTCGCGCATGTGCTCTAGCACATAGCGGTCGCCGACCGGCATGCGTACGAGCGATAGTTTCAGCGATTGCAGATATCGTTCGAGGCCAAGATTCGACATCACGGTGGCGACGACGCCGGGCTTGGTGAGCAACCCATCCGCCTGCCAGCTTTCGGCGATGACGGCTAAAAGCTGATCGCCATCAACCATGTGTCCTTGCTCATCGGCAATGACCACGCGGTCGGCATCGCCGTCGAGCGCGATGCCGATATCGGCGCGCATCTCCCGCACTTTGCGGCTAAGTGCGTCGGGTGCGGTCGAGCCGCACTCGCGGTTGATATTGAAGCCATCCGGCTCGACGCCAATCGAGATGACGTCGGCGCCAAGCTCCCACAGCGCCTCGGGCGCCACACGATAGGCGGCGCCGTTGGCGCAGTCGATGACGACGCGCAGGCCTTCGAGGGAGAGGTTGCGCGGCAGCGTGCGCTTGGCGAATTCGATGTAGCGATCGTGCACGCCGTCGATGCGTTTGGCGCGGCCGAGATCCCTGCTCTTCGCCAGGAGCTTGGTCATGTCGCTATCGATCAGAACTTCGATCTGGTGTTCGACCTCATCCGACAGCTTGTAGCCGTCGGGTCCGAACAGCTTGATGCCGTTGTCGTCGAACGGGTTGTGCGAGGCCGAGATCATGACGCCGAGATCGGCGCGCATCGAGCGCGTGAGCATGGCGACGGCCGGCGTCGGCATCGGCCCAAGTTGCAGGACGTCCATGCCGACGGAGGTGAAGCCCGCGATCAGGGCGGTTTCGATCATATAGCCGGACAGCCGCGTATCCTTGCCAATGACTACGCGATGGCGGTCTTCGCCGGCACGGCGGAACACCAAGCCCGTCGCCTGGCCCGCTTTCAGCGCCAATTCCGGCGTGATCTCGCCGTTGGCGCGCCCACGGATGCCATCCGTACCAAAATACTTACGGGCCATGATCCCCACCGCCTGCCGTTCCAGCGGCGATACTAACCCGATCCGAGTGACATCCGCCTCAAAAAATATTCGGTAATGTTACTTCCGGCGGTAATGCTTCTTCCACCCTATAATTTTCAAATACCGCGCCAATTCAACGGCATAAGACGGCGCCGGGAGGCGCGGTTCCGTGAAAACCAAGGCATGGCTGCCTACGGCTTCTACTTATCATGAGGGCTGTGCGGCGGCTGGGTGACGGCGACCGGGTCGGAACCCGGGAACGACTCTTCCAGTCCTTTCTCGAGCCTGTCGTCGAGTGCCTTCTTTTTCCTCTCGTCTCGTTCGCGCTTGCCCGCGCGTCTCTGCTCGTCCCGTTCGGCGCGGTCCGATTGCAGCGATTGATCTTTGTTCCATTCATCCATGGGATCATCCCGCGGGTTGTCCTCCCCCAATTGCCAATAACGCGCCGGTCGGGACCGGTGTTCCGCCCCTTTTTGTGGTATCCGAAGGGGTAAGAAAGGGGGGAAACGCCGATCATGAAAACAATGACCTGCATCGAGGACTTGCGGCAGACCGCGCGCCGCCGGGTTCCGCGCGCGTTTTTCGAATATGCCGAAGGCGGCTCCTATGCCGAGCAGACGCTCAATGCCAACCGCGCCGATCTCGAATGCATCAAGCTCCGCCAGCGGATCCTCGTCGACGTCGCCCACCGCAGCACGAGCACCACGATTCTCGGCGAGCCAGTTTCACTGCCGCTGGCGCTCGCCCCGATCGGTCTTTGTGGCATGCAGCACGGCGACGGTGAAATACTCGCCTGCCGCGCTGCTCAGGCAGCCGGAATTCCGTTCACGCTGTCGACCATGTCGATTTGCTCGATCGAGGATGTCGCGGCCGCCGTCGACAAGCCATTCTGGTTCCAGCTGTACGTGATGAAGGACCGCGGTTTCGTGCGCTCGCTGATCGAGCGGGCGGCGGCGGCCAAATGCAGCGCGCTCGTGCTCACCGTCGATCTGCAGATCCTCGGCCAGCGTCACCGCGACATCAAGAACGGCATGACCGTTCCGCCGGAGCTGCGCTTCAAGAACATCATCGACATGGCCAGCAAGCCGGCCTGGCTGCTGAGCGTTGCGCGCGCCAAGCGCCGGACGTTCGGCAATCTCGCCGGCCACGTTCGCGGCATGGAGGATGTCAAGTCGCTGTCGCACTGGACCGCCAGCCAGTTCGACGCGACGCTCAACTGGAAGGATGTCGAGTGGATTGCCAGCCTTTGGCCCGGCAAACTCATCCTCAAGGGCATCCTGGATGTCGAGGATGCGCGCCTGGCGGCGAAGAGCGGCGCGGCGGCGCTGGTGGTGTCGAACCATGGCGGCCGCCAGCTTGACGGCGCGCCGTCCTCGATTGCCGCGTTGCCGTCGATCGCCGAGGCGGTTGGTTCGTCCATGGAGGTCCTGTTCGACGGCGGCATCCGCTCCGGCCAGGAACGTCATGCGTGCCCTCGGGTTTGGCGCGCGTGCCTGCCTAAGCGGTCGCGCGTTCATTTACGGGCTCGGCGCCGGCGGACAGGCCGGTGTCGCTCGCGCCATCGAGATCATCCGCAACGAGCTTGACGTCAGCATGGCGTTGACCGGCGTCAACAGCATCGCGGAGATCGATCGCCGCGTGATCGTAGGCTGATGGGAACTTCATTCGGCCGATATAGCCGCCGCGCGCGGCCGCAAAATCGCCCGACGTTTGCCACGAATTTATGAGACGGTTCGCTTGTGGAGACTCGACTGCTGCAAATCGCGCGGCGGCAGTTGGCCATAGTCGATGGATGGGGAAGATGAGACATTTCATTTTGGCGGCGAGTTTCGTGGCCGCTGTCACGATGGTAGCGCCGAACGCGCGCGCCGATTGGGTAGGTGCCGCGGCGGGAGCGGGAACGGGCCTCGTTGTCGCGGGTCCTATTGGCGCTGTCGCCGGCGGAGTGGTTGGGGGCGTTTTCGGCAAGCCGTTCTGGGGTCCGCCGGTCAGCCGCGGGGCGTGCTGGACCGACGACCATTTCCAACGCCATTGCCGCTCGCATTGGTGAGCATTCCGTGGGTCGTGGACGGGCGGGCTTTTTCTATTCTTCCTTGTAGCCGTAAGCCTGTGCGTTGCCGGTCGCGCCGTAATATTTGTACGGCAGGAATTTCCCCGACATCGTGAGCTTCACGCGGTCGCCCTTGGGGTCGGCCTGGCGCTCCATCTGCAAATCGAAGTCGATCGCCGACATGATGCCGTCGCCGAACTCCTCTTCGATCAGCGCCTTCAGGGCCGGCCCATTGACCATCACCAATTCATGGAAGCGGTAAATCAGCGGGTCGGTGGGCGGCATCGGTGTGCCGCGGTACGGCACCTCGTTGAGCAGCGCCTGCTCGCTCTTGTTCAGCCCGAACAGTTCGGCCGCCTTCACCGCCTGCGGCTTTGTCAGCTTCATCTGCCCGAGCACCGCGCCGGCGATCAGAAGCGGTGACATGCCGCCGATCTCACCGCAGATATGTTTCCAGCTTCATCCCTTCTCGCGCTTGATGCCGAGCATTTTCTCGGTGAGTTCGGCTCGCGTCATGGACGGCCTCCTGTCGCTTGCGGGCGGCTCTGCCGTGCTTGCAGGCCGCACCCATTTGCACACGGCAATCCACGAGCAATTGCCGTGCCATTCGACCGCGCCCGGCGCGGTCGGATGGCTGAAGCCGCCGCCTGCTCTCACATAGGCGGATTGACGCCGTTGCGGCCGACGACGATGCTCGGCGCCAGGACTGCGCCGTCAGGCTGCTTCTTCCCGGCCACGACGAAGATTTTTTCGCCCGCCTTGAGGTCGGCGACGGTCGCCGGAGAAAACATCACGACTTCGACGTTTGCCGGTACGATAAATTTCTTCTCGCCGTCTTTGTATTTCAACACCAACTCCTGGCCGTCGACGCCGGTGACCGCGCTCTCGATGTTGGCGTTCGTCATCGTGCTGTTGGGCATGAGGTCCCACGGCCGATGTCCTTCACCGGTGCCGCGAAGCGCCTCGGGGAAGATGTGAATTTCCACGGCCTTCTGGGTGCCGTCGGGCTGCGGCATAGCGGTGATGCCGACGAAGACGCCCTGCTTGACGTCGGCGAGCGACTTTTTGTCGACGGCGAGGACGCGGGCATCGTCAGCCAGCTTCACCTTGATGGCAGCGCCATCGCGTCCTTTCACGTTCAATATCTGCCCATCGACACTTTCGATCGCGCCGCGCACACGCACGGTGTCGGGCGCTTGCGCTACCGCGATCGATGCAAGCAACAGCACTGCGAACGCACTCACGCCAATGATCTTGCTTTTCATGATTGTGCTCCGGGTTCTCAAATTGTGTCGCCCGCCGAAGAGGGTATCGGATGCAATTTGAGGACGATAAACACAACTGCGCCGTGGCAAACACAACTGCGTTATCGGGCGCGTTTTGTGCCGGAGGCGCCGAGATCGGCTTCGACCAGCGTTCGCAATTCCGCCGTTACTTCCGGTTTTTTCCCGAACCACAGCGCGAAGCCGCGCACCGCCTGATGCAGCAACATGCCGAGCCCATCGGCCGTGCGCAGACCGCGAGCCTTTGCCGCCGCGAGCAACGGCGTCAGCACCGGCACATAAACGAGGTCGGCGACAACGGCATGACCGGGAAGCGGCGCCAAATCGATCGTGAGATCGGGGTGTCCGAGCATGCCGAGCGTCGTGGAGTTGACGAGGAGCGCCGCATCGGCGAGGGCGGCCCTGAGATTACCCCAGCCTGCCAGCTGCAAGCGCGGGCCGAATGTTTGGCGCAATGTTTCGGCGCGGCCGGCCGTACGGTTGACCAGGACGATCCGCTCGACCCCTCGAGTGAGCAGACCATAGATTACCGCGCGCGCGGCACCGCCGGCGCCGAGCACCACCGCTTGGCTTGTGCCCCAATGTGGCGCGCAGGCGTCGACATTGTCCAAAAAGCCCTCAACGTCAGTATTGGTCGAGCGCAAGACGCCGCCCTCGAGCCACAGCGTGTTGGCGGCGCCGACCGCGCGCGCGCGCTCATCGGGCTCCGATAGCGCGAGCGCGGCTTCCTTATGCGGCAAGGTCACATTGGCGCCGACATAACCACGGGCGGCGAGCGATCCCACAAAGGCGGCGAACTCTTCCCGCGGAACCAGCTCGCGGCGGTATTCGCCGGCAATCCCGTAGCGCTTGAGCCAATAATTGTGAATGAGCGGCGAGCGCGAGTGTTCGACGGGCCAGCCGATGACGCAAGCCGCGCGGACGGGCGTTGTCACGCTTCGGCCACGACGGAATTGCGCAACACGCCGATCTCGGGACATTCGATCTCGATGACGTCACCGGGTTTGAGCCAGACCGGCGGATCGGCTTTCGCGCCTATCTTAACCGGCGTGCCCGTGGAAATGACGTCGCCCGGCTTGAGCGTCATAAATGTCGTGATATAGGCGATGAGGTCGGCGAAAGAAAAAATCATGTTGGCCGTGGTGTCGTCCTGCGTGACTTCGCCGTTCTTGCGCACGACGAGGTGCAGCGGCTTGGTCAGGTCGATATCGGTTTCGATCCACGGTCCGATGCTGCCGGTCGCGTCGAAGTTCTTGCCCTGGGTGACATTGAACTTGCCGTGACGGATCCAATCGCGAATTGTGCCTTCGTTGCATAGCGTCAGGCCGGCGATCGTCGCGAGCGCGCTCTCCTTCGGCACATGCTTGCACTCGCGGCCGATCACCATGGCGATCTCGCCCTCATAATCGAGCTGTTCGGAAATTTTCGGCCGAATGAGCTTCTGGCCGTGTCCGACCAGCGAATTCGGCGCGCGGTAGAACATGCTGGGATATTTCGGGCGCTCGGCCATGTCGTAGTCGCGCTCGCGATTCGCGTAATTGATGCCGATGCACAGGATTTTCTCCGGCGCCGCCAGCGGCGGCAGCAGCTCGACCGCGGCAAGCGGCACGTCCGGCCGCACGCCGGCCGCGGCCGCCTTCGCCTCATCGAGAGCCTGGGCGCGAAAGACGTCGAGGAGGGTGGTGAAGCGGCTCAGCCGCGCGCGTAGATCGACGACGCCTTCGCCGACGATCGCCCCGAAACTCGCTCGGCCGCGCAAAGTATAGCTTGCAAGCCGCATATCATTTCTCCCGCCCCGGCAGCGGCCGGCAGGCTTCCGCCATCCGCGCGATGTGTTAGAAGTCGGCGCAGGAACCGTCAACGGCGACCGACAAAATGCCGATCCGCGAGCCGGTCTTCGACCCGCCTTTCAACGTCGTACGAGCAAGCCACGTCGAACTCGGCGTGCGCGACCTCGAACGCTCCCGCGCATTCTATGTCGATTGCCTTGGGCTCCTGGTTAGCGATGAGACAGAGGACGCGCTTTACCTGCGCGGCGTTGAGGAGCGCAACCACCATTCCATCGTACTGCGGCGTGCGCGCGAGGCCGACGTGCGGGCGCTTGGGTTCAAGCTCGCCAGCGAAGAGGATCTCGACCGCGCCGCGTTCTGGTTCGGCCGCCGCAACCTGCCGACCTCGTTCCCGGACCTGCCGCATCAAGGCCGTACCCTGCGCACCGCGGACATTTTCGGCATGCCGATCGACCTCTACGCGCAGATGGATCACTCACAATGCATGTTGCAACAATATAGCTTCCATCTGGGCGCGCGCATCCAGCGCATCGATCATCTCAATTGCTTCACGCCGGACGTGCAGGCGAGCTATGACTTCTATGCCGAGCTTGGCTTCCGTCTTACGGAATATACGGAGACCGACGGCGACGATCCGAAGCTTTGGGCGGTGTGGATGCATCGCAAGGGCAACGTGCACGACCTCGCCTTCACCAACGGCGTCGGGCCACGGCTGCATCACGTCGGTCTCTGGACAGCGAGCGTGCTCGACATCATCCACATTTGCGACGTGATGGCGACCTCCGGCTATCTCGCCAACATGGAACGCGGACCCGGCCGGCACGGCATCTCCAACGCCTTCTTCCTCTATATCCGCGATCCCGACGGTCACCGCGTCGAACTGTTCACCTCCGACTATCTCACCGTCGATCCCGATCACAGCCCGATCCGCTGGTCGCTGACCGATCCGCGGCGGCAAACCTTGTGGGGTCAGCCGGCGCCGGCGTCTTGGTTCAAGGAAGGCTCGGCGTTCTCCGGCGTCGCTCAGCGCGAGCCTGCCCTTGCGGCGCAGCCGATCGTGGCGATGTAGTCACTTCGGCGAATCCCGAACTGTCATCACTGGCGCCTGCCGCTCATTCGGCCTACGTGTTGGCCATGCCTGAGCATCATCCGGCCGTCTCCGAAGTTGCCGCGCTGGTCGGCAATCCGGCGCGCGCCAACATTCTGATGGCGTTGATCGACGGACGCGCGCTGACCGCGACCGAGCTTGCTTACGTCGCCGGCGTATCGCCGCAGACGACGAGCGAGCACCTCGCCAAGCTGCGGGAGGCGAACCTTGTCTCGCTTACCAAACAGGGCCGCCATTGCTACTTCCGGCTCGGTTCGCCCAAGGTCGCGCACATGATCGAAGGCATCATGGTGGTCGCGGCCGATGGGCCGCGGCGTTACCGGCCGCGCTGGAACGGCGACGAACAGCTGCGCACGGCGCGCACCTGCTACGACCATATTGCCGGCCGTCTCGGCGTGGCGCTGACCGATGCGCTGACGCGGCGTAAGCACATCCTGCTCACCGACGACGGCGGTGTCGTCACCCGCGCCGGCGAGAAACACCTCGCCGGTTTCGGCATCGGACTCGATGCGATCAGGCAGGGGCGCCGCACCTTCTGCCGGCCGTGCGTGGATTGGAGCGAGCGGCGGCCGCATCTGGCCGGCGCGCTTGGCGCAGCGCTTGCCAACCGCTGTCTCGAACTCGGCTGGGTCGCGCGCATTCGCGACTCGCGCGCGCTCAAAATCTCAGCCAAGGGCGAGAGCGGGTTCAAGGAGATTTTTGGCGTGATCCTGGACGCGGAAAATCCGCTCCTGCAGAGCGAACGCGGAGCAGGGCAGGCGGATCATGCGAAGCACGCTGGAAGGGGCGTGCTGCAGGGCGTCTAGCTTGTCTCCGCGCTGACCGGAAATGATACCGAGCTACGCCGCGCGATCACGGTGGGAGATCTCGACCACACGCGCGCGCGCGGCAAGCGCATCGACCAGTGCGTCGGCCTTGGCCTTGTTGGCCGCGTCGAGATTGGCATCCCATTCGTCGAGCAGATAGACCCGCGCATCGGTCGAGTTGACGATTTCCTCCAGCGATTTGAGCTGCCGCTCGCCGGTGGAGAAGCCGAGCTTCTTGTCCATCGATTCGGCGACCACGATCACCTCGTCCTCTTCGTCGACCTCGACATCGACGGGCACGACGTTGCCGGCGAACCTGAACGCAAGCCGGTCCGACGCCGGCCAGTAAAAGGCGCGCTGTCGCATTTCGGTCTTGAGGCTCGCCAGCAGCGAGGATTTGCCGGTGCCGTTGGCGCCGCGGATATTGATGCGGCCGGTCGGCCGCGCCTGCACGATCCGCAGCGCATCGTTCACCGACGAGACGACGTTGGCGTCCTCGCCTTCGCGCAGCACCAGCCGGTCGAACTTGATGCGGTCATCGAACGTTGCTTCCGGCTGCGGCAGCATGTTGGCGGCGACGCCGCCGAAGCGTGTCCAAATCGCGATGAAATCGTTCCAGCCGGTGGCGAGCAAATGCAGCTCGTAGGTCATTTCGATCTGCCGCGGCAAAGTCGTCGCCAGCGCGATCAGGAGCGCCATGTCGCCGACATTGTGCACGGCGACTACCGAGATAGTGGCAAAGACGATGGCGAGGCTGACGATGCCGCTCATCGCGCTCATGCCTTCGCGCGCCACGATAGCGCGGATCTGCGCGGCGAGCGCTTCGCGCAGCCGGCTCTTGAAGCCGCCGAGCCAGAGCCGCAGATTGTATCCGTTGCCGCTGAAGATGTTGTCCCACGCAGTGTAGCCCTGCGCGGTGACGCGGTTGTTCATGCGCTGGTTTTCCAGATACGTGCGGGCGAGCGGATTCTGCAGCGCCCATTGCATCAACAGCAGCGCGGCGAACGCGCCGACATAGGCAAACGGCAAACTCAGGTCGATTTCCGTGCCGAGCACGAGAGCGTTGAAAACGAGACCGAGAAACAGCTTGAGCGTGAATTCCATCTCATAGATCAAGTTGAAAAAACACTGAAAGGCTTCGCCGGTGAGAAACGGCTCCACCTGCTCCCGCGCCGGCTTGTCGCTGAACAGCTTGACCTTCCCGCGGTTGTCGCGCGCGAAGCGCAGCATGAATTGGCCGAAGCCGCGATAGCCGGCGCGCTCGGCGAAAATCCAGCTGATGACGCCGGCGACATAAGAGGTGGATTGCGCCGTCAGGATCCAGATGAGATCGGTGAGAAGGAAATGGCCCTCAGCGACCTTGCGGGCGGCATTGATGACAAGCCAGGTTGTGCCGGCGGCGAGCATCGCTTCCGCGACCATCAGAACGATCATCACGAACAGCGAAGGCGACAGCAGATAGCTCGCCAGCTGCACGCGTGAAATTTGCCGCTGCTTCATGGTGTCCCGGTCACCGACTCGCCGCATCCTAGTGTCCCGGTTCCAAACTTCCTACCGTCGCGCCACACACTGCACAGGAAGTTCAAATCGGAAATTGCAATAATATCAGGCGTTTGAGCCCAAGGCTTTGGCGGCCTGCCGCCGGCCCAACTCGCTTTCCATCCGCGTGACATTGTCGAACAGCCGCGCCGTCGCCAGGCGCAGGAAATAAAAGCCGAATGTCGGGTTCTGGTAATAGAGTTCCTCGACCTGCTCGTACGTGATCGACAGAACGTTGCCTTCCTCGATGCATTCGAGCGTCGCGGTGCGCCGGTTGTCCGGCGCCAGCATCGCCAGCTCGCCGACGACGTGACCGGGCTCGATCTCGATGCCGAGCTCGACGAGCACGTAGCGTCCAGTCATCGTGTAGAACATCTCGCTCGCGGCTTCGCCCTTGGCGAATAACAGGTCGCCCTTCCTGAAATGACGCTCGGCCATGAACGGCTTGAGCCAGTCCAGCGACGGCTTGCCGCGGATGGCTTCGCGCACGTTCCTGATCAAAACGATCATCTGATAGAGGCGATAGGCGTTGAGCGGCAGAGCGAAAGCCTGCAGCGCCATCGGCACCCAGGCGTGCGTCGAAGCGTAGAAGGCGATTAAAATGCAGCTCGTGACGATGGCGAGGATGCGCAGCGGCACCATCGTCTTGGTCGAGGCGGTCGCCACGATGAATAGCGATGCGCCGCTGTTGAAAAGGTCGCTCCAGTGCATCATCCCCTCCGCTTTCGATCGGCGCAATTTCGACTGGTGATGCGAACTCCGACGGCGTAATTTGCCCGACAGATGGGCGGAAGGATTACAACCGCCGGCTGCCATGTACGCGTGATGTCGAAGGGCGCACTCTCCAATCTTGCGCATTATAGCGCACCGCTTCGCCGTTTCGGCGCCTCGGCGCTGCCGCGTTACCTGATCCTCGCCTTCGGCCTCGTTGCCATGACGGCGTTCACCGTGCCGGAGCTGCGCAGCGCGGCCGGATTCTGCCTGGCTGCCTTGCTTTGGCTCTGCCTCGCTTATTTTGCAATCGAAGGCGCGGCCCGCATGCGCCTCGCCATGCGCGCGGGCACGGGGAGGCAGTATCTCTTCTCGCCATCGGGGCTTGTCGACGTTGTCAGCATATTGCCCGTCCCGATTGCGCTTCTTGGCGGAGTAGCGCCGGAGACGGCGTGGCTTTTCGCCTCGTTATGGGTGCTCAAGCTCGCGCAGAATTCTCCCGGATTGGCCCAGCTTGGACGCGTGTTCGTGCTCGAAGCGAAGGCGCTGGCGAGCGTGCTGGTGCTGTTCCTGATCGTGCTGTTTCTTGCGTCAGCCGCCATGCATGTCCTCGAGCGCGGGGGTCAGCCGGTGGCATTCGGTACCTTGCCGGCAGCTTTGTGGTGGGCGGTGGTCACGCTGACGACCACCGGCTATGGCGACGAGGTTCCGCGAACGGCTCTGGGTCATCTCCTCGGCGCAGGGGTGATGATTTGCGGCATCGCGACCTTCGGATTGTGGACCGGCATTTTGGCCACCGGCTTTGCCGCCGAAAGCCGGCGGCGCAACTTCATCCAGACCTGGGACCTGGTCAGCAAAGTGCCGTTTTTCCAGACACTCGACCCTACCGCGATCACCCAAATCACTCACATGCTGCGCCGCGTGGAAGTACCCGAGCGCACCGCTGTCATTCGCCGCGGCAGGGTGGGCGACTGCATGTATTTCATCGCCGCAGGGGAGGTAGAGGTGGACGTTCAGCCCGCTCCGGTTCGTCTCGGTGTGGGCGCTTTTTTCGGCGAACTCGCGCTCCTTGGCGATTCGATCCGCACCGCGAATGTTTCCACCACAAAGTCTTCGACGCTCCTCATCCTCGATCTGGCTGATTTTCGTACCTTGATGGCGCATCATGCCGAACTTGCTCGCGCCATTGACGCCGAGGGTAAGCGCCGCCTCAGCGAGAACGAGCGCCGGCGCGAACTGCATGTGCACGGCAGCACCGCGACTTCGTGAGCTTTTCCGCTTATTCCCGCGCGCACAGATAAAGAGACGAGGAAGATGACAATCGCGCTCAACGAAACGCACGATCCCGCGCGGCGAAGTTTTGTCGACAGCGCCAACGCGCCCGATGGCGATTTTCCGATTCAGAACCTGCCGTTCGGTGCATTTCGCCCGGCCGCGGGAATGCCGCCGCGGGTCGGCGTCGCCATCGGCGATCAGATCCTCGACGTCGCCGCCGCCGCCTCGTCCTTCGGCGGGCCTGCCGCCGAGGCGGCAAAAGCCTGCGCCGCGCCGCGTCTCAATGAGCTTATGTCGCTCGGTCCGCAGGCGTGGTCGGCGTTGCGGCTGGCATTGTCGCGGAGCTTGAGCGCCGATCGCGGCGACAGGAGCTTGGGCCAGTATTTGACCCCGATGGCGCAGGCGGAACGCATCCTGCCGGTCGCGATCGGCGACTTCACTGACTTTTACGCATCGATCTTCCATGCCACCAACGCCGGCCGCGCGTTGCGGCCGGACAATCCGTTGCTGCCGAACTACAAATACCTGCCGGTCGCCTATCACAGCCGCGCCTCGTCGGTGCGCGTCAGCGGCACGGCGGTGAAGCGGCCGCAAGGCCAGCGCAAGCGCGCCGAAGAAACGGTGCCGACCTACGGGCCCTCGCGCAATCTCGATTTCGAGCTCGAGCTCGGCTTCTATGTCGGCGTCGGGTCGGAGCTCGGCGACACCGTCCCCGTCGGCAAGGCGGCCGAGCACATTTTCGGCTTCTGTTTGTTGAACGACTGGTCGGCGCGCGATGTCCAGGGCTGGGAATATCAGCCGCTCGGTCCCTTCCTGGCGAAAAATTTCGCCACCACCGTGTCGCCCTGGGTGGTGACACAGGAAGCGCTTGCGCCGTTCCGCATCGCCGCGTTCAAGCGGCCGCAAGGCGATCCGGCGCCATTGCCGCATCTCGCCGACGCCGCGGACCAGGCGGAAGGCGGCCTCGACATCACGCTCGAAGCCTACATGGCGACTGAAAAGATGCGCCGCGCCGGCATCGCACCGCAGCGTCTCACGCAGACCTCGTTCGCGAACATGTATTGGACGGTCGCGCAGATGGTCGCGCATCACACCAGCAACGGCTGCAATCTCGCAATCGGCGATCTGCTCGGCTCGGGCACCGTTTCCGGTCCGGAGAAAGCAAGCTGGGGCAGCCTTCTCGAGCTCAGTGCGCGCGGCCGCGAGCCGATCGCAATGCCGACCGGCGAGCAGCGCGGCTTCATCGAGGACGGCGATGAGATCGTCTTCCGCGGCTTCTGCGCCAAGCCAGGCTACCCGCGCATCGGTTTCGGCGAATGCCGCGCGGTGATCTTGCCGGCGGGGTAGCGAGAGCAATCACTCCACGGGCGCCCATTTCTGCAGGCGCTTTCCGGTATCGACCTCGCCGGTATAAAAATTGCCGCGCGAATCGAACTTGCCGACATGCACCCAATGAAAATCGCCGGCGTTGCGGCCGGGCCGGCCGAAGCTGCCGACCACGGCGCCATCGCGGCGGCGGACGGTCTCCACCACGTTGTCGGTGCCGTCGATCAGCACGAAGTAATTCTGCTTCTTGTCGAGCGGCGAGAATGCGAGCCCCCAGGCGGAGCCCGGTCCCCGCGTGTTCGGATCGAACACGAATTGCCGCACGAAGCTTCCGTCCTTGCGAAAGACCTGCACGCGGTTATTGGTGCGGTCGCAGACATAGACGAAGCCGTCCTTGCCGAGCGCGATGCAATGCACCGGGTTGGCGAATTGCGGTGAGTCTGGATTGTAGGCCGGCAGGTTGTCGTCGCTCGGCACGTTTCCGTAAGCGCCCCACACGCGCTTGATCTCGCCGGTGCCGGCATCGAGCACCGCAACGCGATGGTTGCCGTAACCGTCGGCGGCATAAACTTCGTTTGCGTCTTTGTCGAATTCGAGCGCGGCGACCTGGCCGAACTGGCTCAGATCCATGCTGCTCGTCAGCGGGCCGCTCTTGCCGATTTGCTTGACGAACTTGCCGTCGATGGTGAACTTCAACACCATATTGTCGCCCTTGCCGTTGCCGCTCAGCCAGACGAATCCTTTGTTGTCGACCAGGATGCCGTGCTCCTGCAGCGGCCAGTCGTAGCCCAGATTCTCGCCCGGGCCGCCCCACGACTTCACCACGTCACCGGCCTGATTGAAGACGAGCACCGACGGCGCCGGCACGCAGCACTTCGAGCGCGGCGGGTCGAGCGTGGCGCCCTTCTCGTCGTCGGTCAGCGAGCGCGGCCGCTGAAATACCCAGATATTGTCCTGCGCGTCGACCGAGATGCCGCCGACCTGGCCGAGGATCCAGTTGTTCGGCAGCGGCTTCGGCCAATACGGATCGACCCTGAACGCCGGGCTTTGCGCGTGGGCGGACAACGTTCCGGCAAACGTTAACGCCGCGAATGTCGCCAGCGTCGTCCATGACCGCATAATTATCATAGCATGCGCTCCCGCTCGTCATTCCGGGGCGCCGCGAAGCGGCGAGCCCGGAATCCATATCCACAGACATCACAGAACGATATCAGAGCATCTTCTTGAGCCCTTGCGATTATGGATTCCGGGTTCGCGCCTTTGGCGCGCCCCGGAATGACGCTCAATGTATCTCCGGCTCGGCAATGCGCGCGGTGCCCTCGAGAAAGTCGAAGTCGCAGCCCTCGTCGGCCTGGCCGATATGGGCGGAATACATCGCGCCATAGCCGCGGGCATAACGCGGCGGTGGCGGCGTCCAGGCGGCGCGGCGGCGGGCAAGTTCTTCGTCGCCGACATGCAGATGGATTTTTCGCGCGGCGACGTCGATCTCGATCTCATCGCCGGTCTGCACCAGCGCGAGCGGGCCGCCGACAAAACTTTCCGGCGCCACGTGCAGGATGCAGGCGCCGTAGCTCGTGCCGCTCATGCGCGCGTCGGAAACGCGCACCATGTCGCGCACGCCGGCTTTGACGAGCTTTTTCGGGATCGGCAGCATGCCCCATTCCGGCATGCCCGGTCCGCCTTTCGGGCCGGCATTCTTGAGCACCAGGACATGGTCGGGCGTCACGTCGAGATCGTCGCGCTCGACCTCGCGCGCCATGTGCTCGTAATTCTCGAAGGCGATCGCCTTGCCGCGGTGCTGCAAGAAGCGCTGGTCCGCGGCGGCGGGCTTCATGACGCAGCCGTGCGGCGCCAGATTGCCGGTGAGCACGGCGGTCGCGCCCTCCGGATAAAGCGGCGCGTCGAGCGCGTGGATTACGTCGGGCAAATGCACCGTGCTGCCTGCGATATTGTCGCCGATCGTGCCGCCGCTGACGGTGATGCAATCAAGATCGAGCAGGTCTTGCATGGCCGCCATCAGCGCGGGCAAGCCGCCGGCATAGAAAAAGTCCTCCATCAGATATTTGCCGGACGGCGTGATGTTGGCGATCACCGGCACCTGCCGTGAAATCTCGTCGAAGCGCCGCATGTCGAGCGCGATGCCGGCGCGGCGCGCCATGGCGATGACGTGGATGATGGCGTTGGTCGAGCCGCCGAGCGCCATGTGCACGCGAATGGCGTTGTCGAATGCGGCCGGGGTGAGAATCTTCTCCGGCGTCAAATCTTCCCACACCATATCGACGATGCGGCGGCCGGCGGCGGCGCACATCCGCGGATGGTTGGCGTCCGGCGCCGGGATCGATGAGGCGCCGGGGAGGGCGAGGCCCAGCGCCTCGGCGATCGCCATCATGGTGGCCGCGGTGCCCATCACCATGCAGGTGCCGAACGAGCGCGAGATGCCGCTTTCGATCTCGTTCCATTCCTTCTCGCCGATGCGGCCGGCGCGCTTCTCGTCCCAGTATTTCCAGGCATCGGAGCCGGAGCCAAGCGTGTGGCCGCGCCAGTTGCCGCGCAGCATCGGCCCGGCCGGCACGTAGATCGCCGGCAGCCCCATCGAGATCGCGCCCATGATCAGGCCGGGCGTGGTCTTGTCGCAGCCGCCCATCAGCACCGCGCCGTCGATCGGATGGCTGCGGAGAAGCTCCTCGCATTCCATGGCGAGGAAGTTGCGGTAGAGCATGGTCGACGGTTTGACGAAGGGCTCCGCCAGCGACATCGCCGGCAGCTCGATGGGAAAGCCGCCGGCCTGCCAGACGCCCCGCTTCACGTCTTCGGCGCGTGCGCGCAAATGCCCGTGGCAGGCATTGATCTCGCTCCAGGTGTTGAGAATGCCGATCACCGGCTTGCCGGCCCAGTCGGCGCGGTCGTAGCCGAATTGCTTGAGCCGCGAGCGATGGCCGAACGCGCGCAGGTCGTCGCGGCCGAGCCAGCGGTAGCTGCGCAGTTCCTCGGGCGATTTTTTCTTGTGGGATGTCATGCGGGAACTTGGCTTCGCTTATAACCGAGCTGCAACGTAGCATGCATCGCTCGTCGCGGGCCCGCCTCATCTTCCCCTCTCCCCAGCCCAAGTCGGATGTTTTCCGACTTCGGCCACTGTTGGATTGGCCGAACTCGCGAGCACCCCAGTTCGGCGGAGCGGGAGTTCTTATGAGCAAGCCAGCGTTCATCGTTCTCGCGACGCTCCTGCGCCCGAGCTTTGTTTGATTCTTTGCATCCTCGCGATAAGCCGAGGGGAGCGGAGCGCCGAAAGGCGCAAATTTATTTGGTCCGCGCCGCACCAGCAAATGTCGCCACTTGCTCGTGCGTTCGGGCGCGGAAGCGCGCCAAATTCGGGGCGCGCTCGCCTTCCGGCGCTCCACTGCGGCTCTCGCCAGGGGCTTTCGCCCGTTGGCTCAGCTCCAGGCCAGGCTTCCTGGGACGCGGTTTCGGCGGGCGTTACCCGCCTTCTCCTGTCCCAGTCCAGGGAAAGCACCTCCCGAACCGGCCGTAGTACCGGAGAGCATGATGCCCAAAACCGCCCGGGAGCGGATTGCAAATCCGCGCGCGGGGACCGCCCTTGCTCCGCAATCGGGTATGCCTCGCGAGTGCGTCCCTCGAATGAGCAAGGTGATTGTGTTCGTAACATTATCGGTGACGAATGTCAAGGGCATCGTCTCCGTTTACGTGACGCCGGTCGCAGGCACCAAAGTCTCGCCGGTGACCTGCACGCAGCTCGTCGGCAGGGTGCGATCACCAGCTGAATTTGTAATTGACGCCAGCGCGGACCAGATTTTCGTTGAGTGAGACCGAGGCGGCTGTAACAATTCCGCAATTAGCACCCACCGGGCAGGCGACAGTGCCGAGAGCGACGTAAAGATATTCGACTTTGGCAGTCAAGAAGTCGGTAAACGCATACTCAATGCCACCGCCTGCGGTCCAACCAAGCTGGGGCGGAGCGGTGAAGAAGGTTCCCGGCGGATTCAAGCCCAGCCGGATGGCATCGATGGCCCCGCCGGCCGTGCCAAAAACCAGGAGGCGGTCGAACGCATAGCCGGCTCGGACCCTCGCCGTGCTCAGCCAATTGTTACCGGTTGCGCAAGCCGTGCCGGCGGGCACCACCGCGGGCGCGAGAGCGGTGCAGGCCGCAACGGAGCTGTTGCCGCGGACCGTCGACCAGTCGATGTCGCCCTCCACGCCGAACAGGAATCCGCCACCGAACCCCGCGTAATTGATGCCGAGCGTGCCGCCGAGCAAGGCCCCGTTGGTGTTGAAGTTGCCGGTCGATACGCCGGCGTTGGTCCAAACACTGCTGCCGAAACCGTATCCGCCGTTGATGCCGATATAGATGCCGCTCCAATTGAACGGTGCGGCGGCCGGATAATAATTCGCCGGAGGAATCGGCGCCGGCACCGGAAGGTCGGCCGCGAACGCCGGGCCTACCCCGATGAGAGCCAACAACAGCCCGACAACAACCGGCTTCATACAATGCCCCACTCGCTAAAGTCTAACGGGTCGGGCGCCCAAAATCTGTGGCAAACGGGCAACACTCCGGCAAAATGGCACGCGCCGCGAAGGTCTTTTGAGCATGCCATCAATCGCCGCCGAAGATGGTCTCCGGCAGCAAGGCCGACACGACGTAATTCGGCACGTCGACGACATTGGAGATGCGAAGATCGACCGCAACGCTGCAGATGACGTAGGCCTGCTCGCGGCTGAACCCGCGCTCCTGCAACAAGGTGATCATGTTGAGGACCGCATTGCGGCAGGCGAGCGTCAGATTCTCGCTTTCGATTTCACCCTTGGCATTGATCGGCATGCCCATGACGCCGAGGAAATTCTCCGGCACCGCAATCTTGGGATCGGCGAAATAGCCGCTATGCGAGAAGACGGGTCCGGCGAAGGTTCTCTTCTTTGCAAGACCCTTGTGGATCTTGAAGCGGACCGCCACGGTCGCTGCCATCTCGACGGCTGTGACGCAAACCTCGCCGTCGCCTTGGGCGAAATGCGCGTCGCCGGTCGAAAACAGCGCCCCCTTCGTGAAAACCGGAAGCAGGAGCTTGGAGCCCTTGGTCAACTGCTTCACGTCGAAATTTCCACCGTTCTCGCGCGGCGGCAGGGTGCGCAGCCCTTCCATGCCGCAGCGACCGCGCGGCACGGCGCCGGCCTCGCTCGGCGGCATCACAAAGCCGCCGGCGTCGAGCGCGCGCTGCTCGCGCTCGGCCCACTCCTTGAGCTTTTGTGCGGACGGCGCCACCCCGGAAATGCCCATGAACGGCGCGCCTGGAATTCGCACACCGGGAATTTCGGCGGCGGTCGCCCAACCGTCACCGATTTTCCAATGCACGACGAACGGAGTTGTCATGATGTCGCGAAGAAAACCCAACCCGGGAACGATGGCGCTGAACGCCGTCGGTTGTGGCACGATGTCGAGGAATTCGACCTCGATCATGTCGCCGGGCTCGGCGCCCTTGACGAAAACCGGTCCGGTCAAAGGATGTATGAGACCGGCATCGAGGTGCGCCAGATCGGCGACGCTCGTGTCCGGGCCGATCTGACCGTCGACGGAGTCGCGCGTCTCCAATATCACTTCTTCGCCCTCGGTGACCTCAAGGACCGGCGCGATATCGGGATGATAGCGGTTGTGACCGCTATGCGGTTCGGCTGCCAGCGGTTTTTTCCGGTCGATACGGATGGCGTGCATGGTGGCTCGTCCTGCAACTAAAGGCGCCTGCCAACCCTACTACAATGCGACGAGCGCGGCCATAACGGCGAAGTGTTCACGCCGCGACGAGATTGCCAAACCTTTTCAGATTCTCTGTCTGCTTCTCGTTGCGCGGCGGCAGCTTGAACAGGCGCGCGGCGGTGCCGCCCAAGATGTTGTGCTTGGCCTTCTCCGCCAGGAACGGCAGGTCCCAGATCGTCGACGGCAGATCGAAGTCCCAGTGCGGATAGTCGGATGAGTAGAGCAACTGGGTTTCCGCATTGATCATGCGGAACGTGCATTCCATCGCGTCGTAATCCTGAATCTCCATCGGCTGCGACGAGTAGTACATGTCGCGCATGTAATCCGACGGCTTCTTTTTCAGGAGCGGGCATTCGGACGGCCGCAGCATGTATTCATGGTCGAGCCGCTGCATCAGGAACGGAATCCAGGCGAGGCCCGATTCCATCCAGATCACCGGCAGCTTCGGGAAGCGCTCGCCGATGCCGTTGATCACCCAGTTGGTGCAGTTGAGCACGTTGTACCAGGTGAAGCCGAGCGCGTGCGCGGAGATGAAGCGGTTGCAGCTCTTGAACGCCGGCTCGCCCCAGTTCACGCCGGAATGGAAGGCGATGACGAGGCCGCGCTCCTCCATCGCCCGATAGACTTTCATGTAGGCATTGTCGTGCACGCCCATGCCGGAGCGCACGGTCGTCACCATGAAGCCGCCGACATTCTTGCGCCCGCCGAAAGTCTCGACGTGGCGCAACGCCGCGTCGGGATCGCTAAACGGCAGGCACAGCAGCGAAAAGAAACGGCCGCCCGCTTCCGGCATCACCTTCTCGGTCAGCCAGCGGTTATAGGCCCAGCACAGCTCGACCTCCATTTCGGTCTGCGGATGCAGCCCGATATTGAGCATGCCGGTCGGGAACAGGCAGGAATAGTCGACGCCCATGGCGTCCATCCAGCGATGGCCGAGCTGTACGTCGCGGATCTTGCCGTCCTCGGTCTTTTCGCTGCCGCGCATCGGATAGCGCGTCACGCGGCCGCCCATGTCCTGATAGCCGGTCGGGATCGGCACGATGCCCGGCTGCTGCTTCTTGCTGCGGCCCGACATGACGAGCTGACGCAGCACGTCGTTTTCCATGAACGGCAGGAATTCGTCGTAATGCTCGTTCTCGTAGTGATGCGCATCGACGTCGACGATCAGGATGTCGTCGAAACGGCGCTGATGCGCCTGCTTGCGCGCATGCGCCAGGAGCCGCGTGGTGTTGAGCTCCTCGATGGTGACGCGACGGCCGCGATCGGAGATCAGATCCATGACGTTCTCTCACACCCACGGGGGGATCCGCTCGTCCCCGCGAAAGCGGGGACCCAGAGCTGGATTCCCGCTTGCGCGGGAATGAGCGGAAAAATGTTTCTCGGCATTAGCGTCCCGTCCAGCCTTGCCACATGCCGAGCTCGAAAGCGGCGAGGTCGGCGGCGCGCAGTAATCCGCTCGCCGTGACCATCACGTCGGTGGCGGACAGCGAATTCTTCGCCACCGGCATGAATTCCTCGCCGGCTTCGCGGCGTGCGGTATAGAGCCGGCACGCGACGGCGATCAGCGCCTGCAGTGCGTCGGCGCTGAGCACGTCGAGCCGGCCGTCGGCGATGCCGCGCTCGATCGCGGCGGCAAGCCGCTTTGCTTCCGCCGAGTTTGCGGCGTTGACGGCCTTGGTGTTTGGCTTTGCCGGCGGCTGGGTCGGGCGCGAGCCGCGCGCGGCTTTCGCCGCGCGATCGAGTGCGTCCTTGGCGGCGCGTCTAGGCGAGGACATAGACCTCGTCTCCCTTTTGTATGACCTGGTACTTTTTTAGCTTCATGCGCCGGTCGCTGACGCATTCGCCGGTCTTCATATCGTATTCCATGCCGTGCCAGGGGCACACGAAATGCATCTCGCTTTCGGAGAAAAAGAGCCCCATCGAGGTCTTGTCCGGCCGCAATCGCTCCTCGACCTTGGCGATGGTGAGCCCCTCGCAGGCCGGCCCGCCCTGATGCAGGCAAAAATTGCTGTAGGCATAGAACGCGCCTTCATGCCGGAACACGCCGATCTCATTATCGCCGGCGAAGACGATGCGGCGTTCTCCATCCTTGAACTCGGCAATCTTGGCGACGAATTTTTCCGGCATTCTTGTTTCTATTTCCCTCCGCTCGTCCCCGCGGAAGCGGGGACCC
Source organism: uncultured Alphaproteobacteria bacterium (assembly GCA_963733575.1). Taxonomy (GTDB): domain Bacteria; phylum Pseudomonadota; class Alphaproteobacteria; order Rhizobiales; family Xanthobacteraceae; genus BOG-931. The sequence goes on along the minus strand of CAVTDJ010000008.1, from coordinate 437,739 downwards.
AGACCTGCATTCCCGCTTGCGCGGGAATGAGCGGAATTGCGTTTTAGCATGGGCGGGAATCGGGCGCGACCTAGGCGATCCGGTTGCTGAACTCGCCGATTCCTTCGATCCAGATTTTCACCACGTCGCCGGCCTTGAGGAACGCGCCGCTTTCGGCGCCGGTGCCGGCCGGCGTGCCGGTGAGGATCAGATCGCCGGGATGCAGCGTCATGTTGATCGAGAGCTGCTCGATCTGCTCGGCGAGCGTGAACAGCATCTTGCCGGTGTTGGAATCCTGCTTGAGCACGCCGTTGACCCAAAGCTTCAATGCGAGATTCTGCGGGTCGGCGATGTCGCTCGCCGGCACGATCCACGGCCCGAGCGGGCAGGAGCCATCGAAGCTCTTGTGCTTGCTCCAGTCCATCTTGAAGAACGAGGTCGGTTCGATGCCGGGCCGACGGCCGCGATCGCGCGCGGAGAGATCGTTCGCCGCCGTGTAGCCGGCGACGTAAGCGAGCGCCTTTTCCTTCGGCACGTCCTTACACGGCCGGCCGATGACCGCGGCAAGCTCGATCTCCCAGTCCAGTTCTTTCGCGTAGTGCGCCACCTTGATCGTTGCGCCCGGGTCGGCGACCGTGCGCGCGGCCTTGATGAAATGCCACGGCTTCAGCCCCTGCTCGTGCGGATCGCGGGGCTCGGGGTTGCCGCTTCGGCGCGCCATCGCCGCGGCGTGATCGGCGTAGTTGGCGCCGGCGCAAAAGATGGTCGGCGGGAAGGGCACCGGCGCCAGCAATTTGGTCTTGGCGAGCGGCTGGCGTTTGGCGCGGCTTTTGGCGGCGCTGGCGGCGGCTTTCTTTAGCGCGCCCTCGGCCGTCTTCCAGTCCGCGAGGATGCCGCCGACGGTTGCGTAACTGGCTTTGCCGGTGAGCTTCGCGGCGTCGAACACCTCCTCGCCCACAACGATACCCGCGCGCGGCCCCTCGCTGGTTCGATATGTCGCGAGCTTGTAACCCGCCCGCTTGTTGGCAGCCATTTTGCGTTTGCTCCCTTGGGGAAATTTCATTCGTGTCGAAGGGCGCGCATTGTAGGGGGACGCCGGCGCGCGACAAGGGTGCTGACCCGTCATTCCGGGGCCGAGCCAACGGGTCCGGCCCGAAGTGGCCGGCCCGATGACAAGCTCCGCGAGGAGCCCGGAATCCATAACCCCCGCCAGTGAATATGGATTCCGGGCCCGGCGCTTTGCGCCGTCCCGAAATGACGAAAGGAGGATCAGAGCTAAATCCTACCCAACGCCCGCAGCACCCGTTCGGGCGTAAACGGCATCTCGACCAGCGGCGCGGCGCCCAGCGGCCGGAGCGCATCGTTGATGGCGTTCATGACGCAAGCCGGCGCGCCGGCGGTGCCGGCTTCGCCCGCGCCCTTGGCGCCAAGCTCTGAATCCGCGGTCGGCGTCACGACGTGGCCGATGTCGATGTCGGGCATTTCGCCGGCCATCGGCACCAGATAATCCATCAGGTTGCCGTTGAGGAGCTGGCCGGCCTCGTCATAGAGGCAATGCTCGTAAAGCGCGCCGCCGATCCCCTGCACAATGCCGCCGCGGATCTGCTCGTCGACGAGCTGCGGGTTGATCACCGTGCCGCAATCCTCGACGCACCAGTGTTTCAAGAGCTTCACCTCGCCGGTCTTGGTGTCGACTTCCAGATACGACGCCTGCACGCCGTTGGTGAAAGCGAACGGCCAGGCGCGCGGCACGTAGTGGCGCGTTACTATGAACTCGGCCTGGAAGCCCGGCGGCAGCGTGTCGGGCCGGAAATAGACGACGCGCGCCACCTCCTCGAGCGGCACGCGCTCGCGCCCGGTATCGGCGTCGACCACGATGCCGGCGCGGATGTCGAGCGCGTTGGGGTCGGCCTGCAGCATCGAGCCGGCGGCGGCGAGCACGTTTTTGCGTAAAGCCTTGCCGGCCTGCCAGGCCGCCTCGCCGCCGATGCCGGCCGCACGCGATGCCCAGGTGCCGCCGCCATAGGGCACATTGTCGGTATCGCCGGTGACGACGCGCACGCGCTCGATCGGCACGCCGAACGACGTCGCCACGCATTGCGCCAGCACCGCCTCCGCGCCCTGACCCTGCTCGGTGACGCCGGAATGGACGAACACGTTACCGGCGGCGTCGAGCCGCAGCGTCGCCCCGTCCTGCGATGAGATGCGCGCGCCGCCGACGCCGTAGAACGCCGCCGACGGATTTGTTACCTCGATGAAGGAGGCGAAGCCGATGCCGCGATAGCTGCCGCGTTCGCGCAGCTGCACTTGCTCGGCGCGGAGCTTCTCATAATCCATCATCGCCAAAATCTTGTCGAGCGAGGCGTGATGTGACAGCTTTTCGAATTTGATGCCGGAGGCGCCGGCCGCCGGATAGGCATCGTCGGCAATGAGATTGCGCCGCCGCAGCTCGGCCGGGTCCATGCCGAGCTTCGCCGCGGCGAGATCGACCAGGCCCTCGGTGACCGCCGTCGCGATCGGATGGCCGACCGCGCGGTACTGGCACATGACATTTTTATTCTGGAAAACGACGCGGGCGCGGGCGCGGTAATTCGGGCAGGTGTAGGGGCCGCCGACCAGATTGACGACCTGGTTCGCCTCGATGCCGCTGGTGCGCGGATAGACCGAATACGGCCCGATGCCGGTGAGATCGTCGATCTCGAAAGCGGTGATGGTGCCGTCGTTTTTGACGCCGATCTTGGCCTTGACGCGATGATCGCGCGCGTGAATGTCGGAAACAAAACTCTCGAGGCGGTCGGCGACGAATTTGACCGGCCGCTTCAGAAGCTTCGACAGCGCCACCGTCGCCATCTCGTCGGCATAGATGTGCACCTTGATGCCGAATGAGCCGCCGACGTCCTTGGTGAGCACGCGCACCTGATGCTCCTCGAGAGCGAGGTGCTTGGCGAACAGGTTCTGCGTCATGTGCGGGGCTTGCGTGCCGTGATAGACGGTGAGGCGTTCCTCGCCCGGATTCCAGTCGGCGACGATGGCGCGCGGCTCGTTGGTCACGCCGGTATGGCGGCCGAACACGAACGTCGTCTCGGCGATGGCGTCGGCTTCGGCAAAAGCCTTGTCGGGATCGCCGGCGGTGAGCGCGCGCTCGAAAGTCAGATTGTCGCCGAGCTCGGGATGGATCACCGGCGTCGCCTTGTCGAGCGCCGTTTCCGCATCGGTGACGGCGGGAAGCGGTTCATACGCGACGCGAACCAGCGCGCAGCCGTCCTCCGCTTCGGCGCGCGTGCGCGCGACGACCGCGCACACCGCTTCGCCCTGCCAGCAGGCGCGGTCGACGGCGATGGCGTGCTGCGGCGCTGATTTGATGCCCTTCAAGTGCGTGAGCACGCCGATCCACGGCGTGATCACCGAGACAAGCTCGGCGCCGGTGACGACCGCGACCACGCCCGGCGCTTTTTTCGCCTCGGCCGTCTCGATGTTCTTGATGCGCGCATGCGCGTGCGGTGAGCGTACGAAAGCAACATGCACCATGCGCGGCAGCACGACGTCGCTGACATACTGGCCGCGGCCTTGCGTTAATCGCGCCAAATTCGGCCGCGGCACCGAGCGGCCGATATAGGAATTCGGCCGGTCGAGGGCGGAAAGCCCGGAAGGCTGGTCGTCGGCGAGGTTCATGCTTGCTCCTCCCTCCCCCCTTGTGGGGCTTGTGGGGGAGGGTGGGGAGGGGGGTCGAGAGGCCACGCGCAAGCATCGACATTCGCGCGCGACCTCCCGACCCCCACCCCTTCCCCTCCCCACAAGGGGGAGGGGAATCTATCTACGCGCGCAGTCATCCCTTCGCTCCCGCGCGCGCTTGCGCCACGGATTCGATCGCGTCGACAATCGCCTGATAGCCGGTGCAGCGACAGTAATTGCCGGAAAGATGCTCGCGAATGATTTCGCGGCTGGGTACGCCGCCGCGGGCCAACAGCGCGTCAGCGCCGATGAGCATGCCCGGCGTGCAATAGCCGCATTGCAACGCATTGCGCTGTTGGAACGCGAGCTGCAAATCGGCAAGCGCGCCGGAATCCGAAAGGCCTTCGATGGTCTCGACCTTCGCGCCGTCGCACTGCGCGGCCAGAACGAGACAGCCGCGGATGACCTCGCCATCGACCCGCACCGTGCAGGCGCCGCACACGCCGTGCTCGCAGCCGACATGGGTGCCGGTGAGTGAGAGATCGTCGCGCAGGAAATCGACCAGCGTCTGGCGCGCTTCGACGCGCGCGGAAATATCCTCGCCGTTCACGCGAATACTGATGTCGAGGTGGCGCGCACTCAATGCAGGACCCGGCGGCTGCTTGTTCCAGCGTATTGATAGCATCGGCCATACCTGCGGCACAGGGGTTGCGCGGGCGACCACTTGCGGATTTGTTAGGCCCGCCGAGGGCAGCCGGCAGGCGCTGCCCCGCAAATTGAGGAACGCCCGTGCCGGACAATCTGACCGATCTCATTGAGGAATTGGCGCTCGCCAATCGCATCCTGTCCCATGAAGGCGTGCTCGATGCCTTCGGCCATGTCAGCGTGCGCCATCCGAACGATCCGAGCCGTTTTTTTCTTTCGCGCTCGCGCTCGCCGCAATTGGTCGAGCCTAGCGATATCCTCGAATACAATCTCAAATCCGAGCCGGTGAAGCGCACGAGCGAGCGCCTCTATATCGAGCGGGTCATTCACGGCTGCATCTACCAGGCGCGCAGCGACGTCATGGCGGTCTGCCACCATCATGCACCCTCGGTCATGCCGTTCTGCGCCACTGGAAAGCCGATTGTGCCCGTCTTCCATATGGGCGCCGCGATCGGCGAACAGACGCCGTTCTGGGACCAGCACGACGAGTTTGGCGACACCAATCTTTTGGTAACGAAACACGAGGAAGGTCAATCGCTGGCGCGCGCGCTCGGCAAACATTCCGTGGTGCTGATGCGGCGGCATGGCGCCACCGTGGTCGGCGGCGGTTTGAAGGAGCTGGTTTCGCGCTCGATCTTCCTTTGCCAGAACGCCGAATATCAGATGCAAGCCTACCTGCTGGGCGCGCCGACGCCGTTGCGTCCGGGCGAGGTCAAGCTTGCGGGCGCTGTCAACCTGATGCCGAACGTGGTGGCGCGAACGTGGGAATATTGGACCATGCGGCTGCAAACGAGCGGCGGTTGGCCGCCCAAGCTCGCAACGAAGATGGAAGAAGAGGCGCAACCGAAGCCCACTCCCGCCGCCGAAAGGAAGAAACGGCAGTGATATGCTGAACCTGTCCCGCCGCGCCGTTCTGCCGCTCCTCACCGGGCTGGCCGGCATGCGGCGCGCGCTACGTCCGGGTTCAGCCATGGCCGAAGAGAATGCGTTTCCGGCGGATTTCGTGTGGGGCGCCTCGACCTCGAGCTATCAGATCGAAGGCGCGGTCGAGGAGGACGGACGCGGCAAGAGCGTCTGGGATATTTTTTCGCACGAAGCGGGGCGCGTGAAGGGCGGCGACACCGGCGACGTTGCCTGCGACCACTATCACCGCTGGATCGAGGACGTCGAATGGCTGGCGCGCGGCGGCTTCAACGCCTACCGCTTCTCCACGGCGTGGCCGCGTATCCTGCCCGCCGGCACCGGTGTCATCGAGCACCGCGGCCTCGATTTCTACGATCGCCTGGTCGATGGGCTCATCGGGCGCGGCGTCACGCCGTGGCTATGCCTCTATCATTGGGATCTGCCGCAGGCGCTGCAGGATCAGGGCGGCTGGACGAAACGCGACATCGCCGAGAAGTTCGCCGACTACGCACGCGTGGTGGCGCGCCGTCTGGGCGATCGCGTCAAGCACTGGGCGATGTTCAACGAGCCCAACGTCCACGCGCTGTTCGGACACGGCACCGGCAGCCATGCGCCCGGCCTGACCGGATTGCCCAACATGCTGGCGGCGATCCATCACCAAAACCTGGCGCAGGGCCGGGCGCTGCAAGTTTTGCGCGCCGAGCGGGCGGATTTGCGCCTCGGCACCGTGACCAACGTGTCGCCGGTGCGGCCGTCCTCGGATCGCGATGAGGATCGCCGCGCTGCCGACCGGTTTGACGCGTTCTGGAACGGCGCTTTCCTCGACCCGCTGTTCAAAGGCTCTTATCCGGCTGTTATCGGCGCCGACTTCGCGCCGCTGATCGCGGACGGCGATCTGAAAACGATCCAGCAGCCTGTCGATTTTTTCGGCCTCAATTACTACGCGCCGGCGTATGTCGCGAATGCGCCGCAAAGCCTGCTCGGCGCATGGTTCGGCGCGGTGCCCGCGGGTACGCGGTTCACCGCGATCGGCTGGCCGATCGATCCGGGCGGTCTCACCGAGACGCTGATCCGGCTCCGCGACCAATACGCCAATCCGGAGGTGTACGTGACCGAGAACGGCGCCTGCTACGACGATGCAGTCGCGGCGGACGGCATTGTGCACGACGACGACCGTGTCGCCTATTTGCGCGAACATCTAGCCGCGGCGCGCGGCGCGCTTGCCGCGGGCGTCAAGCTCGGCGGCTATTTCGCCTGGTCGCTGCTCGACAATTTCGAATGGGCGGAGGGCTACAGCCGGCGCTTCGGCATCATCCGCGTCGATTTCGCGACTCAGAAGCGGACGCCGAAGGCGTCGTTCGCGTTCCTGGCCGACACCATCCGCCGCCGCGGGTGATTTGCCTGACGACACTCCACGCACTGTGATGGGCTCGCACCGCCTGATTCGAGGCTTCGATTTGGAAGCTCGAATCATGTCCGAGGCGAAACGATCAAGCGCGCATCGGCATTTCCGCAATTGCCCACCAATCGGACATAGGGCGGACATCGTTTAGTTGACGCGTTTGGACCCATAAGCGACATTGGCCTGCCGTTTTCAGCCCCTACCAAAGTACTCGCCTGAGCCGATAGGATGCTGTTTCCTGAGCTTGGGAGCGGCAATGCGACGGCGCGAGTTCATCAAGGCACTCGGGGCAACGGCAGCCGGGTGGCCTTTTGGAGCGGGCGCCCAAACTCAACCCGACGAGTTACGTGTGGAGACTGCATCGCCCCCTACAAAGGGTCAGCCGCCCGCACTCACCAAATCACAGTCGGATGCGCTCAATACGTACAACAATGCAGTAAACGACTTTAAGTTGATCTTGGCCCAGCGGCGAGCACAGATAAATTCGAATCAAGGGCTACCGAGCTTACCGGGACAAGCACTCTACCTTACTCGTATTAACATGATGAGTGCATATAAAGACCTCACCGACGCGCTTCCGTCCAAAATCGAAAGACCCAATAAATTCGGAATTCCTCCGGCGTACTTTGATGCCGACGGTGAGCCGCTGATCGATGAGTATAGGAAGCTCTTCGACATCATGGAGGCGCCGCCCGCCAATGCGCAAAACTCGGATACTCCATTCAAAGACGTTGTCGACCTGGGAATCGCTATTGCGCGAGCCAAGGGCCTTGATGCAACAAATGCTGATGTGGCAGGCCGTATCAGCTTGGGGCTCTTCTTTGCGGAGACAAATGGTAGGCAAAACGTAGGGAATGCGCGCTCGAATACGTACAAAGGAAGTCTCCAAACAGGTCCATCTGAAGACCGAAGTGGTCAAAAGAAATGGGCAGCGATCAAAAAGTCGATAAGAGCTTTTGATCCTGCACTGAGCGCTAGCGACGATATGGAAGAGGCAAGAGTCGGCAATTTAGATCATCGGCTCAATCACTGGACCGCCGTGAGAGATGCCCTTGTGAGCGCACACGCAGATCTTTTCCCGCAAATACCGGCGATCGTGAAAACGATGCCAGATTCGATCGATCAAATGAAGCTTTTTGAACTCATCCAGATTATCCCGACTCCGACCAGGGCCGCCCTTAAGTCAGGCAACTTTACCAACTACAAAATTTCCGACCCGAGGATCATGGGATATCTGCGAAACAATAGCATCTTCACTTTTGGACAAGCTGACAGAGCAAAAAAATTTGCAACCTTCCGCGAGATTCTTGATGCGATGTGGCTCTTCAATAACAAATTTGAAAGAGCGCTGTCCAAATTCAACGAGATCAGGGCTCGGCGATAAGGGTAAAAATCAGTCATCAAAACTGCCCGACGCCCCTCAACGTGCGCGCGCGTCGTGGGTTCCTTCTGCCAATCCCGTCGAAGCTCATCGGTACGACGCCTTATTGCGAGGTTACGGATTTCTAGACCCAATCCGTCGCTGCCTTCCGCGTACTTTTCACATTCCAACTCTCATCGTAACGTGACCAGTCTGGTATAGCCCAGCTTGGATTGCTGGCCGGGCAGGAGCACGCAGGGACCATTCCATTAGCGGACGTTTGCCCTAAATTAGAGCGTTGCCGGCCGCATTTCTCCGCGCGCGATCCAGCCTACCCGCGACGCTCCGCGTCCTCACCATTGCCGCTGATAATAGTTCTGTCCGCCGCGCTGGCGCGTAGAGGCGTATTGGGAGTCCCAACTGCCCCAGTGACCGAAGCTGAAGAAGCCGCCGTCCCAGTCGTTACGGTTGGCGACGCGGTCATCGTCCGGGTGCTGGCGCATCGCGAGGCCGCCCTGTGGCTGGTTGTTCAGCACCACGATGAACTCCGTGCGATAGTTGGTCTCGCGGTTCAGCGGCTCGTCCGAGATGACAATCGAGGATCGAGGCAAAGCGGTTGGCGCGATGCGGTCGAGCACGTCGTGCGGGATGGTGACGCGGTGGAGCGCGTCCTTGGCGTTGTCGCCGCTGTCGATCGTGACCGCGGTCCAGCGCAGGCCCCCGTCGCGGGTGCGCGCCACCGCCGTGAACACATGCGTGCCGATGGGCTCGTCAGGATTGCGGATCGTGACCGGGACCTCGAGGTTTGCCCCAAAGCCGCGCCGCACATAGAGCCGCTGCTTCGCGCGGCTGATGAAGATCGAGACCGGCTCAAGCGCGAGCTTTGCGTCGTGGGCCGCCTTGGCGGTGTCAGCCTTCTTGGCCTTGGCCGCCTTGGCGGCGTCCTGTGCCGCCTTGGCCGCATCGAGCTTGGTCTTCGCGTCGGCCTTGGCGGTGTCGAGCTGCGTCGCGAGCTCTGCGGCCTCGGCGGTCACCTTCTGCTTCAGGTCCTCTGCCCGCGCCTTGGCCTGGTCCGTCCTCGCGGCGGTGAGCACCTTCTCGGCGAACGAGAGCGCGGCGTCGGCGCGCGTTTTGAGCGCTTCCAGCTTGCGCAGGGACGCCGCGAGCGCCGCCGCCGCGCGCGCCGCTATGGTGGCGGCGCTCTCTGCCTCGTCCGCCATCTTGGTGGCATCCGCCGCCTCGCGGGCGAGCGTTTCGGCGCGCGCCGGCCCATCCGCAAGAGCCTCCGCGTTCGGCACGAACAGCGCCGGATCGGAAAACTCGACCGGTTCCGCGTCGTTCGGCGCGATGATGACGCGCATGCCGATCTGCGTCTTGTCGAACAACCTCTCCGCAAAGCGATAGGGCATCCGCACGCAGCCGTGCGAGGCCGCATATCCAGGCAGCGGCCCGCCGTGCAGCGCGATGCCTGACCAGGTGATGCGCTCCATGTTCGGCATCGAGGCATCGTCATAGAGGTTCGAGTGGTGGTCCTTGTCCTTCTCGACGACGCTGAAAACACCGGCCGGGGTCTCGCGTCCCGTCGTGCCGGTCGACACCGGCGCGCGTAGGATCCAGCCGTCGGCGTCGTAGATGGTCACCTGCTGGCTCTTGATCGACACGATCGCTATGATCGGCTCACCTGCATCGCGCGGGGCCGTCGCCTCGCTGGTGCGCGCGGGACGCCCCTGATTCTCCGCGGCGTCGGCGGGTGGAGTCACGGTCAGCGCCGTCAGCGCGGCCGCTGCTGCGAGGGTCACGATCGCGGGAGCCCTCCATCGGCGGATCGCTTCGGTTGATCGTGCCGTCGTGAACCGATTTGTCACGCCTGCTCCGGTTCAAATGTCTCCCGCGGCCTCTGCCAGAGGGGGAATCCCGACGCATCAAACGACTGTAACGGGCGGATGGTTCCAGTTTTGCGCATCGCGGTCAAATAAACACCTCCGCGAGGGCTGCCTGGGGCGGAAGTCGTAGTCGGCTTCCGTCCTGCCGACGATATTGCCGGTACTGAGCCCGGAAGTGGCCCTTCGCTTTGGTTTGATAGGCGGGCAAAAAGGTCCGGTATTAACCCCAGGAGTGGAAATCGGCTTCTGCTGCCTAACAGCGGCATTTATGAGTTCGCGCCGTAATTCAATGCCGGTCGCGCGCGGCGGCGCTGATGGCGTTGAGCATCGCGGCGCGGTCCTTCTTGAGCACGCGGCGCACCGATTGCTGGGTGCCGATCTGGCCCATCTCGCGCTGGCGCTTGACCGTGGCCGAAGTCATCAGCGGATCGATGCCGAGCTCGCGCAAAGTGGCGGCGACCTCTTCCATTTCGGCGGCGCGCCGTTCGCCGTGGCTCGCCATGCGTTCGAGGTTGTAGGGAATGACCTTCGCCCAAACGAGGCCGGGGTAATTGTTCTTCAGCGACGCGGCCACCTCGTCGACCACGCCGGCGCGCGCGGCGGCGAGGAAGCATTCGAGCGTCAGCGCCTCGATCCCCTTGATCATGACGCCGCGCACCATCTTGATCGCCGCCGCGGCGCCGGTCTCAGGTCCGGCGATGGTCACATGCATGCCGAGCGCGGTGAGAACCGGCGCGACGGTCTCTGCGTGGGGCCCGGCAAGCAGCATCGGCGTTTGATGCCGCGCCGGATGAATGGGCCCAAGCACGGCAACGTCGACGTATCGGCCGCCGCCGAGAAGCTTCGCGGTCTCCTGCTTGCGGCCGGGCGAGGCCGAATTGATGTCGAGAAAGAACGCCTCGCCGGTGAGATGCGCCTTGACCGATAGCGCCGCGTCGACGCTGGAAGCCGCGGTGACGACGGACACGACGATCTCCGCCTCGCGCACCGCGTCGGCGGCGGAAGACGCGCAGCGCACGCCGATCGTTTCGGCAGTGCGCTTGAGCTTTTCACCCTCGGCTTGCGGAAACAGAATATCCCAGGCCGCGATGCGCTCGACGCCTTCCTCGCGCAGGCCGGCCGCGATGGCCTGGCCCGCCTCGCCAAAGCCGATGAAACACAGCGCCGGCTTGTTGTCTGGCATTGTTGTGCCCTTCGTCGAGACTCGCGGATGATGGCAGGGTCGATGTATGGTCTGCAATCCCGTCGTCCCCCCTCATCATCGGACAGTCTCAATGAAATCTCTCTCCTGCCGCGACCGGCTCGAACAGGCGCTTCTCTGCATCGCCGACCCGAAAGGGGAGGGGGCGCGCGCGTGCCTGACGGTTTATGCCGAGGCCGCCCGCGCGGCGGCTGACGCCGCCGACGCGCGCGCCAAACACGGCGTGTCGCTCGGCCCGCTCGATGGCACCATCGTCAGCATCAAGGATTTGTTCGACGTCGCTGGCGAACCGACCCGCGCCGGCTCGAAAATCCTCGCCGACGAGGCAGCGCCCGCCGCGGCCGACGCTCCGGTGGTGCGCCGGCTGCGCGCCGCCGGCGCGGTGATCGTCGCCAAGACCAACATGACCGAGTTCGCCTTGGGCGCGATCGGCGCCAATCCGCATTTCGGCACGCCCGGCAATCCCCGCGATCGCGCGCGCATTCCCGGCGGCTCGTCCTCGGGCGCGGCGGTCGCCACCGCCGACGGCATGTGCGAGATCGCGATCGGCAGCGATACCGGCGGCTCGGTGCGCGTACCGGCGGCTTTGTGCGGCATCGTCGGCTTCAAGCCGAGCCGGCAGCGCGTGCCCACCGCGGGCGCGTTTCCCTTGAGCACCACGCTCGATTCCATCGGGCCGCTGGCGCGCAGCGTCGCCGACTGCGCTAGGGCCGACGCCGTGATGGCCGACGCCGTGATGGCCAACGAGGAGTTTGCGCCGCTCGAACCGCCTGCGCTCGCCGGCCTTCGCTTCGGCATTGCGCAAGGTTATCCCCTCGAAAATATGGACGAGACGGTCAGCGACGCCTTTGCCGCGGCGATCGAGCGCTTGAGAAAGGCCGGCGTGTGGATCACGCACGAAACCGTGTCCTTGTTCGACGAGATGCGGCGGGCCAACGCCTATGGCGGCATCGTGCAGCCCGAAGCCTGCGCCATCCATCGCGACCGGCTCAAGCGCCGCGGCGCCGATCTCGACCCGAACATCCGCGGGCGTATCGAGCGCGGCTGTGCAATGTCGGCGGCGGACTATATCGAGATGCTGTATGCGCGCGAGCGCCTGGTGCCCGCCATGGATCGGCGGCTTGCCGGGCTCGATGCGCTCATCATGCCGACATCGGCGATCGTCGCGCCGACGATTGCCGAGGTGGCGGACCAGGAAACCTACTTTGCGCGTAATGCGATGCTGCTGCGCAATACCTCCATCGGCAATTTTTTCGATCTCTGCGCAATTTCGCTGCCGCTGCCGGCCGCGCTTCCGGTCGGGCTCATGCTGCTTGCGCGCAACGGCCAGGATCGCATATTGCTGCGCATAGCGGCGGCGGTGGAACAAATGCTCGCCGGATAGCTGGGCCTAAAAATCGCGCAGCGCGTCGAGCATCATTTGATGCCGTTCGGCGCCGAGCCTTTCGATCAATCTCTTTTGGTGCCGCGCCGCTAGGGCCTTGGCGCGCGTAAGCAGCGTCCGGCCCTGCGGCGTAAGCTGCAAAGCGTGCCGGCGGCCGTCGGCGAAGGAGGGGAGGCGCTGGATCAGGCCGCGCTCCTCGAGCCGGTGGAGTAGACGCACCAAGCGCGCCCGCTCGATGCCAAGCGTTGCCGCCAGCTCCGCCTGCGAGAGGCCGCGATTGGCGCCGACCACCACCAGCACCGAGAATTGCGCCGGACTGACGTCGATGCTCGCCAGTGCGCGAATAAAGTCCTGGAAAATCCAGACCTGAAGCCGCCGCACGAAATAGCCGAGATGGCCGTTGAGCGCGTCGAGCGCAACGGCCGGACGCGCACTGCCGCGCCTCGGCGCCGCGCTGCGAAGGGCCGGGGTCGACCTTGCGGCGTTTTTCGTCCCGGTCATTGTGCCGTCCTCTCAAAGCAAGTCGCCACTCACGATTGGGCCGCCTACGACCAATTCGGTATTGACGCCAATTGTTGTCCAGGTCAACAATATATCCGACGGCCCATGCGACGGAGGGCCATAGTCGCGACATTTTCGAGCTTGTGGCCGCTCAAATAAATCCGGCATCATGGGCCAAAGCCGGACAGCATAAACACAGCATAAGCTATGGGAGGATCTCGCTATGAAACATAAATCCCAGTCGAATTCCGCGCGCGTAACCCGCCGCACCTTTACTGCCGGAGCAGGCGCCGCCGGTTTCGTCGCCGGCTTTGCGCCCTTCAACATCGTGCGTGCGGAGGGCGGTCCGCTGAAGGTCGGCGTGCTGTTGCCGCGCTCGGGCATCCAGGCCGGCATCGGCCAGGATTGCCAGCGAGGTGTCGACATCGCGCCCGGGATCCTGAAATCGCTCGGCCTGCCGGATCTCGCGGTCATGAGCGCCGACACCGAATCGAATGTCGACACCGCACGCGCCCGCGCGGAAAAACTGATCGGCGACGGCGCGCAGCTTTTGATCGGCGCCTTCGATTCCGGGCAAACCACCGCGATCGCCCAGGTCGCCGAACAGAAGGGCATTCCGTTCGTCATCAACATCGCCGCCGCGCCGCCGATCACCGAGCAAGGCTACAAGTTCGTTTTCAGGAATTTCCCGACGGCGCCGATGATTCTCGGCGACGCCTTCGCCAACCAGAAGGAAATCTTTGCCATCACCGGTTCGGCGCCGAAGACGGTGGTGTTCATGCACGTGAACGACACCTACGGCACGGCGATGGCCAAGGGTATCGGCGCGGTCATGCCGAAGTTCGACATGCCCTACACCATCGCCGACGAGATCGCCTACGATCCGGCGGCGCGAGACCTGTCCGTCGAGGTGGCGAAGGCCAAGGCGACCAATGCCGACGCGCTCCTCGTGGTCAGCCGCCTCAATGACGCCATGCTGTTGACCCGCGAGCTCGTCAAGCAGCGCTGGACGCCGCAGGCGATCCTGAGCATGGGGCCGGGCTGGTACGAGGACCAGTACATCAAGACGATGGGCAAGCTCGCCGACGGGCCGATCAGCTTCGTGCCCTGGTACGACCCGCACAAAAAGCTCACCCCCGTGCTTGAAGCCGCTTTGGCCAAAGCCGATCCCGGCGTCAATCTGAACACCAACCATGTGTTCACGTTCGAGGCGCTGCTCGTCGCCGCCGACGCCTATAAACGCGCCGGTTCGAGCGATCCGAAGGCGCTGGCCGACGCCATCCGCGCCACCAACATTACCGACAATGTCAGCATCGGCCCGGGCATCCAATTCAACGCCAAGGGCCAGAACGACAAAGTGAAGGATGGCGCCATCCAGAACAGCGGCAGCAAGCTGGTGACGCTGGCGCCCAAGGAAGCCGCCAACGCCAAACCGGAATGGCCGCTGCCGTCGTATCAGAGCCGCGGCTGAAGGCGTTTCGGTGCCGTTTGACGTCTATCTGAACGTCGCCGTCGGCGGAGTCTTGACCGGCTTGGTCTACGGCCTGATGGCGCTTGGGCTGTCGGTCATCTTCGGTGTCGTGCGCGTGGTGAATTTCGCCCACGGCGAGATGATGACGATCGCGATGTTCTTCGCGGTCGTCCTTTCCACCGGATTTCACCTTGACCCGCTGATCCTGCTCATCCCGATCGCGGCCGTGCTGTTCGTCTTCGGCTATGTGCTGCAGCGCGGGTTGATCAATCTCTTCGTCACCCGGCCCGAGCACTCGCAGTTTCTGCTCTTGGTGGCGCTGGCGATCATCATCACCAATGCGTTGCTCATCATCTTCGGCCCCGACGCCCGATCGGTGCAGACGTCCTACGCTTACGAGAGCTTTCAAATCGGCCCGCTGATCATCGACGCCGCCAAGGTCTATGCCGGCGCCGCCGCGATTATCTTTGCCGCGGCGCTATTCGCGTTCTTCCGGTTCGCGCTTGTCGGCAAGGCAATCCGCGCCTGCGCCGACAACCATACCGGCGCGCTCGTGGTCGGGCTCGACGTCAAGCGCCTCTACGCGCTCACCTTCGGTCTCGGCGCCGCTTGCGTCGGCGCCGCCGGCACGATGCTGGTTCTCCTCATCGACGCAACGCCGATGCTCGGGCCGAGCTATACGCTCCTTGCCTTCGTCATCGTCATCACCGGCGGGCTCGGCTCGATGCCGGGTGCGCTGCTCGGCGGCGTATTGATCGGATTGACCGAGGCGCTGGCGGGGCTTTTGTTCGTGCCATCCGTCAAGAGCATGTTCGCCTTCGGCATTCTCGTGCTGGTGCTGTTGTTCCGGCCGCAGGGCCTCCTTGGCAAGAGGCTCGCATGATCGCGCGCCTGACCCGCGGCGTATCGCGCCGCGCGGCGGTTCTGCTCGCCGTGTTGCTCGCGGCATTTCTGGCGGCGCCGTGGGTCGTCAACGATTATCTGCTCACCGTCCTCATCATCATTCTTTATTTTGCTTACACCGGGCAGGCCTGGAACATCATGATGGGCTTTGCCGGGCAGCTCTCGCTCGGGCATGCGCTCTATCTCGGGCTTGGCGGCTACGTCGCGGCAATGTTGTTCACGCAGTTCGGCATCGGTCCCTGGCTCGGCCTGCTCGCGGCCATTCCCGTTGCCGCGGCGAGCGGGGCGATCATCGGGTTTCTCGCCTTCCGCTTCCGCGTTTCCGGCGTCTATTTCGCCATCCTCACCATCGCCTTTGCCGAGTTCGCCCGCATCGGCTTTGACAATTGGAACTACGTCAACGCCTCAAGCGGCCTGTTCCTGCCGGTCAAGCAATACGCGCACAACGATCTGTGGCGGCTGCGCGGCGATCCGGCGATGTTCTATTATGTCATCCTCGCCGCGACCGTGCTGATCTTCGCGCTTTGCCATTTCCTCCTTCGCAGCCGAGTCGGCTATTTCTGGCTCGCCATCCGCGAGGACGAGCAGGCGGCGCGCGCTGCCGGCATCAATACCTTCCGTTACAAGATGATTGCGGTGATGGTGTCCGCGGCGGTGACGTTGTTCGCCGGCGTGTTCTATGCGTTCTTCTACAACAACCTGTTTCCCGAGCAGGTTTTCAGCATTGCCCGTTCCATCGAGATCATTCTCGGTCCCATCATCGGCGGCATCGGTACGCTGTTCGGCCCGATCCTCGGCGCCTTCGTGCTTACCGGCCTCGCCGAAACGCTCAATTCCGCCATGACGGCATTCGGCTTCGATCTGCCGGGAGCGAAGCAGGTTTTTTACGGCATCTGCCTCTTGATCGTCATCGTGGCTTTGCCGGATGGCGTCTGGCCGCCGCTCGCCCGCCGCCTGGGCGTGGGGAAGGGCAAATGAGCGCGCTCCTGACGCTCAAGGGAGTCAGCAAGCGCTTCCGCGGCCTCGTTGCGGTCGATCAGGTCGGCTTCGCCGTGCCGCAGGGCGCGATCTTCGCCGTCATCGGCCCGAACGGCGCCGGCAAGACCACGTTGTTCAACATGATCGCCGGCGCCATGACGCCCGACGCAGGGTCGATTACTTTTGCCGGAAAGCCGGTTCATGGTTTGACGGCCGATGCGATCTGCCGCCGCGGCATCGCCCGCACCTTCCAAATCGTGCGGCCGTTTCCAGCGCTCAGCGTCGAGGACAATGTGATCATCGGCGCGCTGTTGCGCCGGCACGGTGTCGAGGAAGCGCGGGAGGGGGCGCGCGCGCTGTTGCAGCGGCTCGACCTCTTCGACAAGCGGCACCGGATCGCCTCGACGCTTACGCTGCCGGATCGCAAGCGCCTCGAAGTCGCCCGCGCGCTCGCGACCGAGCCGCAGCTTTTGCTGCTCGATGAAGTGATGGCGGGGTTACGGCCGACCGAGACCGACCGCATGGTCGCGATCCTGCGGGCGCTCAACCGTGAGACCGGCTTGACGATCCTTTTGATCGAGCACGTGATGCGCGCGGTGATGGCGCTGGCGTCCCGCGTGCTCGTGCTCGACCACGGCACGGCCATCGCCGAGGGCACGCCCGAGCACGTCGTGCGCGACCCGGCGGTGGTGCAATCCTATTTGGGCGTCGAGGCGGTGTGATGCTGCGCGTCGAAAATCTCGATGTTTTCTACGGCGACGTGCAGGCGCTCGACTCCGTTTCGCTCGCCATCGAGGAAGGTGCGATCGTCGCCATCATCGGCGCAAACGGCGCCGGCAAGACGACGCTCATTCGCGCGCTTGCCGGAATGCTGCCGCAAGCGAGCGGACGGGTGGTGTTGAGCGGGGTGGATATTTCGCGCTGGCCCAGTCATCGCGTCTGCAACCTCGGTTTAGGCCAGGTCGCCGAAGGGCGGCAGGTGTTTCCCACGCTTTCGGTCGCCGAAAACCTCGACATCGGCGCCATGCTGCCGCGCGCCCGCGCTCACCGCGCCAAGAATTGCGAGCGCGTGCTGGCGATGTTTCCCAAGCTTGCCGAGCGCGCGCGGCAGCCGGCCGGAACGCTTTCCGGCGGCGAGCAGCAGATGCTCGCCATCGGGCGCTGCCTGATGGGTGCGCCGCAACTCATCATGTTCGACGAGCCTTCGCTGGGTCTTGCGCCGGTGATCGTTCGCGGTGTGCTCGACACCATCCGCGAACTCAACGGCGAGGGTATTACTTGTCTGCTGGTTGAGCAGAACGTCGCGCTCTCGCTCAAGCTCGCGAGCCGCGCCTACGTCCTGGAAAACGGTCGCGTGACTCTTTCCGGCAGCGGCAGCGAGCTTTTAGCCGACGATCGCGTCCGCAGCGCCTATCTCGGGCTATAGCGAGTTGATCGGAACTGTCAGAACGAGCGGCGCAACCATCCCAAGATGACGCCGAGCGCTGCCACGCGCGCGCCCAACGGCGCCAACGGGAAGGACTGGCGCAACCGGTTGTAGACGTTGGCTGCGGTCGGCGCCTCGATATCGGTCAGTGCCGCAGCCATCGCCCTGGCCATATCCGCTTCGGGCCGCCCGCTCAGCGTTGCCGGAACCATAGTGACGTTGCCAAACGGAATTGGCGGTTGCACACGTAAGGTGACACGGCGGGCGCCCATTGGCGAAGCTCCTCGGGTTCCAGGTTCCCTGCTCAACCCCCGAGTTTCGCCAAAGTTCCATCCTCGCCGTTGTCGCCGCCGTTGCCCCGGCTTACTTATTGATTGGCCTTTATATTCGGCCACGCTCGTAACCACTTGGTCTGGGGAGCCTTCCACGTCATGAAACTTTATTACACGCCCGGCGGCTGTTCCCTCTCGCCGCACATCGTTTCCCGCGAAGCCGGCATCGAACTCGAGCTCGAACAAGTCGACATTCGCGAAAAGAAGACCAGAAGCGGCGAGGATTTTTGGAGCATTAACGCGAAGGGCTACATCCCGGTGCTGGAGATGGACGACGGACAACGGCTCACCGAGGGCCCGGCAATCGTCCAATATCTTGCCGATCAGAAACCTCAGTCCGGCCTGGTGCCGGCGGCGGGGACTATTGATCGCTACCGTGTGCAGGAATGGCTGAACTTCGTGGCGTCGGAATTGCACAAGACCTATAGCCCACTGTTCCGGCCGACCACGCCCGAGGAATTCAAGAAGCTGTCGCGGGAAAATCTCGGCAAGCGTTTCGATTGGATCGAGAGGGAGCTCATCGGCAAGCAGTATTTGATGGGCGACAAGTTCACCATCGCCGACGCCTATCTTTATGTCGTGCTGCGCTGGTCGCCGCGCGTCGGTCTCGATCTCAGCAAGTGGCCCAACGTCAAGGCCTATGTGGATCGCGTTGCGGCCCGCCCGAAGGTGCAGGAAGCGCTGAGGGCGGAAGGCCTGCAGTAGTCGTCCGTTATCCGACCGCGACTGACTCGAGCGGCGGTGCCTGCTCCTTGAGCTGCAACCGGTAGAAGGAGGCGTATCGGCCGCCCTTGCGCAGCAGCTCGTCGTGCCGGCCGGATTCGACCACCAAGCCGTTCTCCACGACGAGAATGTTGTCGGCGTGCATGATCGTGGAGAGCCGGTGCGCGATCACGAGCGTCGTGCGACCTTTGCGAAGCTCCGCGAGCGCCTCTTGCACGTAGCGTTCGGATTCCGAATCCAGCGCCGCAGTCGCCTCGTCGAGCAGGATGATGGGCGCGTTCTTGATCAGCGCACGCGCGATGGCGATGCGCTGGCGCTGGCCGCCGGAAAGCTGCAGGCCGTGCTCGCCGACGGGCGTGTCATACCCGGCGGGAAAACCGAGGATGAATTCGTGCGCATGCGCGGCCTTGGCCGCGGCGACGATCTCGGCTTCGCCCGCGCCGACGCTGCCGAGCCCGATGTTGTCGCGGATCGTGCCGCGGAACAGTTGAACGATCTGGCCGACATAGGCGATCTGCCGGCGCAATGAGCCGCGCGACACGGTGGCGATGTCCTGGCCGTCGATGAGGACGCGGCCGGATTCAATGTCGTAAAGCCGCAGGATCACATCGAGCACCGTCGATTTGCCGCCGCCCGACGGTCCGACGAGCGCCGTGAGCCTGCCCGGCTGCGCCAGGAAGCTCATGCCGCGCAGCACCGGCGTGTCGGGACGATAGGCGAAACGCACGTCGGCAAATTCGAGACGCGCCGAAGCGAGCTTCAGCGGCGGACGATCGTCATCGTTTGATTCACCCGGCGGGCTGTCGATCACCTCATAAAGGACGCGGACGCCGACAAGATTGTTGTTGAGGTCGATGTTGAGCCGCGCCAGCCGCTTGGCCGGCTCGTAGGCGAGCAGGAACGCGGCGAGGAAGGCGACGAACTGACCGGGCGTCGCGCCGGTTTCGATCATGCGATAGCCGCCATAGATCGTCGCCAGCGCGATGGCAAAACCGCCGAGCGTCTCCATCAGCGGACTGGCGCGATTGGCGACGCGCGCCATCTTGTTCGATTCACGCTCGACGCCTTCGACGCTGACGGCAAGTCGCCGTC
The DNA here is from genome assembly GCA_963733575.1 of uncultured Alphaproteobacteria bacterium. Taxonomy (GTDB): domain Bacteria; phylum Pseudomonadota; class Alphaproteobacteria; order Rhizobiales; family Xanthobacteraceae; genus BOG-931. Next base: position 417,824 of record CAVTDJ010000008.1, on the reverse strand, counting down.
GCATCTCATCTTCGAGCGAGAACGCCTTGACGGTGCGCATGCCTTGCAGCGATTCCTGCATGGTCTCGATGATGTGCGTGCCGCCGGTGAACTGCATGCGGGCGATGCCGCGCACGCGGCGGATCAGCTTGCGCAGGACGAAAAATGCCGGCGGCGCCACGACGAGGCCGGCGAGCGACATCACCGGATCTTGCGTCACCATCACGACCGAGAGTCCGATCAGCGACATCAGATCGCGGCCGATGGCGGTGATGAGGAGATTGATCACTTGGCAAACGGCGTTGGCGCCGGTGGTGAGGCGGGCGATGAACTCCGACGAATGGCGGTCGGCGAAGAAGCCCATGTTTTCGTGCAACAGCTTGTCGAACATGCGCCGCTGGTTGTCGGCGACGATGCGGTTGCCGATCCTGGAGAGCATCACCGCCGCGCCGTAGGCCGCCATGCCTTTGGCCGCGAAGATTGCAATCGCGAGCAAGCCGATAACGACGATGCCGTGAAAATTGCGCTCGACGTAAGCCTCGTTGGTCATCGTGCCGAGAAGATACGCGGTGAGCGCGATGCCGGCGGCGGCCACGCCCATCAGCGCGAAGGCGATGGCGTAGCGCGGCCAATGCACCAAGGCCTCGTCGACGAGAAGGCGGCGCACCAGCGCGAAGGTGGAATAATCGTCCGAGGAGCCGGCCGTGGAATTTTTCATACGCGATCCGTTGCGTCCGCTGCGGCCGGCATGCGCGAGGCCCGCGCCCCCGTGCGTTCCTTGCCCGGAAGGGCCGGATTTTTCAAGCGATTTCGGCAGGTGCTATGACCGCCCGGAACCTCCGATCGCGGCAGCGGCCGGCGCGCCTTCCTTGCCTTGATCGCGCTGATCCGCTCGCCGCTTCATCAGTTCGCGTTCCCAGGCGAGCGCGTGCGCGACAATGGTGGAAAGATCGTCGAATTGCGGCTGCCAGCCGAGCGTCGCCCGCGCCGCTGCGGAGTTGGCAACGATCTGGGCCGGATCGCCTTCGCGCCGCGGCGCGATCTCGACCTTGAAATCGACGCCCGACACGCGCTTGACCGTCTCGACTACCTCCAGCACCGAAAAGCCGTGACCATAACCGCAATTGAGCGTCAGCGACGGTGAGCCGGATCGCAAGTGGCGCAGCGCATCGGAATGCGCGCGGACAAGATCGCTGACATGGATGTAGTCGCGAATGCAGGAGCCGTCCGGCGTCGGATAATCGTCGCCGAAAACCTCGAGCTTGGGGCGCAAGCCGAGCGCCGCCTCGACCGCGACCTTTATCAGATGCGTCGCCGTTTTGCTCGATTGGCCGGCGCGGCAGGCAGCGTCGGCGCCGGCGACGTTGAAGTAGCGCAGGATCACATGACCGAGACCGTTCGCCCGGCCGGCGTCGCGCAGCATGATTTCGCTCATCAGCTTCGACCAGCCATAAGGCGAGATCGGCTGGGTCGGCGCATCTTCGGTCACGGGAATTTGCGCCGGATTGCCGTAAACCGCGGCGGTCGAGGAAAAGATGAAGTGGTGGACGCCATTGTCCACCGCGCATTCGATGAGCGCGCGTGAGTTGACCGTGTTGTTCCGATAATAGCCGAGCGGATCGCGCACCGAATTGGGGACCACGATGGACGCCGCGAAGTGGATGATCGCGTCGATATTGTGCTGACGGATGAGGCGAGCGACAAGCTCCTGATCGCCGCTGTTGCCGGCAATAAGCGGCGCGCCCTCGGCAACGGCCCAGGCGTTGCCGGTGGAAAGGTTGTCCAGTACCACGACGTGCTCGCCGGCATCGAGGAGTTCGAGCACCATGTGGCTGCCGATATAACCGGCGCCGCCAGTAACCAGGACCGTCATGTCCGTAACCTGTCTCCTAGACCGTTTTGGCAATACGCCGACTAGATGAATACGGCGTTATGCCGGCACTTCGGGCCGGCTCGCCGCGGTTGTGCCGAGCGCGCCGCGGGTTGCGGCAAGGACCTCCTCGGTGGTGATTTCGCGCATGCAGCGATGGTGACCGAGCCGGCATACCGGTTTGTGGCATGGCCTGCAGGCAAGTTCGCTCTTGGTCTCGACGATGGCCGCGAGCGGATTAAGCGGTGCCCAGTGCCAGGGGCTCGTCGGGCCGAAGATCCCGATCGAGGGCGTACCGACGGCGGCTGCGACATGGAGTAACCCGGAATTGTTGGAGACCGCGACGGAAGCGGAGGCGAGCGCGAGTATGGCGTCGCGCAGATCGTCGCCGGTGAGATCGCGGGCCCCGTCAGCGACGATTTCGGTAGCCAAGGTTTTTTCGCCGGGCCCGCCCAACATCCAAACGGCGATGCCGTCGGCTGTGAGCCGGCGTGTGAGGGCGGCGTAGGCTGCGCTCGGCCAGCGCTTTGAGGGTCCGACGGCACCCGGCGCGAGTGCCACGACGGGACGTTCCGTCCGCGATCAGGCCACGCCGGTCACGCCAAGCCGCGATTTCGGCTGCGGGAACTTTGAGTTCCGGCATCGGCCACGCCGAGGGTTGCTTGGCGCCGCGCGGCAAAGCCAACATGGCGCAACGGTCCACCATGCGCGGCAGCTTGCGCTCGCCGAAGCGCAGGTCGTTGATCAAGATAAATCGCGCCTCGCCGGCAAAGCCGACGCGTTGCGGAATGCCCGCGATAAATGGCGCAAGGGCGGATTTCCAGGTGCGCGGCACTACGAGCACAGTGCCATAGCCCTCGCGTTTGAGACGCCCGGCGAGCGCAGTCTGCTGCGAAAGCGCGAGCCGGCCGCGCGGCAGGTCCGCGACAATGGTTTGGCGGACGCCTGGCATGTAATCGGCAAGCGGTGCGCACAGCGTCGTCGCCAGCATATCGACGGGACGATTGGGGAAGCGTTGATGCAGCACGGCGACGACCGAATGGCAGCGGACGAAATCGCCAATCCACATGTACGGCACGATAAGGATTGGGCTGGCATCCGTTGCCGGCGGTGGCGCAAACCGATCTATTTCCAAATTCTTATTCATTTCTATGATGAATAATGATTCATTTCATCAGGCGTCGGCCGGACCCAACTTCCGCTGCGGACCCGGTCCAGCGTTGCGCCGCAAGCAAGACTGGGGCAACAAGACTGGGGCAAAAGGGGGATCAAGGGCAACCTCATCCCAGCGCGGCGTTGATGTTACTGCTCACCGGCGGGGCCGGCTTCATCGGATCGAACGTGCTCGCGAGTCTTAACGAGGCCGGACGCGCGGACATTGCCGTCAACGATACCCTCGGCAGCGGTGGCAAATGGCGAAACCTCGCCGGCCGCCAGCTTGCCGAATTCATTCCGCCAGCCGACCTCTTGCGCTGGCTGGAGGGTCGCAAGCTCGAGGCCGTGGTCCATTTGGGCGCCATCTCGTCGACGACCGCGACCGACGGTGACCTCCTCATGGAAACCAATTTCCGGCTGTCGTTGCGCTTGTTCGACTGGTGCACGGCGACGCGCACGCCTTTCATCTACGCCTCCTCCGCCGCGACTTATGGCGACGGTGCGGCCGGATTTTCCGATGACTGGATGTCCGGCGCGATCAAACGGCTCAAGCCGCTGAATCTGTACGGCTGGAGCAAGCATATTTTCGATCTCGCCGTCATCGAGCGCGTCGCGCGGAAGGAAAGGCTCCCGCCGCAATGGGCAGGGCTGAAATTCTTCAATGTCTTCGGCCCCAACGAGTACCACAAAGGCGAGATGATGAACCTTGTGGCCAAGCGTTTCGACGACGCCAAGGCCGGCAAGACGATCCATCTGTTCAAATCGCACCGCCCGGGCATCGCCGACGGCGAGCAAAAGCGCGACTTCATCTACGTCGACGACGCGGTCGCCGTGGTCCGCTGGCTGATGGAGACGCCGGCGGTATCGGGTATCTTCAATGTCGGCACCGGACACGCGCGCAGCTTCCGCGATATGATGACGGCCATGTTCGCCGCGCTCGGTCGCGCACCCAGGATCGAATATATCGACATGCCGGCGTCGATTCGCGATAGCTATCAATATTTCACGCAGGCCGAGATGGATAACCTGCACCACGCCGGTTTCAATGCCGACTTTACCACTCTCGAAGAGGGAGTGAAGCGCTACGTCAAAGGCTATCTCGATGGCTCCGATCGCTATCGGTGACAAGGATCACGGGACCTGGGCTGGGGCAACGAGCATGTTCGAGTACGAAGAAGCCCTCCGGCTTTTTCCCGCGCAGACCGTACTTTGCGTCGGCGACGTCATGCTCGACGATTTCGTTTACGGCGACGTCACGCGCATTTCGCCCGAGGCGCCCACGCCGGTGCTGAAAGTCACGTACAACGCGGTTGAGATCGGCGGGGCCGGCAACGTCGCCCGCAACATCGCCGCCCTCGGCGCGCAATGCATTTTCGTCGGTCTTGTCGGCAACGATGAGTCCGGCCTGATCTTGAAGAGTGCGCTCTCCAAGCTTGGCTCCATTACCCCCGAACTTGTCGTCGACAAGACGCGACAAACCACGCGCAAGGTGCGCTTCGTCTCCGAACACCACTCCGCCCACCTGATGCGGGCCGATTGGGAAACGGCGGACCCTGCCAGCGCGGAAAGCCAATCCGCGATCATCGCTTTTGCGGAAGCGGCGATGCCGAAAGCCGGCGCCGTGGTCCTGTCCGACTATGCCAAAGGCGTGCTCACCGAGCGCGTCATCCGCGCCATCATCGACGCGGCGCGGCGCCTCGGCAAACCGGTCATCGTCGATCCGAAGGGTCACGATTACCGCGTCTATCGCGGCGCCACGCTGATCACGCCGAATGCCAAGGAGCTTGCCGCCGCGGTCCATCGCCCGGTCACCAGCGAGGCGGAGATCGCCGAAGCCGCCGCGGAGCTCGCGCGCGCGGTCGGCAGCGAAGCCGTCCTGGTGACCCGCAGCGAAGAAGGGATGAGCCTTCACGTGGAGGGTCAAGCGCCGGTCCACATTCCCGCTTATCCGGTCAAGGTGCGCGATGTGTCGGGCGCCGGCGACACGGTCGCTGCCGTGATGTCGGTGCTGCTGGCGATGAAGGCCCCCTACGAGTTCGCGATGCGTGCGGCCAACGCCGCGGCCGCGGTCGTCGTCGGCAAGCGCGGTACCTCGACGGTATCGCTTGCCGAATTGCGTCACCGCATCCTGCCGGCTGCGTCGCTCGCGCCGGAGGACAAGATCGTATTCGACTGGTCGGTCATCGATGAGCGGCTGGCCGAATGGCGCCGGCGCGGTCTGCGCATCGGCTTCACCAATGGCTGTTTCGATCTCTTGCATCGGGGCCACGTGAAATTGCTGGCCGAAGCGCGCGCGGCGTGCGACCGGCTCGTTATCGGTCTCAACAGCGATGCTTCGACCGCGCGGCTGAAGGGCGAAGGCAGGCCGATCAATCCCGCCGAAGGCCGCGCCGAGGTGCTCGCGGCGCTCGAGGCCGTCGATCTCGTGATCGTTTTCGAGGAAGACACGCCGCTGGAATTGATCAAGCGCGTACGACCGGCAGTCTTGGTCAAAGGCGCCGATTACCGGATCGAGGAGGTGGTCGGCCGCGACGTAGTCGAAAGCGCGGGCGGCGATGTCCTACTCGTGAGCCTCGTGCCCGGACACTCGACCACGGGTCTGGTGCAGCGCTCGGCGGAATCTGCCGACGTGCGGGTCCGGCCAGCCAAGCCCGCACGGTCGTGACACCGATTTAGCGTCGCGGCATCTTTTCCCGCACCAGCGCGGCGAGGCCGCCGCGGGTATCGTGAACCGGCTGCCAGCCGGCGGCGATGAGCTTACCCGGATCGACCCGCAGATTGCCGCCCAAGCGCTCCCATGTATCGTCGCGATGCATCATCCGCAGCGGAGTTTCCACATAGTGCGTCGGCAATGACAGGACGAGCGGCCAGCGGCCCTGCGCCTGGCGGAGCGTCGCGATCAGGTCGGCGAGCCGCGGAGGAATTCCCGGGTCGGCGACCACATAAGTCTCGCCTATCGCGGTCGGTGCGGAGAGAACAAAGCTCAGCGCGGAGATGAAATTGTCGATGCTCAGAAGCGAGCGCCGGTTGACGAAAGCTTTCACTGGTAGCGGCCAGCGCGAGAGCGCCGCGCGCAACAGCGCGGCGAAACTTCCCTTCGCGCCCGGACCGTAAAGCAAAACCGGCCGCAGGATCGTGAACGGGACGCCCGCCGAACGCACAGCCTCCTCGGCGGCGAGCTTGGAGCGGCCATAGGCGTCGGTCGGGGCCGCCTCGTCACGCTCCGTCAAAGCGTGATCGGCGGAGGGGCCGCTCTGCGCGCGGATCGATGAGACGAACACGAAATGCCAAACACCCGCGCGAGCCGCGGCGGCGGCAAGCTCCGCCGTCGCCGCCCGATTGATGCGATCGTAAAGCTCGGGAGCAACGCCACGGCTGGTATGCGCAATGCCGGCAAGATGGATGATTTGATCGACTCCGTCGAGCAGAGGCCCCCAGTCGAATGGCTGCGCCAAATCCGGGTGTTGCATCACCTCGACGCCAACGGCGAACGAGGATTGCGGCGGCTTCCGCACGGCGGCGCGAACCGTTACTCCGGTTTGCGCAAACGCCGCTATCACGGCGCGGCCGATGAAGCCTGATGCGCCGGTTACCAGCACTCGCGTCATGCGTTGCACCGCCGGCGTACGAAGATCGGTCGGCCAACGCGCAGCGCGCTGCCGAAACAGTGCTGAGCAAAACCGGCGAACGCGCGGACGACGACCATCCGCGGAACGCTAGTGCAGCGGCTGCAATCCTGCTCCGCCCATCCGTTCAAACGGAGAATAAGCCTGCGTGTCACAGTCGTCGGTTTGAACGGCATAGCGGGCATCGGTGATTGCGTTCGCTTTGAGGAACAGTGCATAGGTGCGCCTGTGGCCGTGATCTTGGAAGCGCACGCAGGTGAGCCAACTCCAGCCTTGAACCGAATGCACCCAGCGCGGGTCCGATATTTCGAATGAATCGTAGGATGCGTAGTCTTTAAATGTAGACCTGAGGCGATTGGCGATCACCTCCCGGTAGGACGGATCCGGGGCCGATGCCGCCGTTTCCCCGTTCGTCGATGCTAGCCCGCTGCATCCGGCCAAAACAGCGGCCACCAACAACAGCGCCACCAATGTAGCGTGCTGCACGGACCTTGACGTGCTTGGCCGCTTCCCCGGGATCAACCCTTGCAATCCTCGTCACCGTTTGGGCCAACGAGTATGCTGAAACTTCCTCCGAGGCAATTAAACGGCCATTAGCAAATCCTTGATGCCAAAAAGATAGAAGCTTGGACGGGTTCCCGCTTCGGGCCTTCGGGCAGACACAGTCCCGCCATGAAGGGCTCCTTGTGTCTGCGCCTGATCGAGAATGACCCCTGCGCGGTCCGAAAGAATGGTCAAAATTTCGTAGGTTGCCTTCAATCGCCGAGGGAACGAGGTTCAACTTTGACGACCGGCATGATCAAGCGGTTTTCTGCGCTGACGGTAGTGATCCTCCCCTGTCTGGCTCTCGGGGCATGCACTTCGTTTTCCGGAGCCGTCGCCGATCATTGGCCGACCTGGGCCGGCGGCATGCCCAAGGACGTTCCGCCGCGGCCGGGCGCTCCCGGCTACGAGGAGTTCATTGCTCACCAGCAGGGAAAAGATGCATCCGCATCCGCTGCCACCGGGACCACGGCAGCCGCCCCTGCTGCCGCAGCCGCGCCCGGCGCCGACAACACCGGAGTGCCAGCGATACCTACCGCCAATCGCCAACCCGGCGATCAAAGGGCGGTGCAAGGCGGCTTGTATTAGGTCTTGCTGCGGTGAATTTAAGTCCCGCCCATTCCCGCGAAAGCGGGAATCCAGCCGCTTGAAAAATATTGATCCGCCAATCCGGAATTTCCAGGTCCCCGCCTCCGCGGGACGGGCGGCGGGAGAATTACGCGACGCCGGCGCGCAACAAATCGTGGAAATGCACGATGCCGACCGGACGGTCCTTCTCCACGACGATGAGCGCCGTGATCTTCGATGCATTGAGCAATTGCAGCGCTTCGCTGGCCAACTGGTCGGGCCGGACGGTTTTCGGCGATGCCGTCATCACCTCATCTACGGATGCTTGCAGCAAATCGTCGCGCATGTGGCGGCGCAAATCGCCGTCGGTGATGACGCCGGCGAGTTTCCCTTCGGCGTCGGTGACGGCCACGCAGCCAAAACCCTTCGCTGACATTTCAACGATCGCCTCCGACATCAACGCTCCCCGCGCGATCAAGGGAATGGCGCTACCCGGATGCATCACGTCGCGGATGAATTTCAGCGCGGCGCCGAGCTTGCCGCCGGGATGAAACACGCCGAAATCGATCGCAGTGAATCCTCGGCTTTCAAGCAGCGCGATCGCCAGTGCGTCGCCGAGAGCAAGCTGCATCAGCGTTGAAGTCGTGGGTGTGAGATTGTGCGGACAGGCTTCGCGGCTTTGCGGCAGCGCCAACACGATGTCGGCGGCCTTGCCAAGGGTGCTTTCGGCACTGACGGTGATTGCGATGAGCGCAATGCCAAACCGGCGCGAATAGTCGATCAGACTTCTAAGCTCTCCGGTCTCGCCCGACCAGGACAGCACCAGCATCACGTCGTCGGAAGTGATCATGCCGAGATCGCCGTGGCTGGCGTCGGCGGCGTGCACGAAAAATGCGGGCGTTCCGGTCGAGGCAAACGTCGCGGCGATTTTCCGCGCGATGTGGCCCGACTTGCCCATGCCGGTGACGATCAGCCGGCCACGCGCCTGGCGAATCGTGTCGACGGCAGCGACGAAGGACGTTCCCAAACCGTCGCACATGGCTGCCGCCAGAGCGGTCAGGCCGTCGCGCTCGGTCTCGATCGTGCGCAGCGCCGAGGCGATGAACGCGTGCGCGGCCGCTTTCGGCACTCTCGCGTCAGCCGTGTTCTTCTTCGCACTCATCTTCGCATGTTTCCCGATAACGCTTACGAGCGTGCCGTGGCCGGCGAAGCCATCGACCAGCTTACTTCTTTTCCCAGGCCGCGAATGCCTCGGCGAAGGCGCGGTCGCCTGGTGGACCCTTTTCCATCGCCAGGATGGCCCGGCCGCCGTTGGTGTAGACGACCGGGATGTCGAACCACGGACGATCCTTGAGCAGCTCCACGTTGCGCTGCACGTCCGTGTCGACGGCGGAAAGCCCGATGAGGAAGAAGCCGTTCGTCACCTTGACGGCAAGTCCGGCGAGCGGCGTGCCGCGCGCCTGTTCCGACTGCTTCATCAGGATGCCCGGTACGTTGGCGACGCCGCCGCCGGGAAAATCCGCCGGCAGATTGAACATGATCTCGATCGTGTGGCTCGCCGGCAGGGCCTTGTCGGTATTGCGCCGTAACGACCAGGTCATGGTTATGTGACGTTCGGGAATTTCCACGTCCGCGCGCACCGCAAGTTCCGGCGCCAGCCCCGGGCCGGGCGATACTGTTTCCGTGCGCCAGATAGCGGAGCCCACATAACGCTTGCCCTGCGGATCGCTCGAATCTTCTTCGTAGAGCACGACGCGCTGCGCCACAGCCGGCGCCGTCTGGCTGCCCGGCGCGCCGGCGGCGGACGGCTGCCCGGCGTTTTGCTCCTGCGGAACCCGTCCGGAAAATTTGGGCTGCGGCGTCGCTTCGTGCGTCGCTTGGCTCGGCTGCTTCGATCCGATCTGAGCGACGTAATGATACACCCCGGTGATGTGCGGCCATTGCCAGGATATCGTCGCTGCCAGCCCCAAGAAGATGATCAACGCTACCGCAAGCTTGACCAGGCCGCGATAGGAGCGCGGCGGACGCGGCTGATACTCGTCTTCAAGCGCGTGCGGCGGATGCCGCGCGGGTTGCAGCGCCGCCTGCTCATCTTCCAGGTCGTAAGATTGTTCGCGGCGCAGTTGCCGCGAACCGTAGTGTGAAGAGTTCAATTCCTCCGCGTCGAGTCCGCCCTCGACGTCGTGCGCGGAAGCCGCCGTCCCGTCGTCGCCCGGCGGGTAATGTTGCGACGGCATCGACCCGTATGAATCGCGCGTGTTGCGCGCGGACTGTGCGGCTTTGGCGGTCGCGCCGCCGAGATCGTGCACCCCGCTGACGACATCGCGGAAGCCCTTCATGCCTTCCCGGCTCGACGACGGCGCACGCGCGTTCAATAGCCGCTCGCGCGCGGTATGCTGCGCGCCGGGGCGCGGCGCTTCGGCTTCGCCGGGCTCTTCCGGACTCTGCTTCGGTACTATCTGCTCGGCACGTCGCGCTTCGGATCGCCCTGCTTGCGGCGGCGGGCTGCGGTCGCGCCGCGGCGGCGTCGCGGCCGTCCGCGGCTCGCGCAACTCCGCTCGCGACTTGCGCGCCGCTTCGGCCTCGACTTTGCGGATCGCGTCTTCGAGGGCCAGACGTTCCTTCGTGATTTCCGATTCCGAAAGCGGCGGATCCACGCCGCGCAACTGCGTTACCAGCGCGGTGCGCGCGCGTTCGTAGAGGGACCGGCGAATTTCTCCGGTGCTCTTATCAAGTCCCTCCACGGCCCGGGCGATGAGCGGATGATAGTCGGTCATCGGTTGAGTTTACGCTCGCCTCCTTGATTTTTCATCTTAATTTCACGTCTCGAATGGATTCTGCATCAGGATTGTGTCCTCCCGTTCCGGGCTCGTCGACAGCAGCACGGCGGAGCAACCGATCAATTCCTCGATGCGGCGGACATATTTGATGGCCTGGGCCGGCAGCTCGGCCCACGAGCGCGCGCGTGCGGTTTTCTCTTGCCAGCCGGCGATGGTCTCGTAAATCGGCTCGACCCGGGCCTGCGCGTGCTCGCTCGCGGGAAGATAGTCGATCTCGCGGCCGTCCAGGCGGTAGCCGGTGCAAACCTTGATTTCATCGAAACCGTCGAGAATGTCGAGCTTGGTGAGCGCAAGGCCCTGAATGCCGCTGATACGCACCGTTTGACGCACCAGCACGGCGTCGAACCAACCGCAGCGTCGCGGCCGGCCGGTGACAACGCCAAACTCCTTGCCGCGTTCGCCGAGCGTCTTGCCGACCTCGTTGACCTGCTCGGTTGGAAATGGGCCGGCGCCGACCCGCGTGGTGTACGCCTTGCAGATGCCGAGCACATAACCGATCGCGTTCGGTCCGAGGCCCGAGCCGGTCGCGGCCTGCGCCGCGACCGTGTTCGACGAGGTGACGAACGGATAGGTGCCGTGGTCGATGTCGAGCAACGCGCCCTGCGCGCCTTCGAACAGAATGCGCTTGCCTTCGCGGCGCCGTTCATCGAGTAGGGACCAGACCGAATCCATGTACGGCAGCACCCTGGGGGCGACTGCAGCCAATTCGTCGTACAGCGCGCGCGGCGCGATCTCGTTCATGCCGAGCCCGCGTCGCAGCGCGTTGTGATGCGCAAGCACGCGCTCGATCTTGCCGTTGAGCATTTGCAGGTCGGCGAGATCCATCAAGCGGATGGCGCGCCGGCCCACTTTGTCCTCGTAGGCCGGACCGATGCCGCGACCCGTGGTGCCGATTGCGCCCTTGCCGGACGCTCGCTCGCGCGCGACGTCGAGTTCCTGATGCAACGGCAGGATCAGCGGCGTGTTCTCGGCGATACGCAGATTTTCGGGCGTGACATCGATGCCTTGTTTCTTGAGCTGGGCGATCTCAGCGAGGAGAGCGCGCGGATCGAGGACGACGCCGTTGCCGATGACCGACAGCTTTCCCGGCCGCACCACGCCGGAAGGCAACAGCGAGAGCTTGTAGGTCGTCCCGTTGATGACCAACGTATGGCCGGCATTGTGGCCGCCCTGGAACCGGACGACGATGTCGGCCTGTTCGGACAGCCAATCGACGATCTTGCCCTTGCCTTCGTCCCCCCACTGGGAGCCGACCACGACAACATTTGCCATGAGGAAGTATCCCCGGGAGACCGATGAACGACCAAGTGGATCGGATAAACGCCGCAACCGTTCCGGATAATGGATGATGCGAGGCGAAGCAAGGCGGAAACGGTCGCCGCAGCGCCCGGCGATGAGGCCTAAATCATTGGATTTGCAGCAGCTTGGCAATCCAAGGGATCGGAGACGCCGTTCTCCTCAAGCAGGTCGAGAATCATGCCGGGCAAGTTGGCGCGCAACGCTTCGGTCGAACCCGCTTCGGTCACAAGTCACCTCCTATCAAAATCGCAGCGGTCTAGCCTGTTGCACCTGTGGCAGTGTGCGCACCTTGGCGAGCACGTCGGCCGGCAGTTCGCCGTCGATCTCGATCAGCGCGATAGCGTTGCCGCCCGGCGCCTCGCGGCCGACATGGAAGGTCGCGATGTTGATGCCGGCATCGCCCAAGGTCGAGGAAAATTTGCCGATGAAGCCGGGCTTGTCGCGATTGGTGATGTAGATCATCGAGGGGCCGAACTCCGCGTCCATGCGGATGCCTTTGATGTTGACGATGCGCGGTCGTCCGTCGGCGTACACGGTGCCGGAGACGTGCCGCGACTGGCGATCGGTCGTCACCGTCAGCGTGATCAGGCTCTCGTAATCGCCTTCGGCTTCGCGCCGCGTCTCCTCGACGACGATGCCGCGATCCTTGGCGATGGTCGGCGCCGAGACCACGTTGATGTCCTGAAGCATGGGGCGAAGAAGGCCGGCGATCGCCGCCGAGGTCAGCGCCCGGGTGTTCATCTGCGCAACGATGCCCTCATAAGATATTTGCACCCGCTGGATGCCGGTCTCGGTGAGCTGGCCGGCGAAGGAGCCGAGTTTCTCCGCCAGCGCCACGAACGGCTTGAGCTTCGGCGCCTCCTCGGCGCTGATCGAGGGGAAGTTGACGGCGTTGGAGATCGCGCCGCGCACGAGATAATCCGACATCTGCTCGGCGATCTGCAACGCCACGTTCTCCTGCGCCTCCGTGGTCGAGGCGCCGAGATGCGGGGTGCAGACCACGTTCGGCAGCCCAAACAGCGGGGAGGCCGTTGCCGGCTCTATGCCGAACACATCGAGCGCGGCGCCGGCGATGCGCCCCGAGGACAGCGCCTCGTACAAAGCCGCCTCGTCGACAAGCCCGCCGCGGGCGCAGTTGACCAGGCGAAGGCTTTTCTTCGTCAGTGCGAGCGACTCGGCATTGATGATGTTGCGGGTCTTGTCGGTCAGCGGAGTATGCAGCGTAATGAAGTCGGCGCGCCGCAACAACTCCTCGAGCTCGACCTTCTCGACGCCCAGATCCAGCGCGCGATCGTCGGAGAGATACGGGTCGTAGGCGACCACCTTCATCTTCATCCCGAGCGCGCGGTCGGCGACGATCGAGCCGATGTTGCCGCAGCCAATGACGCCGAGCGTCTTGCCGAAAATCTCCACGCCGAGAAATTTGTTCTTTTCCCATTTGCCGGCGCGGGTCGAGGCGTCGGCCTCGGGGATTTGCCGCGCCAGCGACAGCATCAGCGTGATGGCGTGCTCCGCGGTGGTGATCGAATTGCCGAACGGCGTGTTCATCACGATGATCCCGCGCGCCGTCGCTGCCGGGATATCGACATTGTCCACGCCGATGCCGGCGCGGCCGATCACTTTCAGTTTTCGCGCCCGCTCCAGCATTTTTGCCGTGACTTTGGTCGCGGAACGGATCGCCAACCCGTCGAAGCCGTCGATCGCCTCGGCGAGCTTCTCTTTGTCCTTGCCGAGACCAGGCTGGAAATCGACCTCCAGGCCGCGATCCTTGAAGATCGCCACGGCAGCGGGCGACAGCGCGTCGGAGATGAGGACTTTGGAAGCCATGGGATTATTCCTTCACCCTTCCCTGGAGGGAGGGTCAGACGAGGGGTGCAAAGAGTTATGCCGCTTTCGCCAGCGCGTCCTTGGCTTTGGCGTAGGCCCAGTCGAGCCAGAGCGTGAGCGCTTCGATATCGGCGCGTTCGACGGTCGAGCCGCACCAGATGCGTAAGCCGGGCGGCGCATCGCGATAGGCGTCGATGTCGTAGGCGACGCCTTCCTTTTCGAGCGCGGCGGCGATGCCTTTGACGAACGCCGCCTGCGCCTCGGGCGCGAGCCGACCGACGGCCGGATCGACGACCTTCAAGCAAACCGATGTATTGGAGCGGATCGCCGGGTCGCGCGCGAGGAAATCGATCCACTTGGCGCGGCTGACCCAATCGGCGATGACCCGCGCGTTGCCATCGGCGCGCGCGCGCAATGCCGGCAGTCCGCCGGCCGCCTTCGCCCATTCAAGCGCGTCGAGATAGTCTTCCACGCACAGCATCGATGGTGTGTTGATGGTTTCGCCTTGGAAGATGCCGTCGATGAGCTTGCCGCCCTTGGTCATGCGGAAGATTTTCGGCAGCGGCCAGGGCGGCGTGTAGCTCTCGAGCCGCGCGACCGCGCGCGGCGAAAGGATGAGCATGCCGTGCGCGGCTTCGCCGCCGAGCGCCTTCTGCCAGGAGAAGGTGACGACGTCGAGCTTCGGCCATTCGAGCGGCTGCGCGAAGGCGGCCGAGGTCGCGTCGCAGATGGTAAGCCCGGCCCGATCGGCGGCGATCCAATCGGCATTGGCGACGCGCACGCCCGACGTGGTTCCGTTCCAGGTGAACACCACGTCGCTTGCCGGATCGACCCTGGTCAGATCGGGTAGTTCGCCGTAGCCGGCCTTGAGCGTCGTTACGTCCTTGAGCTTGAGCTCCTTGACCACATCGCTGACCCAGCCTTCGCCGAACGATTCCCAGGCAATCAGGGTCACTGGGCGCTGGCCAAGCAGCGACCAAAGCGCCATCTCGACCGCGCCGGTATCGGAGGCCGGGACGATGCCGATGCGGTAATCGGCCGGGACCTGAAGGACTTCGCGGGTCAGCTCGATGGCGCGCTTGAGCTTCGCTTTGCCCACTTTTGAGCGATGCGAGCGTCCGAGAACGGCGCCGGTGAGGTTTTGCGGGCTCCAGCCGGGGCGCTTGGCACAAGGGCCGGATGAAAAATGCGGCACAGTCGGCCGCACGGAGGGCATGGCAATCGTCATGGTCTATCCTTCCAGATAGCCGCCCCTCGTTGGGGAGGGGTGTCCCGCCTCTGGAACTAAGGAACAGAGGCCGCGCCGTCAAGCGGCTATTAACGAATTGGGCCGGCCGGCCGGAAGGCTTGGATCCGGTATTATTTGCTCCCGGAGCCGCTGGAGCGCGCCTCTCGCCCGCGACGGCGTTAAGAATTAACAATCACGGTTAAGAGTTAAGGTTAAGAGCCGCTTAAGGATTTCCTGACATTTTTGCTCCGTTCAGCGAGCGCCGCCGCGTGCGTGGCCGCGCCGAGCAGAGGACGAAGCAGATGGTCAGCGTCAAATCCTTCACCACCGCCGCCGCCGCCGCAGCAGCCGCCGTCATCAGCACGGCAGCATACGCGGCCGACATGCCAATGCCTCCACCTCCACAGATGTATCAGCCGGTCCAGGTCATCGAAGCACCGACCGGCCGCTGGTATTTGCGCGGCGATGTCGGCGTCGGCGTGCAGCGCTTCGCGTCGTTCGATCACTCGCAGACCAATTCCGCTTTCCCGTGGCCGCCAAGCTGGACAATCGTTCAAAAAGACATCCAGGACACCACAATTTTTGACTTTGGTGTCGGCTATGAACTGAACAACTGGTTTCGAATGGACGTGACCGGGGAATATCGCACCAAGGCGATGTTCAAGGCGACCGGAAGTTACGTCGAAAACTGCGCCGGGTTCACCTGCTTCGACGTGAACTCGGGCAATCATTCGGCCGAAGTGTTCATGGCCAACGCTTATGTCGACCTCGGCACATGGTGGTGCCTGACGCCCTTTATCGGGGCCGGCGTCGGCGGCGCTTTGAACAACATTACCGGTGTCCAGGACAACGGCATAATAGGCTCCAACGGCTCGGTCGGCTTCGGTTATACGTTCAACGACAACTCCTCCTGGACCCTGGCCTGGAACGTACAGGCCGGATTGACCTACAACGTCAACGACAATCTCAAGATCGACCTGAGCTGGCGTTATTTGAATCTCGGGTCGCCGGAGACCGCCGTCGTTCACTGTCAGAACACGCCGTCCTGCCCGGGCGCGTTCTACACCCTGCGTGACTTTACTTCGCAGGATTTCCGCATCGGATTCCGCTGGCTGTTCCAGCCCGGGTTTGGCCTGGGCGTGATGTCCGCCATGACGCAACCCGTCTACGCTCCGCAACCGCAATACGTACCAGCTCCGCCGCCGCAATATGTGCCGGCGCCGCAGCCGCAATACATGCCGGCGCCGCAGCCGCAATACGTGCCGATGCAGCCGCCGCTCTCCAGCCGCGGCTGATGCCCCTGCCGCTGAGCCTGGCGGCACAGTGCGCGCCAAAGGAATGAAAGGGCGGCCGATGCGTTGGGTGTTCTGCACTCTGCTGCTGTTGGGGATCGCGTCGCCTGCGGCCGCGGCCGACCTCGACATCCTGCGGGGCTCGGAAACGGTGGGGCCGGCAACCTTTACGCGCTGGAGCGGCTTCTATGTCGGCGGCCAGGTCGGCTACACCAACGGCAACGCGGATTTCAGCAGCGCGACGCAACCCGGCCTCGCCTTTGCTCTGCGGCAAACCACTCTGGAGCAGGAGTTCGCGCCCAACCAATGGCAGGTACTCGGCACCGGCAACACCAGCGCGGCGAGCTATGGCGCCTTTGTCGGCTATAACTCCCAATGGCAAGACCTGACACTCGGCGTCGAGGCCAATTTCAACCGCGCCGGGTTTACGCTTCACGCGCCGAGTACGCCGATCGGACCACTCATTACGGCGGCCGACAGCCAGGGCTTTACACACATTGTCCAGGTTAGCGGCACCGGCTCGGTGACGAACATGGATTTCGCCACGTTCCGGGGGACAGCAGGCTATGTGGTTGGCAATTTCAAGCCCTATGCATTTGGCGGATTGGCAGTCGGGGTCGCCAATGTGTCGGTCACGGCAAACGCCACCGACTTCCAGTGTAGTGGCGCCACGCCGCCGGTTTGTAATTTGTTTTCATTTAGCAACAGCTTCAACCGGAACAGCGAAGTGCTTTATGGCTTTGCGGTTGGCGGCGGCGTCGACGTTGCACTCGCATACAACGTCTTCCTGCGCGCCGAGTTCGAATGGGATCAGTTCAAGCCGCCCCCGGGCATCTTGATGACAGTGGCCACCGGACGCCTCGGCGCCGGCCTGAAGTTCTAAAGCAATCTCAGCAATCGCCCGTTGCCTGCCGTTAACGGCGGCGCTCAGTCCTTTTCGTCGTCGAGCTTGCCGATATGGTGCTGGGCATAAAGCTCGGCGCCGAGCTTGGCGACCAGATCGAGCTGAGTTTCGAGGAAGTCGATGTGGTGCTCCTCGTCGCCCATCAGCTTCTCGAACAGATCGCGCGACACGTAGTCCTTGACCGCATGGCAATGGGTGGCGGCCTCCTCGTAGAGTGCGCGTGCCGACATTTCCGCCGCGAGATCGCAGTCGAGCACCTCCTTCACGTGCTGGCCGATGTGCAACGGATCGAGCACCTGCAAGTTGGGAAAGCCGTCGAGGAAGATGATGCGCTCGATCAGCTTGTCGGCGTGCTCCATCTCCTCCATCGATTCCTTGCGCCATTGCTTGGCCAGCGACTTGTATCCCCAGTTGTCGAGCAGGCGGTAGTGCAGCCAATACTGGTTGATCGCCGTCAGTTCGTGACGCAGTCCCTTATTGAGGTAATCGACGACCCCTGGCTCGCCTCTCATGATCGTGCTCCCTGCAATGGATGCCGCCGCACAGACTGGTGCGCGGTGTTGATTATAGCCTTTGCGGCGAACGCGCAAAGGCATCGCGGTGGGGCGCGTCGTTTCGATGGTTTTGGGGTAGGCGAACCTTAAGCGGCTTGGCCGTTAGCCCGGGCAGCAAGTTGAATTCGCTGCGCCAACGGCTTCATCCATGATACGGCGGATGGTCCTTGCGCACCGTCCGCATTGAGCGCTGCAACCGAGACAGCCATAGACCTCGCCGGCGGTGCGCGGCGCCGCATCGTCGCCCGAGAGCGTTGCCCGGACATCGTGGTCGGTGAGCACATTACAGGAGCAGACGATCATCGCGGCGGTGTCCGGCGGTCCGTTGGTATCGGATGTAACTATCGTATCTAGGGCCGGAAAAAAATGATTTCAATCAAAAAACTCTTGTTTTTAGTTATTCTAACCTGCTGGGAATTCACGCGTTTATCGCTGAAGCCCTTGATAGCCGGCGTTAGCCACAAAACGCCTGCGCGCAGCAAGGGTTAGCGCCGATGGGCAAGAATCGGTAAGCGGCGCGGAGCGCGAATCAGGCCGCGGCCGTCTCCTCGAAATCCTCGTCTCTCCGCCGGCGGCGGCGGCGGTGCGAGCGCAGCCGGCAAAGGCGCGAGGGAATGCTGCAAAGATCGTCGAGAAAGCCGGCAAAGCGCTGGCCACGCGCGAGCGCCCGGTCCAGCGCTGCCATGGTCCGCGCCTGACCCGGATCGTCATCGTGAATCCAGGTGCGGAGAACCGAACCGAAGAGCACCGCGAGGCCTTGCGCGCGGATCATGCCGCGCGGGCCCGAGGCGCCGATTCCGGCGGCGGTCAGCATCCATTGCTGCGAGCGCGCGGCTAGTCCGTTCAGCGCGAGCGCGAGCGGCGGATTGCGGCGGGCCGAGCGCAGCAGCGAGCGGACGGCTGCGCGATGCGGCGCCAGCGCCTCGAGCCGGCGCATCAATACGTCGAACAAGCGTTCGCGGGCCGGCTCGTCGGCCATGTCGCTCAAGTCCTCGGCGAGCACGGCGCGGTCGGTGGCCGCGATGTGGGCGGCGAGCATCGCGAGCGTGGAAGAAAATTCGCCGCGCAATTGCGCGAGTGACACACCGGCCTTTCCGGCGATGTCGGCAAAGCCGATCGCCTCGAACGGCTTGTCGGCAAGAAGCGCCAGGAAGGCCGCAATGATTTTCTCGCGGTCCGTGGCGGGGACGGCCGGGCTGGGGGTTGCAGCGGTGCGGGCCGATTTGCGGGCGGCTTTGCGGGTGGGTCTGCGAGCCATGACCAAACTCCTGTACGAAGTCAGCGAACGCGTGACCGACAACTTGAATGTAGGCCGCTCGCGGTACGGTTCCAAGCGGGTGTTATTCAGCCCGCAAGCTTCCGCGAGCGCTCGGTTGCGGCGGCAACCGCTGTCTTCATGAGGGCCGGCAGACCGTTTTCACCCATCAGCACATCGAGCGCTGCGGCGGTAGTGCCGCCGGGCGAGGTGACGTTCTCGCGCAAAGTCGCGGCGTCGAGCGCCGAGCGGTGCAGCAGCTCGCCCGCGCCGGCGACCGTCTCGCGCGCGAGTTTTTCCGCGAGCGGCTGCGGCAGCCCGGCCGCTGCGCCTGCCTGCGCCAAAGCTTCGGCGAGCAGGAAAACGTAAGCCGGTCCCGATCCCGAGACCGCCGTGACCGCATCCATCAGCGCTTCGTCTTCGACCCATTCGACCGTTCCGGTCGCCGAAAGGAGGCGGTGCGCGAGGTCGCGCTGGGCCTTACTCGCGCGGAGCGGCACCGCGACGGTGATGCCGCGGCCAATCGCGGCCGGCGTATTCGGCATGGCGCGCACGAACGCGCTCGCGTTCTTCAGCGTGGCGGAAAGAAATCGCAGAGTCCGCCCGGCCATGATCGACACCACGAGCGTTGACGCGCCGATCATCGGCGCGATCGCGGGCAGCACCTGATCGGCGATTTGCGGCTTCACCGCGATGACCACGGCGGCGACGCGGGTCAGAGCGGCCGCATCCGGATTGAGCCGCACGCCGCGACCGGCAAGCGCGGAGATTTGCGGGGAAAGATTTGGCTCGATCACCGCGACGTTGGACGGATCGAGGCCGGACCGCAGCCAGCCGTCAAGCAGGGCGCCGCCCATTTTGCCGGCTCCGACCAATACCAGCAGGCCCGAGAGATCGCGCAAATCCGGGCTCTCACCGGCCGAAGGATGTAAGGCGCTCATTGGGGTATTTCCCCGTCATTCCGGATCGCCGCAAAGCGGCGAGTCCGGAATCCATAACCACTGCCGTTTCAGAAATATATATGCCGGTAGATATGGATTCCGGGCTCCTCGCTTTGCTCGGCCCCGGAATGACGGGCTCGCTAGGCCTCGCCGGATGTCTCGAACAGCGCGGCATCCATCGCTTCCCGAGCGGATTTGCCGGCCCACACGACAAACTGGAATGCGGGGAAATAGCGTTCGCAGGAATCGAGCGCGGTCCCGAGCACCGCTTCGCATTGCCGGCCCGAAGCGGTGACGCCGCCGGCGAGCAGAAGCGCATGGCGGAACATCACCACGCCGTTCTGCATCCAGACGTTGAAATGCCCGATCCACAATTGCTCGTTGATCAGCGCGGTCAGCTGCTGCACCTCGGATAGCCGCGGCTCGGGCACGCGCATGTCGAAGGCGCAGGCTAGATGCAGCGCTTCGATCCCGCTCATCCAGGTGAAAGAAACCTGGTAATTGGTCCATCGGCCGGTGACGACGATCGCGATCTCGTCCTCGCCGGCGCGTTCGAACGGCCAGCTGTTGCCGGCCGCCATATGCTCGACCACGTCGAGGGGATTGTCGGTTGGATCTCGTACAATTTCGATGAGGGACATGCCGCCTCCACAGCGCCGGTTGAAGTGGAAATGCGCACGCCACTGGACATCGCCAAAGCCCGGGCTGCCATTTGCCGCAGGCACAACTCGCGCCCGCGGATTGACTCAAAGTTCCGAATCAGCCCGCGCGCACAATATAAACGGCCCGATTCTCCCGCCAAAGCGTTCGCTGGAGCCGTCTACTGCCCTGCCAGCACTCATGAAGTGATTTGCCGCCGTGGCACAATGCGGAAACGACATCCCGTCCACAGGACCTTCCTGCGACAAGTTGACTCGGGGAGGGGCCGGCCGGGCTGACAAGGACAAGCCGTCATGGCCGGGCTTAGCCGTCCGAAGGACGGCGTCCGCTTCGCTCGCCCGTGTCCCGGCCGTCCACGTGTTTGAATTCGTCTCGCGTTTAAGACGTGGATTGCCCTGCATAAAGCAGCATAAAGCCGGGCATGACGCGTTAGTCGAAGAACAGGCTCGAGACCGATTCCTCGGCTGCGGTGCGGCTGATGGCCTCCCCGATCAGCGTCGCGATCGAAAGCACGCGGATGTTGGGGGAGCCTTTGACCTCCTCGGTCGGCTGGATCGAATCGGTGATCACCAGCTCCTTGAGGTTCGATTTGTTGATGCGGGCGACTGCGCCGCCCGAGAGCACGCCGTGGGTGATATAGCCGTAGACCGCGCTGGCGCCCTTTTCCAAAAGCGCATCGGCGGCGTTCAACAGCGTGCCGCCGGAATCCATGATGTCGTCGACGAGGAGGCAGATGCGGCCGTCGACCTCGCCGATCACATTAGCCACCTCGGACTCGCCGGGCCGCTCCCGCCGTTTGTCGACAATGGCGAGCGACGCATTGATGCGCTTGGCAAGCCCGCGGGCGCGGACCACGCCGCCGACGTCCGGCGAAACCACCATGACGTTGGCGAGATCGAAGCGCTGTTTGATATCCCGCACCATGACCGGAGAGGCAAAGAGATTGTCGGTCGGGATGTCGAAGAAGCCCTGAATCTGCCCGGCATGAAGGTCGAGCGTGAGCACGCGGTCGACTCCGGCGCGGGTGATGAGGTTGGCGACGAGTTTGGCCGAGATCGGCGTGCGCGGTCCGGGTTTGCGATCCTGCCGCGCGTAACCGAAATAGGGGATCACCGCCGTGATGCGCCGCGCCGAGGCGCGCCGCAGCGCATCGATGATAATAAGCAATTCCATCAGGTGATCGTTCGCCGGATACGAGGTCGACTGAATGACGAAAACGTCGGCGCCGCGCACGTTTTCCTGAATCTCGACGAAAATCTCCATGTCGGCGAAACGGCGGACCACTGCTTTGGTCAGCGGGGTGCCGATATAGGCGCCGATGCCCTCAGCCAGCGTAGGGTTGGAATTGCCGGAGACGAGCTTGATGGCTCCGTTGTTACTCGCCAATTCGCTATCCTCCGCCCGCGCGGCTCAGCAGAAAACAAGGACCTGATACAAGCCGCCTTCGGGACTGGCAATATGAATCAGGGCCTTGTCCCCGCAGGATTTTTCGCCCCGGCGGCGCTGGTTCGCGGTTTGGTAAATGCTCTCGTCAGTCCAGCGCAATTGCGTTGACGTGGCGGCCGTAATCGGCCTCGGCGCGATGCGTCGAGCGGCGAAAACTAAAAAACCGCTCCGGGTCCGCGTAGGTGCAAAGCCGGAGATCCTCGATCTGCCGGATGCCGGCCCGGCTAAGCCGCGACCCGACGTAACCGGCAAGATCGAACAGGGCATGGCCGGTGCGCGAGGCAGGTCGGAAAAACTGTTCGCTGGCGGAATCCTCGTCGGCAAAGCGCTCGATGAGATCGGGACCGACCTCGTAATTGTCCTGGCGGATCATCGGGCCGATCGCGGCGCGGATTCGGCTGCGTTCGGCGCCAAGCCGCTCCATCGCCTCAATCGTGGCCTCGGCAACACCGGCGAGCGCCCCGCGCCAGCCGGCATGCGCGGCGCCGACGACGCGGGCCGTCGGATCGGCGAAAAGGATCGGACCGCAATCGGCCGTCGATACGCCGACGGCGAGGCCGGGTAAGCGGGTGACGATGGCGTCGGCGCGCGGCCGCGCTTCGATCCCCCATGGCGCTTCCGCGATGACCACGTTCGGCGAATGGATTTGGTAGGCGGTGAGCAGATAGTCCGTCTCGACCTCGAGCGCCGCCGCCATGCGCGCGCGATTTTCCGCGACATGGACGGCGCTGTCGCGCGAGCCGACGCCGCCGTTGAGGCTGGTATAGAGGCCGCTGGAAACGCCGCCTTCGCGCGTGAAGAAAGCGTGGCGAATTCCGGAAAGCGCGAGGGTCTCGGCCTGGACCATCATTTTCCGTCTCGACTTTATATTTCGAAGCCCGGCAGGCGACCGAGCTTCGGGTCGGTGATGGCGAGAACCTTGAACAAGTCGCCCATGCCCTTCGGCCCGGTCGCGGTCAGCCGAGCGAGTGCGCTATCGATGTCGGCGCTCTTCTCCGGCGCCGCGCGCGCTTTCAGCATGGCCGCCCGCTTGTCGATCCCGAGCCGGACCAGGAAATCGCGCTGCGAAACCGGGCCATGGATGCGTCCGCCGATGATTTCCGCGCTTTGGGCCAGTGCGCCGAAATCGACATGCGCCGTCAGGTCGGCTTCGCCGGGCGCGCGTAACGGATCGGCGAAAGAATGTCCGGCGACGGCTTGCAGTGTCTCGCCAATTCCTTGCTGGGCGTGGCCATAATCGATGATCAGCGCGACGCCATCGGCGCGGACGCGGCGTCCGATTTCAAGCGCCACGGTGTCTGAGCGCCATTCGTAAATCGAACCCTCGGGAGACTGACGCAATCCAAGCGGCAAGGTCGTGTCGAAATGAGGCAACGCCTCGCGCGCGGTGCCGATCACAAGTTTGCCGTCGGGCGCAATCTCGACGACGCGCTCGTGCCAGCCGTCTGCTTGTTTGACCGCTTGGTGCACCGGCAGCGCATCGATGTATTCGTTGGCGATCAGGATAATGGGCCCGCCGGGAACGTCCGCGAGCGAGGAATGCCATTGTGCCGGTACGCGGGCCGCTTCCAGCTGCTGCTGCTGCGCCTCTTTCAGTTTCGGACTGATCTCGACCAGATGCAGCACGATCGCCATGTAAAAATCCCTGGCGATCTTGGCGGCCCGCAAGGCGTCGATCATCAGCGTTCCGCGCCCGGGGCCGAGCTCGACGACGCGCACGTTTTCCGGCGCGCCCATCTGCTGCCAAACGGCGGCCATCCACAAACCGATCAGCTCGCCGAACATCTGGCTGATCTCCGGCGCGGTGATGAAATCGCCTTTGGCCCCGATCGGCTCGTGCGTGACATAATAGCCGTATTGCGGATGCGTGAGGCAAAGCCGCATGTAATCGGCAACGGGCATGGGCCCCGCGACGTCGATCAAGCGGCGGATTTCGGCTTCGAGCGGCGAGCGTTCATCAGCCATTTTTTGCGATCGGTCGGCGTGTCAAGGTAAAGGCGAGCAGGCCGATGCCCGCCAATATCAGCGGAATGCAGAGCAGCATTCCCATGGTCAGACCGCCCCAGAGGAAGCCGAGTTGCGCGTCGGGCTCGCGGAAAAATTCGCATGTTATGCGCGCTATGCCATAGCCGAGCGCAAAGGCGCCGGTGATCAGGCCCGGCCGCTTGAGCGCGCCCAGGCGCATCAGCAAGCCGAGCACGACCAACAGAACGAGGCCTTCGAGCGCCGCTTCATAGAGCTGGCTCGGGTGACGCGGGATCGGCCCGCCATTGGGAAAAATCATGGCCCACGGCACGTCGGCCGGCCGGCCCCACAATTCGCCGTTGATGAAATTGGCGATGCGGCCGAGGAACAGTCCGATCGGGGCGACCGCCGCGGTCACGTCGCCGAGCGACAGCATCGGCAAGCCGCGGCGAAGCGCGAACAGGATGGTGGCGACGACGCAGCCGAGCACGCCGCCGTGGAACGACATGCCGCCGGTCCACAATTTAAAAATCTCGAGCGGCTGATCGGCAAAGTGCGGAAGATTGTAGAACAGCACGTAACCGGCGCGGCCGCCGAGAATGATGCCGAGCGTGATCCAGATAATGAAATCGTCGAACTCGGCGACGGTGATCGGCGCCGGTCCGCCCCATAATCTCTTCGAAGAGACGATGGCGCGCGCATAGAACCAGCCGGCAATGATGCCGACGATGTAGGCCAGCGCATACCATCGCACCGCAAGCGGTCCGATATGGATCAGCACCGGATCGATCGCGGGAAACGGCAGGACTGGCAGGATGAGCATCGGCGGCTCCTACGCGGGCGCGGCGCGCCCTCCCTCGCGGCGCCGGCTTTGGCGCCGCATAACTTGCGATGGCGTCGCACCATTGCCATTGTGTACAAGCATGGCAAGCGGGCTAACGACGCACGCTCGCTAACAAGGTTCGGAGGCAGACATGGTGCAGACGACGAACCGGTTCTTCGACGAGGTTGCTCGGTTGATGAACGACGCGGCCGGTGTTGCGCAAGGCGTGCGCCGCGAATTCGAGACGCTGTTCCGCAGTCAGGCGGAGCGCATACTCCGCGATCTCGCTGTTGTCCAGCGCGAGGAATTCGAGGCGGTTAAGGATATGGCGCGGCTGGCCCGCGAGGAAAACGAAGCGCTCAAAGCCCGCATCGCGGCGCTGGAGGCGAAGCTTGCGGGGTCACATCCCCCGAGCGAGACGCCCGACGCTCCCGCGCCGGGTGCAACTCCCGGCGGTTTCTAACGCCGTAGGGCGGCTTCCGGCCTTCCTTGTTTTTCACGATCCGCGCCGCTATAAGCGCGCCACCGCGGCGAAGTTACCTTTGGCACCCCTGGAGGCTGCCGCGGTGATCCAAGCGCACCGTAAAGCTTAACGACGAGGATACATCATGGCGACCGTCCAACTCATCAAGGCGGCGTCGCGCTCACAAGGCGGCAAGGGGGCCGCCCGGGCAGAGCGTCGCGCCGGCCGCGTACCCGGAATCATCTATGGCGACGGCAAGCCGCCGCTGCCGATCTCGGTCGATTACAACGAACTGCGCCAGCGTATCTACGCCGGGCATTTTCTCACGACCATTCATGACGTCGAGATCGACGGCGTGAAGCACCGCGTCATTCCCCGCGATTTCCAGCTCGACGCTATCCGCGATCTGCCGCTGCACGTGGACTTCATGCGGCTCGGCGAGGGCGCGACCATCCGCGTTAACATCCCGATCCACGTCAAGAACGCCGATCAGTCGCCGGGGGTCAAACGCGGCGGAACGGTTTCTATCGTCACCCACACCGTCGAAGTGCGCTGCCGGGCCGACGCTATTCCCAACGCCATCGACGTCGACGTGGGCGGGCTCGAGATCAACCATTCAAAGCATCTCAGCGACATTGCACTGCCGGAAGGCGTGCGCGTCGTCGCCGGCCGGGACATTACGCTGGTCACCGTCGTGCCGCCGTCGGGCTACGCCGAAGAGATGAAGGCTGCAGCGGAGGCTGCGGCCGCGGCTGCGGCTGCGGCGGCTGCCGCGGTGGCTGCCGGTACGCCGGCCGCAGGCGCACCAGGGGCTGCTCCGGGCGCTCCAGGTGCGGCGCCAAGCGCGGCGCCCGCCGCAGCGCCGGCCGGTGGTGCAGCCGAGAAGAAGTGAGGTCCCGCACGGGACGACGCTAATGCTGCTCCTGGTCGGACTGGGAAATCCGGGAGCGCGCTACGTCGGCAACCGCCACAACGTCGGCTTCATGACGCTTCAAGCAATCGCCGAGCGCCACGGTATTGGACCGTGGCGCCGGCGCTTCCAGGGCGTCGCCTGCGAGGGCCCGATCGGCGGCGAGCGCGTGCTGCTGCTGTTGCCGGGCACTTATATGAATGAATCGGGACGTGCCGTCGCCGAGGCCGCGCAGTTTTATAAGCTTGCGGCCGGCGACGTCGCGGTGTTCCACGACGAGATCGAACTGCCGCCGGGAAAGGTGCGGGTCAAAGTCGGCGGCGGCGTTGCCGGCCACAACGGCTTACGCTCGATCACAGCGCATATCGGCAACGATTATCGGCGGGTGCGCATCGGCGTCGGCCATCCCGGCGCCAAGGACCTGGTCGAGCACTATGTGCTCAGCGATTTCGCCAAGAGCGAGCGGCCATGGCTCGAGGCGCTCATCGCCATCCTCGCCGACAATATCGATCTTCTCCTCCGCGGGCACGATCCGAGTTTTCAGAACAAGGTCCACCTCGCCATGGTCGCCAAGGGATTTGGCGAGATGACGGATCGGGACCCTCGTTCTGAGAAAACTTCCGATGCGTAATCGCGATTGACAGGTGAATAAACTTCCATGGGATTCAAATGCGGCATCGTCGGCCTGCCGAATGTCGGCAAGTCGACGCTCTTCAATGCGCTGACCGAAACGGCGGCGGCGCAGGCGGCGAATTATCCATTCTGCACCATCGAGCCGAACGTTGGTGAGGTTGCGGTGCCGGATGCGCGTCTGGACACGCTCGCGACGCTCGCCAAGTCGGCGACGATCGTGCCGACGCGGCTGACCTTCGTCGACATCGCCGGCCTTGTTCGCGGCGCGTCGAAGGGTGAGGGCCTCGGCAACCAATTCCTCGCCAATATCCGCGAGGTCGACGCCATCGCGCACGTGGTGCGGTGCTTTGAGGATACCGACGTGACGCACGTCGAGGGCCGCATCGATCCGATTGCCGATATCGAGACGGTCGAGACCGAATTGATGCTCGCCGACCTCGATAGTTTGGAGCGGCGCGCCGACAGTCTCGAACGCAAGGCGCGCGGCACCGACAAAGACGCCAAGGAGGCAAAGGAAACGCTCGACCTCATCAATCGCGCGCTCGCTCTGCTGCGGGAAGGAAAGCCCGCGCGGCTGACCGAGCGTAAACAGGAAGAAGAGCGAACATTCCACATGCTTGGGCTCCTGACTTCGCTGCCGGTCCTCTACGTTTGCAACGTTGAAGAAGCTGCAGCCGCGAGCGGCAATGAATTCTCGCGCAGGGTCGAAGCGCGGGCGAAGGAAGAGGGGGCGGCTACGGTCGTCATCTCCGCGAAGATCGAATCGGAGATCGCGGTCCTCTCGCGCGACGAGCGCAGCGAGTACCTCGCGGCGGTCGGCCTCACGGAGGCGGGGCTCGATCGGCTCATTCGCGCCGGCTACGCGCTCCTCCATTTGGTGACTTTCTTCACCGCCGGGCCGAAGGAAGCGCGCGCCTGGACGGTGACGCGCGGCACCAAGGCGCCGCAAGCCGCGGGCGTCATTCATACCGATTTCGAGCATGGCTTCATCCGCGCCGAGACCATCGCCTACGACGACTACGTGGCGAATGGCGGCGAAGCGGGCGCGCGCGATGCCGGCAAAATGCGGCTCGAGGGCAAGGACTACGTCGTGCAGGACGGCGATGTCATGCACTTCCGCTTCGCGACGTGACGGATAAGCCTCAGGGCTGCTGTCCCTGACTCCGAATCGCGCCGAGGTGCTCGTTGATGCGGAACACGATGAGCACGAATTCGGCCAAGATGCGCGAGACGACCACGCCCATGCAGGCGCCAAGCAGGCTGGCGATGAGAAAGATCATCCCGACGAAGGGGTTGAACGCCATGGTGGCAAGCGACGACACCGCGCCGGCGAGTCCGAGCAGGACGGAAATAACGACCGCGAGCCAATAGAACACCTTGATGACAGTGGGCGTCACGAACCGCTCCCACTGGAACAAGTCGCTGATTCCGAACATGCCAGTTCCTCCCGCGCGAACCAAAGGGACCGTGACTGCGCGACTGAAAACGCCGAATCTGCACTGCTTGAGAAGCGCCCACAGACTGCACTCCGCCATTGCAGTGGTCAATCGAGGCGGTTCCGCGGCTTGAAAAAGTGTGGCTCTGCGGCGGTGCATCCCGGTCATTTTTGCGGCGCGGGAACGCGCTTCGGAGGGCTTTCGCTCCAGCAGGAACGCGCACCCCGGCAGCGCGTTGGGCCTTCATGCTCGGATCGTGTGTCCGAAGCGCAACGCATGGAGTTCTCTATGAGGAACCACATCTCCTACACAGCCGTAGGTCTTGCGCTGTTGGCGGGGGCATCCGTGGCGCGCGCCCAGACGGTCGAGACCGTCATCACGCCGCAGCCCGGCCGCGCGGTGATCGCGCAAGATGTCATGGCGGCTCCGCCGGCTGGTGTCCTGGTGACGCAACCGGCGCCAACCGTTGCGACCGTGCCGGTGGAGACCGTTGAAACGGTGCGAACGGTCCGATCGACGACCCGTCCTCGGATTGCGACCCGTCACGTTGTTCGCCGCCGAACCGCGAACCATGTGACGACCATTACTACGCGTACGACCACAATACGCGAAGGCATCGTCGCCGCGCCGCCCGTTGTCGCGCCAGTGAGTCCGGCAGTCGCAGTGATCGACGAGCCGACCTACACCGAAGTGATGCAAGGGCCTCGTTATTACGACGTTGTCACCCCGGCCCCGTATGCGGGACGGACGGTTGTTCGGCCGGCCCGACCCGTTGGCGCGGTGGCGCCAATCGCAGCAGGTACAGCGGTTCCCGTTTACCGCTACGTCTACGAACCCGATCGCATCCTGGTGATCGATCCCTACACCAACATCGCGGTGCAATCGATCCCGCGGTAACGCGAGCGGACCTCGAGACACGCGCTGTTCTCGCGGCAGCGCGTGTCTCGCTGCAGCGGGAGGAGGAGGCGGCTATGAAGCGTTTCTTCAACTATCCGGCGGTGGCATTGGGTGCCGCGTGCACAGCGCTCCCCTTCATTGCCGCCGGGGTTAGCCCGGCCGCGGCGCAGGCTACCAACATTGACGAAACGGTGACCGCGAACGGCGTCGCGCCAAAGCTGGAACTGACGCCGGCGCAGCGCAGTGCGATCTACCAGGAAGTCCACAAGGACAAAAGCAAAGTGGCGCCGAGCCGGTTTGCCACGAATGTCGGAGCCGAGGTCCCGCCCATGATCGAGCTCTACATGCTCCCGGACGATGTTCTCGCCAACAATCCCGAGACGAAGCTCTATAAATTTACCCGGGTGGACGACCAGGTCGTGCTCGTCGATCCGACCAACATGCGCGTGATCGCGGTCATCGGGCCGAAGCCGGGCGACTAATCCCCGGCGTTAACCCTACGCGCGTCATGCCCGAGCCCGGCCATGACGAGGGTCGAATTCCGAGAATTGTCGGAAGCTACCGGGCGGGGTCCTTAGCCCCTGCCACGACGGCCTTGGGGAGCACGTCCAGATACGGCCCCATGAAGAATGCCTCGCCGGTGCCCTCGCCGTAATAGCGGTCATAAGCGTCGATCATGGCGCGCACCGGGGTCAGGCACGACGGCATCGAGCTGACAATCAAATCGCCGAGGGCGGTCGCCGCCTCACTGCCGTAGCGCGGATCGGCAATGACCGCGCGCACCACGCATTCGGTCGCCGCGCGCACCAGCGGTTCCGTCGCCGCGATCTTTTGCTGTGCTGAGAGGCTAGCTTCGCCGGCGGGACCGGCCGACGGGCCGGTAGCCACGGCGAAGACGAGCGCCGTGCCAAAAAGCGGTGCAAGTATCATTCGATCTCCCGAACCCGGCCCGGATGCCATAGCGGGCGCGTTCAGCGCCGGTCAATCTTTTTCCGCTCCTCCCTGCTCTGCGCTCGCTGGTTCCACGCGGCGGCGGTGATATAGTCACGCCAGGATTTACGGAGCACGGTCATGATATTGCCCAAGGCGCTGGCGCTCGGCGCGTACCTCATGATGCCTGTCGCTGACAGCGTGCCGCAGCTCAACGTCGAGCAGGTCTGCGAGGGCATCGCTCAGCAGGGCGGCGTTACGTTCCACGATCCCGCGATCGCCCAGGAGAAGAAAAACTGTCTGGCGAGCGAGCAGGCGATCCGCGACGATCTCGCCAAGCAATGGTCGAGCTTTTCGGCCGCCGACAGGACGCACTGCGTGAACGAATCGGTGATGGGCGGGGACTCAAGCTACACCGAGCTGCTCACCTGCCTCGAAATGGCGCGCGATGTCCGAACCATGCGCAACGAACAGCAGCAAGGGGCGCCAAGCGGCGCAAATCAAGCGCCTGCGACCGGCGGAAAGCGGGCGAAATAGTGCAAGACGCGTCCGCGCGCTCTACAACGCGACCGCGCAAGCAAAAAAGCGGAGAAAGACCAAACTGGTGCGAGCGCGCCCGGATTTCGCTTACGCGATCCAGGCTGCGCTTTCGACGATAGTTTCGCAGCGGGCTGTTTTTGCTGCGCTCGCGCGGTCACCAATAGCGGCGACGCCAGCCGTACCCACGCCAGTAGGGCCGCGGTCCCACATACCCATAGTACCGCGGGCCCCAATAGGGACCGGGGGTCCACCAACAGCGATAAGGTCCGCACACGTACCGGACATCTTGGACGCCGTCGGCAACTTGGCTTGCCGCCGCCGTCAGTCCGCTCGCCGGCATAGCCGATGCCTGCCCGATCATCATGCCCGATCCGAGCAAGGCGGCCAGAGCCAAACTAGTTATCTTGACGCTACCCATAGCAGCTCTCCGTTTTCCGTTTCTACGAAATCGCCACCCGGGCAGAAGGTTCTCACATTGGAAATTAAAGGATGCTGAAGGAGTTTGTTGGCTATTGTTTAACTTGATGGCCGACTGCTGGCGCGGCCTCGGCAATTGGGCGTCCGATTCTCGGCGGCTCCGCGACATTCGCGGTGGCGCTTAACATTCAGTTCGCGGCTCGCGATTCTGAAACTGCGAGCAGAGAACGGAAAAGAGTTCAGCTGCAATGACGTTTAGTACGCGACGAGGATTTCGCTCAGCGTCGGATTGGCGGCGCGCAACGTGGCGTCGGCGGAGGTGAATGCGCGGTCAGCCGGCAAATTGCTGATCGCTGCCGCCGGTGTTTTCGGGTCGGCGCGCAGGCTGATACCGACCTTGCAACCGCCGGGAAGCCCGGAAAGCTGTCCGCCGTTCCAGTCGGTCAATGTGGCGACATTGTTTTTGTCGAACCCCGTCAGCTTGAACGGCTTGCCGTTGAGCTGCTCCAACTCCGCCAGCGTGAGTCCAAGGTGCAGCTCACCGGGCGCGATCCAGTCCGATTGGCCGTTGATGACGATGAGGTGGGTATCGCTACGGCTCGCCGGCTTCGACCACCAGACCTCCAAGCGCTGCTTTGGATCCTTGGCGTAGAGGACGCTCGCCATCACCTTGGCGCCGGAACTGGCATCGACTTGTGCAAAGCCGACGTTCTTCGTGTGGAATGCCATGGCGAGCTTGGCGTGGCTCGAGTCTCTCGCGAACACGCCGCTGCAGGCGATGACGTGCTGTTTCATCGGTCGCGCCGGTCGCGCAATCGCACCCGGCTCCATCACGGCTTCGGTTCCGCGTGCGGCCGCGTGCGTGTGCCCGCCGCCGGTCGGCATCGCTACGGCGCCCGGCATCGACTGGTCGACCTGCGACGGTGCGAGCTGATCCGCCGCATCGAGATCGGGATCGTGCTCGAACGCCGGCGCGGCCTTCTGCCCACGCGTGCGCGCCGGCTTCCCCGGCGGCGGCGTAGCCGGCGTCGCGTCGTCGGCGTCATTCATGATTGAAGGTTGCCCCGGCGCCGACAACTGACGTTGCTGCGCCGATAGCGTGCCGGCGGCCCCTATGGCGAGGCCGGCGAGCAACACCGCCTCGATCCATCGTCGATACATTCTCGTGCGCTCCCGTGCTGCGCCAAATCAACATAACATAGAAGGCGGCAGTGAGGCGCGCGCAAATTGTCCCGCGCTCTCGCGCTAGGTGCTGCCGAGATAGGCCTCGACCACCGCGGGATGCTTCAGGACGTCGTCCGGGCGCCCTTCGGCCAGCGTGCGGCCGTAATTCAACACGTGGATGCGGTCGGCAAGATCGGCGACCATCTGCATGTCGTGCTCGATCCAGATCATGGCGATGCCGAGCTGATGCTTGATGCGGAGGATGAAACGCGCCAAGTCCTCGCGCTCGTCGCGATTTAGTCCTGCGGATGGCTCGTCGAGCAGCAGTACCGCCGGCTCGAGCGCGAGCGCCCGGGCGAAACCGACGAGCTTCTGCGTCCCGAACGGCAAGCTTCCGACCGGCGCATGGCGGTAACGCTCGAGCTCGATGAAGTCGATGATGGCCTCCACCGCCGCACGATGCTCGACCTCCTGCCGGCGCACCCGCGGCAGGAACAGCATCTCGGCGAGGGAATTCGTGCGGATGCGCGCGTGGCGGCCGGTGAGCAGGTTGTCGATCACGCTCATCTGCGGAAACAATTCGCCATGCTGGAACGTGCGGGCAATGCCGAGCCTGGCGATCTGGTGCGGGGGAAGGCCGCCAATGTCGCGCCCGCGGAACCGGATCGCGCCGTCGCCGCGATAGATGCCGCTGATGCAATTGAGCACGCTGGTCTTGCCCGCGCCGTTCGGGCCAATCAGCGCCAGCAATTCCTTTCGCTCGACCGCGAACGTTACCTTGTCGAGAACGACAAGGCCGCCGAAGTGCAGCCGCAAATTCTCGATCGCAAGCTCAGCCATACCACCTTCGGCTCCGGCGATATTGTTTCACCGCGCGATAGCTGCGGCGCTCGGCTCCCTCGGACTGGCCGAGGTAGAACTCCTGGATATCGCCGTGGGCGCGCAGCCGCGCGCCGTCGCCGTCGAGGACGCAACGGCCATTCTCCAGCACGTAACCGTAATCGGCCACGTTCAGCGCGACGGCGGCGTTCTGCTCGACGATCACGATGGTCAACCCAAGCTCTTGCCGAATCTGGACCAATCGCGCGGTCAGATCGGCGACGATCGCGGGCGCGAGCCCGAGCGATAATTCGTCGACCAGGAGCACTTCCGGGCGGCAGACCAACGCGCTTGCGATCGCCAGCATTTGCCGCTCGCCGCCCGAAAGAAGGCCGGCGGCGCGGTTGCGCAAATCCGCGAGCTTCGGAAACGAATGATAGACAAAATCTTCGCTGGCACCGCGTTTGCGGGCGGACGGCGCGAAGGGCGCGGCCAGGTTCTCGGCGACGGTGAGATTGGCAAACACCTTGTCGCGCTCGGGAACCAGAACGATGCCGAGCCGGGTGATCTCGTTTGGCGGACGGTTCTCGATCCGCCGCCCGTTAAAGGTCACGGTGCCATCGGTAACCCTGGCGTCGTCGATCCCGAGAAAGCCCGAGATCGCCCGCAAGGTCGTGGATTTACCGGCACCGTTGGTGCCGAGAATGGCGACGATCTGACCGGCGTGGACGGCAAGGCTGATGCCCTGCACCGCGGTGATGGTGCGGTGATAGA
This sequence comes from uncultured Alphaproteobacteria bacterium, assembly GCA_963733575.1. Lineage (GTDB taxonomy): Bacteria > Pseudomonadota > Alphaproteobacteria > Rhizobiales > Xanthobacteraceae > BOG-931. Next base: position 384,067 of record CAVTDJ010000008.1, on the reverse strand, counting down.
CGACTTCCAGCTTATCGACGCGGAGCAGGGCGGAGTCGTTCATTTGCGGCCGCCCGCGACCGGCCGATATTTGAACGGCCACAACAGGAAATAGTTTTGCAGCCGGCGCCAAATGCCGACCAGCCCGAGCGGCTCCAAAACAAGAAACAGGATCATGACCAAGCCGAACGATGCATAGTCGACCGCGAACAACGCTCCGGCATAGCTCTGCGCGTGCGGTAGCTTCATCAGCACGGCTTCGATCAAATATGGAAACAGCGTCACGAACAGCGCGCCGAGCAACGCGCCGAGCAGCGATCCCATGCCGCCGATGATGATCATGGCGATGTACTGGATCGACAGGAACAGCGAGAAAGCCTCGACCGAAACGAAACCGCGATAATAGGCAAACAGCGCTCCCGCGACCGAGGCCATCGCCGAGGAGATCACGAAAGCGGAGAGCTTGTAGCCGGCGACGCCGATGCCGAGCGCTTCGGCGACGATCTCGTGCGCGCGGATCGCGCGCCAGGCGCGGCCGGTACGGCTTCGCAGAAGGTTCGCGCAGATGAGAAGCGTCACCGCGGCGGCGGCCAGGAGAACAAAGTACCAGGCCCGTGCATTTTTGAGGGCGAAGGAGCCGATTTTCGGCGGATCCACCATGATGCCGGTGGAGAAGCCGCGCGTGCTTTCGTATTCGCCGCCGAGATAAACGACGATGAAGTAGAGCGCGAGCGTGGAGATCGCGAGGTAGAGCCCGCGCAAACGGAGCGACGGCAGACCGAAGATCACGCCGAGAACGGCGCCGACGATCGCCGCGGCCGGCAGCGTGAGCCAGACCGGCGCGGCGAATTCGCGAAACAGAATTCCGGCGGTGAACGCGCCGGCGGCGATGAGACCCGCGTGCCCAAGCGAAATCTGCCCCGCGTAACCCGTCAGCAGCATCAGCGATAAGGCCCCGACGGCGGCGAGAAAGACCTGGCAAGCGAGATCGAGATAGAAGGCGGTGGCGACAAACGGGAATGCCGCAAGCGCAATGACGAATATGACCAGCGCTGCGCGTTCGAGCCGCGTCTGCACGAGCGCGAAATCCTGCGCATAACCGGTGCGGAAATAGCCGCTTGCCCGCGGCGTTCCCCTAGACACGGTCGAGCTCCTCGCGCGTTCCGAACAATCCCCACGGGCGCACAACGAGCGCGACGACCAGCACCAGAAACGGCACCACGTCGGAGAGGAGCGGATCGATGTACTGGATGGAGAGAATTTCGGCCGCCGCGACGATGCCGGCGCCAAAGAGCGCGCCGAGGAGGCTGTCGAGGCCGCCAACCAGCGCGACCGGAAACGCCTTGAGGCCGATCGTCGCCATCGAGCTGGTCAGACCTGAGTTGAGCGCGATCAGCATTCCGGCGATCGATCCCGTCAAGGTCGAAAGCCCCCAGGCCAGCGCGTAGATCGCGTGTAGATTGATGCCGCGCTGAGCGGCAAACAGCGGATTTTGTCCGGCGGCCCGCATGCGCACGCCCCAGCGGCCGAATTGCAGGAACAGGAACAGCGCGGCGTAGGCCACCGCGTTGGCGGCGACGATCGCGGCGGCGAAGGTCGAGATCCGCCCGCCGCCCGGCAGCACCAGCGCCGGATTGGAAAGCCCGAGCGCTTCTCCCGGATATTGCTGTTGCGCGGACCAGATCAGGATCATGAGCCCGCGCAGCAGAATCCCCAGCGCCACGGTGGTGAGCACCGCGGCCAGCACCATCTCACCCGCCATCCTGCGCATCAACAAGACGTAGACGAGAACGCCGACGATGAGGCTCAGCACGACGGCGGCGGCGATTGCGGCGAACGGATTGCCTGAGAACATCGACGCCGTCATCACCAGCAGATAGGCGCCGAGCATCATCAATTCGCCATGCGCCAGATTGAGCACGCGGCTGACGCGGTAAATGAGCACGTAGCCGCAGGCGATCAGCGCATAGATCGACGCCAGCACGACGATGTTGACGATAAGCTGCACGCGACGTTCCCGGGACTAAAGCTTTCCCTCCCCACGCCCTCCCCCGCGGCGGGGGAGGGCAGGGCGCGGCTCTACTTCACGTCATAGGAGAACCAGTTTTTCACCAGAGCGATCTTCGATCCGTCCCAGCGATAGACGCGATAATATTGCTTGGTGCGAAAGTGATTGTTCTTGGTCCATTCGATCGGGCCGCCGCGCAGACCCTTGAGATCGACTTTCAGGTTCTGCATCGACGCCTGAACTTTTACCGGTGTCGCGTCCGCGCCGGCGCCTTTGAGCGCCGCTTCGATGACCATCCCGGCAATCCAGCCTTCGGTCATCTGATCCGGCGGATATTTGCCGCCGGCCTGCTTCACGGCATCGGCGATCTCTTTCTGGATCGGCAGCGCGTCCTCGAACAGCGCGTTGGCGCCGATGACATAGAGCTGCGGATCCTTGATCCGCCTAAGCTCGTCCTCGGCCTCGAGATGCGCCCAGGCGATGTAGTCGCCGGACCAGCCGAGCCGGCGCAGCGCTTCGAAGGTGCGCACTTGCGTAACCCATGGCGCCCAGGAGAAGACCCAGTTGGCGCCCGCTTCCTTGATCTTGGTCGCAAACGGCGTGTAGTCGGCGGTCGGCGGCGGAATGACCTCCTTGTCGACGGCGGTCATGCCCAGCGCCGGCGCCTGGCTTTCGGCAAAATCGATCTCGCCCCGCGAGAGCGGAATCGCCATCGCGGCAAAGCCGATCTTGACCGGCTCCTTGGCGGTTTCCTTCACGAACGAAAGGGCGGCGCGGCTGTCGTAGGTCGCGGCAAAGGCCGTGGTGCAGAATTCTCCCTCCTGCGCCGGAGGGTACACGTCCTTCGGGCAGACCGAGCTCGAGAACATCAAAGGCACGCCGGCATTCTTGGCTTCGGTGATGACCGGCGCATATGTGGAGGAGAGGCTGGCGTTGAGCAGCAACACCGGACCGTCCTCGCTCAGCAATTTCTTGGCGTTCGCCGCCGCCTTCGACGGCTGCGCCGAATTGTCCTCGATCACGAGCTTGATCTTCTTGCCGCTGACGCCGCCGGACGCGTTCAGGCGATCGACATAGATGCGCAATGCCTCCACGGCCGGCGCGTAGGTCGAGGCCGGCGGTCCGGTCAATGCGGCGGTGATCCCCACCACATAGGCATCCTGCGCCAGCGCCGGGCCGGACAGGCCCAAAATTGGGCTCAAGACCAGCGCCGCGGCGGCCGTGATCGATAAGCGCATAAGCTTCCTCCCTTTGATCGTTCGTTCTCTTGATCTTCCGCTCGCACCTTCAGGTGCGCAATGCCTCTCTCACTTCCTCCGCCAACATCCGCTCTTCGCGATCATCGTACATCGCTTCGATCAGGTGCTTGAACTTGTCATGCATGAGGTTGCGCTTGACCTTGCGCGTCGGCGTGACCGGTTCACCTTCCTCTTCGGGATCGAGCATCTTGGGCAGAATACGGAACACTTTCACCTGTTCGACGCGTGCCAGCTGAGCGTTGGCCTTTTCGATCTCGTCTTTGACGAGCCGCTCCACTTTCGGGTTCTGGGCGAGGCTGGTGAAGCCGGTGTAGGTGACATTCTCGCGGCGCGCCCAATCGGCGACCGTGTCGAAGTCGATCTCGACAAGTGCTGAAAGATATTTGCGGCCGTGACCAAACACGGCAGCTTCGGCGATATAAGGCGATGAACGCAGCGCGTTCTCGGTGAAAGACGGCGACAAGGTCTTGCCGCCCGAGGTGACGATGAAATCGCGGGCGCGATCGACGAGCCGCAACGCGGCGTCCCCCCATTCGCCGACGTTGCCGGTCCGCAGCCAGCCATCATCGCCGATGACCGCCCGCGATGCTTCCTCGTTGCGCCAATAGCCTTCAAACACATAGTCACTGTGAACGAGGACCTCGCGGTCCTCCGACAAGCGGACGTTCCATCCGGACGGCGGCGTGCCGACATCGCCGGGCGCCGGAAACGGCCCGCGCTGGCCGGTGACGATGCCGCCCGCGGTTTCGGTTTGACCGTAGATTTCCACGACGTTCACGCCATACATATGCCAGAGCGCCATGGTTTCGGGGGAGAGTGGCGCGCCGCCGCAGACCACAAGCTCCAGTTGGTCGAAGCCGAGTTTGTTCAGGATCGGGCGGAATACCAACGCATGCGCGATCCGGTAGGCCACCGCCTCGACACTGCTCGTTTTCTTCCAGAGACCGCGCACATGCCGGCGTGCGAGCCGCATCGCCAGCGCGTAAGCCGCGCGCTTTAGCTTTGACGAATTGCCGATGCCGATGAGAATTTGCGCGGCGAATTTCTGCAAATAGCGCGGCACCGTGAACAGCACCGTCGGCGCCACCTCGAACATCGTGGTCGCGATATCCTCCGCGTTCTCGCCGAAATGCGGGATCATCTGCGAGATCATCGGCAGCGTCACCGCGATGTCGCGTCCGAGAACGTGGCAGAGCGGGAGATAGGCGACGGTGCAATGCGGTTTCGCCGCCAGCGTCGGGTAATGGTCGACCAGGTTTGCAGCCGCCGCGAGGTGCTTGCCGTGCGCGACCAGGGCGCCCTTTGGGTGCCCAGTCGTGCCGGAGGTGTAGACGATAAAGGCGGGATCATCGGGCGAAAGCCGTTGAACCTGCGCCTCGAGCCAGTCGAGATCGCCATCCGCGTCCGCCAGCAGCGCGTGATAGCTCTTGAGCTTGGGATGATCGTAATCGAACATGGCGGAGTCATCGACGACCACCATGTGGCGCAGGTCCGGCAACCGATCGGCGAGCGGCAACAGCTTGTCGGCGTATTCCTGATTTTCGGCGACGAATAACGCGGCGCCGCCGTCGCGCATCTGATACTCGACCTCGGCGGCCGAAGCGGTCGGATAAATGCCGTAGACGATCGCGCCGAGCGACTGCGCCGCAAGGTCGCAGATGACCCATTCCTCGTAAGTCTCGCCCATGATGGCGACGCGCTCGCCGGCTTGCAGGCCGAGATCGGAAAACGCCTTGGCGGTGCGCGCGACGAGAAACGCGTAGTCGCGCCACGTCCGCTCGCGATAGATGCCGAGATGCTTGGAGCGGAAGGCGATGCGATCGGGCGCGTTTCGCGCCAGTTCGCACAACAGCGACGGCGCCGACCGGCGCCGCAAGGCGTCCGGCGTGACCGCGATTATTCCGGTCGTGACGCTGCCCATGTTCGAGCGTTTTCCTCTGCCGCCTTATAGCTCACGCTGGAGCGCAATTCTATAGGTCAATTGAATTTGGGGCAGCCGCTTCAGCTCCGGCGGCGACCGTGCGCGCTGTTTGCAAGGCCACGAAATATCAGCGCGGCAAACTCATTGCCAATGCGCTCGATCGACGCCTTTTCCTTTCCATACCAGCCAGCCACGGCATTGGCCATTCCGAGAAGGGCAAGCGTCGCCAGGCGCGGATCGACATCGGCACGAAATTGGCCGGCGTCAGCGCCGTCGCGGATCACGGCTTCGAAGATACGCTCGATCGCACGCGACCATTTGCCCACCCGCCGCCGGCTCGCGGGCGGCAGGAATTGCCGCTGCGTCAGGAACACCTTGACGAAATCGCCGCGGTCCAGGATCGGAGTGATATGGGCACGAAGGAGGCTGGTGAGCTTCTCGGTCGCTGTGCCCGGTCCCGCGGCAATGGCGCGCGCCGCCTTAAAAAAATCCTCCACGCCGCGTATGCAGACGATCTCGAGCGCGACCTCCTTTGAGGGAAGATAATAGTACAAGCTCGCTTGCCGGATGCCGAGGACGTCGGCGATATCCTGGGTCGTGGCGCCGTGATAGCCGCGCGCGGCGAAGACGCGGGCGGCGGCATCGATGATCTCGGGCGACCGGCGATGAGTCTTGCGTGTTCCGTTGCCGGCGGCGCTGGCCGCGTGGGCGCTTGCGCGGTGCGCCGCGCCCTTCTGGCCTCGCTCCGCACGTGCCGCCCTTGCGGTGCGCCGGTCGGATGATTTAGGTTTCATCTATAGACCTATAGATAAATAATCGTCCGGGGAAGGAAACAATGCTCGCGCGTCCCAATGGCCGGCCCCCGTTCCGCGCCGATCACATCGGCAGCCTGCTGCGGCCGGCCGAATTGCGCCAAGCCTTCAAGGACCATAACGCGAAGCGCATCGACGACGAATATTTTGCACAAATCCAGGACCGCTGCATCCGCGACGTGGTGGCGCTGCAGGAGGCGGCCGGCTTGCAGGTCGTCACCGACGGGGAATTTCGCCGCGGCTCGTATTGGGGCCGCTTCGTCGAGCGCATCGACGGTTTCGTCATCAAGCCCGCCGAGCTCAAATTCCGCGACGATCACGGCCATGAGGTGGATTTTACGGCTACCTACGCCGCCGGAAAGCTCCGCCGCTCGAAGCCGCTTGCCCTCGATGAATTCGTTTTTCTTCGCGATGCGACGAAAGTTACGCCGAAGATCACGCTGCCTGCGCCGTCGACGATGCACTTCTACCGCTGCACCGATTTTGCCGACCGGACGACCTACGGCACGGTGGAGAGTTTCTTTGCCGACCTCACCCGCATCTTTCGCGAGGAGATCGCCGCGCTCGCCGACGCCGGCTGCCGCTACATCCAGCTCGACGAAGTTGCGCTGGCGCTCCTGTGCGATCCGGCCATTCGCAAGAAGGTCGAGGATGCCGGACAGAAGCCGGACCGCCTGGTCGATCTCTATATCGAGGTCTTGAATGATGCCGTTGCGCAAGCGCCCGCCGACGTGATCTTCGGCGTGCATATGTGCCGCGGCAATTTCAAAGGCCATTATCTCGGCGCCGGCGGCTATGAATCGGTTGCCGAGCGTTTTTTCACGCAAACCCGGGTCAACCATTTCCTTTTGGAATACGATACGACGCGCGCCGGCGATTTCAGCCCGCTGCGCTTCGTCAAGAACAAAGGCGTGGTGCTCGGGATTATCAGCAGCAAAACGCCGGCTCTGGAGAGCATGGAGGAGCTCAAACGCCGCACCCACGATGCTGCCCGCTACATCGATCTCGACCGGCTCGCCGTCTCTCCGCAATGCGGTTTTGCCTCGACTGTCGCCGGAAATCCGCTTAGCGAGGCGGATGAGCGCGCCAAGCTGAAGCTCGTCGTCGACGCCGCCAAAGAGATCTGGAGCTGAACGTACATGCAATTGCAGCAAAATACCGATCGCATTCAAACCACGCATATCGGCAGCCTGCCGCGACCGCATCGGCTGTTGGACGCGATGAAGGCGAAGTATTCCGGGCAGCCTTACGACAAGATGGCGTATCAGGAAGCGCTGCGCGGTGCCGTGCGCGACGTGGTGCGCGAGCAGGTCGATTGCGGGATCGATATCGTCACCGACGGAGAGTTTTCCAAGCCGGGCTTTTTCACCTATGTTCGCGAACGTCTCGACGGCTTTGAATCGCGCCCCGGCATCAAGCTGAAGCTGTTTGAGCGGGAGGTGGCCGCCTTCCCGGAATATTATGAGCAGTATTTCAAGCAGGCGATGATGGGCGGCGCGATCGTCTCGCTCGCTCCGGTCGTTTGCGTCGGTCCGGTCAAATACCGCGGCGAAACGCTCGTGCAGACCGACATCGACAACGTGAAGGCCGCCGCCGCGGCGGCCGGCGTTGCCAACGCGCATGTCTTCCTGCCGGCGACTGCGCCGTCGGGCGTAGGGCTGAACGAATACTACAAATCGGATGAAGCATATTTCCACGCGCTCGCCGTCGAAATGGCCAAGGAATACCGGGCGATCGTCAACGCCGGCATTCTCGTGCAGATCGACGATCCATTCCTCCCGGATATCTTCTACGAGCCCGGCCTCGACGACGCGCAAAAGAAGCGCCGCGCGGAGATTTACGTGGAAGCCATCAACACCGGCCTAAAAGGCATTCCGGCCGAATACGTGCGCTTCCATACCTGCTACGGCATCAATGAAGGCCCGCGCATCTATGAAGCGGCGCTCAAGGACATCATCGAGTACGTGCTGAAGATCGACGCCGGCTCCTACAGCTTCGAGGCGGCCAATCCGCGCCACGAGCACGAGTATCATTTGTTCGAGCGCGTCAAAGTGCCAGAGGGCAAGGTTCTGGTTCCGGGCGTGGTCACCCACGCCAGCAACATCGTCGAGCATCCCGAGCTGATCGCCGAGCGCATCATCCGCTTCGCCCGGCTGGTCGGGCGTGAGAACGTCATCGCCGGCGCCGATTGCGGCTTCTCGTCGCAAGCGTTGTACAATACCGAGGTACACCCCACCGTGGTGTGGGAGAAATTCAAGGCCATGCGCGCAGGCGCCGATCTGGCCACGGAGCAGCTCTGGGGCTGATGCAGTGAGCTGAAAGACCGGAGCCAGCTATTGAATGACGCGGACGAGCGGCGTGATCGAAAGATCAGTGGCTGAGGTCTGGATGGCGATGAGCTGCGCCAGCAAGCTGAAAATCCGCTTGGTGTTGGTGGCGTCCTCCGGCACGCAGTAGTCGCCGTCATAGAACCAGGTATGGACGAAGCAGTGCATACCGGCATTGCCCGGCACAACCCGCACCAAGTCTGCGTCCTCGCTCGGTGGCGCCGTGCGTAAGATCGGCAGCCGTTGTTCCTCGGCCAATCGCTCGCCGGGGATAAATGCAGTTGCCGCCGGCGCCGGCTGGTCCCTTTGCATTCTGATCAAGGCGCCGAGGAATTCGAACACGCCATAAGCCGACCGCGGCACGATCTTGAAGTTGATCGGCCCGACGTTGAAGTTGAATGTGTCGGGTTGCGGCTTTTCGGCGTCTTGTACCGGGTCCCAGGCGCTGCCGCATTTCGGCGAGAAGAATTTGAGCGGCAGGTCCACGTATTTGGTGGTGACCTCACGGTACAATGTCTCGCCCATGGCGTTTCTCGCGCGTTCGGCAAGCACGGGATTGAAGCAGAACCGCGCATAGATTGCCGACTGCGGTTTGCCGCCACTGGGAGCCTTTTTCAGGGTTTGTTCTTCCACGGTCACGCCGGCGGCAATCGCGATCAGGACGAAATGCCTAAAGCAACGTCTTTTCAGGTCCCTCGGCGAACAACCATAATCCTCCGGAGGGGAATACCGCGTGCCTAGTGTTTGGCCTTGAAAGGTGACCTCCACGGAATCGGTGAACAGCCAGAACAACAGCTCGCGCGAGTAGCCCTGGCGAATGAAGTAATCGAGAATCTGCAGATCGATCGGTTTGAGGAAGCCCTCATAGAAGGCGCTTGTTTCCTGCGTCGAGACGTTGAAGTTCGTGCCGATGGCGGTGGCATTTGAAGCAACGCCATTGCCGAAAATGACGTTGCGTCCGGGCGAGGTTACCGGCACCGGGTTAGGGCCGAGCAAGAACGACGGCAACCCCAACACCGAGGTATTCGTCATTGTCGGCGTAACGTTGGCGACGGTGACGAAGCTCAGCGGATAGTCGTGGCTGGCGCGTATCAGATTGAGGAAAATGGACTCGTTGCGGGCTTTCGCCAGACTGCGGCTGACGGTGTCATAGCGCGAATCGACCGGATCAATGACGGCGCATGCGCTCAACAACCCAGCGAAGCACGCGCCGGCAAGCCACACGCGGACCCACATAACACTCCCCTAACCCCGCAACTTCGAGGCTAATCGGCAGGCGGGAACAACGTCAAGCGATTTGCCGCGCTTTCAGCCCACGAGGTGCTCTATTTTCACCTGCTTCTCCGCGGCCAGGCCGCCAATCTCATAGAGCCGGTGCACAATGCTCGGATCATCCATCCCGCGCAGGTTCTCGATGAGGTCGTCGCTGGCCTGGTAATTGAGCTCGCGCGCGAGCCAATCCTTCTCCAGCCGCACGTCGTAGCGCAGGAAGCGGAACATCTTGCCGCCGGGAGGCGCGTCGCCGGCCAGCGTTCCGACTTCCGAATTGATTTCCCACGGCGCCGGACACTCTCCCATCCATTGCATCAGCGCCAGCACCTGCATCTGCGTATCGTTCATCAGAGAGAGAAGAGCGTGAAAGGCGAGCTTGGTGAAGCGGGCGAAACCCAAGGCCTCGTATGAAAGCCGAGGCCGATACGTGCCGGTGCCCAGCGAAACCACGGTGAGGCGATCCGGTCCGGTCGGCCACTGGATGCGGAACGGGCTCAGCGTCGCCATGTGCAACAAGGCGAGCGCGGGATTGTTGTGCGGCGTGACGCCGCCGTCGACAAAAAGCCCGTAAACATTCGGATCGATCTTGACCGTCCGGCGCAGGCCGATTTTTTGCAGCGTCGCGTGAACGGCGCGCGCCGGCCACGGTACATTCAGCGGCTTTGAAATCTCGTCCGGCAACACCGCCTGGTTCTGGCTGATCGGCAAGAGCTCCGGATCGAAGAAGTGCGGCGCCGCCGTGGAGGCGCGCACCAGATTGACCAGCGGGTAGCTCTTGTTGCCGATGTAATCCTTGCCGTCTTCCCAATACGGCGCGCGCGGATTGTTCGAAATTATCCAGGGGCTGCCGGTGTCCATGCGCTTGGTGATGATGCAGAACCCGGTGATCAGATCGGGGCTCGACAATAAGCGGTCGCCGACCACTTCCTCGATTTGCTTGCGCAAGCCGCGGGCGTCGAACTTTGCCTGCAACAGCGGAACGCGCCAGAGCTGGCGCTTGAAAGCGAAGGGCGCCAGCCTGAGATAGAAGTCTTTCACCTGCGCGGTGCGGTAACCGAGCGCGAGCGCGCCGGCGATGATGGCGCCGGTCGAGGTACCGCCTATGAGGTCGAAATGATCGCCGAGGCGGACTTGTTGACCGTGATGCTCGCTGAGCAGCTTCTCGATGCGTTCGAGGATAGCCACCGTGAGCGCGCCGCGCACGCCGCCGCCATCGAGCGAGAGCAGACGCTTTGGCCCGGGCCCGAACAGATGGCGGTCGCGGGAAGTATCGAAGGACGCCGCGGTTGCTGTTTCACTCATGACCGTCGCGCCTCCTCACGCGTCAGGCTGGAAGCGACAGGGGGCGGGTGCGGAACACCGTCTGCCATTCCTCAAGATCGACCATCATAATATCCGAGGCTTTCTGAACGCGGTCGGCCAGCCGGGCGAAATCCAACGGCTCGTCGGCCAGGATTTTATCGACTGCGGCAAGCCGCTTCGCGGTCCGGCTGGACTGTTCAGCGACCGTCTTGAAGTCGCCCTGGGCATAAATCGCGCCCAACGCGGCCCCCAGCGTCGGAAGCAGCGCCGTCAGGAAAGTGAAAATGCCGAGTACCAAATCCGGCTCGGACTTCTCCGAATCTGCAAGGAACCCGAGAAAATAAAGGACGAGGTAGAGCACGCACATGCAGCCGGTAACCAGGAACAACGCTTGACCGGTACGGTGCAGCCGAACTTCGAGCGTGGCGATCCGGCGAGCGTTCCCCGCGTGGTACTCAGCCTGCCCGGCAATTTCCGCCGAACGCACGGCCTGGCGCATGGCCGCGAGATATTGTTTGTCGACGGCGCGATTGGGCAGGGGAATAAGACGCCGCAGCGACCAGGCATACCAGTTGACCCAGTCCTGCGCGGCGACGTTGAGATTGCGGCCCGGGCGTTCTATCGGTCCTTCGGAGCCGAGCGGCGCGAGGATGCGCATGTGGCGGAGCGACTCCGCCAGGCGCCGGTATTCGAGCCACCGGCGATGCCATTGCAGCTGATTGCCGTAATACCAGGTGACCAGGATCGTGCCGATGATCACGAGTTCGGCGGTGACAAAAGGGACCTTAGTATTCGGATGGTGGATAAAGATGCCGGTCAGCGCGAGCGCGACGGCGATGGCGGCGAACAGGAAGTTGAATACGTAGGTGCTGCGATAGACGAGCGAATAAAAGACGGCGAGGTGATCCGCCGCGCTATAGGCCGGCAGCAAAACGCTCTCGATCGCGGGACGTTGCGTCCGGTCTTCCGGCAGGATGGCAAAATAGCTTTCCCATTGCGCTTTCGTCTCTGCGAGCGGCGAGGGAAGGCGGAAGTCCGTTGGCCGCGGCCGGCGTGCGGCAAACACCCACAACAGCAGCGGGTACCAGGGGCAAAGGTTCCAACCGCGCTCCTTCTCGACCAGATATTCCGCCAGTGAGTGTCGTGCTTGCTCCGGTCCCGGGGGCGCGAGGATTTCCTTGATCGCATCGGCGACGGTCGCGTCGTCGGCGGTTCGAAAAGTGTGCTGAGGCTGGGCATAGGCGTGCGCGGGCAGTAATTCCTCGGTCCGGGACCACGATATTTGCATTGCGCTCGGATTCTTCGGGTCGATGCGGATGACGGGAATCCCGTCGGCGATTGCGCGGCTGACGATTTGCGCTGTGCCGCCGATGCCGGCGGCCTCCTCGCCATCCCAGATGGCTATGAGGAGATCGACATTCGCCAGCATGACGAAGCCGGCCGCCTCGTAGGCGCGCGGGCGCTCGCCGGCGGCACCGTCCAGTTCGAAAACCGCTGCCGCTTGGGCAAGCAATCGTTCGAAAGTCGCACGCGATTCCGGCGTCTCGAAATCGCACGCGTATTCGGCGCGAGCGAAGGGCAAAACCGCTTCCAGCCCAAAGCCGGCCACCAGCCCCGCTTCGGTGACGATGCGGTCCGAACCTTCCGCCACCGAGGAAACGATTGCGAACTTGCTCGCCGAGGTCGCAGATTGACCGTCGGGATAATCGCTCTCGACGTTGTGCGCAGTATCGACGATCGTCGCGAGAATGCGGTCGAGGAGCGCGCGCAATGGCGCCGCGGATTCGGCCGGCAATTTGGGCGGGACGCGATGCCCGCTGACACCGACGCGCACGCGAATGCGGGGAGGAAATGGAGAGAGGTTAGCGCTCACGGCCGCCCCACCAGCTACGGCTGACCGCGTGAGCTTAGCCTAGAGCCCGCTCGCGCGTCACTATCGAGCATGTGCCGCGGCGGCAACCGATGTTGGTGCGCGGCATTCGCCGGTGCGCGCCTCAGCTGACGACCTAACCCTTAGTGGAAATTGCTGCCCACGGGAACGTAACTTGGTGGAGCCAGGCGGGATCGAACCGCCGACCTCCTGCATGCCATGCAGGCGCTCTCCCAGCTGAGCTATGGCCCCTTCAGGGAACAGGGGATCTGTATCAGCGACCGGATGTCAGGCCTGGTCGAGGGCGACTGATGTCCGATGACTGATAGCTGACTCCCGATTAGCGTTCCTCCTCGTTTTCGATGTCGCCGCCGATGATATCGGTGACATCGGCGTCCTCTTCCTCCTGCTCCTCGATGAAGGCAGCATCGTCGAGACTCTCGTCTATCTCGACTTCTTCTTCGATGTCCGGCTCCGTGGTTTCGACCGGCTTCGAGCCTTGCGCCTCGGCTTCGGCGTCTTCCAGGGAGACGAATTCCGCCTCCTGCGGCTCGGGTGTGGCAACTTCCTCGACGGGGACGGCGGCGGGCCGCGGTGCAGCAGCCGGCTCGGGCCGGGAGCGCGCCGTCGGCGTTTCCACCGGCACGACCTTGCCGGTATAGGGCGAGATCACCGGATCCTTATTGAGATCGTAGAACTTGCGTCCGGTTTCGGGACAGACGCGCTTGGTGCCAAGTTCCGCTTTCGCCACGGCAGAAATCCTTCAATTTGGGTGCTTCACTTGGCTAGTCGTGGTGCACCTGTCAATAGCCCATTTCGGTGGTCACACAGCCGAAACGGAACGCAGCGGCCGGAAAGCCGGTGCGCGCATTTCCGGACCGTGCTCTGCTTGCTTGCGAATCAAACGATCGATCAAGGGAAGGGACGGCCGTGAGTGACACCGACTCCTACAGGCATTTGCTCTCGCCGTTGCGCATCCGGCACACGACGCTGCCGAACCGCGTCGTTTTCGGGCCGGTTTGCCCCACATGGGTCAGGAGCCCGCACGAGGGAATTTTTACCGAACAGGCCGTCGCCTATTACGAGGAGCGCGCCAGGACCGGCTTGGGAATGATCATTCTCGGCGGTCACCTGATCAATAAAGATACGATCTATACGCCGCTCGGCTTTCCCGGGCTTTGGAACGATGCGCAGATGGAGGGCCTGGCCAATGTCGCGAGGGCGGTCAAACGGCACGGCTGCGCGCTCGCGGTTCAACTCTTGCATCTCGGCCTGCGCTCGCCGACGCCGTTTTTGAAAACCGATCCGGCGCGCGACCCCGACGAATACAACCCTTACATGCTCGCCCCGAGCCAGGTGCCGGCAGGGGAAATTCCCGGCGGCCCCACTCCGAAGGAGCTGGAGGAGCACGAAATCGAATACATCCTGCAATGCTACGAGGACGCCGCCAAGCGGGCGATTTCCGCCGGTCTCGACGGCATCGAATTCCACATCGCCCACGGCTATCTGCCGTGGCAGTTCCTCTCGCCGTTCTACAATCACCGCAAGGATCGTTGGGGCGGGTCGTATGAGAACCGCCTGCGCTTTTCGATCGAAGCCATGCGGCGGATCCGAAATAGAATCGGCGATCGGCCGTTCCTCGGCTACCGCATCAATTCGACCTCCTTTTGGGAGGGCGACCTCGAGATCGAGGACATCAAGCGCATTCATGCGGATTTCGAGAAGGAGACCGATATCGACTACGTAAGCGTTTCAGCCGGAGTTCATCACTCCTGGATTCATACGCCGATGACTTTCGAGCAGGGATGGGAACGCGAGTACACGCGGGCGATCAAGACCGTCGCAACCAAGCCGGTTCTCCTGGTCGGCCGCGTCAGTCATCCTGGCGTCGCCGACGAGCTTGTCGGGTCAGGCGATGCCGACGCGATCCTGCTCGCGCGGCAGATGATTGCCGACGAACAATGGATGACGAAAGTCAAAGAGGGGCGCGTCAACGATATTCGCCGCTGCGTCGCCGCCAACTATTGCTGGCGAGCGGTGATCCGCGGCAGCCGTGTCCAGTGCGCCTACAATCCGGTGGTCGGGCGCGAAGCGGTGTGGGGCGTGAGCGCGACGCGCAAGGTATCCGCACCCAAGCGGGTGTTGATTGTCGGCGCAGGACCTTCCGGTCTCGAATACGCGCGCGTTGCTGCGGCGCGCGGCAACGAGGTCGTGGTCTACGAGCGTGAGGAGCAAGTGGGCGGACACGTTCGCGCCTATGGCGCGCTGCCTAATCGCCAGCAATACGGCACGATCGCCACATGGCTCGCCGAACAGGCGACCGGGAACGGCGCGACGATCAAGACCGGAAGCCCCGTGACCGCCGAGAATATCGACGGCATCCTCGCCGCGGAGCGCCCCGACCATGTAGTCGTCGCTTCCGGGGCACGCTATCGCCGCGACGGCTTTCAAGGGCAGACCGGCAAAGGTTTGCCGGGCTGGGAGACCGGCAACTGCGTGACCTGGGACGAGGTCGCGCTGGACAAGGTGAAAATCTCGGGCGAGGTGCTCGTCGTCGACGAAATGGCGGACGTGGCCGCGCCGCTGACGGCGGTCAAATTGGCGAAGCTCGGCTCCAGGGTCAGGCTCGTGACCAAATGGCCGATGGTCGGATGGGAGACCACAGCGGAAGTCTACCTCCACTGGATATTGACATATCTCTATGAAGCCGACGTCGAAATGATCACCGATCACGCGGTGAAGAAAATCAACGGCAGGGAGGTGGAGATCGTGAACGTGTACCAGCCATCGCGCGCTCGCCCGATCGGCGCCGACGCGATCGTGATGGCGACGTCGCGGAGTTCGGAAAATGCGATGTATCAGTTGCTGCGCGAGCGCGGCGCTAGCGTCGAAGCAATCGGCTGCGCGGTGGCGCCGCGGACCGTTTATGAGGCAACGCTCGAGGGGCATCGTGCCGCCCGCAAGCTCGGCGCGCCGCTGCCGAGCCCGATGGCGCGCGAAGCATTGCGAACCAGAGCGTCGCTGTGACACTCCGGCAGTCGTGATAGAGGACGCGCGAGGTTTTTCCCACGATGCACTCCGACGCCGCCCCACTCACCGCCCGCCGCAACGGCCCGCTCAAAGGCCGCGTGCGCGTGTCGGGCGACAAATCGATCTCGCATCGCGCGCTGATCCTCGGCGCACTTGCGGTGGGCGAGACCCGCATTTCGGGCCTGCTCGAAGGCGAAGATGTGCTCAACACCGGCAAAGCGGTGCGGGCGCTGGGCGCTCGCGTCGAAAGGGTCGGCGCGGGGAATTGGCGGGTCCATGGTGTGGGCGTCAGCGGCTTCGCCGAACCCGCGGGTTCGCTCGATTTCGGCAATTCAGGCACCGGCTGCCGGCTCATGCTCGGCGCCGTTGCCGGGTGCCCTATCACTGCGACATTCGACGGCGACGCCTCGCTGCGCAAGCGCCCGATGCGGCGGGTGCTCGAGCCGCTGGAGCGGATCGGTGCGCACACGCTCACCTCAAGCGACGGCCGGTTGCCGTTGACGCTTGCCGGAGCCCGCGAACCGATCCCAATCGTGTTCGAACCGCCGGTGCCGTCGGCGCAATTGAAGTCGGCCGTCCTCCTCGCCGGGCTTGCGGCGCCGGGCGAGACCGTCGTCATCGAAGCGGAAGCGACACGCGATCACACCGAGAAGATGCTCCTTCATTTCGGCGCCCGAGTGCGCGTTGAAGATCTGCGGGTCGAGCCGCATGGGTCTCTCGGCCGCCGCATCACGCTCGCCGGCCAGCCCGAACTGACGCCCCAGCCGATCATGGTTCCGGCCGATCCATCCTCCGCGGCGTTTCCGCTGGTCGCGGCGGTGATCACGCCGGGCTCCGACCTGATCCTCGACGGCGTCATGCTAAATCCGCTGCGCGCCGGGCTGATTGCGACGCTCGTCGAAATGGGCGCCTCGATCGAACGGCTCGCAACGCGCAATGAAGGCGGCGAAGAAGTCGCCGATCTGCGCGTGCGCGCCGGCGCACTGCGCGGCGTCGAAGTCCCGGCCGCACGCGCGCCCGCCATGATCGACGAATATCCGGTGCTTGCCGTCGCCGCCGCCTTCGCCGAAGGCACGACGGTGATGCGCGGGCTCAAGGAGCTGCGCGTGAAGGAATTGGACCGTCTGGCCGGTACCGCCGATCTGTTACGCGCCAACGGCGTCGCGGCCGAGATCGACGGCGACAATCTCATCGTGCAGGGGAGGGGGCGCGCTCCGGGCGGCGGCCTCGTCGCTACCCACATGGATCACCGCATCGCCATGTCCGCGCTGGTGATGGGGCTTGCGAGCGAGAAGCCGGTGACGATCGACGATGCGAGCTTCATCGCCACGAGTTTCCCCGGCTTTGTGGAGCTGATGCGCGGGCTTGGGGCGGATTTGTCATGATCATCGCCATCGACGGACCGGCAGCCTCCGGCAAGGGAACGATCGCGAAGCAGGTGGCAGGGATCTATGGCCTGCATCACCTCGACACCGGACTGATTTACCGCGCCGTGGCCAAAGCAGTGCTCGACGCCGGTTATTCGCCGGACGATGTCGCGCAGGCGACGGCAGCTGCGATCGCGCTCGATCCGAGAAAATTCGATGAAAATGCATTGAAGGCGCAGGCGATCACCGAGGCCGCGTCGGTGGTCGCGGCCATCCCGGAGGTCCGTCAGGCGTTGATGAACTATCAGCGCGAATTCGCGACCAGGCCGCCGGGCGCGGTGCTCGACGGCCGCGATATCGGCACCGTCATCGCTCCCGGCGCCGACGTGAAGCTGTTCGTGGTCGCGACCCCCGAAGTGCGCGCCGCCCGACGCACGAGTGAACTTAAGGCTCGCGGAGAGCCGGCGGACGAGCAGGAGGTCTTGGCCGACCTGTTACGGCGCGACGAACGCGATTCCCGGCGTACCGCCGCCCCGCTCAAGCCCGCGCCTGACGCGCACTTGCTCGATACCACGCATTTGGGTATAGACGCCGCATTCCGGGCCGCCGTCGATATCATCGAAGCTGTCCGAACGGGCCGAAAGCGCAGCTGACAGCGCTTTCGTCATTGGAGGAACAGCCCGTTCGCGCGCTTCGCTAAGGCTCCGGACCAAGCTTTGTCCCGATCGTCTGGCTTTGGCCCCAACCGCCGGTGCTACCGGCGGCTGCCGCACGTTCGGGATCAATTCATTTCATGGGGCTCGGAGTGTTCATGGCTCAACTAGCTACCGCCGCGCCGTCGCGCGAAGACTTCGCCAGCATGATCGAAGAATCGTTCAGCGATGGCCATCTGCAGGAAGGATCCGTCGTCAAGGGAACGGTCGTCGGGATCGAAAAGGACGTTGCCGTCATCGACGTCGGGCTGAAGACGGAAGGCCGCGTCGCTTTGCGCGAATTCGCAGGGCCCGGACGTTCCGCCGAAATCAAGGTCGGCGATATCGTCGAGGTTTATCTCGACCGGGTTGAGAATGCGCTCGGCGAAGCCGTGCTCTCGCGCGACAAGGCACGCCGCGAGGAAAGCTGGGGCAAGCTGGAGAAGGCGTTCCAGAACAACGAAAAAGTGCACGGCGTCATTTTCAATCAGGTCAAGGGCGGCTTCACCGTCGACCTCGACGGCGCCGTCGCCTTCCTGCCGCGCTCGCAGGTCGATATCCGGCCGATCCGCGATGTTTCGCCGTTGATGAACAATTCGCAGCCCTTCCAGATCCTCAAAATGGATCGCCGGCGCGGCAACATCGTCGTTTCGCGCCGCACCGTACTGGAAGAGACGCGCGCCGAGCAGCGTCAGGAGTTGGTGCAGAACCTCGAAGAGGGTCAGGTCATCGACGGCGCGGTCAAGAACATCACCGATTACGGCGCGTTCGTGGACTTAGGCGGCATCGACGGCCTCCTGCACGTCACCGACATCGCCTGGCGGCGCGTCAATCATCCGTCCGAGGTGCTCAACATCGGGCAGCAGGTAAAGGTCAAGATCATCAAGATCAACCACGAGACCCACCGCATCTCGCTTGGTATGAAGCAGCTTCTCGACGATCCGTGGCAGGGCATCGAGGCGAAATACCCGGTCGGCGCCCGCTTCAAGGGCCGCGTCACCAACATCACCGACTACGGCGCCTTCGTCGAGCTCGAGCCCGGCATCGAGGGTCTGATCCACGTTTCGGAGATGTCGTGGACCAAGAAGAACGTGCACCCGGGCAAGATCGTTTCGACCTCCCAGGAGGTCGAGGTCCAGGTGCTGGAGGTCGATCCGGTCAAGCGCCGCATCTCGCTTGGCCTCAAGCAGACCATGCGCAATCCCTGGGAAGTGTTCCTGGAGAAATATCCGGCCGGCTCGGTGGTCGAGGGCGAGGTCAAGAACAAGACCGAGTTCGGCTTGTTCCTCGGCCTCGACGGCGACGTCGACGGCATGGTGCATCTCTCCGATCTCGATTGGAAACGCCCCGGCGAGCAGGTCATCGAGGAGTACAAGAAGGGCGACAAGGTCAAGGCGCAGGTGCTCGACGTCGACGTCGAGAAGGAGCGCATTTCGCTCGGCATCAAGCAGCTCGCGGACGGCGGTGTAGCCGAGCCCGGAGAGGCCGCCGCTGGCGATCTCAAGAAGGGCTTGGTCGTTACTTGCGAAGTAACCGAGGTGAAAGAGGGCGGAATCGACGTGAAGATCGTCGGCACCGAATACGCCTCCTTCATCAAGCGTTCGGAACTGGCGCGCGACCGTTCCGAGCAGCGTCCGGATCGGTTCGCGGTCGGCCAGAAGGTTGACGCGCGCGTGATCCAGTTCGATCGCCGCACCCACAAGGTCTCCGTCTCGATCAAGGCGCTTGAGGTCGCCGAGGAGAAGGAGGCGATCGCGCAATACGGATCGTCCGATTCCGGCGCGACGCTCGGCGACATCCTCGGCACCGCCCTCAAGCGCAAGGGCGAGGAGAGCGAGAAGGAAGAGTCGAAGGAGTAACGCGTTCACCTCTCCCGTCTCCGGAAGAGGTCGGATTGCGGAGCAATCCGCGTGAGGGCCTTCCCCCGGTTCTGAGTTTGGCGGAAGCGTCACCCTCACCCCAACCTTCTCCGCCCGATTGGGGGGAGAGGGAGTAGCAAAGGAACTCGCACCATGTCGCTTGATGCCGACTTAATCGTCGACCGCCGCCGCATGCGGCGCAAGCTCACCTTCTGGCGCGTACTTGCGATTGTGGTGATCGTACTCGCGATTGTCGGGCTGGCCGGTGTCGTCAGCAATCGCACCGGCTTTGCCGGCGCCGGCGCCTATGTCGCGCGGGTGACCATTCAGGGCTTGATCCGCGACGATCAGGAGCGGGTGCGGCAGCTCGATCGGCTCGCCAAGTCGACGACGGCGCGCGCGGTCATCGTGCATGTCGACAGCCCCGGCGGTACCACCGCGGGCTCCGAGCAGCTCTACGATTCGCTGATGCGGTTGAAGGAGAAAAAGCCGCTGGTCATCGTCGTCGACGGATTGGCTGCCTCCGGCGGATACATTACCGCGCTCGCCGGCGATCACATCGTGGCCAAGCAAACCTCGCTGGTCGGCTCGATCGGCGTTTTGTTCCAGTATCCCAACGTCGCCGATCTCCTGACCAAGCTTGGCGTCAAGGTCGAGACCATCAAATCCTCGCCGCTCAAGGCGGCGCCGGATGGCTTCGAGCCGACCTCGCCGGAGGCGCGCGCGGCGATCGAATCGATCATCAAGGATTCCTACGCCTGGTTCCGCGGTATGGTGCAGGATCGCCGTCATCTCAACGATGACGAGCTGCAAACGGTCGCCGACGGCCGCGTGTTCACCGGCCATCAGGCCATCGGGTTGAAGCTCGTCGACGAGATCGGGGATGAGCGGACGGGCATCGCCTGGCTGGCGAGCGAGAAGAAAATCGACGCCAAGCTGCCGGTGCGCGATTACAAGCTCCACGATCGCTTCAGCGATCTGCCGTTCCTGCATGCGGCCGCCGCAGCGGCGCTCAACGCCGCCGGGTTCCCCTCGCTCGCACGCGGCATCGGCGATTGGGGTGGCATCGGGGCGGTCGAACGGCTCAATCTTGACGGTTTGTTGGCTCTTTGGCACCCTGTCAGCGCAGACTAAGACGGAATGTTGGGCCTCGGCGTTCCGTTGCCCCCGTTCGAATGACCGAGCCGTATTCGCGGGCGACCCAAGGCGGGACCATGATCAAGTCCGAACTTGTGCAGCGCATCTCCGAGCAAAACCCCCACCTTTATCAGCGTGACGTCGAGAAGATCGTCAACGCCATTCTCGGCGAAATCATCGCAGCGATGGCGCGCGGCGACCGCGTGGAGCTGCGTGGCTTCGGCGCTTTCTCCGTTAAGCGGCGCCCGGCACGGACCGGACGCAATCCGCGCACCGGCGCCCATGTCGCCGTCGACCAAAAGTGCGTGCCGTTCTTCAAGACCGGCAAGGAAATGCGCGAACGGCTCAATCAGGCGGCCGAGGCCTGATCCCCTCGTTCGGGCGCCCGGAGGTCTGAAAATTGCTGCGCAAGATCGTGGCGGCGGTCATCTTGGTGCCGCTCGCCGTCATCATCATCGCATTCGCGGTGGCGAACCGGCAAATCGTGACGGTTTCCTTCGATCCGTTCAGCGCCGGTGAACCGGCCGCGTCGGTGACGCTGCCGTTGTTTGCCTTGGTCATCCTTTTGCTGATCGCCGGCGTGCTGATCGGCGGTTTGGCGTCATGGCTTCGGCAGGGCAAGTGGCGCCAGACCGCGCGCCGCTTCGAGCGCGAGCTGCATCACCTGCGCGGCAAGGTCGCCGCGCTGGAGGGCATGTCGGAACAACCGACGATCATCCCGGAAGAGCGCAAGCCTCCGGAGCGCCTGAGGCTGAAGCCGCCGGTCCAGTAACGATCGCCACCTCCTGCGCGAGACAAGTCTCGTGCGGCGATGTAGAACGGCGGCACCTAGGAACAGGCGATGTCGCTTATTGTCAAAATCTGCGGACTTTCGACCCCTGAAGCGCTTGACGTGGCGCTTGAGGCGGGTGCCGACATGGTCGGCTTCGTCTTCTTCAAACCGTCGCCGCGCCATCTTTTGCTCGATACGGCGCGGGCACTCGGCACGCGCGTGCGCGGGCGCGCGCAAAAGGTGGTTCTCACGGTCGATGCCGATGACGCGCTGCTCGCTGCGGTCGTTGAAGCATTGCGGCCGGACATGCTTCAGCTTCACGGCAAGGAATTGCCGGCGCGCGTGTCTGCGCTGAAGCGGCGTTTTGGCTTGCCGGTGATGAAGGCGATCCCTGTGGAGACGCGGGGCGATCTGTCCGCAATTGCGGACTATGCCACGGTCGCGGATCGCTTGTTGTTCGACGCGCGGGCGCCGCGCGAGGCGACGCGACCGGGCGGTCTTGGAAAGTCCTTCGACTGGCGGCTGCTCGAAAATCTCGATCCCGGCGTGCCGTTCATGCTCTCGGGCGGACTCGACCCCGCCAATGTCGGCGAGGCGTTGCGCATCACGCGTGCCCCCGGCGTCGACGTCTCCTCCGGCGTCGAGCGCGCGCCGGGAGAGAAAGACCCCGATAAGATTCGCGCCTTCGTGCGCGCCGCGCGGGACGCGGCGGCGGCGCGCTTTGCAACCAAGCCAGTGGCGAGTCCGGCATGACCGTGCAGCAACCCAATTCCTTCCGCACCGGGCCGGACGATAACGGGCATTTCGGCATCTATGGCGGCCGTTTCGTCGCCGAAACGCTGATGCCCCTGATCCTGGAGCTGGAGAAAGCCTACGCGAAAGCCAAGGCCGATCCCGAGTTTCAGAAAGAAATGGACGGTTACCTCGAGCATTATGTCGGCCGCCCATCGCCGCTCTATTTCGCCGAACGGCTCACCGAGCATTGTAGGCAGACGGCCTCCGGCCTTTCGGGCGGCGGCGCAAAAATCTATCTCAAACGCGAGGAGCTCAATCACACCGGCGCGCACAAGGTCAACAACGTGCTTGGCCAAATCCTGCTGGCGCGGCGCATGGGCAAGAAGCGCATCATCGCCGAGACCGGCGCCGGCATGCACGGCGTCGCGACGGCGACGTTGTGCGCGCGCTTCGGCCTCGATTGCATCGTCTATATGGGCTCGGTCGACGTTGAGCGGCAGAAGGCGAACGTTTTTCGCATGAACATGCTCGGCGCCAGGGTCGTGCCGGTGGAATCCGGCTCGAAGACGCTCAAGGACGCGATGAACGAGGCGCTGCGCGACTGGGTGACCAACGTCGAGTTCGACTTTTTACTGCATCGGCACCATCGCCGGACCGCACCCCTATCCGATGATGGTGCGCGACTTTCAGTCGATCATCGGCCGCGAGACGCGCGAGCAGATGCTGGAAGCCGAGGGCCGGTTGCCGGACTCGCTCGTTGCCTGTATCGGCGGCGGCTCAAACGCGATGGGGCTTTTCCATCCGTTTCTCGATGAAAGACAGATCGAGATTTACGGCGTCGAGGCTGCCGGCCACGGTCTCAACACCGGCATGCACGCGGCCTCCATCGCCGGCGGGCGGCCGGGCGTGTTGCACGGGAACCGCACGTATCTCCTCATGAACGAGGACGGACAGATCAACGAGGCGCACTCGATCTCCGCCGGCCTCGACTATCCGGGCATCGGGCCGGAGCACGCCTGGCTCAACGACCTCGGCCGCGTCACCTTTCTGTCGGCGACCGACGACGAGGCGCTCAACGCGTTCCAGCTTCTCTCCAAGCTCGAAGGCATCATTCCGGCGCTCGAACCGGCGCACGCCATCGCCAAGGTGCTCGATCTCGCGCCGAAAAAGCCGAAAGATCATCTTATGGTGGTCAATCTCTCCGGCCGCGGCGACAAGGACCTCGCCACCGTCGCGCAGCATCTGGAAAGCAACGCGCGATGAGGACCCGCATCGATCGGCGCTTTGCCGCGCTCAAAGAGGAAGGCCGCGCGGCGCTCATGACCTTCATCATGGCCGGCGATCCGGATTACGAAGGCTCGCTCGCCGTCCTCAAGGCGCTGCCGCAGGCGGGCGCCGATGTGATCGAGCTCGGCATGCCGTTCAGCGATCCGATGGCGGATGGCCCGGCGATCCAGGCGGCGGGGCTGCGCGCGCTCAAGGCCGGCCAGAACATGAAGCGGACGCTCGCCCTCATCCGCGAATTCCGCCGCGGCGATAATGTGACGCCGATCGTGCTCATGGGCTACTACAATCCGATCTACGTCTATGGCGTCGAACGTTTCCTTGCTGACGCCGAGAGCGCCGGCGTCGACGGACTGATCGTTGTTGATCTCCCGCCCGAGGAGGACGCGGAATTGTGCCTGCCGGCACTCAAGGCCGGCTTCAATTTCATCCGTCTCGCCACGCCCACGACCGACGACAAGCGGCTGCCGGTCGTGCTCACGAACACCTCGGGCTTCGTCTATTACGTGTCGATCACCGGCATTACCGGGTCCGCCGCGCCGGATACCGGCAAAGTCGCGGAAGCGGTCAAACGCATCAAGCGGCACACCAAGCTGCCGGTCTGCGTCGGCTTCGGCGTGCGCACGGCTGAACAGGCGCGCGCCATTGCGGAAGGCGCCGACGGGGTCGTTGTCGGCTCGGCGCTGGTCGATGCAATCCGCAAGAGCCTCGGGGCCGACGGCAAAGCGGCGCCAACAACGGTGACGTTGGTCGCCGATCTCGTACGCGCGCTGGCAGCGGGCGTGCGTGCAGCGCGCGGGGTCGCCGCGGAAACCTGACGTTCGGGCCGCAGCCGGATTTTGATCCGTATCAATGGAGCGCCCGCGGCCGCTGTGCTCTAATCCTGAGCCTCGGCGCGGACGTTGAATTCTGCGCACCGACTGCACACATTTCATGCACACTGGAGGGGATGCCCCATGGCCCGTGATGTGGCCCGCGATTGGATGTGGTCGGAAGCGTGCGAGATGCTGGCGCGCGCCGAGCGGATGCACCGTGAGCTGTTCCGGCCCGCGGGCACGCAGGCACGTCAGCCGGCCTGGGAGCCGCCGGTCGATATTCTGGAGACCGAATTCGAGGTGTTGGCACTGATTGCTTTGCCCGGCGTCGACGCCGAAAAGGCCGAAGCCGTGATCGAGGACGGCGAACTGGTCATCGCCGGCGTGCGCACCTATCCGCCCGCCCTGCGCACCGCAACAATTCACCGGCTCGAGCTTCCTCAAGGACGGTTCTATCGGCGGCTGCGGCTGCCGGCCGGGCGTTACAGCACCGTCCGCCGTGCCGTCGCCGACGGTTGCCTCGTGATTACATTGCAGAAAGTGGGGGCGAGCCGTGGCTGAAGCCGAAATGCTCTCGAAGAACGGGCCGGTGGAAGGCTCTAGCGCCCTGCCGCCGCTGCCGCCCGATGCACTCATCATCGTGCCGGTGCGCAATACCGTTTTGTTTCCGGGTTTGGTGCTGCCGATCACGGTCGGCCGGCCGAAGTCGATCGCTGCTGCGCAACAGGCGGTGCGCGACCAGCGTCAGGTCGGCATCCTCCTGCAGCGCGACGCCGAGGTTTCCGATCCGGGCCCGATCGACATGCATGGCATGGGCACGCTTGCCAACATCGTGCGCTACATCACGGCGCCGGACGGCTCCCATCACCTCGTCTGCCAGGGCGAGCAGCGATTCCAGATCGTTGAATTTCTCAGCGGTTGGCCGTTCTTCGTCGCGCGCGTGTTGCAGATCCCCGAACCGGATACGAACACCGCAGAAATCGAAGCGCGGTTCGTCAATCTCCGGGCGCAGGCGCTCGAGGCGGTGCAATTGCTGCCGCAGGCGCCGCCCGATCTCCTCGCCGCGATCCAGTCGATCGAGGCGCCGACCGCACTCGCCGATCTGGCGGTCTCCTACATGGATGTAAAGCCGGAGGAAAAGCAGGAGGTCCTGGAGACCATCGATATTGCGGCGCGCATGGACAAGGTCTCGCGCCTCCTTGCGCATCGCATCGAGGTTTTGCGGCTGTCGCATGAGATCGGCCGGCAGACCAAGGCGGCGCTCGACGAGCGTCAGCGCGAAGTGCTGCTGCGCGAGCAGATGGCGGCGATCCAGCGCCAGCTTGGCGAAGGCGAAGAGGGCAAGGCTGCCGAGATGGCCGAGCTCGACAAGGCCATCAGCAACGCCGGCATGCCGAAGGAAGTCGAAGACCAGGCGCGCAAGGAGCTGCGCCGGTTGCAACGCATGCCCGAAGCCGCCGGTGAATACGGCATGGTGCGGACTTATCTCGACTGGCTGATCGAGCTGCCCTGGGCCCTGCCCGAGGAGAAGCCGATCGACATCGTCGAAGCGCGACGCATCCTCGACGAGGACCACTACGACCTCGACAAGATCAAACGGCGGATCGTCGAATATCTCGCCGTGCGCAAGCTCGCGCCGCAAGGCAAGGCGCCGATCCTCTGCTTCGTCGGTCCGCCCGGCGTGGGAAAGACGTCGCTCGGCCAGTCGATCGCCCGCGCCATGGGCCGCAAATTCGTGCGCGTCAGCCTCGGTGGCGTCCACGACGAGGCGGAAATCCGCGGTCATCGCCGCACCTATATCGGCGCGCTGCCCGGCAACATCATCCAGGCGATCCGCAAGACCGGCTCGCGCGATTGCGTGATGATGCTCGATGAGGTCGACAAGCTCGGCGCCGGCATCCAGGGCGATCCCGGCGCGGCGTTGCTCGAAGTGCTCGATCCCGAGCAGAACAACACGTTTCGCGACAATTACCTCGGCGTGACGTTCGACCTGAGCCGGGTGGCGTTCATCACCACGGCCAACATGCTCGACACCGTTCCTGGGCCGCTGCGCGACCGCATGGAGATTATCAGCCTCGCCGGTTACACCGCCGACGAGAAGCTCGAGATCGCCCACCGTTATCTGGTGCGCCGGCAAATGGAGGCGAACGGCCTCAAGCCGGGGCAGGTGGAAATCGGCGATGATGTCCTGCGCGATATCGTCCAGAAATACACGCGCGAAGCGGGTGTTCGCGGCCTGGAGCGGCAGATCGGGCAAACACTGCGTCACGCTGCCGTGCGCATCGCCGAAGGCCAGGCTGGTCCGATCCGCATTGCGCGCGACGATCTTTTGTCCATTCTCGGCGCGCCGAAGTTCGAGAGCGAGACGGCGATGCGCACGAGTGTGCCCGGCGTGGCGACCGGTCTCGCCTGGACTCCGGTTGGCGGCGATATCCTGTTCATCGAGGCGACGCGCATTCCCGGCGCCGGCCGGCTGATCCTCACCGGTCAGCTCGGCGACGTCATGAAGGAAAGCGCTCAGGCCGCGCTGTCGATCGTCAAGAACCGCGCCGCCGCGCTCGGCGTTGACGCAAGCCGCTTCGAGAAGAGCGACATCCATATCCACGTGCCGGCCGGCGCCACTCCCAAGGATGGACCGAGCGCGGGCGTCGCCATGTTCATGGCGCTCGTTTCCTTGATGACCGAGCGAACCGTGCGCAGCGATACGGCGATGACCGGCGAGATCAGCCTGCGCGGCCTGGTGCTTCCGGTCGGCGGCATCAAGGAGAAGGTCCTCGCCGCGCACAGCGCCGGTATTAAGCGGGTCATGCTCCCGGCGCGCAATCGCAGGGACTACGACGACATTCCCGAGATCGCGCGCAAGGAGATGGAGTTCATCTGGCTCGAACGCGTCGAGGAAGCGATCGCGGCGGCGCTTGAGCCGAAGAAACCGGCGGAGGCTCCCGCGTCCGTGCCGCAACTCGCCGACGCCGAGGCGTAACAAATTACCGCTCGTCCCGGCGACAGCGGGACCCAGCTGTTTCGCGTCCAAACTGGATGCCCGCTGGCGCGGAGATGAGCGGGGATTTCCTAGCGCTCCGCCAAGTGCTGGCGAATGATCTCGACTATGCGGTCCGCGGATGTGCCCGGCGGAAAGAAGCCAAGATATTCCCCCGACCGGCCCATCAAATAAACGAAGCCGGAGTGATCGATCGAATACGCGCCGCCTTCGGCGGGCGAGTATTTGGCGTAGTAGGCCTTGTACGCGTCGGCTACCGCCCGAATCTGCTCGGATGTTCCGGTCAGGCCGACGAGACGCGGGTGGAACATCGGAACATACTGCGCGAGCACGCTGGTCGTATCGTGTTCGGGGTCGACGGAAATGAAAAGCGGCTGCACCTCCTCGCCCGCCGTGCCCAGTTTGTCGATCGCCAGGCCGATTTGCAGCAAGTCCGTCGGGCAGACATCGGGACAGTAGGTGTAGCCGAAATAAACCAGCAGCAGCTTGCCGCGGAAATCCGCGTCGGTTCGTTTCGTTCCGGTTTGGTCGATCAGTTCAAATGCACCGCCGACCGATTCGCGGTGCCACATCAGGTCGTCCATGAACCGCGCGGCTGTCGCAGGGTCGGGCGCTTGCGCGAATGCGACATCAATGGCGGACGCGGCGATCAGGAGCGCGCTTGCCACGAATAACGAGCGCGCCAACCCGGAAGGTCGCGTCAGTCCAGGCGTCATGCTCCGAATATCAACGATGCACCTGCCGAAGCGAGCAGCAGCCGGTCAGGAGCGATTTGCTGCATGGCTTGGACGAAGTTCTCGCCGCTGCAATGCATCGGCACAACGACGTCGGGATCGAGCTCTTTGATTTCGGCGACGATGTGCTTCGTGTAATCCATCGGCGCCGGCCCGAGATGGAAACCGCCGATCAGTGCATGGACCTTTTCGACTCCGGAAACTTCACGGGCCTGCTTTACCGCATTGACGACGCCGCGATGACTGCAGGACGAGAGAACCACAAGGCCGCGATCCTTCACGTTATAGACGGTCGCATGCTCGTGATAGTGCTCGTCGGGAACGGTCTGCCCCGATAGTTCCGCCGGCGCGTAATGCGAGGCGTCGCAGCCCAACCCGTCCTTGATGCCGAATTGCTCGAGAGTATTGGGAAGAATCTTTTCATCCGTCCGCCGCTTGATCGGCCCGGTCGTAAATGCATGCCCCGCGATGACAGTGGGGCTCTCGCACAGCATGACGCCGACATTGCGCGCCGCGAGCGCGGGCCGGTCGAGGTACCCGAAGTCGCTGAACTCGCCGGGCGTCCCCGCGGGAATGACCCGGTGGCAGAAATTGTCTTCGCCGCCCGCATAGAGCTTGACATCCGCGGGCAACGAACCGCGATATTTGTCGAGAAATCCGATCAAGCCGCCGTAGTGATCGAAGTGGCCGTGACTGACCACAAGAGCATCGATCCTGTTCGCATCGGCGCCTACAATTTCGAAATTGTTGAGTAGCGCCTCCGGCGTATAAGCGAAATCCAGCATCAGCGTGCGTGGTTCGCCACCCTTCACGGATTCGAGCAGCAGCGACAGGCCCCACTGGGTGTGCAGCTCTTTGGTATAATCCTTTGCCCTCGGTGGCGGTTGCAACGACATGCCGTTGAATGTCGTGGGACGCAGGAAGATGTTGTGCGTCAGATCGACCAGGACGCGCACGGACAGCTTGTCCACGATCGGCGTTTGGATTGATGATGCGCCGGCAAACTCGACACAGTAAAATCCGCCGGCTGCCGCCCCGGCAAATGCCGCCGAGGCCTTGAGGAAATCGCGCCTTTTCATCGCGTCACCCGATCTTTGAAACGACATTTTTTCATTGGCACCTTACCCTATTCAACATCGTGCGGCGGGACCAGCGGGAGAGATCGCGCCAGGCCCTCCCTTCTCTGTGCCGCAACTTGCCGGCGCCGAGGCGTATTTTTCCATCCTCCTGCCGCTCGGCGGCGGAGGATTTTTTACCCCTGCTCACGTAGAGGATTTTTTACTCATGCTCACGTAAATGTACAATGCCCCTCAACTCTGGTTTCGCGTCGCGCAACTTTTGCGCGACGTGCAAGTTTGCTATTCGATTGTCGTATTGATCCGGATAAGGCGCAGGCGCAGATTTTTCGCGGTGCTTGCCAAGAAAACAATTCGTAAGCGGGAGGAAACGTTCGAATGAACATTACCGTCGGCAAGAAGGCCATCGCCGAAGCGACTGAGAAACTCAAGAATTGGGGCCGGTGGGGTAAAGACGATCAGATCGGCACGCTCAACCACATTACGCCGGAAGATATCGTCCGCGCGGCGGGCTTGATCCGCGCCGGCAAGGTTTTCGCGCTCGGCATTCCGCTCGATCGCCACGGCCCGCAGACCGGCCTGTTCGGCGGCCGCTGGAATCCGATCCACACCATGCTGGCGACCGGCACCGATGCGGTTGCCGGACGCCAGGACAAGGTGCCGAACATCCGCTACGCCGACGACGCCATCAACATGCCGGTCCAATGTGCCACGCATTGGGATTCGCTCGGCCACATCTTCTACGAAGACAAGATGTATAACGGCTATGACGCCCGCGAGGTCGATAGCAACGGCCTCGGCAAGCTCGGCATCGAGCATACCAAGAGCAAGATGGTCGGACGTGGCGTGCTGCTTGACGTCGCGCGGTTTCGCGGTGTCGATTGGCTTAAGGACGGCGACGCGATCTCCAACGACGAGCTCGACAAGTGCGCCAAGGAGGCGAACGTCGAGATCAGGCGCGGCGACTTCGTGATTCTGCGCACCGGCCAGATGGAGCGCTGCCTGAAGGAAAAGAACTGGGGCGCCTATGCCGGCGGCGATGCGCCGGGTGTCCGGTTCGAGAATTGCTACTGGTGCCAGGAGAAGGAGATCGCGGCGATCTGCTCCGACACCTGGGGCGTCGAGGTGCGGCCGAACGAGACCAAGGAGGTCAACCAGCCCTGGCATTGGGTGGTCATTCCCGCCATGGGGCTCACCATGGGCGAGATGTTCTACGTCAAGGAGCTGGCGGAAGATTGCGACGCCGACGGCATCTACGAGTTTTTCTTCTGCGGCTCGCCGCTCATCATCACCGGCGGCACCGGCTCGCCGCTCAATCCGCAGGCGATGAAATAGCGGTGCGCGTCTCGCGTTCACATCGTTAGGTGAATGCATCGGCAAGCAGCCGGAGGTCACGGCCGGCGACACAATAACGCAGGGAGTTTTCGGTCGTGATTTTCCCAATATCCGACCGTAGCACTTGCCGGTAGGAATATTCCTTTTCCGAGGTGAACAAGCCGAAGACAGAATAGGCGCCATCCAGAAGCAACCGAACCACGCCGTGCGATACCTCCGCGCCGTGCAACTCGATGACCAGCAGCGGAGCGTGCCGTTCCAGGGTGCGGGCGGCGCCCCGCAATACCCGTTCTTCCGCGCCTTCCACGTCCAACTTGATGACCTGCGGCACCGGCAGCGCGCCACTTTCAACGAGCGTGTCGAGGCGCGCGACAGTTACCGTCTCTGTTTTGGGTGGAAATCCGAAACGCCGCCGGCTTATGCTCGCTTTCCCCTGCGTCACGATATTCAGAACCCCGCTCGTCGAGGAAACGTCGTCGACCTGAAACTCGTCCATGCCGTCGTAATCGGCCAAGGCCACCGACACGACTTGCACGCGATCCTGGCAATTGCCGAGCCGGATATTCCGCTCCAGGTACGCCCGATTCTCCGTCGCGGGCTCAAACGCGATGACCTTTTTTGCTTTGCATTGTTGGATGAGCGCACGGACATACAGCCCGACATTCGCGCCAACATCGAATACGACGTTATCGGGAGAGACGAGCCGCCGTAACGCGCTCAACATGAACACTTCTTGCTCCAGCGGATCCCGCAGCCAGAATCCGCGATTCCGGCGCAAATTGATGACCATCGGACCGATATCCCGCACGTTGATCCGCCACGGCACACTTGGAATGCTCCATATCGCTGCGCGGCCGAACCTCGGATGCGAACGAGCAACGCCAGAAATATAATTCGCAAAATGCATTCCAAATCTCGGACTGGAAAATGTCGAGTTTCACGACTGAAACGCAGCAAACGCGGGTGACACGTGCGAAGGATCGGCTAAGGACCCATTCTTCGCACGCGGATTGTAGCTGATTACCTCAAAGGAGGGGAAATTTCACAGCACGAAAACCTGCGGATTGACGCAATTCGGCAGCCGCTTGCCGGCAATGAAGGCGAGAATGTTGTCGGCCACGACGTTCGCCATCGCTGCGCGCACCTCGGGCGTGGCGCTGCCGAGATGCGGGGTCAGCACGACGTTGGGCAGCTTCCGCAACACCTGATCGAGCTTCGGCTCGTGCTCGAAGACGTTGAGGCCGGCGCCGGCGATCTGCCGTTTCGTCAGCGCCCGCACCAGCGCGGCCTCATCGACAATCGGCCCGCGCGCGGTGTTGATGAGGAACGCCGTCCTCTTCATGAGTTTCAGTTCGCGCGCGCCGATCTGATGATGGGTCTCATCGTTGAGTGACGCGTGGATCGAAACGAAGTCGGATTCACGCAGGAGCTTGTCCAACGATACGAAGGTCAAGCCCGCCTTGCGCTCCTCGCTTTTCGGCGAGCGATGGTGTGACCAATAGAGGATGCGCATGGCGAAGCCACGGGCGCGGCGGGCCACCGCCTTGCCGATCCGCCCGTTGCCGCCGATGAGCCCGAGCGTTTTGCCGTGGACGATGGCGCCCATGAGATAATCCGATTGTGCGCCGGGAAATTTTCCCGTGCGGACGAGACGGTCGCCTTCGATCAGCCGCCGCGCCGCAGCGAGCATCAGGCCGAAGGCGAGATCGGCGGTGGCTTCGGTGGTGCGCGCCGGCACCACCGTGACCGGAATGCGCCGTCCGGTCGCCTCTTCCATATCGATATGCGAGGGCGTGATCGACTGCGCGGCGATGAGGCGCAAGTCCGGATTGGCGGCGATCACGCCGGCGTCGATCCGGTCGTGCAGGAGGCAAAACAGAATATCGCACCGGCGCACCGCGGCGATCAGTGCACGCCGTGGAATGATGCGGCTCGAATCGGGGTTGATCCTGACGTTAGCGACCCGGCGCAGTCGCGCAATGGCGCTCTGCGCCACCGGCTGCGTGATGAAAATGCGCGGGCGGCGCGGAAGGCCGGAATTTGCTGCCATGGCGCAAGTATAGGGATCGCCGTCGCCCTTGTCGCTGGAATGACGTAAAGCGACTTGTGCGAGACGCTGGCAGCACGGGGGTGACGATGAGCAAGGTGACGCGCCGCACGCTGGCGAGCGGTGGAGCAGTTGGCCTCCTGGGCGCGATCGCCGCGCCGGCGGTCGCGCTGGGGGAGACGCGGCACTGGCGGATGGTCACGTCATGGCCGAAGCGATTGCCCGGCCCGGGAACGGCGGTCGAACGTATCGCAGAACGCATCGGCGTGCTGTCGGGCGGCCGCCTGGAAATCGCGGTGTCCGCCGCGGGTGAGATCGTGCCGGCCTTCGAGGTGCTCGATGCCGTCGGCTCCGGCGTTGCCGAGATGGGGTCCACCGCATCGTTCTACTGGCAGGGCAAGGAGCCCGCCGCCGCTTTCTTCACGACGGTACCGTTTGGGCTTACGCCGAACGAGCACGCGGCCTGGATCGACGCCGGCGGCGGGCAGGAATTGTGGAACGAGCTCTATGCTCCATTCGGGGTGAAGCCGTTTATGGGAAACAATATCGGCGTGTGCATGGGCGGCTGGTTTCGCCGCGAGATCAAGAGCGCCGCCGACGTGCACGGGCTTAAAGTGCGTTCTGCCGGCCTCGGCGGCGAAGTGTTTCGCCGGCTCGGCGCCATTCCGCAGATGACCTCGCCGAGCGAAATCCTCGTCGCGCTGCAATCGGGCGTGATCGACGGTGCGGAATTTCTCGGGCCCGGCTCGGACATCGCGCTCGGGCTTTATCGGTTTGCGCCGTTCTATTACGGACCCGGCTTCAACAAGCCGAACGGCACCGGCGAGTGTATCGTCGGGCTCAAGCCCTGGGCAACGCTTGATAACGAGCTGAAAGCGATCGTCGCGCATGCCTGCGCTGCGGAAAATTCTTTCGCGCTCGCCGAGATGGAGCGCTTGAATATCGAGGCGCTGAACGTGCTCACCACACGCGACAATGTGCAGCTTCGTAAATTCCCCGCCGACCTCATCACCGCCGCGCGTGGCGCGGCCGCGGACGTTGTCGCCGAGCTCGCGGGAAAGAGCAACGGCGCCCGCAAGGTGTACGATTCCTACGTGAGCTTCCGCGACCGCGCCGCCGCCTGGTCGCGCATCTCGCTGCAGGCGGTGCTGGAGGCGCGGGAGGGGTGATGCCCTTTTTGGATTAGTTGCCGCGACGGATTGTGCGGAGTAACTTGTTTTCATGACTAGTCCCGTCGTCTCCCGCGATCCGGAATTAATGGGGGCACCCCGTGTTTTGCGGCACACGTGTGCCCGCGCAGACGCTTATCGACTGTCTCGAAGCCGGAGACTTGATTAAACAATTTCCCGATGGCTTTCGTGCCGTGACGCGCGAGCAGATAATCGTACTTTTGGACGCGTGACGCGTTGGCAACTTGATAATCTCGGCCGTTACACTTCCAGTTTGGATTTTAGACTGCGATGAGAATTTACCTCACTATCAGAAATTACCGCTGCTTCGTGAGACCGGTAACGATCGAGATCGCAAAAGGATTTACTGCGTTCGTTGGAGTAAACAATGCAGGAAAATCTACGGTTATGCGATTTCTACTGGAGTTTCGGCCTTTTATTTCCAGTATTTCTCAGGCCCCTACCTTGGTCCATGTATTAAACGGAGGTGGCTATATCCTGCAACTACTACATGTCTTGGATAATTTGGAAGTATTTTCGAACTTAAACATCAATAATATCGAGTTTTCAATAAAATTTGTATTTGAAGAAGGCGAGACTTCGGGCTTAATTCCTCATGAGGAGGAAGAGTATCTGTTCGTTGCGTCACGAAACATGCAGATTGTAGCTACTGTGAATGTCGATGGTCAGCCGATCAGGAAACCAGGAAACAATTTAGCATTTTCAAATGGATTTATCTCCATCAATGGCAAACCTATTAGTAAGCTAAGCGTGCTCCTTAGTGCCCTGTCGTCCCTACGTAGTACTCTATATATTGGCCCGTTTCGTAATACGATTAATGCAGGCACAAAAACGGACTATCTAGATATTCAAATCGGACAGTCTTTCATCACTCAGTTCCGCGAGCTGAAGACCGGAAGCAGCAAAAAAAGTAACACTGACATTTCGCGCTTGACGGACGATATTCGGAATGTTTTTCAGTTTGAAAGTCTAGATATAGCGCCGACGGCAGACAATTTATCTCTGCATTTGACCGTCAACGGAAAACCCTACAAGCAGCACGAAGTTGGCTCTGGGTTAGCTCACTTCGTAATTGTGCTTGCTAATGCTGCGCTAAAAAACCCCGACTGGATACTTATTGATGGGCCTGAGCTAAATCTGCATCCTGCACTGCAGCTTGATTTCCTCACGACACTCGCAAAATACGCGAAGGAAGGAGTATGGTTTTCTTCACATAGCATTGGGCTTGCAAGATCGGCTGCCTACAGCGTTACTAGATTTGGGGAAGGAGATAGCGATATTCGGCCGCTGGCGGGGACGCCGCGGCTATCCGAGTTTCTTGGCGAGATGAGCTTCTCCAGTCACAAAGAGCTTGGCTTTGAAAAAATCTTGCTTGTGGAAGGACCAACTGAGGTGCCGACCATTCAACAGTTTTTGAGGATGTTAGCCAAGGACCATAAGGTCATACTGCTTCCTCTTCACGGCCATATGCCAAAGGCTGATGAACTCGACGAAATCTTGCGAATTAACGCAAATATCGCGGTGCTCATAGACAGCGAGAAGACATCGGAAGCCGCCGCTCTCAACCATGATCGGCAGGAGTGTTTGAGCTTGTGCGGGAACAAGGGGCTAAAAGCTCATGTGCTGGATAGACGCGCAACCGAGAATTACTTTCCGGATTCGGTTGTGAAGCGTGTTTTTGGGCCTAACTATCGAGCGCTCTCTCCCTACGAAAAATTGTCCGATGCAAATCCCCATTGGAGCAAAAGTCAGAACTGGAAGATGGCAGCGGACATGGCATTTGAAGACATTCGGGAGACTGACCTTGGGAAGTTTTTGGAAGAGCTTTAAAGAGTAATCGATGCTGAAGCGACACTTGCCGCTGGTTCGTCGAGTGCCGCCGGTAAGTATGGACGCGGCCGGTCAAACCCGCGGGTGACGACAGTGTGTGGCATCGCGCACTGAGTTAGAGCCCTCACATCCTGAACTTCACGATTTTCTGCATCTGCTCGCCGAGGCCGTCGATGCCGAGGCGCACCACGTCGCCGGCTTTTAGGAATTTCGGCTCCGGCTTGAAGCCCATGCCGACGCCGGGCGGGGTGCCGGTGACGATCACGTCGCCAGGCTCCAGCACGAAGAATTGCGAGCAGTACCAGACGAGATGGGCGACGCCGAATATCATGGTGCGGGTCGAGCCCTGCTGGCGGGTTTCGCCGTTGACGGTGAGCCACATGTCGAGCCGCTGCGGATCCCTGATCTCGTCCTTGGTGACGAGCCAGGGCCCGAGCGGGCCGAAGGTCTCGCAGCCCTTACCTTTGTTCCACTGACCGCCGCTCCTTTCGAGCTGAAAAACGCGCTCCGAGACGTTGTTGGCGAGGCAATAGCCGGCGACCGCGTCCATCGCCTTGTTCTTGGCGAGGTAGCGCGCGCGGCTGCCGATGACGACGCCGAGCTCGACCTCGTAGTCGAGCTTGGTCGAGCCTTTCGGGATCATGGTGTCGTCGTTCGGCCCGCAGATGCAGCTCGGCGCTTTATTGAAAGTGATCGGCTCCTTGGGCAACGGCATGCCGGCTTCGGCGGCGTGATCGGAATAATTGAGTCCGATGGCGATGAAATTGCCGATCTTGCCGACGCACGGTCCGAGCCGCGGCGTACCGCGAACGAGCGGCAGCTTGTCGGGTTTGAGCTTGCGCAGCTTGGCGAGGCCTTTGGGTGACAGCACGTCGTCCGCGATGTCGGGCACGATCTTCGACAGGTCGCGAACGCGGCCCTGCGCGTCGAGCATGCCGGGCTTTTCGCGCCCCGGGGCGCCGAAGCGGACGAGTTTCATGAAAATCTCCTTGCTGGAAGTGTCTAGAAAGCGCCCGGAAAAACTCCGCCGTCGATCAGCAGATTTTGGCCGGTGATATAGCCGGCTTGCGCCGAGCAGAGAAATGCGCAAGCGGCGCCGAGCTCGTCGGGGTCGCCCACGCGCCGCGCCGGAATGGTGGCGGTGCGCTCGGCGAGCGCAGCGTCCTGGCTGATGCCCTTGCTCTTCGCCGTCGTCTCGACATAGGAGCGTAGGCGGTCGGTCGCGAACGCGCCGGGCAGAACGAAATTGATGGTGACGTTTGACGCCGCAACGGACCGGGCGACGCCGGCGAGGAAGGCGGTCAGTCCGGCCCGCGCGCCGGACGAAAGATCGAGACCGACAAGCGGCATCTTCACCGATCCCGAGGTGATGTTGACGATGCGGCCGAACTTCTTGGCGACCATCGGCTCGATCGCCTTCTGGATCAGCTCCACGGCCACGATCATGTTGGCGACGACGCCGTCGATCATCTTCTGGCGGTCGAGCTCGCGGAAGTCGCGGACGGGCGGGCCGGCATTGTTGTTGACCAGAATGTCGGGTTCGGGACAGGCATCGAACAGCGCCTTTTGCCCCTCCGGCGAGGCAACATCAGCCACGACTGGAATGATTTTTCCGCCGGTCGCCTGGCGCAGTTCCGCGGCCGTGGCGGCGAGACGGTCGCGGTCGCGGCCGTTGATCACCACCTCGCAGTCAGCCTCCGCCAGCGCCCTGGCGCAAGCGCGTCCGAGCCCGCGGCTCGAGGCGCAGACGATGGCTTTGCGGCCGGCAATTCCCAGGTCCATACGTAGTTCCTGCGAGTTCGCCGCGGTTGACGGCGGCTTGTAGCGGTCCGTGTTGTCTTGATTGCAGGCCTGCAAGTCAATGGGGCAATGGCGTGCGGTCATAACCGCCGCGTCACGATTTGCGGTGCGCTATGGCAGGGTCGTATCCGAGGAGCGGACGTTTAGACCGGTCTACATTTTCTGCTGATCAACCAGATGCCTTCGCTCACAATCGGCACATGACAAACAAACCCGTTCGGCTCGTACTTTGCACGGATACGGTCGATCTGATCCATTGCCAACGTCATGAACGCATTTAGCCGCATTACCTGCCGGTCCATGCGAACTTGCACTTCGTTTTTCTTCTCTTCGACAAACTTGGCGGCATCGTTTGAACTAAACGAGCTATGGGACGCCCATTGCCGAATGACTTCCATGTATCCTTCGTGGGTCACATAAAAACAATATCCGATCGTTAACACGTGATGCTTGGCGCTGAACCAATCGACCTCCAGCACACCTCCATCTTTGGCGGTTACTGGAAGCCGGGATTGGCCCTTCTCGAACTTCGGCATGGCGTTGTCGCAGTCAAAATCGTGGGCGCCGAGCGCAGACGTGCTGATTGGGTCGCTGTTAAGTGCGGGTAGCACCGCCCGATCGCGTTTTGGATCGCTAGGCCAGTCAAGATAAATTTCTACCTTTCGGGCAAACACATTGATGTTTTGGCGCAACGCAGCGTTTGCGTTTTCGTAGGCATTGTACATGTCGGCCGCGTTCTTGCTCGGCAAACCGTTTGCATCGCTGTCGCCGTTTGATTTCGTTGCGCGCACGAAATCGTAGAACAATGCTGCCTGGAGCGTGATCGGGATCGACAACGCGTTCGAAGTTTCCGTGAATGCCGACGTTGCCGCAGCCAAGTCTTCTTTGGCTTGCGTCGCGACTTTTGCCTGATAGTCGGAGAGGTATTGAAAATACGCTGCGATCAGCGTGCCGGTAAACCCCAGAAAGGTCAGCCCTTTAACGAAAGAAAATTCTGTTTCGGTTGCGATCAACCATCGCCTGATCTTTTCCAAAAGGCCCGGTTTGCCCGGCCCGTTGCTCGGCTGCGCTACACTTCCCGTTATGTCGGTTGACATATCGCCCTTTCCTCCGACATGGCAGGCGCGCTGCAACCAGAAATTGTAGTCTAGAGATTTAGCCTCGACAAGGCTTGCGTTTCGATGCCGGTCGGCGTCTCACGGCCATTTCACCATCGGCGGCATCGACGACAGGATCGACTCGACGTTGCCGCCGGTACGCAGGCCGAAGATCGTGCCCCGGTCATAGAGCAGATTGAACTCCACGTAACGCCCACGGCGCACAAGTTGTTCCTCGCGCTCCGCCACGGTCCACGGCTTGGCGAAATTTCTCCGTACCAGGTCGGGATAGATGCCGAGGAAGGCGCGGCCGACGGCCTCAGTGAAAGCGAAGTCGGCGTCGAAGTCGCCGGAATCCAGCCAGTCGTAGAAGATGCCGCCGATGCCGCGCGGCTCGCCGCGATGCTTGAGAAAGAAATATTCGTCGCACCAGGTCTTGAACTTGTCGTAGGGGGCGACCGCAGCGTGAGCGTCGCAGGCAGCCTTCATTGCGGCATGAAAGGCTACCGTGTCCGGGTCTTGCTGCGTGCGCCGGCGGGCGAGCACCGGCGTCAAATCGGCGCCGCCACCGAACCACGATTTGGTCGTGACCACGAAGCGCGTGTTCATGTGCGCCGCGGGCGCGTGCGGGTTCTGCATGTGCGCGATCAGCGAGATGCCGGTTGCAAAAAACCGCGGGTCGTCGGCGGCGCCGGGAATCTCCTTGCGAAATTCCGGAGCGAACTCGCCAAAAACGGTCGAGACGTGGACGCCGACCTTCTCGAACACGCGGCCTTTCATGATGGACATGACGCCGCCGCCGCCATCCGGGTCGGCTATAGCCGACCCGGCGTTCACATTACCGGTCTCGGGTAAACCCGAGGTCGGTCGCGCGCCCGCGTGATCGGTGCGCTTCCAGGGCGTCCGCACGAAGCGGCCGGGTGCGCCATCGGCAAGCGGCGCGCCAGCGGGCAGGGCGTCTTCGACCTCTTCGAAGGCGGCCACGATCCGGTCGCGCAGCGTTTCGAACCAGGCGCGGGCGCTTTCTTTGCGTGTTTCGATCAGCTTTAAGTCCATGTTAGGTGCTGTATTACAATGGCAATGGATCGTCATCCTTTTCGAAATTGTCACATTCCTGCGCGACGATATCGATCTGTCGCAACCGCTTACCGACCATGACCCCAATCCGGTTATCCGTGAACCGCCCCACGCGTCGCCGCCTGTTGACAGGCGCGGCTGGTGCCGGCCTTGCCTTGGTCGCGGCGCCCGCCTTATTGCGCCACGCTGCGGCGCAAAGCTGGCGCGTGGGCGACCCTTTCAGCCTCGGTGTTGCTTCCGGCGCGCCGCGCTCGGACGGCTTCGTGCTGTGGACGCGGCTCGCGCCCGAGCCGGTATCGAGCAATCCGGAAACGCCAGGCGGCATGCGCGGCGGCGACGTCACCGTCGGCTACGAGATCGCCGCCGACGCCGCCATGCGCGACATCGTTCGGCGCGGTGAAGCGACCGCCGAGCAGGCATTCGCTTACTCGGTGCATCTCGATGTCCGCGGCTTACAGCCCGGCCGGCCTTACTGGTATCGCTTTACGAGCGGCGATGCCGCGAGCCGCATCGGACGCGCGGCCACAATGCCCGCGCCGGGATCGGCGCCCGATCGGCTGCGCTTCGGATTCGTGTCCTGCTCCAATTACGAGCACGGTTACTTCTCCGGCTACCGCCATCTCGCCGATGAAAATCCGGAATTCGTACTTTTTCTTGGCGATTACATCTACGAAACCATCGAAGAAAAACGCCCCACCGTGCGCCGCCACTCCGACGGCATCGAGGCTGCGACGCTGCCGACCTACCGTAATCGCTACGCGCAATACCGGCTCGATCCGGATCTGCAACACCTGCACGCCGAAGTGCCGGCGCTGGTCACCTGGGACGATCACGAGGTGCAAAACGACTACGCCGGCAAATGGTCCGAACATTTCGACGATCCAGAGCTGTTCCTGCTGCGACGGGCGGCGGCCTATCGCGCGTTCTACGAGCACATGCCAGTGCGGCCGATTCTTTCGCAGCCCAACGGTCCGATCATGCGAGTCTATGATCGCTTCACCTTCGGCGATCTCATCGAAATCTCCCTGCTCGACGGAAGGCAATACCGCTCGCGTGAAGCCTGCTACGCGCCGCCGAACAAGGGCGGCATGCATCTGGAAACCGATGCGAGCTGTCCGGAGCGGCGTGAGGCCGGCCGCACCATGATGGGGTTCGGTCAGGAAACCTGGCTTTACGGCGGGCTCGCGCACAGCAAAGCGCAATGGAATCTGATCGCGCAGGACGTGCTGATGGCGCAGTACCACATCAAGCAGAATGGCGCCTTCGCCTTCTCGACCGACGATTGGGATGGCTATTCGGCGAACCGCGCGCGGCTGCTCAAGCGCATCGAGGATACGCGGGTATCAAATCCCGTCGTGGTCGGCGGCGATATCCATTCGTTTTTCGCCAACGATTTGCGCCTCGACTTCGACGATCCTTCTTCGCCCATCGTGGCGACGGAATTCGTCGGCACTTCGATCTCGTCCTATGGGCCACCTTACGACATTATCGCGCAGGCGCTGCCCGACAATCCGCATGTCCATTTCTTCGAGAGCCGCCGGCGTGGTTATGTCTGCGTCGATCTCGAACGCGCGCACATGCAGGTGCGCATGCGCGTCGTCTCCGATGTGACCGACCCCAAGGCCGATATTGCGACGCTGCGGACCTTCGCGGTCGAGGGCGGGCGTCCGGGCGTCGTCGCCGCGTAGCGCGGGACTTGTGCGCTCCGCTCATTTCCGCGCGAGCGGAAATCCAGCGCTGGGTCCCCGCTTTCGCGGGGACGAGCGGAGATCTATTCCTTCATCCCTCCCGTTTGCCGCAGCGCTTCGCCGGCCGCCATCGCGGCAGCGACCGCGATATTGAGCGAGCGCAGGCCGGAGCGCATCGGAATCCTGAGAGCGGCATCGGTGGCTTGGTGGACTTCCGCCGGCACGCCCGCCGAATTCGCGGCCGAACAGCAGGATATCATCGGCCGTGTAGCGATAATCGAGATAGGAGAGGGGCGCTGTGGTCGTGAACAGCACGAGGCGATGACCCTGACCGCCACGCCACGCTACGAAATCTTGCCACGAGCGATGCCGTACAATCACAACGGCATCGAGATAATCCATCCCGGCGCGGCGGAAGGCGCGGTCGGTCGTAGGAAATCCAGCCGGCTCGATGATATGCGCTTCGATGTCGAAGCACGCGCACAGCCGCAGAATCGTTCCTGTGTTCTGCGGAATGTCGGGTTCGTACAGGGCAATGCGCATGGACAGGATCGGACCGCGGTGGGGATTGAAGATCGGGTTCTCCGGCCGCCGACTCGAGCCTGCGGCGAGTGGTACGAGTGGTAAAAGGGGCACGAAGGCAGCCCCTGCCGCGGCTTGGGGGTTCCTTCGATGGCACACTTGCGCTCTCTCGGTAAGGGTGCCAATAAAACGCGCCGGATTGCGTCTCTTCTGACCTCCCCCAGGTCGGATGAGACCGGGCCTTCCGCCGGGCGGTTCGCAGCGCGGATGGAGTTACCGGCAAGACGGAAGACGGTGAAGACGGGTGACCACAATCTCCGCAGCGGAGCCTTCGCGGCGTGACCCCTATCAGTTCGTTTCCGATACCAAAGTCCGGATCGGCGATACCGCGCCCGCAAACGCATAAGGTTCGATCATGAGCGCAAATTCGATCTACAAGCCGCAGAGCCCCCTCATGCAATGGATGGAGCGGCGGCTGCCGATTGCGAGCCTCGTCTATTCGTCCTTCGTCGTCTATCCGACGCCGCGCAACCTGAACTACTGGTGGACGTTTGGCGGCATTCTCAGCTTCATGCTGGGTGCGCAGATCGTCACCGGCATCGTGCTGGCGATGCACTACACGCCGCACGTGGATATGGCCTTCAATTCCGTCGAGTCGATCATGCGCGACGTGAATTACGGCTGGCTGCTGCGCTACCTGCACGCGAACGGCGCCTCGTTCTTCTTCGTCGCCGGCTATGCCCACATCGTGCGCGGCATGTATTACGGCTCCTACAAGGACCCGCGCGAGGTATTGTGGATCCTCGGCGTCATTCTGTTTCTGCTCATGGTGGTCACCGGCTTCATGGGCTACGTGCTGCCCTGGGGCCAGATGAGCTTTTGGGCGGCGACTGTCATCACCAATCTGTTCTCGGCGATCCCCGGCGTCGGCGATCCGATCGTGACCTGGCTGTGGGGCGGCTATGCGGTCGGCAATCCGACGCTCAACCGTTTCTATTCGCTGCACTACCTGTTGCCGTTCGTCATCGCCGGCGTGGTCGTGCTGCACGTCTGGGCGCTGCACATGGTCGGGCAAAACAACCCGACCGGCGTCGAGCCGAAGACCGAGAAGGACACGCTGGCGTTCACGCCGTACGCGACCGCCAAGGACGCCTTCTTCATCGGCGTGTTCTGCCTGTTCCTCGCCTGGTTCGTC
The DNA here is from genome assembly GCA_963733575.1 of uncultured Alphaproteobacteria bacterium. Lineage (GTDB taxonomy): Bacteria > Pseudomonadota > Alphaproteobacteria > Rhizobiales > Xanthobacteraceae > BOG-931. The sequence goes on along the minus strand of CAVTDJ010000008.1, from coordinate 341,037 downwards.
TTCTACATCCCCAACTATCTCGGCCATTCCGACAACTACATTCCGGCCAATCCCGGCCAGACGCCGACGCACATCGTGCCGGAATGGTATTACCTGCCGTTCTACGCCATCCTGCGCGCGATCCCGAGCAAGCTCCTCGGCGTCATCGCGCTGCTCGCCTCGATCGTCCTGCTCGCCTTCCTGCCCTGGCTCGATACGTCGCGCGTACGCTCGGCGAATTATCGGCCGCTCTACCGGCAGTTCCTCATTGTGTTTTTCCTGGTGGTGATCGGCCTCGGCTATCTCGGCTCGCAGCCACCGGAGGGCGGCTACGTAATCGCGGCGCGCATCCTCACCGCTTACTATTTCGTGTTCTTGCTCATCATCCTGCCGTTGCTGGGGTTGTTCGAGACCACGAAGCCGCTGCCGACCTCGATTTCGGAATTGGTGTTGCGCAAAGGCCTACCGGCTGGCGCATCGGCGCCGCCGCCGTCAGGCGCCAAGGTTTAGGAGGCCGGCCATGAACGCTCATCGCAGCATCGTTCTCGCCGTCGCCCTTGCGGCTTCGCTCCCGGTGGCCGCAATGCGCAGCGCTTCCGCGCAGGAGGCCGAAGCGCCGGCGCGGCAGCATTGGTCGTTCCACGGGCCGTTCGGCACGTACGACACGGCACAGCTTCAGCGCGGCTTCAAGGTCTATCGCGAGGTCTGCTCCAGCTGCCATAGCTTGAAACTTCTGGCGTTCCGCAATCTCGCCGATCCCGGCGGACCGGGCTTCACCGAGGCTCAGGCGGCGGCGATCGCCGCCGAGTTCAAGGTTCAGGCCGGACCTAACGATCAGGGCGAAATGTTCGAGCGGCCCGGCCGCATCGCCGATCGCTTTCCGCCGCCGTTCCCGAACGATCAGGCCGCCCGATACGCCAATGGCGGCGCGCTGCCGCCGGATATGTCAGTGCTGGCAAAGGCGCGCGGCTACGAAGCGGGCTTTCCCTGGTTCATCTTGGATGCGTTCACCCAGTACCAGGAGGACGGCCCCGATTACATTGACGCCATCCTCAATGGCTACGAGGAACCGCCTGCCGGGGGCACACTGCCGCCGGGGGCGCAGTACAACAAATATTTCCCGGGCCATGCCATCGGTATGCCAAAGCCGCTCAGCGACGGGCAGGTCGAATACACCGACCGTACGCCGGCGACGGTGGATCAATATGGCAAGGATGTCGCCGCATTCCTGATGTGGGCGGCGGAACCGACGCTCGATGAGCGCAAGCGTCTCGGCTTCCAGGTCTTCGTGTTCCTCATCGTGCTCACCGGCCTCCTCTACTTCACCAAGAAGAGGATCTGGCACGAGGTTCACCATCGCCCCGAGCTGCTCGAGCCGCGGCCGCCGACGGAATATCGGAGCAGCTGAATTAAGCGAGAATGTTCCGGGCCGCCGAGACCACACTGTCCCGGTCGCGGGGCGCGAGTGTGCCGACGCGTCTCAGAATGAACGCATTCGGAAGCGTGAAGAGCTTCCATCGGACAATGCAGGGTCGATTGAGACCGGCTGGCTTCAGGTCTTCAATTGCAACATCGCTCGGCCATTTGGATCGCGCGGCGGTCGCGACCATTGCGCAGACCGAATGGCCGTGTGAATTGTTGAAGCTAGTCTAGCACTACTTTGGCAGATTTACTCACGCTGCTTTTCGGCGCCGATCCAGGATCGGCAGTACGGACATCGCTGCGGACTTGATTGCATAATGAGGTCGACGATGGCGTGGCGGACGGCCGGTAACGTCGGTTGAGGAGGCGGGCCGTTAATTTTCTTTCCCCGCCTCACTTTTGTGAGCCGGCGATGTTGGAGGAACGCGTAGGCAATCATCGTCATCAGCGCATGACGATGAAGGCCTTGCCAAGACCTTCCCTCGAAGTGGTCGAGACCGAGTTCCTCCTTCAGCTGTTGATGGGCCTGCTCGCAAATCCATCGTGCCTTGATCGTCGCGGCCAAGCTGCGCAGGTCCATTCCGGCGGGCAAGTTGGCAAGATAGTATTTCTTCTCGCCGGACATGCGGTGCTCGCCGATGAGCCAGGCCTCGTCCCCTGGAAGATGCTGCTGACCCTTATCCCATATCCGCTGCGGAGGTCCGTCGGCGATGCGCACACGGACAGCAGCAAATCGGGCTTTCAGCCGGCCTTTCGTCCCGTTGCGCCAACTCACAGTTCTCCACTTGGCACCGGCCAGCATGTCTTCAGCTGCTGTCGATAGACTATCTGGCACGTACCGCTTACGTGGCCGGCCTCGAACTTTGGTAACTGGCCAAATGAGCTTCACCCCAACGGGGTACACCTTGAGGTGACGAGGGATGCCAACAGCCCAGGCAAGCTTGCGAGCCGTCAGCCCTTGACGGAAGGGTGCACTGAGACCGTAACCGGCATCCGCCAGCACACAGCGGAAGCGCACGCCGATCGATTTCAAGCGATCAATCTCCGCCAGTGCGATCTCGGGCTTGGTCCGTGCTGTTCGATATTCGGCCGGAACACCAGCTCGCTGCAGCCGCCGCCGATCGCTGATCCAACTGTCTGGAAGAAAAAGCCGCAAGGCCACCATCACCGGCACTTCGCCGCAGGCGAGCGTCAGTGACACCAGAGTCTGGCAGTTGGCGGTCTTGCCTAGCGCTGAAGCATATTGCGCAGCGACGCCGACCGAGTGCGTGCCCTTCTTCGGCACCGCCGTATCGTCGATCACCAACACCGCATCGCTGCCACCAACGAGCCGATCCGCTTGAATAAGCAGCTCCGTCTCCAATGGCGCCGCGTTCCAGACGCCAGCCGCAACAAAATGATGCAGCTGATCATAATCGCCAGGCGCAAGCCGCTCCGCCATTGGCTGAACGCTCTTGCGATCGCCGGGCCCGATCAGCCCTGCCACATAAAGCGGACACATTCGCCGCCGCGCTTTATGGCCCAGGCGATCCAAAAACGGCTTGAGCCAGCCTCGAAGCTCGTCTTCCCAATTCGACGTTGTGCCTACCATAGTCGGCCCTCCAAAAAGCCGACTACCCATGAGTCACAGAAAATCTGATTTGTGAATCCCACCCACCCCAATCATTCGAAAAAAATCTGCCAAAGTAGTGCTAGGGCCTGTCCTCAATTGAGGCCTTTGCACGATTTCGATGTTGACGAAACAAACCCGAATCCGAGAGCGAACGGATCGGAATCAAATGCTGAACATCGTTCTATTGTGGAAAGACCTCCAATTCGGAGCTTTTCAAATCATCTGTCCAGTGATTCATGGGCGGTCGGCTTTGAGGAGGGCCGACCGATGCGGCGCTATGGATTACATGATGACGAATGGGAGCGGATCAAAGATTTTCTGCCGGGACGTGATGGGGATGTGGGCGTGACCGCCAAGGACAATCGTCTGTTTGTTGAGGCGGTTTTGTACCGATATCGAACCGGCATGCCCTGGCGGGACTTGCCGGAGCGCTTCGGAGACTGGAAGGCGGTTCACACCCGCTTTACCCGCTGGGCCAAGGCCGGTGTCTGGGAACGGGTCTTCAAGCATCTCGCCGAGGATGCCGACAACGAATACGCGATGATCGATTCCACCATCGTGCGGGCCCATCAGCACGCCGCCGGCGCCCAAAAAAAGCCGGCCAAGACGAAGCCATCGGGCGCAGCAAAGGCGGATTGAGCACCAAGATTAATGCGACGGTTGATGCTTTGGGCAATCCGACCGGCTTCACGCTCACACCCGGACAAGCCTGCGATCTCGACGGCGCCGACATCCTGCTGCCGCAGATCGAGGCCGACATTGTGATTGCCGACAAAGGCTTCGATGCCGACGAGCGCGTCATCGAGCCGCTCGAAAAAGTTGGCAAGCGCACCGTCATCCCGCCCAAAGCCAATCGCAAGCATCAGCGCGAGTACGACAAAGAGCTCTATAAAGCGCGTCACCTCATCGAGAATTTCTTCGCCAAACTCAAGCAGTTCCGCGCCATCGCCACCCGTTATGACAAACGCGCCATCAATTTCCTGGCCGGAATTTATCTCGCCTCGATTGTCATCTGGCTCAATTGAGGACAGGCCCTAGCACTACTTTGGCAGATTTACTCACGCTGCTTTTCGGCGCCGATCCAGGATCGGCAGTACGGACATCGCTGCGGACTTGATTGCATAATGAGGTCGACGATGGCGTGGCGGACGGCCGGTAACGTCGGTTGAGGAGGCGGGCCGTTGATTCTTTTTCCCCGCCTCACTTTTGTGAGCCGGCGATGTTGGAGGAACGCGTAGGCAATCATCGTCATCAGCGCATGACGATGAAGGCCTTGCCAAGACCTTCCCTCGAAGTGGTCGAGACCGAGTTCCTCCTTCAGCTGTTGATGGGCCTGCTCGCAAATCCATCGTGCCTTGATCGTCGCGGCCAAGCTGCGCAGGTCCATTCCGGCGGGCAAGTTGGCAAGATAGTATTTCTTCTCGCCGGACATGCGGTGCTCGCCGATGAGCCAGGCCTCGTCCCCTGGAAGATGCTGCTGACCCTTATCCCATATCCGCTGCGGAGGTCCGTCGGCGATGCGCACACGGACAGCAGCAAATCGGGCTTTCAGCCGGCCTTTCGTCCCGTTGCGCCAACTCACAGTTCTCCACTTGGCACCGGCCAGCATGTCTTCAGCTGCTGTCGATAGACTATCTGGCACGTACCGCTTACGTGGCCGGCCTCGAACTTTGGTAACTGGCCAAATGAGCTTCACCCCAACGGGGTACACCTTGAGGTGACGAGGGATGCCAACAGCCCAGGCAAGCTTGCGAGCCGTCAGCCCTTGACGGAAGGGTGCACTGAGACCGTAACCGGCATCCGCCAGCACACAGCGGAAGCGCACGCCGATCGATTTCAAGCGATCAATCTCCGCCAGTGCGATCTCGGGCTTGGTCCGTGCTGTTCGATATTCGGCCGGAACACCAGCTCGCTGCAGCCGCCGCCGATCGCTGATCCAACTGTCTGGAAGAAAAAGCCGCAAGGCCACCATCACCGGCACTTCGCCGCAGGCGAGCGTCAGTGACACCAGAGTCTGGCAGTTGGCGGTCTTGCCTAGCGCTGAAGCATATTGCGCAGCGACGCCGACCGAGTGCGTGCCCTTCTTCGGCACCGCCGTATCGTCGATCACCAACACCGCATCGCTGCCACCAACGAGCCGATCCGCTTGAATAAGCAGCTCCGTCTCCAATGGCGCCGCGTTCCAGACGCCAGCCGCAACAAAATGATGCAGCTGATCATAATCGCCAGGCGCAAGCCGCTCCGCCATTGGCTGAACGCTCTTGCGATCGCCGGGCCCGATCAGCCCTGCCACATAAAGCGGACACATTCGCCGCCGCGCTTTATGGCCCAGGCGATCCAAAAACGGCTTGAGCCAGCCTCGAAGCTCGTCTTCCCAATTCGACGTTGTGCCTACCATAGTCGGCCCTCCAAAAAGCCGACTACCCATGAGTCACAGAAAATCTGATTTGTGAATCCCACCCACCCCAATCATTCGAAAAAAATCTGCCAAAGTAGTGCTAGTGTGGGAGAGAATTAGCGAGGGTCTGCGCTTTTCCGCGGGTGGGCACGGAATGGAACACGTAGATCGACGATGACCAAGCGCTTGGTATTCTCGCTCATAGCGGGGCTCTCCGGTTGCGTCTGCCGCCGCGGTTCGCCACAGTGCGGCCGGCTGCGAGCTTCCCCGCCGTGGTAGCGGTAGCGAGATGGGGGCCACCTGAATGACGACGACCGTCGCCTTGGACAATGAGCTAAAGGCCGCGATCCGCAACATCCCGGACTATCCCAGGCCGGGCGTCATGTTTCGCGACATCACCACGCTGCTTGGCGACGCGCGGGCCTTCCGCCGCGCCGTGGACGAGCTGGTGCATCCTTGGGCCGGCCGAAAAATCGACAAGGTCGCGGGTATCGAGGCGCGCGGCTTCATCCTCGGCGGCGCCGTCGCCCATCAGGTCTCGGCCGGCTTCGTGCCGATCCGCAAAAAAGGCAAGCTGCCGTTCAAGCGCGTCACCATCGGCTATTCGCTCGAATACGGCATCGACGAAATGGAGATGCACGAGGACGCTGTGATCAAGGGTGAGCGCGTCATCCTGGTCGACGATCTTGTCGCCACCGGCGGCACCGCCGAGGCCGCGGTGAAGCTCCTCAAAAAGATCGGCGCCGACGTTCTGGCCGCCTGCTTCATCATCGATCTGCCCGATCTCGGCGGCGCGGAGAAAATCAGGAAGCTCGGTGTGCCGGTGCGCACTCTCGTGAGCTTCGAAGGGCATTAGGCTGCTGACTCATGATGTGTAGCCGAACCGAGGGAATATGAGCCCTCTGCACCATAATTCATGGATACCCTAGCGGCACTCTTTCGCGACGTCGGCGCACCTCTATCGATCGAGCGCATTACTCTCGATCCTCCGGCGCCGGCCGAAGTTTTGGTACGCGTGGCCGCCGTAGGTTTGTGCCGCACCGATTATCATGTGATGCGCGGCGAGCGGCGCGTGGCCATGCGGCCGATGGTGCTCGGCCACGAGGCTGCAGGCGTGGTCGAAGAAATCGGCACAGCGGTCGCCGGATGTAACGTGGGCGACCACGTTGTGCTCACCTTTATTCCGGCCTGCGGAATCTGTCGCTGGTGCCGTCGGGGCTTGCATCATTTCTGCGCCGAAGGTCCGCGCATCACCCAGGGGCCGCAGCTTGACGGCACCTATCGCCGCCGCGACCGCGAGGGAGCCGCCGTCGGCGCATTCTGCATGATCGGGGGCTTCGCCGAGCGCACCGTGGTCGATCAGGCCTCGATCGTCGCGATCGACAAGGACATCCCGCTCGATCTTGCCTGCCTCGTTGCCTGCGGCGTGCCGGCGGGTGTTGGTGCCGCGCGCTACCGGGCGCGGGTGATGCCGGGGGACAGCGTGCTGGTGGTGGGCTGCGGCGGGGACGGTATGAACGTGGTTCAAGGCGCGGCCTTGTGTGGCGCCGGCAAGATCATTGCCGCCGATATCGTGCCGGCCAAACTCGATTGGGCGCGGGAGTTCGGCGCAACGCACGGCGTCAATGCGCGGGGCGAAAATCTCACCCGGGCGGTTCTGGAGCTCACCGAAGGGATCGGTGTCAATCACGCTTTCGTCTGCATCGATCCGCCGGAGACGTTGTTGCCGGCCTTCCGCGCGACTGTGAAGGGCGGCAACGTCGTCGTTACCGCACTCACGCCGGACACCGTAACCGAGATAAAAATCCCGCCGCTCGAGCTGTTCGTCACCCAGAAAGCGATCATGGGCGCCGTTTACGGGTTTGCCAGCCCGCGCCTGCAAATCCCCGAGCTTCTCATGCTCTATCGCAAGGGCTCATTGAAGCTTCGCGAACTGATCACTCAGACCTATCGGCTTGACGAAATAAATCGCGGCTATGCCGACCTTGAGGTCGGCAAAAATCTCCGCGGAATTGTGGTGTTTGACTGAGCAGCGGGTACCCGCGGCGACGTCCGATCGCGGGGTGCAAGGGCGATTACGCCGCCTTCACGCTCGCGCGCCGCCGCGCGAATTCCAGAGCGCCGTCGTTGACAGAGCCGAAACGCAGGCTGACCAGGTCGAGCACGTAGTTCTGGTAAAGCTTCCAGGGTTTTTTAGAGCCCTGGCGCGGAAATTGATCGATCGCGCGCTGGATGTAGCCCGAAGAGAAATCGACCAGCGGCTCCGGCTTGATGGTCGGGTCGCGCAGGCGCGGCGTGCAGGCAACATAGCCGCGCTTGTCCATGTAGTTGATCAGACGGGCGACATAGGCCGAAGTTAGATCGCATTTCAGCGTCCAGGAGGCGTTGGTGTAGCCGAACGCGCTGAAAAGGTTCGGCACATCGCTGAACATGACGCCCCTGAAGTTCGTCGTGTCGGCAAACTTGACGGGTTTCTCGTCGACGACAACGTCGATGCCGCCGAGCAATTGCAGCTTGAGCCCCGTCGCGGTGACGACAATATCGGCTTTGAGCTCGCGGCCCGATTGCAGCCGAATCCCGCTTTCGGTGAAGGCCGCGATCTGGTCGGTCACAACGTCCGCCTTGCCGGCCTTGATGGCGCGGAAGAAGTCGGCGTCGGGGGCGAGGCACAGACGCTGGTCCCAAGGATTGTAGCGTGGTGTGAAGTGGGTCTTGACGTTGTAGTCGGGACCGAGCTGCTCCTGCGCCTGGCTCACGATCCATCGCTTGACCGCTTCCGGCTTGCGCCGGGAGAGATTGTAGAAATAAAGCCCGAACAGCACGTAGTACCAGCGCGCGATGCCATAGGCGATTTTGCCCGGCAATCGGCGCCGCAGTTTCTTGGCGAGCGCATCTTCCGCCGGCCGTGAAACGATGTAGGTCGGAGAACGTTGCAGCATAGTCACCTGCGCGGCGGTCTCCGCCATGACCGGAATGATCGTCACCGCCGTCGCGCCACTGCCGATCACCACCACGCGCTTGCCCGCATAGTCGAGATCCTCGGGCCATTTCTGCGGGTGAATGATGCGGCCGCGAAACTTTTCGATACCGGCAAATTCAGGCGTATAGCCGCCCGCATAATCGTAGTAGCCGGTGCAGCCGAAGAGGAAGTTGCAGGTAAAGAGAACCGGCTCTCGCTCGGGTCCGCGCTCGGTCTCGATGGTCCACAGTGCGTTATCGGAAGACCATGAGGCGCACTTCACCCGATGGCGAAAGCGGATCTTGCGGTCGATGCCATAGGCCTCGGCCGTCTCGCGAATATAGGTGCGGATCGAGTCACCGTCGGCGATGGCGGCATTCGATTGCCAGGGGCGGAACGGATAGCCGAACGTGAACATGTCTGAATCGGAGCGAATGCCGGGATAGCGAAACAGGTCCCAGGTGCCGCCGATAGCATCGCGGCTTTCGAGGATGACGTAGGACTTGGCGCGACAGGACGTTCTGAAGGTGATAGGCAGCGTCGATGCCGGACAGTCCGCTGCCGACGATGATGATGTCGAAGTGTTCCGGTGCGGGCATCTGATTCTACGCCACTGGTGCAAGCTTGGCGTCGGCCGCGGCAACGCGTTGTGCCATGCGTGCGATGAACTTCGCCGAGCGATCGGCGGACGAAATAAGTATCATATGTCCGCCGCCTTCTATCAGCTCCAAATCGACATTGGGCAATTTTGCGGCCAGCGCTTGGCCATGCACCGCCGGATCGAGGATGCGGTCGTCCGTCCCATATAGGATGCCCAGGGGGACGGTGAGATTCTTGTATCGCGCTGGCATGTCCGCCAGGTCTTGATGGCTTGAAACCAGGTCGCATGAAGCGCCGATGAAACTGCACGGCCGTAAGTTCAACAGGCCGCCGCCCCTGGTCGCAAAGTCGGGCGGCACCGATTGCGGACCGAAGAGGGTCGTGAGCGCGAGGTTCCGGTTCGCGATCGACAAGGGAGTGGCCAATGTCCATGCCACGATGCGGCGGATGAGCGGGGATTCGATGGCGAGACCGTCGAACGGAGGCGGCACATGCTCAGGCTGGTGCGTCACCGGCGCGATGAGCGCCAAGCCGGCGACCTGCTCGGGATGATTCAATGCCAGCGAAAGCGCAATGGTCCCGCCCAACGAATGGCCGACGATGAGGGGGCGCTTGAGCCCGAGCGCCTGGCAGAAACGGCTGATCGTTTGCGCGTGGGCCCCGATCGCCGCCGAAGCCCCAGGCGGCCGCGTGGAATAGCCGCTGCCGGGACGATCCAGGATGACAACCCGATAGTCGCTTCTTAGCCGGTCGAGCAACGAATGCGTGAAGTTGTGCATTTGGCCGGCGAGCCCGTGAATCATCAGCAGCGTCGGCCCCGACCCTTCGTCGACATAGTGGATGCGTGCGCCATCGATTTCGATGAAACGTCCGCGCGGCGGCAGCCTTTTCTCCACCTGCCGCGCCGTCCACGCCGAGAACAGGACGAGCCCGCCTGCGACGAGGCCGAGCAGGACGACGACAATACCGACGATCCATGCTGCGATACTCATCGGCGTTTCTCAGTTTCGCATCCGCTTGGCTGCATGCTCATGATTTCGATGTCCGCCCGAGCAAGTTCCAGTAGTTCACCGGCGCGATCCGCTCGATCAGCACGGTCATCTTGGCATCGGAGCCGACTATGATGCGCGTCTTGCGGCGTTCGACGCCGCGAACGATCGTTTCGCCGGCGACCTCGGGTGGCATGGTAAGGAAGGAGTTGAAGAACTTCCGTCTCTTTTCAACCTCGTCGGCAGTGAGACTGCTCGGCAGCCGTGCGTTTTTCGCAATCGAAGTGGCGATGCCGCCGGGATGGACCACGGTAACGCCGATGCACGTTCCCGAAAGTTCATGCCGAAGGGATTCGGAAAAGGCGCGTACGGCGAATTTGCTCGCCGCGTAGGCGGTCTGTCCCGGCGGCGCGATTAGGCCGAACAGGCTCGAAATGTTGACAAGGCGCGCTTCCTCGCTTTTTTGCAGGAGCGGCAGGAAAGCCCGCGTCATCCGCACCACGCCCCAGAAATTGATCCCGAACAGCCAGTCGAAATCACTCTCCGCGATTTCCTGGAAAGCGCCGCCAAGCGCCACACCGGCATTGTTGACAAGCACATCGACCCCTGGGTGCTCGGCAAGGACCGCCGCTGGAAAACCGGCGACGGCCGCGCGGTCCGACACATCCAGTTGATGCCGGCTGACGCGTACGCCCTGGCCAGCGACTTTGGCGGCGATGTCGGCGGCGGTACGGGCGAGTGCCGCGTCATCGATATCGGCCAGCGCGAGATGGCAGCCGCGGCGCGCCAACGACGCCGCGATCGCCCGCCCAATTCCGCCGGCGGCGCCGGTGACGACGGCCGTGCGGCCCTTAAGCTTGAGCAATCTCGAGGACCTCAAAATTCCTTCCCAAGGACGTGAGGCTAGTGTGAAGTTGGCCGGCTTGCAAAGCGGGCTGGCGTCGGGGTTGCACAGCGCACTCGGCCCCGGAGTTCGCCGAGCCGATTTCTCTCAAGGGATGGGTACGACCTGCCGAAGAAGACGCCGATCGACAAGCGCGTCTCATCGAGTCCGCCCGCCCGTGCGCCTGGGTGGCGGCGTACCGGCGAAGGAGGAAGTAAGTCTGCCCATCAGCAGCCGCAGCTCGAAATCGCGAAATTGCGCGTAGAGGTCGCTGATCCAGGTATGAACCTCCGTCGGTCCACCAATCTGTTTGGCCATATAGGCGTTGAACGAGAAACTGGGCCGATCGATCACGCCGCGGACAATCTGGGACAGGCGCGGGATGCGGATGACGGCGCATTCGGCGCGCGTGGGCGGAAAATCCTCCTGGGAAAACATCAGCGATACCGACTCGTTATGCACCGGGACGAAGGTTGCCGCCGACCGGCGCTGCAGTTCGGCATAGCTGCGTACGGTCGTGGCGGCCGAATCCGCGATGAAAAGGACGATCGGCTCTATCGAGCGCCGCCTGGCCTCCTGGGCGAAACCGATCTCCCCCATCACCGTGAAGAACTGATCGAACGGGCCATACCCCAAATCGATGACTTTCGTGCTCGCGGTGTCCGCGATCAGCCGGTCGAACAGCTCCATCTGGCCGCGCGTGTTGGCGATATCGACGGGCCAGACCAGCCTGGGGAAACGGCCCGCCAGCGTCAGGTCCCGCGGATTAAGATCGAAGCCTACCAGCGGCCGCCCACTCGCTTGGAAAAATTCCATGAGCAGACGCGCAACCAGCGTCTTACCCATCCGCGGTCGCAGCGATGTGACGATGTAGAGAGGCGCCGGCTGTTTCATCACAGCCGCGCGGTTTTATGATCTGACGACCTGCACGCGCGGACCGCCGCTGGGCACGACGCTGCCGCTTGAAACGATCTCGTTGAGCTTGATGCGGTCGTACTCGCCCCAAACATTGCCGAGCCAGTGCCGGACATAGCCGCGCAGCACGAAGGAATAGTTGGACGCTTCTCCCTTCGCGCCCTTGTTGGCGACGAAGGTGAGGAAGGGAACGGAGGCCAACTCAACCTGCTCGTAGGCCATCTCGTTGAGCTTCGGGATGGTGATCTCGACGGCATCCTTGAATTTACGGAAATACGACGCGTGCGTGGCCTGGTCCCACTCGAAGAAGCTCGTGTTGTTGATGAAGTTCTTGACCAGGAAATACTTGCTGTCACCAAGGAACGAGGACGTGTCCTCGATCTCGTTCAGCGACGCGATGGATGAGCCAAGGATGTGGAAGACGACGAAAGTAAGCTGTCCCTTCTTCACCGCATCCAGAAAGCCGATGTCGCGCAGCGAGCGCAGCGTCGGCGACAGAAGTCCCGCGCGTACGTCGATCACCGTCACGCTCGCATCGGTAGTCGACAGCGTGTCGAAAATCCGCATCTGATCGGACACCGAGGTGGCGTCGACAATGTCGCTGATGTCGGGATGAAAGCGCTTCAGGGTGCCTTTGGGCGATTCGGTATCGAATGCGCGCGTCGCCACATGATGCGCCGTGAAATAATCGAGCAGCGTACGGGCGACGGTGGTCTTGCCGACGCCGCCCTTGTCCGCACCTACGACGACTACTGTTGGCTTAGACATGGCCGATCCCTCACTGACCCCGCAACGCCGAGAGCCGCGCCGTATCCCGCGATCGAATTTCACAGGATGACAGCGGCTAAATCGAGCGTGTCACGCCGTTTACCCTTAACAGCGGTTCTACACACCCCGGCTCCTGTTTGGAAGCCACAACGTGTGTCCCCCACCCGCGTTGCCGGTCCGCAGAGTGTTTCCAATCCGTTATGGTTAATTGTGACGGCTTTGCGGCTAGCTTGCGGTATGGGGACCCCAGGGACCGGAATTGGAGCCTTGGGAAGTCTCGACTTCGGCCGGCGGGCCACCTGTGCCGTTGTCGGCGGGTGAGTCCGACGGGCCGCTTGCGCCCGATGGACCCCAGGGGCCGGCGGTCCTCGGTTCATCTGGAGTTTCGGTCGATTCCACAGGTGCCTCGCCCGGCGGCGGTAGCGCGATCGGGCCGCGATCATGGCCGCCGGCGAACTTCACCAGCGCCGCCACCCGGCTTTCCACCGTCGGATGGGTATCGAACAGCTCGCCGAAGCCTTCGCGCGGGTTATCGACGCACATTTCCATCACTGCGGAGGTGGCGCCCGGCAATTCGCCGCGGCCCTCGATCTTGCGCAGCGCCGAGATCATGGCGTCCGGATTTTTGGTCAACTCCACCGAACCGGCATCGGCGAGGAATTCGCGCGAACGCGATAAAGCCAGCCGAATGATGAACGACAGCACGTAGGCGAGCACCAGGAGCGCAATGGCGACCAGGATCGCGAGGCCGGCGCCACCGCCCCGCCGGTCGTCGGAGCGCGAGCCGCGAAAGCTGAAGCCATTATAGAACCAGAGCCGAAACACCAGCTCCGCGAAGAACGAGACGACACCGGCGATGATGACGGCGATCACCATCATGCGCACGTCGCCGTTGCGGATGTGGGTTAGTTCATGGCCGAGCACCGATTCGACTTCCTCATCGTCGAGCCGATTGAGTAGAGCCGATGTGATCGTGATCGAATATTGCTTTTCGCTCATGCCGGTGGCGAAAGCATTAAGTGCGTCGGAGTCCATCACCTTGAGCTTGGGCATAGTGATGCCGCGCGAGATGCAGAGATTTTCCAGAAGATTGTAGAGCCGCGGCTGCTCAGTGCGCGCGACCTCGCGGCCGCCCGTTATCGCATCGATCATGCTCTGGTGGAAGAAATAAGCGATGACCACCCACAGCGCGGTGCCGATCGTCGCGATCGGCGCCGCGCTGATGAGATCGCTCCAGGCGCGCTGCATCAGAGTGTTGAGGTCGGCGTCGACCGAGAGCGCTTCCGCGACGAGCGCGCCGGCATAGACGAGCACGTAAATGAGAAAGAACAAGCCGACGAGCAGCGCAATCGAGCGGCGCCGGTTCGACTGGATATGGCTATAGAGCCCGTATGCGGCCATCGCGGATCACTTGAGTTGCAGGTCGCTCAGAATTTGACCTGCGGCGCCTCGCCGACGGTCTTGCGCTCCTCGCCGAGGTCGAAGAAGTCCTTCGGCGCGAAGCCGAACGCTGAGGCGAACAAGGCGGCCGGGAATCTCTGGATTCCGGTATTGTATTCCTGCACAGCGTTGTTGAAGAAGCGCCGGGCCGCCGCGATCTTGTTCTCGATGTCGGTAAGCTCCGCCTGCAATTGCTGGAAATTAGCGTTGGCCTTGAGGTCGGGATAGGCCTCGGAGAGTGCAAACAGCTGGCGCAGCGCGCCCGACAGCATGTTCTCGGCCGCCGCTTGCTGCGCCGGGCCCTGCGCGGCCATCGCGACGTTGCGCGCCTTCACCACCTCATCGAGCGTGCCGCGCTCATGCGCGGCATATCCCTTTACGGTTTCGACCAGGTTGGGAATGAGATCGTGCCGCTGCCGCAGCTGCACATCCACATCGGCAAAGGCCTGGTTGACCCGCTGCCGCATGGTGACGAGGCCGTTGTAGATCGTGATCACCCACAAAACCAAAACAACGATCACGGCAAGGACGATCAGTGTCGACGTGCTCATCGGCAAATCCTCCGGCGTGCCTGGCGCAAAATCACTTTGGTGGCCGCAATGCAGGCAAAACAGGGCGGGCCGCGGTCTTTCGTTTCGAACGGCCGGACAGCCCCCCGTTCCGCCCGTCTAGATAGGATAGTCCATCGGCGCCGTTAAGGTTAGCGGGCGATGAATATCGCGTGGGCGCCCCCCGTCGGTTAGGAATAGCGAGCTAAGTTGAGGGTGCGTCTTATGTCGAAGCATCATGTCGGCTTGATCCCGTCCGACGGTGCCGAAAACGATGCCGTGGTGGACGAAATCCGCGGGGCGGATACGTCGCGCGATGTCACGTCGGCGATTGCGGATGATTACGGCTTGCTCGCGGCCGCCGACCGCGGCCAACTCGAGCGCGAAATCGCCGCGATCGAACGCGCATCTGCCGCGTTGCGCAAGGCGGAACCGGAGCTGGAATCCTGGAGTAATCTTTCGCCGCCGGCGATGCACAAACCGCGCCCGGTCTGGTTGCTCATCGGGGTGCTGTGGCTTTCGACGGCAATCGTCACCATCGGCGCGGTCTTCGCTATCTCCGCGCTGGTCGGCTGAATCAGCAAAAATCCCAGACTCTGTCACGGCCGAGCTTGTCCAAGCGCAAGGCCGGGCGTGACGATAAGGGTAACGCGGCAGCTCTTTCAATACGCATTTTGATACGCGGCGCGCGAAAGAACCGTGCGGACCAAGATTTTCAAATCGAGCCACAGCGACCAATTGTCGATGTAGAACAGGTCGTGCTCGACGCGCTTACGCATCTTCTCTTCGGTGTCGGTCTCGCCGCGATAGCCGTGGATCTGCGCCCAGCCGGTAATTCCGGGCTTGACATTGTGCCGCCGCGCATAGAGCGAAATGCGCCGCTCGTATTCGCGATCGTGCGATAGCGCGTGCGGCCGCGGGCCGACGAGCGACATGTCGCCGGTGAGCACGTTGAAGAGCTGCGGAATTTCATCGATGTTCCAGCGCCGCAGCCAGCGCCCGATCCTGGTCAGTCGCGGATCGTCCGCCCGCGCTTGTTGAATGACGGCGCCGTCATCGAGCGTGCGCATGGAGCGAAACTTGATGATGCGGAACGGCTGCTGGTTGAAGCCGTAGCGGCGTTGCACGAAAAAAATCGGCCCCGGACTGTCGAGCTTGATCAGCACGGCGACGAGGACGAGGAGCGGTGTCGCCGCAATGAGCGCTGCCGCGGCGAAAACCAGGTCGAACGCCCGTTTCTCGATGATTTCGCGGCGCGTCAGCGGCCGGCGCGTCAGTTGCAAGCTCGCGACCGGGCCGAGCGTGGAGAGCCTGGCTTCTTCGAATTTGTGCAGGACTTGCTCGGGCCCGAGGTGAATCTCGACTGGCAGCGTCAGGAAGGTCTCGGCGCAGTGATCGATGGTTTCGGTCGCCGACCAGGGCAACAGCACGAAGATGGCGTCGGGCTCAAGACTGCGGACGCTGGCGACAGCCTCGGCGAGGTCGCGATCGAGGACGGCGCGTCGCGCCTCAATCGGCATGGTGGCGACTACCGGCGTCAGAAAGCGGCAACCGACGATGTTGATGCCGAGCGACCACGGCTCGTAGCGGTTGACGAAGGCGCCAACATTCGCGCCGGTGCCGATCAGAAAGATGCGCTGCGCGGACAATAGGCCGGTCGCGCGCGCCATCGCGGTGACGCGGACGATGACATAGCGCTCCACGATCAGCGCGGCGAGCGTAGCGATGTAGAAGATCACGATCCAGCCGCGCGAATAGTCGACGCTGACCTTTTCCAGAAAGCCAAGCGCCAGGAGGCAAATCAGCGTCACGTTCCACAATTGGATCGTGCGCCGGCCATGTGGCTTGAAGCTGAAGAAGTTCGGCAGCCGGTATTCGCGGCGAAACAGGTTGGAAACGGTGAAAATACTGGCCGCCAGCAGGCCGACCTGAATGAAGGAGGAAACGTCGCCGCGATCGCCGTAGGCGGCGAGGTGATAGGCTATCCCCGTGAAACAGGACATCGCGACGATCAGGGCGATGTCGGTCAGGAAGATCGCGGTGGAAAACGTGCCGCGCGACAGCACGGCCCAGCCGCGCAAGATCGGGCTGGTCTGCGGCCGCGACGCCAGCGTGTAGCTTTGATGGGTGTTCACGCTTGCTCGGCTCTCCTGCCCCGAAATGACACAACGCAAGGGGCCCAGCCGGGTGGTCGCCAAAACCATGCCAGCCGGCGAGCGAGCCAATTCGCTTGCAAAAATCGCGGCGAAAGGCCGTGTTAGGATTAATGCGCCGGCGCGCGGCCGGCGGCTGCCAAGGGAAGACCATGCAGGGCAAGATCGCACTCGAAGAACATTTCGCCATTCCGGAGACGTTGGCCGATTCCCGCGGCTACTTTCCCGATCGCGTCTGGCAGGAGGTGAAAAGCCGCGTGCTCGATCTGCATGAGCGGCGGCTCGCGCTCATGGACCAGCACGGCATCGAGATGATGCTGTTGTCGCTCAACGCTCCCGCGGTACAGGCGATTCCCGATCCGGAGCAGGCAGACGGGATCGCGCGCCGGGCGAACGACTATCTCGCCGAACAGGTGGCCAAGCGGCCGGACCGTTTCCAGGGGCTCGCGGCGCTGCCGATGCAGGATCCGGAGCGCGCGACGCGGGAGCTTGAGCGCTGCGTGAAAGAACTCGGGTTTCGCGGTTCGCTGGTGAACGGCTTTTCGCAGGTCAACGATGCGGACACGGCCGTTTATTACGACCTCCCGCAATACCGTCCCTTCTGGGCGATGTCAGAGCACCTCGACGCCCCCTTCTATTTGCATCCACGCAACCCGCTGCCGCGCGACGCGAAAATCTACGAGGGCCATCCCTGGCTGCTCGGCCCGATCTGGGCTTTCGGGCACGAGACGGCGGTGCACGCGCTACGGCTGATGGGCTCCGGCTTGTTCGACGCGCATCCGCATCTGCAGATCATTCTCGGCCACATGGGCGAGAATTTGCCGTTCGCCCTGTGGCGGGTCGACAACGCCAATGCCTGGATTCCGAACCGGCACAGTTATCCGGCGAAGAAACACATTCGCGATTATTTCCGCGAAAATTTCTATGTCACCACGTCCGGGAATTTCCACACGCCGGCGCTGCTCAACGCCATGCTCGAAGTCGGCGCCGACCGCATCATGTTCTCGACCGACTGGCCGTTCGAGAACATCGATCACGCCGCCGATTGGTTCGATGCCTGCCCCATCAGCGAGAACGACCGGATCAAAATCGGCCGGACCAACGCGCGGCGGCTGTTCAAGCTCGGGAATGCGTGAAGAATGTTTGTTATTCCGGGCTCGCGTGCCAAAGGCCGCGCCCCGGAATCACGAGAAAGAGCTAGCTCGCTTCGCGGAGCTTCACGGCGCCTTCGAGATCGACCGAGACAAGCTGCGAGACGCCACGCTCGGCCATGGTGACACCGTAGAGGCGGTTCATGCGCGCCATGGTGATCGGGTTGTGGGTGATGATCACGAAGCGCGTGTCGGTCGAGCGCGTCATCTCGTCGAGCAGATCGCAGAAGCGTTCGACGTTGTAATCGTCGAGCGGCGCGTCGACTTCGTCGAGCACGCAGATCGGCGCCGGATTGGTAAGGAATACGGCGAAGATGAGCGCCAACGCCGTCAACGCCTGCTCGCCGCCGGAAAGAAGCGACAGCGTCACCGGCTTCTTGCCTGGCGGCTTGGCCATGATTTCGAGACCGGCTTCCAGCGGGTCTTCGCTTTCGATCAGCTGCAGCTCGGCGGTGCCGCCGCCGAACAATTCGGCGAACAGTTTTTGGAAATTCGCGTTGACCGTCGCGAAAGAAGCGAGCAGCCGTTCGCGCGCTTCGTTGTTGAGGCTGTGGATGCCCTGCCGCAGCCGCCTGATGGCTTCGACCAGATCGTCGCGTTCGGCGATCAGCTTGCTGTGCTGGGCTTCGACTTCGTTGAGCTCCTGCTCCGCGAGCAGATTCACGGAACCGAGACGCTCGCGCTCGCGCCGGATGCGGTCGAGTCTCGATTCGACTTCCCCGATTTCCGGCAGCTCGGCGTCCGCCTTGATCTCGGCGATTTCCGCCGCGCCGGCCGGCTCGACGTCGAGAAGATCGCGGATCTCATGCTCGATGTCGGCGAGCCGGCGCTTGGCGCCGTCCCGGCGCTCCTCCGCGCGTGCCGCCTCGGCGCGAGCTTCGCCGACGGCTTCGAGCGCGACCCGCGCCGCCTTGTCGGCTTCCGCGAGTTGTGTTTCGGCCTCGGTCAGTTGGTCGGCGGCTGCGCGGCGCGCGGCTGTGGCCGTCTCGATCTCGGTGATCAGGGCCGCACGCTGGCCGGCGAATTTCTCCGGAGCGCTGTCGAGTTCGCTCCGCTCGTTCCCCGCCTCTTCAGTGCGTTGCTCGATGGTGGCGATCTGCGCCGCGGCGTTGCTTTTCCGTTCGTCCCAAGCCGTCCGTTCGCCGGCGATGGCTTGCAGCCGGCGATCCGCGAGCTCGGCATCACGCGCGATCGCCTGCGCTTCGACACGCACCTCGCCGAGCGTGGCGCGGTCTTTGGCGATGTCGTCATTGACCTTGGCAAGTTTGGTCTCGAGATCGGCGGCCGCAGGCAGCGCGGCGAGCGCCTTCTCCGCTTCCTCACGGGCGGCAACGGCCTCATCGCGACCGGCGCTGGTCCGCTGCTTCGCTTCTTTGAGCGCCGAGATGCGCGCCGCATTGCGGCTGATCTCGCGCTCGGCGGCGGCGTGCTCCTCGCGCGTGGAATTGGTCAAATGCTGCGTCTCGCGCCAGCGCGCCCGGGCCTCGGTCTCCGCGGCTGCTGCCGCAGCCAGCGCGGCTTCGGCCGCTTCGGCCACGCGGTGCGTTGCTTCCACGTCGGCGCGGGCAGTCTCAATCTCGCCTTCGATCGCTTGCAACCGGCCGCGTTCGGCAAGCCGGCGCGCCGCCCCGGTCGGGGCATGCGCGGCAACGGCAAAGCCGTCCCAGCGCCAGAAATCACCCTCGCGCGTGACCAGCCGCTGGCCCGGCCTGAGCATCGCCGCAAGGCGCTGACCGTCGGCGCGCTCGACGACGCCGATCTGGGCCAGCCGCCGCGCCAGCTCCGGGGGAGCTTCCACAAAGCCAGACAAGGCGTTGACGCCTTCCGGAAGTACGGGATCGGACGGATCAACCGGCGCACCGCCCCATCGCATCGGCGCGGATTGATCCACCGGCGCATCGAGATCGTCGCCGAGCGCGGCGCCAAGCGCTTTTTCGTAGCCTTCGGCCACGGTCAGCGCATCCATGACCGGCGGCCAGAGATTTTTGTTCTCGACGGCCAAAAGCTTGCCGATGGTCTTCGCTTCGGTTTCCAGCCGTTGCACGCGACGCTCGGCGGCTGCGAGCGGAGCGCGCGCGGCGTCGAGCTCGCCCCGCGCCTGCGTGTGCGCGACCTCCGTCGCCCGCGCGGCGCTCTCCGCTTCGGCGAGCGCAGCCTGGGCGTTCGCGAGCGCCGTGCTCAACGCTGAAAGATCGGGCTCGCCGCTGCCGGTTGCGGCGAGGCCGGCATCGATGTTGGCGAGTTCGGCCTCCAATCGCGTGGCGCGCTGCTCGTGATCGCGCAAAGCGCCCTGCAGCTGATTGCGGCGGGCCGTCAGATCGGCGAGTGCGCCGGTCAATTCGCTAAACGACTTTTCCGCCGCGGTAAGCGCCGCGTCCGCCGCGGCGACGCGGTCATTGACGCCGCTGAGCTGCGCTGCGCTCGCCTGCGCTTCGGCCTTGAGCGTGTGTTCCTCGGCGTCGAGCCGGTCGAGTGCGGCGGCGGCGTCGGCCGCGAGCGTACGCTCGCGTTCTAGGTCGGCCGCGAATTGCTCGAGCCGGCGGTCGAGTTCGGCGATGCGTTCCTTGGCGCGGGCCTCTTCCCGCTCGAGCGCATCGCGAGCGATCAGCAGGCGCTGCAACGCTGCGGCGGCTTTGGCTTCCTCCTCGCGCAATGCAGGTAAACCGGCAGCGACTTCCGCCTGCCGGGTCGTGGCAACCGTTTGCTCGCTGGTGCGCGCGGCGACCACGCGAACGGCCTCGCCCTTGGTGCGCTCGGCGTCGGCGACTTCGGCGGTGGCCGCGATCCAGCGCAGATGGAACAACAGGGCTTCGGTCCGGCGCACCTGTCCGGAAATGTTGCGGTAGCGCACTGCTTGCCGCGCCTGGGTCTTGAGCGAAGCGACCTGCGCGGCAAGCTGGCCGATGACGTCCTCGACCCGCGTCAGGTTGTGCTCGGCGGCCTTGAGCCGCAGCTCCGCCTCGTGGCGGCGCACATGCAGCCCGGAAATACCGGCCGCCTCTTCGAGAAGGCGGCGCCGCTGGTCCGGTCGCGCCTGGATGATCTCGCCGATGCGGCCTTGATGGACGAGCGCCGGCGAGCGCGAGCCGGTCGAGGCGTCGGCAAACAGGACGGTGACGTCGCGCGCGCGCACCTCGCGGCCATTGACGCGGAAGACCGAGCCCTGTTCGCGCATGATGCGGCGCGAGACTTCGAGCGTGTCCATTTCGTTGAACGCCGCCGGGGCTTTGTGGTCGCTGTTGTCGACCACAACCGAGACTTCGGCGTGATTGCGCGCCGGCCGGTCGGTATTTCCGGAGAAGATGACGTCGTCCATCTCCGCAGCGCGCATGGCCTTGTAGGAGGCTTCTCCCATGACCCAGCGCACGGCTTCGACCAGATTGGATTTGCCACAGCCATTCGGGCCGACCACCCCGGTCAGTCCCGGTTCGATCTCAAAGTCGGTCGGTTCGACGAAGGACTTGAAGCCGATCAGACGCAGCCGCGTGAGCTTCATTCGCGTGTTATTTCCATGTTGTCTGCTGCGGCGAAGGGAATCGTACGAGGGCTCGCGCCCTTAGGGCTTGAGTCGAAGGGGTGCCGCATCGGCGCGGAGAATGAATTGTCGCGCCGGTGAGCGCAACAGCGCCGCCACGTTATCCATATTTTCCGTCTGCACACCCTTGTCGCGAGTTCCCGGATGGCCATCCGGGACATGCCCGCGGGGTCAAAAAACCCTTATCCTTCCTTGAGATAGGGGTCGATCTCCTTGGCCATCGTCTCGATCGACTGATCGCCGGTAAACTTCTTGCCGTTGATGAAAAAGGTCGGCGTTGAATTGACCCCGAGCTTCTCGGCGGCGCGGTCGCGGACGTTCTGGATGCCGTCGAGCACGTTCTGATTCGCCAGGCACTCGTCGAAGGATTTCTGGGTGAAGCCGAATTGCTTGGCGATCTCGCGCAGCGGCTCGATCGGTTTTTCCACCATCCAATCGCGCTGCTTGGCGAACAATGTCTCTACGACCGGCATGAATTTGTCCTTGCCGGCGCAGCGCGCCAGCATGAACCCGGCGGCGGCGAGCGCATCCAGCGGGAATTCGCGGAAAATGAAGCGCACCTTGCCGGTGTCGATGTAGCGCTTCTGCAATTCGGGAAAGGTCGTCTCGGTAAAATGGGCGCAGTGCGGACAGGTCATCGACGCGTATTCGATGATCGTCACCGGCGCCTTCTCGGAACCGAGCACGACATCGCCGTCCGGGCCGGCCTTGGCCAACTCTGCCAGATCGGGCCCCGCTGTGTCCGCTTTAGCCGGCCTGGCGGGGTTCAACAGCACGGTTCCCGCGGCGCCCGCGAGCGTAAAGGTCGCGGTGGCCGTGAGCATGTGGCGACGAGTAAGCGTCAAGGTTCGGCTCCTGAATCTGAGGGCAAATCCTGCGGCACGAATGTGGCAGCAGCGGGCCATTCCGCCAAGGCCCTGCTCGGTCGCAGCAGTCACGGTCGTTTGATGGCCATTCGCTAACATCAGCGTTTCACCGCTGCCCCTAGGCGCGCCAGCGCCTGTCTTAGATTCTCGTCGGCGATCTCCGGCATGCTCGCGGCAATGCGCGCGGCAGCCGTAGGATCGGCGGCCGGGACGGATTGGCGCAAAGGGTGCCGCAGCGGAGCCTGGCGCAGCGCGATGCGCTCCACGGCCCGCCAGCCGAGGAAGCGGTTGACGCGATCGCAGATCACGTTGGCGAGGTGCTGTATCTCGACCGCCGCCGGACCCTCGACGCGTAGAACGAGTGTGCCAGGCGACCGCAGGCCGGTCTCGTCGGCGCGCGGCCATTGAATCTTGATAGGCTCGCTGTGCGCGGCGATTTCCGCGCCGGCGATCTCCGTCCAGCGAGTCACCAGTTCGGCCGATGCAAAACCCTGCCGCGTAAACGTTTCGCCCACGACCTTGCCGAGGAAGTCGCGCAGCGGTTTGGCGAAGGAGCGGGAGGGCTTGTTCACGATGGGGTGCTCTGTCATCCCTCGGGAAGGACGGACGCGGGCATGACGGTAGCAGCGAAGGCGGCGGGACGACAGCGCACAAAAGCCGCGGCGGCCATTTCATCCCCGGAGCCGACCGCCGTGCTCGCCTGGTACGACCGCCATCGCCGGGCGCTGCCGTGGCGTGCGCCAAAAGGCGAGCGGCCCGATCCATACCGCGTCTGGCTCTCCGAGATCATGCTGCAACAGACGACGGTCAAGGCCGTCGCGCCCTATTACGCCCGTTTCCTGGCGCGCTGGCGGAGACGTCCTTGCGCTTGCGGCTACCCCGCTCGAGGAGGTCCTGAAAAGCTGGGCGGGGCTCGGCTATTACGCCCGCGCCCGCAACCTGCACGCCTGCGCGCGCGCCGTGGTCGAGCGGCACAATGGTGAATTTCCAGCAAGCGAAGCGGCTTTGCGCGCGCTTCCCGGTATCGGCGACTACACGGCGGCCGCTATTGCCGCGATTGCCTTCGATGCGCCGGCGAGCCCGGTGGACGGCAACATCGAGCGCGTGATCGCGCGGCTTTTTGCCGTCGCCGAACCGCTGCCCGGCGCCAAGCCGGAACTGCGGCGGCTGGCGCGCGAGCTTACGCCGCAGCGGCGCGCCGGCGATTTCGCCCAGGCGATGATGGATCTCGGAGCCACCATCTGCACGCCGAAGAAGCCGGCCTGCGCTTTGTGCCCCTGGTACGAAAGCTGCGCGGCCCGTGCGCGCGGAGACGCGGAGAGCATTCCACGGCGGACACCAAAACGCGAAGGTGCGCTCCGCCGCGGCGCGGCTTTCATTGCGCGCCGGGCCGATGGATTTTTGCTGGTGCGGACCCGGCCAGCCAAGGGACTGCTCGGCGGCATGACCGAAGTGCCGACGACGGCATGGGCGGCCGGTTTCGACGAGGGCGACGCGCTGAGTGCGGCACCGCGATTTTCCTCACCGCACCGGCGCGGGAATAACGGGATTCGTTGGCGCCGCCTTCCCGGCGTGGTGCGTCACGTGTTCACCCATTTCCCGCTCGAACTCTTCGTCTACCTCGCTGAAATTCCGGCGGGCACCGCAGCGCCGGCGAGTACCCGCTGGCTCGCGATGACAGAGCTCGACGGCGAGGCACTACCGAGCCTCATGCGCAAGGTCGTCGCCCATGCGATGGATGAATAGGGCGAACTAGTCTGCGCCCATCTCCGCACGCACCCGCGCGCGCAGCGCGTCGATCACGGTGAGGCCTTGCGGCGTCTCGAGGTGCCAGAAGGTCCAGCCGTTGCAGGCTTCGAGGCCTTGCGCCAGCGCGCCGATGCGATGGATCGAGCCGACTGCCTCACCAAGCGCGATGGCGCCGTCGGCGCGCACAAGTGCGCGATGGCGCTTTTTGGCGTCGACGAGCTTGACGCCCGGCGTCACGAGGCCGCGCTCGAGCAATGCCGAAAACGGCACGCGCGGTGCCTCGCGCGCGGTCATGAAAGTGGCAAGTGCCGCCTCGGGCAAAGGTTCGGCGGCGGCGATGCGCCCTTCCGCGGCCGCGGCGTATTCCGGGTGGCGCTCGACGCCGATGAAGCGCCGCCGCAGTCGATGCGCGACGGCGCCAGTCGTGCCGGTGCCGCAGAACGGATCGAGCACGAGATCATCCGGCCGCGATGCCGCGAGGATGACGCGCGCCAGGAGCGCTTCGGGCTTTTGCGTCGGATGAAGTTTCTTGCCGTCGCCGCCCTTGAGCCGTTCCTCGCCGGTACAGAGCGGAATCAGCCAATCGGAGCGCATCTGGATATCGTCGTTGCCGGCTTTCAGCGCCTCGTAATTGAACGTATAATTTCTTTTTGCGGCGTCGCGCGCCGCCCAGATCAAGGTTTCATGGGCATTGGTGAAGCGCCGGCCGCGAAAGTTCGGCATCGGGTTCGATTTGCGCCAGACGATGTCGTTGAGGATCCAGAAGTCGAGGTCCTGCAGCATCGTGCCGACGCGGAAAATGTTGTGATAGGAACCGATAACCCAGAGCGTGGCGCTCGGCTTCATCAAGCGGCGGCAGGCGGTGATCCAGGCGCGCGTGAAGTCGTCATAGGCGGAGAAGCTCGAGAATTTGTCCCAATCATCGTCGACTGCGTCGACGCGCGAATCGTCGGGACGTTTGAGATCGCCCTGGAGCTGCAGATTGTACGGCGGATCGGCGAAGACGAGATCGACGGAAGCGGCCGGCAGCTTTGCCATTTCGGCAACGCAATCGCCGATCAGGATGCGCGCGGATGCGGCCGACTGAAAACTCACGCGGGGCGTCCTTACGGACGCCCCGCGACGCGACACAACCATGACCCAGAACTCTGACTCAGGCGACGCGATCGGCGACGCGGGACCTACAACCGACGAAACGGATAATGCCGCTCCAAGGTAAAGATCGGCTTAATCGCGGAGCGCTTCAGCTAGGCAATAAATGCCGGGAAACATTTGGTTAATTGCGTGCAGCAGGCGATTTGTTGGTAAGCTTGAAGTGAAGCGATCAAACTGTCACGCGCAGCGGATCTGTGAAGGAGAATGACAGATGCGTACGGATGATTTCCGTCCCAGCGACAATGTCGAGGACGATCGCGAAGCGAGCGCCTCGCGCGGCGGCTTGCCGGGCGGAGCGGGCGGGCTCGGCATCGGCACGATCATTATTATCGGACTGATCAGCTGGTACTTCGGTATCGATCCCAGTGTGCTTCTCAATGGCGCGCAAATTCTCACCGGCGGCGGGACGAGCTCACAGCAAACGAGTCAGGCGCCGCCGGTTACCGCCGGCACGCCGACGGACGCGACCGGCAAGTTCGTCGCTTTGGTGCTCGGTGACACCGAGGATCGCTGGGCGGAAATATTCACTGCCGCAGGCCGGACCTATCACCCGCCGAAGCTGCGCTTGTTCTCGGGCTCCGAGCCGACCCCTTGCGCCTTTGCGCGTTCGGCCATGGGACCGTTCTATTGCCCGCGCGATCAGCGCATCTATCTCGATATCTCGTTCTTCGACGATCTGCAGAACAAGTTCGGCGGCTGCTCGAACAACAAGGCCTGCAAGTTCTCCGAGGCTTATGTGATCGCGCACGAGGTCGGCCATCACGTGCAGGACGAGCTCGGCATTCTGCCACGCGTGATGCAGGCGCAGCAGGCTTCCGCCAGCAAGGCCGAGCAGAACCGCTTACAGGTTCGCGTCGAGCTGCAGGCCGATTGCTTGGCCGGCGTGTGGGCAAACCGGGCACAGCAAAAGCGCGACTTCCTCGATCCCGGCGACATCGACCAGGCATTGCAGACCGCCTCTGCCATCGGCGACGACCGTCTGCAAAAGGAAGCGCAGGGTTATGTCGTGCCCGACGCCTTTACCCACGGCACGTCGGAACAACGCAAACGCTGGTTCTCGGCCGGATTCAAGGAAGGCAAGGTCTCAGCCTGCGATACGCTGTCGGCGAGCGCGCTTTAGTGTAGTATTCCGCTCATTCCCGTGTAGGCGGGAGTTCAGATGCGCTGGGTCCCGCATTCGCGAGGACGAGCGGGCGATCTGGTTGTAGGTGTACCGATGCCCGGGCTTGATGAGAGCAAAGAGTTCGTGCCGCTCAAGATCGCGGTGCTCACGGTCTCCGACACACGCAACCTCAAGGACGACAAATCGGGCGCATTGCTGGTGCAGCGCATCGGCGCGGCCGGTCATCTTGTCGCCGAGCGCAGCATCGTGCCCGATGATATCGAGGCGATCCGCGCGCGCGTCAAAGCGTGGATTGCCGACCCCGTCATCGACGTGATCATCACCACCGGTGGCACCGGCTTCACCGGCCGCGATGTGACCCCGGAGGCCATCGAGCCGCTGTTTGACAAGAAGATGGACGCCTTCTCGGCGCTGTTCCTGGTGGTGAGCTTTCCCAAGATCGGTACGTCGGCCGTCCAGTCGCGGGCGACCGCCGGTGTCGCCGGGACGACTTACATCTTTTGCCTGCCGGGTTCGCCGGGCGCCTGCAAGGACGCCTGGGACGAGATTCTGGTGCACCAACTCGACTATCGCTACGGGCCGTGCAACTTCGTCGAGATCATGCCGCGGCTCGACGAGCATTTGCGAAGGCCCAAGGGGAAAGGCGCCACGGTCTAGCGCACTCGTCACAAGTCCAAATCCCAGTGCTCGCTCACTACCGGGCGTCCCCAGCTTCGGTGCCGCTCGGAGCGCATCAGCTTGAAACCGGCCTTCTGATAGATGTGACGCGCGGCGGTGAGCACGCGGTGGGTCCACAGCGTGATCTTCTTGTAGCCCGCCTCCCGCGCAAAGCGGATGCATTCGTCGGTGAGCCGCGCGCCAAGCCCAAGCCCGCGCGCTTTCGGATCGACCAGCAGCATGCGGATGCGGGCGACGCCGTCTGACTCTTTCACCAGCATGATCGAGCCGACATTCTCGTCATTCATCTCGCCGATCCAACAGCGCTCGCATTTGGGGTCGAATTTGTTGACGAAGTCGGCGACGATCTGCGCGCACAGCCCCTCGAACGGTTCGGTCCAGCCGTATTCTTCGGCGTAAAGTTCAGCGTGGCGTTTGACGATCCAGCCGAAGTCGCCCGCCTTCGGGGCGCGAAGACGTACTGGCGTTCGCGTTGTGGCTTTGAGTGTGAGGTGCCGCCGAGCAGCGTCGCCTCGATGGTGCCCATAGCCGCGATCAGCCGCGCCTGCTCCGCCGCCGCGAGCCGGCCGAGCATCGCTCCGATATCGTGTTGCGAACGCCGCTCCAGCGGCGCGAAGGACGTCCGGCCGCGCGGCGAGAGCGCCAAATGGCTTTGCCTGGCGTCGCTTGCGGAAACTTTTCGCTGGATCAAACCGCGCTTTTCGAAATTGCGCAGCACGCGGCTCAAATAGCCGGCGTCGAGATCGAGCGCACGGCCGATCTCGCTTGCGGTGGGAGAGCGGCCGCTCGCGATCTCGTACAGCACCCGCGCCTCGCCGAGCGAGTAGGAGCTGTCCAAATAGGTCTTGCGCAGGACGCCCAGCTGCCGCGTGTAGAAGCGGTTGAAACGGCGCACGGCGGCGATGCGGCGTTCAAGGTCCCGGACGGTCATCGACGGAAGCCTCGGCCGGATACTTGACTAAGTCAAGTATTGGCCCGTCTGAAATGTCCGCGTCGACAGCATGGCAATCCGCCGCCGGCCGATCCGGCGCAAAAGATCGGTCTCCGGATCGGCGGCGTCTTCGGCGTGGCCGCCGATCTGTTTGTAGAAATCCTGCGAGATGATCAGGCCCTGTTCCGGGCGCGGCCTGGCGCCAAGCGCGGTGGCGAGGAGCGACAGCGCATCGCGCAACCCGGATTGCGCCGGCGCGGCGCGCCGGAATACCGCCGCCCGGATATTCGGCGCCGGTTGCTCCACGAAGCGTCTTGCATCGCCGGTCCACGGCGTATCGAGGACGGTTCCGGGGCGCAGGAACAAAAGCCACGGTGCGCGCGCGGCTGCAGTTGCCGCCTTCAACCGTGTTCCAAGCGGGCCTGCCACGACCAGAAAGTTGCAACCGGCAACGTCGGCGACCGCCGCCGTTTCGTCGCGCGAGCCGGCGTCGGCCACCAGCACTTCGCTGATGAGACCGGCCGTAGCGCCGGGAACGAGCGCGGCGAGCGTCGGCACGAGGGCCCGTTCCGAATCGAGTGTCGCGATGATGACGCTCAGCATTAGCTACCGATCGCGGCGCCCGGCGGTGCTTGTCGGCGGTTCGTGCGCTGATTTACGGCCCCCGGCGGTTGTTTCCAACCCTTTCTGCCGGTCACGGAAAGTTGTTCTTGTTTTGTTCACATTAGCGCGTTAGCTGTAAGCTATGACTCACGTCGTCAAGCCATGACCCAGTCGTCTGCATTGAAACGCCCGCCGGCGCCGCTGCCCTCCGCGCCGGCGGGCGAGGCGGGAACTGCCGTCGACCGCGACCGCCGGCGGGGCCGCGGCGTGCACTCGAACGCCTCCGGGCGCTACGAGCCGCTGGCCCGCATCGCCTTCGAGGACGGCTGGCAAGTTCTCGACGATCTGCCGCCGTTCAAGACCAGCGTGACGGTCGATGCGGCGCGCAAGATTATCACCCGCAACGACTCGCCCGACATTTCCTTCGACCGCTCGATCAATCCCTATCGCGGCTGCGAGCACGGCTGCGTCTATTGCTTCGCGCGGCCGACGCACGCCTATCTCGGGCTGTCGCCGGGACTTGATTTCGAATCGAAGCTGTTCGTGAAGCCCAACGCGCCCGAATTGCTGGAGCGCGAATTGTCGGCGCCCGGCTATGTGCCGAAAGTGATCGCCATCGGCACCAATACCGATCCTTATCAGCCGATCGAGCGCCGCTACCAGATCATGCGCCGCATCCTCGAAGTTTTGGATAGCGCCGGTCATCCGGTCGGCATCGTGACCAAATCCGCGCTGATATTGCGCGATCTCGACATCATCGCCCGCATGGCCAAGCGCGATCTGGTCAAGGTGGCGATCTCGGTGACGACGCTCGAACTCGCAACTGGCGCGGACGATGGAGCCGCGCGCGTCGACGCCGCAGCGCCGGCTCGAGGCGCTGCGGCAGTTGGTGAAGGCTGGCGTGCCGGCGTCGACGCTTGTCGCGCCGGTCATCCCGGCGATCAACGACGCCGAGATCGAGCGCATCCTCGATGCAGTCGCCGCCACTGGCGTGCGCCACGCCGGCTACGTGCTGCTGCGGCTGCCGCTCGAAGTGCGCGACCTGTTCCGCGAATGGCTCATCGCGAATTTTCCCGACCGTTATCGCCACGTTTTCAAGCTCATCCGCGACGTGCGCGGCGGCAAGGATTACGATTCCACCTTCGGTAGCCGCATGACCGGCAAAGGCCCGATCGCCTGGATGATCGGCCGCCGCTTCGAGGTCGCCTGCGAACGGCTCGGCTTCAATGCGACCAGCGTGAAGACCACCACCGAGCATTTCCGGCCTCCGCTTCCAGGCGCGGAGCAGCTCAGTTTGTTCGGGTGAGTCTGGGTAGCCCGGGTTGAGCGGAGCGAAATCCGGGGGCGGCTCAGCAATCTTCCCGGGTTTCGATCTGCTCAACCCCGGGCCACATTTTTACAATCATCCCCGCAATCCTTTCCTCGCGGACGTCCCGCGTTGCGGATCGCGCCGAGCCGTGGTCAACATGGCCTTATGAGTCGCACCGAGAAGGCGGCGGTACGGCTGCCGCTCAATGAGGAGATCATCCGGCCGACGTTCCGCCGCGAGCGTTCGGCGCTCAAACGCGGCATTTGGCCGGTCGCCGGCTGCGACGAAGCCGGTCGCGGCCCGCTGGCCGGGCCGGTGGTCGCCGCGGCGGTTATTCTCGATCCGGACAACATCCCCCGCGGCCTCGACGATTCCAAAAGGCTCACGCCGGAGCGGCGCGAGGTGCTCTACGAGCGCATCTGCGCGCGGGCGCAGGTCGCGGTCGCCATGGCGCCGCCGGCGCGCATCGATCGCGACAACATCTTGCGCGCTTCGCTGTGGGCGCTGGCGCGCGCCGTTGCCTCGTTGCCAGTAAAACCGCGGCTCGTCTTTGTCGACGGCCGCGACCGCATCGATGCCGGCTGCGACTGCCAGGCGGTCATTGGCGGTGACGGGCTCGTGGCATCGATCGCGGCCGCCTCTATTGTCGCCAAGGTCACCCGCGATCGTCTTATGACCTGTCTCGGCGCCGCGCATCCCGGCTACGGCTTCGAGCGCCACATGGGCTACAGCGTGCCCGAGCACTTCGCCGCGCTTGACCGGCTCGGCCCGACGATCCATCACCGCCGTTCGTTCTCGCCCGTGGCCGACGCGCTCGGCGAGCTGGGCGCCGAGGCGGACGAAATCGCCTCCGGCATATTGCCTCTCTAGTTGCCTCGCCGTATACGCACGCCGTTCGGCTAAGACCTGGATCGGGGACCGGACTTCGCCGCCAAATTTGGCGATGAGTTGCGAATTGCATCGCGCGGGGCCCGATGTTGTACGTACCCCTCTATATTGAAGCCTTGCGTTCGCGCCCGCTGCTGGTGTTCTGGACGGCGACGCTGGCGCAGGCGGCGGTTTGGCTCCTCGTGCCGATGCTGTTCTACGCCGCGCCGCCGAGTGAGCTTGCGCATGTGTTGGCCGTCGGCCACCACTTTCCGGTCCCTGGCGAATTCGGCCCGCCGCTCGCTTATTGGCTTGCTGAGATCGCGTTTCGGATCGCCGGATTGTTCGGCGTCTATGCGCTGTCGCAGATTTGCGTGATCGCGACTTATTGGTGCGTGTTCGCGCTCGGCCGCGCGATGATCGGCCCTACGCACGCTGTCATGGCCGTGCTGCTGATGGTCGGCATTTTCGTGTTCGTTGTGCCGACGCCGAATTTCGGCCCGCCGATACTCGCGATGGCGCTGTGGGCCGCGGTGCTGTTGTTCTATTGGCGCGCGGTGGCGGAAAAACGCCGCCAATACTGGTACGCGCTCGTCGGCGCGGCGGCGCTCCTCCTCATCACCACCGAGGGCGCCCTTATTCTCTTTGGCGCGCTTGTCCTGTTCACGGTAATGACCGAACGCGGGCGCGCGGCGGCCGGCACGATCGAAGCATGGATGGCGGCCGCCGTGCTGGCCGTGATGGTGTTCGTGCATTTCGTCTTGCTTGAACGCGCCGGCTTCAATTTGAGCCCGACGCTCGCACGGCTGCGCAGCGCCGGGATGGCCGGCGCGAATACGACGGCTTGGCTGCGGCTGATTGGCGCGCTTATCCTGGCCCATGCCGGCCTCGCCGTTCTGGTCGTGCTGGCGAGCGGCTGGCCGCAAAACCGCTCTGGTCTCGCGCCCGCCATCGTGCGTAGGCCGGTCGCTCCTTTCACGGCGACTTTCGTAAAAGTGTTTGCGCTCGTGCCGGCGTTGCTCGCGACCATCATTGCGGTCCTCGTCGGAGACTGGCTGCCGATTGGAGGTGTCGCACCGCTTCTCGTCTTTTCGGGGCTCGCGGTCGTCGTCGCCGCCGGCAATAGCGTCGAGCTTCACCATCAGCGCATTCTCGGCTTGGCCTGGGTTGGATTGTTGATTGTGCCGGCGCTGTTCGTGCCCATCGTGATTGCGGTGTTGCCGTGGACGACCGGTACCGAGTTCAAGATCGCGCAGCCGGCTGGTGCCATGGGGCATTTCTTCGCCGACAGCTTCGTGCGCCGGACCGGCCATCCGCTCGCGATTGTCGGCGGTGACGCGCATATTGCCGAGCTAGTTGCGCTCGCTGCGCCGAGCCGTCCCAACGTCTATTTCGATGCCGAGCCGCAGCGCTCGCCCTGGATCACTGCCGAAACCATCCGCGAGAAGGGTGCCGTCGTTGTTTGGCCGGCGGCCGACACCAATCCGGCGCCACCGCCCGAGATCAAAGCGCGTTTTCCCGATCTTATTCCCGAAGTGCCGCACACTTTCGCGCGCCCGGTGCGCGGCAGACTGCCGCCCCTATTGATCGGATGGGGCGTGATCAGGCCGGCGGGCGCGCCCGCGCCTGCCGCAGGGGCAACAGCACCGCACTAGTGACCGACTAGTGATAAGCCGCCGTCTCGCCGGCCTTGCCGCGGAACAGCCAATAGGTCAGCGCGGTGTAGCCGAGGACGAACGGCAGCAGCACCACCGTGCCGATCAGCATGAAGGTCTGGCTCGACGGCGCCGCGGCTGCGGCCCAGATCGTCAGATCGGGCGGCACGATATAGGGAAAGGTCGAGATGACGAGACCGAGATAGCCGAGCAGGAAAAGGACGATGGTGGCGAGGAATGGCGCCACTTCGCGCCGCGCCGCGATGAAGCGCCATTCGGCGAGTGCGACGAGCGCCGTGAGGATCGGCACCGGCGACAAATAGTAGAGGTTCGGCAACGTGAACCAGCGTTCCGAGATGCGGGGAAATTCAAGCGGCGTGAAAATGCTGACCGCCGCCATGAATGCGAGCACCGCGAGAAGCAGCGCCTTGGCCTGGATGGCAGCGCGATGCGCCATGTCGCCCTCAGTCTTCATCATCAGCCATGTGGCGCCGAGGAGCGCGTAGCCGGCGACGACCCCGAGCCCGCAAACGAGGGCAAAAGGCGTCGCCCAGTCGAACGGGCCGCCGACAAAGGCGCCGTCGGCAATGTCGATGCCCTGAACGAGCCCGCCGAGGATGAGGCCCTGGCAGAAGCCGGCGATCGTTGAGCCCGCGGCGAACACGACATTCCAGAACGGCTTTCGTTGCGCGATGGCGCGAAACTCGAAGGTGACGCCGCGAAACACCAGCCCCAGCAGCATCACCATGATGGGAAGATAAAAGGCCGGCATGATGATCGCGTAAGCGCGTGGGAAGGCCACGAGCAAACCGCCGCCGCCGAGGACCAGCCAGGTTTCGTTGCCGTCCCAGAACGGCGCGATCGCCGTCAGCATGCGGTCGCGCTCGGCGTCGTCCTTGGCGAAGGGAAACAATATGCCGATGCCAAGATCGAAGCCATCGAGGATGACGTAGAATACGACGGCGATGCCGATAAGCGCGGCCCAAATGAGCGGGAGAAGCGTAGCGACATTCATGATTGGATCCTCAGCTCTCGAATCGGATGGCCGGAGGCGAGATGCGGGGCTTTCTCTGGAAGCGCGACATCCTGGATTCCCCGCGCGATCAGTCGATTGATGAAATAGGCGCCGAACGAGAATACGGTGAGATAAACAAGCACGAAGAGGATGAGCGTGGTGAGGATGCTGCCGGCCGGCACTGGCGAGATCGCATCTGCGGTGCGCAACACGCCCTGTACGATCCAGGGCTGGCGGCCGCTTTCGGTCACGACCCAGCCGGCGATGACGGCGACGAAACCGACCCACCAGGTGTTGGCGACGATTTGCAGATACCAGCGCGTCTCGAACAGCCGCCCGCGCCACCAAAGCCAGGCGCCAAACAAAGCCGCGGCGATCATGTAGAGCCCGATCGCCAGCATGATGCGAAATCCGAAGAACACGTTCTTCACCGGCGGCCGGTCCTGCGGCGGCACATCTTTCAAGCCGGGAAACAGGCCGTTCCATTCATGCGTGAGCACGAGCGAGGAGCCGTGCGGAATTGAAATCGCAAAACCGTTGGTCTCGGTCTTTTCGTCGGGCCAGGCAAAAATCTCGAAATCTCCCGGCTTGCCGCCATCCCAGTGCGCCTCTATCGCCGCGACTTTGGTCGGCTGGTGTGCGAGCGTGTTGAGGCCGTGCCGGTCGCCGATAATGAGCTGCAGCGGCGCGAGGACAGCGGTGAGCAAGATCGCCATGCGCAGCATGGTGCGCGATTCCTCGACGTGGCGATTGGCCAGGAGATAACGCGCGCCGACTGCGAGCACGACGAAGCCGCCGGTCAGCAGCGAGGCGTTGAGCATGTGCGCGAGCCGGTAGGGAAAGCTTGGATTGAAGACGATGGCAAACCAGTCGCGCGGATAAGCGACGCCACCCTCCATCGTGTAACCGGCGGGCGTCTGCATCCAGCTATTGGCGGAAAGAATCCAGAATGCCGAGAGCGCGGTGCCGAACGCGACCGCCACGCCCGAGAACACGTGCAGCCAACGCGGCACGCGCTCGCCGCCGAACAGCAGCACGGAGAGAAACGTCGCCTCGAGAAAGAACGCGGTGAAGACCTCGTAGCCGATCAAAGGCCCGACGACGTTGCCGACGGTCGCGGAGAAACGGCTCCAATTGGTGCCGAACTGATAGGAAAGAACGACGCCGGAAACGACGCCCATGGCGAACGACACGGCGAAGATTTTGGTCCAGAAACCGGCCAGCCGCTTGTAACGCTCGGCCCCGGTCCAGCCCCACAACACTTCGAGTGTAGCGAGATAGGCCGCCACTCCGATCGTGAAGGTCGGAAATATGATGTGGAACGAGACGGTGAACGCGAATTGCAGGCGCGCCAGCAGAACTGGATCGAGTTCCATGTGGTGAACTCCATCGGCGACAGTGTGCGAGTATACGGTGGTTGGCGTGGCGTGGAAGGGACGGCGGCTTGCTGCGCCAAGCGGTCGCGCTATCCAGCCAGCGCTTTCTTCAACGCCAGGAAGTCGCGCCAGGCGAGCCGCTTCTGTAGCGGGCTGCGCAGGAGAAAGGCCGGATGATAGGTGGCAAGCGCGCGAATCTCGCGGCCGCCAGTGTCGAACTTGAACCAGCGCCCGCGCGTCCGTGTAATGCCTTCCTTGGTCCTGAGCAGCGTTTGCGTCGACGGCTGTCCGAGACACACAAGGATGTCCGGGTCGGCGAGTTCGATCTGCCGCAGGAGGAAGGGCAGGCAGATGGCGCTCTCGTGCGGCGTCGGCGTCCGGTTTCCCGGGGGCCGCCAGGGCACGATATTGGCGATATAGGCTTGGGTGCGATCTAGCCCGATCGCCTGCATCATCAGGTCGAGCAATTTTCCCGAGCGGCCGACGAAGGGAATTCCGGCGATGTCCTCGTCGCGCCCCGGCGCTTCGCCGACGAACATGACGCGCGATTTCGGGTTGCCGTCGGCGAAAACGAGTTGTGTCGCCGTCGCGCGCAGCATGCAGCCTTCGAACGTATCGAGCAGCGCGCGCAGGGCGTCCAGAACTCTCCGCGCTTTTGGCAGCCGCGCGCGCCGCCATGAGGGCGGCCTCGGGCGACGGCGGTGAGGGAAGGACGCTTGCTGCAACCGTGCTCATGACATTGCTTCCTCCCCCCTTGCGGAGGAGGGGCGGGGACGGGGGTCGCGCAGGAACGGGCGGCGCGGGCGCGGTAACCTCATCGGCGAAGCGGTCGATCGCCTCCTCGCAGACCAGCGCATCGACCCCGGCATCGACGTAGAAGGCGATAAGCTCGCGTGCGTTTCTGTCTGCGGTATTCATGGCTACCGGGATTTATGGACGATGGCCTGAGTCTATGCGAGGGAAGAAAACATGAAATGGTGTTTTTGCCGCGGATTATGGAGTAAGCCATGAACGCAACCGACCTTCCCGCTCGCGAGGCGATGGAGTTCGACGTCGTCATCGTCGGCGCCGGACCGGCCGGCCTCGCCGCCGCGATAAAGCTCAAAGAGATCGCGCCGGAAACATCCGTCGTCGTGGTGGAGAAGGGCTCCGAGGTCGGCGCGCATA
The DNA here is from genome assembly GCA_963733575.1 of uncultured Alphaproteobacteria bacterium. Taxonomy (GTDB): domain Bacteria; phylum Pseudomonadota; class Alphaproteobacteria; order Rhizobiales; family Xanthobacteraceae; genus BOG-931. The sequence continues at coordinate 305,191 of CAVTDJ010000008.1, read as the reverse complement.
TTCTCTCGGGCGCGGTGATCGATCCGATCGGGCTCGATGCCCTCATCCCGGAATGGCGTAACGAAGAGACGCCAGTGCGGACGGCGGTCACTTCCGACCGCTTCTATGCGCTCGGACCTTCCGGCGCGTTGCGGCTGCCGAATGCGCTGTTGCCGCCGTTCATGAGCAATCATGGCAACTTCATCGTCTCGCTCGGCGACGTTTGCCGTTACCTCGCGCAGAAAGCTGAGGCGCTCGGCGTCGAAATCTATCCAGGCTTTGCCGCCGCCGAGTTGTTGTTCGAGAACGATGCGGTCGCCGGCATCGCCACCGGCGACATGGGCATCGGCAAGGACGGACACTCTAAGGCGAGTTTCACGCGCGGCATGGAGCTGCGCGCCAAGTACACGTTGTTCGCCGAGGGCGCGCGCGGAAGCCTCTCCAAGGTGCTGATCGAGCGTTTCGGCTTGGCGCAAAACCGGCAACCGCAAAAGTACGGTATCGGACTCAAAGAGCTGTGGCAGGTCGCGCCGGAGAATTTCCATAGCGGCCTCGTGCAGCACACGATGGGTTGGCCGCTCGGCAACAGCACCGGCGGCGGCTCGTTCCTGTATCATTTCGGCGACCACCTCGTGGCGGTCGGCTTCGTCGTCCACCTCAACTACGCAGAATCCCTATCTCTCGCCGTTCGAGGAGTTCCAGCGCTTCAAGACGCATCCGCTCGTGCGCGACACGTTCGCCGGCGGTAAGCGGATTTGCTACGGCGCCCGCGCCATCACCGAAGGCGGCTGGCAGTCGGTGCCCAACCTCGCCTTTCCCGGCGGCGCGCTCATCGGCTGCGCCGCGGGTTTCATGAACGTTCCCCGCATCAAAGGCAGCCACAACGCCATGCTCTCGGGCATGCTCGCGGCCGAGCACGTGGCCGCCGCGCTCAAAGCCGGGCGCGCGCATGACGCGCTTTTAAGCTACGAGGCGGCGTGGCGCGACACACCGATCGGGCGCGACCTCTGGCGGGTGCGCAACGCCAAGCCGCTGTGGTCGAAGCTCGGAACGCTCGCCGGCGTCGCGCTCGGCGGCGTCGACATGTGGACCAACACACTCGGCTTCTCGCTCCTCGGTACGCTCGGGCACGGCAAACCCGATTTTGCCACGCTCAAGCCGGCCGCCGATTGCCGGCCCATCGCCTATCCGAAGCCCGACGGCAAGCTCACTTTCGACCGGCTCTCCTCGGTGTATCTGTCCAACACCAATCACGAGGAGGATCAGCCGGCGCATCTTATCGTGCGTGACGCTGCTCTGCAAAAATCATCCGAGCACGACGTCTATGCCGGGCCGTCGGCGCGCTATTGCCCCGCGGGCGTGTATGAATGGGTCGAGGAAGGGGGCAACCCGCGCTACGTGATCAACGCGCAGAATTGCGTCCACTGCAAAACCTGCGACATCAAGGACCCGAACCAAAACATTAATTGGGTACCGCCGGAAGGCGGCGGCGGTCCAAACTATCCGAACATGTAATTCCTGCGCGACCGGCGATACTTGCGTCGAATCAAACCGCCCCCTTGCCGCGATTTTGCCTCCCTTCGGGCCTAAAGGGCTTACGTCCTTGCAGGGGCATGGCAAAAGGGCCATTCTCGCGCGCGCGCAACGGTATCCGGCGCTGATTCCCTGTTTGCTGATTTTAAAGTTCGCCAATGGAGATATCGTGACTCATTTGCTGCTGCCCCGGCACGCCGCCATCGCAGGCGCCGTTGTCCTCTTCAGCTTGCAGTCGGCGTTCGCCACGGAGACGCCGACGACGCAGGATCTCGTGCACGCGACCGCCTCCGGCAGTTACTTGGCCGCCCGCCACGCCGGCATCGAGCGCGACTCCGCCACCGCAGCCGCCTATTACCTTAACGTGCTTAAGGCCGATCCGCGCAACGCCGATGTGCTCAGCCGCACCTTTCTCTCCGTTTTGAGCGAGGGCGATATCGACGAAGCCGGCCGGCTTGCCGATAGGCTCATCCAGGTCGATCGCAACGATCGCATTGCGCGGCTGGTGATCGGCGTGCGCGCGCTCAAGCAGAAACAATACGGGCTCGCCCGGCAGAACTTCGGGCAATCGGTGCGCGGCCCGGTGACCGATCTGACGGCGACGCTGCTTTCGGCGTGGGCGCTGTCGGGCGCCGGCGATACGCGCGGGGCGGTCGACGCGCTCGACCGGCTCTCAGGGCCGGATTGGTATGCCATCTTCAAGGATATGCACGCCGCCCTCATCCTCGACGTTGCCAACAACAAGAAGGACGCCGGCAAGCGATACGAGCGCGCCTATAAGGCCGACCCCATGGCGGTTCGCACCGTTCAGGCCTATGGCCGCTACCTGTCGCGTAACGGCGGCAAGGACGAGGCGGTGAAGATCTATAAGGAATTCAGCAAGGCGCTCCCCGATCATCCGGTGATCGTAGAAGAGATGAAAGAAATTGCCGCCGGCGAGAAGTTGCCGGTGCTTGCCGACTCGCCGCAGGCCGGCGCCGCCGAAGCGCTTTATGGTCTCGGCGCCGCGATCGGACGCCGCGGCGGTGAGGATTTGGCGCTCATTTATTTGCAACTTTCGCTTTATCTGGAGCCGACGAATGCGATGGCGCTCTTGTCGCTCGCGGACCTCTACGAGTCGCTCAAAAAGCCCGAACTCGCGATCAAGGTCTACGACCGGGTTCTGCCGCCGTCGCCGCTCCACCGCAATGCCGAGATACAGATCGCCTCCGACCTCGATGCCCTCGACCGCACCGACGAGGCGAAAAAGCGGCTCGAACATCTCATCGCCGAACATCCGAAGGACACCGAAGCGATCCTGGCGCTTGCCAACATCTTGCGCGCTCGCAAGGACTTCGCCGCGTGCGGCGACGCCTACGGCAAGGCAATCGCCAACGTGCCGGTGCCGGAGAAGGCGAACTGGGTGATGTTCTACTTCCGCGGCATCTGCTACGAGCGCTCGAAACAATGGCCGCTTGCCGAGGCGGACCTGAAAAAGGCGCTTGAGCTTTATCCAGACCAGCCGCTGGTGCTTAACTACCTCGGCTATTCCTGGGTCGACCAGGGCGTCAATCTCGACCAAGGCATGAACATGATCCGCCGCGCCGTCGAGCAGAGACCCGACGATGGCTACATCGTCAACTCGCTCGGTTGGGCCAATTTCCGCATCGGCAATTACGACGAGGCGGTGAAGGCCCTCGAGCGCGCCGTAGAGCTCAAGCCCGAGGACTCGACCATCAACGATCACCTCGGCGATGCCTATTGGCGGGTGGGCCGGGTTTTGGAGGCGCGTTTCCAATGGTCGCACGCCAAGGACTTGAAGCCCGAGCCGGAAGACCTGCCGAAGATCGAGGAAAAGCTCAAATCCGGACTGCCCGACGACACGTCTTCCGCGGCCGATGCCGCCAAGACGAAAAAGGTCGGCAACGGCGGGTGAAGGGTGTCCTCGCCCGTTCCGCTGGTCCAGAACGCGCCGGCAAAAGTTAACCTGACGCTGCGTGTGCTCCGCCGCCGCGGCGACGGCTATCACGAGCTTGAAAGCCTGGTGGCGTTCGCCGACTTCGGCGACCGCTTGAGTTTTTCGCCCGGCGGCAATTTGACGCTGACGGTGCAGGGGCCGGGTGCGGCGGCTGCGGGTGAGGGCGACGACAATCTGGTGCTCAAGGCCGCTCGCGCGCTCGCGGTGCGCATTCCGACCATCGCCTTGGGCGCCTTCCAACTTGAGAAGATGCTGCCGGTAGCAGCCGGGCTCGGTGGCGGTTCGGCTGATGCGGCGGCGGCGTTGCGTTTGCTGGCGCAGGCGAACCGGCTTTCGCAGGACGATCCACGCCTCCACGAGGCGGCCGGCGCGACCGGCGCCGATGTGCCGGTCTGCCTCGATCCCCGCCCGCGGATCATGCGCGGTATCGGTGAGGTGCTTTCGGCTTCGCTTTCCCTGCCGCCGCTACCGGCGGTGCTGGTCAACCCCGGGGTCGCGCTGGCGACCAAGGCGGTCTTTGCCGGGTGGAAACCCGCTGCGGCGGATTGCGTCGCGCATGATCTTGCGGCGATCGGGAACATGGCAAGCCGCGACGAGTTTCTGCATTTTCTAGTGACGCAGACCAACGATTTGGAGGCTCCAGCAGTCGCGCTTCAGCCGATTATCGCCGACGTGCTTGGCGCGCTGCGCGCGCTTCCCGGCTGCGGCTTGGCCCGCATGTCCGGCTCCGGCGCGACCTGCTTCGCGCTCTTCGCAACTGCCGAGGCGGCGAGCGAAGCGGCCAAACTATTGCGCGGCAAATATCCGGCTTGGTGGGTGCAGGCGACGGCGTTGAGCTAATGCGTGCGCGCGATGCAGAAGTCGACGGTCTCTGCGAGCGCCGATTTCATCTGCGAGTCAGGGAACAGAGCGAGCGCATCGCGGGCGATGGCGCCGTAATGGTGAGCGCGTCCGATCGTGTCTTCGAGCGCGCGGTGTTTGATCATCAGCCCGATGGCGTGTTCAAGGTCGGCGTCGGTCGCTTCGCCGCGTTCGAGCGTGCGCCGCCAGAATTCGCGCTCGGCGTCGCCGCCGCGGCGGAAGGCGAGCACGACCGGCAGCGTGATTTTTCCCTCGCGAAAATCGTCGCCGACATTCTTGCCGAGTTTGGCGGCCGCGCCGCCATAGTCGAGCACGTCGTCGACGAGCTGGAAGGTGATGCCGAGATTCATCCCGAACGACCGGCAGGCGGCCTGCTCGGCCTTCTGCCGCGAGGAGAGCACCGGCCCGACCTCGCAAGCGGCCGCGAACAGCTCCGCGGTCTTGGCGCGGATAACGGCGATGTATTCGTCTTCCGTCGTCGCCGTGTTCTTGGCGACGGCGAGCTGCATGACCTCGCCCTCGGCGATCACGGCGGCGGCCGAGGAGAGAATTTCAAGAGCCTTGAGGCTGCCGACCTCGACCATCATTTTGAACGCCTGGCCGAGCAGAAAATCGCCCACCAGCACGCTCGCCTCGTTGCCCCAGAGCATGCGGGCCGCGAGGCGTCCACGCCGCAGCTCGCTCTCGTCGACCACGTCGTCGTGCAGGAGCGTCGCCGTGTGCATGAATTCGACGGCCGCGGCGATCTTGATATGGCCGTCGCCGGCATAGCCGGTGAGCCGCGCCAAAGCGAGCGTGAGCATCGGCCGCAGGCGCTTGCCGCCCGAATTGATGAGGTGGTTGGCGACTTCCGGGATCATCGTCACTTCGGAACCGGTGCGACTAAGAATGACCGCGTTGACGCGATCCATGTCGGCGGTCACCAGATCGACCAAGGGGTCGATCGAGGGTTTACCCGGACTTTCGAAAGGGACGACGACGGCCACGTAATCTTCTCCATAGAGGACGCGCGAGCATAGAAACGCTATGGTGAGGCCGCAAGGGTGCCGGCAGTTGCACTTATAAAACGCCGGCGCGCACGCCTGTTCCGCCGGCGCCATCACGCCAATTCGACGCGGCGGCAAAGAGGGGCAATGTCGAGCAACGAACGTCTTGCCGGAAGCGTGGCTGGAACCCGGCATCAGGTGGCGGTGCTGGTGCCGTGTTACAACGAGGAGCACGCCATCGCCAGGGTCATCGCCGATTTTCGCGCGGCGCTGCCCGATGCGGCCGTCTACGTCTACGACAACAATTCGACCGATGGCACCGTCGAGGCCGCGCGTGGGGCCGGCGCCGTGGTCCGCCGCGAGACCTATCAGGGCAAGGGCCACGTGGTGCGGCGGATGTTCAATGACGTCGAAGCCGACGTCTATGTGCTGGTCGACGGCGATGCGACCTACGACGCGCCGAGCGCGCCGGCGATGATCGGCAAGCTCATCGACGAGCGCCTCGATATGGTCGTTGCCGCCCGTATGGATCGTGAGGAAGCAGCCTATCGCCGCGGCCATCGCGCCGGCAATAGGCTCCTGACCGCCTTCGTCGCCCACATGTTCGGGCGCTCGTTCACCGATATCCTGTCCGGCTATCGGGCGTTCTCCCGCCGTTTCGTCAAATCGTTTCCGATCCTGTCGGGCGGCTTCGAGATCGAGACCGAGCTGACCGTTCACGCACTCGAGCTCGAATTGCCGGTGGGTGAGATCGCAACGCCGTATTACTCGCGGCCGAGCGGATCGGCCTCGAAGCTCTCGACCTGGAGCGACGGCTTTCGCATTCTCTGGACCGTTTTGAGGCTCTACCGCGCTGCGCGGCCGCTATCGCTATTCGGTACCTTCGGCGTCGCGCTCGCCATCGTGTCTATCGGTCTCGCCATTCCGATCTTCATCACTTACGTGCAGGAAGGTCTGGTGCCGCGTCTGCCCACGGCGGTGCTCTCGACCGGGCTGATGGTGCTCGCTTTTCTCTCGATTGCAGTCGGGCTGATCCTGGACACAGTCACGCGCGGCCGGCGTGAACTCAAGCTCATCGCCTATCTGGCATTACGAGCGCCGGGCGAAGAACGGCGCGGAGCTGAAAAACGTGCGTGAGCTTGTTCGCACCAACGATGCGGTTCTGATCTCGGCGATCGAGGCGCTGCTCAAGGGCGCGCAGATCGGTCACATGGTGGTCGACCAGAACATGAGCGTGCTGGAAGGCTCGATCGGCATTTTCCCGCGCCGCATTCTGGTCGGCGACGACGAGCTCGATGCCGCGCGCCGGCTGCTCGAGGAAGCGGGCTTCGCTAACGAGATTCGCCGCGATGGCCGCTGAACCGGAGCGGGTGAGCGAGGACGCCGTGCTCGGCGGCCGGCTCGTTCTCCGCCAGCCGCTCAAGGGGCACCGCGTCGGCCATGATGCCATCCTGCTCGCGGCCGCATGTTCGGCCCCCGTGGGCGATGGTCTGGCAGATCTCGGCGCCGGCGTCGGCGCGGCTGGGCTGGCCGTTGCCCGCCGCGTCGAGAATCTCGCGGTGACGTTGGTCGAGATCGACCCGGTGCTGGCGGCGCTGGCGCGCGAGAACGCCGCGCGCAACGGTCTCGCCGAGCGCGTGCGCGCCGTCTGCCTCGACGTTACCGCGCCAGCGGCGGCTTTCGCCGCTGCGGGACTGGCGCCTGGTGCAGCGGACCAGGTGTTGATGAACCCGCCCTTCAATGCGCCGCAAAATCCTTCGCCCGACGACGGTCGCCGCCTCGCGCATGCCGCCGCAAACGACACACTGATCCAATGGGTGGGGGTGGCGGCACGCCTCCTTCGTCCGGCCGGTGCGGTCACGTTGATCTGGCGGGCGGATGGCCTGGCCGCCGTGCTGGAGGCTCTGGCGACCGACTTCGGTGCAATAAGCGTGTTGCCTGTCCATCCCAAGCCGGGTGCGGCGGCGATCCGGGTACTCGTCCGCGCCGTCAAGGCGAGCCGCGCGCCCTTGACGCTGTTACCGGGCTTTTTCCTCAACGATGACGAGGGAAAGCCGACTGCGGAAGCCGAGGCCGTGCTGCGGGAAGGGGCTGTGCTGCCTTTAGCCGGCAACTGAAGCGGGGCTGCCGCTTAGTTGGTAGGCAGTAGCTGCGACCGAATCGGGCGGCGCCGTTACCGCCGCTTTGACCTTGCGTCGGCTCGGAAGATAGGAGAACCCGACGATGACGCCGATCAGAACCAACAGCACGACTATTTTTAGTGCTTGCGCATCCATGGTCGATTGCGTCCAGTTCGGTCTGTCATTCGCTTTCCAAGCAAGTAACGTTCCAGCCGATTAAAAAACGGTTACTTGAGCTAGCGGGCGGCGAAGCCTATGTGGATTCCATGACCGAGCCGTGGAGTGGCGGACGTGTGAGTGCGGGGTGGACGCGGGCGCTGACGGCACTGCGGGAGCTCGTTCCCCAGCGCTTCCGCCGTGACCGCCCGGTCGTGCCGGTGGTGCGACTAACGGGAGTTATTGGCTTCTCGACGCCACTTCGGCCCGGCCTCAGCATGGCTGGAATTGCGCGAACGCTCGATCGCGTCTTTTCCGTGAAGAATGCCGCCGCGGTCGCGCTCGTGATCAACTCGCCGGGCGGCTCGCCGGCGCAGTCGCACCTGATCTTCCGCCGCATCCGCGATCTGGCGAAGGAAAAAAATCGCCAGGTGATCGCGTTCGTGGAAGATGCCGCCGCCTCGGGCGGCTACATGATCGCTTGCGCCGCCGACGAGATCATCGCCGATCCTTATTCGATCGTCGGTTCGATCGGTGTCGTCGGCGGCTCGTTCGGCTTCGACAAGCTGATCGCCAAGATCGGCATCGAGCGCCGGCTCTATACGTCGGGCGAACACAAGGCGATGCTCGACCCGTTTCTGCCGGAAAATCCCGGCGATGTCGAACGGTTGAAGACATTGCAGCGGGAAATCCACGATGATTTCATCGCGCTGGTGAAGTCGCGGCGTGGCGGCAAGCTGAGCGGTCCGGAGGAAGACTTGTTCTCCGGCGAATATTGGACCGGGCGGCGGGCGCTCGACTTCGGCCTCGTCGACGCGATCGGCGATCTGCGCTCGACGCTTCGCGAACGCTTCGGCGACAAGGTGTACACGCCCCTCATTACCCCGGAGCGCGGCTTCCTTGGCCGGCGCGCCTTTGGCGTCGGCGGCGCTGAATTCCTCCAAGCTGGCCTTGCCCAAGGTGGCCTTGCGGAAGACATGATTTCGGCGCTTGAAGCACGCGCGTTATGGGCCCGTTACGGGCTTTAGCGCATTGCCGGTTTTCGGATAAGATTGTGGTCAAGCGATACGGAGATTGACATGCCGGTATTCGCCTTGGCGCTTGGACTGATGGGCACCGCCGTCCTGGTACGCTGGTGCGTCAGGGAAGTGCAGCGCGTGAACGCCCAACTCGACGAGGTCCGCGAGCGCCCCGCAGCCGGCCCGGTCGATCGCGAGGCGCTGCCGACATTGAGGCCTGATCCGCATACGGGCGAGTACCGGCCGGGCTAATGAGTTGATTATTTCCCGCTCGTTCCCGCGCTCATGGGAAGCCGGGCTTTTCTCGTTCGCGCTTTGCTTTCTGGGTTCCCGCTTTCGCGGGGGACGAGCGGATGGGTGAGGCTTGACCGCAAGCTGGCGTTCCACCAACAACGTCGCATGACAGACGATTTGCCGCCGCACATGCGCCCCGAGCGCTCGTTCCAGGGGCTCATCCTGGCGTTGCAGCGCTATTGGGCGGATTGGGGCTGTGTCATTTTGCAGCCCTACGACATGGAAGTCGGGGCGGGCACCTTCCATCCGGCGACGACTTTGCGGGCGCTGGGGCCGAGGTCGTGGAACGCGGCCTATGTGCAGCCTTCGCGGCGGCCCAAGGACGGCCGCTACGGCGAAAATCCAAACCGCTTGCAGCATTACTATCAGCTTCAAGTCATCCTCAAGCCTTCGCCGGACGATTTGCAGGATCTTTATCTGAAATCGCTCTACGCGATCGGCATCGATCCGAAGATTCATGACATCCGCTTCGTCGAGGATGATTGGGAAAGCCCGACGCTCGGCGCCTGGGGGTTGGGCTGGGAGTGCTGGTGCGACGGCATGGAGGTTTCCCAGTTCACCTATTTCCAGCAGGTCGCCGGCTTCGAATGCGCCCCGGTTTCCGGCGAACTGACTTACGGGCTCGAGCGGCTGGCGATGTATGTGCAAGGCGTGGAGAACGTCTTCGATCTTAATTTCAACGGCCGCGAGGGCGCGCAGAAGGTGACCTATAGCGACGTGTTCTTGCAGGCGGAGCAGGAATATTCGCGGCACAACTTCGAATATGCCGACACTGACATGCTGTTCGAACAGTTCCGCATGGCCGAATCGGCTTGTAAAAAATACTTGGAAGCCGGCTGGGCCGTTGATGGTGGCAAGGCAAATGCGGGCAGCAATCGCGGCCATCATCTCATGGCGTTGCCGGCCTACGACCAGTGCATCAAGGCCAGTCACGTGTTCAATCTGCTCGATGCGCGCGGCGTGATTTCCGTCACCGAGCGGCAGAGCTACATCCTGCGGGTGCGCGAACTTGCCAAGGCTTGCGGCGAGGCGTGGCTCGCGACCGAAGCTGGAGGGAAAAGCAAATGAGCGAGATGCCACAAATCGGCGGACGGGCGCCGATCACGGTCGATGTCGAGGCTGGCAAGAGCTACTGGTGGTGCGCCTGCGGACTCTCAAAGAAACAGCCGTTTTGCGACGGTTCGCACAAAGTGACCGCCTTCACGCCTATCGAGTTCAAGCCCGAAAAATCCGAGAAGGTCTGGTTCTGCGCCTGCAAGCGTTCGGCGAAAAAGCCGATGTGCGACGGGAGCCATAAGAAACTTTAATTATTTCCCCTCCCCCTTGTGGGGAGGGGTAGGGGTGGGAGTCGGGAGGTCGTGAGATGTCGGGGAAGCGATCCTCGGAGACTGAGCCACGCGTCTGGGCGATGCGAGACCGAAGCATTTCGCCGCCAAATCGAATTCGGGCTCGTGCCATGCGCCTGTCGCCGACCGAAGCGGAGCGAAAGCTGTGGTGGCACCTACGTCATCGGCTCCCGTTATCGACGACGCATTTTCGTCGACAGGTCCGGCTGGGTCACTACATCGTCGATTTTGCCAGTCACCAGTTAAGGATCGTGATTGAGATCGACGGCGGACAGCACGCGACGCAGATCAAACATGACGCAAAGCGGACAGAGTTTCTGAAATGTGAAGGCTATCGCGTCTTGCGATTTTGGAACATTGAGGTGTTGAGCAACATCGACGGCGTTCTTGAAATGATTCACAGTGCGGTCCTCGCGACCCCCACCCCTACCCCTCCCCACAAGGGGGAGGGGAAAGAGGACGTTTCGTAATCCCATGCCCGACCTCCTGCTCGAGCTTTTCTCCGAGGAAATTCCAGCGCGGATGCAGGCGCGGGCGGCGGAGGATTTGCGCAAGCTCGTGACCGGCCGGCTGGTCGATTCAGGCCTCGTCTATGAAGGCGCCAAGGCGTTCGTGACGCCGCGCCGGCTGGCGCTCGCCGTGCACGGCGTGCCCGCCCGCCAGGCGGACGTGCGCGAGGAAAAGAAAGGCCCGCGCGTCGGCGCGCCGGACAACGCCATCGCCGGATTTCTCAAGGCCGCGGGATTGAAATCGATCGGCGAGGCGAAAGTGCAGCCCGACAAGAAGGGCGACTTTTACGTCGCGCTGATCGAGAAGCCGGGACGCGCCGCGATCGAGGTGATCGGCGAAATCCTGCCGGACGTGATCAGAACTTTTCCCTGGCCGAAATCCATGCGCTGGGGCGTGCGCTCGAAAGATTCCGGCGTGCTCAATTGGGTGCGGCCGCTGCATTCCATTGTCGCCACATTCGGTCCCGAGACGGAAGAGCCGGACATCGTGCCGTTTTCGGTTGGCGGCATCGCTGCCGGCAACGAGACGCGCGGCCATCGCTTTCTCGCGCCCGCGCCGTTCACGGTGCGCCGGCTCGCCGACTATCTGCAAAAGCTCGACAAGGCCAAGGTCGTGCCCGATGCCGAGCGGCGGCGCGACATCATCCTCACCGAGGCGAAGCATCTGGCCTTCGCGCAGGGGCTCGAACTGGTCGAGGACGACGGCCTCCTGGCCGAAGTCGCCGGCCTCGTCGAGTGGCCGGTGGCGCTGCTGGGCTCGTTCGACGAAAAATTCCTGCGCATCCCGGCGGAGGTGATCCGCGCCACCATCCGCAACAACCAAAAATGCTTCGTGCTGCGCGACGCGGCGCATGCCAGGCTCGTCAACAAGTTCATCCTCGTCGCCAACATCGAGGCGGAGGACGGCGGCAAGGCGATCGTCGCCGGCAACGAACGCGTCATCCGCGCGCGGCTGTCCGACGCCAAGTTTTTTTACGACACCGATCTGAAGACGCGTCTGGAAGACCGCCTGCCGAAATTCGAGCACATCGTCTTCCACGAGAAGCTTGGTACGCAATGGGAGCGCATCGAGCGTATCCAAAGCCTCGCCGCCAAACTCGCCCCGCTCGTCGGCGCTGACGTGGAAAAGGCAAAGCGCGCGGCGCTTTTGTGCAAGGCGGATTTGCTGACAGAAGTGGTCGGCGAGTTCCCCGAACTGCAAGGCGTGATTGGGAAATATTACGCGGAAGAACAGGGCGAGGACGAAGCCGTCGCTCACGCGTGCGAGGATCATTGGAAGCCGAAAGGTCCTGACGATCTGGTGCCGAGCGATCCGGTGTCCATCGCCGTCGCGCTCGCCGACAAGATCGATACGCTCGTTGGCTTTTGGCTCATCCGCGAGACGCCCTCGGGCAGTAAGGACCCCTTCGCGCTCCGCAGGGCAGCGTTGGGCGTACTGCGAATAATTTTGAGCAATAGCCTTAGAATTCCGCTTTTCAAATGGCTGTTCGCACACACCGTTGTTTTTGCGACTCAGCTACAGGGAGGCGGAATTCCCGATGCTCCATATCGTGATCACATGCCCCCCGATAATCTCAGAATTGGGCCCCTCGATTTAGGTCAGAAAATTGCTGAAGACATTAAGGAGCGCGGGCCACCACCGGGCTTGTCAAGAGATAGCATCGCACCAACGCTTGTGCGTTTAATGATCTTCTTTGCCGATCGACTCGAATTTCAGCTTCGGCACCAAGCTGCCCGCCATGATCTTGTAAATGCTGTATTTGCTCTCGAAGGCCAGGACGATCTTTGGCTCGTGGTTCGTCGAGTTGAAGCACTCGGCAAATTCCTCGATACCGAAGACGGGAAGAACCTGCTCGCCGGTTTCAAGCGCGCGGCGAACATCATCCGTATTGAGGAGAAGCGGGACAATATGACTTATGCTGATGTACCAAAGCGGGAGCTTTATCAGCAAAGTGAAGAGTATACTCTTGCGGATGAAATCGGCCGAGCCAAGGTACTAACCTTGCAGGCAATCCAAAACGAAGACTTTGAGGGCGCCATGGCGCACTTAGCGAGGCTAAGGCCCTACGTCGACGCCTTCTTCGACAAGGTAACGGTCAATGTCGAGGACAAGCCGCTGCGCGAGAACCGGCTCAAACTGCTCAATGAAATCCGCGCGGCAACGCGCGCCGTTGCCGATTTTTCCAAGATCGAAGGGTGAGGATTTTCGTCATTCCGGGGCGCCGCGAAGCTCCTCGCTGCGCTCGGCTCCGGAATGACGGGTTCCGAATGGGTCGAATCCTGCTAGAACCAAATCTGGAGCTACGCGTTGTCTTGAGTGCCGCGTTCTGGCGTCCAGTACCATTGTATTTTGCCCCATCCGATCTTCCCAAAACCTAAAGGAAAAATCATGGTCATCACCGCTGCCCATATCACGCCGCTTGTCGCGCTCATTGCCGGCATCTTGATCCTGATCATGCCGCGGCTCCTCAACTACATCGTCGCCATTTATCTCATTTTCGTCGGCTTGGTCGGGCTCAATGCCGTCCATCATTTCATCAACTGGCATTGAAGCGCCGAGAACTGGCATTGAAGCAGGCCGGCGTTGCATTCAAACCCGGCATCTGCATTAAGGAAGCGCCCCCGCTGAAAGCGAACGACACCCCATGGCGAAATCGCGCTCGAAAATCTCCCGTCAGCCTGTGAAGAAATCAAAGAAAGCGGCGCCGCGCGGCGCGAGCGCCGTAAGGCGCAGCAAATCGCGCCCGGCGAAGTCCGCAGCGGCGATGGCGAAAAAGGGCAAATGGGTCTATGGGTTCGGCGGTGGCAAGGCCGCCGGCCGCCCCGGCATGCGCAATCTGCTTGGCGGCAAGGGCGCGGGCCTGGCCGAGATGGCGCAACTCGGCCTTCCGGTACCGCCCGGCTTCACCATCACCACTGACGTCTGCACCTACTTCTACGAGAACGGCAAAACTTATCCGAAGGATTTAAGGCCGCAGGTGGAAGGCGCGCTCGCCGAGGTCGGCCGCATCACTGGCAAAAAATTCGGCGACAGCGAGAATCCGCTGCTCGTCTCGGTGCGCTCGGGCGCGCGCGCTTCGATGCCGGGCATGATGGATACCGTGCTCAATCTCGGCCTCAATGACGTGACTGTCGCGGCGCTGGCGGCAAAATCGGGCGACCTGCGCTTCGCCTATGACAGCTACCGGCGCTTCATCACGATGTATTCCGATGTGGTGCTCGGCATCGCGCACCATCACTTCGAGGAAATCCTCGACGAGCACAAGGACCGCAACGGTTACACGCTCGACACCGATCTCAATGCCGCCGACTGGGAGCAACTGGTCGCTCAGTTCAAAGACCGCGTCGAGAAGGAAAGCGGCAAGCCGTTCCCGCAGGACCCGCACGCACAATTATGGGGCGCCATCGGCGCCGTATTCGGCTCATGGATGAACCCGCGCGCGATTACCTATCGGCGCCTGCATAGCATTCCGCAAAGCTGGGGCACGGCGGTGAACGTTCAGGCCATGGTTTTCGGCAACATGGGTGAAACGTCCGCGACGGGAGTGGCGTTCACGCGCAATCCCTCGACCGGCGAGAAAAAACTCTACGGCGAATTCCTCATCAACGCGCAGGGCGAGGACGTGGTCGCCGGCATCCGCACGCCGCAGGAGATCACCGAGGAAGCGCGCAAAGAGGCGGGTTCGGACAAGCCGTCGATGGAGGCGGCTCTGCCGCGGGCCTTCGCCGAGCTCAAGCGCATCCACGCCGCGCTGGAAAAGCATTACCGCGATATGCAGGACCTCGAATTCACCGTCGAGCAGGGCAAGCTGTGGATGCTGCAGACGCGCAACGGCAAGCGCACCGCCAAGGCCGCTTTGCGCATCGCCGTTGAGCTGGCGCAGGAAAAACTGATCAGCAAGGAAGAGGCGGTGACGCGCATCGATCCCGCCGCGCTCGATCAGCTTCTGCATCCGACCATCGATCCCGATGCCGAGCGCAAGGTGATCGGCACGGGACTGCCGGCCTCGCCCGGCGCCGCCTGCGGCGAGATCGTGTTCTCCTCCGAAGATGCGGAGTTGCTCAAGAGCCAGGGACACAAGGTGATCCTGGTCCGCGTGGAGACGTCGCCCGAGGATATCCATGGCATGCACGCCGCGGAAGGAATCCTCACCACGCGCGGGGGCATGACCTCGCACGCCGCCGTGGTGGCGCGCGGCATGGGCAAGCCCTGCGTCGCCGGCGCGGGCGCGCTCCGCGTCGATTACCGCGCGCAGACCATGACCGCCGGCGGCACGACAATGAAGAAAGGCGACACGCTGACGATCGACGGCTCCACCGGGCAGGTGCTCGTCGGCAAGGTGGCGATGCGTCAACCCGAACTCGTCGGCGAGTTCGGTACGCTGATGAAGTGGGCCGATGCCGTGCGCAAGCTCAAGGTGCGCGCCAATGCCGACACCCCCGCGGACGCCCGCGCCGCCATCAAGTTCGGCGCCGAGGGTATCGGCCTTTGCCGCACCGAGCACATGTTCTTCGACGAGGACCGTATCCGCGCCGTGCGCGAGATGATTTTGGCGGAAGACGAGAAGGCGCGCCGGGCCGCGCTCGCGAAGTTATTGCCGATGCAGCGCGCCGATTTCGTCGAGCTGTTCAAGATCATGGGCGGCCTGCCGGTGACCATCCGGTTGCTCGATCCGCCGCTGCACGAATTCCTGCCGCACACCGAACAGGAAATCGCGGAAGTGGCGCGGGCCATGGGCGCCGATCCAAAAAAACTCGCCGACCGCGCGCGCGAATTGCACGAATTCAATCCGATGCTCGGCTTCCGCGGCTGCCGGCTGGCGATCGCCTATCCGGAAATCGCTGAGATGCAGGCGCGCGCCATTTTCGAGGCTGCGGTCGAAGTCGGCCGCGCGACCGGCAAACGGGTTGCGCCCGAAATTATGGTGCCGCTGATCGCCAGCAGGGCCGAGCTCGATCTGGTGAAAGAGCGTATCGACGCTATGGCGGCGACGGTGGCGGCTGAGACGAAAGCTTCCGTCAAATACCAGGTCGGCACCATGATCGAATTGCCGCGCGCCGCGCTCAAGGCCGGCGAGATCGCAGAAGCGGCCGAGTTCTTTTCCTTCGGCACCAACGACCTGACGCAGACCACGCTCGGCATCAGCCGCGACGACGCGGCGAGTTTCCTGGGCATTTACACGTCGAAGGGCATTCTGCCGGCCGATCCGTTCGTGTCGATCGACCGCGAAGGTGTCGGCGAGCTGGTGCGCATCGCCGCCGAGCGGGGCCGCAAGGTGCGGCCAAAGCTCAAGCTCGGCATCTGCGGCGAGCACGGCGGCGATCCCGCCTCGGTGACGTTCTGCCACGAGATCGGTCTCGACTATGTCTCGTGCTCGCCGTTTCGCGTGCCGATCGCGCGATTGGCCGCCGCCCAGGCGGCGCTGGGCAAGTCCGCCAGCTCGACGGCGTAAGGCTGAGTTTTCCCTCCGTTTCGCGGAGGCGGCTGGGGATCAAGCGGCGACGCCGGCGAGGAAGGCCTCGATGTGCCGGCGCAGCTCGGCGACGGCGGCTTCCACCGATTGCGAGGTATCGAGCACGATTTCGGCAGACATGTGCGTCTGCTTGGCAGCGCCGGCGACGTCGCTGAGCACTTCGGCCACGGTCTGTGTCGCTTGCGCCGCGTTCGCGACATTCGAGGCGATGTTGCTGGTGGCGGCGCTCTGTTGCTCGATCGAGGCCGCTACGCCGGACGCATAGTGCTGGATTTCCTGCATGCGCTGGGTGATGCGGCAGATCGATACGACGGCGCTTGCAGCGGAGCCCTGCACGGCGAGGATTTGTCCGCCGATCGCCTCGGTCGCTTTGGCGGTCTGCACGGCGAGCGATTTGACCTCCGAGGCAACCACGGCAAAGCCGCGACCTGACTCGCCGGCGCGCGCCGCTTCGATCGTGGCGTTCAGCGCTAAGAGATTGGTCTGCTCGGCAATGCTCTGAATGAGCTTGACGATGTCGCCGATCTTTTGCGCCGAACTCGGCAAGCGTGGTCATTTCTCCGTCCGTGGACTGCGCTTCGTCGACCGCCATGTGCACGACGTTATTTGTCTGCGTGATCTGACGCGCGATTTCCGCGATCGAGCTCGACAATTCGTCGGTAGCGCACGCGGCGGTCTTCACCCCGATCGACGCGTCGCTCGATGCCTCGACGGCGCTCGCCGCGCGCTGCGTGGTGTGATTTGAAGCGGCCGAAAGCGTGACGGCGGTCGACCTCATGGCAGCCGCGCTGCCGCCGAAGGTCGTCAGCAGCGGTTCCATCTCGGCGCGGAATGATGCGATCGCCGCGTCGATCGCGCCGCGGCGTTTTTGCTGCTCGGCCATATCGTCGCGCTGCTGCTGCAAAAGCCGCTGTTCGGTAATGTCTTCATGGGTCGAGACCCAGCCGCCCCCGGGCATCGGCTCATTGATGGCATGGACCGTGCGTCCGTCGCTTGCTGCGATGACCCACTTCGATGTCTTCCCGGCCGCGATGCTGTCGACGATTTCCTTGCAATATTGCTCCGGATCGCCGGTGAAGAGTCCGGTCTGCTTGCGGTGTTCGATGAGCGCCCGCAGCGTGCAACCCGGCTTCACCACCCTGGACGACAGTTTGTACATTTCGAGATATTTGCGGTTGGACACGACGACCCGTGCCGATGCATCGAACATGCACAAGCCTTGCGACATGTAATTCAGGGCATTCGTCAAATGACCGATCTTTGCTCGCGCGCGTACCGATGCCAGAACGGCTGCGGCCAGTAGCAGCGATGCGGCGACGAGGCCGGCCGCCAGGTAGGGGAAGAGCATGGTCGACATTGCAATGCGGGCCCGGTTCCGCAGCAAGTATTCCTTGCGCGCATTGCGGTTTGGTTAACAAAGACGCAACGACTTAGGCGGTCATTGCGAGGAGCGAAGCGACGACACAATCCAGAATCTCGCGTGATGCGACTGGATTGCTTCGCGGAGCCTGTCATCGGGCCGGCCACTTCGGGCCGGACCCGTTGGCCCGCAATGACGCGCTTCGGCAAGGAATGTTGTCCAGTTGTGAGCTGCGGGTGCCGCGTTTCCCCGGATTAACGCCTCCGCAAGGTTAACCCCGCAATATTTAAACGTGTCGCATTCGCGCCACTGCTGCAGCGTTTGCTGAAAACGGGGAAGCGTCGCGTCGTAAAGCGTGCGCGTGAGGGGTGATGTTAGCGTTGCGTAGTCTGCCGGTTCCCGCGTTATCCGGGCCGTTCTGGTTCAGCGCGCTCTGCGCCGCATTCGCGCCGACATCGATCGGCTACCAGGATCTTGCCGCTTTCCTCGCGCGTCAGCCCGGCGTTTCCGAGCGCTGGCGCGACCACCTGATCGCTTCGCCGTTCGGCACCATTCACGCCGCCACGTTCAGCTTCTCGCGTCCGATCGGGACGGAAATGTCGGAACCGATCGGCGCTCAAAGGGTCAATTTCGATCCGCGCGCGCTCAACGTCAAAGTCTGGTCGGGGAACGAGCCGCCGGCGGTGCGTCACGCGCTGCAGATCGAATACCCGACCGTCAATCGCCGCCTCAAGGGCGACCGAATGCCGCCGCCGCAAAATCCTCCCGGTGCGAGCAAGCCTGAGAGCATGCCGCAATTGCAGCCGATCAATGCGCCATCAACACAGCCGGCCAGCCCGCCACCTGCGCCCATCATCGGCCCGCGGCCGAAGAACGCCGAACAGCTCAGCCCCGGTCCTGCCGCCGAGCAGCTGGACGCGCCGATCGAGGCGTTCGGAACCTTACCGACCGCCGCGCCGGAGAGCGATGAGGTGACCAACAACATTCCGCCGGTCTCCACGGCGGCGCCGGATGAGCACGACGGCGCGCGCGATGCGGATGAAGAAGACGACGTCGCGTTGGCCGACAAGCCGCCGGAAATACCGGCGGCCGGCGAGGCCTACGTGGTTGAAGCGGCACCGTCTCCGTTCGCCTCGCTTTCTTTCCTCGACGAGGATGCGGCGGAGCGTAACGCGCAACTTTATTTCGGCGGCGGCGCCATGGGTTCGCGTGGCGGACTGGAGCGATGGGCGCCGGGCGCGGAGCCGGTTCCGGTTTCGCCTTCCGTCGATCCGGACATCAAGCTTTCGGCGCTGGAAGGACCCCCGGATGCCGGTCCCGGCGGCGAAACCGTGGCGGGTAAGGATGATGCCAGCCGCTTGCTAAGCCCGGCGGAGCGCCTCGGCCTTGCGGGCAAGCCGCGCGCCAAGGCGGAGAAGTGCCTTGCCGACGCCGTGTATTTCGAAGCGCGCGGAGAGCCGCTGCGCGGACAGATGGCGGTTGCGCAAGTCGTGATGAACCGCGTGTTCTCCGGCTACTACCCCAACAACGTCTGCGGCGTGGTCTACCAGAACGCCAACCGGCATCTCGCCTGTCAGTTCACCTTTGCCTGCGAAGGCAAGGATCTAAGCCGCGTCGATGAGCTCGATATGTGGGAGCAGGCCAAGCGCATCGCCAAGGACATGCTCGACGGCAAGATCTGGCTCGCCGAAGTCGGCCATGCCACCCACTATCACGCCTATTGGGTGCATCCGAGCTGGGTTCACGAGATGAAGAAGATGTATCGGCTCGGCGTCCACACCTTCTATCGGCCGCGTGCGTGGGGCGACGGTTCCGATGCGCCTGTCTGGGGCGTCGTGCCGCCGACAGCCAAGCCCGCCGGCGGCGCTGCGGAAAATCCCGCGGCGGCAAAGGATCCGTCAGCTGCGGCCAAGAGCCCGGAAGCGGCGGCGAAAATGCCTCAAGCCGCGACATCTCCGGATGGAACCGCCGGCATAAACGCGCGCACCGCGAAACTGTAGCCGGAACTCGGCGCGGGGCAGCCATGCGGGCTGCCGCGTTTTCCCGTAAAGACTGAAGTTTCGATTGGGCGATTCGCCTTGACGCCTTATGCTCCCCGGCCTTGCGAACGCCTCTTGCCGGGACCCTCATGGCCAGCGAAACGTCCAGTGCGAGCATCGCGTCCGGCCTGTCGAAGTCGACCATCTGGCGCTCACTGTTCGTCGTCATCGGCTTCGGCTGCCTGATCGCACTCGTTTCCAACGGGCCGCGCACGGCAATCGGATTCTTTCTCGCGCCGCTTTCGAACGCCAATCACTGGGGACGCGATGTCTTTGCGTTGGCGCTCGCTTTGCAAAATCTGCTGTGGGGCGTTGGGCAGCCGCTCGCCGGCATGATCGCTGACCGCTTCGGCGCGATTCCGGTGCTTTGCGCCGGCGCTCTCATGTACGCGCTGGGGCTTGCGCTCATGGCCTATTCAACAAGCGCGCTGATGCTAGACGTATCGGCGGGCGCGCTGATTGGCTTCGGCCTCGCCGGATGCTCGTTCATGATCGTGTTGGCGGCATTCGGAAAAATCGTGCCGACACAGTGGCGCTCGGCTGCGTTCGGCGGGGTGACGGCGGCCAGCTCCTTCGGCCAGTTCCTCTTTTCGCCGCTCGCGGTCCTGCTCATGGATCAATTCGGCTGGCAGCAGGCGCTTGTGATCTTCGCCGTCAGTATGTTGGCCGTGCTGCCGCTTTCGTTTGCGCTGGCGACGCCACGCACCGAGGCCGCCAGACATGCGGCACCGCAACCGCTGCGACAGGCGCTCCGCGAAGCTTTCGCGCACCGGTCCTATGTGTTGGTGGTGCTCGGCTTCTTCACCTGCGGCTTTCAAATTCAATTTATCACTGTGCACCTGCCGGCTTATCTGGTCGACCGCGGCCTTACCGCCGAAGTCGGCGGCTGGACGCTCGGCGCGATCGGCTTTTTCAACATCTTCGGTTCGCTGACGGCCGGTTGGCTCGGTGACCGCGTTCCTAAGCGCTATCTGCTTTCCTTCATCTACTTCGCCCGTGCCGTGGCGATCCTTGCGTTCATTTGGTTTCCGATCACGCCGCTCACCTGCATCCTATTCGGCGCAACGATGGGCCTGATGTGGCTCTCCACGGTGCCGCCCACCAACGGCATCATCGCCGTCATCTTCGGCACCCAATGGCTGGCGACGCTGGCGGGCTTTGCCTTCTTCAGCCATCAGGTCGGCGGCTTCCTCGGTGTTTGGCTCGGCGGCCTCGTGTTCGACCGCACCGGGTCCTACGACGCGGTATGGTGGCTGGCCATCGCCTTCGGAGTCCTCTCGGCAATCATCAACCTGCCGATCGTAGAGAAGCCGGTTCCGCGCATCGCCGCTGTGCCAGCTTAGAAAGAACGCAAAGGCCGGAGCGAGAGCGTGAGCACATTCAAGGCGATTGTCGTCGACAAGGCGGAGACCGGGCAAACAGTCCGGCTCACCGATTTCGACGAAAAGGACTTGATGGACGGTGACGTCACCGTTGCCGTCGAATACTCGACGCTCAACTACAAGGACGGGCTCGCCCTCACCGGGAAGTCCCCCGTGGTGCGCCGTTTCCCGATGATTGCGGGGATCGATTTTGCCGGCACGGTGGAATCATCCTCGCATCCCGCCTGGAAATCCGGCGACAAGGTGATCCTCAACGGCTGGGGCCTGGGCGAGACTCACCTCGGCGCCTATGCACAAAAGGCGCGCGTGAAAGGCGACTGGCTGGTGCGGCTGCCGGCGAGGATGAGCGTGCGCGAAGCCATGGCGATCGGCACCGCCGGTTACACCGCCATGCTCTCGGTAATGGCGCTGGAGCGGGCCGGCATCGTGCCGGCGCGCGGCCCGGTGATCGTGACCGGCGCCGCCGGCGGCGTCGGTTCGGTCGCGATCGCGCTGTTGGCCAAGCTCGGCTACACGGTCGTCGCCTCGACCGGGCGTCCGTCCGAAGCGGACTATCTCAAGGGGCTTGGAGCTGCCGAGATCATCGAGCGTAAAGAGTTGACCGGACCGCCGCGCGCGCTCGGCAAAGAGCGCTGGGCCGGCGGCATCGATGCCGTAGGTTCCACGACCCTCGCTAACGTGCTGTCGATGACGCGCTATGGCGGCGCCGTCACCGCCTGTGGACTTGCCGGGGGAATGGACTTGCCGACCACGGTCGCCCCCTTCATTCTTCGTGGCGTGTCGCTCATCGGGATCGATTCGGTGATGTGTCCGCTGCCGCTGCGGCAAGAAGCTTGGCGCCGGTTGGAAACCGATCTTGACCGCAGCAAAATCGGCGCGATGACGAGCGAGATCGGGCTCGCCGATGTGATCGACGCCGGATCGCGCATCGTGGCGGGAGAGGTGCGCGGCCGTATTGTGGTAAAAATTTGGTAAGCGGTGGAGAAAATGGCGAGGAAATCCGCCGGAATTTCGGCTATCGTGCGAGGCCTTATGGTAAGGGGACGGTTAAGAAATTTTGCTAATCTCGCCCTCGCGTTGAGAGTGGAGTGGCCGATGTTGGTGCGTGTTGCCGTCGTCGTCTGTGCGTGCGTGTTGGGCGTTGTCGCGGCCGTTGCCGAGGAACTCGGCCCGGAGCAGGCCAAGGCATTCGTCGTCGGCAAGCTGTTCGCCTACACTTGCTTTGACGGCACTGCGGGTATGGGCCGCATCTTCGCCGACGGTTCCGTCGTCGGCACGATCCGGCCGAGCGGCCGCGGCGAAGTGCGTTTCGCCACCCTGCCTGCAGGCACCATCAAGGTCGACGGTACTTCCATGTGCGCGCACCTTTCCGGCCTGCCGTTGCAGCCATGCTTCAAGGTGCAGAAGACCGATTACCGAAGCTTTCGCGGGTCGATCTCGGGCTTGGGTTTCGCCTATTGCGACTTCTCTCAGCACAACCCGCGCGCTCAGATCATAAGTCGCGCACCGGAGCCGCGCGCTCAGATCTTAAGCCGCGTGGCGGAGCCGCGTACTCAGGTCACAAGTCGCGTACCCGCGCCTGCGCCGGTCCAGGCAACGCCGATCGCGCCAGTACAGGCGGAGCCGCTGGCGCCGGTGGACGCGACGCCGACCGCGACGCTGCGGCCGGCGATCAACGACTAGTAAGTCTCACTCCAGCTCGAGCCGGAACGGCGTTCCTTCCGACGCAAGCGCACCGCGGCCGATCGTTTCGATCGCTGCAATCATCCGGCCTTTGCGGCCGAGCAGGCGGTCGGCAAGCGATACGATGCGGATATTCGGCGTAGCCGTCGGCGAGGCGCGCCGTAACGCGTGTGCGATGCTTGCCTCGTCGCGATCCGGATTGAGCGCGCAGACGCTGGCAAAGGCGCTCGCCGTCGAGCGGCTGATGCCGGCACAGCAGTGCACCACAAGCGGAGCGCGGCGGTCCCAGCGGCGCACGAACTTCAAGAGATCGGCAATGTGCTCCTCGTCCGGGATGATGTAGCCGTCGAGCGGATCGGAAATGTCGTGCAACCGCAGCCAAAGGTGGTTTTCCGCCACGATGGCGGTCGGCCGTTCGATCTTGGCCTCATCGCCGAGCAGCGACACGACGTGGCGCGCCCCGGTATCTTCGACCGTCTCATGCAGGCGCGCGAGGGAGCAGACGTGAATCATGGAATCAATTGGGCGCTTTGTTCAGTCTCATATGGGTATGGCGGGCGGCACAAGTGTGACGCCCGCTCGCTGACGTAGCACCGCTGGTGATCCCCGCCTAGTCGTGGGCAGCTGTCGTTCCGGTGGCTGGCGTGCGCGGATAGAGTAGGCGCTGGTACAGCCAGCCAATGCCGAGCAGCACGACGCCCAACCCGATCACCGAAAGCGCGCGGTAGATGCCGCTGATGCTCGCGGTATCGATGATGAACACTTTGGCGATGGTCAGCGCCACGACCCCAAGTGCGAGGAATCGCGCCGGTTGCGAGCGTAAGATGAAGCCAACCGCCAGGAGTGCGATGCCAAAGATGAGCCAGGCCGTCGAATAGCTGTATTGCTCGGCGTCGGTAGTTGGGCCGGCCAGAATGGGACCATGGAAGAGCCGCCGCACTTCGAGCGTGAAATAGAACAGCGCGAGCGTCACCGCGGTGATTGCGGCGATGATGCGATAGGGTATCGGTCGGGTCGTGCGGGCGATTAGCGCCAACGAGATGGCGAGCACGGCCGGCAGACCGTAGCCGAGCAGGATCGTGTTGAAGAACGCGCCGCCGACCGGCCTATTGTTGAAGTGCGGGCTGGCGACGACGACGAGTTCGAATAAGATGGCACAAAGCGTCAGCGCCGCAACGCACAGCGCGCCGACATTGTGCACGATGCTGCCGGTCCGCCCGCGTATGCGCTCAAGCCCGATGGTCAACGCCAGCCCGGCATTGACGTCGATCGCGACTTCCGTGATGTCGCTCACTGGCCGGTAGATGTCGCCGCCGGTGACGTAATGGCGGATTTCGAAAATCGCGAGTAGCACCGTGAACAGGATGGCGCCGGCATCCACCATGCGCGCCGGCAGATCGTCCGCGCGCCGCCGCAACAGCCATCCGGCGACCCAGAACGAAAGAGCCGGAACGCCGTAGCCGTAGAGCAGCCAGTTGAAGATCGGCGTCGTGCCGAGATCGGTGCCGACGATGCGCGGCTCATAGCCAATACGGGCCACTGTCACAGCGACCATGAGGGCGGCAAGCCAGCGTAGCCACGGCAGCGGCCGTTTCTCGGCAACCCAAGCGGCCCCCGGCGCCATGAGGGCGAGTCCGATCGTGAGCCACCCCTTCTCCAGGGCGAAGGTGAGCGCGAGCGCGAGCGCCGCGAGCGCGCCGGTCACGAACATGGCGCTCGATGCCATGAGGCCTGGCCGCGACTCACGCTGCACCAGCGCTTCGGTTGCGACCGCATAAATCGCGGCCAGGAGCAGCGCGAAGCCCGCGAACGGCAGCGATCGATCTAGTTCCGCGATGCGATAGTAGAGCGCGATCAGCAGTGCGAGCGGTGCGAACACGGCGGAGGCGGACCACAGCATCGGCGCGAGCGCCCGCGTCGAGCGGCCTTGCGCCAGGAATCCCGCGATGCCGAACATCGCCGCCCATCCGGCCGCAAGAAGAAGATGCGAGCCGTAATCGTAGCGCTGGGGCTCTGCTATGGCAGGCGCCGCTGGTCCGGCCGGCGCCAGCAGCCTCGAAACGTTCATCTGGACTGCCCAGTCAGCCATCACAGCCACCGCGAGGATTGCGGCCGCCGGCAAAGCGCCGGCCGCGCTCTCCGCGCGCCAAGCGATGGCGACAGTTGCGACGGTGAGAACCACGAAGGCCGTGAACGCCGTCGGATCGTGCCGGCTCACCAAAACAAGGAACGCGGCGACCAGCAGATAAACCGAAAGGGCCAGCGTCGAGAGGCGGTCGACCTCGCCGGTCGTAGCCGACGGGCCATAAAGCAAACCGCAAACGAGGAAGGTAGCGGCAAGCGCGAAGCCCGCGAGCGCGTTGAATACGTGTGCTCCGATCGCCTCGACCGGATAGGCATCAGCTCCCGGCACCGTCCATAGCGCACCGAGCACGATCGCCGTGATCGCAAGCCAGGGCCACAGCCGCGCGCGCGCCAGCGCGAAGGCGGCGGTAGTGACAACCGCGATATAGATATAAAGCGACCAATAATCCGGCTCTGCGGATGCGACCAGGAGCGGCGCGACGAAGGCGCCGATAACGCCCAAGCCTGCGAGTGCCGGGCCGTGGAGCAAGGCGGCCGCCAAAGTCAGCAATGCTACCAGGCCAAGCAAGACGAAGGCGGCCGCGGGCGGCAGGAATTCGTACAGCGCATAAGCTGCGTACACCGTCGCATAAGCCACTGTGGTGCCGGCGGCTGTCAGGACGCTGGGAATATCCGCCGATGGCAGGCCCGGAAGTCCCGACAGCCTCTCGCTGCGGCGCGTCCATTCGCCGGCGGCGACCAGGGCGATGGCCAGCAGCGCACCCAACGCGATGCGGACGCCAGGGCCGATGAGGCCTTGCTGGATTGTATAACGCACCAGAAATATGCCGCCGAGCGCGAGCGCCACGCCCCCGACCCAGACGACCCATCGGGTACCGAACCGTTCCTCAAAGCTGATCGACCGCGGCGGCGACACAACAGGCGGGAGCGGTGGAGGCAGCGGTGGCGGTAATGGCGGAGGAGTGGCAGTCCCTGTCGGTGCGGCGGTTGGCTGCGGTGGTAGCGGGGGAGCGGCAGGAACCTCTGCCGGCGCGCCATCTGGTCGCTCTGCCGGCGCGGATGTCGCCAATGTGTTCGGGGACGCGGCATCCCGAGGTGCGAGATCGCGCTCGAGTAACCTCACTCTTTCGTCGAGCCGAAGCGCGAGATTGCGCAGCGAGATCGTCATAACGAGCGCGACGATGGCGATGACCGGAAAGGCCAGTGCCACGAGCACCAGAATGACTATCAAGTCGAACATCGAAGCCGCGCCGCCCAAATCCTCATGCTGAATTCTATGGTACAGGCGCGGTAAGCGAAAGGTTCAGCCTCGCACACTCATTCGCGGCGGCTATTCAATCGTCGCTTACAAAAAGTTTCCGGAATCGTTCGAGATAGCGCGCCTCGGCCGTCTCTGCGGGCCACGGCTTGAGGTAATCGCGCTCCATCGCGAGTGAAATAACGGGTGGGCGGCCAAAGAACCGCCGCGCTTCGGCGATATCGAAACCGGCGAGACGGGTGGCTTCGAGGAAGGCCGCTTCGCGGTCGGCGGTTTTGATGAGTTTTTCGAGTTCCAGCGCCGACTTCGCCGGCAGTCCGAAGCGCCGGTGAATTGCCGCAAGCAGGCGCCGCTCGACCGCCTTATAGGCGTCGCCAATCACCGCCTTGAACGGCGAGATCATGTCGCCGATCACGTATTCGGGCGCATCGTGGAGCAACACCGCAAGGCGTCGGCTGCGATCGAGCCGCGGCACGCGCGCGCGCGCCAGCGCTTCGACCAGCAACGAGTGCTGGGCCACGGAAAAAATATGCGCTCCGGCGGTCTGCCCATTCCAGCGCGCCACGCGCGCCAGTCCGTGAGCGATGTCCTCGATCTCGATGTCGAGCGCCGAGGGATCGAGCAGGTCGAGCCGCCGGCCCGACAACATTCGCTGCCAGGCACGCGATGAAACTCCGCGTAGCTGTTTGTTCTGGCCTGGCTTGCAGCCGGCGGTTGAGGTTATCTCGTCGCCCGCGCGCGACCGTGAGGCCGGGGAGGGGGGAAGCGGTAGCCTCGCCATGATATTAAGGCTACCGCCATTTCGATCGTTGGCAAGCGGATGCACGCCCCAGCGCGCGAAGCGCTACGCCGCCTTCTTGCCCCAAAGACGCTTGGTGGCGACGTCGGCGCCTTCGCGCATGGTCTTGAGCTTGAGCCACACCACGTCTTCGGCGACCCATTCCCAGCCTGCGAACGTGCCGAAGCCGCAATCGGAGCTGGCAATGACGCGCTCGCGGTCGCCGACCGCCGCCACGGCTTGCTCGATGCGTTGTGCGACGACCTCGGGGTGCTCGACGAGATTGATCTTCGAATCGATGACGCCCGGCAGCAGCACCATGTGGTCGGGGAATTTATGCTTTTTGAACGCCGCGTATTCGTGCTGGCGGCGAGCATTAGCAAACTCGATGCTCAGACCGCCGACATTGGCCTGGTAAAAGGCCGGCAGCAGCGGCTCGAGGCCGATGTCGTAGATATGCGGCCCCTCCCAGTTGCCCCAGCAGATGTGCAACCGCACGCGGTCGCGCGGAATGCCCTGCAACGCTTTGTTGAGCGCGGCGATGTGCTGCTCGATGATCTTGACGAATTCCGCGTCGGATTTGTCCTGGAACAGGAGCACCCGTTCCATCGCCAGGTCCGGCGCGTCGATCTGAAGGATCAATCCTGCATCCACCACGGACTTGTATTCGTAGTGCATCTCGCGGGCGATCGCGTCGAGATAAGCCTCGTACGTCGAATAGTGGGCGTTGAGCATAGTGGTCGCGATGATCCCTGGTGACGGCTCGGCGAAGAACATCTCGGGGAACGGCGGCTTCACCGCGGCGGCAAGACGCTTGAAGCGACCCAGCTCCGTCTTGATGGCTTCCTTGTCGTGATATTTGAGCTCGCCGACGCATTCGGGGCAGCCGAATACTTTTCCGGTCTTGGGAATGCGCGCCGAGAACTTTTCGGTGAAAAGCGGATTTTCGACCCACTCCTTGCCGAAAGGCCGCTTCGAACTCGCCGCCGAATCCGGACATGCGCTTGGGGACATAGGTTTGAAAACCGACGCGGCCCTGCTCGCCGTCGTTGGCGATGTCGACGCCGGCCCAGCGCTGTTTCTCCATTACGTAAGCGACGCGCTTCTCGATCCTGTCGGCGAGTTTGGCTTTGTCGACCGCCTCGCCTGCCTCGTCCGCGATCAAAAGGTCATTGAGCTCGGCGCCGCGCGGCAGGCTGCCGGTATGTGTGATCATAATGTGGTCGACGCTCTTGTGCATTATTACCTCCCATTTGACTTTTAGTTTGTCGCCAACGCTGTACGGACGATTATGCCAGTCCGCTGCCGCGATGCGCAAGGCAATGGCGTCCGCAGAAGGTCACCCCGCGCGCGGCGGAGAATAGCGTTCTTTTTGTTACTGCCAAGAGCGCGTCGAAACTATGCCATCAAGCTTGCGACGGAGTGGGCTGCCCACCGATCCAAGGGCCACGTCCCACGATTCATCATGCAAGCAATTTGCGCTCGCCGCGCCAGCGGTTTCTCGTTGCAGACCTTGGCACCGGCTGCAAAAGGAGTATGCTTCCTCCGCACAAAGTCATCTGGGAATTACCGGCTGACGCAAACGCACAGTCACGGCGCCGCCGAGGGCTGATTGGGTTGCGATCAGCCCGAATCAAATCAGATGAACAGGGGAGGAATTGATGTTGTCAGCACGCAATCTAGCCGTCGGCGTTTCGGCATTGGGCTTGGCGTTTGCCATGGCCACTGTCGGCTACGCCGTCGATATGACCAAAGTCAAACTCTATCCGGACAAGAAAGGCACGATTGCCGACTTGCAGCCGATGTCCAAATTCTGCGGCACCAAGCCAATCAAGGTCGCGCTGGCAGACGGCTGGGGCGGCAATTATTGGCGTCACATCACCCGCGCCGAATTCGAGGACGAGGCGTCGAAGTGTAAGAACATCACGGATGCTCGCTACACCGACGGCGAGTTCAAGCCGGAGAAGGCCATTGCCGACATCGAAGGCCTGATCGCGCAGAAGTACGACGTCATCGTCACATTCCTCGATGGCGGCCCGGCTATTTTGAAGGCGACGCGCGAAGCGACCGGAGCCGGCGTGGCCGTGGTGCCCTATGACACCGGCGACAAGTTCCCGGGCGTGTTCGGCAAGGACTATCTCGATCGCGCGACCGAAAGCCAGAGTGAGGTCGGCGAGCAGGCCGCCGAATGGCTGGTCAAGACGCTCAACGGCAAGGGCAACATCATCATGTTCGGCGGCACGCCGGGCAATCCGATGACTGAGGCGCAAACCCACGGGTGGCGTCCAGTGTTCGCGAAGTATCCGGGCATCAAGGTCCTGGAACAAGAGCCGGTGCCGACGATGTGGGATCCGGCAGTGGCGCAGCAAAAGACTGCGGCGCTCATCGCCAAGTATCCGCAGATCGACGGCATCTACAGCGAGACGGTCGGTCCGATCCGCGCCTTCGTCGCTGCCGGCAAGCCGATTCCGGCCTATGTCGGGCAGTCGCTCATGGATTTGAGCTGCATTACCGCCGATCATCCTGAGATGAAGATGATGAGCATCGACGCGCACACCTGGATGGTGCGGCTCGCGTTGCGCAAGGCGGTGGCGGCGGCGCAAGGTATTGACAATGATGAGCCCAGCCTGATCAAGCTTCCGTTCAGTGAGGACACGACTTCGAAGGATCCGAAGCTGGCGTTGAAGTGCGACAAGTCGATGCCGATGGATTCGATTCCGTCGTCGATGTTGACCAAAGACCAACAGAAAAAGGCGCTGGGCGGCAAATAAGCCGGACAGCTAGCCTCTTTGATCGCAGGTGATCTCAGCCCGCCCTCCCCCGAACGGGGGAGGGTTGGGCTGTGTTCTTTGATGGAAAGGACCGGATTCGGGATATGGCGGACGATCGAACAACCCGTCTGCGAATGCCCGGACTGGGCGTGGATCTAACCGAGCTTCCGTTAGCGGCAAAGGCGTTCACCGCCACTGCGCTTCTGGTGCTTATCGGCGGCATCGCCGCGCCCAGCACGGTCAGCACGGCGGCGATCCTTTCGACACTCCCGTACTTCGCAATTCTGGCTATGGCCTCGATCGGCCAACATCTGGTGATCCAGCAGCGCGGCCTTGATCTCTCGACCGCTGGGATCATGTCGTTTTGTGCGGTCGTCGTCACCAAGCTGCCGGACGGCAGCACCGATGCCGGCGTTGTGATTTTCTGGATTGTGGCGGCGCTTGCGGTCGGCGCGGCGATCGGCGCCATAACTGGTCTGATAGTTACCTTGCTGCAGGTGCCGCCGTTGGTGACCACCATCGGTATCAACGCCATTCTGTTCGGCTTGACCTATTTCGTGTCGACCGGCGCGTCGGTTCAGTCGCCGCCGATGATGGTCAAATTCTTTGTCGGAAGCTTTCTTTACGTGCCAAGCACGATCTGGGTGCTGTTGCTGGTGGCCGGAGCGACCGTCTTCGTTCTGACATTCACCACGATCGGACGGCGCTTCATCGCCGTCTGTGTCAATCCGCCAGCCGCGCACGCCGTGGGGGTTCCACTCAAGATTTACAGCATCCTGACCTACGCGATCGCGGGACTGATGTACGCAATCGCGGCGCTCATGCTGTCCGGCTATCTAGTTTCACCGACCGTGCTGTGCGGGCTGCCTTATCTGCTCGGCACGATTGCTGCTGTCGTCGTGGGCGGCAATCCGCTGGGCGGCGTCACCAAGGGAAGCGTTGTCGCCACCATCATCGGCGCGTTTTTTCTGACCTACCTCGCCCAGTTGGTGACCGCGCTCGGATTCGGCAGCTCGGCCGAAGACTTGGCCGACGCGATCATCGTCCTCAGCGGCGTAGCGCTTCCCGAAATTACGCGGCGGCTCCGCCATGCATAACGTCGTGAATGCAGCCACGTCGCCGGTCACGGCGCACGTGCCGGTCATGACGCTCGCCGACCTGCGCAAGAGCTTCGGCCCGGTGCAGGCGCTCAAAGGTGTCGATGTTCTTATCATGCCCGGCGAGGTGCATGCCATCGTCGGCGAGAACGGCGCCGGCAAATCGACGCTGATCGGCATTGCCGCCGGTGTGTTGCGTGCCGATGCCGGCGCCATCTATTACGGCGGCAAGCACGTTGACGCGCCCGATCCTCGGCAGATGCGCGAGGACGGCGTGTCGGTTGTCTATCAGCATCCGGCGCTGGCGCCCGATCTCACCGTGTTGGAAAATCTTCAGCTCGCCGCGCCGTCGCTTGCCGGTCCGGGTGGCCAGGCCGAAGCTGAGCACATCCTGGCGCGGATCGCGACCGACGAGTTGCGCGTGCCGGTCGGCAGGCGGGTTGCGGAGTTGTCGCTCGCGCAGCGGCACGTCGTGGAGATCGCGCGCGCGCTCGCGACGCGTCCGAAGGTTCTTTTCCTCGACGAGCCGACCGAGCCGCTGCAGCTGGCGGATGTGCGCAAACTGTTCGATCTGATCGGCGAGTTGAAAAACGAGGGCGTCGGCATCGTCTATGTCTCGCATCGGCTGCACGAGGTGGACGAACTGGCCGACCGCATCTCGGTGATGCGCGACGGCGAGATCATTGACAGCCGCCTCGCTGAAGCGATTACTCCGGCGGAGATCGTGGCGCTGATCGCCGGCCGGCCGCTTGGTCAGATTTTTCCCGCCAAGGCGAAATCAGTCGGTGCCCCGCTGTTTGTGGTCAAGGCATTGAGCGGCCGCGGCTTCGATCAAGTCGATCTTGTCGTCCATGCCGGAGAGATTGTCGGCCTTGCCGGTATAGAAGGTGAGGGCCAGCGCGAATTTATCCGTGCCGCTGCCGGCGTCGACCGCCGGCATGGCGGCGAAGTGCGTGTGAAGGACGCAAAGATTTCCAGCGACAGTCCCGGAGCGTTTCGCAAATCCGGCATCGGCTTTATTCCGGACGATCGCCACGCCGAGGGCGTGTTCCTCAACCTGACTCTGCGCGAAAATTTCAGTCTCGGCTTCTTGCATACGATTTCGAGATTCGGCGTGATCGATCGCGCCGACGAAGCCGGTCGTGCCAAGAAAATCACCCGGGATTTGCGCATCCGCGCCGCCTCGATCGAATCCAAGCTGTTCGAAATGTCCGGCGGCAATCAGCAAAAGGCGCTGTTCGGCCGCGAAATCTCGGCGCAACCGACCGTGCTGTTGGTGGACGAGCCGACCAAGGGTGTCGATATCGGCGCCCGCAGCGAAATCTACCAGCGGTTGCGGACCATCGCCGACCAGGGCCTGGCGGTGCTGGTTTCGTCCTCGGACGGCATCGAGCTTGAAGGCCTCTGCGATCGGGTGCTGATCTTCGCTCGCGGCCGGATCGTCCACGAATTGACGGGTCCGGCGGTCACCGACGCCGCTATTACCGAGGCCAATCTCACCGCCACCGCCTCGCGCGCCAGTCAAACGCCCGCCGGCACGCGGGATCGGCGCTGGCGCGACTTCGCCGCCAGCGATCATTTTCCCGCTTTGGTGCTGGCCGTTCTCACTCTTGTCATTCTGGGCGGGACCCAGGCGCTGAACGGCTACTTCCTGTCGCCATTCAGCATCAAAAGCATCCTGTCCTTCTTCAGCATCCTGGGTTTCCTGTCGAGCGCGCAGCTCGCGACGGTGCTGGTTGGCGCCATCGATCTTTCGATCGGCCCGCTGGCGGGGCTTTGCGTCGTGCTGGCCTCGTTCCTCGCGCCCGATGGAGTCTCGCCCGGACCTCTTGCGGCAGGGGTGATCCTGATCCTGATGTTAACCACTGGCTTCGGCTTGTTGCAGGGCCTATTGATTACTTCGCTCCGCCTGCCGGCGATCGTGGTGACGATCGCCACCTTCATCGGCCTCCAAGGCATATCGCTGCTGCTGCGGCCAACGGCCGCCGGCCAGATTGACGACGCCATTTCCGACGCGGCGCAGTTCCGGCTTTGGTTTCTGCCGGCCGGGCTTGTACTGACCTTGGCGATGGTCGCCGGCGCCGAATGGCTCCTTTTTCGCACCGGCTTCGGCCGCAGCTTCCGCGCCGTCGGGTCAAGCCCGCTCGCGAGCCATCGGCTCGGCATCGACAGCCAGCGCCTGACGTGGCTCGCCTTCGTGATCTCGGGTTTTCTGACCGGCATCGGCGGGCTTATGCTCGCGGGTCAGGTCGGCATCGGCTCGCCCACGACCGGCAGCGATTACACGCTGATGAGCATCACGGTCGTGGTGTTGGGCGGCGCGAGCGTCGCCGGCGGGCGCGGCTCGTTTGTGGCGACGCTGCTCGGCGCGGCTCTGGTGCAAGCGACATCGAGCGCCTCCTCCTATATCGACGCCAATTCCTCGGTGCATTACGCCGTGATCGGCTCGTTGACCTTGCTGGCCGCGATCTTCTTCAGCGTGGCACGGCGCCGCCCCGCAAGCGGTTAGGGACTCGTCACGCCTTCCGGCCGAGCTTTTGCACCGCCTCATGGCGGTGGCACGTGATCAGATGATCGTTGACCATGCCGACTGCCTGCATGAAGGCGTAGACGATGGTCGGCCCGCAGAACTTGAAGCCGCGCTGCGCGAGCTCCTTCGACATCGCGCGGGATATTGCGGTTTCCGCCGGCACCTGCCGCATGGTTTTATAGTGGTTGACCCTCGGCTTGTCGTCGACGAAGTCCCACAGCAAGCTGGAGAATCCGGGCCCCTTTTCCATGACGTTAAGCCAGGCGCGTGCCGAGAGAACGGCACCCTCGATCTTGGCGCGGTTGCGCACGATGCCGGCATCCTGCATCAGCCGCTCGATTTTTTTCGGCGTGTAGCGCGCGATCTTTTCAGGTGCAAAACCGCCGAAGGCGCGGCGAAAATTCTCCCGCTTGCGCAGGATGGTGATCCACGACAGGCCGGCCTGGAAACCGTCGAGCACAAGTTTTTCGTAGAGCGCGCGGTCGTCGAATTCCGGTACGCCCCATTCCTCGTCGTGATAGGCGAGATAGAGCGCATCGTCCTTCGGCCAGGGACAACGCACGAGTGCAGCGGTGTCGGCGGGAGCGATCATTCGGCGGCTTTGGAACCGTCGGGAAAGGCAAAGCGCGCCCAGTCCGGCTTGATCGGCCGGATCGCAGTACCGCCGGCAATGAGCGGCTCCCCGCGCGAAAGCGCATCCGCGACGCGGTCGAGGCGCAAGAGCGCGAGCCCGCGGCCTGCGGCGGCCGAGCCCATCGTACCGATCTGCCGCTCGCCGGCCATCACTGGGACGCCGGGCTGCGGCGCCGCGCCCTGGTAACGCACCGTGACCGCCCGGGTGCGCGCGCTGCCGCGGTGCTCCATGCGCGAGACGACTTCCTGGCCGACGTAGCAGCCCTTGGCGAAATCGATGCCGCCGAGCTGATCCATGTCGGTTTCGTGGGGGAAGACGTCGCCGTAGCTGAAATCGACGCCTCCGCGCGGGATGCCGAGCGCGATGCGGTGGGCTTCGTACTCGGTCGCGTCAACCAGGGTCGCGCCAAGACTGGCCGCCACTTCGGCCGCGCGATGCGGCGGCATCATCACACGCAGCCCGAGCGCCGGCAGGCGGGGATCGGCGTAAGAGAGGCCGGGCGCGGCCGCGCCGTTTCCGTCCCAGGCCGCCAGCACGCCCAGCACCTCGGATAAATCTTCGACCATCACGCGGGATCGGAGCCTGTAAAGATTGAGCTTGTCGACGAGTGATTTGGCCTGAGCGCGCGGGACGTCGAGGAAAAAGCCGCCGCCGTCCTGCGCCGGCGCTTCGGTCACGATGAAATCCGCGATGATCTTGCCCTGCGGCGACAGCAATGCGCAGAAGCGCGCCGCGCCCGGCGCGAGCTTGAGGACGTCGGCGCTCAGCAGTCCATGGAGAAAGGTCCGCGCGTCGTCGCCGGCGACCTTGACGACGCCGCGGTCCGGGAGAAGGGCGACCCTCATGGGAGCAAGCTAAGGTGCCGGGCGATTCCCCTCAAGGGTTTGGAAGCCTTTGCACGAACGGCCATGGTGCCGGTCTAAATCACGATGGTTTGTTGTCGGCGGTGCTTGACCCGGCGGCGATACCTATCGCAAGTTGTAGCTTCAGTTGCAGGTCAGCTGCGGGATCCGGGATTTTCAGGTCGGAGGAAGAACCGAAAACGCCAATTGGTGCACTCAGATCGTTGAATCAATCCGATCGCTTCACGTGCCATGGCTCGATCTTTGATCCATCCCGGCTTCCATATTGTCATCACACGATCGGAGCCCGCGTTCAGTGGGTGCAGTGCATGACCGACGAATTGTTTTCCTTACGGGTTATTGTAGCTTCGGCGTCGCGGGGCGAGCATGATCTGTTCCAACAGGCGGCATCGGCGTCATCGGTGCCGATCGACCTCATCGAAGCCGATAGCGCCGCTGCAGCAAGCCGCTTCATCGCCGCTGGCGCCGATCTCGCTTTCTTCGACGTGGCGCTCGGGGGCGACGCAGTAGCCCGGATGACCGCAGCCGCGCGCATCGCCGCCCAGCCGCCCTTCACGGTGCTACTCTGCACGCCCGGCACCGCGGCGCCGTTCCAGACTGACGGTTTGGCCAGCAAACACTCGGAACTGGAAGAGGCCAAGCGCTTATTGGATGGGTCGATCCGCGTCCGGCTGCCGAGTTGCGTTTTGGTTGTGGACGATTTGGCGACGATGCGCAGCATCGTCCGGAAGATTTTGGCAGCGACGCGCTTCCCACTCGAGGTCACCGAAGCAGCGCAGGGCAGAGAGGCGATCGAATTGGCGCGTCAGTTGGAGTTCGACATCGCTTTCATCGACCACTTCCTGCCCGGCCTCAACGGTTTGGAGACGATCAATGAGTTCAGGCGCGAACAACGATACCCGGCCTTTGTGCTGATGACATCGACGCAGGATGAGGCCGTTTTTGCACGGGCGCGCGTGCAGGGCATTGCCTTTCTGAAGAAGCCGTTTTTTCCGGCCGACATGGAAGGCGTGCTGTGCGGCTTCTATGGGCTGCGCGCGCTCAATCCGCAGCGCGCGTGAGCGCTGCCCCGTTCATCCGTGCGAAAGTTGGAATCCAGACGAAAATTCTTGATGTGAGATTTGCGGGGTCCCGCTTGCGCGGGGACGAGCGGATCGAAACACGGCAGTTACTGCCGCAAAATCTCCACTGAGAACTCACCGTTGCGAATGCGCGGAGCAAGATTTTCGGCGTAACGTGCGGTCGCCTCCTCGCCATAGGTCGAAATCAATTCCGCGAGCGCCAAAAAAAGCGCGGTTTGCGCCAGGCAATCGCCGTCGATGCCCTCGTGATGCGCCTCCGCCCATGCTTCTTGCAAATAGCCAAGCGCCAGCCGCTTTTGTTCGTGATCCGCCGCGGGCTCGCGCGCCGCCGGAGTTTCCGTCGCAATGCTCATCGAAATGTTTATCGCTGCAGCCCGCAGCGCCCCTGTCGATGGCAACGTTAGCATGGCACCGGCTGAGGCTAAGTCGAACCTTGAGGAAGGGTTAATTCGGCAGCGTGTTCCGCTAGATAGAGTCTTTTAGCCGCCGCCGCACGGAGATAGGGGATCAGTTGGCGTAGCGAGCGGTGATCTCGCGCGCGATCTTGGCGCCTTCCGCAAGATAGCGGCGGATGGCGAAATCGGCTGCCGGCGTGCAGGTGCGGTAGCTCTGCTGGAACGCGCGATAGCCGCGGTTGAAGCTCGCGATCATCTGTTCGTGGCGCTCGCCGGTCGGGGCTTCGGTGTCGATCAGCGATTGCGCCTCGTTGCGCCACTTCTGGCCCTCGTTCGAGCCGCAAATGCCGCGCAGGAAATGCAGCGAGCCGAGAATCTCGGCAAGCCGCTGCAAATCGCGGTCATAAGGCGTCGGCCTGTTTTGCAACGGCGGCTGGGGTGGCGCCTGGGGCTGAACCTGGGGCTGGATCGGCCTGGCTTGTGGCGGGGGCTGAAACTGAGGCTGGTATCTAGGTTGCGGCTGCCAGAATCCCTGGGCGCGGGCGGAGCCGCCGGCGAGACAAAGCAATAGCGAAAGAATGACAGAGGTTCGAAGCATTGGTGTGGGCTTAAAGCATAAGGGCGCCGCGCACGCCTAGCATGACAACGCGGCACGGTGGAGGCGTCTCTTTCAACGCCACGCGGCCATCCGCTCGCAGGCCGCGGCGACGATGTCCGCAAGCCCCTCGGTGGTTTTAAGTCCGGAAAGCTCGGACGGCAAAAGCCAGTGAGCCTCGGCCAATTCCTCGTTGAGCGAAACGTCGCCCGCGATCCAGCGTGCCGCAAATGGGAGAATAACGAAATGGCGCTCGATGCGTCCGTCGGCATCGTGCGCCATCATTTGGCGGTAGCCCGCCAGCATAAGCGGCTCGATTTCGAGCCCGGTCTCCTCGCGGACCTCGCGGATCACCGCGTGTTCGAGCGTCTCCCCGAGCTCCACTCCGCCCCCCGGCAGCGTGTAGAGGCCATGGGCGGGCGGCTGTGCCCGGCGCACGATCAAAA
Source organism: uncultured Alphaproteobacteria bacterium (assembly GCA_963733575.1). Lineage (GTDB taxonomy): Bacteria > Pseudomonadota > Alphaproteobacteria > Rhizobiales > Xanthobacteraceae > BOG-931. Next base: position 267,959 of record CAVTDJ010000008.1, on the reverse strand, counting down.
CACGGCCGTCGCGGAAGATGGCCGCGCTGACCGCGAGAAAAGGCCGCGTTGGATAAGTTCGCGATTCCGTGCTGGTACTAGCCAAGGGCAGATCCCATTTGGATATTATCGGGACGGGACGCCACCGCTGAACCCCCGTCCGCCGGCCGGAGACTACGTATACCCCAATGTGCGCACGCTATGTCATCAAGTCGCCGCCGGATGCAGTCAGGGCGCTGTTCGGCTACGAAGAGCGGCCCAATTTCCCGCCTCGCTACAACGTGGCGCCGACCCAGCCCATACCGATTGTGCGGCTGGTGGAGGGCAAGCGGACCTTCGCGCTCGTGCGCTGGGGATTTCTTCCCGCCTGGGTGAAAGATCCGAAGACGTTCTCGCTGCTCGTCAATGCGCGCGGTGAATCCGTGCTCGACAAGCCGTCCTTTCGCAACGCCATGCGGCGGCGGCGTTGCCTCATTCCGGCCGATGGTTTTTATGATTGGCAAGCGCTGCGCGCGGGCGCGCCGAAGCGTCCCTATTTCGTGCGGCCCACTTCCGGTGAGCCGATCGCTTTTGCCGGTTTGTGGGAGACGTGGACCGGGCCGAACGGCGAAGAAATCGACACCGCCGCGATCGTCACCACGCGGGCCAATCGCACGCTCGCCCCCATTCACGACCGCATGCCGGTCATCGTTGCGCCGGAGGCGTTCAACCTTTGGCTCGATTGCGCCAAGGTCGACGCCACGACGGCCGCCGCGCTGATCGCGCCGGCGCCCGAAGCGCTGCTCGAAGGCTACGAAATCTCGTTCGCGGTAAACCGCGTGGCCAACGATTCTGCAGACCTGATGGCACCGGCTCCCGCCGGGACCGCCGGCGATGCGCAGGCTCCGGCCAAGACGCCGCCCGCTCCGGCGAAGCCAAAGAAGCCGAACAATCAGCCGTCGCTGTTCTGATACGTCACGAAAGCGTGCTCCTAGTTTGCGCCGCGCGCAAACTGCGCCTTGGCGGCTGATGCTTTGACCACCGGAATTTCGTGGTCGGCGAGCGGCTTCATCCATGACTTCCGCTTCAGCGCCGCCGTGATGTAAGGCGCGAGCTCTTCGGCCTTGCGCGCTTCCCGCGCCGCCGCCTCGGCCTTGAATTCGGGCATCACTTCGGTGGCGAATAGCTGGAGCGACTCGCAGATGTGGTCGTGGCGGTTATTTCCGGCCTGCTGCAGAAAGATGACCTGGTCGACGCCGCTTTCCTGGAATCCTTCCAGGTGCTTGCGCATGTCCTCAGGCGTGCCGATACCGGACGAGTAGGCGCCTACGCGGCGTGCCGCTGCGATGACGTCTTCAGTCCGGTTGCCCCGCTGCTGCAGATAATCGCCCCAGAGATTGGTACGTCCCGGCACGCAATCATGAGCGACTAGAGCATTGAGCGCGTAACCGAAGAACTCGAAGCCCTCGTGGCCGCGGCGGATGGCCTCGGCGCGATCATGGTGCACCGAGAAACTCGACACCATGGCGAGGTTGGCATTCACCGCGTGGCCGAGCGGCACGCAGGCGTCGGATTTGATGATGCCGTAATAGATGTCGGACCAGTGACGCGCCTCCTCGGGATCGAGGAAGGAAAAGGCGAGCGCGCCGACGCCGTTCTGCGCCGCGACCTTGATGGTGTCGCGATTGGTGCAGGCCATCCAAATCGGCGGGTGCGGCGTCTGCACCGGCTTTGGCAAGACGTTGCGGCACGGCATCGAGAAATACTTGCCTTCGAAGCCGGGATAAGGCTCCAGCACCATCATGTTAGCGATTTGTTCGGCGGCTTCGAGCGCCATGGCGCGCTTCTCTTTGGCCGGGATCTTGAAGCCGCCGAGCTCGAGCCGCGTAGCGCCTTCGCCGATGCCGAAATCGACCCGTCCGTCGGAGATGATGTCGAGAGTGGCGAGGCCCTCGGCAGTGCGCGCCGGGTGATTGTAGTTTGGGATCACCTGCCGGATGCCGTGACCGAGGCGAATGGATTTTGTGCGGGCTGCGGCAGCAGCCAGGAAAACCTCCGGCGCCGAGGAATGGGAATATTCTTCGAGAAAATGGTGCTCCACTTCCCAGGCGTGATCGTAACCGAGCCGGTCGGCCAGCGTTACTTGCTCAAGGGCCTGGTGAAAGAGCTTGCGCTCGTCGCCCTTGTTCCAGGGTCTCGGCAACTGGAGCTCGTAGAAAACGCCGAAGCGCATTTCCGTCCCCGCGGCAAATTTGTTTTGTGCAGCAAAAATGACGTTATCCGCTGGTAGGCTTGCTGTCGAGGATAGCCGGTTATGGCCGCGCCGATCACCTGATATTGTGTAATCGCTGAATTTGTTATCGTGTGAACTTTCGCGTCAACGTCGATTGCGTAGCGTTCGGCTACATCGACACGCGGCTCACCCAACGCTTCGAGGGATCGCCGGCGACGATTGATATCAAGGGCTCGCGCTACCAGGTCGGTTTAGACACGCGAGTCCTGGACGCACTGATGCCGACCATTCCGCTCGGCCGTCCGGGCACTCTGGAGGAAGCTGCAGGCTCGGCTTATCTCTTCTGCATTCCCGAATCCGACTACGTCAACGGCCAAGTCCTGATCTGCGATGGCGGACCAGGGATTTGCGACACCTTCGGGGCCGTTGCAGCGCGCGGACGCGCCGGACATCCTGGGGCTAAAGCGGTATTATGGCGCAAACGCCACAAGCGATCTGACGGCGACGCTACCAGATTCGGCCCATGGCCGAAATCCGAACCGTCACGAAATTTAGACGATCCGACAACTTCCACGCTGCACACCGAGAAATCCCTCAACGGTACGGACAACTAGGATTGAATCTGGCGCTGCCGGATTGGGCGCAATAAACCCGTAAAATGCGTATTGCGGCGGCAGTTTTACGATCACGCTCACAAGTTCATATTTATTAATTCGCCGTATCTCCAATGTAATTTTCGTCACTCCAATTGAACTGAGAGGTATCCGACGTTTGGCCTCTTCGGTGGTGGCTTCCGCTTCAATATGAACGCCACCGCGTATGGTTTCCATTGTGAAGGTTACGCCAATAGTGTCCCCATAAACGTCCAACTTCTGTTTGTAGTCGTGCAATTCCCAAAACGTGTCGGTGACTGTCTTGCCGGGAGGCGGCAGTGGAACATCACAATTCAGAATGAAGTGATCCAGTCGGGACAAAAGCGGCACCGTCGGTTCGGGTGGGCTTTCCGAGGATGGCCGTTCGGATTGTAAAAACCTAGTTGGCCAATGGTAAGCGATATAACCAGCGCCTCCGAGAACGCACAGGGCAGTAATTCCGAGAATGACTTTGACCGAGCGAGACGCCCATCGCGGTCGGATAACGAGATCGAAAATCAGATAGCCAGCCGCGCCGATACCTAAGGCAATACACGCGAACAGAATGTATCGCCACATCATCGGGCTCGCGTCTGGGAAAGCATGTTCCAGCGCCACGGCGCCTACCCCGCCAGCAAGCGCCAAAATAATAGAGGCGATCGCAATCCGATCGCCTGTTGGAAGCCGCTGATCCTGACTTTCAGCCATGCCGGACTCCTATCATGTCCGGCATGGGCACGACTGGCGTGTGTGGAAATCACGGCCGGTCACTCCCGGCCGATAGGTAAGTAAGACTTACCGAATGACTTGTGGCGTTTGCGCCATAATATCGGGCTAAAGCACTTTGCCGGGATTCAAAATGCCCTTGGGATCGAGCATGCGCTTGAGGCCGTGCATCAGCTCAAGCGCGACCGGATCCTTCACCGACGGCAACAGATCGCGCTTGAGCACGCCGACGCCGTGCTCGGCCGAGATCGATCCGCCGTATTTCCTCACGACCGCGAAGACGACGGCGTTCATCTCGTCCCAGCGTTTAAGGAACTCCGCCCTGTCGGCGCCAATGGGCTGGCTGACATTGTAGTGGATATTGCCGTCGCCGAGATGGCCGAACGGCAGCGGACGCGCGCCGGGAACAAGCGCGGCAACGGCAGCCTCCGCCTCCGCGAGGAAAGCCGGCACCGCCGCGACGGGCACGGAGACGTCGTGCTTGATCGAACCACCCGCATGCCGCTGCGCCTCGCCGAACATTTCGCGGATGCGCCAGAACGCTTTCGTCTGTTCGAGACTTTCGGCGATGACCGCGTCCGTGACCAGGCTTCGTTCCGAGCCTTGCGTCAGCACGCTTTCCATCACTTCGCGCAGCCCGCTCTTGGCCTGCGAGGAGAGCTCGATCAGCACGTACCAGGGATGTGGCGCCGCCAGCGGATCGCGGCAGCCGGCGGCGTGTTGCAGCACGATATCCAGCCCGGCGCGTGGCATCAACTCGTAACTGGTAACGCCGCCGCCCGCGTTTTCTGCAGCGATGTTGAGGAGCGCCAGCGCCGCTCCGGGCGAGGGAACGCTGGCAAAAGCGGTCTCGACCGAACGCGGGCGCGGCACCAGGCGCAGCACCGCGGCGGTGATCACGCCCAGCGTCCCTTCGGCCCCGATGAAAAGGTTCTTCAAATCGTAGCCGGTATTGTCTTTCTTCAGCTTGTTGAGGTCGTGAAGGATGCGCCCATCGGCAAGCACGACCTCGATGCCGAGCACGTGGGAGCGGGCGACGCCGTAGGCGAGCGCGGCCGTGCCGCCGGCATTGGTCGAGAGATTGCCGCCGATGGTGCAAGTGCCTTCCGAAGGCAGCAATTGCGGATAGAGACGATCGGCTGCGGCTGCGGCTTCGCGCGCCCGCTGCAAGGTAACACCCGCCTCACAGGTGATGGTATTCGAGGTCGGGTCCACCTCCCGGATGCGATCGAGCCGCGTCAGCGACAGAACGATTTCGCTGTTGAGCGGCGTCTGGCCGCCGACCAGACCGGTGTTGCCGCCCTGCGGCACGATCGGTGTTGCGGTCTCGTTCGCGAGTTTCAGAATCGCCGCGACTTCGGCGACCGAAGCCGGCCGCAGCACCATCGGCGTATGCCCGCGGAACATATCGCGCATCTCGACAAGGTACGGGGTCTGCATCTGCGGATCGGTGATGGCGTATTTCTCGCCCACGATCGCGGCGAAGCGCGCGAGGAGCGACGGATCGGCGGCGGTTGTCGATTTGTCGAGCATGAGGGCGCGTCCAAACGGCCTTTCCATTAGATAGGCGAGATTCCTCGCAAGCGCATCACCTACCGTTCCGCCGCGGCGCGGGCGAGGCGATCGTTGATCGCTTCGCCGAGGCCGTCGCTTGGGATCGGCATGACCGCGATGGCGCTTGCGCCTGCGGCATCGAGGGCGCGCAGGTGCGCGAACAGATTTGACGCCGCCTCGATCAGATCGCCGCGCGCGGAAAGGTTGAGGGCCTGTTTGGCGCGCTCTGCGCCCTCGGGGTGTCCTGCGCCAAAGGCGAGCAAGACTTCGCCGGGCTCGACGCGATCGACGTCGAGCCGCAGACGCGTGCGCGGCGCATAGTGCGAGGCGAGCATGCCGGGCGCCAGCGGCGCGTCATCGCGGGTGGCGATATCGGAACTCGCGTCCGTAAGCTTTTGACCGAGCCTTTCCTCGATCTCCGCACGCGGCAGGCCGCCCGGCCGTAGCAGGACCGGCTCGCCGAGGCAGGCGACGATCGTGGATTCCACGCCGACCGGCGTCGCACCGCCGTCGACGATAAGGTCGATGCGCCCACCCAAGTCGGCCTGAACATGTTCTGCTGTGGTCGGCGAAACGTGGCCGGAACGATTGGCTGACGGCGCGACCACCGGCTTGCCGAAAGCCTTGAGGATGTCCCGCGCTACGGTGTGGTGGGGAACACGCACCGCAATCGTATCGAGGCCGGCGGTCGCGAGCTCGGCGACAGGGCAGCCGGCCGCCTTGGGAAGAACAAGTGTGAGCGGACCCGGCCAGAAGGCGGCGGCGAGCCGCGTTGCGTCGGCGTCGAAGCGCGCCAGCGCCTGCGCCGCATGCAGGTCAGCGACGTGGGCGATGAGCGGATTGAACGCCGGCCGGCCTTTGGCTTCGTAAAGCCGCGCAATCGCCCGCCCATTGGTCGCATCCGCGCCGAGGCCGTAGACGGTCTCGGTCGGAAAGGCGACGAGACCGCCGGCCGCGAGGATCCGCGCCGCGTCCGCGATCGACGCAGCGTCGGTCCGCGAAACGTGTGTCGCCACCAGGGCTGTCATTGGCCACCTTGTGCGCCTAGATACCGAAAATAGGCGGCGCTTGCAGCCCCGGCACGCCGATTGTATAAGCGCGGCCTTATGTCGGAGTGTAGCGCAGTCTGGTAGCGCACCTCGTTCGGGACGAGGGGGTCGCAGGTTCAAATCCTGCCACTCCGACCAGTCCACCAAGCTGGTCGTTGATTTCCCGGAACTATCTGCAACACCTAGCGAACTTGGGTCGCCCCGAGTACACAAGGGCGTACACAGGCGCGTGTTACGGATGGTCAAGTTACGTCAAGACAGCAAGGGCACCTACAGCGCTCGCAAGCGGCTTCCGGATGACGTGCGGGAGGAATACGGCCGCCGCCACGGGCCACGCCTTGAGGCCAAGTTCTCTGCCCCTGCCAGCACCGGAATACAGGCCGCCAAGCAGTTGTTTCGAGAGTGGGACGCAGAGATAGCGGGGCGCATTGCCGCCATTCGCGCAGAGCGTAATGGTGAAGGCATCGCGCTCACGCCTCAACAAGCCCGCGCGCTAGCGGGCGAGTGGTACGAATGGTTTATCGCGCGTCATCCCATCAGCGACCAACAGAAATGGGAAGACGTGCGCGACCAAATCCATCAAGCGCTTCGGGAAGCTATTGGGGATGACAGATGGGAGCGGAACAATCCTGATGACCTCTGGCACGAAGACGAAGAACTTAGAGAAGCCGTGCGGCCTGTTTTGGCGGACGTAGGGGAGACGGCGCAATTCCTGGCGATGAAGGGGCAAGCGCTCAACAGCGAAGCGCGCAACCGTTTTCTCGATTGGCTGTACGACGACCTCTCAGCCGCATTGCGTAGACTGATGCGCGTCGCTCAAGGTGACTACGGGGACGACAAGTATGCTGAGCGGTTTCCAAAGTTTGAAGGGGCAGACAGCGGTGAGACGCCGCAGCAGCTATTTGACAAATGGGTCTCTGAGAAAAAGCCGGCGCGGAGTACGGTAGAAAGCTGGAGTTATGTGTTTAAGGCTATGGCTACGCATTTTCAGCAGCGCAGCGCCGCTTCAATCGTGCCCGAGGAGGCGCAAGAGTGGATAACAAGCCTTGTTGGTCCGAAGCGTTCGGCGCGCACGGTTGACAACAACTACATTGCCGCCAGCAAGACAGTCTTTGGGTGGGCTGCTGAACACAGGCGCATACCGCGCAATCCGTTCGGCAATGTGAAAGTCACCATTCCCAAAGCGGTCAAGCTCCGGGAGAAAGCATTCCGACCTGATGAGCGCCGCACGATTTTGAGGGCAGCGCTCGAAATTGCGGACACGGACACACCTGAGAACGCGGCGAGGCGCTGGGTTCCATGGCTATGTGCGTACACGGGCGCCCGACCCGGTGAAATCACCCAGCTACGTGGTAGCGATGTTGTCCGAGAGGACAGCATCCCAGCGTTACGGATTACGCCAGAAGCGGGTTCGGTCAAGGGGCGCGAGCCGCGTGTCGTGCCGTTGCACGAGCACCTAATCGAGCAAGGGTTTCTGAAATTTGCCGCTCAACGCGGCGCAGGGCCTCTGTTCTTTAAGCCGGTCAAGCAACGCGACGACAATGAACCAGCGAGAACAAAGAAGCCTCGCTCTGTGCAGGCGCGACAGCGCGTCGGCAGTTGGGTTCGTAGCTTGGGCGTAACCGACAAGGGGCTTTCCCCAAACCACGCTTGGCGACATACGTTTAAGCGGGAGGCAGCCCGCGCGGGCATCGAGGCGGGGATAAGGGATGCCATCTGTGGTCATAGCCCTCGCACTATTGCCGATGAGTACGAGACGCCAGCGCTTGCCGATATGGCAGAGGCGCTGAAGAAGTTTCCCCGATACAACGTTGAAACGTAACCAGCGATCAACATACGGACGCAGTCTATTATGACAAAAGCCAACAACGTTGAACCGGCCTTGGCAACTAGCGCCGCTTCCGAATGGGGGAGCCAAAGGAATGGATTGGACGCATCGGATGGTTCGGCCACTATTCTTTGGAACCCTTCAGTTACGGATGAGCGCGAGCCGTCGAAGCGCCGATTGTCTACCCTGAAGATACCCACGCTTAACCAGCTTCTCGCGAGCACCTTCAAGGATCGTCAGCATCTTCTCTTTCCCTGGCTGCGGGAGCAGGAGAGTTGCATGGTCTATGCGGCTGCGGGTGTCGGCAAATCCATGTTCGCCCTTTCAGCAGCTCTAGCAATCGCAGGCGGTGGTTCGTTCCTCGGCTGGAAATCTGATGGAAGGAAAACAGGCAACGGCTGGCGCGTTTTGTACGTCGATGGTGAAATGCACATCGGCGACATTCAGGAGCGCGCACGTCTTCTCCTGGATGCTGTGCCCGAACTGAACAGGGAAATGGTTGGCGAAAACCTCAGCTTCCTTGCGCGCCAGCACCAAGAGCCCCTCGCTCAATTCCCATCAATCACTGAGCAGGATGGAATGACGTTTATGGGGGAGCGGGTACGCAAGGGACCGTTCGACCTCGTCATCCTCGACAACTTCTCCACCCTTGGGGAGGTAGAGGATGAGAACGCCGCATCGAGCTTCAATGCTATCCAGCAGTTCCTGCTGAACCTGAAGGTTCAAGGGGTGGCAACAATGCTCGTCCACCATGCAAACAAGACAGGTGAGGACTTTCGGGGCTCCAGCAAGCTCGCTGCGACATTCGAGACAATCATATTGCTTGAGCGTCTGAAGGAAGAGACAGAGCATGGCGTTGCTCAATTTCGCGTTCGCTGGGACAAGGTCCGTGCGGGAGGGCCGCAACGGAAGGTTCAGGACATTGTTGCGAAGCTCATCACTGAGGAACAGTTCAACGAGCCGGACAGACTAATTTGGGAGTTTGAGGCCGAGGAACTCGAACGGCTTGATGAGATAAAGACGCGGCTGATCAATGGCGAGTTTATCAATCAAAAGGAAATCTCGGATCAATTCGGTGTCTCGAAGCCAATGGCGCGGAAGTATATCGACAAAGGCATCCGGCTCGGCATCTGGACGGAAGCCAACGTGAGCCGCTGGTTTGCTAAGGGCAAGCACAGGCGAGCCAAGGGCAGCACGGAGCCGCCCGTTCGGCCTTCCTCGGATTGGCTGACAGAGGCGCTCGAACCGGATGAAGCCACAGCAGGAGCCACCGGCTCGCAAACTGACCTGTGAAGCGCTGATGCTTGCGGGCTCCGGTAAACCGGCCTAACCCCATGCCAAAGCTGGCTTTAGAGGCCTTTGAAACGGCTGAGTAAACCATCGGTTTTCACCTTGAGTTTATTCCGGCCTCGGAAGCGTTGGGACATATGAGTTTTGATGGTTTACCCGCAGCGCAAAGCATGCCGCGGTGGTTCCGGGCATGTGATGCCGGTTTCGCGTGCGGCAGTCAGCCGCCGAAAACGCATGCCGTTCGGGCCTTTCCGCCCTCAGAGGATACGTGGGGGTAGCACTAGGTAGCGGGGGGGACCGCCTAGCTCACCAGTGGCCATTGTAGGGGCTTTGTGGCGGTGGATATGAGAGGGCGCAAGTCGGGCGCAAGTCGAAGCCGTAAGCGGGCCGCCAGCAAACAAATCCAGAGCTCAAAAGTGGCTATCGGCTCATGGGACCGCGAGTTCTCATTCGGCATCAAGCGCCAGAGCCGCCGCACGCAGACACAGCGCGGCTGATGCGTCACCTGGCTTTGGGGCGATAAGCGGACCTCATTCCTTACTTATCAAAGTGCAGCGATGGGGCCAAAAGCTGCCACTCAGCCGTATTGGATCGATCTCACCCAAGCAGACCATCTCGGCGCTCACTCCTTCGGTCTCTTTGCGGTCCCATGACCTTCCATCGGGCCACCGCAGTCCTGGCCTTTGTAAGACCAAATTACGATATCATCAGCGAATTTTAATGAAGCTTCGTATGAACCAGGGCATTCTGGTGCAGTGCTCTGCAATGAAATTGACTCCACGCGGGCACCCGCGAGCGTCCCGGCCCCTTTGCCTTGTCCGCCGAGCGCAGTTTGGTAACTCACTTTCACATCGCTCTTAATCTGCTCTACAGTGATCGATATTTGTTGCACTCCCTGGCCCCCCGTCTTGTAGGTCACGTCGTTCATGCCTTCATATTTGCCCCCTACGTTAGGAACTGGAGCGCCACAGATCACATCAAGCAGCGAGCCATATGACGAACGCTCTTTCACATCAATCGGCTGAACAACGGGCATTGGTACGGCTAAGTATGTCAGATTGTTTTCCTGATCGAAGTACTCCATCTTCGGTGCTTGCACTTTTCTGTCCATGCAATTCAATTGTAGAGGTTCTGCCATAGTACGATAGCTGAGCGGAAGCCCGACAATAGTTGCTCCGGGGAAGAGGTCTGCAAACCCATGATCTTCGCGAAATTTGACAACAAACAACGACTCGATCTGATAACCCGACTCTGAAATTCTTTTGGTCGGGCCATAGAATATGTCCCCATCTCCATTTACGGTATTGGTAAGATATGAAAGCTTGGTATTGGCGACTTGCTGCGAAAGAGGCGTCCTAAGTTGATCATCACATAGTATACGTTCGGCAGTCGAAAGGATTGAGCCGGGCTTAATTGGCTCGCCAACGGACAAATCTAATGAGTCCGGTTCAGCCCACTTGAAATGAGATATAATCTCGCCAGATTTGTTATAAATGGTCCTTTCGGTCAGCAACGAAATAGATTTTTTGCAATCGGTTACAGTTCTATCGTCCTCGTAGGCCCCCTGAGACGTTTTCTGTGGCGGCGCGGACGTATTGCTTGGTTTAAATGGAAAACGTCCGATATACGCAACTTTATCCCCAAAGGTCTGCACGGAACTGGGCTTGAAATAAAAAGCAACCGGCTGAAGATCGAACGAATAAAAGACCCATTCGCCGGGACTGCTGCTCCAAATGTCATTCTGCTTCGCGGTTTTCGACGTTTGCGAAAATAGGATGAGCCGAATGCGTTCAAGCGCGTGTGAAAACCCGTAAGCCTGAGCGAGCCCTAACAAAGTCAGCAACAACAAGACTCCTGCTGCTATGGCTCCGAAACGTCGCCAAGGCCGAGGGCTTGAGATTGAGCGGAGGTCGTGGACGAGCCCGGACATTTCGTGGCGAAAGCCGGCATTAGTGACCGACGCGGCCTGATGATCAAGTAAGCCCCGGATGTCATCCGGCAGCGCTGCCCTTTCGGGTAATTCAGCTCCGTTGACGCGAACCGGAATAACCGTGATGTCTCGCCTTAAGGCGTGTGCGATTTCGAGCCGCACCCAGTCATCAGAACTTTCGAGACGACGGTGACCCTGTTCGTCCCGTGAATTGAGCCAGTCTGGCCCAATCAAAACTATCATAACCTTGCATTCTGCCAGACGCTGTTCAAGCACCGTCGGGAATTTGGCTCCGGCGCGCATGTCAACGTCAATAAACACATTCTTGCGGCCAAACTCATGTTCCAAATACTGGCTGATCCCAAGCGCGTTGGCGGCGGTGTCCTGGCGCCGATAGCTTAGAAGATCTTGTGAGGCATCTTAGTGTGGCGCCTGGTAGCAGCTCATGCAGACTAGGTCGTCCCGTTAGACTATCCAGAAAGCCGACGCAGGGCGAATCCAACGGAATAAGGGTGTCCGTTGATGGGTCATTCGCAACGCTTCGAGCTTGCGTTAAGCACTTTCGGTTTGCCCCGGATACCGGACGTATTGCTGCCTCGCAGCGAACCGATGCGAAGGGTCCGAACGCTCTCCGGCCGCGTCTGCGCTGGGGCCCGTTCGTCCCCCAAAAAGCAGATGTGCGTCAGATTAGTTGGTGCGCAGTTCAGCGAGTGCGCATGTATTTTGGCCAAGGGCGCACTCTGCAAGGCGAAATCAAACAACAACCGCAGGGGTATAAGCCGAATTTCGAAAGTCAATCGTTGAGAAATCACTTGAGAATTTCTTTGCAGGAGGGGCCCCTTCACGTCGCACGGCGGTTGCCGACGTGGTGCAAACGCGGCAGCGGGACGTGTTTGGTCTAGAGCCGCTAGAGTTGCTCCAAAGCAGCCGAGAGCGCGCTACGGCTTCTTCTCAGTTACACAGGTGGATCAGAAACGCCGCAACCAGAACCGCAACGAACGGCCAGGGTCCATCGAGGCCAAGGAGAGCGGCGAGTAGTAGCGTGACGAGGACGTAGCTCATTGCATGGCCTGCTAGCAGGTGCGTTTCGTTGAAATTGGTCAGCACCACTAGTGGGGTATGGCTATTCCAGCCATATCGAATGGCTTGGAAATAATTATCTGGGGTCTCAAGCTCACCAAATGGCTTCTTCGCCTCAACGAAGACGCGTGGGTCGCGGAAATTGGGAGCGACGTAAAATGCATAGTCAGCCCGGCGCTTTGCGCCCTGGTCGCTGACACTGGTTTCGACTTTTACCTCTTGGGCAAACGGATTTTTTTGATGGGCGTGATCCACGTCCCAACCCAGGGCAGTGAGAAACTTGTTTACAAAGTCTGTTCGTAACTGGCTTTCGCTGTACGACGCCGCGAGATAAACATGCCGGTGTGACTCAAAATCCTTGGCGAGCGAGAACGCGACCGTGTAACTATCCTCCAAGCCCATTTGCGCGCCCCTGACTGGATGGTCCCTGCTAAAAAAGTCCGATCAGCTTTAAGGCCCCATGCGCCTTATATGATATGGCATGCAAGCCTCGTTAATTTGAGCATCATGGGTTCCTTGCGCGCAACTGTTCCCCTGTCAAGCCGGCTTTGCTCGCTGGTCGAGAGAGCAGGGGTTGAGGCCAAGCTCGGCTTTAAGGTCCACCCGCATATGCTCAGGCACGCCTGGGGCTATGCGCTTGCCAACAAGGGGCACGACACAAGAGCGCTCCAGGCGTACCTGGGGCATCGGAACATCCGGCATACTGTGCGCTACACGGAACTGTCGCCAGGCGCGGTTCAACAGGTTCTGGCGCGATTAAGGAGTCAAAGTGAGATTGCGGATTATTTTTTGGTGCGCACGGACACGCGTGCTCTGCTACCCTCCTCGCCCAGCCAGTTAAGTCTTGCGAAGGTTATCGCGCAGTCGGGAAAACGGCGCCCAAGGGCTTAGAGCTTACCCGCTTGAATCTCGCCCAGCAGACTTCTAACCATTGATTGTAGAAGGCTTCGCGCTTCATCGAAGCTCATTGGATCCTTGGGGCGGGGCGGGGTCGCGTGGCGGTAAAAGTTAGCAGTCTCTCTCATTCTTCGCACTTGTGTCTTCGGCGCCCACGGTTTGGCATAAAGTAACTGTTGGCCACCACAGCGGCTCTTAAGTAGTTCGTACGTCTTGTAGAGATCGAACCAGTTGTCGCATCTTTCGAAGTGCATCAGCAACTCTGCAATCACATCATCTCCATTTGCCACTTTGCTCCAAACTTGCACCTCCGACGGCGGAGGCGGTGGTGGCGGAATCACGTTGCCAGCGACATCGGTTACAACAACGGAAGGGCGCCCGATTTTGACTCGTACAGCGAAGCCTTGAGGTTGAAGGAAATGGTGCACAGCAAGCGTGCCGTCCCCTTTTATCTGCACGACCCCGCTAAGGCGCAAGGTGCCGGACCCAAACCCTTGCGACAGGCGGAATGCCCCATTTAACCGTCCAATGATTGGAAGGCCGCGCTCGTGAACTTCTGTAGCTGTAACGAGACCGTCGAAAGACGAGGTTCGCAAAAGGAGAAGATGCTCACTGCCTTGAGTACTTTCTTCAAGCCAGGGATCAAACGGGCTTTGGAGAAAGTGCTTCCAATCGTCTATGTCGTCTGGAGGGTTGACTACAACGCTAACTGACCAGGCAAGAGTCATTGATATGATCTCCGTGCAGCGCCTTCCATTCAACCCTACGCTATTACACCAGTGCCGATGCAGGTCCAAAGCTCGCGAAAGTACGCAAGAGCGCCGTGTCAAGCAAAGCGCTTGCCGATCAGCACGCGGCAATGTTGTCGGTCATCCGCGCGATACGGCGCGCTGGCGCACGTGGCCGCACCAAATCCGCCAGGCATCGGCCGCGATTGGCTGGTGACAACTGGACTTGAAGGAGCGGTCGCTCCTTGCGTCGCGTACACAACACGCGTACACAAGTCCAGCAGGCGATTTGAATTTCACTAACAAAACCAATGGCCCGAGCGCGGCAACGCAAATCCTGCCACTCCGACCAAGACTTCTCAGGACAAATCAACGTCCTCACGCTTGAGAACGCGACCCACCAAAGGCGCGCCGGGACAGTTATTGGGACAGAAACGACGATCCGGATTATCGCCGCCGCCCGATCCTGGAAATGAAAGCCCCGGCACCGTGGACACGGTAACCGGGGCAGAGCACAAGGGGCACTTATCAGATCAAGCAGGCCGAAACTACCGCTCCCAAAAATCCAGCGCAAGCCTCGTCCGGCTCTTCGCCGCCAATGGCGTTCTGACGATTTACGACGGACGGCAATTGGCTGGCGTCGTCACCCGGCATGGCAACTCCTATGAGGCGCATGACGCATCAGGAGCCCTCCTAGACCGGTTTCAGAGCCAGCGCGAGGCCGTGGCAGCGATCCCGGCAGGGGGCGCGCAATGACGGCGGCGTTCGATTTACTCGGCGGTGCTGAGCGTCGCACAACGCGCCCTCGTGGCTTCGCGCCGTGGAATCCACAAGCAACGGCACAGGCGCTCCTCGCCCAAGTGCGGGAGGTGCTCAGCGAGTACGCCGAACACCTGCCGCTCACGTGTCGTCAGGTTTTCTATCGGCTTGTTGGCGCGCATGGCTTTGAGAAAACGGAGCAAGCCTACGCGCGGCTTTGTGAAACGCTAAACCGCGCGCGGCGCGTCCGGCTGATTCCGATGGATGCCATCCGCGACGACGGCGGCCATAGCGTCATTCCGCCAGCTTGGGAGGGCGCCGAGGATTTCCTGAGAGCGGTTCGCGCACAGGCCGACCGTCTCACCCTCGACCGAACGACAGGCCAGCGTACACGGCTTATCGTGATGTGTGAGGCTGCGGGCATGGTGCCGCAATTGGCGCGCGTGGCCGAACCTTACGGCTTGCCGGTAATCTCATCGGGCGGCTTCGAGTCCGTCACCGAGAAGCATCGCCTTGCGGTTGATCTAGCCGAAGATGGCCGACGCACCGAGGTGTTGCACATTGGCGATCACGACCCATCCGGTGCGCATCTATTCCTTGCCTTGGCCGAGGACGTGCAGGCATTCGCTGTTGAACTCGGCGGCGTCGTTGAGTTCTCACGGCTTGCCGTAACGCCCCAGCAGATCGAAAGGCTCAGGCTAGTTTAACGGCACCGCCGAAGGCGACCGACCGACGCGCCTTCAACGGCGAGACCTGTCAGGCGGAAGCGATTCCGCCCGACGTGCTTGCTTCAATCCTACGCGGTTCCATCGAAACCCGCATGGATCGCAAAGCGCTGGAGGGCGTCCTCAAGCGCGAGAAACAAGTCCAGAGGGAGCTAAGAAACCGACTGCGCAGGCGCTGACATTTCGCAAATTCCGCGAACGGTCGGCGCTGCGTATGGATGGCAAGGTGCTCGAAGGTTCCACCTACCGTCACGACCCAGCACCGACCGTTGCGAGAGCCGCGACGGTCTTGTCCCGATCTTGCCCCGTCGCGGGCCGCCAAACAAACAATGGCGGTCACATAATGAATGATCGCAGCGGGCCGGGGCGCTCTATCCCCAGCGAGAAAGCCGGTTCTCACCCGTAGGACACTGGCAATGACGCGGGCTCTTACTTGGACACACTGCCTTCCTGGCGCCGCTGCGCAAGATCAGATGGTACGTCTACGGCAAACGGCCCTTCGCCGGACCCGAGGCGGTATTGGCTTATCTATCCCGCTACACCCACCGCGTCGCCATCGCCAACAGCCGGCTGATCGCGTTCGACAAAAACAGTGTCAGCTTCAAGTACAAGGACTATCGGCTCGAAGGCCCCGATCGTTACAAAGTGATGACGCTCGCAACCGACGAGTTCATCCGCCGCTTCCTTATCCACATCCTGCCCAAGGGCTTGCACCGCATCCGCCACTACGGCCTGTTCGCCAAGGCCGCCTGCGCCGACAACATCGCACGCGCCCGCCAACTGCTCGGTCGCCAAAAGTCCCAAGGCGAGGCTGCCGATACCGATGACAGTGATGGCAACGACACGCCCTCCCTCTCGCGCCCTTGTCCATGCTGCGGCGGACACATGATCATCATCGAGTTCTTCGAACGCGGCGCCACGCCCCGGCATCGGCCGACAGCTCCAATCATCGCAATCAGGATCGATACTTCATGAGACAGCCCAAGCCGCAAGCCCGCAAACCCGCTCGCTTGCTTCGCTGGTTGTCGGCCGGCCGCGGCAGCACTCGCTCAAATAGTCAGATCACAACGCAAATTGTGCAGCAATCTTCACAGGCCAATGCCAGCAGCCGCCTGATCCTCAGCCGTGTCCTCGTCGGCCAACGCGCTGCGTCGCTGCACTCGCCCGCGGGCGCGGCAGCCGCCGCACTCAAATCCCCATAGTGCAAGCCGTCCCACCAACCTTCTCCCATCGCGGTTTCTTTCATTGAAGGCTTTCGGACGCCGGCACCGGTGCAAGCCGCATCGTCGCCATGGGCCGGCATCCGAAACCCTCAACAAACTCGACACATTCACGATCTCCGCGCAATGTCGGCTTATCATCCAACACCGGAAATATCGCGGCGTCGCGGCGAACCGCCGCTTCGGGCCAGCAGCAGAAGTGTCTAAGCATATTGCCCGGTCGCAACGTGGCACGCGCGCTCATAAATAAACGAGCACCAATTACCGGTAGGAATCTCGGAGGTCAGTTGCGTGTTGGCGGAGGCTAGTACTGAACCGCTGACTCAGAATTTCTGGGGAACGAAATTCCGCCTGCGCAACGACGCCTGATCGTCGTATTTTCCCTTCGTTGATCGTTTTGGCAGCTTGACCTTGGGGCGCCATACTTTCTTGTAAGGAACGAGTTCGAGGATCTGCGCGATGCAGTTGAGGCGCCCGCGCCTTTTGTCGTCCGATCTCACAATATGCCAGGGTGCGTAATCGACGTCAGTGGCTTTTAGCATCGCGTCGCGCGCCAG
Source organism: uncultured Alphaproteobacteria bacterium (assembly GCA_963733575.1). Taxonomy (GTDB): domain Bacteria; phylum Pseudomonadota; class Alphaproteobacteria; order Rhizobiales; family Xanthobacteraceae; genus BOG-931. Next base: position 250,793 of record CAVTDJ010000008.1, on the reverse strand, counting down.
CGAATAATCGTACCAGCGCTCATAGGATTCCAGATCCATGGGACTCAACTTCCACTGTCGAAGGGGATCGTTGATTTGCGCGAAAAAGCGCCTTTCCTGTTCTTCGTGTCCCACCTCCAGCCAGAATTTGATCAGAATGATGCCCGCGTCGGTTATATATTTTTCGATTTCCGGGCAGATGCTGAGGAACCGCTCCACATCCTTCGCGCTGGCAAATCCCATCACGCTTTCAACACCCGCCCGGTTGTACCAGCTCCGGTCGAAAATGACGATTTCGCCGGCGGCGGGGAAATGCTCGAGGTAGCGCTGAACATACATCTGTGTTTTTTCACGATCGGAAGGAGCGGGCAGCGCCACGACCCTGAAGACGCGGGGACTCACTCTTTCGGTTATGGCTTTGATTGTTCCGCCCTTGCCCGCAGCGTCGCGGCCCTCGAACAGGATGATGACGCGTTGCCCTTTCGCCTTCACCCAATCCTGCACCTGGCAAAGCTCGACCTGGAGCTTGCGGAGCTCCTTTTCATAGAGCTTTCGCTTCATCTTGCCATTGTCGACCTGTTCGACCCCCACCATGTGGTTAGCTCCCAAAAATGACACGCCGGAAGCGGCTCATGGCGAAAGTGAAGTAGACTGAGCCGATGATCAGCATCGCTAGAAGCGGACGCCATACGAGTGAGAGATCGGCGCCACGGAACAGCACCGCCTGAGCAAAGGCGACGAAATGCGGCGTCGGGCTGATGGTCTTCATCACATATTGCAGCCAGACCGGCATGCTCTCCATCGGGGTGCTGCTGCCCGAAAGCAATTGCGTGACCATCAAGACCGGCATCGCGAGCAGACCGAATTGGCCCATCGTCGTCGAGAGCGTGCCGAGCAGGATGCCGAGAGCCGCCACGACGAGGGCGTAAAGCGCGGCGCCGAGTAGGAACAGAAAAATCGACCCCGCAATCGGTGCGCCAATCCACAGATGGACCACGAATTGTAGAGACAGCATTGCAGCCACGAGGATGACGAGGCCGTTGGCGAGCATTTTCGCCAGCATAATTTCGGCGGGCACCACGGGCATAACCAACAAGTGTTCCACGGTGCCCTGCTCGCGCTCGCGGATCAGCGCGGCGCCGGTGAGGATCACGGTCAGCAGCGTGATCTGATTGATTACCTGGGTCATTGCCGAGAACCAGGCGGTCTTTAGGTTCGGATTAAATTTCGCGCGGACGACGAGATTGATCGGGTCGCTTAACGGGTCCCCGCGTTTGGAGATGAAGTTTTGAACCTCATTGAATATGGCGGTGCGGAGATAGCTGGCGCCGTTGCCGGCCTGGGCCACCGCTGTCGCGTCGACGTTGATTTGGATTTCGGTCTTGCGCTGGGAGAGAATATTGGCCTGGAAATTGGGGGGAATCTCCACGACGAATAGCAACTCGCCTTTGTCCATTTTCGGATCGATCTCGGATGCCCGTATCTGCACGGCCGGCTGGAATGTCGGACGAACGAGCCCCTCGACGATCTCTCTTGAGAGATCCGAACCATCCTCATCCACGATTCCAACGGATAAGTTGGTGGCCTCGGTAACTGCGCCGGTCGCGACCGTGTTGACGGAAATGCTGAACGCGTAAACGACAAGGACGAGCATCGTCGGGTCCGAGCGGATGCTTCTGAGCTCCTTGATCACCAGACGAAAGATATTGGCGATATGATCGCGCAACGTCAGCGCTCTCGCCTTTGCCAGTTTTGGAACGGACTCGGTACGAGGCAATGACATGTTACGCCTCCTGCTTGCGTAGGAGCACTAGCGACAGAATGAGGTAAACCAGCGCGATGACCGTGATCGCGGCGACGTTTCGCCAAAGATCAGTCATTCCGAGCGCCTTGGCGAAAACCCCGACCGTGACCGGCTGATACCAGGCCGACGGAAACGTCAGGCCGAGAATTTTCGCCCCGCCCGAGAGGGACGACACCGGCGCGAACAGCCCAGAAAAGTTCACGGCGGGCACTATGGAAAGAATCGCCGTCGCAAACACCGCCGCGACCTGCGTGCGGGTAAAGGACGAAATCAACTGGCCGAAACCGGTTGTTGCCACGACATAAACGACCGTTCCGATCAGGAGCGTGAGAAACGAGCCCTTGATCGGCACGCCGAATACGAAAATCGCCATCAAGAACAAGAAAACGAAATTCACCATTGCGACCCCGGCGTAGGGCAGCTGCTTGCCGAGAAGAAACTCGAGCTTGGTAATCGGGGTGGAGCGGAAATTGGCGATGGAGCCGGTTTCCTTCTCCCGCACGACCGCGATCGCCGACATGATGGCAGGGATTAGACACAGCATGAGCATGAACACGCTCGGCACCATGGCGTTGACGCTGAGAAAGGCCTGGTTGTAGCGAAAACGTGTCGCGATATCGTCGTCGCTCCAGGCGTTCGGGCTTCCTGCCCGCCGCAACTGCCGCTGAAGCTCCTCTCCCTGCCTCCTCACGACGCCAGTGACATAATTTTTTGCGGTTTCTCCTCGGAACGTCATAGCACCGTCGACCGACGCGTCGACTTCCGGCCGCGAGCCGTTCAGCAAATCGCGGCCGAACCCGCTTGGAACTTCGACGACGATTTGCGTGTTCCCGCTTCTCAGACGCCGCTCCCCCTCGGCTGCTGAGGCGATAGGCGGCTGCACCGAGAAATACCGGGAGCCGGAAAAGCCTTCGAGCAGTTGGCGGCTCTCCGGCGTGTTGTCCTGGTCGAACGCTGCCATCTGCAGGTTTTCGATATCGAACGATATGCCGTAACCGAAGGCCAACATCAGGATGATGGGGCCAAAGACGGCAAAGGCGAGCCGGATCGGATCGCGCAACAGCTCGACGGTCTCGCGCCGGGCATAGGCCCACAGCCGGGCCAAATCGAACCGCTTTGGAGTGCGCGCCGGTTGCGCCTGGATCGGCACCGCGGCGGGCGCCGCCGCCTCGACTTTCTTCGATCGGTCGATCCCGGCCGCGTCGGCGAGATAGCCGATGAACGTGTCCTCCAGCGAATCACTGCCGCGCTCCTTGACTAGGTCCAACGGCGCGCCGACCGCCAGCACCTTGCCCGCGTGCATGAGCGAGATGCGGTCGCATCGCTCCGCTTCGTTCATGAAATGCGTCGAAAGAAAGATCGTAACGCCGTCGTCGCGGGAGAGATCGATCAGCGTGCGCCAAAACGCGTCGCGAGCGATCGGATCGACGCCCGAGGTCGGCTCGTCGAGGATGAGAATGGCGGGCTCGTGCAACACCGCCACCGCGAGTTGAAGTCGCTGCTTGATGCCGAGCGGCAGGCTCTCGGGTTTGGCGTTGGCGACGCTTGCCAGATCGTAGCGCTTCAAAAGTTCCTGGATCCGGCCTTCGACCTTGTCGGGGGGCAAGTGATAAAGCTGAGCGTGCAGATCGAGATTTTGCCGGACGGTAAGTTCGCCGTAGAGAGAAAAGGCCTGCGTCATGTAACCGACGTTGCGGCGCATCTCCATGTCGTTCGAGCCCATCGGGCTCCCAAAGAGCTTCGCCCAGCCCTCGGTGGCGGGCAGGAACCCGGTCAACATCTTCATCGTCGTCGATTTGCCGCAACCATTGGAGCCGAGGAATCCGAAAATTTCACCCGGCGCGATCCGGAAGTTGACATGGTCAACGGCGACGAAATCACCGAACCGCCGCGTCAATCCCTCGGCCTCGATCGCCGGCACTTCGTCCGCCGAAGCTGTACGCGGCCGCACAATCACCTTTTGATGAAGGGAGCGCTTTTGCTCCGGCAGAAGTGCGATAAACGCTTCATCGAGCGTAGGTTCTCCCGTTTTCTCCAGTAGTTCCTTCAGCGTGCCATGGGCGATGATCTTGCCGTCGTCCATGGCCATGAGCCAATCGAAGCGCTGCGCTTCGTCCATATAGGCTGTCGCCACCATCACACTCATTTGCGGGCGTCGCGCCCGGATCGTGTTGATGAGGTCCCAGAACTGGCCCCGCGAGAGCGGGTCGACACCGGTCGTCGGCTCGTCGAGAATGAGCAGATCCGGATCGTTGATGAGTGCACAGCAAAGGCTGAGCTTCTGCTTCATTCCGCCGGAAAGCTTGCCGGCCGGGCGGTCCTCGAATGGATCGAGCGCGGTGGCGGTCAGGAGTTCGGTGATGCGGGCGCGCCGCTCGGACGCCGATTGCCCGAACAGCCGGCCAAAGAAGTCGATATTCTCGAAAACGCTGAGTGTCGGATAGAGATTGCGACCGAGCCCTTGCGGCATGTAGGCAATGCGGGCGCGCAGGCTTTTGAGGTGGGCCGCGTCCGCAACATTGCCGTCGAATACGACAACCTGCCCGCTCTGGATTGTGCGCACGCCGGAAATGAGCGCCAACAAGGTGGACTTGCCGACCCCGTCAGGCCCGATCACCCCCACCATCTTGCGCGCGGGGATTCCAATCGTGACATCGTCGAGCGCGATCGTCGCGCCATATTGGTGCGAGACGCTCGTGAGCCGAACGACTACGGCGTCCGTCATTGGGGCAGCTTGACTTGAAGGTCGTCGGGCCACGCCGTCACGGCATTCGTGCGCACAATCCCAAGCCCGCGCACGCCCGTCTTCACCTTCCGGTCAAATTGCTTGAGAACCAGCGCGTCCAGTTTGAGCTTGACGCGAAACATCAGCTTTTCGCGTTCTTCAGCGGTTTCCACGGTCTTCGGCGTGAACTGCGCGTCCGCCGCGACAAAACTGACTGATGCGGGAACCACATATTGAGGAGCCGGGTCCAAAATGATGCGGGCTTCGCCGCCGATCTCAAGTTTTGCCGCGGTCGCCGCCGGCAAGAAGATCGTCATGTATACATCCTGCAGGTCGAGGATCGTCAGGACCTTTCCGCCTGCGGCGACCACTTCGCCGGTCCGCGCGAGCTGGTATTGCACTCGTCCGGTTCTCGGCGACACAAGAATCAAATCGTGCAATATGGACTCGATGCGCTCGACCTCGGCCTGCGCGCTCTTGATGGCGGCGTCGGCTTGATCGCGCTGCGCGGTCGCTCCCACGACACCGGCCTGGGCCCCTTCGTAATTGCGGCGACGCTGATCGAAAGTCTGTTGGGTGATAATCGATTTCTCGACGAGTTGCTCACCGCGTTCGAAATCGGATTTGGCTGCCGCCAAGACGGCGTTGCGCTGGGAGATCAGTGATTCCGCCTCGGCCATCGCCTGTTTGGCGCGCTCCACGTTGGATTGCGCCGCCCTGAGCTGGGCTTCGTATTCCGGCGATGATACGCGACCGACGACCTGTCCCGCCTTGACTTCGCTGCCTTCCTCTACCGTGACGTTGACCAGCCGGCCGGGATATTTCGCCGCGACGTCGACCTGTGTCGCTTCGATGCGGCCATTGGTCTTAACGATGCCCTCCGGCATCGTTTTACCGAGCACACGGTCGAGCAGACTACGAACTTTCGACTTCGCCTGCGCGGTGGGAGCAAGTAACTCCTTAACAGAGGTATTCAGGTTGGCCGGCCCTAGCGGCACGCTCACGGCGACAAACAAAAACACCAGCAGGGCGCCTACGAGAAAGCGAATGTACATTGCAAGTGTCCTCTGAGCGTTATGACCAGCCAATTATTCGATCCCCAAATGGGGTACGATACAAGACTGGTGCACCAAATCGTTCATTGACTAAGATCAATTACGTGAAACGTCATCTGCAAGCCACTACCCACCGCGCTGAGGCCTCCGCCGAAAGTTATCAGCGATAATGCGAACGCTCAGCAGAAAGACCCACAACGGGAAAATAAAGAAACTCCAGCTGATATAGTAGCTGCCGAAAAGCAACAGCAGCGCCAACGCATATCCGAAAATCGCCAGCCACCGCGGCGCAATCCCGGTGTAGAGAGCGATGGTTGACGTCGTGAGCATGAAAACGCTAGCCATCTTGACCATGTAAACATTTATCGTCGCATACACTGTAGCTCGCGCGAAGTGGAACGTCGCTGAGCCGATCAGTTCCGCCGGTTTGGCGGCAAAGATTATCAGTACTCCACCCACCCACGACTGCAGAGGCGAGAAACAACATGCCCAAGAACAAAAGAGCGCTTCCAAAAAATACAGTTGCAAAAAGACGATCTTCCATCTCACCGAGACGGTCGCGCAGCACCCCGATAAACCACAAAAATGCAATTCCGGCGAAAGGAACCAAATTTATCGCCAATGCGACTGTCTGAGAGTTGCTATGCAGCCATGAGCCCGGTTCCTGAGGGTCGGCTGGCACCGAAATGCGAAGGAGCGCAGGGGAGGCAATCAGCAGGACGGAAAACAGAAGGCCCGCGATGGCAGCAGCGTTTGGGGTTTTCAGATGCTTCGTGGTCAGAGTTTTGTTTGCCATGATTAAGGGCCTATTGCGCTTTTATCGAGTGCGAAAGTGCGATCAGGCTGTGCGGAAGTAGGCGAATGACTCCGCCGCGCGGGCTGTCGATATCGGCGATGAGCAAGAAAGAAATTGACACGACTATCGGCAAGACAAGAAGCAAAAGCGCGCCTTTTCGCCGCTCGCCATAGCCCAGCAGCAGATTGCAGGAGACTGCGATCAGTCCCATCAACGACCACGCTGCAACAGGAATGCGATTCCACCAAGCTGCCTGGGTGCGTGATTGCGAGTTCAGAACGTCGTTCATGCCTGAAACGACAAGGGCTGCCACCGGTGTTGGGCGGGCGTTCGCTGCGGGTATAATAGCGGACCAAAGCGCGGCTTCCAGTTTTGCGCTTTCGGTGTCGGTCTGACCCATCTCGCGCTCTTCGCGGCTCAGGTAGGACGCAATACGCTGATCGAGATAACGCCTCAGTAATTCACGCACACTCACTGCGTCTGCGACGGGCAGCAAATCGGCACGTACATATTCGGTTCCGATCGCATTGGCCTCTGCTTCCTCGTAATTCTTGCGCAGATCGTAGCGCGTGACCGCCATTGAGAAGGTAAATCCGATAATAAGAGCTAGGAGCGTCAGAGTAGCCGCTTCGACGATATCGAGGTCTTCTCGCTCATCTTTGCGTACCGGCCGTCTCCGCCCGCGGAGGAAGTCGCCGGCATATGCCGCGAGCCATTGGGCAATGAGAGAGACTATGAAGACAATAAACGGGCTGTCCAGAAAGCTGCTCATGCGAACGGTCCGTTCGTTTGCGCCACTCCGATCCAACTCAGGGTACTTTTCGCAGCCCAATTCACCACGCCCGGGTGAGCCTTTTGTTGATCCTTGTCAAAAAGTCTCTTTGAGGCGGCCGACACAGTGACGTTCGCCCAATGGTGCGGCCATTCGCTGGCGCGTTCCCATGCGCGCGCGGGCGATTCGGCAGTGATCACCGGCTACCTCGGGGAGAGCGATACGTTCGACAAGGCGATCGCGGATTTTTCGGCCGTGTACGCCGATCAAACCGAGCGCAACCACGGCGCGCTCAAGAAGGCGGTGCGGATGTGCCTGTCTTCACTACGTTGGAGGAGGCTGCGACGTTCTTTGACCAAGAAGTGCAGCGCATTTGTAAGCAGCCGAGTTAACCCTCGCCGCAGCAAATCCGCATTCAATGGATCAAGCGCGCCGCCTCGAAATCGCACCGACCGGCAAGATTTTGAAATATCAGCTCCGGCAAACCTTCGCCCGACCCGACGGAGCGGCGGCGAGCTCGGCGGTGGTAGGTTGAGTGTTACCGCTCCGGCAGAGCGCAAAGCGCACATCGACTGTCTTGATGATGCCCGGCGCAACCCTCCGAGATCACTCAGCAAAAATCAACATTGTCTCGACTGCTGCGATGCACCCTCCACTTCCGAGTTGGGTCATTCTCTACGTATTTTCGATGTACGCGCGGCGTCCGCTTGTCCCCCAATTGCAGACGTATCGCGGCGTCGCGGCGAATCGTCGCTTCGGGCCAACAAGCGACATTATAGGCAATGCCCCTTCAGCTCGGGACGCTAAACCGGGAGACCCGCCATTCGCATGCCCTCGACGCGGCGCTCAAAATCATCGGGATTCCTAAACGGCAGGATGCGCCGCCGCCGCTCGATTGAAAAATTCGGAGCAATTCTCATCACATCCGCCCAGGCCGCCCGGCTTTCGGCAATTCTGCCGAGGTGGCCGTAGCACGACGCAAGCAGAGCATAAGAAGTCTCTGAATTGGGGTTGCGCTCTAGCCGCTGTTTGAGGGCCGCGACCGCCTCGTCGAACTGCTCTAGAGAGATTCGCGCCTCGGCTAGAAAATAGAGCACGAGGTCCGGATAGAGAGGATCGAGCCGCATGCAAGTATCGCTCGTGTCGATTGCTCCCGCGGCGTCACCGCTAAATACCTGAATACTGGCCATCGCCATATGACCTTCAGTAAGACTTGGCGCCAAGGCGAGGCAGCGCTGCACCTCGGAAAGAGCCCTGTCGTGCTCCCGATGCCAAAGGAGACCTACCGCAAACCAGACGTGGGCGTATGGATCTTCGTCGTCCATCTGAACCGCCCGCTCCGCGATCTCCAAACCGGTCTGGAGAGACTGCTCGGGGATTTCGGCCCAGCCATTGATGTAATCGTTCACATGGGTGACGGCGATACAGGCGTGCGCCGCGGCAAAATCCGGATTGATCGTGACGGCACGTCCGAGCAGATTGCGTGCTTCAATGTTGCCGATCCTGGTGTGAAGCCACATCCGCTCGCGACCACGTAGGAAGAGGTTGTAGGCCTCCACGTCGATTGTATTCTTTCGGGTCAATCGGTCTTTCTTTTCCGGCGTCAGCTTAATCTTGAGCGCAGAAATGATCTCCCGTGTAAGTTCGTCCTGCACAGCGAAGATGTCGGTGAGGTCGCGATCGAAGCGATCGGCCCAGATGTGTGCGCCGCTCGCAACGTCGATGAGCTGGCCGGTAACGCGGACCCGGTTGCCCGCCTTGCGCACGCTTCCTTCCAGTACATAGTGCACGCCGAGTTCGCGGCCGACCTGCTTCACGTCGACCGGCATGCCCTTGTAGGTAAAGGCCGAGTTGCGCGCGATCACGTGAAGCTCCGACAGCTTCGAGAGATCGGTGATGATGTCCTCGCTGATACCGTCGGAAAAATACTCCTGCTCGGGATCTCCGCTCATGTTGTTGAAGGCGAGGACAGCGATCGAGGGCTTGTCAGGCGGCGCGGACATCGGCCGCGGTGCTTCGGACGCGGTCGCGGCCTTCGACGCCAGATCGAGCCGATAGACGCGCACAGGACGTGCGATGTTCTTCAAGCTTTGCTCGCCGGCGTCAACGAAGTTGGCCGCCACCTTGCCTTGTACCTGCCGCCATGCGTCCTCGGAAATCGAAATGCCACCGGGTTCGGCGATGCCCTCGATCCGCGCCGCGACGTTGACACCGTCGCCAAGGATATCCTCGCCCTCGATGATGATGTCGCCGACGTTGATGCCAATCCGGAATTGGATCGGATTGGTCTCGGAGCCACCGGCATTGTGCTCTCGAAGCTGTCTCTGAATTTCGATGGCGCAAGTGACGGCGTCCACGGCGCTTGCGAATTCCACCAGCGCGCCGTCGCCCATGAGCTTCACGATGCGGCCGGAGTGGGCGGCAATGGTCGGGTCGATCAACTCACGCCTCAACGCATTCAGCCGGGAAAGAGTCCCTGCCTCATCCATGCCCATGAGGCGCGAGTAACCGACCACGTCGGCCGACAGGATTGCTGCGAGCCTCCTTTGGAGGCGCTCTTCCGCCATGTAGATCGTTCCCCGGTAAGCCGATTGCCGCGACTTTATGGTGCACTGAGCGGGGTGTCTATCGAGGCCGCCATTTCCGAGATGGGTCATTCACGTCGTTTCAAGCCGACGATCTTCTTGCCACAGTCGAGTTTGGCGACGTTGGAGTTGATGCTAGTCCCTTCTTTATCCCAGGTACCGTCGATGAGAACGACAATCCGTTTCATGCGATCTTCCCACATTTGGCCGTGGCGCGCCGAATCCTTGCTATTAGAAATTTATAACGAGGCATTCGCAACATGCCCATGCAACTGCGCGCTAATGCGTCGTGCTTTTTGGTGCCTGAGGACCGCTATGGGTCGATGCTGTTGAAAAAAGGCTCGTGATTTTCGGCGAACAGTGATTCCGTCTGCTGGAGGCATTCATCGGCGGAGGTCTGCGATGATGGATCGACAGGCGGGCGATCAGAGCCAGTTGTTTTACCTGTTCAACCTCGAACGGCGCATTCCAGCGGACCATCTCTTGCGCCGGATCAATCCGGTCGTGACACGGATCCTGGTTGAGCTTCGCGATAGGCTCGCGCCTTTCTATAGCGACATTGGCCGGCCTTCGATTGATCCCGAGCTTATGATCCGGATGCTGATTGTCGGCTACTGCTACGGCATCCGCTTCGAGCGGCGGCTGTGCGAAGAACTCGAACTTCACCTTGCGTACCGATGGTTTTGCCGCCTCGATCTCGACGACAAGGTGCCTGATCACTCGACGTTCTCGGTCAATCGCCACGGTCGCTTCCGTGATAGCGACATCCTCCGCCAGGTATTCGAGGCTGTGGTGCGTGCGTGCATGGATGCCGGCTTGGTCAAGGGCGACGGGTTCGCCGTCGATGCCAGCGTGATGGAGGCCAATGCCAGCCGCTACCACGGCAAGGCGCCGGACGAGATCGCGTGGGCCGAGCCCGAACGCCAGACGCGCGCGGTCAAGGAATATCTCGCTGGGCTTGATGTCGATGCGCAACCCAATCCCGACCGCAAGCCGCCGAAGGTGATCTCTCCCAGCGATCCCTGCTCGGCCTGGACGGCCAAGGCCAACAAGCGCGTGCAGTTCGGTTATGGGCTCAATTATCTCATCGACATCGCGAACGCGATCATTGTCGATGTCGAGCCGACCCCGGCGCGCACCTATGACGAGGTTAAGTCAACAAAGACGATGCTCGAGCGCACCGAGCGGCGCTTCGACCTGAAGCCGAAGCGGCTGGCGGCCGATACTGCTTATGGGACTGGCCGCTTCCTGGGCTGGCTGGTTGGCCACAGGATTGCACCGCACATCCCGGTCCGCGATGCTAGCGAACGTGACGACGGCACATTCTCTCGCAGTGACTTTCGCTGGGATCGGCGACGAGGTGTTTACGTCTGCCCGAATGGCAAGGTGCTGCACACCACCGGCACCGTGCACGACGGCAACACGCTTCGCTATCGCGCATCCAAGTTCGACTGCGAAGTTTGTGCGCTCAAGATGCAGTGCTGTCCCAATGGCCCGGTGCGACAAATTCCCCGCGATGTTCATGAATATGCCCGCGACGTGGCGCGCCGGCTTATGCGGACAAAGGCGTTCCTCAAGTCGCGCGACCAGCGCAAACGCGTCGAGATGCGCTTTGCCCACTTGAAGATTCACCACGGTTTCGAGCGCATGCGGCTGCGAGGTCTTTCCGGTGCGCGCGATGAGTTCCTTCTCGCCGCCATCGTGCAGAACCTCAAGACCTTGGCGCTCCGAATCCTCGGGCCACCACCCGCCCGGCGGCGCGCATCATTTGCCTGAGACGCTCACCATTGCGCCAGTAGCGTCCGCGTCGAGGTCGCCGCCAATCAAGCGGCCGCAAAATCGAACGGCCCGGCTCATCTCAGCCGGATCAAAACCACCCAACAGCATAACGCCAACCGAAAAACCTACTTTTTAAACAGCATCGGCCCGTTGCGTCGTGCGCCGCAACGCGGCAAATCGGTCGCGATCGGAGGGAAAGCGGACATCGCGCAGACATCGTCGATCGGTCTAAATTGCCCCTTCTCGGACATTGTTGCTTCGATCGACCCTGCGGGACAGCGCTCAATAATTCATCTTTTTAAAAATAGCGTCATTTCTTCGAAGCAGCGCTGCGTTGCTGGATCCTGTTCCAGCAAAATGTGGTTGTTGCTTTGCAGCGCCACAAATTTGGTGCCCAGTATTCCCGCAGCCAATTGCCGCCCAAGTTCAATCGGAACTTGGAGGTCGCCCCGTGCGTGCATCACTAGCGTAGGCGCCCTTACCTGGGGCAGAAGTTCAACCACGTCGATATTGCCGGTAGCCTCGAAATAGCGCGCCGCACATTCCCCAGAGGTTGTTTTTCGCTGCAGGTCATTGAAGCTTTCAATCTGCTCCTTGGTGGCATCCGGCATCAAATAGTTTGCGAACATCTGGCGAAGGGCGGGGTTGTCCGCGCCCCACTCCATCCGCATTAGTGTCGCGAGTGCCTTGCGTCTTTCGCGCTCTGCTGGAGTGCGCTTACTGGCTCCGAGTGCAAAACCGCCACAGAGTATCAAGTGCGAGACGCGCTCGGGATACTTCACCGCGTAAACTATCGAGACGGCGCAGCCTTGCGACACTCCTAACAATGGGAACCGCTCGACGCCCGTCGCATCGACGACTGTTGCAAGGTCACTGACCCATGCGTCCAGAGATATCTCATCCACGTCCCAATCCGATAGGCCTGTGCCGCGAGGATCGTAACGGATCAACCTGTGATCTCGCGAAAGCCCGACAAAAAGATGACGCCAGATCGGACTCTCCCAATCGTATTCCAGATGGTTCAACCAGTTGCCGGTCTTGACCAGCGGCGGACCTTGTCCGCTTATGGCATAAGCCAAGCGCACGCTGTCTGCTGTTCGGCAGTAACGAATTTCCTGGCGCTCATCGGTAATTGCCAATCCATCGCCCTGGATGGCAAAGGCCTCGATCGGATCAGGTATGTTCTTGAGATTTTTCGGCCCGAGGCTGCGGTAGCCGAGGGCCAACTTCTTCTCAACCTGATCATAGGCTTGACGCGAAATGCAGATGCCGCCGCGTTCGGCAATTCCTTCGAGCCGGGACGCGATATTGACGCCATCACCATATAGATCATCGCCTTCGACAATGATGTCGCCGAGATGCACGCCGACGCGAAATGCCATCTGGCGCTCGCCCTGAGAGCTCCCATTACGCGCCGCCATGGCGCGCTGAATCTCCGCCGCACAATCGACAGCCTCGACGACGCTTGAGAATTCCGCGAGCAGGCCGTCGCCCATCAACTTAACAACACGGCCGCGATGCTTGGCTATCCCCGGATCGATCACTTCTGAGCGGTGCTTGTGCAGCAAGGCCAGCGCCCCCGCCTCGTCCTGGCGCATCATCCGGCTGTAGCCGACGGCGTCAGCGGCCATGATCGCGGCTAATCGGCGTTCCATGTAACGCCCTCGCTCATATAGATACAATCTTAACATCATCCTGGTCGGATTCCGAGGGGTGACGGCGCGCGCAATATGGGCTTCGTTCGGGCTTGCCCCGCAGGTCAACCGGTCCCGCGAATGATCCGCGCGCAAGGCCAAAAAACTCCGAGCCGGTAATGATGATCGAATGACGACAGCCGAGGACCGCTTTTGGCCCGCCGCGTCAGTTAGTGCGTTGCAACGCTATGTCTGGAGTTGAGGTCAGAGCGGAAGTGACCGGCGCCCGCTCGATATGACATGATTGACCCGAACCGGACATTGGCGCCGCATATTGGCTCGGCAGCTACCCATCATGGCGCGAGGACCCATAAAATCAGTAGCGCCTGTGTGCTTAGCCTGACTTCGGTCGATATACGAACCGCTCCGGGTGGTATCCGATCAATTCATCGGCTCGCTTCAGGCTCCCAAACCGAGAGGTAGGTGGGGCCGCATAGGGTCTGTCAGCTTTCTTTGACGATTTCTTGATTTGCCGTGCCGCACTTCCGTAGCAAGCGAGCGCCAGCAGCGCAAACGCAACCGCATATCCGGCACCTCGCCGCGGGACTAACCGCCGCTGCCCCGCGGCAGAAGGAGCTTGTTATTATAAAGGTCCAAGGTCGCCTCAAGGAATCGATGAGAAGGATGTTGATTGCAGTAGAGTTGTAGCTGACGATCCTGCTCCTCGGGGCTCAGCGAAATTAAATCCTTTTGGCTCTGCCCCGTAACTATTTTCAACGCGCTGAGCCCGCTCAAAAAGCCGTCCGCCCAGAAAACGAAGCGTTCGTTGTAAACGTCCAGATTTCGACGGTGGAGCTCTGTGGCCTGTTTGCACGCTGCAACGGCCCCCCAACCAGCCAAGGAGGTCGTCCCAGGTTTTTGGGGCAGCTTGACTAGCACCAACTCTGTCACTGCGCCGCCATAGGTTTGTGACGGTTTTTGGACGCAGTAGGTTCGTATAAATGGTTTTTGCTGTTCAACGCTCATTGCACTCAAGTCCATTAATTCCGTTTGATTGATCGCCATTGATTTATTTATCCCAGTCATAAAGCCCTGCGCCCAATTGAAGAAAATATTTTCCTGTTCGGGAACATCGCGCACCATTCCAGTAAACGTGTCGCACCCTAATACACCGGCTCCCACCAACGTGCTTGCAGAAGCCTTTGTTGTCAGCACCATCGCTATCGCGATCAATACCAGCCCTGTTCTCACTCCATCCTCCTGTTTTGAAACTGGAACCAGTCCGGCAGCTTTTGCGGGCATTGTTCCCCGAGACATGGATTGCGCTTTAATAATTGAAAAGTCCGCGCAAGCGTTTGACAAATATCAAGCGATTTTTTTGCGGAACGTGGCAGAAATTTGCCCAGCTTCCACAAAGGAGGACACTATGGTTCACAAATTCGCAATCGCGGTTGCACTTATGTTCCTAGTTTCACTCGCGTACGGTTCGCAAATCGCATCCGCACATATTGTTCAATGCTGTGCTGTTTCCAACACTGCTGTCGGAATAACTGTTGTCGATTGGCAAGAAAGCAAAGGAGGATGATGTGCACTTACGTGAAAGAACAATGCGCAAAAAAATTGGGCGTGTTCCGGGAATGTTTGAGCGCCCGAAGCCGGAGGAAAAAAGGGTTTACATGGGGGTCTCGCGAATGGTGGGACTGCGTGACCAGAAACGGCTCCTTTTACTGCTATTAAACACGTGAGCGCCCCGGGTTGGCGTCGAGCGGCGCAGAACCGCTACCGCATTTTTGCCTTTCCGTTTGAAGTCGGCCTTGATGACGCAGGCCAGGCCAAGATCAGCTTGGCCGGAAGCGATTAGCAACAGCCGCATTCGTCACCAGACCACGCCTCGCGGCCTTCCTTGATCAGAAAGTACACAATTGCCGGCGAGCCGGATCGCCGATACGCCAATGAGCCGCGAGACTGACGACCACAACGAATGACAAACCATCACATGTTATGGTGTCCATCGCGTTCGGAGCGAGGCTGGTTATGGCCCTGAACGTCAGGTATTGCGACGCAGCGGTTCGTCCGGAATCCGGGGAGAAGCGGAAGTGCGCGGTTTGCGCTTGAAACGACGAGCCAATGAAACGGCGCTCCAGAGCAGACGGCGGACCAGTCAACACGCGACGCCGCAAGACGGTAACGCAAAAGCGCAGCAATGCGCCAAAGGCCGTGCGCCGTCGCAGTTCCTCCGCTGTCGGCCAGGAGACAAAGGTTGCGCGGCTCACCCGCGAGTTGCAGGCCAGCGAAGAACGGTGGCGGTCGCTGCTCGAGAGCCCGATATTCGGCGTTACATTTCTTAACGAACATCAGCGCTTCAGTTCAACCAATCAGGCTTACCAGAGCATGACCGGTTATTCCGGCGAAGAACTGCGGCAAATGACGCCCCTGGACATGAGCATCCCCGGCGAGCGTGAGTTCAACCAAACCCTTTTCAGAGAATTGCAACAAGGCAAACGGCAACACTATGAGATGATCAAGCAGCTGCGGTGCAAGGACGGGAAGCTGATCTGGATACATCTCTATGTCTTCGCAATTCCGGATCGTAAATACGGCGGGCTGCTTACGTTCGGGATGGCTTTCGACATTACGGAAAAAAAGCAGGCTCAAGACGCGCTACAAAATACGCGAGCGGAGCTTGCGCGCGTTGTGCGCATGAACCAGATGGTCTCCGTGACAGGATCGATCGCGCACGAAATTAAACAGCCCCTAGCCGCTATCACCGCGAATGCCTATGCGGGCCTGCGCTGGCTTGCACGAACGACTCCCGACGTCGGCGAAACACGGACGGTCCTCCAAGGGATCGTCAACGACGCTCACCGGGCGAGCGAGGTAATCCAAGGCATTCGCGCCATGTTCAAGGCCGAAGGCCAGGCGCGTGTCTCGGTGGATTTGAACGCGCTTATGAGCGAGGCGCTCGCGCTCGCCCAGGGCGAGCTTCAGAAGCAGCGGATTGTGGTTCAAACAGAATTGGCTGGCAAGCTTCCGCCTGTGACGGCCAATGAGGTGCAGCTGCAGGAAGCGATGTTCAACCTCATAACGAATGCCATTGATGCGATGGGTTCAGTAACCGATCGGAACCGATTTCTCCGCGTCACAACCGAGCTTAACGGCAGTGAGGAGGTGTTTGTCACGGTCGAGGATTCCGGCACCGGCATCGCGCCGGGAAATATCGATCGCATCTTCGATACTTTCTTCACCACCAAGCCCCACGGTATGGTGATGGGCCTCGCAATTTGCCGATCGATCGTCGAATCTCACGGCGGAAGGCTGTCAGCGTCGCCGGGTTACCCGCATGGAGCAGTCTTCCAGATCGTTTTGCCGATTGGCAGGTCGGGTGGCGAATAATCAAGGAGCGCGCCGCGCGCTCTTGCGGCTACTTTGAGGTTTCGGCGACCTCTTTAGCTTCCAAGAGAGCTCATGACCGCTATTGGCCCGTCTCGTCGGTTGCCGTATTGCAGCAATTCGGTAGCTAACGGAGGAATAGCGGACATGCCTAGCGCACGCTCGAAACGTTGAAAATGACCGATGCTGTTTAAAAAGTAGTTCTTTCGGTTGGCGTTATGCTGTAGGCCGGCTGAGATGAGCCGGGCCGTTCGATTTTGCGGCCGCTTGATTGGCGGCGACCTCGACGCGGACGCTACTGGCGCAATGGTGAGCGTCTCAGGCAAATGATGCGCGCCGCCGGGCGGGTGGTGGCCCGAGGATTCGGAGCGCCAAGGTCTTGAGGTTCTGCACGATGGCGGCGAGAAGGAACTCATCGCGCGCACCGGAAAGACCTCGCAGCCGCATGCGCTCGAAACCGTGGTAAATCTTCAAGTGGGCAAAGCGCATCTCGACGCGTTTGCGCTGGTCGCGCGACTTGAGGAACGCCTTTGTCCGCATAAGCCGGCGCGCCACGTCGCGGGCATATTCATGAACATCGCGGGGAATTTGTCGCACCGGGCCATTGGGACAGCACTGCATCTTGAGCGCACAAACTTCGCAGTCGAACTTGGATGCGCGATAGCGAAGCGTGTTGCCGTCGTGCACGGTGCCGGTGGTGTGCAGCACCTTGCCATTCGGGCAGACGTAAACACCTCGTCGCCGATCCCAGCGAAAGTCACTGCGAGAGAATGTGCCGTCGTCACGTTCGCTAGCATCGCGGACCGGGATGTGCGGTGCAATCCTGTGGCCAACCAGCCAGCCCAGGAAGCGGCCAGTCCCATAAGCAGTATCGGCCGCCAGCCGCTTCGGCTTCAGGTCGAAGCGCCGCTCGGTGCGCTCGAGCATCGTCTTTGTTGACTCAACCTCGTCATAGGTGCGCGCCGGGGTCGGCTCGACATCGACAATGATCGCGTTCGCGATGTCGATGAGATAATTGAGCCCATAACCGAACTGCACGCGCTTGTTGGCCTTGGCCGTCCAGGCCGAGCAGGGATCGCTGGGAGAGATCACCTTCGGCGGCTTGCGGTCGGGATTGGGTTGCGCATCGACATCAAGCCCAGCGAGATATTCCTTGACCGCGCGCGTCTGGCGTTCGGGCTCGGCCCACGCGATCTCGTCCGGCGCCTTGCCGTGGTAGCGGCTGGCATTGGCCTCCATCACGCTGGCATCGACGGCGAACCCGTCGCCCTTGACCAAGCCGGCATCCATGCACGCACGCACCACAGCCTCGAATACCTGGCGGAGGATGTCGCTATCACGGAAGCGACCGTGGCGATTGACCGAGAACGTCGAGTGATCAGGCACCTTGTCGTCGAGATCGAGGCGGCAAAACCATCGGTACGCAAGGTGAAGTTCGAGTTCTTCGCACAGCCGCCGCTCGAAGCGGATGCCGTAGCAGTAGCCGACAATCAGCATCCGGATCATAAGCTCGGGATCAATCGAAGGCCGGCCAATGTCGCTATAGAAAGGCGCGAGCCTATCGCGAAGCTCAACCAGGATCCGTGTCACGACCGGATTGATCCGGCGCAAGAGATGGTCCGCTGGAATGCGCCGTTCGAGGTTGAACAGGTAAAACAACTGGCTCTGATCGCCCGCCTGTCGATCCATCATCGCAGACCTCCGCCGATGAATGCCTCCAGCAGACGGAATCACTGTTCGCCGAAAATCACGAGCCTTTTTTCAACATGGGGTAATTCCGGGATCGAGCCAGACAAAGGCACAGGGAATCAGCTCTCCAGGAACGTATGAGGCCAGTCTCATGTGGCCTCTCAACGATGGAGAGTAGCGATGGAACACTATGTGGGACTAGACGTGTCGTTGAAGCTGACATCGATCTGCGTGGTGAACCAGGCGGGATCGATCGTGCAAGAGGGCGTGGTCGACTCTGATCCTGAGGCGATTGCTTCATTCGTAAGATCGAAGGCGCCAGGAACGGTAAGGATCGGCATCGAGACCGGACCGACGACTACGTGGCTATGGACCGAGCTCAACCGACTTGGCCTGCCGGTGGTCTGTATCGATGCGCGCCATGCTAAGGCGGTGCTCAAGATGCAGATCAACAAGAGCGACCGCAACGATGCGGCCGGCATAGCTCGCATCATGCAGACCGGCTGGTTCAAGGAGGTGCACGTCAAGGACCTCGACAGCCACGCGGTCAGAGCGCTGTTGGCGAGCCGGGCATTGCTGGTCAAGGTCAAGCGTGATCTCGAGAACCAGATCCGCGGTCTCCTCAAAAACCTTGGTCTCGTCATCGGTCGCGCCAAGTTCAATGTCTTTGCTGTGCGAGCCGAGGAGTTGATCGAGAACCGTCCAGAGCTAGTGGCTTCGATCAGGCCGTTGCTCGAGGCGCGCATGGCCATCGAGAAGCAGGTCGGCGATCTCGACCGTAAGGTTCACAGGCTGGCACGTCATGATGTGCAGGTCCGCAAGTTCATGACCGTACCTGGTGTCGGCCCGATCACCGCACTGTGCTTCAAGGCGACGATCAACGATCCGACGCGCTTCAAGCGATCGAGAAGTGTCGGCGCCTATATCGGATTGACGACCCGACGCCATGCCTCCGGGGAGATCGATTGGTCCGGCCGAATCTCGAAGTGCGGTGATGCCATGCTCCGCACCTATCTATTCGAAGAGGCCAACGTGCTGCTGACCCGAGTGCCAAAATGGTCGGCGCTAAAGGCTTGGGGGATTAAGCTGGCCAAGCGCAACGGGCTCCGCAAGGCCAAAGTCGCCGTCGCGCGCAAACTCGCGGTCATTCTGCACCGCATGTGGATCGATGGGACCGAGTTCAACTGGTCAACAAAGAAGGCTGCCGCGTAGCGCGCATAAGGAGATCACAGGGTTCCCGCGACACACAGCGGGAAAAGACGTCCCTGCCGGGACGTTGGCGGTGGTGAGATCGCTCGATGCTTGGCGTGCGCTCGAAAGGGCGACCGCGCTTTCAACATTGATCCGCCAACGTCATCTTACGCCATCATGCGGAGGGCACGCCCCTACCGCGGAGAGAACAGTGGGCCCGGCAAGGATGATCGTGGAGAGCTTGACACCCAAACCCGGAATTAGAGAACAGCATCGGCCATTAGCAGACATTGCCCATTCACGATGTTACAAGAGTCTCCATCCTCCATATCGCTTGATTAGCAGAACCGCCCTCGGATTGCGCGTTCGCCTCGATCGTGATCACGGTTTCCAGAGCATCGTGATCATCAATTCCAGAGCATCGTGATCACGGTTTCCAGCGGATCGTGATCGCCGTTTCCAGCGATCGTGATCAGCCTGGAAGACGATGGGGAGGCGCTCACCACTGACAGTCTGCAACCCAGGTAGCTTGGCCCTTTGCCCCCCAGAGCAGAGGATCGAGATGCCGACGGAGAGACTGTCAATGCGCCACATTCGTGAAGTTCTACGCCTGCACCACAGCGTCGGCATGTCTCAGCGCAGCGTTGCCCGGAGCCTTGGCCTGGCTCAAGGAACGGTCAGCAAGTACCTGAACCGTACGCGCCGCGCTGGCCTGACCTGGCCTTTGCCGCCGGAGCTGGATGACGATGTCCGGCTCGAGAATCGGCTTTATCCGCCACCATCGGATTTGCCTAGCGATGACCGTCCGCAGCCGGATTGGGCGGTGGTGCATCGCGAGCTACGCCGACCGAGCGTGACGCTGATGCTGTTGTGGGAGGAGTACTGCGACACGACCTCCAACGGCTTCAGCTATTCGTGGTTCTGCGAACGTTACAAGGAATGGGCCGGCCGCTTGAAGCCGACCCTGCGCCAGATTCATGTCGCCGGCGAGAAGCTCTTCGTCGACTATTCGGGCCACACCATGGAGGTGATCGATGGGCTCACCGGTGAAGTGCTCACGGCGCAGATATTTGTCGCCGTACTCGGCGCCTCGAACTTCACCTACGCCGAGGCAACCTTCACCCAAAGCTTGCCCGACTGGATCTCATCACATGTTCGGGCATTTTCCTTTTTTGGCGGCGTGGCCCGGCAGACGGTAAGCGACAATCTAAAGGCGGGCATCACTCGGGCCTGCTTCCACGAGCCGATGGTCAACCGCACCTATGCCGATCTCGCCCGCCATTACAAAACTGCCATTCTGCCAGCGAGGCCGTATCATCCGAGGGATAAAGCTAAAGTCGAAGTGGGAGTCCAAATTGTCGGTAGATGGATTCTGGCGCGGTTGAGGAACCGCCGTTTCTTCTCGATCGTCGCTCTCAACGAGGCAATCCACGGTCTTCTTGTCGATCTGAACGATCGATCGTTACGGAGCTGGGGGCGAAGTCGGCGCGAACTGTTCAACGAACTCGATCGCCCGGCGCTCACGCCGTTGCCGGATGAGCCCTACGAGTATGCCGAGTGGAAGCGCTGTCGGATCAATCTCGATTATCACGTCGAGATTGCCAAACATTACTACAGTGTTCCCCACAGCCTCGTACGTCAGGAGGTCGAGGCACGGATCACCCAGAAGACCGTCGAGATTTTCCTGCGCGGCAAGCGTGTGGCGTCGCATCTGCGCAGCACCCTGCCGCATCGTCCAACGACCGTCGCCGAGCATATGCCAAGCTCACATCGGCGCTATCGTGACTGGACACATGAGCGCATTCGCCGTGACGCCGCCAAGATCGGGCCCGACGCCGACACTCTGATCAACGTCATCCTGCGCTCGCGCCCACATCCCGAACAAGGCTTCCGCTCAGCCATCGGGATTCTCGGGCTCGTGAAGCGCTATGGGTCAGAGCGCGTCGACGCCGCTTGTGCCCGTGCCCTTTTGCTCAACGCGCGCTCCTACAAATCCGTCGCCGCCATCCTGAAGAACGGCACCGACAAAACAACTCCTCCTACGCAGGAGGTGCCCATCCTCTTTCATTCAAACATCCGCGGTCGCAGCTACTACAATTGATCAGGAGATCACAATGCTCATTCATCCCACCATCGAACGCCTGCGCTCACTCGGCCTCGCTGCCATGGCCGACACACTCGTCGAACTGCAGAACAATCCTGAGGCAGCCGAGATGTCGCACGCCGATTGGCTCGGCCTCCTCATCGATCGGGAAGCCACCTTCCGAGACAACCGCCGCCTCTCACGCCGATTGACCGCCGCCAAGCTCCGTCAGGCGGCCACCATCGAGAACATCGACTTTCGGACCTCACGCGGTCTCGATCGATCTCTCTTCCAGACACTCGCAACCAGCCAATGGGTGCGTGACTGCAATCACTTGGCCATCGTCGGCCCGACCGGAACAGGGAAGTCTTGGTTAGCATGCGCCCTCGGCAACAAGGCCTGCCGCGACGGCTTCTCCGTCCTTTATAAACGAGCTCCGCGCCTCTTTGCCGATCTCGCCCAGGCGCGCGGCGAAGGCCGGCTTTCTCGCCTGATGACCACGCTCGAGCGCACCAATCTCATTATCATCGACGACTGGGGACCCGAGCCACTCTCCGCCGACCAACGCCGTGATCTGCTCGAAATCGTCGATGATCGCTACGATAAGGGATCACTGCTGATCACAAGTCAGGTGCCCGTGGCGCAGTGGCACGACGTTATCGCCGATCCAACTCTCGGTGACGCGATATTGGACCGCATCATTCACAACGCTCACCGTATCGAACTCAAAGGCGACAGCCTGCGACGCCGCGCCGGCGAAAAGAAAGCAGCATGAACCATCTCGCTCGCAATTGCCCCCACCAGACCACACGCCCCTCCCGCCAACCTTGACCAGGAGGCTATTTCGGGGACACCATACAATCGTCAGTCGTGCTCGCCACCGCGTCGACGCTCAGCACGCCAAATACCAATGCTGAGCCTGATCACGATCCCATGGAAACCGTGATCACCATCGCCTGGAACGACTGATCACGATCGCTGGAATGCGCACGGATACTGCTACCTCGCGCAATCGGTCGTGCGCCAATTGCTGGACGGGCTCGATAAAGTCTCGGGTGCCAATCGAACAATTGCACCAAAGTGCGAAGCGACGGCGTGTCGCGACTAGCGGTCAAGGTACGGAACTTTGGCGTTGCGCCTTGAACAAAGCTTCACAACCCTTCCGGAGAAAACGGGGCCCGTGGACGGCTTGGTGGGAGAGATGATCGGTGTCCACCATTCGGGCCATGGGCCTCGGCTCCAGATACCAAATAGGCGGCCCATCGCACGTCAGTCTGTTCCAGCGTGAAACCTGAGGGCTTGATCAACTTTCTAATGATGTCCAGATTGGCTGGTTCCATGTCCGCGAAAGAGACCCAAACCTTCAGCGTTGCGCCGTTCGCAACTGCCAGTTCGCGGAAAGCATCGAGCAACTTCGTACCAAAACCACGACGTCGGAACTGTGGCTTTACGAAGAGTTCCTCGAGCTCGATACCCCCCTCCCGCTCGATACCGAACGCCCATCCGATCCGTTCATCGTCAAGTGTGATAAGTCGACAATGACTTATTCCGCGGCGATATACCCGAACTGCCCAACCAATTTCTCGTGGCATGACACGGTCGGAGGAAAATATGTCCAACAAACTGCCCAGCAAACGGTTTCTCAAAACGGAAGTGTGCAACCTGCAACTGCTCCCGGGCAAGCAAATCCCGCTGAGTTTTCGGAACGTCACCATCGGCGAAGGCAGTATCCCTCACTACGCCGCCGGCAATATCAACGGCGCCGTTACGTCGGTGAGCAGCGGCAGCCTAACCATGGCGGTGATACAGCCGGGCTCCACGAGCCCCGGCTCGGTGAAAGCAACCGTCATCATCGATTCCGACACGCAGATGTACAAAATGGTTGGGCCAAAAGACCCGAATACGTACAATCAGGAGATGGCGGCATATATGGCCGACCCGACAAAATATCCGAGCGCGCCCCAGCCCTTTGTTACCACTGCGCTCACGCTCAAAAACCTCACAGTCGGAGAGCAAATCAACGTGCTCCCCAAAACCGGTTCGGTGCAGGGCACCACGCTCCACGCGCAGGTAATCACGCCGCTGAACTTCGCGACTTCAACTCCTCCCGCGACTCAATAATTCCGCCGGCTCCAGCCGTCCCATCATCCGCATCGCCCCGAACCCACGATTGTGGAAGTAATGTTATTTTTTGTCGTCGAGGTCGCGTAGCTCAGCGTGCCGCTTTGGCGGTCGAACTCGTAAAAAATGTCATCGCGATTTGCGCTAATCCAATTGCGGTCGAGGCGAGTGACTGCCAAGGAACGTCCATCCGCAAAGGTGAGAGTCTTTGCCGCATCATCAATTACAAAGCTCAAGTTCTCTTCGCTCCTCGTCGACGTTTCCCCGGTCGGCGCACTAACGATGACGACCTGCATCGTTGAGCAATGCAAGTCTGTGCGCGCCAACACGGGCCGTGGCACAGCAACAATCATGATTGCGGCCACAGCGCATCTGGTCAAAAGCCAGTCCGCGAGGAAGCGCATGGCACATCGTCCGGCGGTACCGCGCGATGATGCCACAGAACGCCAACAGCGTCGCCCATTTGCGACTTTAGGAGTCCACCCCCCTGTTTTGACGGTCAACGGAAATGAGGACAACCAATCCCCTTCCGGCGCTCAACCAAGCCCCGGCGGTGCTATACTGCGCCACATGAAAGTCGAAGAAATCGCCGAAGCTATTGCCAAGCTGCCGCAGGATCAACTCGCCCGCTTCCGCCGCTGGTTCACTGCATTCGAGGCGGGCCGCTCCGACCACGCCGAGGAGCTCGACTCCACGGCGACCAAACTTGGCCGCCTCGCCGGCCGCGCGTTTGCTGAATTGAAAAAGCGCGCAAAGGAACCGTGAGCAAGATAGAGAAAACTAATGGCCATTATATACTACGTAGCCCTGCCGTTTCTGAGGACAGAAGAGGGCGTGGCACCGGGCCAAGCCCAAGAGATGCCCAACGAACGGGCCGCGATCCGGCGGGCCGAGTTGATGTCGCGGGATCCGGCCAACGCCGGCGCGCTCGCGTTTAAGCGGACCGGCGACCCGAACATGGGAAATTTCGACGACGCGACAATTTTGAAGGCGTTCGGCGAAGTGCCGAAGAACTTGGACGAACTATGAATGTAGCCGCAGGACAACCGGCCTCGCATGTGGACGAGGATAATCTGTACGAGCCGCTCGGCCCGGCCGAATTGATCCGCCAACAGAGTCGGCAGCGGTTTGGAAGGGAGCGGCAAACCATCGAGCAGCGCTGCTACCAGTTCATCCGTGGAGAACTGCGATAGCGCTTCCGTGCGGTCGTCGGTGTCGTTTAAAATCGAACACTCGGCTCTTACAACGAATAGACCACCGGTACAGCTTCGTTAACTTCCTCTTCCGGCTCTCCATCCAGGCCGGGCATTTCTCGGAAAAATCCAGTCGCCAGCGTTATCTTGCGACGGGCAGTGTAGTGTGACGCGGATGGCTCCGCGTTCGGCGCTTCTCTGGACCTCGCGAACAGAGCCGCGCCAATCCTCCCTCCCGATTCAACTAAGTCGTCTTCGTCGCAACTCGCTGCGATAGCCAACCCGATTTCGTGGAGGTGGCTGCGGCGATAGCAAAACAGTGCGAGCATCGCTCTTATATCCGGCGAGACGGTTGCCACCAGGGCAGGCAAACCCAGTTTGCTCGCGCGGTAAAGTTCAGCAAACAGGTCATCGCCGACGGGACAAACGTCATCATCAGGCGTGCGTTGGTCGGGCAGCATCGCAACCTCCGAGCGGTAATCCAAAGGGGACAATGCGATACAATGCATTAACCAATCGTTTACCCTCGCCGATCTCGGCCGCCGCGCCGTGATCGAGAAACGATCGTAAGAGAACTACCCCAATCACCAATTACCGTCGCGCCACGTGCCGCTCTCTTGACCCCGATGCGAAAGCCTCTCCTATGAGTCTATCCAGCAGCCGGCTTTCTATAGGTCCCGAGAATCCTGTCCCAGAAAAAGTGAATTACGCCAAAATTGCTATTCGCGTGACGGTGATGAACAAAGTGCAGTTCCTGCTGGCGTCTGAACCACGCAAACCTTTGAAGCCGCGATCCCTCGACGTGATATTCCTTGTCGAAAAAGACATGCGCGTAAAACGACGCCGCGCTTGCGATTGCCATCACCACAAAAAGATTTAGCGGCAGTACGAAATAAGCGCACCCCCCGACCAGAAATACGGGAATAAAGAAGTAGGGCGTAATGTTGCCTTCGTCACCGAGGTACGTCCCAGAGACAAGATGATCGTCGGCATAATGGGCGTGATGGAAGTTGATGTGGTTGCGAAACAACTTACCGCCAATTGGATGGTGGGCAACCTTATAATGTAACAACGTCTGCCCAAATGACATGACCAAATGCGTAGCGACAGCAGTCATGAGAAACAGCGAAAGCGTCAGAATGAGCGGCGATACCGTCTGGAGCATGAGCGCTTCCTCCGACTTAAGGAATCAATTTAGCACCATAGTCCCGTTCTTGTCTGATCCATGATTCCGATTCTTACCACTGGGCCGGCGAGCCGTGCGTCAGACCAGCCTTCCTTGACGGCAGGTGCATAACTGTCGAACGCCCCATCATTGCCAGGTCCAGAACAGATCCCAATCCGCCCCTCAACCAAGCCACCAAACGCCAGCAGACCTTCCAAAATCCGTGAAGTGAATTTCGACGGCGCCTCTCGCCTTACTCAGTTAAGCGTTGAGCTTACCCAAGAGCTGCTTGAGTGCCGCTTTTCCTGCTTTGTTAGCGGCCGCCATCGTGTGAAAAAAGACTGGCGACTGCCCTATCGGGATCGATCTCCCAGCTCGATAAATCTGCCACCTCCATGAGTTCGGAGGCGCTCCCCTCTTCTTCACGACAACAGAATAGTCAGCGTCGTCGAAACGGAGCTTGGCCATGCGTGATAAATGCGCTTGGTGACCATCAAACACAACCGCCCCGACCACGACAACAGAAGCCTCATCGACTGCAACTTCAACGCCGCAGTAGTCGCGCCAACACCTCTTCCCATATCCGTGACATCCGGCCGCCCCTGCTTGAAAAGCATTGGCCGTACCGCCACGTACGCTTAGCGAGTACCGGAGGCCGATATGATCTCAAAAAGGCTGCAAAAATCGCGTGAGTTTATCGAGGGCGAATGCCTAAAAGCCGCAAGTGCTGAAAATCTATGTCGGGAACTCAAACACGTCAGAATTCGGAGATTGTTTCCCAGCGGAGCCGCGGCAAATTGGGAACCTGCCGAATTCGAACCCCTTCTATCGACGGTCGGCGAATGTATGGCGCAAAAGGCGATTAGCTCGCTCGCTGACAGCTATGCGCTGGCTGACGGGCAATAGCGACCGCACGTCGCGATTTGAGTTTTTGATTCGAGTCCCGCCCCCGGCGGCTCTCGTCGTTCCAGTGATCAACACCACTCCCGGCTCAACTGAGCCCCCGCGCAACCAATCCTCGTCCGGCGCTCAATAGAGCCACCAAAGTCCCGTCAACCTTCCAAACTCCGTGACGTGGCAAGAGCTCGTTTTTTATTTACTGGAAATTTAAGTGGCACAGTCATGCTGCTTAAAATCATGAGCGCAGCCAATTCCGAAAATCCACCAACGCCCTGTCCCAAATGTCGTACGGACATGATTGATGTCGCTATTACTCCTCATCCCATCGTTCCTCGGATGAAGAGGCATACCTTCGTCTGCTATACCTGCAACCAGACTAGGACGTACATGCTGTCCGGTGACTAGGCCAGTTCGACTGGCAGCCCGCGAAAGGCGCTACATCATTTCCGAAGCGGCTACAACGCGCCCACACAAAACGTAAAGCTCATTCATCACCGGCTGAATCGAGAGCAAAGACAGCGCTCAGCGCGAACGTTGCCGCTCCGGTCTCGTACCGTAATACGAGCTGGCCTTCCCAATTTTCGCATTCGCAGTGCGTCGGCGATTGCCACTTGCAGGGCCAGGTCTTGCGTTATGTAGGGTCCCGCTTGTCCGTGTTCGAGGTGGGCTGCCCATTCCCCCTTCGTCGTGGGAAAGACAGTGCATGAAATGCACAAAATGCACGTCATACAAATCCTCCTAAGCTCAATACATCGTATGCAAAATTTACACCACCCCTCATTCGGGATGAAGTCTCAGCAATCACCGGTTCTGAGTCAACCAATCCCCTTCCACTCAACCAAGCCCGCCGCAGGGTCAAACCCTCTAGAATCCGTGACGTGTCGACGGTTGCTAACGTGAAGCCATCGCCTCCCGTGTGGGCACATCACTGGTAGCCCTTGAAACTAAACGTCGTCCCGACCGCCGCTGGGAGTGGCAGCCGGTGCGGCGGTCGACCGTCGGTCCAAACCCGATCTGCGGTCAATTGTTGACCGTCTTTCGCCGACCGCCCTCTTTTCCTCTTCAGCACGCGTGTCAACGCCGCTCCGCCGATCTTTGCCTAAACGTCGGGCGTTCGACCGCCTTTCATCAATTGCCATTGCCGTATCTCCTAAACTTAATCGAGCATGCTCCCCGTTTGATGAACAGCCCGTAAAAGCTGCGCCCTAGGTTCATTGATCAGGAATGAGGCAGCTCTCCACTCGATTTTCCTCAATAACGATCGAACTGTCATCGCTCGCCCGCGAGCTGTTAATCCGCTCAACCCCCGCTATCCAAAACTCGTGAGGCGCCACGCACCTTGTTTGGGCACGATCCAGCGCCTGTGCTATACTGTATATATATGACTACAACGACATTTTCAGTTCGCGTAGGCCGCTCGACCAAGAGCCGCCTTGAGAAGCTCGCCAAGAATACCGGCCGCTCCCGTTCATTTCTCGCGGCCGAAGCGATCTCCGCCTATCTCGATACCAACGAGTGGCAGGTCGCTGGAATAAACAAAGCCCTCGCATCGCTTGACCGCGGCAAAGGCATCGCGCACGCGCGCGTCAGCGAATGGGTCGCTTCCTGGGAGACGCGAAAGGAGCGTCGATCTCCTCGGGGCGTATGACGCTCTTATGGTCTCCGGAATCCATTCACGATCTTCTGGCCCTGCGCGCACACATCGCCGAACATGATCCGGCCGCCGCAAGAGCCAAAAGCCGCCGAGCCTGCGGGCCGTCCTTCGTCTTTCTCGCCAAACCGCGCAGCTGCGACGCATTGAAATCCCCGCGCAACGCTATCGGAGCCGCCATGACGAACCTCCACTGTTCGCCATGTTGAATCAGAACCCAGCTGATTTGTGAATCGCCGAAGAGTCAGGGATTCTGAGATTTGGTATAAGTCAAATGCCGCCGTCCCACTTTCACGTCGGTCCTGTTGGCAAGGTGACAGACAACGCGCGCGAGAAAGTATAGGCGTTTTGCCGTTCCGCCGACTTTGCCGGTAACGTTTACTGTCAAACAATTCCTTGCATGTGTGACACCGGCGCCGAACGCGGCGGGAGCCTTGCCCCCCCTTGCATATCACAGCACTTCCTCCAGGACGACTTCGCCGATCAGGCCGGCATCGTATTGTGTGAAGAACAAACGGCCGTCGGACATGGCAGTGATGCAGCGGGCGCCGCTCGCTGGGGTCGGGATCTCGTATTCGCCAATCATGGTGCCTTCGGGCGCCATGCGCCCGATTTTATTGGCTAAATTCTCGGTGAACCAAAGGTCGCCGTCAGCGCCGACAGTAACGCCGCGTAGTGACGCGTTCGGCGTCGTTACGGCGAACTCGGCGACTGTGCCGTCGCGAGCGATGCGGCCGAGCGCATTGGCGCTGGTCTCTACGAACCAGAACGTCTCCATCGGGATGCAATGCCATGGCGCGCGGCTGGCTGTCGCGGCTCGGGATCGGAAACTCAGTAACCTTGCCCTCTACGGTGATGCGACCGATGCGGTTGCCTCTGGCTTCACTAAACCATAGCGCGCCGTCACGCACGACGATGGAGAGCGGCCGGCTCCCCGCCGTGATACCGGTGGCGAATTCGGCGATGCGGCCGTCCGGCGTAACGCGCCCGATTCGATCGACCTCGGCTTCGGAAAACCAGATGTTACCGTCAGGTCCGAGGGCGATGCCGTCAGGACCAGCATTGGCCGTCGGCAGAGCGAATTCTACAATCGCGCCGTCTCGGCCCACGCGGCCTATGCGGTTGCCTGTTTTTTCCGTGAACCACAAATTGTGGTCTGCACCGGTGGCGATGCCGATCGGCGTGCTGTCGGCGACGGGGAGAGCGAATTCGCGAAACGATTCCGTATGCGGATCAAAGCAACCGATCTTCGAAGCGCCGCTCTCGCAGAACCAAAGATTTCCGTCCGGCCCTTCGACTGCGATGTAAGGCTTGCTGTCGCGCGTCGGTATTCTGTGCTCGCGGATGACGGGCTTTGCGCGTAAACTTATTGCGGGTGGCATGGGGAAGCCTTTCCCTCTACTCACGCGTCCGCTTTCACGCGAACATTCGCGGCCTTCCAAACACGTGCCGACGTCAGAGGCATATCGAGGTGTTCCACCCCACGACTGCTCAGCGCGTCAATCACCGCATTGACCACAGTGGGAGGCGCGCCGATCGTTCCCGATTCGGCAATGCCCTTGATGCCGAGTGGGTTAGTTTTGGCCGGAATTTCGACCAGTTCGGAAACGAATGACGGGAAATCGTCAGCACGCGGCAAGCCATAGTCGAGCAAGCTACCGGTGATCAGTTGGCCTGAGGTCTCGTCGTAAATCACATTCTCGAACAGCGCCTGGCCCACGCCCTGCGCGATACCGCCATGAATTTGCCCCTCGACGATCATCGGATTGATGATCATGCCGAGATCATCAACGGCAGCGAAACGATCGATCCGAACCATGCCGGTTTCTGGATCGACCTCCACCTCGCAGACTTGGCATCCGTTTGGATAGTTGGGTGGGCCACCGGGCACGCCAGCGTACGAGCCTACACCGTCGAGTCCGAGCCCGAATTTTAATACAGGTCCGGCCGGAGCAAAGAAGGCACGGGCCACGTCGCTGATCGACATCCGCTTATCCGTGCCCTTCACCGTGTAGGTTCCGGTCTTAAATTCGATGTCAGAGGCCGCCGCCTCCATTAGCGCACCAGCCATTTCCTTGCCTCGCGCGATCACTGCGTCGGCGGCAACACGAAGTGCGTTGCCGCCGACCATGGAGCTACGTGCAGCGAATGTGCCGCGACCATACGCAACCTTGTCTGTGTCGCCCTGAATGAAATTGATCGCCTCGAACGGCACGCCGAGCCAGTCGGCAACGAGTTGCGCAAATGCCGTGGCATGTCCTTGCCCGTGCGAATGAGTGCCGGCGATGATCGACACCATGCCACTCGGATCGAACCGTAGCTCCATGCGCTCGTTGAAAACGCCGGCGAGTTCGATATAGGGCGTGACGGCCCGGCCGCGCAACTTTCCGTTTCTTTCGCTTTCTTTGCGCCGTATGTCGAAGCCATCCCAATCCGCGAGCGCAAGACATTTGTCCATTAGCTTCTCGAATTCGCCGCTGTCATAGTTTTGATGTGTCGGCGTGTGGTACGGCATCGCGTCCGGCTTGATCAGGTTGCGCCTGCGCAACTCAACGCGGTCGATGCCTGTAACCTGTGCCGCACGCTCGACGAGGCGCTCGATCAGATAGATCGCCTCCGGCCGCCCAGCGCCGCGATACACCGACGTGGGAGCGGTGTTCGTGAATACCCCGCGAGTACTGAAATCAATCGCCTGCACATCATAGACGCTGGGAATGAGCATTAACGAGAAGAACATCGGTGCAGTGATCGCCGCCCAGAAATAGGCACCGAGCGCCTGATAACCGGTCGCTCTAATGCCCAGGAATTTTCCGTCTGTGTCGAGGGCAAGTTCGCCGTAGATGACCTGCTCGCGTGCGTGCGTATCCAGCATCAAGCTTTCGCTGCGCGTCGCGGTCCATTTGACCGGCCGCCCGCAGCGCTTGGCAGCCCAAAGCACTAAAACGTCGTCGGGATAGATATTGGCTTTCATTCCGAAACCGCCGCCCACGTCGGGCGAAAGCACTCGGATTTTCGATTCTGGCACGTGCAGTACGGCTGACGCTAAGACAGTCCGCACGCCGTGCGGATCCTGTGACGTGGTGTGTAGAGTATATTTACCTTGCGAGGCGTCATAGACGCCGATCGCGCAGCGCGGCTCTATCGCGTTCGCGGTAACGCGGTTATTCACCAAACGAACCGAGGCCGTGTACTTCGCCGCAGCGAACGCGGCATCCGTCGCAGCCTTGTCACCGAGCGCGATTGTGACAGCGATATTCCCGTTCGGGCAGTCGTTCCAGATTTTTGGCGCTTCCGTCCTGGCCGCTTGCTCAATGTCGACGAGCGCGGGTAACGGCTCGTATTCCACCGCAACCAGCTCTGCGGCATCCCGCGCCTGCATTTCAGTCTCAGCGACGACGAAGGCTACTCGGTCGCCGATACAACGGACGCGGTCTGCAAGGAGCACGGGCCGCGTGGTCGCAAATCCTTTTGGGCCGCCCCACGACTCCGGCATGAAATGAGGTGGAATTCCTCCAAGCTTGTCGGCCATCGCATCTGCGCCGGTGAGCACGCACACGACGCCCGGCGCGGCCTTAGCTGCCGTTACATCGACGCTCTTGATCGTGGCATGCGCGTGCGGCGAGAGCACTTGCACTCCATAGCATTGGCGCGAAAGCGCTAAGTCACACACATATTCGCCGGTGCCGGTAATAAAGCGCTTATCCTCAACTCGTCGGACAGCTTGTCCAATGCCGAACTTCGTCATGGGCATACTCCCTCATTCAAATTCCTCGCGGGCATCGACCTCAGTCAAGATCAGCGCAGCTCACGCTTCACGCACAGAAGGCGCCGTCGACCATGAGCGCAGTACCGCTCGTGTAGCTGCTGCGATCGGATGCGAGGAAACAGACGGCCTGTGCGATCTCTCCCGGCACTGCGTGGCGGCCGAGAGGTATCTGCTCGTCGAACCACTCGCCGGCGTCGCGACCCAGCATGTTGCTCATGCTCTTCTCGGCCGTGCGCATAAACACGTTGTCGACGGGCCCCGGATTGATGCTGTTGACGCGAATGCGCCGCGGCGCAACCTCCTTGGAGACGCAACGCATCAAGCCCATCAGCGCATGTTTGGCGGCGACATAGGAGCAGTTGTTAGGAACTCCCTTCACCCCAACAATGCTTGAGGTGATGATAATGCTGCCGCCATCGTTCATCTGTGGGATGGTGTATTTGCAGGCGAGAAAACATCCCCGCACATGCGTGGCGATGATCCGGTCGAACAGGTCCTCGGGGTATTCGGTGATTGGCATCAGCGGGCCGTCATTTCCGGCGTTGCTGAATAAGACATCGACTTTGCCCCAACGGGCGACTGTCTCGCTGACATATCGACGGGTTTGGGTGGCGTCGGTGACATCGGCGACGACGAAGGCTGCCTTGTCGGTCTTTAAATCCCGAATGGTGCGCGCGAGCTTGTCGGCGTCGAGATCAACAAGCATGACCTTCGCGCCTTCGGTGAGAAGCGCTTCCACAGTGGCAAGCCCTATGCTGCCGGCGCCGCCGGTTACGATGCAGGTTTTCCCTTCGACTAATCCCAAGATTTCCTCCTAATTTTGTTTCTGCCGGCCAGATTGATTCGACCGGGCTATTCGTTCTTCACCCTCGAATTCCGGTCTCCACGCGCACGATGCCGAGGCCGATCGGACGCCGGCGATTTCCCGGAAGATTCGGATCGAGTTCCCAAATCGCCTGGTAGGTATCGACGCAGCGGCCCGCGCGCTGCAATGTGACGAAGACGCCGAGCATCACAAGCCACCAAATGCCTATGGAGATCGGCATCCAACGCGGCGCATCAGCTGCGAGGAGACCAGTGGGAATCGCCCCTAGTGTCAGCGCCAACAAAACGTACCCGGCCCACTTGTGAACGTATTCAAATACGACGCGGCGCCGCGTCATGCTGAAGTGGTCGCCAGGCCACTCCTTCGGTGGCCGCGGCTGACGGGTAAACGGATCAACCGGACCACCATGAGTGCCGCGCAGCCAAGAGCCAACAACTTGGATCAGCACCAATATGACGACCGCCCAGCCGAACGCGCCGTGCAGACCGTGCCAAGGCGGCTGCCAGACCTCGGCGGCCAACACAAAGATGAGGCCTGCGACGACGATGAATCCGATAACATGTCCCCAACGCCGATGGGTTACAAACCAGAATGGATTGTCGAGTTGGCGCGGCCACTCCTGCCGCGGCGTAACTTTGAAGAAGCGGGCGACGATTACCGTCGGCGGCATCATCAAACCCAGGCCGAGAACCATCAAACGTCCATGCCAGGCAATTGAAGCGGCAATGAAGTGCTCATTTGACCCGCTCATGGGTGTAAGTAGCCAGCGAACCACGGCTTCAATTGTCGTGCTTTCAACCGGTGGCGTCGCGCCAAGCAGCATACCGTTTGTAACGCCGTCAGCCATTGCGGCGACGTTGCTCCCCGTGTGCGTTCCCAATCAATCCGCGTCTCAGCGCGGCGTATCCGATCGACGGCTATCCCATTACAAGTACGCCACCGGAGATCGCTCAGAATAATTGAGCATGATCATTTTTCTGTCAAGGAGGTCTTAGCGCTTGGGCCCGCCGTTGTGCGTCAGGGGATGAGAGGGTTGAACGACGATCCGCTTTCACAATGCGAGTTTTCGTAAGCCCGCTTCACTTCATTGGCAATCGCGGTTAAGAAGCCGAACCGGAATACGCTCGATAAACCGAATCGACATCCCGTTAGGAACATACGTTGCCCCAATTGCGCCAGCAAAAAGTTTTCGGATTGCGGGAACGCAACAAGCTCGACAAGCTGCGACGTATCAAAGACGCGGCGTCCGAGCTGTTCGTCAAAAATGGATTCGATGACACTACGACGCGCGCTATTGCGCTACGGGCCGGCGTCGGTCTTGGAACCGTCTTTGTTTACGCGCCCACCAAGCGCGACCTGCTCTTCATGATCGTCAACGACGACCTGCAGGAAGTTGTCGAACGGGCGGCCGGTATGGTGCAGCCAACTCGGTCAATGCTGGATAACCTGATGCGCGTATTTCGCGCCCACTATCGCTATTTCGGACAGCGGCCTGCGTTGGCGCGGCTGGCGTTGAGAGAGATGATATTCTATGCGGGCGGACCGGAGGCGAAGAAATTCCTGAAAACGCGCGAGCGTCTGATCGGGTTGATCGGCGACATTGTGAACCTTGCGATCGAGCATAAAGCCATCTCGCCGCAAGAGGATTCGAAAGTGATCGCGTGGGTGATATTCTCAATCTACCAGATTGAAATCCGGCATTGGCTATCTTCGGACGACCTCGATATCACGCGCGGGCTCGCCCATTTGCGACGCCAGCTTGTGCTGTTGATGAATGGCCTCTCGCCCCACGTCGCTCTCTGACGCGCTCGACTTCCACAACTCATTCTTGATCCGTTGCCCGTGGCGGGATGCAGTGGCTTCCGGTCTTTTCCGACAGACCGGCGCGCACGCATGTGGCCGTCTTGACAAAAATGATCAAACTCAATTATGAACGTACTCAATAACAAACTATGATGCCAAAAAGGCGTATCAGCTCGCAGGGAGGAGCAAGATGAGCAATTCCATTCAACCTCGGAATGCGCGTAGTAACGGCAAGAGTTGGCGCGACGTTTTGCGCATGGGCGGAGCCGCCGGTGTCGCCGCCGCGACCGGCTTTCCATTGGTCAGCGTAGCCCGCGCCGACAATGCGACTTTGAAGATCGGCTACATCGCCTGCATGTCAGGCCCGCGCACCGATTTCGGCGCCACTGACCCGTGGGTGCTGGATCGCGTAAAAGCCACGCTGAAGAATGGTCTAAACATCGGCGGCAAGAACTACGCCGTCGAATTCCTCCTCAAAGATAACCAGTCCGATCCAAATCAAACCAACGTGGTCGCGAAAGAGCTAATATTAAGCGAAAAATGTGACCTCGTACTGACCAACGACGGCGAGAACATCGCCGGCGCGGCGGATGAACTGGCCGACGCGCGCGGCGTCCCCCTGATTTCCACGTTATCGCCTTGGGAAGCGTGGTTCTTTGGTCGGCATGGATCGCCGGACAAAGGCTTCCCCTTTACCTTCCACTACTGCATCGGCGCTGGCGACGTGTTCAATCTCTATGCAACCATGTGGAATACTGTAAAAACCAACAAAGTTGTCGGCAGCATGTATATGGACTCGCCGGCCGGGCGCGGATTTTCCGATCCGCAGCATGGACTGCCGCCGGTTTTGAAGAAATATGACTACAAGGAAGTGCCGACCGGCTTCTTTCAGCTCAACAACGACGACTTCTCGAATCAAATCGCCACATTGAAAAGCGGCGGCGCGAGCATCATCACTGGCACCTGTTACCCGAGCCACTTCACTACATTCTGGAATCAGGCCGCGCAGGCCGGATTGAAGCCCGACGTTGTCACCATCGCAGGACCGTTCCTGTTCCCTTCGGGAATCGAGGCACTGGGCGACCGCGGTGACGGCATGTCGACTGAGGTGCTCTGGAACCCGCACTTGCCCTATCACTCCTCGTTGACAGGCCAGAGTGCGCAGCAACTCGCCGACGAGTACGAGAAATCGACTGGTAAGCAGTGGACGGCACCGCTCGGCATTTCGCATTCGCTGTGGGAGGTTGGCATAGGCGCGCTCAAGGCTGCCGCGGAACCGAAGAATAACAAGTCAGTGCGCGACAGCATCGCCAGTCTCAACATCGATACCGTGCTTGGACCGCTCTATTTCGGCAAATCGCCTATCAAGAGCGTGGCCGTGCAACCGCTGACAGGCGGGCAATGGCGCAAAGCCAAATCCGGTCCGTACAAATTCGATCTGCTGATCGTCAACAGCGGCACCGCTGACGTTAAACCTGATGCGGAGTTCAAGCTGCTTTCGCAGCTCTCGTGATTGGCACGTTCCTCCCCGATCGGGTTTCGATTCCCCCCGATCGGAACGCTCGTTTAGTCTCCGATGTTGTCGAATTTTGCCCGATCGGAAAGCGTGTTGCGATTGGCCGCGAGGAGTAATGGCCGCGCTTTTGGAAGTGAACAATCTGCGCAAGCGGTATGGTGCTGTTGTTGTGGCCGACGACATCACCTTCGCGGTCGAACCATGCTCTTGCCTCGGTTTTATCGGACCCAACGGAGCAGGTAAGAGCTCCCTGTTTGAAATGCTAACCGGAATGGTGGGGCCGGACCATGGTACCATCCGGTTCGAAGGACACGATATCGGACGCCTCGCGCCGTATTTGCGTGCACGCGCCGGCATCGTACGAGCGTTTCAGATTCCGCGTCCGTTCACGCAGCTGAGCGTCTACGAAAATGTTCTAACCGCCGCCTCGTATGGAGCCCACTTGTCGGGGTCGGCTGCGCAACAGCGTGCGGTCGAAGTGCTGAACAAAACCGGCCTATTGCGCTGCGCGGATGAACCAGCCGGTCACCTTCGACTTCTAGACCGCAAGCGGCTGGAATTGGCCAAAGCGATCGCATCGAACGCGAAGCTGTTGCTCCTCGACGAGATTGCAAGTGGGTTGACTGAACACGAGGTTGCCGCGCTGGTCGAGTTGATAGTAGACCTTAAGTCCAATCATGCGATCATCTGGATCGAGCATATTCCGCACGCGTTACGCGCGGTCGCGGATCGGGTCATGGTCCTGCATTTCGGCCGAAAGATGTTGGACGGCGCTCCGGGAGAGGTCATGTCCAGTTCGATCGTGCGGGAAATCTATATGGGACTTCCGGCCGATGCTGCTTGAGGTGACAAGCTTAAACGCCTTCTACGGCGATCTCCAAGCGCTGCACGACGTGAATATACACGTCGATGCGGGTGAAAGCGTAGCGCTTGTAGGAGCGAATGGAGCCGGTAAGACCACATTCTTGAGGTGCATAGCCGGGCTGATCGAGCAAAAGCGCGGCGGGATCGAATTTAAGGGCAATGAAATATCGCATATGCCAGCAGAAAAAATTGCACGCCTCGGCATAACGTTGGCGCCCGAAGGCCGCATGCTATTTCCTTCCCTCAACGTCGAAGAAAACCTTCTAATGGGCGGCCTTAGCCGCCGGCCTGGGTATTGGGGTCTGCAAAGCGTCTACAAGCTTTTCCCGCTACTGGCCGAGCGTCGGCTGCAAATGCCGAGCACCCTTTCCGGCGGTCAGCAAGGATTGGTCGCGATAGGTCGCGCTCTTATGGCCAATCCCGGTCTTCTCCTTTGCGACGAGATATCGCTCGGGCTGGCGCCTGTGGCGATTGATCAGATTTATGCCTCGTTCGTTCGGATCCGCGTCGAGGGAACAGCGATCGTGCTGGTTGAGCAGGATGTTAAGCGTGCATCGTCAGCGACCGATCGGATTTATTGTCTACTGGAGGGGCGAGTAACTCTTCAGGGCCAAAGTCGAAAGCTGGACATCGAAGAACTCACTCGCGCGTACTTCGGTACCTGAACGGCGATACGGGCGATTGGAGCGACGACATGGTCTGGATCGGGACCATCATCAACGGAGTGCTACTCGGAGGCCTTTACGGGTTGTTCGGAGTTGGCCTCGCGCTCGTGTTCGGCGTTACTCGGATCGTCAACATCATGCATGGCGAGTTTATCGCTCTTTCAGCCTTTATCGCTCTTGCCATTTCCGCGCTGTTTCCGAGCGCGCACCCGCTTTTCCTCATCCTTCCCGTAGTCGTTATCTCGTTCGCGCTCGGTTATGCGCTGCAAGCGGTTTTCGTTAACCGATCGATGCGGCTTCCGGACCCGATGGCGCCGCTGCTCCTGACATTCGGCCTTTCGGTCATCGTGCGCAACCTGATGATCGAAGGGTTTGGCGTAAACCCGCGCAGCGTCCATCAAGGTGATTTTGGTCAACTCAGCATCGATGTTTTCGGCGTCCAAATCGGCGTGCTGCCGTTGGTGACGCTGGCGCTTGCCGTCGTGCTGTTTATTGCCTTGCAGCTTGTACTGCGGCGGACCGAGATCGGTCGGATTGTTCGCGCGACCGCCGACAACAGTGAAGTCGTACGGCTCATGGGGGTCCGACCGTCATCGGTCTACAATATCGTGATGGGGCTGTCGTTCGCGCTTGCCGGCGTCGCCGGACTGATGCTGGCGCTGCGCACGACCTTCACTCCATTTTCCGGTGTTGAGCGACTCCTGATCTCGTTCGAAGTTGTTGTGATGGGCGGGCTTGGATCGTTCTGGGGCGCGATGCTCGGAGGCATTGCGCTTGGCGTCGCGCAATTGGTCGGGCTTCGTCTCAATCCCAATTCCGGCTTTTTGTACGCCAACCTCGTATTTTTCGCTTTCGTCATGCTGCGGCCCAACGGCTTGTTCGGAGCGCGGCAGTGAAGCGGCTGCCCGCGCCTGTACTTACGCTCATTATCTTCGTGACGCTGGCCGCCGCCGCGCCCTGGCTCGCGGGCGACGGCGGGGTCGGGCTGCTGTTTGAGGTCCTCCTCATGCTGGCCATGGCGCAGCTTTGGAACCTGCTCGCGGGCTATACCGGCCTGGTCTCCATGGGTTTGCAATGCTTCGTCGGACTAGGCGGCTATACGACAATATTCGCCGCAAACAGCTTGTCTATCTCACCGTATTGGGTGCTGCCGCTTGCGCCGCTTGTCTGCGGCTTCGTCGCCGCCGTGAGCGCAATCTTCTTGTTCCGGCTCCGCGACGCA
Source organism: uncultured Alphaproteobacteria bacterium (assembly GCA_963733575.1). Classification (GTDB taxonomy): domain Bacteria; phylum Pseudomonadota; class Alphaproteobacteria; order Rhizobiales; family Xanthobacteraceae; genus BOG-931. The sequence goes on along the minus strand of CAVTDJ010000008.1, from coordinate 211,619 downwards.
TACTTCTCAATCAGTACCTGGGTATTCTCCGAAGTTGCGGCCATGCTCGTGTTTATTACGCCAGGGTTTGGCCACGTCACCGGCATGACGTTGGAGACGGCGCGCGAAATCGACTACGAGACGTTTCTTCTCGTGAATTTTTGGATCGCTGCCGGACTGGCTGCCGGTATTATCGTCGGCATCTATGGGTTGCTGCACTCGTCGCTTGGGCTCGGCATGCTGAGCGTGCGCGACAACGAAATCGCTGCCGCCAGCATTGGCGTAGATGTCTGGCGCAATCGATTTATAGCGTACGTGGCCGCCGCCGCCGGTTGCGGTCTCGCAGGCGGCATAAGTTTCATGGCAGCTCTGTTTGTCAACGTCACAACCGGGTTCGATCTGAACTGGGTGGTGGCGATGATCTTTATCGTCATCATTGGAGGTATCGGCACACTTGAAGGGCCAATCATTGGGACCATCATCTACTACGGTATTCGCGAGTTGCTCACCAACGTATTTGCTCTTTCTGGAAGCTGGTACTTGATAGCGCTAGGAGCCGTTGCCGTAACCACGATGCTGGTCGCCCCCCGCGGCATATGGCCATTCGTCCGTGATCAGTTTGGAATTGAGTGGCTGAGCATTTCGCGCAAACTGCCTGCGGCCGCAGGCGACGGCAGTCCAAACCCAAAAGCTTCGATATCAACTCACCAGCCATCTCGTACCCGACGGGCATGAGTGAAGTTCACGCATGCGCGGCCATTGCGCACTTCGGAGATGAGTAAAGTGACCAATACTGAAGAGTCGCTTTTGGTCGGAGGCAGGATTAATCGCGGTTGGTTGACGGTGTTTGCCGGAACGATCGGACTCGCGTTTGGACCGAGCACCCTGACGATCCTTTCGTTTGGTGTCTTTGTCCGACCGTTGCAGCAAGAGTTTGGCTGGACGCTGGGACAAACTGCGCTCGCGGCGACAATCATTTCCTATATGATCATGATCGCGGCGCCGGTTCAGGGTGTCCTTACCGACCGTTTCGGCGGCCGCGCTGTGGTTATCGCCTCTATTCCCGCGTTCACGGTCGCCTACGGTCTGCTCTATTTCCTGCCGAATAACCTATATGTTTTTTACGGCTTTTGGATTCTGATTCCACTTTGCGCGGTGGGCGTCTGGCCGCTGTCCTATCTCCGCTCAACCGCCACGTGGTTTGATCGGCGCCTTGGTTTGTCTCTCGGCATCACAAATTCCGGGATCGGAATCGGGAGCGTGGTTATCCCGCCCCTCGCTGGCTTCCTGGTTGCAAACTATGGATGGCGTGACACCTATGTCGTCCTGGCCGCGCTTGCTCTGGTGATCACCTGGCCGCTGGCGATAGCACTTCTGAGAGACAACGAGACCGCTCGCCCGGCCAACGCTGCGACCCGCGTCGTCATGGGAAGCACCTTTGTTGAAGCCGCACGCACAAGGACTTTTGCCATTGTGGGCCTCGTATTTCTTGTCATGGGAGCGTTGAGCTCAGGCCTCGTGGTGCTGCAGGTTCCGATGCTGATCGAGGCAGGTATATCGCCGAAGGTTTCGGCGGGGCTGGCCTCGGTGGTCGGCGTTTCGATGATCATCGGACGGATTGGTACCGGCTATCTCCTTGACTATTTCCATGCTTCTCGCGTTCTGATGTGGTTCATTTTGGCGTCAAGCTTCGCGGCCATCGCATTTGCCGTCGGAATTACAATCAGCACTGCCCCTTTCGCCGCCGCATTGATCGGACTGATCATTGGCGCAGAGTTCGACGCACTCAGCTACATCGTGCCTCGCTACTACGGCTATCGCTGTTTCGGTAAGATATACGGCACCATCTACGCAATCTTTCAGCTAGGCGCCGGACTGGGAATTGCGGCGATCGGATTCAGCCGCGACTTGGTCGGAAGCTTTCGACCTTCAATGTGGGTCCTCGCCGCGCTGACGGTGATGGCTGGTCTGCTTTTTTCGCGTGTTGGTCCCTACCGTTTTGCACCCGGACATATTCGACGTCTCGTCGAGGATGGAGCTGGCGCGCTGCCGCCTGTTGATAGCGCTGCGCCGTCACGTTGAAGCCGCAGCAATCATTCGCAAAAACCATGACAAAGGGAACAGCAATGAACGCTACTACTGCATATCATCAGGAGGCGCTGGAGTCCTCCGGTGACCGCCCACCGGTTGCTTATGACCGTGCACCGACCTTTGCAGGAATAATAGCGGAAAAGGACGTTGCCGTGCCGATGCGTGATGGCATCAATCTGTCGATCGACGTTTATCGCCCCGATGACGGAGGAAAGTTTCCGGTTCTGCTGGCCTTCTCGATCTACAACAAGGACCTGCAAGGACCGGACGTAGCTAAAGCACTGCCACCGCAACCGGCATGGTCCTCTCTTTGGGCGGGCCTGCTCGAAGCCGGCGATACCAAGTTTTTTGTATCGCGTGGTTACGTCCACATTATCGGCTCGCCGCGCGGCGTCGGAAAATCCGACGGTGGCGGGTCGCGGCAATGGGATAGCTACGATCTGATCGAATGGATCGCCAAACAGCCGTGGTGCGACGGAAACATCGGCATGGTCGGAATTTCCGGATTCGGCGCCGAGCAATTCTTCGTCGCCCGCCAAAACCCGCCGCATCTGAAAGCGATTTTCCCGCTGGACCCGCGCGGGGCCTACGGACCGATGGGAAGCTTTCGAGAGGAATATCCGGGAGGCGTGCTTCACCTCTTCCGTTATTTGATCATGCATTTTGCCGCAATGCACGGCACCAGAGGAAAGCCGGGCATGCTACCGGCAGACAAAGAGGCCTTGTGGCAGGAGGCAATGAAAAACCCTGACTACAAGATGTATCCGCACATCTATAACGTGCTGACCCAGAAGGGGCAGCATATGCCCCCTTACTTCCAGCTTCTTATTGACCCGTACGATAGCGAAGCGGTGGTTAAGGAAGCCGAAGACAGCTTTGCGAAAATCAAGGTCCCGACTTACACCGGCTCGGGATGGTACGCCTACACGTACAAGACCCACCTGAACGGCGCGCAGAGCTACTTCGAAAAAATCTCGGCTCCCAAAAAACTAATGTTCGCCGGTCCGGCGCACCTTGAGCGGCCATTTCATACGCTGCATGGCGAGATACTTCGGTGGCACGACTATTGGCTGAAGAACATCGACACCGGCATCATGGACGACCCTCCCGTCCACTATTGGGTAATGGGAGCGAACGAATGGCGCTCCGGCACAGACTGGCCGCTGCCGGAAACGCAATGGACCAAGTTTTATCTCAATGGCTGGGAGCGTCTTCAGACCGCACCGTTCACGCCATCAAGCGTCGAGGAAGAGTTGCCGCCCGATGCTTTCGTGCAAATGCCGCCAACTCAAACAAACGCGGTTCAATTCCTGCGATACCTTACAGATCCGCTACCGGCCGATGTCCTCGTCGCCGGACCGGCGGTTCTCAACCTTTTCGCTGCCATCGATCAAGACGACACGAATTGGTTCGTTACCCTCAAGGACGTTGGCCCGGACGTTTCAGTCCGGTCCGTGCGTGAAGGCGAACGCGATTTGCCGCGTAATCTTCCGGAGCGAGAACTGACCCGAGGATGGCTCAAGGCCTCCCACCGCGCGATCGATCAAGCGCGTTCGAAGCCGTGGCGGCCCTGGCACCCGTTGACACGTGAGGCGCAACAGAAGGTAAAGCCCGGCGAGATCACGGAGTATTCGATTGAAATCCTCGCCACGGCTAATCTATTCCGCCGCGGTCATCGCATTTGTGTGGAAATTGCCAGCGCCGATATGCCGACCGGCGTGGGTGGGGCGACCAATGCCGAATATGTCCCCAATCATATCGTCAGCAGCCGAACAACGTTGCATAAGCTCTACCACGACGCGAAGAGGCCATCACATCTGCTTTTACCGATCATTGCGCAAAACTAATGGCATCAATTTAGCAACAGGAGGAAGATGTGGAATTTAAACCAGTGAGACGCGTGGTAATCGGTCACGATCTGCAGGGGAAGGCGGTAGCGCTTTTTGACGGCCCTGCCGTGCCAAAGCAGCGCAGCCCCGGCGGCAATGCGGTCACGACGCTTTGGGTCACCGGCGAGTTCCCCGTCGATCTGAGCGGCGCCACCGACAGGGCAGGAACTCAAGTCGGCGTGCCGCCGCCGGCTAACGGCACCGTCTTCCGGATCGTAGACTTCCCGCCTGCGTCAGCGACTGGCACTACCTCGCATGTCGACCATCATAAAGTGCTCACCGCGATGGGTATTGATCCAGCTACACAGGGTTACGCACGGCATTCGAATACTCACAGAACTAAAAGCATCGACTACGCAATCGTGCTCGAGGGCGAAATCGACATGCTGATGGACGATTCAGAGATACATATGAAGCCAGGAGACGTCCTGATTCAGCAGGGCACGAACCATGCGTGGATCAACAACAGCGGAAAGAACTGCCGAATTGCCTTTGTCCTTATCGACGCAAACTCTCCACCCGCTTGGCAACAAGGCTGGAAGAAGTAGTCTTCCGTCACAGCGGGAATAGTGCAGGAACGCTCTAACGCGACATCAGACTTAAGTCCCGCCAAAATCACGTTTGTGTGGATCAGGGTGACAAGGTGGCTCCAAGGATGCGCGAAAGCGAACCGCGCTGCGTGCTAATTTCGATCTGCGGGTATCAAAAAAAGGCCCCGATCAGATGAACCGGGGCCGAAGTTGACTGTCCAAGATTGAGGAAACGCGGCCAAGGCCGGAGCCACGAATGGTTCGGCCAAGGCCGTTTCACGTCGTCGCCCCCAACAGGGGGCATCGCGACGTGCGCGCGCGAGGGCGGCCCCTCGGCCAGCGGTTTCGATCCGGCGGCGCCGGCGCGGAGCTATGGGGACTTGTCGGCTCGACCCGATCGCAACCGCTGGCCGAGGGGGTCTGTGGCCCAGTAGCGACCAGATGCCGGCTAGCGAACTAGCGGGCTTTCCCAAACGATGGCTAGCAGCTCTTTAAGCTGAGCGAAGCGCTTGGGCCCAAGCTCGACGCTCCACTCGCGTTCAATTTCGCGGAGTACTTCGACCATTTTTGCGTATACGGCACGTCCGCGCTTGGTGAAGTGGACAATGCGCGCGCTGCCCTCATTTGGTACATCAGACCGAACGATATAACCAAGACTTTCGAGGCTCCGGAGTAGCTGGTTCATGGCTTGCTTACTCATGCCGGCGCGCTCGGCGAGCATGCCTGGGCGAACCCCATCCGGCCCCGGAAACTGCAGTACCGCCAAATGCGGAATGCTTAGTCCGTCAAAACCGGCGGCGTTAAGCTCGTTGATGAGACGGCGATGGATCGCCTGAGCCGGAACGCGCAGCAGGGCGCCAATGAGTATATGCTCGGTTTTGACCGGTGGCTTTTTTGGCAATGAAGACATTGACATTCGCGGTAAATGGCGTTTACTCTGAAGTAAAGTCTATTTACCACAGGAGAGCGCGCAATGCTACAGCGAGCAATCGACGTCCGCGTCAATCCTTCCGATGAGATTATCCGTCTCGGGCCGCTCGCGGTCCGCTTCTTGATCACCGCAGAAAACTCGAATGACAGCGTTGCGGCTTTTGAGCTCATTGTCCCGGGCGCTGCGCGTCTGGCGGCTCCGGCGCATAGCCACGACCACTACGAAGAGACCATCTACGGCATCGACGGAGTGTTGACCTGGACCGTTGACGACAAGCCAATCGAGGTCGGGCCCGGGCAGGCGCTATGTATTACGCGCGGCGCCGTTCACCGGTTTGATAACCACGGAAACCAAGAAGCTAAGGCGCTCTGCGTGATCACGCCGGCTGCGATAGGTCCGCAGTATTTCCGTGAGTTGGCCGAGGTAATCAACGCGGCGGCCGGTGGTCCGCCGGATCGGGCAAAGATGGCGGAAATCATGCGCCGCCATGGCCTCACACCGGCTCCGCCGCCGCCTCGGGCATAGCGCTCAAGGATCGCTTTTTGAGTTTATTCTGGGTACTCAATCCCTGAGCCGCCAAATCCCTTCGGAAAATCCTTGAGCTTCAATAGGCCGTCTCGAATGTGCAGCGTCGTCTCACTGTAGTTCACATGCAGGCCGGGTATGAATGGGAGATCGGCCACGACTGCGGCGTACACGTCCGTCAATCCAAGTCCCGGATGCTCGGTAAAGATATGACCGCCGCAAGTTTTACACCACTTGCGATTGCTTTGGGGTGTTTTGTTATACGTGCCAATATTCTCTTCCCCGCGCGTAATCTTTACGCTTTCCGGCTTCCACAAGGTGAAGGCGTTGATCGGACTCGCAGACCAATGGCGGCACGAGCTGCAATGACAATAGCCCATGCTCTCGGGTTCACCAGTCACAGTGAATTGGACCGCGCCACAGAAACAACTCCCTTTGTAGCTTTTTGGGCCGCTCATCATACTCCCCTACCGGTCGTGATTGCGGCCCGAGTGTATGGTCGGGGGTGGGGTGAGTCTATCGAGCACGCATGGCCTATCGCAATGCGGCAAATTACGGCGGCGAAATGACGTGACGGGTCATGAACGTCGATTTTGACTCATCTGACGCTCGTCCGCTTTAGCCCCGATAGCGACCAAACAGCGGACATCGAGCGAGGTCGCAAAAGGGCCACTAGCTGACTCATGCACCGCAGCAAAATTCGGGGGAGGTTATGCGGCGCGTTCAACCCGCATGTCGATCTCATTGCGGAGCGTTGCAAAGTCGATCGGCTTGGTCAGAAGTGCCTCAGCGCCGCTCTCCTGCGCCTTGCGCTTGGTCTCCGCATCGCCATAGGCGGTTATCATGATGATCGGAACGTCCGGTCGCAGTGCTTTGGCCTTGGGCAGGAGTTCAAGACCGCTCATCCCCGGCATGTTGATGTCGGAGAGGATTAGGATGAGCGATACCCCTGCGGCATCAGTGATGCGCTGGAGCGCGGCGGGGGCGGATTGGGCAAACTCCATCGTGAACCGGCCGGCGCGCAGGTCGCGCCGGAATTGCTGGCGGAACAGCACCTCGACATCAGGCTCATCATCGACCACGAGAATGAGCAGACTCATGCGCGCCCTCCCGATTTGACAGCGGATGCCGCCGCACGCGGCAGCACAATCCTAAATTCGGTGAACGCGCCGGGCTGCGTGTTGACCTCTATAGAGCCGCCATGTTGCTTGACGATGATGTCGTGACTAATGGACAGGCCTAACCCAGTCCCTTCACCGGCAGGCTTGGTCGTAAAGAATGGGTTGAACAGCTTTTCCTTCACCTCCGGAGGGATGCCGGTGCCGTTGTCGCGTATCCTGATTTCGACGCTGTCGCCGAGGTTCTTGGTCGTCGCAGCAAGCGTGGGCTCGTAGTCGCCTCCATTGGCTTCGGCTTTACGTTTCGTGGCCGCGTAGAAGCCGTTTGAGATCAGATTGAGCAGCGCCCGCGTAATTTCCTGCGGAAACAGGTTGACCTCACCGGCGGCCGGATCAAAGGACCGCTCCAAGGTGATATTGAAACCCTGCCTTTCCGCCCGCGCCCCGTGATAGGCGAGATTGAGGCTCTCATCGACCAGGGCGTTGATATCGACCGGCCGGTGCTCTCCCGAGCCCTGGCGCGAATGCAGCAGCATGTTCTTGACGATCGAGTTGGCACGCTTGCCGTGCTGCACGACCTTGTCGAGATTGCCCTGCAGCATGTCCGCGATCTCGTTGATCTCCGCGCGCAGCTTGTCGTCGAGATGAACGCCGCCGAGCGCTTCCCGCAATTCGTCGAAAAGCTCGACAGAAACCGCCGAGAAATTCGCCTGTTGGCTTTGGCGGTCCACGCCGAACAGGGATCGCTCGGCGATATCACCTTCGGTGGCTTGCAATCAGGTTTGAGTTCGGCCACCGCTTCGAGCGCCGCGAGATATTCCTTGACCGCGCGCGTTCCCTGCGTGACCTTTTGCCCCGATGAAAAGGCGTGGAAGGGACCAAGTGCACCCGGCCCCGGTCGGCCCGACCGCCGATCAGGGCAAGGCGGCGCGCCGGCTCATGGACCGACGACGGTTTCAACATCGGCATTCTTTACCGCGCCAATCGCACGCCGTTTCAACCCGCGGTCGGCGCAAGCGACACCGATCTGTCGGAGCTGGAGAAGGACTTCGAGCTATGAGCAAGACACCGGGCACTCCAAAGGTCGCCAGCCTCAACGATCTGCTTGCCGTCGCCTATCAGATCGAGATCGACGCGGTCGAGCGCTACAATCTGCTGGCCGATCAGATGGAAACCCACAACAATCCGGAACTGGTCAAGGTCTTCCGCGATCTAGCCCGCGCCGAAGGCATCCATGGCGAGGAAATCCGTCGTCTCGCCGGCGATTTCGACGTTGTCACCCACGCCCGCCAGATTGCAAAATTTGAACGAAGTGAAAGCCCGGAAGAGGCCGAACTCGGTTCCGCGCACTACATGATGACGCCTTGGCACGCATTGCAGCTCTCGCTGGCCGGCGAAAAGCGCGCGCTGGCGTATTTCACCTCCATCGTCGAGACGGCAAAAGATCCGAAGGTCAGGACGATGGCGGCGGAATTGGTCGACGAGGAGGCCGAGCACGTCAATCTCGTGCATCGACTGCTGCGCCGCTATTCGAAGCCGAGCGTTACCTGGGCCGACGATATGGACCCACCCGTATCCCAGGAATAACGCCAGCCGCTCGACCTCGCATCGGCTGCTTGTTGCGCCGGTCTATCACCCGCACCGCCTTGCCCTGTGATCGCGGCACTTCGCCTGCCGACGAGCGGTTCAGTGACGTCTTCGAACTTCAGGATCGAATAACCGAGAGTGTCGTCGCTACCATCGAGCCAAAATTGCAGCTTACTGGATGGCCCCTTCGCAATTTGGACACTGGCCCAGGACGCACAACGCGCGCGGGAGCTTTGGATTTGTGAGTGGCCGATTCCGGCCAGTGCCGACGAGGTGGTCTGGCCCCATTCCATGTCATTGGCCTCTTTTGATTTTTGGAGTGGCGCCTTTTTGATCAAGGCGGGACTTGGGATGCCGTCCTAATTTCGGCCCTTTGTGAGCATCTACTAACCTCAACCACCTTGGTTGGGGCGGGCTGTGAGGGGGCATTCGTCCGTCGTTCGGACTCAGGAATTTATTAGACCGCTTCGCTGTGACGAATGCGGCGGTAATGCACATCTGATTCGACGTTCTCCCCACCCCGTCGATGGTTTGGAAATCCGCGTTTTTGAGTGCCACGAGTGCAGGTATCAAACGAAACGGATCGTTCAGGTATCAAACGAAAACGGATCATTAGAGCGTAGGCCGCCTCAGTTAGCAGCCTCGTCCTGATGACCGAACGACGCCGCCTCGCGCCGCCCGGGGGCCACGGAGGAATCCGTCGAGGCCGAGCCTGATCCTTAGCATTCTGCCGCTATCCCCCTATCATCGCTCCAAGCCATCCGCTCGCCGCTTCCCGCCGCCTTGGAACGTCGACGAGCATCCGGAGTTTATTGACCCTACTGCCAAATGCCACCGATGATGTGGCAATCTCCCCGGTTCGTACCCTGCCGAACGACACCCTCAGCTCCCCCACCCCACAATGCGCACCGGCAGGGCCTCGTAGCCTTTGACGAAGCTCGAGTAGACGCGCTTTGGCTCGCCCACCACCTCGATGCGATCGAAGCGCTTCAAGATCTCCTCCCAGATGATCCTGAGCTGCAGCTCGGCCACGCGCAAGCCGAGACAGCGGTGGATGCCGAAGCCGAACGACATGTGGTTGTGCGGGTTGCGACGATCGATGAGGAAGCCGTCGGCATCCTCGATCACGTCTCCGTCGCGGTTGCCCGAGACGTACCACATCACCACGCGGTCGCCCTTGCGGATCAGCTTGCCGCCGAGCTCGGTGTCTTGGGTCGCGGTGCGGCGCATGTGGGCGAGCGGCGTCTGCCAGCGGATCACTTCCGGCACGAAGCTCGCAATCAACGCCGGGTTGGCGCGCAGCTTGTCGTACTGGTCGGGGTTCTCGTTCAAGGCCAGCACCGAGCCCGTCATCGAGTTGCGCGTCGTGTCGTTGCCGCCGACGATTAGCAGGATGAGGTTTCCTAGCAGGTTCTCGCGGTCCATGCCGCGGGTTGCCTCGCTGTGGGCCATCATGGAAATAAGATCGCTCTTCATGGGCTGGCGCGCACGCTCGGCAAACAGCTTGGCGAAGGTTTCGCCGCATTCGGTGAGCTCGGCCACACGCTGCTCCTCGTTGGCGACCACGCCGCTCTTGGGCAGCGCGGTGGAAACGTCCGACCAGCGCGTGAGCTTGCGCCGCTGCTCCCAGGGGAAATCGAAAAGTGTGGCCAGCATCTGCGTGGTGAGCTCGATCGACACGCGCTCGACCCAGTTGAAGGTCTCGTTGCGCGGCAGGTTGTCGAGGACCGAGGCCGATCGCTCGCGGATCAGCGCGGCCATCTTAACAAGCTCGGGCGGCGTGAATAACGGCTGCACAGACTTGCGCTGCTCGGAGTGGCGGGGCTCGTCCATGGCGATAAAGCTTGGCCAATCGTACTTGGGGTCGACGTCGCGCAGCATGATGCCGCCGAGCCGCGCGTCGGAGGAGAAGATCTGTGGGTTGGTCTCGACGTGCATGATGTCGTTGTACTTGGTGACCGACCAGTAGTTGCCGACCGGGCTCGTGGAACACCGTTGCACCGGTTCCTCTTTGCGCAAGCGCTCGAAGTAGGGCCATAGCGTGTCGGAGCGGAACAGCTCCGGGTTGCCGACGTGAAACTGGCTTAGCGGCATCGCGTAGGCCCGCTCGCGCGCCTCGCGCTGCACCTCAGACCTCGCCATGGCTAAGGTCTCTTGCATTGGGCCTCCCTCACGAAGATTGTGTTCCGGGGCCATTGCTATCAAGCCCGGGACCAGTTCGCCAGCTTGGGACATCGGCGCTACTTCGGCTTGGGGTCAATCACGTCATGTCGAGCGTGCGTCGGCCACTTCCGCTTCACCGCAATAACCGGCCTTTCGCCCCAGGCGCCGATCATACCGAGCCGCACATTTGTTGATACCGCCCTTGCGCTTGATGAAATCACGCAGCGGCTCATTCGGGTCCTTGTATTCGGCGGCGTACCGCAGCACCCGTGACCATTTGCTTCGCGTCCGGTCATCGACCTTTTCGCGATCTGCCGAGCATAAAATTATTGCCGCGAACGGCTCAGGCTCTCTAACCGAAGAATGCCCTCGCAAGTGCAACGCCCGACGAGCATAGGTGACGGCCCTATCCTCCTTCGCCCACCACTCGACCAGCCCGAAGACCGAGGCTAGATAGCCATAAACAGCATTTCGCTCGCGGGTAGATTGGTACGTTTCCCACTCGTTTTGAAGCCGCAGCAGATTTGCTTTCAAAGCTTCGGTTGAGAAAGGGATGGCGCTGGGCTTACGGTCGAGCATAGTTAGAAATCCTCAAGATCTTCCTGGGCATCGAGCTGAAGGTCCATGAGATAATTGCGCAGCTGTGGTGTCGCCTTCCAGGCAACCCGGCCCTTGGCATCCACGAAGCGCATCGCATCACCAGTCGCTTCGAGTTCAATTAGCATCTCTGCAGAAACCATGTCACGGGTCGTTTGGCTGACCGATTGCGGCCATGTCTGCCAGTATTCCGAACGAGTGGTTTGCTTTTGGGACCCCAAGTCATGTGCGCTTTTCCTGCTGGTTGTGGCTGTCGAATTTCGGCTGCCTTTGAGCGACGTGTGGCTATGCACCATTCTTTACAGTTGTTTCTCAGCTCGTTGCCCTTACGAGGCGCAGTAGCTCGTGGCGTCGAGCAGAAACCGTCACGCGCCGTCGTAATCTCGATGGACCCCCTGGCGTGGGATGGGCAACGTCTTGAACAAGCGGTTGCAGCGGCCGAATGAATCCGTACCCGTTGCGACAACCTTGCAACGGGTACGGCAGTTGCAACTTTGCCAAAGATCGCAAGCGTCGGCGCCTGCAGTCGTCAGCGCGAGTTCGGTTACGGCAAGCCGGTTAGGGCGATCAGGAAGGGGTTCGCTGCGGCGGCCAAGGACGCTGGCCTTGGGCCAGACGTGACACCCCACACGCTCCGCCACACGGCCGCGACGTGGTTGATGCAGCAGGGCACCGATGCTTGGGAAGCCGCCGGCTATCTCGGCATGACGATCGAGATGTTGTCGCAGCGATATGGCCACCATCATCCGGACCACTTGTCTGGCGCTCGGATGGCGTTCGGTCGGCACCGGAACCGGCACCGAAATGCGGCAACCGAACGTGAACAAACGTCATTGAACGTGGCAAAAATCGCTGAATTTTCAAAGGGCGTTCGGTAGCGCACCTCGTTCGGGACGAGGGGGTCGCAGGTTCAAATCGTGCCACTCCGACCACCACTTAGCTGTCCAGCCCGGAGACATGGGTAACAGAACGTACCTAAGACATAGGTGACAACCTCGGGCCGAACGGGTTGTCGAGGGGCTGCAGGGTTTTCTGCTCCAGGTCGATATAGCCGAGATCGTAGTGGATGAAGCTGACGAGCCAGATGCCGTCGTCGACTTCCTTGATTCCGAGGCGCTGGCCGGCGAGCACGGTTGAGATGTTGACCTTCTTACGATGCAGGCAGATGCGGCCGCAGGCGGTGACGAGGATGTCGCGGTCGTGCAGTGGGTAGGCGAGTTCAGGCAGTCCGACATAGGAACGCGGTGAAGCCGCATAGAGCTCGGCGGGACACTTCATGGCGAGGGCCTGGTGGGGCCGTTCGGTATTGAACTCGTGCAGGAAGGTGTCGAAGCGGTCCTGCTGCTGGAGGCTGTTCATGCCTGGCGGTCGGGTGGCTTCTTTCTTCAAGGTGAGGTGCATGCGCTCATGGCGGCCGTTCTGCTGCGGCCGTCCGGGTTTGATGCGTTCGATGGCGATGCCGAGGCGGAGCCACCACACCGAGAGCTTGGAGAGATTGAACAAGGCATTGGGACTGGCGAATGGGACGCCGTTGTCGGAGCGGATGGCGAGTGGCAGCCCGCGCTCGGCGAACAGCCGCTCGAAGGCGGTAAAGGCTGTATCTTCACGGGTCGATTCCAGGGCTTCGCACAGCAGCAGGAACCGCGAGGCGTGGTCGCTGACGGTCAGCGGATAGCAGTAGCGGCCGTTACCGAGCTTGAACTCGCCCTTGAAGTCGGCACACCACAGCTCATTCGGATTGGCGCCCGCCGACAACGGTGTTCCGCTGGCGCGCTGGCGTGGGCGGCCCATGCGTTTGACCAGGCCGTGGCGGTCGAGGACGGCATGGATGGTGCTGCGGGCCGGCACACGCACATCGCCGGAGAGCCGGCGGAGCAAAAGTTCGCGGATCTTGCGCGCCCCCCAATGCGGCTCGTTGCGCTTGAAGCCGACAATGAGGCTCTCGATCTGAGCCGGCAACTGGTTGGCATAGCGGACCGGCCGCCGCGACCGGTCGCTGAGCGCCTCGAGCCCGCGCTCCTTGTAGCGATCGAAGATTTTGTAGCCGGTTTTGCGCGAGATGCCGAACTCGCGACAGACATCCGTCATCGCCTCGCCATCCAGAAGCCGTCCGACGAACCGCAGGCGCTCGTCCATCACCGAACACTCCTTCCACGGCATCAACACCTCCCGCCCAAAGGCGAAAAGTGTTACCCATGTGTCCGGTACGGTCTGTCACCTATGTCTCAGGCCGCTCAAGCTCATATTGCAGTTCCGTTCGCCACAGCTTTTTTGAGCTTGCGGTGGCGCGTGAACGCGCGCTCGGCGCTGCCTAGGTGGTCTTGGTCCACATAGCCGGTAACGTGGCGACAGCAACTCGAGCGTCGGGCGCAGGTAGCGAGCCGCCTGTTGCGAGGTCACTCCATGTTGACGACGCTCGGATGAGTAAGTAATTCTACCTTCCGGTAGAAAAACAATCGTTGAGTGGGGAGGCGCTGAAGAAAGCATGGATGTCTACGTAATCGGATACGCCTCCCATCCGCCCGCCGAAAAGGTTTTGTCCAAACGGCTGGAGGAGATGGTCTACGATACGAGTGCGCAAGCGTTGCGCGCCGCCGGCGTAGAGCGCAGCGAGATCGATCACATCACAATCGCCGCCTGCGATGAGCTCGATGGGCGCAGCATCTCGAACATGCTGATGGTCGCCCCGGCCGGCGGCTACCTGAAAGACGAGCTGAGAGTTACGGATTCCGGCATGGTCGGCCTTCATCTGGCCGCCATGCGCATTGCGACCGGGCGTTACAGCCTCGGTCTCCTGGCAAGCTGGAACAAGACGTTGATCGCTCCTTTCGAGGATGTCATGCGCATGCGCTGCGAGCCGTTCTTCACGCGACCGATCGGTCTCAACGCGGCGATCGCAGATGCGCTGTTTGCGCAGGCCCAATCCGAGGCCGGCAATACCGGCGAGAACGTGGCGACGGCAGCGAGCGCCAAGCTGCAGCGCGCCGCCGCGTCCAATCCGCGCGGCCTCCAACGAAAACCCGCCAGCAGCGAGGCCATCGCGTCCTCTCCCTATGTTGCAACCCCGCTGCGCGAGGGACATTGCGCGCCCGTGAGCGATGGAGCTGTATCGATCGTGCTGGCGTCAGGCGACTGGCTCAAACGCAATCCAAAAGCCAAGCTGCTAGCGCGCATAGCCGGCGTCGGCTCCAGCATCGACCACTATTACCTGGGAAAAGAGCGCCTCGCCGACCTTACGTCGTTCAGGCAAGCTTGGGACAGCGCGTTGCGGCAAGCGAACGTGAAATCCGTTTCGGCAATCGGTGCGGTCGAGGCGGATTGCCAGACGGCCTATCACGCGCTGGCCTATGCCCGCGCGCTGGGCTTGACGGATTCTCCGGCGTTCTGCCCCTCAGGAAGTGCTTTCGCGCAAAATCCGTATTTCTGCGCCGGACTGGTCAATCTGATCGAAGCGATCGAGCAGGTGCGGGGCAACGCGGGTTCCACGCAGCAATCCCAGACGAATTTCGCCGCGGCGCATGGTCAGCACGGGTTCGCGCAACAGGGCAACGTCGTCGCGGTCGTGGAGCGCGTCTGAGATGAACAAGAACGTGGCCGTTATCGGCACCGGGCAAACTGTCTTCCGCAGCCATCATCCGGACAAGACTTACGTCGACCTCGCGCAAGAGGCCGTGGTTGCCGCGCTTCGCGACGCGAATACGGAGCCGGGCGAGATCGATGCCGTCGTCTTTTCCATGGCGCCGACCGAATTCATGGGCGTCAACGACGCTGACAAGTGGGCGGTCGACTATACGTGGGCGGCGGGCAAGCCGTTCATGCGCATTCACACCGGCGGGGCGACAGGCGGGTCGGCGTTTCATGCCGGCTGGTTGAACATCGCCTCCGGGCAGGCGCGGACATGCCTTGTCGTCGGCGCCGACCGCATCGCCGAGACGCCCGACGCTCAGCACATCCTTAATCTGATCTGGGATCACTTCTACGAGCACGATTTTGCCCTGAACACAGTCACGATGATCGCGCTGATGACGCAGCGCTACATGATGATGCGCGGGTTGACCGAGGAGCAGGCGGCGCGCGTCGTCGTGCGTTCGCGGCGCAACGCAATGAGCAACCCATTTGCGCATCTCAAGGGCCAGATCACCGTGGACGACGTGATGAAGTCGCGGCCGGTTTCGACCCCGTACAAATTGTTCGATATCTGTCCGCGGTCCTCAGGCGCTTGCGCGGTTGTGCTGGCGAGCGAAGAGATTGCGCGTGAGAAGTGCGCGCAACCGGCTTTCGTGCATGGCATCGGCGGTATCGCCAACACGGTGTTCATGGGCGACCGCATGGGGCCACATACGGACGCCGAGATCGGCGACTTTGCCGAATTCGCAGTGGCCGGGCGCGAGTGTTACCGGCAAGCTAAAATTACGAATCCCATCAAGGAAATCCAGATTGCCGAGCTCTATGACCCGTTCAGCGGCATGCAGTTTCCGAAGCTCGAGGCGCTCGGATTTTGCAAACCGGGTGAAGCGGCCAAGCTGAGCGACGAAGGCGCTTTCGATATGAACGGCAAGGTTGCCATCAATCCATCGGGCGGCACGCTGTGCACCAATCCGATCGGCGTCACTGGCCTGGTTCGCCACGCCGACGCGGCTAAGCAGGTGATGGGGCGTGCCGGTGCGATGCAAGTGCCGAATGTGCAACGCGCTCTAGCTACCGCCGTCGGCGGGTCGGCGCAGTTCTGGGCGGTCAGCGTGCTCGGCGCCGACGTGATTTGAGGAGAGCAAAACATGGCGAATACGAGCGCCGAGAAGAGCCGAAGCGAAGAGCACGGGGTCATCCCCGGCGAATGGCACGTCCGCTACAACTATTCCGTCGGCAAGGTGGCGGGGAAATACTTCGACGGGCTCAGGGCGCGCAAGATTCTGGCGACGAAATGCAGCACGTCCGGTCTCACCTACCTGCCGCCACGCGCCTATTGCGAGCGCTCGTTCGCCGAGTGCGACGAATGGGTAGAGGCCGGCCAGGACGGCGTGATCGAAGCGGCAACGATTGTCTCGGCGCAGTTCGAGAATCTGCCCAAGCCGCCTTACTGCATTGCCTACGTGCGGCTCGATGGCGTGAGTACGGCCATGGTGAACTTCATCAAGGAGTTTGACATGAGCGATCTGAAAGCCGCCAGCGCCCGCGTCAGACCGGGCGTCCGCGTCAAGGTGAAATGGATCGACAAGCCCGAAGGCAAGGCCACGGACTTCTACTACGTCTTGGCCTGAGGCGATCGAGGACGGCGCCCACATGAAGCCGCTCAAAGGCAAGACGGTGCTTATTACGGGTGGTACCGCCGGGATCGGCAAGGCGTGCGCAGAAGCGATGCTGGCAGCAGGCGCCGAGGCCGTCGTCATCAACGGCCGCAGCCGGGAGCGGGGCGAACGCGCGCTTGCGGCGATCGCCGCCGACTTCCCTCACGCTCGTATCGGGCTCGCGCTAGGCGACATGGCGAAAGTGGCAGACGCCCAATCTGTTGTCGCCGCCGCGCTTGGACAGCTCGGACGCATCGACATATTGGTCAACTCGACGGGCACCAACGATTTCCCCGTTTTGTTGCATAAGATCCCGATCGACGAGGTGCCCGGTATTCTCGAGCGCTGTCTCTTCGCCCAGCTGTTGAGCTGTCGCGCCGCGCTGCCGCACATGCGTGAGGCGAAGCATGGCTGCATCATCAATATCGCTTCGGATGCCGCCAAGATTCCTACCCCCGGCGAAAGCATCATCGGCGCCGCCATGGCCGGCATCGTAATGTTCACGCGCGCGCTCGCGATTGAAGGCAAGCGCAATGGCATTCGTGCCAATGTGCTCACACCTTCCCTCGTGAGCGGCACCGAATTCTATGAGCGCATCATGGCGGACCCATTCGCCGGCAAGCTGTTCGCGAAAGCGGTGCCCAAAGCGGAACTGGGTCTCGTAAGCATGACCGATTTGGCCGAGTTCGCGGTTTTTCTCGCCTCGCCGGCCGCCAGCAAGATGACGGGCCAAGCTCTGAGCGTCACCGGGGGAATTTCCGCGCTTTGAGGGAGATGAACGTGGACGCGAGGCGCGGCGATGCGCGAAGATAATGTTATAGATTCGGCGCGGCCGTACAGCGCCGCCCGCTTGGGCTGAAGGGCATGCCAAGAGCAAGAAACGCAAAGCGCCGCCCGGCGGCGGCTACAAAGTCCGAGTCGCGAGGCGTGTGGCACGACGTTTTGCCCAGCCGTTCGATGCAGCGGGAGATGAAGCGCGAAGCTCTGCTTCGGGCCGCCGTATCGGCGTTCAACCGGCGCGGATTCAGCCAGACGTCGCTCGATGAGATTGCGCAGAATCTCGGTGTCACCAAAGCCGCCCTTTACTACTATTTTCCGACCAAGAGCGCGCTGGTAGCCGCGTGTTTCGACCGCGCCATGAAGGTTGCCAACGAAAGCCTGGTTATGGCCAAGCGCGATGGCCGCGACGGCCGAGAAAAGCTGATCTTGATGCTGCGCCGCTATCTCAAGACCATGATCGGAGAGTTGAACGAATCCCTGCTGCTGACCGAGGAACACGCGTTGACGCCAAGCGATCGCGCCAAGCTGATCGAGCAGCGCGACACCTTCGAGCGTGAGCTACGCGCTCTCGTAAAAGAGGGGATACGCGACGGCAGCATCGTGCCCTGCGACCCCAAGCTTGCCATTTTCGTCATGCTCGGCGCCATTCATTGGGTGCCCAAGTGGTTTTCGTTGAAGGGGTCGTGGACCGACGCCCAGGTGGCGACGGCAATCAGCGAAATGCTCGACCGCATGCTTTCGACCAGCCCGGCCAAGCGCCTTACCGACAGCGTCGCCGACCTTCCGTCGCCCGCGTAGTCAATCTTAGGCGGCGACGATCCGGCGACACGACCGCCGGGCGAGCTTTTTCAGTGTGCCAGCCCGGCCAACCGTTCGCATGCGCGACATTCTTCTCAGCGCGTTGCGCGACTGACAGTTCGGGCGCGCCTTGTAAACAGCGATCATATTCTACCGGACGGATTGTCATTTGACTTGTCAGTTAAATCTCCGACGTGTATCTTTCCGGGACGAGACGGAAAGGGTCCCGGGCGACGCGCCACAGCGCCCCGCAGCCCGAAAAACCGCCGCAATACATAGACGGCGAAAGACGGCGGCAGAGGGAGACGCTCGCATGAATTTCGACCTCACCGATGATCAGCGCAAGCTGCAGTCGACCGTTGCCGACTTCGCACAAAGCGAGGTGGCGCCCGTCGCCGAGGCGCTCGATCGCGACGGCATTTTCCCGACCGAGCTGTTCAAGAAAGTGGGCGAACTCGGCATCACTGCCATCCCGTTCGGCGAGGATTTGGGCGGCATGGGGCTTGGCGTGTTTGATATGGTGATTGCGCTGGAGCAACTGGCGCGCGCCGACCAGTCGCTCGCGGTCAGCGTCATGGTCAGTGTCGCCTCCGGTCTGACGCTGGCGCGCTTCGGCGATCCGGAACTGGCGAAAAAGTACCTTCCCGATATCGTCGCCGGCCGCAAGATTTGCGGCATTGCCGGGACGGAGCCTCACGCCGGCTCCGACACGAGTGCATTCACGACGCGCGCCACTCCGCGCGGAAACGGTTGGGCGCTCAACGGCGAGAAGGCGTTCATCACCAACGGCGGTACCGATATCAGCTCGTTCCTGATGATCCTCGCCGTTTCCTCGCCGCCCGACGCGGCGAAGAAATCATTCACGCTGTTTCTGGTCGCCAACGGCACGAAAGGGTTCGCGGCTGGCGAACGTTATCGCAAGATGGGCTGGCGCTCCTCCGACACGCGTCCCTATTATCTGCAGGACTGCGACATCGACTCCGATCACATCATCGGACCGTTGCACGGCGGCCGTCTCGTCCTCCATCGCGGTTATCAGCAGGCGCGTGTTTTTCTCGCCGCGTGCTCGCTCGGCTTGGCGCAGGCCTGCCTCGATCACTCGCTCGTTTTCGCCAAGGAGCGCCAGGCGTTCGGTGCGCCAATCGGCCGCTTGCAACTGGTGCAGGAAATGATCGCGCAAATGGCGTTGCAGATCGACGCCGCGCGGCTCCTGACCTACCGCGCCGCCTGGAACGTCGATCAGGGCCGCATCGATCTCAAGCAGCTGGCGATGGCCAAACTCTACGCCTGCGACATCGGGACCAAATGCGCCGACCTTGCCATCCAGGTGCACGGCGGCTGGGGCTACATGGATGACTGTCCCGTCTCGCGCTACTACCGCGACAACCGCATCTGCACGATCGGCGACGGCAGCACGCAGATTCAGACGCTGTTGATCGCGCGCGAATCCGGCCTCGAGGCCGCGTTCGCGTGAGCGGCGACGGGACCATGCGAGGGGCGGCAGTTACGCTCGACTGGTCCGAGCGCGGTGTCGCGGTCGCCACAATGACGCGCGCCGAAGCGATGAACACGCTGTCGCTGGAATTGATCGACGAATTGAGCCAGATCGTTGCCCTCACTCGACAGCAGCGGGCGCGGGCTCTGATCATCACCGGCTCGGGCCCCGCTTTCTGCTGCGGCGCGCATCTTAAATATTTTCAGGACCCTGCTTCGCCGATCGGCACGAGCCAGGAGGACATCCGCGATAAATATCTCTGGCGGATCGCCACTCTGTTCGACAGCTTCGAGGAACTGCCTTTCCCCACCATCGCGGCCATCAATGGCTTTGCCCTCGGTGGGGGTTTCGAAATGGCCCTGTCTTGCGATTTCCGGATCATGAACAAAAGCGCGCGCGTGGGCCTGCCCGAGGTGGCGCTGGGCGCGACGCCCGGTGCCGGCGGTGTGCAGAAGCTGCACCGCTTTGTAGGTCGCGGGAAATCGCTGGAGTGGATACTGCTCGGAAAGCATCTCACCGCAGCGGAGATCGAGCCTTACGGCTTACTCTATGCTGCGGTGGAGCCGGATGCGGTCCTTGAGACTGCGCTCGAACTTGCGCGCGCCCTGAAAGCTGTCAGTCCAAACGCAATCGCCCAGGCCAAGACGTCGATCTACGTCTCGGACGACGCCGATTCCCGCAGCGCGCGCCGCGCCGGGCTTGAGGCTCTGACCAATCTCATCGGCGGACGCGACTGGAAAGAGGGGATGGCGGCGTTCGCCGAGAAAAGGAAGCCGCGCTTCGACACCTTCTGAAAGTCCATCCGGGGTAAATATCGAATTGCGATGGAACGGGACCGCAAGAAGTCTCGGCCGTGGAGAAGAGGAAATGGAAACCAACGATTATGACGATCGCGGTTTCAAATGCGGCAGTCGGCACTCGCGAGAGCGTGTCCTCACCGGGCGCGCAAGCCGACGGTCGCCGGGCCGAATCTTTGGTTCTGGAGGCGCGCGCGCTCGAGCTGCGGTTCGGCGCGATTCATGCGTTGCGGTCGGTCGACCTCAAGGTCCATGGCGGTTCGATCCATTCGGTCATCGGGCCAAATGGAGCGGGCAAGAGCAGCCTGCTCAATTGCCTGTCCGGCTTCTACCGGCCCCAATCGGGTGCGGTGCTGTTCAACGGTCAGGGCGTTAATCACCGCTCGCCCCACGCCAGGGCCATGGCCGGCATTGGCCGG
This sequence comes from uncultured Alphaproteobacteria bacterium, assembly GCA_963733575.1. Lineage (GTDB taxonomy): Bacteria > Pseudomonadota > Alphaproteobacteria > Rhizobiales > Xanthobacteraceae > BOG-931. Next base: position 190,635 of record CAVTDJ010000008.1, on the reverse strand, counting down.
ACGTTCCAGGGCATCCAGACCTACCCGTCCATGACAGTGCGAGAGAATATCCTCGCCGGCCTGCACGTGCACATGCGCACTGGTCTTCTTGACGCGCTCCTCTATTGGCCGCGCACGCGCGCCGAGGAGCAGCGGTTCAAAGGCGAGGCCGAGCAGATCATCGAATTCCTGGAGCTTGAGGATCTACGCCACGACCACGTCGGCAGCCTGAGCTACGGCATGCGCAAACGCGTTGACCTCGGCCGGGCGCTTGCGCTGCGTCCGAAGGTGTTGATCATGGACGAACCGATGGCCGGCATGTCCGTCGACGAAAAAGGCGACCTCGCCCGCTTCATTCTCGATATTCGCGACGCCCGCCAGATTCCGATCGTGCTGGTCGAGCACGATATGGAAGTCGTGATGGATATCTCCGACACGGTGACGGTTATGGATTGGGGGATCGTCATCGCTTCGGGCGCCCCGCAGCATATCCGCAGCGATCCGAAGGTCATCGCCGCTTACCTCGGGCAGGCGAAACAATGATCATAAAAGCTGCCCCCGGCATCGATCCAAGAACGTCCAACGGCAGAACCTTGCCGCAGCTTCTGCTTGACCGCGCGCGGGCTCATTCTGATCGCGCCTGCATGCGCGAAAAGAAATATGGTGTGTGGGTCAGCTACACCTGGAAAAACGTCCTCGAGCGTGTGGAAACGACCGCACGCGGGCTGGCTGCGCTCGGCCTGCGGCGCGGCGATGTCTTGGCGATCCTCAGCGAGAATATCGTCGAGAGCTTCTGGACAGAATATGCAGCGCTGGCGCTTGGCGCGCGAGTGGTCTTTGCTTATCCAGATTTAACCGCGCAGGAGCTTCTCTACATTCTAGATCACAGCGAGGCAAAAATGCTGCTCGCCGAGGATCAAGAGCAAGTCGACAAATTCCTGGCAATCAAAATGGAGCTGCCGCGCCTCGCCAGCGTGATTTATGTCGATCCGCGCGGCCTATGGAACTATCATGAGCCGCAGCTGCGCAGCTACAACGACGTCCAGCGCGCCGGCGGATCGCAACCGGAGAGTCCCGACTGGCTTCGCCAAGCAATTGAAGGCGGCGATCAGGACGATGTCGCCGCCATCTGCTACACGTCCGGCACGACCGGCCGACCGAAAGGAGCGATGCTTTCGCACCGCTTCCTGCTCGAAAACGCCTATCGCATCATGGCCGCGCATCGCGTGCGGCAGGAGGCTGAGTATCTTTCTTATATTTCGCCCGCCTGGGCGACCGAGCAGTTCATGGGTTTTGCGCTCGGCGTGCTGGCGCCGCTGGTCGTCAACTTTGCTGAGAAACCGGACACGGTGAAGCGCGATTTGCGGGAGGTTGGGCCGGAGTATTTGTTGTTCACGCCGCGCCAGTGGGAAATGCTCGCTTCGGACGTGCAGGCGCATATGCTCGATGCGGGCCCGATCCGCCGGAAGCTTTACGCCTGGGCGGTACAGACCGGCGCGGCAGCACGCAAAGCTGAGGCTGGCTTTTTCCGGCGGCGGCTGGCGCTGCCGGTCGCGGAGCGCATCGTGCTGCGGCACATCCGCGATATTTTGGGACTATCAAAGACGAGCGCGGTTTTGAGCGGCGGCTCGGGGCTTTCGCCGGAACTATTTCGGCTGTTCCACGCGTTGGGTGTGTCGCTGCGCAACATCTACGGCAGTACCGAACTTGGGGTCCTCTCATCGCACAGCGGCGGCGACTTTGATCCGGCGACGATGGGCGAACTGCTGCCCAGCGACCCAACCATCGCCACGCCGACCGAGGCCTGGGTCGACCCGAGCGGACAGCTTCGCGTCCGCTGCTGCGCTTTCTCCGGCTATCTCAAGAACGAAGCCGCGACTGCAGATCTCGGTCGCGCCGAGGAGGGGTTCTGCACCGGCGACGCGGTACGCGTCGATGAGCGCAACCAGCTTATTTTCCTCGACCGGATCAAGGATCTGCGCCGCCTGCGCACCGGGCAGCCGTTTCCGCCGCAGTTCATCGAGAACAGCCTGCGCGCGTCGCCGTTCATCAAGGACGTCATGGTGCTCGGGGATGAAAGCAGCGATTTTGTCGCCGCGCTCATCAACGTCAACGCCGAGATATGCGGCCGGTTCGCCGAGCGTCATGGACTCGCCTTCGGAACCTTCAGCGAATTGAGCCAGCTGCCCGAGATCCGCACCGAAATCGCCGGCGCCATTCGCGATGTCAACCGCCGCCTCGAGGCCGGAGCGCGTGTCGCGTCGTTTGTGACGTTGCCCAAGGAGCTCGACGCCGACGAGGCGGAGCTCACCCGGTCCCGTAAGCTGCGCCGCGAGCAGATTGCGGAGCATTACAAGGACATCATCGGCGCAATCTACGCCGGCGTCGAAAATGTCATCGCGACAATCGAGGCGCGCTACCAGGATGGCCGCACGGGGAAAATGACCGCCCGCGTGGCCATCAACCGCGTCGCCGAGGCCACGCCATGATCGATGCGATTCAGGTCATCATCAACGGATTACTGGTCGGCCTCGTTTACGGACTCGTCGCCGTATCTTTCGTCGTCATTTATCGCTCGTCCCGCATCGTCAACCTGGCGCAAGGAGAAATCTTGCTGATCGGCGCGCTGTTCATCTGGACCTTTACGCTGGGCGCGAAGCTGCCGTGGGGAATTGGCGTGCCGATCGCGCTTGTGTGCTGTGTCGGCATGGCGCTCATCCTCGAGCGTTCCCTGTTTCGCCCCTTGATCGGCGAGTCGCCGTTCACCGTGTTCATGGCCAGTATCGCGCTCCTCATCCTCCTGCGAGGGGTCGCTCAACTCGCCTGGGGTGCGGAGACGAGGCCGTTCCCGCAAGTTCTGCCGTCGGGAGCCTGGACCATCGGTCCCTTCCTGGTCACCAAGAGGCTACTGATCGGCGCCGCGCTGACCATCGGGCTTGTGGAGCTTTTGCATTGGTTCTTCATGCACACGCGCCAGGGCCTGCGGCTCGCCGCCGTCGCCGAGGATCACTACACTGCCTTGTCGCTCGGCGTATCCGTGCGGCAGGCGGTCGCCGTCGCCTGGATCATGGGCACGGTGCTGAGCGCCGTCGGCGCGATCGTTCTCTTGTCCGACCAGATCGTATCCCTGACGGCTGCGAGCATTGGCCTGCGCGCGTTGCCGATTGCGCTGCTTGGCGGCATGGAGTCGGTGCGCGGCGCACTCCTGGCCGGCGCCATCATCGGGGTCGGTGAGGCGGTTGCTTCAGTTTACATCGACCCCTTCACCAAGGGCGTAAGCTCGCAAATTCTGCCCTTCGTCATCATGATCGGCGTGTTGTTGTTTCGGCCCCAAGGCCTCTTCGGCTGGAAAGTCATCGAGAGGCTTTGACGCGCAATGCTGCTTCCGACCGGCGTTCGCTTCGGCACCTACGCGACTGAAGGCCGTTATGTTCACACGCGGCGGCAAGCGATCTGGTTCGTCGGTTTTTTGCTCGCCCTCGCAATCCTGCCGCATGTCGTCAGTCTTTACGCCACCGGCGTGCTGACCGTGATGTTCATCACCTTGATGGCCGTCTACGGCCTGCAAGTGACGGTCGGCATGGCGGGACAGATCAACGTCGCCCAATCGGCCTTCATGGGCGTCGGCGCGTTCGCCGCCGCCCGGCTGTCCGGTATGGATGTGCCATTCTGGCTTGCCATCCCCGCGGCAGGATTGGCCGCTGCCGTCGTGTCGATCATTTTCGCGCTGCCCGCCATTCGCGTGAAGGGCTTCTACCTTGCCCTCACGACGCTCGCGGCGCAGGTCATGTTCCCGATCATTGTCATAGCGCTGCCAGCCGACTGGCTCGGCGGCACCAGCGGCATCGCGGTTGAGCCCATCACTGTGGCCGGGCGCATGCTCTCAACGCCCGTCGACATGTACTATTTCACGCTGGCAGGCGTGCTCATTTGCAGCGTCTGCGCATTCAATCTTCAGCGCAGCCGCTTCGGCCGGGCGTTACGCGCGGTGCGCGACAACGAACTTGCAGCCGAGGTGACCGGCGTCAATGTCAGCTACTACAAGGTGATGTCGTTTTTCGCCGGCTCGCTGTTCGCGGGCGTCGGCGGCGGTTTCTTCGCCTATTACATCCGCTATGTCACCACCGAGAATTTCAACCTGCTGCTCTCGATCTGGTATCTCGGCATGCTGATCGTGGGCGGGCTGGAAACTCCGCTCGGCGCGATACTCGGAACGGTGTTCGTCACCGTCGTTCAGGAGCTGTTCCACGCGCTTGGCGGGACTCTGCTCGGGGCATTTCCGAATCTCGGCGGCGGCCTCGTATTTGCGACCAGCAACGTTATTCTCGGCATTTGTATCTTGCTCGCGCTGATCTTTGAGCCGCGCGGGCTTGCCCATCGCTGGAGCGTTCTCAAGGCTTCGTATCGCATCTGGCCTTTCCCGCACAGCTAGCCCGCAATCATTCGCATCGACTGCCAATATAGGAGGAAACGATAATGAAGCTTCACAAACTGGCGTGCAGAATGCTCATGGCGACAGCGCTCGCGATCGCCTCAACACCGGCAATGGCGGCTGACTATGTGATGTCGGCGTCGGCCGATTTTACCGGGCCCTTCGCCGACGTTGCGCCGAGCTCAGTGTCCGGGATTCGCGCCATCGCTGCCTGGTGGAATGAGACCAAGGGGAAGGAACTCGGCACGAACGTCGAAATTAAGGTTCACGACATGCGCTACGACGCCAGCGTCGTTGCCAGCACGTGGCCGAGTATTCTCAGCACGGACAAGCCGATTATGCATCTGGGCTTCGGTACGCCCGACCTCATCACGTTGATGAAGCGGCTGCCGGGCGACAAGGTGCCGATGCTGATGAGTACGGCAATGGTTGGTCTCGTTTGGAAACCGAACGGCTGGCATTTCTCGTTCCGCCCGACCTACAGCCATGAATTCGTCGGTCTGCTCAACTACCTGCAACAAAGGAAAGGCAGCAAACTCACGATCGGCGCGATCAGCACACAAACCGCGGCCGGCTTTGTCGATCAGCTCAAGGGCGTGCAGAAGTTCGCGGAAACGAACCCCGACCGGTTCGCCGTGCTTGACGTGCAGTGGGTGGACGCAAGCCCGGTGTCCGTCGTCAACGAGGTTCGCACACTGGTGCGGCAGCAGCCCGACGCCATCCTCGTCGGCGGTACCACGGCGCAGGTGATCGCTACCGGCAAGGCGTTGCGCGAGCTCAATGCCAATATTCCGATCATCATGTCGACCCACAACGGCCTGACCGAGGTGGCCAAAGGTATCGATCTCAAGGAGATCGAGGGCTCCTATTCCGTCTTTGCCTTCGCCCCCGATAACCAGGAGGTTCTGCCCGTTCGCGATCTCTACACCAAATACCATACCGGTGCCGGAAGCTGGGGCATTGCCGCCGCGCAGTCCGCCTACCAGACGCTGCTTGCGCTGCGCATCCTTGAGAAGACCATTGCCCAAGTCGGCAAGGACAATGTGACCGGCCAGGCGATGTACGACGCCATGCTCTCCTCTACCTTTACCGAAGCCGAGCTGATGGGCTCGCTGCCCGACATCAAGTTCGACACAACGGCGCCTTTCCCGGTCGGTAAGCTCGCGGTCAAGGCGCAGGTGGTGCGCGACGGCAAGATCGCCACCCTCGGCAACGACTGGATTCCGGTCCCCGACCTTCCCAGGTGGTGAACGGGGAGCGCGCATGCAGCCAATACCGCCACTGCTCTTGGAGCTGCGCAACGTCGATGCCGTTTTCGACGGCATCATCCAGGTATTGCGCAGCGTCAACCTCGAGGTCCGGACCGGCAAGATCACGGCGTTGCTGGGAGGCAATGGCGCGGGCAAGACGACGACGCTGAAGGCGATCTCGGGTCTGCTGGCTGTCGAGCACGGCAAGGTGAGCGAAGGCCAAATCCGCTTCGAGGGTGAGGACATCACCAACGAGGACCCGGTGAAGGTGTTCCGCAAAGGCATTGTCCAGGTGCTCGAAGGCCGCAAGGTGCTGGCACATCTCAGCGTCGAGCAGAATCTGCTGGTCGGCGGTCATCACCGCTCCGACCGGCAGGCCGTCCTGGAAGACATCGAGCGCGTCTTCACCTACTTTCCCCGACTGCGCGGGCTTTCCAAACGCGTGTCGGGATACCTGTCGGGCGGCGAAATGCAGATGCTGCTGGTGGGACGGGCGCTTGTCGCACGCCCTAAGTTGCTCATGCTCGACGAGCCCTCTGTCGGCCTCGCCCCTAATATTTCCGACGAGCTGTTTGCGATCATCTCCGCGATCAATTGCGAACAGGGTTTGACCATCCTGCTGGTCGAGCAGAACGCGCAAGCGGCGATGAGCCTATGCAACTACGGTTACATTATCGAGAACGGCCGCATTGTTCTGCACGGCTCGCGCGAGAAGCTTAGTCAGAACGAGGACGTACGGGAATTCTATCTTGGCCTTTCGCTGAACAGCGAGCGGCGCAGCTTTCGCGACGTTAAGCATTACAAGCGGCGCAAACGCTGGCTTGGATAAGGCGTGAAGCAAGCAGGCTCTCTCTTACGCACCCAAGTAAGCAACGACCACATCCGGCAAGGTTGCAATTTCTCGCGGAGGGCCTTCGGCAATCTTCGAGCCGTGATTGAGCACGACAACACGATCGGCAAGGTCCGAGACCATCTGCATATCGTGCTCGACCCACACAATAGTTGGGCCGATATCGTGAACGATGCGAAGTAAGAAGCGCGCGAGATTTTCGCGTTCTTCGCGAATGAGCCCGGTGGACGGCTCGTCAAGCAATAACAGCTTCGGCTCGGTGGCAAGCGCCCGCGCTACGCCGACGATTTTCTGTGCGCCGTAGGACAACATACCCACCGGCGTATTGCGGTACCTGTAGATCTCGAAGAAGTCGATGATGGCCTCGATACGGCGACGTGCCTCCGTCTCTTCGGCTCTGGCGCGTCCGAAATACAGGCCGCTCATGAATGCGCCCGCACGAAACGAACGGTGACGGCCGATCAGCAAATTTTCCATCACGGTAAGATGTGGAAACAGTTCCGCGTGCTGAAACGAACGGCCCACACCAAGGTCCACCATTTTCCACAACGGATGTCCGGCGATCTCGTCGCCGTCCAGCAGGATTTCACCGCCGTGCGGGTGGTAAATGCCGTTGATGCAATTGAGCATCGCAGTTTTGCCGGCCCCGTTCGGGCCGACAAGCGCGATCAGCTCGGACGCCGCCGCCTCGAACGATACGGATCGCAAAGCCTGGATTCCCCCGAAGCTGAGCGCGACGTCTTTGACGACAAGTCTGGCGCCTGTTTTCTTCATCCCCACCATCTCCGCTTGCGCGTGTATTGGCGGATGTTGCGGTAGCTGCCGGCCTCCCGGTCGCCGAGATAGAATTCCCTCATGTCCTGATGTTTGAGGAGTTTTTCAGCTTCACCCTTGAACACCACGCGGCCGCTTTCCATCACGTAACCGAAAGACGCAACGCGTAGCGCCGCGGCGGCGTTTTGCTCGACGATCAGCATGGCCAGGCCGAGATTTCGATTGATGGTTTGCAGAATCGTCATGATCTCGCTCGTCACGATCGGTGCGAGGCCGAGCGAAAGCTCGTCAACCAGCAAAAGCTTCGGCTCGCAGACCAGAGCCATGCCGATTGCCAGCATCTGCTTTTCGCCACCACTCAGGTAGCCGGCGACCTGTTTTCGCCGCTCGGCGAGCCGCGGGAAGTAGTCGTAGACGGCGTCGCGGATCGGTTGCCGCGTGCGCGTCAGACTGAAATCCAGATTTTCGCCAACGGTCAGCGTCTGGAACAGCTTGTCGCGCTCAGGCACCAGAACGACGCCAAGCCGTGAGATCTGATGCGGCAGCAAGCCGCGAAGGGCCCGTCCACCGAAAGAGATCGTGCCGTCGGTAACGGCGACGTCCTCCGCCGGCAGGAAGCCGGACACGGCGCGCAGGGTGGTGGTCTTGCCGGCGCCGTTGGTGCCGATCATCGCGACGATGCTACCGGGCGCGACTTCAATGCTGACGCCCTGCACCGCCGTGGCGACGTCGTGATAGACAACCTCAAGCTGGCGCACGTCGAGCAACGGAGCTTGGGTGACCGGTTCGCTCATCGCCCGCCGCCCGCCTTGAGTTCGCGATACCGGAACGGCCAGCGCTCGAAATAAATGGCGATACGGCGATAAATCTCGATCAAGCCATCCGGTTCGAACAGCAGAAAGCCGATGATGGCGACACCGATTGCGGCCTGCTGGACGCCGAAGGCGGTGGTCCCGAGCTGCCACGGCAGTCCTTCGAAGACGCGCTCAACGGCGAATGGCAACAAAGTGATGAATACCGCTCCCAGCACCGATCCAGTCACCGAACCCATGCCACCGACGATGATCATGGCGAGGTAAATGATGGCGAACTCGAGGGTATATTCCTCCACGGTGACGACGGTGGTGAAATAGGCGCCGAGGCTGCCGGCAAGCGCGGCCAAGGCCGCCGAGATCGTGAAGGCGAGAAGCTTATAACGCGGCACGTTGATGCCGGATGTCTCGGCGGCGATCTCGCGGTCGCGGATCGCGACCCAGGCGCGACCGATATAGGTCCGCGACAAGTTGAGCCCGAACATCACGACCAGCGCGGCGACGATCAGTAAAACATAGAACCAGCCGCGCTCCGAATTGAGCGTGAAGCCGCCCAGCGAGGGCGCCGGCACGGTGATGCCGGCAGAGGCGCTGGGGCCGACAATGGCCTGATAGTTGGTGAGGCCATAAATGATGGCGTAGTGCATCGCCAACGTGGTGATGGCCAGATAAATCCCGCGGAACCTCAACGCCGGCAGGCCGACGATGAAACCCACCACTGCTCCCGCGCAGCAGCTCGCCGGAACGGCCAGAAAAAAAGGCACGCCGAAACGCTGCGACAGAATAGCGGTGGTGAACGCGCCGATAGCCAGGAAGCTCGCTTGTCCGAGCGAGAGTTGGCCGCAATAACCAGTGAGCAGGTTGATGCCGACCGCGCCGATCACCGCGATCGAACACAAGTTCATCAAGTGCAGGAAATAGCCGCCGGCGACAAATGGAATGCACAGCGCCGCCGCCACGATCGCTGCGACCACAAAGCGTTGATAAGGCTCGGCGAGGACGCGGTTGGTCTCGGCGTAGGAAACAAGAAGATAGGGACTCTTCGTTGTCATGGACGGGACCGCATCAAACCCGATTGAGCTCTTCCACGGTCCCGAACAGCCCCCACGGCTGCCAGCTCATCACGACCAGTAGGACGAGGAACGGCACGGTTTCCGCTAGCGTCGGGCTGATCAGCCGGGCCGTGAGATAAGTCGCGGCGGCGACCAGGAACCCGCCGATCGCGGCGCCACGCAGACTGTCGAGGCCGCCAACGAGCGCGGCCGTGAGGCCGCTCAAGCCGATGATGGTGCTCTGCGGGCTGAGCATCGAGCGCGAGCCGAACAGAACGCCGGCGAGCGTTGCGGAAAACACCGCCAAAGCCCAGGCGAGCGCCAGGATGAGATTGATGTTCACCTGGCGCTGGGCTGCCAGCAGCGGATTTTCCGCCGCGCCGCGAAACTGCCGCCCCAACCGCGTATATTGGAAAAACACCGCCAAAGCCGCGAACAGGGCGATACAGGCGATGATCGACACCAGATCGATCCAGGTGATGCGTCCGCCATCCGCGAAGTGGAAAAGCGGCTGGCGGCCAATCGCGATGCCGACACTGCGCGACTGCCAGATCACGACAATACCGGCCTTGAGAATGATGGCGAGTCCGATCGTCACCATCGCTGCGACGAAAGTCGGCCGCCCCAGCAGGCGCCGCATCAAAGAGAAATAGATGAGAATGCCGAACAGCGCGCTGCCAATTGCCGAGATGGCGGTTGTGACGAGAAGCGACGGCGCCGTCAGCGTCGCCCCCGTCAGGAATCCTGCCGAGTGAAAGACGTAGGCGCCCACGATGGCCAGTTCGCCATGGGCGAAATTAACAACGCGGGACGCCTTGTAGATAATGACGATTCCAGCCGCGAGCAGCGCGTACGTGCTGCCAAGCGCCAGAATGCTGACGAACAATTCCACGATCGAACCGCGCTGCCTTACTTCACGGGAAACGCGAGGTCGGTCTTCTTGAGCCATTCGCCGACGCCGACCAGTTTGTCATTTTCCCAGTGGTAGAGTCGCCAGTAGGTCGGGCCGTAGTGATTGTCGGCGGACATTTCGATCGGGCCGCCGGTCAAACCCTTGGTATCGAGCTTTACGCCCTGGATCGCCTTGTCGAGCGATTCCCGCGTGCAATTGGCGCCGCATTTTTTCAGCGCCTCCTCGGCGAACATGCCGAGCACCCAGCCGGTGACATGCATGCTGCTCGGATTGGCGACGCCGTACTTTTTCGCGGCGGCGATCAGGTCGGCCATGCCTGGCGCGTTGTCGGTAGGCACCGCATAGCGCGACACCATGTAGAGGTTGTCACCGCTGCCGGCTTGCGCTGCCGCCTGCTTCACAGTGTCTTCCGACGCACCGTAGGCGGCGATCACATAGGGGCCCGTATAGCCGGTCGCGCGCAGCGCTGCGATGACGCCGATGTTTTGCTCCGCGCCGTAGTGACCGACGACCATGGCGGGTTGCATGCCTGCCGCCGTCTGAGCGAACGGCGTGAAGTCGGCGGTGCGGACCGGAAAAATCACTTCACCCCAGCCATATCCTTCTTTCTCCAGGATCAGCTTGTTGTGCGCCAAGGCGGCACGGCCGCCAACGCTGTCGAAGGTCATACCCACGACCTTGCCGTTCGGTGCGACTTGCTTTTGCAGAACGCCGATCGCCTCGCCAGCGACCTCGAACATCACGCCAGTGCTGTAATAAAACGGCTTGGCGGGCGGCAGCGCGTCGAGGATGGCACTGAACGTGCTGACTACAGGAACGCCGGCTTTCTGCATCTCGGCGACGACAGACGCCTGCGTGCTGCTGAGGCTGAGACCGAAGATGCCGAGGACCTCGTTGCTCTCGACTTGCTTTTTCGCGGCGGCGACGGCGCGGTCCGCGCGCAGGCCGTCGTCGTCGATCGTCACCGCGACCTTGCGGCCGTTGACGCCGCCGCGATCGTTGAGCGCCTTCATATATAGATCGAAGCCCTGCCACGTCGGCGTATAGGAACCGGCGAGCGGACCGGACAAGTCCGTGATGTAACCGATTTTATAGTCTTGAGCCTGCGCCGCCGCCGAACTGAGACACCCAGCCGCCAGCATCGCGAACGCAATCGTGATTTTTCCCGTCCTCTTCATTGTAGCCCTCCCTAGGCATCGATTTTTTGTTTGGTAGAACCAATCGTCGTCACGGCGCTGTTGGCGCGCGCCGCGACCTCTGCGTACATGTCCTCGATCAAAGCCGTGAACATTGACGAGAGATGCTTGCGCTTCACCTTGCGGGTCGGCGTCGTGTCGCCCTCTTCCGGATCGAGCTCTTTCGGAATGATGCGAAATTTTTTGACCTGTTCGACGCGCGCCAGGGTGTCATTGACGGCGCCGATCTCAGCTTCGATCAGCGCGACGACTTCTTCATGCGAGGCGAGCGACGTGAAGCCCGTGTAAATGACACTGTTCCGTCGCGCCCATTCCGAAACCGTGCCAAAGTCGATTTCGATGAGCGCGCTGACGAATTTACGTCCATCGCCGATCAGCGCGGCCTCGCTGATATACGGGCTGCTCTTGAGCAGACTTTCGATCTCGCTCGGCGCGATGTTCTTGCCGCCGCTCGTGATCATGATGTCCTTCTTGCGGTCGACAATGCGCCATTCGTTGGCATCGTTGGTCTCGACGACGTCGCCGGTGTGGAGCCACCCGTCGATCAGGATCGCGTCGGTGCCCTGCTCATTCTTCCAGTAGCCGCGAAACAAGCCCGGACCGCGCACCAGCAGTTCGCCATCGTCGGCGCGGCGCACCTGACGCGGCGCAATCGGCATCCCTCCCGCGCCCGGCGACGGAAATGCCTGCCCCTGGCACAGCACATAGCCGCCTTCGGTGATGCCGTAGAGGTTGCGCACATTGACGCCCCAGACTTGGCAGACCTCCTGAATCTTCATCGGCAGAGGCGCGCCCGCGCAAAGAATGGCCTGAATTTTCGACAGGCCGATCTTGCGCAGGAGCGGCTGGAAAACGACAGCGGCGGCAACCGCGTCAAGAACGCAAAGGCCAAGCCCCGGCCGTCGCCCCGCCCATAATGTTTGACGGTAGCGCGTGCCGATAGCCATCGCCCAGGCATACATCTGGCGTTTGACGAGCGAGCTGCGCTGCATACCGATCATGACCTGGGATACGATCTTTTCGAGAATGCGCGGCACGACATTGAGAAATGTTGGCTGGACTTCGTAGAGCGTCCCGAGCAGGTCTTCGACCTCTTCGCCGATATGCGGAACGACCTCCGCGACCAGCGGCAAGCAGATCGACAGCGAGCGTTCGATGAGGTGCGCCATCGGCAGGTGGGCTACCGCGCGGTGCTCGCCGGCGTTCAGCTCGGGAAACGCTTCCAGGTAGGAATTGGCAAATCCCCACATCAGCGAGGCGTGATCATGCATCGCGCCTTTGGGCGGTCCGGTCGTGCCCGAGGTATAGACGAGAACGGCAATATCCTCGGCCCGCACGGCCGCGGCGCGTTCGTCGAGGAAGGTGCGCCGGTTCGGCATTTCCGTCAGACGCGCGCGGCCAAGCGCAAGCACGCTCTCGAAGCTGATCAGGCGCTCGTCTTTATATTGAAACATCGCCCGCATATCGAAGACGATGATCTTGCGAATTCGCGGTACGCGGCTTGTTGTGTTCAGCAGCTTGTCGACGAATTCCTGATTTTCGGCGCAGAAAAAATCGGCGTCGCCGTTCTCAAGCTGATATTCAACCTCGCTGACAGAGCAGGTCGTGTAGATGCCGTAACAGACCGCGCCGCCGCACAGCGCGGCCATGTCGGAAATCAGGAATTCCCAGCAGGGATCCGCCATGGCGGCGACCCGGTTGCCGGGCCGCAGGCCGAGCGCTTCGAGGCCGGCGAGAAATTCCGAGACCAGGCGCCGGTAGTCGCGCCAGGTCACGTCTTGATAAATGCCCTGGTCCTTGTAGCGAAGCGCGACGCGTTCCGGCGTCGCCGCGCAGCGGGCGACGAACCACTGTGGAATGCTCCGGGTGCTGAGTTCCGGAGCCCGCAGCTTGTTATAGCCGGCCACCTCGCACCCGCTCCGTTATCTCACATTCACCCAGACGCTCTTCTCCTGCGTCACCTCGCGCATGACGGCGAATCCCATCTCCCGGCCGTAACCGCTCTGCTTGTAGCCGCCATAGGGCGCCATTGAACTCACGGCGCCCCAAGTGTTGATCCAGACATTTCCGGCTTCGAACGCCTGCGCGGCGCGCATTGCCCGCCCGATATCGCGGGTGATGACGGACGCGGCGAGGCCGTAAGGGCAATCGTTTGCCAGCGCCAGGGCCTCGCCTTCTTCCTTGAAGGTGAGCACGGACAGAACCGGACCGAAGATCTCCTCGCGTGCGATCTTCATGGAGTTCTGCACCTGGTCGAAGATCGCCGGACCGACGAAATGTCCCTTCTCCAGGCCCTTCGGCTCGTCTCCGCCATAGACGAGCTTGGCGTCCGTCTTGCCGCTGTTGATGTATCCGACGACGCGATCCTTCTGCTTGGCGGAGATGAGCGGCCCCATCGTAGTCGCGGGATCCATCTGGTAGCCGAGCCGCACTTTCTTGGCGGCCTCGATTACTTTCTCCAGAACCCTGTCGTGAAGCTTTTCATGCAGGAACAGGCGGGAGCCGGCGGTGCAAACCTGGCCCTGGTTGCTGAAGATCGACATTGCCGCAATGGACGCCGCCTGGTCGATCGGCGCGTCCTCGTAAACGACAACCGCGCTTTTGCCGCCGAGCTCGAGGCCGACAGGCTTGAGCGTCGCCGCTGCTTCCGCGGCGATGCGCTTGCCCGTCACCGTGCTGCCGGTGAACATCACCTTGGCCACCATGTGGTGCTGCACCAGCGCTAACCCGGCGACTCCGCCATACCCCGGTACGATGTTGACGACTCCCGGCGGAATGCCCGCTTCCTGGCAAAGCTTGCCGATATACATCACTGACAGGCAGGCCTGCTCCGCCGGCTTGAGCACGACGGTGTTACCGGCCGCGATTGCCGGCGCGATTTTCCAGATCGCCTGCAGCAACGGATAGTTCCACGGAATGATGCCGCCGATGACGCCGAGCGGCTCGCGAAGCGTCATATTGATGTACGGACCCGGAACCGGAATCGTATCGCCCTCGATCTTGGTCGCCATGCCGGCGAAATATTCCAGCGCGTCAATTGCGGTGACCGCGTCGATCGCTTTGGAATCGCGGATGGGCTTGCCGGCGTTTATCGACTCGAGTTCGGCAAGCTTGGGGCCGTGCGCTTCCACGAGCTGCGCCAATTTCATGAGTGCCTTGGCGCGCGCCGCACCGGTCTTTTTGCGCCAAGCCGGATACGCGGCCAGCGCCGCGCGCACGGCTTTCTCGATGTCTTCCTCGTCACACTCGGCGAGGTGCCCGCAAATCTCGCCGTTGCCGGGGTTGAAGGTTGGGAACGTCTTGCCGCTCACGGCGGGAACAAACTCGCCGTTGATAAAGGCGCCCCAGGTTTCCGCCTTGAATTCCGCGACTGTCTGCGTCTCGACCTTGTTCATGGGGCACTCCTTGTCCGCTCTTATTGATCTGCGATGAGCCTTGGCCGCGGCTAGTGCCGCAGTACGCCGGTTTTATCGACCTCGCCGCGAAGCGCTTCGAGCTCCGCCTTGGTTGGCGGCTCGACCATCTCGACTTTCTTGGCGGTCTTCACCTCGAAGCCGGTATTGGCTTTGACGTTGTCCACGGTTACGCCGGGAAACATCATGTAAAGCCTGGCTTCGAGCGTGCCGGGGTCGAAGTCGAAGATGCATTTCGGCGTGACGATCCATTTCGGGCCATCGCCGTAGAATTCGTTTTCGCGGCAGATCTTCTTTCCCGGATGCGAGATGAAATCGACCTTCTCGACTAGGCGGCGCTTGTCGTGCGCGGTGAGGAACACATAGGTGTCG
Organism: uncultured Alphaproteobacteria bacterium; assembly: GCA_963733575.1. Taxonomy (GTDB): domain Bacteria; phylum Pseudomonadota; class Alphaproteobacteria; order Rhizobiales; family Xanthobacteraceae; genus BOG-931. The sequence continues at coordinate 175,592 of CAVTDJ010000008.1, read as the reverse complement.
CGCACGCCAACCGCGATGTCGTTGATGCCGATGGTGCCGGGACCGCGGAACGTCATCTTTTCCTTGGTTCCGAGACCGATCATGTTGGTGTTGCCCCACTTGTCGGCCTGGATGCCGCCGACGAAGAATTTGTCGGCGAACCAGAAGTGGTTCACGTCGCGGTATTCGCTGCCCTCTTTGTAGTAATCCTTGCCGCCCGGAGCGCCGTAAAACAGGAACGTATCGGGGTGGTCGTGAACGGATTCGGCGTAGCGGATCAGCTCGTAGCCGGTGGATGTTTTCGGAAGCTCGCTCACCTCGATGTCGGTGACCTGGCACAAAGTCACCGAACCGCCGAGCTGGAGCTTCAGATTTGGCGCATGCGTTTTTTGCGCAAGCATCGTGGCCGCAAAAAAGATCTCGGTATGCGCGCCGGACGTGATCTTGTCGGTGTCCTTGATCTCGCGCGAGAACATGACCGCCATCATTTCTTTCCAGGAATAGTCACTCATGTGTCGAAGTCCCCTGATTTGTGACCGACGGATGGTGATCGGTTCGTTTACCAGCTGACGATCGGGTGCGTGTAAAGGCTCAACAGCCTCTTGATGCCGACCGTATCCAGGTAGGCGTAGTGCTCCTGAATGTGCCGCTTGAGGTATGCGTCCCAGGTTCTGGAATCGCCCTTGCGATTTGCGTCGCTGCACTTGACGTAGTCCTGGATGAATTCGACGTCTTCCTTGTAGAAACCGTGCGCGGCGTAAGGGTGGCCGCCATAAGGCGCCTCAACGACGACGTCGGCGTAAGCGATCGTCGTCATGAACGGATTCTTGCGGATCACCGAATTCGGCACGACGCGCTCGGTTTGCGTCATGATGCGGTTGGCGGCGCGGGCGAGCCAGCGGTCGCCGAAGCGCGCGCCCAGGTGCTGGCCGTTGCCGTAGACATCGGACCAGCCGACGTGGATGATCGCCCAATCCGGACGCAGCGGCGGAACGGCGATGATCTTTTTGGTCTTGCCGATCGGATCCATGAACTCAACAAAATCCGGATTGAGTTCGGGAATGCTGGTGCCGACGCCGCCGCGCCACGCGAAGAATTCCTGACCGGAGGCTGCGGCAAACAGGCCGGCGTAAAGCATGTATTCGCTGGTTTCGCGCAGCTCGATTTGGCCGGATTCCGCGTACTTGCGATAGTTATGGCCGATCGGGCAGTACATTTCCTGCCCGACATACGGCGCGATGAGCTTCTTGACGACGCCGGCACCGATCAAAAGATCGATTTCGAGACCGGCCGTCGCCGACGCGACGATGGTGAGACTCTTTTTTCCCGTGCGGATGATCTCGCGGACGACCGCCATCGGGTGATTGTCGGCGCCGAACCCTCCGATCGCGACGGTCTGGCCGTCCTTGATCAGGCTAACCGCGTCTTCGATCGATTTAACGACCTCTTTTCTCTTCTTGCTCACCTCAATCCTCGCTTTTGGACGTTACGCGTCAAGATTTCAAAATCGTGCAGCAATAGACGGCCGAGTCCTGTCCGAGCAGCAGCCCGCCCTGGTTCTGCGCCATGGTGACTTTCGGCCGTTTTTCGATTTGCCGTTCGCCCGCTTCGCCGCGCATCTGCCAGACGAGCTCGGCGATTTGCAGCAGCCCCGTCGCGCCGACCGGGTGTCCGCGCGAGCAAAGACCGCCGCTCGGATTGACCGGCACGCGGCCACTCAGCGTCGTGACGCCGTCGTCGATCAGCCTTGGACCGTCGCCGGGATCGCAGAGGCCGAGCCGCTCGTAGAGCATCAGCTCGGCCGGGGCCATCGCGTCGTGCAACTCGATCGCCTCCAGATCGCCCGGCCCGATGCCGGCTTCCTCGTAGGCGGCTTGCGCTGTGGTCGCCGCAGTGTCGAGGCGTTCGTCATTGGGCAGCTTGTAGACGCCTGAACGGAGCGTACAGCTCGCGATCCGGATCGGCTTTTTGCCTGTAAATTTTTTTGCCGCATCGAGCGAACAAACGACCGCCGCGGCGGCACCGTCGGAAATCGAGGAACACATGTACAGTGTGAGCGGATCGACCACGACGCGGGACTGCACGACCTGCTCGATAGTCAGCGGCCGGCGATGCTGCGCAAGGGGGTTTAGCGCGCCATTGGCGGAGTTCTTCACCGCCGGCTTGGCGAAATCCTCGATGGTCCAGCCATATTCCTTCATCCGCGCCTTGAGGTTGATCTTGGGATGAATGGCGTAGCTGGTCGTGAACTGCATCCCCATCTGCGACAGGTCGAGCTCGGAGACAGCCGAAAGTGCACCGATGGTGCGGGCGCTGTCGCCGACGTACATTTTTTCGGCTCCGACCGCGATCGCGACGTCGGCCGCACCCGAGGCGACTTCGAGCCAGGCGCCGCGCAGCGCCGTCGCCGCGCTTGCGCAGGCGTTCTCGACGTTGATGATCGGAATTCCCGTGATGCCGGAATGCTGCAACAGCACCTGACCGCGCACGCCCTCTTGCCCGGTCAAAAGCCCGCCGAGCGAATTGCCGACATAGGCGACTTGGACGTCTTCGGCTTTTACACCGGCATCATCGAGCGCGTTCCAGATCGCCGGATACGCAATATCCTTCAGCGGCTTTTCGGTGAATTGGCCGGTCGCATGCGCGCCGACGCCGATGATGGCGACCTCACGCATGGCTGTTTCCGCCGTTGGCCGGTATATATTTGTAGGTGAGAATGTCTTTGTTCTCGGGCGTGTCGGCGAGAGGCTCGACCACGATCCGCATTTCCATGCCGTCCTCGAGAACGCCGTCCTCGATCGCACACTCCGCACCGATCAGCGTGAAGATGCGCGGGCCCTCGTCGAGATCGACGAAGGCCTGGAAGTACGGCGCCTTGAATCCTTTGGGCGCAAATCGCGCGATGGTGTGGCTGAACAGGCGGCCCTTACGGCCGATCTCGGCATCCTGCATCGTGCCATTGCGGCCGCAGGAAGGGCACACCGGCATCTTCGGAAACACGACGGTGCCGCATGTGCTGCACTTCGCGCCGAGCAACGCGGGCGATTGCGCAGGATCGGACGGCATCACAACGCTTGGTGAATGCGACATGACCACACCAATACTCGTCAGCTTGTCGTCGTCAGACGCCCAAATGCCGCTTAAGGGAGCGGAAGCCGGCGTGAAAGACGCGAGCCATGAACTGCTCGCCTTCTTCTTCCTTGCCTCTTTCAGTTTCGAATTCCGTCGACCATTCGCCGAGCGTGCCGTAAATGTCGGTGATCGGGCGCAACCGCATGCTGGTGCGGATGTTCTTGACGGGTAGCGGCCCCTCGAGAACCGAATAGGTGATCAGGAATTCGTCGGGCGAGAAAGCTTCGAGCCGCTCGCGCAGTACGTCTTTTGTGCCGGCCATGGCGAGCTTGCGGACCGCGCCGATCTCAGTCTCTTTCTTGCCGGGCTCGATCGCGCTGTCCTTCATGCCCGGCATCCAGGCCGGCAATCCGTTGAAATCGCTCACGACCCGCCATACGCGCTCCAGCGGTGCGTTGATGACCGTGCTCACGAAAGCTTTTGGCATTCCCTCGCCGTCCCTTGGTTGACATGGCGGCAGCAAATTGCCGCGCTTATTAAGGCGCCGTTGTCCGACGCGCGATTGTGCTCGGCGATGTGCCGTGACATTTATGGTATAACGATGTTCTAACTTGTCAAGCGCGCGACCGATCGCGCATTCGATCTGCATCGGCGCGAGAACTTGACTGGCGGTCCCGCGTACAGCCCTACGGGATTGCTCAGCGGCAACGGAATTTGGAGGCGGCGCGCTTGTTCAATGCTTCACCGCCGCCACCGGCCGTCGCCAACATCGCCTCGCCATCGCACTTGCCGTCGTCGCCGGCGCTATTCTAGAATAGCGTTATACCAAAATTCGACGCGGGCGAACTTCCGTCCTGTTCGGTCGAAACCGAAAAAGCGTAAGGGGGAGGGACCATGAGAAAGATTGTTTTATCCGCCGCCGCTCTTCTGTTGTGGACAGTGGCCGCGCATGCGGAGATCAAGATCGGCTCGGTGCTTTCGATCACCGGACCGGCGTCCTTTCTCGGCGAGCCGGAAAAAAAGACGCTGGAGATGTACGTCAAGGATCTCAACGCCGCGGGCGGTATCAACGGCGAGAAGGTCACGACCGTCGTCTATGACGACGGCGGCGACGCCAGCAAAGCCCGGACTTTCGCAACGCGTTTGGTCGAGGAAGACAAGGTTGATGCCGTCCTCGGCGGCTCGGCGACGGCTCCATCGCTCGCAATGGCGCCGGTGTTCGACGAGGCGGGCGTTCCCTTCATCGCGCTCGCGGGCGCGTCGGCAATCGTCGTTCCGGTCCGCAAATGGGTGTTCAAAACCCCGCATACGGAGAGCATGGCGTGCGGCAAGATCTTTGAAGACCTCAAAAAGCGGAATCTGACGAATGTCGCGATGATTTCCGGCACCGACGGTTGGGGCAAGGCGATGCGCGCCGAATGTCTAAAAATCGCGCCCGAAGCCGGAATCACCGTGCTCAGGGACGAAATCTACGGCGCGACCGACACCGACATGACGCCGCAGCTCACCAACATCAAGAACACGCCCGGCGTTCAGGCCGCCATTAACTGCGGTTTCGGGCAAGGTCCGGCGATCGTGACGCGAAACTTCAGACAGCTTGCGATTGCCGTCCCGCTTTACGAAAGCCACGGCGTTTCGTCGAAGAGCTATATCAAGCTTGCTGGAGATGCTTCGGAAGGTGTTCGATTGCCGGCGGCGGCGACGCTGGTTGCGGAAAAATTACCTGAAAGCGATCCGCTGAAGAAAGTCGCGACGGACTATAAATCAAAATACGAGAAGGAGACCGGCGAGCCGGTCTCTACTTTCGGCGGGCACATGTATGACGCCTTGATGATCCTCGTCCAAGCCATGCAGCGCGCCAAGAGCGCCGACAGGGCCAAAGTCCGCGACGAGATCGAGAAGACCCGCGGTTTCGTCGGCACCGGCGGTACGGTCAATATGTTGCCGACCGACCACCTCGGCCTCGATTTGACTGCGTTCCGCATGCTCGAAATCAAGAACGGCGATTGGGTGCTGGTGAACTAGCCCCAGCGCCGATCTCGCAAGACAAAAAAATCCCAGGCCGCGGCGCCGAATTGGCGGCCGCGGCCCGGAAGCGGATCAAGCTTTTGCCGTGGAACCGGTGCAGTCGGTAACGATGTCAGAGTTCCTTCAATTCGCCTTTTCCGGATTGACCGTGGGGGCCGTCTACGCGCTGGTCGCGCTCGGTTTCACGCTGATTTTCAACACTTCAAAAGTGATCAACTTCGCCCAAGGCGAGTTTGTGATGCTCAGCGGGATGACGACCGTCTTCGGAGCGGCCGCCGGAATTCCTTTGCCGTTGGCGGCCGTGCTTGCCGTTTTCATCACGGTCTTGTTCGGCGTTCTCCTGCACAGGCTGGCTATTGCGCCGGCCCGCGGCGCGTCGCCGGTGACGCTGATCATCATAACTATCGGGGCCTCGATCATGATGCGGGGCGTGGCTGCGATCGTCTTCGATAAGAATTTTCACGGCTTCCGCTCGCCGCTCGGCGATACACCGCTCAACTTCGCCGGTGCGGCGATTTTGCCTCAGAGCCTGCTGGTCCTTGGCGGCGCCGTCGTCATCGTCGTTGCGCTTTGGTTGTTTCTCGATCGCACGCTCGTCGGCAAATCGATGTTGGCGACGGCGGCGAATCCCTTGGCAGCGAATCTCGTCGGCATCAACACCTCACGCATGGTCGGCATTTCTTTTGCGCTCTCGGCGGCGATTGGCGCCATCGGCGGAATACTGGCGACACCGATCACGCTGACAAATTACTCCGTCGGAACGTTTCTCGCCCTCAAGGGATTTGTGGCGGCGATGCTTGGCGGAATGGGCAGTCCGATCGGCGCCGTGGCTGGCGGTCTGCTGCTCGGCTTGTTCGAGCAATTCGGCGCCGGCTATGTATCGTCGCAATATAAGGACGCGATTGCCGTCATCGTCCTCCTGCTCGTGCTCTTTATGATGCCGAGCGGACTGTTCGGCAAAGCCGGCATCGAGCGCGTGTGATGGCACGGCGTCTTTTCGGCAGTCCCTATGCGCTGGTCGGCGGGATTGCGCTTGTGGTGGCGTTGCTGCCGCTGGCGCTGCCCGGCGGCTTCTACATGCGTGTCGCAGCGTTGGTTTACATCAACGCCATCGCCGTGATCGGGCTCAATCTGCTGATGGGCTATGCCGGTCAAGTCAGCCTGGGGCACGCCGGATTTTTTGGTATCGGCGCTTATTCGGTCGGCCTGGGTCCGGCCGTTCTCGGGCTTCCCGTCTGGCTATCGCTCATTGCCGGCGCGGTGCTGTCAGGGCTGTTGGCGTTTATCGTCGGCCGACCGATCCTGCGGTTGCACGGTTATTACCTTGCGGTGGCGACGCTTGGCCTTGGTCTCTTGATCTGGATGTTCTTTAACAATCAATCCGAGCTCACCGGCGGACCAAACGGGATGCAGGTGCCGCGCCTCGTACTGTTCGGCTGGCGAGCCGTTGGTCCTTTGACTTGGTATTGGATCTCCGGCGTAACCTTGGTGCTGAGCTGCTGGATCGCGGTCAATCTGATCAATAGCCCCACGGGCCGGGCGTTCCGCGCAATCCACGACAGTGAAATCGCTTCGCGGGTGCTCGGCATCGACATCGCGCGCTACAAATCGCTCGTGTTCGTTCTCTCCGCAGTCTATGCGGCGATCGCCGGCTCGTACCTCGCTTTGTTCGACGGCTTCGTGACGCCGGATACCAGCGGGTTCATTCGCTCCATAGAATTCGTCGTCATGGCCGTGCTGGGCGGCCTTGGCTCGATCCTGGGCAGTATCGTCGGATCGGCGTTTCTCGTCGTACTCCCGCAGGCACTCACGGTCTTTCACGAGTACGAGGAGATCGTGCTCGGTTTGATCATGATCGTGTTCATGATCTTCCTCCCCGGCGGCATCGTGCCGTCCGCGATTGCACGCTTGCGCTGGAGGACGGTGTGAGCGGTTTTCTCACGATCGAGAATATCGGGGTTTCCTTCGGCGGAGTTCAGGCGCTTTTCGGCGCGACGCTCGATATCCATCGTGGAGAAATCTTCGCCCTGATCGGCCCAAACGGCGCCGGCAAGACGACACTGTTCAACGTCATCTCCGGTGTGTATCCGCCGCAGGTGCGGGCGAATCCCGCGGGTATCGCCGCTTATCTCGGCAGCCATGGGATAATGGAAAACCATGCTGTTCGTTAGAGATCTCAAAAGCCGCTACGGCCGCATCGAGGTTCTTCACGGCGTCTCCTTCGAAGTGGAGGAGGGCGAGATCGTCACTCTGGTCGGTTCGAACGGCGCGGGAAAAACCACGCTGTTGCGTGCACTGTCCGGGGTGCAGCCGACGACGGCAGGCTCGATATCTTTTGCGGGCGCGCCGATCCAGAACTTGAAGCCGCATCGACGAGTTCTCATTTGGCCTTTCGCAGGTACCGGAAGGCCGTCAGGTCTTCGCCTCCCTTTCGGTAGCCGACAATCTTCGGCTCGGTGCCGTGACGCGGAACGACGACGCGATCAAAGCAGATCTCGATTCCATCTATGCGATGTTTCCGGTCCTTGCCGAGAAAATGCACGACCCGGCCGGCGCGCTGTCGGGCGGTCAGCAGCAAATGCTCGCGATCGGCCGGGCGCTGATGGCGCGGCCCAAGCTCATTCTTCTCGATGAACCGTCTATGGGACTGGCACCGAAACTTGTCGAACAGATATTCGGCGTGATCGCCGATTTCAGGCGACGCGGGCTGACGGTATTGCTGGTCGAGCAAAATGCCAATGCAGCGTTGGCGATCGCCAATCGCGGCTATGTCATGGAAACAGGGCGGATCACGATCTCCGGTCGCGGCGACGAGCTCTTGAACGATCCACGGGTGCGCGCGGCATATCTCGGCGTTTGATCGATCATCGACGCAATTTTGGCGTAGCCTTCGACGCGATCTTTTTCTTGGCGCCCGGTTCGGCGATGAGGCCGGCGAACAGCATCTTAAGCTGATAGTCGATATATTGGGTGAGATTGGTGAGTTCCCGCACTTCACGGGTGTGCAACGCAATGGTGTGGCACCTCACCATAATATCCAGGGCCGCCATGCGGGGATTGACGTTGCGGAATTCGCCGGTTTCAATCCCCTGCTGTACGATCCGCTCGAAAAACGACACGACATCGGCGACCGTGCCGAGGACGTTTCTGCGGGGCTCTTCAGGCAGAAAGGCCACCTCCCGGTAGAGCAGCCGGATTGGACGGCGCAGCCGATCGGAGATCCGGCAGTAGCTGGAAAATCCATGCTCCAGCGCCGCGCGTGCGGATCCGGTAACAAGCACCGTTTCCCCAAGCTCGCGCGCGATGTTGTTCATCAGATCCAGCGCGACTAAGTAGAGGATGTCCTCCTTCGAGGACACGTACATATACAGGCTCGCGATATTGAACGAGCAGGCGCGAACGATGTCCCGGATCGACGTATTGTGAAAGCCGCGCTCAAGAAAGAGCTTGGTGGCGACCTCAATGAGCTCCGTGCGCCTGTGCGCGACGCGCTCTGGATTCTTGATCGTCGTTGGGATATTGGCAGTTTGGTCCGCGCGCAGATTGTTCATCTGGCGCGGCTTGACCTTCACAGGCATTTCCAGCCTCTCGACTACTTTACCTTCGCCGATGGGGCCGAAGGCCCTGCGGAAATAGAATAATATGATTCCAATTTCAAGCCGGCGGTCACGAGCGCCATCGCGATCCGTGATTTCGGGCGCCAGCCGGCCCCATTTTGGCGCAGTTGACAGCGCGTCTCATTTTATAGAACATCGTTATACCAAAAATACGAGGCTCAACAGCCTATTGGGAGACCGCCCATGAACATGGCCATCCAGAATTTCGCGCGGGAGGTTGATTTCCGCTCGTCCCTGGCCGCCGACAGCGACACCGCCGCGAAGTATTTCGACACTGCCGACGCGGCGCTGCGTTCGTTGGGTCCGCCGTCTTCCCGAAACGAGGATGCCAGGAGGGACGCGCAGGACATCAAAATGCGGTCGCGCATCGCAAAGGAGCAGTTTTTGCGCCGGCATGTCGGGGCGATCTACGACGCGGTAACCGATAACCTCGCCAAGACGTTGCGCGTCTGCGATCTGCTCTACGCTGTCGCCGACCGCTTTCCCGGTCTGGTACCCACGCGTCAGTGCATTCAGGGCGAAAGAGCCCTCAAGCTACAGAGCGCCAAGGAAGGCTTCGAGATCGACCAGGGGCTTTTCATCGCCCACATTCTCGCCGATGCGGAACGCGGACTGCATCTCGTCCACGCCATGCTCAAGCCCAAGCGTGAGGCACTGGAAAAATTCGCCGAGTTCCAAAAGAACGGCGCGGTCGATCTGGGCGAAGCGCGTGTCGAGCGCAAAGGCAATGTCGGCCACGTCACGCTTAGCAACCCGAACTTCCTCAACGCCGAAGGCGATCGCACGGCGGCCGATCTCGAGACCGCGGCCGACCTCGCGCTCCTCGATGACCGCATCGAAGTCTGCGTCTTGCGTGGAGGCGCCGTCGATCATCCGAAATATACCGGCCGCCGCATTTTCAATTCCGGCATCAATCTCACGCACCTCTATTACGGACAGATCGCTTTTGCCGATTTCATCCTCGAGCGCGAACTCGGTCTGCTGAACAAGATCTACCGCGGCCACTGGCGCTCCGATTCCTACAGCGAACAGTTCGAGGATTACGTCGAAAAGCCCTGGCTGGCGGCGGTCGAATCGCACGCTATCGGTGGCGGCTGCCAGCTCCTGTGCGTGATGGACCGAGTTGTGGCCGTCCACGGTAGCTATTTCAACCTGCCGGCCAGCAAGGAAGGCTTCATTCCCGGGAGCGCCAACCTCCGCCTGCCGCGCCTTGTCGGCATTCAGCTCGCGCGTCAGGGCATTTTCTTCGAGCGCAAATTCATGGCCGATACGCCGGAAGGGCAGATGATCTGCGACGAGGCGGTTGCTTATGAGCAGATGGACAAGGCGATCGAAGGCAACACCGCGCAGATGGTCCGCGCCGGCTTCACCAGCACCGTGAGCAACCGCAAAGCGCTGCGCGTCGGTCAGGAACCGCTCGCCGTTTATCGCCGCTACATGGCGACTTATGCGCGCCAGCAAGCCCTTTGTTTCTATGATCCCAAGCTGATCGACAATCTGGAGCATAGCTGGAAGCCGAGCGGGCGGCGCATGTAAGCGCGGAGCGCGCCGGCGGCGGAGTTGACAGGATCGCGGGAGGCAAAGGTTCTATGCGAACCCTCGCTGAGCTTATTCGGTGGCGGGCGCGTCGCCATCCCGATCTGGAAGCGATCTGGTATGCGGGGAGTAGCCAGACGTATGGGCAACTCAACGAATCGACTTCGCAGCTTGCCGGCGCGCTCGTTTCGCAACTCGGCATCCGACCCGGCGACCGGGTAGCGATTCTCGACAAGAATTGCGCCGCTTACCTTGAGCTCGTCCTCGCGCTCGACAAAGCCGGGGCCGTCGCGGCGCCGATCAATTGGCGTCTGACGGCGGCCGAGGTGAAGCTCATCATCGAAGATATCAAGCCGAAGCTTGTGGTCACCGGCCCCGAATTCAAAACCAGCGGGGCCGCGGCGGGCATTCGCGCGATGACCTTCGATGAGCTGCCCCGCGGCGGCGATGATCCTCACCGCGACAAGGACGGCGCGATCTCCACGCAATTCTGCACTTCGGGCACGACCGGCTTGCCGAAAGGCGCGATGCTGACAGGCTGGAACATGCTCAATACCGGCTTATGTCTAGCGATCGAGATGCCGGAACTGCGCGAAGGCTGCCGCTCGCTTGTCGCCATGCCGATGTTTCATCTTGGCGGCACGGGATGGGCAATCTGGAGCATGCAAGAAGGCGCAACATTGGTGATCGTACGCGAGGTCGTGCCGGAGACGCTCCTCAAGACGATCGTCGAGCAGCGCATCGAGACCGCGCTTCTTGTGCCCGCCGTGATGCTTTTCCTCGGCGAGCTGCCCCAATCGCGGACGGGGGATTTCTCCGCCTTCAAGCACATTATCTACGGCACGGCGCCGATTTCGCCTGAAGTGCTGCGGCGTTCGATTGACATTTTTAAATGCCGCTTCTCACAGATCTACGGGCTGACGGAAACGACCGGCCCATTCACCTCGCTGGCACACGAGCATCATGTTGCCGGGAAGCTGGCGTCCTGCGGACGGCCCATGTTCGGCGCGCGGGCCAAAGTCGTCGATGCGGACGGTCAGGAATTGCCGCCCTATGAAGTCGGCGAGCTTGTCTATCGGGGCGAAAGTCTGATGACGGGCTACTGGGCACGCAAGAAGGAAACCGACGACGCGATTCGCGACGGCTGGTTTCGCACCGGCGACGCAGGTTATGTCGACAGGGAGGGATTCTTTTTCATCAAGGATCGCATCAAGGACATGATCGTCTCGGGGAGCGAAAATGTATATCCGGCCGAAATCGAGGCCGCGCTGGCCGCTCATCCCGACATCGTCGAGGTTGCCGTCATCGGCGTTCCGGACGCGAAAATGGGCGAGGGCGTCAAGGCATGCGTGGTGAAGCGACCGGGCTCGGCGCTAACCGCTGAGACACTGATCGAATGGTGCCGGGATAGGCTTGCAGGCTACAAGCGGCCGCGTACGGTCGATTTTCTCGACGCCTTGCCCCGCAACGCCAGCGGCAAAATGCTCAAGCGCAAATTGCGCGAGCCCTATTGGGCCGGATATGAGCGCAAGGTGAACTAGCAGGATGCAAGGAGCGCTTCGTGACCAAGTTTTCCGACATGAAAATCGCAGTGCCCTGTCCCGAATGCGGTCAGATGACCGATGAGCCCATTGAACGCATCGCGACGAACGATGTCATTCCGTGTTCGCTTTGTCACGGTCTTATCGATCTCTCGGTCGATGAGTGCCGGGAGAAAGTCGATCTGGCGCAAAAGCTAGCTGGCAACTCATGACTGCCGACTAACACGACCCAAAAAGATACCGGACGAGAGGTATCGATGGGCAACAGTGCGCATGCCTCGTTTTGAGGCGGTGATACAAGTTTCAAGCCAAGCGTTGCAATCAATCTCGGCGCCTCATGTTTCAATCGCGCTTTCACGCGCAGATTGGACGTCAGTCGGATACGATTGGAGTGACCACTTACGGGATATGGTGAGTGCGCTTGCGCCGATAGCCGAGCAGTCCGCGATCTGAACGAGGAGGTGATCGTTTAAGCGGCGCAAGGTCCTATTGCGACGGCGCGTCGCCTGAAAACAACGACCGCCGAATTTGATTTCGTGGACCGCCCGTAGACTGCCGACCGCACTTCAGGCACAACATTTTTCGCGCAATGCAGCATATGGAACGTTCTGATGTCTGAAGGTGAGCGCGTATCCGTTACGGGCCTCAAGGTTGCCAAAATCCTCCACGACTTCGTGGACAATGAAGTCCTTCCCGGGACCGGGGTCGAGGCCTCGGCGTTTTGGCGGGGGCTTGATCGCATCATTCATGACCTTGCCCCTTTGAATCGCGCGCTTTTGCAGCGACGGGATGCTCTGCAGGCGAAGATAGACGATTGGTATAGAGGCCGGCGGGGACGGCCCTTTGACGAGGCGGCTCATAAGACGTTTCTTCAGGAGATCGGCTATCTCGCGCCCGAAGGGCAGGCTTTCAACGTCGATACCGCCAACGTCGACGCGGAGATCGCTGAAATCGCCGGACCGCAGCTCGTGGTGCCGGTCAGTAATGCGCGCTATGCGCTCAATGCCGCCAACGCGCGATGGGGCTCGCTCTACGATGCGCTCTATGGCTCTGACGCTATTCCGAGAGACGGCAAAGGGGACTCGGGCAGAGGTTACGATCCAGAACGAGGCAGGCACGTTATTGCCTGGGCGCGGCGTTTCCTGGACCAGAGCGCGCCGCTGACCTCCGGTTCGCATGCCGGCATTCGTGCATACTCGGTCAAGGGCGGAACGCTTGCGGGCGCCGGCGACGGCGGGACGACGGTGGGACTTGCGGACCCGCAGAAGTTTCGCGGCTATCGCGGTTCTTCGGATGCGCCCGAGGCCATTCTGCTCGTCAACAATGGCCTCCATATCGAGATTGTCATCAATCGCGCGCATCCGGTCGGCCGCGACGATGCCGCGGGCGTCGCCGACGTTATTCTCGAAGCTGCAGTCACGACCATCATGGATCTGGAGGATTCGATCGCCGCGGTTGATCCTGCGGACAAGGTGGCGGCTTATCGCAACTGGCTCGGGCTGTGCCGAGGGACGCTGGTCGATACCTTTGAAAAGGACGGCAAACCCGTCACGCGCCGTCTTGCCGCGGACCGTAGCTATACCCAGCCCGATGGCAGCACGCTGGTCCTGCCGGGCCGCAGCCTGATGCTCATCCGCAACGTCGGTCATTTGATGATGGACGCCGGCGTCCTCGACCGCGACGGGCATCCCACTCCCGAAGGCATTCTCGACGCGGCAATCACAAGTCTCATCGCGCTCCATGATCTCAAGGGCAATAGATCATCGCGTAACAGCCGAACCGGCTCGATTTACATCGTCAAGCCGAAGTTGCACGGGCCTGAAGAGGTCGCGTTCGCCAATGACCTCTTCAACGCCGTCGAGGACATGCTCGGCCTGGCGCGCAATACCATCAAGATCGGCTTGATGGATGAGGAGCGGCGAACGACCGTTAATCTCCAGGAATGCATTCGCGCCGTGAAATCGCGCGTGTTTTTCATCAATACCGGCTTCCTGGATCGCACGGGCGACGAGATACACACTTCCATGGAGGCCGGCCCGATGATCCGCAAGGGCGAGATGCGCGGACAACCCTGGCTCAAGACCTATGAGGACTGGAATGTCGATATCGGCCTTGCTTGCGGACTTCCCGGGCACGCCCAGATCGGCAAAGGCATGTGGGCGATGCCCGATCTGATGGCCGCTATGCTCGAGCAGAAAATCGCTCAGGTCGAGGCAGGAGCCAACACCGCGTGGGTGCCGTCGCCCACAGCCGCGACGCTGCATGCGACGCACTATCACAAGGTGGACGTCTCTCAACGACAACAGCAGCTCGCGTCTCGCCCGCGCGCAAGCCTCGACCATATTTTGACGATCCCGGTCGCTCGCGGCGTGAACTGGTCGCCCGCGGAAGTCCAGCAGGAGCTCGACAACAACGCACAGGGAATCCTCGGCTACGTGGTGCGCTGGATTGACCAAGGTGTGGGTTGTTCGAAGGTTCCCGACATCAACAATGTTGCCCTGATGGAGGACCGCGCGACTCTACGCATTTCCAGCCAGCACATTGCCAACTGGCTTCGGCACGGCATCACGTCCGAGAGTCAGGTGATGGAGACGATGAAGCGCATGGCTGCGGTCGTCGACAAGCAGAATGCCGGAGATCCGGTATATTCGCCCATGGCGCCGAACTTTGCGACGTCTATCGCCTTCGCGGCCGCATGCGATCTCGTATTCAAAGGAACGGTTCAGCCGAACGGCTACACCGAGCCGATCCTGCACGCGCGCCGGGCCGAGTATAAGCGAAGCAAAGAGCTTCAGTAAATTGGACGGACCGCGCCGGCCTCAATCAACGATACCTCAAAGGTATTTGGCCTGCAGATCGACGGTCGTCCTCACGCCGAGCGAGTCGTAATTCTCCGCAAGCCATTTATCGGCCCGTTCGCGGCCGATCTCAAAAAGATGCGTCAGGAATTGCCAGGTCCCGTTCATCTTGCTGGAACCCGCCAAATCCCTGATCACGTCCTCCGCCTCGATCAAGTGCATGAACATGCGTTTGCCGCCGGCCATCTTGCCGTCGTCGATAAGCTGAGTCACGAACGCGATGGCTCGCATTTCCCGCATGAGCGATGAGTTGAAGCTGATCTCCTGCATGCGGTTGATGATGGAGCGGGAGTTGGTCGGCAGCTCCGGCCGCTCGGTCGGCGTGAGGTGAACCATCAGAGACGTCAGGGGCCTCGCATCCATAGATCACCGGAAAGATCGCGGGATTGCCCATGAAGCCGCCATCCCAATAGGCCTCACCGTCGATCTCCGGCGCGCGCATCATGAAAGGCAAGCATGCGGAAGCGAGCACATGATCGGCAGCAAGCTCCTCGCGGGCAAAGACTTTTACCTTACCGGTCCGCACATTGGTCGCGGACAGAAACAGCTTGACGACTTTTTGCTGGCGTACCCGCTCGAAGTTGACTTCCGCGTTGAGCAGGTCCTTGAGCGGATTCATATCCATCGGATTGAGTTGATAGGGCGACAGAATACGGCTCAAGACGTCGATGAACACGTACGCGGGCGTATGGTCGAGGCCGAAATTGGGGTTCATTTGGTCGAAAAAAGAGGGTGCGATGATGCTGGAGGCTGCGACGTCGGACATCTTTTTCCAGAAAGTGTGCAGCCTCTCCCTTGCCCCTTCGCGGCCGCCGAGGGCCAGGCCATCGGCAAACACGACGGCATTGACGCCGCCGGCGCTCGTTGCCGTGATACCGTCAAAGGCTATGCGTTCGTCCTCAAGCAGGCGATCGAGCACACCCCACGTGAAGGCGCCGTGGCTGCCTCCGCCCTGAAGCGCCAGGTTGATGGTCTTTACCCCTGCAATGGGCTCGCTCTTCTCAATTTCCGCGGACTTGGGATGCGCGGTCATGGTTTCCCCCTCAAGTACCCGCTACGGCGGAAGTCGGCCGCCTTCCCGGAAAGCGCCAATGTACCATCAGCAAACAGCCTGCACCATCGCCTCGTAGCGTCAGAGGGACGGCAAAAATCCGACGCGGCGGCTTACCGGTCGGTGGTGATATGGACCAGCACGACCCTTTTTTCAACGAAATTGGGCTGGGGTTCGGAAATTACTGCTCTGTTAACGCAATTTGCCGATCAGCTCGGTTTTCTCGCGGAGCGGTC
This sequence comes from uncultured Alphaproteobacteria bacterium, assembly GCA_963733575.1. Lineage (GTDB taxonomy): Bacteria > Pseudomonadota > Alphaproteobacteria > Rhizobiales > Xanthobacteraceae > BOG-931. The sequence continues at coordinate 159,674 of CAVTDJ010000008.1, read as the reverse complement.
GCGGACGTAACGCAACTTCGCGGCGGCGAAGACCGCGACCGGCACGGCAAAAATGATGGCGATCGTTCCAAACAGATAGGTGAGTGCCGCGATACCCAGCAGCATCACCGCCGGTGGTAGGCACGAGGTGGTGACCCAGGACGACGGTTCGGACTGAACAAGCGTGTGCATTGCCGGCGGCGCGGCATTGCCCGGCGGCGCATTCGGTGATTACTGAGGCGCCGATGACCACCCGCATCACTATCCGCAGGCCCGACGACTGGCATCTGCACGTTCGCGACGGCGAAATGCTCAAGGCCGTGCTGCCATACACGGCGCAGCATTTCGGCCGCGCCATTCTGATGCCGAATCTCGTTCCGCCTGTGCGCACCGCGCGGGACGCGATCGCCTATCGCGCGCGCGTCGTGGCGGCGCTGCCGAAAGGATCGCGCTTTACGCCGCTGATGACCTGCTATCTCACCGACGAGACCGATCCCGACGATGTCGAGCGCGGTTTTCGGGACGGCGTGTTCACAGGCGTGAAGCTTTATCCGGCGAACGCCACGACGAACTCGGCAGCCGGCGTCACCGATTACCGGAACGTCACCCGCGTGCTGGAGCGCATGGAAAAGATCGGCATGCCGTTCCTCATGCACGGCGAGGAAGTCGGCCCGGACATCGACATTTTCGACCGCGAGGCGGCGTTCATCGATCGACGCCTGTCGAAATGGGTGAAGGAATTCCCCGGGCTCCGGATGATCATGGAGCATCTCTCCTCGAAGGAAGGCGCCGAATTCGTCAAAGGCGCCGCTCCGCAAATCGGCGGCACCATCACGCCCTACCACCTGAACCTGACGCGCACCGACTGGCTCGGCGCCGGAATGAAGCCGATGATGTATGCCATGCCGGTGATCAAGACAGACCGGGATCGCGCCGCGTTGCGCAAGGCCGCGACCTCGGGCGACGCCTGTTATTTTCTCGGCACCGATTCCGCGCCGCATCCGTTCGCGCGAAAGGTTGCGATCAGCAGCGTCCCCGGGATTTTCAACGCGCCGGTAGCGCTCGCGACCTACGCCAAAGTGTTCGAGGAGGAAGGCGCGCTGGACAAGCTCGAGGCCTTTGCTTCGCTCAACGGACCGAAGCATTATCGCCTGCCGCCGAACGAGGATAAAATCGTGCTGGAAAAGTCGCCATGGACCGCGCCGGTCGAGGTTAAAGTCGCGGGACCCGACGAGCGCACGCTGGTCTATCGTGGCGGCGAGACCATCGAGTGGAAGGTGGTAGCAGGTTAAGAAAAGGAAACAAAAATGACCGGCTTTGCTGACAAAGAGGTAATCGCCGAACTGACGGCGAAGATGCTCATCGAGGTCGAAGCGGTCCGCTTCATGACCGACAAGCCGTTCATCTTCACCTCCGGCTGGGCAAGCCCGGTCTATACCGATTGCCGCAGGCTCATCTCGTTTCCGCGCGTGCGGCGAACGCTGGTCGATTTCGGCGTCGCCACGGTCGAGCGCGAAATCGGCTTCGAGCAATTCGATGCGGTTGCCGGCGGCGAGACCGCCGGCATTCCATTTGCCGCCTGGATGGCGGACCGCCTGATGCTGCCGATGCAATATGTGCGCAAGAAGCCGAAGGGCTTTGGCCGCAACGCGCAGATCGAGGGACACCTTGAGGCCGGCGACCGCGTGCTCCTCGTCGAGGACATGACGACCGACGGCCGCAGCAAGGTCAATTTCTGCGAGGCGCTGCGCGGAGCAGGCGCCCGGGTCGAGCATTGCTTCGTCGTCTTCTTCTACGACATCTTTCCCGAAGGCAAAAAGATCTTAAGTGATCTCGGCGTCACCTTGCATGCGCTCGCCACCTGGTGGGACGTGCTCGAGGCGGCGAAGAAGAGCGGCCGCTTCGACAAGGGACGACTTCAGGAAGCCGAAAAATTCATGAAGGATCCTGGCGCCTGGTCGAAGGCGCACGGCGGCGCCGCCCAGGCGGCGGAGTGAAATGCCCGATCAAGACGCCGACGTGATTGTCGTTGGCGCGGGCAACGCCGCGTTCTGCGCGGCGCTGGCGGCTCAGGAGCAGGGCGCCAGGGTGCTGATGCTCGAGGCAGCTCCGGAGGAGGAGTCCGGCGGCAACAGCCGCTTCACCGCCGGCTCGATCCGCGTGGTCTATAACGGCGTCGAGGACATCAAGACGCTGGTGCCCGACCTCACGCCGGCGGAAATCGGGAGCACGGATTTCGGCACCTATACCGCTGCGCAATTCTTCGACGACATGGCGCGCGTCACCCAGCATCGCGCCGATCCCGACCTGGTCGAGCTTCTGGTCACGCGAAGCTTCGCGACGCTGAACTGGATGCGCGAGAAGGGCGTGCGCTTAATCCCGATCTACGGCCGCCAAGCGTTCAAGATCGAAGGCAAGTTCAAGTTCTGGGGCGGGCTGACGGTGGAAGCGGTCGGCGGCGGACCGGGTCTTGTCGCCATGCTCACGGCCGCCGCGCAAGAGCGTGGCATCGGCATCCGTTACCGGACGCGTGCGCTCGATCTTCTCTACGACGGCAGCCGCATCGAAGGCGTACGGGTGCGCGAAGACGGTCGGCGGCGCGAACTGCGCGCTCTCTCCGTGGTGCTCGCCAGCGGCGGCTTCGAGGCCAATCCGGAATGGCGCACGCGCTATCTCGGGCCGGGATGGGATCTCGCCAAGGTGCGCGGCTCGCGTTTCAATACTGGCGACGGCATCCGCATGGCGCTCGACATCGGAGGAAGCTCGCGCGGCAACTGGTCGGGCTGTCATGCCGTGCAATGGGAGATGAATGCGCCCGAGTTCGGCGACCTCGCGGTCGGCGACCAGTTTCAGAAGCACTCATATCCGTTCGGCATCCTGATCAATGCAGCCGGCAGGCGCTTCGTCGATGAGGGCGCGGATTTCCGTAACTACACCTACGCCAAATATGGTCGCGTAGTGCTGGAGCAGCCGGGCCAATTCGCATGGCAAATTTTCGATAAGAAGGTGAAGCACCTCTTGCGCGACGAATACAAAATCCGCCAGGTCACCAAAGTGATGGCGAACACCATCGAGGAGTTTGCGCAAAAGCTCGAAGGCGTGAACGCGGCAGAGCTCTTGAAAACCATCAAGGAGTGGAACGCCGCGGTGCGAACCGATGTGCCGTTTAATCCGAACGTCAAAGATGGGCGCTGCACGCAGGGGCTCGCCGTCCCAAAGAGCAATTGGGCGAACACGGTCGATGCGCCGCCATTCGAGGGTTACGCCGTTACCTGCGGCATCACCTTCACCTTCGGCGGCTTGCGCATCAACGCCGACGCCGAAGTGCTCAATACCGACTACCAGCCGATCCGCGGTCTCTATGCCGCAGGCGAGCTTGTCGGCGGCATGTTCTACTTCAACTATCCAGGCGGTACCGGGCTTATGTCGGGCGCCGTGTTCGGCAGAATTGCCGGCACGTCGGCTGCCACGGGCATCGCGGTTTGAACACGAGCAACGACTAATGAGTAATTCTTGGCCGACGGAATTGCGCTTGCACAAAGACCGCAAGACTCTTGCGGTGGCGTTCGACAATGGCGAGAGCTTCGAGCTGCCGGCGGAATACTTGCGTGTGCGCAGTCCGAGCGCCGAGGTGCAGGGCCATTCGCCGGCCGAACGCCGCGTCGTCGCCGGCAAGCGCGACGTGCAGATTTTAGAGCTGCATCCGGTCGGCAATTACGCGGTGCGGCTCGTTTTCGACGATATGCATTCGACCGGGATTTTCAGCTGGGATTATTTGTTCGAGCTCGGCCAGCGCCGCGACGATTATTGGCGCCAATATCTCGACGAGCTGAAGGAAAGAAATCTTTCCCGCGTCCCGCCGGCGCGGTGACGCGCTCCTCGGAGCGGGGCGTTTTCGGCGGAAATGGCCCTTCGAAAGGGCCATGCGCCCCGTGCTCCGCGAAGAGAGTCCACTTCGTAACAATCGGTCAACTTCGTGCCGGTACGATCGCGAGCGTGTCGGGGTGGGGGTACGATGGGACACCTTTCGACATGAGGACGGCCTTGGCCCCATTCCCTCCGGGCCGAGGCCGTTCGCTTTTTCCGGCTTCATGGTTTAGGCGCGCCGACCGGCGGAAAGTGACGCCCTGGCGCGCATGGCGGCATTTCGTTAAAATTCACCGGGGTGACGATCGCGCCATCGAGGAGGAAAAACATGAAGGTGTCCACATGGACCGCGGTTTTGCTGGCGGCCGGATTGCTCGCGGCCGCCGAAGCAAAAGCGCAGCAGCCGGCAGCCCAGACGCAAAATCCGCTCGACGTTGTACCGGAGAAAATGCCCTTCAACGCTCCCTACGGCACGCCGATCTCGATGCAAAAGGCCGAGGAAGCAATGCACGCGGCCGTCGCGGAGGCCAACAAGCGTGGCTGGCAGTTGAACGTCGCCGTGGTCGATTCCGGCGGCAATCTCGTCACCTTCGCGCGCATGGATGGAGCTCAACTCGCCTCCATTTCCATCGCCGAACACAAGGCGCGCACCGCCGCAAAGTACCGCCGGCCAACGCGAATTTTCGAAGATGCGGTGCAAAAAGGCATCGTTTACATCGCGACACTCGACGACGTGATCGCCTCCCGCGGCGGCATTCCGCTGATCGAGGACGGCAAGATCATCGGCGCGATCGGCTGCTCCGGCGGCACTGGGTCCCAGGACGAAGTGGTCTGTACGGCCGGCGCCGGAACGATCAACAAATAGCCGCAAGGGCATTGTCTGCTTGTCCACGATTCGGGGCGAGCGGGTGCGACGGGGCGCGATGGCCTCGCCGCACCATCGCTTATGAGGGTGACCATGAAGCGGCGCGACTTTATCAAGCTTCTTGGCGGGGCGGCGGTGGTCGGCCCGCTGCCTTTGCCGCTGCTGTGGTCGTTCACGGCACGCGCCCAAAATCCGGCGAGTTCCAGCCAACCGGCGGCCGGCCAAGCGGATCAAGTGGGGCAAGTCGCCACGCTACAAGGCAGGGCCACGGTGGCCCGCGGCAATGCGACCAGCGCAATCGCCCTGCAAATTAACGATCCCATCTTCCAAAACGATACGCTTGCCACCGGCGTGAATTCTACGCTGGGCATCACCTTCGACGACGAGACGACCTTTAGTCTTTCCGCGAACACCCGCATCGTCGTCGATGAATTCGTCTATCAGGAAGGCGGTAACGCCAACGCGGCTTCGTTCAACGTGGCGGTCGGCACGGCCGCCTTCGTCGCGAGCCTGGTGGCCAAGACCGGCGACATGAAGATCACGACGCCGACCGCCACGCTCGGTATTCGCGGCACAACGGGGGTGGTCGAGGTGCCGCAGGTGGGCGCTGCCGGCGCCGGCGAACCGAGGATCAAGCTTTATGCGGATACCGACGGCCATGTCGGACGAATCGAGGTGTTCAACCCGCAGGGCGGCCGGCTTGGTGCCCTGACGCAAGGCGCGAGCGCTTTCACCATCCAGCGCGGCGTTGGCGGAATCTTTCGTGCGGTGCCGTTCCAGATTCCACAGCAGGAAGCGGCGCGCGACCGCGGGGTGCTGCAACGGCTGTTCGTCTCCCACGATATCGGCCGGAGCATGACGATCGAGCGGCTGCGAACGCGCGGGCCCAACCGCCTGCGGCCGAACAGTCCGCGGCAACCGGGCCGTCAGCAACAACCGTTCAACCGCAACCCGCGCTTCGGCGGGCCGCCGCGAATGCAGCCGCGCCGGGAGGGTCCGTACGGTCGGGGCCGGCGGCGTTAATCGGTTCGAACTCGGAGGAACACGGGTTGGGTTTTGCTTCGCTCAGTCGCCGCTTGGGATATTTGCTGGCGGCATCGATCATCTTCTCGCCAATGGCGCTGCGCGCCCAATCCATCGACGGACGGAAAGAGGCGGCGCCAGCAGCGGCGGCGCAATCTCCAGCGCTTGCCGCCGCCATGGCTGCGTATCGCCGCGCCTTGGCCGAATATATCGAGGCGCAGGCGATCTATACGGCGGCGGCCCAAGCTTACTGGAACTCGATTGCCGAAAAGCGGCACCTGCGCGCTGCAGAGCGTGCGAGCCACGAAACTCTATCGATCGACGACTACGTGCTCACGCAGCCGCCGGTTTATACCGGGCCGCCAAAGCCGCGCGATCCGTCGAAGCCGAAAGAAGAGGCGCCGCCGGCACGCGTAACTTACGTGCCTGTGGTGGCCGATTTTCTCGCCGCCGCGCGGCGCGAGTTCAAATTCGTCCCGCGCGTGCCGCAAAGCGAGAGCGAGTTCAAACACGCTTACGCAAAGGTCGCGCTCACGGCCGGGCTGACCAGGGATCAGATCGTTCGCATTTACAGTTTTGAGGCTGGCGGCAACGGCGACTACGACGTTCAGGCCGGGCTCGAATACGACAAGCAGGCGCGCGCGATCACCACCGCTTTGGGCTACAATCAATTGCTGGCGACGAATACTGTCGAGATCATCGCCGAGAGCGGCAGCCGGTTCATCAATAGCTTGTCGGCGCGCGCCGCGGCGCTGCCGAATGCGGAGAAGGTAGTGCTGGAAAGCAAGATCGAAATCGTGCGCAAGATGGTCAATTTCTCGAAGAGCGTACCCGACGATTGGAACGAGCATCAGGCGCTGGCCAATACGCCAAAAGGGCTCGGGGTTCACGCCCTGAATTTGGATCTCGATGTCGGGCCTTTCTTGCAAACCCAGAAACTTATGGACTCCGTCGTCTTCGCGCGCCGTAAAGGATTCGGCGCAACGCTCACGGCCGCCGAGCTGGAAATGATGAACCTGACGGGCGACGGCAACGGCTTCGACATGATCACGATGCCGAGCGCCTGGCGCGACCGGGTGCCGACGGCGAATTTCTTTCAAAAGAGCGGCTATAAGGACAATCCGGTCGCGCAGCGGAACAACGTCGTCGGCAAGCTAATCGCGGCGACCGACGCGCGCATGGACCAGGAGGTCAAGAAGCCGGGGGCGAAGGAGCTGGCGGCGGCGTTGCGGTGAACCGTTCTCTCAATACCTTCGATCGCCAAATGTTGTGCTTGTCGCGTTTGCCCACGGAATTTGCGCGTAGAGCTGCCTGTCTGATTTCTTCGAAGCGGAGTTCAGCCCGCGCGCAAGCGGGATCAGGCATTAGTGATAATGATTGCTTAATCGCGCCTAGAGACCGTCACGTTATCGCCCGCAAGTGTCAGCCTATCTTTTAAGTCTTTCTTCTTTGCGCGCCGCTAGAGTTTAAGAAGCGGTCCGCTTCGTAACGCTCTTCAGGCGTTTGGAGGACCGGCTCGGCGGGGTGCCGCCTTGGAACCGTTGTTGAGCGCGGCGAATGGAAAATTCCGGAACGTCCGACCGCTTATCTGCCTCATCGCCGGACCAGGGTGAGCGGACGCTGATCAGCATGTCGACCGCGCATCCAACCGAAATCGCCGAGTTTCGTCGACTGCTTCGAGAGGCGAGAGAAAATGAAGCGGAGGCGCGCCGGGCTGTGAGTTTTCTCTATTCCATCATCAATCAGTTGCCGGTCGCTCTAAAACTGCATTCTGAAGACGGCGGGTTCCTGTTCGTCAATGAGACGGCCGCAGAATTATCGGGTGACACTGTTATACCGGTTGAGGCTGAAAAAGAGACTACGGCTACGGGTGATTCAACTCGCAACAGCGACACGCGATCCACCACGACAAGCAAGCTCACGGCGATTACGACGGAAGATCGCGTCGCCGGTCCGAGCGGCGAACGTACGCTTCTGGAAATTCGCAGGCCCGTAAGTATCTCCGATCGGCCTCTGCTTCTATCTGCGTCATTCGATATCACGGAGCGCAAGCAGGTCGAGAACGAGTTGTCGAAACGTGCGTATTTTGACGATTTGACCGGATTGCCAAATCGCGGTTTGATTCAGGAACACGTCGAACTTCTTCTCGCGAGCCCAGAGGCGCCCTCGCGGTTCGCTCTGGCATTTCTCGACATCGACAATTTCAAGCACATCAATGATTATTATACGCACGCAATCGGCGACGCGCTCCTCGTCAAGGTTGCGGAACGAATTTCATCCCACATTCGGCCATCCGATATTCTTGCTCGTATTAGCGGCGATGAGTTCTTGTTGGTTCTAAGTCCTTCGGACAATGATGACAACCTGGCCAATTTGGTCGGCAACCTTCTCCAGCAGCTCAAGGAGCCGTTTCTGATAGAGGGATTTGAAATTCTAACCACATACCCGGCGATAGGCGATGTGGTGACGTTCATGGGGCCACGCGAGTTGCGGCTGATTTTCCACGATCGCGGATCGCGCATGATTGAAATTGGGCACCTGCAGCAGGACAGCGCCATAGCGGCTCGCCTCGACGTCGATGAAATGCTTAGCAAGCATTTCGCCGTGCTGGGCACCACCGGTGTCGGCAAGTCGAGTGCGGTCGCGCTCCTTCTGCAGCAGGTTGTTGATACCCGGCCCGATCTGCGGTTTTTCGTTCTGGACGTGCATAACGAATACGGCCGTTGTTTCGCCGACCGAGCGCAAGTCCTAAACCCGAACAACGTCAAGCTGCCGTTTTGGCTGTTCAACTTCGATGAAATTGTCGATGTGTTCTTCGGGGGAAGACCCGGTCTTGAGGAGGAAATCGATATTCTTTCGGAAGTCATTCCGCTCGCGAAATCGTCGTACGCACAACAACTGTCGGCCGCTGGCCGGCTCGGCATGAAGAGCGGCGACTCCGCGACTGCGCGTTACACACTTGACGTCCCGGTGCCCTACCGGATCGTCGATCTTGTCGCGCTGCTCGACGCGAGGATGGGTAAGCTGGAAAATCGTTCCTCGCGGATGGTCTATCACAAGCTGATAACGCGAATCGAGACCGTGTGTAACGATCCGCGCTACGCTTTCATGTTTGAGAACGCCAATGTTGGCGGCGACACGATGGCGGAAATTTTGGCGACGCTGTTCCGATTGCCGCCAGACGGGCGGCCGATGACGATTATGCAGCTCGCCGGGTTTCCATCAGAGGTGGTTGATGCAGTAGTGTCCGTCACCTGCCGTATGGCTTTCGACCTCGGCTTGTGGAGTGACGGAGCCAATCCCATGCTGCTCGTGTGCGAAGAAGCGCATCGATACATGGCCGCCGACCACAGTATAGGCTTCGCACCGACCCGGCGCGCCATTTCGCGAATTGCAAAAGAGGGGCGCAAGTACGGTGTGTTTCTCGGGTTGATTACGCAGCGGCCAGCCGAGCTCGACCCGACCATCCTGTCGCAATGCAGCACTTTGTTTGCGATGCGTATGACAAACGAGCGGGATCAATCGTTGCTGCGATCGGCTGTTGCGGATACGGCCGCCAACTTGCTCGCCTTCTTACCCTCGCTGGGCACCGGCGAGGCTTTTGCCTTTGGCGAAGGCGTGGCGCTGCCGACGCGGCTCAAATTCAAGCAATTGCCCGCTCATCTTCTGCCGAAGAGTGAAACCGTGAGTCTCGGCGAAGCCGATGCCGCCAGCGCGAAGGACCGCCATTCTCTCGCATCGGTGGTCGAGCGCTGGCGTGGTCACGCCACCAAGCAACGATCGAACTTGGACAGGCAGTTTGAAGACGTGAAATCTCCTGCCCTGGCGCCGGTGGAATCAGCGCAAACGACGCCAACGCTGGATCCTAACCGGTTCAAGCTGCTCAAAAGGCCGTTGGATCAGCACTTGTTGAATACCGGTTGGGAAAGAAAGGCAGAGCCACCTCGCCGGTAACCTCTTCGTTCTGGGCGCCGTCCGCGTCGCGGCCAAGGTCCCACCGAGCGGGCGAGGCTGGCCATTTCCGTTGTTCGTACGTCCGGCTTTTGTCACGCGACCGGCAAACATCGGCGGCGAAGCGCACTCGACAGCCAAATCTGGTGAATGGTGGGCGCTGTAGGGGCAACTGACCACTTAACCGGAAATGCGGATTAAGCCTAATTTACCTTGCTTTTTCGATGGTCCTGTGCCATGAGGCTGTACCATCATACTGTACCATCGGCGGACTGGCATGGCCGATACCCGATATGTCAAGCGACGACATCAAAGCTGGTATTTTGTCGCTGCGATACCGCGTGACGGCCAACTGTTTCCAGCGCTGAAACCGGGCGGTCCTGATGGCAAGTACAACCATTATTTCGCCAAGCGATTTACAGAGTATCGGAGAAAATGCGGCGTTACCGCTCCTCGCACGTCATTTCATTCATTCCGCAAGAACGTGGCGCAAGCCCTCAAAGACAAGCGCGCCACGGCCGCCGAAATAGCGGAGTTAATCGGCCACGAACAGGGCTTCACGTTTTCGGTGTATGCCCCTATGCAGCTCCCCATGAAGGCGCTGAAAGAACTGATTGAACGCATCCGCTATCCGGGCTTGCGCTTAAGCCATTTGTATGTCGGCTAGATTAACCGGCAGACGTTGTGCAGCGGCTCGATGTTATGATTTGACCAATTTTGGACGCCGATCCCCCGGCTCAGGGGGTCAAAATTGCATGCCGAATGACACAGATATTGCACTAAACCGCTGCACGGTAGGGAAGTCGAGAAGTATCGCAGACGCCCTAGTGACGTGCTAGATTGCCGGCGCTTCGCGAGGGAGCAGCATATGAGTTGAAGAACCGCATTTTCTGTCAAACTCCGCCGGTCAGCGACGGGGGAAGAGCATGTGCGAACCATTCTCGCTGCTGATGAATCGACAGCCAAAGAGAGAGCGATTGCAAGAGCCCGCGCTGTCCTTCCTCTGTTTGTCGAGAGGAAGTACGAACGATTTGAGGTAGTGTCTTGCGATGTGGATGCGAGGTCAAACCTGCGAAAGCGGGTATGACTGACCTGGCCAGTGTCGGTGGCTTGGCGAGGGGACTAGCTAGCCTTTGGCGCACAATCGTCGGCGAAGCGGCTCGTACCAATCATTGCGACCAGTTTCGTCGATAGTCATGATCCACGCTATATCGAATGAGTTCTTGGACACCTTGAGTTCACGCATTGCGGCGTCACGCAGCTCATTCTTTGTCAAGAACTTCGGCTGACTGTTTTGCATGAACGGCAGCAACCATTCACGGCAGCGGCGCTGCTCGTCCGCCGCCTTTTCTGCGAGTTGCTCGCTTCTACACTTCACCATCACCTGCGTCACATCTCAACACACCACACGTAGGCGTCAATGCCGGTCGGGGAATATGGCTCAACAGGGCCATTCTGGATACGTCGCACAAGATTACTTTCGCGCCCCTTCGAGTATCCGGAGCGGAGCCTACACCTGTCGGTAGCGGTCGTTCTGTCTGTCAGGATTGCACGTTCAGTGCAGTCCGTCAGGCAGGAGTATTCCCATGACCGAGCAGACGACGCCACTGCGTCAGCGCATGATCGAAGACATGACGATCCGCAACATGTCCCCGAGCACCCAGAAGATTTACGTTCGTGCGGTCGCGAACTTCAGCATCTATCACGGATGCTCTCCCGATAAGCTCACTGCTGAGGACGTACGCGACTATCGACTTCACCTCATTGTTCGCGGACTCAAAGCCACCTCGATCAACCCAATCATGGGGGCTCTGCGATTCTTCTACGGCATGACCCTCGGGCAGAAGCACGTATCCGAGCAGATTCCCTATGCCCGCAAGGAAGACACATTGCCAGCCGTGTTGGGGCGGGACGAAGTCGTACGCTTTTTGAAGGCGGTGACTGATCTTCAGATGCGAACGACCTTCATCACAATCTATGCCGCCGGTCTACGTGTCTCCGAGGCCGTGAAGTTGACCGCCCGTGATATCGACAGCGCGCGCATGGTCATTGCTATTCGGCAAGCCAAGGGCCGCAGGGATCGCTACGTCATGCTGTCCGAGCAATTGCTCGGAATCCTTCGCGCTTATTGGAAGCAGACCCATCCTCAGCATTGGCTTTTCCCCGGCCCTGATCCGTCTCGGCCGATCACGACGAAAGCGTGTCACAGGCGCTGGAGCGCATACGGCAAGCCACAAGGCAAAGGAAGAAGGAGAAGTTCACTGCGCTCTTCCACCATCTGACCATCGACTTGCTTGAAGACGCGTTTGACGAACTCAAGGAGGGCGCCGCTGCTGGCGTGGATGGTCTGACATGGAACGAGTACGATGCGAACCTCGAACGCAATCTCGAGGAGCTGCATACGCGACTCCACCGGGGAGCGTACCGGGCACTGCCAAGCCGGCGAGTGTACATACCGAAGCCGGATGGCCGACAGCGCCCGCTCGCGGTCGCCGCTCTCGAAGACAAGATCGTCCAGAGGGCGACGGTTGCGGTGCTGAACGCGATCTACGAGGAAGACTTCCTCGGGTTCTCGTACGGATTCCGACCGGGACGCGGCACGCACGATGCGCTTGACGCGCTCTGTGCTGGGATCACCAGCAGAAAAGTGAACTTCATACTGGACGCCGATATTCAGTCGTTCTTCGATACGGTGAGCCATGATTGGCTGATCCGCTTCGTTGAGCACCGGATCGGCGACCCGCGCATCACCCGCCTGATCCGAAAATGGCTCAAGGCGGGCGTCCTCGAAGACGGGGTCGTGATGGATAGTGATAAGGGGACGGGGCAGGGATCGGTGATCTCACCGATGCTTGCCAACATCTACCTGCACTATGTCATCGATCTGTGGGCCGAGCGCTGGCGACGGCGCGAGGCCACGGGCGACATGATCATCGTGCGTTATGCCGACGATATCATCGTGGGCTTCGAGCACGAGACTGACGCCCGGCGCTTCCTGGATGCGATGCGCGAGCGGTTGGAGAGGTTCACGCTGTCGCTTCATCCGGTCAAAACCCGACTGATCGAGTTCGGTCGCTATGCGGCGAACCGGCGCGCTCAGCGCGGATTTGGCAAACCGGAGAGCTTTAGCTTCCTGGGCTTCACCTTCATCTGCGGCAAATCCCGCCAGGGCGCCTTCCAACTCAAGCGGAAGACCCGGCGCGATCGCATGCGGGCGAAGTTGCGAGCGATCAAACAGGAGATGCGGCGGCGCATGCATCAGCCGATACCCGTACAGGGGAAATGGCTGCAGCAGGTCGTCAGCGGCTACTTCAATTACCACGCCGTGCCGACGAACAGTCGCGCGCTCCACGCGTTCCGCCACTCCATCGCTGAACTCTGGCAACGCTCGCTGCGGCGACGCAGCCAGAAGCACAGCATGACCTGGGAGCGGTTCACGCAACTGGCAAACGACTGGCTTCCCAAACCGAGAATCCTTCATCCCTGGCCGGAAAGGCGGTTCGCCGTCAAACACCTGAGGTGGGAGCCGTATGCCTGAATTGGGCCCGTACGGTTCTGTGCGGGGGGCGCTCAGCAATGAGCGTCCCTACCGCGATTCGGGCGCGCCAGTTTACGAGACATCCCGTGTGAATCGCACGGCATTCACACGGCCTCACTCTGCACTAGGCAGGATCCGAAATGGGGTGCCGGGTCTCGAACCCTTCCGGTGTCATGGCCTGATTTCCAGAAACAACCATTAGATCAGAATACTTGTGAGGTTGAACGCGCCGGGCTGCGCGAGCTGAGAGAAGGCCACAATGTCACGTTCGAGGTCGTGGTGGATCGCAAGACCGGCAAATGTGCGAAAGCGCGGTGGCGACGAGGCTCTCAAGAGCCTGGGCATCTACAATGACGGCCGCATGTACGAGTGGAGCGATGGGCGCGGGCGCGGGTACACCGTATACGTTGCCGAGACCCCCGCCAGCAAATTGGTTGATATCCACTGACGGCCTATTTAGCCACCAGACGCTTAAGCATCCGTGGTCAATTAGGCCCCAACCTCGGCGACAGCAGGCCATACAAGAGAGCCGATTGAACTCGACGCCTGACATCTAAATTCGAACCCGACGCGCGACGGCATCATTGAGGATCATAGGATGAAGAGGTCGCCGCCCCGAGGGGCGGTCGGCGCGGCGAGAGACGAGCATCCGCGATTTGCATCTCTGCGCCCAGACGATATCGTGAGATGGGCAACATCGGGAGACTTGCGAAATGGCTAAAGGCACCGTGAAGTGGTTCAACGCGACAAAGGGCTACGGATTTATTCAGCCGCAGGGGGGTGGCAGCAAAGATGTGTTTGTCCATATCTCGGCAGTCGAGAAGGCTGGTCTCAGCAGTCTGAATGAGGGGCAGATCGTCGAATACGAAGAAGTCGCGAATAAGGGCAAAACCTCAGCCGAGAAATCTTAAGGTTCAACGCTGACCAAGGGTGAAATTCGCGGTCGCCCCCGGGACGGGGACAGCGGATCTCACTTAATCTCAGCGGGCCGCTTTCGTCTTGCCGAGCCTGAGCTTGGCGGCAGGAGCGTCATCGGCATTTTTATGAGTGTGCTTTTGCCCGCCACATTGGGACCGATCAGGCCGAAAATCTCGCTTCGATAAATTGTCAGCGTCACCTGATCGACAAATGCCAGATGCCGAATTTTCGCGTCGGCTGGCGGGGGCCGACGATTGCGTCGCGATGCAGCTGTGGCGCGCAGCTGCTAGCGTGCTTTATCGAGGTTTATGAGAAAATCCTAGGTTGTTGTCCAGGTTATATGATCTGGAAAGAAAATTCTGTTCCAGTCTTTTTGAGTTCGCCGTCTTTTCTTGCTTTCTTTTGGAGTATCATTGATGGTGAATCATAACTGCCTGGCAATTGTCTAAAACCATGATGTCGATAAAAGACTGTAAGAGGGTGTTTTTTCAATCCTGAACTTATTGTTCGGCAATCAAATAAATAGGCTTCCCTTTTCTTTTTGCATATCTCTTAATATAAGATAATACTCTTTTTGCTCCACCCTTTCGTTGATGTTTGAAAACAGTTTTTAAATGGTGTAGATAAATTTCATGCTCGTGCTCATAAAAAGTGGCAGAAGAATGCCTAATTTTAACAGAATGATGAATAGCTGAACCAATTTGTCTTTTAGTATGATGTACTTTTGGTCTTTGCGAAGCTACGCGAGCTGGAGCGGCGGATCTGGCGCGACCGCGCGCGCGGGTTGAAGCCATTTTGAGATTGAACGCGAGCTCGACTGACTGCAATAGTCTGCTTTCGCAGGTATAGGTATTGCGTCTATTCACACGAGTACGTCCGGCTTTGAGTTCAATGCCGATGTCTGTCGCTCACCAAATCGCCCCAGGTCTGTGAGGCGCGTACGTTCTGTCCAACCTGGCAACGATTGGACGCGCTGGCGTGCTCTATCACTTCTAGCCGTCGCGTAGAGAGCCAATTAACGTCACATTTTCAGGATCACGGATGGGTAGGGGCACCGCGTGGGCAACGTCATTCAATTCCGGCGCCCCAATGCCTCTCCCGTGGTGATCGCGAAGCTTGTCAAACTCGGATATCTGCCACAAGCTAAGTGCTATAAGATTGGCGCTATTGAAAGCGCAGTGGCACAGTTGAGAAGCGACCTCTGTCGCGATGGGGGTCACCTGTGAGGGCGATCTGTCGCTAGTCACCACGGGGGAGCAGCAGCCGGTTGCGACTCCGTTCACCGCTTCGTCGTCACCAAACGGCTAGAGGGTGCTAAAGCAGTCGAGGGGGAACCGTCGAGCAGACGTTGGACGCTATACGCGGAAGTTGAAGCATTCGTTGAACGGACTATCGATTTGATACAGTGCAGCGGCATCTCGATAAGCGCTATGGCTATGCCTGTACGGAATGCGGCAAATCATCCAAATCTCCGCCGCTCGCGTCCTAATTGAGGTGATGTTCGATGCGAAGAGTTGTCGGTTTCATTTTGTTCCTACTTTCAGGAACAGTGACCGCCATTGCAAGTGAATGCCCAGGCAATCTCAATGCTCTGGGAACTAGCCGCGTTATTGTCGTCGACCCCGTCGAACATCCGCGCGTCGGCACTTTGCAATATCAGGAGACGCTTCCCCTCAATGACCATGAGGTTGTCTTCACTTTTGACGATGGTCCACTACCCCCATACACGGCTCATATCCTCGATACGCTTGCGTCAAATTGCGTGAAAGCAACCTTTTTCATTGTTGGGCGCATGGCAAATAGCAATCCTGACCTCGTGCGACGTGCCTACGGAGAAGGTCATACGATCGGATCCCACACCGAAAATCATCCTCTTAATATTGCATCGCTTCCCACTGAGCAGACCGAAAAGGAAATACGGGACGGTATTGCCTCGGTGACGAAAGCACGTGGGGGTTCTGCAGTACCGGCGCCCTTCTTTCGATTTCCAGGTCTAGAACATACGCAGGCAGTCGAGAAATATCTCGAGACTCAAAGGGTCATGATTTGGAGCGCCGACGTCCTCGCAGACGACTGGAAGCAAATTTCAACGGATCAAGTGATTGAGCGCGCCTTGGAAGGACTTAAACGTAAGGGAAGGGGCATATTGCTGCTGCATGACATTCACGAACGTACGGCCGAAGCATTGCCAAAATTGCTAAACAAATTGAAATTGACCGGATTCCAGATCGTCCATGTCGTGCCGGTCAGTCCAGATCAGCCGAAGACCGCTACGGTTCCGACGCAGTGGACGTTGCACACCGAGACGAAAGACGTTGATCCGCCCTCGCCAAAAGAATGAGAACATCGCATCTTTCGATGATGCCGTCTGATAACAGAGTCACGCTCCAGAAAGACGGGTAACGTTGGTGGGTCATTGCCCATAACTGTCTACAAGTCGCAAGATGATTTACAGGGTCCTCCTTGACTGCTGTTGCCTGCCTAGGCGCGAACAGTCAAATCGCTAAGCTCTGTTCGCGATCAGCAGCTCCATGCCGCAAACAGACAACCGCAGTAGGCGAACACGATGGCGCAACCTCCCGCGGTTATTTCGTCGGCAGTGCGTTTACGGGGATGGGTAAGCCCGGCGCAGTGGTTGTTGCCGGAGGCGGAGTTCCAGGCGACGCGCAAAACCAATCTTAAAACATCGTCCGGACCTGCTTACGAATCACGTTTTCGGAAGACAAGGTAGTATTGCCTCGGCAGGAATTGAAGTATCTCCATGAGCGAGTAACCCGGCCACGTTGGTTCTTCCGTGACCGTTTCGGGCGAAATGCGATACTGCACGGGCGGACCACTTGGCGAATCCGCCTTGAAGTCGACGATCGCAAGCCGTCCCGCGGGACGCAGCGACGATTTCAGCTTGGCGAAATATTCGGTCCGGTGCCCGATGTGGTGATAAGTGTCCACGACTAGAACAACGTCGACTGGCTCGGGGAGGTTGGCGGCGTCCGCGCTCGCCTGCACCGGCGCGAGGTTGGTCAAATGCTCACGTTGTGCTCGCTCGACAAGGTAACGCACCATGTCCGCCTCGACATCGGCGGCGAATATTTTGCCTTCGGGAATGCGCTTGGCGATCCTCACGCTGAAATATCCGGTACCCGCGCCGATGTCGGCGACACTCGAAGTGCGTTTCAGATGCAGAGCGTCCAAAATCTCTTCCGGCTTTTGCCAAGCGTTGCGTTCCGGGTTGTCGAACTCTCTGGCCCACTTATTCGCATCTTCGAATCTACGATGAAAGACCCCGTCGGATGGACCACCCATATGATGGCCCAGATGGCCGCCCATATCCTCGTGTTCCGCAGGCATTTCGGAAGCCGTCTGCGCGATAGTGTCGCGCATGGCCACGCCGCCTCACACCATTACGAGAACGGCCATAATCGACAGTATCTTGTTTTTCACTTTGCTCCTCATTTATTCAGGCGCGGGCAAACGCTCATCGATGATAGATTGTTCACGTCGCATGCTGTCGGCGCACGGCTTGGCACCGGCTCTTGTTATGCTCCGCGAGTAAGCAATACCGGCTTGCTCGAAACGCGTGTGAGCCCCTCCGCCACGCTGCCCAATAATAGCCGGCGAATACCCCTACGTCCGTGGGTACCGATTACGATGAGGTCGGCCGGCCATTGTTTCGCCTCCTCTTCGATTACGTCGTAAATGTGCTTACCAATCGTGGTGACCGATTTCGAATCGAATTCAATTCCTGCCGTACGTACTGGCGCGGAGCAGTCCGCTATTAGCTTTTGACCCTCCGCCTTCAATGCTTTCTGGTACTCAAGGACATACGGTGCCTCTATGGCTGAATAGGCCATTGTGAGATCGACAACGTGAAAAAGCCGAAGCATCGAATGTTGATCTTTTGCCAGCCGTAACGCCTCTTGCAGCGCCAAGTTTGATGTCTTGCTGCCATCGACCGCTACTAAAAATGTGTTTGTACATTTTCATGCCCTTCAAAATGCCAGCCGTCAGAGGCCCGGCCGGGAAGAGTGTTTTGGGCGAAGTCAATATCGAATAGCCCACGTCGTTATCGGTTGATTTGGATCAAAGCCGGAAAATGCCGCCGCATAACGAGGATCGGACGCATTGGAGCGTGCAATGGCGGACCCTCCACTTCGTTCCGGCCTCGTGACCCTTCAGAAACCGACGGGTGAAATCCTCGCGACCACTACTTCTCCTGAATTCAATTCAGCAGGTAACGTGAAAAAGCCCGATCTTCCTTGCGTGTGATCTGTTGAACACATGGATCGCTTCGGGAGTCCGTTGCAACAAGACCTTGCAGCCTTTTTTCGCGAAGTAGGCTTCAGCTTCCGGCGATAGACGCACATTGCCCACTTGGCCCGAGCCAACAATGAGCTGCTCGCACCCCCTCTCGAAGACAAACTTCGCTTCGTCTTTCGAAAGGACGTGTGAGGTACCGTAGTACTTCTTCGACAATTTCTTCTTCCGCTTCACGACTTCGCCGGAAAGGCGAACGACCACGTCATGCTCATAGGTCTTTCCGTCAATCGTGATGGTGCCGAATGTAGTATTCTCTATCTCCATAGCCTGATCCTCTTAGGGCAAGGCACCCGATTGGAAACTCGCATATCATCACCGCGCACCGAGGCTGTTTGATCTATATCAAGACAGCTGTCGAAGCTGGGAGTTGAAATCGCAGTACCGTAAGTTTGCTGCATGAGATCAATATGTGCAGCCGACCACGGTGCAATCTTCCCATAATCTTCCCAGGGGCAGGGACGGAGCGGTTAATGCAAAATCATTACCGGCGAAATATGTTGAGGACTCTAGCCGTCGCGTTGTTCGTTACCTCAATGGTTGCCGGGACGAGCTTGGCCGACGCGGCTATGACCGGCAGCGCCGTCTCGATGTTATCGATGTCCGGCGGCACCAACTATGGATCCTCTACGAGGGGGCGGTCACCTCCTCCGACCCAGCCGATCCCGTACAGGCACAAGCATATGCGAAAGCAAGTTCAGTAGATTTGGTCGGAAGGAAGGTGCTCACATCTAAGCAGCCGCGCACAAACCGCCGAACGATGCTCGCGACTGCGCCGTCGCTGTTGGCAGAGTAGCTGAGGTCTTCTATCTGCCCCAAGCGCCGTCAGCGCGGCGTCGGCCGTTTAGCTGGTGGCCGATGCCGGTCAACCGGGATTACTCAGGGCTGTCCACGTCTGCCGCGTTGCGCCATCCACCGCTGACATCATCTCCTTCCATCATGGGCTCGAACAGATTTCCGGGCGATGGTGCCGCCGGTTCGTCGCGCAAATGATGTTTCTTCACCCGCTTGCCGACGCAAGATTCGATCCATCCCGGCGCGATTCCTCCAAAAGCAAATAACAGAGAGAAAACAGGGAGATGACTCTTTGGAAACAGGGGGCGTCCGCTGTTCCTGTTCTTGCCCGGCTTCGGATCATTTTTGGATCCGCCGGCATGGCATCGGCGGCGTGCTGCCGATCGGGACAGCGCTCGTTACCGAGTTTGCTCCCCATCGCATCCGCGCGCGAGTAAACATCACATGAGGCCAAACCATCCGGGGAATGCGTGGCCCCGCACAGTTGTCGGAACGTCGTGTCTCACCCACGCGACGGCGCGAGAAACACTAAAAAGAAAAACACTAAAAAGGACGACATCACCCTCTCGCGCGCACGAGGCCGTCTCACTGCTGCGGAAGCAAGCGGCGGAGCCCATGTGATGTTTGAAATTGCTCGTGCGCAGGGGAAGCATGCGGCGTATCTCGGTGGGCCCGTGGCGGGTCTCGCTCGTTCGCCCCGCAATTCGCGAAAAAGAAATTTGCGGAACATCGGATGCCGGCTGGCGCCCTTCATGTCGCCCGACAGCAAGCACTAGCTTGCGCTCCAAGAAAAAACAGGGAGGCGATTGAGCACGAACGGGCGCGGCGGCACGGGCAGTCGGCTGCGAATAGATCCGGGCGCTATGGGGTCGCTTGCTGTGCGACGGACTGCCAAGAGTTCAATGCCTTGATTAGCTCCGATGGCTGACCCCGCGGCTGTCAGACGCGCATTCGACCCACTCGAGCTTGTTCTTTCTAATCCCAGAATGCGCTGGTCATTTTGATGAGGATCAATTCTCGTGAAGGCGGCCAACGTTATCTACTTGACGAGGAGCGATCCCGACGCGGGGTATGCATGTTTTTCTCGGTTCGGCACGGCGATGATTATCGGCGAACCTTTTGTCCAACAGCGATCTTGAATGCCGCTTGGCGGTGCTGGCAGGCGAACGGGCATCCACGCGGGATCATGGCGATGATCCAAAAGCTGGATGTCGAGGCCCATGCTCAGCGATCGGGCACGAGAGAATGGTAATGCTGCGCGCGTCACAGCGCAGGAGGGAGCGATGATGGAACCTTCATATACGGATGAAAATGCACGCGCCATTCTCAGCATCTTTCGGGACGAGGGTGTCCAGGCGGGCGAGGTCCTCATGGCAGACGCGCTTTACCTAGCCTTCCTGCGGAACCCAAACCACGGAGCCGAAGATTATGCTGCCGGTCTGAGGCGGGCGAGTGAAAAGGGGTGGCTGATGGATGAGGGTAACATCGTCCGACTGACCGAAACCGGATCCAAGGAGTTATGACAACCAGTCAATTGCACGGGCCAGCGGCGTGCGCCGAGCGGGCACTTAAGTGTTAGGAATGGATCGAGGGCATGCGCGTGGGCTGGACTTGGCGTTGAGCCTCGCCCCGATATTATGAGCGGCACTGATAGAACACGCGCATGTGCTCAACCGAATTACGAAAACAGCATTGGAGAGTCAGATGAAAGCGACGACGGCTCAGAGCGAATCACCCATTCCTAAACGGCGACAGAAGCACTATTCGTATGATGAGAGCGTCAATGAACCAGCGAAGCTCATCGAGGATGAGCCAGTCGAGATCGAAGAAGAAGTTCCAGCAGAGGAAAATGAGCCTCTCGAAAGGATAGACAAATGCAATGATTCAGAGGCGCCTGCATTCGAAGAATGAGGGCACACAGCGATTCGCGTTGGCATGATCCTCCTAATGAAGAGCGCGGTTTACGTCGCGGTTAGCGGCGTTTTGGTTTGCTCCGGCTTCGCCAGGAAACGTCCGAGTGTCTCGATCACTTCTTCGTCCGAAAACTGTTGGAAATCCCGATAATAAAAGCCGATTGCTCTAAAGAACTCGTGATAGGCGCACAAAAAAATACTGTATTGAGGCAAGTCAAAATCTGGTTGGCGCCATTTTGGTATCAATTTGGACACGTCGATAAGGGTCCTAATCATGCCGATCATCGGTATTGACCTTGGCACATCGAACTCAGCCGCGGCCACGCTGCGAGGGGGACGCCCGATCATCATTCCAAGCGTCGAAGGCATTACCTTGGGTGGCAAGGCATTTCGGCGACGAGTGGCAACACTCAGCTCGGTGGGACCGATATGGACAAGCTCGTCTTTGAGCAGCTTGCCGATCATTTCCGCCAGCAGACCGCCGTTGATGTGCGGGACGATCGAATGGCGGCGGCGAGACTCAGAGAAGCCGGCGAAATTGCCACTGCAGGAGGCGGGCCAGTCCCTCTACGCGCAAGCACCGCAGCCCGGACCGCAACCTCGCCCGGATGTCGGGTGCGCCGACCGGCCAAGCGCGGCCGAGCGGAGCCAGTGGTCGCGTGGTTGACGCCGAGTACCACGAGGCTTCCGGTGGAACGAGATAATGTGGGACGTTAGTCGGTGGCCGAACCGCGCGATTATTATAAGGTGCTCGGAATCCCGCAGGATGCCGATACGAAGGCGATCAAGGACGCCTTTCGGCAACTTGCGCTCAAGTATCACCCTGATCGTAACAAAGAGCCTGGAGCGAGCGATCGCTTCAAGGAGATTGCCGAGGCTTATGCGATCCTGAGCGATCCCAAGAAGCGGGCGGAATACGATGCTCGCGGGTACGCCGGTGTGGCTGGCTTCTCGACCGAGGATTTGTTCGGCGGCATCAATTTCGAGGACATCTTCGGCGGATTTGGCTTCGACCTCGGCGGACCGGGGCTATTTGATCGTTTGTACCGCCGCCGAGCCGCGCCAAGGCAGGGAGAAAATCTCGAGGTTACGATCTCGGTGCCGCTGGAGCGCATTCTATCCGGGGGCGAAGAAACGGTTCATGTCAGCCGGCCGGTAACCTGTCAAGCTTGCCAAGGCTCCGGCGCCAAGGCAGGCACGAAGCCGCGCACTTGTTCAAGATGCGGCGGCAGTGGGCAACTCGTCCGCAGCCAGCGCAAGGGCGGGGTTAGCCTCCGGAAAATCACGACCTGTCCCGACTGTGGCGGCCGAGGCAGCTTCATCGATAATCCCTGCCCGGAGTGCGAAGGCGGGGGAGAAACATTGCGTGACGAGGTGTTGACCGTGCGTATCCCGGTCGGCGTGGAAGATGGTACCGCGCTGCGCGTGCCCGGTCACGGGCTTCCGGCCGATAAACCGGGGTTGCCGTCCGGAGACCTTTTCGTGCTCGTGCACAGCGCAGACGATCCCCGCTTCGAGCGGCATGGGCGTGATCTCTATCGGGTGGAGACAATTGATGTCGCGGACGCGGTGCTTGGCACCAGCGTCGCCGTGCCGACGCTCGATGGTCAGATGTCGATCAAGGTGCCGCCGGGCACCCAACCGGATTCGATGCTTCGGCTTCGCGGAAAGGGCCTGCCTCGGTTCGGTGGGGGTTCGCGGGGGGATCTTTATGTGCGGGTGCAGATACACATTCCAGAACGGCTGTCCGAGCGGCAACGGCATTTATTTGAAGAGGTCAGGGCAGCAGGGGGAAGGAAGAATTCGGGCAAGCCGTGAGAGACCTGCCAAGATCTATTCGGACACGTGAGAGGCGGTGGTACCGCTGGTCTAGCGATCGTTCGAACGCGATCGAAATTCGTAGCTAGCACGTCGTGTGAAATAATCGTGCCACTTTCTCCCGCTCACGCAGCCGATTATACAACTCGACCGCTTCCGCGGTCGGCAGCACGTGAGTTCGCACGCGGCGCTCCTGCAGCAATTGCAGGGTTTGTGGGCATACGTGAAGTCGCCTTAGCCTGCCCTGCGACAACACGATTGTAGTGGCACCATGATCAAGCAGCTCGGCAACGTCAGCGGGCTGTATGCCGGGTTCGTGGGTGGTCCCGCTCTCGCTCCAATCCCATTCTCGCGCTCCGCCCGGGAAAACCTTAGCGTCTCTGAACTTCCCAACGCCCTCAATCTCGATCCGTCCCCAGGCAAGCGTCGTGATACGCGGAGATCGTCGCTCGCGTTCGATGGCAGACGATGATGTCAATGCTTTCGGCATGGCGTAAAGCAGGAGCGGTAAGACCCATCCTTTCTCGGTTACGAGCAAAGAACAAGAGAGCGCAACCTCGATCGATGCATTGATCTTCGTCAATCGCATCAGCCAGGTCTGTCACCGAACGCGCTGGCGCGGGTGTTTCCGGACTGCTGACCGATACATATCATAGATCTCCCGCACACTTGTCGCTTGTTCTGCCGCCTTGTCATCACGAAAGCGAACGAATCTTGGAAAGCGCAGTGCGAGCCCTCCGCGTTCAATCAGGCTGTGCGCCACAGTATGGACGGGACTGACGGTAAGCTCCGCCCCTGCAACTTCAACGACTTTGACCGGCTCGAACCACACATCCGCCGCCATTCGGGTCTCCACCAATCGATGCTTATCCGGAATGACAAAGGGCTTAAGAAGCTTGGGAAGGCTGCCTAAGACCTTATCGGAGAATCCTGCGCCCACCTTGGTTAGCGAATAATATTTGTTCGTGGCTGGGTCGAAGGAAGCAAGCAGCAGCGATCCGTAGCTTCCCACCCGGTAGCCCTTGCCATGGAGGGCTCCTACGACCACGAGATCAAACGTATCGGCCAGTTGTTTTTGATACTCTCTCTTGAATTTAATCCAAAGCCAGCCGCGTTTGCCGGCCCGATAGGGGCCGTCCGCCGACTTGATGACAACGCCTTCGGCGCCATAGGTAAGGGCCTCGCGAAAGTAGCTTTTCACGACGGCGATGTCGTCGCTGACCGTGTACTTTGACAGGCGAATGAGGCGAGATGATTTGATGTAATGCTGCAGCAATCTGCGCCGCTTGGACAGCGGCTGGTCGAGCAAACTCCGGTTCTTGAAGAGCAGTAGATCGAAGGCGAACAGAGCAATAGTAACTTTCTTAATGTAGGCGGGAACGTCACGTTTGCGCCGGCGCTGCATGAGCGTCTGAAAGGGGAGCAAATGATCCGCCTTGAAGTCGTAGGCGACGATCTCGCCCTCGAGAATGGTATTTTCGGGGATGCCGGATTTAAGAACAGCATCGATAATCTCGGGATACTGGTGGGTGATCCTCTCCAGCCTGCGGGAAAAGGCATGCACATGGCCCTTTCCGTCACGGTGAATTTGTACACGTTCGCCATCGTACTTGTATTCGATGAACATCTGACCGGGCATGTGTGTCGACACTTCATCGAGATCCCGGGCGCGGGAAGCGAGCATCATGCGCACCGGTGTTCCCGGCACTGGAACGACTCGCTTGAGGCCGGCCAAGCCCGAGCGCGCCATACGGCGGCTGACCTCGCCTAGATCCGAGAGAACATTGTAGGCGGCTTCCGCGGCTTGCTTGTTTTCTGTGCCACTGGTGTAAGCCTTCGCTAAGGCACGCAAGAACGTCATATCGGCGACTCCGATGCGGTGAGTGCCGAGAATCGCGCGAATGATGTATTTTGCTTCAATAGCCGAGGCGCCTGACAGCACCCGTGCCACTCTCTTACATTTCTCGGCTTGCGAGCCTTTGCCTGCAATACGAGCAATGTTTCGCAGTTCGTCGAAGACATAAAGAATGGAAGCTGCACGTCCTCGCTTGGTGGTTGCAAGGGTCTCAGCAGCGGTTCCAAGGTCGCCGGTGGTCGTCAAAAGGCGTTCCACCCGTTGCTGCGGTACAGTGTATGCGTCCGCTACGGCGCGTACGACCATTCGCTCAGCCATACCGATTTCCAGCGACTCAAATGCGGGAGCCAGTTCTCCGCGCAGAAGATAGGCGACGGCCTTTGCTTCGTCTGGATTGAGCCCTGATAGAAATTCCGCGAGGACAGTGATGAGCGTTAAACTCGACGAGGTGCGTTCCAGTTTCTGGAAGACCTCTGCAAGCTCGCGGAAAGCATGCATTTTTTGCAGACTCAGCTTGCCGTTCGCGGCTCCTCTTCTTCGTTGGCGGTCAGAATTGCGACAATCTCGCCCGCCACGGGCTTGAGCGGCTGGCCGGCTCCGAAGATATCGGAATCTCCAGCGAGCCAGACGGATGCCTCCTCGACGTCGAGGATGGTGGGTCGCAGCGCCACGATGTCGAGCAGCTTTGCCTCATCCAAAGTCCCAAGTACACGGCGGATGTCATCGGCTGTAGCCAATGCGCCACGGTCTTCCGCAGTCGCCGGTTTCCTGGCCATGTTCGAATCCTATTCGCTCAGACGAAGGCGATCTGACACACTAATTATACGCTAGTGGACCGACTCTAACGCTTGTTTCCCACGTTTGACAGCGGCGAGGACGCGGCGTGGATCGGCGGTCCAAACGAAGGGTTTTGGATCGGCGTTTGTCTCGGTAACGAAGCGATTGATGGCGGCCTTGAGTTCGTCGACTGATCGGAAGACGCCGCGCGTCAGGCGTCGGCGCGTGAGCTTGGCAAAGAAGGTTTCGACGGCGTTGAGCCAGGACGCCGAGGTCGGGGTGAAGTGGAAGGTCCAGCGCGGATGCCGGGCAAGCCAGGCGCGGACTTTGGGATGTTTGTGAGTAGCGTAGTTGTCGACGATGGCATGGATCGCTTTTCGCTTCGGTACCTGCGCCTCGATGGTGTTGAGGAAGCGGATGAACTCCTGGTGGCGGTGGCGGTTCATGTTATGCCCGATGACGGTGCCGTCGAGGATGTTGAGGGCGGCGAACAGCGTGGTTGTGCCGTGCCGTTTGTAGTCGTGCGTCATCGTGCCGGCACGGCCGGGCTTCATCGGCAGTCCTGGCTGGGTGCGGTCGAGCGCCTGGATTTGGCTCTTTTCGTCGACCGAGATCACGACCGCATGGGCCGGTGGATCGACGTAGAGACCAACAATGTCCTTGAGCTTCTCGGCAAACTTCGGATCGTTCGACAGTTTGAAGGTGCGGACGCGGTGCGGCGCGAGCTGGTGAGCCTCCAGGATGCGCTGCACCGACCGCAAGCTCACGCCGGCCGCCTTTGCCAGCATGCGCCCGGTCCAATGGGTTGCTTCGCCCGGCGGCGGCCCGAGCGCCAAGTCCACCACCCGCTGCACAATGGCTGCCGGCAGCGGCGGCTTGCCGGGTTTGCGCGTCTTGTCGCGCGTCAGCCCGTCCACGCCCTCGGCCATGAACCGCGCCTGCCAGCGCCACACCACCGGTTTGGCCTTGCCGGATCGCCGCATGATCTCGGCCGTGCCGCAACCATCGGCCGTCGCAATGATTATTTTGGCCCGCCAAACATGCTTCTGCGGCGCGTTGCCATCGCCAATAATCGCCTCAAGCCGATGACGATCTGCCGGCGTGACGTTGACGACAATTCCTGCTCTCATAACGAGAGCTTGAACTGCTTCGAGCGATTTGGGAATCGCCCGAATAAATCAGACCACTAGGATCTATCCTTATCCGCTGAGCGATTTTCCCCTTGATTCAGATCAAGGGAAAGTGAGTGCAAATTTGCGCAACATGTTTTGCGACCGATCGACCGGTGGCAAGAAGCTCGGCGCAATGATGAGAGATAAGCGCAACAAGGGCGTTTTCGAGCTAAATCCGATAGCCCGCGGGAGCAGAGCAATGGAGAGCGCCACATTCCGAAAATGGCTCGTGCAGCGAGGGTGCCGCATCGATCTCAACAGCGGCACGAGGGGCAGGTCATGGTAACCGTGCATCGGGAGGGCCGAAAAGCGGAAGTTCCGCTCGGCAGTTCTCGTCAATCTCTCGACGTGCGCGTGGTGCGCCGGGCCTGTGAAGAACTCGGACTCGACCCGGCACAGCTGCCCGGACCGAAAAGCCGCGTCTGAAGGTGAGGCGCTGCTGTGATTGAACACACAACTCGGGCCTTTGACTCAGACTTACACGAGCTTGCGCGCAAGATTGCCGAAATGGGTCGCCTCGACGGTGAGCAGATCGCCGATGCAATTGACGCCTTAACCAAGCGAGACACCGCGCTGGCCAAACGTGTCATAGCCGCGGACGATCGGGTCGATGCACTGCAGCGGGAGATCGAGGAAAAGGCCGCCACCACCATCGCGCGGCGGCAGCCAATGGCGGTTGATTTGCGAGAGATTCTGGGAGCCTTGCGCATTTCCAACGATCTTGAGCGGATTGGCGACCTTGCTGAAAATGTCGCCAAGCGGATGATGCTGGTGACGGAGGAGCTCCGCCTCAATGAAGTTGTACTTCAGCTCCGGCACATGGCGGATGTTGTGCGCGACCAACTGATGCGCGTGCTGCAAAGCTATGAACGTAGGGACGTTGCCGTAGCCCTCGACGTGTGGCGGAAGGACCAGGAAATCGATGCCCTCAATACCGGGCTTTTCAGGGAACTCCTTACCTTTATGATGGAGGACCCACGCAACATCACGTTTTGTACCCATATGCTGTTTTGCGCCAAGAACATTGAGCGCATGGGTGACCACGCCACCAATATCGCGGAGACGGTGTACTACATCGTCCAGGGAACCCAGCTCAAAGAGGAGCGTCCCAAAGCGGATGTTACCAGCAAGGAAACGCTGCCACAGCGTTTGTGATCGAGAGGACCAGCTGACGGAAGTCGATCTCGGGAGCGGATTTTCAAAGACAAAAGGAAACCGCTTGCATTTGCAAGGGTCGAGATTGGTTTCTAAACGGGTACAATGCGACGTCTCATGTAATTGCGACTTGTTACGCCGCGAGTTTCAAGTTTACCGCGGAAGTCCTACGCTGCGCTGGTCCGTCTGCAGTTCGTAGATGACCTTTTGACCCTCGCGGAGTGCGCGGATCCCGGATCGCTCGATCGCTGTGGCGTGGACGAAGACGTCCTTGCCGCCGCTAGCTGGCTGAACGAAGCCGTAACCGTGCTGGTCGTTGTACCATTTCACCGTGCCCTTTTTCATAAATCGTCTTCTCAATACGGGATGTACGCCGCATGGACAGGTGCGCGATTCCGCAGCCCGTCCGGTTTCGTTCGATATTTTGGGGAAGCTAGTCTGAACGTGCGCCCAGCTATCGGCGGGTGAACCGGCTTAGTCGTCCGGCCAAATCTCGATGAATAGGAAACAGCAATTAGGATCGATTTTGCAAGGTTGTCTCGGCCAGGCCGCCGCCGACCAGGCTTATCGGCGCTGTTCATTGATCTGGCGCAAAAGCCGCAGGCTCGAATGGTGTCTAATGACGCTCACCCAGACCCAAAGCGGTGGATGCCAAGTGGCGATTTCTCTTGGCACATTGTCGAGACTGGTGTGATCATGATCAATACAAACGCAGCCCCCGTTTCGCAGAGCTACGGCAGCAACGCCTGTGAAAGCGAAGATCTCCGCATCCCACCGCGCGGGCTGATCGGAAGTTTGCGGACACCAAAGAAGGCTTTTGCGCTCATCGTTTTCGCGCACGGGAGCGGCTCAAGCCGCTTGAGCCCACGCAACGTGGCGGTCGCCCGGGCATTGAACGATCGAGGCATGGCGACTTTGTTATTCGATCTATTGGCCCCGGCCGAGGAAGTCGACCGCGTCAACGTGTTCGATATCCCCCTGCTGGCGGGCCGGCTGATCGATGCCGTCCGTTGGCTTGAGGGCCACGCCTCAGCGGCAAAGCTCCCGCTTGGGCTGTTCGGCGCCAGCACGGGAGCGGCGGCCGCGCTTGTTGCAGCGGCGAGGCTTCCTCGCCGGGTCGGCGCGGTGGTCTCGCGGGGCGGGCGCCCCGATCTTGCCGGCGAGGAGGCTCTCGATCAAGTACATGCGCCAACTCTTTTGATCGTAGGCGGCGACGATTTCGGCGTTATTGACCTCAATGAACACGCGATGGCCAGACTGCGAGGACCCAAGTCGCTGCAGATCATTCCGCACGCAAGCCACCTCTTTCCCGAGCCTGGGGCGATGGAAGCAGTGATCGATCATGCCGCGAGGTGGTTTCAGCAATATCTCGCCCCGGCTCATTCCGTGTCGACACCAAGGCGCCAGTGAACGGCTAGCGGAGGAGACAGCTATGCCATTCAAGGATCGCTCCGATGCCGGACGCAAGTTGGCTAAGGCGCTCGCCGGCTACAAGGAGCAGCAGCCGGTGATACTCGCGCTTCCGCGCGGAGGCGTGCCCGTTGCGGTCGAGGTTGCCGCGGCGCTTAACGCGCCGCTTGATCTGATCCTCGTGCGCAAAATCGGCGTACCCTTTCAACCCGAGCTGGCCATGGGAGCCGTGGTGGACGGTGGTGCACCGATCATCGTGCGCAATGAGGATGTGATTAGGCTGGCGGGTATCGACGAATCCAAATTCAAGGCCATCTGCGACAGCGAGCTCACGGAGATTGAACGGCGTCGTCAACGCTATCTGGGCAGCCGTCAACGCGCGGATATCAGCGGTCATACTGCAATCGTGATCGATGATGGCATCGCCACAGGGGCAACGACCCGCGCGGCCTTGCGCGCCACCCGGATACGCAATCCAAAAAGACTCGTTCTCGCCGTCCCAGTGGCGCCGACGGATACTGTTGCCGAGCTGCGCAGCGAGGCTGATGACCTCATCTGCCTTGAAGATCACGAGTTCTTCGGCGCGATCGGCGCTTACTACGCGGATTTCAATCAGGTTTCGGATGACGAAGTGATCGAGGTCCTTAAGCGTTTTCCGGCGCGGAAGCCTGCAAAGACAGAACAGTCCGCGGCCTAAATAAAAGCCTGTTGTCCGATCAAATTGCTCCTTTTTTCCAGGACAACGTAAGCCGCCTCTCGGGACCTAGTGCGACGCCGACCCCGAACTTGCGGCTTTCCCGATCCAAGGTCTGCTGCATCCAGCAGATGTCCTGCATGGCCGGGTGAACGAGTTGGAAGTTCTGGATCAGGAGAGGAACCATTTCGAGCGCCGCAAGAGTCCCCGCTGGCTGGATGTCAGCAAAATACATCAGAACTAGGTCGTCCCGAAATTCTTCGTAGCCTTTAATCCCTTCATAATCGTTTAGGAAATCGCCGCAGCCATAGAGAATAAGCCGATCGCGATAAACCTCTATGGCCTTCGGATGATGCGAAGAATGGCCGTGGACAATGGAAACATTGGCTTTGTCGATAAGCGCATGGGCAAAACGCTGTTGTTCGGGCGGAACATCGTAGCCCCAGTTCGATCCCCAATGGACCGAAACGATAACCAGATCGCCCGGCCGCTCAATATGCGCGACTGCATCTGCCACCTGTAGGGCGCCGGCTTCGGAAATTTTGCTGAGAAGATTTACGCCTGGCCTCTCACTTGTCGCTGCCCAACTGCGGGTTGCACCGCTCGTCACACAGGCGAATGAAAAGACCAGCACACGACTATTTCTCGCGATGTTCAATACTGCGGGCGCACTGGCTTCACTGAGATTGCGGCCGGCGCCAGCTATCTTGATGTTGAGACGCCCCAGACTTTCCAAAGTGTCGAGCAACCCACGACGGCCAAAGTCGAGGACGTGATTGTTGCCGAGCACGCAGCAGTCGATCGCGGCGGCCTTCAGGCAGTCGGCGTTTTCGGGACTCATTCGGTAGTTGATGCTCTTCGGCGCATATTCATCACTGTGGGTGATGCTCGTTTCGAGATTGATGATGCGTGAGTCAGGCCGCATGCGATTGAATTGGTCCAGCGCCACGCCCCAGATATAAGCGGGATTGACACGGCGCGGAATTGGACCGTTGGCAGCTTCGGCAAGCTGCACATAGTCCATGGCCGACTGTGCGTAATCCTCGTGAAGAATGGGACTGCTTGGACGTGGCAACACTTGGTCAATGCCGCGCCCGATCATCACGTCACCGCAGAGGAACAGCCGTACGGATCGCTGCCTCGGCTGGGCGGCGACATGTGATTGTACACCGGCGCTCATGGGCTAAGTATGGCCTCAGCTTGGCCACAGGTTGTGTAGCTGCTTTGGTGTGGCGGCCCTTGCGGCCTCGACCTCTGCTGCAGGCAAACGCGCGGCGAGCAAGGCGAACACGGCTCGGGCGACCTCTTCTGCATCGATTCCCGGGTCGCGGTGTACGCCGTCATGGACGCGTTCCAGAAATGCGGCGCGGCTACGGGCAGTTGAGCGTGCGCTCGGATGCCAGCCTTCATAATAAAGGCCGCGCAGCAAGGGCGGCAGTTGCGCCCCGATGTAGACAGCCTCATCCCGCGCGACCGCGTCACGCAGCGCATGCAATGATGCCAGAAGGACCAGATAAACCCGTTCGCGATCAGTCCAACCAAGGCGTCGCAAGAGGTCATCGATCCATTCTTCGGTCGCATTGACCGCAATCCTCAGCTCTTCCAGTCTCGGCATGGTTGCTACGCTCTGTCCTTGGGTGCATCAGCATCTTGCCGCGCGAGCAAGCCTGCGACTGAGTAAGGTCGAAGCCATGGTCATGATACGAACTTTGTGCGGCTATGGAACGATGACCACTATGCATGGGGCGAGGCTTGCAATCTTTTGCGACACGCTCCCAAGCAGTAGGCCAGCCAATCGGCCCCGGCCTCTCCGTCCAACCACGAGCGCGTCAGCAGCCTCGCGCGCGACAGTCTCGATAATCGATTGCGCCGGATCGCCCCACGCAGGTCGAAGCCGAATACTGCCTATACCAAAACGTTCTGCCCGCGTCTTAGCCGCTCTGAGGATTTGATTCGAAAGCATATCTAAGGCCTCGCCGATATTTCCTTCGGCGCGCTCAAGCTGCCGCATTTCCTCACCCGAAACATTGCCGCCAACGGTGACAATCAACAATTCGCCGCCAAAAGCCTTGGCGAATTCCGCCGCGACGTCAACTGCGCGGTCCGCACCTTCCGACCCGTCTGTGGCTACCATAATGTGTCGCATTGACCAGCCTATCGGGATTCCATCACAAACAGATCACAGGATTCCTGATGTCGTACTGATCCAGATCAAATCATGCGCATGTATGGGTAGCGTTCGGAAGACCTATGATGTCGGCGCCGTGCCAACGGTTTCTCCCAATCGCAATGAGGCAAGGATCCGATAACCAGTCCCACCGGGTGGGGGCGATTGAAAGAGCTCGATTGATTCGATGCGCTGCACCAGCGACAGTGGCCGATCGATTGGATGTCTGCGGGCGATTGCCGGTCCATTTGCGCGAAGTCGAGCGAGCGTTATGTGCGGCTGAAACGGACGCTCGTCCGTCTGCCCATAGGCTCGCAGGAGCGCTGAGTGCAAGGTCGTGATCTCATCGGTAGCGGCGCAGTCAACCCAGAGGAGGCGAGGTCGTAGCGACTGCGGGCCGTATCCCACATGCTGAAAGACCAACAAGAAAGCACCGAACCTGCGAGCCAAGCGGCCGAGCTTCTCGATAGCGTCGGGTATCGAGGCTTCGCTCCACGGCGCTACAAGGGTGAGGTGAATATCCGCCGGCTTGACCAACCGGACGGCAGTTTTTCGAGCGGGGCGGCAAGTTGAGCGAGTTCAGTTGCGATCTCCGGCGCAATTTTCAGCCCTACAAAAACGCGCACCTGCCGAGTGGCAGTTTGTGCCTGTTCCGTGCCGTGCGAGCTCGAGAACGTCATCGCTGGTAAAGGCCGACGAGGGTTGCTTCGGCGATAGCATGTTTGCGCGCCTCTCGCCCGACCTCGTTGCAGGACGGTTTAACGCCGAGCGGCAACCGGTCGACGGACAGAGCCAACAAGCGAAAGTGATAGTGGTGGATTCCATGGAGTGGGGCGGGCAAGGGCCCCCGTATCCGGGTTTGCGAAAATCATTGATCGCCTGTTTGAAGCTTTTCCCGGCTGCGCCCCGGGCAACGCCTTCAGTCAATCCAGTCTGGTCGGCCGGAATGTCGTAGACCGCCCAGTGGTGCCAAATGCTTGCCGGTGCATCGGGATCATCGCAAAGGAGGACGAAGCTGCGGGTCCCCGCCGGTGCGCCGCTCCATTCTAATGGCGGCGACACATCCTCGCCGTCACAGGTAAAGCGACGTGGGATCGTAGTTCCATTGCGAAAGCCGCTTGATCGCAACTCCATGGGTTTTCTCCAGCACGCAGAACGGCGGCAGAATGTCGCGCACCGCCGCGAATGGATTGATGCTGACCAAGACCAGCGAGCGGGCCACGGCCCCGGTCCATCCCGAAGCAGGTTATCGCTTTGGCAAGAGCCATTTCGGTCGGCTGCCGGATTGTGACCTGGCGCAAAGTCGCTCCGCTTGGCAGAGGCTATAAACCTGTCCCATGCGACCGCTCCTGCACCCTACTCTGGTCAATGGGCGATTCGGCGATCCGGCGCTCTATATCGAGACGCTGTTTGAAAAGCGCGCGATCATGTTTGATCTCGGCGATATATCGAATTTGTCGCCGCGAAAGATTCAGCGCCTTGAACACATCTTTGTTTCGCACGCACATATCGACCACTTCATCGGGTTCGATCACTTGCTGAGGATGCTAGTCGGACGAGATGAAGACGATCCGGCTCTACGGGCCGAGTGGCTTCATCGATCATGTTCATCATAAGCTTCTTGCCTATCGCTGGAACCTTGTCGACCGTTTTATATTCGACTTGATCTTTGTGGTAACGGAAATCGATTCTGATCTTGGCACACACACGGCACAGTTACGTCTCAAGAATTCATTTGCAATTGAGGCGGCCGATGAAAGCCACCTCACCGATGGTGTTCTGCGCAGTGAGCTGCCGTTCCGAGTCACCACCTCTGTTTTAGAACATCGCACGCCATGCCTTGGGTTCGCGATCGAAGAGACTGCTCACGTCAATGTCTGGAAGAGCCGGCTTAGCGAATTGGGGCTTCCGGTCGGGCCGTGGTTGCGCGAACTCAAGCGGGCGGTAATCGAGAACAGGCGCGACGATTATCCAATTCAGGTCGGCTTGAGATCAAAGACATCGAATGAACGCGCGATGCTGCTTCGGGAGCTGCGCTCTGCGGTGACGGTCACACCGGGGCAAAAGATCGGTTACGTGACCGACGTGGCGGACACGCCTGCCAATCGACGGGCGATTGTTCGGCTCGCTCGCGATGCCGATTTGCTGTTCATCGAGGCCGCTTTTGCGGAAGCTGATGCGGCGCTGGCGGCCGAGCGCGCGCATTTGACGACGGCTGCGGCCGGGTCGATCGCGCGCGAAGCCGCCGTGCGCCGGGTTGAGCCGTTTCATTTCTCGCCACGGTATAGCGGGCAGGAAGCGCGCCTCCTGTACGAGGTGATGGCCGCCTTTACCGGCCGGCAGTCCAAGGAAGTCGCGCGTGATGGGGGCAATCGTGGCACAATTGATCGACATGACTCCACGCGTGGCGATCGGTCCGAAAGATAATTCTTGATATAAGTCAATATAATTCAGACGCGGCTTGATAGTTTTCTGCGAATTCTTCCGCCGCCCATCGACGGCCAAATTGCGTTGATGACGAGCGAATACGATGCCTCAGCACCCGGCCAAAACTAAAGCGCCTACCGTTTCAACGCTTGGCGGGTCTGCAATCGGCAGCGAGCGGCCGAGCGTTATGGAGCCCACGGCGAGCGCATGACGGATATCTCGGCAAAGGAGCGTTGACTGTACGCCTCCGTCGATGCAGCGTTCATCGGCCAAAATGTTTATCTGTTCTGCGCCTCGGAAGGGCTCGCAACAGTCTTTCGGGGAGACGTTGACTATCCCAAACTCTCGCGGACGTTGCGACTGTCCGATCAGCAGTTCGTGGCATTCGCACAGACCGTAGGATACTCAGCCGTCTCGGGGTCGCGGAACTAGCGCGCCGCGACCAGGGAACAGTTCATGCGCGGCATCTTTGAGATTGTTCGCGCTCGTCACTCTTGCCGAGTGCCGTTCGACCCAAAACGTTGCGTTTCAGAACAGGACCTGCTCCAGATCCTGGAGGCCGCGCGATGGGCACCTACTGCCCACAATATGCAGAATTTTGAAATCATCGCGATCGACGACAAGGCGGCTCTGGCGGCGATCGGCACCATTCGGACCGCACCATCAGAGGTCTTCATCCGGGAGAACTACGCCCAGTTATCATTTTCGGAAGGCGAATTGATGCAAACGAAGACCGGGCTCCTGGCGAGTTTGTTACCAGTGTCTTGGCGGATTCCGAACGCAAAACCGGAGAATACCGATCTACAGCATTCGTTCCTCGGAAATTCGGGGGATTATAAGCAGTTCCATGCGTAATATGCCCTCACGATGAGGCTTACCGATGTCGATCGGCGGCGAAATTAAACAGGTTGCAGCAGAGCTTGCTCGCCATCTGGAGTCCCGCATATCGCACCTGCAGGCCGAACTTGCGGAGATAGAGGCGCGAAAGGCTGAGATAGAGGCGCAATTGAAGGCGGCGCGCCTCGACCCGGAGCGCCTGCTCCACTTTCAACCTCAGATCGGCACGGACTTCCAATGTCCCCGTTGCTGGATTGAACACGAAAAGCGATCTGCGCTCACGCCGATAAAAGGCAGGACCAAAACCGAGGATTATTTTCGATGTCACTCGTGTGGCTTCGAACTTGTCTTTCCGTTCTAATGAGATATCGGCCATGACCGCGAACTTCCAAAACCCGATTTTCACTGATGAAACCGAGGCCCGCGAGTGGCTGGAGGCACGGGTTTGGCCGAATGGCCCGGTATGCCCGCACTGCGGCTCTACTGGCGATGACGTGACCAAGCTGACGGGCAAAAAGCACCGCCCCGGCGTTTATCAGTGCAACGCCTGCCGCGAGCAATTCACAGTCACCGTCAAGAGGGTTTTCGAGCGCTCCAAAGCTCGCCGAACAGAAACGGGAAGATTACCAGCAGGATGACGACAATAAGCAGTACAGGCAATGCGAACATAGCGGCCCCGAGACTTCGATCATCTCACCTATGTCAAGGTCGGTTGGTTTTGATCTTAATCAAGGTTGTGGATTGCCGATCGTCGAGACTCAAGCGGGATACGTTGCGCACTGTTTTATGCGCATCGAGTGCTGGCCGCAGTGCGGAGTGTGTTGAGCTGCGCCGAAAAAAGGGTGAGGCGTGCAATGACAGACGAATTGGTCGGTGTGGCCAGTGAGGCCCGGCCCGGCCGTCGAATGGCGAGGCGCATTTTTGAAGGCGAAGCCTATCGACGAATCATGGTCGGCAACGCGCCGGAAACCCTTTCGGAATTTGCGGCGCAGCTCTCCGCATGGTTCAAAGACACCTGTCCTGCGGCACCCTCGCCTCCGGCAAGCTTCATCGAGGCCGCAATTCGTGACACGTGGCACCGTCGCCATGAAGTGATCGGGAGCGAGCTTTGAGGCTTCTGGATGTTCGCTGGCATGTCCGCCAAGTTCCCGCGTGAAGAGAGCATGATCGGATAATACGGGCCGTGCCATGAGGAAAATGATTCAGTCGTTGCGCCGCGACCATCGCGATATCGAACAGATTTTGTGTGTCCTGGAACAGGAATGTGACGTCTTTTGCCGCGCCGAACGGCCCGATTACGAGCTTGTTGGAGAGATTATTGATTATCTCGGATCTTTCTTGGACCAATATCACCTTCCGAAAGAGGACGTTTTGTTCAAAATTGCGAGAAAATCAAATGCTACATACGCCAGAGTGATCGACGGTATCGCCGCCGAACGCGCCGGAGCCATCTCGAGCCTCCAGGCGCTCGGTGAGACTCTTCGAGAAATTCTCAACGAGCAACGCGTGCAGCGTCAGACCTTCGAAGACGCCGCGCGTGCCTTCATTCTACATGAGAGACGGCAGATCGAGATGGAAGAGCGGAGCCTTTTCCCCATAGCGCAGTCCGCATTTGTTCCTGCAGAGCGGGTAGTCCTTCACGCCAAGCTGAGAGATGAGAACATGTCGCTCCGGACCCGCCAGCTTAAGGAACGGCTGCGCGACAAACGCCGTAGGATCATCCGCGAAGAGGCCGCGAACCAAGCCGACCGAAAGATGGCGCCACCGGCCAGCAATCGATGAAAATCGACCCCGCGGTGACGCGCTCAGACCAATGGGCGGCCTCGTCAGCAGCTTTGACATCGCGGGCAGCAATAGGCCGTGCGACCGCCGACTTTGAACATCTTCAGGGACGATCGGCAGCGGGGGCAATGGCCCCCCTTTTTGCGCTCGGGCAAAAGGGCGCCCTTGGGCATTTGATCGGTAAATTGTTCCGATCCAGCGCCATGGGCGATCGCAGTCTTGAGAACTTCGCGCATGTTCAGAAAGAGCTGTTTGAGCTGGTTCGGCGTGAGCGTGTCCATGCGCGAAGCGGGATTGATACGCGCCTGAAACAGTATCTCATCCGAATAGATATTCCCGATCCCGGCGATGATTTGTTGATCCATCAGAACCGATTTAACGTCACGTTTGCTGCCGAGCACAGTCGCTTTAAACGCAGAGAAGTCGAAGCGCTGATCGAGCGCGTCCGGCCCCAGTTTTTCATCGGCGACGAAGTCGTCCACGTTTTCGATCACGCCGAAACGCCCGATCATCCTTTTGTTCGTATATGCGAGGCTGCCATCGTTGGCGAAATCGAGGCGTACGCGAGTGAAGGGCGGTTGTTGGTCCGGCTTCGGGACGAAATGGAGCGCACCGGTCATGCCGAAATGCAGGGTCAACTAGCCGCCGCGATCGATGCCACCAGTAGGTGCTTGCCATGTCGCCGGGCTGCAACAAGCTTGGCGCCTTGAAGACGGCTAATGAACGTTTGCGCAGCAAGCTTGCCCAGGATGCGCTTATCGTTCACCACGACCCACTCGATCGTCTTGCGCAAAGCGCTTCTTGCGAGCACGCGATTGAAAATCTCGACGTCGGGCAATTCGGGCATTTCAGGGTCCCACTATTGCAGTAACGGGACTGTCGCTTTCCACTAATCCCCGGAGGATCGCCACGCGTTGACATGGGTCAAGGTCACCTCGGCGAAATTTGCCTTAGCTTTCATGCTTCGCAGCTCATTGCGCAGGTCGAATATTACGGAGGCAAACATGCCGTTGGGGCTGACCAGCACGGCCTTTCGACAGGGAGGCGACATTCCGAAGAAATACACCTGCGACGGCGATAACGTGTCGCCGCCGTTCGCCTGGTCGGGTGTCCCAGAGGGCACACGCAGCTTCCTGCTTATCTGCGACGATCCGGACGCGCCCGCCGGAATATTCCATCACTGGGCTGCTTTCGACATTCCACCCCATTGGCGGGGTCTAAAAGAGGGTCATGGCGCAGAAAGCCTGGCGAATGGCTTTCGTCAAGCCATCAACGATTTCGGCAAGCCAGGTTACTCGGGCCCCTGTCCACCGCGCGGCGACAAGCCCCACCGCTATCATTTCCAGCTGAGTGCGCTCAGCGAATCGTCACTGCCTGTCGCCCCTTCAGCAACATGCGTGGAGGTCATCACGTTAGCGATGCCCTATGTTTTGGAATTCGTCGAACTCATCGGCTTTTATCAGCGCTCGATGAGACATGTTCCGAAGAGGGTCGGGAGATGACGATGCGCAGATGAATGAAGTCTTCAAACCCAGCGGCAAGAGCAAAGAGGTCAGGTCCCGTCAATCAAACAATGGTTGCGCCGCCGAAACGCGCCAGACCGCCTCTGATCGAACAATTTCATGTTACGGTTGATCGGCAATTGAAGTCCGGATACGGAACATATGAAGGAGCCGAGAAGGCAGCACTAGCGATCAAAAAACAGCATCCACAGCTGCAAGTGACCGTTTATGACGCCAAAGAGCAACGTCATACCACCATAGAACAGCGGAAGGCTGGCGCGATCCACGTAAAAAAATCCTCTCATCGGGTGAAGGGCGTGACCTCTCAACGCCAGGCTGTTGCGGGAGGCAGGCGTTGATCGCCGATTCGGCTCGCAAGCTTCACGTTCCGTCCAGAGTGGGAAGCTACGGCGGCCGAGATTTTCGACCGTCGCCTACGCACGATCCTCGTCATCGGCGGATCGGCTGCTGGCAAGAGCAGCTTTTGCCGCTTCCTGGAGGGCGCACTGCTGGCGCGGCAAGTCGAGGTGGCCTTTCTCGACGCGGATATCAGCCAAAGCAATCCCGGTCCGCCAGAGGTAGTCAGGCTGGGCGGTGCTGTCCTAATTCCGAATCCTTTGTCCTAATTTGCGGAGCGTTGTGTCCTAATTAGCCGCGCGAACCCGCCAGTGCTTCGTCAATTCGATATTTCGCCAATGTTTCTGCCCCCCGGACGTTAGCGGCACGAATAGGTTCTAAGGTCCAGTCGATCTTCGGCAAGCTCGGCTCGGTTGGGTAGACCGCAGCCTGCCAAAATGGCGGGGTGTGCGTGACTTGAATTTCATAACCCCGATATTTGTAATTGTGCGTTTCTATCGTCAGTCGTTCTCAAGTGTGCCGCCTCAATTGGCGGCCTCATTTTTGGTGGTCCCCGTCGAACGCATTGACTTTGCAAGCCGCACAATTGCGGCAGACGCCGCGCCCATTGCGACCGGCATGCGCTTCGAGCCCCATGTGCCGGGCGAGCCGTTGAACACGCCGACGCAATGGCTGTGACACTTGTCGCAATCGCCCTCGGCGCTCAGATGCCACGCCGTGATCTCGTAGCCGTCGCGTCCGATCAGCAGCGCTTGGCAATTATGGCAATAGGTGGCTTGACCAGCCGGGTCGTGCACATTTCCAGTGAAGGCGTAACGAACACCGTTCTTAATCGCGATCGCCCGGGCGCGAGACAGTGTTTTGCTCGGCGTCCGCGGAATATCCCTCATGCGCCAATCCGGATGGAAGGCAGTGAAGTGCCACGGCACGTCCGGACCAAGATTCTCCACCACCCATTGTGTCATCTCTTCGAGTTCGGCCTCTGAGTCATTGAGGCCGGGAATGAGCAGGGTAGTGACTTCAAGCCACACCTGCGTCTCGTGCTTCACATAGATGAGCGTATCCAATACCGGTTGCAGATGGGCGTAGCAGACCTTGTGATAAAAATCCTCGGTAAAGCCCTTCAGGTCGATGTTGGCCGCATCCATGTGGCGGTAGAAGTCGGCGCGCGGCTCGGCGCAAACAAAGCCGGCGGTCACCGCAATGCTCTTGATGCCGCGCGCGTGGCAAGCGATAGCGGTGTCGACCGCGTATTCATGAAAAATGGTTGGGTCATTGTAGGTATAGGCGACACTCGGACACCGGAGCCGTTCAGCCATCTGCGCGATATCCTCAGGGCTCGCGCGCTCGGCGAGAACGTCGTACTCGCGGGCCTTGCTGATGTCCCAGTTCTGGCAGAACCTGCAGCCCAGATTGCAGCCGCTGGTTCCGAACGACAGAACCGGCGTTCCCGGCAGGAAATGGTTGAGCGCCTTCTTTTCGACCGGGTCGACGCAGAAGCCGCTTGAGCGGCCATACGTCGTCAACACGATCTCGTCGCCCTGTCGCGCGCGCACAAAGCAGAATGCACGCTGGCCCTCGTGCAGCCTGCAGAAACGCGGGCACAGGTCGCATTGGATACGGCCATCTTCAAGCTTGTGCCAGTAACGGGCGGGATGCGAGTTCGAATGGGTCTTCTGCCATGATGCCCGTCCGCAATTTGAAAGCTCGGCATTCAGCCGCTCGTTTTTTCGTTGCAGCCATCGGGGGCGTAGGCCTGCGGAAAATTCTCAAGCAGATCCTTTATTTCTGCGACGCGGTCCTCGCGATCGTAATTCACATGCACATGGACGTGGGTGGCGCCTTTCGCATCGATGCATTTCACGCCGCGAGGGTCAGGCCCCGCTCGCTGCGTCAAGTTGCCTTCGCCAATATAGATTGGCAGCCACCCCTTATGTTCATCCATCTTCGCGTAGATGAAGTTGCCTGGCTCATTGGGCGGCAGCTTTGGATGGCGCGCGAAAATCTCGTAGATATACATCTTGCCCGATGCGCCAGTCCAAGTGCAGGTGAGGTTGTCGGCCATGTTCCGGTCCATGCTCAGCAAACGCCACTGAATTCACGCCGCGTGCCCGCGACCCGTCTTCGGGTGGTCGAAAAGCTAGCAGCCGTAGCCCGCGATGGTTTGACTTGAGTCAACAAGCTGCCAATTTGCATCGCGCGCGGTTTGCCTAGCGCGGTGGTGCTGCGCCAACGAACGCTGCACCGAGGGAATGATCTAGATCAATGCGCCTTGCTTCACGGAAAGCGAGTCTTCGCGCTGCGCTACCGCAGGTCGGCGGTGGCAAAAACGATCACCCGATTTACAATGAGGGAGAATAAACCGTGCTCGTCAAAGAAGTGATGTCGATCAAAGTCGAGGCAATTACGCCCACCACCACAATTCGCGAATGCGCGCGCAAGATGGAGCAGTTAGGCGTCGGTGCGCTTCCGGTCTGGCAGGACGGAGCACCCGTCGGCTTGGTGACGGATCGTGACATCTGTTGCCGCGTGGTTGGCGCCGGCAAGGATCCAGCAACGACCCCGGCGCGGGCGATCATGACAAAAGCCCTTACCTCATGCTTCGAGGATCAGGACTGCAAGGAAGCGGCGCGCCTAATGACGAACAAAGGCGTACGCCGATTGACGGTCATCAATCGTAATCAGGCGACGGTCGGGATTCTCTCGGTTGATGACCTCGCGCGGTATTCCCATGATCTGGCCGGCGAAGTCCTCGAGGCGGTGGCGCCGTGGCCGCACTGACGCGCGCGAGGGCAACTCACGAGTGAGGCACCGCGATAAATCCAGCCTCACGGATGGATAGCGACGCAAATGTTCGTGTGCTCATGGAGCGACATGCCGGAACGTTGATCGACTGACAGTTCCGCTGGGCCGAATTCTCAATGGCGGTGAGGAACCCGCTATGTGTTGGCAGGCCCGTCACGTGTCAAAACGGGGGCCGCGGCCTGCCCGCGGCCAGCGAGAACTTTGGCAACGCGTGAGGAGCAGGATGGATGTCCTCACACTTGATGGGTCGTACGGCGCAGGCGGCGGCCAGATACTGCGGACCGCGCTGAGCCTGTCGGCCGTGACCGCGCGGCCCTTTCGTCTCACCAGCATCCGTGCCGGTCGACACAATCCCGGGCTGTTGCCGCAACATCTTTCCGCCGTGAGGGCCGCAGCGACAATCAGCGGAGCGACCGTTTCGGGAGATCGGCTTGGCTCGACCGAATTGAGCTTTTGCCCAACGCACCGGCCCAGATCCGGCTCATACACCTTTGACGTGGCCGAGACAGCGGGGCGAGGCAGCGCGGGCTCCGTCAACCTTATCCTGCAGACACTCTTGGTCCCCCTCGCGCTGGCCGATGGCGCTTCCACCGTAGTGCTGCGCGGAGGAACCCACGTCGAATGGTCGCCCTCCTTCCATGATCTCGTGAATGCCTATTTCCCGGCCTTGCGCCGAATAGGCTTTCGCATCGACGCCGAACTCAAGCGCTGGGGCTGGTATCCGGTCGGCAACGGCGAGATCTCATGCAAGATCGGAATTGACCGCGGCGCACCGAGGCTCAATCCGATTCAGATGGTGGACCGCGGCCCTTTGCGGCAGGTCGTCGGCACCGCCGTCGCCGCAAACCTGCCCGCTCATATTCCACAACGCATGGCGGATCGAGCGCGGGCATCCCTTGAAGACGTTGGTGTCCCCGTAGATATCCAGCCGCAGTGCGTTACCGCAGCCTGCCCGGGCGCCGGCATTTTTCTTGTGGCCAAATACGAGAACATGGCGGCAAGCTTCTCCGGCTATGGCCGGCTTGGTAAGCCCTCCGAGGCCGTTGCCGACGAAGCAGTGGCTGCTTTGCGTGAACATCATGCCTCCGATGGCGCGGTTGATCTTCATCTCGCTGATCAGCTGCTGCTGCCGCTGTCGCTCGCGGCCGGCATTTCCACCTTCACGACGCCGCGGCCGACCAGCCATCTGATGACCAATGCCTGGAGCATCGGCCAGTTCGCAATAGCCGATGTTTCGATCGAGGACGGAACGCCCTGTCGCGTGAGCATCCAGCCGCGCCATTGGCGTTGATGGCGACGGCAGTTCCGCCATCAGTCTGGTCGCAGCAGGTGGTGACGCGCGAGATCTTCACGTGTCCACAGCCCAATCCCGGCACGATCGTCAACTGTATCAATCGCGATGACCGTATCCGGATCCGTGAACGAAATCTTGCAAGGCGCACCTGCCGCCGCCGTTGCGTCGAGGAGCAAATCGTCAAGCAAGCGCTCGGTGTCTGGTGTTCGCAGATGGTGTCTATCGCCACGCCGATGCAGGCGCACGTGAAGAGAGATTCCGGTCAGACGTGGTAACCATTCGAGCAGAATCGCTTTAAGTCTCTCCGTGAACTCCTCCACGGAATGAAAGTCGATGCTGCGCGTCGCCGGCGCTATGCGTGAGATCGCATCATAAAGCGCAGTGTTCTCTTCGGTTTTTCGCTCGACGGATTCAAGAAACGCTGTGGGATCATCTGCTCTCATCACCAGGACGTTGTAGTAGGGACTTCGTTCAACCGGTCCAAATTCCTTCAGGGCGCGGAGCGTTCGCCTAAAGCCGTCCTGGTAGACGTTGATGACGACGTTCCAGTCCTTCACGAAATATGCTCCCCGGAATATCAGCTATGCAGCCTTTTGCTGACGTAGCGTCGCGAAGTTATTTTGAGGCGAAATTCATGCCGGCGCCGGATCAGACCGGCCTCCACCCGAGCGAAAGTAAGGCTTTTCCGTCGATAGCGTCCAAGATCGACGGACAGGTGCCTCGCCAACTTCTTCACCGCTGGCAGAGGATCGGGATCGGCTTTGCTCCAAAAGGGACGTAGCTCGCGCAGAAAGATGTTCACGGTCACCGGCCCGATGCCGTAAAACGCAAGTAAACCTTGCTCCAGATCGCGCGCATCACGCGCGGCCGCATGCAGCCGGCCCAGGCTACCGCCGTAATGGGCGATAAGCTCGTCACAGTCACGCAGGACCTGCGTCGATTTGCGACCGTCATAGCGCACATAGCCGCCCTCGCGCATCACAGGATAGACGAGGAAGTCCCATCCGGCTGCCACGATTTTTTTCGGCGTCGTCAGCCCATGGCGCATGAAGGCGCGAAAGGTTTTCTTGGCCGTCGTTTCCGAAATTCGGGCACCGAACAGAAGGCTCGCCAGGAACCAGTGGAAGTACGCCGCGTCGGTTCGCTGCGCCAGGTCGATGCCGAGTTCCTCGGAATAAAGGACGCTTTGTTCCAGCGCATGTCGCATCGCAGCGACGTCGCGTGTGCACCCATGCCGCAAAGGCTCGGACGCAGCGTTTTTCGTCATATTCATCTGCGACATAGACTTGCGGAAGTTGTCCGGGGCACGTTCATAGGGCCTATTTGCTGGACGAGAGTTTAACAGCGGCGTTCACAGCTAGGATTGATCCGAATCAATAATGAATGCCGATATTTGAGATACCAGGTTGCTTAATCTGCTTCCTGGCTAGGTCTCTTTGATGTCGAACAGCACAGAGGTGAACGTCACCAGGCGTGAGCGCCCTGTCGGCATCTGCCCCCGATGCCATACAATTATCAGGGCGTTCGACCAAA
This sequence comes from uncultured Alphaproteobacteria bacterium, assembly GCA_963733575.1. Classification (GTDB taxonomy): domain Bacteria; phylum Pseudomonadota; class Alphaproteobacteria; order Rhizobiales; family Xanthobacteraceae; genus BOG-931. Next base: position 114,926 of record CAVTDJ010000008.1, on the reverse strand, counting down.
TCGGCAAGAAATGCGCGAAGCCGCTGGCCTCCGGGGCGAAATGTCCAGGCGTCATTCGCAGCGCGTTAGCTGCGGACGAATGGACCGACTGTCCGGACTGCCGTGGGAGTGGTCGCCGAGACAGCGGCGTCTGCTCGCGATGCAGCGGAGAAGGTTGGCTCTATGACAAGCGGCGCCTGACGGTGTGATGCGTCGCGCGACCTCCATCGGAGGTCTGCAGCTCATAACAGCGTGGACGGACGGTCGAGCGGGAGAAAGGCATGTATGGACAAGGCCGCGAACTTGAAGTCGTGAATGCACCGAGCGCTGTTTTCGTTTCGCTGCTAAGGACCCTGGTCGACAAGAGCATTCTTTCGAGTGCCGAAGCGCGTGTTCTTTTGACTAAAGCGGCGAGCGACCTTGGCCCACACGAATACGCCGCGCCGGTCAAAGGGGCGATGGGAATCATACTCAACGACCTGCTCCCGATGTTCCCCGAAGATGGCAGTGATTGATACACACAGCCAAGTCTATTCCCGAACTGCATCGCTCACTGGCGACCGACGGCCTCTTCGAATTCCAAGCTGCGTTTGGCCGATCAATTTTCGATGAACGTCGCCAGCTTGTGCGAGCGAGCCGGATCGCGGAGCTTCTCGAGTGCCTTCGCTTCGATCTGACGAATGCGCTCGCGGGTCACACCGAATTCTTTTCCGATCTCCTCAAGGGTTTGATCGGCTGTGCCGCCGATACCGAAACGCATCCGCAGGATGCGTTGCTCTCGCGGGGACAAATTGGCAAGGGCTTCGCTAACGATCCTCCGCAAAGCGCTGGCCTCGGCTGCCGCCTGCGGATCGACAGCATCGGGCGCCTTGATCAGATCGCCCAAGGTGGCGTCACCATCTTCACCGACCGGCGCGTCGAGCGAGGTCGGCTGCTGCACCATCGACAGCACCTGTTCGACGCGGGCGACGGGAAACCCCATCCGCGCAGCGATGTCAGCCGGACTGGGGTCTCGTCCTTCCTTCTGGTAAAGCCGGCGACGCTCGCGCAACACCTTCCCCGCGTTATCGGTCATATGCACGGGAATACGAATCGTGCGTGCTTGATCGGCGATAGCACGCGCGATCGATTGACGGATCCACCAGACAGCATAAGTCGAAATCTTGACCCCGCGACGATAGTCGTACTTTTCGATCGCACGTATGAGGCCCGAATTGCCTTCTTGGATCAGGTCGAGGAGGTCCAGCGAACTCTTGCGGTGATACTTTCGCGCGATCGAAGCCACAAGACGGAGGTGAGCCTTCACCATTTGCTCGCGCGCGGCCTTGATCTCTCGCCGGGCTTTGCCGACCTCGGCGAGGACGTTGCGGAAGTCCGAAACCGGTAGGCCCGCGCGATGCGCAATGTCTGACGGCTGCTGCTCGATCGCGCGACGCGTCTGCTGCTCGCGCTCCATTTCCTCAACCAGCTCTGATACGCGATCGGGATGCAGCCGAAGCGCCGCTGCCTCTTCGGCCACTCCGGACATGAGTTCGTGCAGACGTGCACGGCTGCTCTTGGCCAAATCGCGGCCGCGGGCGACGGCCGCGAGCCGCTTTCGGCTCAACGAGCCGATCTCGTCGGCAAGCGCAATAATCGTTTGCAGGCGTGCCGTCGCGACGGAGACACTTTCAGCCTCTCCGTTCGCGAGCGCCTCGGGATCTCGATGCTCAGAGTCGGCCGCCACGGCATCGCAGTCGTGCGCCACTTCGGATGGGCCCGGCTGAGCCCCGGCGACGGAGAGATCGACAAGGTCGGCCAAACGTAGTCGCCCTTTGGCGACCTCATGCCCCCAGTAGGCGATCCGCTCGACGAGCAGGGGCACGCGGCAAAGGCCCGTCAGCAGCGCCTGCTGCGACGCCTCGATGCGCTTGGCAAGCGCAATCTCCTCCTCGCGCGCGAGACACGGGGCGTCGCCGATCTGGCGGAAATAGGTATCCACCAACCCGCGAGAGAAAGACGCGGCCTTTTGTGGCGCGGTTGTGCTCGAGGGGGCAAGTTCGTTGCCATTCCTGTGTGCCCGACCGCTTGCTTCGGTTTCACCCGGCACGGTCGGGACTGAGGCTTGATCGGAGGGCGTTAGCTCGGCCGCGTGGAATTGCGGCTCCGGCTCCTCATCGAGAACAGAGGCCTCGCAAGCAACGCGTTCAATTGCGCGATCCGAGCGGTCAAGAAGCGAATGCTCGCCATCGCCGCCGAGCGGCTCATTCAGCAAGAATGTTATCTCATCACAATCTTTCGACATAAAGTGCACGCGCTCCTGCACGCTCAGCTCGAGGATGGGGCATTGATGTCCCAAGCGCCCTTAGTCCCCGGCTCTACAACCACCGGCGCTGGGCGGCGCGGATCTGTAATTCAGGGGAAAATGGAAGGGCTGGCCGACATTTGGCTGCAGTCGCGGCGCCATCCTCGACGCCGAAATGGTGCCCGGCAGTAGAAGAATCAAGCCATTCCGGTCGATGCTGGACCAAAAATCGCTGCGCGTTAGCCAACCCCCTCGCGGGCGAGGACGGCGAAAGTCTTGAAAAGGCCGAGCGTGACTTGCGCAAGGTCTGGATAGGCGAGCTTGTCGGCCGTGTCGGTGGCCGCGTGGTAGTGCGGATAACGGTAAAATGCTGTGTCGGTGACCATTACGGCCGGATATCCCTGGTACCAGAACGAACGGTGGTCACTCCATGCGACCCCGGGAATGAACCGGAACGTCGACACGGTCTGCAAAGGGAAGTCGGACTGGGTTCGAAACGTGGCAGCGAGCCGCCGCATCGCGGTCCTGGAGCGGAAGTCCGATACGATCCCGATGAAGTTCCCGCGATCAGGATAAAAGAAGCGAAATATTGGATGGTAGCTCTGACTGCCGGGCTCGTCGCAGTAGCACCCGATGGTCTCAAGCGACGCCATCAGCCGGATGTCGTCACCCCGGCGCCGGGCCGCCTGAGCGTAGACCATGCTTTCTTGCTGCCGGGTCCAGAAAAAAGGCGGCTCTTCGTTCACAAAGGCGACGAAGCGGACCGTGAGCGCTGGCTCAAGCAGCCGGAACATCCGGGATATTTCCAAAAGCGCGGCGACGCCGCTTGCATTGTCATTGGCGCCTGGACTGCCAACGACCGAGTCATAGTGCGCGCCGAGCAGCAGGATCTCGCTCTGACGTGCACGTCCCTGACGCGTGGCACAAAGGTTTGCGCAACGAATTCCGGAAACATGGTATTCGAGCCGCTCCACGGCGTAGCTTAGTGTGCCCCATTCATCTTCGATATAGGCTGCTGCGCGCCGGAGCGCCTCGGAATTAAAAAGATTGCGCTCGCCGATTTCTCCAGCAAGCCGCTCGACGTGCGTTCGAAGACGGTGCGCGAGAACCTGGTCTTCCCGACTCATGTCGGCTCAGATCGTTGCACCGATAGGCGGCTGCAGTTCTTGCAGTGGCGGCAATTCTTCACGCACGCAATTCCTGATCCGAGGGCGCTGGTGGCAGGTTTTCATTCAACAGCTTCGATCACATCCGATAAGGATGTGGTAACGCCCGGCCGTGATCAGGCCGGTCCCGGCAGCGTGCGGACAAGGTCCTTAAATCGGTCCCACTCCGTCGCTGTCCAGATTTCAGTCTGGGCGTGACCGAACGTGCGAATGAGCGCTGATACTCGCGCCGCCGTCTCGACATCGTTTGCGATGAAGACGTTGAGGTAATCGCACGGCCCCAGAACGGCATAGCTGCTGAGCCACTCGACGTCGGGACATTCCTCACGCACGCGTTTCATGGCATCGCGTTCGAGCTGCTCCAGCCCTCTGGGTGATCGAACTGCCTCGGGGTTCAAACGTGTCAACATGATGAAAGTCGGCATGGCAGGTGGCCCTCCACAATTGGAAGAATACGACGTAGCCGCTATGCATTTTTGATTTCCATCAATGCGAGCGCCCAATTTCCCGACGATGTCATTGTCCGACCGCGCCGCGGACGTATCAATCGGAAAGCTACTGCTGTTGCGGCCCCGCTATCTTTTGGAAGATGTGCGGTTCGCCATCGATCGATACCAGCCCCGGCACAACGCCCGGCAACTTTTCCTGGGTCCCGATCACGAAATAGCCATTCGGTCGGAGCCTTTCGAGCATGCGCACCATGACCCTACGTTGCAGGGGTGCGGTGAAATAGGTAAAGGCGACATACCGGCAGAGAATGAGGTCAAAGAGAAGCCTAGGCATCTCCGACCGGAGATCTTGATCAATAAAATCGATACCTGGCCGATGCTTTGACTTGACGCAATACAAAGATCCTATTCGCTCGAAGGCCTGTTCGACAAGTAAGGCAGGCAGTTCGTGCAAGCTCGTCGGCTGAAAGCACCCGTGCCGCGCACGCGCAAGCATTGCTCCGTCAGCATCTGAGGCGATAATCGAGAGAGAGACAGTTGGGTGGACGTTTGCCACCTCAACGTCCCAGAGTATTTTTATGGTGTAAGGCTCCTCGCCCGATGCACATCCGGCCGACCACACTTGGGCGTTGCGTGCTTCGCGTTTAGTGCGTTCGGCGATGTCGGGCAGCACGCGTGTGCGCAAGACCTCAAAGAGGCCCCTGTCGCGAAAGAATCGTGAGATTGTGATGTGGCAGCATTCGTCAAGAACGCGCCATTCCGTCGGATCGGCTTCGAGCCTCATCTGATAAGCGGCAAAATTGTCCAATCCCAGATCCCGCATGCGTCGCGTGACCCGCTTGCACACTTGATGGCGCACTTTGCGGAACCCCGGCCAGCGCAGCTCGAGCCGCGGCAGCGCCCACTCTAGGAAGGCTGTGCAATCCGAAGCGGTCAAGAGCGTGCAAGCTCAACATCACATACAGGCATCGCCTGACGGCGTGGCTCCGTCACCGCCACCACATCGGAGGCCGGAAAAGTCTCTTCAAGGCCCTCCTCAAGAGCCGCTTCCAGGCGCCGTTGTTCGGTTTTGTTCTGTTCTTGGGCCCGTTTCGGAAGTCGCTCCCTAGGGGTGGAGGCCATGTTCCCTCTCCTAACAAACATTCTTGTATGGCATCACGATCCGCAACAGAAATGAGAAACGCGGAATTGTTTTGATTAAGATCAAAGCGAGCGGCCAGCGGTTGCGGACAATGACGCTACCGTCGTGCGCAGGCGAGATTGGCGAAGCACAGCAGTGAAACGTCTACGGGCGCGAATCTGGCTACGCGATAAACCAGTCGACCGATGAAGCATGGCGGAAGGACCCACAGCTATCCTGTCCGAAGATCCCGCGAGGAGACTCCGGTTCGACGGATGGGTGGCGCGGGTTCCGCGAGTTCAGGCCGGATAAAGGCCGCCTGCATTGGCGTGGGCGAAAGTTCCTTCACCAAGACGATGGAGAGCACGCCCCATGCAAGTTCAGGTAGAGACGTATGTGGACCAAGGCGTCGAAAAGCTCCGCCGAATTCGTTTTGACAGCCGGCAGATTGAGATAGCCGAGAACATCGATCAGTGGCACGGCGCCGACTATCGCTACTTCAAGGTCAGGGGGAGCGACGGCAACTTGTATATGCTTCGCCACAACGAAATTCGCGGTGATTGGGAGCTGACGATGTACGAGCACGCAATCACAGGTACTCCGGCGATCGTTGATGCAGCAGCCAACCAAAAATGAGCCGCGCCGGCGCTCAAATTGGCCTTTCACGTTTGATCTAACGCAAAGCTCTCTAAGACGGATGCTTCAATCTGACAATGCTAACATTGGAGGTCTGCCATGAGCGCCGTGGGTCTCGAAAGCATCGATCACACCGTCCAGCTGACACATATTTGGATCAATGACCTGGACGCACGACTCGGATGGGAGAACAAACACCGTTCTTACCGCCTGCTGCGAATCGTAATGCAGACAATGCGCGACTGGTTGATGGTCGACGAGGCAGTGGGTTTTGGGGCACAACTTCCTGAACTGCTGCGTGGCGTTTATTACGAGCATTGGCGGCCCGCCACGACGCCAGTGAAGAAACGCAGCAAGGCTGACTTCATTGCGCGCATCGACAACGCTTTTAAGGCCGATCCCATTAGCTTCACGCCCGATGCCGTCACGGCCGTGTTCAAGCTTCTATCCGACAAGATCACAGCCGGTGAAATTGAGCAGGTACATCATGCCTTGCCGGCGGACATCAGAGCACTTTGGCCCCTTCCGTCGAAAGCTGCCTGAGGGTTGCTTCCGCTTAGGCCAGCGGACCGTGCTTTGCGTAGATGCCTCGGCCCGCGCCTTTCGCTTTATCTCGGCATAGAGGCACCATAGCGGAATCATGCACGCCCTTACCGCGGCGACGTTCCCGGTCGGACTGCGTTCGAATATTGATTACGCTGCGAAACTGATGCAGATACGCCTTAGCCGTTCATGCGACTGAGGGCGGAGCGGTTGCGCAAAACGATGTGCCGCGAGGTCGGCACCTCAATGACTGCAGCGCTTTCCAACGACGTGAGCGTCCGCGAGACGGTCTCGATGGTCAGGCCGAGATAATGGGCGATGTCCTGGCGCGACATGGGAAGTTCGATGGCATTGTCGCGCGGCGTGCGGTTCGCCATTTCCAACAGGAAGCTTGCGACGCGTTCCCGCGCGCTCTTGATGAGCAGAAGGATATGCTCCTGCACCCGCTGTAACTCGCATCCGGTGAGGACTAAAAGGTCTCGTGCAACCGCGCCATCTCTAGCGGCGAGCGCGTTGAGAGCACTTTTTTTGATCACCTGCACTTTGACATCGCAGATCGCCTCGGCTGACAAGCTGTGCTCGTCGGCGAATCCGAATCCGAAAATATCGCCGGGCAGATAAAATCCGCTGATCTGGCGGCGGTCGTCGCTTATGATTTTGTAAGTGCGCACAGCGCCGCCGACCACCTTGTAAAGATACTCGGCCGGCTCATTCTTGCCGAAAATTTCCGTATTGCGCCGATACGACATCACGGCGCCCATGAGATGTATCGTTTGCGCAAGCGGCGCGTGCTTGCCCGCGGCATCGAGTCTATGGCTTGCCGCTAGTAGGGAGCCGCGTGTCGAGGGAATTGAGCGGCGGAATGCATCGCTGGAGGTTGCGGTCTGGGTGAGCATGGTTCTTTACCTCCGGGAGTTTCGAGAGGCATTGGTAAACCACCCCTCACCAACCAAAAAATTCAGATAATACCCCTAAGGGCTATCCCGGAGGACAAGCGGAGGACTGAATCTGGTAGGTAGATCATCCGCAGCGACCAATCTGTTACACGTCATCTCATCGACCGAACACGTGCTGCCGTTCCATCAGCCTGTCAGGTCGTCGACGGGCGACGCGCGACGGCATGCTGGTTTCGCTCGATTGTGTTGAGCAGGCGGGTGAGGCTTCTCCTGGCCGATGGACTATCCACCTCGGCGCCTACGTTCGCGGTCCCTCGCTCCGGCCGGATGAACGTGCCGTAGAAGGTGCCGAGATCGATTTGCTGCTCCGTCTCGGCCACCGTTCCCACGCCGGAAACGCGCGGACCGACTTCATCCTCAACAGTTACAGTCAGGCGCCAACCATCGCTGGCGTGCGCTGGTGCAATTTCCAAGGTTGCGATTGTCGCCACTTCGCTCAGGTCCTCGCGCTCCTCATCGCCGAGATGAAACTCGCTTCGCGCTGGAATGTCGCGCGCCTCCGTCGTACGCCTCGCGATCGTTTTGAAGGTCGAGGGCGCGGCGGCCTGTTCTGCCATAATCCAGCGAACAATTTGCTTGGCATCAATATCGACTGGAAAGCTTTCCATTGGCGGATCCCTCAATGACTGCCTCGTCGCGGGCGCACTTGACATTAGCCCCATCCTATTCGTTCCGATGAAGGCGTGACCCAGAACCAATCAAGTTAATGGGCCGAAATGCGCGGGACCCGCGCTTCCCATCCGTCGGACCGGAGTCTCCTCACGGGGTCTTCGGACAGAATAGCTACGGGTCCCTCCGCCATGCGTCATCGGTAGGTTGGTTCATCGCATAAGCAGGTCCGCGCCCGTAGACGTTTCGCTGCCGTGCTTCGCCAATCTTGCCTCGGCACGACGGTAATGACATTTGGCAAGACTAATCGGCTCTGCGCCTTGATCTGGATCAAAAGTGGCACGGCGATCTTTTTCCGGGTTGGGCAGCACGACGGATTGATCTGCCTCAATGAGTAGCGGCCACAGTTGCCGGCCTAATGCATCGCGAGGAAACGACTGCTGCAATTCAATGCACTGCCGCAACCGAGGTGACGATCATGCAAGCGCAATTTGAGAAGACGGAAGGAACCAACGACGAAGACGAGTCCGTCCTGACAATCTCGCCCGAGAAAGTTTGCTTCATTGTCATCAAGGCCAGGGAATTCGATGCCAAGGATGAGGTGACCGAGCCCGATCCGGGATCGAACCCCTCGGACGACAAGGACGTTGCAGTTCTTGAGGAGCACGAGGACGATCCCGTCGTCGAGGAACTTATATCGCTTATCAATTCCTTGTCGGAAGACGAGCAGGTCGATCTCGTAGCCTTGGCGTGGCTGGGGCGGGATGATTATTCTGCCAGCGATTGGCCAGCTGTGCGCGAAGAAGCTGCCCGCGCGCACAATCAGCGCACGGCTGAATACCTGCTTGGAATGCCGCTTGTCGGCGACTTTCTGGAGGAGGGGCTGTCGATGCTCGGCTATTCGTGCGAGGAATTCGAAATTGAGCGGCTGTGATAGGGCTATTGCTAGTTAGCAGCGCGCCGTCGTGCTCCGCGTGATCGACGACGCGATCCAGGCGCATGGCGGCATGGGGTGGCCGCGCTCCCGGCTCTCTCGCATCGCGAGCGGGGCGTCATCCGGCGGATGCGGGATAAAAATGGCGTGGAAGATCGCTGAGAGATAATGTCAATATAGTTGGCTTGCTTCGAGTTGGCTTGCCAACGGCATACTTCACAGGGGACAGCCATGGCAAAAGCAAAGAAGCGTGTTGTGACGCGCAAGAAAAGCTCAAAACGCGGCAAGGTCAGCGCCAAACCTGGGCGCAAGAAGGCCGCAAAGCACACGACGCCGAAAAAGAAAAAGTCCAAGGTCCGGCGCGCGAGCCGAGGTGCCCCGAAATCCATGGCCAAGAAAAAGCGGCGACCGACGACCCCGGCAAGAAAGGCACCAAGAAAAACACCAAGACAAATTGTGCAGGTGCCGGTCGAAGACACGATCATCGACGTGATCGAGGAGCCGGTCCCTGGCGTGGTTGTCGTTACTGAGTACGAATTGCTTCGGACGACGACTCCCACTTCGTTCGGCCGTGAGCCTAAGCGCAGCAGCGGTCCCGAGACGGAAGAACAATAAATCGATCCGATTTGTCGATCGTGCTTTGGTGTCGAAGGGCATTTCTGCGGGGTGACAGAAGGCGTCCGCGCCGAACCGCTGCTCGCAGTTGACGTGAATCAATGCGACTAACCCCGCACGATGCTCAATGGGGCGGTGATCTGCGTGGGAGTTTTTTCCATGATCACTTTCAAAGTTGTCAAAGAGCAACACGGCTGGGCCATTCGTATGGGCGAGGGCGTGACGACGCCTTTCTGGTCAAGGGATTCGGCGATCCGAGAAGCCCACTGCCTAGCCGCCGCCATCCGCTGCCATGGGGAGTGCGCGGAAGTGATTATCGAAGGCGCCGATCAGAGCGATCCGCGCAAGATAATCGAGGGTTTGAGCTCGCTAGGCGGCGGGCCCGCAGCGATTTCAGGCCCGCTGAGGGCGGCTTAAGGCGATGCTTGTCGAGACAGATGCTTCGGCGAGCCGGCCGAGGTCTCACCCCAAAGGTGCCCTGATCCCGCCGTTGCGCCGTCTCCTGGGCGATACAGGCCCCCATCCGCCGTGGGACGATAGCGCGCCCATCCGGGCGGAGTTGTTCAGCGTCGAACGTCTGGAAGAACACGCGCGCAGCCTCGCCGCCGCGCAGGGGGTGATGGCCGGCGAACGGAAGGGCGCCCCACTGGCGAAACGGCTTGCCGAAAACGAAGCTGTGTTGCTTGCGGCCTATCGCGATATCGCCCAGGCGGTCGACGCGGACGCGGTCATCACTCCTGCGGCCGAGTGGCTGATCGACAACTTCCATGTGGTTGAGAAACAGATCCGCGAAATCCGGGCCGATCTGCCCCTTGGCTACTATCGGCAGCTCCCCAAGCTCGCCAGCGGACCGTTCGTGGGATACCCGCGCGTGTTAGGCGTGGCCTGGGCGTTCGTGGCCCATACCGACAGCCTCTTCGACCCCGAGATCCTGCGCCGGTACCTGCGGGCCTATCAACAAGTCCAGCCGCTGACCATCGGTGAGCTCTGGGCCGTCGCCATCACGTTGCGGATCGTGCTGGTCGAGAATCTCCGGCGGATCGCTAGGAGGATCGTGGACAGCGGCGTCGGCCGACGCGCGGCGGATGCTCTGGCCGACAGATTGCTGGGCACGGGGGGCCGCGCGCCCGAACCACCCAACGCTGTGCTGCCTCAGCACACCGAGACGACGTACCCGGATGCGTTCCTGGTGCACTTGGTTTATCGCCTGCGCGACCAGGATCCCAGTATCGCCCCGGCGTTGGAGTGGCTCGACGAGCAATTGGCACGGCAGGGGAAGACCGCCGACACGGTCGTCCACGACGAGCACCAGCGGCAGGTCGCCGGTAGTGTGACGGTGCGCAACGTCATCACCAGCATGCGCCTCATCACAGACGTTGATTGGACCGAGCTGTTCGAACGCGTGAGCCTAGTCGACGAGGTGTTCAAGGCGGAAAACCGATTTGCCGAGATGGATTTCCCGACGCGCAATCTTTACCGCACCGCGGTGGAACAGCTCGCCCGTGGCTCCGACTTCACCGAGTTGGAGGTGGCCGACACGGCCGTTATGGCGGCGCGGCGCGCATACCGGGCCGACGCTGAGGTGAGCGACGCGCGCCTGGCGGATCCAGGCTATTACTTGATCGCAGGCGGCCGGCCCGGTTTCGAAGCAGAGATTGGATTCAAGCCGTCGGCGCGAGCATGGCCCGGGCGTTTCTACCGAGCGCTCGGTATCGGCGGCTATGTCAGCGCTGGCGCGGTCGTCGCCGCCGGCCTGCTGGCCGCCCCGCTGTCTGTCGTCGCGTTGAGCGGCCTGGATTTGAGATGGCTGCTGCTCCTTGCGATCCTGGGAGTGGTCCCGGCGATCGACGTAGCCGTCGCGCTCGTCAACCGCATCGTGACCTGGGGGTTTCGCGCTACCCTGCTGCCGGCGCTGGAATTGCGCGGCGGCATCCCCGAGCATCTGCGCACGCTGGTCGCCGTACCGACCCTCCTGACCTCCCCCGAGGACATCGAGGAGCAGATCGGACGACTCGAAATCCACTATCTAGCGAGCCCTCCTGGCGACCTTCACTTTGCGATGCTGTCCGATTGGACGGATGCAGCGAGCGAGCAAGCGGACGGCGACGACAAGCTGATGGCCGCCGCCAAGGAAGGCATCGCCGGTCTGAACCAGCGCTACGGACCGGCGCCAGGCGGTGACCGCTTCCTGCTTCTGCACCGTCGACGTGTCTGGGCCGCGGGTGAGGGCCGGTGGATGGGATGGGAGCGCAAGCGCGGCAAGCTAACCGAACTCAATCGGCTCCTGCGCGGCGCCCAGGATACCACGTTCCTGGCGCCACCTGCGCTGCCCGCCGACGTCCGCTACGTAATCACCCTGGACGCGGACACGCGGCTCCCGCGCGAGACGGTCGGCCGACTCATCGGCAAGATGGCCCATCCTCTCAACCAGCCTCGCTTGGACACCGGTTTGGGTCGAGTTGTCGAAGGTTACGGCATCCTGCAGCCACGGGTTACGCCGGCACTGCCGGTGGGGCGCGAAGGCTCGCTGTTCCTGCGCGTGTTCTCCAGCGCGACCGGCATCGATCCCTATGCTGCCGCGGTCTCGGATGTGTACCAGGACCTGTTCGGCGAGGGCACTTACACGGGCAAGGGCATCTACGACGTAGACGCCTTCGAAGCGGCGATGGCCGGCCGAGTGCCCGAGTCCGCCCTCCTGAGCCACGACCTCTTCGAGGGTATCTTCGCCCGCGCCGGCCTGACCTCGGACGTAGAGGTCGTGGAGGATTTTCCGGCCCGCTACGACGTCGCCGCCCTTCGCCACCACCGCTGGGCGCGAGGCGACTGGCAGCTTCTGCCTTGGGTCTTCGGACGGGGGCCTCAAAGGGCCGATCGTCGGCCGCGAGGGGCCGTTCCCGCGATTGGCCGCTGGAAGATGCTCGACAACCTTCGGCGGTCGCTGTCGCCCCCCTTGGTCGTCGCGGCCCTGATCGCAGGATGGGCCATGCCTCTTCAAGACGCGGCCGTCTGGACGGGTTTCATCCTGTTTACGATCGTTTTGCCGCCTGTGATTCCCGTGATGGTGGATATCGCGCCGCGCCCAGGGGTGGCGCTCCGCAGTCATTTCCGCGCCCTGGGCGCGGAAATGCGTCTTGCGCTCATCCAGTCGGGCCTGATGATCGTTTTCCTGGCGCATCAAGCTTGGCTGATGGGTGACGCCATCCTTCGTACTTTGGTCCGGCTCGCGATAACCCGCCGCCGCCTTCTCGAATGGGTGCCGGCGGCCCACGCGGCGTTCGGCCGTCGTCCGAGCGTTTCGCACTTCTACCGACGCATGGCTGGGGCGATAGTGATCGGCTGGGCCGGGATTGCGGTGGCGAGCATGTGGGGGCATGGGACCTGGCCCTTGGCGGCGGCGGTCGCAGGCGCCTGGTTCGTCTCGCCGGCCATCGCGCTTAGGGCAAGCCTGTCTCCCCGGATCGCAGGCCGGCGGCCGCTGGCAAAGGCTGACGCGCATAGTTTGCGCCTGGTCGGCCGGAGAACCTGGCGCTTCTTCGAGGCCTTCGTCACACCGGGCGACAATAATCTTCCACCCGACAACTTCCAGGAAGTGCCCGAGCCGGTGGTGGCCCATCGCACGTCGCCGACCAATATCGGCCTCTACCTGCTGTCAGTCGCGTGCGCGCGGGACTTCGGCTGGACCGGGACGCTCGAGGCCGTGGAGCGGCTGGAGGCGACATTGGCGACCATGGCCCGCATGGCCAAGCACCGCGGCCATTTCTATAATTGGTATGACACGCGCGACCTTCGTCCGCTTGATCCACAATACGTATCCACGGTCGACAGCGGGAATCTGGCCGGACACCTGATCGCGCTCGCCAATGCGTGCCACGCGTGGCGTGACGCGCCTCTGGCGGAACAGCAGCGTTTTCAGGGTGTCGCTGACGCCCTCGACTTGCTGCGTGACGAAGCGCGTCGGTTGCGGGGCCTGCGCCAACCCCAAGCCATTTCGTGGCGGCGGCTCGACGATGAGATCGAGCGGCTCGCGGCCGGCCTAATTCAGGACGCCGCCGCGAACTTCGGCGCCGAGCAGCGGATTGCGGCGCTTTCAGAGCAGGCCGAGATCCTGGCTGACACGGTCCGCGAGATCGCCCTTGAAGAATACGACCAGGCTGGAGCAGACCTACAATTTTGGGCGGACGCGATCCGCGCCTGCCTCGAGGTTCATCAACGCGATCTGGTCCAGCCGTTGGCCGGTCCCTTGGCGGTGCGGCTACTGGCGCTGGAGGATACCGCGCGGTCGATGGCCTTGACGATGGAGTTCGGCTTCCTGATCGACCCCGACCGTCTGTTGCTGTCGATCGGCTATCAAGTGGCCGAGGGCGCGCTCGATCCCAGTTGCTATGACCTTCTCGCGTCGGAGGCGAGACTGGCGAGCTTCATCGCCATAGCTAAGTGGGACGCGCCTGCGCGACACTGGTTCCGCCTGGGTCGTGCGGTGACGCCGGTGGGGGGCGGCGCGGCGCTGATCTCGTGGTCGGGCTCGATGTTCGAGTACCTGATGCCGTCCATCGTCATGAGGGCGCCGGCTGGCAGCCTGATCGAGCAGACCAATCGGCTCGTCGTCAGACGCCAGATCGAATACGCGGCGACGCTGCGGGCGCCCTGGGGCGCATCGGAGTCGGCCTACAACGCGCGCGCCCTGGATTTCACCTATCAATACTCCAGCTTCGGTGTGCCGGGGCTGGGCCTCAAGCGCGGGCTGGCCGACAACGCCGTCATCGCGCCATACGCCACCGCCTTGGCGAGCATGATCGATCCGCAGGCCGCCGCGCGCAACTTCGAGCTCCTCGAGGCCGTCGGCGCGCTCGGCCGCTATGGCTTCTACGAGGCGCTGGATTTCACGCGGGCCCGGCTCCCAGACGGCGAGCGCGTCACCGTCGTGCGCGCGTTCATGGCACACCACCAAGGAATGACGATCACTGCCATCGCGGACACCTTGTTAGATGGCTTGATGCGCAGCCGCTTCCACGCCGAACCGATCGTTCGGGCAACGGAGCTCCTTCTGCAGGAACGCGTGCCTCGCGAAGTTATGACGGCTCCACCCTCGGTCTCGGAGACGATTTCGGCAGCCAGGATCCGCGAGATCGAAGAACCCGGCGCCCGGCGAGCGGTTAGTCCGTGGAGCGCTACGCCCGCCACCCAGCTGCTCTCGAACGGCCGCTACACCGTGATGCTTACGGCCGCCGGATCCGGTTACAGCACCTGGCGCGACCTGGCGGTAACCCGCTGGCGAGAGGATGCCACCTGCGACGACTGGGGCTCCTTTGTCTTCCTGAGGGACGTCGCCAGCGGCGAGGTGTGGTCGGCGGCGTACCAGTCAGTCGCGACCGAGCCCGTGGCGTATGAGGTGACATTTAACGAGGATCGTGTCGAGTTCTCGCGCCGCGATGGGGTGTTTGCGACCCGCCTCCAGGTGCTCGTCTCCGCGGAAGATGACGCGGAAGTCCGCCGGGTGACGATCTCCAACCTGGACAATCGCGCACGCGAAGTCGAGGTGACCTCGTTCGCCGAGCTGGTCCTGGCACCCCAGGCTTCGGACGTGGCGCATCCGGCGTTCTCGAAACTGTTCATCGAGACCGAGCACCACGCCGGCCTGGGCGCGGTCGTCGCGACGCGGCGGCAGCAAAAACCGATGGAACCGCAGATCTGGGTCGCCCATCTGGCGGTTGTCGACGGCGAGGCCGTTGGCAAGCGCGAGTTCGAAACCGATCGTATGCGATTCCTCGGCCGCGGCGGCAGCGCGCGCACTGCGAGGGCGGTGATGAGTGGCAGTCCGCTGTCGGGCGCCACCGGAGCGGTGCTTGACCCCGTCTTCGCCCTGCGTCGGCGCGTCCGAATTGCGCCAGGAGGGACGGCCCACGTTGATTTCTGGACAATGGTCGCCTCGTCGCGCGCGGATGTCCTGGATCTGATCGACAAGCACCATGACGTCGGCGCCTTCGAACGCGCGGCCGCGCTCGCTTGGACCCAGGCCCAAGTGCAGTTGCACCACCTCGGCATTGATCGGAGCGAGGCGGGTCAATACCAGCGCTTGGCTGGGCACATTGTATACGCCGCGCCGATGCTGCGTCCGCCGTCAGAGACCATTAAAGACGGCAGCGGCGGGCAGCCGGGCCTGTGGCCGCTGGGTATATCCGGTGATCTGCCGATCATCCTGGTGCGCATCTCTGGCGTCGACCAGCTAGACGTCGCGCGCGAGGCGCTCCAGGCGGTTGAGTACTGGCGAATGAAGCGGCTGGCGGTGGACCTAGTCATCCTCAACGAGCGCGCCTCATCTTATATGCAGGAACTTCAGAGCGCGCTCGAGACCCTGGTGAGGGCCAGCCAGTCCCGGCCTCAGATCGGCGACGAACGGCCGCCCGGGCACAACTTCCTATTGCGCGCCGACCTGATCTTACCTGAGGCGCGGGCCCTTCTCGAGTCCGTCGCGCGGGTCGTCCTGTTAGGGGTGCGCGGACGGCTCGCCGATCAGTTTGAGCGCGCGCCCGAGGCAAGGCTCTTGGCTCGGCCAATGGCAATGCGAGCCGCGCCCGCTTCCGAGCTTCAGGTCTCGCGTCCGGCGCCGGGCGTAGAGTACTTCAATGGGCTGGGGGGCTTCGCCGAAGGGGGCCGAGAATATGTGACCATCCTCGGGCCTGGCCAATCGACCCCGGCCCCATGGATCAACGTGGTGGCCAATCCCGGCTTCGGCTTCCAGGTATCCGCTGAGGGCGGCGGCTACGCCTGGTCGGTGAACAGCCGTGATCATCAGTTGACCCCATGGTCCAATGACCCTGTCACCGACCGGCCAGGTCAGGCCTTTTATCTCAGGGACGAAGAGACCGGGGATATCTGGAGCCCCACTGCACTTCCAATCCGCGATGAGGCGACGACCTATGTGGCGCGGCATGGATGGGGCTACAGCCGTTTCGAACACGCTTCGCAGGGAATCGCCGCCGAGCTGCTCGAATATGTGCCGCTTGCCGATCCTCTGAAGATCTCGCGGTTGAAACTGCGCAACCTTTCAGGCCGCGCCAGACGCCTATCGGTAACGGCGTACGTCGAATGGGTCCTCGGCGCCACCCGGGCGGCGGGGGCGCCGATCGTGACCACGCGAATTGATGCCCACACTGGGGTGATCCTCGCAAACAACCCGTGGAATCCGACATTCGGCGATCGGGTCGCCTTTGCCGATCTCGCGGGACGCCAGACGAACTGGACCGGCGACCGCCGAGAATTCATTGGCCGCAACGGGACGCTGGCTTGGCCGGCGGCTCTGGTCAACGGCGACATGCTCTCGGGGCGGGTGGGATCCGGACTCGATCCCTGCGCCGCTCTCCAGACCACGGTCGAGATCGCGCCGAACGGCGTCGCCGAGATCGACTTTTTCCTCGGCGATGCGCCGGATGAAACCGAGGCGCGGTCGCTGATCGCCCGCTACCGCAAGACCGATCTTGACGCTGTGCTATCGGATGTCCGGCGCTTCTGGGACGACACTGTCGGCACGGTTCAGGTGAAGACCCCCGACCGGTCGATGAACATCATGCTCAACGGCTGGCTGATCTATCAGACGCTCGCCTGCCGCATTTGGGCTCGTTCGGGATTCTACCAAGCCAGCGGCGCCTACGGCTTCCGGGACCAGCTGCAGGACTGCATGGCCCTGGCGACGGTCCGGCCATCGATGACGCGAGAGCACCTGCTGAAAGCCGCGAGCCGCCAGTTCGTCGAGGGGGACGTGCAGCACTGGTGGCTGCCGCAGTCCGGCCAGGGGGTTCGCACGCGCATATCGGACGACCGTGTCTGGCTCGCCTATGCGGCGGCGCACTACGTCAAGGTCACCGGCGACGTCGCCGTGCTCGAGGAGGCCGTGCCCTTCGTAGCCGGTCCGGCGCTCGAGCCCAGCGAGAGCGACCGTTTCTTCCTGCCGACTGCCTCGGACGAGACCGCCAGCCTCTACGAGCATTGCGCCCGCGCTTTGGACACCAGTCTGGCGGTCGGCGGCCACGGTCTGCCGCTGATCGGCGGCGGCGATTGGAATGACGGCATGAACCGTGTCGGCGAGGGTGGCAAGGGCGAGAGCGTCTGGCTTGGCTGGATGTTGCACGCCGCGCTCGACGCCTTCGCGAAGTTGGCCGATACGCGCAGCGACCGGACGCGGACGGCAAAATGGCGGGCGCACATGCGGGCGATGGCGACTGCCTTCGAAAACCAAGCCTGGGACGGCGCATGGTACCGGCGCGCGTGGTTCGACGACGGCGCTCCGCTCGGATCGGCGACGAACGACGAGTGCCGCATCGATTCCATCGCCCAGTCGTGGGCAGTCCTGTCGGGCGCGGGTCGGCGGGACCGCGCGGCTCAGGCCATGGCGGCCGTGGACCGCGAACTGATACTGCCCCAAGACGGCCTCGCGTTGCTGTTCACGCCGCCGTTCGATCGTTCGCCGCTCGACCCCGGATACATCAAGGGCTACCCCCCGGGAGTGCGCGAAAATGGGGGGCAGTATACTCACGCCGCCCTGTGGTCGGTGATGGCCTTCGCCGGCCTCGGCGAGGGCGACAAGGCGGCCGCGTTGTTCTGGATGCTTAACCCGATCAACCGCGCCCGCACGCGCGTTGATATGCACCGCTACAAGGTCGAGCCCTATGTCGTTGCGGCCGATGTCTACTCCGTGTCAGGCCACGTCGGGCGCGGCGGCTGGACCTGGTACACCGGCTCGGCTGGATGGATGCAGCGCGCCGGCGTGGAGAGCATCCTTGGGCTTCTGATCGAGGGCGACAGGCTGCGTCTCGACCCCTGCATTCCGGCGTCTTGGCCACGATTCGAGATCACGCTGCGGCACGGCGCATCACGCTATGAGATCGTCGTCGAGAACCCGCAGGGCGTGCAGCGCGGCGTGGCTACCGCCGAGCTTGATGGCGCGACGGTCACCGCAAGGCCGTTGTTAGTCCCGCTCAAGGACGACGGTGCCGTCCATCGCCTTCGGGTTCGCCTCGGCTGATTCGGGCCGATCAGGCACCGTCTCGAGACGGCTGTGGGTCTGGGGCGTGAGCCGGCTTCAAGATTATTCGTGGTTAGCGCGGATGGTCGCTTGGGAACTATCTCCGAAGGGCTGCCGCCATTCGATCATTCTTCCGGCTGGAAGGCCGCTCGATGGATAATGCGCACTTGTCGGTCTTGAGCGGCGCATCGCTCAGACTTTCCGCAGACGCCGTGTTCACGCCTCTTGGTAGGCGGCGAAATCGATTTGCGAATATCATCGTATTTCCGGCTGCGTGCGATTCTCGAAGCGCTGCCGCGCCAGTTCATTGTTGCTTGTGGGCGCGGGACGCTGGCGTTGTGCCTGACCGCGCTTCCCCTTCCGGAATTTCAGATCGAGCGTCTCGAAGAACGTCTGCCGCACGCGAATACGGTTAGGTGCGTCGGACATCGCCCGAACCCATCTTTCTACGTTCGCGCGCAGCATGAGATGCCGAACATGTGCGGTGCCAGACCCATCCGAGACTCGGACGCCCGGCAGGACATGCAGATCGAGCCTGATCGGATGATGGTCGGAAGGGCCGCGCGCCAGCACCCGAGCATACGAACAGCGCAAACCCCGCGCCATGCAACGATCGAGACGGAAGGAAATGATATTGCTCGGACTGTGGGTGGGTTGCCGCGGCCCGATGTCCTTGTAGCCGGCAAGCTTGATCGGCCCGATCGCGTTGTAGTCGCCAACAACGGCCGCCGGTCCGTCGAGGGCATTTGCGATGTGCAGCAATTGCCAACGGTTCAGGAACTGTCCGTGCGAAAGATGCACGTTCGCGAAAGCCACGTCGCCCAACTGCACGATTTGCGCGACGCGAGGCGGCACGCGACCTGGCACCTGCGAAACGGGTAGGGGTAGCGCATAGGGCGGTGCCAGTGGATGGGGGCTCCACACAGCCAGACCGTAAGTGCGGCCGTCCAGTGGCTCGCGGAAAAAACATCCGCCGACCCGCGCCGGCAGTTCCGCCAATTCCTCGGTCGCTTCCTGCAAGAGGAGAAGGTCGGGACGATGCTGTTCGATAAGAGCCGCTACATCCTCGACGCCCGCGCCGGTCAAACGCAGCAAGTTCCAGCTTATGACTTTCAAATTTCTAGTCCCCGGCCGGCGTTCTTCAGCTCCTTTAGACTCCATAGACCTCCATTCTCCCGAATGACATCGAATTGGGGAGTGTGCCGCGGAACCAAGCCAACAACAAAACTCCGATCGCTCTGAAAGGAGAATCCGGTTCATATTTGGTAAATGGGACGAACGATTCAAGGCAATCGCCGGCAAGTTCAGCATCGTCCACGGCTGGGAATGACGCCATAGGACTCTGCGTGCGCGACATTGCAGTCCGGCGCTGGAACATTTGCATGCCTGCATATAGCTAGAATCTGAGCAACCGGCGCACCGTGCAGGCATGCCGCTGAGCACCTGTCGAGCGGGCATCCGAATTGATCCAGTTTCTACTCATCACCCTTTACGTACTCGTCGCGGCAATCGTCACGGTCCACGTGCTGCTGACGAAAAGCGACGTCCGCGCCGCCCTGGGCTGGGTGGCCGTCGCCTGGCTGTCCCCTTTGTCGGCGCGCTACTCTATTTCGTCTTCGGTATCAATCGCGTGACGCGCCGGGCCCTGGACTTTGCGAAACTGCAGCACCAGCGGGGAAGCGCCACCGGCCCTGATGCGCTGCCGGCATTACCGGCGAATATCGCCGCGCGCTTTCGGCGATCGGCCAGCGTGTCACCGAAAGCCCATTGATCGCCGGCAATGCCGTGTCGATCTTGCAGGGCGGCGATGAATCCTATCCGGCGATGCTGGCCGCCACCTGCAATGCTCGGCACAGCGTCGCCCTCGCCTCTTAAATCCATCTTCCGCGATGACGCGGTCGGGCGTTCCTTCATCGATGCATTAATCGAGGCACAAAAGCGTGGCGTTGCAGTACGAGCGCTGATCGACGGCATCGGCAGCGGTTATGTTCTATCGATGACGTTGCGCGATCTGAAAGCTGGCCGGGTCCCCGCCGCCCGCTTCCCATGCCTGGGTGCCCTGGCGCATGCCGTTCCTTAACATGCGCAACCACAAGAAGCTCCTGATCGTCGACGGGTCGGTGGGATTTCCCCCGGCGGATTGAACATCGGGGCGGAGCACTCGCTCCGGCTCGCGGCGAAAGACAATGTCAGCGGTGTACAAGTCCGGGTGGAAGGCCGGGTCACCCGGCAGCTCATGGACAACATTGGGCGGGACTGGTCGTTTACAACCGATGAGGAACTCGGTGGAGACGCTTGGTGGTCGGCCATCGACTTCGCGGGATCAGTCTTCGCATGCGGCATCCATTCTGGACCGGATGCGGACATGTACCATAAGCTAAGCGCGGACGAACTAGCCTTCCAACCCCGATGGACCCAGTTGCGCGACGCGGCGACACGGCTTCTGCTACCTTATCTTTGACCAGCATGATGGAAGTCGCCCCGCTTCAGAGTCTTTAAAGCGGACGCCCCTCCTTGACGATCGCAACTCGCTTGCGGTTCTGCCCGCATCGGCGCGCAGGCGGTGAGCCTGACCTCCCGAAGACGCCCGCCCTGGCACCGACGCATTCTTCAAAAAGCGAAAAATCGATTATGAGGCCGGATTTCCCCTTGAAGGTGCCGCGCTCGCGCTTTTGCGGCATATCAATGTCGCCTTTTTCCGCTTCTGAGAGAGTTGAGGCGCGCTCTGGGACAATCTAGTCCCCATGGGCATTAGAGGTTGCGTTCCATGGAACCGGACGCCCGCAAGCGCCAATTTATGATCTGGTACGTGCTCGCTGCCGTGCTAGGCGTCTTGTTGTTCCAGGCGTTCTGGACCAGCTACACGCAGGTAGAGACCATTCCGTATAGCCAATTCGAGACGCTGCTCGATCAAGGCAAGGTCGGCGAGGTCACGGTCGGTACTGATTCGATTCAAGGCACGCTGAAGGAGCCCTTGCCGAGTGGCAAGCGCGAGTTCTTCGCCGTCCGCGTCGATCCGCAATTGGCTGAAAAGCTTGCCAGTCATCAGGTCGTGGTCACTGGCGCGGCCTCCGGCGGGATCATTCAAACGATCCTGTCCTGGGTCATTCCCGTCGTCATTTTTTACGTCGCCTGGATGTTTCTCTTTCGCCGTTTTGCCGAGAAGCAGGGGCTGGGTGGGCTCATGACCGTGGGCAAGTCGCGCGCCAAGGTCTTTGTGGAGACGGACACGAAGGTGACTTTCAAGGATGTCGCCGGCGTCGAGGAAGCAAAATTCGAGTTGCAGGAGCTGGTCGCCTTCCTGCGCGATCCGAAGTCGTATGGGCGGCTGGGGGCGCGGGTGCCAAAAGGCGTTTTGCTGGTCGGCCCGCCCGGAACCGGCAAGACGCTGCTGGCGAAGGCGGTCGCGGGCGAGGCTGGCGTGCCGTTCTTTTCGATTTCCGGCTCCGAATTCGTCGAGATGTTCGTCGGCGTCGGCGCCGCGCGCGTGCGCGACCTGTTCGAGCAGGCACGCAAGGCCGCGCCCTGCATCATTTTCATCGACGAACTCGACGCGCTGGGGCGCAGCCGCATCGCCGGCGGCTTCGGCGGCACCGACGAGAAGGAGCAAACGCTCAATCAGCTCTTGTCGGAGCTCGACGGCTTCGATCCGAGCGTGGGCGTCATCCTCTTGGCCGCGACCAATCGGCCGGAAATCCTGGATCCGGCGTTGCTGCGGGCGGGAAGGTTCGACCGCCAGGTGCTGGTGGACCGTCCCGACCGCAAGGGCCGGCTCGAGATTCTCAAAGTTCACGCGCGCAAGGTGACCCTCGCGCCCGACATCGATCTCGACGCGATTGCTGGGCTGACGACGGGTTTTACCGGTGCCGACATCGCCAACCTCGTCAATGAAGCCGCCATCGTAGCCACGCGGCGCAACGGCGCGGCGGTGAGCCTGAGCGATTTCACCGAGGCGATCGAGCGAATTGTCGCCGGGGTGGAAAAAAAGAGCCGCGTGCTCAACGCGGAGGAGCGGCGCCGTGTCGCCTATCACGAAATGGGGCACGCGCTGGTGGCAGCCACCCTGCCTGGCGTTGATCCGGTGCAGAAGGTTTCGATCATTCCGCGCGGCGTCGGCGCGCTCGGCTACACTATCCAGCGTCCGACTGAGGATCGCTTCCTTCTCGGCCGGGCAAATCTGGAAAACCGCATCGCCGTGCTAATGGGCGGGCGCGCGGCCGAACAGCTTGTATTCGACGGCGATGTGTCGACCGGAGCCGCCGACGATCTGCAGCGCGCCACCGAAATCGCTCTCGAAATGGTTACCCGCTTCGGCATGGACGAGAAAGTCGGCCAGCGAACCTATGCGCCGGCGCCGCAGACTTTCCTGCCGGTGCCGAGCGCCGACCACGTTCAGGCGGCTGAGATCACAACTCGCGAGATCGACGTCGCCGTGCGCGACCTGCTCGGCAAAGGGTTCGAGCGCGCGCAGGAAATCTTGCAGACGCGGCGGGCGGATCTCGATGCGGGCGCCCAGTTGCTGCTCAAACGCGAGACCGTGACGGTTGATGACTTCCCAGCCATTCGCTCGGTGAAGGTCGCCGCCGAGCCGCGCTTGACTGTGGTGCCGGCGTAAAGAGGAGCACTGCGGCCCCGCCGGTGGCTGGTGGGCTAGGAGCCTGCGGCCGCTGGATTTGTTTGCAGCGCTAAGGCGCTGAGCCGCGTGCCAATCGCGTCCAGGATAACCATATGGGCGCGACTGACGATAGCGTCCATCGAGGCCGTCTCGGCGAACATTGCCATGGCGCGGCTCACGATTTCGCGCCGCGTCGGCAATTGCGGCAAATACAGGCTTGCGAGCACATCCGCAGCGCGGTTCTGCGCCTCGGCGAGGTTTTCCTGGATGGCCGAAAGGCTGGGTCCGGCAAGCGCCGACGCTATGGCGCTGACAATGAGATCCGGATCAAAACTCCCGGCGAGCTGCGCGGCCGCGCGCTCGATGACCCGCGAGCCTAGGCGGTGCTTGTTGCGACGCACTTCGACAGGCGGGGCTTAAGCGCGCAGACCTTGCTGTTGCTATCGAGGATTTGGCCGACAAGCTCCAGATAACACGGCGCTCGCTGAATTCCCCAAGACGAAAATCGCCAGCAAGCCCGTCCAAGAGCTCGACCGGATCGGCACGCCTCTCTGGCCGCGCTTGTGCGCACTGGGAAAGAGAGGAATGGTCAAGCGCTAGCGCGACGAGCAGATATTTGCGGCTGGGGCATCTCTTGGCGCGCCCTGTAGTCGCGCCCGCAACAAGCTTTTGTTTCGATCTGGAAGAAACCATTGTTCAACTTGCGGCTTCATCAGCCCCCTGCGTCTCGTTGTGCGTCGCCCGCCAAATCAATGTGAACTTAGCACGCCTCAGAGCGGGTGCGTTGAGGTTCTACGGCGAATTGGGCCAACTATGCCTCACGCCCGCGAGCAGCGGGTCATGGAGATAATCAAATGACCATCACGAAGAACTGGCCGAAGCGCGCGACCAATTGGAGACGCTCACGTCGGGACCGCCGATGATGCGACGGAACACAAGGTCGTCACGCAGTATGAAATTGGCGTCGCCATGCGCGAGATCGCTTTCACGAAAAGGTTCTGGCGCGAAGTGGTGACGGTCGCCGACGTGAAATAAACACATCAGCGGCACTTCACTTACGCCGCAGCAGCCCCGGCAACTTGGCGAAGTTCGCCGCCATGCGCCGCGCCAGCCCCTTTGTGGCCGGGAGGCCACGACCCGCAACAATCTCGATGTGAAATTTAAAGGCGCGTCGCCACAAAAAAGAACCCCAAGCAGGGTACGCGCTTGGGGTTGTTCGGAGTTTGTTGCCTCACTTTAGACTTCTAAGCTGGGCGGCGGCTCAGGGAGGGGGATGCAGTGCCGCCCAGCCTGGCCTGACACACGCCATCTAACAATGCGCCGCGCAAATAATGGGATCGCAGCTTGCGCAGCAGTTCCGGCAACTTTGCAAGTTCGCCGCCATGCGCCGCGCCTCGTTCTTGGTGAGCCTATTGGTTAGGGCGCGTCGGCTCGGCTCTTCGTCCAATAGAAATAGCCGAGCGCCTGCCCGTTGTCCTGGTCCCTTTCCATACCACCCAAAATCGATGGCCCCTTTTGGATTTTGCAGTGGCCCGTTTCGGAGATTGACCTAAATCAATCCATTTTGTGACGCGGAGCAGGATGCTGTTGACATGCCGCTCTTCGTGTACCGCTGCCCCAAAACCGGAGACCTCGTTCATGGCTTTTCCGCCGAAGATATCTCGGAGGACCACCACCTCTATGAGCCGATGACCTGTCCGATATGCCACCAGGTCCATCACGTGAATCCGGCTACCGGCGCCGTCTTGGGGGAAAAGGTCGAATAGGGGTAGTGCCTCAGTTTCGAAATCATGCTCCACTTGCCTATCCACGGAGCGGTCATACCGGGATCATGGCCTCGAAGCGTCCCAAGCGCCCACCGAAATAAAGAGGATCAACGATGCTCATCCAAATTTCGCGACTTTTCTTGACATCATACGAACAAGGGAGCGGAGCCATGCAAAGAATCATCGTTACAGAGATATGATCGCCGGAAAACTATTTTCAAAGGTTCAAGATTGCTTTATTTATAGAGCATTGGTTCGATTCACCATAGCACTTTCTGTTTCTATCAAGGAAACTCGACCAGATCTGCTAAATCTCATATGCTGCAGGTCAACATATACTGAATATGGTTCTTAACGGTCACCGAGCGCCAAATAAGGCAATCCTTAGGGCGCTGAAACTACGCATGGTTTTTGTAGACCCGAAATTGCCCAGATATTCAAACTGAAGCACTACCCCGTGGACTACTACCGCCAAGAAGCGTAATTCAGCTTTCGGGATGTCGGGCCACCGGAGGGTGTGCCCATGTCGAGAACAGACGATCAGTTCTGGCAATACGCCAAAGAGGCGATCCTTTTAGCCTGCGACGCCAAAACCGACGACGAGGACAAGCGGGGTCTGCTTGACCTTGCGCGAACCTGGACGCAAGCGGCACTACAAGAGCGAGCGGGTCGTCCTCCAGTCAATCGTGCCGCGTAAGGGCATTCGGTCATGCCCGCGAAAATCCTTAGACGCTATGACGCCATGGAGATTTTGATATTGGCGGTTGGCGTGCTGCTCATCGTCGCCATCGCATTTGTGTTCTGAATTGGCGCAGCGGAGCAGTAAAGAGTAGCGCAAAAAGAAGCCCCGACGTTCGCCAGCCGGGGCTCCAAGGTCCTTATCGTTGGCCCAAGGTGACGCTCGGAGGAGGGTTATGCGCCAGATAGTGAAAACCATGCGACGTTCCTCTACGGCTGCCCCAACACGGACCAGGCAAGTCCAAGACTGGACCGCCGACGATCCGGACGGAGATGGCTACGACACCTTTCAGTCGGTGACGTGCTTGGCGTGCGGACAGTGCGTGGAGCCGATACCATAGCGCCGCTCAAGTGAGCCAGGGCAGATACTCGATCGAGCTTTGTAACGAAGGCGGGCCAGACTTCGGCATCGAGGCCGAACTCGCCGCGCGGCAACTCTACGGCGCGGCACCCCTACCGGCTATCGCGCAGTACCCTCGCCGGGTGATCATGCTGTGCGACCGTGCACGGATCCTCGCAAGGAGCGACCGGCCGGACAGATGCCGTAACCAACGCCGCGCGCGCCTTGGGCATCGCGACGGCACCGCATTGATCCACGTCAAAACATTCGTGGCTTAGAGCGGTTACGGTCATCCTTGGCTCAGCGAAGGGCTTCGCAAAAGCCGAGCGGCCTTGACCGAACCGAGCCACCCCCTCCGGCTCCGGTCTTGGCCGCTTCGTCTGTTGCCTATGCCCGAACCTCACATGAGCTTTCCGGAGGTCGTGCTATGTTCACCAGAATCCTCTCCACAGACACAATTCGCGCGCACGCGAAATCTCTCGCTGCTTTCGCCGTCTTACTTGTCTTCGCCGTCGCGGCACTGCCAGCGCTTGCCCAGCAGCAGGAGCAGGCGGCGCCGAACGTGCCCGGCGCGCCTTACGGCTATGGTCACATCTGGGGCGGGCCATGGGGCTGGCATCCCTTCATGATAGTCGGCCCAATCTTCGTGGTGCTCGCCATCATAGGCATGATGGTCATCTTCGTGTGGCTGGTGCGCTGGGCGACCCGTGGCTATCCGTTTTATGGCAACGGCCACGGCTTCCATCATGTCCATGGTGAGTGCCCCCGGTGCGGCGGCCCCGGCCGCGGCCGCACCGCCCTCGACATTCTTGATGAGCGCTTCGCCAAGGGCGAGATCGACAAGGCCGAGTTCGAGGAGAAGCGCAAGCTGCTCGGCCGGTAAGGCCGGAGGATGCCATGGCGGTGCCGGCGGCATGGTGCGTTGATCAACCATTCCACCGCAGCAGCTCTGGTAGCTTGGCGAAGTTCGCCGCCATGCGCCGCGCCTCCTCACGTGCGACGCGCTGAAATCTTTGTTGTCAGGAATGATTTAGATCAAAGCGCTGGATTCGCTACGGCAGACAATTTCATTATGGAGTGGAAGCCGATATCTACCGCGCCGTTCGACCGCGACCTTGAAGTGGCCGTTATTGGAAGCGAGCCACATGCTCTCGCGTTTCCGTGTCGCCGCATCCTCAGTGGATGGGTCAAGGCAGGAACGCAGGAGCGGATCGACGTGCGGCCGACACACTGGCGGGAATGGCAGCCAACATGCTAACCCTACGCCTTCTTCCTTTTAAGCAGGTCGTCTAAGGCTGCCAATTTGCTTTCTTCCTCAGCCAGCAGGCGAAGAAGCGTTAGCCGCTTCGTCTCATCTGCTTCGGTAGCCAGCATCTTGTGATAGTGTTCGATGTTGAGACGCGCAATGGATTTATCCATGGCCCGGTCCTCCACTTGGTAGTGTGGACCCCGCGACCCACAAGGTCAAATGACGGTTTTGCAAAGGCAGGATGCTTCGATCGGTTCCCGGCGTTGCCTCGGTCGCGTCGCGGACGATGAAAGACTCGTGCTCGTCGATTACCCAAGGTGGCGGGAAGCGGCGTGCGGATTGCATGGCGCGATATGGTCAGTTTTGCAGCAGGTAGAGCGCCATCCGGGCATGCGGGACATGCGGTAAGGCATTCCAACCGTTGCGCAGGGCGCAGCGGTTCTGTTGCAAAGAGTGTAGGTCACAAAAATGTGTATTGAACCTCCGCGCCGTGCGCGCGGCAAGACGGATCTCAGATCCCATGTGGTGGTTCTTTGAATACCTGAACACGATTGTCCAGAACTGGCATTACGTGTTTGCTCATCCGATCAGCATTCTTCACTACAAAATTCAAGCATCGATTGACTTCTCGACTGTTGTACCAGCGGTACTCTCGATATCGTTCTTAGTCTTTCAGCTTTTAAGCAGACGCTCACTCAACATCCGAGTAGCCATACCGGGTGCAACATTGCTCATTGCTTTCGTGTCCACGTTCATCTTGTTTTGGCTGCTCAATCTTTTTCCTTCTGAAACGTTCCCGCTGGTCTGGATTTTCCCAATCCTGTTTCTCGAGCCGCTTGCCTATACCTTGGGAGTACGTGCGTCACTCGTTCGCCAAATTGAGCAAGGAAATCTAGTCTAGCACTCCCACTGTCGCTCGGTATCGGTACGCTCATAACCGGGTTTTGGTGGGAATGTTGGAATTTCTACTCGCTTCCGAAATGGATCTACACGATTCCGTATGTCGGCTTTTGGAAGGTCTTCGAGATGCCGATCCTGGGATATCTGGGCTATCCGTTCTTCGGACTAGTCTAATCGTATTTAGCTACGCAGCGCTCATCTTGAACTTTATCGCCAAGCAGGATCTGGCCAAGCTGTTTTCGTCCTAATCCAGCGTCTGCTCAAAAGATCAATGATTTTCAGAGGACGTTTGGTGGCGTTGTGCAGCAATGCGTATTTCCGGTGATCCGGTCGCTGTGGGCAGGCCCCGGCCTTGGTTCACCAGGGCAAGCCGGGGCCATTTGAGTTCACGTCCGCTTATCTCGCGAATCTGTTGCAAACTCCAAAATGAGATGATGGCAAAATTTCGCGGCGCGCCGGTCGGGGGCGGGTATTGGCGATCCAACGCCTTGTAAAGAGCAGCGCTGCGGATTTGTTGATCGGCTGCTGTCGGCGGCGACCCAGCAGCTCGGGCGGCTTGGTCTGGGTTCGGCGGCGGCGCGGTGTGGAGCGCGGGCGGGATTCGGGGCGCGGCTCGCGCGCGCGTGAATGGGACAAAGAGGACGAACGCGGGAGACTTAACTGCACGCGGCGCGGGAAAATTAGCTAGAGCCGCTCCCCGTCAGCTCGCGGATGCGCATACTCGCAACTTCCTGGCATGCTGCCGCTTGCCAGAGATGGTCCACGAATCCACGGGCGATCATTTCTCGGCGACAAACTGCTTTGCCGCTGCTACCGCCTGCGCGCCGAGATCGTTGTGCCCGGCGCCGGCAATGCGCACGAAGCGCTTGGGCGCCCGAATCAGGCCATAGAGCCGCTCGGCGAGCGTCACGGGAACGATGGTGTCGTCGTTGCCGTGCACCACCAGCACAGGCGCCGTGACCTTGCCAGCGCACAAATCCGAGCGGAACTGGTCCCTCAGGAAGAGCCGAACCGGCACGAACCAGAAGTGGTGTGCGCCGACATCAGCGGCCGAAGTGAAGGGGGCCTCGAGCACGAGGCGCCCGACCGGTTTTTCCGCTGCGAGCGCGAGCGCGAGCGCGGAGCCAAGCAATTCGCCCCACAGGACGATGCGCTCGGCGGGATACCGCGCGATGGCAAACGCATAGGCCGCAGCAGCGTCCTCGACCAGGCCCGTCTCGGTCGGTCGTCCGCTCGAGCCACCGTAGCCGCGGTAGCTTAACGCTATAAGCCCACTCCCGTCGGCGATGAGCGCGCGAAAGCGCTCGACCCGCCAGCGCAGCGAACCGCCATTGCCATGGAAATAGAGAAAAATCGGTTGTCCCTCGCGTGGCGGTACATGCCAGACGATCACGCGCTCGGCGTCGGCGGTGTCGAGCACCGCCTCTTCAGCCTCCGGCAAGCCAACCGCAGAGGGGGCTGTGCGCCGGCGCTCCGGAAAATATTGGAGCGAGCGCTGCGCCACGTAAAGCAGCGCGACGAACCCGCCATAGAGGACGACCGCAGCGATAAGCAATTTCAGCATATTTAGACCTGCGCAAGGATCTACAATTGAGCTGATGAATTGGAGCACCAGCCGTGACCGAGGCTGATCTCATTCGCTTTGTGAACGCTCAGGCCGAGGTTTACAGCCAGGTCATTGAGGAATTGGCCGCCGGATGTAAGCGGACCCACTGGATGTGGTTCATCTTTCCGCAACTCGCGGGCCTGGGCTATAGCGCCATGGCGCAGCGCTACGCCATTCGCGATTTAGATCAGGCTAGGCGTTACCTGGCTGACCATATTCTTGGGACCCGTTTGCGTCACGATGTGCGGTTGATGACCGGCCACAAGGGCAAGTCCGCATTGGATATCCTTGGCTCCCCGGATGATTTCAAGTTTCGGTCCTGTCTGACCCTGTTTGGTCAAGCAGCCTCCGATAACTCCGACCGCATGTTATTCGCGGAAGCCTTGGATCAATTCTATGATGGCGAGCCAGATCCTCGCACGCTGGACCTGCTACGCGCGATGCTTCCGCCTCAAAATATTTCGCATTGAAGGCTTCGACGTGTTGAAGTCTGGTGCGTAACGCTATGCCGACGGGATGGGACGGCCATTGAAATGCTCGCATCGGCCGAAATTAGGTGGTTCTGGCGCAACAAATTGTCCGCAGCAGGTACATGACTGGTTCTTCAAAACCGGATTACCGCCAAGCGGCAGCCTTCCGAGGATCGACAGATATCCCCCTCAGCCGAATGACGCTGAGATTGGCGTCAAGGAACGTGGCGACACACCCGGATTGGAGGTCAAGGGACTTGTTGCGACGCGCAGGAACCCGGCGCTCGCCGCGATCGCAAGCCGTCTTGAGATATGGTGCAAATGGTCTTGCACAATTCCAGGCCTAAGTTTGACGGATGAGGTGACAATAACGAAAACAAGATGACTTCGGAAATTTGATACGTCGGAACTTGCGCGTGTAGAAATTCCACTTGATTCAAATGAAAAGCCAAAATCCGGCTATTCGTTGCCGGTTCAAGGATGCAACGTGGAATTAACTGAGGATCGAGCGCGACAGCAATCGCGAGCTAGTGCCGAAGCCGGTGTTGCTTGCGTCGCGGCTTGCCACAAAAAATAACCCCAAGCTGACGCGCTTGGGGCTCCTGAGTTGCTGCCTCAACTTAGGCTTCTGGCTGGGCGGCGGGGTGTCGGGGATGGGGGCCGCCCGGCCGAGGGTTCGAGCTCGCTGGGCGGTAGGCCCGCAACGATTTCAGGCCCGGTGAGGGCGGCTTAAGGCGATGCTTGTCGAGACAGATGCTTCGGCGAGCCGGCCGAGGTCTCACCCCAAAGGTGCCCTGATCCCGCCGTTGCGCCGTCTCCTGGGCGATACAGGTCCCCATCCGCCGTGGGACGACAGCGCGCCCATCCGGGCGGAGTTGTTCAGCGTCGAACGTCTGGAAGAGCACGCGCGCAGCCTCGCCGCCGCGCAGGGGGGTGATGGGGTCAGGTCAGTCGCCCTAGCGATGGTTGTTCAGCGAGGTCCGCGACGTCGATGATGTCCACGGCTCTTTGCGGCCGGCACCATGCAACATCTGGTGCCAGGCCGCGTCACGCTCCGCTAGCGTCAAGACTGGATAGTCGGTGTATCCTGGCGCACCGCCGCCGAAGAAGGTCGCGCGATCGGGAACGTTCAGCCGTGCGCCGATCCGCAATCGCTCCACGAGGTCGGGATTGGCAATATAGAGCCGGCCGAAAGAGATGAGGTCCGCGAGATTGCGACGGCGTGCCTCAAGGGCCAGCCTCAGGTCATAGCCGTTATTCGCGATATAGATCCCCTTGAACGACTGCCGCAGAATTTGGAGGTCGAACCCACCTGGGACCTCGCGGGGCCCTTGGGTCGCTCCTTCGATGATGTGGATATAGGCCAGACCGAACGCGTTCAGTCGCTCGACGACATAGGCGTAGGTCTCAGCTGGGTCACTGTCGAGATCGGCGCCATTGACCGGACTGACCGGGGAAAGCCTGATACCGACACCCTGGCTGCCGCAGACATTGACCACTGCCTCTGTCGCCTCAAGAAGAAGACGCGCGCGGTTCTCGCGCGACCCGCCATAGGCATCTGTCCGCTTGTTCGTGCTGTCGCGCAGGAATTGCTCGATGAGATATCCGTTGGCTGCGTGGATCTCGACGCCATCAAAACCGGCGGCGAGAGCGTTTCGCGCTGCGTGACGGTAGTGCTCGACGATCTCTGGGATTTCGGCCGTTGCGAGCGCGCGAGGCGTTACGCAGGCTTGGAAGCCGGCCTCGGTATAGGAGGTCGCCTCCGGGCGAATCGCCGAAGGCGCTACCGGCAGGGCACCGCGGGGCTGCAGCGAGGGATGGGACACGCGCCCGACATGCCAAAGCTGAGGAAAGATGCGGCCGCCGCGGGCATGGACGGCCTCAGTCACCTGCCGCCATCCCTCGACCTGCGCGTCAGTATAGATGCCCGGCGTAAAGGCATAGCCTCTGCCCTGGGGCGAGATGTTGGTTCCCTCAGCGATGATTAGGCCGGCGGAGGCGCGCTGCCCGTAGTACTCCGCCATTAAGGAACTCGGGACGCCGTCTTCGCTGGCGCGGCTCCGCGTTAGCGGTGCCATCACGATGCGGTTCGCGAGCCGGCAACGCCCGAGCGACACTGGTTGAAATAGATCGCTGCTCGCCGGAGTTTTCTCTGTTCTATTGGCCATGCTACATCTTCTCTGCACCGACGAGGAATGGGTCGCCGGCAATGCCCGAGAATAAATGGTCTAAGATGAGCGGCCTTGATCCTGGTCAATGTCCGGCACGAACGAAGGGACCAATGAGTGATCTTTCGAAGCTTTGCGAGGCCATGGTCGAAAATCAGATCGCGGCGCGCAGCAGCGGCGCGCGCGTAGGAGCGATCAAGTTGGTGAACGCGAGCAGATTCAGATGCGGAGTTGACAAACGAGGACGGCACAAAATCGAAGGTAAAGTTCCATATCGATAATACCGGCAACGTAGGGCTTCCTTCTTTTGAGGCAGAAGAGGCGGTGGCATGGGACTAGAATTTGAATGCATAGCGATCGAAAAAGGCGAGGGCATCAGTGCAATACTCGGGCACGCTGGTTTCATAAAGACCGTTGAAGACCTCTATGAGGCTATGGTTGGTTCAGTTCCAGGAGTAAAATTCGGCATAGCTTTCGCAGAGGCCAGCGGCCCTTGCCTCGTCAGGAGCGACGGAAATGATGATGGCCTGAGAAGGCAGGCCGAAAGCAGCATTCTCAAAATAGCCGCAGGCCATACCTTCCTGATAATCTTCAGGGAAGCATACCCGATAAACGTGATAAACAACGTAAGGAACGTCAGCGAGGTGGCCGCGATTTACTGCGCTACCAGCAATCCCATACAAGTCATCGTGGCAAAGGTAGAGGACGGCCGCTCGGTCATCGGCATCGTCGATGGTCTCTCATCGCTTGCAATAGAAAGCGAGGATGACAAGCAGAATAGGTCCAAGCTCTTAAGGGACCTCGGATACAAAAAATGAAAGGGTCTGTGGCCTTCGTTTCCAAGGTAATGGTGTTCGACAAGCCAGCAGCGGCTTGACTTTTTTCTGGCTTTACACGGGCCAGCAACTTGAGCAGTGCGTGCATCGGCAGCCGGAGTTTATGCTTCAAGCATTGCGAGAATGCTTATTTCCTTGCCCGCTAGACGTAGGGTTGTGAAAAAAGTAGGCCGCGTCGTAGGCGGCCTATACAGGTCTATCCTCAACTGTCAGCCCGCGTAGGTGACGCGCTTCTGGGCATCCGCCTCAACCGAGGTCGCTGGCTGCGCAGGCAGTTGCAGCACTGTTGCCGCCTGACCCTCGCACAGGTGCGTCAGCAACACCGTCCGCCCATCAGGAAATTCGAGCGCATCGTGATGTGCAGCGGACTTGTCCTTGTTGACTTGGCGAAAGATTGCCGTCTGGTGGTTGATTGCCTTCGTCTTCCACCCGAATAGGCCGGTCGGCAGGCAGGCAACTTCCCCGGCGAAGGCCAGCTCCGTTCCAGGCATCACACACACCGCGAGTCCGAGATCGTCCGCGGCGGAGAAGCCGCGCGTCCCGGTGCCGAAGTCACGCGTCACGAGCTTATCGCCGACCTTCGCGGTCCGCGAACGAACGCTTTGGAGGCTAAAGTCACACATCTCTAGAACTCCCTCGTTGGAAGCCCCTTCAGCCCATCAGATATTAGCGCACTTGCGGTCCTCCCGCATCACATAAAATCTTGCGCGCGATGTCTGCTCATGACCTCGCAGCGGAAGTCGCGTCTACTCGCGATCGAGGCGGTGCCATTCGAAGCCAGAAATCAATCAGACTGACTGGTTGTTGCGCCCTGGTTCCTTAGACGGTCC
Organism: uncultured Alphaproteobacteria bacterium; assembly: GCA_963733575.1. GTDB lineage: Bacteria > Pseudomonadota > Alphaproteobacteria > Rhizobiales > Xanthobacteraceae > BOG-931. Next base: position 81,098 of record CAVTDJ010000008.1, on the reverse strand, counting down.
AGCCCATTCAGCCACGCACCGTTCGAGATCTTTGGAGTTGTTGTGCATCTGCTCAAGCGCAAATCCGAGTGCGAAGAAGCGTTCCGCCGCGTCGCCGGGAAGACTTCGCGTTAGACCCTCGCGACGGAGCGCAGCGATCTCGGCGGCATAGGTATCAAGAACCGATTCTACGGCGTTGAGCGACGGCGGACGCCGACCCGCCAGCAACGCGGCCCCACTCGCGCGCAAGTAGTCGGCGAAGGCCCCGCCGGTATGCGCCAGGGGCGATTCGAGCCGCGACCTGAAGGCCTCGGGCAGCGGGCTGGTGGCCGCTCTTCCGATCATCACAAGGTCATGGCGCAACCTGAGCAGCGTGCGCAACAGTGGCCCCGTGTCGGGCCCCACGGCGAGACCTGCCGACCGCTCGCGCTCGGCCTCGGCCCCCACGACATTCATTTGCACCAAAGCCTGACCGATACCGTCTTGAATGCGATGGAGCGAATCCACGTCGAGACCTTGCGTCAAGCCTGCAAGCAGCTCGCCAAGAGCCCGCGCCATCTGATCAAGTGTGCGGGCGGCCGCCTCAACGACCAGGGGATGGGCGCTTGATGGCCACAGCAGAAACGAAACAACGAGACCGGTGACGCCTCCGAGCGCCACCTCAATGACGCGATCAAGTGCCGAAGCGATCGGACTTGCGTGGGTCATTGTGGGAATCAACAGCACGATGATGGCGGTGATCGGCGCAACGGAGAATCTGGGGTTTATCGCCGCGATGAGGGCAAGCGGGGATACGGCGAGGGCGAGAACCGCGAGAAGCGCGATTTCGCTCGAATGCGGAATAAGCACGCCGATGGCGCCACCGTAGATCGCGCCGCCGAGGGTCCCCACGAGATAATCGAACGTTGCCTTCAGCGACCGCCCGACGCTCATCTGCGTCACGATGACGGCCGTCAATACCGCCCACAACGGCAAGGGAAGTTGCAAGAATTGCGCAAGCGCAAGAGACACTAGGGCGGCAATCGTCACCCTGATCGAAAGTGCCAACTCCACTCGGCGGTGACGCACGAGGGCGCGGAGCCCGGTCCAGAGTCTTGTGGTGCGCCTCACGATGACAGTCCCGTTGCGGCGATTTAAGAGCAAAAAGAGAAATGCTTTCTGCTACGATAAAAATTACATCAACGACAGGACGGAACGTCCTAAAGACCCAAGTCGAGATCACCCTACCCGACGAGACGGCCTCTTTCCTTGCATGCTTCCAGCGCCATGGCGATGAGCGAGGCGCCGCCGAACATCATATCGATGCCAACGAAAAGGCCGAACGCCCAGACGAGCGTACCCGGCAAGGCGGCGATGATGATACCGGCGAGGATCAGATCGATGACGCCGTTCACCATCATCCACTCCCATTTCCCCGATAGCTCACGTCGATGAGCGATAGCTAGGATGATGATCAAAATGCCGTTGACAATGAAAAAGGCGGTCAGCACATAGGTTAAGGTGACCAGACCTTGAAGCGGATTCCACAGCAATACGCCGCCGGCGATCACCGCCACGAGTGCCGAGAGTAGCGACCATCCAAATCCCGGAGCTTGCCGCGCTCTCAATGTGGCGATTAGGCCCACGATTCCCGCGATGAGGAACAGCGATCCCAGAAGGACGGTGGCGAAGACACCTGCGATGAGCGGGACAATGATCGCGGCAAGTCCAAGGATGCTCAAGGCGATCCCCTCGGCTAGAAACAACCGGCAACAATCCCGCATCGATTGGGTCCGAGCGGCTGACAGATTGGGATTGGTAGATGGCATCATAAGGGACACGGCTCGCCCTCTTTCGTTCCCTGGCATGATCCTAGAGCGTATGCCGTTTGGTTGGAACACCGCCGTAAATGTCCGTTCATTGCAACGAAGCGGTCATGCCGGCACCGCGCTCGAATGACGCGAATGGCGCTGAACGTCTGTTCGCCGCGGTGCGGCGATACGTCTGGTGTCGGGTGGAATGTGTTGCAAAACTTCCATTGAGACGACTCGCGAACGGTGATCCCGTTGGATTGAGACGGGCATCATAGGGAGCGGCTTATGATGGGTCGGCGGGAAGTGACTGACCCATCTCAGGCATGGGCATGCAAAGCGCCTGAACTGTCCTAAACTTTAATGTCCGGTACCGGACATGCGACCGTCTCGACGCCGCGACCGTAAGAGCGCATCCTGTGCTTGCGATCCGGTCGCTTTGCAAAGGGATCGCTCAACGCGCCTTGGCTGCGCCAAGCTGCCCCGAACCCCGAAGCTGGGTGCACGGACGCGTATCACTTCCTACGATCGCGCGACCCGGGCGTCTCCACCTCTTCTGTTAGGGAGAAATGGAGGCCGCTAGGCAAAGTATCATCACAGCCAATATCGAAAGATTCAAATTATTGCTGACAATGGAAACCGACCCGACTAAGCGCGCGAATGGAGATTTGCCTTTTTGCCGAGGAGGAGGAAAAGCTAGCGAAGATGCCAAAGCCTGAGAAAAAGGAAGCTTGGAATGGGAATAGCAAGTGTGTCCGATCCCAAAGACAATAAGATCGGCGAGATCGAAGGGCATTAGAAAATTTGAGCAGAGGCGGTATCCTTTGATTGCAATGTTGGAGATCAGGAATGGCCAAGGGCACCGTAAAGTGGTTTAACTCGCAAAAGGGTTATGGGTATATCCAACCGCAGGGCGGCGGTGGGAGGGATGTATTTGTTCATATCTCGGCAGTCGAGAGGGCTGGCCTCAGCAGTCTGAATAAGGGGCAGGTCGTCGAATACCAAGAGGTCTTGAACAGGGGGGGCATAACGTCGGCAGAAAATCTAAAGGTTCAGCGCTGATCAAGATGCGGCATCCACATGCGAAGAGTTCTTCGGCAAGCAAAACCGAAAAAGGTGCACCAACGCCGCATGCGATGATGCCTGAGATGTGGCCCGCGAGCCGAAGGCAGTAAAGATCGGGGTGATAACGGTCCCCTCTCTGGATGTCTCTCCCGCACATGATCGTTATGTGGCGATCCACCCGACCGGAATCCACGACCGCCCTTGAGCTAAATCAATACTCGCTTTGCGCTCGGGCCGCTATGATTTGTCTGTTGCCCTACGCCGCCGGCGGCCAAATAGGGACATTTTATGTATCAGCACATTCTGATTCCCACTGATGGCTCCGAACTATCGAAGCTGGCGCTTCAGCAGGGTGTCGCGTTGGCGAAGGCTCTTGGTGCCCGAGTCACCGTCGTAACCGTAACAACGCCGTTCCATGCCTTCGCGGGCCGTTTTGGCATGCTCACGGACGCACCTGAGAAATACAAGGAACACATGGCGGCTCTCGCTGGCCAATATTTGGACGTAGCGAAGAAGATTGCGGCGGCGGCGGGCGTGCCGTGCGCCTTGGTGCATATTGAGCACGAGCAACCCTATCAAGCGATTATCGAAACAGCTCAGGATCGGGGATGCGACGCGATCCAAATGGCGTCGCATGGACGACATGGGCAATTAGGCATTGTGCTAGGCAGCGAAACCCTCAAGGTGCTGACGCACAGCCCCATCACCGTCATTGTGTGCCGTCGGCCGCGCCTAGGGATCCTCTTTGGGGAGCCCTTCGCGGCGTAATTGCACGGCATGATCAGTTCCGGAAACAGCTATTGCCGACGCGCCCGGACATGATTAGCCGGCTTTCTTCTGTCGCGCGCTTGGCTTAGCCGCCGCCTTGGCCGCGACTTCCTTTGCCCTTTTTCCCAGGTATGGGAGGCAGCATTTCGCCCTGACCTTCGACGCGCTTGCCGCTCTTCTTAGCCGGCACGGTTGAGCGCTTCTCCTGTTCGCGGCGGAGCGCATCCATGAAGTTCACGACATTCTGCGGGCGAGGCGGCTCGCTGCGAGGCATATATCGGAGCGAAAGAATATGACGTGCAAACGTGCCGCGGCCTTCGTTAGCGGTCTGTCCTGGGTGCCGTTGAGGGGGCCTAACGAACTCAAGGCGCGATTTCAGGCGCACGCCGTTCAGGAAGATTGCGCGAGAGATTGAAGGCAAAAAGGGGCGGCGCGGTGGTGCCGCTGCCAATCGGATCATTGGCGACGGCAAACACGATGGGAATGACCGCTGTCGCCTGCTTTAGTACAGCAACGGCGCCTCCATAGGTGACAATAACATCCACCTGCCGCACGAACTCGGCCGCAAACTCGGCGACGCGCTCGGATCGTCCCTCCGTCCAGCGATACTCGATCGCGATGGTGCGGCCCTCGATCCAGCCGAGTTCACCGAGTTGCTATACAAAAGCAGCAATTCGTGGACTCCAACTGGATGCGTCAGGGCGGAGAAACCCAATTGTCGGCAGCTTGTTAGGCTGCTGCGCGCCGGCAGCGAGCGGCCAGACGGCTGCCGCGCAGCCGAGCAGGGTGACGACTTCGCGTCGCCTCATGGGATTGCCCCCGAACCATAGCCTCGTTAACGCTCGTTTGGCCGTTCCCCGCGCGCGAGGCGGAGCCGAGCGCCGCCGATTTCTATTTGGGAAATTCTTTTTGACCGGATCGGTTGGCAGCGCCGGCGATTTTCTTTTTGGGGAATGGGCCGCGGCGGCCGAGCTGGGCGGTAGGCTTCGCCAGCAGGGGGATCGCAACAGCACGGTGATGTCCCCGTTCACCACTTTCGTTGTGGTCACGCGCGCGCGTGAGGCTGGGTGGCGCGATGCCGACCGACCTGCTCGACCTGCTCGGGCCGCCGTCGCCGATTCCATTTTAGCTATTCCGGGTCGGGCCGCCTGGGCGGTGCAGCGGCTGCTGGCCGCCGCACGATGGTGAGGTCGCCGGCGGCGCCGCCCAGGCGGCTCAACCAGATCGAGCGGGTCAGTCTGCTGGCGCCGCCTCGCGCGCGCGTAACGACAACAAGAGTGGTTGACGGGGTACATGTCCCGTGCTGTTGCCATCGGGGTGTTGGTCCGTCGCCGCGCATGCGCGCCTTAGCCAAGAATGACGTGCTCACGCGCAGAACTTCCGCGCCCTCCTTCGGAGTGAGCAATCGGCTCACTGATGAGTTGAGCGAAGGCCTCTCGCGGCCTTCAACTCTTGCCTTGTAGGCATGGGGGAGATGAGTGGGTGCAGTCACGTTGGTTTCCTTCCGTGCAAGTTCTGAACTTGCACTGGGGAGTAGACCAAGGTTGACGTTGAATCACGCGCACTCGTTACGATTTTCTCGGGCCGAGTGCGCGCGACGTGCGCTTGCGTCCGATTGTAGTTGTCGGCCGCAACGCCTTACGGACGAATTCGGCGTCAATGTCATGTCCAGGAAAGGCAATTTCAGTCAGTACAGCAACCGCTTCGTAATCTGGCTTCTCGGAGAACCAATCCCTTAGGAAGCAATCTGCCAAGTCAACAAAGGCATTTATTTTCCGCAGTCCCTTGCGCCCCTTCGAGCTATCTTGCCGGCTCACACGCGCGGCCGGCTTTGGTTGCCTGCCAGCGCGCCGTCGCAGGAGTTCTGCCTCTTTTCGATGAAGTTCTTGCAGATCGGAGACCGGCTTCAAAAACCGCACGAAGTAGTTAGCGATGCCCGAGTACGCCGCCGCCCATTCGTAATATTCCGCCAGGTCATCGGCCTTTTTCGCCAGGTCCAGAAGACGTTCGCGTTGCTGCTGCCGCTTCCGCAGCTCCACGTCTACTCCTGACCCAACGCTTTCCGCGTGACGGCGCATAAGTAGTGCTTCCCTGACGATATCCAAATAGATGGTGTTAGGCGGCAACATGACCCGCGCGCGGGCATCAGTCGCTAGTCTCTCCCACAGTGGATCGTCGGGATAACCGTCAGTGGCCCACCGAGATGGGCGTGGTCGGCTTTCGTTAATCGGTCGTCTTTTGATACGAGCTCTAATGCTTTCCGAAATGTCAGCGCCATTCGGCACCTCTAAGAAGAATTGGTGAGAGCAAAACATTTTAGCCGATTCCCTAGCTTCGGGCCCGCCGCTCAGTTCCGACGTTAAGGGTCATTTTCACCATTTCGGGCACGGTCCAGCCACTTCCGCTGTTGCTCCGATCGCTACCAAATTAGTGAACCACAATATCTGTCGCGAGGGTCATAAGCTGTCAAATGCCCTGGTCTGGACGCACGGCGCCGATTTCCCGCCGGCACGGCTAGAGGGCCGGCTAAAATGTCCGCGTAGATCGAGGCGAGTGTTGTTGTTGTTTGAGGCGCCGTCGTCAGTGCAGTCGATGCGGCCAATTAAGGTTCCAGCTTTGGCTTCCACTCACGCGCCAGCTTCTGTGCCTCAGCGATCTGCGCTGGAGTCATGTGTGCCGCGATGTGTTCTCTCCACTCCGCCGCGCCTCTGGTGCCCTGCGCAGCCGCCAAGTTGAACCACATGTACGCTTGGACATAATCCTGCGGCACACCCTGGCCCTTCTCGTACATGAAGCCGAGGCTAAACTGCGCACTGGCGTTGCCTTTCTCAGCGCCGACGCGATAAATATCCTCTAACGACCCGGCAACGGCAGCCCCTGCTATCGCCCCCAGCGCAAGCGACGCTGTCAGAGTTGTACGAAGTCGTCTTGCGTAATGATGCGCCATCGTCGGCCTACAAGGCCCGGTGCAGCCGGCTTGTTAAGCTACGCTCATTTGATCGGCATGTGTCGGCAATAGCGCGACTGTCTCTATGAACGCAGCCACCCAGCCGCCGCACCGCCTAAGAGCGTGATGAACTCGCGCCGCTGCACGCCCCACGGACGTTCGAGAAGCGGCTGATTGTCAATGAGGCGGTGGTTGGACCAGCGGTACCAAGTGTTAGGTTCTCACCACTAGCTTTGATACTTGTCATTGATTTAGGGCACTGAACGGCGCTTGCTCTGGACCGAAACTAGAAGATGGATGTCTGGGCAACATAATGTGTCGTGTCGCAACAGAAGGACTTCGCAGGCATCGCTTCCGCACCCAAATTCGAGCAACGATTACGATGCGAATTCTGATGGACAAAATTCTCTCGGAATACGCCGATCAGGCTTTTGAAACTGCACGCCTCAGGCGTAATGGCGTCCGTCCAAGCCGCAAGCGAGTTTCTGCAGAAATGCTGGCTGAACTCGAATCCAGCGGTGACGCGATGCGGTTTATCGACCGCCAGGGTCGGGTGGCATGGAAGGCAACGCCGAGCCTCTGTCAGTACCTGATAGACCTTGAACTTGATGCCCAGGACGATCTTGAGGACATCTAACAATGCTCGGCCGTGAACCAACCGCGGTCCCTTTTTCAACTGAGGCGATGAAGGCGAATCTGCTCCGCCTGCAAAACGAATGGGACACCTATCAAGCCGGGACCGGGGTGCGATCTATCAATATCTGACCGCCGTTTTCGAACTCGTCATGTGGTGCGCGCGGGAAGGCCACGACGTTGAGTATGCCGGTCGAGCGTTGCGCCTGCGAGGGTATTCTTCGGTCAAAGAGCCCGAGCCGTTTGCCGCTGTGATCCGTTGCACGGCGGACCGTGACAAGGTCGAGGATCGGACGCGGAGCAAATGGTCACGGGTGTTACGTTACGCGGCAGAATACAAGGACCTGGATGAGCCGGTGGCTGATTTTATCAAGCGCAAGGGTGGTATCAACAAATGCGCGACGCGGTTTGCCCGCCGCCTTGGGCGAGGTAGGCCGTATCTGGGAGCAGCATGTGCAGGCGGTCGGAATAGCACTGTCGGATTGGAAAAGAGTAACCTACTTTGAACCTGTCCACATTGGCCGATTTATGGGGAAGTATTATGAGCAGCCCAAAAAGCTACAATGGAAGTTGTTTCTGTGGCGCGGTCCAGTTCACCGTGACCGGTGAGCCCGTAAGCATGGGCTATTGTCATTGCAGTGCGTGCCGCCATTGGTCGGCTGGTCCCGTCAACGCCTTCACCTTGTGGAAGCCGGAAAGCGTGAAGATTACGCGGGGTGCAGAGAATATTGGCACGTATAACAAAACGCCGCAAAGCTATCGCAAGTGGTGCAAAACCTGCGGCGGTCATATCTTTACCGAGCATCCCGGACTGGGATTGACGGATGTCTATGCCGCGGTCATTCCTGACCTCCCGTTCATACCGGGCCTGCATGTGAACTACGGTGAGACGACGCTCCACATTCGGGACGGCCTACTGAAGCTCAAGGATTTCCCGAAGGCATTTGGTGGCTCGGGGATTGAATTGCCGGAATAAACTCACAGAATTCAAGCAATTGGACGTTCTACAGAAACACAGCGCCACCTGCTGGATGGAGGGGTGCCGCCGATCTGCTTGGTGCTGCGATGGATGCAGACCCGCATGCTATTTTGCCACTCGGAGGGAGCCCAGTTTCATTTTAGTTCTGGACAGACATGCTAACGGTTTTCATTCAGCATTCTTGCCCTACCACGCATGCCCACACGAGCTAAGCTGTGACAATGAGCATCGGTCAGTACGAGTACATTAAGTCAGCTCCGCCAAATGCGGTTTCACGTTGCTCCGCGCTTTGATGAACTCGCTCAAATTCGCTTCGCTCGCTTGGAATACAATGTCGGACAGCTTGCCCCGAAACAGCTCGTATCGCAGCCAAACGCGATAGGTGTTGACGACATCAGTTTCACAATAGTCGGCGATCTCTTTGATCTTCCCATCGAGGAAGTATCGCTCGACTTCGGCTCCATCAATGCTGTCGGGCTTCCCTGGCAAGCCCATGATCCTGCTTAGCTCGTTTAGGGGGACAGCGAAGCGCGCCCCGTTCGGCTCGACCCGCCGAAGCTCGCTGAGCAATTCGCGGTTCGCGTCGCGGCGCTCGCGCTCTCGACCTCCGCGCGTACAATTCAATCGCTGCCGTCGCGCGTGACCGACCTTTTCTTTTTGTTGCCCTATTCCTTGTCAGGGTGTGCGACGCGCTTCGCCGGCTGCGCTCGCGCTTTCGTGCCTCTCAGCCATAGAGCCTCTGCATCGCAATCCAGTCCCGCGCGGCGTCCGCGCCCGGCAAAGACTCCGCCGGAGCCGCGCTGCTGTGGTGTCAGGCTGTACCATCAAGCTGTACCATCGTGTCAAATTTCAAAGCAAAAAACGCTGAAAACACAATATGCTGGCTAAATGGTGGGCGCTGTAGGGATTGAACCTACGACCTCTCCCGTGTGAAGGGATCGACAGATAGCAAAATCAATAAGTTAAAGTGCATATTGGCGACATTAGCGACATCCATTAGCGGCACATAGCCACGTCGCTCGTTTACACTTCCATTCTAGCTTTTCCAAGGGCATCTGACTATCGATGCCGTTCATGCAACTCGATGTTTGGCAGCCGCGTAGATTCCGCTTTGAGCGACGTCCTTCTTATCCGTCAGTGACGAGCCGAGTTATCCGTCAGTGACGAGCCGAGCTTGGCTTGGCTGGGAACAACGAAACACCTCCCGTTCCTTAGAAATGTTGCTCAGTGCGCGTCCCCTTTCAGGACGACGACACCAAACTCCAAACTACGAATTTGGGGGTCAGGAGTTCGAATCTCTGTGCGCCGGGAGACTGGCAAGGAGTAGAGGGTGAGAGTCCCTCACAGTGAAGGAGTAGCGGTGCGCCAGGCGAAGCTGGCGCGGTCCAGTCGGTGAAAGTCCCGGTCCGGGAAAGGGGCAGCGCCCACCCGGTAACGAGTGTTGCGTCGTGGAAGGTGACGACCACGGCGAAGCGTACACAGTGATCGTATGGGGTGTGGGATTGAGCCACGAAAGCCTTGAAATCGCAGGGGCCGAGGCCGTCGCTACTGCCGAAGGCAACATGTGCGGTGCCGTTATGCGAGGAACCGTCGCCCTGCCGGGGTCTGAGGCCACATCACGTATGGAAGGATCGCGTCGGAACCTGGGAGACCTTGTTTGGCCCGCAGTCGCTTGTCGATCCCGGGCCGCGACAGGAAGTCGAGGAGACGAAGCTGTCGAGGAACAGACGAGGAGTCGGACGGCTGCGTAGTACCGCTGAAGCATCGAACAAAGCCGACTGAAATCGGTGGCGGAGATGGCGGAGGGAAGGCGGCCGGTCGAAAGGAAGGTAAGCTGCAACACATGCTCCGGACTTAGTGCCGGGCTCAGCATGACACTGAAGCAGCGAGCCTGCGGATCGGTGGCGTCCAAACCCACGATCGCGTTTGACCTTCGACGAGAGCCCGGTGCAGGAAAGCTGCACGCCGGGATCTGTGGGGGAGGTGTCGAGTAATCGGCACCTCTACCCGACAACCGCATCGGCCCCGAGCCGTGCATCGCTGGCCGCGAGGCCAGCGGTGAAGCGTCGGCAGGGGAGGGCACAGGCCAGCCATTGAGCCGCGATAGGAATATCCTGGGTGCCGACGCTGTAGAAATAGCGGAAGGCAATATGGTCGAGCACGCCAACGCGAGTGCTCGGCAACCCGGCGTGGTCAGAGAACCTGGCATGTGCCGACGCTTCTTGCACGGGAACCGGGAGATCTCGCGTCTGGCCGGCGGCAAAGCCGTTTCGGTCTGCATCGGGAAGGCGAGGAGCCGTAGCCGATGAAGCACGGACGCGAGAAGTCAGACCGCTGAAAGCCTGGAAGTAAAAGCCCCCGTTGGCCGGGAGACCGGTCAGGTCCGTACAGGGGGGCCAGCAACCTGACAGGCCGTAGCAGTTGTGAACCAGCGTAGCCCCGAAAACCGTGCCCCACGCGAAACGGATTGCGGGAACATCGGGAGTGCCGAGCCCTTTGGTCCATGGCGAAGGCCAATGTTGACGTTGGTGCACTGGACTGAAACGACGATCGAACTCCCCGGGGTCAGAGAGGGCAGCATGTCAGGACGGAATGAGCAGCGAAAGCCCGGAACCACTCGGGGGTCGCCGAGGCGCTCCCGCACAGCGAAGGCATCGCGTATAAGCCGCCGTGCGGTGAAATCGCGATGTGCCTGCGAGTGGGACGGATGGGGTCGACTAAGTGATGACGGACCGGGACACTATAACCCGGACCCGAGCGAGGACCCCTGGGGCGGAGGATTAATAACCCTCCAAGGTGGTGCGCGATCGAGTCTGCGGCCTGACACAGTGCAGGATAACCGCTGCGACGACGAAGTGCACGAAGGGCGATGCAAACTGGACGTCGGACGGCGCATGCTGGGAGCAAGCTTAAGCTGCTGACGATCCGGGAAGGCACCGCTTGGAAAGCCAGCCTTCCAGCCGTACTGGGGAAAACCCGCCGTACGGAATGATAGGGGGGATTGAGGAAACGTCGGCATCATTCGAAGCCCGGTCCGCGCCTCGATCCTACCCGACTTCCATTATCGGACATAGATCCCGAAACATTTTGACGCCTTTTTTACCCTGCCTTTTCTTGCTCCGCAGGGGGAAGATGGCTAGCGTTGTGCCAGCTGAGACATTCTGGCTCAGACTTGCACGTTGCCGAGGGCAATTGAAAATGGAAGGGCCGAACGTACAGCGCCGGCTTGCAGCTGTCTTGGCCGCAGACGTGGTTGCCTACAGCCGTCTGATGGAGGTCGATGAGGCCGGAACCTTGGCGCGGCTCAAGACCGTGCGGCTGGAGCTAATCGATCCGGCGATCGCGAAATGTAAGGGCCGGATCATCAAAACCACCGGCGATGGCATTTTGGTGGAATTTCAGAGCGTCACCGAAGCACTGCGTTGCGCAGTGGATTTCCAGGAGCGGATGGCGCGGCGTAATCGTGACATGTCCGCGTCACGTGCTCTGCTTTACCGCATTGGCATCAATCTGGGCGATGTAATCGTCGAAGAAGACGATATCTTTGGTGACGGCGTCAACGTAGCCGCGCGACTTGAATCCATAGCGGAGCCCGGCGGAATCTGCATTTCCGGAGCAGTGTATGATCAAGTCGGCGACCGTCTCCCCATCGGATATGAAGATCTTGGCGAAAAGCACGTCAAGAACATCAGCCGCGCGATCCGCGTATACAAGGTTTTGCTGAACGGCCAAACCTCAGATCGGACCAAGGTCGCTGACGGGCAGGCGTCGCCGCCGGTAAGCGTTCAAAAGCCATCGATTGCCGTGTTGCCGTTCGTCAATATGAGCGGCGATCCGGAGCAGGAGTTTTTCGCGGACGGCCTTACTGAGGACATCATTACCGAACTGTCGCGTTTCCGTCAGCTGCTCGTGATCTCGCGAAACGCCGTTTTCGTGCACAAGGGCAAGCCTATTAAGGCGCAGCAAATTGCGCGGGAATTCGGCGTCGACTACGTTGTTGAAGGAAGCGTACGCAAAGCGGCCGATCGTGTCAGGGTCACTGTCCAGCTTATCGACGGCGAAACCGAGACGCACATCTGGGCTGAACGATACGATCGAAAGCTCGAGGACATTTTCGCTATCCAGGATGAGGTGACGTTGTCGATCGCCGCGACGCTATTCGGTCGTATCGAGGCTGCCAGGCACGATCACGTTCAACGAAAGACAACCGAAAATATGGCGGCCTACGAATATGTTTTGACCGGCAAGGTTCTGCATCATCGGTCAAACAGAGAATCCAACGCTGAGGCGATTCTCATGCTGAATCGCGCTATTGAGCTGGATCCGAACTACGCGCATGCCCACGCTTGGAAGGCCTGCGTGACCGGCCAAGCATGGTTGCACGGCTGGTGCGAGGAACCGGCCGCGAGCCAGCAGGCGATTTTAGACGAGCTGCAAACGGCCCTTTCGCTCGACGATAACGATGCCGATGTGCACCGTATCCTCGCCGCGGTGAAATTAAACTTCAACGAACACGACAAGGCAGCCTATCATCAGGACCGAGCCCTTAGTCTAAATCCGAACAGCGATCTCATTGTTGTCCAACAGGGTGAGGTTCTTACTTGGCTCGGACGTCCCAAAGAGGGGATCGAGTGGGTTCGCCGCGCGATGCGGCTAAACCCCTATCATCCGGAGCGTTTTTGGAGTCATCTCGGTCGCGCCCAATACAGCGCGCGTCTTTATGCCGACGCGATCGAGTCCTTCAGCAAACTGACAGCGCCGGACCACACTCATCACGCCTTTCTGGCCGCGTCGTCAGCACAATTGGGCAATCGAGTCGCTGCCGCGGCTCATGCTCGGGAGGTGCTTCAGCGGCAACGAGATTTCACCGTCAGCGGTTACCTACAGACACTTCACTATCAGCGGCCGTCAGATACTGAACACGTGCGCGAAGGACTGCTGAAGGCGGGGCTGCCTGGTTAGGCGCACGAAGTTGCCGCGCGCAGCGCTGGAGTGTCGCAAGCGGAACGTATAGCCCGGAGGCATTTCCATTTCGGTCGGCTATGGCCATTGGATTGATTTTAGGTACAACGGGAAAATGTTTTACCAGTGTCAGTGCTGCGGAATTTGGCGATCGTTGTCGATGACCCCGTACCTCGCTGCGCTCGCCCCGGCGCCGCCACATCGCCGACCGATCGTCCGCCCCGAACCGAAATCGCTAAAATGGAATCTGCGATGTCGGTCGGCAGCCGCAGCGCCGCCCAGGCGGCGCGAGCGGGTCGCTCTGCTGAGCGAGCTCGGCCGCCCGAGCTCCATCGTCGCCCCGACCCGGATCTGTGAACAACAATTCACTAAAAAGAACTGGCGCCGCCGGCGACCTCACCATCGTCGGCCAGTTGCCGCTGCACCGCCCAGCCTCGCGCGCACGCGTGATCACAGCGAGTATGGTCAACGCTGGGCTCAGTGTCAGTGCTGCGGAATTTGGCGATCGTTGTCGATGACCCCGTACCTCGCTGCGCTCGCCCCGGCGCCGCCACATCGCCGACCGGTCGTCCGCCCCGAACCGAAATCGCTAAAATGGAATCTGCGATGTCGGTCGGCAGCCGCAGCGCCGCCCGGGCGGCGCGAGCGGGTCGCTCTGCTGAGCGAGCTCGGCCGCCCGAGCTCCATCGTCGCCCCGACCCGGATCTGCGAACAACAATTCACTAAAACGAACTGGCGCCGCCGGCGACCTCACCATCGTCGGCCAGTTGCCGCTGCACCGCCCAGCCTCGCGCGCACGCGTGATCACAGCGAGTATGGTCAACGCTGCCAGATTCCGCTGATCTTTCCGAGCCGAGCGTTGCGCGAGCGAGGGAGGGCGCACAGTGTCAGTGCTGCGGAATTTGGCGATCGTTGACGATGACCCCGTACCTCGCTGCGCTCGCCCCGGCGCCGCCACCATCGCCACCATCGCCGCCGCCCCGGCGAAGCCGACGTCATCATCGGTCGCCCCGCCCGCCCGAGCTCCATCGTCGCCCCGAACCGGAATCGGCCAACAACAATTCCGCTAAAACGAAATGGCGCCGGCGGCGACCTCACCATCGTGCGGCCACTTGCCGACCGATGTTGAGCTCCTTTACCTCCGTGCCGGCGTAGGCGAGTGGATACAGGCTCATATCCAACGCGCCACGGCGCAACGCCGAGAATTGTGCCACCGGTTTCATGAGTGACGCATCGGCATGAATTTCGAATGCCAGCGTGCCCTTGGTTCGGGCCTCGACCTCGGCCGCGAATTTGCGGCAGAGCCGATCGCGGAAGTCACACAAGATGGCAAGAACTGCACCATCTAATCGCCAAGCCACGGCCGTAGTCGGCATCCCCGGAACCGGCCTCAGTATCCATTGCCACTGCGGCCGACGTTAGCAGCAAGCAGAGCGCTAGAGCGGCTGGGACAAGTTTAAAGGCATTCATGCGTTGTCCTTTTCTGGAGGCTTAACAATCGATCGGAACTTAACCCGCTGTGCCATCCGCCTATTCAATTGGGGTCAGTAAGTGCGTGAAGGGGACCATCGCAGGAAACGTCACAAAAATTTATTACCGGTGTGGACTTGAACAACCTTTGATGCACGTCAACGTGAATATTGCGGCTGGGGGTTAGCTATAAACATTTCAAACTCTATTGGAGGATGTGTCATGGCTGACACCACTCAAGTCCCCGTGAAAACTGAGAAAGGCTCTGCATCAATGCCGCAGGTGTTGCGGCCGTTCGAGAGCCTTCGCCGTGAAGTCGATCGCCTGTTCGAAGACTTCGCTGGCGGCATCTGGCGCTCGCCATTCGGTCGCTCATTCTTCGATATCGAACCGGCGTGGCGTGCCCAATCGGCAATGAGCACGATGCCCGCTGTCAACGTGACCGAGACCGACAAAGCTTACGAAATCACCGCCGAGTTGCCGGGAATGGACGAAAAGAACATCCAGGTGAAGGTCGCCGATGGTGTTCTGACCATCAAGGGCGAGAAGCAGGAAGAGAAAGAAGAGAAGAATAAGGACTACTATCTAAGTGAGCGCAGCTTCGGCTCGTTCCAGCGCTCCTTTGAGGTGCCGAATGGCGTGGATACCGACAAGATCGACGCGAGCTTCAAGAACGGTGTCCTCACGGTGACCTTGCCCAAGAGTACGGAAGCGCAGAAGGCGGAAAAGAAGATCACAGTCAAAGCTGCCTGAGTTCACAACTGCCAGTGCAGGAACCCGGTTCGTGCAAAAACGCGATCCGGGTTCCGTTGACATGCGTCAACACCGCGCAGTCTACGATCGCTGAGCTGGGCCTGCTAGTGATCATGGAGACGAACCGATGGACGAAGAGATCAGAAGGAAAATTCTGACGCTGCTGGAGCAACACCGCATCATGACGCTTGCTACGCTACGGCCGGACGGTTAGCCGCAGGCAACGACAGTGGGCTATGCGAACGAGGGCCTTACCATTTACTTTCTTTGCGGTTTGGACAGCCAGAAGGCGGCAAATCTGGCTCGAGATGATCGGGTGTCGCTGACAATCGATCACGACACGCCGCAAGTGATGGAAATCACCGGACTGTCCATGGCCGCACGCGCGAAAGTCGTGGTTGATGCGACCGAAGGGGAGAAGGTCTTGCGCACGCTAATGCTTAAGTATCCGCCGCAGGGCTCTCTGCCATTGCCAATGCCGACGCCGGCTGATGTCCGCATTTTTCGCGTGATACCCACCGTGATCTCCGTGCTCGATTATTCGAGGGGCTTCGGACACACCGATCTCGTCACCTGCTGACGTTGCTTCCCGAGCGTTCGGGCCAGTCAGGCGTCTATTTCTTTTTGTGATCGTCGTCGTATTTTCTGAGCTTAGCTTCTTCTTCGCGAAGCAATTTCTCGATCACCCCGCGCCGCTCAAGATCGGTCGTGATCTTGAGCATTGCACGGTAGTGCTCAATGTTTTGCTGTATGACAAAACGCTCCAAAAAAGCCTCCGGAAGTCGCCGCCGCCCCTCCCGTTGACACTTGCGCTAGATCAAAATTCCTTTGCGTACTTTGTATGAGTATTCTCTAATGATACTAGATTGGCAACCGATAGCCACAGCGCCTGCGGATGTAGACGTTGAGCTAAGCATCTACGATGAAGGGGAATATCATGCGTTGGTGTTCCCCTGCCGACGCGACGGCTCAGGCTGGCGCGATGTGAGCGCCAACCGACCCATGCCGCTGCAGCCGACCCATTGGCGGCCGTGGCCACACAAGCGGTGAGAGTTCCCGCTGCAATTGTCCTGCGGCTCGATCCCGACGATGTCCCGGAATGGTAGGCGGTTGGACCTCGGCTGCTACGTGGCCTGGCATCCGACGCCTTCCAGCATCAGCGCCATACGCAGCGAAATCGCGACGTTCACAGTGTCGGCGCCGGCCGCGGCTTCTTCGAGTTGCCTGGCTACGTGACGCCACGTCGGCCGCTCGCGCCGATCCGCTGGCAGATGACGCATAAGCGTGCGCACGTCATCAAGCGTGATCAAATCCATGACCTTCGGGATTGTTAGCGGGTGCGGCAAAGATCGCGACCTACGTCACCAGATCGGGCGAGCGTCGGCTTATAGAGTGCTGGCTCTCTAAATTTCCGGCTCAACGCGCTTTACTAGCCGGACCGCCTGCCAAACCTCTATGACGAATCCAGTGAGGATTTGCTTTGCGTGCGCTATGGCCTCGTCGTCGCTGGCGCAGTCGGCGACTTCTGGCGGCCCCAAACGATGATAGTGCTCGTCAACCCTATAAAAGCTATATTCTGGCATCGCGTCTCTGATCTTACCGACAGTCTTCTTACGCAGGTCGTTTCCGCTGACGGAGCTATGCGGGAGATTGGGTGACGAGGTCGATCAGGCGGCGTGGTGAGCCGGCATTTTGATGACCTCGATACCGTTTTGGAATTTGACGCCTTGGACGACTTTCGGCAACTGATTTTCGCCCTTCAATCGTCGCCATGTTTTCGCGGCGGCGTTGACGAGTTTGAACACCATCAGCTTGGCGGTCTTGGCCGACAGAGCTCCCTTGGTCCGCACGGTTCGATGACGCACCGTCGCGAACACGCTCTCGATCGGGTTTGACGCGCGCAGATGGTCCCAATGCTCGGCGGGGAGGTCGAAGAAGGCGAGCAGCGCTTCCCGGTCCTTCGTCAGACAGGTGACCGCCTTGTCATACTTAGCGTTGTATTTGTCGGCGAACACATCGATCGCCGCCTCGGCCGCCGCGCGGGTCGGCGCGCCGTAAATCTCGCGAAGGTCGACTTTCATGTTGACCTGGACCGAGAGGGCGACCTTGTTCAGCACGTTGGCGGTCTTGTGAACCCAACACCGCTGGTGCTCCCTCGGCCTTGGCGTTCTCGCGCTTCCTCGCCTTCTTTGCCAATGTGAAATTGCTTGACGATCCGAGGGGAAGTGTCATGAGCAGGAGCATGTTTGCGCGCGCTGTAGCCGGCGCAAGGCGCGCAGTTCATCGCCACCAAACCCGGCTGCCAGTTCGGGGCCCTTCGAGGGGAAGGCGTAATAATAATCCGCCGGCCGTGCATCAGCTGCACTCGGCTCTGGTCACCGCTGCCGGACCATCTATTTGAGAAGTCCGCAGTCCTTTTCCAAAGGAGCTGTGGTGTTGTCGGCATTCAATCCTGGGACCGGGTAAAGGGCACGAAGTCTACGAGGATAATGGAGCGCATACGCGTCTCACTCGGTGCGATCTTTTCGATAACGGTGAGCTGCTGTGGCGCATCGGCAGGCCCCAGGGGCATGACGAGCCGGCCACCCACTTTGAGCTGCTCAATCAGCGGCGGCGGGACATGCCCAAGTGCGGCTGTCACGATCATTGCGTCGAAAGGACCGCATTCCGGCCATCCGTTATAACCGTCGCCGACCTTGACACTCACATTGTCATAGCCGAGCTCTCTCAGCACCTTCGCAGCGGCTTCGGCCAGTGGTGGGATAATCTCAACGGTACAGACCTTTCGCACCAGACGCGCCAGTACTGCGGCCTGGTAACCTGAACCCGTTCCGACTTCCAGGACCGTATGATCGAACTTGACCGCAGCGAGATTGGTCATCAGTGCGACTATGAACGGCTGCGATATTGTCTGGCCCTGGCCAATGAGAACCGGCCCGTCCATGTATGCCACCGAGCAAGAACGCCCGGGGATGAACCGATGGCGTTCCGTTTGCCCCACAGCCTCCAGGACGCGCTCCGATATGCCTTGCGGTCCCAAAAGACTGGCGCCGGATCGCGCATAGGCTCGAATAATTTCGACCATCGCGGCGCGTTCGGGGACGCATTGCGCGTCCTGTGCCATTGCTTCACTTGCGACAGCAATGAACGCGAGCAGCAGTAATTTCTTCATCATACAATCCGAGGAAAGCTTGATGTGGCGCCGTGCTAACCAAAGAACGTGTCTAGCCTTGGGGCTTTCCATCAGGAGCCTCATCCTTCTCGAACTGAGCTTCCTGATGCTCATTTTCCAGGTCTGAATGTCGGCGTATCATGTTCGAGGAACTTACGACGAAATTCGCCGTCATCGCGAGATTACGTTGCGCATGATAGGCTACCAATACCGTCTTTGCCTCATTAAGCGTGGCTCTTCGCCAACGAATCTCGCGATGTTCTACACCACCCATGCTGTCAACAATTCGGGTGTCCTCTGCTTGCAGGATAAAATTGCTATTTGATTGAAGATCTGAAAAATCAATTCGCCCTGTGGGAGTCCAACCGTCCTGTTGGTTCTGAATTGCATCGGAAAGCTTTTTATAAACGTAAGGCTTTGATTTATAAAAGTGATATGCTGCAAGGAACCCGAACAAAACCACAAAAACTCCCGCCGCACTAAACCAGAGCCATTGATTATTGATCGTATCCCACTGCATCGGTTTCCCTTTGTGCGCCCGTCGTCGTCAATGCGAGCCCTACGACACCAATTCTACGGCATTTTGCAACGTCGAGTCAGATGCCTCGCAATATAGCGCCGTCGTGCCAATATGACGATGCCCCATTAGCTTCTGAATCGTTTTCATGCCAACTCCTTTGGCATTTAGGCGGGTTGCAAATGCTCCGTGCCCCGAATGTGAGGTCGGGATTTATATGGGGGTTCTTTCGTCAAGTGGCGCGCAGCGTGACTGAGCGCGTCATTTTCGGGCGCCGCTTGGATGCAACATTGCATCGGAAAGCTTTGGCTCCATACCCTGCGGAGGCGACCGCACGCTCGGCAGCCGCCAACTGCGCCTCATGACGTTTCCCCGTGGTTGATAGACTGCCTCTTAAAGGGCGGTCCTTGTCCTGGCAACCTACCTATAAGCTAATTCCCCGGCCTCGTCTCGTCCCGAAAGTCTTACAAGACATGGAGCGGTTTCAGTTCCTGGATGCGGAAGACGAAAACGCCGACTGCGCGACGATGGCCGACACTCCGACATAGCAATCCGGCAGCTTGGCGAAGTTGACCGTCATGCGCCCGCGTCGTCCTCGTGAGCCGCTTGTTGACCGAGCGGCGCTGCGGCTCGTCATCGTAGAAGTAGATGAGCGTCTGGCCGGTCGCGTCGTGGACCATGGGCTCTCATCGACGGGTCGGCGTTGATGTAAGTCAATGCCGCGGAGTCGTTGCGGCATTAAACAGACCGCTCCAATCGGCTAACAACCAACTAAAGTGAGCCGCTACGCTAGGAGGTTGAGCTATGACTAACTTCAGCGATCCTTTCGAGGCGCTCTTCAGTATACAACGAGCTCTCGACGCACGAAAAGAAAGCGATTGGATGGGCAGCAGCACGACCGGCATGGGCAGTTTTCCGCCGATCAATATCTTCCAGCAAGGCGACGACTTCGTCGCTATTGTCGAATTGCCAGGCGTTGACAAGAAAGACCTCGGAATTGACGTAAAGGAGAATACGATCCGAATTTCGGGTAAGAAGACCATCAACTACGACGCAGGCGCCAGCGTGCATAGACGCGAGCGCGTGTGGGGCGGCTTCGACCGGACGCTCTCTGTACCGATCCAGATCGATCCAGACGCCGTCAAGGCCGAATACCGCGATGGAGTGCTCGCGCTATTCATCCCGAGAGCCGAAAGCGACAAGCCCCGAAGCATCAAGATCAACTGACAAATCAATCAGCCGGAGAGACCGAAATGGCATCGCAACCAGAGTTGCCCGTGCAGCAGAAGCGCGAGGTGGAAAAGAAGCCAGAGAGCACGATTCCATCACGCACGTTCCTGCCAATTACTGATATTTTCGAGACCGATCAGGCGTTGACCGTCATCCTGGAAATGCCGGGCGTCGACAAGGAAAAAGTGAACGTCAACGTCGAGAACGACATCCTGACGATCGAGGGCCGGATCGACTATTCCAAATACGAAGGACTGCAGCCAGTCTACACTGAATACAATGTCGGCCACTACGTCCGAAGCTTCCAGATTTCTAGCAAGTTAGAACAAGACAAGATCAGCGCCGAGCTAAAGGATGGTGTGATGACGTTGGTCTTGCCGAAAGCGGAGAAAGCAAAGCCGCGCAAGATCAAGGTGAGTTGACGGAACGAAGAGGGGCGGCGCAAGAGCGGTTCCTTGTCGTCGCTTATCCGCGGATGGATCGCCGCTGAAACCAATAAGTGGATTAACGTGAAGCCGGCACACTGGCCGAGAGCGCCAGAGCTTTCGTCTTGATGGTAGCGTGAGCATGGGGCCGGCTAAATGAATAAAATAGTTTGCGGTTAGTGCCTCAGTTGAGCCCCCGCAATGGCCACTGACGGCCCAACTTTCGTCGATCAGTGATATAGTTATGTTTGTGGATCGGGCTAACTGTTCAATAAGGGCCATTCCATGATCTTCAAAAGGATTGGGCGGTCGATCTTCTGGATTATCGAAGGCTGCGGTGCCCTAGGCCGTGTGGACGGATTTGATCAAGATAAAGCCAAGAGCAAGCGCGACGAACGAACCGTAATTCTGCGCCGTCTTCTCGCATCGAAGCGCGATACGCTTGAAGCGCTTGAGCTTGCCGACCGCTTGTTCGATGCGTGCCCGCGCCTTGTAGAGTGCTTTTGGAAAGAAAGCGGGCATGTCTTTGGTGTTGGATCGATATGGGATTGCCGGGCATATTCCGCGTTGGCGTGCGGCCTCGCGGTTTGATTTGGAATCGTAGCCCTTGTCACCGAGCGCGGCGCGCGGATTGATATCGGGGCCGATGTCGAGAAGCGTCTCGAAGTTGCGACTGTCGCTGGCCTCACCACCAGTGAGATGAAAGGCAATTGGCAAGCCGCCGAAATCAGTCTTCAGGTGAATCTTGGTAGAGAAGCCACCACGCGAGCGGCCGAGCGCCTGATCGTGCTGCCCCCTTTTGCGCCCGCCGCCGAGACATGGGCGCGCACCACGGTGGAATCGAACATCTGCACCAGACCCGCCGTCTCGCTCATTGCCGCCAGCGCATCGAAGAAAGCTTCGAAAGTTCCGGACCGGCTCAAGCGCCAGAACCGCTTCCAGACGCTGTTCCAATGCCCAAACTTTTCCGGAAGAGCCCGCCAAGTGATGTTGTGAACCACGAAATACTGCAGGGCTTCGAGAAACTTCCGGTCGTTCCGCCCCTTGTCACCGCGCCGTGAGCGCGATGCCTCGAATACCTTCAAAACAATCGTCCAGTCCTCTTCCGTCATGGTGGTGAGCATGGTCGGTCCTCCAAAAACCGACTGCCCATGAGTTCACAGAAAAAGTGATTTGGGAATCCCGTCGCGCTATACTTGGCTAAATCCGTCCACACGGCCTAGTAGGCTCTGCCGGAATCGTCTTGTTATACGTATCGTGGCTGGCTTGGCTGAAAACCGGAAACTGGCCCGCTTATGATCTCCAGATGCTTTGGGCCGACCTTCATTTTCAGCCGCCGCTCGCTGAATGGATTGGTGAGTCAATGTTGGCGGTCATACTGACACTGCAATGTTGGATTGCTTTTCTGATTGTGGGCGGAGGCCTATTCATTCTGGGATTTGTCGGTGAAGGAGTGCTTGACGAGTCTATGTACGTTGCCAAAGAGGTTGAGTAGCAGCCATAAAGGAACCTAGCTCATTGAAGGTTTCGCACAATACCGGGCTTTGCTGATGCGTCGTTTGGCGGACTCGCGAAACGACCGCGTATTCGTCGTCCCTGATTGCACGTCCTTGGAAAGTGAAGTGAAGGATATTAGGCGTTTGCCGCCGCGTGCCATCAAGGAGCTTGAAAAGTTTTTTAAAGTCACGGATGCACGGAAAAACAGAGGTTAGAATTTCGGGGCTGGCATGGACCAGCCAAAGCGATAAAGACGAATAAAAAGGCTTCGCTTTAGCACGTTAATTGCCACCTTTCTGCGGGCCCACGAACAATAAGCTGTCCCATGGACCAAGGAATAAAGAATGTTGGCGAGAAGCATTCGGCGAGGTGGGAATACGCAACTAATTAAACGCAGTTGTCTATGTCGGCTACAACGCTGCTTGCTTTCACTATCATGACCGCCGTTGGCTTGGTGGGGCTCGCATTCGTCGCATCCCGTAAGGGATATTACGTCTTAGCTGCGTTTTTGGCAGCAGCCGTTTGGCTGTTTATTGCTTTAAACTATTTGATTTGGCGCTGGTCATAAGGGCAGGCCGGACGCTTTTTCAGAATAGCAATTGACGTCTCTGAACATGCTGGCGGATGACCAGAATACAAGGCAATAATGAAAGCGTGGCGTGTCGCGCGGAGTCAAAGGCGTCGCGTTATGACGGATGAAGTTTTGCAAGAGGCTGTGGCTGGAATTCCGAGAATTGCCGAGGCAATCGCTGCGATTCCCGCAGAGAACCGGGCGAGGGCATTCGACGGAGCTGAACGCCGCTACTTACAAACGGCGCCTGATATAGGCGGTGGAGAAGTGACCGCTCGGGATTGGGTCTCCGCAGTCATGCTTCATTTGCGGGCGCAAGTGGTGGAGCTTGATTTTGCGACACAGAAACTGTTGAAAGCATTGCATGAGGAGCTGGCGCCACCGGGTCCGGAAGCCGACAATTCCTCCGTGAGCTAGACTAGGTGGCGGCGAGCGTTAAGCGAAGGCCCTCGGTTCTCAACTTCGACGCCCACGCTTGCGGAGGGGCTTTTTCTATAGCCTCCAAAACGATGTCGTGAATTTTACGGCGCTCTTTGAACGCTGCCTCCCGCAAACGCCTCGTGAACGGCCTCAGGCAAATACAAACTTGTATGGACGATGTATGAATAAGCTTCGTTTCGACGACTCTGACTATTCTGTTGTCGTGAAGAATAGGGGGATCCCCTCCGAATTCGTGGAGATGGGAGATTTATCGAGCCGGGAGATCGACCCCGATAGGGCAGTCGCCGAGCTTTTTTCGCACCATGGCGGCCGCTAACAAAGCAGGGAGAGCAGCACTTAAGCAGCTATTGGCCAAGCCGCGTTAACCCATCTTCTGCGTTTCCTCGCGCGGGCGAGGCGGCGCCGAGCGGCGGGCCGGATACGGCCCGAGCTTTGGACTGCGGCGCTGCTGATTTCTATTTGGCTTGATCGCGGGCGGCGAGCGCTGGCGGGCGGCGGTGGCGCGGCGCCGGTGGCCGCGGCGTCCGAGCTAGGCGGTAGGCTTCGCCAACACCCGATCGCAACAGCACGGACAGGGCCGACGGATGCGGCGTATCCGCCTCCCCATGGGATCTTGAAGTGAGCTGGCGCCAAAGCGGGACGCTGGTGCTGCGCCGCGAGCAGATTAAGCTTCAGGTCGCGCTCACAATCCCTGTTTCCGGGAAAAAACAGCAAGTGATCCCGGTTTCGAGTTGGAAGCCATCGATGGCGATACGTTCCCGTGCGATCGGCGAACTCGACGGCTCGATTGGGCCGAGATCGACGATCTGAGCCTTACCGATACAGATGAAATAAATCGTTGACAACGGAAGCCCCATACAAGCGGTATGAGGCATAACAGGCAGCTCCATCATATTTTTGGGCCTATCGAAAAACACTGACGTTCCGCCACAGATCGACAATGTCCGGTCTTGCTCCGGTTCCGAACGAACTACTGCGTTGCATCGAACGCGCCGGTTGGGTCAAAAGAAGCATGCGCGAGCCGTCTCTCGCGGCCGACGCGCTGAGTCAGAGGCCGAGATCGCTCAGTCCAGAGTGATCCGCTGGCCGCGGCCCCGATCGATCCCATAGGAATTTCCGCGCCTCGTGACTGATCGGCACATCGTTGATGCTCGCATGCCGCTCACGCATCAGCCCTTTCTCATCGAAGAGCCAATTCTCGTTGCCGTAGGCGCGGTACCAGGCACCATCCGCGTCTTGCCATTCGTACGCGAAGCGCACGGCGATGCGATCACCAGCGAAAGCCCAAAGCTCCTTGATGAGCCGGTACTCGGACTCCCTTTTCCATTTGCGGGTCAAGAACTCGACGATCGCTGGGCGGCCTTGGAGAAATTCGCTGCGGTTTCGCCAGCGGCTGTCGATCGAGTAGGCGAGAACCACCTTCATCGGATCGCGCGTGTTCCATGCGTCCTCCGCCTTGCGTATTTTCTCAATCGCCGTCTCACGTGTAAATGGGGGCACGGGCGGACGAACTTCGATTTTAGTGTTCATGACTGAACTCTCCTGTAGTTTGCGCGCAGGTCAATCGCGTCCTTTTAGAGCACAGGCAGCTCAGGCCTTGAGGGCAATCGGATCGACAAGCACTATCCTGCGAACCCTCCGGCGTCCAAAAATTCTTGTTCGGTCGGCGTCGTATCGCGACCCAGCGCGCGATTTCGATGCGGGAATCGTCCGAATTTAACGATGATATCCCGATGGATCGTCGCATGTCTCAATCGCTCTGTGTCGCCAAATGCCTCGTGGAGGCGCACCGAGAGATTTTGATCGGCCAGCAGCTCGGAATGCATGAAAGGTAGATAGAAAAACATGCGCAATATTTCGTCGGTCGCTTGGTCGAAGCCGCGAGCAAGCGCCCGGTTAGCTATCGTGCGCGCCAACGGATCGGTCGCAAACGCACGGGGACTGCCGCGAAACATATTTCGCGGAAACTGGTCGAGTAGGATCACAAGCCCGAGCGCTTCTGCTGGGTTTTCTTCGGCCGCATCGAGTTCACTTCGTGCCGCCGCCTCATGGATCGCCAAAAACTTTGACCTGATAGTCAGGTCAAAATCTTCGTTCTTCTCGAACCATCGCTCAGACCCCGCTCCGCGCCAGAAGGATATGACCTCGGCTAATGTAATGTTGTACATTTCTGCTTCGCGTCGCTGCGAGAAGGCAATACTTACCCGTCGCGTCGCACCGCGTTAACCACTCTTGCGCACCTCGCGCGCGCGAGAGACCGACCCGCCCGAGCCGCGCGTCGACACCAGACCGATCCCGCCCGCGCTCCAGCCCGAGCCGCCCGAGCAACCGGGTCAGCGTGGACAACGGGCCCGATCGCCAAATCCGCAGCACTGCATCCAAAGCCGCCATTGCCAAAAAACTTGCCAAGCTAGGCACCCACATCCGCGCGCAGGCATGAAATAAGAATTCGTATTCCGAAAGAGAAGAAGGACTTATGATCCGGCGCCCGCCTAATACGAGCCGGGTGAAAACCCAAAGGGAGCAAACGCTATGTCCGACACCAAACTTGCCGAGAAAGACGCGCACCGCCTCTTGCGGTTGCGTGACCCGAAAGAGGCCCATGCGATCGCCGGCATGGCGACCGCCAACCATCTCTCGGTCTATGCCGCTGCCGAAAGGTTTTACGGCACCGCGTGGAACTGGAACCGTCCGGAAGAGAAACCGAGACAATCGAAGGCTTGATCATGCGAGGAGGGTGAAGTACGGGGCAACAAAGGAAAGAAAACCATGACACGCGTTAATCTGCTTCGTCACCCTCACGCGCGCGCGAGGCGGGGCGGCGCGATGCCGACCGACCTGCTCGAGCCGGCTGGGCGGTGCAGCGGCTGCTGGCCGCACGATGGTGAGGTCGACGGCGGCGCCGTCGGCCGATTTTCATTTTAGTTTTCCATCGGGCCTTGCCAGACCTGCAGCGCATGAAACTTTGCTACTCTGCGGCTGCGTCGTCGGCACCGAGGTCGGTATTCTCTTGGTGCGATTAAGCCCGAGTTTTAGTTGGACCCGGGGTTCCTGGAGCACCTCAGACTGTCGCCACGGGCCGTCATCGGCTCCGGAGCACGCTTCCTAGAGTTCTTATTTACGGGGACCCCACGCCGACGACGCAATGCAGGAGGAGGAGATGGAACTGTTGCATCGACGATGTTGCGGTCTCGACGTTCACAAGGAGACGGTGGTTGCCTGCCTGCGCCTTGTATCGGATGGCAAGGTCACGACTGAAGTTCGTACCTTCAAGACGACTACGTCGGACCTTCTGCACTTGTCGGAGTGGTTGGCGGCAAACGGTTGCACGCATGTGGCGATGGAGGCGACCGGCGTCTACTGGAAGCCGGTGTGGCACATCTTGGATGATGGCGAGTTCGCGTTGGTGTTGGCAAACGCCGCGCATGTGAAGAACGTGCCGGGCCGCAAGACCGACATCAACGATGCGAGGTGGCTGGCCGAACTGCTGGCGCACGGTCTGATCCGGGCGAGCTTCGTGCCGGACACACAGACGCAGGAGATGCGCAACCTGCTGCGCACGCGTAAGCAATTGGTTCGTGAGCAGTCGAGCCACGTGCTGCGGGTGCAAAAGACACTCGAAGACGCCAACATCAAATTGGACTCAGTGCTTACCGATTTGATGGGCAAGAGCGGCCGCGCCATGATCGAGGCACTGATTGCCGGCGAGACCAATCCCACCAAGCTGGCCAGCCTTGCCGATCGGCGGGCAAAGGCGTCACATGAAGAGTTCCGTGAGGCGCTTCGCGGCCGCGTGACGAAGCACCATCGCTTCCTGCTGCGCCTTCATCTCAATCAGATCGACGCTCTCGATGCCGCTATGGCCACGCTCGACGCGCAAGTGGAGGCGAACCTTGGGCCCTTTCGCACCGCAGTCGAGTTAATAATGTCGACCCCGGGCATCAAGAACCTTGGCGCCCACGTCATCGTCTCCGAGATCGGCATCGACATGAGCCGGTTCCCTTCGCACGCACATCTCATATCGTGGGCTGGCATATGTCCGCGCAACGACGAGAGTGCTGGCAAGCGTCGATCCAATCGCCTGCGCAAGGGCGCTCCCTGGCTCTTTTCTGCTGATCTTTCAGAGCCGCCTGTTGGCGATGACCCCGTAGCTCGCCGGCGCCGCGGCGGCCGCATGATCGATCGCCCCGAACGCCCGAGTTCCATCGTTCGCCGCGAACCGGATTCCGCTAAAACGAAGTCGCAACGGCGGCCAGCAGCCGGCGCCAGCGGGTCGCGCTGTCGACCGCGCTCATGCCGGCGCGGCCCTCGCGCGCGCGAGTCAATGGATAAAGAGGAGGAACGCGAGGAGACCTCGCTCTTGCAAGCGCAAATTTTCATGGCTCGACTTTCAAGCCTCTCGTTATCTGGTCAGTGGTGAGGTGGTGCGGCAGGCTGGCAATAACCATCCGACCACCATTCCAACCGGCGCGTTCAAGACACGCGACGGCTACATCAACATCGCCACCACAGGCGGCAAGATGTGGGAACGGTTCTGTCGGACCATCGAGGCCGACGCGCTGGCCCAGAACCCGGACTACAGGACGGCGGCAGCGCGATTGACGAATCGCGACGCGCTCAATGCCGAGATCGAGACCCATCTAAAAGATCGCACGAGCGCCGAATGGGTCGAGCGCTTCAACAAGGCCGGAGTGCCCTGCGGGCCGATCTACTCCATCGACCAAGTGTTCGCAGACCCGCAGGTGCGGCACCTCGGCATCGCGCAGAGCGTCGCCGGGACCAGCAAACCGCCGCTGCGTCTTGTCGGCCAGCCTTTAGCGTTATCGCGGACGCCGTCGCGTCTCGCGGCACGGCCGCCAAAGCTCGGCGAGCATACCGACGCCGTGCTCAAGGAATTCGGCTTTACCGCGCGCCAGATCGCCGCGCTGCACAAGGCGAATGCGGTGTAGCAAGTTTAAAGAGGCGAAGGAGCCCGCTAATGACTCAAACCGACAAGCTGCTCGTGCGCAAGGAAGCGGGCGTCGGCATCGTGACCTTCAACAATCCCAAGCGGCACAACGCCGTGTCGCTCGATATGTGGGAGGCGTGCACGCGCATTCTCGAACAATTCGCGGGCGACGATGAGGTGCGCGCGGTTGTGCTGAGCAGGAGCCGGCGGCAAGGCATTCGTATCGGGCGCCGATATTTCGAAATTCGCCAGCGAGCGGGCCTCAATCAAAGCGACACGCGCTTACGACGTCACGACCGCCGCAGCGTTCAATAGCATCTACGAATTCCCGAAGCCGACGATTGCGATGATCCGCGGCTATTGCATCGGCGGCGACGTCGGGCTCGCTTCATGTTGCGACCTGCGCATTTGTTCGGACAATTCCAAGTTCGCGGTCCCGGCGGCGAAGCTCGGATTGGGCTACGGTATGCCGGCCTCAAGCGGCTCGTGGACATCGTCGGGCAGTCTTTCGCCAAAGAGATTTTCTATACCGCGCGCCAATTCGACGCGCAGGAGGCCTACGCCATGGACCTGGTCAATCGCGCGGTGCCGGCCGCCGAGCTCGAAAGCTATGTGAAAAGCATCACCGACATGATCTGCGCCAACGCCCCGCTTACCATCAAGGCGGTCAAATTCACCGTCGGCGAAATCCTCAAGGACGAATCGAAGCGCGACGTTGCGCGCGTGGACAAGATGGTGGAGGCGTGCTTCGCGAGCCGCGACTATACCGAGGGCGGCACCGCCTTCATGGAAAAACGCAAGCCGGTGTTTACCGGTCTAAACGATTCTACGGCACGACCGGAAGCAGTTGATAACAGCGCTCCCGGTCGGCCAGATGCAGCGTGACTTCGCCGCCGTACACCGCTGGCGGCCGATCAGCGGGATCGTCGTGGCGCAGCGCGCCGACCCCGGTGGCCGGCTGTCCGAACTTTGCGTAGTCGATGTTGAGATCGCCCGGGTACTCGTAGTCCCGTCGCCAACGTGCGCAAGAAATTGCCGAGATTGTAGGCCAGCGCATGAAGCTGGAGCCGGACGGCGTTGGCGGCGAACGTCCGGCATGACAGCCGTGTCCACTTGATCGCGCCTTTACCTTCTTTGATCCACTGCTCGCACGTCCCGCGCTTGTTGTAGAAGGCGACGACCCGCTCGGCCGGGCGCGACAGGTTGGTGACAATGAAGCCGACGCGCGGATAAAGCTCACCAGGGTGCCACTCGACTTTGGCGATCACTCAGCGCGGCTTGGTCCAGCTTCCCGCCTGATACCGAGGGTCATAGGGACTGACCGATATGGGCCCAATCGCGCAAACCGATTGATGTGATGGTTTCCGGTTGAGCGATGAGTTTTCGCCATGCTTCGCAGGCCGCGTCGATGATCACGTCATAGGTTTCGAAGGCGCGATTGGAAAGCCAGTTCGCGCGCATGTACTGCCAGATGTTCTCGACCGGGCTGAGCTCCGGCGCTCGCGAAGGAAGCAGGATTGGCGTGATGTTTGCGGGCATGCGAAGCTTGCCGGTCGTATGCCATCCGGCTCGATCGAGCAGCAGAACGGCGTGTGCGCCATCGGCGATGTGGCGCGATATCTCATCGAGGTGAAGCTGCATGGCGAATGTATCGGCGACGGGCAGCCGCCGAAGCTCGCCGGCCGTAAAATCCGTCCGCAATCTCACCGCTGATGGCATGGCGCGAATCCTCCTCGCGCCAATGAATCACTAACCGCCTCCGCACGGAATCCCCGGAGAGTCAAAAAACAGAGCCGTTGGCATGATAGGTGAAATTGGCATGGAACCGACGCACTTCGTTCGGGGGGCGGCCGACCGGGCGTTTGAGCAGGTAGCCGATCCTGTCCTGTAGAACCCGATTGGCCGGAAGCCGGATCGCATACTTGATCCGCTCGACTTCCAAGAACTTGTAGACCTCAGGGCTCGCGAAGCCGGCGTCGGCGCGGAAATAGATGCGCGAGACATTGCCCTGATAGCGCGCGACAACGGGCTTGAGCACATCGTCCCAGCCGTCGGCGCTGTGCACGTTGCCGGGACGCAGAGCACAGCGTTCGAGATCACCGAACTGGTTGAACACAAACAGCGGATGTTAACAGGTGCAGGCGTAATGGCCGTTCCAGACGCTCATTTTCTGTTCGCCGCGGGTCGGGCTCACGCTCGAATCCATGTCGAGCACGATGCCTCTCGGCGGACGGCGGCCGTGCACAAGCTCGATCCACTGGCCGGACAGATCGGCAAGAGCAGAGAAGTTCTCAGGTGCCGCGGCCACTGCGTCTCGAAACGGCCCATCTGGCTCGGCGAAGCTGCATGGCCCTGAGCCGCCTTGCCGCCGACGATCCAGCGCATGGCCGGATCGTGGCGCACGCGTCCGGCATCGTTCACGTCCTCGTAGCCGGCGAGACGACCAAACACCGACTGCCGCAGCAAACCGACCATTGCATGGCGGCCGTTTTTGCCGGTGCGCGCATCGGAGAGGGTCTCGCCCGCCATCGTGCTCAGCCCGAGTGCGCCGTCGAGTTCGCGGTAGGCCAACAATCCGGCATCGTAGGTGACTACTGAGCCGCGAAACTGCAGCATCAGCCGGCGGTCGAAATCGAGCTTGAGAGCCTCGTCGGTTGATTCACCCGCTGAATTCGCCATCGCCACGAATCGGCGCGAGCGCTGCGCAAATCAGTCCGTCATCCGGGGAATGCCGACTGAAATGATTCGGCATGTCGACGACCAGCGGGGCCGTTAGCTTGGAGCCTCCAAGCTTGATCGCGACTTCGTCTTTGTGAGCTTAAAACTCGTACATCAAAGCTTGTTGGGCAACAGTCACAGAAATCCAAGTAGTTGCTGACAAACGAGACAACGTGCCTAGGTAATTTTACGAATGACCATCTTCGCCTGGCCTTTCGACTCATGACATCCCTCGATCGCTCGTGCTATTCTGCTATGAGTCTCTCATTAGCGGTAGGGAGGAGCCTGGCGTGAGTGTCCTGGAGATTCGTAAATTTCTCATAATCGTCGAGACAACTAACACCGAAATGGGGCGCGCAGTTGATCCGCCTACCCGCAAGGCAGCAGCACTCGCTGTGATAACAAACCCGTTTGCCGGGCGCGACAGCGAGGACCTCTCAGAACTGGTTGACATCGGCGAGGAACTCGGCGCCGTACTTGGACGCATGGCTGTCGACGCGCTTGGCGTTCGGCCTTCGCGCGTCGAGAGCTTTGGGAAAGGAGCAATCGTGGGCGAAGACGGAGAACTTGAGCATGCCGCCGCAATCCTTCACCCAAAGCTTGGTAAGCCGTTCCGAGGCGCCGTCGAAAAGGGAGCCTCTCTTATCCCCTCGGCTAAAAAAATGGGGGGCGTCGGCACTGCCATCGACGTCCCGTTAGGATACAAGGACGCAGCATTCGTGCGCAGCCACTTTGACGCCATGGAAGTCCGAGTTTCGGATGCACCCCGCCGCGCCGAGATCGTCGTTGCGCTGGCGGTAACTGATAGCGGGCGGCCGCGGCCGAGGGTCGGCGGCCTCACCAAAGATCAGGTCGTGGGGAAAGACGGTTTGCGATAGCCCGTTCGTGTATCGTAGATTGGAGACTTCGCAGCGAGAACCGACCTCACCGCGAAAGCGAAGCGTGGAGAATTGTACATGTCCGTCCTGATCAGCGAAATCCCGAAAGGGAAGCTCGCCATACGCAACATCGGTCTACTGCTCTCCGGTGATCTCGCGAAGCCGATACTCGAGGCGGATACCGTGGTCGCTGTCGATGGCCTGATCACAGCCGTCGGCAGAGAACGAGACTGCGATATTGAAAGAGCGGATCGGGTCGTCGACGCTAAAGGGACAACGGTCTCACCTGGCTTGATCGACAGTCATGTTCACCCTGTGTTTGGTGACTGGACACCGCGTCAAAGCCAGTTGGGCTGGATCGACAGCTTCCTACATGGTGGCATAACCACCATGATATCTGCGGGGGAAGTTCATCTCCCTGGGCGTCCGACAGACATCCTCGGTCTGAAATCGTTAGCAATCACGGCGCAACGTGCCTTCTCTGCGTTCCGCCCCGGTGGCGTCAAGGTTATTGCTGGGGCACCGGTTGCGGAAAAGGATATGACGGAAGAAGATTTCGGCGAACTCGCCGCGGCCGGCGTCCGGATGCTCGGCGAAATCGGATTGGGCGGCGTTAAAACGGCGCCAGAAGCAAAAAAATCGTCGGCTGGGCGCGCGCGCATGGCCTTCAAAGTACCATCCATACCGGTGGGCCATCGATTCCAGGTTCAGGGCTAATTGATGCCGACGTGGTGCTTGAGGCAGACCCAGATGTAATCGGTCATATCAATGGTGGGCATACCGCCTTGCCACTCGATCAGATCCGATGTCTTTGCGAGCGTTGTGGGCGGGCGGTTGAAATCGTTCACAACGGAAATGAATTCGCGGCATTGCATGCCGTCCGCACCACCATCGGATTGGGTCAACCTGAACGCGTTATTCTCGGCACAGACTCACCCGCCGGCAGCGGCGTCCAACCTCTGGGTATACTGCGCCTGCTGGCATTTCTTTCAAGCATTGGCGAGATTCCTGCCGAGCGGGCGTTCTGCTTCGCCACCGGTAATACAGCACGGATTCGCAGACTGAATTGCGGCATTGTTGAAATAGGGCGCGCCGCCGACTTTGTCATAATGGACCGGGCGCAACATTCCGCTGGGCGCGATTTGCTGGACAGTATGCAAAGGGGTGACCTGCCCGGCATCGGCATGGTTATCATTGACGGGCTGGTCCGCATCGGCCGCTCACGGAATACTCCGCCTGCCACCATGCTTCCTGAAATCATCAAGCAGTAGTGCGTGAGGTGGCCGCTCTGGTTCGTTCGCTAGAAATTTATCAACACGCGGAGGGTGAACTAATTTTGTAAGGAGCTAATCTAATTATTTAACTGAAACAGGCAACATACCACAGCGTGATAACAACTACGGGAATGTGACATGAGTGAAGAAATTCTGACCTATTTGTGGGACAACGTTTTTGATCGTTTCCTAGCTGAAGGAGCGATATACCGCGAGCTGCGTGATCTGAAGAACCGGATCAGGCGATATGATGAATGGCGGGCTGCTTGGGCAGAGGTCGCTCACGCGACCGAGGAACGCGCAGAGCGCCTCTTGCAATTGGAAAACGTGCAAACTGCTGCAGATGATTTTCGCCGCGCTGCAATCTACTATTTCTTTGCTCAGTTCCTGCTATGGGACGATTACGGTGGCAAAAAAGCAACTTATGGCCATTGCGCCCGCACATTTCGCATGGCTTCAAAGCATTTTGACGTACCGCAACATCCAATCGAAATTCCATACGGTAATATTGCGATGCTCGGCTACCTACGTCTGCCGCCGGGAACCCATCGGCCCCCTTGCGTTCTTCTCCTGAATGGACTCGACACCACGAAAGAGGAGCAACTGATCATTAGCAATTTGTGCATTCAGCGCGGGCTAGCAACGATTAGCTTCGACGGACCAGGGCAAGGTGAAACCTTCTACCAGAAGAAGATGAGTTCTGAATACGTGCAAGCCGTCCACGCTGCACTCGATTTTGCTGAGTCTCGTGAAGAAATCAACGCCGCTCGCCTCGGCATCATTGGCCGGAGCTTGGGCAGCCACTATGCGGCGCAGGTTGCTATGCTCGACGATCGAGTGAAAGCTGTGGTTGCCTGGGGATCGATGTTTGACTTAAGTAATTACCGTTCCATCCCTCCCTTAACATTGGCGGGCTTTATCTATGTTACCGGCTCCAAAACACTCGAGGAAGCTCGCCCCTATCTTGAGAGTATCGATCTCAGACGCGTTCCAGGGCGCATCAAATGCCCGCTGATGGTGGTCAACGGCGGTCGTGATCCGATTACGCCGCCGGACAACATTGACCGGATGCGGTCGCTTGGCGACGGGCTGGTCGAGGTGCTGTTTTGGGAGGACGGCAGTCATTGCGCGCACGATCGCCCGCACATCTGCCGTCCGGCCATGGCAGACTTTATGCGGAACAACCTTTCCGGGTAGGCTACGCCGACCGTTCAAGGTTTAGCCAAAGGCCCGCGTCAACGAAGTCGATAGGGCCCGCCGTAGCAGCGCGCATCCCGGTGACAGCGACCCTGAAGCGATCAAATCAGCGCAGCTTCGCCGTCAAGTCGAACAGTCGCTGCGGACTGAGTGGAATTTCGTTGAGCTCAGTATTTTGCTGCGGCAGTGCGAGCGCATTCTCGATTGCTTGTGCGAATAATGGCCCCACTGGAATAGCGCCGGCTTCCCCCGCTCCTTTGATCCCAAGTGGATTGAGCGGCGAAGGCGTCACGGTGTGGGCAATGTCGATACGCGGTACTTCCAGCGCTGTTGGCAATAGGTAGTCGGCGAGCGATGCATTCAGCAGCTGTCCATCCTCATCGAATATTAGCTGTTCGTAAAACGCGTTGCCGATGCCTTGCGCAACACC
Source organism: uncultured Alphaproteobacteria bacterium (assembly GCA_963733575.1). GTDB lineage: Bacteria > Pseudomonadota > Alphaproteobacteria > Rhizobiales > Xanthobacteraceae > BOG-931. The sequence goes on along the minus strand of CAVTDJ010000008.1, from coordinate 46,454 downwards.
CCCGCGAATCTGCCCAGCAAGAATCAGCGGATTAATAATCGTTCCGCAATCGTGTACGACAACGTATTTCAATACCTGAAGCGTGAAGATTTGTGGATCGACCTCGACGATCATTGCATGAACACCGCTCGCAGTCGCAGCACCAGCCGGACCAAAATACTGCGTACTTTCGAGTCCGGGTTCCGTACCCGGACGCACTGCACCGCGCATCGGATTAGCCTTCACAGCCAACGTCCCGAGCTTGACCGACTGGCCGGGGACTCCAACAACGGACACCTGCCCATTAGCGATCTCGAGATCCTCTTCGGCACATTCAAAATGTTCAGCAGCCACGCGCAAGATTTTCTGGCGGACAGCCTTGGCGGCCTCGTTAACAGCATTGCCCGCCACCACCGCGCCCCGGCTCGCGAAAGTTCCCGACCCCCAGTAAAATTGATCGGTATCGCCGGTTACAACGTCAACGTCGCTTACCTCAACCCCGAGTTGATCGGCAACAATTTGGGCGAAAACTGTGAAGTGGCCTTGCCCTTGCGTGCCCATTCCAGTCGCAACGCTCACCTTGCCGTTCGCCTGCACCTGTACCTTCGCGCCCTCATAAGGACCGACCCCGGTGCCTTCTACGTAGCAGGCGACGCCGATTCCGACGCAGCGGCCTTGCTCACGTAGGCGAGGTTGCTCTTCAGCCAGAAAGCGATGGTAGCCGATCATTTCCAGCGCTTTGTCCAGGATCGGCTCGTAGTTACCGCTGTCGTATTGGAGTGGGGCAAAGTCATGATAGATGATCTCATTGTTATAGGGAAAAGCATCTTGTGGAATGAGATTGCGCCTACGGATTTCGGAGCAATCAATTTTTAAGTCGCGGGCCGCGATATCAAGGAGTCGTTCGATCACGAAGACGCCGTGCTGGCGACCAGCGCCGCGATACGGAGTTACCATCGGCTTATTCGTAAACAGCCCCGTGAAAGTGCTGTCATAGTTCGGAACGACATACGGCCCCAACAGCGTACATTGGCTGTTCAGTGGCACTGCCAGTCCATAGGGATTGTAGGCACCTGTGTCGTAAAGAAACACGTCCTTTACGCCGAGGATTCGGCCGTCAGCGGTAAGAGCAATCTCGGCATCGTGTGTCTGCCCACGCTCCTGGGTGGTCGCAAAAAAGTGCTCAAGCCTGTCTTCTATCCATTTGATCGGTCGATTGAGTTTTATTGCGGCCCACGGAATGACGACCTCTTCGGGATAGAAGAGCATCATCTTTGGGCCGAAGCCGCCGCCGACGAACGGGGCGATTATCCGCACCTGGCGCTCGCTTAAACCTAGCATCGCGGCCAGGCCGGTCCGCAAGAATGGCGGACCTTGGGTCGTGTCCCATAAGGTGAGGTGGCTGGCGCGCGCATCCCAGTTGGCAACGAGTTCCCGGGTTTCAATCGGCGATGATGCACCATGATCGTAATGAAAACGCCGGCTGATGATGTGATCGGCGCCTGCGCGCGCCTTTGCGTAATCGCCACGGCTCTGACGGACGCGTGCGGCTACATTGCCTTGCAAATCGTCGTGCACCCGCACGGACGGGTCGGCGAGCGCCTTTTGCAGATCAACAACCGCGGGAAGCCCATCAAGTTCGACCGTGATATCGGCTAGAGCATCCTCAGCCAGATACCGGGTCTTCGCCACCACCACCGCTAAGGGCTCGCCGACATGTCGCACCTTGGAGCCACTATCGTGATAGCACGACACCAGATTGCCGGTGATCGTCGTGGCGGGCGGAGCAGTCTCGAAGAAGGCGGCAAGCTCGCGCGTTACCAGTAAGCGCGTGCGCCTGTTCCGCAGCCTTTGTCCCAGTGTCTCTACGTGACGGGACGCGACAACCGCCGGCGTACCTTCGCTCGGATTTTCCAGCAACAAAAGCTGGTGCGCGCTTTCGATCATCTGGACCCCGGTCATTTCCGGCGTCCAATTGTCCGGGCCGTATTCAAGACATAGTTCGCCGCCGGCACCAAATTGATGATAAGACCAGCGAGTCTCATCTCCGCGTGGAAAGACGGACGGCGGCGAGAACGGAAACGTCTCCGGGTAACGTAGGAAAATTGGAAAAACGCGATCTCCGACAGCGATCTCGCCGTCCAGCACCAACCGCATTCTTTCGTCCATCCGCCATCCTAGCGCGGCGAACCAGTCGACGCCGAGCGCAAAGGTTTCGAGGCCTACGCGCTCGCTCTTAAGCCGAGCAAAGTCGGAGAGGTACCAGCTCACGCAAACCCGTCAGGTTTCGCCGGACCTGTCGGGCGGTTCGGGAAAGCCAATGGAGCGGATGCGGCGCTCGCGGGCTGTAGAAGGCTTGCGGCAGCCATGGCTTTTGTCGCGCGCGCCGCCTTATCACCTTTGTTAGACATCTCATTAACAGCGGTATCGTAGTCGAGCTTCGAACGCTTGCGGCTATCGCCAAAGATGTCCCGCACGGCGCCGGAGGCCTCGTCGTAGGCAATCTCACCGATTGCCGTTTCTGAGCCTGTGCAGCGGGATTGTTCCTCTTCGGCTGCCAGTACCCCGCGGCTGACGGAGCAGCGAATCAATTCGCCTTTCATACCGAGACGGGTGACGTTCATCGGGCCGAATTCAAATCCGACAGCGAGGCCCAAACTGGAAGCGTCAGTCCCTTTTTCCTTCAAGCGCTTGAGCGCGATGTCAAAGCTGCTGCGCATGGCGGCGGCGCAGAGCGTCATATTGCTGATGGTCTCTTCCACTTCGGTGGTTTGGGCCGTGCCCTCGACAAGGAGGCCATGTAGGCAATCGCCGATGAAGCGCACTTTGCGCCCCTGAAAATCCTCGTGGAGGACCGCGTCTAGTTCGGATCGCAGAACGTGGAGTGTACGCACGACGTTCTTGGCGCCAGCATCGGTGCCGATGTTGGCTCCCACGTAAGCGGTAAATCCGTCCAAATCACCGTAAACCGTCGCTGCATCCTGACGACGAGAGTTTTTGGCTGACAGGCTTTCGATGTCGAGCGTCGCGTAGGGCGGCGTATGACCCGAAAACTCGAAGGCGCCGATAGGATTGTTTTCGAGATCGTCCACCCACTCTTCCACAATCTCGGCCGCGGTAACGTCGAGCTTGGCACTTTGTTGGCTCGCTTCAATTTCTGACTTGGTAAGAGGCGTGGTATCGACGCTCGCCACTTCCGTCAGACCGATGGCCTTGCGTGCTTTATTTGTTAGATAAATGCCGGTCGCGTTTCCGCCGCCAGCACGCTTCGCCGCGTAGTTGGCAGGCTCTCCTAGAAAGAGGGGCTCGCGGTGGCCGCGCCGGCCGTTGTTCACGGCCAGGGCTTTGCCAGTATCGATCCCGATACGGACTTTCGCAGCAGGGTGGTCAGCGTCCTCGCCGGTTTGAGCAAGAACGTCGATAATCAACTGGCCGGTCGCAACAGCGCGATGCACGCGCTTGGCCTCGCTGTCATATGGCTTGGCGACCACCGAGTGCAGACGTTGATTGTGAAAATCAACCAGCATCGCATCCACTCGCGAGATGATGCGATGAACCGCGCGGTAGTGGAGGTTCAAGAAGCGAAGCGTGCGCTTGTGGCAGGTTTCGCCTTCGGCGGCGGTGACGGCCAACATATCCTGAAGGTTCAGGATATCCGCGTAGAGGTGTGCTCCGTCAACTCGGTAGGCGATCGTGCTGGAAAGATTCGAGAGATTGGCGTCTCGAACGTACTCTTTAATCTCAATATCCTTTACTGGGAGGGCGTCGATCTTCGCATTAATGCGCTTGGTCGCTCGGTCCCTGTTCCAACTACGGGCTGCCATTTCAATTACTCCCTATTGTCCATTGAGGACTGGGTTGGTGCACTGATCTGGGGCTCTCGCCGCAAGGTTAATGACCCCGCGGGGCAACCCCAGATGGTGCGCGTGGTGGCTATTGCCAGGGGCCGTCCCGGCGCTATCCACAGAAACCAAGGGCATAAAAGCCAGATCGCTGCGAAGGCCTAGAACAAAAAGGGAACTGTTTCAAGGCAGGTCGGTAATGGGGTGCGGGGATTAGCTCTCTATTCGCCGCAAGTTTTGCGGTGAATGCTTGCGAACGCGGTGAATAGCCCCCATAATCGCCGCAGGAGATGCGGCGAATGACGACTTATATCCATGAATTGCTCCAGTGGCCCCACTTTCGCTGGGCCCAGGAGGCTCTGGCCAAACGGGTTGCCGCGGTTCGACATCGCCAAGGCCGACTGATCGGCCAAATGCAGGGCCTGGGATTCCACCTCCGGGAAGAGGCTGTTCTCAAGACCCTCACCGAAGACGTGCTCAAGACTAGCGAAATAGAAGGCGAAATCCTCAGCCGTGATCAGGTTCGCTCCTCAATCGCTCGCCGCCTTGGGATGGACGCAGGCGCGTTGCCGCCGGCCGACCGCCACGTCGAAGGCATCGTCGAGATGATGCTGGATGCCACTCAGAAATACAAAGAGCCTTTGACGGTCGAGCGATTATTTGGCTGGCATTCCGCTCTGTTTCCCACGGCGCGCAGCGGCATGACCAAAATCATTGTAGGCGCTTGGCGTAATGAAAAATCAGGCCCGATGCAGGTGATCTCCGGGCCCTTCGGCAAAGAGAAGGTTCACTACGAAGCCCCGATCGCCGGTCGGCTCGACGCAGAAATCAAATCCTTTCTCGATTGGTTCAATGGTGATGAGAACATCGACCCAGTCCTAAAGGCGGGGGTCGCCCATCTGTGGTTCGTCACCATCCATCCGTTCGACGACGGCAATGGCCGCATCGCGCGAGCAATCGCCGACATGGCTCTTGCTCGATCAGAAGACAGTCCGCAGCGCTTCTACAGCATGTCCGCACAGATCGGCATGGAACGAAAGGCTTACTACGACATCCTCGAGGCGACCCAAAAGGGCGACCTCGACATCACTCAATGGCTGGAGTGGTTTTTGGCATGTTTGGAACGTGCCATCGATGGTGCCGATAAAATCCTTGGGGCCGTCCTACGTAAGGCTGAGTTCTGGAAGAAGCATGCAGCCGCGCGGCTCAACGAGCGCCAACGCGATATGCTCAACCGTCTGCTAGATGGGTTCGAAGGCCACGTCACCAATTCCAAATGGGCGCGTTTTGAAAAATGCTCGGCCGATACGGCGTTACGCGACATAACTGATCTGGTAGAAAAGGGTATTCTTCAGAAGGCCGTTGGTGGAGGACGCAGTACGAGCTATTTAATTGTACAGGACGCACATAGTCCGTCGTCATGACCAAATCGACCAAAGACGCCGCTGAAAAGCAACTCGATCGCGTTCTCAGTTTTTTTCCTCGCGTGGAGGCGAAAGGGTCATTTCTCTTCGCCTTAAATACAGGAACGCTCGCCCTGCTTGCTCTAAATCTGCGCTTGGATGATGTCCTAGTTTGGTTTCTTGTCGTACCGGCGGTAGGTTTTATTCTCCTCGTTGCCGCCAGTCTTTATTTTATTTATCGCTCAAGCTTCCCTTCGCTGAAGGGAGGAGCCAGTTCGCTTATCTATTTTCGTGAAATCGCCAAGCGTACTGAGGCAAAGTTCATTGATGAGTTTGTTGCTCAGAAAGACGACGCCTATACCCGAGATTTGTTGGGACAAGTATGGCGCAATTCCGAGATTCTGAAGATGAAATACGATGCGATGAAGGTCGCGTTCATTCTTAGCGCAATTGCGCTCATCCCATGGACCGTGTTTCTCGCTTTGGCGGCCGTCATCCACGCCACTGGTTTGATATTAAGGTGACGGTATGGCTCTCAGCGACGATCTCAGAAAGGAAGTTGACGGAGTTATAAATCAAGCCTGGGATGTGCGGGACGGTGAGGTCGTTCCTACGACCGACAAGGTTGCCTTAGCGGGTGGTGGCGTAAAACTCGAGGCGACCATGCTTTACGCAGACCTTGCAGACTCCACTGAAATCGCAATGTGGGACCGGCGGGTCGCCGCGAAGCTTTTTAAGGCCTTCCTCGCTTGCGCATCGCGCCTGATCCGCGCGCAAGGCGGAGAATTGCGCAGCTTCGACGGCGATCGCGTCATGGGTGTGTTCCTCGGAAATTCCAAGAACACCTCAGCCGCCAAATGTGCTCTCCAAATAAATTGGGCGTTCATCAATCTGATTAAGCCAAAATTTGAGACTCAGTATGAAGTCATGCGAAATGGCACATACAAACTTGCGCACTGTACTGGTGTCGACACGAGTGAAGTATTGGTTGTCCGCGCCGGTATTCGGAACAATAACGATTTAATTTGGGTTGGCTCAAGTCCCAACGTGGCGGCAAAAATGAGTGCGTTCCGCGATGGTCCCTATTTCTCATTCATATCGGGGGCCGTGTACGACCGGCTTTCGCCTGAAGCGAAGGTCACAAATAACCAAAGCATGTGGGAGGAGCGCGTTTGGAATTCCGGTCCGATCAAGCGCGTGTTTAGATCGCACTGGACTTGGTCACCTTAAAGCGCATCTTCGACTGAGATCCAAATCCACCTCTATCCGTTATCACTGGTCGGCGTTCCAGCAGTGATCCCAATTTCTTGACGACGGCTCAAATGTTTGAGCGATCCAAGGAGGGTCAACCTTAGACGCCGATTGTGGGTCAAACGGCGCGCCGATTCAGAGCTCGGACGCGTTCGGCTGCTGCTGGTCTCCCGTCATCACTAATGCTCGGGCTTACAAAGAGCGGGACGCCCGTACGAGAGAGTACGGAAATGGTCGATTAACCATCGCAAGCGAGAGGATTTGCCTCTTAGAAACCGCGCCCTACATTTCTACCAGCGTACAGAGTCGGGCTTCGACGGATTGGCCCGCGCCAACCTGCGCTTCTCCGAGCAAGGTGGTCCGTAGACGCGGCCGGTGCCCAGGTGGCACCTGCAACCAAGCGGAGATATCCCATGGCGCCCGCGCGTGCGTTTTGGAAAGGCTACCTCAAGCTCTCGCTCGTCTCGTGTCCAATCGCCATCTACACCGGGACATCAGCGACCGAGCGGGTCTCGTTCCGCCAGATCAACAAGAAGACCGGTAACCGCCTGCGCCAGCAGCTGGTCGACGAAGTCACCCGCGAACCGGTCGAGGGCGAGGCTAAGGGCCGAGGCTCCGAATACGCCAAGAACGCCTACATCCCGGTGGACGACGACGAACTCGACGCCCTAGCGGTCGAAAGCAAACACACCATCGAATCAACTCGTTCGTCCCGCGCGAGCAGATCGACGAGCGGTATCTAGACAGCCCCTACTACATTACGCCGGACGGCCAAGTCGGGCAGGACGCATTTGCCGTGATCCGCGAGGCCATGCGCGACAAGGGCATGGTTGCGCTCGGTCGTGTCGTGCTGGCAAAACGCGAGCGGGTCATCATGCTCCAGCCCTGGGACAAGGGGCTGATGGCCACCACGCTGCGCTACCCATACGAGATCAGGGACGCGAAGGAATATTTCGACGACATTCCTGACATGAAGGTCGAGCCGGATATGCTCAGGCTGGCCCAGCACATCCTCCAGAGCAAGGCGACGGACTTCGACCCCTCGCAGTTTGTGGATCACTACGAGGAAGCCGTGGTCGCTATGCTTAAGAAGAAACAGGCCGGCATAACGGTATCGCGCGAGCATGCCGCGCCGCGGCCGCAGAATGTTGCGAACCTGATGGACGCGCTCCGCCGCAGCATTGCAGAGGAAAAAGGATCATCCACTCCGCCGAAGAAAGGGCGCAAGCGGATTGAGGGACAGGGCGAGATGCTGCTTCCCATTGCTGGCAACGCCAAAAAGGTGGCCACGGCAACGCCGTCAGGACAGCAGAGCGCCCGACGGAAAAATGTCGGTTGACCATATGCGACCGTTGCCCGATCGCTGCTGGAAAATCCAGACGCCGGTTGGAAACTGCCAAAATCCAACTTGCGTCGGGGGCGTCGCCAGGCGTGCCATGATCGAGAACATAAGAGCTCATCCCTACACAAGCGCCGTCTGTCTCGAAACGGCTCGCTTGTTCGAGCAGCATGCAGCCAAACACCTGGTCGAAGCTCAGGACTGGGCTGATCAGGGCGTTGCGAATTCGGCCCTGGAGTTTCAAACCAAGGCTAGACTTGCACAGCAGCGTGCGAATGCCTGGCACCTTCGTGCGAGAAACGCCTCCAACTAAACAGCGCGCGCGTGACCGCAATGAGTGTGATTGATGTGGGCGAACTCCGTGCGGATATTCCTAAGACTCGGCAGCGACGTTGATCGGAGTGATGCCGTGAGCAATAATGGAAACAAAGCCTCCAGCCCTCGGACGGCGGATGACACCGCACCGATCCTAGTGCCTGACGGCGCCGGCATTTGGACGTTCGGTGACCATCTAAGACATCTGGCCGGGCATGCCGGCACCATTCCCCTCGCGCTTGACGAATACGGTCGCTGCCTTATCTGCTTACGCCGTGGCTTCTTTACGTCGAATGCGTAGTCGTTAATCCGATAGGGTTCGGGGTCGAATCCTTTCGCGGCTTCGTGAGGTCACTTCCCAACAATGCTCGCGAATAGGCGCTTCGCGGCCCATCATGTCTTAAATGTACCGGTTGACTGGCACGGCGGTCGTCGCTAGATAGGGGCCACCACGGCGTTGGTCAGGTCCAATCCCTGTCCGGTAGATCGTGGCGCGTAGCCCGGCGACGTATAGCCCATCGTTGGAACCCGGAGCACTGCGCAGCGGGCGCTAGACCAAGCGGTGTAGCAAGTGGGCCTCTCGTAAAGAGGGGCCAGGCATGTCCGCTGCAATCGAAATCATCGAGCTCGAACCGCTCGCACTCTCACCTGCTGTTGCCGCACGCTATCTGTCGATTAGCAAGCGCAGCATTTCGCGTCTTATTGCTAAGAGAAGGATTGAAGCCCGCAAGGCTGGCCCGCGCAGACCCGTCGATGTTGTTTCGCTGAAAGCTTATTGCGAGTCGCTGCAGAAAAAGACCGACCATCTGCCGATTGTATTCGACCGCCGCGCGCATGCGGTACTGCGGCCGCGCAGCCAGATCCATCATTGATGATTTAAAGGGAGGGCTTCCAATGACCACCGAAAACCCCTTCGACGGGCGAGAGTATGACGGTCGCGTGTTCCGCAATCGCCACGAAAGAAACTTCTTCATCGGGAGATTGTCCCCGCGGCAGAGGGAGGAATGGCTGCGGGACCATCCGGAGCGCTGGCAAACTCGTGGGGCCTTTTTACGCGACCTGCAGGCTCGTTCCGGGACTGATGTCGAGGCTGAACCACCCGAAGCGCGCTCGACGAAGTCGATAAATGAAGTCCTGACCAGTGGCGAGTCCGACGGTCCGTTGCCGGTGCCGGGTGAGGACAAGAGGCTGCCTGACAAGACGGCCACAAACACCACGCCGCCGACGATTGCCAATCCTCAAGCAAGCACTCCCGCGACGGCCGCCGCTGGCGACGAGATCGTTATCGACGACCGACACCTTCTCGGCGAGCGTCGCGTTGCTAAAATGCTCGGCTGCAGCCTGCGGACGCTGCAACGCCGGCGCATGGGAGGCAAAGGCCCCGCGAGCACGAAGATAGGTCGCAAGGTATTTTATGAACTCAATGATTTGCAGGAATGGATAGACAGAGGAAAAATCCGGTAATGTCGACTGTCAGATGTTGGCCGATGACGCAGTCTTCGGCATCGCTCGGCATTAACGCGCGCGCTGCCCTTGGTTTGCTAGCGCCGTTACTCTAGCGCACTTGAGACCACTATCCCCGCCCTTTGGAATCTAACTCGCGCCACACCGCCCATGCCATAAGGTGGCGCTCTGGTCATTCGCAACATCGCTAAGACGCCAGAATACAGTAACGCTACGGCAGTCGCATTCGAGAAAGAGTCTGGAGCCTGAAACTTGAGTTCCTCGCAAATTGTCGAACGACACTGCGCAAAGGCTGCCATTAGACCTGCCGCCACCTCTGCAATTCACGCGAACATCAACTCGATTGAGACTGACCCTATTGAATCCGCCAAATCACACTTCTTCGATACGAGCAGCTGGGGTGAATTTTGCGACGTCACACTGACTTTGAAGCAAGGCCGCCAAGCCGACGGTAGCAGTTGGATAAAGATCGACCACTATCAATGCCAACAAGCTTTTCGGCATTTCATGAACCTCCTCAACAAAGCAGTGTATGGATCTGCATTTCGTCGTCACGGCAAACGCCTTCGCGTGTTACCCGTACTTGAGAAAGGCGAGGTCCGCGCTCGCTCATTACGTCGATGGGAGCGTGGCACGTCAGGTCGATGGCATATCCATTGCGCCATAGAATTGCCGCCGCATTTCGATGCCTTTGCCCTCGAGACTTTAATCGGTGACTGTTGGGCGAAGGTCGAGTTGGGTCACGGTCGAATTCTTGTCCGCGACGGTGCAAACGCGGGCTGGATCAACTACATGCTGAAAGACGGTCAGAAATCGGAGTTCGACGGTTTACTTGACTGCGTAATAATAATAGAGTTGTTGCACAATCGTGTGCTGCAGAGGCAGCAAGAAAGGAGGAAGGATACGAGCCGTAAAGCTGCGTGAAAGATGAGGGCGGGCCCCTCGGGATCGGCTATCAGGAGCAGGTCCCAAACCACTCCAGGCTGCTGCGGTCAAGAGCCGTGGTGGTGAGCGCTGGAGGAAAAGTTCAAGGTGAACCTTGAGCAGGTGAGTGTCCGAGAGACGAACGAAAGTGAACCCACTGAACACGCGTCGTTAAAGATTTATAATGTCGTCGAAACCGGAGGGGGATTGTGCCTCTGGGACGAGTTTGTCAGATGCCTGAGACGGGGCAGACGACGACCGGCGTAGAGGGGGCGTGACTCGGATGCAGGCTTTTGCGTGGAACTGCAGGAACCAGTCGCTTTGATGCGAAGGGAGAAGCACAAGCGGCGAAAGCCGTGAGGCGAGAGTACCGAGGCAAAGCACTGGGACGGACCGATCCGTAGGAGCGATGAAGGTTCGTAATGGGACTGGAGCAAAGGGATCGGATCAGGTGGTCGTACGTGAGGAAACAACTGGCAACAGGAGGACGCCGACGCGTGCGACGGACAAACCGTTCAGCATAAACAAGAAGCTGGTGTACGAAGCGTACAAAGCGGTCAAATCCAATGCGGGTGCGAGCGGGGTGGACGGACAGTCGATCGAACAGTTCGAAGCCGACTTGCAGAACAATCTCTACAAGATCTGGAACAGGATGAGTTCGGGAAGCTACTTTCCACCGCCGGTACGTGCTGTCTCCATACCGAAGAAGTCTGGAGGGCAAAGGATTTTGGGTGTGCCCACTGTGGCGGACCGCGTGGCGCAGATGGTTGTCAAGCAGGTCATTGAGCCGGACCTGGAGCCCTTATTTCTGGCGGACTTTATGGCTATCGGCCGGGAAAATCGGCCCTCGATGCTGTTGGAGTCACGCGCAAGCGATGCTGGAAGTACGACTGGGTTCTGGAGTTTGACATCAAGGGTCTGTTCGACAATATCGACCACGCGCTGATGCTGCGGGCTGTCCGCAAACACGTGACGTGCAAGTGGGCGCTGCTCTACATCGAACGATGGCTGAGGGCGCCGATGGAACAGGACGATGGGACACGGATTGAACGAACCTGCGGTACCCCGCAGGGTGGTGTGGTCAGTCCGATTCTCTCCAATCTGTTCATGCACTACGCGTTCGATCTGTGGATGACACGGACGCACCCCGACCTTCCCTGGTGTCGTTATGCAGATGACGGGTTGGTGCATTGCCGGAGCGAGCAAGAAGCGCAGACCTTCAAGGTCGAGCTTCAAACACGGCTGGCAGAGTGCCGGCTTGAGCCGCATCCAACCAAAACCAAGGTTGTCTACTGCAGAGACGGAAGGCGTAGAGGCAAGTATCCGAACGTCAAGTTTGACTTCCTCGGCTACTGCTTCCGGCCCCGTCGGGTCCTGAATCACCGAGACAACACGCTGTTCTGCGGGTTCACTCCTGCCGTCAGCGTCTCGGCAATGAAGGCCATGCGGGCAACGATCAGGGAATTGGGCTTCCGCCGTCGAACCGAGCTGTCGGTGGCAGATATCGCCCGACAGATCAATCCACTCCTGCGGGGGTGGCTTGCGTACTATGGGCGATACGCGCCATCGGCGCTCGCACCCGTGCTTCGCTACGTCAATCTGACACTTCGAGCCTGGGTGATGCGGAAGTTCAAGCGCTTTGCCGCAAAGAAGATTCGTGCGGGTCACTTTCTCGAACGAATGGCCCGGGAACACGCGGATTTGTTCGTGCACTGGCGGATGGGCATGATCGGCGTGTTTGCCTGATGGGAGCCGAGTGAGGCGAGAGTCTCATGCTCGGTTCTGCGAGAGGCCGATGGTGCAACTCCAGCGGCCTACTCACCCAATTGCTGACGCGTAGACGTTCGTTGGAATCAGACTCTTCGTGCAAAAGGTTGGTAAGGCGGTTGGGTTAGCAATCGCCTTGTTTTTTCCTATTGCTGTCGCGCGCCACCCCGTGGCTCGCACCGCGCCGCCAGTGCCATCATCGGCATCGGCGCCCCACCCCCTCGCGCGCGCGAGACCAAGATCAAGCAGGTTAACGCGAGCAATTTCCGTTGAGCCTTCAATGCCGCCGGCGCCACGACCGATTCGGGGCACGAGCGAAACCAAGTGCAGTCGGCGGCCACCATCCCATGACGACACCGATGTCGTCGGGTGGCGGCGAGTGTCGTGTTGGTGGCGCCGGCTGCGCGTTACGACCATCATCGCCGGCGCAGCGCCGAATCCTCGCCGCCGTCCGATCGCCACCAACAAACCATCGACGCCGGCCGCCGGCGACCATCTCCATTGCCACACAGAGCGCCGCACACGCTGCTGGCGCAGGTCGAGCACCCCCGCAGGTCGATCTCGCATGCTCGTCGCTGTCCACGGGCTCGCCGTCCGCTCAGCGAGCGATGCCACAAGAGCCCCCCTCACCGCAGTTGTTGAAACGGGAGTGCTGTCGCGCGCCACCCCGTGGCTCGCACCGCGCCGCCAGTGCCATCATCGGCATCGGCGCCCCACCCCCTCGCGCGCGCGAGACCAAGATCAAGCAGGTTAACGCGAGCAATTTCCGTTGAGCCTTCAATGCCGCCGGCGCCACGACCGATTCGGGGCACGAGCGAAACCAAGTGCAGTCGGCGGCCACCATCCCATGACGACACCGATGTCGTCGGGTGGCGGCGAGTGTCGTGTTGGTGGCGCCGGCTGCGCGTTACGACCATCATCGCCGGCGCAGCGCCGAATCCTCGCCGCCGTCCGATCGCCACCAACAAACCATCGACGCCGGCCGCCGGCGACCATCTCCATTGCCACACAGAGCGCCGCACACGCTGCTGGCGCAGGTCGAGCACCCCCGCAGGTCGATCTCGCATGCTCGTCGCTGTCCACGGGCTCGCCGTCCGCTCAGCGAGCGATGCCACAAGAGCCCCCCTCACCGCAGTTGTTGAAACGGGAGTGCTGTCGCGCGCCACCCCGTGGCTCGCACCGCGCCGCCAGTGCCATCATCGGCATCGGCGCCCCACCCCCTCGCGCGCGCGAGACCAAGATCAAGCAGGTTAACGCGAGCAATTTCCGTTGAGCCTTCAATGCCGCCGGCGCCACGACCGATTTCGGGGCACGAGCGAAACCAAGTGCAGTCGGCGGCCACCATCCCATGACGACACCGATGTCGTCGGGTGGCGGCGAGTGTCGTGTTGGTGGCGCCGGCTGCGCGTTACGACCATCATCGCCGGCGCAGCGCCGAATCCTCGCCGCCGTCCGATCGCCACCAACAAACCATCGACGCCGGCCGCCGGCGACCATCTCCATTGCCACACAGAGCGCCGCACACGCTGCTGGCGCAGGTCGAGCACCCCCGCAGGTCGATCTCGCATGCTCGTCGCTGTCCACGGGCTCGCCGTCCGCTCAGCGAGCGATGCCACAAGAGCCCCCCTCACCGCAGTTGTTGAAACGGGAGTGCTGTCGCGCGCCACCCCGTGGCTCGCACCGCGCCGCCAGTGCCATCATCGGCATCGGCGCCCCACCCCCTCGCGCGCGCGAGACCAAGATCAAGCAGGTTAACGCGAGCAATTTCCGTTGAGCCTTCAATGCCGCCGGCGCCACGACCGATTTCGGGGCACGAGCGAAACCAAGTGCAGTCGGCGGCCACCATCCCATGACGACACCGATGTCGTCGGGTGGCGGCGAGTGTCGTGTTGGTGGCGCCGGCTGCGCGTTACGACCATCATCGCCGGCGCAGCGCCGAATCCTCGCCGCCGTCCGATCGCCACCAACAAACCATCGACGCCGGCCGCCGGCGACCATCTCCATTGCCACACAGAGCGCCGCACACGCTGCTGGCGCAGGTCGAGCACCCCCGCAGGTCGATCTCGCATGCTCGTCGCTGTCCACGGGCTCGCCGTCCGCTCAGCGAGCGATGCCACAAGAGCCCCCCTCACCGCAGTTGTTGAAACGGGAGTGCTGTCGCGCGCCACCCCGTGGCTCGCACCGCGCCGCCAGTGCCATCATCGGCATCGGCGCCCCACCCCCTCGCGCGCGCGAGACCAAGATCAAGCAGGTTAACGCGAGCAATTTCCGTTGAGCCTTCAATGCCGCCGGCGCCACGACCGATTCGGGGCACGAGCGAAACCAAGTGCAGTCGGCGGCCACCATCCCATGACGACACCGATGTCGTCGGGTGGCGGCGAGTGTCGTGTTGGTGGCGCCGGCTGCGCGTTACGACCATCATCGCCGGCGCAGCGCCGAATCCTCGCCGCCGTCCGATCGCCACCAACAAACCATCGACGCCGGCCGCCGGCGACCATCTCCATTGCCACACAGAGCGCCGCACACGCTGCTGGCGCAGGTCGAGCACCCCCGCAGGTCGATCTCGCATGCTCGTCGCTGTCCACGGGCTCGCCGTCCGCTCAGCGAGCGATGCCACAAGAGCCCCCCTCACCGCAGTTGTTGAAACGGGAGTGCTGTCGCGCGCCACCCCGTGGCTCGCACCGCGCCGCCAGTGCCATCATCGGCATCGGCGCCCCACCCCCTCGCGCGCGCGAGACCAAGATCAAGCAGGTTAACGCGAGCAATTTCCGTTGAGCCTTCAATGCCGCCGGCGCCACGACCGATTCGGGGCACGAGCGAAACCAAGTGCAGTCGGCGGCCACCATCCCATGACGACACCGATGTCGTCGGGTGGCGGCGAGTGTCGTGTTGGTGGCGCCGGCTGCGCGTTACGACCATCATCGCCGGCGCAGCGCCGAATCCTCGCCGCCGTCCGATCGCCACCAACAAACCATCGACGCCGGCCGCCGGCGACCATCTCCATTGCCACACAGAGCACCGCACACGCTGCTGGCGCAGGTCGAGCACCCCCGCAGGTCGATCTCGCATGCTCGTCGCTGTCCACGGGCTCGCCGTCCGCTCAGCGAGCGATGCCACAAGAGCCACCTATGTCCTAAACGCGATCACTGCGCCAGCTGAGATGGCGTGGGTTGACGCCGGCGTTCCAAAGCCGCTGGTGGATGAGGGCCGAGAGTTCCTGGTAGCGCTTTTCAGGTTTAATAGCGACACCCCGTTGCCGCCGACCACGGATGTGCCATCATTCAAGGAAGGCTGTGCGTCGTTTGGTTTTGAGGCGCCCCACACCTACGCCATCCTCTTACGCGGGTCAGAAATTTACTTCTACCTCCTGTGGAGGGACAACAGCATTGGTGTGGGCTCCATTCTGCCGCCGCAAGCCTTTCATCCGAGGTTGGACGGTTCCCACCAAGTCCTGCGCGAGAAATCGGTCGCGATTATCGGATGCGGCTCGCTCGGCAGCAAGGTTGGAACGATGCTCGCCAGAAGCGGCGTCTCTCGATTTTTTCTGGTCGATGACGATATTCTTCTACCTGACAATTTCGTTCGAAACGACCTCGATTGGCGCGACGTGGGCTCACATAAAGCAAACGCCCTGGCGCGACGCCTGTCTCTGGCAAATCCGGCGACTCAATCCGAGGTTTGGCGGGCGCGATTGGGCGGCCAAGAGTCCGGCGCTTCAGCGGAAACGATGCTGAAATTGATTGGAGACTGCGACCTGATTTTCGATGCGACCGCCAACCCAGACATTCTGAACCTCATATCTGCGATTGCTAATGTGCGTAAAAAGTCTCTGGTCTGGGCCGAAGTGTTTGGTGGCGGAATCGGTGGCCTTATCGCACGCTGCCGACCAGAACTCGAGCCATCGCCACAACATATGAGGCGCGCGATCGAAAACTGGTTCGGCGAAAAGGGCGCTCAACCCGTGCGCTCGCGCAGGAGCTATGAAACCGGTTTAGATGGGCCGCCGTTGATCGCCGATGACGCAGATGTATCTGCGATCGCGGCTCACGCCGCTCGCTTGGCGATTGACCTGCTGATCGCGCGTCAGCCATCATTATTTCCTCATTCCGTGTATGCCATCGGACTCGGTGTCGGATCAGTTTTCGAACAGCCCTTCCAAACCTTTCCTATCGAAACGGGTCCTCCGCTTCCCAGCGAGGCTACGCCCGTGCTGACGGAGGAAGAGCTGGGCGAGGAAGTGGCAAGGCTAATAAAATTATTCGAAGCGCGAGCGAATGAAGCTTCTGGTACCTCTAACGATACTTGAACGTCTGAAGCGGGAGCTTCGCGGTCGATCACGCGAGATCGGCGGCGTCCTCGTCGGCGAGCACGTCGAGAACGAAACGTTCAGGATCGTCGATATTTCGGTTCAGTTGAGTGGCGGCACCGCGGCCCATTTCGTCAGAGACCCCGTCCTACACAAGGCATTTCTAGACGACTTTTTCCAGCGGACCGGCCAGGACTACCAACGATTTAATTATATCGGCGAGTGGCACTCCCACCCGACGTTCACTCCTCTGCCGAGCGGTGAAGACTTCACGACGATGCTAGAGCTGATTCGCGACCCAGCGGTCGGTGTGAACTTCGCCGTCCTCATCATCGCCCGGCTTCGGCTGTGGTCGGGAATGCAATTGTCGGCCACGATTTTTCGGAACGGTCACGCTCCAGAGCCTGCGGACGTGGCCATCGAGGCGACAGGGAAAGCCGCGCAGCTCACCATTCTCCAAAGGATATGGCGAGTTTTTCATTGATCGGACTAACAGGGCGGCCATGGAAAGAACGGCTGTCCTGAATTCCCCTCTTATCGCATGGTGAACGTCCGGACTCCCAGCCTCTTCACTACTTCCCGCACCTTGTTGCAGACGGGCGCGATGCGGGCCGAAATCGTCAACTTATCACCGTGCTCGTAAGGTATGAGCGTAAGGCCTTGAAGGTCCGAGGGCAACTTTAGGTCCTTTATTTTCGGATGGATAAGGATCGTTCGATAGCGGGTCAACTTTCCCATAAAGAGGCCAAGCTCGAACAGGACGTTGTCGCGCACTGTCGGCGCACGCACACCACGGGATTCCGTGATATCATCAGGCTCGGCGATGGCGACTGCAAAGTCAGATTCGTTCACCTGCGTTTCGAGCGCTTCCAGCGGATAGCCACCCGCGAAAAAAACGCCATCGTCCCAGACCTTGCTGAAAACATCATGCTCAAGCCCGGCTCTCAGGGCCTCGGCAACCTTCTTTGCCTCTGACGATGACATGATGAACAACTTGGGCGCTGGGTTTGGCAGAAAGATTGAACGGTTGCGCTGATAAAGCCGCCTGGAGAGTTCCTGTGCGAGGAGCAACCAGATTTGCGGAAAACGCTCGCCCACTTTCATGAAATCGGCGCTCGTGATCTTTAATGCCACGACGGCTTCTAGCACCCTCACCGTGGCAGACCTGAGCAATGACGGTTCGATGGCGGCCATTTCCCCGACGTGTTGGCCCGCTTTCCGCGTAACAACCTGCGCGCCGTTCACGATGATCCCGACAACGCCGGCAACAAGCAGATAAATTTCGTTGTCGGCCTGGCCTTGAACGATGATGTCTTCGCCGGGTTTGACTTCAATCAGCGTGCCGGCGGCGCAAAGCGCCTCCGCAATATTTACGTCACCGTGGGCAAAGTCCTGACGACGAAGGGCCGCAATCAGCTGCGGACGGCCGTCTCCCTCAAATCGTTCCTTCACCAAACCACCTCTTGGCGATCAATATAGCCCAACCGGCCGCGGTTAGTCGCCTACCCCCTCTTTGATCTTGACATCTGCTCAGACTGATTGAATGCATTCTCGAAGCTGAATGGTCGTGGCGTGCCGTTTCCTAGCGTTTGGTCAAAGAGATTTAGACGGCAGGAAATCGCTCACTCGCCCCAGACCCCGCCGAAACTCCGCGACTTGGCAGCTACGACCCGAGCGTAATGATTTGGTAGCGTCAAATTCTAGGGTTGACGGCGCGCCCGGGCTGTCGAGCGCTGCGTGATGAGGCTCAAGGACGGTGGGATTGGTCGGCGCGATCCGGGGAATACTTTGTGCATCGTTAACCGCTTTCGCTGTGGTCACGCGCACGCGCGAAGCTGGCGGCGCGATTGCCGACCGAGCTGCTCGACCCGCTCGGGCCGCCTGGGCGGTGCAGCGGCTGACTGGCCGCACGATGATGAGGTCGCCGGCGGCGCCGTCGCCATTTCTTTTTAGCAGATTGTTGTGTTGTTGGGTCGGGCGACCGATGCTGACGTCGGCTTCGCCGGGTCGGGGCGGTGGAGATGGTGACGGCGCCGGCCGAGCGCAGCCAGGTACAGGGTCATCGACAACAGATCGAAAAATCTGCAGCACTGACAGTGGGGCGTCCAAAATGACGAAATGGGTCGATGCTGTTCTCTAATTCCGGGTCTAGGTGTCAAGCTCTCGTCAACGATCCTTGCCGGGCCCACTGTTCTCTCCGCGGTAGGAGCGTGCCCTCCGCATGATGGCGTAAGATGACGTTGGCGGATCAATGTTGAAAGCGCGGTCGCCCTTTCGAGCGCACGCCAAGCAGCGAGCGATCTCACCACCGCCAACGTCCCGGCAGGGACGTTTTTTCCCGCTGTGTGTCGCGGGAACCCTGTGATCTCCTTATGCGCGCTACGCGGCAGCCTTCTTTGTTGACCAGTTGAACTCGGTCCCATCGATCCACATGCGGTGCAGAATGACCGCGAGTTTGCGCGCGACGGCGACTTTGGCCTTGCGGAGCCCGTTGCGCTTGGCCAGCTTAATCCCCCAAGCCTTTAGCGCCGACCATTTTGGCACTCGGGTCAGCAGCACGTTGGCCTCTTCGAATAGATAGGTGCGGAGCATGGCATCACCGCACTTCGAGATTCGGCCAGACCAATCGACCTCTCCGGAGGAGTGACGCCGGGTCGTCAATCCGACATAGGCGCCAACACTTCTCGATCGCTTGAAGCGCGTCGGATCGTCAATCGTTGCCTTGAAGCAGAGCGCAGTGATCGGGCCGACACCAGGCGCGGTCATGAACCTGCGGACCTGCGTATCATAACGGGCCAGTTTAAGAACCTTACGATCGAGATCGCCGACCTGCTGCTCGATGGCCTTGCGCGCCGCGAGCAGCGGTCCGATCGCAGCGATCAGCTCGGGACGATCCTCAATCAACTCACCGGCTCGCGCGGCGAAGACGTTGAACTTGGCGCGACCGATGACGAGACCAAGGTTTTTGAGGAGGCCACGGATCTGGTTCTCGAGATCACGCTTGATCTTGACCAGCAACGCCCGGCTCGCCAGGAGCGCCCTGACCGAGTGGCTATCGAGATCCTTGACGCGCACCTCCTTGAACCAGCCGGTCTGCATGATGCGGGCGATACCAGCCGCATCATTGCGGTCGCTTTTATTGATCTGCATTTTGAGTACCGCCTTGGCGTGGCGCGCGTCGATGCAGATCACCGGCAGGCCAAGCCGCTTGAGCTCGGTCCATAGCCACGTGGAGGTTGACCCTGTCTCGAGGCCGATCCGTTGCGCTCCCGGCGCCTTCGATCTCACGAACGCAGCGATCGCCTCAGGGTCAGAATCAACCATACCCTCTCGCACGACAGATCCTGCCTGGTTCACCACACAGATCGATGTCTGCTTCAACGACACGTCCAGTCCGACATAGTGCACCATTGTCGCTCTCCATCGTTGCAAGGCCACATGAGGATGGCCTCGTATGTTTCTAGAGAGCTGATTCCCTGTGCCTTCGTCTGGCTCGATCCCGGAATTACCCCATGTTGAAAAAGGGCTCGTGATTTTCGGCGAACAGTGATTCCGTCTTCTGGAGGCATCCGGCGGCGGAGGTCTCAGAAACGCCAATCTTTTGTTTTCGGCCAGCGTGATTTGTCGATCGTCGCGATCATGATTCGAAGCGCGCATGCTGACTACGCCGAGCGAGTTGCATCCCATAACGCACGCCGTGTTTAAGGGGGAAAGCGGCGGCATGTGGATTCCATCGCTTTCACCGTACCCCAGATTTTGCAGACTGACGGACGGGGTGCGAAATGGATGTCAGGTGATTTGATCATGCTCTATAATCCCGAGCCGCTTTTTCCACGCGATCCGGTAAGATCAATATTCCGCCCAACCTCAGGCAAACTTACCGATTGAAGGATTGGCAGGCTACTTTCTGATTCGAGACCCGTTGGCCTACGCGGTTACTGGTCTTATTCGCGAATTCCGGATCACCATGAATATTTGCAACCTTCCCGACTATTTCGCCCTTGAACACCTCGCCCGGTCGCTGTGGCGTAACGGGGAAACCCGAGGTGCCGCGTTGCTGGTTGGCGCAGGGTTCAGCAGGTTCGCGAAACTCGCCGCCGCAGATACGCCAAGGCCGCCGCTCTGGCGTGATCTGAGAAAGCACATGTCGGCGCAAATCTACCCGGGAGCGCGGGACGACGACGTTCCCGCCGACCCGTTGCGGCTGGCGGAGGAATATCAGGCTCTCCTGGGGCGCGCGACGCTCGACGATTTCATACGCAGCCAGGTGCCGGACCACGCATGGACCCCGGGCGATTTTCATGTCTCGCTTTTGCGCTTCCCGTGGTCCGACGTGCTTACCACCAACTGGGACAGCCTGTTGGAGCGAGCGTCCCAGTCAATCGCCGAGATAGGATATGAAGCAGTATCGGTAATGAGCGACATAGCCCGCGCCAAGTCGCCTCGCATCATCAAATTGCACGGCAGCGTCCCCTCCGGTCCCTTTATCTTTACCGAGGAGGACTATCGAACGTATCCCGTCCGGTATGCTCCGTTCGTGAATTTGGCGAGGCAGGTCTTCCTCGAAAACGAGCTGTGCCTTGTCGGGTTCTCAGGGACGGACCCCAACTTCCTTCAATGGTCAGGATGGGTTCGGGACAATCTCGGGGCGAGCACGCGGCGCATTTATCTAGTTGGCGCGCTGAACTTGCATCCGGCCGCACGCCGACTTCTTGAGGCGCGCAACGTTGCGCCGATCGACCTGACTCCCCTCGTCGCTGGTCTGGTCGGCGACGAGCGGCATGCGTCTGCCACGAAGCAGTTTCTCGATTTTCTGCGGGAGGCTGAACCGGAACCTCTTCATGCATGGACGCCGCACCAGCACGCCGAACCTCAAGCGGCAACGATCGAGGAAATGCAACGCCGCCATAAGGATAAGCCCTACGCGGCAACCTTATTGGACGCGGCGGCGACGCAATGGCAGGCAGAACGCGAGCGCTATCCCGGCTGGATCGTATGTCCTTACGGAAAGCGCGACGAGCTACGGTACAGCACGGACATTTCCCCGGTGCCGTCCGCGGAAATTCTCGCCCATTTAAGTCAACCACGCCGAGCGCGCGTCCTTTACGAATTGGCCTGGCGCTTTGACACGGCCTTTTGGCCGATCCCCGAATTCTTGGCGAATTTATTCATGGAGATCACGGAGCCGAAGGCGGGATCGGGACTGTCCAGGGAGGAGCATCTTGCGGTTGTAGCAATTATGCTCAGAACGGCACGCGAGCGAGGCGACCAGCAACAATTCGATCAGCTGGCCCAGCTAATCGAGCAGCACGCCGAACCCGGCACGGATGTTCGCGCCGCCGTTTCGTGTCAGAGATGCCTTTGGTCCAGGGATCGCCTCGACTTTCTAAATCTCTCCCAGGAACTGCAACAGCTTGTCGGCCCCGATCCCATCTGGTCCTTGAGACGTGCGGGGTTGCATTGCGAACTCGCGGAATACGACAAAGCGGACGTACTTATCGCAGCAGCCGTGAACGACCTGCGGGCCCGCCAGTTGAGGGACCGCAACTCTCTTTGGGTGCTATCGCGGCGCGCGTGGGCGCAGTTTTTAGATCAGGCAGCCGATATAGGTTCCCGGTTTAGACGGGGGATTTAGCCTAAAAGGGCCGACGGACGCGAAGAATGGCCGTTGGATTTCAAGGCCGCGAAGAGCGATCCCTGGGATGAGCTCAAGCATGTCGAGGATGCAATCGAAAGAGCCCACCGCAAGGAAGCGGAAAAGACTTTCGATCCCAAGGTCCATTTCGACGCTGGAACGTATACCGAGCATGGTGACGGCATTCACCTCCAAAGTTGGGCAGCTGAAGCGCCCAGCTATGGCCTTGACAGATTAGCCGACACGGTCGGTATCCCGATCGATTTCGGCTGGGTCACAATTTTACGAGCCCCGTCGAGGGACTCGGTCGCGCTGCAGTTCGAGCCAACTGTAACGTGGTACTTCCGTTTCATGCGGACGCTGCGCAGCCATTCCGACGAGGCGGTGGAGCGATTTTTTAGCCGCGTTGCGGTTGCCCGGTTGTCGGAAACGACCGTCGGTGAATTGCTTGAAAAATTGACCGGCGCAGTCGATTTCTGGCGCCATAGAAGCATCGAGCTTAACCCGAGCACCGGCAAGAAACAGTTTGATGCGGGCGCAATCGAAAAGGTTCGATTGTATCTCGAAATCATTTCCAGATTGGCAATTCGCACTGAACCCAAACGCGCCCGCCAGCTATATGATCTCGCCCTTAATATCGTAAGGGACCCGGATGTCCGGCATTGGTGGCTGTTCGAGCCGCTTGATCACGTTCTCCAGCGCTGCGCGGAAGCGATGCCAAAGGAGATGCGAGCGGAATTGGTTCTGCCCGCTATCGAATTTCCGCTGCAAAGCGAAATCGGGCTTTCCATGCCGGAGCAGCATTGGCCGACGCCGGTTTCCCACATCGCCGACTGTCCTCTGAAGAAACCCAACGAGGCAGCGCGGTGGAGCCTTCGCGTGCAACAGCTCATAGAAGCAACGCGGCTCGTAAACTCATCGTCACGAGCCGACGCCGCTCTCAGACTCTGTTATCTCGATGATGCGAATTTGCTTGTGCCCAACGAACGGGAGGCCTTCGGCAATGCACTGTGGGCGCAGCACGACCCGAAAACACGACTGCCCATTGGGACGCGTCTCGTGGCCCATGTTTTTCTGCACCTGCCGGCCCCCGATCCGAATGCCGCGCGACGCTACTTCATGGACGTTCTTTATAAGGCGCCCGTAAAGGAACTTTTGACCGAAGCGAGCCTTATCGCGATCAACGGAGCCGCGACCCCGACTAAACGAAGGTCTGAAATTCTTCGGCCGCCACGCGAAGATGCCGTTTGCATATTCGATACGATATTGAGGCTACAGCCCAAACAAACGAATGAACCTGGCGCCGACATGATGCGAAAGCGCGTGGCGCGCTGCATCGGTCCCGTTCTGACGAAGGCCATCATGCCTGCCCTTATTCCGGGTGATTTCACCGACGCGCGGGTGGAGCAACTGTTTCAGCTTATTGAGTTAGGGCGGGTGCCGTCAGCCATCGGCTCGCTGGCTGTCCTGGTGCGCAACCGACCCGATTGCGAGGACAGGGCAGTCAAGACAGTCCGTCGAGCGATCGTCGGGCGAAATCGGGACGAGATCAACGGCGCGGTCACTGCCATTGATAGCTGGCTCTCGCTGCCGCCGGATACCAATCACCCCTTGCCCAATAGCCTCATCGAGCAGGTTGTAGCCGCGGTCGCTAATCGTCGCGAGCCACAGCTTGGCAACTTGATATGGTGCGCGCGGCGGCTGTTGAGCGCAGGCGCCCTCTCTCCCGACCAACAGGGCGCGCTTGTCGAGGCGCTGCGCGATTTGTTCGAGGAGACGAAGTACGACCGATCCGATTGGACCGGGCCGCGAGCGATTTCAATATCAGTGATTCGCGCCGAGTGCGTAAAGCTCGCGGGCACCCATTCCAGGCGTGGTGCCGCAGATACGGCGATCACTGATTGGCTCGAAGTCGGTCGGACGGACCCGTTGCCCGAAATCAGATGGGCGCTGATCGACGACGACGCCGAGCGTTGAGGTTGGTTGGCGCCTCACGGCGAGAAATCCCCACGTAGCGAATGTTGCGCAGGGAGACGAGCGCGCTGTCGCGTTCGGGCGAGCCGTCCGGGAATGCCGGCAGCTCGCCGATGATCCGCTGTGCGAGATCCCAAAGCTCGATCCGCGTCAGGCGCATCAGATCAAAGATTGTCAGTAACCGCATCTTCTCCTCCATCGTTTTTCGGCCGCGCCAATCGCGGCCTTCTGCGGAGGCCCGTTGCGCCGGAGGAGGTGGGCGCATCGCTTGCAACGGGAACGAAGAGGACGAGTGCGTCAGCGCTTGCGCCCATGAGCCGACGACCGGCGCGACAAGGCCGGAAGAAGGACGAGGTTGGTGCGGCGGGGATGGAGGAAGCGGGTGCTTGCGCTAAGACGAATTACGCCGTCGCCGCATAGAATGGCGGCTTGACGTTGAACACCACGTCGAGTTCGGGAGTTGGGTTGCTGCGCTCGATGTATAGATCGATTTGCAAGCGGTAGAGATCGCCTGCCTCATGAAGGCAATCGTCATAGTTTACGACCACGTAGGCGATGCGCTTGAGGTCCGGGCTTGGGTTGTACGCGTCCATCTGCGCCTTCGCTTCTCCAAGATCACGCGCGAGTTTCTTGAAAAACTCGCTGCTTAGCTGGGCTTCGGTTGACCCGAGGCCGCCTGTGTGGCGGCGGTTCGCCTCGTCTTCCGAAACATTGATCGTTTTCACTTCGCAGAGAGCTTTGATCGGCCCGGAGTAAGCCGCCAAGTCTGGCGTTCTCTGGCCTCGTACTTTCGCGCGCGGGATGAACCTCACGTCGGCGTATCCGAGGCCTTTGAGATAATTGTAACCCTTCGCCTGATTAAGGATATCGAATAGCGCTTGCCAGCCGCGCTTGTCGGCCCGCGCCACCAGCAGTGGCTTGAGTTCGGATTTCAGAAAGGCCCATGCGGCCGGATCGAGCCCCGACAAGTCGCGTTCAATGTCGCGATATTGCTTCAGTTTTTGGGGGATTTCGGCAAGGCTTCGATCAAGATCGCAGAAATATGCATCGGCCGGGGGCGATGCCGGCAGAAGGTCGCGCAGCTCATAGATGCGCGGCAGCTCTCTACGGCACATGCCGGTTTACGTTCTCGTCACCGTCGTACTGACCTGGGCGGCCGAACCGCTCCTTCTCAAATCAGCCTGATCGAGGTCGGCCCAAGAGTGGCGAAGAAGATTTTCCGCCATGATTTCGTCTCGGAGGCGAAGCAGTTTGCATTTAGTATCATTTTACACCTGTTCTAGCGGCCACGCGGTCAAGGGTTGAACTGTCGCCAATGACTGTCGCCACTGTCGCCAATAAATCATATAAGCTATTGATTTAAAAAGGGATGGAGCCCCGGTGCCGGGATCGCCGGGGCTCCAAGCAATCTCATTCAACACGAGTTGTGAGATCGAGATCGCAGTTACCGCTATGCAAGGGGCGGGCCAAGTTCGCCAAAGCCCGCCCAGCCGCGATTCGTGGCAAAGAAGAGCGTCTTGCCGCCCCGCTGCCGGCCCGATTGGCGGCCGATTGTCCGCGATGCGGGCGCGCCTTGGCTAATTTGCGGGCATTTCAACGGGCAGCTGAATATTTGTTCGACCTCTATTCCGTGGGGAAAGGTGTCGATCCGGGCGCCTAAAACGGCGTCCGGCTGCGCATGGCCGCGGCCAGCGTGCCCTCGTCGAGATAGTCGAGTTCCCCGCCGACCGGCACGCCATGCGCGAGCCGCGTAACCTTGACGTTGGCGCTGTGGAGGAGGTCGGTGATGTAGTGGGCGGTGCTCTGGCCGTCGACGGTGGCATTGAGCGCCAGGATGATCTCTTGCACCGCCGGATCGTGCGCGCGCTTGACCAGCGCATCGATGGTGAGGTCGTCCGGCCCGACGCCGTCGAGCGGCGAGAGCGTGCCGCCGAGCACGTGATAGCGGGCGTTGATGGCATGGGCGCGTTCGAGCGCCCACAAGTCGGCGACGTTGGCCACTACCACGAGGGCGGAAGCATCGCGCCGCGGATCGGTGCAAACCGTGCAGGGATTCTTAGAGTCGATGTTGCCGCAGGTCTTGCATATCTCGATCTTCTCGATCGCGGTCTGCAGGGCTGCGGCCAATGGCGCCATCAACAGCTCACGCTTCTTGATGAGGAACAACGCCGCGCGCCGCGCCGAACGCGGCCCCAGTCCCGGCAGACGGGCCAGGAGCTGGATCAGGCGTTCGATCTCGGGACCGGCGGCGACGGCGGGCATCGATTAGAACAACTTCAGCCCCGGGGGCAGCGGCAGGCCGCCGGTGAGCGCCTGCATGCGTTCGGCCAGCAGCGCTTCGAGCTTGCGGCGGGCATCGGCATGCGCGGCGACGATGAGGTCCTCGATGATTTCCCTCTGATCCGGCTTGAGGAGCGAGTCATCGACGTGCGCGGTCCGGAGCTCGCCCTTGCCGGAAAGTTTGAGCGTGACAAGCCCGCCGCCGGCCGTGCCCTCGACCTCGATGCGCTCGAGCTCGGCCTGCATCGCCTCCATCTTCGATTTGAGTTCAGTAGCCTGTTTCATCAGGCCAAAAAAATCGGCCATGGCGCACCTGTTTGTGGTTCGTCTTTATGCTTCGTCGTCGGCGCGGCCCGTTTCGCCTTGCCCTTCGAACGGCACTTCGTCCGGCGCGCCGGCGGGCGCCCGTACGTCGACGATTTCGGCGCCGGGAAAGCGCGTGAGCACCGCCTGCACCAGCGGATCGCCGCGCACGTCGTCTTTCAGCTCGGCCTTGCGCATCTGCGCCTGCGTGTAGAGGCTCGGCGCGCCCGGTTCGGCGGACACGATCACCATCCAGCGGCGGCCGGTCCAGTCGGCGAGCTTTTTCGACAATTCGCCGGTGAGCGATTTTTGCGCGCTCGCTTCGAGGCCGAACTCGAGCCGGCCGTCCTCGAAACGCACGAGCCGCACGTCGCGCTCGAGCGCGCTCTTGATGCCGAGGTCGCGCTTCTCGGCGGCCAGCGCCACCAGATCCTCGAAGCTTGTTAGAACGCGCGCTGTGACGCTCTCCTCACTGCGCGCAACCGGATCGCTCGCCGGCAATTCCGCCGGCGCGGCCGCAAGCGCGGCCCGCGTTGAACCGCGCGGAATCTCCGCGCGTGAGGTTTCGGCGCGCGCCGGCATGTCGGTGCGCGGCGACGGCTGCCCGCTCGGCGCCGGCGCCGAGCCGTTGCCGCGCGCCGTATCGCCAAGCGAACGGATAACTTCGTCCGGCGTCGGCAGGTCGGCGGCATAGGCGATGCGCACCAGCACCATCTCAGCGGCTGCGAGCGGCCGCCCGGACGCGGTGACTTCCTCGATGCCCTTGAGCAGCATCTGCCAGGTGCGGGCCAGAACGCGCATCGAGAGCTTGGCGGCGAAGGCGCGGCCGCGCGTGCGCTCGGCTTCGGTCAGCGACACGTCGTCGGCCAACGCCGGTACGATTTTCACGCGCGTGACGAAATGCGTGAACTCGGCGAGATCGCCGAGCACCATGGCGGGATCGGCGCCGGAATCGTACTGATCGCGCACTTCCTGCAAGGCGCGCGCGAGGTCAGCGCGCATCAGCGCTTCGAACAGATCGATGATCTTCGTGCGGTCCGCGAGGCCGAGCATCTGCCGCACGTCCTCGGCGCGCACCGGCCCCGCGGCTGCTGTTGCGTGGCCGGCGCCTGAGTCGGCGCCGGCGTGCGCGATCGCCTGGTCGAACAGCGACAGCGCGTCGCGCACCGAGCCTTCGGCGGCGCGCGCGATCAGGCCGAGCGCTTCCGGCTCGGCGGTGATCGCTTCGTTGCCGGCGATGCCTTGCAGATGCTTGACCAGCAGCGCCGCATCGACGCGGCGCAGATCGAAGCGCTGGCAGCGCGAGAGAACGGTGATCGGGACTTTGCGGATTTCCGTGGTCGCGAACACGAACTTGGCGTGCGGCGGCGGCTCTTCCAGCGTCTTGAGCAGCGCATTGAACGCGGCGCCGGACAACATGTGCACTTCGTCGAGGATGTAGACCTTGTAGCGGGCCGAGACCGGCGCGTAGCGGATGGCCTCGTTGATCGCGCGCACGTCCTCGACGCCGTTGTGCGAGGCCGCATCCATCTCGATCACGTCGAGGTGCCGGCTTTCCATGATCGCTTGGCAGTGGACGCCGAGCACCGGCATGTCGATGGTCGGGCCGGTGATCGAGCCGTCCGGCAGCTCGTAATTGAGCGCGCGCGCCAAGATGCGCGCCGTCGTGGTTTTCCCTACGCCGCGCACGCCGGTGAGCACCCAGGCCTGCGGGATGCGGCCGGTCTCGAACGCGTTCGAGATCGTGCGCACCATGGCGTCCTGGCCGATCAGGTCGGCGAAGGTCGACGGCCGGTATTTGCGCGCCAGCACGCGGTAGGTGCCGGCCGCACCGGCAGTTTGGGTCGTCGCTTCGTTCATGCCTGACGTTTGACTAAGCAGCGTGGCCCGGATGAGTGTAGCGAAATCCGGGGGCGGTGTTAAAGCCAGTCGATCGTGCCCGCTTCGCTGCACTCAATGCGGGCCACATGATGTGAGAGGGTGGGAGGCTGACGAGCGACCCGAACCGCGCTCGTTAGGGCTGCTTCCTTCCGGACCTGACCCGGTTGGCGAGTGGCTCGTCCACCGCCAACCTCCCGGCGTGTATATTGGCCGGGAAGGGGGAGAAAGCAAGCGTGAGGGCCTCGATGTTGCCACCCTCATTTCGTCAATGCCGGGCAGAAGGCGCGAAAGCGCCGTCTTCGTATTTCAACGACCCGGCAAATCCATGCCGAGCGTACGCTTGCGCAAAACAGTGAGGCTGGCGGTGCCGCATTTCAGCATGGATACGCGGGTCAGGCCCACGTATGACGAATCGCAGCTATGACCACTCGCAGGATCATCATCGGCGCTGTCATTGTCGTCGCCGCCTTTGCCGGCGCGACGCTCCTTATGAACGTGCTGTGGCCGACCTCGCTGCAACAAGGCCGCCCGGAGCTCACGGCCGTGCCGCCGCTGCCGCCGCTGACCGGCACGTCCACGGTGCTCGCTCCCGCCGCCATAGCCATGTCGGCGATCCGCGATGCGCTCGAAGCGCAGGCGCCGCGCAATCTCTCCGGCAAGCCGCAAAATCCTGTGTCTCAATTGCTCTCCAACGCCGATCTCAACTTCACCATCGCCCGCGGGCCGCTGAATGTTTCCGGCCGGCCCGATGGACTGATTGTCGCCACGGCGCTCTCCGGCACGTTCCAGGCCCGC
Organism: uncultured Alphaproteobacteria bacterium; assembly: GCA_963733575.1. Classification (GTDB taxonomy): domain Bacteria; phylum Pseudomonadota; class Alphaproteobacteria; order Rhizobiales; family Xanthobacteraceae; genus BOG-931. Next base: position 16,996 of record CAVTDJ010000008.1, on the reverse strand, counting down.
GGCACGATCACCGGCGCTGCCAACGCGATCGGCGGCGCCATCGGCGGCCTCCTCGGCGGCGGCGCCGGCCACCAGGTGCAGTCGCTCACCGGCAAGGTGTTCGATCAGCACGCCGACATCCACGGCACGGTGACGGCGGTGTCGCGCCCGACCATCGCGCCGAACTGGCGGCTGGCGCCGAACCTCACGGCGCAAGTCAACGTCGTCGATGTCGCGCTGCCCATCGCCGGCATCAAGCTCAGCGTCTCCGGCGCAGTGAAACCGTTCCTCGACAACGCCGTGCGCGAGCAGACAAACGCGCTCGAAGCGCGCGTGCGCAACGACCCCTTCATCGAAGTCGCGGCGCGCGGCGAATGGACCAAGCTCTGCCGCTCCATTTCGCTCGGCGCGGCGGCGCAGGGCGTGCCGGATCTCTGGCTCGAAATCCGCCCGACGCGCGCTATCGCCGCGCAGCCGAAGATCGACGCCGATGCGGTGACGCTTCTTGTCGGCGTGCAGGCGGAAACGCGCATCGTGCCGAACGAGACCAAGCCCGTTTGTCCGTTTCCGCAACAGCTCGACATCGTGCCGCAGGCGAACGAGGGCAGTCTCGACATCGCCGTGCCGATCGACATTCCGTTCACCGAGGTGAGCCGCCTGATCGAGGCGCAGGTCGTCGGCAAGACCTTTCCCGAGGACGGCTCGGGTTCGTTCGCGACCACGATCAAGCAGGCCGCGGTCGTGGCCTCGGGCGATCGGCTCCTGATCTCGCTCCTGGTCAACGTGAAGAAGCGCGGCTTCTTCTCGATCGGCGCCGACGCGACCGTGCACGTCTGGGGCAAGCCGGTGCTCGATCAGAACGCGCAGATTTTGCGCTTCACCGAGGTCGCGGTCGACGTGCAGTCCAAAGCGGCGTTCGGTCTTCTTGGCGAAGCGGCGCAGGCCGCCGTGCCCCATCTGCAAAAGACGCTGGCCGATCAGGCGATGATCGATCTGAAACCCTTTGCCGCGGACGCCAAGAAACGCATGGCCGCCGCCGCCGCCGAATTCACCGGGCAGGCGCCCGGCGTCACCGCCAACGTCGCCGTCAACGATCTTCGCCTTCTCGGCATCGCTTTCGACGACAAGACGCTGCGTGTCATCGCCGACGCTAAGGGCACTGTGGCGGTCGCGATCTCCTCGCTGCCGGGGCAGTAGCAGCCGGTCATTCCGGATTGCCGCAAAGCGGCACGTCCGGAATCCATATTCGCTGACCGTGGCTATGGATTCCGGGCTCCTCGCTTTCGCTCGGTACGGAATGACAGCATGAGGCCCCAATGTCCGAAGCCGGCTGGTCCCTCCATCCTCAACTCGCGGACGACACAACGCCGGTCGGCGATCTCGCGCTGTCCCGCGTGCTAGCGATCAACGCCGCCGACTATCCGTGGCTGATCCTCGCACCGCGCCGCTTCGGCGTCACCGAGATCATCGATCTCGGCGCCGCCGCCGCGCACCTGATGGCCGAAATCACGCAGGTGTCGCGCGTTCTCAAGGACGTGACGAAGTGCGACAAGATCAACGTCGCCGCGATCGGCAACGTCGTGCCGCAGCTTCACGTCCACATTGTCGCGCGAAGGAAGGACGATCCGCTGTGGCCGAATTCGGTCTGGGGCGCCGGGGTGCCGCGCGTTGGGGAGGCGGTGTCGTTTGAGCCGTTTGTCGGGGTGATCCGAGATAAGCTCGGACTTAGGGCTATTTACTAGTTTGTAAGGCGGGTAGAACGAAGCGAAACCCACCGTGGTTCACTGGAAAATTGATGGCTTTTGGTACTCGGCTTTGCTTGTCCAACATCGCCCCGCATGTTGCGCCGCTCGTGCGGCCACCTTGCGCACCGACCATGGGGAAATTATCAACACAATTTCCGTAATTCCTGGAATCTCAGACTTCGTGGGGGCACTTCAAATGATCCGGCCATCCGCCGCGCTCGTACTGTGTGCCGTCGTGATGAGCGTTGCGGCGCTGGCCGGCTGCGCGGACAACGCGCCGCCGCCGGGCGAGCCGACATTCTATCAAAACCTGGCGCAGCCCGACGTCACGGTGGACGCCGCCGCTGCGGCATCGATGATCTCGGGCTATCGCAGCAACAATGGTCTGCCTCCGGTCACCGTCGATCCCGAACTGATGCGGCTCGCCAGCGAGCAGGCGCATGCCATGGCGGCGCACGACAAGATGGATCACGATATCGGGCGTCCGTTCCAGGACCGCATGCGCAATTCAGGCTTCGGCGGCGGCGTGGCGGTCGAGAATATTTCCGCGGGCTACCACACGCTCGCCGAGGCTTTTTCGGGCTGGCGCGATTCGCCGCCGCATCGCGCCAACATGCTCAATCGCGGCGTCGCCCGCATGGGCATTGCGGCGGTCTATGCGCCGGCCTCGAAGTACAAGGTGTTCTGGGCGCTGATCCTCGCCGGGCCCGACGGGCATCACGGGTAGGCCCGGAATCACGAATTGCGGTGAAAGATTGCGCAGGCAGTCGCCGCTTCCCCCCGCTTGGCGGGCAGGATGAAGCGCGATGAGGTCGCGCCGCCGCTGCTTGACCTCGATGTCCGGCGCGGCTTCAATCCGGCACAAAATGTCAAAACAGCCCGATCCTCCTTCGCCGCGCCAACCTTTGCCACCGCAAGCCTATTCGGGCAGCCGCCTCGATCGCGCTGCCGCCTGCCGCAGCGATGGATCAAAGCTCGCGGCGCTGGCGGAGCATCGCGGCGTCGGCGTCTATGTCATCGGCGGCGAAGTCGTCGTGCTCAAAGCGCACGGCGCGGCGCTCGATCCGCTGTTTTCGCCCGCCGAGGCGCGCGCGCTGGGCGCGGCGGGCGAAACGGTGTTTCTCGGCCTTTTGGGTGAAGCGCCGCGGTTCGGCGTGGGTCTCGAAGTGGCGGCGGTCGAGCCGCTGAAGGCGCGGGGCGATCTCAAGCTCATCGATCTGCGGTCGATCGCGGTGCAAGGCGCGGTCGACGCCGAGCATGTGCCGCCGCTCGCCGAGGCCAAGGCGATCCTCGGCTGGCACGCGCGCCACCGCTTTTGTCCCAATTGCGGCGCGCAGACGAAGCCCACGCAGGGCGGCTGGCGCCGCGACTGCCCTTCCTGCAAGGCCGAGCATTTTCCGCGCACCGATCCCGTGGTGATCATGCTGCCGATCGCCGGCGCGCGTTGCGTGCTCGGCCGCTCGCCGCGCTTTCCGCCGACGATGTGGTCGTGCCTCGCCGGTTTCTGCGAACCCGGCGAATCGATCGAGGAAGCGGTGCGGCGCGAAGTGGCCGAGGAAGTCGGGCTCGCCTGTGCGCGGGTCAAATATTTCGCCTCGCAACCGTGGCCGTTTCCGTCTTCGCTGATGGTCGGATGTCACGCCGAAGCGGCCGCGGAAGAGATCGTCATCGATAAGAGCGAGATCGAGCAGGCGCGCTGGTTCGATCGCGAGGAGCTGAAGGTGATGCTGGCGCGCAAGCATCCGGACGGCCTGACCGCGCCGCCGCCGATCGCGATCGCGCACCACATCATCCGCGCGTTCGCCGATCGCGGCTCCGATGTCATGGCCGGCTGATGTCGCCGCCGGCTGAGGGCGCGACCTCCCCGCGCATTCTGTGCGCCGGCATTCTCGTGCTCGACCAGGTTTTCCAGGTCGACGCGCTGCCGCAGCCGGACAAAAAAGTCGAGGCGAAAGGCTTTTTCATCGTCAATGGCGGCTGCGCGGCGAACGCGGCCGTTGCCATCGCGCGGCTTGGCGGCCGGGCGATACTCGCGAGCCCGCTGGGCGGACCTGCCGGGGAAGATGAGAACGGCGACCGCCTGTTGGCGGCGCTCGCGCGCGAGCATGTCGACACCAGCGCCTGTCAGCGGCTCGCCGGCTTGGCGACGGGGCTCTCGGCGATTTTCATCGACGCCCGCGGCGATCGCACCATCGTCACCCATCGCGACAAGCGGATTGCAGCGGTTACGCCGCACGATCCGGAAGCGCTTGTTGCGCGCGCCGACCTCGTGCTGGCGGACAATCGGTATCCGCAATTCGTTCGCCCGATCTGCGAGGCGGCCCGGCGGCGTGAGATGCGGATCGTGCTTGACGCCGATAAAGCGACCGTCACGGACGATCCGCTGTTTCGCATCGCCACGCATGTTGTTTTTTCGTCGGAGTGCCTCGTCGCCACCACCGGCCGCAGCGACCTTGCCGAAGGGCTTGAAGCGATCGCGGAGCATACGGATGCGTTTCTCGCGGTCAGCAACGGGCCGAGCGACATTATTTTTCTCGACCACCGCTCCGTCCGTCATGTGCCCGTGTTTGCCATCCGCGCGGTGGATACGCTCGGCGCCGGTGACGCCTTGCACGGCGGATTCGCACTGGCGCTGGCCGAGGGTCGGAGCGAGGCCGAAGCTCTGCGCTTCGGCGCCGCCGTCGCCGCGCTCAAATGCGCACGCATCGGCGGTTCCGCGGGTATGCCGAGCCGGGTGGACGTTGCGGCTTTGCTGGCGGAAGGCACACCCGTCATTCCGGGCTAGCCGCTTGGCGGCGCGCCGGAATGACACTTGATTTAGAATATTTTTCTATGTAAATCCCTCACGACACCGATAATTTGGAAGAATATTCCTATGGATGCCATCGACCGCAAGATTTTGGCCGTTCTGCAGGAAGACGCCTCGCTCTCGGTCGCCGACATCGGCAGCCGGGTCGGCTTGTCCTCCACGCCCTGCTGGAAGCGCATTCAGCGCCTGGAGGCGGAGGGCGTCATCCAAAAGCGCGTGGCTTTGGTCGATCAGGATCGCATCGGGCTTGGCGTCACCGTCTTCGTCTCGATCGAGACCGGCGACCACTCGCAGGATTGGCTCGATCGTTTCGCCAAGGTCGTCGGCGCCATGCCGGAAGTGATGGAATTTTATCGGATGGCCGGCGACGTCGATTACATGCTGCGCGTCGTGGTGCCCGACATGGCCGGCTACGACGGTTTCTACAAGCGGTTGATTGCGGCAGTGCCGCTGAAAAACGTCACCTCGCGCTTCGCCATGGAGAAGATCAAGTCGACGACGGCGCTGCCGATTCCGTGACGAGCGTGCGCGGGCTTCAGTGTCCCGACGTCATGGCGCCCGCGCTGGAGGCCTGGTTGTTGAGGGTGACGATCTCGGCCAACGTCTTCTCGAAGAATTCCGGATGGTCACCCAGCGTCAATCGGCGCGAGCAATCCGGCGTGCAGCTATAGGTTTCGCGATCGGCGCCGCGATAGACCACGACGGTCTTATCCTCGGGCCCCGTCACCTCGACGTTCTTCTCCATCAGCACGGCGCCCTTGCGATCCATGACGATGAAGTTGGTCGCTCCGTAGCCCTTGCCGGTGACGACGGCGAGACCGTGGGGCTGGATCGAAAGATCGGCGACGAGCGGATTGCCGACGACGACCGTGGCGGCGCGATCCGGCAGTTGCAGGATCCTGGCCTGGTCGAGAAAGACGACGATCGTTTCGCTTGGGTTCGGAGCCGGGCCTGCGGCCACCGGCGCGACGATCCCGATCAGCAACAGGGCTGCCGACAGCCAATGCAGCCGGCTCAACCTGGCCCGGCCTCGCGCGCACAACGCCGCCATCGAGACTTCTCCGAAACGCTACGCGGAACTCAACAACCGATGAGGCTGCACTCTAAGCCTCTAATTGACGGCAAATTGGTGAAGGAAATGCAAACTGGAGCGCCCCGTCGCTGCCATAGCGCGGCGATGCTTGCTTAACGGTGAAGCAAAATATCGGGATGGTCGAGGCGACATTAGACGGAGCTTAATGCAAATTTGCCAATCGGGACATAAGACTTGCTCGATAGACTTGCTCGATCCGAGCCAGCAGCAAGGAATGTCTTTGCTACTATATCTTGAACGTGGAGTTTCCCGTGCCGGCCGCCAAATTCCTTGTCATGCCCTTCGGCGATCTCCGCCGCAGGCTCGATCAGAGCCTAATCTACGACTGGGCGATGCGATCTCCCATCATGGTTTATTGCTCGTTCATATTGTTTCGTGACGTTTTCTCGTTCTGCCAGCAGGTTCTGCAGGACCCAGCCGTGTTCGAGCAGTTTGACAGCGGCACCGTGATCGCCATGCTGGCCCGAATCTCGCAGTGGATGTTCGTAATCCTGCTGTCGCTCCAGCCACTGTTTCGGCTTCGCGCCATCGGCAAATCCGAAGAGATCCTGCCGCGTGTCGTGGCGCTGATCGCCGTTTGTGTGCCGCTGATGTTCATGCAGCTCGAGCGGGCGCCGCCGAGTCTCACTTTCAATCTGCTGGCCGTTATCGTCGGCCTGCTCGCCAACGTGATGTGTTTGGTCACCGTCAGTTTTCTCGGCCGCTCGCTGAGCGTCATGCCGGAGGCGAGGCGACTGGTGGAGAGCGGCCCCTACGGTATCGTCCGCCACCCGTTGTATCTGTTCGAGATGCTGGCCACCGCTGCCGTCGCCCTGCAATATCGCTCGCTGCCAGCGGCCGGGCTGCTACTGCTGGCGATCACGCTGCAAGTGGCGCGGGCGCGATGGGAAGAAGGCGTGCTGGCGCGCACGTTCCCCGATTTCGCCGCCTACCGATCGCAGACGTTGTTTATGATACCGAGCGATCCCGTGCACTTCTTCGCCTCGTTCTTGATGGACCCGGCCGTGCGACGCCGTTCGGCGTTCGTCGTCGTGTCCATGGTCGCGGTGCTGGCGTTGGTGGCGATGATCTTGCCGAGGCTGCTTGTGTAATTCAACCGGCGAGGCGCCTCGAATGCTGCGCTACCTGTTGGCCTGTTTCCCTGCGCGCCTTCGCTGCGTGAATGGATGCACGGGCTGGGCGGGGAAGCAGTGTTGCTTTGAAGCGACCCGCGGGCGATGCAATGAGATTTGTCCGCAACAGCGAAACCCGTTGTTAACTACATTGCGGATCGGCCCACCGACTGCGGGTTTCGCCGATTGATTTAACTGCATCGCAATTTCTCGTTGCTAGGTTCGTGGCGATCCAAATGGCCTGGTGCAACAGGCTTTGGGTCGAGCTCAGACAGCCACGTGTGGACCTAAGGAGCCATCTAATGAAAACCATTGTTTCGCGTTTCATGAAGGACGAGTCGGGCGCCACGGCCATCGAGTATGGCCTCATCGCCGCCGGCATCTCCGTTGCGATCATCGCCGTCGTGAACGGCCTCGGCACTAAGCTGAACGGCGTGTTCAGCAGCGTTTCCTCGCAGCTTAACTAAGCGCGCTCGGATGAACGACTACGAGAGGGCTCCGGTCGGTCCCGGAGCCCTTTCCCTTTCCGGCCATTGCCCGGTGCGCCGCGCCGCTAACCCTCTCTCAACCAGTGCCGGATAAGCCCATCGCTGAGAAGCCAATCGACGGTGCCGCCTCGCCATGGTCATGCTGATTGTAGCAATCAAGCTGACGCTATTCCCGGCGATGATGGCGTTTGCCGCTTCGAGCGATCTGTTCACGATGACGATCGCCAACCGCGTCTCGCTCATTCTCATCGGCGGTTTCGGCTTGCTCGCTCTCCTCACCGGGACGAGCGCGGCCGATCTGCTCTCGCACGCGGCTGCCGCCGCGGCGGTGCTCGCCGTCGTCTTCGTCTTCTTCACGCGCGGTTGGATCGGCGGCGGCGACGCCAAGCTTGCGGCCGCGACGGTGCTCTGGCTGGGGTTCGCTCATCTCGCCGATTACCTGCTTTACGCTTCGATATTGGGTGGCGCGCTGACGCTCTTGATTATTCAGTTTCGCGCCGTACCGCTGCCGCAGGTGTTCGTCGGCCGGCAATGGGCCGAACGGCTTCACCGCAGCGACAGCGGCGTTCCCTACGGGATCGCCTTGGCGGTGGCGGCGCTCATCGTCTACCCGCAGACCGAATGGATGGCGGCCGTCGGCCATTAGCGGGCCTGGGCCGTTTTTGCGCGCCGGAACCGGTACGGTTCGCCGCCCAAAACTCTCCGCGTAACGCGTAATTAACGCGATTTGGATACGCCTCATTAACCATGCCTTGACGTTTAGCTGATGAAATCCGCAGACGAGGGGCCATCCGGCCATTACGTCGCTTTTGGAAAGTTGAAAAAGGGTCATGAAGCCCGCGCGCCTCATCGTTTTGGGTGTTGCTCTTGCCGCCGGCGCGGTCGCCGCCATCCTGGCGAGCGGCAACCGACAGCCCGAAGCGCCCAACGTAGTTGCGCCGCCGCCGCTCGCGACTGTGGAGGTGCTGGTCGCCAAGACCGATCTCGGGACCGGTCAGGTGGTCGGCGAAGGTGACATCGGCTGGCAGACTTGGCCCGCCGCCTCGGCCAATTCGAGCTTCATCAGAAAGACCGACCGGCCGGACGCCATTAAAGACTTCGTCGGCGCTATCGTGCGCACGCCGGTTTCGTCCGGCGAGCCTATTCGCGACTCCAAGGTCGTGGTCGCCAAGGGCGGCGGCTTCATGGCCGCCATCCTTCCGCACGGCATGCGCGCGATAGCGCTGGACGTATCGCCCGAGACCGGGGCCGGCGGCTTCATCCTGCCGAACGACCACGTCGACGTCTTACTGACGCGACGCGACCGGGCGGCGGAGAAGATAACGGGCGTCGAGAAATTCGTCAGCGATACGATCCTGAAAAACGTGCGGGTGCTGGCGGTGGACCAGGCCGTCGAGGAAAAGGACGGTCAGAAAGTCGTCGTCGGCAAGACCGCGACGATCGAGCTCGATCCGCAGCAGGCCGAGACACTCGCGCTCTCGCGTCAGATCGGAACGATTTCGCTCACATTGCGCAGCCTCCTGGATTCGCAATCGCCAACTCCGGAGGGCGGCGACAGCGGTGACGACAAAGACGCGCGGGGCCTCAATACGGTGCGTTACGGCGTGAGCACGCAATCGACTGCGCGCTGAACCGCACGGAGGGAGATTTATGGAACCAGGCACACCGATCCGTGCGGCGGCTCTCGCGGGCCTTGTGCCGTGCATCGTCGCTTGGACGCTGGCCTGCGGCGCCGCCGGCGCGGCCGAGCTGTCAGTCGATGCGCAGACGATCGTAGTCGCCGCGAGCGATTACGGATCGCGCGCGGTGGCGCTTGGCGTCGGCAAATCGGTGGTCATCGACTTTCCGCGCGACATCAAGGATGTGCTGGTCGCCAATCCCAAGATCGCCAACGCCGTGGTCCGCTCCTCGCGCCGGGCTTACGTCATTGGCAACGAGGTCGGCCAGACCAATGTGTTTTTCTTCGATGCCGACGGCAAGCAGATGATCGGCCTCGACATCGCCGTGACCCGCAGCCTCAACGGCATCCGCGCCGCGATCAAACAAGTTTTGCCGGATTCCGACATCCGCGTCGAAGGTATCGGCGACGGCGTCATTCTCAGCGGAGTTGTCTCGAGCCAGGCGGAAGCGCAGCAGGCTTTCGACATGGCGACGCGCCTTCTCAATGTCGGATCGTCCGAGGTCGCCGCCACCGGCAACAAGGTCGTCAATGCGATCGTCGTTCGCGGCAAGGACCAGGTCATGCTTAAAGTGACGGTCGCCGAGGTCGAGCGCGATATCATCAAGCAGCTCGGCATCAATCTGGCCGGCAAGGTCAACTACGGCAGCGCCGTCATCAACTTCAACAACACCAATCCGTTCACGGCCACCGGTCAGTCGCTCAGCGGCTCCAGCGTTACCGCCGGATGGCCGTCGATCACGGCGACGTTGCAGGCCATGGAACAGGCCGGGGTCATCCACACGCTTGCCGAACCAAATCTGACCGCCGTTTCCGGCGAGAAGGCGACTTTCTGGGCTGGCGGCGAATTTCCGGTCCTGACCGGCTATTCCTGCTCCGCTGCGTCGTCGGTCCCCAATGCGCCGTCGACCTGCCAGCCCTCGATCGAATACAAGAAATTCGGCGTCGCTCTCAACTTCACACCGGTGGTGCTCAGTGAAGGCCGCATCAGCCTCAACGTGGTGACCGATGTGTCGGACCTCTCGACCCAAGATTCGATCACCATAACCTCTCCCGGCACGACTAACACGACGACCGTGCCGTCGATTCGCACGCGCAGCGCCAGCACCACGGTCGAAATTCCCTCCGGCGGCTCGCTGGCGATGGCCGGCATGATCCAGAACAATACGAAGCATCAGATGAACGGGTTTCCCGGTCTTGCGGAGCTCCCCATTCTTGGCCCCCTGTTCAAGAGTAACGACTACATCAACCAGCAGACCGAGCTGATGGTCCTGGTGACGCCATACATCGTGCACCCTGTCGCGCAGAAGGATCTGTCGCGCCCCGACGACGGCTTCGCCGATCCAAGCGATCCGGCGCAGGTGTTGCTTGGCCGCTTCAACCGCATCTACGGCGTCGGCGGAAACGTAGACCCGCCCGACAACTACCGCGGCAAATATGGTTTCATCCTGGACTGACGTGCGGCGCGAGGAGACGACAATGCAGATTGTCCGGACAATGATCGCCGAGAGCCGCGGCCTCGGAGCGCTCGCGCTTCGTGCGGCCATCGTCGGCGGATGCGCGATCTTTATCTGCGGCTGCAACACCGACCAGCAGGTCGCCGCCGTTCCCGACGTTCCCACCGACTATCGCCTGCGCCATCCGATCACGATGAGCGAAGCCGATCACACCCTTGAGGTCTTCGTCGGCACCAGTCGCGGCGAGCTCAACGCCACGCAGCGTGCGGAAGTGCTTGCATTCGCCCACACCTGGAGGCGCGAAGGCACCGGCGGAGTTGCGGTTAACCTGCCGGTCGGCACCAGCAACGAGCACGCAGCGGCGGAAGCCATGCGCCCGATCCGCTCGATTCTCGTGGCAGCGGGTGTGCCGCCGGACGGCATCGTCGTGCGCGGCTATCAGCCGCCCGGGCGTAGTATCGCGGCCATCCGCATCACTTATCCGAGGATCGCCGCTCAAGCCGGACCCTGTGGCTTGTGGCCCGAGGACATCGGGCCGAGCTTCAACCGCAACTATTTCGAGAACCAGCCGATCTACAACCAAGGCTGCGCCACGCAGCGCAACCTTGCCGCCATGGTCGACAACCCGGCTGACCTCGTGCAGCCGCGCGGCGAGACGCCGGCCTATGCGATGCGGCGCACGTCAATCATGGAACAATATCGGGCGAAGGGTAATGCTGTTGTCACCGAGCCGCAGCCCATCGTTACCATCGACGTCAACAAATGATGCCGCCGTATGATGAAACCAGCTAACCAAAGCGCCTGGCAAGACAGCACTTCCGCCGCCGCCGATATCGCCGGCCGCGAAGAGCGCATTGCGCCGGCGCCGCGCGTCTCGGTGCAGGCGTTCTGCGAGACCGTGGAGACCGCCGCCGCCATTCAGGCGGCCGGCGAAGACCGGCGCATGGCCAAAGCGCATCTGCGCATCCAGATGGGCGGCCTGATCGCCGCCATCGAGGCCTATCAGAACTCACCGACGCCGAACGTCATCATCCTGGAGTCCGAGAGCCGAGGTGAAGACGTCCTCGGCGGCCTCGATCAGCTCGCGCCCGTATGCGATGCCGCCACGCGCGTCGTCATCATCGGCCGCATGAACGATGTCGCGCTCTATCGCGAGCTGGTGCGGCGCGGCGTCAGCGACTATCTGATCGCGCCGGTCGGGGCGCTGCAGATCGTGCGCGCCGTGTGCGGCCTGTTCTCGGCGCCCGACGCCAAGCCGGTCGGCCGCGTCATCGCCGTGGTCGGCGCGAAAGGCGGCGTCGGCGCCTCGACTCTCTCCCACAATATCGCCTTCTCCATCGCCCGCGACCTCGTGCTGGACGCTGTCGTGACCGATCTCGACCTCGCCTTCGGCACGGCGGGCCTCGATTTCAATCAGGACCCGCCGCAGGGCATTGCCGAAGCCGTGTTCTCGCCCGACCGCGTCGATAACGCGTTTGTCGATCGGCTGCTTTCCAAGTGCACCGACCACCTGAGCCTGCTCGCGGCGCCGGCGACGCTGGACCATGTTTACGATTTCGGCGCTGACGCGTTCGAGTCGATCTTCGACGCGCTGCGCGCCACCGTGCCGTGCGTCGTTCTCGATGTGCCGCATCAGTGGACCGGTTGGACCAAGCAGACGCTGGTGGGCGCCGACGACATCCTGATCGTCGCCGCCCCCGATCTCGCCAATCTGCGCAACACCAAGAATCTGTACGACTTCCTCAAGGCGGCGCGGCCGAACGATCAGCGTCCGCTCTATTGCCTCAATCAGATCGGCGTTCCCAAAAGGCCGGAGATCAAGGCCTCCGATTTTGCCAAGGCGCTCGACGACGAGCCGGTCGCAGTCATCCCGTTCGAACCGCAGCTGTTCGGCGCGGCGGCGAACAACGGGCAAATGATCGCCGAGATTTCCGCGAACCATCGCACCGCCGAGATGCTCCGGCAACTGGCGCAGAAAATGACCGGGCGCGCCGAGCCGAAGAGAAAAAGCTCAAGCCTGCTGTCGCCGCTGATCGAGAAACTGCTGCAACGGCAATCGTAACCGTAAACGTCTGTTGGAGTTGCGTGAGTGTTTGGCAAGCGTCCCATTCCCGGTAGTCCCGCTGCCGCTGTGCTGGATCGGCCGCCGCCGCCGGGTCCGGCTGCGCCGCCGCCCGCCGTCTCGCCCGCCGCCGCGCCTGCTGCGTCGCAAGCCGGGCGCACGGCGTTTCCATCCGCAGGGCTCGGAGCGCCGATCATTGGCGCACCGGCGCCGAACCGCGCGGCAGGCCCGCAAAATCCACCGCAGCGAGTCCCGGCGGCGGTCGATACGCGACGCTCCGATACCTATTACGAAACCAAGGGCACGATTTTCGGCGCACTGATCGAGGCGATCGATCTTGGCCAGCTGGCCAAGCTCGATGCCGATTCCGCGCGCGAAGAAATCCGCGACATCGTCAACGAGATCATCGCGATCAAGAATATCGTGATGTCGATTTCCGAGCAGGAGGATCTGCTCGACGACATTTGCAACGATGTGCTCGGTTACGGACCGCTCGAGCCGCTGCTCGCCCGCGATGAGATCGCCGACATCATGGTGAACGGCTCGGGCACAGTCTACATCGAAGTCGACGGCAAGATTCAAAAGACCGGCATCCGCTTCCGCGACAACCAGCAGCTGCTTAATATCTGCCAGCGCATCGTCAGCCAGGTCGGTCGGCGTGTCGATGAATCCTCGCCGATCTGCGACGCGCGCTTGCCCGACGGCTCGCGCGTCAACGCCATCGTGCCGCCGCTGGCGATCGACGGGCCGGCGCTTACCATTCGCAAATTCAGAAAGGATAAATTGACGCTCGAGCAGCTCGTCAGGTACGGGTCGGTTTCGCCGGAGGGCGCGGAAATCCTCAAAGTGATCGGCCGCTGCCGCGCGAACGTCCTCATCTCCGGCGGCACGGGCTCGGGCAAAACGACGCTCCTGAACTGCCTCACGCGTTACATTGACAACGACGAGCGCATCGTCACCTGCGAAGACGCTGCCGAACTCCAACTGCAGCAGCCGCACGTGGTGCGGCTGGAAACGCGACCGCCGAATCTCGAAGGCGAGGGCCAGATCACGATGCGCGACCTGGTGCGCAACTGCCTGCGCATGCGCCCGGAACGGATCATCGTCGGCGAGGTGCGCGGACCGGAAGCATTCGATCTTCTCCAGGCGATGAACACCGGTCACGACGGCTCGATGGGCACATTGCACGCCAACATGCCGCGCGAGGCGCTGTCGCGTCTGGAATCGATGATCACCATGGGCGGCTACGCGCTGCCCTCGCGCACCATTCGGGAAATGATCGTCGGCTCCATCGACATCGTCATTCAGGCGGCGCGCCTGCGCGACGGTTCGCGGCGCATCACGCACATCACCGAGGTGATGGGAATGGAAGGCGAAGTCATCATCACCCAGGATGTGTTTGTGTACGACATCCTCGGTGAGGACGCCAACGGCAACCTTGTTGGCCAACATCGGTCGACCGGCATCGGCCGTCCGAAGTTCTGGGATCGTGCGCGGTACTACGGCGAGGAGGGGCGGCTCGCGGCCGCGCTTGATGCGGCGCAGCCCGCGGATGTGCTCAGAAGCTGACGGCGGAAGCAGCCATGAATGTGTACGTCCTCTTTTTTATGGTGGCGGTCGCGATCGGCGGCGTCGCGTGGGTTTTCATTTATCCGCTCCTTTCCGGCGAGCGGCATGCGGAACGGCGCATGGCAAGCGTCGCGCGCACCGAGCCGATGGCGAAGCGCCCGTCGCGCTCCGGTCAGAAGACGCGACGCGAGCAGGTTGAAGGGTCGCTCAAGCAACTCGAAGCGCGTAAAAAAACGGCCAAGCGCGTGCCGCTCTCGGTGCGGCTGGCCCGAGCCGGGCTCAAGTGGTCGCCGCGCCGCTTCATGGTGACCGCCGGCGTCTTGGGCTTCGGCGTTTTCTTGTTTGCGATGCTGATGGGGATTGGCATTCTGCCCGCTCTCGGCTTGGCTTTCGCCGCCGGCGGCGGGCTTCCCTTTTGGATTCTGTCGTTTCTGAAGAAGCGCCGGGAAAATCGCTTTCTCGAGACCTTCCCGGACGCCGTCGACGTGATCGTTCGCGGCATCAAGGCCGGTTTGCCCCTGCTCGACAGTCTCAAGCTGATCGCCGCCGAGGCCGAAGAACCCGTTCGCAGCGAATTTCGCGGCATCATCGAGACGCAAACGATCGGCATCCCGATCGGCGAGGCTTGCCTCAAGCTCTACGAACGCATGCCGCTACCGGAAGCGAACTTTTTCGGCATCGTCATTTTCATTCAACAGCGCGCCGGCGGCAATCTCTCCGAAGCGCTCGGAAACCTGTCCCGGGTGCTGCGCGACCGTAAGAAGATGAAAGCCAAGATCAAGGCGATGTCGATGGAGGCCAAGGCGTCCGCGGCGATCATCGGCGCGCTGCCAATCGCGGTGATGTCGCTCGTCTACATCACCAGCCCGCAATACATCTCGCTTTTGTGGACGGAGTTGCTGGGGCGCCTCATGCTGGCCGCCTGCGCCGTCTGGATGTCCATCGGCGTCTTCGTCATGCGCAAGATGATCAATTTCGACTTTTAGGCACACCATGCTCCGCCAGCTAGAGCAGTTGATCGATCCGCACATTCTCACCATGCTGTTCGCGGCAATCGCGGCCGGCGCGACGGTGTTGACGCTGGCCATGCCGCTATTGGCGCGGGATACGCTGTCCACGCGCATGAAGGCGGTGGCCTTCGAGCGCGAGAAGATTCGCCAGCGTGAACGCGAGCGGCTCGCGCAGGGAAGCAAGATTGCGCTGCGGCAATCGCCGAAAGCGTACATGAAAACCGTCGTAGAGAACTTAAATCTCAGCAAATGGGTCGGCCAGGAGGAAGCGCGCGCGATGCTCGTGCAAGCCGGCTATCGCGGGCAGGCGCCTTACGTCACTTATCTATTTTTCCGCATGGTGATGCCGGTCGCCATGTTGTTGTTTTCTTTGTTCTATCTATTCGTTGTGATCAAGCTCGATCAGCCGACGTTGATCAAGATCGGAATTTCGATCGGCGCCGCCTATTTCGGGATGTTGAGTCCAAATCTGTTTCTCAAAAACAAGATTCAGCGGCGGCAGACCTCGATCAAGCGCGCGTTCCCGGATGCCCTCGATCTGCTGTTGATCTGCATCGAATCCGGCATGTCGGTCGAGGCCGCTTTTCAGAAGGTCAGCGAGGAAGTCGGCGCGCAGTCCGTTGAACTCGCCGAGGAGTTTACGCTCACCACGGCAGAACTGTCCTATCTGCCGGATCGCCGCCAAGCCTATGACAACCTGGCGCAGCGCGTTGGCCTCGAAGGCGTGAAAGCGGTCTGTCTGGCTTTGCAGCAGGCGGAGCGTTACGGCACGCCGCTCGGCACGACCATGCGCGTGCTGGCGCAGGAAAATCGCGATATGCGCATGTCGGAAGCGGAGAAGAAGGCCGCCGGCCTGCCGCCGAAGCTCACGGTGCCGATGATTCTATTTTTCCTGCCGGTGCTGTTTATCGTTATTCTCGGCCCGGCCGCGATCAAAGTGATGGCAATCCAGTAAAGTGCGATCGCCTCGTTCCCGCACGCGGTTCCGGCTTCGCCGGCCCGAGCACAGACTCTCCAGCGGGAATCCAGGCATCGGAGTAGGTGCCGGGTCCCGGCTGCCGCGCAAGACGCGCCGAAGGTTAGTTAGATCCGACGGCCGCGGTGTGGGTGTCACGGTTCGGATCGCGCAAGTCTTTGCGATGCGCGAGCATCTGCCGCAGATAGGCGGCGTTGGCGGCGGCCTCATCCGCGGGCAAGTCGGCGCGCGCGATGGTCTCCGCTTCCGGAAAACGGCCTTGCAGGCCGACCACAAGCGCGAGGTTCTGCCGTACGCGCGGATCCACCGGCGGGTGTGCCGCCGCGCGGCGCAAGACCGACTCTGCCTCTCGCAGATTCTTCGAGAGCGCGTAGGAGAGCCCAAGATTTGACAGTACGGAGGGCTCGTCCGGAACGATCTTCAGAGCGGTCAGATAATAGCGTTGCGCGTCGGCATGGCGCCCCATCTGGTCGAGGACGGCGCCTTGCGCAGACAGGATATGCCAGTCCGGCTGGTCCGGCGTGTGGGCGCGGTCGAGCACTTCCAGTGCCTGGTCGTAGTTTCCGGCCTCGGCTAGTGCGCGTCCATAGGCGCCGAGCACCACCTTATCGTGCGGGCTCTCGATCGAAGCTTTCTCGAGGACGGCGACCGCTTGCGCGCGCTGCCCGCTTGTGCGGAGCGCTTGCGCGTAGCGCAGCGCCGCGTCGACGTTCGATGGATTGGCACGATATTGCTGCCCATAGACCTCAGCGTCGCGCCGGGGATCGCTACCCGGGTGATCGGCGGCCGCAATCGGCAATGAGCCGGTCGTTTCGGTCGTTTGCGTCGTCTGACAGCCGGCCGTCGCCGCCGCGGCGACAGCGAGAAGGGCGGCCGAAGCTAACAGGCGCGTGGAGCGAATTGTGATCCTACCGGTCGAACGCATCTCGATCGCCGCCAAAACAGGCACCTTGGCGCCGGGCGCGCCGCCGCCGCAGGGCCGGTTAGCAATAGACCGTTAACCCTAATGAGCGGTTAA
>CAVTDJ010000007.1:0-280700 GCA_963733575.1 uncultured Alphaproteobacteria bacterium | reverse complement strand
GCCGCTTTGCGCCCACTCGGCAAATCAGCGAGTTTCTAAGCGCCCCGACGCGCCGCTATCAACGACGCGCCGGGACTTGACAACGCACCCGTTGGCCGGCGCATCATGCCCGAATTGAAACTTACCAAAAAATCCAATTATATTTCGTCGCCTAAACTCGCCGGGATCAACCTACGAAGCGCCTTAGATGGGCGCAGCGCAGATCGGAGTTTCTATACGGCTCGCGTCCGGCCGAGCGCTGTGAGGCTGAGACACATGCGCCGTCCTGATCAAACAACGTTATGAACCGGTTCGGATTTTGCGCGCAGAGTGCATCGTACAGGCGGCGGGCAAGATCGAGCCGGCAATCGTGGGCTAGTTCCCCCCTGTTCCATGTTCGGAACTCCTCATCCCTGCCGTCAGGATAGGACCATTTTCTGGTTAGGTGAAAAATTGACACAATTACGCCACCATTCCACTCGCGGCGCGCGAGCGCCTGTCAGAGCGCTGGGAATTGGTAGCCCCGCGCCGCGTGCTTGGGAAAGACTGACAATGGAAACACAAAGGCTCTCGTATCGTGGTTATGAGATCCAGATCACGCGTGCCCTCGTGATGTGGGTGGCTGCAATTTATCACGATAGCTACGTGCCGGCAGGTCGACTGGACACTGAGCCAATCATCGCGGCCGACGCAACGAATAGCGGAAATACAGGCCCAGCAACGAATTGATGCAGCATTGGACGGCCAGCCTCCCAAAGCCTAACTAGGACGCGCCCGCATTGGCCGGAGCAGTCCGCAGCTTGGCGACGTTTTTGGCCGCGATGCGTTGGGCTTCGTCGCGCATGAGCAAGTTGGCTGCCGAGCGGTGGCCGGGCTCATCCTCGAAATAGAAATATCGAGTTCCCTGCCCGGCTTGTCACGGACGACGAAGCACTCTGCGCCCCCTTCATGTCCAGGGCGGCGGGAAGCTGCGGGGCATCACACTGCCGGTTTTCGTCCGTAATGGAGCCGCTCTATCTCAGCCGCCGTATAGACCGGTCCGCCAAACAGCTTGATTGTCGCTCTTTTCTTCTGCTCGGGCGACAATCTGTGCCAGGCCATCGCCGCCTCTTGCAATGTGCAATCGGTCAAAACGCCGCCGTTGTTCAGCGTCGCAGGCCGCCCAGCATCGACATAGATTTTCTCATCGTCGCTCATGTTGTTCTCCGCCGGCTGTGATGCTCGCCCCGCGTTGATTGACGCAGCGTCAGTCGGTGGATTCAGCTTCTGTGGTCGCCTTGTGCGCTGCCAGCCGCTCCCATTGGGCAGCCATGCGCAACAGGGCCTCGCGTTCCGATGGGTCCTTAGTACGTTTTGCGAGAAGTCGAGTTTCTTCGGCTTGCCGCAAGTAATCTGCGGACGTGGTCATGGACCAACGCTAATCCTTCTCGGCTCCTAACACCTTGCCGGTATTAGGATTGACTAGGTGGACCTGGGCACAAGCTAGACACGTGATCGATGATCCAGCACAGTGTCGCCATAGCGTCTGTAAGTGCGGATTTTGTCGCGCAGCGATCTAATCGAAATTCCAAGTCGGTTGGCCGTGCGGGTCCTGTTTCCTTGGTGCGATCTCAATGTTTGAAGGATGAACTCGCGCTCAATGCGCGCGAGCGAGTGCCCAACCAAAGTCCCAATACATACGCGGTCGAACGGGGAAAGCCCCAACGACGCTGGCGGACTGATGGGCGGTTGCTTTGCCGTTTCAACGGCTGCGTAGTTCGGCATCATCACCTCCACTAATCTCGGAGTGATGCCTCCCGGAACAGGGTGCCCTGACGTGGTTAACAATTCGCTAACGCCCCCCGTCGGGACTTGGGGCGCCAACGAAAGGGCCGCCATTATTTCAGTTGCGTTGAGATCGAGGAAAAGGTCGTCTGAGCTTCGTGCCTATGCCCTTCACAGCCGTAATAATGACCACTGCGATGCCAGCGGCAAAAGGCGACTTCTTGATCGAAGACGACGCTGGCCGCATCGTCACAAACGACTTGGAAATTCGGCAGCGGTGTAAGGTCACCCGGATGCCGTGACTATCGTTCAATGAGAAAGCCCCGGCCCGTGGTCAGTCGGTTAGGAGCCTACGGCAAACGCCACGCAACCAGAACGAAGCGGTCTTCTAGTAGGTGGCAAAGACTATCGAAACGCTAGCGAGGCGGCCGGCGCTGGCCCGCCGTTTTGAAATTGGCCCCCGTCCATTCTTAGATTGCTATCAACGTATTGGGCGAAACCACACGCGCCCGCTTTTCCGATCAATCTTGAGGCGGCGAGCAATAACGATCCCATTTTCGTAGCGACGCAGATGACAGTCAATCGATCCAAAGTTGACTTTCGTCTTTGACCACCAGTCCAGTGTACATGCGAACAGAGCTCGCGAAGAAAGGCGCCCAGGTTAGCAACGACGGAGGAAACGTCGGCGGATCCATCTATCGCGAAGATGCCTGGGCATGTGGCGATTGGGATAAGTGGACCGGCGAAGAAGTCCGTGTGATTTCGCGTAAGTACTATGAAACGACGTTTTTTAGCTTCCTCAGAAAGACGACGATCGTCTCGACCATCGATACCGCATTGGCGTGGTGTTCTGATCTTGACAGAAAACTCTTGCTCTAAGGCATCAACAAATGCTGGGGGAACATCCCGATCTTTTAGGAAGTCAAAGGTAACGTTTATTTTCTGAGGCAGATATCCGGGCAGAGCGGAAACATGCCGCAATCTTGATCAAGTCTCTTTGGCCGGGGAATCGACGGTTTAGGCCACTTTGTTCCCGGCCGCCATTTTCGATACTGCTTTTTTTCGCCCATGCAAAAGCTGCGAAAAATACGCGTGCATATCTTCCAGCAAAATTGGAGCTTGAGGTTAAACAGTCTGCCGCCCATCAAACCTGGTCCGAAGCACGCAACTTTCAGACGCGGGGCACTTTCGATATCGCGGCCAGGACAGGCTACTTTTTTGAAGGTGGCTCGAAGTATGCGGCTGTCCCTGGTCGCTGTGCCCAAGCTTACGTCTTCGCCTGGAATCCGATTTACGGACCCGACACCGACCACCGGAATCCGGATCAATGGGAGTTCTATGTCGTACCGGCCGCGCTGCTTCCGGCCGGGCAAAGAACAATTGTCCTTTCCAAGATCAAAAAACTGGCCGCTCCGGCTAAGCTGGATCAACTCTCCGATGCCATGGAACTGGCGACCGTTGCGGCCCCACTCGCCCCGACTGGCCCCTTTTGAAATCGCGAGTGGCCCGTTTTGGCGGAAAGCCGGGAAAAGGGGCCAGTACCAGACATTGGTTCCTTTGGGTGCGCTGTCCGGCGGGCCGCGATGGCAATCCATCAGATCTGCGGATGGTCGACCGCCAACCTT
This sequence comes from uncultured Alphaproteobacteria bacterium, assembly GCA_963733575.1. Classification (GTDB taxonomy): domain Bacteria; phylum Pseudomonadota; class Alphaproteobacteria; order Rhizobiales; family Xanthobacteraceae; genus BOG-931. The sequence goes on along the minus strand of CAVTDJ010000007.1, from coordinate 277,332 downwards.
TCGCGACGCTGACCAGCTTCATTCTGGCGCTGTCGTGCCGATCCTGCCGCCCCCACGCGCTGTTCGCCAAACTCATCTGCCTCACCGCGCGAGGAACACACGCGCCGAGCGTTGGGTGAATGAAAAGGGCGGCCGAAGCCGCCCCTCCCGTAAGTGATCCGCAGCCGATCAATGAAGCACCGCTTAGGCCGCATCCTCAGCAATTTCGTCTTCCTCGCGTTCATTCCAGAGACTAGCCACCACGTTATCCTTGGGCGGCGCAGGCAGGCCCGCGAAGGCACAGACGGCACATTCTATCGTCCATTCGAGGGCATCCTCCCACTCGTCACGGTGCACGAGTTCGTTGATGCTCTCGTTCTCCCGGCAATACCAAGCAAGGCGGCGAGGCCGGTAAACGTGGTCGGTACGGTCCAGATCAAATCCCACATACAGTCGCGCTCGCGACCCCAAGCCTGATCCCTTATGGCTTCCAGCTTACCGCAGCTTCGTCCGCGCGTGCGCCTTTGCTATCCGCTTGGGCCGACCAACGCGCGGCGTTCGGATTCCGTTGAGAATTTTGGACGCACCGCTCCCGAAAACGAGACACCAAAAATGGCCTCGGGAGACCGGCGGCGGGAACGGCGCACTCGTGACCGGTTCCGAGACGCGGAGACTGAGCCACCTCCTGCGAACGCCGCGGAACCGCGGGCATTTCGAGCACTCGTGCGCAATTGGTTAGAGAGACCAGACTGGCTGGCTGGGGCGGGAGGATTTCGGACTCCGAATCCAGAGACGCGGAGGCGCCCCTTGGGCACGGCTTGGCCGGAACGGAGGGTCGATCCGCGCGCGATATTCATTGCTGAAAGGACTGGACTTCCGCTGCGAGCGGAGCGTCAGTGTCGCCGTGCCATAAGGGTCACTTGGCCCATTTGGATTTTCCGCCCCACTGGCGATGCCGCCATTGTGGGGCTTCGGTGGTGACGGCGCCTGATGCCGTCGCAACCGAAAAGGATCCTAAAATGTCGCTCAGCAAAGCCCCCAATAAAACAAAGCGTGTGCGCGCCAAAGGCCGCGCGAAACGGCACGCGAAGCCTGGGAACGCTCCCTCATCTTCGAGCCGCACCCGGACCAAGCAGGAGGCTGTCCTCACCTTACTCAGACAGCCCGAGGGGGCAACGATTACCGCCATCATGAAGGCGACCGGCTGGCAGCAACACTCGGTCCGCGGCTTCTTTGCCGGCGTGGTGCGCAAGAAGCTCGGCTTGACCCTGACGTTGAATAAAGCGATGGCGAACGGATTTATCGTGTGACCGCCGGACCATCCAAATCGAAGGCGAATCCGAACGTTTCTGCGCCACCGGCCGCGTAGCCATGGCCAGAGTGGATACTCGAGCGATCGAGCGCGAGCTCCATCGCATTCGATCGCTCAGTCTCGAGGAGTTGCGTCTCGAATGGCGGCGGCTGTACCACGGCGAACCGCCAAAGATCAGCCGCGACCTTCTTGTCCTTGCAGTCGGTTACAGACTTCAGGAAATCGAACATGGCGGACTCGGCAAGTCAACGCGTCGCAAGCTGCAAACGATAGCGAAGACCTTGCGAACGACGGGTCGGGTTGGCCCCACGCCAAGCCTCAGTCTGAAGCCAGGTGCACGTCTTGTCCGCGAATGGCATGGCCGCACTCACACCGTCACGGTGACAGAAGACGGGTTCGAGTATGCCGGGACGAGCTATCCATCCCTGACCAAGATTGCGAGAAAGATCACAGGAGCGCACTGGTCGGGTCCGCGCTTCTTTGGCCTACCGACCGTAGGTGCGGGCGCCCGAACATTGATGGGCGCGATGGCTGAATTGGAAAAGACGTCCGCGACGGTCCGTCAAAAAGATCCGTTGTGCGATTTACACACGAAAATCGTCCGATGAGGGCCTTGAGCAAGCATTCAACTCGCTCGACGCCCAGCGCGAAGCCTGCGCGGCCTTCATTCAATCGCAAAAGCACGAAGGCTGGACGGTATCGCCGACGCTGTATGACGACGGCGGGTTCTCGGGCGGCACCTTGGAGCGACCGGCCCTGAAACGGCTGCTGGCCGATATCGAGGTAGGCCAGATCGACGCGATCGTCGTGTACAAGGTCGACCGGTTGACACGAGCGCTCTCCGATTTCGCCAAGCTCGTGGAAATCTTCGACCGCCGCGGTGTCTCGTTCGTGTCGATAACTCAGCAATTCAACACCACCACCAGCATGGGGCGACTGACGCTCAACGTACTGCTGTCCTTTGCTCAGTTTGAGCGCGAGGTCATCGGCGAGCGTGTGCGCGACAAGATCGCCGCCTCCAAGAAGAAGGGCATGTGGATGGGCGGCATGCCGTCTCTCGGTTATGACGTGAAAGACCGCAAGTTGGTCGTCAACGACGACGAGGCACGCACTGTAGTCGGCATCTACCGGCGCTATCTCTCGCTCAAGTCGGTTCACGCGCTAAGGGACGAGCTCGCAGCGGCAGGAATAAAGAGCAAGCGGCGGGTTCGGCCCGACGGCACCGAGTACGGCGGCCAGAAATTCTCCCGAGGCGCGCTCTATCTGATGCTTCAGAATAGAATTTATCGCGGCGAAATCACTCATAAGGACAATTCCTATCCAGGAGAACATCCGGCCATCATCGAACAGCCCCTGTGGGAGGAAGTTCAGGCGGCCCTTGCCAAGAACCGGATCGAGCGGGCAACTGGCGTACGCGCAAAGCATCCGAGCTTGCTCGCCGGCCTCGTATTTGACGAGACCGACGAGCGGCTAACGCCAACATATGCGGTCAAGAAAGGAACGCGATATCGGTACTATGTTTCGACCGCCCTCCTTACCGGGGCGGGAAGGAACCGTTCAAGCGGCAGGCGTATACCGGCCGGCAATCTGGAAGGCTTGGTGATCGACAGGCTTCGCGCATTTTTCGCCGACCCTGCAGCGATCCTCGATGCTGTCGACGACAAATCGCACAGCGGTTCAGGGCAAAGCCAACTGATCGAACGTGGCCGTCAAATCGCGGAAGAACTCGGAGCCCAGGCACCTGAGAAGGTCAAAGCGACGCTCATGACGCTGCTATGCCGCGTGGAAATCAAACCTGAGCGAATTGAAATCAGTATCTCCCGTCATCGTCTTGCGGCCTTCCTCGATGGGCAATCGATCGATCTGACGATGCAGGGTCAGAGCATTGACCGTGACTCCGATGATGTCGTGACGTTAGCGGCGCCTGCACAACTCAAGCGCGTCGGCCGCGAAATGAGAATGCTCGTAGAGAATTCCGACGACCAGACTGCAGCCGATCCGAGCTTGCTAAGGATTATTGCTCGCGCTCACGACATCCAGGCACGCCTTATTCAGAACACCAAGCTGACCGTGCATGACATCGCTCGCGAGGAGCGAGTGTCGGCCGCCTACATCTATACCCTCTTGCGCCTTCCCTCGCTCGCGCTCGACATCACCACGGCCATTGTCAATGGGCAACAACCAAAACAACTTAATGCCATGACGTTGATGCGGCGGGCATCGCGGCTATCGACTGACTGGGTTGAGCAGCGAACGCTGTTCGGCTTTCGCTGATCCAAATCGTCCCCTAGCGGGTTGGGGCGACGGATACGAGGTCCGGGCACGTAGCCACCGCGATCTGATCACCGTGGTCAGGCATGCCGCTACAATATCGGCCGGCAAGTGGATCACCGAATGTTCGTTAGTCCCGAACAACTCCCAGTTCCACGTTAATCCTACCACCGGTCAAAATCACTGTGTCGAAGTACTTAGAATAGTAGCGCGGCGTGGATTGACCCGCCTTCGCGAAGCCGCCGACTGCATCGTCGTTGGTTTGGCGCGCCGCGCGCAAATCTGCAAGAACGGTTGCCGCTGAGCTGGGTGCATGCCCGCGCAGAGCGCCGGAGAGTAGTGATTATCTCTTCCGGCCTCGCAGGGTCGGCCACGGCGTTCGCGATCGCCGCTGTCGGCTTACAGCCCCTGCGGGTATGCCTCCTCGCCGTGCAGTTCAACGTCCAGGCCCAACGCCTGCGCCTTGGCATCGACGCGCGCGAGGGTGACGTGATTAATCAGCCACAGCATCGCGTAGGTGAAGCTGAACGCCCACGCCGCCGCCAGTATCGCCGCGAAACATTCCTTGCCGAAGAAGGCTGCTCCGCCCCACAATAGCCCATCGGCGCCGCTCGGATTCCACGCCGTAGTGGCAAACGCGCCGAGCAGCACAATGCCGAGGAAGCCGCCGACGCCGTGAACGCCCCAGACATCGAGGGCATCGTCCCAGCCCATCCGGTTCTTCAGGGCGACGGCATAGTAACAGACCAGTCCCGCCAGGATGCCCATCATCGCAGCCGTCGTGAGCGAGACGTACCCGGCTGCCGGCGTGATGGTGGCAAGGCCGGCCACCGTGCCGGTCAGTAGACCGACGAACTTCGGCTGTCTGGCATGGCTCCATTCGATGACGAGCCAAGTGATGCCGGCAAACGAGGCGGCAACGTCAGTGTTAAGGAAGGCTGCAGCGGTAACGGCGTCCACCCGCAGCTCTGACCCTGCGTTAAAGCCGTACCAACCGAACCAAAGCAGACCGGTGCCGAGCGCAATCAGCGGCACGTTGTGCGGCTTGTCGACCGTCTTGCGCCGGCCGACGAAGAACACCGAGGCGAGCGCGGCAAAACCCGCCGTTGTATGCACCACGATGCCGCCAGCGAAGTCGAGCACGCCCCAGCGTGCCAGGATGCCGTCGGCGCTCCAGATCATGTGAACGAAGGGGAAATAGACCAGCACCAGCCACGCGGTGAGGAAAAGGAAATATGCCTTGAAAGTGACGCGATCGGCGAAGGCGCCGGTGATCAGCGCCGGCGTGATGATCGCGAACATCATCTGGTAGGCGATGTGGACGACGAGGGGGATGCCGGCATCGTTGCCGGCGAACATGGATTGCACGGTCACGCCGCGGAGAAAGGCGTAATAGGTCGGATCCCCGATGATGCCGTGCCAGGTCGGCCCGAAGCACATCGAATAGCCGAAGGCGAACCACAGCACTGTCGTCCAGCTCAGCGATACGAAGCTCTGCATCATCACCGCGAGTACGTTCTTGCGGCCGACCAGGCCGCCGTAGAAGAACGCCAGTCCCGGCGTCATCAACATAACGAGGCTCGCGCAGATCAGCATGAAAGCGGTGTTGCCGATATTCACGGTGTCAGCGGTCGCGTTCATGACAATTCTCCTCCTGCTTCGGTTTCAGGAAACCACGACGGTGCCGGTCTCACCGGCGAGCGCGCGGCAGAGGCAGGCCGGGGTGGTGATCAGACCCCGGCTGCCGCCGCCATCAAGGAATTCGATCAGGGCCTTGATCTTCGGCCCCATGCTGCCGCTATCGAACTCGTCCGCGGCGTCGTAACGCCGCGCCTCTGCGAGCGTCATGCGGTCGAGCCAGCGCTGCCGCGGCGTGTTGAAACCAATCGCCACGCGCTCGACGCCGGTCGCTAGCACGAACAAGTCGGCGCCGATCGAGCGTGCCAACAGGCTAGAGGCGAGGTCCTTGTCGATTACCGCCTCGACGCCGCGCAGCGTACCGTCCGCCTCCTCAACTACAGGGATGCCGCCGCCACCGACGCCGATCACGACAAATCCGGCGAGCGCCAGATGCTGGATGGCCTGATAGTCGATGATTTGGCGCGGCCGGGGCGACGGCACGACGCGGCGCCAGCCGCGGCCTGCGTCTTCCTTCACCGTCCAGCCCTGCGCGGCGGCGAGCGTCTTGGCTGTCGCTTCGTCCATGTGCGAGCCAATCGGCTTCGTCGGATCGCGAAAGGCCGGATCGTCGAGATCGACCAGCGTCTCGGTGACGACAGCGACCGGCTCGCGCGCGATGCCGCGCTTGCGAAACTCATTGCGGAACGCGCGGACGAACATGTAGCCGAGCGCGCCCTGCAGGTCGGCGCCGGCATAGTCCATCGGCACCGGAGCGACCTCGTGGATCGCAAGTTCCGAGCGGCGCAGGATGAAGCCCATCTGCGGGCCGTTGCCGTGCGTGACGATGACGTTCCAGCCGGCTTCGATCATGTCGGTGACCCCCTGAACGGTCAGGGCCGCCGCTTCGTATTGGTCCGGGATCGCAAGGTGCTCGCGGTCGCGGATCAGCGCGTTGCCGCCGATCGCAACCACCGCCAGCTTCTTTTCTGCTCCCATTTTTCCCTCCTCGCCCGCGTCGGATGTCATTGGTCCGGCAGCGTGGCGGCAAGCGCCGTCACGGCCTGCGCGAAACAGTCAACCGGGGCGCGCGTGATACCCGCGCCGATCTGGCCGACGCCCGGCTCGCGATGGGCGATGCCGGTGTTGATGATCGGCAGGATCCCGGTATCGATCACTTTGCGCGCATCGATGCCGGCAGGCGTGCCGGAAAAATTCATAGCCGGCAGCGTCAGCGCGCTGTTATGTCCGAGCGTGATGTGGCCCATCGCGGCGGTGTTAGCGATCGCATCCTCCGGCGTGCCGCCGACGAAGTTGACGATGGCGGGGGCAGCTGCCATGGCGAAACCGCCAAGCCCCGCGGTTTCGGTGATGGCACTGTCGCCGAGATCTGGAGCGGCGTCCGCGATTGAATATCCGGGAAAATAGAGACCATCGACGACCGGGGCGGGCGTAGTGAACCAGCGGTCTCCCGTGCCGCTCATCTGGATGCCGAAGGCGACACCGTTGCGCGCCATCGCGGTGACCATACTGCTGGCGGGGATGTTGCGCGCCGCGTCCAGCATCAGTTTGCAGGCGGCCATCGAGATATTGAGGAAGAAATGGTCGTTGCCGGCGATGAACGTAACGGCGGACGCCACGTCGTCGCGGTTTGCGCGCGAGCGCAACATCGCAGGGACCAGCCGCCGTAGCAGCAATGAGGTTGCGGCGGCGTTGCGGTTATGGACCTCGTCGCCCATATTCAGCGCTTGCGCGATGAGGGGTTTGATATCTATGCCGCCAGCCTCTGCGAAGGCTGCATCGAGCACGCGGTACAGCGTGGTAGCGATCCAGCCCAGGCGGTCGATGACGTCGGAACCGTTGGCGCCGAAGCGTAGCACCTTGCCGAGCCCCTCATTCAGATTGCTGAAAGTGCGGTGGCCAGTCGCCGGATCGCGGACAATCCACACCGGCATCGTCGGACTGATGATGCCGGCCATCGGGCCGACCGCGCCGTGATGGTGGCAGGGCGCGAAAGCGATGCCGCCCTGCTCGGCGAGCCGTTTGGCGGCTTCGTGGTCCTTTGACCAGCCCTCGAACAGGAGCGCCCCAATGATGGCTCCTTGCATCGGACCGCACATGCGCTCCCACGCGATCGGCGGTCCGGCGTGGAGGATACGCCGCGCGTTCATGCCGGGAATGACCTCGCGGGCCAGCCCAACTCCTACAAGCTCCGGCTGGGCGCCGAGATAGGCGGCGAAGGCCTTTCGGTTCGCCGCCTCGACCTCAGCATCGTTGACGAGGCGCGCAAGCGCCCACCCGGCCACGCGGTCGCCACCGGCAGGAGGCGCCCATTCGATGTTGGTGGCCTTGCCGCCGGCCAGCACGATCTCGTCGGCGAACGAGGCAAGACCGACGTTGAGCACCTGCAGCTCCTGCTCGAAAAGGCGCATGATCAGGTCCCCGTCGTCCTAGAAACGATCCGCGCGGCGAGCCGGGCCGCCTCGGCGTTGCTGCCGGCAAGCCGCATACCCGCCTCTCGCAGCCGCGCTTCCTGCCGTTCCAAGTTCTGGGGATCCGCTCTGGTGCCGCAGACGAAGCCGACAACCGCGAGGTGCCGCCCCGATGCGGCGGCTTGGCTGATCGCAGCCTCAATTACCGGAGCGATCACGCTTGCCGGGTCGGCGTGGGCGCCGTAGCCGAGAACGACATCGAGCAAGATCACCGCGGTTTGCGGATCGTGCGCCTCGGCGGTCAGGCGCTCGTTGCGCAACCTGTGATCGATCATCGGGTGCGGGCGGCCGCGCGTAAAAACGTCGTCTCCGAGATCGAGCAGCGTGTGCGCGCGGCTTTGCCAGACGTTCTCCAAGACTCGCGCACGCCCGACGGGCGTGTTGGAGTACACGTCCTCAAGCGTCTCGCCGAGCAGCAGCGTCGCCTCGAAGCACAAAGTGCCACCGCTGTAGAGGCCGCGCACATAGCGCTGCCCCGCGGCGAGCGGCGGCAGGTCCACGGGCGCGGAGGCGGGAGCAGGGGATTCTGGTTTCCGACCGGTAGCCAGAGCCATGGCGGCGAACGCCGCATCCTCCAGCGTTTTGACCGGCGTGAGGCCAGAGGCCGCGATTGACGCCGGATCGGCACCGAGGAAGTTCACGACCACCGGTTTGCTGGCCTCGCGCGCCCGGGCCAGCACGCGCGCGGCGATCTCGGGGGCCGGCGGCTTCGAGATAAGCACGATCGCCTTCGTGGCAGTGTCCTCGACGAGGGCCGCCAATCCCTGCAGCATGGTGATACCGCCCACCTGGCGCGAGAGATCGTGCCCACCAGTGCCGATCGCCTGACTGATGCCACCGCCCAGCCGATCGATCAGGCAGCTGACAAGCTGCAGTCCAGTACCGGACGCCGCCACGATACCGATCTCGCCGCGCCGCACCGCGTTGGCAAAACCGAGCGGAATGCCGCCGATGATCGCGGTGCCGCAGTCGGGTCCCATCACCATCAGATCATGCGCCAGGGCGTAGCGCTTGAGCGTGACCTCCTCCTCAATCGGCACGTTGTCGCTGAACAGCATGACGTTGAGCCCGAGGTGCAACGCCTTGAGGGCTTCGGCCGCGGCATAGTCGCCGGGAGTGGAGACCAGAGCGAGATTGGCTGCTGGCGTGAGATCAAGCCCCATCTCCAGACTGCGCGGGGGCTCTCGCCGCGGTCCCCTGCCGCTGCTTGAAGCTGGCTGCTGATTAAGCGCGCGTTCTGCCTCCGCGAGCGCCGCGGTGAGCGGCGCCGCATCGTCACCGTCGAGCGCGATGAGCAAGTCATTTGGACTGGCTTCGACGCCGCCGTCGAGTAGCCCCGCGTCACGCAGCAGCGCCAAGTTAGTTGGCGATGCCATGACGGCGGAGGCCTGCCGCACTCCCGGAAGCCCGGAAAGACGGGCGGAGAGCTGCATCAGCGCTACCGAGTCACGGTAGAAATTGCGGATCACCTTGGCGACGTGCGCCATTCACCGTTTCTCCCTCGCGCACTGTGGAATAACAGCCGGCACTTTTGCCTTGGCTTCCGAATCCGTTATTGTATACTGAAATGAATACCGAACAGCAAGACGGAAGGAGTCGGATGGGCGATGAATGAGGTATCGGGAGCGCGCTTCGCGGGCGCGGCACTTGCGGCGGGTGATAGCCTGGATCTTGCGGAGCTCAGGGCGCGTTACGAAGGCGGGTCCCTCACGCCGGCTGCGCTTGTGGAAGGTCTGCTCGCCCGGATCGCGGCGCGTGGCGAGGACCGCGTCTGGATTGACCTGCTTAGTCGCGACGAACTGATGTCAATCGCGCACCGGCTGGAAGCGGAAGGCCCGGCCGGCAAACCACTCTACGGCATTCCTTTCGCGATCAAGGACAACATCGACCTCGCCGGCCACGCCACGACAGCGGCCTGTCCGGGTTTCGCATATCGCGCGCAACATTCAGCACAGGTCGTGCAGCACCTGATCGCGGCCGGCGCCATTCCGGTTGGCAAGACCAATCTCGACCAGTTCGCAACCGGCCTTAGCGGCACGCGCTCGCCCTATGGCGCTCCTTCAAGCGCTCTCCGCGCTGGCTACATCGCAGGAGGCTCGAGCTCCGGCTCCGCAGTAGCGGTCGCAGCGGGCCTTGTCAGTTTTGCTCTCGGCACGGATACCGCCGGCTCGGGGCGGGTGCCGGCCGCATTCAACAACATCATCGGCGTGAAGCCGACGCGCGGCCTGATCAGCACGCGCGGTGTCGTGCCTGCCTGCCGCTCGCTAGACTGCGTTTCGATCTTCGCCCTTACTGCGGGAGACGCGCTCAAAGTGCTGCAGGCGGCGGCGGGGTTCGACGCCGCGGATCCATTCTCCCGTCACCAGGGGACTGCCGCAGGGACTGCGCGGTGGGAAGTCGCGGGCTGCCGCTTTGGCGTCCCGCGCGCCGACCAGCTTGAGTTTTTCGGCAATAAAGAAGGAGAGCAGCGTTTTACTGAAATGCTGCGCATGATCGGGCGGCTTGGCGGCACACTCGTCGAGATCGATTTCGCACCATTCCAGGAGACCGCGCGGCTGCTATACGAGGGCCCATGGATCGCTGAGCGCTACGTTGCCATTCGCGACTTCGTGGCGCGTCAGCCCGACGCGCTCCATCCAATCACACGCCAGATTATCGAGGGCGGATCGCAGCCGAGCGCGGCGGACGCGTTCAGCGCCTACTACCGGCTCAAGGAGCTGCGCCGCGCCACGGCTCCGGCTTGGCAGGCGATGGACATTCTGATCACGCCGACCGCCGGCCGCCAATACACCATCGCCGAGCTGTTGGCCGATCCGCTCCGCTTAAACACTGCGCTCGGCTATTACACGAACTTTGTCAACTTGCTCGACCTCTCCGCCATCGCCATGCCGGCCGGATTGCAAACGGACGGGCTCGCGTTCGGCGTTTCTCTGACAGCGGCCGCGTGGCACGACGCCGCGCTCTGCACGCTCGTCGATGCGCTGCACCGGGCGCAGGATCTCCCTCTCGGCGCGCTCCACCGAAAGCTCGCCGCGACACCGAAGCTAGTACCCGACGCGGCAGCGGATAGCTGTGTCCGCATCGCAGTCTGTGGGGCGCATATGTCCGGATTGCCGCTCAACAATCAGCTCACCGCGCGTGGCGGTCGACTCGTGCGGAGCTGCCGAACTGCGGTGCACTACCGGCTGTTCGCCCTGTCCGGCGGACCGCCGCAGCGCCCCGGCCTGCTCCGCGCTGAATCGGGCAGATCGATTGAGGTGGAGGTTTGGGAGTTGCCGGTCGCTGCGTTCGGGAGCTTTGTCGCGGGCGTTCCAGCGCCGCTTACCATCGGCACCGTCGACTTGGAGGATGGCGAGCAGGTCAAAGGCTTTCTATGCGAGACGTACGCCACCGGCGGCGCGCGCGACATCACCCAACACGGTGGTTGGCGCCATTACCTCACCAGACAAAACGCAGCATGACATAGCGCCTCAAGGAGGAAACAATGCCGACGGTACGAGCCGAACCCTACGAGTTCGTGTTCCAGCCTGCGCACGTCGCCCTCGTTATCATCGATATGCAGCGGGACTTCGTCGATTCCGGCGGTTTCGGCGAGGCGCTCGGCAACGATGTCTCGCTCTTGCGCAAGGCGGTGCCTCCGATCGCGCGCGTGCTGGACGCCGCGCGAAAAGCCGGCATTCTCGTCATCCATACGCGCGAGGGACATCGCCCCGACCTCGCCGACTTGCCGCCGTCAAAGAAGGCGCGCGGACGGCTCGCGACCGGCATCGGCGATCCTGGTCCGATGGGCCGCATCCTGGTGCAAGGCGAATACGGCCACGACATCATCGACGAACTCCGGCCGGCCTCGGGCGAACCGGTGGTGGACAAGCCCGGCAAGGGCGCTTTTTACGCCACCGATCTCGATGCCATCCTGCACAGCCGCGACATCCGCCAGCTCATCGTCTGCGGCGTCACCACCGAGGTGTGCGTAAACACGACGGTCCGTGAGGCGAACGACAGAGGCTACGATTGTCTCGTGCTCGCCGATTGCGTCGCTTCCTATTTCCCGGAATTCCAGCGAGTGGCGCTGGAAATGATTAAAGCGCAGGGCGGCATCTTTGGCTGGGTTGGAAATTCCGCCGACCTCCTGCCGGCGCTCGCGGAAGCGAAGCGCGTCGCGGCCTGACGGCCAGCAACAGAGAAAGCAGCGACAGAAAAGCAAAAACAGAGAAACCAACAAGAGAGACAGCAATAAGAGAGGGAGGAAAACCATGACCATGCAACGCGTCGAGCCAGCACCGATCCGCTGGTGGGTGCCAGGCGACTGGAACGGGTTCTTCGGCCTGTTCACCAACGTGGTGCTCAACGTTATCGTGCTGTCGGGGCTCTGCCTCGGCGTCATCAAGCTGCCGGACGACATTGTGTTCGGCCGCATTCTGCCGGCGCTGGGCATCGCGCTGCCGATCGGAAATCTCTATTACGCCTATCTGGCGTACCGGCTCGCGAAGGCGGAGGGGCGCAGCGATGTGACCGCGATGCCCTACGGGCCGAGCGTACCGCACATGTTCATCGTCGTGTTCGTCATCATGCTGCCCGTCTACCTCAAGACGAACAACGCGCTGCTCGCGTGGCAGGCCGGGCTCGCCTGGGCGTTCATCATCGGCATCATCGTGCTGATCGGCGCCTTTATCGGTCCCACGATCCGGCGGCTCACACCGCGCGCGGCGATGCTCGGCACATTGGCGGGAATATCGATTGCCTTCATCTCGCTTCGGCCCGCCTTCCAGATGTGGGAGGTGCCGTGGATCTCGTTCATCTCTCTCGGCATCGTGTTGATAGCCTGGACAGCGAATGTCCGCCTGCCCGGCGGCGTGCCTGGCGGACTGGCGGCGGTGATCATTGGCACAGTGATCGCCTGGGTGGCCGTCGTGCTGGGCTGGAGCGACATCATGAACGCGGCCCAGGTGACCGCGTCCTTCAGCAAGTTCGGCGTGCACCTGCCACTGCCAAGCGCCGACGTGCTGGCCGGCCTCGCCAACATCGCGCCACTGTTGGTCACCGCGATCCCGCTCGGCATCTACAACTTCACCGAAGGGATGAACAACGTCGAAAGCGCTTCGGCAGCAGGCGACAATTATAACCTGCGCAACATCCTGCTCGCGGACGGCATCGGTGCGGTAGTCGGCTCCATCTTGGGCAGCCCGTTCCCGCCCGCCGTCTATATCGGTCATCCAGGCTGGAAGTCGGTGGGCGGTCGCATTGGCTATTCACTCGCGACCGGTGTGGTGATCGCGCTTGTCTGCTTCCTTGGTCTCACGGCGCTCTTACTCGCAGTGGTGCCGCTGGTCGCGATTTTACCGATTCTACTCTATATCGGTCTCGTGATAGGGGCACAGGCGTTTCAGGCGGTGCCGGCAAAACATGCGCCAGCGGTAGTGCTGGCGATCATTCCGAACATCGCCGCCTGGGGCCAGACCCAGATCGACGGCGCGCTCCACGCTGCAGGCACCAGTGCCGCGCAGCTTGGCATGGGCAAGCTGATGGATACGGGCGTCGTTTATCAGGGCATGCAGCTCCTGGGGGGCGGCGCAGTGCTGGCCGGCCTGATGCTCGGCGCCATCGCCGTTTTTATCATCGAGCGGGAGTTTATGAAGGCGGCAGCTTATGCGCTCGTCGCGGCGGTTCTATCCTTCTTCGGCTTCATTCACGGCGCCCAGCTCGCTTGGATGGCCTCGCCGATGGTGGCGCTAGGCTACGTGCTGCTTGGAGCGATTTGCCTCGGCGTCGCACTGAACGAGGAGCAGGCGGGCAAGGCGGGCGCCAACGCCGCAGCAGCGCGGGTATGAGGCGGCGTCTCGGCGCAGGCGGCGCAGCCGTCCAGCAAGCCGAGTAAACCAGCCGCGCCGGAGCTATGGCCGACGGCCAATGCTCCGGCGACGGCACGGCCGATAACAGTATCGTCGCTACCGGCAGCAACGCCGGCGGCAACGGCTGCGATCCATTCCGACACCTCGCCTTCGGCCGCCGCTTGCAGATAGAGGCGGCTCAAATGCCCGGCATGCTTCGCCAGCGCCGCGAGCCGTACCCCGAGCGCGGCCGCAAAGCCGGTCCTCACGTCGCTGCAAGACCACAGCGCTGCGAAATAGCCGACGAGATAATCGTCACCCGCCGGCGTCCTCCCCTCGCCGAAACCGATGAGACCGGACATTGCGCGCTCTGCGGCCTCCGCATCGCGGCGTCGCGTCGCGTCGGCGAGCCTCTCGCATATCGTACCCGCGGCGTGGCGCAGCCCGTCGCTGCGGCCGTCTGCGTCAAGGGCCGACCTTGCCGCGCGGTAGGCCCGCGTGACCGCAGGCTGGTCGAGATCCAACCGCAGCGCATCGAGACCGCTGCGCCAGGGCCGCGCACCGCGCAGATCGATCGCGAGCACACTGCCGGCGACACGCAGCATGGCACCCCGCGCGGCAACCTCCGCGCCCGCGGCAAGAATCGTTCGCAATGAGATTCCTGCCGGCGCATTGACCGTGATGCCGTGCGGCTGGCGGCCCAACTCTGGCGCGATCAGCGTCACCAATCTCTCGCCAACGAGCGCAAGTAGCGCGGCGCGAGTATGGACCTCCGCGATGCGGCCGGCAAAATCTCCCGCCGGCACTCCGGCCCCGGCGGCCAACGCGGCAAGCCGCATGGTTGCTCCCTCAGGCGCTGGCGTAGGCGCGCGCCAGCGCTTCCTTGATCGAGTTGCCGACAATGTTGCGCCCATCCTCGATGTTCCGGCGCAATGCTTCGCGCGCCCCCGCGGCGTCCCGAGCGGCGATACGATCTAGGATGGCGAGATGCTGCGCGCAGGTTGCCGCGACGCGGTTGGTCTTGGCGAAGTCGATCGTGCGGAACAAGTGCAGCCGCTCGTTGATGGCCTCGAGCTGCCGCATCAGCGTCGCATTGCCGAGGAGGCTCGCGAGTCCTTCGTGGAAACGCGCGTCGAGTGTCGCCAACTCCTCGACATCGCGCTTGGGGTGCCGGCGCAACGCGTTCCAGGTTTTAGCCATCGCAGCCAGTTCGTCCGGCGGTGTGCCGCGAGTGGCCAGCGTCTCGACGGCATAGAGCTCGAGCGCAAGTCGAACCTCGTACATCTCCTCCACCTCGTTCACCTTCACCTGGCGTACGGCATAGCCGCGATTGGCTGTCCGCCGGACGAAGCCGTTGGTGGCAAGTACGCGCAAGGCTTCTCGCACCGGGCTGCGGCTGACACCAAACTCACGACAGAGCGCGTCCTCCGTCAGCCGGTGCTCGGGTGGATACTTCCAGGTGATGATGCGCTCCTTGAGAGTGGTGATAAGCGATGCGCTGAAGGTGAAGGATTTTTTTGTCACCGCTGCCTCGTTGATATCGCGATTGTATACCGGGCCATATATAACTTCGTATACTACTACAAGGACCAACGCAGCCTCGGCGGTGCGCATGGTCGGGCCGTGTGGTCGCTCGCTTGTCAGCGGTGGGTCTTTCGCTCGGCCTTCATTTACGGCGTCGATTAGCGTGCAAGTCAATGCAAAGGAGTGCCTCCAAGATGGCCCTGGTTATGTTCTCTGGTAACCAAGTTCATGTTTTGCATGGAGGAGCAGATGACAACTAAGACGAAGAGATTTTCTCACAAGGGTAAAGCGTATGAGGTTAGTGTAATTCCCGGCTGCGACGGTTTCTCCGTTCGCGCGTTTGATCAAAGCGGTCATGGTGTTGGACGAATCTTCAGTGTCACTTATGAGACCGCAGGAGACTTTGGAAGAGTTGCAGGTGATCCTGCGGTTGCTGCGCTAATGCAATTGGCTCAGGAGGATATTCAGCAGGAACGTCTGAAAGAGCTGAAAAAAGCCGATGCCCGGATCGTCGGACACTTGGGGGAGTTGGCTTTTTGCGTTTCATACACATCGTTTGGCAATCGAGAGCTTGAGCTGCCTGATAGATTTGACCACTTAGATGCGGCCGTTGAGGCCGCTTGGGTACTCCTCAATGCGGGCTTAGCGAGAATGGTAGATATTCCTGACCCCAAGCGTAAGGGTGGGACCGGCGGACTACGTCACTCCCAGATTGTCGATCGAGGGAAGCAACTCGGTTATCTCATATAGAACCGCCATGGTGAGGGTTTCTCGTTCGCGCGAGAGCTAAGGAGTTAGCCGCGGCCTTGAAAAATGGGGCGGGCTGCCCGGTTGACAGCGTGACTGCCGACGTATCTTTGAGCGCAAATCGTCGATTCTGCGAGTTGCAGCACGCCATCATCTTTGTTTCGCGTCCTACGTCGGTCACGCAGCGCGCAAAAAGTAAACCACGAAATGGCGCCCGAGAGATTTTCGCGACTACCGCGGCCGAGATCACGCGTGGATCCGTCTCTGCGGCAAATCGGGTGGGAATCCGTTGACAGAAAACCGCGCAAAATGGCCACAAAGTCGTCTGGCCCGCCGACAATAAAACTACTACAATATCAATATCTTAGTGCTGGCTGGGGCGGGAGGATTCGAACCTCCGAATGGCGGAATCAAAATCCGAATAATCTAACAAAGACTTCAATGCGCATTCCGAAAAATCACAGAAATTCGAGCCTATATCCATCAAGAGGTTAGCCTGTATTTCGGAATTCAGAATGCTTTGGCGATCGTCTCGCGTCAACAATCATCAAGGTTGCGTTAGTCTACCTACGGCACGATGCCCCAGGAAAAATTGCGCTGTTGTAGGCTGCTCGAGTCCTGGGGATGCAATGAACACCAAAGCCGCAGAAGTATCCGTCCGTTCACCCTCCCCTACCGCTGAGCGCATGCGCCTTCATCGCAAGCGACGCCGCAGGGGCCTGCGCTGTGTGCGCATCCAGTTACACGTAACGGAAATCGACGGTCTCATTCGCAAACGTTATCTGGAGGCGAAAAACCGTGACGATCTAAATGAAATTCAAATGGCTGTTGATGCCTTCATCAGCGACACACTGGGCGCGGTAGTGTGACACGTCACCAGAATGTGACGCGTAACGGCCGTTCGACCGAACGAACGCGGGCTGGGGCTTTTGGACTTATGCGAGTAGACCTCTGCCCAAAACCGACAAGCGCTCAATATCCATCGAGCGGCCTTCCAGAAGGGAAAATGCATTGCCAATCAAGCTTTTGGCGGAGCGGGGTCACGATCCCGGCCGACCGGGTGCTCGAGGTGTGCACGAAAAGGCCTAGCGTACCTCATCCGGCGCCACCAGCTTGAAGCGCCGCAAGACGAGCGATCTTTCGCGTTCGTGTCACGCGTGACGCGAGATCGCCATCGCGTTGCCCGAGCGACCGTCACGCGTGACCCGGCTGGCGCCATGGCGCTGAACGACCATACCGGCACGCGTGACGGCAAGCTGAGACCGTCATCCGCTGGTGGTAGTTTTAGGACCAAAGCCCTCGCTCGACGGCCCTCCACCTTGGAGGTCGGCATCCCGATTTTGAACGAATTTGGCAATCGGGTGACGCGTCACGCAGGCCCCTTCTCGGGTCATCCCGCCCGCCGTTACGTGTGACGCCGCATCGGCTATTCGGTCGAATAATCGAGCGCCAGGCGGGCTGCGGATCGAGCACGCTTAGTGTCAGAAATCAGCCGCGCCTGCTAAAGGCCGGCGTGACCGGACTTCCTTCGATAGCTGCCGCGCCCTCACACGACCGGGGCGGCCGAGAAGGGCCATGAACGGACTCATGCACGGCAGCAAAGCAACATCGCTATTCGATAACATCGATTGAAAAACGCACCAAAAAGTAAGACCGCCTCGCGGCGGTCCCTCCGAAATCCAATCAGGTGTTTGGGTCAAGTGGCTGTGAAACCCGGCGCGCTTCGGCATACATTGGTTCGTTACAGCAGGTAATTGTTAGAACTTTGTAGCCCAATCTCGGGCGCACCACCTGTGGATAGTCGTGAAAGGCTGCGGTAAATCTGGTATAAGTATTGGCGGCGACAACGGCGGGATGAATCAATATCCCTTACTGCTCCCGAGATCGCTCAAGCGACCAAGGATGACATCGCGGGCATTCTCGAATTGCAGGATGCCAATCAACCTGATCGCGGCGGGATGCTGTCGGTGAGGCTTCCGCGCGAACAGCTCGAAGCAATGCTGCTTGACATGCCGGTGATCGTGGCGCGGCGACAAGGGCGGATCGTAGGATACCTGATTTCGCGGTCGATGGAGGCGCAGATGGCCGCAATCGCGCGGGCGATGCTTAAGGTTTATCCGGGCGGCCCGAATGCCTATATTTACGGTCCAATCTGCATCGCCGCGGATGAGCGCGGACAAGGCCTAGCAGCCGCGCTATTTGCTGCTTTATGCGCGCGTGTACCCGGCCGTGAAGGCGTCACTTTCGTCCGCGCCGACAATGCTTCCTCGTTGCGCATGCACGCCAAGATGGGGATGCGGATAACCGGCGAGTTTACCCACGGCGACGTGGACTACGTCATCTTGGCATACAATGGTTGATGTATCTTTCTGGATCGCGCGTCCTTAGACGGTCGGCTAAGCGTCATCAACGTCGCTTTGAGCGTGCGCAAGAAACGTCCGCTATTCGCCCAATCACTAGTGAATTGGTGCCCCGCGGCGAACGTCGAAAAGGGGCAGGAGTGACTATGCGGGTGGGGCTCAGGGAATACTCAGAAGAAGCTCCGCGGTCTCCTGCGGATGCGTGATAAAGGGGATGTGCGGTGCCTCAAACGCAATCGACCGCCAGTGCTCGCTCCGTTTCGCGGCGGCGGCATAGCGATCGAAAACCGGATTGGCCCAGCGCTCGCAGCGAATATAGGTCCGCGGAAGTTTCTCAGCGTCGGGGTTACGGCGCCGAACGAAGTCCGTGAATTGGCGGACGGGCGTCGGTGCAAGACGAGGCAGGACCCAGGCGATGTCCTGTTTATCGGTAATCTCCCACACCTCCGGGACGATCTTTTCCCACGGCGGCGTGGTGAAGCGCGGGATCAGCCAGCCCTCACCTTCGGCCTCGACAAGGCGCTCCATCATGGAGCGCCTTTCGGGCGGCATGGTGCCCATCAGGCTTTCACCATCCTCCGGTACGAACGCATCGAGATAGACCACATTGGCGATCCGCTCGGGGGCGCGATCGGCAACGCCGGTAATTACGGCGCCGCCGGAGCTATTTCCGACCAGGAAGACATCGTGCAGGTCCTCGTATTCAAGAACGTTGACAATGTCCTGCACGTGTATGTCGAGCCCCACGTCGGGGCGGGCGAGATGCCGCCGTTCGCCTAAGCCGGTGAGGGTTGGCGTGAAGACCTCGTGTCCGCGCGCACGCAGAAGCGGCGTTACCTTCGCCCAGGACCATCCTCCGAACCAAGCGGGATGCAAAAGGAGAAACGTAGCCATGCTAAATCTCCCTCGATTGGTCTGTTGGCTGCTTGGATGAATCCTAGCTAAGTCGGCATTCTCCGGATAGCCGCCGCTTCAGCCTCATGCAGTCCGGACAGCAACCGCGATGACCGCTGTGGGTCATCAACTGCCTCCCCGACCGTAGAGCCGGCGTGGCAGCAAGACCGTTTACCGCCGAGGCTGAAACGGGCCAATTTCGGAAGTCGCCACCTCATTAGATCGCCTCGTCGTTTCCTTTGAGCAAGAGCGTTTCTTTGGCGGCTTGTTCGGCATCGTGTCCGCGGATCCATCCAGTCGCTGACAACCACTTCGCCATCAGCCGGTCTCGTTCCGCCACAGTCTCATACTCGGCACGAAAAAATCTGCCAGTATCTCGCGCGACCGCCTGAATTCGGCTCGTGCGTTCGACCCTGAGTTTTTCGTAAGCCTTCAGCCGCTTCGGGACGTTTTTCCGTTTGGCACCTTCCAGCAACACGGCAAGAGTGAAACCATCCTCAATCGCCTGCGCCGCCCCCTGGCCGAGATGCGGCACCATCGGGTGGGCGGCGTCACCGAGCAGCGTCATCCGATCGGTTGACCAGTATGGCAGGGGCGCTCGATCGTAGATGCCCCAACGAAATGTCTGGTCGAGAGCGCCTATTGTTTCCAGTACGGGATCGTCCCAGCCCGCATATTCAGCGGCCAGCGCGTTCAGCTCGCCCGGAGCGGTCCAGGATTCCTCGGCATCCAGATCGGTCGGGACGAAAGCGACTATATTCATCAATCGGCCGCTCGACACTGGAAAACACAGAAAGCTGCGACCTTTCCCGATCCACATCGACATTCTGCCGCCCATTTCCTTGGTCCATGAAAGCCGCTCGCTCGGAATCAGACCCCTGTAGGCCATGATCCCTTCGCTGGATGGATAGGCTTTCAGGCCGATCTCTCTTTGCAGGACGGAGTGGATGCCATCAGCTCCAATCACAAGATCCGTCTCAACGGTCGCACCATTCGCGAAGGTCAATTGCACGCCACCATTTGTTTCGCTGGCCCGAGACAAGCGGTGACCAAGGTGAAGCGTGCCTTCCGGCTGCGCATCAGCAAGCAATTTCTGAAATTCCGCGCGATGCACATTGTAGCTCTGGACGCCTGGCGAGGGGCGCGCAGAGATGTCGATGGGCTCGCCATCCGATGTCCGCAGCAGGAGGCCTGCGATCGGAGAACCTATCTTCCTGATGCCGTCCGTGAGGCCGATCCGCTGCAGCAGAAGCGCGGCGTTTGAATGGATGGAAACCCCGGCGCCAATCTCGCGCAGTTCGCCGGCTTGTTCAAAGACCGTCACGTTCAACCCACGCGCCCGCAGGGCGAGCGCGGCAGTCAAACCGCCAATCCCGCCGCCGACGATGGTGATTTGAAGTTGCTCCGACATCACTTCCTCACATCGCAAGGGTTAGCCGGTCTTGTACGCCGTTGACGTAAGGTAACGCGCTGGTGACGAGATACTGGATCATTGACGCACTTCGCCGGAAGAAGAACGCGGACCCCAATCAAAAAGCCCTCCGCAGGATGGGAGGGCTCAGGGCGGTTATTTCTGGTCTACCCCGAACAACGGACATTGTCGCTGTCCGTCCGCATGTCTCAAAGGGGCCAGGTGCAGACATGACCGGATTGGGAAATCAGTATAAAGGATTTGCCGATCGAACTCTCGATTTGGAGGCTGCCGCATGTCCTCACAGAGTAGCGGAGCGTCGCTCAATCGATTAAAAGCGCTATGGGGCGAAGGCAAGACCGCGCTCGGGGCGATTGCAACGATACCATCCGTGCAGACGATCCAAATCATGGCTCGTTCAGGATTGGACTTCGTCGTCATCGACATGGAGCATGGCCCGGTCGATGCCGACACCGCTCACAACATGATCGTCGCCACGTCGGGAACGCCGATGGTTCCTCTCGTTCGAGTTGCTTCCACGTCGGCGTGGCATGCCAAGGTGCCACTCGACCTTGGCGCACTTGGCATCGCCTTTCCGATGACAACCACGCGAGAGGCAGCCACGGCAGCCGCGGCGGCTGTTCGCTACCCTCCGCGCGGTGAGCGCTTTTGGGGGCCATTCTACGCGCCACCCAGATGGGGCCTATCGATGCGCGAATATCAGGATCGAATTGACGATGAGGTACTCGCGATTGGCACCATTGAGCATATCGATGCTGTCAAAACCATTCATGACGTAGTCGCCACGCCAGGGCTTGATCTTGTCTTCATCGGCCCGGGCGATCTGGCAACCAGTATGGGGCTGAAGGGCCGTGCCGACCATCCGGACGTCCAAGCCGCGATGAGGACGCTAGAAGAAGCCATTCGTCCGAGCCCAGTCGCGCTTGGAGGCGTCGCCACGACTCCCGAGCAGATCGCCGCCATGACGGCCAAGGGGTACCGAGCACTTGTCGTTGGTTTCGACTGGTCGCTATTGCAGCGGGGTATTCAATCTTTGACCGGCAAGCCATCCTAATTGTTCGCCACCGCGGGCAACCGTATTGTCTCTTGTGGGTCATCTTCGTCGGTTTGGATGCGCACCAGGAATGTCCGCTCTTCCTCGGATAGCGACCAAATCGCTGCATTGCGGCAACCGACGCTTCGGATCAACAATGAAAGCACCAGCATTCGATCACCTCGTCGGCGCGCAGTAAGAGTGCCTTCGGATCGCGCTTTGATCCGGATCAAAAAAAACAGAAATATTTTTTTGCCCAAGGGCAATTGTTTTTCCGCGCGATTGATCACAGTTAATCTAGGGTGTCTTCAATATAGAGGACTTTGCCATGGCTGAAAATGTAACCAAAATCCCTGTAAAAATTCCGGAAAAGGCTGCCAACGTTCCGTCCACGACACAAGCGTGGGCACCTTTCTTGAGCCTCCGCCGGGAAATGGATCGTCTGTTCGACGATTTTAGTCGAGGCTTTTGGCAGCTCCCCACCCGCCGCTCAATATTCGATGTCGAGCCGATTTGGGGGGGTGAAGTAACATGGGAAGCTACCCCGGCGGTCGACATCGCCGAAAGCGAGAAGGCCTACGAGCTCACGGCCGAATTGCCCGGGATGGATGAGAAGAACATCGAAGTGAAGGTCGCCAATGGCAACCTGATCATAAAGGGCGAGAAGCAGGAAGAAAAAGAGGAGAAGAAGAAGGATTATTATATGCGTGAGCGCAACTTTGGCTCGTTTGAGCGCCGTTTCGAGATGCCGGAAGGTGTCGACGCGGACAAAATCGAAGCGAGCTTCAAGAAAGGCGTACTCACGCTGACGCTTCCCAAGAAGCTTGAGGCCCAAAAGCCCGCGAAGAAGATCGAGGTCAAGGCTGCCTAACAAAGCAATATTACGCCGATCTCGACCGCATCAAACTCAAAACCCCGGCATCGTTCGGGGCTTTCTGTTTGATGGCCAAGTTGCGGATGTCCGGTAATGGGAGTTGGGTAGGATCGAGGCGCGGACCGGGCTTCGAATGATGCCGACGTTTCCTCGATCCCCCTATCATTCCGTACGGCGGGTTTTCCCCAGTACGGCTGGAAGGCTGGCTTTCCAAGCGGTGCCTTCCCGGATCGTCAGCAGCTTAAGCTTGCTCCCAGCATGCGCCGTCCGACGTCCAGTTTGCATCGCCCTTCGTGCACTTCGTCGTCGCAGCGGTTATCCTGCACTGTGTCAGGCCGCAGACTCGATCGCGCACCGCCTTGGAGGGTTATTAATCCTCCGCCCCAGGGGTCCTCGCTCGGGTCCGGGTTATAGTGTCCCGGTCCGTCATCACTTAGTTGACCCCATCCGTCCCACTCGCAGGCACATCGCGATTTCACCGCACGGCGGCTTATACGCGATGCCTTCGCTGTGCGGGAGCGCCTCGGCGACCCCCGAGTGGTTCCGGGCTTTCGCTGCTCATTCCGTCCTGACATGCTGCCCTCTCTGACCCCGGGGAGTTCGATCGTCGTTTCAGTCCAGTGCACCGACGTTCACATTGGCCTTCGCCATGGACCAAAGGGCTCGGCACTCCCGATGTTCCCGCAATCCGTTTCGCGCGGGGCACGGTTTTCGGGGCTACGCTGGTTCACAACTGCTACGGCCTGTCAGGTTTCCATTGCTGACAAGCCGATCTGAGTAATGTCCGTAAATGCAAGGGTCGCCTGTCCAATACCACTTCTTCCCATTCCTAATTGCCTCCGCCTTAGCTCGCGCCGCTCTCAATCTAGGTCCGTCGCCTTTCCTGCGGCTTTTTCGGAAATAATAGTTGATTGGAATTGTTGCGGTATCTTCTGGCTCCAATTCGACGCCGCTCACAGGAATGAGTGGACTAATTGCTTCCGGTGTCATTTCTGGAGCAGGTGTCACTTCCGTGGCTTTACTACCGTCCGGTTCCTTCGCGTTGATCTTCTCTTTGATGATGCCGCTTTGCAGTGGTTTCACCTTGAGCTTTATTCGCGGAATGCCGTCACCGTCGTCGTCACTGTCAATTTGATCATCGTCGCCGCTATCCATTGAATCTATCCGGGTGGCAGCATTCCGATGCCGAAGGACTTTTAGTTCATCGACCAAGCGGTTAGCCGCCAACAGTTCATCAAGATAGGCGATGTTGCCGACCTTGATCACGTTTTGGCGGTAATCTGTCACCGAGGCGGCAAAAAGCGTTTCGATGTTATCGATCAACGCTTTGTCGTCCACGTTCGCAAGATCGAAGTCGAGCAGCATTCCGGCTTCGATGTTGTTATTCAATCCGGCGAGCGTGAGATTCGCGCTGCCTACCACCAACCGCGCTCGCTTGCTCCCACGCACCAAGTATAGCTTGGGATGGAAGATTACTGTCCGCGAGCCCGTATCGACGGCGTAAAGCTGCCTGACGATGCCATGTAGTCGAACGAGCCCTTGATAGGTAGTGGTATCGTTTCGAATGCCTGCGAACACAGTCGCGCGCGAGGCATGCGGAATCATTTGTGGTTCGATCTTTGCCACGCCGCCTTCGGTGACGAAGGCAACGCTCACCAACACACGTTGAATGTCAGGCAAATCAAATAGTCGCTGCAACACATCAACGTGCGTGCTAGCCGTGAACCCCTGTAGGATGAATTCGGCCGTAGCCATCCCGGGAAAATATCATTTTCCATTTCGCCGGTCATGGCCATATCGCCGCACGCGGATATGCTATCAGGATTGTCAATGCGGGTAAGGATCGCTTGCCGCTCGGCGACCACGCGACGGCGCTTCGGCGTAGCGACATTGACCCACACGCGACCAACACGGCCGCTCCGGGCTTCGACTGCGCCCGTGGCCAGACGCCACGTTCTCCTCGATCTGTGCCATGCGCCGCTCCATCTTCGCCCGGGTGAAGTTCTTGTCGCGATTGTTCACTGCCTTGAACTTGCTGCCATCAATTGCAACGCTGACATCCGCGAATAGACCCAGAGCTCGACACAGCATAATGAACCGGGCGCAGACCTGACGGATGGCCCGGCCGTTGTCCTTGCGGAAGTCGGCAATCGTCTTGTGATCAGGAACAAGCCGCCCCGTCAGCCACATTACCTCAACGTTGCGTCCTGCCTCTCGCTCAAGGCGGCGGCTCGACTGAACCCGATTGAGATAGCCGTATATGTACAGCTTCAGCAGCCCCGAGGGATGATAGGAAGGCCGGCCAGTTGCCTCAGGAGCAACGCCGTCGAACCCAAGCTCCGACAGGTCAAGGTGATCAACAAAGACATCAATCACCCGAACCGGATTGTTCTCATCGACCCAGTCTTCCAGGCACTCGGGAAACAACGTCGCCTGTTCGCGATCCATGCCCTCAACGAAGCGCCTCATCCGATCCCCCATGAGTTGGATCGGAATCATAGCGCGCGAATCAAATAACTCAGTGCGTTTTCACACAGGCTGGGCCACAACCGGACATGCTGACCAACTCAAATACTGATCGGCAATAGCTCCACCTCTATTGTAAATTTGGGCGTCACCTGGATTGGAACGATCTGGGCCACTGCGCCTCCATCGGGAGGAAGTGCCGCCAATCTGCGCTATCGGCGGGTCACGCGGCAGTTTGATCGGCGCCTATCAATCGTTTGGAAACTCCCACTCTATCGCGAAGCAGTTCTGTGGCGCTTTCCGCCCTGATGGGACGGCTAATATAGTAGCCCTGTGCGTATTTGCATCCAGCTGAGACCAGAAAGAGCGCCTGTTCGGCGGTCTCGACCCCTTCGGCAATGACCTCGATGTTGAGTTCTTGCGCAAGCCGAATTGCCGTTCGCACTACCGTGGCATGTCTGGAATTGGTTGTAACAGCGAATACCAGTTCCTGCGCGATCTTTAGCCGGTCAACCGGATATTTCGTCAGATAATTGAGAGACGAGTATCCGGTGCCAAAGTCGTCTATGGCGACGTTCAATCCAAGCCTGCGAATGCGCTCAATGATGCCGCTTTGCTGCTGTGTCGTCTCCATCAGGACGGACTCCGTCAACTCGACCTCCATCTTGCCCGGTTTGATGCCCCATCGTTCGAGAACTCTCGGCCATGTCTTGCTCTAGGTCGGATCGCTTGCATTGAATGGCCGACAAATTCACTGCAACCAGTGCTGGCGCAATCCCTTCGTCTTGCCACAGTTTTAGCTGTCGACAAGCCTCATTAAACACCCATTTCCCGAGAGCAATGATACTACCTGTCTCTTCGGCAATCGATACGAACAGCGACGGAGCGACAAAACCATGCTTTGGATGGTTCCATCGAACGAGCGCTTCAAGCCCGACAATCTGTCCTGAGGCAATCTCGACCTGCGGCTGATAATAAAGCTCGATCTGTCCGCCCTTGATTGCGGCACGCAGTTCGTCGGCGATCATTACGCGTGCTTTAATTTGCTGGTCGAGTTGCTTGCTATGAAATCGGAAGCAATTGCGTCCATCCTCTTTTGCACGATACAAGGCAAGATCAGCTTGCATCATTGCCGCGTCAGGCCCCTCAAGCTCCGACGAGGACTGCGAAATTCCAATGCTGGCTGTGATGGAGACCTCATTGCCCGCAATCTCGTATGGTTCATCGAGCGTCGCAATGATCTTGGCTGCAACTGCGCCGCTCGCTGTGATATCGAATGCGTCAGTCTGCAGCACGGCAAACTCGTCGCCGCCAAAGCGCGCGACGAAATCGCTTTGCCGGACCGCTTTTCTAAGACGATCCGAGGCCTGCTGGAGAAGATTATCGCCAATTGAATGTCCCAATGAATCATTGACATTCTTGAATTGATCAAGGTCGATGTAGTGCACTGCAAATGGTCGCGCGTCATGCCTGCTATCGTTAAAAAGGCTGCCCAGCCTATCAACGAAAGCTCGACGGTTCGGCAAGCTCGTAAGCGCGTCGGTCTCGGCTAGCTCGGAGATCCTTTGGTTCGCTCGGAGCAGGGACAGAGTGTAACGCGCAGATGACCACAAGAATGCAACAACAACTCCTGTGAGAAGTAGCCCAGCAATCATCAAGAGCCACGCACTGCCATGGGCGAGATTTGTGCGTTCGGTTGTAGGAACGGATACTAGTATCCATTTGGTATCGGCCACTTCGAGTGGGCCGATCCAGTGCATTGCACGCGTAAGAGCGCCGAGAGTGTTAGGAACGATCGACTCCCCGCGCAGTAGCGAGGAATGAAGGTGAATCGGAAGGGCGCCAGGGCCGCTGCCTGGCGTGAAAAAAGTCAAGTCGATCGGCGTCTTGAGCGCTCCTATGATGGCTTCTATCATTAGGCTGGACTGAAACACGCCTTGCACGAACCCAACCAGATTACGACGGCGTTCCGCAACCGTCTCGTTTGGCACGCCTTGCCGATAGACCGGCAACAGCACGAAGAACCCCCGCCGATCGCCTTTTCCGGCCTTTAGTTCAAATATCTTTGAGGCGGCAATTTGATTGCCGTTCCGCGCCTTCTTTAGGACCTCTTCCCGCAGTCCGTTGTCGTTTAGATCGATCCCATACACCGCATCTGCGTCCTGTTTTTCTGTTGTATAATAAACGGGAAAGTACTCATCTTCGTCTTGAGCCGCCGCGAAACTGCCGTCTGGTGCCACAGACTTGATATGATAGCCGACAATGCCGTCACGGACGGCCGCGAGCTCGTGCACAGCCCGCTCGTTTCGATTGACGCGCGGAATCCAGGACACGCTTAGGATGGCTGGCTGTCCTTTTAGGAGTTCTTGAGCGAAAACTTTGAATTCGCCGCGGGTGACCCCGCGAGTAGATGATTCGAAAAGCGCGCGCAGCGCCACAATCTGGTTGAAGTCTTCATTGATGCCGGCTTGCAGCGTCAAAACGATGTTGTTAGTCCTAGCGTTGAATTCCAGCAGAGTGGCCCGATCCTCCCACCGCGCAACAACAAACCAAGCGAGAACTGAGAGAACTGCACCGAGTAATGCCGTTGTCAGGATCGGAAAAATCTGCCGAACCTGAAATCCTGAGTGGGATTTGATGCGCGACAAGAAGCCTGCGCGGCAATCTAGGACAGGGCGTAGGCGCGTCCTCCCGGCATTTCTTCCACCTCTGGCTACATCGGCGCTCATCCCAGCGCGCCACGATTGCAGCGTGGAAGGCGCGTATCGGAACATGAAACGTGTAGGTCCAGGCGGTTGGGCTCTGCCATTTTGAGAATTCGTGCCGCATTCCGAGTTGCTTGACACCTGTAAAGTTACCTGGACGGAGGGCGTGTTTCGTCTAAGTGGTTACGGAACCATCAACAAACGTTTTTGAAACTGTTCCTCCCGAACAAGTAGGCCTTTGAGCTAAATCAATGCGGCGAGGTGTAATTCAAATAATCACGCCAGAAAGGAAAAGGAATCAGACTGGCAGCCAATTGCCACAGCTCCGGCGGATGCTGACCTTGAGCTAAGTATTTATGAGCCAGGGGAATACGTTGCGTTGGTGTTCCTCTGCCGCCGCGACGGCTTAGGCTGGCGCGACGTAAGTGCTAATCGTCCCATGCCGCTTAGGCCGACCCATTGGCGGCTGTGGGAGCGCAAGCGCGTTAAATAGGCGAGCCGGGGTTGTGGCCATGCGATATCGCGTGCGCTTTTTCAAAAATGTACTTAGCTTTGCGGTTATGCATCCAGGTGCCTCCAGCAGAGCATCGTGATCCGCCGCGCGAGAAGCGTTGACCGCGCCGCAGAGGCAGCCAAGCGTCGGTATGAGCGCCTCTGGCAGGTATTTGACTGGCGGCGGCTTAGGGTTATCGCGCCCGCTCTTACGGAAGGTGGGCGCCAATTCAATCGGCCTATGCGGTCTCGACCTCACGATCCGCTCGGCGTGTCAGGGCATTCTATGGACGAGTGTTCTTATTTTTTCCATTTTATGCGCTGCTGTATCGCCTCGATTCCTACTGCTTTCGCCAGGAGCTCGTGACCCGCCACCTCGAGGCCATCAGCGATCTCTGTTTTGAGGCCCGGTATTCTCGCGCAGCGAAAGCAATCTTCTGCCTCACGCACAAATTGCTCGGCGGCATCGGCACGGCTCGCGGTGCGACTGTGCTTGTAAAATTCAACCGCTACATTTCGAAGCACTGTCGCACTTAACGAAACGACCAGGTCCCGGAGACGCTGATTTTCGGATCGCAATTCTTCAAACGTGGACTTCATCATCGGCTCAGACGACGAGGCCATCAACGAAGGGGCTCGGTTCACGCTTAACCAGCAAACCGAATCATTGCTTGTTTGGTGGTGAAATCATAATCGACGGCGTCGGCAATAATCTACTCGTAGCACTACCAGGGTCAGCACTACGGAAACCGATTACCCCATTTCTGGGCTTTCGTCGCTGAGCACGATCCGTAAAAGATCAACTGTATTTTTGGCGCCAAGTTTGTGCATGATATTCGCGCGGTGAAACTCGATGGTGCGTGGGCTCACTCCGAGCGCCTTGCTGGCTTCCTTGCTGGATGCCCCGCGAACTACTTGAGCCAGTACGATACGCTCTCGTGGAGTGAGAAGTTCATGACCAGGAAAAGGATTTGACAGGATGTCGATACCGCTCCGCAGTCTCTTGATTTCCTCCCTAGCTTGCCTGAGTTCTGAACTTTCAAGGAACTCCCAGTCGCCGTTTCGTCTCGCGACTGTAAAGTTGTGCACCCGCGTCACGTCCAACAGATCAATCGCTTTGCTCGCAAGCAATGAGTAGGTGCACATGACGATCATTTTTTTGCCGGCGAGGGACTGGTCGAGTTCGCGTTCATACTCGCGGAATTCCTTCCAACGATGCGCCTCCATCCAAAAGGCGTTGCCGCTCACTCGCATACCTTCAAAGCCTTTCGACAAAGCATCATTGAGTTTTTCGTGCCACCCTCCGGTAATTCGCTGCGGATCGAATTGATTGCCGGGAAGGTACCATTCGTAACCCGGAAGAATCTCCACTTGGCCAGCGACCAGATAACGATCAAAATCGGCAATATTTCGCCGCAAGAAGTCTTCCGCCTCGCCCACTGTTGTC
The DNA here is from genome assembly GCA_963733575.1 of uncultured Alphaproteobacteria bacterium. Classification (GTDB taxonomy): domain Bacteria; phylum Pseudomonadota; class Alphaproteobacteria; order Rhizobiales; family Xanthobacteraceae; genus BOG-931. Next base: position 247,859 of record CAVTDJ010000007.1, on the reverse strand, counting down.
GGCGCGGAGACTGCCCAAACGCAAAATTCGTTGCCGCTTAGTCCAGCGGAGAGGTAGGCAGCGTTCGTGTCGAGGAGATCAGGCTTACTCTCGTAGAAAACGCAAATATGCGTTCCCCATGGCATATCGCCCATTGCGCGAATGCCCGTCTTTCTCGGCACCGATTGAACAGAGGGCGTCGCCATACTCCGCTTAGATCGCGCTCGGACGGCGTGTTGACCAGCGGGCGTCCCAATCGGCTTCCATTCGGGCTTTTCAAGTCTTCGGATTATCATGATAGTCTCCTGATGGTCCCCGGTGCCCCCACGCAGACATTGCTAAACGTCTTCGTGCCCGTCCTGATCTCGCACCAGCCAATACACGCCTCCAAGCGCCAGGACAGCAGCAGCGAGCGCAAAAAGCTGCTGGACGTTCGTTACCGACATATCCATGATCATCAGCTTTCGTACGATCGCGAGCAGCGCGATGAGGATGACAGTGCGAACCTGCACGACCCCGCGATCGCGTTCTGCAATCACCAGAAGGGACCGCTCGAATTCGAGAGCGATGATCACCGTGAAGATCATTCCGAACACTGCCTGGAACACGGAGTAATCGGTAGGATCGAAGCCGCTCGCAAAAACGCTCGCGAAGATCTTCAGCACAAGATTCCATACCGCGAGCACGACTAGGATAGCGATCAGGGCAGTGAGAATGACGATTACGGCGTGCTCGAACTTCTGGTAGAACGACAGCCGCTTCCATCGCGCACGTCCTTGCGCAAATTCATCGGTCATCGACATCGTCACCTCCATGCCCAACTAAATGCCTTTAGACCGTTTAGCCCTATTTTATCCAGCCAAGCACATCGAAGATGCGCCTCCCTATGCGGAGCGCCGCACCTCGTCGGGCGGGTGCGATACGATGACCGGAGCACGCCGCTCTGCCTCTTGCAAAGCGAGCAGCGCACACTTCACCTCGTCGAGACGCGAAGATTCCCTGCCCTCCGGCATCGCTTCGTCGCTTGCGACTTGCAGCAGATACTCGTCCCAGGCCCAGCGGGTGAGAATTTCGCGTTTGCAGTCAACGGGCAGGATGGGGTCGTCGACCACATCGTTCGGTGAACGAAACACGGCTGCCGGATTGACGAGCGCACGTTCGAGGTCGGGGATCTCAAATACGTCGCAGCGGCCGCACTGCCACGCAAATGACAGATAGCTCGCCAGGATATCCTTAAACGCCTGGGTCTGTTGCGGGTCGTCTTTGCAGGCGTCATGTGACGACTGCGAAACCCCACAACCGCAGCATTCTTCCACGACATAGGCCAGACGGTGTCGCTGCGCATAAGCAACTGCAGCCTCGCGGGTCGGGAATGTTAGCTCGATCTGGGTGAGCGTGTCGTCGCCACCGGTCCACCCCATCAGCGGCTCGATGAAGGGTGCCGAGCGGCGATCAAAGCGTAGTACCCACTTCTTTGTCAGCGCTTTGCCCGAAGTCATAGCGGAGCGTGCCGGACGGTAGATGCGCGCGACCGCATCCGAGGGCAAACGTGAATTGCCGAAAATCGGCCGGATGTTTGTGTTGGCAGCCTCATGATCGCCATATAGGCCGCGGTAATCAATCGGACCGCAGTTTGTGAACTGCGTCTCTTTCGGAACATGCTGCATCGCCGAAACCTCCCGCAACCGGGCCGGGGCGTCCCGTTCGGGCCCGCCCCGACGTTGGTGCCGTGCCTTCAGTTCTTGCCGTTGATTGCGACGCGCCTTATCTTCGCCTGCGCCTCCGCGCTCTTCGGCATCGTCACCGTCAGAACGCCGTTCTTGAACGAGGCCTCCACCTTGTCCTCTTCGATCTCGGTGCCGATAAGGATCTGCCGCTCGAACCGACCGTAGAAGCGCTCGCTGAACATCCGCTCCTTGTCTTCCGTCTCGGCCTTCTTTTCGCCTTTGATGGCGAGAACGCCGTTCGCCAGCTCGACCTCGACGTCTTTTTCTTCAAGTCCCGGCAGGTCAGCCGTGACCTTCACCTCCTTGCCGGTCTCGCTCACCTCGACGTTTGGCCATGCGAGCGGGCGATCGAAGCCGAACGGAGCAAGGTCGAAACCGCGGACGACATCGTCGAACACGCGGTTCATTTCACGGTGCAAGGTCAGGAATGGGTTGGCATCATCGCTGCGCCGCACCGTGACGCCGCGACCGCGATTCCATGGGATCAGCTCTCTCATGTTCATAGTCATACCTCCTTCTGACAAAGGGCTGCCGACGCCCGGCCGAGCCGCGCGCGGGAACCCTGTAGGCCGGCGGTCCTGGGACCGCTCAGGCTGCCTGCTTGTGCTCGATTTGCTGGTTGTCAGTTCCCGCAACGCCGGACTTGATTTGGATCCGGCGCGGCTTCATTGCCTCCGGCACCTCGCGGACCAGATCGATCTCCAGCAGCCCGTTCTCGAACGAGGCGCGCTTCACCTCGACGTGGTCGGCGAGGTTGAACTGACGCCGGAATGGACGCGCGGAAATCCCCTGATAGAGGTACTGGTGATCACCCTTCTCGGCCTTGCGGCCTTCCACCGTAAGCATGTTCCGCTCCGCGGTGACGGTGACCTCTTCGGGCATGAAGCCGGCAAGCGCCAGCGAGATGCGATACTCCTCCTCACTGGTTCGCTCGATGTTGTAGGGCGGGTAGTTGTTCTCGCCCGTCAACCGGAGCGAATTGTCGATGAGGTCGAACAGGCGATCGAAACCGACGGTCGATCGCCAGAGAGTTGGGTCGAAGTTTCTCATAGCCACATCCTCCATTGAGCAACATGGATACGAGGGGCGCCCAAAGAGCCGGCGCCCCCTTGGACTGTGCCGATCCCCGGTCGGGGCGATCAGCGACATCGATTTAGGTGGCCCGCTTTTGGTGTCAAGAGGCCCAGAGATGAACGTCGCCTTCGGGTCACAACGTTCGTTTCGCGATGTCCGCTACTAGTCCGCTCACACCCTGATTGTGTTGCAAAACTTGGAAGCATTTGCTGACGGGGCTTGTCCGTAAGTTTTTTACTGACCCTTGTTCCGCGCTCCCGATGAGGGAGCTGCGGCAGCGACGCATCAGCACCAACGCCTATGCACCTACGCCCGACAAGCCGCCGCCGCCAATGGCGGTGGACGGCAAATGAACTTGACGAGCCGCCTCAGGTTCTGCGCGGTTGCGGTGAGAAGCACCTCGTCCCTCGCGCCGCTCAAGCCTCGCAGTCGAAGCCGGTCCAGCCTGAGGATGCGCTTCATATGCGCAAATCGCATCTCGATCTTCTTGCGTTCGCGGCGTGACCGCTGGAAGGCCTCGGTCTTGGCCAGCGCCCGAACGCGGTCGCGTACATCCTCGTTGACATCTCGTGTCACCTTGCGAACGATAGCTGTCGTGCACTTGGGCTTCAGCGAGCAGATCGAGCAGTCGTTCTTGTTGGCCCTGTAATAGACGATGTGGCCCTGATCGATGTTGCCGGTGCTGGTCAGTATGGCGCCACCTGGGCAAACATAAATATTGCGCTCGTGGTCGAAGACAAAGTCTGCTCGGCTGAAGGTGCCGTCATGGCGCGCCGACTTGTCCCACACCGGAACGTGCGGGGTGATCTTGCGATCCACCAACCATTTGAGGAGCCTGACCGCGCCATAAACAGTGTCGCCTACGAGCCTTTGGGGCCGAAGATCGAAGCGGCGGCTGACGCGCTCCACCATCGTCTGAGTGACGGCGATTTCCGCTATGCGGTTGGCCCGCGTGCCTTCGGCGTCGAGGATGATCCCGAGCTTGTTGTCGATTAGATAGTTCACATCGTAGGCAAAGAATGGGTCCATGCCCGGCCTGGCAACCCACGCGCCGCTTGCGGGTCGGTCAACGAGACTTCCTTGGGAGGCTTGCTTCGACTGCCGCCGCCGCTCGACCCGCCACCCTCTCCGTCAACACTTCCCTCATCGCTGCGGGCGGCGTCGAGAGCCACCAGGTACTCTCGAACAGCACGGGATGCCTCCTCCGCCTTCGGCCAGGCGATCGGTCGGTCACCAGATATCCGCTTCTTCTTATCAACGTCCGCCTTGATCAGGCTCGCATCGACCGAGAATGCTTCACCACCGACCAATCCGGCAGCGATACACGTCGCCACCACCCCCTCGAACACCCGGCGTAAGGCATCTCTGTCCCGAAAGCGCTCGTGCCGCGCCCGGCAGAACACCGAATGATCGGGGATCTTGTCCTCGATGCCGAGCTTGCAAAACCACCGGTAGGCCAGATTGACCTGCACCTCAGAGCAGAGCCTCCGCTCCGACCGGATCGCGAACACATAGCCGACAATCAGCATCCGGATCATCAGCACCGGATCGATCGAGGGGCGGCCAGTGTGTGAGTAGTATGGCGCAAGCTCCCGGTGCACCCAACCGAGGTCAAAAACGCCGTCGATCTGGCGGACCAAATGATCGGGTGGCACCATCTTGTCGAGATCAAAAGAATAAAAGAACTGGCCTTGTCCGCCGTCCCGCCGACCCATCATGAGCCGCTCCCGCTGATGCCCGTCTCAATTTCAACGGAATCATTGTTCGCGAGTTGTCTCAATGGGCGTTTTGCAACACATTCACCCTGAGAGCGGACTTAAAGTTGACAATGCGGCACTTCGCATTTGGGCCAGGAGCTGACCTTCTTGATGGTGAAAGCTCAACATCGTGGACGTCGGATAATAAGTTCGACTCGGAGACAGGCCGGTCCGAGCCTGACAACTGGCACGCTAGTGGAGGCGACGTATGGGCATCCCCGTCATAGAACAGGCCAAGATACAGGCTCAGGTCTTAGTTCCTCTCGTCAAGGCCCTTCAGGCGGAATTGGGCAAGGAACGCGCGAACGCACTTGTCCGCAAGGCTCTAGGCGATGTTTATCGTCGCCTCGGCGAACAGTGGTGGCGGGCGAAAGAATCCACGCACGTGGGAGAGAACATGGCGTTGGCGTTTGCCTCGTTCGCCAAAGGTGACGCCGTTGGTTACAGTGTCCGCGCGCAATCGCAAGATACCTATGAGATCGATGTCACTGGATGCCGGTACGCACAGTTCTACAAGGAGCTGGGTGAGCCTGAGCTTGGATTCTTGCTGGTCTGCAGCTCGGACTTCCCGTTCGCCGAGGGTTTTGGCCCCGACATAAAGCTCACGCGCACACAAACCATCATGCAAGGCGCGAGCCACTGCGATTTTCGCTACAGGCAACAGAAAGCCTGATAGTCGCATTCCGGTCAATCGCTACGGAATTAAGCTGTCTGCGTTACGTCCGTTAACCCCCCAATCGCAGACATGCCCTCGCGACACTGAACCGACGCGATGGGCCAAACTCGGAAATGAAAGAGGCCCTTAACTGACCCGGCCTCAATCGGGAAACCTCATGTCTTAATGTCAACCGATTGCTGACCAGTCGCACTCGGCTGTGGATACGACGTTGCTCCCTGTGTCGAGGCGGTCGTCGAGGCAGTCGAGGTCGTTGAGGTTGACGAGGTGGAGCTGGTCGAGTTGGACGCGGATTGGGCGCTGCTGCCCGTCGATGTCGAATTCTGGGAATTGGCGGCAGCGGCTTGATTGTTCACAGGGAGAGTGACCCCGAGAATCCCAAGTCGATGATGTCGATGATGGTGATGTATTCCAATGATCGTCATTCGGTGCCCCCACCTATGGTCGGCTGGCAGAAATGCGCCGAGTTGATTTAAACTCGTTGAAGAATTCTTGGTGGCTGAAACGTAAATTGAGCCTGCGCCACAAAAAAGAAGCCCCGACCTTGCGATCGGGGCCTCCCTGTTTGCCGAGGGCCCAGACAAATTCCCCAGCCGCTCGATTCTAGCTGCGACTAGTTAACGGGAATCGTACCGTACTTGGTTTGTATCCGTATCTTGCTGACCCAAAGCCGCTCAGACTCGTCCTTACTAGCTACAGCCCAGCGGATAACATTGAGATGACCCGAACTCGCACCGATGGCGCCCCGCCCGTTGATGCTGGCACTAAGGTTCCAGAAGTAACGCTTGTTTTCTGGATCATCAAAATCGCCGCCACGACGTTGGGCGAAACGGGCGGCGATTCCGTGACCATGACGTTGAATTGGGGCTATCTGACCGGGACGGCGATATTCCTTACCGCTCTGTTGGTACTGGTCATCCTTCAGATCGCCGCGAACAAATTTCACCCTTTTCTCTATTGGGCAACAATCGTGGCCTCAACGACTTTTGGCACGACCATGGCCGATTTTGCCGATCGGTCTTTGGGAATAGGCTACCCTGGCGGATCGGCCCTCTTGCTGGCGTTGCTGCTGACCACGCTCGCCCTGTGGTACTGGGCACTCGGATCGATCTCCGTGGAAACCGTCGCCAAGCCAAAAGTTGAAGCATTCTACTGGGCGGCAATAACATTTTCCCAAACACTGGGGACAGCTCTCGGCGATTGGATGGCTGACTCCATGGGTCTCGGCTATGACGGCGGAGCGTTGGCCTTCGCTGCTGGATTGGCGGTACTGGCGGCGGCTTATTATTGGACGAACGCATCGCGGGTATTTCTGTTCTGGGCGGCATTCATCCTGACGCGCCCCCTTGGAGCAACCGTTGGCGATTTTCTGGACAAGCCGGTTTCAGAAGGCGGGCTGGCGTTGAGCCGTCCGATGGCGTCGGCGCTGATCACGGCATTCGTCGTCGGGTGTATCCTCGTTCTGCCCCAGCGACCCGGCCGTCATCCAGGAACATCCGAAGCATCGCTCTGATTTCCTTGGGGTCGAAATCAATATGTCACACGAAGCGCTAGGTAATATGAAAACAGGTTGCTGGCTGCCATATTTTCGAGGTCCCGCCCGAATGAAAACAATACATGGTAGGTGTTGTTGATATCGTAGATGCCTCCGAAGTTGAACCCGGTGGCATCCTTACTGCCGAGAGGGAAGCCAACACTCCCAGGTCCGCCGGTCGAGAAACTCGTTTGATGAAAAATCTCACCGCCGAGGGCGAGTGCCTCGATCACTTGATATTGCAGCACCCAGCCTGCGTACCAAAAGTTCCTATTTCCGGGGCCGGGATTGATCCAATAGCCCCCGCCGCCGTAGGTTGACCATTCGCCGAAATCCTTTTGCAGCCAGATTGGCAGGAACAAATGGGTGCTGCCTGTCCCGAGTTCCCGATCGGCATTACCTGTCGGGAAATCCAAAAACGGGTAGAATGCGATCTGCGGCCACCAATCTTTTTCGTCGGCAGTAATGAAGCGGTATTTGGCGCCGATTTCCACGTCGCCAGGGCCCCACTGTGGGTTCGCGCCACTCGATTGGGCAAGTGCCAATGGCACCAGCAAATGTAGCTGCAGATTCTGGGCCGCGCCGTAGTTCGCATCCACGCCGGGCAAGACGCCGGCAAAGGCGCCCTTTGCAAACGTCCCTGAAGCGTAGTTGTTGATCTCCCAATGGCCGGGGTCGACCGGCACTGGATCATCAGTAAAGAACGGCGGACCGGCCAAACAGGCGCTTGACGAGAACGCCGAAGCAAGCAGTAGGGCAGCGCAGACGAGCGCCGGCAACCTCCGCCGGGCCGATAGCACCGACGAATATCTTACAATGGTTCTAAACCTCGCGGACGGCCACCTGCGCCTTCCCATCGGCGCAATCTATCATTTGATCTTGCCAACTTCCGAGGTCTAATCGCCTACTATCAGGTCCGCTAGATGCGCAAATGTCGGCTAATGGAATGGTCCGGCCGTGCTCCTGCCCCGCCAGCGATCGAAGCTGGCAAGGGGCGCCAAAGACAAGGAGCACGCCATGTCTCAGAACTCAAACACCTCGATCGCCGTAGTCGGCATCGATATCGGCAAGAACGCATTCCACGGAATATCCACGCGTCGCACCGGTGGAGGAAAGTAGCTCCCTGACGACAGCCGATTCCAGAGCTCGTAGAGGTTGTTTGAAAGATCAGCCTCAAAGTCCGCAATCGACTGTCCGTCTACTCCAGCCGCTCCCTGGTTGGCCTCACCTTCTTGAAGGCTTCCCAGACTTCCCGTTTGGGGATGTCGAACGGCTTTACCTCGTCCACGGGCTCCTCCTGTTGCCAGTTGGCTTCAGTTGGCCGGTGGTCTCGGCTGAACAACGCAGCCCCTTCGGTCCAGCTCCATTACAGAGCCTTCATCCCTAGTACGAGCTGCTCCGTCCCTGTGCTCCGCATCGGTACTCTGAGTCCTCGCGGTTTTAGCCGCTTGTGACTTCTCCCTTTGCATCGGAGCACAGGTTCTCACGTTCCGTACAAAAGCCTGGTTGAGCTTCGCGCCGCCTCCATGCCGGATGCCGCTTGGGCCGTCTCAGGCATCCCCCAAGCTGATCCCGAGGGAATGGCCACCCCCCGGTTTTGGCATCACCTAATCCGTTTTCGACACGTCATCAGCGGTTTGCTTGCGCTCGCCTCTCTCAACCTTGCCTGACGGGATCTTGTCCCGCCGTTTCCGCAACGCTCACCACCATCGCTTTTGGCAACAGCAGCTTGCGGTGGCTTGAGATCAACACCTGATTGCCGATCTCGAAGGGTCGTCCTCCATCTCTCGTACAGTTACGTGTCGCCGTATGGACCGGCGATACTCGTGACACACGGCCATGAACGGACTCATGCACCGCAGCAAATTCGGGGAGGTTATGCGGCGCATTCAACGCGCATATCGATTTCGCTGCGGAGCGCCCCGAAGTCGATTGGTTTGGTCAGCAGTGCCTCAGCGCCGTTTTTTTCGGGAGAGCGCGAAGCAGATTTCACCTAGTCAGGCAAGCCCGCCGCGCGCAACGCCTCGATGAAAGGTGCGGCGAGTGCAGGCACGCAGCCGACAGCGGCGCACTGTCCGCTACTGCTAAAATTAGGCTGGAGTGCGAGCACACGCTCGGCTGCGGCTTTCGCCTCCTTGATGCGCCCGAGTTTCACAAGCGCTGCCGCTAACATCATGTGCGAGATACTGAAGCCCGGTTTGCTGCGGATCGCTCGGCGCACGGCTGCTGCCGCCTCCTCATAGCGTTCGCGGAGAAAGTGTCCGAGAAACATGCCGTGCAAAGCCGCAGTGATCCATGGATCGAACGGACTGAGGCGGATGCCGCGCTCTCCCCACTCAATCGCGCGCTCCGCTTCGCCGCCCCAGCCCATGATTAACGCTCCCCAAAGGTAGGCCCAAGCGGCCGAGGGAGAGACCGCCAGGGCTGACTCAAACGCCTCCTGAGCCAAAGCGCGATCATGTTCGACCATGCCAATCGCGATCCCGCCGTATACCAACGCTGTAGCGTCATCTGGGCCGAGCGCGATCGCAGTATGGCCGTGGCGAATGGCAGCGATACGATTCTCTTCACGTCTGCCGGCCCGCACGTACAGAATTTCGTTGCACAACGCCGCTTGGCCATGCGCGAGAGCATAGTTGGGCTCAAGCGCAAGGGCGCGCTCCAGCAACGGCATTGCCTGCGACGCCCCGTCCGGCATTCCGGTATCCGCGAAGGGCGTCGCACGCAGTACAAGGTCGTAGGCGTCAAGATTTTCCGGACGTTTGCGCTTGGCACGTTCTATTTCGGCTTGCCGCACGCTCGGCTCGATTGCAGCGACAGTGCTTATCGTAATTTCATCCTGCAGGGCAAAAATGTCATCGATTGCGCGGTCGTAGCGCTCGGCCCAAATATGCGTACGAGCCTCCGCCTCGACCAGTTGGGTTGTGATCCGCACTCGGCCGGCCGCTTTTCGTACGCTTCCTTCGAGCACGTAGCGTACGCCCAGTTCACGCCCGACCTGGTTAGTATCGACCGCCCGGCCCTTGTAGGTGAAAGTTGAATTGCGCGCGATGACGAAGAGCCATTTGAAGCGCGAAAGCCCGGTGATGATATCCTCGACCATGCCATCGGCGAAATATTCCTGCTCGGGATCGCCGCTCATATTCTGAAACGGCAGCACTGCGATCGATGGCTTATCGGGCAGCGCGAGCATCGGTCTCGGCGCTTCGGATGCGGCCGCACCTTTCGGCGCCGGATCTAGCCGATAGACCCGCACGGGACGCGCAATATTCTTCAGGCTCTGCTCGCCAATATCGATGAAGTTGGCCGCTACCTTGCCTTGCACCTGCCGCCAAGCGTCCTCAGAAATCGAGATGCCTCCGGGCTCGGCAATGGCTTCGAGCCGCGCCGCGATATTGACGCCGTCGCCATAGATATCCTCGCCTTCGACGATGATGTCGCCGACGTTGATCCCGATCCGGAACTGGACCGGATTCTCTTCGGAGCCACCGGCATCGTGCTCGCGAACCTGCCTCTGGATTTCGATCGCGCAGGTGATCGCGTCAACGGCGCTCCCGAACTCTACGAGCGCGCCGTCGCCTATGAGCTTGACGATCCGGCCCGAATGGGCAGCTATCGTCGGATCGATGAGATCGCGCCGCAATGCCTTTAGACGCGCCAGCGTCCCGGCCTCGTCGCTACCCATGAGGCGCGAGTAGCCGACCACATCGGCTGACAGGATTGCTGCGAGCCTCCTTTGGAGGCGCTCTTCGGCCATGCAGACCGCTCCCCAGGGAAGCCCCGACCCGATACGACTTTATGGCTCACTGCGCGGGGTGTCTATCGCGGCGCCAATGACAGCTTCGGGTCATTTTCGCCCGATCGACGGCCACAACCGGACGTTCAGCCGCACACGCGAGCGGCTTATCTACGTGGCAAGGTGCTGACGATCGCCATGCCGTGAATGATGCATTGACGTGCATAAGGAGACGGCTCTTCACTACGGCGAAGATAACAACATCCAGACGCCCGCGGCGACACACGCAACGCCGGCGGCGCGTGCGATCCACCGTCCGAACGGAGTAAGTTTCTCGAGAAGAACGAGCAGAGCCAGGAGCGCGATCCAAAGTACGTTCATCACACCGCCCACAAACAAAAGTGCCATCAGAGCCCAGCAGCAGCCGACGCAATACGCTCCGTGGCGAAGCCCCAGCAGAAGGCAGCCCGGTAAATCGCCGCGAAAGCCGCCATGGCGTATCAGGAACAGGAACGGCGTCTGGCATTGGGCGAGACAGACGTCCTTGAGCGGTGTCCATTGGTAGACGCCCGCCGCAATCAGCGCGATTCCTCCGAGTAAGTTGCTGGCGCTCGCCATGCGGGAATCAAGCAAAGCCGCCCGTTCGATCACCCATTGAACAAGGGTCGCTGCGAGCGAAAAGCCGACCCAGGCCAGGAAGTAGCCGGCGGCGAACCAGCCGGTTGCGGCGAGCGGCTTGCCCTCAGCCTTCCCCTGTCGACCCACGCGGGCGTACATGAGGATCATCGGTGCCGCCGAGGGCGCCATCATGCCGACCATCATCACCGCCCACATGGCGAACACGAACGCGAACTCGATCGCTCTCCATGGCGCGTTCGCCGGCGCCATGATTCCCATGCCGGCGGGGATCATGCGGAAGCCAGTCATCTCCATGCCGCCCATGTCCATGTCGGCAGCGAGCCAGAGCAAGTAGCCCCACGCCAGCGCGACGATCACCACAAGCGCGCCGGCAATGACCAAGCGATCACGCCGCAGCACCGTTTCCAGGGTGCTTTCGATCATTTGTTACGAATATCGGCGCACGAAGTGCATCACGACTGATTTGACCAGCGGATCGGCGCATAGTGGCCGTTCTTGCCGGAATTATCCCAACGCATGCCATGATCGCTAAATGTATTTCCCGGTGCTCCCATGGCGAACGCCAGCTTGTCGGGGCTGACCGGATGACCGGTGTTCGCCCACATCTCCCCACTCGGGTGCGCTGTCGGCAGCGGATCAACAGCCATCTTCAGGATGCCCGGGATTTCCGCCGAGCGCTTCTTGCCGTCGATACGGTATGTGATCTGAACCTTCTTTACCCCTAGGTTCTTCCCGATCAGCGGTGCGAATGCCGCCATAGGCCCTCCGGCAGCGCCGGTGAAGATCGCACCCAGTGCCTCGGTCTGCTTGTCGTCAGCGCGTTGATCGATATAGGCTGCCACCGACCAATTTCCTTCTGCCATGCGCCCAGGGGTATGGATTGCGAGCGCCACGTTAAGACCATCGAGCGCGACGCTGCCATACCTGCCGCTTTCGATGTGAAAGATGAGCGGCACGTCGCACACACCCTCAGTTGGTCGTGCGGTCAGGGGGGCAGCCTTCGACACGAGGCACGGACATACGACGCTGCAATTACAGTTCTCGAAATAGTCACCGGAAAGCTGCCATTGAACCTGGTCTGCCATCGCTCTCTCCTGCTGGCCCCAAAGCCGGTCCGGTTGCTCCCGAATGAGCTATGCTTGCACGTCGCTAGCTCTAGCGAAGGTTACCACATCTCCACTTGGCCGGAAATGCTGGACGCAGATGCTTGTCGCCTCGACCCCCCCTCTCGTTGGAGTTGACGATGATGGGCCTTGCGGTTCACTGCATTTCCGATAATGGAATGGTCCGGCCGTGCTCCTGCCCCGCCAGCGATCGAAGCTGGCAAGGGGCGCCAAAGACAAGGAGCACGCCATGTCTCAAACACTCAAAACCGCGATCGCCGTAGTTGGCATCGATATTGGCAAGAACTCATTCCACGTTGTTGGCCTTGATCAGCGCGGCGCGATCATGCTGCGTCAGAAGTGGTCGCGTGGCCAGGTGGAGGCGCGGTTTGCAAACATGCCGCCGTGCCTGATCGGCATGGAAGCCTGCGTTGGCGCGCATCATCTCAGCCGTAAGCTGAAGGAGCTCGGCCACGATGCCCGTTTGATGCCGGCGAGGTACGTGCGGCCCTACTCGAAGGGACAGAAGAACGACTTCCGTGATGCGGAGGCGATCGCTGAGGCGGTGCAGCGTCCAACGATGAAGTTCGTGGCGACGAAGACCGCCGATCAGCTTGACCTGCAGGCACTGCACCGGGTGCGGGAGCGGTTGGTCAGCCAGCGCACCGGCATCATCAATCAGACCGCATGGTGCGGGTCATCGAGGGCCTAGCTGGCGACTGGCGCCGGCTCGATGAGCGGGTCGAGAGTTCTATCGAGTGAGATCGAAGCTGTTGCGCGCCAGGATGCCGCTTGCGAGCGGCTGATGAGCGTGCCTGGCATCGGCCCGATCATCTCTAGTGCGATGGTGGCCGCGATCGGCACTGGAGACGTGTTTTCTAAAGGCCGCGACTTTGCCGCCTGGCTTGGACTGGTTCCGAGACAAATCTCGACCGGCGACCGCACCATCCTCGGCAAGATATCGACGCGCGGCAATCGCTACCTGCGAGTGCTGTTCGTACAGGCGGCTTGGGTTGTGCTGATCAAGCCGAAGAGCTGGGAGCGCCATGGCCTCAAACCCTGGATCGAGGCGGCCAAGAAGCGGCTGCACCGCAACGTGCTTGCGATCGCGCTGGCCAATAAGCTCGCCCGCATCGCCTGGAGCGTTCTCGCTCGTGGTCGAGATTTCGAGGTTAGGAAGGTTGACGAGGCCGCTGCCCAACCGGCCTGAACCTTATTCTAGCCGACGATCATAAGCACCGCGCAATATGAGGAGCGCCCGATGACGTAGCCAGATCAATACGACTTACCCGCCGAGGTCTGCGAGAGGATGAGACGAGATGGAGGTTCGGTCTTCCCAGCGCATGCGAACACTGGTGACCCATCTGGCCCGGTTGAGGTCTGTCCGATAATGAGATCGCACGCGCGCTGATATCCATGATGGCCCGGAGCAACCACTCCAATCAAAGGCCGGATACATTGATGCAAGACCGCTCACCGCTATCTCAACGAAGACTCTTGCAACGCACGGCCGGACCATACAATGGGTCAGTTTCTGCCCCGACACCTCACCGCGGGAGGGGCGGAAGTACCCCTGAAAGCCGCCACGCTGCAAGAGCGGTTGCGTGGCGGGTTTAGGTCAAGAGAGGGAACCTGCAATTTCGGCTCAAAGCGACGTTCTCACCATAACCGAGGCGGCAGGTCGCTTTCGCGACGAAGTGCCGTGGGTGCGACGGCGCTATCTCGGTTGCGTTGCGCCGATCAATGCGAGGATGACGAGCGCTATCCCGGCAGTCTGGAGTAGCGTCAGCGCCTGACCAAGCACGACGACGCCAAGACCAGCGGATATCACCGCATCGGCGTAGGAAAGGAGCGACGAGCGCACCGGTCCGATCATCGATACGGCAATGAAGAAAGCAATCATTGCAAAGCCATAGAGTACACCAGCGGCTGCGAAAAAAGTCCATCCCGAAGCCGTCTGCGGTAGCGCAAAGTCCCCGCTCGCCGCACAGAGTATCAACAACAGAACACTGGCGGCCGCCGCCATGTAGAGGGTCAGCGGCCGCGCATCGCCCTTGCCGAATACGCGGCTCGATACAACGATGACGACGGCTAATCCCACAGCGGCAAAAAAAGCCAATGCCACACCCTCGATGGTGAGGTTGCCGCCACGCACATCGAGCGCCAGCGTCAGCCCAACAAGGGCAAGCACAATCGCGGCGCCGGTTTTCCAGGCAAATTTGTCCCAGCCAAAGATGACAACGATCACTGCCGCCATAAGAGGGAACAAATAGAAAATCAGAACCGCCACAGCGAATGGTATCGAACTGAATGATCGAAGCAGTGCCCATGTGTAGAGTGCGGTCACAACCCCGAGCGAAGTAGCAGCAAATGCGTCGCGCCTTGGAAGAACGAGTGAAACACCGCTTGCGCGCAACCAGACGATAAGGGCAGCCGTCGGCACAAGAAACCGCGCCGCTGCGACCGTCAGCGGGTTACTGCCGCCATGATAGGCCACACTCGCGGAGGTATTGGCCAGCGCAAAGCCGGCGGCCGCAGCCAGCGCTACCGTGACGCCGACCCAGGTGCGCGGATGCGAAGCCACATTAATGGCAGACATCATCCCCCAATTTGTTTGTCCCGTTAATTGGGCTTAGTTGCCGACCTTAAGCGTTAGTTGTCAATGCGGCCCGGGGCGTTCGGATGTCCAAGTCGGGGGCATCAACCCCCGCGAAAGACCATCGATCCAGCGCGGCAGAAAGACCCCAGACAACGGACTCGAAGGCAGACAGTCGGCGCGGCCGTTCAGGGGCCACTAGCTGACTCATGCACCGCAGCAAAATTCGGGGGAGGTTATGCGGCGCGTTCAACCCGCATGTCGATCTCATTGCGGAGCGTTGCAAAGTCGATCGGCTTGGTCAGAAGTGCCTCAGCGCCGCTCTCCTGCGCCTTGCGCTTGGTCTCCGCATCGCCATAGGCGGTTATCATGATGATCGGAACGTCCGGTCGCAGTGCTTTGGCCTTGGGCAGGAGTTCAAGACCGCTCATCCCCGGCATGTTGATGTCGGAGAGGATTAGGATGAGCGATACCCCTGCGGCATCAGTGATGCGCTGGAGCGCGGCGGGGGCGGATTGGGCAAACTCCATCGTGAACCGGCCGGCGCGCAGGTCGCGCCGGAATTGCTGGCGGAACAGCACCTCGACATCAGGCTCATCATCGACCACGAGAATGAGCAGACTCATGCGCGCCCTCCCGATTTGACAGCGGATGCCGCCGCACGCGGCAGCACAATCCTAAATTCGGTGAACGCGCCGGGCTGCGTGTCGACCTCTATAGACCCGCCATGCTGCTTGACGATGATGTCGTGACTGATGGACAGGCCTAGCCCAGTCCCCTCCCCGGCAGGCTTGGTCGTGAAGAACGGATTGAACAGCTTCTCCTTGATCTCGGGCGGGATACCGGTGCCATTGTCACGTATCCTGATTTCGACGCTGTCGCCGAGATTCTTGGTCGCGGCAGCAAGCGTGGGCTCATAGTCGCCTCCATTTGCCTCGGCTTTGCGCTTCGTGGCCGCGTAGAAACCGTTTGTGATGAGGTTGAGCAGCGCCCGGGTGATCTCCTGCGGGAAAAGATCGACCTCACCGGCGGCCGGGTCAAAGGACCTCTCTAGGGTGATATTGAAGCCTTGCTTCTCGGCCCTAGCCCCGTGATAGGCGAGATTGAGGCTCTCATCGACCAGAGCGTTGATATCGACCGGCCGGTGCTCTCCCGACCCCTGACGCGAATGCAACAGCATATTCTTGACGATTGCATCGGCCCGCTTGCCGTGCTGCACGACCTTGTCGAGATTGCCTTGCAGTGTATCGGCGATCTCGCTGATCTCTGTGCGCAGCTTGCTGTCGAGGTGAACGCTGCCAAGCGCTTCCCGCAATTCGTCAATGAGTTCGACACTGACGGCCGAAAAATTGTTGACGAAATTGAGCGGGTTCTTGATCTCGTGAGCGATGCCGGCGGTCAGCTGACCGAGCGAAGCGAGCTTCTCCGTCTGCACCAAGCGATCTTGCGCAGTCCGCAAATCCTCCAGCGATTTCGCCAGTTCACGCGTGCGAGTCTCCACACTCTCGAACAAACGCGCATTCTGGATCGCCAGCACCGACTGGTCTGCAAACGTCTGCAACAGGTCGATGGTAGATTTGGGGAACTCGCCCGGCGTCTTGCGCCGGACCACTAGCGCACCGACGATGTGGTCGGGGCGGAGCAACGGAATGATCAGGATGCCGCGATAGCCCTCGCGCAGGATGATCTCGTTGACCGGGGTTGCCGGCTCATTTCGAATGTCGGCGACCTGGATCGGCTCGCGCCGCGCCGTAGCCGCTCCCATATTCGCATCGCCTAGACCGATGTGCCGATCGCTGATCGCTGCAATCATTGTCTCACTCATGCCGTAGGTGGCGTGCAGGCGAAACTCCTGGCGCTCCTCGTCGAACACGTAGATCGCGCCCGCGTCGGTGCGTGACAGCTGCACCGCCCGGCCGACGATGGTGGTGAGCACCGTTTCGAGGTCGAGCGTCGAATTTACCGCTTGGGACACTTCGCCGAGCGCGCGCAACTCCTCGACCGAGCGGCCAAGCTCGTCGGTGCGCTGGCGTAGCTCTTTCAGCAGCCGCGTATTTTCAATGGCGATGACGGCCTGCGCGGCGAAGCTCGTGACCAGAGCGATCTGCTTGTCGGTAAAGGGACGAACCTCCTGGCGGTATACGGTGAACAAACCGATCAGTTCGTTCTCCTTAAGCATAGGGACGGCTAGAAATGTCCGTACGCCCCCAAGTTCGACGGCTGCGACATAATTCGGATCGCGTTGTTCAATGTAGGCCGGTTCCGCCGCAAGATCTGCGACGTGCACCGCCGTTTTGGTCGCTATCGTGCGACCGACTACAGTTTTCGGATTAGAACGAATCGGTGAACGCCCGCGAAACTCGGCGAAGCCGGGCGGCGTATTATGCGTCGCAACGAGGTGCAAGGCGTCGCCATCCCAGCGATGGATATTTCCAAAACTGGCCTCGCAAATCCGTGCGGCATTCTCCAACATGGTTGCAAATACCGGCTGAAGATCGCCGGGAGAGCTTGAGATAACCTGGAGCACCTCTGAGGTGGCCGTCTGCTGCTCCAATGAACTCGCTGAGATCATCTGTACGCTGGCGCAATTCGTTGAGCAGCCGCGCATTCTCGATGGCGATAACGGCTTGGGCTGCGAAGCTTTTTACCAGCTCGATCTGCTTGTCGGTGAAGGGACGAACTTCTTGACGAAAGACGGTGAGCGCACCGATCAATTCGTTATCCTTCAGCATTGGGACGGTGATCAACGTCCTTATACCGCCAAGCTCGACGCCAGTGACGGCGGTTGGATCGCGTTGTTTAATGTAGCGCTCGTCCGCAGCCAAATCAGCGACGTGAATTGCCGCTTTGGTCGCTAACATGGAACCGAAAAGATTTCCTGGACTGGGACGAATCGGCAAACGCCTGCGTGCTTTGGCTAAGGCAGGCGGCGTATTAAACGTTGCCGCGAGGTCAAAGGTGACGTTGTCCCAGCGATAGATATTGCCAAACTTGGCGTCGCAGATGCGAACGGCCTTCTCCAGCATGGTTGCAAACACCGGCTGAAGATCGCCGGATGAGCTTGAGATAACCTGGAGCACTTCCGACGTGGCCGTCTGCTGTTCCAGCGACTCGGTGAGGTCCGTCGTCCGCTGGCGCAGCTCGTTCAGCAGGCGCGTGTTTTCGATGGCGATGGCGGCTTGGGCGGCGAAGTTTTGGAGCAGCGCAATCTGCTTATCGGTGAACGGCCGGACCTCTTGGCGGTAGATTGCGATGGTGCCAATCAGCTTGCCCTCTTTAAGCGTCGGGACAATTAGAAGTGTGCGAGCGCCAGCTAGGTCTGCAAGACTGACGACGGCTTTGTCCCCTTCAAGGTATGGTTGACGGGTTCGAATGTCGTCGATGTGTGCGATCTGCTTGGTTCGGGCGACGTAGCCAAGACCACTCTCTGGATGAGGGCGGATGACCTCGCCGAGCCTCATCGCAAATTGAGGTGGCGGATTATACAGTGCAACACTGCGGAAGGCGCTTCCGTCATAGATATTCAGTGTACCGAATTGCGCTTGGCAAATGCGTGCGGCGTTTTCCAGTATTGCTTTGAACACCGGCTCCAGCTCTCCCGGCGAACTTGAGATGATACCTAGCACCGCTGAAGTCGCAGTCTGTTGCTCCAGCGCTTCGTTCAGCTCACGGGTGCGCAGATCCAGTTGTTCTTGCAGGTTGGCAACGGAGCGACCGCGACGGCGCACGGCCTTTGGCGCACTGCGGCGCTTTAGCGTCACCGTCTTGCGGCGTCGCGTTTTAACCGGCTTGCCGCCTGCTGTGGAGCGCCGTTTCACTGCCTTCCCCTAGGCTCAGCACATGGCATCGTATCGGCTTAGACCGATGCTCTGGAAGGGGCTCGGACGGGCTTTGTGCAACCGCTCACTAAGACAAGCTCCATGTCGGTGTTGGGTCATTTGCGACCGACCAATTCAACGCCGGTTCCGGCCATTGTCCGCTATGCGCCGTTAGCGACCAAGATGGTGCGGCGCCGCGAACGAAGCGATGGGCCATCACTAGCGGAAGTGGTCGGGCAACAAGCTATAGCGGTCAAGGTTCTCGACGAATGGCTTGGTAGAGCCGGGGTCGACAACGCCGACTGCGGTCAGCGGCGCAGATCACGGAAAGACAAACACCCTCAGCGCGTCGAACAGCGCCTTCGGATCGTACTGACCCTGATAAACAGGCAGCGGCGCCGGGCCGCGCTTGAGCAGGACGTAAATCGCTTCCCACGCCGCGCGGACGGAGTATTCGATGGTGAAGGCGATATCCTTGGGAATCTCCACGTACTGACCGATCAGCCCGAGATTGGTCGACCCTTTGGGAACCGCGGGCGGCCTGTCGCCGCCGCTGCGCGGGAGCCAGATATTGTTGACATAGGGCAGGTCGCAGGGGATGCAGATCGATGACGCCATGATCGCATCCAATTGCTTGTCGAACCGCAGGTGCCGCAGCGTCTCCTTCAAGATCTCCGCGCCGGTACATTGATTCATGGGTTTGGGCACGAAATTGCCGTTGCGCTCCGGATGTAGACCGTAGCCCCACCAGACGCTCGTGCCAGGCGGCTGGCCGATAATTTCGGGCTGGTGGAAGATGGATAGCGACAGCACCCAGTTCGAGTCTTTCAAAGTCACGAGCCCGCCGCGTCCCGGCTTGCTGCCGGTCAGCGCGGAGATTTGGTGGACGAATTCGGCCCCTGTGTCGGTGACGGTGAAGGTCACCCAGCGCGAGTCAGGTATCCGGTCCGGGCCGAAGAAAACGTCAGGGTTGCCGAAATCCGCGCGCCCCCGCGCGAGGCGCTCCCACAGCGCCCAGGACCGTCGGCGCGGCCGCGGGCTAGGCGCCTCGGTCATCGATCCCGCGGAAAGGTCGGCGTGTTGCGATCCGGTGGTCACGAGCACGAGATCATCCGGTGCGACCGCAACCGACGTCGCGGCGCCGCCTCGTTCATAGTCGAGCCGGTCTACGGTGATACGGCCGGGCGAGGGCGCAAAGCCGATGTCCTTCACGAAAGCGCCGGTGAGGAAGTTCACGCCGCGCGGGCGCAGCCATGCGACCAGCGGTTCTATGAACGCTTGGTGCTGGTTGATGGGCGTGCGCATGACGCCCCTCATGTCCGCCAGGTGTCCGAACAAATACAGGAAGCGGTTCATGTAGCGCCGAAACTCGATCGCGCTGTGCTTAGGGAGCGTCCCCATGAGTGACGCCCAGAGGAACCAGAATTCGGTCGAGAATAATCGCTGGGAAAAGAACTCGTCGATGCGCCGCCCCTCCAGCATCGCTTCGGGCGTCAGCAGGAACCGCGCGAGGCTGAGGCCGTCCCCCAGGCTCAGGCCGAAACGCGGACCATGCACGATGCGGCCGTTGCGATCGAAGACGTGCGCCGTGTCATGATACGGCTCGCCCGTATTGAAGGCGAAGAATTCCTCCGTCACGGAAATGGAGGGATTGCTTGCGGAGGGGATCGACTTGAGCAGATCGAACGTGCAGCGGTACTCCTTGTCAAAGACGGAGCCCGGCAGGTTGTAGCCGCTCTCCGCGCTGCCGTCGAGAAAGAACCCGCCGCCCAGCCGTTCGTCCGCCTCGTAGATCGTAATGTCCTCGCCGGACATTCCCGCATTGCGGATGAGAAGCGCGGCCGCCGCCAGTCCGCCAAATCCGCCACCGACGATATGCGCTCGCATCGGCCTTCTCCCTGGACTCCGCGTCCCGGCCCGAGCCTGCTCAAGCAAGCAACGGGAAGTTGAGCTTAGCAAAAAGGCCAAACGTGTCGAGGCGGTTGCTTGCTGCCAGGACTGTAACCCTGACGTTCATCCATTGGCCCCGGAGGCCTCGGTGTCATGTGATGACTTGTCCTCTGGCACCGCTATCAAAACCGCAACGCAGCCCGTCGAGGAGCCTTTGGGCCTGTTCGATCTCCGGAAACTCCGGCGTCGGCGAAAAGCC
The DNA here is from genome assembly GCA_963733575.1 of uncultured Alphaproteobacteria bacterium. Lineage (GTDB taxonomy): Bacteria > Pseudomonadota > Alphaproteobacteria > Rhizobiales > Xanthobacteraceae > BOG-931. The sequence continues at coordinate 227,071 of CAVTDJ010000007.1, read as the reverse complement.
TTGGAGCGCCGGCACGAGCACGGCATGGGCGTCAGCGGCGCGGTTCGTGCTCTGATAAAGCTTCGCCAGCGACAGCGCCGCGCGCAGCTCGAAACTTTTCGCTTTTTGCTGCTGCGCGATGGCGATCGCGGTGAGGAAGGCGTCCTCGGCCGGCGCCACATTCGCCGAATTGAGTTTCAATATGATTTCACCGCGGATGCGATGCAAGAAGGCGTCAGTCCAGTGCTCTCCTGTTTGCTCCGCTAGCGCTAGCGCTTCATCAATGCGCGCCGCGGCTCCTTCTTTTTCGCCTTGAGTTTCCCCTTGCATCGTAGCGAGAAGACCCAGGAAGAAAGGTACATAGAATTTGTTTCCCTCTCCCGTGTAGGCTGCCAGAGCTTGTTGAAATTCTTTCTGGTCGGCCGAATTTTGGCTCAGCCAAGCCCGCGCCCAGCCTGCGTATATGCGAGCCAACACCAGGAATAATTTGGTCCCATGCTCTTGAGCGACCGCGATCAGCCGTTCCGCCGCACCACGCGCCGCTTCCGCGTCATTTTGCATTATCGCGAAGACACTCTCGAAACTATAAGCAGTGCACTGATCGGGAATATCAGAGGCTGACACTGCGCGCGCAACAGACTCGCTGATTAAGCTTCGTGCGCGCGCAAATTCGCCGCGGATCCAAGCGGTGTGGGCGAGGTAAGCCTTGGCGGCGACGACCATGTCGAGCCCGACGTAGAATCCGCCGCCGCCATCTGAGCCGTTCAGCGCTTGTTCAAGCCGTGTTTGGGCTTCTGCAAAAACGCCCTGCATATGATGCGTCAAACCTAAAATACGCTGGGCAAATGCCGCTTCTTGTGCTCGTCCTCTACGTTCAGCATCGTGAAGAAGACCCTCGGCAAGAATCTGCGCCAAGGTGTATTCACCTCGCAGCAAGTTCCCAAGGCATTGGCCATAGTAAATCTTGAGCCGCTCAGCGGTGTCTTCGATTCCGCCGGCGAGTTCCTCGGCACGTGTGAAGGCAGCCTTCGCTTCTTTATCGGCATAACCCTTTGACCACAGGAGCGCCTGGCCATAGCTGGTCTGCAGCTTCAGCCGCTGGCTCGTGGAGCCAGTGGCTGGGGCTATCGCCGCCGCCGCGCGCGGCGCCGCCTGCACAGCCTTGTCCGCCATCTCGATGGCCTTGCCGAGATGCGCGATCGCCTCAAGGAAGGCGGAGCGGCGTAGCGCCTGGTCGCCGGCCTTGCCCCACCATTCGATCGCGGCGTCGGTCAGGCCGGCCTGCGTGAAGTGATGCGCCAGCACTTCCGGTTCGGCCTCCGCCTTATCCGCGAAGCGGTCGCGTAGAATCTCGGCGACGCGACGATGCAGAACCTGGCGGCGGCTCTTGAGCAGATTCTCGTAAGCGGCGTCCTGAATGAGCGCGTGCTTGAAACGGTAATCGCTGTCCGGCGGCAAACCCTGCACCAGCACAATGTCGGCGTCGGCGAGTTTCTCGAGGGCCGCTAGGAGAGCTGCGTCTTCCGTGACGGCGACACTACGCAAAAGGCTGTAGGAGAAGCCGCGGCCGATCACTGAGCCGACTTGCGCCACTTCGCGCGCGGGGCCGAGCCGGTCGAGCCGCGCCATCAAAGACTGCTGCAAGGTCGGAGGGATCGCGTGCATGCCGCCCTGCTCGCCACGCTCTAGCAAAAGCCGCGTCACTTCCTCGACGAACAAAGGCACGCCGCCAGCGCGGGCGGCGACGTCGTCCACCACGTCCTTTGGCAGTGCGTGCCGGGCGGAGAGTTCGGCGACCATGTCGCGCACCTGCGCGCGGTCGAGGGGCGCGAGCGAGATGGTACCGTGATGCGAGCGCATGCTCCACGGCGAGCGGAATTCCGGCCGCGTCGTCGCCACGATAAAGAGCGGCGCAAGCGCGCCTTGCTCGGCGATGCCGCGCAACACGTCGAGCGTGGTCGGATCGGCCCAGTGCAAATCCTCGAAGGCCAGTACTACCGGCTGCACCTTCGCGCCCGCGATGACCCAGTTAGTCAGCGCCGCCAACTGCCGGCGGCGCAATTGCTCCGCTGCCAAGGTTGCGATGCGCTCCTTGGGCAGCGGCATGTCGAGCAGCGGCGCAATCAGCGGCACCATCTCCGCCGGGTCGAGCTTCACCTCCGCCAAGGAGCTTTCGAGGTCGGCGAGCCGCCGCTCCACCGGCACGTCGGCGCCGCCAAAGCGCGCCCGGCCCCATTCGGCGATCGGATGCAGCGGCGTGTTCTGCAAGAGCTGCGAGCAGCTCCACTCGACCCAGGTGTGCGGGGTGTCGCTCAGCCGCTTGTGGAATTCCTCGATCAACCGCGACTTGCCGAGACCCGGCTCGCCGAAGATCATCACCAATTGCCCGTCGCCCGCCCGCGCCCGATGCCAGCGCCGCAAGAGCATGGTCATCTCGTCGTCGCGGCCGATGAGCGGCGTGAGATTGCGCTGCCCGGAACGGCGGCCGCCGCCGCTCGCGCGCACGAGCCGGTACAGCACCGTCGCCTCGGGCACACCCTTGAGCGCATGCGTGCCGCGGTCTTCGGCGATAAACAATCCCGCGATCTGGCGCTGCACGCGCGTCGTGATGAGGACGGCGCCCGGCTCCGCTAGCGCCTGCACGCGGGCGGCGATGTTGGCGACATCGCCATAAATCTCGCCGGCCGCATCCACCACCGCCGGCCCGGTGTCGAGACCGATGCGGGCGGTCAACTCCGGCTTTCCGGTGCCGGCGTTCCGGCGGTTCAAGTCGGCGAGGGCGCGCTGAATGGCGAGCGCCGCCCGCGCCGCGCGCTCGGCGTCGTTCTCATGCGCGACCGGATAGCCGAACAGCGTAAGGAGGCCATCGCCAAGTTTTTTCGCAACATGGCCGCCCATTTCCGTCACTGCGGCCGAAGCGGCATCGAGATAAGCGCCGACGAGCTCGCGCCACTCCTCAGCATCCAGCTGCGCCGAGATGCTTGTCGAGTCCACTAGATCGCAGAACATCACCGTCAGATAGCGGCGTTCGCCGGCGGTTTCGGCCGTGGTTGCTAAAGTCGGCGTCGTCGCGGTCGGCGTGGGCAACCGTACGGCGACCGGTCCCTGCTGCCGTGCCACCTCCGTGGTGCCCGCGGCGTTCCCCAGCTCGTCAATCGCGCGCAAAATTTTCCGGCGATCGCCGAGCGCGACACCGATGTCTTTCAGGTCTTGATCGGTCAAGTCGCGAAGGACAGTGAAATCAATGCGGTTTTCAGCAAAGCGCTGCGCGTACTCAGACATGCCGAGTTTTTCAAGCCAGTCAGCAATCTCTCGCACCGCGATCCTCCTCCCAGATCGTCATCCGAGGTTCTCAAGCTGGTGGGTGTGAGAGCCTATCAATGCTCGGCAAAATAGTGAAGGAGCCTGCGAAACTAAGGTCGGTTGTGGGTCAAACGCGACACATCGACGATGTCTGCACAATGTCGGCTTATTTTCCAACACCGGACAAATCGTTGCACCGCTCTAACCGACGCGTTGGTCCCCTGGGGAGCAGACGTTTCTCTTCGTGCTCTCGAATGCTATGCAAATCGACGCTTAGAGATGTGGCCGCCCGATCCGGAATGGGCTGGCTCGATCAACCGAGGAGTTGTGCTTGCCGAAGATCGCGCTCTTGCACCCACGAGAGCAAGCGGTCGCTTCGAGTCTTCCAGCGCTCAGCCTTTCTGCATTGGGCGTCGTGTTCGGCGACATCGGCACGAGCCCGCTTTATACGCTTAAGACGGTTCTCGGCCTCACCGGCGCCAATCCCGATCCCATCGCCACGCTCGGAGCGCTATCGCTGGTGATCTGGACGCTCATCGTCGTGACGTCGATCAAATACGTATCGTTCGCGATGCGGGTCGACAATGACGGCGAGGGCGGAATTCTGGCGCTCATGTCGCTTCTCGGCGTGAAGCGACAGCACCGTCCGGTGATCGTGGCGGTAGGGCTGTTCGGGGCGGCGCTGATCTATGGCGACGGCGCCATCACGCCGGCGATCTCGGTGCTTTCGGCGCTCGAAGGGCTCGACATGGTCACGTCGACTTTCCGGCCGTACATCTTGCCTGCCGCCGTGGTGATCCTGGTTGCGCTCTTCGCCATCCAACCGCTGGGCACGACGCGGATCGGCAGAGCATTCGGCCCGGTCATGGCGCTGTGGTTCCTGGTCATGGCGATGCTCGGGCTTTGGGGGATCGTGCAGCATCCCGCGGTGCTGTTCGCGATCGATCCGCGCGCCGGCCTCGCCTATCTGCGCACGGGCGGACTGACCGGCTTTCTGGTGCTTGGTGGCGTGTTTTTATGCGTGACGGGCGCCGAGGCGCTCTATGCCGACATGGGCCATTTCGGCGCCAGGCCGATTCGCCTAGCCTGGTCGGCGCTCGTCTTTCCGAGCCTCGTCCTCAATTATGCCGGTCAGGCGGCGCTCGTTCTCGAAGGTGCTCCCACGGCAGATAACATCTTCTATCGACTGTGTCCGCCGTTCATGCTCGTGCCGCTGGTGCTGCTTGCAACGATCGCCACGATCATCGCCAGCCAATCCATCATTACTGGCGCCTTCTCGATGACGCGGCAGGCGATCCAGCTCGGATGGCTGCCGCGGCTGCACATCATGCAGACGTCTGAACGAGGATACGGTCAGATCTATGTCGGCGCCGTCAACTGGCTATTGATGATCGTGACGCTCGGTCTGACGATCGGCTTCGGCAAGTCGGACAATTTGGCAGCGGCTTACGGCATCGCGGTCTCGGCCACGATGCTGATGACCACGGCACTTCTCTTCATCGCGATGCGGGAGGTTTGGCGCTGGACCCTGCCTGCGGCTGCTGCCGTTGCCAGTGCGTTCTTCATCGTTGATGCGGCCTTCTTCGCGGCCAATCTCGCCAAGATCGCCGACGGCGGATATGTGCCGTTGCTGCTCGCCACCGCGGTCTACGGCGTGATGCTAGTCTGGCACGTGGGTGTGCAGGCGGTCTCGGCCCGGCTCCAAGAAACGGTCGTGCCGATCGCGAGCTTCATGGCGCGGATCGCCGAGGGCAGGATTCCGCGTGTGCCGGGTACCGCCGTGTTTCTCACCCGGACCGAGCGCGATGCCCCGCCGGTGATGGTGTGGCACTTGAAGCACAACCGCGCCCTGCACGAACGTCTCTTTGTCCTTACGGTCCTGACCGAGGCGGTGCCGTGGATCGACGACGCCACGCGCCTGAATGTCGAAGAGATTGCGCCCCGCTTCTGGCGCGCCAAGGCCCGATACGGATTTATGGAGCGGCCCGACATTCCGGCCTTGCTCCAGACGGCCCACGCTGGCGGCTGCGGCGTCGACCTGTCGGACGTGACCTATTACGTCGGTCACGAGACCATCGTCCCGAGCGATGGCGACAAGAGGCTGCCGCGGTGGTTGGAGGCGCTGTTCGCGGCGATGCAGCGCAATTCCGCCCACGTCAGCGACTACTTCAAGCTCCCGCGCGACGCGGTCGTCGAGATCGGCCGGGAAGTCGCGATCTGAGGGCCGGGCGCGCCTCTATCCACGCGAACTAACCGTCTGACTTCTGCAACGGGTCAATCACGTCGCATCGAGACCGTCAGCAACGAGTCCGGTTCACATTCGATTGCTAACGTATCGCTGCGTCGCGACAAACCGACGCGAGAGGTCGCTCCGGACGAAATGAGCGATTGTTTCTAGTCAATAAAGCCTCTCGCCGTTGTCTCAGATTGCGCGGAAATCAGTGGCGCACTCTTGAGGCATGTCACGCTACGTTGCTGAGTTATGTCGGCGACGCGAGACCAGATAGTCATCTCAAGCATCGGCATTCAAAGCACTATGCCGACGACGGGAACGTCGCGGCGGGCTACCAAGCGTAAGCCCGAGGATGATCACGACACCCACGACGCCCGGACCAAGTCCAATCATGCGTCGCCTTCAGCGCACCCGCCTGGCATCGGTAGGTTAGTGGACAAGGCGGTCTAGCTGGCGCCCGCCTGCGTGGTCTTGTTGTGGGTCCCGGTAGTCCCTGCACCGTAGCACTTCGGCGCTCGAGCCAGAAGCCACTGCCACGGGAGCACGGCGGCTTTGAAGGGCCGCGGAGCAGTAGGGCGTGCGCTCGCGGAGAATGTCGTCAAGATCGTCGGGCTCTCGATCGGAACTTCCAATCATGCCGCCGGAGGCGATAGATGGTAGTGTCTCTGTTTGAAATTTGACTCGGGTGACAGAGGGATCGTCGTAACTCTAACGTTACTCCGTCCCCAACAGCGAAATTGGATTGCACCGCAAAATCGGTCGCAACGAGCCAGGACCTCTCACTGACGGCCTTGCGGCCTTAATGAGCAAGTTTGAGGTTCCGCGCAGAGCAATAGCCCAAGCGACGCACGGCAGCGGTCAGAACTTCGTGCAGGTGCCATAGGCGATCCAAATGTTTGGATCGGTGCCACCAGCAGGCGGCCCTGACAGGAATGCATGGGTGAAGGTGTTGCGATAAAACGCCCACGGCGAAAGACCATAACCATCATCGCATACAATCTGACCTTCACCGAACGGTGCTCCACACTTGTACCGAGTTCGATGATCCAGCGGTATCGCCAACCATGCGCGTAATGATGCGCTCGGTCTCAGACACCACCTTAATGGTGTAACGTTCCACGGTAAAGCGCGTTGGCCTCCCCGAGTGCGAGTGGGCGGCTCCGTCTTTGTCCCACTTAAAACCTGTCGCATCCGAGTCTGTGCAATAAAGAACTTCGTCAGCGAGCACTGACGAAGCGGTGAAGCACAGCGCCATCATGGCAACGATGCCCTGCCGAAGTATCATCTTTTGTCCCCCAACCCGTCTGCGCCGGGCTGCTATAGTATCATGATGGGCGAAACCGTCAGCGCCGCCGCATAGACCGTGAGGTGCGCGATGTACTCATTTACATTGGCGGGTGCGTGAAAAATACGGGGGCTTCCCATGCTATTGGCAGCTTGGATACCAACGGCAATCAGCGCCGCTCTTCTGGCTGCTTTCTATTTTGTAAGGAAGTGGATCGAAGCAAACGTCGAAAAGAGCGTCCAACATACGTTCGACCAAAAACTCGAAGTGACTAAAAGTGACCTGCGCGCAAAGGAAGCCGAAATTTCAGCACTGCGCGACATGGTTCTAAGTGGAAGAGCGCAACGAAACGCTTTACTTGACAAGCGACGGATTGAGGCTGTGGAGCGGATTTGGGCGGCGGTCGGAAGGCTTGCACCTTTTCTGATGACGTCCGCTTCGATGGCAGTTGTAGAATTTGATGTCGCAGCAAAAGACATCCCACGCAACCCGAACCTTCGGACGTTTTTCAGCAGGATCGCAGATCCCTCTTTGGTGGATAAGCTAAAGGAGGGACATGTGGCTATACACGAAAGACCGTTTCTGTCCCCGCTCGCGTGGGCATATTTTTCTGCTTACCAATCAATTCTTTTCAGTGCCTACATGGATGCTCGCGTGTTGGCAGAAGTGGTTGCCGACGCGGGCAAATTCTTAAACAGAAACCACGCCCGTGATTTGTTAAAGGCGACTCTGTCGCATCACAGCGAATGGATTGATAGCAATGATCCTAGCACGTATCACTATTTGCTCGATGAACTAAGAGAAAAACTACTTGGCGAACTGAGAAATATGCTTACCGGACAGGATGAAGATCGGCAAGCAATCCAGCAAGCCAAACAGATAAATGATATACTCAGCAAAATAGAAGAAGAGGAACGCGCTTCCGACGCGAAAGCCGCCGCGCAGTTATCCGATAAAATCGCATGACGATGGTTAGCGAAATCCGCGCCGATGCGCTGCGCTTGGAAGGCGTGAGCGCATTGGCCGGCGCGGTGCGCTTGTAGCCGTATCAGCGAAATGTTGCCGACGCTTCCGCCGCCTTGGACCGTCGAAGAAAGCGCCGTAGGCGCGGGTAGCATTCGGGGCGCCCGATCACGAAAACTTGGCGCCCGCCTGAGACCGCGCTCGAACGGCGCTACGCCCTGCGTGCCGTCAAGCAGAGGCTGCACCAAGCGTCGTTCCGCGAGGCCGTCATTACCGCCTACGATGGCCGCTGCGCGCTATCGGGCCTGCCGGAGCCATTGTTGCTCGATGCGGCTCATATCATCGCAGACAAGAACGAGGAGTTCGGCCAGCCGGTGGTTCCAAACGGCATCCCGCTTTCAAAAATCCATCATGCTGCATTCGACGCCCATCTGATCGGCATTGACCCTGACTATCGGCTGCATGTGTCAGAAAGACTGCTTGGACGGAACGACGGCCCGATGCTTGAAGCTCTCAAGCGACTGAACGGCGGAACCATCCACCTGCCAGGTCGCGTGAAGGACCGACCGGATCGGGACCGGCTCGCATTGCGCTTCGAACGATTCAAGGCGGTCGCGTGAAATGCCCGCGTTCGCGCGCTACATCGGGATCGACTACTCGGGCGCGCAGACGCCAACTGCGAGCTTGAAGGGTTTGCGCGTCTATCTGACCGAGAGCGATGCGCCGCCTGTCGAGGTGCCGCCGCCACCTTCACCGCGCAAATACTGGACGCGGCGCCGCATAGCCGAGTGGTTGGTTGAGCGGCTCGCCGAGGACCCGTCCACGCTGATCGGCATTGACCACGGCTTCTCTTTTCCGTTGCGCTATTTCGAGGTGCATCACATAAAGCCCGACTGGCCGACCTTCCTCGGCGATTTCCAGCGGCACTGGCCGACTGACGACGACAAAACCTACGTCGATTTCGTTCGTGATGGCGCGGTGGGCAACGGAACCGCACGCCTGGGCAACGCTCGCTGGCGGCGATTGACCGAGGAACGCGCAGGCGGCACGAAATCGGTGTTTCATTTCGACGTACAGGGATCGGTAGCGAAATCCAACCCATGCCGGAACACCTTGGCTGCGCTTCATCCGCCAACGGCTGGGCGAGCGCGTGCATTTTTGGCCGTTTGACGGGTGGGATATTCCGGCTGGACGTTCCCCTTGCTGATCTTGGCGCATTCCTCCGCGTAGAAGCGCAAATTCTTCGATATCGATTCGGCACTCGCGGAATTCTTGTGAGCAAGGTTCAAGATCGCTCGAACACAAAGGCGTATAGATTGACGCTGCCGCCAGGTCGCTCAAAGAGCAACGCTCGCTGCAAATAGCCGGAGGACGTTTGCAGAGGAATTTAGGTGGTCATCCTTCTGCCGGGCCGTATTAAAGGGTCGCCCTGATCGGGATCGTCTCGCATCAAATAAGTCCAGAGACATTTTCGGGGGGCTTAATATCGTTAACTAATCGGCAGGAAGGAGCAACTCTGCGACGGCTCGGATAGTTTCAAATCCAATGATAGTAGTATCAGATCGATCACTCGCGGGAGTTTGAACACGACCCTTGCTGTGCCTAAGCGGCCGAAAATTGAGATCTAGACTTGGCTTGTTGGTGTTGCCCCGAGAGTACATAGTCAAATTGACCTTAGGAATTGGTTTTGAGAAGGTGAGTTTGAGAACAATATCAGCCTTGGAGAACGCTTCGCGAAAGAACGGGTCTGTATTAAAGCCCAAAAAATTAATCGGCAGAGCTTTTTGTGAAGTCACCTTTATTAGTTCCTCTAGTGCTACTCCAAAAGTTGTGGGAAGACGCCGGGACGTCAGCTTGTCCCCTACCCGAAGATATTCGAGCGGGGACGACAGCTTGCCCCGCAACTGAACATATTCGTCGAGTTCCCTCCCACGCTTCTAATCTTGAGTAACGACTGACCATTAATGCTGCCTCGCGAACAAGTGTAGTAGCATTTACCGCGATAAGTAATGCGGCGGCATCAGCAAAGTCCATGCGAGCCGCAGATGTGCCGCGCCCCCCGGTCTTGATGTGACCAGCCTCCCTGACTTCCCGCGCTATTAAGTTGACTGTCGCCGGGTCCAGACCTTCGACCTCGGCAATTACTTCAACCAACTCGCTCAACGTCGCCATGGTTTCTCCGGCCATCTGTGTATAACTCAAATGGTGTTGAAGTGCAATGCTATTTGTGTTTTACTCAGATGGGCGGCGATTCGCGCCCCGGTGAGAGGAAGTCCGATCCGGTCAACCACGGGAACGACGGCAATGGAAAAGCTTGTAACTGCTAACACCACTAAATCGGCTGATCAAACAGATGGCAGTGAGTGGGCCGGACAGATGCAGAAGGCTTGCGAATATATGACCCGTGAATTGGTTGATGGAACTCGCCACGGGTTTTTCGAAATGACGGTTATTGTCGAAATGATGCAGTCGAGAAAGCGCTGCATCACGATCAAGGCAGGTAAGAGTGTTCGATTCATTGCCTGAACCGATGAATTTCGAAGGTGTGTGAAGAGCGGGATCCCTGTGACTGGGACCCGCCGTGCAAATCAAAGGTAAGGTCCGCCGCTATCGGTGTGATTCCGAAGCCGGAGACCAGGAGCACGGAGCGGCGTCGAGCCGGCCGTGAGGTCTCCGGTGAAATCGACTCTAGCGAATGACAACCTGATCGACTGGACGCGCGATGGCTGGCAGCGCCAACTTGAGCGCGGCGTGTCCGTCTCGTGGCAGGCCACAAGTGTGCTCGCGCGTTCGCATCGTATGCACACTCGCAATGAGCCCACTGAAATCGAGTCCGGTCGATGGATTGCGAGCAAACGACTTCTTGCCTCTAGTACCAGCCCATTCGCAATCGCGCGCGCGTTAGGGTGGCAAGAGTGCCTAAAAGACTTTGTTTACCCGACCCCGAGCAAAGCGCTGGAGTTCAATACTGCAACCGACGATCAGGGCGAGAGTTCACTTGAACCGGAAAAACAACTTTTAGGCTGGCAGGGGGAAATCGCACGGGACGCACAACAAGGACACGGCATCGACGCGCTTCAACGAGTCCTCTCTGAGGTAAAGAATAAATTCGGGGTAGACCAAGCATTCCTGTTCCACGCGATCGACGACCTACAGCAATGCGCTAATCGTCATCTATCAGGGCACTACGCGACCGAAATAATAACCTCTATTTTTGGGGCGATATTTCCAAACCTCAATTCCACTCTTGATGACAAGACGATCAAGATCGACGCGGCGAATGAAATCAAGCGCCTCGCCAAGCTGACCCCGATCGAATACGGGCGCGAACGCAAGCTCGCCGCTGAGAAGCTTGGATGTGATCGGCTCGCGGACCTCGATGACGCCGTGAAAACGGCCCGGGCCGAGAACGGTGGCAGAGGCCGACAAGGACGCAAACCAACGATTACAGAGACTGAGCCGTGGCCAGAACCGCCTAATTTAGCGGATACATTGGACCAAGCCGTTGCGGCTTATTCTCGTTATCTCATCTTGCCGCGCGGGGGCGCCGAGAAGATGGCCCTGTGGTCGATGGGAACACACTGCTTCCACGAATTCCCGATCTTCCCGCGCCTTGCTGTCACGTCGCCGGTAAAAGAATGCGCAAAGTCTTTGCTGCTTCGCGTTCTGAAATGCACGAGCGCGCACCCTGTCATCATGACCAATGCGAACATTGCTCCATTATTCAGAATGATTTCAGTTTGCCGACCATCGATCTTTCTCGATGAGGCCGACAACTACCTTAAGGACAAGCCGGACCTGTTGGCGCTGCTAAATGATGGCTACGCGGATGGCGGTCGAGTGTGGCGATGTGAGGGGGAGAACAACGAGGTCAAAGAATTTGATGTATTTGCGCCTGTCGCAATCGCAATGATTAATCGGCCGCCTCCAACTCTACTTAGCCGGTCGATCGAAATCAGAATGCAAAGGAAAAGGCCAGGACAAACAACGGCAAACTTTCGCGGTGATCGCGTTGATCCTGTCCTATCGGAAATTCAGCGCAAGTTTGCCAGGGTGGCAGATGACAGCGCCGCCGCATTGAGGTCGGCTGATCCCGACATGAATGGCTTGCTCAATCGTGACGCTGACAACTGGCGTCCCATGTTCGCGCTTGCAGAACTGGCCGGCGGAGAATGGATACGGCGCGTAAGAGAGCTTGCGCAAGCCGCTGTAGCTTCAAAAGATGCGGAATCAACGAAGGAACAATTGCTGGCCGACTTGCTGTTGGCATTCCAGACAAGAAATACCAATCGGCTATCGAGCGAAGCTGCAATCGAATTTCTTACGGGTCTCGATGAACGGCCATGGCCCGAATGGAAGAACGGGAAGCCCCTCACCAAGGTGGGACTTGCCCGCCAGTTGAGTACGTTCGGAATTTTGTCGGGCACAGTCCGTCTGGACGATGGCCGCACCCTGAAAGGCTATAAGCGCGAGGACTTCAAAGAAGCCTTCGAGCAATACCTCCCCCCGCAAAGCGTCACATCGTCACAAACCAATGACGACGGGCAGTGTGACGCTTTGCAGAACGTCACACCCGCCAAGCCGGTGACGCTTTCTGAAACGTCACAACACAATAATGACGGGCATTGTGACGATGTAACGGTTTGTGCGGACGTGGATGAGAAGGAGGAGACATGGACGGTCTGACTCTCCTTCGCCGGGCTCATGATGTTGGTCTCCGGCTTGAGGCCGCCGGAGACAAGCTCGTGATCCGTGGTCCAAAGCGTGCCGAGCCCGTGGTGAAGTTGCTCGCGGAGCACAAGGCAGAAGTATTGCAGGCCCTAGCACTACTTTGGCAGATTTACTCACGCTGCTTTTCGGCGCCGATCCAGGATCGGCAGTACGGACATCGCTGCGGACTTGATTGCATAATGAGGTCGACGATGGCGTGGCGGACGGCCGGTAACGTCGGTTGAGGAGGCGGGCCGTTGATTCTTTTTCCCCGCCTCACTTTTGTGAGCCGGCGATGTTGGAGGAACGCGTAGGCAATCATCGTCATCAGCGCATGACGATGAAGGCCTTGCCAAGACCTTCCCTCGAAGTGGTCGAGACCGAGTTCCTCCTTCAGCTGTTGATGGGCCTGCTCGCAAATCCATCGTGCCTTGATCGTCGCGGCCAAGCTGCGCAGGTCCATTCCGGCGGGCAAGTTGGCAAGATAGTATTTCTTCTCGCCGGACATGCGGTGCTCGCCGATGAGCCAGGCCTCGTCCCCTGGAAGATGCTGCTGACCCTTATCCCATATCCGCTGCGGAGGTCCGTCGGCGATGCGCACACGGACAGCAGCAAATCGGGCTTTCAGCCGGCCTTTCGTCCCGTTGCGCCAACTCACAGTTCTCCACTTGGCACCGGCCAGCATGTCTTCAGCTGCTGTCGATAGACTATCTGGCACGTACCGCTTACGTGGCCGGCCTCGAACTTTGGTAACTGGCCAAATGAGCTTCACCCCAACGGGGTACACCTTGAGGTGACGAGGGATGCCAACAGCCCAGGCAAGCTTGCGAGCCGTCAGCCCTTGACGGAAGGGTGCACTGAGACCGTAACCGGCATCCGCCAGCACACAGCGGAAGCGCACGCCGATCGATTTCAAGCGATCAATCTCCGCCAGTGCGATCTCGGGCTTGGTCCGTGCTGTTCGATATTCGGCCGGAACACCAGCTCGCTGCAGCCGCCGCCGATCGCTGATCCAACTGTCTGGAAGAAAAAGCCGCAAGGCCACCATCACCGGCACTTCGCCGCAGGCGAGCGTCAGTGACACCAGAGTCTGGCAGTTGGCGGTCTTGCCTAGCGCTGAAGCATATTGCGCAGCGACGCCGACCGAGTGCGTGCCCTTCTTCGGCACCGCCGTATCGTCGATCACCAACACCGCATCGCTGCCACCAACGAGCCGATCCGCTTGAATAAGCAGCTCCGTCTCCAATGGCGCCGCGTTCCAGACGCCAGCCGCAACAAAATGATGCAGCTGATCATAATCGCCAGGCGCAAGCCGCTCCGCCATTGGCTGAACGCTCTTGCGATCGCCGGGCCCGATCAGCCCTGCCACATAAAGCGGACACATTCGCCGCCGCGCTTTATGGCCCAGGCGATCCAAAAACGGCTTGAGCCAGCCTCGAAGCTCGTCTTCCCAATTCGACGTTGTGCCTACCATAGTCGGCCCTCCAAAAAGCCGACTACCCATGAGTCACAGAAAATCTGATTTGTGAATCCCACCCACCCCAATCATTCGAAAAAAATCTGCCAAAGTAGTGCTAGCCGCCAATGCCTTACCCGCCGATTGCTTCCCTTCCGAGCCGGCGTCGCCCTCCTTCAAGCGTGACCTTCCTGCTGGCAATGGCGAACCGGGTTTGAGGCAGCCATGCGTGGCCCGGCTCGGCCGTGTGGAAGAGCTACCGGATGGTTCGTTATTGCATTTTTGCGCCGAGTGCGGCGCTTGGGGTGCCTTCGGCTATGGCGTCAATCGGCGCGCCGGCCGGCAGGGCCGATGGTACTGCGCCGCACATAGACCTCAGGGTGCCGCGCCATGACGCGCCCCGCGATCATACCCGCTGGTTCCTGGCCGCGACGTATGGGGGTAGAATTGGCGGCTGCCTATTGCGGAGAGTCCACGGTTGACGCTTTCATGAAGCGCGTGGGGCGTGAATATCCACTGCCCCGGGTATGCGATGGACGACGCCGACTATGGCTTCGCGACGACCTCGATCGAGCGATTCTGCCGTCAGACTTAGCGGCGGTGCGGGACGTCGGCGAGGACTTGTGATGGTCCCGTACTCCCTCCCCCGCTTCGTTCGAGCAAAGCGGCTCGCGAATGGCGGCGTCGGGTTCTATTGGGAATTGACCGGCTACTATCGCAAGCTTGGGTGCTCGATCCGGGGGGAAGCGCTAGGTAATGATTATGGGGTTGCTTGCGGCCCCGACGGAAACAGCGGTCGCGCCGCCGTACTGAACGCTCTGTTTGATGAGTGGCGCGCAATACGAGCTGGCGAGCCTATCGCCGGTCTTGTGAAATTTGGAACGATCGATTGGCTATTCCGCGAGTACAAGCAGACCAGGGCTTATCTGGAAAAAGTTTCGAAACGGTCACGCCGTGACTATGAGAGAACCATGCTGCTCGTAGCGGATATGGTAACGAAAAAGGGTGACCGCGTCGGCGATCGAACCATCAAGTCAATCACCCCGGTTTCGGCGGACAAAATTTATGATCGGGTCGTTGCCGGGCCACGAGGTCCGCGACCGCGCCAGGGCGAAAAAGTTGTTGGACTATGTGCCCGCGCTTGGAGCGTTGTTCGTCGACTATACCCCGAAGTTTTCGATCGAGATGTGCCAAATCCGTGGCGGGGAGTAACTAAAAATCGGCGCACCAAAGCGATCAAGCCAGCGGCAACCCGAGAGCAGGTCTACAAATTCGCAAGCGCTGCGATCTCGGCGGGATATCCCGAGGCCGCCGCCGCCGCCGTGATCTGCTTTGAATGGCTGCAAAGGCCGGAGAACGTCTTGGCCGGATATATTCGCTGGACGGACTACCGCGGTCGCGAAGCGCCGACCGCCATCCGCATTTTTCATCACAAGACGGGAGAGGTAGTGCTGCATCCCCTCGAGGATGGTGACGGAACGATGTTCTACGCCGACGCCGAGGCCGTCCTAGCCAAGCTTCCGCGACGCGGCATTCCTATGATTTTGCACGAGACTCGGGACAAGATTGCAGACGGAAAACCGAGGCCGACCAAGCTTTACTCGGCAAGCGGCATGGCGAAACTAGTGCGACGCATCCGTGACGAAGCCGAACTACCAGCGACGTTTACCTTGGACGCATGCCGGCACGGCGGGATGACCGAGCTAGAGGAGGCCGAACTAACAGACGGCCAAGGCCGCGCGCTCTCGGCGCACAAGAGTCGAGCGTACGAAGGTTATGCCAAGCGCACGATGGAGCGCGCTCTGGCGGCGACTCGGAAACGACACGCGCATCTCACTGCGACGTCTGCGAACAGCGAGGGAACAGAATTTCGGAATGAGACGCAGAATCCATTTCGGAATGACGATGTTGGAACAAACAGTGCACCAAAAAAATCAAGCTAACGCAGAGCTTTAACTGGCTGGGGCGCCTGGATTCGAACCAGGGAATGGCGGAATCAAAATCCGCTGCCTTACCACTTGGCTACGCCCCAACGAGCCGGCAAAGCACCCGGCCGCCGGCCACTGTTCGCCGGCGGCGGGACCATAACGACGCGACCCGCCCGGAGCAACGCTTGCTGCGACGGCGGGGCGCCGTTCCGCGGCGGCGAGGCGCGCGGCCCCGGCGCACGTCTTGCCTGCGGTGATCTCCCGCTGCCACGCGGATACCGGATATTGAGCCCCATAGGCAGAGGCATTGGCACCATATAATGGTGTCCGTGTATTGCGTTCGCCGTTGCCAACAGCATTGCGCAGAGCCGCCACTGTCTCGCCAGCAGTGCACGAGCCATAGCGGAGGAAACCCCATGACCTATCACGCCCCCCTCGCCGACATGAGCTTCGCGCTCAAATATGGGGCGGCGCTTCTCCCCGCGCTTGAAGAAGGCGTCTTCGGCGACCTCACTATGGACGATGTCGAGGCGGTGCTGGCGGAAGCGGGCCGCGTGGCCGGAGAGGTCATCGCGCCGCTCAATCGCGTCGGCGACCGAGTCGGGGCGACCTTCAAGGATGGTGCCGTGACCACCGCGCCCGGTTGGAAAGAAGCCTACACCGTCTGGTGCAAAGGCGGCTGGAACGGCCTTGCGTCCCCGACCGAATGGGGCGGCCAGGGGCTGCCGCACGTCGTCAACGCTGCCTGCACCGAGATGTGGAACGCTGCTTCGATGTCTTTCGGCGTCGGCCCGATGCTGACCATGGGCGCGATCGACGCGCTCAACGCCCACGGCAGCGAAGAGCTCAAACGCGCGTACCTCGAAAAACTCATCACCGGTGAATGGACCGGAACGATGCAGCTCACCGAGCCGCAAGCCGGCTCCGATGTGGGCGCGCTGCGCACGCGGGCGGAGCGCGCGGCAGACGGCACCTACCGCATCACCGGCCAAAAGATCTTCATCACCTACGGCGAGCACGACCTCACCGACAACATCATCCATTTGGTGCTCGCGCGATTGCCCGACGCGCCGCCCGGCACGCGCGGCATTTCGTTGTTCCTCGTTCCCAAATTTTTGCTCAACGCCGACGGCTCGCCCGGTCCTCGCAACGACGTGCGCGCGCATTCCATCGAACACAAGCTCGGCATCCACGGCTCGCCGACTTGCACGATGATCTTCGGCGACAAGGGCGGCGCGATCGGCTTCATCATCGGCGAAGAGAATGCCGGCATGGCGGCAATGTTCACCATGATGAATCGCGCGCGGCTCGCGGTAGGCTTGCAAGGCGTCGGCGTCGCCGAGTGCGCCACACAGCAGGCGCTCGCCTACGCGCGCGAGCGCCGGCAAGGCCGCACCCCTGGAATGCCGGCGAAAGAATCGGCGCCGATCATTGCGCACCCCGACGTCAAGCGCATGCTCATGACCATGCGCGCCCTCACCCAGGCCGCGCGCAGTATTTGCTACGCGACCGCGATAGCGATCGATCGCGCCGAACGAGGCGCCGACAAGACGGCAAGGCAGGCCGCGCACGCGCGCGCTTCGCTGCTCACGCCGCTCGCCAAGGCGTTTTCGAGCGATATCGGCGTTGAAGTCGCCTCGCTCGGCGTGCAGGTGCACGGCGGCATGGGCTTTATCGAGGAAACCGGCGCGGCGCAGCTTTATCGCGACGCGCGCATCGCCCCGATCTACGAAGGCACCAACGGCGTCCAGGCGATCGATCTCGTCACCCGTAAGCTCCCGCTCGCCGGCGGCGCGGCGGTGGAAACCTATCTCGGCGAATTGCGCCGTATCGTCGAGGCGGTGAATGCCACTAACGATCCGGGGCTCGGCTGGAGCGGCGTACGCCTGGAAGAAGCCGTCGACAGCTTGACGCGCGCGACACGCTGGATGCTGGCGCACATGGAAAAGGATGTGGACGAGGCGCTGGCCGGAGCGACTCCGTATTTGCGGCTGTTCTCTGTCGCCGCCGGCGGCTGCCTGTTGGCGCAGCAGGCGCTCGCGGCGTTGCGGCTCAACGCCGATGCCGCGCCGCGCATCGCGCTGGCGCGCTTTTTTGCCGAGAACGTCGCAATCCAGGCCGCAGCACTTGAACGCACGGTCGTCGAAGGCGCGCAAAGCGTGATCGGCGCCGACGCCCTGCTCGCTTAGTAGAATGTACTCATGTCCACGCTGCTGATTACCCATCCCGCCTGTCTCGATCACCTCACCCCGCTCGGTCATCCCGAGCGGCCCGACCGGCTGCGCGTCGTCGAGCGCGCGTTCGAGGCCGAAAAATTCCAGTCGCTCGCGCGCGTCCAAGCGCCGCAGGCGCCGCTTGACGTCATCGCGCTGTGCCATCCCATGGACTACATCACGCAGATCCGCGACGCGACGCCGCGTGAAGGCATGGTGCGGCTCGACGCCGACACCTCGATGTCGCCCGGCAGCTTCGAAGCGGCTTTGCGCGCGGTCGGCGGCGCCGTTCATGCGGTCGACGAGGTGTTGACGAAAAAAGCTGCCAATGCCTTCGTCGCCATCCGGCCGCCCGGCCATCATGCCGAGACCGCGCGGCCGATGGGCTTCTGTATCTTCGACAACGCGGCCATCGCCGCTCGTTACGCACAGGATCGTCACGGCATCGCGCGCGCGGCCATCGTCGATTTCGACGTCCATCACGGCAACGGCTCGCAGGAGATTTTCTGGGCCGACAAGACGGTCATGTATTGCTCGACCCACCAGATGCCGCTTTTTCCCGGTACCGGAGCGGTCAGCGAGTCCGGCGAGTACGACACCGTCGTCAATGCGCCGCTGCGGCCCGGCGACGGCGGCGAGGCTTTCCGCGCCGCATTCGAGAATCGCATCCTGCCGCGGCTGCGCGATTTCAAGCCGGAGCTGATCGTTATCTCCGCCGGTTTCGACGCCCACATGCGCGATCCGCTTGCCAACATCAATCTGGTCGAGGCGGATTTCGTTTGGGCGACACAAAAAATCATGGACGTCGCCGACCAATGCGCCGATGGGCGCGTCGTTTCGGTGCTGGAAGGCGGCTACGATCTCGAAGCGTTGGCGAACTCTGTCGCCGCGCATGTCACCGCGCTGATGCGGGGTTAATGCCGCCGATCTGATATAAGACGACAACGAGTTGGAGAGCCGGCAATGGCGCAACAAAACAACCAAACCAATCAAGACAATAACGGCGACGTCGGACAACTCTCGTTCGAGCGCGCGATCGACGAGCTCGAATC
Source organism: uncultured Alphaproteobacteria bacterium (assembly GCA_963733575.1). Lineage (GTDB taxonomy): Bacteria > Pseudomonadota > Alphaproteobacteria > Rhizobiales > Xanthobacteraceae > BOG-931. Next base: position 207,949 of record CAVTDJ010000007.1, on the reverse strand, counting down.
GATCGTCAAGCGGCTCGAAGACGGCAAGGTGCCGCTCGAAGAATCGGTCGCGATCTATGAGCGCGGCGAAGCGCTCAAGCGCCGCTGCGAGGACTTGTTGCGGCAGGCCGAGGCCCGCGTGCAGAAGATCACGCTCGACGCGAGCGGCAATCCGACGGGCACGGAACCACTTGATGTAGAGTAAGGGCTCGGGCGTTTCCCCCTCCCGCGACGGGAGAGGGAAACATGCGCAACATACCTCAGCGGCATTGTTGACCCGGCGGGCACTTGGGTTTGGCCTGCGGCGTAGAACTCCGAGGGGGCGGCGGAGGCGCGGGCCGAGGAGGCGCCGGTTGCGCTACCCGAGGCGGCGGCGGGGGCGGTCTCTGTACCTGCGGCGTCGGCGGATGCGCTACGGTCGATGGGAGCTTGTTCGCCTGCGGCGTAGCGCCAGGGCCGGTGTTCCCGCTGCCAACGTTGGCTTTATGCTCGCGGATTTCGGTGCTGGCCTTATTGCCGGGAACGGTTGCGGCGCCGGTTCCCGTGGGACCTTTATGCTCACGGAGGTCGGTGCCGGCCTTGTTGCCAGTTGCGGCGCCGGTTCCGGTACCAGTTGCCCCAGGAAGCTTGTGTTCACGGAGGTCGGTACCGGCCTTGTTGCCAGTTGCGGTGCCGGTTCCGGTACCAGTTGCCCCAGGAAGCTTGTGTTCACGGAGGTCGGTGCCGGCCTTGTTGCCAGTTGCGGCGCCGGTTCCGGTACCAGTTGCCCCAGGAAGCTTGTGTTCACGGAGGTCGGTACCGGCCTTGTTGCCAGTTGCGGCGCCGGTTCCGGCAGGAACCGTACTGCCGGGAATGGTTGTGCCACCGATTTTCGAGTGACCCTGCGGCGGCACCGCCGCCACTGGTTTGCCCGGCTGGGCCGCTACGACTCCCGAGCCCTTGAACACTGCGGGTTGCGCCGTGGCCGCCACGGTCGGGTGGCCGTGATTGTTTGCTAGCGAAAGCGCCGGATCCTTCGAAGCCATTTGCGCGTGGCGCGTCTGCTCGGCCGTCGCTGCAACATGGTGCTGGTTGGCGAAGGCAAGCTGCGCCGCCGTGGGCTTCACTGTCGTTCCACCGGCGCCGCCGTTGAAGCTGACATGGTTCGTGTTGTTCACCACAACGGTCTTGCTGTAGACGTTGGTGATCGACACGTTGGTGATGTTATTGACGGTTCGGTTGTAGAAGAAAGCCCCGTTGCGCCAGTAGCCGCCCTCGTAACCTTCGCCGCTATAGCCGAAGCCGTAAGCTACGCCGCCATAGAACCCGATCTGCGGTCCCCAATAGCCGGCGTGAAAAGCATAGTAGCCGTCGCTCCAGCCCCAATATCCGGGCGTCCATAGCAGTTCGGGCTCCGGCGGCAGGATCCAGGTGCCCGGCACCCAGTAGTAACCGGTATCGTCATCCCACGCCCAATAGCCGGGCACCCACAAGTAACCTGGAGAAGGAATCGGCGGCTGATCATAAACCGGCAACGGCGGTGGCTCGACGTCCACGCTGATGGCGATGGTCACCTGGGCATGCGCCGGAGCGAGCGCCCCTAAAAAACAAATACCGAGAGAAAAAGCCAAGGTAAGCGCGCGGATCACACGCATGGCAAACACTCCTGCAAAATGCCCCTGCCCTTCATGGCGAAGACCCTAATCCATTTTACCTGAACCGGTCGTGAATAGGAAAGTTTCACGAGCTGCAAATCATTTGTACAAATCACACTGTCGCACAACTGCCTGGCGGCGACCGAGTTTGATTCACGGCTTTGATGTAGCAATGTGGCGCGAGGGGGGCGATGTAGCTGAAGTGTGGAGTCTACTCAACCGTCCAGACAATCCGTGCAGCGTGATTGCGAGGAGCGACCCGCCTACGCTCGCTTCGCGAGCTGCGGTGGGTTGGAGTCCGCCGAAGCGCGTAGCGCGAAGGTGGAAGCGACGGAGCGTCCAAACTTATGCCGCACTGCGAGATTGTTTCGTTCGCTCGCAATAACGAAATCGTTCTCGCGACGCGTTTGCGCCCGAGTTTTGTCTGATTCTTTGTTCGCCTCCCGCGGCAAGGGCCGAGGGGAGCGGAGCGCCGAAAGGCGCGAATTGTCTTGGGCCGTGCGTGCGAGGCACGGCAGCGCGCCTTGCGATCGGCGCGCTCGCCTTCCGGCGCTCCACTTGCGGCTCTCGCCAGGGGCTTTCGCCCGTTGGCTCAACTCCAGGCCATGCTTGCTGGGACGTGGTTCCGGCGGGCGTTACCCGCTTTCTCCCATCCCAGTGCAGTGGAAGCACCCCACGCCCCGGCCGTAGTACCGGAGGGAATGATGCCCGAAGCCGCCCGGGAGCGGATTGCTAGTCCGCGCGCAGGCGCCGCGCCTCGCTCCACAGTCAGGATCGCATCCGGAATGCGCCCCTCGGGTGAGCGAGATTTGCTGTTAGTAACTTAAACAGTGACGAATGTCAAGCATTTCGTCACCTCTATGGTGACGATATTAGCGCGCGGCGGAACGGCGCGGCGGCTGATAGAGCACCACCACGTAACGCGATCCGCACCGCGGGCAGCGCAGGCGGCTTTCCAGCCGGGAGAGCGGAAACGCCCGCCCCCGCGTCCACAACAGCGTCTCCATATCCAGCTCTTTGCGGTAGTTGCACTCGCGGCTTGACTGCGAACGCGGTCCCTCGGCGCGGCCGTAACTGCAGCGGACGGTGACGCGCCAGCCGTCCGAATAAGCGTCGCCAAGCGTCTCGACAGCCATTTGTTAACGCTCTTGAATTTTCCGTCAGACCGGGTCTTTTCTCTGTAGAACAAAAAGAGAACACTCAGTCGTCTGAGTCAAGGGGTAGAGACGACCATGGACCCGGACAAAAAAAGCGCATGGCTGCGCAAGCTCGACGAGGAATGCCCGTACCAGGTGGTGCTGCCGCGGCAGCAGCTCGCCAATGACAGCGAGGTCATGGATTTCCTTCTCGCTTATGTCGGCAAGTTCGACATGTATGTCGAAGACGACTACGCCGCGTTCGTGCGCTACTGCTTCGAAGATCCGCTCGACGCGGAAATCTTCCGCGCGCGCTTCGAGCCGAAGATCGAGCGCTTCAGGCTCGCTGGGTGAGCCTTCTCGCCATTGCCGGCTTGAGCGAGCAATCCATGCCGGAAGCCTGGCACCGCTTAACGCTGCGTCCGCGACCGCGCATTCCGCTATCCATGTTTTTTGGACGCGAAAAGCTGCTCGCCATCGACGCGGCCAAACGGCTCGACGATCTACGCGTTCCGCCGGGCAACCGCCTCGAAGCCCTGCGTGGCGAGCGGTACGGACAGCATAGTATCCGGACCAACGATCAATGGCTGCAGGTGCCGCTACGAACGGATTGAGCCAGGTTGTGTCACCTTCATATTTATGTGTTTCTTTGTGCTATGTTTAAGGCACACAACGAATAGTGCCACCGCAGGCAACTGAGCAAAATACGGGGTCTGAGCAATGTGCGAGCAATGTCGTAAATCTGCGCTGGGCCGTCGCACGTTTCTCTCACTGTCAGCGGCAAGCATCGCTGCGACTGCGCTTTTTAGCGCGCGTCATGCCTTTGCGGCGGGCGCGACAACGAGCGTTACGCCGGACGAAGCACTCGCCAAGCTGAAAGCCGGCAATGACAAATACCTCAACGCGCCTCAGGTCTGCGCCGTCGATCTCGCAAACCAGCGCGAACACGTGGCGAAGGCACAAGCGCCGTGGGCAACGATCATCACGTGCTCCGACAGCCGCGTTCCGCCGGAGCTGCTGTTTGGCGGGCTTGGTCTAGGCGAGCTCTTTGTCGCCCGTAACGCCGGCAACATGGTCGATACCGCGACCATGGGGACCATCGAATACGGCGCCGAACATCTCGGCGTTCCGCTGGTTGTCGTCATGGGTCACGAAAGCTGCGGGGCTGTTGCCGCCGCCTGCGAAGTCGTGGAGAAGCACACCAAGCTTCCGGGCTCTATAGGTCCCATGGTCAATGCCATTGTTCCGGCGGCGAAGGCTGTTCGCGGCAAGCCCGGAGATTTTGTCGACAATACGGTTCGCGAAAGTGCGAAACGAACGGCCACGAAGGTCGCGACCAAAAGCGAAATCGTTTCGCATCTGATCAAAGACAACAAAGTCAAGGTCGTTGCCGCGCGTTATGATCTTGATAATGGTCGCGTTGAGTTTCTGAGCTGACGAGCACGACGAATGCCGGGGAACGATCGCGGAGCCTCGCGACCGATCCCGGATTTTCGCTGCGCTCCGTCCGCGCTACCTTTCGCTCACTTCTGGGGCGTCAAGCGTTCCGTCCCGCTTCCGTTCCTGCCCCGCACGGACCAGAGTCCGTTCAGCGTGCCGCTTTCGTCGACCTTGTAGATAATGAGTCCAGGGTCGCCATCGATCACGTAGGTCGCTGCCAGCGCGTCGTTCATGCGCATGCCGAAGCCTTTGTAAGCTGAGCCGCCGACGCTCCATCGGATCGAAAATGTCGAGTTGGAAATGACGTTGATCGTTGCCGTCCCCGAGTATTTCGAGCCGTTGGGATTTGTGCCGACCACATCATACTTCGGCGAGAGCATGAGCGTGTCGGCCCGCGCCGACATCGCCACTAGCAGAAATACGATCGTGCAAAGAGCTCGGATCATGCGAGTTGCCCCTTCCTTCGTCCCGTCTCACGTTAGTCAATGACGGGCGCGACCATGTCAAGCGGCTGGGACTCGCCGACGATGCGCGGACGCCTTCGGATGGAACAGTGACTCGGCCGTTCCCTCGAGGGAGCGGCATAAGGCTCTAGCGCTGCCTCTTCCCCAAACTCGGCAGCTTCTGCCGCAGCTTGCCGATGTCGGCCCAAGCGTCTTCCTTGATCCGCTTTTTGAGATCGAGGAGGGAAAAATCGTTGCCGCCGGTGGTACGCGCGAGCCGCTCCCACGTCACCGGCGCGGAGACCGGCGCGCCGGGCCGCGCGCGTGTCGAATAGGGCGCGACCGAAGTCGCCTCGCGCGAATTGCGGAAATAGTCGATGAAGATACGGCCCTTGCGCAGCGCCTTCGTCATCTTCGCCAGATAAAGCTTCGGACTGTCGGCCGCCATCCGCGCGGCGATGCGCTGAGTAAAGAGCTTGGTCGTATCCCAATCGGCGTCCGCGATCGGCACCACCACGTGGATGCCTTTGCCGCCCGACAATTTGACGAAGCTCTCGAGCTTTTCCGCCTTGAGCCGCTCGCGCGTCTCCCGCGCGGCGGCGACCATTTGCGGCCAGACAACTCCCTCCCCCGGATCGAGGTCGAACACGATGCGGTCGCACGTCTCCAGACTATCGAGCCGCGATCCGCGCACGTGAATCTCCAGGGCGCCGGACTGCACCACAGCGACGAGATCGTCGACCGTTTCCACCGCGATCACGTCGTGATCCTTGCCCGCGACGGCATGACGAAGCGGCGACGATTTCACGTTGGAGGCGATGTGCTTCTGGAAAAAAGTCTCGCCGCCGACGCCTTCCGGAGCGCGCACCAGCGAAAGCGCGCGGCCGAGGATGAGCGGCTTTATCCAATCCCAAACGTCGACGTAATACTCGGCCAGATCCTTCTTAGTCACGCCGGCGTCCGGCCAATAGACGCGATCGGGATGTGTCAGGCGAAGCGCGATCCCTTCGGCGTCTTTCTTGTTTTTGCTGTTTTTGGTGTTGGTCGCGTTCGCGGTCACCGTTCGTGTTGAACTCCTGGCCGGCCGTGCTTCTGACACCGGCTGCGGCGCAGCAACCTCTCGCACTACCTCCTTCGCCGTTTTATCCTCGCGGATGCCCTTGAACGACGCCTGTCGCAACACACCGCCGTGCGTCACACCGGCAAATTCGGCGTCGACGACGAGCTTCGGTTCGACCCAGACGACGTCCTTGCGCCGCTCGTCCGGCGGCAGCGCGACCGGCCGCTGGTCGGTCCGCAATGGCTCCAGGCGTTTGAAAAGATCGTGCGCCATTTTTTGGGTGTAGCCGGTGCCGACCCGCCCGGCATAGCGAAGTTCGCCGTTCTCGTGAACGGCCACCGTCAGCGCGCCGATCGCGCGCGGCAACGCCGTCGACGGCGTGTAGCCGGCGACGACGAATTCCTGGCGGCCGTGGCATTTGGTCTTGATGAAATTATCGGTTCGACCGGATCGATAAGGCGCGTTGCGGCGCTTCGACACGATACCTTCGAGTCCCATTTCGCAGGCGTGGCGGAGAATGACGGGGCCGGCCTCGTCGAAGTCGTCCGTGTAGCGGATGACGCCGCTTTTGCCGTTCCCTTTCAGCAATCGTCCGAGCGCAGCTTTGCGTTCGAAGAGCGGCTCGCCGGTGAGATCGCGGCCATCGAGATGAAGGAGGTCGAAGACATAATACACGAAGCGGTCGGTGCGGCCGTCCTTCAGATCCGTCTGCAACAGCGAGAAGTTGCTGATGCCGTTGTCGTCTTCCACGACCACTTCGCCGTCGAGAAGCGCAGTCGTCGCGGGCAGTGCGGCAACCGCGTCGGCAATGGGCTTGAAGCGGTGCGTCCAATTCTGCTGCTTACGCGTCAGCAATTGCACCTTGCCGCCTTCGAGCCGCGCCTCCATGCGATAGCCGTCGAATTTGATTTCGTGCAGCCAATCCGCCCCGCTCGGCGCCTTGTCATAGAGGGTGGCGAGGCTGAGCGCGACGAAGTCGGGCAGCTTTGACTTGGACGAACCGGCGGCTTTCGCTTTTGCCCTATGCTTCCCCTCAGCGCTGCGGCCGGTAGACTTCGCTTTCGTTCTTGGTCTTGCTGGTGGCCTTCCAGCGATTTTCCGAATCTTCTGCTTGAACGCTACCTTGTCTTCCGCCTTGGCGCCGGCTTCGCGATTGGAGTGCCAGACCCTTTTCTTTCCGCCCTTGCCCGCGGCGATTTCCTCGATCGAGCGGCCGGTCGTGGCCGAGCGCGACTTCTCCTCCAAGATATCCTTGTCGCGCGGACCGCGCGCCTCCCCGTCCTTGCCCTTGATGAGCAGCCAGTTCTCGTGGCGCTCGTGCCCGCGTGACCGCATGCGCACCAGATGCCAGCGGCCGTGGAGTTTCTCGCCGTCGAGATCGAAAACGAGATGACCCTTGGCGTAGCCCTTGTGCGGGTCGCCTTCCGGAGTCCAGTTGCCGCGATCCCAAATCATCACGGTGCCGCCGCCGTATTCGCCCTCCGGGATAGTGCCCTCGAACGCGTTGTACTCGATCGGATGATCCTCGACGTGGACAGCGAGGCGTTTCTCGTTCGGATCGAGGCTCGGGCCGCGCGTAACCGCCCAGCTCTTCATCACGCCGTCGAGTTCCAGCCGCAAATCGTAATGCAGCCGCCGCGCCGCATGCTTCTGAATCACGTAGCGGTAACCCCCGCTCGCGCCTTTGCGCCCGCGCGGCTCCGGCGTCACGCCGAATTTTCGCTTTTTCCGGTAGGTTTCGAGAGCCACGAGGCGTCAACTCACGCGTTCAGTGTCGCTTTCCCGCCACAGCGACCCTAATTGGCACAGGTCTCGCGATAAAAGTCGAAAGGCCTCGCCGACTGGCTCTTTAGCCATGGCAATATGTGCAATTAGGCCCAACATACGCGGCTGGGGCACAACGTGGGAGTCCGTTGGGGGGTTCCTGGCACCAAACGCCAAACGTCGCCAAATTGCTTTGCCAGTCTAGAATGGTGTAAAGATTGAGGGTTTATGCGTAAGTGCTGGTTTGAGCCAACTGGTCCGACCCTAATAATCGCCAATTAGGCCGACGCGCCAACGAGGCTAATAAGAAGGAGCATTCGCGTGACCGTTCAGTCCCAGACCCCGTTGCTCGATCTAGTCAAAACGCCAAACGATCTTCGCAAGCTCGAAGAAGGCCAATTGCGCCAGCTTGCCGACGAATTGCGGCGGGAGACGATCGACGCTGTGGCGGTCACAGGCGGTCACCTTGGCGCCGGGCTCGGCGTGATCGAGCTGACGGTCGCGCTGCACTATGTGTTCGATACGCCGGCCGATCGGCTCGTTTGGGACGTCGGCCATCAGGCCTATCCGCACAAGATTCTCACCGGCCGCCGCGACCGTATCCGCACGCTTCGTCAGGGCGGCGGCCTGTCCGGCTTCACCAAGCGCGCCGAAAGCGAATACGATCCGTTCGGCGCCGCGCATTCCTCGACCTCGATCTCGGCTAGCCTCGGCATGGCTGTGGCCCGCGATCTCGACGGCAAGAAGAACAATGTCATTGCCGTCATCGGCGACGGCGCCATGTCGGCGGGCATGGCCTACGAGGCCATGAACAATGCAGGCGCGATGAACTCGCGCCTTATCGTTGTTCTCAACGATAACGATATGTCGATCGCGCCGCCGGTCGGCGCGCTCTCCGCCTACCTCGCCCGCCGCGTTTCCGGACGCACCTATCGCGGCCTGCGCCACATGGTTCGCCAGATTGCCAAGCGCCTGCCGAGCAAGATGCTGGAAAAGCGCGCGGTCGCCATCGAGGAATATGCGCGCGGCCTCGTCACCGGCGGCACGCTGTTCGATGAGCTCGGTTTCTTCTATGTCGGCCCGATCGACGGCCACAACATCGATCATCTTTTGCCCGTGCTGAAAAACGTGCGCGACGCCGAGAACGGTCCGTTCCTCGTTCATGTCGTGACGCAAAAGGGTAAGGGCTACGAGCCGGCGGAAAAATCCGCCGACAAATATCACGGCGTCGTCAAGTTCGACGTCGCGACCGGCGCGCAGGTAAAATCGAAACCGACGGCGCCGGCGTACCAGAAGGTCTACGGGGAAAGTCTCGTCAAGGAGGCGCGCAAGGATCCCAAGATCGTGGCCATCACGGCGGCGATGCCCTCGGGCACCGGCGTGGACCTGTTCCAAAAGGAGTTTCCCAATCGCACGTTCGACGTCGGCATTGCGGAGCAGCATGGCGTCACTTTCGCCGCCGGGCTTGCGACTGAAGGCTTCAAGCCGTTCGCGACGATCTATTCGACATTCTTGCAGCGCGCCTACGATCAGGTCGTTCACGACGTGGCCATCCAGCGCCTGCCGGTGCGCTTCGCCATGGATCGGGCCGGCCTCGTCGGCGCCGACGGGCCGACGCATGCCGGCGCCTTTGATATCGCCTATCTGGGCTGCCTGCCCAATTTCGTGCTGATGGCGGCGGCTGACGAAGCCGAGCTGGTGCACATGGTGTCAACGGCCGTCGCGATCGACGATCGGCCTTCAGCGCTGCGCTATCCGCGCGGCGAAGGCCGCGGCGTGCCGATGCCGGAAGAAGGCCGGCCGCTCGAGATCGGCAAGGGGCGTATCGTGCGCGAAGGCACGAAGGTTGCGCTATTCTCGTATGGCGCGCGGCTCGGCGAATGCCTCAAGGCCGCGGACGAACTCTCCGCTCACGGACTGTCGACAACGGTCGCCGACGCGCGCTTTGCCAAGCCACTGGACATTGATCTGCTGCTGCGGCTGGCGCGCGAGCATGAAGTGTTGCTCACCATCGAAGAAGGTTCGATCGGCGGCTTCGGCGGCTTTGTGATGCAGGCGCTCGCCGAGCACGGCGTCCTCGACCGCGGGCTGAAGATACGCTCTATGGTGCTGCCGGACGTTTTCATCGACCAGGATTCGCCGAACGCGATGTACGCCAAGGCCGGCCTCGACGCCAAAGGTATCGTGACCAAGGCGTTCGAGGCTCTGGGACAGAATCTGCGCGGCGATGTCGTGAAGCTCGCGAGGTAGCCACAGGCCTGGTCGCCATGCCCGGCCTTGCGCAGCCTTGCGCCGGGCCTCCACCTCTTAAAAGCGCGACACCAAAGGCGTCAATGGCCGGGACAAGCCCGACCATGACGGGCGTATAATCATCCTGCCATGACCGCCCGCCAACGCGCCGATCGCCTTTTGGTCGAGCGCGGCTTGTTCGAGAGCCGCGCGCGGGCGCAGGCTGCGATCGCGGCTGGCCTGGTGACCGCCGACGGGGTTCCGGTACGCAAGGCATCGGATGCGATCTCGAAGGCCGCCGCAATCGAAGCCACGCCGGAGCATCCCTATGTCTCGCGCGGCGGCGTCAAGCTCGCGGCGGCGCTCGATCAATTTCATCTCGACGTGACCGGGCGCGTCTGCCTCGATGTCGGCGCCTCGACCGGCGGCTTCACGGAGGTGTTGATTGCCCGCGGCGCCCGGCGCGTGTACGCGATCGACGTCGGCAGCGGCCAGCTTCATCCCCGGCTGCGCGGGCGGGATGAGATCGTGTCGATGGAGCAAACAGAGATCCGCACGCTCGATCCTGCACGATTGGCCGAGCCTCCGGACTTTGCCACGGTCGATGTGAGTTTCATCTCGCTGAAACTTGTGCTGCCGGCGATTGGAAATTTGCTCAAACCGCACGCCATGCTGATCGCATTGATCAAACCGCAATTCGAAGCAAAACGGCGCGACATCAAGAAGGGCATCGTGCGCGACCCGGCGATCCATGACTTGGTGTGCGACGACATCGCCGCGTTCCTCGTTGCGCAAGGATGGCGCGTTCGCGGCCGCGTGCCCTCCGCGATCCTCGGCGGCGACGGCAATCGCGAATTCTTCATCGAGGCGGCGCGTGGTTGAGCGGCTCTTGATCGCCCGGCTCGGCCATCGCGGCGATGGCGTCGCCGACAGCATCGCCGGTGCGATTTACGTTCCCGGCGCGCTGCCGGGCGAAACGGTCGAGGTCGAAGGGGTTGCAGGACATCCCGACCGGCGGCGACTCCTTCACGTCGAACGGCCGAGCGCGCAGCGCATCGCGCCGATCTGCCCGCATTTCGGCGTGTGCGGCGGCTGCGCCGTGCAGCACTGGGACACCGCCCGATATCGCGCCTGGAAACGCGGCCTCGTCGTTGAAGCGCTGCGCCAGGCGGGCATCGATGCGCCGGTCGCCGAGCTCATTGACGCGCACGGCGAAGGCCGCCGCCGCGCCGTATTCCATGCCCGAAGCGGAACGCAGGAGGTACTTGAAGTCGGTTTTTCCGCCGCCCGTTCGCATCAAGTGGTCGCGATCGACCGCTGCCCAATTCTAACGTCAAAACTCGGCGGCGCACTCAAGGCCGCGTGGGCCATCGCGGAAGCGCTCGGTCCGGCGAAGAAACCGCTCGACATCCAGGTCACCGCGACGGACACCGGCCTTGATGTGGACGTGCGCGGCTCGGGGCCATTGACGGCGACGCTGACGACCGCGCTCGCACGTATCGCCGCCAAGCATGATCTCGCGCGGCTCACGCGCCACGGCGAACTGGTCGCGCTTGCGCGCGCGCCGGCATTGCGGATGGGCAAGGCCATTGTGCAATTGCCGCCGGCGGCATTTCTGCAAGCGACGGCCGAAGGCGAAGCCGTGCTGGCGCGGCTTGTGCTCGCGGCTTGCGGCGATGCCGCACGCATCGCCGATTTGTTCGCCGGCGTCGGTCCGTTCGCGCTGCAGCTCGCGGAACGGGCGCGAGTCGTCGCCGTCGATGACGACGAAGCAGCGTTGGCCGCGCTCAAGCGCGCGGCGGCTTCGACCGCCGGGCTCAAGCCGGTCGAAGTCGAGCGGCGCGATCTTTTCCGCCGCCCCCTCGTCGCCGCGGAGCTCAAAGGTTTCGACGCCGTGGTCTTCGACCCGCCGCGCCAGGGTGCCGAGATGCAAGCGCGCGAACTGGCGGCGAGCGCCGTTCCGATCGTCATCGCGGTGTCGTGCAATCCGGGGACTCTCGCCCGCGATCTTGGCGAGCTCGTTCGCGGCGGCTACCGGATCACCGAAATCACGCCGGTCGATCAATTCCGCTATGCGGCGCACATCGAGATCGTCGCGCGGCTGGAAAAATAGCGCTACACTCCAAATGTGGATTGATAATTGCTGCGTATGGAGACCCCTGATGCGGGTTGCAGATTTCATGACACGTCGGGTGATAACGGTCACGCCCGACACCCCGATTCTCATGGCCGCCAAGCTGATGCTGGAGCACAAGATCAGCGGTTTGCCTGTCGTCGACGCCAAGGGCCACGTCGTCGGAATTGTCAGCGAACATGATCTCCTGCGCGACGACGGCAAAGGAGTAGACAGGTCGCCTTGGCTGCAGTTGATGATTGAACCGGCCGGACTGGCCGACGAGTCCGCCCGCGTACGCGATCGAAAAATCAGCGAAGTCATGACGCGGGATCCCGCAACCGTCACTCCGGCTTCAACGATCGCGCAGGCTTGCCGCCTGATCGAGGATCGCGGCATTAAACGACTGCCAGTTGTCCAGGATGGCGAACTCGTCGGCATTATCGCCCGCGCCGACCTTGTGCGGGCGCTCGCTCAATCCAACGGAAGGGCCATCGCTGCGGCGCTGCCCGACGTGAGCGTCGATGCGCGCTTGGCCGAGTTGGAGCGGCAGATCTGGCGCGGCCGCGCGCGGTTACCGAAGCCGTTTTGAGATCTTGGAGTTGCGTCGACCTTTCCGCTGCGTGGAGCCACTGAGCAGAGTGATTGTGATCAACGCGCCGACTTCGAATCGGCGGTAATTATTTTTAGTCGCCCATCGCAAGGTCCAGGTCATGGCGGCCGGCTCGCAACGCGCCAAATCGCCCTCTCGCTTCGTCTGGGGCGTTTCAACTTCGAGTTATCAGATCGAAGGCGCCACGAAGGAGGACGGTCGTGGCGCGAGTATTTGGGACACCTATTGCCAAAAGCCTGGGAACATTGCCAACGGCGATACCGGAGACATCGCCTGCGATCACTACCATCGCTATGCCGAAGACGTCGGTTTGATGCGCGATCTCGGCGTCGGTGCCTATCGCTTTTCCGTGGCATGGCCGCGGGTCATGCCCAGCGGGCGCGGCGCGGCGAATGAGGCGGGCCTGGCATTCTATGATCGGCTGATCGATGCGCTCCTCGCTGCAGAAATCGAACCTTGGCTTTGCCTCTATCATTGGGACTTGCCGCAAGCGCTGGACGATCTCGGCGGCTGGACGAACCGTGACTGTGCGCTTTGGTTCGCGGACTACGCCACGCTCATCGCCCACCGCTATGGCGACCGGGTGAAGCGATACGCCACGTTCAATGAGCCGTCGGTTTTTACGGTGCTGGGCTACGGCACGGGCGGGCTGGCGCCGGGAATCTCCGATCACACCATGCTGTTGCGAGCGATCCACCACGTCAATCTCGGGCACGGCGCGGCGATCGACCGGTTGCGCGCGGGCGTGACCGGCGCTTCGCTCGGCGCGATCCACAATTGCCAGCCGTGCCGGCCGGCCACCAGCGAACCCAAGGATCTGCTCGCTGCACAGAAACTCGATGCCTATTGGAACGGCGCATTTCCGGATCCGCAATTGCTGGGCCGCTATCCGCGATTGCTCGCCGATGCGATGGCGCCGCATCTGCTGCCGGACGATTTTGCCAAAATTTGCCGACCAGTCGACTGGTTCGGCCTCAACCATTATTCGCCGCACTACGTGGTCGAGAAAGCCGGCAACCCGTTGGGCGTCGGTTTCGGGCCCGCGCCGGCCCATGTGCAGCGCTCATCCATGGGCTGGCCGGTCGAGCCGGATGCCTTCCGGGAAACCCTGATCGATGTGCACCGGCGCTACGGGTTGCCCATCTACGTGCTCGAGAATGGCACCGCATGCGCCGATAAGCCCAACGCCAAGGACGAAGTGCCGGACGAGCCGCGCATCGAATTTCTGCGCGACTTTACCGCGGCGATGTTCGACGCCATCAACGCCGGCGCCGATGTGCGCGGCTATTTCGTCTGGTCGCTTCTGGATAATTTTGAATGGGGCTCGGGATACAGTCAGCGATTTGGCATCGTGTATGTGGACTACCCCACGCAGCGGCGGATTCCGAAAGCGTCGTTTCGCTGGTATGCGGAGCTCATCAAGAATTACTCGCGTTTTTCCCGCTCCGACAGCGCGAGCTCATCCAGTGCCAACAGCAACGCAGCGACGCGATTGGCCGCCGACCGCCAGTCCGACAAGCGTTGATAGTTGTCGACCAGCCAGTTGAATGCGATCTGCACGGTGACGAACGCAGCCGATGCCTGCGTGAGTTCCCCGAGCGTCATCGTACCCGCGAGGTATTTCGGGATACACAGGACCCACGCGAACACCGGAGCGAACAGCAAATCCGTTTGTGTGACCATGGTCGTTCCCATCAGCTGCCAGCACAACTGCCGCCAGCGATCGATGACCTGACCGAGCGCGTCCCGCACCAGCTGTTGCTTTTCGCTCTCGTCGGTCGGCGAAATCGCTCGCTTGCCCGATTCGCTTATCTGATTGGCGGCCGCCAGCAGCTCCGCTTCGGCCTGGCTTTCCAGCTGAACAATCGCCGGCAATCTGCGGCCGATCACCATCATCGCGCCCGTGAATACGAGCGCGTAGATTCCGACACCGAGGACCAGATAGCCCGGCACCGTCATTTCAATTCGGCCGAGGACGACCGTGAAGCTGCCGCCGACATTCCAGAGCACACCGACGAATACGAAGGCGGTCAATGCGGCGTTGACAAATCCAAGCGCCAGATCGACCGGCGCGTCGGTGGCAACTTTGGCATCGTAGGAGATACGATATTCGGCGTTCTTGTATTCGCCGTTCGCCGAATTCGAGGCGCCGGTAACGATCCTGCGACAACCAGCTGTCCAGGATATTCGTCGTGAGCCACTGGCGCCATTTGCGCTGGGTCGTCATCCGGCCCCATACCGAGGCCACCGACAACCCGATGCTGAGGCAAGCAAGCGGTACGAAGATGACGACCTGGCTCCAGAGAACATTGCCGTCCCGACGCGCAAGCGCGTTGAAAAAATCGCGATTCCAGTAATTCAACCGGTATTGCACCGCGAGCTGGGTGACGCCGATGGCCAAGAGGCCAATCGTCAGGGACCAGCTCGACAATGCGGACTTGCCCCGCCAAAAGCCCGACGCGCTCGACCAGAACCGGGAAAGGCGGGCTCGGTCCGAATTGTTGCCTTGCGACATCGCCCCAGCCCCGGGCCCGCTGAATACGCGCCGTGGCCGGATCATTCCACGTCTGGGCGGCGCATGTCGAGGTCGTGGCTCGGCCGGAAAAAAGCGCAGTCGATCCGGCGAGGAAAGGTGTAAGTTTTGGGCGCCCGGGAGCAGAGGTGAGCAAGGAGAAATGCCAATGAGTGGGCTCGGTGGATTGAACAAGACTCCCGACGGTGTGGTCATCGGGCTCGTTCAATTGCAACTGCCGGCGATCGTCACCAAGAGCGATCTGGCGGCGCAGACAAAGAAGATTTGCGCGATGGTGCAGAAGGCGCGCAGAGGGATGTCGACGATGGACCTCGTCGTCTTTCCCGAATACTCCCTGCACGGCCTCTCGATGGACACCAATTCCGAGCTGATGTCGCGGCTCGATGGACCGGAAGTAGGCGCCTTCAGGAAAGCCTGCGTCGAGAACCGTATCTGGGGCTGTTTCTCCATCATGGAGTACAATCCCGACGGCAATCCCTACAACTCAGGTCTCATCATCGACGATGAGGGAGAGATCAAGCTCTATTACCGCAAGATGCATCCGTGGGTGCCGGTCGAGCCCTGGGAGCCGGGGAACCTCGGCATTCCGGTGTGCGACGGCCCGAATGGCAGCAAAGTCGCGCTGATCATTTGCCATGACGGCATGTTTCCGGAGATGGCGCGGGAGTGCGCTTACAAAGGCGCCAACATCATGTTGCGCACCGCCGGATACAACCGCTCCGATCCGGCACGCCTGGCACGTGAGCAACCAGAGCAACGCGTTCTCAAACCTTATGTACACCGCGAATGTCTGCATGGCAGGCACCGACGGCATCTTCAATTCCATGGGCGAAGGCATGATCGTCAATTTCGACGGCGTGCCGCTTGCCACGGGCAACGGAGCGCCCGACGAGATCATCACGGCCGAGGTGCGGCCGAAGCTTGCCGATGAGGCGCGCCGGATCTGGGGCGTTGAGAACAACATCTACCAATTCGGCCATCGCGGCTATGTCGCGGTCAAAGGCGGCGCGCAGGATTGCCCGTACACATACATGCGCGATCTTGTTGCCGGCCAATACCGGCTGCCGTGGGAAGATGAGGTGCAGGTGACCGACGGATCGAGCTGCGGTTTTGCGATCCCCAATCGGGCTTATCAGGGATAGAGCTTGATCGAGCCGGCCCGCACTAAGTCCGGTAAGCTACTCGGCCGCTTGGCGTGACGGCGGACGCACACTTTGCAACCCGTCCGCCTCGGTCGCCGAGATCGTCGTGCGCACCATGAGCCGCGCCTCATGCGCGGGCCAGGGCCGGCCGCGATGCAGCGTCGCCTGATTGTCCCACATGACGACGTCGCCTTCACGCCACGCATGCACATAGCTAAGGCCCGGCGCGGTCGCGGCTACAGCCGCTTCGCCACTTCTTCCAGCATGACCTCGGTGGCGCCGCCGCCGATGTTCTGCACCCGGGCATCGCGCGACATGCGCTCGATGGTGCTCTCGCGCATGAAACCCATGCCGCCGTGAAACTGCACGCAATTGTACATGACTTCGTTGACCAGCTCGCCGCAATAGGCCTTGACCATCGACACTTCCTTGGTGGCGTCGACCCCTTGCGCGTCGAGCCAGGCCGCGTGGTAGACGAGCCGGCGGCCCGCCTCGACCTTGGCCGCGAGCATCGCCAGGCGCTGACGGATCGTCTCTCTTTGCCAAAGCGGCGCGCCGAAGGCTTTGCGGGTGCGCACATAGTCGAGCGTGAGATCGAGCGCGGCTTGCGCTTCTCCCATCGCCATCGCGCCGATCGTCGTCCGCTCGTTCTGGAAATTTTTCATGATCGCGTGGAAGCCGCTGCCCTCGTCGCCGAGCCGGTTCTCGGCGGGAATGCGGCAGCCATCGAAATGCAGCTCCGCGGTGTCGGACGAGCGCCAGCCGTGCTTGTCGAGCGTTCGGCTGACGGTAAAGCCGGGCGTGCCTTTCTCGATCAGGAACATGGTGATCGATCGGCTCGGCGAGCCGGACCGATCGGTTTTCGCCGCCAGGCAATAGAGGTTGGCGTAGACGCCGTTGGTGATGAACATTTTGGCGCCGTCGATGACGTAACTGTCGCCGTCGCGGCGCGCGAAGGTGCGAATACCCTTCACATCGGAACCCGCATCCGGCTCGGTCACGGCGACAGCTGTGATGACGTCGCCGGAAATAATACCCGGCATCCACTTGTCCTTTTGCGCCTCGTTTCCTGCATTGAAGACGTGCACGGAGGCCATGTCGCTATGGACGAGAGTGGTGATCGCGACCCCGCTGAAGGTCGAGCGGCCAAGCTCTTCCGCAAGCACCACGGTGGCAAGCGTATCCATCTCGGATCCGCCATAACGGGCGGGATAACGGATACCGAGAAAGCCGAGGCTCCCCATGCGGCGTAGCACCTCGCGCGGCACATAACCCTGCTCCTCCCAGGCGAGCGCTTTCGGTTTGATCTCCGTCTCGACAAAGCGGCGCACCTGAGCGCGCAGCAGCTCATGCTCCTCCGAGAAGTAAGGCGAGCGGCGCGTGGAGGACGGCGCAGTGTCATCGGTGCGAATGTCGGCAACTTGATTCACGGCGGATCCTCCGTTTCTTTTATGTTCCGTCCATCGCATCGCCCTTGGCGAGATTCGAAGCGGAGCTTGAATTCAGCGTTCCGGGCCCGACAAGCTTAGGTCGCGTTCGGCACGGAAGACATTGCTGTAGAGGCTGGCGATCCATTGCCGCCCGCTCGACGTCACATTGAGATAGCGGATGGCAGTCTCAAGGTGGGGCGACACGCTATTATAGTAGAATTGCGGATATAAATCCGTGAGATCGGCGGGCGAGTCATAGCCGAGCTGTTTGTTCATGCCGACTTCTTCGAATTCGTAATACAGCGCGTTCGCCTTGCGCAGATAATGCGGATCGCCGAGCTGACCAATGAGATCGGCGGCGCGCACCAGCAAGCCCTCCTCGCTGTTTGGACCGACCGGTTCGGTCGCGGACGGGAAGCGCGTGAATTCGATCGCACGGGCAACTCTGGCCGCGTCGATCAGGTCCATCTTCGAAAGCCGATCCATCGCGAAAAGCTTCGAACGATCCACATGATAGGGCGTCAGCGCCGCGTCCGATGCGCCGCGTGAGAGTTTGGCCATCCCGCCTTTCGCGTCGATGACGTAGCCGTCATCGCTGTCGCCCGCAAGAATACCGCGCACGTAGCCGATATCGTGGAAGAGGCACGCGACGATCAGATGCGCGTAATCGTCTGCCGACGTCGGCATGAGAAGCGATCGCCCCTTCATGATGTCGTAGCCGACGAGCGTCACCAGCATCGTATGTTCGACGTTGTGGTAAAGCGCGTCGCTATTGCCGATGCATTCGAGAGCAAGCCGGGCGACCGACGGAACCAGCTCGGTCAAGCCCGCCTGCGTCGATCCGAATCGACGGATCAGATCCGAGGAAAGAAACGACCCCAACGCCTCCGCGGCCAATTCGGGAACTGTAATCATGATGCCTCAAATTGCATCGCTAAACGCATCGTGGCCGCGCGTTGTGAAAATAGCAACTGCCCTGCCGGGCATATCGCACCTCCGTCCTCGACCGACCCGCCGCTACTCAGCCGCTACATTCAGGCCGCTCAGCATCGAAGTCCAGAGCTCGCGCACCTGATCGTGACGCCGTTCGACCGCCGCGGCCACCTCGTTCCGGACATCAAAAAGCTGCGGCCCCTTGAGAAAGAGAATCTGCGCCTGCAGCAATCGTCCGCTTTCAAATTCGATCCGTCGCATTGCCATCACGAAGGGGTCCATCGGCGCGACGCTTTCCGGCAGCAGCGCCGCCGGCCGGATACCGGCGTGTATTGCGTGACCGAGCGCCGCCATGTCGACTAGCAGACCATGGAGATGGTCTGCCGCTCCTTGCATCGGTCGTGGCAACCAGGCGGCCTCCCATTGCCAGATCATGAACGCCAGCGCGGGGTCCGGGACCCACGACGTAGCGCGCGTGAGCAGCGAAAGAATTTCCATTTCCCGGCAGTACTGAGAGTGCAGTTCCAAATGCCAAGGCTGGCGCAAGTGGATCGGCAGCGTGACGGCAAGCTGGCGCATCTGCGCGCCATGCGCGGACATGAGAAAAGCCGCGATGCGCGTTTGCTGCTGCGGTGGAATGCGACCCTCCTGGTCGAGCGGGCCGAGAAGGGCATTCATGGCGACGCCGGCTCCGGCTGGATTGCCTGCTCGGGCGTCGCAATGCGCACCGGGATCAAGCGCAAATGGTCGAAGCCTGCGGGAAACGGCGCAAGCTCGCCGCCAACCTCTTCCGGCGCCACCCATATGCTCTTCTTGCCATGCCAGCGGCCCGCCATCACATCCTCGGCGAAACGCGCCATGACGTACGCAGCCAATTCCGCCTTCTCCAGAGTGAATGCATGATACGCGCGCGGAATGATGACGAGGGCACTGTCCGGAATATGCGTGCGCAACGAATCCTGCAGCGCTCGCGGCGTGAGGAAGTCGTACTCTCCGGTCAGGATCATCGTCGGGACGCGGATTGCGGACAATTTGTCGGTGAACGGCTCGAATTCGAGGAAAAACTCCATCAGATTTTGCAAGGCGTAGACGTCGTTGATCAACCATCCCCGATGCGTGGCAAGTCCGATCAAATCGCTCTTCGCCTCGAGCCACGCATTGGAGAAATTCATCGGAAACAACAGATCCTGCAGGTAGGTGGTCCCGCCCAGGATCAGTGCGGTCCGCATGGCGGTGCCAAGCCGCATCAGTTGCGGCGGGATCTCGGCAAAGCTGCTCATCGGCACCAGTCCGGCGATCGTATCCGGGTGCTCGATGGCGTAGCGGAGCGCGATCACGCCCCCGAAGCTGATGCCTCCCACGAAAATCGGCCGCGGCCCCAACTCGGCGATCAGGTCGCGGAGCACCGCTACCTGATCTGCCTGATCGATGAACAGGCGGGGCTTATCGGATTGGCCCTGTCCAAGCATGTCATAGCTGGCGACGCGGAATCCCCTGGCCACCAGCCCGTCCCGGAACGGCATCCAAAGCTTGACGTATTGCGTCAAGCCGTTGACCAAAACGCAGGCCGGCCCGTCTTCCGGACCGGTCAACTCGTAGTGTATTCGCCGCGAATTGCACGCAAGCCAGGGCATCTGCCGCTCTCTTGAAATCCGGCCCGCAGACTAGCCCGGAATTGGCCGCTGGCTATAGAGACCTCAGCCTACGCCATCGCCCTATCCAAGTGCTGGAGCATATGCAAGACGCAAGAATGCCGAGCGTTGCGGATTACCGCCCGGCATTGATGCCGACTTTAGCCCCGAACGAGGCCAAAGAGCGGGGTCAGAAAACCAACTGGGTGCGCCCGGCGACTATCGCTTGCCCCACGGGATCCACGCCCACACGCGTTCGTGGAAGTAATAGATCAGGATTTTGGTCAAAATCTCCGTGACCGCGACCGATCCGGCGATCTTGGGGCTGCCAGTGACGACGAACGCCACGACGAAAGTATCGAGACTGCCGGTCGCGCGCCAACTTACGGCTTTCGCAAGTGAGCGCGCATGCGTTTCGGTCCAGCGCGCGAGCTTCCCTCCGACGGCCTCCGCGGGGTGGGCGAGAGAGCTGAGCTGATCTTGCGGTCCAACAAAATCCTCGATGCAGCCCATGCCCTCGGTGTCGTAGGATTCCGGGTCTATGAGAATGAAACTTCCCGTGTCCTTGCACTCGGCATAACGGTCGACCGGGATCGGCCGATCGAGTTTGAGTGTGCCGATCCCGATCTCGTTCTGCGCAATCGCTTCCGCCGCCACCAGCCTGCGGGTGTCGAGATCGAAGACGCGTGCCTCCGGTTCGATTTTCGCGGTTACGGATGTGGTTGCGAGCTTGAAAATATAATTGCGGCCGGGCCGCAGCGGTTCGCTGTTCATCCAGAACAGGCGCGCGGAGAGCCGATCGGCCATTGCCGGCGCCTGCTCGATTCCGACCACCAAGTCGCCGCGGGAGGCGTCGATTTGATCGGCGAAGGTCAGCGTGATCGAGCGGCCGGCGGCGGCGTGGGGAAGATCGCCGTCGAAAGTGGCAATGCGTGCAATGCGGGTGACGCGACCGGACGGCAGAACCTTGACCGGCATGCCGGCATAGACTTCGCCGCTCGCGATCAGGCCGCTATAGCCGCGAAAATCCGAATTGGGCCGGCTGACCCATTGAACGGGCATGCGGAACGGCTGCGGGCCGACGGCCGAAAGGGTTCCACCTCTTCGAGATGCTCGAGCAACGTCGGCCCGTCGTGCCAATGCATGCGATCCGAACGGCTGACGATGTTGTCGCCGCTTTTGGCCGCGACCGGAATGGCGACGAGGTCATCGATGCCCAACGCGGTTGCAAATTCGCGGAAACGCGCTTCGATCGCGCGAAAGGCATCCTGCGACCAGCCGACGCGATCCATCTTGTTGACCGCAAGCACGACCTTGCGCACGCCGAGCATCGACAGGATCACGGCGTGACGCTTTGTCTGACGCGTCAGCCCTTCGTCGGCGCTGACAAGCACAAGAGCGAGATCGGCGACCGACGCACCGGTCGCCATATTCGCGGTGTATTGCTCATGTCCGGGCGCGTCGATGACGATGAACTTTCGCCGCGCCGTGGCAAAGAACCGGTAGGCGACGTCGATCGTGATCTTCTGCTCGCGCTCGGCCGCCAGGCCGTCCACAAGGAGCGCAAAATCGAGCTCATCGCCTTGCGTACCGAACTTGCGGGAATCGATGGCGAGAGCGTCGAGCTGATCCTCGAAAAGCTGCTTCGATTCATAGAGCAGACGGCCGATCAGCGTCGACTTGCCGTGGTCGACGGACCCGCAGGCGATGAAGCGCAGCAGGCTCTTCCGCCCTTGCCGGTGCAGGAGCGAAGCAAAATCATACTCCGCAGGCTGGGCGTGCACGTTCATCAAAAGTAGCCTTCCTGCTTTTTGCGCTCCATCGAGGCCGCGCCGTCGCGATCGATCACGCGGCCGCGCCGCTCGGAGTATGGGCTTTCGAGCGTTTCCCGAATGAGTTCCGGAAGCGTGCGCGCCGTGCTTTCGACCGCGCCGGTCAGCGGATAGCAGCCCAGCGTGCGAAAACGCACCGTCCTGATCTGCGGACGCTCGCCGGGGGCCAACGGCAGGCGCTCATCGTCGACCATGATGAGGGCGCCGTCGCGCTCGACCACCGGCCGCGGCGCCGCAAAATAAAGCGGCACCACCGGGATGCGCTCTTGATGGATGTAGAACCAGACGTTGAGCTCGGTCCAATTCGACAGCGGAAATACGCGAATGCTTTCGCCGCGGCGCTTGCGCCCGTTGTAAATCCGCCACGGTTCGGGACGCTGCCGTTTTGGATTCCAAAAGTGGCCGGCGCTGCGAAACGAGAACACACGCTCCTTGGCGCGCGATTTCTCCTCGTCCCGCCGGGCGCCGCCGAAAGCGGCGTCGAAGCGATGCTGGTCGAGCGCCTGCCGCAACGCTTGCGTCTTCATCACGTCGGTGTGCAGTTCCGATCCGCTGGCGATCGGACCGACGCCGCGGGCGAGGCCGTCGCGGTTGACGTGCACGATCAGATCGAGGCCGAGTTCGCGCGCGCGCGCATCGCGGAACGCGATCATCTCGCGGAATTTCCACGTGGTGTCGACATGCAGAAGCGGAAACGGCGGTTTCGCGGGGTAGAACGCCTTGAGCGCCAGATGCAGCAGGACCGAAGAGTCCTTGCCGATGGAATAGAGCATCACCGGATTTTCCGACTCGGCAACCGCCTCGCGAATGATGTGAATGCTTTCGGCTTCGAGCTGCTCCAGGTGGGTCATGGACGACACGCTCGCGCTGTCCGCGTCCGCCTGTGCGATACCGCCGTCTGCGCGATCGAAGGTCGGTGAGAGAGCGTCCATCGGCGGTGCTGTATATATTTCCGAGCTCACGATCGCGGCGGGTTCGCGCCCGCGGCATGGCCGTTTTCGGCGACGTGCAAACCACATTCTTTTGTCTCGGCCTGCTCCCACCACCAGCGCCCCGCGCGCTCCGGCTCGCCCGGCGCTACGGCGCGGGTGCAAGGAGCACACCCGATCGACAGAAAGCCGCGGTCGTGCAGCATGTTGTAGGGAATCTGGTGCGTGCGCACGAATTCGAGTGTCCGTTCGCGCGTCCAATCAAACAGCGGATTGACTTTGATCAGCTGACGGCGCTCGTCGAACGAGGCCGGCGAGAATTGCGCGCGGTCGGGGGATTGATCGGCGCGAATGCCGGTGACCCAAGCAGTACTGCCGTCGAGAATGCGTGCCAGCGGCACCACCTTCCGGATCGCGCAACAGTCGTGCCGCGCCTCGACCGAGGAGCGGAAACCGTCGATACCTTGCTGGGCGACCAGAGCCTCCAGGCTTGCGCCCTCGGGCGCGAAGGCGAGGATGCGGGCGTCGTAGCGGCGCTCGGTTTCAGCCCAGACTTGGTGCGTCTCCGGAAACAGACGGCCGGTATCGAGTGTCGCGACCTCGATCGCCAGCGCTTGCGAGAAAATCGCGTGGGCGATCGCCTGATCCTCGAGGCCAAAGCTGGTGGTAAATACAATTCGTCTGGCCACAAGCGAGCGGATCGCCGCGAGCCGCTCGAACAAATTCAGCGGGTCGAACTGGTCCACGAGTTCCGCCGCAATCGCTGCAGCAGGTTTCGCGGCTCGCGAAGCGCTGTCGAGGCGATCTGGCCGGTGGCCGAAATGCACCGGCCGCTCGGCGCCAACATGCGCGACTTCCGACATCGTAAGAAGACCCCTATTGCCCCGGGCTACATGGGTTTCACTTAGATTGAAAAGCTAAGCGAGCCAAGGGTTTGGCAAAGAAAAGAAAATCATGCCATGCGGCGGACGCGCCACAGATTCGCGTTTCAATTTCGTGGAAAATATTAGTCGCCGTGTGCGCCCCGCTTCGGCGCGGCGGACGGAACTTTTGACCCACACCAACGCACCGCTACAGCGCGTCGGCGAACGCCACCATTTGCTTGCGCTGATCGGGATCGGGCAGCGGCCCGCGCATGGCGCCGAGATTGTCGGTCATGTGCGCCGGATCGGCGGTGCCGGGGATGACCGCGGTCACGCGCGGGTCGCCAAGGAGATATTTCAGGAAGAACTGCGCCCAGCTCCCGGCGAAGCCGCGCGCCCAGCCGGGAATTTCCTTGCCCCGCACGGCACCGAATAGGCGGGCGCGGCCGAACGGCAGCGCGGTGAGCACGGCGACCTTTACCTCGGCCGCCAGCGGCAGGATGCGTTTCTCTACTTCCCTGTCGTCGAGCGAATAGTCGATCTGAACGAAATCGGGCTTCTCGCGCGCGAGCACCGCCTCGATCGCGGCATATTGTTCGTGACGGGTCGAGGTGATGCCGACATAGCGGCACACGCCTTGCGCCTTCCATTCCTTGAATTGCGCCAGCGACTGCTGCGGATCGCGCACATTGTGGAATTGCAGGAGGTCGAATGTCTGCGTCTTCAATCGCGCTTGCGAACGCTTGAGCTCCGCGGCATCCGGTGACTCTAGTTTGGTGGCGATGAAGAGTTTTTCGCGCAAGCCCGCGGCCCCGATCGAATCGCCAAGCACGACTTCCGCATCGCCATAGACCGACGATGTGTCGATTAGCCGCCCGCCGCCCGTGAGCAACGCCTGCAGCACCGCTGCGGCCTTCCGCCGTGTCGGCTCGTCGTTGGCGTCGAAGACCCGCGCGGTGCCGAGTCCGACCGCCGGCAGGAGTTCCCCGCTGCTCGGAATAGCGCGCGCCAGTAGCGCGCCGGTTTGGGCCAATGCCGATGGCCCCAGCATCGCCGCGCCGGTCGCCATCGCAAATTCACGTCGCGTCAAGCGGATGATCATGCGCCCTCTCCTTGCGCCGCGCCCGCGTCGACGAGCGCCGCGCGCCGTTCCTGGACCCGCCCCAAAACTCCGGACAAAACCAGCCAACCGGCTGCGACCGGCAACGCCACCAGCGCGATCGCGCCGAGCTTGAATCCGAGCGCCTGCAAACTGTCGAATACCCAACTGTATAACGCATCCGAACCCCGATAGATCACGACGTCGATCAGATTCTTGGCTTTGTACTTTTCTTCGCGCGCAAGCACGGTGAAGAACACTTGTCGCGCCGGATTGGCGATGGCGAAATTCATCCAGCGCTGCACGACCTGGAGAGTCACGACAACGGCCAGTGTCGGAGCCAAAAACAGGGCGACGAAACCCACGACATAGACGCCCGGCAGCGCGCCGGCCGCGACGCCGGTGCCAAACCGCTTGAGCGCCTGCCCGGTGGCGAAGACCTGTGTCGCCAGACTGAGCAAGCCGACCGCCAGATCGATGCTGGCGAAGATGCGCGTCTGCGCGCCGGCACCGTGCACCGTCGCCGATACGATGTTGGCCTGCTCCAAGTAGACGATCGTCGCGCAAAACGAGAGAAGGCTGACCCACGCGCCGACGCCGAGAAGATAGGGCGAGCGGACCAGTTCCGGTAAAGCGGCAAACGCGCTGCCGCCGACGCGCTGTGAGTCGGCGACTACGCCTCCTGGCGCACCCGCGGTCTGCGCCGCGGCCGCGCGCTCGAGCCGATAGACGCAGAACACCGCCACTTCGAGAAGCACCGCCGCCGCGATCAGGAGGTTCAACGGCCCGAGCGGCACCGACAGCCAGATGGTGATAACCGGGCCCAAAAGCGCGCCGGCGGTGCCGCCGGCGCCGATGAAGCCGAACAGCCGCTTGCCCTGCTCGGCCGTGAACAGGTCGGCCATGAACGACCAGAACACCGCGACAGCGAACAGATTGAACACGCTGACCCAGACGAAGAAT
Source organism: uncultured Alphaproteobacteria bacterium (assembly GCA_963733575.1). Classification (GTDB taxonomy): domain Bacteria; phylum Pseudomonadota; class Alphaproteobacteria; order Rhizobiales; family Xanthobacteraceae; genus BOG-931. The sequence continues at coordinate 182,183 of CAVTDJ010000007.1, read as the reverse complement.
ACGCGCGCGACAATCACCGGAGCGACGCCCAGCATCAACAAGAGCCAGAACAGGGCGAGATTGCCGACGAAGAAGTGATAGACGATCGGGATGAATCGCGCGCGCGGCAGCTTTGCGACCAGCGCGCCGTAAACCGGCTGCGCGACGATGAGCGTCAAGAAAGTGGCGGTGAACAGCCAGGGCAGATTGCGCACGCCGCCGGCGATTCCCATCTGGTCGCGCAGCGGCCGCAGCACGTAATACCCGGCCAGCAGCGCGAAAAAATAGGCGAAAGACCACAACGCCGCCGCGCGCTCTTGCGGCGTTGCCGGCACCGCCCAGTCGACCCAGCGCCGCAGCGCATTCATGGCGCGAGCGACAGCTTCTGTTTGAGTTCGGCCGCCGTGACCTCTTGGCCATAGCCCGCCCCGCCACGCTGGAAGCGGCGCGCGTCAGCAAGCTTGCCGACCACCACGGGATCGAAGCCGGCGTCGCGCACCAGCCCGGCCGCGACCTGCACCGCTTGCGGATCGTCGCCGGCAATCGGTATCGCCAGCTTCGGGTCGGGGCGGTTCGCGTCGTTGGCGAAGATTTTGTAGTTGAGCGTGTTGAAGGCGCGCACGAGCCGCGTGCCGGGCAGATATTTCTGCGAGACCACGCCGACGCCATCGCGCTCCACTTCGTCGGTGATGGCGCCGTCGCGCGCGGGCACCGCGTTGCAGGCATCGAGCATGATCTTGCCCTTGAGCGCCGCGCCATAGTCCTGGCCGATCTGCGGCAGCGCGCCGTAGGGCACGGCGATGAAGATCACGTCGCCGAACGCGACCGCCTGTTCGACCGTACCGGCTTGGGCAAGCTCGCCGAGGCCCGCCACCAGGTCTTTCAGCTCCTCCGGATGACGCGAGGAGAACAACACCTTGTGACCGTCTTTGATCCACAATCCGCCGATGGTGCCGCCAATGTGACCGGAACCGATGACGCCGATATGCATTTTGGCGTCTTCGTTGGTTTGCGCGCGCGCCGGTCGCATCGCCGCGCCCAGGATCAGCGCACCGCCGGCGCCAAGTAGCGCGCGGCGGGCGCGGTCGACAGAATCGGGCTTGGACATCGGGAACCTCCTGGCGTTTTTGCGGTATCGGAGTCGTAACTGCCGCAACAAAAATATGACCGTCATCCTGAGGCAGCTATGAAGCTTGCTCCGCTCCTCCGCAGGGCGTCGAAACATAAGGCAAGGTTTGCCGCCGGTATAATCGCGACCTCGTGACCTGTATTTGATCTTCGGATTCGCCGGCGGGCCAACCGTCTGCCGGTTCGTGACGCGTTGGCTGGGCGCTTGCCGCCGCTACGGCGGTTATGGCGCTCCTCTTGCCCACGCGGCAAGCGTACCGTTCCATTTACGCTGCCTTCGCCTAGGGCGAGGCGCCCTGTTCCATCGCCAGCTCGGCTTTGAGATTCTCAACGTCGCGGAATATCGAGGCGACCGCCAGCACGCGGCCGTTGCTTATGTAGCGCAACAAACAGTCTTTGGCTTCGACACTGCCGTCGATCGCTATCTCATCCCATTGTTCGGCATGACCGACATAATTGATCGGCACGTCGTAGTGCTGGCTCCAGAAGAACGGCACGGCCTCGAAACGCTCATCCAATCCGATCATGTTGCACGCCGCGATTTGGCCCTGGCGTTCGGCCACGACCCAGTGTTCGACGCGGATGGCGCTGCGGAAATGCGGGTCGGGCCAGCGCGCGATGTCGCCGGCCGCATACACCGTCGGATCGCTCGTCTGCAGATAGGGATTGACGGTCACGCCGCGGTCGAGCTTGAGGCCCGCCTGCTCGGCCAGCGCCAGGCGCGGCCGCACGCCGATGCCGACGACGACAATGTCGGTCTCAAGCACGGCACCGCCCTTGAGCGTTACACGCCGGCCGTCGATCCTGTTGACCGTCTCGCCGAGATGGAAGACCACGCCATGCTCTTCGTGCAGCGCGCGGATGAAGTCGCCGAGCTGGGGCCCGAGCACGCGCTCCATCGGCCGCGCTTCCGGCGCTACGACATGGACCTCAAGGTTGCGCGCGCGCAGCGATGCCGCCGCCTCGAGCCCGATAAAGCTTGCACCGATGACAAGCGCGCGCTGCGCGCCCGTCGCAGCTTTGATGATAGCATGGCAATCGGCGAGCGAGCGCAGCGTATGGACCTGCGGCTGATCGGCGCCCGGAACCGTTAGCCGCACGGGCTCGGCGCCGGTTGCGAGCAAGAGCCGATCGTAGGGCACGCTCCCGGCGCCAGCGACGCGGATTTCGCGCTGCCGGGTATCGATGGCGGTCACTTCGGTGTTGAGACGCAACTCGATGCCGTTCTGCGCGTAGAAATCGTCGGGCCGCAGCGGCAACCAGTCCTCCGGCGCACTGCCGGCGAGATAGTCCTTGGACAGATTAGGCCGATCGAGCGGCGACGCGCCGTCATGGCTCAGCAACACGATGCTCCCGCGATAATCGCGCCGCCGCAGCATCTCGGCGGCCGCGAAGCCGGCCGCACCCCCGCCGACGATAGCGATCTTTTTCGGCCCAGCCGCCGTCGCGGTTTTGCCGCGCGGCTTGGGTTTCTCGAACTTTTCTTTCACGAAAATGCGGCCCTCGCGTTGCTGGACCTTCCAGCATGCGATAGCGCTCAGCGCCGGCGGGCGCACCGCCTCGCCGGTGCGCAGGTCGAAGCAGGCGTGATGCCAGGGGCAGCGCACGCTCTCGCCGACCACGATGCCCTCGGCGAGCGGCCCGTGATAGTGGCTGCAATGGGCGCCGACGGCGAACACTTCGGCGGCGCCACGGACGAGCAGCACTTCTTCGTCGCCGACATGGCCCAACAGCTTGCCCTCGACAAAATCGTCGAAAGCGACGCCTTTGGTGAGATCCGGGCCGCTCGGCGGCGCTGCGTCCTGTGCCATTGCCGTATCCCTCCGGTCAGGCCGTCATCCCGAGGGATGGCTGGCGAAAGCACCCTTCGTCAAACGCCAAAGGGGCCCATGGCGTTGCAAACCTCGACAGCTGTTAGATGAAATGCAGCCCGAAAGGTTCCGTCCCTCGGCCGGAAAAACCGAGTCGGTCAGACGCGCAGCACCTGCGCCGCAAGGGTATAAGGCAGATTGAGCGCGTCAGCGACGGCGCGGTAGGTGATCCGACCGTCGTGGACGTTTAGTCCGTCGCGCAGATGCGAATCTTCGGCAAGCGCGCGCCGCCAGCCTTTGTCGGCGAGCGCAAGCACGAAGGATGTCGTGACGTTGCTCATCGCGAAGGTCGAGGTACGGGCGACCGCGCCCGGCATGTTGGTCACGCAATAGTGCACGACGTCGTCGACCACGTAGGTCGGATGCGAGTGCGTGGTCGGGCGCGAAGTCTCGGCGCAGCCGCCCTGGTCGATGGCGACATCGACGATCACCGCGCCCGCCTTCATCGCCTTGACCGTTTGCGCGGAGATCAATTTGGGCGCGGTCGCGCCCGGCACCAGGATCGTCGCAATGACGAGATCGGCGCGCCGGCAGAGGAGTTCGACCACGTCACGCGTGGAGAACAGCGTGCGCACGCGGCCGCCGAAGCCGGCATCGACGCGTCGCAAAGCCTCCGGATTGCGGTCGAGCACCGTTACCTCGGCGCCCATGCCGGAGGCGATCAGCGCTGCGTTCGTTCCGGCGACACCGCCGCCCAGGATGACGACGCTGGCCGGCGGAACGCCGGGCACGCCGCCGAGCAGCACCCCGCGCCCGCCATTCTCCTTTTCGAGACAGCGCGCGCCGACATGCGATGCCATGCGGCCGGCGACCTCCGACATCGGGGTGAGCAACGGCAACGTGCCATGCGCGCTGGTCACTGTCTCGTAGGCGATCGCCGTGACGCCCGACCTCATCAGGTCTTCGGTCTGCGCGCGGTCGGGCGCGAGATGCAGGTAAGCGAACAGCACCTGGCCGGAGTGCAACTTCTTGCGCTCGACAGCGAGCGGCTCCTTTACTTTCACGACCAGTTCGGCCCGGCCATAGACCGCATCGGCATCCGCCGCGATCTCGGCCCCCGCGGCGCGGTAATCGCCATCCGGCAAACCGGCCCCCGATCCAGCGCCTTGTTCGACTAAAACCTGGTGACCCTTGTCAGTCAGCTCGCGTACCGTCGAAGGCACGATGCCGACGCGGTATTCGTTGTCCTTGATCTCCTTCGGCACGCCGACCAGCATGACGACCCTCTTTTCGCTCCCTCCCCTTGTGAGGAAGAGAATTGAAACTTGCCCTACATCACGTAGAGCCGATCCGGCAACTCGTTCGACGAACCATCGGGCGGAGCGTGCACCGCCAGCACGGCGCCGCAGCGTTCGACCGCAGCGGTGAATCCCGCCGCGATCCGGCCAGCACGCATGTGGCCGATCAAGGCGTCGATCGCCGCCTGCCATTCCGAACTCGGCACCTTCTCCGCAACGCCTTCGTCGGCAATGATGCGCGCATAGCGTTCCGCCAGCGACACGAAGATCAGCACGCCGGTGCGATTTTTAGTGTGGGCGACCCGGCGCACGACGAATTGCTCGAGCGCGGCGCGATGCGCCCGCGCGCGCAGCACCACGCGCGGAACGAGCGCGAGCCGCAATGGCGTCAGCGAGAACGCGAGCCCGGCGACAATGAACACCGCAAGCTGGATCAGGAAAATCCGCTGCACACTCCAGGGCGTGAAAACGATGAGCGGCCAGGGAGCAAGGAGCGCCAGCGCGCTCGCCCACAGAATGGGGATGTGCGCATAGCCCGAAGACGAATGCGCGAGCACGCAAACGATCTGCCCGCAGGTACGCTTTTCCGCCTCACGGATGGCGTTTGTAACCGCCTCATGCTCTTCTTTGGTGAACTCCATTACCAGCTCCCCGAAGCCCCGCCGCCGCCCGAGGAACCACCGCCCCCGGAAAATCCGCCGCCGAAGCCGCCGCCTCCACCGCCCCAGCCGGAGGAACCCCAGGACCCGCCATAGGGCACAAAGACCGTGCGTCCGCCACGTCCGCTTCCGCTCGAGGGCGGGCCGTTCGCATGGCGGATCAGATACCAGACAATGAAGATCATGATTGCGAAAAACAGAATCGGAAACAGCTTGTCGAAGTCCGCCGATGCATCCTCGGAGCGGACACTGACCTTTGGCTGCCAATCCGCGGAATCGCCGCTGAGCACACTGATGATACCGTCGACGCCACGCTCGATGCCGCCGGAGAAATCGTTGGTCTTGAAGCGCGGGATGATGGCGCTGGAGATGATCACAGACGACAGCGCGTCCGTCAGGGTGCCTTCGAGGCCGTAACCAACCTCGATCCTCACCTTATGTTCGGCCGGTGCGACGAGCAACAGGACACCATTGTTCTTCTTGGTTTCGCCGAGTTTCCAGAAACGGAAAAGTTGATTGGCGTAGGTTTCAATGTCGCTACCTTGCAACGACTTCACGGTGGCGACGACAAGCTGGATACCGGATTTGTCTTCGAGCGCCTTGGACTTCGCCTCGACATCGCTGCGGCTCTCCGCCGTCATCACGCCCGCCTGATCGACGACGCGGCCGGTCAGCGCCGGAAAATCGAAGGCGAAGGCGAGAGAGGCGAGACAGAGAATAAGCGCGGTAGCCGTTATTGCGGGGCGCGCGAAGCGCGAGCCCGGAATCCATAACCACAAACGGAGCAAGCGTGCGCCGGCCAAGACAAATCTGGGGAAATCGCGATTATGGATTGCGGCCCGGCGGGCCGCCCCGGAAAGACGCCGGAAAAGCATCAAAACTTCACCTGCGGCGGCTTTTCCGCACCCTCAGTCGCGGTGAATTCAGCCATCGGCTTGTTGCCGGAAAACGCCGTCTTCGCCCAGAGGACGGTCGGGAAGGTGCGAAGCGCCGTGTTGTAGGCGCGCACCGCCTCGATGTAGTCGCGCCGCGCCACGGCGATGCGGTTCTCGGTGCCCTCTAGTTGCGACTGCAGCGCCAGGAAATTCGAGTTGGATTTGAGATCGGGATAATTTTCGGACACTGCCAGGAGCCGGCCGAGCGCACCGGAGAGCTGGTTTTGCGCGTCCTGGAAAGCTTTCAGCTTGTCCGGATCGGTCAGCTGCGTGACATCGACCTTGACCTGCGTCGCCTTGGCGCGCGCTTCGATCACGGCGGTGAGAACTTCGCGCTCCTGTTTGGCGTAACCCTGGACCGTAGCCACCAGGTTGGGAATGAGATCGGCGCGGCGCTGGTACTGGTTTTGCACGTCCGACCAGCGCGCCTTGGCCTGCTCTTCCAGCGTTGGAATGGTGTTGTAGCCACAGCCGGACATCGTCAGGCCGAGGCCGATCAGAGCCAAAGCCAGGCCAATCCGATACAGGCCGATCCGGTCCATGATCCTGCTCATTATACCCCCTCGTTTGTTGCAGACGCGCAACACGGGCGCGCATTCACACCTCGACCGGCTCCGTGCCCACGATCTCGATGCCGAAGCCGGAGAGGCCGACATAGGTCATATTGCGCGAGAAGCTCAGAAGCCGGATCGAGGTGACGCCGAGATCCTTGAGGATCTGCGCGCCGAGGCCGACTTCGCGCCATAGCTGGCTGCGCGCCTCGCCCGACGCGGTTTCGTCCGATTTCGGAATGGCGATCACCGGCACGCCGGCAGCGCCGTCGCGCAAGACCACCAGCACCCCTCGGCCCTCGGTCTTGAAGCGTTCGAGCGTCCTGTGCACAGCTTTGGCTCCGCCGAAAACATCCAGGATAAGGTTGGCGCGGTGCAGCCGCGTCAGCACGTTTCTGCCGTCGCCGATGCGGCCATAGACAAAGGCCATGTGATAGAACGGATCAAACGGCGTCTGAAAGGCGTAGCCGGCGAGCGTTCCGATCTCGGATTCCACCGGAAACTCGCCGAGCCGCTCGATCAGTTTTTCGCGAACCTGCCGATACGCGATCAGATCGGCAATCGAAACCCGCGCCAGCTTGTGGCGCGCGGCGAACGCGGCGATCTCCGGCCCGCGCATGACGGTGCCGTCGTCGTTCATCAGCTCCGCCAGCACGCCGACCAACGGCAAGCCGGCCAGCCGGCAAAGATCGACGCAAGCCTCCGTATGGCCCGAGCGCATGAGCACGCCGCCTTCCTTGGCCACCAGCGGAAACACATGGCCGGGCCGCACAAAGTCGGCCGCTCCCATGTTGCCGTTGGCAAGCGCGCGGACGGTATTGGAGCGCTCTTCGGCGGAAATGCCGGTGGTGACGCCATGACGGGCATCGACCGAAACGGTGAACGCGGTGCCGAGCGGCGCGTCGTTGCGCGCCACCATCGGCTCGAGATGCAGTCGCCGCGCCTCGTCATGGGCGAGCGGCGCGCAGACGATGCCCGACGTATGCCGGATGATGAACGCCATCTTCTCGGGCGTGCACAACGAGGCGGCAACGAACAGATCGCCCTCGTTCTCGCGGTCGTCGTCGTCGGCCACGATGATGAGCTCGCCGCGGGCAAAAGCGGTCACGGCATCCTGGATGCGTTGCTGAGCGTCTTCCATCTTTTTTCTTTTCGGTCTCGTCTACAAATCGCACAGTCAGCGTCGTGGCGGCGGAAACGGCCATGCCGGCGCGTCTCCGACCTGGCCACGATGCCGCAGATAATGATCGGCGATCACGCATGCCACCATAGCTTCGCCGACGGGGACCGCGCGGATGCCGACGCAAGGATCGTGGCGCCCGGTCGTCACGATGTCCGTCTCATGCCCGTAACGGTCGACGGTACGCCGCGGCGTAAGGATCGAAGACGTTGGCTTGACGGCAAAGCGCGCCACCACCGCCTGGCCGGTGGAGATGCCACCAAGGATGCCGCCGGCATTGTTAGAAAGAAAGATCGGCTTGCCGTCATTGCCCGCGCGCATCTCGTCGCTGTTCTCCTCGCCGGAAAGCTCCGCCGCGCCGAAGCCGGCGCCGATTTCGACGCCCTTGACGGCATTGATGCTCATCAGCGCCGCGGCGAGATCGGCGTCGAGCTTGCCGTAGATCGGCGCGCCGAGGCCCGGCGGCACGCCGTCGGCAACGATCTCGAGAACGGCGCCGATGGAGGAGCCGCGCTTGCGTACGCCGTCGAGGTACTCGGCGAAAAACACGGCCTTCTCGGCGTCGGGACAAAAAAATGGGTTGCGCTCGACCTCGGCCCAGTCCCAGCGCGTGCGGTCGACGCGGTGCGAGCCCATCTGCACCAGCGCGCCGCGTACCTGTAACCCCGGCACGATCTTGCGGGCAATGGCGCCGGCCGCCACCCGCATCGCCGTCTCGCGCGCCGACTGACGGCCGCCGCCGCGATAATCGCGCAGGCCGTATTTTACGTCATAGGTATAGTCGGCGTGACCCGGCCGATATTTGTCCTTGATATCGGAATAGTCCTTGCTCCGCTGATCGACGTTATCGATAACGAGCGCGATCGGAGAGCCCGTGGTCACCTGCTCGCCGGTCGTTTCGTCCAAAAACACGCCCGAAAGCATTTTGATCGTGTCCGGCTCCTGGCGCTGGGTGGTGAAACGCGATTGGCCCGGCCGGCGCCGATCGAGATAGGGCTGAATGTCGGCTTCGCTGAGCGCAATGCGCGGCGGGCAGCCGTCGACCACGCAGCCAATAGCGGGCCCATGACTCTCGCCGAAAGTAGTCACCCGGAAGGAATGTCCGAACGTATTGAAGGACATGGTTGAACGGCTTTATTGAAGGTCTAGGCGCGCACAATGACGCAGAACGGCGCAAATGGCTCGGTGCAAGGCGTTGGGCTTGGTAGCCCGTGGACCCCCTTGGGTCAAATGCCCGAACGGCTGTCGCTTCAGCGTCGTTCATTCGGCATTCATCTCGCTGAACGTCGATTAATGAAAAGCTGAACATCCGTTAAGCTACGGAAAAATCAGGGTTATTTGCGATTTTTTTGTTGCGGTTAGGGACAAGCTGTGGCACCGTTCTTTTCGGTAAGAGGGGCTAAGCTCAACGGACCGAGACACGCCCGCAAAGCTTGAACTCAACCCTGCCGTTGGATCATCACACGAGAAGGAATCAAATCATGGCCACGAAGAAGAAGAAAAAGAAGAAGATGTCGAAGTAAATGACGTCAGCGCGAACCTCGTATCGAGGTCGCGCCGTCAGCTTCGGAATTCGCGAGGCGCCTTGAGCGGTGTTTCGTGACAGCGGCTGGACCAAGGTCCGGCCGCTGCTCTTTTGGGGAGCGAGATTTGCGCCCGAGCAATCGCCGGCGCGTTTTATTTGTTCTGCAGTTAGAACCTATAGTTCAAGCCGCCGCGCAACAGGCCGAAGCCGGCCGGCAAGAGCAATGCCGTAAAGGAAGACGGCGACGTTCCGGAGATGCCTTGACCGCTGAGATCCGCCCACTGGTAATCATCCCCGTCAACCACAACGCGCCCGGGGGTATTACTCTTTGCTGACAGTGATGTCCGGCGCGTCCGGATGTTTCATGCCGACGATATGGTAGCCGGCATCGACGTGATGGATTTCGCCGGTGACACTGCGGGACATGTCGGACAAGAGATAGACGGCGGACTCGCCGACATCTTCGATGGTCACGTTGCGCCGCAGCGGCGCGTTGTATTCGTTCCATCTGAAGATGTAGCGGAGGTCGCGGATGCCGGCGGCAGCCAAGGTCTTGATCGGTCCTGAAGAGATGGCGTTGACGCGGATATTCTTCACACCGAGATCGGCGGCGAGGTACCAGACGGAAGCCTCAAGCGCGGCTTTGGCGACGCCCATGACGTTGTAATGCGGCATCCATTTCTCCGCTCCATAATAGGTGAGCGTGAGCAAGGAGCCGCCGTTCGGCATGATCTTCTCGGCACGTTGCGCTATCGCTGTCAGCGAATAACAGCTCACCAGCATGGTCTTGGTGAAATTGTCCGCCGTCGTATCGACATAGCGTCCGTCGAGCTCATCCTTGTCCGAGAATGCGATTGCGTGGACGAGGAAATCGATCGCGCCCCAGGCCGATTGCACCGCGGCGAATACCGCATCGATGGTAGCCGGCTCGGTGACGTTGCAATGGCCGACAACGATGCCGCCGACCCCTTGGGCGAGCGGCTCCACGCGTTTCTTGAGTGCGTCGCCCTGATACGTGAACGCGAGCTCGGCGCCGTGCGCGTGGCACGCTTTGGCGATGCCCCAAGCGAGCGAGCGCTGGTTTGCGACCCCTATGATCAGGCCGCGCTTGCCGCGCATGAGGCCCGAGACTTCCGACATTCTCCGACCCCTCGACAATTCCGGCGCCGGGCCTCCTATGGCATAGGGCCGTGGGAGCCATCAAGCGCGCTTGCGGGATACCCGAAATCCGCCGCTTACCGTCAACCGGGAACGCCTTGCCCCAGGCGCTGCTCCATTGCCGCGCCGGGTTTCACGGTTAGTTGGCTGATCAGCGAGAGGCTCGCCGGACCGAGCAGCAGCAAAGCCCAGGTCATCGGCCCGATGATCTTGAGCCAGTTCCACGGCACTTCGAGCGCGATCATCGAAAGCCAGGCAATGATCGTCCAACCGGCCATCGTGGCCGTGATGGCTTGCTCGCCGGTACGCCGCCACGACTCGATCAAAAGCACCGCCATCAAGGGCAGCGCGAACGTGACATATTGCGGCCCCGCAAATGAAATCATGAGCGGGATCGCGGCAAACAGCACGGCGCCGGCGACCAAAAGCGGATAACGGTCGGCAGGCTGGGGACCGCGCAAAGTCCAGAAGCCGCCGCGACCGAGGACGACGATTGCCACAACGACCGCAGCGTTGAACAGAAACTGAAACGCGGACGCCCACCCTGGCAGCGGCGACGAGTAGAACGCCCCGCCGGCGGCGACACGCGCCACCACCGCGCCGACACCGATGCTGGAATATCCTCCCGGAGAAACCTCGCTTGCGATCTTGGTGGACATCGCGCCGCTGATGATGCCGGCAAGATGCTCGGTAAACATCGTGCGATAGAGATCGAATGTCGCTGCCGGTCCGAGGCAGATTACCGGCAGGCCGACTAGAAGCAGAATGGACCAGCCGGCGGTCCAGATCATGAATCTCCAATCGCGCCGCAAAAACGGGAAGATCGCGAGCACAATCGGAAACACTTTGACGGTGATGGCGAGCGAAAAGGCGAACGAGGCCGCCGCCACGCGGTTCTCGGCGTACAGAGCGAAATAAACGACGATCAGGAACAGCAGCACCGGCGCCGGCTGGCCGCGCGCCAATCCATCGCCGATGAAAGGCAGAAGCGCCAGAAGCGGACCGAGCCGGAGCGCCCACGGGCTCTGCAACAGTCCCCCATTCGCCTGGACGGGCCGATGACGCTCCAGCGCGTTGGCCCAGACATGAAGCGCGAGCAGCAGACACACCGCGTTGATGAGGTACCAAACCGCGACCGACGCCGTGAACGGCAGCGCCCACGCCGGCTGCGCATGACCCGGAAGCGGGTTTGCGAACGGCCCCATGAACAGCGCGAAGGTCGGCGGGTAGTGGAACGTCCATCCGTGGTGATCGGCGACTTCGTAGAGCGGATACCCGGTCCAGACCGCCCAGCCGGCGCGAAAGAACACCTGCACGTCACCCTGCCCCAGCCCAACGGTCTTCCACACCACCATCGGAAGAAACAACAGCGTGAGGGCGGCAACGATCGCGATGGCCAACCATTCCCGCCGCCCCGGTCGCGATAGCGCGTCGCATGCGAAGACGTTGCTGCTCATGCGGCGCTGGGTACGCTGATCATCCCGGACATGCAACTCGGCGGGCGGTCATTCCGGATCGCCACAAAGCGGCGAGTCCGGAATCTACATTCGCTGACGGTGGTTATGGATTCCGGGCTTCTCGCGGAGCCAGTCATCGGGGCCGGCCACTTCGGGCCGGACCCGTTGGCTCGGCCCGGGAATGACGAGCTCACATATCCTTGCGCGGATCGTAGGGCTTCTCGCTCCGCCACTTTTTCATCAGGGCTTCGAACTCAGCATCGCCGCCCTCCGGCAGCATGATCCGGACCGTAGCGAGGAGATCGCCGCGCCCCTCCTTCGCCGGGAAACCCTTGCCCTTGAGGCGGAATGTGCGGCCGCCGCTGGTACCGGCCGGGATCGTGATCTCCACAGACTTGTCGAGGGTCGGCACGCGCACCTTGGCTCCGAGCGCGGCCTCGTAAAGCGCAATGGGCAGATCGAGCCGGACGTTGGTCCCATCGAGCGTGAAAGTCGGGTGCGGCGCGATGGAGACGGTGATCAACAGATCGCCTGCCCCGCCCGGGCCTGCCATGCCTTGGCCGCGAAGCCGGACTTGCTGGCCGTTGGCGATGCCGGCCGGAATCTTGACTTCGACCTCTTTGCCGGACGGTAGCCGCACGCGCTGCGTGACGCCGTGAGCCGCGTCCGGCAGGCTCACCGTCAGCGCCGCCGTGACATTCGCCCCGGCGCCCAATTCCTCGGGCTCGAACGCCGCTCCGGCTCCGCCCCGGCGTGCGCCGCCCGCGCCGCCGAAGGCCTCTCTGAGGATGTCCTCAAAGCCGCCACCCGCTCCGCCGGCGCGGCCGCGCCGCGCGCCGCGGGTAAAGCCTTCGGGGCCGAAGCTGAAAGTCTCGAACTCCGTCTCAGGTCCAAAACCCGCACCCTGGCGCGGCCCTGCCCCTGCCCCGAAGCCTTCGAAGCCACGAAATCGCGGTTTGCCTTCGGCGTCGATCTCGCCGCGATCAAATGCCTTGCGCTTGTCATCTTCGCCGAGGATTTCATACGCCGCATTGATTTCGGCAAAGCGGGACGCCGCTTTCGGATCGTTTTTGTTGGCGTCGGGATGCAGTTTTTTCGCCAGCCGCCGGAAGGCGCTCTTGATGTCGCCTGCGCTCGCCTTGCGATCAACGCCCAACACCTCATAGGGATCACGCATTCCCCATGGACTCCGTTCGGTTTTGGGGCCGGCCCCCGCCCGCCCATGCTCTTCAATGTGGGACTTTGGCGACCGCCCCGCAATGCGATGCTTGGCGCTGGGTTGGCGACGATAGCCCGCTCACCCCTGCTTGAAGGGCTTCAGGCTCTTCACCTCCCACTTGCCATGGTCCGTGCGGCAGGCCTCGCCCTGCAGCCAGGCTTGCGCTTCCCCACGCACATAACTTGCCAGGAAATCGCGGCAGGTGGACGAGCCGGTGTTGTAGGCTGCGGCAAGCGGCGTGATGTTGCCGCCGGCGCCGGTATGCGGATTCTCCCAGGGGATGCTGTTGTCCTTCGCACCGCGTGCGAGCGCGTCCGCGGCAACGGCGCGCGCATAGGCGAGATCGACCTCCGACGGCGCGGCGGCGCTCGTCGCATCGGCCGTTTGATGACCCGCCCGGCTTATGGACCCGGTCTGGTCCACGTCTGTGTCACTTTTGGAGAACGTCGTCTCGAGCTGGTAGGAGCAGCCCCCCGCGACCAACGCGCCGAGCATGGCTGCAACTGTCGCCAGCCGATGCCGCGGCCAACATAGGCGCAGCGCCCCGGTTCCATTATATAGAGACCGGCGGATGACTTCCCGATCGCCGCACGCGAGCAACCTGGGTACTCCTACAAAATGACCGACGCTCCATCCATTGAACACCCCGGATGGTTAACAGGCGGTGACTTCACCGAAGCCGAGGAGCCGTTTCGCCTGTTTGCCGCGTGGTTTGCCGAGGCCAGGCGCTCCGAGCCGGTCAATCCCGAAGCTATGGCGCTCGCCACCGTCGATGCCGACGGAACGCCTAATGCGCGCATGGTTTTATTGAAGGGATTCGACGAGCACGGGTTCGTCTTCTACACGAATCTCGACAGCGTGAAGGGCCACGAATTGAACGGGACGCCGAAAGCGGCGCTGACGTTTTATTGGAAATCGCTGCAGCGGCAGGTCCGCACACGCGGACATGTCGAGCCGGTCTCCGCGGAAGAGGCCGACGCCTACTTTGCCACTCGCTCGCGCATGGCGCAGATCGGCGCCTGGGCGAGTAAACAATCGAGCCCGCTTGAAAGCCGGATGGCGTTCGAAAAGGCGGTCGCGCTCAACACGGCGAAATTCGCAATCGGCGCCGTGCCGCGGCCGCCGCATTGGTCGGGTTTTCGTGTGGTGCCGCGAGAGATTGAGTTCTGGCAGGAGCGGCCGTTCCGGCTGCACGACCGCGTTGCGTTTCGGCGCGCTGATCTGCACACATCGTGGAGCAAGACGCGGCTCTATCCATGAGTAGCTGGTAGGAAAACCAAAAATGCCACTGAGCAACCGGCCGGGCCGGACGCTGCTCCTCACCGGGGCAAGCCGCGGTATCGGTCACGCAACCGTCAAGCGGTTTTCCGCCGCCGGCTGGCGGGTCCTCACCTGCTCGCGGCATGCCTTCCCGGAAAATTGTCCATGGGAAGCGGGACCCGAGGATCACATCCAGGTCGATCTGGCGGACAATAAAAATACCGACGAGGCGATCGCCGAGATCAAGCGGCGGCTCAACGGCGAGCTGCATGCGCTCGTCAACAACGCAGCGATCTCACCCAAAGCAAATGGCGGCAAGCGGCTCGACTCGATCGATACCTCGCAGGATGATTGGCATCGTGTTTTCCAGGTGAATTTTTTCGCGCCGATCATGCTGGCGCGCGGGTTGCTCGATGAGCTCAAGGCGGCGAAGGGCTCGGTCGTCAATGTCACCTCGATCGCCGGCTCGCGCGTGCACCCCTTCGCCGGTGCGGCCTACGCAACGTCGAAGGCGGCGCTGGCCGCGCTCACCCGCGAGATGGCACACGATTTCGGCGCGGTGGGCGTGCGCGTCAACGCCATCGCGCCGGGCGAGATCGACACCCCGATGCTTTCGCCCGGCACGGAAAAGATCGTCGAGATGATCCCGATGCACCGCCTCGGCACACCGGACGAGGTGGCGAAGATCGTCTACGTGCTGTGCACGGAGACCTCTTCTTACGTGAACGGCGCCGAGATCCACATCAACGGCGGCCAGCACGTGTGAAGGGAGTCACCGAGTGACAAGGCGCCGAAAAAGAAACGCCGTCTCGCCGAGTACCGCCTCGGCACACCAAGACCAATATGCGCTCTGCACCGGGAATAGCGCTAGCCTAAAGACGGTGTGAGCCACGGGCGCTCGACCGGATATAAGTTGATGCGGCTGCCACGGTGCAGCATGCAGGCGAGACAAGCGCTCCAGTCCTGATTGTTTGCGTGACGGAAGCAGGCGTGCCGTATGCCCGCCGATGTTCTTGGCGGAGTGATCGTGACCCGAATGGGCCGAGACCGCTTGCGGGCTCGGTCGAGCGGTTGCTCGGCCGCGAGATAGAGCGCGACCCGCCTCGTCGGCGGGGCCGCGCCAACCGCGTTTGCCCGAAACTCCACCCGATGGGCTGATCAATGTCCGCTTCGATCCGAAGCGGAAGTAACCTAACTGGCGAAAGCGTCGAGATGGGCCAAGAGGCGACATGATGCTATGCCCTTTGGCCCAGTGCACTACGCTGGTAGACCTGCCTTTCGCATGCCCTCGACACGGCGCTCGAAATCATCGGGATTTTTGTACGGCAGGATGCGCCGCTGCCGCTCAATTGAAAAATTCGGAGCAATTTTCATCACCTGCGCCCAGGCTGCCCGAGCCTCGTCAATCTTGCCGAGGTGGCCGTAGCACGATGCAAGTAGAGCCAAAGACGTTGCTGAATCGGGGCTTCGCCCGAGACGCTGTTTGAGGGCCGTGACCGCCTCGTCGAACTGCTCCAGCGAGAATCGCGCCTCAGCCAGAAAATGGAGCGCCATGTCCGGATAGAGCGGATCGAGACGCATGTAGGCATCGAGCGTACTGATCGCTCCCGCGGGGTCACCGCTCAAGGTCAGAAAACGAGCGATCGTGTGATGTCCTTGCGCGAAACTAGGTGCCAGAGCGACGCTGCGCCGCGCCTCGGCAAGACCTCTGTCTATCTGTCGATTGAAACCGAGAGCAACGGCGAGGACATAGTGGCCTTGTGGCTCTGCTTCGTCCAGCTGGACCGCCCGCTCCGCGATTTCCAAACCGATCTGGAGAGACTGCTCAGGGACTTCGGCCCAGCCATTGATGTAATCGTTCACATGAGTGAAGCCGATAAACGCATGCGCCACCGCAAAATCCGGATTGATCGCGACTGCACGTTCGAGCAGGCTGCGTGCCTCAACGTTCCCGCTCCTTGTATTAAGCCACGCCCGCTCGCGCCCCCGCAGGAAGAAGTCGTAAGCCTCCTCGTCAATTGTGTTCCTTCGCATCAACCGTTCTTTCTTCCCCAGAGTCAACTTGACCTTAAGCGCGGCAATGATCTCGCGCGTGAGTTCGTCCTGCACGGCGAAGATGTCGTTGAGGTCGCGATCGAAGCGGTCGGCCCAGATATGCGCACCACTCTCTGCGTCGATGAGCTGGCCCGTAACGCGGATCCGGTTGCCCGCCTTGCGCACGCTGCCTTCCAGCACGTAGCGCACGCCGAGATCGCGGCCGACCTGCTTCACGTCGAGATCCGCGCTATCCGGCAAAATATCAGTCCGCTTATGAAGTTCGCGGCACATCGACCGACCGCTTTGCGCGCCCCGGCGACTTTCTGATTGTAGTTGATCGAGCCGCGGCAGGCTTACCACTTCGATCCGGCGACATCGTGATGGTGACACGTATCAAAAAAGGGTTGCGAGAGGTGACGGCGCGCCGATTCCAACGCAATGGCTCGGACTGTGAGTTCCACTTCGAATCGACTGATCCACGTTATAACAACTGGCTTGTGCTCCCCAACGACCAAGGCAACGACGCCGTCATGCTCGGCGGTATTGCTGTCGCAGTATATCGGCCACTGGTTTGACGGTCAGTTAGGCGGCAGTTTTCTTTCCTGTATGTTTTCACAAATGTTCTAATCAGCTCGCTCTTGCTTCAGCCGAGTTACAAAGCGCAAGTACATTTCGATCAGCGAAAACCAATTCGCAGAATGACAGATTATGGAACGGTCCGGGGATTCACCGGCGCGATCTTCTTCAAGGCGGCGTGCGCTCCAGCGGCTTCGTCCCGGGCAATTGGCGCAACGCGTGGTGCGCCACCTGAACCGCCGCCTCGACATCGGCTTCGTTCGCCCCGGCGCAGAGGCCGAGGCTCGCACTCGTCGCGGGGTTGATCGTGTCGACGTAGCCGCCCGGGGGCCTGCACCCCGCCCCGCAATAGTGGAGATCTCGATACGTCGGCAGCACTGCGGCGATCTTGGGTCGATCGGGATCTTTCTTTTTCACGTCGGGTATCGTTCTCTCCTCGAATCCACTATGGGCCAAGATTGGCTTATCGAGACTTGCGCGCGGTCAGCCAGCCTGCGAGATCGCGAACCGAGTCCACGAGATCGTATTGCGGCACGTAGCCCAGCACGTCTTTCGCCAGGGTCAGGTCCGACGTCTGGATCATATCGGGTAGCACCGACATCGCAGCGCTAGGCGCTTCGATCCGCACGCGCGCGCCTGGCACCGCGGCCTCCAATGCGTCGCGCATGTCCTCCGGCTGACAGACGCAGCCCATCGTGACGTTGAACACCCGGCTCTTCAGTTGCGCTGCCTCCAGTGCTTTGATCGTGCCGATCGCAGCGTCCTTCGAGTAGACCCATTCCATGCCGCCCGACGGCAGGACAGCTTCCTCGCCCGCGAGCACGTTGCGCACGGCGTTTAAGACAACATTGCTGGGCCCGCCACCGCCGCGGCCGCTCCAGGGACCGAACACCGCGCCATAACGCACTGCCGTGAAATCGACGCCATACCAACGGGCATAGTTAAGGCCGATGCTCTCGATCGCTTGCTTCGTCGAGGCGTAGAAGGTCGTCGGCCGCATGAAGGCTTCCTCTTTCGTGGGATCGCCGCCGCCCTCGCCGCCCGTAAGGAAATAGTTCAGCACGTTGGAGCTTGCGACCACGACTTGGCCGAGCCTATGGATGCGCGCAGCCTCGAGCACGTTGACCGTGCCCATGATGTTGAGCTGGATAGCCGCCGATGGATCGGTTTGCGCGCCCAAGGTCAGGTTCGGGTTGGCGGCGGTATGGATGATCTCGGTGACGCCGTGGGCCAAGATTGCGTGGGTCAATGTGAAGGGCCGCATCACATCACCCTCCACGAGCTCGACCTTCGCCAGATCGACGATCTCGCCCAACGCCTCCGGCTGTGGTGCATAGTCGAGAAACACCGGGCGTTCGCCCTGCTCCGCTAGAGTGCGGCCGATCTGCGACCCGACCAATCCCGCACCAATAATCAAAACGGCCATGCCGCCAAACCTCCTTGCCTGCTCATTGCCCGGGGGAACTCGTCCGACCCGCCTTTCAGTTCGCATCATCCCCGCGAAGGCCGAGATCTATGCCGACGGCGGATTCCTGCCTTCGCGGGATCACGGGGGAGAAGGTCGCACCAGGAGTAGTCCCGACCTGATAGGCCGCATTGGTAACATCCGCGCAGCCCGCCACCATCAGACGCCATGCTTCGAGCAACTGCAAATGCTTTTGGTATTGGAGCGGCGTCATCGAGGTCAGCGTTTTAAAGTATGGATGGAACGATGACGAACCTATACGCGCAGTGGTCGCTTGTTGCTCGATTCTCGGCTGGACGAATGGTCCCGCAACCCGCAGATGACGTCAACGATTAGCTGCGTATGATCACTCGGCGCGGCGAGTCTGCAGACCTCGCCGTTCGCACCAGTAAGCAACCAAAAGAGTAGATTTCGCTCATAATCGACGGGTCAAGAACAGGAATTGCGTTTGGTGCCCGGAGCAGTGGTCAGTCTAGAACGCAGTTCGCGAGAGGATCATCGAAATTGCCGACGAAGACGCCCAGTCCGAAATCGCCGCTGAACCGAGGCGGGGAGCCGAGTTGCTGCCGCTACCTTGCACATTAAACCAACGTCGAACTCAAAAGTGATGCCCAGGAGAGGCCCGTTGGCGTTTGCCCGCGTCACTCTGCTGAACGCGGGGAGTTCGACCCTAACGATAAGAAATTGCTTCTCCCCAAAGTTAAACAGACTATCCCCGTACCGGCTTGACATCTTG
Source organism: uncultured Alphaproteobacteria bacterium (assembly GCA_963733575.1). GTDB lineage: Bacteria > Pseudomonadota > Alphaproteobacteria > Rhizobiales > Xanthobacteraceae > BOG-931. The sequence continues at coordinate 163,209 of CAVTDJ010000007.1, read as the reverse complement.
TACAACAACGCAAAGCGCTGGTTTGTGGAACATGCGATGCCGCATGATTTCACGGCTCATCCCCAGGAGGGCAAACCAACGATCGCGGTTAGGAATAGCCCGTCGCCGCCATTCCATCTATGCACCTGCATTTTTTAAAGGTGAGGACATTCATGGTCTTCGAGACTTTGCTGGGGTTTGCATGCATTTCTTTACTCTGATCCCACATTCGAGGATTAGGCGAGAAGTTCGAGAGTTTCGGCATTCAAGTGAGCATAGCCAGTGAGCACGGCGTTGCATTTACCAAAAAGGTGCGCAGGGAATGACGAACGAACACGTTAAAAAATCAAAAACAAGGGTGGCATCGACGAAGAACTGCCGGAGCCGTTGTGAGGACCTCGTCGCGGATAAAAGTGAAAAACGGTTGCCCCAGGTTGTGCGCGCGTGTCTCGCCGCCTCCGGCGACCAACTGCGGATGCCGAAGGCGCAAATTTTGAACTTCGACAGAATGATTACGGCCTGGCATCGGTCAGACAAGACGCGCAAGCCGCTCGATGAGTTCCCCAGGGTTGCTCCGGCGTTGGCGACCAGCCTTGTCGCTAGCGTTGCCAATCCGAAGGCCTTCCGATCAGGACGAGACTTTTCAGCCAGCTGAGCCAAATTGACCTAAATCAAAGGCCCCGTGTTATTGAAAGCGTAGGTTTTTCATTCCTAAGCGCGCAAGACTGAGTGGAAATTCAATGGAGATAAATGTACTGGGCTATATAGGAATTAATTGCGCTCGCCTCGATGCCGTCGCAGACGTCACTGATATGGAATTGAAATCAGAGGCGTCAGAATCGGTATTCCCTTCAATAGAAAGCGACTCGCTACTCAACGCCGGACGCCCATGTGACGGGGGAGGATCATGAAGATCGAATATTTAAGCAGCTCCCCCGCTGCCGAAAGGCACCGCCACTGGGAGGAGCTCGTCGATGAGTTGTTTGGTGCCGTCGACATGAGCATCGCCAATGCCGCAATGTTCAATGGAGAAATTCGTCGCGCGTCGCTCGGCGAGTTGGAATTGGATGAAGTCGTCAGCGATTTCGAAATCGCGAAACGGACCTGCCGTCATATCGCACGTGATCGCAGGGAATACTTCATGCTTGTTCTTCTGCGGTCCGGAAAGCTGCACATCGAGCAGAGCGGCCGCGTGTGCAATTTATCGCCTAACATGTTCGCGCTGTTCGATCTGAACCAGCCGTATCTCTATACACATATTCAAAGGACTGACGTTCTCGGCGTGAAGATCCCGAGCGTTATTCTTTCTTCGCTGCTGAAGGATCCATATCGGTTTGGCGCGACGGCGCGGACCGGCCGAACCGGCACCGGGCGGATAACCGCGGAGTTCTTGTTCTCGTTTGCCAGCCAATTATCAGAGCTCCCGGACGATACCGCGTGCCGTTACGCCAGCCGCATCGTTGACTTAGTTAGCATTCTCCTAGAAACAGGCGATGACGATATTCCGATCGACCAAGCCGTGGTTCGCACTACAATCTATGGACGCTGCGTAGCGTTCATCGAGAATCACGTGGCGGAACCCAACTTAAGTCCTGAGAGGATCGCGGCCGCGAGCGGCATCTCCGTTCGGTATCTGCATAAGATCTTCCAACGCTCTGGTGAATCGGTAGGCGATTTCATCCGGCGCGCGCGATTGAAGCGCTCATATGCGGAACTGACAGACGCGAGCAAGAGGGGTTTACTTATCAAGGAGATCGCCTTCCGGGGCGGGTTTCGCAGCCAGGCGCATTTTGCGAACATTATTAGGAAATCCTACGGCGCGTCGCCCACCGACGTGCGCCAATTTGCGTTCAAGCGTCAGCTAAACAGCATTTGACGGCATCGCCCGAGGAACGAGGCTAAGCCAAACCAAACGAAGTCAAGCCGAGCCAAGCCAGGTCCGCGATCGGCGAATTGACCAAAATAAAAGAAAAATAGCGACCTCAACGCGGCACGGCCGCACTGGTCTTTTCCCGAGTGACGTATTGACTGAGAATGTGCTTCGCTAAATTGGCGCGCGTGGTTATGAGCACATCAGAAAAGCTCTTTGCGTAGCGAATAACGTCACGAAATGCCCAGCGGCCCCACGAATGGCCGTAGACATGCGCGTGAACCGAGCACCGGAGCAAGCCAGGCCTCCCAGTTTCGGCTGCCTCTTCGCGCAGGAGATCGAGCGTCCGGCAGAACTCCTCGACATAGGTGCTGGGCGGATTCCCGCGTGTCATCGTGATCTGATAATCATTCACCGGCAGGGATGAATAGGGCAGCGTGACGACGGGTTTTCCGCCAAGCTCGCGCACCTGGGGCAACTCGTCATCTGGATAGTCGCCGGACCACAATAGCCCTTCCTCGGCGACAAGACGTAGGGTGTTGACGCTCGGCGTGGCGCGCGGGCTGAGCCAACCGACCGGCCGCTCGCCCGTCACCCGTTCAATGGCATCAGCCGTCTTTCGGATGTTGTCGCGCTCCTGCTCCGGATCGCTGAAGTCGTAGGAGCTGATGTCCTCGGCATAGGAGTGGCCGGTGATCTCGTGCCCGCGGCGGTGGTATTCACGCACGAGGTCGGGATACAACTCGACCGCGCGCCCGGTCGCAAGCACCGAGCAGGGCGCGTTCTCGCGCTCGAGCAGCTCGAGCAGCCGTTCCATCCCTACCTTGCCGCCGAATTCGATCATCATCTCGACGCGGAGGTCGCGCCGGTTGTCGAGCTTGCCGACACCGCCGCCGATGAATCCATGTGGAATGTTCTTGGCCGGCGTCGTGCCATCGCTCCACAGCTCGAAAACTACGGAGGGAAGCACGGCAACCGTCGCGCCGTTCGGCCAAGTATACGGATAGAGCGTTCCAGTATATTGCTTACCGTCTGTGCTCATCTTGCAAGATCTCCACCTTGCCCGCCGCGCCGTCGACGCGGATGCGGGCCCCGTCGGGGATGCGTTTAGTGCCGTGAATGGTGCCAAGCACCGCCGGCAAGCCGTACTCGCGCGCGATCACCGCCGCGTGCGACAGCGTTCCGCCCTGATCGGTCACCACTGCAGCGATCCTGCTGAAGATCGGGGTCCAGGCCGGATTCGTCGCGCCGCAAATCATGATCTCGCCGGGTTGGATTTTTGCGAAGTCTTGCGGTCCCCGCACATGCCGAGCGAGGCCTTCCACGCGCCCCGCCGATGCCCCGAGCCCCGATATCTCCGCCTCCATTTGCTCCAGATGCCGGCGGCCGCGGATGCCCCAGAAATGATTCACCATCACGTCCTCGATCTCGTCGGGGAAGTCGCCGATATAGGGCGGCGGTTGCAGCCGGCACCAGCCTTCCCAGCGGGTCTTTTGCGCGCGCGTGAGAGCCGTAAACGGGCGCAGGTCATAGACGCCGCAGGCGAGATCGACCACGGCGCGTTCCATCTGATCGCGATAAAGAAAAACCACATCTTCCGCGCTGTCGAGGACTCCGGCCGATTTCAGCCTGCGTCCGATCTCGATGGCGGCCTTGCGTATGAGCGCGTGCGACCATAGGAAGTAATAGTTGTCGTCCTCCATCGCTTGCTGAAACTTGCGGGCGGACGTGAGCACATTGCGAAACTTCTCGCGCTCGGCAGCGTCTTTGATTTTGCCGAGCGTCAGTTCGATCGTCCTCTCCCGCTCGTTCGCAGTCTCCTTCATAATGCGATCGAAATCGTATTTGCCGCCCTGCGCGACATAGGCGCGCAATGTGCCAAGGACCGGCGCTGGATTCTCCTGCCAAGTCTGGTCCGACAGCTCGTCGGGAATGACCGTGCGCGCGCCGAAACGTTTGAGAAACCGTGCGAATTCCTCGAGCCAGACACGCCCGTTGTCGTCTGCCTCCAGTTTGCCCTGAAGCTTTTCCTCGGGGGTGCTCAGGAACATCTCCTTGAGCCCCAGATCGATGGCGCGGGCCGCAAGCCGCCAGAGTTCCATGTCGAGCTCGAGTTGCCGCGTCATTCCGTGCGACTGCGTGAGCTTGGCAATGTCGCGCGCATCGGTGATGCCGGCGTCGTGCGCGGCGTGTTCCAGCATCGTCGCCAGCACGTGGCGCGGGAACACGATCAGGAAATGCAATTTCCAGAAGCGATCCATCGTGACCAGTGCGCGACGCCAATGCTCGAGCAGGGTCATGAGGTTGGGCGTTGAGAGATCCACCTTGTGCCAATATTCCATCTCTCCCTCTTGTTCGGCGTGATGGCGGACGAGATCCTGGTCGAAGGTGGAGCTTAGTCTCTGCATATTGGCGAGAAACTGGGCCAGGCGCTCGGCGATCACGGCCGCGTCCGTGATCTTCATCGGGCTGAGGTACGTGTAGCCATTGACGGTGCGGGCATTGAATCCGCGTGAATCCGGGAACTTGAGCACGTCGCCGATGCAGATCACCGCCTCGTCCCATTGCGGCGTGAAGACGGAATCGCTCAGCGGCGTGCGCGGAATGACCGTGTATAGCTGATCGCGAATCCACCAGCGCGCGCGATCCTCGGGCCGGGCGAGCTCCCATCTTGTCCCCGTCCTCGCAGGTGCCTGTTGCAAGCCGGCCTCCCGTGTTCCTTCACCTATCAGTCCTTTGCCCCAAATAGCGGCGCTCGACCTGATAGTCATCGACGTCAGCTCCCCGGCCAGCGGCGATACATTTCGCCGAGCAGCGCCGATCGCGGGCGCGCGGCCTCCGGCGATTGCTCGGGCGGGGACGACGCCCAACCACTCGCGGTAATCGGGCGCGCCTGCAGCAGAAAGCAGCGGCCGGCCTGGTCGATCGCCCACTCGATGTCCTGGTCCGATCCGAGCGCCGCCTCGACGGCGCGCGCCAATGCGAGCAGTCGTTCCTGGTCATCGTGGTTCAGGCACGGCAATCGACGCCGCTCTGCCGGGACCTCACGGCGGATCGAACTGGTGGCGGTCCACGCCAGCTCGACGCACTTGTCGCTGATCCGCTGTTCGATCGTGCGCCCGGTCTGCTTGTCGATCACATGCCGGTCGGGCGTCACCTCGCCCCCGACCAGCGGCTCGCCCAGCCCGTCGATCGCTTCCACCACAATACGCGATGAGTCGCCGGAAAGGGGATCGGTCGTGAACATGACGCCCGATACTCGCGCCGGAACCAGGGCCTGAATTCCGACTGCCATAGCGGGAAGATCGCCCGCCTGGTACAGGCCCCGCCGCCGCCGGTATGCGAGCGCATTGTGGGAGAACAAACTGGCCCAGCATTGGAGGACCGCCGCGATCAGATTTGCGTCGCCGGAAACATCAAGCAAGGTGAGCTGCTGGCCAGCGCCGCTGGCTTTCTCAAGATCTTCGGTTGTCGCGCTCGATCGCACGGCGACACGTGGCATCGCGACGCCCATCCGGTCACCGAGCCTTTCATAAGCGTCGAGAATGCTGCGCCGGAGGCCGGAGGGCATATCAGCTTGAGTGAAAAGCCCCGTCAGTTCAGCGGCGCGCTCGTCGCCGATCGAAGGACCACCGATTATGAGGGCGCGTTCAAGACGCTTGCGCAGACCAACCGCATCGACGAATGCCACAAGCATTTCCATCGTAATTGCGAAACCGTGTGGAACGGGCAACCCAGATCGCGTTAAGGCGACGAGATTGCGGCACTTTCCACCCAATCTGGCGAGATCGGAGGGACCATCACTATCAAACCAAACGATCTTAGGATCGCTCGACATGCGAACCATCCTCTGCTCGCACGAGCCCGATCAATACAATGAGCGGATCTCGCATCAGGCCGTTTCCTCACTGGGCGGTCGGCTCACGCCCGCTAGCAGTGCGGCCAAGGGGCCACTGCGCAGCGCGGCTTCGAGACAGCGCTCGGCCTCCTCGAAATACCCCTCGAGGGCGTCCAACGGCACACCGGCTGTGTCTGGCGTATCTGGATTGCAGCTCTCCCCGCCGAGCTGACGCAAGGTGCAAATTGTGCCTTCGCGCGGGCGGAACGCGCGATGTAGCACCTCCGCTTGCCATTCCTCCATCACGACGATCAGATCAAATTCGTTGAACCGACTGGCATCGAAGGGCCGCACACAGTGCGGACTCAGATCCAATCCATGGCGTAAAGCGACATCGGCGACCCGCGGGTCTGCGCCCATGCCGGCGCGGCCGAGTTCGTAAGCACAGATTCCCGCGGATTCCAGGTGCACATGTGCGAGGCCGCGATCGCCCAGCTTGCGTCGTAATATCGCTTCGGCGAGCGGGCTGCGGCCGCGATTGGCGGTGCACATCACGATTATGCTAACCACGGGAGGTGACTCATGTGCGTTCAGGCAAAATTTACTATGCCGTATTGAATAGATTAGGAAGCTCCTACGGGAAAGCAGAAAACGGGGACCGGTGCGCACATTGGCAAGTCGTTGTGCGCTGCCGCGTCACTCCGGCACGCCTAGATCGCCTATCGGCGCACCGAGCGGTTTACACGTATGCAGAATGCGGGAGGAGCGCATGTGGAGGAGCCTGCCTTAAGGCCGACAACCGCATCGTCGCCGAGATAAACACTGTCGTAGTGGTAGCGGAATCCGAATCTATATGGGTGCCAAAGGTGCTCTACCTGCGCTTACTCGCGCCCGGGCACGCGAGCTGTCCGCTTTTCGGTATCACGGTCAATACAGTCTCTCCCGGTCTGGTGGATACACCGATGACGCGCAGCGATCTCACGCGCGAACAATTCCAGGAAATTGTCGCCGGCATGGTGATCGGCCGTTCGGTTAAACCGGAAGAAATTCCCTATGCTGTCGCCTGGCTTACAAGCCGCGAAAACCGACGCGATGACGGACAGGATATCAGTCCTAACGGCGGTCAGGCGATCGTCGGCATATGATGCCCATCGGATCAGGGATTTTCCGACTTTGGTCGCCGCCAGAGTTAGTTCTTCAGTCGCGTAGTGCAGGCGCAGCGTTATCGACGACAATGATGACGTCCTACCAACGACGATTTGAATTGGTCCGGTGCGCTCAAAAACAAATCATTGTGCGTTGCCGCGTTACTCCAGCGCGCCCAGATTTCGGCCTATCCTATGGCATGATATTAATATTTTGCTACAAATGAATATCGTTTGTGACGACTAGCTAAGGAGCGGTTTCGACAACCTCGTCCGCGCCGTGATGTGGAGGAAAGCCAGGCATCAGCGCTGCGAGCAGCCTTTGTCGCTCCAATCATCGGGAGGTTTCCAAATGAAATCAGCAATGATTGCCGTGGTAGCGGGACTCGTCGGGGCGGTTGCCCTGGCGGCGCCTCAGGCATCGGCCGAAAAGGCAAAACGGGTCGCATTTCTCTCTGGTCCGATCGCCGACAAATACATCGGCGGTATGAGCCGGGGCTTTACGGAAACTGCCAAGGCCGCGGGCCTTGATGTCTCCATTTCGCAAAGCCCGTTCGATCCGGCGCTGCAGGCGCAGCAGCTTGATGATGCAATCGCCAAAAAAGTTGACCTTGTGGTCATTATGGTCATGAGTCAGAAAGCACTAATTCCCGCGCTGACGCGAGCCAAGGAAGCTCATATTCCGGTCGTGCTCATCAACAACATGATTCCGCAGGACGATCTCTACACAGCCTTCGTCGGCGAAGACAGCAGCGTCCTGGGTCAGTTAGCTGCGAAGAATATGGCTGACGCCCTGAAAGATCGCGGCGAGGCCAAGATTGCGATTGTCGCCGGCAGCATGGACGAGGGGATTGCGCCGGCCCGCGTAGCCGGATTCATGAAGGAATTGGAAAAGCATCCCAACATCAAAGTGGTCGCGACAGAGGAAACCCACTGGGCGCCGCCCGAGGCCGAGCGGGCCGCTGGTCAATTGCTCGCCCGCTTTCAGGGACTCGACGGCATCTATGGTATGAACGATCCTCTTGCCAATGGTGTCGTTCAGGGCGCTCAGTCGGCGGGCGTAAAACTCGGAACTGGCAAGGGCGAACTTGTCGTCGTCGGCGGCAACTGCATGGCGCCCGGAATTGCGGACATCGAGCAGGGTACGATGTATGGGACGGTCTTTTGGTCCCCGGTAAATATGGGTCGCAACGCCGGAAGCACGGCGAAAAAGATCCTCGATGGCGAGAAGGTACCAAAGGTGCAAACGGGTCCAATGGAGGCCATCACCAAGGCCAATGTCGCTAAATACAAATCCGAATGCGTTTTCTAAAGTAAGATCCGGTTTTCCGAAAGATTATGATGGAACTCGCTGAGACGGCGCAGCGCAACTGCTGCGCCGTTTTCTTTTGGGTCATTCGAGCCGCCCCAATCCCGCGAAATAAAAATACCATTGCCTTATCGTTCCTAGCCGGAGCAAGCAGATACGACCGCTCAGGATCCCAAGGTCGAACTCCTTCGTTATCTGATTCAATTCGGGTCCTTAGACTCGCATCATAACAACGGATGTCACAAAACCACCGGTAGCGATAGGAACTCTGATGGCAGCCAACTCACCTGATCCATGGGATATGATTCAGCCGCGTGATATCCGCCGAATGGGCGACGTCATCACGGACCGCCAAGAGCAGGAACGATGGTGCCGTGCAGTGATGCTAGCCGGTGCGCTTCCTTTCATGTGGCGAAGCTCGGCAGCCGTCATCCGCGAGTTCATGTACGACCGCCTTCAGCTCAGAAAGGGCGACAAGGTGCTGATTTTGGGTGAGGTCGTCGAAGGCTCGGGTTTTCCCGACGATATCCGGCTGCGAGTCGGGTCGGAAGGCGAGATACGCATCATCGACATTACCGATGAGGCTAGGGATGCATATTTTAACCAGCGTCGCGGATCCGGCGGCCAACTCGCCACATGGCGCTACGATTATACGACCGCAGTCCCGGATGAGTATTTCGATTGCGTCGCGGTCCTACAGGCCGTCCAACACACCGACGACTGGCGCGAAACTGGGAAAGAGTTGTTGCGGATAATGAAACGCGGGCGCAGTATTCTGCTCGCCGAAATCACCTTCAAGAACATCAACGAGTACGCTGCACTCGACCTGCATCTCGAATATTGGCTGGAAAAGATGTTCGCGCGCGTCGGCATTCCGCGACACGACATTCCATACTATTCGCCGGAGGAGTTGCTTCAGGCGTTCTCCGGGTTGACGACCGATGCCAAGGTATTCGCCTGGAAGGGACTGGAACTGTTCTGGGCGACGAAAGCGTGGTGTCCGCAGGCGGATGTCTTGTCGCCGGACGTCAATGGGCCGAAAAGGCCGTCGTGATTGCCTGTGGCGTCCGATTCTTAGGTCTTTAAGCCGTCTTAGCTAAGATGCACTTAGCTCCGGATTTTCCGCGGAGGCTTGCCATCTCTGACGCGGGATCGTCCTTCGCCATCGCCCGTTCGATTTCCTTGGCGCCGGCAATGGCCCGCAGCAGAAACTTAGCGGTCTGTCGGCAACCAGCCCGCCGTGAGATGCATGAGTAAAGAAGTTGCGGACAAACTGAATTTCCGCTTATCCTTCGTGCATGCACAACGGTCCTCTCCTGCGTTTACGGCGGAGATCGGGATGCCGGCAAACTGCCCTCGCCACGCGGACCGCCCCGATTCCTGGTCAATGCCGCTATCAACAATGGCAACCTTGGCGAAAGATTATCCCGTCGCAATACGTGTGAAAAGCAAGATTTACTTGGCCAACGATGCGCCACGCTGCCCGCGCCGCCGCAAAGCTTCCGCCCAGTACCGCCGGATCGCAAACAAGCGCGGATCGAGGTCGATTGAATCGACGATGGCAACAAGGAACAAGACAGCGCCGGTTACGACGTCGTGTACCGCGGGCGGGGTGCCAACAGCATTCAGGCCGGAACTCAAGAGGCAAAGGACCAGTACGCCGCCGACGATGCCAATCGGAGTGCCTTTGCCACCTGTCAGCGACACTCCACCAATGATCGCTGCCGCGGTCGCCGGAACCAGCGTGTCGGTCAACGCCACGCCCGAAGCAGCGGCCAAGCTGTAGCTGAGCAGCGATCCGCTGAGCGCGGCGAGCATGCCCGAGCATGCAAACACGGCCGGAATGATCGCGTCGGTACGAACGCCCGCTACCATCGCGGCGCGGCGATCGCTACCCGTTGCGTAGACATCGCGGCCGACGCGGGTGCGCGTCATGAAAAGAGCCGCAGCGCCGAAAGCTGCAAGCGTTATAACGCTGCGCGGCGAGAAAATCTCCAAAACCGGATTATTCACCACCATGGCGATATCCATGCGCGGATAGCTAATCGAGGTGTTTCCGGTAACCACCAAAGCGAGACCGCCGAGCGTCAGCAATCCGCCGAGCGTCACGCCGATCGAACCGAGGCGCAACCACACCATGATCATGCCTTGGAACAATCCCCAAACCAGACCGAACAGCACCGCCAGAGCAACACCGAGTTCAGGGTGTTGCGCGCCTGTAAGCACCGCGATGCATCCGGAAAAGCTGAGCATGCCACCGACGGACAGATCGAATTCGCGGATGATCATCGACAAGCCAAGCCCGAGCGCGATCGGTCCGACCGTGGCGAATTGCTGCAATGTGCTGAACGCCGTCGAGGTTGTCAGAAATTGGCCGCTGCCGTTATCAAGAATCCACAGCACCGCCGTGATCAAAACCAGCAGCAGGTACGGACGAACGGAGCGGTTGGTGAAAAAATGGCGCATTTTTTGTCAGGGAGCGTCGGTGAGCGTTTGCAGCATAATGACGACAAGCACAATGACGCCGATCGCCAGATACTGGGCTTGCGTGCTGAACCCGTTCAGCAGCAGCAGCACCTGGCAGACCGCTATGATGAAGGCGCCGACCATGCTGCGGACGGCGGAGCCTTCACCGCCAGAAATCACGGTGCCACCCACGAGGACGGCGCTGATCGCGCTGTAATCATAACCGAGTCCGAGTTCCAGATCGCCGCTGGAATAACGCGCGGCCATCAGTATGCCTGCAAGCGCCGTACACAAACCCGCGGCGATGTAGGCGCCGAGCACAATCCGGGCAGGCGCCAGACCCGCCGCCACCGAAGCCCGCCAGTTGCTCCCGACCATGTAAAGTTGGCGCCCGAAGCGGGTATAGGAGAGGACGATTTGGGCGACGACGACCGTAACGATGAACCCGGCGAGTGGCATCGGAACCCCGAAGATTCGCCCTTTCAGCACGTCCGCGACATCGCCGTCGGGGTAGACACCCCGTCCTTGCGTGATCAGCGTCGCGCATCCGGTTATCAGCGCCGAAGCCGCCATACTCACAATGATCGGGTTGGCGCGGAAGTATCCGATGATGAAACCCTGAATCGCCGTGAGCGATGCGCCGAAGGTGAAAGCTGTGATCAGCGCGCCGATAAGGCCCAATGGCAGCGCGGCAATGAACACAATCCCACTGGTCGAAAGAGTCACGGCGAGCGAGAACGACATGATGTTCCCGCTCAGCGTGATGAAGGTCATACCGACAGCAACGCAGCCGATGAACGAGGTAGTATTGAGCAGCGAGAACAAGCTCACGGCGGTGAAAAAGCTCGGCGTGGTCACCGCAAAGCCGACCAGCGCCAGCACTGCGAGCAAACGGACCGCGACAAGAATCTGTCCGCGCCTTGAGTATGGCAGCAGCCCCGACCAATTCACGTGCCAAAAAGCTGGTGTGGCGTGTTCGTCCACTGCCTGCCCGGTCATGACGAACCTTCTGTCGGATGGGTGATATCCGCAACGATGCGATGCATTGAGACTTCGCTACGCCGATAATGGCCGACCTGGCGGCCGCGATAGAGAGTGATAACGACGTTGCCGACACCGAGGATCTCCTCGAGATCGCTAGACGCCATGACCAGCGCGTAGCCCTCTTTGCAGAACGTCCTCATTAGCCGGTAGATTTCCGCGCGCGCGCCGACGTCGATTCCGCGCGTCGGCTCGTTCATCAGCAGCACGCCGTTCGCCTGCCGTCCAACATAGCGGCCGAAGGCCAGCTTCTGCTGGTTGCCGCCACTCAGGTTCTCCGCGCGAGAGCGCAAGCGCCGTCGATCGATGCCCACGCTATGGGCGAGGCGCGCGGCCGCTAACCGCAATCCCCCGCTATGCAGAAAGCCGAACAGCGAGTGATCGCTTAAACGTGTCGCTACCAAATTGTGCAAGACGCTCAGGCGGCCGAACACACCTTCCGCCGCCCGGTCGCCGGAGACAAACATGATGCCGCGTTGCGCCGCTCGCTTCGACGAGCCGAGCTTAAAAAGTCGGTCATTAACAGTCACCCGACCACCAGCATCATGCACTAACCCTGCCAACGCGGTAACAATCTCGGCTGCACCCGATCCGATTTGCCCGGCGATGCAGAGAATTTCGCCGCGGCGCACCGTCATCGAGAAATCCTCGACAATGCCCGGCATCGACAGCCCTTCCACGACAAGGGCTGGGGCCCCCGGCACTCTCGCCTCCTCGGGGTACATTTCGCCACTTGGCCGCCCCAGCATGACCTCGATAAGGGCTGTGCGATCGATATCACTGATATTTGCGGTTTTGACCAGCTCGCCATTGCGTAGAACCGTGACGCGGTCGCAGATCGCGTATACTTCAGCCAGCCGATGAGTAATGAAAACGATCGAACGTCCTTCGTTCTTGATCGCGCGGAGCGCGGCAAAAATGCGCTCAATCTCAACATCCGTCAGCGTCGCCGTTGGCTCGTCAAGTATCAGGACTCGCGCATCGCGGGTCAGCATGCGCGCGATTTCCACCAACTGCCGCTCGCCCATACTGAGCTCGGATACCGGTGTGTCGAGCCCGATGCGGTCTGCCCCGAGCAGCGCTAGTGCTTCGGCAGCTCGATTGCGCAATTCTGGCCGTTTGTGCAGGAAAGGAACTTGCAGCGAGCCGAGCCATATATTGTCCTCGACAGAAAGGTCGGCACAGAGGCTAAGTTCCTGCGCCACTAGCGCGATTCCCAGTTCCTGGGCATGACGCGGCGTCGCGACGCTCACCGGAGCGCCGTCGATCGTGACCGTCCCCTCGTCCGGCCGATAGACGCCGGTCAAAATCTTGACCAGCGTGCTTTTCCCGGCACCGTTTTCGCCGCAAATGCCACGAATTTCCCCTGGTCCGACATCGAGCGAGACGTTTTTAAGCGCGGCAATCGGACCGAAGCTTTTTGCAATATTGCGCACGCCGAGGACGGACCTCGGCTCTCCGCCGTCGTTCCCGGCGTTCGAGTTGTCAGCACCTAACCCAGGGGGTGCGACAGGTTGGACCGCTCGCGTTATTGTTGTAGCGGTCATCTCGACGCGTCGCTCATAACGGGCGAATTTGGGCGCCAGGAAATGTAAGCGGCAGCCCGACTCATAACTCTGTCCTCCCGTCGTTTACTTAATCAGCCGCTTCCACGAGAGCGACTTTCGCCAACGAAACGCGATGATAATTGAATGACCAGCAAATTCAAATGTCCCGCCTCACCTAGCGGAGCGCGATGGCATAATTGGCTCACGCGCGAACCGATCCATCGTTGACGAAGATCGTCTGACCGGTAACGAAGACGGCATCGGCGCTCGCCAGAAACGAAATGACTCCCACCAGATCGGCGACGGTTTCCACCTTTTTTATCGCTTGCATGTTGGCGATGACGTTCGAAGAATGCCTCCTGAGACATCCCGCCCGGAATTTCCTTTCGGCTCATCGTGCCGGGCGTACTGTCTGCCCCGGAGCAATCAGTTTTGCGGTGATACCATCATGACCGAATTCGGTGGCGAGCGCGCGCGTCGACCCGATGACGCCGGCTTTGCTGGCGATGTAGTGGGCGAACCCCGGCACAACGAGGCTCACCGTGTCGGAAGTAAAGTTGACGATCCGCCCCCAACGTCGACGCCGCATCCCGTCGGCAAACGCCTTGGTCATCGAAAACATCGAATTGAGATTGACGGATAACACGCGGCGCCAGTCGTCATGTGATCTCGTCGAAGGTCTGCATCGGATAAATGCCCGCGACATTGACGAGAATGTCACAACCGTTGCCCGTCTTTTGAACCTCCTGTTTAAGGCCGCAACGCTTGCCGGATCGCTGACATCGCACCGGACCGCCCTTGCTTTTCCGCCGATGTCTTTGATCAACCGCAACGTCTCGTCCGCGTTGCTGCGGTCGGCGATGATAAGCTGGGCGCCCTCTTCGCCAAGCCGGACCGCAGACGCCTGCCCTATACCGGACGCCGCGCCTGACACGACCGCAGTTTTCGCTTGATGCCCTTTTCCCCTGGTTCGTCCTCGGCATACACGTGATAACCGGCGATAGCCCGGGCGCCATGTTTTGCTTATTATCTCGCATTATAGGCGTTCTATCCCGTACCATTGACAACATTATCATATAATTGGAATTCTGTGATTAATCGAGCGGCGCAACAAATCGAAACGCGGCGCCAAGGATGGGGAGCGGCGTCAGATAGTGGCCAAATCCATCCGACCATTTCAAACTGATACGCAATCACCAAACAACTCTACCGTCATGGCTGTTGCTGACGAAAGGTTCGACTACATCATCGTGGGTGCCGGATCTGCGGGCTGCGTGTTGGCGAGCCGGCTCGGAGAAGACCGTAGTGCGCGCATTTTGGTTCTCGAGGCCGGCGGAAGCGACTGCTCGCCCGTCATCAAGATTCCGCTGACCTGGGGATTAATTCTGAGGAATTGATTGTTTGATTGGAATTACTTCACCGAACCCGAGGCCGGCATGGATGGCCGGCGTATCGAATGCGCCCGCGGCAAGGTGCTCGGCGGCTGCACGTCGATCAACGGCATGCACTATGCGCGTGGTATGCCGCAGGATTTCGACAACTGGGCGCAGAACTCGGGCCTCCCCGCCTGGTCGTACGCCAATGTCCTGCCCTACTTCAAACGCTCGGAATCCTGGGAAGGCGGCGCCAGTGCACTGCGCGGCGGCGACGGCCCTCTCACCGTCGTCACATCCCGCTTCGCCGACCCTTTGATCGACGCATTCTTGAATGCGACGGATATGGAGGGCTATCCGCGCAACGCCGATTACAATGGCGCGAGCGCCGACGGCATTGGTCGAATGCAGATGACCATACGACGCGGCCTGCGCTGCAGCGTGTCCGAGGCCTACCTCAAGCCCGCTTTGGCGCGCGGTAACGTCACGCTGCGACTTCACTCGCAGGCAACGCGAGTGTTGTTCGAAGGCTCGCGGGCGACAGGCATCGAATACCTGCGCGGCGGTCAACGTTATGTGGCGCGGGCCGACAGCGAGGTGCTGCTGTGCGGAGGCGTGATCAATTCACCGCAGTTGTTGATGCTTTCAGGCATTGGCGATCCCGATCAATTGTCGCGTCACGGCATTCCGGTGCGGGCCTCACTAAAAGGCGTGGGACGCAATCTGCACGACCACCTCGTTGCCGACGTTCGCTATCGGCGCCGCGAGCCCGGTACTCTGCACCGTCTGCTAAGGTTGGACCGCCTCGGCATCGACCTCCTCGAAACTGTTCTTTTCGGCACCGGTTTGTCGGGTAACGTCCCGGCCACTGCCGTCGGCCTGATCCGCAGCCAGCCGCACCTCGATTTGCCTGACGCAGAAATCATTTTGGCCGCGGGTCCGATGAACGCGGCTCCCTATCTCAAACCATTCAAACAACCTTATGCGGACGCGTTTGGTATAAAGGGCCTTATGTTGCAGCCGGAGAGCCGCGGCCAAGTGCTCCTCGCATCAGGGGATCCAACTCGGGCCCCACTTATTCGGCAAAATTTTCTAGCGACCGATCGCGACCGGCACACCATGCGCGACCTCATCCGTCGCATGCGGGAGATCGCAGCCCGCGCGCCACTGCTTTCGTTCATCGCCGAAGAGTTCGCGCCGGGCGCGGATCAGACGAGCGATGAGCAGATTGACGCATTTGTCCGTCGCACGGCCATTACGCTGCATCACCCCGTGGGCACGTGCAAGATGGGTGCGGCGTCGGACGAGATTGCCGTGCTAGACCAGCAGTTACGCGTGCGAGGATTCGAAAGCTTGCGCGTAATCGATGGCTCGGCGATACCGCAGATCGTCCGCGGTCCGATCAATGGGCCTATCATCATGATGGCCGAGGTAGCAGCGGACTTGCTGCGCGGGCGTGCACCGAATTGTAACACTCTAGCGTCCGCATCGGGATTTGTGATGGCCTGAGTGCAACTAGGCAGCCCCAATACTTTGAGTTGTCAGTCTCGAGGAATAGTGTGGACTCACTGTCCATTGACAAGCATCGACGTGCACGCCTGGATTCGCGCGGGCAGTTCAGAGGAGCGTCTTACACTCCAGGAGCGTCGGTTGCCGCCCTATCTGTTCGCCAGTTTATCCCGGGCGCGCAAACTCAGCCTCGCGCGGATCGACGATTCCGAAGTCAGGATCGAATGATCATTAAAGCCACAGGAGTCGCCTAGTCATGCCTTACGTCATCGGAGTTGACACCGGCGGGACGTTTACCGACGGTTTTGTTGCTGACCACCTGGGGCATCTGTCTTCGGCTAAATCGCCATCGACACCGCCTCAATTTTCGGGTGGCGTTCTCAACGTCATCGATGAGTTGGCAAAATCATTAAGGGTAACCACGCGAGACTTTCTGCACGACACGAGCTACATAATTCACGGTACGACGTTGACACTTAATGCGCTAATCACCGGGGATGTTTGCAAGGTAGGATTTCTCACAACCAAAGGGCACGCAGATTCGATTTCAATAATGAATGCCGAGGGGCGTTACGCCGGCCTCGATCCTGATCAGATTCAAAACATGTCGCGTACCAACAAGCCACCGCCGCTTGTGCCAAGGTCCTTGGTCGCCGAAATCAACGAGCGTATCGACTACAAGGGCGCAGTGATCGTTCGCCTTGATGAAGACGGCGTCCGATCGGCAACAAGAAATCTCATTTCTCAGGGCGTCGAAGCGATTGCTGTGTCTTTTCTCTGGTCGTTCCGCAATCCGGCGCACGAACTGCGTGCGCGGGAGATCATTGCCGGGGAGGCGCCGTCGCTGTACGTGGCGCTGTCGAGTGACATCAGCCCTCGTATCCGCGAGTTCTCGCGGAGCGCTACGACTATTGTCAACACACAGATCGCTCCTCGGTTACGGAACTATCTCGTTCCGTTAGAAGATGAGCTGCGCCAACGCGGCTTCGAAGGAGCGCTCTTGGTCATGCAGGGTTCCGGTGGCTGCGTCAAGGCTCGCGAAGCACCGCGTCATGCAGTGTCCACACTAGGATCAGTGCTCACCGGTGGCATCGTTGGTTGCACCAACCTCGGTGCGGCCCTGGGACACAAGAACATTATCTCGACTGATATCGGCGGCACCACATTCCTAGTGGGGCTGGTAGTCGACGGCAAGCCAGTGACCGCTACCAGCACAGTGATCAATCAATATTCAATCTCGGCGTCGATGGTAGAGGTGCACACGATCGGCGCGGGCGGCGGGGCTATCGCGTGGATTGACCAAGGCGGCAATCTGCGTGTTGGGCCAAAGAGCGCTGGTGCGCGGCCGGGTCCGGCTTGCTATGGGGAGGGCGGCGAGCGGCCGACAGTCACAGATGCCGACCTTGTGCTCGGCATCATCAACCCGGACAACTTTCTAGGCGGCCGCATGAAGCTTTCGATCGAGCTTGCTCGCGACGCTCTGAGCCGCCATGTCGCTGAACCGCTGGGCATGAAGGTGGACGACGCGGCGGCGGCAGTCTACGCGATCCAGAACGCGCAAACGGCTGACCTGGTGAGAAAGGTCGTGGTCAACAGCGGACGCGACCCGCGCGATTTCGTAGTCTATTCGTTCGGCGGCGCCGGACCCGTGCATTGCGCCAATTATGCCGCGGATCTAGGGGCATCGGAGGTCATTGTCCCGCTCGGGGCCGTTGCGGCGGTATTCTCCGCGTACGGCCTGGCAAGTTCCGACATCGTGCTGACCGTCGAGCGATCCCAGCCCGACAACTTTCCGCCAAAGCCTGAAAGGGTGGAGCAGGCCTTTGCCAAACTCAACGAGGAGCTCAAGGTTCAGCTTCAGGAGCAGGCTCTTCCGTTTTCCAGTATCGCATTTGAGCGCGAGGTTGACATGCGTTTTACAATGCAGCTGGCCGAGGTCACGACACCAGTGGAGCCAGGGCCGATTGACGCGGACGCAGTCACCAGGCTTGGGCAAACGTTTGAGGCAGCCTATGCGAGCTTGTATGGTAAAGATGCGGGCTTTCGCGAGGCCGGTATGCAGATCATCACCTATCGGATGCGGGCCCGCGCGCGTCTTCCGATTCACCCGGAACTGCCGCACTTGGAGCATGGCGGCCAGCGCGCAAAGCCCAGGAGCAGACGCCGGGCGTTCCTAGACGTGCGCCGCGGCTGGCAGGACACCGCGGTCTACGACTACCGCGACCTCAGTCGTGATGATCGGCTCGTCGGCCCGGCAGTGGTAGAGACCCCCACCACAACAGTGGCATTACCCGAAGGCCGCACAGCCACGCTCGACCGGCTCGGTAATATGGTCATCCGTTATGCGGACGTTGTTTGAAAAGGAGGCTTTGCAATGCCACTCATTCACGTTTCCGGCTCCGAGAGGTTCGTATTCAAGGAACGCTCTAGCGATGAACTTCGCGCGATCGCCTCGAAGTCCGTATCATTGCATACGATCGATGCCGCTGCCGAGCTCGCGATCGATCCGTTGACCTACGAGGTCATCCGCCATCGCCTGTCAGCTATAACCGACGACATGGGCGATGCATTGAAGCGCATGTCGGGCTCGGTCGTGGTCACCGACTGCAATGACTTTTGTGCCGCAATAGCGGATGAGACTGGCGACCTCATCCTCGTCGGGCTGTACAATATGCAGCTCGCCGCCTCAATGGATATGGCGATTAAGTGGACGCTTGAGCATCGCAGCGGCAGCCCTGGCCTGCGGCCCGGTGACATGTTCTTCTGCAATGATCCTTGGATCGGCGGCGGGCTGCACCAGAACGACGCCAGCTTGTTCGCACCGCTTTTCTATGACGGTGAGCTGTTCGCCTGGAGCGGCGCAGTCTGCCATCAGGTCGATCTTGGTGGCGTGTCACCGGGAAGCTGGTCCGTGGCTGGCACTGACGTATTCTGGGAGTCAACGCCAGTACCCCCGGTGAAGATCGTAGAAGACGGGAATCTGCGCCCGGACATTGAAGACATGTATCTGCGGCGCTCGCGCGTGCCCAAACTCATCGCGCTGGATCTACGAGCCAAGTTAGGCGCTAACAACGTGGCCCAGCAGCGGCTGACACAGCTCATCGACAAGTATGGTCCGCGCGTCGTTAAAGCAGTCATGAAGAGGATCATGCACGATGCCGAGAAGCGACTCCGCACCAAGCTGCGCAGCCTGCCAAATGGCACCTGGGGCGCCGTCGCCCATCAGGACAGCGCACGGGCGGGCGACAACAATATCTACAAAATTGTGCTCCAAATGACCAAGCTCGACGACAAGCTAGTCTTCGATTTCACCGGCACTGACCCACAGGTGGAAGGCTTCATCAACTGCACCTTCGCTGGGATGCGGGGGGGCATTATGCCGATCGTGTTGACCATGCTGTGCAACGATATCCCTTGGGCGCCCGGCGGCATCTATCGTTGCGTGGAGATCATCAGCGAGCCCGGGACGATCAACAACTGTACCTTCCCGGCGGGCATCGGCAAAGCCTCTGTCGCCTCCGCATGGGCGACGCAGAATGCTGTGTCGGAATGCGTGGCGCAGATGGTGGGGACGCACCCGCAGCACCGAAAGGCAGCTATGTCCTGCTGCCAAGGCACCTGGGATTTAGCACTACTGGCCGGTGTGGATCAGCGCGGCGCTCCATTCGTGACTATGCTGTGCGACCCGATGGCCGGTGGTCTTGGTGCTCGGGTCGATCAAGACGGCGTAGACACGGGTGGTCAAATGCCCATTCCGATGGGGCGCATCGCCGACGTTGAGATCAACGAGTTCAGTTTCCCGATGCTCTACCTCTGGCGGCGCGAAGAGATTGATTCTGGTGGCCCGGGCCGTTACCGCGGTGGTCTGGGCGGATCAAGTTGTTTCATTCCGCACGATTCGCCGCTGCAGGGCGTGCACCTCGTTGTCTCGGCACCGGGCAAGGCTCTACCATTAGCTCCTGGGCTCGCCGGTGGTTACCCGTCGGCCACAAGCTACGACGTTCTCATGCGCGGCACTAACGTGCGAACGATGCTCGCTAATGGTTTTATCCCTGGCACCATCGAAGAGATCGACGGTCGGCATGAGGTTTTGCCATCGCATGTCGAGACTGACATGGCCGCTGCCGATGTGTATTTCACCCATTGGCAGGGTGGCGGCGGTTACGGTGACCCACTGCGGCGCGATCAGCAGCAGGTGGCCGTGGACGTGACCTCATTCAGGGTCTCGCCGCGGGCCGCGTCAGAGATCTATGGCGTGATGCTCAACGACGACGGGACGGCCGACGCTAGCGCCACCGAAGCGCGCCGGCAGGAATTGCGCCGTGGGCGTATTGGCCCGAACGCCGCATGATGAAGGACTATCATGATCCAGCTCGACGATAATCTCACCCTTACCGACGATGGCGCCGTCGTATGCACGCACTGCAAAACGCGGCTCGGTCAGACGAGCCACGACCCGTTAGCTAACGCAGTGAAACGTGAGCGTCCCTCCCGCGATGCTGGTCCGGGCGTACATGCAGACCCAAAGACGTTCACGACGCGCGAGATCGTGTTGAGGCAATTCTTCTGCCCGGGCTGCAGCACGGTCCTTGCGACGGAGATCGTGCCGGGAGATGAGCCATCGTTTCGCCACTGGAGCCTCGACGCCAAAGCCTAGGGGTTGCCTACCGGTGTCTGCCCGCACATCGAGCGGAGACCAGTTCTACCTGGCACATCAGCCAACGGCGACGGTATCTCTGGTTACTCTCGTTAGAGTGGTTGCTACTGCCGCAGCAATCAGGGCGGCTCGTTGTCGGGCGGTCAGAGAATCCCGCGCCGGTGTCGAACGCGGCGAACAGTTCTGTGGGTATGCACCCAGAATTGACTGCCATCGGGCTGCTGCCTGGTCCGAGATCTCGTGACCAGCGGTACTTCTATTGAATGCTCGATCTCTTGGATGCGTCGGCACTGGAAGAGCGCTTGTTCGCTTTCCGACGCTGCCGGCTCGGCTGGTCGTTGTAAGTGCCGCCGGTGCCGGGTTCATGTGTGATCGATTGGATCGCCGTGCCTACGAAGGCGGGTCGAGATCGGTGCACTTATGAGAAAGAAGGAGTGCGCTGATGGAAAGACCGGATCGGCTAAGATTCGAGATAGTTGATCCATCATTTATAGGTTTGAACGGCGTGCTCGCAGAAACGGCCTTCAGTGATTTATGAGCTGCAATTGACGACAACGCCTAGCCTGGGTGAACGAGGAACGCCATGAACATCCGACAGCCGGTGCAAAATTCCATGAAGCCCGGGAAGTGGGTGAAGACATCGTGCAAAATGTGCCTCTTCACCTGCAACATGCGCGTGCTGGTTTCAGAGTCTGGCGTCGTGCTGAAAGTCGAGGGTGATCAATCCAGTCCGGCTAACGGCCCAGGGCTATGTCCGAAGGGCAATGCCTCGATCCTGCGGCACTACGATCCCGCTCGTTTCAAATCGCCGCTCAAGCGCACCAACCCCGAAAAGGGACCCGGCGTCGATCCAAAATGGCAGCCGATCACTTGGGACGAGGCGTTCGAAATAACCGCGCGAGAGTTGAAGAAGACGCGGGACGATGATCCGCGCAAGCTGCTGCCGTCGATCGGCTATTTCCACAAGGAATATCTGGCCGCGTGGCCGGTCGTGTTCGGCTCCCACAACATTTTTTCGTCGCTCAGCAATTATTGCGGCGGCGGCTATCACTCCATGAACGGGCTGATTCATTCCACGTTCTCGGTCGCCAATGATGTGACATACTGTAACTACTGGCTCAGCAACGGCAGCGGGGACGGATTTTCGTCGCACATGCAGGTCGCCGCACAGGCGCGTTCCGTCGCCGATGCACGGGTGGATCGTGGAATGAGGGTCGTTACCGTCGAGCCGCGGCTTTCGGTTGCCGGTGCCAAGGCTGAGGAATGGGTTCCGATTCGGCCGGCCACTGACCGATTCTTTGCACTCGGTCTATGTCATGTCATGGTCAACGAAGGCCTGTTTGACGTGAACTTCGTGAAAAAAGACACCAACGCCCCCTATCTGGTCGGTTCCGACGGCTATTTCATACGCAATCGCGATGGCGAGGTTTTTGTCTGGGACACCATCGACCGAAAGGCGAAACTTTGGGACGATCCCACAGTGAAGGATTACGCCCTCGAAGGCAGCTACGGCGTCGATGGTGTTGTGGGCAAGCCCGGCTTTCAGTTGTTCAAGGACATTTTGAACGACTGCACGCCGGAAAAGATGTCCGAGATTACGACAGTTCCGGCAAAGACAATCCGACGCATTGCTCGTGAATTGGTGAAGGCTGCGCAGATCGGCAGCACGATTGACATCGAGGGTCGCAAGCTGCCGCTACGCCCGGCATCGTACATTTATTATCGCGGAGCACAGGCACATAAATACGCGACCATGACCAATCACGCTTTCAAGATGGTGAATATGTTGCTCGGCAACATCGATGCGCCCGGCGGCCATGTCGGCGTGACGCTCGACGACAAGATGCAGGATCGCGGACACATCAAGCCAGGCGATAACGGTATGATCGATGTCGTCACCCATCCTTTCGGTCCGCCGCCGCCGTTTTCGTATCCGCCGAACGAAACCAACATTTACGGATACTTCCCGTTTGGCTGGATTCCCGGTCATCTCAATCACGAAGTGCTCAAACAGCCAGAGAAGTTCGATCTACCCTACCGCCCGGACACGATTCTACTATGTCATGCCAACCCGCTCTGGAACGTGCCGGGCGACCGCGCGGTCTGGTACGCCATCATGCGCAGCATGCGCTTCATCTTAGCGATTGACATCATTCCCAACGAAACGAACGAGTTCGCAGACATAATCCTGCCGGCGCACGACTTCTTCGAGGGTTGGAATCTCTTGATGAACGACGCCGCAAACACCGAAGGTATGAGCCTGCGTCAGCCGGTCTCGAAGCCGCTCTATGATACCAAGAGCGACGAGGACATTTTCAACGAACTCGCCGACCGTCTCGGCTTCCTCAAGGAATGGAACCAGATGCTTAACATCGCTACAGGCTTGGATCTCAAGCCAGAGTTGATGCTTGAGCTCCACCGGAGGCACACCGACAGGGACATCGCCGATCGGAAAGCGAAGTTATGGAACGGCAAGGGTCTCGACTGGTACGTCGAGCACGGTCACTCGGTGACGCCGCGCCAACCGAAGAAGACCTATCGACCTTGGGAGGGTTTGCGGCTGCGCTTCTATATCGAAGACCTCGTGCGCATGCGGGACGATCTCAAGCGAAAAATGGAAGAGGCAAACGTCCCGATTCGCCACGAATGGGATTGGGAGTGCTATCAGCCGCTGCCACTGCCGTTGATCGATCCGGTGCACGAGGAGCAAGCCGAATTTGACCTTTATGCCATCACATTCAAGGAGATACAGCTCAATTTCGCAGAAACGCTGGGGAATCCCTGGATCGACGACGTTGTCTTTCGCGATCCCGTTCACACGACCTTCCTGATGAACGCCCGCACTGGCGCGGAGCGTGGAATCTCCGACGGCGATATTGTGGAACTCATATCGCCTTATGGGCGAATCTTCGGGCGCGTGGCGCTTTCGCAAGGCGTGCATCTCGAAACGATAGGCATCTCGAATTCACTGACGCGTATCGCCGGGCAAAATGCCAGTGTCAGGCATGGCGGGGGAAACTTCAACGAGCTGTTGCCGTCTGATCTACGCAATACGGACGCCTGCAGCTCGCAGCTCGAATCGGTCGCCCGCGTGAAGATACGCAAGTTGTCAATGTCAGCGGAAGACCTACCGCCCAGTTCCGTCTTCGCTCCGAGGAGGGTGCACTAATGCCGCGCTGGGGAATGGTATTCGACCTCAAGCGTTGCATCGGCTGCAACGCCTGTACGATCGCCTGCAAGCAGGAGAACAATCTTCCGACCGACGTTTTTTTCACCAAGACGCTAAGCGAGGAGATCGGTGAATATCCGGCTGTCACGCGCCTTTATATCCCGACCCTGTGCAACCATTGCGAAGATCCACCGTGCCAGCGGGTGTGTCCGAGTGGGGCAACCTACATGCGCTCGGACGGCATCGTCATGGTGGATGAAAATCTGTGTATTGGCTGCGGTTCTTGCATCGTCGCGTGTCCTTATGACGTGCGAACGATGATTCAGCCCCAGCATCTTGAACAGGGGCTTTTTGGAGACGGGCACTTTACTCCGTATGAACAGCAGGCGGTGAACCGCTTTGTCGCCGGGACGGTCGTGAAATGTACTTTCTGCCACGAGCGGGTGGATGCCGGGCTCGACCCGGCCTGTGTGACCACCTGCCCGACCAAGGCGCGAATTTTCGGTGATCTCGATGACCCCGAAAGCGCTGTGCGTCAACTGATTGCGGAGCGGGGCGGACAGCAGCCGCTGCCGGAAAAGAACACCAGCCCGAAAGTCTATTACGTCGATTGACGGGATAGGCGCCCGAATGCCGATCGTCGAGAGAGGGAGAGCAGCCGATGCACGCGAAGCAAACCGCAATTGTGGGCGACGAATTTCGGCCCGGCTTTCGGCTGCAGCGGAGTTGGAACCGCCCTATGGCCACTTCGTTCTTCCTCGGTGAAGTCGGTGCGGGTCTATTTATCGTTTCTTTGTTCTTCAGCTATTTGCCCGGTCTGATCCTTGGCCTTTTGCTCACCTCCGTCGGCAAATCGGCTGGTCACCTTATGCATATGGGGCGGCCGACCCGTGCCTGGCGCGCCATTTTCAAACTAAAGCACTCTTGGATTAGCCGTGGCCTGTTGGCGATTGTTCTGTTCACGGGATGCGGCATCATTCTTGCGCTCGATGGCGCCGGCCTCACCTTCGGCCTATTGCCTCCGGCGTTGAAGATTGTCGTCATTGTTGTTGCCAGTGCATCTGCAGTCATAATCATGCTCTATCAAGGCTTTGCCATGTCGCATTCGGCGGCGATAAGCTTGTGGAGTAGCGGCCTCATTCCTGTGCTCGGTATGACTTATGCGCTACTCAGCGGCGTGTCGCTGCTGTCGCTCGTGGGCTACGGCATGTTGGTGGCGCAGCCGCATGATGACGCGATGCTGCAGATCGCCCAGGTCGGTCTCTTGGTCTATGTCGCGGTCATGCTGTACAGCCTGGTTCACGCCGCAATGTTTGGTTCGAAAGGTGCCCAACAGTCGATATCCATGTTGCTGAATGGTCCTTTGGCCAAATGGTTCATTCCGTTGGTTGTCGTGATCGGTCTGGTGATTCCGGCGCTCATCATCTCGCTCGAGGTAAAGGGATGGCTGCCTCGCCTTGTCGCCACTTTGGCACTTCTGACGGGCTATTACGCGTTCCGCGTCTTGATCTTCAAGGCGGCCGTATTCGATCCGATCCAAAGCTTTATCCCGCAGGTCTCTGGCGTTCGCCCACGGCGCATTTGAGAGCGCTGTAGCGCTGCGATAAGCTCACTGACGCGCGCCGTGCGTCGATAGGCATTGCATCGAGGTCTTTCGCTTCAGCGGCGACTGTTTGCATGGTTCGGACATCGCAGCCGCGACGGCTCTCTTCTCGTCCACCGCGGCGGGTCTTCTATGGCGCGCCATTATCGGCACAATCGACGCCGGGGTCATCTATGGATTCCAGAGTCTCGAAGAGACTCGCCAATTTAGCCGGCGCTCGCAGAGCGATTCGTGGATCGGCGATCCCCTAGCCGAGGCATCAGGAGGCTGTTGTTCGCGAGGCATCTCCATAGTCGTTCTCCCGTATGTTTGTTCTTGATTGCACCATGGGCCTGACCACGGCGGCATTCCTCGTGCGCCGACCGACCGGCACGTTTACCTCTTGGACCTTCTTAGCAAGGCAGTCTGCGTACACTGCAACATGCCGCGCGCGCCCGTCATACAGGAAGTCACCCCGGTGGAATTTTTAGCAATGCATTGATCTAGGTCAAAGCCAAAGTCCTGACTGCCGTATTGAATTTGTTCATGTCCGGAGAGCGAGCAAACGACCTAGCGCGGCTGTGCACCGAAATGGTGCGAAAGGGAGAAGATTTCCCGACCGTGTGGACCACGGTGCTCGAAGGCAATGCCCTCGTTGATGGCATCCCGCAGTCAAAATTTGAAGGCGCGCGATCCGTGTTGGAGATTCGGCTGATCACGGGTGAACGGTTTGTGTTTGATGGCGATGCCAAGAAATTCAGCGTGAAATAATTGAAGGGGCGGTCGGGGCGGTTGTGTTTGCTGGTCACCGAGCGCATTTAACACGCATGTATAAGCGGCCTTTTGACGACTCTGACTATTCGGTTGTCGTGAAGAATAGGGCGCCCCCTCCGAACTCGTGGAGATGGGAGATTTATCGAGCCGGGAGATCGAGCCCGATAGGGCAGTCGCCAGTCTTTTTTCGCACCATGGTGGCCGCTAACAAAGCGGGGAAGGCGGCACTCAAGCAGCTATTGGGTAAGCTCAACGCGTAACAGAGTAGGCGAGCGGTGCCGTCCGATTTCACGTCACGGATTTTGGAAGGGTGGCGAGAGTTTGGTGGCTCGGTTGAGCCGCGGCGCTTGTGTCTGTTGTGGCTGTTGTAGCGGCAGCGGGGGAGGAGAAGCGATAAGCGTTACGCGCCTTGTCGCTCACATGCGCCTTCGCATTCGAAACATTCGGAATCGCAGACCCATGCGTCTTTGGCGAACCACTCGTGCGTTGGCAGTGTGGACAGTAGGTCCGGACAAAGAATACTGGGGAGGAGCGGAAGGCCGCAGGCTCGTAGGTCAATGACGGGTGTGCCCTTATCGCTGCTCTTATGGAGATGGCGGGTTGGTTTTTGCGTGTTGTCGAGGAACAAGGACTCGCCCGTAGCATCGCCACATTGGAAATATCGTGGTGTTGTCAGCAAGCGAACAAGCTATCGCTCAAGCCGCGCTCTCGCCCGGCCCACATGCAGTCATCTCGGCGGATCGCGAGGGCGTAATCCATGAATGGAACGCGACCGCCGAGGGCATTTTCGGCCTGTCGTTCCCGAAAATCCCATCCGCTCGAATTCGCGCGATGAGGTAGAATCAGCTCATCATCGACGCGATGATTGCGATGCTCCATCTTGTTGGGACAGTTGTCGCCAACCTGTTCAAGTCGCGGCGCCGACTTGAGCTTGAGAATCTCTTTCTTCGGCATCAGCTCAATATTGCCGTGAGGCGTGCACCCCAGCGGCAGCTCCGTGGGAGCGACCGGGCATTGTTGGTATGGATGACTTGGCTTTGGCCAAGCCTGCTCGGTTTGTCCCGCGTTGTCCAGCCTGACACGATCCTGCGTTGGCATCGCGCGGGGTTTCGCACATATTGGCGCTGGAAATCTCACGGCCGACCAGGGCGGCCGCGAGTTGTTCGTGAACTGCGCGATCTCATTCGACGGATGAGCACGGAGAACCCACTGTGGGGCGCCCCGCGCATCCATGGCGAATTGCTGAAGCTTGGCTTCGCGATCGCGGAGTCGACCGTCTCCAAATACATGATCCGGCGTCGAGGGCCGCCATCGCAAACTTGGCGGACGTTCCTGCGCAACCATGCGGATGCCATCACGGCGATTGATCTCTGCCTGGTTCCAACCCTGACCTTCGAGTGCTTATTTCTGTTTCTCGTCGTCGGTCACGGCCGGCGACAGCTGCTTTGGTTCGCGGTGACGCGGTACCCGACGGCGGAGTGGCTAGCGCAACAGATCGTGAAAGCATTCCCGTGGGACACGGCACCGACCTATTTAGTGCGCGACAATGATGGCGCTTACGGGCAAGCCTTCACGAGGCGAGTTCGGGCAATGGGAATTCGCGATCGCCCGATATCCCCGAGGTCGCCCTGGCAGAATCCATATGCTGAGCGCCTGATCGGGACGATCCGGCGCGACTGTTTGGATCATGTCCTGATCTTCGGCGAGCGGCATTTGCGTCGGGTTCTGACACTATACTCCAGTTATTATAACGCGACGCGCACGCACTTGGGGTTGGGCAAGGACGCGCCTTTACGACGAGCCGTCCAACGATCAGGGACCATCGTCACCACACCAATCTTGTCCGGATTGCATCATCGCTACGACCGGATATGATTCTCGGGAAGGACAGGCAAGTTCTCCGCGCGCCGCCCCAGCGATGATCAGCGCAGCCGCGAGGGCGAAAGTCAGCTGGCTCGAGCGCGGCGGCGAACAACAGCCGGCTGAGTTCGAGACGTTCGGCCGCGATGGTAAGAACGAGGAATGCAAGCCACCATCCGGCGACATCGGCGGCTGCCGCCCCTTTGATCCATACCAACGTTCCACCCAGCCAACACGCCGCCGCAATCGTTAGAATGACCGTGAAAAGCGCGGGTTGACGTGCGACGATAGTACTCGAATTGAAGGTAAGGGCGATACCGGCGAGCAGAAAAGCGCCGCCGGCGAATGCCGGCGCGCCGACCATGAGCGCCACCGCACCGATAGCGGACAGCGCGGGCGCCGCGTAGGCCCACCACCGTCCGATCGCCATTGCGCGTTCGAGACTAATCACGGTTCCAAGAAAGCCACTGATCATCAGGGCTCCGTGGAACTCGGCCAAAGCGGGCATGCCGCCCGGAAGCGCCAGCCCGAGCCGCGCAAGACCCACCCACAGCCCGGCGAGGAGTGAACCTGCGCCGACCGCGAGTGGGATCAAGCGGAGCCGGCGCCATTTTTCGGATGGCGCTGCCGCGCGGACCGGACCACCCGGCTTAGGCGGTGCGGCTGATGCGGACGCGCCAGACATCGGGGCCCTGGTCGAGACAGTTCCACGTCAACGTGTCTCGGTACTCGGCCTGGAATTGATAAAAAAGCGGCTTCGGATTGTGGTCGTTGACGAGAATGAAATCTTGCCCCGGTTCGAATGCGTGGAACGTGTTGAAGATCAGGGGGTGCCGCTCACGCGCTACACTCGAACGGACATCAACGACCGGGCCGGATGGGTGTTGTGCACTGCTCATTGCTTGCCTTGTTTGTGCACAGCCGAAAGGCTATTCTGGCCGTGGGCCGCGACAGTGTACCCGCCTAAAGCAAGCCGAGCTGCCGTCGCGATTCCTCACTCATCAGCTCGGGGGACCACGGCGGATCCCAGACCAGCTCGACGCGCACGTCCGGCGTGTCCGGGAAGCGATCGCGTAGCACCAACTTTATTTCCTCGGTCATCATCTCGCCGAGTGGACAGGCGGGCGTGGTCATCGTCAGCGCGATATCGATCCCATGCGCATTGCGCGCGGCGTGATAAACGAGCCCCAGATCGACGATATTGATACCGAGCTCGGGATCGATGACCGTCTTCAACGCGGCGAGGACGACGTCGTTCACCTGATGACCTCGCTCGCACAGATGGCTATTCGGTCAAGCATGGCTGCCATTCGATACATTCGTCGGGATTGGATCACAAGCATGCTTGCGGAAATTCACGCGGTCAAGCCGGCGCCCGACGTCCGGGCGCTTCCACGTGAAGCTTTCGGCGGTTATGCGGTAGACGGCGAGCGCAGTCTTCACACGAACGCGCGGAGGCCTCGCCCAAACGCGCTCGCGATTGACTATTTCGCGACCCGTGCCTCGTCGGCCTTGGACACGTGCCACAGCACAATGTGGTAGTGCGGCTGCTCCACGCCCGGATGGCCGGCGTTGAAATAGAGACTGACGTGATCGATGGCCAATGTCCATCGTCGGCCGATGTTATTAAAAAAGGCGCTCGTGATCGAAACGCTTCGTCCTCATTGCATTCGATAACGTGGAAACGGTAAAAGCTTGGAGCAATTCGGCAAACCATTAGGAAGGCAATCCTGATCTAGCGGATATTTTGCCGGTCATCAGGTTCTCGGTCATATGGTGGAACACCTTGCGCCAACCAGCCACGACGGGTCGCATCGGTGCGCCGACAATACATCCATCCATCCTTACGCCTCTCGTGCTGATGACGCAGGCATTTGTCCTCCTTTTCATGACGCTGCAGGTGGCGATGCGCAATGAAATTCTGCGGCAACGCGTGCGAGCGCTGCGGCTAATGCAAGCTGAACGAGGTGTAATCGTGGACCGAGGGGGCGAATGATGTACTCAAATCGGGTCAGCCAGAAGCTGCATGACGAGCATATGGCGACGCTCGCGTTGCTGGAAAGACTGGGGCGCTTCGTTGCCAGTAAAGAAGCTCCAAAGACCGTCGATATCGGCACGCGGACATTCCTTATCGATCTCGCCGCTGCCTTCGAGAGTGAGATTTGGCATCATTTCGACTTTGAAGAGAAATATCTATTCGACTATCTGGTCAAGTCCGGCGATACGGAACTGGCGCAGCATCTTACACTTGAGCATGAGCAAATTAGAGATATCGGCGAGCGCACAATAGCGATAGCATGCGCTGCAGCAATATCTCCATTTTCGCCTTCTGCATGGCGCGAGTTTGGTCTTCTTGCCCAACAGCTCATGGAACAACTGTCGGCGCACGTTCAAAAGGAGGAGGGTGTTCTCGTCCCGCTCCTGCAGGACAGCATGGAAAGCGATACTGAAGAGCAACTCTACATGGCCTATGTGATGGACGAGTAAAATCTTAGGTAGCCCGGAGCGCCGCTTTAGATCACCAAGACTTTCGACGACGTAGCCAGCAAGCTCGCACAGTATTTGGCTTAAAATCCATGTCACGGTGACTACGCGACCGGGGCGATTTCGCGGGGGCGGCGAAAGAATTTGGCGTTGAAAGGTCAATTGTATCGAAACTTTGGAGTGGTGACCCGAAAGATGCGGAATTGCGAACGAGGCTCCGCAATTTCCCATTTCAAAATTGGCGAAGCGCTATTGAGACAACGAATGACGGAGGAAGCGGAGAAAAATTTAAATGAAAGTTTGCTTGTATGGAAAATGATCTTTCTGCCAATCCCGCCTACCGCGACTTCGTTATGTATAGAGGTGGTCCCACTTTCGGAGACAGGCGGTTAAGGTGGATTCGTCGATGCAGAGGACGAACCATCATGAGGAGACGGAGACGGTTTTCGGCTGAGTTCAAAGCCAAGGTTGCGCTTGAGGCGATCAAGGGCCATGAGACGGCGGCAGAGCTGGCGAGCAAGCACGAACTGCACCCGACCCAGATTGCTGCCTGGAAGCGCGAGGCGGTCGAGAAGCTCACCAAGGTGTTCGACGAGAAGGGCCCCGAGCGAGACAAGAGCCGCGATGGCGAGATCACCAAGCTTCACGCCAAGATCGGTCAGCTTGTTGTGGAACGGGATTTTTTGTCGAAAGCCTTCGATCGCTGAACCTGGATCGGAGGAAGACGATGATCGATCCTGGTCATCCACGGCTCTCGATCGTGCGCCAGTGCGAGCTGGCGTCGATCAGTCGCTCGTCATTCTACCGTGAGCCGACAGGGGAGAACGAAGAGACGCTGCGGTTGATGCGTCTCATCGATGAGCAGTTCCTGGAAACGCCTTGGTACGGCTCGCGGCAGATGGCACGGCATCTGCGCCGCAACGGCTGGTGCGTTGGGCGCCATCGCGTCCGTCCGTCGTCTGATGCTCAAGATGGGTTTGGCGCCGATCTACCAGCGCTCGAAGACCAGTGAGCCGCATCCGCAGCATCGCCGAGGCCCAGCGCCTGCGCTGGCGCGCCTATCGAGAGAGGGTTTTGACCTGAGCCCCGGTAACTCCTCCAAAAATGGGTAGAGTCCGTCACCTGGAAGGGGATGGACATGAAGCCGAGCCGGTTCACGGAAGAGCAGATCATCGGGATATTGCGGGAGCATGAGGCCGGAGCGAAGACGGCCGATGTGTGCCGCAAGCACGGGATCAGCAGCGCGACGTTCTACAAGTGGAAGGCCAAGTACGGCGGCCTCGAGGTATCGGACGCAAAGCGCCTGAAGTCGCTGGAAGACGAGAACGCCAAGCTGAAGAAGCTATTGGCCGAAGCGATGCTCGACAATGCGATGCTGAAGGATATCGCCGCAAACCCGCCACCACCTGGACGGCAGTCGCGCCATGTCTGCTTGGGGTCATTCGCGACCGGGTCGAGCCCAGTGGAATGTCCGCAATTGCCAATAGCGGACATCGCAGATCGGCGAGAAAAGGAGGGGTGACGATGGCTTTGGCGGGCAATGTGGCTTGACAAGCCTCCGTTCATATAAGCCCGATGTAGGCATGGCCGTCACGTTGGCGACCTGTCCATTGTCTGAAATCAAGCATACAAAAAATCCAAAACCGCGGTCTCGGCAAGCACCGCTTCCGGAATTCCGTGACGCGCGGAACGCGTGCGCTCCTCGACGCTTTGCGTCGCTTGCAGGTAAGCGCCGAGATGCCGCGCCCGCTCGATGATGCGGTTGTTGCCCGGCAGGCGCTCTTGCTCGAAGCGGCGCAGCGCATCTTCAACGTCGTCGGCATCGAGGGCCTCCGCCAATGCCGCCGCATCGTCAGCCGCCTTGGAAACCCCGGCGCCGACATGCGGGCGGGCGACAAACGCCGCATCGCCGACAAGAGCGACTCGGCCGAAGGCGAGGCGCGGGCTCGCAAGATCGTAGATTGGCTGCAGCAGCGGCGCGTCGATCAAGCGCACGATCTCTCGAAATTGAGGAGACAAGAGCCGTTCGGCCGCCGCGCGCATTCCGGCGATCGCGCCGCGGCGGATGAGCGGCGGCGGAATCGAGATCGCGTGCACGACGCCGCTGTCGTCGGTGAGAAGCCACGGAAGCTCCCTCACCTCATCCGCCGGGCGGTACCACACGACGTTGTAACGGCGCCGCCCCGGCTGCAGATCATTGTCAGGGCCGGCAACCGGATAACCGAGAAACTGTTCACCGGGCGGCAGGCAGAAGGTCATCGCCTCGAACAGGTCGCGATGAATAGCGTCGGGCAGCGCGCCTTCGGGGATGAGCGCGCGCCACGCGACGTAGCCCGCATAGAGCGGCGCGACCGCACGGAGGCATTGCTGCCGTACGGTCGAGCGCAGCCCGTCGGCGCCGATCAGCACGTCGCCCTCCGCACTGCCGCCGTCGCTCAAATGAGCGATTACGCCGCGATCGTGCTGCTCGAATGCCCGCAAACTCCGTCCCCGATGATAGCGCTCCGCCTGGAACGCATCGCGCAGGACCCGGTAGACATGCTCCCAGGCCGCCAGGACTTGTGGACATGCGCTGGTGGCAGCCACGCGACCCTCGCGGTCGAGCATCTGCCGTCTCGCGATCGCCACGCCGAGCTGCCGCGTATCCAGGCCGAGCTGATCGAGCCGCGCGATCAGTTCGGGTTGGGCGACGATACCGGCGCCGCGCCCGGCAAGCTCGCCGGACACGCGCTCGAAAACGTCGACCTCCCAGCCACGCCGCGACAGCATGATGGCGGCCAAAAGCCCGCTCATCGAGCCGCCGATGATTAAGGCCCGCCGTTGTGACATGCGCGCACCTTGCTATCTGCCGGGACTATTTGCCAATAGCCGGGCGTTGTCTGTATTGTGCCGAAAATCGCTGGAGGAACGCCATGGCCCTGACAATGCTGGAAAAGACGAGCGACAATGCCGACAAATCGGCGTGGCCACCCACCATCGCCGCCGAGTTCGAGCGCGAGCAGGCGAACAACAACGGCTGCGTCGGCAACATGCTCCTCTCCGAGAACGAACGCGTGCGGATATGGATGATCCGGCTCGCGCCCGGCGAGCGGTTCGGCTTCCATCGCCACGTGCTCGATTATTTCTGGACCAACGTCACCGGTGGGCGCGGGCGCCAGCACGTTTACGATGGTACGACCGTCGAATACACCTACCAGCCTGGCGAGACCCGGCACGAGACTTACGGCCCCGGCCAGTACAAGGTCCATGACCTGGAGAATATCGGCGACAAAGAGATGGTCTTCATGACCATCGAATTTCTCAACAGCGCCAACAAGCCGCTTGCGATCCCGGACCGAGCGCGGGCCGCGGCCTAGAGCGCGGCCTACTCGCTTGTAGAAGTTTCTGTCATTCCGGGTCCGAGCCAACGGGTCCGGCCTTGATGACGCTGGCTGGACAGGCTCGCAGGGCTGAGGAATGATCTTTTCGTTCGATCTTCTGATCAACGCCATCGTGTCGGGGATCCTGATCGGCGCCTTCTACGCGGCGGTGACGGCCGGCGTGTCGCTTTCGTTCGGCATCCTCGACATCGTCAACATCGCCCATCCCGCCTTCATCATCCTCGGCTCCTATATCGCCTATATCGTCAACATCAGCTTCGGGCTCGACCCGATCATCACCAGCATCGTCGTGACGCCGGCGTTCTATGCGCTCGGAGCGGGCATCTATCAGATCTACTATGTTTCGTTCGAGAAGCGCGGCCAGGAATCGTTACGCGGCCTCGCCTTCTTCTTTGGTCTTTTGTTCATCACCGAGGTGATGCTCGTCCTTTATTTCGGTGTCGACTACCGCTACGTCGAGGCGCCCTATATTGGTCCGACCTGGCATTTCGCCGACCTCGATATTCCGCTGCGCATCCTCGTGCCGTGCCTGGTGTCGCTACTGTTGATGGCGGTGCTGCAGCTTATACTCACGCGCACCTTCATCGGCCGCGCGATCATGGCGGTGGCGCAGGATCAGCTCGCGCTGAAGCTCATGGCGGTCGATCCGATCCGCATCAAGCGCATCGCCTTCGCGCTTTCGATCGCGACCGCGTCGGTGGCCGGCGCCTTCCTCATCGTCATCCAGCCAGTCGAGCCGTCGGTCGGACGCGAATATATCGGCCGTGTTTTCGCGATCTGCGTGCTTGGCGGCATGGGCAGCCTTCCGGGAACGGTGATTGCCGCCATGCTGGTCGGCATCGTCGAAAGCCTGACCGCGACGTTCTATGGTCCATCCTGGGCGCCCGCGGTCTCGTTTGGATTCCTGTTGTTGACGCTGGCAGTGCGGCCGGCCGGGCTGTTAGGACGCTAGCCGTGCGCTCGGATCTGTTCTTTCTCATCTGCCTGGCCGTCGGCGGCATCGTATTTGCCGCGGCGCTCGCGCTTGGCAATGATTATTACTTCTTCGCCGGTTACGTCGTGCT
Source organism: uncultured Alphaproteobacteria bacterium (assembly GCA_963733575.1). Lineage (GTDB taxonomy): Bacteria > Pseudomonadota > Alphaproteobacteria > Rhizobiales > Xanthobacteraceae > BOG-931. The sequence continues at coordinate 128,162 of CAVTDJ010000007.1, read as the reverse complement.
GCAATACGTCGTGCTCTCGACCGCGTGGAACATCCTTGGCGGCTATTGCGGCTACGTGAATTTCGGCTCGGCCGCGTTCTTCGCGCTTGGCGCTTATTCGACCGTCGCCATGCACAGGCTCGCTCCGATGCCGATTCCGGTCTTGGTCGTCATCGGCGGCGTAGTCTCAGGCATGGTGGGCCTCGGCACCGGCTATCTGACGTTGCGGCTTCGCGGCGCGTTCTTCGCCATCGCGACGCTGGCTCTCGCCGTCGTCTTGCAGACGCTGGTTGTCAACTGGGATTATGTCGGTGGCTCGCGTGGCGCTTATATCGTGCGGCCGGAGTCGATCGCTCCGTTCGGCAACTACATCAAATATTTGTTCCTGATCATGATGCTGCTCGCGGTGGGGGCGATCACGGTGGCCCGTCTGATTGAGCGCTCGCGCCTCGGCTATGGCTTCGCCACCATTCGCGACGACGAGTTGGCCGCGGAGGCCTCCGGCGTGCCGACGCTGCGGCTGAAGCTGATCGCAACCACGATCTCCGGCGCGCTGATGGGAATGGCGGGCGCGCCGTTCCCCTATTACATCGGCTTTCTGCAGCCATCCTCGGCGTTCGGGCTCGATTATGCCGTCAACTCCATCGCCATGCCGCTGATCGGCGGCACCACGAGCTGGGTAGGCCCGCTGATCGGCGCGATCCTGCTCGGCTCGCTGCAGCAGATCGCAACGGTGACGATCTCGTCCGCAGTCAATCTCCTGATCGTCGGCTTCCTGCTGGTCGGCTTTGTGATCGTCGCTCCGAACGGCATCGTCGGGCTGGTGCACAAATACATCCAGCATCGGCCGGTCGGCCAGGTCGGCCGCCGGCGCATCGAATCCGATGCACCGGGACATGTGCCATGACTCCTGCCATGAATCCTGCCATGAATCCTGCCATGACTGAACTGCTCGCCGTCGACAATCTCAGCAAGCGCTTCGGCGGCTTTGTCGCGCTCGAGAACATTTCGATCTCGGTCAAGCCGGGCGAGCGCGTCGGCCTCATCGGGCCAAACGGCTCGGGCAAGAGCACGCTGGTCAATTGCATCTGCGGCACGCTGCAGAACGAGGCAGGTTCGGTGCGCTTCGACGGCCAAAAGCTCGACGGCACCAACGCACATCAGCGCACGCGCCGCGGACTTGCCCGCACCTTTCAGCTGCCGCGGCCGTTCGCCAGCCTCAACCTCGCCGACAACATGCGCATTCCGCTCCTCTACACCGTTGCGGCGCGCGGCGCCCGACACTCCGCGCGCGACATCGAGGCGCGATGCGTCGATCTGTTGCGTGAGGTGGGCCTCGACGGCAAGGCGAAACGGCTGCCGCGCGAGCTCACTCAGGTCGAGATGCGCAAGCTCGAGCTCGCCCGCGCCATGGCAGCGGAACCGAAGCTCCTGATCGCCGACGAATCGATGGCCGGCCTCACCCATTCCGAGGTCGAGGAAATCCTGACGCTACTGCAGCGCTTGAACGCACAAGGCGTCACCATCATCCTGATCGAGCACATCATGCGCGCGGTGATGAGTTTTTCGCAGCGGCTCGTGGTGCTGGTCTCCGGGCGCAAGATCGCCGACGGCGGGCCGAACGAGGTCGTGCGCGATCCGGAAGTGGAGAGGGCTTACCTTGGCCAGTAGCCTCACCATCACCGGCATTCATGCCGCCTACGGGGCGGTGCGCGTGATCGACGATGTCTCGTTCAAAGTCGGCGCCGGCGAGACCGTCGTGCTGCTCGGCACCAACGGCAACGGCAAGTCGACGCTCATGAAGTGCATCATGGGCATGGTGCGGCCGAGCGAAGGATCGATCGTCGCCGAGATCGACGGCGTCCATCACGATCTCGTCGGCCGCACTACCGAGGAAATCGCTGATCTCGGCATTGCGCTGGTGCCGGAGGGACGCCGGCTGTTTCCCAAGCTGACGGCGGAGGAGAACCTGCTGCTCGGCGCCTTCCGCCGCACCGCGCGCCGACAGCTTACCCGCAACCTCGAAGTTTGTTTCGAGACTTTCCCGCGCCTGGCCGAGCGCCGCTCGCAGCTTGCCGGCAGCATGAGCGGCGGCGAGCAGCAGATGCTCGCGCTCGGCCGCGCGCTGATGCTCGCACCGAAAATCCTGCTGGTGGATGAACCCTCCGTCGGGCTTGCGCCCATTCTGGTGAGCCGCACCATCGACGCGATCGCCGAAATGAAAAAGCGCTATGACCTAACCGTACTGATGGCCGAGCAGAATTTCACCCAGGCGATCCGGATCGCCGACCGCGGCTACGTGATCGTGCACGGCAAGATCGCCTTCGAAGGCGGTTCGGCCGAGGCGCTCAACAACAACGACTTGATCAAGAAATTTTATTTGGGGTTGTGACCACGAGCCTGCCGCTCCCAAACCTTTGCCGCGTACGTCTGGTGCGTCCCAAAATGCTAAATTAATCTACGGCCCGCGGCGCGGACTTGAAGGAAAATGCAGGCACGGGCACTGACGATCCGGCTGGTGCGGCTTGCGATGGCTGCATCGCTGTTCGTTCCGTGTCTGCTCTTCGCATTTGCCTCGTGGAACGGCTATCGCAACCTCAAGGCGCTGACCGACGAACGGCTCGCGCGCGCGCTCGACGTGCAGCAGGAGGAGGCCCAGAAGACCTTTGAGCTCGTGGGCCTAGCGCTCAATACCGCGAGCGATCTTGTCGCGGGAATGTCCGGGACTGACATCCGCAACGACGAGAGCCAGCTGTACCCGCTGTTGAAGAAGCTGACGAGCCAGATCCCGGCCATTCAATCCACATGGATCTACGGCAAAGACGGGCGCGCGCTGGTCTCATCCTGGCTCCATCCGCCGCCGGATCAAAGCTTTTCCGACCGGGATTTTTTCCTCGCTCACGTCAACGGCGACAGCGGGACCTACTATGGTCGGGTTTACCAATCGCGGTTCAACGGGCAGCCGTTCTTTACCATCAGCCGGAGGCTTGCCCATGATGGCGAGTTCATCGGCGTTCTGGAAATCTCCGTTCTCCCCAGCAACTTCTTTCACTTCTTCTCGACGCTGGCCTATGGCGAGGGCCAGCAATATGCGCTGATCCGCAACGACGGTCTGATTCTGGCGCGCTACCCGGTCGCGCCTCCCGGCGCAACTGATCGCCTCGACGAACACACTGGATTTCGCAAATCGACCGCTCAATCGCCGCTCGCCGGACTTTACACGGCGACTTCTCCGGTCGATCATGTCGAGCGCCGTTTTGGCTATCGCCGCTTTGGTGCAACCCCGCTGTATTTGACCTCCGGTATCGCGATTTCGGCGATGAGGGACGAATGGATATGGGGCATGGCGCCGCATTTGATATTCGGCATCCCCGCGACGCTTATCCTCTTCCTGACATTGTTCGCGACGCTGCGCAGAACCGAACACCTCTACGCGGAAATCAACCGGCGATCCGCCGCCGAAGAGGCGCTCCGCCAATCGCAAAAACTCGATGCAATCGGCCATCTCACCGGCGGCGTCGCGCACGACTTCAATAATCTGCTCACAATCATCATCGGCAATCTTGAGGCTGCGCAACATCAATTGGAAACGTGGACGGACTGTACGCAACTCAAGCTGGCGCGCCGCTTGGAAAACGCCATGCGCGGTGCGCAGCGCGCGGCGACGCTCACCAAGCGGCTCTTGGCGTTTTCACGGCAGCAGCCGCTCAATCCCACCGTGCTCGATGTCAATCGCGCGTTGAACGGCCTCTCCGACTTTTTACGGCGCGCGCTCGGAGAAGATGTTTCTCTCGAAATCGTCGGCGGCGGCGGCGTTTGGCCGGTCGAGGCCGACCCGGCCGAGCTTGAGGCCGCCATTCTCAATCTCGCGGTGAACGCCCGCGATGCCATGCCGGAAGGCGGCAAATTGACGATCGAAGCCAGCAATTCCTATCTCGACGACGCCTATTGCAAGGAGAATGGCGACGTCCGGCCCGGACAATTCGCTCAGATTGCCGTGACCGACACAGGGTCGGGGATGACCAAGGAGGTCATCGATCGCGCCTTCGAGCCGTTTTTCACGACCAAACAGTCCGGCCAGGGCACCGGGCTCGGCCTCAGTCAGATCTACGGCTTCGTCAAGCAATCCGGCGGCCACGTAAAGATCTACAGCGAGGTGGGAGAAGGCACTACCGCCAAAATCTACTTGCCGCGGTTCGTTGGAAAGTCCTCGGCGACAGAAGTATCCAGAAGCGAACCGAGCCGTGGCCGCTCTGGCGAATGCATTCTCGTTGTCGAGGACGACGCCGACGTACGCGGCTACGTCGTCGAGACACTTGGGCTGCTTGGGTACGACGTACTCGACGCAGCAGGAGCCGAAGACGCTCTTCACCTGCTGAATGAACATAACGACGTCCGTTTGCTGCTGACCGATGTCGTCATGCCCGGCATGAATGGCCGTAAGCTCGCGGAAGAAGCAAAGCAGCGTCGGCCATCCTTGAGGATTCTGTACATGACCGGGTATTCACGCAACGCCATCGTCCACCAGGGCCGTCTCGATCCGGGCGTCGATTTGATCCAAAAGCCGATCACCAGCGAGCACCTCGCCGCCGCAGTTCGAAAGGTGTTGGACGCTTCATGACCGAAACGCCGTCTATTGAGTCAATGCGCCGGTTTTTCCTGCGGGAAGGTGATTCACAGGCTCATATGGTCCTGGGAACCAATGTCCTCCGCTGCCACTTTACATGCCGTTGCCGGCTAGGGTTGAGCTTAAGTGTCCGGCGCGCCCAGCACGCGCGGTTTAGACCGCAAACAGCCAAATGAATTGATTGATTGTTTCGGTCGGCGGATTCCGCGCATGTCATCTCACATGATGATTTGGATAATCGCCGCGATCGCCGCGGCGGGCGTCATTTTGCGTCCCTTTAATCTGGCTGAGGCCATCTGGGCGGTGGCGGGTGCCGCCCTGCTCGTCATCCTGCGGCTCATCTCGATCCCGGAGGCGTTGAACGGCGTCGCCAAGGGCGCCGACGTTTATCTGTTCCTTTTCGGCATGATGCTACTGGCCGAGATCGCCCGCGAAGAGGGATTTTTCGATTGGCTGGCGGCAGTTGCCACCAGCCACGCCAACGGCTCCGCGCGCCGGCTGTTCCTATTGACCTATGGCGTGGGGACGATCGTCACCATCTTCCTTTCGAACGATGCGACGGCGGTCGTCCTGACGCCGGCCGTCGCCGCCGCCGTCAAGACCGCCAAAGCCGCCGAGCCCCTGCCCTATCTCCTGATCTGCGCCTTCATCGCCAACGCGGCCTCGTTCGTCCTGCCGATTTCAAATCCGGCGAATCTCGTCATCTACGGAAGCCATATGCCGCCGCTATTACAGTGGTTGCCGGCTTATTTGCTACCGTCGACGCTGTCGATCGCCGCAACGTACCTGATGCTGCGATGGACGCAGCGGAACGCGCTTAGCCGGCCGATAGCGAAGGACGTGCCGCGTCCGGCCTTGACAGCCGCAGGCAAGACGGCCGCCGTCGGCATTGTCGCAACGGCCGTCGTGCTCCTCGTATCGTCGGCACTGGACGTGCAACTTGGGCTGCCGACTGCCATCGCCGGCGCGGTCACGGCGGCGGTCGTGCTCGTCCGCGAGAAAACCGGACCATGGAGCATCGTCAAGAATATTTCTTGGGGTGTGTTGCCGCTCGTTGCCGGCCTGTTCGTGCTTGTCGTAGCCCTCGATAAAACGGGTCTCATCGACGCCATTACCACGCTCCTCCATGATGGAGCGCAACGCTCGACGATTTGGACCGCCTCGATCGCGGGCGTCATCGTCGCCTTCGTCAGCAACCTCATCAACAATCTGCCGGCCGGTCTGATAGCGAGCAGCGCCGTGCAAAGTGCTCATGTATCCGATCAGGTCACACGCGCCGTTGTCATCGGCGTCGACGTCGGGCCGAACCTTTCGGTCACCGGCTCGCTGGCGACCATCCTGTGGCTCGTAGCACTCCGCCGCGAGGATCACTCAGTCGGCTTCGGCACCTTTTTAAAGCTCGGTATCGTGGTGATGCCGCCCGCGCTCTTTCTCGCGATCGGGGCCGCATTGCTGGTGGGGTGAGGACAACCGGAGGTCCGACCAAAGCAGGACTTGAGCGTTACCGTGCTCTATCCCATCATCCTGATCGGCGGAGCCTCGCAAGCCGGCATCGCTTCGATCGCTGGGATTTGAATTTTACCAACACTGTGAAATGAGAGGAGCGAGGCCATGACGAGTGAAGGTCGGGGCGACTGTTTGTTGAACTACGGCACGACCAAAGACCTTGCGGCCGCCCTTGAGGCGCGAAAGATTTCCGCGCTCGAACTGACCGACCACGTCATCGCGCGCATCGAGGCGCTCGATAAGAAGCTAAACGCCGTCGTGGTGCGCGATTTCGATCGCGGCCGCGAGGCCGCCAAGAGCGCCGATGCCGCGCGCGCACGCGGCGAGCGACGCCCGCTCCTCGGCATTCCGATGGTGGTCAAGGAATCCTTCGACGTGGCCGGCTTGCCCACGACCTGGGGCGTTCCGGCGTTCAAGAATTTCGTGCCGCAGGAGGACGCGGTCATGGTCGGCCGCGTCAAGGCGGCAGGCGCCGTGATCCTCGGCAAGACCAACGTGCCGCTCCTCTTGGGCGATTGGCAGAGCTACAATGACATTTACGGGACGACGAACAATCCGTGGGATCTCGGCCGTTCGCCGGGCGGATCGTCCGGCGGGTCGTCCGCGGCGCTCGCTGCCGGCTTCGGGCCGCAATCGCTTGGCTCGGACATCGGCGGCTCGCTGCGCGTCCCGGCGCATTATTGCGGCATTTACGCTCACAAGCCGACGTTGAATCTCGTAGCCCCTCGCGGGCACAGGGTGCCCACCACCGTGCAGCGCGAAAGCGACCTTGCCATCGTCGGCCCGATGGCGCGAAGCGCCGCCGATCTCGATCTCGCGCTCGGCGTGACCGCCGGTCCGGACGAAGCTGGCGCCGGTATCGCGTATCGCCTCGCTTTGCCCACACCGCGCCACGAAAAGCTCTCGGACTTTCGCGTCCTTGTCATCGACGATCACCCGTTGTTGCCGACACAAGCCGCCATCCGCACGGCGCTCGATCGCTTGTCGCAGCGGCTCGCCAAAGCAGGCGTCAAGGTTGCGCATGCAAGTCCGCTCTTGCCCGATCTCGCGAAATCGGCGCGGCTCTTCATGCGGCTCTTGATGGCGGCCTTGTCCGAGCGATGGCCGCAGGAAATATACGAACAAGCGCAAGCCAACGCCGCTGCGCTTAAGCCCGACGACGACAGCCTCGAAGCCGAACGCCACCGCGGCGCGGCCTCGAGCCATCGCGATTGGGCCGTGGCCGACATGGCGCGGATCGAGCTCCGGCGGCAATGGGCCGAAGTATTCCGCGAATGGGACGTCGTGCTCTGTCCGCCGATGCCGACGGTGGCCTTTCCGCACGATCATTCAACAATGGAGACGCGCCATATCGAGATCGACGGCAAGAAATTCCCGTATTTCGATCAGCTGGTCTGGCCGGAAATTGCAACCACTCCGGGCCTTCCGGCGACCGCGGCGCCGATCGGTCTGTCGGAAACCGGTCTTCCGATCGGAGTCCAGATCGTCGGCCCCTATCTCGAAGACCGCACGTCAATTGCCTTTGCCGCATTTATGGAGCGAGAGTTCGGCGGCTTCGTACCGCCTCCGGGTTATGCCGATTGAGATTGTGGATCTGATTCCAGGCCCGAGCACGGCGAAGAAGCCTACACGAGATTGCACCCATGTCTGCGCAGACGTTTCAAGTTCCGGACCCGAACTATGTCGAGCGAATCAAGGACAGCTTCGCCCGGCAGGGCTTTATGCAGCACGTCGGCGCCCGGATCGAGGAGGTCGGGCCGGGACGGTGCATCATTGCGGCGGATTTCAGCGACAAACTCGCCCAGCAGCATGGATTCTTTCACGGCGGGCTCGTCGGCGCGTTGACCGACGCCGCCGGAGCCTATGCGGCAGGAACGTTGGTTGAAGCGCTGCACTCGATGTTGACGGTCGAATACAAGATCAATCTGCTCGCGCCGGCTAAGGGACGCACGCTCAGGGCCATCGGCGAAGTCGTGCGTGCCGGCCGCACGCTGACAGTCTCCCAAGTGAAGCTTATGGTCATGGACGAAGCTGGGAAGCCACAACAATGCGGGTTGGCGACCGTGACCATGATGATTCTTGCTTCCCGCGGCGACGGCAAATAAGAACTTTTGCTCACTACTTGGCTTCACCTCACCGGAACATCGAAATACGTATCGGGGAACGGCTCGCGCGAGAGCGTGAAGTGCCACCATTCCTTCTCGTAGGGACGAAAGCCGTGACGCCGCATCGCCGCGGCGAGCACGGCACGGTTGGCTTTCGCTTCGTTGCTGATGCTGGTGGCCCCGGCCCACGAGCGCGGACTGAAAAAATCAAACGGCGTACCCATGTCGAGTTCGTGGCCGTCCGACCGCGCTAGCGTCATATCGACGGTTGAGCCGCGCGAATGGCCTGATCGCGAGGAGATATAGCCGGCCTCGAACAGGGTGCGTTTGTCGACGTCGGGATAGAACTCGGCCTTAGCGGTGGTATCGCTGATGTCGCGTGCCCATCGTTCAAAATTCGCCACCGCGCGCGTCGGGCGGTAGCAGTCGAACACCTTCGTGAAGAGCTCGCGCACGGCGAGATCGCGCGCCACGTCGGCGAGCGCAGCTGCCGCGGCTTTCGTGAGCAAACAGCGCGGCGCCTCATAGCCGTCGATCGGCCGGCCGACGAAATTGTGCGACCCGGCATAGCGCATGTCAGCGATAAGACCGGGCACGACGGTAGCCGCATCGACGAACGCGGCCGGCCGCTCTTGGGCCGCCGCCACCTGCGCACTGAAGGCTGCGATGAGCGCAACGATGAGCCTCAATGCGGACACTCATTCACCTCGATCGTCACGTGCGAAAGCCCAGCCAAATCTTCGAGCTTCTGCTTGTAAACCGACGGAGGTTGCGGGGAGTCGGAAACAACCGACGCGATTACGGCGGCATGGCCCGGCCCGAGCTGCCAAAGATGCAAGTCGGCGAGCCGGTCTCCGTCAGTCTCGATGCGATCGCGGATGCGCTGCGCAAGCTCCGGATCGGGAACGGTATCGAGCAGCACGCGCCCGGCCGTGCGAATGAGGCTCAGCCCCCAGGACAAAATCACGATCATGCCAACAAGCCCCACCGCCGGATCCATGAAGGTCCAACCGAACGCCCAGGCCGCCGACAAGCCGGCGATCGTCAGCACCGAGGTCAGCGCATCGGCGACCACATGCATGTAAGCGGCCCGATAATTTGAATCGTGGTGATGGGCGGCGTGGATGTGGTCGGAAGCCCCGTGATCGTCGTGTTCGTGGTCCGCATGGGAATGCCCATGGTCGTGGGTCTCGCGTAACAGCCAGGCACTGGCGATATTGACGCATAGCCCCAATGCGGCGATCGGGATCGCCTCCCGGTAATGGATGGCGACAGGCTGAAAAAGCCGCAGGACCAACTCGTAGCCGATACCGAGCGCGATCATGCCGAGTATGATCGCGCTGGCAAACGCCGCCAGTTCGCCGAACTTGCCGGTGCCGAGCGAAAAGCGCGCATCATGGACGTGCCGGCGCGCGAACAGATAAGCAAGCCCTGCGATCGCGAGCGCGGCGACATGGGTCGCCATATGCCAGCCGTCGGCCACGAGCGCGATGGAGCCGAACAGCGAGCCGCCGGCAATTTCGGCGACCATCATCACGGCGGTGAGCGCCACGACGCTCCAGGTGCGCCGCTCATGCTCGCCGTGATGCTCGCCGAGAAAGGCGTGGCCGTGTGTCCAATGACCGATCGTGTGCGAATGCATCCTGCGCCTCGGATATTCCCTCCCCTTGTGGGGAGGGCGGGAAGGGTAGGTCGAGAGGTGAGTTAGTGGCGTCGGCGTTTTCCTGCCACCTCCCGACCCCCACCCCTACCCCTCCCCGCAGGGGGAGGGAACTCGTTAACCCCCCGGTAACCATAAACCCGGCACATTTTGCCGGGGAGGTAAATCCGTTTCCACCGCACCTTCGGGGGCAGCCTTGGACGCGAGTGCGGCTCCTTTCTTTCGTGCCGGCGGCCCGCCAGCCGCCGCGCAAACCTTTGAAACACGCGAACGCAACAGACGGGGCCGATCGACCGGCATGACCGACGTAACTTCGGCGCAGGGCGGCGAGGGATCGTTGGCGCTTTCGCGCCTCGCCGATCTCGGCACCATGCTCAAGCGCAGCGATATCGGGCTCGCGCTCGGCATGATGACCATTCTTGTGGTCCTCATCCTGCCGCTGCCGTCGCTGCTGCTCGATTTCGCGCTCGCCATCTCCATCACGTTCTCGGTGCTGATCCTGATGACGTCGCTGTTCATCCAGGCGCCGCTCGAATTCTCCGCATTCCCGACCGTCTTGCTGATCGCCACCATGCTGCGGCTGGCGCTCAATCTGGCCTCGACGCGGCTGATCCTGGCGCACGGTCACGAGGGGGCGGATGCCGCCGGCCACGTCATCGAGGCGTTCGGCCGCTTCGTCATGGGCGGCAACTTCGTGATCGGCGTCATCGTCTTCACCATCCTGGTGATCGTCAACTTCGTGGTCATCACCAAGGGCTCGGGCCGCATCGCCGAAGTGGCGGCGCGCTTTCACCTCGATTCCATGCCCGGTAAGCAGATGGCGATCGACGCCGATCTCTCCGCTGGCCTGATCGACGAGAAGGACGCGCGGCGGCGGCGCAAAAATCTGGAAGACGAATCCGGCTTCTTCGGCGCCATGGACGGCGCCTCGAAGTTCGTGCGCGGCGACGCCATCGCCGGCCTCCTCGTGGTGCTGATCAACGTCATCGGCGGCATGGTCATCGGCATCATGCAGCAGGGGCTGACCTTCGCCGAAGCCGCCCACGATTACACGGTGCTCAGCGTCGGAGACGGCCTTGTCACGCAGGTCCCGGCGCTCATCGTATCGATCGCCGCAGGCCTCCTCGTGTCGAAGGCCGGTATCTCCGGCGCCGCCGACAAAGCGCTGCTGAGCCAATTTTCCGGCTATCCCAAAGCACTCGGCATGTCGGCCGCGGTGATGCTGGTCATGGCGCTGCTACCGGGCATCCCCATGGTGCCTTTCCTCGCGCTCGGCGGCGGCACCGCGAGCCTCGCTTATCTGATCGATCGCCGCCAAAAGCAGGCGCTCGCAACCGAGACGAAGAAGGCGGACGCCGCCAAGCCGGCGCCGGCCGAAGAGCCGATGTCGGCGACGCTCAAGATGGACGATCTCAAGATCGAGCTCGGTTATGCGCTATTGCCGCTGGTTAACGCTCCCGACGGCGGCGACCGGCTCACCGAGCAGATCAAGGCGTTGCGCCGCTCGCTCGCCACCGAAATGGGCTTCGTCATGCCGGCGGTGCGCATCCTCGACAACGTCCAGCTCGACGCCAACGGCTACGTCATCAAGATCAAAGAGGTTGATTCCGGCACCGGCAAGGTGTGGCACGGCCAGTACATGGTCATGGATCCGGCCGGCAAGCAGGTGACGCTGCCAGGCGTGCACACCACCGAGCCGACTTTCGGGCTGCCCGCGACCTGGATCGAGGGATCGCTCAAGGAAGAAGCGTCGGTCAAAGGTTACACCGTGGTCGACGCGGCCACCGTGCTCGCAACCCACCTTACCGAGCTGATCAAGGCCAATATGTCCGATCTGCTCTCCTACGGCGAGGTGCAAAAGCTGATCAAAGAGCTGCCGAAGGAGCAGGGCGAATTGATCAAGGACATCGTGCCGGCGCAGGTCACGATCTCCGGCATCCAACGCGTGTTGCAGATACTGCTCGCCGAGCGCGTTTCGATCCGCGATCTCTCGACCATTCTCGAAGGTATCGCCGACGGGCTCGCGGCGACGCGCAATCCTGCGATGCTGGCCGAACATGTGCGCGCGCGGCTTTCGCGCCAGCTGTGCGCTCAGCATACGAGTCCGGCGGGCTACCTGCCGATCATCGCGCTCACCGCAAAGTGGGAGCAGGCGTTCGCCGAATCGATCGTCGGTCAGGGCGACGATCGCAACCTCGCCATGCAACCCTCGAAGCTCACCGAATTCATCAATCAGGTGCGCGAGAAGTTCGAGCAGGCGGCACGCGACGGGGAGGCGCCGGTGCTGGTGACGTCCCCCGGCATCCGGCCGTTCGTGCGCGGCATCATCGAGCGCTTCCGCGCGCAGACCAGCGTTCTCGCGCAATCGGAGATTCATCCGCGAGCGCGATTGAAGACGGTCGCGAGTGTCTGAGACATTTCGGCTCAGCGCCGGCAAGCGCCGCATCGCCCGCGCGTAATCCACTTTAATTGCCGGTAGTTAGGAACCGTCCGGGCCGGTCCGGAGCCGGAACCAACCAGAGCTTCACCGGTTATCACGGTTGTTCAAAGATCGGTGAAGCCGCGTTTTCCAGTGGAGCGTGAGTGCGTAAATCACACTTAATGTGAGGTAAATCACAGTTTCCGCCCGGCCGCCGCGCTAAGTCAGCGGAAACCGGGGAGGTTTTCATGAACCACTCGATGTACAGCGCCGACCGCCGCACGCATTTGAAGATAGTGATCATTGGCCTTCTGTGCGCGACAATGGTCGCGGCCGTTGGAATTTTCGCCCATGTCAGCGACGTCGATCTTGGCACGGCGCCGCTCGTCAAAGCTGGCCAGCCCACGGCTGTCAGCGGGCGCCTGCCGGCTATCCGATAAATACAACAATTAGCGGTGGCGCATTGCCAGCCGCTCGTCCCCGCGCAAGCGGGGACCTATTTTTTTGGATCGAGCCCATTTTCCCGGGCTCCCGCTTTCGCTGCGAATGAGCGAAGGAGTGTCCGAAGCCATTACGTTTTCGCCGGCTTCGGTGGCGGCGCGGCCGGGAGCGATTCGACCGCCTTTCCAGTGAAGAGAACCGGCCCGGTCGGCGCGCCGCTCGGCGAACCGCCCGCCGGCTCGAGCGACACGGCGTAGCCTGCCGTGCGCAACGTATCGACGTCGAAGTTTCCAGGAAGCGGGCGCTGGGTGAATTCGTCGCTACCGACGACTCCGAGCGAGCGCGGAGCGAGAAAGCGACTCGAAATGAGCCATAGCTCGTAACTACGATTCGCTTCAGGCGTTGCGGAAACCCTGCGTACAAACAAAGTCCGATTCTGGGTGTCGAGCGTGAGCAGGAATGCTGGTGCGGTCGGCTGCTGTTGCAGCACGGCGACCAGCCGGTCTTGCTGCGTGCGCGCCGGACCCTCCGTCCGCGCCATCATCCCCGCCCCGGCCGGCCGCAGCTGCGGCGGAATAAGATCGGGCGCGAAACGCGATAGGGCAACGTAGATCGCCAGCAACGCCGCGATCGCGCCGAAGCCGAGCGTCAAGCCTCGCCAGCGCCGGACCCGATTTGCAAGATAGACGACGTCAGCGCTACGTTCGATCTTTCGCGGCTCGGGGGCCGGCTGCGGCTCTGGCGCAGGAGGCGCCACCGACATATCTGCCGGCGTCACGGCTACCGGTTCGGCCGCTGCTCCCGACGGCCCCGATGCGGCTTCGGGGGACAACAGGTCGGAAATCGGCGTGGCGACGGGCATCGGGGCGTCCAGATCGGGGGGTGCCTTAGCTTCGGCTACCGTTTTGACGGGGCTGACCTCGTTCTTTATTTTCTCCCAGAGTTCGGTCGGCGGCTCGACCGCCTCCACCATGACGTTGAGCTCGCCAAGCCGGCGCTCCCATTGCCGCACGGCCGTCTCGAAGCCCGGATCGAACGAAAGCAGCGCCTCGGCGTGTTCGCGCTCTTCGGCCGAAAGTGTGCCCAGCACATATTCGGCGGCAAGCGAATCCTGGTCCTCGTCGTACATAGCTACCCAAGCTCCTTCGGCGTCATAGTCCCATGCATCCACGGATCTCGAGCAGGCTGCGACGTAACCAAGTCTTGATTGTGTTCACCGGAATATCGAGCTTCTTTGCCAGTTGATCCCGGCTCCAGCCGCTGTAATAGGCCAGCAGCACGATGCGCTGCTTTTCCGGATCGAGCTTGCCGAGACAGGAGAGAAGCCGTTTGAGCTCCTCCGTCATCTCGCGCCGCGCGAGCGGCGTAGGCGTGTCGGCGGCGACCCCCATCGCCTCCGGTTCATCCTCGATCGAGACTTCGGCTTTCTTACGCATGATATCGATGGCACGGTTGCGCGCGATCGCCACCATCCAGGTGATGGGGCTTGCGATTGCCGGATTGAATTTGTCGGCCATCTTCCAAACCTTGAGGTAGGTTTCCTGCATGACCTCGTCGGCCAATTCAGGCTTCCCCAAGATACGTAAGACCACGCCATACAGTTTCGCGCGGGTGGCCTCGTAGACTCGCTCGAACGCGGCGACGTCGCCCTTGGCGACGGCTGCAAGCAGCCCAACCAATTCCGCTTGCGTCAACATCGCTGCCCCTGCCCCTGGGCATCCCCTTGGGACCCTTACGCGGGATGCGATTATCACCGGGGAAGCGGTCGCTCGTCGAGAGCGATTCCGGGCTAAGTGGGCATCGGACCGCAGATATTTCTCCGGCCATGCCCGCGAAGGCAGGACTCCAGAACAGCCTCGGACGTAAAAGCCGGGTTGCCATTGCCGCGGGGACGAGCGGTCCGCCGTCGCAAAAAGACCCTTAGGCTGGTGCGCCGCCCCGCACGCGCATCAGCGCGAGGGAATCGAGCTCGGCTTGCTCGGCGATATTTTCAGCCTCGCGCTCGCGCATCTGATCGCGCTCATCGAGCAATTCGACCTTCTTGAGCTCATCGAAGGCGTCGCCGAGTGCCATTTTCGCTTCCTCAAGCTGGGTGCGCAGCTCGTCGGCAGAGCGCTTGAGGTTCTCCCGGCGACCAATCGCGGCCTTGGCGTAGGTCGGATAGGCAAAATGCCCGGGATCGTGGATGCCAGCGCGGTCCTGCTCGACCCGGATCTCGCGTTCCAGATCGGCCGCCATGCGGTCAAACTCGGCGATCATCGTCTCGATTTGCGCAACCTTGCGCCGTTTCTCGTCAACCTGAAACTTTTTCAGGCGAATGAGCGTCTCACGGGACTTCATCTACTGTTACTCCCCCGAAGTCGCGGGACCAAAGGCGCCGGCCGAAATGCTCCGCACGGCGCCGCAGATCGCAAGTGTGCCCCGATAACGTTAGCGTTCGGTTTCCGAGCCGGCCATTATTTGAGCCAATCGTCGATAACCTTCCGCCAAGCTGGTTGCTTCTTCCTTACCTTGGGCGAGAAAGGCCTCGAGCGGCTTGTGCAGGCGGATGGCCTCATCGACCTCGGGGCTGGTCCCCGCCCGGTAGGCGCCGAGCCGGATGAGTTCCTCCATATCGGCATAAGTCGCCATCATCTGGCGCGCCTGACTAAGCATCGCCAGGTAGTCCGGATCGGCGGCTCGCGGCATGGTGCGCGACACCGACTTAAGCACGTTGATCGCGGGGTAACGGCCGCGCTCGGCGATGGCGCGCTGCATGACGATGTGGCCGTCAAGAATGCCGCGGACGGCGTCAGCGATCGGCTCGTTGTGGTCGTCGCCGTCGACCAGAACGGTAAAAATGCCGGTGATCGTGCCCTGCTCGGTTCCCGGCCCCGCCCGCTCAAGAAGCCGCGGCAATTCGGTGAACACCGTTGGGGTATAGCCCTTGGCCGTCGGCGGCTCCCCGGCCGAGAGCCCGATCTCGCGCTGCGCCACAGCAAAGCGCGTCACTGAATCCATCAGCACCAGAACGTCCTTGCCCTCGTCGCGAAAATATTCGGCGATGGCGAGCGTGACATGCGCGGCCTGCCGACGCATCAGCGCCGGCTCGTCAGAGGTGGAGACCACGACCACCGAACGCGCCAGACCTGCATCGCCGAGGTCGTCCTGGAGGAATTCCTGCACCTCACGGCCGCGTTCGCCGATCAGTCCGATCACGATGACATCGGCGGCGACGTTGCGCGCGAGCATCGACAAAAGCACCGATTTGCCGACGCCGGAGCCGGAGAAAATGCCCATGCGCTGGCCGCGGCAGCAGGTGATGAACGTGTTGAGCGCGCGCACGCCGAGATCGAGCGGAGCGCCGACCCGGCGCCGCGCATGCGCGAGCGGCGGGGTGTTGCGGAACGGATAAGGCGAAGGACCGTAGAGCAGCGCACCCTTGCCGTCGATCGGCTCGCCGAGCGCATTGACCACCCGGCCGAGCCAACCCGCCGAGGGCCGCACTGCACCGGGGACCGAGGTGACCAGCGCGCGGCAACCCCGCCGCACCCCTTCGAGCGGCGCAAACGGCATCAGCAGCGCATACGGCCCGGAGAATCCGACCACTTCGCTGGGAATATTCTTGGCCGGTGTTTCGATGACCACCCGCGCGCCAACCGACATTGCATGCAGGGGGCCGGCAACCTCGACCATCAGCCCGCGCACGCCGACGACGCGGCCGTAGATTTCGATTCCGTCGAGTTCGTTAATTTGTTCGGCTAGCGCCTTCATCGCCCGCCCGCCCGTAATCCGCAGATGGTTACCTCCTATTTGCCGGTCTTAACTCTGTATTTACCCGGGCCGTTAATCATTGCGTCGTCCTTGGGAATAGGCGGCTCGCCAAGCCAGAACGGATGGGCGAGTCTCCGGAGTTGGTTAGCGCCGCAACTTAACCTGATCTATGAGCGCCCGCGTGGCTCAAAAACCACTCTCTTGCAACATCTTACGGCGATTCGCTGAAAATTGCCTAGGAGATGCTTGCATGAGGGAATCAGGTTTTGTTAACCATACCGCGTTTACAGTCTCGAATCAGTTTGTCCCAAGGCGCTTTTCGGGGGCCGCCGCAACGGCGCGCCAACCTTAGCCGCGCGGCGAGGAAGGGGACTGGCATGCGCGTATTGCTGATCGAAGACGATAGCGCCACGGCGCAATCAATCGAGTTGATGCTCAAGTCCGAGAGCTTCAACGTCTATACGACCGATCTCGGCGAGGAAGGGATCGATCTCGGCAAGATCTACGACTACGACATTATCCTCCTCGACCTTAATCTTCCAGACATGTCGGGCTTCGAAGTCTTGCGCAGCCTGCGCGTATCGAAGGTCAAGACGCCGATTTTGATCCTTACCGGCTTGGCCGGGATCGAGGACAAGGTGCGAGGGCTCGGCTTCGGCGCCGACGACTACATGACCAAGCCGTTCCACAAGGACGAGCTTGTGGCGCGCATCCACGCCATCGTGCGGCGCTCCAAGGGTCACGCCCAATCGGTCATCCAGACCGGCGATCTCGTCGTCAACCTCGACACCAAGACCGTCGAGGTCAGCGCCGCCCGCGTGCATCTGACCGGCAAGGAATACCAGATGCTCGAGCTGCTTTCGCTGCGCAAGGGCACCACGCTGACCAAAGAGATGTTCCTCAATCACCTCTATGGCGGCATGGACGAGCCGGAGCTGAAGATCATCGACGTCTTCATCTGCAAGCTGCGCAAGAAACTCGCCAACGCTTCGAACGGCAAGAACTACATCGAAACGGTGTGGGGCCGCGGCTACGTGCTGCGCGAGCCGATCGAGGACGAAGCGAAAATCTCCGCCTAAAGCTCAGCGTTTTCAGAAAAACAAAACCCCGGCCACCGGCCGGGGTTTTTGTTTGTGCGCGCTTGTCCCCTCTCCCGCAACGCGGGAGGGAGAAATTTGGCCTCACCGCCCGCCGTTCACCGCAACGAGGCGCGGCATCGGCTTTCCGCCGGGAAAAACCTGCGGCCGCGGTTGGCGCACGTTCGGTACATAAAGGCCGCGCAAATCCGGCATGGTTCTGAAGCTGTCGGTGAGCCCCACCACCGTCTCCGCCGCGCCGAGAATGAGGTAGCCGTCGCCGGCGCTGATCCGGCCGAGCCGGTTGAGCAGGCTGATCTTCGTCTCCTGGTCGAAATAGATCAGCACGTTGCGGCAGAAGACCAAATCGAAGGTGCCGAAGCGCGAGAAATCGGTGAGCAGATTGAATTGCTGGAATTTGACCATCGCCCGAATTTCAGGCGCGATCTGCCACATCTCGCCGACCTGGGTGAAGTATTTGATCAACAGCTGGATCGGTAGGCCGCGCTGCACTTCGAATTGGCTGTATATTCCCTTCCGCGCCTTCTCCAGCACTTCGGTGGAGAGGTCGGTCGCGAACAGATCGATGCGCCACCCGGCGACATCGCCTGCCATCTCCTTCAGCGCCATAGCCAGCGAGTAGGGCTCCTGGCCGGTGGAAGCGGCCGCGCACCAGATACGAATGGTGCGCGAGGCCCGGCGCGCCGCGAGAAGCGCCGGCAACACCGCCGCGCGAAAATTCTCGAACGGTGTCTTGTCGCGAAAGAAAAAAGTCTCGTTGGTGGTCATGGCCTCGACGACCCTCGTCATCAGGGCGTTGGTGTCGCTGCGTCTGAGCAGAGCTACAAGATCGCCGAGGCCATTGAGACCAGCCTTGCGCGCGATCGGCAAAAGCCGGCTCTCGACCAGATATTGCTTATCGGCCGAAAGCACCAGGCCGGAGCGCTCCTTGAGGCATTTGCGCAGGAAATCGTAGTCGAGCGGCGTCACGCGCGGCCTCCGGAAAACAGGCGATTGACTTCCGCGGCGATCTGGCAGAGCGGGAGAACCGCCGAACACAAGCCGGCGTGAGCGACGGCACGCGGCATGCCCCACACAACGCTGCTCGCTTCATCCTGGGCGATCACGCTGCCGCCGGCTGCGGCGATATCGGCCGCGCCGCGCGTTCCGTCGCAGCCCATGCCGGTGAGAACAAGCGCGAGGCTCGCCGCGCCCCATACCTGGGCCGCCGAGGACAGCAATGGATCCACCGACGGCTTGCAAAAGTTGACCGGCGGATCGTCGCCGAGCGCGATCGCGGGACCGTTGCGGCCGCGCACGACCCGCATATGGCGGCCTCCCGGTGCTACATAAATGCCGCTTGCGATGACGGATTCATCGTGTTCGGCCTCCCTTACCCGCCGGCCACTGACGCGCGTCAGATGTTCGGCCAGCACCGTGGTGAAGGTCGGCGGCATATGCTGCGTGATCAAAATCGGCGCACGTTCGATGGTGGTGCCGATTTGTCCGATCAAACTCGTGAGCGCCTGCGGCCCGCCGGTCGAGGACCCGATCAGCAGCACCCGCGGCAAGACGGCCGCGAACGGCCGCAGACTGAACGCGGCGGTCTCGATTTGCGGCACGCTCGCGCGACGGCGCGGCGCCGGCAGTGGCGGCTGCGCAGGCGCGCCCGGCTTCCACTGGCGCGCCACCGAGCGGCCGCGGCGGCCGAGGTTGCGGATCTTGTCGATCAGCTCGCGATGAAACGCCACCGATGCCGACGCATCGGGAACGGCTTCGGGCTTTGGAACGTAGTCGGCGGCGCCCAGCGAAAGCGCCCTCAAGCTGATTTCGGCGCTCCGGCGGGTGAGCGTCGAAGCCATGATCACGACCAGATCGCGTTTCTTTTTAAGTAACTGCGGCAAGGCCGAGATGCCGTCAAGCTCCGGCATGTCGATGTCGAGGACGACGACGTCAGGATCGCATTCTTCGAGTTGCTCGACCGCCTCGCGCCCGGTGCACAAGCATGCCGCCAGCGTCATGTCCCGTTCGGCGGCGATCCAGCGCGTCAACAGCCGGCGAACAACAATCGCATCGTCGACGACCATGACCCGGATGGGCCTGTCGATGGCGGTCGCCGGGCTCGCGGGGGCAAGGACGCTACTCATGGACTGGCACTTTCGGCACTCAACTGGCTCGGACATTCACCAACGCGACGCGCGACGCTTTGCGTGTTCGCTCAGAGCAGTCCGACTTCCTGGAACTTCGCCTCAACGATGTCCTTGTCGAACGGCTTCATGATGTATTCGTTGGCGCCGGCATGCAGTGCACGGGCGATGTGGGCGACATCGTTCTCGGTGGTGCAGAACACCACTTTCGGCTTGTCGCCGCCGGGCAAACGGCGCAGCGCCCGCAGGAACTCATAGCCGTCCATTTTCGGCATGTTCCAGTCGAGCAAAATCGCGTCTGGGATTTGCCGGCGGCAAGCCTCCACGGCCTCCTCGCCGTTTTCCGCCTCGGCGATCTGAAAGTCGAGACCTTCGAGAATTCTCCGCGCCACCTTGCGGATGACGCTTGAGTCGTCGACGACTAAGCAGGTCTTCATAGTGTCCTCACTCCACGCTTCGCGGGCGAGCCCGCTTCGATGTTCCGTTGGTGCGCAGTTTTGCACCGTTATGCCGTTTCTTCCTCACGCCGCCATCGCTTCGCTGCGCAAATCCAGCACGCGGTCGATATCGAGAACGACAAGAAGCTGACCGTCGAGCCGGTAAACGCCGGCGGACAGCGCGGCGAGCTTGGCGTCGAGATTGATCGGATTGGCCTCGCGATCGGTGTCCGGCAGCTTGAGCACCTCACCCACCGCATCGACCAGAAGACCGAACGATTCGCCCTTCGCTTCGATGCCGATGGCCATGGGCGCACCGTCGTTTTCGCGCCGCTTCGCATCGAGCCGGCAGCGCATATCGATCGCCGTCACGATGCGGCCGCGCAAATTGAGCACGCCGGCAATCTCCGCCCCGGCAAGCGGCACGCGCGTGATGCGCGCCGGCTTGAACACATCCTGCACGCGCGCGATCGGCAGGCCGAACATCTGGCCGGCGATCGTGAAGGTGACGAATTCGGTGAACGCTGTGTCGTCGTGCATCGTTGTCTCTGGCTTTCCGGCCGTCACGCCGCCTGATGCAAATCGTCGGTCTGCTCTTTGAGCGCCGCGATGAGTCCGGTTCGATCGAACTTGGCGACAAAATCGTGGAATCCGACCTCGCGGCCGCGCTCGATCGCCTCGGTGGAAACCATGGCCGAGAGCGCGATGACCGGAATAGCGGCGGTGGCGGGATTTTCGCGCAACGCCGCGGCCAGCTCGAAACCGTCCATGTCCGGCATCTCGATATCGGTGACGATGAGATCGACACGCGTGCCGGACTTGATCGCCGCCAGCGCTTGCGCAGCCGAAGCAACTGCGACCACCTGGTAGCCCGCGGCCTTGATCAGGGGCGCGAGCATGTTGCGGAAAAACGCCGAATCGTCGACCAGCATGATTCTGCGCGCGAGCGGTCCCGACCGCGCATCCCGGCGGCGAAACCAATCGGAGTAGGCCTGCGGGAGAAAATGGCCGATGTCGATGATCTCGGTGGCGCTGCCTTTCACCACCGCATAGCCCAGCACTCCGGGGCGCTCGCTCGCCACCTCGATGTCGAGCCGCTGTTCGACGATATCCACGATCTCGTCGACGATGAGGCCCATGCAGCGGCCATGATCGGAGAACACCAGGATCGGCTGAGCGCCATCCTGTTTGATGCCGCTTTGCGTATCGATGCGCAGAAGCGGCATCAGTTGATCGCGATATTGCACCAAATGGTGACCGTCCGAACGTTCAATCCGGCGGCAATCGATCTCCTCTAAACGCGAGACGAGTGAGAGCAGAACGGCCTTAGGCTGCTGCGAACCGGCGCGGAAGACGAGGAGCGGCGTCAAGTCCTCATTGGCGGCATCCTCGCCGCCATCGAGATTGACTTTGTCAGCTTGCACAACGGCCACGGCGCGGCCGAGCGCCTGCGCTATCCCGTTTGGGTCGATGATCATGATCACCGTACCGTCGCCGAGAATTGTCGTCCCGGAGAAGGCCGCGATGTGACGCAGCTTCGACGACATCGGCTTGATCACGATTTCCTCGGTGTGGAATACGCCGTCGACCACGACGCCGAACACTTGGCTGCCGACCTGCGTCACGAGCACGAAGCCCTTGTCGCCTTCGCTTTGGCCGAGGTGCAAGACCTCCTTCAGATCGATGAGCGGCAACAACTTGTTGCGCAGCCGCAGCACTGGCGCGTCCCTGATACGTTCGATGCGATGCTCGCCGCTGACGGAGGCGCGCACCAGCTCGAGCACCGAAAGCTGAGGAACGGCAAAGCGTTCGCCGCCTGCTTCGACGATAAGCGCGGAAACGATCGCCAGCGTGAGCGGGATCTTGATCGTGAAAGTGGTTCCCGCGCCGGAAACGGATTTCAAATCGACCGTGCCGCCGATCTGCTCGATGTTGGAGCGGACAACGTCCATGCCGACGCCGCGGCCGGAAATGCTGGTCACCTGGCTGGCGGTGGAGAAGCCGGGCATGAAGATCAGATTGCGGATCTCTACCTCGGATTTGGCCGCAACTTCGGCCTCGCCGGCAAATCCCTGCTCGACAGCCTTGGCGCTGATGCGAGCGAGATCGAGGCCGCGGCCATCGTCGGCGATCGCGATGATGATGTGTCCGCCCTGATGACAAGCTGAAAGCCGAATCGTGCCCTTCTGCGGTTTGCCGGCGGCGATCCGTTCGGCGGGGCTTTCGATGCCGTGATCGGCGCAGTTGCGAACCAGATGCGTGAGCGGGTCTTTGACCAGCTCGAGCACCTGGCGGTCGAGTTCGGTCTCGGCGCCGTGCATCTCCAGTTCGATCTGCTTGCCGAGCTCGGCGGAAAGGTCGCGCACGATACGCGGCAGCTTTTGCCACGCATTGCCGATCGGCTGCATGCGCGTTTTCATCACGCCTTCCTGCAGCTCGGCGGTGACGTTCGACAGCCGCTGCAACGGCACCTTGAAATCGGAATCCTCGTGGCGGCGGACGATCTCCAGGAGTTGATTGCGGGTGAGAACGAGCTCGGAAACCGTGGTCATCAGGTGATCGAGCGTCTCAACATGGACGCGGATCGAATGGCTTGCGAGCCGCTCGCCGCGTTCATCGACTGGCCGCTCCGCCAAGAACTCGTCAGCCAAATGCTTGTCAACGAAGTGCTTGTCGCGCACGGGCGTCTGCGGCCTCGCCTCCTCCGGCACCTCAGCGGCCGGTCGCGGCTGTGTATTCGTTTTGGCGCGGGTGGTCGGTTGTGGCAGCGCATTCTCTTCGGTGCCGAGAGCCGGTTGCGGCTTGGCGTGACTCTCGTGTGTCAGGCGATTGAGTTGCTCGATGAGGTCGCCATCATCGCCCGCGGGCTCGCGCTGGTGCGCTTCGAGCTCTTCGAGGATCGTCTTGATGCGGTCGATCGTGGAAAGAATGAGCGTTACCGCCACGGTCGTTACCGGCATACCGTCGCGGAATTTGCCCATCAAACTCTCAGCGGCGTGCGCCAAAATCTCGAGCCGGGGAAGTCCAAGAAAGCCGCAAGTGCCTTTGATGGTGTGGACGAGGCGAAAAATGTTGCCGAGGATTTCGCCGTTGTTCGGCTCCTGCTCAAAGCGCACGAGCTCGGCATCGACCCGCTCGAGACTTTCGTTGGTCTCGGTTAGGAACTCCCGGAGCAGGTCGTCCATACGCGCCTCACCAGCACACACGCTTTCGACGGCCGGCGCATCGGGCGCCGCCGCCACACACACGCAATACGCGTGCTTTGACCGTCCGGGCGCCGAGCGCCCGGTCGGAATGCGGCTAGTGTGTTGCCAAAGGGTTTAATTTCGGTTGCAGGGCGCAATCCGCTTCACGGAAAACGCCACCTTTTTCCGCCGGAAACGGAATTGTTAGCGGGCGGTTAAAGCGACGGTGCCCGGTTCGCCACCGGCCGATAAGGTAAGTCCGCAGTCCCGGGCAAGGATACCGGCATAGAGGGGCTGAATAGCGTGAGCATCCACGGCGTGTGCGGGGCTCCCCGTGAGCAGCTCTGCCGTGGCCGGGCTCAACTTAGCGTTGAGGCCGGAAGCCGTGACTGCGAAGCCGGCGATCTCCCCCCCGCCCGAAACCGGCTCGACGGTCAGCGTCCCGCCGCGTGAGACGGTCCCCGCGGCGATCATCAGCATGTTCAGCAGCAGCTTGACCCGGTTCTTCGCCAGCAATTGGCGCGGCAGATTCCAGACCAACGCGGTCTTGTTATCCTCAAGGAGTCCGCGCGCCGCCTTTTCCGCATCGCCAAGATCGATCTGGGCGCCAGCCGATCCCGCCGCACCGAACGCCAGCCGGCAAAATTGCAGTTTTGCCGAGGCCTGATACGCACTCTTCTTGATCAGATCGAGCGCAAACGTCTTCGTTTCCTCGTCCTTGTCCTCTTCCATGACCTCGATGCCATTGACGATCGCGCCCACCGGGCTGATCAGGTCATGGCAGACGCGCGAGCACAGGAGCGCTGCTAGGTCGAGGGCTCCGATGGCAATGGGGCCGGAAACAGGGGCGGACATGAGAGACTCCGCTCAAATGCGCTGAGCCCGTCCGTGTCACACCGCGCGCGATTCGGCAATCGTGCCGTCACCGGCGGCCTATGCTACATGGGCACCCCCTTTGTCGAGCGCGCGTGAACTGGAACCATCAAGGAGCGTCCGTGCCAGCCTTCGACATCGACGACGGCGCCCACCTCATGGATGCGCTGACCGCACTTAGCCTCGCCGCGGCGGAAACAATCCTCCAATCCCGCGATGACGGTCGCGTTCGCATCAAAGCCGACGGCTCGCCGGTAACAGCGGCAGACGAAGCCGCGGAAGCGGTGATCCGTGACGGCCTCGTGCGTCTTGCTCCGGCTTTTCCGATCGTCTCGGAAGAGCATGCAGAGCGCGAAAAGCCGGTGGTGAAGGGCGCCACCTACTTCCTTGTCGACCCTCTCGACGGCACACGGGAATTCATTGCCGGACGCGACGAGTACACGGTCAATATCGGGCTCATCTCGGACGGCGCGCCGTTCCTCGGCATCGTCGTGGCGCCAGCACTTGGCCTTGTTTGGCGCGGGATCGTCGGACGCGGCGCGGAACGGCTGGAATTTTCTTCGCGCAAAACGTCCTCGGCGGAGGCAATCCACACGCGGGCGCGGCCGGAGGGCGAACTGATCGTCATGGTGAGCCGTTCCCACCTCGATGGGCCAACGCAGGCTTATCTCAACATCCTGCCGCACACACGCCGCATGGCTTGCGGCTCCTCGGTGAAATTCTGTCGCGTGGCCGAGGGGGCCGCCGATCACTATCCACGGCTCGGACCGACGCGGGACTGGGACGTGGCGGCAGGTCACGCCGTCCTTACGGCGGCGGGCGGAAGCGTGATCGAGCCGGACGGCGCTGCCCTTAAGTACGGCACCCCAGAGCTACGCATTCCCGCCTTCCTCGCCTGGGGCGGCCCTGCCCCCACCGAAGGGGTGCTCAAGGCTGGCTAGTGAAAACGGCGATCAAGGGCTGAGCGTGCGTAGCACGTCCGGCCATTTGCGTTCGGCCGCGCCGGTAATGCGCTCCGGATCGGCCGCGAATGTCTGCAGCCGGCCTCGATCGTAGAACAGGAAAAGCCGCCCGCCTGTAATCAGCCAGACGCCGGGGTTTCCCGCGACCGCGATACCGCGGGCGACGCCAAGCGGGTCATAACCGCCGAATTGCGGCATGTAGACGTCGGGCCGCGCCGCGAAGGCTTCGCGATTGCCGATGTTGCAGAAGCGCCAGACCGCGCCGCCATACGTCAATTCGAGATCAGGGCTGCCGGGTATCGGCTTGCCGTCGGTATAGAAAGCGACGGGATCGTATCCCCCGATGGCGAGGCCGGTGTGCCAATCGACCACGATCCTTTCCGTCGCTGCGGCTCGCGAGGCGGGCGGCAGCGCGGACAAGGCCAACAGAAAGCAGGTCAACGTCGCAGTGCCCGCGCCGTACCGCTTTCGTTGTTGCCGTGCTGCGGTCATAGTTTTGGCGAAGGATTGGTTGATTCGGATCAGCTTTTCGCGAGGGAAACAGCTGAGCCGAGACTTAGCCGGTGCGTGTGAGCAAGGGGTTAACCGGGGGACGCTTGATGAATTTTGCCGTGCGGTTCGCCATTGTCGCTCTGATATTCGGGGGCCTTGGAGCCTTGCCGGCCGGAGCGCAGACCACGCCGCCGCCCGAACCGCCGCCAGCGGCCGTTGGGCCTGTGCCGGCCCCCCCGCCGCGGCCGCCGGCGAGCAATCAGTTCTCGCCCAACGAGATCGTCGATGCCGGCCATCATTTCTTCGGCGGCGTCTCGCGTGGCCTGGCCTCGATCGTGGAGAAGGCCGGCAGCCAATGGGGCCAGCCGAACGGTTATATCCTAGGCGAAGAGGCAAGCGGCGCTTTTGTCGGCGGGCTGCGCTACGGCGACGGGACGCTCTACACCAAGAATGCCGGCGACGTCCGCGTATATTGGCAGGGGCCCTCGCTCGGTTTCGATGCCGGGGCCGATGGCGCGCGGACCATGATGCTCGTCTACAACCTGCCGCGCACCGAAGCTATTTTCGAGCGGTTCGGCGGCGTAGCCGGCTCGGCCTATTTTATCGGCGGCCTCGGAATGACGGCGCTTACGGCCAACGATATCGTGGTCGTGCCGATCCGTTCCGGCGTCGGACTGAGGCTCGGCGCCAATGTCGGCTATCTCAAATTCACGCCGCACCCAACCTGGAACCCGTTCTGATCGCCGGCTTTTAACCTGCGGCCGGAAGAACGGCGCCGTCACAGGTTTGTCGCCAAGGACTGTCGTCTTTTCTGGCGCTGCGGCCAATCTCGGTTTAGGTTAATGCTTCGCGAACATGGTGCAGCCCCTCCTAACGTGGCAATGTGAACCCACGGCGTAGGGCTGAAAGAGTGGTGTCATGATCGAACCGGTCATGTATTTCGGGATCGGGTTCCTGGTTGCGGCGCTGCTCGGATTGTTGTTCGTCCCCCTGGTCCATAATCGCGCCGTTCGCTTGACGATGCGCCGGCTCGAAGCGGCAACGCCGTTTTCGATCGCGGAAATCCGCGCCGACAAGGATCAGTTGCGCGCAGAATTCGCCATGTCGACCCGCCGGCTCGAAATGAGCGTCGAGCAGATGAAGGCCAGGACAACCGGCCAGCTCGCCGAGCTTGGCAAGAAGACCGACGCCGTCAATCAGCTCAAGAAAGAACTCGGCGAGAAGACCGCAGCGATCTTCGCGCTCGAATCGCGCGACAAGAATCTGCGGGATCAGCTGCGCGCCACCGAGGAGGAGTTCGAGTTGAAGTCGAGCTCGCTGCGCGAAGCGGAGCGGGCACTCGCCGACAAGCAGGCGGACCTCGCCAAGCTCGTCGCCGAACTCGGCGAGCGCTCGATTACGGCTGACAGTCAGCGCGTCGAGATCGCGGCGCTCCGTACCCAGATCGAAGCGATGAAGGTCAGCGTCGCCGACTATGAGCGCGCGGTGCGGTTGACCGAAGAACGGCTCGCGCGTGAGCGAAACGAGGCCGAAGCGGCGGCCAGGCAATCGAGCGAGGAGCGCAGCAAACTCGACGGGCTGTCGGCGCGCACCGGCGAACTCGAGCGGCAGCTCCTTGTGCAGTCGACCGAAGCGGAGGTTTTGAGCCGCAGGGTGCAGGAACTGGAAGCCCGCCTCGGCGATCAGGGGCGCCTTCTGGCCGAGCGCGAATTCGAGGCCAGCCGGCTGCGCAATGACCTCGATGCCGCCGGCAAGGTCGAGAATGATTTGCGCGCAGAGATCAAGAATGCCGGCAGCCGCAGCCGCGGCGCCGTGGACAAATTCCGCGCCGATATCGGCCAGCTCGAAGCGCAGCTCGCCGTCGCCATCGAGGAGCGCTCCAAGCTCCAACGCGAGATCGCGACGATGAAACGCGACGCGGAAACGGGCTGGGCGGCCGAGCGCGTCGAGAACGCGCTGTTGCGGGAGCGCATCAACGATGTTGCCGCGGAAGTGGCGCGGCTCACCGCCGTGCTCGAGGGTCCGGGTTCGCCGATCGAGTCGATGCTCGCCGAAGCGGTTCCCGAACTGGGGCAAGCAAGGGGCGTGAGGACGCCGGGGATCAACGGCACTGGCGGCGATGCTGGCGCCGCTACGATCGACTCCCCTCAGGAAGGCAAGGGCACGCTCGCCGACCGCATTCGCGCTTTGCAGTCAACCGCCTCGCGCGCGGCGTCGAACTAGCCTCGCTTGACACCCTGCCGGGCCGTTCCTTAAATCCGGGCCGAACTGGACCGGGCGCTTAGCTCAGCGGGAGAGCGTTCCCTTCACACGGGAGAGGTCGTAGGTTCAATCCCTACAGCGCCCACCACTCAATCCATTGTTTTCAGTGATTTTTGATACCGTTTACTGCGTGTGTCCGGCAACTCGAAACAGAACACAACGCGAAACTGACACTCCGCTCCGTGGAAAATCCGTGGACTTTGTTCACCCGCCGTTCGCAAGACAGCAGCTTGCATGCGCCCCTCCGGGACGGGCTCTATTCGCTTCCCTCACCGAGCCCGCAAATGAGGTCTCGGCCATTCGGTGATGATTTCTCGCGGAACTCACCGCAGGTTCACCGAGCCGCCCGTGCTGCCAAAGTCTAAATAGGAATGTCCGGCCTCTCTAACCCAAATTTTCTGATGGTTTCTGTGCTCGTTCGTACTGTTACAGGTGCTTGCGGCAGCCATGTCGCATTCCCGCGCCGCCACCAAACGCGGAATGCTACTCGCCCCCGCACGACTTCGAGCGGAACGTTATTCTTGAACCTCGGCAGTATCCAAATTTCTTTCTGTTCGGAAGGCTTGAGCATGAAGTACGGCCTCTGGCCCAACGACGCTCTCAGTCTATCTTCCGCTTCGCCACCCACTGCGGGTAGATAGGTTTCCGGATGGACAGTTATGTCCAATATTGCGATATCATGTGGACTCGTATTGTTGATCCGAATGCGCGGCGAAGGTTGACCCGCGTCCGTAGATATCGTCAGCGACGCACATGGGCGGCCTCTCGCCAGCCTATCGTAGAGGAGCGCAATTCCGGCGAGCAGACCGACGAACGAGCCGACGGTCTTTATCAAATCGAACACGTTCGGAACTAATAAGCCCATTCTTTACGAATTATTGGACACGCTTGCCTCTCAAGGCAGAAGCAGGAACCTTTCGCCTCACGGCACTTATCGTTCGAAATAGTTCTCAAGGTCCTCATCCGAACAGCACTCCTGCCGCGACTCACCGGCAAGCAGCGTGCCGAATGAAATCCGCGACCGCATCCAAAACCACGTGCTCCAGGACGTAACGTGAGCCCGAAAAACTACGACCGCTGGACCTACATGCCCCAGAAGCGCGCCGGCATGAAAAAGTGGAATACATTCGTGGCTGCATCGCTTAGCAAGAAACCCATCAGAATCGCTGCTTAAAGCTGGCGCTGCCAGCCCGGGTCCCCCTCGCCAAAACTAGAGTTGGCCTGGACTATAGAGCAAACTCAGCGTATGGGCGTCCCTCAAGCACACCGAATTTTACATCCGAAGGGAATGGATTTCTCCCTGCATTAGCCATTGCCACACATTCAAACGTCCAGGGTGCTAACTCTAATGGGAGACGGCAAAGTTGCCGCTTTCTCGCGAACTCGATTACGGCCGTTGGTAGTACACACTTGTCACCATGGCTCGGCGTGACGCTCAGGTTCATTCTCTCGCAGTCCGCCCTGGAGACGCCCAACAACCCAACTTTAAATACTTTGTAAACAGAACCGCGTTCTTTAGCACTACCTACTGAAGGCAAAGAGATTTGCGGTAAGTCCACCCACTCCTGAACGGATGAAATCTTTTCAGCTGTTGCCATCGTGGCCTCCCTTAGGCAGTCCAGCCCGATAGAGATAGCGGCGATAGACTTTTTTGACTGAGCGGAAAAGCGCGCGCCGCCGCCAGCACACCAAGTCTCTGCGCCGCATTGTAGATTCGCGTCGCTTTATCCGTCACTTCACGGGGTAGCGTTTGCCGCTGCTTTGAACTCATACATTGCGATGGCGTTCGACCATGCTTTAGCTGAAAGTCTCGCCAAGCGGTAATTGCTCGCTCTGGCGTCCATACTATTTTTCTCTCATTGCGCCCCTCCCTCGCTGTCGTCAGCACACCGAGTATCCAAGTCGCTGAATAAATTTTCGATGCTTCCGCTAACACCTCTTTAGCAAGCGATCGTCGGATCGTAGGACCTTGACATTGCGAGGGCGTTAGCCCGTGCTTTTTATGAAATTCTCGCCAAGCAGTAATTGCCCGCTCCGCCGTCCATGCAGTCGTACTCGCATGGCCATGACCGAGAAGCTCGCGCACGGCGCGGGAGCCGCCGAGCCACTGGTTCACTCGAACCGCTAAAGTGTTGTAGCTCGGCCCAGACCGGTTGACGTACTTGCCCCGCTTCCTGAGCCAACCTTCGGATGGAAAGATGCCATTCGGCATCTGAGCTGCGAGTTCTCCACAGGACGCAAGCAGCTCATCTGCGTCAGACCAGTGCGATGTTTCGATCAGTCGATCGGATGGTTTCTCAAACTGGAACGGCTCGATGACTCCGATATGCGACTCCAGGATTTTTGTCAGCCGTGCGTCCGACAGGCAATCTTGATACTGGATTCCCACAAAGTTGGGGTTGTTAGCCTGCCATCTTTCTTTGAACGCCCGGGTCGCTTTGTAGCGTCCACCCGACATTCGATCCGGTATGTCGCCCCAAACCTCCACGTCAATCCAAACTCCCGCAGCGGAGACAAAATGTAGGTCTAATACCGCTTCCATAGCTGATTGAATTGACCTTTTTGCAGGGCTGGGTGCCGGGCATGGGCCGGGGTTTTTCCTTCAACGCGAGGTGTGATTCGCTGGGACCATCTGATTCGGAGGGAACAGATGGTCAAATGCAGCAAAGGCCAAGTCCGTCGGTTGAAGACAGCGCTTCGCTGGAAAGGAGATCCCCAGCAGCGCCAGCGCATTCAGATGGTGCTGCTGCGCGAAAGCGGAATGACGCAGCCTGCGATTGCCGAAGCGATGGGCGTGTCACTGAGCACGGTGAACCGGGCGCATATGGCCCATGACGGTGGCGGGCTCAAGGCGCTCAAATCCAAGCCGAGCGGTGGGCGCAAGCGCGAGAACATGACCCTGGCTGAGGAAAAGGGCTTGTTGGCGCGTTTTGTCAAAGCCGCCGGGGCCGGCGAGATGTTGAATATCCACGATCTCAAAGCGGCCTACGAAAAGGCCATCGGGCACGAAACCAGTAATAGCACGGTCTATAATCTTCTGGCTCGGCATGGCTGGCGCAAGCTGATGCCGCGTCCGTTTCATCCCAAACGCGACCTCGCGGCTCAGGATGCTTTTAAAAAAGCGGCTTTCCAAATGCTGTGAGGAAAGCCAAGCGAGCGGCCGCCAGGCGCGGTCGTGGCTTGCGGATCATGTTCGCCGATGAAGCGCGGTTCGGCCGGATCAATCGGCCACGGCCGTGCTGGGCTCCGATCGGCACCAGGCCCGAGGTCGCCTCCCAGCTCATCCGCGAATACATCTATTTGTATGGGGCGGTCTCTCCGAAGGACGGAACTTGCGTCTATCTGATCATGCCGACATCGAATACGGCATGCTTCCAGGCCTTCCTTGACGTCCTCTCGCGAAAGTTTGCCAGGCAGGACATCCTGTTGGTTCTCGATGGCGCCCCCAACCACCGCTGTGGCGACCTCGCGCTTCCCGACAATGTCTCGCTGCTGTTTCTGCCGCCCTATTCGCCAGAACTCAACCCGAAGGAGAATCTCTGGGATGAAATCCGCGAGAAAATCTTCAAGAACTACGCCCTCAAATCCATCGACGCCGTACGTACCAAGCTCAAGCAGGCGATCCTCTATATCGAACGCAATCCAAAACTCGTCCAATCAATCACCTCGTTTCCCTATATCGTCAGCTCACCCTGATGTGGAATTGGTATAAGCTGCCCCAACGACGACCGGACTGCTTGGAATAACCGGCAGCATAGCGTTCTCCCCGCTTATGCTTGATGCCCCGAGCGTACAGGAAGTTGGACAAGGATGCCTCTGGACGACTCCGCCAGCGCATGCCGTTTCTAGATTCGTAAAAATTACTGGTGGCAAAGCATCCAACGGCCTCCCGCAAATCCTCCCATGTGCGACCGGAGAGATGAACGGCAGCCGTCAGCGAGCTAAATCCGTTGGTCCGGAACCATTGCACAGTCGGTAAATCGCCTTCGCGTTCCTTAATTTCCCTCGCCTTCGCTACGGCGACTTCCCACGACCATTTCGGCTTTGTCACTCCCCTATAGGTGCGCGCAGACATACGCCACGCTGCGTACTCTTCCGTAAGGCCAAGCTGAGCTAGCAGCGTAGGTTGATTTAGGCCGGCCGTACGCAGGCGGTGATACAGCCTGGACTTCTGCTTCTCAAGAAACGGCGTCGAGAGAGCTTTGATGCCGTGGAGATCGTAGAGCTGCCTAACTGCATAAAGTAGCTCATTTCTAATAGCAGTGGGTTCAGCCTTTTGAACTGTGCTGCGAAATTCTGCGAAGCCCCGAACATGCGCAACGTGGGCCTCCTCGATCGTTTTGAACAGGCCGAGGTGAAGACGGACACCGTCGGCGCGGATGTACGCTCCCCATTTGGAGGCACTCTTGTGCCATGACACGCCCTCATATCCGCTAGTGTTGCTCCTCCGGAGCTTGGTGCGTAGGGGCAGAGTATCTTCACGTGTCATCGACTTTCTTTCGCAATCCCATAGAGCCAATGAACGGTATCGTACAACACTAAGCCTCCGTTTTGCCAGGCGATCGCTATTGGGGATAACCGGCGCGAGGTGGAGGCGCGCGGGTTATCATCAAGCGTAATGAGCCCCGAACAGCCGCGAACGGACGCGACCAGTCGCGACCGTTCGCCGGACCACCAATACACCCTTTCCATCGAGCAAGCGGCCGAGCTGTACGCCAAGGCCGGCCATCCGCGCACCCCGCGCGCTATCCAAAAATACTGCGCTCTTTCAAAGCTCGATTGCCACAAGGTCGAGACCGAGACCGGCGAAAAGTACCTAGTGGCCCCCTACTCCGTGGACCGCCACATCACCTACATCAAAGAGGTGCGAACAGTCGCGAATGGTCGCGACCAGACGCGAACGGACGCGAACGTTCGCACTAAGGAAAACAAGGGAGCTGAGGGGGTGAACAGCAACGAACAGTCGCGAACGGACGCGACTGTTCGCGCCCCCGAGGATCGCTATGTCGTCCTCCTCGAAAAGGAAAATGATTTCTTGCGCGGCCAGGTGTCCGTGAAGGACACGCAGATCGAGGCGCTGCTTGAGCGCGACAAAGAAACCAACACGCTGATCCATCGCCTGCAGGCCATGCTCGCCCCGCTTTTGGTCGCACCCAAACACAAAGAACCGAATGAGCAGGCGAGCCGCGCCGACGAAACACCCGTGTAGTCGAATAATCGTCGCATTCCCGTTGCCCCCGCAACCTCCACCACAGATTACCGCCGACAGCCAGATCGCCCACACCAACGCACCCCGCAGCAGCCGCCAGAACAGACCCGCCTCCGCGGCTCAACCAAGCCCCACAACCGGGTCAAACACTCCAAAATCCGTGACGTGTTTTTTTGCCGCGAACAGTCGCGAATTGTCGCGAACACTGGCGCAGCAACAACATCCGGACGATTTTCTCCACAGCGTCCGCCGGCCCTTTTGTTTTCACGCTATAATATCCAGACGTATGACGGCAACCGCTAGGGCAGCGGAGACGAGCGAACCTGTCCAACAGACAAACAAGCTCTACATGGAGAATACGCTGCTGCGCGTTGCCGGCGCGCTGTTCTGCCACGATCGTAAGCGGGCGTCCATTCGCACCGAGCAAATCGAACTCAACAGGGGAGTGGCGGAAAAGAATATCGTCATCCGCCCCGATCCGAAACTCGGACAACCTGGCCCGCTGGCGCACAAGATTTTCGTCGCGCTCATCAAGAAGCATTCCGGCTACGGCCGGCCGACACAAGCAGACGTTTCGTTCACCAAGCGCGAACTCATGCGCCTCATCGGCCGAGCCGAGTGGGGAGGCAGCGCCAGCGAGCAGCTCGCCCGCGCCCTCGATGAAATTCATTACACCTTCGTGCGGACGCGCTTCAAATCCGCGGACAAGTTCGTGGAGCACTCGTTCAATATCTTTCCGGAGATTTATGTGGAGCGGCGCGAACACGCCACCGATCCGATCGAGGCGTGCACCGTAACGCTCGCGCGGCCCATCATGACATCGCTACAAGATGGACATTTCACCTGCCTCAATCATGGATTGATGCAACAGCTCGGCACGATTGGGCAAGCGTTCTACATGCGGCTCTTTTTTCACTTCGCGAATCTGTACGACGGGCATCACCAGAATCGTCTGACGTTCGTAAAGCGCTACGACGACATCTGTGCCGAGTGGCTCGGCGGACTTGAGGTTCGTCCGTATCAATCCCTCATCGAGCGCGATCAGCTGGGGCCGCACCTGCGCCAGCTTGTGAAGGCCGAGTTTCTCGCTTCCTACACGATCACCGACGCCAAAGGTCGGGGTGGCTTCGTTATCACGTTCCGGCCCGGCTCTGCATTCTTCGCGGACTACGATCGCTTTTATCGGCACCAGGAACGGGGGAGTGTCCAATTCGATTTCCACGCCGATCGGCAACACATCGCCGAGCCGCTTAAAGTCGCGTACCTCTTTATAGAAAAGCACACCGGCCGGGCGAGCGTCGGCATCCCATACGTGCCCTCAAAGGATGTGGAAACTGCAAAGTATCTGTTGGCTCAGATTCCATTTGAGGACATCCCGCATTTTCTCGATTACGCGCTCGCCGAGGCTAAGAAGACCCGCTTCGACGTGCAGACCTTGGGCGGGCTGAAACAATACCTCTCACGCTACCAGGAGCAGCGCGTCGAGCGGGCGGCTGATAAGTCAGCCCAGATTCGGCGCCAGGCCGACGACAAGGCCACCCTGCACCGCATGGATTACGACCGTTTCCGGCGCGCGGCGGCCGACCGATTATTTGCGAGCCTGCCCGCCAAAGAGCAGGCAGCGATCGAAGCTGCCGCTCGCGCCAAGGCGCCCCGCTATGCGCGGGGCACTGGGTCGCTCGCTCAGACCATGTTCGAGATCGAACGCGCCCGCGTTACGGCCGAACGACATCCGAGAAAGATCCCGTCGTTCGACCAGTGGCAGCGCCGGGTAGTACCTCAGTTTGAAATTTAGCCGCTGTAGATGCTGCCCTGTTTGCCAGCAAGCGTCATAGCATCTGGCTTGTAATAGAGGGTCGAGGTGAATCCAAGTTGGCGCAGAGCTTCGCGATGGCGGAACACGTCGTTCTTATCTCGCCAATCTTTTGTATAGACGCAGATTAGATGAGTTGGTGGCTTGAAGCCGGCCCGCGTTGACACCTTCGCGCACCAAAGCTTTTCTGCCTGTACCGCGTCATTAATGAGACGCCAGCTTTCGTCAACCCGATCCGGCATAATGAATATCATCCATTTTCCGGAATATTCGCATTGGTCATCATCTGACTCGCCACTCCGTGCCCAAATCCAGAAATCTGACGAATTTGTACTCGGATTAGGATCACGGCGCGATGACCGGCGTTTTGGCACTTGGCAGTCCTTTCGTTCCCAATCCTCCAACACACGTACGAAGTCTGCAATACCCCAAAGACGGTCGGTCACGCCAGCGCGTCACTGCCCAAGGCCGCAGCGCTTAACGACTAAGCTCCTCACAATGCGAAAGGCCCATCCCGCGTGTCCGAGGGGTGGGGCTTTTGACACAAGGCGCTGGGGCTTTTCACACAAACAAATGGGGCTTTTGACACAAGAGAGTTGCTTGAGAATTCCAATCCATCGTTCGTGCGCAACGCCGTTCGGAAACGACTGACGTGCCTAATATATTCCAATACATATTCACACAGAGACTGTGTGTTTTCTTAAATGGAAACGGAAGGTCGCCGCGACAGGGTACAATGAGCGGTACAATCCCGTTTGTACCCTCAGCGACCTACTCAGAACCCGCAAGTCCTTGCGTGTTCTCACAATTTCCCCCCGCATTTGTCGGGCTTGCCGCCCGACCCCGTGCCCCCACTTCGCCTGCAATGCTGACGCCAGAGCGTCGAGCATTGCCAAAGCTAGGCGAAGCTGGGGGCTCTCCGCGAAGTTTTGCCCCAAGGGGCAAAACCGCGGGTCGTCCGCGCCAAAGGCGCGTCCGCTGCGCTCCTCGACCTGAGGTCTGTGGTGCTCGGCCGGGGGCACGGGGTCGGCCGGCAGAGCCGACGCCGTCGCATAGTCGCGCGCTGGGGCGCGCTCCTTGCTTTGGGTTGCCGACAAATGCGGGGGGGGGGAATTAAGCGCAGGTGCTCAACAGAATAAAATCGGTTCTCACGAACGGTCGCTGACGCTCCCCGGTACTCGCGTCGGCGAGTGCTCTCGGGTCTATGTCGCAGCCTAAAAACTAAACCCCGCGTAAGCGGGGTTTAGGGTCTGGCGACGGGAACGGGGGGTCGGGGGGGCGGGGATGTTCCCGTCACATTCCACCCACGACATAGGGCTGGCCCGCTATCCACACCATGGTCCGAATCGCCGCAGGGTATACTGCGGAGAGGAACCTTGGTTCAGCACTCCGGGACAGCCTCTGCGTACCGCGCCGGCAACGCCACACCAGGCACGCCCGGCGGGTCACCACCTACCGCAACTCCACCGCAGGTAGGACGAACGGTGGCCAGCGCTCCACCTCGAGCGGAGCGCTTCGCACCGGAGGCTGCCCCGGACTTATGGAGCCGCGACCACCCATCATTGCAACGACCGCGATCGGCAGCGGGATATCGTTCTCTCGCGAGGAACGCGAGCGGCACCTTTATATTGTCGGCAAGTCCGGCTCCGGCAAAAGCACCGTCCTCTTCAACCTCGCCATGCATGACATCATGGCGGGTGAGGGAATAGCGGTCATCGACCCACACGGGGATCTGGCAGAAGCGATCATCAACGCGATCCCCGCCGAGCGAACGCACGAGGTGTGCTACTTCAACGTCGCCGACACGGACTGGCCCGTAGGCTTCAACCCTTTGGCACGTCAGCCGCGGAAGCGCCATGCGCTTGCCGCCGCCGGCATCGTCGCCGCGTTCAAGCACCTATGGGGCGAGAGTTGGGGACCGCGCCTTGAGCATTTTCTTTTTCACGGCGTCGCCGCTCTCCTTGAGAGCCCGCGGCCGACGCTCATCGACTTAGCGCGGATCTATACCGACGCGGATTTTCGCTCCCGCATCGTGCCGCGCATCCGCGACCCCATGATTGCGAGTTTTTGGACGGGAGAGTATGCGAGCTACGACCAGCGCTTCCAGGCAGAGGCGGCGAGCTCGATTCTCAACAAAGTCGGCCAGCTTACCGCCTCGCCGACCCTGCGCAATATCCTCGGGCAAGTGTCGCCCAAATTCGACCTTGCGCATGCGATGGTTCACCGCGGCATCTTTATCGCGAACCTGGCCAAGGGCCGGATAGGGGAGCAGGCTTCAAATCTTATCGGTTCGCTCTTGCTTTCGCACCTGCAACTCCTCGCCATGGCGCGTAGCGACCAGGCGCCCGAAGAGCGGGCGCCGTTCTTCGTCCACATCGACGAGTTTCAGTCCTTCAGCACCGACGCGTTCGCGTCCCTGCTTTCGGAAGCCCGCAAATTCGCAACGCATTTCTCGCTCGCCAACCAGTACACCGAGCAGCTCAGCGACGCTGTGCGCGCGGCCGTGCTTGGCAATGCCGGCACGCTCATGGTCTTTCGCGTGTCGGCCGCGGATGCCGAACTCCTTGCTCCGGAATTTCATCCACTGCCGGCGCACGAGCTGGTTGACCAATCGCCGCACAGAGCCTGGCTACGGCGCGGCGACGGCGACCAACGTCCCGTCTTCGTCTCGCCACGCCTGTTCGACTCTCGGCACCGGGGCCAAACGGTGGTTGCGCAAAGCCGCCGGAACTTCGGCCGCGAACGAACGATCATCGAGCGCAACTACAACACACAAATCAAAATGGGGAAGGGGAGGCTCAATTCATGGCTTCGTTGAGCCACGCATCAAGGGTCGCACAATCGTCATTTCGCGACCCTTGCCACTGAACTCGCACATTGCACTTCAGAGTCGAATTCACCCGGGTTTCCTCTTCATAATCGCCCGCTGGACTGATAGCATGTAGGTCAACTCGGCTGTCAGAGTAATGTGGCCGACATAGGAGAGACGCGATGAGTTTTGATTCTCCAGGCGAGGTCGCCGTCGATGTCAATGCCCTGCGCGAGGAAGTCAAAAACAAGTATCGCGAGGTGGCCATCGATCCGCATGGCAAGCACCACTTCCACACCGGCCGTTATCTTGCCAAGCATCTTGGGTACGATGAGAAGTTCGTCGCCTCGCTGCCGGACGCGGCCGTGGAATTGTTTGCCGGCGTAGCAAATCCATTCTCCCTCCGACCGTTGTCAAAAGGCGAGCGAGTAGTTGACGTAGGGTCCGGCGCAGGCTTCGACTCTTTTGTGGCGGCCCATCAGGTCGGCGCTACTGGCGAAGTCGTTGGCGTTGACATGACCGAAGAGATGCTCGCCAAATCGCGGTCAACGGTCAGGGCACTCGGATTGGCAAACGTGGAGTTCCGCGAAGGGTTAGCGGAAGCATTGCCAGTCGAGGATGGCTGGGCGGATGTCGTCATCAGCAATGGCGTCATCAATCTTTGTGCCGACAAGAAAGCGACCTTCTCGGAAATCTACCGTGTTTTACGTGCAGGGGCGCGGCTCCAGTTCGCTGATATCGCGAACGGCAAGCCCGTCCCCGAAGCGGCGATCCGGAATATCGATCTTTGGACCGCTTGAATTGCCGGTGGTCTGCCGTGTGCAGCCTGGCAAAGAATGTTGGAAGAGATCGGCTTCGTTGACGTGAAGATTGGCCCGCCAGTTGACACCTTCAAAGGGGCGGGTGGCGAGGACAAGGCGAGACTGTTTGCCGTCTACGGCTATGCGTTCCTCGCACGGAAGCCAAAGTGAAGAACAGAGCGGCGACGCGCTGTAGCGTCGCCGACTCCGCATCAAGAACTAACCTCTTCCCTATCGGCGGCAGCAGGCCGCAGCATCAGTCGCACCAGCGTGCTCGGCCTGGATCGGTGGACAAGGCGTCGATCCGTAAGAACAGAAGACGCAGCAATCACCAGGCTTCGGCCGCAACACCATACCGCGGCCCGTGCATTCGTAGACAATCTGGCACGCATCAGTCGGCATCCGCTCAGTCTTCGTCGTACCACATCCAGGACAAGTGATAACGGATTGTTCGATCATGGCACTTCCCTAGCGCGGAGCGGTTTAGTGCAATATCTATTTTACGACACTCAAATCTCGTTTAGTCAAGATGTGCGCAATAGGGCCTTATTTGTTATGCTTATATAGCCATGACCAAATTACTTGAGCAAGCGATACAGCGTTTGCGACAGCTACCCGACGATGTGCAGGACAGCGCCGCTCGGGTTCTGATTTCGCAACTCGGAGAAGAGCCCGAGCCCGGCGACTTGGAAGCTATCAAAGAAGGTCGCGAAGAATTCAAGCGCGGCGACTTTATAACGCTCGAAGATTGGAGGCATGAAATGGGGCTTGGTGATCGCTAGCCGCGCCAAGCGCCAGCTGCGCAGGCTCACCAAGTCTGACCGGCATCAAATTGATGCCGCGTTTCTAGAAATGTGCCACAACCCCTATCATGGCGACGTGCAATTTCTCAAAGGCTCGGATGGCGCGTTTCGGCGCAGAACTGGCGATTGGCGCATTCTTTATGACCTTGAGCCGGAGCACAAAGTAATCGTGGTCACAGCGGTCAATGGTCGCTCCCCTGCCGAGGTGATGGCCGAACAGCTTGGAACTGATAATAATCTTTAATTATCTGGGCGTCCGCCGTTCCGGCGCCGGGCTGTCGTGAACGGAGACGCTTCGCTTTCTCCGCCATTCGGCATCCATCCCTGACGCGGAAGCCCATGCATCTCAGTGTGTTTCAAACTCATCCAAGGGCAATTCCCATTCCATGTGGGCATAAAGTTCTAGTAGATATTGCACAACGGGATCAGCGACCTCGATAAAGCGCACCTGCATTACCTTGACGCTCGCAATTTGCCGCTCAAATTCGGCGGCAAATCTCTCATCCTTTAATAATGCGCTCCGCGAACCCTCTGTCTAATATGTTGCAAACATACCAAGGGCTCTTCGAGCACGTTTGAATGCAAAAGTCGCGGAATAATGGCTCGCCGCAACATGTCCGCGCAACCGTCCCTGAAAATTTCTGGTACGCCCCACATGCACCGGCTTTCCATTTTCAAAGAACGCATAAACACCTGCCTTCCCTCTATATGCCGCAACTCGTTTCATCTCCAATGGAACACTATTCGCCAGTTCAACGAAACGAGCCGGAATCGACGCAGTTATCTGTTTAAATTGCTCATTCATTTTGAAAATTTCTTCCCATGAGTGCAGTATATCTCACCGCCCCGGCACGAGCCGCTCCCCTACCCTTTCTTTACTGGATTGGCAGCCGCGTCTCGCCGTCAAGGGCAAGCCCTTGACCGCTCGCCTAGCCGGCCGCCGAGCTGGTGGACATGCTCTCGCATAGCGAGGCAGGTCGAATTACCAGCCAGTTCATTCACTTCGTATGAACAAGAAAGTAACGTTCCCCGAGCGCGTAGCGCGTCTGCAGGCAGCTGCAGAAAGCTTGCGCGTCGTCCTCGAAATCGTCGAGGCCGAGGCTATCGCCATCGCCGACGTGCATAAGCGGTTTTCTGCAAAGAAGCCGCAGTCGCGCTCGGTAAACTCAGCCGAGTAGCGGCTCTTACCAAACCCGATCCCCTACCGGGGGTCGGGTTTTGGTGTGTTTGTGGGCGGCATTCTTGAACTGCCGCGCACCGCACGCAAATCACCGCAACGAAATTCCCTTTTAGTCAACGGTGCGCTTTACCGCGAAGCATGTATGCTTATCGCCGGCTCCGCCTTGTTGGCCGCCGCCCGAATGTTCGGGCGCCGGTCGTGCAAGACGGAGAAATCAATGAACTTTGACAAAGCGGCCGGCAAAGTTCTGCCGGCTCCCTTCCCCATCCAGTTCGTCAACATCGAAATCACGCCGCTCATCGGGGGCCAGTTCTCGGTCGTGATGCAAGCGACCCTGCTCGACGAACAGGAACTCCAATTCGTCGGCCAGGACCTTGCAAGCGCCCACGTCGACACCCTCGACGAGGCGCTCGCGCTCATCCGAACCAATGTCGCCACGCTTAACGCGACCGCACCCGCGGCCGCGTGAGGTTCGGCTATGTCCTGGTTTCGCAACTACTACAAATGCGCCCGCTGTAACCGCGAGTGGACCGACGAATGGCCGGCCATGTGCGAGGACGACTGTCCGCACTGCGGCGCACGGCACATGACGCCGTACAAAAGCGAAGATGCCGGCGAGGAGGGCGACGATGACTAACATCGCCGCTCCCAAGCAATCCGACCGCATCCGGGTGCTGAACGACAACTTCCGCAGCACCTTCGTCGGCGGCCAGGTGGTCATGACGGCGGGCGTCAATGAACTCCCGCTGGATATCAAAGCGCGCGTGCTCTTGGCGGTTCAGTCCTTCAGCAATTTCACAAAGGACAATGACCCGCACGGCGAGCACGACTTCGGCAGCCTCGAAATCGAGGGCGAGACGTATTTCTG
The DNA here is from genome assembly GCA_963733575.1 of uncultured Alphaproteobacteria bacterium. GTDB lineage: Bacteria > Pseudomonadota > Alphaproteobacteria > Rhizobiales > Xanthobacteraceae > BOG-931. The sequence goes on along the minus strand of CAVTDJ010000007.1, from coordinate 86,756 downwards.
GAAAATCGAATACTACGACCTCGCCATGCAGTTCGCATCCGCCGACGCGGCGGATCCTGAACAAACGGTGCGCGTGCTTACCATCATGCGCGCCGATGAGTACTGACCCTCACACCAACCGCAAAGGAGTTAGCTATGGCTGCTCAACAGCCTACCTACCAAGCCTACACCGTCGTCAAGCGCGAAGGCCAAGACGATTTTTGGCTCAATATCGGCGCGGCGTTCATGCATCAGGATGGCGAAGGCTTCAATGTCGTCCTGCAAGCGCTTCCCATCAACGGCAAAATCGTCCTGCGCCCGCCGAAATCGGACGCAAAAGACGAAACTCCCGAACGCGCTCAACAGACCATTCGGGAAACGAACGATCGCCGCAGGGCCACCCGCCGCGATAAGTAACGCGCCGTATCATAGGTTCGCCAGCCATCGCGACGCCGCGGAAAAACGCTCCCGCAGATAGGAGCGCCGCGGCGGGCTACGTCTGGAGAGTCAAACAAACAGCGTGAGCTGTTTGCTCCCACCGGTGCGAACCAATCCATTGTTACGACCCAACACCAATCGTGCTTTGTCAAGCCCACCTGAAACTGCCCGCAAGGGCGTCCTCTTCACCGAAGAGGACTAACAAACTACCGCTCTTTGAACTTTCAGGCTCAGCAGCCGCCTACGCCAGGAACTCACCCCGCCACTTACTGTGCGCGGGGCTTTTCTTTTTATCAGCTTGGAGCTACAAGACCCGCGCTCATACATGGAGGTTTGATTCGCATGAAAAATGGAAAAAAGAGACGCTCGTGGACATCCGTACAGGTTCGCGAGCTAAAGTCGCTTGCAAAAAAGAAAACGCCGGCGAAAAAAATCGCCAAGTCCCTGAAGCGTACCGAAGCCGCAACCCGCCAAAAGGCATTCAGCATCGGATTGTCACTCAACTCGCGCGCTTGACGAAAGGGACGCCCACCAATTTACAGTTTTGTTTTCTGCTACGAAGCCCCGCCCACTTACTGTGCGCGGGGCTTTTTTTCGTGCTATATTCTTCTTCCTTTCACGATCTGCAGTCGTCCATAAATAGCGGGCCTTTTTGTCGAAAAGTATTAGAGTTGAAGAAAACAATCGAAAGTCCCCATAAGTTCAGCAATGCCAGTTTCGCCTCCCATCACACGCCTCAGTGCGTTTCCAGAAAACGAACGCAGACATGCCATAGCGTTCAATGGTCTGCTCCATGCGTTACACCATTATGCTGTTTGTTTTCAATATGCGCTCCAGCTTTTCGAATATTCCGAAGCCAAACTGTCGGAACTATTATCACCAAGGCCAAAGATGGAAGATCAGGAAGCGAGATTCATGTTTGCCGGATGGATGCATATTGCGGCACGAGACGCAACGATGTCACTTTATCATTTCGCCAAAACCATTGAGGAAATAAGGGAATGCTTTCGCCATTTGCCGACATTTAGACCGATCGTAAAACACGATGTCATCCGGTTATCAGTAAAATTGTTCTCCGCGCGGTTCCCTAACTATCTGAAGATGAGGCATTCAATTGCCCACTCGGCAAAATCTGCATCGCTAGAAGAAAGAATGAGGAATGCCGTTGGTGGCATTTCGCTGCGCGAAAATTTGATGGGGAGAAAGTTTACATCAACTGTTGAAGGGCGCCTTTTATCGACCGAAATAAGCCGAACTACGCTTGCTCGGCTTGTAGACCTTGAGACGCGATTTTATTCGGCATTTGAGGAGGCTCATGAGTTTTTCATAGAGCCCCGTCTGTCCCTGGGCTCCGCGCTTGATCCTAAAACAAATTGATTCCGCACCCGCAACGCATTTCGCGCTTTGTCAAGTGCACTGAAATTTGCTCCCCACATCGGACGGAGCGTCCGCTCCGCAGGAGCGGACTACTAATGCGTATCATCTTTATTTCCTCCGCAACGCTTTTGCGCTTTTGTCAAGCCCACCCAAAAACTAGCCTGCAACCGCAGGCGCGTCCGCTCCGCAGGAGCGGACTAAAATACAGCAGGAGCGGCCTAACAATGTCTCTCACTTCCCCATCAAATAAAGCTGCTGCACCTCGCGCGCCGACAGCGCTCGGTTGTACATTCGCACTTCGTCGATGGAGCCGCCAAAATACCTACTGGCCTGGGCTGTCTGACTGCCAATCCTGACAGAATTCGCTTGCGTGAGATTAGGAATGGCCGTCCCATCGTCGCCCTGTACTCCATTGACATACAATTTTGTCTGCCCCGCTGAACCTCCACTATGTACCGCTACTACGTAGTACCACGTATTCGACAACAGGGTCGCGCTAGATACAAGCGTCGCATAACTATTATCTGCGTTCGTCTGGAACATAACTGTATTACCCGAATACACGAAAAGAATGTTATCTTGTTGCGCGTAAATAACTTGTACCGTATTGCCTGACGAGGGCAGTTTAATCCACGCCCCTATGGACCAAGTGCCCGATCCAAAAGAAGATGCATCCGGAAGCGAGACATAACTCGAACTCCCATCAAACTTTAGCGCCTGGCCGAGCTTGCCGATGGTCGGCGTCGCGCCGTTGTTGGTGCCGTTATTCCCGTTGCCGGATAAATCGTAGACGGTCGAGCCGGAGATATCGCTGCCGTCGAATGTCCAGAGGCCCATCAAGCCGCTCGCGAGCGACGAGCCGCTTTGCAGATTGGCGGAGGAGGTGTTGATATGCGTCCCCGCGCCGAGGCCGTAGAGCTGCTGCACCTCGCTCGCGGAGAGCGCTCTGTTATAGACACGAACGTCGTCGATAGAGCCGGAGAAAAAACCACTCAACGAGGGATAACCGCTAGTATTAACCCCTATACCCATAACGCGAGAATCGGCTGCGAGGCAGTTGGTGCACGATTGCGGTGAGCCCACAGCGGATCCATTGGCATAAAAGTGTAGGGTACTGCCGTCGTACGTAAAGCCAACATGGGTCCACGTATTATCCGGTATTTGGTATCCAGAGTCGTAATCTACACCGCCTCCTTCGGAGCCTCTTATATATGCGCCCAGGTCATTGCTCGTGTTATAAAATTCTAATTGATATCCGCTGACAGCGGAGCCGGTATGTTTGCTGACAATCTCCGACCACGTTTGGTTTCCGTTTCTTTTTACCCATGCAAATACGCTGACGACCGTAGGATCTAGGCCCGCATTGTCGGCGACGCTCACCCAACTACTGCTCCCATCAAACTTCAGCGCCTGCCCTATCTTGCCCACGACAGCAGAAGTGGCGCGGTTCATGCTCGTGAGCGTGCCGGTGTTGCCGTTGCCGCTTTTGTCTATCTCGTTGCCCGCAGTAGCCGAGCTCCACACCGTGTCGGCGCCGTCCATCGTCCACCAGCCGACCAAACCGTTTGAGAGCGTGCCGGGGCTTTGCGATGAATTTATTTTCGCCGCGCCGCTTTGGTAGAGCCCCGCGACTTCGGTCGCGGTAAGCGCGCGGTTGTAGATGTGGATTTCGTCCATCAATCCGGGGAAGTATTCTTTGCCTCCAATTGGGTAACCAATAAAAATGCCATTGGTATTCCCAATATAGTTACCGGTGCTCGGCGTGGATTGCGCGGCTCCGTTGACGTACATCGTAGCGGTCGTGCCGTTATAACTGATGGCCACGTGATACCACGTATTAACAGCCGGCGTGACATCGGATAGAAGGGATATCGTGCCGCCGCTTTCCGACGTCCAAAACTGAAAAGGATACGGCGCGCCGGCACTACCAACCGCAAACCTGAAGCCGCTGACGTTATACGTCTCATTATTCATTATTGAGCAGGTATGAGCACAACTCAGAGAGGTTGGCTTCAGCCACAGGGCTATCGTAAACGGGGAGTTGCTGGTCGGCATCACCGCATTGCCGGTGTTATACACAAAAATGTAGCTGCTACTCCCGTCAAAATTCAAGGCGTTGCCGAGCTTGCCCGCAACCCACTGCGGCGGCGTCGAACCGCCGAGATAACCAGTGTTGCCGTGGCCGCTGAAGTCATGCGCGATGGTGCTGGTGCCTTCGTTGAAGGACCAGTAGCCGACGAGCCCGATGTTGTTGGGCGTCATTTGTATGACCGACGCGTGGGCGGCCGGTGCACCAAACACCGCCATCGAAATCACTGCAACTGCAACTATTCGCCATCGCATACGTTAGAAAAATGTCCAGCTCGCCAGCATCCGTTTGAGGAGCGCGTCGTCCGCGGCGTACGTGCTCATTTGATAGATATTGCCGCCGGCTATGAACCACGCCTCGCTTGAGGCGCCGCCGAACGCGTCATTGTTGCTCTTGAAGGTGAGACCGCTCGCCCCGCTGAGGGTAACCGCCTGCGGGTCGGTCACCGCAAGGCCCGTATCCTTGGTAATGCGCCCCGGGGTGAGCGCAGAAGCAGGTTCGTCCCAGGGCGAGATGAGAATTTGCACGCCATCACCGGCACTGTTTTGCAGGAGGATGGTGGTGCTTGCGTTGGCCTCAATCGCGGCTCCCTCGGTCGCCGTGAAGGTGGCGGGCATGCTCAGCGAGAAGCCGTAGGCGTTGTTGGTGTAACTCTTGGTAAGAGCGGCTTCCGGCGAAAACGTGCCGAGCATAAGAGTGCCGCCGATAAGCGCGCCAAGCGACACAAACCCGATGATTGTCGACCAGGTATCTTTGCCGAGCTTCACATGCAAAATAATAACACGCCGCGCTCGTCTCAAACATCGTCATCATCGAACCCGCCGCCTCACCCGCCACGGGCGGCAATAGACTCGACTTCTACGGTTGGATAGAGTCGCACTGCGCGCCCCCATGGTTTCCCTGAATGCCATCTTTTGGGAGCCGTCGTAAAACGTCCCGATGGGTAAAAGTTCCTGACGTTGAGCGCCCGTCTCACATGCTGCTTTTGATTAGCCTTCGTGCGAGGCAAGGATAGAAATAGTGACACCGGCACTGATTCTTTCGGGAACGCTGCGCTTGTCTGATCATGGGACACAGCGAACAGCAGGGCGATTCAGTGAACTTATTAGAGATAATGCCCAAGTTTTCAGGAACCATTTCGGCGTTGAATTGTTTCCCGGCTCCCTGAACGTGGACATTCAAGAGCCCTCATCGCTTCAAACAGACCTGGATGCCGGAAAGCCGACCCCGTCAATTATTATTCCAAAGGCAGAACTAATTAATATGCCGACGTATATCGGCAATGGACAGGCATGGCCGTGCAATCTTAAGGGCGCGAGATTTCCTGAGTTGGTTCAGTGCTGGATTTTTCGACGGATTGGCTCTCTCGTATCGCGAGGCGTCATCGAGCTTGTCGCCGAGAAAGGACTCAGAGACGCACATGACTTACAACATGGGGATAGAGTCAGCATCGAGGTCTTTTCTAAGGAACGCAGGCCGTAAGCCTGGAACTAGCTAAGCTAACCTAGCGGCAGCAACCAATCCCCATCCAGCGCTCAATAGAGCCACCAAAGTCCCGTCAACCTTCCAAAATCCGTGACGTGAATTTCATTGCGTCGGCGCCCGCCAGTGCGAACCTGCTCAGCGATTGCTTTTTGAACTTCGCAGCTCTGCATAAGAGCTACGCTGCGAACTCAGCCCCGCCACTTCAGTGCGCGGGGTTTTTATCTCTACGCGTGTTATGCTTGCATCATGTTACGAAAAATCGTCTACGTATTCACCGGCGCCTTATTGGGTATCTTCGTCGCCCTACTCATTTCTGCCTTCACCGACGAGTCAACCGGCTTCTTCTTCTTTGTTGCAACGATAATGGCACTCTCGACCTCGCTCGCCGCCTTAGCACTTGCCACGCACCTAACTTCTCAAGAGCACACAACCACGACACCGCCACGTCGGTCCAATTATTACATTGCTGGGTCGATCGGCGCTGTGGCCGTGCTTTTCTTTTGGGGCTTTTGGTTGATATTCTTCCTGGTGTACAGTCTTGCGCCGACCGCAACAAGAGACCTGTTGTTGACTGTGATCTTCTACCACAGCACAGGGTCTTTCTTGGTGCCGGCGGTTTTAGCGTATTTATTTGCGGTCTTTGCTTCAATTGCCGCGCAGAGAAGAGCCATCGGCGAGCAGAACTCGGCCCTCGCCATCAGCCTACACCTAATCATGTTTGCTCAGGTTCTCATCATTGTTACTAATTGGCGATCATTACTACAATACATTTTAGGAAACCGGGTCAGCGCTGTAGCCGCGGTATTGGTATTTGTAACTATCAATATTGCTTTAGTATGGCTTAGCATCAAAACCGTAAAGGCAAGTTCTCAATCATAGCGCCGCAACCTTAATAGATACCATGAGTGTATAGCCAGTTCGCGAGCACCGGCGAAACATATGTGGTTCCCAATCCGATTAGAAATTGAGTTGTTGCAGCTCCGGCTGCCTCACCGACTTCACCACCGACCAGAAAGCCAATGGCACCACCGACATGGACCGTAGCACCTTCAACCAAAGTTGCCGTTCCCATCAAGGAATTGCCAGAGTGAAAATAACTATATGCGGTTGCTAGTGTTGAAATGTCGCCCAGCGGACGCAGAGCACCGGGCGCCAACTCTCCACCTGCCGCTGCCCCTGTCTGAAGAGCTATCTGACCAATTGATGACTGCTCGACGCTCGCAAGACCATTGGACCATGCCATTAGTGAGTTGGCCGCGGTTAAATTGGAAATCAACCGCGGCGTCGATCCGGCCACAGCGGTATCAAATGTGAACGGCTGTACAAAAGTTATTGCTACCTGTTGGAAGGGATTTAGTATCGTGCCCGGCGGCAACAGCGGTTGCAGTGTGATTGGTGGGACAGTCTGAGGCGTTGTGACCGGGGCCGGTGCTGGAGGAGGAGTTGGAGTTGGCGTTGGAGTAGGCGTCGGTGTGGGAGTTGGCGCCGGCGGCGTATTGATCAACGGAGTGAAGATAGTCGGGGAATTTGGTGGCAAGTTGCTCGCCACCTGCCACAGCAAATACGGATAGCCGTTATTAATACTCGCGTTGCTCCCCCACACCGTCGGATCAAACCCGGTCGGCAGTCCCGACTTCAACTGTGCGGTCGTGAGCCCGCTAGCCCCAGGAGTTGGCGGCAAGCCGGCCGCAAGAGTTGCATCCCAATACGAGTTCGTGACGGTCCCATTTTGGACTCCAACGAGAGGACGCACATAGCCAAGACCAAAGAACGCTGACGAATAATTGATTAGCGTAGCCGCTGCGTATGATTGGGTGATTATACCACTGCTATCGTTGTTGCCGGACAGCCCACCTTGTTCGTTACCTATACCTCCGCCATTAACCGTCCCAATAAAATAAGACTCGATTATACGCCCCGAACCGTTCTCTCCGTTATTTCCTGCCAATCCGCCTATCCCGTTTTGGGCGGTCACTGTTCCCGTCACGAAGGACTGAATTATCGTCCCATGATTGCTGGCGACAATTCCCCCTGCGGTAGACGAGCTGGCGATATCGACGGTTTCGTTTGTCAGCCCGACTTTACTGACAATACCGGTTGCACCAATAGCTCCGAATAATCCGCCTGGCCCAGCAAGGGGAGCAATTGTAAGACTATCGACCGTATGGCCTTGCCCATCAAGTACTCCGACGAATGGTGCGGCGCCATTTCCGATCGGGACGAAGCCTGCTCCAGCGTTCCACGTTGCGGTCGCGCTTGCATCAATGTCCTTGCCGAGCGCGTAATTTTTCGCAACAGAGTTTTGAATGTTTTGCAGATCGTAGACCGTGTTCACGAGCATATACGCGATGAGCTGGTTCGGTACTGAGGGATCAGTGCTCACGAATGAAGAATTGGTGCTCACGAATGATGAGTAATTCGTCGGGCTGGTATAGCTCGTTGCGTTGACGATGCTGCCCGCCGGATTGTCCGCAGGGTTATAGAAAATCGAAACCGTCCCCGTACTTTGGGAGAAATCAACCTTTCCGGTTCCAAGGAAGCTGACTGTGCCAACGCCCGTCCCAGTCGCGTCGGCGCGCAGATTGAGATTGCCCGAGCCGGTGTTCGCGATGGTCACGCCGTCATTGATGGTGATATTGCGGTACGAATTGAGCGTCAGCGTGTTAGCGTTCGCCCAACTCAAGCTCGCCACCACGGTAATATCGCCAGCCTCGCTGCCGGTCGTCCCGACGGTCGTCACAACGACATTGCCGCTGGCAAGTGCGTTTTGGATCGATGAGACAGTGATGACTTCATTACCGGGATTGGTCGCGATTGTCGCGTTCAGCGGATCGAGCAGCAGCGTTCCGTTCTTCCCGTTCGGCGCTTTCGTATTGACCAGGCCATTGAATGTAAGCTCATGCCCCGACGTTTCAACGAACCCGCCATTACCTCTTTGTGCTCCGCCCTTCGCGAGTATGGTCCCATAGAACGTCGTCGCTTGGTCGGACCAGACAATGACCTTGCCGCCGTTGCCGGCATCCTTGGCAGACGCATCAATCTTCGTGGCCGCATCGACCGCGACCATACTCGCAGTCGGCACCGCGTAGGGCTGCAACTTCGCGCTGGGATTGGATACAAGGCTCCTATTCGGATTGCCGCCGCCCCAATCGCCGCCGATCAGCACTGTGCCGCCGCCGGCTTGGCCGGAGGCATTGATATTCGCGCCGCTGACCTGGATATTCTCGCCCGTTACTTCGATGGTGCCGCCGGCCGTTCCCTTGCGCCTGCCGGAGGCGGACAGCTTTCCTGAAACTTTAACTGTCTGTGTCGGCGCGCCGGCCGGCTTGCTTGCCCCCGTCGCCGCTTCAAGCACAATCATCCCTTTGTGGGTGCCGATGGTGTTCGCCTCGATGACGCCCGTATTGTTGATAACTGAATCGACCACCTGCCGCGCCGCCACGGCGGTCAACTGCACCCGACCTCCGTTGGCCTTGAGCGTGCCTTCGTTGCTAACCAGCGCCTTGAGCGGCTGTCCTGTCGAGACATCGATAACCCGCGAGGCAATTGAATCGCCGACATTCAGTTGGATGAGGCGATCGCCATAGAAATCGAGGGCAAAGCTGTTGGCCGACGCCAATCCAACCTGCCCGAGCGTCGCCGTGATAGTGCCGGTGTTGCGCACGCCGGGTGCCACCAGCGCGGCAAAGCCGCCGGTCTGCGCGGTGATGCTCCCTTGATTGACAATCGATGCCGAGGGATTGCCCGGACCGGTGAAATTGTAGCGACCCGCCATGAAATCGCTGTTGGAGATATCGTGCGTCGTTGCCAGCAACCCGCCGACATTCACCTTGGAGCCCGCGCCGAAAAGTATCCCGTCGGGATTGACGAGAAACACGCGGCCGTTTGAGGAAAGCGAGCCGAGGATTTGTGACGGGCCAAGCCCGCCGGTGACGCGGTCAAGCTCGACCGAATTCGCATTCGGCATTACGATTTTCGTCGTCTCCCCAGAGCCGATATTGAACGTATTCCAGTTGATGATGGCATTCTGACTGGACTGATTGACCACGACTGTACCAGTGCCCTGTCCTTGCACCGTTGCCGCTCCGCCGACCACCGTGGCGCCGTTGGGTCCCGCCAAAGCCGCTGCTATCCCGAGCGGCACCATGGCCGAGGTAGTCAGCAACAAAATCCGCCATCGGTTCATCGTACGTGCCCCTAATATCTCGCCGCGATAATGAAGAACAAGTGCCAATCGTTGATCGGTCCCTCAATCGCCTTTGCGACTTGCAGATCCACATTAAGATAGCTTTGCCACCCAAGCCGTATTCCGGCGCCCGCCGAGGCGGCATTTACAACGGCCGGCGTGCCGGGCGACGGCTCGCGTGTGGTGAGCTGCCCGTAATCACTGAAGCCATAGAGTTGTAACGGCGAGACTTGTGGTATCAACCACGGCAAGTCGTAGCGCAGCTCGCCAATAGCTTCGATGCACGAATCGCCGAGAAACTGCGACGGAACGAACGCGCGGCCGAAGTAACGTCCGCCATACCCGCATTGCTCAGGCGAGAGCAGCGGCGTGAAGCCAAATTGTCCGTACGCCGCGACATAGGCGGAGAAATTCACTATAAGGGGCTGCGTGCGACTCACATACCCTTCGAGTTTGTCGAAGTTGACGCGCCCCGCCGCGCGTGAAGCAAGCGGGTTGCCGTTTTCGGTGCTCCCAAGACCTTCAATGCCCTGACTGAAAATGGCGTATACTTGATTGATGCCTTGCAATGCGTCGGCGAAATCGCCATCCGCTCTCGCGCGGAACCCGCGCAGCCGGTCGTTATTGAACGGCGCGCCAAGTGCGTCGCTCTCGTTGTTGCTAGCGAAGAAGAAGCCCGAGAGCGTGAGATTACGCTCGCGCGAGCGAACTACGGGATATGAGAAGCCGGCGTCGAAATAGGGACCGAGCGTCCGATATTGCAGCGTTTCCAGTTGTACCGTTCCGGGGGTCCCCCAGGCGTCGCTGAAATCCGCAAAGAACGCCAGTCCTTCGTTTGAGAGGACTTGCTTGTAGTTGGCAGCGGCGTAGTTGAGTTCATTAAATGGAATCACGCCGGCATAGGTGAGCGTCAGCGCCTCGTGCCATCCGAGCAAATTATTGACCGTCGCCGAGCCGAGGTATTCGAACGGACCGCGGGCCGGAGTGCCGCGGTTGTCAATCTGGCCCAAGGCTGCAATCGGCTTCTCCGAGACCTCGACGACAAGCACGGAGGCCCCGACCTCCGCAGACGGCCGTAGGCTGGTTGAGAATTTCAGGCCCGGCAGATCGCCTGCCAACAGCAAATACCGCTCGATGGTGCGGATATTGACCGGCCGCTCGGCCGTTATCTTCGCGGCGTAGCTGGTGAAGAAATCGCGGTAGCGAGCAAGCCGCGCCGGCCATTCGACCTTGTCGATGTATCCTTCGACGACTTCGATGCGAACGACAGCTCCTTTGGGATCGAGGTTCTGCGGCGGCACGATGGCGCGTGAAAGCACGTAGCCGTCGTTGCCGTATTTCGCGGTGATGCGCTGCGCTAGTTCGTAAACCGACTTAAGCGACCATTCGTGACCGACCAGTCCCGGATACAACGAGGCCAGCTCGTCCGCGCTGTAGACTGTCGAACCGACTATTTGGATGCCCGTGACAAAGAGCGGAATATTCTCGGCACCCGCCGGCGCGACCGTACTCGGCAAAGAAATCGCCGGCCCTCCAGGCTGGGCCTGTGGGGGCGGCAGTACGATAAATTGCTCACGCGCCCGGCCGGGCTGCTCGCTCGGCGGAATGACCTGCGCGTCCGCAACTATCGGGGATAATACGATCGCCAATGCCGCCGCGAGACGGCATACGCCGGCTAACATGCCCCCAAGCTCCTCACAACCCCAGGAGGCATGTTCCGCAATCACCGGTTCCGAGTCAATGCCCTTTCAACCGCATCTGTGCAACAATGGTCGGCGATCAATAATCGCGCCAAACAGGGAGTGAGCCATGAAAGAGCCGGGACTCGACAATCGCCACCGCGACAAGGACGGAGAAATTAGCCGGAAGCACGGCAACACGCTCGTCCGCACCTTGCGGAAAATGTATGGAGCGGGCTTCGCTCCGGGCTTTAATGATAGCGGCAAACTCAGCGATGTTCTTCGCAAATTCAACGAGCCGACGCATCAACAACCGCCATCACAATGGCACTATAGTCAAGGGCTCTTGCAATCGCACAGTTTGTAGGTAAGCGACCAACATGTTTAAATTGGTTCCACGAGAAGCGTGGCAAATTGCGCCGTCGGTTGGCATTCGCCGACGAAGTCTCTTGCTCGGCCACACCCCTTTTGAAGCGGTGCTCGACCTTTTGGATAAGCAACTTTCGCTAGTCCGTCTTTCTCAAGAACAAATGAAAAAGGATAATCGATATCACAGGTCCGTAATCACTTTTCGGGCGAAATCTCAGACGATAGACCTTTGGCACAATTCGCGCGGTGGATACGGTACGTCAGGAGATCACTTTCTTTGGAGCGAACATCAGAAGAAACGATTCTTTTTACACTATGATTTTGGGGGACAGCAGCAGGCGTTAGCGGACATTCACTTCGCAGAAATGATGCGCGGTGTAGCTAAATATCTGGACGACTGCGGATTGTTTATCTTCGGTTATCTTGTGCGCGCATTCTGGAAACAAGTACTCAACGCCGGACAGAAGAAGATTGAAGATGAAATCTGGGTTTCAGGGATTTTCGGCGTCAGCATCAATATGTTTGTTCCGGTAAGTGAGAAGTAATCAAATGATCCGGTTTCCATGCCCAAGCATCGGACCATTTTACAAAGCCAATCGACGAAGCGCTTTCCCTCCCCTTTTTTGCATAAATTTAGTCTTGGCGTCCGCCGTTCCGGCGCCGGGCTGTCGTGAACGGAGACGCTTCGCTTTCTCCGCCGGCCGGCTTCCATCCCTGACGCGAGAACCCCTACCCCAGGTATCACGTGCGGCTTGACAAGCCTCCCAACACCAAGTCGATTTTTTCAAGTCCACCTGAAACTGGGTAGTGGCTCAGTTTGATTGCGGCGGCTTAAGCGCAGCCAGTGGAATATCGAGCACGCACACAACCCCTGAGGGCTCGAACGTCAGTTGAGCCTCTCCTTGCAATTGGCGCACGAAACTATGCTCGATTAGACGCGACCCGAAGCTGCGACGAGTGGGTATAGCAACCGTCGGGCCGCCGCTTTCGGTCCATTTGAGACGGAATAGCTTTTGAGAGTCGTCGATGGTCGAGGTGATCTCTACGCGCCCAGTTGCATTCGACAGCGCGCCATACTTGACAGCGTTTGTGCACAGTTCATTCAATACCATTGCAAGAGGGAGTACGGCTCCAGGACTAACGTCAATATCCGAACTCTGTATGATAAATCTATCGCCACCGCCTCTATCGAAGGGGTCAATGGCAGCTTTCACAATTGCTGCAAGCGGCGCGCTCGTCCAATTTGACTGCAACAGCAGGTTATGCACACGCCCGAGCGCAAGTAACCGCTGCTCAATTGCTTCCTTACCATCCTCCAAACTCTTGGCGGTTCGAAGGCTCTGCGTGGTAATCGCCGTCACGATAGCAAGCGTGTTCTGTACCCTATGGTGCAGTTCCTCCAAGACTAGACGCTGCAATCGCTCCGCGACCTTTTGATCGGCCGCAGCTAATCCGGCTTGCGCCAGAAGGCGACGCAGGTCCACGTTTTCGACCTCAAGCCGAAGTTCATCTTCCGTAGTCACGATACCTCTCCCAATCTTCCAGCACCTTCACCATATCAGACACTACCTGAAACGACCGCCCCTTCAGCTATTTCACGCTGAATTTCTTGGCGTCGCCGTCAAACACAAACCGTTCACCCGTGATCAGCCGAATCTCCAACACGGATCGCGTGCCTTCAAGTTTGGACTGCGGCATGCCATCAACGAGAGCATTGCCTTTGAGCACCGTGCTCCACACGGTCGGGAAATCATTTCCGCTGCGCACCAGTTCTGTGCACAGCCGTGCTAAATCTTGGGCTCGCTCCCCGGGCATGAACAATTTCAATGCCGCACGAAAGCCCTAGGCTTTGATATAGATCAATGCAATTACTGAAAATTCCATCGGCACACCGGAGCCTGCGCAACCGACGCCACCTCGTGGCTCAACCAAGCCCCGCAACAGGGTCAAACCTTCCAAAATCCGTGACGTGCCTGCCTCAGCTCTTCGCCCCAAAAGTCACGTCTAACTAGCCGGGCTGCACTCTGGACTGCAATAGCGGAATTCTCAGCGCCACCCTCAAACACCAACAACAACAGTGCGACCATGACCGCTGGCACGACCACCACGGAATGATCGAGCGGCCACCGCGCAAGCCCCGCGGTACCATGCTGTTATTATGCGCCATCGGCGGACTATAATCTCCCCTTGGGGCTCGCGAGGCAAACACAGCATGGCCAGCCACGTAATCGAAATCGCCCGCCAGGAGGGAACCGAGTTCCGCTCCGTGCGTCTGACCCTTGAGGTCGATGGCGCGATCAAGATGGACGCACAGGACATCGGCCCCAACGTCACCAAATTCTGGGGCGACGGCGATTACGAGTTCTGGGTGCGCGTCGCGCCAACCGCTCTGCCCAAGCTCGCCTTCGAACTATTGCGCGAGAAATTTGCGGGCCAGCTGGGCGCAGTCGATGCGTTCCGGGACTGGTGTAAGGCGCATGGCGTCGAGCACAAATTCGATTCCTGGATTTGAGCGGTGGTGCGGGGCAGGAGCCGTCATCTCAGCTTGGCAACCCCGCCGTCATCCACGTCGGCGACACCTACAGCGACCTCCGCGCCACCATCACCGCGCCGCAAGCCGACCTCAACCTCGGTCTCAAAACCTTCCTCAACGGCACGCTCGTCTCAAACATCGTGCTCGACACCTCAAGTGTCGCCACCGACACCATCGACTACGTCGCCACTGACCAAACCGGCCTCACCGACCTCCACCCGCACCGTCCTCATCGAGGCGACCAGCAAAGTGACCGCGACCACAACGCCAGCCGCTCCCCTTCTGCAAACGTCCACCACCACGCAAGCGACAACGACCGCGCAATAGTCTCGGGTCGCTTTCACTTATGAGTAATGGTTGCTTTCTATGGTGCGCTGGTCGGCTTATCGTCTGAGCGCCGACATGACTGGGAGGCCCCGGCACACATACGCCGGAGCTTCTTTCTTGGGCCATTGTGTCGGCGGCATCTGCAACCAATCCCCCTCCGCGGCTCAACCAAGCCACCAAACACTCGCCAACCCTCCAAAATCCGTGACGTGAATTAAATTCCCTTTTTCGGGGTGCCCTTTTCCTTATATCCCCCTGATCTAAATCAAATTGGCGGCCACTCCAGAGGCGCATAAGTGCCTCATGTGGCTACCGATATCTACCGCGCCGTTCGACCGCGATCTTGAGCTCGCCGTCCTGGACAAAGACGGGCACCACGCGCTCGTCTTCGCATGCCGTCAGATTCCGGGCGGCTGGATGAATGCGGGATCGAAGCGGTGGATCGACGTGCGCCCGACGCATTGGCGCGAATGGGTCGAAAAGCTCTAAATCCGATTTCGCTCTTTGGGGATTTTTGCCAGCTTCGCCTCTTCCTCGGCGAGCAGACGGGCGATTGCTTCGCGCTTCGCCGCGTCAGTCTCGGAGGCGAGCAACTTTTTATAATGCTCGATGTTGAGCTTAGCGACGGCCTTATCCATCGAATTGCGCTCACAGGCGCCCCGCCCACATTGAAGTTATCCGTCCGGCAATCGCGCGTCCAGGCGATTGTCGCAGTCCATTGAACCTGATCAATGTTTCAAACCGATAATCGCACCCGTCACACAACCAAATGTGACGAATGTTATTACCGTTGAGGTGCTCCGAAGATTCCGGCGCCATCATTAATTCGCCGCACTTTGGGCAGGACGGCCGCCCGAAGTACCGTTCGTGAACGTAACTGATGTGGACAGCAACATGGAGTGCCATAACAAATTCCTCCACTGCTGGAATTGGGGGGAACCTTTTACCAACCCTCTGTATCAATCTCCCGGCAGCTCCTTCAACAATCCGTGAAAGATGTTCGATGCATTTTTATTGAACTTTGGGCGATCACGCGCACTACGACAATCGACTACGTCGCCACCGACACCGACGCCCTCACCGCCACCAGCACCAGAACCGTCATCATCGAGGGCGTCGTATCATCAGCTCCGACCGCTACGACGACCGAAGCCACCCCCACCGTCGCCGACTCAGCCGCGACAACACACGCCACCTCCACCGCCCAACAGCGCCACCAAAGCCCCGCCGTCCCCCCAAAATCCGTGACGTGGAATTCACTGCGATCGGCGCGCGTCCTAACGAGATGATTGAAGTCTGGTATCGCTTCTTTCCATGACCCACCTACGCTGGGTACTCTCGGATGAACCGACTACGGAGTGCATATCTTTGTGTGGGAGCGGCCTTCTTTAACTCCTTCACAAACGTTTGGAGATTTGGTGCTACCTCGTCAGCAGAACTGTGTTTGGCCGCCCAAAATGTAAAGAATGTCATGACTTCGACGGTCGGTTGCTTCATCAAGCTGACATACGCCGCGCATGATGCCATCAACAGATTTTCATTGTTGACGCTGTCCAGCGCAAGCCAGCCATTTGGATCACGATCCGCGTGCTTTAGGAAATTCGCGGTCATGGAGGGGAACATCCGTTGCTGCTCTTGCGTGCTCATCTGGAGGATGATGCGCTTACTGTCGAACTCGTCCCCTTGCATACGGATATCATCCAGCAATGGTTCGAATATTGCCATTAAGCGACTTCCCTCAACTAATGCCTTTTCTTTAGGAGGGAGCGTCCCCGCTGCATAGCGCCGTGCGAGATTCAATAGCCCGGTTCTAAACGCTTCTTCTGCAAAATTGTGGCCATTGTTCTCGATTAGATTGCGCAGGACGGTAAAGGCGGCTGCCGCGACCGTATGGACCGCCAGGTCATCCTCTCGCGCGAAGAACATTCGAATAGCCGCATCGAGCTGCCGCTGGGCGGCCGCTATCTTGCTTATCTGTATATTCTGTATCGTCGCTTTTACAATCGTCGTATCCGACATGTTATAATCTTAATGTGTACTGGAAGAAACGTGGCAAGAAGTATAATGCGAAAAGCTGCGTCTACAACGGCCCCGTTTGCGGTTGATGGACGCCTACGTATATCAGCGGCTCGGCGCCAGCCGTGACTCTGTGCGCATACTGACCCCTGATCGCCAACTCTAATGTTGACGCGCCGCGCGCCGAGGCGCTACTGAGGCGGAGGCGTTACCACGGCCCTCACTGTGCAAATCCGCTGAAAGCTGGTCCCACCGGACAGCGAGAACGTCTGAACTACGGGCGCCCCGATAGTTGCCTGTACAGAAACTCCGTTTTGGCCCGGCCACTGCTTCAACAGGAGGCCGGGAGCAGCCGTGAACGTCCGGCCGGCATATGGCCCGTCAGTAAATGCGCCGCTCAGCGTTCCCGTTACAATACTGTAACTGCCGTCCGAATTCGGCTTGGCTGTGGAGGTGAACGTATCTTTGTAAGCGTTCGCCCCGGGCATATGCATCCGCGGCCCGACACCAAAGGACGCGCTGTCTACGGATTGACCGACTTCCGTGACATTACCGTTCGCGTCAGCGCTGCCCACTGCATTGAATGTCATCGTCCATGCAGTGCCCGAATTGGCAGGTTGAAAATTCGAATTGAACCCACTCGGCGAATTGAGACAGGCTCCAGAGGTGGCATAGGTGAGTGCCGGCTGCGGCGCCCCCGCGCTAGCCGGAACTGCGATAGCCGCGCTTGCAAGCAAGATCAGTACGCAGAAACCAAAGGCGCGTCTCATCTCTATCTTCTTGAGTGCAGAATCACCCGTCCGGCCGTTGCCAACAGGCCGAACGTCGAAGGAATCCGTTCTATTAAGGATCGAACAGACCCAACTCCACGGCTCAACCAAGCCACCAAAATCCGGCCAACCTTCTAGGATCCGTGACGCGCCAAAACTGTGCTAGCGTACGGCCGCCACAGGTACCCAAGGCCAGCGACATGCCCATTCTCAAGGTCATGTGCCCGAAAAAAAACCGCCCGTTCTCGACGGGCGTTGAGGTCAGCATCGAGAAGAAAGCTTTATTGCCGAACATCTCAAAATTTTCATACTGCCCCCATTGCCACATGGTTCATGGCTGGACCCCAGCGGAAGCGTTTTTCGACGATCCGCCTTCGACCGTGTTTTTGGATTGAACCGAACCCCATCTGTGGACAACCGCCGCGCCCGCCAGTCGCTGGGGAGTCGATAAAGCTTGAATCAAAGGCGTTCGGATCGCCACACGGCATTTAAGGTAGAGCGCGCCACTATCATCATCGATTAAGACGAAGAGGTTTTTCCGGAGGCTCAAACTCCGGAAGCTCAAACTATGTACCATGCGCCCCCGTATCCTTTAGATGAAGCGCAACGCCTTGAGGCGCTTCGGAGGTACCGGATCGTTGACACCGAGCCGGAGCCGCAGTTCGACCGAATTGCAGATATGGCCAAGCGGCGGTTCGGCGTTCCGATCGTTCTTGTCGCCTTCATGGATTCCCACCGCAATTTCTTCAAGGCGCGGTGCAATCTTCCCATGTCGGAAGCGCCCCGTGACATATCGTTTTGCGGGTATACGATCCTCAGTGACGATGTTCTGGTGGTCAAGGACGCCACGACTGACGAGCGCTTTGCTGAGAACCCGTTTGTGGTGGGCGATTTTCACCTTCGCTTCTATGCCGGAGCCCCGCTGATCACTTCGTTCGGCTATCGTGTCGGAACCGTCTGCTTGTTAGACACAAAGCCGCGCCAATCCTTCAGCGAGGAAGATGTGCGAGACCTGCAGGACCTCGCCTCGATCGTCTCCGATCATCTGGAGATGCGCCTGATTGTCGGGGATGTGCACGATGAGATCGAGACACGTCGGGCAGCCGAGGCCGAGGCGCACCGAATTGCCTACCAAGACGTGTTGACTGGCTTGCCCAATCGCGCGCAATTGCAGAAGGTCATTCTTGAGGGGCTTCCTTTTCCTCCACAGGGGGTGATGGCCGCTTTCGTTGCTAACATCGACGACTTCAAGGGAGTGAACGAAACACTTGGCCACCGCGCGGGCGATGAGCTTCTCCGACGAATGGCTGACATTATCAAGACCACCCTCGGCGACCGCGCTTTTGTCGCTCGTGTCAACGGCGACGAGTTTGTGGCGCTGCTCGATGGAGAGAGCCGACAGGCGGTTCAAGCTATTACCGAGAAGATTGCGGAGAAAACAGCCGCACCAATTGTCCTGGCCGGGCGCGCCGTCTCGATCAGCGTATCAATCGGCGTGGCGTTCGCCGATACTGATGCCCAGGATATAGAGGCCTTGCTCAAGAACGCCGAGCTGGCGCTTCGCGACGCAAAGCAATCCGGTCGCGGGCGTACCACCACCTTCGACCAGAACATGGCCGTTGAAATGCTCCGACGGGCCGGGCTGGCGCGCGATCTGGCCCTTGCCATCAGGGAGAAGGCCCGATCAGTCCGACCGAGTTTATTCCCCTTGCCGAGGAGAGCGGTGATATTCTTGAACTTGGAGAATGGATTCTTCGGGCCTCGCTTCAGGGGGCCCACACATGGGACGACATCTTCGTTTCGGTCAATCTGTCTCCACTCCAGTTCAGGCTCGCCGACCTTGCGTTAACAGTCGCCTCGATCTTGAATGAAACCCGATTTCCAGCGGCTCGCCTCCAGCTCGAAGTGACCGAGAGCGTCCTTTTGCATGATCTTGATACCGCCAAGAGCCGGATCAAGGAACTACACGACAGTGGTGTCGGAGTCGCGCTCGACGATTTCGGTACCGGTTATTCGAGCCTCAACTATCTGGCCGACCTTCCGTTCGACAAAATCAAGATTGACCGCAGCCTCGTAAAAGGTGCGTGTCGCGACGACCGGCGCCGTGCGATCATCAGACACATTGTCGCTCTGGCGCGTGAACTTGACATGGGTGTTACCGCCGAGGGCGTTGAGACCGAGGAAGAAGCCATTCTGTTGACTGCCGCAGGGTGCACGTCGCTGCAAGGCTACTACTTCGGACGACCAATGCCTGCCCGTGAGGTCCCTGAGCGGCTGAAACTGAAAAGGGCCGCAGCGTAAGATGCACCTCGACCCATTGACCCTTATGGTTCCCGATGCGGTTGCATCGGCGGTGGCCGGCCTGTTTTTGCTGGGGGCTTGGCTGCTGCTCAGAAGCGGGCCAGCCCTGCTGTGGTGGGCCGCCGCGAACGGGATCTATGCAATTGCTCTGGCTGTCCTGACAGCGGGCCTTGCGTGGCAGGTTCCGTTGGTCATCATGGCCGGTGTCGGAGTGACAATCATCGTTCCGGCTTTGATCTGGGACGGCGTCAGACGCTTCAACAATCGCAGAACGCCACTGGCGCTTCTCGCCGCGGGACTGATCGTTTGGCTGGTAACAAGCTTCATGCCATTCGGCATCGACCATCAGAAATGGTTAACGCTTGCGAGCTTCGTGATATGGGACGTCTACCTGTCGGCTGCGATCTGGAGTCTGTGGAGCGCCCGCGAGGAGAAGCTCAACGCCCGCTGGCCGTTGATGGCGCTCCTAGCGCTTCACGCGATAATATTTTTCGGTGCAGGCTGCGAAATTCTCTCCGGAACGTTCCAGCTTAATGAAGCGCCGAGCCTCAATACCTTTTTCGGCGCCTTTCATTTCGAGTCAATCCTCTATTCGATGGGGACCGCGATCTTCATGGTTCTGATGTGTAAGGAGCGCATCGAACTCGGCTACATCAACGCCGCAAGGATCGATGCCCTCACCGGTACCGTCAATCACGGCGCCTGGTTCGAGAGTGCTCGGCGGCTTCTGAACCGCTGCCAGCAGGAACGTTCGCCGTTGTCGCTGATCATGTTCGATCTCGATCGCTTCAAGACGGTCAACGATATCTACGGTCATCAGGCTGGAGACGGGGTTCTGCACGCCTTCGCCGATACTGTGCGTGCGGCCCTGCGCCCGAATGATCTTTTCGGTCGCTATGGCGGCGAGGAGTTTACCGTCGTGCTTCCCGGCGCGACGATCGAAACCTCCTATGTCATCGCAGACCGCGTACGTCGCGCCTTTGCCGACGCCCACCGGTTCCTCGACGGTCAGCCGCTCAACGCGACGGTGAGTGCCGGAGTTGCGTCAGCCTCACCCGGCGCGACGCTCGAAGCGATTATCGAAGCGGCCGACAACGCCATGTACGCAGCGAAGAACGCCGGGCGCAATTGCGTCAAGCGTGCCGGCGATGACCGCTCCGCCGACGGCGACAAGGTTATTAGGGTCGCCTGATGTCACCCGTTCCGAGGTGCGGACGGTTACCTGCCCCAAGCAGCCCGAATGACGATATCTTCTTTGAATTGCAGGCAGATCAACCTAGGGCGCTTGGTCCGTAACAGACGCCGCCTCGCGGCTCAACCAAGCCACCAAAGTCCCGCAAACCCTCCAAAATCCGTGACGTGAATTGCAGCGCGTCGGCGCCCGCCGCATCGTCATGGTTTGGAAGACAGCAAACCGGACAGGATGAGGCGGCCTAGTTCAACTGCGTCGAGATCGAGGAAAAGGTGGCATGAAGCTTCGTGCCGAGATTGTTCACGACCGCGATGATGGCAACGGAGATTCCGGCAGCGATCAGGCCATATTCGATGGCGGTCGCCCCGGTCTCGTCAGCCAGGAACTGGCACAACTTCGCACACATGGCGGCTACTGTGGGGTCATCGAGTAAAGCTTCAGTTAAAACGCACCGTTCTCATCGACCCCGCCACCACCCACAGAGGGCGTAGTAAAGCCATCGCCTCCCGTGTCGGCACTTTACTGGTAGCCGTTGAAACTAAACGTCGCCCCGACCGCCGCTGGGAGTGGAGGCCGGTGCGGCGCTCGACCGTCGGTCCAAACCCGATCTGCGGTCAATTGTTGACCGTCTTTCGCCGACCACCCTCTTTTTCTCTTCAGTACGCGTGTCAACGCCACTCCGCCGATCTTTGCCTGAACGTCGGGCGTTCGACCGCCTTTCATCAATCGCCATGGCTATATCTCCTAAACTTAATTGAGCATGCTCCCGGTTTGATGAACAGCCCGTAAAAGCTGCGCCCTGTCGCAACCGACACTCCGCCGGTCACCCAAATAAACGGCAACAGCCATGCCGTCATGCAGGTCGGCGACAGCTACAACGACCTGGGCGCCGCCATCACAACGGCCACAACAGACCCCGCTTCGCCGCTCAACCAAGCCCCGCGCAACCCGCAAACCTTCCAAAATCCGTGACGTGAAAATCGACGGCGCCTCTCGCCTACTCAGTTAAGCGTTGAGCTTACCCAAGAGCTGTTTGAGGGCCGCTTTTCCTGCTTTGTTAGCGGCCGCCATCGTGTGAAAAAAGACTGGCGACTGCCCTATCGCGACCGATCTCCCAGCTCGATAAATCTGCCACCTCCATGAGTTCGGAGGAGCTCCCCTCTTCTTCACGACAACAGAATAGTTAGAGTCGTCGAAACGGAGCTTGGCCATGCGTGACTAGTGCGCTTGGTAACCAGCAAAGACAACCGTCCCCGACCGCCCCTTCAGCTATTTCACGCTGAATTTCTTGGCATCGCCATCAAACACAAACCGTTCACCCGTGATCAGCCGAATCTCCAACACGGATCGCGTGCCTTCAAGTCTGGACTGCGGGAGGCCGTCAACGAGGCCGTGGCTTTTGAGCAATGTGTTCCACACGGTCGGGAAATCATTTCCGCTGCGCACCAGTTCTGTGCACAGCCGTGCTAAATCTTGGGCTCGCTCCCCGGACATGGATAATATCAAAGCGGTAGTCAGGCCTCCGGCTTTGATCTAGATCAAAGCATTGCTGAAATTTCCATCGGCACACCGGAGCCTGCGCAACCGACGCCACCTCCAGCGCTCAACCAAGCCCGACAGCAGGGTCACCCCCCAGAATCCGTGACGTGACTACAGTCCTGCTGCTCTGCCGAGCCGCTTCGTCCGCGCCACGTTTTACGATCGCTTTTCCCCAACGCTCGATATATCCAAATCACGCGAGTTCATGAGTGAAGTTGACGCGGTCTCGCCAGAAGGAAAGTTCGCCTTGGCTGCTGATGATATCCCCAATGCGAATATGAACTTTCGGTTCGTACCTGATGAGTTGGCGACAAAGTGTCGTCAGCTAATCGAAAGGTACCACGCCGTGCACGGCTACTCGTGCCTACCCGACATCCTGTGGCAATCGGATGCGCGCGCCTTCATCCACGTTGGCAAGCCGTTTGGACGAATTTTCAACAAAGCTTGCAAACTCAGAAACCCCAAACGGGCAAACGAACTCCTCGTCTCTATTGCGGTGATTATTTTAGCCCTGGAGATTCTGGTCAGGGACTTCTCCGGCTGGGGCAGTCAGTTCCCGGATGCGAAACAAAGGGCGAAACTGATGTTGGCCGCTCACATACCACGGCCCCGTTTGTGGTTGATGGACACCTACGTATATCAGCGGTTCGGCGCCAGCCGTGACTCTGTGCGCATACTTGCCCCTGATCGCCAACTGTAACGTTGACGCGCCGTGACCCGAAACCCCCGCACCCTTTTTGGGGCACGATCCAGCGCCTGTGCTATACTGTACACATATGACTACAACGACATTTTCAGTTCGCGTAGGCCGCTCAACCAAGAGCCGCCTTGAAAAGCTCGCCAAGAATACCGGCCGCTCCCGTTCGTTCCTCGCCGCCGAAGCGATTTCCGCCTACCTCGACACCAACGAGTGGCAGGTCGCTGGAATAAACAAAGCCCTCACATCGCTCGACCGAGGCAAAGGCATCGCGCACGAGCGCGTCAGCGAATGGGTCGCTTCTTGGGAGACGCGAAAGGAGCGCCGATCTCCAAAGAGAGTATGACGCTCATCTGGTCTCCGGAATCCATTCACGATCTTCTAGCCTTGCGCGCCCACATTGCCGAACATGATCTGGCCGCGGCAAAGCGCATCGCCCTGCACATCCTCTACTGCGTCGAGTATCTGTTGTCGGAGAACCCGAAACTCGGCGCGCCCGGCCGCGTCCCCGGCACGCGCGAACTGCTGATACCTAAGACGCCCTACATCGTCCCCTACCGCGTCCGCGGTTCAAAAATCGAGATCGCGCGAGTCTACCACAGCTCGCGCCGCTGGCCCGACCGCCTCTAGCGCCTGGCAACGCGAGGGATAGAGAGTGACCTGCATGCGGTCGGCAACCAATCCCCCTCCGCGGCTCAACCAAGCCCCGCGACAGGGTCAACCCCCAGAATCCGTGACGTGAATCTCGCGCACCAGCTTAGCTGCCGCTCTCGCCGACGATTTCCTCGACGAGGAGGACAATGGAACGCTTTAGTTTAGCGTCGCCGATCTGCGCGAACGCCCTGACCAATTTCATTCCATTGGACGTAGCTAGAAATTCGGAGACATAGGCGGGCGATGGAGCCGCTGCGCCCTTCCCGACGTGGCCCGCGACCCGGGGAGCGCCTTCGAAGAAGAACGGCACAGGTACCTGCAGAATGTGGGACATCGCCTGCAACCGGCTGGCGCTGATGCGGTTTGTGCCTTTCTCGTATTTCTGAACCTGCTGGAATGTTATCCCGAGTTCGTTACCGAGCTTTTCCTGGCTCATGTCTAGCATCAGCCGGCGCATCCGCACCCGGCTCCCGACATGTTTGTCGACGGGATCGGGGACTTTCGTGGCCATCGCAATCTCCGCGGTCCCTTCGCTTTTCTTGTCGTGACTCAACCTTGAATGCAAGAGGAGCCCGCACCGTATTGCACTGTCCGCAACCAGCGCACAAGCGCCGCTCAACCAAGTACCGTGCAACCTGCAATCCTTCCACAATCCCTGACGTGCCGAGCGCGTGGTAAAGTGCAGCCATCGCCCGTCGTATGGCCACTTCTCTTGCACACGCCCATCGCGTTCCCCACACCGTCAAATCTCCCTCACGCTGTCCGCATTGCGGCAGCACTCGCCTCACACGCAAAGGTACGCGCCGCAAGAAGCTTGAGATTGTCCAACTCTGGCAATGCAAACTTTGCCGGCGCGTATTCACTCCGGCGCCCGCGGAATTGCGGTACAACACTTATCCGCTTCGCATCATTCTCGACGGCATCACGCTTTATAATCTCGGCTACTCCCTTCCCGCGGCCGCAGCTAAACTGAAATCCCGTCACGGTTACAAAGTCTCTCCATCCACTCTTGCGAGTTGGATGAATGAGCATCGTGAACTCGCGACCTATAGCCGCCTACGTCCACAGCTTCAGCATCGCTTTCCGCCAACCAAAACAATCCGACGGTCGAAACTCTATCACCGCCAAGTCTACAGTTTCGCCTATCATCGACCGAAGCTTGCGTTACTGCGCGAAAACAAACAGCACAAACATTTCGCGCTGCTCGCCGATTTCTTAGAGCGTGTTCCTAACGACTGCCCGCATGAGCTTTTTCGTGAAAGCTCCCGAGCCTCGCAGATCCCGAATTTCGTAAGCCGCAATCATCTCATCGTCGTCGAGAAAGAGAACTTCGCGACACGCACCGCCGGGCTCGTCATCCCTTCGGTCGGCGACAACCGCTTGCGGCACGAGGCGCTACAGCGCTTCATGCTCGCCAACGATTCAGTGACGGTCGCTGTTGAAATCCCTATTTGGCTGACGGCCGGCGACATCGACGCGCTTGAAGTTGAGTACGGAGTTCAGCTCTTACCCGAAGGAGTCTCGCCGCGTGTCCTTACCGGCCACATCGACTTCCTCCAGGTACGCAATGGTGCCGTCCACATTCTCGACTACAAGCCGGACGCCCGGACGAATAAGCCAATCGCGCAGCTCACGCTCTATGCGCTGGCGCTCACGCGGCTCGCCGGACTTCGCCTATTCGATATCAAATGCGCCTGGTTCAACGAGGAGCAATACTGCGAGTTCTTTCCCCGGGCCCTGCTCGCGCGCCGATCATAATATTCATTCACAACAGTTCGCGAAACTCTTCCTCTGAGAGACCGGCGTCCCTTATTATCTTCTTCAAAAGCCAGCGCGGAAACTCGCCCGTATGCACCGGCACCACGGTTGTCCGCTCCGTATCCGCATTCCGCATTGAAACGTGTCCGCCCTTCTGTCGCTGGAACTCAAAACCCGCCTTTTCAAGTGCCTTTATGATTTGTTTCGCCTGAACGCCCGGCAGTCGGCCGCTCATACTACGCGATTATGGAGGTCCTCACGGTAACGCCGAGCGAGACCGCATCATGGTTTGTTTCTTCAGGAATGGAATCGCCATTGTCGGCAAGCGTTTCGAGATAGACTGCAAGTGCTTCGCGCGCGTTGTTGATAGCTTCTTCGTACGTCGCTCCCCACGTGTTGCAGCCAGACAACGCCGGGAAAAACGCCAGGTATCCGTCGTCGTGGCGCTCAACAGTGAGGGAAAAAGTAAGCTCCTTTTGCATACCAAACCAGTATAGCAGAATTCACCATTTTCTGCACGGCCGAGAGGTGGAGGAGAGGCCGGCCGCTAAAACAATGGCGCGCCGTCAGTCCGTCAATCTCACTCTCTCCCCTTTCCCAGTCATCAACTCGACCTCCAGTGGATTGTGCGCCGCCAGCGACGCGTGATCGACCATTAGAAAGAAATTCGAGCCCTTGCCCTCGGTGATATCCCTGACGCATCCCACCATGTTGTGCATCCTTAGATTTCCGACCCCACCCTTTCGAAACTCAAAATCCTCTTGCATGCTATACACAGTTACTCCTGTTTGCTCCGGAATGGGTCTCAAGTTATAATAATTCTATGAGCATTAAAGCCGCTATCGCCATTGCTGGTCGAAAGATTGGTCCCGCCCACCCACCTTTCGTCGTCGCCGAGATTGGAATAAATCACGAGGGCAGCATAACGAAGGCCAAACGCATGATCCGTGATGCCAAGATGGCGGGAGCGGAGTGCGTGAAATTTCAAACGCACGTAATTGAAGACGAGATGATACCAGCTGCAAAGACGGTGATTCCTAAGAACGCAAATGAACCCATTTGGAATATTATGAGTCGCTGCGCCTTTTCGGAGGCACAGGACCGCGAGCTCAAACGATACACCGAGCGTCTGGGGCTCATTTATCTCTCGGCTCCATTTTCCCGCGCGGCGGCGGACCGTCTGCACCGCATGGGGGTCAAAGCATACAAAATTGGCTCCGGCGAGTGCAATAATTATCCGTTGGTCGAACACATCGCGAAGTTTAGAAAGCCGATCATTCTCTCGACCGGCATGAACGACATCAAGTCAATACGTCGAAGTGTGAAAATTTTGCGTAAACACAATGTTCCATACGCGCTCTTGAATTGCACCTCGATGTATCCAACGCCCTACGACAAAGTGCGTCTCGGGGGTATCTTCGCGTTGCAGAAAGCCTTTCCCAACGTGGTCGTGGGTCAAAGTGACCATTCGATAGGCAACTACACCTGCTTCGGGGCGGTGGCTCTTGGGGCATCGATCCTCGAGAAGCATTTTACCTCTAACAAGCACTGGCCGGGACCAGACGTTCCGATCTCCATTGATCCCGCGGAGCTTAAGGAGCTGATTGTCGGATCGCTCGCCATATATCAGGCGCGCGGGAGCGGGAAGACAATCCTCAAGGAGGAGCAGCCGACTATCGATTTTGCCTACGCCTGCGTCGTCTCAATCGCTCCCATCAAAAAAGGAGATCGGTTCACCCGGAAAAATATTTGGGTCAAGCGCCCGGGCACGGGGCAGATTCACGCAGCTAGATACGAACAGGTTCTCGGTCAGCGCGCCAAAAGCGACATCCCAAAAGACGTTCAAATTCGTTGGCGTGATATTGCTTCGCCGGTGGCTCCAATGACGTAGAGAAACAGCGTCGCATTCCCGCAAATCTGGCGCAGCCACTTCGAAGTACGTCGATTACGAGCACATTCACTTAGTTATGCTTACTAGTTTTTGAGGACTTACAATTAAATCTGCTACATCCGTTCTGCGACCCTCAATCAGAGCAACGATATTCTCAGCGCATTGGATGGACGCACGCTGTACAACGGCTGAAGTAGCACCCGCTATGTGTGGGGTCGCGAACACCGCTGGATGGCCACGCAATCTAATCACGGTGTCGTTGGTTTGATCACCCTCGGCGGACCATACATCCAATGCCGCCGATCTTACAATTCCCTCCTTAAGAGCATCGAGCAAGGCGCCCTCGTCAACCACCTCACCACGAGCAGTATTCACTAGCACGGGGCTCCGGCGAGCGTCTCGCATTGCCCGGAAGGTACTGGCATTAAAAAAGTGATGCGTTTCTAGTTCGTGGGCTAGATGTATGGAAATTGCGTCAGCTCTGCGTACCAGGTCGTGAATGTTTTGCACATACGATATTGATTCAAGGTCCTCTGCTGTTGCGCCTCTTGGAGGCCAAGTACGATTCCATGCTAAGACCTCGGCTTCCTGCCGATAAAGACGACGTGCCACCTCAAGCCCAATTCGACCAGTGCCAATAACAGCGACTGTTGAGTCTGAAAGTTCGAGCCCGCGATGGCCCGATCGCCAAATGCCCCCGCGTAGTCCTTGCGCATGGTGGAATACGTCGCGAAGCAGTAATACCAACATGCTCAGGACATAATCGGAAACGGCCGTTACATTTACTCCTGGCGTCCGAGCAACCGTAATCCGGCGTTTTTCCCAGAGTCCCTCAACGTCTACGTTATCCACACCCGTTCCGAACCGAGAAACCGCTTGCAGACGAGGAAAAGGAGCGGCGGCGTCTGCGCTAAATTGGCTATCGCCAAGGACGATACCAAAAACGTTCGAATGGTTGTTCTTCAATCCTTCAGAAGGGATAGGCAACAAGTCATGATCTCGTAGAATTGCCATAGCCTCCTTAACACCAAAAAACGCGCTAACATCCGGGAAGTAAACAAATCGCGGAGGGAATACTGACCGCGGCCGATCCACGACTATACCGTTCGCGTCAAACTCTACCCTCACGATTTCGCCACCTGAAATGTGACGCTTCCTCAAATTGGTTTCGCGAACCAAGTCAATTAAATAATTCAATGTCTCATTGTGACTCACGATGACATGTTCTGCGCTTCCGGGACACATTCGAACTCGATCCAGAAATACGCGAAGACGAGACAAAACGTTATCAATTGATTCCGCATCGTCGGGCAACTCAGCACCGGGAGCACCAAGATAGGCTAATTCTCCACTTCTTTCGTCGTAAGTACCGCCTTCTTTAGCTCCCCATTTGCGCTGTCTGAGTTCTTGACAAAGAATCGGTGCACTCGCCCTCAAGGTCTGGCAAATAAGCTCCGCTAAATTGGCGGCTCTTCGAAGGTCGCTCGCCCAAACATAAGGCGTCGTATGCAATTCAGATTTCAAAAATTGCGCAGCTTCGCTCACCTGGGATCTACCCCGTGAAGTCAGCGATGCTCTCCCAGATTGACCCTGCACTACTCGCAGGACATTACCTTCTGTCTCACCATGTCGTACGAGAAAAATGCGAGTGGCCATCTTTTTTTCCCGGACCTGCAATGGATAACCATGCAGGACTTACCTGGTGCGATGTGCACGTAACGCCGAAAACAAACACGACACGACCTTTGCCGTCAATCTTCTTTCCTATCAAAGAAGCCATGTTTCGAGCGCCTATTGAAGGGCACTTCTCTTGTTAATTTGGCCGGCCTTTATGGTGAAATATTCAATGTACTCGTCAAGACGCGGACCAACGGAAAGCGCCTGCTCTGGCGAAGTTCTTCCGCGTACGAGAATCCGGCAGTGTCATGCAACGGTGGCATAAAATCAATATAGTGACCGCGCTTCAGTGGCTACCGGCGCGGCCGGATTTTTGCGCACGCTTGCGTCCTGGCTCGATCCGCTCGCTTCTTGCACATGTCCGGCCGAGAAGTGGAGGCGAGGCCGGCCGCTAAAACAATGGCGCGCCGTTAATCCGTTAATCTCACTCGCTCCCCCTTCCCAGTCATCAACTCGACCTCCAACGGATTGGTCGCCGCAAGCGTCGCGCGATCGACGAACAAAAAGAAATTCGATCCCCTGCCATCGGTGATGCCGCGAACGGCTCCCACCATGTTGTGCATGCGTTCCTGAGAGCTGGTTATCGTCAGCACCCGCATTTGCTTTACGCCGAATTGCTCAATGTGCCGCTGCGCGCGCCATCCGTCGTAATAGGTTTTCAGCTTTCTTCGGATGCTCCGATGATCTCCGCCACTCCGTGAAATTGGTATCGTCCCGCGATCAAGTTCGAGCAAGAAATAGGCCGCCGTCTCGTCCGGAAATGTCAGCCCGAACAACCCATCCGGAACCACCGTCCACCGCTCTCTCCTCCCCTGCTCCACACTCACGGCCTCCCAGCGCAGCGGCTCCCGTGCCGACCGCATCTCGTCGGGAGCCGCGGCGAGGATTTCCTCTTCACGAACCAGATTTATTGTTCCCTGAGCACGACACGCCACCTCAACGCTCACCATAAAGTCGGCGATGTCGAGGGTATGGGCGAGGAAGATAGCACCCGCTCGCTTATTCTTCTCCGACCAGTCAACACGGTTGTCGATGCGATGGCCATATTCCCGGAGTGTGCGGGCACCCTTTTGTCCGAGACCGTACACAAACGGTCGCGGCCCCTGATCGTGAAGTGTGGCAAGCTGGGCTTTCGGGCGATCAAGATAGGCATGGTCGTAGAGCGAACGTAAGCAGCGCAACACGCCTTGTTGACTTCCGCCATCGAGGAATGCCAGGTGCGTCGAGGTTAGGAAGCGATAACGCGCAACATGCGCTAGGAGCGCCAAATCCCGTTCGGTCAACTCCATTCCCCGCGGGACCTCAGTACGCCGGAACAGTTTTGCCCGCGGTTTGGTTGGCGCTGCAACGTCCATAGCTACATTCTAACCTACGATACGACGAGGCCCGTCCGAACGATGCCGGCAACGCGCTATGCCTTTCGGCTGCGCGCCGGAACCCGAAAGTTCTCCGGCTCCAACTGCAACTCTGGCACCTGCTTTGCGTCTTTGAACAATTGGGCCTCATATTGTTCGAGCTGGGCAACCGCGTTCGGCGTCTCTATCGCCGATGGGCTCCGCGAAAAGATCAACGTCAGAATGGCTACAAAGGTGCGGTCAGAAACCGGCACCGGCTTAACGTAGGGAACGTGCACGTGTGCGGTGTGCATCCCTGCGCTGTCAACGAAGGATGCGAACGCCTCTCCCGCCGCGAGGGACCGAAGCCTCTGGGCCGCGAAATAGAGGGCGTTCTGATAGCTGTGCACGGCGCTAGGCAGGTCCTGGTAGATTGGCTCCAAGCCCTCAGACGCACCGTGGCTTTCGGATCGGCCGTGGGAGTAGCTTTCGGTCGTGGTCTCCCCACGGCTCGTACTTACTGAACGACCCGAGCTATGCCCGGTTGACGACCCTGTGGCGCTCCCGCCGCTTTGGCCGGTCGCGGCGCTGCCGGTAACGCCGATTGACGTTTGTGAGGGCACGATCTGGCCCACGCCCCACCCATCGTAGCTCTGGCTTTGGCTGCGCGTGGTCGTGTTCGAACTGGTCCAACCGGCATTGTCGGAGACAGTATCGGAAGTGCTGTCGCCTTCACTTTCGGTGATCGTTTCGGAAGTCGACACCGATACAGAGGTGCCCCACGATTCGTTCTCGGCCACGCTCCAATTATCAAAGTAGGTACGTTGATGTCCTACCACGGTCGGCTTGATGAGTGCCCGGACCGGCATCTCCAGATCCAGCGGAATAATGGCTTCAGCAATCTCTTGAGCTTCCTTGGGATGTTTGACGCGAAAGCCTATCTTCAAATTCGTGGCATTGTGTACGGCCGCCAGAATTTGGTCGTCCGGATTACCTAACTGAGATTGCCACTGATGGCTCAACAGGACGCCCGTGTGGAATTTACGGGCCTCCGCGAGAAGGCTTGGAATATCGCCCGACAGATAGCGCTGACATTCGTCGAGGTAGAACCAAAACGGCCGCTTCGTAGTGCGCCGCTTGACGTGGAAGAATAGAAAGCGCGTCAGCAACCGGCCGAGCAGTTCACAGTCCGCATCGTTGACTGCATCGCCGCCGCTCAAATTGACCAAAATGATATGACCCTGATCAAGCGCTTCGCGCAAATCGATCGTGTTATGGCGCTGGCCGACGATGCGGCGTATGGCCGGCGCACTGGTAAATTCCGCAAGCCGGTTCAACGGACCCACAACCTCATCGCGGAATCGCATGCCCGTGCGGTCAGCTTTGGCAAGCTGGTCAAGATCGGAAAATACCTTCCTCGCGTATCGATCATGAAGCCTACTGATCAGCAATTCTCGGATGCCGAGCGAGTCGTGATGATCAAACAGAAAATCGGCCTCCGCGAGCGTCATGCGCAATTCAGCGAGCGCGGCAAAGGTCGCCTTCAGAATGCGCCGGATTGTCGGTTTGATCTGGGTATTTTCGTCGCCCCACACACGTTCGAACGCTTCGAGCGTGGTGCCGGCGATTACCGACGGGCTCGTTTGGTCGTCTGGCAATTCCAGTGGATTGAAGCCGGTCGTAAAGCTCGCACAGTTCGGATCAATCAGATGAATAGCGCGCGTCTTATGGAAGCCGTTGGCGAATAGCCAGGTGATAATTGAGCGGAACAGGCTGCCGGGATGCCCGCCGTGCGGGTCGACAACAAAGACCCCATCGCCATTCTTGATATCTTGTCGAATTAGATGTTCGAGAAGGTTGGTTTTTCCTCCCCCGGTAGTACCAATTACATGGGAGTGCTCAAAGCGGGGACGGCGTGGCAACGCCACCGGCATGCCATCGGCCCGACCGAGCGCCACGGAGCCGACTTCGTAGCTGCGCGCGGGCGGCGGCGCGGAAAACGGAAAGCGTGCAGTAAGCGCGCCTCTAACGTCCGGCAGCCCCTTTTTGAGGGTCATGCTACGTGCGCTGCAGCAGCGCCAAGGTTTGGTCCAACTCGGAGGTGTCCTCGCCGAGCGCTTCCCTATCGACCTTGGCTCTCATGAGGGCTTCGATGGCAGCTCCGTTACTCGCCGCGGCCTTTTTAATGAGCGGCCGACGTAGTTTGTCGACTTCGACTTGGGTGGAGAGCAGTCCGAAGCGGGCTTCCTCTACTTCCCGGCGGGCATCGAGATAGTCGCGCTCGCGCTTAAGGCGACGTACCTCGCTATCGTTCTCACAGATCTCCGGCAGCTCGGCCACCTCATTTGCCGCCCGTGCCGCGGCGACGAAGGATTTTGCCAGCTCAGCGCGCGCTCGCAGATAGCCGCTGTGCGCGTTGGTCATGCCGGTAAGCGCCTCATAATAACGAGTGTGGCGCTTCGCGCCCCAGACGGTGACCGGCGTCGCGATCGGCGCGGGAACAGTGACCATCTGCGGCGGTGTGGCCACCGTCACGCGTCCGCGCGAAGGAACCGCAAGCGAACGTTGCGGCATCATCTCAATGGTCGGCTTGATACCCATGGCACACTCCTTTCAGTCGTGCTGTTGGAAGCGATTACGTGCTCGTCGATTGCGGATGACCGATTCGGCCAGGGCCGTTTGCGCGTCCAATTTGTCCCTGACCGCCCGGAGGTGTTCGGTTTGGCTACGATAGTAGGAGGCGGTCTCCGCCGGATCGACAAACTCATAGATGTTGGGCATGAGGGCCACGGACATTTCTGCGGCGTGCATGGGATGGGCCGGCACCATCACCGGAGCAAATCCGGAACCTGGAGCATGGCGATAGAAGAAAGCTTCCAGTCCACGCCGCACCGCTGACAAGTTAATCAATACGAAAGCAATGAGGATGGCGCCGTACACATATGGATTGAGGAGAAACAGGCGCTCTTCTTCGGTCCAGCGGCCCCACGGATTGCCGGTAATGCTGGAATACAACGACCAGGCTGCACATAATGCATAGCCGACGAGTAAGACGTTCAACGCCGCCAATGGCACCGCAGCTTCCGAGCCCACGATCGCGAGACCAGCGTATATAAGGAACGGCAGCAAATACAGCACAAACGACCAGGGGGCCCATTCGTAAAAAACGTTCTGTAGCTCAGTAGTCGCCGGGTGGATTTTCGATTGCATGTCGTAGCTTTTCCCGTTCGTGCAAGTGAGGCGCCACGCGAAGCAATCGTTTGTACAAACGCTCTTCCATCTAAGCAGGGTCTGCGTGACCGGCGCTCCGGGGCGGCAAGCGACCTCGATTCTCGATTGGACTTTCAGCTCCGCGCGAGCGGAGTGGATAGCCCCGCAAAGCGCTAAGCAGGTGAAGATGATTGCGATGACTATGTTGCGCATGGATTTCTCCAACAGATAAATAATTCCGTCTGCGCGCAATAAAGTGAATCGGTTTACAGTCAAGCCGCGGCGCCACACCCAACGTTTACAATCAAGAGTGCGCCTGACCGTAAACCGTGTATGCTTATCGCCGCCTCCCCCTCCCCATGCATCAGGATGGCGACGGCTTCAGCGTCGTCCTGCTGGTGCTTCCCATAAACGGGAAAATCGTTTTGCGCCCGCCAAAATCGAATACGAAGGACGAAACTCCCGAACGCGCTCAGCGCGCAATCCGCGAAACGAACGATCAGCGCAAAGGCGCCCGCGGGTCGTAATTCCGGAATTGAGGTTCGCCAGCCATCGCGACGCCGCGGAACAAATGCTCCCGCAGACAGGAGCACCGCGGCGGGCTACATCCGGAGAGTTTGCCGCCAGTGTGACACTGCTTGCTCCCACCGGTGCGAACCGATCAACAGTCTGCTCTTTGCACTTTCAAGCTCTTTAGTGCCTGCGCCTAACACTCAGCCCCGCCTCCTCTTTGTGTGCGGGGTTTTCCATTCGTTATCTGAAAAGTGTCCTATTGCTCGCCTCCAGACCCCGTGCCCTACCTGTAAACTGCTCAATGTATTCTTCAAGACGCGGCCCGATGGAAATCATCATATCGGGTCCAAGCTCTTCCGCATAAACGTAACCCCCCGCATCGCGCAACACGGGCGTGTAATCAATGAAGTGACCCACGAAAGCCAGGTCGCCAACGACCGGTTTAATATCTCTTGAGGCCTCCAATGCAAACTGGCCGTGAAAATCATCCGCGCTATATCCTAATGATGCTGTATTTGGATTTTGGACCCTGAAAACAAAATTTATCAAGTCAATTTGATCATTGATTTTATCTGAGGTCCACCGACTAAAAAATTCCTTCCTGGCCGGATTCTGAAAACCGAGATAAACGCAGCCGTCAAATATTGCCCTTTTGTTTTCGTTCCACCCGATTGTGAACATACCGATCATTCCAACCGGCCGCTCTTTGATCTTGGATCGCGGCCTCGCAATGAAGTCAGAGTGCAAGCCATAAACAAAATTACGGCTACGCCCTTTTCCGAGATTATACTTTTTAAGAAACTGTTCTGGTTCTAGTTTCTGCAAGTCCTTTTTTAGTTCGTCAATCGCCGCCCAACCGATGTCATGCTCTTTCATTTTTCTTAGCTCCGTCTTGTGATGGACGTAGATGGCCAAGGCAGTGAATCCCGCGGGATCTGGAATGTTGCCTTTGCACCAGCGGGCAACAGCTGATGGTGAAATCTGGCGTAGGAAAGACCCGAACACATCCCGATGATCTGCAACGGCGTCCGCGAAGGCCTTACCGAACGAATGGATCGTTTGTGTGCTCCCAATAAGTGCCTTTAGGTTCTCACCAAAGCTGGGCAAAACCGGATTCTGCTCGTCTGGACATGTCACCATCTCCGATAGGATGAATTTCCACACATCGCAATCTGATCGAATCGCAGTTCTCTCAATTTACTCAACGAATAAGAACGTCACAACTATTGTCATCATTGAATTCATTTCGGTTGCCCCAGTTTCTCAGTTTGTTAGGCCGAAAACACAGAACCCCCACAGCAGGAAAATCCTGTGTGAGGGAACACCGCGAGCATGCCCCTGGCAGGGCCCTCGCGATAGGCCACGACTGAAAAGGAGTCGCGACATGATAAGCATATCACGTGCCGGCGTTTCGCCCATACCCGCCCAGAAGCCGGCCACGAACGCAGCAACCCGTCAAGAGAAATCCGCACCGCTGTCGGGGCGCAAGACTGCATGCGTCATTGATCTGGACAACGTGTGTTCCAGGCGGGGCCTACACGGTAAGCGCGCTTGGGCCTATTTGGACGTGATCGCCTTCATTGCCACCCTTCGCGAGCGCGGCGTAACGAAGGGTGCCGTCTTCCAAAACCAAAAACCTGGAGATTGTGGTTCGAAGCTCTGGGCCGCAGCAGGGCTCAAGTGCGTCGCCACGGGAAGGAACGTCGATGAGTTGGTAAAGCTCGCCGCTGTGGATTACGCGCTTGAAGGCCTCAACTGCTTGATCCTGGTCGCATCGGACGGCGGTTACGACGAGGTGATCCACGCCATTCGTCGCTGTGGCGTTCGTGTCGAGCTTTGGGCGCTTCGTACTGCCGTCGCCAGTCACCTAGTCTTTGCCGCCGACGCGGTGCGATGGATGGACGATCTCTTGCAGGAGCCCGAGATGAATAGGCCGGCTCGTGGTCGCCAGGCGGTATCGCGAACGAGCACTGCGGCCTGAGCCACCATTCCGCTCCGATGTGGCATCGGGTTCGTCGGAGGAAGTGATGCTAACCAGCAGAAGATCGCCATACACCCGCATGCGCAACGTCCAGCGCGTGCGTAGACCGCTTTCTGACGGTCGATATAATTTTCATCACTATCACAGGCCCACCCGCACGAAGCTGCCTGGTCATCCCGGCAGCCCTGAGTTCATGGCGGCTTATGAGGAATGTGAGCGCCGGCTCACAACCGCCACCGTAGCTGATCGAAACTAGTTCGACCCGGCCCGTGCGATGGCAACACTAATCCCCGCGGCGTTCAAAGGCACAGCGAAAAGCAGCATCGCTGTGGACGTAAAACTTCATTGCCGCACAGCTGACGATCAGCCAACTTGGGTCGTCACGGTTAAAAATTCAACGAACGTCCTTCTGTTTCGAAGGTTCACCTCAATTGATCGCGCACTCCGCTTTACAGCCGACGCACTAGCCGACCATGCGTCATGAAAACCGGTTCGCATGTGCCATTGTATACTATCGAGGAAGTCGCGATCCGCTTTCGAGTAAGCCGGCGGACGATGCAAAAGTTCATCCGAAAATTTCCCTTCTACCGGACTCTTGGGCGTCGTAAATTGTTCTCCGAGACTGACATCGCTCGGCTGTATGAGGCATTGTCATGCCCCTCAAACTCGTCCCTCCCCGCAAGGGCAAGTCGCCGTTTTGGTCCGTCCGCGGGACGTACCTCGGCCAGCATGTGGAGAGAAGCACAAAAGCTTCTAAGCGAGTCGTCGCAAAACAGGTCCTCGAAAAATGGCAACGCGAGATCGAGCGCGATGAATTCCGCGTTGACGGCGAAGCAACATTCCTGAGTGCAGCCGTCGCCTATATGAAGAACGGGGGCGACAAGCGCCCGCTCAAGAAATTGCTCGACCATTTCGGTGAGACGCCACTGCGGTTGATCGATCAGGCCTCGATCGAAGATGCCGCATCGGCGCTCTTCCCTACCCACTCGCCGGCAACCCGCAATCGCGAGGTGTTCACGCCGGTTTCAGCAATTCTGAAGCATGCAGGTCGAGACTTTAAGGTCAGGCGCCCGAAAGGTTCGCGTGGTCGCGTAGTGACTCGCTGGCTATGGCCGGAGCAGGCCTTTCGTATTTTCGAAGCAGCCCGCACGGTTGACCTCGAATTCTCAATCTTCCTGCACGTGCTTTGCTATTGCGGCCCGCGTTTGAGCGAGGGCTTGAGCATCTGGTGCGACGACGTGCGCCCGGCGGAAAATTTTGCGTTCATCGGGCACACCAAAAACGGCGACCCCCGGCCAATCTATTTGCCGCCGCATTTGGTAGCCGTCCTGACCAAGCATCCGCGCAGCGCGCAGCGCCCCGGAGAGCGGCTATTCCGCTTCCACAAGGGTGGAGCGCTTTCCTACCTTCTGGAAGCCGCCTGCATGATCGCCTGCGGCCTGGAGAGGCCGCCGAGGGTCAAGCGGGGCAAGAAGCCGCCGAGGCCGCCCTACGAGCTGGACTGGGTCAATTTCCACACGTTCTGCCATACCTACGCGACCTGGATGCGCCGCTACGGCGGGCTCGACACCAAGGACCTGATCGACACCGGCCGCTGGAAGAGCGAGCAGTCAGCCGCTCGCTATGCGCACGCGGTGACCGGCGAGGCTGCCAGCAAGGCGGCGCTGCTGCCGACACCGACCACGTACCAACCGGAGACGACTTCGGTGGAGAAAGCGTGGACTTCAGGCGGGAAAAGCGAATAGCTTAGCGTTATCAAACGGCGGTGGTTCCCTTCACACGGGAGAGGTCGTAGGTTCAATCCCTACAGCGCCCACCAAAAAGCCATTGAAAATTAAGCACTTCCGATAGAAGTTACCTGCCGCTACTGGCTGCCGCTAATCTCTGACGCTATTATCTGCCGCTATGCGGCGCAAAACCGATTACCTGTTCCTGCGGCCGGGGTCGCGGAACTGGCATATCAGGCTACAGACCCCGGGCAAACGCACTGAGAAGTCCCTAGGTACGTCCGACCGCGTGCAGGCGGAGTTACTAGCCCTACCACTAATCGCCGAACACAAGGCGGCGCTGCTCACCGCCCGGCCTCGACTTGAACCCGCTTGGGTGCCGCAATATCAGCCGGGCTTGCAGGTCGGCCCCGATGGCGGACGCCTCTTTGCCACCGAACGCGAGTTGCACCATCTTGACGCTGGCGGCGCGGTCGTCCGCCGCGAACCGAACGGCGGCCCCGGACATCGCATCGTGAACCTGCCGCTCGGCGCGGTCATTCACTTCGGAAATCCGGCCCGGCCCATTAGCGAGTTGCGTCGGCTCGGGCCGGTGTTTGACATGTCCAAAATGGACCGCCCCAAGGTGCCGACAAAGAACGGCGACGATGCGATTTTTGAAACGTATCTGCAACACGCCAACGTCACCGGCTACTTCAAGCGCGAAGCGGAAACCGTGTGGGCGCTGTTCAAGTCGCTGTGCGACAAACCACTGAAGGACGCGACCCGCGACGACGGCCGCAAGGTCGTGCAGCATTTCGAGGCCCAAGGGCTTAAAAGCGCCAGCATCCGCAAAAAGATCGGATGGCTTAACGCCGCCGTCAATCTGGCGATCAAAGAGGGGCGGCTGACGTTCAATCCGTTTTCGTCTGTCGTGCCTAATCGCGACGATGAAGAAAAGCGCCTGCCGCTCGACGACGCGGACATGCGGAACGTGAAGCGCAACTTCGGCCGTCTCGACAAGAGCGAACAGTTGCTATTCCGGCTACTCGCGGCCACGGGGATGCGATTGAGCGAGGCTTTCGAAATTAACAGCGAACTGAAAGAGCGCGGCGTGCGCTACGTCGTTATCGGCCACAAGACGGAGCAATCAAAGCGCCGCGTACCGCTGCCCGCCAACGCGTTGCCGTATCTGCCCGCGACCATCAAGGGACCGCTATTCCATCATGGCCCGCGCACCGCGTCGAAACGGCTCAATCGCTTCTTGAACGATTGCGGCATTGTCGATCCGCGCAAGGTGATACACAGCTTGCGACACCGAGCGCAAGATCGACTGAGGGCCGCCGGTTGCCCGACCGATGTCCGCTATGAATTGCTGGGTCATGAGAAAAAGACCGTTGCCGCCGGATACGGCGTCGGCCATCCCATGCCGCTGCTCAAGAAGTGGATTGATAAGATCGGCTTCTAGCGACGGTCGCGTCGCCCGCTGGTGGCATCGCTCGCGGCTGCCATTGGTCATCAGTCGGTGATCTTCTGGTCGATAAGACATATCTGACGGTTTAATCGTCGCAACGTGCAGGCGGCCGAAACCACCAGACTACGAAATCTGGGGGTCGGGAGTTCGAATCTCTCCGGGCGCGCCAGTTCCGAGAAATCCCCGTGTGAATCGCACGGCAGTCACACGGCAAAAAACGGCAATCACACGGCACACAACAGAATCCGCGACGTCAGGTAATTCCTTCGATTAGGACGAAATGGGAAGCTTTTTCCGGCGTTCATCTGCCTCCTGCTAGCCGCGCACTCTTCAATGTCCCCGCTAGCGACCTCGCCGGCCATTAATGGACACGGCCCGTCCTGACGCGGAGAGTTGCTCGCCGTATCAATTTCATCGACTACGACTTTCCGACTTGCGAGAAATCTTGTCGATTATCGTCGATGTAGATGAAACCGCGCTGTGCGGCTCGACGTTGTAATCGACTGACTGCAGAAGCTTGAGGATGATGTTCTCGACGTCCTCGCCGACATAGCCGACTTCGGTCGCCAACGCGCTCGACACAGCAATCGGGAGCAACAAGGACGATCGCATCTTCCTGCGCGCTGACCGCAGTGTGCCTTACTATAACGTGATGCAGGTGATAAACGAGCCGCGCGCGGCGCATTATTTCAAAGTTGCCTTGGTCGGGCTCGAAATACGGCAAGCGAAATGAGCGTATTCACGCTTGCTTGGCGGCACTGCAAAGCTTTCCCTGAAAATCTTCATCGCGACGCTGGCCCTGACGGTGTCAAGTCTGGGCCATACCCTAGAGCGCAAGGATCGGGCGTTTCGGGAATGCCCGGATTGTCCCCAGAGGTTGGGAATTCCGGGGGCGCATTCGTGATGGGCAGTCCGGCAAGCGAACCGGGTCGCTTTGATTCCGAGGGGCCCGCGATATGTGGTCTTGCTCAAAGCTTTCGCGCTCCCAAATTCGAAATCACCAGCGCGCAATTTCTCGCTTTCCTCGAGGACACGCGCTACCAGCCGGTCGCCTGCAATTCTCGGCACGGGATGGCGTTCGCCGGCCCGGGGCGACCGTCCTATCCGCCGGCATATGAAGAACCGCCAAAATGGCTGGCCGTCTGCCTCGACGGCGCGATGCCGGCGCCTTTATTGCCTGGCCACCCGGTTCGCAAGCATCTGGACATGTCCGCGCCTGGAAGGTCGGGCCGCTCAGATTGCTGCACTGGAGCAGGAACAAGATGCCGCGAACTAGGCATTGTCGAATGAGTGGACCGCCAGCCGGCGGGCAGCGTTCAATGCTGCCAAGAACGAAGTGACAAATCGGCGTCAACCTCGCGCCGCTCGACCACAAGTCACCCGTCGCTAGGTTTATCCCTGGCGCAAAGGGCCGAGCTAATCTTCTCAGGCTTCAACGCACAGCTTCCTTAGGTCCAACAGGTGAGTTGCGCGGAGAGGGCGCCAAATTGAGAAGAGTGGGCGCGGCACTACTCCGTTCACGGCAGCCCGCCGAGGCGCTAACACTCTGATTAAATAGGAAAAACCAAAGTATTGAAACATAACGGGAACAATCCTGTCGCGGGAAAGGGAAAAGCCCATAAGATTGGGCGATGACCAAGAGAATCACGGACAGCCAAATCTTAGGCGAACTCGGCGAGACCGCCATCAAGAAGCTCGTCCTCGAAATGCACTTCATCTACGACCCGCGTGGCCGGCTCGAAGCCGGGACGGACGGCATCATCGAGTTGCGCGATCCCAAGAGCGGTGCGCCGCTCGGCAAGCTGCTTGGCGTGCAGGTTAAGGCGACACAAAGTGGCAAATACATCCGTGAGACCGACCGCACCTTCGAGTACCTGCTCAAGCCCGATGACCTCAAATATTGGCGCGGTTCCAATATCCCGGTGATCATCGTCGTTTGGCGTCAATCAGATGGCTCCGCCTACTGGAAGGACGTAACCGATTGCGTAAAAGGTGAAGAACGCCGGCTCAAGTTCGATAAGGATGCCGATACATTTGACACGCGCTGCGCCGATCGCATTGGCGCCCTTACTATCGATCGCCGGACTCCGGGCGTCTATCTCCCGCCCCTAAACCAGGGCGAAGAAGCGATCATCAATCTGCTGCGCATCAACCTTCCAGACGAGATCTTTCTTACGTCATCGCCTTTCGGAAGCGGACGCGACGCCATCCCTGAATTAGTAAAGCATGATAATACCCGGTTCGATTGGGTCATCCGTAAAAGGCGTTTTGTCTCGTTTTTCGATCCAAGAGAGTACGCCACGCGCACGATCATCGATCTCGATCAGGTCGAAGCGGTCGATACGAAGCTGTTCGCCTTTAACGACGAGCTCGACGATATGAACGATATGATCGACCTGTTGCGCAGGACGGTCGAGCGACAAACCTCAGGGCAACTCTCGTACTTGCGCAAAGATCGGGTGTTTCATTTCCGAGCGACCGAAATCAACAAATCGCGTAGCTATAGGTACGTCGCCAATGTCAACGAAACCTCCGCTAAGGTGGTGAGCGCGTACGCGAATAAAAAGAATCCAAAAGGTCAGGGCTACGTACGCCACCATGCCGCTACCTTCCGCTTCGAGCGGCTTGCCGACGAGTGGTTTCTCATCGTTGATCCGACCTTCTATTTCACAAGGAACGGGTTCCAGCCGCATCGCTTCCCGGAGGCGCTGCTTGCAGGCAAGAAGCGTCTCGAACGGAACGCCGCCGTTCGCGGCCAAGTGATGATGTGGCAGCATCTACTTGTCGAAAGTGGAAAGTCGCACGCGGGGTTGTTCGATACAGACAAGCCGGAGCCGATCCTTGGTTTCGAGACACTACCGCTGCTCCAGCTTTCG
Organism: uncultured Alphaproteobacteria bacterium; assembly: GCA_963733575.1. GTDB lineage: Bacteria > Pseudomonadota > Alphaproteobacteria > Rhizobiales > Xanthobacteraceae > BOG-931. The sequence continues at coordinate 44,705 of CAVTDJ010000007.1, read as the reverse complement.
CAGGCTGTCCCGGAGTTCCTCGTGGACCCGCAGTGATCCGCGAGCAAAGGAAATGGAGTCCCGCGACCTCTTCGAGGAGGGAGTCCCGGCATGATCCTCAGATCGCATGTCTTTGACGAGCCGATGCTCGAGTTTGGAGACGGCGGGCAGCATTGCGATCCTCGCCAGGGCCTGCGCGAGCACGGGCCGCTTCAGCCGAGATCGGGCGACGTTGTTCGCGTGGGGATCATTGGCACGGAAGATACGGTCGGGGGCTTCACCGAATTTCTTGCGGAGACTGCGCGCGGCATCGAAAGCGGGAACAACCAGCTTATCAATCTTAACCCGGACTTTCCGGGCTTGGGTAATCAGAATCCGTTCCGCTGCAAATTTGAGGTACCCGACGGAGCCACTGCGACGCTTTCGCGTCGACAGGTTAGCGAGATCAGGGAGATTGGCCGCCACGATCATGCGGTTCGGCACGCTGTTGAATTGATCGCATCACAGCTTTCGGCGCTTACAGAAAGCAGCTCGAAACCGGACGTTATCGTTCTCGCCCTTCCGGTGCCCCTCATCGAAAAGCTTGTCAACGCCAAGAGCGAGGAGCAGCTCGAAGGCGCAGAGGAGGACGATGACAGCGATGACTCGCTAAACTTTCGTGACCTTCTCAAAGCCAAGACGCTGCACCTCGATGTCCCGACGCAGATCGTCTGGCCCGATACCTGGGATGATGCAGCGAAGATTCCGAGAAAGGTAAAACGCGAGACTAACCGTCAGACGCAGGTGAAGGCCACCCGCGCATGGAATCTACTCAACGCCCTGTTTTACAAGGCGGGCAAAGTGCCATGGCGTCTTTTGCCCGATCAGGCCGAATACCGGACGAGCTTTCTCGGCATTGGCTTCTATCGTGATCTCGACGGTCAACAGTTGTGGACCAGCACGGCGCAGATGTTCGATGAGCGCGGCAGAGGACTGATCCTGCGCGGAGCCCGAGCACAGACTGAAACCAAGGGACGCCATCCGTATTTGACGGCGAAGGACGCGGAGGAATTGGTTGCGCAATCGATCACGGCATACAGGGCGCACCATCGGCACGTCCCGGCGCGCGTCGTTGTCCTGAAGACCTCGCGCTTCCGGCCCGAAGAGGCCGAAGGCATCGATGCGGCTCTCAAGAAGTTCGGCATCGAGATGGCCGACCTGCTGTGGGTGCAGGAAAGCTCGCCGATCGCTGTCTTCCGAGACGGCAACTATCCGGTCCTTCGCGGCACGTTCATCGACCTAAACGGAAAGGGGCTGCTCTATACGCGCGGCAGCGTGCCCTATTACGGAACCTATCCGGGCCTCCGCGTCCCTCGCCCGCTGTTGCTCGTTCCGCATGAGAACACCGACAGCACGATCCTCACGCTGGCGAAGGATGTTCTGGCACTCACCAAGGTGAACTGGAACACAACGCAATTCGACCAAAAGCTTCCCGCGCCGATCAAGGCCGCGCGCGAGGTCGGACGTATTCTCAAGCACATCGAATTCGGAACAGCGGTGTCCCCAGATTTCCGAAAGTACACTTAAGCAGCGGCGCCCGCGAACCCCTTTGGGATCACCGGGCTCGTAGTCATCGAAGATGTAGCCGGCCAATGGCTCATCCTGGCCTACTGGGGGGAAACACGATGGAGCAACCGTTGGGGAGGGGACTGTTTGGAAGCTTGAAAGCGCAAGTCAAACATGAAATGCGCGATCTGTCCCGCAACAACCGGACGCTACGCCGATCACGCTATCCATTGCCCCGCCGATTGCTTAGCAGACTGATCGTAAACCGTTCGGTCGGCCAGTTTCTGACGCTCTACATTTTTGTGCTGCTAGTTGTCCTCTTCTGTGAGTGGGTGGGCAACCGTTATTTTCCGTCTCTTCTGCCCGGATATTACGGCGAAACGCCTCGTGATTTTCTGAAAGATGTCGGTAGTTATTTGATCGCGGCGCAGATCGGCATCCTTGCCATCGTCTCGGTGGCCGTAGCCGTCGTAACGCTTCTGTCAGAACGCAGCGATGGGTCCTCAGTCAATACCGACATCCGGCTCTATTATGTCGAGTCATATTCATACGAGTTGGCAATCAGCGGCGTTGCCCTGCTTGTTGTGCTGACGTTGCAGCTCTTCTGGCCGCTGCAGCATCTCCTTCATGTCATCGGCCTCGGCGGACGCGACTACGCATTTAAGCTTGTTTTGGTCGCAGTCCATGCACTCTGGTTTACATTCAACCTCTTTCTCTTTCTGCAGTTCGTAATCACAACATTGCGCTTCGTCGAGCCGAGCGCCAGGGAGACATTGCGAGAGCGTTACAGCGCCAATGAAGTGATCCCGCGGGACGCGCAAAAGCGCCTTATCAGGGCACTCTACTACACCGCGCCACAGCAGATGTTTGGGAAAGACGCACTTAGCGAAGGGCCCAATATTGCGTTTGGACATGAGATGGGATTGGGAGATGCGCCTACGCCGGAAGTGGCGACCGTATTCTCGCGACCCAAGGAGCTATTTGATGTGCGATTGAGGCCATTGCGCTGGGTGCTGGAACGCTGGCGAAGGCGCGTGCGAAAGCAACCCCGAGGCCGGCAACGTCTTTGGCAGCCAGCATGGAACGCACAACTCACGATCTCTGCGAGCTTCGACGAGGTCTATGACGGCCGCTCAAATTGGGTCTTGCGTAGTGGAGGCGTTCCACTCACCCGTTTGGAGAGGTGGATCATACGGCGATGCTTCCGCTTCAAGCGCATTTCGTCCCGTCAGCGGGATATGCCGACACCCGAGAATTTCCTGGAACAATTGATCGACAAGGTCGTAAGACAGATTGATGAAGTCGCCGCAACCGGTTTTCGGGCTGCGCTTGCGGAAGCAATCCAGTATCACCGCTTCATTCTCGCCGCACAAAACACAAAGGACGCTGCCGGCAATGCCTGGGCTCTACGAGGCAAGTGCTCCTAGCCCAGCCACTTCTGAACAGGCGGGTTGAGGTTCCCGGCCGTTCAGTAGAGAAGCCCAGACGTTGCGCGGGTGCTTCTTCTAAGCCCCTTTAGTCCCTTTATTTCAGATCGCCACGCTCCACGCCGAACTACGGCGCGGAGGATGCTGATGACGATGGCAAGGGCTTGTAAAGAAGAGGCCGCTAACTGAGGCGGCCTACGCTTTTGACGACCTTTGGTGATCGAAGGTTACGGCTCAACTTCAACGATGTACCGCCCGTACCGTTCTTGCAGTCTTCTCACCCTCAGGCGCAAGGTCCTTCCAGGCTTTCGATAGGAAAAATGCCTTGGCGGCGTCTGCGCTGTCCCACTCGGTCATGGCTACCTTCATGGGAGCGGGCGCACCCTCTATGTAGAAAACCCTGCCGTTCAAGGTGCCCATAGAGCGGCCATGGGCATCCGCTATCGCCTTCCTGGCGGCAGCGAGGTAGCCGGGCGACACTGTCGCACCAGCAACTGGTTCGATCTCACCGATGCTGTAGGCTTTCAGCTTGGCTTGCGCGTGCAGCCCTTGGACCGCCAAGCCGCCGAGTGCGACGCCGGCGAGCAGTGACAATGCGACCGTGTATTGAGTTCTCATGACTTCCTCCCGCTAAGGCTTGCCGATGATCGGCAGATTAAGGTGTAGTGGGAAAGGGGCCACTTCCAAATTCAAACTAAGTTGTCGGCGCACTGCCGGGCTTTGCTTCTTCGTCAAGTCGCCACGGGTCGCCGCGCTCCTTGAGTTGTGAGACTACGTGATCGGCGACGGCGTACCGTTCATCCTCAGTCAGCCCGTCCTTCAGGCCGCGAACGATCTTGCGGGCGCGCATGAGCGCGTAGGCGATTGCGTATCGAAGTACATCCCCGCGGGTCATGCTCGATGAGAACATATAGTGAACCACAGTCAAGCCGCTACGCCTAGTAGGCGGTTGGACATAGGCTGCTACATGGGCCGGCATTCGACGCCTTCCAGCATCAGCGCCACGCGCAGCGAAATCGCCACGTTCACAGTGTCAGCGCCGGCCGCGGCTTCTTCGAGCTGCTTGGCCACGTGGCGCCACGTTTGCCGCTGGCGGTGATCTTCCGGCAGATGCCGCATAAGCTTTCGCACGTCATCGAGCGTGGTCAAATTCATAACCTTCGGGATTGTTAGCGGGTGCGGCAAACATCGCGACCAATCTCGGCCCGTTGTCTTTCTTGAATGTTGGTCGGGCCGCACCTTCACAATTTTGCCTCCGTCCGAATACCAAAATAACCTCGGGTGTCGGGTGCCGGGAAAGGTACCCATGTCGCAAATTCCTCGGTTCGCGTCACGCTACGATGCGGTTGAGATTTTGATGATGGCAGCCGGTGTCGTTCTGATTGTAGCCGTCGCGTTTGTACTCTGACGTTCGCGCTTGGCACTACCACGACGGTCCGATCTCAGTTGTCAGCGGCCCACGCTGAGATTGCGTACCATATCGCTCCATGCGCGCCGCACGCGCTTCGCCGCCGTGGTCCGTCGAAGAAAGAAGGCCCATGAGCGCATGATTCGAGGCTCCGGTTTGGGAGCTTGAATTGCGTGCCCGGTGGGACCATCAACCCGCAAAGGTCCATCGCGGCAGACGCCATTGCCCTGACTTTACTGCCGCTTTCGGGGGCACAACGGACATGGTCGAACCTACCGCCGGTTCGGGCCAGTCGTGAATGACCCAGAGGCGACGTGAGCGGGCTGTGACGCCCGGCGCAAAAGGAGCTAACATCACGCCCAAGAGAGCGTCAGCACGGGGAAGCCAGGATGAGGAGGCGAAAGTTCGTCATACTACTCGGGGGAACGGTTGCAGCCTGGCCCGTTGCCGCGCGGGCGCAGGAGCCTGGGCGAACCTATCGCCTCGGTGACTTGCACCTTAGTCCCCGTAACGCGCCGTACAATGTCGTCCTTTTCGAGGCGGTGAAACCAGATGGGTTCATAGATGGTAAAAACCTCATGGTTGACGATCGCGGCTTTGGGCTGCGCGTCGATGAGCTTGCAGACCACGCGTCGGCTATCGTCAAGGCCGAAGTGGATCTCATCGTTTGCTCCGGCGATCCATGCGTTCGCGCCGCACAAAGGGTGACAAAGACCCTACCGATTCTTGCCCTGGCCGAAGACATGGTGAGATCTGGCTTCGTGGCATCTCTCGCCAAACCCGGCGGGAATACGACGGGCGTGAGCATTCTCACTAGTGAGCTTAACAGCAAGCGACAGGAGATTCTGCTGGAAGTCGTGCCGGGAGTTCGCCGCATGGCGACGCTGGCCGATGCTAATAGTTCGTCGCCGCAGCAACTACAGGCGCTGCACGACGCGGCGCACGCACACGGAGTTGAGCTTCTGATCTATCAAGTGACAAAGGCGGAGGAAATCACCGACGCAATCGATGCGGCGAAAAAGTCCGGTGCTACAGCGCTCAACGTGCTGGCTTCAGCATTTCTCTGGAACAATCGTCAGATCATCCTGCCGCGCGTTGCGGCGCTCGGCCTTCCTGCGATTTATCAATTTCCCACTGCAGCCGAAGAGGGTGGCTTCATTGCCTATGGCACGGGTCTCGACCAGATTTACCGGAACATATGGGCGCGACAGCTGATCAAATTGCTGCGCGGAGCAAAGCCTGCCGACATTCCCGTAGAGCAGCCGACCAAGTTCGAGTTAGTTGTCAATCTCAAAACCGCCGCGGCGCTTGGGTTGACGATCCCGGAATCGTTTCTGCTGCGTGCCGACAAAGTGATCGAATAACTCACTGGTGTCGCTTATGGCCCGAACCGGCGGTTCATTGCAAACGCAGCGATACGTCCGGAGTCAGGGGCAAACCGGAAGACCCGGCGCACGCTTGATATGACGCGGTTGACCCACAGCGGGCCTAGGGCTGATGATGCCATCGTTGTTAAACCGTGCTACCGTTGTTGAAATATCTCCAATTAGAGATTTGCCATGAGGCGGCGTGAATTCGCTTTGTACCTCGGCACTGCTTTGGCCTCGTTGACGCTTGGGCCCTTCGCGGCAAGTGCGCAGCAGAAGCGGACAGTGCCGAAGGTTGGGGTGCTTTGGCACGCGGCGAACGCTGACGAGGAGGGCATCTATCTTAAGACCTTGCACAAAGCTTTCAGTGATCTCGGCTATGTGGAAGGCCAGAATATGGAAATCGAAGAACGCTTCCCGGCGGAACAACCAGATAGGTTTGCCAAACTCGCTCAGGAGCTCGTTGAAAGCAAAGCTGATGTCATCGTGGCCTCTACTGCGCTTACCGGCAAGGAGCTTCAACGCCCCACGAGCACGATAGTGTTTGTGATCGTCGCTGATCCCGTCGCCGTTGGATTTGTGGATGGCCTGGCTCGACCCGGACGCAACATGACCGGCCTCTCGCTAATGGCCATCGATTTGAGCGGTAAGCGCGTGGAATTACTGAAAGAGGCGGTCGGCAAACTGACGCTGGTCGGATTGATTGTGGACCGCATCGACCCGTTATCCGACCGCTTCATCAAAGCTTCGCAAGCCGCTGCCAAAGAACTTGGAATTTCGGCTCAATGGGCCGAGGCACCAACTCCGGACGATATTGAAAAAGCGTTTTCCACTTTCGCAAAGGACGGCGTCGACGGAGTTGTCATAGGCCCCGGTTCAAAAATTTTTATCCAGCGGACACATCTTGCTGCTGCGTCCTTGAAATACAAACTCCCGACGATAGCGCCTGTAGGAGAGTTTGTACCAGACGGCATTATGATGTCGTATGGTCAAGACTTTCCCGAATTTTATCGCCTCGCCGCCGGTTACGTTGACAAAATATTGAAGGGCGCCAAACCCGCCGATCTTCCGGTCCAGCAACCAACAAGGTTCAAGCTGGCTATTAATTTGAAGGTCGCGAAGATGCTCGGAGTGACTGTTCCTCCGACGATGCTCAACCTCGCCGATCAGGTGATTGAGTGAAGTATTCCGATGTCAGTTGTTGGCCCTTCGCGACGGTTTTAGCGGCTCACCAATTCGGTAGCGATGAGAGGTATAGCGGACATGCCTCGCACATCGTCAATCGGTCGAAAATGACCCGAAGGCGACATTCGGCCCGGCGTCCACGGCCGGTGGGGTGCCATTTCTCACTCGCAGCATGGTCGCAAAGTGCTACGCTTTGGGTATTGGAAACGGCGTGTTCTGGGGGGCACATGCAGCGGCGCCAATTCATCAGCCTTCTTGGTAGTACGGCAGTGGCTTGGCCACTCGCTGCTCGCGCCCAACAGGCGAGCAGCGTCCCCAAGGTTGGCCTTCTCTATCCGGGACCGTCAGCCCTGGCCGCCGTGCGCGGCGCGCATGTCTTGGACGGTTTGCGCAGCGAAGGATTCAAAGAGCCGGATCAAGTGATCCTCGTGTCGCGCACCACCGAAGGCGATCCTGCGCGAAGTACCGCTATCGTAAACGAGTTGCTCGCTAGTAAAGTAGATGTGCTCCTGCCGGTGGCGCCGGCTCTGGTGCGGGCAGCCAAGGCCGCTGGCGGCGGCATTCCTATCGTGGCGAACGATCTAGAGAGCGACCCGGTCGAGAGCGGTTACGTCGCAAGTCTTGCCCATCCCGGAGGCAACATCACAGGGGTCTTCCTCGACTTTCCAGATTTCGGCACGAAGTTGCTTGAATTGCTCAAGGACGCCATTCCGGGCCTCAGCAACGTGATCGTGTTATGGGATCCGGGAACCGCAACGATTTAAACCAAAGCCATCACTGTTGCGGCGCAAGTGCTCAACGTCAAAATCGAAATCATGCAGGTCAGTGCGCCAGTGCAATTGGATGCGGTTTATGAGGCTGCCGCAGCTCGCCACCCCGATGGGCTGGTGATCACGTCGTCCCCACTACTAGGGGGGCCCTTGGCTAAAACGAATGCCGAGCTCGCACTCCGCTATCGGCTCCCGGCCATTAGCCTGTTTTCCGAATTTCCTCGTAATGGCGGGCTGATGTCCTACGGGCCGAATATCAATGATACGTACCGTGAAATGGGCGTAATGGTTGGGAAAATTCTGCACGGGGCCAAGCCGGCCGATTTGCCGGCCGAGCGGCCGACGCGCTTCGAGCTGGTGATAAATTTGAAGACGGCAAAAGAGTTGAATCTGACAATTTCAAATTCGCTGCAGTTGCGCACCGACGAGGTGATCGAATAGAACCAAGTTTTTTGTTGCAATGCATATGTCGCTTCCTGGCCCTGAACCGACATTAGCTGCCCGTTCGGCTGCGACGCGCGGCAGAGTTTCCGACGTGCTATAAAGTGGTCCTCGGCGAGGGACGAAGCGCATGAGACGGCGGGAGTTTATTGCCCTCATTGGCGGCGTAGCGGTCCTTCAGCCGCTGGCAGCGCAAGCGCAGGAGGCAGGGCGGACCTATCGCGTCGGCGGCCTGTCCGGCAGTCCGCGTGATGCGCAGTTTTTTGTCGCCACGTTCGATGAAGTTCGGCGGCTTGGCTTCATAGAGGGCCAAAACCTGACGATAGATTGGCGCGCATATGGGCCACGCGTCGAATTGATTCCAGACTTTGCGGCGCAGCTTGCCAAAGCACAGATGGATGTCATTTTGGCCATCGGGAATACGGCAATTCGTGCGGTACAGCAGGCGACGGCAACGATTCCCATTCTCGGGACGACCGACGATATGGTCGGGTCGGGACTCGTGAATTCGCTGGCCCGCCCCGGCGGCAATACAACAGGTGTAAGCATCCTAGCAACCGAGCTTGATGGCAAGCGGCAGGAGATCCTGATCGAGGCAGTGCCGGGAGTTCGACGCATGGCGGCCCTTGTTGACTCCAACACGAGCGCGTTGCCTCAGCTTCAGGCACTCCAGGACGCGGCGCGCGCACGCGGTGTCGAGCTTTCGATTCATCGGGTCGTCAGACCCGACGAGATTCCAGGAGCCATCGATGCGGCTAAGGCATCCGACGCCGGAGCGCTAAATGTTTTGGCGTCACCCATCTTCTTCAGCAATCGTCAGATTATTATTAAGCGCGTCGCGGCCCTGCATCTGCCAGCTGCTTATCAATGGCCGGAAACGGCGGAGGAAGGTGGCCTTCTTGCCTACGGCCCACGTCTCGTCCAAATCTTTCGAGAGCTGGTGGCTCCCCAGCTCGTCAAGCTTCTGCGTGGCGCCAAGCCCGCCGATCTGCCGATCGTTCAGCCGACCAAGTTCGAGCTGGTGGTGAACCTCAAGACCGCGAAGACGCTCGGGCTCGCTATTCCGGAATCATTTTTGGTTCGCGCCGACGAGGTGATCGAATGAGAGAGCACCATGTCGCTTAATGGCCCTGAACGGCCGCGCCGACTGTCTGCCTTCGAGTCCGTTGTCTGGGGTCTTTCTGCCGCGCTGGATCGATGGTCTTTCGCGGGGGTTGATGCCCCCGACTTGGACATCCGAACGCCCCGGGCCGCATTGACAACTAACGCTTAAGGTCGGCAACTAAGCCCAATTAACGGGACAAACAAATTGGGGGATGATGTCTGCCATTAATGTGGCTTCGCATCCGCGCACCTGGGTCGGCGTCACGGTAGCGCTGGCTGCGGCCGCCGGCTTTGCGCTGGCCAATACCTCCGCGAGTGTGGCCTATCATGGCGGCAGTAACCCGCTGACGGTCGCAGCGGCGCGGTTTCTTGTGCCGACGGCTGCCCTTATCGTCTGGTTGCGCGCAAGCGGTGTTTCACTCGTTCTTCCAAGGCGCGACGCATTTGCTGCTACTTCGCTCGGGGTTGTGACCGCACTCTACACATGGGCACTGCTTCGATCATTCAGTTCGATACCATTCGCTGTGGCGGTTCTGATTTTCTATTTGTTCCCTCTTATGGCGGCAGTGATCGTTGTCATCTTTGGCTGGGACAAATTTGCCTGGAAAACCGGCGCCGCGATTGTGCTTGCCCTTGTTGGGCTGACGCTGGCGCTCGATGTGCGTGGCGGCAACCTCACCATCGAGGGTGTGGCATTGGCTTTTTTTGCCGCTGTGGGATTAGCCGTCGTCATCGTTGTATCGAGCCGCGTATTCGGCAAGGGCGATGCGCGGCCGCTGACCCTCTACATGGCGGCGGCCGCCAGTGTTCTGTTGTTGATACTCTGTGCGGCGAGCGGGGACTTTGCGCTACCGCAGACGGCTTCGGGATGGACTTTTTTCGCAGCCGCTGGTGTACTCTATGGCTTTGCAATGATTGCTTTCTTCATTGCCGTATCGATGATCGGACCGGTGCGCTCGTCGCTCCTTTCCTACGCCGATGCGGTGATATCCGCTGGTCTTGGCGTCGTCGTGCTTGGTCAGGCGCTGACGCTACTCCAGACTGCCGGGATAGCGCTCGTCATCCTCGCATTGATCGGCGCAACGCAACCGAGATAGCGCCGTCGCACCCACGGCACTTCGTCGCGAAAGCGACCTGCCGCCTCGGTTATGGTGAGAACGTCGCTTTGAGCCGAAATTGCAGGTTCCCTCTCTTGACCTAAACCCGCCACGCAACCGCTCTTGCAGCGTGGCGGCTTTCAGGGGTACTTCCGCCCCTCCCGCGGTGAGGTGTCGGGGCAGAAACTGACCCATTGTATGGTCCGGCCGTGCGTTGCAAGAGTCTTCGTTGAGATAGCGGTGAGCGGTCTTGCATCAATGTATCCGGCCTTTGATTGGAGTGGTTGCTCCGGGCCATCATGGATATCAGCGCGCGTGCGATCTCATTATCGGACAGATCCTCTCGCAGACCTCGGTGGGTAACGCGCACGATTTGGCTATGTCATCGCGGGTTCCTCATTTATAGCGCGGCCTTTGTGGTCGTCGGCATTGAATGAGGATCAGGCAGGCTGTGCAGCGGCCTCATCGACGTTCCTAACCTCGAAAGCTCGACCACGAGCGAGAACGCTCCAGGCGATGCGCGCCAGCTTGTTGGCAAGCGCGATCGCGAGCACGTTGTGGTGCAGCCGTTTCTTCGCCGCCTCGATCCAGGGCTTGAGTCCGTGGCGCTCCCAGCTCTTGGGCTTGATCAGCACGACCCAAGCCGCCTGTACAAACAGGACGCGCAAGTAGCGATTGCCGCGTTTCGATATGTTGCCCAGAATCGTGCGGTCGCCGGTCGAGATTTGCTTGGGAACGAGCCCCAGCCAGGCGGCGAAGTCGCGACCTTTGGAGAATGCATCTCCGGCCCCGATTGCGGCCACTATCGCACTGGAGATGATCGGGCCAATACCAGGCACGCTCATCAGGCGCTCGCAGCCGGCATCGCGTCGTGCGAGTGCTGCGATCTCGTTCGACAGACCCTCGATCCGCTCATCGAGCCGCCGCCAGTCGCCAGCCAGACCCTCGATGATCCGCACCATGCGTGGTCGGCTGTTAACAAGCCGTTGTGAGCGCGCATGGGGTGGCAAGTGCGCGCCATAATGCGAGCAGGAAGAGGCGCGGAAAAATTCTCAGCCAGGCGAGGACGAGGCGGAGATTATAGCCGACGGCGGTGAGAACGACGTTGGCGGCGTCGCCTTCGCGGCCCTTGAGATAGCAGCGGCCGAGGTGGCCTTCGGCCTTCATGTGGCCGATGACGGCTTCGATGGCAGATCGGCGGCGAAGCTCGCGCTTGACGGTTCCGACGACGCCGCGCTTCTGGCCGGAAATGAAGACGCGCCGCGGATTTGGCGCCTTGTGGCCGCGATATCCTTTGTCGACGTAGATGCGCTCGATCTGGCAGCCGGTGAGCTTCTGGGTGCTTTCGATGACGGCGTCCAGCGTGTGCCCGTCGTAGGGATTGCCGGGGAGAGCCTTGGGGTGGAGCACGAACTGGCCGCCGGGTGCGCGGGCGTTTGTGGTGACGATCGAGGCCTTGACGCCGAACTCATAGGGCGCGCTGGCCTTGCCCTTGCCGATGCACTCGACCTCGGGCGCGTGGAACGAATAGAGCTTCCACCCGCGCTGACGCTGTTGCTGTGAGCGGATCTGGTTGGCGCACGCCAGCGGCCATTCGAATGCGGCTTCGATCTGCGGCCGGCCGGCAATCTTGCGCCGGATGTCGCGAATGAGGCGGCCAAGCCGGGTGCGCAGCAGCCGCAGCTGACGACGATGACGCTTGAACTGCTTGGCGTGGGCATAGCGCCCCGCCATCATCGCCGCATGCTTGGCGATGCGCCGGTAGGATTGCCGCAGCGGCACGCCATGCTTTTTGGCCAGGCGCACGATCCCTTTGATCGCGGCATGCAACAGCTTGGCGTCGGTCGGGAAGGTGATGTTCTTGGGCTGCACGGTGGTGTCCACCGTAACCCGCTTGAGATCGCGGGTTTGCAGCGCACCGCTTTCGTGCGCCACCCACAGGCTCTCGGCCAGGAGAAGTTCCAGCTTGTCGCCGAGCCGCTTGCGCCAATGGCTCAGGTCCGAACGCTCGTGCGGAAACTCGTGCTGGAAAAACTCCCCGCCTGTGAAGTGCTGGAAGTACGGGTCGTACACCCACCGCTCGCACACGCCTTCATCGGATAATCCGTAGATGTGCTTGAGCAGCAAAAGCCCGATGACAAAACGGGTCTCGATCCCAGGCCGGCCCTTGTCGCTGTAGAGCGGTGCAATCTCGCGATCGATCCAATCCCAATCGATCTTGCCGGCGAGCTGCACCAGTTCGTGCTTGAGATTGATGATCTGCTCAAGCCTTGCCCGAAACAGATCGCCTTCGCTCGTCGTCGCCGGCTTCTTCGGTCGCATCGTGCCCTCCGCCCGATGCGGCAACGGAATCATGACTCGCTCCTACCACAGCATCGCCCCATAAACTCCTTCAGATGGCCCAATGTCGTCCTCAGAGATTGTAGCCGGGTATACTTTGTCGGGGAGTATGGGGATGAATGTTTTGGCATCTTGCCGAAAAATCGTGAGGGGCTTTTTGGGCCGGCGCTACCGACCAGAGCTTCACTACATGCGCGGTGCTGGTCCGAAATGGTTTGAGAGGCACGGCGGATCATCAGTCCAAGCAAGCTGCAGGGTTGGGCCAGAAAGATGGGGAGCCATGACCCTGCACCAAAAGCACTCAACAGTGGTGCGGAATTCCTGATTTTTGCGTAGCGGGTAGTCCCATCTACGCTAGTTTTCTCAATTGACTGTCGCGCACAACACGTTCGTGCGGCTCCTTGCTGCTCCTCACTTGATATTCAAACTCGCCGTCACGCTCCGGCAATTTTTTGGTGACGATGTACGCGCCTCCCGGGACGTTGCGCTCAAAGGAGGGACCGAGAAAAACGGTCTGGCCAACGTGAAATTTGTGGGTTCGTCCACGACGTACTTATACGGATGTTTCCCTAAGCGCGTCCGCGGGTTTTCCAGCGCATACCCCACCACGGCGTGCGACTATCCGTCACCGTTAAGGCGGATGCGTATGCGCGCATCACCTCGGCTCAATCTTTAGCCAATTCGGGGAGGCCGGCCTTCTCGGCCATGGCCGCCGTCTGTGCCCAGGCGTGGCCTGGTATGCGCTTTATGAACTCGTTGAAAACGGTGACGAAGGCCGCGCGCTCTGCTTTGGTGTCGAATTCTTCGGCGTCATCGGCGGATAGCATAGGGCCCACATCGGCGAGGAACGAAGGCTCAGCAAGCTTGGCCCACATGCGCTCCTCAGCCTCGGCTCGCGAGATAGCCTGCGCACAGGCTTTGAGATACTTGCCGAACAGTGAAACAACACGCGCGGCGCCGAGACCCGGAAACAGCGCGACAGCCTTTGCGAGGTCGACGAGGTCCCGGCCTTTGTCACGCTGAAGCAACGCCCGGAGCTTGGTAGCGAGAATTTCTTCACGGCTGAAGGTGATGATATCTGCCTTGCCGGTGAACCAAGCATTTTTGACCTCGAACGGAACGGTCTTGGCACCGTCATAGGCCGTTCGTTCGCGTGTGGCGATTTCCACCTTTACGCGAATTGGCTGGCTCGCATGCTCATCTTCAGCCTCTATGCTGAACGTTAGCCGCGGGCCGATGTCTCCAAGGTCGTAATGGCCACGCCCCATCCACGGCTCAAGCACCGCTCTCAGACGATCCAGGATTGGGCCGACGACGCCTTCAGTTGTGCGCGTGAGGTCAATGTCTTCGGAATAGCGATACGGCTTCGGGAAGTGCAGCTTGTTGAGCGCAGTCCCGCCCCGAAACCGCAATTCCTTGCGCAGGAATTCGTCGCTGAAGATTTCGACCAACGCCCGGCATATGACGAGATCCTGCTCGACCTGCCGATCCTCCGGCCACGGAGCGTTCTTGCTCCACGCCACGATGTTCATGGCAGGGATCATTGATCGAGCTCCGGACGGCGGCGAACCACAACATTCCAGCGTGCGTTGCGCTCGCCGGGCTCGCTCGATTTGGCGGCTCGTTTTGCCGGATCGAGTTCAATCCAAGGCAGGGCCTTTTCCTTCTGCAGGAATGCATGCAGCCCTTCGGCCGCCTCGCTGTGTTTGACGTAGTCGAGCAGATAGCCCAGGCGCTGGATGACCGACCGCTCGAACGCGGGCGCGAGTTTCTGCAGCGGCTGCGCTTTCATCTTCGCGCCGAGGTCGGACAGTACGGTTGCGATGCTGTCGATCGTGCCTGCGGCATGCGCGTAGCGAAGCAGATCAAGCCCCGTCAATTCGGGCGAAGACACTTTCATCCGGCCCGTGTCCGTCTTGTGGTCGCCGATGGCGGACAGGACCGCCTGCATGTCCCTCCGGTAGAAGAAAGACAGGATCGACCGTCCTGCACGGATCTTTGGCATGCGCTTGTCGGTGACGATCTGAAACTGCATGACGGCTTGATGCGTGGCGCCGTGCAACTCGGCGGCCTTGAGCAAGCCGACATAATAAGTATGTCCCTCATGCTTCATGAGGTCATCGATGTACCAGGGCGGCGGCGGTGCGCCGCGCGCAAGGTATTGTGGCGGCACCACCACATAGAAACCATGTCGCGGATTGAGGACCGCTCCTTTCTTCTGCAGGCGTTCCGCCGCGGCGAGAAACCCGCGCGGCGTGACGCTCAATTCCGCGATTGCTTCGTCGCGGGAAAAGGAGACCCGTCCGCTAGCAAGCAGGTCCGTCATGTAGGAAGAGAGGCTCAGGCGCCCGTCTAGCATCATGTATGAATATACCCCAAAAATGAGTATTTTTCAACATGGGACTATGTAGCCGAATCCCCCAAAAATGGGGATTTTTCAGCATGGCACCGCGGCCCAATTCACGAAAGCCGTCCGGCCCGCGGTAGATTCCGGACCATGTTGGGAGATTCCCGTCGTACATAGCGAACGGACAGACGACTGCCGGATTGAACCAAGCCATGAATTCAAACGATCGGCCGCGCGACAACCTCGAAACGCTACATGCGGAAGAAGAGCGGCTTCGCGACGCCAGCCTCAAACTCATTGGCACGCGCGGGGATTTGAGGGATCACCTCGCGATCGTACACGAAGCGATGAACGCAGTCTTTGCCTTCACGCAAGAACATGTTCACGGCAGCGACGACGAGCTAACGCTGCAATTGCTCGGGATCAGGCTGTTCAACGATGCCGCCGCGTCGATAAAACTAGCGCTATCCGGCTATTACCAGAAGGCGTTCGTGCATGTGCGCGACATCGTCGAGACCTATTTCCTCGTCGATTATCTGCGCTCCAATCCGGACAAGATCGTGGTGTGGAAGGCCGCGACCAAGAAGCAACGCCTCACCGACTTCAGCCCCGGCCGCATCCGCGACGCGCTCGACAAGCGTGATGGCTATACCGCGGGAATGCGCAAAACCACCTACGATCTCATCTCGGAGCATGCATCGCACGCCACCTATCGCGGCTTCCAGATGGCTTCGCAGGACGGCCTCGGAAAGCTGGGACCGTTCATGGACGAACCCAAGCTGCAGGCTTGGCTCGAAGAAATGGCCAAGCGCTTCGGCCACGCCGCCATCGTGCTGCTGTCGAATTTCGAGGGTGTCGATCCGAGGTTGGATGCGACGCGGGCGCACTACCTCGCCGCCGTGAACGCGTGGGGCGCAAAATACTATGGGCCGTCTTTCCCCAAAGGCCCGGGAGCGGCGGGCTGACTATGGAGCAAACTGCGCAAACCTCACTAAATCCCGCTGTTGTACCTTCAACAGCGCCCCGGCCGTGAAATACGAGCCGACCATCCGACGCAAGACTGGCTATCAGCGCAGGCTTTGCCGGACGCGCTTTCTGTAGCCGCAAGTTAACTCTACTCACTCTCAAATCCCTGCGTATCGAACTTCAATGTGCGGCTATTCTCCGTGACCGTCCGCACCGTGTTCTCGGGCACGCCCTTCGGCACCTGAGCTTCAATCTCAAGCGTGACCTTAACTTCTACCAACCCCGTCAGGTGAGAAATCACTTCATCGGCGATGCGGCCAGCATCGCGACCGACCCTTGTTGCCTCCAACGTTACGCTGCCATGAAATCGCTTCGGCAATTGCTGACCGGGCGGGTCGCCGCCCGTCGTTTCCTCTGGCGCTTCAGGGCCGGCCCAATAGAGGCCCGTAATTCCCTGAAATCCCCGCTGTCCGGCCAATACCGGCACCACAGACCGCCGGAGATGGCCTCTTACGGCGGGACAGACATGGATAGAGGCAGATGCGCGACCTTGAAAATGGCAGCGCAAATTACCATAACTGACTCACGACTTGTGGACAGACACAATTGTCCTGGAGGGCATGGGCCTTCCGACTGCAGGGTTCGACGCCCGTAGTAAGTCGCCGACCGATCCCACGGCCCACGTGGCGCGTCAGTAGGTCGAACCTCCGCGGTGACGCGGATTTCCTGACAACAAAGTAGCGCCTATCGCGTCGCCTCGCGTCGCGATTGCTTGCGTTCAGGAGGTTCGGCCATGCGTACTGACACAAATGTCGCCGACGGCGACACACCCATCGCCGGTGCGGGGATGAACGGGCAATTCGACCGGAATCTATTCGTATTTGATCGAAATCGAGTCGCCGACGGTTTCCTGTTCGCCACACACGGGGATCGCGCCCGCTACCTCGGCAAGTCGCAAAGGGAAAAACCGCATTGGCTGAAACAGAACGAGGGCAGATTTCGACGCCTTGATGATATTGAGCAAGAATCGCTTCGACGAGCGCCGGCTGTCGAAAGCGAAACTAAGGTCGCAGCTGCACCAGCTGGGCCGAACCGGGAGACATCGTCCCCTGACGTTCGGAAAGACGGTGATCATGAAGACGTCGCCTCAATCGAGACTCTGCCTGGAGGCTGCTCGCCCCCATACCAGCCGACACCGCTACCGACACCCGTAAAGGCAAAGGGTCCGAACGGGTCAACGCAAACCGAGTTGCTGCCGTACGCCGAGGCAGCCACGCGTGAAGCTGTGGGATCTCAAACAAAATCAACTCCAGCCGGGGCGATTGACGGCATACGAGGTCGTAGCGGCGGTGGCCAACGCAAAAAGCAAAAACCGCCGGCGGGGACCTCGAAGGCCGGCCCAAAACGTTCGCTTGAGCTCATGCTGCTTGTCCTTAACAGCCTTACGGAAGTACCCATCCTATGGCACGCAGCTAGCAAGGCGGGCATTCACCGCAAAACACTCGAGTATTGGCTCAGGTGCAGCGCTGCCGGCCACGATGGATACGACGTCGAGTGGGAAGACGTTACGGGGAGATTTCACGAACTCTGCAAATTTGCGATCGACGAGGCAATTCAAAAACTCCTCGACCTCATGCTCCAAAGGGCATTTGGCTACGACAAAGTTCTAACCTATCGAGGCCGTGTGATGTACAAGATCGACCAGGGTCTCGTGGGCCTCGGTTGTCAAGGCCCTGACGCCTACCTGAGGGATGAGAACGGAAACCCTATACCAGAGACTGTTCGCAAAGTGGACATGAAGGCGATGCGGTTTTGGTTGGAGTGGCACCGTCCCGAAAAGTGGGGCAGGCGCCAGAAGGTCAACGCTCCTCGCGAGGGTGGCGTACTTGTCATTGGTGGTGACGTAACTAAGAAGCCCGAATACAACACGGCCGCAAGCGTCCAAGCCAGGAAGTGGAAGGCGGGTTCGAGAAGGATCCAGGGCGCAAAAGAGTAGTGTTCCTCGACATTTTCGAACTACGCTATCGGATCGAACAATCTGCAAATTGCCAAGAATGCGAAAGCGCGCGTCACGATCGCGGGACCATTTCATGAGGTGAGGTCTTCGCGGCCTGCCCGGCTTTACGAGCCGACAATGTCTTTGCCTCGTTCAGATGCGCGAGATCGGCAAGGAACTACAACTCGCCGGCCTCAAACGCTGCCGTGAGACCTTCCACGAAGAAACGCCGAGTGTAACCGGAATGACCTGGAAATCGTGACCACTCGCAAGGACACGCCGTTTCGCCGTTACGGCGGCAATCTACAAGGCAATTTGCGGAACGAAGGCCGACCCTGTGCCGAGATGACCAGCCCGCCCCGAGCCCCAGCGACAAGCCGATAGGACCAAGATACTGGGTCACCTTACTTCGATGGGGGACGGATTCGCCGGTGAGCATGGATTAGTCGAGAAGGACCTTTCCCGCGGTGAGGCGCCCATCTGCTGCAACGACCCACTGTCCATGGATGTTTGAGGCGCCGATCGTTGTCGAATTGTGAACTTCGGTGCGCCACTCCGCCACCACCGCGCTAACCACGTGCACCATTCCGCCGCCCACCGCGGCCGGTTAAATCTTGCGCTATCCGAGCTGTCGTCATACTGTTCGCTCATCGTCAAGAGTTCGGGCTTCTGCGAATCGGCCCGATGCCGGCCTGCTTCTCCGAGCAAGGTGGATCGCGCAGACGAGGCGGCGCTTCGGCGCCGCAAACAAACGGAGGAATCCAAAATGGCTGCCAAGAAATCCGGCCTGAAAAAAGCCAGGCGCGAAGAATGGCGGGTTCAGCTCGAAAAGCTTGCCAAGGAAAATCCCTTAGTAACGTACACCGACGCTGGCCGCACTTTTTCAATGGTGCGCCGGATGAAAGCCGAGAAAAAAATGGGCATTCCCGTAACCCTGCGCTCTGGTTTCGCTATCTCTACAGAAAACGGAAAGGCGGCGAACGCGATGACTGAAGATGAGTGGGAGGAGTTCTACGATGCTCTGTCTAAACATCTCAGGCGCAATTATCCAGGCTTGTACGCGCGCCTGTTTTGGGCCCGATAAAAGCGGCAAAGAAGAGAAGGGAGACTAAGCCGCTCCGTACGTTGACGCGCTTTACGCGCGAGCTGCCTGCCGGTTCAACCGCCGTTTCCCTTTTTCTCGTCTAACCACACCAACCCGGCGGCGTGGCCGGCGAATCATGACACTATACACATCACAAAAGGGACCGCGCCGAGGGACTTAATGCTTCTTGAATTCAAACGAGTGCCCCGAGTAATGGATGGCCGCATGCCGCCTCCGCAGACGATGAATTCCGGAAAGTTGGAAATTCCTTTCACAGCTTCGTGAAATCACCTCTGTAACACATGCGAATAACTATTCGATGGAAGTTCGATCTGATCCGTTTGAATCCGCCAAATCAAACTTGTTCGATACGAGCAGCTGGGGTGACTTTTGCGACGTCACACTAACCTTGAAGCAAGGCCACCAGCCCGACAGCGGCGGGTGGGTAAAGACCGACGACTATCGGTGCAGACACGCTTTTCGGCACTTCATGAACCTCCTCAACAGAGCTGCATATGGATCTGCATTTCGTCGGCACGGCAAACGTCTTCGTGTATTAGCCGTACTGGAAAAAGGCGAGGTCCGCGCCCGCGGACTACGTTCATGGGAGCGTGGTGCGTCAACAGGTCGATGGCATATTCATTGTGCAATTGAATTGCCCTCGCACTTCGATGCTGTTGCCCTCGAAAACTTGATCCGCGACTGTTGGGCGAAGGTCG
The DNA here is from genome assembly GCA_963733575.1 of uncultured Alphaproteobacteria bacterium. GTDB lineage: Bacteria > Pseudomonadota > Alphaproteobacteria > Rhizobiales > Xanthobacteraceae > BOG-931. The sequence goes on along the minus strand of CAVTDJ010000007.1, from coordinate 24,930 downwards.
AGTGGGGTTACGGCAGAATTCTTGTCCGCGACGGTGCAAACGCGGGCTGGATCAGCTACATGTTGAAAGACCGTCAAAAGTCGGAATTCGACGGTTTTCTTGACTGCATAATAATTGAGTCTTTGCATAATCCAATTGCTGACGCGTAGACGTTCGTTGGAATCGTGACTCTTTGTAGAAAGGCTTGAGCAAGGGCGGTTGGTCAGCAATCGCCTTGTTTCCCTTTATTGAAAAAGCCGGCGCCGCCCTCGATCCAACACACCATCAGCGCGGGTGCCATCCCGCGCGCCGGTCGAATCCGTCAGCCCCTCGCCAAGGGATAAAGACCGCGAGCGCCAGCCGGAAAATCGGGAGAGAGAGCTCGACATTGAGCCACCCCGGCGAAGGTCGACGACGCCAGGTGCCGGCCGCGATCGACCCGCTAGCTCGACGGCGCCGCCAAGCAATAAAGCCAAAAAGAAAAAAGCCGGCGCCGCCCTCGATCCAACACACCATCAGCGCGGGTGCCATCCCGCGCGCCGGTCGAATCCGTCAGCCCCTCGCCAAGGGATAAAGACCGCGAGCGCCAGCCGGAAAATCGGGAGAGAGAGCTCGACATTGAGCCACCCCGGCGAAGGTCGACGACGCCAGGTGCCGGCCGCGATCGACCCGCTAGCTCGACGGCGCCGCCAAGCAATAAAGCCAAAAAGAAAAAAGCCGGCGCCGCCCTCGATCCAACACACCATCAGCGCGGGTGCCATCCCGCGCGCCGGTCGAATCCGTCAGCCCCTCGCCAAGGGATAAAGACCGCGAGCGCCAGCCGGAAAATCGGGAGAGAGAGCTCGACATTGAGCCACCCCGGCGAAGGTCAACGACGCCAGGTGCCGGCCGCGATCGACCCGCTAGCTCGACGGCGCCGCCAAGCAATAAAGCCAAAAAGAAAAAAGCCGGCGCCGCCCTCGATCCAACACACCATCAGCGCGGGTGCCATCCCGCGCGCCGGTCGAATCCGTCAGCCCCTCGCCAAGGGATAAAGACCGCGAGCGCCAGCCGGAAAATCGGGAGAGAGAGCTCGACATTGAGCCACCCCGGCGAAGGTCGACGACGCCAGGTGCCGGCCGCGATCGACCCGCTAGCTCGACGGCGCCGCCAAGCAATAAAGCCAAAAAGAAAAAAGCCGGCGCCGCCCTCGATCCAACACACCATCAGCGCGGGTGCCATCCCGCGCGCCGGTCGAATCCGTCAGCCCCTCGCCAAGGGATAAAGACCGCGAGCGCCAGCCGGAAAATCGGGAGAGAGAGCTCGACATTGAGCCACCCCGGCGAAGGTTGACGACGCCAGGTGCCGGCCGCGATCGACCCGCTAGCTCGACGGCGCCGCCAAGCAATAAAGCCAAAAAGAAAAAAGCCGGCGCCGCCCTCGATCCAACACACCATCAGCGCGGGTGCCATCCCGCGCGCCGGTCGAATCCGTCAGCCCCTCGCCAAGGGATAAAGACCGCGAGCGCCAGCCGGAAAATCGGGAGAGAGAGCTCGACATTGAGCCACCCCGGCGAAGGTCGACGACGCCAGGTGCCGGCCGCGATCGACCCGCTAGCTCGACGGCGCCGCCAAGCAATAAAGCCAAAAAGAAAAAAGCCGGCGCCGCCCTCGATCCAACACACCATCAGCGCGGGTGCCATCCCGCGCGCCGGTCGAATCCGTCAGCCCCTCGCCAAGGGATAAAGACCGCGAGCGCCAGCCGGAAAATCGGGAGAGAGAGCTCGACATTGAGCCACCCCGGCGAAGGTTGACGACGCCAGGTGCCGGCCGCGATCGACCCGCTAGCTCGACGGCGCCGCCAAGCAATAAAGCCAAAAAGAAAAAAGCCGGCGCCGCCCTCGATCCAACACACCATCAGCGCGGGTGCCATCCCGCGCGCCGGTCGAATCCGTCAGCCCCTCGCCAAGGGATAAAGACCGCGAGCGCCAGCCGGAAAATCGGGAGAGAGAGCTCGACATTGAGCCACCCCGGCGAAGGTTGACGACGCCAGGTGCCGGCCGCGATCGACCCGCTAGCTCGACGGCGCCGCCAAGCAATAAAGCCAAAAAGAAAAAAGCCGGCGCCGCCCTCGATCCAACACACCATCAGCGCGGGTGCCATCCCGCGCGCCGGTCGAATCCGTCAGCCCCTCGCCAAGGGATAAAGACCGCGAGCGCCAGCCGGAAAATCGGGAGAGAGAGCTCGACATTGAGCCACCCCGGCGAAGGTCGACGACGCCAGGTGCCGGCCGCGATCGACCCGCTAGCTCGACGGCGCCGCCAAGCAATAAAGCCAAAAAGAAAAAAGCCGGCGCCGCCCTCGATCCAACACACCATCAGCGCGGGTGCCATCCCGCGCGCCGGTCGAATCCGTCAGCCCCTCGCCAAGGGATAAAGACCGCGAGCGCCAGCCGGAAAATCGGGAGAGAGAGCTCGACATTGAGCCACCCCGGCGAAGGTCGACGACGCCAGGTGCCGGCCGCGATCGACCCGCTAGCTCGACGGCGCCGCCAAGCAATAAAGCCAAAAAGAAAAAAGCCGGCGCCGCCCTCGATCCAACACACCATCAGCGCGGGTGCCATCCCGCGCGCCGGTCGAATCCGTCAGCCCCTCGCCAAGGGATAAAGACCGCGAGCGCCAGCCGGAAAATCGGGAGAGAGAGCTCGACATTGAGCCACCCCGGCGAAGGTCGACGACGCCAGGTGCCGGCCGCGATCGACCCGCTAGCTCGACGGCGCCGCCAAGCAATAAAGCCAAAAAGAAAAAAGCCGGCGCCGCCCTCGATCCAACACACCATCAGCGCGGGTGCCATCCCGCGCGCCGGTCGAATCCGTCAGCCCCTCGCCAAGGGATAAAGACCGCGAGCGCCAGCCGGAAAATCGGGAGAGAGAGCTCGACATTGAGCCACCCCGGCGAAGGTCGACGACGCCAGGTGCCGGCCGCGATCGACCCGCTAGCTCGACGGCGCCGCCAAGCAATAAAGCCAAAAAGAAAAAAGCCGGCGCCGCCCTCGATCCAACACACCATCAGCGCGGGTGCCATCCCGCGCGCCGGTCGAATCCGTCAGCCCCTCGCCAAGGGATAAAGACCGCGAGCGCCAGCCGGAAAATCGGGAGAGAGAGCTCGACATTGAGCCACCCCGGCGAAGGTCGACGACGCCAGGTGCCGGCCGCGATCGACCCGCTAGCTCGACGGCGCCGCCAAGCAATAAAGCCAAAAAGAAAAAAGCCGGCGCCGCCCTCGATCCAACACACCATCAGCGCGGGTGCCATCCCGCGCGCCGGTCGAATCCGTCAGCCCCTCGCCAAGGGATAAAGACCGCGAGCGCCAGCCGGAAAATCGGGAGAGAGAGCTCGACATTGAGTACCCTCACCGCAGTTGTTGAAACCGGATGGCTGTCGCGCGCCACCCCGTAGCTCGCATCGCGCCGCCGGCGCCCGCCATCATCAGCGCCTCGCGCGCGCGAGTGGGTGAGAGAAATGGTGAACGCGCCCCCTCACCGCAGTTGTTGAAACCGGATGGCTGTCGCGCGCCACCCCGTAGCTCGCATCGCGCCGCCGGCGCCCGCCATCATCAGCGCCTCGCGCGCGCGAGTGGGTGAGAGAAATGGTGAACGCGGGCGCCTCGAACACTTGGCGCAGGATGTCACTGTCGCGGAAGCGGCCGTGACGATTGACCGAGAATGTCGAGTGGTCGGGCACCGTGTCGTCGAGATCGAGCCGGCAGAACCATCTATAGGCCAGATGCAGCTCGACTTCCTGGCACAGCTGCCGCTCAAAACGGATGCCATAGCAGTAGCCTACGATCAGCATCCGCAGCATGAGCTCAGGGTCGATCGAAGGACGGCCGATGTCGCTATAAAAGGACGCCAGCTTATCGTGCAGGTCAGCCAGCACTCGCATCACGAGAGGATTGATCCGGCGCAGCAGATGGCTCGCCGGGATGCGGCTTTCCAGATTGAAAAGGTAAAACAGCTGGCTCTGATTACTCGTCTGCCGACCCATCATGGCAAACCTCCGCTGCTGGCTGCCTCCAGCAGACGGAATCACTGTTCGCCGATTATCGCGAGACCTTTTTCAACACCATCGACCCACAGCGTACATAAGACGCAGGCTTGCACAGCACGTTGTCAGTCGGCATTGATGCCCTGGGCTGCGCACCGCACATCGGGAGGCCGTGGGGGGTATCGCTACTTGCCCGGCTGCCAGGTGATGAGGACCTCGCGGCCCATGCTGATCCAGCGTGGGGTGAAGCTGTCGGCACCGTGCGCGTAAAGATCGTCGAAATGTTGCTCCACCGTGGCGCGAGTGCGCGCCTCGAACGCGGCGGCGACCGGCCAATGCGCCCACTGCTCGTTGGCGACGCGTTGCACGGCGAAGGCGAGCGCGGCCGCCCGGCTCGGCAGCGGCACGATGTAGCGCACGTTCTGCGGAAGCAGCATCGTGAGATCGGGTAGCCGGCCTATCTCCCATAGCACGTTCATGAGCTCGGCATGGCCGGGCACCACTTCCTCCGCCTCGCCATGGACGAGCTGGAAGAGCACGCGGTTCCAGGAGGGCGGCGGCGGCGCGTTGACGGTAAGGATTACGCGGCGCGAGCCGGCGCGCTCGACCTTCTCGATGAAGGGCACGATGTCGCGCGTGAGATACGTGACGTGATTGACGAGCGCGACGGTACCTTGCGGCGTGTCCGCCGCGAGCCAATCACCCTGAACGAGGTCGACATTGGAAATGCCGGCGGCCTTGGCGTTGGCGAGGAAGGCTGTGCCCATGCGCGCTGAGGGATCGACATTGGTCACAGAGCGGCAGCGCAGCGCCAGCGGCAGCGACATGCGCCCCGCCCCGCCGCCGACATCGACGATTGCGTCCGACGGCTCAATCAGATCGGCGAGCGCTTTGAGATTGGCGTCGAGCGGCCGGCGCGGATCGGCCTTGAGCAGTGGATGGTCGGGCTCGAGATTGCCGAAGAGATCGCCCGACGGCTCCGCCCCGCGGAGCCGCGCGCGCTGCGCCATAACCGCATCGACACGCGCGGCATAGTGTTCGGCTGCGGTCATGTTCCCTCCCTCGCCATCGGCCAGTCTAGCGGCTCAACTCTAGCAGACCCGACGCGTCGCGCGCAGCCGCGATGTCCGTTTCTGGCCGATGCTGTTTAAAAAGTAGTTCTTTCGGTTGGCGTTATGCTGTTGGCCGGCTGAGTTGAGGCGGGCCGTTCGATTTTGCGGCCGCTTGATTGGCGGCGACCTCGACGCGGACGCTACTGGCGCAATGGTGAGCGTCTCAGGCAAATGATGCGCGCCGCCGGGCGGGTGGTGGCCCGAGGATTCGGAGCGCCAAGGTCTTGAGGTTCTGCACGATGGCGGCGAGAAGGAACTCATCGCGCGCACCGGAAAGACCTCGCAGCCGCATGCGCTCGAAACCGTGGTGAATCTTCAAGTGGGCAAAGCGCATCTCGACGCGTTTGCGCTGGTCGCGCGACTTGAGGAACGCCTTTGTCCGCATAAGCCGGCGCGCCACGTCGCGGGCATATTCATGAACATCGCGGGGAATTTGTCGCACCGGGCCATTGGGACAGCACTGCATCTTGAGCGCACAAACTTCGCAGTCGAACTTGGATGCGCGATAGCGAAGCGTGTTGCCGTCGTGCACGGTGCCGGTGGTGTGCAGCACCTTGCCATTCGGGCAGACGTAAACACCTCGTCGCCGATCCCAGCGAAAGTCACTGCGAGAGAATGTGCCGTCGTCACGTTCGCTAGCATCGCGGACCGGGATGTGCGGTGCAATCCTGTGGCCAACCAGCCAGCCCAGGAAGCGGCCAGTCCCATAAGCAGTATCGGCCGCCAGCCGCTTCGGCTTCAGGTCGAAGCGCCGCTCGGTGCGCTCGAGCATCGTCTTTGTTGACTCAACCTCGTCATAGGTGCGCGCCGGGGTCGGCTCGACATCGACAATGATCGCGTTCGCGATGTCGATGAGATAATTGAGCCCATAACCGAACTGCACGCGCTTGTTGGCCTTGGCCGTCCAGGCCGAGCAGGGATCGCTGGGAGAGATCACCTTCGGCGGCTTGCGGTCGGGATTGGGTTGCGCATCGACATCAAGCCCAGCGAGATATTCCTTGACCGCGCGCGTCTGATCGCCCGCCTGTCGACCCATCATCGCAGACCTCCCGCCGATGAATGCCTCCAGCAGACGGAATCACTGTTCGCCGAAAATCACGAGCCTTTTTTCAACAGCATCGGCCCAAATCGGACGTCGCCTCCGGCGGCGAGACCACCTCGATCGCAACGAGAAGAGGTAGGGCGCGCGGATCGTTGGCGAGCATGATAGTCCATTGGCCGGCTCCGTTAGAACATTCAATCAAGACCACGACGTGATCTCGGAATATCTCGCGACACGATCGATTCCTCATGGTACCAAATGAACGTTTCTAATGGCGAAAGCAGCATGCTCTTTCAGGGCGTCTATTTGTCTGTAGCATCGGATATCTGGGGGATTTGGTGGTTGAAGCAATCAGATTTGTTCTTTCGCACATTCCGGCAATTATGTTTATTGCTGCGCTGGTGGCGGCCGCGTTTGTCAAACAGCCAAAGCATTTTTCGACCCAACTCCTGGGCTGGATGCTCCTTTTATCCGTTGGCGTTGAGGAATTGTGGGCGGGGCTATTCCACGTCTTCTTTCCGCACGTTGCGGCCGCCAGTATTGGTTGGGAGGTTAGCCCCTTTCAATTCGAGATTGGGGTTGCTGATATAGCAATCGGTCTAACGGCGATTGCATCATTCTGGCGCTCTTTGTCATTCAAGGCTGCAGCAATCGCCTACGTAACAGTATTTTATGCTGGAGTTGCGATAGGCCACGTTCGTGAAGCCATCACTTCGGGAAATTTTTCTGGAAATAATTTTGGTGTGCTGCTGCTGATAACAGTCGTGAAGGTCATCCTTCTCCCGACACTTTACCTGATGGCGCAAAAAAATGCCCAGGCCCAAGGCCGGAATGATTAAGCTACGGATCTCCGCCATTCTTGGCTTTGCCACCGACCCACAGTGCCTTGCCAGCCATTGAAACGGCACTGGTCCTCATGAGCGCAATTGGCCCAAAGCGACGCTTTTGCCACTCAGCTCACTTCCGTTTCCGATCAAAGCGGACATACTTCTCGACCCCGCTCAGCTGCCGTCGAACGTAATGGGCGCCTCCGCCGTCGCAATATCGCGTCGCGCGGCCAACCCATTCAGCACCGTGAGCGGGCGCCACTGCGCAATATCCCCGCGCCTCCGCTTACCGACACTCAACGCCCCAACAACAATTGCATTTTGTCAAGTGCACCTGAAATTAAGTCTCGCTGAAATCAAGCCCACCTAAAACTGTGCCACCGGCACTGCCCGCTTCGCAGAAGTGGGCTACCACTGCTCTTTGAACTTTCAGGCTCGGCACCAATGCTTACGCCTAAAACTCAGCTTCGCCACTAATTGTGTGCGGGGCTTTTTTTCGTGCGATTAGTGCCTATATACATATCACTCCCCCACCCCAGAGCAACCTCGATCAACGCCGCAAAGGGCGGAGTGTTTTTGTAGCGTAATTGCCGCACGGGAGAAATTCACTATGACTTTAGATCAGGCCCGACAACGGGCAGAAAGAAATTTCAAGCGGGAAGAGCGCGCCAAGGACGGCCGAAAGGCGATGATCGAATATGAAGCTCAAGCTGTCGCCACTCGCAAAAAGACCGCACATTTGAAAGCACTTCGATTAGCTAAGGAAGCCCAGGCGCAGACCGAGGAGCCGCCGGCCAAGCAGACCGAGCGGCGCCCCGCGCGCCGCGAGAAAAAACAGCTCTCTGAACTTCGAAGAGCCGCATAAGAGCTCCGCTGCGATCTCAAGCCCCGCCACTCACGTGCGCGGGGCTTTTTTGTCTTAGGACATCTGATACGGTATCCCTACGTCGATTTTATCTTTGGTACCAAAGACAGTAGTAGCGAATCGCGACAAATCGGCATAAGGAGAAATCTTGCCACTTACCGGTGTGAGACTTTTCTTCTGACAACTTCCAGCTACAAGCACCGGCGCTAATACAAGGAGATTCGCTTATGAAAAATGGAAAAAAGAGACGCTCGTGGACATCTGTACAGGTTCGTGAACTGAAAACGATGGCGCGCAAGAAAACTCCAGCGGCAAGAATTGCCAAAAAGCTGAAGCGCACCGAAGGCGCAACCCGCCAAAAGGCATTCAGTATGGGATTGTCACTCGACAGCCGCGCCTGACGAACCGAAGTGTTAGTAGCTTTTGCAGTGCCTGCGAACTCAAGCCCCGCCTCGCGCGGGGTTTTTCTTTTATAAATGAGCGGATCACCCCACTGTGGACAACCCCGCCGCACCGTCGCAGCACCAATATCGCCTCGCGCGGCCGACCCATCCGGCCGTTTAAGCGGGCGCGACTGCGCAATGTCCTCGCGCCTGCGCTTGGATTAGCAATCAACAACCCAACAACAATCGTGCTTTGTCAAGTGCATCTGAAATCAAGTCTCGCTGAAATCAAGCCCACCTAAAACTGTGCCACAGGCACTGCCCGCTTCACCGAAGCGGACTACCAATGTCTCCCTACTTCCCCATCAACTAAAGCTGCTGCACCTCGCTCGCCGCCTATGTGTTAAGGCTTTGTACCGGCAAACTGATCGTAGGCGCGCAGCGCGTCCCCTCCGTACACGGCCGCCGGCCCACCTCCCATGTAGACGGCTAGGGCAATGGTTTCCGCAACCTCCTCCCGGCTGGCCCCGTGCTGATGGGCCATCTTCGTGTGGTAGGCGACGCAGCCGTCGCAGTGGACCGCGATTCCGATCGCGAGCGCCATAAGCTCCTTCGTTTTCGTGTCGATAGCTTTGGAGGCCGTCGCCGCTGTCGAAAGAGACCCAAAGGCTTTCATCGTGTCAGGCGCGCCTCGTTGCAACAGCCCGACGCCGGTGATTACATCGTGGGCAATTTCTGCAAAGTCCTTGCTCATACCATGCTCCTCCTATGGATCCGACAGTCGGCCACAGTGTTGATTGACAAGTCGCGGCCGGCTCGTGGCGAGGGCTCACTTCATGGCTTCAAAAGCGAGCGCGATGCCTTGCCCACCTCCGATGCACAGCGTGACGATTCCCCGCTTGATCCCGTCGCGCTGCATCGAATGCAACAGACGCGTCGTGAGCACCGCCCCCGACGCGCCGATCGGGTGACCATGGGCGATGGCGCCGCCTTCGACGTTGACGACATCTGCGGACAAACCGAGGTCCTTGGTGACTGCGACCGCAATAGCAGCGAAGGCCTCGTTGATCTCGATCCGGTGGATATCTCCGGTTTTCCAGCCCGCACGGTCGAGCGCCTGGCGCACAGCCGGCACGGGACCGAGGCCGAACATGCCCGGCTCGACCGCGCCGACGCCATAGGCGACCAGGCGTGCCATCGGTTCGAGGCCCTTCTTATCTGTCCAAGCCCGATTGGCGACAACCATGGCCGCGGCCCCGGTATTAAGGCCTGGAGCATTGCCGGCCGTGATGGTGCCGTCCTTGCGGAACGCCGGCTTGAGCTTGGACAGACTCTCAAGCGTCGTGTCCGGCCTGTTGTGCTCGTCCTTCTCAAACTTAATCGGACCCTTGCGCGAGGCAATTTCGACTGCGGCGATTTCCGCAGCGAACTTGCCTGCGGCCTGAGCCGCCGAAAACCGCTTCTGCGAGCGTTCCGCCCAACGGTCTTGCTGTTCGCGAGTAATCCGATGCGAACGCGCAAGGTCCTCCGTGTGCCATCCGGAGTGTTGGCCCGAGAACGCGTCGTTGAGGCCGTCCATCAGCATGGCATCGAATATCTGTCCGTCTCCCATGCGATAGCCCCAGCGCCCTGAGCTCATGAGATACGGCGCTCGGTCCATATTCTCCATGCCGCCGGCAATCGCACTATCGATGAAGCCGAGCATGACCTCTTGGGCCGCACTGGCAATCGCCTGAGCGCCCGAGCCGCACACGCGGTTGACCGTCATAGCTGGAACATCGACCGGCACTCCGCCATGAATGGCCGCCTGCCGCGCGGGGTTCATCTTGTTGCCGGCCTGGATCACGTTGCCCATAACGACTGTGTCCACGTCGCCCGGCGCCAGTTTGGCGCGCTCGATCGTCGCGCGCACGACAACCGCGCCGAGATCGGCCGCCGGGGTATCCTTGAGCGTGCCGCCATATGTGCCAATGGCCGTGCGTACCGGCGCGCAGATTACGACTTCTCTATTGGCCATCGTTCGATCTCCTCATGTCCGCTGCCGGGCCGCAATGAAGGCTGTGCTTGTCGTAATGGCGACGTACGTCGAACTCGCCTTGAAGACCTCAAGTCTCACGCCTTTCGGGCGCGAATGATCTTGCCTTCGAGCTTTGTCGCCGCGGCGACGGTGTTCGATATGGTGCCGAATTTTCGTACATTATGATGCATCAAGTCGAGCCGGCGATCGTCCTCGTCCGTATCGACAATCAGTTCGTAGGTTACGGAGGACATGAATGGCGGACTCTCCTGGCGCACGCCGTGTAGGCGGACCTCTACACTGCGGAATTTAAAATGGTTCATCGGCGCGACACGCTCGATGCCTTTGATCATGCAGGCGGCAATGGCCGCGAGGAATAATTCTGCCGGGTTGAACGCGTCCGGGCGACCGCTCACGTCCGTATCGAGAACGATCTCAGCGCCCTTGCAGCGCGCCGTGCTTCCATGGGCATCAATCCGTTTCGCTACAAACTTCGTATTCGAGCATTGCGTACTCCGTCTGTAACTAATTGTGGACGGCTAGAGTTTGCAAGTGCCGCATCGACTTTACGTTTGTGCTTAGCAGGCAACCTGAACGAACCGATTGAGATAGGTCAAAAATGCCAGATACTTTTCATTTCCGAATGAGTACGGCATGGCCTAGGGAGCACGTTCAACCGCACCCATCACCCCACTGTGGACAACCGCGCCGCGCCTCTCAGCGATTTGCCAAACCCAATACAAATGCGGTTTTGTCAAGCCCACCTAAAACTGGTGCCCCCGCGCAGCGTCCGCTCCACAGGAGCGAACTAATCTCCCCTCTTTTCTTTGCCCCAACCAAAGAATTTTAATTCGGGACGCGAGCGTAAATAGAGGTGAAATGCGTTATGATACCGAGGCCGCCAACTGATGGGGCCTACCTGGGAGGAAAACCATGGAATGGTTTAGCCGCAAAACATCGATAGCGGGCAGTCAAATTTCCAATTGGATACTCGTTCTAGCGGCTGCCGCTGTAATCTGGATTATTTACACATTCATCGCACATTGAGTTTTGTGAGCGCGGCCGCGCGCTCAAGCCCCGCCACTTCCGTGCGCGGAGCTTTTCATCATCACCGAACATTGCGAGTTCCAGTGCTCGGGTGGTGTCCGCCGTCAGCCGATGATAGTCACTTTCGTTACCACCCGAGATCGTAACTAATTGTTAACCACGTTGACGCACCCTGTTCGCGGGGGCGCATCACTCCGAAGTTGGTGGAGGCGTTGATGCCGAGCTATAGAAGCGCCGAGACAGCAGAGCGTTCGCCCTTCAGTCCAGCCACGGCGTCTGGGCTTTCCGCAACCGACGGCGCATGTATCAAGCACTTGATTGGCCACACGCTCGCGATGATTGAGCGCGAGTTCATTCTCCAAACATTGAGATACAATGAAGGAAACAGGACCCGCGCGGCCGGCGTCCTTGGAATTTCGATTCGATCGATGCGCGACAGGATCCGAACCTACAGGAACCAAGGGGAGAGTGTGCCGGCGCCCGGATCGTCCTTCCAAACGTCCAATTGAGTGGCGTTTCGCTGGACCGCCGCGGCAGGCTACGTCTGGAGAGTTCTGACGGCAGCGCGCCGCTGCTTGCTCCCACCGGTACGAACCAACCCATTGTTACGACCCAACAACAATCGTGCTTTGTCAAGTGCGCTTGAAATAGCCCACAAGGGCCACCTCTTCGTCGAAGAGGAACAACAACTCTGCTCTTTGCACTTTCAAGCTCGGGCATCCAGCAAATGCTCAGCCCCGCCACTCACTGAGTGGGGCCAACGCGGCCTGAGAAGTCCCGCACGAATCACCGGGTTGTCTGTCGTCCTCGCCCTCGCCTCAACGCGCTCCTCTGGTTATCCCCCACTCCAAATATCCTGGTCATTGTCTGCTGGATTACTTCGGCGATATCGGCAGCCCCCGCGAGCGAAGATGGACAGACTTTAATTTTTCCGGCGGAACGATCCGAATTACCCTGAGTTACGTCACGGTCGATGAGCGGCGTGGCTAATCATAATGGGAGGAATCCAATGCTTCGCAATCTCTCTCTGACACTGGCGGTTGCGACCACTCTGGTATTCCCGGTGCGTGCAATCGCCGACGAAGGTCATGGCGGTCATCGGTATGCACGCTACGGTGGCTATCATGGCCACGGCGACTATCACCGATACCGCGGCTATGGCCGGAGTGGCGTTGGTGGATATGGCCCGTATGGGGGCTACGGCGAATGGGGCGAGCACAGTGGCTTTGGCGAGCATGGCCCGTATGCAGGCTATCGTGAATGGGGCGAGCACGGTCGCTTCGGTGAAGATGAGGGTAGTTTCGATGAAGGTGACGACGACTAGTGCCGCACCAGCAACTAGTTGGTTTCCTCCCCCAACGGGGGGCGGGTTTTGCTGTGGAGTAGTTCCTTTCAGGCGTTCAAATATGTACTCTCACCTGTCAAGGTGCAGATGCATCCCGGTACCGAGAGCGTTATGGAATGAGGAAAGCGATGCGCAGTTTGGTTCTTGCAATAACGATGGTCGCCGCGGTTGCTGCGACTTCGCCGCGTGCCCGCGCCGATATGGTCGGCGCGGCTGCCGGCGCAGGTACGGGCCTCGTTGTCGCCGGTCCTGTTGGCGCTGTCGCCGGCGGGGTCATTGGCGGCGTTTTCGGCAAGCCGTTCTGGGGTCCGCCGATCGGCCGCGGAGCATGCTGGACCGACAATTATTTCCAACGCCATTGCCGGCGCCATTGGTGAGCGGTCGCGAGTGAACGGCGGACCGCTTGGCCACGCGGCCTAATGCCAAATAAGGAAGCAGCTCGATCGAAAAGCCCGGCGCCGGCCGCCATCCGCTCACGGGTAGCATTGCGCGTGCGATTTTTGGTGTCATCAGGACAAAGTCGCATTATGTCCGCTCCTGGTCGATCCGAACATACCCATCGGGACCACATCAGTTCGCGGTAGGGACGGTCGTTACCGACCGCCCCCCGCACAGAACCGCGCGAGCGGAATTCCCGCACGCGGCTCCCACCTTGGGTGCGTGACGGCAAAGCGCATCTGCGGCCACGGATGAAGGGTTGTTGGCTGCGGGAGATAGTCGGATGCGATCTTCGCGATCCGCTGCCACGTCGTGCGATCCTTCTGGCTGCGACGCTGTAGCGTGCGCAGCCATGAGACCGTGACGTGGTGGTGGAAGGCGCGCAATGCCGGGAAGTTGGTCGGCACGGCGTGATACGCGAAGAAGCCCCTCACCACTTGCGCCAGCCATTGTCCCTGTTCGGGAATGGGCTGATGCATCCGCCGTCGCAGTTCCTCCTTGATCTCCGTGAGCTTTGCCCGCATGCGATCACGCCGGGTTCTCCGTTTGAGGAGGAATTTGCCCCGTCGGGATTGACCGCAGATGTGGGTGAACCCCAAGTACTTGAAGGTCTCCGGCTTTCCGAGCCCGCGCCGAGCGCGTCTGTCCGCCGCATGGCGACCAAACTCGATCAGGCGGGTCTTCTCCGGATTAAGCGACAGCGAGAACTCCTGCAGCCGCTCGCGCATCGCATCGTGGAAGCGCCGGGCGTCCATCTCGTGCTCAAAACCAACGATGATGTCGTCGGCATAGCGCACGATGATCATGTCACCCGTGGCCTCGCGCCGTCGCCAGCGTTCGGCCCAGAGATCGAATACGTAGTGCAGGTAGACGTTGGCGAGCAGCGGTGAGATCACCGAACCCTGCCCCGTCCCGCTTTCACTGACCGTGACGACCCCGTCCTCCAGGACACCCGCCTTCAACCATTTCTGAATCAGGCGGATAACGCGCGGATCGCCGACGCGGTGCTCAACGAACCGGATCAGCTTTTCTTTGCTGACCGAGTTCGAAGAAGGACGCTACGTCGGCGTCTAGTATGAAGTTCACTCGCTTGGTGCCAATCCCGACCGCCAACGCATCTAGCGCATCGTGCTGGCCGCGTTTTGGTCGGAACCCGTAGCTGAAGCCGAGGAAGTCTTCCTCATAGATGGCATTCAGCACCGCGACGGTCGCCCGCTGGACGATCTTGTCCTCCAGGGCAGCGACCGCGAGCGGGCGCTGTTTCCCGTCTGCCTTCGGTATGTACGTCCGGCGTGACGGCAGTGCCCGGTATGCTCCCCGATGAACCCGCTCATGCAGATCAGTGAGGTTTCGGTCAAGGTCTGCTTCGTAGGTCCACCAAGTCAGTCCATCAACGCCGGGGGCGGCATCGCGTTTGAGCGCGAAGAACGCCATCCCGAGTAAGTCGACGCTGACGTGGTGGAGGAGCGCCGTGAACTTCTCCTTCTTCCTTTGCCTTGCGGCCTGTCGTACGCGTTCCAGCGCTTGTGACACGCGCTCCCGTCCCTGTGTCCGGTGCGTGCTTTGCCAGCTCGCGTTCCCCTTGGCCCCCGCCCTTGTCTCCACCGACTCCGCTGCCGGTTGCCCGGCTTTGTTCGTCGGCTTCACGGCTACTATGGCGGGGTCAGACTTCTCACGATCGTGCATCATCGGCTACGGCTCCTCGCCTCCCCGATGCGGACCAGCGCAGCACGTCTACTCTCACTGTTGGTCGATCGTGAGACCTCCCGGTTCCCGTACAAAGAGCGTCCGCACATGCCAAGTTCTCCGACCACGCCGGGCCGGGCGGGCACTCGCGTTGGCGTGTCCGTCCATGTTGCCTTCCGCAACGCTAAAAGCGTCGGCGCCCGGAATGAGGTCATTTTCGCGGTTCAATAGCTTGGCCTGTACGCTCCCTTGTCAACGCTTCGCAGACACCCTCGCGGAAGCCGGCGCATGAACTCGGGGCCGATGTGGTTGTCGGGTAGAGGTGCCGATTACTCGACACCTCCCCCACAGATCCCGGCGTGCAGCTTTCCTGCACCGGGCTCTCGTCGAAGGTCAAACGCGATCGTGGGTTTGGACGCCACCGATCCGCAGGCTCGCTGCTTCAGTGTCATGCTGAGCCCGGCACTGAGTCCGGAGCATGTGTTGCAGCTTACCTTCCCTTCGACCGGCCGCCTTCCCTCCGCCATCTCCGCCACCGATTTCCGTCGGCTTTGTTCGATGCTTCATCAGTACTACGCAGCCGTCCGACTCCTCGTCTGTTCCTCGACAGCTTCGTCTCCTCGACTTCCTGTCGCGGCCCGGGATCGACAAGCGACTGCGGGCCAAACGAGGTCTCCCAGGTTCCGACGCGATCCTTCCATACGTGATGTGGCCTCAGACCCCGGCAGGGCGACGGTTCCTCGCATAACGGCACCGCACATGTTGCCTTCGGCAGTAGCGACGGCCTCGGCCCCTGCGATTTCAAGGATTTCGTGGCTCAATCCCACACCCCAGACGATCACTGTGTACGCTTCGCCGTGGTCGTCACCTTCCACGACGCAACACTCGTTACCGGGCGGGCGCTACCCCTTTCCCGGACCGGACTTTCACCGGCTGGACCGCGTCAGCTTCGCCTGGCGCACCGCTACACCTTCATCGTAAGGGACTTGCACCCTCTACTCCTTGCCGGTCTCCCGGCGCACTAGCGATTGACCGATGGTGTTGAAAAAGGTCTCGCGATAATCGGCGAACAGTGATTCCGTCTGCTGGAGGCAGCCAGCAGCGGAGGTTTGCCATGATGGGTCGGCAGACGAGTAATCAGAGCCAGCTGTTTTACCTTTTCAATCTGGAAAGCCGCATCCCGGCGAGCCATCTGCTGCGCCGGATCAATCCTCTCGTGATGCGAGTGCTGGCTGACCTGCACGATAAGCTGGCATCCTTTTATAGCGACATCGGCCGTCCTTCGATCAACCCTGAGCTCATGCTGCGGATGCTGATCGTAGGCTACTGCTATGGCATCCGTTTTGAGCGGCAGCTGTGCCAGGAAGTCGAGCTGCATCTGGCCTATAGATGGTTCTGCCGGCTCGATCTCGACGACACGGTGCCCGACCACTCGACATTCTCGGTCAATCGTCACGGCCGCTTCCGCGACAGTGACATCCTGCGCCAAGTGTTCGAGGCGGTAGTCCGCGCCTGCATGGATGCCGGCCTGGTCAAGGGCGAGGGCTTTGCGGTCGATGCCAGCGTCATTGAGGCGAATGCCAGCCGGTATCACGGCAAGGCTCCCGACGAGATCGACTGGTCGGTTCCGGAGCGACAGACGCGGGCCGCTGCCGAGTTTCTTGCCGGGCTTGAAGACGACGATCCCGGTGCCAACCGTAATCTACCGAAGGTGATCTCGCCGGTTGACCCGTGTTCTGCCTGGACGGCCAAGGCCAACAAACGCGTGCAGTTCGGCTACGGGCTCAATTACTTGATCGACATTGAGAATGCGGTGATTGTCGATGTGGAGGCGACCCCGGCCCGCACCTACGATGAGGTCGCGGCAACCAAGCCGATGCTTGAGCGTACTGAGAAGATATTCGACTTAAAGCCAAAGCGCCTTGCCGCTGACACGGCCTATGGAACGGGGAAGTTCCTGGCCTGGATCGTCGGCAAAGGAATCACGCCTCACATCCCGGTTCGGGATTTCAGTCAACGCGATGACGGTACATTCTCACGTAGCGACTTTAAGTTCGATAAAGATCGCAACATATACGTTTGTCCGGCGGGCAAGCTCCTGAAGACGACGGGTTGCGTTCTCTCAGGCTACATGCTGCGCTATACGGCGAGCACCTACGCCTGCGGCCCGTGCCCCCTCAAGTCCAAATGCTGCCCAAACACTCCACAACGCATAGTCCCGCGCGACGTCAACGAGGACGTCCGCGATCATGCCCGTGCGCTGATGGGAACGCCTGAGTTCGACAAATCACGCGACGAGCGTAAGAAGGTCGAGATGCGTTTTGCGCACTTGAAGACCCATCACCGCTTCGAGCGAATGCGGCTGCGAGGGCTCTCCGGCGCTCGCGACGAGTTTCATCTCGCCGCCATCGTGCAGAACCTCAAGACGCTCGCGAACCACCTCTGGCGGCCACCACCGGATCCGCAGCAGACAGCATACGTCATCTGAGCCCAGTTACATGAAGCGTCGATGCGGAGTTCAACCCTCCCGGGCGGCGGATTAGACTAAAAGCTGCGGCCAAATGCACCAATAGAAACCCTTACGTCTCTCACCGCCGGTTTTATCAACACCATCGACCCTTAAGAGACGTGCTGCGAGCGACTACTCCATTACCTCGCTGGGCAACCTAGCAGCGTGAGTGGAATTAGGGCCTGCATTCAAAGCGCTTTGTCGAAATTAATCTGGCGAGAAATTAATCATTCGGGTTCCACCGTTTGTTGAATATGGTCATCAAGCGAAAACATTGCCGTGGCAAGGTGGGTGACGCTGCTGAACCGGTACGGGAGCGGGTGGACGCGTATGCGGCCTGGGTCGCGCAATTGCGACGCGGACAGCCGGGTTCAGATCTGCGCTCCGACATTCCCGATCCGTTGGCACGGCTTGGTCAGGAACTACGACTCCTTGCCGATACTTTGAGCCGGCGAGAGCAAGAACTCCGACGGCTTTTCGACTTGGTTGGAACGGTCGAGGGGGGCGTGTTGGTGGAAGATGTCTTGAATCGGATATTCGATGGCTTTACCGGGCTAATCCCCTTTGAACGCATCGGCTGCGCGTTTCTTTCCGGCAACGGGACTCACCTGACCGCGTACTGGGAGCGTTCCGAACTTGGCCCGCTGCAAATTGCGGTAGGATATTCGCAACCTGTGGCGGGAAGCAGCCTCGAGCAGGTTCTGCAAAACGGTCAGCCACGCATCCTGAACGATCTGGAAAGCTACCTCGCAGCCAAGCCACAGTCGGATGCGACGCGCCGCATCGTGCTGGAAGGTGGGCGATCGAGCCTTACCTGCCCGCTAGTCGTCGAGCATCGGCCGATCGGCGTTTTGTTTTTCACAAGTCAGCACAAAGATTCGTATCAAGAGTCGCACCATGCCATTTTCCGCGTAATAGCAAACCAGGTTTCGGCTGTGATCGACAATAGCCGTGCCTACCTGCACATCATCGAGCGCAACCGCCAACTGATTGAGGAGGGCAGGAGGCTCGCCGAGGTAGCAAGTCGGGATGCTCTGACGGGGGCGCTGAACCATGGCGCTATTGTGCGAGCGGCGGAACGGGCGTTGGCGGAGGCAGCCGAGACGCACAAGATGGTCGGTCTTATTATGGTCGATATCGATTACTTTAAGCGGATCAACGACAGCTCCGGCCACGGTGTCGGCGACGCGGCGTTGAAAGAGTTTACGCGTCGTCTCGCTGGAGTGATCCGCCAAGGCGATCAGCTTGGTCGATACGGCGGCGAAGAATTTCTTATTATTCTCGCCGGCACGGCAACACGCGAATTCTTAAGAGGACAGCCGAGCGCTTGCGCCAGGCAATCGTCGCCGCCCCCTTCGACCTTGGCGGTGAAGCTAGAACCATTTCAGCGAGCTTTGGCGCGGCGCTTTCGACTGGCGGTCATGAATTGGTACAGGACCTGGTCACCGCCGCCGACCGGGCGCTCTACGCAGCGAAGAATGGCGGTCGGAACCGCATCGTGATCGCCTGAGAAGCCAATTGTGAGGCGCCCCCTCGCAATATCGCGTCGCGCGCCCACCCATCCAGCCCTGTGAGCGGTCGCGACTGCTGTCCCCGCGCACACCCAATCCGCACCAAGCCGGAACCTTCCACAGCAGGTGCTACTCTAAAGCAACAGCACCCGCGCCAATGATCGATAACCCATCCAACCCAACTGCTTCCGACACCCGTAAGCTGCTGCCGGCCAAGGTCGCGGCCAAGCGGCTCGGCTGCGTGCCCGACTACGTGAGCCGGCTGTGCCGCGACCGCGAGCTGTCCGGGGTGCGCATCGGACGCGCGTGGTTCGTCCACGAAGACTTGTTGCGGCACTTTGAACAAGCCCGATCGTTGCAGAAGGCTGCGCGCTCGCACGAACTGTCGCGGCAGCGTCGCGCGGAGATTGCAGCGTGGCGCACTGAGGCGCGCCGACCGCTCATGCTCGCGTTCCTCTCTCTGTTGGCCATCGTTGTCGCGGGGGGGGCACTTCTAGGATTGCGAGCGATCGGAGCGCTCGATAGTTCTCGCAACGCTCCGCCACAGACTTTTTCGCCCGGCTCCAGCACGCCGCGATCGTCGCCGGCCGCGCCTGAGGGCGCCTGGGTACCGGCCACGACGACTGTTCAGAGCCCGCTACCTCAATGAAGCTAGCGCTTTTTTGCTATCTCGCGGTCCTCGTGTTCGTGAGTGCGTTTTTCGCGTCCGGCAATCCCGTATACGTCGCGAGCGTCTTGCTTGCTATCAGCGTCGCGGCCCTTTTCGCAGCCGGGCTCGTGGCGCTCTGGGAGCACTTCCATCCGCACCGCTGAACCCTTCCCCGGGGGACCGTCTAGAGCGTCTGACAGACAGCGTCACGCTGTTTGCTCCCACCGGTGCGAACCGATCAACAAACCTGTTCCTTCTTTAGCCGGCCTTGTTCATTACCAATTTGTAATTCGCATTTTCCCTAATACGGGAGTAATTTGACTGGTATTGGTAGGGCACACTGAGCCTCCGAGTGCCTTGCCAATATTTGAAGCGATGAGCCCTGGCCGTTTCCGGGAGTTGGGGTCAACCAACAAATTGCACTTCGCAGCTCCTCGCGAGCGTACCGCTGCGATCTCAGGCCCCGCCACTTACGTGCGCGGGGTTCGTTGTTTCCTCAGTCCAACCGAGCAAAGGCACCACAGCGCAGCGTCATTTGAACGCAGCGTCATTTGGCGCATGAGCGACCTTTGTCGCCTTGTTGCCCAAATGGCGTGGCGTCGTTGTGCAGGGGTTACGAGCTCTGATCCGGTTGAGGGGATAGTCATGAAAAAATTGCGTTTCGCCGTCGTGCTTGGCGCGTTGGTCGCGGCCAATTCCGCATTCGCTGCGGACCTTCCCGTACGCTATCCGCCGTATGCGCCGCCCTACCCGCCCCCGGCACCGGTCTGGAATTGGGGCGGGTGCTACGTCGGCGGTCAAGCCGGCTACGGATGGGCAAACGACTCGGATACTGAGACGGTAGCGGCAACCGGTGCGCCCTCTCCTTTTTCGCCTGCGACGGCTGCCGCGGCTAACGGGTTCTTGGGCGGGGGCTACGTCGGCTGCAACTGGCAGCCGTGGCCGAGACCTTTTGTGTTTGGCGTGGAGGCTGACGCCGAATGGGGAAATCTTGCCGGTACGACCACATTCACCAACACCGGCGCACCGCCCGATTTCTACCAGTCGCAGATCAACGGACAAAGCGCAATTCGCGGGCGCATTGGCTACGCCTTCGACCGCGCGCTGCTGTACGCTGCCGGCGGGATCGCCTTCGCCAATGTCAACGAACACGATGTGCTCGCCGCTGGCGGCATCTCCGACGACAATTCGACAATGGCAACCGGTTGGACCTTGGGAGTGGGACTGGATTACGCCATCACCCCCAACTGGATTGGACGCATGGAGTACCGATATTCCGACTTCGGCTCCTTCGCCTACACTCCGATCACGTTCCCCGGATTCGTGGAAAACCACAGACTTACCGAGAATGCAGTTCTCGCAGGACTCGCTTACAAGTTCTGGTGAAGCCGCTAGTTTCCGCTGCTCGACAGGGCACGCAGCTCTGCTCAAGAGCTATGCTGCAAACTCAGCCCCGCCACTCACGTGCGCGGGGATTTTTATTTGACCATCTTACAGCTGAAAATACCGCCGCTCATACATGGAGAATTCGTTGTGAAAAATGGATCAAAGAGAGGCCAGCGGACGGCCATGCAGGTTCGTGAGCTGAAGTCGATGGCGCGCAAGAAAACGCCAGCTGCAAGAATTGCCAAAAAGCTGAAGCGCACTGTCGGCGCAACCCGGCAAAGGCATTCAGCATCGGGCTGTCGCTAGATTCGCGCGGATAATCTCTTGAACGACCCAAGTGCAGCTCTCCTCCAGATCTGCGGCGTTGTGCGTCGCTGCCGAGCAAATCGGCCCGCCTCGTGAATCGGCGGCGTTGCCGCGATATGGCCCTTACTTGGCTCCGATTTTACTGTCATTTAATCACAGAATTCACAGTCCAATGTGAGGAATGCCCAGGATCAATCGAGCCATTACCAATTTGTAATTCGATCTTTCCAACGAGTTGTAGTAATTGAGCGGACATTGGTTGGGCACATCCGTCGCCCCCGTGCCTTGCCAATATTGTTAGCGAAGGGACCCCAACTCCGGATGGAGTTGGGGTTCTTTTCGTTACCTGATCGCGTCCTCAAAGACGCCATTTCGTCCCTCTGTGGACAACCCTCACCGCGCCTCCGCCGTAGCAATATCGCGTCGCGCGGCCAAACCATCCGGCACGCTTAGCGGGCGCGACTGCGCAACGTCCCTGGCACCCGCTCCCCTAAAATCCGGCATCGGCTATCCGAGAAACGCCCCAGCATAAGCAAATCTCGGCAACGCTCACTGAGCAGGATGAACCATCAAACCCAATACAAATGGGGTTTTGTCAAGTGAGCTGTATTTTGCTCCCCGCATCGGACGGAGCGTCCGCTCCGCAGGAGCGGACTACAATACAGCAGGAGCGAACATCAGCCGCGCTTTTCCCGCTGCGCTGAAATGAGAATTTCTAAACGCGCGCTACAATAAAGCCGTATGGGATCGTTTTTAGCGGCGGTCGCGATTTTCGTTGCAAGCATTTTCGGCTTCCTCGGGCAAGTGTTGCATCACTTCCCCACTGCGCCACCCCAAGCCGTCGCTGTTGCAACGATCGCCGACAGTCAACGTTCACCGTCAGGGGCGCTCGCCGTCACGTCGGCGACATTCCCGCCGGTATCTCGCTCCTCCGCAGGCGCGTCGTCGGGGCAGGCGTATAGTACCCCCGCTCCCCACACGGCCGGTGTGGTGCTCGGGACATCCACGCAGATAAGCTACGTCACGCAAGACGAGCTCAACCAGACCGCCAACGCGCTGCGCTCCCTCATCTATCAAGCCGCCGCAAGCAACACGCCGGTATCGATACCGCAATACATCGCCGCGGGCGGCAACCCCGACAACCCCTACGCCGGCCTCAGCCGCATCAACAATCTCCAAGACGTTACCATCACTGGCGCCACCATCACCAACTCCTCAGTCAATGGCGGGAGTGGCGGCTCTGGTTCATCGCAATGGACGACCAGCGGTTCTGATATTTCTTACGCCGCAGGCGATGTCGCTATCGGCACAACGACAGCAAGACACGATGACCCTTGGGCGACTTTTACAATTGCTGGTAACGGTGGGAGTGATTTATACCTCTACGGACAACAATAGTAATTCTGGCGCAGATATATATTCCGACGGATCTCGTCTTGATCTTCAAGCTCCTAATGGCATCGACCTTCAAACTGGAAACTTCACAAACGCCTTGTCGGTTGATGGCATCACCGGCAACGTCGGCATCGGCACCACAAGCCCGCAATATCCGCTCGACATCAACGCCTCAAGCAATCCATTCGGGATTGGTATTATAATATCCAGAATCCTGGCGACCCCACCAATTATTCCGAAATGAACTTTACGAGCGACGATGGCAGCCTCTTTGGCGTTGGTATAGGAAATTCCAGCGAAACCACGTATGGCGTAGCCGACAAATATTTTGTCTACGATAATCAAACCGGCACCATGCCATTTGTCATAGATAGCCCCACCGGCAACATCGGCATCGGGACGACGAGTCCCCAAGCGACTTTAGATATCGCCGGAGCAGGGTCAGGAAATTTCGGTCGCGAGGGGGCGTTGAGTTTGCTTGAGACAAATAGCGATAGCGCATGGCAAATGATATTTAGGGATATTAATGCTCCCAATCTCGATATAGGGCTCATTAAAGCTGACGATGGTCTCTTTTTGAAAGGCGTCACAAGCGGCAACGACATTATGAGTTGGCATGCCTCGCCAACGTCGGGCGGTTTCGGCACGACTACCGCGACAGGAGACTTTCAAACTCTCGATGACAATTTCAATTCCCTATTTTATGTAGACGGTGCGACCGACAATATCGGCATCGGCACCACCACCCCCTTCTCCCGCCTGACCGTTTGGGGTCCAAACTCCTCAGCGGGCACGGCCGCGCTCACCATTTCAAACAGCGCCTCGACCACAGTGCTTCAAGTATTCGACAATGGCAACGCCACGCTCGCCGGCACACTGACCCAAAATTCCGATGTGCGGCTGAAGACCAATGTGCAACGCTCGACGCGTCGTCATCGCTTTCGGCGATTGACGCCCTCAATCCCGTCACCTTCAACTGGATCGACCCGAACCAAGGCAGCGGGCCGCAAGTGGGCTTCATCGCCCAGCAAGTGCAAGCAATCTTCCCGAACCTCGTCTCCACAACGTCGCCAACCGCGCTCACGCCCGGCGGCACGCTCGGCCTCAACTACATCGGCCTCATCTCCCCCATCGTCTCCGCTATCCAAGCGCTGTATTCGAACGTGCAGAGCCTTGAGCAAACCGTCTCGGGCTTCGCCGAGATTTTTGTCTCCAATCGCATCACCGCGTCGCAGGAGCTTTGCGTCGGCTCGACCTGCGTCACGTCGGCGCAGTTCCAGGCCATGGTCGCGCCGGGAACCAATCCCCCTCCGCGGCTCAACCAAGCCCCGCGGCCACCTCTTCCCTTCCAAAATCCGTGACGCAGAATTCGGCCTCCACGACGCCCGCCGTGCAGATAAGCGAGCCAACCACAACGATCAGCGGTGCGGGCTCCTCTACCCCGCCAACCATCACCATCAACGGCGACAATCCTGCCGTCATCCAAGTCGGCGACACCTACGCTGATCTTGGCGCAACCGTGAGCGACACCGGATCGGGCCAGGCGGGAGACACAACCTCGGCTTCAAAACCTTCCTCAACGGCACGCTGGTCTCAAATATCGTCATCGACACCAGCCAGCGTCGCCACCGACACCATCGACTACGTCGCCACCGACAACGCCGGCCTCACGCGACTTCCACCCGCACCGTCCTCATCGAGGACGTCAATTCATTAGCTCCGACCGCTACGACGACAGACGCCGACCTCCACCACGACAGCGCAATAGGTGCCCATCACCTAATCAAATGCGCAAACGCATTGACGCAGACGATTACAGCCCGACCAAGACGACTATGCCGAGGCTGGTGGTTACAGTGCTGTCGTACCACGGCTTGTCTCTGTCTGGATTGCCCTCGCCGTACACAGCACGGCTTGATCATCAAATCGCTCATATAAGCGCAAGAGGCGCCCCCTCTTTTCTGAGAGCGACTTGATAATGCCGTATGTTACGACCAACCAAATGACGACCACTCCGACGGCTCCACCAGTACGGTACACTTTGCCAGCCTCCGATACCGGCGCGTCCCGCGCGGAAAGGTCAAAAGACGCCAAGAGTAACAGTGCGTAATGGGTGATCTTCCATTGGCGCTCTTTCATCGAGGCAATATGGGTGACGCTGTCCCGATGAATACGTCGTATGCCCTCTGCGCCTCAATTCCTTCCGCGCTTTCGCCGTTTGTCATTGTCTTCTCCCACATCATCAGCAGACCATGCGACGCCTGCAATCCAGCGATCGCGACTCAAGCCACAATCCCAAACCGGCCTAATCCCCACCAGCACGAGAACCGTCATCATCGAGCCCGCCGCGTCATCCGCCGCGGCGATAGCCACAACAGACCCCGCCTCGTGGCTCAACCAAGCCACCAAA
>CAVTDJ010000006.1:0-674186 GCA_963733575.1 uncultured Alphaproteobacteria bacterium | reverse complement strand
ATGAGCGGTTAACGAGCCAAAAGGCGCAAATCGCGGCCGGCATGAAGGGGGTGACAGCTCGTACGGTGGTCGCCGTGATCGGGTGGTGGAAGCCCTTGAGTCTCAACTCCTCGAGGGGGCTTCAAATGCGCGATTAGGATCTAACCGTCGGCAAAACTTGGACCTGGGCGATAGGCCCCTAGTCCATGGCGATCCGCGTGCCGCGCGCGCCGTTCAAGAGCCGCTTGAGATGGAAGCTGGCGAGCTGGTCATCGGCGTGCTTGCCAACGTGCGCTGCAAAGGCCGCCATCGCACCAGGGTCGCCGGCTTCCAGCTTGGCAAACGCCTCGAGATAACTCTTAGTCGAGGCATCTTCGTATTGCTCGATCCGAAGCGGCTCAAATGCGCGCAGGGCCTCCGTCCTGCCCCTCAGAATAAGGTCGCCCACCGGTCGGCCGCGGAATTTCTCCACCTTCGCCGCGAGCGTTGCGCTGACGCATATGCGCGTGCCGAGTTGCTTGTTGGCAGTTTCCAGTCGCGCCGCCACGTTGATGGTATCGCCATAGGCTGTGTAGTCGAAGAAGCGGCCGCCGCCGAAATTGCCGACGATCGCCGGCCCGGCGTGAACGCCGATACGCGTGACTCCCAGGGCGATTCCTTTTACGTGCCATCGCTCGCGGAATGATTGCGCGTATTCATCCAGAGCCAATGCGCAATTGATCGCGCGTTCGGCATGGTCCGGCTGCTCACCCGGGGCCCCGAACAGCACATGCAAGGCATCGCCAACGATCTTGGCAACCGTGCCGTCGTACGCGAACACAAGGTCGGTCATCCCTGTGAGATAGTCGTTGAGAAGCGGCCCAAGCACGTCGGGTTCGAGCGTCTCGACAAGCGCGGTAAAGCCGGCAATGTCGCTGAACAGCGTCGCGATCTCGCGACGCTGCCCGCCAAGATCGATCGCGCCCGCATCGCTGGCGAGCTGCTGAGCCAGATTGGGCGAGAAGTAACGCGACAACGAGGCATGCGCCCGCTCGGCTTCGGTCTGCCGCCGCCGCGCCTCGCGCAAAACTTCGATATGCCGGACGGTCTTGGCGATCGTTGCTTCGAGGTCGAGGAAATCGATAGGCTTGGTCAGGAAGTCGAACGCGCCCCGATTCATTGCCGTGCGGATATTGGCCATGTCGCCATAGGCTGAAACGATGATGGTCGAGAGCCTTTCTTCGCTCTCCTGCAGCTTCTGCAGCAGCGTCAGCCCGTCCATCCGCGGCATATTGATGTCGGCAACCACCAGGTCCACGTCGCAGTTTGCCTTCAGCACGGCCAAGGCTTCGACGCCGTCGTGGGCGAACAGAAAGCTGACGCCGCCCTCGCGAATCTGATGCCGGAACTTCTGCTGGATGAGCGCTTCCAGGTCAGGCTCGTCGTCGACAACGAGGATTCGAGCGGTCATGCAGAATGTCCGACCCGGGTATCAATTTCACTGCGCAACGTTCCGAAATCGATGGGCTTGGTCAGCAACGCCTCGGCGCCGCGTTCCAGCGCCTGGCGCTTGGTCTCGGCATCGCCATAGGCGGTTATCATGATGATCGGAACGTCCGGCCGCATGGCCTTCGCCTTGGGCAAGAGCTCAAGGCCGCTCATCCCCGGCATATTGATGTCGGACAGGATCAGGATGAGAGACTGACCGCTTGCATCGGCGATGCACTGAAGCGCCACGGCGGCGGATGGCGCAAATTCCATCGTAAAGCGGCCGGCGCGGAGGTCGCGCCGGAACTGCTGGCGGAACAGAACCTCCACATCGGGCTCGTCGTCAACCACAAGGATAAGAAGGCTCACGCGCGTTCTCCTGACGTGTTGCTCGGCAATTTGGCGATGGTGGCGGCCCCGCGCGGCAGAACGATCCTGAATTCGGTGAACTCGCCGGGCTGCGTATCGACCTCTATGGAGCCGGAATGTTGCTTGACGATGATATCGTAACTGAGCGAAAGGCCGAGGCCGGTCCCTTCGCCGGCCGGCTTGGTCGTAAAGAATGGATTAAACATCTTTTCCCTGACTTCGGCAGGAATCCCGGTGCCGTTGTCGCGAATCCTGATTTCGACGCTGTCGCCGAGGCTTTTGGTCGCGGCGACAAGCGTGGGCTCGTAGTTGCCCCCGTTTGCTTCGGCTTTACGCTTCGTCGCCGCGTAGAAGCCGTTGGAGATCAGGTTCAGCAGCACCCGGGTAATCTCCTGCGGAAACAGGTCGACCTCGCCGGCGGCCGGATCAAAGGACCGCTCCAGGGTGATATTGAAGCCCTGCTTCTCCGCCCGCGCCCCGTGATAGGCGAGATTGAGGCTCTCCTCGACAATGGCGTTGATGTCGACTGGCCGGTGCTCACCGGAGCCCTGGCGTGAATGGAGCAGCATATTCTTGACGATCGAGTCGGCGCGCTTGCCGTGCTGCACGACCTTGTCGAGATTGCCTTGCAGCATATCCGCGATCTCGTCGATCTCCGCGCGCAGCTTGCTGTCGAGGCGCACGCCGCCGAGCGCCTCCCGCAATTCGTCAACAAGTTCGACAGAGACGGCCGAGAAATTGTTGACGAAATTGAGCGGATTCTTGATCTCGTGGGCGATACCGGCAGTCAGTTGGCCGAGCGATGCGAGCTTCTCCGTCTGGACGAGGCGGTCCTGCGCGGTTCGCAAATCCTCCAGCGACTTCGCCACTTCGCGGGTCCGCGCTTCCACGTTTTCAAATAACCGCGCGTTCTGGATCGCCAGCACCGATTGCGCCGCAAAAGTCTTGATCAGGTCGACGGTGTTCTGCGGGAAGGCGCCGGGCGTGCGACGGCGGACCACCAGCATGCCGACGATGTCTTCCCCGCGCATGAGCGGCGCCGTCAACCGCGCGCGGAAGCCGGCGCGCAGGATCATTTCGTTGACGGCATTCGGGGCCTCCTCACGTAAGTCGGCGACCTGGATCGGCTCATGGCGCCCCAGCGCGACCGCGACGTTGGTCTCGTCAAGGCCGATGTGCCTGCTCATCAGAGCGTCAATCAATCCCTGATCCATGCCGTAGGTGGCGCGCAGGTGGAATGCTCGCTCCAGATCGTCGAAGACATAGATGGCGCCGGCCTCAGTGCCGGAAAGCTGCACCGCCTTGGCGACAATGGTCGAGAGCACGGTTTCCAGATCGAGCGTCGAATTTACCGCCTGGGACACCTCGCCGAGCGCGCGCAATTCGCCGACCGAGCGGCCAAGCTCGTCGGTGCGCTGGCGCAGTTCGGTCAGCAGGCGCGCATTTTCGATGGCGATGACGGCCTGCGCGGCAAAATTTTTGACCAGATCGATTTGCTTGTCGGTGAACGGCCGGACCTCCTGGCGGTAGATGGCGATGACGCCGACCAGCGTGTCCTCTTTAAGCATGGGGACAACTAGAAGTGTGCGAGCGCCCGCAGCTTTCCGCAAGATCGACGGCGGCTTTGTCCCCTTCAAGGTAGGGTTGACGGGTTCGAAGGTCGTCGATGTGTGCGATCTGCTTGGTTCGGGCGACGTATGCAAGACCACTTTCTGGATGAGGGCGGATTACTCGCCGAGCCTCATCGAGCATTGGCAAACGCGGACGGTACCTCGTGTGCCGTCACGAGACGCAGCCCATCTCCTTCTTTGATATAGAGGGTGCCGAACTTGGCCTGGCAGATACGCGTGGCGTTTTCCAGCATAGTATCAAACACCGGCTGCAGATCGCCGGGAGAACTACTGATAACCTGGAGCACCTCTGAGGTTGCGGTTTGTTGCTCCAGGGACTCGGTAAGATCATCGGTGCGTTGGCGTAGTTCACTCAGCAGTCGCGCATTTTCGATGGCGATGACCGCCTGGGCGGCAAAATTTCTGACCAGAGCGATTTGCTTGTCGGTAAAAGGACGAACTTCCTGGCGGAAGATGCCAAGCGTACCGATCACTGCACCCTCCTTGAGCATCGGAACGATGAGCAGAGTGCGCGCTCCCCCCACATCAACCAAAGCGGTAACGGGAGGATCGCGCTGCTTGTAGGCCGGCTGCTCGGTAAGATCGACGACGTGGACGAACTCCCTGGTGGCGGCGGCGCGCGACAGCGGCGCCAGCGGCGTCGGGTGAATGATCGGCTCGCGCTGCGAAAGCTCGGCATAGATAGGCGGCACGTTATGCGTCGCGGCAAAGCGGAAACCATCACCTTCACATAGCAACAGGTTGCCGAATTGGGCCTCGCAAAGGCGAGCGGCATTTTCCAGCATGGCATTGAAAACGGGCTTCAGATCGCCGGGCGAACTGGAGATGACTTTTAGCACTTCCGACGTCGCCGTCTGCTGCGCCAGCGATTCACGCAGTTCGCTTAATAGCCGCGTGTTCTCGATGGCGATGACCGCCTGGGCGGCGAAATTTTGCACCAGCGCGATCTGTTTGTCGGTGAACGGCAGCACTTTCTGCCGATAGATGCCGAGCACGCCGACAAGCTCGTCTTCCTTGAGCAACGGCACGATGAGGAGCGTGCGCGCGCCAGCGCCTTCGACCAGGTGCACATAAGGCGGGAAGCGGTCCTTATACGCCGGGTGCGACGCCAGATTCTCGACCTGAAAGAATTGCTTGGTCGCGACGACGCGAGCAAGCCCCGACAGCGGGTGAGGGCGTATGAGGGCTTCGCGCTGCCGCTGCTCGGCGAAGGCCTTTGGCGCGTTGTACATCGCCCCGATGCGGAATAAGCCGTTTTCGTTCAGCTCGAGATTGCCAAAGCTGGCGCCACAGATGTGGGTCGCGTTCTGCAATATCGAGTTCGAACACCGGCTGCAGATCGCCGGGCGACGATGAGATGACGCGCAGCACGTCGGCCGTGGCGGTCTGCTGCTCCAGCGATTCGGTGAGATCATCGGTGCGCTGGCGCAATTCAGTGAGGAGCCGCGTATTCTCGATGGCGATGACCGCCTGGGCGGCGAAATTCTGCACGAGTTCGATCTGCTTGTCGGTAAAAGGGCGAACGGCCTGGCGGAAGATGCTCAGTGCCCCGATCGCCTTGCCTTCCTTGAGCATCGGAACGACGAGCATGCTGCGCGCACCGCCTTCATCGACCACAGCGGCCACGGGGGGGTCGCGCTGTTTGTAAGCCGCATCCTCGGTGAGATCGACAATGTGGACGAACTCCTTGCTAGCGGTCGCGCGCGATACCGGCGCCAGCGGACTGGCATGAAAGACCGGCTCGCGCCGGAAGCGTTCGGCGAAGTCCGGCGACATGTTGTGCATCGCGCCGACGCGAAACGCGTCGCCTTCACACAGCAACAGGTTGCCGAACTGCGCCTCGCAGAGGCGAGCGGCATTCGCGAGCATGGCGTCGAATACCGGCTTCAGGTCGCCGGGAGAGCTGGAGATGACGCTTAGCACGTCGGCGGTCGCCGTCTGCTGCGCCAGCGATTCGCGCAATTCGCTGAGCAGCCGCGCATTCTCGATGGCGATGACGGCTTGGGCGGCGAAATTCGTGACCAAGGCGATCTGCTTATCGGTAAAGGGACGAACTTCCTGACGGGACAGGGTGAAAGCTCCGACCAGCTCATTCTCCTTTAGCATCGGAACATAAAGAATCGTCCGTACGCCGCCGAGTTCGACGGCAGCAACGATTGACGGAGCACGTTGCTCAACGTAGGCTTGGTCTGTTGCAAGATCGGCGACGTGAACCGCCGTTTTGGTCGCCACCATGCGACCGGAAGGACTAGTCGGACTGGGCCGGTTCATCACACGCCTGCGTGCTTCGGCGAAGGCGGGCGGAGTTTTGTGCGTCGCCACGAGGTGTAAGACCTCGCCGTCCCAGCGCTGGATATTTCCAAATTTGGCATCACAGATGCGGACGGCATTCTCCAGCATGGTGGCGAACACCGGCTCCAGGTCGCCGGGCGAGCTTGAGATGACTTGCAGCACCTCCGACGTTGCCGTCTGCTGCTCCAGCGACTCGGTGAGATCGGTCGTGCGCTGGCGCAGCTCAGTGAGCAGCCGCGTATTCTCGATGGCGATCACCGCCTGTGCCGCAAAATTCTGCACCAGCTCGATCTGCTTGTCGGTGAACGGCCGCACCTCTTGCCTGTAGATGGCAATGACGCCGACCAGCGCATTCTCCTTCAGCATTGGCACTAGAAGAAGGGTACGGGCGCCGCCAAGCTCGGCGAGCTCTCTGATCACTCTGTTGCCTTTGATATATCCCGGCTCGGTCGTGATGTCGGCGACATGAACGATTCGCTTCGTCTCAACGAGACGGCCCATTGGGATTTCTCGATCAAACCGAAAGACACGTTCGTGCTGCCGCTCGTCCGCAAACGCTGGCGGCACGTCTTGCAGTGCAACGGAACGAAAACCATTGCCCTCGGCGAGCCACAACATGCCGAACTTAGCATCGCAGATGCGGACGGCATTTTCCAGCATAGCTGTAAACACCGGCTCCAGCTCGCCGGGCGAACTTGAAATGACCTTGAGCACCTCCGACGTTGCCGTCTGTTGCTCCAGCGATTCGGTGAGGTCGGTCGTGCGCTGCCGCAGCTCGGTCAGCAGCCGCGCGTTCTCGATGGCGATGACGGCCTGGCTGGCGAAGCTTGTAACCAGCGCGATCTGCTTGTCGTCGAACGCACGAACGACCCGGCGCGACAGCACGATCGCGCCGATCAGTTCGTCCTCCTTCAGCATGGGCACGGCCAAAACCGTCCGTACGCCTCCGATTTCGACGGCGGTGACGTATTCCGGAATGCGGGCGATGTAGCCTGGGTCCAATGTGGAATCGATAACCTGGACCACCGTTTTGGTTGTCAGCATGCGACGTACGGGACTGTTCGGATCGGGGCGGTACGAACCGCTGCGAGTGTCGGCGTAGCCGGGCGCCGTGTTGTGGGTTGCAACAAGGCGCAACGCGTCGCCGTCCCAGCGGTAGATGTTGCCAAAGTCGGCGCCGCAGATCCGTTCCGCGTTCTCCAGCATGGTGGCAAACACCGGCTCAAGATCGCCGGGAGAGCTGCTGATGACCTGGAGCACTTCGGATGTAGCGGTCTGCTGCTCCAACGCCTCTTTAGTCTCGTTGAACAGCCGCGTATTTTCGATCGCGATCAGGGCCTGATCGCGGAAGGATTCGGCCTGGGCGATTTCGCTGGGACCGAAACTATTGGGTCGTTTTCCCACCAGCGCGAGCAGGCCGATGCACTCTCCCCCGCGCAGCAGCGGCAAGTACAGCGCCGAGTTCACGCCGTATATTTTACGGATGTTGCGCTCATGCTCGGGCAGGTCGATCAGCGACCAGTCCGGCAGGTGCAGCATTTTTTTGTCGAGGATCGCGCGCGAGGGAAAGTTGGCGCTGCGATCGATCGGTAAATTCGCGGGCCCGCGGTCCGCGAGCAGGCCCTCCGGCGAGGCCACGGCCGCGGGCGAAAAGGTAGCGCCGTCGCAAAGAAGCACAAACACCAAGTCGCAGCGGAGCAGCCGCGCGGCGGTGAGGACGATGCTGTCGAATACGGGCTGCACGTCGGTCGGCGATTGACTGATCACGCGCAGGATCTCGGACGTGGCGGTCTGCCTAGCCAGCGCCTGCTGGAGGTCAGTGGTGCGCTGGCGCAGTTCATTGAGGAGGCGCGTGTTCTCGATGGCGATGATGGCCTGGGCAGCGAAATTCTTGACCAGTTCGATCTGCTTGTCGGTAAAGGGGCGGACTTCTTGGCGATAAAGCGCGAACGAACCGACCAGTTCGTTCTCCTTCAGCATCGGCACGGTGAGAACCGACCGGACGCCGGCAAGTTCGACAGCCGCAATGATCGCCGGATTGCTTCGTGCAATATAGCCCGGCTCCGCTGCAGCATCGGCGATGTGAACAACGGTTTTGCTCGCATAGGGCGTACGCTTGCGTGCTTCGGCAAACGCGGGCGGCGTGTTGTGTGCAGCCTTGAGGGAAAAGGCGTTGCCGTCCCACTGGAAAAGATTGCCAAAACTTGCATCGCAAATCCGTACCGCGTTCTTCAGCAAGGTTGCGAACACCGGCTGGAGGTCGCCGGGCGAACTTGAGATGACGTGCAGTACCTCCGAGGTGGCCGTCTGCTGCTCCAGCGATTCGGTGAGCTCGCGCGTGCGCTGCTGCTCGGCCTCGAACAACCGCACGTTCTCGATCGCGATCACCGCCTGGTCGGCGAAGGTCGTCACCAGCTCAATTTGCTTTTCCGTAAATGGCCGCACAGCAGTTCGAACTCAACGCCATCACCCCGATGAGCGTCCCCTCGCGCAGCAGCGGAACACCGAGAAAGCTGCGAAAGTTGCCGCGCGACTGATAGCCCGCTGCTCCGGTGAATTCCGGTTCCGCCGCCATGTCCGGCACGTGAACCGTCTTGCCTTGCAGCGCCACTCGTCCGGTGACGGTGCCATGTCGTGTAATCGGATGTTGCCTGATGAATTCTTCAAATTCGCTGGACATGCCGTAGCGCGAGGCGATCCTCAGGACCTCCCCGGCGGGACGAAATATGGCGGCCATGTCGGCTTCGCATAACTTTGCGGCTGACTCGATCAGCGTGTTCAATACCGCTTGCAGGTCGAACGTCGAGCGGCTGATCACCTTGAGCACGTCGGACGTCGCCGTCTGCTGCGCCAGCGATTCACGCAATTCGCTGAGGAGCCGCGTATTCTCGATGGCGATGACCGCCTGCGCAGCGAAATTCTTGACGAGATCGATCTGCTTGTCGGTAAAGGGGCGGACGTCCCGGCTGTAGATGCTCAGCGCCCCGATCAGCTCCGCCTCCTTGAGCATCGGGACGACGAGAATGCTGCGCACCCGGCCATCATCGACCAAGGCGACGACGGGAGGATCACGCTCCTTATAGGAGGCGTCCTGCGTGAGATCGACAATGTGGACCACACCCTTGGTGGCGACGAGGCGCGATATCGGCGCCAACGGGCCGGCGTGTACGATCGGATCGCGCTGAAAGCGCTCGGCGAACAGCGCCGGCATGTTGTGCATCGCGCTGATGCGGATCACCCCGCCTTCATAGAGCGACAAAGTGCCGAAACTGGCGCCGCATAGCCGCGTGGCGTTTTCCAGCATGCTTTCAAACACCGGCTCCAGTTCGCCGGGCGAACTCGAGATGGCGCCCAGCACCTGCGCCGTTGCCGTCTGCTGCTGCAGCGATTTACGCAATTCGCTCAGCAGCCGGGCGTTCTCGACGGCGATAACGGCCTGGGCGGCAAAGTTGGTCAGCAATTCGATCTGCTTATCGGTGAAGGAGCGGACATCCTGGTCGTAAATAGCGATCGCGCCGATCAGCTCGTCCTCTTTGAGCATCGGAACGCAGAGGACGGCCCGTCCGCCGGCGAACTTGACCAGACCCGCGTTGGCGTAAGCCGGCTCGGCCGTGAGATCGGGGATGTGAACCACTTTCTTCGTTCGGAAGAGGGGACCAAGCGGCGAACGCTCCAGGGGAATGAACGGGTCGCGTGTCCGCAATGCTTCGAATTCGGCCGGAGCATTGTGCATGGCGACCATACGCAAGCCGCCGCCGTCGACCAACGTCATGTTGCCGAACCGGGCCTCGCAGAGGCCCACAGCGTTCGCCAGTATGGCATCAAAGACCGGTTTCAGATCGCCTGACGATCCGCTGATGACGGAAAGAACCTCCGACATCGCCTTCAGCTGACCGAGCGCGGCGTTCAATTCGCGTTGCAGGTCGGGAGGGGAGGATTGTCGCGCGCTCGCCGACCCGAGCACCGGGCGGCGTTTTGGCACGGTTTTGCCCCCCGAAGCCTTCGTCTGCTGCCCGCTGGTTTTCTTGCGCCGCTTCATCCAGGCCCTCACGCAGTTTTCGAGAGACCATACTACGATGCGCCGGAAGGGGGGAGGTGCCGCAAAACCGGCCGGGCGGTCGGAATCTCAATCAGATGCGTACCAGCGTCCAGGCGCGCCGGCTGGAAATCTTGCGGATAATGCGAAGTTTACGAAAAGAGTGGGCCGCACCGACAGCTACGCCGGCACCTTGCTCGCATATTCGAGTGTCTCGCCGACATAGCTCGAAATGTCGCCTTTGGGCCGCTCGCCGGCGATGGCCTGGCCCTCGACCATGTAATGCACCGCCTCGGCGATGTTGGTGGCGTGGTCGCCGATCCGCTCGATGTTCTTGGCGCAGAACAGATAGTGGATGCACATCGAGATAGTGCCCGGATCCTCCATCGAATAGGTGAGCAATTCTCGGAACAACGAGACGTAGAGCGCGTCGACTTCTTTGTCGGCCTTCCACACCTGCAGCGCTTTGCCGGGATTGCGATCGACGAAGCTGTCGAGGACCGCCGCCAGCTGCGACACCACGAGCGCGGCCATGTGCTTGAGCCCGCGCATGAGCGCGCGTTGCGAATTTTCCCCGCTCACGGCGATGACACGCTTGCCGATGTTCTTGGCCAGATCGCCGACCCGCTCGAGATCGTTGGCTATGCGCAACATCGCCACCAGCGCACGCAGGTCGATGGCCATCGGCTGCCGCAGCGCGATCGTCGCGATGGCCTTTTCCTCGATCTGCCGCTGCAGCGCGTCGACCGTCGCATCGGCGGCGATGACCTGGCGGGCGAGGCCGATGTCCCGCCGTGTCAGCGCATCGATGGAATCGGTGACCTGCTTCTGGGCGAAGCCGCCCATCTGCGCGACCATCTGGGTGAGTTTGATGAGGTCGGTGTCGAAGACTCGGGCGGTGTGCTCGGAGACGTTCATGGTATTTCCGCAGGCGTTGGTGACTCTATCGGGGTGCGCACCGCTGCTGTTACGCAACAAGCCCGGGGACAAACTAACCCAACGCGTTGATGATTTTACGATTCATGCGTGACGGTCCGATGACATCATTGAAGTGCCGGAGTAGGGCGTGAGCGTCGGCGCGAAGCTTGCCGGGCCCAAGGAGATGTCATCTTGGTCACACCGAGGCGCCACTAAAATCCAAATGATTCGCGCAGGCAGAGGCGAGTGCAGCGCAGATGGTTAGGCCGATGACTGGAATAGGAAATTAGATATGGCGCCAGCAGTCGTCGATGCGATTGGAGCTTCCGGCGCTCTTCTAACGACCGTGTGCTGGGTGCCACAGGCGATTAAAATCATCCGCGAACGCGAGACGCGCGCCATCTCGCTACCGGGCACGACTCTGTGCGTGCTCGGCGTGTTTCTTTGGCTCGTTTATGGAGTCGCCATCGTCGATGGGCCGCTGATCGGCTCGAGCATCGTCACCTTCGCGATGACGGCGACCATTCTGGTGCTCAAAATCCGTCACGGCTGACGCAAGCGATCTCTACGTGAGCACCCGCACCGGCTTGGCGTCGAGGAACGCGCGGATGTCGTCCACCATGCCGGCGAAGAACGCCCGATAGTTCTGCTCGGCTACGTAACCGAGATGCGGCGTGAGCACGACATTGTCGAGCTTGCGAAAGGGGTGCTCGATCGGCAGCGGCTCGATGTCGAACACATCGAGGCCGGCCCCGGCGAGGCGTTTTTCGCGCAGCGCGTCAATCAACGCCGCTTCGTCGACGATGGGACCGCGCGATGTGTTGATGAGATAAGCGCTCGGCTTCATCAGGGCGAGTTCGCTTGCTCCGATCAGCCCGCGCGTGCGCTCCGACAACTGCAGGTGGATCGAAAGAAAATCGGCGCGGCGGAACAAGCCGTCCCGGCTCACATGCTCGACGCCGGCCTCCTTGCATCGCGCAGGCGTGAGATTCTCGCTCCAGGCGATGACGTTCATTTTGAAAGCCTGGCCGATCTCGGCCATGCGCGTGCCGAGCTTGCCGAGGCCGAGGAGCGCAAGCGTCATGCCCTCGAGATCGAGCCCGATCGTCGTTTGCCAGGCCGCGTCGGCCTTTAGCCGCGCATTCTCGTAACCGATGTGGCGGGCAAGCTCGAGCATGAGGCCCGTGGCGATGGCGGCGGTGGCATTGCCGAAGGCGGGCGTGCCGCAGACGGCAACCCCTCGCGCCCTGGCGGCTTCGAGGTCGATCGAGGCATTGCGCATTCCCGTCGTGATCAGAAGTTTCAGATCGGGCAGCGCCTCGATCACCGCACGCGGGAAGGCGGTACGCTCGCGCATGGCGCAGACGATGGCAAAGCCTTTGAGCGCGGCAACGACCTCGTCCGCGGAGCCGAGATGTTCGTTGAACACCTTGATCTCCACCTCGCCCGTGACCTTCGACCAATCGGCCAGTGTCAGCGCGACGTTCTGATAGTCGTCGAGTATTGCGCAGCGAAGCGGCATGAGTTCTCTATCGTCATTCCGGGGCGCCGCCATCGGCGGCGAGCCCGGAATCTATAACCGCCATCGGTGCATGTCCCGCACCGTCTTTGGCTATGAATTTCGGCCTCGCGGGCGAACGCCCGCCCCCGGGAAGGACGAATGAGACTTACGCGTGGGCCTTGGCGATGTCGCTCAATGCCGAGGTGGCGTTGGCGGCCGGCGTACTGGACGTTCCGGCACGTTTGGCGTGCCACGCAGGGCCGGGCCCGCGCATATAGTACAGTTCCGGCCGATAGGGGTTGCGCAGATGCGCGAATGTCCGCAACAGCTCGCGGAAGGTATCGGTGAGGCTACGGCGCATGACGCGCTCCCAAGCCGCTTCGTCGCGTACTTCGGCTGGCGCTTAATGAAGCGTTTGCCGCGTAGGCGTGGCTTGCTGCAAAGTTTCAGCGAAAAATCATTAAAAATTGGTGCGAAAACGCCGCTGAAACGGCCATTGCGCGGCCTTGCCGCGGCCCAAATGCAATCGGCCTTTACGAAATGTTGCCGCGATCGGCGGCGGATCGTTAAGCGAAAAGGTGCCGGTCCTTGCCCTCGGCGTGGCAGGTCGCTACATCAGCGCCAGATTTTCCCGACATGAGCGCTTTTGCGGTCGCGCGTTCCCGCGATGTTCCGACCGGCGCCGACCAGAGAAGGCAGGGCGCCGTACCTGAACCAGAAATGGCCCGTCAATTCGTCTACCACATGGAGGGGCTCTCCAAGAGCTATCCCGGCAACCGGAAGGTTTTGGAGAACATCCATCTGTCGTTCTATCCCGATGCCA
This sequence comes from uncultured Alphaproteobacteria bacterium, assembly GCA_963733575.1. Taxonomy (GTDB): domain Bacteria; phylum Pseudomonadota; class Alphaproteobacteria; order Rhizobiales; family Xanthobacteraceae; genus BOG-931. The sequence goes on along the minus strand of CAVTDJ010000006.1, from coordinate 661,170 downwards.
AGATCGGCGTGCTCGGCGTCAACGGCGCCGGCAAGTCGACGCTGCTGCGCATCATGGCCGGGCTCGACAATGATTATTCCGGCGAGGCCTGGGCCGCGCAAGGCGCCCGCGTCGGCTACCTGGCCCAAGAGCCGCAGCTCGATCCGGCAAGATCGGTTCGCGAGAACGTCATGGACGGGGTGGCGCCGCAAAAGGCGATCCTCGACCGCTACAACGAGGTTGCCGTCAACTATTCCGACGAGACCGCCGACGAGATGACCAAGCTCCAGGACGAGATCGAGGCCAAGGGGCTGTGGGATCTCGACTCCAAGGTCGATCAGGCCATGGACGCCCTGCGCTGCCCGGCCGACGACGTTGAGGTGGCGACACTCTCCGGCGGCGAGCGGCGCCGCGTCGCGCTCTGCCGGCTCCTGCTGGAGCAGCCGGAGCTCCTCCTCCTTGACGAGCCGACCAACCACCTCGATGCCGAGTCGGTCATGTGGCTCGAAGGTCACCTGCGCAATTATCCGGGTGCCATCCTCATCGTGACCCACGACCGCTATTTCCTCGACAACGTCACCAGCTGGATTCTCGAGCTCGATCGCGGCCGCGGCATTCCCTACGAGGGCAATTACTCGGCGTGGCTCAAGCAAAAGCAGAAGCGGCTCGAACAGGAAGGTCGCGAGGACGAGGCGCACCAGCGTACCCTCGCGCGCGAGCAGGAATGGATCGCCGCCTCGCCGCGAGCGCGACAGGCAAAATCCAAGGCGCGTTACGAACGCTATGAAGAGCTGCTGAAAAAGGCCGGCGAGAAGCAGACCCAGACCGCGCAGATCGTCATCCCGGTCGCCGAGCGGCTTGGGCAGAACGTCGTCGATTTCGAGCATCTGAAAAAGGGCTTCGGCGACAACCTCCTGATCGACGATCTCACCTTCAAATTGCCGGCCGGCGGTATCGTCGGCATCATCGGCCCGAACGGCGCCGGCAAAACCACGCTGTTCCGCATGATCACCAAGCAGGAGAAGCCCGACCAGGGCACGATCAAGGTCGGCGAGTCGGTGCATCTCGGCTATGTCGATCAGTCGCGCGACACGCTCGAGAGTAAGAAGACGGTGTGGGAGGAAATTTCCGGCGGCCTCGATCAGCTCCAGCTCGGCAAGCGGGAGGTCAATTCCCGCGCCTATTGCGCCGCGTTCAATTTCAAGGGCGCCGACCAGCAGAAGAAAGTCGGCTCGCTGTCCGGCGGCGAACGCAACCGCGTGCATCTCGCCAAGATGCTGAAGTCGGGCGCCAATGTGCTCTTGCTCGACGAGCCGACCAACGACCTCGACGTTGACACGCTGCGTGCGCTCGAAGAGGCGCTCGAGGATTTCGCCGGTTGCGCCGTCATCATCAGCCATGATCGCTGGTTCCTCGACCGTATCGCCACGCATATCCTCGCCTTCGAGGGGGAAAGTCATGTCGAGTGGTTCGAGGGTAATTTCCAGGATTATGAGAAAGACAAGATGCGGCGGCTGGGAACCGACACGGTCATCCCGCATCGGATCAAATACAAAAAGTTTTCGCGCTAATTATGCGCGGTCCTAATCGCATATTTGTTCTGTGATTTAGCGCCGGCAACAGGTTGCGTTTTACTACGTGGTAACTCTTATGAAAGCCGGCGGCGTCGGCAATTTGTTTGTTTCAGCAATTGCTAGGAATTTGCACGCCTTAATAGCGGCATCGTCGTGTCGAACCTCGGCACCAAGCTCAAGGGCACCTTTAGCTCGAACTCGTCTCAGCTTCGGTGACGCGGCGGTTCGCGTCGGTCGCGCAGCGCAAGCGCGGCGTCGACGACACGGCTTTCGACCCGGTTTCGAGACCCGGTTTTCGCGACCTGGTTTTCGAGCCTTGGCTTTCGACCTGGGTTCGTTACGCTGTGCGCGCGATAGGCTGGGCGCGGTTCGCTCGGCTTACATTTCCTTGGGCCCATACCTATATTGAGCCATTACTGTCGCGAATCAGCGAAGAAACTGTTTTGAATGGGGCAATATCGCGCGATTCCTGCGTGATGCCGCCGAAAGGAGACGACATTGGCGACTAAAGCTGGCGAAGCCCAAGCGAGCGAGGCGCGATCCCGCGCCGAAGCGAATTTCAAGAAGGAAGAACGCGCCAAGGACGGCGCCAAGGCGATGCAGGAGTACCAGACCAACAGCCGAAACGTTCGCGAACAGATGGCGCGCCTGAAGGCGCTTCGACTGGCGAAAGAAGCCGCCGATAAAGAAGTAAAACCGGCCAAAGTCGCTGCCGGCAAACGATAGAGGTCTGCGAAAGCCGCTATTGGCCTTGAAACGACCACATCTACGGCCCATATTGGATCCGCAGCCTTATCAGGCTAGCAGCGAGCCGCGTGTACGGAATTCCGTCGAACGGCTTCTGGCTCGCGCTTTCACATTGTCCACTGACAGCCCAGATCGCGCGGGGTGTCCCGTTTCACCCGCATTGCCGGCCCCAGCGCACCGCGTTGGGCCGCGCCGACGCGCATAAAGGAAGTTTCCTCTTTGACTGATTTTCACGATTTCAAACTCGACGACGCAATAACCCGCGCTCTCGCGGAAGAAAAATACCTCACTCCGACACCGATCCAGGCGCAGACAATTCCGACAGTCATGTCGGGCCGCGACGTGATCGGAATTGCTCAGACCGGAACCGGCAAGACCGCCGCGTTCGCGCTGCCGATCCTGCATCGCCTCGCCGGCAACCCGCAGCAGCCGGTCCGCAAGAGCTGCCGCGTCCTTGTGCTCAGTCCGACGCGCGAGCTTTCCGGCCAGATCCTCGACAGCTTCCGCACCTATGGCCGTCATCTGCGCATAAGGACTGCGCTGGTGATCGGGGGAGTGCCGATGGGCGCTCAGGTCCGAGCGCTGCTGAACGGCGTCGACGTGCTTGTCGCCACGCCCGGCCGCCTTCTCGATCTCGTCAGGAGCAACGCGCTGCGTTTGGACGATGTCGAATGTCTCGTTCTCGATGAAGCCGACCGAATGCTCGACATGGGGTTCATCCACGACATCCGAAAAATTGTCGCGAAGCTTCCGGCGAAGCGGCAGACCTTGATGTTCTCGGCGACGATGCCGCGCGCCATCGCCGACCTCGCCGCGCAGATGTTGCGCGATCCGGTCAAGGTGGCAGTGACCCCGTTGGCCACCACGGCGGACCGAATCGATCAGCGCCTAATCCGCGTCGATCGTGCCGCGAAACCGGCCGTTCTGATCGATGTGCTGCAGGGCGAGGCGATCGAACGCGCCCTGATCTTCACTCGGACCAAGCATGGCGCCGATAAGGTCGTTCGCCGCCTGGTCAGCGCCGGCATTGCGGCCGAAGCGATCCACGGCAACAAATCGCAAAATCAGCGGGAACGCGTGCTCGCAGCGTTCCGCAAAGGCGAGGTCCGGACGCTTGTCGCGACCGACATCGCCGCGCGCGGCATCGATGTTGATGGTATAAGTCATGTGGTCAACTTCGATCTGCCGGACGTGCCGGAGACCTACGTGCATCGCATCGGCCGCACGGCGCGGGCTGGCGCGGAGGGCGTCGCCATCTCGCTGTGCGACGGCGACGAACTGGCGTTGGTTCGCGATATCGAGAAGCTCATTCGCATGTCCATTGCCGTGACCGATCGCCAAACGCGTCCACGCCGCTCCGAGCCGCCGGCAGCGAAAGCCGCACCCGCGCAATTCTCGAGGAAGCAGCGGCAAAGGCGCGGCGGCGGCGGCCAAGGGCAGGAACGGCAACATCAGCATCAGCATCAGCCGAAGAAGGGCAGGCCGGTGGAGACGCGGGAAGGGCTCGCTTCCATTGCCTTCCTGCAGCGTCGCGAGCCGGAGCGAGGCGATGCGGCGCGACACGCGCCCGCTTGGCTGGATCGTTCAAAAGGATCGTAACGTGCCGAAAGAAGAACTTCTGCAATTCGAGGGTCTGGTCCTTGAGATATTGCCCGACGCTCGCTACCGCATTCAGCTCGACAACGGTCATGCGCTGGTCGCCTACACCGCCGGTAAAATGAAGAAGAACCGGATTAAAACTCTCGCGGGAGATCGGGTGACCGTCGAGGTGTCGCCTTACGATCTGGAAAAAGGCCGGCTGATCTTCCGCCACAAGGACGAGCGCGCCGGCTCGGCCAGCCGTCCGCCGCAGCGCAATCAATTCCGCCGGCGGTGAATTGCGATGCGGGAGCATAATTCTCATGGCGACGGCTGAGATTACGGCGAGTGGAGCTGGGTAATGCGAATTTTCATTTTCAAGTCCGAGGCGAATCCTGAACTGCGGGCGTTCGGCGGCGATCTGGTCGGTGGGCGGCTGCCGGCTCAGTTCCGTCCCTGGCGGGCCATCGGCGCGGTCGCGCCCGACCGGGACCCCCCGCACAATCTTTCCCGAGCCGTTATCGAATCGGCCATCAATGGTTGCGGATATCAGCTTTGGCGCATGAACAAAAAGACTGAAAAACAAGTCTGAAAGCGTCCATAACCGGCGAACACGTTCCTTATCCAGAGGCATCGACGATGACGGAGCTCACCCACAAGTTCAAGGTCGGACAAACCGTCGATCTCGTACAATCGACGTTTCGGTCCGCGGCAAGAGGGCATTACGAAATTCTCAGTCTGCGGCCGGCCGAGGGCGGAAATCCGCAATACCGGATCAAAAGCAGAAGCGAATCCCACGAGCGCGTCGTTGCCGAGAGTGATCTTATCCTCTCGGCAAATCTGAAATTCGATTAGGATTGAGGGTGAATACGCCGGCATCGGGAGTTTTGCCCGGGTCGGCACTCTGCGCTGGGCACGAAGCACGCGACGGAAAGCCGGCAATGTTCAAGATTCTTGAGCTCAGAGGTGAAGGTTCGGCGCCGGCAGCGGAAGTCGGCGACAGATACTCCACGCGCGAGCAGGCGCTGGCCGCGGTTAAGAGGCATCTGAAAACTTTCAGCGTGTCCGGACGTAATCCGGAGGGAGATTATTGGTGGGTGCGGGATTCCGAAGGCCTGCGAAAATGCTGGATTTCCGACGCCGACTGAAAAGGCGATGAGCCGGCCATGCTTAATTTTCCGAACCAAAGCCGAGTTTTTGATCCGACGCGACGTGCCGTGCGGTTTTGGGGGTACGACAGCGCCATGGAATGGTCGTTCTTCGTAAGCGAAGACGCGCTCAGGCGTATGCAGCCGGATATGCGGCGAGACGAATCGGGCTTACTCGGGGCCTTCGATTCCAATCGGCCCTTGATCTACGAAGCGGCAAAGAAGGCGTATGCCCGGGGTCGCAAGGGGTCCTACGAACTTGCGGCGGCCGATTTCTAAGCGTGGCGTCGAACGGTCTCTCTGTCGCCGACCCGAACGAAGAGGGAGCCGTTACCAAGATTTCTTGCCACCGCCCTGGACCGCCGGGGGGCTCCCGGTGAACCGGGTCGATGCGAACGGTGAGGGGGCCGGAGCGCCTTTCTTTTTGTTCTTGTCGGCTTTCGGCTTTTTCTTCTCGCGATTGCTTCTCATTTGACCCTTTGCCACCTTGTCCTCCTTGTCCTCGCTCCTGTTGGGGGTGAACCCGTTGTTCGAACGAGCGCTAACTTTCGCCTGAAAGCCGCTTGAGGTCGGCAATGACGGCGGCAATCAGCTTCTGTTTCCGCGGGTCTTGGCCAGCCAGCGTCGCCGAAAAGAGATTGAGAAGATAGCGCGCTTTTTCAGCAGCGTCATGCCAATTCGTCGCGGGTGCCGCGATCAGGTGCGCTTCCAATTCATCCTGCCGAAGTCGTAATTCCCGTTCGTTGGCTTCCACATCCGCCAGGAGCCGACGAAGTTCTGTCGCCTTTTGGGCAGCCATCCCGCGATGCCGATCGAGATCAATAGTCCTGTCCGTCATGATCGCTTGCCGCGCCGAGCCAAGGGGTATTCGCCGCTCTCATATAAACGGCGGATATCGTCGCTGCCGTATCTCCGCTCGTCGACTTCGAGAAACGCGCCGATGAGAAGCTCGGGCGCAAGGTCCTCCATGGCGAAACGGATGGCTTCCGAAGCCTGCGCAAATCGCTTGTACGAGAGCGGTTGACGCCTCGGTATCCGCTTTCGGGTCGGAAACAACTCGGCGGCGGCTTTGTAGTCAAACTCGTCCATTGGTCCGGCCCTGGGTTCCGGCAGACACATTAGCGTCGATGCAAATCAGGCCTAAATATAGGTTCGTGACGCAATAAAACTAGCTCGGTTACCGGATATATTTGGAATCGTGAACCCACGAGCGAATATTGCATGATAGACCTATAGCGCCGCGCCGTGTAAGGTTCTGACGTGGCGATACGAAGAATGCGGCTTGGCTGAAAAGAGCCGCTTGCGTCGTCGGTTGATCTGCGTGACGCGTGGCGCAAATTTTGCGCCTTGCTGCCGAAAGAATATCTTGGGGCGTCCCGGAGACAGCGGTGCCGCGGACCGCCTGAACGTGAAAAGTGTGCTTCGCTAACGATACTTGAGGCCGCTCGATCCTCCGCGAAGCTCGCGACCGCCGGCGCCGCGTCATTCACCAGCGGATTGTCAGCTACGGAGAAGACTTTGAACGACGCACTGGAGCTCGACGCTGGCGCTGCTATGTCCGACATGCGCGCTCTGACACAAGACCTTGCCCGCTATCGCCAACCGAGTCATGGGCGCAGCATCGTCGAAATTCTAATTACGATCATACCACTCATTCTCCTTTGGCTGTCGATGTGGTTCGCCCTCAGCATCGGATACGGGCTTTATTTGTTGCTGGCCGTTCCCGCCGCAGGTTTTCTTGTCCGTCTATTCATGATCCAGCATGACTGCGGTCACGGCGCGTTTTTCCGGCACCGACGCGCCAATGACTGGGTCGGACGCGTCATCGGCTTGCTCACATTGACGCCGTACGATTTCTGGCGGCGCACCCATGCCATGCACCATGCGAGCTCCGGTAATCTCGACCAGCGGGGCATGGGCGATGTCGATACTCTGACGGTCGACGAATATCTGTCGCGGTCGCGCTGGGGAAGGCTTCAATATCGCCTCTACCGGCACCCGCTGGTTATGTTCGGCCTTGGCCCCGCTTATCTCTTCTTCTTGCGGCAGCGTCTGCCGATCGGACTGATGCGCGCAGGTTGGCGGCCGTGGCTAAGTACGATGGCAACAAACCTTGGCATTGCTTTACTCGCGGCAATTACGATCCGGGCCGTAGGCATCGACGCTTTTCTGCTCGTGCAGGTGCCGATCGTGTTGATCGGCGCCTCCATGGGAGTTTGGCTGTTCTACGTCCAGCACCAGTTTGAGCATACGTTTTGGGCCCACAACGGGACCTGGAACGTGCATGAGGCTGCCCTTTACGGCAGTTCGCATTACGACCTTCCCCTCGTCCTGCGCTGGTTCACCGCGAATATCGGCGTTCACCACGTCCACCATCTCAGCAGCCGGGTACCGTTTTATCGATTGCCGCTGATCCTTCGCCGTCATCCGGAGCTCGCGAATATCGGCCGGCTCACGCTGACTCAGAGTTTTTCATGCGTGCGCTTGGTGCTCTGGGACGAAACGGCACGTCAACTCATTACTTTTCGCAAGCTCAGAACGCAGCTTCGCGCCGCGCCGGCCCGATAGTTCGCGTCCGCACTCTTAGTCTAAACGAGCAGATCGGATTGGTTTGGCTTGATAGACGCACGTTTGCCGCTCATTCGGGCTGCCGTGGTTCGCGCCTTGCAAAAGCCACCTATTCGTTCTATCGCTTGGCGGTCGACTTTTGGCCGGACAATCAGGCCGTTTCGCCTTCGCTGAATGCCAGGCGCACGCTCAGACCCTCCAAACATCGAAAAGCCGAGCCCATGATGCGCAACCGCGCAGCTTCGGCTCAAGTGAATCTAGGTCAGCGAAAGGATATCTCCATGAATTCGGGCACCATGCATAAGGGTACCGTGAAGTTCTACAACGATCAGAAAGGCTTCGGCTTCATTCAACCCGAGGACGGCAGCAAGGATGTGTTCGTCCACGCCACCGCGCTCGAACGCGCAGGAATGCGCGGGCTGGTCGAGGGCCAGAAGGTCGCCTTCGATACGCAGGAAGACCGCCGCACCGGCAAGATCGCGGTCGGCAACATCCAGACGGTATAACGTCAAAGATCGCTGCTCCTCGCGGAGCGAGTTCTCGAAACCGTCCCAAGTGGACGGTTTCTTTTTTCCGGCGCCCATGCGGCGCTGTTTATTTGAACGTGATCTTAGAAAATCCGGAATCTGCCTTCGGGATTGTGGTCTACGGTCTCACCAGCAATCCGTTCAGCACCAGATCGAGGTGGGCGTTGAAATAGGTCTTCAGGTCGAGCGGGTAGCGGTCATCGAACATCATCATCCAAACGTCGACCAGCGCGATCGGAGCGATGATGACCAGCGGACAATCGGTGACCGCCGAACGGCGAATCTCGCCGCGGTCCACGCCGCGCTGGATCGCCTGCTTGAGCAGTTCCACGCAGGGACGGTGTATTTCCTCGTGATAGCGGTCGGCCAGCGCCGGAAAGCGCGGCGCTTCGGCGATCAGCATGCGCACCACCTCGCGCCGGCGGCGGTCTTCCACAATATGTTGGTAGATGAAGCTGAACTGCGCGCGCAGCAGCTCGGCGGTCGAGCCTTCGTGACGCTCGAACATCTCCTGCACGGCGTCGAGCGTCACCTTCATGAGCTCGCGCACCATCGAAATGAATAAGTGCTCCTTGTTGTCGAAGTAGACGTAGATCGTGCCTTTGGTCACGCCGGCGCGCTCGGCGATCTGATCGAGCGTTGTCATGGCATAGCCGTTGCGCGAGAATTCCAGGAACGCGGCCTCGAGAATTTCCTGGGGGCGCTCGGCCTTGCGGCGGCGGCGCGTTTCCGTGCGCGTATCTATTGCGTCGGTCATGTGGCAGCCCCGTGTTCCACACGCATAGTATAGTTATTGACTAACTGGATAGTAAATAATTACTCTCCCCTTGTTAAGGGGTAGGTAAGTTTCGGATGCGGGTGGGGAAGTTCAGGTGGCGTAGCCGGCCAGCCGGTGTGCGTGAGGCCAACTATTTGGCGCGTTTCGGCGGTTTTGGGCCGAGGGCGGCGGGCGTGGCCCTATCACTCTTATTATTGGGAGCGTGCGCCGTCGGCCCCGACTTTGCCCCGCCTCCGGCGCCGCCGGTCGGCGGCTACACATCCGATACGCCGCCAGCGACGACGACGGCGGCCGCGGTTCCTGGCGGGGCGGCGCAGACATTCACCATGGGTCGCGATATTCCCGGCGAGTGGTGGAAGGTGTTTCATTCGAAGGAGGTCGACGCGCTGATCGCCGAAGCGCTCCACGCCAATCCGAGCCTGCAGGCCGCCCAGGCCTCCTTGTGGCAGGCCAAGGAGAACCTTTACGCCGCCGGCGGCAAGCTCTTGCCAAGCGTCGACGCCAATGCGTCCGCCGAACGCCAGCAATTCTCACCGGCGGAATTCGGCCTGTCCGGCCCCCCGGAGATTTTCAATCTGTATCAGGCCACCGTGAACGTCTCGTACACGCCCGACGTTTTCGGCGGCCAGCGGCGACAGATCGAGGCGGGCGCGGCGCTCGCCGAATATCAGCGCTTCGCACTGGAAGCGACGTATCTGACGCTGACTTCGAATGTCGTGACGGCAGCCATCCAGGAAGCCTCGCTGCGCGGCCAGATCGAGGCGACCCAGGAGATCATCAAAGCCGAAAGCGATCAGCTTACGGTTGTGCGCAATCAGTTCGAAGCCGGTGCCGCCACCCGCGCCGACGTCCTGACGCAGGAGTCGGAGGTGGCAACAACGGAAGCAACGTTGCCGCCGCTGCAGAAGCAACTGGAGCAGCAGCATCACGTGCTGCTGGCGTTGATCGGCCATTTCCCGAACGACGCGCGGCGCGATCATCTGAGGCTCGCGTCATTTCATCTCCCCACCAGTCTTCCGGTAAGTTTGCCGACGCAACTTGTCGAGCAACGGCCGGACGTGCGGGCCGCGCAAGCGCAATTGCATCAGGCCAGCGCCCAGATCGGCGTCGCCGTCGCCAACAGGCTGCCGCAATTCAGTCTCACGGCGCAATATGGCAGCGCGGCTTTGACAACCGCCGCGCTATTCACGCCGGGTACTGCGATCTGGAGCCTCGCAGCGGCCGGCACGCAGCCGATTTTCCACGGCTTTACGCTCATGCATCAGGAGCGCGCGGCCCGGGCCGCCTACGATATGGCCGACGCGCAATATCGCAACACCGTGCTGACGGCGTTTCGAAACGTCGCCGACGCGCTGCGAGCGCTGCAACTGGATGCCGCCACGTTGAAGGCGCAGCAGCGCGCCGTGCGCGCGGCGTCCGATACGTTCGACCTGACGCGCGGCCAGTATCGTCTGGGCGCCATCACTTACATCATCCTGCTCAACGCCCAGCGCAGCTATCAGCAGGCGCTGCTGGCGTTGGTGCAAGCGCAAGCGACGCGCTATGCCGATACCGCGGCGTTATTCGCGGCGCTGGGCGGCGGCTGGTGGAACCGCATCGATGTCTTGCCCGATCCGTACAGTCCCGAGCCGCAAATCGTTCAAGCCGCGAGCGATACGCCGCCACCCGTAAAAACGGAGCCTGTTAAATGATCAAACGCATGGTGATCATGCTCGTGGCGGTCGCCATCGTGTTCGGTGGAATCTTCGGATTCCAGGCGTTCAAGGCGGTCATGATTAAGAAGTTCATCAGCGCCCTGAGCAACCCGCCGCAGACCATCTCCGCCGCCAAGGCCGCCACCAGCGAATGGCAGACGAAGATCGAAGCGATCGGCTCGCTGCGCGCGGTGAAGGGCGCCGATTTGTCGCTGGAACTCTCGGGCGTCGTCGAGTCGATCTCGTTCAATTCCGGAGACGACGTCGAGGAAGGCGCGGCGCTCATCAAGCTGCGCACGGACGACGATGTCGCCAGGCTGCACTCGCTGCAGGCGATGGCGGAGTTGAGCGACCTCACCTATGAGCGCGACCAGAAGCAATTCAAGATGCAGGCGGTCAGCCAGGCGACCTTGGATACGGATGCCGCCAACCTGAAAAACGCCAAGGCGCAGGTGGCCCAGCAGCAAGCCGTCATCGACAAGAAAATTCTGCGCGCACCTTTTTCCGGCCATCTCGGCATTCGCGCCGTGGACCTCGGACAATATCTCGGGCCCGGCACTGTCATCGTGACGCTACAGGCGCTCGATCCGATCTTTGTCGATTTTTTCGTGCCGCAGCAGTCGGTCGACCAGGTGCGACTGGGGCAATCGGTTACCGTGAAGGTTGACGCCTTCAAGGATCGGACTTTCACCGGCGAGATATCGGCAATCAACCCGAAGGTCGACACCGGCAGCCGCAACGTGCAGGTCCGCGCCACCCTGAAAAATGCGGACCACAAGCTGTTGCCGGGAATGTACGCGACGGTCGATATCGCAACCGGGTCGCCGAAGAGTTACGTGACGCTGCCGCAGACGGCGATCACGTATAATCCATATGGCGACACCATCTATGTCGTCGACAGCAAGGGCACCGATGCCGACGGCAAGCCGCAACTGATCGCGCGCCAGACCTTCGTCACCGTCGGGCCGACGCGCGGCGATCAGGTCGCCGTGCTCAAGGGCGTCGAGGACGGCGACATGATCGTCACCGCCGGCCAGATCAAGCTGCATAACGGATCGATCGTTCTGATCGACAATTCGGTCACGCCGACGGCCGACGCGGCGCCGGTTCCGATCGATCGCTAGCGGGCGCCGCCATGAACTTCACGGACATCTTCATTCGCCGGCCGGTACTCGCTTCGGTCATCAGCCTGCTGATCCTGGTGCTCGGCGTGCGCGCCTATTACGCCCTGCCGGTGCTGCAATACCCGCGGACCGAAAACGCGGTCGTGACCGTCAGCACCACATATTACGGCGCCGATCCCGACGTCGTAGCTGGTTTCATCACCACGCCGCTCGAAATCGCCATCGCCCAGGCCTACGGCATCGACTACATGACGTCGACCAGCCAGAACAGCACCAGCACGATCACGATCTATCTGCGGCTCAACTACGACGCCGACAAAGCGCTGACCGAAATCAACACCAAGATCAACTCGGTCCTCAATCAGCTGCCGACCGGGACACAGCAGCCGGTCCTGACCGTCAAGATCGGCCAGACCATCGACGCGATGTATCTCGGGTTCAACAGCGATACGCTGGCGCCGAACCAGATCACCGATTATCTCACGCGCGTCGTGCAGCCCAAGCTGCAGACCATACCGGGCGTGCAGACCGCGGAGCTGCTCGGCCAGAAGGTGTTCGCGCTGCGCGCCTGGCTCGACCCGCAAAAGCTTGCCGCATACGGGCTGACTGCGACCGACGTCAGTCAGGCGCTCGCCGCCAACGACTACATTTCCGGCATCGGCACGACCAAAGGCCAGATGGTGCAGGTCAACCTCACCGCATCGACCGGCCTGCATTCGGCCAAGGAGTTCCGCAACCTCGTCATCAAACAAGTGAACGGGGCGGTGGTACGCCTGGAAGACGTCGCCAACGTCACGCTTGGCTCCGAGGACTATGAATCCGAGGTCGGCTTCGACGGCAAGCAAGCGGTCTATATCGGCGTTCAGGTCGCGCCGGCCGCCAATCTGCTGGAGGTGGTGCGCGGTGTGCACAAGGTCTGGCCGGACATCCAATCCCAATTACCGCGCGGGCTCAACGGCGAGATTGTTTACGACTCCACCGAATTCGTGAATGCTGCGATCTATGAGGTGGTGCTGAGCCTGGTCGAGGCGTTGGTCATCGTCACGCTCGTCGTCTTCATGTTCCTTGGCTCCGTGCGTTCATCGCTCATACCGACTATCGCCATTCCGCTTTCGCTGGTCGGGACGCTCGTTATCCTGCTGGCGCTCGGCTATTCGATCAATTTGCTCACGTTGCTGGCGCTTGTGCTCGCTATCGGTCTCGTCGTTGACGACGCCATTATCGTTGTCGAAAACGTCAGCCGCCATCTCGAAGAGGGTGTCGCGCCGGTTCCGGCCGCCATCAACGCCGCGCGCGAGCTTGGTTGGCCGATCATCGCCATGACCGTTGTGCTGGGCGCAGTTTACGTCCCGATCGGCTTCCAAAGCGGCCTCACCGGCGCGCTGTTTGCCGAATTCGCCTTCGCGCTGGTTGGCGCCGTGACCGTTTCCGGCATTGTCGCGCTCACGCTCTCGCCAATGCTGTGCTCGCGCCTTCTCAAGGCGCACGATCCGCAGCATCGCGGCTGGGAGGAGAAGCTCACCTACTACATCGACCGCAGCTTCAACTGGCTCCAAGGCGCTTACGAACGGCGTTTGCACGGGAGCTTGAACTATCTGCCGGTCACCGTGGTATTTTCCCTTGTGGTGCTGTCGAGCATCTACTTTTTGTTCATCACCGCCCATACCGAGCTTGCTCCGCAGGAGGATCAGGGCGTCATCATCACCCAATCGATCGCCGCGCCGAATGCGACGCTCAAGCAGCGTCAGCTCTATTCGCGGGCGGTTTATGGGACATTCGTTCATTACCCGGAAACCGAGCACGTGTTCCAAATCGATGTGCCCGGCCAGTCGATTTCGGGCATGGTGCTCAAGCCGTGGGATTTTCGCACGAAGTCCAGCAACAAGCTGCAACCGGTCGTGCAGCAGGAGGTGGCAAAGATCCCCGGCGTGCGCGTCGTCGCCTTTCAGCCGCCGCCGCTGCCGGGAAGCATCGGCTTGCCCGTTCAGTTCGTGATCGGTACCACCGAGCCTTTCGAACGCCTGTACAATATCGCGCTGGACTTTCTGCATCAGGCGCAGCAGAGCGGAATGTTCATTTTCCTCGATTGCGACCTGAAGATCGACAATCCGCAGTCCAACATATCCATCGATCGCGACAAGACCGCGCAACTCGGGTTGAAGATGAGCGACGTGGGCGGCGCGCTCGCCTCGATGCTCGGTGGCGGCTACGTCAACTACTTCAGCATGAGCGGGCGCTCATACAAGGTGATCCCGCAGGTGCAGCAGCGGTTCCGGCTGAACCCGCGGCAATTGCTCGATTACCACATCCGCACGGCCGACGGGACGCTGGTGCCGCTGTCCACGATTGCCACCGTTTCGACCCAGACGGTCCCGGAATCGCTCAATCATTTCCAGCAGCTCAACAGCGCGACCATCCAGGGTGTCGCCATGCCCGGCGTCGCTCAGGGCGACGCGCTCGTTTATCTGCAGGATCTCGCCGCGCGCACGCTTCCCAGGGATTATTCGGTCGACTACGGCGGCTTGAGCCGGCAATACGTTCAGGAGACCAGCGGTTTCGTCACCACGTTCGGCTTCGCGCTGATCATCATCTTCCTTGCGCTGGCAGCTTTGTTTGAAAGCTTCCGCGATCCCGTCATCATCCTGGTCTCTGTGCCGATGTCGATCGCCGGCGCGCTGATCTTTGTCAGTGTCGGTATCGGCGGCGCTTCGCTCAACATCTATACCGAAGTTGGACTGGTGACGCTGATGGGCCTGATCAGCAAGCACGGCATCCTGATCGTGCAGTTCGCCAACGATCTGCAGGCTGAGGGCCACTCCAAGCGTCAGGCGATCGAAGATGCGGCCGCGATACGGCTGCGCCCGATCCTGATGACGACGGCCGCCATGGTGCTCGGCGTCGTGCCGCTGATAACGGCCGGGGGCGCCGGCGCCGTGTCGCGTTTTCAGATGGGTCTCGTCATTGCCTCGGGTCTTTCGATCGGCACGCTGTTCACGCTGTTCGTCGTTCCCGCGGTGTATATGCTGCTCGGCGCGGATCGTTCGCAGGCGGCCGTTGTCGAGGCGGCGAATCCTCCGCCGACGCATGCGGCCCCCGCGGAGTGAAATTTTCCACCGCGGACGGATCTGGCGAAGCGGAACAGGCGGCGATGGAAGACTGGAACGCACGGCAGTATCTCAAGTTCGAGGACGAACGCACTCGGCCGCCGCGCGATCTCCTGGCGCAGGTGCCGCTGCAAAATCCGCGGCTGGTCTTCGACCTCGGCTGCGGGCCCGGCAACTCAACCGAGCTGCTGGTCGAGCACTTTCCGCAATCCGAGGTCATCGGTCTCGACTCCTCGCCCGACATGCTGCGCAAAGCGCGCGAGCGGCTGCCGAAATGCCAGTTCATCGAAGCCGATATCGCGACGTGGAAGCCCGACCCGCGCGCCGATCTTTTTTTTGCCAACGCCTCCTTTCAATGGATTCCGGAGCATCCGCAGGTGCTGCGCCGGCTCCTCGAAGCTTTGCCGGCGGGTGGCGTCCTCGCGGTGCAGATGCCCGACAACACGCGCGAGCCGTCGCATGTGCTCCAGCGCGAGGTAGCAGCGAGCGGTCCTTGGGCGGACAATCCGGAAATAAAGGCGGCACCGCGCGGCGATCTACTACCACCCGAAGCTTATTACGATCTGCTCAAGCCGGGTTGCACGCAGATCGACATCTGGCACAGTATCTACAATCACGTCATGGCGACGCCGCAGGCCATCGTCGAGTGGTTCAAGGGCTCCGCACTGCAGCCGTATCTGTCGCCGCTCGACGCCGCCTCGCGCGAAAAGTTCCTCGTCGCCTATGCGGAAAAGATCGCCGCAGCTTACAAGCCACGGATTGACGGCAAGGTATTGCTGAAATTCCCGCGTCTCTTCATCGTGGTGGTGCGATAATCGCTCAACCGGCCGTGCGGCCTCATGGCCCGCTATCCCGCTTGACAGCCCTGGATCGGCTGCTAAAGTTAACCGACTGGTTAACTAATGCGCTGTTAGCCGCTTAAATGAAACGGTTGCGCAGCAGGGTTTAGGGGGAGGCGAACATGGCAAAAATTGAAATCATCGGTCCGGCGTCATCGACCTATACGCGGGTCGCCCGCATGGTGTGCGAGGAAAAGGCAATTCCTTACGATCTCAAACAGTCGCCGCCGCATTCGCCCGACGTCGACGCTATTCATCCATTCGGCAAGGTTCCGGTCATGCGCCATGGCGATTTCGAACTGTGTGAATCGAAGGCCATCGCCACCTATCTCGATCTCAGCTTCCCCGGTCCGAAATTGATACCGACCGACCCGCGCCACGCGGCGCTCACCGAACAATGGGTGTCCCTGGTCAATACAAAAATGGACGGGACCCTGGTGCGGACCTATCTGTTTGCCTACATCTTTCCGAAAACCGGCGACGGTTCGCCGGATCGCAAGGCGATCGACGCCGTAGCGCCTGCGGTCGCGCAAGAGATCAGCCTTCTGGATCGCGCCGTCGCCAAGGGCGGTTACCTCGCCGGCGACAGCTTCACTTTCGCCGATATCAACCTGATGCCGATCCTGGCGTATCTGAAAAATTTTCCCGAATCCGCAAGCGCCATCGCGGCCGCGAAGTCGCTTTCGGCCTACTACGACCGCCTTTCCGCGCGGCCGAGCTTCCGGAACACGGTGCCTCCACCGCCGCCGCGGCAACAGGCAAAAGCCTCGTAAACGGATTGCATTCCGTTGGCGCTGCGGTGACAGTCCGGGGCGATGAGAATCGCCCCGTCGCTGCTTTACGCCGCCCTATTGAGCGGCCTGACTTGCTTTCACGGCGCACTGGCCGCCGACGCGGCGTTTCAAACGTGGTTGCAATCGTTGTGGCCGTCGGCACAGGAACTCGGCGTATCGCGCGCCACGTTCGACGTGGCGACGCGCGGGCTGGAGCCGGATCTCTCTCTGCCCGATATCGATATTCCGGGCCGGCTGGAAAAGCCGTCGGCTGGTCAGCCGGAATTCGTACAGACGCCCGCTGATTATCTCAAGGAGGCGACAATCGAGCGGCTCGCGGTGCAGGGCCGCAGGCTGTTCGATCGGTATCGAGCCCCGCTTACCGCTATAGAACGTCAGTTCGGCGTCAGTCCGACCGTCGTGCTGGCGATTTTCGGGCGCGAGACCGACTTTGGCCGCGCGCGCGATTCTTATAGCGCCATCCGCGTGCTGGCGACACAGGCCTATCTCGGCAAGCGCAAAGACAAATTCCGCAACGAATTTTTGCTCGCGCTCAAGATGCTGGATGAAGGCGACGTCAAGCTCGCCGACATGAAGAGCTCCTGGGCGGGCGCCATGGGGCTAACACAGTTCCTGCCGTCCGATTATTTCAATTTCGCGGTCGATTTCGATGGCGACGGCCGCCGCGACATCTGGAACTCGGTGCCGGATGCGCTCGCTTCCGCGGCCAAGCAACTCGCGGCCAAGGGCTGGCAGCGTGGCGTAGCTTGGGCCTACGAGGTGCATGCGCCAGCCACCGTCGACTGTACCACCGGCGTACCCGAGAACACGCACCCGATCGGCGAATGGCTCAAGCGCGGTTTTACGCCAACCTACGATCGTGGTCTGTCGCCCGCCGAGCGCGCCGAGCCCGCGTCGCTGTTGCAGCCGGCGGCTCTTTACGGACCGAGCTTCCTCGCCACCAAGAACTATTTCGTCATCAAGGAGTACAATTTCTCCGACCTCTACGTTCTCTTCGTCGGCCATCTCAGCGACCGCATCGCCGATCCGCGGCCGTTCGAGACGCCGTGGGGCAAGGTCGCGCAGCTTCCAACCCGCGATCTCGACCACATGCAGGAAATCCTCACCGCGCGCGGTTATTACCATGACAAGATCGACGGCAAGGCGGGTATGAAGACGCGCGCCGCGCTCGGCGACTATCAGAAGCGCAACGGGCTGAAAGTCGATTGCTGGCCGACCGCCGCGTTGCTCGCTCACATGGAGACGGGGCGGAACTGAGCTTCCATGCGCATTGACAGTCCACGCCGGCAAAATCAAAATTCCAAGCTGAACTAGGAGGAAATGCTTATGGAAACGCTGCCGAAATTTGGCATCGCGCGCGCCGATATGATGAAGCGGGTCGCGCGCTTTGCGGACCTCAAGGGCTCCGATGGCGGGCTGCCCGACAGCAAGTCGCCGCACTGCGAGCGCACCCTTTACAATGTCATCGGCTTTCAGCCGCCCGAGGACGAAGGCGGCGCGGTGACTTCGCCAGTGGGCGACGATGCGTCGCGGCTTGCGGCCATTCCAATCTCCGAAGGGTTCAATCTCGGCTATTGCCGCGCCAAGCCGGGCAAGGGCCCGATGATGCATAACCATGACACCAACGAGACCTTCATTCCGATGACCGGCGTCTGGCGCTGCTCTTGGGAAAACAAGGAGGGCAAAGTCGAATTGGTCGATCTTAATCCGCTCGACGTCATCTCCTTTCCTCCCGGCGCGATCCGCCGCTTCGAGAACGTGAAGGCGGCGGAATCCGGTGAGGATGCCATCCTCATGTTCGTCATCGGCGGTGACGGCCCAAAAGCCGAATTCACCGACAAGGCGATGAAGGAACTCGCGGACCTCGGCGTCTGGCCGCGCAAGTAGGACTTATCATTGCGACGAGCAAAGCGACGAAGCAAGGCTCGCAATGACGCGAGTTATTAATCCTCGCCCGGCACCGCGAGCGGCAAGCTGTCGTCGTCCTCGCCGGAATAGCCAAGCGCGCGCTTGATCTTTTTCTTGATCGAGCCGGTGATGCCCGTATCGCCGTTATGCTGCGCGGCGTAGCGCGCGCGCGCGCGTTCGGCGACGACTTCGCCCGGAATCGCGGCCGGCTGGCAGATGCGGCGGCCGCTCGCGCGCCGCATCAGATCGACGTGAATGTGATTGTAGTGATAGATGTTGGCGCCGGGTGCGAGCACGGTGGTGAATTCCTCGCAGGCCGCCAACTGTACGTCATGCAGAAATGCCTGCTCCTCGGGCGAGCCGCGCCAGCCGTATTGCACGCTGACTTTGTGGCCGTCGGCAAGATCGAATTCGGCGATGTCGAGCGCGTTGCCGAAAGCATGCTCGGAAATGTGTGCGTTCGAATTGCCGTTCATGCCGCGGCACGAATAGGCGGATATTTGTTTGATCTCGACCACGGGCTGATGGAACCAGCGCATTGCAGCCGGCTGCACCGCCGCCATGATCCACTGGTCGAGCGCCGAGACGATGGGGCAGGCAAGCGTCGCCACCGGCTTTACTTCGACCGGGCCGATCGATCCGGTCACGGTCGGAGACCGCGGCCAGCCGAGCGGCACATGCTCCTCCACACCGGGCGGCTCCGGTTGGGCACGCGGTGTATAAGTCGGCGGCGGGTAATTTTCCGCCGGCGACGCGGCGGCGGGCGGGGTGTTTGAGCGGGCGGCAGGCGCGCTGCCATAAGGCCGCGGCGGCGTAGGTTCGAAGGCGGCGTCATCCTCCCCCGGCTCTGGAACGCCGGGCGCATAAAGTGACATCGGTTTGCCGGGTTGCGTGGCCGTTGGCATCGGGATCGTTTGCACCGGCGCGGCTTGCAAGGGACGAGCTTGTACTGCTGGCGCCGTTTGCGCCCCACCGTACTGCGGTGAGCCGTATTGCGGGGAGGCGGGCGCCGGCACGGCCTGTGGCGGCGGCAAGGCATTCGACTCTACCACCGGCCAATGCTGCGGCAGCTTTCCGTCAGGGACGGCACCCGGCGGACGCAACGGCTCATCGTCATAGCTGAGCGGTGCGCTCTCGCCCAGCGCCGAGACGCGGATGGGAAAATCCGCTCCGCACATGCCCGGCCCGCTGATCGCGGTGATGCGCACGCGCTCCGGACCGTCTTTCACCGCGCCGGAATTCAAGCAGGAAACTTCGGCGTCGCGCCGCCAACCCTCGCGCTCGCCGCTATAGAAGTTGTGGCTGCAGCCGGCGACGGCGATCAATCCGGCAACGGCGGCCGCACCAAAGAGCGACAATTGAATGCCACGCGACATGCGCGGAGAATGCGAGGATTTCCGTTAAGGACTGCTCAATGATTTCGCGTCTTTGCGCGAAGGCGCGTGTTAACCATGTTGCAGTTGAGCGGCGTTTGATCGAGCGCCGCCGTCTCCCGGGCCACATCGCCAAAGCGCGGGGAGGGCGACAATGGAAGACAAGGCGAGGTTCATATTTCCTGTTCTCGCCACGCCAATCGTCGTCTTCGTTGCCAGTGCCGCCGTGACTTATGTCAACATCGGCCTTCGTGCCAACTCCGTCCGACGCTGGCTTCTCGCTTTTATCGTCGGCTGGCCGGTCGCCGCGGTGACCGTTTACAATGCATTTCTCTTTGTGCGCAGCGCGATGGCGCGCATCATCGCCCTGATCGAAGGCAAAAGCGTCTGATCTTTTCCAGGCGCGGTCTTCGGGCACGTCATCCATGCAAAGGAGCTTTTGCGAGTATGCCTGTGCATAAGAATCCATTCGTCGCATTCGTAACCGTTCATCGGCGGCGAATTGCTTTCAAATCTCATGAAGTTGGCAGCGATCCATTATGAAACATGTTGTGGAAAAATTTCTGCGACAATGAAGGAACCGGCTTTCTTCTGCCGCGTTATTTCCTCTGCTAGAATTTCTTTTAGCGCAACGGTGATGGAGGTGTGACGCGTGGACCTGACATTGAGGCTCAACGTGCTGGCTGTATGCGCCGCGTTTGTTTTTGTTGGCGCTATCCTGCTGGGTGCCTTCTGAGTTTCTAAAAGTCCAAACGCCAGAAACCATCAAAGGTCGCCGTTTCCAACCGGCGGTCGCGAATAAAAAAACACCGGGGCGGTATCGCTCCGGTGTTTTGATTTAAGACACCGCATCGACTACCGGCCGCGCCCGCTCATACCTGACGTGTATCGAACATCAGGATGTCTACGCCGCCGGTCGCGAATGTCTGCACGTCAGCCACTGCCGCTTGGCCCTCCGCGCTGCCGAAAGCTTTCTGGATGGCCGCGAGATTGTCGAACTGCAAAGCAGCGACCAGATGATATCCAGACGGTCCAGCCGGTGTAGCAACGGGACCTTGGCTGACCTCGTATTTCTTCACGCCCGGGATTCTTTTTGCGATTGGAACGTGCTTGTCGAAATAATGCTTGTCGAAGGCGGCGGCATCGCGCGGAGTCTTGTACATCACCAAAAGCTGGGCCATTTTGCATTGCTCCGTGTCATGAATTGCCCCGCCCAGGAAAGCGTTAACACGGTCAAGCGGCATTCGCCACTGCTCCGTAACAAAAACGTCGGAACAGCATGTTCTGATGCTTTGTTTTTTTGCTCATCTCTCCCAAGCGGGAGAGGTTATGTCACTATTCCGCGGCGCTGCGCGCCGCCGCCAGCGGATCGTAATTCAAGATCGGCCCCAGCCATTTCTCCGCTTCGGTGAGCGTCCAGCGCTTGCGCTTGGCATAATCCTCGACCTGGTCGCGTTCGATTTTGCCGACGCCGAAGTAATAACTTTCGGGATGGCTGAAATAGAAGCCGGACACCGAAGCGCCGGGCCACATGGCGAAGCTTTCCGTGAGGTGAACGCCGATCTGCCGCTCGCCGTCGAGGAGCTTAAACAATGTAGCCTTCTCGCTGTGGTCCGGCTGCGCCGGATAGCCGGGCGCCGGACGGATGCCGCGATATTTTTCGGCGATGAGGTCTTTGGCGCCCAGCGTCTCGTCCGGCGCGTAGCCCCAAAATTCCTTGCGCACGCGCTGGTGCAGGCGCTCGGCGAGCGCTTCGGCGAGCCGATCGGCAAGCGCCTTGGCCATGATCGCGGAATAATCGTCGTTGGCGTGTTTGAAGCGCTCGGCTACCGCGTCCTCGCCGATACCGGCCGTCACCGCGAAGCCGCCGATGTAATCGGCGAGGCCGCTGGCGCGCGGCGCGACGAAATCGGCGAGCGCGACATTGGCGCGGCCCTCGCGGCGCGGCAATTGCTGGCGCAAGGTATGGAGCACCGCGATCGGTGTGCGGCGCGCTTCGTCGGCGAACACGAGAATGTCGTCGCCCTCGCTGTTGGCGGGCCACAGCCCGATCACGCCGCGCGCCGTGAACCAGCGTTCGCAGGCGATACGCTGCAACATTTCCTGCGCGTCGGCGAATAGTCCCCGGGCCGCTTCGCCGACCTGGGCGTCGTTGAGAATGGTCGGGAACTTGCCGTTGAGCTCCCAGGTCGCGAAGAACGGCGTCCAGTCGATGAAGTCGATGAGTTCGAATATCGGAATATCGGCAAGCCGATGCGTGCCGATGAGACGAGGCGCCGGCGGCAGATAGTTTCCCGACCAATTGAGCCGCGGCGCGTTGGCGCGGGCGTCGGCGAGCGACAGTCGATGCTTGCCCTCTTCGCCGCGCGCATGCGCCGCCGCTATACGGGCATATTCGGCGCGCACTTCGTTGACGGTGTGCTGGCGCGTCTCGCGCGAGAGCAGCGATGAAACCACGCCGACGGCGCGGCTCGCGTCATTGACGTACATCGTCTGCCCGCGCCGGTAATTCGGATGGATCTTCACCGCCGTGTGCACGCGGCTGGTCGTCGCCCCGCCGATCAGCAACGGAATATCAAACCCCTGCCGCTCCATCTCGGCAGCGACGTGGCACATTTCGTCGAGCGAAGGCGTAATGAGGCCGGAGAGGCCGACGATATCCGCCCGTTCGGCGATCGCGGCCTGCAGGATTTTCTCCGCCGGCACCATCACGCCGAGATCGATCACGTCGTAATTGTTGCAGGCAAGCACGACGCCGACGATGTTCTTGCCGATGTCGTGAACGTCGCCCTTGACCGTCGCCATCACGATTTTGCCGTTCGAGGACGAATGCTGACGGCCGTCCTTGTCCTGTTCCATGTAGGGGAGGAGATGGGCGACGGCCTGCTTCATCACGCGCGCCGACTTGACCACCTGCGGCAGAAACATGCGGCCGGAGCCGAACAAATCGCCGACCACGTTCATGCCGTCCATCAGCGGGCCTTCGATCACCGCGAGCGGGCGCGGCGCCTTGAGCCGGGCTTCCTCGACGTCGGCCGCGATGAAATCGGTGATGCCGTGGATGAGCGCGTGAGACAGCCGTTTCTCGACCGGCCACTCGCGCCAGGAGAGATCGGCCTCCTTCCTTTCCTTGCCGTGACCGCGATGTCGTTCGGCGAACGCAAGCAGCCGTTCCGCCGCGTCAGCGCGGCGGTTGAGCACGACGTCCTCGCACGCCTGGCGCAGCTCGGGGTCGAGATCGTCGTAAACCGCGATCTGGCCGGCGTTGACGATACCCATGTCCATCCCGGCCGCGATGGCGTGGGTGAGAAAGACCGCATGCATCGCTTCGCGCACGAGCTCGTTGCCGCGGAACGAAAACGACAAGTTTGAGACGCCGCCGGAGACATGCGCGTGCGGCAGGTTCTGCCTGATCCAGCGCGCGGCTTCGATGAAGGCGACGCCGTAGCCGTTGTGCTCCTCCATCCCGGTCGCCACGGCAAAAATGTTCGGATCGAAAATGATGTCCTGCGGCGGAAAACCGACGCGGTTGACCAGGATGTCATAGGCGCGCGCGGCAATCGCCGTCTTGCGCTCGAAGGTGTCGGCCTGCCCGGCCTCGTCGAAGGCCATGACCACAACTGCGGCGCCGTAGCGCCGCACGAGGCGGGCGTGATGGATGAAGGCGTCCTCGCCCTCCTTGAGCGAGATCGAATTGACCACCGCCTTGCCCTGTGCGCACTTCAATCCGGCCTCGATCACCGAGAACTTCGAGGAATCGATCATCAGCGGCACGCGGGCGATGTCCGGTTCCGCGGCGATGAGATTGAGGAAGATCGTCATCGCCTTCTCGGAATCGAGCAGGCCCTCGTCCATGTTGACGTTGAGGATTTGCGCGCCGTTTTCCACTTGATCACGGGCCACCGCGAGCGCAGCCGCATAGTCGCCGCCGGTGATGAGCTTGCGGAAGCGTGCCGAGCCGGTGACGTTGGTGCGTTCGCCGACGTTCACGAACGGGATCGCCGCAGTCAGCGTGAAGGCTTCGAGGCCGGAGAGCCGCAGCAGCGGCGCGACGCTCGCGATCTGGCGCGGCTTCTTGCCGGCCACGGCGTCGGCGATGGCGCGGATGTGATCGGGTGTGGTGCCGCAGCAGCCGCCGACGATATTGACGATACCGGACGCGGCAAATTCGCCGATTAGCGCCGCCATGGCTTCGGGGCTCTCGTCGTAATGGCCGAATTCGTTGGGCAGGCCGGCATTGGGATAGGCGCAAATGAGCGTATCGGCGACGCGCGCGAGTTCGGCGATGTGGGCGCGCATCTGCTTGGCGCCGAGCGCGCAGTTTAGCCCAATCGAAAGCGGCGCGGCATGCGCGACCGAATTCCAGAATGCCTCGGGGGTCTGGCCGGAGAGAAGCCGCCCGGAGCGGTCGGTAATCGTGCCCGAAATCATTACCGGCACGCGGATGCCGCGCTCTTCCATCACTTCGGCGCAGGCGAAGATAGCGGCCTTGGCGTTGAGCGTATCGAAGATGGTTTCGATCAGCAGCGCATCGACGCCGCCCTCGATCAGTCCGCGCACCTGTTCGGCGTAGGCGACACGCAGTTCGTCGAAGGTGATGGCGCGGAAGCTTGGATTCAAAACGTCGGGTGAGATCGACGCGGTACGGTTGGTCGGCCCGATGGCGCCGGCGACGAAGCGCGGACGGCCATCCTCGTTTTGCGCGATGCGCGCCGCCGCGCGCGCGAGGCGTGCGCCTTCGAGGTTCAATTCATAGGCGATCTCCGTCATGCCGTAATCGGCCTGCGCGATGCGCGTCGAAGAGAACGTATTGGTCGACACGATATCGGCGCCGGCGCGGAAATAAGCGAGATGAATGGCGCGCACTGCATCAGGCCGGCTGAGATTGAGGAGATCGTTGTTGCCGCGGACCTCGCGGTTCCAGGCGTCAAAGCGGGCGCCGCGATAGCCTTGCTCGTCGAGGCCGAGCGCCTGAATCATCGTGCCCATGGCGCCGTCGAGCACGAGAATGCGCTCGGCGGCGAGGCGGCGCAGCGTTCCTTCTTTGGTTGTCTCGATCGCTGAGGTGCTCATGGGCTTTACGCCTCAGTTTCGGCGTGGGTAGGGAAACGCGCATCCTCCTTGCCGGGCCGCAGGCCCAGCAGATGGCAGATCGCGTAAACAAGGTCGGCGCGGTTCATGGTGTAAAAGTGGAAATCGGTGACGCCGTGGTCGACGAGATCGAGCACCTGCTCGGCGGCAACGGCGGCGGCGATGAGCTTGCGCGTCGCCGGGTCGTTGTCGAGTCCGTCGAAGCGCCCCGCCAGCCAATCGGGCACCGAAGCGCCAGTGCGCGCGGCGAAGTTTTTTGTTTGCTTGAAGTTCTGCACCGGCAGGATGCCGGGCACGACGGGTATATCGATGCCGCTCGCGCGAACGCGGTCGAGATAGCGAAAGTAGAGACTGTTCTCGAAAAAGAACTGGGTGATCGCGCGGCTCGCGCCGGCATCGACCTTGGCCTTGAGCATATCGAGGTCGGCCTCCACGGTAGGGCTATCGGGATGCTTTTCCGGATAGGCGGAGACCGACACTTCGATATCGGCGATGCGCTTGACGCCGCCGACAAGATCGGCGGCGTTGACGTAGCCGCCCGGATGCGGCGCGTAGCGCTCGCCGACGCCGCCGGACGGATCGCCGCGCAACGCCACAATGTGGCGCACACCCGCCTGCGCGTAGGCATCGATCACTGCATCGATCTCCGCGCGTGTGGCGGCGACGCAGGTGAGGTGCGCCGCGGGCGTCAGCATGGTCTCGGCGAGGATGCGCTTGACGGTTGAGTGCGTGCGCTCGCGGGTCGAGCCGCCGGCGCCATAAGTCACCGAGACGAAATTGGGTTGCAGGGGCGCCAGCCGCGCGATCGCTTCCCACAGCGCCGTTTCCATTTCCTTGGTCTTCGGCGGAAAAAACTCGAACGAGACGCGGATACCGGGCGCGGCGCCGGTCTCGATAAAGCGGCTCGGGCGGGCCGTGCTCATCAGGCGACCTCGCGCTTGGCCGGCGCCGCGAGCACGATGCGCGGGTCGCGCCCAAGCCACAGCGACACCGCGATCTTGCCCTCCGGACCGGGCGGCAATGTCTGCTGGCGGATGAAGTCGAGGCCGGCGCCCTCGATCCATTGCTTGACGGTCTCGGCGGCAAAACCAAGCCGGCGATGCGCGTGCTCGTCGCGCAGGAATTCAAGATCGTGCGGCGCGAAATCGATGACGAGAAGCCGTCCGCCCGGCCGCAGCACGCGTGCCGCCTCGCGGATTGCGCGGGCGCTGTCGTCGAGGAAGTGCAGGACCTGATGGACGATGACGACGTCGAACGAATCGCGCGGCAAAGCGAGGTCGTAAATGTCGCCATGGCGTACGCTGCAATGTTTGAGCCCCGCGCGGTCGAGGCGCGTGCGCGCAAATGCCAGCATGTCCAATGACAGGTCGAGGCCGAGGCCGCGCTCGATGTCCGTGGCAAAAAGTTCGAGCATGCGGCCGGTGCCGGTACCGAGATCGAGCAGCGAACGGATCGGCTGATCGCCGAGCGCGGTGCGGATCGCGTCTTCGACCGCAGCGTCGGCGACATGCAGCCTGCGGATGCGGTCCCACTCGGCCGCATGACGGCGAAAATAATTCTGCGCGGCGGCGGCGCGCGTGGCGCGCACCGCGGCCAAGCGCTCGCGGTCGCGCGCGATGACCGGATCGTTGGGATCGAGCCGCGCAATCAGGGCGCGGGCGATGTCGGCGGCGCTGCCGCTCTCGCTGGGGCGAAAGAAGGCCCACGATCCCTCGCGATAGCGCTCGACCAGCCCGGCCTCGGCCAGTAGCCGCAAGTGGCGGGAGAGGCGCGGTTGCGACTGACGCAGGATTGCGGTGAGGTCGGACACCGTTAGTTCGGCTTCGCCGATCAGCATCAAGAGCCGCAGCCGCGTGGCCTCCCCCGCGGCCTTGAGGGTCGCAGTGAGGGCGGGGAAGGGGAGTTGGGCAGATTCCATTCGCTCTGGGCCCCATAGAAGCTGGGAAAGCCATATAAAGATATCTTTATGCGTTTAAACTGGCAAGGGCCTATTGGGAACTATCCCACAATCGCATTTCGGGCGGAATTAGGTGACCGGCCAGGGCTAGCCGCCGACGGGATCCTCATGCGAGAACCCCGAGATAATGAGCGAAGGCAAAGCGGCAACAGAAACCCAGGACCTGCGTGAAGGCGAAGTCGCCATCGCGCTGCCGGCGCGGTTCGATGCCTCGCTCTATTACATCGGGCGCATCCATACGCCCTGGAAGCGGCGGGAAGACTGCCCCAAGAACCCCCGCGAAACGCAAGCGGTGTGTACCATCGTGCTTGATCCGCGCTGGGCTGGAGGCCTCCAGGGGCTCGAGAGCGTCAGCCATGTGGTTGTGCTGTATTGGATGGACCGGGCGCGCCGCGACCTCGTACTGCAAGCTCCGCATCATTATAGCGAGCGCCGCGGCACGTTTGCGCTGCGCTCGCCGGTACGGCCCAATCCGATCGCCGTATCCGTGGCGCGGCTTATGCGGGTCGCAGGCAACGAACTCTCGGTCATCGGTCTCGATTGCGTGGACGGCACGCCGCTCCTGGATCTCAAGCCTTACTTCGCTACGACGGATTTGGTGCCGGACGCGTCGGTCGGCTGGCATGCCGGTATCAAACGCTGAACGGCCTGCGTTGTTGCCAAGAGCGAAGCGATCCAGATGAAACGGCGCGGACCTGGATTGAGGCCTTACGCCTGTCATCGGGCCGGTCACTTCGAGCCGGACCCGTTGGCGTGCATAACGGCCCGTCTTCCAGGCCGCCTTGTAAATTGCGATCGGATTTCTAGCTCACTGAAAGCGATTCCCATGAGCACCGCGATAAATTTTCTCTTCAGTCAGGATTTGATATGAGCAAGCTGCCGACACTTTTTATCCCGCATGGCGGCGGACCATGTTTCTTCATGGATTGGGATCCTCCCGATACCTGGGACCGGATGGCCGAATATTTACGCGGAGTACCCGATGACGTGGGATCGCCGCCAAAGGCGCTAGTGGTTGTATCCGGCCACTGGGAGGAGCAAGTCGTCACCATCCAGAACAATCCGGCGCCGCCGCTGCTCTATGACTATTACGGCTTTCCGCCCAATACATATCAGATCAAGTTCCCGGCCCCCGGAGCCCCGGAAGTTTCCGCGCGGGTCGCTGAATTGCTCAGGGCGGCTGGTATCGCATGGAAATACGACCATGCCCGGGGCTTCGATCATGGCGTATTCATCCCGTTAAAAGTCGCTTTCCCGCGGGCCGATGTACCGATTGTGCAGGTCTCGTTGTTGGCGAGCATGGACCCTGCGGAGCATATCCGGGTCGGCAAGGCGCTAGCGCCACTGCGCGATGAAGGGGTGCTCATTGTTGGTAGTGGCATGACCTACCACAACATGCGAACGCTGATGGCCAGCATGCGCCGCAGTGCCAATGGCCGTTCGCCAGACTCCGGGTCGCAGCGTTTCGATGATTGGCTAGAGGACATTCTGACGAGGGCGGCGCCCGAGGCCCGCGCCGCCGCGCTGGCCGCATGGGACAAGGCGCCTGCCGCCCGCGACGCTCATCCGCGCGAGGAGCACCTGCTGCCGCTTCTCGTCGTGGTTGGTGCAGCCGGTAATGATCCGGGGCGTAGGACGCTCAAGGATGTGGTCATGGGGGCGGTAGAGTTGGCGTTTCGGTTCGGGTAAGCTGTTCGCCGGTCATGCCGTTTCGCGGTCGAAGATCGCGAGTGACATATGAGCATTCGCGGCCCCGCACTGTTCAGAGAATCAGAACAGCGGCGGCGCTTCGCCGACCCGCAGCATACCGAGATAGATCGCGCCGTCGGAAAAACCCAGCGGCAGAACGATCGCCGGTTGTTTGTCGATGGACGTTGGTTCGCCCATTTTCTTGAGGTTTTCGATCAGGCTTGAGTTCGCAGTTTGGCGAACGGCCCCGCCCAAGCCGGGGATCAGACGGTCGAGCGCTCCTTCGCCGCCGGCGAATTGGTCGAGGCCTTGCCCGATCAACCGGTCGACGCCGAGAAGCGGAACGATATGCTCGATCCCGACGACGGCGACGCGGAGGAGACCGTCGAGCTTGCCCTGCGCGTTCACGCTGAGCGTTCCGGCGCCGACGACGATAGTATTGGTCTGCGCGAGGCGCAGCGATTTGATCTCGATGCCGCCGCCCGCCGCCTGCATTTCGCGGAAGCGCTCGGCCCAAGGCTTTGGCGATAGATCCTTGAAGCCGCGCACGACGGCATCCAGCTCGGCATCGATCGGCTCGGCAAGCGAGCGATGGAATGTCGGCGCCGTCGCCCCGCCGAGATGCACGGTCACTTCGATCACCGGATTGTCGCGCGGCGAGCCGGCGATCATACGGCCGTGAATATCCGTATGCTGGGCCTTGAACATGGTCTCGCCGTTGCCGCCGGCGCGCTCCACATGCGGTCTCTCAAGCTCGATGGCTACGCCCTCAGGGTCTGGCGGGATCCCGCGAACCGTCAGGCGGGCGCGTTTCCAGTCGGCGACAAAGCCCGGCGGCTGGCCCAAGTCCCCGAGGGTGAGCGGGCCCGCGACGTCGCCGGCCAGTTGCGTGGGATGCCAGACCTCCGCGGTAAAGGTGATGGCATTCGCCTGGAGGGCAAAAGGCGGCTGATGGTTTTTGATGTCAGCCGCGGCGTTGGCGCAGCGCGCTTGGATGCTGAGCGGAAACCCGCCGATGGTCTGCGAGCCGCAGGAATAGACGCGCCCGGCGGCGGCCTCGCGTTCCACCCATCCGCTAAGCGTGCGGTCCGCGACCAAGGCCGAGTAGTACCAGAGGCCGGCCCATACGGCGGCCAGTGCGACCACGATCACTGCCGGGGCAAGGATCGGCCAACGGCGGCGCCGGGCGCGCGCGGCCGCGGGCTTTCGCACCCGCTGGGCCGGCGGCCGCATCATGCTGAGGGGGGATTTGCCTGACATCGCTTCTCTTCGCCTGCCGAGTGCGGCGTTTCAAAGACGCATACAACGCTATTGCGCCGCCGCGATCGGATTGTTAGCCGAGCGAAGGTTCCAATGGGGAGTCGACGAAGGTGGTAGCGGCGATCGATATGCGCGGCAACGCGGATTTTTGGGTGTTCGGCTATGGCTCGCTGATGTGGAATCCGGGCTTCGACTTCGTCGACCGCGTGCCGGCGCGGCTTGTCGGGCTCCACCGGGCGCTCTGTGTCTATTCATTCGTTCATCGCGGGACGCCGGAACGACCGGGCCTCGTGCTCGGGCTTGATCGCGGCGGCATGTGCCGCGGCATCGCCTTTCGCGTCGCCGCCGCGGCCCGCGAACGAACCGTCGCCTACTTGCGCGCGCGAGAGCAAGTCACCAACGTTTATCTGGAAACGGCGCGGCGGATCGAGCTTGAAGAGGAGGCGCGGCGGCAGGTGCGCGCGCTGTGCTTCATCGTCGATCGCAGTCACGTGCAATATGCCGGCCGGTTGACGCTCGCCGAGTGTGTGCACCACGTGCGGCAAGGTCATGGCCGCTCCGGTCCCAATCGCGACTATGTGCTGGATACGGTGCAGGCGCTGGAAGCTTTAGGCTATCGCGAGACCGACCTGCACCTCATCGCCGAGCGCCTCAAGGGTCAGCAATCAGTGGTCGGTAACTGATCGTTGTCCCTCAGCGACGAGACGAGCGGTCGCTTCTTCTAACGCGCTTTGCAGACGCGACATGAATTCCCGCCTCTCGAGGCCGGCCGGTATCGGATCGAGCACTTCAACAAGCACGGTGCCCGCGTAGCGGCGCAGCGAGCGGCGCGGCCAGAACAATCCGGAATTGAGCGCTATCGGCACGCATGGAAGGCCGATTTCGGCATAGAGATAAGCGACGCCGGGCAGATAGCGCGGCTTTGCACCGGGCGCGCGCCGCGTGCCTTCCGGAAAAATGACGATCTGGCGTCCACGCGCGATTTCCGCGCGCGCCGCCGCCGCCATGCGGGCGAGCGCGGTCGCATGTGCGCCGCGGTCGATCGGAATCATCCGCGCTTTGCGCGCCAGCCACCCGAACAACGGGAGCCACATCAATTCGCGCTTGAGGACGTAGGTCGGATCGGGAAGGAGCGAAAACAGCGCGAACGTTTCCCACAGGGACTGGTGCTTGCAGGCGACCAGGTATGCGCCGCTTGGGAGCTTTTCGCGCCCGCGCCATTCGACCGTCACGCCGCAGATGACGCGCAGCAGCCACAAGGTACTGCTCGCGTAAGCGCGCAAGACGGCAAGCAGAAACGAATAGGGAAGCAGCATGGTCGGCAGCGCCACGATCATGCGAACGGTGATGTTCACATAGAACGACGCATTGAAGATGATCGAGCGGACGAGAACAGAAGATGAGGAAGACAAAGCTGGCCCGGTTACTGGAATTGGCTTCGCGGGCGCGCATCGGCAACGCGGTCGGTGCCGGTCGCTGCCGCCAAGGAATCGAAGCGCATGCGCACGTGAGCGTAAAGGTATTTGATATATTCCGACAGCACCAGCCGGGTGGTCGCGCCGTTCGACCACCATGGCTCAATGCGTAGCCGGTCGGGGACGACCGGGAACGGGATCAGCGCAACATCCGGGAGCTGGTGCGCGATCTCGGCGAGCGCCCGCGGCATGTGGTATGAGGAGGTAACGATGATCAGCGAGCGAAAGCCGCGGTCGATCGCCCAACGCCGTGCCTCCACCGCATTGCCGAGCGTGTTGATCGCCGAATAGTCGAGATCGACACAGCAGCCGAGGAGGCGGTCGTAACCTGCGGCCTGGCGCGCTATATCATTCGTCGTCGTACCGGGATTGACGCCGGTGATGAGCAGTCGCTTGCCGCGGCCCGCGGCAAGAAGCTCGAGCGCGTCCGTGATGCGCGAGGTCCCGCCGGTCAGGACAACGATGCCGTCGGCGTTGCGATCGAGCGCGACTTCCTCGTTCGGCAGGAGCCAGAGGAAGACTCCAAATCCGAGAATGACTGCGATGCCGCCGAGGACGACAAGTCTGACGACCAAGGACTTGATGCGCCGCCTTCTGACGGCGGCCTTAAGGCTGACCATCGCCGCGCGCGTCTCCAGCGCAAATTTCTGTTCCCACTGCCGACGTCGGCATTTTACGCCCGTGAATCATAGGCGCAAACCCCGCCGGGAAGCCTATGGCTTTTTGATTTCTTCAATCGATGGCCGCGAGCGTGCGGTTGACGGTGTGGCGCGAGGCGAAAGCGGTCACAAGCGCCATGAATACGATCTGCAGCAGGATCGCCAGATAGCCGGCGACGCCGATCGAGAGATTGCCGAACAGGCCCGCGATCTCGTCGCCGCCGGCGGTTCCGGCAAGCCATGTATTCGCCGCTTCGATCACGGCGAACAGCAGGATCGCGGCGCCGCCGCCGATTGCGCCGCCCCTAAAGCCGAGCAAGAGGAAGTGACGCTGGAACTGTCCCGACACGAAGTTGTCGGTGGCGCCGATATAATGCAGCACTTCGACGATCGGGCGATTGGCCGCCATGGTTCCGCGCGTGGCAAAGGTGACCGAAAGCACGGTCACCGCGAGCACGAGGGCAAGCACGGCGACGCACGCCGCCACCGCCGTCCTGGCCATGGCGCGCATGCGATCCGTCCAGCGCCGATGATCGTCGAGGCTGGCAGTGGGCACCCGCGTCGTGAGCGCATTCCGCAATGACGAGAAATCCGGCCGCGTGCCGGAGGCGAGCTTGACCACGATCAAGCGCGGGATCGGCAGGTCGTCGAGGGCTAGACCGCTGCCGAGCCACGGCTCGACCAGGCGCGCGGATTCCTCCTTCGTATAGGCATGGACGTCGGCGATGCCCGCGGCAGCGCGGGTGATCTCGACCGCGTTACGCACGTCCGCTTCGATGTCGCGGCCAGGTGCGGGTCGAACCTGGATCGTGACTTCGCGGCCCACATCCGACTGCCAATCGCTGGCGGCGCTCACCACCAGCATCGCCGCTCCGACCGTGAGCGACCCGAGGAAGGTCATGATGGCGACGACAACGGTGAGCGAATGCCCGGCGATCGAGTTTTTTGGGACGATCGGCGCCGCCGCCGGCAGGCTGCGGACCATCGACGGGGACGCATCGAGACCGTCCCACGGCTCCTCCAGGGTCTCAAGCGGTTCAGTCATAGACATGCAGGCGTCCCTCATGCAGGACCAGTCGCCGCGCGTCGTACTCGTCCATCAGTGCGATATCGTGCGTGGCGATGACGACGGCGGTCCCCGATTTGTTGAGCTCAATGAAGAGCCGCAGCAACCGTTGCCCAAGATTGGGATCGACATTGCCGGTCGGCTCGTCGGCGAGCAGAAGTTGCGGGCGAGCGATCACCGCGCGCGCGATCGCCGCGCGCTGCTTTTCGCCGCCGGAGAGAACCGGTGGCAACGCCTTCATGCGATCGCCAAGCCCTACCCATTGCAGCAGCTCGACGACCTCCGCCCGGTAATCGGCCTCCTGCTTGCCGAGAACGCGCAACGGCAACGCCACATTCTCATAGGTCGTCATGTGGTCGAGGAGCCGAAAATCCTGGAACACGATGCCGATCCGGCGCCGCAAGTTGGCGCGCCCGTCCTTGCTCAACGTCGCGGCGTCATGCTCGAACATGCTGATCAGGCCGCGCGTCGGCCGCAGCGACAAGAGCATCAAGCGCAACAGCGAGGTCTTGCCGGCGCCGGAGGGGCCGGTCAGGAACTGGAAGGAATGCCCGTTGATCGCGAAGTTGAGGTCGCGCAGCACCTCGGGACCGAGGCCATACCGCAAGCCGACATTCTCGAACCGGATCACGCGGTCCTCCGCAAGCCTCCGGGATTGTCGCCTTGGACCGCGGCTGATTCGCGGCCTTCCCGGGAGCTTCATAGCACGGCGACCGGCCGTTGCGGGCCGGCATGGTTTCCAATTCGTTAACGGATCGGAGCTAGGGTCACGGGGAAGGTGATGCGCCCCTGATTCGCCGATGCTGATCGTCTGCCCGTCCTGCGCGACCTCCTATGATGTGGAGACGGCAAGCCTGGCCCCGAGCGGGCGCCAGGTGCGCTGTCTGCGCTGCCGTACGGTTTGGCACGCGGAACCCAGCCATGCCGATAAGCTTCTCCTTGCGGCGGCGGCGATCGCGCCGGATCAGGGTGCCGGGGACGCGGTGGGCCGCGCCGAGGCGGCACTTTCGCGATCTGTCGCGCAGCGGGCAGCCGAAATGGTCGGCGAAGGGCCGTTCGATCCATCCGCCGAGGGGCCGCCCGATACATCGCTTGCGCTGGAAAGCCGAGAACCTCACTGGGAGTCGGCCGAAGCCGGGGGCGAGGCCTTCTCCGATGCGGAAAACGAGTCTGCCGAAGTGGAGGCGCCGCCCATCGCGCCGGTCGATCTCGACGAGGGCCGGCCGCCCATCGAAGTCGACGGCGATCACTCCATCGAGCATATCGGCGCGCCGGCGGCGGATATCGAGACCGTGGCGGCGCGGCGGCAGCGGCGCGGCGCTGTGCGGCGTTCCTTGCGTTGGCCGCTGTCGCAGCTGCAGACCGGCATTTTGGCGCTCGCTCTGGTCGATATCATTCTTATCGGCTGGCGGAGCGACGTCGTACGCGCGTTACCGCAAACCGCTTCCTTCTACACGTTGCTGAGGCTGCCAGTGAATTTGCGCGGCGTCACTTTCGAGGACGTGGCCACCAGCACGGAACAGCATGAGGGCGTGCCGATCCTTGTGGTCGAGGGCAACGTCTTCAACGGCGCCCGCAGGACGGAGGACGTGCCACGCCTCAAATTCGTCGTGCGCAACGCGGCGCGGCAAGAAATCTATTCCTGGACCACCGTACCCTCGCGCGCCTCGCTGTCGCCGGGCGAGGCCGTCGCGTTCCGCACGCGACTCGCCTCGCCGCCGCCCGACGCGCACGACATCATCCTGCGCTTCGTCAACCGCCGCGACATGATCGCGGGAACACGCTGACATCCCATGGCACGCATTCTCATCGCCGAAGATGAGGAAGCGTTACGCGAGCTGTGTGCGCGCGCGCTTCAGACCGACGGTCACGAGGTCAAGACAGCCTGTGATGGCGGCGATGCGCTCGATCTCATCGTGCGCGAGGAGGGGCGCTTCGACTTGCTCCTGACCGACATCCGCATGCCGATCATGGACGGCATCGCACTCGCGCTCAGCGCCGCGCGCGATTATCCGGCGGTGACCATCCTTATGATGACCGGCTATGCCGATCAGCGCGAACGCGCCCACGGCCTCGACGCGATCATTCACGACGTGATCAGTAAGCCGTTCTCGGTCGCGACATTGCGTGGCGCCGTGACTGAAGCGCTGACGGTGCGGGCGCGAAGCTGACGCGCGCTTTCTTAACCTTCGTCCGACAAGGCGTAAGGCCGCGGCAACGGCTCGACCGGTAAATCGGGATGCGAGCGGCCGAAATCGGGTGCCGGCGAGTCCTGCCCGATCTGGACGATGCCGCGGCGGATGGCGCGCGTACGCGTGAAATGCGCGAACAGGGCTTCGCCGTCGCCACGGCGGATGGCGCGCGTGATCTGCGCCAGATCCTCATTGAAGGTGCCGAGCATTTCCAGCACCGCTTCCTTGTTGGCGAGGAATACATCCCGCCACATGGTCGGATCGGACGCGGCGATGCGGGTGAAATCGCGAAAGCCGCCGGCGGAGAATTTAAGAACTTCCGAGCGGGTCACCTCGGCAAGCTCGTCGGCAGTGCCGACGATCGTATAGGCAATGAGATGCGGCAGGTGGCTTGTGATCGCCAGTACGAGATCGTGATGCGCGGCCGGCATGCTCTCGACATTGGCGCCGAGCGCGCGCCAGAACGCCGCGAGTTTCTCGACAGCAGCCGGATTGGCGCCCTCGGGCGGCGTGAGGATGCACCAGCGGCCGACGAACAACGTGGCGAAGCCGGCGTCGGGGCCGGAATTCTCGGTGCCGGCGACCGGATGCGCTGGCACGAAATGCACGCCGTCCGGCAAATGCGGGGCCATGTCGCGCAATATGGCGCCCTTGACCGAGCCGACGTCGGAAACGGTCGCGCCGCGCGCAAGATGCGGCCCGATTTCGACGGCGACTTCACCGCAGGCGCCCACTGGAACACAGACGATCACGAGATCGGCGCCCGCGACCGCGGCAGCGTTGCTCTCGACAACCTGGTCGGCAAGTCCGAGCTCGGCGATCCGCCGCCGCGTACCGGCGGACCGCGCCGTCGCCACGATCTCGCGTACGACCCCTTGCGCGCGCGCCGCCCGCGCGATCGACGAGCCGATGAGGCCGACGCCGATCAATGCGAGGCGGTTATACAGCGGTGCGGTTTTGGTCACGGCGTTACACCGCTTTAGCTAGAAATTCTTTGAGTGCGGCAACGACGAGACGGTTGGCCTCTTCCGTGCCGACACTCATGCGCAGTGCGTTCGGCAGTTTGTAGCCGCCGACCTGACGCAGGATGAGCCCGCGCGCGGTGAGGAAGGCGTCCGCCTCCTTGGCCGTGCGTCCTTTCGTCTCCGGAAAGTGGATGAGCAAAAAGTTGGCGACGCTCGGCGTCACTTTCAGCCCGAGTTTTTCGATCTCGTCCGCGAGCCAGGCGAGCCAGCGCGAATTGTGCTCGCGCGCGCGCTCCTGGTGTTCGTGATCCTCGATCGCCGCGATCCCGGCGGCGATCGCCGGCGCGTTGACGTTGAACGGGCCGCGAATGCGGTTGATTGCGGTAACGACGTGGGCCGGACCGAACATCCAGCCGAGCCGCACGGCCGCGAGCCCGTGGATCTTGGAGAAAGTGCGGGTCATGACGACATTGTCGCTGGTGGCGACAAGCTCGATGCCGGATTCATAATCGTTGCGCCGGACATATTCGGCGTAAGCGGCATCGAGCACGAGCAGCACCTGCGGCGGCAGGCTGCGGTGCAGGCGCTTCACCTCATCGAAGGAGATGTAGGTTCCGGTCGGATTGTTCGGATTGGCGAGAAAGACGATTTTGGTCTTCTTCGTCACCGCCGCCAGGATGGCGTCGACGCTGGCGGTGTAATTCGTCTCCGGTGCGACGACCGGCTTCGCTCCGGTGCCGAGCGTCGCGATCGGGTAAACGAGAAAGCCGTGCGTGGTGTGGATCGCCTCGTCGCCGTCGGCGAGATAGGCGCGCGCCAGCAAGTTCAGCAGGTCGTCGGAGCCGGCCCCGCACACGATGCGGTCCGGATCGAGCCCGAACGCGCGCCCGATCGCTTGGCGTAGCTCCGATGCGGAGCCGTCGGGATAATCTTCCAGATGTGCAGCGACAGCTTTATATGCCTCGATCGCGCGCGGGCTCGGCCCGAGCGGCGTCTCATTCGACGACAGCTTGAACACTTTAGCCGCGCCCGGCGCGCTGCTCTTGCCGGGCACATAGGCCTCGATCTCGAGCACGCCGGGCCGGGGCTGGGGATACGAAGCATTCATTTGTTCTTACTTCTCACGTGTGCGTTTTTCCCTCCCCCGTTCAAGGGGAGGTTATTTGTTTCGCCGGCACCGTATAGCGGGTCGCGTGGCTGCCGACGAGGGCCCTTGAGCGGATGGAAGCACCGGTGCCGCGAAGGGAGTCGGCAATCGCGTCGATGCCGCCGCGCGCGACCGAGATAAGCAAGGCGGCCCCATCGAATGCGCGGTCCGGGACCGCGATCGCATCGGCGAGCCCCGCGAGGTTATCGATGAACGTGGCGTTCCAGCCGGAGACGCGTACGCTCCAGACTTCCGTCTCGGTCACCATGGCATCCGCGGCCACGCGCGAAACCACGAAGACCGGCAGGCCGGCCGGATGGTCGGCGCGTTCGACAAATGGCAGCCGGGCAATAATTTTCGGAGCAGTGTCGAATTCAAGCGCCGTCCACCATGGGCCGGCGCCCGCGATGGCAAACGCAGGAACGAGGCCGAGATCGCCTTTCGATGCGGTCACCGCCAGGACGACGCTCGCCGCGCCCACGTGCGGCACAAGTGGCACCGTGAAGCCGAAATGAAAGCGCGCGGAATCGCGCATGAGCGCATCTCCGGCGGACAAGTCGGCATGCGCGGAGAAAGGCGCCTGCACGTAGGTGAAAGTTGCGATGATGACCCGCCAGATGCTCTCGACGGTGTCGAGCGGCAGGCTGCCGTGATGCCGCTGGACAAGCCGTCGCATCATATCGGCCTCGCGCGCCGGCCGAAACGCTGAGCCGGATTCTTCGGTCTTCTTGACCGCGATCAAACGCTCGATGATCTCGCCGCGCTCGATCAGAAGCGCGTGCATCGCCTCGTCGATGCGGTCGATTTCGTGGCGCAGATTGGCGAGCGAGGGCTCTGTTTGGCGCGGCGGTTTCGGCATGGTTTGACCCGGCGATTTGCGTGATTGATAGGTGCCGTTAAGCGCGAAATCAAAGAAAACATTGACTCCGCCGGGCAGGGGCCTATTTACGCCCCTTTAACCGCCTTTTGCGCGGCTGCCAGACGCCGGGAAGCGTCTCCGGGAAGTATCATGGCAGAGGCAAGCGCCATGCTCGATCTCGCCGACCGCACGCGCGAAGCGGACCATCCGCATTCGCTGCTCGTGCGCTTTTCGGCCAACAATCCGCTGCGGCTGGACGCCGGGATCGACTTCAGCCCAGTGCAGATCGCCTATCAGACTTACGGCACACTCAACGCCGAGCGGAGCAACGCCGTTCTCGTCTGCCACGCGCTCACCGGCGACCAGCACGCCGTCAACGATCATCCGGTGACCGGCAAGCCGGGCTGGTGGGAGACTATGGTCGGTCCAGGCCGGCCGATCGACACCGACCGCTATTTCGTGATCTGCCCCAACGTTGTCGGCGGCTGCATGGGCTCTTCCGGGCCGGCCTCGACCGATCCGGCAACGGGCATGCCGTGGGGTCTCGACTTTCCCGTCATCACCGTGCGCGACATGGTGCGCGCGCAGGCGATGCTGCTCGATTATCTCGGCATCGATTCGCTGTTCGCGGTGGCGGGCGGCTCGATGGGCGGCATGCAGGCGTTGCAATGGGCGGCGAGTTATCCGCACCGCGTTTTCGCGGCGCTGCCGATTGCTGCTTCCACCCGTCACTCGGCGCAGAACATCGCCTTCCACGAAGTCGGCCGTCAGGCGGTGATGGCCGATCCGGAATGGCGCGGCGGGCGGTATTTTGAACATGGCACCAATCCGCGGCGCGGGCTCGCGGTCGCGCGCATGGGCGCGCATATCACTTATTTGTCCGACGCCGCGTTGCACCGGAAATTCGGCCGCCGTTTTCAGGACCGCGAAAACCCGACATTCTCCTTCGATGCCGATTTTCAGGTCGAGTCCTATTTGCGGCACCAAGGCATAACTTTTGTCGAGCGCTTCGACGCCAACTCCTATCTCTATCTCACCCGCGCCATGGACTATTTCGATCTCGCCGCCGATTACGACGGCGCGGTCGCCAATGCGTTCCGCGGCGCGCCGACGCGGTTCTGCGTCGTCTCCTTCACCAGCGACTGGCTGTTTCCGACACCGGAATCCCGCGACATCGTGCACGCGCTCAATGCCGCCGGCGCCCGCGTATCCTTCGCCGAAATCACCACCGACAAGGGCCACGACGCCTTCCTGCTCGACGAGCCGGAATTTTTGGCCATCGTTGGCGGGTTTTTGGAAGGCGCGGCGAAGGCGCGCGGCCTGCCGCCGGCGCGGAGGTGACGATGCTCATGCGCCTCAAGCACGACCTCACCATGGCGGAAGCCGCGCGCGGCCCCGGCGGCTCCCGCGTCGACTTGCTCGTCGTCGCCGATATGGTGGAGCCGGGCGCGCGCGTGCTCGACGTTGGCTGCGGCGATGGCGAATTGCTGCGCCTGCTGGAGACGCGCGGCGTCGACGGCCGCGGCATCGAGTTGTCACGCGAGGGCGTGAACGAGTGCGTCGCCAAGGGCCTCGCCGTGGTGCAAGGCGACGCCGATACCGATCTCGAAGACTATCCCGATGACGCTTTCGAGTTCGTCATCCTTTCGCAGACGCTGCAGGCAACGCGGCAGCCGCGCGTCGTCCTCGAGCACATGCTGCGCATCGGGCGTCATGCGATTGTGTCGTTCCCGAATTTCGGCCACTGGCGCATCCGGCGGCAAGTCGCGTTCGGCGGGCATATGCCGCGTACCGACAATTTGCCTTATGCCTGGTACGAGACGCCGAACATCCACTTTTGCAGCATCAAGGATTTCCGCCAGCTCTGTCATGTCTCCGGCGCCAAGATAGAGGAGGCGGTGGCACTCAACGCCTGGGGCCGGCGCATGCGGCTGAAAATGCCGTGGTGGTTCTGGAACCTGTTCGGGGAGCAGGCGGTGTTTTTGCTGAGCCGGCGAGGGTAGAAGCGACGATGTGCGCCTCGACGTTGTTTTTCCTTAATAATTTGACTTAGTTCCACATAAGTTACACAGACTTTATTGCGGTTTGAGCCGGTTCGATGTGGCTTGATGCGGCCATAGCAGGATGCTAGATCACCGGCAACGACTTGATCGGGACCCCCGGCGGCTGTGAACCCATTGCAGCGGGCCGGATAAGGTAGGGCACCGCTTACTCGCGGCGGACATTGGGCAAACCTCTCTGTGAGGTATTGCCATGTCTGCTGCAATTCAGTCTCTCACGTTGTCACCACGTCAAGCCGCCGCCTTCCTTGGTATCGGCAAAACCAAATTGATCGCCCTCGTTCACGCGGGCCGCATCAAGGCTAAGTCGCTCGACGGCCGCATTCGCGTTTCGGCCGACTCGCTTGCCGAGTTCCACGCCGCGTTGCCGGACTACACGCCGCCGGAGCCGAAAGAAGCCGAGCCGACACCGCGTCGCCGCCGTCGCGTCGTGCGTCACTGAAAAGAAAGAGGCCGGCTCGCGCCGGTCTCTCGCCTTCACTGATCGCTGCCGTTAGCCTGAATTTCTCAAACGCGAGAAGTGCATCGGGGCTGAGACTCTGAGAGAAACGTTGTGCTGCAATGATTTCTCTCTAGCAGTCTGCTGAAGAACTCGGAGATTGGTGCATTTCCCGTCTTTTTGCCTTAGGGTTTGGGGCGGTCGGGATGTTGTGAGCGGACGCTGACCTACGCCGCCAGCAGTTTGGGAATGCGGATCAGGTTGTAGGCGATCAGATTGAGCATGAAGTCGGTAGCGACGCTGGCTAGGCCGCGATGTTTGGTCTTGCGCATCGTGCCGTGCTGCTTGCCCCAACCGAAGATGCATTCGATCATCGCCCGGCACGATTGCGACATGCCATAGCCTTCGTGCCGCGTGGTGCGTCCGTCGATGGCGCTCTGACGACGCTTGCCGGTTGAGGTGATGCTGTCGTTCTGCGTCACATGCGGCGTGACATTGATGGCGCGCAGATGGGCCACATGGTCAGCCGTGTCATAGGCCTTATCTTCGCCCACCGTGATGCGGCAGCCGGTTTCCTTGGCTTTGGCCTTGAGCATTATCTGCGAAGCGCGGCGTTCGGCAGTGCCGTTGGCGAGCGTGACCATGCCGGCCACCGCCAGCCCATGCCGGTTCTCCATGGTGGCGTGGCCCATGTAGCAGAGCTTCGCCTCTCGCCCGGCGGCCTTGCGGTATAGTCGGCTGTCGGGATCGCTCGTGCTCGCATGCGTGTCGTTTTTGCGCTGCTGGCCGTGGAAGTCGGCCCCGCCGTCGTCGTCGCCGCTGCCGTTCTTGGGGCGGAAACTCTTGTGCGAGGCCCACGCCTCGATCAGCGTTCCGTCCACCGAAAAATGCTCGTCCGACAACAGCGGCTTGACCTCCGGATGGTTCAGAAGTTGGGTCATGAACTTGGCAAACACCGCGCCGTTCTGCAGCCGATCGCGGTTCTTCGTGAAAGTAGTCGAGTCCCAGATCGGGTCGTCGGGCGAAAGTCCCACGAACCAGCGGTACAAGAGATTGTAGTCCAACTGCTCCATGAGCTGGCGTTCCGACCGGATGCCGTAGAACACTTGAAGCAGCAGCGCACTCAATAACTGCTCTGGCGGAATCGAGGGGCGGCCTTCGCTCGCGTAGAGCCTCCCCAGGCTACGTGTCAGCTCGCCCAGCACATCGCGCACAAGTTCCCGGATCTTTCTCAACGGATGGTTTGCCGGAACACGCGCCTCCGGTGCGATGTACGAAAACAGCCCGCCTTGATCTACAAATGTGCCCCGCATGCCAGCCTCCGCCGATTTGTGATAGAAAACTGAATCACGGCTCTCTCGCCATAGCGAGGGTTTTTCAGCAGACTGCTAGGCCAAGTTTGAAGCGGTTGAGCGGCATGCCGTGGTGGCCGGTTTCGATGGCGGCGACATCACGTCGAACGCGGGTGCGCTGCTCTTGGGACAAGTGGATCGCGGCCTCGGGCTGGTGCGCCGGTTTGCCCGGTGCTTCACCGACTGCCGCGACCCTCGCTATGTCGAGCATCAGGTCGAGACGTTGGTCGGACAGCGTATCTTCGGCCTGGTGTTGGGCTACGAGGACCTCAACGATCACGACGAGCTGCGCAAGGATCCGACCTTTGCGGTGCTGGCCGGGAAACTGAATCCTGTGCTGCGATTGGATTGCGAAGCTCTGGCGGGCAAGAGCACGCTCAATCGTCTCGAGCACACGCCGAAGCGGAATGGGGCGAAGTATCACGATTGCGATGGGGCGCGGGTTGATGCCTTGCTGATCGAGCTTTTTCTGGAAGCGCACGGAGCGCGCGCCGCGCGAGATCGTGCTCGATCTCGACACTTAAGATGCCGCCCGTTAGATCGCCGTTATTGATGCGCATCTCGCTATCGAATAAATAGTCAAACCAGATTGGCG
Organism: uncultured Alphaproteobacteria bacterium; assembly: GCA_963733575.1. GTDB lineage: Bacteria > Pseudomonadota > Alphaproteobacteria > Rhizobiales > Xanthobacteraceae > BOG-931. The sequence continues at coordinate 618,629 of CAVTDJ010000006.1, read as the reverse complement.
GCGATTTGCCAGCGGTCAGCGCGGCCATCCCATCCAGAGTGAGAGATCGCCGAACTCCAGCGCGCCATTATCGTGTGCGGTTGAAGCCACAGTCGAGCGTTAGTCGCCCTGTCCTGAAGGACGGCTCCCCTTCCACCATGACCCGCATATTGCACGTTCGGCTCGCCGATATTTCCGATTTTAGATTTCCACCTCAGCACTCGTAGCCAGTAATCGAAAGCGCGCCCAGCCAAGCCTGCAAGCGCTCCCACAATATTATCGAGCTGAGAGCTGGCCTCGAGAATCTGAACAGGACGATAAGTGGAGTTTCTGCCTGACAGCGGCCACGCTGTGCCCAGCGAATCAGGAGAGACAATGAGCAGACGACCGCGCCGGAACCACACACCGGCCTTCAAGATCCCATGGGGAGGGCGGATAGCGACCGGCACTCTGGCAGAGTGAGGTTACTACCACCCACTCTGGAGGGGACCATGCGAACCGCAACTGACCGACCCGAAGCACCGACTGCGATTCGTACTGATCTTGGCGCGATTTTCGTCTCATTGGAGGCGCACGCGCATTGCGTTCATGGGAGCGTGGCACGTCCGGTCGATGGCATATTCATTGTGCAATTGAATTGCCCTCGCACTTCGATGCTGTTGCCCTTGAAAGCCTGATCTGCGACTGTTGGGCGAAGGTCGAGTGGGGTCACGGCCGAATTCTTGTCCGCGACGGTGCGAACGCGGGTTGGATCAGCTACATGTTGAAAGACCGCCAGAAATCAGAGTTCGACGGTTTCGTTGACTGCATAATTATAGAGTCTTTGCACAATCGTGTGCTGCAGAGGCAGCAAGAAAGGAGGAAGGATACGAGCCGTAAAGCTGCGTGAAAGATGAGGGCGGGCCCCTCGGGATCGGCTATCAGGAGCAGGTCCCAAACCACTCCAGGCTGCTGCGGTCAAGAGCCGTGGTGGTGAGCGCTGGAGGAAAAGTTCAAGGTGAACCTTGAGCAGGTGAGTGTCCGAGAGACGAACGAAAGTGAACCCACTGAACACGCGTCGTTAAAGATTCATAATGTCGTCGAAACCGGAGGGGGATTGTGCCTCTGGGACGAGTTTGTCAGATGCCTGAGACGGGGCAGACGACGACCGGCGTAGAGGGGGCGTGACTTGGATGCAGGCTTTTGCGTGGAACTGCAGGAACCAGTCGCTTTGATGCGAAGGGAGAAGCACAAGCGGCGAAAGCCGTGAGGCGAGAGTACCGAGGCAAAGCACTGGGACGGACCGATCCGTAGGAGCGATGAAGGTTCGTAATGGGACTGGAGCAAAGGGATCGGATCAGGTGGTCGTACGTGAGGAAACAACTGGCAACAGGAGGACGCCGACGCGTGCGACGGACAAACCGTTCAGCATAAACAAGAAGCTGGTGTACGAAGCGTACAAAGCGGTCAAATCCAATGCGGGTGCGAGCGGGGTGGACGGACAGTCGATCGAACAGTTCGAAGCCGACTTGCAGAACAATCTCTACAAGATCTGGAACAGGATGAGTTCGGGAAGCTACTTTCCACCGCCGGTACGTGCTGTCTCCATACCGAAGAAGTCTGGAGGGCAAAGGATTTTGGGTGTGCCCACTGTGGCGGACCGCGTGGCGCAGATGGTTGTCAAGCAGGTCATTGAGCCGGACCTGGAGCCCTTATTTCTGGCGGACTCTTATGGCTATCGGCCGGGAAAATCGGCCCTCGATGCTGTTGGAGTCACGCGCAAGCGATGCTGGAAGTACGACTGGGTTCTGGAGTTTGACATCAAGGGTCTGTTCGACAATATCGACCACGCGCTGATGCTGCGGGCTGTCCGCAAACACGTGACGTGCAAGTGGGCGCTGCTCTACATCGAACGATGGCTGAGGGCGCCGATGGAACAGGACGATGGGACACGGATTGAACGAACCTGCGGTACCCCGCAGGGTGGTGTGGTCAGTCCGATTCTCTCCAATCTGTTCATGCACTACGCGTTCGATCTGTGGATGACACGGACGCACCCCGACCTTCCCTGGTGTCGTTATGCAGATGACGGGTTGGTGCATTGCCGGAGCGAGCAAGAAGCGCAGACCTTCAAGGTCGAGCTTCAAACACGGCTGGCAGAGTGCCGGCTTGAGCCGCATCCAACCAAAACCAAGGTTGTCTACTGCAGAGACGGAAGGCGTAGAGGCAAGTATCCGAACGTCAAGTTTGACTTCCTCGGCTACTGCTTCCGGCCCCGTCGGGTCCTGAATCACCGAGACAACACGCTGTTCTGCGGGTTCACTCCTGCCGTCAGCGTCTCGGCAATGAAGGCCATGCGGGCAACGATCAGGGAATTGGGCTTCCGCCGTCGAACCGAGCTGTCGGTGGCAGATATCGCCCGACAGATCAATCCACTCCTGCGGGGGTGGCTTGCGTACTATGGGCGATACGCGCCATCGGCGCTCGCACCCGTGCTTCGCTACGTCAATCTGACACTTCGAGCCTGGGTGATGCGGAAGTTCAAGCGCTTTGCCGCAAAGAAGATTCGTGCGGGTCACTTTCTCGAACGAATGGCCCGGGAACACGCGGATTTGTTCGTGCACTGGCGGATGGGCATGATCGGCGTGTTTGCCTGATGGGAGCCGAGTGAGGCGAGAGTCTCATGCTCGGTTCTGCGAGAGGCCGATGGTGCAACTCCAGCGGCCTACTCACCCAATTGCTGACGCGTAGACGTTCTTTTGGAATGGGACTCTTCATAGACAAAGCCTAAGCAAGGGCGGTTGGTTAGCAGTCGCCTTGTTTCCTCGGTCGCCCCGACCGCCCGAGCTCCATCGTCGCCCCGATTATCACTAAAAAGAATCGGCGACGGCGCCGCCGGCGACCTCACCATCGTGCGGCCAGCAGCCGCTGCACCGCCCCGGCGGCCCGAGCAGGTCGGTCGGCATCGCGCCGCCCAGCCTCGTGCGCGCGCGTGATCACGGCGAAGGTGGTTAACGGGGACGGGGTCAACGTCAGTGCTGCAGAATTTGGCGATCGTTGTCGATGACCCCGTAGCTCGCTGCGCTCGCCCCGGCGCCGCCACCATCGCCGCCGCCCCGACCCGGCGAAGCCAACGTCATCATCATCGGTCGCCCCGACCCCCGAACCATCGTGCGGCCAGCAGCCGCTGCACCGCCCCGGCGGCCCGAGCAGGTCGGTCGGCATCGCGCCGCCCAGCCTCGTGCGCGCGCGTGATCACGGCGAAGGTGGTTAACGGGGCTCAGTAGCGGCGGATTTGGAGCGCGGTTGCCATCGGCGGCGACGGCGTAGCTCGTGCGGGTACGCCGACAGCAAGGCGCTGACGCCCGGTGCCAATGGGTTGTCCGCTTAGCCCCCAATTGCAGACGCAGCGGCGAACCGCCGCTTCGGGCCAGCAAAGAGACATCACGCTTCGTTCTGCGCACGCGCCGTAAACCGCTTTTGAGAGGAATTCTGGGATGCTGATTATTCCCGTCTTTCTCGTCGGTCACAAACCATCGATCATTCAAGCCCTTTAACCCAGTCGTCCCAGTCGTGCCATGGCTTGTCCGGAAGTCCCAAACCGGCGTCCAACAGCTTTTGCGCGATGCGGGCAACCTTGACCCGATCGCCGATCTCATCCTCCTTCAGGAGATGATCCTCGACCATCTTACGCAGATGCTCCTCTGTGAGGAGAACTGTTACCGCGCGTCTGTCTGACAATGCCATAACCGTCTCCGCGTCACATCTGAATGGTTTCCCATCGTTGACTTTGGCATACCATCCGCTTTGAACAGATAGAGTTTACTGATGCGATGACAGCACGAATGAGCGGCTTCCGTCAGTTGCTCCAGCCTTATCTGTGGTCTGTATGCCGCGCTTCTCGCCCGCCGCCTATGTGTTATGGCTTTGTACCGGCAAACTGATCGTATGCGCGCAGCGCATCCCCTCCGTACACGGCCGCCGGCCCACCTCCCATGTAGACGGCAAGGGCAACGGTCTCTGCAACCTCTTCTCGGCTAGCTCCATGCTGATGGGCCATCTTCGTGTGGAAGGCGACGCAGCCGTCACAGTGGACTGCGATACCGATCGCGAGTGCCATAAGCTCTTTCGTTTTCGCTTCGATAGCTTTGGAGGCCGTCGCCGCTATCGAAAGAGCCCCAAACGCTTTCATCGTGTCAGGCGCGCCTCGTTGCAACAGCCCGACGCCGGTGATTACATCGTGGGCAATTTCTGCAAAGTCCTTGCTCATACCTTGCTCCTTCTATGGATCAGATAGTCGACCACCGTGTTGATTTGACGACTGGCGGCCGGCTCATGGCGAGGGCTCACTTCATGGCTTCAAGAGCGAGCGCGATGCCTTGACCACCTCCGATGCACAAAGTGACGACACCTCGCTTGATCCCGTCGCGTTGCATTGAATGCAAGATACGCGTCGTGAGCACCGCCCCGGTCGCGCCGATCGGGTGACCGTGAGCAATCGCGCCGCCTTCGACGTTAACGACATCCGCGGACAAGCCGAGGTCCTTGGTCACCGCGATCGCAATGGCGGCGAAGGCCTCGTTGATCTCGATCCGCTGGATATCTCCGGTATTCCAACCTGCACGGTCGAGGGCCTGGCGTACTGCCGGCACGGGACCGAGCCCGAACATGCCCGGCTCAACCGCTCCGATGCCATAGGCGACTAAGCGTGCCATCGGTTTGAGGCCCTTCTTATCTGCCCAAGCGAGATCGGCGACAACCATGGCCGCAGCCCCGGTATTGAGACCTGGCGCATTGCCGGCAGTGATGGTGCCGTCCTTGCGGAACGCCGGCTTGAGCTTGGACAGACTCTCAAGCGTCGTGTCCGGCCTGTTGTGCTCGTCCCTCTCAAACTTCATCGGACCCTTACGCGAGGCAATTTCGACTGCCGCAATTTCCGCAGCGAACTTGCCCGCAGCCTGAGCCGCCGAAAACCGCTTCTGCGAGCGTTCCGCCCAACGGTCTTGTTCTTCGCGAGTGATCTGATGCGAACGCGCCAGGTCCTCGGTGTGCCATCCGGAGTGTTGGCCGGAGAACGCGTCGTTGAGACCGTCCATCAGCATGGCATCGAAGATTTGCCCGTCTCCCATGCGATAACCCCAGCGCCCGGAGTTCATGAGATACGGCGCGCGGTCCATGTTCTCCATGCCCCCGGCGACCGCACTATCGATGAAGCCGAGCATGACCTCCTGCGCTGCGCTCGCAATTGCTTGCGCGCCCGAGCCGCAAACGCGGTTGACCGTCATCGCCGGAACGTCGACCGGCACGCCACCGTGGACGGCCGCCTGACGTGCCGGGTTCATCTTGTTACCAGCCTGGATCACGTTGCCCATAACGACTGTGTCCATGTCATTAGGCGCCAGTTTGGCGCGCTCGATCGTCGCGCGCACGACCGCAGCGCCAAGATCGACAGCTGGTGTATCCTTGAGCGCGCCGCCATATGTGCCAATTGCCGTCCGCACTGGCGAGCAGATCACGACTTCTCTATTGGCCACGGGTCAATCCTCCTCGTGTCCGTTACTGGAACGGGGCGACAAGAGCTTATGCTCGTCGTCATGATGACGTGCCATCGACTTGCCTCGAAGACCTGAAGTGTCAGAACTTTCGGGCTCGAATGATCTTGCCTTCGAGCTTCGTCGCAACAGCTACGGTGTTCGATATAGTACCAAATTTTCGCACATTGTGATGCATGAGGTCGAGCCGCCGATCGTCCTCGTCCGTATCGACAATCAGTTCATAGGTTATGGAGGACATGAATGGCGGACTGTCCTGGCGCACACCGTGCAGGCGGACCTCCACGCCGCGAAATTCGAAATGGTTCATCGGCGCGACGCGTTCAATACCTTTGATCATGCAGGCCGCAATGGCCGCGAGGAACAATTCTGCCGGATTGAAGGCATCCGGGCGACCGCTCACATCGGTATCGAGAACGATCTCAGCGTCTTTGCAGCTCGCCGTACTGCCATGGGCATCAATGCGTTTTGCTACGACATCGTATTCGAACATGCGCGCACCTTCTGCGACTAATCGTGCCCCGCTTAATCTACCTACTTTCCGATTGTGCTTACCAGCAGTCGAGGCGAACCGATTGAGATAGATCAAAAAATCCGGACGCTTCGTTAAGGCATCCAACCGTGGCAGCGCTTCTTCAAAACACAGTCGCACGGCGCGTGAGGATGAGTCGCTACTCTGGTTTTCCCAACCACTTGAAACGCTTTTCAGCGAACGCTGCATGCCAATCGATCCGCGTAAAGCCGTAGATGAAAGGGACCAAGAGCAGCTGAGAAATAAGAAAGTAACCGACGAAATAGTGCGCTGATTTAAACCAATCCAAATCCAGCCGATCGCCGATTGTTGACGCTGTCTTGAGCCAGAAACTATAGCTCACGAGGCGCCCGACAAAAAAAGGCAAAGCTAGAAACGCGATTGGTAGTGAGGTTAGACCATAGGCAATGAACAGGTAGTTTGATGGCAGCGGACTGATGGAATACCCAAGGACCGTACCGAATGTCATTACTGGCCGACTTTCGATCCCAAGTCTGATGGCGTCGACATTCCGCTGCGTTTGTTCGGTTAGCAATTTTTGCCGGACAAGAACGCGGGACAACGTTGCCAAGACAATCCGTCCGCTAGTAGCCGCGATCGCGGCCACTAGAGCTATCAAAACAAAATCGATCTTTGGCATTGTTAGCCCAATGAACGACATAGCCGTCCATGTTGGTGGAGCAAAAGCAGGCAAGAGATTGAGCGCAAAAATCACGATGAACAGCAAGAAGCTAATCTTGGTCAGATCGGTCAACTCGGTCACAACGAAATCGCCTCTTTTGAATTCGTCCGCCATTTACCGCCCAGTTTTTAGCCAGAAACCCAGCGCAGCTCAGCTCAGCCACAGGCTGAGCACGATCGCAACAATCGTCGCGGGATCAAGAACTCGTTGCGGTCGAGGAAAGCAAGCACTTTGCTTTGGCGTCGGCCGGCAGCAGCAGTCCTGACAATTTGATTAGCCAAAGCAACCTCTCGGTCAACTTGAGAACAGACAACACACCTCGCTGTCCCGTAACAGGCCGCGCGTAACACCTCCGAAAACCCATTCACCCAATCGCGTATGCCCGTAAGCACCGGCGACGATCAGATCAGCTCCTTCGCTCTCAGCCACGCTCCTTAGTTGATCTGAAATCGATCCTTTTGGGTGTAACATCGATTTTCCGCTCACCTTTATTCCATGCCGGAGTAAATACTTCTCGACGTCGTCGAGCTGCTCGTGAGCAGCCGTTTCCAGGACTTCCTCGGCGATCTCAACGAGTGCGATGTGTTTGGCGATTTTCAGGTACGGCAACGCACTTTGCACGGCGTGACGCGCTTCGCGCGTATCCTTCCAGGCAACGACAACGCGCTTGCCGGGATTGCCAGTTACCCCGTCTGGCACGACGAGAACCGGTCTGCCGGCGCTGAGCAGCACGATGCCGGGATCAAACGCATGATAAACATCTTCTGGGACGGTATGTGAGCTGATGACCACAAGGTCAGCGGCCCGCGTCTCGGTCGCAATCACTTCGCGTGGGAAATGAAAGCTTCCTCGCCATTCCACGGTCCGGACCGCTCGGCCCGCCAGATTGCGAAAGCGTTCGGCCAATTTATCCAGCTCCGCCAATATTCGGTCAATCCGGTCTTCGGGCCGTTCCACTTCAGCGGCGAACCAGCCTCCGACTTCGCGCCCGGGCAGCCAGCCTGCAACGCCGATGAGAACCGCGCCGAATTTGGCGGCCCAATCCACCGCGATCTTAATCCTGTCGTCGGAGCCCGGATCAAAATCGACATACACCATGATGCTGGCGACAGCCGTTCCGAGAGACGTTTGAGTTGACTGGTCGGCGACGTTCGCAATTGCATCTGTCATTGCAAACTCCGATTACCCTAGAGCCGTTGCAAATCTAATAGTAGCCATGCGAGTTAGCTCGTTGATATAGGTCAAAATCCGACGGTCAGGAACGCCTATCGAGAAGCGACCCGCGCTCCTGAGGCGATGCGATCGCTGGGATAAACGATGACCCGCTCTCCAGCGGCCAGACCGGAGGAGACCGCGGCAAGCCGGCCGGATCGCCGGAGCAAGGTAATGGCCCGAGCTTCAGCGCGACCATCGACCACGACAAATACGCTCCAGCTGTCGCCCTTACGAAAAAGGGCTCCGGCAGGCACGACGGTAGCGTCTTCCTGGGTGAAAACGGTGATGCGCGTGTTGACTTGATACCCGTCGCCTAGACCGCGCCACTTTTCGTGAGGTGACGTACCGCCGAGTGGATGCACGCTCGGAGTTCCGTTCTTCACCCGTCGCACATGGAGCATGCCCCGTTCGAAATCAACTTGGTCCCAACGCAACGCACATAGCTCGGACACGCGCAGTCCGTGGCGATAACCGACAAGGATCATTGTCGCATCGCGATGACCATAGCGGCGCCGCTCGCGCGCGCCATCCAACAACTTCCCCACTTCCTTGACCGTTAGATATTCGCGTGGTCTCCGCTTCGCGTTTTCCACTCGCAGCGGAGGTACTGTCCCATTAACAGTGCTTGGTGCTGATCTTAGCTTGGGAGATTTGACCTTGGAAATTCGTGTGGCCGATTTCATAACTGTCCCAAGAAGAAGCATTTTCGGGACAGTTCATCGTACCATGTCTATAAGCCACCTTTCTCCCGCAGCGAGGCCGACTCCGGTTGACCGCGTCCGAACCGGTCCCGCGCATTGCTCCGCTCCGCTGGGAACCGTTTGCCGCCGTGATCCTTTGCACGGGAGATCGTGACAAGGTCGATTATCGGACGCGAAGCAAATGGTCGCGCGTGTTGCGGGTACGCAGCAGAAATCAAGGACCTGGACGAGCCGTTGCGTGATTTCATCAAGCGCAAGGGTGGCATCAACAAGTGCGCGTCGCGGTTCGCCCGTCGTCTTGGGCGAGGTAGACCGCATCGGGCGCTGGGTCGAATTGCGAAGTGACCGCTTTGCCTCGGTCAGATGCTGAACCGCAAGAACTCTGGTTTTGTAAGGCGGGTTGAGCGTCATTTGCGTGCGGCTTAAGGTACGGCAGACCCCTTACAAGCCGTCCGGCGCATACCTATTTTAGCGGGCAATTTGGCCGGGAGATAAATGTCATGTTTCGCCACCGCTGGCTGATCGCGCTTGCCGCGATCGCGGCAGCGTTTGTGTTGGTTACTGCTGATGCGCATGCACGCGCTGGCGGCGGCTTCTCAGGAGGTAGCCGAGGCATGCGCACATTCTCGGCGCCACCAAGCACGCCCACCGCGCCTACCGCCGCGCCCATTCAGAATTCGATGACATCACCCGGCAGCGCCGCGCCCATCGGACAGACTGCAATCCGTCCTGGCTTTTTCGGTAGCGGATTGTTCGGCGGGATTGCTGCCGGCTTCCTCGGCGCGGGTCTGTTTGGCCTGCTATTCGGGCACGGATTTTTCGGTGGCATGGCGGGCTTCGCCTCGATCATCGGTCTGCTGTTGCAAGTCATGCTGGTCGTGATCGTCGCCCGGCTGATCTTCGCCTGGTGGCAGCGGCGCAATGTGTCAGCGCCTGCCTATGCAACGGCGCATCCTGCGACGGGCCACAGTTTTGGCGGTCTCGGTGGAATGTTGAGCGGCACCGCTGCACCACCGGCCGGCGAACCTCTTACCATCGCCAAGTCGGACTATGACGCGTTCGAACGATTGCTCGGCGACATCCAGGCTGCTTATTCAACGGAAGACCTTTCGGCCCTGCGCGCGAAGGTCACGCCCGAGATGCTGTCCTATTTCTCCGAGCAGTTGGCGGGCAACGCGAGTCGCGGTCTAATCAATCGCGTCACTGATGTGAAGCTGCTGCAAGGCGATCTAGCGGAAGCTTGGCGCGAAGGCGACACCGATTATGCGACCGTGGCCATGAAATTCGCGCTAAAGGACAGTATGGTCGAGCGCGCGAGCGGACGCACCGTCGAAGGCGGCGAGCGGAGCGAGGTCACCGAATTGTGGACCTTCATGCGCGCGCGTGGCGGCATTTGGCTGCTCTCAGCCATCCAGCAGACTTGATGATCGACACAAATCATCGGCCGCGCCGACAAGCTGGTCTGCGACACAGCCTGGCGCGGTCGTAAGCAAAATTAAATTCGAAAATGTGTATCAGGTAGGCCAGTCGATCCGGCCTCTGGCATTCAGTTTTATTTCGATCCCTCGCGATTTGAGATAGGGGATCAAGTAAGGAAATACCTCAGGGACGATTCCGTCCCAATTGCGTTCATAGCAGCTTGTACAGGTCATCATATCCCACACGGGTATTCTTCTACCCTGATAGAGTTGGGAGCCAAACTCGAACGGTTGGTGGCAAAGAAAGCAAGCTTCAACATGCTTGGGGTTTGGCATCGCTATTTGGCCGCTTTGTGCCGCCACGATAGCATGGCCGCACGCTGGTCATGGAAGCGCCGCAGACGGCGCGGCGAGGCGCGCTCTTCTGGGGCGAAGCGTCCATTGACCACAGGCTGCTTACGAATCTCGAATTAGGAATACACGCATTAGTGAATGCCGCCGCTATGCGTCTGCTTTGTATACTGCTTGTGTTGCCGAGGACTCATGATGGGACTGACCAAAAACAGTATTTGCGACTTCGGCTGGAAAGCGCGTGACTTTGCCCTCAAGGGCATCGACGGAAAAACCTACACGCTTGCCAATGTGCGCGGGCCGAAGGGCACACTTATTGTTTTCATCTGCAATCACTGTCCATATGTGAAAGCGAGCATCGGCCGCATCGTGGCGGAGGCCAAGGCGCTATGCGAGATTGGTATCGGTACGATCACCATAATGCCGAATGATACCGAGACCTACCACGAGGACTCCTTCGACAACATGAAAGAGTTCGCGGCGAAGCATGGTCTCACCGTCCCCTACGTTATCGACGAGACGCAGGACGTGGCGAGAGCCTATAACGCTCAATGCACGCCCGACTTCTTCGGCTTCAACGCGCAAGATGAACTGCAATATCGTGGGCGGCTCGACGCCTCGCGCATACAGCCGGCGGCAAATGTTCGCCGCGACCTGTTCGAAGCAATGAAACAGGTGGCCGAAACCGGTCACGGCCCAGTAGAGCAAATGCCCTCGATGGGTTGTTCGATCAAATGGAAGGACACCTAGAAACGAGCCGGGTTGAGACACCTCGCTTGGCCCGTCCCTTCGGTTAGTGCTGCGTCAGCGTAACGCTATCAATTTGGAAGCCCAGTTGCAGGTTCAGCTTTGGTGCCAACAAGCTCACAGATAAGACAAGCCGAGGAACCGCGAACATGGAAGACCACGATACGCGCCGAAAAATCATTCGCGAATGGATGGCTCTTCCGAAGGATAAGCGACAGACCGAAGAGCAGGTTGCGGCATTCGCCAAAAAGGCGACCCAGCAAAACGAGTTCCATCGCAGTCGACGCGATCCGGACCAGAGATTTCGGCGCGATCCGTAGCAGAAAGTTATGGGATGGCTCTTGCCTCGCGCTGGAAAGTCGTGATCGGGCGGCACAGCCCGCAATTTTTCCTGATTGGCCGCAGAGAATCTCTAATCAGGTGGCGAAGCGGGTCTTGAAAGTGGGGAAGCGACATGGAGAAAGAGAAGCCGGTCGCCGTTGTGGTCGGCGCAGGCCCGGGCAATGGCGCAGCCCTGGCGCGGCGTTTCGTTGAAGCCGGTTAACTCGATGCGTTGTCGTCGATCGAGACCTGATGTCCGCGACGGGTCTTGGTTGTGCAAAAACGCCTGTCAGCAGCAATGACGCCTCGTGAGTTCGGCAAGGTGTCCGTGCGTCGTCATTTTTCCGCGGTTATCGGCCTTTCTATCTGGAAGCGCTTCTGTGAGGGCTCCGGCCGTCCTGGGCAGTTCTGCAACACCAGATGACGGCCGCATATCGGCAGGGGTGTCCAACCGCTCAAGTCTCCGGGAAAAAACAGCAAGTGATCCCGGTTTCGAGTTGGAAGCCATCGATGGCGATACGTTCCCGTGCGATCGGCGAATGAGATTCTCTTGATGTTCACGACCTGGACATTGTAGCCGACGACGCCAGAGCCTCGGCGGCTTGTCGCCATCGAGCGGGCATCAGGATTTCAGTCAGCGAGATCTGCTGGAACTAAGAAAAACAGGGAGGCGATTGAGCACGAACGGGCAATCACTGAGAGGGATTAGGGACTTAGATCATTTTCTCCAAAAGCAAATAACAGAGAGAAAACAGGGAGGGACTCTTGGCCGTCCGCTGTTCCCGTTCTTGCCCGGCTTCGGATTCTTTTTTGGAATCCGGTGGCGCAGACAGGGCCGGTTTGCCGTCGGGCGACATGACGCGAAGGCGAACGGTTCGGTTCCGCTCGGCGCACCGGCGGCGCGGCGGTCGGTCTCGCCCGCGCGAGCCACAAATCGACATGAATCGCGCGGCAACGAGGCCGGCCAAGCCGCCCCCAGCGCTACGCCCACGACCGCCATGAACGAATCATGGTCGCGCGGATGCGACGCGGAGCAGGACTCGGTAACGAGCGCTGTCCCGATCGGCGGCACGCCGCCGATGTCCGATGCCGGCGGATCCAAAAATGATCCGAAGCCGGGCAAGAAACGGGAACAGCGGACGCCCCCTTGTATGGGGCTTTTCTTGTCAAGTGGTCTCAGAGCGGCGCATCTTTTTTCTTCATCGGTTTCTTTGTTCGACCTGGGATCCCGTTTCTTCGCCCCGACCCGCAGGCATTGCAGAGGCCGGCGCGCGCAGAAGCTGTCAAGGCTGGCCGTCGTTCCAGCCCTACGGTACGCACCGACCTTGGCAGGCCACGCCTTGACAGCATCGAGCACGACGGCACGCTCGATGCGATCGGGGACGACGATCCGAGGGGAGCCCGCTTTCCGGGCGCGGACCAATCGCGCCACGACCTTGTATCCGGTGGGTCCAAGACCCGAACCATGATGCACTCATGCGCATCGGCGGCGAAGCTCCGAGGCGGCGGACCCATTCTGTTTCCCGGCATGAAAGCCAAGGGGGCGATCGGGACCCCGCCACCTCGAACCGTCATCGGCACCCTCTCGCGCTTGAAGCGGGGCGGGCCGAAACTGTTGGAGGATTTCTATGCAACTTCGCTCATAAAGCTGGACGCAGGACGATACCCTCCGGGATCGCGCCCTCCCGCACGAGCCGCCACAGGGCGATCAACAGCTTGCGTGCCAGCGCCACAATCATAGTCTTGCGGGTCTGAGGCGCATTTTTCGTGCGCGCGTAAAACCAATGTGCCAAGGCGCTGTCCTTCTGGAACATCAGAAACCGCCATGCCAGTTGGATCATGCCGCGCCGGACCCGCGCGTTACCGGATCGAGCCAGCCCTTTCTCGCGACGCTTCTTGCCGCTCTCGTCAGGCGAGCCGGTGAGGCCACCATAGCGCGCCACCGCCCGACGGTCGCGCAAGTTCCGGCTGAGAACCTCCTGCACCAGCATGTCCGCCGTCTCTATGCCAACCCCGATCACGCGCGCTAGCAGGCGCACCATGACATGAGGTCCGTCACTGGGGGCTTGCTCGAGTCGCTCCAGCCGGGTCCTCTCAATTTCCTGGATTTGACTGCGGACGAGCCGGCGGCGCTCCATGTCGTGCTTGAGTTCGGCCAACGTGTTGAGCGGGATCGGCTCGCCTTCGGGCGTGCGCAAGCTTTCGAGCCGTGCGACGGCCTTCTTCAGCTTGGGATTGAAGCCGCGGATGCCGAGCCGCGCCAGTGCCGCCTTCATTCTGTTGATGATCCGGCTTTGCTCGCCAACGAGGCTTTCGCGCTCGCGATTGGGCCGCTTGGCATCCTCCTGCGCCAGCGTTGGGATCGCCACCATCTTGCAGTGATCACGCTCGCCGCGCAGCCAACCGAGAAAGGCGCGTTTGAGCAGTTCCGTGTCAAGCCGGTCGGTCTTGGCCCGCCGGTGCTCGCGCGACACGGCCACGCTCGATGCGTGGATGACGTGGGCTTCGATATCGCGCCCCCGGAGCCAACGCGCCAACCAGAAACCGTCACGGCCGGCCTCGAAGGCGACAGCGATGCGTTTAATCTTGCGTCCCGTCTGCTCCGCTTCCGTTCGCCAGCGATTGAGCAGCTTTAGTAATGCGCTCTCGTCGACATCAAGCTTCTTCAGCGGCTGACGCTCGACACCAGGCACAAGACCGGCAACCAGCCAGCTCGACCGGCCCATTTCGATCACGGCGATCAGTGTGCTGTCCGGCTCAAGCGCGGCGAGGGATCGACTCAGGTCGTTGGGCTTATGCATGGGGTGCTCCATCGGTTCGTGTTGGGCGCCGATAGATGCAATCTCCTCGCCGCCTGTCCCATAGCTTCTGTTTCCAAAGAGTCCCTCCCTGTTTTCTCTCTGTTATTTGCTTTTGGAGAAAATGATCTAAGTCCCTAATCCCTCTCAGTGATTGCCCGTTCGTGCTCAATCGCCTCCCTGTTTTTCTTGGAAAATCTCCCTGTTTCCGGGGAAAAAACAGGGATTGTGAGCGCGACCTGAAGCTTAATCTGCTCGCGGCGCAGCACCGGCGTGGGCACACCGACTCGCCGTCGGGAGCAATCTCACCATCGCCGATGTGATGGCGCACTTCCATGCAAGCCGCATGTGGGTCGCGCGCCGCACCCTCGACGCCAATTTCCCCAAGCCGATCAAGTTTGGCCCTGGCATCTCTGCCGTCCGCTTTTGGCAGCGCGCTGACTTGCTCGCCTTCGAGCAATCGCGGGAGGCAATGGCGTCATGACTAAGCTCACCATGCAAGACATCGAATACATAGAGGACCTACGGTTGCCGCCGCAGCGCGCAACGAGGGGGGGAATCTAAATCACGCCCACGTCGTTTCGCCACGGCTTCGGCCCTTAATACGTTAGTTTCTTCCGTGGGGTGCGTGTGTTCGGCGCTATCTCGTCGAAGCGCATCAGCGCCAAGTTGTGACGATCTGTGCTTCGGCAGCTTTGTCGAACGGCAGGGTGGAAAGTTACTGGCTCAAATTGGGTAGCCATTTCAATAACGAGCTTTGAAACGTAATGTAGACGCTCAGCGTAGTATGTACTCACCTCGTTGGTTGCCCCAACGATGATGCGATCAAAGATGATGCCTCAAGCAATCCAAACCAAAAACCCAACATGGTCACGGGACGAGCTAATCTTGGCGCTCGATCTGTATGTCCGTTTCAAGGGTAATCCGCCAGGAAAAACTAGCTCGGTCGTCATCAAGTTATCGAATATCCTCAATGAAATGGGGTCGCAAATCGCTAACCGAGCTCCTGACTTTCGCAATCCGAATGGCGTCTACATGAAGGTGATGAACTTCAGACGTTTTGATCCCGTCTACATTACGCAAGGGAAGAAAGGGCTGCAGCGGGGTGGAAAGTTGGAGCAGGAAGTTTGGGACCATTTCGCCGTCGATCCCACTGAACTGGCGCACACCGCCAAAGCAATTCGTCGGATTGTGACGAAAGGGCAAATTCCAACTGTCGTTCAGGAAGAGGAGGACGAAATCGCCGAAGCCGAAGAGGGGCGAATTCTCACGCGATTGCACAGAAGCCGTGAACGCAATCGCGAGTTGATCGCAAGAAAAAAGGCATCGGCGCTAAAAGTACATGGGCGCTTGCAATGTGAAGCATGTTCGTTTGATTTCGAAGCCACTTATGGGACGCGCGGCTCGGGCTTCATCGAAGCGCATCACACTAAGCCGCTAAACACGCTTTCCCCAGGCGACAAAACACGACTCGAAGATTTGGCGCTGCTATGTTCCAACTGTCATCGTATGATCCATGCATGCCGACCGTGGCTCACCGTGGAAGAGCTCAAGGAAATCATCCGCCATTAGCAAATCGGATCCAGCTTGAAGAGCTACGGCACCGCTGCAAGCGCGTGCGGGATGCTGTCGGCGATCTCCTGTTCAGCTATGATTGCCGACCCCGCCGCCGACGCCTTCTTCTTATGTTCTGGGCCGCCTCCTTCGTACCACAGAGAAATATATTACGGCCAAGGCCGCAAGTAACACTCCCCCCACTATCAAGATTAAGGTTGTTACCATTGCTCAATTCTCATCCGCTGGACCTTATAATATCCGTCATCGTAGCTACCGGCATGAGCGACGCTGAGCGTTGCACGAAGTGGCTTTGCGTAGGGCCTCGTGGCATTGCAGTGGCCACGTGGCCGCTGGTGCGTTCTGCCGCTATCCAGCACCATATCTGCGGCGGCGGCTCGAGTTGCGCAATAGAGCGCCGGAGTGCCACATGCCCAAGGGCAAGAAGATTACGGCCGTGCGCGCTGACAGCGCGGCGTATCAGGCGGCGATCTTCAACTATTGCGAGGAAACCGGCAAAGTCTTTGCGGTCGGCGCGGATCAGGACGCGGCGGTGAAAGCGGCGATCGCCGCTATTCCCGAACGCGATTGGAAAAAGTTCCGCGACGGAGAAATTGCCGAGACGGTCCACTGCATGAACAAGACCGACAAGGCTTTCCGGTTGTGCGTCATGCGCCGCCCTCGGGAACAGGATTTGTTCGAGGACAAGTCGCCCTATCGCTATCACGCCATCGCCAGCAATCGCGCCGATGAAGACGCGGCGGCGACGATGGAATGGTATTGCCAACGCGGCGACGCCAGCGAGAACCGCATCAAGGATTTGAAGATCGGCTTTGGCATGGAATACATGCCGTGCGGCGCATTCCAGGCCAACGCCGCGTTCTTTTCGATCGGCGTGCTGACCTACAATCTGTATTTGGGCTTTCGCGGCGTCGCGCTCGGTAAGGGGTGGAAACGCGCGCAAGTGCAGACCGTGCGATGGCGGCTGTTTCAGACGGCGGGCAAGATCGTCCGCCATGGCCGGCAGGCATTCTTGAAGATCAGCGCCGGCATGCTGCCTCTGTTCGCCGCGATCCGCCAGCGTTGCGCGCGCGTCATGCTGGAAGAAGGCGCTATTCCCGAAACGTCCTGACCCGGGGTGCAGAATTTTCGCGCTTTTGGGAGGCCGCACACACCGCACCGCCGATTGCGGGGCCGCGCCCAAGACGTTCGAAAACGTCAGCGCTCGCCGTTGAAATCGTCATCATCGGTGTGTGCGGAAGACTCTGCGGTGGCCATGAGCCGCAACACAGGCTGAAAATCCACCTTCAGCCCCGAGACTCCGCGTCATCGAAAATCGGGTCGCGGATCTTGGGGAGAGTCTCGGGCTGGACCAATCGGTTATTCTCGGCGAAAATGGGTGCGCTTGATCGTCGCTGATCGCAACTTTTTTTGGAGGCAAAGACGGCACTATGAGCCAGGATCGGGTTATGAATGTGTTCTTTCTGTTTACGGGTAGTGGCTCCTTGGTGATCCTGACCTCCTATACCTCGGTCGAAGATCCGGCGCTGCTCAGAAAGCTGGCTGCCAAAGGAATCGAAAAGTTTCTCGCCTATCAAATCCCTATGACGCTCGCAAAGGAGCGATACGGCGCGCATTTCGACATTGTGTCCGCAGATCTGTCCGAAGCTGACGATCTGCGAGTGCTCGACTTTGACGGTACGCGCGCCTTTCGGCTGTTTCGCTTCCACGAGATGGGATCGCCGATAGCGCACGAGCCGCAGCAATCCAAATAGGGTTGCAAGTAAAAAAATAATAGAACGTCATCCAAATAGGGTTGCAAGTAAAAAAATAATAGAACGTCAAGTTGTTGTTATTCTGAGGCCGCCATGCCGATCCGGTCGCTGCGTGACCGCGGTGAGCGGTCAGTTCGGTGTGTTTGATGGAGATCAACGGAAGCGTTCGAGAATTTTTGCATTATGGCAAAGCTTCTAGTGAAGCTGTACTAGATCACGTATAGATACATGGGAGCAAAGCATTGGAAAGCGCCACATTTCGGAAATGGTTGACCGAGCACGGCTGCCGTTTTGACCGACACGAGCATGAAAAGCGGGGCGAAGGTCAGGTCATCGTCACGGTGCATCGAGAAGGCCGCAAGGCGGAGGTCCCTCTTGGAGGCTCGCACCAGATCCTCGACGCTCGGGTGGTGCGTCAGGCTTGTGAAGAGCTTGGCCTTGATTGGTCGCAACTGCCAGGGCCGAAGGATCGAGTCTGAGGCAACGAGGTGCTGTCATCTCACGGCCATCCAACGCACGGTGATTTTCTGCGCACTCTCGATCCGGTAATGCGCGAGAACGAAATCCAGCGCGTGAAGAGGTAGCCCCATGGCACACAAACAGGTTCTGTTCCGCTCCGCCGCCCGCGAGAAAATCCTGCGTGGCGCAACTCAGCTTGCCGATGCCGTGCGAGTGACATTGGGGCCTCGATCAAAGTCGGTGCTGATCGAGAAGAAATGGGGCGTGCCGATCGTGTGCAACGACGGCGTCACCATCGCGAAAGAGTTCGACCTCAAGGACCCAGCGGAGAATCTCGGCGCCCGGATGCTTCGACAAGCTGCGGAAAAGACTGGGGACATGGTGGGCGATGGAACGAGCACGGCAGCAATTCTGGCTCACGCCATATTTGCCGACGGCGTACGCAACGTCGTTGCCGGCGCGAGCGCGATCGACATCAAGCGCGGCCTCGATCGTGCCGCGAAGCGCGTAATCGATGCTCTGCGGGCCATGTCACGCCCTGTCAAGACGCACAAGGAAAAGGCTCAGGTCGGCGCCATTTCCGCGCATAACGATCCCGTCATTGGCGAACTCGTAGCCGACGCCATGGACAAGGTCGGTGGCGAGGGCGTGATCACGGTCGAGGAGTCCAAGACCACTGAGACCGCGCTCGATGTCGTGGAAGGCATGCAGTTCGACCGCGGCTTTATCTCTCCGTACTTCATCACAAACCCGGAGAAGATGGAGGCCGTCATGGAGGATGCGCTGGTCCTCATCTCGGATCGCAAGATCAGTATCCTCAAGGATCTGGTTCCACTGCTGGAGCAGGTCGCGAAATCGGCACGCCCTCTGTTAGTTGTGGCCGAGGATGTCGAAGGTGAGGCCCTCGCCACGCTGATCGTCAATCAGATTCGCGGCGCGCTCAAAAGCTGCGCGGTCAAGGCCCCCGGCTTCGGCGATCGCCGCAAAGCAATGCTGGAGGACATCGCGGTGCTGACGGGCGGGCAGGTGGTGTCCGAGGATCTTGGCGTTAAGCTCGAGCATGTGGCCATCGAACAACTTGGTCGGGCCAAGCGCGTCGTTGTCGACAAGGACAACGCCACGATCATCGGCGGCGCTGGCAATCGCAAGCAGATAGATGGGCGCATCGAGCAGATACGCCGAGAGATCGACAAGACCACCAGCGATTACGATCGCGAAAAGCTGCAGGAACGGCTGGCGAAGCTCGTCGGTGGCGTCGCCGTGATCCGCGTTGGCGCACCCGCCGAATCCGAAATGAAGTCGAAGAAGGAAGCGCTCGACGACGCCATCAGCGCCACCAAGGCGGCCGTCGCTGAGGGAATCGTCCCGGGCGGCGGATTGGCATTACTGCGTTGCGTCAAGGCCGTAACGGAGGAAGAGGCCAAATGCGAAGGCGACGAAAAGACGGGCGTTCAGATTCTGAAACGGGCGCTTGAATCCCCGACGCGTCAGATCGCGGAGAATTCCGCCGCTGACGGCGGCGTTGTGGTCGCGCGCATGCTCGAAGGAAAAGGCAATTATGGATTTGATGCAGGGCGCAAGGAATATGTCGACTTGGTCGAAGCCGGCATCATTGATCCGACGAAGGTCGTTCGCATTGCCCTGGAAAACGCCGTGTCAGTGGCCAGCATCCTGTTGCTGACGGAAGCCACCATGACGGAAATCCCCGAGGACACCAAAGAGCGTAGCCCCGAATCGGAAATGGCGATGTAACACGCTGCGTGCATTGCCCGTACACATAATCGGAGTGAGACCATGCAAACGCCGGCTGAAATCGAATTTCAAGGCATGGAGGGAATTTTCCAAAATCGATTTTGGCATGCGCCAATTCTTCATCATTGTAGTAAGGACCGCGGATGGGCATGGCGCTGAAATCTCTGCCCCAAATGGGCATATCTCTCGTACCGTGCGCCTGCACTTGTCTCCGCCGTGCGCGCGCTCTGGAATTTCAGGCTGGCGGGATCGTGCTCTTTATCCATTGGCGGGGCGGCGCCGAGCGGCAGGCCGGATTCGGCCCGAGCTTTTGGACTGCGGCGCCGGCGATTTTCTTTTTGGGGAATTGGCCGCGGCGGCCGAGCTGGGCGGTAGGCTTCGCCAACAGGGGGATCGCAACAGCACGGTGATGGACCCGTCGGGCTGCGACTGAGGTAGCCCGATTGCGAGACGGCCGTCCACATGATCGACGCATCCATGTGCGCGTTTATCAGCACGCCGCCTGTGTTGCTCGCAACGAGTTCGGGCGCTCTTAGGCCTCTCGGGCTCGTTTATTCACCGAATCGCTTTGTGAGGAACGCCGGTGTAAGCGGGGAGTTATGGCCTTCGCCGCGTCAAACTCGGCCTGAGCGCGATGCGCCAAGCGCGAGCTTTGTTAGCGGCCGCCCCGTAGCGATCGACGAGCGCTTGGAAAGCCGCGTTCGCGATCGTCTCCGATCCCTCAAAGCGGCAAAGTACCAGCCGGTCGAGCTCAAGGTCTTCCCAGCTGATATGGGCAACGACGTCAATCTTCGTTGCCCCGGCGACGAATGTCCTCATGTCGATTTCCCCCACATGAACTGGTCCCGGCAGCAGCTTCAACGCTTAGCGCACTCCGCGGTTCCCATGACCGAGGAAGTCGCTACGCTAGTGGCCGCGGATGAGGCAGCTGACGAAAATGAGACACGCTCGCAAAAATGCCAGGTCTCGGGGGAGCCCGGCGGGCGGTGTGACCGCTAAGGAAAGGGAGGTGACCCTCCAGGCGCGGTTGCCGCCTCGCCTTGTCAGGGCGGCTTGATTCCGACGAAGACCCGGATTGGAGCAACATCGTTGGCGTCCCAAGCGGGTTCGCTCACTCCCGCCGCCCCAGGTAGTTCCTTGGTGTGGGTTGTGCTGAAATGCTGGTCCCATCGCGACGCCGTGAAATCCCAATGGCGCAGCCCGAGCACAATAGAATTTGCGGCCCCTTCGATATTTTCATCAGACCCTTGGCGAGTGGCTACCACTACATCTGTTCCGACCCCGGCTCCGCCAGTCATCGTCCAATACCGCGCCCGCCACCCCGCCTCCGTAAATACAGCGATCATCGTTTGCGCAAATGGGGCCGTATCCGGGCTTGAGCCTTCGGCATATGCGAATACATCGACCGCTTGGGCGCCAAAGCTCCGGAACAGCGAAACTAGCTCACTGCGGGCTTGCCCAGGCAAGTCCTGAGGCGCGATTCGTTGCTCTAGCTTGAGCCGCTCTACTCGCTCCGCCTCAGCTTTTTGGTTTGCTTCTGCCGCTCGCGCATTGGCGGCGGCAGCGTCCCTTCGCGCCTCTGCTGTGTCCCTTTGCTCCGCCTCAGCTTTTTGGTTCGCTTCTGCCGCTCGCGCATTAGCGGCGGCCATGTCTCTTCGCGCCTCCGCTGCGTCATTTTGCTCCGCCTCAGCTTTTTGGTTCGCTTCGGCTGCTCGCGCATTAGCGGCGGCCATGTCTCTTCGCGCCTCCGCTGCGTCATTTTGCTCCGCCTCAGCCTTTTGGTTCGCTTCTGCTGCTCGCGCATTAGCGGCGGCCATGTCTCTTCGCGCCTCCGCTGCGTCCTTTTCCAGGTTTGCTGTCTGTTTTTTCGCTTCCGCTATTTCCGCATTGGCGCTTGCTATATCCGCGTTCGCTTTTGCAAGTTCGGCCTTGGCTTTGCCTGTTTCCAGTTCGAGTGTGGCCGTACGCCATTCCGTCTGGCGCTCCCTAACGCCACTTGACCAAAATTGGACGAATAGGAAAAACACCGTTGCGAATGCCGCGAGTGCGGTAAATCCACCGGCAATCAGTATTCCGTACCATGAGATATCAAACCAGCGATTAGCCGATTCCAATAACGCCGGATCAACAGAAAGCGATTCCAAGGTCGTTTCCCTGCTATCTGCCATTGGAGTCATTTTAGCGGCTGCGGTTGCATTTTGAGCTTATGGCGTTTCGCCGCTAAATATGCTCCAGTGTGACTTCCTCCCGTCCGATTACAACTAGGGATTTGCCCAGGGAATTGTTCAGAGAAATTCTGTGGCTGATCGACGGACTGCGACCAAGACCCGCCCCAGCTAGGGACTGGGACCGTCGGATGGCTCATCACAACGGTAGGAGTGTGTCTGAATGACGAAGAAAAAACTGGTCTCCCCGGAATGGTACGGTCCGCGCCCAGCGCCGAAGGCCGCTATTTGGCTTCCGCGATCGCCGCTCAAACCCAGCCAGGGCAAAACCCGCAGATTAAAGTCCAATACGTTGCACCTAAGTTTTTGGCGCTTGCTAAACGCATTGCTGCGCACAAGAAGGGTTCGAAACCCGGTAAGCCAACCACAAGGCCTGCGCGCAAGAATAAGGCGAAATGTACGGCTTGCCATATCAGACCGTTGCCACGGTCGCGGCGACGGCGCAGCGCGCGCTTGCGCTCGATCCCGATCGTATTGCACTGTTCGGATACGCCCATGTGCCGTGGATGAAACGCCACCAGCGACTCATTCCAACGGACGCGCTGCCTGGCGGCGCCGATCGGTTCGCGCAAAATCGCGCTGCGGCAGACGTGCTGACTAGAGCGGACTATCGGCCGATCGGACTTGATCATTTCGCCAAGGGTAACGACCCCCTCGCTACGACGAGACGATCCCCGGCGGAACCTCAAGGATGGCACTCCCCTGGTCAAGCTCAACGCGCAAAGCAAAGCACGATCATTAAGATCGACAAGGGCACGAAGCCGACCCCCCAGCGAGCTGTTGCGGTCGGGTCGTGGCGAAGCTGACCCCGTAGCTCGCGCCGCGCCGAACCGGCGAGGCATCATCATCGGTCGCCCCGACCGCCCGAGCTCCATCGTCGCCCCGAACCGGAATATCACTAAAGTGGAAATCGACGGCGCCGCCGGCGGCCTCACCATCGGCCCGGGCAGGTCGAGCAGCATCGCGCCGCCGAAGCCAAAATGCGCCGCGCCGGATTCTTCGGCGACCATCCGCCAAGGGATAAAGAACACCATCCCGCCAGCCCGAAATGTCGGAGAGAAAGCACGCCGGAGACTACCCAGTCAACGCGGCTTTCGATCAGGGGTGTTGGCGCCGTCGACCCCGTAGCTCCACAGCGGCCGCATCGTCGTTCGCTCCGATCGCCCGAGCTCCATCGTCGCCCCGAACCGCAATATCACTAAAGTGGAAATCGGCGACGTCGGTCAGCAGCCGCAGCGCCGGCCCGGGCAGGTCGAGCAGCATCGCGCCGCCGAAGCCAAAATGCGCCGCGCCGGATTCTTCGGCTACCACCCGCCAAGGGATAAAGAACACCATCGCGCCAGCCCGAAATGTCGGAGAGAGAGCACGCCGCAGACCCAAATGTGCAGGCGGCCCCAACTAGCAAACCGCATGCGAGCAGCAACCATTTCATGCTCCGCTCCCCTGTAGACTGGCATAAAATAGCCGAGCGACGCGGATTGGCCAAGCAATTCAACGGAGTCCATAATGCTACCGAACGAAGAAGAGCTTAAACTCAGCGAAAGGCTTGAAAATATCTTCATGCCTTACGCGGCCGCAAAGCGTAAGGCTGCTATCGATCAGAAAATGCGATTTGTTCACTACACTTCTGCAAACGCTGGCCTCAATATCATTAAAACCAAAAGAATGTGGATGAGAAGCACGACATGTATGGCGGACTACCGGGAAGTTCAGCATGGGATTGATACGCTAAACAAGGTTTTCGAAAACCAGCCAATCAAAGACGCGTTCTTTCAGGCTATCGACGGTTGCGTCCCGGGTGCTGCTCAAGAGGCTATCAACCTCTATAATCAATGGTGGAACGATACGCTGCTGCAGACCCATATTGCCTGCTTGTCCGAACACGACGACACCGAAGACGCTCACGGTCGGCTTTCCATGTGGCGAGCGTATGGACGAACGACGAGCCGGGTCGCACTCGTTTTCCGAGTGCCACTTGATTTGGGCGTGGCGGTCCCTCTTAACGTCCTTTTCAGCCCGGTTGCTTATTTTGACGACACGAGGGTCGCTCATGAAATTCAGGTTGTCATAAGCAACGTGGGTGCCAATCAAGCTTTCTTGCAAACTCTAGATCGAACTCGTTTCTTAGGAATGGTCTTTATCATGCTCGTCGCGGGCACCGTCAGCTTGAAGCATGAAGGATTCCACGAAGAACGGGAATGGCGTGTGGTCTACTCGGCCAACCGCAGTCCTTCGAGTTTTGTCGAGGCTTCAACCGAGGTCGTTAACGGGGTTCCGCAGGTTATCCATAAATTGCCCCTCGACATGTCCATTTCTGCCGATCTGGCTGCCATCGACGTTGCAACTCTTTTAGATCGCGTTATAATAGGGCCGAGCCAATATGCGTGGGCTACGCGGGAAGCCTTTGTCGCCGCATTTGCGGCGGCTGGCGTAAAGGACGCTCACCTTCGCGTATTTATCTCAGGAATCCCCGTTCGCACCGGCCCATGAATTCGCCTCCACGGAACACCGACCTTCGAGCGAAAAACAGGGGGTCGAGCGACCCCAGTTCTAGAACATAGCCCCAAGGCCTTCGAGACGCCCAAGCCGCTTACGGTGGCGCTAAACCATATGAGGGCTGACCCTGAGCTAAGATCGAGCTTGTATGAGCCACGGCGCGAGAGACATTCCAAAAATTGCTTGATACTCGCGACGGTCTTGTCGATTTCATTATTAATATCATCGGCTGTAATGTTGTAGCCCACTAACTGGATAACCAATTCTCGTTGTTCCAACGTTGCAAGCGGATGGGCTAGGGAGTGCGTTGCGGGGCAATACCGGAAAAGACCCTTATCGCCTTCGAAAGGTATCCTAGTTGTATATCTAGTGGCCGGGACCGATATTTGCCGCCCATAATCCGTTCGCTGAAACATAGTTTCTTGTGGCTCGTCAATGCGAGCAAGGTCCTCACGCACCGTTGGTAGTAAGAGCTGGAAGTGAGCGACAATAATATCGATCTGATCGTCGACAGGCATGTTCAGCAGTTCATCAGCGTCTTTTACGTCAATTTCGATGTGAGCGTTTGCGATCTGCGCTCGCACGAGTTCACCTAAGTTGCGTTCGGAGAACAGGAAGATTGCGTTTTCGTGGAAGAACGACATGAGGGGACCTCGAAGAGGTGGTCCCGCCTTACGGGACAGAATGGCGGCTTGGCTAAGGTGGATTCTGGGTTCGATTACGCCGCCAATTTCTCCTCGGTTGCCTGCGTAGCATAGACCTCGTCGGGCGTCCTGCCGCCGAAGACCGAGTGTGGTCGGTCAACGTTGTAGTAGCCGATCCAACGAGCGATCCCGGTTCTTGCCTCACTGCCGGTCTCAAAGGCATTGAGGTAGACGCATTCATATTTGAACGATCGCCACAGCCGCTCGATGAAGACGTTGTCCATCCAGCGGCCACGACCATCCATCGAGATGCGGATGTCGGCGTCCTTCAAGGTGTTGGTGAAGGCAAAGCTGGTGAACTGCGAGCCTTGATCCGTGTTGAAGATCTCAGGTCTGCCGAAGCTGGCGATGGCCTCCTCCAGCGCGGTGACGCAGAAGTCAGCATCCATCGTGTTCGACAGCCTCCACGCCAGAACCTTGCGGCTAAACCAGTCCATGATCGCGACCAGGTACAGGAAGCCTCTGCGCATCGGGATGTAAGTCACGTCTGCGCACCAGACCTGGTTCGGCCGGTCGATGGTCAGATGCCGCAGCAGATACGGATAGGTCTTGTGCTGCGGAAGCGGCTCACTGGTCTTCGGGCGCTGGTAGATCGGCGCCAAACCCATCTTGAGCATCAGACGACGGACGCGATGGCGCCCAACGCACCAGCCGTTGCGGCGCAGATGCCGAGCCATCTGTCGCGAGCCGTACCAGGGCGTCTCGAGGAACTGCTCGTCGATGAGACGCATCAACCTGAGCGTCTCTTCGTTCTCCCCCGTCGGCTCACGGTAGAATGACGAGCGATTGATCGACACCAGCTCGCACTGGCGCACGATCGAGAGCCGTGGATGACCAGGATCGATCATCGTCTTCCTCCGATCCAGGCTCAGCGATCGAAGGCTTTCGACAAAAAATCCCGTTCCACAACAAGCTGACCGATCTTGGCGTGAAGCTTGGTGATCTCGCCATCGCGGCTCTTGTCTCGCTCGGGGCCCTTCTCGTCGAACACCTTGGCGAGCTTCTCGACCGCCTCGCGCTTCCAGGCAGCAATCTGGGTCGGGTGCAGTTCGTGCTTGCTCGCCAGCTCTGCGACCGTCTCGTGGCCCTTGATCGCCTCAAGCGCAACCTTGGCTTTGAACTCAGCCGAAAACCGTCTCCGCGTCCTCATGGTGGTTCGTCCTCTGCATCGGAGAATCCACCTTAGCCGGCTGTCTCAGGAAGTGGGACCACCTCTCGAATAATTGCCGCCGATCGTCAGGCGCCTCGAATTTACCCGCGAATGATTCCGCTTTGTTCTCGTTTCGATTCTGTGCTGTTCACCCCAAAGATGTCCGCGATCGCCAGCTACGGCAATTTTTCGAGGTCCCCATGAGTTATCCAACGTGTATTGGTTCGCCAACGAAAGGCATATGATAGATAAAACAGAATTGTCAACGTGTTTTTCTTATTTGAGAAGCAACCGAACATATCTCCTCTGCGGCGCATTCGAAACGGGCATCCTGGTGGAACACATTGACGGCGGCCCGGTCGGGCGTCTCGATGACTTCACCCTAAATTCTTCGTGTCTGCTGCCAGCAAGAGGTAAGCCGTGCGTGGCTCTGGTTCGGATCACAAGCGGATTGAGACGCTAAAGACAGTGGGACACTCTCGAAAATAAGCCTTGAAGTTCAATGGAACGGCCGAGCGCAGTGGGCCACGGCAAGCGTTTGAGCGGGTGTGATTGTTGCACCTCCTCCACGGCACCCATTACCCTAACGGCCGGCGTCGGCCTCCACCTCTCGGCCGGGCATTCGCGAGAAACGAGCGGGGAAGAACTCGCAGTATTGCTCCTCGTTGAACGAGGCGCATTTGATATCGAATAGGCGAAGTCCGGCGAGCCGCGTGAGCGCCAGCGCATGGAGCGTGAGCTGCGCGATAGGCTTATTCGTCCGGGCGTCCGGCTTGTAGTCGAGAATGTGGACGGCACCATTTCGTATCTGGAGGAAGTCGATGTGGCCGGTAAGGGCGCGCGGGGAGCCTCCTTCGGGCAAGAGCTGAAGTCCGTATTCAACTTCAAGTGCGTCAATGTCGGCGGAGGTCAACCAAATCGGAATTTCGACGGCAACCGTCACGGAATCGTTGGCGAGCATGAAGCGCTGTAGCGCCTCGTGTCGCAAGCGATTGTCTCCAACCGTGGGGGCGATGAGCGCGGCGGTACGTGTCGCGAACTTCTCTTTCTCGACAACGATAAGATGATTGCGATCAATAAAATTGGGAACCTGTGAGGCGCGCGAGCTATCGCGGAATAGCTCGTGCGGACAGATTTTTGGCACTTGCTCAAGGAAATCGGGGAGTGGACCGAAACGTTTGTGCTGCTGGCTTTCGCGCAATAGCGAATTGCCTCCCGAGGTCCAAGTGTACGACTTGCATTCCACCAATATGGGTGGGTCCTCGCTACCCAGGTCGAACCTGTGACTTTTTTTTAACCTATAGCCTACCGGCGCGACGAAATTGCGTTGCAGCTTGATGCCGGAAGCTTCGAAGAAGATATGCGCGGCCCCTTCAAAGTCCCGGCCGACTTCTGTGTTGCTCGATGAGCCGATGCGCTGGAAGTTGTTTAGCAGTCTGCTGAAAAACCCTCGCTATGGCGAGAGAGCCGTGATTCAGTTTTCTATCACAAATCGGCGGAGGCTGGCATGCGGGGCACATTTGTAGATCAAGGCGGGCTGTTTTCGTACATCGCACCGGAGGATCATTTTGATTTTGCCGGTCTGAATTTTGTAACGCGCGACCATATGCCGGTCGTACCAGACGCGGTCCGTCAGTTTTTCGATGGCGTCGGAAATTTCGCTGGCCCGCCGCGGCTCCATCGTGAACTCATGCTCGTACATCGCTTCGGCAAACTGATGCGGCCGTAGCGCTCGCAGCGCGTCGACAAGCTTGATGAAGTAGCGGGACTTGATCCTGGAGAAGTATTGCGCAATGTCCGGGTGAGGAAGCCGCTGGTCGCCATTTGGCAGGCTGAAGTCCTTCGTGTTGTGCGTCACGAACACGCACCGCCCCTTTCCGCTCGCCGCCATCTGCCCGTACAGCTCGATGATGACCGCGTCGGCGAAGCTATTTTTCCCGGTGTGGAACGGAGCCTTCTTTTGCAGTGCCCGGTTCGAGGCGCTCAGGACCGCTGCGTCGGGAGCTCCGCACCAGATAAATTCCGAGAAGAGCTTCTCTATGCGGGCGACGGCGTCAGCCGTTACGTCGATGGCACTGTTCAGGCGATGGTCGATGTCTTCCAGAACCTCAACCGCCTTCCTTCTTCTCTTCGGGTCCCCGTACTTCCACATCGCCACCTTCGCTCGCTTCAAGGCGCCAGAGAGGCTGCGGCCGCTCTCCTTGATGATGCGCTCCTTGTTGTTTGCGAATTCGTCCCGGACGATCTGCGGAACGACCACGTCAATGACGTGCTGACGGCAAAGCAACTCCACGGCTCCGAGCAGCGGCTCGTTCGCCTCGCTTCCCGCCAAATCGAGCCATACGCACGTGTCGAGGAATAGCCGAACCGGCGTGGCGGGGTCCGCGCGTCCTTTCTTCCTCTTCGCCATTTCGCACCTCCGCTCCCGCCCCCTAGGTATGACAGTTGGGGGGCAGTTTGCCGAAGTGCGATATTAAGCGGCGCCCGCTGCGACCGCTACGCTAATGAAGCGCGCGGTGGCAGATCGGGCAGGTGGCCGAAATGCGTCACCCATTTCACAACGCCCGGCGCGAAGATCGGAATTTTTTCGACGGGACCCGTGAAGACCCATTTGTATGGACCCTCCCAGCCTTTAGCGGGATCGATGTGGTGCCAGTACCCGTTGTCCCGCTTGATGACTGCGTACTCGCCGCACTGCATTAGCTGCCCGCGAAGCATCCAGCGGGCGGTGGCATATGCGCGACAACCTCAGCAACCGGTCGACTATCATTGTCCCCTTTTCGCTGATTGCAAACGTCGCAAAACAGCAGCGCCCCGCGTCCTGACTTGATCGTTGATGGAACAGATGTCTTTGGGACGCGAACATGCCACCGTGCTTGACAATTCCTCCTGATACCCCCACATCATAGACAATTGCTTCATAAATATCGCGTGTAGTCGGCAGGTACCGCCACGACGAGTGAACCGATCAGCTCCAGAAATCGTGAGCGCTTTCTCAGGAACAATTTTCCGCTGCGAATAGTGCAGGGTCAGACACGAGCAAGGGCGGCGTAAATTCCGCTTGCTCTGATTCCCGTGTTGCCGCACGGAGCAAATTTCACCTGCCATTACCAAGGAGTGAGCCATGCAGAATGGCCCGAAAACAATGACGAGTACGCACCGCCCTAAATCGGCGAGGCCATTTGCTAACCGCTCGAAGCAGTGGACATCGAATGGCGTCCGCCCTGACTTGAGGGGCTCTCAAAACGCACAAAGAAGCTATGAGCGGTATCTCGCGCTTGCCCAAGCTCAAGCCCAATCCGGCGATGTGATTGGGGCCGAAAACTATTACCAGCACGCCGAGCATTATTTCAGATCAATGTCCTCGGACTGAGAAACGATATAGGAGAATTCGCCGCGATGTCGAAGGCGATCTAAGCCGCCATTACATCCGATATTGCTGGATGCGCGTCGTGCGTAGCCCAGCGAGGCCGTGCTGGTCGAGTGAGGATTGCCAGGAGAGAAGTTCATCGACCGTAAGCATGTAACGGCTGCAGGCTTCCTCAATGGACAGCAGACCACCGCGCACCGCTGCAATCACTTCAGCCTTGCGTCGGATGACCCAGCGTTTGGTACCCGGCGCCGGCAAATCGGTAATCGTCAAAGGGCTGCCGTCAGGCCCAATCACGTATTTGGGCCTTGGTCGAACGGGCACTGTCATGAAAGCTCTCACGCAGACGACTGAACAATACGGCATAACGCTACGTGCATTCGGCTAAAATTCGCTTAAAGAAAAATCTCGCGCCCGCAGACCAATGGGTTCTCTTCGTTGAACACGCCCAACGATCATCGCATTCATGTCGCACGCGGCCCTGCCCGGCACATCAACTATCGAGGAAGATCCTGAGAATTCTTGAGCGGCTCTGGTGCTTTAGCTTCCGCAGCGCCTTGGCCTCGATCTGGCGGATGCGTTGCGCGTCACCGAGAATTGCTGACCGACTTCTTCCAGCGTGTGGTCGGTGTTCATGCCGATGCCAAAGCGCATGCGTAAGATACGCTCCTCGCGCGGGTTGAGCGAGGCGAGCACGCGCGTCGTGGTCTCGCGCAGGTTCGACTGGATCGCGGCGTCGATCGGCAGGATAGCGTTCTTGTCTTCGATCAAGTCGCCGAATTGCGAGTCCCCTTCTTCGCCGATCGGTGTTTCGAGCGAGAGCGGTTCCTTAGCGATCTTCAAGGTCTTGCGTACCTTTTCGAGCGGCATATGGAGCTTCTCGGCGAGCTCCTCCGGGGTCGGGTCGCGGCCGATCTCGTTGAGCATCTGACGGCTTGTACGCACGATCTTGTTGATGACTTCGGTCATGTGAACAGGCACACGAATGGTACGTGACTGATCGGAAAGCGAACGGCTGATCGCTTGCCGGATCCACCAGGTTGCGTAGGTAGAGAATTTGAGCATGTCCGTGCTGTTGCGATCCCGTCTTGGCGAAGCCTGACCGCCTAGCTCGACCGCCGCGGCCACCGCCGCCGCGCCGGCGCCGCCCGCCGCGCGCCCCAAAGCTCGGCCCGGATCCGGCGCGCCGCTCGGCCGCCTCGCGCGCGCGAGGAAGCTCACAAAGACGCCTTGAGCCATCTCGCCATTGCCCCGCGCAGCGAGACAGGAAGAACGGGCGTCGCACCCATCTGGCGCACGTGATCCTTTCGCATTAAATTCGTGCCACGCGTATTCGGCGTTCATCCGCCGGATGCCAAGACCCGGCCAGGGCCGGGACAATCGAGGGGTATTCCTCCATGTCTGACTTCGACCGGAATCTTGCGACCGCCAGGACCGGCTATCGCACGGACCAGGTGGCGATCGATGCGGGTCTGCGCGCGCACATGATCCGCGTCTACAACTACATGGCGAGCGGCGTGGCGCTGACCGGCGTCATGTCTTGGCTAACTTATCAAGCTGCCGGCGGCGACGCCATTGAAGTCGCCGGCGGGCAGATCACCGGACTGACCGCCTTCGGACAAGCCATCTTCAGCGGCCCACTGACGATCGTGCTGTTCCTCGGCACGCTCGGCCTGGTGTTCTTTATGAGCTACCGCATCAACCGGCTCTCGGTGGGAACCGCGCTGTCGCTGTTCTTCATCTATGCCGGGCTGCTCGGACTGATGCTGTCGTCGGTGTTTCTCGCCTATACCGGCGCGTCGATCACGCGCGTGTTCTTCATCTCGGCGGCGACGTTCGGTGCGATGAGTCTGTGGGGCTACACCACGCAGCGCGCTCTCACCGGTTTCGGCTCGTTTCTGTTCATGGGCCTGATCGGCATCATCATTGCAATGGTGGTCAACATCTTCCTGCGCTCGAGCGGGCTCGACTGGGCGATCTCGGTGCTCGGCATGCTTATCTTCGTCGGCCTCACCGCCTACGACACGCAACGGATCAAGGAGATGTATAGCGCGATGGACGACGGCACCATTGCCGGCCGCAAGGCGGTGATGGGCGCGCTGTCGCTCTATCTCGACTTCATCAACCTCTTTCTGATGATGTTGCGTCTGTTCGGCGGCCGACGCTGAGCAAGCGGAATGGAATCGTAACGCCCCGGGTCCACTCCGGGGCGTTTTGTTTTCCGTGTGAGTTCCGCGTCAGCCTGGTGAACGCGAGAAACCGGAAGTCGCTGGAGCGCGCTCAAACCGACGCGGATGACCCATGACCGAGCGCGGCGAGCAGGAACCGCAGCGTCGGGCCAACGGTCTCGATTACATCCTGGGCGTCGCACCGACCACGACATTGCGACGGCATATCGGGGGTCTCGAGGCCAGCACGAAGGCGCGCTTCGAGGCCGCTTCGAAGAACGGCAAGGCGCGCCGCTTCAAGGAGTTCCTCGACGGGGCCGCAAGCTGGAGCCGCGTCGAGCGCATCATCGCCCGTGTCGAAGCTGGCGCGGACGGGATCGACACACGCTTCATCGTCACCAATCTCGACACCCGCAATGCGCGCGTGCTCTATGAGGATGTCTACTGCCGGCGCGGTCAGGCCGAAAATCACATCAAGTCCTGGAAGACGCATTTGGCGGCGGACCGCACCTCATGTACGAAGGCCACGGCCAACCAGTTGCGGCTGTTCTTGCACGCGGGCTCATACTGGCTCATGTGGGGCCTGCGCGTGTCGATGCCCAAGCGTTCGATGTGGCGCGCTGCCCAGTTCGACACGTTGCGCCTGCGGCTCATCAAAATCGCCGCTCGCGTCGTCGAGATGAAGACGATGATCCGGGTTCACTTGCCGACGTCCTGTCCCGCCCAGGATATTTTGCGGCTCGCGCTCGGGCGTATCCCGCGCTTCGTCACCTGAAAAACGGGGCGTAGAGCCCCAAAGTTCGAACCCTTCCCGTCAACCCGCAAACCTTCTCCACCCCGCCCTCTGACTCGTCGCCGGAGACGATGCGCCGCGTCTACAATCACGCGAAAACAGAAATGGATCACGCGAACGCCGCGCTTGCGCCGTATAACGATCAAAGCGCTGCATAATGCCGGCTAGGTTATAATGGTTTGAATATCGCCGAAAAGCCTAGATTCGCCGATGAGCATCAAGTTTGAGGGTGAACCGCCATTCTATTTGGGAATAGCGGAGGCGGCCTCCGCTCATGTGCTTGACACGACCGTGGTGGTGCGAGTGACGGTCTCTGTCCCTGAGATGCGACCCAAGCCCGTGCCGGTTCGATTCACGTTGGCATCGGATGTTGCGAAGGCCCTGGCAGAGCAATTGATTATGGCAGTGAGAATGGCAGAAGCCCATAAGCAGCAGAGACTTTGAGCCAGTGGAGACTATTGGCGGCTGCGTGGCCTAAAATATCAGGTACAGTTTCGAGGTCCCAAACGATGACGTGGTCGGACATGTCGCGAGATCTGAACCGGTTGCAGCGACTTTTACGGAACCCAATGCTATTTTTTTCGCCGAACTACGTTCGTTCGGGGAGCGCCCATTAAATAGACGTTCCACTCATCTGGATTGTTGCCAGCATCCAAGTCAATTTCCCCGTCGCTAATTGCTTGGTCGCGAGACTGCTTCCATTCGGCATGTTGTGCCGCCGCCGCCTCTCGCACCTGAATAACGGACTTCCCGTCCCATAGCGGTTTTCCGTCCGTACCAACAAGCACCTTCAGATCAGATCGCATGCTGCCTTCTTGGTCATCGATCATCGCTCGCGCTTGATCGTCATCCACAGCACGAAATGCCAATACCGCTTTCCCGGCAATTAGGGCGACGTAGGTATTCATCGTAGAAGTCCACTGAGAACCGGCTGTGAGATGATGGCGCCGAGGTGCTCAATTGGCCGATGGACAGGCGCGTCCTTGTCCAGAGAGTGATGGGTCCTCGATTCATTATAGTAGCGCGCGTAGGATTGCAGGACCCGACGTAAGTGCCCTTCGCCCAAGGCGACGACATGGTCTGCGCACTCGCGACGGATCGATCCGATCACCTCGGCACTGGTCACCGCTGCGGTTTAGTACTTTAAGGATGCTTTAGAGCCATTCGCTTACCATCTTGCATGATCCGAAAGCTTAGAGACTTCCTAAAGGACGAGTCAGCGGCCACCGCGATTGAGCACGTCCTCCTCGCCGCGAGCATCGCCGTGGCCATACTCCAGGCGGTGAAGCCTGCCAACTACTCGCCGGCTTGCCCGATCTGCGGCCGTCCCACGCGCTTCGTGAGAGCAATCGCTAAGTTTGGCCCTCATCCTGAACTGCGGACCTACGAATGCAAACAATGCGACGAGATCGTAATGGAGGAGCGGGAGCGGGAGGAAAGCGGAGGCAGGCAGGCCCCGCTTTTAGGCCAGCGGGGCAGAACCTGGGCGGAGGGGCTGATGGTTCTTAGGAAGAAGTGGAGAATTAGCAATTTAGATATCGTACTTGCTTTCGCAACATGGGTCGGCAGTATAGTTTTTGGATGGAAGCATCAACCGTATTGGCTTGGCGTACCACCGGTTGTTTTCATTGGCTACACGCTTTTTTTGGTTGGCAGCCATAGCGCGTGGGCAGCGAGAGAACCCGGTCTAGGAACACGAGAAATATTTCAGACGTGGATATCTGCGGCGGCGGGCCTATTTCAACTGCGTAGAGAGAGGAAAAGGTCGTATTGAGCTTCGTCCCGACGCCCTTCACAGCCGAAATTATAGCAACCGCGATGCCGGCGGCCATTAGGCCATATTCGATGGTGGTCGCCTTCCGCGGGCGCGGCCCGCCGAAAAAACTGGAGGCGCAGGCGGGCGATTCTTGCTAGGCCTCCCCGATCGATGATTCAACGAAATGCAATTTGGCGTGCGAAACCGGGCCGTGCCGCGCGCACTATTCAAACCCTTATCGGAGTCACGGCGCTTTGCGCTGTTCTCGTTTATTTGAAATTCGGGACACTCTCGCCTTGCAGCGTGCTCCGCGAGGCTGCCCGGCAACGTGATGGCATGGCCGCCGTGCTTCCCGACAGCATCGTTGACCTTAGCATCTCGGCACAAATCGGCGCGATGTCGCAGGGAAGGTGCCTCGCCGTTTTGCTCACAAACCTGAGCACGCCCATTCGTGCCCAGCAACGATGACGAACGCGGTTCCGCGGGCATATCGAGTTTCAAGAGATTTGTCGCTGTACTCGACCACGCAGGGCGCAAGCAGCTTGATCGCATTTTTGCCCCTCCAAGGATGACCAGCACCTGGGCGCAAGACCGTATCGACATTTCTGATAGGATGCGCGCGGCGCAATAGCTTGGCGAGCGTGTCCTTGCGCTCCTCGATCGGGTATTCCTTGTGGCCTGCACCCGGTTCGGTGGACACCCGCCTAAGCGAATCCCGCCTTCATCTCGAACTCCACGGGACTTAGATATCCGATCGTCGAGTGCCGGCGTTTCGGATTATAGAAGCATTCGATGTAGTCGAACACATCAGCTTTGGCTTGGTCACGCGTCCGATACGTTTTGCGTGCTGTGCGCTCGGTCTTGAGCGACGAGAAGAAGCTTTCCATCGCTGCATTGTCCCAGACATTGCCCCAACGGCTCATCGAGCAGATGACGCCGTGATCTGACATCAGCTTCTGGAACTGCTCGCTGGTGTACTGGCTACCGCGATCGGAGTGATGCAATAGCGCATCGGGCTTGCCTCGTCGCCAGATCGCCATCACCAGGGCATCGGTGACGAACTGGGTCGTCATCTCAGCACTCATCGACCAGCCGACCGCGCGCCGGGAGAACAAATCGATCACGGCAGCCACATAGAGCCAACCTTCCGCTGTCCACACATACGTGAAGTCGGCGATCCATTTGCGGTTGGGAGCGGCCGCTTCGAAGCTGCGGTTGAGCACGTTGGGAGCGACGGCGGCGACCTGCCGCTCACCCAGATCGGGCGGCAGTCGACGCCGGCGCGGACGGGCTTTGAGAGCCTGCAGACCCATCAATCGCTCGATCCGATGCAGTCCACACGACACACCTTCCGCCAGCATGTCGTGCCACACCCTCCTGGCGCCATAGGTTCGATCGCTGGCGAGGAAGCTCGCGCGAACCTTGGCACCGAGCTCTTCATCGCTCCGGCTGCGCTGACTGCGCGGTCGTGTCAGCCAGGAATAGAGGCCACCCCGCGAGACACCGAGCGCCTCGCACAACTATTCCGCCGGCCAGATCCCCCGGTGCTTCGCAATGAAACCGAACTTCACGTCGATTCCTTCGCGAAGTAGGCCGCGGCTTTTTTTAATATGTCTCGTTCGGCCTTCAGCCTGATCACCTCGCGCTTGAGCTGCGCGATCTCCAGCTGCTCGGGCTTCATCTGTCCTTGGCCGGGAAACGCATGCTGCGGATCATCCGCAAGCGCCTTCACCCAACTGCGCAACGTGACTGATACACACTGAGATCGTGCGAAGCCTGGGCATATGAGACGCCCTGCTCCTTGATCAGCCGCACCGCCTCAAGCTTGAACTCCCGTGTAAACTTCCGTCTGCGTGAGGTCGCGACGGGCGTCCAAATCGGTTCGACCAAACCCCGGCAGTGCTATACTGCACCGCATGAAAGTCGAAGAGATCGCCGAAGCTATTGCCAAGCTGCCGCCGGAATCAACTCGCCCGCTTCCGCCGCTGGTTCAACGCATTCGAGATGGGGCGCGCCGACCACGCCAAGGAGCTCGACTCCGCGGCGACCAAACTTGGCCGCCTCGCTGGCCGCGCGTTTGCTGAATTGAAAAAGCGCGCGAATGAACCGTGACCGACACCACCGGCCTGACCGCGATCTCCACCCGCACCGTCCTCATCGAACCCGCGACTTGGTGTCTCCTTTCCCGCTCAACTACCGAAGAAAATCCATTTCTCGCTGTGGCATGCGGTCGTGCACATTGCCGACAATCGGGCGTACCGATGCGCAAATGCAACACTTCAGAATATCTTCCGGTGCCGGTCGCCGCGAATATCGGGTCAATCCGCTAAACGGCTGAAAAGCCGCCAAAATACTGCGTAACCTTAATCTGAATGAGATTCACTTTTTCGTCGCTCGTTGCGCCCCGGCAACAGTCCAGCCTCCATTTGTCTGCTACCTTGTGATTCGACCAGTGAGAGGAAGACATGACCGCGTATACGAGGACGGACCGTCGGCTTCTTGGCTTTGACATGGGGGACTGGTCAATACTTGGCGGAGGTCTTGCGCTGGTCGCCTTACTAACTTTGCTGGTCTGATCGACCCTTTTTGAGCGGTTGAATAGCGGGTCATAAGTTAAGGGTATGGAAGAGTGTCATGTGCCGTGAATTCGCGAGAGCGGTGGGCGAGCTGTGGCGGACTATCGGTGATGCGTTCAGCCCCTATCGACCAGAATTGCACTATATGCGCGGTCCTGGCCCGAAATGTCGGGTCAAACATCAGGCATCCTAGCGACGACTGCGCTACCTCTCGCGCAAATAGAGTAAGCGTTCGTGGCTAGAAGGAAGCCCCGGCCTATGACCGGGTTTGTTATCGCTCGCTCGAAATCACGTCACGGATTTTGGAGGGTTTGGCTGGGTGTGGTTGAGCGGTGGCTTTGCCACACCAGCAAATCGATGACGATACAACACGGACGGCGGCGCACCTATCAGTCGTCATCAGGCTCGCCGATGTGATGCTGCGCATAGAGATCATGACCAAGCTTGGCAATTAGATCGAGCTGAGTCTCCAAAAAATCAATGTGCTCCTCCTCATCGCGCATCAGCCCCTCGAACAAGTCGCGAGTCACATAATCCTTGAGCGAGTGGCAGTGAGTCGCCGCCTCTTCGTAGAGTGCGCGTGCATCCAATTCCGCTTGCAGGTCGCGCTCGATTGCCTCTTTCACCGTTCGGCCGATATGCAGCTTCTCGAGTGTCTGCATATTTGGAGCGCCGTCGAGGAAGATAATACGTTCGATAATCTCATCGGCATGCTGCATCTCTTCAATTGATTCCTTACGCCATATCTTGGCGAGTGTCTTGTAGCCCCAGTTGTCGAGGAGACGATAATGCAGCCAATATTGATTCACTGCGGTGAGTTCGTGACGGAGCGCCTTATTGAGATACTCGACAACCTTGGGATCGCCTCTCATGTTACTTACTCCTGTTGCCGAACGAAATCGTGGCCCGGAAGCAACGCGAAAGCATCCGTGACTCTAAAGCTTCATTGGCAGCATAGCCATCGGCACGCTTCGCAAGCGTCTGCGTCGCATCGTCAGCGCTGCCTCGCTGTGAGTTGCCGGCGAACAGTTGTCGTATCCGCGGAATTCATGGCTTCGCCCTTACGCGACCTCACGGCGTTGGCGCAGGCCGTCGCTCGTCAGCAGACACATTTCGCAGTATTGTCCATACCGAAAACGCCGGAGGAGAAGCCCGATGAAAATGAGCGTCGGCGTGCTCGACCATTACAACGTGTCGACCCGCAAACTTAACGAGACTGTGCAGTTCTATGAGGACGTGCTGGGATTCATGAACGGTCCGCGCCCGCCGTTTAATTTCCCCGGCGTCTGGCTGTATAGCGCGGGCCATCCCGTGCTGCACCTCAACGACATTTCCCAGACCGACAAGCAGCAGCGCCCCGATACAGGCGTCATCGCGATCATATCGCGTTCGGCAGCCGCGGCTTCGAGGCGATGAAGCAGCACCTCACCGGCAAGGGCGTGCCCTACCGCGTGAACCAGGTGCCAGACAGCCCCCGTTGGCAGATTTTCCTCCGCGACCCCAACAACGTGGAGATCGAGCTCAATTTCGAAACCAAGAATGAGATCTAGTTTCCACTGGGGGCATTAAGGACATCGGTCACTATGCGAATTGTGATTGGCTTAGCGGGCTTAATCTTAGTGCTTCTGGGAAGCATGGCGGCATCAACGGTTTCTCGGCGTTCTGCGTTTTCCCGCGCGCGCGTAGCAGCGCACGACACAGAACGAGGTGCAGTGGACGGCCTTGCCAAAATCCTCAAAGAAAACAGAACAGTGCAGAACGGGTCATCACCGGTTGAAACGGCCGTAACCGAATTTCGAGTGCGGTGCTCTGACCCCTTCCGCTGGACGCTGCCATGAAGCTCCGGCTCGGGGTCCGTGTCAGCTCGGATTCCGAACCCGTGAGCAAGGTTGACAGGATATAATTTCAAGTTTGTAATGCGAAAAAATGATTGTGAAGCTCACCTTGGCCGACAAGACCAGAAAAGAGTTTGTAGTTCTTTCGTTCGTATCGGATCCGACCCGCAACGATCGCCGAACTGATCTGAAGCCGCTGTGCGGCGAGCTGCACTTCCGCTGGGCTCGAACAATCCTGAACCCTTAACCAGTCCTCTGGAGGAATTAGTTTGTTCTGCGCCCAGCTATCTGCATCTTTCTCGTGTCTACTGCTGTCAGCGGCGTCAAGGTCGTCAACATACAAGTCGCGCTCATTCTGAGCGAGATGAAGTTTAAGGTGAGCTAGCTCATGGCATAAGCAGAACCAAAAATTATCGATCCGGTTGTGACGAAGTGAGAGACCGATGACCGGCGTTCCATCGTTAAGGAGTGTTGCAGCCCCATCAACGTGCGTTTTGGAAAGATGCCGTTCAATAACGAGCAAAATGCCGTTCTTTAGCAGGTATTCTTTTGCTAAGCGCGGGCCTTCCTCGAGGAAGCTGAACGAAACCAGCTTTCGCATAAAAGCATCATCAATCAGGTTGGTCCGGTATCGCACTGGAGATGACATGTTCTTTGCAACATTCACCAGATTAGCAGTCCAGGCGAGGAGTGCGTAGGGATCAAACCTCGCACCGCGCACGTTTCGGCGGAACTTCGCGACATGAACGTCGGCTGTTTGAAGATTCCGAAGCAGATAGCGCGACAACTCCACTGAATTCCGACGTGCTTCTTGAGCCGTGCCTCGGAATAAGGGCGCGAGCCACCTCCGCGTGACTATCTCCTCCCAGGGAAACTTCTCCGGATGGGGAACATCTTTTTCTGTCGAGGTAGGGGTCCGCTCGCGGAGAAGGATTTCAGCTGGAATACCGAGTTTTTCGTGAAGGGTGCGAATGAGTGATAGGGTTAGCGGTCTCTTCCCCGATAAAATCTCTGAAACTTTTGCTCGACTACCCATCAAGGGAACCAAATCCTTCGCTTTCAGGCCAGCTTGGTCCACACGAAACTTTATCGCGTCGATCGGATCCGGCGGGAGCACCGGATAATGTTGTTGTTCGTAAAGTTCGACCAGAGCGGACAATAGCTCAAGCTCATCGGTAGTCTCAGCGCTGCGAACGGTGCTCATGAGTTGCTCGATCCTTGAGACAGCAGCTTTGTAATCAGCTTCGGTTTTGATAAGACTCTTGATCTTAATCATTGCGTCCCTTCCGCCGAGATGGTCGATATTCCGGGTGCGGATCTATTGCGCAGATAACAATGATCCTCGCGGCGAGTTCAACGCGCACGATGAGGCGGTACTTCATCTCGCAGATGTCGAATGCGACACGCCCATCTTTGAGGATGGTCGCGCCTCGATGGCGCGCTTTCAGATCGGTGAACGTGCTCCACACCGAGCCTTTGGTCTCGTGAAACCATGCTCTCAGTGATGTTTCCGCGTCCGGATGTTGCATCCAGAACGCCTGAAGGAGCCCGGGGCGGTGGATTCGCATGCACGTGCATCGGACCCTTGAAGCAAGCGAATCAGGCGGCATAGCTGAATTGCGTCTTCGCGTCAACTCGATTGTTCCCAGGCCCATATAATGATTTGTTCCCTAGAAAGCCGTATTTGAACGCTCCCCTATAGGGAGCATTGTATTTACCGATTCGGTGAACACGCTGCTTCCGCAGGTGCCGATGATGGGCCTGCGGGTCAATCCAACCGGCAGACGCAAGGAGGAATCCATGGCTGCCAAGAACTACACGCTGAATTTTGATGGGTACTGGCGGGACAATGCGAAAGGTAGTCTACCCGCTCAGTCCGGCATCTACGCCGTCTATGCGGCAACCTATGACGCCAGCAACAAGACGGTGACACTCAAGCGCTTGCTCTACATCGGCGAAGCCGACAACGTGCGAACCCGCGTCGGCGGACATGAGTATCGTCCGGCCTGGGAGAAGAAGCTCGGGCTAGGCGAAGAGCTGTGCTTTAGCGTCGCTGTGATCAGCCCAACGGCCGACCGCCAGCAGGCCGAAGCGGCAATGATCAATCATCATAAGCCGCCCTGCAACGTCGAGTACGTGAACAGCTTCCCCTTCGACACCACCGGAATCACGACAAGCGGAAAGAACGCGCTGATGACCGTGACGTTCACGGTCTACGCGCAGACACGCAAAGTGGGGTGAAGGGTAATCCGGCAATGCGGCCGCGCGCGGATATGGCGTCGGCCAGCATTGTTTAAACACGGACCCTCGGCGAGATCTGCCGGCTCGGTCGCGCCGGCGCTTGAAAGTAAGTTAGGCCGCAACGCGACGTGAACGGCGTGGCCCACCAATCGCCCGATCGCTAGGCGGGGAACCGCACCGGCGCGTTCCGATCTGGTGGCCTGCGGCGACGCTCCAAACACCGGCTGCTGCTTCTGTCCGCGGCCAGTAATTCGGTGATGAGTTGCTAGCTATGTGCTAGCTAGACATCGGCTTCGATCACGCCTGATGTCGCTAAGTTATTGAAAAATTGGAGCGGGCGAAGGGATTCGAACCCTCGACCCCAACCTTGGCAAGGTTGTGCTCTCCGCGTTGCGACGGCCAAGGCCATTACCGCGTCAACGACAACCTGCCGTTCTGCGAATTTCGTGCAGCCAGGCGCGGACGCGCTCGCCGACATGCCAGTGAACCGAATCATGACCGAGTAGATCTCCGGTTCAGTAGAGGCGGAAGTCAGCTACGCCTTGCGCGACCTTGTAGTAAAGTCGGACCAGCTTTGCATCAATTTTCGCCGCGCCTCGAATAAATCGCTGCGGCGATAGGCGGCCTCGACCGCGTTTTCTTTGCCGTGTGAAGTCGCGGCCTTAATGACTGCCGGCGCGAATGCCCGGCCGTCGTCTTGCTCCTCCGCCCACGTCGAAAACGACGTGCGGAAGCCGTGAAGCGTGTAAGGCTCTGGGAGCCATTCTTTGTCTAGCGCCTTGTGGCCCAACATGCGGCCCGTGCGGCGCGACGGGAACACATAGGCGTCACGGTCACCGGGCGTGCCGAGCGCCTCGATCATCGCATCGGTGAGCGAGACCTTGTGTGGCCGTCTCATTTTCATGCGTTCAACTGCCACGTTCCATTCTCGCTTGGCAAAATCAAACTCGCCCCACTTGGCGCCTAGCGCCTCCTTCCTCCGGACCGCGGTCAAGATCACAAACCGGCCGGCACGATCCTCGACACTATCGGAGAGCGATGCAAAGAACGCCGGTACGTCCGCATAGGGCATGGCATCGCGGTGCTTCACCTTTACCCGCTTCTTTGACAGTAGCTCCGGCAACGGGCCGCCATCCCACCGTGCGGGATTCGGATGCACGTTTTTTGCGTCGAGCACGCCCTTGATAAGCCGGCGCAACCGCGAGCCGCGATTGTTGCCCGGCCCGTTCCAGATAGGTCGGAGCACATCGGCGACGTGTTCATGGGTGATCGCAGCCACCGGCAACGCGTTAAAGTCGGCCGGAATGTATCTCTGCGCTAAAGCCTTTAGCCCGGCCCTGTGGCGCGCGTTCCATTCGTCGGCGTGGTTGTCGAGGTAGGCTGCTGCAGCCATCGAGAATAGCTCGCCCATGGCCTTTTTGGAGGCTAGGCC
The DNA here is from genome assembly GCA_963733575.1 of uncultured Alphaproteobacteria bacterium. Lineage (GTDB taxonomy): Bacteria > Pseudomonadota > Alphaproteobacteria > Rhizobiales > Xanthobacteraceae > BOG-931. Next base: position 576,068 of record CAVTDJ010000006.1, on the reverse strand, counting down.
AACGTCGCGGCCTTCCCGCCGATCAACGGCAAACTTGTCGCGCGCCTTGCGCGCCTGTGCGGGCGTCATGTCCCAAGCCGGCCCCAGACACGTACTCCGCGTGTGCGGGTGTGGCGTGGGGTTGTTTTTGGTTGGGCCGAAATTAGTGAATTGATGCACCCAAAAGCCGCGCCCGTTTTTCACATAGAGGTAGAGCGAACGGCCGTCTTTGAGTTTTTGGTTTTTGCCGCTGGCAATCGCAGCCTTCACATCTCCCTGCTTCAGTGCCATAGCTTGTTCTTTCGGCGCCGGCCGTCAACGCTGGGTTACACATTTGGTTCCACATTTTTTGGCAAAATGGTCCGGCTTGGTCCGGCCGTCAACGATCAGTTACGGACAAAGTAAACGTCGGGGAAATCATGACTTTTCGGCTATTACGATGCGACAAAGTCTGATACGGACAAAAGGTGGAGCGAAGCGACGAAGCAATCCAGAAATTCGAGTCGCGGGATCGGATTGCGCGACGCGCGCAATGACGTTGTCGGCGTGAATCGTATAATATCGGCTGTCACCGCCCGCGCGGCGCGGGCCCGTAGCTCAATGGTCAGAGCCAGCGGCTCATAACCGCTTGGTTGGAGGTTCGAGTCCTCCCGGGCCCACCATATAATAAAATCAATGACTTAGCTGGTCTATTGGCGGCAGTGGCGACAGTTATTGGCGACAGCCCCTTTGCCGCTGCCGTTACGCACGGGACGGCGGGGCGTCCGATTGCGCATGCGGCCTTATCTCTGGGTTGCCGCACCCCGTTTCTGCCGACGCGACGGGGCAGAGCCTGCTCGTCCTCGCCACTTGCGGACGCCTCGAAGCCGTGCTGCGCAGGGCCGAAGCTTTTGCAACCGTCACAGCCGAAAAAGGCGCGGAGCTTTGGGTCTTGAATGGGAGAGCATGGGCGAGCTGGGCCCGCGGTCTGCTGACAAACGACGCGGCTGCGGCCGCGGCCGAGCTGCGCGAAGTCGTCAACGCCAAGCGTGAACGGCAGGAACGGCAAACCTTTCTCTGGCATGGCCTTCTCGCCGAGTTGCAGGGCGCGGCGGGCGCCGTCGACGACGCGCTCGCCTCGATCGCGGAAGGTCTCGAATTGTCCACGCAGACCGCCGGCCATCGGATGGATTCGTTCCTGCAGCGCTTGCGCGGCAACGTCCTCGCAAAACGCGACCCCGCCGCCGCCGAAGCCGCCTACCGCGAAGCAGTCCGCATCGCGCGCGAACAAGGCGCGCGCACCTTCGAATTCCAGGCCGCGCACGCGCTGGCGAAGCTCTATCAGATGAGCGGTCGACTTGCCGACACTCACGCGGTCCTCGCCCCCGCGCTCGCAGGCTTTGTGCCGACGCCGGAATTCCCGGAGATCGCAGAGGCGCAATGGCTCCTTGGCTGTCTTGGCTCGTAGCGCCATCAGGAGATGTCCAGGGCGGTGCCTGGCTGAATCCAATCACGCCGTCTGCGGACGGTTCACGAAAGGCTTCGACACGTTCGATTTGACAGAGGCGAAGGCGTTGCTCGACGAGCTGCACGCGTGACAACCAATTTCGAAACGGCCTCTAAGAAGCCCGAATATAGTACGGCGGCAAGCGTCAAAGCCAGTCGTGTTCGAGGAGGATTTGGGAGGCAAAAGCTTAGCTTCTTCGTGAATTTTCGAACGACACCATCGGGCCGGCACTCAAACGCTGCCGTGAGACCTTACACTACCTCTGCAATACACGCGAATAGCAACTCGATGGAGGTTAGATCTGATCCTATTGAATCCGCCAAATCAAACTTGTTCGATACGAGCAGCTGGGGTGAATTTTGCGATGTCACCTTAACCTTGAAGCAAGGCCACCAGCCTGACAGCGGCGGTTGGGTAAAGATCGACGACTATCGATGCAGACAAGCTTTTCGGCACTTCATGAACCTCCTCAACAGAGCCGTGTATGGAGCTGCATTTCGTCGGTACGGCAAACGTCTTCGTGTATTACCCGTACTCGAAAAGGGCGAGGTCCGCGCCCGCGCATTGCGTTCATGGGAGCGTGGCACGTCCGGTCGATGGCATATTCATTGTGCAATTGAATTGCCCTCGCACTTCGATGCTGTCGCCCTTGAAAACCTGATCTGCGACTGTTGGGCGAAGGTCGAGTGGGGCCGAATTCTTGTCCGCGACGGTGCGAACGCGGGTTGGATCAACTACATGTTGAAACACCGGCAGAAATCAGAGTTCGACGGTTTTCTTGACTGCATAATTATAGATGGGGTGATTGCGAATCACTGAAGCTCCTCGGTCTCCTTCAGAACCCAAGACACGAAGGAGAACGCCATGAAGTACTATGTTGGTTTGGACGTCTCGCTTGCGACCACCGCGATCTGTGCCGTCGACGAGAACGGAGCGATCATCAGAGAGGGCGTTGCGGCATCCGATCCAGATGAGATCGCAAATTGGCTGGAGCAGCTTGGCCTGGCCTTCGAGCGAGTGGGGCTCGAGACTGGTTCCACCGCCGCATGGCTCTACAGCGGACTCCGGGACCGGGGCCTGCCAGCGGTCTGCATCGATCCTCGTCGGCTCCGCGCGGTCACCAAGACCATGCCCATCAAAAATGATCGGAACGACGCCCGGGCGATCGCCCATTGCATGCGCGTCGGCTGGTACTCGGTCGTCCACGTGAAGAGCGAGGTCAATCAAGTGGTCCGAATGCTGCTCACGAACCGACGGACGCTGCAGATCAAGCAGATCGACATTGAAAACGAGATCCGCGGAACCCTGAGGGTATTTGGGATCAAGCTCACCGGTCGGATCACCGCCGGCCCATTTGAAGCCCGCGTTCTCGAGCTGATAGCCGAGGCGCCACACCTTGAAGCAATGGTGCGCCCCATGCTCGTCGCGCGCGCTGCCCTTCGGCAGCAATGCGCTGTCCTTCACAAAATGATGCTCGAGATGGTCCGCGAAAGCGCGACCTGCCGCCGCTTGATGACCATACCAGGCGTGGGAGCTATCACCGCCGTGACCTTTCTGACGACGATCGATGATCCGGACCGCTTCCATCGATCTCGCGACGTTGGCGCTCACCTGGGTCTGACGCCGAAGAAGTACGCCTCAGGCGAGACGGATAGGAATGGCGGCATCTCCAAGTGCGGAGACGCGGCAATGCGCGCGGTCCTATACCAATCGGCTCTCGCGCTTCTCACGCGATCCAAAAAGTATTCTGGCATCCGAGTTTGGGGGCTCGGCATTGCGAAGCGCCGCGGCCTCCGCCGAGCGGTCGTCGCAGTCGCACGCAAACTTGCCGTGCTGATGCACCGTATTTGGGCTGACGGGACGGAATATCGCTGGCAGCGAGAGGCAGCCGTCGAGGCATGAGCGATAACAGCCGGAGGAACTGAGCTAACACGGAATCCGCCCGCCGGCGGAATGGTGTCCCGCAAGGACCGGGTTGAAGTGACTGCGTTGCAAAGACTGTGCGCAAGTACGCATTCATAGATTGCAGCCTTCAGCTTTCGGACCACCATCTTGAGGCGACCACCGCGTCGACCTCGTAGACAAGAGAGAGCCTAGCGGGCTATCATCTAGCTGTCGGGAGACCGAGCACCTTTCCTTCGCAATCAGACAAGTCTTTGCACAATCGTGTGCTGCAGAGGCAGCAAGAAAGGAGGAAGGATACGAGCCGTAAAGCTGCGTGAAAGATGAGGGCGGGCCCCTCGGGATCGGCTATCAGGAGCAGGTCCCAAACCACTCCAGGCTGCTGCGGTCAAGAGCCGTGGTGGTGAGCGCTGGAGGAAAAGTTCAAGGTGAACCTTGAGCAGGTGAGTGTCCGAGAGACGAACGAAAGTGAACCCACTGAACACGCGTCGTTAAAGATTCATAATGTCGTCGAAACCGGAGGGGGATTGTGCCTCTGGGACGAGTTTGTCAGATGCCTGAGACGGGGCAGACGACGACCGGCGTAGAGGGGGCGTGACTCGGATGCAGGCTTTTGCGTGGAACTGCAGGAACCAGTCGCTTTGATGCGAAGGGAGAAGCACAAGCGGCGAAAGCCGTGAGGCGAGAGTACCGAGGCAAAGCACTGGGACGGACCGATCCGTAGGAGCGATGAAGGTTCGTAATGGGACTGGAGCAAAGGGATCGGATCAGGTGGTCGTACGTGAGGAAACAACTGGCAACAGGAGGACGCCGACGCGTGCGACGGACAAACCGTTCAGCATAAACAAGAAGCTGGTGTACGAAGCGTACAAAGCGGTCAAATCCAATGCGGGTGCGAGCGGGGTGGACGGACAGTCGATCGAACAGTTCGAAGCCGACTTGCAGAACAATCTCTACAAGATCTGGAACAGGATGAGTTCGGGAAGCTACTTTCCACCGCCGGTACGTGCTGTCTCCATACCGAAGAAGTCTGGAGGGCAAAGGATTTTGGGTGTGCCCACTGTGGCGGACCGCGTGGCGCAGATGGTTGTCAAGCAGGTCATTGAGCCGGACCTGGAGCCCTTATTTCTGGCGGACTTTATGGCTATCGGCCGGGAAAATCGGCCCTCGATGCTGTTGGAGTCACGCGCAAGCGATGCTGGAAGTACGACTGGGTTCTGGAGTTTGACATCAAGGGTCTGTTCGACAATATCGACCACGCGCTGATGCTGCGGGCTGTCCGCAAACACGTGACGTGCAAGTGGGCGCTGCTCTACATCGAACGATGGCTGAGGGCGCCGATGGAACAGGACGATGGGACACGGATTGAACGAACCTGCGGTACCCCGCAGGGTGGTGTGGTCAGTCCGATTCTCTCCAATCTGTTCATGCACTACGCGTTCGATCTGTGGATGACACGGACGCACCCCGACCTTCCCTGGTGTCGTTATGCAGATGACGGGTTGGTGCATTGCCGGAGCGAGCAAGAAGCGCAGACCTTCAAGGTCGAGCTTCAAACACGGCTGGCAGAGTGCCGGCTTGAGCCGCATCCAACCAAAACCAAGGTTGTCTACTGCAGAGACGGAAGGCGTAGAGGCAAGTATCCGAACGTCAAGTTTGACTTCCTCGGCTACTGCTTCCGGCCCCGTCGGGTCCTGAATCACCGAGACAACACGCTGTTCTGCGGGTTCACTCCTGCCGTCAGCGTCTCGGCAATGAAGGCCATGCGGGCAACGATCAGGGAATTGGGCTTCCGCCGTCGAACCGAGCTGTCGGTGGCAGATATCGCCCGACAGATCAATCCACTCCTGCGGGGGTGGCTTGCGTACTATGGGCGATACGCGCCATCGGCGCTCGCACCCGTGCTTCGCTACGTCAATCTGACACTTCGAGCCTGGGTGATGCGGAAGTTCAAGCGCTTTGCCGCAAAGAAGATTCGTGCGGGTCACTTTCTCGAACGAATGGCCCGGGAACACGCGGATTTGTTCGTGCACTGGCGGATGGGCATGATCGGCGTGTTTGCCTGATGGGAGCCGAGTGAGGCGAGAGTCTCATGCTCGGTTCTGCGAGAGGCCGATGGTGCAACTCCAGCGGCCTACTCACCCAATTGCTGACGCGTAGACGTTCTTTTGGAATGGGACTCTTCATAGACAAAGCCTAAGCAAGGGCGGTTGGTTAGCAGTCGCCTTGTTTCCTCGGTCGCCCCGACCGCCCGAGCTCCATCGTCGCCCCGATTATCACTAAAAAGAATCGGCGACGGCGCCGCCGGCGACCTCACCATCGTGCGGCCAGCAGCCGCTGCACCACCCCGGCGGCCCGAGCAGGTCGGTCGGCATCGCGCCGCCCAGCCTCGCGCGCGCGCGTGATCACAGAGAGCAGGTTCAACGCTGTGACCATGTCAGTGCTTGAGAATTTGCCATCGTTGATCGATGACCCTGTACCTCGCTGCGCTCGCGCCGGCGACCCGGCGAAGCCGACGTCATCATCATCGTCGGTCGCCCCGACCGCCCGAGCTCCATCGTCGCCCCGAACCGTTATCACTAAAAAGAATCGGCGACGGCGCCGCCGGCGACCTCAGCATCGTGCGGCCAGCAGCCGCTGCACCACCCAGGCGGCCCGAGCAGGTCGGTCGGCATCGCGCCGCCCAGTCTCGCGCGCGCGTGATCACAGCGAGCATGGTCAACGCTGAGAATACCGGCCGCTCCCGTTCATTTCTCGCGGCCGAGGCGATCACCGCCTATCTCGATACCAACGAGTGGCAGATTTCAGGCATCACGCACGCGCTCGCCTCGCTTGACCGCGGCAAAGGCATCGCCCACGCGCGCGTCAGCGAATGGGTTGCCTCATGGGAGACGCGCAAAGAGCGCCGATTTCCAAAAAAGCGTATGACGCTCATCTGGTCTCCCGAGAGCATTCACGACCTCATCGCCTTGCGCGCGCACATCGCCGAACAAGACCCTGCCGCCGCAAAGCGCGTGGCCCTGCACATCCTCTACTGCGTCGAGTACCTGCTGTGGGATAACCCGAAGCTTGGCGCGCCCGGCCGCGTCCCCGGCACGCGCGAGCTGGTGATACCGAAAACGCCCTACATCGTTCCCTACCGCGTCCGCGGCTCACGCATTGAAATCGCCCGCGTCTTTCACACCTCGCGCCGCTGGCCCGACAATCTCTAGCCTATTCGTCGTTGAGACAAATCTCAGGCGGCAGCGCGACCCGCCTCCGTCGCCTTCTTCACCTCCTCCAGACGACCACTATGCACATCGTAGACATAGCCGTAGATCGGGATGGCCGCCGGTACGAGCGAATGCTCGCGAATTCGCCGCACGTCTTGAAGCACGCTCGCCGCCTGATTTGCGATTGTATGCCATTTGATGAAATGGCCAGCAGCGTGGCCGCCACGGTGATGAGGATTTGACCACGCCTTGCCGTCGAACGTGGCGGTTTCGAGATCATCCTCAAGCAGATCGGCCATAACGCCGTCCGAGAACAGCTCCATTCCGCAATTCGTGTGATGAATGACGAACCACTCGATCGTCCCTAGAAGCTTGTGTGATATCACCAGCGAGCGGATCGCATCGTCGGTTGCGCGCCCACCGGCGTTGCGAATGACATGCGCATCGCCCTCGGCGAGGCCGGCGTATTTCGCAGGGTCGAGCCGGGCGTCCATGCAGGTGAGGATGGCGAAACGTCGCGCCGGCGGCAGCGCCAGCTTTCCCTTGGCGCCGAATGCTGAGACATAGCTCGCGTTGGCGGCGAGCACTTCGTTGACGATTTTCGACATGTGATTCTCCCATTCAGGTTTTAGGTTCCCGCCGACGGCGGTCTGGCCGGCTAGCGCCATTTAAGCTGCGAATGTTCGCGTTTTTGCGGCCTTCTCGCAAGACTGGCGTGAGGTGTGGACGGCTGCCAGCCCTCCCCCACCACACTCCTTGCGCCAACCAATCCCCTCTCGCGGCTCAACCAAGCGGCGGCACGCCACTAAACCTTCCAAAATCCTTTTCGGACATCGCGCCTGATCCGCCAAAGAAAAGTGCGGGGCCCGTTCGGACCCGCACGCGGCTTATAGTGTCAGTTCGGCGATTACGCCGTTTTCGTCTCGGGATTCCAGATGCTTATTTTGCGCGTCTCAGGCATCAGGAATAGGCTGAGCACAAAGCACACTGCGGGAACAGCGATCGGGTAGATCAGCGCGTAGCCGACACTGCCGGTCGCCTGGTACGCCGCCGTGGTGATGAAAGGCACCAATCCGCCACCCCAGCCGTTGCCGATGTGATACGGCACGGATACCGACGTGTAGCGGATTCTGCTGGGGAAATATTCGGCGAGGAACGCGCCGACCGGCCCATACACCATCCCGACATACGCGACGAGAATGGCGACGATGAGGATCGCAATCGGCATGTTGATATTGCCTGGCTGCGTGACCGACCCGAGCCACGAATACAGCGGATAGTAAGTGACCGCCGCAAGCAACATGCCGCCCAATATCACCGGCTTGCGGCCGATGCTGTCGGACAGCCAGCCGAAAAAGATGAGCGTCGGGGTCCCAATGATTAGCCCGGCTCCCACGATGTAGGCGGTGGTCAGCGCGTCCACCTTGGAAACCTGCTGCAGGAAGTACAGTGCCCAGAACTGGCCGCTGTACCAAACCACGCCCTGCCCAAGCACCACGATGGTCGCGATGATCACGAATTTGATGTTCGAGCTGAGGAAGGCCTCCCGCCATGGGTTCTTGCTGGTTTCCCCTTTGGCCTTGATCTCCGCGTAAATCGGCGACTCCTGAAATTGTAGCCGCATATAGAATGCGATAAAAACGAGCAGGAAGGAGAACAAGAACGGGATGCGCCACGCCCATGCACTGAACGCGGCCTCGCCGAAGTAGGTGCGTGTGGCGATGATCACGATGAGCGACAACACGATTCCAAGCGTCGGCGAGGTCTGCAGCCAGCCGGTATAGTAACCGCGGTGTTTGTCCCCCACGTGCTCGGCAACATAGGTGATGGCGCCACCGTATTGGCCGCCCAGGCAAAGGCCCTGGATCATCCGTAAACAGAATAGGATGACCGCGGCGGCCAAGCCGATCTGGTCGAAGGTCGGGATCAAGCCAATCGCCCCGGTCCCCAAAGCCATGCCGACGAGGGTCATAATGAACGTATATTTGCGACCGACGACGTCTCCTAGCCAGCCAAACAGGAAAGCCCCCAACGGCCGCACCAGGAACCCAGCGGTGAACAGCGCGATCGTGCTGAGCAGGGCCGCGACGGGGTGGCTCTTTTCGAAGAACTTGACCGACAAGATCGCGGCCAAACTCCCGAAGATGTAGAAGTCATACCACTCGATGACGTTTCCCCCCGCGGCGGCGGTGATCACGCGGCGGAAGTGCTGCGGGACGTGAGCAACCATTTTGTCCTTCTCCCCATTCAGTTTTTCTCACTTGCACTCGATCGCTCAGAGTTGCTAGACGCGCGACATCTGTTACGTTTGTGCCAGGCTACTGATGGCAAGCACGATGTACGCGAGGATGGCAACCCAAACTGCGTACGTGGTGATGTATGGAATTGGCGATAAAGCACCGAGCATAGCAATCACGGCGATGATGAGCGAAGCAATGAACCACCCTTTCGACGGAGCACGAAGACTCATGTTCGCATCCGTGGACCTGTACTGGGGTCTATCTTATTCAGGAAATCGCCCGACGTACCTAAAATGATAGCCTTTACCTATTCAACCTTCGTAGTAAGGAGGTGTGTGTGCGCCGCAACATTCATCGGCCTCGCTGTCACACAAACCGCTGAAGAAATTTCATCGAATGAAGCCCCACACTTCCGGTAATGGCCCAAATGCGAAGTGCCATAACGTCCGCGTGACGGTCGTGATCAAATGCAAAGCGGACATGCCGCGGACATCGCCGAAGGACCGAGTCTGACCCATTGTATGGTCCGGCCGTGCGTTGCAAGAGTCTTCGTCGAGTTGACGGCGAGCGGTCTTGCATCAATGTATCCGGCCTATTGATGGAGCGTTTGAGCTCCTGGCCATCCTGGATATCCGCGCGCGTTCGATCTCATTCGCGACTCGGCCCCGAAGGCCAGATGGGCCACCTGATCACGAACGCGCTGGCGAGACCTTTCTCCATCTCCTGGTGGAGCGACAACCGGAATCATCGAAGCTCTGGAGACCAGTCCGTCCATGGTTTACCGGGCGCGCAAGCAACTGGTGGAAGAAGGCTTCGAGGCTGTGTTGAGCCGTAAGCCGCGCGCGATGCCTGCCGTTGCTCGGATTTTCGACGGCGAGAAGGAGGCCAAGCTGATTGCCTTGGCCTGTTCCAAGCACCCAAGGGACGCGCATGCTGGACCTTGCGGTTGTTGGAGACCAAGTTCGTGGAACTCGGCATCGTCGATCGCGTCAGCGACAGCACGATCGGGGTAAGGAAGCGATCGCGGCATAGTGCTCAACGTCAACTCAATTGCACCTTGTGCGTCCGGTCGGCCAGGTTTCGACATCGAGCTGCACGATGAATCCGGCAGCGACCTGCGTCCCGCCGCCGGGGTTCTGCCTGATGACGGTGCCGGCGGGCTCGTTGCAGTTGGCGTCGATCACATAGTGTTGGGATGGCATGCCCAATCCGGCCGAAAGCAGCGTGCCGGTTGCTTTCGCGAGCTTCATGCCGGTCACGCTGGGCACCGCTAAGCCGGGGGCTGCCCCGCTCAGCGTGTTCGGCAGGGGCTCCCAGCCGTTCCAGGAATCCGGCATCGGTCCCGCCGGTGTCGACTGTACGATGCCGTCCGAAGTGTTGAGGTGGATATTTCCGTTGGCGTCGATGCCAATCAAAACGAGTTTGCCCGCGCCACCACCTTCATTCGCAGCAGCGATGCTATGGATCGAGCCCGGAATTTGCGACCAGGCGGTATACGTGGTCTCGCCATCGAGTTTGACGCGTTGGAAGATGTGGTCGCCGTTGAATGCGCCAACAGGAGTCCCGCCCGGGGCGAGATGCGCGATCGGGCCACCCCCCGCGGTGATTCCAAAAATATTAATGTGCCCGGGGGAATCAACGGTCACCGCAATCATTCGCAATGACTCGGGACTTTGCACCTGGTCCCAGGCCGTCCAGGCCCCACCGATGGAAGGATCGGTCGCATTCTGAGCTGCCTGCCGGCGGTGAAACAGGTTGCCGGCGGGATTGATGCCGAAGAGGTGAATAAATCCGTTTGCATCAGTCACCGCGGCGACCTGGCTCGAGCTGCCGTCCATCGGCTTCAAGCTCGTCCAGGAGTTGGTTGCCGGAGCCGGAGAGTTAGACCGCACCGTCGCGAATTGATCACCGCCCAGAATCTGATTGCTGGTCCAGATATTGCCTGATGGATCAGTGCCAAAGATCTGCAGCGTTCCGTCCTGATTGCGAGCAACCGTAATGCAATTGAATTGCCTATCCATCTGTGCCCAAGGCGACCAACTGGTGTCATTGCCGGCGAGTTGTTGCCAGCGGTAAAAGACGGTCCCTATTTTGCTGATGCCAAAGATTTCGACGCGTCCATCGGCATTGGCGGCCGCGGTCACGGACTGCAGCCAGCCGTCCATTTGATACCAACCAAAGAAGAGCGGCGTTGAGGGGTCGGGATACGGTTTCAGGACGGCACCGGTCAGGTTGCCACTTGAATCCGTCCTAAAGGCTTGGATTCCGGCGCTTACGGTCAGCGTCACCGGAGGCCCTATCCGCGCCACGGCAGGCTCCAACGCGTTGAGCGCCGTGTCGGCGACTTGCCAACTCGTTCCCTGCATCACATCGCGAATAGCAATCGAGAAGTCCACAACAGGGAAACCAACAGTGTATCCCCGCCATGGAATCAGATCGTCATCAGGAACGGCGTCTCCACGCATAGGCCACGAAAGAAACGCGGTGTTGGGCCCCTGCTGAAGGTAGAAGACGCCTCCGCGCTCGCCGACCGCGATCCGTGCCGGTTTCAGATGATGGAAATTGTAGCATGCGCCATGTCCGCTCACAGCTCCCTCGCCAAAGCCCGGAAGCGAATTGGGATCGTCGATCGAGACATCGCAGAATGGTGCAAGCCTCGCTTTAAGATCCTGATTGGCACTGATGATATGTTGCTGCAAGGTGTTCGTGGGAAAGCCTGCGTGTGCATTGGCGATAAGGGCGATAGGCCCAACAGTATTCAGCGCAAAGCCGATTTTGTCCATTGCGGCCTTGTCCGTGACGGCACCGATCAGTGCTTGTGCGTCGGTGACGCATTTATCGCTGGAAATAGCGAAGGCCTGCAGATTGTTTGGCGTCAACTGGTCAATGTTCTGGAAGGTGTCGACCGCATTGGATGCGCAGGACGAGTCCCATGCGGCAGCAAGGCCGTCGAGCTCGGAAATGATCGCCGCCTTGGCTTGGTTGATCATCGCCTGCATCTGTGCGAGGGCATCGGGCTGCCCCTTAATGTACTTTTCGAAGAAATCGTAGCCGTCCTTCACGTAGCCCAGATAGGGGATGAAGCTTGGGACGCCATCTGCCCGCGCCGGCTGTGGCGCGGCGGCGAGAACAACAGATAATGCGAGCGCTACGAATGCGGTGGTTTGTCGATGATCCGGTGTCACAGTACCGTCTCCCTAGTGGTCTGATTCATTCGGGCGATTCCCAAATCGCTCGAAGCAGTTCAAGCTCTCGTTATGAGAGCAGGAATTGTCGTCAACGTCACGCCGGCAGATCGTCATCGGCTTGAGGCGATTATTGGCGATGGCAACGCGCCGCAGAAGCATGTTTGGCGGGCCAAAATAATCATTGCGACGGCCGATGGTTGCGGCACGGCCGAGATCATGCGGCGATCCGGCAAGGCCAAACCGGTGGTGTGGCGCTGGCAGGCGCGGTTCATGGCCGAGGGCGTGGACGGGCTGACGCGCGACAAGACGCGCAAACCCGGCAAGCCGCCGCTGCCGGCAGCCATTGTGCAGCGGGTGGTGGACTTGGCGCTCGGGCCGCCGCCGGGCGAAGCAACCCATTGGACCGGGCGCATGCTGGCAAAGGCGGCCGGCGTGAGCTTGCGGTCGGTGCAGCGCATCCTGGAGGCTCACCAGCTCGCGCCGCACCGCGTCCGCACCTTCAAACTGTCGAACGATCCGAAGTTTGCTGAGAAGCTCAAGGACATTGTTGGTCTCTACGTCGATCCACCGGCCCATGCGGTCGTGATCTCGGTCGACGAAAAGAGCCAAATCCAGGCGCTCGACCGCACCCAGCCAGGACTGCCGATGAAGCCCGGCCGTGCCGGCACGATGACGCACGACTACAAACGGCACGGCACAACCACGCTGTTCGCCGCCCTCAACATCCTCGACGGCACCGTCATCGGGCATAACATGAACCGCCACCGCCACCAGGAGTTCATCCGCTTCCTCAACACCATCGAGGCGCAGGTACCGAAGCGAAAAGCGATCCATGCCATCGTCGACAACTACGCTACTCACAAACATCCCAAAGTCCGCGCCTGGCTTGCCCGGCATCCGCGCTGGACCTTCCACTTCACCCCGACCTCGGCGTCCTGGCTCAACGCCGTCGAAACCTTCTTTGCCAAGCTCACGCGCCGACGCCTGACGCGCGGCGTCTTCCGATCAGTCGACGAACTCAAGGCCGCCATCAATCGCTTCGTTACCGAGACAAACGCCGATCCAAAACCCTTCGTTTGGACCGCCGATCCACGCCGCGTCCTCGCCGCTGTCAAACGTGGGAAACAAGCGTTAAAGTCGGTCCACTAGCATGGTAAACACTGATGGTCTGGGTCGGCCCCGAGCCAGGCCGTTTTTTGACGCGGTAGCTCGCCCAGAGACAATCGTCAGCGACTAGCGTCACACAGGCTTCTTGCTGCGAAATAGCGACGGACGAGCGCAATTCGTTAAAAACTAACTTAAGGTTCACCAGTGAGGCTACTGCAATCGCGAGAGGGGGTGCCATAAAGGGCGTTTGCAAGTGCAGGGCCAATTGCATCCATTGAAGAATTGAGCGTGGACAGGAAAATCGATGGACGGGCGCGTCGAAGCATTTCTTGCAGGCGTCCTTGCGCTCGAAGGCGAGACCCCCGACACGATCCGCGAAGCTGTGCGCGTCGCTTTGGCTGCCTGCGAGGCAGTCTTCCGACGCGGGAAGCGAACAGACGCATGAAGGACAAAGCTGCTCACGCGTGCCATGCTCTTTGTCGCGCTCGCGTGGTCGAAGAATCGCGACAACGTAAAGGAACGCAGACGGCAGGTCACTTAAAGCTAGTGCTGAGCATCATCGACGGGCCGCGTTTTCAGTCGAAGGACGAATAGGCACTGCAAATCGACGAGCCCGACCTCCGGTTCCCGCCACCGTGGAGAGACCGAGGCCTGCTTCGGTTTTGGAGACATTTGAGATGTTTTACATTGGCCAGCGGGTCGTTTGCATCGATGCCGGCCATAGAACGCCAAAAGTTCGGACCGAAGGTCCTCCGGCAATACCATCCAATGTCGCCAGCACGCGGACGAGGGCTACGGCTTCATCCCCCCGGTTTTCACGTGAGCCGCTGTATCGGCATTGAGGAATTGGCGGAGGGGCGTCGCGTACCAGAAACAGGTAAGCAAACGGACCGGCGGCGTGGAAGCCGTTGACGTGGTGGTCCTGTGAAGGCCGACCACCACATTTGTCGGCGACGATTGAGAATGCTCAGGACTGCATGTCCCAGGTGGCACCGAAGGGGTTTCCGTTGTTGCCCCGAGCGGTGTCGGTCGCAATCGTTCCCGCATCGGCGTTGAGCAGGAACTCGGCAACAAGCCCGTCCGACGGCACCGTGTCGGTGGAATGCAGTGCCGTGATCTCGTCGGCGCCCAACGCTCTGTTCCATATTCTCAGCCGCGAGAGGCCACCTTCGAAGAAGCTGTTGAAATCGCGCGTTCCGAGCCGCAACGGCGCCGATCCAACGGTCGGATCGATTTCCAGCTGCAGATTGTCGTTCGGCGGCGCCTAGGACTCATGCTTGAATGGTCGCTTTCGAGACGAAGCGGACAAATACAAACGTCGGCCATGACGATCTCGGTCGCGATTGACCCAAGGTGAGACGTCGTGCCTCAGCTCTCGTCGGACTGAAGTGTGCGAAGAGCGGACCGGGTCGAGGCGCATTCAATTGGCCAAGAAACAATAGATCAGGCCGGCGCCCCCTGTACCCTTCAGGCCATCCTGGCTGCAGCCGCGCGAGCCATGCGAGGAGTTCCAGGAATTCATGTGTCTCGTGTCTTTGAGGCCAGAGCGGTCATGGTGGCCGACAATGGCCGATCCGTCGCTGCTCTTCGTCCAGTTCCCGCAGGTGGTGTCGCCACCGGCCGTAGAATAAAGCCCCTGCGGATCCGAGCCGGTTAAAATGTCGTGCATGTTGACCGCGTCGCCGCGGCCGCTGACGATCTCGCCCTTTTCAGTCAAAGCAGTCTGTTTGTTGATGTTATTGGAATCTGAGTGCAGATCCTCCACGCTCTTTGCCACGACAACGCCCTTGGCATTCTGCCACGGTCCCTTTCCGATGTGATCACGCGCGTTGACGCCAGCGACGCCTCCCGGTTCAGTCGTGCTTAGATAGGCATGCCAGTTGGTTTCGGTCGAACCCGCAGCTTTGGCGAGCGCCTGACAGTGTGCATCGGCGCCGGCGAGGCCACCAAGGTCGGCGCCATTGCCCTTGCCCACGCTGGTGACAAAGAATGACATGGTGGCTTGTTGGGCTTGCGTGGGAGCCGTCAAGCTGAGTCCCATTAACGCAACGGCAGCTAAGACAGGAAGCCTGATCGCAGACGTCATGGAGACACTCCTATCCGGTGGATTGCACGTGAAAGATAGCCGCAAAACGCGATTTGCGCGACGGACCTAGATGGCGACTGGATCGCGCCTCTGGAACCAGCCAAAGGGCTGGATGCGCCGGCTATCGTTGACTGCGACCGCATCGTGGTAATAGGCGAATTCGTAAAGAATGCCCGCTACTTGCCCTTAGCGTCACTTCGCTGCGCCGAACAATAATGTCGTTATTGAAGTAACAACGGACATTGATCGGCGCGGGTACTGAATGCATCGGTCGTGTTTGACCCCTTTCGACGTTCGCCGCGGCGCATCAATTCGGTAGCATCCGCAATGCAACAGATTGCGGATTGGCTCGAAAAGCTCGGCATGTCCGAGTACGCCGAGTCCTTTGCTGAAAACCCGAGATTAACCGATCCCGCGGGAGTGCCGATAACGGGCTGCCAAGGCGCGGACAAAGACCACAATGATCTATACCGGATCAGTACGCATTAAATTTTCACCTAGAAAGGTTCCGCGAGGAACCTAATTTTAAGGAGATAGCCAAGGCCCATCCGCAAGTGGGATCTAGCTGTCTTGCAGCGTGACCGAGGCTTATGTCGGGGCGGCCCTGGCCCGCCGATGACCAATTGACCCACATCAATGCGCCCGCGCTCGGAGCGGTCGAATGTTTGCCTCGTTCAGGAGTGCGCGTGCGGCGGCCTCGACCGAGCATTAATCGATCAGGCTGAGGTCTGGCTGCCATCATCGTTCAGCGGCTTTGAAGATGGCACTCTTTGTTTATCGCTGCCCGAACACTGGCGTCCATCTTCAGGGTTGGACCGCAGACGATGGCGCGGACAATGGGAGGGAAACCTACCAGGGAGAACATTGCCCCGTGTGCAACAAACTTCATTTCGTCAGTCCAAAGACCAGCAAGGTCCTTGGTTTTCCACGGAGGATGTTATGAACAACCACACCTATGAACATCGCACCGTTGCGCCAATTCTCGATGCGATCGCCAATTGGGTCAAAAAATACCGCCATGCGGTCGGCCTTCGGGGTGAACTGGCAAACTGTCAAGCGGAAGAGGTCGCGCGTCTAGCACGCGATATTGGGGTGAGCGCTCAGGAACTATTATTTTTTTGCGAACAAAGGGCCGCACGCCGCCGATGAGCTACCAAAACTTCTCCGTGCACTTGGCGTCGATCCGCAGAAGCTTGCATCCGATGACCCTGCTATAATGCGAGGCTTGCAACGCATCTGCATCACTTGCGATCACAAAAATCAGTGCCAGCACGATCTCGCCGCGGGCACGGCCGCTAGCCACTACCGCGACTATTGTCCGAATGCGATGTCGCTTGATGCATTATTTCATTCGAAATGAACGATAGCGTGACGCCGTCGCCTAACTGGGTCCGGCTGAAGCCGAGACATCCCCTATTGTTTTTTAAGACGAAGCAAGACGTATCCATATTTGACGCTGTGATTTTCGTCGCCCAGAGCTTCAAGCCTAAATTCTCCGGCTGTTTGAAATGCGTGCACGCCTAATCCACTTATGGTGGTTGTTCGAGGAAGGTTCCCATCCAGCGATTTCCAATAAACCTTGGCTTCGGTATCTGATTCCCAGATCGTGATGAATACTGTGTGCAGTTCGCCATCATCGATAATTGTCTTCGGTGGTGACGCGCCGCGTAGCGTTCCCGTCCCCATTGATTCGAAAGCATCAATCTGACTGAAGTCAATTACTTGAGCGCGGGCATTCTTTGATAGATAGGACGTTCCTGTGCATAGCAGTGCCAGAGTCGTCGCCACGCGCATGAACGTTTGAAGCTTCATGATCTTTCTCGTCCGAATTAGATTGGCGAGAGCGCCTGTCACCTATTAGAGCGAAACCTAGTTCGTGCGAAGCGCCCACACAAGCTGGGCACTCTTTTGCCGCGCGCTTGTCCTAGCCGTCGGCTTGGTCGCAACTTCCCTGAGATAAATTCGAATTGAGGCACTGTATGCACATCTCAAACTGAGACACTATCTCCTGCCTATTAATTTAAGCTCAATCACGCCTTGTTGCTCGCCGTATGTGACGCGTCACAGAATCGAGCCGACTAGGTGAAACGCGTGACACGAACCCGAAACGACCGCTCGTCTTCCAGCTCTTCAAGCCGGTGGCGCCGGATGAAGTGCACTTGGCCCCTTCGGACACGCACCTCGAGCACCTCGCCGGCGTGCGTCCGTCCGGACAACAGCTTGATTGAAAATGCATTTTCTCGTCTGGAAGGCCGCTCGATGGATATTGAGCATTTGTCCGATTGGAGCGGGAGGTCTATTTCTTCCTCGCAACAGCGGATGCCGAGGGGCGGCCGGATTGCTCCTACAAAGGGGCATGCCGGAACCTGCAAGGAGCGCCAATCTGTAAAAGGCGCCTGCTGACAATGCAGAGGGAGGATGGCATGACGCCGGATGTCGGACTGGCCAATTGGTTCCTGCAACGGTCGTTGCGCACGCCCGAGCGCCTGGCGCTCCGTTTCGAGGGCGAGAGCTGGACCTACGGCCAAATGCAGCGCTGCATTGAGAACTGCGCCGCGCGGCTGCGCGCGCTTGGCGTCGCGAAAGGCGATCGGGTGGCGTTTCTCGGCCTCAACCAGCCGATGTTTCTGTTTTCGATGTTTGCGACCCTGCGTCTGGGCGCGATCTTCGTGCCGCTGAACTTCCGACTGACCGGGCCGGAACTCGCTTTCATGATCAATGATAGCGCCGCCACAGTGCTGATCGTCGACGCGCAATTGCAGCCGGCCATTGCCCCGGTCGAGGAGCAACTTACGAGCGTGACGGCGTTGCTTGCCGCCGAGGACGAGGCGCTTTGGCGCGACGGCGCCGCGCCCGCGGCCGCCCATGTCCCGGCGCGCGAGGACGATGTCGCGATGATCATGTACACCTCCGGTACTACCGGTCGTCCGAAAGGCGCGATGCTGACGCAGGGCAATTTCTGGTGGAACAATGCCAGTACCATGCATGTTCTCGACATCCTGCAGAACGACGTAACCTTGACCGCGGCGCCGATCTTTCACATCGGCGGCCTTAATGTGACGACGCTGGTGACCTTGCAGAAAGGCGGGTTAGTCGTCCTCCACCGCAGCTTCGATCCTGGAAAGGCGCTGGCGGACATTGCCGCGCATCGCGTGACCACCATGTTCGGCGTGCCGGCGATGTTCCAGTTCATGGCCCAGCATCCAAGCTTCGAGCAGACCGACCTGTCGTCCATTCGCGTCCTAGTCGTCGGCGGAGCGCCCTGTCCGCTGCCGGTCTTGAAGGCGTATCTGGCGCGCCGCGTGCCGATGCAACAGGGATACGGTCTGACCGAGACCGCGCCGATGGTGAGCTTCCTCGGCCCCGAATTCGCGCTGGCCAAAGCGGGGTCGTCGGGCAAGCCGCCGCTCTTCGCCGAGGTGAAGCTCGTCGATGGCGACGGGCGGCGCGTCATGACGGCTGGTGCTAAAGGCGAGGTGCTGGTGCGCGGGCCCAATGTCACGCCCGGTTATTGGCACTTGCCCGAGGCGACGCGGGCGGCGATCGACGACGACGGCTGGTTCCGGACCGGCGATGCCGCGTACCTCGACGAAGAGGGGTTTCTGTTCGTCTGCGACCGCGTCAAGGACATGATCATCAGCGGCGGCGAGAACGTCTATCCGGCGGAAGTCGAAAGCGGGCTGATGCGCCATCCGGCGATCGCCGAGGTCGCGGTAATCGGGGTGCCCGACGAGAAATGGGGCGAGGCGATCGTGGCGATCGTCGTCCTGAAGGCCGGGCAGACTATGACGCTCGAGAAATTGCGCAGCTTCGCGGGCGAGTTCCTCGCCCGCTATAAGCTGCCGAGCCGCCTGGAGACGGTCGCTGCCCTGCCGCGTAACGCGACCGGCAAGATTTTGAAATATCAGCTCCGGCAAACCTTCGCCCGACCCGACGGAGCGGCGGCGAGATCGGCGGTGGTAGGTTGAGTGTTACTGCTACGAGTCAATTGGCGCCTCCTGTTTTTGGGGAAGTGCAGTAGGCCGGATCTCCGCGCTTGGCCCATTTCTACCGTTCGCCGTGGTGCATCATTTCGACCGGTGTTGGGCGTGAAGCGGACATCGCGCGGACAGCGTCGATCTGTCGAGATTGTCGAGTCGCGCGGAGGAATTTCACCTCCGCGCGCTCCCAGAACCGTGCATGAACCTCTCGATTCACACGGCTCCCGATGTTCGGCCGTTGCCATAGCATAGCTGCCAATGAGCGAAGAGTGTTGGAGTGGCGCGGCGAAGCCGGACAAACCAATCTCTGGCGCCTTTTGGTTGATGGCGAAGCCGCTTGAATTTGCGGCGCGCCCAGCGAGTGACATAGGCATCGATCCTCGTCAGGGGCGGACGCAACTGCGTGTGGTAGAATTGGCCGTAGTAGTTGATCCAGCCGCGAATGCACGGATTGTACATCGCCGCCAGGTCTTGCAGGGCTTTGTCGCTACGATGATGAAGCGCCCAGCGCCGGATTGTCCGGCTCATGGCCTTCAGCGCCGCCGGACTCGCCGCAGGCATGAAGCCGTGCGCGTAGATATGCCCTTGCCAGACCGTCTTCCTTGCTCGGAATGTGAACCCGAGAAAGTCGAACGACTGGTTCGGGAAATCGCCGCGCCGGTTTGCATCCTTGCAGTAGACGATCTTCGTCTTCTCGGGATGCAAGATCAGCTTGCAGGCCGCAAAGCGATCTGCAAGCGCGCTCCATAATGCCCGCGCCTCGTCGGCGCTTTTGCAGTGACAGATGATGTCGTCCGCGTATCGCTCGAATGGAATGTGCGGATAGGTTCGCGTCATCCACATGTCGAACGCATAATGCAGGAACAGATTCGCTAGAAGTGGACTGATCACCCCTCCTTGCGGCGTTCCTGCTGTGCGCGGAACGATGCTACCGTCCTCTATCTGCTCCGGCGCCTTCAGCCAACGTTCGATGTAGAGCAGCCCCATGGACAATCCGTATGTTGTCGAACCGCCTTGAGCAGCAACTTCCAATTGATGCTGTCAAAATAGCTCCGGACATCAATGTCGAGCACCGAATCGTAGCGCCAGCACCGCTGACGCGCCGTGCGCACGGCATCGACTGCAGATCGACCGGGCCTATACCCATAGGAATCGGCGTGGAATACCGGCTCCAGACATGGCTCCAGGAAATGACGAGCGACTTCTTGGGCGATGCGATCCGCTACCGTCGGAATGCCCAACGGGCGCGTGCCGCCGTTCGCTTTCGGAATTTCCACTCGCCGCACCGGAGGTGGAAAATAGCTCCCTGAGGACAACCGATTCCAAAGCTTGTAGAGGTTGTTCGAAAGATCAGCCTCGAACCCCGCAATCGATTGTCCGTCTACTCCGGCCGCTCCTTGGTTGGCCTTCACATGTTTGAAGGCTTTCCACACCTCCCGTTTGAGGATGTCGAACGGCTTTGCCTTGTCCGCGGGCTCCTCCCGTTGCCGGTTGGCCCGTGAACTTGGCTGAACAACGCAGCTCCTTCGGTCCGGCTCCATTACAGAGCCCTCATCCCTACTACGAGCCGCTCCGTCCCTGTGCTCCGCATCGGTACTCTGGTCCTCGTGGTGTGCGCCACTTGGATGTCTCCCTTGGCATCGGAGCGACAGGTTCTCACGTTCCGTACAAGAGCCTAGTTGAGCTTCGCGCCGCCTACATGCCGGATGACGCTTGGGCAGTCTCAGGGCATCCCCCAAGCTAATCCCGGAGGAAGGGTCACCCCCCGGTTTTGCCATCGCCTAATCTCTTTTCGACACTTCATCAGCGGTTTGCTTGCGCTCGCCTCTCTCGACCGTGCCTGCCGGAATCATGTCCCGGCTTCCGCAACGCTCACCACCATTGCTTTTGACAAGGCAGCTTGCGGTGGCTTGAAATCGGCACCTGATTGCCGACCCCGAAGGGCCCACCTCCATCTCTCGTACAGTTGCGCGTCGCCGTTTGGACCGGCGATACTCGTGACACACGACCCTTAAGAGACGTGCTGCGAGCGGCTACTCCATTACCTCGCTGGTGCAACCGAGCAGCGTGAGTGGAATTAGGGCCGGCATTCAAAGCTCTTTGCCGGAATTAATTTGGCGAGAAATTAATTATTCGGTTCCATCGTTTGTTGAATATGATCATCAAGCGAAAACCTTGCCAAGGCAAGGTGGCTGACGCTGCTGAACCGGTACGGGAGCGGGTGGACGCGTATGCGGCCTGGGTTGCGCAATTGCGACGCGGACAGCCGGTTTCAGATCTGCGCTCCGACATTCCCGATCCATTGGCGCGGCTTGGCCAGGAACTACAACTCCTTGCCGATACCCTGAGCCGGCGAGAGCAAGAACTCCGACGGCTTTTCGACTTGGTTGGAACGGTCGAGCGGGGCGTGTTGGTGGAAGATGTCTTGAATCGGATATTCGATGGCTTTACCGGGCTGATCCCCTTCGAACGCATCACCTGCGCATTTCTTTCCGGCAACGGGACTCACCTGACCGCGTACTGGGAGCGTTCCGAACTTGGCCCGCTGCAAATTGCGGTAGGATATTCGCAACCTGTGGCGGGAAGCAGCCTCGAGCAGGTTCTGCAAAACGGTCAGCCACGCATCCTGAACGATCTGGAAAGCTACCTCGCAGCCAAGCCACAGTCGGATGCGACGCGCCGCATCGTGCTGGAAGGTGGGCGATCGAGCCTTACCTGCCCGCTAGTCGTCGAGCATCGGCCGATCGGCGTTTTGTTTTTCACAAGTCAGCACAAAGATTCGTATCAAGAGTCGCACCATGCCATTTTCCGCGTAATAGCAAACCAGGTTTCGGCTGTGATCGACAATAGCCGTGCCTACCTGCACATCATCGAGCGCAACCGCCAACTGATTGAGGAGGGCAGGAGGCTCGCCGAGGTAGCAAGTCGGGATGCTCTGACGGGGGCGCTGAACCATGGCGCTATTGTGCGAGCGGCGGAACGGGCGTTGGCGGAGGCAGCCGAGACGCACAAGATGGTCGGTCTTATTATGGTCGATATCGATTACTTTAAGCGGATCAACGACAGCTCCGGCCACGGTGTCGGCGACGCGGCGTTGAAAGAGTTTACGCGTCGTCTCGCTGGAGTGATCCGCCAAGGCGATCAGCTTGGTCGATACGGCGGCGAAGAATTTCTTATTATTCTCGCCGGCACGGCAACACGCGAATCTCTTAAGAGGACAGCCGAGCGCTTGCGCCAGGCAATCGTCGCCGCCCCCTTCGACCTTGGCGGTGAAGCTAGAACCATTTCAGCGAGCTTTGGCGCGGCGCTTTCGACTGGCGTTCATGAATCGGTACAGGACCTGATCGCCGCCGCCGACCGAGCGCTCTACGCAGCGAAGAATGGTGGTCGGAACCGCATCGTGATCGCCTGAGAAGCCAATTGTGAGGCGCCCTCGTTCATGCGGAGCCACACGTACGTACGCCGCGCGGGCGAGGCTTGGTGCTCCCGGCAATCCCGATCAACGGAGTGGCCACTGACTTCCGGAATTGGCCCGTCCCTGCTGCGCAGGTCGCGTGCCGGCGTGGCGGCTTTGGGGGGTACTTCCGCCGCACCTCCGGCGAGGTGTCGCGGCAGAGTTTGACCTAGGCTGTGTGAAAACTCCAAAAACTGAGAAACGACTAGAATGGTTTTTCTCAAGTCGAGCGAAATTGAACTCGCTTACGAACATTCGCGCACCTGAATGCGATTTGGCGGAACGTTCATTCTATCGCCTTCGTGCGCCAGAGCGTTTTTACACAGCCAAGACCCATTTCGGACATTCGATTGTAATCAGAGTGACCGCGCACAGCCGAATTCAAACACGCCAAGGCTTGGCAGTGCCGCGCTCAAGGCTTTTCAAGCGCCTCGATGCGATTATTTCACGACCATTGAGCCAGCTTCACCTACATTGCAGAGGCGTCGTACGGGTAGGATAGGCTGCCTGACTTAAGCTCCGGCGGCCACAAGATGACTTGCTTCTTAAAGTCCCTAAATTGTTCGAGGTCGTTGCCTACGACGTTCTGATATTGGCTCACCAGTAGCCGGGGCTTGACCCATTCTCCGTCGGGACCGAACGCTACTTCGCCGACAACCGTTTTGAAGCTGTGCGAATGAATATAGTTGGCGAGCTTACCCTGGTCGAGTGAGTTGGTCGCTTCGATGGCCTCTCCGAGCAACTGCATGGCTGCATACCCATAGGGGGCGTACTGGTAGCCAAGCGGGTCCGCGTTTTCACGCAAGGCGCGCTCCTGGTATTTTTGTAGAACCTCCCTAACTCCCGGGAATTCAAAGCTGGGCGACGGCACAAATGTGTCAGCGGTGCTCACCACGCCGTTGAGCAGCGGACCGAGCTGCTTCTTGAACACGGCCGCCAGCAAACCAATCATGTTGCCGCCGAACATCTTGGTCTTGAGTCCGACTTCGTGCGCGGCGCGGATGATCCCGACCGTGTCAAGCGGATAGCTCGCGTTGTAGACGATGTCGGCGTTGGCGGACTGGATCGCGCGGACAATGGGGCCAAAATCAGTGGCCGAGGGCGGATAGCTCTTATCATAGACGATGTTGAGTCCAACTTTCTGGGCGTTGATGCGCGCTCCCGCGGTTGAGACTTTTGAGAACTCGGCGTCGGCGCCGAAGATCGCCACCGTCTGGGGTTTAGGCTCGATCTGCATCGCTATCGCGAAAAAGCCTTCCGAAAAACTGAGCATGGGGTCCGGCCCAGCGGGAAGCATGGAAAAATATCGGCCATAGTGCATCTCGCGATTGGCAGCTACGCCGAACAGCCCAATGGTCAAATAGTTATGCTGTTGCACGGTCAGGATCGCCGGAACGACCATGTTCGTCCCATAGGGTCCAACGACGAGATTGACCTTGTCGATTTCAATCAGCTTTGTGTAGATGCCGGGAATGAGCGACGGATTACTCTGATCGTCGTAGTAGACGAATTCGACTAGGCGTCCGAGCAACCCGCCCTTGGCGTTAATATCGTCCTTCCAGACTTGCATAGAGAGCAAGACCTGCTTGCCGTTTGCCGCTACGGCGCCGGTGAGGGCGACGCTAAGGCCGATGCGGATTGGATCGGTCGCCCGCGCTGGCGCGAGGGAAGCGAGGCTGAACACGACCGCAGCGGCCGTAAATCTCGTGAATACGCGAAACGGCCAACCCATTTTGATCATTCCCACGACTTACCTCCCTCGTTCCTCTCCCTCCCGACAGGACTTGGCAATGCGCAGTTGAGAGCATCTACCATCGCGCTATAGTCGGCAATATACAGATTGCGACACCCCTGTAGCTCCTAGACTAAGGCTCGGCATGGATTGGGCGGATCGCATCGGTCGACGCATCAAACTGCGCGACCTTCATATTCTCCTTGCCGTGGCCGAGTGCGGAAGCATGTCGAAGGCATCCGCGCGTCTTTCGATCTCCCACCCCGTCGTGTCCAAGACGATTTCCGAACTGGAGCATTCCCTGGGCGTGCGACTGTTTGACCGGAATTCTCGAGGAGTCGAACTGACGACGTATGGCAGAGCGCTGCTCAATTGCGGCGTTATCGTATTCGACGAAATGCGGCAGGGACTCAAGCAGATCGAGTTTCTTGCAAATCCCAATTCGGGCGAGTTGCGTATTGGGTGCCCAGAGGTCGAGATTGCCGGGATTATACCGTCCATCGCGGAGCGATTTTTAAGACAATATCCCCGCGTACGCCTGCAGGTAATTCACGCAAATACATCGATGATGCACTTTCACGAATTGCGCGGTCGCAATGTCGAATTGTTGATCGGACGAGTGCCGACAGCCCTCATGGAAGACGACCTGACTTTGGAAAACCTGTTCAACGAGTCCCTCGTCGCCGTCGCTGGGCGTCGTAGCGCCTGGAGCCGTCGTCGGCGTCTCGAACTCGCTGAGCTCATCAACGAGCCGTGGGTCCTGCCGCCTTATGACAGCGTGCGAGGCCCACTAATTGTCGAAATTTTCCGCGCCAATAGACTTGAGCCACCGCACGCAAGTGTCTCAAGCTTGTCGCTACAACTGACGACTACTCTGATCGCGACTGGGCGTTTCTTCGGATTTGTCCCGCGTTCCGTCGCTCGATCCGGCGTCGGGCAGTCGGGGCTGAGTATTTTGCCCGTGAAAATCCCGTTGCATCGGATTGCCGTCGATATCATTACAATAAAAAATCGCACGCTTAGCCCGCTAGCCAAGCTTTTCATCGACTGCGCCCGCGAGGTCGCGAAGCCGCTCACCACATAAAAACTGCATTTTGCTGCCGCGCGATACCTCGTCTAGCCTCATGCATACCGGCGGTTTAGCGTTGTGACGTATTGAACGCATATTCGCTACGCATCCCTACGCCTCGTACAAAGAGGCATGTCCGGAATTGGCCCTTCTGCGACCTCGCTCGATGTCCCCATCTGTTTGATCGCTATCGGGGGTAAAGCGGACGAGGGTCAGATGGGTCAAAATCGAGGTTCATGAGCAAAATCGGTCAGCGAGAACGCGGTATACTTAAAGCAACTGGCGACAAGGAGGCCACCCACATGGGCTACGAAGCGATCAACTTCGACAAAAAATTCAAATTGTTCGACGAGCAGTGGAAGCCGAAGGTCGTTGCAGAAATGAACGATTATCAGTTTAAGATCGTGAGATTGGAGGGAGATTTCATTTGGCACGATCACAAGAATACGGATGAAACATTCATCGTCCTGGAGGGCGTTCCGAGGATCGATTTTCGTGACGACGCCTTACATTTGTCGGCGGGCGAAATGTTCGTCGTCCCGAAAGGCGTCGAGCACAAACCTTATGCAGAACGCGAGGTTAAGCTCTTGCTGATCGAGCCACGCGGAGTGTTAAACACGGGCCATGAAGGCGGTGAGCGCACTGCCGAGAATGATGTTTGGATTTAGGGGGCAACTAGGACCGTTGTTGGCACGTGGACGGCTTAGAGAACGGCGACGCTTTCGAGAAACAACTTCGCAGCCGTGGCCGCGTCGGCCAATGAGGCGCAACGGCAGGCGGCGCAAATCGCTAAGGACGTCACAACGCGCTTGCGCGATACCTGATAAAGTTTCTCCGAGCGTTTACTGTGGCAGAGATGCCACGAGATTTAAGCTTCCGACATGGCCGGACTTCTCGGCTTTGCTTACTGCTACTAAGTCGTCACATTTCGGCGAACGCCCGGACTGTGATCGAAGTTGCATCTTTACCAATGGGTCAAGCCCCGTGGTGACGACATGTTGGCACGTCTGACGAGAAACGCGACGCCAATAGAAATGCGGGATACCAGTCGGCGGGGATGATATATGCTGCCAGTCCACTGGGGCGATATCGACTTACACCCTGTATGATCGGATTGAAGCGATACATTCGCCCCGGACTCGTCGTTTCGGTCATCGGGCACTTAGGGGTCCTGATCGGGGGGCTGCTCTTGGTCAGCGCGAACGCCTTCCATGCGCCGTTGCCCGATGCGATGGTGGTCGAGGTCGTGACGCCGGACGAATTGCCTCGGTTGGAAGGCACGCCTTCAAGCTTGCGGTCATCCGGTTCCGAGACACCATCCCCAGCCGATGGCAAAGGCGCCGTTACCCAAGCGCCGCCGCCCAAACCGCGCCCACAGCCGCAGCAGGAAACACAACAGCGTCCAAACCCGCAGCGGGAGGCCAAAGAGGTCCCGGCGCCGCGTCCGCCGGCACCGGAAGCGACCCAGGCCGAGCTGGTACGCGCCGAGAAGACAGAGCCAGAAAAGCAGAATCAATCGTCTGAGCCGCAACCTGCTGCTTCACCGTCGACGGAACAGACACCAGAACAACCGGACATCGCCGAAGCGGTCGCACAATACGTGGCTCTCGGCGGACCGCTCGGCGGCGGCTTTGCCGCGCCGCCGGTCGACACCAACGTGCCTGGCTACGACTGGACCGCGCCGTTCCGGGAACGTGTCAGCGTATGTTCGAAGGTGACGGAGGGGATCGAGCCCGGCGACAAGGTCAGCATCAAGGTCCGCGTGTCCTTCAACCGCGACGGCACGGTGGCGTCTCCGCCGCGCTTGCTCGTGCCGGCCCCATCAGCAAAACAGCAGGCGCTGATGGAAATTGCAGTCGATGCTCTGGAAAGGTGCCAGCCCTTCACCATGCTGCCGCCGGAAAAATACAAGCAGTGGAAGACGATGGTGTTCTACGTCACCCCGCTGTTCGCGCGCTGGTGAGGCAAGTCTATGGCCGCAAGTTCTAAACGAGCGCGCCTTATTCAAACTGACCCACTACCGCCCGTATCGAAATGTGGCAAATCAAACTGGCCCCCTACCGGAAAATTGCACCCGTTGCGACCGTTGCAACTGCGGCCTCTACTGGGCCATTGCCTCTGGACACGGCCGAACGCCGCCAGGTCACAGTTATGTTCTCGGACCTTGTCGGCTCGACTGCCCTTTCGGCCCGCATGGACCCGGAGGACCTCCGCGAGGTCATTTCGGCCTATCAGAAATGCGTCGCAGAGATTCTAGGCCGCTTTGGCGGGTCTTTGGCGAAGTAACTGGGCGATGGGGTTCTGATCTGCTTCGGCTATCCGCAGGCCCACGAGGACGCAGGCGGTTCTGGCCGGGCTGCCTCTGATCGCTGCCGTGGTCGGTCTTAAAACGCGCTGCTGCGCAAACCCGCGTCGGCATTGCCACTGTGGTTGAAAACCTGCGGAATATCGTCCATGGTCTGCTTCGGCAATCATTCTTGAAGATCGCGCGCGCAAACCGGCGATCCTTACATGTTGACCGCTTTCGCTTTGCCAGATGATGTCGCCCTTTGCGACTCGGGGAGTCGCGGTCGAATGTTGGAAATTCTTGTGTCTGAATTTCGCACCGCGTTCGCCGGCATCGAATATGAAGTCGATACGCAAACTCGGATCATGAACGCGCAGGCTTTTTGTCTGGGCGGCTCCCGTTTCGTTCGTCTCTACGGCGGGTTGGCGTTCCATCAGCTCTTTAGCGAAGATGCACTTGTCTTTACACTGCTGCACGAGACCGGCCACCATTGCGCGCGTGGCCGTAGATTTGCGGGCGATCCCGGGCTTGCCTGCGACTGCCTCGCCGACAAATGGGCCCTAGGAGTCGGCGCAAAGGCGCTACGCCGTTGTTCCGGGCGTGTTGTGAACCTCTCGAATGCTTTGGACAGCCTTGACGCGATGATCTTGTCGATCGACATCCGGCGCGGGAACAAAGTTTCCGCCTCCCCGACAAGGCAATCCGAACGGCCGCAAGCTTGCTGGGCCAGATTCTGGCCGGCGCGCAAATCACGGCTCAGCAGCGGCAACGTTCCGATGCCGACCGGACCCTGCTACTATTACCGTTAATCGGGCCAAGGAGGGCGACATGGGTGGAATAATTCCGATAGGCGGAGGTGCTGATGCCGAAATAAAGGGTAGCCTCAACGCTGCATTCAACGACACAAATATTGGGATAGTCCGAGGCGTGGTTGCGAACGAAAATCTATTTGATGGCCGTCATCATCTGCACCGCGTAGCGTACAGATTAGGGGCTTATCCGATTAAGACGTATTCTGGGGACAATGCGACGGGAAAGTGGTTCTATTTTTTGAAGAAAATTCTTAAGGACGCCACCTACAACGGCGTACTTACCACACAGTCAATAAAATCAGTTTTGTCATACGCAGTAGGACATTCAAGCGTCAAGAGGGTGGTATTCGACGCTATTCAAGGCACAGACCCTAACGCAAACCATTACGTTAGTCCCAACAATCCAATTACTGATGCTGCTATTGCGTCTTTGGTCGACACGACCGGGACATTGATGGTTACACTTGTTTGTCCTGCACCGCTCCCCGACAGAACGTCTCCAATTCCCAACCAACAAGGCGACATCGATGTAGATGCCAATGGAAATATCATCGAAAGGCCTCCGATAAAAATATTCACGCCGAAAACCCTTGCTCCTCCTGTTCTTTCGAAGAAAACACGCAAGCCGCGAAAGTAAACGAAAAAGCTAAAACAAGGAAATAATCTGATCCGCACAGCGATTTGAGTGGCGGTTACGGTCCCGCTGAGGCAGTTCGTGTGCGCCAATGCGGGCGCGACGCAAGGGACTTCTCTGCCGGAACGTGCTCAGCTCGTTATTGGGAATTCCCTGCGGGACCTCTAGTAGCCGTGTGATCGCCCTAGGAGAGCCGGCCTAGACGGGGACACGTCTCCGTCCTCCGGTGAACATCATCGCGTGAAGCCGAGCGTCCGAAACGCATTATGTTTGTTGGCGATTCCGTGCCTAAGAGTGAGGCGGTTTTTTGTATTCCGGGAACATCGCATCGTCGCGACAGATGCCACACGACGGAAGCAGCAGCACGGCATAGAAAATTGACAATGCCATTCAATGATCGGGTAACTTCTCGCTCCGGTCTACGGCTGGTTCACCGAAGGCTTCGACACGCTCGACCTCAAGGAGGCCAAGGCGCTGCTCGACGAGCTGACCGCGTGAGGCCCGAGGGTGCGCATGTGCGATCGCGAGGGTTCCATTTGGCTTTTTACGTTTCGACAGCGAGGATAGTTTGTATCAGATCAAAGGCATGAAAAATGACACAGGCCAATCCGCTTATTGGAGTGTGGCAAATGGTTGCGTTCCAGTTCGAGACGGAGGACGGGGGGAGAGCGCCGCGACATTTACGACCAGCATCCATCCGGCTTTTATCATCACCGCCGAGGGGCGCATGATGGCGCTGGTGACTGCTGGTGACCGGGCAAGTAACGCGTCACCTGAGGTCTTGTTTGACTGCATGACTGCCTATTCAGGCCGGTACCGATTGCAAGGCAACAACACGTTCGTCGCTAAGGTTCGGCATCGTCGACGCCTTTGGGCCGACGTCCGAGCCCGGTACGCCGCCAAGTCTCCTGCGCTGTGAGCTTGCAGCCGTAGGGTATCGCGAGATCAGCCTCGATCAACTCTCGGGCAGCGATGCCTATCTCGCGATCTTCGCGCCGCCGTCCGTTGGGAGCCGCACGCGACCGGAGGCGATGGTGGCGTGCAAGTCGTCGTAGCAGCGGTTATCGTTTGAGATCAATGATCCGCGTAAGGA
Organism: uncultured Alphaproteobacteria bacterium; assembly: GCA_963733575.1. Classification (GTDB taxonomy): domain Bacteria; phylum Pseudomonadota; class Alphaproteobacteria; order Rhizobiales; family Xanthobacteraceae; genus BOG-931. Next base: position 545,807 of record CAVTDJ010000006.1, on the reverse strand, counting down.
TAACTCACGTTCTAAAGAGGAAACTGGCGGAGAAGGAGGCGCCCCCTGCCTCAAGGGCGCTCGTGGATGACCCGGTCGCCAAAGCTCGGTATCCTCTCGGTCGCGACCGAACGTCCGAGAGCCGGAGAGGCCACCATGAGCGATTTGAAGATATATGGGGTTCCTCGATCGCGCGCCTATCGCGCGCTCTGGATGGCCAACGAGCTCGGACTCGATTACGAGAATGTCCCCATCCATTTCGCCGACGGCAGTGCCAAGACGCCGGAATATCTCGCGGTGAATCCGAACGGCCGGATCCCGGCCATCGATGATAACGGGTTCAAGCTGTGGGAATCCATGGCCATCAATCTCTATCTCGCCAAGAAGCACGGCAGCGGCTTGTTGCCGAAGACAATGGAGGACGAGGCGCAGGCGATCCAATGGAGCTTTTGGGCAATGACCGAGGTGGAGAAACCGGCGCTGGCGGTGCTGCTCCATCGAATTTTCCTGCCTGAGGACCAGCGCGATTCGAAGCTGGCGGATGAAGGCGAGCAGCAGCTACAGAAACCGCTGGCAGTGCTCGATCAACGGCTGGCGACAACCGGTTATTTAGTGGGCCCGACTTTCACGGTCGCGGACCTCAACGTTGCCTCGGTGCTGTCCTGGGCCCGGATGGGCAGGGTCAACTTGGCAGGCTTCCCGCACGTGGACCAATGGCTGGCCGGATGCCTGAAGCGGCCGGCCGCGGTGAAGGCGAGACCGAAGACGATGGCAAACTGACCTGGGCGGTGGATCGGGAGCCATCGCCGGCCAGCGCCTCAGGATTTCGACCCGCTCCCTGGCGGCCTCGGAGTGATCGGGCTGATTGCGGGGCGTAAGAAACGGACGCAGCCGCAGCTTAATCGAAGCACCTGATCGGATTTCGGCCATGGCCCTTCTCGACGGTCTGGCGGCCTAACAATTCGGTAGCGATGACAGGTATAGCGGACATGTCTCGGACATCGTCAATCGGTAAAAGATGACCCAACTGAGACATCCAAGCGCCGACCTTTACTCAACAGACTGCACGTTAGAGGCGACAGCATCCGTGCTGATCTTAGCCGCCGAGAGCGGCAAGGTATTGCAGCGCTTTAATACCCGGAATGAAGAAGTAGGCTCCTCCTCTTACTGTTGTGAAGGCGGGAAGGCCCTTTATCTTCTTTCGGACAGGACGCTTTGGAATTGTAAAGTCAAACGTGCCATCTTGGGTGCCGATCATAGGATCGTGCTCATTGCCGAGTTCGTGGAAATTTGGATCATTGACCCAAACGTTTTGGACGAATTCGAACTGGCGCACGAGGCTTGCGCAGACTACAAACGCCGCAATCCCGCGCTCGACTCCGTCCTCAGGCGTACCCTCAGGTAAGGGCGGACCGTAGGTCGCCCCCCGGCGGAGCACCTTGCGCCGTTCAATATTGACAGCAGTGTCACGCGGATTCATCCGGCGAATATGCGAGCCCAGCGGGACAGCATAACCCTGGGGATCCACCTTGGCGTAGTTGAAGTTGTTGTTACGCTGAGGGTCGTCCGCAAGCGACGGATCGTCTTTGTCCGGCGCAAACACAAGCGGAGCCCCGCTTCGCCAGCGGCCCATCAGTTTTGCGGCAAGCAGTTCCTGTTCATCTGCGGTCGGCCCGCCTTGCTCGCGCAAAAAGTCGCGGAAGGCGCCCACGTGCTGCTGTAGCCGCCGATACGCCATGTAGCTGCTGTTACGAGACAGAATTTCCGGCTGCGGCAGTTTTGGGGGAGGACCATCCTCATCGGGATAGCCAAGGATGAATTCGCCGGCCTTGATCGGCGGCCCAGAGCCAGGAGTCGGCTCAATTCCACTTCCCTCAATTTCCGGCGTCGTAAGCCGGTCCCGGTAGCCAAAATGCTCACGTACATATCGGAACGGTATCGCCTCTAAGTCCAACGACGACAGCACCTCTACGCCGGGAGTGCGCGCCAATAGTGCCTTATGCTCGCGAACGCTCCGCTCTCTTTCAGCCGCATCGCGAGCAAAGAGAATGGCGATCGCGTGAAGTTGCGGCCCCCCAAGGCCACCGAGCCAATTATCAGGATGATTCTTGCCGGTGTCACCGAGGACCTGCCACCGCGCCGCCATGCCCTGCCGGAACTCCTCTGGAAATGTCGCGAGTGACGCCTCATCCACGCCGAGAGCGCGCAATCCGTTCCAGGTGAACGCTACGGACACCCAGCGTTTTTCCAAGTTCACGGTATCAGCGACCGCCTTGGCCGACGGTACCTTCTCCCGTATGGCATCGAGCCACGCGCGCCCCTGAGCGGGCTGCTGAAACGAAAGAAATTCATATCGACCCGTCAGCGCTGGCACGCGCGTGAGCAAGATGTATTGGATGTCGTCGAACTCGAGCATCAATGCTTCCAATCCTCTCAGCCGATCGATGAGACTTTGTCGGACGTGAGGAAGACCGAATAGACAGCGTTGCGGCAAGTCCCTGCTATTGCATCTGGTCAAGCATCGAGGACAAAGCTGCCTTCACTTTGAGAGCCTTCTTTATCTCGTCGGCGGTGACGAACGGATACTCACCATATTCGAGAAAGCTAGGGCATTGATGTTCGCGCACGAATTTAACGAACGCCGGAGCGTTCGTCTTCCAATCCACCGGGAAGCCCTCAAGGTTTTCGAAGACTGTATCGACGCCGGTTTGTTTAAAGAGAGTGATTGCATCTTCGGTATATTTATCGAAGTCAGTATCGAATATCCCTTGGTACATGAAATACGTATCGCTGCCGATGTTGAAGAGAACCCATCTCAGGTAGTGGAGCTTGAGTGGGGCGAGAACAAACGGATCGCCAGCTATAGCGCTCTCTATTTTCTTCCCGTACGCACGGATTACTTCCTCACGCCCCGGTTTGATCTTTGCGATGATCGTGAATCCATAATTGGCTGGGGTCTTAGGAAAAATCGGACCGTAGCGCCCCTTCTCAAGCTCGAAATATCCCTCTTTCGGGATGGCCATCGCTGCTGGCTTCGTCCAGTCGCCCGCTTTGGCACGTGACATGAGTTCCGCGGGAACATTCGCATTCGCTTGCGCCAGTTTAGTCGTGCCGACAGGATTACCTGTAAAGGCGCCTTGAGCCTCAGCTGCGACTGGCGTCGTTAGTGTTGCTGCTGTCGCGACGGTTGCTGTGCCCAGGAATGCACGGCGTGTGGTTTCACCGAATTGTTCCTGCGACATGATTGTGCCTCCTTCATAGGCATAGCGTGAGACGACGCTTTGTTTTTGGTCAGGCAAGCGGACGCGGACACCGTAGCGGCCGAGCCTCACGTTTGGACAGTGCTCCCAAGCATCCCGCAGTTGACGACCTTGGCTCCATCCGTCTCGAGGGGCCAGGCCTCATCGCTATGTCCGCGTGGCTAGATTATTCCAGAAACGGTCTAGACTGTCGGTACCACCAAACAGCGTCGTAAATATCGTGAGATCAGCCAGTAAAATATCACCGGCTCGCGTCCCGCTCGGCGGCATCCACAGGAATGAATTGAACTCACGGTTTCCAGCTTCCGTGAACGGGTGGGGGTGCGTGATATCCACCGGCTGTCGTGCCAGAACGCGAATTAACTTCGCGTCGTCTGTCGTCAAAGCGTAATGCGGTAGGTGCGGGTGGAAATTGAACGTTGTAACGCCGTCAAGCCACCCGCGCTTGTCCAGGTCGCTCATGACCGACAAGGGAGCAATCTGATTAATCTCCGGTATCCGTGCAGGGCGCAGGCCCCATCGGTTCTCCACTGGTACGCCCAGTCCCTTCATGAGCGAGCGCGTGTACAGACCAAAGCGTTGTTGCCTCGGAACCAACGGATCCCCGTGGTGCGCGTATTCCATTTGGCGCTCCGCTGGATCGCTAGACATGCCGACATCGTGATGCGGCCCTATCATGAGACAAGTCCCCTGCCGCATCAGAAATTTTCGAACCGCTTCAATCTCTTCTGCGCTCGCCTCCTGCTCTGTGACCATGTGATCCAAACCGAAAATCATCATCGTATCAGTGTCGCCAAGGACCTGATCGTCGAGGGGCAAGCGTTGACCCGATTGATCGATCCGCTGATACACGACAACCGGATGTCCTGTGGCCTCACCGACGATGTTCTGAAATCGAACGGTCGACAGATGAAATAATTCCAGCGTTCCAGCGATGCCTTGCAGGAACGCACGCTCCGACCATTCAGGTTTCTCGTAGCGCGGCCAACCGACTCGCCGCACCTCAGTCATGGTCGAGAAACGATTGTCCAACTCGGTTACGTCGCGATTGGCTTCCCAGGGATAGCTCCACGTCCAGTAGATGGTGAAGCGCCGTCGACCAGCGGTATATTTCCGTGGAACGTTGATCTGATTATAGGTCCGTGGAGAATTCTTGATAATGATACTTGGCGCGGCGGCCTTCGAAGGTGTCGTTTGCAACTCATCGGCCGACATTTGTGCAAGCGACGATTTCGCAAAGACGGGGCTAACCCCGGCGGCGAGCACAAGCCGGTGGAAATCCCGACGTCTCATTGCGCTCCCTTTTTGATTCGATTTTGCTTATCAACTCTCAACGGCGCGCCGCGCATCGAGTGTGTGCGGATCGTAAGGTCAGTGTTGAAGTCGGCCGCTGCAATGTAGCGCGAATGAGCCATCGCTGCATTTCTCCGGCTCGCGCCACCGATCACTTTTAAGGGATGGCGCAGGGGCGGATCGGTTACCATCACAACTAATAAATCTTTAGCAGCCAGCCATATCCGTCCGTCCTCTCAATCTACGCACAACTAGAGTCGTTAGCGGCCTTGTTTATTTGAAAGATTGGTCCACAATAACCATGCCCTGGACACCTAGGGGTGGGCGCCTGTGGCACCTTCTGAAAGACGCTCGCCGAGAATACTGGTCCTAGTCTCGGCAATGGCCTTCGCAACTTTCTTCGGTCAACGCTCGTCGGCCGACGAAAGCGGTGCAAGCTTTTGGTCACCTGGCACGTTTGCCAACCTTGCTGCAGTTCCAGGTGAGCCTGGGTGGTCGTTCTCTGCAACGTATTTTCATGCCACGCTGATGGGGGAGCAACGTCGCAACGGCGGACACGCTGCCGCGCTTCCCACGGACGACACTAACGTTTCAACTCGACGCTGACATTAAAACGAATGTCGATCTTGCGATTCTCACGCCTGCCTACACGTTCGCAACGCCTGTCTGGGGGCGGGCGTTTGGGTTTCAACTTATTTATACCTGTCGGTACCGCGAGGACGCAGATCGACGCGTTAGTGACTGGCGCTCTGGGACCAATTGGTTTCGCAACTCAGAACAGCATCAGCGATAGGCTCACGTCCTTCGGTGATCCGGCCCCACAGCTTTCGCTAAAATGGAATGAGGGTGTGAACAATTTTATGGTCTACAGCAGAGGCGGTATTCCTATCGGCGACTATGACCCGGACCGCATTGTAAACTTAGGGGATGGGCACGCGTCCTGGGACAACGGATTCGGTTATACCTATTTCAATGCCACCACCGGCCTTGAAGTTTCCGCTGTGTCCGGCCTGACCTATAATTTCACAAACCCTCACACCGATTATCGAAATGGCATCGACTGGCATGTAGATTTGGAAGCTTCCCGCTTCCTCTCGAAGCAGTTCTATGTCGGTGCCGTAGGCTACTCTTTCAATCAGCTTACGGGAGATACTGGCACTGGCGCAACTCTTGGTGCATATATACCGCGCATTTCTGCTGTCGGTCCCGAAGTCGGGGTTTTGTTTCCTGTGGGACAAATGCAGGGTTCGTTGAACCTCAGAGGCTATTGGGAATTTGCGGCTCAAAACCGATCGTCCGGCTGGAATACTTGGTTGGCTTTTTCAATTGCACCGACGGAGAAAGCGCCGAAGGCCGCCAAATAAAATAAATAGCGGTGACAAAGCGCCTACTCTTAAAGCCAAGTTGAGTCAGTCTGCGGTTTGACCTCGATGATCTGGTTCGGACAGAGGAGGAATCCTTTGAAAGAATTTTTGAAAACGACGATCATTGGCGGAACGGCCTTCCTGCTACCCGCTGCCCTGGTCCTGTTCATTCTGTCCTACGCACTCCGACTGGTAAAACGTCTTGCGGCGCCCATTTCGAACAGCCTGCACTTGGATCAACTGGGCGAACTAGCCGGTATCGGTGCTGCCACAGTCCTGTCAGTTTTAGTGCTGGTCCTAATTTCCTTCGCCGCGGGCATTGTAGCCCGCACGGCTGTCGGCGGGCGCATTAGCCGGTGGTCGGAGACGTCCCTTCTTGGCCGTCTCCCGCATTACCAGCTCATAAAGAGCATGGCTGAAGGCCTTGCACATATCGAGAACGCAAGCGGTTTAAAGCCGACCTTGGTCAGTATCGAGGACGGTTGGCAGATTGGATACCTGCTTGAGCAACTCGAAAATGACTGGGTCGCGGTGTTTTTGCCGCAGGCCCCAACGCCTATGTCGGGTAACATAATGTATTTTCCGGCTAACCGGGTGCGATCACTTGGCATCACAATGGTTCAGGCTATGTCGATCGTGAAAGCCATTGGCGTCGGATCCGGCGCGGCTCTTCGTGGCGTGAATCTCACGCTGCCGAGCCCAGATCATTGAATAAGGCGACTAATCGCCATCGCGGCGACGACGTTGGCCACATATTTGTCGTTCGCCATGAAAACTCAGCACGTTGATTGGCGGCGAGAATTATTTGTTAAAAATAGAGTGAAATAACAACCGAGCTTTCCGCGCAGGCTGAGTGCGCTAAGATTCATTTACATTGTCGCGGTCGCCGCAGGCGGCCTTTCACAGCCAGAGCCCTCACGTGACATTGATAGGACGTTCTGTTGACTTTGATCACAGCCGATACGCTATTCTTGCAAAGTAAATGTTGCTGCGTTGGCCGGGAGACCGCCATGAAAAAGATGAGTGTGATCGGAGTATTGATGGGCGCGGCGATAATGTGCGCAGCTCCCATTTCGCTTCATCAATCCCAAGACAAAGGTTTGTCGCTGTCGTTAGACGGAGCATATGCCCGAGTGGGACGGCCGTTAACACCAGGAAGCGTCGCAGGCGTCCACCGGAGAGTGGAGCGCCGGGCCGTGCGGCGCTGTGCGGCGGGCGTAACCTGCAACTACTAGAGCATGGCCTCACCAGGTGTGAGCAATCTTTGCAAGTAACTGGCGCGAAGGTTGCGCTGGTGGTTTATCTTTCAATTGTATCGCTTTCTGGTCGACGACGTTGAGAAAATCGTCGAGATACCGTGACTGCGCTCTCGGCTGATGGACCGACCCATCGTCCTTTCTCAACTTGCGCTGACGCTAATAGCCCAGTCGCTGGGACTGGAGGCCCTTTTTCGCCGTCTATACGGAGCATGGATCCGTCGGCCAGCCGGCTTGGCGATTCGCGTCGGGATCTTGGTCATCTAAGCTCGACAGAACTCGGCGACCGCACGGTTGACACCCGGCACCGACCATTCGACGGCAAAGTCTTCTAGGTTCGTCGACTTCCGGTTATGGCCCTTAGCTAAGATGTTGTGCTGCAATCAAATGTCGGCTTCTGCGGCGCCGACCAAGGTGACGCTATCGCGGAATCAAACCTCGGCATTATGTACGCGAAGGGCCAAGGCGTGCCGAAGGACTATGCCGAGGCGGCGAAGTGGTTTCGCCTCGCCGCCGACCAAGGCGACGCAGCGCAATCAAACCTCGGTGCGATGTACGCCAACGGCCACGGCGTGCCGCAGGACTATGTGCAAGCGCATATGTGGCTCAACGTTGCGGCGTCCGGATATCTGGCGCATGCGGAGACAGAAGAACGTGACGAAGCGGTGAAGTACCGCGATTTAATCGCCTCTAAAATTATCCCCTGCGCAGATGGAAGAGGCACAGAAGCTAGCGCGTGATTGGATGCCGAAGTCGGAACGATAGTTTCTTTACGCCGCGGTGCGGCGCATTGCGGCGAACATTGTCAAGGTGCCGGCCCTGTTGCGCACCGGCCGCGCCGAGGCTCGATCAATCCGCTCCAGTTGTCGCCACCGCAGCGTTAGTCTCCTCGCCGACAGTGCGGTCCGATCGTCCTCTCCGACATGCTCAACAGCTTTTTCGGCAAACCGATCGCAGCGATCGCTGCGATCCAGTCTCCTCAAGCGTGACCAAGCGGTCAAATCCCCATAGCGCCCGCGGCACCGCAGCACCATCACCCACTGCGAATTCGTGCCTTGGCGCTTCTCGGACGCCGGTACCCGCGCAAGTGGACGGGTCATCATCCCGGCGTCCGAGAAACCTGCATAGAGCCGGTCAACCGCCGATGATTCCGACGGCGGCAAGTGACAGCGCAGGTATATCGGGGATAAAGGCTATAAAGTGACACCCTCACTGATACGGAGCGCGGCAATCGGTTGTAGCTTTTTTCTTGACGCGTCGGATTTCGCGCGGTCTTGGCGGTACGGGGGTAGGCCCGATTGAAACCGCTACAACCGAAGCATGCGCGAGCGAACGCCCAGCTTTTAGAGCATCCGATGATCGTCGCTCCGGGTCGCAGCAGTACAGGGATGATTTGTCAATCATGGGACAAGACAATGAGAGAGCATGCACTACAACGAGATGGCAAGAATGGAGCCACGATTACATCCACTCCTACACTGCCACCATTGATCGTCGCCAATAAACAGCGCGCGTCGGTCGCCGACCTGTCGCCTACCAAACGAACCGCCGTGATCGAGTGTTTCAATAGCGACGGTCTTCATAAACGCGCTGGCTACTGGTGGGGAGTGCCAGAAGGCAAGCATATCTCGGGAGTCACTGTTGCAGACCTCGCTCGCGATGGCATATTCTCTGTAATCACAAATCTCCGACATAGTTCGGCACGACTGACCGAACGCGGCCTATCGTTTGCACGGACGCTAATCGAAGCCGCAAACAAAATAAAAGTGCGAGAATAGTCGCTACGTCCTTTCGGCGTGACTACGTTCAGAAGGGCGGGGATAGCGCTTGCCAGCAAGACGGCGCGCATCAGGCGATTCCTGTTTACCCCGACTGCGGACATGTCGCTGAGTCGCAACGAAACGACACGACGGGCCAACAGCGCGACTTTCTGAACGCAACGCCTAAGCTTATCGTTGGGAAAACGGACAGGGGTCGACGCTTTGCGGAATCGACGATAGGGACATCGTCGTTATTCGTCAGCTCGCGGACCCGGTCGAGGTTGCCCGGCTTATTCCAAGAGCCAAAATACGATGCAGCAGGTCTGGGTAGGCGAGGCCGTCGTGTCGAGCAGCCGAAGCAAATTCCTGGCTTTCCGCGATTTCGGGATTAGGATTCGCTTCTAGGAAATACGTAATACCATCGGCAGAGAGGCGGAAATCGATGCGGGCATATCCATCGAGCTCTAGCGTCCGGTAGATTCGCTTTGCCATTCGCTGGATGCGGGCGTTTAGGTCGGGCGCGAGGTCTTTGGCCGGTCCGTGCAAGATGCCTCGGCGCTCCTGATAGTCGGGATCGTGCTTGACCTTCTCCGTCGCGATAGGCCAGGTCCCTTGCGCCATGTTGCCGAATTCGAGCTCCCAAACCGGCAGCACCCGCAGCCGGTCGTTGCCGAGCACACCCACATAAAGCTCACGCCCCTCGATGTACTGTTCGGCGATAGCGGCGGTGCCAATTCGCTCATGAATGAAGCTGACGCGCTCTGCGAGCTTGTCGTCGGTGTCGACGACGGATGCTTGCGAGATGCCGTAGGACCCGTCCTCGCTCAGACTCTTGACGATCAGAGGCAGCGCAAGCCGCGCTGGACGCCGGACCTTTCGGCGCATCGGGAAGACAGCAAAGGCCGGCACCGGAATCCGATGGTAATGCACGAGCGTCTTGGACAGGCCCTTGCCGCGTGCCAGCATCAGGCCTCGCGGGTTGCAGCCGCTGTAGGGGATACGCATCAGCTCGAGATAACTCGCGACGTTCTGGTCGTAAATGGCTTCGCCGTGAAACTCCTCGAGAAGTGTCAACACCACGTCCGGCTTCCAGTCGTCGATCTCGTCACGAATCGGCTTGAGCTCGTCATGCACACCGAGTGGACGGACCTCGTGCCCGATGGCACGTAGGGTTTTTACGACGTCATATTCTGTTTTCCATTCATTGATTTGCTGCTCGCTGTACCCCTTTGTTGAATCCGGGGGTATCAGGTCCGGATGGACGAGCACCAGGACGCGAAGTCGTTTCATAACGCGATCCACTTTCGCCGCGACGGACCAAAGAGCGCATGCATCGTTTTGGCGGTCAACAGCACCGTGAATTCCATAATGAGTTTGCGCTCGGAGCCGACCGCGCGCAGATTGAGCTCGCGGCACCTGGCTATCATGTCGTCGAGCACAGCATCGAGCGTGAGCTGGTATTCACCCGTCCACTTCGCAACGAATTCTCGTACTCTCGCGCGGTTGCGTCTGATGAACAACGAAGCTGCCTCCGACCGGCGATGCCTTGGATCGGCGGAGAACAGACGCATTAAATCGCGGTCGTAGGTTTTCGGCGTGTCGAAGGCATAGATTGCTTGCTTCTTCTTGTAATGTTCGGCGAGCGTCTCAGTGAGTCGAGACAGAGGATCCACCCGTTCCCTATGGGTGAGCAGCGGCCGTTGCGCGGCGATTTCCGCCATCAACTCGTCAACATATTCAAGCTTCTTGAGCGCCGGCCATCCGGCATAGCGCGTCCGCCAGTTCGAGCGGGGCCTGAGCCACACGGCAAACGTTTCGGCGAAATCCTCGTCCGGATGGCTTTGGGCGTACCAGAGCCGAAGATGCTGGACAAAATGCCGGCTCGCCGGATTTGGTCGGTAATAACGCGGATAGCGCTTCGAAGTTGGGCCAAATAACTGCTGCCACCGGCGGCGGCGAGACAGCAGATACGCGTGCTGCACGACATGACCGGCTTCATGCCGGAGAATACTCATACACTCGGACCAGGTGCCGCCCTCAACGTCGATGATCATTTTCCTTTCCAACCGCATCAGCCGCGGATGGGCCAAATAGAAGGGGATCGCGATACCAGGCGTGGTGTCCGGGCTGAACCACTCATTTGAGATCCAGGCGTGGGGCCGAACTCGGATGCCGCGCTCTTCGAGTTCGTCGTGGAGATTGTGGAAACAGTCCTCGAGCCAGGTGCCTTCGACCGTGACCTTGAGATCCTTGAGGCGAATCTTCAGTAACTCCTCCTCGGAAAAAGAGGCCCAGGCAAATTTCCTACGCGGCATGCTGCTTAAAACCTGGAACAAAATGGGCGCGTCGATGGTGTCACGAGAGGCCGTCTGCCACAACCGCCAATTCCGCCTGCGTCATCGTCAAGGATCGCGCAGTAAAGCGCCAGTTAAGTCTGCCGCGGGATAGGGGCTCTGAGACCATCAGGCTGGTCGATTTTAACTCTCGCCTCATCGAAGGATGTTATGGCTTTCCGAGGTTGGGATGGGGTTTTCCGACGGTGAGATGTAGTGCATGCATACAACATCGACGCCATGGCGACTGCAGTCTGAGATTCATGCCGGATATGCAACGCCGACCGCGCCAAGGGTTAGACCTGTGGCGCGGCGGGAGGCAGCGGCAATTCGCTGTCGATGAAAATGGGCGATCGGTGTTCGACCTCATCCTACCAGCGGCGGGACCAGGTTGTGACGCTTTGCGCGTTCGATCTGCTCGAGCTCGACGGCGAGGATCTGCGCCGCGCCCCGATCGAGCTGCGTAAAGCAACGCTCAAGGGCCTTCTCCGCCGCGTTCTTGCGGGTGTCGCCTTCAATCAACACTTCGAGGCCGACGGCGAGAGCGTCTAACGGCACGCTTGTGCCCTGGGTTGCGAGGGAATCGTGTCGAAGCGGCTCGGCTCGCCATATCGCTCCGGTCGCTTCGACAACTGGATCAAGATCAAGAACCCTGCCGCGCCGGCCGTGAAACGTGAAGCGGAAGAAGATTTGGCACGCTAATGAGTGACGATGAGAAAATCCATGTCGACGCCCGGCAGCCGGCGACGCTGAACAACGGTGCTGGCGTTTTGACTGATTGCCCCACATTGCAAGAGGCGGTGCTGGCCTGGCACAGGTTGGCGCCCGAGCAGAAGAAAAAACCGACCTCAAGGTGTTCGGCGGACCCGTGTACAATGCCGCCGAGATCGAGCGGCTTCAACATGGATCGAAACCGCCCGTATAATATTGCTATCCGCCCTGCTGGTTGATCTTATCCACCGGAAACGGCAGGAGCCGACATCCGCTCTGCCCCCGGCTGCATGCTGAAGGGTCGCACCCACTATGGGCACCGAACCAGTGAAGATTGTGCCAGTGAAACGTCAGCATCAAACGAGAGGCCCGCGTGTATGACAATTGAAGAATTTGCGGAACGTCTGGATGCGCTTTCCCAAGGCAGTAAAGTCACGGTTTCTGGTGACGAATTTGAAGCACTGTTTCCGGCGGGCGAGCCAACCGCCCTACTAGGGTTTGATGCGAAGTCCGGGGCTAGGCATTTTGCGCGGGCGTGCGGATGCACCGTCACCTTCGAAGATGAAACGCGCATAGGAACGTTCACTAAAGTTTAGCGGACCAGGTTTTTTGCCGGGGAGCTGCGGCGCGGGCGGGCGTATAATTTTTTTCGCCTTGTTAGCGGCAGTGTTGCCCCAACTGCGAGGGTCAGTCCTAGCGACCCGCGTTTTGCATGGCTTCCCAATTGTTGAACGCGGTTTCAACTGCGAGAAGATATCCAGACTCGTTCTAGTCGGGGTGCTTCTTGACGGCCGCCCGCGCCCTTGCGAGTCGGCCACGGCGTGCCGGTCCAACGGCATTCTCCGCAAGAACCTCCGTCAACGCGTCCGTGAACTCACTATAAAGCGCCGTAATGCCGGTGCCGCTACTCATGATCTGCCTCCGACTTGGACACGTCCACCCTGCGGTCCTTCCGCTCGCGAGCCGCCACGCGCCGTGGGTGTGTGAAGGTGGCAAAAACGCCCTTGACCGCGTGAGCAGACGGTTTGACCTTTTCACTTTGTTAGAATTGGTTGTGATCGCGAAACGCTTTGGGCGCGGCAGACCATAGGGCTGCAAGTCCGTCCGCGACAGCTTCCACTCCGCCCGCGCATTCGCGCCTTCCGAGCTTGGTCGGGCCCTCGCGATCAAGCTGCTGCTGATGCGTGCAGCAAGCCTCCGATTGCCAGCCGCGTGATGAGCTCGGCCAGTTCATCAGTGAATGGCTCGTCGGTGGTGATGCTGAACGGCTCGTGCGCGAACAGCTCGCGGTTCCGCACGAAAACGACGCATTGGCCCATCAGCCAGATGGCCACGCATAAGGCGACCCGTTGCTGGGTGCCTGGAGGTAGGAATCGGCGCACAATATCGACCGCAATGGTCAGATAAGAGACCGCATTCGTTGCCATGAACTTGAGAAAGATTTTGCTGGGATGTGCGCCCTCCGAGGCGAACAGGCGAATGTAGCGGCTCATTTCGTCGCGGAACAGGAGCGGCCGCAATTGCTGGTGCACGAAGCTTCGCAGGGCCTCCTCGCGCGAAAGCGACTTGAGTTTCTCCGGATTAAATCCCGCATGTTCCGTTAGTTTCTGGAGCGCAGTTTTGAGGACTTCGAGATACAATCCGTCTTTGCCTTTGAAATGATAATTGATGGCCGCCTGATTGACGCGCGCTTTGACGATAATGTCGCGCACGCTCGTAGCCTGGAAGCCTTTCTCCGCGAACAGGTGGACGGCGGCCTTAATAATGGCGCCACGAGTGTTTTCAGCCGGACGGGACATGGTTTTCCAATTCAAACGGCCGTTTGAACGGATGTTCATAATGCGTCCTGCGGCAGAATGCAACACGAAACGCCATCATTTTGTCTCAAACGACCGTTTGAAATTCAACCAAACGTATGATATGGTTGTTTTAATATCGGTAGACGGTAGATGTCAGGGGTCTCCCATGCTGGAACGAACGTCGAGGTTTGTCTTGGAGGTGTTGCCTTACGTGCTGTCGGTGCTGATCGCGGCGGTTGTTGTGCCCGGCTTTCTCTATTCGCAGGCTCCCGGAACGAAGGCGGCGGTCGCGCCAAACGTCCCCGGTGGCGGTGAGAATGTTCTCGCAATAATCCGCCAAGATCATGCCGTTTTCGCGCTCGGCGCAATGAGCTCCGACAGCTCCACCATTATAGCGGCCGCAGACAAAGTATCCGGTGCACGCGCCAACTAATCACCAATCCGAGGAGTCCTGCCATGTCGCGCAGTTGGCGAACGGTTTCCAAGGCTATTCAAAAACTCGCCGCTGGCCTGTATGCGGTCAAGAGCGAAGGAATGTTCCCTTACGAGATGCACTATGTCCTCGTAACTGATGAGGAAGTCGCGCGACTCTACGATTTGGAAAAAAGCGATGGATGAGTTCTGCGCAACTGCCGGAATACAAAATGAAACGCCGGGTTGGTTTCGCTACACATCGTGGCGGGAGTTAATTCGAAGAAGGTTGATGGCCGTGTTCGCTTCGTACCGGCCCGAACTACATTACATGCGCGGGCCGGGGCCGAAGTGGCGTGAGAAGCACACTGGCGCTTCCCGCCAACTGAACAATTCCCATTGTCAGAACCAAAGGTTCGCATAACCGAGTGCTTATTGAAGGTTGCGGACCTGCTCGGTCATAGCGAGGCGCGAATTTCGGGCGATTATCTGGCGTACGATCGGTCGCGCGTTGGACCGTTTTACCGTCTCACCTTGCTACCGGCTGAGCCGACAAGGTAGCACGCAATCAGCGTGAGCTCACCGTGCCACCCGCGCCAGCCCCCCTGCGGGCGTGTCAATCCAGGCGGTGGCCGTTGGTGCGTTCTTTAAGCCCGCGCTAGCCGGTACTTACCAACGCGGGCCGGGGCAATTGTCGGAGTGCAAATATCACGGTTGTCGCTGCTTTATACGGCCGTTAGATCAAATAGGAGGACGCGGGGCCTTTTTTATCTTAGTTAGGACATCTGATACGGTATCCCTACGTCGATTTTATCTTTGGTACCAAAGACAGTAGTAGCGAATCGCGACAAATCGGCATAAGGAGAAATCTTGCCACTTACCGGTGTGAGACTTGTCTTCTGACAACTTCCAGCTACAAGACCCGCGCTCATATAAGGAGATTCGTTTATGAAGAATGGCAAAAAGAGACGCTCGTGGACATCCGTACAGGTTCGCGAGCTAAAGTCGATGGCGAAAAGGAAAACGCCTGCGGCGCGGATAGCTAAAAAGCTGAAGCGCACCGAAGGCGCAACCCGGCAAAAAGCATTCAGCATCGGGCTGTCGCTCGATTCCCGCGCCTAACGAAACGTGCCGTCCACTTTCAGTTTTAGTGCTCCAGCTACAAAGCCCCGCCACTAAGTTTGCGCGGGGCTTTTCATTTGGGAGGCTTCGTCGCTGATGCCACCCGCGCCGCGACAACAAATCTCGGCGACGTTTCGCTCGGTTGTTGGTCGGTCAAACCCAATATTAAAGTTGTTTTGTTAAGCCCACCTAAAACTGTGCCACCGGCACTGCCCGCTTCGCCGAAGCGGACTATCACAAATGCTCTTTGAACTTTCAGGCTCGGCAGCAGTGCTTACGCCCGAAACTCGCCCCCGCGACCTTTTTAGGTGCGCGGGGCTTTTTCGTGCGATTAGTACCTATATACACGTCACTCCCGCACCCCAGAGCAATAGCGATCAACGCCGGAAGGGGCGGAGTGTTTTGTGGCGTGATTGTCGCACGAGAGATATTCACTATGACTTCAGATCAGGCCCGACAACGGGCAGAAAGAAATTTCAAGGGAGAAGAGCGTGCGTTGGATGGTCGAAAGGCGATGGCCGAATATGAAGCTCAAGCTCGCGCCATTCGCGAAAAGACCGCGCGTTTGAAAGCGCTCCGATTAGCTAAGGAAGCGCAAGCGCAGACTAGGGAGCCGGCCGCCAAGCCGACCAAGCGGCGTCCTGCACGCCGCGAGAAAAAACAGCTCTCTGAACTTCCCAGAGCCGCATAAGAGCTACTCTGCGATCTCAAGCCCCGCCACAGATCGCGCGGGGCTTTCCAAATGCGTCTCTCGACGCCGGTAAGGTCTTGTTAGCCATCCATCAATACGGTTCCGTCGAATCACTTTGTCCCAAAAGTTCTACCGACCTTGAGTCTAAGGTCGCGACGAAAGGGACTCGCATGCGCGTATTAGTCATTGAAGACGATAGTGCCACTGCGCAGTCGATCGAGTTGATGCTCAAATCGGAGAGCTTCAGCGTCTATACCACTGATCTTGGCGAGGAAGGGATCGATCTCGGCAAGCTATACGACTACGACATCATTATTCTCGACCTCAACCTTCCGGACATGTCGGGGTTCGAGGTGCTGCGCAGCTTGCGCGTTTCCAAAGTGAAGACACCGACCCTAATCCTTTCTGGCCTCGCGGGTGTCGAGGATAAAGTGAAGGGTCTCGGCGGCGGCGCCGACGACTACATGACCAAGCCATTCCACAAGGACGAACTGGTGGCGCGCATCAACTCGATCGTGCGCCGCTCCAAGGGCCACGCCCAGTCCGTCATCCAGACTGACGACCTCGTCGTCAACCTCGACACCAAGACGAGTGAAGTCAATGGCGCGCGCGTGCATCTTACCGGCAAGGAGTACCAGATGCTGGAACTCCTTTCTCTGCGCAAAGGCATGACGCTCACAAAGGAAATGTTCCTCAATCACCTCTACGGCGGGATAGACGAGCCGGAAATGAAAATAATCGACGTGTTCATGTGCAAGCTGCGCAAGAAGCTTGCGAGCGCCTCGGGCGGCAAGAACTACATCGAAACCGTGTGGGGTCGCGGTTACGTGCTGCGGCGCTCCACGGATGAAGAAGCAGTGACGACATCAGCCTGACGCGTCGGATTTGCGGAATTGTTGCCGCACGGGAGATATTCATCGTGATTGCTGATCACGCCCGACGACAGCGGAAAAAAAGTTTCAAGCACGAACAACGCGCGCGGATTAGTCAAAACGCGATGGGCGATTATGAAGCCGAAGCTCGCGCCACTCGCGAAAAGACCGCTCGTTTGAAGGCGCTTTGGCTAGCTAAGGAAGCCCAGGCCCGGAATTCCACCCGCGACAAATAACAACTCTTTGAACTTTCAGGCTCGGCAGCAATGCTTACGCCTTAAACTCAGCCCCGCCACCTTTTCAGGTGCGCGGGGCTTTTCTTAATCCGCCTTCGGCGCCGGGCTTATATGAGCTGAAAGTTGTCAAGCCTACCAAAGCTATCGCTCACCCCGCGTTTTTCGCCGATCCTGTTTGCAGCGGCTGCGTGGCCGCGTTCATAGAGACAGTCGCGCTATTGCCGATACATGCCGATCAAATGAGCGTAGCTTAACAAGCCGGATGCACCAGGCCTTGGAGGCCGACGATGGCGCATCATTACGCAAGACGACTTCGTACAACTCTGACAGCGTCGCTTGTGCTGGGGGCGATAACAGAGGCTGCCGTTGCCGGGTCGTTAGAAGATATTTATCGCGTCGGCGCTGAGAAAGGCAACGCCAGTGCGCAGTTTAGCCTCGGCTTCATGTACGAAAAGGGCCAGGGCGTGCCGCAGGATTACGTCCAAGCGTACATGTGGTTCAACTTGGCGGCTGCGCAGGGCACCAAAGGCGCAGCAGAGTGGAGAGAACACATCGCGGCACGCATGACTCCAGCGCAGATCGCTGAGGCACAGAAGCTGGCGAGTGAGTGGAAGCCAAGGCTGGAACCTTAATTTGGCCGCATCGACTGCACTGACGACGGCGGCTCAAACAACAACACCACTCGCCTCGAACAAATAATTGGGTGCGTCAAACAGCGGCTAGGACGGCGCTTCGCTCCTTCCTATGGGATCACACGTGGATTGATCATTTCAATCAGCGCTGCCCGGTCTGCCTCAGCCGCGGTCAGCTCCTTCGCCGCTTCCTTTGAGGTGCTGTGGTTTGAACCCCATACGACGATGCCCCCGAGAAATGCCCCCACCGCTGCGGCCATTGTGCCGGGATCGAAGCGGATTGCGCCGACTAGCATTGCGGCGAGTACAGTGCCGCCAGCCGCGATGGCGATCCGCGACGCAAGGATGAACTTGCGGCAGCCCTCTACCTTGGCGTCAAGCTCTTCGATGTGCTCCTCGAGGCGCACGATCTCTTCGTGCGGGTCGCGCTCGGTTTCGCGGGCATACAAGTCCGATGCTCCCTGACGACAAGGGCTATATCAGCGCGGCCGCTCACCGTATTCCTCTTCGTGGTACCGGCCGCGGAAAAGGGGCGCAGGTCGTCCACTCACATGCCAGAGGGCCCGTGTCCGAAGTAGAAGACTGCGAAGTAGAACACTGTGGACAAAACCGGCGTGCGCAAGCGCAGCCCCACTGTCCCCTGCATAGCTTTCCATCGAAGATCTGACCACGCGCTACGGTAGTGATGGTCGGAGGGTAGCAATACACAGGCTGCTCCCGTGCCTTGGCGTTAGGCCCGGAATAAACAAGCACCGAGGTTGCCAGAGCTAAATAGGATAGCTGAGAACGGCGCATAATTTCATCATTTCATCCTTTGCCTCAGGAAGAGTGGCATCGCCACCGGGCTCGCGCAATCCTTGTGGTCGTGGGAATGAGAATAAGGCCGACTAGGCAGCGGCCACACTGATCGGCCTCGTCTCGAAGTTTCAGTGTCTTGCGACGTTCGCTCCGCCGCACCTCAAATGCCAATCCATTGAGTTGCAGAATTTCCGTCATGGCCGAGTCAAGTTCTCGTGGTTTTCTCTGGCGGGGCGACTAATCGCTGAGCGAGATCGCGCTCGAGGTCGGGACGGCAGACGCCCGCCTTATCGAGGTCGCGTACTCGCGAGCCATGGGGTCGAAGCCGAACAGCAGCCGATCAACAAAGCCGCAGCACTGGGGGCTGTTCGGCACATCGCACCTTCAGGAGACTGGTGATATCGTTACGGTGCTGATCAAACTTGGGAGGACACACAAATGCGCTTGTCGTTTGTCGGCTCCATAATGATCGTTCTAGCCTTGGCAGGTCTGGCACCTTCTTCCGCCGCTGCTCAGAATGCCCGTTACTCGAGGTGTCTCTGTCATTACGGTTACGGTAATGTTTGTTCTGTTGCGGTCTCTTGTTACGACCGGGGCGGCCGGTGCAAGGGGCCGTGCGGGCCACGGCGATAAAACAAAGTTACTAGCGCCAGTCCGGTCTTGTCGCGGACGATGAAGGATTCTTCGCGCTCATCGATCGTCCACGGCGGCGGGAAGCGGCGCGGGCTCACCTTGGGCGGCACTCGACGTTCTCCAACATCAGCGCCAGGCGCAGCGCGATGGCGACGTCAACCGCATCGGCGCCGGCGGCCGCTTGCTCGAGCTCTGCGGCGACATGGCGCCAGGTCGACCTATGGCGGTGATCCGCCGGCAAAAGCCGCATGAGCTCGCGCACGTCGGCGAGTGTCGACAGCGTCATGACGTCGGGAATAATCAGCGACCGCGGAAGAGGGCGCGACCAATCCAGTCGTCGCTCCTTTGGCTTTCCGACGCGAATCTAGCTGCGCCCAGTCTTCGTGTGGTGCCGGATGTCGGAGATTGGAGCGCACCATGCGTGATGGCTGCTCTTACAGGCGTTGTTCATGACCGCCAAGGCGCTACCTGTACCGAGCACAACCACCGTGAGGACGATCAATAAGGGGATATTCATTGCGACCTCGCTACTGCGGGCCCCCCGAACCTACCGGTCGTGCGAATTATCGTAGTTCAAATGAACCCACAGTGAACGCGCGCGGGCACGGTCATCTCGGCCGCTTTTAGCGGCTCGGGCGGTTTGGCGACGTTCGCCGCCGTGCGCCTACTTCGGCGCGCGGGTCTATATGAGCGGCTCGATCAGCGTCGGATCATCGTCGGGCGCGCGCGAGCTGTTCACACGTTTTGACACCGGCCAGCGCTGCAGGACGTCGTTCGCCGCCGGCTTAAGCAGCGCGGTCCCGCCGTCGTTCAGCCACGTGGCGAAGTCCGCGCGCTCGAGCACCACGGGCATGCGGTCGTGCACCTCGGCGGCGAGGTCGTTCGGTGCGGTGACGATCATCGTGCAGGACTTCAGCGTTTCGCCGGTCGCCTGGTCCTTCCACGCATCCCACAGTCCGGCGAACGTGATCGGCTCGCCGTCGGCGCGCGTGAAGTAGTAGGGCTGCTTGCCGCCGGGCGTGTCGCTCCATTCGTAGTAGCCGGACGCTAGGATCAGGCAGCGCGTGCACTTGAAGGCGTCGCGGAAGAATGGCTTCGTTTCGACTGTCTCCGCCCTCGCGTTGAACGTCGCCGCGCGCAATTCCTTGAGCGGCTTCGGCCACCAGGAGGGCACCAGACCCCAGCGCATGCGGACGTAATCGCGCTTGCCGTCGCGCTCGGTCACCACGTCAATCGGGTCGGTAGGGCAGACGTTGAAGCGCGGCTGGAGATTGTGCGGCGGCCGGTCGAGCGTCAGCCGGTAGAGCGCGACGATCTCCGACCAGGTCATCTTGACTGTGAAACGGCCGCACATGGTCCATTCGCCTAATAATACCGAGGGGCGCCTAACGCGCTCAATGCAATAGCGTCACCGCTAAGCCAATCGAGACCGACTGCAATGCCCGCGACAGCAGCGAAGAATGTCCAACGAACGAATTTGTAGGTTTGCTCCTCGCGAGCTTTTCGCGAACGCTCCTGCTCGCTGAGCCATCGAAAAGCGAAAATTGGCGCTTCGGCTCGTGGTTGTAGACCCCGCCCGCGATTGAGCGCGTTGCGAATGAGCGTCTCGCCGGTTTTTTCAAATTCGGCGCGCCACTCAGCCTCGTCCTGAGTCCCGGCCATCAATTACCTTTCAGCAGCTCCGGCAACTTGGCGAAGTTAGCCGCCATGCGCTTGCCCCGGCCCGCTGACCATGTGATAGTTTTGGGGGTAGTTTGGAGGGGGCAGCATGATTGCCGATAGTAAGCGTCGCTCGGCCGATCGGCTAGGCGCCCAACAACAATCCGGCACAACGGATGTTGACCGGCGCAAAGCCTTGGGTCGCCTCGCCGCATACACCGCGCCGGCCATGTTGGCGCTGCTGCTGAGCGAACCGGCCGCGGCCCAAACCGCACCTCCCCCAGGGTGATCATGATTGCCGATGGCGAGCGCGGCGTCGAATCGCGACCTCGTCGCGCGTGAGCAGGTTGGCTGCCGCGCGGCGCCCGGGCTCATCCTCGAAATAGAAATAGCCAAGCGCCTGCCCGGTCTTATCACGGAAGATGAAGCACTCCGCGCTCACCGTTGTGAGGTTCGAAACGCTCGCGATGAGACCGACGCTATGAGCATTCGCGCAGGACACATGCGCGTGCTTGACCCATTTGATCAAGCGGCTTTCCGACCAACGCCGCCTGTCTCGTCACCCTCTGGCACGCTGTGCCGCGCCCGCTGGAAGTGCAGCAGCGAAAGTCGCGATAGGGGCCGTTCGGCCAGTGTGAATAGTAACCAAGCGAGCAGCGTTGAGCCGGCGAATGCGAGCCAAGTGTATGTGACCGGATCGTCGATGCCCCGCATCAGGCGCAGGACGCCATATAGGACGACGTCCATAAACAGATACAGGGAATAGGAGATAAACCCAAAAAAGCGCATCGGCTGCGACCGGAAGAAACGCGCGCCAACGCCGCGCGTCATCATCGCTAGGTAGATCATGATGGCGAAGAACACGCTCCACGGCATCCACTGCAGATGAAAATAGTCGAGCGGCAGATCGGGCCAGATCAGGCGCAGAGCTTGGGGCATTGCGAGTAGCGGTGCGACTGTGATCACCACAAGAGCGGTGCCGGCGGTGCGCGACGTCTCGAGCCGCGTGCGCCAGTGCGGCGTGTGCACGTAGGCCCATGCCGCGAACGAGCCTATTACAAAAACGATCAGATATTCCCAAAAGAGGATCGAGATCCGGCCCCAGGGTTCGTAGCCCGGCACGGTCCTACCAACGGGAAAGGTATAGCAGTGCAGTGCGGCGGCGCCGACGGTCGCAAGCGGCGGCAGCCAACGGCTGCGGCGACCTAACAGCTCAAAGGCCGCGACCACGGCCGGCAGCAAAAAGTAGAACCGGAACTCGACAAAGATCGCCCAGTAGGTCGGCTCCTGCGGCAGGAGCGGCGGAACGATCGCCCAGAGTGACCAAAAGCCTGCCGCGGCGCCCGCCAGCAGCGCTGCGATATAGAGCGGATAGATTCGCATGAAGCGGCGGAAAGCATAATTCGACCACTCAATCGGCCTGAGCATCCGCTCCGGCTTTTGGAAGAAATAGAGGCTCAGCAGGAACGAGCTGAGTACAAAGAATAGCCACACGCCGAATTGGCCGCCGCCGAGGAAGACCAGCTTGTCTCGGTTGCTGATGTGGGACGTCAGAACGAACAGCACGGCGAAGCCGCGGATGCCGTCGAGGACCGGATAGCGTTCGTGGCTCGTGCTTTCGGGGGCCCGCATGGGCGCAACCTAACCGAGGCCCTGCCGTGGCGAAAGCTGACGAATTAACGCCAAAGCGCGGGGGGCTAGGTGTCTTAGGTTCGAGTGCCTTGATGTGACGGCTATTTTGGCTGACGGGTCACGCCTTCAAGGCTCAACGCGATTCGCAAAGGTACCGCGACGTGGACCGTTTCCCCGCCACGCTCGGCTTCGGCTAGCGGCGCGAGCATTCGTTGAAGTCCGCCGATGAGCACATTACCACGCGCTAGCGCGTCGTTTTGCGTGTCGCGGATGCTGGAAGATGGGATGGTGTGGCGGGGCTCGGTTGAGCGGCGCTTGCGCGCTGGTTGCGGACAGTGCAATACGGCGCGGGCTCCTCTTGCATTCAAGTTTGAATCACGACAAGAAAGCGACGGGACCGCGGAGATCGCGATGGCCACGAAAGTCCCCGATCCCGTCGACAAGCATGTCGGGAGCCGGGTGCGGATGCGCCGGCTGATGCTAGACATGAGCCAGGAAAAGCTCGGCAACAAACTCGGGATAACATTCCAGCAGGTTCAGAAATACGAGAAAGGCACAAACCGTATCAGCGCCAGCCGGTTGCAGGCGATGTCCCACATTTTGCGGGTACCTCTGTGGCGTTCTTCTTCGAAGGCGCTCCCCACATCGCGGGCCACGTCGGGAAGGGTGCAGCGGCTCAGTCGCCCGCGTACGTGTCCGACTTTCTCGCCGACGCCGACGGATTGAAACTGGTCAGAGCGTTCACGCAGATCAGCGATGCCAAACTGAGGCGTTCCCTTGTCCGCCTCGTTGAGGAAATCGTCGGCGAAGACGGCCGCTAAGGGCTGGTGCGTGAAATTCGCCTCACGGATTACCGGGAACCGCGAGCTTGCCAATGCGTCGCAAGTGTTTCCGTTAATTCCAACGCGGCGCTTTCTGATATCCGTAAAACCAGCGGACCAGACGACGTTCGAGTGGATATCCGAAGGGACTTGGGCATATTGGAAGTGAGCGGGACCTCTCCCGCCTCGAACGCTTCAATCTCAAGAATCACTGGCGTTTCGAACATGTTACGCCTCCAATGGCTTGAAGCACGCCTTTATAGCTTTGGAGTTGGAGAGGAACTAGGACAAACGGTCCTCACGGCACGTCACGGATTCTGGAGGGTTTGAACCCCTGGCGGGGCTTGATTGAGCCGCGGATGGGGATTGGTTGCCCGGCGACTCGCGGTCCGTAGTGCTACAGGCGGTCGGGCCAGCGGCGCGAGCTGTGATAGACGCGGGCGAGCGATAACAGTTCGAGCGTTATTGAGGAGAATCCAGGGGAGAGCTGCCTCATTCCTGATCAATGAACCTAGGGCGCAGCTTTTATGGGCTGTTCATCAAACGGGGAGCATGCTCGATTACGTTTAGGAGATACAGCTATGGCGATTGATGAAAGGCGGTCGCACGCCCGACGACATTTAGGTAAAGATCGGCGGAGCGGAGTTGACACGCGTACTGAAGAGGAAAAGAGGGTGGTCGGCGAAAGACGGTCAACAATTGACCGGAGATAGGGTTTGGACTGACGGTCGACCGCCGCACCGGCTGCCACTCCCAGCGGCGGTCGGGGCGACTTTTAGTTTCAACGGCTACCAGTGAAAATGCCCACACGGGAAGCGATGGCTGCACTTTACCACTCCCTCGACGCGTCACGGAATTTGGTAGATCGGGTGGCGTGGCGGGGCTTGGTTGAGCGCCGGATGGGGATTGGTTGTGCCAAAAGCCAGAGGCGGTCAAACTGCCGGCATGACCGATCCCGACGGCATCACCATCCTTCGCATTGAACTTGAGAATATCGAGCCGCTGATCTGGCGCCGCGTGGCTGTGCGCACGTCGATAAATCTCAAGGCCTTGCACCGCGTAATCCAAGCCGCCATGGGCTGGCTCGATTATCATTTGTGGGAATTTGCGGCTGGTGGGCGAAAATACGGCATGCTCATTCCTAACGATACCGATTGGAATGAGCGGATCAGAAATGCAACGACGACCAAGCTTTCGGCGTTACTGAACGGCGACGTGAGAGAAATCGGATACGTCTACGACATGGGAGACAATTGGCAGCATCGGATTATTGTCGAAAAACTGAAGGTTGCCGAAACGGGAGCACTGTATCCGCAGTTCCTGGGCGGAGAGAGGCGATGCCCGCCTGAGGACTGCGGCGGCGTTCCCGGCTACTACGAGTTCTTGGAAAACATCGCCAGCAAACAAATCAATGAGCGCAAAGCCGCGCTCGATTGGTACGGAGGGCTGTATGATCCGGATGAGATCGGCACGCGGCGGATTACTGCTACCCTTAGCCGAGTTGCAAATGCGGGTCGCCGGTCGCGATGAAGTTCACGTCACGGATTCTGGAGGGTTTCGGCGTGTTTGGTGGCTTGGTTGAGCGGTGGAAGGGGATTGGTTCGGCTACCGTTATACAGTATGCGGCTTTGTCGGCGTCTGCTGAATTTCGCGCATGTCTCCGTGGTGTACGCGGGCCACCTGCCCGTTGTTCCAGACGATCGTGACTGCATCCCAACTCGTTTCGGTGATAAGGCCGCTGTCAGCTGCATCGCCCCGCCAGTAAACGCGGGTGTCCTTCTTGAGGGCTTTGGATTCGTCGACTGTCATTGTTGCCCCCTGCCGTTGTATGAGCGTCGCTTTGCGGAACAGTGAAGCGATGTCTTTAACTTGGTCTATGTCGCGATGACGGTTGTCCTGCGGCTACATTCATAGTTCGTCCAAGTTCTTCGGCACTTCGCCGAACGCCTTCAAAATTGTCGCGTCGTCGAAATTTCCCATGTTCGGGTCGCCGCTCCGCTTAAACGCGAGCGCGCCGGCGTTGGCCGGATCCCGCGACATCGACTCGGCCCGCCGGATCGCGGCCCGTTCGTTGGGCATCTCTTGGGCTTGGCCCGGTGCCACGCCCTCTTCTGTCCTCAGAAACGGCAGGGCTACGTAGTATATAATGGCCATTAGTTTTCTTATCTTGCTCACGGTTCCTTTGCGCGCTTTTTCAATTCAGCAAACGCGCGGCCGGCGAGGCGGCCAAGTTTGGTCGCCGTGGAGTTGAGCTCCTCGGCGTAGTCGGTGCGGCCCGCCTCGAATGCAGTGAACCAGCGGCGGAAGCGGGCGAGTTGATCCTGCGGCAGCTTGGCAATAGCTTCGGCGATTTCTTCGACTTTCATGTGGCGCAGTATAGCACCGCCGGGGCTTGGTTGAGCGGTGGAAGAGGATTGGTTGTCGCACGTGCGGTGCCTGAGGGGACGCCGGAGAGCGACCCACTGTATCAATTTTTAGACACAGAGGTGCGCGGTGATGGTCTGAACTCGTGAGGAGGCGAATATGCGGCACTTGTCCGCATGGGTCATTGAGTTCTTTAAGCTCGTTGGAGGCCGGCGGCTTCACCCTCTTGTTACACAATGTCCGATCTGCCAGAAGATGGTTCGTCTCCACGTCAATAAAGCAGGCCGTCAACATGTGTTCGCGCATGCGCGCGCATTATACGAGGGGTCTCGGGTTTCCGTGCACTATGCCGCCAAGATGAAATGTGTCGGCTCAGATAGCCTAAAGCGATTCGATCCTCGCCCGAGCGAACATCAACACTTCAAGCTACCCAGTTCCCTACTTGAGGAATAATGGGGTCAACACTGTGAATCTGGCGGAATGGGAGGGGACCGCTGGCCGGCCCGCTACGCCGGCAAACCAGACTTGGCTGATGATCTCATCTATAGTGTTCCGGGCGGTCGCTTTCGCTTGGTCTGTGCCTGCCATGATCGCGCTCACTCCTTGAGCGTTTGGGAACATTGCTGATTGTCTTTAATGGAGGCGGCCTGCTGCTTGAGCTGCTTCATTCTCGGGCGCCTCGCAATACTTGAAGATCAGCAGGCGCCAGACTTTGTCCGCTATCGCGAAAAATCGGGATAGTGTATCGACTTCGGCAGCAGCGACGTGCGTGACGTTCGCCGACAAAAAAAGCCCAGCTCAGTTCCAGAACAACTTATATTAGTGCAGGACCTCTGGACGCTCGGTGCTCGCTTCCGCCAAGCGCACTTTGACGTCGTGATCAGGAAACTGGTCTCTGAGTTGCAAGCCTGCTCTTAGCGCATCTAAAAATCGACGATGTCCTGATTTTACTCGTCCATCTATCTGGATGACATAGTACTCATCAGGCAGACCATGAGTCGCGATCCCGTTTTTCATGCGACACTCCATCCGTCGCCCCGAGACGTCGAGTTCAAATTACCCGGGTTCTCTGGCAGACGTTCCCCGATGCTTTAGGGTTTAAGCTAATTTTGTCTTAAAATTGGCTGCCTTGTATCAGCGATCCAAAAAAGACTTTTTGTTGCAGAAATGCCACATATTGAAGATTTGCACTACTTGTCAGGCGGCAGAATTTCCTGAATGCAGACTTGATCGATGAGACGTTCCCGTTGTTGACCATCGCCAAAACAAGACTGCGATCGTTCATGTCCAGCCAGTAGCTACGCCGAACAAGTCTCTTTGATTGCGTCCCGCGCAAACGGACTATCTGGATAGGTGCCAACGCTTCTCTACCCATAATCTATCCACACGTGTTCGGCTTTCGCCTGCCATCGGTGGTCCTCACCCACCCGACATTTCCCATCCCGATTTGGAGCACCCTACAGGTCCGCAATCACCTGCATCAGCAACAGCCGATCCTCTTGGACTCGGTCATAGACCTGGAGACGCGCGTCGCCGGTCAGCGCATTCTGGTGCAGGCCACTTTGACGTTGGCTTCTTCGAACCTGAGGAGCCTGAGGTGCCGCGCGTACACAATGCGATAAACATTGGCTCGATGACGGCGAGCGCTATCCAGCAGGGAAGCTATCCAGCAAGGAAGAGTTCTGGCTCGCAGCAGACGATCCAATTTAGTTTGCATGTCGAGCAAGTCCGCGCGGCAGTGACAGCTTTTGAGAACGCAGTCCGAATCACTGAGCTTCCCGCGGCCATGCTCAATGAAATCGTTGCCGACCTTGATACGATCAAAGCGCAAATCTCTAAGTCGTCGCCAGTCGTGGCGATTGTTCAAGAGGCGGGGAAATCGCTCCGCAACATCGTGGAAGGTGTAGCTGCAGGCATTTTAACGCCTTCGGTGATAGCTGCAGCGCCGGCCTTATGGGCCTGTCTCAGATTGGGATAGGTATCGCTCAACTGGAAACGGCAAGAATCCAATATCAGCTCCGCGCCAGCCCGGATGCTGAATGGTCGCCCCTTTGTGGCCGCACGCGGTGCGTCGCGCAGATCGCCTCAGCCTGTCGCTGGAAGTACCAGCGCCCCACCGGATCACAGGCACGGCGCAGGCGAGCGGCGAGTGGTACGGGCATTTTTCGCAGTAGAGCCATAGCCACGGTGTCCCGCGGTGCAGGTTGCCTAGCGTCGTCTGTGCTCCCGTGTCGCGCTTCGTTGGGTGGCTTTCGGCAGGTATTGCGTCTTTGCGCTAGCGGACTAGAATTAGCGCCGTCCAAATGGGTTAGCCCCCGTGAGGATAATGTTCGCATCTTCAGCCCCGGCCAGCTCAAAACGCAGCCGGGGCTTTTTTCTTGGGCGCGGAAGTGCGGCCATTCGGGCGCGCTGCGACTCGGCTCTGTCCGCACCGCGCCTATCTTTGCTGCGATGTCAGTATCGCGTGAGCTTAAGCGCCGCCTGTGCGTCGATAGTTCCTTGCCCCGCTTCGAGCCTTGCCTGCCGCGATTAACAAAAGAGCGCCGCCGGCTTGCCCTGGCTGGATTCACAAAATCAAGCACGACGGCTTCCGCATCCTGGCGCACCGCGACGCCAGCGGCGCGCGCGCGAAGGCGGAGGGGACCACGGAGCCCCGGTAACGCTCCATTTACCTTAGTGCGACAAGGTCGCTTAGGCTCGCGGACTTGCGCAACAGAGATCTAAGTCCGGCGCATCCCGCACTCCATCAATGTCAAGCGCTACGCGCCGTGCGCGACGGGAGAACACGATGAAAGCTGCGGAGTCAAAGTTGTCGATTTCCGATACAGCAACAAAGACGATCGAAGGAGGCATTCGCGCGCTCATAAGCGCCAACAGGCCGCTCAATGCGGATGAAGCAGCGGCGGAACCTTGCGGCGATATCCTGGCTGCCGGAGCGGCGTCAATCGCGGATATCGAGAACCTTATGGGGGAACTGCTAGTCGCGCGCGACTACCTGCAAGCCGAAGGCGAGCGCGTGCGCCGGCTGACCACCCGCTATGCACACCTGACGCAGACCGCATCAGCCTCAGTCAAGATCATCGCCGATAGTATCGGCAAATGGCGTAACCCCGATCTGGGGATAGAGAAACTTGGCGAGGCCCATACGGCGATGATTGAAGCACCGGCTCCGAAGCTGGTTCCCGACGATAAAGTCCAGGCGACGCCGGAAGACCCATTGAGCCGCATTTGAGGCAACACAACTCAGAAGCCACTAGTGTGCAACAGCGCATCGCAGCCGGCGGAGAGATGAGCGACGACGAAAAAATCTATGTCAACGCTGGACGGCCTGCGACATTGAACAACGGCGGCGTTTTGACCGATTACACATTGCAAGAGGCGGCAATGGCCTGGCACAGATTGCCGCCCGAGCAGAAGAAAAGGGCGACAATCAAGCTGTTCGGCTGATCGGTCGATACGGCTGCTGAGATAGAGCGGCTGCATTATCGACCGAAGCCGGCACAGTGAACGCCCCGCAGCTTCCCGCCGCCTTGGACGATCGATGGGGGCGCAGAGTGCTTCATCGTCCGTGACAAGACCGGGCAGGGGCTCGAGTATTTCTATTTCGAGGATGAGCCCGGCTACCGCTCGGCACCCAACTTGCTCATGCGCGACGAAGCCCAACGCATCGCTGCCAAAAACGTCGCCAAGCTGCCGGAGCTGCTCCGGCTAATGCGGGCGCGTCCTAGTTAGGCTTTGGGAGGCTGGCCGTCCAATGCTGCATCAATTCGTTGCTGGGCCTGTATTTCCGCTATTCGTGCGTCGGCCGCGATGATTGGCTCCAGTGTCCAGTCGACCGCCGGCACGTAGCTGTCATGATAAATTGCGGCCCGCCACATCACGAGGGCACGTGTGATCTGGATCTCATAACCACGATACGAGAGCCTTTGTGTTTCCATTGTCAGTCTTTCCCAGGCGCGCGGCGCGGTGCAGCTTCAACCATGCGGCCTTAACGGCCTGTCGAAAATAGCGCATGTTGCGCCTCGCCCCGACGAGAACGTGGGGCGCGCTGATATGTTGCAAGCGCGTGCGTTTCGGGGTCTCGTGACGCATAGCGGCAAACTTCGCCAAAGTGCCGGAGCTGCTGCGCAAGCTGCGATCCCATTGAATCTGCGCGGCACATTGTTAGATGGCGTCTATCAGGCCAGGCTGGGCGGCACTCCATCCCCCACCCTAAGCCGCCGCCCAGCTGCGAGGGGAGACATGCCGTGTCGGTCAATTCCGAGGAGGTTGCAGAGGGCAGGCAATCGTTAGGTGACCCGCCAGCAGCCCCCGCGGAGAAGCCGGACATCACCAAGCTCATTCTCGCCGTTCTTTCGCCCTTTCCTCACGGGCTAACAACGCGCGAGGTCATCGAGCTTACCGGCATGACCTCGTACAACGCATCGGGAAAGCTTTCGAAGCTCGCGACATCCGGTGTCATTGAGAAATTCACCATAGCGGGTGGCTACCGGCACCGCTGGCGCGTCAAGCCTGGGAGCGCGGCGATGCAAAGCTTCGGCCCTGTTGAAAAAGGTAACTGATGGCCGACATCCCCCAGATGTAGGTAGAGTTCTCACCGCGACGAGGCGCGGCGCATGGCGGCGAACGCTGCCGCGCGCTATGCTCATCTGAGGGGAAGGAGCTGGGAGATGGCCAAAAAAATGCTCTTTACGTGCGCGAATTGCAGCGCGCTCTATCACATCGTACTTGGGAGGGTTGGACCGGAGACGGCCGTGATCAGCGAGCGCTCAAGATGTTATTCATCGCGGGCGCACCCCGCATCTTTGCCAATATCGACAATCATGCTTGGCTCATCATGCTTGCGTCAGAGTAGACGCGGCTGCCTCGTTTGCGCAACGGATCTCAAGCTCGACTTCTGCTACTGGCACTTCGGTGACATGCAATGTCCGACTTGAGTTCGTAATTGTCGCGTGAACGGGCGTTGGTGCAGGCGACTGAAGAAGGGACATCCTAACGAAGCCGCAGGTTGAGTTGAGTTTCAATCTGGTGCGCGTCTCTCGCATCTCGTCAGATTAGCGGCACTGTGGCCAGCAATGCGGCCGAGAACGGTCGCAGTCAACAATCCGTTGCCCGACAAATAACCGCTCGCCGCGGAGCCCGAAACGCCCGCGGCCGCTCCGCCGGCTGCAAATAGGTTCGGAAGAGTTGCACCTTGGTGACCTAGAACGCGGGCCTTGTCATCGACGGCGAGGCCGCCCTGAGTGTGAAACAGCGCGCCTGTGACTTGCACCGCTTTAAACGGCGGCGACAGAAGCTGTCGGTCGGCGAACGAGCGCCCAAAGCGGTCCGTGCTGCCTGAAAGCTTCGCGGCCTCAACTTGACCAAAACTTTCGATAAGAGCGGATGAGGACAGTTTCAGTTTTTCTGCGAGTTCCACCATCGTTGCCGCCTCAATCACCGCACCCAGGGCTTCTGCTTGCCGAAAATCTTCAAATTGCCGCGCGATGACAGCGATGCGCTCGTCAAATATGTCAAAAGCTTTTTTCTCGGGTTGAGCAAGCACGAGGGCTGCCTGCTCGGAATAACCGCGACTCTCATCCGAAAAACGCTGACCCAGCGCGTTGACTTGAAAGCCGCCTTCCATGATCACGGCCCAGGTGATCAACACGCCATGCGGGTGGGCAACCGAGCCGTGCCCCTGGTAGCCGGACATATGGAGAAGCTTTGCGCCGAGTTCTTGTCCCCATAGCACTGCGTCCCCGCAATTCCCGGGATGGCCGAAATAATGCGCGTCACGCATTTCCGGAATGTAACGCGCGACGAGATCAGCAGCACCACCATAACCGTTACAGGCAAGGATGAGCGCTTCGCAGCCCATACTGTCTTGGTTCCCATCTGGCCATCTGACCTCGACGCCTCGAATGACGTACTCGATGTCGGAAAAAAGCCCGGCCACGCGGGCATTGATGACAACGGGAATTGCCTCTCGATCAGCGGCCGCACATAAGCGGTCAATCAATTCCACGCCCGAGCGGCTCGGCAGACCGTGCATGCGCCTAGCAGAGTGGCCGGGGTAATCGAAGTCACGTACGAGGGTGAAAGGAAAGCCATAGCGACTGGCCAGCCATTCGACCGTCGTGCCGGATTCCCGCGCGATCGTGTCGACGATGGTATCGTCTGGTTCGTCGTGAGCTTTGCGCCGGATATCGGCGGCAAACTGCGCGGCACTGTCGCTGATGCCGGCTGATCGCTGAAAGCGCGTCCCGGCCGCTGGGATCAATCCTGCCGATAGCGCCGTCGACCCCCGCGGTAATGAATCGCGCTCAAGGACGACGACGTCGGCACCTGCCTCATGCGCGGAGAGCGCCGCACAAAGTCCCGCCGCGCCAGCACCCACGATGATGATAGGCGCGCTCACCGCAAAGCCGCCAATTGGCGCCGCGTTGACGCTCACCGACGCACTCCGACCTTCTATCGCCGGAGGCTCTATATCACACCTAGAGCTGATTGCGGTCTTACGATCCGCGCGCGCGCGAAACCTCTCGCTGCTTTCGCCGTCTTGCTTGTGTTCGCCGTCGCGGCACTGCCAGCGTTTGCCCAGCAGCAGGACCAGGCGGCGCCGAACGTCCCCGCCGCGCCTTACGGCTATGGTCACATGGCGTGGGGCGGGCCAGGATGGGGCTGGCATCCCTTCACCGGAGGATGCCCGCCATACGCCGCGCCTCGTCCTTGGTAAAGCGCTTGGTGACGGAGCATCGGCCCGGGGCCTAATCCGCGCGAGGTGAAGCCCGCGAGCGTCAGCTCGGCCAAGTCGTCTACCCGTTCGACGAATTAGTGCAGGGCTACGGTAACCGGTGCCGGGTCGACCGGCTCGGCGGCAGCCAGCGATGCCGCCGGCTCCGTGGCGGCCTGTTGAGCAATCGATGGCTCGACGGCGCGGCAGTTACCGTTATCGCAGACCACCACAGTAGCATTCGTGCTGTCGGCGTGGAGACCCCAATCGCAGGCGAGGGCTTGTTGCGTCATAGCGGTGCCAAGCGCCAGAGCAGCAAACAACGTAATCGTCTTCATTGGCTGCATCCTTCTCAAAGTGGAAGGGCGTTTGTCGCAAAAGACAATTGTCAGCTTACGCCACCTTGCGGCAAGTGGGAAGCGCCACTGTGGGGCGCCGGCAATTGCTGTGCTCTTCTGGGGGCCACTCGCAAGTTCAAAAGTAGCCATTAGTTTTCGGCCCAATTGAAAAGGGGCCAACAACCAAACGCCTGTAGAGACAAAAACGGGCTCAGAACCGCGAGCCCTCAGCGTGGGCCGCTGACAATTTCCGGCCGGCGATCGGGCCGTCGTGGTTGTGCCAAGCGCGAACGTCAGAGCACAAACGCGCTGGCTACAATCAGAACGACGCCAGCTGCCAGCATCAAAATCTCAACCGCATGGTAGCGCGCCGCGATGCGAGGCACTTGCGACATGGGTACCTTTTCCCCGTACCCGACACCCGAGGTTATTTTGGTATTCAGACGGAGGCAAAATTGTGAAGGTGCGGCGCGACCACATTCAAGAAAGGCAACAGGCGGAGACTGGTCGCGATGTTTGCCGCACCCGCTAACAATCCCGAAGGTCATGGATTTGGCCACGCTTGATGACGTGCGCACGCTCATGCGTCATCTGCCAGAGGATCGGCGCGAGCGCCCGACGTGGCGTCACGTGGCCAAGCAACTCGAAGAAGCCGCGGCCGGCGCCAGACACTGTCAACGTCGCGATTTCGCTACGTCTGGTGTTGATGCTGGAAGATGGTGTTGATGCTGGAAGACGTTGAATGCCGCCCATGTAGCAGCCCATGTCCAACCGCCTACTAGTTGTAGCGACTTGACTGCTGTTCCCGTTGTGTTCTCATTGGCCGTGACCCGCGGGGACGTTCTTCGATACGCAATTGCCTATGCCCTCATGCGGGCCCGCAAGGTCGTTCGCGGCTTGAAGGACGGGCTGAGTGAGGCCGAAAGCTATGCCGCGGCCGATCACGACGTCGCTCAGCTCAAGGAGCGCGGCGACCCGTGGCAATTAGACGATGAAGCCAAGCCCAGAAGCGCGCTGACAACGTAGCAGGCGCGTTTTGACGTGCTAGTCGATCCGTTGAAAGCCACGTGGCTTGCTGTCCAGAAGGCCGCGATTTCGACGAGGCCAAGGAGCAAGCCGTGCGGATCGCGGCTGCCTCAGCTAACGCGCGGCGTGCCACCCGCCAGCACGGTTTGCATCCAGGTCCGATCGATGTTCTGCCCACTCAGGATAACGGCAGCCGGACCGTGCAGTCGCTCCCGTTCCTTAAACAGGGCCGCGAGCGCCGCTGCCCCGGCGCCCTCTGCGCAGTTGTGAGTCGCGCTATAAATAACCCGGATGGCATCGGCAATCTCGTCATCGGACACCTCAACGATCCGATCAATGCCGTGCCGAATTACATCTAGCGCCGTCGCATCAGGAACACGTACCGCGATGCCATCGGCGAAAGTTTGTGCTGAAGCTGTCGGAAGGATGTGGCCGGCCGCCACCGAGCGGCTATAGGTATTTGCACCCTCGGCCACTACTCCAACAACCTTTGTTTTCAAACCAAGCAGATCGCGTATCCCTATCACGCCGCAAATGCCGGAGCCCAGTCCGATAGGCACGTACACAATGTCGAGATCGACCATCGCGGTAAATAGCTCGAAAGCATAAGTGGCAACGCCAATGACGAAATCGCGGTGGAACGAGGGAGCATATTCGAGGTTACGCTGGGTGGCGATCCGCGCCGCTTGCTCTTTGGCATCGTCGAAATCGCGGCCGTGCTCAATCAACTCCGCACCCAACGAGCGCATCGCCGCATTTTTTTCTGTCGAATTGCCGTGTGGCACAACAATGCTCACAGCGATGCCAGCACGCGAGCCGGCGAAGGCCAGCGATTGACCGTGATTTCCGCGCGTTGCAGTGACGATTCCTCGCACCTGTGGACGTCTGCGCTTGAGCCGGTCGAGATAGACGATACCTCCGCGGACTTTGAACGAGCCGATCGGCGTGTGATTTTCGTGCTTCACGACGATGTCCACGCCGGTGTGCACCTTAAGCAGCGGCCAAGCATATTGCGGGGTCGGCGGTACGCTGGCGCGCACAAGCGGAATGACGCCCTCGAGTTCGGCGAGGCTAAACAAGGAATCATGCATCTGCGGCAACCACTCCTCCCGTGCCAGCGCGGCCTTTGCTTTCCTTGTATTACAGGCACCCTCTTTGCGGGACCTGCACGGCATCAACCCGCCGAAAGGTCTGCATTTCTAGCACCATGCCGGAGTACCGACGATTAATCCGGATATCGCAATCACTCCGCCGCCGAAGCCGGTTGCATGGCGGCTTCGATAGTGGGCGACAGATATACTCCCTGGCGAAGCAACTCTCGCTGGATCGCGCTCGTCACGAGATCACGGGGTCGGGTGCCGGTGGCCGCCGCAAGCGCGGCCGCGACGCCGGCAGCCTGCCCGGTGAGCCAGCATTGTGGTATCTCGCGCAGAAAGGTGTGCGAGCTTGCATCGCAAGCAACGTGCCGGCCGGCTCCTAATATGTTGTCGAGCCGTTCGGGAACTAAAGCTCCGTAGGGCACGGAGATATTCGGAAATTTCGGCGCTAGGGAAGGCGATACGCCGATTTCGTCGTCCCAGACCTGCCCGGTGTCCCATTGCTGGCGGGTCACCTTGCGCAGGCCGGCGAGCCGCCGGCTGTGGCGAACGCCAATCTGCGGTGCGCCCAGCATCAGGAAGGCGTCAGAAAAGCCGGGCGCTGTAGTACGATACAATTCGAGGTGGGCGACCGCGAGCTCACGCGAGCGTAGTTCGACGGTCGTCAAGTCCTCGACATCAATAGCGCTGTAGCCTGCAAGGCGCGGTCCCAGGAACAATGCCACGTCGTTCCGCCAGGAAACAAATGGCTTCTCGAAGAATTTTGCTCGCTCGCGGCCCAACGCCATAAAGGCAGCGAATGCATTCGGTTCATCGCGGCGAAAAGCAAGCCAACGTTCCATGTCCACGCCGCCGAACAGGAACACGGTATTCATGCAGTGGTGAATGTCGCTG
Source organism: uncultured Alphaproteobacteria bacterium (assembly GCA_963733575.1). Taxonomy (GTDB): domain Bacteria; phylum Pseudomonadota; class Alphaproteobacteria; order Rhizobiales; family Xanthobacteraceae; genus BOG-931. Next base: position 510,111 of record CAVTDJ010000006.1, on the reverse strand, counting down.
GCGTCGATATCCGTCTCACAGTACGCGCCGGATCTCGCGATTAGATCGGCGTCTCCCGTGGTATCGACAACGACTTTGGCCAAAACCGCGTGACGGCCTTCTTTGCTTTCAAAGATCGCGCCGTGGACCACGCCATCCTCAGCGATTGGTGCCGTGCACCAGGCGTGAAGCAAGAGATGCACCTTAGCCTCTTGTACCATCCGCATAGACAACGTTTTGAGCGCCTCGGGATCGATCGTGGGCGACCACGTGACAATGCCGTGGTAAGCCGCGGTCCGTTGCGCCCAGTAGGCTGCGGTCTCGGCGTCGCGATTTCCCCAGTCAGGGCGGGGCGGGCCCTGGACAGCATCCTTTGGCAGCCGCTCCATGAATTCGTCTGCGAGGCCTCGAATGACGTGTCGGCCAGACCAATCCGTCATACGATCGATCCAGATGACAAGGCCACCGGTCGAAAGTCCGCCTAGGTGGTTATAGCGCTCAACCAGCAACACATCGGCGCCAAGCCGCGCTGCGGCAATTGCGGCTGCCGTTCCGGCGGGGCCGCCACCCACCACCAGCACGTCGGTTTCGGCGAAGACCGGAATTTCACGCGCCGGCTCAAAAACAGTTTTGGTTGGCCGGGTGCGCCTTATTCGACCACTGCCGCTAAATAATTCGATGCCCTGCGCGGCCCCGATGCTGCTGCTGTAATTGCCACTGCCTGGGGGATCGCGAAAAATCTCGCTTTCCCTCGAGGTTCGTACACCGGGCGCGGCGGCTTTCTCGTCTGTCATTGGACCCGCAATCCGAGGCGCTCCCGTATGCCACATCGTCTCACATCGGCTTTTGAAACTTCAGGACGAAGTTATCGACTGGCATGTTCGGCTGGTAACTGGGAAAGTCATGCGCATCAGCTTGATTTCGCCAGAAATTACCTTCGGCGACAAGCTGGAAGCCAGCCGCTTCGACTTCTTTTCGCAACGTACCTTCCTCAATGCGATGCAACGTTTTCCCGACGGATGTTTCCTGTCCTGGCAGTGCGGAGTGATCGGCGATCAACAAAAAGCCGCCTGGCTTCAAGGCCGCGAATAACTTTCGATCCATCTCTGCACGATCGACGTTCATGTACGTTGTATCGTGGTAGAAAAAGAGAAACGTAATAAGGTCTACATCGTGCACGTCCGAAGGCACAGGATCATCAAATGTTCGGATCTCCGGCACAACGTCCTTCATCGCCGGAGTTTTCAAGCGTGCTTCGAAAGTTGCTTTCGGTTTCTCAGGGAGGTCAAGCGGATTCTGAGCATACACGACACCACCTGGGGCAACGGCGCGCGCGACTAATTCTGTGCTGTAACCACCGCCGGCACCCATATCGAGCACCTTCATACCCGGACGCAGACCTGCAAAGGCCAGGAATGGTGCCGGATCGCGCCGCTTGTCGGCCTGTCGATCCGCATCACTGCGGTCTAGCGCCGTCAATAGCGCGCCGTAATCGGGTGCCGGTTGTGCCAGAGATTCCATTGCCCGCAGCACGGCAAACACCCCGAAAGCCACCACAACGGCCGCGCGCATGCGTTCCGAGAACATGTCTAAAATTCTCCTGGCTAACGTCCATTATGCCCGATCATACCTTCTCCGGCGCTTTATTCAGCATCGTCGTGAATACTGAGATATCAATTTTGCGCTCGGTGAGTGGCCGAAAGTGCGACGGAAAAAATGACGGCTCGAACGTGCCCTCAAAATAGGGACATGGCGGGTTGATAATTTCCTGCATAAAAAGCTGCATCGAGCGCGCGCAGCTTCAGCCACGCTGCGTCGGGGTGGCCGTGAAAGGATCAAAGAATCCTGTTATCGTGAACCGAACGGCCGCCAGAACTTAAATTCAACTCGTGACTCGGATTATTGCAATCCACCCCAGCGGCTCTCGAAGGAGTCGGCGGGTACTATCGGTGGTGCGCTCACTGCGTCGTCGCTCGCGGGCGGCGCCGCCGCGTTGGCTTCCTGCTGTGGCGCAGGCCGCGGCTGCAACGCGGCGGTCTGTTGCAGTTCGCCGTTGGGCGCGTAGTTCTTTACCGCTTCGTTCTTGGCCAACTCGTTCTTAAGCGGCTCACTGGACTTCGGCTTCGCAGCGGCGACGGTCTCAATCTGCTGCGCGGGCTTTGCTGTCGGCGTCGCAGTCGATCCGATAGTCGCCGAGGCCGCGCCGCGTTCCTGGGTTGCCGAATCGGTCCAGGCGACTTGCGTCTGTGAGGCGGGCTTCGCTCCCAACAAGGCGCCAAACAATTTACCCGCCGACGAACCATCGTTGTCTGCCCAGGGGACGGGTGGCAGTTGCGGCAGTCGAGATCCAGTCGGCAGCACTCTTGCAAGTGATATTATGCTGCCCGGGAACTGGGCGAGGAAAACCTTGTTCATTCCGCCGTCGAGTCCGCTGTAGATTGGGGCGACTGACACGTTGTCTTTAACCAATTGCGCATATTCGACCTCGTCGGCGTGTTGTTTCTCCAGTGCCGGCCGAGCGATTTTCAGGTTGACGACAAAGGCGGGGCATTTGCCGGTCGGATCGAACACAAGGGGCTTCGACGAATTCGGGGGGTGCTGCGCATCGAACACATAACGGCGATTGCACACCTCCACCTTGGGTTCGAGATGCGTCGCCTCGAAATGATCGTTGCCGATCTTGAGCATCTTCCAGAAGGCCATGTGCGGATTGGTGCGATGCCGCGCCAGATTCGCCGGCGTCAAGCGGAACGGATAGGCCTGGATCTGGAATGACGGCTGGCCGCCGAGGAGTGAATCGCGCGCCAGCGAATAGATCTCGCCGATCTGCTCGTCGGTCATGGCGTAGCAGCCGCTCGACGAGCAGTCGCCGTGGATCATGAGAAAGGTGCCGTCGCGGTCGTTCGCCTTGTCGAAGGTGTTGGGAAAGCCCGTGTCGATCGCGAGATAGTAGTTGGAATTCGGATTCATCAACTCGGGCGTAATCGTATAGAAGCCCTCGGGAGCCTGACGGTCGCCCTCATGGAGCTTCGGCCCAAGATCGCCCGACCAGCGACAGATCGGATAGATCTTGAGGATCTGGAAATGGCCGGTGTTGTCCTGCTTCCAGACTTCGAGTTCCAATTCTTCCTTGAAAATGCGCCCAAGGATCGGTGAATGTTTTGGCATGTTCTTTTGTTGGAGTAGCGAGAGCAGCTCGGGCGACAGCTCCTTCGTTGCCTTGGCCGGCAACTGATAGCCGTCTTCGCCAAGGCACCGGTCCGGCATCAATGAGCCGGCGAAGGCCGCCGATAACAAAAGCACGCGGACCAGCGTGGCGCGGATCAATGCTATACCCCGGACCGTGGAACGTTCCCTAGTATCATTACCTCAGAGGTGGCTTTCGTAAGGCAAGTAGACCGGGATTTTCTGCCTCCCGGACTGACTAGCAAACCTAACGCCGGGTGTCGGCGCGCTGCGCCTCAAGATATCTCCTTCCTGTTTTTGTTCATTCGGGGCTTTGTCTGGTGGGCAGCCCGCGCCGCTATGGACCCAGGACCGCATTAGTGCACCGAACTTGGCCTGCGTGTCCGGCGCAGGCGTGCGTCTTGCGCTGGGCGAACAGGCAGGAATCCAAGGTTGTTTTAAGAAACCCTTGGAATCACGACGGGCACCATGACTCAACCTTTTCAAGAACTGCCGCTGACAAGAGCCTAGGGGACTGAACTTGGACATCGGCGGTTGGCTCCGCGGGATCGGCCTCGCTCAATTATGCCGAGACGTTCCGCGCCAACGACATCGACGGGGAGCTGCTGGGCCGGCTGACAACGACGATCTCAAGGACATCGGCGTCGTTCGAAGCGGTATGCTGGGCGTGCTTGGAGAATATATTGGTCGCATGTACGAGGGGGTCCACGGTCGGCCGTTGTTCCTCGAACTCTTAGAGCCTACGACTTCGCACAAAGGGGGCCGTTGTGACGCCTCGTTAAAGTGCATGAAGCGAGCGGTCTCGCCCCATTTTATTTGGTCCTCGGCGCGGGGGAGCCCGGCATGGCGATCGATCTTACAGTCTCAAGCTTGAACTCGCGTGTAAACGTCCGCCTCTCCATGATCCACTCCGGTTCCATCAAAACACCTAACGCGGTGTCTGCGAAACTGCGTGCAGGCCATTATCAATCGTATGGAAATAGAGAGAAACACAACGATGCGTACTATCTTCGCGATGGCGGTTGCTGGCTTGATGTTTGGGGCCGTTCCGGGGACTTCACAAGCCGCACCAGGCGCGCCGCTACCGGGCGTCACGGCCGACCTCAGCGCTGTGACGCCGGTGAACGACCCTCCGCACGACCGCTGGGGCCATGTGAATTGCCTTCACTGCTGGCACGACCCCTGGGGCCACGGGCTTTGCGCTCATTGCTGGCGCGACCACCGGGGCCACGTGCATTGCGGGTAACACCGAACAGTGATTGGCCTTCGGCTTTTGGTATACCCGCGCAGGGTTAGGCGGAGGAGGACAAACGAATGCGCTCACTATTTCTGTGCTGCATCATGATCGTGACAGGCTTTTGATTTTTTTCCGCCGACGCTCGGCATTGGCACGTGACCTATTCGGGAGTCCAATCCAGATACTCAGCTTGTATTTGCCATTTCGGATACGGGGATATGGGTTGTGAAACTGTAGTGGCCTGCCTCAACGAAGGCGGACGCTGTGCACGATCGTGCCCGGCACAAACAGATTAAGGGCCTGCACGCTCTGGCCGACCTCACGTCTGCGATCACTGGCCTTCCGGCGGCTCAGGGGCGACGAGCGCGGCGCATGGCGGTGAACTGCGCCAAGCTGCCGGAGCTACTGCGTAAAGCCACCAACAGGCGGCCAAAAAGGAAAGCCCCGATGGGGCAGCATCGGGGCTCAAGACAGAGGGTAGTCCCGAGTGGGTCGGGACGTTTATTTGCCTACGTGTTTCATATCTCTGGCACTACCCCCCAAATTTGGGGGGTCGACGCCGAGTTTGGCTTGCCCGTAACATTTTGATTGCTGCTTGGCGGCTCTCACTGGTTGCGCTCCCGCCTCTACGGCAAACATCGCGGACATGGCCAAAATCCTGGAATTCGTTCGTCCTGAAAATGCCTTCGGTTCGGAACTCATCGCGGTAGTGAGCGCCGCTTACGAAAAAGCGCTCCATTCCGTTCATGACCGCGGCGAACCGGAAATCGTGCGCCAGATCATCGCAAAGTACATTGTTGTCTTGGCGATGGAGGGTGAGCGTGACCCTGAACTCTTATGCAGTGCAGCGCTCACCGCAGTAGGATTGCCGGGAGCACGTGAGCGAAGGACCCGGCCCGCACCGCGCCACGCCGGGTGATCTGGCTTCCCGGAGACTGTCCCCGCGCGCTTTTACTTTGGAGCATCAGAGAATGGCTAAAGGTACTGTGAAGTGGTTTAATCCGACCAAGGGATATGGATTCATTCAACCGCAGGGTGGCGGTAAAGATGTGTTTGTTCACATTTCGGCGGTCGAGCGAGCCGGCCTCAGCAGTCTCAATGAGGGACAAGTCGTCGATTACGAAGAAGTCGCAAACAGGGGCAGAACGTCTGCGGAAAACCTCAAGATTCAGCGCTGATCAGGCGGCACGATCGAACTCTGCCACATCTTTTCTGCCTAACCATCATCTCTTTCCGTTCTCCCGGAGCAGTCGCATTTGCCCTAATACGATCACTTTGAACGAACTCGATTACCGTATTTCCATAGATCGCGGATTGAATTAGCGCTGATACGTTGGGGACGGGTGAGCAAAGGAGATCGCCATGCGCTTGCTAATGATAGCCGCTATAGCAATTCCTGTACTGACGCTTGTCCCCAGCGCATTCGCCCAAACCGACCAGCAATCGGCGCCTTCCCATGCGCAGATCACGAATGACACTGTTGAAAAGCAGCATCCAGACTGGTTTACAGAGCCGGATAGTTACAAGCCATGCCCGGCCAATGTCGAATTTGCGAACGGGCGCCACGGGTGCCTTTGACGTGGGAATTAGGCTGCCTCACGCGGTGGCCTTTTCCCAATTCGCAAGGCGTCACCAGCTCCCGGCACGCCGCAGCACCCTCAGGATATAGTAAGAATTGGACTTTGCAGCTGTGACGGTGCGGACGATGCACCGCGTGCAGCCACAAGGACGCGACTATTCAACATCCGGCGTGCGGCGGCGCCGATGTTGGCTTCCTGCCGTTCCCGGTCCAACGCCTAATTCAGAAGGGTTAGGCCGATGCCAATAATTCCGATGAACACGGCGGCGATCACAGCTCATAATGTGTATTGGATATAACGGATCAGTCAGCTTCAAAATGGGCGTGGGAAGGTAGGGCCTCCCCGGCGCCGACAACGAAGACCACTATGCGAATAGTCGAAAACCCACTTGTCTTGTTCTTGGAGCCAGATACGCCGACGACAAATAAATCTTCGCCGTGAAAGTCAGATTTAGCCGTGTATGAGAAACCCGGACCTATAAGGGTCACTTGACCAGATTGCGGCGGAGATACCAGGCTAACCATAGCGTTCCATACGTAGCTAAAGCGAACACCACGCACACAACTCTCGCTACTGCGAATTTTCATTCGCCATTCAACGGTATCCGATTCCAGCTGATAACGCGGACCGTTAGTGAAGCACTGATTGGCGTGTGCCGCCTGACTTCCGGATAACAGCAACAGAGCGGGCAAAACAAGGTACGCTCTTCGTGCAGACAGTGTTTTCGCCGAACTTCGCTGGATCAACCGCTGAATCGCGCTAAGGATTGTATTATTTTCTGAACTAACCATCGGAAAACCCCATCCCAACCTCGGAAAGCCATAACATCCTTCGATGAGGCGGGAGTTAACATCGACCAGCCTGAAGGTCTCGGAGCCGACTTTCCCGCGACAGACTTAACTGGCGCTTTACTGCGCGATCGTTGACGATGACGCAGGCGGCGGATTCATGCACCGCAGTAAATCGCACCGTTATTCGATCACCTCGTCGGCAATTTGTTTAAGATGCAGGCACGTCGAGGCCGAGCGCGCCGCTTCGCGTAGCGGTGCCCTCACCATTAAGGAAATGCGCTACGGCGATATCCGGCGCAGTGAAGTGCTCGGAAAATCCGTCCTGGAAGCCTTGCGCATGCTCAAGGCCATAGTTGACACTATCGCCTGAATCTTGCGGAAGATGAGATGCACTTCTCCTCGGTGACAACAGGGCTGCTCTTTGCGGCGGCGGTGACAGTCTCCTCGTCGGCGCTCGCACGCGCAAGCCGCGCACTTCCGCTTCTCCCCGAATTCCGGACATATCGCTGCGTCGCACTGGCTGGCGATCAATCGGCTCACACGCCACGAAGTGCGGCGGATGGCGATCAACTTAGGCTGGCTTCTAAGGCGGTGAGCTTAGGCACGTCCGGCCGATCGCTGCGAGCCAACATGTGGGCGTGCGGATCAAACAACGTTATGAACCGATCCGGGTATTGCGCGCACATCGTCGTAGAGGCGGCGGGCGATGTCCATCCGGTCATCGCGGGCTAGCTCTTGTTCCATGTGGTCTGCTCTTCATCCCGTCCCTGCATGATATATGTCTAAGTTCCTTTTACCGATGATGGCCACTCCCGCCAGTGTGTCGGCTTCACCTTAACCCATTTATTGGATTCGGCCGCGATCCATCCGCCGACAACGCGACGACAAGGAAACGCAACAGTGTGAGGCGTTCAACGATCTCCGTCGCTTCGCTGATTAGCTCGGCACGATGCTCGGCTAGATATTCGTCTGCCGCTACAACGATGACCTTCCGCGCTATGTGCTGCGGCTTTAGTCCTTGCTTTTGGAACTGTCGCTTGCCCTCTTTGATTGCCCGCTGTCGCGCCAGGACGATGGCTGCGCGCTGGGCTCGGTCCGTGGTTTCCTGTAATCTTCGATTAGCCTCAACCATTGTTTCCTCCTCAGGGCGTGGTTGTGGTTAGAGCCAGGCGTAGCGGGCCAACGCCTGCGCCTGGCTCGCTGTTGCGCACAATCATCTTATCACGACGCGATCACAGTCTGATAATTAAATCGCTCTGCGCCGCGTCATTTGTTGTTTGTTGTTTGTTCGTGTGATCGGCGCTGCCTTGTGGTCACCACTCGGATTTGGCCCGCTTCGGCAGCCGCGAGCATTGTTGTAAATTCGTCACTTGCCCGGCCCACACCCCCAAATTTGCTTGCCGCTGACCGCGCAATACCCCTTCGCAAATTTGCTAGAAGTTTGATGGACCCATATCCATCGCCGGGCCTTCGCAAGCGCGGCGGCTAGAGCAGATGATCGTTATAAGTTATGCTTTCGGGGCTGCCAGATGCGCATGATCGAAGCGCACGGCACTCGTGGGAGGAAACCATGGATACCAAGCTTTACCTGACGATAGCTGCGGTTGTTGCGATCCTTTATGCACTCGCCTTTCTGCTGATCCCAGTAGAAGCGTCGCTGTTCTTCAGCAGCTTCGCGGAGCCCCGCGCCGTGCTAAATCTGCGGTTCTGCGGTGCTGCAGTTTTGGCGTGGGGGTTGGTCGTCTGGTTTGCAAGGGATTTTCGGGATTGGAATGCGGTGCGCGGCGTCCTAATTGCCAGCGTTGTTGGCCTTGCGGTCGATATCGTCATAAACGTCTGGGGGACTGTGCAGGGCTGGCTCAATGCGAACGCGTGGGGGTCGACCGTGGTGCTGGCGTTGCTGTTGCTTGGGGGCGCTTATCAACTTTCGTTCGGCGCGCGAAAGATGGCGTAAACGCCGCGGCTCGCCCGACGCGCTGCATATACCAAGGTATTGTTCCTCTGCTCTTACGCATAATGGAGTGGGACGCAGCATCCACCCTAGTCTTTGATTGTTAGGCTGGCCGTGCGGCACCCCATCCCCGACAAGATGCCCCTGCCGTTCGGTATTAGGCCGACCGTTTGCGGTAACCCATCCCCCGATGATCACCGTCCGGTCAACCTGCCTAAAATGAGCCCCTCAGCTCAGGAACCCCGGGCCGCAACAGCTCGGGGTTCTTCCACTTTGCGCCCTAGTGTTTCCCCAGCTAAGCCTCTTTCGTGCCTTATTCGCTCGACCACAATGCTGCTGGGGAACGGGGAAATCTTGAACGGTGTCGGGCAACCTTAAACAGTTTTTTGGTTGTACTCCCACCTGGGGAGCCCTCGGCCATTTTCCTAGGGACTGAGGGCTCCGCCTTTTCAGTATGGCGATCTCGACTGACAGCCCGGCGAAGTCGCACAAAGACCCGCTCGTGCAGGAAATCTTCCGCCGGTATTTCTCAGAGATGGGACGACCACGCCGTCCGCTGCAAGTTAAGTCTTCGGCAGGCTAGGCAACCTTTCGCTTGCTGGCGCATTGACGTGACGGACGGGAAGCCAGCCCCCAGCCCCCCATCCCCCGACGCTTCTCGTCCGAAGCCCCGACTGGCCAGCGGGGCTTTTGCTTTGTGTGTGCCAGCGGAGCTTTAGTTCACCGCTGAGATTGCGTGTAGCGAAATCGCGCCTTGTCGCCGTAAAGCGGTTCCCGGAACAAGCTGCTGGTTCGTCGATTGGCGCGATGTGAGGGACGTTGATTGTCTGGAACCGGACGATGCCGCGCCCGACATTCCACTCCCATCATCCGCAGAAATGGGCGGGAGCTTTGCGCCGCGAGATGCAAACGGCGATTGGACAGCAGCTTCGTGCGGAATATGAGTTGCCACAAGAATTGCCGCTCGAACTGACCGCGCTTCTGACCGCATGGATGAACAGCCTGAGCAGCAAGGCGTACCGTCATAGTTAGATTGCGCCGCTCGGCCACAGCCTGTGAGAAATCTCGACGTGATGGAATTTAGAAGGATTGCTGCCACAAAAAAGAACCCCAAGCGATAGATGCTTGGGGTGTAGTCGTTGTTTCCCACGTGCAGGCTCTAGAGGTTGGACGGCAGGGGGGTGTCGGGGGATGGGGATGCCGCCCAGTCTCGGCTTGCAACTTTCAAATACAACTTTCAAACACAAATAACGTTGCACAGCCACAACGGGCATTACGCGGTCGTTTCTGTGGCGGTTTCGGGGGATCTGAACTGGCACGCCGCCCCCGCGAATTTCGCGACTGTCTATTCGTCAGGCAAGAAAACGCGCCTCGGTCTGCAACCATTCGCCGATGATGCGAGCACGTTGCTCGCGGTCGTTCGGCCAGCGTTGGGGAAAGCAGTAGTTGACGACGTCGTCTGACGCGATGCCGAGCGCGTTCTGGATGATCTGGGCGGCATGATCGCCGTCATTGGAGTTGATCGCCTGCTCGAGCAGATTGGTCATGGCGTGTACTCCTCGCTGACCTCGACGGTACGACTTCGGCCAACGTAGCACTGAGCTGGTAAGCCGTCAGCACTGCGGGCCAGGCCCAGGGTCTTGTCCTCACCGGAACATCGTGGCCGGTTTTCCGTTTTCGTACTGAAGGGATAGTCCATGAGCTCACGCCTACATGTAATTGCCAACCTGGTACTCGCAGTGGTGCTTGGGCCCGTCACCGCCCGGGCGCAGGAGACGCGCATAGACTATGAGCTCCGGCAAACCTCTCGCGCGAAGATGATCCTTGCGCAGGCCTGGTGGACCGTGGCCGGCCAAACCGAGGCTCAGCAGCGGGAGCAGCCTGCGACGCCGAGTAGACACCCGCGGCGGCGCCGTTGAACACGGCGCGCCCAAGCCGTCATCGCCATCGAGAACACGCGTTGCACTCGTATGCCCGCGCGTGGGACGGTGGCGTAAATGTGTCAATTTTTTGCCTAACCAGAGAATCGTGCTATCATAATGGCGGGAGATGAGGAGTTCCGAACATGGAACAAGAGCTAGCCCGGGATGACCGGCTCGATGTAGCCCACCGTCTTTACCACGCGCTCTGCGCGCAATATCCGGACCGGTTCATAACGTTGTTTGATCAGGATGGCGCGTGTGTCTCAGCTCACAGCGCTCGGCCGGACGCGCCCACTATAGAAGCTCCGATCTGCGCTGCGCCCATCTAAGGCGCTATAAGGAATCCCAGCGAGTTTAGGCGCCGGGAGTATATCGCGTGCGCGATCTGTGTGGCGCGGGGCGAACGCGAGCGGGGTGATCGTCCGGCACAAAGGACCATTGATCCAGATCAAAGCATTCTAGGAACAATCACATATTGGTCGCATAGCTCAGCGGGGGGTAACGCCCGAGAGTAAGCGGCCACGACCGAACCGAAAAGCTCCTAGGCACCTATTCGGCTCCGATCTGGCCGCTTGGTTTTTCCGATGGCATATACGCACCAGTGGTCCCCAAGCAAAAGCGGGAGCGAGCATCGCAGCCGGCCCGCGCCCTTTACTATTTACTCGATCTCTGGTCGTTCGTCCGGCCCGATCTCGCCGGCTATGACGCCAAGGTCGTAAATCAGGGAACAACAGAGTTCGTCGACCTGTTCCTCAATGTCCTTTTTGATGTACCGCGTTGCTTTCGCCTTTGCGGCAAGTCCGGCAAAGCCGATCGGCACCGTGTCCCGCAGTGTGTTGACCGCATCGCAGGCCGCAGCGCAGACGGCATCTTGGATTGATGCCACTTTTGCGAATCCCGTTCTCCGCTAAGCTGCTCTTTCTCGTCGCCTCCATCTAGCCAATGCCGCCTCGGCCTCAGCGGGCGGTCGAAAGTCTTCTTCGTTCGGCGCCGGATTGTTTTTCTCCATTCCATAAACGCCGCCTCAGGCGGATTGCGCGCCTCGCAAGCCGCGCTGTATGGCCGGTACGGCAGCGGCTCCGCGCATGATGGCGCGGCGGCTCAAATTCTCAGACGACAGAGCATTCTCCTTTTCGGTGTGTGAATGCACCGGCCAGGCGGAATGCAGCTCAGTTTTTTGCTATTTATGGACTCGGTCATGACGCGCCTTGCATCGGTGCGTTATGGCAAGTGGCCCGGGTCGGTGTCAGCCGATCCGGGCTGCGCACATCGTGCGCCTGCTTCGGGATTCACGTCAAGCTGGCGCTGCGCCGATTTCAGACAAATTCGACAAAAACCCGATCGTAGGTGTTAGGCCAGTCGTTAGTGCCGTTCGCTACGTGGCTTTCTTGAGAGGGGTTGTCGCCATCCGTTGAGGCGTGGCCCGCAACTTGGGAGCCGCACAACATGAACTCGCTAGAGCCGGATCAGGATCGACGCGCAGCACTGCGCCACCACCTCTACCATGTCGTGAAGATACAGCCTGGAGCCGACGCCGCGCCGCGCGAGTGTCTCATTGTGGACATTTCCGACGAAGGCGTGCGGATTTACGTCGTAGGGTTCGAGGTCGCCGAAGAATTCATCCTGCTCCTTTCCCACGACGACGATATCATCGAGGAGCGATACAAGGTGATCTGGCGCCACGACGGTGAAATTGGAGCCAAGTTCATCGGTCGAGAGCCGCTGCAATTGAGCAAGGCCTCATAATCCCCAGGCGCAAAAAATGGCCCCGACGTTCGACGGCCGGGGCCAAAGGCGCTGACATTGGCCAATGACTGTCGCGCAGAGAGAGGTAGTTGCGCCAGACAAATGAACCAAGCAACATCGAAGATATCTGATTCGCGCGTGATGCGCGGCTCGTTCATTTAACGACAACGATCCGACGTGCGAATGGCGGCCATCGCGGCCCTTGTCTTCAATGAAGGATACCCTGTCGCCGCTCTTGGAATAATCGCAGATGAGAGCGACTTGGCTGATGTGGCAAAAAATATCGTTGAGATGATCATCGCGCGCGGTCAAGCCGTACCGGCGAAGAGCGATAGACGATTGGCCATGGCAGTCTGGCGATGAAATTTAGCGGTACTTCGGTCGCCGATATCGCGATCGCATCCGCCACGTCGCGCGTCACGTTAAGCATAAAGTGGATGTCGGTACTTGACTTCCGAAACGGGTCCTTTTCGACCGATTGATGATGTCCGAGGTATGTCCGCTCTACCTCGCATCGATACCGAATTGGCGAGCCGCTAAAACGTCGAAAAGGGCCATGTGTGGACGGCTCCGGGTTGGCAAGGAGAATCTTCACGTCGCAGGCTTGGTCGGTGCAGCCATGTGTTCGGCCTTTGAGTGCGGTTCACATGACCGCTGGCCATAATGCTCTCCGCGGATCAGGTCCCGGTCAAAAACCCGCATTCAAGAATGCAATGGCCCTAGTGGGTTGTCCTGATCGCCGGAACGACCGGCTCTGCATTACGTGCTGTTCGCCCTCCCAACTTTCACATCACGCCGTGGTACTCGGCGCGATTTCGTCAGACCCTCAGCGAGGCTGGATAATTGTATCGCTCGCCCCTAGCCATCATTGCCCAGGCCATTCTGGCGAGCTTGTTGGCCAGGGCGACAGCAGCGACTTTGCTCGGCCGTCGTGCCAGCATCGCTGCGACCCAGGGCCGATACTTGGTGCCGTGGATCTTGGCATAGCGAATGACGGCGAGTGCGCCGGCCACGAACAGGCTGCGCAGATAGCGATCCCCCTGTTTGCTGATACTGCCGAGCCTATCCCGACCCCCGCTCGAGTGCTGTTTGGGTACCAGCCCGATCCAGGCCGAGAAGTTGCGACCCGATCGGAAGGCTTTAGGATCGGCGACGCTCGCGACAAGGGCGGTGGCGAGCAGCGGACCGACGCCTGGAATGCAATTGAGGCGCTTGCTCGTTTGATTGGAGCGGTGCCATGCCATGATCATTCGATCAAAATCCAAGATCTGCTTTTTGAGACTGCGCAATTGGCTACCCAGTGCGGCAAGACATGCGCGCACAACATCGGGCACCCGTTTGTCGCTCGGGTCGGCGATGACACGCAGCAGTTCCTCGATGCCTTTGCGTCCGACCGGTGCGGTGACGCCAAACTCGGCAAGGTGAGCGCGGATCGCATTGATCACCGAAGTCTGCTGCCGGATGAACAGATGGCGCGAGCGATGGAGCATCAGCCCACTTTGCTGCTCGGGCGTCTTGATTGGTACGAATCTCATACTAGCCCTTGTGACCGCTTCACAGATGGCCTCTGCGTCAGCCGCATCGTTCTTCTGCCGCTTGACGTAAGGCTTGACGTAGGCCGGCGGCATCAACCGCACAGTGTGGCCGAGAGCCTGCAGCTCGCGTGACCAATGGTGTGACGAGGCACAGGCCTCGATGCCGACCAGGCAGGGCTGCAGCTTCTCAAAAAACGCCAGGACGTAACGACGCTTCAGCTGGCGGCGGATAACCACCTGGCCCGTAACATCAACGCCATGGACCTGAAATACCGACTTGGCAATGTCGAGACCGATTGTCGTGACCGTTTGCATGGGTAGCTCCTCCGAATCGTGGGAGCCTTAAACAGCGCCCACATCTTTGGCACTCTCGTGCCGGTGGAGGAGCCGTCCACAGCATCATGAACGGACTCATGCGCTGCAACAAATTCGCGGAATTCCATTGGCGCAAAACTGATCTAGTGCGACAGGACGGAGGTGGCTCGAAATTGTTTGTCAAGCATGCAGCTCATCAAGCAGAGCTTTCGCCTCCTCCAGATCATGCGTGTCGAAGCCTTCAGTGAACCAGCCGTAAACCGGACCAACCAGTTCGCGAGCTTGCTGCGGTTTTCCCTGGTCGCGCCAAAGCCGCGCCTTGCTCATCGCGGCGCGTAGTTCCCAGGATTTCGCTTGCTGTTGGCGCGCGACCGTGAGCGCGCGCTCGAAATACCCCTCCGCTTTCGCTGCATCCCGCTCTGGCGACATCAGCGCGATTTCGCCAGCGATGCGGTGAACCTCGGCCTCGCACCACCTTTCCTTGGTTGCTTCAACCGTGGTCGTCGCTTCGCCAATCCAGCGCCAAGCGTCGTCGAATTGGCCGAGCTCCGCATGGGCCTTCGCCAAAGTCGGTAAGAACCAGGGTATCGTCATCATGCCTCCGGTTGATCGGTATGCAACCCGCCCAGAGGTAATCAATTGGACTGCGCGCGAGGCGTCGCCGGTCAGGGCTAACACGCACCCTTGCAACGTCATTCCTAACGCCTTCCACAACACGGCGCCCTTTTCGTCGGCCAAAGCGACAAGTTCGTCGATTTGCGCACTTGCTTTCGCGTAGCTTCCGCAGGCGATATGGGGGAACGATGTGAGGCTCAGCGCGAACATCAGTGTGGCGGCTTGGCCGATCTCGCGCGCTTCCTTGAGCGCGGGGTTCGTGCCGGCGAGCGCGGCCTTTGGATAGCCAAGCATCCATAGCACCCACGACCGATAGGACAAAGCTGCTACCTGAACGTCTTGGCCAAATCTCATCGCCAGCACCCGATGCTCCATGCGGTCGTAGTGCGTAATCGCTCGATCAAGATGCGCTTGCCCTTCGGTGAGCCTGCCCGTGAATAGCAAGGACGTGCCCATGAGACGATGCCCGATCATAAGCGGGACCGTTGCCGCAGGCTTCTCGGCGAGGGCCAAAAATTGTGACGCAAGCTCGCAAACGATGTCGCCGTTGAACGCCAAGAAGTTCACCGCCCATAGGCCGTATAGGGGGGAGAACAGCAGCAGTGGGTCTTCGGGAGGTTCCCCGAGCGTGTCCGCTTGCTGTATTAACGACCGCGCCCGATCAAGCGCCGCTTTCGTCTCGGGCGCCGCATAGCCCTTCGTGTGCATCAGAGCATTTACAAGCCCGACCTGAAACTTGATTTGCTCGCGACGCAGTGTAGGCGCAGCGGGCAGGGTTGCGATCTGATCGAGAGCACGCGTGTACTGCTCTACGGCCTCAACCAGCGCCGAGCGTGCCAGCGACCGCTCTCCAGCCTTGCCCCAGAGGACCGCAGCTTTCTCGATCAGTCCGGCTTCGGTGCAATGACGCGCCAGCAACTCCGGCTGGTTCTTGGTGATTTCGGCGAATTGGCGCTCAAGAGTTTCTGCGATGCGGGCATGGAGCGCGCGGCGCGGCTCACGCAATAGCGTCCCATACGCTGCATCCTGCACCAACGCGTGCTTAAACAAGTAGTTGGCATTCGGTGGCAGACCCTGCCGAAAAAGCAACCCCGCTGAAATGAGCCTATCGAGTGCAGACCGCAATTCAGCTTCTGGCTTATCTACAACTGCAGACAAAATGGGATGAGAGAACTCGCGCCCAATCGCCGCCCCGATCTGCGCTGTTGCCTTTGCGGAACCAAGTCGGTCAAGTCGCGCCATTAGCGAGGCGTGTAGACTTGCGGGGACAGTTGCAGACGCCGCAGGAATTGCGCCTGCGGCGCGTTCGCCTGCCTCTTCGCTCTCTGCCTCAAGTACGGCTTTCGTCATTTCTTCGGCGAATAACGGGATGCCATCCGTCCGTTCGATGATGTCCTGTCTGATCCTTGGGACCAGAGCCCTATTACCCGCTACGCCATCAATCATGGCGGCTATCTCGCGCTCGCCCAACCGGTTCAGTGTGAGAACGGTGACATAGGGCCGTCCGATCCACGGCGGCTCAAATTCCGGTCGGTATGTCATGATCAGCAACACACCAACCGATTTGATCCGGTCGATGCCGCGACCAAGGACTTCTAGAGTTGTCGGGTCTACCCAATGGATGTCTTCGACGATCATCAACACCGGACTTTGCTCGGCTAGTGCGACGATCTGGCTGATGAGCGCCTCAAGCGTACGTTGCCGCCGTTGCTGCGGTGCAATCTCGATTGTGGGATAGCGGCCGTCATTTGGCAGCGACAACAGCTCGGCAAAAAGGGCGGCGTCCGTTGATGGTGTAAAGCTTTTGGCTAGTAGGACATCGAGCTTGTCGAGCTTCGCTGGAGGGCTGTCGTCGTAAGCAAAGCCAGCAGCCCGTTCCAACTGGCTGATGATCGGGTAGAGTGCGCTGTCGGTATGCTGCGGCGAACAGAAGTAGCGCAAACGAGTGTGCGGCTCAGCGGCAACGTGCTCAGATAGGGCGGCTACCAAGCGCGACTTACCGATACCCGGCTCGCCTGAGAGGAGAACGACCTGACCTTCGCCCTCCAGCGCCTTCGACAAGCATCGCAGCAGTAAGTCGAGTTCTTCCTGGCGTCCGACTAGTTGTGTCAGTCCGCTCGTATGCAGGGCCTCAAAACGGCTTTCCAGCGACGAGACCCGGATGACCGCCCAAGCGTGTGTGGGTTCGTCCAACCCCTTGAGGTCCTTCTTCCCAAGGTCTTGATACTCGAACAGATCGCCGAGCAATTTGTGGGCGCTCTGAGCGATGACCACGGTGTTCGGCTCAGCAAGGCTCTGCAATCGAGCTGCCAGATTCGGCGTCTTACCCACGATGGCCTGCTCTTGTGAGGCACCCGACCCGATGAGATCGCCGACCACGACCAATCCACTCGCAATACCGACCCGCGTTTGCAGGGGTGAGTGCGTTTTGAGGCTAGCAACGGCTGCGACCAGCTCTAGCCCCGCTCGTACAGCGCGCTCAGGATCGTCCTCGTGCGCCTCAGGGTAGCCGAAGAAGACAAGGACGCCGTCGCCCATGTACTTGGCGATAAAACCATCGAACCGGCGCACAACGTCGGTGACACACGTCTGATAGGCCGAAATCACCTCGCGCAGGTCTTCCGGGTCCATGCGGGCGGAGAGCGCAGTTGATCCGACCAGATCAGCGAAAAGAACCGTCATATACCGGCGCTCAGGCGCATCACGGCCCTTCGGTTCAGCGATAGGTGCTGGCTCGGCCCCCGGCGTGGGCTGTGTCGCACGAGTACCTTGATTGATTGCCGCCAGAATCTTGCGCCGATGCCCGAGCGGAATGCCGATTTCCTTCAAATCCTCATCCGCGAGAAGGGGCAACACCGCAACGTCGATTTTGTTTTCGACGAAGCGTTCAGCGTACTCGGACATGCCGAGCTTTTTGAGCCAATCTGCAATCTGTTGCATTAGCTGCGGATGTAATCGCTATCCGTTCTGGACCGGAACTACTGAAAGTTTACCACACGCGACAAATTATTGCACCGGCCCGCAGAAGGACCGCAGTCTACTCTGGGTTAATCACGTCGCATCGAGACCGTCAGCAACGAGTCCGGGTCACATTCGATTGCTAACGTATGGCTGCGTCGCGACAAACCGACGCGAGAGGTCGCTCCGGACGAAATGAGCGATTGTTTCTAGTCAATAAAGCCTCTCGCCGTTGTCTCAGATTGCGCGGAAATCAGTGGCGCACTCTTGAGGCATGTCACGCTACGCTGCTGAGTTATGTCGGCGACGCGAGACCAGATAGTCATCTCAATCATCGGCATTCAAAGCACTATGCCGACGACGGGAACGTCGCGGCGGGCTACCAAGCGTAAGCCCGAGGATGATCACGACACCCACGACGCCCGGACCAAGTCCAATCATGCGTCGCCTTCAGCGCACCCGCCTGGCATCGGAAGGTTAGTGGACAAGGCGGTCTAGCTGGCGCCCGCCTGCGTGATCTCGCGCGTCGCTACGCGTGCTGATAATTCATGGCTCGTTTACCCCAGGGCGTCCGTCACCCCGAATCTCAGCCGCAAGGAAGTTTTAGGCGACTCTATTTAGTCCTTCCAGAAATTCTTGAACCGGTCAGGAGCCATTTCGGTATATCGAACCGTGTGCATGATGTTTTTGTGGCCCATGTAGTGTTGGAGCGCTCGGGTATCATGCCCATCGTTGGCGAGCTTGTAGCCGGTGGAGTGCCGGAGCATGTGAGGATGGATCGGGAATGGGAGCTTTGCGGCCTCTCCGGTCCGGGCGATCGTCTTCAGGAATCCCGCCGTCGCGGCCGGACTACCGCGCTCGGTGACAAATACGTATCGAGATTCCATATTCTCCTGACGTAACTGACGCAGCGCCCGGATTTCCTTGCCGCTGAGTGGATGGACCAATGCTTCTGCGGCCATGCGGGATTTATTACAGGCGATCCGTTATGGCATTTGGTCATCGCCCCCACTCCTCTTCCGCCTCGCGTATCACAGCCGGCGCGGCCGGGTTTGATCTTGAGCCAGTGGTCCACACGCCCGGCGCGATACGGCGACCCTAACCGCTTGGACACAATGCCTTCACAGCCGAGCGCGCAGGCGTGTCGGTAGACGCACTCGCCGTCGGCCTCGAAGTGTTCATTGAAGGCGACGCCTGGATGACCGCGGCGGAGAAGGCCCTTGAGCGTGGCTTTGCGCAGCTCTAGCGGGGCGCCGCGCAAATCCTCTCCATCAAGCTCAAGCAAATCGAACGCGCAAAGCGTCACAACTTGGTCCCGCCGCTGGTAGCGGATCAGATCGAACACCGACAGGCCATTTTCATCGACCGCGATCGCCTCACCATCGACCACGCAGGAGAGTGCGGGCAGTGCGTCAACAGCCGCGGCGGCCAGCGGAAAGCGGTCGGTGAAGTCGTGTCCACTGCGGGTCATAAGGCGGACGCCGCTAGCGTCGCGGTACGCGAGGATACGGAAGCCGTCGTGCTTAATTTCGTGAATCCAGCCTGGTCCCGCCGGCGGCGCTTTTGCTGGTCGCGGCAGGCAAAGCTCAAAGCGGGGCAGGGAACGATCGAGGCGCAGTCGGCGCCCAAGCTCACGCGATACAGACATGGGTCGAAAGATAAGGCCAGGTGCGCCCGAGTCGAGTCCAACGCGGTCGCTACGCTATTTTCCCAGCGGCAGCAGCTGCGGCAGCTTGGCGATGTTCGCCGCCATGCGCCGCGCCTCGTCGCGCGTGAGGAGGTTGGCTCCGGAGCGCCTACCCGGCTCGTCCTCGCAAACAAACACGTAGGCGAGCGGCGCCTGGCCGTTGGCGTCACGCACGACGGTCGCCGCCGGTGATAGTCCCGTGGACCCGAATCTGGCCGTCAGCGCACCGGCGGTGCCTCCGACAACGGCGGCGGCTGCGGCGGTGGCAGTTGCTGCGGCGGCGGCAGCGGCACAGGCTTGCGCGCCGGGGGAGCGGCTGGCCGCGGCGGAGGCGCTGAGATCTTGTGAAGGATATCCTGGTAAGCCGCCCGCAGGTTGGCGATGTCGCCCGCCGTCTGCTGCTGGCCGGCGGCGAGCTGGGCGGCGAGCTGGTCCACGTTTTGCCGCACCGCGGCGAGACTGGCCGCCATCGCGTTGAGCTGCAGCAGTTCGGGAGAAAGGGCGGCGGGCGCGGCCGGCGCGACCGTGTTAGGAGCGGTCTTTGTAAGGCGTGCGGCTTGCGGTGCCAACCAGCCAAGCTGCGGGTGCAAGTTCGCGATCATCTCTCTGGCCATGTCGCCGTAGGACTGCCA
This sequence comes from uncultured Alphaproteobacteria bacterium, assembly GCA_963733575.1. GTDB lineage: Bacteria > Pseudomonadota > Alphaproteobacteria > Rhizobiales > Xanthobacteraceae > BOG-931. The sequence continues at coordinate 489,977 of CAVTDJ010000006.1, read as the reverse complement.
AGCCAAGGTGGCAGCGACGCCGATGCAAAATGCGATCAGGAAGCGGGCGAGGGTGCGCGAGGCTCGCTTTCCGAGCGACGGCGGCGAGCTAGAGAACTGGCCGCCGTTCAGATCGGCTTGGACGGAGGGGCTAAGCGTGGAAGCCATCGTTTACCTCCCTCTCTCGCGGCGGTTTGACGAAAGCACCGTCACCGATTCCGGCCGGGCGTTGATGACGCCCTCCTCGATGAGGCCAATCTGGCAGCCGGAGCCGCAGAAGCCCTCGTTGCCGTGCGTGCCCGAGCAGATGATGAACAGGTTCTCCGCATCCATGCCGCCAAAACGGGCTGCATCGGCGACAAGCTCCTCGCCATTCGCGCCTTTGGCGTTCGGATTGACCCAGCTCTCGATGGCGGCGTTGCCAGCACGGGCGGCATCGAGGAACTTTCGGCGTGCTTCCGCATAGATCGCCGAAAAATACCGCGGAATTCCCATGGAGCACCTCGATCAAACTGCGTCGCGCGACCTTTTTTGCTTTAGTCGCACTTTCGATCTTTGTGGCCGCTTTCGTCTGTACGTGCTGAACAGGCGCTTCAGCGTTTCCTGCCCCTTTTGGTTGAACTGGATGGATGGCAACGCAAGAAGCCGGACGGCGTGTCGATGGAGAGCGCACGGCGACGAGTCACTTTCGTAATAGACAACCGCCAATTCTGGCTTTGCATCGAGGCGTTCGTCTGCGTCCAGGCCGATCTTCATGCCGAGCGGAATAAAGGCGCCGAAGCCACCATACACCCTGCGCCGAGAACTACCCATTCATCTTTTGCTCGAAGGAGTTCTAGTCTGGTCACCCAGCAGGTATACACGGGATGGAAAGAGCCTCGACCGTCAGAACCTCAGACGTGAGTTCGGACATGTTCACGAAGAGAACTCTATCAACAGCGATGATGATCGTTGTGGCCATTGTGGCCGTCCTAGCCTGGGTAGCCTGGAACGATGGCAATATCGGATGGGCGCACATAATCGGGTTAGGCGCCAGTGTTCTGCTCCTCGTCCTGATCTGGTTTTGGCCTGGAAATTGGCAGCCCCGCCAACCCCCGCCTTGAAATCGTTGGGAGCATGTCGACCAACTGACCGAACCCGGTACCGTCATCGGCAGTTGGATCGTGCCTGATGGACAAGAGTGCGATTTGGTCGCGATGCTGCCGCTGCCCATGCCAATCCCAGGGTTTGGCAGTAGCGATTGTATGCGCTGCCGCAGCCACCTGCTCTTACTGCCATCAGGTGAAACAAGCTTGCTACCAAAATTAGGTGTTTGCTTTTCAACAATATCCAACGACAAGCACCACATTCACTTTAAAACCAGGAGTTATTTGAATGGCCAAGAAATCGAAACGTCGCGCGTGGACAACGGAACATATTCGCACTTTGAAGACACTTGCTCGAAAGAAAAAGCACGCGGCAAGTATCGCCAAAACACTAAAGCGAACCGAAGGCGCGACCCGGCAAAAGGCGTTCAGCATGGGATTATCACTCAACTCGCGTGCCTGAAATTCCCACCGGCAAGCCCAAGGCTACATTATCGACTCGCGCCCCGCCATGCGCGGGGCTTTTTTAGTGAGCCTCCAGCGTGCGCAGTGATTTTGCTGCTCGCCGCGACTGGCGTGTACGCGTGACGCCGCATGGCTCTACGATCGGATAATTGAGCGTTAGGCGCCGGCCTGGCCGCCTTCAGGAATCACCGACACCAGGTCCCGCGAGGTCGCCGAACGGCTCGACAGTTTCCCCTAATCTCAGTGCCCGGCAAATTCGGCGCTACCGCCGCCGCGCTTACGACGCCTTACGCGCTCCGGCAGAGAGTTGATAAGCACCCCCGAGCAACAGCAACACGAGCACGACCGTGGTCCCCCATGCGTTCGCATAGAGCCAGCCCTGCATCGTAGCCCAGGTGTTTATGATGACATCGACCGCAAGACCCACAATGCTGCCGATCAGAACACCGCGCACCGCATCCCAATTCCGGAAATCCCGCGCAAACCATACAATCAGCCCCCCACGCTAGGACTGCCGCCCCGCAGAACCGCAGATTTAAGACGGCGCGCGGCTCCGCGAAGTCGCTGAAGAACAGCGATACTTGTGCTGGAACCAGCAGAAAGCCGAGGGCGTACAGGATCGCGACAACCGCAGCGATCGTCAGATAAAGCTTAGCGTCCATGATGTCCTCCCCAAAAGTTGCCGTGCGCTTGTCAACGCGCATCGTGCACGCTGTCAGCATAACGGATGATGCCGACCCGCGCTATCGACTGGCCGAGTTTTAGATGCGCCGCACTATAGGGGTCGTCGAATTTGTCCCGCATCGCTATCGCAAACGGTTGGTTTGCCTTCAGACCCTCGATCGCCTTCCATTCGAAGAAGCCGTTGACGAACAATGCAGCGTTTCTCCTGAAGATCAAGTGATTGGGCGTGCGCTATCGGACTGAATACGATGGCGACAACAATTCCAGTCGCTCATCGTTATGAAAAGTCACGATGCCCTCTGAGCATGACATTGATGCGCCATGGGGACACCTCCGTCGCCATCGCAACATTGGTGAAGCCGTTCGCGTGCGCCCCTTCTTATAGCCTGTATGGCGCAAAATGCGGCAATGAGAAAATATTTTTGATGGCGACACTTGTTACCGGGGGTTGACTTAGATCAAATGGAAGTCGCTGACTTGAGTGATCATGTGACCGCGACGCTTAGACAGCTTCCGGGCCGGGATGCTTCTGTGCCCTCTTGTGCTCTTTCGCGTGCCGGGAGTTTTCATTCCATCGCCTGCGATAGGAGGCAACCATGGAAGAAGACCAAGAACAGTTTTTCAAGGATTTGAGCGCAACTGTGGAGCAGACTGTGGAGGAGGTTCGCGGCGCTGAGGAGAATTTTTTTAGCGTGCTTCAAAAGACAACGTCAGGCTTTCCTTGGGTTGCGGATCTAAATAGGAGATTCCAGAGTTACGCTGAGCAGTACATTGCTGCTGCTCTCGAATTTTCACACAAGCTAAACCAAGCCAAGGATTTCGAGGGCTTTGCTCGAATTCAGAATGAGTTCGTGCAAACCCAAGTGCATTCGTTTGGCGAGCAGATAAAGGAATTCATTGAAGCATACACCAAAGCAGCAGCAGGTGCGCTCAAGACGCCCTCCTGATCAGCGATGTTTTAGAAGCTTTAGCGTTTATGACCCGTTTTTACGAACCAGACCTCAGCTTGCCTTCGCCTTTCGTTAGGTCGTAACCCTCTCTATTCGAAAGGGGGTATGGCCCAGTTCCTGTGACGTTGCCCGATACTGACACGCGTTTCGCCAGCCACCGGGTAACACGTTTCACCGCGCCTCAAGGGTGCCGGCATAAAGAGCGCGCCGGCAGCGGCGATCGGACTCACGAGCCTTTACCATGAGCGTTTGCCAGCATTAAAAGCCGCAACATCCAATTTCTGCTATTCCCCCGATTGTGTTGCAAAAGTCGTTTTGCACTGATGATCAAAAATTCTGCGGGCTACAGGCGCGGCTTTCGTGTAAAGATGTGAGGGACCTCATCGCCTAACGTTAAACTCACAGGCGACTTCGGTAACGCGATTGAGGTTATACGAATTGGCGATTGCTTCCCGTTTCGTGTTTTCGCGAAAAATTCGTAGACTTGCAACTTTCGACTTTTGCAACACAATCCCCCCAAAAGCGGAAATTAGATTGCAGCGCAATATCTGTCGCGATGGGCCAGAACCGGTCATCCAGCACGATGTTCCGATATGCAGAATCCGAGAGAAATTTAGTTTCCTCAGAAAATGCCCGATTATTGTGAAGATACCGGTAGGAATGGTCTGGCTCCTTGCTGAGCAATTACTCCGCTAGGCCCGCCTTGCGCAGGCCATCGGTAAACTTGTCGGCGTCAGCGGGGTTTTTAAACGGCAGTCGACCGAAATGATCCACATAAGAGTATCGAGGATTGATCTCCTTAAGCTCGCGCCAAATATGGCGGGCTTCATCCAGACGACCCAAATGGCCCAACGCTGACGCGAGGAAGGCGCGCGACAAATCCGTACTCGGAGTCATCGCGATACGATCCTTAAATACGACCGCCGCGGTTTCGTAATTACCCGCCACGAAATAAGCAGTGCCAAGGAAATGTCTATAAAGCTGCTGGGCTGGGTCGAGGCGAATTGCCTTTTCAATGTAGGGGACCGCCTTGGCTGGCTCTCCCGTGTAGATGTGCGCTAAGCCCCGAGCATTGATCGCGAGCGCATAGTTGGGATTAAGCGACAAGGCCCTGTCGGCCTCATGGGCCGATCTCTCATGATCCCTCTTCCAGATATAAACTACGGCGGCGACGTAATGGGCAAAAGCATCCTTGTCGTCTTTGGCGATCGACTCGCTGACCAAACGCTCGGCCTGGTCCAATGACCTCTCTGACGTATCGCTCCAGTGGTTCTGATAATCCAATCCGTACGCCATGCCGAGGCCCGCGTATGGTGCGGCATAGTTCGGATCGAGCTCAATGGCGCGCCGGAAGCAAGCGGTCGATTGTTCGAATGTCTCACGATCTCTTTTGTTTCCAAACATCAACTCACGACCCCTCAGGAAAAAGTCATGAGCGTCCACGTTCTTCGTCCCGCTACCAACGATCAGCGCTTTTTCGGCCTCGCTCAACTTAATCTTGAGCGCGGCAATGATCTCCTGGGTGAGTTCGTCCTGCACGGCAAAGATGTCGGTGAGATCGCGATCGAAGCGGTCGGCCCAGATGTGCGCGCCGCTCGTAGCATCGATGAGCTGGCCGGTGACGCGGACCCGGTTGCCCGCCTTGCGCACGCTGCCTTCCAGTACATAGCGCACCCCGAGGTCGCGACCGACCTGCTTCACGTCGATGGGCTTGCCCTTGTACTTAAAGCTGGAGTTGCGCGCGATCACGTGCAGCTCCGACAGCTTCGAGAGATCAGTTATAATGTCCTCGCTGATACCGTCGGAAAAATACTCCTGCTCGGGGTCACCACTCATATTGTTAAAGGCGAGGACAGCGATGGAAGGCTTGTCAGGCAGCGCAAGCGTCGGTCGCGGCACTTTGGACGCGGCGGCCGGCTTCGGGGCCAAATCCAGTCGATAGACGCGCACGGGACGCGCGATGTTCTTCAGGCTCTGCTCGCCGGCATCGACGAAGTTGGCCGCCACCTTGCCTTGCACCTGACGCCATGCGTCCTCGGAAATTGAGATGCCGCTAGATGCGGCAATGCCTTCCAGCCGTGCCGCGATGTTGACGCCGTCGCCATAGATATCGCCCTCGTCGATGATGATGTCGCCAACGTTGATGCCGATGCGGAATTCGACCCGACGACTTTCGGGGATGTCGGCGTTCCGGTCCGCCATGGCGCGCTGAATTTCCATGGCGCAGCGCACCGCGTTGACGGCGCTCGCAAACTCGACCAGGGCCCCGTCACCCGTAGTCTTGACGATGCGGCCGCGATGCTCCGCGATCTTGGGATCGATGAGTTCGCGACGGCACGCCTTAAGCGCTGCGAGAGTGCCTTCCTCGTCAACGCCCATCAAGCGGCTGTAACCTGCAACATCGGCCGCGAGAATGGCGGCCAACCGCCGTTCGACACGCGCCTCGACCATAGAATGCCCCTAACCGATCGTGATTGCGGCCCGAGTTTATGGTCGGGGGTGGGGTGTGTCTATCGAGGCAAGAAGGGCCTTTCGCAATGCGCCAATTGACGGCAGCGAAATGACGTTAAGGGTCAAGAACGACGGATTCGCGGTGTCCGGGACACGTCCGCTATGCCTCCGTTCGCTACCGAAATCGTGCGCTGCTGAAGCGACGAGAAGGGGCCACTTCCAGACTCATGCACTGCAACAAGGTCGGGAAGGTTCAACGGCCCAGATGCGCGCGTCGTAGTCTGCCACGTTGTCAATCGACCCGCGGCCACACCCGGTTGCCCCCTAGCGTAACGTGGAGCATTATCGCCACAAGCTGCTGATCTGGAGCAGCGAGGGGCAATGCAATGATTCCCGAAAGGCTGGTGGATTTCGTGCATGGAGCGGTGCTCGCTTTTGTCGGCACGCGCGATGCGCGCCTCCGGCCCGCGGTGACCTGGGCATTCGGCGCCCGCGTCTCGGCTTCAACCGACGAGATCACCGCCTTCGTTCCGGACGTTGAGATCGATCGGACCAGGAGCAACCTGGCCCATAACGGCGTCGTCGCCTATACGGCGGTCGGTCCGATTAGCCATGAATCCTATCAATTCAAGGGCAGGCTGGCGGGAATGCGACCGACGACCGAGGAGGAGCGCGCCGTCCAGGAGATCCTCCGCAGCAAGGTCGGCGCCCAGCTTGCGATGTTCCGGCCCGAGTTGATCACGGGCTACGTCCTCGTTCCCAGCACGGCTCTCACCTTCAAAGTTGATCAGGTCTTCGTCCAGACCCCGGGTCCAGGCGCCGGCCGGCAGTTGGACCTTTCCGCGGAGCCGTGAGACATGCTTCCCGACGAGATCAAGCCGGCCATGCACGGCACCATTCCCAGCACCATCGTGACCTGCTCGCTTGCGGGCATTCCCAACGTGACCGATATCTCGCAGGTCTGGTACGTCGACGAGACCCATGTCGCGCTGTCGTTTCAGTTCTTCAGCAAGACCCATCGCAACGTACGCGAGAACCCGTTCGCCGAGGTCATCGTTCGCGATGCCCAGAATTTTCAGGAATGGTACCTTGAGATTCAATACGACCATTCCGAGGAGAGCGGTCCCTTGTTCGACGCGATGGACATCGAGCTCGAGGCGATCGCGTCGATGACCGGCATGAGCGGCATTTTCAAGTTGCGCGCCGCCGATGTCTATCGCGTGCTGTCGGTGCGCAAGTCCAAGTCGCGCGGTTAGGATCGAGCTGTCCATGGCCGCGGAACCCCAAGTTCCCTCGGTCCGCGATCAGTTGGTCGACAATCAGAAGATCATCGACCGCCTGAATACGGAACTGGCGCGCAAGACCGACGAGGTGCGGATCATTCAGCAGATCTCGTCGGAGATCAGCTCGACGCTGGACCTTGACCGTATTCTCGCCATCAGTCTCGATGCCATGGAGACCGTGCTCGGATTCCGGCACAGCATGATCCTGCTGGCCGGCGGCGACGAGCGCGTCCTCACGGTCGCGGCGAGCCGCGGTTATGACGGCGGCAGGACCGGCGCCGAGATCCCGTTGGGACAGGGCGTACTCGGCGTGGCGGCGCGGCGGCGGCGCGTCGTGCGCATGGGCAATGTCGCGACGCAGCGCGCCTATCTCACCGGCGTGCGTGCGCGCACGGAAGCGGCGGGGCAAGCCGCGCTTGAGCCGACGGTAGAAATGCCGGGACTAGCCGATGCGCAGAGCCAATTGGCAATTCCCCTCGTCGTCAAGGACCGTCTGGTGGGCGTGCTTGGCGTCGAGAGCGCAACAGCCAACGCCTTCGACGAACTTGACGAGATGCTGCTGTCGATCGTCGGCAATCAGGTCGCTACCGGCGTCGACAACGCCCGTATGCACCTCAGTGCTATCGAGCGCTCGCGCCAGCTAGACGCCGCCAACGCCGAGCTGTCGCGCCTCAACGAAACGTTGGAAGCGGGTGTCGCGGCGCGTACAGCGGAGCTTTCGGCCGCGCTCGATCAGGTCCGGCGCGAGAAGGAGTTGAGCGAGACCTTGCTGCGCCGCATGGCGCCACCCGAGGTGATCCCACTGATGCTGCAGGACAGGCTCCTGGCGCGGCGGCTCGACGTGGCGGTGATGTTCACCGATGTGGTGGGCTTCACGGCCTACAGCTCGGGGATGGAGCCCGACGAGGTATTCTCGCAGCTCAACGAGTTCTTCGGCGCGGCCGGCGAGATCATCGGGCGCTATCGCGGCTATATCAACAAGACCAACGGCGACGGCATCATGGCGCTGTTCGGCGTGCCGTTCGAGAGCGCGACCTACCGCACCGATGCGGTACTCGCGGCGCTGGCGATGCAGCGCGAGACCGGCGCGCAGTTCCCGTTCGGCATGCGCATCGGCATCAACACGGGCACGGTGACGGCGGGCATGCTGGGGCCGCCCGATAAGAGCCTCTACGACGTGATCGGCGACGCCGTGAACCTCGCAAGCCGCGTCGAGGCGCTCTGTCCTCGCGGTGGAGTGAGCGTCTCGCCCCAGTGCGAGGATGTGCTCAAGCCGTGGTTCCAGCTGGAAAGGCTGGAGGAGCAGGAGGTCAAGGGAGTTGGACGCCTGACGTGCCTCAATGTGCGCGGGCTCAAGGCGATCGCTGAGGATGAGCGGCGTGTCGATCCGACCAGCCGGTTCGCGGTCGATTACCTGTCGGTGATCGAGGAGGTCGAGGCGACGAAGCGCGAGCGCCTCGGCGTCATCGACTTCATCAGTCTGCAGGCGCGTGACCTGGCGTTGCGGCACAACGAGGCGGTGGCGAGCTATGCCGTCGCGCTTTTGCGCATGCTTCGCGCGGACGGCGCCGACGCGGAGCGCTGGAGCGCCGTTGACGAGGGGGCGCTGATGACGGCAGCGCTGCTGCACGATGCCGGCAAGCATGTCGTCGAGCCGGCGCGGCTCAACGATCGCAACCTCGACGGCGCCGGCCGCGAGCGGCTGCGCCGCGACCTGCTCGAAGGCACGTTGCGGACGCTCAAACAGATCGACGCCGACTCCGCGGCACCGCTCATTGCCGATCTCTACCGGTTCGAGGCGACGCGCGGGGCGGAGGGCGAGTTCGACACGGCGGTCGAGCTACTCGCCGCCGCCGACATTTACGACGCCTTGACGGCGCCCAAGATCTACAAGGGATCGCCGTGGCGTATCATCGGCGCGCTCGCCGAGCTGATGCGTTTGCCCTATTGTCAGAGCCAGCACCGCCCGGTGTTCACCGCGTTTGCTGAATTGATGAAGCCTAGCAGCGCCGTGATTGCGCCACGCGCCCGGCCGGACTTTCTGATCCGCTGACGCCTTCCCCCGCGCTCGCCGCCGCTCAGCCGCGCGTCTTGGTGCGCTAGTCGGCCCACTCTACTTCGTCCGAGGGCAGGTCGCCGAGTTCGATGCATTCGAAAAATCAAGGGGGGGTCCGCAATCGCTCTCTTCACAGATGGCGAGCCTCAAGACCATGATCCAGCGCCAGCACCTTCCGCAGCGCGGAATCCTGGCGATGCCATGGCCTTTCCGGGTCAAACTGCGACTTCGTCGCGTCGTCCGGGCATGACGGCTTCTACCCCCAAAAACAGACGTACGGCGGGGAGAGCCGAACAGTCATGAAGGGCCAACAGCGGCGATGCAGCCATAGGCCGCAATGTACCTGCGTGACTGCCGCCAGTGAACAAGCCAAAGTGTCGCCATCCGGAGATATTAAATTGGAAGCCGCCATATGATCGAAGCCAAAACCCTACTCCAGCTTGCAGGGGCCGACCTCACGCCCGCCAAGGTTCGGGACGCGTGTCTTGTCCTGATTGACTTCCAGAATGAGTATTTGAACGGGCCCATTGCCGTCCGGGAAGCCGACGCTGCCATTGCCAGCGCCGTGCGGCTGCTGACATCTGCTCGGAAGAATGGCGCACCAGTTTTCCACATCGCGCATAAGGGGCGGCCCGGCGGCCTTTTCGACCGAACTGCCAAACGCGGTCAGATCGTTGCTGAACTGGCACCGCAACCGGAAGAAGCCGTTGTCGAAAAGGGACTACCCAATGCTTTTGCCGGTACTGATTTACATGCACTGCTGTCAGCGACCGGACGCAAGAACATTATGCTTGCTGGCTTCATGACCCATATGTGCATCAGCTCGACGGCCCGTGCAGCTTTGGACCTCGGATATCGGGTCACCATTGACGCATCAGCCTGCGGAACGCGCGATTTACCAGACGGCCGTGGCGGGGTCGTTCCGGCAGCGACTGTGCATGAAGTAGCGCTCGTCGAATTGTCCGACCGTTTCGCCATCATCGCGCACACGAACGAAGAGCTTGTTTGAAGGCGACATGATCAACAGCCAGAGATCCTTACCTGAGGAATCCCAATCATCGAACCAACGCTGAGTTTTCTGCGCGTCGGTTGGTTGGCCTGCGTGTCGCGTGGCGTCAGCATTGGCATGCCTATCTATGCTGCCCATGCGACCAACACCGAACTCTGGGACGTGCGTCGCGACCACTCGCTAATGTCGCTGATCGGTCACGAACTGCCTCGCTGACCCTAGAGCTAGCGTGGCCGGACTTCCTGCGATAGCTGCCGCGCTTGTGTGCGATCGGCGTGGCTGTGACGGGCCATGTGTGGACGGCTCCGGGTTGGCAAGGAGAATCTTCACGTCGCAGGCTTGGTCGGTGCAGCCATGTGTTCGGCCTTTGAGAGTGCGGTTCACATGACCGCTGGCCATAATGCTCTCCGCGGATCAGGTCCCGGTCAAAAACCCGCATTCAAGAATGCAATGGCCCTAGTGGGTTGTCCTGATCGCCGGAACGACCGGCTCTGCATTACGTGCTGTTCGCCCTCCCAACTTTCACATCACGCCGTGGTACTCGGCGCGATTTCGTCAGACCCTCAGCGAGGCTGGATAATTGTATCGCTCGCCCCTAGCCATCATTGCCCAGGCCATTCTGGCGAGCTTGTTGGCCAGGGCGACAGCAGCGACTTTGCTCGGCCGTCGTGCCAGCATCGCTGCGACCCAGGGCCGATACTTGGTGCCGTGGATCTTGGCATAGCGAATGACGGCGAGTGCGCCGGCCACGAACAGGCTGCGCAGATAGCGATCCCCCTGTTTGCTGATACTGCCGAGCCTATCCCGACGCCCGCTCGAGTGCTGTTTGGGTACCAGCCCGATCCAGGCCGAGAAGTTGCGACCCGATCGGAAGGCTTTAGGATCGGCGACGCTCGCGACAAGGGCGGTGGCGAGCAGCGGACCGACGCCTGGAATGCAATTGAGGCGCTTGCTCGTTTGATTGGAGCGGTGCCATGCCATGATCATTCGATCAAAATCCAAGATCTGCTTTTTGAGACTGCGCAATTGGCTACCCAGTGCGGCAAGACATGCGCGCACAACATCGGGCACCCGTTTGTCGCTCGGGTCGGCGATGACACGCAGCAGTTCCTCGATGCCTTTGCGTCCGACCGGTGCGGTGACGCCAAACTCGGCAAGGTGAGCGCGGATCGCATTGATCACCGAAGTCTGCTGCCGGATGAACAGATGGCGCGAGCGATGGAGCATCAGCCCACTTTGCTGCTCGGGCGTCTTGATTGGTACGAATCTCATACTAGCCCTTGTGACCGCTTCACAGATGGCCTCTGCGTCAGCCGCATCGTTCTTCTGCCGCTTGACGTAAGGCTTGACGTAGGCCGGCGGCATCAACCGCACAGTGTGGCCGAGAGCCTGCAGCTCGCGTGACCAATGGTGTGACGAGGCACAGGCCTCGATGCCGACCAGGCAGGGCTGCAGCTTCTCAAAAAACGCCAGGACGTAACGACGCTTCAGCTGGCGGCGGATAACCACCTGGCCCGTAACATCAACGCCATGGACCTGAAATACCGACTTGGCAATGTCGAGACCGATTGTCGTGACCGTTTGCATGGGTAGCTCCTCCGAATCGTGGGAGCCTTAAACAGCGCCCACATCTTTGGCACTCTCGTGCCGGTGGAGGAGCCGTCCACAGCATCATGAACGGACTCATGCGCTGCAACAAACAGAAAGACCGCATCGCGGTCCAAACACAATTTAATCTGCTCAGCCTTCTTCTAAGAAAAGTCCCACCGAACTCATCTGGCGCGGCCGAAACTGATCGGTTAGCCGATGCGAACCATTTCATTCGCGAATGAATTGCAGCAACAATCGAGTGACTTCCTTCGGCTGCTCCTGTTGTACCCAATGTCCTGCGCCATCAACCAAATTAGCGCCGCGCCATTGGGTACTGGCGACGGATTGCATTCTCTCAAACGCACCGGGGTTCTGGTAGACGCCCCAATCGCTTTTGCCGGCAATGAAACAGGCCGGCACATCGATGGTGCGGCCAGAAAACATTTCAAGCTCAGCGCTGTATTTGCCGCCGGTGCATCGGTACCATTGCAGGCCACCCTGAAATCCGGTCCGACCAAATTCGGCGGCGTACACGGCCAATTCTTCATCGGTAAGCCACTCGCATCCAGCGATCTCCTTTGCAGACGGTATTTCCTCTGCGACGGTCTCCGCCATCCCCCTGTAGAAATCCATGACGTAGTAGGTCGGCATTTTCGCCAATTCGCTGGCAGTGAACGCGGCCAGCTTGAACGGTTGGTTTTGTTTCCAATCAGCGCTCTTGAAATGATAAAAGGCACGCATGAAAGCGTGGATGCCTTGCTGGGCTCTCCACATGTTATCGTTAGCCTGGCGTGTCCGGTAATATTGTTGGTAATACTTTCGCGGGCGATCGAGCTTTGCGAGGTCTTCGAAAACGCCTGTTGGGGCGGACGTAACAGAAGGCGCAGGCGCCTCGGCAGTGTTGAACGGCAACGGCGGTGGGCCTCCGAACGGGGCGCTCATTAGTGCTACTGAACGGAACACATCGGGCCGGATAACCGCGCAATATGCTGCGACCGGCGAACCGAAGTCATGCCCGATCACAGTCGCTACGGAGCGGTAGCCAAGCGCTAATACCAACCCCAACGCGTCCTGACAAGATTAGGAATGCGAAACGAATCAAGGTCGCCGTCGTACGCATCGTCCCATCCCGTGGTGCGTCCGTAGCCACGTTGATCAGGGGCGACCACGTGATATCGCGCTGCCGCCAACGGCAGCATCACTTTACGCCAACTGTAGGCGAGTTCCGGGAAGCCATGCAGAAGGAGAATGCAGGGGCGTCCCTCTGTTTCGAACCCGGCTTCAAGCACATGCATCGCGAGACCATTGATGTTGTTGACCATACGAGAACGGATGGCGAGAGATAGCGTGGAGTTGCCGTAGGGTGGAACGCTGGCCGAATTGATGCGGACGTCGGGCGCGACATGATGCCAGCGACGATGGAAACGATGGCCTCTATTGTCATCCATCCGATGGTCAGCCCTTCAAGCCGGAAAGCCTCACGAATGAGCGGTAGCCGGTCCGCTCGCGGCGGCTGGAGCAGCGGGGGCGGGTGCAGCGCTCAGTCATCCACAAAGCATATCGTCGTGAGGCGCTGGATGTCTGCAAGGGTCGAAATGTGACCTTGTCGCGTGAAATTTGGCCTCCGTCATAGACAGGATCAGACTTTGACCTCTATCAAAGAAACTGCTGCGCTGATTGGATTAAATTACCAAGCCTACCGAGGGAGAAGATGGGCAAATGGCGTCTTGCATTGATTGGTTGCGGCAGGTCCGCTATTTCAAGGTGGAGGATTAGCTCCAGATGAGAAGTTTGCAACGGCTTGCGTGCGCTGTGCCAGTTATCTTCCTCCCCTATGTGGCAGTCGCAGGCGAAGGCGAAGGTGCATGGGGATCGTGGTCAAGCCCTAGCACACCCGCGCTTGTTGGGGCTGCCTTCACGGACGACGACGGCGGTGCACTACTTGTCGCTTGCGACAGAACCAAGAAATTAATCGGCTACGTTCTCAGGGAGCCACGGGCGAATTGGGAAAAAGGATCGCAAATTGGAGTAACGACGCGCGCCGATGACGGATCGCAGACTGGACCTTCAAAAGGGGTCGCGATCAATTCCACGTCGCTGGCTGTAGGTGAGGAGGCGACATCGGATATTTCTACTATGGGTAAGGGTACGGTATATTTTGAAATGGGTGCGGGCGGCTACGCGCGCAACTTTCCTGCTACAAACTTCAAAGCCGCATTGGAGCCGGTCCTCCGCACCTGCAGCGATGGTTGACGGCCGAGTCTCCGCGAATGCGAATTCTTTGCGCCGAATGTCGCTTGTGGGTCTTGGCTGCGTAAAAACGCACTGGCGCACGAAGGCGATAGAATGAACGTTCCGCCAAATCGCATTCAGGTGCGCGAATGTTCGTAAGCGAGTTCGAAGGCGGCGAGCTGAGCGAGGTCACCGAATTGTGGACCTTCATGCGCGCGCGTGCCGGCAATTGGCTGCTCTCGGCCATCTAGCAAACTTGATGTTCGACAATTCGACTGCGGCGTGGACAAATGGCATTCGCCGCGTGGCCGGCTGCGCTACGTCAATTGGCTCGTGCCCACCGGTGAATATCGAGCCGACATCGCGCCGACGACCATGATTGACATGATGGTGCCGCACGAGGCCGGCCGCGATCTCGTATCGATGCGCTCGGGCCTGATCCCATCATGGTTGAAGAAAGCGGCCAAGGAAGTGCCGTCGATCTTCAATGCCCGCCCCGAAACTAGAACGATGGCGCTTGAGGAACTTATGCTGCCGCACACCCCGCAATTGAATTGTGCGCCTTTTGAATATTGAAAGCGGGAGAGCACAGGTGCAGTTTGCGGTCGGTTTTAAATTTCAGGGGAAAACGCGACACGTCGTCGTTGACGCGGAAGAAGCGCTGATCGCCGCCCTCAAAGTTAAGATGCAGCGCCCGGAGGCGCTGATCAACCTATGTCCGCCAGCAAAATAAACGGGGCGACACCCGTCACCCTATGCGCCAACTCAGCAGCACCTCGGCCGGCTGCTGGGATCGTACCAAAGATATTACAATGACGCGCGCACGCACCTATCGCTGAACAGGATGCACCAGCGTCGCGCGCAGTTCAGGCGGTTGGCCGCATCATGGCCGTCCCGCACCTCGGGGGTCTGCACCATCAATACCTCCGGATTTGATTTCCGGTAGGGACACCCTTACGCAGCGTGGCAAAAAACCGCGCTGCGTTCGGAACACGCCGCTACTTTTTTTCGGCGGGACGGCCGTACATCCCGACCAGGCTCGCCTTCGCGAGCGTATGGAAATGCAGTTCGAATCCGACGAGCGCGGCCGACACGTTGTGGTCCTTGGCGTATTGCAGCTTCTCTTCATCGACTGCGAACACCGTGAAGATGTAGCGATGCGACGTTCCGTCGGCCGGCGGGCAGGGGCCGATCCAGCCGTCGGTACTTATATCGTTCCGGCTCTGAATGGCGCCCTCGGGCATGAGCTTGGCCTTGACGTCGCCGGCGTTCTTCGGGATCGACGTGGTTCCCGCCGGAATGTTGAACACCACCCAATGCCAGAAGCCGCTGCCGGTCGGCGCATCCGGATCGTAGTTGGTGAGGGCGAAGCTCTTGGTCCCGCTCGGCGCCCCGCTCCAGCTTAAGGACGGAGAAATATTGCCGCCTTTGCAGCCGAAGCCATATTCGGCGCTCAGCACCTGCTCGTCCTTCATGGCCCCGCCGTCGCTGACGTCCGCGCTTGTCAAGCTCATGTTTTGCGCATAAGCCGCTTGTGCGCCGAGCGCGCTGAAGGCCAGAACCGCCGCCCCTAATGCCACTCTATTCATCGTTCCTCTCCCTTGGTTTGAGGCCGACATTCCCCGGATGAACTCCGGAAACGGCGTGGATGATAGCAAAAGGCGGGACTCCCGGATAGCGACAAGGGTTTGGAGGTTCGCCATCCCGAGCGCACCTTCGCGACGCCCGATCACTATGTCTCGACCCTCGGCAACGAACTCACGGCGATCTCAGAGCCATATCGCCGCGAGATGGTCGGCGCGCTGGCGGATAATGCACGGGATCACGGCATCACGCTGTTTGGTCTTGGCGACAGGCGCCCCTTCCGCAAGCAATTGCTGCTTTCGGGCATGGACGATATCAGCTTGACGACCACAAGGACAGTTATCGCCGCGTTCGAAGCCAGGTTCGCGAAGGAACTTCCCTAGATTTAGGCGAAGTGATGCGCGCGCCGATCAAGCGCCAGCATCAACCCGTTTGCTGCGACCGCGAAGACAACCACGATCAGCGTCACGGTCGTCGTCATGCGCACGTCGTGGACCTCGATGCCGTTGATGATGAGGAAGCCGAGGCCGCGCTGGGAGGCGAACATCTCGCCGATCAGCACGCCGAGCAGCGTTAAGGCGAAGCCGACCCGCAGTCCGGTGATGATCTCTGGCGTCACGGCCGGTGCTAGCACGCTGAGCGCCGTCTGCGTCGGGCTCAGGCGCAGCACCCGGGCCGTGCGCAGCAGTATCGGCTGGATGTTCTTGACCGCCGCTATGGTGAACAACATCACCGGGATCATGCCGTGGATCACACCGAACGCCACCTTGGCCGACATGCCGAGGCCGAAGATCAGCAGCATCACCGGATACAGCGTCACTTTGGGAATAGTGTAAAGCGAGCTGAGGATTGGTTCCGCTACCTCCCCTGCGAAGCGGCGCATCCCAAGCACCAGGCCAAGCGCCACACCCGCCACCGCAGAGATCGCGAGCGCCATGGCGAAGGCCGCCATGGTCGCGCCGACATGGTTCCAGAATGACGCTCGCGAAAACAACTCCGCAGCGAAGGCGAAGGTGCGCAAGGGTGGAGTGATGGCGGCGTCGCCCGCATAGGCATAGAGGCCGAGCCAGATCACAAGAATCGCTGCAACGATCGCGACCGCGTCGAAGAGCCGCGTCATGTCCGCCCCCGGCGGCGCGCTAGGCGCCCGTCCCACATATGCAGCGCGCCGTTCACGCCGGTCGCGATCAGCAGTACGAACAGCATGAGCGCGTACATCGTGCGGTTCTCGAAGCTTTCATAGGCATAGGCGATGCCGTAGCCGAGCCCGCCGCCGGAGAGGATGAACTCGCCAGCGATGATGCCGATGAACGAATATGCGAATGCAAGCTTCAGCCCCGTGAACAAATGCGGCGCGGCGCTCGGCAAGGTGATCAGACGCACTTCCTGCACACGCGACAGCCGGTGCACACGCGCCACCTTTTGCATCACTTGCGGCACCCGGTCGAGACCAGCGAGAGTGCTCAGCATCATCGCGGGCGCGGCGAATATCACGCCGATGGCGATCAATGGCAGTGCGTTCAAACCGAATAACGCCACCAGCAATGGATAGAACACGAAGAACGGCACCGCATACCAGCTCACCAACAGGGGTTCGAGCGCACGGCGCAGGCGCGGCTGCGCATGCACCAACGCTCCCAATGCACCGCCAGCCACGACCGAGACGGCGAAGGCGGTCCCCACCTCCGTGAAGGTGTACGCCGCGGGAGCGGTGAGTTCGCCCGAGGCTATCATGCGCGCGAGTTCGAACGCCATCTGGCTCGGCGCAATCATGGTCAGCGGCTTGATCACGCCCAGGCGGCACAACAGCTCGATGAGGCCGACGGCCGCGACGATCAACGCGACGCGCGTCCAGATGATGCGTCGAGTTCGGGTCATAACTCTGGTCGTCCTATCGCCTTCATGGATTCGGGCCGCAGCGCCGCCCACAGGCGGGCGGTGACCGCACCAAAGCCCGGATTAGACGCGATGCGGCTGTCGCGGTCGCGCGCCCAGCCGGTGCTCATGAGATCGATAAACCTGCCGGGGCGCGCCGACATCACGCCGACCCGGTCCGATAAAAGCGCGGCCTCATCCAGCGCGTGGGTGATCAGCAATACCGTGGAGCCTGTCTCCCGCCACAGTCGCAGCAGCTCGTCGCCCATTAACAGGCGTGTCTGCTGATCCAGAGCGCCGAACGGCTCGTCCAGCAGGATCAGTCGCGGCTGTAGCACCAAGGTGCGCGCGATGCAGACGCGCTGTCGCATGCCACCGGAAAGTTGTGCGGGATAGGCGCCGGCAAAGTCGTCCAACCCCATAAATCCGATCGCATAGGCCACCCGCCGTGCGATCTCGGCGGGCTCGGTGCCGGCACGGCGCAGCCCGAAGGCGACATTGTCGCGCACCGTCAACCAGGGGAGACTCGCATCTTCTTGGAATACCACACCGATGCCTTCCGGGACTTCGCCCACGACCGCTCTGCCTTCGAAACTGACTCTGCCGGCGGTCGGGGGGCTCAACCCGGCCATCACGTCCAGCAGTGTGGACTTGCCGCAACCCGAAGGGCCAACGATCGAGAAAAACTCACCGCGCGCAAGATCGAGGTCAAGCGGTCCGAGTGCATGCACCGGGGTAACGCCGGGATAGACCCGGGTTACGCCACGTAAGGTCGCGTGTGCGACTTGCCCGTCACCCAAAGACACTGGGCGCAAGTCAGTTCTGCAGGTCGGAGGGAAGGAAAGAGGGGTCGACCATCTTCGGCCAGTCCACCGGACCTTTCTGCTTGCCGACGATCTGCAAGCCCTCAACCATGAGGTTCATGGCGTCGTAGTCGAACTTCCCTTCCGACCAATAATGGATGGCGACGTAGCGGGCGAATACGCGGCGATAGAGAGCGGGATTGCCGTTGAACGCTGTGGCGGTAATGTCGGCGGCCTCATCGGGGTGAGCTTCGATGTAGCGCACGCCGTCGCGCCGTCCGGCGATAATGCCGCGCAACTTGGCCGCGCCCTCGGTCGCGTAATCGGCGGTCGTAACGGCGACTGTCTGCATCATGTTCGGCGACAGGATATCCTTGGGCCAGAACACCGGCTGCAATTTATCCTCGTTCTCCGACCATACCGGCTCTCCGCACATGCCGGCGTCGACAGCGTTGTTAAGCACCGCCGAGACGTTGGCGCCGATGCCGCCCACTGGCACCAGCTTCACGGCATTCGGGTCGATCGCCTTCTTCTTTATGGACATCAAGATCAGCATGTTGGTTACCGAGCCGGGCGCGGTGAAGGCGACCTTTTTGCCGACGAGATCCTCAATCGAATGGAGCGGCGAGCCCTTCTTCGCCATCCATAGAAGGTCGGCTATGCTCTGCGCCCCGGAGCCGATGATGCGCAGTGGCACGCCGTTGTTGATCGCCTCAACTGCCGCCGCCAGCGCCACCTCGCCATAGGGCAGATCGCCCGCCAGCGTGTTCCGCACGGAGGTGCCGCCGCCTTGCGACGTCAGCACGCCGGTGATATCGACGCCGTATTTCTTGAAGAAGCCTTTCTCCATAGCGACCGCATACGGGGCGCCATAGAAGGCCGACCCCCAATGGGTGACCGTGATCGTCTCAGCTCGCGATTGCATGGGGAAAGCGGCGACGGCTATCGCCGCGGCAAACGGCAGCAACCTCGTCAATAGCTTCAGCATGGATGTTCCTCACTCCCTGGACGGCTTTCCGATGCCGCTTATCGAAAATAGTAGCATGGGCGGGCTGGGTGCGCGTTTAAAGACTTAAACGCTTCGCCGTTGTGACGCCCGGCCGACAGACATCGAGCCAAGTCCGGAAAGTGGCCAGAACCTGACTCATGCAGCGCAACAATTCCGCCCGGACGAGAACTCCAGCTGTCTCCCGCAATATCCAGATAAGCGGCCTCCGGCATCGTCGGCACGTCCGCAGCGCTTGCGAATGTACGTCAGGCACCACTGCCAGCGCTAATCGGCGTGGGTCTCCCCTAAAGAGATGAGACTAAACGCACAGGAGTGCCCACATCAGGTTATGAGCCGCTCGTCATCCCAGACCTTGTCGGGCATCGGCAGACCCGCAAAGGTTTCTTTGGGCGGTGGTCTGTCCGGCTCAATGCCCAGCATGTCGAGCACCATCATGAGCTGGCGCACATGCTGGCCCGAATGCCAAGTGGTCCGCTCCAGATACTCGTGCAGCGTCACGTCGCCGTAATAGACCAGGGCCTTGCGCGAAAAATCGGTCGTCTGACCTGGGCCGTCCCACCAGATCTGGAAGCGCCCCAGCACGTCTTGTCCGTAGGCTAGTATTTTGGCCTTGGTGTTCATCTCCGGTGGCGGCACACGGTCGTAGGCGCCTTCCTTGAGCGACAGGCACTGCACCTCGTGTTCCAGGAAGGCATCGGCGATGTTGAAGATGTGATAAGCGAGCTGGGCGTAGCTGCGCGGCCGATGCGGCAGCATGTGGGCGAGCTCGTCGTCCGGGATTTGCGCAAAGAGCCGCTGCGCCACAGTTTGGATCCCGATGAGCCGCGCGGCCAGCTCGGGCGCGGGCAGCACTTCCGCCCCGCCCCACGCCACGCCGGCGACGCGCGCCACCTCGCGCAGCACCTGGCCGTTCGCCCAATCCTCGCCACGCCGCACAATCGGAACCGTGCGGATGCCCAGCGCTGCCAGCTCGGCAAAGGCATCCTTGTCCTCAAGTACGTTGACTGAGACGAAGGCAACGCCGTGCTTGATCAGGAACTCCTTCATTCTGAGACAACTGGTACAGCCGGGCTGCCAGTATGCTTTGATAACGGAGGCTTCAGGGGATGCTTGCGCCACGGCATGCTCCAAAAACCGCCTGCGCAAGATACCGCGTCCACCCGAGGAAGCAAAGACACGAACGTCAACAGCGGAAGTGCGGAGTG
This sequence comes from uncultured Alphaproteobacteria bacterium, assembly GCA_963733575.1. Classification (GTDB taxonomy): domain Bacteria; phylum Pseudomonadota; class Alphaproteobacteria; order Rhizobiales; family Xanthobacteraceae; genus BOG-931. The sequence goes on along the minus strand of CAVTDJ010000006.1, from coordinate 469,717 downwards.
ACGGGCCGCGCTCGAAACGTTGCGAATGACCTATGCTGTCGAAAAGCTTGAGACGTTTGCCGAACAGTGATTCCGCTGATTGCGTTAATGGCGGCCTTGGGGGCGGCGATGATGGGTCGGGGACGTGGCGATCAAACAAGTCTTTTCTATCAGTTCCGGCTCGACGAGCGCGTCCCGAAGGACCAGCTGCTCAGGCGCATTGATGGTTATGTGACGGCGGCGCTCGCGGACATGCATGATCGGCTGCGGCCGTACTACAGCGATGTAGGCTGACCATCAGTTGATCCCGAGCTGATGACCCGAATGTTGATTGTCGGGCCTGCTATGGGCTACGCTCAGAGCGCAGACTTACGCAAGAAGTCGATTTGCATCTGGCGTATCGCTGGTTCTGTCGACTTGACCTTGATGACGTTATCGTCCGGGGCCTCGCATAAAAGCCTCAGGGCTAAACCCGAGGCAGGCACATCCTGACATCGCTATTCGCAAGCCGCCTCAGTTGAACGACTCTACGTGCTCCTCGATCACCCAAGGCGGCGGGAAGCGGCGCGCGGATGCATGGGGCGAGGATAGGCGGATCAGCGAGCAGACCGCACCAGCGGCCACCACTGCAATGCCGACGAGGCTCTAAAACGCAAAGCCACTTCGTGCAACGCTAAGCGTCGCTCATGCCGGTAGCAACGATGACCGACATTATAAGGTCCAGCGGATGAGAATTGAGCAATAGTAACAACCTTAATCTTGATAGTGGGGGGAGTGTTACTCGCGGCCTTGGCCGTAATATATTTCTCTGTGGTTCGAAGGAGGCGGCCCAGAAAATAGGAAGAAGGCGTCGCGGCGGCGCGGTCGGATCATAGCCTCACCGGCACGCCTGCTTTGAACAGGAGATCGCCGACACCATCCCGCACGCGCTTGCAGGTGTGTCGTAGCTCTTCAAGCTTCGGCCAATTCTTCGGTCCTGTTTTGATGTATCGCGCCTCAAGCATGGCTTTTGTGTCGGCCTTGGAGAACACCTCGCGGTCTTCATCCGTGACAACAAGCCCAAGCGCCTCAGCCTCTTTCACCAGCCGCTCAATGTTATGGCCAAATTTTTCCCTTATCTTTTTGGTGTTGTGTTTCTGGCGCAGCAGCGCTTTGAAATAAAGTTCGAGAGCATGGTAATAGCAAAACCGTATCGGGCTGGCCGCGTGTCCGATCTCCACTTTTTCATCCTCCAGAGCCATTGCCGACTGCCAGAACTATGCACGCTCGGGTTTATTTGACCCCAGGTGAGGGCTTGTCCCTGCCATCAACTTCGGATTGCTTGAACGTCGTTTTGAAATCTTAGAAATAAAAGAGCCCCGCGCACACGAGTGCTGTTTGGCGGTTTCCTCTCCTGGCGCGCGCTGTCATCCTTTCACCGGATAGGCGGGTGCTTCTCCGCTCAGTACTCGGGCGACGTCGGTAGCGCATTTTGTTTGCAGTTCAACGAGCGCCTCGATGGAATAGAATGCTGTGTGTGGCGTGAGGATCACGTTGGAGCGGTTCAGCAGCGGCAACTCTTTGGGCAGAGGCTCTGTGACGGCAACATCGAGCGCGGCACCGCCAAGGCGACCGGAGTCGAGTGCGGTGAGGAGCGCCTTCTCATCAACCAGCGGTCCACGTGCGGTGTTGATCAGGTATGCGCCCTTCTTCATTTTGCCGAAGGCGGCGGTGTTGAACAATCCGCGTGTTTCCTGCGTGCGCGGAGCGTGAACCGAGACATGGTCTGAAATTTCAAGGAGCCGATCAAAACTCACAAGCTCGACGCTGAGCCGGTGCGCTGTTTCACCACCGGCGTATGGATCGTATGCGATCACCTTAAAACCGAACGCAATGGCTTTCGGTGCAACGCGGCGCGGAATGTTGCCAAAGCCAACGAGGCCCAAAGTTTGTCCTTCGAGCCGCCGCATCGCCACGACGGCAGGCATTTCCCAGCGGCCCGCCTGCACCAAAGCGTTGGAGAAGGGCACCTTGCGCGCCAGCGCGAGGATGAGCGCCATTGCGTGGTCGGAGACTTCCTGCAGGCAATAATCGGGCACATAGGTGACGACGATACCGAGCTCCGCCGCGGTTTTGATGTCGATATTATCGACACCCAAACCGAAGCGCCCGATGACTTTGCAGCGCTTGAGTTGCCGCAGCAATTCGCCCGGCAGCTTAGCATACGTGACGAAGATGGCGTCGGCGTCGCGCGCGACAGCGAGAATGTCGTCGGCAGACGCGCTTGCTGCCATGCGGTACTCCGGGTCAAGCCCAGCCAGCACCTTCTTAGCGGGATCGAGCGAGGGAAACGGGCTGTCGGTAATAGCGACCAAGGTGCGCCGCATGGCTCGTCAAAACTCTTCGTGCACGCTCACGAGGCGAACACCTGCGAATTGACGCAATTAGGCGGTCGATAGCCGGCTAGGAAGGCCAGGATGTTGTCCGCCACGAGATTCGCCATCGCCACGCGCACCTCACCAACGGCACTGCCAAGATGCGGCGTGAGCACAACATTAGGCAATGCCCGCAGCGCCTTTCCGACCTTCGGCTCGCGCTCGAACACGTCAAGGCCAGCGCCGGCGATTTGCTTTTTTGTCAGTACGCGCACCAACGCGGCCTCGTCGACAATGGCACCGCGCGCGGTGTTGATCAGGAATGCTGTCTTCTTCATCAAACTCAATTCGCGAGCAGCGATCTGGTGCCACGTCTCTTTATTGAGCGGAGAATGGATCGAGACAAAATCGGATTCGCGTAGCAACTGGTCGAGCGGTAGGTAGGTGAGGCCGGCGTTGCGCTCCTCACTTTCAGGTTTGCGCCTGGGCGTCCAATAGAGGACGCGCATGCCGAAACCGTGCGCGCGACGCGCCACCGCTTTGCCGATTAGACCACCGCCGCCGACGAGGCCGAGGGTTTTGCCCGAGACGAATGAGGCGAGTAGATAGCCCGATTGCGCACCGGGGAATTTTCCGGCCCGCACCAAGCGATCGCCTTCGATCACTCTCTGCGCCACCGCGAGCATGAGGCCAAAAGTGAGATCGGCCGTCGCGTCGGTGGTTAGCGTCGGTACAACCGTAACCGGGATGCGCCGCGCGGTTGCCGCTTCGACGTCGATATGGGAGGGCGTGATGGATTGCGCAGCGATGAGGCGCAGGCCCGGGTTGGCCGCGATTACGCCGGCGTCGATGCGATCGTGTAGTAAGCAAAAGAGGATGTCGCACTTGCGCACCGCGGCGATGAGTGCGCGCCGGTTCAATATGCGGCTTGCATCGGGATTGACCGTGACCGCCGCCACATTGCGCAGCCGCGCAATAGCGCTCTTGGCCACCGGTTGCGTCACGAAAATGCGCGGGCGTGAAGCGGGCATCAGGCGAGCCACCGCACGATTCCGGCAACGCCGTCGACCGCGACCTGCGCGCCGTCGGGGATGCGCCGCGTCGCGTCGAGGACGCCGAGCACCATCGGTATGCCGCGCTCGCGCGCGAGCGCAGCAAGGTGCGAGGTCGAGCCGCCAAGCTCGGCGACGACGCCGCCGACGCGCGGCAGAATATGGCTCAGCGCCGGGCCAGCGACGCGCGTCACCAAAATGTCGCCGGGCGCCACCCGCGACAGCTCGCATTCGCAATTCACCACGACCGCGCGGCCGGAGCCCCAGCCGATGCCGGCGGGATGGCCGTTGAGGCCGGGATGCTCGAGCCAGATGTCGTCCAGAATATGTGGTTGCGCGACACGAAGCGGCCGTGCTTGCAACAGCTTGAAGCCGGTGTTGTCGAGTGCCCACTCGATCTCAACCGGCATTCCCAAAATGCTTTCGGCCTTGCGCATGAGCCGCCCGAGCGCCGTTGCTTGTCCGGCCTTCAAGCAGGCGGCGCGCACAAGCGCTTCGGGCACCGCCTCCGCCAGCGTGCCGGCGCCGTGCACGCACGCTTCGCGGTGGTATTTGCGTCCGGCTTCGTTGCTGCGCACAAAAGCCTGACGGCTGAGCACGATACGGTCCGGCACGACCGCGCCCTGCGCAATGGCGGAGCCGAGGCCCCATGCAGCGCTGATGAGCATGTGGCCGTCGGCGGTCTCGCTCAAGCCGCCGCCCGAGGCCCGCGCGTCTATAAGCGGCTGTACCAGCACCGCCATCGCGGTATCGGCCGGATCGAGGCCGTGCAACTCCATGTAGCGCCGAGCGTTGGTGGTCCACAAAGCTGCCCAACAGGCGCGCAAAGCGGTTAGGAATTCGCGGTCGTCTGTGAGCCCGAGAAAACTCTCGAACTGACCGGCGAAATTCGTATCGGCACGATCTTCGATCAGCGCCGATGAGCGCACCGCGGCAGGTTTTTGTTCGGCGCGCCAAGCCGCAAGAATTGCATCGAGCAGGTCAGGCGCAAGTTCGCTTTGATAAAGCTTGAGTCGGATTTCCACCGATAGCCGGCGTTGCAACGGCGGGTCCGCATCAGGGTATGCGTTCAGCGCGTCCAGAAGCCCGAGATGCTCGATCTGTCGCCGATACGCATCTGCCGCGATGCAGAAGCCACCGGGCGTCGGCAATCCCGCATGCGCCAGCGCCGCAAGATTTGCTGCCTTCGGCCCGACACGGTCGGGATCGGTCGCGGCCGGGTCGGAGAGGCATAGGAGGAACGGGGTCGCCATCAGCCATGTCCTCAATCCGTCACCTGAGGCGCTCGGAAGGGCGGCGGTCCGGGCCGTTCGCCCTTCCAGGCTGCCCGTGTTACGAGCGGGCATCTCAGGATGCCGGATCACATCAATGCTACTGCTTATTTCACGTGATCGCCGTAACCAGGAAGTGGATCGACGACGGTGATCTGCTTGACCGGAAAATTGGAGACGATCTCGATCTCGCTCTTGTGCACGATCAACATCTCCTCGATGCGTACGCCATAGCGGAATTTCTTGCCGTGCTGCGTCTCGAGCGCGAAGGTCATGCCTTCCTTGATCTCGACCGGATGGTCGAGCGACCAGATGCGAGAGATGACCGGTGGATCGTACTGCGCAAGGCCGAGTCCGTGGCCCCAAAGATTAGCGGCGGCCTGATCCTCGTCCTCGTAGCCCCAGGTTTCCATCGCCGACGGCCACTTCAGCGCAATGTCGCGTGTGGTGGCACCGGCCTTCACCGCGCCGATGGAATCGTAGAGCCATTTTAGCGCTATCTCGTAGGTCTCTTTCTGCTCTTGGCTCGGCTCCTTGCCAACGCAATAGGTGCGGTAATAGCAGGACTTGTAGCCGTTCCAAGTGAGTGCGGCCAAATCCATGAAGACGATATCGCCGGGCTGGATGATGCGATCGGAAAAATTGCGCCAGTTCGGCCAGGTGTTGGGGCCGGATGAGACGATGACGTCCTCGACGTCCTCCATGCCGGGAATGTTGTAGAGATACTGCATCAGATGCGCGGTTACCTGGTTCTCGGTCACGCCCGGACGCAAAAATTTCATGCATTCCCAATGCGTGGCGTCGCCGATGGCGCCGACGATGCGGAAGCATTCCTGCTCGTCCTCGCTCTTGACGGCCCGCGCGTCCATCATGGCGCTCATGCCGTCGGCCCAGGTAATATTCTTCTCTTTGAAAATCTCGATCATGTTGATGTCGATGAAATCAACGCCGAGCTTTTGACCCGCGACGCCGTGGCGACGCATCTCTTCGATGATCGCGTTGGTGAACTTCGTAACCTGCTGCGTCGCCGCGGGTCCGGCCGCTCCCTTGATCCAGGCGAAGGAGTGTCGGACGTTTTCCTTCGGCAACCACGGCACATGCCGCTCGATCTGAAAGCCGATATCGCCTTGCTCGAACAACACCGGGCGGCCGTCACCGCACAGCATGGCGTAACGCAGCCCGGGCTTGAGCCGGTTCCAGCCGGGCGTGAGCGTGCCGGTGATATAGCGGCAATTCTCGTCGTACATGCAAAGCAAAGCACCGAGGCCGTGCTTCTTCATCATCTGGCGCGCTCGCTCGATACGATACTCGCGTAGCCGGTCCCAGTTGACTCGCTGCTGCCAGTCCATTCCGGCGATGCCGAAATTCGCTCCCATGCCGATCTCCCACTTTACGTACGTCTTGTCTGACCTGTGTCCGAAAAATCCCGAGCGTGCATAGTGACGTTTAGCCCAAGTTCCTTCGCCCTGGCTCTACAACGCGGTGTTTTTCATCGCTGAATAAGACCGGATTTTAGATTTGTGGTCAACGCGCCGGCAGCGGGGCGAATGTCGGCGGTGGCACGCGGCGGTTGGAAGCGGCTTCGTACGCTGATGCAATTTTTAGAAGAACGTCCTCCTTGCCAGGCTCGGCGCGGAACACGAGCGAGAACGGCAGTCCGGGCTCCGGAAGATTAGTCGGCGTGTGCGAGGGCGTCGACACGTAGCGCTTGCCGTCGGCCGAAAGGAAGAACACCGGATCGTACACGGTCGTGACGTAGCCCGCTAAACAGTTCACTGAAAGAAGCACGCAGCGAGTATCGCAGGAGCGCGATGACACGGTTCGTTACCGACGGAAAAATATGGAGCCGTGGTCAATTCATGTGATGCGCTATAAACGTCTCGACGTTGTGAATGCCGATGCAGCAAGGATTAGACACATTGATGACCGCGCGGTCTTTCGGAGAGCGTTGCCCCTTCCGAAAATTTGATCCATCTAGGTTCGCAGCGTGAGGCAGAATCATCGCATCATCAAGTTCGATGCTTGCCATCCTGCACTTGCTCGTGATGTTCGGCGCCGACATCTTCAAGTCGCGACGCTGGCTCGAAGCCGAGAACCTGTTTCTCCGTCATCAGCTCAACATCGCATTAAGGCGAGCGCCACCTCGTCTGCGGCTGCACGGTAGTGACCGGGCGCTGTTGGTATGGATGACGCGGATGTGGCCCACTCTGCTCGATGTACCCCAGGTTGTGAAGCCGGAGACTATCTTGCGATGGCATCGCTTTGGCTTCAAAGCGTTTTGGTGCTGGAAATCCCGAAAAAGGGCAGGGCGGCCGAAGGTTGATCGTGAGCTCCGCGATCTCATCCGACGGATGAGGAGAGATTATCCACTGTGAGGTGCGCCCCGGATTCATGGCGAACTGCTGATGCTGGGATTCGAAGTTGCCTAGTCGACGGTCTCCAAATACATGGTGCGGGGTCGGAGGCCGCCTTCGCAATCCTGCAAGACGTTTCTTCGGAACCACGCTGAGGCGATCGCTGCTGTTGACGTGTGCGTGGTCCCGACGGTGACCTTTGAGCGCTTGTTCGCGTTCCTGGTTCTCGGCCACGGCCGGCGGCAGCTACTGTGGTTCGAGGTGACACGGCATCCGTCAGCGGAGTGGCTGGCACGACAGATCACCGAGGCCTTCCCCTGGGCATCGGCGCCGACCTACCTGGTGCGCGACAATGACGATGCATACGGACATGCCTTCTCCCGTCGGGTGATGGTCATGGGTATCCGCGACCGGCCGATCTCACCGCGGTCACCATGGCAAAATGGTCATGTTGAACGTCTGACCGGAACTGTGCGCCGCGAGTGCCTGGATCGAATGCTGATCTTCGGCGAAGCGCACCCGCGGCAAATTCTAACCTCGTACGCCTCCTATTATCCTATTATAATGTATCTCGCACACACTTATCCCTGCACAAGGATGCGCCGCTGGGTCGAGCGGTCCAACGATACGGAAACATTGCCGCTACGCCCGTTTCGTCGGGCTGCATCATCGCTGCGCGCGAATGTGATTTCCGGGAAGGACAACCGCGCGCTGCCGGCTATCGATGGTGCGCGGCTGACCGATCGGCCTGCAATTATCGCGATCATCATCTGCCCTTCCCGTGTGAAGCGACCCTTGCGCTTCGCCTGCCTCCAAATCGGCATGGCCTCGTATAACCATTTGATCTTAATCAAGGGGCCTCCCGGCTTTTTCGCATAATCTTCAATCGGATTCCGCACGAGGGTTGAAGCGAACGACTCGGTGATCTGACGGGGTGGCCAAACGTTCATCACGTGCAAAATCGCGGGAATCAATTGATGGCAAAATTTATCGAGCTGCTGCGCGAAGAACATCGGGACATCGAAAAGTTGCTTGTCGTTCTAGAGGGCGAACTAGGTGTTTTCGATCGCCAGGAAGCGCCAGATTATGAAATTATACAGGCGGTCATCAGTTATTTTCAGGACTATCCTGATTGCTGTCATCATCCCAAAGAAGACATGGTCTTTGAGAAACTGAGAGCGCGTGACCCCATCGCAGCCGAAAGCGTGGGCGATATCGAAGCTGAGCATCGACATGAAGCTGAACGTTTGCAGCGGGTGGCTCACCTCGTCCGGAGCGTCCCGCTCGATCATGATATTCCACGGAAGCCGTTCGACGATGACATGCGCGGCTTCATTGAGCAGGAGCGGGCACACATGAAAATGGAAGAGCAAATTCTGTTCCCCGCCGCGGCCAAAGCGTTGCGCCCCGAAGATTGGTCGGAGATTGACTTGAAGTGGAGCGATACGAATGAGTCGTTGTTTAACGTGGCCTTAGAAGAAAAATGTCACTCCCTTCGGGACCGGATTTTGCGGTGGGCACGGGAAAACAAGGCGCATCAGATCAATAAAGTTCGCCGGAAAAGACTTGTTCGATCGCAGTCGGTGCGGTGAAGCAGGATTGAATGCGGCAAACCTTTCGTACACTGACGGGTGCAATATTGCCGAGCTAGCTAGGCGGTCGGCTTCGTCCAACACCGGCTCGCAACAGCACGCGCATGGGCACGTTGCCATAGAGATATCCTAGTGGTCTGATTCATTCGGGCGATTCCCAAATCGCTCGAAGCAGTTCAAGCTCTCGTTATGAGAGCAGGAATTGTCGTCAACGTCACGCCGGCAGATCGTCATCGGCTTGAGGCGATTATTGGCGATGGCAACGCGCCGCAGAAGCATGTTTGGCGGGCCAAAATAATCATTGCGACGGCCGATGGTTGCGGCACGGCCGAGATCATGCGGGCGATCCGGCAAGGCCAAACCGGTGGTGTGGCGCTGGCAGGCGCGGTTCATGGCCGAGGGCGTGGACGGGCTGACGCGCGACAAGACGCGCAAACCCGGCAAGCCGCCGCTGCCGGCAGCCATTGTGCAGCGGGTGGTGGACTTGGCGCTCGGGCCGCCGCCGGGCGAAGCAACCCATTGGACCGGGCGCATGCTGGCAAAGGCGGCCGGCGTGAGCTTGCGGTCGGTGCAGCGCATCCTGGAGGCTCACCAGCTCGCGCCGCACCGCGTCCGCACCTTCAAACTGTCGAACGATCCGAAGTTTGCTGAGAAGCTCAAGGACATTGTTGGTCTCTACGTCGATCCACCGGCCCATGCGGTCGTGATCTCGGTCGACGAAAAGAGCCAAATCCAGGCGCTCGACCGCACCCAGCCAGGACTGCCGATGAAGCCCGGCCGTGCCGGCACGATGACGCACGACTACAAACGGCACGGCACAACCACGCTGTTCGCCGCCCTCAACATCCTCGACGGCACCGTCATCGGGCATAACATGAACCGCCACCGCCACCAGGAGTTCATCCGCTTCCTCAACACCATCGAGGCGCAGGTACCGAAGCGAAAAGCGATCCATGCCATCGTCGACAACTACGCTACTCACAAACATCCCAAAGTCCGCGCCTGGCTTGCCCGGCATCCGCGCTGGACCTTCCACTTCACCCCGACCTCGGCGTCCTGGCTCAACGCCGTCGAAACCTTCTTTGCCAAGCTCACGCGCCGACGCCTGACGCGCGGCGTCTTCCGATCAGTCGACGAACTCAAGGCCGCCATCAATCGCTTCGTTACCGAGACAAACGCCGATCCAAAACCCTTCGTTTGGACCGCCGATCCACGCCGCGTCCTCGCCGCTGTCAAACGTGGGAAACAAGCGTTAGAGTCGGTCCACTAGCAACGCTAATTGCTGACCGAATACAAACCGCAGCTTGCAAGCCCGAGCAAAAATTCTTACTAGCTGATAGAGACCGCGATGATGAAGCATTCCCTGCCCGCCCCTCTTGAACCACATGATGGGTCAGTAATTCCCGGCATGCCGCCCGCATAACCCTGAATGCATCTTTTGCCGGCGACTTGTCCCCGACGCGCTTCAGTCCTGTCGTCAATTCATGTCGTATTTCCATGATCGACTTTACGCGGCTTTATAGCTATTGATATCGTACTTTCGCGCGTTTCAATTTCATGGTGAGTCTCCCGAACATGCTGCTACCATAGATTGTCGGGCGGCGGCGAGGGAAGCTCAATGGTGGAGCGAATTCCGGAAGACGTAGTTGGCTACGTGCGGCAGGTGTTCGCCGGGGCCAATCGCGAGGCTACTATGACCCTTGCGCGCCAACCCTCCGTCCACGAAGAGCGACTTGATTTTCAGATTTTCGCTGCGCTCGACAAAGTTGGACCTTGATACTTTTCGGCTTCTGGAGCGGCAATCGAGATTGATGGGCAGAGGCTTGGCGGTCGGAGGCATTTTGAACGCCGCTGGGAAATCGCCGACTAGTAGATTCAGTCGCGCTCGCCATCGAGCTGCCGGCCACGGAAACTTCAGCGCGAACGCGGCCAGAGCCCATGTCCATGCTGTTGTCATCCCACGTGTTGGCGAGCCTACCGCCTAGCTCTGACGCCGCGCCCCGGCGCCGCCAACCGATCCGGTCAAAAAGAATTTCTCAAATAGAAATCGGCGGCGCTCGACTCCGCCTCGCGCGCGGGGAACGGCCAAACGAGCGTTAACGAGGCACTATGACGACTCAGGCGACCCGCGACTAAAACTGCTCGTAGAAGCCAAGCTTACGCTGCATCGGCGCGTCGTCGACCATGAACAAAAAGGCCATTTTCGAAGAATTGTTGCAGATTTGAATGTTCGCGTGGGTAGGAACGGCCATGGTGTCCGCTTCCCCCCATGCCATTTCGACGCCGTCAACAGTAGCATCGCCGCCGCCTTCAATGACGTGAAACACCGACGATGCGGACCGCCGGCGGGGAGCGAAAGTTTCAGCAGGCCGGAGCGCGAGCGCCGAAACGCCCAATATCGGCAGGCATTCGCCACCGGTTTCAGGGTCCACATAGGCGAGGTGCGCCGTCTGATTCCGACCGCAATTGGCGACAACAGCGAGCAGAGCCTCGCGGACCTCGGACCACGGGAAGCGTTTCAGCGGATATTTGCTCGATCTGTGTTCGAGCGCGCTGTACGGCATCAAGCCCGAGCGCCGGTAGGTGGTTTGGGAACGATCCGGCTTGTTGGACGACATTTGGGGAGCACCCTCGATGCAATAAGAGGCCTCGATCGAATAAATCAGCGGCAGATCAAGAGCATCGAGCCACACTACCGGCCCCTTGCCCGAGTGACCATGTTCATGCCACCGGCCGGAGGGCGTCAGGATCAGATCGCCCTTATCCATCGGCAGCTTTTCGCCCTCTACCATGGTGAACCCACCCTCGCCCTCCACAACAAAGCGGATTGCGCTCGGCGAGTGCTTGTGGTTCGGTGCCGTCTCGCCGGGTTTGATCAATTGCAGGCCAAGATAAATGGTCGGCGTCGCACGAGCTGTGGCGGGATCCAGCGTGGGGTTGGCGAGAATAAGAACGCGCCGCTCGGCCTTTTCGATGGGCGTAAGGTCGCCCGCCTGCAACAACAAAGGTCGCACGTCATTGTAACGCCAGATGGTAGGCGCGCATTTTCGCTCCGGCATGCCGTAGGGGAGAAAGCTGCGCAACGCCGGCCATAACGGGACAAGGTTAGCCTTCGACAAAGTATCGCGGTAGAGTTTCGGTAGCTCGTCCAATGTCCCGAGGGCAGACGTAGACATATTCAATCTCCTTCAAGCGTCTGTTCCGGTTGCATCATCATGCCGGTGCCGTGGGTATCAGGGCCTCGAGACCACGTGATATTCGCCGTTAGTGCGGTGTACGTTGTGTGTTGACGAAGGGTTTCGACCATTTGCGCGCCACCGGCGAAGATTGGCTCCGGGACGCTGCGCCGATCCATCAGTTCGCCGATCGTTACTGGGCGGCCGCTGGCGTAAACTAGCTTTGCCCCCGCTTTCCCGAGCAACAGTGAAGGCAGGGCTAGATCCCACAAGTTGACCGAGGGGTCAAAGAAGAACGCTTGTGCTGCGCCCTTCGCCACCAGACAGAGCTGGTAGATTGGTGCGCCGAGACAATAAATCCGGCCGGGGAAATCGACTTTGAACGTCCGGTGGTGATTAGTTGGGCCCAACGCGATGGTGTTGGCCTGGGCCACCGTCTCGTAGCGTGGGCGCAATGGCTCGTCGTTGCAATAGGCGGGCGTCTCTTCCGCGGCCCAGAACAACTCGCGTGTCAGAGGGTTGAATGCCGCACCGGCGAGCGGACGGTCGCCACGCAGCAGACAGACGGCCGGAGTCCACAACGGCAGGCGAGCCGAGAAAGCGCGACTACCGTCGAGCGCGTCCACTATCCAGGAATGGGTCTCACCGGCCGCAGGAGCGCGGGACTCCTCAGTCTCCTCACCGATATAGCCGTACCCGGGAGCAAGCCCCGTTAGTGCCAGCTTGAGATAGTTCTCGACCGCCGCGTCAGCCTCGGTGACGATGGTCAGATCGGCTTTTACCGAGGCCGAGACTCGTCCGTAATAGATCAACGCCAGTTCGCCTGCGGCTAAGACGACCTGCTTGATTGCTTCGATGTCGACAGACATGTCAAGTTCCCGATGCCAGCCAGCGGCTCACTGCGTCGATTGCGCGCGCTGTAAAATCTCGACGACGCCGAGGGCCCCGTCGATACGGATTAGGTCGCCATTTTGCACCGACGCCGTCGCGTTCCACGTACCGACGACGGCCGGAATACCGTATTCGCGGGCGGCGATGGCGGCGTGGGTGAGCATGCCGCCGGTATCGGTAACGACACCGGCGATCTTAAGGAACAGAGGCGTCCAGGCTGTGCCGGTATACGGGCAGACCAGAATGTCGCCGGACTGCACTGTGGCAAAATCCTCGAAGTGTATCACCACCCTGGCCGGGCCCTCGACCACGCCAGGCGAGGCGGCGAAGCCCTCCAACTTGAGCCGAACATCCTTCTCGCCCTTGGGGTGGAGAATCTCGTCGATGATGCCGAAGACCTTGATGGCGATGGGGTCGGTCATTGTCTCTGGAACGTTGCCAAGGGTAAGCGGCGCATCCAGCTCGGACACCTTCGACCGCTGCTCCTTGCGCTCCAAGACCAACGGCGGCACCAGTGCATAATAGTGGTAAATTGCAACCTTCTCGTCGCGCGCCAAATCGGAGAGCACTTCATGCAACTCAGCATAGGTGAGGAAGAATACATCATCGGCCTGGTCGAGCAGTCCGACCCTTAGCAAGCGCCGCCCGCAGGACAAGAGCGTCACATGCAGCGCCGCGGTCGAGCCCTGGTCGATGTAGAAGCCATGGTCCTCCTGATAGGCGTAGACCTTCTGGCCGACCGCCAGCAGACGCCGGAAGTCGTCCAAGGTGTCGGCCGGCAGCTCGCGCTTAACGGCAGCGATGGCCTCTTCGCGCATGCGGTTGACAACCTCACGCTGCTCGGCATGGTCCCAGCCTTCGTCCATCCGGCGGAAATAGCTGCGGATGGTATCGAACACCGGCGCCGAATCCTCCCGCCACGTCGGAAAAATAACATCCAGGTGGGCGGCACTGATACGGTTGCCGTAGACGAAGAGAAACTGATCGAGGCGAGCGAGCCAATCGCGTGCTTCAGGCATCGTTGACAAAAGGGCGCGAGCTTCGGACGCGGGCGTTTCGAGCAGCACTCGATCGAGCCTCTGCTGGCGGGCCGCCTTGGCCAGCGCCCAAAGCTCCGAGTCCGTCCGTGCCGGCATGCTGTCGAAGCCCGACAGCATCGACACCATCCGCTGTTCGTCGAGTCCCTGCTTCCGGCAGTAGTCTTCGAACCGCAGGTAGATCGTGTCTGCCGGATACATCAGAATAAAGTGGATCTCCCAGTTCCGCCGATTGATCTCTTCGCTGCGCTCCAGGTAACGCACCAGGTCGGAGGTGGCCAGGCGATCTGGATCCACCGCCGCAAGCGTGGCTAAGCCGGCGCTGACCTCGGCGATGTAGCCCCGATAGAACTCGTCCCAATGATCGATGCAATGCTCGACAAAGGCGCCGAATTTTTCGGCCCGGGACGCCACTTCCTTGGGGTCGTCTATGAGCGCGAAGCCGAGATACACGCGACCTTTGTGGATTTTGACGTACGCACCTTTGGACGGCGGCAGTTTGGTTTGCTCCGCAGCGACGTGGTAGCCCCAGGCATGGTGTTTTTGGATGGTTGTCATGCCCATGGGCGAGACGGGGAATGGCTGATGCAGGTCGTCGCGGAACCAGAAAATGTCCTTGTCGTGGTTGGGCCTGAGGGTCCGCAGGGCGCTGATGCTGGTATCGATCATGGCAGCCTCGCGATTAATTGGACTGTGGCGAGCGGGCCGCAGAATATCTCCCGGCCCGCCGCGGAGAGTTCCTACTTCCCCGGCATGGGGGGCAAGTTGAACAACTTCTCGGCATTGATTCCGAGCATCAGGTCGAGCTGGGCTTCGGGGAGTTTGAGTTGCGAGCCGAGGTCTTTGATGCACTTGATGGCGCCCTCGGGATCGCCCACCCGGTGGGCATAATCGGTGCCGATCACCATATGGTCCGCACCAACCCATTCGAGGCAGCACTTCATGGCCGGCAGGTAAAACGACGCCGTATCGGGGTAGACCTGCCGCTTATAGGTTAGGTCCGGCGACTCTGAGAGCTCCAATCCCCATTCCTTCGAATAGCCTTTCCAAGAATCCTGTAGCCGACGAACCAGGTACGGCACCATTCCGCCCATATGGGTGTGGACCATCTTGAGCTTGGGGTTGCGCTCGAAGACGCCGTGAAAGATCAGGCTGATCACAGCCATGGTCGTGTCGAACGTATAGCCATACAGCTGATACGGGATCTTCACCATATCCAGGATCTTGCTGGTCAGCGGCACTGTCGGATGCATGAGGATGGGCAGGTTGAATTCCGCAGCCATCTGGAAGATCGGCGCAAACTTCTCGAGAAACAATGGCTCTCCCTGGACATTGGAGAACATCTGAACGCCCTTGAATCCAAGCTCCTTGTAGCAGCGCGTCAGTTCCTTGCAGGACTCGTCGACGTCCTGATAGGGCAGGCATGCGTAAGCGTAGAGGCGATGGGGATACTTTTGTGTTGCCTCGGCCAGGGAGTCATTGATGCGCTTGGCCCAGTACACGCCTTCGTCTCGCTCCAGCATATCGGGACCCGGTATCGTCTTGCTCACGACCTGTGTGTCCATCCCGGCCTTGTCGAGGTCCGCGATGCGGGCAGCGAGGTCATAATGGCCTCGCCGATCGATATGCGCGACGATGACGTCGTCAGCCTTCATTACGTACGATTGAGGTCCGGTCTGTACCGCCTTGGTCTTGCCGGTGCGGCCAAGCAGGTGTTGGATATAATCCATCGGATAGTAGTGATTGTGAATGTCGACAGTTCTCTGAGCCATTGCGATTTTCCTTTCTCAGGCAGGTTGCGCAGAAGATCAGTCCATGTCTCGAATTTTACGGGCTTGCAGGATGTACAGCCGGCCGTCTTCGTATGCCCATTCGACATCGACGTTGAAGCCGAAGTGGGCTTCAATCCGGCGAGCGAAATCGGCGAGCTCGAGCAACTGGGTGTCCGTGAGCGTCGTCAGTGTGGCGCGTTCGACCGGCACCGGGAGTTCTATGCGGCCACTACCGCGGCCGTCATCAGCCACGACCATGACGGTCTTGTGAGCGATCTTCCTCTCCCGGACCGTCAGAGTGGCCTTGTCGAGTACGAAATAGTCGTTCATCGACTTGCCGGACACGACCGATTCGCCCAGCCCCCAATTGGACTCGATCATCACTTCGGTCTTGTCCTTGGTTACCGGGTTTGCCGTAAACAGCACGCCGGCGGTGTCGGAATTGACCATCAGCTGGACAACCGGGGCGATGATCGCCTTTTGGTGCGGGATCCGCTTGTGATGGCGCATATAGGCGGCACGTGCCGACCACAGCGAGGCCCAGCACTCGCTCACCTTCTCGAGCACCTGATCCTCGCCCAACACGTAATGGTAGGTATCCATCATCCCGGGAAACGACGAAATCGCCATGTCCTTCACCGCTACCGATGAACGTACGGCGACGAAGCGATTGTTTGGCGTGACGAGTGCAGCGTATTGGTCGCAAATGTCGCGGCTAAGCAGGTTTGGAATGCCTGCAGAAGCCATGAGGCTGCGGATCTCCTCGCAGCCCGCATCGACCTTAGCGAAGTCGCTGAAGTCCAGCTTGCGCGCGAGCCCCTCGATGCGGTCGGTGAGCCCCTCGGTGTCTAGGACGTAGGAAAGGGCTTCGGAGACGATGCAAAAGCCCGGCGGTACCCTAGCGCCCATGCGCGTGAGTTTTCCCAGGCTGGCAGCCTTGCCGCCGCAGCGTTCGACCTCATCCTCTCGAATGTCCTGGAGGGGCACGATGTAAGTCCCCATAAGCGCTCGCTCCCGCCGCCGGTCCTTCTCGGGGGTCGTTTGGGCGAGCACGCCGCGGCCGCTATCGCTCACCTCTTGAATGACGATGATCAACTAGTCTTTAGCCGATCTTTAGGAACGCCTTTCCTTGGGGAGGCGGCGTGATGGTTTTGACGCAGTCAGGGTGATGGGGCAGCAAGTGGATCGGGATGGGGAAGGCCCGCCAGTGTTGAGATTTTGCGAGGCAGGCGCATCCCGACGACACAGGTCACAGTGGGCCATTGAGGCCCATCGAATGCCGCGTCACGCCGGCCGTCGCGCGTTTAAGCAATTTCTGGCGAAGTGTGCAGGGTTTCGCGGCAGAAAATCCGAAAAATCAAAGAAACTAAGGGCATGTCCCGATTCCAACGGATCCGGACATATTCAGGTCATGAGACTAGGCGCTGGAACAGGACCCTGGTGTTAGCCGAAGGGGCGCGATCCTCATGCCGTTTGAGTGCGCCCATACACAAGCGATACTGGCGCTCGATCGCGTCGCGTCGTCCCGATTGGTGAAAAATGTGCATCAGCTCCTGATGCGCCAGCTCAAAGCAAGGCTCAAGCTCGAGTGCCCTCTCGGCGTAAACAATAGCACGTTCCAGGTTCTCAAGACGCCGATGGACGCAACTCATTTGCGTCAGCATCTTGACATGGATCTCCTCGAGCCAATAGCGGCGGCTCCAACACCAGTCCCGGTCGATGTTCTCGGCATATTCGATCGGGATATCGCTAAGCAGACTGCCCGTATAGAGCCTCTCGGCGGACGCATAGCACGCGAGCGCCTCCTCCAGCTGATCTGCTTTAAGCAGTTTCTCAGCGCGGCGACAAAACTGCTCGAAGGTCGGCACGTCCACCCACGTTCCTTCGGGAAGCGACAGATGATAGTGGTGATCGTGGCCGATTACGTAAGGCGACGTGCGCGAGCACTTCAGATCAGGACTTAACGCCAAGCGCAGACAATGGATGGTGTGATAGAGGCGATTCAGGCTCTTGCTCAGGGAATCCGCCTGAGGCCACAGCAAGTCAGCGATCTCCTCGGCGCTAGCACCTTTCACACCGCAATGCAGCAGGTAGGCGAACAGCGTTTTGGTCTTCGTCGTAGCGCCGTTGGCCACGTTCCACTGCACTGGCGTGCTGTCCTGGCGGTAGATACGCAGGTTGCCGAAGCATCGGATTTTCCAGCGATGCCCTAGACCGTCCGGTTCAGCCTGTGCGGTGTTAGTTTTGTTGACAATGGCAAGTTGCGGGGAGGCATTTGATGCCGGTGCGGCCACCGTTCGGGATGCTTTCCGCCGAATCGGTTGCGAACGAAAGTTCGCCGCCAACTTGAACGGCCGCAGGCTACCTAGCCATGCCTCGAGCTTTGCTGCCGCGTTGCCGCTTAGGAAGGTTCGTGGCAACAGGAAATGAGGGTTCTCAAATTCTCCATCGCTGGTGCGCACTCTTGGATGGGTGCGCATTGCATCCAAAACCATCCAATCCGGAAACATCGTCAAATGATAGAGGCACACCGCACGCAATGGCTGGGTCTCCAGCACCAGTTCCTGAAGGGCTGCCTCGAACTCACCATGTTGAGCGATGCCCGAGGGAGTGCGTAACAGCCAGGACATGTCAATAAGCAGCAGCAAGCCGGCAAATCCCTCGGCGACGGCTACCTCACTCTGCTCGCGGATCTTGCCAATCACGCGACTGATCGAAAACGGCATTTCGCTCATTCCGAATGCGCCGGCGGTGGAAATCGATGAGGCCGGAAGTATCGCGGTGTGCAGTGAATACCCGCCAGCTGCCCGTCTTTCAGAAATGACGAGCCATTTAAATCCATCACGCTCGGCGGCCGCAACAGAATTGGCGCACAGCGGCCACGATTCGGCGCCATCTTTGAAGAATACGCAGCTATGATCATCGAGACACATGCACACGCGATCCTGATTCCGAGCCCTTACTGCCCGGAAGCGGCACAGGCATAAAGAAATTTACCAGTTTGCTTCCCTGGGAGCGGGGACGCTTGCTGTGCCATTCTGACCTCCGGCACTGACACGGGGCGCGGAGTTAATTTTGAATACTCTTCTATCAGAAGGTCGATTTATTGATCTAGATCAACCTAAACTGAATGCCCCACACGCCACGACAGGCAACACATCGGCTAAATCGACGTCGACATTCGGGGCGTCGCCGATTCGATCTTCCTTCGACGCGCATGGTTTCAACGGTTGTCGCGAACACAATCTCAAAGCAGCTGTGTCGCCGCCACGATGCTGGAACGGTTCGCTTTGCTTGTTAATTGCGGGAACGGGGTCAGATGGAGGCGTCTTTAGAAAAATGCGCGTCGCCGGTCTCCTGAGTTCCCCCAGCGGGCAACTGAGCCAGTCTGTCGGCAATGGCCGGATCTTTGTGGCCTTTTTCGTCCTCGAGCCGCCGTGCGATCATGGCGCGCAAGTCGCGCCTCATTATTTTTCCCGCCGGGCTGATCGGAAACTCGGTGACGAGTTCCATTCTTTCAGGCCGTTTAAACTTCGCAATACCCCTTGTCGATAGAAAATCGATCAGCTCCGGTAGGTCGATGGTTTGCCCGTTGCGTGCAATGATAAAGGCGCAAGCCTTTTCGCCGAAAGTGTCGTCGGGCATGGCTACGACGCAAGCAGCTTCCACTTTTTCGTTTGCGAGAATGTGGTTCTCGATCTCCTCGCAACTGATCTTTTCGCCGCCGCGATTGACTAGATCTTTCTTTCGACCTTCCACGTGGAGGTAGTTACCGAATTTGCGGACAATGTCGCCCATGCGGTAGAAGCCATCGGCTGTGAATGCCTGTTGGTTGATTTCCGGCGCATTGTAATATCCGCGTATGGTATAAGGGCCGCGGCACAGCAACT
Organism: uncultured Alphaproteobacteria bacterium; assembly: GCA_963733575.1. GTDB lineage: Bacteria > Pseudomonadota > Alphaproteobacteria > Rhizobiales > Xanthobacteraceae > BOG-931. The sequence goes on along the minus strand of CAVTDJ010000006.1, from coordinate 450,349 downwards.
CTCCGGCTTCCCCATCCGGCAATTTGTGGCCATCATCGTCGACTACGATGATTTCGTCTCCTGGCGATATCGGCGCTCCCGAACTCTCGAAGCGTTTCGTTTCGTCATCATCGAGACGTGTCATGCTCAGCAGCCCTTCAGCAGTACCGAAGCTCTCCTGAGTCAGACATCCGAATGCTTCCCCCACCCGCCGTCGTAACTCCGGAGCTAGGCGAGCCCCGCCGTTCATTAGCACTTTCAGCGACCTTAGATCATGCCGGCCGACTTCGGGAGCAGTCAGCCACTTCACGAACAATGGCACGCCAGCGCATACAACCGTTACTCGCTCGCGCTCGATGAGGGGAAATACTACATCGGCTGCCGTTCCAGGAGCGATCACGATGCGACCGCCGTAGGCCAGCGTTGCGAGCACACCGGGCGAACCTAGCGAATAGTTGTGCGCCATCGGTAGCAACGCCAAATACACTGTCTCGGCATCAAATCCGGCCACAAGGCCGCTTTGCTTGCAATTGTAGACATAGTCGTTGTGGGTGCGCGGGATGAGCTTCGGGAGGGCCGTGGTGCCACCAGAGAGAAGCATCAACGCAACCTCGTCAGGGCTGGGGCGAACACTTGCTAATTGTGCGGAAGCAATTGTGGATGGCCGCTCCGAACCTATAAGCCTGATCAGGGACAATTGACCAGGCCCGGGCTCCCCCCAAATCAGCACCTGCCTCATCACCGCGCTGTCGCTGCTGATTTCGGCGGCGAGTGTCCGGTGGTCGAAGCCGCGAATGACATCAGCGGAGATATACCCGACGGCGCCCGAGTGGCGTGCGAAGTGACCAACCTCGGTCTTGCGATGCTGTGGCAACACCATCACCGGGATCACGCCGACTTTCACGAGAGCGAGAAATGTGCAAATGAATTCCGGCCGGTTGTCGAGTTGGAGAATTACTCGGTCGAGAGGTCGAAGCCCGGTCTGCATCAACGCGAAGGCAAGTTTTTCCACCCGCTCCGCAAGTTCGGCGTAAGTGATCCTTTGCTCACCAAAAACGATCGCAACCTTTGTAGGATGACGACGGCTCGAGATCTCGAACATGTCGCTGAGGGTGTTGTTCTCCCAATAACCCCTCTGGCGATACATTCTCGCGAAATGCTCAGGCCAGGGAGTGCAGCCGGCGAGCATTCTAGCCTCCTATTGGTGATGGCCTCAGGTGGGCCGCAATCCATGCGATAGCATGCGGCAGAATTCAATATCGAGCGCGCTGGACACCTCAGCGCGCTTGCGACGCGTGCCCGGAAAAACTCCTTCGAGTCTTTTCCCGGAAATCTTACATTCCCTGCGTCTTGTGACATCCCCAATCCAAGTGATGGGCCAAGGGCAGCAATGTCAATTCGCCACGGAATCCTCAACTCGCATCCTGCTTGCCATGTAATCGGGCGGCGGTAGTTCGACGTACACGGTATTTGAAGGGGGACTGCCTTGCCCGGTGGCCGTGTAGGCTCGGACGTAATAGCGGTAACGCGTGCCGGCCAGCACGTTGCTGTCCTCCCAGCGGGTCACCTTCACAGCGTCCTCTAGACGCACCTCTCCTACCGGATCGGCCCGGCACACATCGTAACGCGCCGCGCCGGGCGCCTTGGTCCACTTCAGTGTTATCGTTCCCTTGCCGACGGTCGCAGTCAAGTTCGCTCCATTCGGGCCCCATTGCGGCGCGTTGACGGCAGGGTCGTCGGCCGGTGCCTGCAACGATCCTTGCGGCCACAGCGAGCAGATGACGCGGCTATGGGTGGCGTCGAGATGCTTGCAGACGTTGCAATAATCGCACTGGATCACCCGATCGCGTTCGCCTTTTCGGACCTTCTTCGGCCAATCTGGATCCGCCAACAGGCCGCGCGCGATACCGACGATGTCGACTTGGCCCGACGCGACAAGCCGTTCCGCATCTTCTGGATTTGATAGTTTGCCGGCCGTTGCGACAGGCGTGTCGTAGCCATGCGCTTTGATATAGAGCTTTATTTCCGCTGAGAAATGAGCGTGCGTTACGGGAGGGTACCAATCGCCCGGCATGGCCCGATCACCGGAGTAGCCGGTATACGGATACAGAACCTGTCCTGGAACGTGGACAGCATCTTCGAATTTGCCTCCCACCGACAGCGATAGATAGTCAACTCCGATTTGCGCGAGCCTCAGGGCGATGACCTTGGCGTCGTTGACTGTATAGCCATCCTTGATGAACTCGTCCGCCACGAAGCGCACGCCCAGCGGGAAATCTTTGCCTGCTTTTCCGCGAACATTCTGAACAACGCGGCCGATGAGGCGCAGGCGCCCCTCCAAGGTCTGTCCCCCATACTCGTCCTGGCGCTTGTTCGTCCGCGACAGGAAGGAGGCGAGCGTATACGCATGGGCCGAGTGCAACTCGGCGCCATCGAAGCCGGCCTCGCGCGCGCGAGCGACCGCGTCGCCGAATTCGTCAACGATCCGATCGATGTCCTCCAGCGACAGCATGTCGACCGTCTGCCGCCACCCGGACTTCGCCACCTTCAGGAAGTGGATGATTTGGGGCACCACCTTCGAGCCGGAGGTATCGTGGATGCTGCGAGTGAGATTGGCTAGGCCGGGGACGAACGTGTCGTCACTGATCCGCAGCAGGGGGCCCGACTTGGAATGGTGCACCGCCATCGCCTCGATTACGATCAGACCCGCCTCACCCTGCGCATACCTGACGTAGCGATCGATGATGTCCTGATTGACTACGCCGTCCTCGCCGGATAGGCGCGTCACCATGGCTGGCACCATGACGCGGTTCTGAATGACCATGCCGTTGACGTCGAGAGGTTGGAACAATTTCATGGGTTTCCCCCTTGTTTGACGATCTGCACGGAATTCCCAGTTTATGATGCACCGGGTGCCATCGATCTGCCCGCGCGGCTCGAAGATTATTTTGCCTCCATGCTCTCCGTCACATCAGCTCTCCACCGGCGACGAGGATGCTCTGACCCGTGATCGAGGCCGAACTCGGCAGACATAGCCAGCCGACCGTCTCTGCCACTTCGGCTGGCTGGATCAGAACGTCCCTGCGGATTGTGCGCCACAAGCTCGGCCAAGGCCTGCTCGCGCGGGCGACCGGTCTTGGCGGAAATACTCGTCACCGCGGTTTCGACAATGGTGGTATCCGTATAACCCGGACACACGGCGTTGAAGGTGACTGCCGTGCGTGCCGCCTCGCGTGCCAGCGCCCGCGTCAGCCCAATGAGACCATGTTTGGCGGCGCAGTAGGCAGTCACATAGGGATAGCCTGTTAATCCCGCCGTTGAAGCGATGTTGACGATGCGCCCGTAGCCATTCTTGATCATATGCTGCAACGTTTGGCGAATACATAGGTAAGCGCCGGTGAGGTCGATTTCGATTACCTCCTGCCACAGAGCGGGATCGGTCCTTGAAAAGGGCGCCGCCTTCACCACCCCCGCGTTGTTCACCAAGATTGCCGGATGGCCCAGGCGCTCGCCGGCGATGCGGAAGGCCGCCTCGACAAATTCCTGCCGTGCCACGTCCAACGCAACCGCCTCGATTTGGGTACCGTGGCGACTCGCCAGGGTCGCTGCATGAGCCTCGAGGACTGGCATACGGCGGCCCATGATCGTCAAGTCGGCTCCCAGTCGCGCCAACGTGTCTGCGATTGCGCCACCTATACCGCTGCCGCCGCCGGTCACTACGGCATGACGGCCGGTGAGCGGACCTTCTGCAAGTCTGGATACGGCGTGCGTGGCGCTCATGCCTTCTTCCAGTTGGCCCAGTTTTGAAACATCTGGTTGTTCCCGGACGGCGGATCGCTGCTTACCGACGAGCTGGCGCGTCTAAACGACAAGCTTAAGCCGCGTTTATTTAGCGTTGACAAACCAAGTTTGAGCCAGGTTTCTTTAGCCGCCCTTTAGGGCCTCAATGCTACAATTTGCAATCAGCTAACAGTACGCGTTTCTTGGGGATATTTGAGTTCCGATCAGCGGGCCCTTCTAAGACCGCATGTCTTTTACCCAGCCCAACTGGGGGCGTCCAAAGAAGGACTAAAGGTTGCGGCCGTTACAATGTCGGTAATAGGGCGCCTTTACCGAATTATAACATCAGAGGGAGGACGACAATATGACGACGAAATCGCGTGATTCCCTATTCAATCGACGCACGCTCCTCAAGGTTTCGGCGGCAACCGGCGCGGCGCTCGCCGCGGGTTCCGTATTTGCTCCGGCGGCGCACGCCGCGAAGACCATCAAGCTCGGCTATGTCAGCCCGCAGACCGGCCCGCTCGCCGGCTTTGCCGAGGCGGACAATTTCGTCATCTCGAATTTTCTCAACACGGTAAAAGGCGGCGTCAAAGTCGGCAGCGCGACGCTTCCGGTCGAAGTCACTGTGAAGGACAGCCAGTCCAATCCGAACCGCGCCGCCGAGGTCGCCAAGGAGCTGATCGTCTCCAACAAGATCGATTTGATGCTTGTGGCCTCGACCCCGGAAACCACCAATCCAGTTTCGACCCAATGCGAGATCGAGGAGGTGCCCTGCATCTCCACCGTTGCGCCGTGGCAGCCCTGGTTCATCGGACGGCAGGGCAACCCGGCCGGCGGTCCGCCCGCGTGGAAGCCCTTCAACTACACCTACCACTTCTTCTGGGGCCTCGAGGACGTGATCGCGGTCTACACCAACATGTGGGAGCAGGTTAAGACCGACAAAACCGTCGGCGGACTGTTCCCCAACGACGGCGACGGCAACGCCTGGGGCGACAAGCAGGTCGGCTTCCCGCCGGTGCTTGAAAAGCTCGGCTACAAGCTCAACGATCCGGGCCGTTATCACAACCTCACCGACGACTTCAGCGCCCAGATCGCAGCGTTCAAGAAAGCGAACTGCGACATCATCACCGGCGTGATGATACCGCCCGATTTTACGACGTTCTGGAACCAGGCAGCGCAACAGGGCTTCAAGCCGAAGGTAGCCTCGATCGGTAAGGCGATCCTGTTCCCGGTCGCGGTCGAGGCCTTGGGCAAGAACGGCAACAATCTGTCATCGGAAGTCTGGTGGTCGCCAAGCCATCCGTTCAAATCGTCGCTGACCGGGCAATCGGCGAAAAACGTCGCCGACGCATACCAAAAATCCTCGGGCAAGCAGTGGACGCAGCCGATCGGGTTCGTGCACGCGCTGTTCGAGCTCGCCGTCGACGTGGCGAAACGTTCGGGCGACGTCGGCGACAACAAGGCCGTCGTGAAGGCGATCGCCGCGACCAAGCTCGATACCATTGTCGGCAAGATCGAATGGGCGAACCAGAAACTGCCACCCTTCGCCCAGAAGAACGTCGCCAAGACGCCGCTCGTCGGCGGACAGTGGCGGGTGCGCGACGGCAACAAGTACGACATCGTCATCACCGATAACAAAACGGCGCCGGAAATTCCGGTGGGCGGCAAAATGGAGCCGATCGCTTGATTTCATAGCTTGACGGGGAGCTGGCTTGGCCGGCTCCCCTCTGGGAAGTCGCGTGATCCTGAAACTGGAAAACCTAAGCAAGTCTTTCGACTCGATCAAAGCGATCGACGCCGTCGATCTTGAGGTAGCGCAGGGCGAAGCCCTTGGTATCATCGGGCCGAACGGCGCCGGCAAAACCACACTGTTTAACCTCATCACCGGGCTGCTCAAGTCGGATACCGGCTCGATCTGGTTCGACCGACGCGACATTACACGCGCTCCGCCGCGCGTCCGTTGTATCGCCGGCATCGGGCGCTCGTTCCAGATTCCGCATCCGTTCGAGAACCTGACCGTGTTCGAGAACCTCCTCGTCGCCGCCATCCACGGCCGCCGGCAGCGCGAGGCGCAAGTCGTCGATGCGTGTGGCGAAATCCTCGAGCGTACCAGCCTCATTGCTTTCGCCAACCGCCGCGCTGGCGCGCTCAATCTCCTGGGGCGCAAGCGGCTCGAGCTGGCGCGCGCCTTGGCCAGCGCGCCGCGGCTTCTGTTGCTCGATGAAATCGCCGGCGGCCTGACCGAGGCCGAATGCTTGGAGCTCGTTCGGCTGATACAGGACATCCAAAAGTCCGGCGTGACCATCGTGTGGATCGAGCACATCGTGCATGCGCTGGTCGCGGTCGTCTCCCGACTGGTGGTGTTGAACTTCGGACGCAAGATCGTCGAAGGCGAGCCTCGCTCGGTCATGGCCTCGGACGAAGTCCGGGAGATCTATATGGGCATCGCGGCATAAGGCACTGAGACGTGAGGCATTAAGACTTGGCTGTGCTGGAAACCGACGAGCTCACCGCCTTTTACGGCGACTTCCAGGCGCTGTTCGGGATCACGTTTGCCCTCAATGAGGGCGAAACGGTCGCCGTCATCGGCGCCAACGGGGCGGGAAAATCCACCTTCTTGAAATCCATCGTGGGATTGCTGCCGCGCCCGGCGTCGGCCGTGCGCTTGGGCGGCCGCGACATCGGAGCGCTGCCGGCATATGAGATCGTCAAGCTCGGCGTCGCGCTGGTGCCGGAAGGCCGGCGGTTGTTTTCTTCGCTTTCGGTCAAGGAAAATCTGCTGGTCGGCGGGTACGGCCGGCACACCGACGGCCCGTGGGACCTCGCCGCAGTTTATCGGCTATTTCCGGTGTTGCGGGAGCGACGCCACGCGCCGAGTACGGCGCTGTCCGGCGGCCAGCAACAGATGGTCGCCATCGGGAGGAGCCTGATGTCGAACCCGCGCATTCTGTTGTGCGACGAGCTCAGTCTCGGTCTCGCGCCGATCATCATCCGCGACATCTACGCCGCGCTCGCGGACATCAAGGAGCGCGGCACAAGCGTCGTCCTTGTCGAGCAAGACCTGGTCCATGCCATGTCGGTTGCGGACCGGGCTTATTGTTTTCAGGAAGGGCGCGTGAGCCTTGCTGGCCGCCCGCAGGAGCTGACTCGGGACGCCATTCACGCCGCCTATTTCGGATTGTAAGCGCATGTTGGGCTGGATCGACACGCTGCTGCAAGGAATCCTGCTGGGCGGGCTGTATTCGCTCTACGCCACGGGTCTCTCGGTCATTTTCGGCATCATGCGCCTCGTCAACCTCGCGCATGGCGATCTGATCGTGCTTGGCGCTTTTTTGATCCTTGCCGCCACCAGCGCGGGCGTGCCGCTGGTCGTCGCTTGCGCCGTCGTCGTGCCGCTGATGTTCGCCGTCGGCTACGTACTGCAAACCGTGCTGCTCAATCGGGCGCTCGGCCGCAATATCCTTCCGCCTTTACTGATCACCTTCGGGCTGTCGATCATCGTCCAGAACGGTCTGCTTGAAACCTTTTCCGCGGACACCCGCCGGCTCGATGTCGGCCCCTTGCAAAGCGCTTCGCTGCCGCTCGGCGGCGGCATCGCCATCGGGGTCATGCCGCTGATTTGCCTCCTGTCGGCGATCGCCGTCATCTTGGTGCTCACCGGCGTTTTCTACCGGACGGCGGTTGGACGGGCGTTTCGGGCCACGTCCGATGACGTCGAGATCGCGCAGCTCATGGGCATCAACAATCGCTCGATCTACGCAATGACCATGGGGATTGCGCTCGCCGTCTGCGCCGTCGCCGGATTCTTCCTCGGCGCGCGCGCCAATTTCGATCCCAGCATCGGTCCGGCACGGCTCCTCTACGCATTCGAGGCGGTCATCATCGGCGGCGTCGGCAGCCTGTGGGGAACGCTCGCCGGCGGCATTGTTGTCGGCGTGGCGCAGACGATCGGCGCACATATCGATCCCGAATGGCAAATTCTCTCCGGCCATGTCGCGTTCCTGATCGTGCTGGTGATACGGCCGCGCGGCCTGTTTCCGCGCGCGGTGGACTGAGAGCGGCGGCATGCGCATAGGCGGATTGATCCCGGCCGATCCCGGTGCGGCCCCCCGCTTTGCCGTCGCGCGCGCGACCCGCGCGTCGACGATCACATTGATTCTCGCCGTCCCGGGCATCGTCCTCCTGCTCGCGCTACCGGCGTTTGCGAGCCGCGCGTTGCTGCAGGAGCTGTTCTATGTCTTCACCATGCTGGCGCTGGCGCAATTGTGGAATCTGCTCGCCGGCAGCGCCGGCCTGATTTCGGTCGGGCAACAGGCCTTCGTCGGCATGGGCGCTTATGCGCTGTTCGCTTTCACTGTCGTCGCCGGCCTCGACCCGGTGCTGTCGATCGTGCTGGCCGGCGCCATCGCCGGGCTCGTTGCCATTCCGGCAGCGCTGATCGTCTTTCGTCTGCGCGGCGCCTATTTCGCTATCGGCACCTGGGTCGTCGCCGAAGTTTGCCGGCTCATTCTGGCCCAGGTCAAGCAACTGGGCGGCGGCACCGGCACTTCGCTGCCGCCGGACATCGCCGGCTCCATGATCGGGATCGATTTCGTCCGCAACCTGTTTGCGGTCCGCGGCCCAGCGGCGCGGGATATAATGGCTTACTGGCTTGCGCTCGTGCTCGCGGTCGGAACATTCGCGCTGGTCTATCGGCTGCTGCGTTCGCGTCACGGTCTGGCGCTGTCCGCCATCGGCGACTCGGAGGCAGCGGCCGAAAGCACCGGCGTCGATGTTTTCCGCACCAAGTTTTTGATCTACGTCCTGACCGCCACGGCGACCGGCATGGTTGGCGCGCTCATCTTTCTGCAGAAAGCCAGGATATCGCCCGACGCCGCGTTCTCGCTCGTCGATTGGACCGCCTATGTCATCTTCATTGTTGTCATTGGCGGCATCGGAACGATGGAGGGCCCGATCGTCGGCGTGGCGATATTCTATCTGCTGCAATATTATCTGGCCGCGCTCGGGTCTTGGTATCTGATCCTGCTCGGCGCGCTCGCCATCGTTCTCATGCTGTTTGCTCCGGCCGGAGTCTGGGGTCTGATCTCACGCCCCCTCGGCATCAGCTTGTTCCCGGTCCGGCGGCGGCTGACGCCAGGACGCACTGCGAAAGGGCCATTCGCCCTTGATGTTAGCGATCTCGGACAGAGCTGATTTTGGTGCAACGGGTAATGTGGAATAGTGAGCATCACCCGAGTGGATTTTTATGTAATGTGATGGTCCAAAAGAAATCTCCTACCTGGAGTAACGTCAAAGCCAAGCTGGCTGAATTTGATCGCACCAACCAAGCCTTCCTGCACGCCCTTTTTGCCATGGGTGCCGACGTGCTCCAGCCCTACAAAATGAGGATCGTTCGCTGGTTGTCGCCTGACCTTCTCAAGAATCAGAACGTGTTCGCTTCCAAGGCCAAAAAAGTAATTACAGATTATAAGAATGCTATCGGGCGACCCAAAGGGCTTGCCGAACTAATGGTGTTCTATTGCGAGCGCGCCTCCGATTTCAGCAACGCGCTCGGCTTCGCAGATGAAGCCTATTTCAGTGCCTTGGTGAAGATGTTCGAACAGGCGCTCAAGATTTCGATCACCCTAGAGAACGAACAGCGTCATGACTTGCTTGACCGCCTCGATGATGTACGCAGTATCAGCCACAACTTAGGTTATGGGGGTTGGCGATGAAATGAATATTCTCCTAGCAGAATATAAAGATGATTCTTGAGCGCAATTTTGCGAAATGCCGCCGCAAGGGTCCATCGGTACCGTAGCCGTAGAACCGGCGCCGCGACGAAGGCGTTGGCACTGCATGCGCCGAGCGGTTCGCTGCGGAGGGCTGGTCGCCAATTCTCGGCGACGTAAGCGACAAAGTCCGACACAAAAAGAAAAGCCAAACAGCCACCTTAGGCCTCGGCCGGTCTCCAGAGGATGTCCCTGGTGCCAGCATCGTAGGCCATGCCTCTGGGATAAGACATGAGCTCCATCGTCATTCCCCACGGCGAGACGAAATACACCCACCGCAGCCCGGCGGACGGTCCTTCGTTCATTAACGTCGGCTCGCCCAACACCTTTACGCCATTTCGCCGCAGATGCGCGACCGCAGCGTCAAGATCGGTGACGTAGAAGCCGACGTGGTGGCCGCCGACGTCGCTGTTCTTTGGAACTGCTTTCTTTTGATCCTTAACCTCGTATTCAAACAATTCAATCGACGGACCGTTCGCGCATTTCAACATCCGCAGCTTGTTTATCTTTGACCGCGGATCTACTCCCAGGTGTTGTTCCATCCAGTCATCGTCCGACGCGAAAGGCCCCACCTCGAATGTTACCTTGCAGCCGATCACGTCGACGAAAAAAGCGCGTCGCAGCCTCGAGATCGGGCACCGTTATGCCAATGTGATCCGCACCTGCCAATCCAGGCAGTCCCATTTTCCCCCCCGGTTCGACATTCGGCTTTCGCCACCACGAGCATAAACGCGGTGCTGCGCTTAAAGCTTTAAGAAAACACGGTCCGCAGGGCAATACTATCCAGCGATGTCCGACGCACCTACCGATTTGCAGAATGTCCGCTTCACTCTCCAAGAAGCGGATATGAATCGGAAAGGGGAGGGCGCTGAGGAATTTCCGTGATCTTAAATCAGATTTCCCTGTTCTTCGGCACATAATTCGCTGTTATGTCGTTTCGGGTTGGCGTGTACAAAACGCCCGAAAGTCGCGCCGACAGCGGCTTCGGCGCCTAGGACACAGCCCGACTTTCACGAATTTCCCTGTATTTTTCCCTGTTAGCAGGGAATTTGTGGCGGAGACCGGTTTGTACTGGACTGCGTTGTCAGCCAGGTTTTATCTCGTAAAATGAATTAGATAGTGTGTGCGGTGCGGCTCGGCAGATGACATTTCATGTTGCGTCATGTTGCAAAAGATTTACAAGCAATTTCAAGCTTCGCCATTTTGTGTCGGCGGCTCCACGCGACAAAGGACGCAACGTGGAGGCGACCTCGTGAGCGTCACCGATCCACGCGCGCTACTATAATGAATCGAGGACCCATCGCTCTCTGGACAAGGACGCGCCTGTCCATCGGCCGATCGAGAGGTTCGGCGCCATCATCTCACGGCCGGTTCTCGGTGGACTGCACCACCAATATTGCCGAATCTATTTTCGGTACACACAGGTCTTCGGGGCGTTGATATCGCCGCTTTTTGGCTGCTTCGGCTGCGATAAAGTTTCAGTCCTTTCGGCAGCTGCCAAGCGTCCGCCTGCGAAAGGCGTTCAACTAGCGGGTCTCGCCGCTGAGTTGGCGCATAGGGTGACGGGTGTCGCCGCGTTTGTTTTGCTGGCGGACATAGGCGATCAGCGCCTCCGGACGCTGCATCTTAACTTTGAGGGCGGCGATCAGCGCATCTTCCGCGTCAACGACAACGTGTCCCGTTTTCCCCTCAAATTTAAAGCCGACCGCAAACTGCACCTGTGCTCTCCCGCTTTCAGTATTCAAAAGGTAGCACAATTCAATTGCAGGGTGTGAGGCGGGATAAGCTTTTCAAGCGCCATCGTTCTGCAGTCTCGGGGCGGTTCATGATGGCCACGTACGATCCGAATTCGGCAGGATGCAAGCGTCACGACGGCCGAACCAGCGATAGCGGTTGCGAGAGACCAAGTTGTAGATCGCGTCGCGGATCGCCCCTGTCCCGGCTGTGGCCGCGGCGATCGACCCAGCGAGCGAGCAGACGTTAAGGGACAGGCACAGACTTACTCCCTTACTCCGTTTCCGCCCGAGCCACACGGCACAGCAGCGCGCGCAGCTGGTAGGTTCCCATAGCCGGATCATAGGGCGGCTGGTTGTCAGTGAGGAGGTTCACATTGGACCGCCACACGCCGTACTCGGGCCCGGGTTCATCGGGAAACCACCAGCCGTGCTGAGCGGCGATCACGCGCGGATCGATACCGTCGGTGAGCTTGGCGCGCTGCTTGATTCGGCCGCGCCGGGTTTCGATCCACATCCAGTCGCCGTTCTCGATGCAGTGGCGGCGGGCCGTGTCGGGATGGATTTCGGCCACCGGGTGCCGGTGCGCCTTGCGCAATTTCTCGATCTGCCGATGCTCGGAATTGAAAAAGAACGGGATGCGCGCACCTGTGGTCAGCACTAGTGGAAAGTCGCGGGCGATATCGGGACGGGCGATCGGGCTTTCCGGTGGCTCTTCATAGTGAGGCAGCGGTGCGTAGCCCATCTCCTCGAAACGCGTCGAGTAGAGCTCGATTTTACCGGTCGGCGTCTTGAACCCGCGGTCCTCGTATTTGCGATAGCGGAACGGGACCTGAATCCATCCTTTCTGCTTGAGTTCGTCGAAGCTGAAGCCGAGGCCACCGGCCTTGAGCTGCGCATTGAGCACATCCTCAACCGCCTCGGTGCCGACCGGGAGCCTCATGCGGCGCGCCAGCTCGACGAAGATTTCTTCATCTGATTTGCACTCGCCGATGCGCACCGCCCGCTGATTTGCCAGCACGACATTGCCGGCGACAGTGGGTAGCGCGGCGAGCTGATTGATCTCGGGCCAAGACGCTGCCGGCAGGACGATGTCGGCGAGCTCCGCCGTCGGCGTCATGAACAGGTCGGCGCAGACCATGAAATCGAGCTTCATCAGGGCATCATAGACATCGGACGAATTGGCATAGGTCGTGAGCGTGTTGTTGCCGAACACCAGGAAGGCCTTCACCGGATACGGCTTGCCGTCGCGCATCGCCCGCAGCAGCGTCGGGATGTGGGCAGCCGGCAAGTCGGCGCCCTCGCCGCCGAGCAGCTTGAATTGGTCGGCGCCGAGCCGCTTGGCATTCGCTTCGGGGGTGAGGTTCTCGATCAGGCTCGGGAAACGGCCGAGGCCATGCATCCCGAATACCCAGCCGCCTGGCACGTCGATATTGCCGGTGAGAGCCGGTAGCATCGAGATGGCGCGCACGGTCTGGATGCATTTCGGCGTATGCTCGATGGCACAGCCCCATTCCAGCATGGCAGGCTTGGTGCGGGCAAACAGACGCGCGGCGGCGCGGATCTTGTCGGCGGCGACCCAAGTGATCGGTTCCGCCCATTCCGGCGAGTAGTCCTGGACCCGCTCGGCCAGCGGCGCGAAACCGTGTGTCCAAGTATGCACGAACGGCTCGTCATAGAGCTTCTCGCCGATGATGACGTTAAGAAAACTCAACGCCAGGGCATCGTCAGTCCCCGGGCGGAGCTGAAGCCACACCTCAGCGCGGCGGGCGAGTTCGGTCGCGCGCGGATCGACGACGATGATTTTAGGGTTCGTATCGAGCGCCTCGCGCACGTTGAAGCGGGTCTCGCCGTCGGGGCCGGAATTCAGCGGATTGTGACCCCAAAACAGCATACAGGCGGGCGGCGTTCCGCCGGTGTAATCGGAAACGGGGAAGTCACCAAAAGTGAGAATGCAGGTGTTGACTCGCGGATGGAAGCATTGGGCAAAGCCAGGCTCGCACCAGTTCGGCGTGCCAAGCGCATGACCGAACCGCGATACCCAGCGGATGTGATGGCGGCCGGTGCCCGTGCCGAGCGCGATGGCTTCGGGCCCAAATTCCTTGCGGATCGCGAGCAGGCGTTCGGCAATCTCGTCGAGCGCTTCGTCCCAGGAGATGCGGTCCCATTCGCCCGATTGGCGCTTGCCGCGCCGGCGCATCGGATATTTCAGCCGGTCCGGATGGTAGACAAGATCAGTGGTCACCGTTCCGATTGGACAAAGCCGGCCGTGGTTGAACGGCGATTGAGGATCGCCTTCGACTTTGACGAGAACGCCGTCGCGCACGTGCAGCAGCGTGCCGCATCCGCCGTGGCAAGAGCGGCAAACACTCTTGAGGATAACAGTGGGCTGGGCGGTTCCGGCATCTTTCGCCAGATTTTGCTGCAGCGTCATAAATCGTGCCTCGCCACCAGGGCGTCGGACCGGCGCCGAGTTCGCGAGAGTTTACCCAGTATACGATCTCTTGTTTATGCAGAATTCGAATTCAGTGATAGTTTTTACCATCACCCGTCGTCATGGTGGCCAGATGAAGCTCAGTCAGCTTCGGAATTTTATCGCGGTGGTTGAGGCCGGCACTGTCCGTCAGGCGGCGAGGAACCTAAATCTATCGCAATCCTCGGTCAGCAAGAGCATCCAGCAATTGGAGAACGAGCTCGGCGCCGAAATGTTGCATCGCGGCGCGCACGGGGTCACTCCGACCGCGGCGGGCAAGGCCCTGCTGGCCCACGCCAAGGTCATTGAAGCGGAGCTGCGCCACGCGCGCAACGATGTGCAAACGGTCCATGGCGCTCAGGTCGGCGAAATCCGCGTGAGCGCCTCGCCGACGGTTGCGATGGGATTGTTACCCCGCGCGGTCGTCTCTTTCCAGCGCGCGCGCCCACGGGTGAGCTTTCGTATTTGGGAAGGCGTCTATCCGGACGTTCTGCCCGCGATTCGCACTGGCGATCTCGATTTCGCGATTTGTCTCGTGCCTACTCGGCCGCGCGACGAGTCGCTGAGCTTCATGAACCTGGTCAAGGATCACCTGGTGCCCGCTGTTCGCGCGGAGCATCCCATGGTTGGCGCGCACAAGCTTCAGCTCGCCGACTTGCTCGACCTCGACTGGATCATCTACCGCCGCAGCCATACTGGCCTCGACGTTTTCGAGCAGACCTTCGCCTCCAACCACCTCGCTCTGCCGAAGAGCACAATCGAATGCACCTCCTTCGCCTGCGCGCTCGCTCTCGTGGAGAATGGCGACTACGTCACGCTCGTGCCCTCTCAGATCTTTGTCGGCGGTCCCACGTCGCCCTCGATTGCGCTCTTGCCGCTCGACTCGCCGATGCAACCTTGGCAGGTCGCAGTCATCTCGCGCGCGAAGCACGAATTGTCCGCGGTCTGCGTCGCCTTTCTCGCCGAAATCCAGCGCGTAGCAGCCGGGATCCCTCTTCCCAGGGGCAGCGCCGGGCGACCGCGGCGATAGTGCGAGATTGCCGAGCGTTCGCTAAAATCTATCAACTTTCCGACAATCTGCATCAGCTTACGTTCATGCTCCGAATATAATCGCGGACCAAAGACGACGCGGTGAAGCGCACGAGCACGCGCCCTGCGCATATCGACTGCGGCGAGGGGCAGGCATGATGATTTCGCGGTTGAAATTCTCTGTCATCCTTTTGGTCTTGCCCGTAGTGCTCAAGTTCACGGCACGCAGGCACCCGGCCTTTGCCGCACGGCTCAAGCAGCGCAACCTGGTTGCGCAGATCAAGGCCCGCGACGAGGCGATCGGACGCTGGATTTCATTTTGCGACGGCGAGATCAGCTCCGGTCGGGGCATGCGCGCGAAGCCGGACGTAACGCTTTCGTTCAAAAACGCCACAATCGGCGCCTCGCTGCTCACACCGCCGATCAACTGGCTCGACCAGGTCAACGCGCAGAAGGACTTCACGCTCGCAATCGACGGTCCGGAGGACCTCACCAATTGGCTGGCACAAACCTTGATGATGATGCAGACCGCCGGCTGGAAATTCGGCGTCCGCCTGCCCGACGGTACCATGCGCTATTGCAACATGGCGAACGGCGGCCCGCTCTTCGTCTACGTCAAGGACGGCAAGATCATCCGTACCACGCCGATCGACTTCGACGAAACCGATCCGCAGCCTTGGACGATTCATGCACGTGGGATGAATTTCACACCGCCGCGCAAGACGACACTCGCCCCGCACGGTCAGAATAGCCGGTCGATCATTTATTCGCCCGACCGCTTGCTCTACCCCATGAAACGCGTCGACTTTGATCCAAAGGGCGAGCGCAACGTGGCAAACCGTGGCAAGTCGGGCTACGTGCGGATCAGCTGGGATGAAGCGCTCGACATCGTCGCCAGCGAGATCAAACGCGTAAAGCACGATCATGGCCCGGGCGCCATGACCGTCTCGCACGGCTCGCATCATACCTGGGGCCATATTGGCTATTACCTCAGTGCACTATATCGCTTCAGTAATGCCGTCGGCCACACGCCCGTCCATCATAATCCGGACAGCTGGGAAGGCTGGTACTGGGGGGCCGCGCACCACTGGGGCTACACGTTGCGCGTCGGCCAGTGTGAAACTTACGGCACCGTCGAGGATCTGCTGCAAAACTGCGAGATGGTTGTATTCTGGGCCGCCGATCCTGAAACCACCAGCGGCTCATATGGCGCGCAGGAAGGCACGGTGCGCCGGCAGTGGCTGAAGAAGCTCGGCATCAAGGTCGTGCACATTGATCCCTATTACAACTCGTCCGCCCAATTTGTGCCGGGCAAATGGATCTGCCCGAAGCCGACGACCTCGCCGGCGCTCGCCATGGCGATCGCTTATGTTTGGATCAAGGAAGGGCTCTACGACAAAGAATACGTAGCCACGCACACGGTCGGCTTCGACGCCTGGAAGGCCTATGTGATGGGCGAGCGCGACGGCGTGGCCAAGTCGCCCGAATGGCAAGAGAAGGAGACCGGCGTTCCCGCCAAAGACGTGCGCGCGCTCGCGCGCGAATGGGCGGCCAAGCGCACCTATCTCGGCTGCGGCGGCTGGGGCAATGGCCACGGCGGCGCCTGCCGTAATCAGACCGGCATTCAATGGGCGCGCACCATGGTGTGTCTGATCGCAATGCAGGGACTGGGCAAGCCCGGCATCAATATGGGCAATCTGCAATGGGGCGCGCCGGTCGATCTCAACTTCTATTTCCCGGGCTACGCCGACGGGGGCATGTCCGGCGATATCGAGAAAACGGCGATGGCGGTTGAGCTCTTTCAGCGCATGCCACAGTTGCCGACGATGAATACGCCGCACCAAAGGATTCCGCGCATCTTCCTACCCGAGGCGATTCTCGAGGGGAAGGCGGAGGGCGGCTACCCATGGAACGGCAAATCGATCGAGGCGCAGTTCGCCAAGTTCAGTTATCCGGCGGACGGTCATGCGCCGGTGCGAATGATGTTCAAGTACGGCGGTTCGCTGATCCCGACCATGAACAATACCAACCGCCACGTGAAGATGTTCCAATCGGCGAACCTCGAGTTCATCGTCAGCCAGGCGATCTGGTTCGAGGGCGACACCAAATTTGCCGACGTTATCCTGCCCGCTTGCACAAATTTCGAGCGGGTGGACATCAGCGAATGGGCCGGGCTCGGCGGTTACGGCCATCACGGCCAGCAGCAGCTCAACCATCGCGTCATTATCTTCCAGGCGCCAGCCATCGAGCCGCTCGGGGAATCAAAATCCGACTTCTGGATCTTCAACGAGATCTGCAAGCGGCTCGGGCTCGCCAACTACTTCTCAGAAGGGGTGAACGAGATCGATTGGGTCAAGCGCCTATTTGACGCGTCCGATATGCCCAAGGTGATGTCGTGGAAGAATTTCATTCGTCGCGGTTACTTCGTGGTGCCGTCTGAGAAGGAGCATCTGCGCGCGCCGGTCTCTTTCCGCTGGTTTTGGGAAGGCCGCAAGAAGGACGTTCCGGAGCCGCATCCACTGCCTTCCGATTACTCGGTGGAGTTCCTCAAAGGCCTGCAGACCCAATCGGGCAAGCTTGAGTTTGAGTGCAACAGCCTCAAGCGTTTCAACGATCCTGAACGGCCGCCGGTCGTCGAATACGTGCCGTCGTGGGAGGGTCCGCAGTCGGGCGAGCTGTTCCGGAAATATCCATTGCAGCTGCTCACGCCGCACAGCAAATACAGCTTCCACACCCAGGGCGACGGCAAGGACAGCTTCCTGCTCAATATCCCGGACCACCGGGTGAAGGTGAAGGATTGGTACTACTGGACCGTGCGCATGAATTCGCAGGATGCCGCGGCACGCGGCATCAAGCAGCACGATCTGGTCAAAGTCTACAACGACCGTGGCGCTGTGATCTGCGCGGCGGTACTTACTCAGCGGCTGTCGCGCGGCGTCGCCCACAGCTTTGAATCCTCGGCGCTGTACGAACCGATGGGAGAACCCGGCCGGTCGGTGGATCGCGGCGGCGTCGTCAATTTGTTGACGCCGCACCGCTCGCAGACCAAGTCGACGCATTCGCTCGCCGGTTCGCAGGCCCTGGTCGAAATCGAGCCGTGGGACGGCAAGACCGAATACATCTCGGGGGCGTTCGCCCAAGTGGAGAAGGACTCGCAGGTTAAGCGCACACTCGAGGCAGCGCTGGCGCCGGCGAAGTGATGAGTGACGTGAACCCTATCGTTCGACGCCATGATGGGCCGCACAGCGGCTGCAACAAGAGGAAAAGATCCAATGGCTTATATCTTCAAGGAGGACGAGCTGCCATCGCTGGTATCGGTCGTGCCCGGCCGCGAGCGTATTTTTTTCGTTAATCAGGAGCTCGCCAATATCGACGACATGTTGGCCGGCGTCATGCACTACAAAAAGGATGCGGCGTCTCCCTTACACCTGCACAAGAACTGCGAGCACTTCTATTTTGTCATTGATGGCAAAGCGACGGTGGAATCCGCCGACGGGATTCGCCCGGTCGGGCCAGGCGACATGATCTTCATCCCGGCTGAGGAAAAGCACCGCCTGCGCGCTACGGAGCCGCTGTTCTATTTCGAGTTCCAAGCGCCCAATCGCTTCAAGACGACGATCCTCGAAGGCACGGAAGCCGACCTGCGCTGGGACCGTAGGGACGGTCGCGTTTGGATCCAGACCTGACATCATCCCTGGCAGCGGAGAAAAACTTTATGTCGCTCACATTCATTGATACCAACAAGCTCCCCAAAAAGGCGTCGACGGGCCAAGGCGAGGTCACCGAGGTGCTGAACGAGGCTCTGTGCGGAGCGCGCAACGTGCAAGGCTCGCTGCGCTGGCTCAAATCGGCTGAGACGTTCAGGCCTGATGCAACAGACAAGCACCAGCTCATCTATCTCATGGAAGGCAAGGGGCGCATTCGTCTTAATAGCCGGGATTACGAGGTTGAGAAGGGTGCGGGCGTCTACCTTGGCCCTTCCGAGACCGCGACCATCCAGGCGCCGACCGGAGCGTCGCTGAAACTATTTCATCTAGTAGTGCCGCAGATACCGTAGTGAGAATCGGAGGCTGACGGATGCTGGAATGATGCGAGATAAGCAATGAAAAAATGGAACATGGTCATCGATGTCGCCGAGTGCACGAACTGCAACCTGTGCACGCTGGCGGCCATGGATGAGTACGTCGAAAACGAATGGCCGAGCTATTCGGCGCCGATGCCAAAGCACGGTCACAAGTGGATCAACATCTTGCAAAAGGAGCGGGGTCAGGTACCGATGGTCGATGTCGCCTATGTACCCACCATGTGCAACCATTGCGACGACGCTCCCTGCGTCGCGAAAGGCAGTGGTGCGGTGAGGAAACGCGACGACGGCATCGTGCTCATCGATCCGGACAAGGCGAAGGATCGCAAGGACCTCGTTGATGCCTGTCCATATGGCCATATCTGGTGGAACGAGGAACTGCAGATACCGCAGGCCTGGACGTTTGATGCCCATCTGATCGATCAGGGCTGGCGACAGACGCGCGGGCAGCAATCATGTCCAACGGGCGCGATGCGCGCGATCTGCGCCGAAGATGACGAGATGGCGAATATCGTGCGCGCGCAGGGTCTCGAGGTTCTGAACGCGGAACTCGGCACGAAGCCACGAATCTACTACAAGAATTTGTGGCGCTACTCGAAATGCTTCATCGGGGGCACCATCTCGGCCAAGACCGGCAACAGCGTGGATTGCGTTGAGGGCGCGAAGGTGCAGCTCATGAAGGATAACCACGTCGTTGCTGAAACGACGAGCGACAACTACGGTGACTTCAGGTTTGATCGGCTAGACGAAAACTCCGGGGCCTATTTCGTGGAGATTTCGGCTTACGACGGGACCAAGAAGGTCATTGAGACTACTCTCGGCGCCAGCATCAATATCGGCGAGATACGTCTATAGAAAACACCGTGCAGTCATCGGAGCGGCATGCGGTGTGAAAATCAACAATGCGCAACTACGCGCGATCGAGAATCATGCATTTGGAGATGTGATCCGCGATAAGGGCGGCAACGGTTCGTTGAAAACGGCCTTGGTCAAGCTGAGTTGCAAGCGTGCTG
Organism: uncultured Alphaproteobacteria bacterium; assembly: GCA_963733575.1. Classification (GTDB taxonomy): domain Bacteria; phylum Pseudomonadota; class Alphaproteobacteria; order Rhizobiales; family Xanthobacteraceae; genus BOG-931. The sequence continues at coordinate 430,484 of CAVTDJ010000006.1, read as the reverse complement.
TGACGCACAGAGCGACGAGTGGCGCCTCTCGGCAACTTATCGCGAAGAGCGGGCGCAATTCGACTAGGTATTCCGAGAAACAACCAGCTGAGGGCATTATGCGACTAGAGGTGCTGAGCAAAACCGAACTCGCCCCGCGGCGCGTTGAAAGCAGTCAATAGCAAAATCTGTTGCGGCGACAGCGGCTTGGAGGATGAACTGAACAGCTGACCGCACTCCGCTCGGCGATCGGCGACAAGACACCGATTATGCTATTGAATCACGACTGCGCAACCACCCTGCCTTCGTGAAAAGCCGGAAAACTGTACCCTCCGGCGATCCAACAGCAAGCGAAGGGCCTTTTCCGACATCTTGCATCGGCTTCGGGCGCCCGCCATGTTCGGCTGAAAGGCAAACGATGGGGTACCGGGCGCCGCTTCACGCGCCCGCGAAGGGGTCAATGCCCAGGTAGGAAGACCATGGGTGAGATTGTCTCGCTCGAAGCGCTGGCCGCGCAAGTGCGTTCTCGGATGCGCGTCGCGGTGCCGGCCGACTATTGCGGGGTCGCCATGGCGGCGACCGCCGCAATTATCGCCAATCGTCCGGAAAACCTGCATCTCGTCTGTGTGCCGACCACGGGGATGCAGGGCGACATGCTGATCGGTGAAGGTCTCGTCGGTGTGCTCGAGACGAGCGCTGTGACGTTGGGTGAGGCGGGCGGTGCGCCGCGGTTCGTCGACGGCGTGCGCAAGGGCGCCTTCCGTCTGATGGACGCGACCTGCCCGGCCGTGCATTCCGGCCTCATTGCCGCACAGAAAGGCGTGCCCTTTCTGCCGATACGCGGCATCGTCGGCAGCGATCTGTTGAAGACGCGGACCGACTGGAAAATAATCGACAATCCGTTCGCCGAGAACGATCCGATTGTTATCGTGCCGGCGATCCATCCCGACATTTCGCTATTTCACGCGCCCGAAGCCGATCGGTTCGGCAACGTGCGCATCGGCCGGCGGCGCGAACTTGCCACCATGGCGTATGCGTCGAAAGCGACGCTCGTGACGGTCGAGCGAATCAGCGAGTCGTCGCTTCTGCGCGACGAGGATTCGGCTGCCGGCGTCCTGCCGGCGCTTTACGTCGACAGAATTGCCGTCGTTCCGCGCGGTGCATGGCCGATCGGTTTGTGGGGCGAATATCCGGCCGATACCGCCGAGATTGCACGCTACGCCGTCATGGCGCGGACTCCCGAGGGCTTCGCTGCGTTCATGGACGGCTTCTTGCGACGGCTCGTCGAAGCGGCATGAGCACTCAAGTGGCGACAGCGGAAGACTACTCCGCGCACGAACTTCTGATTGCGACGATTGCCGACCTTCTCGACGGCGTTCGTCATGTCGCGGTCGGTGCCTCCTCGCCGATTCCCGCCGCCGGTGCAATGCTGCTGCGCGCGCGCAACGAGACAAGCGAACGCGAGCGCGTGCGCATTTCGATACTCGGCTCGCAGGAGCACAACTTTTTTACCAACGGAGGAGTCGAGCTGTTCGACTGCGCCGCACAGGGGCGCGTCGACGCCTTCTTCCTCGGCGGCGGACAGATCGACCGTCAGGCGAACATCAATCTCGTCGGCACGGGCGAATATCCGATGAATGATGTGCGCTGGCCCGGCTGTTTCGGTTCGGCCTTTCTCTATTTCCTGGTGCCCCGAGTCATCCTTTTCCGCGAGGAGCATTCGCCGCGCGTCTTGGTCGAGAAGGTCGACTACGTCAGCGCGCCTGGAACGAGCGAGGGAATCGCGCGCAGCGGCGGACCCCACGCGCTTCTAACGGGCAAGGCCCTTTTTTTCTTCGATCCCGCACGCAAGCATTTCGCTTTGCGCAGCGTTCACCGCGGCTCGACCGCGGCCGATGTGCGTGCAAACACAGGCTTCGACTACGATTCGCCCGCTGTTCCGCCGCAAACTAAAGCGCCCGACGCAGCGACGCTCGCCATCTTGCGCGACCGTGTCACGCAAGAACTCGCGGAAACCTATCCGCAATTCGCGCAAATGTTGCGCAGCGAGTTCGCTGCGGCGTAGGCGCGTTCGGTCCTCGTTCCAGCGAGGGTAGTTGTGCACGCAGCTATCGCGCATCCATTCCGTCGACGATGGTATTCGTGCATGATCTTCGGCGCGCTGGTAGTGCGATTGTTTGGCAAATCGTCACACAGCGCTTTAAGCTGATCGAGGTCGAAACGCTAGACATACCAAGAACCGGGACTTGAAGAAATGACGCAGGCGCGACTGAAGCATTTCGGCTGGGGCCGGGAAGGTGAGGGTTTGACGCCGGCCGAAGAGGCCTTCGTGCTCGGACGAATCGAGCAGCGGTTCGGCCCGCCGGTGGACCCCGAAGTCAAACCGCCCCGGCTGGAGGACATCAAGCTCGAACCGCCCCGGCTCGCTCCACCGCCATCGCTGCCGTTCTGCTCGACCGCGCTCTATGACCGCGCGGCACATACCTACGGCAAATCATTCCCCGATTATGTACGCGGCCTTGTCAGCGACTACAGCAACGCACCGGACGTCGTTGCCTATCCGCGCACTGAGCAGGAGGTCGCGGCGGTGCTCGACTGGGCGGGTGGCGCGCAGGCGAGCGTGACACCGTTCGGCGGCGGATCAAGCGTTGTCGGCGGGGTCGAGCCACAGCGCGATGCGGCGCGGCACAAGGGGGCGGTGACGCTCGACCTGCGTGAGCTTGGCCGCGTGCTCGAAGTGGACAAAACCTCGCGCGCCGCGCGCATCGAGGCCGGCGCGTTCGGCCCGGCGTTGGAGGCGCAGCTCAAGCCGCACGGGCTCACGCTTCGTCATTTTCCGCAGAGTTTCGAGTGCTCAACGCTCGGCGGCTGGATCGCGACTCGCTCGGGCGGGCATTTCGCTACGCTCTACACCCACATCGATGATCTCGTTGAATCGCTCCGCGTCATCACCCCGAAGGGCGTCATCGAGACGCGGCGGCTGCCGGGCTCGGGCGCCGGCCCGAGCCCCGATCGGCTGCTGATAGGCTCGGAAGGTATCCTGGGCATCATTACGCAAGCTTGGATGCGGTTGCAGGATCGTCCGAAGTTCCGCGTTGGCGGGGCAGTGCAGTTTGCAGATTTTTTTACCGCGGCCAGGGCCTTGCGGGCGATCTCGCAGGCCGGTCTCTACCCGGCGAACTGCCGTATCCTCGATCCGCAGGAGGCGTTCAACACCGGCGCCGCGGACGGCAGCGTGGCGATCTTGGTGCTCGCCTTCGAGTCCGGCGATCACCCGGTCGAACCGTGGATGGCGCGCGCACGCGAATGCTGCGCAGATCACGGTGGCAAGGCAGAGCGGAGCGATCCCGCTGACGCCCACCGCCAAGGCGCGGCCGGCGCTTGGCGCAATGCCTTCATCCGCATGCCCTACGCGCGCGAGCGAACCATTCAGTGCGGCATCATCAACGATACGTTCGAGACCGCGATCACCTGGGAGCGGTTCGAGTCATTCCACGACATGGTCAAGGCCGCGACCGAGCGTGCGATCGTGGAGGCGACTGGGCGTGCCGGCCAGGTGACCTGCCGTTGCACCCATGTCTATCCGGACGGGCCGGCGCCGTATTTCACGTTCCACGCCGCCGGGCGGCATGGCGCGTTGAGCGCGCAGTGGCACACCATCAAGTCGGCCGGCCTCGACGCCGTGATCGCGAACGGTGGCACCGTCACTCATCATCATGCGGTCGGGCGTGACCATCGGCCGTGGTACGATCGCCAGCGCCCACCATTGTTCGCCGCTGCACTCAAGGCGGCCAAGGCGATCATGGATCCGCAGGCCTTGCTCAATCCGGGGGTGCTAATCGATTCGTAGACTACGCGCGCTCAAGAGCGATTGCCCCAATAGCGGGTACTCCCGATCCCCGGTCCAACCGGTTCGCATCAAATCAGCATCACCCTCGATGTTCCTATACGTCCTCGACGTAACCTCACAGTTCCAATGTCAGGCCCTTCAAGTTGCCGCTACTATGGCGGCATTGCGGAGAGTACCAGTGCCCGATAGCTCTCGCCCCTGGCCAACACGCAGCCAAACTTTATTACCATCTCGTCGCTGCGCCGCTTCGGATGGCCGGCGTACGGCGAGGCTGTGCCCAACATACCAAGCGACGCGTGGCGATCGGCCGGCGCCACAAGCGACTCGCGAGGCAGTGCGAGAGAACGGATTGCTCATGCGTCGCTTCCAATTTCAATTCGAAATTACATGTTGCCGGTCAATCGGAGGATGGCTCTGACAACGGCATTCGTTGAGCCTGAGATGAAATGGGAGACAAAACCAAGGTCCATTCCTAATTGCGAACCCAGCAGGGGCAGGACAATAAAGATACCAAGAAGAATCACCATCCCGTAACGCTCAAGCCGGGCAAGTTGAGTTGCCAATACTTTTGGAAGCAAACCGACCGCAATCCGCCCACCATCAAGGGGCGGCAGGGGGAACAGATTAAAGATCGCCAAAAGCACATTGATGACTAAGGCGTTCTTTAGATTCAGGGCAGCCCATTGTGCGATGGTAATAGGCAAATAGCCGACCAGGTGAAAGCTCAAGGCGGCAATAATTGCCAAGCCAATATTCATTGCGGGTCCTGCCGCTGCGACAAACACCATACCCATACGGGGACTACGAAGTGCCCGGAAATTAACCGGCACCGGCTTGGCGTACCCGAACACGAATGGTGACCGTGCTAGCAGCAAGAGTCCCGGCAGAAGAATCGTGCCAAATGGGTCTATGTGCCGAAGCGGATTAAGGCTGACACGTCCGAGTTGTGACGCCGTGTCATCGCCGAGAAACCGCGCAGCATACCCGTGAGCCGCCTCGTGAAAGGTAACGGCGATAAGGACCGGCAATAGCCAGATCGAAACGACGTGAAGCACATCAATATTCACCACTGTCCTTTTCCATATTTGCGGCGCTGAACCCCCGAATCTTCCCGGCCTCGTCCGCCATTGGAATTTCTCGCCCGCCGCTACCGTTCCGTTTCCGCAGTCCCCTATCACATTGGCGTTGGACAAAAGAGCCCAGCCCGACCTGCCGGAGCCCAAGCTGATGCGTTCAATCCGCCTGTTCGGCGAAAAAGTGATCCCGGCGCTGCGCGCCTATGAGCTGTTTTGATTTGTTGATCGTCATTACGGGGCCGAGCGAAGCGGCGATCCGGATTATACGCTTCTCACATACCCTTTCGATGCGCGGGCCTCTTCCTGGGGGGAGCCGGTGTCTTTTTTCGGCGCATCAAAATTCACTCACGTTCCGCAGCAAATCGACGATGTCCGGTATTGCTCAGATTCCGGACGAACCGCTGCGCTGCAGCGAACCGCTTCGGCCATGAGCAGACATGCTCGTGGTAAAGCATTCGCGTCGGCGCGTTTTATATGATTTTCAGGAAGGACGGCGTTTTACGCATTGCGCAGTTCTCGCTCACATACGCGCGTAGGGTACTTTTCGGTTGACGCCCCACCATTCAATTCCAAGCCAGCTGCGAATAAAGGGCCAAATGCCGCTAGGCGCCACGAGCATCGTGATCACGGCGAGACGGTTCCCTCGTCGCCGCCGCGTATCAGGCCTCCTCCAAGGTTTGTGGGCGCGACAGCCGGGCCCAGACGCCGCTTGCATTCATGATGGTCTTCTCGCCGCAGAATAGCGTGCCCTTGACGAAGATCAGCGTGCGGTCGCTACGGCTGATTGTTGCCATGCCTTCGATCAAGTCACCGGGGCGCGCGCTCGTGACGAGGTCGCAATGCAGGCTGACGGTTGCGACGTTGATAGTGCCGATGTGCCGCTGCACGGTGAGACCGAGGACTTGGTCGGCAAGCGTCATGAGCATACCGCCATGCACCACGTCGCGACCATTCACGTGCTTGGCCTCGGCGCGGAGCGCAAAGCGCGGACCCGTCTTTGTCTGTTTGATGAAGAGTGGTCCGGTCATTTTGGCGAATCCGCCATCAGGCATGCTGCACAATTCGTAGCCCGGCGGGATAGCGACATCCAGCATTTTTGATTGCACCTTTTGATTATGCCGGACCGCGGCGGCTCGCTCAGATCGCAATTTGGGCAGCCGCGCTTTTCAGCTCGTCGACGGCTTCCGGATTGACTAGCGCCGTGAGATCGCCGGGCGGCTCGTTCAGTACGACGGCGCGGATCACGCGGCGCATCGTCTTCATGTTGCGCGTACGCGGCAGGTCGCGCACAAAGAGGACCATTTTGGGCCGGAACGAGCCGCCGAGTCCGGCGGCGATCGCTTCCGACAGGCTGGCAGCAAGCGGCTGTTCCGGCGCCTCGCCCGGTGCGGCAACGACGACACAAACGAGAGCCGAACCCTTGACCGGGTCGGGAATGGCGATGGCCGCGGCGTCGCTGACACGGCGGGTCGCAAGCACCAGGGCTTCGACCTCGGCCGGCCCGACACGCTTGCCGGCGATCTTGATCGTGTCGTCGGAGCGGCCGTGGATGTACCAGGAACCGTCGGTGTCGCGCGAAGCCCAGTCGCCGTGTACCCAAAGGCCCGGGATGCGGCTCCAATAGGTCTCGATGTAGCGTTTGCGATCGCGCCATAGGCCGCGGGTCATACCGATGCAGGCTTGGCGCATCACGAGTTCGCCGACCTCGCCCGGGCCGAGGCTGCGCCCCTGCTCGTCCACGATGTCCGCGCCCGTGCCGGGGATCGGGCCGGAGAAGCTCGCCGGCTTGATCGGAAAGAGCAGATTGGTGGCGACGATGCCGCCCACCTCTGTGCCGCCCGAATAATTCATCAGCGGGGCGCGACGGTGGAGGACGTGCTCGAAGACCCACATCCAAGAATCGGGATCCCAGGGCTCGCCTGTGGACGCCGCAACGCGCAGCGAGGCAAGGTCATAGCTTGCGACATCCGCGGTACCGTGCCGCATCATCATCCGCGCGAGCGTCGGGCCGATGCCGAGAAAGCTGATTTTGTGGTCTTGCACCAAGCGCCAGAGCCGGCCGGTCTCGGGATAATCCGGCGTTCCCTCGACCAGAACGCAGGTCGCGCCTGCCAAGAGCGCCGCCGTGATTTGTGAGGGCCCGACTAGCCAGCCGAAATCCGTCATCCACAGCAGACGGTCAGCAGGCTTGAGATCAAAGCATAAAAGAAAATCTTCGCCGGTCTTGGCCGCGACGCCGCAGTGCGTGTGCACGCTTCCCTTCGGCGGGCCAGTCGTGCCGGATGTGTAAACGATCATCAACGGGTGTTCGGCCGGCACTTCGGCCGCAGGGAAATCGCCGGTTCCTCGCGCGCAAACGTCGTTCCACCACAGGTCGCGGCGGGGGTCCAACGCGATCTGTGTGCCGAGCCTTGATGCAACAACGACATGGCGCAAGCTCGGCGTCTGCCGCGCCGCCTCGTCGAGCACGGCCTTCATGGCTACGGACCGGCCGCGCCTCAGGCACCCGTCGGCCGTGATCACGGCGACTGCCGCGGCGTCGTTCAACCGCGCCGCAATGGCGGCGGCACCGAAGCCGGAGAACAATGGCAGCGTAATGCAGCCGAGCCGCGTCAGCGCGAGAAAAGCGATGGCCACCTCCGCGCACATCGGCAGATAGATGCCGACCGCGTCGCCGCTTTTGACGCCAAGCGAGCGGAGACCCGAGGCGAGGCGATTGACCTCAGTCGCCAGTTGCCGGTAGCTGAGAGAGCGGCTCGTCGCGTCTTCACCCTGCCACACGACGGCCGGGTGATCGCCACGGCCGGCCTCGATATGACGATCGAGCAGGCTCAGCGTGATGTTGGTCGTCGCGCCGATGCACCATTGCGGCCATTCGATTCCCCTCGACTGATCGAGGACCCGCGAATAGGGCTTGATGAATTTCAGGCCGAGAAAGCGGATCAGCGCATCCCAGAACCACTCCGGTTCGCTTACAGCCTTGCGTTCGAGAAGCGCATAGCTCGCGACATTCTCCGCTGCCAGAAACGCGCTCCAATTGGTCTGGCGCTTGAACGCCTCGCTGGGTTGCCATACGAAGGGCGAGGTCGTCTCGATCCCGGGCTTGTTCTCAGACATCGCCGCCGCCTCCCGTGCCATCGATCCCGCTGGCGATGAAGTCGGCGATATGCAGCGACATGTACGCCTGCATGTGCTCCTACCCTTTAACTGCCCATTGCCGAGATTGACAGGCACGACAGAATGAACCATCGTTCAATCAGAAAAGGGCGGCGGCCTCAATGGCCGCATGCGTAGGGGAGTGCGCAGGCGTGACGCTGATCCGTTGCGCCCAAGGATCTTATCGATCATCTCGTGCCCTCACGGCGGTTCGACCGCGGCCCGCTCTATGTGAGGGCGGCGCGGCCACGGTCTGAGGGGCGGGAATGCTTGTCCAGATTCTCAACGGCCTCGTCTATGGCGGGCTCCTCTACATCGTCTCGGTCGGGCTCGTCTTGATTTTTGGCTTGCGACGGATCGTCAATTTCGCCCACGGCAGCATGTTCATGATCGGGGCGTATATCGGCTTCAGCGTCGCCGCCATGGACGGATTCTGGGGCGCGGTGCTCGCCGCCGCTGTCATCATGGGACTGGTCGGCGCCCTTCTCGACCTGGCGGTGTTTCAGCCACTGCGCCGCCAGGATCCGATCGTCACCGTGCTCGTCACTTTCGGCTTGCTGATGGTGCTCGAGGATTTCGCCCAGACCATTTGGGGGAAAGACTACCTCAAGATGCCGGTGCCGCCGATGCTCAGCGGCTCTGTGTCGATTTTCGGCGACAGCTTTCCAACCTATCGCCTCCTCGTCATCGTGGTGGCCGGCGCCGTCGCGCTCGGTTTGTCGATCTGGCTGCGCACGAGCAAGATTGGCCTCTATGTTCGCGCCTCGAGCGTCGATCCATTCACAACGGCGATGCAGGGTGTCAACACCGACCGCGTCAGCATCGTGGTGGTCGCGCTGGGCACTGCGCTTGCTGGGTTGTCCGGAACCATAGCCGCTCCGCTGCTCGCATTGTCGCCCTCGATGGGCAGCTACATTCTCATTGAATCGTTCATCGTCGTGGTGGTGGGCGGCCTCGGCAGCTTCGCCGGCGCATTCGTCGCCGCGATCGTGATTGGGCAGGTGCATAATATTGGTCTCGTCTACTTGCCATGGGCCGCGACCATGATTCCGTTCGTGCTCATGGTGATCGTGCTGATCTGGCGCCCGACCGGCATCGCCGGGAGCCACGTGTGAGGCCGAACGACGCCATGTCCTTGCGCGCCACGCCCTTGCGGTCTGCGTCGGCACGCCCGGTCGTTGCAGCGGCGGTCGCGGCCGCCACCGTCGTGATCGCGGCGCTGATCGCGAAGACAGTCCAATCGGAGCTGGTCATGACGCTGCTCACGCAGGCGGTCATTACCGCGATTCTTGCGACCGGCGTCGGATTCCTGATCCGCCAGAACGGCGTCGTCAGCTTTGGCCACGCCGCCTTCTACGGCATCGCCTGCTACACGATCGTGCTTTCCCTGCGCCACCACATCGCCAGCCCGGAGCTAGCGATCGTTCTGGCCCTGATCGTGCCGACGGCTGTCGCCTTCCTGCTCGGCCTCGTCATCGTGCGCATTCCAGGCATCGCCTTCTCAATGCTGACCCTCGCGGTAGGGCAAGCCTTTTTCGAGTTTGCGATGAAGGCGCGCCAAGTGACCGGCGGCGAAGACGGCCTGTCCATCAATCTGCCCGCCCAGATTTTTGGCATGCCGACGGCATGGTTCCAAAGCGCGCACAGCATGTTCGTGATCAGCTGGGCTGTTCTCGCCCTGATCTTGCTCGGTCTCTGGTGCGTGGCGGAGAGCCCATTCGGCCGGCTGACGGCGGCGATCCGGGAGAACGAGGAGCGCGCCCGCTTCATCGGCTACGAGACCACGCTGCCGCGCGTCCTGGTGCTAGCGCTTTCAGCGTTCGTCGTCGCCGTCGCCGGCGTCCTAAGCACACTCTACAACGTCTTCGTTTCACCGGATGTTCTGCACTGGAGCCTGTCCGGCTCCGCGCTGATCATGGCGATCATCGGCGGCACGCAGGTGATCTGGGGTCCAACTTTGGGCGCCGTCGTCTATTTCTTCGCCAAGGACTTGGCCGGCGACGTCACCGAGCATTGGCAGGCCATCATTGGCCTCACCCTCATCACGGTGATGCTGGTGGTGCCGGCGGGACTGGGCGGCGCGTTGGCGAAGCTGTGGCCGAGGAGCACGTTCGATGGCTGACGCCTGCGCGCTCGAAGGCATCGACATCACGCGATCATTCGGCGGGTTCTTCGCGCTCAAGGGCGTCAGCATCAGCGTTCCAGCCGGCGAGATCCGCGCCGTGATCGGCCCGAACGGCGCCGGCAAATCGACGCTGATGGATGTCCTCTCCGGCCGCGCCGACCGCTGGACCGGAAACGTGCGGATGTTCGGCGAGGACATCAGCGTATCGTCTGTTCAGCAGCGCCGGCGCGCGGGACTTGCCCGCTCGTTTCAGCGCACGAACATCTTCCCGCATCTCACCGTCATCGATCAGCTTGAGATCGCCGGGCGCGCGGCCGAGCTGCCCAACGTTGAGGAGATCATGGCGGAGCTGACACTGACAGCCCTGGCGCACAAACGGGCTGCGGAAATCTCCTACGGTGACCAGCGCCGCCTCGATCTCGCGCTCGCTCTGATAGGTCGGCCGAAGATCCTGCTGCTGGATGAGCCCGCCGCCGGATTGTCGATCAAGGAATCGCTCGACCTTGCGCACACCCTCAAAGATCTCGCCACACGCTGGGGCGTCACCGTACTGCTCGTCGAGCACGACATGGATGTTGTGTTCTCAATCTGCCATCGCATCACGGTGCTGCATCTCGGCGCCGTCCTCGCCGAAGGCACGGCGGAAGAGATCCGCAATGTGCCGGACGTGGTCACTGCCTATCTCGGAAGCACGACATGAGCGAGTTGCTCGGCTTCAGCGGCGTCGAATCCGGCTACGGCAACGCGCGGATTCTGCACAAGGTCGACGTGTCGATCGGCACAGGCGAGCGAGTCGCGATCCTCGGCCGCAACGGCGTTGGCAAAACGACCATGGTCAACACCTTCCTCGGCGCCGCCCGCCTGACCGATGGCGAAGTGCGGCTCGCCGGCCAGCGCCTGTCCACGATTCGGAATTTCACCGCGGCGCGGCTCGGTATTGCCGTCGTGCCACAGGGCCGACGCATCGTTCCGACGCTGACGGTCCGCGAGAATCTCATGCTCGGCGCCGCCAGCGGACGCCTGCAGCCTTGGACGATGGAAAGGGTGTTCGATCTTTTTCCTATCCTGCGCGAGCGCGCCAATACGCTGGGAACGACGCTGTCGGGCGGGCAGCAGCAGATGCTGGCAATCGGCCGCGCGCTGATGTCGAACCCCTCGTTGCTCGTGCTCGACGAGCCGAGCGAGGGACTCGCGCCGGTCATCATCGACGAGCTTGCCGCGGTGCTTCGCCGGCTCGCCGGCACCGGCACAGCGCTGCTGCTCATCGAACAGCATTTCGGCCTCGTTCATCGCGTTGCCGAGCGCTACTACGTGCTCGCCAAAGGCACGATCGTGGAAAGCGGCAGTCTTGCCGGCATCTCGATGGAAAGCCTCAAGAAACACGTCGCCGTTTAAATACCAGCAGCTAAGAAGGAGGAAGTGCCCATGCGAAAGATGAACTGGATTGTTGTTGGGCTTCTCGGGACAGCCGCTCTGCTCGGCCCGCAGGTCAATTCTGCGCTCGGTCAGGAGGCGCTCAAGATCGGCGTGCCCACGGCGCTCACTGGCACGTACGCCGGTCTCGGCAACGAAGCCAGGCGCGCCATCGAGTTTGCCTCCGAGGAGGCGAATGCGAAAGGCGGCGTGGACGGCCGCAAGGTCGAAATCAAGGTCCTCGACACCGAAGCGAAGCCCGAAGTTGCACGCCAGCAGGCCGAGAAGCTCGCCGCGGAGGGCTACAAGATTCTAACCGGAACGATCGCGTCCGGCGAAGCGCTGGCGATGGCCCCCCTGCTTGGCCGGTGGGACGCGCTCTATGTCTCGACGATCAACAAAAGCGACAAGCTCACCGGCGAATCCTGCGTGCCGCGCTTGTTCCGCGTGAACAAGCAGGACGCCCAGGACGCGGCGGTGGTTCGGCCGTGGCTGGCGACGCGTAAGGAGGTCAAATGGGCGGTGCTGGCCGGGGATATCGCCTGGGGCCACGATTCCGGTCGCAGCTTCGTCAACGCCGCCAAGGTGAACAACAGGGAAATCGTCGCCGAGATCTATTCCCCGTTCGGCTCGAACGACTACGCTCCCTTCATCCAGCAGATCAAATCGTCCGGCGCCGAAGGTCTCTGGGTGGCGCTAGCGGGCCGCGATGCCATCAACTTCGCTACGCAGGCGAAGGACTTCGGCGTTCTCGACAAGGTGTTCGTTGGCAGCGTGAGTTTCGTGACCGACGGCAACGTCAAGACCCTGGGACCGATCGCTAAGGGTATCTGGGGCATCATTAACTACAGCTCAACGCTCGACACGCCGGGTAACAATGCTTTCGTCGCGGCCTGGAAGAAAGCGTACAACGGCGACGAGCCGACAAATTTTCAGGGCGAGACCTATATGGGCATGCAGGTCATCTTTCAGGCGGTCGAGCGGGCCAAGAGTGTCAAGCCGGCCGACATCGCGAAAGTCATGAGCGGCGGGACCTTCGACACCATTCTCGGCCGGCTCCCCATTCGCGCGGAGGATCATCAGATGGTCGGGCCGAATTTTTTCGGCTATATCGGCGAACAAGGGGGCAAGCTCCGACCGATCATCACAACGACCATTCCGGCTGACGTTGCCACGCCGCCGCCGACCGGCGCCTGCAATATGGGCAGCCTGTAAGCGTTGCCGCTGGCGGCCGCCGGTCGCGGCCGCCAGCAAGCGGCATAGAAACGAAGGTCAATCGTGCGACTGAAAGACCAAAGTCAAGGCCATGCTTCTGGGCGCGGCGACGTCAGCGGTCAGCTGAGTCAGCCATGAGCCTCACGGTCAAGAGCAAGGTTGAGGTTCCCGAGCTGATCGAGTTGCGGCGCGGCCAGATCATTGTGGCCGCCATCGACTTGTTCGGTGAGCGCGGTTATCACGACACCGCCATTCGTGACATTGCCAAGCGCGCCAACATCAGCATTGGCACGATCTATCAGTACGTCACCGACAAGGAGGACGTGCTGTTTCTGGCGCTGATCGAAGTGCTTGACAGCTATCTGCGCCGCATTCCCGCCGCGTTGGAGGGCCTGACGGAGCCGCTCCAACGGTTCCGCGCGGCGGTTGCCGCCTATTGCGCCGTCAACGACGAGAGTACCGCCGCGACCGTGCTCGCCTATCGCGAGACGGCTTCGCTGCGAAAAGTGCGACGCAATCTGATCAAGCAAAAGGAGATCGAGACGAACAACCTGATCGCCGCATGCATTGAGGACTGCATTGCGGCCGGCCTCTTCGCCAAGGTCGATATCGAGTTGTTCACCTACCAGATTGTCCTGTTCTCCCATGCCTGGGCACTGAAAGCCTGGCGGTTTCGCAAGCTGATGTCGCTGCAGGACTATGTCGAGCGTGGGCTTACGCTGATGCTCAACCCGGTTCTCACCCCGCGCGGCAAGCGCAAATTCGCGCAGATCGACGCAAGCCTCAGCAAGTGAAGGCGAGAAGCCGATCCCATTGGAGCGCCGGCTGCGAATCATTCAAGATCGCGGCCGCAGCGCGTAACCGCAGGCTGGCGCGCTCAATTGCCTTCGAAGACCGGCTTCTTCTTAGCGACGAACGCCTCGTAGGCGCGCTCGTAATCCTTCGTCTGCATGCAGATCGCCTGCGCCTGCGCCTCAGCTTCGATGGCCTCGTCGATCCCCATGTTCCATTCCTGGTGGATGCATTTCTTCGTCATGGCGTTAGCGAAAGTCGGTCCATCGGCGAGCGAACGCGCTAAGGCCTGAGCATCCGCCAAAACTGTCTCTGGTTCGCTCAGCTTGTTGTAGAAGCCCCACTGTACTGCCTCGTTGCCGTCCATGGCGCGCCCGGTATAGAGCAGCTCGGCGGCGCGGCCGGCGCCAATGATCCGGGGCAGCATGTTGCAAGCGCCCATGTCGGCGCCGGCGAGGCCGACGCGCACGAACAGAAAGGCGACCTTGCTGCGTGCGGTTCCGCAGCGCAGGTCCGAGGCCATGGCGACGATGGCACCGGCGCCTGCGCAGATGCCGTCGACGGCGGCGACGATCGGCTGCGGGCAGGCGCGCATGGCTTTAACGAGGTCCCCGGTCATGCGCGTGAAAGCAAGCAGGCCGGCCATGTCATCCTTGCGCTGCATTTCAACGAGCGGCCCGATAATCTCGTGCACATCGCCGCCCGAGCAGAAATTGCCGCCAGCGCCGGTGACGACAACAGTCTTGATCTCGTCGGCGTAGACCAGATCGCGAAATGTATCGCGCAGCTCAGCGTAGGACTCGAGCGTGAGCGGGTTCTTGCGCTCGGGCCGGTTGAGCGTGATGGTCGCAACCTTGCCGTCGCGGTCCCAGCGAAAATGCTGGGGCTTGAAATTCGAAAAATCGAGTCGCGAAGGGCGGAAACGCGCAGCAGGTTCAAGCATTGAATTGGTCCTTTCGGTTGGCAGGTTGGTTTTCGGTGTCGCGGGGCGAGAGCAGCTCTCAGCCGGCAAAGGTCAGACCGCCGCTGACGCTTAGCACCTGTCCAGTGATGTAGTCGGACTTCCGGCTGGCAAAGAAGACGATGGCGTCGGCGATCTCCTCGGGCTTGCCGAGACGGCGGAAAGCGATAGCCTTGATGAAGGCTTCCTTGAGCTTCTCCGAGCGCGTGTTGAGCAGGGGCGTATCGGTCGGACCCGGGCAAATGCAATTTACGTTGATGTTGTGGCGAGCCACCTCGCGCGCCAGCGACTTGGTGAAGGCGATCAAGCCGCCCTTGGCCGCCGCATAGGCCGTTTCGCCCGTCGAACCGACACGGCCGGCATCGCTCGATACATTGACGATCTTGCCGCGACGGTTGACGATCATCTGCGGCAGCAACGCCTGCGTGAGATGCAGCGCCCCGGTCAGATTTCCACGGATCACCTTGTCGAGATAATCTGGCGGCGTGTCGACGAACAAGTGGAAGTCGCCGAACCCGGCTCCGTTGATGAGGACGTCGATCTTGGAATGGCGCGCAAGCACCGCAGCC
Organism: uncultured Alphaproteobacteria bacterium; assembly: GCA_963733575.1. GTDB lineage: Bacteria > Pseudomonadota > Alphaproteobacteria > Rhizobiales > Xanthobacteraceae > BOG-931. The sequence continues at coordinate 415,348 of CAVTDJ010000006.1, read as the reverse complement.
GCGCTGCGCCGCACCGAGTCGCCGTCCGTGAGGTCGATCGGCTCGTAGTCGATGGCAGCGCCGGATCTCTTTCCCTCCTCGACCAGGGCTTTGCCTTTCGTTTGGTCGATGTCGGCGCAGATCACGCTTGCGCCCTCGCGTAGGAGCTGCGTCACCGTCGCCTTGCCGATGCCGGAGGCGCCACCGGTGACCAGCACGGTCATGCCTGCAAATTCCATATTTCCTCTCCTGTGCTTTGCCGATTGTCAGGGCCGAGCGCCAGTAAGAAAAGCGTTGATGCGCTCTCGCGTCTCGGCGTCGGTCTGAAGACGGTAAGTTGCTTCGAGTTCGTCGCTGAAGCCGCCGCGCCCGCATTCACTGGCCGCGGCGATGCAGAGCTTGGCCGCCGTGAGCGCCGCGCGCGGCAGCGCGGCAATGCGCCGCGCAATGTCGGCGGCGCGCGGCGCGAGCTCAGATTTCGGACAGCACCATTGCACAATGCCGAGCCGTTCGGCCGTGGTGCCATCGACGGTCTCGGCCGTGAGGATCAGACGGTTGGCAAGGCCGCGGCCGACGAGCCGTGTCAGCCGCTGCGTGCCGCCGGCTCCGGGAATGAGTCCGAGCTTGACCTCCGGCAGGCCGACCTTCGCCTCGGCCGCCGCAATCCGTAGGTCGCAGGACAGCGCGAGTTCAAAACCGCCGCCAAGCGCCGCCCCGCCGATTTCGGCAAGTGTCACCTGCGGTAGCGCCTCGATGCGCGCATAGAGGCGTTGGATCGTGGCGACATAGGCGTAAGTCCGGTTCGGACCGTCGGACGCATCGAAGCGCGCGCGCATCTCCTTGAGATCGGCGCCGGCGCAGAATGCCTTCTGGTCTGAACGCAGCTGCAACACTTTCCAGTCGTCACGCGCCACGAGTTCGTCGATCGTCCGCAGGAAATCGGCCACCCAGGCCTCGCTCAAGGCGTTGACGGGTGGCGATTGCATGACGATCGTCGCGACCTGATCGGAAACGGTTACTGCGAACATGGCTGGACCTAGACCTATGCGTTGGATCGCGCGATGGGAGAGATGCGAGCCGCCGGCCGCAGGCGTCCGGCATAGCGCCCGGTCACCAGAACGATCTTACCGAGGACGCGGCGGTCGGCCAGGCGCCGTAGCGCGCTCGCGGCGTCTTCGAGATGGAGCGCTTCGGTGACCGGCGGCGTGAGGCGGCCCTCCTGCCACAAGGCGAAGATGTCGTTCTGTGCACGCCGAACGAGGTCGGGTGTCCGATCGCGATAATCGCTCCAGTGCAGGCCGCTGGCGGCAATATTTTTGATCAGGAGGTAGTTCGAGCGCACCACCGATGGCGCGCCCGCCGCGAACCCGACGACGACGATGCGGCCGCGCCAGGCAAGCGCGCGCAGGCAGGCTTCGAAGATATCGCCGCCGAGATTTTCGATGACGACGTTGGCGCCGCCGCCGTTGGTCGCGTCGGCCACCTCCGCGCGCAGCGCCTCAGTCAAATCCGGTCGATCAAGCATAACGATGTGATCGGCCCCGTTTTCTTTGGCGAAGTTTGCCTTCGAGGCCGTTGTACACCCGGCTATGACGCGCGCCCCCCGCGCCTTGGCGAGTTGGATCGTCGCAATACCGACGCCACCGGTTGCGCCTGTGACCAGTGCGGTCTCGCCCGGCTGCATCATGCCACGCTCGAACAGCGCAAAATGAGCGGTCTGGAAGGCGAGCCCTAGACCGATAGCGTCGGCAAAGTCGAGCCCCACCGGCAGGCGATGGCAAAGTAGGCTCGGCAGGGTGATCCCATCGGCGTAGCCGCCATTCTCGGGATAGGCGATCACGCGGTCGCTGACGCGGAACTCGGCGTTGCGCTCGCCGACGGCGCTGACGATTCCGGCAACTTCCTTGCCGGGACTGAAAGGAAGCGGCGCGAGGATTTGATAGGTTCCGCGCATTACCATCAGATCGGGGAAGTTCACGCCGATTGCGTGTACGTCGATGGCCACCTCACCCCGCTGCGGGGGCCGGTCCGCAACGTCCACGATCGAAAGTTCTTCCGGCTCGCCGTGGCGGATCATTTGAATGGCGCGCGCCATCTACGGCCTCGACGTAAGGAGTGCTTTGTCCGCGCCGAGGCGCGGAGCGGATTTGACTTCGGCCGGATCGCGCAATGCCTCACTGATCGGAACCGGCAGCGCCGGGATCGAATTCGATCCGTCGCGGACGCGGCGATGAAACAGGTTGCGCGCCGCCACGTGTGGATCCCGCACCGCCTCGTCGAGGCTGGCGATCACGGCGCAGCAGACATCTTGACTCTCGAAAAGCTGGCGCCAGTGCGCTACCGGGCGCGTTGCAATGCGCGCAGCCACGGCGGCAGTCGTTGCCGCCGGATTGCGCGCGTCGTCGCGCGCCGCCGGATCGAGATCGATCAGGTGACAGAACACATCCCAGAATTGCTGTTCGATCGCGCCGACCGCGAGATAGCCGCCGTCGGACGTGCGGTAGATGCGATAACGGGGCGATCCGCCCGTCGTGAGCGCCGCTCCGGGCCGTGGCCAATCGCCCGCCGCGAAGCCGGCGCCGAGACCCCAATAGCTCAGCACGAACATATTGTCGGTCATCGAAATATCGAGATAGGTGCCGCGACCGGTTCGTTGCCGCTGCAACAAGGCAAGCAGGATGTTGATGACAGCCGGATAGCTGCCTCCGGCGATGTCGGCGATGGGCATATGCGGCATGCTCGGCGCGCCAGCCGTGTCGACTGTGAGCGACAACAGGCCGGCGAGGGCGAGATAATTGAGATCATGTCCCGCCATGTCACGGCGGGGGCCGTTCTGTCCGAATCCGGTGATACTGCAATAGACTAGGCGGGGATTGATTTTTTGGACCGTTTCATAGCCGAGGCCGAGCCGATCCATCACGCCGGGACGGAACTGCTCGATCAGCACATCGGCGCTCTTGATGAGCGGCGTAATCCTGGCGCTGGCGTCCGGTGCTTTGAGATCGAGGACAACTGACTGTTTGCCGCGATTGAGCAAAGCGAAATTCACGCTGTCAACACCAAAGCGCGGTTGATAAGTCCGCATTTCGTCGCCCACGCCAGGCCGCTCGATCTTGATGACATCAGCGCCCGATTCGGCAAGCAGCAAGCCTGCCAGCGGCCCGGGCAACAGGGTGCTGAAATCGAGTACGCGAATGCCGGAAAGAGGCAGCACGGCCGATCAACGTTTCAAATAGCGACTGATCACAAGCCGCTGAATGTCGTTGCTGCCTTCGTAGATCTTCGCCACACGTACGGCGCGGTAGATTCGCTCGACTCCATAATCTTGCATGTAACCGTTGCCGCCGAGCGTCTGGATCGCGTCCGAGCAGACCCGCTCCGCCGTCTCGCTCGCGAACAGCTTGGCCATCGCTGCCTCGCCGAGGCACGGCCGACCGGCGCTGCGTAAAGCGGCGGCATGCAGAACGAGCTGGCGTGCGGCCTCGATTCCGGTCGCCATCTCGGCCAAACGGAAAGCGACCGCCTGGTGCTCGATGATGGGCTTTCCGAAGCTTTGCCGCTGCTGCGCGTAGGCGAAAGCGATCTCATACGCAGAGCGCGCAATGCCGACAGACTGTGCGGCAATTCCGATACGTCCGCCTTCAAGATTGGCTAGCGCGATCCGGTAGCCTTGGCCCTCTTCGCCCAGCCGGTTCTCGGCCGAGATTTCGAGATTGTCGAAATGAATTTCGCAGGTATCGGATGCATTCTGACCCATCTTCTTCTCGACGCGCCCGACGCGGTAGCCCGGCGCATTAGTCTCGACGATGAAGCCGCTGATGCCGCGCTTGCCGGCGCCAGGATCGGTCACCGCAAAAACGAGCGCGATGTCGGCGTTCTTGCCAGTGGTGATGAACTGCTTCGTGCCGTTGATGACGTAGCGGTCGCCGCGCCGCTCCGCCCGCGTCTTGATCGCCGCAGCATCGGAGCCGACCTCCGGCTCGGTCAAGCAAAAGGCGGAGAGCTTTTCGCCGCGCGCCAGCGGGCGAAGGTACTTTTCCTTTTGCTCGGGCGTGCCGTATTCGAGGATCGGCATGCAGCCGACCGAATTATGTCCGCTCATGATGGTGGACGTGGCGCCGTCGCCAGCGGCGATTTCCTCGAGCGCGACCGCGTAGGCCACGTAATCGGCGCCGGCCCCGCCCCATTCCGGCGGCACCGTCATGCCCATAAAACCGAGCCGCCCCATCGCCTTGAGCGCCTCGCGTGGAAAGGCAGCATCGCGCTCCCATTCCGCCGCATGAGGCGCCAAGTTTGTGCGAGCAAAATCGCGGGCGGTCGCGCGGATCAGTTCTTGTTCTTCCGTCAGGATCATAGATAATAGCTTTGAATGAATGTTCATTCGGAGCAGAGAGAATTGTCGTTTCCAGCAAACCTGTCAAGCACCACAAGCGGCGGCCGACTCCAGTGCCGCGGCGCACGCGTTTGCTGCGGGCACGCTCGGCATGGTGGGATGGGCGCTGCGCAGCGCTCGTCTCCGATCGGTCATGACGCGGGAGGAGAGTTGGACTAAGAGCAATCGGTAGCCGCGCGTCAAGAGGCCGCCTTTGAGAGTGGCCAAGATATCGAGATCAAATGGCGAGGCTGCAGACAATAAGGGAGGAAGAAACCATGAAGTTCGACACCCCGATGTTGGACGCGCGCCGCAAGGAAATGCGCGCCGGCGGCTACTGGCGCGATGAGTTGTGCATCGATCATCTCGATCACTGCGTGGCGCAGGTCCCCGACAAAACCGCGATCGCCGGTTTCAATTCGATGGAAGGCAAGGGCCGGCGGTTGAGCTATCGCGAGTTCGGAGTGCTGGTCGACCGCATGGCCGTGGGTCTCGCCGAACTCGGAATCGAGAAGAACGATGTCGTCTCCTGTCAGCTTCCCAACTGGTGGCAGTTCGCAGCTCTTGCGTTCGCGTGCTGGCGCGTCGGCGCCGTTATCAATCCGATGATGCCGATCTTTCGCGAGCGCGAGGTCAAATTCATGCTCGGCTTTGCTGAAAGCAAGCTCTTCGTCGTGCCGCGGGAGTATCGCGAATTCGACTATCCAGGGATGGTGCGCGGTATCCGTTCAGAGCTGCCGCATCTGCAACGGATACTGGTGATTGGCGGCAGCGGCGCGGAAAGCTTCGAGCAGATTTTACTCGAGACGCCCTGGGAGAAAAAGCGGGACGCGAAGCGCCTGTTTGCCGAACGCCGACAGACCCCCGATGACGTCATCCAGCTCCTTTATACCTCGGGCACAACCGGAGAACCGAAAGGCGTGATGCATACCTCGAACACGCTTCTTTCCCACATCTACCCGTTTTGCGAACGGCTCGGCCTCAAGCGCGAAGACATCATGCTGATGTCTTCGCCGCTGGCGCACCAGACCGGCTTTCTTTACGGGGTGTTGACGCCGACCATTCTGCGCACCAGCGTCATCCTCCAGGACGTGTGGAACGGCAAGCGCGCCGCCGAGCTGATCGACGAGGAACGCGTGACGTTCACGTTCGCATCGACGCCGTTTCTGTCGGACCTCAACGACGCGGTGGAGAAAGGCGCCGGCAAGGTGGCGAGCCTGCGGTTCTTCGTGGCCGCCGGCGCTCCCATTCCCCGCGTTCTCGTCGAGCGCGCGATGAAGACGCTAGGCGCCACCATCATTTCGGCCTGGGGCATGACCGAGAACGGCGCCGTCACCACAACGAAGCCTGGCGATCCGGACGAAAAGGCGTTCTTCACCGACGGGCGACCGCTGCCCGGCATGGAAGTGAAGGTGGTTGGGGCCAACGGCAACAGTCTTCCACCCGGAGAAGAGGGCTTTCTCAAGGTGCGCGGCTGCTCCAACTTCGTCGGCTATCTTAAGCGGCCGCAGCTCTACAATCACGACGCCGAGGGCTGGTTCGATACCGGCGATCTCGCCCGCGCAGATGCCGACGGCTACATCCGCATCACCGGCCGCGCCAAGGACATCATCATTCGCGGCGGCGAGAACATCCCGGTGATCGAGATCGAGGGCCTGTTATTCCGGCATCCCGCCGTGCAATCCGTCGCCATCGTCGGTATGCCCGACGCCCGGCTTGGCGAACGCGCTTGCGCGTTCGTGGTGCCGAAGCCGGGCCAGCGCTTCAGCTTCGACGACATGATCCGCTTCCTGATGGAACAGAAAGTCACCCGTCAGTATATGCCGGAGCGCCTCGAGGTGGTGGGCGCGCTGCCGATGACGCCCAGCGGAAAGGTGCAGAAGTTCAAGCTGCGCGAAACGGCGAAAGCGATGTTGCAGACGGCGTGAAACGCCGGCACGCCGGTCTTTACAATCACAGGCAAATGAAAGCGGGAAAGGAAAGGCACATTATGACCGAAAATGTCACGTATACGGATCTCCTTTACCTGGAGCAGGATGGGATTGCGACGATCACCATCAACCGGCCGGAGAAGCTGAATGCGTTTCGCGGCAAGACGTGCGATGAGCTGATTGATGCCCTCAATCGCAGCGCTTGGAATTCCCGGATCGGGGTCATCGTGTTGACAGGGGCAGGAACACGCGCGTTCTGCACGGGCGGCGACCAGTCGGCGCATGAGGGCAGCTACGACGGGCGCGGCACGGTCGGGCTGCCGATGGAGACCCTGCACGGCTTGATCCGACTCGCGCCAAAGCCCGTCATCGCCAAGGTGCGCGGCTATGCGATCGGCGGCGGCAACGTGTTGGCGACACTGTGCGATCTAACGATCGCAGCCGAGAGCGCGCAGTTCGGGCAGGTCGGCCCGAAAGTCGGCTCGGTCGATCCCGGCTTCGGCACGGCCTATCTCGCGCGCGCTGTCGGCGAGAAGAAGGCGCGCGAAATTTGGTACATGTGCCGTCGCTACACGGCGCACGAAGCGGCGGCAATGGGCCTTGTCAACGCGGTCGTGCCCGATGACCAACTCGATACCGAGGTCGACGCGTGGTGCCGCGAGATCATGGAGCGCAGCCCCACGGCCATCGCCATCGCCAAACGCTCGTTCAACGCGGACACCGATTCCATCGCCGGGATCGGCGCTCTCGGTATGCAGGCGCTCAAGCTCTATTACGAGAGCGAGGAATCCAAGGAAGGCGTTCGCGCGTTCAACGAAAAGCGCAAGCCGGAATTCCGCAAATATGCCAGGTGAACGCCATCGGCTGCGCCGATCTCGGACCCATGACCCCTCTGCGTCAGCCGGGGGAGGAGCCATCAACTGGTGAGCATCGCGACCCGCAAAGCTTCGAACCTCAAGCTGGACGGAGCCTCTTATCCTTACCTGATGTCGCCGCTTCGCGTCGGGCCGCTGGCACTTCCCAATCGCGGCGTGATGGGCGCGATGCACACACGGTTAGAAACGCTGGATCGCGCCCGGGAGCGCACGCACGCGTTTTATCGCGCCCGGTCGTCGACCCGTTTCGAGTGAAAGTCTCCGATCGCGAATTTTCGATATCCAAATTTGGATGTCGGAGACTTGGTTCGAAAGCAGCTGAGACTGGTTCGATAGAGCAAAATTTTCGATCAACTATCAGATCCGCCGGTTGGTCGTCACTGTCCACAATTTTCATTGACCGGCTAATCCTCGGGGCTGTCGTGGGCCTGTCGCTGCGGGATCTTGCCATCATTCCATTTATTTCAGGCTACTAGGCGTCTGCGAAAAGCCTTTTGACCGCGGTGCACGAAGAGCAAGCATACGTGGAGCCACTGGCCTCACTACCACCGTCGTCCCCTTGCCCGACTTCGGAGGATGATTGGACGGCTGAGGATTTCAAGCGTTTTGAGCTTGTAGTGGCGCGAATAATCTTGCGAGTCCGACACGCTGCAATAGTGTCACCACTATGTTCGCTCGCTTTCGACGGACGGATTGCCGGTCGTCGAAACCCTCCGCGACCGCGCCGTGGCCTCGACAACACGCAGTGGGCGTCGAAGTTCCACGCAGCTCATCGATGGACCAGCACCGGAATCTTGCAATGCGTGAGTACCTTGACCGTCTCGCTGCCGAGGACGAGCGCGGAGATGCCGTGGCGGCCATGCGAGGCCATGAGGATCAGGTCGCAGCCTTTCGATTCCGCGGTATCGATGATCGCCTGGTAGGGGTGCCCATGCTCGACCTGGACCGTCTCGCATGCGACGCCGGCTGCTTGCGCTTCATGGGCGACGGCGCCAAGGGTTTTCTCGGCATGCTTTTGCATGCGTGCTTTGTACTGAGCCGGCGTGTCCTCGATCATCTGCGTGTCGGTCGTGAGCGTATGAAAAGGCGGCAAGACCGTCAGCACAGTAGCTTTGGCACCGATCCGCTTGGCCAAGGCGATGCCGTGTTGGACAGCTTTCCCGGCAAGTTCCGACCCGTCCGTTGGTATCAGGATGTTGGTATACATGGCCTTCTCCATGATTATGAACTTTTAGCACCACGACCTTTTAGAACCAGCGCACTCAAAATCTCACTTCGCGAGCCGCCTGCGGATCGACAGCGGGCAAATCCGTCAGGCCTTGGCTTGCGCCTGCATTGCCGAACCAGTGACGATGTCGACAATCCGACAGAAGATGTGAGGGTCAAGCGACCCGCACACCTGTCTTGCTAGGATGTTGCTCCAGTTTCTACCGGCTTCCAGATGCTGATTTGGCGGGTCTCCGGCATCAGGAACAGAGCGAGCACGAAGCACACCGCGGGAACCGCGATCGGGTACATCAGCGCGTAACCGATGCTACCCGTGGCCGCGAAGGACGCCGAGGTGATGAACGGCACCAATCCGCCGCCCCAGCCGTTGCCGATGTGATACGGCACCGACACCGACGTGTAGCGGATTCTGCTGGGGAAGTATTCCGCCAGGAACGCCCCGACCGGCCCATACACCATCCCGACGTAGCAGACGAGGATGAAGATGATGAAGATCGAGATCGGATAGTTGATGTTGCCGGGATGCGTGACCGTTCCCAGCCACAAATACAGCGGATAGTAGGTGATCGACGCGAGCAACATGCCTCCCAAGATCACTGGCTTGCGGCCGATCAGGTCGGACAGCCAGCCAAAAAAGATCAAGCTCGGCGTTGCAATGAGCAGCGCTGCTCCCACGATGTAGGCCGAACTCAACGGGTCCACCTTGGAAACCTGCTGCAGGAAGTACAGTGCCCAGAACTGACCGCTGTACCAAACCACTCCTTGCCCGATCAGCACGATGGTCGCGATCAGCACGAATTTGATATTCGAGCTGAGGAAGGCCTCCTTCCAGGGGTTTTTGGTCATCTGGCCCTTGGCCTTGATCTCCTCGAAGATTGGCGTCTCCTGGAGCTGGAGCCGGATGTAGATTGCGATTGCCACTAGCAGGAAGGACACCAGGAACGGAACGCGCCACGCCCATGCGTTGAACGCGTCATTGCCAAAGTATGTACGTGAAGCGATGATCACGGCCAGCGACACCACGATGCCAAGAGTAGGAGAGGTTTGCAGCCAACCGGTGTAGTAGCCGCGGTGTTCGTCTACAACGTGCTCGGCGACGTAAGTGATGGCACCGCCATATTCGCCGCCCAGGCACAGGCCCTGGATCATCCGCAGACTGAAGAGGATAAACGCGGCGGCCAAACCGATCGAATGGAAGTCGGGGATCAACCCAATCGCCCCCGTGCCAAGCCCCATTCCGCTAAGGGTAACGAGGAACGTATACTTGCGGCCGACGCGGTCGCCCATCCATCCGAAGAGGAATGCGCCCAAAGGACGGATCAAGAATCCGGCGGTAAACAGCGCAATCGTGCTCAGCAGGGCCGCAACCGGGTTGCTCTGTTCGAAGAACTTGACCGACAAGATCGCGGCCAAGCTCCCGAAAATATAGAAATCATACCACTCGATAACGTTTCCCACTGACGCGGCGATAATCACACGCCGGAAGTCCTTCGGAATTGTAGCCATATTTTCCTCCCCGAATTTAAGGTTTTATCGCTTCGTAGAACGGGCGCGGGCTTCAACGACCGCGCCTCAAAAATCGCCTTCACTTCATCCATTCGGTGACATACGGTGGCGTTAATCCGTCTCGTGCGACACCGCGACGACCACGTCCACGGCCGGGACGTTGCACAGGTCAGCTGGCGCTGCAGCTTTTTCCGCTTCCTCCTCCATCAGTATGCATGAGCGTCAACCGTTCCTGACGCGCTGCAGCAAAGCCGAGAAAACTTCCGCGCTGCTCCATATACTCAAGCCTGTCAAAACTTACCTGCGTCCGGCCTTTTGCTCGCGCAGCTTCTCACTCATCGCCGTCGTCCCCACTCGTACGTTGCACGCCCGCCAACGGTATTTGGTAGTATCGCACGCGGTGTTTGCTATGTCTGCGCCAGATTGCCAACCGCGAGTACGATGTAGGCGAGGATGGCACCCCAAAAACTATACGCATTGATGTCCGGAATTGGCGTGAAAACCCCGATGACTGCGACTACGGCGATGATAAGCGAAACGATGAACGTCCACATTGGTGGAGCATTAAGCTTCATGGCGGCCTCCCTTGTGCCACCGGCTACGGCAATTCGCTACCCGCACCGCGATCCCCCAGGTTGGTATCACACAGCTACGCGTCTACGTTTTATTGGACACGAAATTCTAATGCCGTTGCCGTCCGCGCCTCCGATTTCTCGTCAACTGACATTCCCTAGATGAACTCTGGAACGGCGTAGACGATAGCAGACGGCGGGGGCTCCCGGAAGCCACTGTTCCGGCGAAGCGAAACGGATAGGCCCAGTGCCTTTTGTCCTTATGTAAGAGAGCTGGCCCGATCAGCGGTCGCATGGGCGCTGCGTGTGCGTCGCGGAATTCGACGTCGCGGCGCATCGGCACAAAAAACCGCCCCCAATTTTAGTTAGCGTCTGGGTCCCATCTTTGTGTGCGAGGCACAACAGACCGCGAAGATTCCGCGGGGTGATCTCAGAACGACGCTAACGGCGACATTGGCATGGCACACGCGTGCTTCAAGTCCACGCCAGGATCTTCTGAGAACCACCATGAACGCGACTTCATATTCAAATGAAGACGAGTTCATGTACATGTGAAATTTGTAATTAGGGGAACGACAGCGCCCTCACCACATTAGATGTTCAACAGCGAACCATTGTTCGCCCACGTTCACCCAAGGAGAAGATCAATGAGAAAATTAGCTCTCGCGCTTGCCACTACAGCCATATTGGGCATGGCGGCTCCAGCTTTTGCGATCGAGTTGGGGACTGCGGCGCAGACCCAAACTCCTGTCACGCAGGCAAACGTCAAGGCGAAGACCAACGTCAATGCAACGGCGAAGGTGGTTCATCATCGTCGTGGCGTGAATAAGCTGGTCCAGCACGATCGTGGGCTCCACCGCGGGCTCACCCACCCCCGCTACTACGGTTATGTTAAGACCCATCATAAGTCGGTCCGCGCGAAAGAGACTGTCGCGCACTAGGATAAAGGCTTTACACAAGCAGATGGCCCCGGCGTATCGGGGCAGCAGCACAGCAGGCCAAGGCGCCGTGAAGGAAATCTAAAAAATTCTTTGAACGGCACGCATCACGTAGGCGGGCCAATCGACCGCGCCTTGGCGCAAGCTGCGCCGAGAAAGGATATTCCTCATGGCGACCTGGTCAAATTGGATGAGTCAATTCCGCGCGATTGCGGCAGGGGTGATGCTGACCACGCTGCCGGGTGCTCTATTGCCTCTGTCAGCTCAGGAGCAGCAGCCGCCTCAGCCAGCTCAGGAGCAGCAGCTTCTCAGCGAGACACAACTGCAACAGCTTGTCGCGCCGATTGCGCTCTATCCCGACCCGCTACTGGCGCAGATCCTGACCGCGTCCACCTATCCACTCGAAGTGGCGATGGCGGCGCGCTGGTCCGAGAAGAATCCAAAGCTCGAGGGCACAGCGCTCGAAAATGAGATGCAAAAGCAGCCGTGGGATCCAAGCGTCAAGGGATTGACGTCGGTTCCGCAGGTGCTGGCGATGATGAACGATAAGCTGGATTGGACCCAGCAACTCGGCGAGGCCTTTCTGGCTCAGCCCGACGACGTACAGCGCGCGATTCAGGCGCTGCGCGACAAGGCAGAGGCTGCCGGCAATCTGAAGTCGAGCAAGGAGCAGAGGGTCACGAGGGTCGCGGCGACGCCGAGCCCGGGCTATGTGGGGCCGCCGGAGTACATCATGATCGACCCGATCGAGCCGGATTACATTTACGTTCCGGTCTATGATCCGACGATCGTCTTCGGTATCGGCTTCTGGTCGCCGGAATACGTGCCATTCTTCTGGTATCCGCCCTGGTGGACCGTCGGCCCGGCATTCGGGTTCGGGCCGGCATTCTTCGTCGGGCCGGCATTATGGTGCCAGTACAATTGGGGTTACGGGGGCCTTGCGGCGATCCAGGTTAACTCCATGCTTTACAGCAAATTCAACAAGGTACCCTTCACTGGTGGCGGCCAGTTCCAGAACTGGAAGTTTGATCCCGGTCATCACGGCAACGTGCCGTTCAAGAACACAAAGCTTCAACAGCAGTACGGCAATCTCGGCGGCAAAGCCTTCCAAGGCAGCAAAGCCATCGGGGGCGGCAAAGCCTTCCAAGGTGGCAAAGCCATCGAGGGCGGCAAAGCCTTCCAAGGCGGCAAAGCCATCGAAGGCGGCAAAGCCGTCGAAGGCGGCAAAGCCATCGAAGGCGGCAAAGCCATCGAAGGCGGCAAAGCCATCGAAGGCGGCAAAGCCTTCCAAAGCGGCAAAGCCATCCAGGGCGGTGGCGGTGGTGGCTTCAAACCGTCCGGCGGTGGTGGCTTCAAAGCGTCCGGCGGCGGCGGTGGTGGCTTCAAAGCGTCCGGCGGCGGCGGTGGTGGCTTCAAAGCGTCCGGCGGTGGCGGTGGTGGCTTCAAAGCGTCCGGCGGCGGTGGCGGCGGAAGGGCCAACAAACGTCAGTAGCAAGACATCGTTCCGCTTGCACGGTTCGACAACGGCGTTGGCCTTTTACCTCTACCGCTACAAAGGAAGGCGCAGTCGATAAATCCGGGCGATGGGTCTTCGATCCATTATAGTAGCGCAGTAGGATTGCAGGACCCGACGTAAGTGCCCTTCGCCCAAGGCGACGACATGGTCGGCGCATGCGACGGATCGATCCGATCAGCCTTTCTGCGACGCCGTTCTGCCAAGGCGAACCCGGGGCGATGGGCTTGTCCCGGATGCCCATGGCCCGCAATCGGCGCGCGACGGCGGCACCGTAGACCCGGTCCCGATCGCGGATCAGGTAGCGCGGAGCCTCATCCCAAGGGAATGTCTCCGTGATCTGGCGGGCAATCCAGTCCGCGGTCAGATTTGCTGTGACGTTGATCCAGACAGGGTCTCGCGCTTGATGAAATCAACGCAACGGGTCATCCAGGCCCTTGTATTCTGCTGCGTACCGCAACGCGCGTGACCATTTGCTCCGCGTCCTATCATCGACCTTAGATCGCGACCGGCCCGACCTGAAGGTCCCCGGCATGTTGTAATTAAAATTCCGTTCAAGACCTCGCGCACGTTAAACGACCGTTTGCGTCCACCCTGTCTTGCCTCCGCCGGTCTTAGACCTTCTGACCAGCGCGGACACGCGCCCACAAGCGACAGCGGACCCCGGCTCGACCACCATTGTAATATGTGCAATAGTTACAGCATGTATTGGCTCTATATTTTTGCGCTCGCGGTAATTTTGTATGTCATCGGCTCGATTCGGGTACTGCGACAGTACGAACGTGGCGTGGTATTTCTTCTCGGAAAGTTTGAGGGCGTTCGCGGGGCGGGGCTCACCCTTGTCTTCGTTCCGATCCAGCAGATGGTGCGCGTATCCTTGCGCACCGTCACGATGCAAATTCCCTCGCAAAAAATCATCACAAAGGACAACGTCTCAATCGATATCGCGGCCGTCGCCTACTATCACATTTCCGATCCGGAGAAAGCGGTAATCGTCATTGAGAACGTCTACAACGCGATCAATCAAATCAGCCAAACAACGGTACGCAATGTTGTTGGAAGATTTAGCCTTGATCAGCTTCTTTCAGATACCGCCAGCATCAACGAGCAGATCAAGAATGTGATCGACGGGCACACCGAGCCCTGGGGCACGCAGGTGACGGCAGTCGAGATTAAAGACATTACCCTTCCCGACAACATGCAGCGCGCGATGGCAAAGGAAGCTGAGGCCGAGCGCGAGCGTCGGGCGAAGATCGTGGCCGCCGAAGGGGAATATCAAGCCTCGGTGAAGCTCGGCCAAGCGGCCGACATCATCACGCAGCATCCCGTGGCACTTCAGCTTCGCACGCTGCAGACGATGGCCGAAATTGCGACCGAAAAGAACTCAACCATCATCTTCCCCGCACAATTTATGACGACAGTGCAGGAAGCTATCGCCATGTTGAATAAGGATTCAGCTTCCAAATAGTTTTAAAACTCTTTTGAGCTGGAACCCTGACGAGCAGTTGGCGGATGAACGCAAGCAAGCGACCGCGCCAAAGCGCAAGCTAGTCGCGTTATAAGACATGCAGGAAGTGGCTTCCGCTGCTCCCCTTGAATTGCCCTATGCGACCAACAGAGACGGGGAAATATCATCCATTGCTGCGGTGTCTTCCATCGACTTGGCGTTGACGATGGTTTCAAAACAGCAGTCACATTTCCAGCAGCGCCAAAGATGACGAATATGCTGCTTATTCCGATACTCGGACCATTCGGGGGCAATCAGCTCGTTGTCGCATTGGGCGCAGTTAATCCCAAAGGTGGAACGACGTTTGGATACCATCGTCGCCATGGTAACTTCCCTCCTGTCGCTTCCCCCGACGACCAACGGTATTATGGCAGTCGACCTTGCGGCGAGTCACTTTAGCTTGATCCAAAAAAGCACTTTCCCGCACTGCGGGAAATTCCTCTGCCGAATAAAGAAACTCCGTATTGCACCGCGATAGCGAGGCGCATGCAATGCCAAACCTCCTCGCATGGGATATCGAAACCATGCCGGATCCGATGCCATACTCAAACTCAAATGCAATGTGTCGCGTGTCCCTCAAGCGCCGCCCGACCGCTCTAGTCTGAAAACGGAGTTTATGATGAATACGTACGTCGCCATTATTGGCGGGAAAGCAGTATTGGCATTTCGTGCTGTGGATGACGATCAGGCGCGCGCGATGATCGATGACCAAGAAGGCAGCATGCGATCTGACCTGAAGATCCTCATTAGTACAGACGGAAAACCGCTATGGGACGGGAAGTCCGCCGTTGAGGTGAGAGAGGCGACGGCGACACAACATGCCGAATGGAAACAGTCCCGCGACCAAGCAATTAGCGACGGGGAAATTGACCTGGATGCTCGCAACGATCCAGACGAGTGGAACGTCTATTTAGTGGACGCTCCCCGAACGAACAAAGTTCGGCGCAAAAACTAGTATTTGACTCGAGAAAAGTCGCTGCAACCGCTTGAGGGCTTGTGACACGTCCCGCCACGTCATCGTTGGGGACCGCGAAACCGTACCTGATATTGCGGGTTATGCTAATGCCGAACCAGAACTGGGCACGCCCATTCCCCGATGCCGGATCGGTTCACCCTGCCAAGCTGGAAATGACAATATTGCCGAATCTGATTTTCGGTACACACAACGGCTTTGCTATCGGCCTGCAGCGGATAACCGACCGTGTCCCTGCATGGACGTGGTTTGCGAGCACCGAACACTATGTATACCCTGCAAAAGCAAACGAAATTTAAGACCGTTCACAATAGCGATTCCAAACTCGGCCATTGACGATTTGCGCGCGCGCCTCGCCCGTGCCAGATGGCCCGGACATATCAACGAGACCGACTGGGACGGCGAGCCATGCGCATAGAAGACCGATTTGTAGTGGCAGCCCCGCGCGAGCGGGTGTGGGTGGCGATCAAGGATCCGAGCGTCGTCGCCCCTTGTATTCCCGGATGTCGGAGCGTGGAGGTCGTCAGTCCGACGCTCTACAAAGCGAAGATTCGGGTGCAGCTCGGGTTGATCAAGGCCGACTTCAACGTCGACGTCGAGATCCTATCGGAAACAGCACCGGAGGAGGTCCGTTCGCGCACCCGGGGAGAAGAAGGAAGTCGGGCAAGTTCGCTGTCCGCCGAAAACACGTTGCGCTTGACCGCGCTGAGCGACAATGAGACCGAGGTCTTTTACGCATCAGAAGCGGCGGTGGTTGGACGATTGGGCAAATTTGGGCTCGGCGTGATGAAGAAAAAAGCCGAAAGCCTCGGCCGCGACTTCGCTGCGGCATTCAAGCAAAAGATCGAGCAAGCGCAAGGGGCGGGCTGACCGGAATGGTGCGATCAACCACTAGCGGCGATCGGCAACTTCGATGACGACGGCTATGGCTGTGTCGCCCGCCGCGCACCCGGCGAACAATCCGTAGCCGCCGCCACGGAGCGCCAGCTCTTCGATGAGTTCGATCACGCCGCGAGTGCCCATGGGGGCCTGCGGATGTCCCCAGACCAGCGAACAACCGAAGTTGTTCATCCTGTCCAGCGCAACGCCGGTCTGCCGTGAAAACAGGACGTCGTTTAAGGCAAACGGGTTGTGGGTCTTGATGGCGTCCATGCGGTCTATCGTCGTTCCGGCAGCCTCGAGCGCGCGCCGGGCGGCTGGAATTGGCGCTTCCGGCATGTGGGCGAGCTCGGCGCGCGCGCTGCCGAAGCCGTGCAGCCGCACGCGGATATTGCGATCGCGGCTCAATTCGCCGGCGCGCCCGGGCTCAGCGACGATGATTCCAGCGTTGCCGTCGGCTGGATGCGTCTGCCCGCCATAGGTCACGGTTCCGCCGGCAAGTACGGGCTTTAAATTGGCTAAGGCTTCCGGTGTCGAGAATCGAATCCCTTCATCCGACTCGATCTTTCCCGCGATCTTTTTGAATGACGGGTCCGGCACCTCGAAAGGAAGATTCATGTAGTGTTTTTGAAAGGCGCACCCGTCTGCCAGCGCGGCGCGGTATTGCCGTTCGCGCATGAGCACGACCTCGTGCTGCTGCTCGGTGGTGATCTGATGTTTGGCAGCCACGTTTTCGGCGGTCTGCAACATTGAATGTCGGCCGAGGGGATCACAGCCGAAATTGTCCATTACCCAGTCTTCATGCGCGCCCGTGCCGCCCGGACCTTTCGGGTTTGGATAGTAAAGATGCGGCCCGTTGGACGTGCGGTCGCAAGTGAGCGCGAGCGAGGCGCCGCACATCCCCGCTTCTATTTCCTGCGCGGCGGCGAGCAGCGTGCGCACGCCCGTGGCGCAGGCCTGCATGATCGTTGGACCGGCGATATGACCCAATCCCGCCCGGCCGGCAACCCAGGGTAGCCCATAAAACGACTGTGACTGCGGCACAGTGAGGCCCAGAACGCCGTGCTCGATCGCTTCTGCGGGGATCTCGCGCCGCCCAAGCTCCTTGCGCGCGGTATGAGCGGCAAATTCCAGGGAATGCAGGTTCGCGAAAGCTCCCTGCCATCTCGCAAAGGGCGTGCTCCAGTACGCGCCGTAGGGTATTTCAGCCTTGTATGACATGCCGCCTGCCCTTGGGACCATTCTACGCTCGAACTGACTCAGAAAGCTTTGCGCGAAGCGCGAGCTTATCGATCTTGCCGACAGTGGTGCGCGGCAAGGAATCGACCAAATAGATTGCCGACGGCACTTTGTATGGCGCCAGATTTTTCTTGCAATGGTCGATCAGATCGTTCGCGCCGATCTGCGTTCCTTCGTTGAGCACGACGAAGGCTCGAATGGTCTCTCCGTAGTATCGATCGGGAGCGCCCGTGCTCGCTGCCTCCTTGACCGCGGGGTGCGTAAAGAGGACCTCATCGACCTCGCGAGGATAGACGTTATAGCCGCCGACGATCACCATGTCCTTCTTGCGGTCCCGAATAAAAAGATATCCGTCCGCGTCGATCTCACCGATGTCGCCAGTATAAAGCCAGCCGCCTCGCAGCGCCTCGGCGGTTTCCTTCGGCCTGTTGCGGTATCCGGACATGATCTGCGGGCCGCGTGCGCGAATTTCCCCGATTTCGCCGATGCCCAGCGATTTCGTCCCGCTCTCGGTATCGACGATCTCGATGGTCGTCAGCGGCAGCGGGAGGCCGACCGAACCGACCTTCAGGCGCCCGCCGTCGCGCACATAGGTAAGGACAGGCCCCGCCTCCGTTTGCCCAAAACCCTCAAGGATCGCTGTGCCGGTGTGTTCGGTCCACTGCCGCAACGTCTCTTCCGGAAGCGGAGCAGAGCCCGAATAGGCGGTCCGCAACGAGGAAAAATCGGTCGCCGCAAATTTTTCGTGACCGAGCAAGCCAATAAAGACCGTTGGACCGGCCGGCAACCGCGTGATCTTTTGCGCGGCAAGGAGATCGAGGACAGTTTCAGGCCGGTACCGCGGCATGATCACCAGCCGCCCGCCACAATAGGCCGCGAGATGCAAACACATCGCCACGGCGAAGACGTGGAACAGTGGCATCACGCACAGAACGCTTTCATCGCCGGGGCGCGTCGGCAGGGCCGCCTCGCGCTGGCTGATGTTAATTGCCATCTGCCGGTGACTGATATCGACGCCCTTGGGCCGGCCGGTGGTGCCGCCGGTATACTGCAGCGTCGCAAGATCGTCGGGAGCGGGCCATGGCTGCGGCAATTTCCGGTCGGCTTCACGCCTCCAGATATCGAGACTGCGGCCGGTTTCACCGCCGATGCGCACTGCATGGCGTATGCCAAGCGCCGCAATAAGCGGTTCGACCTTGCCTGCGATTTCGGCATCGTAGACGATGGCAACCGGGTCAGCATCGCCCAGAATATAGCTGAGCTCTCGCTCGGTGTAGGTCGGATTGATCGGCACTGCCTGCGCGCCAGCCGCATGTGCGCCAAACACGGCGATCGGCATGTCGAGCGAGTTTGCGCAGACCAGCGCGACTCGCGACCCCCGCGCACCGTAGCGGACCAATTCGTCGGCGAACCCGGCTACACAGCGCAAATACTCGACGTAGGAGAGACTGCGCGCGCCGCAGACTAGCGCGGTTACATCTGGAAATCGCGCACAGGTGTCGGCGAGCATGTGAACCACGGTGGGATACACCTGTGGCAGTCCTTCGGCCGAGGACGCGCTCATCCCGCGATCCTCGCCGTCGCGTTCGGCGCAGTCCTGTTCCCAGATCGCCTCCGCGGCGCCTTTGCTTGATTTCGGCTTCCGGCGATTTCCGGGCAATTAAGCAAAATGTCGGCAAATAGCGTCAGTTGTTTGGACGGGCAAACGGCTCCGCCTTTGAGATGAAAATTCAGCGCGTAACCGTCGAAGGCCATGAGCACGATATTGGCGAGTTCACGCGAACTCGCATGATCGAAGCTTGGCAGGCAATCGTCGAGTAATTTCGCTACCCGTTCCTCGATCGTCAGCCGCAGTGTCGGGCTGTATCCTTCGCGCACCGTCGTCGTCGAAATGGCTTGCATCAAGTTGTTGGCAAAGCCGTTATCGGCGGACGGAATGTCCCGCCAAATCGTAGAGAGAATCTTGCACAGGCGCTGCCGCGGACCGCGGAAGCGCCGCAAAGACCTTTCCAAATCATCGAATTGCCTCGTCAGCCATGGCTCATAGATCGAAAAGAGAATGTCGAGCTTCGAGCGGAAATAAACGTAGAGATTGGCCGGAGCCACTCCCGCCGACCGCGCGATGTCGGTGACGTTGGTATCCGAATAGCCGTGCTTCGAGAATAATTCATAAGCGGCATCAAGTATCGCCTGCTTGATCTCAATTTTCTTTGTTTGTGCCACGTCTGGCTTTCCCTTCGTGCCGCGACATTCGAAACTCCGTTCCTGCGCTTGTGTGATCACTCAGGAAAAGACCGCGCTCGGGCGCGCGCAGAATGCCCGGTAACTAATATGAGTTGGCGCGCCAAATAAAGGACATTTTGCGATGCGACCGGTGGCCGGTGAATCTTGACTCTTTTTAATACACGAATACTATTCGGTAATCATCTGCGTAGATGACAAGCTCGTCGCGATCGGTCGTATCGCGCGTTCGTTCGGCCGCGAGATGTCCCACGTATCGGCAGGCGTCCGGGATCGGCATCATGGCGTCCACTCCGACACTGTTCCGGCCGCGGACTCTTGCTGAGGCCCTCGAGCTGCTGGCGACGGTTGCCGATGCAAGGCCGCTCTCCGGGGGTGCCTCGCTGGTCGCAATGATGAATGCGGGGCTGGTCATGCCGGCTGCCCTGGTAAGCCTGACGCGAATTCCAGAGCTCTCCGGCATCCGCGTATCGGCGGACGGAGACATCAGAATTGGTGCCGCCACTCGCCATAACGAGATTGCCGGCGATGGCCGGCTTTGCGGCACCGCGGCAGTGCTTTCGCATGCCGCGACGCAAATCGCCGGTACCGCTGTGCGTAACATGGGCACCATTGGTGGCGCCGTCGCCCACGCCGATCCGGGCCTCGATTTTCCGCCGGCGCTCTTCGTGGTCGATGCGACGGTCGAGATCGCGTCGAGGTCGGGGCGGCGGCATGTTTCGATCCGCGAATTTTTCGTCGATTGGTACGCGACAGTTCTGGCGCCCGGTGAAATTGCGGCTGCCATACAGATCCGCAAGCCGAAGCCCGGCGTTGGTTTCTATCTCAAGCACGCGCGGGTGTCTGGCGATTTTGCCATCGTCTCGGTCGCGGTCTCGCTGGCGCGGGATGGCGAAGTGCGCGTTGCCGTCGGTGGCTGCGGCCCTTCGCCGCTCGCGTCCGTGGAGGCTGATCGGATTCTGTCTTCCGATCTGTCACCGGCCGCTTCGACCCGCGCCGGCGATCTCTTGGCTTCGTTGGCGAACCCGGTCGATGATGTGCGTGGGACCGCGGAGTACCGCAAACTTCTCATTCCGCGTATGCTCACGCACGCGCTCAAAGATGCCGTCGCGGCATCGAAGGCTGCGGCATGAGTAACCGCGACACGGTCATTCTCAATGTCAACGGCGCCGCATTGCCGACGAGTGCCGACGCCTCCGATACGTTGCTCACTATCATTCGAGATCAGTTCCTCCTGACCGGCGCCAAGCGCGGCTGCAATCAAGGCGTCTGCGGCGCTTGCACGGTACTTTCCGATAGCCGACCCGTGCGGTCTTGCCTGTCGCTCGCGCTCGATTGCGATGACAAGCGCATCGATACAATCGAGGGCCTGGGCGATCAGCCTGTAATGCAAGCGCTACAGCGCGCGTTCATTGCCGGCGGAGCGTTCCAGTGTGGATTCTGCACGCCTGGCGTGCTGGTGACGGCCTTCGCCTTGCTGACCGACAACCGGCGGCCTTCGGAAAATGACGTTCGCCGCGTGCTGTCCGGAAATCTTTGCCGTTGCACCGGATACAAAAAAATTGTCGAGGCCGTGCTCGGCGCCGCACGTGCATTGCCGGATGAGGTCGTGGCGTGAGTAAATCCGGCGATTTTGGGGTTGGCAAATCGGCGCCTCAAATCGAGGCCCAGGAAAAGGTTTCCGGCAGCGCTCAATTCATCGCCGACCTCTACCGCCCCAACATGCTTTACGGCGCTGTTCTGCAGAGCCCGCATGCGCATGCGCGCATCCTGAATTACGACCTGTCGCAGGCGCTGGCGATGGCGGGCGTGCGCGCGATCGTGACCGGCGACGATCTGCAAGAGAACTGGCGTATGGGAGCCTTCATTAAGGACGAGCATGCGCTTGCCAAGGGCAAGGTTCGCTATGTCGGGGAGCCGGTCGCCGCGGTTGCCGCCGACACTGAAGCCATAGCCCGTGCAGCCGCCGCCGCGATCAACGTCGCGTATGAGGAATTGCCGGCCGCGCTCTCGCCGGAAGCGGCGCTTTCGGCGGATGCCGCCGTCATCCACGAGGAAGCGGCAGACTTCATAAAAGTCTTCGATACTGGAACCAACAGAAATCTCTGCTCGCGCACGGGCTTCCGCGAAGGCGACATCGATCGGGGCTGGCGTGACAGCGATCTCATTTTCGAAGCCCAATATCAGACGCAGCCTCAGGCACACGTCTCGCTCGAGCCCTGCGGCGCGCTCGCCGAAATGGACGCCAATGGCCGCGTCTCATTGTGGTCTGCGAACCAGTCGGTCTTTCGAGTCCAGGCGAACGTCTCTGCGTCCCTCGGCATGCCGATGTCACGGCTGCGTTGTCTCACCCCGCGGATCGGCGCCGGCTTTGGCAACAAGATGGAGCCGCACATCCAACCGATCACGGTGCTGCTGGCGATCAAGGCAAGGCGGCCGGTGAAGCTCATCCTCTCCCGCGAGCAGGATTTTGAGATGGTTCGCGCACGCCATCCGTCTCAAATCCGCGTCAAGACCGGCGTCAAACGCGACGGCATCCTGATCGCGCGCGAGGTGGAAATTTTGCTTGATGGCGGAGCCTTTGCCGATGACAGTCCAGGCGTACTCGGCTACGCGTTGCTGATGAGCTGCGGTCCCTACCGCATCCCGCATGCCTATTGTCACGGCCGGCTCGCCTACACCAACAAGACGCGTTTCGGTGCATTCCGCGGCTTTGGCGTACCGCAGGTGACCTTCGCCACCGAAACCCAGATGGACGAGATCGCGGATGCGCTTGGCTTGGACCCCGTCGACTTTCGGTTGAAGAACCTGAAACAGGAGGGCGACCGCTGGCTTGGCGGGCAGACCATCGCCTCCATTGGATTGGCCGAATGCCTTGAGAAGGTGCGCAAGGCCTCGGGATGGAATGGTGAGCGTCGCCGGGAGAGCCGCCGCGCACTTGGCGTGTCGTGTAGCGCACACATCAGCGGCCTGCTTTCGACCGGCGCCATCGTGCGGTTGCTCGAGGACGGAACCGTTGTGCTCAATACCGGCTCGGTCGATATCGGTCAGGGCTCGAACACGGTTCTCAGCCAAATCTGCGCGGAAGCACTGCGCATACCGCTCGATCGGGTCAGCATCGCCAGTCCGGACACCGATGGCTCGCCTTACAATTGGGGTACTACGGCCAGTCGCGTAACGTATATGACGGGAAAGTCGGTCGTCGGTGCCGCGGCTGAAGTGGAGCGCAAGATCAAGGATCATGCTGCGGAAATCCTTGAATGCGGTCCGGCCGACCTGGAATTGATTCCCGGCGGCCTTATCGCCGTAAAAGGCATTCCCCATCGCCACATAAGCTTCGCGGCCGTTTCGGGCCGGGCGCATTGGGCTGCGGGCGGTCCGATCATCGGCAGCCATAGTTGGGTCTTCGACCAAAAAACCGTCGATCCGAAGCGCGCAAGCGTCATCGGCCTCCCGTTTCCTCAGATCGGCGCCTTCGTGTTCAATGCTACGGTGGTCGACGTGGAAATCGACGACACTACCGGCAAATGCCGAGTGAGCCGCACTTGGTCGGCGTGCGATGTCGGGCGCGCCATCAATCCACAAATGGTGGAAGGCCAAATCGAAGGCGCTTTCGTTCAGGGCTTGGGCTTCGCATTGTTCGAGGAAATCGTGTGGAACGGCGCGCAAATCGCCAATCCGACACTGATGGACTACAAAATCCCAACCTTCATCGAGGCGCCCTCGGAGCTTCACTCCATTATCGTCGAATCCAACGATCCCAACGGACCTTACGGGGCGAAGAGCGTCGGCGAGATCGGTATTAACGGTGTCGCCGCGGCGATAACGAATGCGGTCAATGCCGCTCTCGGCGTCCGCATGCGGCGACTGCCGTTGACGCCGCAACGCGTGTTGGAGGCGATGTTGGCAGGAGAGCGGAAACTGGAAACGCCCGCAAACTAATTGCCCTTGCGGCGGGGCCATCCAAAGGCCTGTCATGATTGACACCCCTCGAAAAACGAATATTGTTCGGTAATAGGCGTTGCACACAGTTTCTCAAGCTACGGAAGAGCGGAACGTCGAAGATGAACGGTAAACGCGTCTGGGTGGTTGGCACCGATATTGGCGGCACCTTCACCGACGTCATCGGGGTCAATCTGGAAACCGGTGAGCAGCGTATCGGCAAGGTCCCCTCAACGCCGCCGACATTCTTCGATGGGGTTATCAACGGATTGGCGCGCGCCGGCCTGCGCGGCGAAGAGACCCTGTCGTTTCGCCACGGGGCAACGGTTTCGACCAATGCGATTCTTGAGCGCAAGGGTGTCAAGACAGCGCTGATCACCACAGAAGGCTTCCGCGAC
Source organism: uncultured Alphaproteobacteria bacterium (assembly GCA_963733575.1). Classification (GTDB taxonomy): domain Bacteria; phylum Pseudomonadota; class Alphaproteobacteria; order Rhizobiales; family Xanthobacteraceae; genus BOG-931. The sequence goes on along the minus strand of CAVTDJ010000006.1, from coordinate 391,256 downwards.
GTCCTCGGCGGTGGCCGCGCTGAGCGGATTTCGGCCTTTGAGCTCGATTGGGATCCGCCGGAGCTGATCGTACTGCGGCGCAACGTGTTGGTCGTGCGCGAGCGCATCAGTCCTTATGGCGAGGTCGTCACGCCGCTCGAAGAGGCCGATGTGCGCCGTACCGCGCGCATGATCAAAAAGCGCGGTATCGAGTCGGTTGCAGTCGTGTACATGGATTCTTTCATGAATCCAGTCCATGAATTGCGCACCCGCGAAATCCTGCGCGAGGAATTGCCCGATATCGACATCACGCTCTCGCATGAAGTGCTGCCGCAGATGCTCGAATTCGAGCGGACCTGCACGACCGTGCTTAACGCTTATGTCTCGCCTATCCTGAAAAATTATCTGCAAGGTCTGGCCGACCGACTCAAGACCGATTGGGGCTATGAGGGTGCCATCCTGGTGACGACATCCGGCGGTGGCGTCATCGGCATGGATGAGGCGTTGAAGCTTCCGGCGCGTACCTTCCATTCCTCGCCGGTCTCAGGCGCCGTCGGCCTCGCCGGTTACATCGGATCGCTTGCCGGCTTCGACAACGTCATCGCCTTCGAGACTGGCGGAACGACCAACAACGTCTCGATAATCTATCGCGGCAAGCCGGCGATCACGCACGAATGGAAGATTTTGTGGAACGTGCCGTGCTGCCTCCCGTCGGTCGATACCGTCTATATCGGGGCGGGGGGCGGATCGATCGGCTGGGTCGATAAGGGAGGCATCCTCAACGTCGGCCCGCAGAGCATGGGCGCGGTGCCGGGCCCGGCCTGCTATGGCGCCGGCGGCACCGAGCCGACGAATACCGACACGCAGATCGTTTTGGGGCGCATCGATCCCAATTATTATTTGGGCGGCGAGATGGAGGTGGACGCGAAGCTGTCGCGCCGTGCGCTCGAGGTCAAGATCGGTCACCACCACGCCTGGGACGCCGAAACATCCGCTGCGAACATGTACATGGTCGCGATGACCAATTTGATGATGGCGATGCGGCTGCAGACCGTCAGCCGGGGCTGGGACCCCCGGGATTTCGCCATCGTTCCCTATGGCGGCGGCGGCGCGATGTATGCATGCGATCTTGCCCGTGAGATCGGCGCTTCGACGGTGATCGTGCCCCCATTGCCGGGTTATGCATCCGCATTCGGCGCCATTCGCGTCGATGTGAAGCATGAATTTACGATACCGTTGCACAAGATCGAGGCGGAACTGGATTACGCTAAACTCAACGCGGAGTTCGACGATCTGGTCGCACGGGCGCGCGAAACGTTGATCCGCGAGGGCATGCGCGCCGACCAAATCGACATCGAGCGATACGTGGACGTAAAGTACTTCAGTCAGTCTCGCTTCTTCACCGTTGAGGTCAAGAACGAGCGCATCGTGGACCTTGAAGGCATTACCCGGGATTTCATGGCGGCAATGCAAGCTGCCTACGGCTACACGTTGCCGCCGGGTTATGCGCCGGTCGAACTGGTCAATCTGCGTGTGATCGCCATCGGGTTGATTCCGAAGCCGCATTTGCCCGAGGTCGAACGCACGACCACATTGGCGGAAGCGCACAAGGGCCGCCGCAACGTATGGTTTCGCGGCTCCGGCTTCGTCGAAGCCGCGATCTACGAGCGCGGCAAGCTCCCCGTCGGTATCGCATTCGAAGGGCCGGCGATCGTCGAACAGCCGGACACCACGACTGTCATGCCGCCAGGCACGCTCTGCACGCCTGATAAATACGGCAACCTGGTCATCACGGTCGAACGGTAGAGAAAACGATGCAGGCAAAGGCATCCGCAAGCGGGAAACATTCCGATGCCGAATATGGCATCAAAGAAAAGCTGACGCATGTTGGCGACATCAGCATGGATCTCATCACCTTCGAGGTGATGCGCAACGCGTTTGTGGCGGCGTGTTATGAGGCGTCGACTACGATCGAACGGGTAGCGTACCACCCGGTCGTCGGTATGGGGCGTGACCGCTCGAATGCCCTGTTGACGCGCGACGGCCGGCTTGTCGCGCACGGCCACACCGACGCCGCCGCCCATTACGCGTCGTTTGGCCCCTCGGTGGTCGAGCTTCTCAAGGATGTTTCGATCGAGTCGATGCATCGCGGCGATACGTTTCTTTTTTCCGATCCCTATCGTACCGGCTCGCACGTCAACGACACCCGGCTCATCCGGCCGATTTTCTTCGACGGCGAGGTCGTCGCCTTCGCCTGCACCGTGATCCATTGGGCCGATATGGGCGGTCCGATGCCGGGCACCTTCAACCCGGAAGCGACTTCCTGCTACGCCGAGGGCATTCGCATTCCGCCGATCCGGCTTTTCAAGCGCGACGTGCTCGACCAGGAACTGTTCAGTCTGATCGCCATCAACATCCGCGGCGCGGTGGAGCGGCGCGCCGATCTTCAGGCGCAGTTCGAAGCGTCGCGGCTGATCGACCGCCGCGTGCATGAATTGTGTGAGCGCTATGGCGTAAAGACGCTGTTCGCGGCTTTCGAGGAACAATTTGATTATTCCGAGCGCGTGATGCTGGCGGAACTCGAGCAACTTCCGGACGGCACCTGGGAGTTCGAGGATTTCGGCGATCAGGATGTGATGACGGCGGGGAAGCCTCCGATCCGCGTCCATTGCACGATGACCAAGCGCGGAACCAAGCTCACTTTCGATTGGACCAAAAGCGGTCCGCAGCCGCGCGCCTCGTGGGGATGCAGCTACGCTACGCTCACCGGCGGCAATTATCTCGGGTTTATGATCTGCTTCCCGCAGCTGTTTCCGCTCAATCACGGCATCATTCGTAACCTCGAAATCCTTTCCACAAAGGGCACCTGCGTCGACGTCGTGGAGCCGGCGCCGACTACAGGCTATGCGTCCGGAGCATTCGACAAGGTCGAGGCGGTGACCATCGCCTGCCTTGCCGGCCCGTTGAGCAAGGTGCAGCCGTGGCGCGTTTATCCGGCAGCGGTGAGCCTGACCAATCTCTGCATGGGCGGCTACAATCCGCGCACGAAGAAGTCCTTCGTGCAATATACCTATGCGGTCGGCGGCGAGAATGCGCGCACCTTCAAGGACGGTAAATCGCTGATCTTCATGCGCTTCTGCAATGCGCGGACAATTCCGCAAGAACTCGAGGAGCGCTGGTTTCCGGTGCTTTACACCCGCTATGAGGCGCGCACCGACTCCTGCGGTCACGGCATGTATCGGGGCGGTTTCGCGCTCGTGCGCGAGATGATCGTGCTCAGCGACGTGACCATGACGATTCATGGCGACCGCGAGAAGTTTACGCCGTTCGGCATGGCCGGCGGCCTCAACGGTGGCGGTTGCAATCTCATTATCAACAAAGGCACCGACAAGGAATTCAATGCCGGCATGTACGCCACTGGCGTCGAGTTGAAAAAAGGCGACCGCATATTCTATGCGTCGTCCGGCGGCGGCGGCTTCGGCGACCCGCTCGCGCGCGATCCGCAACTCGTACTTGACGATGTAATGGACGAGTGGCTCACGTTAGACGCTGCAAGAGAATTCTACGGTGTGGCCGTCGACATCGTCGATGCGGAGGCTCTCGACTACCGCATCGATGAGAACAAGACCGCGGAGCTTCGGGCCAAGCTTCGTCAGCGCGGCTTCGCCGAAGGCCTCGGGTCGCATCAGCTTCATCCTAAAACACGCGACATCAAGTTGGCATGGTTTCCGACTGAAGAGGAAGTGCAGCCGCATATCACGGTGTCCCGTCCGCCCGGCTGGTAGCCGGCCTCTGGACACTCCGCGGTGGCGCAACATTCGCTTCACGCGGTGCGGACTGGAAAGTGCAACTGGTACCGGTCGCGACGATCATCCGTCGCAAAACAGGGGAGCCCGACGATGAAATTCGCATTGGCACTGGCCGCGACGCTTCTCGCCGCTGGGGTGACCGCTGCAGCGGCGCAGGAGCCGGTAAAGATCGGCTACGCAATATCAAAGACCGGCCCCTTCGCGCCGGCCGCGCACACGCAGCTCAACACTTACGAGCTGTGGCAAGACCAGGTGGCCGCCGCCGGCGGAATTGATGTCGGTGGTACCAAACGGCCGGTAAAGTTCATCTCCTACGACGACCAATCGGACTTCGCCAAAGCGCCGCAGATTTATGAAAAGCTGATCACCGACGATAAGGTCGATCTGCTGCTGGCGCCCTGGGGAACGCCGTTCCACTTCGCGATCGTCGGCATTCTCGAGAAATATCAGTTCCCCGTCGTCGGCAATTCGGCGGCGTCCGTCACGATCCGCGACATCAAACCAGGCAACATCTGGTTCCCAACATCGGCCATTCCCGACCGGCTTGGGGCGGAACTCGCAAAATTTTTGGTGCAGCAGAAGGTCAAGACGGCGGCAGTGACCACGCTGCAGCTTCCCTTCTCGCTCGAGGTAAAGAAATTCCTGATGCCGGCGCTCGACGCGGCCGGGATCAAAGTCGTGGTGAACGACGAATATGCGCCCGACGTGAAGGATTTGACTTCGACCCTTACCAAAATCAAGCAGGCCGCGCCGGATGCGACGATCTCGCTGTCCTATCCGCCGGACTCGATCCTTTACATCAAAGGCGCGCGCGAGCTCGACATCAAGTCGCCGTTCCAGCTGGCGCTGGTTGGTCCGGCCGACTATTTCTTCTCGAAAATGTTCGGCACGAACCTCGACGGCATTGTCACCATGGGACACTGGTCGCCGCACGAGACCAAGTGGCCGAAAGCGCGGCCGTTCTACGACGCCTACATGAAGAAATTCGGCGAGCCGCCCGATTATCTCGACTCCGCTCTGGCATGGATGTCGATCGAGATCCTCGAACAGGCCGTGAAGACAGCGGGGCTCGACAAGGCCAAGATTCGCGAGGCTATCTCTAATCAGACTTTCGACACGATCAACGGTCCGGTGAAATTCAAGGGCGTCGAGAACGTCCTCACACCGACAATGTTCCTGCAATTCCAAAAAGGCGAGGCGCAGATCGTTTGGCCGGCTTCGGAGGCGACTGCGAGCTTCGAACCAAAGCCGGCATGGACCAAGTAACGCTGCGCCCGGCCGCGCGCCTTGCCCGTGAGTTGTCGACGGAAGCATACCGCGGTCACAAGGCGGCGCGACCGAATATCTGCTACGCGAAGGGATAGTTCGCATTGCGGAGCGAGCAGTGGACCTGAGCCTGATCTTCTCCGGCCAGCTCCTGGCCTCCGTACTGGTGCTCGCTTCGCTCTACGCCCTGGTCGCGATCGGATTGAACCTCGTTTACGGCACCATGCGCCTTCTCAACGTGGCGCATGGTGAATTGGTAATGCTCGGCGGCTATGTCGCCTATTGGGGATTTGCGGGGTGGGGCATTAGTCCTCTCGTCTCCACGCTCATCGCCACGGCCGCCGGAGCCGCGGCGGGCGCGCTGATCTATATTACGGTCATCCGGCGATTGTTTCGCTCCGCCCGGTTGCTCGCGCGCGTTGAATCGAACTCGCTGCTGGTATTTTTTGGCCTCTCGATCGTAATTCAGAACGTCACTGCGCTCGTGTTTACCGCGAATAATCGCGGCTATTCCTACTTGGATGAAGTCATCGTGATCGGAAACACGCGGATCGCCGCCAATCGCGTCGCCGCGCTGGCGATCGCGGCCGCGGCCTGTTTCGCTTGCGCGCTTTTCTTTCGTTATGCTCGGCCGGGAATGGCCATGCGCGCCATCATTCAGCAACGGGACGCCGCGGCGCTGGTCGGTATCGATGTCGATCGTATTAACGTGCAGGTTTTTGCGCTCGGTTTCGCGCTCGCTGCGCTCGCCGGCGTCCTGATCAGTATGACGCAACAGATTTCGCCGTTCATGGGCTTTCCGTTCACGGTCTCGGGGTTCGTGATCATCATTCTCGGCGGGCTCGGAAATCTGACCGGCAGCATTTTCGGATCTCTGATCCTGGCTGCTGTCGAGGTCTACGGCACTACGCTGATCTCGCCGAGCTTTCGCTCCATCCTCGTGTACGGCGTCTTCATAGCCGTGCTGCTGCTGCGTCCGCAGGGCCTGCTGGGCCGGCCGATCAGGGCGCGATGACGCGGCGCCGTCAGGCTGCTCTGTTGCTTGCCGGCTTAATGGTCGCGCTGTGCGCGACGCTGCCGCTCGTCGTTGGCCCTTATGCGCTCGGGGTCGGGCTCAGCCTCCTGATGTGGATCGCGCTTGCCGAAAGCTGGGCGATGTTCTCCGGCCTCTCCGGTTACATATCGCTCGGCCATGCAGTGTTTTACGGCGTCGGCGCCTATGTGACCGTCCTGTTGTGGCACGTATTGCCGTTATGGCTCGCAATCCCGCTGAGTGGGCTTGCCGCGGGACTGCTGGCGGTATGTCTGGGCTGGCCTTGCCTGCGCGTACGCGGTCCTTATTTCGTCATCCTGACTTTAGGTATCTCCGAATTCGTCAAATATGTCGTGATCAGCAACGAAGCGGCGCTCGGCCGCAACGGTCGGTTATTGATCGGAACGCCGAGCCTGACCGTTCTGTTCGAGGCAATGCTGGCGCTCGCCCTGGTCAGCATGGCGTTGCTGCAAGTTGTTCGGTCTTCCCGGCTCGGCGTTGGGCTGCTGGCAATCCGGGAGGACGAAGTCGCTGCGGAAGCGGTCGGCGTTAACGCCGCGGCATTGAAATTATTGGCGTTCGCGTTGTCGGCGCTGATACCGGGCATGGTCGGCGGGTTGATGATCCTGCGTTCCACCTATTTTGAGCCGCTGCAGGCTTTCAGCCCGACAACGTCGTTCACCATCGTCACCATCGCCATTCTGGGGGGTAGTGACGAAGTGCCGGGGCCGTTGCTCGGCGCCGTGTTTCTTGTTTTGATGTCGGAGCTGCTGTGGGCACGGGCTCCGGAAATCTACATGATCATTCTCGGGGTGCTCCTGGTTGCCTTCGTATTGTTTGTGCCCGAAGGACTTCTCGGCCGCGCTCAACGCCTTCTCGGGGCGGCCAAGCCATGACTCTCCTGCGGCTCGAGAACGTCGGTAAATCCTATGGCGGAGTGGCGGCGCTCCGCGGCTTGAGCTTTTCAGTCGGCGCCGGAGAAATCGTCGGACTCATGGGCGCCAACGGAGCCGGAAAAACGACGGCCTTCAGCTTGATCGCCGGCACGCAGCGTCCGAGCGCCGGGGAAATCTGGTTCGACGGCCGCCGCATCGATGGCAAGCCCGCCTATGCGGCGGCACGCATGGGCATTGCCCGCACATTTCAAATCGTGCGCCCGTTTGGCGGGTTGCGGGTGATCGACAACCTTGTAGTCGCCGCACTCTACGGCCACACGCGCGAGCGCTCGCGCGGCATTGCCGAGGATCGGGCGCGCGAAGTTCTTGGCGAGGTCGGGCTCGCGCGAGACGCAGCGCGGCCGGCGGAGACGCTGACGCTCGCAGGGCGAAAGCGGCTGGAAGTTGCTCGCGCCATCGCAACGGGGCCGCGGCTCTTGCTGCTGGACGAAGTTCTGGCCGGATTGACGGCAAGTGAAGTTGCCGAGGCCCTCGACATGATTGGCGAGGTGCGTCGCCGGCGAAATCTCACTCTCGTCGTCATCGAGCATGTGATGCGGGCGTTGACGCAACTGTGTCAACGAATCGTGGTGCTGCACCACGGAGAAAAAATTGCGGAAGGTTCGCCCGCCGAGATCCTGGCCGATCAACGGGTGATCAATTCCTACCTCGGCACGAGGAAACCGTGAGCGCGCTTCTCGACGTGCGCAACCTCTGTGCCGGTTACGGCGACGTCGCGGTTCTTCACGGCGTGAGTTTCACCGTGGCGGAGGGGGCAATCACCGCGCTGGTTGGCAGCAACGGGTCCGGAAAGTCGACGACGATGCGCGCGGTGGCCGGATTGCTGCCGCCGCGCTCGGGGCGGATCGATTTCGCCGGGCTCGATCTCACCCAAACCCGGCCAAGCGAGCGCGTAGAGGCCGGGCTTGCGCTGGTGCCCGAAGGAAGGCTTGTCTTTCCCGAATTCACCGTCGAGGAGACGCTGCGGGTCGGCGCCTATTGCGCGCGCGCCCGTGTCGGCGCGGCTGAGCGGATGGCGCAGATGTATGCGCTCTTCCCCCGTCTCTGTGAGCGTCGCCGAAGTCTCGCCGGCGCTCTCTCCGGGGGCGAGCAGCAAATGTTGGCAATCGCCCGCGGGCTGATGTCAGCGCCGCGCCTGTTGCTGCTGGACGAGCCTAGCCTCGGCTTGGCGCCGGCGGTGGTTACGCATGTGTTCGAGGCGATTGTGGCGATTGCCAAGGCAGGCGTGGCTGTTTGCCTCGTCGAGCAGGATGTGCATTTGAGCCTCGAAGTCGCCGATTACGCCTATGTGCTCGAAAACGGCATCATCGCCGCGAAGGGCCCGGCGCGGGAGCTGCTTCAAACGGATCAGGTCAGGACGAGCTATCTCGGACTTTAAGTTCTCGCCGTTCGCGGGAGCCACCTCACCCAAATCGAGATGCTCCTTTCAGGACAATCCTCAGAAAGTTCCGATTTTCTATCGAGTGTTCGCCGGCCACGTCGGCGCCGCCGCGCGACGAAGGAAAAGTGGTTATTTCGTAACCATCGGCGGAGGCGGCGTGGCTGGAGCGGTTGCGGCTGGCGAAACTACGAACGTGACCCACGCATTCCAGCCGGAAGGCCGATCCGCCGCGTCGAATTCCGCATAAGCCTTGAAATTGAGATAGCCCTGCATCGTTCCGACCGGGAAGATGAATCCGATCTGCGGACCGATGCCGGCCACGCGCGACTCGAAGCACCCGACGCGGTCGCCGGAGCCGCTGTCGCAAGACAGCTGATCGTAGAGGTAGCCGACAAGGCCGACTTGTACCTGCTTGGTCAAGAATTGCGACGCGCCCCAATCGAGGTGCATGTCGACGCCGTTCTGATATTGCGTGGACGGATCGATCAAATTGTATGTGAAGCCGAGCACTGCCGACAATTCATGTCCGGTTTGCGGATCAAAATAGGTGTAGCCGCCGCCACCATCGATCGCGCCGTGCCCGATGCCGATATTAGACAGGCTGGAGGAGCTGTAGGCGCCCACGGGCACGTCGCCGGTAATATACGTCATGTAGTTGTTGACGCCGTTGTTCCAGCGGAGGGCGAATTGCGGATACAGATCTCCGAAGCCCGTCGTCGAGCTGTTGATGCTGTCAGACCGCATAAACGGAAAGCTGCCGAACGGGGTCGCGACGGTGCCCGTCACCGTTCCGGCCAACGACGTCCTCGTGTTGCCGTATATTCCCATCAAGACCGCCGCCGCCTGGCCACCGAAGACCGGTGTCGCGAACACGTAGCTCGGAATGAATAGGCCAAGATCCCCGGTCGCGTTCAGGTTAGCGTTCGCATGCGCCGATACGTTCACGGGGATATTGCCGATCTGGAACTCGCGTGAAAGTGCTACGTCGCCGCCCGCGGACACAGACGTGTGATAATAGATCGACGTTACCGACCATCCAGGTTGCTGAGGAGCGGCCGCGAGGCTCCCAAATAGGCCGGGAAGCCAGAAGCTCACCCCGCCTTCGTCGGCGAGCGAAATCCCCGGCAGCGAGAAAACGGCCCCCAGCGTAAGCGCGCCGCATACCAAACCTGATCGACCTGCGCGAAAGAGCGCGGCAGTGTGCTCAATACTCGATCCCGAGGATGCCGCGGTTGATTTCATCTGAGCCGCCTTACGGTCGCTCGACATAAGCAACGAATCAGGACGCCAGCCTTGAACCACTTTATGCCGACAAAAGGGGCTTCCATGCAAATTCGGCGTGCTCCACCGAATATCGTTCTTCGTTGCTCAAAAGTCGCAGCATCGAAAATGCCAGCAGCAAGAGCGAGTTGTCCGGCTTGTTGTCGCGAATGTACCGGGAGTGGCGGCTATTGGATGCTCCGTTGTCGCCGAAGCGGAAGACTTCGAGTCGCCCTGAGACTTGATCGGACCGGGTTGCCACTAGTTTTCTTAGTTGCGAGATCTCATCATTAATCTGCAGACAGTTTGAGCTACATCATTTGTGTTGCTGATCGTTTTCGTTCTTCTTCTCCGGAATTCCCCTTAGGGGGATTATCTGAATTTTTCTAAGGATGCATGGCCGTTAGACATTGGCTTAACGAAGAGGGCCGGTCCATGCTCGCCCATACGTCTGTCCGATCCGGTTCATCCCAGCCGACTTTCGGCGGTTCTCGTCCTCTTGGTCGCTGCTTGATTGTGGCTCTCGCCACACTTGCAATCTTCACCGGTCTCGAAGTGTCGGATTTGAGGGCACGGTCTGGAACCCGACTATCCGGCGACACTGTAAACCGCGCCCTGAAGGTTGAGCGCTTGCCATCGACGCGCACGTTGCATCCGACTGGCGTGCACCAGCCTAGTGAAACCGACGCGTCACGTGAAACGGCGTCCAATTCGAAATTGCCGTATGGCTGCGAATCGCCGGTCAGTCCGCTCGTCCGTTCTCAGTTGGCGCGCGTCGCAACCCGCTGCGTGTCGTAGATACAGGAGCATTGACGTGATCATCCCCCTCACCACGTTGGCGTTTCTCGCGCAGCTAACCGTTACGATTGCGGACGACGTTCCCCGCTTCAACCTCGAGCCCGTCTGCCACGGCATTGCCCAACAGGGCGGGCTAAGTCTGGAACCAAACAAGAGCGTCAAGCAGGATTATGAAATCTGCATCAAAAGTGAGATGGCCATCAGGGATCAGCTCGTCGGCCAGTGGTCGACCTTCAAACCATCAGACAAGGCAAATTGCATCGGCGAATCCAGCGCGGGCGGAATATCGAGCTACACCGATCTGCTTACCTGCCTTCAGATGGCCAGGGACGCAAGCAAGATGCGCGAGTAGCCGCGGATCGCACGCAGCAAACACGCCGAGCGAACGCCGCGCGGACGGCGCGTACGGAACGGAGCGTAGTGATGAGACGACAGCGCACATTCCAGTTATTCGGCTATGGACGAAAGTTTTCGTTCGTAGCGCTCGCTGCCTCGATGTTCGTTCCGCTGATAGCGGCGCCAACATCGGCTCAGGTGACCACTGGCGTTCCCGGCTCACCCGGCGCCACCACGACCATCGACGGGGAGCAGCTGCCCCCGCCGCCGCAGGAATTCCGCGGCAAGATCGAGCGCAACGCCGCGGAATCAAAGCCGTATTGGCCAGCGCGCGTGGTGCCGCCCAAGGGCGCGCCCAACGTGTTGTTGATTATGACCGACGACGTCGGCTTCGCCGCGCCGAGCACCTTCGGCGGTGTGATCCCGACGCCAGCGCTCGAGCGAATTGCCCAGATGGGGTTGCGCTACACCAACTTCCATTCGACCGCGCTTTGCTCGCCGACGCGCGCGGCGCTCATCACGGGACGCAACCATCACTCCGTCGGATTCGGCGTGGTTTCGGAGACGGCGACCGGGTACCCCGGCTACGACTCGCTCATCCCGGCTGACAAGGCGACCATCGGCCGGATCCTCAAGGACAACGGCTATCGCACATCGTGGTTCGGCAAGGACCACAACACCCCGGCATTTCAGGCAAGTCAGGACGGCCCCTTCGACCAATGGCCGATCGGCATGGGCTTCGAATATTTCTACGGTTTCGTCGGCGGCGACACCAGCCAATGGCAGCCGAACCTCTTTCGGAACATGACGGCGATCTATCCCTACGTCGGCCACCCGGGCTGGAATCTCACGACCGCGATGGCGGACGACGCCATCGGCTATATGAAACGAATCGACGCGCTCGCGCCGGAGCAGCCGTTCTTCGTCTATTACGTGCCCGGAGGCACGCACGCCCCGCATCACCCGACCCCGGAGTGGATCAAGAAGATCAGCGACATGCACTTGTTCGACAAGGGCTGGAACGAACTCCGCGAGCAGATCTTCGACAACCAGAAGAAACTCGGCGTGATCCCGCAGGACGCCAAGCTTACCCCATGGCCGGCCAACCTGCTGAAGCAGTGGGATCAGCTCACCGCCGATGAGAAGAAAATGTTCATCCGGCAGGCGGACGTTTATGCCGCTTATCTTGCCTACACCGACCACGAGATCGGCCGCGTGATTCAGGCGGTCGAGGATATGGGCAAGCTCGACAACACGCTGATCGTCTACATCAGCGGCGACAACGGCTCTTCCGCCGAAGGCACGATGAACGGTACGCCGAACGAAGTGGCGATGTTCAACGGAGTCGACGTGCCGGTGGAGGCTCAGCTCAAGTACTTCTACGACGCCTGGGGCTCGGACATGACCTACAACCACATGGCGGTACCATGGTCCTGGGCATTCGACACGCCATTCACATGGACGAAGCAAATCGCATCGCATTTCGGCGGCGTGCGTCAGGGTATGGCGATTTCCTGGCCGAATGTGATCAAGGACAGGGGTGGCATTCGCACCCAGTTCCATCATGTGATCGACATCGTGCCGACGATCCTGGAAGCAACGCGAATTCCCGCTCCCAAGGTCGTCGACGGCATTCGCCAAGCGCCGATCGAAGGTGTGAGCATGATCTACTCCTTCGACAAGGCCAACGCCAACGCGCCGTCGAGACACGATACGCAATATTTCGAGATGATGGGCGATCACGCCATCTATCACGACGGCTGGATTGCCAGCGCCAAGGTGATCCGTCCGCCGTGGGTGGTCGCCGGACCAGCCAACCTCGATCCTGCCAACGTGCCCTGGGAGCTGTATGACCTAAAAAACGATTGGACGCAGTCCGAGGACGTTGCCCAAAGATACCCGGAAAAGCTCAAGGAACTTCAGGACCTGTTTTGGGCCGAGGCGAAGAAGTATCAGGTGCTGCCGCTGGACGCGTCGGTGGCGGCCCGGATCGTTACGCCGCGACCGAGCATCACGGCCGGGCGCAACGTCTTCACGTACACGGGCGAGCTCACCGGTACGCCCAACGGCGACGCGCCGAGCATCCTCGATGCGTCATACACCTTCACCGCAGATGTTGAAATCCCCGAAGGCGGCGCGGAAGGGATGATCGTGACCCAAGGCGGGCGGTTCGCCGGTTACGGCTTCTATCTGCTGAAGGGCAAGCCGGTCTTTCTGTGGAACCTGGTCGACCTCAAGCGTGTGCGCTGGGAGGGCCCCGAGGCCCTATCGCCCGGCAAGCACACGCTGGAATTCGATTTCAAGTACGACGGCTTGGGTATCGGCACGCTCGCCTTCAACAACATGAGCGGCATCGGCCGCGGTGGCACCGGCGTCCTCAAGGTCGACGGCAAAGAGGTCGCAAGCCGGAAAATGGAACGGACGCTGCCGTTCATCCTCCAATGGGACGAGAATTTCGATGTCGGCGCCGACACCGGTACGCCGGTAGACGACAACGACTACCAGGTGCCGTTCAGGTTCACCGGTACGCTTAACAAGCTGACGCTCAAGATCGACCGGCCGAAACTCACGTCCGAAGACGAAAAACGGCTAATGCAGGCGCAGCGCGACAACAAAACGAGCGAATAGCCCATCTTCACCAAAATACGGCGTTCAGATCGTGTCGAAATGCGGAAAACTCTTGGCCGCGTTTAGCGAAGAGGGCAGCAATGGACGTGGAGAGGTTTGTCAACGAGCTGAATTTGGAGCGGTTTCGGAGGCTCGCGGACGGTGTCACCACCGAAGCTGAGCGAAAAATATTGCTCGAATTGTTAGCTGAAGAGCAAATCAAGTTCGTCGAGCTGCAGAAGGCTAAAACCCCCCATATTTGATTCAAGCTGCGGCGCGACCGCGATGGAGTTTCCTGGATGCTGCTCGCTTATCGCGGCGAATGGCGCGCGCCAACGCGCGGTTCCACTAAACAAATGACGAAGTATTGTTAGACAAATTAGTGGAATTTCCTCGCACAAATTGATCTCCGGAAAAAAACGCTAGCGTCACGACCGTGAACTACTGCTTTTTGAAGGAGCGACTTTTTACGGCTCTCACTTTGGCATCCGGCTCTCCTGACGCCCGCTGCCTAACCCGAGAAGGGAAATCCCATGTCGTATCGAACCGTTATTTCCGTTGCTGCCGCTGCCGTCCTTGGCATCGCGTGTGTTTCGACTGATGCCTTCGCGTTCCGAGGCGGTGTCCGCGGAGGTGGTGTTCGCGTCGGCGGCGTGCATCGTGCCGGCGTCTATCGTGGCGGCGTCTATCGCGGAGCCTACGCGCGCCGTGGCTGGGGGGTAGGCGTCGGTGCCGCGGCCGTCGGCGCCGCGGCCGTCGGTGCAGCAGTCGCGGCCCCATACTATTACAACAGCACCCAATGCGGATATTACCCCAATCCACCCTGCTATTGAGGACAGGCGCCACTTCATTTGGCGTTGGCACTCACGACGACTCGGACCGGGCCGCAGCAACGCGGTCCGGTATTCCGGTTCCTCTCTTGTATCCAGCCCCGTCTTGTATCCAGCATCGAGAGTTGTGATCGGCTTTGCCGAATCTGAATAGCGAGCAGAGTGATGTGCGCTGGCAGCGAGTTTGAAGCGCTCAGCGATGCGAGGGTCGATCGATTGATCTAGTCAATAAGGCAGCAAACATGAGCTGCTAAAATCAAGTGTTATTTACTCGTTGTTTTATTTACTCGTAACGTCGGGCCAGACGTGATTACAATAGGCTAGCTATCGGCCCATTTCGGGCAGCCGCTAACAGGGAAATGGACCATGGGCATGGCTAGGGGTCTCGTGCTCGGTTTGCTCACTGTCTTCGCAGCCGTGACGATGATAGTCACGTCGCCTTCGGCGCAGCAGCAGCAAAAGCCCAACGTCATCGTCATCATGGGCGACGACATCGGCATCTGGAACATCGGTGCATACCATCGCGGCATGATGGCTGGGCGGACGCCGAACATCGATAAGCTCGCCGCCGAAGGCATGCTGTTCACCGACTACTACGCCGAGGCGAGCTGTACGGCGGGCCGTGCCAATTTCATCACCGGCGAACTGCCGATCCGCACCGGCATGACCACCGTCGGCCAGGCCGGTTCGCCAATCGGTATTCCAGCGCAGGCGGTGACCATAGCGACGGCGTTGAAGTCCATGGGATACGCCACCGGCCAGTTCGGCAAGAACCACCTCGGTGACCTCAACGAGTTCCTGCCCACCGTTCACGGCTTCGACGAGTTCTTCGGCTACCTCTATCACCTCGACGCGATGGAGGATCCCGCGCACCCCGGTTACCCGCAGGAATTGTTGAACGTCGTCGGCCCGCGCAACATGGTCCATAGCTGGGCCACCGAAACCGACGACCCGACGGTGATGCCGCGCTGGGGCAAGATCGGCAGGCAGAAGATTGAAGACGCCGGGACTCTCTATCCGAAACGCATGGAAACCGTGGACGACGAGATCCGCGACCTTTCCTTGAAGTTCATGGAAAAGGCGAAGGCCGACGGCAAGCCGTTCTTCGTGTGGCTCAACCCGACGCGCATGCATATCGTGACGCATCTGTCGCCCAAGTACGAGGCGATGCGCAACTCGAAGAACGGCTGGTCTATCCATGAAGCCGGGATGGCGCAGCTCGACGACGACGTCGGTTTGGTGATGCAGAAGCTCAAGGACATGGGTGTCGACGACAACACCATCGTCGTATTCACCACCGACAACGGCACCGAAGTCTTTACCTGGCCGGACGGCGGACAGACACCGTTCGCGCAAAGCAAGGGCACGGTCCTGGAAGGTGGTTTCCGCGTGCCGGCAATGATCCGCTGGCCGGGCAAGGTGCCGGCGGGCAAAATCGAGAACGGCATTATTTCCGGGCTCGACTGGTTCCCGACTTTCCTTGCGGCGGCGGGCAACCCGAACATCATCGAAGAGCTTAAGAAGGGCAAGCAGCTTGGTGACGCGACCTACAAAGTGCATTTGGACGGCTACAACCAGATGGACCTGATCACCGGCAAGGCGCCGTCGAATCGGCACGAAATCTGGTACTTCGGGGAAAGCGAACTTGGTGCCGTGCGCATCGACGACTTCAAGTATCGCTTCATCGACCAACCTGCGGGCTGGCTCGGTGAAAAAACCAAGCTTGACGTGCCCACCCTGACCAACCTGCGCCTCGATCCATTCGAGCGCACGGGTTGGCCAGATAGCGGGACCAAATTCGGGGCGCAACAATACTTCGACTGGTTCAAGTATGAATTCTGGCGCTTCGTATTCGTCCAGCAGCAGGTAGAGAAGCTGGCGATGACTGCGATCGAGTTTCCGCCGATGCAAAAGGGTGCGAGCTTCAACCTCGATGCTGTAAAGGCGAAAATCGCGGCAGCCCAAGCAGCGATTGCCAAGTAGGCAATTCCGGTCATTGGAAGTTGGAAGATCGTCACGACACCGCTAGGGCGGACTTTGGATTTCCACTTTTGCCGATCGCGAAACAGCATCCAACGAAAACAGGGTTATGAAGTCGCCGCCTGCATCTCTCGGCATCAACCGACGTGTTCTGCTCACAACAGCGGGAGCGCTTTCAATCTCGTTCGGTCTTGCGCTTCCCATCTTGAAGCAGGCGCAGGCACAGAGCGACCCGCTGTCATCGTGGAACGACGGTCCAAACAAACGGGCGATTACCGACTTCGTCGCCCGTGTCACGCGGCGAGGCGGACCGGATTTCTTGCCACCCGCCGAGCGCATCGCGACCTTCGATAACGACGGAACGTTGTGGGTGGAACATCCGATGTACACCCAACTGGCTTTCGCGCTCGATCGCGTGAAGGCGATGGCGCCGCTCCATCCGGAATGGAGGGACAAGCAGCCGTTCAAGGCGGCGCTGGAGCGGGACATGAAAACCCTCGCGGCCTCGGGCGATCACGGGCTGGCGGAACTGATCATGGCGACCCATGCCGGCATGACCACCGCGGAATTCGAGAAGATCGTCACGGATTGGCTCGCCACCGCGCGCGACCAGAGATTCAAGCGCTCTTACACCGAACTCTCATACCAGCCGATGATCGAGCTGCTCGCTTATCTCCGCGCCAACGGGTTCAAGACTTTTATCGTCTCGGGCGGCGGCGTCGAATTCATGCGGCCGTGGACCGAGCGGGTCTATGGCGTGCCGCCGGAGCAAGTGGTGGGCTCGTCGATCAAGACCAAGTTCCAGATGCGCGACGGCAGGCCGGAGCTTTTCCGTTTGCCGGAGGTGAATTTCGTCGATGACGGGACCGGCAAGCCGGTCGGCATCAATGAATTCATCGGTCACCGCCCGATCGCGGCATTCGGCAATTCCGACGGCGATCTCGAAATGCTGCAATGGACGACAATGTCCGGGGGTGTCCGCCTTGGCCTCCTTGTCCATCACACCGATGCCGAACGCGAATACGCCTACGATCGGAAACACGTCCTTCGGCCGCCTGGACAAAGCCCTCGACGCCGCGCCAATGAATCATTGGGTCGTGGTCGACATGAAAAACGACTGGAAACGCATCTTTGCGTTCGAATAGGCTTGCAGAGCAGGAGCTACCTACGCCCGCGCGCCTTGTAAAATCTCATTTCCAGCTTCGATTCATTGCCAGGAGCTCGTCCGGTCGCCGCGACAGCCGGTGTTATGCCGGCCGTAAATTCCTAGTGCGCGGCAAATCTTGCATGCACAAAAGCGGCGGCCGATTCATGGTCCAAATATGAAAAACGATTGACGCTAATTTTAACAAATACTCGCATCGTGCGGCAATTTCCTGCGCGTATCAGAAGTACCGGTGCCGCACGACCAAAGCCGGGCTGCGACGTTGAGCGGCGCACTTTTAACTTCGCCATCATAGTGCCGCTCGAACCGATCGACCGCCGCAGCGAGTGTCGATCGAACAAAGGCATTCATTACGGAATCGGAGAAGGCACATGTTGGTGAGCAAAGGATTCCAGCTTTATGCCGGCGGATTGGCCGCAGTGCTCGTCTTGGCGGCGTTCGCGACATGCGCCCAGGCGCAGGACAAGCGGCCTAATGTCGTCGTCATCATGACCGACGATACCGGCTGGGGGGACCTCGGCGCCTTTGGCGGCGGCAAAACCCGCAATGCGCCTACGCCGAACCTCGATCAGCTCGCCGCCGAAGGCACGACGTTCACGGAATGGTACGGGCAGGCGAGTTGCACGGCCGGCCGCGCCTCGTTCATTACCGGACGCATCCCTGTGCGTTCCGCCCTCTCGGTGGTGATCGCGCCCGGCGATCCGAACAAGATCCGGCCGGAGACGCCGACGATCGCCGAGTTTTTCAAGAAGAACGGCTATCAGACCTATTTTTCGGGAAAGTGGCATCTGGGCGACACGATCGACGCCATGCCGGTCAACCATGGCTTCGATACGATGAAGAATTTCCTCGCATACTACTCGGGGGTCTACGCCTACACGGATACGAATCTGCATCCGGATTTCCCGCGCGACAATCCAACATTCATGGCGGCTTATTGGCAAAAAGTGAATGACGGCATGTGGGAGGGCGAAGCGGGGCAGCCGCCGCGGCGCGTCATCGAACATTTTGGCTATCCCGACCTCGCGACGTTCGACGAGAAGCAGGCCGCCGACGCAGCCGCCTACATCAAAGAGCACGCGAACGACGCCAAGCCGATGTTCATGTATGTCTCTTTCACCAAGATGCACAATCCGACAAACCCCGCGCCGGACTTCAAGGGCAAGTCGCATGCAAGCCTCTATCTCGACTCGCTCATGGAGATGGACGCCAACTCCGGCGTTGTCCTCCAGGCGCTGCGCACCGCCGGAATCGACAAGAATACGATCGTCTTGTGGACCGTCGACAATGGCGCGTGGATCGACGCCTTCCCCGACGCCGGCTACCAGCCGTTCCGCGGCATGAAGGGGACCGGTTTCGAGGGCGGTTGGCGCGTGCCGACCATCATGTCCTGGCCGGGCCACATTCCTTCCGGCAGAAAGACGGACGGGATTATCTCCCACATGGACTTCTGGCCGACCGCCGCGGCGCTGGCGGGCGTGACGCCGCCGCCCCATGGCGGATGGGTCGGCAACGACGCCAAGCCGATCTATTTCGATGGCATTGACGACAGCGCGTTTGTCCTCGGCAACGGCAAGTCGGCCCGCGATTCGATGATCTACATCGAAGGCATCACCATGCTCGGATTACGCACGGGCGATTGGAAATTCGTCTGGACCGCCAAGGATAGCTGGCTCGGTCCGGAACTGACGTTGGAGGTGCCGGCGATTTACAATCTGAAACAGGACCCGGGCGAAGCCTACGATAAAATGTTCAACGGCGCGGCACCGCCGACCGCCGGCATGCTGAAAACCTCACCCGGCCGCTGGTCGGGGCAGGACAGCGGCTGGGCCCTTATGATGGCGCTGCAGCCATTCGAGGAGATGATGAAATCGATGAAGGAGTTTCCCAACGTCGATATCTTGCCGAGCCCGGCGCTGGTCGGTGTCGACCGGCCGAGATTCGTACCACCGGCCATGCGGTTCTACACCGGAGATTGAACGGCGCAGACAGCAAGCCTCCTCATAGGGATGCTCGAGTATCTACCTCAATAAACCCTTCCTTGCGCTGCTTTACGCTCCATAATGGAGGATGGCTCGATCGCGAGTTCGCGATCCGCGTGCGGAAGGACGACGCCTTTGACACGCAAGCGACGCAAGTCTGCCGCCAACGGTGGATCGCGGAAGGAGCCTGCGAAAGCATCGCTGACCGCGCGGCCGCAAGGCTCCCCGCCCGGCCCGACCGAAACCGGCCTTGTGTCGAAGCGCGCGATCTGGATCGCGGCGTCAGTCGCGGCACTGATCGTCGCCGCAGTCGGCGTGGGTTTCTACATCCTCGCTGGCAGCGAATCGGCGTGGAATGGGCGCGACGCCTCCGTCGCAAAGTTCGTCGGCAGCGAGACCTGCGCCGGGTGCCATCAGACGCAGGCGAAGCTGTGGCACGGGTCGCATCACGAACAGGCGATGGACCACGCGTCCGAAAAATCGGTACGCGGCGATTTCAACGACGCCAGCTTTGATTATTACAGCGGGCGCTCGCGCTTCTTTCGCAAAGACGGGAAGTTCATGGTCGAAACTGACGGCCCCGACGGCAAGCTCGCCACATTCGAGGTGAAGTACACATTGGGCGTCAATCCGTTGCAACAATACCTGATCGAGTTTTCAGATGGACGTATTCAGGCGCTGTCGATCGCATGGGACGGCCGACCGAAGGAGCAAGGCGGCCAGCGCTGGTTCCATCTCTACCCGCACGAGGAGATCAAAAACGACGATGTCCTGCATTGGACCAAGCTGAACCAGAATTGGAATTTCATGTGCGCGGAGTGCCATTCGACCGGCGTGCGCAAGAATTACGATGCGGCCAATGATCGTTTCAATACGACATGGGCGGAGATCAGCGTAGGCTGCGAGACTTGCCACGGCCAAGGCTCGCATCATGTTGCCTGGGCACGCGACCGGCAGCGTTGGTGGCCGTTCGGAAAACAACAGGACAAGTCCGAAGGACTCACTGCGCGTTTCGATGAGCGCAGCGATGTCACGTGGCGTCACGATCCGCGAACGGGCAACCCGCAGCGTAATTTCGCCCCGCCTGTTTTACGCAAAGAAGTCGAAACCTGTGGGCTGTGCCACGCGCGCCGGGCAGAATTTTCCGCGGACTGGATGCCCGGTCAGCGGCTATCGGATACCCACCTCGTTTCGGGACTCGGCCGCGGGCTCTACTACGCCGACGGGCAAATGCAGGACGAAGTCTACAATTATGGCTCGTTCAAGCAGAGCAAGATGTTTGCGGCGGGCGTCACCTGCAGCGACTGCCACGACCCGCACAGCGATAAACTAAAAGTATCCGGTGACGGCGTTTGTTTGCAGTGCCACGCGCCGGACAAATACGCCAGTGCGGCTCACAACCATCATGAAGTTGTGAAGGCGCCAGTCGGCTGCGCGTCGTGTCATATGCCGACGCGCACTTACATGGTCATCGATCCGCGGCATGACCACAGTTTGCGGATTCCGCGACCGGACTTGTCGGTAAAGCTAGGCACGCCCAATGCTTGCAACGATTGCCACAACGACAAATCGGCGCAATGGGCTGTGTCGGCCGTCGAGAGCTGGTATGGGCCGAACCGGGAAGGTTTTCAAAACTACGCCGAGGCATTCCATGCGGCCTGGGCCGATCAACGCGACTCAGCGAAGCTTCTTGCAGCCGTCGCCGCTGATCCAAATGCTCCTGCGTTCGCTCGCGCGAGCGCGTTAACTGATCTTGCCCCCAGCCTGTCATCTACGAATAGCACCTTGGCGCGGGCAGGCCTGTCGGACCCCGATCCGATGGTACGGATCGGCGCTCTTGACATGCTCGAAAGCGTGCCGGCCAATCAGATTTGGCCGCTTGCTTGGCCGCTTCTCTCCGATCCCAGCCGCGGCGTGCGCATCAGGGCAGTCTCGCTCCTCGCCGTGGTTCCGACTGCAAACCAGCCTCCCACCGACCGCGAACGGTTCGAGCGCGCGGCGGCGGAGTTCATCGATGCGCAGCGCTTCAATGCCGACCGGCCGGAATCGCGTTCGGCGTTAGGAAGTTTCCTAGCAAAACGCGGCCGTCCAGTCGAAGCGGAGGCCGAATACAAGGCCGCGCTGCGGTTGAGCCCGCAATATGCGCCCGCGGCGGTCAACCTCGCCGATCTTTACCGGGGGCTCGGGCGGGAAGCAGACGGCGAGAGTGTGCTGCGGGCCGCGCTTGTTGCTTCTCCGCAAGATGCGGGTCTGCACCACGCGCTCGGCCTGACCTTTGTGCGGCTAAAACGAGTTGACGAGGCGCTCGCTGAATTGCACGGCGCCGTCGAACTCGATCCCGGCCAGGCGAGATATGCGTATGTCTACGCGGTCGCCTTGCATTCTGCCGGCCGCACTGGCGAGGCTATGACGGAGCTTAAAGAGAATCTGGCGCGGCATCCGGACGATCGTGACACCTTACTGGCGCTCGTCACATTCAGCCGCGATAGCGCAGATGCGGGCGGAGCGCTTGAATATGCGGAGCAGTTGGCTCGAATGGCACCACAGGATCGCGGATTAGCCAAACTTATCGAGGAGCTCCGGCGTCAGGCGGGGAAACCGATCGCACAATGATCTTGGCAACCGATGCCGAGCATTTAGTCGTTGTAGTCAGTTACGTGAGGACCAGCGCTAAAAATTGCAGTTTCGTGCCGGAAATGGCCAAATTTCCCTGTTTATTTCCCTGTTAACCGGGGTTTTGGGTTGGAGGCTGGTCGGGATCTGACTGTATCGTCAGCCAGCCGGAG
Source organism: uncultured Alphaproteobacteria bacterium (assembly GCA_963733575.1). Taxonomy (GTDB): domain Bacteria; phylum Pseudomonadota; class Alphaproteobacteria; order Rhizobiales; family Xanthobacteraceae; genus BOG-931. Next base: position 369,088 of record CAVTDJ010000006.1, on the reverse strand, counting down.
ACTTGGTTTGAGAGCACAAAGTTTGCTTTGCTTGCCAAACGCGACGCTTGTGCGTCAGATATGGTCGAATGATCCATCACCTTAGTCGCCGCGATATTCTGAACGCCACCGCGAAGTTCGCGGTTGCCAGCTCACTAGGCGCGAACTACACGGCCCTCGCGCGTGCCCAAGAGCGAGCAGGGCTGGGCGTAAGTACCCTTTCCCAAATTGACACGTTGCTCCGCGACGCGACGACCGCAGGTGAAGTGCCGGGAGTTGTGGCATTAGCCGCGACTGAGAAAGGCATCGTGTACGAAGGCATTTTCGGCAGGCGCCGGCTTCACGGCGGGCCAACCATTACGCGCGATACGGTATTTCGTGTCGCCTCGATGATTAAGCTGATTACTTCGGTTGCCGCGCTGCAGCTCGTCGAGCAGGATAAGCTTTCTCTGGATGCTCCGGTGCCCGATATCGACCCTGCGCTCGGATCGCCCAAAGTGCTTGACGGTTTCGATGCCGCGGGAAGCCCGCTGTTGCGCCCCGCAAAGTGGCCGATTTCTCTGCGTCATCTGCTGACCCATACGGCCGGCTTCACGTATCGGCTCTGGGATGCCAAGGCCGTCCACTATTCCAAGGCGATTGACTTGGTACCTTCGGCCGACAGAAGCAGGGCGCCGCGGGCGCCACTGATGTTTGATCCCGGCGAGCGTTGGCAATATGGCGCTAGTATCGATTGGGTCGGCCGCATCGTGGAATCGGTGAGCGGAGAGCCGCTGGATGTCTATTTCCGCAAACATATTCTTGACCCACTCGGTATGAACGATACCGCGTTCGTCTTGTCGCCGCAGCAACGCGCGCGGGAGGCCAGTGTGCATCGGCGCGCGCCGGACGGGTCGCTCACGCCTCAACCGACGGAGCGGCAACCCACGCGACAATCCTTCTCGGGCGGTGGTGGGATTTATTCGACCGGACCAGATTATTTGACGCTTGTCCGCATGCTGATGCAAGGCGGCTCGCTCAACGGCGCCCGCATACTTCATCCCAAGACCGTCGCGCTCATGGGCGAAAACCAGATCGGTAAAATCGAAGCTGGCGTCTTGAGGACAACAGTGCCGGCACTGTCAAACGATGTCGACTTCTTCCCCGGCATCAGCCTCAAGTGGGGTTTCGGCCATATGATCAACATGCAGGCCGTCCCGGACGGCCGCAGCGCCGGCAGTCTGACTTGGGGCGGCCTTTTCAACACCTATTACTGGATCGATCCTAGAAGGCGCATTGCCGCTGTTTTCATGGCCCAGGTGTTGCCTTTTGCAGACGACCGCACATTGCGGATTTACCGTCAGTTCGAACGCGGTGTCTGCGGAGCTGTGAGAGCAGGCTAACGATTGATAGTAGCACGCAACGACACGGCGAGAGTTCCATTGACTATCGCATGAAGGGTACCGGCCGTTTTGAGCTTTGCCGACCGAACGGTGAAGCGCAGTCGCTTGGGAGAATTATCCGGAGCTTAGTCTAGCGGGACCGCTTCGCAGGGAAATGGACACGGCGCCCGGCCCCTTTTGCGCGGGCTGCGGCTCGAGCGACTGGACGCCCATAGGTCGCCCGCCCCCGCGACTGTTCGCAAAAAGCCCGGTGCAACGCGCCGATCACCTCGCGGACCTCGGGCCGCGCCAGTGAATAGAAAATGTTCTTGCCCTCCCGCCGCGTCTCGACGAGGCCATCGGCGCGCAGGCGCGCCAGCTGCTGCGAAATGGCCGGCTGCCGCAGACTGAGTATCTCCTCAATTGCCGTAACCGATTTTTCCTCTTCGATCAGCAGGCAAAGAATCAGAAGCCGCGCTTCATGCGCCAAGGCCTTGAGGAGACCGCTGGCCTCCTGCGCGCTGGCAATCAGCGCGTCGATATCAAGATCATGTTCGCCCTGATCAACGACAAGATGCGGCTTCATAATTCTACTCACGAGATTCGTATCGTTGGATGCATAAACCATCCAACCAGCGGAAATGCAACCAGCCGGCACAGCCCAATTGGCCGTGCCGGCGGTTCTGTCCGGATGACGCCTTAAGCACCTGTCACGCCCCGCTGTAATTTCTCGCCGAAAGCGAGCAGAAACGCCAGGCTGCGCTGCGCCTCCGGCTTCGACAGCATTGCCAGTATGGCGAAGAGTCCGCCACGCGGCGCCGTCTGCGCGGTCTCCTCGGCAGCCGCCTCGAAGGCCAAGCGTGTGCTCTGCGCCAGCTCGCCCATCGCCTCATTGCCCACAGTGTTGATCATCTGTTCGAAGAACGTAAACAGACGCTCGACCATATTGTCTGTGAGCGCGTTGCGCACCGCGTGCAGCGTCATGGCGAGGTCGCATACCGTGTCGAGCGCGCCGACCTTGTGCAGCTCGGTGAGCCGGTCGATCATGCTATGCACGGCCGCGCTGGTGGCCGGATCGTTGAGGCGATCGAGCAGTTCAAGCGCGTTGCCGCCCATCATGGCGAGGCGCTCGACCATATTGTCGGTCAGCGCGTCACGCGCGGCGAGCGTCAGGCGCGACATTTCGTCGGGCGGTTGATTGGATAAGGTAATATCGGTCATCGCCGTTCCCCTTACAGCAAGCCGCGGGCTGAGAGCCAGTACATGCGGTTATAGGCGAGCTTGAACCAATGGATCATCTGCGACGGTGGGCCCGGATTGGGCGGCGTTGTGTAGTTGAACCACACATAGGTTCCTGTGCTGAAGCCGGTCTCGACGAAGCAGAACACCTTGCCGTCGTAGTCGCGCGCCCAGCGGTCCTCCTTGAGGAGCGAGGCGAGGTTGTCGATAATCGTGTCGGCTTCAAAGTGGGCGGTCGAGCCCGCTTTTGAAATCGGAATGTTAGTCGTATCGCCGACGATGAAGACGTTGTCCGATCCCTCGCGCAGCAGCGTGTTGCGCACGGTCGGCACCCAACCGCCGGCGCCCAGGTTTGAATCGGTGATCACCTGCTGGCCGCTGTGCGGTGGAATCGTGATCAGCAGGTCGTAGGGCAGGGTAGTTCCCTCTTCCGATGTGATAGTCTTCGCCTTCGGATCGACCGACTTAGTGTTGAAGAAGGTCTCCGACTTGATGTTGGCCTGCTCGAATGCCGGTACTGTCCAGTGCGCCACCGGCTCGAGCGCGTGCAAACGACCGATCGGATAGGTGTAGGTGATCGTGCTCTTCTCGAGCAGGCCCTTACCGGCGAGATAATCGCGCAGCATGAAGGTAATTTCGAGCGGCGCCACCGGGCATTTATGCGGCGCGTTGACGTTGACCACGATGTTGCCGCCCTTGAAGGTGGCGAGCGCGTCGCGCATCTTGCGCGCGCCCTCGAGATCGTAGAACCAATGGCCGCCCTCGGTCATGCCCGGTATGTTGTCCGGCCGGATGCGTGAGCCGGTGGCGATGACCAGAAAGTCGTAGTTGTAGGTCTTGCCCGATTGGGTGGTGACCGCCTTCTTGTCGACGTCGATATTCTTGGCCGGGTCGACGATGTAGGGAACGCGGCGGTCCAGAACCTTGCGCTGGTCGCGGAACAATTCGGATTCGCGCATCTTGCCGAACGGCACATAGAGCAGGCCGGGCTGATACATGTGGGTATCGGTCGCCCCGATCATGGTGATGGTCACGCTGCCCGAGGACAATTCCTCGCGCAGCTGCCGGCAGAGGCCGTTGGCGACGATGGTGCCGGCGAGACCACCGCCTACGATGAGAATCTTCTTCGCCATTTCTCGTTCCTCCCCGTTTGTTAGACCCCGTTACGACCGAGCGGGGCCTCTCCACTTGGCACATCTTACATGACACACTTCACTTGGCCTTGCGCACAACGATACTCCAGTAGCCGTCGTGCGGCGTTATCCCGACCATCTCATGATGAACCTTGCTCACCCATTGCGGGATATCGCCTACCGAACCCTTGTCACTCGACCAAATCTCGATCTCATCGCCGACTTCCACCAGCTTGAGCGCGGCGATGAGCTCCATCAGCGGCCCCGGGCAGTAGGCGCCGCGGGCATCAATCTTTTGTTTCATGGTCACCGACTATCATCCTCACAAGGTGATGAACTGGCCGCCCTCGGCATCAGAGAGAAACTTGGTGAGTCCAAGAGCGCCGTCGAACAAACCATCCACCAGCTCGCTCAGCTCCCACCCCTTGACGTCAAGCGCCATCGAACAAGCCCAGAGCTTGAGATCGCCGAGCTCCTTGCCCTGGCGGAACAGCGTCACGGCGTCCGGCGCATGCTTTTCCTTAAGCAGCTTGGAAAAGGGCCCGCCCTGGTAGCGGGAGTCTGCGGGCGCGCCCTTGGCGAAGGCGAGAATGGCATTCATGCTGACGAATACTTCGACCGGGCGCTCGGATACGGCGCCGACCGAAGCCATCATTGCCGCCATCTGCAGCTTCTCGTGCTCACCGGAGCAGAGCACGATGTACAAGGGGCTCGATGCCATCGAAGCCTCCGCGCGCAGTCTCCTAAGACATGCGCTTGATGACGAAACTGAAGATCTTGCCGTCCGCCTTCGAGGCAAGGAGTTCGTTGCCGGTCGCCCGGCAGAAAGCTTCGAAGTCCTTGACCGCGCCGGGATCGGTTGCGAGCACCTCGAGGGTGCCTCCCATCGCCACATCCTTGAGCGCTTTCTTAGCGCGCAGAATGGGCAGTGGGCAATTCAGTCCTTTTGCGTCTAATACCTGATCGGCCATGTGCTTTCTCGCTCAGATGAACAAATTGATGTCACACTTCGTTGCGTTTTCGATGTAGGTGGCTGCGCCGCCCAAGACCGGGCCATCGATCATATCGTCCTTCGTGTATTCGAAGAGGTCCATGGTCATCTGGCAGGCGATCATCTTGACGTCGGATTCCACCGCCGCACTGCGCAACTCCTCAATCGAGGCGATGCCCTTCTTTTTAATCAGGTTCTTCATCATCACCGTCGCCGCGGCGTCGACGCCCGGAATGGCGGCGACAAGATTGGGCATGCCGATATGCATGCCGAACATCGGCATCTCCATTGCCGCGTTACCCAGCGGCGAGACTTTCAGGTTAAGCTTCTTCTTCAAAAGCGTCAGACCGTAGAAGGTGAAGAACATCGTGACATCGATACCCATGGCGGCGGCGGTGGTCGCCAGGATGAAGGGCGGATAGGCCCAATCCAGCGTGCCTTTGGTCACGATCATCGACATACGTTTGGCGTTGCTCTCATTGCTCATCGCACTATTCCTCTTCTCGCTCTTCGCAGCCGCAGCCGCGCATTTCCATTTATAGCCTCCACACCACGATCACCAGCACCAGGATCGCCAGAAACAGCGTCTCAGCGACAATCAGCCCGATCGCGCGCCCGCCCACCTCGGCCATCGCCTTGAGCGATGTTTTCATCCCGAGCGCGGCGATTGCGGTCACCAGGCACCAGCGCGATACGTCCTTAAGCGCGGCCAGCGCCGGCGCCGGAATGACTCCCAAGCTGTTGATCACAACTAGGATGGCAAAGACGACGAGAAACCCGGGCAATTGGCGGCCGGCCTTCGTAGTGTTGTGGGCGTGGAAGAGGAACGATAGCGTCACCACCACCGGCAGCAGCATCGCCACGCGCAACAGCTTGGTGAACGTCGCGACGTTGCCGGTCTCCTCGGAGACGAGGAAGCCGGCGCCAACCACCTGCGCAACGTCGTGGATGGTGCCGCCAAGAAATACGCCTATCGCCGCATGATCCAGATGGAAAAAGGCGATGACCACCGGATAAACGATCATCGCGATCGTGCTCAGCGCCGTGACGCCGATGACGGTGAACACGGTATCGCGCTCGTGGTTCTCACCTTTGGGCAGGACCGAGGAGATTGCCAGCGCCGCGGAAGCGCCGCAGATCGCCACCGCACCCGCGGTCAAAATTCCGAACGGTCGGCTCAATCCGGCAACGCGAGCGCCCAGTACGCCGAACAGGATGGTGGCCGTGACCGCGCCGATCACCATGACCACCGGCGTCGGGCCGAGCTTCATGATTTCGGAAATCGTGATCTGCGCTCCGAGGAGCCCGACGGCGACGCGCAGGACGCGTGTGGAGGCGAATTCGATGCCGGCGACGCACGGCCCGTCCTGTGACAAAAAATAGAAGGCCATGCCGAGCAGGAGCGCGAACAGCATCACCGGCCCGCCGTAGTGCTCGGACAAAAAGGTGGCGGCGACGGCAATGATCAGGCTGACCAGCACACCCGGAAAATAGGTCTGCAGGGTCGCGGCCGCTCCGAGGCCGCGGCTCGCCAATGTCGGCTTGGTGTCTACAATCTCACTCACCAGCGATTTGTCCTGCCCGCTCACGCACATCCGACAAAATTATCGGCTGTCATTTTTGCTTCGTAAGGTGCGGCAACCGTCGTGCCCGGAACGAGGGTCGCCTTGGCGGCGGCCCAGTCCTTGGGACGGACCTTGGCCATCCAGCCTTGGCCGTACGGATCGCTATTGGCGAGTTTCGGCGTGCCGGTCAACGCGTCGTTGACTTCGACCACATCGGCGTCGAAAGCGATCTTCGCCGGCCCGACCCATTTGCCCGACTCAACGGTGGCACACGACTTTCCGGCTTGAACCGCGCGACCGGCTTTTTTCGCGGTGAAGGCCACGAGCTGACCGGCCATGGCGGCTGCCACTGCGGTCATGCCGAGCGTGACGGTGCCGTCGGCATTCTCGCGGTACCAGATGTTGTTCTCGACATCGTAGAGGAGTTCGTCGGGAAGTTGGCAGCCACGCACGGTCGGCATCTCGTTCTCCTTGAATGTCAGGCGGTTTCCGCGGGCTGCATATTTGCTTCGTGCGCACGAAGCGATCGTGACGAGCAGCAGAATTCGCCGAGGCCCGCTGCTTCGAGCTTGCCGCCGATAAAGAGCGCCAAATGTCTTGCCACCATGGCGCCAAGGCGGAGCCGGCGCGCGGTGTCGGCGTGCGCGGGATCGAGGCAGACGAGATTGCGGTGGTAGACGAGCTCGCGACAGGTTTCGCGGCAGGCGTTGAAGCTTGCATCGCCGCGAGCGCCCTGGCGCTGCAAAGCCAGCAGGCGAAAGCCTTCGGCCGTACGCGTCGTCGGCGTTGCGTCGTGTGCCGTCAGCCAAATCTCGAGAATCGCGTCGCCCAGCGCCAATAGTTCATCGGCAAAGCCCGGCGCGGCGGCCGCGAGAGCAGTGTCCGGCGACGCAATCAGTGCGTCAAGGCGCGCTGCAATATCGTCGATCCGTTTGCTGGGCATCCCGGTCATCAGCCCAGCCCTCGTGCGCGCAGGAAAGCGGAAGATTCCGAGAAATTCTCGTGCACGCCTACCTTGCGCGCGGACAGGCCGAGCGCCATGCCGAGAAGCTGGGTGAAGTAAAGAATCTTCACCGTCGTCTTGCGGCCGAGCACTTTTTCGGCGCGGACCTGGTGCATCTCCAGTCCGGTGTGACACGTCGGACATTCAGTGGCGATGACGTCCGCGCCGCAAGCCTCCGCCGTCGTCAAAAGATTCAAGACCAGCTTCGTCGAGGTGTCGCAGTCCGAGAGCGTATGGGCGCCGCCGCAGCACGCGGTCTTGAGCGGATATTCGACATTCTCGGCACCGGCTGCCGCCAGGAGATCATCCATGAAGTGCGGCTTCAAGGTGGACTCCGAACCCGGCCCCCGGTCCTTCTCCGGGAAGATGTGGCGTGGGCGCGTGTACATGCAGCCATAATAGTTGGCGACCTTGAGGCCCTTGAGCGAGTTCTTCACGCGCGCTTTGAGGCCTTCCTCGCCGATCGCTTCCTTGATCCAGTCGAGCGCGTGGATGGTCTCTACCTTGCCGGCCTCGTAAGTCTCATGCCCGGCCTTGCGCGACAGACGGTCGGTCACTTCGCGCGAACTCGCATCGTGGGCGAGGTCGTACTCCGCTTTTTTCAGATTGTGATAGCAGCCGTTGCACGGCGCCATAACGGTATCGAAGCCCATCTTTTCCGCGATCGAAAGATTGCGGGCCGACAGATAGGTCTGCAGCTTGGGATCGACGTTCTTGACCTCCATAGCGCCGCAGCAATTCCAGTTCTCAAGCTCGGTGATCTCAAGGCCGAGCGCCTTGCCGAGTTCCTTGGTGGAACGATTGTAGGCGTGGCCGGTCCCTTCCAGGGCGCAGCCCGGATAGTAGGCGACATTTTTGTACTTGCCGCTCATCACTCCGCTCCTTGCGCATCAAGGCCCAGCGCATGGCGATCAGCCGCCTCGCGCTCGTCAACGTACTCTGCGATCGCCGCGCTCGCCCGTTTCCAGCCGTGCGTACGCGGCTGAAACACCGTGGCGAGGCCGAGCTTCATTAACAGGCCGACCGGCAGCCGCATGGCTAGGCCGCGGATCAGCGCGACGAGCCAATCCTGGAACAGCGATTGCTTGGTGCGCGCGAAGAACTGGCGCAGCACCAGGCCGTCCTCGATCTTGCCGGTGGCGAAGACCTGCTCAGAGAAGATTTCATCGAACGTCATCGACGGCTTCTTCTCGGTGTGGCCCTTGAGCTCGAGCCAATGCGCGGTCGCCTTCATCACGCCTTCCGGATTGACGTCGCGCGGACAGGCATAAGTGCATTTGTTGCACGAGACGCACTGCCAGATGATGTCCTTGTCGCGCAGCAGCTCCTCTTCGAACCCCATGCGGATCAGATAGATCCAGTAGCGTGGGTTGAAGTCCGGGTTTATTGCGTTGACCGTGCAGGAATTGGTGCACGAGCCGCATTGCCAGCAACGGTGGATGAACTCGCCGCCCGGCAGCGCTGCGATCTCTTCCTCCATCTGCTCGTTGTAGTCGGTCACGGCACGCGAGTTGATGAACGTGCTCCAGTGCCCGGAGACGTCGACGCCTTCGATCTCCAAGTGCTCGTGCGTGACGAGGTTCTCGGGGCGGATCAGCGATTTTTCGTGAATTGGCATAGTCGCTCCTTCACGAGCTCAGCTGGCGCGGCTCGCCGAGCACATAGGCTTCGCCGTCGATCAGCTTGAGGCGGGTACGGCCGGATTCGGTATCGACCGCGTCAAGTCCCAGCAGACGGCGGGTGTGCGCCATCGCATCGGCCTTGGCGCCGCCGCAGAAATCCGCGTGCAGATATTGGCCGCCTTTGTCATTGATGTAGGCGGCATAGATGTGAGCGCAGAGCAGATCGGTGTAGAGCGCCACGTCGCGGAACACGCCGTTCCCTTGTAGAAAGCCTTCCAATTCCTCGCGCAGCGTCATGAAGGTGGCAAAGCCGTCGCCGACTGCGATGGTGCCGGCGTCGACATTATCGTCGCTGTGCCAAATTTCGCGCAGCACGCCGGTATTGACGCGGGCGTCCCACATCCAGCGCGTCATCAGCGGATAGCGGTCGGGCGCAGTGAAGTGCAGTACCTCGGCGGCGAGATCGCGCGACCAGCGGTGCTCGCGGTCGGCGGGAAAGCTGGCGACAAACGCGTTGAGCCGCTGATCGGCGGTACCGAGATTGGACCAGCCGTCGAGCAGCGCGACCAGGCGCCCGCGCATGGCGGCAAAACCGTTGCGGCCGAGCCACGCGCCGACGCGCCGGCGCACCGGCGTGATGAAGGCGGCGAGATCGTAGAACTCGGGCTCGGTCAACTCGCCGATCTGGCCCTTGCCGAGCACCTCCTCGAACAGGGAGGCCTTAAGCGCAAGCGCGCCGACATAGCGCTCCACGCCGCCGGTGTCTTCGGCGGATTCGACCAGATTCTCGAATGCCCGCCGCAGCGTGGGACCGGACAGATCGAGCACCGGCCGCGCCGGCGCGGGCGCCGGTTTGGCTTTATGGCTGCCGATCGCCCACATCACTCGGCCGCCTCCAGCAGGGCGCTGCGGACCAGAGTCAACGCCGCCATCGCCGCGGATTGGCCTTGCGCGATAGAGTCATCGATGGTCTCAGGTCCCGTCGCCGCGCCAGCGACGAAGACGCCGGGCCGCGAAGTCGCCGACATGCTGGAATAGGTCGACGCCTTCTGGATGTGGCCGTACTTCTCCAGCTTCACGTCAAACACCGCGGACAGCGTCATGTTGTCGACATTGGGGTCCATGCCGATGGCATGCACGACCATATCGAAGGGAATGGTGATGGGACGCTTCACCAGCGTGTCCTCGCCCTTCACGATCAGGCGCTTGCCGTCGGAAGTCACCTCGGCAATGCGTGCCTTGATATATTTGACCTTATGTTTCTCCTGGCTCTCCCAATAGTATTGGCCTTCGTACAGGCCGAAGGTGCGGATATCCATGTAGTAAATGTAGACGCTGCACTTGGGCAGCGCCTCACGGATTTCCATCGCCAGGTTGGACGACACCGTGCAGCAGATTTTCGAACACCACTCGCGGCCGATCTGGCGGTCGCGCGAACCGACGCAGAGAAGAATGGCGACCCGCTCTGGCTCGCGCCCGTCGGACGGGCAATGGACGCCTTTGCCCGACGAGAACATCTGCTCGACCTGCGTGGTGGTGACCACGTCGGGATAGGTGCCGAAGCCCCATTCCGGCTTATTGACGGAGTCGAAATGGGTGAAGCCGGTGCACAGGATGGTGGCGCCGGCCTCCACCTGCGTCCCGTCGGACAGCGTCGCGTGGAAATCGCCGGGGCCGCCGGCGAAGGTCTTGACCGTCGCGTTCTTCCTGACATCGACGAGCTTGTTGCTCTCGATCCGCTTGACCATTCCGCCGATCGCGTCCTTGGCCCACTCGCCGCTCGGCACTAATTTGGCATAGCCCGACAGGATCGGCGCGCCGCCGAGTTGGTCGGCCTTATCGACCAGCACGACGCGCTGCCCGGCCGCAGCCAGCGCATGCGCGGCCGACAACCCGGATGGACCACCGCCGACGATGAGGACCGGGCGATTCATTCCGCGGCTCCTGGAAGGGCGGCGACGGTCTTGGGCTTGACGTAACCCGGGCCCGAGGTGATCGCGCGCTTGGGGTCATAGAGGGTTTCGATGCGGCCCGCCTTGACCTCGTCGAGGTACTGCTCGAACTCGATCTTGGCCTTTTGCCAGTCGATGCCGAGCTTTTCCAGCAACCCCTCGAACGGCGAGGCGTGCCAGTGCAGTTGCGCCAGCTTGTAGGGATGGGCGCCGAGCGCGAGGGCCGCAAATTGGCAATCGGCCAGGATCGGCAGCGCATAGACCTTGTCCACCGCCTTGCCGATCCATTGGTTCTTGTCGAGTGTGGTGATGCAGCCGGTGTCGTGGCCGACCATTACGTCGGCCTTCGCTTCCTCCACCGCCACCTTGATCTTGCGATCGATGGCGAAGGAGCGGGTGAACTCGCGCTCGCCGATGATGTGGCGGAAGCCGAAGCCGCAGCAATCGTACCAGGTGGAGTAGTCGATCACCTGGGCGCCGAGCGTCTGCATCAGGCCGGTGGAGACGGCCACGCGGTTGCCGTCCATCACCGTGTCGTCATAGATCACGTCCTCCGGCACCATCTTGTAGACGTGGCAGGCCGGATGGATGGTGGCGCGGATGTTGCTGCAGTCGACCACTTGATGCTGCTTGATGCGGTCGCGCATCACGTGCAGCCATTCCGAATAGTGAACCACCTCCTCGGGGATCAAGAGCTTGCCGTCAACCAGGCGGCCGAGCTTGCCGAGGATCTTCTTCACCTGCTCGCGCAGCTCGGCCGAGTGCATGAGGAAGATGCGCATCTCCTTGTAATTGCCGAAGGAGGTGCCGCAATGCACGAGCGGATAATAGGTGCCGACCGGCAAGCCTTGCGCCTTCGCCGACATGTAGGCCTGGTGGAAGTTACGCAGGAACACGGCGGCGAGGCTGACGACGTTGCCGATGCCGGAGCCATGGTAGTTCCAGGCCGTGCATGAGGTCTGGTCGGTTTCGTCGATATAGCGGACGTTGAGCTTGTTCATCAGCCACATCACGCTGGACGGATAGCCGGGGATGTTGCCGCACTGGCCGCACGACTTGTGATGCCAAAAGTTGGTGGTGGGGATGCGCTTCTCCCAGCCGTAGAGGGTGCGCGCTACCACCGGCTCGTGCCGCTCGTCGATCCGGTGGACGAGGATCTCGCCCTCCTTCTCGAGCTGCCACATGGCGTCGCGGACGTCCGCGACGCGATCCTTGTTGGTCAGCATGGAGCGGCGGTCGATTTTCGCCTCCACCCAGGAGGTGGCGGCGCGCGCCTCGCTCGGCGTCAGGTTGGACGGGCGCCACTCGGCGCCAAAGCCGGTAAAGGCCGACCCGCCGTCATTACGCTTGTCGTCCATGGCTCCCTCCGTTGCTCGGCGACTGAGGTTGTCTCATCTCACTCATCCGCGTCCTCTTCTTCTTTCTGTTCCTCCAGCCACTCGTTGTACTCCTCGCGCTTCTCATCCATCACGTCATTGACGACGTCGAACAGGTTCTCGTCGACCATCTCTAACTGATCGAGAACGCCGGTCGCTTCCCAGATAGTGTAAAGCTCGACCGAGGTTTTCAGGTTCACCTCCCAGGCCGTGTCCATGGTGTGCATGGTCGGCACCGGGATGGCCTTGCGCAGGATGTTGAGCGGAGCGTCGACCTTTGTGACGTTCGGCCCCCAATCGGGGAACGCGTCGCGGGTGATCATGTTGGGCGCGAGCTGGTTGCCGGTTGAGATCACCTTGAGCAACACGCGCGAGAACGGCCGCAGCACGTCCTTGGCAGACTGCATGCCGTGCTTGATGGCGACCTCGCGCATGATCATGACGAGGCCGCCGGGCGAGTTGCTGAACGGACAGCGTGCGGCGCAGGTGTAACACTGGGCGCAGGCCCAGATCTTTTCCTGCATCGCGTCGTAGATGCCTTCGAGATTTTCGGTCCAGAGGAGCTGAACGATCTCGCGCGGCGAATAGTCGTAATAGTGCGCCGACGGGCAGGTTGCGGTGCAGATGCCGCAATTGAGACAGCCGTGCAGCTCGTGGTCGTATAGAATGTGCGAGCGGATATCGTCGAAGACTTCTTCGAGCTTTTCGTATGGAACGACAGGCATCGGCGACACCGGATCGCCGATGAGGTCGCTATGTTCGGCCGTGTGAACTAGGTTCGCGCTCATCAGTAGGTCAGCACCCTGGCATCATCGTCCTCCATGACGTCCTCGATGACCTTGGCGCCGCCCACGATGCCTTCGCATTCGGGGATAAGATCTGCTTCGGTCATATCGAAGAGGTCGAGGTTGGGCGAACAGCAATAGAATTTCACGCCGGCGTCGTGCGCATCCTTGATGAAGTCGTACACGGTTTTTGGCGAGCCGGCCTTGACGACCAGCTTTTCGGCAACGCCCTTCTTCATGAGCTGCCCCGCCGTCGCCGTACAAACCACCTCGACCTCATAGTCCATCGCAGCGGCGACCGTCGCCTGGAAAAAAGGCGCGCCCAGTTCCTCGCCGTTCCGCGGGTCAGTATTGACCATGATGATGATAAGCTTCTTCGCCATTTCCGGGCGTCCTTCCCAAGCGAGCGATGCACGATACGCAACCGTGCCCATTGATCTGGGTCAATGTTGGCCAGCCATCGATCTGCGTCAATGTCGCCGGCAGCCGACTACATATTCCAGAATTTGAATGAATGCCATAGGCGCGGTAAAAAAAATGCAGGACGCCTCGACATGAGGCAGGCGCTAGGGACGCGGTTCCATCAAATGGGTCATCTCGACCAAGCCGACCATGATTGCGCCCAAGGTCGCCGCGATTTCGCCTTGCGCGGCGCGCAAGTCGGCGAGCGTTTCCGCCGTGCCCTCAGGCATTTCCTCGAACTCCATGATCAAGTCCTCGATCAGAGCCGACTTAATGCCGGGATGGCCGACAAAACCGAAACAATTGCCTCGCACTTGAAAAAGCAACGGTTCATCGCGCATGCCGACCGCCAATACCCTGGCGTTATCGGGCAAGACCGGCCGATCGCGCATATAGATCGCAAGCGGGAAAGTCGGCGGCAAATGCCCGTTGAGCGCGTCGGGGACGACGCGCCGGGCCATGTCGAGTGTGAAGCGCAGCGGCGCCTCCTCGGCTCCGCCGCCAGCCACGGTACTGAGAATGCAGGCCCCGATACCGATGCCAATGACCGGCAATCCGCGATCGAGAAAGTCTCGGGTCAAGCGCAATTCCGCGCCGAGGCTCGGAATCAAATTGCCGCTGACGATGCCCTTCGGGCCGGCACCGAGAAGAACGAGACCGTCATGGTCTTCGGCACTCGAGGGAATCGAGGCGCCGGGCGTGAACGGCCGGCAATAGCGGAAGCGGATATTGCGGCCCTCGAAATGATCCTCCAGCAATCCGAGGTATTCCGCTTCGACGTGCTGGAGGACGCACAGCGTCTTCATGCTCGGACTTCGACTCCGTGAACCGGCGGACACAAGACACTAGCGCCGCGTGCGAAAAACATATATCAGTTTCTGAATATGATAAGCTGACGAAGAAAAAAATAAACGGGGAGACAATGGCCTGGTTCGAGGTATTACGACAGATCGAACCGTTCGACGAGCTGCCGTTCGACCAGGCGCTTGTCGAATTGCTGGAGGCCGCGGCGCGCCAGCAACCGCTTGGCGTGTTGCGGTTTTTCACCCCCACCTTCCGTTCCTATGCCAGCGAGGAGTTGAAAGGCTGCGGCAAGGCGAGCTTCCCGGCTTTCTCGATCACGGGCGGGGCCTGCGCGCTCAATTGCGACCATTGCCAGGCGAAAATTCTCGAGCCGATGATCGCGGCGACGAGCCCGGCGGAACTTGAGCGCAAGGTGCGCGATCTGGTCCTGCTCAAGGATTTGCGTGGTTTCCTTCTTTCGGGCGGCTCCAATCGCCGCAACGAGGTACCTTACGAGCGCTATTATCCCACGATCGAGAAGCTCAAGCGCGATTTTCCCCACCTGCGCATCGCCGCGCATTCGGCGTTACTTGACGAACGGCGGGCCAAGCGCATGGAGGCGGCAGGGGTCGACGTCGCTATGACGGACGTGATCGGCGCGCAGGAGACGATTCACGAAGTTTACCATCTCGGCCGCCCGGTCGCCGACTTCGAGGCGACGCTTGCCGCGCTGACCGCGACCTCGATGGAGGTCGTGCCGCATATCGTGATCGGGCTCCACTATGGGCGTCTGCTGGGCGAAGAAACCGCGCTCGACATCGTCGCGCGTTATCCGGTCGCCGCGCTCGTCCTGGTCGTGGTCACGCCGATATATGCGCCGGCGGAGAAGCCGTTTGCGACCGTCTCGACCGACGACGTGGCGAAGGTCTTCGTCGCCGCGCGCAATCGCATCCGCCATGCGCCGGTGCAACTCGGCTGCATTCGCCCGCCCGGCCGCCATAAGCTCGTCACCGACGCCTATGCGGTCATGGCCGGGTTCGATGGCATCGCCTATCCCGCCGAAGGGATCGTGGCGCTCGCCCGCGCCATCGGTCGCCCGATCGAGCAAGATCACGCCTGCTGCTCAATTGCGCTCGACGGGCTCGCCGGACGGCGCGCCTGCGCCGCGTGAGGAGTGCGATGCTGATTGAAACTCCTGACGTTCTCGTCGTCGGCCTCGGGCCGGCAGGCAGCCGGGCCGCTGCGGCCACGGCAGCCGCGGGTCTCGGCGTCGTCGCGCTGGAGCGGCGAAAGGCCATTGGCACTCCGGTGCAATGCGCGGAATTCGTGCCGGCGGCGATCGAGCACGACGTGCGCGGCGTGCATTCGGTAACCGAGCAGAAAGTCGCGCGCATGCTGACCTTCATCGGCAAGGAGCAGCCGGAGGTAACCAACGATTTTCACGGCCTTATGATCGACCGCGGCGCCTTCGACCGCATGCTGGCGCATGAAGCGGCGTGGAACGGAGCCGAGTGCCGATACGGTGAGACAGTACTGTCCGTCGACCCAGACGGTACGGTGCAAACTTCAATCGGCGCCCGGTTGCGGCCCCGGGCGCTGATTGGCGCCGACGGTCCGCTCTCACGCGTCGGCATGGCGATCGGGGAGATCAACCGCGACCTCGTCGATACGCGGCAGGTCACAGTACCGCTGGTCCTGCCGCACGATGCGACCGACATTTTTCTCAGCCCCGATTATTACGGCGGCTACGGGTGGTTGTTCCCCAAGGGCGCCGTCGCAAATGTCGGTCTCGGCGTCGCCGTCGAGGCCCGAAGGTCGCTCAAGCCGATGCTCGCCGCGCTCTGCGGGAAGCTCGCAGACGAACGCCGCATTGGGACCAGGGCGTTTGCTCTGACAGGCGGCGCAATACCGGTCGGCGGGCGTTTGCGATCGGTCGGACGCCTCGGACGCACCGCCGTGCTGCTGGCAGGCGATGCGGCCGGTCTCACCAACCCGGTGACCGGCGCCGGCATCGCCTCAGCCGTGCAATCGGGTGCGCTTGCCGGACGCGCGGCAGTCGACTTGATCGGGGGCCGTGTTGATGCGCTCGATGAATATGAGGAAGAGCTCGGTGACATTTTCGACGCGGCACTGGGCCGGGCGTTGCGCCGGCGGCGCGACGTTGTGGCTTGCTACGCGAACGGTCGCCGGCCCGACGCCCGCGCGCTGAGCGAAGGCTGGATCGCCTCACCGCATTATTGGGCCGCGTGAACGTCAACGCACTTTAAGGAGGCGTGATGAGCTGTCTCGAAATGCCCCGGAGTCCGGTTCCCGATTTCCTCGGCAAGCCGCGGCGCACGTTCAACGATGCCGAGACGATGCAGCCCCGCGCCCCGGCGGCGGTGCCGGCCGACGCACGCAACGGTGCACGGGTGAAGACGCAGGACGTGCAGCCCGAAGGCGTCTATCGGCCCAACTACAATTTCCTCACGCCCAACATGCGCTCGCCCGAATACGTGCAAATGTCGACGGCTGCGGCGATCACCCTCGGCGTGATGGGTGGCTATATGCATCGCACCAGCTGCACGCGTTGCCTGAATTTGCTGCTCACGTATCCGGAAGGCTGCCGCGCCAACTGCGCCTATTGCGGGCTGGCGCGTCACCGCGAAGCGGAGCGCAACTATGCCGACCGTAACTTCATCCGCGTCGACTGGCCGGCGGTGCCTTACGACCAGGTGATCGACATCGTCGCCGCGGGCGCGGACGGCGGTCGCTTCCACCGCATGTGCATCAGTATGATTACGCATCCGCGCTCCGACGATGACACTAGGATTGTCCTGAAGAAATGGGTCGAGCGCGTCAAACAGGTGCCGGTATCCATCCTGTCCAATCCGACGACGATGACGCGGCTAGACGTGCAGGAGCTAAAGGACATCGGCGCCGATGTCTTCACCGTCGCGCTCGACGCGTGTAACCGCGAAGTGTTCGACCGAACGCGCGGATCCGGCGTACAGTCGCCGCACAGCTGGGACAAATATTGGGAAATTCTCCATGCCGCGGCCGAAATTTTCGGGCCGGAGCACTTTGGCGCGCATCTGATCGTCGGCATGGGCGAAAGCGATCACGATGTCCTCACCCAGGTGCAGAAGATCCGGGACCTTGGCGGTCATAGCCACATGTTCGCGTTCTTCCCCGAGCGGGGTTCGCTGATGGACCATCTGCCGCCGGCACCGCGACCGCAGTGGCGGCGCATCCAGCTCGCGCGCTACCTCATCGATTATCGCAACCATCGCTTCGAACGGATGCGCTTCGACGCGAACGGCACGCTGATCGATTTCGGCCTGCCGCAGGATGAGATCGATGCCGTGATCGACGCCGGCGTCGCCTTCCGCACCTCTGGCTGTCCGGGCAAGGAGGCCGACGACATTTCCGCTTGCGACCGGCCCTACGGCGATTCTCCTCCGCGCGACATCGCCTCCTATCCGTTCAAGCTGAACCGCAATGATATTCGCAAGGCGCGCCGTCAGATCGATGCCGGCATGGGCGGCGGTTCCGCGCGTCGCCGTAGCCAATAGGAAGAGCAGGCAAGGGCACGAACATGGCCACGTCGCCAGGCAAGCCGTTCCGCGTCATTGCAACCGGACTGCGCGGCGGGCGCGCCAATATCGCCTTCGACCAAGCGCTGATCGAAGCGCGCCGGGAATGCAGAATTCCCGACACGATTCGCTTCCTGCGCTTTCGTCCCTCCGCCCTGATCGGCATCCATCAATTCCTCAGCCACGAGATCAAGCTCGATTACTGCAACGCGCACGGCATCGAGACCGTGCGGCGGATCACCGGCGGCGGCGGCCTCTATTTCGACGAAGGACAGATCGGCTGGGAGTTGGTGTTTGATCGCGCAACTTTGGGGCTCATGGACCTCGCCGAAGTAACCCGGCGCATCTGCGAGGCCGCCGCGCTTGGCCTGCAAAAGCTGGGGGTGCCGGCGCGATACCGACCGCGCAACGATATCGAGGTCGACGGCCGCAAGATCAGCGGCACTGGCGGCTTCTTCGACGGCAATCTCATTTTTTATCAGGGCACTTTGCTGATCGATTTCGATCCGGCCAGAATGCTGGCGTGCCTCAACGTGCCGGCGGAGAAGCTCGCCAAGCGCGGCATCGATTCGGCGGCGCAGCGCGTTGTGACGATGCGCGAAATTATGGGCGACTCCTTGCCCAATCTCGAAACCATTTATGACGGCCTGGTCGCGGGCTTTGCCGAGGGTCTCGGCATCGCCCCGCAATGGGGACCGATCACGGCTTATGAGGAAGAACTGGCTGAGCGTGCGTTTCGCGAGGAGATCGGCACGGATGCATATGTGACAATGCTCGACGCGCCGCCGGCGGACGATGCGCTGGTCAGCGCATCGCTGACCGGCCGCGGTGGCACCGTACGCGCTGATATCCGCCTCGAAGGGCCGCACCGCGACCGCATTCGCGAAGCGCTGATCACCGGCGACTTCTTCGTCACGCCGCCACGCCTCGTATTCGATCTCGAGGCGTCGCTGCGCGGCGTCAACGTCGCCGAGGCGGGCCGGTCGATCGAAAGCTTCTTCGCCCGCACCGCGGCCGACTTTCTCAGCTTAAGCACCGGCGACTTTCGCCAAGTGGTCGAGATGGCGCTGCGCCAGCGCGGCGTGACCGCAGCTGCAAGCTAAAATGCCGCGGGCGCGCGCTTCGCGCTTGCGGACCACGCCATCATATTCTAACTTTTGCATATAACTCTATAACGGGAGGAAATGATGATCAGTCGTCGCGCGGTGGTCGCGGGCAGTGCGCTCGCGGTGGCAACCGGAACGGCTCAGGCGGCCGTGATCACAGACTTGGCCCCGTCGCGAGCCGGAAAGCTGAAAGCTTTCGCCGAACGTTTGGGCAAGACCCCGCGCCGCAGGGATTTCAAATCCGTTCCGATGATCCTGACCAGCCCCGACCAATGGGATGACGAGGCATTGTCGGAAATCATAGCTTACAGCGGCGGGCCGAAGCAGGTGTGGGATCATGTCGATATCGCCGGCCCTTGGTTGAATCTGATGCGCAATTCGTTGAACGCGCAAATCTGGTCGTACAAGAACCCGGACTTTCTGTGCGTGTCGGGGACACACGGATCCGCCCATTTGGCCCTTTACGATCAAGCCATGTGGGACAAATATCAGCTTGCCAGCATGGCCGGCGACAAATTCAAAACCAACACGCTGATCGAGCAGCCGAAGCTTACTTCCAACGATCCCGCGAACTTCGAGGATCCGGAAGGGGTGTTTTCGGCGGCAGATAACGCCATTCCGACGCTGATGCGGCGCGGCGTGGTTTTCCTCGCCTGCCATAACGCCATTGCCGAATTGGCCGACAGGCTGATCAAGAAAGCCGTCAATCCCGACAAGTTGGCGTTCGAGCCCTTGGTAGCCGAGCTGACCAATCATCTGATCCCGGAGGTTATCCTTACTCCCGGCGTTGTTGCCACCCTGCCTTTATTGCAGCAAGCGGGCTTTCATTACGCCAAATAATATTCGGCGCTGAATCCTGAGGAGAGATCAGATGCGGTCCATTCTGCACCGTTTTCTGTTCGGCTGTGTTGCTTGCGCCCTATTGATCGGGTCTGCCCTGGCTGAAGAACAGGCCGGCAAGGCATTGCCGTCCATGTGCAAGCAACCTCCGCGGTTCGACGAAAACACTTTGCCGCCTTGGCAAGGAGGAACAAACAACGACGCGACCGACCGGGGCTTGCTCTTCACCGTCCCCGAGATAGACGTTCTCGCCGACTTCCATGGCGATCTGACCGATCCCAAGCTGGTTCTCTTCTTCGGCGGCAACTACTTCTTCGCAACGAAGGATCTGGTGCTGGCGTTCGAGGCGTCTCACCCTGAATTCAAGGGCCGCATCTTTTGGGAGACTATCCCGCCAGGACGCTTGATCGACCAGATTGAAAAAGGCGGACGCATCACCGTCGGCAACATGACGTGGACGGCCAAGGCCGACGTTTATTTCGGCGGGCTCAGGAAGGTGAAGGAAAACATCGACAAGGGTCTGCTGACCGGACCGGCGGTGCCCTATGTCACCAACAACCTCACCATTATGGTGCCCAAGGGCAATCCCGGCCATATCATTGGGTTGGCCGATCTGGGCAAGCCGGAAATTCGCCTGGCGATGCCGAACCCTGCTTACGAAGGCATTGGGCGTCAGATCAAGGCGGCGCTAGCCAAGGCGGGCGGCGATGCCTTGGCGACCATGGTTTACGAGACCAAAGTCAAGGACGGCAGCACTTATCTGACGCTGATTCATCATCGTCAGACTCCACTGTCCATTATGCAGGGCTGCGCCGACGCGGGCGTGACGTGGCAATCCGAGGCGGTCTTCCAGGAACAAGTAGGCAATCCGATCGAGCATGTCGCCATCCCAGACAATGTCAATGTCACGGCGACCTATGCGGGCGCACAAGTGAAAGGCGCGGCCCATCCGGAAGCGGCGAAGGCGTGGCTTGACTTCATTCACTCGCCCGAAGCGCTAAAGATATTTGAGCGGTACGGCTTCAAGCCTTACACCCCGTGATCAGGCCTGACGAATGTTGGATGCGAAGGGGAAATCGTTGATGGCCAAACTGTATTGGTGCTGCGCCTTTTTTGTCCTTGCAGCGACAGCTTTGCGCGCGGAAACGGTGCCTACCGCCAATCCGGTGGCGGAACGCGGCAGCTATTTGGCTCGGGCGGCGGATTGCGTCGCCTGCCACACGGCTCCGGGTGGCAAGGAATTCGCCGGCGGTCTCCCGATGCCAACGCCGCTCGGACGGATATATTCCACCAACATTACTCCTGACCGGGATACCGGCATCGGCACGTACAGCATCGAAGACTTTTCACGCGCGGTGCGGGAAGGCGTCGCCAAAGATGGTCATTATCTGTATCCGGCCATGCCTTTTCCGGCCTACGCCAAGATCAGCGACGCCGACATTCAGGACCTCTACGCCTATTTTCAGAATGGGGTGGCTCCGGTCAAACATGACAATCGGCCGAGCGACATTCCTTTTCCGCTGAGTTTCCGCTTCCCGCTGTTCTTCTGGGACATGTTCGTTCGCCGAGGACCGTTCCAGCCCAATTCTAGCCAGGACGCGCAATGGAATCGCGGCGCCTATCTGGTGCAGGGCCTTGGGCATTGCGGAACTTGCCACTCGCCGCGCGCGCTCACCCTTCATGCAAAGGCGTTGACCGAGCGCGATGGACCAGCATTTTTGGCTGGGTCCGTTATCGACGGCTGGTACGCCAAAAGCCTGCGCGGCGACAAGGATGGCCTCGGTCAGTGGAGTGAAACCGATATCGTCACGTTTCTCAAGAGCGGCATCACCGATAGCACCGCCGCCTTCGGCGACATGGCCGAGGTGGTGCAGCATAGTACGCAGTATCTGACCGACGACGATCTGACCGCCATCGCCCGCTACCTGAAGTCGCTACTGGGGAATCAGGAACAACCGGCTGTTTCCGCCGGCGCTCACACAGCCTTGTCTTCGGCTGACGACCACCCCACGCGCGCAAGCGCGGAGTACGAAGAATTCTGTGTGACCTGCCATCGCGCGGATGGAGGCGGCGTGACCCGCATATTCCCAGCTTTGGCGGGTAATGACGTGGTCGAAACGGCCGAGGCGACCTCGTTGGTCCACATCGTTTTGAGCGGTGGACGTAGGCCGCGCACGACGGCTCGTCCGACCGCATTCGCCATGCCCGCCTTCAAGAAGCTGGACGACCGCGAGGTGGCCGAGATCGTAACTTACATTCGAACCGCCTGGGGCAACTCCGCCAGCCCGGTTACCGCCGAACAGGTGGCCAAGGTCCGGGCTAGCCTTAACGAACCGGAGGAAGGGCGGTGAGTCTCCGCATTTCAAGAGAACAAGATACATGTCCTGCGCTATGCACTGATCACTGGGTTGCTGGCCATGGCCTTGCTTCCACCAGCCCTGGCCGAAACGCCGACCCAGCCCAAACCGGTCCCGTTGGTCAAATTGGCTCCCCCGCACATCGCCGACATTCCAAATGACGAGAGTGGCAAGCAAATCTTGTTGGGCAGACGCCTGTTGGCCGATACCAAGACGTTGCTGCCCGACAACGTTGGGGCCGGGTTGACCTGTAACAGTTGCCATTTGAACGGTGGAAGCGTGGCGCTTGCCTCGCCTTATCTCGGCATCTCAGTCAGCTACCCACGGGACAATCCGCGCGCTGGACGGGCGGTGACCTTGGAGGAGCGCGTCAACGGCTGTTTCCTGCGCTCGATGAACGGCAAGGCATTGCCGATCGATTCCCCCGAAATGAAGGCCATGGTCGCCTATTTCAACTGGCTCTCCGCTGGCCTGCCGCAACACGCCAAAGTCGAGGGGGCCGGCATCGGAAAGGTCGATACCAATCTTGTGCCCGATCCGGTTCACGGCAAGGAACTCTATGAAGCGAAATGCGCCGAATGCCATGGCACCAACGGCGAAGGCCTCAAGAATGCGCGGAACGAGCTCGTCTTTCCGCCGCTTTGGGGAGACCTGTCGTTCAATATCGGCGCGGGCATGGCGAGAACCTACACTGCCGCCGCGTTCATCAAGAACAATATGCCCATCGCTTACGGCCTGAACGCCCCGCTGGGCCAGGGTGGCGCCCTGTCGGATCAGGAAGCGGTCGATGTGGCGGAATATTTCACCCATCAGCCTCGTCCCGATTTTCCCGCAAAGATCAAAGACTGGCCCAACGGCGGTAAGCCGAAAGATGCGCGGTATTGAATCTTCCGGGCCACGGCGGAAACGACAGAGAAACCTCTCGCGCCCGTCTGGATCTCGATATAGGCGTCGCGAGTTTGGCAACGTTCCCCGGCCGGACTCGGTGAGCCAAGAATGGGAGACAAATGGTCAAGACTTGGACGCGCAGAGAAGTCGTTGCCGCTTCTGTAGGTCTGTCGGCAATCAGCCCGGGCGTTTCGGTCCCCGGCCTTGCCGCGGCGACCGCGCGACCGGATCAGAGTGGAGGCGGCAAGCGCGTGACGCTTTTGCACTTCACCGACACGCATGCGCAACTCGAAACGCATCCGGAATATCTGCCTGGGGCCACGCCGGAAATCCAGATGATGGGCGGCTACGCCCGCCTCAAGACTGCCATCGAACATGAGCGAGCGCACAGCGAAGGAGCCTGCTTCCTCCTTGACGGAGGGGACGAGTTCCAAGGTTCGGGTCCAGCCGCATGGTCCGACGGCGAAGTGATCCTCGAGCCTCTTAAGGCCCTCGGCATCGATGTTTTCACTCCCGGCAATTGGGAGCCCGCTTACGGTCCCGAACGGTTCAAACAGACCATGAGCCGGTTGGGCTGTCCGGTCGTTTGCTACAATTTTCACGACATAGCGACTGGCAGCCGCTTGTTTCCCGCCTCCATAACGCTCGAGCGGCAAGGCGTGAAAATAGCCGTCGTCGGCGTGACCGATATTGGGGCCAGCGGACGTCAACCGCCTTCGGAATTCCGAGGAATGGATACGACCCGCATCGAGGGCTTGCGCGATTTCGTCAAAGAGTTGCGCGGCCGCGAACAGCCGGATCTCGTGGTCGCGCTCACCCATACCGGCCTGTCGATTGCCCGCGAGATCGCCCGCGAGACGCCAGAGTTCGACGTGGTTCTCTCCGGCCACACCCATGAGCGGACAGCATGGCCCATCCTTGAAGGCGATGTCATCGTCGTCGAGCCGGGCTGCTTCGGGTCTTTCCTGGGCAGGCTGGATCTCGTCATCAGGCCGGGTGGAGGTGTGGCGAGCCACGAGTTCCGGCTCATTCCGATCTTGAAGGGTCGCTACGACGAAGACGTTCAGGTCAAGGCGCTCGTGGACAAGTCACTGGCACTATATCGGACGCGCATGGACAAGCAGGCTGGAAGAACCGAAACCGTCCTGATGCGCTATGACCTATTGGAAACCACGGCCGATGATTTCATCGCCGACGCAGTGCGCGAAATTGCAAAAACCGACATAGGCTTCACCAACGGTTTCCGCTTCGGCGTACCTGTTCCGCCGGAAGCGGTCACTGAGGCCGATCTGTGGAACCTGCTGCCGATGGACGCGCGAATGAAACGCGGCTGGATCACCGGCAAGGAACTCAGGGACTATTTGGAACATGAATTGGAGATGGTGTACTCGAAAACCCCAATGAAGCTTAATGGCGGATGGGGACCAAGAGCTTCCGGAATGACGATCGTCTTCGATGCGCTGGCTGCGTACGGGCGAAGGGTCGTGTCCATAAAGATCAACGGTCTCGACGCCAAAGAGGATGGGCACTACACAATCGCGGGGTGCGAACGCGAAGGCGAGCCGATGGATGTGGTCTGTCGGCATCGTGACACGCATGACGCGCAAGTTCTCCCGATGTCCATCCATGAAGCGTTGGCAGAATATTTGAAAGCGCATCCCGTCATCGCGCCGAGACGCGACGGTCGCGAGATAGCGCTCGACCTACCGGCCGCCGTCTTCAGCCAAGATGCCGTGCTCGCCGGAGGCGATTTGAACAAGGCCCCGACCACGCCCTTCGGTCTTCCGCCCGGATAACGCCCGTTCCATCACCGTCGGTGAAGTAGCCGGGTGGCGACGCGGACGCGGTATGGTGATGGGGAAGCCATCGTCGTTCTCATCGAATTGACAGCCAGGCAGGAAAGCCGGTGCGCACCAGCATGTCGATGGCGACGGCGAAGACGACGCCCGCAAAGATGCAAGTAAGCATGCGCCGGTTTGACGCCAGGCGGTTCGCGGAATGCATGCCGAGAATGCCGCCACCGATTACCGCCGACAACGAAGAGCAGCGCGATCGTCCAATCGATCAAGCCAAAGAGCGCGTAATTGACGGCGGTGGTCAGGCCGAAGCTGCCGACCGAAAACAGCGATGAGCCGATGGCGTTGAGGATCGGCATGCCGCTGCCGAGCATGAGGCCGGGCGCGGGCGCGATGGTTCAAATTTGCTCTCGTGCGCGAACGGGCGATGCCAACTCACAGGACATTGATTTCGCTCAAGGCGATAACCAATTCGGTGTGTTATCCTGACGCTTGGATTCGCGATCTCGGATCAATACTCGCGGCGATTATGCGAACGGCGTCGATATTGTTCTTTATCTTTTGGATGGCTGGTTGCTCAGCCTGGGGTCAAGCCGTTAGCACATCAGACGATGTGCGCAAAGGGCACCATTTGGCACTCATGTTATGCACAACTTGTCACATCGTCGCCCCCGACCAGCCCTACGATCCAACATTGGATCCCCCCGCGCCGTCGTTTGCATCGATAGCTCAACGCACGGAACGTCAATGCAGATTCGCTGAAATACTTTCTGCGCACAACGCATCAAGGCTTGGATAATCGGAAAGGTATGCCGAACCCTGGCTTGGCTGATTTTCAAGTGAAGGCGATAGTCGCCTACTTGTTGAGCCTGCAAAAATAACGCGCGAGCCGTGTGGCTTATTTTGGCTGCATGAACTCATAGCCGAACTCGGCTGCCGATCGGCTTAGCCACGACCAAAGGCTGCCCGCGAAGCTGCGGAACGCTATCAACTGAAACGTCGGCCGGTCGTCGAGTTGCTGAATCTGCACGCCGATATATGTGACGACGGTGGACGCGACATCGCCGGTTCTGAAGCTGCGCGAATGCAGGTCGACCGGAATGCCTTTGGCCAGGACGTCGCGAACACGCTCGCCGCTCAGACGCAGCACGACGCGTCCGTCGGACTGGTCAATGATCGAAGCAAGACCGGCCAAATGTTCTCGCAACTGGAAAACAAAATCCGCTGTGGCCGAGCTGTCGGCGGCGGCTAGCCATTGACCGACGCCGATGCCGGCGAACGAGACGCTGTCCTTCCCCGCGACGCGCGGCCCGTCGGGCAGATCGAGTCCGTAAGCGGCAGCAACCGCGCGTTTGAGGTTTTGCTCCGCGCCGCGCCGCACCATCACGGTCGCGAGCGCGAGGTCGGTTCGCTCCTCGATCACAAGGCCGGGCTTCGTTGTAGCCGCCCCGAACCTGGCAGGCTGCGCCAACCCGTCTAGTGGCGTACGGGCGTGTAAAATTAGCTCAGGCATTGAGGCGCACCCGCTCGGGATCGACGAAGGTCGGATCGCAGACTTCGACTTCGACGTCACCGTCGCGCACCGGATCGTAAGCGCGCACGCGCTCGCCGAAGCGCTGCGGACCGTGCCGCAACAGGCCGAGGCCGACCCAATGACCGAGCGTCGGCGAGAAGGCGACTGAGGTCAGGTAGCCTTGATCATTGTCCGCCACGGCCCGAGCGCCAAGCGGCAGAAAATGCGCGCCGGCGCGCAGCCGTTGCGTGCGGTCGGCGGGCTTGAACCCGACGAAGGTCGGCCGGTCTGGCGATCGCAGCGCGGGGCGCTCCGCCATGGCGCGGCCGATATAGTCCTTGCGCGACGACAGCATGCGGGCGGCGCCCAGATCGTGCGCGGTCGTCTGCCCGTTGATCTCATTTGTCGAGACGTGACCCTTTTCGATGCGCATCACGCCGAGCGCCTCGGTGCCATAAGGCGCAATGCCGAACGCTCCGCCCGCCATCATCACGGCGCGGATTACCGCATCGCCGTAACGGGCGGGGACTGCCAGTTCGTAGGCGAGCTCGCCGGAAAAGGAGAGGCGAAAGAGCAGGGCGCTCAGCCCGCCCATGATCGTGACCGGCCGCGCGGCGAGATGCGGAAAGGCTTCGTTTGTCAGATCATGCGCGGCGTCGACCAGATTGCGCAGCGTGTCACGCGAACGCGGCCCGGCAATCGAATACTGCGCCCATTGTTCCGATACCGAGACCATCTGCACGTCAAGTCGGGGCCAGAGCACCTGGTGGCAGAATTCCAGATGCTGCATGACCTTTCCGGCGTTGGCCGTCGTTGTGGTCATGAAATAATGGTCCGCGGCTAAGCGGGACGTTGTGCCGTCATCCATGACGAAGCCGTCTTCGCGTAGCATCAAGCCGTAACGCGCCTTGCCGACCGGCAGCGACGAAAACGCATTCGTGTAGACGCGATCGAGCAAAAGACCGGCGTCGGTGCCTTGAACGTCGATCCTGCCAAGCGTCGACACATCGCAGACGCCGACCGCGGATCGCACAGTCCTCACCTCGCGGCTGACCGTTTCGAGCCAATCGGTTTCACCCGGGCGAGGATAGTGTTGGGCGCGCAGCCACATGCCGGTCTCCATCATGACGGCACTCTGATCGACGGCCCATTGATGCGACGGCGGCAGGCGCGTCGGCCGGAAATCTTTGCCGCGGTGGTGTCCGGCGAGAGCGCCGAGCGCCACGGGTGTGTGCGGCGGGCGATAGGTCGTTGTTCCGACTTCGGGGATCGGCTGCTTCACCAGTTCCGACAGGATCGCCAAGCCGAGGACACCGCCGATCTTGCCCTGATCGGTTGCCATGCCGAGGGTGGTATAGCGTTTGAGATGCTCGACCGAACGGAATCCTTCCTGCTCGGCGAGCGCGACGTCCTTGACGGTGACGTCGTTCTGCAAATCGACGAAAGCCTTTCCGCGTCCCGTCACTTGCCACATCGGTGTGATGGCGACGGGTTCATCCTCCGCGCTCGGGAGCGCGGCAGCCGTGGCGGCGAAGCCGCACTCCGTTGCTGCGCGCGCTCCGGCTTCGGCGCCCGTCCTTATACAATCCGCCAAACGCATAGCGCCGTTGGCGGCGCCGGCAACGGTCATGCCGGACGGAATCGTTTTCGGAACAAAGGCGGCAATGTCATCGCGCCATTGCGGCTTGCCGCCGAGATGACAAGTGAGGTGCAGCGACGGATTCCAGCCTCCCGAAACGGCGAGGCCATCGCACGCAATTGTCGTCGCGCGGTATTTCGCATCGACGACATCCACTGCGTTGAGCGCCCGTGCCCCCTTCGCATGCGCGACTTGCGCCCCGAGGAAGACGGGGACCGAGCCCTTCAGCGCCGCGGCAAGACGTCCCGGCGCATGGGCGCGTGAATCCACAATCGCCTCAACCGAGACCCCGGCCCGAAGCGCATCCCTCGCCGTGCGCCAGCCGTTGTCATTGTTCGTGAAAACGACCAATCGGGACGCCGGCATCGCGGCAAACCGGTTGAGATAGGTCCGCACCGCGCCGGCCAGCATCACGCCAGGGCGGTCATTGTTGGCAAAAGCGATCGGCCGCTCGCTCGCCCCGGCAGCAAGTACCGCCCGCCTGGCGACGATCTTCCAGTAGCGTTGACGTGGCGTCTGCGGAGACGGTGCGGGAAGATGGTCGCTGACGCGCTCCACGGCGCCATACTGCCCATGATCGTAGACTCCGAACACGCTCGTCCGCCGCATGATGCGGACATCGGGCATCGCGGCGAGTTCAGCCTCAATCGATGCAACCCAGGCGGCTCCTTCGAGATCGCCGAGAATGAGATGCTCGGCCAGCAAGCGACCGCCAAGCCTGAAATCCTCCTCGGCGAGAATGACCCGCGCGCCCGCGCGAGCAGCGGTCAATGCGGCCATCAGGCCCGAAGGACCCGAACCGATGACAAGAACGTCGCAATGCGCGAAGGCTTTTTCATATGTGTCGGGATCGTCGGCGCCAGCCGAGCGACCGAGCCCGGCGGCCCGGCGGATCGCCGGCTCATAAACCTTCTCCCAGAAAGCCGGCGGCCACATGAAGGTCTTGTAGTAAAAGCCGGCCGGAAACAGCGGCGAGAACCAATCGTTGATCGCCATCACATCGAAAGCAAGCGACGGCCAGCGATTCTGGCTCGACGCGACAAGGCCATCGAATAATTCGACTGTGGTGGCGCGGGTGTTCGGTTCGCGGCGGGCTCCGTCGCGCAACTCGACCAGGGCGTTCGGTTCCTCGGACCCGGCGGTGAAAATGCCGCGCGGGCGATGATATTTGAACGAGCGGCCGACGAGGCTCACGCCGTTGGCGATAAGTGCGGAGGCAAGGGTATCTCCGGCAAGGCCGGCGTAACTGCGCCCGTCGAAACTGAACCGAAGCGAAGCCGCGCGATCGATCAGCCCCCCGCGCGGAAGGCGATACGGAGAAGCCGCGGGAGCCTCGCGCGGCGCGGATTCTCCCAAGTGCTGCGTCATTCGCCAATCCCCGCGGCCGCAAGGCGCACAGTCGCGACATCGCGGGCGAATTCGACGCGGGTGATCGCGTGGGTCATGGTATCGCGCGTGATCACGAGCCAGCTGTGACAACCGGCGGTGTGATACCAAAGCTCGCGCAGCGGGCCGCGCGGATTGTCGCGCAAGTAGACGTATGCGGCGAATTTTTCCGCAGCGTTCGCGCCTGCGGGATCGGGGCGCACGGGCGAAGCATCGCCCAGATAGCCGAACTCCTCGTTGCCGCGCTCGCCGCAATATGGGCAGACAATCCGCACGTGTTCCTCAATATATGGTCAATGCAGGTTGGGCTGGGCGCCCGACCCCTTTTCGTCAATCACCAGTCCGGCGGCGAAGCGATCCAGCCGGAAAGCCGAATTCAATGCGTGCGGTTCACTCTGGGCGATGGTGTGGGCGAAGCACCAGCCGGATGCCGGCGTGGCCTTGAAGCCCCCATAATTCCAGCCGGCGTTGAGATAGAGCCCGTCAATCGGCGTGCAATCGATGATCGGACTGCCGTCCATGGTCATGTCGACCAGTCCGCCCCAGTGACGAAGGACTCGCAGCCGCCCGAGGCCGGGCCAAAGCGCAACGCCGCCCTCGATGATGTCTTCGACCGTCGGAAGGTTCCCGCGCTGCGCATAAGTGTTGTAGCCGTCCAAATCGCCGCCGAAAACGAGGCCGCCCTTGTCGGATTGGCTGATGTAGAAGTGACCGGCGCCGAACGTCAGCACGCAATCGATGACCGGCTTGACGCCCTCGGTGACGAAAGCCTGGATCACATGGCTTTCGATCGGCATGCGCAGTCCCGCCATGGCCGCAAGCCGCGAGGTGTTCCCGGCGACCGCCAGCCCGACTTTTCCTGCGCGAACGCTCCCGCGCGTCGTTTCGACGCCGGCGATGCGTCCGTTGCGGATCGTAAGCCCCGTGACCTCGCAATTCTGGATGATATCGACGCCGCGCTGATCGGCGGCGCGCGCATAGCCCCAGACGACGGCGTCGTGCCGCGCCGTGCCGCCGCGGCGTTGCAGCAGCGCGCCCTGGATCGGAAAGCGCGCGTTCTCGTAATCGAGAAACGGCAACATCGCGCGAACTTGGCTCCGATCGAGCAATTCCGCGTCGACGCCGTTGAGCCGCATGGCGTTGCCGCGGCGGGCGAAAGCGTCACGCTGCGCGTCGGAGTGATAAAGATTCACGACACCGCGCTGGCTGACCATCACGTTGTAGTTGAGATCGCGCTCTAATCTCTCCCACAGCTTCATCGACCATTCGTAAAACTTGACGTTTTGCGTCAGCAGGTAATTGGAGCGGATAATGGTCGTGTTGCGGCCGGCATTGCCCGAACCGATCCATCCCTTCTCCAGAACGGCGATATTGCTCAGGCCGTGTTCCTTGGCGAGATAGTGGGCCGTCGCCAATCCATGACCGCCGCCACCGACGATGATGACGTTGTATTCCGCTTTGGGCTCCGGATCGCGCCACGCCGGCTTCCAATCCGCGTGACCGCGTAGCGCTTCGTAGACGAGCGAAAAAGCGGAATATTTCATCGGCGATTCAGGCCTCGAATACCACGCGCGTGCGGAGCCTCGCGGCCCTCAACAATCCAGCGTCGTCTCACGTTCCCATTCGGTCAGGTGGCGTGAGTATTTGTTCCAGTCATCGTATTTGAGCTTGAGATAGGCGCTGGAGAATTCATCGCCGAGCCGATCCCTCAGGACCTTTGATTGGTCGAAGGCCCGCAAGGCGTCGAGAAGATTGAGCGGCAAACGACGCGCGTTCGTAACGGTGTGGCTTTGCGTGTACATGTCGATGTCGAGCCGCTTGCCGGGATCGCGTTTGTTCTCGATGCCGTCGATGCCGGCGGCGAGCAGCGCTGCCTGGAGCAGATACGGGTTGGTGGCGCCGTCGGCGAGGCGGAGCTCGAAGCGCCCGGCGTCGGGAATGCGGATCATGTGCGTCCGGTTGTTTCCCGCGTAAGTGACGGTATTGGGCGACCAGGTCGCTCCCGACAGTGTCGGCGGCGCGTTAAGGCGCTTGTAGGAGTTCACCGTCGGATTGGTGATGGCGGTGAGTGCTTCGGCCGAATGCATGATGCCGCCGAGAAAATTATAGGCGAGCGACGAGAGGCCAAGCTCGCCGTCCGCGTCCTCGAACAGGTTCTTTCCGGTCTTGGACGACCAAAGCGACAGGTGCGCGTGACAGCCGTTGCCGGTCAGATGCGGGAACGGCTTGGGCATGAAGGTGGCGCGCAGCCCGCGCTTCTCCGCGATCGATTTGACCATGTATTTGAAGAAGGCGTGCCGGTCCGCCGTTTTGAGAGCAGAGTTGTATTCCCAGTTCATCTCGAACTGGCCGTTGGCGTCCTCATGATCGTTCTGATACGGCTGCCAGCCGAGCGCGATCATGCAATCGCATATCTCGGCGATGACGTTGTAACGCCGCATCAATGACTGCTGGTCGTAGCAGGGTTTCGCCTGCACATCCGCCTCGTCCGAGATCGCCTTGCCGTCCGGCTGGATCAAAAAATATTCGCATTCGACGCCGGACTTTAGTTCATAGCCTGCTTCGGCAGCCTTTTTGACGAGCTGCTTGAGGACTTGGCGCGGGTTCTGCAAGACCGGCTTGCCGCCCATGAACAGATCCCCCGTGACCCAGGCGACCTCGGGTTTCCACGGCAGTTGAATGACACTGTCCGGCTCCGCCATCACCAGAACATCGGGATGCGCGGGCGTCATATCGAACCACGCCGCAAAGCCGGCAAAGCCGGCCCCAGCTTTCGCGATCGTGTCGATCGCGGTCGCCGGCACGATTTTCGCGCGCATCGTGCCGAACAGGTCGACGAAAGACACCAGAAAATATTTGATGCCTTTTTCTTTCGCATACGCGCTCAGTGATGCCATGAACCGCGCCCTTTCCCCTTGTTGTCTGGCCCCGCGCTGCGTGGCGATCAAACTGCGGCGTCCCTCAGAGACCGCTCTTTACACCCGGAATCCAGTCCGTGCCCGCAAGCGGGACCCTTGCCATTGCCGCAGCTTCGATGGTGAGCGCGACGAGATCTTCCGGCTCCAGATTGTGGACGTGCGACTTGCCGCACGCGCGGGCGATCGTCTGTGTCTCGAGCGTCAATACGGCGAGGTAGTTGGCGAGCTTGCGGCCGGCCGTTACCGGATCGAGCCGCTGCGATAGTGCCTCGTCCTGGGTGGTGATGCCGGCCGGATCGCGGCCTTCGTGCCAATCGTCGTATGCGCCGGACCTGGTGCCGAGCTTGCTGTACTCGTCCTCGTGGTGCGGATCGTTGTCGCCGATAGCGATGAGCGCCGCGGTACCGATGGACACCGCATCGGCGCCGAGCGCGAGACATTTGGCCACGTCGGCGCCGCTGCGCACGCCGCCTGATACGATGAGTTGCACCTTGCGGTGCATGCCGAGATCTTGAAGTGCTCGAACCGCCGGCGGAATGGCCGCGAGCGTCGGGATGCCGACATGCTCGATAAAGACGTCCTGGGTTGCGGCGGTGCCGCCCTGCATGCCGTCGAGCACGATCGCGTCGGCGCCGGCTTTGACCGCAAGCGGGATGTCGTATTGGGGGCGCGATGCGCCCACCTTGACGTAGATCGGCTTCTCCCAATTGGTGATTTCGCGAAGCTCGATCAGCTTGATCTCAAGGTCGTCCGGCCCGGTCCAGTCGGGATGCCGGCAGGCCGAGCGTTGATCGATGCCCTCCGGCAACTTGCGCATCTCGGCAACGCGCCTGGAAATTTTTTGACCCAGCAACATACCGCCGCCGCCCGGCTTGGCACCCTGGCCGATTACGACCTCGATCGCGTCCGCTCTGCGGAGATCATCGGGATTCATGCCGTAGCGCGAAGGGAGGACCTGGTACACAAGGATGCTCGAATGCTCGCGCTCCTCTCTGGTCATGCCGCCGTCGCCGGTGGTGGTTGAAGTTCCCATCGCGGTCGCGCCGCGCCCCAGCGCTTCCTTTGCCGGCGCCGAGAGCGAGCCGAAGCTCATGCCGGCGATCGTGATCGGAATCTTCAGCGTGATCGGCTTGCTCGCAAACCGGCTACCGATGGTCACGTCGGTCGCACATTTCTCGCGGTAGCCTTCGAGCGGGTAGCGGCTGACTGAGGCGCCGAGAAACAGAAGATCGTCGAAATGCGGGAGCTTGCGTTTCGCCCCGAAGCCGCGGATGTCGTAGATGCCGGTGGCCGCGGCGCGCCGGATCTCCGCAAGAGAGAATTCGTCGAAGGTCGCCGAGGGGCGCGGCGGTGTATGGATCCAGCGGTCGTGCGTATTCATCAGTACGATCCGACGTTATCGATATGGAAATGATAAAGCTTGCGCGCTGAGCCGTAGCGCCGAAACGAGCCGGGATCGATCGCGCCGTTCAATCCTGCTGCCGTGAGCAATTTCGCCAGATCGGACTTGTGATGCTCTGTGAGCGGCTTTTCGATGCAATCGGCGCCGAGGCTTTCGACGTTGCCGCGAACGAATAAACGGGCCTCGTAGATCGAATCGCCCAACGCTTCGCCCGCATCGCCGAGCACGACGAGGTTGCCGGCCTGTCCCATGAAGGCGGAGAGATGCCCGACCGAGCCTTTGACCACGATATCGATCCCCTTCATGGAGATGCCGCATCGGGCCGATGCATTGCCGTCGACGACAAGGAGACCGCCGCAACCGGTCGCTCCCGCGGCCTGCGAGGCGTCGCCTTTCACGTGCACCAGCCCGGACATCATATTTTCGGCAACGCCCTGGCCGGCATTGCCGTTGAGGACGATCGTCGCTTCTTTGTTCATGCCGCCGCAGTAGTAGCCGGCGTGTCCCTCGATCTCGACCGTAATGGGTACATCGAGGCCGGCGGCGATCGCATGCTGACCGCGCGGATTGAGCACGCGCCAGTGCGTTTCATTCGTGTCGGCCCTGAGCCGATGCAGCGCCGCATTGAGCTCGCGCAGCGACGTCTGCGAGAGATCGACCGTGCGCATCAATGCCGCTCCCACATATACGGCTTGGCGGGAATTGGCTCCCACACCTTGGCGGCGTCGATGCCCGGCAAATTAACCAGCGCCCGATACTCGGTGCCGAATGCGACCCAGCGGTCGGTTTCCGCCATCACGGCCGGCTTGCACGCGATGGGGTCGCGCAGCACGCCGAACCCCGATTCCGTTCCCACCACAAAAGTGTAGAAACCGTCGAGGGCTGTGAGCGACGAATTCAAGGTCTGCTCGAGTGAATCTCCTTCCCGCATCCGCCAGCTCATGTAGCCGGCGGCGACTTCCGTGTCGTTCTCGGTGTGAAACGCGAGACCTTCTCTGATCAGCTCGCGGCGCAATGCATTGTGGTTCGACAGTGAACCGTTATGCACCAGGCATTGGTCGGCGCCCGTCGTGAAAGGATGGGCGCCATCGGTCGTGACGGCGGATTCAGTCGCCATCCGGGTGTGTCCGATCGCGTGAGTGCCGGCCATGGTATCGAGGCGGAAGCGCCTGGCGACCTGGTCGGGTCTGCCCACTTCCTTGAAGATCTCCATGCGGCGGCCGCTGCCTACCACCGTCAGTTCCGGCATGGCGGCAATTTCCGCGCGCGCGGTGGCTTCCTCGGCCAGCGGTACGGTGAGGATGAGGTGCGTGTCGCGCACGGCATGCGACACAGCCACGCCGCCAGCTTCCAGGCGGTGGACGACCGCCGCAAAATCGCACCCCTGCGGGCCGCGGATCGTCAGCTTGATTGCGCCCGGCGTAGCTGCGCCATACACGGCGAAGCCGGCGGAGTCAGGTCCGCGGTCGCACAGAGTGCCCAACATACCCGCGAGCAAGGCGCCGAGTTCGGATTTAAGCGCTCCGTCCTTGAGGAACAGTCCAACGATGCCACACACCGCTTCAACCTTAAGCCAACTGCGATCCGAAACGTGACGGTTTACTCTTACGAGTCGTCATGTCAACTGTGAAGCACTTTTTTTTCTCTTGAGGAAAATAGCTGCGGCGGCGCATGCTCTTCTCTCCGCCGACGAATCCAGCGACATTTGCCACGTGAGGCAAGGGCAATCGCAATGGCATCGCAAAGCAAATTGAAGGGGCGGCGCGGCGCTGCACGCCCGATCGCGAGGAATGTGCGGGGAGGCGAGGCGGACCTGGATAACGATCTCCGAACCGGTTCAGCGGCGCCGAGCGAACTTTCGGCACGGCCGCTCGAAGCCAGCATCGGATTCGAGGTGCGTCGTTTGCGCAAATCCATCGATCTGACCGTTGCCGAACTCGGAGCGGCCGCGGGGATATCGGCGGGGATGTTGTCCAAGATCGAGAACGGCAGCATCTCGCCGTCGCTCGGGACGCTGGACGCTCTGGCCAAGGCCCTCAACGTACCCATCACCAGATTGTTTGCGGAAACCGACGAGCGCCGCGACTGCTCGTTCGTGAAGGCCGGCGCCGGCGTCCGCATCGAGCGCCGCGGCACCAAAGCCGGACACCTCTACGATCTCTTGGGCCATTCGCTCGGTGGGGCAATCGGCGTCGAGCCCTATCTGATTACGCTCGCTGAAGACGCTGTGCCCTATACCCATTTCCGCCATGCCGGCGTCGAATTCATCTACATGCTGTCCGGTAAGGTCAGCTATCGGCACGGCGACCGCACTTATCTGATGGAGCCGGGCGACGCGCTGTTCTTCGATGCCGCGGCGCGGCATGGGCCGGAGGATCTCATCGAGGTGCCGATGCGCTATCTCTCCATCATCATCTATCCGCGCGAGGGATAGTGGCGATCGGTTCATCGCTGTGGGCCGCTAAACCCGACAAGCTGCAATTCTAAGCCGCGGGAACGCAATACGCTGGGCGGTCAGCTTGCTATGCCGTCGCATCCAGACGGAGCTTTCGCTCGCAAACATCATCGAATTTGAGCAATCGTAGATCCACGATCTTAGTGACGAATGAAAAAAAAGCCTCGCCTCTACTTAGAAAGAAATAGGGGGTCGATATTTTGGGATCATGGTTATGATTAGTGCACAATGTTCCGAGTTCCTGACCTGTTTGACGGTTCAGCACGACTGGCATCTCGTGGCGCTGGCTG
Source organism: uncultured Alphaproteobacteria bacterium (assembly GCA_963733575.1). Taxonomy (GTDB): domain Bacteria; phylum Pseudomonadota; class Alphaproteobacteria; order Rhizobiales; family Xanthobacteraceae; genus BOG-931. The sequence goes on along the minus strand of CAVTDJ010000006.1, from coordinate 332,672 downwards.
TCGCTGTCTGCTTTTTAGCCAGCGGCGTCACCATCTGCCTTTTCCAGCGCGCTCAAGCCGCAACGGGTCAGCAGCGGTTTTTTTTGGCTGAGCTTGGTCGCCGCCGCGGCTGGCTTTGGCATCTGGGCTACGCACTTCATCGCGATGCTCGCCTATGATCCCGGCGTTGGCGAAGGTTACGATCTTGGTCTGACGATTCTGTCTCTGGTTATAGCGGCAATTATTACAGGAGGTGGTCTCCGCATCGCCCTGGGTCGCGATGTTGGGCCAAGGGCTGCGGCGCTTCTAGGCGGCGCCATTGTTGGCGGTGGCGTCGCCGCAATGCACTACACCGGAATGCTGGCGCTGGAACTGCCAGGACGCATTACTTGGTTGCCGAGCCTGGTGATGGCCTCGATCGCGCTCGGAATTGTGTTCGCCGCGCTGGCGCTCTTCGTTGCAGCAAGGCGCGATGATTGGGGGCATACGGCAGTTGCGGCCGGTCTGCTCACGTTTGCCATCGTTTCTATGCATTTCACCGGCATGGGCGCGGTGTTGTTCGTTCCCGACCCAACGCGGCTGATCGACGCAATGTCGCTAACGCCCGCTGCTCTCTCACTTGTCATTGCCGGCGCGGCCGCGATCATTCTTGGCATGTCCTTCATTGCAGCCATTAGCGATCGCCAATCGAAAGATAAGCTTCGGCAGCAGAAGCTTTTACTCGACGCCGCTCTCGAGAATATGTCCCAAGGGCTTTGCATGTTCGAGGCTGATGGGCGCGTCTTGTTGTTTAATGAGCGCTTCGCCAAGATGACGGGGTTCACGCCTGCTGCGCTCAAGGGGCTTTCGCTGCTTGATCTGGTCAAGTCCCGGGTGCTGCCGGGGAGCCCCGAGGAGTTCGTCGCGCAAGTCGTAGCGGCGATGCGCGCCGGCAAAACGAACACCAGAGTTGTGGAGACGTTGGATGGGCGCACTCTCCGGATAGTTGAGCAGCCGAGGCAGGAAGGCGGTTGGGTGTCGACCCTGGAGGATATTACAGAGTGGCAGAAAGCGCAGGCGCAGATTTCGCAGATGGCAGGCCATGATGCACTGACCAATCTGCCCAACCGTACGCTATTTCGTGAGCGGCTGGACCAAGCCTTGCGCAGAGTAACGCGCGGCGAGCAGGTCGCCGTATTCTGTCTCGATCTCGATCACTTCAAAGACGTCAATGATACCCTCGGTCATCCGATTGGCGACGATCTCCTGAAGGAAGTAGCTCGCCGGCTGAGCGAGTGTTTACGCGAAGGCGACACAGTTTGCAGATTGGGCGGTGACGAGTTCGCCATTGTTCAGGTGGGCAGCGAACTGCAAGTGCCGGAAACGTCAGCGCTTGCGAACCGTCTGATCGAAGTTGTAAGCGCCCCGTATATCGTTCAGGGTCATCAAGTGATAGTTGGCACAAGCGTCGGTATTTCCGTCGCGCCCGATGATGGACGCGATCCCGATCAATTGTTGAGGAATGCCGATATGGCCTTATACCGGGCCAAAGGTGATGGTCGGGGCAGCTACCGATTCTTCGAGGCAGGCATGGATGCCAGGGCCCAAGCTCGAAGGGTATTGGAGCTCGATCTGCGGACCGCCTTGTCGCGAGGTGAATTTGAGGTGCGCTACCAGCCGATTCTGGATGTTAACACCGATCGAATTATTTGCTTCGAGGCTCTCATACGCTGGAGACATCCACAACGCGGAATAATTCTGCCTGCAGGCTTCATTCCTCTCGCTGAAGAAACGGGCTTGATCAATGCGATCGGCGATTGGGTGCTTAGGACGGCCTGCATGGATGCTACCCGATGGCCGCAGGACGTTCGCGTTGCTGTCAATCTATCTCCCGCGCAGTTCAAGAATTGCAATCTTGTGACTTCCGTGCTTGCGGCATTGTCCGGGTCCGGCTTGGATGCCAATCGATTGGAGCTTGAAATTACAGAGACGGTTCTCTTACGGGACAATGCAGCAACGCTTGCAACTTTGCATAAGCTGCGGGAGGTAGGGATCCGTATCGCCATGGACGACTTCGGTACCGGCGCTTCTTCATTGAGTTACCTGCGGAGCTTCCCATTCGACAAAATCAAAATCGATCGTTCCTTTGTACGCGACCTCGCAACGCGCGGTGACTCGATGGCGATCGTCCGCGCCGTAACAGGCCTGGGAAGGAGTCTCGGCGTGTCAACGACTGCCGAGGGCGTCGAGACAATTGAGCAATTGGCGTTGCTGCGCTCAGAAGGCTGCGATGAAGTGCAAGGCTATCTGTTCGGGTCGCCGTGTCCGGCCGCCGAAGTGGAGAAAATACTGACCGAGGGACGCTTGCAGGTTGTCGCATAGGGCATACTGCAGCCTACGGATCATCGGCTGCGACTCGCGTCCGCGAAGCGACGGGATTCGGGACCCGGAAGCCTCGATTTGCGTCGATCGAGCGCTCTTTCTTTGATCCGTCATACGGGTTCTCTCGATGCGACGCCGAACAAGGCGTGAGGGCGAGACGCTAAGCTGCGCTCGCGTCGTCGAGGCGCGCCGCGAATTTTGACCTGCCATAGCGGCTACCGGTTGCCGCGCGACTAGCAATATGTCAACGCCTATTGACGGTTTTGAAGTGCTCATTCGGCTTGTGCGTTGACGAACTGTCCAGATAACATGCAAATCGATCCTTCACTTATAGACCCTGCTCGCCCGCATAGTGCGCGACTAAAATTGCCATGCCGATTATCGAAAGCCGCATCGATCCCAATTCTGAGACTTTTCGCGCCAATCGCGAGCAGATGCTGGCGCTGATCGGAGAATTTCGCACGCTTGAGCAGAAGGTGCGGGACTTCTCCAATTCAAAGCGCGACCGTTTTCGTGCTCGCAAGCAATTGCTGCCGCGCGAGCGGGTCGCACTGCTGATCGACCCCGGCGCGCCGTGGCTCGAGCTTTCGACGCTCGCGGGCTTCCGCATGCACGACGATGACGGCGCCGCCGGCATCCAGGGCGGCGGCGGCATCTCCGGAATCGGCTACGTGTCCGGCATCCGCTGTATCGTTTCCGCCAACGACAGCGCCATCAAGGGGGGCACGTCGACGCCGATGGGCGTGAAGAAGCATCTGCGCATCCAGCAGATCGCATTGGAGAACAAGCTGCCGATGGTGCGGCTCGTCGAATCCGGCGGCGCCAATCTGCTCTACCAGGCGGAGATGTTCGTCGAGGGCGGCCGCGGCTTCGCCAATCAGGCGCGCATGTCGGCCGCCGGTATCCCGCAGGTCACCGTGGTCCACGGCTCCTCGACGGCCGGCGGCGCTTATCTGCCGGGCCTTTCTGACTATGCGATCCTGGTGCGCGGCCGGGCCAAAGTATTTTTGGCCGGCCCGCCGCTGCTGCGGGCCGCCACCGGCGAGATCGCAACCGACGAAGAGCTCGGCGGTGCCGAAATGCACGCGACCGTTTCCGGCCTCGGCGAATATCTGGCCGAGGACGATGCCGACGGCATTCGCATCGCGCGCGAGATCATGGCCAAGCTTCCCTGGAATGTGCAGCTTCCGGTTCGGCAACAAAAATCCTTCAAGGAGCCACGCTATTCACCCGAGGAACTTGCCGGCGTTGCGCCGACGGACTACCGCAAGCCCTATGACGTGCGCGAGATCATCGCCCGCATCGTCGACGATTCCGATTATCTGGATTTCAAGACGCTTTACGGTCCGCATACAGTGTGCGGCCAGGCCGCGATCGAAGGCCACGCGATCGGTCTCATCGGCAACAACGGGCCGATCGATGCCGACGGCGCGAGCAAGGCGGCGCAGTTTATCCAGTTGTGCTGCCAGGCCAACATGCCCATCGTGTATCTGCAGAACACCACCGGCTACATGGTCGGTCGCGAGGCCGAGCAGGCCGGCATCATCAAGCACGGCTCGAAGATGATCCAGGCGGTCGCCAACGCTACGGTGCCGCAGCTGACCGCGCATGTCGGCGCATCGTTCGGCGCCGGCAATTACGGCATGTGCGGACGCGCCTATGATCCGCGTTTCATCTTCGCCTGGCCAAGCAACCGCATCGCCGTCATGGGCGGCGAGCAGGCGGCGAAGGTCATGGCGATCGTCACCGAGGAGAAGCTCAAGCGCGAGGGGAAGCCGGTCGACAAGACCAAGCTCGATACAATGGAGCAAGCCATCATCAAGCGCATGGAAGGTGAATCCACCGCGCTCTATGCTACCGCCCGGCTGTGGGACGACGGGCTGATCGACCCGCGCGACACCCGTAAAGTGCTAGGCTTCTGCCTATCGATCTGCCGCGAAGCAGAGCTTCGCCCGCTCAAAGCCAACACGTTTGGCGTCGGGCGAATGTAAAGAAGAGGAAACGTCATGCTGTTCACGCCCGAGCACGAGGAGCTGCGCCGGAGCCTGCAAAAATTTATCGCAGCGGAGGTCAATCCCCACGTCGATCAATGGGAAGAGGCGGGCATCTTCCCCGCCCACGCGCTGTTCAAGAAAATGGGCGATCTGGGCTTTCTTGGTCTCACCAAGCCGGAGGCGTATGGCGGCCAGGGGCTCGACTATTCCTATGCCATGGTGATGGCCGAAGAGCTCGGCAACATCGCGTGCGGGAGCGTGCCGATGGCGATCGGCGTGCAGACCGACATGGCGACGCCCGCACTCGCCCGATTCGGCTCGGACGAGGTCAAACGCGAATTTTTGGCGCCGTCGATCGCCGGTGATTTTGTCGCTTGTCTGGGCGTATCGGAAGTGGGCGCGGGATCCGACGTCGCCTCGATCAAGACCACCGCCCGTAAGGAGGGCGGAGACTATGTCATCGATGGCGGCAAGATGTGGACCACCAACGGCACGCAAGCCGACTGGATGTGCCTGTTAGCCAACACCTCCGACGATGCGGTGCATAAGAATAAGTCGTTGATCTGCCTGCCGATGAAGACCAAGGGCGTCGAGATCGCGCGCAAGCTCGACAAGCTTGGCATGCGCTCCTCCGATACCGCGCAGATTTTCTTTGACAACGTCCGCGTGCCGCAGCGATTCCTGATCGGCGAAGAAGGCAAGGGCTTCACCTATCAGATGCTGCAGTTCCAGGAGGAACGGTTGTGGGCGGCTGCCGCCAATCTGAAATCCATGGAGCGCTTGATCGAGCAGACAATCGAGTATACGCGCAATCGAAAAGCCTTCGGCAAGTCGATCCTCGACAATCAGGTGGTGCATTTCCGTTTGGCCGAACTTTCGACCGAGATCGAGCTCTTGCGCGCACTCACCTACCGCGCGTGCGAGCTCTACCTCGCCGGCACAGACGTCACGCGGCTTGCTTCCATGGCCAAGCTCAAAGGCGGACGGTTGCGCCGCGAGGTGTCCGATGCCTGTCTGCAATACTGGGGTGGCATGGGCTTCATGAACGAGACGCCGGTGAGCCGGGCCTACCGCGATGGGCGCTTGGGTTCGATCGGCGGCGGCGCCGACGAGATCATGTTGACCATCATCTGCAAGCTGATGGGAACGCTGCCAGGTACTTCGAATGCGCCGGAGCAGAAGGCCGGTCATGGCTGACCTGCCGAAAACGTCGCATATCAGGCTCGATTTGCGCGGCGCGGTGCTGCATCTGTGGCTCGACCGGCCCGAGCTGCGCAACGCGCTGAGCGAGCAGATGGTGCGCGAGATCGCGGCAACATTCGCGGCGATCGCGGACGATCGGTCGGTGCGCGTCGTGGTGCTGCGCGGTTCCGGCGGCACGTTCTGCGCCGGCGGCGATATCAAGAACATGTCGGTCGCCCACGAGGCGCCAAAGCCGGGCACCGCCGATGAGCTTAAAGAAAACAACCGGCGCTTCGGGGCGATGCTGGAGATGGTGAACAGCGCGCCGCAGGCGGTGGTCGCCGTTGTCGAAGGCGCTGCAATGGGTGGCGGTTTTGGCTTAGCCTGCGTCGCCGACATCACCATCGCCGCGGCGGATACTCGCTTCGCCATGAGCGAGGTGACAATCGGCGTGGTGCCGGCGGCAATCTCGCCTTTCGTGGTCAAGCGCATCGGTCTGACCGCCGCGCGCCGCTTGGCCGTCACCGGCGCGTGCCTGACCGGCGTCGAGGCGGCCATGATGGGCATCGCGCATGTCACGGTCGCCGACGTAGCCGCGCTCGATGGAGCCGTGCGCGAAGTCTGCAATCAGGTGCTCAAATGCGCACCAAACGCGGTTGCGGCAACCAAGCAGCTGATGCAGCGCGCCGCCGGTCCGAGCTCAATACCGGAACTGCTCGACGACGCGGCCGAGCGTTTTGCAACGGCGGTCCGCAGCCCGGAGGGCAGGGAAGGCGCCAGCGCATTCGTCGAGAAGCGCAAACCCTCCTGGCTCATGCAGGTGGAGTGAGGCGCACGCCAACTTCAAGCATGAGCAAGTTCGCCAAAATCCTGATCGCCAATCGCGGCGAGATTGCCTGCCGCGTGATCCGCACGGCAAAAGCGCTCGGCTATCGCACGGTTGCGGTCTTCAGCGATGCCGATGCGGGTGCGCTCCATGTGCGGCAGGCGGATGAAGCCGTCCGCATTGGGCCGCCGCCGGTGCGCGGCAGTTATCTCAATATCGATGCGCTGCTTGCCGCCGCGAAGCTTGCGGGCGCGGATGCGGTGCATCCAGGTTACGGATTCCTGTCGGAGAACGCCGCCTTCGCGGAATCTTGCGCCCAAGCGGGCCTCGTCTTTATCGGTCCGCCGGCCGCGGCGATCGAGGCCATGGGCAACAAGGCGCGCGCGAAGCACTTGATGGAGGCGGCCGGCGTTCCCTGCGTGCCGGGTTATCGGGGGCCCGATCAGTCCGACGACAAGATGATGGCAGAGGGCCGGCGCATCGGCTTTCCGCTGATGGTCAAGGCCGCGGCAGGTGGCGGGGGGCGCGGGATGCGCCTTGTGAGTTCCGCCGACGATCTCGCCAATGCGCTCGCGCGCGCGCGTTCGGAAGCGGCAAGCGCATTCGGGTCGGATGAGTTGATCCTCGAGCGAGCAATCGGCGAAGCCCGCCACATCGAATTTCAAGTTTTTGCCGACCGGCACGGCAACATCATTCATCTCGGCGAACGCGATTGCTCGATCCAGCGCCGGCATCAGAAAGTCATCGAGGAGACACCTTCGCCGGCAGTCTCGACGGAACTGCGGGCCCAAATGGGCGAAGTTGCGGTCGCCGCCGCGCGCGCCATCGCCTATGTAGGCGCCGGCACCATCGAATTTTTGCTCGATCGATCGGGAAGATTCTATTTCCTCGAAATGAATACCCGGCTTCAGGTCGAGCATCCGGTGACCGAAGCAGTCACTGGCGTCGATCTGGTCGCGTGGCAGTTGCGGGTGGCGGCCGGCCAAAGCCTGCCGCTCGAGCAGCATGAAGTTCGGTTCAGCGGCCATGCCATCGAGGCCCGACTTTATGCCGAAGATCCGCACAAGAATTTTCTGCCGCAGAGCGGGACCCTGATCGATTGGCGTCCAGCGTCGGGGGAGGGCGTGCGCATCGATCATGGTCTGGCGCCGGGCTTCAGCGTCAGCCCGTTCTACGATCCGATGCTGGCCAAGGTGATCGCTCATGGGGCGACGCGGGAGGAGGCGCGCCGCCGCCTGATCGTAGCGCTCGACGACACGGTTGCGCTCGGGCTGACCACGAACCGCAGCTTCCTCGTCGCCGTGCTCCGGCATCCCGCCTTTGCTGCCGGCGAGGCGATCACAGCATTTATCGATCGGCATTTCTCCGCGGGAAGCGACGCCGTACGGCGTCCGAAGCCCGACGTGCGTATGCTTGCAGTGGCGGCGGTGTTGTTGTTCGAAGCGCGCGGGCGCGAGGCGGGTGCGATCAGCGCGGCTTTGCCCTGGTCGTCGACCGGCGTCGCCGCCTGGCCGCTGCGGCTGACGTTGGGCGATGTTCATTATCCAGCCAGCATCGTGGTTGCAGCCGCGGATGGCTATTCAATCGGGATCGGCGATGAGACGGTCGAGATTTCGATCCTGGATCGCAGCGACGGGTCCGTCCGCTTCGCGATCAATGGTCTGCAACGGACCGCGCGCTTCGCCCTGTACGAAGGCGTGCTCTATCTCGACCTCAATGGTCTCGTCGCTTCGGTCCGCGAAACCGCGCTCGAGGCGGGCGGGGCGGGGCGCCGTGACGGCCCCTCGCGGCTAGTCGCGCCGATGAACGGTGCGATTGTGAGCGTGCTTGCAAAGCCGGGTGACCGCGTCGCCAAGGGACAACGCGTCGTCGTTCTTGAGGCGATGAAGATGCAGCACGAGATCAGCGCAGAACGCGAGGGCACTATTGACAAGATCCTGGTCAAGCCAGGCGATCAGGTCGCAACGCGTCAGCTTCTGGCCGAGCTCAAACCGGAACCGAGCGCGGCACAAGACCAGACGGAGGGGACGCCATGAACGACAAGGTGGTGATCACTTGCGCGCTCACCGGCGTGCTCACCGACCCGAAGCAGCATTCCGTGCCGGTCACGCCCGAACAGATGGCGCGCGAAGCGAAAGCCGCGTTCGACGCCGGCGCTGCGGTGATGCACGTGCATTTTCGCCAGCAAGCGCCCGGCAAGGGACACTTGCCATCATGGGACCCGCAGGTCGCCGCCACTATCATGCAGGCGATCCGCGATGCCTGCCCCGGCGTGATCCTCAACGAGACGACCGGCACTATCGGAGCCGACATTTCCGGACCGCTCGCCTGCCTGCGCGTCGTCAAACCAGAGATTGCCGCCTGCAACGCGGGTTCGCTGAATTATCTGAAAGTGCGTTCCGACGGGTCGTGGGCGTGGCCGCCGCACGTGTTCGATAATCCGGTCGAAAAAGTGAAAGCCTACCTCGACGTCATGCTGGAGACCCGCACCCAGCCGGAATTCGAATGTTTCGACGTCGGCATCGTGCGCTGCGTCGGCATGTACGCGCGCAATGGCATGTTCAAGGGCCGGCCGAAATACAACTTCGTCATGGGCGTGGAGTCCGGCATGCCGGCGGATCCGGATCTCCTTCCGATACTTCAGAAGCTCATTGTCGCCGGCGCGCCGTGGCAAGTCACCGCCATTGGGCGGGCGGAGATTTGGCCGCTGCACCGGCGCGCTGCCGAGCTCGGCGGACATTTGCGGTCAGGTCTCGAAGACACATTTTATTTGCCCGACGGAAGCAAGGTCGGCTCGAACGGCGCGTTGGTGGAGATGTTGGCCCGTTACGCGCGCGAGGCAGGCCGCGTAATCGCAAGCCCCGCTGAGGCCCGCAGCGTCATGGGGCTTGCGCCGTAAATAGTCCGGCCGTCCTTGTCGCTACGGCTGCCTAATGAACCTGACGCTCGTGGCCGGCCCAGAACGGCTTGCGTAGCTCGCGTTTGAGGATCTTGCCCGTCGGCGTGCGCGGCAACGCTTCCACGAAATCGACCGAACGCGGCGCCTTGTAGTGGGCGATACGTTCGCGGGCAAAGCCGATCAATTCGTCAGGCGTGACCTCGGCGCCCGGCTTTCTGACCACCATCGCCTTCACGGCCTCGCCCCATTGCTCGTCGGGGACGCCGATCACCGCCACGTCCGCGACCGCGGGGTGGCCGAACATCGCGCTTTCGACCTCCGCCGGATAGATATTCTCGCCGCCCGAGATGATCATGTCCTTCACCCGGTCGTAGATATAGATGTAACTATCCTTGTCGAGGTAACCGGCATCACCGGTATAGAACCAGTCACCCCGGATCGCCCGGCGTGTCGCCTCGGGCTGGTTCCAATAGCCGAGCATGTTTTGCGGCGACCGGGTCACGATCTCGCCGACCTCGCCGACGGCGACATCCTTGCCGGAAGCATCGACTACGCGGATTTCGATACCGTTCATCGCCTTCCCGCAAGACTTGAGGCGCTCAGCGCTCTGCTCGTCATGATCCTCGGGTGACAGATAGGTGATGGCGCCCGTCGTTTCGGTCAGTCCGTAGACCTGTGCCAGGTCGCAGCCGAAAACTTTGAGCGCGTTGCGGACAAGATCGAGCGGCGCCGGTGATGCTCCGTAGGCGATCAGCTCGAGCGACGAAAAATCCGTTGTTCGGCATTGCGGCACCTGCATCAGGAACAGCAACAGTGCAGGGACCATAAAGGCCTTGGTGATGCGATATTCTGGGATCAACCGCAGAATGGCGGCCGGGTCCGGGTCGCGCATCAGCACGGTCGGGATGCCGCGATAAAAGCCGACCAATGCCCAGCCGCTGCCGCCGATGTGAAACAACGGCATGCAGACGAGATTGACGTCGTTGTCATGCCAATCGCCGAATTGGCTCAGCGCGCCCGGCAATAACGTCAACAGATTGGCGTGGCTGAGCTGCGCGCCCTTTGGGTGGCCGGTCGTACCGCTGGTGTACATCTGTATGGCGCAATGTTCCCGCGCGATCGGCATAGCGGGATCGCGTGTCGACTGCCCTGCAAGCCAGTCCGAGTAACTGGGCCAGGAATTGTGTGGACCATCGAGCGCAATTATCCGCCGAACCGATTTCAATTCGTGCGCTACCTTCTCGACGACCGGATAGAAATCGGTACTGACGAACAGCACCTCGGTTCCGGCGTCCTGGACTACGTAGGCCACTTCGGGCGGCGCCAACCGGAAATTGACTGGCACGAGCACCACATCGGCTTTGGTGGCGCCGAACCAGAGATCGAAGAAAGCCGGACAATTTTTTGACAAAATCGCGATGCGCGCCTGTGGCCGCACGCCTTCGGCGATCAAGCCGTTTGCGACCTGATTGGCGCGGCGATCGAGCTCGCCGAAGGTAGTGTGCTGTCCCTCGAAATGGATGGCCACCCGGTCCGGACGGATCTTGGCGTGATGACGCGTGACATCGGCGACTGTTTGGATGTCCCTTAGGCTCTCGACCTCGAGCATGATAACCCCTCCCCACACGGGTCTTTCACATTATTGCCACGGCGCGCGACCCGCGGCAGTGGCTTGCGTAAATGGTAGGCAGTTTCTGGGCCGACTGGAAGCGCAAATGCGCCCCCTTGCAATGGGCCTTCCCAGGCGAAAGCTCACGTCAGCCGATGCAACTTGCGTTGGATCACGGCAGGCTTTCGACAATCCTGCTTGTGGCGATTGTGGCCAATGGATGCTAAGGCTGGGCCGCAAAGCTAAAACATTCCGTAAAATCAAGCGCGAATCGGACGGAGAACAATATGCGCATTGTTTGCATCGGCGGCGGCCCGGCGGGGCTTTATTTCGGTCTGCTGATGAAGAAGGAAAATCCCGCTCACCACGTGACCGTGGTCGAGCGCAACCAGCCCTACGATACGTTCGGCTGGGGTGTCGTATTTTCCGACGCCACCATGGAGAACATGCGCGCGTGGGATGCAGAAACCGCTCTCGAGATCGAAAGCGCCTTCAACCATTGGGACGACATCGAGGTCCTGATCAAAGGCCGGCGCATGCGCACCACCGGCCACGGCTTCGTCGGCATCGGCCGCAAAAAGCTTCTCAACATCTTGCAGGCGCGTTGCGAGGAGCTGGGCGTCGAGCTCGTGTTCGAACGGGAGGTGGATTCCGATCTGGAATTTCCCGATGCCGACCTCATCATCGCCTCGGACGGGATCAATTCCAAAATTCGCAATCGGTATCGAGATGCTTTCAAGCCTGACCTGGTCGTGAGGCCGAACCGCTTCATCTGGCTCGGCACCGAGAAACGCTACGACGCCTTCACGTTCGATTTCCGTCGCACTGAGCATGGCTGGTTCCAGGCGCATATCTACAAGTTCGACGAAGACACCTCGACCTTCATCGTCGAGACCACGGAAGACATCTTCAGGGCGCAGGGCCTCGACAAAGCCGACGAGGCGCGTTCGATCGCCTTTTGCGAGGAACTTTTCAGCGAGGTTCTCGACGGTGCCAAGCTCCTGAGCAATGCCCGGCACCTGCGCGGCTCGGCGTGGCTCAATTTCAACCGGCTGATCTGCGGCAAGTGGAGCCATTTCAACGGGCAGAGTCATGTCGTGCTGATGGGGGACGCGGCGCACACTGCGCATTTCGCCATTGGCTCCGGCACCAAGCTCGCGCTCGAGGATGCGATCGAGCTGACCCGGCAATTCCGAAAGCTCGGCGGTACGCCGGATAAAATCCCCGAAGTCCTTGCCGTCTACGAAGAGGTGCGCGCCGTCGACGTCGCGCGCATCCAGAACGCCGCCCGCAACGCGATGGAATGGTTCGAGGTGGTCGGCAGCCGCTATGCCGACACGCTCGAGCCGGAACAGTTCATGTATTCGCTGCTGACACGTTCGCAGCGCATCAGTCACGAAAACCTGCGCGCGCGCGACAAGGCATGGCTCGAAGACTACGAGCGCTGGTTCGCAGCGCGCGCCGGCATCAATATCGATCCCGACGGGCCCCCCGTGCCGCCGATGTTCACGCCCTACCGCGTGCGCGGGCTGACGCTGCAGAACCGCATCGTCATGTCGCCGATGGCTATGTATTCGGCCAAGGACGGCCTGCCCAACGACTTCCATCTCGTCCATTTCGGCAGCCGTGCTCTCGGCGGCGCCGGCCTGCTGTTCAGCGAGATGACCTGCGTGTCGCCGGACGCGCGCATCACCCCCGGTTGCCTTGGAATATGGAACGACGAGCAGGTGGCGGCCTGGAAGCGCATCGTCGATTTCGTCCACGCGACGACGTCGGCAAAATTCGGCCTGCAGCTCGGCCACGCCGGCCGTAAGGGTTCGACGCGAGTGGCTTGGGAGGGCATCGACCAGCCGCTGGAGGAGGGCAACTGGCCGGTGACTTCCGCCTCGGCGCTGCCTTACACGGCGAACAGCCAGGTGCCGCACGCTATGACGCGCGCCGACATGGACCGGGTGAACGCGGACTTCGTCGCGGCCACGAAGCGCGGCATCGAGGTCGGCTTCGACATCCTCGAACTCCACTGTGCCCACGGCTATCTGCTGTCGAGCTTTCTTTCGCCGCTGACGAACCATCGCACCGACGAATATGGCGGCTCGCACGAGAACAATGCCCGGTACCCGCTGGAGGTTTTCCGTGCCATCCGCGAGGTCTGGCCGCAAGACAAGCCGATGTCGGTCCGCCTTTCCTGTCACGACTGGACCGAGGGCGGCAATACGCCCGCCGATGCCGCGATCTACGCCAAAATGTTCAAAGATGCCGGCGCCGATCTTGTCGACTGCTCCTCCGGGCAGGTGTCGAAGGAGGAAAAGCCGGTTTATGGTCGCCTCTTCCAGACGCCGTTCTCGGACAAGCTTCGCAACGAAGTCGGCATCGCGACGGTGGCTGTCGGCGCGATTTCGGAAGCGGATCATGCGAATTCGATCATCGCGGCCGGTCGCGCCGATCTCTGCGCCATCGCCCGCCCGCATCTCGCCGACACCGCCTGGACCTTGCATGAGGCGGCTAAGATCGGGGTGAAATCGATCGCCTGGCCGAAGCAATATCTCTCCAGCAAGGCGCAATACGAAACCAACCTCGCTCGCGCGGCCGCTGGTCCGCAGCCGAGCTGAGGGAGCACACCAGCCGTGACGGACCATTCACTCAACAATCAGCACGTGCTTGTCACTGGCGCCGGGACCGGCATCGGCGCGGCAATTGCAGCCGCGTGTGCGGGAGCCGGGGCTCGGGTGAGCCTCACGGGGCGCCGCCACGATCCGCTCGCCGCGTTGCAGACGTTGCTGAAAGATGCCCCCACCCACGTGATCGCCGATTTCGACGTGACCGACGAGACCAAGGTCCGCGCCGGCGTTGCGTCCGCGCGCAGCGCCTTCGGTCCGATCGATGTTCTGGTCAATAACGCGGGCGAGGCTCCGAGCGCGCCATTCGCGAAAACCGATTTGGCAACATGGAATAAAGTGCTCACCGTAAATCTCACCGGCACGTTCCTGGTAACCAGAGAGACCGTGCCCGACATGATCGCCAAGCGCGCCGGACGAGTGATCAACATCGCTTCGACCGCTGGACTTGTCGGCTACGCCTATGTGTCGGCTTATGTGGCCGCAAAGCACGGCGTCGTCGGGCTGACGCGCAGCCTGGCGCTCGAATTCGCCCGCTCCGGGATCACGGTCAACGCCGTCTGTCCGGGATACACCGAAACGCCGATGTTCGAGCGCGCCATCGACAACATCATCGCCAAGACGAAGCGCACCCGTGACGATGCCCGCGCGACGCTGGCGACATCGAATCTGCAGGGCCGCTTGGTAACGCCGGAGGAAGTGGCGGACACGGTCCTCTGGCTGGCTTCGGCGGGGGCGAATTCGATCACCGGGCAAGCCATTGTGGTCGCCGGTGGCGAAGTCATGGTTGGCTGAAGTTTGGCCGGCTGAACTAAAGGCTACTTGAAGCCTATAAATTTTAACCTTAAAATGATTTCCGCAGCAGCACGTAGCCACGAGTTGGACGTTGACGCTACCGAGCTGACACGAGAGGCATCCCGTGCAGGAAACGACAAGCGTGCCGCTGGACGCAGAAACCAAGGTCGCCGAGCGACCTGGCGACCACGAAGGCGAACTGCGGCTATGGCTGCGGCTCTTGACCTGCACGACCTTGATTGAAGGCGAAATTCGCCGGCGCTTGCGGCAGGAATTCGATGTGACCCTGCCGAGATTCGACCTCATGGCGCAACTCGATAAGGCGCCCGGCGGCATGACGCTTGGCGAGTTGTCGCAGCGTATGATGGTGTCCAACGGCAACGTCACCGGGCTCTCCGAGCGCCTCGTAGCGCTGGGCCTGCTGGATCGGCGTCAGTCTCGGAGCGATCGCAGAGCGCAGCTTGTGAGTCTCACGCCGGAAGGGCGCCGCGTATTCCGCGCTATGGCGCGCGCCCACGAGGGCTGGATCGCCGAGATCTTCTCGCAGCTTTTGCCTGCCGACATGGAAGCATTGATGCGGCTTCTCGCCAAAACCAAAGCGTCGGCGCGCGATGCGATCTCGGGAGAGCCGCCGCGATGACCAGCGCCAATCCAGTGACGCTGCCGCTCTCGGGCTATGCCGCGCAGCACGTGCAGCTTGCAGTCGCCGGCGCCGTCGCAACGATCACGCTCAACCGCCCGGAACGCAAAAATCCGCTGACGTTCGAAAGCCACGCCGCGATCGAGGCGGAGGCCGTGGCTCAGGCCTTGTGCATGGAAACCGAGGATTTTGTCCGCGCCTACCGGGCGTTCGCGGACAAGCCCAAGCCCGAGTTCGAGGGCAATTGAATCTGCTGCTGTTTGGATACCATCCGATCGGCAGCGCGAGGATGACGCACTATGATCCGCTCCGCACATATCGATACATTTGCGCGCGATCATCTGCCCGCGCCCGAGCAATGGCCGGAGTTTTTGTTCAATCTGCCGGAACTGGATTACCCCGAGCGCCTGAATTGCGTCACCGCGTTCGTCGATGATTGGGTTGCCGCCGGCCACGGCGACCGCGATTGCCTCATCTCGCCGGCAAAGCGATGGTCTTATGCCGATCTCGCGGAGCGCGTGAATCGCATCGCCAATGTGCTGACCCGCGATCTCGCAATGGTGCCCGGCAACCGGGTTCTGTTGCGCGGCCCCAACAGTCCGATGATGGTTGCGGCGTATTTTGCGGTCATCAAGGCGGGCGGCGTCGTGGTTGCGACCATGCCGCTGTTGCGCGCCAAGGAGGTCGCGTTCCCAGTCACCAAGGCGGAAATCCGGCTCGCGCTTTGCGACGTGCGGCTCGCCGACGAAATGGAAAAGACGAAGCCGCTCGCGCTAGCGCTCCAGCGGGTGGTCTATTGGGGAGCCGCCGCTGCTGACAATCTCGAATCCTTGATGATGAAGCCGGGTTACGAGCATTTCGACGCATGCGATACGGCAAGCGACGATGTGTGCCTGATTGCCTTTACCTCGGGCACGACCGGCGTGCCCAAGGGCACCATGCATTTCCACCGCGATATGCTCGCCATTTGCGACAGCTTCGGTAAATACGTGCTGCGCGCCAATCGCGACGATCGGTTTATCGGTTCACCGCCGATCGCTTTCACCTTCGGGCTTGGTGGGCTCGTGCTGTTTCCGCTTCGCGTCGGCGCTGCCACTATTTTGTTGGAGAAAGCCGGTCCTGACGAGTTGCTGGGCGCCACCGGAAAGCTTTGCGCCACGATCTGCTTCACGGCCCCGACCGCCTTTCGCAACATGCTCGGCAAAGTTGCGGATCATGATCTGTCGTCATTGCGGAAATGCGTCTCCGCCGGCGAGACCTTGCCCGCGGCGACATTCGAAGCCTGGCTTGGCGCGACCGGCATTCGCATCATCGACGGCCTCGGTTCAACCGAAATGCTGCACATCTTTATAGGCTCGCGCGAAGAGGAGATGCTTCCTGGCGCGACCGGGAAGCCGGTTCCCGGATACGAAGCGCGCGTGGTCGATGAAGCCGGGCAAGAGCTGCCGGCTGGAATTGCAGGGCGTCTGGCCGTGAGAGGCCCAACCGGTTGCCGCTATCTTGGCGACAAGCGTCAGGCCGAATACGTGCAGCATGGCTGGAACATCACCGGCGACACCTATATCAAGGACGCGGACGGTTACTTCAGGTATCAGGCGCGTTCCGACGACATGATCATAACGGCGGGCTACAACATTGCGGGGCCGGAGGTAGAGACTGTGTTGCTGACTCACCCGGCGGTCGCGGAGTGTGGCGTCGTCGGCCAACCGGACGTGGAGCGGGGACAAATCGTCAAGGCCTTTGTGGTGCTCAATCAGGGGTTCGCGGCTGACGCTGCGCTGACGCGCACGCTGCAGGAGTATGTCAAGTCGTCGGTGGCCCCCTACAAGTATCCGCGCGCCGTTGAATACGTGACAAGCTTGCCGCGCACCGAGACCGGCAAATTGCAACGCTTCGAATTGCGACGAAGGGCGGCAGAATCCGCCGCAAGCAAGCTCGCATCCTAGGGAGATTGAATTGCCCGACAGCCCGATCGACACCCTGCCGCCGCGCGCGCCGTCAAATGTTGTGTTGCAGCCCTCCGGTTGGCCGCAGCCCAAAGGCTACGCCAACGGCATCAAAGCGCGCGGCGACCTCCTGTTCATCGGCGGCATGGTCGGCTGGGACGAGCGCGGGCGCTTTCCCGCGGATTTCGTCGGGCAGACGCGCCAGCTCCTTGCCAACATTATGGCGGTCCTCGCCGAGGGCGGCGCTTCGGCCCGCCACATTGCGCGCATGACCTGGTACGTCCGCGATATGGACGAATATTTGAAAGCACGGCCCGCTCTCGGCGATGTTTATCGCGAGGTGATGGGCGACCATTATCCGGCGATGGCGCTCGTGGCGGTGACGCGGCTCGTAGAGCCCGAAGCGCGTCTCGAAATCGAGACCACGGCGGTAGTGCCTTCGTAGGGTGAGCGAAGGCGCGAAGCGGCCGCGCCCACGTGTTGATCCTCGGCATGTATCCGCGTGGGCTTCGCTTCGCTCTGCCCACCCTACAACTACACCTGCAGATAGCGCTGCCGCACCGTCGGATCGTTCACCAGCGCCGCCGAGGAGCCCGACCAGACGACGTGGCCCTTCTCGATCACGACGTGGCGGTCGGCAAGCTTGAGCAGCGCGTCGATGTGCTTGTCGACGAGCAGAATGGCCTGTCCTTCGGCCTTCAGCCGCTTGAGGCTCGCCCAAATTTCGTTGCGAATGAGCGGGGCCAGGCCCTCGGTCGCCTCATCGAGGATGAGGAGTTTCGGATTGGTCATCAGGCTGCGCCCGATCGCCAGCATTTGTTGCTCGCCGCCGGAAAGCTGGTTGCCCATGTTGCGGCGGCGCTCGGCGAGACTCGGGAACAGCTGATAGACGTCTTTGAGCCTCCAGCGTGGCGTCCCGAAGCGTGCTGCCGCGGTCGCAATGAGATTCTCCTCGACATTGAGAGTCGGGAAAATCTGACGGCCTTCGGGAACGAGGCCGAGCCCCGCCTGGGCGATCAGGTAGGGCGGTAACCCGCCAAGCTGTAAACCGTCGAAGGCGATCCGCCCGCCGGCGGAGGGCATGAGCCCCATGATGGTCGAGATCGTGGTGGTCTTGCCCATGCCGTTGCGGCCAAGGAGCGTCACCATTTCGCCTTCGCCAACGGTGAAGCTCACGTCGAACAGCACCTCGGCGGCGCCGTAAGCGGCCTTGAGTGTCTCGACCGTCAGCACGTTTCGCCTCACTCCATTTGTTCGCCGAGATATGCGGTCACGACCTGCGGATCGGCGCGCACCTCATCCGGCAGGCCGGTCATGAGCACGCGGCCGCGGATCAGCACCGACATGCGATCGGCCAGCGCGAACACCGCCGCCATGTCGTGCTCCACGAGGATCGTCGTGACTCGCCCCTTGAGCCGAAGCAGCAGCTCGACCTGCCGCTCGCCTTCTTCGCGGCCGATTCCGGCCATCGGCTCGTCGAGCAAAAGGAGCGTGGGCTTCATGGCGAGCGCAATGGCAAGCTCGAGCGCGCGCTTCTCGCCGTGGGAAAGTTCGCCGGCGCGCACATGCGCGCGGTCGGCGATGCCGGTCTGTTCGAGCGCTGCCATGGCCGGAATGTTGAGCGCCGTCTCATCGGCAGCCCGGCCGAAGAACCGCAAGCTCGAGCCTTCGCGCGCCTGAACCGCGAGCGCCACGTTTTCCAGCACCGGAAATCCGGGAAGGATCGAAGTAATCTGAAAGCTGCGCGACAGACCCCGCAGAGCGCGCGCTTCCGGCGGCAGGGCGGTCACATCGGCGCCGGCGAACAGGATCTTGCCTTCGTCCGGGCGTATCAGCCCGGATATTTGATTGATCAGCGTGGTCTTTCCAGCACCGTTCGGCCCGATAATGGCGTGCATCTCGCCGGGCATGATGTCGAGCGACACGTCGTCGGTCACGACCAGACTGCCGAAGTTCTTGCGGACGCCTTCGAGGCGGAGCACCGGCTCAGGCATGACCAAACCGGCGCCAGAGCCGAGAGGCGAGGCCGATTAATCCGCCGCGCGCGAACAAAACGACCAGCACAAGCATCGGCCCGAAGATCACCTTCCAGTTTTCGGTGATTCCGGACAGCCATTCCTCGGCGATGAGATAAGCGCCGCTGCCGATGATGGCGCCATCAAGCGTGCCGACGCCGCCGAGGATCACCATGACGATCAGCTCGCCGGATTGCTGCCAGGACATGTAGGCCGGGCTCACGAACTCGGTCAGATTCGCCAACAGGAAGCCGGCGAATCCGCCAAGCCCGCCGGCGATGACATAGGCGACGAGCTGGAATCGCCGAACCTTGAATCCGATCGTCGCCATCCGGGTCGCATTCTCCTTGGTGCCGCGCACCACTCGCCCGAAGCGCGATACGACCAGCGCGCGGCAAAACAGATAGGTCGCCAGCAGGCAGATGAGGGCGAAATAGTAGAAGGCGCGATCACTCTTGAGCAGCGGCCATCCGGCGATCGTGTTGCGCGCCGCGATGGTCAGGCCGTTATCGCCTCCATAGGGCGCAAGCGACGTGGCGATAAAATAAGCCATCTGCCCGAAGGCGAGCGTAATCATAATGAAATATGCGCCCTTGGTCCGCAGACACACGATGCCAGTGAGCCAGGCGAACAGCATAGACACCGCGATGGCAACCGGCAGGGAAATGAGCGCGTCATCAATGCCGTGAGCGGATAGGATACCGACGGCGTAGGCGCCAAGCCCGACGAATGCCGCGTGGCCGAACGAAATCAGGCCGGCATACCCGACGAGCAGGTCGAGCGCGACCGCAGCGACCGCGAAGACTATCATGCGGGCACCGATGTCGAGCAGGTATTGCTTCGCCGTCAACGAAGCGAACACCGGCAGCAACGCGAAAACGAGAAAAATCAGCGCGGGTAGCACACGATCGCGCGTCGGCCGGCGGACATGCACTGCGCTATCGGCGGCGAGTGCGGTGGTCATTTCAACGACCCCTCGCCGGAAACAAGCCGGCGGGCCGCACGTAAAGGACGACCGCCATCAGCACGTAGATCAGCATGGAGGCAATCGCCGGACCAACCGTGCGGGCAGGCGAGGGGCCCATGATCAGACGGAGAACGTCAATCGAGAACGAACGCCCGAGCGTATCGACAATGCCGATCAGCAACGCCGCGATAAAAGCGCCGCGGATCGAGCCGATGCCGCCGATCACGATCACTACGAAAGCGAGGATGAGGATGTTGTCCCCCATCCCGGGTTCTACCGAGATGATCGGTGCGATCATGATCCCGGCAAAACCCGCCAGCATCGTGCCGAAGCCGAACACGACCATGAATAGCCGCTTGATGTTGACGCCGAGCGCAGACACCATGCGGGCGTTGGTCGCTCCCGCCCGCACTAGCATGCCGATCCGCGTGAAAGTCACGAGTCCATAGAGACCGGCGGCAATCGCGAGGCCGGACGCGATGATGACGACACGCCAGACCGGGTAGAGCAAGCCTTCTGCCAGGACGACTGAGCCGGTGAAAAAGTCCGGCACCGGAAGTGTCAACGGAGCGGCGCCCCAGACCACCCTCACGGCGTGATTGAGAAACAGAATGATGCCGAATGTCGCGATGACCTGGTCGAGATGGTCGCGCTCATAGAGGTGACGGAAGACCAGAAATTCGAGCAGCAGACCGAAGGCAAGCGCCGCGAGCAGCGCCAGCACCAGCGCCGCCAGGAAGTTGCCGAAGAGCCCGTAGAAGGCGACGGCCAGATACGCGCCGAGCATATACTGAACGCCGTGCGCGAGATTGATGAAATCCATCACGCCGAAGACCAGCGTGAGGCCAGCCGCGATCAGAAACAAAAGAACGCCGAGCTGCAATCCGTTCAGGACTTGGACAAGAAAGAGGGTGCCTGACATGGAACCGGATTGTTTCGGGGACGAATTCGCGGCCGCAGGCGAGGGCGTATCTTTGAGCCGGATCGGCCGCGCCGCAAAAGCTGCTTGCGGAGCGGTTGACCTCTACTTTATCGGGCAGTCCTTGGCATACGAGTTGCCGTAGTCGGAAAACACGGTCTTCGCGATCTCGGTCTCAAACTTGCCGTCCGGGCGCTTGGCGACCTGCACCAGATAAAAATTCTGGATCGGATAGTGGTTATTGTTGAACTTGAAGCCGCCGCGCAGCGATTTGAAGTCCGCTTTCTTGAGCGCCGCCCGCAGCGCGTCCTTATCGGCGAGATTGCCTTTGACTTCGCGTACCGCGCTGTCGATCAGCAGTGCCGCGTCATAGGCCTGGAAAGCGTACGTCGCGGGTACGGCGTTGTACTCTTTCAAATACGCATCGACGAATGCCTTATTTTGCGGATTGTCGAGGTTGGGAGCCCAGTTGGCACCGGCATACATGCCGAGCGCGGCATCCTGCTGCGCCGGGAGCGTCGATTCATCGACGGTGAACGCGGACAAGAACGTGATTTTGTCGGCCAGGCCGGCCTGCCGGAATTGCTTGACGAAGTTCACGCCCATGCCGCCGGGCACAAAGGCGAAGATCGCGTCGGGCTTTGCGGCGGCGATCCGCGACAGTTCCGCCGAGTAATCGAGCTGACCGAGCGGCACGTAAATTTCGTCGAGAATCTCGCCCGTGAATTTGTGCTTGAAGCCGGCGGCGGCGTCTTTGCCGGCCTGATAGTTGGGCACGATGATGATGACCTTCTTGACGCCGGAATCCTGGGCATACTGGCCCAAAACTTCGTGCACCTGATCGTTCTGGTAGGAGGTGACAAAGAAGTTCGGATTGCACTCCTTGCCGGCGAAGCTCGACGTTCCGGCATTCGGACTGATGAGGATCGTGTTCGCCTCGGTAACGGGCTTCATGATCGCGCCGAGAATATTGGAGAATATCGGCCCGACCACGAAATCGACCTTGTCGCGGTCGATGAGTGACTTGACCTTGGTTACGGCCACATCCGGCTTGAGCTCGTCGTCGGCGACGACGATATCGACGTCACGACCGCCGAGCTTGCCGCCCAGCTCCTTGACCGCAAGCGTGAAGCCGTTGCGCAGTTGCCCGCCGAGCACGGCAGGCGGACCGGACAGGGTGGTAATCAGGCCGACCTTGAGTTTTTCCTGCGCCTGAGCGGCGCATGTCCACAGTGCGAGCGTGGCCGCGACGACGACGAGCGACGTATGCTTGATCATATCCAGTCTCCTGACAGGGTCCGGCAACATTCGTTTAAGTGCTCGCGGACCTGGCGGCCGTTGCGTCGATCGGGTCCAGCCGGATATTTTAAGGTTAAAATACCAGTCTTGTGAAGCGGTCCAGGCGAGAATAATAGTGGCCTCGGCCGAGGCAAATTTACGCTGTCGACGGATTGCGTGCGCCCAAACATTGGCGCTCCACGCCGCGCGTGCTTGAATACCATCGCCCACGGGTAAAGGGAGTAAGGGTCCGATGACTTATTTGATGACGCCAGGCATTACTAAGGCTGGAACGGGCATAGACGGAATCTCCTGGAATATTCTCGGCCAGACCTACGTGCCGAAGCAGCTCTCGGAGAATTCGTTTTCCTGGCACGCTACATTTCCCCCCGGCACATTCGTCCCGCCCCACATCCACCCGACCCAGGACGAATGCATCTACATGCTCGACGGCAAGTTCGACCTTGTTTTGGAGGGTCGCGAATTTACCGCGACGACCGGCGACCTGATCCGGCTGCCGATGCAAATTCCTCACGGCATCTTCAACAAGACCGACCAGACCGTGAAATGCTTCTTCTGGGTGTCGCCGACGCGCAAGCTCTACGACCTGTTCTGGGCCATTCACAGCATGAAAGAGCAGACGCCGCCCGAGGTCGTCGCGCTCTCGGCCAAGCACGAAGTCATGTTCCTGCCGCCGCCGGAGTAGGCGCGCGGCCGCCTGCACAATTCCTTCATTCGCCCATATAGGGCCGCCGACGTCACGCCGCCTTGTTGACCTGTTCGCGCGCGAAGCCGGCCGCGGAGGCGTAGCCGCGCACGATGGCCTTGCGCTGCTCGAATGACAGGACGTCGTCGATGTTGCTGAAGCCCTCCGGCGCGCGGGCTTCGACGGCGTCGATGACGCCTTCCGGACCGCCGCGGCGATTCATGCGGACGATCTCGGCCGTCATCGGCAGCCGCGTTTGCTCGTAAGTCCACAACGCATGCACGGGGTGGTCGGCGTCCTGCAGCCGGTCAGCCAAGCATCGCGCGTCGAGGATGGCTTGCGAGGCGCCGTTCGAGCCTACCGGGTACATCGGATGCGCGGCGTCGCCCAACAAGGTGACGCGGCCGTGGCTCCAACGCGGCAACGGATCGCGGTCGCACATCGGGTATTCCCAGAATTCGTTGGTCGCCTCGATCAGGCCGCGCGCATCCACGTACGGAATCCGGAAGCGCTGCACGTGCGGCATCAGGTCCTCGAAGCGGCCCGGCCGCGACCAATCCTGCTTTTGCGGCACTGGTGTCGATCCGTCCCCAACCCGGCCGACGACCGCCCAGTTTGTCAGCCGCTTGTCCGGCCGCGATCCTTCCGCGATCGGATAAACGACGAGCTTTGCCGCAAGACCGCCAGCGACGACCATCGAGCGCCCGGTCAGGAAGGCCGGCCAATCGATGGCGCCGCGCCAGAGCATGAGGCCGTTCCAGCGCGGCGGCCCTTCGTTGGGAAAGAGCTTCTCACGCACCACCGAATGGATGCCGTCGGCGCCGATCAGCACGTCGCCGCGCGCGGTGCGCTGGTGCGCGCCGCTGCGATCGAAGAAATAGGCGGTGACGCCGCCATCATCCTGGGTGAACGAGCCGAGCCGGCAATTCAGATGAATGCGCGACTCGCCGAGCCTTGCGCGGACCGCTTGGTAAATCACGGTCTGAAGCCGTCCGCGATGGATGGAGAATTGCGGAATGTCGTACCCGGCATCGAGCCCGCGCGGTTCGCGCCAAATCTCCTGGCCGAACCGGTTGGTATAAAATAGCTCGTAAGTCCGGATCGCGACGGCGTCCAAGCGCTCAAGCAGGCCGAGATCGGCCAACTCCTTGATGGCGTGCGGCAGCGTATTGATCCCGACCCCAAGCTCGCGGATGCCGTCCGCCTGCTCGAAGACTTCGCAATCGATCCCGCGCGCGTGCAGCATCAGCGCCGTCACCAGGCCGCCGACGCCTCCACCTGCGATGATCACTTTCATGACAATACTCCCCGCAACACAGCCCGTAGGGTGGGCTAAGGCGCAAAGCGCCGTGCCCACCTGCGCAACTTCGGCACCAAAAAGACGCGTGGGCTTCGCTGCGCTCAGCCCACCCTACAAGCAGTCTGCCGCGAGCGGCGAAAAATGCAATGATTTGCCGTTGGCATGGTTATGAGGTTCGCTAAATGCGAATATTGAAGCCCGAACCACCGGGAGGAGAACCAGCATGAGCCGGACCGCGCACCTGCGCATTCCGTTTTTCGACGCGCAGCATCGCGCATTCGCCGACGAGATCGACCAATGGGCCCATGAGGCAGTTGCCGATCTGGAAGGTAGCGAAGGGGCGCATGGCGATGTCGACGCGACGTGCGTGCGTTGGGTTCGTGCGCTCGGCGGCGCCGGATGGCTGCAGCACTGCGTTCCGGCGGGTTATGGCGGCGCCCATGACCCGCTGCGGTCGCTTTATCTGGTGATCGCCCGGGAAACGCTGGCGCGGCACAGCGGTCTTGCCGACTTTGCCTTTACCATGCAGGGCCTCGGCAGCGGGCCGATATCGCTTGCGGGATCCGAGGAGCTTAAGAAACGCTATCTGCCGCGGGTCGGAAGCGGCGCGGCGATCGCTGCCTTCGCGCTCACGGAGCCCGAAGCCGGCTCCGACGTTGCCGCGATGTCGATGTCGGCGCAGCGCCTGGGCGACCATTATGTCCTGGATGGCGAGAAGACCTGGATTTCGAACGGCGGAATAGCGGACTTCTACGTAGTGTTTGCCCGCACCGGCGAGGCGCCCGGCGCCCGCGGCATATCGGCTTTCGCGGTCGATGCTGGAACGCCCGGTTTCGAGATCGCGCAACGGTTGGATGTTACCGCGCCGCATCCGCTGGCGCGGTTGCGATTCCGATCGTGCCGCATTCCGCTTTCAAATCTCGTCGGATCGCCGGGCGAGGGGTTCAAGGTCGCCATGCGCACTCTCGATATTTTTCGCGTCGGCGTGGCGGCCGCTGCGCTCGGCTTTGCGCGGCGTGCGCTCGACGAGGCGCTCACGCGCGCGACGACGCGAAAAATGTTCGGGCAGATGCTGGCGGACTTTCAGTTGACCCAGGCCGCGCTCGCCGACATGGCGACCGAGATCGACGGCGCGGCGCTCCTGACCTATCGGGCGGCGTGGCTGCGCGACGTTGAAGGCGCAACGACGACGAGAGAGGCGGCGATGGCCAAGATGGCAGCGACAGAAGGCGCGCAGCGCGTGATCGATCGAGCGGTGCAGATGTTCGGCGGTCTCGGCGTTGGCGTCGGCTCCGTCGTCGAGCGGCTGTATCGGGAGATTCGGCCGTTGCGCATTTATGAAGGCGCGACCGAGGTGCAGAAGCTGATCATCGGCCGCGACTTGCTGAAAGCGCGGAATTAACGATCAAGCGCCCGCGAGACTCTTCGCCAGCATGAAGCCCGAGCCGGCGCCGGTGCCGGCGCCTGGCCACGTCGACGCGCCGACCATATACAGACAATCGACCGGCGTGCGGTAGCGCGACCAGCCGAAGGCCGGACGAAAAAGAAAGTTCTGATCGAGATGGTGACTGCCGCCGAGGCTGTCGCCACCGACGAGATTGGGATTGTCGCGTTCGAGGTCGGCCGGGGAGAGCACCGCGCGAGCGAGAATGTTGGCAGAGAAGCCCGGCGCGTAACGCTCGATGATGCCGATCACGCGATCCGCAAAGGCTTCTTTCACGACATCCCAATCGGTGCCGGCGATGGCGTCCGCGGCGTCGCCACGGATGCGCGAGGGTAAAACCCGCACCTGGACCCAGAGCACGTGCTGGCCGGGTGGAGCGCGCGAGGGATCGATCGCAGTCGGCTGCCCGACCACCAGCGCCGGTTCGGCGGGCAGGAGTCCGTCGAGTGCCTCGGTATAGGTCTTCGCCATCGCCGCGAGCGAAGGAGCAAGATGCACGTAGGCGAACCGCCGCAGCTCGGCGCCGGCGCTCCAGGCCGGCAGATCGCTGAGCGCGAGATGGATCATCATCGTGGCCGGTCCGGGCCGAAACTTCGCGAGCCGCCGCGCCGGCGCTGGAGCGTCGGCAACCAGATTGCCGAACAACACGCGCGGATGAAGATTGGCGATGACGGCGCGCGTCGCCTCAATGCGCTCGCCGCTCGCGAGCACTACGCCTTTGGCCGCGCCGCTCTCGATGATGATGTTTCGCACCGGCGCGCCGAGCCGCACTTCGCCGCCCGATTTCTCGATCGCGCGCACCATGGCGGACACGATCGTGTCGGCCCCGCGGCGTCCAAGCGCCATGCCGAAACTCTGCTCCGCCATCGACTCCACATACGCAATCAGCGCGCCGCCCGCGCAGTCCGGCGAGAAATCAAGGTGCATGCCCCAGACCGCCAACATGGCCTTGAGTTTGGCGCTGTCGAAATTCTCGTCGAGCCATTCCCGTGGCGATGCGACGAGAAGGCGCGCCGTGTCGGCCACCCACGCCGTCCCGCGCGCCCGCCACGCCGCAAAGACCGTCCACAGAGCCTGCCACGACGGTAGCGGCGAGCCGAGCAACGCGAAGATGTGCGGCGCCTCCTGGGCGAAGGCCGTGACCATTGCGCGCCAGCGCTCGGCGTCGGACGGACTCACCGCGGCAATTCGTGCAGCGGTGGCCTCGAGATTTTTGTCGACGCCGAGCCAGCTCCCGTCCGGAAACGCACTCGCGAAGCAGTGCTCTGCGCTGACGAATTCGAGGCCATGAGCGATGAGCTGATCTTTGTGCGCCGCAAAGAACGGCGAGCCGGCAAACATGCCTAAATTCATAGCGTAGAGGTCGTGGCGAAAGCCCGGCCGGGTGATCTCGCGGGTCTTGACCGCGCCCCCGGCGACGTCGGCGCGCTCGACGACGGCGACCTTCCAGCCCTTGGCGCCAAGGTGCACAGCGGCCGCGAGCCCATTGACGCCGGCACCGATCACGACTGCATCGTAAGGCATTCGCTCGCTCCTGCGTTGGGCCTGTATCGAGCCGTTCTGGGGGCTATGCGGGTCGCTTGCCAGCGCAGATATTTCATATCTAAAATGTTTGCGCTAGGCTCCCGGCGGGCCTAAACACGCATCATTCAAAACCTTACGAGCGCGACGGAGAGACCGCATGACCAGTACCCAAGTTCTCAGCGACTTTGCATCGGCGCTCGCGTCCGGCGCCGTCGAGGTGGTGGACCTGACCGCGCCACTCGGTCCCGAGACGCCGCTGATCAAGCTGCCGCCGCAGATCGGCAAGAACACGCCGCCGATCGAGATTCATGCCATCTCGCATTACGACAAGGATGGACCGTTCTGGGCGTGGAATTGGCTGAAGCTCGGCGAGCATTCCGGCACGCATTTCGACGCGCCGAACCATTGGATCAGCGGCAAGGATTACAAGGACGGCGGCACCGATACAATTCCGGTGAAGAATTTCGTCGCTCCGGCCTGCGTGATCGACTGCTCGGCGGAAACCGCGAAGACCAGCGATTTTCTGCTTACCGTTGACGGCGTCAAAGCCTGGGAGAAGACGCATGGCGATATCCCGGCCGGCTCTTGGGTTCTGATGCGCACCGACTGGTACAAGCGCAACGAGAGCGAGGCAAAATTCCTCAATGCCGACGACAAGGGCCCGCATTCGCCCGGCCCGACCGCCGAAACGATCCATTATTTGATCTCGAAGGGCGTCATCGGCTGGGGCTCCGAGACCGTCGGCACCGACGCCGGCTCGGCGGGCGGCATGGATCCACCATTTCCGGCCCACACCTTCATGCACAAGGCCAACCGCTACGGCCTCGCCAGCCTCTGTCAGCTCGACAAGCTGCCGCCGAAGGGCGCGATCCTGATCGCGGCGCCGCTGAAGATCGTCAAGGGCACCGGCAGCCCGCTGCGGGTGCTCGCGCTCGTGCCGAAGAAATAAAGCCGGCGGGCACCAATGGCGGCCGCCGACTACGTCATTGTCGGGAGCGGGATCAATGCGCTCGTGGCGGCTGCCTTGTTGGGCCGTCAAGGCCACAAGGTCTTGTTGCTCGAGCGCAGCGACCGCATCGGCGGCTGCATCCGCACCGAAGAGATCACGGCCCCGGGCTTCGTCCACGACGTGATGGCGACGACGTTCGTGCTGTTCATCACGTCGCCAGCTTTTGCCGAGCTTGGCCCGGAATTGGAAAAGCGCGGGCTTGCCTTCGCGCACTCGCTCACGCCGACGGCCGTGCTGCTGCCCGACGGCCGGCATGCCATTCTTGCCATGGATCGCAAGGCGAACGTCGCCGCCTTCGATCAACTCGCCGCCGGCGACGGCGCGCGCTTTGCCGCCGACATCGATCGCGTCGGGGCCGACGCACCGTTCCTGTTCGCGCTCCTCGGTGGCTCGCTCTGGTCGCGCGCGATGCTCAAGATCGTCGCGCGCGAAGTCTGGCGCCGCGGCGTTCGCGGCTTGGCCAATTTCTTCGGCGAGGCGCTGGGCACGGCGCGCGGCTGGCTGGAGACGCGCTACCAATCCGAGCTCGTGCGTGCGCTGCTTGCACCATGGGTGTTGCATACCGGCCTCGGTCCGGAAAGCGCCTATTCGGGGCAGATGGCGAAGGTGATCGCGTTTGCCCTCGAAGTCGCGGGAGCGCCGATCGTGAAGGGCGGGGCCAAGAACGCGCTCATCGCGTTTGAACGCCTGATCCGCGACCGGGGCGGCGAAATCCTTCTTGGCGCCGATGTCGAGCGGGTGCTCGTCGATGGAAACGGCAGCGCGCGCGGCGTGCGGCTTGCCGGCGGCAAAGAGATCGACGCCGCCAAAGGCGTTATCTGCTCGGTGACGCCCAATCAGCTCTACGGACGATTGCTTGCGGAAATCGCGCTGCCCGCCGACGTTGCCGACGCCGTGTCGCAGTATCGCTACGGCAAGGGCAACATGCAGATTCATTATGCGCTCAAGTCGCCGCCGAAGTGGAAAGCGCCGGCGCTGGGCACAGTCGCGCTCACTCATCTCACGCCGGGGCTCGACGGCGTATCCAAAGCGGCCAACGAAGCCGAGCGCGGCATGCTGCCGGCCGTGCCGACGATCTGCGTCGGTCAGCCGGCTGCGCTCGATCCGTCGCGCTGCCCCGAGGGCAAGTCGATCCTATGGCTGCAACTTCCGGA
Source organism: uncultured Alphaproteobacteria bacterium (assembly GCA_963733575.1). GTDB lineage: Bacteria > Pseudomonadota > Alphaproteobacteria > Rhizobiales > Xanthobacteraceae > BOG-931. Next base: position 303,510 of record CAVTDJ010000006.1, on the reverse strand, counting down.
AGCGCCCCGTTTCATCAAGGGCGACGCGGCCGGCGAGATCGCAGCACCCGGGGATGGCCGCTGGACGGAAGCAATACGGGAAAAATACGCCGATCGGATCGAGGCGATCCTCGCCTCACACATCGAAAACTTTCGCGACAACGTCATCGGGCGCAAGGCATATTCGCCGGCCGACCTTGAGGCGCTGAACATGAATTTGGTCGGCGGCGACCCTTATGGCGGATTCTGCGGCATCGACCAGTTTTTCCTGTGGCGGCCGTTTCACAACTCGATCAACCACCGCACCCCGATTGCGCGGCTTCATCACATCGGCGCCTCGACGCATCCCGGTCCGGGACTCGGCGGCGGCTCGGGATTTTTGCTGGCTAAGGCGCTGGGGTAGGGCGCACCGGATGTTCCATCGGGTGTCGGCTAAGCGACGCACTTCGGAATTCAGTAAAGCGGCAGCATGTCGCGGACGTGCCAGCGCGGACAGCGGTTCGGCATACTGCCGCCTGCGCGTAGATACTATTTAGCCGATAAGCCGCCTGATTATTGGCAGCGCCTGCTCGACGCATAAGCGGCCTTCGACGATAGCTTCTTTGGCTCGGTTGAATTCCATCAGACTGATGTGACGCAGGCGCGGAGCAAGCATAACGTGGGGTGGTTCGCCGGCCAGTCGTGCCCGGGTGATGTGGTCCTGCATAATGTTGATCGAATTCGAGAGCACCTCGAAATAGCCGAGGCTGGCCGGTTCGTGCTGCAGCAGGTGCGGCGCGATTGCTGCCGCCTGCTCGCGCAGACCGCGCGGCAATTGCGTCAGCAACCGACTGACGAATTCGGTTGGCAGCGCTGGCTGCTCAGCCTCAGCAGACGGTTTCGGTTCGCTCTGGAAGCGGCGGCCCAGCAGATCGCTGTTCAGATTGACCGCGATAATCACGTCGGCGCCCATAGCGCGGCACAGCGACACTGGAACGGGATTCGAGAGCCCGCCATCGACCAGCCATTTGTCGCCGATGCGGGCTGGACTGAAAATACCGGGCAGCGCGATGGAGGCGCGGATCGCTTGATCGATCGGTCCGTCCTGCAGCCAGATCTCGCGGCCGTTCACCAGGTCCGTTGCGACGGCGGCGTAGCGCTTGGGATAGCTCCCGATTGCACCGGTCATGCCGAATTGATGCAGGAAGTCGACAATCGGTTTGCCGCCGATGAGGCCACCTCCGACGAGCCTGACGTCCAAAAGCCCGGCCACTTCCCGCCAGGTCGCGGCTTCCGCCCATTGTCGCAGCTTATCCAATCGCCCGGCCACATAGGCGCCCCCGACGAATGCGCCCATGGACGTGCCGCACACGATATCGGGCTCGATGCCGGCCTCGGTCAACGCATCGATGACACCGATGTGCGACCATCCCCGTGCAGAGCCACTGCCCAGGGCGAGACCGATATGTGACCGAGTCATGATGCGTCTGTGCGGTGCGTATGGATCACGTAGGGGGCTCAAATAGAAACGAACGCTAGTTGGCCTGACAGTTCAGCAAATGTCCAACCGCGCGTTCGCATAAAACCTCATCGGCTACCGGATTTCTTGGCTTGTACCGGAGCGTTCTGATTAGTTTTTGATCGACATCAAGGGAGTTTTGCCGAGGCGGACGGGCAGCACACGCTTGCGGCATTTGACACGAAATCGTTTCGACAGCGTAGGCTCGCCATCCAGGTTCACGTTCAGCGCGTCTTCCGACTCGTACTCGATCCATGCACTTCGTGCCGTAACGAGCCCGGCGCGAATGCTTGCTGCACCTTCGCGCAGGAGGCGTGCGAAAGCGTCCAGGCGCTCCGCGCGGTCAAGCTCCGGCAGGATCATCAAATCCAACTCACCGTCATTGATCAGCGCATCCGGGCAGAGCGGCACGCCTCCGCCGGCCTGCCGACCGTTACCGATGGCGACCGCCACAAATCGGCCCTCCCATGAGAAGTCTCCCGCACGGAAGCGGCCGCTATTGGCGGAGACCTCAGCAAAGTGCGAAAGGCCGGTAAGCACATAAGCCAACCCGCCGAGACGCCTCTTAAGCTCGGGGTCGGTTTCCACCGTGACACGCGAGCCAAAGCCCCCAGAGACGAGGTTTATGAAAGGTCTGTCGTTGAGAAGGCCAATATCGATCCATTGGGGCGCGGCGCTTGCGGCGAGTTGTAGGGCGGCCGTTGGGTCTTGCAACGGGATGCCGGCTGCATGCGCGAAATCGTTAGCGGTGCCGAGGGGAAGGATGCCAAGAGAACAAGTCGCGGGCAGACCGCCAGCGTAAGCCGTGGCAAATACTTCATTGATCGTGCCGTCGCCGCCGCCCGCGACAATGCAATCGACCAAGCCGCCGCCGGCTTCGGCAACGGCTTCGGCCGTCAAACGTTGGGCATCCCCCGGCTCCCAAGTGACCCGCACCTCCACAACGTGTCCCTCCTGCCGCAGCCTGCGAACCGCGCTTCGCACGAGTGTATTGCCGGCGGCCTTGCCGTGCAGAATGATGCGAATTCTCGCCACGATTCTTCTGCCTTACGCGGGCTCGACGGTTCATTCGCTCGGGTCATAAAAGGGTTTGCTCAGGCCGCTTGCTTGAACCTCCTCAGTCGGAGTGCGAGCACAACGTGGAGGATGCCAAACAAGACAGCGAACCACCCGATCATCCAGACCACGGCCAGCGCGCCTGCGCCAGGGCGAGCGAACAGGAGAACGCCAAACCCAATCGAAAGCGCGCCACTGAGACCGAGCAGCCAAACGTCGTTCAGAACCTTGCGCAGTTCGATCGCCCCCCAGATTTGGACAGCACCGATGATGATTGCCCAGGCGGCGATGAACATCAGCAATACGAGCGCCGTCATTCCCGTATAGAAAAATGCGACCAGCCCGGCGAGGATGCTGACGACGCCGCCCAACGCGAGCCACCAGCGTCTTCCCGTATCCGCGCCCGTGGCCGCCAATGCCGCCCACAATGCCAGGATTCCGTCGGCGAGCGTATAGATTCCCCAAACCAGGGTCAGCGCCACGAGCGTGAGGCCTGGCCAAACGAACGCCGCAACGCCGAAAGCGATCGCGGCGAGGCCGCGCAGCAAAAACACCCACCAGTTTTCTGCAAGCGAGCGCAGCAAGCCGCTGCCAAGGATAGGAGAGTTCAATCCGGTTTGCGCAGACATTGCAATTCTCCTTCAATCTCAACTTTTTACGACGAGCGTATCGGCAAAGAGATCGGTCGGTTCATCAACGACCAACCTGACGGTTTCGCATTCCGACGCGAACTGCCACGATGCGTGACCCAAGCAGACGGCCAAGCCCGCGCATTGATCTGGCTCAAACGGGCTGTCGCGTTTGGTGGCCAGCAACGGATGCAATGGGGTCCGGTGAGATTTTATGCGCGCCGGTCGCGCGGCTGCACCATATCGGCGCCTCGACGCATCCCGGTCCGGGACTTGGCGGCGGCTCGGGATTTTTGCTGGCGAAGGCGTTGGGGTAAGCGTGCGATGTCGGCCCTTACAGCGTCGCGATGGTCTTCAGCGCCCCGTCGAGCGCAATACCGTTTTCATCGAGCAGAGCGGCGTCACGCAGCCGCCGCATCCAGTCGGCGCCGTCGGCGCGAGGCGCGAGCAGCGGCACGGCGCCGATCACACGGTCGAATTTGGATTCGCCCCGCGCGTGCGTATCGGAATAGCCCTTCACCAGGCGCCGCGCGTTGATGATCTCGACGGCGAGATCGTAGTTCTGCTCAACGCGCTCGGCGGCAAGCGCGAGCCACCGTTCAAGATGCGCCATCTCGCGTTGGTGGCGCAGCGTCGTGCGGCGGATCGGCTTGAAGGCCGCAAGTGCGTAAAGCATCAGAAACCAGTGAATCGTTCCCGAGCGCACGCGCCGGCCCTTGCGGAACGCCCAGCCGAACAAAGTCGGGTTCGCCTCGAACCAGCGCCCGAGCGATGCGGGCATCGTGCCGGCCACTTCCTCAAGCCGCGGGTGCATGTATTCGGTAGTGTAGACGATCTGCCCTTCACCCACGCTGTTCTCGCGCTTGACGCGCTCGAAGCGGTTGCTCCGGATTTTTAGATCGGCGACGCGGATCACGTCGTCATAGGCCATCGCCACGGCGACGTATTTCGCCGCGGCCGCGGTGAGCGCGTAGGTTTTCGCCTTGCCGCCATGCGTCCGGTCAAGCTCGTAAATCTTCGCAACGCGATCGAGATATTCGTCCGCATAGGCCGGATCCTGGAAATCGGTGAGATGCTTGATGCCGGCGAACAGAATGTTGTGCAGAGGCCCCGGAAATTCGCGGATGCGCGCGAGGAGCTTGTCGAGGTCCGGGCGTCCGGCGGAAGCCGGCAACGGCGCGAAGCGTTTGATGGGGCGGGTGAGGGCAGGGCGCGGCGCGGCCGGCTGCGTGGCTTGGTCATAGGCGGCAGCGAAGGCGTTGAGGCTCGGTTCGATGCCTCTGCCGCCGGTTTTGATGATGGCCTCGAAGGTTTCGCGGCCGAAGGGCAAAGCGCCGGATGCGGCCAGGGTTCCGAACAAGCAGGCAGAGATGTGGCTGTTGTTCTTGTTCGCCAGCGCCTCCATGTCGAAAGCGATGGTACGCTTCGCCGCCACGCCTGTCGCGTCGACGACCACGGCCGGATCGGCGGTGGCGTCGCCGGGCTTTTCCTTCTCGGCGACCGCGTACATGCGGTGGGTCGAGGCGATCAGGGTGGTGCGGTCAGGCGTCACGAGGCCGCGCAGGATGGAGCGGCCGGCCTCCATAAGTTCGGATGCGAGCACCACGTCGACTTCGCCCTGCGCCGGCATCAGCGACAGGATCGGCGCGCGGCCGCCCTTCGGCGGCAGCATCTCGACGTAGTAGAGGGTGGCGCCGGTGCGTTGGGCGACGCCGGGCACCGAGGTCGATTGTGCGTGCCAGCCCTGCGACTCGGCCAGCTCCACGATCCAGTCGGCAAGGACGCCGCCGCCCTGGCCGCCCAAGGCCATAACGGCGACGCAGATCGGCCGCTCTGTCGTGTATCGCGTCGGCGTCGGTGTCCTCGATAGGTCGTTCATGATGCCGCGGCTCCGCGTTAGTCCGCGAAGACGATACGGTGGGCCTCGCGACGGCGTTGCAGGAAGCCGATTACCGACCGGCGCAGACCGGAGACGAAGCGGTCGAACCAAGTCGGATTGTGAATGATGTCGGCGCGGTAGAACGAAGGGCAGAGCACGGCCGCTTCCGACACCTCGCCGCAATTGCCGCAGCCGACGCAATTGTTGTCGATGGCGGCGACCGGATCGTCCTTGAGCGGGTCGTCGGTGTGCTTGACCGAGAGCGACGGACAGCCGGACAGCCTGATGCAGGCATGGTCGCCGGTGCATACGTCCTCGTCGACGCCGAAGCGCTCGCGCACCATGCGTTGCCCGTCGCGTAGCGATTTCTGGAACAGCGGCTTCTCCCGGCGCTGCTTGTTGAGCATGCATTCCGAAGACGCGACGATCACTTTCGGCCCGCCCTCTTTCGAGGTCAGCGCCTCGCGCAGGGTGTCGCGCATGCGCGTGACATCGTAGGTGCGGTCGATGCGCCGCACCCATTTGACGCCGACACCCTTCACCGCATCCACGATGGTGTTGTTGGTCGCGCGCGCCGGGTTGATCGCGCGCGATGACATGATGTCCTGGCCGCCGGTCGCGGCTGAATAGAAGTTGTCGACGACCATGATCACGCCGTCTTGCTTGTTGTAGACGGCGTTTGCCACGCTGGTGGAGAGGCCGTTGTGCCAAAAGCCGCCGTCGCCGATCATCGAGATCGGCTTCTTGTCGGCCTTTACGTTGAAGGCGGACGACGAGGCGGGACCGAGACCGTAACCCATCGTGGTCCCGCCGATGTTGAACGGCGGCAGGCTCGCGAACAAATGACAGCCGATGTCGCCGGCGATCTGATGCGGACCGAGCTCCTGCTCGACGAGCTTCATCGCCGCAAAGATCGGCCGCTCCGGGCAGCCGACGCAGAAGCCGGGCGGCCGCGGCGGCAGCGTCTTGGCAAGCTCCTTGATCTTCGGATTGTTGAGAATGTCGGAGGCGTCCGGGGGCGGCGGTGCATTGCCGAGAAGACTCATTCCGTGAAGTTCGAGAAATGCCTTGATGCCTTTGGTGACGACCTGCGGGGTATATTCGCCCGCCATCGGCAGCACGTCCTTGCCGCAAATCCTGGCCTGGATATCGCGGCGGCGGAGGATGGTGTTGAGCGCCTGCTCGATGAATTCGGGCTGGCCCTCCTCGACCATGAGGATCGCCTTCTTGTTGACCGCGAAGGCGGCAACTTCGTCATCGATGAGAGGGTAGGTGACATTGAGACAATAGATCGGCACCGAGGTCTCGCCATAGACGTTGGCAAGGCCGAGCTGCTGCAGCGAACGCATCACCGAATTGTAGAGGCCGCCCTGCACCACGATGCCGACATCGGACGATTCAGGTCCGAAGAATTCGTTGAGCTTTCGCTCCTTGATGAATTTGACGGCGGCCGGCCATCGCCGCTCGACTTTCTCTTTTTCATGCAGATAGGAGGCCGGCGGCAGAACGATGCGGTCGGTTTCGCGCCGCGGGTTCTCCAGCGCTTCACGCAATGTGAAACTCGGCTTCTTGTTGTCTTTGGCGATGAAGCGGCCGTGCACGTGGCAGGCGCGGATGCGGACTTCGAGCATCACCGGCGTGTGCGAGACTTCGGAAAGCTCGAAGCCCTCCTCGACGGCCCTGACGATCGACGGCAGGTTGGGACGCGGGTCGAGCAACCAAACTTGCGATTTCATTGCGAACGGATGCGAGCGCTCCTGCATGATAGAGGAGCCTTCGCCGTAATCCTCGCCGATGATGATCAGCGCCCCGCCGGTCACGCCGCCTGAGGCGAGATTGGCGATCGCGTCCGACGCCACGTTGATGCCGACCGGAGCTTTGAACGTCACGGCGCCACGGATGGGATACATCACCGACGCTGCAAGCGTCGCTGCCGCCGCCGCTTCGGAAGCAGAGTTCTCAAAATGAACGCCGAGTTCGTCGAGCACGTCTTTGGCGTCGGCAAGCACGTCCATGAGATGCGAAATTGGCGCACCCTGGTAGCCGCCGACATACGACACGCCGGATTGCAGCAGCGCCTTGGTGATGGCGAGAATTCCCTCGCCGCGGAATTCCTCGCCGTCGCCCAGCTTGAGATCCTGCACTTCGCGTGCGAACGACCGTTCCGCCATGAATGCCTCCGAGCCGACATCGTCGATCGAGCGAGCGAGGGCGGCCGATCTGATACTTATGAAACCTTCCGAATTGTCTTGCAACGGCCTCCGCGGCCGGTACCGGCAGCTGTCAACGCGGTAGGAAAATTCATAGTCCGCGCGGCGCCCGGCCGTGGCAAGACACCCAGCAAGTGGTGCCTAAAATTGCGAAAAAAAGCCCAATGCGTCAGCTTGCCCCGGTGTTGCTTTAGGCTTAAAGTATCTTCCTGCACGGTGCCGACCAGCTATGCACTAAAGCGTAGAGTTGAGCCCACGAGTTGCCGCCTGCGGCGGTCCAATGGGGGAGTGTCGAATATGTTCAACGTCACGCGTCGTCAGGCCTTCGCGACGAGCGGCGGCCTCTTGGCAACGTTGCTAGCGCCTCAGCGCTTTGCCGGTGCGGCTGTCGGCAGCACGCTCAACATCGCCTACAACGTCAACCTGCCGTCCTTCGACCCTGACGTTGGGCCCTCTTCGGTCAATCCCACCATTCAAGCGATCTACCGGTCGGTCTTCGATCAATATGTCGGCCAGAAGCCCAATCTGTCTTTCGAGCCTGGTCTGCTCACCGGCTGGGGCTGGAACGACGACAAGACCAAGGTTTGGATGGACGTGAGGGAGAACGTTGTTTGGCACGACGGCAGCCCGTTCACGCCCGAAGACATCGTGTGGTCGATCCAGCGTGAGGGCAAGCCGGACGGCGGCAATCCGGTGTCGTTCATTTGGGCCGGCATCGACAATTTCAAGATCGACGGCAAGCGCATTACCGCCGACGTGAAGCAATACGATCCTGTCCTCTTCAAATGGATGGCGTTCCTCACCGGCTACGTGCTGCCCAAGGCCTACTACGAGAAGGTCGGCCCTCAGGGCTTCGAGAAGAAGCCGATCGGCACCGGCCCGTACATGGTCGATGCTTATGAGGGCAACGCCTATCTGCGGCTCAAGGCCAATCCGAAATATTGGGGCGGCAAGCCCCCATTCGAGACCGTGGTGTTCAAGTTCGTCGGAGATGCCACGAGCCGCGTCGCCGAGATCGAGAGCGGGTCGTCCGACGTCACCCTCGAGGTGCCGTACGAGGAGTTCGACCGTCTTAAGGGCAAGGCCGGATTGAAAGGCGTCGTCACGCCGATTTCTGATATCGGCATGATCTTCATCACCAATGGCGGGGTGATGGACGACAAGAACGTCCGTCTCGCCATGTGTCACGCCGTCGATAAGCAGACCATCATCAAGCGGCTGCTGCGCGGCTACGGCGTTGCCATCGACACGCTCGAGGCGCCGGAATACGCCGCCTTCGATCCGTCGATCAAGGTGCCTTACGATCCCGCTCTCGCCGCCAAGCTTCTCGGCGCGAGCGGTTTCTCGAAAGAAAAGCCGGTCAAGTTCACGATCCAGACGACGCGCGGCTTCAAGCCGAAGGATTACGAGATGATCCAGGCGATCGTCGGGATGTGGCGCAATGTCGGCATCGACGCCAACATCGAAACCTACGAAATCGCCAAGCACTTCGAGCTCCGCATGTCGCACAAGCTGGCGCCGGCGGCGTTCTACAACTGGGGCAACGCGATCGGCGATCCGACGACATCGACCGGCTTCGCGATGTTCTCGAAATCGCCGCACTCGGGGTGGCACTCGGACGATCTGGACGCCAAGATCGGTCCGCTCTGGGGCGAGAAGGACGAGAAAAAGCGTATCGACGGCTGGAAGGCCGTCGACCGCTACATCGCCGAGCAGGGCTACGTACTTCCGCTGCTGCAATATGCCCAGCCGATCCTCTACAAGTCCGATCTCAAGGTCACCCCGAACGTTTCGGGAGCCTTGCAGCCGACGCTGGTGGCAAAGGGCTAAATCTCGTCAATGCGGTCCGCCGCCGCGCCGGGGCGCGGCGGCCGTCGACGAGATTAGTTTCAAGGACCGTTTATGTTGCTCGCGGTCGTCGCCAATCGCATGGCCATGGCGCTGCTGACGCTTGCGGGCGTGGCGGTGGTGGTGTTCGTCCTGCTGCGCGTCGTTCCCGGCGATCCCGTCGCTATGATGATCTCGCCGGGCGCGGGGCCTGCCGACATTGCCGCGCTGAAGGCGCATTACGGGCTCGATGCGCCGCTACTGACCCAGTTTTGGATCTGGATAAAGGGCGTCGTCACCGGCGACTTCGGCACCTCGATCACGTTGCATCGATACGTAACGGAGGTGCTCGCGTCGCGGCTGCCGGCGACCATCGAGCTTGCCATCCTCGCGCTCCTCGTTGCGGTTCTTTTGGGCGGCACGATAGCGATCGCCGGCACGCTGATGCGGCGCACCGCCGGCGAGACTGTGATCGACGGCTTGAACAGCATTTTGCTCGCCGTGCCCGATTTCATCTGGGCGCTGGCTTTTGTTCTACTCTTTGCGGTGGCGATACCGGTGCTGCCGCTCACCGGCCGCATCGACCCGGAGCTCGCGGAAGGATTTGCCACGCGATTTTACCTGGCCGAAAGCGTGCTGACCGGCCGCTTCGCCGTCGCCGGCAACATCTTGAGCCACATGGCCATGCCGACGTTTGCGCTTGCCTTGCCGCTCGCCGCCGTGATCGTGCGGCTGCTCAAGCAATCGTTGAAAGAAGCGATGGTGCAGGATTACGTGCTGTTGGCGCGGATCAAAGGTTTTCGTGAGCTTCGTCTGGTGCTGCAGGAAGCGCTACGCAACGCGGTCGGCCCGACGCTCGCGCTTACCGGCGTTCAATTCACCTTCCTGATCGGCGGCACCGTGATCGTCGAGCGCATCTTCTCCTATCCCGGCATCGGAAATCTGGCGATCGATGCCGTCATCAATCGCGATTTTCCGTTGATCCAGGGCTTGGTGCTGCTGTTCGGATTCATCTTCATCCTCATCAATATCGGGGTTGATCTCACGGTCGCGACACTAAACCCGCGGCTACGGCACGCCTGAGCTGAACCGGCACGAAGTGGAACACTGGTCACCAGCATCGACGACAGTGACGGCGGACACCGGCCCGCAACCGCCGTCGGTTGCGATGCGGCTCGCCCGCGATCCTAAAGTCGTCGGCGCGGGCGGCTTCATTCTTCTCTTGATCGTCATTGCCATTGCGGCGCCGCTGGTCGCGCCGCAGGATCCGCTGGCGCAAAATCTGCTCATGGCGACCGTGCCGCCGGCCGGCTTGCCCGATGCCGAGCCGGGATTTCTGCTTGGTACCGACGGGCTTGGACGCGACGTGCTTTCTCGCGTGATCTTCGGCACGCGGATTTCGCTCACCGTCGCCTTCGTCGCCGCCGGGCTTGCCTGCCTGATCGGATCGCTGCTCGGTCTGTTGGCTGGATTTCTCGGCGGGTGGGTCGAGGCCGCGATTTCGCGGCTGGTCGACATCTGGATGGCGTTCCCGCCGGTACTGCTTTCGATCCTGCTGGTCGCCGTACTCGGCGCCGGGCTGCATTCCGTGATCGCCGCTATTGTCGTCATCGACTGGACGCGGTTTTGCCGGGTTGTGCGCACCGAAACCATGGGTCAGGCGCAGATGGATTATGTGGTCGCCGCCCGAACCATCGGCTTCGCGCGCCCGGCGATCCTGTTCCGCGAAATCCTCCCCAACGTCGTGCCGGTGCTGATCGCCCTGCTGACGCTTGAAATGGGCATCGCCGTGGTAGTCGAAGCGATCCTGTCCTTCGTCGGTCTCTCGGTATCGTCGGACACGCCGACCTGGGGCGGCATGATCGCCGAGGGCCGCCAGATCGTACACGAAGCGTGGTGGGTACTCGCAGTGCCGCTGGCGGCGCTGTTCGCAACCGTCGTTGCCTTCAATCAGCTTGGCGACGGACTGGCCCGCAGCCTCGATCCGGTATTGCGCCGATGACGCCGCCGCGGCTTTCCATCAAGACGCTGAGCGCGATTTCGCTGCGCGACGGTAACAGGCCGATACTGCGCGGCGTATCGCTCGGTGTGGACACCGGTGAAGTCCATGGGCTCGTTGGCGAGAGCGGGGCGGGGAAATCCACCATCGCCAAAGCCATCCTGGGAATCATCCCGTCGCAGGTGAAGGTCGCGGCCGGACGAATAGACTTCGAGGGCCGCGATCTTCTTTTGCTGTCGCCGAAGGACCTGCGTGCCGTGCTCGGGCGCGATATCGCGCTCATTCCGCAGGATCCTTCGACCGCGCTCAATCCGACACGAAGGATCGACGCACAAATGACCGACGGCCTGCGATTAAAGCGCGACCTGTCGGCAAAAGAGGCTCGTATCCGCGCCCGCGCTTTGCTGGAAGAAGTGCAAATTCGCGATCCCGAGCGCGTGCTCAACAGCTATCCGCACCAGCTTTCCGGCGGCATGCGCCAGCGCGTGCTGATCGCCGCGGCGTTCGGCCTCGAGCCAAAGCTTGTCATCGCCGACGAGCCGACGACCGCTCTCGACGTGACCGTGCAAAAACAAATTCTTCGGCTTATTCGCTCGCTGCAGGAACGTCACGGCACGAGCGTGCTTTTCGTTTCCCACGATCTCGGCGTCGTCGCCAAAATCTGCGATCGCGTGACCGTCTTGTACATGGGCAAGGTCGTGGAGCAGGGGACGACAACGGACGTTTTGAGCTCCCCGCGCCACGCCTACACCAAGGCGCTGCTCGCAGCCAATCCTCGCTACGATCGGCCCGAGACCGGGCTTGAACCTACACCGCCCGAAGTCATCGCGGCGCTTCGCGCCGAGATTGCCGCCTTCGACGCGAGCGTCATGGCGACCAGCGTGCTGGGGCCGCGGGATGGCTGACGATCTCCTGGTCGCAAGCGGTCTTGTGGTCTCCTATGGGCAGCCACGCGGATTATTTGCTCGCGGACGGCCGTCGGCGACCGTATTGCACGGCGTCGACATCAGCGTCGGCAAAGGCGAGACCGTTGGCATTGTCGGCGAGTCCGGTTCTGGCAAGACCACGCTGGGGCGGGCTCTGCTCGGTCTCGTCAAACCAACATCCGGGTCGGTCGTCTTCGACGGCAACGATATCACCGCGCTCGACGAACGCGAGAGGCGGCCGTTGCGCCGGCGCATGCAGATGATTTTTCAAGATCCAATGTCCTCCCTCAATCCGCGACACACGATCGGACGCATCCTGATCGAGCCGATCCTCCTTCATGGCCTGGCGGCAAACCATCGGACGGCGCGCGCCATGGTGCACGGCATTCTCGATCGCGTCGGATTGTCCCGGAGCACGGTCGACCGCTATTCGTACGAATTGTCCGGTGGTCAGCGGCAGCGCGTCGGCATCGCACGCGCGGTCGTGCTGCGCCCGGATTTCGTTCTCGCCGACGAGATCGTATCCGGGCTCGATGTCTCGACCCAGGCGCAGGTGCTGCGGCTCCTCAAGGAACTGACCGGCGAGATGCATCTGGCGCTTGCCTTCATCAGTCATGACCTGTCGGTGGTCCGCTCGATCTGCCAGCGGGTCGTGGTCATGCGCGAGGGCCGCGTGGTCGAAGAAGGCCCGTGCGAGCGGGTCTTTGCAGCGCCCGCCGCCGCCTACACGCGCATGCTGATCGACGCCATTCCGCTTCCTGTGGTCGATCCAGGATGGCTTTCCCGCGGCGCCGCGGTGGAGGCCGCCGCGACCGCTTGACCGGAGCAAACAAAAATCGCGCCATCGGCACCGGGGGCGGCCCGGCGCGATCCTTAAAACCCGTCCCGACAGGAGAGCAAAATGTTTCGATACACCCGCCATATCGCCATTGCGGCGGTGAGCGCCGCGATGTTGACAAGCGCAGTCGCGGCGCGCGCCGACGGAGTCCCAGGGTTGCGCGGACACGATCACACCGGGATCACGGTGCCGGATATCAAGCAGGCGGCCGATTTCTTCGTCAACGTGCTCGGCTGCAAAGAGGCCATGTCATTCGGTCCGTTCGCCGACGACAAGGGCACGTTCATGCACGACTTGCTCAACGTGGATCCGAAGGCTGTGATTCATCAGATAACGCTGGTGCGTTGCGGTTACGGCTCCAACATCGAGCTGTTTCAATATAGCTCGCCGGACCAGAAGAACATGACGCCGAAGAACAGCGACATCGGCGGCTATCATATCGCCTTCTATGTCGACGACATCAAAGCCGCGAAGGACTATCTCGACAGCAAGGGCGTGAAAACCTTCTTTGGTCCGTTTCCGGTGAACGAAGGTCCGGCCGCCGGTCAGGCCATCACTTACTTCCTCGCGCCCTGGGGCCTGCAGATGGAAATTATCAGCTATCCGAAGGGCATGGCCTACGAGAAGACGTCCCCGATCAAGCTGTGGTCGCCAACCGATCCGGGGAAATGAAACGCGCTCGGCGTCTATGATCGAACTGCCGCGGGTCCGGTTCGGACCCGCGGTGGCCGCCTCCCGCCTTTAGCTTATGGGTGCCCGCGAACGAGCTTGATGATCGCGGAAAAATCGGCGCCGCTGTGACCCTCTTGCGCGAAGTGCTCGTAAATGTCGGCCGCCTGCGCGCCGAGCGCGGTGTTCGCCTTGACCGATTGCGCCGCCTCCCGAGCGAGCTTTAAGTCCTTCAGCATCAACGCCGCGGCGAAGCCCGGCTTGTAGTCGTTGTTCGCCGGGCTCGCGGGCACTGGGCCCGGGACCGGGCAATAACTCGTGAGCGACCAGCATTGGCCCGACGAGACCGAGGCGACATCGAACAAGGCCTGATGCGAAAGGCCGAGCTTTTCGCCGAGAACGAATGCTTCGCTGACGGCGATCATCGAGATGCCGAGGATCATGTTGTTGCAGATTTTCGCGACCTGCCCATTGCCGGCTTCGCCGCAATGCACGACGCGCTTGCCCATGCGCTCGAGGATCGGCTTGCCGCGCGCGAATGCCTCGGCGGAGCCGCCGACCATAAAGGTAAGCGTTGCCGCCTTTGCGCCTCCGACACCGCCTGAGACCGGAGCGTCGAGCGAAGCGATACCGTGCTTGGCCGCCAGTTCATGCGCGGCGCGCGCGTTAGACACGTCGATGGTCGAACAGTCGATGAAGAGCGCTCCCTTCTTCGCCGCCGGCAGCACATCTTTCCATACTGACGCAACATGCTCGCCCGCCGGCAGCATGCTGATGACAATATCCGCGCCCTCGACGCTTTGCTTGGCGCTCGCGGCGATTTGCACGCCGTCGCGCGCGGACGCTTCGCGTGAGGCCGGCACGACATCGAATCCCAAGATTTTCTCGCCGGACTTGACGAGATTGGCGGCCATGGGCGCACCCATGTTTCCGAGACCGATGAATCCGATGGTCGGCATGTGCGTAAGCCTCTCTCAATCTGCGAAAGTCAGTTCCAGGTGGCCGACGGGCTTGAAGTGACGCTCGACAATGTTCGTCGTGACGTCTTCGAGTCTGTGCGGGCGCCAGCGCGGATTACGGTCCTTATCGACGATCTGTGCGCGAATGCCTTCGATGAAATCATGTCCGGCAATGCACGCGAGCGCGATGCGATAATCCTGCTGGAAGCTCTCCTCCACGCGCTTGAATGATAACGCCGCTCGGATGTTTCGCAATGTGACCTTGAGCGACGTTGGCGACATTTTCTGCATGGTCGCCACCGCCGCGCGCGCCGCCTCGACGTTAGCGGCGCCCAATCGCTCGACAATTGTCTCAACATCATTGACGCCATAGCAATTGTCGATCCATTGCCGCGCCGCGGGCAACTTGCCGGGCGCCGGCGTACTCGACATTTCTTCGAGCCGGGCGCGCGCATCGTTGGCCGTGCGGCAATCGGCAAGCGCCGCCGGAAGCTCTGGAAGTTTTGCGGCAGCGATATGGACGTCAGCGAGCCTGCAATAGATGGCGTCCGCCGCGCCCATGCGCTCGCCGGTCAGGGCCACATAAGTCCCGGCATATCCGGGCGATCTCGCCAACAAGAAGGATGCACCGACATCGGGAAAAAATCCGATTCCGACTTCCGGCATCGCCACGGCCGAGCGCTCGGTTACGACCCGGTGCGCGGCGTGGGTCGAGAGGCCGACGCCGCCGCCCATCACCAGCCCATCCATCACAGCGATCAGCGGTTTCGGATAACGCGCGATCAATACGTTTAGATGGTATTCGGTGGCCCAGAATTTCTCGGGAAGGGTGTCGCCAGACTTCGCCGCGTCGTAGAGTGCGCGGATGTCGCCGCCCGCACACAACGCGCGTTCGCCGGCGCCGTCGATAAGCACAGCGCCGACCGCAGGATCGGTCGCCCAGGAGCGCAATAGCCGCGTCATCGCGACGGCCATGTCGAGCGTGAGCGCATTCAGCGCTTTCGGCCGGTTCAAAGTGATCCGCCGCAGCGCCCGCTCTTCGCGAACGATAACCTCACTCTCTTGGACAACGATACCACTCATCGTCCAACAAGGTTTCTCGCGACGATGACGCGCATGATCTCGTTCGTTCCTTCGAGAATTTGATGCACGCGCAAATCGCGGACGATCTTCTCGATTCCGTATTCCGACAGGTAGCCGTAGCCGCCGTGCAATTGCAGCGCCTGATTGGCGACGTCGAAGCAGGCATCGGTGATAAAACGCTTGGCCATCGCGCAAAGCTGCGTGGCGTTCGCATCCTTGCGGTCGAGCGCCGCCGCGGCTCGCCATAAAAAGGTCCGCGACGCCTCGATCTCGATCGCCATATCGGCGAGGCGGAATTGCAGCGCCTGGAACTCGTCGAGGCGCTTGCCGAAGGCCTTGCGCTCTTTCATGTAGGCCAACGACTTTTCCAGGGCGGTCTGAGCGCCGCCGAGCGAACAGGCCGCAATATTGAGCCGGCCTCCGTCAAGTCCGGCCATGGCGATCTTGAAGCCGATGCCTTCCTCGCCCAGCCGGTTTTCGACAGGCACGCGCGCATCCTGGAACACGACGGCCCGCGTCGGCTGCGCGTTCCAGCCCATCTTGCGCTCGTTCGCGCCAAGCGAAATGCCGGGGGTATCGCCGGGTACGACGAGCGTCGAAATCCCGGCCGGTCCGCCGCCGCCGGTTCGCACCATCACCACGTAGAGATCGCCGGCGCCGGCTCCCGAGATGAATTGCTTTTGGCCGTTAAGCACATAGTGATCGCCGTCGCGCACGGCGCGTGTCGTCAGCGCCGCCGCATCGGAGCCGGAGCCCGGTTCAGTCAGACAATAACTGGCCAAAAGCTCCATCGTGCACAGTTTCGGCAACCATTTCTTTCGCTGGGCCTCCGATCCGTAAGCATCGATCATCCAGGCCGCCATGTTGTGAATCGACATATAGGCGGCCACGGTGGGACAGCCGGTGGCCAGCGCCTCGAAGATCAGTGTCGCATCGAGCCGGGAGAGCGCCGATCCGCCGACATCGGAGGAAATGTAGACCCCGCCCATGCCAAGCTCGGCGGCCTTGCGCATCTCGGCAACGGGAAAATGCTTGGCTTCGTCCCAGGCAACCGCGTGCGGCGCGAAGACCTCCGCGGCGAAGGCGCGGGCCATGTCGCGAACCGCGATTTGGTCTTCACCGAGAGAAAATTGCGGTGAACCAACAGGGGTCGAATCAAGCATACCGCTCTTGCCCAGCCTGGCCGCCAGTCGGGGTCGGGGAACGAGGACCCTGAGGCATCTAGCGTCAAATTGCCTAAGCTTCAGGCGTGAAATAGCATTGTCGTTTTCGTCCAGCAATGCGAGAATTCGTCGTACATAAGGCGAAATAACTAAACGCCAATGGCCATGACGTGGGGGGATTTGACGGCTTCCGCGCCGCTGCGCGGTAGGAGGCTGGGCCCCCGGGCTCGGCGGCGTCTTTAAACATAAGCGGTACGCGCCGCGCGATTGCGGGCGGTGCGATTCTGCGAAAGGCGCAATCCTGCAAGAGCGGGCGGAGGAACCCCGGTGCTGGCGACTGACCCTGGCTTAGACACGCTGCCCAAGCTTTTAATCCACAATGCCGCCGCGCTTGGGGAACGCCCCGCCATGCGTCACAAGGACTTCGGCATCTGGCAGATGTGGACGTGGGCGCAAATGCTCGAGGAAATTCGCGCTTTCTCGGTAGGCCTCTCCGAACTCGGTCTCAAGCGCGGCGACAAGTTCAGCATCATCGGCAGCAACCGCCCGCGGCTTTATTGGGCGATGTGCGCGGGCCAGGCGCTCGGCGCCGTACCGGTGCCGGTCTATGCCGACGCCGTAGCCGACGAGATGGCCTTCGTCTTGGCGCATGCGGAAGTAACACTGGCTGTGGTCGAGGACCAGGAGCAGGTCGATAAGATCATCGCGGTATCGGATCGGCTGCCGCATCTCGGCCAAGTCGTTTACGACGAGCCCCGCGGACTCAAGGACTATGATCACAGCCGGTTGATGGCTTTCGCGGACGTGCAAAGCATCGGCCGCAAAAAGCTTGTAGGCGATCCCGCGTGTCTGCGGCAGTGGGAAGCCGGCGTCGCGGCGGGCAAGGGCAGCGATCTCAGCGTCATCCTCTACACGTCGGGAACGACCGGCCGCTCCAAGGGCGTGATGCTCACCTATGAGAACACGATCGTCTCCGCGCGCAACGCGAACGCCTTCGATCGTCTCGATCAGAACGAAGAAGTGATTGCCTATCTGCCGCTGGCGTGGGTCGGCGATTACATTTTTTCCTATGTCCAGGCTTATGTCGCGGGCTACTGCGTCAATTGTCCGGAAACTCCGGACACCGTGGTGCAGGATCGCCGCGAGATCGGCACGACCTACGCGTTCGCGCCGCCCCGCGTCTACGAGAACGTGCTGACGCTGACCACCGTGCGGATGGCGGACGCCAGCCCATTCAAGCGCAAACTGTTCGATTACTTCATCGCCTTTGCAGGGCGCTGGGGCGAGAAAATTCTCGATGGCGAGAAGGTGCCGCTGACCGTCCGCCTGCTCTATGGCATCGGAAATCTGTTCGTCTACGGGCCGCTGATGAACCAGTTCGGGCTCTCGCGCATCCGCGTCGCCTACACGGCGGGCGAGGCGATCGGCCCGGAAATCTTTCGCTTCTGGCGCGGTATCGGGCTCAACCTGAAACAGCTCTACGGACAGACCGAAGCCTCGGTCTACATCACCGCACAGCCCGACGGCGAGATCCATGCCGACACCGTGGGCAAGGCCTCGCCCGACGTCGAGATCAAGATATCGGACAACGGCGAAGTCATGTTTCGCTCCCCCGGTGTGTTCACGGGATACTACAAAGATCCCGACAAGACCGCGGAAGTGCTCACCCCCGACGGCTGGGTGCATACCGGCGATGCCGGGTTCTTCGATCCCAAGACAGGCCAGTTGAGGATCATCGATCGCGCGAAGGACGTCGGCCACCTGAAGGACGGCACGGTGTTCGCGCCGAAATACATCGAGAACAAGCTCAAATTCTTTCCCAATATCCGCGAGGCTGTGGCGATCGGTGCCGGCCGAGAGTTCGTTTGCGCCATGATCAACATCGATCTTACTGCGGTCGGCAGCTGGGCCGAGCGGAATAACGTTGTCTACGCGTCCTATCAGGAGCTTGCCGCCAATCCGCGCGTCTACGACATGATCACGCGGCATATCGACGAGGTGAACCGGTCGCTGGCGGAAGAAGAGGTAATGGCGGGCGCACAAATCCGGCGCTTCCTCATTCTGCACAAGGAACTCGACGCGGACGACGGCGAACTCACCCGCACGCAAAAGCTCCGCCGCGGACACATCATCGACCGCTACGCGCCTTTGATCGAGGCGTTCTACAACGGCTCGACCGAGGCGCAGATCGCGACCGAGGTGACCTTCGAAGACGGGCACAAGGGCGTGATCGCGGCGCGCGTTGCCATCCGCGACATGAAGCCTTATCCGGCGCGCGCCACAAAGATGGAGCGCGCCGCATGAGGGCGCCGTCCTCGCGCGAGGCGGCGCTCGGCGAGGTGTTGCTTGCCGTGGAGGACGTTTCGCTCACGTTCGGCGGGGTAAACGCGCTGACGGGGGTGTCATTCGACATCCGCAAGGGCGAGATCCGCGCGATCATCGGGCCCAACGGCGCCGGCAAGACGTCCATGCTCAATGTGGTCAACGGCTTCTACCAGCCCCAATCCGGGCGCATCACCTTCAGGGGACAGGTGCGCAAAAGCATGCGGCCATACGCCGCCGCGCAGGGCGGCATTGCCCGCACATTCCAAAACCTGGCGCTCTTTCGGGGGATGACGACCCTCGACAATATTTTGGCTGGCCGCGCGCTCAAAATGCGCCGGGGCTTTTTCTGGCAGCTAATCCGCCATGGCCCGGCGCTCAAGGAAGAGGTCGAGCATCGGCGCCGCGTCGAGGAGATCATCGACTTTCTCGAGATCGCCGCCATCCGCAAAATTCCGGTCGGGCGTCTCCCCTATGGCCTGCAGAAGCGCGTAGAGCTCGGCCGGGCGCTGGCGATGGAGCCAGACCTTCTTCTTCTCGATGAGCCGATGGCCGGCATGAACCTCGAAGAGAAAGAGGACATGTCGCGATTCATCATCGACGTGAACCAGCAATACGGCACGACCATCGCCCTGATCGAGCACGACATGGGCGTCGTCATGGACCTTTCCGATCGCGTGGTCGTGCTCGATTACGGCCGCAAGATCGCCGACGCCACGCCGGACGAAGTCAAGCGGGACAAGAACGTGATCCGCGCCTATCTCGGCGAGCCGCACGGGGTGAGCGTATGAGCCTCCGCCGAGCACTAATTCGACGTCGCCGCGCCGTCGCGGCGGAGCGCGCAACAGGTTAGGGCGGCCATGGATATCCTTTACAAGGTATTCATCGATCCGTTTGTGCAGATGGGCACGGCGCCGGATCTTCTGGTGCAGACGCTGTGGGACGGTCTCGTCGTCGGCGTGCTTTATGCCCTGATCGCGCTCGGTTTCGTTCTGATCTTCAAGGCGTCCGGCGTCTTCAATTTCGCGCAGGGCATCATGGTCGTGTTCGCCGCTCTCACGCTGGTTGGCTTGCACGAGCATGGTGTGCCGGCCTTTCTCGCGCTGGGGCTCACCGTCGTCGTGATGTTCCTGCTGGCGTTCGGGGTCGAGCGGCTGATGCTGAGACCGCTCGTCAATCAATCTGACATTATTCTATTCATGGCCACCTTCGGCCTTACCTATTTCCTCATCGGGCTCGGCCAACTCGTGTTCGGCGGCAATCCCAAGGTTATGATTGCGTCCGAGCTCTATCTCCCGAAGGGAGCGATCGAATTCAAGGGGCTCGGCGGCTTCGTGTCGCTGCAAAAGATCGATATCGCCGCCGTCATCATCGCCTCTGTCATGGTTGCGGTGCTGGCGGTGTTCTTTCAACGCACCCGCATCGGGCGGGCGTTGCGTGCGGTCGCCGACAGTCATCAGGCGGCGTTATCGGTCGGCATCTCGCTCGAGCAGATTTGGGTGATCGTGTGGTTTGCCGCGGGCGTGGTCGCTCTGGCCACCGGCATTATGTGGGGCGCGCGCTCGGAGGTTTCCTTTTCGCTGCAGATCGTCGCCCTTAAGGCCCTGCCGGTGCTCATCCTCGGCGGCCTCACCTCGATCCCGGGCGCCATTGTCGGCGGACTGATCATCGGCATCGGCGAGAAGCTCGGCGAATTCTACTGGGGACCGCTCCTCGGCGGCGGCATCGAGACCTGGCTCGCTTATGTGATTGCGCTCGGATTTCTGGTGTTTCGGCCGCAGGGCCTGTTCGGCGAAAAAATCATCGAGCGGATTTGACGATGCTTTATCGCGAGGCGGGCCAATACAAATCGAGCTACGCCGCCGATATGGCGGTGTTCCCGATCCTGCAGGACCGGATCGGCATCGCGGTCATTCTGCTGATCGCCTTCGTCGTCTTTCCGCTCGTGGGCAATGACTTCGTGCTCAACGCGGTCATGATCCCGTTCCTCATCTTTGCTCTCGCCGCGATTGGGCTCAACTTGCTCACGGGCTATACAGGGCTTCTTTCGCTCGGCACTGGCGGCTTCATGGGGGTCGGCGCCTACGCTTGCTTGAAGCTGACGACCATCTTCCCGCAAGTCGACATCATCATCTGGATACTCGCATCCGGATTCTTCTCCGCCGCCGTCGGCGTGCTGTTCGGGCTGCCGTCGCTGCGCATCAAGGGCTTCTATCTCGCGGTGGCGACGCTCGCCGCGCAATTTTTCCTGGAATGGTGCTTCATCCGCATCCCGTGGCTTTACAATCACAGCGTCTCGGGAGCGATCGAAGTGCCCTTGCGCACACTTTTCGGAATTCCGGTCACAGGACCGACGGCAACGTCGGTGACACGCTATTTGATCGTGTTGAGCATCGTTGTCATCATGACCTGGATCGCCTCAAACCTCGTCCATGGCCGCATCGGCCGGATGTGGATGTCGGTCCGCGACATGGACCTTGCGGCGGAGCTGATCGGGATCAGGCTCCTTCGCACCAAGCTGCTCGCATTCGCGGTGTCCTCGTTCTATTGCGGCGTGGCCGGAGCGATGATGGTATTTCTCTGGTACGGCGGGGCCGAAGCGGACGTATTTGCCATCGATCAGAGCTTTCTGGTGCTGTTCATGGTGATCATCGGGGGCTTAGGAACTCTCATCGGCTCGTTTTTCGGCGCCGCGCTGATCTACATTTTGCCGATCGCGCTGCGGGCGATCCCTGCCACGTTCGGCCTGCCGATCCGCCCGGCGGCCGCCGAGCAGCTCACGTTCGTCATCGTCGGGGCGCTGATCATCGTGTTTTTGGTGATCGAGCCGAATGGGCTCGCGCGGCTCTGGCAGATCGGTAAACAGAAGTTGAGGGTGTGGCCCTTTCCTTACTGATGGTGCACACTCCGCTCCAATTCCCGCTCCGGCAACCGGCCGGCCGGGATCCCCTCGTTCCCATTCAAGAGATCGAGGGCCGTATGGACGCGCTGGCTTAAAGCCCGCGCAAACAAGGGAGAAACGGCCATGCGTCTGAAGCATCTTGCTCTCGGCCTGGCGATAGTGACGGCGGTCCCGGCCGCGGTCGCGACAGCGCAGGCAGAGGACGGAATTTACGTTCCGCTGTTCAGTTACCGGACGGGCCCCTATGCCGGGTCCGGAATACCGATCGCCAACGGCATGGCGGATTATCTCAACATGCTTAACGAGCGCGATGGCGGCATTGGCGGCGTCAAGCTCATCGTCGAAGAATGCGAGACTGGCTACGACACCAAAAAAGGCGTCGAATGCTATGACTCGGTAAAGAGCCGCAACCCCGTGGTCATCAACCCGTATTCGACCGGGATCACGCTCCAGCTCATTCCCAAGGCAGCGGTCGACAAGATCCCGATTTTGTCGATGGCCTACGGCCTTTCGGCTTCCGCCGACGGCAACCTGTTCCCGTGGATTTTCAATCCGCCGGCGACGTACTGGGATGGCGCCTCGGCATTCATCAGGCACGTTGCCGACGTCGAGGGCGGCTTCGACAAGCTCAAGGGCAAGACGATCGGCCTCGTCCATCTCGACGCGCCGTATGGCAAGGAGCCGATTCCATTGCTGCAGGCGCTCGCGGCAGATTACGGTTTCACGCTCAAGCTTTATCCGGTCCCCGGAGCGCAGATGCAAAATCAAAGCTCGCTGTGGCTGGACATACGGCGTGACCGGCCCGACTGGATTTATCTGCAGGGCTGGGGCGCCATGAACCCGACGGCGATCAAGGAAGCGACCAAGATCGGTTTCCCGATGAATCGCCTGGTCGGCGTTTGGTGGTCGGGGAACGATGACGACGCGCGTCCGGCGGGCCAGGATGCCAAAGGTTACACGTCGCTCGACATCAATGCGGTCGGTACAAACTTTCCCGTGATTCAGGACATTCTTAAATACGTCGTCGACAAAGGGAAAAGCCAAGTCACCTCGAAGGACAAGGTCGGAGAGAATTTCTATAACCGCGCCATCTGGAACTCGGTCCTCATCGCCGAGGCGATCCGCACGGCTCAGCAAGTGACCGGCAAGAAGAATGTCAACGGCGACGACGTGCGCCGCGGCTTCGAGAATCTCAACATCACCGCCGCGCGTTTGAAGGAACTCGGCCTCGAAGGCTTTGCCGCACCAGTTAAGCTCAGCTGCGCCGATCACAACGGGCACGGCGGCATCTCTGTCGTCGAGTGGGACGGCACGAAGTGGAACACAACGGTCCCTTCGATCCAGCCGATCAAGGACAAGGTTCTGCCGCTGATCAACAGCACAGCTGAGGAGTACGTGAAAGCCAACACGGGCTGGCCGAAGCGCACCGAGGCTTGCGACAAGTCCTCGTGAGCTGACGTTCGGCCGCTTATTGGTAAGCGGCGAACGCTACTGATGAGGGACCGCGTTAACAGCGTGGTCCCTCATCGATTTCTCGTCAAACAGAGAGGCCAACCATGGCCGCCGCCACGCCGATGAAGGCCGCGCCGACCACAGCGGCGGATGCCGCGGCAATTCTCTCGCTCAACAATATCGAAGTGGTCTACGACCGCGTCATTCTCGTGCTCAAAGGCGTATCGCTCGCGGTGCCGAGCCGCGGGATCGTGGCGCTTCTCGGAGCAAACGGCGCGGGCAAGACGACCACACTCAAAGCGATCTCCAACTTGCTCCATTCGGAGCGCGGCGAAGTGACCCAGGGGGCGATCGTGTTCGACGGCGTCGAGGTGCAGGCGCTCTCGCCCAACGAGGTGGTGCGGCGCGGCTGCATCCAGGTGATGCAGGGCCGCTACTGCTTCGGCCATCTGACGATCGAGGAAAATCTGCTCACCGGCGCGTTCACCCGCCGTGACGGGGCGGCCGCGATCCGCGCCGACCTCGAAAAGGTCTACGCCTATTTCCCGCGGCTCCGCGAACGGCGACAATCGCTGGCCGGGTATACGTCGGGCGGCGAGCAGCAAATGTGCGCGATCGGCCGTGCACTGATGTCGCACCCGAAGATGATTTTGCTCGACGAGCCCTCGATGGGGTTGGCGCCGCAGATCGTGGAAGAGATTTTCACGATCATGAAGAGCCTCAATGAAAGTGAAGGCGTCTCGTTTCTGCTGGCGGAGCAGAACGCCAATTTGGCGCTGAAGTATTCCGGCCACGGCTATATCCTCGAGAACGGGCGCGTCGTCCTCGACGGGGCGGCGACCACCTTGGCAGAGAACGAAGACGTCAAGGAATTTTACCTCGGCGTCGCCGAAGGCAGGCGCAAGTCGTTCCGCGAAGGCAAACACTACAAGCGGCGCAAGCGTTGGCTCGCCTAAGCGCGGCCGAGCGCGACGTAAACTCAGCGGGCCGACGGCTCGAAGCTCACGCCCTTCGGCGGCGCGATCTCGGCCGGCACAAAGAAATCCTGCGCCAGCTTTTGCGTCGGATCGACACGATACTGGTCGAAATCGGTGACGCCGGTTTCGGCCAGGAAATTATCGTCGATGAGAAAGCGCCCGGTGAGTTCGCGCGCGGGCCGCGAGAACAGGGCGTAGGCCGCGTCGGCCATGATCTCCGGCTTGCGCGATTGGCGCATCAACGCATCTCCGCCGAGGAGGTTCTGCACCGCGGCGGTGGCGATGACCGTGCGTGGCCATAGCGCGTTGACAGCTACTCCCTTGCCGCGCAGCTCGCCGGCAAGCCCGAGAACGACGAGGCTCATGCCGAACTTGGCCATGGTATAGCCGGTGTGTGGAGCGAACCATTTCTCCTTCATGTCGAGCGGCGGCGAGATCATAAGGATGTGTGGATTTGCCGCCTTCTGCAGATAGGGAATTGCCCATTTCGAGACGACAAAGGTTCCCCGCGTGTTGATCTGATGCATGAGGTCGAACCGCTTCATGTCGGTGGCGACTACCGGCGTCAGTTGGATGGCGCTCGCATTATTGACCACGATATCGACACCGCCGAAGCGTGCCGCCGTCTTGTCGATTGCGTCTTTCACCATCGCCTCGTCGCGCACGTCGACGACGAGCGGCAGGGCCTTGCCGCCGGCGCGTTCGATTTCCTCGGCGGCAGTGTAGATGGTGCCGGAAAGTTTCGGATGCGGCTCGGCGGTTTTCGCCGCGATCGCCACATTGGCGCCGTCGCGGGCGGCGCGAAGTCCGATGGCCAGCCCGATGCCGCGCGAGGCGCCGGTGATGAACAGGGTCTTTCCAGCAAGCGACATCGTCTTTCTCACTTTCTGCGCGCAAGGAACGCCTGGAAAGCGGCCCGCGCTTCATCTGATTGCAAAAGCTCTTTGAAATGCGCCGCTTCGGCATTGATCCGCTTGATGACATCGTCGAGATGGCCGCGCATCAGGCCGCGCGTCACCGCGACGCTTTGGGGTGGAAGCGCGGCGATCTCTCGCGCGGCTCCGATCGTGACCTCGTCGACCTCGGCGGCATCGACCACGGTGTTGACGATGCCGGCGTCTTTCGCTTCTTCGGCGGAGAGCGGACGGCCCATGACCAGCATCGAGAACGCGCGGGCATATCCCATGCGCATCGGTGCGAGCAGCGTCGACGCCGCTTCCGGGATGAGGCCGAGCTTGAGGAATGGAGTCGACAGCGTTGCGGTGGCGCCGGCCACAACGTGATCGCAGTGGAACAGCATGGTCGTGCCGATGCCGATAGCGACGCCATTCACCGCCGCGACCAGCGGCTTTTGGCGCCGCGCCAGAGCATCGAGAAACTCGTGCCCGCGCGGATCGACGCCGCCCCCGGACGCTTTTAGAAAATCGGCAATGTCGTTGCCGGCGCAGAATGCCCCCGGCGCGCCCGCGATCATGATGCAACGGATCGCCTCGCTTTGATCGGCCTCGCGCAGCGCCCGGGTCAAGTCGGTGTACATCGCAAGCGTAAGCGCGTTTTTCTTCTCCGGGCGATTCATCCGGACAATGCGCACGGCGCCGTCATCGGTGATGGCGATAGCACCGGTCATGTGCTCCTCCTTCGGTTCGAAATCGCAGCCGCAGTGGCGAACGCCTTGGCGCCGTCCATCAGCGCGTTCGCGAGGCCGCAATCCCGAATTGGGGTTTCCCCTGTCCCAATATTATTGATTGCGTGCGGATACGCCAGAATGAATTAGCGGAGAAGGAGACGTGTCGGAAGACGCGATTAGCTTGCGTTTTTGTCGTGGCGCATGAGTTTGCCGATTGCGCGAAACTCACCGCCCGCCGCCGTTCGCGCCTGCAATTCGATCGCGCGATAAAGCCCGACGACCCGTTCGCCGACCGGCGTAACCACTGCACCTCCGCCGCGAACGCCGCCCGTCTCGGCCGTGACCGCGGGTTCACGCAGCGATTGGTTGATTTCTTCGACCAGAAGCCAGGCGCGGCGATAGGACATCCCGATGGACCGCGCCGCCGCCGAGATCGAGCCGGTCGAGCGGATCGCTTCCAACAGCGCAATTTTGCCCGGCCCGATACGGTCCCCGGATGCCAGATCGATACGGATGGAGAGATGTGTGCCGGCCATGGTTGATCCCCCGGGAGGCGCCGGTGAGGTCACGCCGATAGCCGCCGTTCGTCAAGGGGCAAGTTCGTACTAGGGATGCAAAAAACATGCGGCGGCCGAAGCCGCCGCACGGATGACCCAAGCCCGGCTCCTATTGGAACAGCTTCATCGCGTTGATGAGAGTCTGCAACACGCCAAGGGCGAGCGGAATGCCGACGAAACCCCACGCGAGCACAAGATGGAGCGTGGTGGTGCCGGTATTGTCTTGATCGCTCATGATCGTTTTCCCCCTTTATGCGACGGCCGGTCTTCGCACGGCGGCGGCTGCCACTTCCCTGCCGGCTTCGGCTGCGGTCGCCAGAGCCGAGTTGGACTCCATATGGAACCGCTTGTCGACCGCCTTGATGAGCAGGTTGCAGATGAAGCCGATCACGAGCAGGCCCGCCATGATGTACATGGTGACGTTATAGGCCTGCGCCTTCGGCACGCCGTGGGTGACGTTATACTCGCGGATGTAGTTCACCAGTACCGGACCGAAGATTCCGGCCATCGACCAAGCGGTGATCAGCCAGCCGTGGATGGCGCCGACATAGCGTGTGCCGAACATGTCTTTCAGATAGGCCGGCACCGTGGCGAAGCCACCGCCATACATGCTGATGATCACCAGGAAGCACAGCACGAACGCGGCAACGCTGCCGATTGACCCGGTGTAGGGTACGGCGCAGTACAACGCAAAGCCGAGCACCATGAACACGAAATAGGTGTTCTTGCGGCCGATATAGTCCGACGTGGATGCCCAGAAGAAACGGCCGCCCATGTTGAACAGGCTCATCAAGCCGACAAAGCCCGCCGCCGCGACCGCCGTAACCTTCCCCGGAAACATTTCCTGGCTCATGGCCGAGGCTTGGCCGAGCACGCCGATGCCGGCGGTGACGTTGACACACAGCACGACCCAGATGAACCAGAACTGCGGTGTCTTCAGCGCGCTGTAGACGAAGACGTCGCTCGTCGTGATCAGTTTCGACGCCTGCACCGGCGGCGTGTAGCCTTCCGGCTTCCAGCCGGGCGCCGGTATGCGCACGATGAACGCGCCGGCCATCATGAACACAAAGTAGATCGCGCCCATCACGATGAATGTCTCGGCAACACCGACGTGCGTCGGCGTGGCGAATTTGCTCATCAGCCAGACCGAGAGCGGCGAGGCGATGAAGGCGCCGCCGCCGAACCCCATGATGGCCATTCCGGTCGCCATGCCCGGCCGGTCGGGGAACCATTTGATCAGGGTCGAGACCGGGGAGATGTAACCGATGCCCAGTCCGCAGCCGCCGATGAAGCCATACCCGAAATAGATGATCCACAGGTTGTGAATGTAGACGCCGAAAGCGGAGATAAGAAACCCGCCCGCCCAGCACAATGCGGCGGTGAACATGGCGCGGCGCGGCCCGCCTTCCTCGACCCAGCGGCCAAACACCGCCGCCGAGGTGCCAAGAAAGAAAATCCCGATGGAGAAGATCCAGCCGAGCTCGGGGAGGTTCCAGTCGCCCGGAGCCGATTGCGTAACGCCGAGCAGCTTCGTCATCGGCAGGTTGAACACGCTGAAGGCATAGGCTTGGCCGATGCACAGGTGCACGCACAACGCGGCGGGCGGCACCATCCAACGGCTAAAGCCAGCCTTGGCGATCGTGCGCTGACGATCGAGAAATGGTAGCAAACTCATCGCGCGGTCCTCCCTTGGTCGTCGATTGCTTCTTTTTGCCTAGCAGGCAAGCGTGCTTGGTTGCCCCAAGTGCATCGCTTCCAGAGCCTGCTCAAATGCAGAGTGCGGATGGGCATTTGTTGAATCAATAAAGCTATTCCTATCGTGTGATAGGACTTGTCTATCGTATCGCTGCGGCAGCCACTCTCTTGAGACCGCGAAACGGCACGACATAGTTTACGTTTAGCGGGATGGAAAATTGGATGATTCTTCGGCGCGCCGCGCGCGGGCGGCCGTGGAGAAGAACTCCGTTAGAGTTTCGGTGCCGGCGCGTGTCCCGAGCGTCGCGCGACGCCTATCATAGGCCGGGACTTGCGGCGATGCGCCGCGCTTCCGCGACCAGGGCGGCGTTGAGCGGGGTCATCGGCTCGCGGGCCGGCACCACGAGGCCAATGGTGTGACCGGCGGCGGGCTTGACGATCGGGATTGCGCGAATTGTATCGGTTGGGCCTAGCGCTTCCGCGACTTTGGCCGGCATGATGCTTGCCCATTTGCCGGTGCGCACGTGAGCGAATAGGAGAACCGTGGAATCCGATTCCAGCATTGGGCGGGAATCGCCATTGCCGCTCTTCAGGAGTCCGTCAATAATCCTGCGGGTTTGCAAGTCTGGCGTGAGCAGGCAGAGCGGCAGCTGCGACAGCTCCGCCCAGCTCACGTGCTCGCGGTTGCTGAGCGGCGCGCCGGCGGCGGTAAGCAGGCAGTAGCTCTCCTTGTATAGCGGCACCGTGTTGACGCGGCCGAGTGGCTCGTTATCGAGATAGGTGAGGCCGGCGTCGATTTCGAGGTTTTCCAGGAGCGCCAAAATCTGCGTCGACGTGCGCGACAAGATGGTGAACTGCACGTCCGGATGCTTGGTTCGGAGAGGCGTGGTCAGCGAGGCAACCGTAGCGAGCGCAGCTGGGATCACGGCGATGCGCAGGCGCCCGGCCAGCCCGTGCCGCAGCGCATTCACCTCCTGACGCATGGCGCGGGTGTCGCCGACGATGCGGCGCGCCCAGTCGAGCACGCGCTTGCCCTCGGGGGTGAAGCCCTGGAATCGGGAGCCGCGGTTGACCAGCAAGACGCCGAGCGATTCCTCGAGTTGTTTCAATCCGGCCGACAGCGTCGGCTGGGTCACGCCGCAACTGTCGGCGGCCCGTCCGAAATGCCGCTCCCGCGCCAGGGCCAGCAGAAACTCCAGTTTATCGAACAATCCCAGCCGCCCTTCGCGCGAAATATGCATATCCATGCATGTTTTAGAATGCCTGCAGGAGGGCAAGCGCCGCTGTCGCGCCATCGCCCGCCCTCTGTGGCCCAGGTCGGCCTGTTTCGACCGCTCGACGCTCGAACAGAACGTCGAGCCGCTCTAGTGCGTGCGGGTGTTGTCCGCCCCTTCTTTCGGCTTGGTCGCCGCGAGCTCCTCGATAGCTTCACGCGCAACCGGATCGAGCCCGCTGCCGCCAGCCTCGAGATGCGCGAAGATCGCGGCGCGCATCCGCGGATCCCAGAATTTCTTGATGTGATCGGCGGTGCCGGCGACAGCCTGCTGTTGCCCCTGACTGGCGAAGAACTTGCCGATTTGATTGGCCATGTAGACCAGCTTATCAAGCGACATGGGTCACGGTTTCTTTGCTGGTTTCTTTGATGCGCTGCGGATGTGCAAAAGTTTCAAAGCCGTCGTTGCGCGCGACCGCGACGAGGGTGACGCCGGCAGCCTCGGCGGTGCGTACAGCGAGCGCAGTCGGTGCTGAAACGGCGACGATGAGCGGTGCGCCGATAACGGCGGTCTTTTGCACCATTTCAACCGATACGCGGCTGGTGAGCAACACCATGCCGCGCTGGCTGGAAACGTTGTCGCGCATTAAAGCCCCGGCGAGCTTGTCGAGCGCGTTGTGCCTCCCAACGTCTTCCCGCACTGCAATGAGGCCGGCATCCGGATGCCAAAATGCTGCGGCGTGAACCGCCCGCGTTTGGCGGTTGAGCTCTTGCCGGGGGCTCAGCGCCTCGAGCGCCCGCATGATCTCAGACGGCGTAAAAGTCGCCCCGTCGCGCACGCGCGGCAGCGAACGCACGGCTTCATCGAGGCTTTCGATGCCGCAAAGCCCGCAGCCGGTCGGCCCAGCGAGATGCCGCCGCCGCTCGCTCAAGGCGGCGGCGCGCGGCTCGGCGAGCCACATGCGCAACTCGACACCGGTATCGTGTTCGACAATGTCGAGCTGACGGATGTCAGCCGGCGAAGAAACCAGGCCTTCGGTGACGCTGAAGCCTAGTGCGAAATCCTCGAGGTTCTGCGGCGTCGCCATCATCACGGCGTAGGAGCCGCCGTCATAGGTGAATGCAACGGCGGTTTCCTCCGGAATGATGCGCTGGCCGGCGGTCGCACCTTGATGGCGCCAGATCGAGCAGGCGACGGTGGCCGTCGGCTCTCGCATGCCGCTACTCCGCAGCCTCGACAGTTGCGGCTATACGGCGGCTCTTGCGCGCAAGCTCTTCGTATTGCTCTTGCCATTCCGTCGGACCGTTCGATGGCGCGACCTGGACCGCCGTCACTTTGTATTCGGGGCAGTTGGTGGCCCAATCCGAATACTCCGTGGTGACGACATTGACCTGCGTGTCCGGGTGATGGAACGTCGTATAGACGACGCCCGGCGCCACGCGCTCTGTGATCAGTGCGTGCAGCGAGGTTTCGCCGGCGCGGCTTGCGAGCTTGACCCAATCGCCGTCGCGGATGCCGCGCTGCTCGGCGTCGTGCGGATGGATTTCCAGCCGGTCTTCCTTGTGCCACAAGGCATTGGCGGTGCGCCTGGTCTGCGCGCCCACATTGTACTGGCTGAGAATTCGGCCGGTCGTAAGCAGCAGCGGGAAGCGCGGCCCTGTCCGCTCGTCGGTCGCGATGTATTCGGTGACGATGAACTTGCCTTTGCCGCGCACAAACCCGTTCATGTGCATGACCGGCGTGCCTTCGGGAGCCTTTTCGTTGCACGGCCACTGGATGGATCCAAGCTCCGCGATCCGCTGGAACGACACGCCGGCGAAGGTCGGCGTCAGGCGCGCGATCTCATCCATGATCTCCGACGGATGATTGTAGTGCATCGGATAGCCCATGGCCTCGCTGATCGCGCAGGTGATTTCCCAGTCCTCATAGCCGGCCTTCGGCTCCATGACCTTGCGCACGAGCTGGATGCGGCGTTCGGCGTTGATGAACGTCCCGTTCTTTTCGAGGAACGTCGAGCCGGGCAGGAACACGTGCGCGTAATTCGCGGTCTCGTTCAGGAACAGATCCTGCACGACAACGCATTCCATCGCCGCGAGCCCGGCCGCGACGTGATGCGTATCCGGGTCGGATTGGAGGATGTCCTCGCCTTGCACATAGAGGCCCTTGAAGGAGCCATCGACCGCAGCGTCCAGCATATTCGGGATACGCAGGCCCGGCTCTTCGTCGAGCGGCTTGCGCCAGAGTGCCTCGAACATGGCGCGTGTCGCGTCATCCGAGATGTGGCGATAGCCGGACAGCTCGTGCGGGAACGAGCCCATGTCGCAAGAGCCTTGGACGTTGTTCTGCCCGCGCAGCGGATTTACCCCGACGCCGGGCCGGCCGATGTTTCCGGTCGCCATGGCGAGATTGGCGATGGCCATGACGGCTGTCGAACCCTGACTGTGTTCGGTGATGCCCAAGCCGTAATAGATCGCGCCATTGCCGCCGGTGGCGTAAAGCCGTGCCGCAGCGCGGATGGTTTCCGCCGGAACGCCCGTTACCTCGGCGACCGCCTCGGGGCTGTTGCGGTCTTCCGCGACAAAGGCCGCCCAGTCCTGGAAGGCGTCCCATTCGCAGCGCTCGCGGACAAATTTCTCGTCGACCAGTCCCTCGGTCACGACGACGTGAGCGAGCGCCGTGAGCATGGCGACGTTGGTTCCGGGCAGGGTCGGCAGGTGATAGGCGGCTTCCACGTGCGGCGTGCGCACGAGATCGATCCGCCGCGGATCGATGACGATGAGCTTGGCGCCCTGCCGCAACCGCTTCTTCATGCGCGAGGCGAAGACCGGATGGGCGTCGGTCGGGTTCGCTCCGATGACGATCATGACGTCGGTATGCTCGACGGAATCGAAATCCTGCGTTCCGGCCGACGTGCCGAACGTAGTCTTCAAGCCATAGCCGGTCGGCGAATGGCAGACGCGCGCGCAGGTGTCGACGTTGTTGTTGCCGAAAGTCGCGCGCACGAGTTTCTGCACCAAAAAGGTCTCCTCGTCGGTGCAGCGCGAGGAAGTAATGCCGCCGATGGAGCCGCGTCCGTATTGCGCCTGGATGCGCTTGAACTCCGAGGCGACGCGACCGATCGCCTCCTCCCACGATACCTCGCGCCACGGCTCGGTGACCTGCTCGCGGATCATCGGCTTGAGGATGCGCTCGCGATGATTGGCGTAGCCCCACGCGAACCGTCCCTTCACGCAGGAATGGCCGCGGTTCGCCTTGCCGTCCTTGTACGGCACCATGCGCACGACTTCGTTGCCGCGCATCTCGGCCTTGAAGGCGCAGCCGACGCCGCAATAGGCGCAGGTCGTGATCGCCGACCATTCCGGCTTGCCCTTTTCGATGACCGTCTTCTCGATGAGCGAACCGGTCGGGCAGGCTTGCACGCAGGCGCCGCAGGAAACGCATTCGGATTCGATGAACTTCTCATCCATCCCGGCGGCAACGATGGAGTCGAAGCCGCGGCCCGAGATTGTCAGCGCGAAAGTACCTTGCACCTCCTCGCAGGCGCGCACACAGCGCGAGCAGACGATGCACTTGGCGGGATCGAAGGTGAAATAGGGATTGGACGCGTCGATGCCGGGGTTGCGGTGGCGCGCGCCAGAGAAGCCGTAACGCACCTCCTTAAGCCCGACTTCCGCCGCGGTCTCGAGAAGATCGACATCGGCGTATTTGGCACGGTCGAGCGAATCCACCGGGTGATCGGAGACATAAAGCTCCATCACGCCCTTGCGAAGGCGATCGAGGCGTTCGCTTTGGGTGTGCACCACCATGCCTTCCGCGACCGGCGTGGTGCAGGACGCGGGTGTTCCGGCGCGGCCTTCGATCTCGACCAGGCATAGCCGGCAGGAGCCGAACGCATCGAGCATGTCGGTAGCGCAAAGCTTCGGGATTTCGATCCCGCTCTCCATCGCCGCGCGCATGATAGACGTGCCTTCGGGCACCGAGACTTGCTTGCCGTCGACCGACAGCGTCACCGCCTTTTCCGCATTTGAGCGCGGAGTGCCATAGTCGATCTCGCGGATGAGCGAGTGGGCGGCGGGTTCTTGGACGAGCGACATGGCGCGTCTCCTATTCAGCGGCCTGCAGGCGCGCTGGCGCACCGAAATCCTCGGGGAAATGGGTAAGCGCGCTCATCACCGGATACGGCGTGAAGCCGCCGAGCGCGCAGAGCGAGCCGAGCTTCATCGTGTTACAGAGATCCTCGAGCACTTCGATGTTGGCGGCGCGGTGCTCGTTTTTGATGATGCGGTCGACGACCTCGACGCCGCGTGCGGCCCCGATGCGGCAGGGCGTGCACTTGCCGCACGACTCGATCGCGCAAAATTCCATGGCGAAGCGCGCTTGCCTGGCCATGTCGACGGTATCGTCGAACACCACGATGCCGCCGTGACCGATCAGGCCGTCGCGCGCCGCGAAAGCCTCGTAGTCGAACGGCGTATCGAACAGCGCCCGCGGAAAATAAGCGCCGAGCGGGCCACCGACCTGCACCGCTCGTACGGGACGGCCGCTGCGCGTTCCGCCTGCGATATCGTCGACGAGTTCGCCGAGCGTGATGCCGAATGCCGTCTCGTAAAGACCGCCATGCTTCACATTGCCGGCGAGCTGGATCGGCATCGTGCCGCGTGAGCGGCCCATGCCGAAGTCGCGATAGAAGGCGGCGCCTTTGTCCATAATGATCGGCACGGACGCGAGCGAGAGCACGTTGTTGATGACTGTCGGGCGCCCGAACAGGCCCTTGTGCGCCGGCAGCGGCGGCTTGGCGCGCACTTGGCCGCGCTTTCCCTCCAGGCTGTCGAGCAACGACGTTTCCTCGCCGCAAACATAGGCGCCGGCGCCGACGCGCACTTCCATGTCGAAAGCAAAAGACGAACCCGCGATGCGCTTGCCAAGCAGTCCGCCGCGCCGCGCCGCGCCGATCGCGGCTTCCAGCGCCGCGACCGCGTGCGGATATTCGGAGCGGATGTAGACGTAGCCCTTGGTCGCCCCAACCGCGATGCCGGCGATCGCCATCCCTTCGATCAGAACGAAGGGGTCGCCTTCCATGATCATACGGTCGGCGAAGGTCCCGCTGTCGCCCTCGTCGGCGTTGCAGACGATGTATTTTTGCGCGGCCTGCGTCTGCGCCACCGTGCGCCATTTGATGCCGGTCGGAAATCCGGCGCCGCCGCGGCCGCGCAGCCCCGATTGCACGATCTCCTCGATTGCCGCCTCCGGACCGACTGAGAGCGCCCGCTCGAGGCCTTTGCACCCGCCGTGAGCGCGGTAATCTTCGAGCGAGCGCGGATCGACGATTCCGCAGCGCGCGAAAGTCAGCCGTGTTTGCCGCTTGAGCCAGGGAATATCCTCGGTGGGGCCAAGCCGCAGTGCGTGCCCACGGTCCGCGCGGATAGCGGCGAGGAGACCTTCGGCGTCGCCCGGTGCGACAGGTCCGTAGGCGACACGGCCCACCGGCGTTTCCACCTCGACCATCGGCTCGAGCCAATAGAGCCCGCGTGAGCCGTTGCGCACGATGTCGACCGCGACGTTCTGCCGCGCCGCCGCAGCGCGAAACGCGCTCGCGACTTCCTCGGCACCGACTGCGAGAGCGGCGGCATCAAGGGGGATGTAGAGCCGCAGCGTCATTGCTGCGCCTCCGCCAGAAGGGCATCGAGGCGGCCTTCGTCGAGCCGGGCGATCACGCGGCCGTCCAGCATCGCCGACGGCGCGACGGCGCAGAGGCCGAGGCAATAGACCGGCTCGAGTGTGACACTGCCGTCGGGGGCGGTCGCTCCCATCGGAACCCCCAAACGGGTCTCGGCGCGTGCGGCGAGCGGATCGCCGCCGGCGGCCTGGCAGGCCTCGGCGCGGCAGAGCTTGAGCACGTGCCGGCCGGCCGGAGCGCGGCGGAAGTCATGATAGAACGTGATGACCCCGTGCACCTCGGCGCGGGTGATATTCAGAGCTTCGGCGATCAGCGGTTCGGCGGCTTCATCGATGTAGCCGAATTCCTCCTGCAGGGCGTGGAGGATCGGCAGCAGGGGGCCCTCGCGATCGAGGCCGCCCCGAATGCACTCGAGCGCGACTTCTTTATTCCAAGGAACCTGACCTTGTGTCATGGACATCGGGGGTGCTGTTCATCGTATGCGGCATTCCGCATATCACGCCGGTAGATATGTATTTTATAGTAATTACAAAAGCCTGTCGCACAAAATGGAATTTCGCTGAAGCAGTTTTTCGCGTTGCGGCAGCCGCGCCCCCCATCTTACCGTTCTGGTGGGCCAGGGGCTTCGGCCCATCGTTCGCAAGCATGCGTCAGTGAAGACGAAGGCATCAAAGGTCAATGATTGACGTTGCCTCGATCCGCGAAATCACCCACAGCTTAACCTTTCCTAATTCGCGGCCGCGGGACGCAGCGACGCTCATTCTGGTCGACCGCACCGGCAATGAGCCGAAAGTCCTGCTTGGAAAGCGGCATCTTGCGCATGCATTCATGCCCGGTCATTTCGTCTTTCCAGGTGGACGGATCGAAGCCGCCGATCGCGACGCCCCGGCAGCGGAAGGCTTGCACCCGAGTGTCGAGGCCCGTCTCCAGTCGGCCGCGGCTCGATCCGGACCCAAGACCGCACGCGCGCTTGCACTTGCCGCGATCCGTGAAACCTTTGAGGAAACGGGCATCGTCATCGGACGCAAGCAATCCGGCGCTTTGCCCCCGGCGAGTGGCCCGTGGGCGGATTTCCTCGCAACCGGCTTTGCTCCCGATTTGTCGGGATTGCGATTCATTGCCCGGGCAATCGCGCCTCCGCGCGCCAGGCGCCGGTTCGACGCCCGCTTCTTGGCCGTCGACGCAAGCGCCATCGCCTATCAGGCCGATGGTGTCATCCATCCGGAGGCGGAGCTCACCGAAATCGTGTGGGTCGGCTTGGCGGAGGCGATGAAGCTGCCGCTGCCCGAGATCACCGAGATTGTGCTCGCCGACTTGGCGCGCAGCATTGCCGCAGGCTTTGCGCAGGACGCACCTGTGCCGTTTTATCGGGGACGACACCGCGGTTACGTGCGCGAACTGCTCTAAAACGTGGCCGGATAAAAGTGC
Organism: uncultured Alphaproteobacteria bacterium; assembly: GCA_963733575.1. Lineage (GTDB taxonomy): Bacteria > Pseudomonadota > Alphaproteobacteria > Rhizobiales > Xanthobacteraceae > BOG-931. Next base: position 266,944 of record CAVTDJ010000006.1, on the reverse strand, counting down.
TGGCAACATGTCTCGTCGGTCTGAGGCGAAGCGCTGGCGCGCGGCGCAGGTTATTTCACGTCTGGGAATCGTGGAATTCAGCCACGGCCGTCGCGGAATTTTCAAGCTCGGAGCGGCATTGTTTGGCGATGCTTCGGCTGGACAACGGCCGCGGCTTCGATCATGCTTTACCCAGGGATGCCGTGGGGCGGGGTGACATCCGCCAGTCGAGGGATATATCGAACCCTTTGAACGACCGGATTAATTTCCGGTCGCGGAGTGCTTCATGGCTTACACCGGACCGTTCGCTGGCGGCTCAGTTCGGCAGCTCCAGCGCCGGCGGCGGCATCGTCAATGCCGGCTCGATCACGGCGACGACGCAGCACGGCATTGCGGTCATCAGGGTCGCGACCTTCGCCGGCGGCATCAGCAACAGCGGCACGATCTCGGCGGCGGGCAGCGGCGTTTACGCCCACAACGTCACGACCTTCGCCGGCGGCATCAGCAACAGCGGCACGATCTCGGCCAGTATCGGCATTGACGTCATTACCGGGTCGGTCTTCTCCGGCGCGATCGTCAACAGCGCGGGCGGCGAGATTTCGGGCCGCTACGGCGTCGCCGTCACCAGCATCGCTCAGTTCGGCAGCTCCAGCGCGGGCGGCGGCATCGTCAACGCCGGCTCGATCACGGCGACGACCGCGCGCGGCATTCAGGTCATCAATGTCGCGACCTTCGCCGGCGGCATCTCCAACAGCGGTACGATCTCGGCGGGCGACGTTGGCGTTTACGCCTACAACGTCACGACCTTTGCCGGCGGCATCGCCAACAGCGGCACGATCTCGGCCAGTATCGGCATTGGCGTCCCTAGCGCATCTATCTTCTCCGGCGCGATCGTTAACAGCGCCGGCGGCGCGATTTCGGGCCTCTACGGCATCTACGTCAACAACGTCGCTCAGTTCGGCAGCTCCAGCGCCGGCGGCGGCATCGTCAACGCCGGCTCGATCACGGCGACGACCCTCCACGGCATCGAGGTCGTCAACGGCGCCACCTTCGCCGGCGGCATCTCCAACACCGGCACGATCTCGGCGGGCGGTGCCGGCGTTTACGCCAACAACTTCACCACCTTTGCCGGTGGCATCACCAACAGCGGCACGATTTCGGCGGGCGGCAACGGCGTTATCGCCGTCAACGTCACCACCTTCTCCGGCGCCATCGTCAACAGCGCGGGCGGCGCGATTTCCGGTAACTACGGCATATACGTCAACAGCGTCGCTCAGTTCGGCAGCTCCAGCGCCGGCGGCGGCATCGTCAACGCCGGCTCGATCACGGCGACGACCGGGGTGGGCATTGAGGTCGGCAACGGCGCGACCTTCGTCGGCGGCATCTCCAACACCGGCACCATTTCGGCGGGCGGGAACGGCGTCTTCGTCGGCGGCAATGTCAGCGCCGTCACCTCCTCAAACAGCTCAGTTACGATCTCGAACTTTTCCGGCGGCATCACGAATACCGGCAGCATTTCCGCCGGTGGGCACGGCATTTTCGTCGGCGGCAATGCGGGGGCCTCCGGCACCCGTGCAAGCAGCTCGGTAACGATCTCGACCTTCGCGGGCGGCATCACCAATTCCGGCACGATCTCGGCAACCGCCGACGGTGTCTTGGTCGGCGGCAATGTCAGCATCTCGGGGTCAAACGTCAGCGCCAGCGTCGCGATCTCGATCTTTTCCGGCGGCATCACCAACAGCAGCGCGATTACGGCGGGCGGTGACGGCATCGTCATCGATAACGTCTCGACCTTCAACGGCGGGATCAGCAATGGCGGCAGCATCGCGTCGGTGCAGACCGGCATTCTGATCGGCATCAGCGGCACCAGCACGGCCGCGCCGGTCTCGACCTTCGCCGGCAGCATCGCCAACAGCGGCACGATCTCGGCCGGCCAAAAAGGCATTGGTGTATCCAACGTTGCAACCTTCACCGGCGGGCTCGACAACAGCGCCGGCGGCGTCATTACCGTCGCCGGCGCCACCGCCGTTCTCGTCAATGCCGCGACCTTCAGCGGCGGCATCAGCAACGCCGGCAGGATCTCCTCACAGAGCGGCGACGGCATCATCGCGGGCGGTATCACCACCATCGCCGGCGGCATCAGCAACAGCGGCACGATCTCGGCGTTCAGTATCGGCATCGACGCCAACAACGTCTCGACCTTTGCCGGCAACATCAGCAATGCCGGCACGATTACTGCCAGGACCGGCATCGAGATCGGCAACAATGTGACCTTTGCCGGCGGCGCCGTCGTCAACAGCGGCACCATCACCGGCACCGCCGCGGCCATCAACACCAGCAACGCCGCAACGGCGGTGACGATCGATCAGACCGCCGGCACCATCGCCGGCGCCATCGATCTCTCCGCCAACGCCGACGTGCTCAACGTCACCGGCGGCGTCATCAACGGCAACATCGTCGGCTCGGGCTCCAGCGACACGGTCGATTTCGCGCCCGGCGCCAACAATACCTTCACTTATTCGAGCACCATCAGCGGCGTGCACGCGGTCAACGTCAATACCGGCACGCTGCTGCTGAAGGGGATCATCGATCCCCCCACTATCACCACCACTATCACCATCGCAGGGGGTGCAAGCCTGCTGGTCGACGCTGCCGGCATCGACACTGGCATTGCCACCACCGATAACGGCGTGCTCGGCTTCGAGCAGTCGGGCGCCGTTACCTATGCCGGCGGCATTTCCGGCAGCGGCCTGGTCAAACAGATCGGCACCGGCACCACCGACCTGACCGGCGCCGACAGCGTCACCGGCGGGACCAATATCGCCGCCGGCACCTTGGAGCTCGGCAGCGGCGGCTCGGTCGCCCACAACGTGATCAAAGTGGGCACCCCCAGCAACACCAACGTCTGGAACAAGATCGACGGCGGCACGCCGGTGGCGATGGCCGGCGGCGACTTCGACGGGCTGGGCTCGGCGCAGCTGGCGGTGTCGGAAACCGGCGGCGGCACCTACATCTACGTGCCGGGCGGCGGTTTCACCAAGATCAGCAGCACGGTTTATGCGCAGCTGGCGGCCGGTAATTTGTACGGCACCACCAAGAGCAACAACAACAATATCGATCTTGCGGCCGCCGCCTCCGGTGGCGGCGTCTATGTCTGGAGCAAGAACGGCGGCCTGACCAAGATCGACGGCGGCACCGCCACCGCCATTGCCGCCGGCACGTTCAAGGGCGGCAGCGTCGCCGACCTGGTTATGTCGGAGTCCGGCGCCGGCACGTACCTGTGGCAGAACGGCGGCTTCACCAAGATCGACGGCGGGGTCTATACGCTGATGGCGGCCGGCGATTTCTACGGCGCGACCAAAGGCAACGCCAACAATACCGATCTGGCCGCCTTCGATCCGGGCGTCGGCACCTACATCTGGGCCGCCAATGTCGGCTGGAAAAAAATCGACGGCGGCACCGCGGCGGCCTATGCGGCCGGCAACTTCCTCGGCACCAGCAACGGCAACAACAACCAGACCGACCTCGCGGTCTATTTCCCCGGTTCGGGGACTTACATCTGGAGCGCCAACGCCGGCTGGATGAAGATCGACTCCGGCACGCCGACCGGCCTCGCCGCGGTCGACCTCAATGGCGACGGGCACAACGAGCTGCTGGCGTATTTCAAGAATGCCGGCATGTACGAATATCAAAGCGGGGTCGGCTGGACCAAATTCGACTCCACCAAGGCGCTGCCGGCGACGGCGCAGACGGCGCTGTTCGCCGAGGGTAACTTCCAGGGCGGATCGGTGGTCGATGCCGCGGTCGGCTTCACCAACACCGCGGGCCTCTGGCTCGATCCGCCGGGCTCCGGCTCGAGCGCCCCGAACACCAGCGCGCCGGCGATCACCGCGTCATCCGCCGGCAGCGTTGCGCCGGTGAGGGTCGACGATGGCGCCCCCGCTGCTCTCAACGCGCCGTCCACGGCGGCGGACGGCACATCGCAGTTCGACCGGTCAACGAGTTCTTCCGCAACGATCGCCGGCTTCGGCGGTATGCCCGGCATCCCCGCCACTGCCTTTGGCGCCAACATGACGCTCGGCTTTTCGCAGAACAGCGACAGTTCCGGCGGCATCGCGCCCGCCGGCTCAAGCGCGTTTGCCGCCGACATCGCGCGGCTCGGCCAGTCCATCGCCTCATCCTTCGTCACCGCGAGCGACGGCCACGGCGGCGCGCCGGTCAGCGAAGCGATATTGCAAATGGCGACCCAGTTCTCCTCGCTGACACATCCGCATGCGGCGGCGTGATTGACTACATTTTCGTAGTCTTCAGACAGCCGAGCGATCGGGAAGGGTCAAACGCATCCTGGCCTTGACAGGCTTGCCCGTACGCGGGGACAATTTCGGGTCGCTGCCCAATTCCACGATTTGGTGGGCGACGGGGCGGGCGGAATGGCTACGGTTATTCGCGATATCAGCGGCAACGAATTGCGCCTGTTCGGCGACATCGTCGCGCGCCTTGAACGTCTCGGCCCGGACATCGATGCGCGGTCCATCATCTTCCTGGACGTGATGCGCTTGTTGCGAGGAGATTTTGGCGCCTCCTATGTTTGGGACTCGCGCAAAAACCGGTTCGACGAGGCGGTTAGCTTCAACATGGATCCGGGCAATCTTCGCCGCTACGAGGATTGGTATCAGTTCCGCGATCCAATGACGTTCGCGCTCCGGGCCCGCCGGCGGGCGACGCCGGTCGACGAGGTTATTGCCCGCGACAAGCTTGAACGAACCGAATTCTACAATGACTTTCTGGCGCGCGACGGACTGCACCACGGCATCAACATGTTCATCTTTGATGGCGATCGCGATCTTGGCGATCTTCGCATCTGGCGGGGGAGGGGCCGTCCCGAATTCTGCGAACGCGATATCGATCTTCTCGATGCATTGGAACCGCATTTGCGTCGTGCGTTGGTTCGGTGCGGGCGATGCGAAGGCCTGACGCCACGCGAGCACGAGGTTGCCGCTCTTGTCGCCCGCGGCTGTACCGATCGCGACATCGCCCGCGTCCTCGGGATCGGCTTCGGCACCGTTCGCACGCACCTTACCAATGCGATGACTAAAAGCGGCTGCGCCAACCGGGCCGAGCTCGCAGCAGCGATTGCTCGGCGGGCTTGAGACCGCGGCGCTCTCCGACATGAACGACGACAGGCGGCACAGTTTCTCAAGGCGGAGACACTGCAGGAACAGGCATTTCAATCGCTCGCTTGCGCTTCGACCTCCCACCGCAGATTGCCACTGTGGGTGACGGCGCCGAGATGTGCGGAGCCGACCTGGGCCGCGTACTTTTCCAGCGCGCCCGCGAGCGGCGCGGCACGCGCCGGGAGCTTCCATGCCGCCCGGCGACGCTCGAGTTCGGCCGCATCCACAAGGCAGTCGAGCCGCCGCGCGCCGCCGTCGACACGCACGCGGTCGCCGTCGCGGACCAGCGCGATCGGCCCGCCAGCAGCGGCTTCGGGCGAGACGTAGCCGACGCACATGCCGCGGGTTGCGCCGGAGAAGCGCCCGTCGGTGATCAGCGCGACCCGCTCGCCCATACCCTGGCCGTAGATGAGGGCTGTCGGTCCGAGCATTTCGCGCATGCCGGGGCCGCCCTTCGGTCCCTCGTTGCGGATCACGAGCACGTCGCCCGCCGCATAGGCGCGCGCGCGGATGACCGCCATGCATTCCTCCTCGCTCTCGAACACGCGCGCCGCGCCTTCATGCACGAGCGAGCGCAGTCCCGCGATCTTGATGAGGGCGCCGTCCGGCGCGAGATTGCCTTTGAGCACGACCACGCCGCCGGTCGGCGAGATCGGATCGGTGGCGGCCCGGATCACCGCGCCATCCGGGTCGGGCGCCCGGGCGCAAGTCTGCGCCAGCGTCTCGCCGCCGACAGTCAGCGTCCCGCCGTCAAGATGGCCGCTCGCGATCAGCGCCCTGGCGATCATCGGCACACCGCCGACGCGATGCACGTCTTGCGCATGATAGTCGCCCGCTGGGCGCAAGTTGCCGATGAGCGGCGTGCGCTCGAACACGGCGGCGACGTCGTCGAGGGTGAAGCGAATGCCAGCCTCGTGCGCAATCGCCGGAATGTGTAGTGCGGCGTTGGTCGAGCCCCCGGTCGCCGCGACGATCGCGCAGGCATTTTCGAGGCTCGCCCGTGTGACGAGGTCGCGCGGCAGCGGGCCGCCATCTTTCAGGATCTGCATCACCAGATGCCCGGCGCGGGTCGCGAGCGCGGCGCGCTCCGCATAGACGGCGGGGATCATGGACGATCCCGGCGGCGCGAGACCGAGAATCTCGGAGACCATGCCCATGGTGTTGGCGGTGAACTGCCCCGGACAAGCGCCGAAAGTAGGCACCGAGGCGCGTTCGAGTGCGTCGAGATCCTCCGCCGGCATGGCACCGGTCATCACGGCGCCGACGGCTTCGTATGTGGTCAGCACCGAAACCGGCTTGCCGCGGAACGTGCCGGTCAGAGTCGCGCCGCCGAACACGAATACCGACGGAACGTTGCAGCGGACCATCGCCATCATGATGCCAGGAAGGTTCTTATCGCAGCCGCCGAAGCCGACGAGACCGTCATAGGCGTGGCCGCGCATGACCAACTCGATCGAATCGGCAATCACCTCGCGCGACAGCAGGGAGCATTTCATCCCCTGGTGATTCATGCTGATGCCATCGGAGACCGAGATGGTCGTGAATGCGCGGGGCGTGCCGCCCGCGGCCAAGACGCCTGCATGCGCATGCGCCGCCTGCTCGGCAAGGGTGCCGTTGCAAGGTGTCGTGTCGCCGGCCGTGGTGACGACGCCGATGAAGGGCCGCGCGATCGCATCGTCGTCGAGCCCCATGCCACGCATGAAGGCTCGGTGCGGAGCGCGGTCAATGCCCTGGGTGGTGATCCGCGAGCGAAGGGGGAGAGCACGCAAGCCTTGCCTCATTGCGGTTAGGGACAGTGAACACGACGGCTGAGACTACCAAGAATTCACGCCCCGTGGTTTGGCGGCGCTCCGGGGCTTGGTTGATCCACGGATTGGGGTCGGTTGTGGTCACCCAACAAGTTCATTGCCGGGGCCCACCTGTATGACCCCTTTTGTGCAGAAACAAGAAAGCGTGAAATGTCAAAGCAAGCGATGCGCGATGAGACGGAACGCCTAGTGAAAGAGGCCTTGGAGCGAAAATCCCTCACCGTCAAGCAGGGCATGACCCGTATAGAGAGCAAATGCCGAAAGTGCGGCGCGCCGAATCGCGTCTCGGCAACTCAAGGGCAGGTTCGAGTGCCGTACACGTGTAAGCAATGTGGTGAGAAACAAAGAACATTCTGACGATGACAACAAGGAAAGAGCGCATCGACGCCTTCAGTCATGAAGGCGTGCCACCCAAGCATTTGCCTCTTGAACTCCTGTGTGAGGATCACGTCGGTACGTATGTCATTCCTTTCTTGTGTCGATGGGATAACGGCGTTTGGCAAAGCATTGATACTGACAAACGCGTCGAAGCGACCGTTGTTGGCTGGCGCGTGCGCTGACAGCCTGAAATTTACGTCACGGATTTTGGGGGGGTGGCGGCGTTCCGTGGCTTGGTTGAGCCGCGAGGCGGAGCCTGTTGTGGCTGTTGCGGTGAGGTGGTGTTGGTCGATTACAACATAACCGATCGTGCCGGGCGCGGGTTCGCCGCGATGGGCCGATGTACCTCGATTGCCAAAAATTAAGCTTCCAGCCACGCCTCGGTAATGCTGATGCCTCATATTGAGAGTTGCCTCGCTTCTAGCGAGGGCCGATTGGCGAGCTGGAGATCGTGTCATGTACGACAAATGCGCCAATACGACCGCACCTAAGCCTCCGCGCTGCCTCGGCTGTGCTCGACCGATGCAACTCCTTCGAAGAACGTCCCGATTTGGCGGGCTGCCTGATCTGTACAGCTTCTAGTGCTGCACGTGTGACGAGTGGCACGTTGAAGAAGGCGACGCGGTAGCGGGCCGGTTGTCCGATCGCGGAGCAGCTTTCGCGGCGTAGCCACCTTGGCGGCGATCCGGCTCTGATTGACGAAATAGCGCTGAACGCGGCATAACAGTGCTCACTCGGGTTCAATTGAAGGGAACCCGGGCGGCATGTTACTAGTTTCATCACCGCGGGCGACGTGCACGAGAAAAAGCGAAAGCTCGTTCGTCGAGCTAGAGACGGAGGAGGCTTCAGCATGGTCCGGGTCAAGCAAAGTTCCAACCGGAGGCGTCGAAACACTGCCCTGATGTTGGGGGCGGCTGGAGTCTCTTTGGCCATGACCGGCGGCGCATCAGCAACCGCGCCGGCAACAAATTTCTCGTCGCAGGACCCTCCACGGCGAATTTTTCTAGGTGAGGAGGAGCTCTCCGACGTCAGCCTAGCGACTTTCCACGTCTTCGATCACGAGGCGCCGCTTCGCCAAGGCGTGAGAGTCGCAGCCGGATGCGGTCATGGCGGCGGCTGCGGTCATGGTGGTGGCTGCGGTGGCTGCGCTCATGGTGGAGGATGCGGTGGCTGCGCTCGTGCCGGCGGATTCGGCTGTGCTCATGCCGGTGGAGTCGGCTGTGCTCATGCCGGCGGCTGCGTGGCATTTCATGGCGGCGGCTGCGCTGGGGCTTTTGGCCGCGCCTGCGGCGGTCGGGCCTGTAGAGGTTGCCGTGGCGGCTGCGGTTGTGCTGGGGGGTGCGGGTGCGGCGGCCTGTGGATAGGAGCTTCCTGCTTAGGGTGCGGCGTCGATTATGGGACCTGCTGGCAATGGGACCCCTACCTAGGCCAGTGGATATCCGTCTGCTATTAGGACGAAAGATTTTCCTCAGCCCCCGAAGCGGGTCACGGACCGCGCTGATCTGATCACCCGTGGCGGACGCGTGTCCGCTATTGACTGGCAGTCGGCGCATTCGATGTGCTTGCGGTCGCTGTTCATTGAAAAACTGATTTGGGAATCCCGTTACCCTCATCCATTGTCGCAGTCTGCCAAAGTGGTGCCAGGCCATGTACTCATAAATCGGCCTGCCTGATCCGGCCTGCTGAAAGTCTACTTTTCCTCCGATGGCGACCAAATAGCAGACATGGCAACCCGTCGGCTTGGTGCCAAAGGGGTAAATCTAAGATTCGAGACACTTGCTGACGCGGGAAGACCCAAAGTCGCTTGCGTGCGCTGCGATTCACAATTCCTCAGCGGTTTACGTGCGGGCTTTCATGCAAAACGACGAGATGTGTGAATGCCGTAGCCACAAGGGGGAGGGAGAAGATTCTGCCTGGACTTTTGCCCTGTTACTAGCGGACTGGCAGCCACTTCTAAAACGAATATTCCAATCCGGCAGTGGCTCCTTGAAAAAGCACACCTGACCCGCAGTTGACGCCAAGTGCGCGCACATTCGCCAGAGTCAAAGTTTCCTGGATCTGTCCAGGCGCCAAGGCAACGCCGTCGAGCCATAGCGCTGTGTAGCCTGCCTTTAGCGCCAGCCCCTTGATAACTTGATATTTCAACTGCAAGCCGGCTTCGCTGACGAAGGCGGCGTGGTTAGTCGTGGCTTGCGATGGGTGCACCACCTTCTGCAAGCTGACCCCGGTTGACTGCTCGGCATTGTTATCAAAGATTCCAGTCTTTATCAGTCCGTCAAGCGAAAAGCGACCAAGCTCCAGCATCTTTACATCCACGCCGATTTGGACGCCATAAAGGTTGTTCGTCGTGCTTGTATTCCAGAAAGGGGGGTAATTTCCTGCTGGCCCGTCCGCGGGGAGCTGGGCGACCTGAAAGAGATTGTAGTCGCGATGAATTGTCTTCCACGTAGGCGCAGTCTGATCTGCGGGAGTCAACGTCCCCTGAAGATTGTCATTCAGTTGGAGCCAACGGAATCCGGCCAGCACGGTCACCCGGCTGGAGAGTTCCAGCCGCCCGTTGGCCTCGACGTTATAAAGATTCGTGGCGGCACTCCATGTCATTCCTTGATACGGAAAATCTTGAGTTTGCCAGAAGGTGCCGGGAGCCTTCATCACCAGCCAGTCTGCCGGACTGCCGGGGCCAATGGTTTTGGTGGCGCTCTGGTCGAAGATGTTGAAATACGACAACTCCACGCTGTAGCCGGAATCGTCGTGGTAAGTCAGGCTTATTTTCGGTCCGGCGGAAAAACCTTGTCGAAACTGGTTGCTGTTGAAAGCTTCGACGCCAGGGGCAGTCGACGTATCGTAGGGTGGTTTGTAGAATGGTACGTCGCCCGGCACGCGTGCAACGAGCGTTCGATTGACGCCGCCTAAACGGCCCAAGCCGATAGCCTCGGCTGAGACAGTCCATCGCGGAGTGCTCCTGGTCAACCGGCGTTCGGGAAGACTCCGAGATGGGGGCAACCCGTCGCTATCCGCCGATTTGCCGATTGAATTCTCTTGTTCTCCGGCCGAGGCGGTTATCTGCAGGAATAGCGTGGCGAGCAAAGTACAGAGGAAACAGCTGGCGACAAACCCATGTCTATAACGAAACGATCTAAAAAGAGTTTTCATGGGTTTAGCTTCTTGTCAGCCAACGCGGCGCTTGGGCAAATATCCCACCGAAGCGGAACAGGAAGGAGGCGCCCTGCTTCAGCCCGCACCTTTACGGCGCTCGCAACTTGGTGGAGCGGTTCTTCAACAAGATCAAACGGTGCCGGCATGTTGCAACCCGCTACGATAAGCTCGCGGCGAACTACCTCGCCTTCGTCCAACTTGCGTCCATCAGGGTATGGCTGCGTGCTGCTAATAAGTCCACGCCCTGGCTACCTTGGTGTGACCGGGTCCACATTTATGCCGATGCCGTGATGCCGAGGGGACGCTACACTGACGGTGGGTGACCGGGTTACGGAATGGCCGCGTCAGAGAGCGCAGCAATGCCAACGCTTCACGATCTTGGAGTTGCCGAGGCGGCCAAGGCGATCCGCACCGGCGAGATGACTGCCGCGGCGCTCGCGGATGCGCTGCTCGGGCGCGCCGCGGCCAATACGAATCTCAACGCGTTCATAACCCTCGACGCCGATCAAGTCCGCGCGGCTGCCCGGGAAGCCGACCGGCGGCGAACATCCGGCGCGTCACTCGGCCCACTTCACGGCGTACCGCTGGCCTTGAAGGACAATATCGACACCGCCGAACTGCCGACATCCGGCGGCACCCCGGGCCTGAAAGGGCAGCGGCCAAAGCGCAATGCCGTCATCGTCGAAGCGTTGCTCGGCGCTGGCGCGATCGTGCTCGGCAAATGCAACCTGCACGAACTCGCCTACGGCATTACCAACAACAACGCCGCGTTTGGGCCGGCGCGCAATCCATACGCGCCCGATCGCATCCCCGGTGCCTCGAGCGGCGGCACGGCGATCGCAGTGGCGGCGCGGCTTGCTCCCGGCGGGATCGGGTCGGACACCGGCGGATCGGTACGCATCCCGGCCGCACTGTGCGGGATTGTTGGCCTTCGCCCGACCACGGGGCGGTGGTCGCAGGCCGGCATTATTCCGATTTCGCACACCCGCGACACCGCCGGGCCGATGACACGCAGCGTCGCCGACTGCGCGTTGCTCGATGGCGTCGTGACCGGAGCGCCAGCCGAAGTCGCGCCCGCTTCCCTGAACGGTCTGCGCGTTGGCGTACCGCGTCGGCATTTTTGGGAGAATCTTGATACCGAACTCGAACAAATCTGCGAGAAGGCGCTGCGGCGACTGGCCGACGCGGGCGTCGTGTTGGTTGAGGTCGACATGACAGAGGAGGCTTCGATCGATAGCGAGATCGGCTTCCCGATCGCCCTCTACGAGACGGTTACTGACCTCAACCGCTATTTGGCGGACCACAAAACCGGGCTGGACTTCGGTGGTCTCGTGGCCCAGGTGGCGAGCCCGGACGTCAAGGGAATCCTGCAAAGCCTGATCGGCGCCGGCGCCGTGCCGGAGCCGGTTTACCGCAAAGCATTGCAGCAGCGTCCGGTACTGCAGGACGCCTACCGCAGGCACTTCAGCGAAAGCGGGATTGCGGCCATCGTCTTTCCGACGACGCCGGCTCCTGCCGCGCTGATCGGCGAGGACGAGACGTTCCTCCTCAACGGTAATTCGGTGCCGACCTTCCCCACCTTCATCCGCAACACCGGTCCCGGGAGTGTTGCCGGTATCCCCGGTATCAGTTTGCCGGTCGGAATGACGGCAGCCGGCCTGCCCGTGGGCATGGAGTTATCCGGTCCGATATCGAGCGACCGGGCGCTTCTCGCAATCGGTGCCGCGATGGAGCAACTGATGCCCAAACTGCCTGCGCCGCTGGTGCGCGGTTAACCTTTGATGTGACTGCGACGAACCCGAAGGGAGACGTAAATGGCAAGCGAGAGAAAAGCGCTGACGCGGCGAACTGTTCTCGGCACGGCCGCCGCCGGACTGGCATTCGGCGCGGCGCCGAACATCATTCGCCCGGTTGCCGCCGCCGACGGTGAATTCAAGATCGGGCTCTTCATCGCCTTGAGCGGCCCGGCGTCATTGTTCGGGCCGACGCAGAAAGCCTGCGCGGAGCTCGCCGCGGAAGAAATCAACAAGAGCGGCGGAATTCTCGGGCGTCAGATCAAGCTGATCCCCACCGACGCCGGCGGCCCACCAGCCGAATCGACGAAATCGGCAATTCGTCTCATGCTCGAAGAGAATGTCGATGTGTTCGTCGGCTCGCATGACAGCGCCACGCGCGAGGCTTTGGTCGCGACCATCAAGGGTAAGGTACCGTACATCTACACGCCTGTTTACGAGGGCAGCGAGTGCGCCTTCAATACCTATGTCATCGCCGATACGCCGGAGCAGCAGATCCGGCCGTCGGTGGCGTGGATGATGAAGGAGCGTAGTGCAAAGGGGATTTACCTCATCGGCGATGATTATGTATGGCCGCGCAAGTGCAACGAGCAGGCCAAGAAATACATCGCCGAGAACGGCGGCAAGGTCGTCGCCGAGGAATACGTCCCGTTCGGGGCTCCCAACAAGTTCGAAGAAATCGTGACGCGGATCAAATCGGCCAAGCCCGACGCGGTGTTGATCACGCTCGTTGGCGCCGACAACGTCAACTTCAACCGCACGTTCGCCGGATTCGGTCTCGACAAGGACGTAGCGCGGCTGTCGCTGTTGCTGGAAGAGAACACGCTGCTCGGCATCGGCCCCGAGAGCAGCGCCAATCTCTACTCCTGCATGTCTTACTTCGCCAATGCACCCAGCGAGGCGGCCAAGAAGTTCAAGGCGGCCTATTTTGCCAAATTCGGTGACAAGGCGCCGCAGCTCGGCTTGATCGGTGCCGATTGCTATGGCGGCGTCTACTGCGCACAGGCGCTGGTCACCAAGGCGGGGGGAACCAACGCGCAGAAATGCATGGCGGCTTCCGAGGGGATAACGTTCCCGACGGCTGCGGGAACCGTGGCCATGCGCGGACGCCATGTCGACAAGACGATGTTTCTCGCCACCTGCAAGGGTACCGAATTCGACATCATCAAGACCTTCGACGACATCAAGAGCGGCGACGAATGCAAAGCCTGACGGCCGTGCTCCGCCGCTGAGGAGGTGCGGGGAATGGATCCGCTGATCGTCACGCAGGCGATCAATCTTCTTTACGCCGTATCTACGCTCGCCGTTCTCGCCCTGGGCCTCGCCGTGATCTTCGGTCTCCTCGGTGTGCTCAACATCGCGCACGGCGAATTCATCATGATAGGCGCTTATTGCGCCTATCTCGTTCAGTCCTGGAACTTGCCCTATTTCGTCGCGGTGCCGTTGACGCTGGCGATTTGCGGAGTGCTCGGCTGGCTTGTCGAGTGGATCATGATCCGCCCGCTCTATCGACGGCCGTTCGACACGCTGGTGGCGACCTGGGGCCTGAGTCTGCTATTGCGCAAAGGCGCAGAAGGCATTTTCGGTCTCGGTTTCCGTAGCGTCGCGATTCCCATCCCGGGCAGGGTTCAGTTTCTCGGCACGGAATATCCGATCTATCGTTTGGTGTTGATCGCGATCTCTTTGACGGTCGTGGCTGGTCTCGTGATTTGGTACGGCAGCAGCCGTACCGGCGCCAAGATCCGCGGCATGGTCAGTAACCCCGAGCTTGCGCAGGCCCAAGGCATTTCAGTCCGGCGACTGGCGGCCGGAACGTTCATCATCGGCACCTGTCTCGCCGGGCTCGGCGGCGTCATGGTGGCGCCGCTCGTACCGGTGCAGCCCTTCATGGGGCTCGACTATGTGCTACGCGCGTTTTTTGTGCTTATTGTTGGCGGTCTCGGCAGCGTAACCGGATTGTTGTCGGGCGCAGGCGTGATTGGCGGCTTCGACAGCGTGATCTCCGCCGCCACGAATGCCGCTAACGGCTATTTCGCTGTTCTGGTATTGGCGATTTTGTTTCTTTGGTTGAGGCCGCGAGGGATCGTTGCGCGCAGCTAGCCTCGTGGTCCTCGTCGCGATTATGCTGCCGCTGGTTCTCGGGCAGTTCTGGGCCTACCAGCTCGGTCTTTACGCCCTCTATGCCGCGGCCGCTGTTGGCCTCGGACTATGCTGGGGCCAGGCTGGTTTCTTGCCCCTCGGCCAAGCGCTGTTCTTCGGGCTCGCGGCGTACCTTTCCGGTCTCACCTTCATCGCCTTTGCGAATGTCCCGATCGTCGCCGTCCTGTTGATGCCGCTCTTCGCCGTCGTTTCGGGCTTGCTCGCCTACGCGATTGGCCTCCTCGTTTTTCGCCGTCCCGGCGAAAGCGGCGCGTACTTCTCGATGATCACGCTCGCGCTGTCGCTACTGGCGTTCCAGATCGCGACGAGCTGGAATTCGGTAACCGGCGGCTTCAACGGATTGAAGGGGATTCCCGGTCTTCCCGGTTTCGACGATATCTCCGATGTCTATTACGTTTCCGCCGCCGTATTGCTTGCCGCGCTGGCGCTCGCCGGCTGGCTTTACGCCGCGCCGATCGGTGTGCTGTGGCGGGCGCTGGCGCAGAACGAGCGCCGCCTGCAGCTTTTTGGGTTCGATACCAATCAGCTCAAGTCCGTCGCGTTCGGCGTGAGCGGGCTCTTAGCCGGGATGGGCGGTGCGATCTATGCGCCGCAGCAAGGTATCGTCACGCCGCAGCTCGTAGGATTCGGCCTATCGGCAGATCTCGTGATTTGGGCCGCGGTCGGGGGTCGCGCGAGTTTGCTCGGGCCGGTCATCGGCACGCTGCTTGTCGGCTCGCTCACTTCGCAACTCCGCGACACGCTGCCATTCTGGGAAGTGTTGATGGCGTTGTTCTTTATCGCCATCGTGCTGGTATTTCCGCGCGGCATTGCCGGACTGCCCGAACCATTGCTGCGGCGCTTCGCAGCGCGGCGGTCGAGCAAAGCGGCGATCACCGCACCGGGCGACCCCTCGGCGAAACCGCCCGCCAAACTGGCTCTGCACGGCGTCAGCGTTCGCGTCGGCGAAGTCACCATTCTGGATCGGCTCTCCGTCGACTTCGATCAGGCCGGAATATTCTGCGTGATCGGGCCGAATGGCGCCGGCAAAACGTCGATGTTCAACGTCGTGAGCGGGGAGCTTACGGCGGCGTCCGGGGAGATTGGCCTCGGCGGTTCGAACATCATCGGCCTTCCGTCAAACCGCATCAGTGGTTTGGGCGTGGCCCGGAAGCTGCAAATCCCGAGCGTGTTTCCCGAGCTCCCGATCGCCGACAATCTCGCGATCGCATTGTGGAGCGGCCGCGCCAGGCGGCTCCAGTTGCTCGATCCGCGGCTTCGCCGCTGGACCAGCCCGATGCTGGAGGAGCTGCAATCGCGTTATCCCTTCCTCGCCGCCGGCGCGCGCAAGGCGGCAGAGTTGTCGCACGGCGAGCAACAAATCCTCGAACTGGCGATGGCGCTCCTGACCGAGCCGCGTGTGTTGTTGCTCGACGAGCCCTGCGCCGGTCTTTCGCCCGAGGAAACGGCGGCGGTGATGGAGATCGTCCGCTGGGCCGCGCAGCGGCTCGGCGGCGCCATCATCATCATCGAGCACGATATGAGCCTGGTGAAGGAACTGGCGGAGGTCGTTTACGTGCTCCACAACGGCACGTTGCTCGCCAGGGGCAGCGTTGCCGCGATACAGGCAGCTCCGGAAGTGCGGGCCGTCTATGTCGGGGGCGAGAAATGAGCGCCTCGCGCCTTGTGTTTGAAAATGTGACGGGCGGATACGGAAGCACCACCATCGTGCGCAATCTGAGCGGCGCGGCGAATGCCGGCGAGGCGTTGTGCGTGCTGGGCCGCAATGGCGTCGGCAAGACCACCCTGATGAAGCTTCTTTTCGGTTATCTGCCGTGTCCGAGCGGACGCGTTCTGTTGGACGGCAAGCCAATTCACGGGCTCGATCCGTCCGCGCGCCGGCGCGCCGGTATGACTTATTGCCCGCAGGAACGTCCGGTATTCGACGATCTCTCCGTCCGCGATAACCTCACCTTGATGCGCGCGAGCCGAAAGCTTGCGCCGTTCCGGCGCTATTTCGATCGTTTCCCGATCCTCGAACGCCGCCTCACGCAGCATGCCGGAACGCTGTCCGGCGGAGAGAAGAAGATCCTCTCCTTTGTCCGCGGCCTTGCCGAAGATCAGCCGGTCGTGTTGCTGGATGAGCCGAGCGAAGGCGTGCAGTGGGAAAACATTCTGCACATGGAGGCGCTCATTGCCGAGAAGAAGACTGGCGGAATGGCATTCATTGTCGTCGAACAGAATCTAGCCTTCGCCGAGCGTATTGCGGATCGCTACCTGGTCATGGACCAGGGCCGCGCAATGCTGGAAGGATCGGCCTCGACGATCAATCGTAGCCATGTGCTCGCGCATCTGCATGTGTGACCGGCCCCTATCGACGGCGCATAGCGACAGGGCCCGACTGAGGCCTCCATTTTTGCCGATGCCGAGGGGCGGGGAAGGGCGCTATAGTGGACTTAAGCAATTCTTCAGCGGGCCGAGGGATCGATACGCGGCGCAAAGTGTCGAATAACGCCCGTAAGGAAACGCCGCTCGTCGCTGGCTCTCATAGGGAGGTTCGTTTGCAGAAACTTGCCGTTCGCCCGGCCTCATCGGGCCCTGTTGAACCCGTTTTCGGCGGGCAGCTCGCGCGCGACGCCGAGGCCGCCAGCAAATATTTCACCGATGTCGAAGCCGTGTTGCAGGCCGAAAAGGGCGAGCGCAAGGGCGGAACGCGCGCCGAAACGGCGGCGCTCAAAGCGCACGCGCTTTCCGTGAAGGAGAAATTCTTCCGCCAGCATGCCGTCGCCATCTACGGCGAAGCGACCGGCCATGGCGCGAGCAGCCTGCGCGTCGCCGAATTGCTTGTTGCCGCCTCCGACCGCTATCCGGCGCTGCTGCCGACGCGCGCACAAATCGACGCGGAGCGGGCGCTCACGCAACAGAGCGCCAAGGAAGGCCGCGAGCTGGATCAAGGGCTGTTCATCGCGCAAGTTCTCGCCGACGAGCGATGCGGCATGCATCTCATTCACGCGATGCTCAAGCCCAAGCGTGAGGCGCTGGACCGGCTCGCCGAATTTCGCAACGCCGGCTTTGTCGATCTCGGCGAAGCTAAGGTCGAGCGCAAAGGCAAAGTCGGCCACGTCACGCTGACCAATGCAAAATTCCTCAACGCCGAAGACGATCGCGCCACCGCAGCGCTCGAGACGGCTGTCGATCTTGTCTTGCTCGACGACACGATCGAAGTCGGCGTCCTGCGCGGCGGCACCGTGCAGCATCCGAAATACGCCGGCCGCCGTATCTTCAACGCGGGCATCAACCTCACGCATCTGTATTACGGCCAGATCTCCCTGATCGATTTTTTCATCGAGCGCGAGCTGGGATTGCTCCACAAAATCTATCGCGGCCATTGGCGCTCGGAATCTTACGACGAGCAATACGAGGACTACGTCGAGAAGCCGTGGGTCGCGGCCGTCGAGGCATTCGCCATCGGCGGCGGCTGCCAGCTTCTCTGCGTCATGGATCGCGTATTCGCCGAACCGGGCTCCTACTTCAGCCTGCCGGCCAGCAAAGAAGGATTTATTCCCGGTGCGGCCAATTTGCGATTCCCGCGGCTGGTGGGGATCAAGCTCGCACGGGAGGGCATTTTCTTCGAGCGCGTTTTTCCCGCGGAGACTCCGGAAGGACGCATGATTTGCGACGAGGTCGTTCCCGCCGGCCAAATGGATATGGCGATCGAGACAAACGCGCTGCAGCTTGTCCGTGCCGGAATGACCAGCGCGGTCTCTAACCGCAAGGCGCTCCGTGTCGCCGAGGAACCCCTGTCGGTGTTTCGGCGCTACATCGCGACGTATGCGAGACAGCAGAGCCGATGCCTCTACGACCCGAAGCTCATCGAAAATCTCGAACATAGCTGGAAGCCCGGCACGCGGCGTATGTGAAGAGGCACGCTGCGAAACTCATGGATAAGTAATGAACTCTTCCGAGCCCGCTATCGCCGTTACGCCAGAGCTCAGCTCGGTCACGCGCGCGACCGTCGGCGCGAAGGACACCGTCGGGGCGCTCGACCCGAGCATGCCGCCGGTCGCGGCGACGCCGTATCTCGTCACCATTGCCGAATTCGCCTGCGCTTATCTGGTGAAGGGTCAGTTGGAACCGGGCCAGATCACAGTCGGGACCCGGGTCGTCATCGATCATCTTGGAGCGAGCAAAGTTGGCGCCGAATTGGTGATCAAGACCGCCCTGGTGAACCGTGAAAAGAACCGCTTCAGATTTTCGGTTCAGATCGATGATGGCGCCCGCACCGTCGCCAAAGTCGAGCACGAACGCGCGGCGGTTTCGCTCGAAAAGATCATGAAAGCGCTCGGCTAGCCGCCAAAATCGTCGCGGGGAAGGAATAGAGCGGATGCGAACGATTGCAGAAATGCTGCGTTGGCGCGCGCGGCGTCATCCGGCGCTGGAAGCCCTCTGGTTCGAAGGCAGGTCGCAGACCTTTGCCGAGTTCAACGAGTTCGAGCTCACAGCTAGCCGCGGGCCTCGTCGACAAGCTCGAGCTCGCGCCCGGCGATCGCGTCGGCATTCTCGACAAGAACAGCGCTGCCTATTTCGAGTTGTTTTTCGCGCTCGACAAGGCCGGCGTGGTGGCGGCGCCGATCAACTGGCGGCTCACGCCGCACGAGGTCAGTGCGATCATCGACGACGTCAAGCCGAAGCTGATCGTCACCGGCCCGGAATTCAAGGCGCACGGAGTAGCGTCGGGGGTGCCGACGATGACGTTCGACGATCTGCCGCGCGGCGGCGAGGATCCGCGCCGCGATGCCGATGGCGCCGTGACCGCTCAATTCTGCACCTCGGGCACCACCGGTCTTCCCAAAGGCGCAATGCTGACGGGCTGGAACCTGCTCAACGTAGGTTCTTGCGGGGCGCTTGAAAACAACGAGATGCACGAAGGCGGCCGTTCGCTCGTTTGCTTGCCGCTATTCCATATCGGCGGCGCGATCTGGGCGATCTGGGCGATGCAGACCGGATCGACCGTCGTGATCGTGCGCGAGCCCGTTCCTGAAGTGCTGCTTAAGACCATGGTGGAGCAGCGGATCGAAAGCGCGCTCCTGGTGCCGACGCTGATGTTGATGATGACCGAACTGCCGCAGGCGCGCACCGCCGATTTCTCCGCGCTCAAGCTCATCAGCTACGGTACGGCGCCGATCTCGCCCGACTTGCTGCGCCGCTCGATCGAAACGTTCAAATGCCGCTTCTTGCAAGTTTACGGCCTCACGGAAACAACCGGTCCTTTCACGGCGCTCCAGCACGAGGAGCATGTCGGGGAGCGTCTTCTGTCCTGCGGCCGGCCGATGCTTGGCGGCCGGGTCCGCATCGTCGACTCCGACGGCAAGGACCTTCCGCCTTACCAGGTTGGCGAGATTCTCTATCAGGGCGAGAATCTCATGGCGGGATATTGGGCGCGCGAAGAGGCGACGGCGCAGGCGATCCGCGACGGCTGGTTTCACACCGGCGATGCCGGCTATGTGGACGAGGAGGGGTTCATCTTCCTGAAGGACCGCATCAAGGACATGATCGTATCCGGCAGCGAGAACGTGTACCCGGCCGAGGTCGAAGCCGTCCTGATGGGGCATCCCGAAGTTCTGGAATGTGCCGTCATCGGCGTGCCGGATCCGAAGTGGGGCGAGACCGTGAAAGCCGTGGTGGTCAGGCGGCAAGGTACCGGCCTTACCGAAAACTCGTTGATCGAATGGAGCCGTGACAAGCTCGCCGGCTTCAAGCGTCCGCACTCAGTCGATTTCATCGACGCGCTGCCGCGCAACGCCAGCGGCAAGCTTCTCAAGCGCACGCTGCGCGAGCCCTATTGGGCCGGCTATACGCGCCGGGTCAATTAGCGGGTCAGCAGCCGGGAAATATACCGGAAACGCCGCTCGCGGCGGTATCGGCCTCCGTGCGAAATTCGTTTATAATTGTTCTATGCCCGATGGGGTGAAGTAGCCGTCCCACACAGCGAAGGGATGACGGCAATGCCGGTGACTTACGAGACTTGGCTCGTCTTGCTTTCGATCATCATGGCGATCCAGGGCGCCTATGTCGGCTTAAGCCTCGCCGTGCAAATTGTCGAAGCGACCGGGACGCGGCGGCGTCTGCTGCTTGCCGGCGCCACGGTCTCGCTGGCGGTTGCGATCTGGACCATGCACTTCGTCGGCATGCTGGCCGTGCGGTTGCCATTCCAGGTCGATTATCTGGTCTTGCCGACGTTACTGTCCTTTCTTGTCTGCGCGATCGTGGTTGGGGCCGCTGTCTATGCCACCAGCTCCGGACCTCTCACGCTGCTCCGACTGACGTTCTCCTCCTGCCTGATGGGAGGCGGCATTTTCGCGATGCACTACATCGGCATGAGCGCGCTCGATGCGAGCACGTACATGATCCATGAGCCTATCCATGTTGCCACCAGCATGGCCATCGCCATCGCCGCGTCCGGCTTGGCGCTTTGGCTCGCGACCGGGCGGGGAGGGCGCCCGCCGCTGATCCTTTCGGCGGCGGCCTTCGGTGTTGCGGTTTCCGGCATGCACTACACGGCCATGACCGGAGTGACGCTTTATCCCTTCGTCACGGCGTCATCGGGAGCGCCGGCACTCTCGGCCGACCTCCTCGCCATCGTTGTGGCGGTCGTGGCGTTTTGCATCTCGGGAATATTCTTTTTGCTGCTCTTGCCCGATTCCAGTGTCGCGGAGCCGCAACCGGCCGCGGTCCGGGGCGCCGCACCGGCACCGCAAGCCGGCGCAGAAATTGAATTGGTAGCGTCAGCGATGCTGGCCGCCGTCGAGGGCGGCGACCATCCCGAATTCGGACGCGGAACGTATGCGCCGCTCGGCGGCGCCGGCGCGCCGCCCCGGCGGTTCGCGCGCCACCTGCCGATCGAGCGCGACGGCAGCACGCATTTCCTTGCCGTGGAGCAGGTCGTCGCGGTGCACGCCAATGCGCACTACACCTATGTCTTCGACGGCAACGACAAGCTGTTCTGCCCGCTCGCGATTGGCGATGTCGAATCTCGGCTGGACGACAACCGCTTTGTCCGCGTGCACCGCAGCCACATCGTCAATATCGATCGGGTGGTCGGTTATAAACGCTCCGGTGACAACGAATTGGTCGAGATGTCCGCGATCAATCATTACTTGGTGCCGGTCAGCCGCAGCCGTATTGGCTCGCTGAAATCGCGGGTCGCCACGCTCAACGGCGCTGATCCGGCATTTGCGCTGCGCCGGCGGCATCGTTTCGCAGCGCAATAAACTCAATATATCCCGTCGATTGCGTCAGTAACATTGACGCAATTCGTGCAGACCGACCGTCGTTCGTGCGGCCTTGCCACCTTTCGTGCACGCGCCGACAAACTGTGCAACCGTTCTTGCTGCTGCAATGCACAACTCGCCAGAATTGCTGTCCTAAAAGGTATTTCGCGCAATTTCTGACGGGCCTTGGTGATGACCTTGGTCACGCGGACTGCGCCAGGGAGGATGCCCATGATACCAGGCGCTTTCGCCTATCATCGCCCGTCATCCGTCAAAGAAGCCGTCGGTCTGCTGGCGCAATTGGGCGACGACGGCCGCGCGCTCGCCGGCGGCCACAGCCTCATCCCGATGATGAAGCTCCGCCTCGCGACGCCGGCCAATCTGGTCGACCTCGCCGGCATCGCGGACCTCAAAGGCGTCCGTAGCGACGGCAGCCACATCGTCATCGGAGCGATGACGACACAGCACGATCTCATCGGCTCCGATCTGTTGGGCGCGAAGCTTCCCATCCTGCGCGAGACCTCGGAACAGATCGCCGATCCGCAGGTCCGCTATCTCGGCACGCTCGGCGGCAATGTTGCCAACGGCGATCCCGGGAATGACATGCCGGCGGTGATGATGTGCCTCAACGCGACCTACCACGTCATGGGCAAGGCCGGCGAACGGCGTATTGCTGCTCGTGAGTTCTATCAGGGCGCATATTTCACCGCGCTGGAAGGCGGCGAAGTGCTCACCGCCGTGCGCATTCCGGTGCCCGCTGCCGGACACGGCTATGCCTACGAAAAGCTCAAGCGCAAGATCGGCGACTATGCGACCGCAGCCGCGGCGGTGATGCTCACCATGACCGGCGGCAAGGTCGGCACCTGCTCGATCGGGCTGACCAACGTCGCCGAGACGCCGCTATGGGCGGAGGAAGCGGCAAAAATCCTCGTCGGCTCCGCGCTCGATCCGGCAACGGTGAAAAAAGCCGTGGCTGCCGCCGAGGCGATCACTGCACCAGCCGCCGACGCCCGCGGACCGGCGCAATACCGCACCAAGATGGCGGGCGTGATGCTCACGCGCGCGCTCGCCCGCGCCAAAGCGCGCGCCCGCGGCTGACGGGAAGGAGGCAAGGCAATGGCCAAATCCCAAGTGTCCATGAAGGTGAACGGCAAGACCATCGAAGCTTTGGTCGAGCCGCGAACCTTGCTCATCCACTTCTTGCGCGACCAGCAAAACATCACCGGGCCGCACATCGGCTGCGAGACCAGCCATTGCGGCGCTTGCACGGTCGACCTTGACGGCAAGTCGGTGAAGTCTTGCACGGTGTTCGCGGTGCAGGCGAACGGCGCCGACATCCGCACCATCGAGGGCATGGCGAATGCCGACGGCACGTTGCATGCGCTGCAGGAAGGCTTCCGCGAGATGCACGGCCTGCAATGCGGCTTCTGTACGCCCGGCATGATCGTGCGCGCGTATCGTCTCCTGCAGGAGAACAAAAATCCCTCCGAGGAGGAAATCCGCTACGGCATCTCCGGCAACCTTTGCCGCTGCACCGGCTATCAGAACATCGTCAAAGCCATCCAATTCGCCGCCGCGAAGCTCAACGGCGTGCCTTTCCAGGAGGCCGCAGAATGAACGACATGACCCCCACCTCCGCCGAACGCGCCGAAAAGCTCGAGGGAATGGGCTGCCGGCGGAAGCGCGTCGAGGATATCCGCTTCGTCCAGGGCAAGGGCAACTATGTCGACGATTTGAAGCTGCCGGGCATGCTCTACGGCGACTTCAATCGCTCGCCACACGCCCACGCGCGTATCAAGAAGATCGACACCACCAAGGCCGCCGCCGTGCCCGGCGTTATCGCGGTGCTCACCGCCGAAACGCTCAAGACGGTCAACCTCGCCTGGATGCCCACGCTCGCCGGTGACGTGCAGATGGTGCTGGCCGACGGCAAGGTTCTTTTCCAGAACCAGGAAGTCGCCTTCGTGATCGCCGAGGACCGCTATGTCGCGGCCGACGCTGCCGATCTGGTCGAGGTGGAATACGAGCCGCTGCCGGTCAACGTCGATCCGCTCAAGGCGATGACGGCCGGCGCGCCCATAATCCGCGAGGACATCAAGGACAAGACCGACGGCGCCCACGGCAAGCGCAAGCATCCCAACCACATCTTCTCATGGCAGGCCGGCGACCAGACCGCGACCGATGCGGCTTTTCAGAAAGCTGATGTGACGATCAAGGAGATGATCATCTATCCGCGCGTACATCCGTGCCCGCTCGAGACCTGCCAGTGTGTCGCCTCCTTCGACAAGATCAAAGGCGAACTGACGCTGTGGGGCACCTTCCAGGCGCCACACGTCATCCGTACGGTCGGCTCGCTGATTTCGAAAATCCCCGAGCACAAGATCCACGTCATTGCCCCGGATATCGGCGGCGGCTTCGGCAACAAGGTCGGCGCCTACCCGGGCTATATCTGCTCGATCGTCGCTTCGATCGTCACCGGCCGTCCGGTGAAATGGGTCGAGGATCGCATCGAAAACCTTTCCACCACCGCATTCGCGCGCGATTTCTACATGGAGACGGAAATCGCCTGCACCAAGGACGGCAAGGTGACGGGGCTGCGCTGCTACACCATCGCCGACCACGGCGCGTTCGACGCCTGCGCCAATGCGACCAAATGGCCGGCGGGACTCTTCAGCATCATCAGCGGTTCGTATGATTTCCCGACCGCCCACGTGCTGGTCGACGGTGTCTATACCAACAAGGCGCCGGGCGGCGTCGCTTATCGCTGCTCGTTCCGCGTCACCGAAGCCGCGTACGCTATCGAGCGCGCCATGGACATCATGGCGCAAAAGCTCGGCATGGATCCGGCGGAATTCCGCATGAAGAACCTCATCCGGCGCGAGCAATTCCCCTATACGTCCGCGTTCGGCTGGCAATACGATTCCGGCGACTATCAGACTGCCATGAACAAGGCGATGGAATTGGTCGACTACAAGAAGCTGCGCGAAGAACAGAAGGCCAAGCGTGAAGCCTTCAAGCGCGGCGAGACGCGCGACCTGATGGGTATAGGCGTCGCGTTCTTCACCGAGATCGTCGGCGCCGGCCCTTCGCGCGCTTGCGACATTCTCGGCATCGCCATGTTCGACTCCGCCGAAATTCGCATTCATCCGACCGGCAGCGGCATTTGCCGGCTCGGCACCAAGTCGCAAGGCCAGGGTCACGAGACGACCTACGCCCAGATCATCGCGAGTGAATTGGGGCTTCCCGCCGACAACATCATGGTCGAGGAAGGCAACACCGACACCGCGCCTTACGGGCTCGGCACCTACGGCTCGCGCTCGACACCGGTTTCCGGCGCCGCGACCGCGATGGCCTGCAGAAAGATCAAGGCGAAGGCGCAGATGATCGCCGCCTACATGCTCGAAGTGCACGACGACGATCTCGAATGGGACGTGGATCGCTTCCGCGTGAAGGGCACCCCCGAGCGCTTCAAGACCATGACCGAGCTCGCCTGGGCGGCCTACCACGAGGTGCCGCCCGGCATGGAGCCGGAACTCGAGGCGATCAATTATTACGATCCGCCCAACTTCACCTTTCCGTTCGGCGCCTACATCTGCGTGTTGGATGTGGATGTCGATACCGGCTCGACCAAGGTTCGGCGGTTCTACGCGCTCGATGATTGCGGCACCCGCATCAATCCGATGATCATCGAGGGGCAGATCCACGGCGGATTGACGGAAGCCTTCGCTATCGCGATGGGCCAGGAGATCCACTACGACGACGAAGGCAACGTGACGACGGCGTCGTTTATGGACTATTTCCTGCCGACCGCGGTCGAAACCCCACATTGGGAGACCGACTGGACCACGACGCCGTCACCGCATCATCCGATCGGCGCCAAGGGCGTCGGCGAGAGTCCGAATGTCGGCGGCGTGCCGTGCTTCTCAAACGCGGTTAACGACGCTTTCGCCTTCCTCGGCTCGACCCACATCCAGATGCCGCACGACAACTGGCGCACCTGGACGGCCGCTGAAAAACTCGGCCTGCATGCGGAATAGATATCGCCGGATCGCTATATGACTGTCACCGTCACCCTGAGGTGGCCGCGAAGCGGCCCTCGAAGGGCGACGGCCCGGGCCGTGCATCCTTCGAGGCTCGCTTCGCTCGCACCTCAGGATGACGGGGACGGGCGGTACGAGCCGCTCACATGAAACGCGATGAGATTTCAGACAAGCTCGCCGCTGTCGGCTACATCGCCGACCGCGATATCGCCACCGCGCTGTGGCTGATGGAATTTCTCAAACGTCCGCTGCTGCTCGAGGGTGAAGCCGGGGTCGGCAAGACCGAAGTCGGCAAGGCGCTCGCCGCCGTCCATGGGGCCGAGCTCATCCGCCTGCAATGCTATGAAGGCCTCGATCAGAACGCGGCGCTTTACGAGTGGAATTATCAGCGCCAACTCCTTGCCATCAAGACACGTGAGGGCATCGGCGAGAACGCGGACGCGATCGAAGAACACATTTTCTCCGAGAAATATCTGCTGGAACGGCCACTCCTTGCGGCTATCCGCCGCGACAAGCCGCCTGTCCTGCTGATCGACGAGGTCGATCGCGCCGACGAAGAATTCGAGGCTTTCCTGCTCGAACTTCTGTCCGACTTTCAGGTCAGTATTCCCGAGCTCGGCACGATCAAGGCCAAGTCTATTCCGCGCGTGGTGCTCACCTCCAACGGCACGCGCGAATTGTCCGACGCGCTGCGGCGGCGCTGCCTTTATCATTACATCGATTTCCCCGAGGTCGATCGCGAAGCCAAGATCATCCTGACGCGCACGCCCGACATCGACACGTCTCTTGCGTTGCAAATCGCGCGCATGGTCGCGGCAGTGCGCAAGGAGGATTTGCGCAAGGTCCCGGGCGTCGCGGAAACGCTCGATTGGGCGGCGACCCTCGCCGGGCTTGAAGTGCATGACCTGCGGCAAGAGCCGGAGGTGGTCTACGAGACGATGATCTGTTTGCTCAAGACCCACGAGGATCGCGCGCGTGTGACCCGCGAGGTGACCGAGCGTCTTCTCGGCAAGGTGGCGTGATGACCACTAACCGTCACCCTGAGGTGCGAGCGCAGCGAGCTTCGAAGGGCAACGGCCCGGGCCGTGCATCCTTCGAGGGCGGCCTTCGGCCGCCACCTCAGGATGACGGAATGGCGCTTGGCACCCGCCGCCGGCTCGCCGGCTTTGCGCGCACGCTGCGTGACAACGGCTTCAAGGTCGGCCTTGCCGAAACCGGCGACGCGCTCGCGGTCCTCGCGTCTCCGGCCGCGATGCGGCCTTCATCGCTCAAGCCGGCGTTGCGCGCGCTGTTCTGCGCGACCCATTCCGACTGGGAACGCTTCGATGAAATATTCGACGCGTTCTGGCGCGGCGAGGGCATGCGCCAGCGGCAGGTACTGTCAGGCTCGCCAAGCGAAAGCCGCGCGCCTGCCCGCAAGCTCGCCGAAGCGCACGTGCCGCAAGAAGCGCTCGGCCTTCCCGATCACGTCGAACGCCGCAGCGATATCGATGGCGAGAGCCCGGCCGATGGGCGCGGCCGCCGTGAAGGCGCCTCGCGTATGGAGTCGCTGTCGGCCGTCGATCTGCGCCACGTTGTCGATCCTGACGAGGTCGCGGCAACGCACGCGCTCGCGGCGCGGCTTGCCCGCACCATGCGGGCGCGGCTGGTTCGCCGCGAGCAGGTCCGCCGCCGCGGGCGTCGTCTCGACCTGCGCCGCACCATTCATCGCAACGTGTCGCATGGCGGCACGCTGATCGAGCTTGCCTGGCGCCGCCGCAAGATCAAGCCGCTGCGGCTCGTCGTGCTGCTCGATGCGTCCGGTTCGATGAGCCTCTATACCGCGTTCTTCGTCCGTTTCCTGCACGGCGTCGTCGACAGTTTCCGCGAGGCCGAAGCCTTTGTCTTCCATACCCGGCTCGCGCACGTCTCCCCGTCGCTGCGCGATCGCGATGTGACGCGCGCCGTCGACAAGCTGGCCCTGATGGCCCAGGGCATCGGCGGCGGCACGCGCATCGGCGAGAGCCTCGCCACGTTCAATCGCTGGCATGCGCGGCGCGTCATCAATTCGCGCACGGCGGTGATGATCGTCTCCGACGG
The DNA here is from genome assembly GCA_963733575.1 of uncultured Alphaproteobacteria bacterium. Classification (GTDB taxonomy): domain Bacteria; phylum Pseudomonadota; class Alphaproteobacteria; order Rhizobiales; family Xanthobacteraceae; genus BOG-931. The sequence goes on along the minus strand of CAVTDJ010000006.1, from coordinate 239,127 downwards.
CTACGACACCGGCGAGCCCGGGCAGCTTGGCGAAGAGATGCGGCGCCTGCGCCGGCGCTGCCGGAAAATCATTTGGCTCAATCCCCTGATCGGCTGGCGCGACTATTCTCCGCAGGCGCGCGGCATGCAGGCGGCTTTGCCTTATGTCGATCTCTTTGCTCCGGCGCACAATCTCGAAAGCCTTGCGGCGCTCGAGCCCTATCTCGCGAGGATCTGACATGGATCGCTCGACGGACATTCTCGACATCATCGCCACGCGCAAATCCGCCGGCGAGCCGTTTGCGCTCGCGACCGTCGTGCGCACCGTGGCGGCAACCGCGGCCAAGGCCGGAGCGAAGGCGGTGATCTTGCCGGACGGCACTATCTCGGAAGGTTGGATCGGCGGCGGCTGTGCGCGCGCGGCCGTGCTCAAAGCCGCGAAGGATGCGCTCGGCGACGGGCGTTCGCGGCTCGTGTCCGTGCAGCCACCCGATCTTTTGGCCGATCATGGCGTGGAGGCCGGCGACGAGCAGGAAGGCGTGCGCTTCGCCAAGAACACGTGTCCGAGCGAGGGCACAATGGACATATTCGTGGAGCCGGTGCTGCCGCGGCCGCAGGTCGTGATTTGCGGATCGAGCCCGGTTGCCGTCGCCGTGGCCGATCTTGCGAAGAGGACCGGATTTTCCGTCACGGTTTGCGCGCCCGCCGCCGAGCAGACGGCATTCGATCAGGCAGTACGCCGGATCGAGGGCTATGCGCTTCCGGTGGAGGAGGCGGGCGCCCGCTACGTGGTCGTTTCGACGCAAGGACGCGGCGATGAAGCCGCCTTGTTGGCTGCGCTCGCCGTCGATGCCGATTACGTCGCCTTCGTCGGCAGCCGCAAAAAGGCCGAAACCTTGAAAGTCGCGCTCGCGAAGCGAGGCGTTGCCGCCGAGCGACTGGCAAAACTCAAGGCGCCGGCCGGCCTCGATCTTGGCGCGATCACGCCGGACGAGATTGCCATCTCGATCCTTGCGGAGATCGTGACGATAAGGCGCAGCAAACATTCTCGCGGCGCCGTTCAGCCGTTGCCATAATCCGCTTCAATTTTACGCGGTGAGCCCGGGCGAGACACCCTCCAAATCGCGTCGATTTTGGAATATTTCGCGTGCCCCATACCGGGCCGCTGCAAGGATTTGTTTTTGTTACGGCATGTGCTTGACTGGCGTTGTCGGCTATCATCACGTGCTGCGAAGTCGATAAAGCATTGATCCATAGCGCCTTAATCGGGAGATCGCGCTCATGCCTTCATCATCAAAACATCCGGAAACGCTTGCTCTTCACGCCGGTTGGCGTTCGGACCCCACAACCGGTGCCGTTGCCGTGCCGATCTATCAGACTACGTCGTATCAATTCCGCGATACCGAGCACGCCGCGAATCTGTTCGCGCTCAAAGAGCTCGGCAACATCTACACCCGCATCATGAACCCGACCAACGACGTGCTGGAGAAGCGCGTGGCGGCCATGGAAGGCGGCGTCGCCGCTTTGGCGGTGGCATCGGGACAGGCGGCCTCGGCGTTCGCCCTGCAAAATCTCGCGCGCGCCGGCGATAACGTGGTGAGCTCGACCGACCTCTATGGCGGGACGTGGAATCTGTTCGCGAATACGCTGAAGGATCAAGGCATCGAAGTCCGTTTCGTCGATCCGATCGATCCGGAAAACTTCCGCCGGGCCACCGACGACCGCACGCGCGCCTACTATGCCGAAACATTGCCCAATCCGAAGCTGACGGTATTCCCGATTGCCGAGGTCGCCGCTATCGGCCGCTCCTTCGGCATTCCGTTGATTATGGACAATACGGCGGCGCCGATTTTGACCCGGCCGTTCGAGCACGGCGCGGCAGTGGTCGTCTATTCGACCACCAAATATCTCGGCGGGCACGGCAATTCGATCGGCGGTCTCATTGTCGACGGCGGCAATTTCGACTGGGCCGCGCATGCGAAACGCCAGCCGGCGCTCAACACGCCCGACCCGAGCTATCACGGCGCGGTATGGACCGAGGCGGTCAAGCCGCTCGGACCGATCGCCTACATCATCAAGGCCCGCGTTACGCTCCTGCGCGACATCGGCTCGGCGATATCGCCGTTCAACGCCTTTCTGATCCTGCAGGGCGTGGAGACGGTGGCGCTGCGCATGGCCAAGCATTGCGAGAACACGCAAGCGGTGACCGACTTCTTGCGCAAGCGTCCGGAGATCACCCGGGTCATTCATCCGTCGGTGCAGACCGGCGTGCACCGCCAGCGTGCCGAGAAGTATCTCAAGGGCGGACTTGGCGGCCTTGTCGGTTTCGAACTCGCCGGCGGAAAAGAAGCGGGCCGCCGCTTCATCGACTCGCTGGAAATGTTCTATCACGTCGCCAATATCGGCGACACGCGCAGCCTGGCGATCCATCCCGCTACCACGACGCACTCGCAGCTCGACCCGCACGAACTGGACGCTACCGGCGTGACCGACGGCTATGTGCGTCTTTCCGTCGGCATCGAACACATCGACGACATTATCGCCGATATCGAGCGCGGACTTGCGGCGGCGGGAAAAGTCGCGAAGGCGGCGTGATTGTTCTATCCGCTCGTCGCCGCGAAAGCGGGGGCCTAGCCTGGATTCCCGCTTTCGCGGTCTATCAAAACGTCCCGGCGCTGAAATTCAGGCGCTGGGTGACGTTGTAGCTTTGTTTTGCCACCGGATAGGCGTAGTCGACCCGGAGCGCGCCGAACGGTGAATCCCAAATCAGGCTGGCGCCGACCGAGGCGCGGATCGCCTGAGAATTTGCGATTTGCTGCGACGGCGACAGCGAGGCGAGCCTGGAAACGCTCGAAGCGTTATTGGCCCAGAGGCTGCCGGCGTCGGAGAATAACGCCACCTTCAAGTGTGCGTCTGCCGTTACGAGCGGCATCGGCGCTTGCAGCTCCGCGGTCGTGGTCCAGTAGATATTGCCGCCGACATTGTCTTGCGTGGTGCCCGGCGTAAGGTCGCGGGGCCCAAAGCCATTGGGCGCAAAGCCGCGGACGAGCTGTGGGCCGCCGAAGAAGCCGTTGAGCAGCGGCAATTGCTGGCCGCCCCACGGTGTCGCGTAACCGCTTTGCGCGCGCACCATGCCGACCACGTCGCCAAAGATCTGATGATAGTAGCGGACATCTTCGGTGGTCCGCGCGAATTTGGCGGCGCCGCCGAGACCGGCAAATTCGTTGTTGGACTGGACGCGAACGCCATTCGTCGGATTCCGGGGATTGTCGAGGGTCGCGTAGGTGACACCGGTACCGACGGAGGAGACCCACATCGGGCCCGCGGCCGCCGCCTGCCGAATGGGAAGCGACGCGATGCCGACCGACGGATCGAGCGAAAGCCCTTGATTGTAGATCGAGTAACTCCACGTCACCCCGAGCTGGTCGTTCAAGGGCGTCCCGGCGGAAATCCTGGCGCCGTAGACGGTGCTGTCGAAGGATTGATAGCTGCTGGCAAACGTCTCCTTGCCGAACAGATCGACGCCGAGCGAAAGCCGCGGCCCGAGCGCGTAGGGATCGGTAACGGAAAGATCGAAGCCCCTGGCATATTGGCCGATGGTCGCTGACGCCTTCACGATGTCGCCGGTCCCGAGAAAATTGCGGTCGCCGACCGAGACCGTGGCCTCGGCGCCGTCAGCGCCGGAATAGCCGCCCATGATCGAGAAATCGCCAGTCTTGTCTTCCTCGACGGCAACGTCGACGACGACACGGTCGGGCGCCGAGCCGGGTTGCGTCCCGATCCTGACGGTCTTGAAATAACCGAGCTGCTTGAGGCGGCGCTCGGCGCGGTCGATGAGCGCGCGATTGTAGGCGTCGCCCTCGACGACATCGAATTCGCGGCGGATCACATCGTCGCGCGTTTTCGTATTGCCGCGAATATCGATGCGCTCGACGTAGAGGCGCTTGCCCTCCTCGATCGTGTAGACGAGATTGATCAGCAGTCGTTCGGGGAGGCGCTCGTTCCGTGCGAGAACCGTTGCGAAAGGCTGGCCGTTTTTGGCGAGCTGGGTGGTGATCTCGTCGACGGTCTTGTCGACGGCATCGGTGTTGTAAACATCGCCGGCTTGCGTGCGCAAATACGAACGCCATGCCGCAGCGTCGATGGACTTCACGTCTGATGCGATATCCACGCGTCCGAGACGATATTGCCGGCCTTCGTCGATTGTGAACGTGACCACGACTCCCTTCTTGTCGGCCTCGTAGCTTGCACCCGATCGAACGCGCACATCGGCATATCCGTGTGCGCGATAAAAACTGCGGATCAGGTCGAGGTCGCCTTCGATGCGGTCGTCGTCATAAGTGTCGTTGTCGAGCAAAAAGCTCAAAAAATTCGTTTCGCCGGTTTTGATCGCGCCCGTGAGCTTGTTCGCCGGGTAGGCGTTGTTGCCCATGAAGAGGACCTGCCTGACCGCAAGCTTGTGGCCTTCCGTGATCTCGAAGACGAGATTGACGCGTTCGTTCTTGGCGGCGATCGTTTTCGGTTCGACCCGCACGGCGAAATAGCCGCGCTGGCGGTAAAGCTCGGTGATGTGCTCGACGTCGTCGTGGACGATGGCACGTGAGAGCGGGCCGCCTGCCTTCGACTGCACAGTCTTCTTCAGGTCGTCGTCCTTGACCCTTTTGTTACCCTCGAACGCGATTTTCTCGATGGCCGGATTTTCCACCACCGTCACCAGGACGCGGTCGCCGTCGCGGGAAATCTTCACGTCCCGGAAAAGGCCGCTGCCATAGAGGCTCTTCAGCGCCGCATCGAGAGCGGCAGCGTCGAGCGTTCCGTCGGCGTTGGCGTGAAAATAGGAGCGGATCGTCGCCGCATCGATGTGCCGATTGCCGGCAACAGTGATCGGGGAATCCGTCGATGTTGCCGCTTGCGCCCGCTGGCAAGCTGCAAATGGGAAAAATCCCAAAACAAAAAAACAAAGAATTGCGGCTGCCATCCGGCAAGGCATTAACGCGGCTCCGCGACCAAACGCCGAGCAGGATTACATTTGCCGGCCGGGGCGGAAGCGTGTCGGATTGTGTCGAAATCTGAGGAATTGTTGCGGCGCGAAGCTAAGGCCAGATATGCGCTTCTTAGAGCTCATGCGGGGCCGAGCGCCTATTCACGGCGGTCGGCGCCGCAGAAGAGGTCCGTTCTTGACACAATGGTTTGCGCGCTCCTACGGCTTTGTGGTGCCGTATTGAAGAACCTGAACCTTCTCGATGGTCACGAGGCCGCTCGTCATCATGCCGTCCAGCACCGGAAGAAAGGCGTCGATCTTTTCCTGCGAATCGACGATCTCCACGACCACCGGCAAGTCTTGCGAGAGGCGCAAGATCTTGGTCGTATGAATGTGGCTCGAATGGCCGAAACCGATGTGGCCTCGCAGCACCGTGGCTCCGCCAAGCTGCATTTCCCGGGCTTTCAGCACGATAGCCTCATGCAAGGGCAGACGGTTGAACTTATCATCCTCGCCGAAGAAGATGCGCAGCAAGACGGCGTCACGCGGTATCTGCACGATCAGATCCCCTTCATCATGTTGATGCTAGTGGCGAGCAGGTAGCCCGCCCAAACACCGATCAGACACAAGACGACCGACAAGCCGACGTTGGTGCCGGCGTAAAGCCACTCCCCATCATTCATGAGATTGAGGGTTTGCAGGCTGAACGAGGAGAACGTCGTATATCCGCCGCAGATGCCGACCATCACGAATTGGCGTGGGTTCGACCCGACGAAGACCCTGCCGTCCGGGCCGGTTAGCGCGGCGAAGAATCCGATGATAAAGGAGCCGGTCACGTTGATAACGAGCGTACCCCACGGGAACGTCTCCCCGATCAGCCGTGCCACCACGCCGGATAACCAATAGCGTCCGGTAGTTCCAAGGGCGCCACCGATTGCCACCCAAATATAGCTTTCCATCGACGTTTTGCTCTCCGCCTTTGCCGTTTAAACAAACCTCCATGGTCAGTTACTCCCCTGAGGCGGGCGGCATACGCCACCTTATCATTTATGCGCTGAACTTTTTTTGCCATCGTCACTTGACCACCAGCACCGGGCATGGTGCGAGCTGCACGATGCGATCCGCCCGGCTGCCGATCATGCGCTCATACAGAGCCGAATGACCTGTTGCTCCGATAATAAGCAATTCGACCTTGAGCTCGGCTGCCAATTGCACGACATCCCGCACCGGATGCCCAGCCAAAACATGCGTCTGAAGTTTGACCTGGTGTTCGTCGGCAAGCGCGCGCGCGCGTTGCAAAACAGCGCGGAAGCGGCGAGCAGCTGTTCCGGTCTCTTGCCTCACTTCTTCGATGAATTCCGGCATGTAGTCGATCTCTTCGACCGAAATCATGTGAAGTTCGGAATTGTTTTGCCGAGCAATTGCCAGCGCCAATGCCAGGGCGTGGAATGCGTGCTCGGAACCATCATTGGCATGCAGGATTTTGCTGAACATTGGACGCCTCCCGGTTATTTGGCCTTGCTCGCGAGCTGCCGAACCGGCATGCCATCTCCATGCTTCATGGACTTCTCAGCTTCCGCTTCCGGCAACAAGTGACGCGGCAGATAGAAGGCATTTGCAACTATTGTCGGGATCACCGCGCTTGCTATTACGGCCGCGACCAGCGCCGAGTATTGGCCCTGATCGATGATTCCATGTGACAGACCGAACAAAGACGAAATTGTTCCGAACGTTAGTCCCGTGGACATCAGAAGGGTCGTGTACATTGCCTCTTTGTTTGGCGAACCGAAAAACTTCGTCACTGGATAGACGCCTGTGATCTTGGTGCCGATCTTGACGACGAGAAAGAAGATGAATGCGGCTGGGGCGGCTAAAAGCGCGGGTATGGAGACAAAGGAGCCGGCGCGAATGAAATAGAATGGCGTCAGCAATCCGAACGTCAACGTGCGCAGTCGCCTGACAAGCGCGTGGTCCTTGCCGACCGTTCCGGCAAGCACCATTCCGATGAGATAGGCCGGAAGCACTGCTTCGCTGTCGGCCCAGGTTGCAAGCGCCCCCATTCCGAGCAGGCTGAGCAGGAGAAACTTCGTCTCCAGTTCAGAAGGTCGGCCTCCATACATGCGAAAGAACCGAGGCGTAAGCCACGGCAGAACCACGAAGACCACCGCGCCAACTCCGAGGAAAATTAGTGTTTTCACCGTAAAGGGCGCGAAGATCAATCCGAGCGCGACCACCGTCCCTAGGTCAGTGATGAAGCAAGCGGCCAGGACCGTCTTGCCATACTCGGTGGTGTTAAAGCCGAACTCGATCATTACGGCATACACGACAGCCACCGATGTGGTCGACATGGCGACGCCGGCGAGCCAACTGGGCATGACCTCCCACCCCAGCAAATAGTGGGCCGCCGCCGCGCAACCCAGAAAAGGGAAAAGGAAGCTCACAAGCCCAATAGCGGCCGCCTCTTTCCACTTGAGCTTGAAGACCACAGGATCGAGCTCTGCGCCCGCCAGGAACGTCAGGACGATCGCGCCAATACCGGAGAGAAACTTGACCCAGGATTCGTCGGTGCCAAGCAGCGCGGACCCGATTGCGGCGCCGATGATGAGCTGAGCGATCGTTCCGACGACGATTTCGGATAGTGCGGTCGAGATGCGGAACCAAATCGAAATTAGGCTCGCCACCAAGGCGAGACCCAACCACAATGCTGCAAGTGCCCAGACACCGGTCATCCGCAAATCTCCTGCACAATCTTCCAAATCGTCCAATGGCGAAACGTGTGCGCGCCCACCTCAGGACGCGCGCTGCGGAGAGTACAAACTTGGTGCCAGCGGGGAGTGCCAAGGCAAGCTCCTACCGACGCCAAGCGCCCGGTAGGAGTCATCAGCCGTATCGGCGGTTAGGGGGGACTCCATCCCCAAATTTGGTTTAATTGTAGCCAGGAATTCGACGATGACAAGACTGAATCATTTCGCGCAAGCGCGGTGCCACATCGCTCGGCGCTCGCGCGAGGGCGCGTCATCCGGAAATAGCAGATCCGATTCCACTGCGTACTGCGCCGCGTTTTGATGCAGCTTGGCGTTATTCGCCTCGCGCAGCGCCGCGTCGGCCTCGCCATAGAGAAAGCGACTGCCGTCAGTGCGGCCGCCGAAGCTTAGCGGCCCTGACGGAAATGCGGTCGGCTTCTGATTTTGAGGAGGACGATCGGGCTGGCCATGAGCAGGGCGCCGGGAATGAGCGAGCCAATCAACGCCGGCGCACTATGGCGAGCCGACAAGCGTGCGCATTTCTCATGCACAGAATAGTTTTGCGCCTGCCCATTTTTTAATCAGCTCAACCAGATAGCCTCCAGGTTGCCATCGGGCGAGGGGCGCTGGGCTGGTAATTCTTAAGTTGAATCAAAGCTCTCAGCAGATGAAACGGCGCTGGTTCCCGCTGGCATGGGCTTTGCGAAAGCCTCACCGGCAATCGAAGATTACCCATCGTCGTGATGGCTAGCCAGCAGCAGCGCCAAGGCGCTCGCCTGCCCAGAGGGGGAGTGAGTAATGAAATTCGACAAGATTTCGCGCCGCCACGTTCTGCAAGGAACGGCCGCTTTGGCCCTCGGTACGGCTCTGCCGATGCGCGAGGCTTTCGCCGCAGACACCACCATCGGCTTCATCTATGTCGGCTCGCGCGACGACTATGGCTACAACCAGGCCCACGCCGCGGGGGCGGCCGCGCTCAAGAAGATGGCCGGCATCAAGGTCGTTGAGGAAGAGAAGGTCCCCGAGACCGACGCCGTCGAGAAGACGATGGAGTCGATGATCAATCTCGACGGAGCGACGCTGCTGTTCCCGACGTCCTTCGGTTACTACAACCCGCACATGCTCAAGATGGCGGCGAAGTTTCCGAAGCTGCGCTTCGAGCATTGCGGCGGCCTGTGGTCGGAGAAGGATCCGAAAAACGCCGGCAGCTATTTCGGCTACATCGACGAGGCGCAGCATGTCAGCGGCATCGTCGCGGGCTACATGTCGAAATCCGGCAAGCTCGGCTTCGTTGCCGCCAAGCCGATTCCGCAAGTGCTGCGCAACATCAACGCCTTCACGCTCGGGGCCAAGCTCGCCAATCCGAAAGTCACCACGCAGGTGATCTTCACCGGCGACTGGTCGATGCCGGTGAAAGAGGCGGAAGCTACCAACAGCCTCGTCGATCAAGGCGTCGATGTGCTCACCTGCCACGTCGACGGTCCGAAGACCGTGGTCGAGAACGCCGCGCGCCGCGGCGCCATGGTGTGCGGCTATCACGTCAATCAGGCAGTGCTCGCGCCGCAGGCTTATCTCACCGGCGCGGAGTGGAACTGGGAAGTGCTCTATCCGCGCTTCGTGAAAATGTTCACGTCGGGCGAGACCATTCCGAATTTCTATCGTGGCGGTCTGAAGGAAGAGATCGTCAAGGTCTCGCCGTACGGTTCCATGGTTTCGGAAGCGGCGCGTAAGCATGCCGACGAGGTCAAGGCGGGCCTGACGGCCGGCAACTACGTGATCTTCAAGGGGCCGATCACCGACAACAAGGGCAAGCCCGTCATCGCCGCCGGCGTCTCGCGCGGCCAGACCGATCCCGAACTGGAGAAGATGGATTATCTGGTCGACGGCGTCATCGGAGCGACTTCGTGAAGGCTGATGTCGGCGCGGCTTTAGCCAAGACCGGGGTAGGCGACTTTCTACGTCTGCCCCCTTTCGGCCGGAAATTCGGCGGCGCGGCGGAATATATCGTCATCCCCGCGCTCGCGCTGGCGGCTTCGCTGGCGCTGTTCGGCATATTCGTCGCGCTGTTCGGCAAGAATCCGCTCGACCTGTATTTCTACATGTATCAAGGCGCGTTCGGCACCTGGTTCTCCTGGCAGAACACGCTGACGCGCGCCGCTCCCCTCATCCTGACCGCGCTGTGCACGGCGCTTCCGGCGCAGCTCGGCATGGTGATCATCGGCGGGGAGGGGGCGCTGCTCATCGGCGCGCTTTGCGCCACGAGCGCGGCGCTGGCGCTGCAAGCGGCGCCGCCGCTGTTTGTGGACATCGCCATGGCCTGCGCCGGCATGGTCGGCGGCGGCCTGTGGATCATGCTCTCCGGCGCGCTGCGCCAGTACCGCGGCGTCAACGAAACGATTTCGAGCCTGTTGCTCGTCTACATCGCGTTGGCGATTCTCAATTTTCTGGTTGAAGGTCCGATGCGCGACCCAACCAGCCTCAACAAGCCGTCGACACCTGAAATCGGCGCCGCCAACATGATCGGCAGCATTCCCGGCACCGACGTGCATTGGGGCTTTGTGTTCGGCATAATCGCCGCAACTCTCTCGTACATCCTGATCTATCACACGGTGTTCGGCTTTGCCGCGCGCGTCGCCGGCGGAAACATCCGCGCCGCCAAGGTCGTGGGGCTGAGCGTCGGCAAGCTCATTCTCGTCATCTGCTTTCTTGCCGGCGCCGCGGCCGGTCTTGCCGGCATGATGGAGGTCGCGGCGGTGCAGGGCCGCACCAATGCAAATCTGGCGGCTGGTTACGGCTTCGCCGGCATCCTCGTTGCGTTTCTGTCGCGGCAAAATCCTTTGGCCGTCATCCCTGTCGCCATCCTCCTCGGCGGCATCGGCGCCAGCGGCGGGCTGTTGCAGCGCCGGCTCGGACTGCCGGATGCGTCGGTTCTGGTGCTGCAGGGCATGATCTTCGTCATGGTGCTCGCCAGCGACTCGCTGTACGGCCGCTTGGGTTTTCTGAAGGGAAAGGGGTCCTGAAGTGGCCGCTCCGGGCGACATCGGATTGTGGACGGTGCCGCTCGCAGTGCTTGGCGGTGCCGTGCGCGTCAGCACGCCGTTTCTTTTCGTCAGCCTCGGCGAATGCATCACCGAACGCAGTGGCCGCATCAATCTCGGGCTCGAAGGCACCCTCGTCATGGGTGCGATGGCCGGCTACGGCGTCTCTTATCTCACCGGCTCTCCCTGGCTCGGCGTTCTCGCCGCAGGCGTGACCGGCGCGGGGATGGGCGCGCTGCACGCGTTGATTTGCGGATTGCCGCGCGTCAACGACATCGCCGTCGGCATCGCCTTGATGCTGTTCGGCGTCGGGCTTGCGTTTTATCTCGGCAAACCGCTGATCGAGCCGACGGCGCCGCATTTGCCGTCGATCGATTTCGGCTGGTGGAGCGACATTCCGCAAGTCCGCGCCGCGCTGCGCATCAACGTGTTGTTTCTCATCGGCGTCGCACTCGCGCCCATCCTGGTCTGGGCGCTTCGCACCACGCGATGGGGCTTGATCATCCGCACCGCCGGCGAGAGCGCCGATGCCGCGCTCGCCATGGGCTACTCGGTGAACTTTATCCGCCTGCGCGCCACCATGTTCGGCGGCTTTCTGGCCGGCATCGGCGGCTCATTCCTGTCGCTGTTCTATCCCGGCAGCTGGAACGAGGGCTTGTCCAGCGGACAAGGCATCACCGCGGTGGCGCTTGTCATCTTCGCGCGCTGGAACCCGATGCTTTGTCTGGGGGCCTCGCTCTTGTTCGGCGGCGCCGCCGCCTTGGGGCCGGCACTGCAGTCCGTCGGCTTCAGTCACGGCTATCATCTGTTCAATGCGGCGCCGTATATACTGACGTTGTTGATCATGATCGCGACCTGCTCGCCCAAGCGCACGTTGGTCGGCGCGCCGGCGGAGCTGTCGATTACGAGGTGAATCATGGCCCAACCGGCGCGCAAAGAGAGCGGCACGGCGGAACGCTACGTGACCGCCGATCCCTATCTCTGGCCCTATAACGGCGATCTTCGCCCGCAGAACACCGCGCTCATCGTCATCGACATGCAGACCGACTTCTGCGGCGTCGGCGGCTACGTCGACAAGATGGGCTACGATCTTTCGCTGACGCGCGCGCCGATCGGGCCGATCAAGCGCACGCTCGCCGCCGCGCGCGCCAAGGGCTTCCACGTCTTCCACACCCGCGAAGGCCATCGTCCCGACCTCGCCGACCTGCCGGCGAACAAGCGCTGGCGCTCGCGGCAGATCGGCGCCGGCATCGGCGACCCCGGACCCTGCGGCCGCATCCTGGTGCGCGGTGAGCCGGGCTGGGAAATCATCGATGAACTGGCGCCGCAGGAAGGCGAGCCGATCATCGATAAGCCGGGCAAGGGCTCGTTTTGCGCCACTGATCTCGAGCTTATATTGCGGCTGCGCGGCATCGACAACATCGTGCTCACCGGCATCACCACCGACGTGTGCGTGCACACCACCATGCGCGAGGCCAACGACCGCGGCTTCGAGTGCCTGCTGCTCGAGGATTGCTGCGGCGCCACCGATAAAAGCAATCACGATCACGCATTGAAGATGATCAAGATGCAGGGCGGCGTTTTCGGCGCGGTGTCGGACTCCGCCAAATTCATCGAGGTCGTCTCGTGAGCACTCCGGGCGCGCCCGAAACATTCGGCATCGAAGCCGTCAGCATGACCAAGCGCTTCGGCGAGTTCGTCGCGCTCGATCAAGTCTCGCTGAAGGTGCAGCCCGGCACCTTTCATGCGCTGCTCGGCGAGAACGGCGCCGGCAAGAGCACGCTCGTCAAATGCATCATGGGCTATTACCAGCCGGACGGCGGCGAGGTCATCGTCGGCGCCCATCAGGAAGTCATCGGCAACCCGCGCGCCGCACACGCGCTCGGGCTCGGCATGGTCTATCAGCATTTTACGCTAGTGCCGGCGATGACGGTGGCGGAGAACTTCGTGCTGGCGCGCGACCACGTGCCGCCGGTGGTGGATTGGGCGAGAGAGCGCAAGGCGCTGGAAGAATTCCTGGCGCGCATGCCGTTCCGTGTGCCGCTGAGTGCCAAGGTCTCGGCGATTTCCGCCGGCGAGCGGCAGAAATGCGAAATCCTCAAGCAGCTTTATCTGCAGCGCCGCTTTCTCATTCTCGACGAGCCGACCTCGGTGCTCACGCCCGGCGAGGCCGACGAGGTGCTCGGCATGCTGCGTCAGATGGTGGCCAGCGGCGCTCTCACCATCCTGATGATCACCCATAAATTCCGCGAAGTGATGGCCTTCGCCGATGAAGTGACCATCCTGCGGCGCGGCAAGCTGGCGGGGCAGGGGAAAGTCAAGGACTTAAGCCCGGATGCCATGGCGCGCACCATGATCGGCGCCGAGGAGTTGACGGTGCAGCCGGCGCGCACCGGCGAATACGGTGCGCCGCGTCTCGACATCGAAAAGTTGAATGCGCTCGATGACGGCGGCCAGCCCGCGGTGCGCGACGTATCGCTATCGATACGCGGCGGCGAGATCGTCGGCGTTGCCGGTGTATCCGGCAACGGTCAGCGCCAGCTGATCGAAGTGCTCGCCGGCCAGCGCGAGGCCGAGAGCGGCCAAGTCTACCTGCAGGGCGAGCTTTACCATGCGACCCGGCAGGAAATGCGCCGCAACCATCTCTCGGTTCTTCCCGAAGAGCCGCTGAAGAACGCCTGTGTCGCGCGCATGAGCGTTGCCGACAATCTCGCCTTCCGCGAATTCGACCGCGCGCCGTTTGCGTCCGGCGGCTGGTGGCTCAATCGCGCGCAATTCCATGAAGACGCGGTGCGCAAGATCGAGCGCTACAAGATCAAGACGCGCTCCGACGATACTGCGATCGGTGAGCTGTCCGGCGGCAACGTGCAGCGCACCGTGCTGGCGCGTGAACTGGCCGGCGAGGTCGATATCCTGGTCGCGGCCAATCCGTGCTTCGGCCTCGATTTCGCCGCGGTGGCGCAAATCCACGCTGAGATCATGGCGGCCCGCAACCGCGGCGCAGCAGTGTTGCTGGTCAGCGAAGATCTCGATGAGCTTCTTGAACTCACCGACCGTTTGGTCGTGATGTTCCATGGCTCGATTGTCTACGAGACGCGTGCCAGCGAAGCCGATCTCACCGAGATCGGCCGCCATATGGCCGGGCACTAGCACGCGAGCGGTGCTCCAGTATCATTTTGGCGGGCTGGACTCGTTCAAGATACTCCACACCGTGTCGTCGGGACAGCGGACCGGAAAGGCGTCGAAAGGGGCGTTGTCGGAAGGGGAGTTGGTAATCATCTTCGGCGTCACCGTCATTTTCAAAAGTTTGTGGGCGTCGGACGAGTACCGATTGTCCGTCGTGCCGGCCAATATCGATCCGTCAGGATGGATTTGTCTCACCTCGCAGTGATCGATTTGCGTCTCGCGATTGAACGTGCAGCGGCCGACCTCTTCGATTTCCCGCTGAACGAGGCCCTTTTCCGTCTTGCGCAAGCTCACGCCGAGAAAATGCCCGTCGGCGAATCGAATCCCGAAGTTATTGCGACAAACAACGGCGACCTCCTGCGCGGTTACGGCTTTGTGACTGGGGAACGACCAAAAGCCGGGTGCGATGGGGCTTTCGTTAAACTGCGGTTGCGCGAGCGTCGGCGTGCCATGGAGGCCGGCTGCAAGAGCTGCTGCTATCAAACCAAGAAGACGCATCATCATTACCCCGGACGTTGTGCGGCGCTGAACGCAGCTGCCGCGAAATTGTCAGCGTCTCACGGTTACACCTTGCAGGCACTTCTGTCTGAATCAACTTGCGATCATTGCTTCGCCTGCTCGTCGTCGTCCTTTCCAACCGGGTTGCCGTTCAGCAAAATCACGGCTCGGTACGCGTTTACCAGACCGGCACTCACGTCCGAATGCCCGCCGGTCGACCCAATTTCGGTGTTGTCCGCGAAATACTCGGCACGGCGCGACAAAATTGCTGATGAAGTGGCCGGCCTTACTGGCCTCGGCGTTCCGCTCTATCGTTTTTCGCCCGGCGGGCGGCGCGGCACCATGGCGTTGGCAATAATCTCTTGCACCACCTCGCCGTTCTGATTGAGCGTTCGCGTTCGCATCTTGATCAGGCCGCGGTCAGGGCGCGACTTCGACGGCCGCACGTCCAGCACTTCGCTCTCGATACGCAGCTCGTCGCCTGGGATGACCGGAATGGGCCAGCGCATTCCCTCGAAACCGAGGCCAATGGTGCCAATCGCCGCCTTATATTCGCTCTCGTTGATGAGACGCATGGTCAATGCGGCGGTGTGCCAGCCGCTCGCGACCATGCGTCCGAAAATCGATTCGCGGCCGGCTTCCTCGCTGAGATGAAAGGGTTGCGGATCGTATTTCCTGGCGAAGCTGATCACATCGTCCTTATCCACCTTCGCGCACGCACTGGGCTTAAGGACTTGTCCAACGGCAAAATCTTCGAAGTATCGCTCACTCATAAGTCATTGGCTCCTGGGCTGAAGCGCGGCGCGACGAGTATATCGACCGATGTTGTCCGGGCAGTGTGCAGGAAACTCCCGCCTTCGTCTTTCCTTCGTTATGCCTCTGCGACTATCATCGGACCAGGCGCCACTGGAGCATAGCGATGACGATGCGGCGTGTCGTTTTCGGATTTACCGCTCTCCTTCTCGCCGGCAGCGCGTCGCCGGCGGTAGCAAACTATTGGCACCGCGGCCATGGCGCTCACTGGCAGGCGATCCACGGCGCTATTTACCAGTTGGGAAACCGGATCGCCTTTTTGGAGGCGGACCCGGAGATTGACGACGGCTATAAAGGGCCCATCATCACCGGGGCCCGGCGCGACATATTGCGGCTGCGCGCCACGCTTCGCCCGGCGCGATGGCGCTGGGCCACTCCGTGCTGCTATAGCCGCGGGCCCATCCACATCCGATGAGGCGAGTGCATCCGCCGCCGCGGCTTTAGCCCGCTGGACGAGCGCCAAACGAGCCCGGCAACCGCCCCAGCAGCCGCTGTCGGGCCCGCATCGACCAGCCGCTGAGGCGGTCCAGATAGAGATAAAGCACGGGCGTCGTGTAAAGGGTCAGCAACTGACTGATCAGGAGCCCACCCACGATCGCGATCCCGAGCGGCCGGCGGATTTCCCCGCCGTTGCCGAAGCTCAGCGCCAGCGGTACCGCGCCGAGAATGGCGGCCGACGTCGTCATCATGATCGGACGAAAGCGCAGCAGGCAGGCTTCGAAGATGGCGTCGTACGAGCTCAAGTTGCGCGCCCGTTTGGCCTCGATGGCAAAGTCGACCATCATGATGGCGTTCTTTTTGACGATGCCGATCAGCAGGATGACGGCGATCAGTCCGATGATGTCGAATTCGGTATGGAAAACGATCAGCGCCAGGATGGCGCCTACGCCAGCCGACGGCAGCGTCGAGAGAATTGTAATCGGGTGGACGTAGCTCTCGTAGAGAACGCCGAGAAGGATATACACGGCGGCAATGGCGGTGAGAATCAGGATCGGTTCCTTGCCGAGCGATTGTTGAAACAGCTGCGCCGTCCCGGCGAGAACGCCGCGAACCGAAGAAGGCATGCCGATACGGGCGATGGCAGCGTTGATTTCGTCCGATGCTTCGCCAAGCGACTTCCCCGGTTGCAAATTGAACGACATGGTCGAAGCGACGAACAACCCCTGGTGATTGACGGACAAGGGGGTGTGGCCCGGATGATAGCGGCTGACGGCGGCGAGCGGGATCATGGTTTCCTGCGCGGTAGAGACCGCGGCGCCGGCGGATGTGGAACCATGGCCGGTATTGGCTAGCGCGTTGGTCGCCGCATTGCGCGCCGCATTGTTGTTGGCGTTCGCCGACGCCGTTGCCCTTGCGGTGGTACTTGAAGCCGTGGCGGCGCTTCCGGCGCTGGAGTTTGCCGCTGTGACCGTTCCGGCCGGCGCGTTCGATACCGCGGTCCCGCGGGCCGTGCCGCCGACTGTAGACACATAAACGTCGCGCAGCGAATCGGGATACTGCGTGTAACGCGGGTCGATCTCCATCACCACGTGGTATTGATTGATGGCGCTGTAGATGACTGATACCTGACGCTGCCCGAATGCGTCGTACAGCGTATTGTCGATTTGCTGCGGGGTAATGCCCAGGCGCGCGGCCGTGTCACGGTCGATGTCGAGATACGTCTCCAGCCCGCGTTGCTGTTGATCGGAGCTCACATCCGTCACCACGGAGCTATGTTCGAGCGCCGCGACGAGCTTCGGCGTCCAGGTGTAAAGGTCCTCCACATTCTCCGATTGCAACGTGTATTGATATTGGGCGTTGCTCTGTCTGCCGCCGGCGCGCAGGTCCTGCACGGCGGCCAAATACAAGCGTCCGCCCGGAACCTGGGCGAGCTTCGGCCGCAAACGCGCGATCACCTGATCCACCGACACGCGTTCCGACAACGGTTTCAGCGCAACGAAGACGTTGCCGGTATTGATCTGCGCATAACCGCCGCCACTGCCGACGCCGGTATAGCCCACGACGTTCTCAACAGCCGGATCCTGGCGAACGATATCCATCATCTGCCGCAGTTTGGCGCTCATCATCTTGAACGAGATGCTTTGATCGGCCTGCAGCGAGCCGATCAGCCGGCCGGTGTCCTGCTGCGGAAAGAAGCCCTTGGGCACCACGATGAACAAGGCCACGTTCAGGCAAATCGTGGCGATAAAGATCAGCAGCACCAGGCCGCTATGGCGCAGCGCCCAGGTGAGCGTGCGTCCATAACCGCGCCGAACCCGTTCGAACATCCCGGGCCGGCGTTCCGCCTGTTGCGCCGTGCTGGTCCGCAAGAACAGCGCACACATCATCGGCGTCGTCGTCAGCGAGATCGCCAGCGATACGAGAATCGCGATCGACAGCGTCACGGTAAATTCGCGAAACAGCCGGCCGAGAATGCCGCCCATCAGCAGAATAGGAATGAAGACTGCGATCAGCGACAGGCTGATCGAGAGAACCGTGAAACCGACCTCACGCGCGCCGAGGAATGCCGCCTGCACGCGCGGCACGCCCTCTTCCATATGGCGGGAAATATTTTCCAGGACGACGATCGCGTCGTCGACCACGAAGCCGGTCGCGATGGTCAGCGCCATCAAGGAGAGGATGTCCAGGCTGTAGCCCAGAAGATACATTGCGCCAAAAGTGCCTAAGATCGAAATCGGCACCGCCACGCCCGGAATGAGCGTGGCACTGATGTTGCGGAGGAAAAGAAATACGACAAGTGTCACCAGTAAGACCGCCATCACCAAGGTCAATTCCGTGTCGCGCAGCGACGCACGGATCGTGGTGCTGCGGTCGATGGCGAGCGTCACGTTCATATCGGCCGGCATCGCCGCTTCCAGATGCGGCAATTCGGCCTTCACGTTATCGATGGTCTCGATGATGTTCGCATTCGGCTGGCGGAAAAGGATGACCAGGACCGAGGGCTGGCCGTTGGACATGCCGAGATTGCGCACGTCCTGAACCGAATCTTGGACGTCAGCGACGTCCGACAGACGCACCGAAGCGCCGTTACGGTAGGCGATCACAAGCGGAGCGTAATCCGCCGCCACGTTCGCCTGATCGTTTGTGTAAATCTGGAAGCGCCGGTCGCCGTCGTCGATGGTGCCCTTCGGGCTGTTGGCGTTGGCCGAAGCGAGCGCCGCGCGCACGTCTTCGAGGCCGATGCCGTATTTGTAAAGCGCCTGTGGGTCGAGCTCGACGCGCACCGCGGGAAGCGTCGAGCCGCCGAGGATGACGTTGCCGATGCCGCTGAGCTGCGACAGCCGCTGCGCCAAGATATTGCTCGCGGCGTCGTACATCTGACCTTGCGTCATCGTCTTCGAGGTCAGCGCAAGAATGAGGATCGGCGCGTCGGCCGGATTGACTTTGCGGTAGGTAGGATTGCTCGGCAGGTTGGTGGGCAAGTCGGCGCGGGCGGCATTGATGGCCGCTTCGACATCACGCGCGGCGCCGTCGATGTCGCGGTTGATGTCGAACTGCAGCGTGATGCGGGCCTGTCCGATCCCGCTTTGCGAGGTCATTTCGCTCACGTCCGCGATCTGGCCGAGGTGCCGTTCCAGAGGTTCGGCGACGCTGGTGGCCACCGTGTTAGGGCTGGCGCCGGGAAGCGAGGCGGTGACGGAGATGGTGGGAAAATCCACTTGCGGCAGCGGCGATACCGGCAACTTCGAAAATCCCAGAATGCCGGCCAACGCTATCGCCAGCGTCAGCAACGTTGTCGCCACCGGCCGCGAGATGAATGGTGCGGAGATGTTCATTCGGCGGGCTCGCGCGGCGCGAGCGGGTTCGCCGGCCGGCGCCCCGTGAGCCGCACCGCCAGCCGATCGAAGTAGAGATAAATGACCGGCGTGGTGAACAAGGTCAGCAACTGGCTGAAGATCAGTCCGCCGACGATGGCAATCCCGAGCGGCTGGCGCAGCTCGGACCCGGTCCCGGTCCCCAGCATGAGCGGCAACGCACCGAGGATCGCGGCCATGGTGGTCATCATGATCGGACGGAAGCGCAGCAGGCAGGCTTGATAGATCGCTTCGCGCGGCGGCAAGCCCTCGACGCGTTCGGCCTCCAACGCGAAGTCGATCATCATGATCGCGTTTTTCTTGACGATGCCGATCAGCAGGACGATGCCGATGATGGCGATAACGTCGAGGTCGTAGTGCAGCAACATCAACGACAGAAGCGCGCCGACGCCCGCGGACGGCAGTGTCGACAGGATTGTGATCGGGTGAACGAAGCTTTCGTAAAGAACGCCGAGCACGATGTACATCGCCACCACGGCGGCGATGATCAGGAACACCTCGTTGGCCAATGAGGACTGGAAAGCCGCCGCGGTGCCTTGAAACGCCGTTGTGAAACTTATGGGAAGGCCGACGTCTTTCTCGGTCTTTTCAATGGCCGAAACCGCCTCACCGAGCGAAACGCCTGGCGCGGTGTTGAAGGAGATGGTGGTGGCCGGTAGCTGGCCGTAATGCGTGATCAACAACGGCCCAGTGTGCTGCTCGACGTGGACGAAGGCTGACAGCGGCACCTGCCCATTGGTCGTCGACGACGATGACGGCAGGTAGATCATGGACAATCCATCGAGCGAGCGCTGCAGCGACGGATCGACCTCCAGGATCACGCGATACTGGTTCGACTGCGTATAGATGGTGGAAACGATGCGCTGCCCGAACGCATCGTAGAGCGCATTGTCGACCGTTGCCGGCGTGATGCCGAAGCGGGCGGCCGTGGCGCGGTCGATGACAATATTAAGGGTCAGGCCCTGTTGCTGCAGATCGCTCGCCACGTCGGTGATCTGCGGCAGTTGCGCCAGCTTCTGCACCAGGCGGGGCACCCAGGTGTTGAATTCGGTGGAATTGGCGTCCTCGAGGACGAAGTGATACGGGGCGCGGCTGATAGTGGAGTCGATGGTCAGGTCCTGCACGGGCTGCATGTAGAGCGCGACGCCGACGATTCCGGAGACTTCCTTCTGTATGCGCCGGATGATTTGCGTCGCTGTCAGGCTGCGCGCGTCGTGCGGCTTGAGGTTGATCAGAAAGCGGCCGGTGTTTTGCGTCTGATTGGTGCCGTCGACGCCGATGAAGGAGCTCAGGCTGTCGACATCCCGGTCCTTCAAAATCGCGTCGGCGAGCTGGGTCTGCAACTTCGCCATGGCCTCGTAGGAGATGCTTTGCGAGGCCTCCGAGATACCCTGGATCATTCCGGTGTCCTGCACGGGAAAGAAGCCCTTGGGGATCAGGATGTAGAGGATGAGTGTGAGTGCGAGCGTCAGAATCGCGACCAGCAAGGTCAACGGCTGCCGGTCCAGCACCCAATTCAGCGCGTGGCCGTAGAGCTCGATCGTCGAGTTGAAAACGCGCTCGGCGTGAAGATCGAAGCTTGAGCGCTCGGAGTCCGGCTGATGATGGATCAGCTTGGCGCACATCATCGGCACCAGCGTCAGCGAGACCACAGCCGAGATCATGATCGTGACCGCCAGCGTGATCGCAAATTCATGGAACAGGCGGCCGACGACTTCGCCCATGAACAACAGCGGAATCAGCACGGCGATCAGCGAGATGGTCAGCGAGATGATGGTGAAACCGATCTGCTGCGAGCCTCGGAGCGCGGCTTCCAGCGGATTCATTCCGCTCTCGACGTACCTTGCGATGTTCTCGATCATGACGATGGCGTCGTCGACCACGAAGCCGGTGGCGATCGTCAGCGCCATGAGCGACAAATTGTCGAGGCTGAAGCCGAGCAGATACATCGCTCCCAGCGTTCCGACCAGCGACAGCGGCACCGACAGGCTCGGAATCACCGTTCCCGGAATCGTGCGCAGGAACAAAAAAATCACCACCACGACGAGGACGATCGCGAGTGCGAGCTCGAACTCGACGTCAGACACGGAAGCGCGGATGGTCACGGTCCGGTCGCTGAGGACGCCGACATCGACCGCCGCGGGCAGTGTAGACAGGATCTGCGGCAGCAAAGCTTCGATGCGGTCCACGACCTGGATGATGTTGGCGCCCGGCTGGCGCTGAACGTTGAGAATGATCGCCGGCGTGGTATTGGCCCAAGCGCCGAGTTTGGTGTTCTCCGCTCCGCTGACGATATTCGCTACATCGGAAAGCCTGACCGGGCTGCCGTCGCGATAGGCGATAACGGCATTCGCATATTGAGCGGCGCTTTCGAGCTGATCGTTGGCATTGATCGTCGTCGCCTGGGATGGGCCGTCGAAGTTTCCCTTCGGGGTGTTGACGTTGAGGTTGCCGATGGTGGTGCGGACGTTGTCGATGTTGAGGCCATAGGCGGCAAGGGCCTGCGGATTGAATTGAATACGCACGGCCGGCCGGTGTCCGCCGCTGATGCTGACAAGCCCGACCCCGGTCAGTTGCGAAATCTTCTGCGCTAACCTGGTCTCGCTCAGGTCCTCAAGATCGGTCAGCGACAGCGTCTTCGACGTAACGGCGAGCGTCAGGATGGGCGCGTCGGCCGGGTTGATCTTGGCGTAGACCGGCGGGATAGGCAGATCGCTGGGCAGCAGGTTGTTGGCGGCATTGATCGCGGCCTGGACCTCCTGCTCGGCGATGTCGAGGCTCAGATCGAGGCTGAATTGAAGGGTTATGACCGACGCGCCGGCGGAGCTTGCCGACGTCATCTGGTTCAATCCGGGCATTTGCCCGAGCTGCCGCTCCAAGGGAGCGGTCACCGACGAAGTCATCACTTCGGGACTGGCGCCGGGATAAAAGGTCTGAACCTGGATCGTCGGGTAGTCGACCTGAGGCAGGGTCGAGAGCGGCAGGAAGGTATATGCGACGATACCGGACAGCATGATCGCCGCCATGAGCAGCGTCGTACCGACCGGCCGCACAATAAAAGGTTCGGATACGTTCATCGCATCATTTCATCGCCGCGCCTGAGCGCTGCGGCCTCGCGCGGCCGTCATTGGCCGCCGCTATTGCGCCGATTCTGCAAATGACCGGGACTTTGGGACTGAGCGTTCGGCGCCGCGCTTCCCGCCGCCGCCGGCGCCGGGCCGCGGGCGGCAGGCACCGTCACGCGCGCCCCGTCACGCAAGCGGTCGGTGCCGTCGACGACGACTCGCTCGCCCGCAGTCAGCCCGGAATTGACCGCCGCCATCGGACCGTCGGTCGGGCCGATGCTGACCGGCCGCACCGCGACGGTGTTGTCTGCATTGATGACGTAGACATAGCTCCCGGGCGCGCCGCGCTGGATCGCAGCGGTCGGCACCGTGACCACGTTATTCAGCGTCTTTATCAGAAGCTGTGCGTTCACGAATTGGTTCGGGAACAGCGCGTTGTCCGCGTTATCGAACTGCGCCCGCACTTTCACCGTGCCCGTGGTGGTGTCGATCTGGCTGTCGAGCGCCGACACGCGGCCCGTCGCAAGCATTTTGACGTTGGCGCGATCGTACGCGAACACCGCGAGAGGCGTGCCGGCATTAAGTTGCGGCACGATGTCCGGCAGATCGTCCTCGGGGACAGGGAAGATCACCGTGATCGGTTGCAACTGGGTGACGACGGCAATTCCTGTACTGGTGCTGGTCTGCACATAGTTTCCCGGATCGACCAGGCGCAGGCCGATACGGCCGGTAACCGGCGAGACGATGTGACAGTACGTGACGTTGAGTTTTTGTTGATCGATCTGCGCCTGATCGACCCTCACCGTGCCTTGGTCCTGCTGCACGATGTAGACTTGATCCTCATATTGTTGGCGCGCGATGGAGTTCTGCTCGGCCAATTTCTGGTAGCGGGTCAGGTCGATTTGCGCCTGCGCGAGCACGCCTTGATCTCGTGCAAGCTGGCCTTCGTACTGGGCTTGCAGAAGCTGGTAGGGCCGCGGGTCGACTTGCGCCAGAAAGTCACCCTGCTTGACCATCTGCCCTTCGGTGAACGCGACTTGCATGAGTTGACCGTCGATCTGGGTTTGCACGGTGACGGTCGCGATCGGCGTGACGGTGCCGAGCGCGTTCACAATGACGCGGATATCGCCTTGGCCGATGGTTGCGGCGCCGACCGACTGAGCCGCGGCGGCCTGCTGATTGCGCCCGCTACCAGAGGGCTGAGCCGTATGGATGGATCGGAAAATCAGATAGCCGCCAAGAACGATCCCAATCAGAACGATCAGGCCAACGACGATGCGAAGTTTTCCGCCACGCCGGATCTCGATGATGGGTGCGGGCGCCGTTCGGCGAAGATCCGGCGCAACCTCGTCATCCGTTCTACGCGTTCGCTCGTCCATTTGCGCGTTCGTTCATCCCAGACGTTGCCAGTATATAATGGGAGCTAGCGTGCCTCGCCTAATGAAAATTCGCTAATGAAAACGCGGTCATGTTGGCGAGCAAGGCCGCCGTCCAGCACAGACGAGCGGCGCCGCATCAGCCGACGCGATCCTCGACCAATCTCCAGGAATTAGTCGCAAAATCAATGGCTTGGCGTGCTTGTAGGCGGGTCAAGCCTTATCCCCGCTCCGTTCGGCGGAAGTTGTGGCAGCAGTGAGAAGTCCTTCTCCAGTTCTTTTTTAGTAGGCAACAAATTGGTGTCCCAGCCGCCGCCGAGCGCTTCGATCAAGCTGACGCTGGCAAGGAAAAGGTCCTGGCGGATCGTCAATTCGGTTTCCTCGTCTGCCAGCAATATGATCTCCGCCGTCACCACGGTCGTGAACGCGGTCGTGCCAGCCTGAAACTGATTTAAATACACCTCTACCGCCCGTTGCGCGTCTTTGACCGCTTTTTGTTGTACGGCGAGCTGCTGCGTAAGAAGGCGAATTGCGACGAGCTCATCCTCGACCTGCTGAAGCGCGGTGAGGACAGTCTGTCGATAATTGGCAACGCTCTGCCAATAGAGTGCGCGCGCAGCGTCTACTTGCGCGCCACGCAGGCCGCCTTCGAATAATATTTGCGTACCAGCGGCGCCGAGAGACCACATCTCGTTGGCGACGTTGAACGGCAGAGGATGGGTTCCGGTCCAAGCTAACAGGCCGGACAGGCTGATATCCGGGAAATAGGCCGCCACCGCGACGCCGATGAGTGCGTTTTCCTCCTGCATGGTCCGTTCCGCGGCAGCGATGTCCGGACGCCGCTCGAGCAACGTAGACGGCACCATGACTGGAATTCTCGGAATATTGCCGGTGAGCAGGTGCGGCGCGATCGTCAGCTCGGCGGGCGGGCGGCCGATCAACACGGCGATGGCGTGCTCGAATTGCGCGCGCTGGATGAGGACATTGATGGCGGACCCTTCGGTAGTGAAGACCTGTGCCTCGGCCGTGGCCACGTCGGCGGCTGTCACGGAGTAGCCCGCTTTGAACTGGTTTCGCACGACGTTCGAGCGTCCTTTTATATTGTTGCACCGTGCGAACCAGCAGATCGTGCAACGTATCGGCCGCACGCA
Source organism: uncultured Alphaproteobacteria bacterium (assembly GCA_963733575.1). Taxonomy (GTDB): domain Bacteria; phylum Pseudomonadota; class Alphaproteobacteria; order Rhizobiales; family Xanthobacteraceae; genus BOG-931. The sequence continues at coordinate 214,481 of CAVTDJ010000006.1, read as the reverse complement.
GATTGAAATAGGCGAGTGCGAGCAGCGCCTGCGCGGAAAGCTTGGCATTGTCGAGATCGGCGGCACTGGCCTGCGCCGCGGAAGCATTGCTCTCGATTTGGCGGCGGATCTTGCCCCAGACGTTGAGGTCCCAGGTGCCGGAGAGTTGCGGAACGAAGGTTGAAGTATAGGTGGGCACTCCGAGCCCGCTTAGGTTGGCCCCGCTGAAGGAGCGCGTCGCATTGTACGTCGCGCTCAGCACGGGAAATAGCGCCGATTGCGCTACCCGGATCAGGGCTCGCGCCTGCTCGTAAGCAGCGGCCGAAGCCGCGACATTCTGGTTGGAGATTTCGACCTGCTTGATCAGGAAAGCGAGCTTGGGGTCGCGGTAGACGGCCCACCAGTCACCGCGACTGAGTGCGTCGCTGGGGGTGGCGACTTTCCAGCCCTTGAGCTCCTTGAACTTGGGCGAGACGGGAGCCGCCTCGGGAATGTAGTCGGGACCGACGGTACATCCGGCAAGCGCGAACAGGAGGTTCAGCGCGGCAAAGCAGGCCTGCGTGCGGAAAAGCGCGCCGCGTCGAACCCAACCGCTTCGACAAGAACCAGCATGGGCCAACGCCACCACTGCCGCAAATCCGTCGCTGTACACCCCGAAATCGAACGATCCCGCGGCAAGCGCGGCTGCAGCGCCTGCCCGGTGTTATTTCGATAGCTCGCGCATTTAACGCTGCGACCCCCGCCCCCAAGCGATCGCGCTAACCACAACCATGCCCCACGAGCCGCTGAATATCAACAGCGCGCCGGTCGCCCAGGGCTGTTGCGACGGTTTCATGCGACGATGTGTTGTTCGGGCGACAGTGCGCCAGGGGGACACACCGCGTATCCCCCATGCGATCGGGCAATGCGGCGCGGAGGCCCTGCTAAAATGTCATGCGCGCGCGATCCGAACGGCCTATCATGCAGGCCGAACATTGAGGATGGCGCACGCCAAAGGGCGACGTTGAGTTCGTCGGCGCTCGTCTCCGAAGGAGGTGCAAATGCCGTACACATTCACGCTGACCGCGACAATTCCGGCTTCGCCCGAAGAAATCTACCAAGCCTGGCTCGACAGTCTTGGCCACTCCGAGATGACGGGCGGCGAGGCGACAATGTCCGATCAGGTTGGCGCCGAAGTAACGGCGTGGGACGGCTATATCAGCGGCCGCAATCTCGAACTGGTCCCGGGCGAACGCATCGTGCAATCGTGGCGCACGAGTGAGTTTGGCGATGAGCACGAAGATTCGGTCGTCACCGTTGTGCTCCAGGAGGTCGGAGACGGCACGCTCGTGACGATCGAGCACAGCAACGTGCCTGACGACCAAAGGAGCTACGAGGAAGGCGGCTGGCAGTCGAACTATTTCGAGCCGATGGTCGCTTATTTCACCGAGCGGAAAGAAGGCGCTGCAGAGACGGCACCGGAGGAAGCTCCGCCGCGGCAAGCTCCGCCAAAAAAGAGCGCTCCCAAAAGACGCGTGTCCAAGACCAGCGCGGGCAAGGCCAGCGCAGGCAAGGCCAGCGCAGGCAAGGCCAGCGCACCTAAAAAGGCGGCGAAGCTGCCGGTCAAGAGCGCCCGCAAAGCCAAACGCGCCGCGAGCGCGAAATCAAAACGTGCGGCACCACGGGCAAAGGCGTTAGCGAGAAAAAGCAAAGGCAAGGCGAAGGGCCGCTCCACGGCCCGCAGGCCCGTAAAGTCGACCACACGCAGGTCCGCGCGCGGCAAACGAAGATAAACGACCTCGTTCGCGCGCTCCGGACCGGCGCGGGCAGGCTTTACACTACGCTCCACGCTCCAATTCGATTGGGCCGATGGCCTATTGGATTTCCTGGCGGCGTTGTGCCGCGCGTTTGCGCGGCGCCGGCGCCGGGTCATTAAACGAGCCAAAGATGCGCGAAAAGAAGTTGCCGCCGCCCGGATAGTAGCTTCGCCCGCCGAAGAAGCTTTGTTGGTCGGGCATTGCCAAAGCCTCGCGACGAACCGCATTCTCTCTGCGCTCGACCGGAATGTCCGCGACCTTACGCTCGTCGCTTTTTAGGATCGCCAGCAGGGTTTTGTCCCGGCCGTAAACGTCCTCGCGGAATTCAAGCTTGCCTTCCTCGTCCACGAAAGCCGTCTGATAGGTCAGGTGGACCGGCAGAAACTTCGGAAACGAGATGTCTGATTCGCTCTGGCCGAACATTTTGCGGATGCGATCCTGCGTGTAGCCTTCGCCCGGACGCACGATCGACAGCAGCACCTCGGCATATTTCACCGGATCCTGCACCCGCATGCAGCCGTGGCTGAACGCCCGCTTATCGAGGGCGAACAGGTTCTTGTTGGGCGTGTCGTGCTGATAGACCAGGAACTTGTTGGGGAAGTTGAAGCGAACCCGGCCGAGCGCGTTTGCGTCACCCGGCGGTTGCGAGATGTGAACGGTGCCGTCCGGGTTGGTGCTGACCCGGAGCCCCATGCGCTCAAGCACCGTAGGGTCCTGCTGCAGCGCCGGCATATATTCCCTGGCCACGATCGAAGGCGGCACGTTCCAGGTCGGATTGATCGTGATGTACTTCATCTCCGCGGTCATGATCGGCGTTGGCATGTTGGGCTTGCCGTCGACAATCTTGGTCATCCAAACCTGATGATCGCTGTCGATGACGCGCAGCGTGAAATCCGGAAGATTGACGATCACGTAACTCTTTCCGAGATCGTGCGGCATCCACCGCCACCGCTCCATATTGGCGATGATCGTATCGATCGGCCGATCGGGCTGGCGGCCGTTCAGCGCTTCCACCGTTTGCGGCGTGAGAATGCCGGACGCTTTCAGTTCATGCTCCTGCTGAAATCTCTTCACGGCGTCGGCAAGCGCTTTGTCGTAAGTGGTGCCATCGCCGCTCATGCCAAGCCGCTCGCGCAGTTGCGGCACGCGCTCGTCCTGCATGCCGATCTTGAGCATTGGTCCGGTCGGGAACGGCGCCTGGCCCGTCTCCTTGCCACCGCGAAGCTCGGCGAGCTTGGCCTTGAGCGCCAGATAGTTTGGGCTATGCGGCTCGTAGTCGGCGAGCGCCTCGCCGACATCCTTGGCGTCCGCCATATTGGCGAGCACTTCGGCCGGCGTCGGGGCCTTCAGTTCGTAGAGGATGTCGCTGCTAATGCGTGACCAATGCACGCGTCCGATTTGCGCATGGTGCGCGTAGGTGACGATCGACGCGGTCAGCCTCATCTCGGCTTCGGCGAGAGCGGCCGGATCGCTGATTGAGGTCAGGTTCGGAACCGGGTAGTCCGCCGGATCGAGACCATCGGCGTCGACCTGACCGAGGTAAACGACAGCGGCCTTTGCGCGCGCATTCGGGTTGCCGTCGGTGACCCACAGCGGCGCGTAATTGCGGCCGGAATAAAATGCTTCGAAGGCCGCCCTATCCTTCTTGCCGCCGAGCATGCGGTCGAATTTGCCGTTGGCGAGTTGGCGCAGCTGATCCGCGACCGGAGCATTGGCGTCGGCGACAACGGCGGGAGCCTCTGTCGCCGCCGTGTCGCTCGGTGTTGCCGGAGTGGCAGCGGCGGGGGTCGGGACCTCATCGTCCCCGGTCGCCGTGGCGGGTTGCGGTTGCGCTGCGGGGGCGACAGTCGCCGCGGGTGCTGGCGTCTCAGTCGCCGCCGGGGTTTCCGTGGATTGAGAACGAACCGCGGCCGGGGCGGGGCCGGCCGCGGCCGGCTGGTCGGGCGATTCGTCGGGCTTTGCGATCGTCGCCGGCTGGTCAAGCGATTCGTCGGGTTTTGACGACGCAGCCGGCGCCGGTTGGTCGTTCGGTTCATCCGGTTTCGCAATTGCGACGACCGACTGCTCGGCCGACGCCTCCGGCTTTGTAGCCGGGGCTGGCACCGCGGGCTCAGCGGAGGGCTCGGCCGGTTTTGCGGAGGGTTGGTTGGTTTCGCTTGCGGACGAGGGAGTTACGGTCGCTGCGGGGGATGACGTTGCAGCAACACTTGAGCCGAACTTCGGCTCTGCGATCGCGGCGCCGACAGCGCCCGATAACAGGAGAACCACGGCAGTTGAGGCGAGAAGCCGATCAAGACGGACGCCCGGCATTGCAAAATCTCCTTTGGAGCCGGCGATGGCGATCGCAAAGCTCCCACGCGGATTGGGGAGGATCATCCCCAACCTCGTCATTTTTACGAAGCCAAATCTTATGTCGCGCTTACCTTACGTGAAGGAGCCCAATTTGTCGCGGCGCAAGCCGCCAAAACGGGCCTAATTCACGCAATTTTCCGTGGCTGTCGCTCTGCAGCAACGCCTTCGGGCTCCGTTTCTCCCCCGCCCCCATTGAGGCCCAGCGCCTCCAACTTGCGGTAGAGAGTCGATCGCCCGATCTGCAACCGCCGCGCGACTTCCGACATCTGCCCTCGATAGTAGGTAATGGCATACCGTATGAGTTCGGCCTCCAGCTCTTCCAGCGGCCGGACATCGCCCTCGGCATTGAGCAACGGCAGCGTATCGACGAGCGCCGCGGCCGGCAGGGCGGGCGGGGTCGGGAAAGGCGCCGCAAGCGAAACGGGCTCGACGGGATCTTCCGCCGGCGGCTCCTCCGGCACCGGATCCGCGGGCGGCGCCGATATCTGCGCGGTGATCTGGGGAAATTCGTCAATGCCGATGCTGTCGCCTTCGGCGAGCACAACGGCGCGGAAGACCGCGTTTTCGAGCTGGCGGATGTTGCCCGGCCAGCGGAAGGCGCTCAATAACCGCAGCGCTTCAGGCGTGACCGAGCGGATGCGCTTTGCTTCCTCTGCCGCAAACAGCGCGAGAAAATGCCGGGCGAGGGCGGGAATGTCCGTGGCCCGTTCCCGCAGCGCCGGGACGGTGATCGGAAACACGTGCAGCCGGTAGAACAGGTCCTCGCGGAAGCGACCCTGCTTCACGTCGGCGATCAGGTCGCGATTGGTCGCCGAGACGATCCGGACGTTGACCTTGACCGGCTTGCGCGCGCCGACCGGCTCGACTTCGCCTTCCTGGATGGCGCGAAGAAGCTTGACCTGAGCCGCCGGCGGCAATTCGCCAACTTCGTCGAGGAAGAGCGTGCCGCCGGAGGCCTCGACGAACTTGCCGACGTGGCGCTCGGTCGCGCCGGTGAAGGATCCCTTTTCGTGGCCGAACAGGATCGACTCGACCAGGTTTTCGGGCATGGCGCCGCAATTGACCGCGACGAACGGCTTCGACCGCCGCTCGCCGGAACCGTGGATCGCGCGCGCGATCAATTCCTTGCCTACACCCGATTTGCCGGCGACGAGAACCGGGATGTTGGAGGCGGCCGCTTTCTCCGCCATGCGCAGCACGGCATGCATGGCCGGGCTTTTGGTGATGATGTCCTTAAAACCCAGCGTGCCGGATCGGCTATGCTTGATGCGCGCAAGCTCGCCTTCGAGCGCGCTGGTGTTGAGGGCGTTGCGCAAGCTGACCTGGAGACGTTCGGCGCCGACCGGCTTGACGACAAAATCGATCGCGCCCGCGCGCATGGCGGAGACGACGTTGTCGATGCCGCCGTGCGCGGTCTGCACGATCACCGGCACATTGATCGCCGCCTGGCGTAATCTCGCGAGCACGCCAAGACCGTCGAGGTTAGGCATCACCAGGTCGAGGATCACGCAATCGATCCGCGCGCCATCGGACCCGGTGAGTAGGGCCAGCGCGGCGTCGCCGTTGTCGCGGGTGGCCGTCTCGTAGCCGAATTTTTGCAGCATGCCCTCGACGAGCCGGCACTGCACCGGATCGTCGTCGACGATGAGGATAGCCATTCGTTCCTCGGCATTCTGGCACTGAACCTGTGCCGTTTCGGGGCACTCTGGCCGAGGGGGCTTAACGGATCATGAAACATTGGAGCGCAACGCCGGGCTTTGACGCCGCCCGCGGGCCATCGGGACATCAATCCATAGTTCATTCAATAATTGCGGACCGGCTTGACGCAATGATGCCAAGCCGCCGGGTAGCGGGAGGTGCAGGCGATGACTCAGAGTGAGATCGACGCCATTCGCGCGTTGTTAAGCTCCAAGCCGCGGCCGGTCGGGTGGGCGGAGCGGCGCCAGCGCCTCGACGATGTCGGTTCTGTTTGGCCCGTCGCCGCCGACGTGAAGCTCGCCGCCATCGACCTCGGAGGCGTGCCGGGGGAATGGTCGATCGTTCCCGGCAGCGATGATGCGCGCGTGCTCATGTTCTTCCATGGTGGGGGCTACTGCTCCGGCTCCATTCGCAGCCATCGCCGCATGGTCAGCGAGGCCGGAAGGCAGGCCCGAGCGCGCACATTGGCCGTCGGATATCGGCTGGCCCCAGAGCATCCATTTCCCGCGGCCTTTGACGACGCGCTGACTGCTTGGCGCTTCCTCAGGAAACAAGGCATTGCGGCGGCGCACATTGCGATCGGCGGCGCACATTGCGATCGGCGGCGACAGCGCGGGCGGCGGCCTCACAGCGGCGCTGATAAACCGTCTGCGCCAGACGAACGAGGAGCCGCCCGCGTGCGCGTGGCTCGTGTCTGCCTGGACCGATTTGACGATGTCTGGTTCGAGCCTTGCGAGCAAGGATGCCGTCGACCCGCTCATCCATAAGGGATATCTCGGCGAGTTGGCGGATGCGTACCTGCCCGGCGCAGCGGATAGGAAGGACCCGCGCGTTTCTCCGCTCTATTCGGACTTGCGAGGATTTCCACCGACGCTGATCCAGGTTGGCTCCAACGAGACGCTGCTCGATGACTCCGTCCGTTTCGCCGCTGCCGCCGGCGCTGCCGATGTTGCCGTGACGCTGGAGATTTGGCCGCACATGATTCATGCGTGGCATCTATGGAACGCGCATCTGGAAGCCGGCCGCCGCGCACTCGCCAGCGCCGGCGCGTTCATGCGCCGGCATCTCGAAGGCACGGCGGCAGGGAGCTCCTAGCCTGCGGCTGACGTTTTACCGTCGCGCAAGAACCTGCCGGTTCTAGCTATTGTACTTTTCAATGACCGTGGTCGCAGATCATCATCGATCACGGCATCGTCAAATGGATAGCGGTTCACGGAACGAGCCCCGAGAGGACGTAAAACAAGGCGGCCATCAACGCGGCGGCCGGCAGCGTGACGATCCAAGCAATCACAATGTTGCTCGCAACGTTCCACCGCACCGCCGACACCTTGCGTGCCGCTCCCACGCCGATGACGGAGCCGGTAACGGTATGCGTGGTTGAGACCGGAATGCCCAGATACGTCGCGGCAAGCAGCATGATCGCGCCGCCGGCCGAGGCGCAACAACCCTGTACCGGGGTCAGCCGGGTGATTTTTGATCCGACCGTATGCACGATGCGCCAGCCGCCGATCAGCGTCCCGAGCCCCATGGCCGCCTGGCAAGTGATCACCACCCAGAACGGGACATGGAAATCGCCGCCAAGCTGACCTTGCGAGAACAACAGCACGGCGATGATGCCCATCGTCTTCTGCGCATCGTTGCCGCCATGGCCGAGCGAAATCAGCGATGCCGCCGCAAATTGCAGCCACCGAAAGGTACCTTCCAGCGCGCGCGGATTGGCGCGTACGAACACCCACGACACGGTGAGAACCAACAGCAGTGCAAGGAAAAACCCGAGCATCGGCGACAGCACGATGAAGGCTCCCGTCGTCAACAGCCCGGGCCAAACAATCGACGCGACGCCAGCCTTGGTGACACCGGCGCCCACCAGCCCTCCGATCAGTGCATGTGAGCTGCTGGAGGGAATGCCGGCCCACCATGTGATGAGGTTCCAGGAGATGGCGCCCATCAGAGCGCCGAAGATCACGCGCGCATCCGTAACCTCGGCCGACACGATGCCGACGCCGATGGTCTGCGCGACATGCACACCGAACAGCAGGAACGCTATGAAATTGAAAAACGCCGCCCAGATCACCGCGTAGCGAGGCCGCAGCATGCGCGTAGAAACGATGGTTGCGATCGAATTTGCGGTATCGTGCAGACCATTGAGAAAATCGAACGCCAGCGCCACCACAATGAGGCCGATCAGAAGCGGGAAGCTCAGCGAGGCACTCATCGCGAAATGCCTCGTCAAAGGTGATCGGTCACGAGCGAATTAATCTCGTTCGAAACATCCTCGAAGCGATCGACCACCTTTTCGAGATGATCGTAGACTTGCGAGCCGATGATAAAGCTCATCGCGTTGCCTGGGATGCTGCCTTGGCGATTGGCGACAAAAAGCGCCTTCAGTCCGTGGTCGCAAACTTGGTCCGCCTGCTCCTCGATCTGGATGATCTGCGCGGTGAGCGCGTTGAGACGACCGGCGTTGTTGCCTATGGAGCGCAAAAGATGCATCGCCTCGAGCACGAGCTTTGCCGCTTGCACGATTACCCCGCTCATTTGTTGCATCTGCGGTTCGAAACTGCGCACCTCGAACAACGTGATGATCTTTGCGGTCTTGTTCATCTGGTCGATCGAGTCGTCCATCGAGGTGATCAGGTCCTGGATGTCGGAGCGATCGAACGGCGTAATAAAAGTGCGGCGTACCGCTGTTAAAACCTGCCGGGTAATTTCGTCAGCTTCGGCTTCGCGGTCGAAAATCTGCTTGCAGTAACGTTCGATGCCGTCGCCGCCCTGCAACAGTCCGCTCATCGCCTCGGCGCCGGCAACGACCACCGTGGCATGCCGCACGAAAAGATCGAAGAAGCGATCTTCCTTAGGCATCAGCGCTTGGAACCAGCCGAGCATCTCGTATCTACACCGTGCCAAAATCGAATTGGAAGGGCATGTTAGATCGTAGGATGCCGAGCGTCAGCCTCGGACTACCGGCCGAGCCTTGACGCTGTTTTCTCACCCGCTGCGCCCGGACAACAGGGCGGCGAACGTCCGCGCAAAGGTGTGCGCATCGCCGGGCCAGCGCGCCGAGACATAGTTGCCGTCGCGCACGACAAAGGCGGGCCGGTCGTCGTCGAAGGTATCGCGAACCATGCCGCTTGCTTTCCGGCCGTAGTCGGGAGCGTCGGCCGGAACGTCGAGAAAGTCCTCGGGACGAGCCAGCGCGCGGGTGATCTCCTGCTGCACCGACATATAGCCGGCGGGCTGTCCTGGCCCGTCCTCATATGTGCGATAATAGTTCGGGTCCCAGAAGCGAACGATACGCCCGACCATCCAGGCTTTGCGCTCCATCGACCAGGTGAGCGCCGTCGTGCGCCGGCCATAGAGGACGGAATGGCTGTCGTCAGCGGTGCGGCTTCGTGCGGCGAGCAGGACGCCATGACAGATCGCCGCGACCGGCAAGCCCGCCGCGAAGAATTGGGCGACAAGCTTTTGCAGGACCCCGCTCTCCAGATATTCGCGCATGCCGCGGGCGCGATGGCCGCCGGGCAGGAGGAGGCCGTCGAAATCTTCGCGACGAACTTGGCGCCATGACAGCGGGGTCTTGAAGGCCGGGTCCTGCAACATCGCCGCGTAGGCTTGCCGCGCGTCCGTATTCGCCCGCATCAACCGGCCGATGGCGGTGAGGTGTTTAAGCCCGGGCAGAAACCCCCAAACGTCAAGGCCTTCGCCCGTAAGCATCATCTCGTCCGCATGTCCCGGCTGCCCGTCGGGCGTGGCGAACGTCACGGAATGACCAAGCCGCTTCAACACGCTCCAGCTGATGGCGGCCTCGCTCGGATCGAAGTCCGTGCGTGGGATCGGAATGAGAACTTTAGCCATGTTGCAATCTCCGGCTTAAGCCGGCGCGAGCGATGCGCGGCGGCCTTGCGCGCGCCTTACCGCTGCGCCACATGAATGAGCGGTGAGGCCCGAGATTCTCCGTTCCAAAACTCCCATGCCCGCAAAGACGATGTCAAAACGAATAGCCGCCAAACGGCCGGCCAAACGCGGCACGGCAAATCGGAAAACCGGACTCGGGGCGCTGCCCGAGTGGAATCTGGCCGACCTTTATTCCGGCCTCGACGATCCTGCGATCAAGGCCGATCTCGACCGCGCCGATGTCGAATGCGTCGCCTTCGAGAATGCCTACAAGGGCAGGCTTGCCGATCTGGCGGGATCGGCGGAGGCCGGCACCGCGCTTGCCGAGGCGGTGCGGCGCTACGAGGCGATCGACGACCTGATGGGGCGGCTCGGGTCGTATGCCGGGCTTATGCACGCCGGGAACACGGTCGATCCCGACCGGACAAAATTTTACGGCGATGTGCAGGAGCGGTTGACCGCGGCCTCCACGCATCTTCTGTTCTTCGCGCTCGAGCTTAACCGCATCGACGATGCGCTTCTCGAAGCGGCGATGACCGATCCGGCGCTCGGGCATTATCGGCCGTGGCTCGAAGATGTGCGCAGGTATCGGCCGTACCAGCTGGAAGACCGCGTCGAACAGCTTTTTCACGAAAAGTCGATGACCGCCTATTCCGCCTGGAATCGGCAATTCGACGCCACTATTGCGAATCTTCGGTTCAAGGTTGCGGGAAAGTCGCTCGCCATCGAGCCGACGCTTAATTTCTTGCAAGACCGCTCGGGGGAAAAGCGCAAAGCCGCCGCGCAGGCGCTGGCGCACACATTCAAGAACAACGTGCAGCAATTCGCGCTGATCACCAACACGCTCGCCAAGGACAAGGAAATCTCCGACCGCTGGCGCGGTTTCGCCGACATCGCCGACGATCGCCATCTGTCGAACCGGGTCGAGCGCGAAGTGGTCGATGCACTGGTCGCCGCGGTGCGCGCCGCCTATCCGCGGCTGTCGCACCGCTATTATGCGCTCAAAGCGCGATGGTTCGGGAAAAAGCGTCTGCCGCACTGGGATCGCAATGCGCCATTGCCGCAAGTGGCGACCCGCACGGTCGGTTGGATCGAGGCGCGCAACACGGTGCTGACGGCCTATGGCGCCTTCTCGCCGAAGATGGCGGAAATCGCCGAGCGCTTCTTTGCCAAGCGCTGGATCGATGCGCCGGTGCGGCCCGGCAAGGCGCCGGGGGCCTTCGCGCATCCGACGACGCCGTCGGCGCATCCGTATGTGCTGCTCAACTATCAGGGTAAGCAGCGCGACGTGATGACGCTCGCGCACGAATTGGGTCACGGCGTGCATCAGGTGCTCGCCGCGCCCAACGGCGCGCTCATGGCGCCGACGCCGCTGACGCTCGCCGAGACCGCGAGCGTGTTCGGCGAGATGCTGACCTTCAAGAAGCTCCTCGCCGCGACCAGCGACAAAAAAGAGCGCAAGGCGATGCTCGCCGCCAAAGTCGAGGACATGATCAACACGGTGGTGCGGCAGATCGCGTTCTATACCTTCGAGCGCGCCGTCCACACCGAGCGCAAGAACGGCGAATTGACCGCCGAGCGCATCGGCGAGCTATGGCTCGACGTGCAGCGCGAAAGCCTTGGGCCGGCGATCGAGCTCAAGCCCGGCTACGAAACCTTTTGGGCCTACATTCCGCATTTCATCCATTCGCCGTTCTACGTCTATGCGTATGCGTTCGGCGATTGCCTGGTGAATTCGCTCTATGCGGTCTACGAGCACGCCGCCGAGGGTTTTGCCGAGCGCTACCTCGCCATGCTTTCGGCCGGCGGCACCAAGCACCATTCCGAGCTGCTCGCCCCCTTCGGCCTCGACGCCCGCGATCCAACATTCTGGCAGGGCGGCCTTGGCGTGATCGAGCGGATGATCGAGGAATTGGAAAGCTTGGGCTGAACTTGGGTTCGGCAGCCTCCTGTGTGTTTCTCGGACTTAACCGGATTGATCTTGATGCCCCGCCGGAGGAAGCAACAGCGATTGTCCTAAGCAGGCGAGATCACGGAGGACGCGTTGGCTCATTGGATCGCCGATCACATCAGGCCGTTCGATGCGCCTGGGATTGTGCCCTGACGTATTGATCTTCCAATTTCGAATTCATGAATTTGATAAGCCCGATGGCAGCCAGAATGATCCAAGCGCCAGCGACAATTGCGTGTTTCATTGCGCCCGCCATCCTGCCAACGTGCTTCTTGTAGCATAACCGTGTAGTTTGATTCATGGCCGACCGCGAAAAGAACCGCTTCTCCGCCCGCGCCGCGCGCTATGCGCGTGTCGGAGCCAATGTCGGCGGCGTAGCCGCGCGCTACGCCGGTAGGCGGCTTCTCGGCGGCGAACCCAACCGGGCGGGCGAGGCGTCGGCGCTCGCTTCGGCGCTCGGCAATCTCAAGGGTCCGCTGATGAAGGTCGCCCAGCTGATGGCGACCATTCCCGATCTCTTGCCGCCGGAATACGCCGCCGAATTGCAGAAGCTGCAAAGCGAAGCGCCGCCCATGGGCTGGGCGTTCGTCAAGCGGCGCATGAACGCCGAGCTTGGGCCCGACTGGCAGAGCAAATTCGCCAGCTTCGAACACCATCCGGCCGCGGCCGCTTCGCTCGGCCAGGTGCATCGCGCGCGCTCGCTCGATGGCGCGGAATTGGCCTGCAAGCTGCAATATCCCGATATGGAGTCCGCGGTCGAAGCCGACCTGCAGCAGTTGCAATGGCTGCTCGCGATCCGGCGGCGCCTCGATTCCGCGATCGACACCAGCGAGATCGGCAAGGAGATCGGCGCGCGCGTCCGTGAAGAGCTCGACTACCGCCGCGAAGCCAAACATGCCGCGCTGTACCGGACGATGCTCGATGGCATCGACATGGTCCGGGTGCCGCGCGCCTGGCCCGAACTGTCGACCGGACGTTTGCTAACGCTCGACTGGCTCGACGGCACCCGCATGCTCGCGCACAAGAACGAACCGCTTGCCGTACGCAATGCGCTCGCGACCGCCATGTTCACTGCCTGGTGGTTTCCGTTCAGCCGTTACGGCGTCATTCACGGCGACCCCCATCTCGGCAACTACACCGTTTTCAGCGCCGCCGGCGGCTCGCGCAAGACAGCTACGGAGCCTGCCGGAATCAATCTGCTCGATTACGGCTGCATCCGTATCTTTCCGCCGAAATTCGTGCGCGGCGTCGTCGATCTCTATCACGGACTTCTGCACGGCGACGATGATCTCGTCGTGCGCGCCTACGAAACGTGGGGCTTTCGCCGGCTCTCGCGCGACCTCATCGAGACGCTCAACATCTGGGCGCGTTTCATTTACTCGCCGCTCCTCGACGACCGCGTGCGCACCATCGCCGACGGCGTCGCCCCGGCTGAATACGGCCGGCGCGAAGCGTTCCGCGTGCACCAGGCGCTCAAGCAGAAAGGCCCGGTGACGGTGCCCCGCGAGTTCGTCTTCATGGATCGCGCGGCGATCGGGCTCGGCGCCGTATTCCTGCACTTGCGCGCCGAGCTCAATTTCTATCGACTGTTTAACGAGGCGATCGAGCATTTCTCGATGGATCGCGTCGCCAAGCGGCAGCAGGCGGCGCTCACTGCGGTGGGGTTGTAAGAGGACGCAACATCATGGCGAACATCTGGGCGCGCAAATCGATCGCGCTGCTGGAGGCCGAAGCCGAAGAACCGGAGGTGCAGGCGCTGACGACGCACACCGGCGTGCCGCTCAAGCGCACCTTGTCGGCCGTCAACCTCGTGGCGCTTGGGGTGGGCGCCATCATCGGCGCGGGCATCTTCGTCCTGACCGGACATGCCGCCGCCGCCAATGCCGGACCGGCGATTACGTTGTCCTTCGTGCTCGGCGCGTTCGCCTGCGCCTTCGCCGGCCTCTGCTATGCGGAAATGGCCTCGACGGTCCCGATCGCCGGCAGCGCCTACACCTATGCCTACGCGACGATGGGCGAGCTCGTCGCCTGGATCATCGGCTGGGACTTGATCCTCGAATACGCGCTCGGCGCCACCACCGTCGCCATCGGCTGGTCGGGTTACGTCGTGAGCTTCCTCAAAAATCTCGGCATCGTTGTGCCGCCGGCGTTTGCCGGGTCGCCGTTTTCTTACGATGCTGCGGAGCACGCTTGGCATGCAACCGGCGCGCTGGTAAACGTTCCGGCCATGCTGGTGATCGCCGGGATTTCGGCTTTGCTGGTCGTCGGCGTCCATGAATCCGCGCGCGCCAATAGCTACATCGTCGCGATCAAGCTCATCATCATCGTGGCGTTCATCGCGGCGGCGGCTCCGTTCGTGAGCACCGCGCACTGGGTGACGGCGGGCAACCCGGACGGCAGTTTCATTCCGCCCAATACCGGTCCAGGCCAATTTGGCTTGAGCGGCGTTCTGCGCGGCGCCGCCGTCGTGTTCTTCGCTTATATCGGCTTCGACGCCGTCTCGACCGCGGCGCAGGAAGCGAAGAATCCGAAGCGCGACATGCCGATCGGCATTCTCGGATCGCTTGCCGTATGCACCGTGCTCTACGTGGCGGTCGGCTTTGTGCTCACCGGGATCGTGCCCTATGACAAACTCAACGTTCCCGATCCGATCGCGGTCGGCATCGATGCGGTGGGTTTGTCGCTGCTTTCGCCGATCCTGAAATTCGGCATCATCCTTGGCCTCACCTCGGTCATTCTGGTCATGCTGTTGGCGCAGCCGCGCATTTTTTACTCTATGGCGCGCGACGGGCTGTTGCCGCGCGCGGCCGCCAAGGTGCACAGCCGATTTCGCACGCCCTATATCACGACCATCATCACCGGAATCATCGTGATGGTGCTTGCCGGCCTGCTGCCGATCGGTCTCGTCGGCGAATTGGTCAGCATAGGTACGTTGTTCGCTTTCGCGATCGTCAGCGCCGGCGTGCTGGTGCTGCGTATCAAGGAGCCGGGCCTGGCGCGACCCTTCAAAGCTCCGGCCGTCTATGTGATCGCTCCCCTGGGAGCGGCGTCATCGTTGTTCCTGATGTTCGGATTGCCGCTCGACACCTGGCTGCGGTTTGGCGCGTGGCTCGTGATCGGGCTCTTGCTTTACGGATTTTACGGCATCAGGCACAGCCGCGGCGGGGCACGAAACCCGAGCCCGTCGCGCGCCTAGCGCCTTCCGTCGCCTTCCCGATTGGCGGTTGACGTGGTAGCAGGGCGTCGCGTTTTTGCGCGTGGATAACGATGGATTCGATTTTCACTGCGAACCGGGCTGCGGCCGCGATCCCGATATGGTTCGTCACCGCGGCGAACTATCCGGATGTGCGCGAGCGGCTTGATGCAAGCGCCCGCGCCTTTGCCGATGCGGCTGGTTTCGAAGCAAAACCCAGTCAATATCTTGCGTTGCCGGGGCAGGGCGGGCTTGGCGCAATCCTGTTCGGGCTCGAAGGCGCGAACGAGACCAAGGATCTGTTTCTTCCCGGACGTTTGCCGCAGCAATTGCCGGACGGCGTCTACCGTTTTGCCAACGATCCGCATGATGCGCGCCTGGCGGCGCTCGCCTTCGCGCTCGGCGCTTATCGCTTCACGCGCTACCGGAAGGCGG
The DNA here is from genome assembly GCA_963733575.1 of uncultured Alphaproteobacteria bacterium. GTDB lineage: Bacteria > Pseudomonadota > Alphaproteobacteria > Rhizobiales > Xanthobacteraceae > BOG-931. Next base: position 199,183 of record CAVTDJ010000006.1, on the reverse strand, counting down.
AAGGGCGTCAGGTCAGGCTCGATCTGCCGCAGAGCATCGATCGCGACGATCTCGAACGCATTGTCGAGGGGGTGACGCTTGCGCGCGATCTGATCAACACGCCGGCGAACGACATGGGACCGGCGGAGCTCGAGGGGGCGGCTCGCTCGCTTGCCGCACGGCATGGCGCCGATATCCGCGTGGTCGTCGGTGACGACCTGTTGAAAGAGAATTTTCCGCTTATTCATGCCGTCGGCCGTGCTGCCGAGCGGGCGCCGCGGCTGATCGATCTGAAATGGGGCGCGGCGGGGCATCCGCGCGTCACGCTGGTTGGCAAAGGCGTCTGCTTCGATTCCGGCGGGCTCGACATCAAGCCGGACGCGTCGATGCTTAACATGAAAAAGGACATGGGCGGCGCGGCGACGGCGTTGGCGCTGGCGCACATGATTATGTCACGCAAACTGAAAGTGCGACTGCGCGTACTGATCCCCGCCGTGGAGAACTCGATCTCCGGCACCGCTTTTCGCCCGCGCGACGTCTACACATCCCGCAAGGGCATTACCGTCGAGATCGGCAACACCGATGCGGAGGGGCGTCTCATTCTCGCCGATGTGCTTTCGCTCGCCGATGAGGAAAAGCCAGCGCTGATCGCCGACTTCGCCACATTGACCGGCGCCGCGCGGGTTGCGCTCGGCCCTGACGTTCCGCCCTTCTTCACCGATGACGACGAACTGGCGGACGAGCTTGCGAGCCATGCCGCTTCCGAGAACGATCCGCTCTGGCGGCTGCCGCTTTGGCGCGCTTACGAGTCGATGCTGGAGTCCAAGGTTGCGGACATCAATAATGTCGGCAGCGGCGGCCAGGCCGGCGCCATCACTGCGGCGCTGTTCATGCGGCGCTTCGTGACTGCCAAGTCGTGGGTGCATTTCGATGTTTTCGCCTGGACGCCGGCGGCGAAGCCCGGCCGGCCCGAAGGCGGCGAATGTCAGGCGGCGCGCGCGGTCTACGCGCTGCTCGCCGAGCGCTACGGCTGAGCGCGTAAAGCGATGCGCGCCTTCGATCCTCGCCTGACGCCGGCCCGCGCCGATCTCGCCGCGAAGGAGCTCGAAGGGAAAGTGGCGGCGGCGCGTTATGTCGATGGCCGCACGTACGAAGTGGTCGAGCCGCAGGCGCCGCTGCGCGGCGAGCCGGCGCCCGATGCGCCGCTCTCGACCGAAGCGCTCAAGGGTGAGCGCGTCACCATCTACGATGCGAACGCGGAGGGCTGGGCCTGGGGCCAACTCGCGGCGGACGGTTACGTCGGCTGGTTGCCGGCCAACGCGCTTGCAGCGGCCGGGGCGCCGCCAACGCACAAGGTCACGGCGCTGCGCACCTTCGCTTTCCCGGGTCCCTCGATCAAGCTCCCGCCCGTCGAAGCGTTACCGCTCGGCGCGCGCGTCGGCGTGATTCGGATCGACGACCGCATGGCGGTGACTCGATCCGGCGCCTATGTGCCGGCACCGCATCTCGCGCCGATCGACGTTTACGAGCCGGATTTTGTCGCCGTGGCCGAGCGTTTCGTCGGCGTGCCGTACTTGTGGGGCGGCAAAACAGCGCTCGGTCTCGATTGCTCTGGTCTTGTGCAGATCGCGCTAGCGGCGTGCGGCACCAAATGCCCGCGCGACAGCGACATGCAGGAAGGGTCTCTCGGGAAGCCCGTCGCCTCGGCGGCCGATTTTCCCGATCGGCAACGCGGCGACCTCCTATTCTGGAAAGGTCACGTCGCCATCGTGCGCGATCGTAGAAACCTTCTGCACGCGAATGCCTTCCACATGGCTGTTGCGATCGAGCCGATTGCCGAGGCCATCGCGCGCATTTGCAGTGGGGGAGGGGAGATTACGAGCATGCGGCGGATGGCGCCGACCCATCGCGGTGCGTAATGCGGTGCCGCAATCGAAAAGTCCCGTTTGTGAGGTGAAAACCATGAGTCATCATGTTACGCGGCGCGCCCTTGCCGGCGGGCTCGGCGCCGCTGTTCTTGCTGTCGGCCTTGCCGTAGCTCCCGCTGCCGCGCAGAGCGGGGAGCCGATCAAGATAGGCTTCAGCATGGCGCTCACCGGTCCGCTTGCATCCAACGGCAAGCAGGCCTTGCTCGGTGCGAAGATTTGGGAAGAGGAGATCAACGCCAAGGGTGGCCTGCTCGGGCGGCCAGTCAAACTGGTCAATTACGACGACCAGTCGAATCCGGCGACGGTTCCCGGCATCTATATGAAGCTCCTCGACGTCGACAAGGTCGACCTTGTCGTCAGCGGCTATGCGACCAACATGGTCGCGCCAGCGATGCCTATTGTCATGCAGAAGGGCAAGACCTTCATCGGCCTGTCGGCGCTGGATGTGAACAGCGAATTCCATTATCCGAAATACTTCTCGATGCTGCCGACCGGCCCGGACACCAAAGCCTCCTTCACGGAAGGGTTCTTCCAGGTCGCTTCGGAGCAAAATCCGAAACCGACCACCGTCGCACTCATCTCCGAGGATGCGGAGTTTGCACGCAACGCCTGCGAAGGCGCCCGCGAGAACGCGAAGAAGTACGGCGTCAAGATCGTCTACGACAAGACTTTCCCGCCGGGCACGACCGACTTCTCGCCGGTTATCCGCGCACTGGCGGCCGCCAACGCCGACCTCGTCGTGGTGTGCTCCTATCCGCTGAGCTCGGCCGGCATTGTGCTGTCCGCCAATGAACTCAGCTTCACGCCGAAGATGTTCGGCGGCGCCATGATCGGACTACAGGCGACCGCGTTGAAAACCAAACTCAAGTCCAAGCTCAACGGCATCGTGAATTATGAAACCTGGGTGCCGTCGCCAAATTTGATGGCGCCGGCGGCCGATTTCTTCAAAAAATATCAGGAGCGCGCCAAAGCCGAAGGTGTCGACCCGCTCGGCTCCAGCCTCGGCGGCTGGGGCTACGCCTATTTTCAGGTGTTGGGTGCGGCGGTCGAAGGCGCCAAAAGCATCAACGACGACAAGATCGCCGACTATCTCCGCGGCCATCAGTTTCATACCATCATGGCCGACGTCAAGTTCGGCAGCGGCGGCGAATGGATAAAGTCAAGAATGATGCAGGTGCAATATCACAACATCACCGACGCGGCGGACCTCGGGACCTGGAGGGGCATGGGCTATCAGACAGTGCTCACGCCGGCCGACCAGAAAACTGGCGACATCATTTATCCTTACGAGAAGGCGAAGTAAGCATGAGGTGGCGTTGCTGCGTTGCGTGATCTACCTTAAGGAATCGGTCAGGCGAACCGCCCATCCGCGTGGTATTCGAAACGCGAATCTCGGGATTGGATGTGAGCCAAAAGCTCGGAGCAAAGACGATGACGAGCGCAGAACAAGATCGGCCCGCCGCGCCATCAAGCGTTCCCTACATGGCCCCGCCGCACGAGGCGCATCGGGCAAGTTTCTGGATCAGAGAACTGCCGTTCACCATAGTGTTGATCCTGACCATCGCGGGCGTCGCCTATACGAGTTTCTCAAAAAAGCCGATTGTCGGCTATTGGGAAGTTCTCGCGCCGATCATCGCGCTCGTGTGCGTCGGCGCCGGGTGGCAGGAGGCGGGCGACAAAACGGGGCGATTGCGCCTTGTCGTGACCCAGGCGCTGCACTGGTCGGCGTTCCTTCTGGTGATGAACATGCTGTTGCTGACAAGCGTGCAGAGGATTTTCACGGCCCAGGCCACGGCCCTGGCGATTTTCACCCTGCTGGCGCTTGGCACCTTCACTGCCGGCGTGCAGGTTCTCTCGTGGCAGGTTTGTCTTCTCGGCCTGATCATGGCGCTCGGCATTCCGGCGATTGCGTGGATCGAGAATTCGGCTTTGCTGGTCGTGCTGATTGCGGGAGCGGTGATTGGGCTTGGCGCCGTGCTGTGGTGGCATTGGCGCCAACGCCGCGCTGCCCAAGCCTAATCAAGGACTCCGCCAAACTCACAAAAGTTGGGCAGCAGCCTCAAACGTATCGCCTTGCGTTCGAACGGCGCGGGTATAACGTGTTGCAAGCACGAAAGTGCCGCACGGCGACCAAGTCGCGTGCAAATGGGGGAGGAAATAATGAAACGTTCGCTTTGGGTCGCGCTTGCGGGCGCGGCTGCGGTGGCTGCTGTCGCGGTCTGTTTCTTGCCAAAGGCTCATGCCGATTCGGCGGCCGACCGCGGCAAGTATCTTGTCACGGTGGCCGGGTGCAACGACTGCCACACTCCCGGATTCTTCTTCGGCAAGCCGGACATGGCACGCTATCTCGGCGGATCGGACGTTGGTTTCGAAATTCCGGGCCTCGGGGTGTTTAACGGCAGGAATATCACGCCGGACAAGGAAACCGGCATCGGTGGCTGGACCGACGAGCAAGTCGCGACGGCGATTACGACGGGAAAGCGCCCTGACGGCCGCCAATTAGCGCCCATCATGAACTACGCCGCATTTACCTACATGACGAAAGAGGATGTAGCGGCAGTCGTCGCGTATCTTCGGAGCATACCCGCGGTCAAGAACCAGGTACCCGGACCGTTCAAGCCGGGCGAAAAAGTATCGATCTTCACATTCAGGATCTTGCCGCCCGGCGAGACGGCTGCCGCTGCGCCGAAGTGATGTAACTTCACCATCGCGCTGGTCGGGCGCATTGCGTCCGGCTTGCGCGGTGTGACAGTTACGCCGCTTCCCGAAATCGTTATCAGCAAACCACCTTGCCGCAAGTTCCGGCGGCATCGATGATGGCTCGAAGCTCGCGCGGCCCCGGGTAACCGAGGATTGCGACATTGCCGACGACGAACGACGGCGTGGCCACCAGACCGAGCGCATTCCCGACGCTCACAAGGTTCTTCATGGTGGCCGTGATTTGGTCGCTGTCGCCGAGCGCGAACAGGCGGCGTGCGTCGAAGCCAAGACCACGGGCGATTTCGAGCGCGCGCGGCCCATCGGTCGTGCCGCGCTGCGAATAGATTTTGCGGTGGAAGGCGTAAAACTGCTGCGGCGTGCCTAGCTTTGCCACGGCAAGCTCGACGCGGCTTGCCCCGATCGACGCAATGCCCAGCACCGGGAAGGGAACAAGGACCAGCCGGAGCTGCGGATCGTGATCGAGCATGCCGCCAATGTCAGTCGCGGCCACGCGGCAGTAGGGACAATTGAGGTCGTAGAATTCGGTGAGCGTCTCTTTGCCGTTCGCATTGCCCACCACAACCACGCCAGGGAGCCTGTCGATTGATCCCAGGAGCTTGACCGTGTGATTGGGCAGCCGCTGGCCTTCGTCGCCGACCAACGGGTATTCAGATTGGGTCGCGGCATCGGATTGCTGCGCGAGGGATGGCGCCGCCAGCCATGTGATCAGCAAGGCAATGGCGAACGCTCCTGACACAAACGCTGAAGAACCCTTGATCATCGGTGATGCTCACTCTGTGTCGTTCGGGGTTGCTGCGAAGCTACCGGGCTGACACCCGCGCTCCGGGATGACGGCCGCTCTTCACTGCGCCACCACGCCAGTCGGCGCGGTCTCGAGATTGAACGCGGCGGCGAACAGCGCGCGCGTGTAGTCGGTTTTGGGATTCTTGAAGAGGTCGGCGGCAGCGCCGGCCTCCACCACCTTGCCCTGCCGCATCACCAGGAGCCGGCTCGCCAGCGCGGCGACGACGCGCAGATCGTGCGAGATGAAAAGATAAGTGAGATTGCGCCGCTTCTGCAGCTCGCGTAGCAGGTCGACCATCTGCGACTGGATCAGCATGTCGAGCGCGCTGGTCGGCTCGTCGAGCACGACGAAAGTCGGTTCCAGCACGATGGCGCGCGCCACGGCGATGCGTTGGCGCTGGCCGCCGGAGAACTCGTGGGGAAAGCGAAAGCGCGTGGCCGGATCGAGACCGACGTCGCCCAGCGCGCGCATGACCCGCGCGTCGCGCTCGCGTTCCGGCAGGTCCGGATGGTGGACCTGGAGCCCCTCTTTGATGATGTCGGCGACCGACAGCCGCGGCGAAAGCGAGCCATAGGGGTCTTGGAACACGATCTGCATGTCGCGGCGGAACGGACGCATCTGTTTGAACCGCAGGCCCTGCAGCTTGTTGCCCATGAAAATGATCGGGCCTTCTGAGGAAATAAGACGCAAGAGGGCGAGGCCGAGCGTCGTCTTGCCCGAGCCCGATTCGCCGACGACGCCGAGCGTCTCGCCTTTGCGTATATCGATGCTGACACCATCGACGGCCTTGATGTGGCCGACGACCTTGCGCAGCAAGCCGCGCTTGATGGGAAACCAGACCTTAAGATCGGTAGCCTCCAAGACGACCGGCGCGTTGGGTTGCGGCGGGGCGGGGTCGGGTTTTGGCTCGGCGGCAAGGAGCGCGCGCGTATAGGGATGCGCGGGCGCGGCGAACACGCGCTCGACGGCGCCCTGCTCGACGATCTTGCCTTCCTTCATCACGCAGACCTTTTGCGCGATCTTGCGCACGATGCCGAGGTCGTGGGTGATGAATAGAAGCGACATGCCGAGCCGTTGCTGGATTTCCTGTAAAAGCTCGATGATTTGCGCCTGCACGGTGACGTCGAGCGCGGTGGTCGGCTCATCGGCGATGAGCAGGTCGGGCTCGTTGGCGAGCGCCATGGCGATCATGACCCGCTGGCGCTGGCCTCCGGAAAGCTGATGCGGATAACTTGCGAGCCGGCTTTGCGGATCGGGGATGCCGACCTGGCCGAGCACTTCAAGCGTCCGCGCGCGCGCCGCGGCGCCGGTGAGGCCGCGATGCAGCTGCAGTATCTCGCCGATCTGCTTCTCGATCGTGTGCAGCGGGTTGAGCGATGTCATCGGCTCCTGAAAGACGATGGTGATGTCGTCGCCGCGCACGCGCCGCATCTCGCGTTCCGAGAGCCGCAGAAGCTCGCGGCCGTTGAACGCGATGGCGCCCGATGGATGACGGGCCGCCGGATAGGGCAAGAGCTTGAGGATCGACAAAGCCGTTACCGACTTGCCGGAGCCGGATTCACCGACCAGCGCCACGGTCTCGCCCTTGCCGATATCGAACGAGACGCGATTGACGGCCAGCGTCTCCGGTCCGCCATCTGTTCCATGGCTGAAGGCGACGGAGAGGTCGCGGATGGAGAGGAGAGGTTCGGTCATGTGAACGTCTTCCTCGGATCGAAGGCGTCGCGCACGGCTTCGCCGATGAAGATAAGAAGCGACAGCATCAGGGCGACGGTGAAGAAGCCGGAGAGCCCGAGCCACGGCGCCTGCACATTGGCCTTGCCCTGGGAAAGGAGCTCGCCGAGCGAGGGCGAGCCGGGCGGCAGGCCGAAGCCGAGGAAATCGAGCGCGGTGAGTGTCATCACCGACCCTGACATGATGAACGGCAGAAACGTCAACGTCGCCACCATCGCGTTCGGCAGCAGGTGACGGAAAATGATGACGGCATTTGACACGCCGAGCGCGCGCGCCGCGAGGATATATTCGAAATTGCGTCCGCGCAGGAATTCCGCGCGCACCAGGCCGACCAGCCGCACCCAGGAGAATAACAGGAGAATTCCGAGCAGGATGAAGAAACCCGGGACGAGCACGGACGAAATGATGAGCAACAGATAAAGCTCGGGAACCGAGGTCCAGATTTCGATGAAACGCTGGAACAGAAGATCGGTCCAACCGCCGAAATAGCCCTGCACCGCGCCGGCGGCGACGCCGACGACCGAGGAAAAGATCGTCAGCACCAGCCCGAACAGCACTGAGATGCGGAAGCCGTAGATGAGGCGCGTCAGCACGTCGCGGCCCTGATCATCAGTGCCGAGCCAGTTGTATTCGAGATCGCCGCAGCTTTTCAGCCCCTTACGCTGGACCACCGACTTGCATTCCGCCTCGGTGAGCATCCAGGTCGGCTTCGATGGCGCAGGCGTTGGCAGATCGAGATTGTGGGTGTCGTAGGAATAACGAATCGGCGGCCATATCATGGTGCCGCCCTTGTCGGCGATCAGTTTTTGCAGAAATGGATCCCGATAGTCGGCCGCCGTCTCGAAGTCGCCGCCGAACGTGGTTTCCGGATAGGTGAAGACGACCGGAAAGTAGGACTTGCCATCATAGCTGACATACAGCGGCTTGTCGTTGGCGATGAATTCCGCGAATAGCGTGACAAAAAACAGCACGAGGAAGAACCACAACGACCAATAGCCGCGTCGGTTGGTCTTGAAATTCCGCCAGCGCCGCTTGTTGATCGGCGACAGCGTAAAGCGCCGCGGCGACGGCTCAAGCCCAAGCGGCCCGGTGGGTTCGACGATAGGCCTAAGCTCAGGCGCTTTGACGTTGCCGCCGCCGGACGCTTCGATGGTCTTCTCGGCGCGAAGTCTTGACGTCCAACTCACACCTCCCGCGTCTCGAAATCGATGCGCGGATCGATCCAGGTGTAGGTCAGGTCGGAAATCAGATTAACGACAAGACCGACGAGCGCGAAGATGTAGAGATTGGCGAACACCACCGGATAATCGCGGTTGAGCACGCTTTCGAAACTGAGGAGCCCGAGCCCGTCGAGCGAGAAGATCGTCTCGATCAGGAGCGAGCCGGCGAAGAAGGCGCTGACGAATGCCCCCGGGAAACCGGCGATGACCAGCAGCATGGCGTTGCGAAAAATGTGGCCGTAGAGCACCTGCCGTTCCGAGCAACCCTTGGCGCGCGCGGTGAGGACGTATTGCTTGCGCAATTCCTCGAGAAACGAGTTTTTGGTCAAGAGCGTCATGGTGGCGAAGGCGGCGAGCCCCATGGACACGATCGGCAGCGTCAGGTGCCAGAAATAATCGAGGATCTTCTGCCACCAGGGGAATTGCGCCCAGCCGTCGGAGGTAAGGCCACGCAACGGAAAAATGTCGAAGAAGGAGCCGCCGGCGAACAGGATGATGAGCAGGATCGCGAACAGGAAACCCGGAATGGCGTAGCCAATGATGATAACGCCGGAGGTCCAGACGTCGAACTGCGAGCCGTCGCGGACTGCCTTGCGGATGCCGAGCGGGATCGAGATCAGATAGCTTATAAGCGTCATCCAGATGCCGAGCGAGATCGAGACCGGCAGTTTCTCCTTGATGAGCTGCAGCACGCTCACGTCGCGAAAATAGCTCTTGCCGAAGTCGAAGCGCAGATAGTTCGAGAGCATGATGAAAAAGCGCTCGTAGGCCGGCTTGTCGAACCCGAACTGCTTTTCCAGGCTCTTGATGAATTCGGGATCGAGGCCCTGCGCGCCGCGATATTTGGCGTTGACGTCCATTTGCGCGCCGCTTTGCAATCCGCCGCGCGCGCCGAAGTCGCCGCCGGCCGAGCCGGAAATGCGCGAGGTCGCGCCGGTATCGTTGCCGGAGAGTTGCGCGATGACGCGCTCCACCGGACCGCCGGGCGCGAACTGCACCACGACGAACGACACCAGCATGATCCCGAAGATCGTCGGGATCATGAACAGAATGCGGCGGACGATGTAGGCGGTCATTCGACTCCGGCCGATGCTTGCATCCAACTCGTCATCCTGAGGCGCCCGCGCGGAGCGCGGGCCTCGAAGGATGCTGCTCAGCGCCAGCCGCCACCCTTCGAGGCTCGCTTCGCTCGTGCCTCACCATGACCGAACAACAATGTCGAACGCGCGAAGTGCCATATATCATGCTGCATCCTAACCCGCCCGCTGATTTTTCGCTCCCTTGCCGGGGTCATACCACCAGGTCTCCGGAATGCCGCGGAAATAGCGCGGCTGCGCCGCCGGCCTGCCGAAGACGTCCCAGTAAGCGATCCAGTGCGAAGGCTTGTACCAGTGCGGAATCCAGTAGCGTCCCGCCCGGATCACACGGTCGAGCGCGCGGCAGGCGGTCACCAGCGCCGGCCGCGTCGGCGCGGCGATGATGGCGTCGATCAAGGCGTCGATGCCCGGATCGGCCATGCCGGCCAAATTGTTCGAGCCCTTGAGCGCCGCCGCCGGCGAGGAAAAGAACGAGCGCAAGGAATCGCCGGGCGTGGCAGAGAAATTGAATCTGTCGACGGTGATGTCGAAGTCGAAGCCGTCGCGCCGGGAGCGGTATTGCACGGGATCGACGATGCGCAGCGAGGCGTCGATGCCGAGTGTCGCCAAGTTCTTGATGAACGGCATGTGGTGCGGCTCGAATGTCGGCTCGTCGATCAGGAACTCGACAGTGATGGGTTCGCCGCTCGGCAAAACGCGCTTGCCGTCCTTGATCATGCAGCCGGCGTCTTTGAGGAGCTGCGAGGCCTTGCGCAACAGCGCGCGGTCCTGGCCGGAGCCGTCCGAGACCGGCGGCGCATAGGGCTCGCCGAACACCTCGTCCGGTATGCGCCCGCGGAACGGTTCGAGCAGCGCCAGTTCCCCGGCGCTTGGCGTGCCTTGCGCCATCATGTCCGAATTCTGGAACACTGAGGCGGTGCGCTGGTATGACCCGTACATGATCGTCTTGTTGGTCCATTCGAAATCGAAGGCGTCACAGAGCGCTTCGCGCAGCCGCGGATCGGCGAATTTCGCGCGCCGCGTGTTGATGAACCAGCCTTGCGCGCCCGACGGCGTATCGTCGGGCAGGACGTCTTTTTTGACGCGGCCATCCTTGAGGGCGGGAAAATCGTAGCGGGTCGCCCAGGTGCGCGAGGTGAATTCCTCGCGAAAGAAATAATTTCCGGCAGTGAAGCCTTCGAACCCGACGTCGCGGTCGCGATAATATTCGAAGCGCACGATATCGAAATTGTTCTGACCGCGGGCGACCGGCAGGTCGGCGCCCCACCAGTCCTTCACGCGCTCGTATTCGATAAAGCGCCCGGGCTCGAAACGGCCGACCCGGTAAGCGCCGGAGCCGAGCGGGGCGTCGAGAGTGGATTGGTCGAACGGCTTCGCCGTGTAATAGGCGCGCGAGAAGATCGGCAGGCCGGCGACAAAGAGCGGCACGTCGCGCGCGCGCCTCGGCGCAAAGGTCGCGACGACGGTTTCGTCATTGCCGGCTTCGGCGCCGACAAAATCCCGCAGCAACTGGGTGATGATCGGGTGGCCCTTCTGTTTGAGAGTGTTGAGCGAGAAGGCGGCATCTTGGGCCGTGAGCTGCGAGCCATCGTGGAATTTAGCTTCGGGCCGGATAAAGAAGCGATAGCTTAAGCCGTCGGATGAGCGCCGCACCTTGGCCGCGGCGAGACCGTACATGGCGTCCGGCTCATCGCCGGAGCGCGCCATCAGCGTGGCGAACGTCAGCTCCATGCCTTGGGCCGCATCGCCACGTAGGATGTAGCTGTTGAGCGAGTTGAAGGTGAGGAAGTTTTGATTGAATTGCCGATCCGGCCCGATCTGCGAAAACGTTCCACCTTTCGGTGCATTTGGATCGGCGTAGCGGAAATGATGGAAGTCGGGCGGGTAGGTGAGATCGCCGAACGCCGACAGGCCGTGGGTTTCGATTTCCTCCTCGGCGCGGGCCGGTGACGCCCCTGGGCGTGCAGCCGCAGCTGCAACAACACCAGCGGCCAGCGGAAGAAGGCGTCGGCGTGTCAGTTGACGCATATTGGTGCGATTATCCTCATACGTCATTCCGGGGCGGCCCGAAGGGCCGAGCCCGGAATCCATAGCCACGGAACGTGCAATGATTGTGAGGGCGGTGGTTATGGATTCCGGACAGCCGCTTCACGGCTTCCGGAATGACGTCTTGAGTATTCATCGCCGTCACTGCCGGCTTCCTGTCTTCGCCGCCTTGTCCGCATCCCACCACCAAACTGTGGGAAACGCGGAGGCGCCGTATTTCGGCAGCGGATCGGGACGACCGAAACGATCCCAGCGGGCGCTTCGCACTTTGCCGTAGGTCCATTGCGGCACGACGTAGTGGTTCCAAAGGAGCACGCGATCGAGCGCGTGCGTGGCGGCGACCAGATCGGTGCGACTCTTGGCGAAGATGACCTGATCGATCATAGCATCGACCGCCGGATTTTTGATGCCGATCACGTTGCGCGAGCCCGGCTGATCGGCGGCCTGCGAGCCCCAATAGCCGCGCTGCTCGTTGCCCGGCGAAAGTGACTCGCTCCAGGACGCGGTGATGATGTCGAAATCCCAGCTGCGCAGCCGGTTCTCGTATTGCGCCTCGTCGACAGTGCGCACCATCACAGTGACGCCGAGCCGATCGAGCGAAGGCTTGTAGAACAAAAAGACGCGCTCGAAGCTCGGATCATCGGCAAGGAACTCGACTGTATACGGCTCGCCGGTCTTGCTGTTGACGAGTCTCCCGTCGCGGACCTCGTAACCCGCTTCCTTGAACAGCCGCACTGCTTCCCGCAAATTGCTGCGCACCGCCTGCGGATTGCCGCCCACCGGATTGGAATAAGGTGTAGTGAATAGCTCGGGTGGGACTTTATCGCGCACTGTTTCCAGGATTTCGAGCTCACGTCCGGCCGGCAGACCGCTCGACGCGAGTTCTGTGCCCTCAAAGTAGCTGGCAATGCGCTTGTACTGGCTGAAGAAAATCTGTTTGTTCATCTCCTCGAAATCGAAAGCGAAATTGAAGGCCAGCCGCACGCGCGGATCCTGGAATTTGGCGCGGCGGTTATTGAAGGCAAAAGCCTGCATCACGCCGACATTGTTGACGGGAAACTCCTCGAGGATGACGCGTTTGTCGTTGACGGCGGGGAAGTCGTAAGCCGTTGCCCAGTTCTTGGCGCTGTTCTCGGTGCGCCAGTCGACCGTGTCGGCCTTGAACGCTTCGAGCGCCACCGTGGTGTCGCGAAAATATTCGAAACGCAGCTCGTCGAAATTATCGCGGCCGATACTGACGTTGAGTTCATTGCCCCAATAGTCCTTCACGCGCTCGTAGACGATGTTGCGACCGGGCGAAAATTCCTTGATGCGATAGGCGCCGCAGCCGAGCGGCGGCTCGAGCGTGGTGGCGCCGATGTCGCGCTTTTTGCCGTTTTTGTCTGTGCCCTCCCACCAATGCTGGGGCAGGACGAGAAGCTGCCCGACGATCTGCGGCAGCTCGCGATTGCCCGGCGCGTCGAAGGTAAAGGCGACCTCGCGATCTCCGGTTTTTTCTACTTTGGTGACGTGGCGGTAATAGGCGGCGAACTGAGGACTGAATTTTTTGAAGGCATTGAAGGAAAAGATCACGTCTTCGGGCGTGACCGGCTTGCCGTCGTGCCATTTCGCCTCAGCACGCAGCCGATAGGTGGCCGAGGAAAAATCGTCCGGATAACTGATGGCGTCGGCGAGCTGACCATATTCGGTCGACACTTCGTCGAGCGACGGCACCAGGAGGGTGTCGTAAATGGAATCAATGCCGGTCGCGAGCGAGCCTTTGACGCCTGCCACCACAACATTGAAATTGTCGTAGGTGCCGAGCGCGATCTGCCGCGCCACGCCGCCTTTCGGCGCGGCGGCGTTGACGTATTCGAAATGTTTGAAGCCGGGAGGATATTTCAGGTCGCCGAACAGTGACACGCCATGGCGCCAGACTTTGTCCTGCGCCCGCGCAGGATCGATCCAGGCGGGCAGGGAAACTCGCCCGGCGCCGAGGGCAAACAGGGCGGATGTGAGCAGGGTCCGGCGATCCACGCGGCGCTCCAATAAATCTCGCGCGCCGCTAACGGGCGGCGCGACCAATGGCGCTGATTATGTGCTTTTCGATTGCGGCGCCAGCATGCCGGGCCGCACCGCGACGAAATGGACTTCACATCCGCGTGCGTCCGCGGAAAGCGGAGGGCTTAACCTTATTCCTTCGACGCGGGCGCCGGTGCGCTGGCTGGCGAACCGCCGGCTGCAGGCTACTTCGCCGGGGCGCCCTCTTTTTGCGCGGTCGGCAGCGGCTGCGGATTCTTCGACAACGTATTGAGGTAGGCGATCACGTCGGCGCGTTGCTTCTCGTTCGGCAGGCCGGCGAAGGTCATGGCCGTGCCCGGTACGTCGGCGCGGGGATCGAGCAGCCACTTGTTCAGCGCATCGAAGGTCCAGGTGCCGCCCTTCGCCTTCAACGCGGCCGAATAATTGAAGCCCGCCTTTGATGCGACTTGGCGTCCGACCACACTGTAAAGATCGGGACCGATCTTGGGGCCCTGGCCTTCCTGGAAGTTGTGGCAAATGGCGCATTGCTTGGCGACGGTCGCGCCATGTTCGGCCGAAGCGCTCGCCAGCAAGGTTTCGATCGATTGCGCGGCTGGCTTGCCCCCTTCCGGTTTGCCCGGCTGCTCTTCCTTGACGGCAACTTCGTACCCGGGCTTGGCAGGAGCCGGCTGAGTGAAAATCGCTCCTGAAGCGATATGTACGGCAAGCAGGATCAGGCAGGTTCCCAGCAGTGCGCCGAGAATCTTGTTGATTTCGAACGAATTCATCGCTGAATGGCTCCGCAGCGGCAGAGGAGGGGCAGCGGAGAGATAGCCGGTTTGCCGCGCGTCTTGCAACCCGTATAAGCGGCGCGGGGGGAACCGCTTAAGCGATGGCTGACGTTCTCATTCTCATTCCTGCCCGCATGGCCGCTACCCGCCTGCCGGGCAAGCCGCTTGCCGACATTGCCGGAATGCCGATGATCGTCCATGTCGTGCGCCGTGCTGAAGCCGCCGCCGTCGGCCCGGTGGTCGTCGCGACCGATTCGCCTGAGATTGAAGCGGCGGTCCACAAGGCGGGCGGGCGCGCGGTCATGACCCGCGCCGACCATGCCTCCGGCTCCGATCGTATTTACGAGGCACTCGGCAAGATCGACCCGGCCCGCCGCGCTGCGAGCGTCGTCAATGTCCAGGGCGATCTGCCGACGCTCGATCCCTCCGCCATCGCCGCGGCGCTGGCGCTCCTTGCCGACGACGCTGTGGATATCGGCACGCCGGCCGCGGAAATCAGGCAACCCGAAGAGCGCGACGACCCCGGCGTCGTGAAGGTCGTGGGCACGCCGGTCGCGCCGTCGCGGCTGCGGGCGCTCTATTTCACGCGCGCCACCGCCCCTTACGGCGAGGGACCGCTTTACCATCACATCGGGCTCTACGCTTACCGCCGCGCCGCGCTCGAGCGCTTCGTCAAGCTGCCGCCGTCGCCGCTTGAAACGCGGGAGAAACTTGAGCAATTGCGCGCGCTCGAGGCCGGCATGCGGATCGACGTTGCCATCGTCGACACCGCGCCGCTCGGTGTCGATACGCCGGAGCATTTGGCTCGGGCCCGCGCCATGCTATCGGAGCGGTCATGAAGCGACGCAAGAAGATCGCCTTCCAGGGCGAGCTGGGCGCCAATTCGCACATCGCCTGCAACCAGGCCTATCGGGGCTACCAGCCGCTGCCGTGCTCGACCTTCGAGGACGCATTCGCCGCGGTGCGTACCGGGCGGGCGGAGCTCGCCATGATCCCGATCGACAATTCGGTGGCTGGGCGGGTGGCGGACATCCATCATTTGATGCCGAGGTCGGGCCTCCACATCGTGGGGGAGTGGTTCCTGCCGGTGCAGCATCAGCTGATGGCGCCGAAAGGCGCGACGCTGAAGTCGATCAAGACGGTCGAGAGCCATGTGCATGCGCTCGGGCAGTGCCGCAACATTATCCGCACGCTCGGCATCAAGGCGGTCGTCGCCGCCGATACGGCGGGCGCCGCCCGCGAGGTGGCTGAGGCCGGCGACGTCTCGCGCGCGGCGCTGGCGACGAAGCTCGCGGCGAAAATCTATCGCCTTAAAATCCTCAAGAAGAACGTCGCCGACGCCAAGCACAACACCACGCGTTTCGTGGTGCTCGCGCGCAAGCCGAAATGGGCAAGCCGCAGGGAGCGCCATGTGGTGACGACGTTTGTATTCGAGGTGCGCAACATCCCGGCCGCGCTGTACAAGGCGCTGGGCGGTTTCGCCACCAACGGCATCAACATGACCAAGCTCGAAAGCTATATGGTCGACGGCAGCTTCGCCGCCACCCGGTTCTACGCCGACGTGCAGGGTCATCCGAAGGACCGCGCGCTGGAACTGGCGTTCGAGGAGCTGGAATTCGTTTCGCAGCCGAACACGCTGAAGATTCTCGGTGTCTATCCCGCGCACCGATTCCGTGACACATTCAAATAAGGCGTGATCCAGAACAGTGGGTAGGTTTTCGGAAAAGATCGTGCCGGAATGGAAATGAACAACGCGTGTCTGCCGAAAGCACCGGCAGCGATCGAGGACTGCACGCGATGAGCGACGAAGAGAAGAAGATCTGGCGGACGCTGCATTTGAAGTTCACGCTTCCGGGGGCGGATTCGGAGCAACTCGTCTCGGTGATGCGGGCAACGGCGCCGTTCTTTCAGATGTTCGGCAATGCGAATTTCCGATTGCTGCGCAACGCCGACGATCCGGCGAAATTCATCCAGGTGATCGAATACGAAACGCCGGAAACGTTCGAGCTCAACCGGCAATCGATTGCCGGCGACATGCGGTTTCAAGCTTACCTGCAGGGCTGGCGCGCCATGCTGCCCGGCGCGCTCGAGATCGACGTTTATCAGGAAGTGTAGGTATTCCTGGCGTCAGCCCGGCAATGACGAGTTCGTTGGCTAGCACTACTTTGGCAGATTTTTTTCGAATGATTGGGGTGGGTGGGATTCACAAATCAGATTTTCTGTGACTCATGGGTAGTCGGCTTTTTGGAGGGCCGACTATGGTAGGCACAACGTCGAATTGGGAAGACGAGCTTCGAGGCTGGCTCAAGCCGTTTTTGGATCGCCTGGGCCATAAAGCGCGGCGGCGAATGTGTCCGCTTTATGTGGCAGGGCTGATCGGGCCCGGCGATCGCAAGAGCGTTCAGCCAATGGCGGAGCGGCTTGCGCCTGGCGATTATGATCAGCTGCATCATTTTGTTGCGGCTGGCGTCTGGAACGCGGCGCCATTGGAGACGGAGCTGCTTATTCAAGCGGATCGGCTCGTTGGTGGCAGCGATGCGGTGTTGGTGATCGACGATACGGCGGTGCCGAAGAAGGGCACGCACTCGGTCGGCGTCGCTGCGCAATATGCTTCAGCGCTAGGCAAGACCGCCAACTGCCAGACTCTGGTGTCACTGACGCTCGCCTGCGGCGAAGTGCCGGTGATGGTGGCCTTGCGGCTTTTTCTTCCAGACAGTTGGATCAGCGATCGGCGGCGGCTGCAGCGAGCTGGTGTTCCGGCCGAATATCGAACAGCACGGACCAAGCCCGAGATCGCACTGGCGGAGATTGATCGCTTGAAATCGATCGGCGTGCGCTTCCGCTGTGTGCTGGCGGATGCCGGTTACGGTCTCAGTGCACCCTTCCGTCAAGGGCTGACGGCTCGCAAGCTTGCCTGGGCTGTTGGCATCCCTCGTCACCTCAAGGTGTACCCCGTTGGGGTGAAGCTCATTTGGCCAGTTACCAAAGTTCGAGGCCGGCCACGTAAGCGGTACGTGCCAGATAGTCTATCGACAGCAGCTGAAGACATGCTGGCCGGTGCCAAGTGGAGAACTGTGAGTTGGCGCAACGGGACGAAAGGCCGGCTGAAAGCCCGATTTGCTGCTGTCCGTGTGCGCATCGCCGACGGACCTCCGCAGCGGATATGGGATAAGGGTCAGCAGCATCTTCCAGGGGACGAGGCCTGGCTCATCGGCGAGCACCGCATGTCCGGCGAGAAGAAATACTATCTTGCCAACTTGCCCGCCGGAATGGACCTGCGCAGCTTGGCCGCGACGATCAAGGCACGATGGATTTGCGAGCAGGCCCATCAACAGCTGAAGGAGGAACTCGGTCTCGACCACTTCGAGGGAAGGTCTTGGCAAGGCCTTCATCGTCATGCGCTGATGACGATGATTGCCTACGCGTTCCTCCAACATCGCCGGCTCACAAAAGTGAGGCGGGGAAAAAGAATCAACGGCCCGCCTCCTCAACCGACGTTACCGGCCGTCCGCCACGCCATCGTCAACCTCATTATGCAATCAAGTCCGCAGCGATGTCCGTACTGCCGATCCTGGATCGGCGCCGAAAAGCAGCGTGAGTAAATCTGCCAAAGTAGTGCTAGGCCGTGTACTCATAAGCGCGCAGGCATGTCCGCTTTCGGGGGAGAATCGGACATCGTAATTTCACCGCGTCGTGTCAGCTTTTGGACCCATCTCGGACATGGCGGCTTCGATAGACACCATGCCCGGTGAACCATAGTCTCGTGGCCGTCGGATTACCCGGGAGTCGGACTACATGACTGTGGAGCGCCTTCAAAGGAGGCTTGCGGCGATCCTGTCGGCCGACGTGGTTGGTTACTCGCGCCTCATGGGCATCGATGAGGCGGGGACTCTCTCGCGTCTGAATGCTCTGAGGCGTGAGCTGATCGACCCGGCAATTGCCGCCCATTCGGGTCGTGTCGTCAAGCTTATGGGCGACGGCGCGCTGGTGGAATTCGCAAGCGCCGTGGACGCCGTCACCTGCGCCATCGAAATCCAGAGACAGCTTCGGGAGCACGACGCCAGCGGCTCCGAAGCCGATCCAATCCGGTTCCGGATCGGGATCAACGTTGGCGACATCATCATCGAGGGCGAGGACATCCTTGGTGACGGTGTCAATATCGCGGCGCGGATCGAGGGAATTGCCGAACCCGGCGGCATTTCGATTTCTGAGGACGCTTGGCGGCAGGTTCAAGGCAAGGTCGCAGCCAACTTCGTGGATGCCGGCGAGCAGAGCCTCAAAAACATCGCCAGGCCCGTGCGCGTCTATCGGTTGGACTTAGCTCAGAAGGTCGCGTCCACCTCCCAAGCGTCACGGCCATTGCCCGCGCAACCCGACAAGCCGTCCATTGCCGTCCTCGCCTTCAACAACATGAGCGGAGACCCCGAACAGGAGTATTTTTCTGACGGTATCAGCGAAGACATTATCACCGATCTCTCGAAGCTGTCCGAGCTGCACGTCATCGCGCGCAACTCGAGCTTTACTTACAAAGGCAAGCCGGTCGACGTGAAGCAGGTGGGCCGCGAACTGGGCGTGCGGTACGTGCTGGAAGGCAGCGTGCGCAAGTCGGGCAACCGCGTCCGCGTTACCGGCCAGCTCATCGACGCGGGGAGCGGCGCGCACGTCTGG
The DNA here is from genome assembly GCA_963733575.1 of uncultured Alphaproteobacteria bacterium. GTDB lineage: Bacteria > Pseudomonadota > Alphaproteobacteria > Rhizobiales > Xanthobacteraceae > BOG-931. Next base: position 180,214 of record CAVTDJ010000006.1, on the reverse strand, counting down.
GCCGACCGTTTCGATCGCGACCTCACCGACATCTTCGCCGTGCAGGACGAACTGACGCATGAGATCATTGCTGCGCTCAAGATCAAGTTAAGCGCGGCCGAAAAAGCGCTGATCGCCGATAGCGGCACCAAGAATGTGAGCGCCCATGACTTCTTCCTGAAGGGTCGTGAGCTGATGTTCGGGTCCAAGAGAGATCGCGATATTTTCGAGCAATTTATGTCCTGTTTCCGGCGCGCTATAGAACTCGACCCTAACTATGCCAGCGCCTACGCGGGCCTGGGCATGGGCTACTCATTCGATTATCAGAACCATTGGAGCGATGCGCCGGAGAAGTCACTCGATCAGGCTCAACGCTTGGTCGACGAGGCGATCGCCAAGGATGACAAGGATGCTTTCGCCCGTTTCGTCGCCGCCGTGGTCGCCACCTGGAAGAAGGATTATGAGCGATGGGCCCGTGAGTCCGACAAGGCTTTGGCGCTCAACCCCAACTATGCACTCGCGCTCCTAACAAGGGGAAATGTGCACATTTATACGGGAGAGCCGACCAAGGCGATCCCCTACATCGAACGGGCGATGCGTCTCGATCCGGGCCCCCAACATGGTCAATACGTGCATTTCCTCGGCACTGCTTATTTCGTGGCCGGCGAATATGAGACCGCGGCGACTTGTTTCAAGGATCGCATCACGATCGATCCGACAACGGACTTGTCTCGCGCTTTCCTCGCGTCAGCGTTGGGCCATTTGGGTCGCCACGAGGAAGCTCGGCAGGTGTGGCACGAGCTTAAGGAGATCAATCCGCGATACTCTTACGCGGATCATTTTGCTCGACTGCCGTTTAGAGACCCCGCCGATGGCGATAAGCTAACCGACGGCCTGCGCAAGGCGGGCCTAGTAGGGTAATTGCTCACCAAAGGAACCCAATCACTAGCCGCAACGATGTCGCCTTTTGGCCCAAATCTGCCGAAGTTGATCGGGCAGAGAATGTCTGCTCTGCCCGGGTATTTCAGACGTTCAACCTGTTCAGCTATCGCGAGGGCATCATCCACCTCAATGCCAAGGTATCTGACGGTGCTTTCGATTTTCGTGTGACCGAGCAAGAGCTGCACGGCCCGTAAGTTGCCGGTTCGGCGGTAGATCAGTGTTGCCTTTGTTCTCCGCAACGAATGCGTGCCAAAGAGCTTTGGGTCAAGCCCAATGCTGGCAATCCATTCTGAAAGAAGCCGTGCGTATTGCCGCGTGGTCATGCACTGGCCCAAGCGTTCGACCTATGAATAGGAATTCGCCTGGCTTCTTACTCGCGGCCTTCAAGTAGTCGTCGACGGCTTGACGGGTCTGATCTGTCAGCTCGAACTTGACTGGCCGCCCTGTCTTCTTCTGCCGTACCGTTGCGCGGTCCATCGTGTAACCATTCGGGGCAACGTCCTCGACTTTGACGGCCACGACATCACAGCCGCGAAGCTTGCTATCGATGGCCAAGTTGAACATGGCGAGGTCACGTATTCGCCGCTCTAACAGCAATCGGGTCCTGATCGCCCAAACGTGCTTTGGTCGCAACGGAGGTCTCGCCCCGATCAGCTTACCTTTGTTCCAAGGTGTGCGTTTGTTAGTCGGTGAGCAATTTTCATGGTCTGACATGGTCGTACTCCTCTATTACTGAGGATGACGAGCATGCGCTTGCCATCAAGGGACGCGAACTATGTCGGCTTTCAGAGGGTTACGGTCGTGAAAAAGGCTTGCGCACGAATTGGGTCGGTCAAGACTGACCCGTTGCGGAAGTCACCGAACACCAGAGGGGCTCATTTCTGCGTCATTACCCAGACGCCGTTCCAGTCGTCACCCGGGGGGTGGTCCATGAGATGGTGGCAACGCTCGATATAGGTGGTCGACAGCTTGTCTCTGGGATGGCAGGCGAGCGCCTTGTCGAACTGAGCGATAGCGTTTGAGAACCTGGCGGCGCGGTAGTTCCGCATGCCCTCGTTGAAGTAGCTCACCACATCCATCACGTTGGGGAAGCTCTCCTCGGTATGGTGATCGAGCACCTCATAGACGCCGACCGGCTCGGTCTTGCCCTTCACCACCACTTGGTCGATGTTGCGGATGCGGTAGGTGCCGCGCAAACGGCCGAATGTATTCTCGCTGACGAGGATTTGAGCTGAATAGACCTTGCAGGCGCTTTCGAGCCGTGAGGCGAGGTTCACGCCGTCGCCGATCAGCGTGTAGTCCATGCGCTTCGCCGAGCCGATATTGCCGGAGACCACCATGTCGGTGTTGAGGCCGATGCCCATCTCGACCGGCTTTTGACCGCGCTGGACCCGATCGCGGCTCCAGCGTCGGCATTCGCGGATCATGGCGATCGCCGCGCGAACCGCGCGGTCCTCGTCGTCGTCATGCGCTATCGGGAGTCCGAAGGCCGCCATGATGGCGTCGCCGATGAACTTGTCGAGCATGCCTTCCTCGTGGGCGATGCACTCGACCATCAGCGAGAAATAATCGTTGAGGAAGGCGACCGTGCCTTGGGCGCCCAGCTCCTCGCTCAATGTGGTGAAGTCCCGGATATCCGAGAATAGGACGGTCGCCCGGGTACTGGCGCCGCCAAGGAGGCCAGCGTCGCTGTTGTTGTCGAGCATACGCGCGGCAATCGCCGGATCCATGTAGCGCGCCATGGTGGCCTTGACGCGCTTCTCGGTGCTGATGTCCTCGATCATGAGGAGCGTGCCCAGCTGCTTGCCGTCGCCGCTCGCTAAGGGCAGGACGGTGAGGTTGACCGAGACCGGCCGGTCGCCGAGCGCGATTTCGAGATCCATCGCGACATTGGCGACCTTCTCTAGTTGGACCTTTTTGATGCGCTCGATGATCCAGGCGTTCTTGCCGGCGAAGAACTCAGCGGCGCTGAGCCCCAAGATGGCCAAAGGCGCCAGCTTAAAGATGCGGGCGCCGGCGCTGTTGCAGGTGACGATGATGTCGCGCTCGTCTAAGGTGATGACGCCGTTCGACATGCTTTCGAGCATGCTCTCGTTGTAGTTCTTGATCTTCTGGACGTCGTCAAAGAGCTTGGCGTTCTCAAGCGCGATCGCGACCTGCGCGGTGAACGCCTTGAGGCGGGATTCATCCTCGGCGGAAAATGGGCCGCCGCTTTTGTTCAAAGCTTGGGTCACTCCGATGATCAAGCCGTGCTTGTTGATGAGCGGCGTGCACAATATGGAGCGGGTGAAGAACCCAGTCTGCTTGTCGAGGCTGGTGTTGAAGCGCAGATCGGCATAGGCGTGAGGAATGTTGACCGTCTTGCCGGTGGTGAACACGGTGCCGGCGATGCCGGCATGGTCGGGGAAGCGGATCTCGCCGATCTTCGGACCCATTGCGACGCGAGAGAACAGCTCGCTGGTCTTCTCGTCATGGAGGAACAGCGTCGAACGCTCCGCCCCCAGCATCCGCGCTGCCTCGGTCATCACCCGCTGCAGCAGCTGATCGAGATCGAGCTGCGAGGTGATGTCGGCGACAATGTCGAGGAAGGCCAACTCTTGGGCGCGCGCCTTCTCCATCCGCTCGACCGTCTGAGAGCTCTGCAGGGCCGTTATCGACTGAGCCGCGATGCCTTCGAGGAGCGCTCGGTCGTGCTCGGTGAAGAGGCCGCCCGCCTTATTGAGCGCTTGCGCCACGCCGATGACATCGCCCTTGGCGGTGCGCAGCGGCACGCAGAGGACGGTCTTGGTGACGTACCCGGTCTCGCGGTCGATCGTCGGATTGAAGCGCGGGTCGGCGTAAGCGTCGTCGATGATGATGCTTCGGCCCGTCTGGAAGGTGGCGCCGACGACGCCATCATTGTTGAGGCTTCGAATCTCTCTGCGATGGACACCCTGCGCCACGCGCGAATACAGTTCGCCCGTGCCGGCGTCATTGAGGAAGAAGCTGCTGCGGTCGCAGTTGATCGCCATCGAGGTCATTTCGACCAGCGCTTCCAAGATTTCGTCGAGAGAGTCCGTTCCCGATATTCGCCGGGTGACACTGAGCAAAATGTTGACATCCTGGAGCCGCTCGTGCATCCGGCCAAGGCGCGGCTGGCCTCGCGCCTTCGCCGGTGAGCTTGGCGCGGTGCGGCGCCTAGTGTCGCGATCCCGGGCGGGGATTTCGCCGTCTGCCGTCATCCTACATTGCCCCGGGCGCGATCGAGCTCGTGCCGCAAGGCTTGGCACGTCGCCTTGAGTTCCTGGATCTCGCCGGCAGCGACGGCCGCCGCCCCTTGTTTCTGGGCCTGGGTCTGGAATGCTGCCTCCTCGAGCCGTTCCCGCAGAGCGCGGGCCGCGGCGTGGAGCTGGGCCGCCTCGTCCTGAGCGGCGGCGTTGAGGCGTTGGATCTCCTGCCGGTGCTCGTGACGCAGGCCCTCGATCGCGTCGCGGAGCGCTTGGGCGGTCTGACGTAGCTGAGCGATCTCTGCAGCCGAGTGCGCGAGGGCGCGCTCCGCTGCGCCCCGTCCCTCATGGCGCGATTCCTCAAGTGCATCGCGCAGCGCCGTAATGGTGGCCTTAAGCTCAGCGAACTCGCCCTCGTACGCTGCGCGCACCGTCTGCCGCACGGAGTTGCGCTCCGCCTCGCCGTCCTCCAGCGCCTGGCGCAACGCAGCGATCGTCGACTTCAGATGGTGTGTCTCTCCATCCGGATCACTGCCGGTCTCGCCGTCGGCAAGGGCGTTAAGCTCGCTCATGGCCAGGTGCGCTTCTCGGTTGATCGCTCTTAACCGACATTCCCCAAAACGGCCGACCCGCCGCCGATCCCCGGGGTAGAATGACCGCAGCCATCGGCGCGGGCAAGGCTCGCAGTTGCCCCGCTGCCGTTGACCGGGGAATGTCTCTTTGTGGCCCTTCTCGACGGTCTAGCGGCTTAACAATTCAGTAGCGATGAGAGGCATAGCGGACATGTCTCGGACATCGTCAATCGGTAGAAGATGACCCTAAGCGGTCTTCGGTGCTGCGATAGACACACCGACTGGTGAGCCATAAAGTCGTATCGGGTCGGTGCTTTCCCGAGGGGCGATCTGAATGGCCGAAGAGCGCCTTCAAAGGCGGCTCGCAGCAATCCTGGCAGCCGATGTGGTGGGCTACTCTCGCCTCATGGGGATCGACGAGGCCGGGACACTGGCGCGCCTGAAGGCGCTGCGACGCAACCTTATCGATCCGCAAATCGCCGCTCATTCGGGCCGTATTGTCAAGTTGATGGGCGACGGAGTGCTGGTCGAGTTCGGCAGCGCCGTCGACGCGGTTGCCTGTGCGATCGCGATCCAGAAACACGTTCGTGAGCACGATGCCGGCGCTTCGGCAGCCGAGCCGATCCAGCTCCGCGTCGGTATCAATGTCGGCGACATCATCATCGACGGCGACGATATTTTTGGCGATGGCGTCAACATCGCGGCGCGGATCGAAAGCGTCGCGGCGCCGGGAGGCATCTCGCTTTCGGAGGATGCTTGGCGGCAGGTGCAGGGCAAGGTGGCGGCTAACTTCGTCGATAGCGGCGAGCACGGCCTGAAGAACATTGCGCGGCCGGTGCGCGTCTATCGCGTCGAACTCGGCGGAGAAGGCACGACGCCGACCGTCACGCCCGCGGCGGTTTTGCCGGACAGGCCCTCGATCGCCGTGCTGCCGTTTCAAAACATGAGCGGCGATGCCGAGCAGGACTATTTCTGCGACGGTTTGGTCGAGGACATCATCACCACCTTGTCGAAGCTCGCGGGACTGCGGGTGATCGCGCGCAATTCCAGCTTCGTTTACAAAGGACGTTCGGTCGATATCCGCGAGGCGGCGAAGCAACTTGGCGTGCGATACGTTCTGGAGGGGAGCGTTCGCAAGAGCGGCAACCGCATCCGGGTCACGGCGCAATTGATCGATGCGAAGGACGGCGCGCACCTCTGGGCAGAACGTTACGATCGCGCCATGGACGATATTTTCGCTATCCAGGACGAGATCACCCTCGTCTTGGCAACCGAGATGCAGGTCAAGCTGACCGAGGGCGAACAGGCGCGGCTGCGCTACACGACAACCCACAACGTCGAGGCCTGGACCTATTGGGTTCAGGGGCTGTCGCACTACCGCCACGTCACCAAAGAGACAATGGGTTCCGCGCGGCTTTGTTGGGAAAAGGCGCTGGCGCTTGACCCGGCCTCCGCGCCACTCAACGCCATGCTGAGTTTCATACATAGCGTGGACGCCCGCTTCGGCTGGTGGGACGACCGCAAAACAGCCCTCGGCAAGGCTCGCGCCTACGCCGACAGGGCGCTCGAAATTGATGCCGGCAATGCCGACGCCCACATCGCATCAAGCTGTGTATTTCTGATGAGAGGGCGCCACGACGAAGCCGTGGCCGATGCTCGCAGAGCCGTCGAGCTGGCGCCTGGCTCGGCCGATGTGGCGGACCTTGCCTGCTTCGTTCTCGCGCCGTCGGGATGTCCCGAAGAAGCGGCAGCGCAGACCGAGAAAGCGATGGCCCTCAGCCCGAACTATCCTGCGGTGTATCTGGGCAATCTCGGCAATGCCTATCGCCTGGCGGGGCGAACCGAGCAAGCGATTGCCGCCTTTAAGGCCTATCATGCCCGAAGCCCCGGATTTGGCCTTACCGATCTTGTGATCATTTATCAGGAGATTGACCAAGTAGAGGAGGCGAGGCGAACGGCGGAGCAGTTAATGGCGGCACGTCCGAATTTCACGATCGGCGGATGGCTCAAGACCCAGTTCATTCGTCGCGACACGGCACGGGTCGAGGCCGACGCTGCAGCGCTTCGCGCCGCCGGGCTGCCGATGGGTTGAGGCGTTTTTGGCAGCGAAGCGAATGTCGCCGTTTGGCCCAAAGCGAACTTGCAGACCGCCACACAAAATGTTCGCATTTGGCGAAGGAGCGGACGCCCGTCTTTTATGAGTACGCGCCCTAAATCTTCTGATTATATTCCCCGACTTCCTTGTGCGTGCGCAGCACCGCGTCGACGGCCGCGAACATCTGGCGCATGCGCGCTTCCGAAACCGGGCTTTCGACGACTACAACGAGCTCCGGCTTGTTCGATGAGGCGCGGACCAGGCCCCACGTGCCGTCCTCGACCGTGACACGCACGCCGTTGACCGTGACCAGATCGCGGATCGGCTGGCCGGCGACTTTGCCGCCCTTTTTCTGCTCGGCTTCGAAATGTTTCACCACGGCATCGACCACGCCGTACTTCTCCTCGTCGGCGCAGTGCGGCGACATGGTCGGCGACGACCAGGTTTTCGGCAGCGCGTTTTTGAGGTCCGCCATGCTCTTTCCCGGATTGCGGTCGAGCATGTCGCAGACCGCGAGCGCGAAGATAAGGCCATCGTCATAGCCGCGGCCGAACGGCTTGTTGAAAAAGAAGTGGCCGGATTTCTCGAACCCGGCGATCGCGCCAATCTCGTTGACCCGCCGCTTCATGTAGGAATGGCCGGTTTTCCAGTAATCAGTCTTGGCGCCGTTCTTGATCAGGACCGGATCGGTCATGAACAGCCCGGTCGACTTCACGTCGGCGACGAACAGCGCGTTCTTGTGGTTTGCTGAAATGTCACGCGCGAGCATGACGCCGACCTTGTCGGCGAAGATCTCCTCGCCCTCGTTGTCGACCACGCCGCAACGGTCGCCGTCGCCGTCGAAGCCCAAGGCCACATCGGCCTTGTGCGCCAGCACGGCGTCGCGCATGGCGTGCAGCATCTTCATGTCTTCGGTGTTCGGATTGTAGTTCGGAAAGGTATAGTCGAGCTCGCAGTCGAGCGGCACCACCTCGCAGCCGACCGCTTCGAGCACCTGTGGCGCGAACGCGCCGGCCGTGCCGTTGCCGCAGGCGCAGATCACCTTGAGGCGGCGCTTGAGTTTCGGCCGTTTGGTGAGGTCGGCGATGTAGCGCGCCGGAAAATTCTCTACGAACGCGTAGGCGCCGCCGTCCTTCATCTTGTAGCGGCCATTGAGCACAATATCCTTGAGCCGCGTCATCTCGTCGGGCCCGAAGGTGAGCGGACGGTTGGCGCCCATTTTCACCCCGGTCCAGCCGTTATCGTTGTGCGAGGCGGTGACCATGGCGACGCAGGGCAAGTCGAGATCGAATTGGGCGAAATACGCCATCGGCGTCACGGCCAAGCCGATGTCGTGCACCTTGCAGCCCGAGGCGATGAGGCCGTTGACCAGCGCCATCTTGATGGACGCCGAGTAGGAGCGGAAATCGTGACCGGTAACGATTTCCGGTTTCACGCCCAGTTCGTAAATCAGCGTGCCGAGCCCGATCCCCAGCGCCTGGACGCCCATCAGGTTGATCTCGCTGCCGAACAGCCAGCGCGCGTCATATTCGCGAAAGCCGGTGGCTTTCACCATCGGCTCGGATTCGCAGGCGTAGGTGTTGGGCTTGAGCGAAGGCTTGGGCTTGGGAAACATTGAGGCCTCGATCGAATGGCGAGCCGCGCAGCAATACAGGAGCGAATAGGAAATGGCGAATAGCGAATAGGGTTCCTTTGTCGGTTCGCCTTTCGCTACTTTCTCGCCCTCGCGCGTCTTGTCGGCAATGCCGTGATCGGATCGTCCGGCCACGGATGTTTCGGATAGCGGCCGCGCATCTCGGCGCGCACGGCGGCGTAGCTGCCGCGCCAGAAGCCGGGCAGATCGCGCGTGGTCTGCACCGGCCGCTGTGCCGGAGAAAGCAGCTCGATCACCAGCGGAATTCTGCCCCCCGCAATCGCCGGATGGCGGTCGAGGCCGAAAAGCTCCTGCAAACGGATCGCGATTTTCGGGCCGCCGTCCGCCTCGTAAGCGATCGGCACGCGCGTGCCGGTGGGCGCTTCGAAGTGGGTCGGCGCTTCGGTTTCGATCCGCCGGTTGAGCGGGTAGGGCAGGCGGGCGGCGAGCGCGGCGCCGAATTCGTCGTCGGTAAGTTCGGTCAGCGAAGTCTTGCCGGCGAAGATCGAAGCCAGCCAATCGATGTCGGCGGCGAGCGCGGCGTCGGAGAGATCGGGCCATTCACCGCCCTCTGCGGCCCGCAAGAACGCGACGCGATCACGCCATTGCCGCAGCGCTTTCGTCCATGGCAGGTGATCGATGCCGAGCCGCGCGACGCCTTCGGCCAGCATGCGCGCCGCCGCATCGCTCGTGGCGACCGGCATTGGTTGCTCGGCGAGTGCGATGGCGCCAAGCCGCCGCAGCCGCCGCATGCGCAGGCTTGCGGTCGCCGGATCGAAGGTCATCTCGGCGCGCGCGGCGATGCGATCGGTGAAGCGCGCCTCGATCTCGGCGAGCGCAATCGGCGCTGCCAGCAAGATGCGCCCAGCGGCCGCGCTGCCGGTCAGCTCCGCGACGGCGAGGTAGGGTTCGCGGGCGAGCGGCGAGGGCGGATCGACTTGCGCGCCACGGCCGTTGGCAAGCAGAAACCCGCCCGCCGCGGCGCTGCGATTCTTCGCGATGCGCTCGGGATAGGCGAGGGCGAGGAGCGAGCCGACGCTTGATCCCCCTCCCCCTTGTGGGGAGGGGTTAGGGGTGGGGGTTGGGAGGCGACGCGCAGGCGTTGATGATTGATGTGCAGCCGTCGAAGCAATCGCACCGCCTCCCGACCCCCCACCCCAACCCTCCCCCACAAGGGGGGAGGGAGCACGCGCGATCGCTGCCCAGCGCTGCGCCATTGCTCGGGCATCGCGGGCGCGGGGCGAACGGTCGCGACGCAGAGCGTCGAGGCGAACCGTAAGGTCGGCATCGTTGCCGGCCAGCCCGCGCTCGCCGATGAGCACGGCGATCTCGGCAGCGGTCAGTCCGGCACCTTCGGCGGCGGCATCGACCACCATACGCGCGAGGCGTGGCGGCAGTGGCAGCCGCCGCAGCTTTTGCCCTTCCTCGGTAATGCGGCCGTCCGCGTCGATGGCGCCGAGTTCGGCGAGCAACGACTTTGCCTCGGTGAGCGCCGGGCGCGGCGGCGGATCGAGGAAGGCGAGGTTCTCCGGGCTGGCTCCCCACGCCGCGAGGTCGAGCGCAAAGGACGATAGATCGGCCGACAAAATTTCCGGGCGCGAAAACGGTTCGAGCGCGGCGGTCTGCGGCTCGTCCCAGAGCCGGTAGCATATGCCCGGCTCGGTGCGGCCGGCGCGGCCGCGGCGCTGATCGGCGGCCGCCCGCGACACGCGCACGGTTTCCAGCCGTGTCACGCCGACATCGGGCTCGTAGCGCGGCACGCGCGATAGCCCGCTATCGATGACGATGCGCACGCCCTCGATGGTGATCGAGGTCTCGGCGATCGAAGTGGCAAGCACGATCTTGCGGCGGCCGGGCGGGGCGGGTGCAATGGCGCGGTCTTGCTCCTCGCCCGAGAGCGCGCCGTAGAGCGTGACGACATCGACGGCCGGATCGAGCCGGCCGTCGAGCAGTCCCTGGGTGCGGCGGATTTCGGCGGCGCCGGGCAGAAACGCCAGCAGCGAACCGGCATTCGCGCGCAGCGCCCGCACGATGGCGTCGGCGATCTGCGGCTCGATCGGCCTGGTGTCGCGGCCGAGATAGCGCGTCTCGACCGGATAGGCGCGGCCTTCAGATGCGATCACCGGCGCCTCGCCGAGAAGGGTAGCCACGCGCCCGCCGTCGATGGTCGCCGACATGACGAGAAGCCGTAAGTCCTCGCGCAATCCCTGCTGCACGTCGCGCGCCAGCGCCAGTCCGAGATCGGCGTCGAGCGAGCGCTCGTGGAATTCGTCGAACAGGATCGCGGCCACGCCTTCGAGCATCGGATCGTCAAGCACCAGCCGCGTGAAAATCCCTTCGGTGACGATCTCGATGCGGGTGCGGGCCGAAATTTTCGAGCCAAAGCGGACCCGCAGACCGACCGTATCGCCGACGCGTTCGCCGAGCGTCTTCGCCATTCGCTCCGCCGCGGCGCGGGCGGCAAGCCGGCGCGGCTCGAGCACGAGAACGCGGCGGCCTGCGGCCCAAGGCTCGGCCGCGAGCACCAAGGGTACGCGGGTGGTCTTGCCGGCACCCGGCGGCGCGACCAAGACGGCCGCATTTCGCGCGCGCAAGGAAGCGGTCAGCCCCGGCAATGCGGCGTCGATGGGGAGAGGTGAAGAAAATTCCATTGGCGCTTGTACCGTCATTCCGGGGCGCGCCGAAGGCGCGAGCCCGGAATCCATAACCACGGCCGATCAAGATCGACCCTCACCGCGAGTTATGCACCGTCTGTGGTTATGGATTCCGGACAGCCGCAACCCAAGTCGGCTGCTGCCGACTTGGGCACTCTAAATTCGATCTCGGGATAAACCCGAGATCGTCGGCTTCCGGAATGACGCCAATTTCATATATTAGCGGTCATCATGCCCGCCGCACAAAAGTCGCAAGCGCAAAAGACGCCGGCAGTTGCCGCCAAGCCGCTGAAGAAAGGCGATCACGTCTTTCTCGTCGACGGCTCCGGCTACATTTTTCGCGCCTATCACGCGCTGCCGCCGATCAACCGCAAGACCGACGGGCTGCAGCTCAATGCCGTGTTCGGCTTCTGCAACATGCTGTGGAAGCTTTTACGCGACATGAAGCCCGAGGAGCGGCCGACCCACCTCGCCGTTGTCTTCGACAAGTCGGAAAAGACCTTCCGCACCGAGATGTATCCCGACTACAAGGCGCACCGGCCCGATCCGCCCGACGATCTGCGCCCGCAGTTCAAGTTCATCCGCGAAGCGGTGCACGCTTTCGATCTGCCGTGCCTTGAGCAGGACGGCTTCGAGGCCGACGATCTGATCGCAACTTACGTGCGCGAGGCCTGCGAGGCGGGCGCCACCGCCACCATCGTCTCCTCGGACAAGGATTTGATGCAGCTCGTCAGCGACTGCGTGATCATGTTCGACACGATGAAGGACAAGAAGATCGGCCGCGCCGAGGTGATCGAAAAATTCGGCGTGCCGCCGGAAAAGGTCATCGAGGTGCAGTCACTGATCGGCGATTCGACCGACAACGTGCCGGGCGTGCCGGGCATCGGCGTCAAGACGGCGGCGCAGCTCATCGGCGAATATGGCGACCTCGAAACGCTGCTCACGCGCGCGCCCGAGATCAAGCAGGAAAAGCGCCGGCAATCGCTGATCGAGAACGCCGAAGCGGCGCGGCTGTCGAAGAAGCTCGTCACGCTCGACGATCATGTGAAGCTCAACGTGCCGATCGGCGATCTCGCGGTGCACGAGCCCGACCACAAGCGGCTCATCGCCTTCCTCAAGGCGATGGAATTCAACTCGCTGATGCGGCGCGTGGCGGAGTTTTCCAGCATCGACGCCGGCGAGATCGAGCCCGAAGCGCGGCTTGCGGGTCACCAGCCGGGCACCGACGTTTCATCCTCTCCCCTTGCGGAAGAGGGTGGCGCGGCCCGAAGGGCCGGGCCGGGTGAGGGGGGTGCCGCGCCGCAACTTCCGCTCGGCCGGCCGGCTCAGCCGGCCGACCTCTCCCGCAAGGGGAGAGGTGAAGCGCCCACGTATGCCTCGCTTACCCCGAAGGCGCTTGCCGCCGCCCGGATCGAGGCCGCGCGCAGCGCCAAATTCGACCGCAGCAAATACGAGACGGTGCGCAGCCTGGAGCGGCTCAATGCCTGGATCGAGCGGGCGTGCGACGCCGGCGCCGTCGCCATCGGCACCGCGGCTGCAAGTCTCGATCCGATGCAGGCGGAGCTGTGCGGTGTTTCGCTCGCCGTTGCGCCGAACGAAGCTTGCTACGTGCCGCTCGGGCATCGCCAGGGCGGCGAGGGCGCCGGTCTGTTCCGCGGTGACGTCGCGCCCGATCAGATTTCCGAACGCGCGGCGCTCGACGCCTTAAAGCCGCTGCTCACCGACATGGGGGTGCTCAAGATCGGCCACGACCTGAAATTCGCCTGGCAGATGTTCGCGCTGCGCGGCATCGAGATCGCGGCCTACGACGACACGATGCTGATGTCGTACGCGCTCGACGCCGGCCGCGCCAATCATGGTCTTGAATCGCTGGCGGAGCACACCTTCAATCATGCCGCGGTCGCTATCGACGCGCTGATCAAGGCCGGCAAGACCAGGATCACCTTCGACGCCGTCGGCATCGACCGGGCGACTGAGTATGCCGCCGAGAAAGCCGATATCGTGCTGCGGCTATGGCAGGCGCTCAAGCCGCGGCTTGCCGCCGAACGCGTGCTGACGGTGTACGAGACCCTGGAGCGGCCGCTGCTCGCCGTGCTCGCGCATATGGAGCGGCGCGGCATCTCGATCGACCGGCAGGTACTGTCGCGGCTGTCGGGCGAGTTCGCGCAGGAGGCCGCGGGCCTCGAAGCCGAGATCAACGAGCTTGCCGGCGAAACGGTCAATCCCGGCAGCCCCAAACAGCTCGGCGACATCTTGTTCGGCAAGCTCGGCCTGCCCGGCGGCACCAAGACCAAAACCGGCCAGTGGGCGACCGGCGCCCGCGCGCTGGAAGAGCTCGCCGAGCAAGGCCACACGCTGCCGCAGAAAATTCTCGACTGGCGGCAGGTGTCGAAGCTGAAATCGACCTACACCGACGCGCTGCCGGGATTCGTCAATCCGGTCACGCACCGCGTCCATACCAACTACGCGCTTGCCTCCACCACGACCGGGCGCCTGTCGTCGTCCGATCCGAACCTGCAGAACATTCCGGTCCGCACCGAGGATGGCCGCAAGATCCGCCGCGCCTTCATCGCCGCGCCGGGGACGAAGCTCGTCTCCGCCGATTATTCGCAGATCGAGCTGCGGCTTCTGGCCGAGATCGCCGGCATCGAGCCGTTGCAGAAAGCTTTCCGCGAAGGCCTCGACATTCACGCCATGACCGCCTCGGAAATGTTCGGCGTGCCGGTGAAGAACATGCCGGCCGAAGTGCGCCGCCGCGCCAAGGCAATCAATTTCGGCATCGTCTACGGCATTTCCGCCTTCGGTCTCGCCAACCAGCTCGGCATCCCCCGCGAGGAAGCCGGCGCCTACATCAAAAAGTATTTTGAGCGCTTTCCCGGCATCCGCGACTACATCGAAGAGTCCAAAAAGTACGCCAAGACGAACGGCTATGTGCTCACGCTGTTCGGCCGCAAATGCCACTACCCGGAGATCGTCGCCTCGAATGCGTCGATCCGCTCCTTCAACGAGCGCGCGGCGGTCAACGCCCGGCTGCAAGGCAGCGCCGCCGACATCATCCGCCGCGCCATGATCCGCATGGAGGATGCGCTGGCGAAGAAAAAACTCTCGGCGCAGATGCTGTTGCAGGTGCACGACGAGCTTGTCTTCGAGGTGCCGGAGGCGGAGGTGGAACGGTCACTGCCCGTGATCAAGGCGGTGATGGAAGACGCGCCGCTGCCGGCCGTCTCGCTTTCGGTGCCGTTGCAGGTCGAGGCGCACGCCGCCGACAACTGGGACGCCGCGCATTGAGGATGCAACGTCAACAAAAACATATTTCGTTGGTGCTGTTAGCCGGCATCGGTTGGTTTCGATAGCGGTCATTTCTAGCGGTTAGGATGCAGGATCGACTCCTCGTCCTGCATCAGGTCAAGCGCCACAAGAATTTGAGCGGGACAGTGGCGGCCAGGCGCATCTATCCCCATTTTCAGGAAAGCGTAACGTGAGTCTGCCATGGACGAGATCAGGAACCTCATTTCGCAGTTTGAAAGCGCGGTGCGGCAGTACGACTCCTGCCAGCCCTACGCGACAGGCCAATGGCGAGCTGATCTGGTCCGTCATCGCAAGTGGGATTCGGAAATCATTGCAGACCTGCAACGGCGATTCGCCCCATTAAGCCGTAAACAGAGCCGCCGACACAGCCTCTAGCCGCTCGCGTGGCTCGTTCTCATCGGTTGTTCGACGGGAGGTACGGCTCATTGTTGTCGCTCTCCCTGCGTCAATTAAATTCTCGACGACCATTGCGCTTTGATAACGGCACCACAGTTACATAGATACTGGCAGGCCGAGGCTTGCCCGAGAGCTGCTTACAAAACGGCGACCTACCGATGTCTCCGTTCACCCACTGGCAGCGCTGATGCCATCGGCTGGCACCTTTCTAATCTAAGACATCGATATTGACTTGCATTGCGGGTATGGTCGCGTAGATCAGCGACGCGCCGGCACGTCATGCCGGCAGCGTGGACGCCGATCAACGCAACAAAAGGCGCAGTGTATTGCGGCATGATCGCCGCACAGGAGACGTTCACCGTGAATTCAAATCAGGCCCGGCAACGGGCGGAAAAAAGCTTCAAAAAGCAAGAGCGCGCGCCAGACGCTCGAAAGGTGATGATGGAATATGAATCTCTGGCCTTCGCTACTCGCGAAAAGACCGCACGTTTGAAAGAGCTGCGACTGGCAAAGGAAGCCCAGGCGCGATCGGTAATAGCACTTTGAACCTCGGAGCTCTGCGTCCGAGCTCCGTCGCGACCTCGAGCCTTGCACTCATTTGCGTGGGGCTTTTTCGTTTTTAAGACTTAATCGACCGCAGGTGCGCACCGCGTAAGCCGCGATAAGCGTCAGGCGCGCTTTTTACCTCGATGTCGAGGACTATGTGAAGCATACGATCAATGAAAACCGACCGGCGACGGGCTCGCTATCCGGTCTCACCGTCACCATATTCAAACTTATACTCCGATCAACGATCAAGCTGATCCACGCAGGCGCAAGCGCCTGAGGGAAGGAAGCCCCATGTCTAAGCCCGCGCAATATCGTGCGAAAGCAAACGAATATGGCGACTTGGCCAACACATCGACGGGTTCAGATCGAAGGCGCGATTTTCAAAAACTCGAACAGAGATTCGCGGCGCTCAACGAGCAATGGCTCGCAGATAATTATCAAAATACCGTGCGCTCGGAACAGGACCGATCGATCGGCATCACTCTCGCAGACGAAGAGGAGCGCATCCTGCGATGCCTCGGGGCCGCGCTGATCATGCGATGGAATACCTTGCCGGCTAAGCTGCAAAGAGAGCTGTTCGATAATGCGGGCTCCATGGGCGAGCTTTTGGACACTTCTGCTCTCAGAGGACAAATCGCGCGATTTCTGCACAAACATAAGGATGACGAGGTCGCGGCAGCAGCAGCATGATCCGAAGGCGACGTCGGATAGCTTATGGAAAAACAGCACGACGGAGCCAGGCGAGTATCCTTCATTGTATCAAATATGATGCGGGCTGAAGGACATTCCGGCATTCGCAAACGCCATTTGATGCACGTCAAGGCATCCTGAGCCAAAAGAGCTATAGTCATATCCGGCTCTAGCACGGGGGTGTAGAGCCCGGGCGGCCTTGACCGAACCGATTTTCTTTTCGGCTCCGGTCCTGGCCGCTTTGCGCCATTGTCTGGACGGTCGGCTCGTTAGAACTTAACGACACCGCCAAAATGCATCATCGCGCGTCACGGAACGTCCCCCGGATCACAGATCGCTGATCCGTGGCCAGCCGGCGAAGCTTGGCGACGTCGCTCACCGCTACATGCGCAGCGTGCACTACGACCCCGACAGATCTCAACTTGGCGAAGGCCCGGGACAGCGATTCTGGCTGGACGCCCAAGCGTGCCGCTATCAGCCCTTTGTCGTAGGGCAAAGCGATGACGCAAGGACCAGTGTCGACCGATGCGAGCGATGCGAGAAATTCGGCGAGCCGCTGCACACCACTCTGCGCCTTGAGCTGCTCGACGTGCACCATCAAATTCTGCAAACGTAGTGACGTCGATGCGATCATAGCCAGCGCAATATTCGGATTTTCTTGGATGCAATGAACGACATGATCGGCGGGTACCCGCACAATCCTGGCATCGGTGACAGTTTCGGCCGTTGCCGGGAAGCGTGCACCAGTTAAGGCGTATGAACTCGGCAAAGCTGTCACCCTTGGTCAAAACGTGAATTACCGTTTCATCGCCGGACGAGTTGATCCGGTAATGTTTTGTCCAGCCGTCGATCATGATGAAGAACGCCGTTGCTGGGTCGCCTTGTCGAAACAGAGTACTGTGCGCCTTTAGCGTCACCGCGGTCGCGGAGGCAATTATATGCTCGACCGTCTCCGGTTTGAGGCCACGAAATACGGCAATGCGGTTGATGATTTGCAGGTCGCCGACGGTAGGATGTGAGGCCATGTCAAGAGCCACCCATACGCTCTGCAATAGCGGGGCTCCATCGCCTATCGCTTCCAAAAGCCCTATCCGTTGACTGGTGGTCAAGAGCCAATCGGAAGCATCGACGCCTGATTGCAGGTCACCTAACTATTGAAGTATCAGTAAAGTTAATATTGGCCTTTACGGCACCCGTCTTTGATCTGTGTCAACGCAGCCGATGCCGCACGCGCCCGCCGAAAACTGCGGGCATCTGGCGGGGCTCGGCATCATCTCGGCCAAGGGCCGCAATGGCACGGCTTCGCAAAATCGAGACCAATTGTGCCAACTTCGCCCATTTGCGGCCGTCGGCCGCGTCACTAAAAGGTAGGTCACGGGACGAGACCACTCTTGGGATCAAATCTTGAGATCAAATCTTGGGATCAAACCAAGACCGAAGCCACAGGGCGCAAGCCCTGTGGCGTTCTTCTCCCGCCAACGTTAGCCATTGACGGCAATCTTGAGGTCATGCGGAATTGGGTGTCCGTCCGACTTCTCCAGCAAGTCCCGCAGGCTAAGCAGGAACGTCGCCCACTTTGTGCTGCAGTGGTGCATGAATTCGACAGGCTCTTTCCAATTCGCGTGCTTAAAAACAACGAATGTCTGGCCTTCCTTCCAGTCAAGCCGAAAGATGACTTCGGTATTCAGCCAGGCATCCGGGCCGCTTGTGCAGCGCCAATGCACCAGCTTGCCAGGTTCGGCGGCGATGACCTGCATATCGCAAAAGCCATATTTGATAAGGCCGCCCTTTGCGGCGCTGCCGGACGCGGTGTTGCTCCACCAGCCGCGCAGGCCTTCAATCGTAGTGAGCGCGTTGAACACTCTGTCAGGTTTTGCGTCGATGCCGACGCGGTGAAGAATATCGGACATGATGAACTCCTTTGTGTATGAGCAAGAAGAAGGATTAGGCGTAGAAATCGAGGGGACGCCCCGTTTCGAGGAAAGATTTGAGGCTTGAAAGCACGCGCGGCCAGCCGTTGGTAATCTTGCGCTGCATGTCCGGGGTGAGTTCGTCGTGCGTTACAGTCAACCGCACCATTTCGCCAACAGTCTCGATGTCAATGGCAACGCGCGAATGCTCGGCTGCGTCGTCGGCGACATCGCCCCAGGTCAGCACCAGGCGCTTGTTGGGTACGCTTTCCAGCACCTTGCCGACGTGCTTCACCGTGCGCTTGCCGTCGTCGGCGACAAGCTCCCACTTTGAGCCGGGCTTCCAATCGGACACGTTCTCGTGCTTCCAGTACTGGCGCGTCAGCTCGCCTTCGAGCAGGGCTTTCCAGACCTTCTGCGGCGTGGTGGCGATGTAGGTGACGTACACGAATTTCTCGTTGCTCGCGGTCATGTCCTTTTCCTTTCAAGTTTGGTCTTGAAGTTGTGCAGAGCGTCCAGGCGCTGCTGTTCAAATTTCCGTATCCAGCGCTCGTAAATCTCGTGGATTGGAACCGGGTTGAAGTAGTGCAGCTTTTCCCGCCCCTGCCGCTGGACCGAGATGAGATTGGCGCCTTCGAGCAAGCCGAGGTGCTGCGTGACCGACTGCCGCGCCATGTGCAGTCCCTTGCACAACTCACTCAGCGTCTGCCCGTTTTTGGCGTGCAGGCGGTCGAGCAGTTCTCGGCGACTTGGGTCAGCTAGAGCCTTGAACACTTGGTCTATCGCCTTCATCGGCAGGTCCTGGCTGCGAAACTGCAAAGGCAGGTAAAAACCTGCATGACGCATTTATAGGCAGGTAAATACCTGCCTGTCAAGCGAAGGAAAACCCGCCAGCGAAGAGCCCTGCGCCGCCCGGCTATGGCCGTGAATGTGCGCGTTGGGTCACAAGCGTGGAATTTATGAGGTCCGGGGAGAGTCTGCTTTTACTCCGATCGCTACCAAATTGATGCGCCGCGGCGAACGTCGAAAAAGGGCCAACAGCGGAACTCGTCATCCTCCAAAAAGAGCCTAAGCTCTCGTTGCCTCGTTAGGCCGTGTAATGACTGGCGAGTTAGGCCCTGTAGAGCACCAGCTCTTCTTGATAGGCTCTGGCGACACTAGGTCGTATTCGCAGACGACGATGGTACTCTTTTATAGCCGGGCACCGCGAAAGTGAAACGCGAGTCGCCACGCTCCAGTTCAACACGGCGTAGAGATACGCGTCAGCAACCGTGAAGTGGTCAAGCAAAAATTCCCGGTCGCTAAGATGATCATTGAGATACGTGAGACGCGGTTCGCCTTTCATCAGAGTATGCGTTCTTGTTCCCTTGGGCGCAGCTTCATCGAGCAGCACGCAAAACAGACGCTGGTGCAATTCCGTGCCGATGAAGCTCAACCATTGTTGCAAACGCGCGCGTGCAAGTTCATCTGTAGGGGCGAGGTTCGATTCGGGAAATCGATTGGCAATATATTGGAGAACCGCGGCGTTCTCGCTCAGCAACGAACCGTCATCAAGGCGTAGCAAGGGGACTAGCCCGAGTGGATGAATCGCAGCAAAGTTAGAGCCGTCCGGCGTTCGCTTAGTCTTGGGGTCTACCTCGATGAAGCGGGCCTCAGCCCCAGCCTCGTAAAGCGCAATCCGCGCCGCGAGAGAACCCGCCAGCGGTGAAAAGTAGAGGTCCATGTAGAGCCTCCCATATGCGCGATCGGTGGGGAGAACACTAGAAACGTGCATGCAAGGCCTTCGGCTTTACCTCGCGACCTTGCTTAGCCGCATCATAAGCGTCTGCATACGCGGCGGGTCTGTCTCGATGCGCAAGCCAAATGCCGACCGCTTCGTAGCGGCTATACCAGAAGCGCAGATCGGACGCGAGGCGCGACCGGCCTGATGTCCGGTCCGGGTCAATCGCTACAGAAACGCGATACCCATTTCGTCCGCTTATTGCTCAATCCCAGACATGATCTTGCAGAGCCGCAAACGTCGAAAAGCGCCAGGACCGGGATGCGGACTGTCTATATAATCGCGGCATGAATGAAAAACTGTTCAGCGAATTGTCAGCATGGCTGACCCAAGCCGGCCTGGCCGGCACGCCTGAAACCGACATTGTCTCTGGGTTCTGCGACCGTTGCGTCGCGGCTGGGATTCCGCTTGGTCGCGCCCACGTGTTTATCGACACGCTGCATCCGGTCCACGAAGGCCGCCTGTTCCGCTGGGGCTACGGTCCTGACGAATCCCCTGTGCACGAATATGGTCGCACTGGCTTGGAAGGCCTCGACGCGTCCGGTCCCGTCGGTCACTTCGTGCAGCGAGCCATCCATCTTGCCGCGGCCACGGGGGGTACGCACGTGATGGTAGATAAGAGCGTCGGGCATAGTGTTTCTTTGGATGTACAGGCGACCGATACCTGGCGGCGTAGCCCCTTCTACAACATGCTGCAAACCGGCGACTCGCTGCTGCGCCGCCGGGTGGATGCCGACACCAAAGACGAGTTCTCGCTGCTGCCAGATTGGCTCGCAGCGGGGATGACCGACTACGTCGCGATCATCACCCGCTTTGCCGCCGAAGGTGTTATCGGTGAGATGGATGCCGTGTACTCATCATGGGCGACAAGGGCGCCCGACGGATTCGACGACGGCCAGATCGCCACGCTAGAACGTATCGTGCCGTACCTCGCGCTTGCCATCAAATCAGTATCGCTCGCGCGCATGACCCGAACGCTGATGGAAACCTATCTTGGCCGCGACGCTGGCCGGCGCGTGCTAAGCGGACGAATTGTGCGCGGCATCGCTGAGCGAATCGACGCCGTCGTTTGGTTCAGCGATTTGCGAGGATTCACGCGTATTACGGACGCGGCGCCGGAACAGGTAATCCCATTGCTGAACGACTATTCCGATGTAACGGTGTCAGCGATCCATGAACATGGCGGTGATGTACTTAAGCTGATGGGCGACGGCACCCTTGCCATCTTCACCGCCGAAAACCGCATGCACGCATGCAACGCGGCATTATCCGCCGCGATCGCTGCGCGCCAAGGTGTTGCCGAATTGAAAAAACGCCGCACGGCGGAAGACAAGCCTGTAACCGACATGTATCTCGGATTGCATGTCGGCAAGGTCTTCTATGGCAATGTCGGAAGCCGGGAGCGGCTAGACTTTACCGTCCTTGGACCGGCCGTGAACGAGGCAAGCCGCATTGCGGCGATGTGCCGTTCGGTCGATCAGTCCGTTCTGATTTCGGCGGCGTTTGCCGATGTCGGGGACATTAAACCTCGCCTCGTCTCGGTGGGACGATACGCCCTACGCGGCGTATCGCACCCCCAGGAGCTGTTCACGATCGATCCTGATTCGTAAGCGGCCCTCAGAATTTGAACGATCCACTTTGTTACACCTTGGGATGGCTCGCTGATGTCCGAAAAGGGTCATTTTCGACCGATTTACGATGTCCGAGGTATGTCCGCTCTATCTCGCATCGATACCGAATTGGCGAGGCGCTAAAGCGAAAAGACCGAGTGCGGTTTTGAAACCGCGAGTGGCTTCTCTTCGTACTCTCACAGTCGCCAGTCGGCCCCAGGAAACCAGACCTCATTCCTTGCCTTTCAAAGTGCAGCGACGAGCGCCGTCCGGTAAACCCTGGCCTCCGAAAGCGGATAAGTTTAACCCTCAAGAAAGTGGCCAAATGCAGCCAGCGGCTTAAGACGGTCGCAGATGATCTTAGTAATCGCCAACATGGGCATAGACAGAATTGCGCCCGGAATACCCCACATCCAGAACCAAAAGACGAGCGAGATGATGACGAGGACCGGATTAAGGGTGAACCGTCTGGCCAGAAGCATCGGCGTTACAGTCTGGCCCTCAATCAAATGAAATCCAAAATAAAGTCCAGCAGGGAGTAGCGCTTGCCAGAGCGTGTCATGGGTCAACAGGCCAGCGAGAAGAAAGACCAACACGCCTAAAGCAGTGCCGAGGATCGGCACATAGTTCAGCAGAAAGGCTACCGTGCCCCAGAGGATCGGGTCGCCCACCCCCGTGAGCCACATCGCCAATGCCGTAGCGATACCTACCGCTGCGTTCATGATTGTGATCGTGACCAGATACGCGGAGACATCGCTTTCTATTTGCTGCGAGATTTCCACGACCTGGCGCTTACTCCTAAAGCGCGGCAGTATCTCGACGAGGCGGTGCAGGAAGATATCGCCAGACACGAGAAGGAAAAAAAGAAACAGCACCGTCGTGAAGAAGCCGCTCGCAAAATGCCGGGCCCCCGTGAATAGCTTCGACAGAAGAGTTGGGCCTTGCGCTAAGGTGGCCGCATTCGGTGATGGTTCCGTTCCTTCAAAATCTTCGACCTGCTGCAAAAACCGTTGCAGTGTATCGATCGGCTTTCGCATGAAACTCAGCCGTTCCTGAAGCCGAGGAATGCCCTCTGGAAGCTTAGCTGCCCAGGTGCGAGCGGGGCCGGAAATGACCGTGCCCAAGCCGACGATCGTTCCGAAAAGCGCAAGGATCAGCAGCAGCGACGCGATTGTCCGCGCTACGTGCAGCCGCTCCAATATGCGTAGGACAGGCTGTAGCAGGAGCTTGAGAACGATGGCAAAGACAAATGGCAACACGATTTCGCTCGCGAGATAGGCTGCCGCCAGCACCGCAAGGACGAATAGACCGCCAAGGAATATGACTTTTGGATCCGAGGGCAGAGGCAAGTCCTCCGGCACTTCTGCCGGCAGCACGACCTCGGTCTTCTGGTGATTAGGTGCCATGTTCAACGCTGCATCAATGGCCATAATCAACTAACTTTGCAACAGGCGCCCTCAACTCGGAGCCTGCTTCTTTAGCATCGGATTTACAGGGCGCGCGGGCGTTGATTACAGAGAATTTGCGCTACTGGTCCACCAAGGTCCAGTCGCACCCGAATAAGCACGCCTTCGCCAATTGATCGCGGCGGCCTTACTCGGCAGCGTCGACGAGGTGATCGAGCAAACGTCCAGTCATTTGAGGCCGCACCAATAGACACCCAATTTGTTGCTCATCGTCTTTTTAGTACGGCTACCAGCGCCGCCTCGCCGGACGAGCCTCACGATCACGAGCAGCAGCACGGCGCCGATGGTGGCAGCAATGATCTCTGCAACAATCCAAGGACCATGATGAAGACCGAGTTGGGGAAACAGCCAATGTGGCGCGCGCATGTGCCTCTATGCTCTCCTTTGAGGCACCCGCCCACGCGGGCGTCTCGGTATAGCCGGGAGCGATCGCATTAGCGATGACCTTCGGAGCAGTCGACTTGCTCAATGTCGTCGTGACATTGGCAAGCGCCGCTTTAAAGGCGGAGTACTGCAGATATTGCGGGTCGCCGGTGTGGAGATTTCCATAAAGCGATGTGATGTTTATTGTCTTGCGGCCGGTTATGGTAGGCGGCTACGCATTTGCTCGTAGCGCACTAGTCCAGTCGGCGATCTATCAGCGCAATCCGCCCGGTATTCATTGATTCGGTCGTTCGGAGTAAGATCCGTTACTCCCATCACCGCTGCCGAAGAAGAAATTGGGATTGGTCTCAATGACGGGGGAGGGCACAAATTTTAAAGTTACCGGATCTGGGGCTGCAACGGGCTGACTCAGGCTGGCGTTGGCGCCTGCTTTTGGTTCTGTCGGAGTGTAAAAGAATGATTGGGCGGTCAGCAGTCCTCCTATCATGACGGCGGTCGCCGAGCCTCCGATCATAGCTGCCCAATGCAACACGCGACGCGGACGAATGGTCGTGACGTCAAAGCTCATCGTCATGGCTCGCTCCATGCCTAGAGAAACTACACGCGAATTTGCTCTTGTCCTGCAGTGCCGAAAGTGCCGCACAACACAAATTTTGCGATTTGCTATAACAAGCTGGGTTTGCTCAGCTCTTATGATCTAAGTGTTGATTTTAGCATTATTTTTGCTGGCGCTCCCGGCTCGCGGGATGCTGGTGGCTGACCTCTCGCGGAAGACCGCGACGTGCGCTTGGCCAGAATGAACATGAAAGAAATAATACGCGAGGACGCAAACCTTCCCAGCCAAGAAGGGCGCCAGCGATAAAAAGCCCGTCTAAGTTGGTTCGTCAAACTCGGGTCCCCAATATTCCATGCATCGTTTCTTTGCCATTAATCCGTTGTGTACTTGGCCTATCCGAAGGTCGGTATTTAGACCAACGCTTGCCTGCTAAACTGACGACGCACGTCCGATAGGCTGGGCCACACCATTGAGCGGAGATGCGACAATGTCATACGACATGCAAGCGGAAGGACTGAATGGGGTCAGCGCACCGACGAATATTGCCGCAAACAATTGGTCGCACACTATTGTTCCGGCTCCGATCCTGAAGGTGGATGCCGTCCAACAATCCCAACTACACAATCTGACCGCGCTGGAATGCGACGGGGCGGGCACTGGTACAGGCGTAATAGGTCGAAGCGAGCTTGGTACTGGGATGCACGGTGAAAGTGGGACCGGGATCGGCGTTCTCGGACAGAATGGCGGGGGTGGACCGGCTGTGAAGGGAATCGGCGGCGATGCGGTCAATCCATCCACCAACTCCCCCGAAGTCACGCCTGTCAAAGCGGGATTGGGTGGCATCGCAGTAGGCGGTGCCTCGGCCGCCGGGTTTTCGATAACGACCCAAAAACAGGTCGTCACGTTTCCTGCCTTACCCCCTGGGCCTGGCCTTGTCGCGGTGGCGGGAGGTGCGTCCTTGAATGGCGCATTAGAATTCAGCAGCGGGACTGGCGTCGTCGGCATGGGCTCGCCGGAACAAAACGGTTTTCCGGCGGGCCGCGGCGGTGTGTTCGCCTCAGCGACCGGGTCCGGCAACATTGCACAATTGCAACTGGTGCCTACCCTAAACCCAGCGACGCAAGTGCCGAAGGTCGGCAATTTCGGCGATTTATACGTCAGCGTCACTAGCGCAGCCGGCACCGGTGGCAGATTAACGACAAGCATGTACCTCTGCATCTCAGCTGGCGACGGGGTCAAAGACACTGCCCAATGGACAAAGTTCCAAACCCAAGGAACTTTTCAGGCGCCTCTATAACGCAGGCGCGCTGCCGGGTTCTTCGGAGCTTTGTGCGACTATCAAGGCCGGAGACGCTTTAACGAGATACGTCACGACATCCTATGTATCTCGCAGAAGAGCCAGACGACCTGTCTGCACCGCCTCGAACGTAACGGTCTCGTCGGCCGTGAACAACTCTTAAGCCATTGAGCGGGAGTCGATTTTCCGCGCGAGGGCCGGCTTTGATATTGCAAGCTTTTGAAGTTTGAAGCCTGGGAAGCTTGCAAATTCATTTTCGGGATTCCCTTGAGCAGCGAGTCATGATTCCGTTGCCGCATCGGGCGGAGGGCACGATGCGACCGAAGAAGCCGGCGACGACGAGCGAAGGCGATCTGTTTCGGGCAAGGCTTGAGCAGATCATCAATCTCAAGCACGAACTGGTGCAGCTCGCCGGCAAGATCGATTGGGATTGGATCGATCGCGAGATTGCACCGCTCTACAGCGACAAGGGCCGGCCTGGGATCGAGACCCGTTTTGTCATCGGGCTTTTGCTGCTCAAGCACATCTACGGATTATCCGATGAAGGCGTGTGCGAGCGGTGGGTGTACGACCCGTACTTCCAGCACTTCACAGGCGGGGAGTTTTTCCAGCACGAGTTTCCGCACGAGCGTTCGGACCTGAGCCATTGGCGCAAGCGGCTCGGCGACAAGCTGGAACTTCTCCTGGCCGAGAGCCTGTGGGTGGCGCACGAAAGCGGTGCGCTGCAAACCCGCGATCTCAAGCGGGTTACGGTGGACACCACCGTGCAGCCCAAGAACATCACCTTCCCGACCGACGCCAAGCTGTTGCATGCCGCGATCAAAGGGATCGTGCGCCTGGCCAAAAAGCATGGCGTGCCGCTGCGGCAATCCTACCGGCGCATCGCCAAGCATGCGGCGATGATGGCGGGGCGCTATGCCCACGCCAAGCAGTTCAAGCGTCATCGTCGTCAGCTGCGGCTGCTGCGCACCCGGCTTGGCCGCCTCATTCGCGACATCCGGCGCAAGATTGCCGGCCGGCCGCAGATCGAAGCCGCATTCGAATGGCCGCTGGCGTGCGCCAACCAGATCCGCTCACAGCAACAGCGTCAGCGCGGGTGGAAGCTCTATTCGTTCCACGCGCCCGAGGTCGAGTGCATCGGCAAGGGCAAGGCCAGCGCGCCCTATGAGTTCGGCGTCAAGGCCTCGATCGTCACCACAAACGCCCGCGCACCCGGCGGCCAGTTCGTGCTCCACCCCAAGGCTCTCCCCGGCAATCCCTACGACGGGCACACGCTGGACGCCGTCATCGAAAGCACCCAGAAGCTCACCGGCTGCCAGATCGAGCGCATCTACGTCGACAAAGGATATCGCGGCCACAAGGCGCCAAATCCGCGGCGCGTCTTCATTTCCGGCCAGAAGCGCGGCGTCGTCGGAACCGTCAAGCGCGAGCTTCGCCGCCGATCTGCCATCGAAGCCGTCATCGGCCACATGAAGGCCGAAGGCCACCTCGGCCGCTGCTATCTCAAGGGCCGCGAAGGCGACGCCGCCAACGTCGTTCTCACCGCCGTCGGCTATAATCTCCGCCTCGTCCTCGCCTGGCTGAGAATTTTTCCGCGCCTCTTCCTGCTCGCATTATGGCGCGCACTTGCCACCCCATGCGCGCTCACAACGGCTTGTTAACAGCCGACGGTCTCATCCAACGACTGGTGATCACGCGCTTACCGCTTGGCGTCGAATATTCCTTCACCGAGCTTGGCACACGCCGGATACTTTTGTCACGAGCTTGTTCGCGTGGACTGCCGAACATGCGATGCGGTCCGCGGAGCACAGGAAGCGTTCGATTTGTCCGAGCCCCGAGGTCTCGCTGTGCGGGGTAGCGCATTCGTGGCCCGGATAACGCGGGAGCGCCGCTGCGTAGCCGATCGAACTCAGCGGGCGTCGCCGCCTATCCCGCGGGTCGTATGTTTCGCTAAAAGCTCAATGTCGCCTTGGGGTCAATCACGTCATGTCGAGCGTGCGTCGGCCACTTCCGCTCTTGCCGCGATTGTGTTGCAAAACTCAAAAATGAGGTGGCGGCAAAATTTCGCAGCGTGCCCGTCGAAAGAGGTTTTCGGCGACACGATGCCCTGTAACGAGCTTACGAAGGCAGCCGGTTAGAAATCAGACTGTTCACGTGACCCCCTACATAATTTTCGAGCGATCGCACCAGTGCCCCTGGAAAAATTTGTACGCACCTCAAAAAAGAGTTTTGCAACACAATCGCCGCAGAAGCCGACATTTGATTGCAGCACAACATCTGTAGCTAAGGGCCAAAAAGAGACTCATGCACCGCACAAAAGTCGCGGAGACTTAACGGCAACATTCCTATGGTTACCGATCGCCGGCATGTTGGGCAAGACCCAGGCCGACACCGAACATCGCGGTGCTAGCTGTCCTGCGCATCAAATTCGTCTCTGGCCACGCCGTTGATAAAAGGCAAAGGCTCTTCCCCGAGACGTCAACGCCCATTCAGTCAGCCGTTGCTTGAGAGTGTACCTGAGCTCGGTACACTCTCTTTGGGTGTGGCCGCTCCGAATTTGAACATCTGAACAACCTCCCTGACAAACAGGCAGAAATTTGCACTTCCTGCAATCCACACTCTCGTCCGCCTGAAAATTAAGCCACGGGCTAGTGGTCTCCGCGACTTGCCCGCCGAGAGTTCCAATAGCTTCGCCAAGCCTACCCAATGAATTCCAACACTTGAAGATTTCGCCATTTGGGGCAATGACGTAGCTATTCAATCGATCAGCACAACAAACCGTGCCGAAAGGCACAGGGAGTGTAACATTCTCACCCCCCCTTCCGCCTTCTGGGCCAAGCAGCTTTTTTCGGCATTCTGCAAACTCGTGGCCGTTGAGTAGAGTTGACTGATCAGTCCCGCAATGTTCGCTGCTATTGTCAACGTGCCCAAGTGAGATCGACAGGGCTGGGTTATCCATCTGCATTGTCTTAAGTCGATGCACTAGCTGTGCCGCGCTATCGACATTGTCTCTGAGAAGATTGATTCTAACCGTGATCGATAAGACCTCTTTCGCCACCGCAGACAGGTTTTTTATGAGCACGTCGAATGTGCCTTGACCACCTGCTAACGGACGTTGTCGGTCGTGGTAGTCCTGCTCACCATCGATCGAGATTTGATAATCTTTGATGTCTGAGGCGGCTAAACGTCGCACCATCTCGGCGGTGAGACGGTAACCGTTGGTCACCATGAGGGCGCTGTACGAGCAGCCCTTCTCTTCGCAAATAGTCCTAAATCTACGGCTCAAATATTCAATGATCTCCACATTCAGCAACGGCTCGCCACCAAACCAAGTCACGTCAAGCGCCGTTGCCGGCGGAAGCCGTTCAGTTGCAAAGCGCAACAGAGCGTCGGCTGTATCGAGCTGCATGTTCTCAATGGGGTGGTCCTGATAACAATAGACGCATCGGAAATTGCAGGCGCGCGTGATGGCCACGGTCAGACTGAGGCCGCGAATCTCGGCTTGGCTCGAAGTCCGGCTCTTCCTGATTTCATCGAGTTCGTCGATATCGTCGGTCACGAGAAACCCCTCGCGAACCAGCATGTCCTTGGTCCGGTGGAAATTTAAGCCCGCCGGAATCTCGCGCTGAGGGTCCTGGAGCAGCAAAGCGATGGCGCGGGATGTCGCCTCATCCGCACCCACAGCGGCCCCCGTGCGGCTGTTGAAGAGGGCAGCTCCGTGCGCCTCGATAGGAAAATAGAAATTATAACTTGATGCCTTCAAGAACATTTCTTTAGTCCATTAATGTGAATCAGAGCCATGCGGCCGCCGGGATTTAGGCAAAACTCTCGTCTCGCTGGCTTTTCAAATCTTGCAGAAGGCCACCTTCAGGCAAAACATCAGCCCGTCAATCGGACCCGCCCTCTTCGCTTCAACCGCGCGAGCTGCATCCAGACTGCCCGCCTTTCGTGTTTGATCCTCTGGCCCCACATGCTGGCGGCTCCGCGCGTACCGGCGGTCTTTTTGTCTCATATCCCTTGGACCCACATCCTGGCTCGTCGCCGCGTGCCGGCGGTCTTTTTACGTCATATCCACGCGCCCCACATCCCGACGGTTCCTGCGCATATCTTCCTCTCTCAATTTTCATTCCTTCAGGCTTGATTTCACCGTCATGCGGAGGCGTCACCTTCGCGGCTTCACATCCCGCTTTGTGAAGGTCGCCCACGCTCAGATCAGCCGCACAGGCCGGGCATGGTTGCAAGAAGGCATCGGTTACCTTTGCCTCTATCCCTTTTGGCAAGACAGCCGCACCCGCGACCAGCGCAGCGGTTCCCAACACAGTTCTCCGAGTTGGCGAAGACATTTTTTATCTCCTAACTTTTATCTCCTAACGTCAACCACTCAGAATATTCGAATATCAGGCGCCGGCACCGCCGGATTTGATTTGCATCAATAGGTTTCGCTTTCGATCCTGATCGGCCTCCCCCGTTGATCGTTTCTCGTGTGGCGGGCGTGTTCCTGGCCCCAGCCATAACTGGAGCGAGGGAGGAATGCCCGCACGAAAAGTGCCCCGGAAGTCCGATGTCCGCGATGAGTCCGCTTATGCCTCAACATCGGAAGTGTACGACGATGCAGACGCGACTTGAGGGCCAAGGGCAGAAATACCAATAACGGGCCGACACGACGTTGAAGGGTACTAGGCCGACAAGCCAACTCGCAAGCGGAGCATCGCGAACCTACCCGAACATTTTGCGCCCGCCGACCCAGGTTTGGCTGACATTGATCGTCATGAGCGTATCAGGATCGACTTTGTAAGGGTCTTTATCAAGGATCGTCAGGTCAGCCTCTTTGCCTGCCTCCAGCGTGCCTAGCCGGTCGGCCAGTCCGCATTGTGCAGCGGCGTTGATCGTCACCGCACGCAACGCCTCGGTGAGGGACACCGCTTGGTCGGCGCCCACGACAGATGCGTCAACGCTGCATTTACGGGTAACGGCAGTTTGCACGAGTTGCAGAGTTCCGATGTTCGAACAAGGCGCGTCGGTGTGGATC
Organism: uncultured Alphaproteobacteria bacterium; assembly: GCA_963733575.1. Classification (GTDB taxonomy): domain Bacteria; phylum Pseudomonadota; class Alphaproteobacteria; order Rhizobiales; family Xanthobacteraceae; genus BOG-931. The sequence continues at coordinate 150,157 of CAVTDJ010000006.1, read as the reverse complement.
GTGAACGGAAGACCCAGACGCACGCATTCCGCCGCGGGATCCATGCGGCTCGCGCGCTCCGGACCAAAGAGCTGATCGCGGTAAGCGGCGCCGTAGAAGTAGACGTGGTTCATCAGGAAGCTCGGCTGGACGCCAAGTCGCGCCATACGTTGGATCTGCTCGGGACGCGTGATGGTACAATGCTCGATCCGGTTAACGCCGGTCGAAGGATAGGCTCCGTACGCAGCTTCGATAGCGTCGAGGGCGATATCGATGGTGTCGTCGCCGTTGCAGTGGATTGAAACCGGCCAGCCCTGTGCCTTGACGTCGGCGACCATCGACTTCAACTGCGCCGCGTCGAAATTGGGCCGTCCTTTTTCGATGGTGTTGAGATAGGGAACCGTCTGGCCCGCGCTCTTAGTCTGGTTAGAGCCGTCACCGACGATCTTCATCGCATAGATCGTAAGCAGCGTATTGGGTATCTGTGTCGCCAACGCGCCATGGCCGTATTTCTTGTATGGCTCGGCGTCCTTCATGGATTCGTACATCAGGCTGATGCTCGCGCGACACGGCGCCTGCGCGGCGACGCGCTCGTAGCCCTCCAGCAGATTGCCGAAAACCAGCACACCCGCCTCGTGCACGGAGGTATTGCCGTATGACGCGTTAATCTTGAGCCAATCAATGACCGCCTTGCCGGCAAGTTGCGGCGTAATCTTCGGGATGGCGACCGCAAATTTCTTGAGCGCTGACTCCTCGTAGATCATCCCGTCGAGCTTGCCCGAGACGTCGCGCCCGAATCGACCGCCACCCGGCAAATCGCCGACATTGTCGGGAATTTTGGCGATGGCGAAGGCGGTGCTGTTAGCCGCGGCGGTATGCATGTTGACGTAATAGACAAGGATCGGATGGACCTTCGAGACGGCGTCGAGGTCCGCTATCTTGATGTCTCCGCCTTGCAGCAAATTGTCGAAGCTTGTGAACAGCAGCCATTGGCCGGGAGGCGTCTTGGCTGCTCTTTCCCGAAACATCGCGAAGAGCAACTCGCGTGTCTTGTATTTCGTGTAGCCGCAATCGGTGAAGATGGCATTGATAAGCGCTCCAGTCACCGTGTGTTGATGCGGATCAATGAAGCCGGGAAGGATCGTGCGCCCGTCGAGATTGACGATCTGGGTCGATAAAGATTTGAGACCCATGACGGCATCGGCGGCGCCAACCGCGACGATCTTGCCGCTCTTGACGGCGAGCGCCTCAGCGTACCGACCTTGGCCGGCCATCGGGATGATCGGCCCGCCTTGGAAGATCAGGTCCGCACCCACAGTCGCCGCAGCGAAGTTCGATCCGATCGGCGTGATCGCTGCCGCGACGGCTGCCGTCGCGAAAAATTGGCGTCGCGAAAGGCCGGGCTGCATCCCGCCGAACGAACCAAAGATATTGCCGACACAACCCTGACACATGCGCCATACCCTCACTTCCATTCAGACAATGGATTTAACCGATCCGCCCTTAGAAGACATTGCATCGGACGCCTTGATTTTGATCAAAGGTTCCTTGTCAGATGGAGCGGGTATGCGCCAATGCCGGATTGGGTCAATCACGACCGAATGGAGCGATCGATTTCGAGTCCGCTTCTTTACCTCCCGCTTCGGTCAAATTGATGTACTGCGGACGGTAGAACAGGTAGAGTCAACCTGGGCACGTGGGCTGGGACCATCCGGCATCGCTCCGTTTGCTATCCGATCGCTCGCGAGTCTCCGACCGCCAATTCATCAAGTCCAAGGATGCATTCCATGCCGTTTTCAATGTCTCAGGCTTCCCTCCCGAGTTTCGAGATCAGTCTCAATGCGCTGTCGGCCATTCTCGACAAAGCTGCGGCTTACGCGGCCGCCAAAAAAATCGACCCCGCAGTGCTTCTTCATACGCGTCTGTTCCCGAACATGTTCGATCTCGCTCGTCAGGTGCAGGTGGCGGCGGATAACGCTAAGAACGGCTCCGCGCGCCTCGCGGGCGTCGAGCCGCCCCGCTACGAAGATAATGAGACGACCATCGATCAACTCAAGGCGCGACTGGCAAGAACGGTCGCCTATCTGAAGACGCTCGACCGCAAGGAGATCAACTCGTCTGCCGATCGTGAGATCACGTTCCCGCTCGGCCCGACCAATAAAGGTCACATGAAGGGCGACGATTACCTCAACCATTTTCTGCTGCCGAACTTCCATTTCCATGTCACGGCCGCTTATGCGATTCTGCGTCACTACGGCGTTGACATCGGCAAGAGCGACTATTTTGGTGCGATCCCCATGAAGACGACCTGAGGGAAGGTGAGGCGCCGCAGCCCTTTTACCGCCACGCCGTTCACATCCAATCGACCCCATCCGGGACACTGCGCGGGCAAATAAAACCTAAATTGCGCGCCGTATCCGCCGATGCAATGGTCCGGCCGTGTTCCAACCCCGCCAGTGATTGAAGCTGGCGAGGGGTGCCAAAGACAAGCTGTAAACTATCATTGTCTTGATTGTTGCGATGCATGCCGGACTTCCGAGTTGGGTCATTCACGTCGCTTCAGTCGTGATTCACTAACTTCCGCTCTCGCCTCATAAACCGACATTTTGTCGCCGCACGTCGTTTGTCGCGATGGGCCATGAACCAACTCATGGACTGCAGCAAAGTCGAAGAGATTCAACAGGGGCAGCGATCGTTACCCGGCAACCAGACCCCGTGCGCTCATGCGGCGCGTTCAACTCGCATATCGATTTCGCTACGGAGCGTCCCGAAGTCGATTGGTTTGGTAAGCAGCGCCTCAGCACCGGTCTCCAAAGCCTTGCGTTTTGTCTCCGCGTCGCCATAGGCGGTGATCATGATGACGGGGACGTCCGGTCGCAGTGCCTTGGCCTCGGGCAAGAGTTCAAGGCCGCTCATCCCCGGCATGTTGATGTCGGAGAGGATTAAGATGAGTGATACCCCTGCCGTATCAGTGATGCGCTGAAGTGCCATGGGGGCGGATTGCGCAAACTCCATCGTGAAGCGGCCGGCGCGGAGATCGCGCCGGAACTGCTGCCGGAACAGCACCTCGACATCCGGCTCATCATCGACCACGAGAATGAGCATGTTCACGCGCGTTCTCCTGACTTGATAAGGGACACACCCGCTCGCGGCAGAACGATCCGAAATTCGGTGAACTCGCCGGGCTGCGTATCGACCTCGATAGACCCGCCATGTTGCTTGACGATGATGTCGTGACTAATGGACAAGCCAAGGCCGGTTCCCTCGCCCGCGGGCTTCGTCGTGAAGAACGGATTGAACATCTTCTCCTTCACCTCGGGAGGAATGCCGGTGCCGTTGTCGCGGATCCTGATTTCGACACTGTTGCCGAGGTTCTTGGTCGCCGCAGTCAGGGTTGGCTCGTAACCGCCACCATTCGCTTCGGCCTTACGCTTCGTCGCCGCGTAGAAGCCGTTGGCGATCAGATTGAGCAGCACGCGCGTAATCTCCTGCGGAAACAGATCGACCTCACCGGCGGTCGGGTCAAAGGACCTCTCCAGGGTGATAGTGAAGCCCTGCTTCTCGGCCCGCGCCCCGTGATAGGCGAGATTAAGGCTCTCTTCGACCAGGGCGTTGATGTCGACCGGCCGATGCTCGCCGAAGCCCTGACGCGAATGCAACAGCATGTTCTTCACGATCGAGTCGGCGCGCTTGCCGTGCTGCACGATTTTGTCGAGATTGCCCTGCAGCATATCCGCAATCCCAGCGATCTCTGCGCGCAGCTTGTCGTCGAGATGAATGCCGCCGAGCGCCTCCCGCAATTCGTCAACAAGTTCGACAGAGACGGCCGAGAAATTATTGACGAAATTGAGCGGATTCTTGATTTCGTGCGCAATACCGGCGGTCAATTGACCAAGTGAAGCGAGCTTTTCCGTTTGCACCAGGCGATCCTGCGCGGTCCGCAAGTCCTCAAGTGACTTTGCCAGTTCACGGGTGCGGGCCTCCACGTTTTCGAACAGCCGCGCATTTTGAATGGCCACCACCGACTGGTCTGCAAAGGTCTGCAACAGGTCGATGATGGAATTTACGAACTCGCCCGGCGTCTTGCGCCGTACCACCAGCGCACCGACGATGCGGTCGGGGCGGAGCAGCGGAATGACCAGGATGCCACGATAGCCCTCGCGCAGGACGATCTCGTTGACCGGCGAGGTGGGTTCGTCGCGAATGTCAGGGATCTGGATTGGCTTGCGCTGCGCTGTAGCCGCCCCGATGCGCGCATCGCCGAGACCGATTCGTTGGTCCGTGATCGCAGCGATCATAGTCTCGCTCATGCCATAGGTGGCATGCAGGCGAAACTCCTGGCGCTCGTCGTCGAACACATAGATCGCGCCGGCGTCGGTGCGCGAGAGCTGTACCGCCCGGCCGACGATGGTGGTGAGCACCGTTTCGAGGTCGAGCGTCGAGTTCACCGCCTGGGACACTTCGCTAAGCGCGCGCAGCTCGCCGACCGAGCGGCCAAGCTCGTCCGTGCGCTGGCGCAATTCGTTGAGCAAACGCGTGTTCTCTATGGCGATGACAGCCTGACTAGCGAAATTCTGTACCAGTTCGATCTGCTTGTCGGCGAACGGGCGCACCTCTTGGCGGTAGATGGAGATAACGCCAATGAGCGTGCCTTCATAAAGCATCGGGACAATGAGAAGCGTGCGGGCGCCGGCGAGGTCCGCAAGAGCGACCACGGCCTTGTCCCCTTCAAGGTAAGGTCGGCGGGTTCGAATGTCGTCGATATGCGCGACCTGCTTGGTCCGGGCAACGTGAGCAAGACCACTTTCCAAATGAGGGCGGATGACCTCGCCAAGTCTCATCATGAACTGGGGTGGTGGATTATGTAGTGCAACACTGCGGAAGGCGCTTCCGTCATAGAGATTCAGCGTACCAAATTGGGCTTGGCAAATTCGCGTAGCGTTTTGCAGAACTGCAGTGAAAACCGGCTCCAGTTCACCAGCCGAGCTTGAGATGACCTGGAGCACCTCCGACGTGGCAGTCTGCTGCTCCAGCGATTCGGTAAGTTCCCGTGTGCGCTGCTGCTCCGCCTCGAACAGCCGCACGTTCTCGATGGCGATGGCTGCCTGGTCGGCGAAGGTCTGGAGCAGCGCGATCTGCTTCTCAGAGAAGGGCAGGACCTCGGTTCGACGCAGGAAGAGGCAGCCGATAGCCTGTCCCTCGCGCAATAGCGGAAGACCGAGCACCGTTCGCTGATTGAGCCGGAGCGCAATGTCGCGGCCTAGAGGGAACTCCCCACCCTCGGCTCTATGATCGTGCACATGTACTGACGCCCGATCCACGACTGCGCGACCGGCGACCCAGTCGCGACTGATTGGCACTCTCTTGAAGTCGATCGTCATGGGCCCGTGGTGCGCCGCGATCCTGAGGTCTTCTCCGTCCCTCAGCAGGATCGCGGCGTCATGCGAGGCACAAAGGGTCACTGCCGTGCGCACAATTGTGTCCAGCACTGGCTGCACATCGGTGGGCGAGCTGCTTATGACGCGCAGAATCTCGCTCGTCGCCGTCTGCTGTTCCAGCGACTCGGTGAGATCAGTCGTGCGCTCGCGCAGTTCGTTGAGCAGCCGCGTATTCTCGATGGCGATGACGGCTTGGCTCGCGAAGTTCTTCAACAGCTCGACCTGTTTCTCGCTAAATGACCGCACCTCCTGACGATAGACCGCGATAATGCCGATCAACTCGTTTTCCTTGAGCATTGGCACTCCAACCAGACTGCGGGCTTTCGCAAGTTTGATTGTGGCGATGCGCATGCTCATGCCATGGGTCGGGGCTTTGCTTAGGTCATCGATTTGGACCACTTCGCGGCTACTGGCGATCCGGCCCATAGCACTTCCCGGGTCGGGAATAACGACTGGTTCGCTTTTCAGATATTCGACGTACGCGGAAGGGGCGCCATGCGTTGCGGCAATTCGAAAATTGTCGCCCTCCCGGAGCCATAGATTGGCAAATTTGGCTTCACAGATGCGCGTTGCGTTAGCCAGTATGGCCTGGAAAACCGGCTCCAACTCGCCGCCGGGCGTACGCGAAATGATGCGCAGCACTTCGGTCGTCGCGGTCTGCTGCTTCGACGCCTCGTCGAGCTCGCGGATGAGCCGCGCAACCTTTGTTTCCTGGCCGGCAGCGGAGCTGCGACGGCGCATGGCCTTTGGCCCGTTGCGGCGCTTTAGCGTTGCCGCCTTGCGGCGTCGCGTTTTTAGTGGTTCGCCGCCTGCTCTGGAGCGCCTTCTCATTGCCTTCCCGTAGGCTCAGGACAAGGCATTTGAAGAATTAGCCTAGCACACCTGCAAGGGTCTAGGTGGGTTCAGGCGGGGGCGGTTTGGGGGCTGCCCAATGTCGCAGTCGGGCCAATCGCGTCGCTTCGAACGCGCTCCCGGCACTTCCGGTTTTCACCCGATACCGAACATATTGTGGCGTCGCACTATCTGACGCTTAGGGCCCAGGCGACATTCAGCGTGGAAGGCCGGCTATGTTTTGGCCACCGGCGGCGGCGTCCACGTGCCGTTGAGGATCGAAGGGCCGTTTTCCTTGGGCCAATACATGCGGAGCATAGCGATGAAATCGCCCTTCGGCGCTGGCAACCAGTTCGCGGTGTGGGAGTTCCTTCACATTTGGAAATAGTTTTCGGAACACACAAAGCAATTGCATTGCCATGTGCTGAGGTCCGACTTGGTCATCAACGTCGGAACGAAGACAAGGCAGTTAAGTCCGCTTATCCTCCAACTGCGGAAGAGTGTTTGGGCGACCAAACCGACGCTGCGGGCCGACAACAGGCATCGCGCTCGTTTGGGCGTAGCGTGCACCCGCTACATTACGTTCCCACAGAGGGCATTTGCTCGAGCTGGCTCAGAGCCCTCGGGTCACGTTCCAGCGCAGTGAGAAAGCGGTCGGCCCAGTGTTGGACATCGTTGTGTGAGAGCACCCTGAACAGCGCGTCCTGCCGCTCGCGCCGCTCGGCCAGCGGCATCGAGAGCGCCTGTCCGATGGCCGCCGCGACGCTGTCAGGATCGTAAGGATTGACCAGCAGCGCCGCTTTGCATTCTTGAGCTGCGCCAGCGAAGCGCGAAAGGATAAGCACACCCGGATCGTCGGGATTCTGCGATGCTACATATTCCTTGGCGACGAGGTTCATACCGTCACGCAGCGGAGTCACGAGCCCAACACGCGCAGCGCGATAAAGCCCGGCAAGCGTCGAGTGACTATAGGCACGATTGACGTAACGGATCGGCGTCCAGTCTGCCTCACCATAGGCGCCGTTGATGCGTCCCGCGGCCGAACCAATCCCTTGCTCTATATCGGCATATTCCGGAATCTCGGTGCGGCTCTTGGGCGAGATCTGCAGATAAGTCACTTTGCCTCGCCAGTCTGGCTGCGTCTGCAGGAAACGCTCGAACGCCGAAAGCCGCTGCACGATCCCTTTCGAGTAGTCCAGGCGATCGACCCCGATGATGAGCGCCCGGCCATTGAGGCTCCTGATCACGCGCTTAACGAACGGAAACCGCACTGAACGCTGGGCAAGATCGGCGAAGGCCGCCGTCTCGATACCGACCGGAAACACGTCGATTTCAACCGTCCGGTCGGCGACCACGAATTTGAAATCGCGGCTGTGCAGGCCGCATTCGCGCGTGAGATAACGGCTGAAATTGAACGCATCATCGCCGGTCTGGAAGCCGACGAGATCGTATTCGCAAAGCGATGGAATGAGACGCTCGTGGTTCGGCAACGTAGTAAGTATTTCCGGCGGCGGACACGGAATGTGAAGGAAAAAGCCGATGCGATTCTTGTGCCCGCGCTCGCGCAATGCCTTGGCAAGCGGCATCAGGTGATAATCATGCACCCAGACGAGGTCATCCGGTCCGAGTACCTCATGCAACGCACGCGCGAAGTTATCATTGACGCGCAGATAGCCACTCAGATCGCGGCGTGTGAACTCGGCGAGATCGACCCGATAGTGCAGGATCGGCCATAGCACGCGATTGGTAAAACCATTGTAGTATTCCTGGTGGTCTTCTTTGGATAGATCGAGCGTGATGTAGGTTATATTGTCATGCACGACATGCTGCGCGGCGATCTTGGTGTGTGTGGCGACCTTTCCGCTCCAGCCGAACCAAATGCCGGATTTTTGCTTAAGTGCGGCCCTTACGGCAACTTCAAGCCCGCCGGCGCGCGCCTTTGCATTTTTCTCGGGAACGGCGACCCTATTAGAAACTATGACGAGCTGCCCCAATGGCGGTCCTTTCCACGGACGCTGACCGGCCTTCATCAGCTGGGCCACCGGTAATGTTAATTGAGAGGCGGTGCTGACGCCAGCGTCGCTCAAATGCGGACATGAGAAATAGGCAGCCCATGGGCGGATTAGCCGAAGGCGTAATCCGCCCTCTTCCCGTCAGCCTGGACGGCGGATTACGCTGCGCCAAACCGCCCTACGTGCGACTACATTGCAACGTGCGAAACGACAAGAGGAAAGGCGCCACGCCTCGCAAGGAGAGAGCCATGCACGCCACTTCAATCGATCCGCTCGACGCTCGCATGCCCGAGGAACGCTTACGTGCTCTCGGCATAGAGCTTCCGCCGCCGGCGCCTGCGGTCGGCGATTATGCGCCGACCGTCACGATCGGAAGCTTGTTGATGACGTCAGGTCAGCTGCCCTGGATTGCGGGAGAACTGAAGTTCAAGGGGAAGATTGGGGCAGAACTGACGGTCGAACAAGGATATCAGGCGTTTCGCCTCAGCGCGCTCAATGCGATTGCTCAATTGAAAGCAGCTCTTGGCAGTCTTGATCGTGTCAAGCAGATCGTTCGTCTTGAAGGAACGATGGGCTGCGCACCAGGCTTCACGGACCAGCCTTCGGTGCTGAATGGAGCCTCGCATATCGTCAACCAGGTCTTCGGGCCTCGCGGGCGCCATACGCGCATGGTCTATTCCAACAATGAAATGCCGATGGACTGCGCGACGCTCGTGGTGCTGTACGCTGAGGTTGCGTCGCCCCGCGATCGAACGACCCGCTTCAGCGCGGCCGCCTCGTAACCAATTTTTAACCATGTTGGCCGCAGCATGGCTCCGGATGGCGTATCCGGAGAGCAGGCATGAACGTCATCACGATGGCGTCCCGAAAGGGTGGAGCGGGCAAAAGCACGCTGACCGCCCACCTGGCTGCTTTCGCCCACCAGACTGGCCACCGTTGCATCGTCCTCGACGCCGATCCACAGGGCTCGCTCACATTGTGGCATTCGCTGCGCGCCGACGGCCGGCTGGCGCTACGCAGTGCTGCGCGCGGCATCGACCGTGAGCTCGCTTCCGCAATGGTCAGCGGTTACGAGTGGGCCTTTATCGACACGGCGGCGAGCATGTGGGTGGTGGCGCAGGAAGCGATTCGCGCCGCGACCCTCGTCGTCATTCCGGCGCGACCCGGATTTTTCGATCTCAACGCCGTGCGCGAGACGGTCGCAACTGCGCGCGAGCGCAACAAACCCTACGCGGTCGTGCTCAACGCCACACCGCCGAAGCGGGATGAGAAGGAAGCGCCGGCCGTTGTGCAATCGAGGGAATTTTTTGATAAGTTTGCCATCCCGGTATGGTCGGGTCAGATCAGTCAGCGCGCCGGCTACGTCATCACGCTCGCCGCCGGCGGGAGCGTCGGTGAGATCGCGCCCGAATCCACGGCGAGCTGCGAGATCGAGCGGCTCTGGTCGGCGATAGAGCGTTCTGTCGCGGCGATTAACGAAGCGCACGCGGGTGCAAGCGTGACGCACGGCGAGGCGGCATAACCAAACGCGGTTCGGTGTGCTCGCACAGGCATGGCCATATTTGCTCCAATTTGCGCCGGAGACCTAACCATGCTCGTCATTCGCCTCGCCAAGATCGCGATGATTGCGGCGCTCGCGGCCTTCGCGTTCATCGTAACCTTGGACAACATTGTCGACTACGACTCGAACTACGAGTTCGTGAAGCACGTGCTAAGCATGGACACGACGTTCCCCGGCAACGCGCTCATGCACCGTGCGATCACCGACAAAAGTGTCTGGACTGCCGCCTACGCGTTGATCATCGCCGTGGAGGGATTGACGTCTCTGCTTCTGGCGATTGGCGCGTTACTGTTGCTGATACGATTGACGGCGCCCGCCGCGGTCTTCAACCGCGCCAAGGTCTGCGCCGTGGCCGGAATGACGGTCGGCTTTGGCCTGTGGTTTTTCGGCTTCCTCGTAGTCGCGGGCGAATATTTCGCCATGTGGCAGTCGAAGATCTGGAACGGGCAAGCGGCTGCGTTCCGCATCACCATGGTGATCCTTGGCGTACTGATTTTGGTCAGCCTGCCCGACAGCGACCCTGAGTGACGGATACATGTCGGCCGCACATTTCAACCCCGAAGCTAGGTGGGCAGCCCGAATGGCAGATTCGCCCGACGGGTCCGCGCGATCATCCGCCGCGCCCTCACTTACTCCGGTACCACGGCGATGGCTTCGATTTCGAACAGCAGCTCCGCTTGCGCGAGCCTCACGACTTGCACCGCGGTCGAAGCAGGTGGCGCCTTGGTGTCGAAGTAGCGGTCACGCACCTCTCTGAAAACCGCGAGCTGTGACATGTCGACGAAATAGTTGGTAATTTTGACGACATGCTCGAAGCCGGCGCCCGCAGCGGCCAACGCCGCCTTGAGATTCTCGATGCTTTGCACGGCCTGGGCACGAAAATCGCCGGCGATTTTGCCGTCGGGAGCGATGCCGACCTGGCCGGAGATGTAGATGGTGCGGCCCGGGCCGGTCGCTTCCACGACGTGCGTGTAGCCGCGCGGGCTATGAATGGTCGGAGGATTTTGAAAACGATGAACAGTCACACTCGGCTCCCTGCCTGAAAATCCGACGTGCCGTCGGCTGATTATCCGGCTGTCTCACAATACAAGCGTGGGAGGTTCGTGGCAAAGTGCGCCGCATGACCAATGCTTTCACGCCGCATATTCCCTTCGGCTTCGATCCGATGTGGGTCTCGCTGGCGGTGCTCGCCGTCACCTACGCGTTCATCATTGCCGGCCGCTTCAATCGCGCGGTGGTGGCGCTGATCGGCGCGGCGGTCATCGTGCTGATCGGCGCGCTCGATCAGGGCGAAGCGATCAAGGGCATCGACTGGGACACCATCGGCCTCATCACCGGGATGATGATCCTGGTCTCGATCTCGCGCCGCTCCGGGCTGTTCCAATATCTCGCCATCTGGTCGGCCCAGCGGGTGAAGGCAAACCCGGCCGGCATCTTGCTCATGCTGCAGGTGGCGACGGCGCTCCTTTCCGCGGTCCTCAACAACGTCAGCACCGTGTTCTTGATCGTGCCGGTGACGCTCGTCATTGCCGAGGAGCTGGAAGTTCCGCCCTATGCGTTTCTCTTCGCCGAAGTATTCGCCTCGAATATCGGGGGAACGGCAACGCTGATTGGCGATCCGCCCAACATTCTGATCGGCTCGCAGGCCGGCCTCGACTTCAACGCCTTTCTTGCCAATGTCGCACCGGTCGCCGTGCTGGTGATGACGGTGCAGGCGGCGATGGTTCACCTGATCTGGGGCCGTTCGCTGCGCGCGAGCCCGGAGAGCCGCGTCCTCGTCATGGGCATGAACGCGCCGGGGATGATCGTCGACTGGGTGCTGCTGCGCCGTTCGGTTGCCGTGATGGTCGCGGTGCTCGCCGCGTTCGTGTTCGCGCGTCCGCTGCGGCTCGAGCCGGCGACGATCGCGCTGACCGGCGCCGCCGTTCTCATGCTGCTCGACAACTGGCAGCATCGCGGCGCCAAGCAGGCCGACAACGTGCATTCCACCTTCGCCGACGTCGAATGGACCACGATCTTTTTCTTCATCGGACTGTTCGTGGTGGTTCACGCGGTCGAGGCAAGCGGACTGTTGGCGGTCGTCGCCGGCAAGCTCACGACGCTGACCGGCGGCAACCTGGCGGCGGCCGGTGCGATCATCTTATGGGTGTCGGCCGTCCTGTCGGCGCTACTCGACAACATCCCGTTCGTCGCCACCATGATCCCGTTGATCAAGGACATGGCGCCGGCCTATGGCGGACCGGGCGCGATCGAACCGCTGTGGTGGTGCCTGTCGCTCGGCGCCTGCCTCGGCGGCAACGGTACGCTCACCGGCGCCTCGGCGAACCTCGCCGTCGCCGGCATCGCCGAGCGCAACGGTATCCGCTTCGGCTTCATTCAGTATCTCGCTTACGGCGCGCCAATGGCGCTCGTCTCCATCGCCATCTGCCAAGCTTATGTGTGGCTGCGGTATTTTTGAATGCGCCAGCCCAGATGCCAATACTCTGATTTTGCTTCCGCTTTCGGGGCATAGCCGACATGGCTGGACCTGCTGCTAGCTCGATCCGGTCGCGAATGACCCACAGCGGAAGTCGGGTAAGCGGGATTTGTGGAATAGCATTCAGGGAGTTTGGCCTCGCAGGCGGTTCGGCCTCAGGACCGCGTGGTTCACTATTTGATTATTGCCGGCATAAGTGTTTGGATCTAGCAAATTGGTTCAAGCTCGGAACGAAAACGATGCAGAGAATCGCATTATGAGAACGGTTGCGTTCAAATGGCTCATAATCGCCAATACGCTCGTCGGATTTGGTGCGTGCGCATTGGCTCAAGATATCGATGTCGGCAATGCCGAATACCGGTCAAGCTGTGCGCCATGCCATGGTATCGACGCGAAAGGCGACGGACCGGTCGCCGACAGCTTGAAGGCGCGCCCTGCTGATCTGACGGCCCTCGCCAAAAAAAATAACGGCGTGTTTCCTTACGATATGGTGTACCGAGTCATCGACGGACGAAGTTCGACAATCGGCAGCCATGGCACTCGCGAAATGCCGGTTTGGGGATACCGATTTGGACCGACACAAGCATTTAGGTATAGAAAGCGCATCTTGTCAGTGATTGATTACCTAAAAAGCATACAAGAAAAATGAGCAGCTGGCCGCTCATGATCGAGTGGCCGATGGAGCGCTTTGAGCTTTATGCCGCCAAGCTTTATGGCCCCGCCGACCGTCCGCCTTCGTGTCCGCTATTGGAGGTCCAGCTGCCGCGCCAGCCGGTGACAGGCGAGGCAGGTTTTGACTCGAAACGGACCTACGTTCACTCAGCGATTTGTTCGCCCGATCCGCCGAACTGCGACGGAAAATCTTTAAACTTCGGCAGGCTGTCCCGGATCGGCAGAACGGTCTCGGCATAATTGACGTGGACACCGGGAAAGGGGTGCCGCCGTAGTCCCGGTCGCAGCACCCCCCGACGCTCATAATGGTCCGCCTTCGGAACCTTGGGGAGTTGTCATCCCCAGTTGGTCTTCAGCTTGACCGGCGCAAACTCGGAGTAGCCTATTCCGGCGACGGCATTGAAGAAGCCATTTTGCCACTGGCCCACCGTCCAGACCTTGTCAAGCGTCTGCCCCGGCAAACTGAGCTCGCCGACTAGGGTCTTGAACTTGTTCTTGCGAATGTGATCGGCGATTGCCATCCGGTCCGTTGAACCGATCGTCTCGATTGTCTCCGTCAGTATCTGGAGCATCGAGTAATACACCGGGCTGCCCCCGTAGTCGGCATCGACCTTGGTGACTTCCTTGTGCCGCTTGTAGAAGGCGCGTATCTCCGGCGTGTCGGCAACCCCACCGACCCCGAGCACGTTTTCGGCAGCGGCGCCGTTTTTCTGCGAGAAGCCCTGGAAGGCGCAGCCGATCGCGCAGTAATAGGCCTTCACGTTGAGGTTTTCGATCTTCGCTTGGTCGGCGAGACCGAAGGTGTCCGGCGGATACGACCAGGCGACAAAGGCGTCCGGGTGGGCGGATTTCACGGCCTTCATCACCGGCGCGTAGTCCTGTGTGCCCAGCGGATAGGATTTGTCGTAGACGATGTCGAAGCCGGCTTCCTTGAACAGCGGCCGTCCGGCGTTGGCAAGCTCGATGCCGAAGTCATCGCCGACATTCACGACTGCGACTTTGTTGCCAATCTGGCCGCTATCTTTCAGCTTTTTGAGCACGCCGATCGCGGTCTTGGCGTAGTTTGTTGTCGACGCATTGAACATGAAGAAGTTGGGATACTTCTTGACCAGCGCCGGCGCCTGATCTGTGATGCAGGCTACAGCGATCTGCGGATATTTGTATTTGTCGAACGTAGGCGCAGTCGCGAGATTGAAGCCGGTAGCGTAATTTCCCCCGATCCAATCGACCTTGTCGATCGTAGCAAGGCGCTCGACGGCCTTGATGGCCTCGGGCGGCTGCGTGCGATCGTCGTATTCGATGATCTCGATCTTGCGCTTGCCATCTTTCAGCTTGAGGCCGCCGCGCGCGTTGACCTCGCTGGCCCACAGTTGATAAGGCGGAAAATGGGTGACCGTCGCGCCCGGTGCAAGCGGGCCGGTTTTGGCGCCGACCATGCCGACTTTGTAGACGCCGGTATCAGCACTGGCAGCCCGCACGAATGGCGCGGCCACAGCAGTTGCGGCAGAATATTTTAGGAATTCGCGTCTTTTCATAAGACCCTCCCCTGGTTGAACGACCTGCCGGGTTGTCACCCCGTGTTTGTATTGCAAACAAACACTATAGCGATATTGACATTAGTTGCATAGGCCCGCGCGGCCAACGTCGCGTCAACGGGTAGAGCGCTATCCTTGATACCCCGGGATGTTCCAGCCTTTTCGTGTCGAGTTCTCGGACATTCGCGGGAATGAGCTTCCGTACTTTTCTGCCCTTTGACGGGCCTGATCTGAGTTCATAATGGATCTCTCGTGTGCGGCACCAATGCCGCATAGCCGAGGCGTCACGCCTACTTCTTCACCGGTTCTTTGTCGGTGGGGTGCCGCAGCACGTAGCCGCGACCCCGCACGGTTTCGATGCAATTCTTGCCGCCCGAGGCGTTGGCGAGCTTTTTGCGCAGTTTGCGCACATACACGTCGATAATCTTCAGGTCCGGCTCGTCGATGCCTCCATACAGATGATTGAGGAACATTTCCTTGGTCAGGATCATGCCCTCACGCACCGCAAGGAGCTCCAGCATCTGGTGTTCTTTCGGGGTAAGGGGCACGCGCGAGCCGTTGATCTCGACCGTCTTGGCGTCGAAGTTGACGAGGTGATCGAATAACGCACCACGATGTCGCGTATTGGCCCTACGCGACATTTAGCGCGGTGCAGCGATATGTCCGGAGTTGAGGTCGTACCGGAAGCGGCTAACGCGCGCCCGATATGACGCGTTTGGCCCATCTCGGACATGGCGGCCTCGATAGACACCTTGCCCGGTGCCCCATACAGTCGCGGCCCGTCGGCTACCGGAGGAACGATCTAAATGGCGGAGGAGCGCCTGCAAAGGAGGCTTGCGGCAATCCTGTCGGCCGACGTGGTCGGATATTCGCGCCTCATGGGCATGGACGAGGCCGGGACTCTTTCCCGGCTGAATGCGTTGAGGCGTGAGTTGATCGACCCGACGATTGCCGCCCATTCCGGTCGTATCGTCAAGCTCATGGGCGACGGCGCGCTAGTGGAATTCGCGAGCGCGGTGGACGCAGTGACTTGTGCCATCGAAATTCAAAGACAGCTTCGGGAGCACGATGCCGGCAGCACCAAAGCTACTCCAATCCAATTCCGGATCGGCGTCAACGTCGGCGACATCATCATCGAAGGCGAGGACATCCTTGGCGACGGCGTCAACATTGCGGCGCGGATCGAAGGTATCGCCGAGCCTGGCGGCATCTCGATTTCCGAGGACGCCTGGCGGCAGGTGCAAGGCAAGGTGGCGGCCAACTTCGTCGATGCTGGCGAGCAAAGCCTGAAGAACATCGCGCGTCCCGTGCGCGTATATCATGTCGAACTCGGCAAGCAAGGCACGACAGAGCCAATCGCACCCATATTGCCGTTGCCCGATAAGCCTTCGATCGCCGTGCTGCCGTTCCAAAACATGAGCGGCGATAGCGAACAGGATTATTTTTGCGATGGCCTAGTCGAGGACATCATTACGACTTTGTCGAAGCTTCCGGGATTAAGGGTGATCGCGCGCAATTCCAGCTTCGTCTACAAGGGGCGTTCAGTCGATGTGCGCGAGGCGGCGAAGCAACTTGGCGTGCGATATATCCTAGAGGGCAGCGTTCGCAAGAGCGGCAATCGCGTCCGAATCACTGCGCAGCTAATAGATGCAAAAGACGGGACGCATCTCTGGGCGGAACGGTATGACCGCGCCATCGACGATATTTTTGCCATCCAGGACGAAATCACACTTGTCCTGGCAACCGAGATGCAAGTCAAACTCACGGAGGGCGAACAGGCGCGGCTGCATTACACAACGACCAAAAACGTCGAGGCCTGGACTCATTGGGTGCAGGGGTTGTCCCACTACCGCGGGCCAGCGACCAAAGAGAATATGGGCCCTGCGCGGTTTCATTGGGAAAAGGCGCTTGCGCTTGACCCGACCTCGGCCGCGCTCAATGCAATGCTGGGCTTCATGCACTGCTTGGACGCCCGCTTCAGCTGGTGGGATGACCGCGAAACAGCCCTCGGCAAGGCGCGCACCTATACAGACAAGGCGCTCGAACTTGAGCCTAGCAACGCCGACGCTTACAGGACATCAAGCGTCCTGATACTGGCGCAGGGGCGCTATGAAGAAGCCGTGGTCAATGCCAAGAGATCAGTACAATTGGCGCCTGGCTCCGCGGACGTGGGGGAACTTGCCAGTTTCGTTCTCGCATCGTCAGGATATCCGGAAGAGGCGCTAATACTGATCGAAAAGGCGATGGCCCTTAATCCAAACTATCCAGCCGTATATTTCGGCATTCTCGGGAACGCTTGTCGCCTGTCGGGTCGAATTGAGAAAGCGATTGCCGCCTTTAAGGCCTATGACGCCCGACACCCCGGTTTTGGCCTTGCCGATCTCGTAATCGCCTATCAGGAGAACGGTCAAGCGGACGAAGCGAAGCAGACGGCCCAGCGTTTGTTGGCGGTCCGTCGGAACTTTACGATCACTTCATGGCTGAAAACCCAGTTTCGGCGCGATACGGCTCGCCTCGATGCTGATATCGCTGCCCTTCGCGTCGCTGGACTTCCCATGGGTTGAGCACGCTCTCACTTCCGAAACTGGCCCTTCTCGTCGCTTCAGCAGCGCACGATTTCGGTAGCGAACGGAGGCATAGCGGACGTGTCCCGGACACCGCGAATCCGTCGTTCTTGACTCGAAGCGGAAGTCGCGCCCAGTCGCGACGGGCGCGTGCAACAGCGGCGTCATACTAGCCACGTCTAGCTAAGAGTGAGCCAAGTTGGGCAGTAGCGTCAGCGCGTTGTCGCGCCCAATAGCTTGTAAATCCGCCGCCGATAGGCCGAGCTGTGGCAAGCTCTCGGCCGTTTCGCCGAGCGCACGATATGGAAAGTCACTCCCGAACAAAATTTGGCTCATCGGAATGAAGCTGGTGAGCGCCGCAATGGCCGGCCGGTGGCCGCTGACCGCGATATCGTAGTAGTGCCGTTTCAGCTCGTAGTCGACACCGTTTGGTAGCTTTTCAATGAGATCCTTTGGACCATATTGGGTCAAACGGGCGGCCACAACCGGCACCGAGCCACGTGCATGGCAAAAGATAAAGCGAATACCTTTGAACCGCATAAGCACACCGGAGAACAGTAGGCTCACGACGGCGCGTGTGGTGTCCTGCGGCACTTCGACAGCGATGGGGGATATCTCGGGCATAAGGGTTCGGCAGCAATTTGGCGTAGTCGGGTGTACGAAGACCACCGCCTTGCGTCGGTTTAGTTCCTCGAACACCGGTTGGTAAGCGACATCGCCGACCCACTTGTCGCCGTAACTGGTCAAGAGGCCAATGCCGTCCGCTTTGAGGACGTCAAGCGCGTATTCGATCTCACGCAGGCTGCCCTCCGTGTCTGGAAGCGGCACGACCGAGAACAAGCCGAACCGACGGGGATGGTCCTTTGCAAGTTTGGCGGCGTAATCGTTGCAGCGGCGCGCAGTGCTGCGAGCAGCCTCCATGTCGCCGAACCAGACCCCGGGTGTCGAGAGCGAGAGGACCGCAGTGGCGACACCATGCTTGTTCATCGCGTCGAGGGCCTTTTGCGGTTCCCATTCGAGCCACGCCGCACTGATTTTACCGCCTCGTGAAGCAGCGAGTTGCTCACGGTTTTCCGCTAGATAGAATGGCGGCACGATGTGATGGTGGACGTTGATTAAAGGTGGCTTCGCCGCCGGGACCTCAGCAACCGCCGGCGCGACGCGAGCAATCATCGGCGCAGATGCAGCCAGTCCAACTGCAGCCATGCCGGTAAGAACAGTTCGTCTGTCAACGGTTCCCGGAATGGCAGGGCTGCCGTTGCAGCAGCACAAGCAGCCACCAGAAAAACGTCTTTTGTGATTGCGCATGATATTCCTCAAACTACGGCTGTCGTTGAGTCCAAAATCGCGCAAACTGATAGTAGCACGAAATATAAGCCCTACTGCCGGCATAAACAAAAGATCGATAACTCTTGTTGGCCCGTTGCGTCGGTTTCAGTGTCGCGAGGGCATGTCTGCGATTGGGGGGTTAACGGACGTAACGCAGACAGCTTAATTCCGTAGCGATTGACCTGGAATGGACATCGATACAACGATGCGCTCAGGTTCGCGAGGCTGTGACCAGCGCGGCTGGGAACCCGAGCCTGAGTTTGTTGTCGGTCCTGTGCTTTTCCGAATTCTGGACTATGTCGGCGTGAATGCGCTGGCGTGCCTCGGGTGTTTGAAGTTCAAGAAGCATCGGCGTCCTCACGATACTCTTGTAAATCATCTCTAGAATATCCTCGGCGCGGTTAGGTTCCCAGACAAGGTTCAGTACACTGGTCTGCACATCATTGAAGCCCAAACGCTCCAAGGTCGTCCTGCTCTCGTGGGGGTCAGCAAAGCGGAATAGGGGTGGCGCAGGCGGCAGCGGGACATCCAGATTTCCGTGTTTGTGGACGGCGTCGATTATCAGCTTGAACATTTCCCCGCCTCGATCCGGGCCGCACCAGACGGTGAATGCGTACCGCCCGCCAGGTACCAGTACGCGGTGAGCTTCTTTGATAGCTTGGTCTGCATCACCAAAATGCAAATGACCAAATCCGCAGGCCACGTAATCGAATGTAGCGTCGGCGTACGGCAGGCTTTCAGCGTCGCCTACCTGGAACGTCAGTTTGGGATAGTTAGCCCGCGCTTTAGCGACCATTGCATCAGCAAAGTCCAATCCCTCTGCCAATGCTCCGCGCTTTGCTGCGGCGCCTGCCAAGTGACCCGTCCCAGTGCAAATATCGAGAAGCCTGGTCTCGCTGAAATTGTCACCGAGTGCGTCGAGAGTGGGTTCGATCGCCTGCCGGGTAATGGTTGCAAACCACGCATCGTATGCGTTGGCCTTCTGCCGCCATCCGGTCTCCTCAAGTTCTTTGAACGTGGATTTGGCCATAACGGCCCTCCGCCAAAGACGATTTGGTGCCCACCAAACATACCACTACCTCGACGTCAGGGAATGTCTGTTGTTGGCCCATCGCGACATGCGATCCTGGGACGGTTGTCGGTCGCTTTCAGGGCAAAGCGGACTCTGATAAGTCGTTTGCCCGGTCGCATTTATGAGTTCACGCCCCAGCAAGTCTCGCTGCAAAACTTTGACGTGCCACAGCTCGGCATGGATACGCGGGTCAAGCCCGCGTATGAACGCGTCAAAGAGGCGTCTCCTGTCTGGTGACTTTCACTTGACATTCGTCACCGGTTTTTACTGGCACAATCACCTCACTCACCCGAGGGCGCATTCCGGATGCGATCCTGACTGCGGAGCGAGGCGCGGCGCCTGCGCGCGGACCAGCAATCCGCTCCCGGGCGGCTTCGGGCATCATTCCCTCCGGTACTGCGGCCGGGGCGTGGGGTGCTGCCACTGCACTGGGATGGGAGAAAGCGGGTAACGCCCGCCGGAACCACGTCTCACCAAGCATGGCCCGGAGCTGAGCCAACGGGCGAAAGCCCCTGGCGAGAGCCGCAAGTGGAGCGCCGGAAGGCGAGCGCGCCGATCGCAAGGCGCGCTGCCGTACCTCGCCCGCACGGCCCAAGACACTTCGCGCCTTTCGGCGCTCCGCTCCCCTCGGCTTATCGCGAGGATGCGAACAAAATTTTGCAAATGCTTTGCAAAGCTCGGGCGCAAACGCGCCGCGAGAACGATCTTGTTTGTCCTCCCCCAAGGGGGAGGATCAAAGGCCGTGCGCCGCGACAACGATGCACGCCGCTTTTTGCTGAGCCTCGTTCGAGCAACCGGTATCCATCGTGCCGCCGGAGGCGAGCGTTCAGGCCGCGAGATAGTCGACGACCTCCTCCGCCAGCGACAGCGAGGAGGTGAGTCCGGGCGATTCGATCCCGAAGAGATTGACCAGCCGCGGCAGACCGTGAGCGGGCTCGCCGGCGATCATGAAATCGGCCGGCTTTTCGCCCGGGCCGGTGAGCTTCGGCCGAATTCCGCAATAGTCCGGAACGAGCGAACCATCGGGCAGGCGCGGCCAATAGGCGCGGATGCGCTGGTAGAACGAGTCCGCGCGGCGCGGATCGACCGTGTAGCTTTCGCGATCGATCCATTCGAACGTCCGGTCCGAAACGCATGCGGCCGGCGAGATCGAGGGTGACATGCACGCCGAGTCCGCCATCGACTGGCGTTGGATAGATGAGCCGCGAGAAGACCGGGCGTCCGGCGAAGCCGAAATAGTTGCCCTTGGCGAGGATGAGCGGCGGCACCTTATCGGCCGGATACCCGTCGATGCGGCGGGCCAATGCCTGCGCGCCGAGGCCGGCCGAATTCACCACCGCGTCGAATGCAACGATACCGGCGTCGCGGCCGCCGAATTGCACCTGCCAATGCGGCGGTGCATAGGCCATTCGCTCGACCGGCGTTTCGAAAGCAATGCTGCCGCCGCGATCCTGCAGCTCGCCCCACAGCGCCAGCATGCAACCGTGGCTATCGACGATGCCGGATTCCGGAGACAAGAGTGCGCCGACGCAGACAAGTTCCGACTCGAGCGCGCGCGCGGCATTGCCGCCGATCATTTCCAGCCCTTCGACGCCGTTTTGCAGTCCCTGCGCCAGGATCGCTTCGACTTTGGCAAGCTCTGCCGCATCGGTCGCCACGATGAGCTTGCCGCATTTGCGATGCGCGACGCCGCGCGAAGCGCAGAATTCATAGAGCATGCGCCGCCCGCGCGTGCAGTGACGGGCGCGGAGCGAGCCGGTCGGATAATAAATGCCGGCATGAATGACTTCGCTGTTGCGCGAGGACACTCCGTGGCCGATGCCGCCGGTCGCCTCGGCAACGATCACGTCATGGCCGCGCAGCGCCGCCGCGCGCGCGACCGCAAGCCCGACAACACCCGCGCCAACCACCAGTACTTGCATGGCTTCCGCCCCTGTTGCGTTTATTCTAAGCGCGAATCGCGATGGAGGGATCTCTGATGGCGGATAATGCGGAGAATGTCGTGCGCGTCTGTGCCAAATCAGAAGTGTCGCCGGGTTCGGTGAAAGCGTTCGCGGTCGGCGCCAACATGCTCGCGGTCTATAATATAGACGGCACCTTCTACGTCACCGATGACGAATGCACCCACGCGGCGGCGAGCCTGGCCGACGGAATGCTCGAGGGCGACGTGATCGAGTGCTGCATGCATATGGGTTCATTCCATGTGCCCAGCGGCAAGGTGGTGCAGCCGCCTTGCGAGGTCCCTTTGCGCACCTATCGGGTCGTGCATAAGGGTGATGACGTCTTCGTCGATCTGAGCCGTAACGCCGCCGGCGAGCCGGAATGAGCAAATGCCGCGCGCCGGCTCGCGGCGGAATGAGCGCGGTGGCGCTTGAAGCATCAGGTTTTGCGAATGCGAAACGTCATAACGCGGGCTTCGATGCGCGAGTCCTCGAGCGCGTCGCCGGTTTCCCTCACCAGATTCGGAATATCGCCGCCGGCGAGCGGATCGGTGCACGCCACGATCAGAATGTCGCCTGGCTGCATGCCGGCGAGCGCTTTGCGCGTGCGCAGCATCGGGAGCGGGCATTTGAGGCCGCGCAGATCGAAGGTTTTTTCCGCCATGGGTGAGGGTCGCCAAATCCGGAAGGCGTCTTTATCATAACGGCGATGGTCGCACCCAAACCAAAACTGAAGTCAACGACGCAAGTCTGATCCCATGCCGATGCGCATTATTGGCCTCGCCGGCTGGAGTGGCTCCGGCAAGACGACGCTGATCGCCAAGGTCATCCCGGTCCTGGTCCGGCGCGGCCTGAAGGTCGCGACCATCAAGCATGCCCACCACGAGTTCGACATCGATCGGCCGGGCAAGGATTCATGGCTGCACCGCGAGGCCGGCGCGAGCGAGGTCGTGGTGTCGTCGAGCCGGCGCTGGGCCCTCATTCACGAATTGCGCGGGGAGCCCGAGCCGCCGCTTGCAGAGCTCTTGGTAAAGTTGAGCCCGGCCGATCTGGTGATCGTCGAAGGGTTTAAGCGCCATGCGCATCCGAAGCTCGAAATTTATCGCGCGGCCGTGGGCAAGCCGCTGCAATATCCCGACGATGATTGCATCGTCGCGATCGCGACCGATGCGCCGCTGCCGCAGGCGCAGCTGCCGGTGTTGATGCTCGACGACATCGAGGGCATTGCGAATGTGTTGCAGGCCGAAGCGCTGCCGCGAAATCAAATCGC
This sequence comes from uncultured Alphaproteobacteria bacterium, assembly GCA_963733575.1. Lineage (GTDB taxonomy): Bacteria > Pseudomonadota > Alphaproteobacteria > Rhizobiales > Xanthobacteraceae > BOG-931. The sequence goes on along the minus strand of CAVTDJ010000006.1, from coordinate 127,478 downwards.
GGCGTTGCGGGGCGAGGGGGGTTAGCAGGTCTCGGCATTCTCAAGCTTCCGGATGAAGCGCCGCCATGCGCTCGGCCTCAGCGGCCTGTTTGGGCGTATTCACGTTGAAGAATGGATCGACGGGCGCGGCGGGCCATTCGGCGATGCCGATCGCGTAACGCGCCGCCCAGTCGTCAACCTTGCGCATGCCTTCGTCTGTAAGAGCGCGGCGCAAATCTTCACGCACTGCCACCGGCCAGAGCGCGATGACGGGGTGGCGCTGTTCTCCCGAACTTGCACAGGCGAGCACTGCGCCCGCTTCCGCGCGCGCTTGATGCAAACGCACCACCAAATTCCGCGGCAAAAACGGACAGTCGCTCGGCACGCTCACCACCCACGCGATCTCGGGCGCATACTTCGCCGCCCAATCGAGCCCGGCCAAAATGCCGGCGAGCGGACCGGGGTAATCCGGTACGCTGTCGGCGACGACCGGGATGCCTGTATCGGCGAAGCGCGCCGCGTCCGAGTTGGCATTGAGGATCAGCCGGCTGCACTGCGGACGAAGCCGCGCGAGCACGCGTTCGAGAATCGCGGCGCCGCCGATGCGGATGCGCGCCTTGTCGACGCCGCCCATGCGGTGCGCGAGCCCGCCTGCGAGCACGACGCCGAGGGTTTGGGGATAGGCCACGATCCGTCCGCTCCCCGGAGCGGTTCAGGCGCCGCCGGCCAGCACGCGATCGAGCTGCGCCGCGGTCGGCGTTACATGATAAAATAGGGTGTAGAAGTCGCGGGTGAGCGCCTTGATATCTTCGGGGAAACGGTCGGGATAAAAAATCTTGCCGAGCCACCACAGTCCGATCAGCCGATTGACCGCGGGCGGATAATCGACCCAGCCGAACGGCAGCTTCGGCGAAAGATACACGCGGCCGGACTTGACCGCCGCGATCGAAGCCCAAGCGGGATCGTTGCGCACCTGCGCCGCAAACTCTTGGTCGCTCGCGATGATGATCTCGGGATCCCACCCGCGAACCTGTTCGATGGTCGCCGCACCGTGAGCGCCGCGCAATTCGGCGGCGACGTTGCGCGCGCCGATGAATTCGATCGGCTCGCTGATCATCGAGCCGCCAAAGCCGGTCTGCAGACCGCTTTTGTCGCGGGCGTAATAGACACGGGGCCGCGCCTCGCTTGGGACGGCCGCGCTGCGCCGGGTGATGATCGCTATCGCGGTCTCGGCGGAGCCGGCGAGTTTCTCCGCGTCATCGGCGCGGCCAACAAGATGACCGAGCGCGCGATAAGTCGCGCCGATGCGGTCCAAGTGCCCGTCGAGCAACACGTAGGGAACGCCGCTTTGCTGCTGAACCTGCTCGGCGAGGGATTTGAAGCTCGCATCGACGGTGCCGACGTCGACGATGAGATCCGGCTTGAGCGAAGTCAGAGCATCGAGATTGATGCTGCTGCCGCCACGGCCGGCAAGCCGCGGCACCATAGGCCGCGCGGCGATATCGGGGAGCAGGAATTCGCGCGCCTCGGACCCAACCGGTTCGAGCCAGCCGATGAGCAGATCCGGCGCGAGCGTATAAAGCTCGACTGCTGCGGGCGGCCCGGCCGGATAGATGCGCATCACGCGGTCCGGCGCTGCGACGGTGCGGCCGGTGGCGTCGGTGATACTGGCGGCGAAGCCTTGCAGCGGCGCAACGAGCGTCGCCGCAACGCCGCCGACTAACGTTCGGCGATCGATCCTCATCAGCTCATCTCATTCTGCTTCGGGTTCCGGCACCGGGACATTGAAGCCATTCAGCGTGACCGAGACAAGGCAGTACAGTCCGACAAGATAGATCAATTCGGCGGCGCCGTGCTGACCGAATTCCTCCACGGCCTTCCGATAGTTCAGCTCGGGCAGGGTGCCGTGGTGCAGTAATGCGGAGGCGACATCGTAGGCGACCGCTTCTTCCCGCGTCAGATCGCCCGGACGCTGACCGGCAAGGATAGTCGCGAGCTTGTCATCGGACAGGCCGCGCCGCTCGGCGGCGATGACGTGGGCATAGAGCTCGTACGCCGAGTGGAAGGTCGTTCCGGTAACCAGGATCGCCACCTCGCGTGCGGTGCGCGGGAGCGAGGGGGAGACCGAAAGCGCCAACGTCAGGTCCCAGATCGGCTTGCCGAATTTCGAATCGTGCAGCCAGGGATTCCACGGCCCCATCAGCGCACCGTTTTCGGCGATGGTCTTGAACCCCTGAAAATTCTTTTCGATGCCCGCGCGCATGTCGCTGTACACCGGGCGCTGTTCGGGAGTGAGGTCTGCTGGAGCGATCAAAGGCAGGCGCATGACATTTCTCCTGGAAGGAAGACCGGAAAATAGCGCAATCGGTGGCTGAAATCTGCCCATCCACAATAGTCCGAGCGGCTGCGCGCCCGACGTGCATGCCGCGCGGAAAACAGGAAAATTTTAACAATATCCGCCGCGTATGGAGCGGTTCACGCCTTCTCGTCGGGAACCGCCAGCGCCTTGATGAAGAGCGCGGTCGAGACATAAAACCCGATCAGCATCGCCAGCTCGACGATCTCGCGCGGCGAGAAATATCGCCGCAGCGCCAGGAAGGCGCCGTCCTCGACAGGCATCTTCTGCGCTACGATCTCGCTGAAGCCGAGCGCGGCTTTTTCCGCCGGCGTGAAGGCCGCGCTGTCGGGCCAGCGCGCGAGCTCATCGATCTGCCGCTCCGTCACGCCGCACGCGCGCGCAAGCGACAGGTGGCGCGACCAGACATAAGCGCAATCGACCAACTGAGCGGTCCGCAGGATCCCGAGTTCGGCAAGGGAGCGCGGCAGTAACATGTCGCGGCGAAACGCCAGCGCCATATCGCCCGATGCCTTCATGAGCGCCGGCGCATGCGCCATCATTCGATGCAGGTTAAGGACGCCGCTGCCCGACGCGAGCTTCTCGAACTGCTCGCACAGCAGCGGGTCTTCGGGAGTATCGACGAGAGGCAGACGCGGCGACGCGGAGCCGGGCGCGTTCATGGAATCACCAGGAGCTTGCCTGTCGTCGCCCGCGATTCGAGCGCCCGATGGGCTTCCGCGACCTCCTCGAGCGCGTAGGTCCTGAAAACCTTCTGCTTCAGCCGCCCTTCCGCGACCCAGGCGAAGATTTCGTCGGCACGCGCGCGGAGCTCGTGGCGGTCCGCAATGTAGTGGTCGAGGCCGGTGCGCGTCAGGAAAAGCGATTTGTGAAACAGAAGCTCGCGCGGATCGATCGGCGGAACGAGCCCGCTTGCTTCGCCGTAAAGCACGAGCATCCCGCGAGGACGCAGCGCATTCATGCTGCCCGCATAGGTGTCGAGCCCGACCGCGTCATAGACCACGTCGACGCCGCGGCCGCCGGTGATGCGCTTCGCGGCGGCGGCAAAATCTTCTGCCGCGTAGATGACCACATGATCCGCACCGGCGTCGCGCGCAATCTCGGCCTTCGCGGGCGTCGACACGGCGCCAATGACCTCGGCGCCGCGGTCTTTCGCCATCTGACACAAGAGGATGCCGCAGCCGCCGGCCGCGGAATGGACAAGGCAGCTCGAACCTGGCCCGAGCGGAAACGTCGAGGTCGCGAGATAGTGCGCCGTCAGTCCCTGGAACAGCACTGCGGCGGCGTCCGCGAACCCGATTCCGGCGGGAAGGGGTACGACACGATCCGCCTCGGCGAGCGTGTGGGTGGCATACGAACCGGCGGCGAAGATAAAGGCGACGCGATCCCCGATGGTGACGTCGGCGACGTTGGGGCCGATGGCCTGAACGATCCCGGCGCCCTCAAGACCGAGCGTCAAGGGAAGGTCGCGCTTATAAAGCCCGCTGCGCAATTGGGTGTCGAAGAGGTTCACGCCCGCAGCTTTGACCTCGACGAGAACCTGGCCTGGCCCGGGCGCGGGCAGCGGCAATTCCTCGAGCACCATAGCCTGCGGACCGCCGCATGCATGCACACGGATCGCTTTCACGGCAGCGGTCCCCAAAGCGTCAACGTCACTGGCTGCATAGCGTGAAATCGACCGCGACCGGCGTGGCCCTGAAATAGGCCTCGCGGAACGCCGACGGGTCCGCGAAAACGCTTCGGTCAAGCTGACGCCGGATGAGTTGCACCCGCAGCGGGTTTATATCGAACGGGAACGGGTCGACTGCGATCCTGTTTCCTTCGACTGTCTTGAGCGTCAGCCGCACCGGCGCCGATCGGCCGTCATAGGAAGTCGGCACCGGCTCGATAAAGTCGTCGACGGCGTCCTTGTTGCAGAGGAAGAGCGAAATAAAATCGAAAGCCTGAAGGAGCTGGTAGTTGGTCCAGAACTCGCCTTCGTCGTAGTTGCGCAATTGAGCCGCTTGCGCCTCTTCGTTCCGCGCTAAAAAGTCTTCGTTATCTTCCGGGAGGTTCTGCGTATTGAAGATTTTCGGGTGAGCGACCTTGTCGTAGCGCCCACGTTGCAGCCCGGTGCGATGCTTGCTCACGAGCAGGCCCGAATACGGATCGATACGCGTCATCCAGTCGATCGCCCACTCAAAGGCACGCCGCTGCGGTTTTCCCCAAGTGACCTGCAGGAAATTGAGCGGCTTGCCGGTGTCCGGCGCTATAGAGGGGCTGGCCTCGTAGTCGTACCAGCCGCTGTCGTGAAACATCGCGGCCCGGACGACGGCCTCATAGGGCTTAGGCCGCGCGAAGTTGGTGTTGCCCCAATGCGCCGCGCATTGCCCGGATAGCTTGGCGTGATCGGTCTGGCCGATCAGGATCACAGAACCATCGGGCCGTTCGCGCACGATCATGTCTTCCACCCCGCTCGGTTTTTCTATTGCGTTTCTCGTTGCCGCGACCGTAGCAGACGCATGACGACGCCGGCAACGCGAAGCGCCGGCGGCCGCTCCGCGCGCCGCGTATCGCGTCAAAGACGGAAGCATGTCACTTCAGGTTGTGGCTCGTCGGCCGCGGCTACCGCCAACCTTCCGGCCGGGTTGTCAGCCGAAGCTGCCTCGCTATATTGCGCGCTTCCCCTAACGGAGGGATGGCCGAGTGGCTGAAGGCGCTCGCTTGGAAAGCGTGTATACGGGAAACCGTATCGTGGGTTCGAATCCCACTCCCTCCGCCACCCCCCAAGCGAGAGGAACCGGAATCCAACTTTCTCCGTTTCTCACCGCCAGAATTTTACGGTGCCAAATTGTGCACCGTCGTTGGCCACACCTTTCCCCAAATTTTTGCCGTCCGTTCTGATCGAGTTCAAGCCAAGCATGATATCTTCGAGTTCCTTATCATGAACCGTACTGGAGCGGAGCGCCGTGCGTAAAGGACAGTGGGTTTGGGTGCCGAAGCACGTTCGCGTCCTCCCACGTGAGGATGAAAAGGCGGCGATCATTTCTGCCTGCGACAAATTCGTAGCCGAAGTCCTAAAGCCGCGCTTCCTTCCCTCGATCCTTCCGACGGAATTCAATTATCCAGTAGACCTTTATGGGAAATGGCATGGCGGCCGCTATCGTTTCATTGAACGGTACCGCTCGAGGCCGCCAGATGCGATCGAGCCTGAGTTCGAGCATTCTTTCGCCCGTCTGGATTACATTGCTTCCGATCAATTCGATGTGATGTGGCACCGGCACACCGGCCAGTGGTGGCGCCTCTATCATTCGGTTCCGTTGGTCGAGGCACTTCATCGGATCGATCAGGATGGACACCTCCATCCGATCTAAACCATCAACTGTGTGCTCATGATTGAAGCTCGTGACGACGATGGCAAAGGGTCCTGGGAACAACAACAAGGCAAATCGCGATCCGCCACATTTCGATGTCGCAACCCTGCGTGAGTTTGCCGGGGAGAAGGTATTTGCGCGCGGCGTCGCGTACCATGAAGATCGGCAGGTTGAGATCGTCTCAATCGATATTGCTAGCGTTGTCGCGCGGGTGATCGGCTCCGAGGTTTATTGCTCCCAATTGGACGGTACGGGAAAGAAATTCTCCGGCAAATGCTCATGCCCGGCGTTTCCCGACTGGGGATTCTGCAAGCATCTGGTGGCGACCGCACTCGCCGCCAACGATCTCCAGCCCGGTGAGCTTGAAAAGGCGGCCAGCCGCCTAACCAAAATCCGAGATTTTCTCCGCGCCAAGGGCATCGAACCGCTCGTCGAGATGATCATGGGCATCACCGAGCGCGATCCCGATCTGCTTAGGGACATCGAACTTGCTGCCACAGCAGCGACAGCCGACGATCAGACACTGTTTGTTCAGTTCAAGAAGGCCCTCACAGAGGCCACCCGCACGCACGGCTTCGTCGAATATCGCGAAGCGCGGGCCTGGGCGGAAAAGATCGAGCATCTTCTGGACCGGCTAGCGAGCCTGGTCGCGGGCGGCCGGGCCGCGTTAGCGCTGCAACTCCTCGATTATTTCTTCACGCGCATGGACGACGCGCTCAACAGCATGGACGATTCGGATGGTCAGGGCGACGGCATCTACGCGAAGGGTTGTGAAATCCATCTTGCAGCGTGCCGCGCGGCAAAGTGCGATCCTGTTGCGCTGGCCCGCGACCTGTTTGCGCGTGAAGTGGACTCGGCTTGGGATTTCTTTCACGGCGCGAGTGAGGCCTACGCCGATATTCTGGGAGATGTCGGCCTCTCTGAGTACCGCCGGCTCGCCAATGAAGCGTGGCAAAAAATCCAGCCGTTGCACGCCGGCGGCCGGCAAGCGCACGACGAGCAATTCAGTGCCCGGTATCGGCTCGGGACGATTCTCAAATCTTTCGCAGAACGGGACGGCGATGTTGACGCCGGCATCGCTATCCGCACCAAGGATCTCTCCACGGCCTATGCCTATCTGGGTATCGCGCAGCTGTGCCTCAGTCACGGCCGGGACTCTGAGGCGCTGAAATGGGCTGAGGAGGGCTTGTGGCAGTTCGAGGATCAGCCCGACCAGCGCCTGGTAGTCTTCCTGGCCGATCTCTATCGGCGAGTCGCGCGCGAGAAGGATGCCGATGAATTGCTCTGGCGGACCTTCGAGCGAGTTCCGAGTATCGAACTGCACCGAAGATTGAAGAGTGCGGCGGGTTCCAGCAAGGTGGCGGCAGCCGCGGTATGTGATCGCGCGATTGAGTTGCTGCGGGCAAAGCTCGATAAGTCCGAGGCCAAGGCGCGGTGGTCGTCACCGCGAGAGCTTCTTCTCCAGATACTGGTGTCGGAGAAGCGCCTTGCCGAAGCTTGGGAAGTCGTGCGGGGTCACGGATGCAGCGAGCCACAGCTCATGGACTTGGCCAAAGTAAGCGAACACAGCTTTCCTGACGCCGCACTCTCGGCCTATGGACAAAGCGTCGAGCGGCTCGTCGGTCTTGGCGGTCAGCCCAATTATGAGGAGGCCGGCATGTTGATCGCGCGCATGCAGTCGATCCGCAAGCACCTCGGTGCGAGCGCGGACCACGCTGTCTTTCTTGCCGATTTCATGCGCCGCCACAAGGCAAAGCGGAACATGATGAAGCTCTTGCAAGCAAAACACAATTCGTAGGTCGTCATGCAGACTACTCAAAGACAGCGCGCGTTTATGTTGGCCCCCGGTGTGACCGCACGGACAGCCTATGAAGCTCGGAGGGCAGCCGACTAAGTGGTTGAAAAAGAAGGCAAGAGCTGGCTTCCGCGGCTATCCGGTTGCGACCATCGCGTTCTATGGCGTGGACGACCGGCGTGCCAGCAAGGCTGCTGTTGGCATTATCGCGGCACCGGATTCTGAACCGATCGAATTGCGCCGCTGGTTTGCTGAGAGCCGCGACGTGCGCAGCGACGCGACTATTTGTGCCGAGGTAGCTACCTTCCTGCGCGGACATGAAGTGCGCTTGGTATCGATGGTGGATGCAATCATCGGATGTCCGCATGAAAAGGGGTGTTGACTATCCAACGGGTGAGGTATGTTCCCGTTGTCCTTTTTGGGCAGGCCGCGACCGTTGGGGCGCGGTGGCAGAGGGTGATCCCAAGTAACGATTACACCCAATGCCCTCGGTGGCCAGGCGTACACACAAACAGCCAAGCCGACGCCACATATTCAGACTTCGAAGTTGCGCGTGATTCTGCGAGAGAATGTTGGAATACAGTTCTTCTCCCCCCGCCAAACCTCCGCCGGAGCGTGGCAAGCAGCCCAAGGACAACATCTACATCAATGTCGTTTACGCCGTGGATGGCGCTTGGAACTTCGGTGGCAAAGCTCTGACCGATGCGCAGATCGGCGAGGCGGTTGGCAAGGGCGGCTAAGTGATACGAGAAAAGGTCATGGCGAGCGGGGAATTGCTTAACTCCGGGCGGGCCTGCCGAGGATTTGCGCCGAACGCGAAGGCTTAGGAGCAACGATGATGCAATTGTCAAACTATCTATTTTTCACAACTACATGCGAGGAGGCTCTCGCTTTTTACTCGCAGTGCGGCCTGGGCCGAGTTGTCGAGGTGGTGCGTTATGGCGCGAACGGCATGCCTGTGAAAAACGAGGCAATGCGGGGCAAGATCATGCACGCAAAATTCGAAGGGCCGGGGGTCGTCTTTTACGCATCTGACAATGATGACGCCGAACCGATGAGAGGCTCCGCGCATATCCTCATGATGCAGGACCGCGAACGAACGAAGCAACTATTCGCGCGTCTGGGAGATGGCGGAAAGATAACGACTGCGTTCGGTATGCAACCCTGGGGCGACTACTACGGAAAGCTTACCGACCGGTTTGGTGTGCAGTGGATGTTCAACTGCGTCCAATGAGGAGCCTCGCTTTGCTCTCACGCGCCTCTAGAGTTCATTCCAAACCACGATTTTCGCGTCAAAAGTCGATCTTCCGTTTGTTGAAGAACGCGTCGATGCCGGCGCGCGCGTCTTCGGAGGTCATGCTCACTGCCTGCGCGACGCTTTCAGTCCAAAGGCCGTCCGCCGCCGACATGTCCGCGATCCGCGGGATCGCCTGGACGATCAGATAATTGGGAATTTGCGCATTCTTGGCGATGTCGTTGGCAAGTTCGATGGCCTTTTCCAGCGTCTTGCCCGGCTCGACCAGATAATGAGCCAGGCCCAGGCGCTCGCCGGCCGTGGCATCGAGGGTACGGCCGGTCAGCATCATCTCGACCATGCGGCCCGAACCGATGATGCGAGCGACGCGGACGCTGGCGCCGCCGCCGACATAGAAGCCGCGGCGGCCTTCCGGCAATTGGTAGAACGTGGTCGGATCGGAGACGCGGACATGGGTTGCGGTCGCGACCTCGAGACCGCCGCCGATCACCGCGCCCTGCATCGCCGCCACCACCGGCCGTCCGCCGAACTGGATGGCGTCGAGCGTGGCGTGAGCGAAGCGCGACATGAAGATGCTCTCGAAAGCCTCCCGATGGCGATGTTCGGAAAGATCGAGGCCGGCGCAGAAATGCTTGCCGGCGCCGGCCAGTACGACGCAGCGCACGTCGGGTTCGAAATTCTCGAACGTCTGCTTCAGCTCGCCCCACAGCTTTTCGCTCAGTGCGTTGCGCTTGTCGGGACGGTTGAGGGTGACGATGGCAATCGGGCCTTGGCGTTCGATCAGCAATAGCGGCTCAGTCTCGCTCATTTTCTTCCTGTCGATTGGGCTGGGATAGCTTCGAGGTCGGTGTTGGCGCCCGACCGGAGCGCGGTTTCGCGGAGCACACGCCGAAGCACCTTATTAGTGGAGGTGCGAGGTAGATCGGCAACGAAATGGTAGACTCGCGGCCGCTGGTAGGGCGAGAGATCACTGGCGTGGACGTGAAGCTCCAGTGCCGCGACATCGAGCGCCGGATCGCCGCGGACGATAAACGCTTGCACCTGTTCGCCCCATTCAGGATCCGGCACGCCGACCACGGCGCATTCGGCGACGCCGCGATGGGCTAGCAACACTTCCTCAACCCGGGCCGGCATGACATTGATGCCGCCGGAGATGATCATATCGTCGCGACGGCCTTCGAGGTAGAGATAACCGCCCGCATCGATGCGGCCCAGATCGCGCGAGCGCCACCAGCGCCGGTCGCCGTCCGTCACGAAACTGGCGGCGGTGGCATCGGGATCGCGCCAAATGCCGGCGGCTAGCGACGGACTGCTGATCAAAATCTCGCCGGTCGCGCCGGGCGCAACTTCGTCGCGTGGGCTGCCACCCGGCACGACAACCCGCAGATCGCCGTTGAGCAGCGGGCGGCCGACGCTAATGAGCCGCTCGCCAATCATTTCTTCGGCGGTAATGCAGCTGCCGGCGGCGCCGGTTTCGGTCGAGCCGTACATCTGCACGACGTTTGGGCTGATCCGTTCGCGTAGCCGTTTCAGCGTGGCGGCGTCCATCGGTTCGGCGGCAAAGCCGATGAGGCGTACCGAGCTGAAATCCGCGCCCGGTTCGTTGGCATTGAGAAGCCGCCGCCAAAGCGTCGGCGTCAGGAAGACATGACTGGCACGCTCCGCGCTCACCTGTCGCACCAGTTCGCTGAGGTCGAAGTGCTCCATGAAAATCGTGCAGGCGCCTGCGTTCAGGAAGGGGAACCAGCCATTGTAACAACCGATGAAGGCCGTGCTCAGCGGCACTAGCGAGCGATCGCGCGGTAACAGTCCTTGATAAAGGTAAAGATTGGTGCGCGCGTTCTCGATGAAGCTGCGATGGGTGTGAACCACACCTTTAGGGATCGATGTCGTGCCCGAGGACAGCACGATGACCGCCGGATCGTCCTCGGCCGGCCGCGCCAGCGTAACGTCAGACGCAGCCCTGTTGAGATCGGCAGGAATGGAGGCGGCGGGCCGCACCGTACCGCTCCGTTTCGGGGGCAGCGCCGAACAGGCTTCAACCAAAGCGCGGAGGTCCGGATAACCGGCAGCGATACCGGCGGCCAACTCCGCCATGGAGGCGTCATAAACGAGGAGGCTCGGCTCCATCTTGTGACAGACGGCCGCAAGCGTCGCGGCGGACTCCCGCGTATGCAGCGCCATCGGTAGAGCACCCAGGCGAACGGCTCCGAGCCAGGCGACGAGATAGATCGCGCTCGGCGGGCACAGCAACGCGAGCGGCATTTCAGACTTGGCGCCGAGCGCGGAAAATAGAGCGGCGGCTCGAAGCGACAGCGCATCGAGCTCGGCATAGGTGAGCCGCGTTGCCGAATTGACCACTGCTTCGCCGTCGCCGAACCAGCGTGCGGCGCGCGCAAAAGTGTTGGGAATGGTGAGCGGCAAACCGACAGTCATAGCATCGCGCTCGACATCGCCTATTGCACCTTGAGGCCCATCTGACCGGCGATCAGGTTACGCTGAATTTGCGAACTGCCGGCGGCAACGGTGGCGGCGCGGGCGTCGCGGAAATGCCGCTGCATGTCGAACTCCATGTTGTAGCCGAAGCCGCCCATCACCTGCATGCCGGCTTCGGTCGTCTTCACATACGTTTCGGCAGCGAGAAGCTTGGCCATGGTGATCTCTTTCAACGCATCCTCGCCGCGGCTGACACGCCAAGCGGCCTTGAGCGTCAGCGCCCACGCCGCTTCCACTTGAGCCTCGAGGTCGGCGAGCATGTGCGCGATCGCCTGAAAGCTGCCGATCGGACGGCCGAACTGGCGCCGCTCTTTGGCGTAGCTCACTGCGAGGTCGAGGACGCCGCGGGCGCTTCCGCAATCGCAGGCGGCGGCGACCACGCGCTCGGCCTGCAGGCCGGAAAGGATGCAATCCCAACCCTTATTCTCGCCGCCGACAAGCCGGTCGGGCGGGACGCGCACGTCGTTGAAATTAAGCTCATAGGTTCCGACCGAACGGCGGCCGAGCATGTCGAGCTTGCGGATGTCGAGACCGGGCGTGGTGTTTTCGACCAGAAACAGTGACATCCCCTGCCGGTAGTGCACCTTGGGATCGGTCTTCACATAGACGTTGATGATGTTGTTGCGGGCACCGGCGGCGGTCGCCCAGATCTTCTGCCCGTTGATCACGTATTCATTGCCGTCGCGCCGCGCCTCGGTGCGCATGGCGCCGACATCGGACCCGGCATCCGGCTCGGACATCGAAATCGACATACGGATCTCGCCGGAAATCAGCTTCGGCAGCCAGTAGCGCTTCTGCTCTTCAGACCCCATGCGCGCAACGTTGAGGCTGCAAAAAACGCTGCCGCCGAATGCCATTGCAACGTCGGCGCTATAGCGACCGATCTCCTCGCCGACGATTGCAAGGTCCACGACGCTGCCGCCGAGGCCGCCATATTGCTCCGAAAAGGGCAGGGCGAAGAGCCCGGCCGCCACCCATGCATCGTAGAGTTCGTAGGGGTAGAGCCGCTCGCGATCGAGCCGCCGCAGATAGTCGGGGGTGGCGACCCTCCGCATCAGCGTCCTTACGCTCTGCAAAAGGAGCTTCTGCTCGGTCGAATACTCGAAGTCCATCTACGATCCCCCTCACGGGTAGCGCTTTTCGCGCCGCGGGCCGCTGCGCTATACGATGCAACGCCGAGCTTGCCTAGCACTGGGCTGCGGCGCCGACAGGGAGGAAATCTGCGTGACCACAATGCTTGCCGCCAAGCTCTATGAAGCCGGCCAGCCCATGAAACTCGAGCGTGTGCCGATCCCGGAGCCGCGCCCGACGGACGTCCTCGTCGCAGTAAAGGCCTGCGGCGTGGTGCCGAACCTCATCAATGTGCTCACCCATTGGGAAAGCTGGTTCCCGGAATTGCCGCTCCCAAAGCTGCCGGCGATCTTCGGCCTCGACGTCGCCGGCGTGATCGCATCCGTGGGCGAGCAGGTGCAGAATTTCCGCGAGGGCGACCGCGTCTATGTCACGCCAGGCCTCTTCTGCGGCTCCTGCCCGGCTTGCCGCAGCGACGACACGATGAACTGCATCAACTACACCTTCCGCGGCTATTTCGGCTTCGGTCCGGATTCGCAGCGGCAATTCGACGCCTATCCCTATGGCGGCATGTGCGAATACATCACGGCGCCGCAGCACAACCTGGTGCCGATCCCGAAAAACATTTCTTTCGAAGAGGCGGCGCGCTTCGGCTATATCGGCACCGCTTATGCCGCGCTGCGTAAGGCGGAAGCGGGGCCCGGCAAGACGATCCTCATTAATGGCCTGACTGGCACGCTCGGTCTCGGGGCAACGCTGACGGCGCTTGGCCGCGGTGTTACCCGCATTCTCGGCACCGCCCGCGACCGCAGCCGGCTCAACCGGGTCAAGGCGCTGGCACCCGGCCGGATCGAGATCCTGCCGCAAGACGAAGGCAAATCAGTCGCCGAATGGGCACGCTCCTTCACCGGCGGCCATGGCGTCGACGCGGTGATCGATTGTCTCGGCCCGGGCACGTCGGGCACGCTGCTGATGAACGCGATCTATGCCCTGCGCCGCGGCGGCAAGGCGATCAACATCGGCGGCGTCGGCGAGAAGACGGTGATGGATGTGCACTGGATGATGGATAACCAGATCGAATTCGTCGGCAGCAACTGGTTTAGCGTCGAGGATGGTGAGGCGCTGGCCGCGATGGCCGGGGCGGGTACGCTCGACCTGTCGGTGTTCCAACACGTTCGCGTGCCGCTTTCCGAGGTCAACCGCGCGCTCGACGGCACGCAGTTCCGCGACGGCGGGTTCACGAACGTCGTGATCGTGCCTTGAGAGGAAACGGCATGGCAGAATCGCATCGCGTGATCGTCACGGGCACCAACAAGGCCGGCAAATCGGTTGTGGTTGAAGAGGCACATGCCACAGTGACCGGGCCGGGCAATTTTGATTTCTGGCAGACCCAGGCAGGCCAGTCGCCGCACGATCTTCCGATCGGCCGCTCGCCGATGAAGTTCTTCCCGGCGCCGGGGGGAACGATGTTTCGCCTGTTCACGATTCCACCGGCCGATCCAAAGATGACGCCGGCCGAGCTCGCGGCGATGCAGGAGTGGTTCTTCAATGAAGTCGGCATTCCCGAGGCACGAGGTGACACCGGCCGCCATCCGTTGATGCATAAGACGCCGACAGTCGATTACATCATGCTGTTGTCGGGGGCGATTTCGCTTGTTCTCGATGAGGGAGAGCCGATCGGGTTGAAGCCTTTCGATGCCGTGGTACAGCGCGCTACCGGTCACTCCTGGGTCAATACGGGACGGGAGCCGGCGCTGCTGATGTGCGTCATGGTCGGCGGCAAGCAGGCATAAACTCGATCGAGATCAAAAAATGAAAGATAACGACGCCCGCGCCGCCGAGGAATTTTTTCCCTCGGGCAACCAGCCGCCGTCAGATTATCAGCGGCCACCGCAATACGGCCGCATCGTCGGCGACAGGGACGTCGCGGTGCCGATGCGCGATGGCGTCAATGTGGTGCTCGATATTTATCGGCCGGACGCGGCAGGCAGGTTTCCCGTCCTCTTGGCCTTCGGCGTCCATTCCAAAGAGCTGCAGGGAAACGAATATCCGCAGAAATTTCCGCCCCAGCCCTCCTGGTCGACGCTCTGGCTCGGCCACGCGGAAGCGGGCGACACCGAGTTTTTCGTATCGCGCGGCTACGTCCATGTCATCGGCTCGCCGCGTGGATTTCTCAAATCGGGCGACGGCGGCTCGCGCGAATGGGACAGCTACGACGTGATTCAATGGATCGCGCAGCAGTCCTGGTGCGATGGCAATATCGGCATGGTCGGCATCGGTGCGTTCGCATCGGAGCAATTTCACGCGGCGCGCCAGCAGCCGCCGGGCCTGAAAGCGATCTTTCCCTACGATCCGCGCGGCGCCTACGGCAAGTTCGGTGGTTTCCGCGAAGAATATCCGGGCGGCGTGCTGCACGCCTTCCGCTATCTCATGGACCATTTCTCCTCTTACCACACGGCGCGTGGCGCTCCTGGCGATCTGCCGCCCGAGAAAGAGAAAAAATGGAGCGAGGCGATCGCTGATCCCGATATCCGCATGTATCCGCATTTGCACAACGTGCTGGTTCAGCGGGGTCAGCACATGCCGCGCTATTTCGATGTGCTGATCGATCCTTACGACCACGAGGAAACAATCACGGCGGCGGAGGCGGAATTTCCGAAAATTACGCTGCCGACCTACACAGGTGCCGGCTGGTACGGATACACCTACAAGACCCACCTTGCCGGCGCGCAGACCTATTTCAGCAAAATTCCGGGGCCGAAGAAAATGGTGCTGACCGGCCCGGCCCATCCCGACCGTCCGCTTCGAGCGCTCCGCGGAGAGATGCTGCGCTGGTACGACCACTGGCTGCGCGGCGTCGATACCGGCATTATGCAAGAGCCGCCGGTCAGCTATTGGGTGATGGGTGCGAATGAATGGCGGCGCGGCACTGATTGGCCGCTGCCTGAGACGCAATGGACCAAGCTCCATCTTGCCAGCTGGGAGCGACTGACGGCCGAGCCCTATATAGGCTCGAGCGTGGATGACTACATTCCGCCGGACGTGTTCGCGCAGATGCCGCCGACACAAACGAACCGCATCCAGAAGCTGCGGTTTCTCACCGATCCGCTACCGCAAGATCTTCTCGTCGCCGGCCCAAGCGTGCTCAATCTCTTCGCCGCAATCGATCAGGACGACACCAACTGGATCGTCATCCTCAAAGACGTTCGGGCCCGATCCCTCCGTGCGCACGGCACGCGAGGGCGAGCGGGAAATTGCAACCGACCTTCCCGAACGCGAGCTGACGCGCGGCTGGCTAAAAGCGTCGAACCGCGCCCTCGACCCCAGGCGCTCAAAACCATGGAAGCCGTGGCACAAGCTCACCCGGCAGGCGCGGCAAAAGGTAACGCCGGGCAAAGTCGAGGAATATGCGATCGAAATTTTTGCGATGGCAAATCTCTTCCGCAAGGGCCACCGCATTTGCGTCGAGATCACCAGCCTCGATCTTTCGACTGGCGTTCTCGGCGCAACGAACGTCGAATATATCCCCTATCACGTCTGCAGCAGCCGTACGGTGGTGCACAGCATCTATCACGATGCGATGCGCCCTTCGCACCTTTTGCTGCCGGTCGTTCCAACAGAGAACTCAACGGTAAAAGCTTGCTGATGACCGCCGGATCACAGGTTGGGACTTTGCGATGACGCTTCAGCTCTCGGACTTCCCGTGATGAGACGGGCGCGCATCATTCTTTCGCGTATGGTATCGTAACGACGAGATTTTCTGCCGGTTGCGGTCGCCAGCGATGACGGCGGCGGCCTGTGCAGGGAGCACACCTTCAAACCTCGGAGACGCAATTGAGAGTTCACGGAAATTCCGCGGCAAGCCGCGATATAGCATCCCTGCTGCACCCTTACACGAATCTCAAGACGCACCAGTCGAAGGGGCCTTTGATCATTACCCATGGTCGTGGCGTGAACGTTTACGACGACCAAGGGAAGGAATACATCGAGGGCTTGGCGGGACTCTGGTGCGTCTCGCTTGGCTTCAGCGAGCCGCGGCTGGTCGAAGCGGCGCGGCGGCAGATGGAAACGTTACCCTTTTATCATAACTTCGCTTCCAAGTCGCATGGGCCCGCTATCGATCTGGCGGAACGCATCCTCGATCTGCTGCCCGACACGATGTCGAAAGTGTTCTTCAACAATTCGGGCTCGGAAGCGAACGATACCGCTATCAAGCTGGTCTGGTACTACAACAACGCCCTCGGCAGGCCGCACAAGAAGAAGATCGTCTCGCGGATCAAGGCCTATCACGGCGTCACGATCGCCAGCGCGAGCTTGACCGGGCTGCCGAACAATCATCGCGATTTCGACCTGCCCATCGCCGGCATCGTGCATACGGGGTGTGCGCACCACTATCGTTTCGCTCAACCGGACGAAAGCGAGGAAGCCTTCGCCAACCGGCTGGCCGAGGAACTCGACGCCCTGATCGTGAAGGAAGGACCGGACACCGTCGCTGCCTTCATCGCCGAGCCGGTGATGGGGGCCGGCGGCGTCCTCGTGCCGCCGCGAACCTACTTCGATAAGATTCAGCCCGTCCTCAAAAAGCACGACGTACTGTTCATCGTGGACGAGGTGATCTGCGGTTTCGGCCGTCTTGGGACGATGTTCGGCCTGGAGCACTTCGAAATTCAGCCCGATATCGTCACCATGGCCAAGCAGCTCACGTCGGGCTATCAGCCAATGTCGGCGACCGTGATCTCCGGCGCCATCTACGATGCGTTGGTGCGCCAGAGCGAGAAAATCGGCGTGTTCGCCCACGGTTTCACTTATTCCGGGCACCCGGTCGCTGCTGCCGTCGGTGTAGAGACCCTGAAAATCTATGAGGAGCGCCGAACCTTGGATCACGTGCGCGCGGTCATGCCGCGTTTCCAGGAGCGTCTGCGGCGATTGGAAAGCCATCCCCTGGTCGGCGAGGTGCGCGGGGTTGGCCTGATCGGAGCCATCGAACTCGTCCAGGACAAGCAATCGAAGAAGCCCTTCGACGCAACGGTCGCGGCGGGTGCGCTGGCGGTCGAAAGGGCGCAGGACAACGGCCTTATCCTGCGCGCCGTGGTAGACTCGGTCGCCGTGTGTCCCCCGCTCATCATCGAAGAGGAACAAATCGACCGGCTCTTCGACCGGCTGACCTCAGCGCTCGACCAAACCGACGCAGAACTCCGGCGGCGCGGCGTGTTCTAAACGGCGCGGCCCCCAAAACGCATCGCGACGCTGCACATCGAGCAGGCGGTTTGGCGATTCAGCCTTGGTGCCGTCTGCTGGCGGAGTAGTACGATGAAGCTTAAAGACAAAGTGGCGATCGTCACGGGTGGATCGCAGGGGATCGGCGAGGCGATCGCGGTTCGCTACGCCACCGAAGGCGCGCGCGTCGCGGTCGTCTATCATCATAATGATGCCGCCGCCCAAGCCGTGGTGAAGCGGATCGCCGCCGGCGGGGGCGGGGCGCTTGCGGTCAAGGCCGATTGTTCAAAGGTCCCGGAGATCGAACGCATGGTCGCCGAGGTGATCAGGCATCTCGGAACCATCGATATACTTGTCAACAATGCAGGCGTATTCCGCACCGTGCCCGTGGCCGAGACGACGGAAGCAATTTGGGACGAGCAGCTCGATCTCAACCTTCGCGGTCCGTTCTTTTGCGTCAAAGCGGTGCTGCCCGAGTTCCTCAGAAAAGGCGGCGGCAAGGTGATCAACATCACCTCGATCGCCGGGGTCGGCGCCTTTCCGAACTGCCCGGCCTATTGCGCTTCCAAGGGCGGTCTCGAAATTTTGACCAAGGCGTTGGCGGCCGAATTGGGCAAGCAGAACATCAACGTCAATTCCTTGGCGCCGGGCAATGTCGCGACGCCGCTCAACGCGCACCTGCGCGGGCCCGGCAATGAGGCCTACATTAATTTGATGCGAACGATGACGCCGACCGGCCGCGATTTCCTGTCGGTCGAGGAGATGACCGGCGCCGCGGTGTTTCTGGCATC
The DNA here is from genome assembly GCA_963733575.1 of uncultured Alphaproteobacteria bacterium. Classification (GTDB taxonomy): domain Bacteria; phylum Pseudomonadota; class Alphaproteobacteria; order Rhizobiales; family Xanthobacteraceae; genus BOG-931. Next base: position 109,165 of record CAVTDJ010000006.1, on the reverse strand, counting down.
CGACGACGCTTCCGCAATTCACGGCGCGACCTTGATGGTCGACGCCGGCTGGTCGGCGATCTAGGGCAGGGGCCTCGATCAAGGCTATTGGGAAGGGCGGCGGCGATATCCGGAGAGAAACACGCCGACGAACATGAGCGCCATCGCCAAGACCAGGTAAATCGAGAGCCGCTCGCCGAAGATCACCGCGCCCCAAGCTACGCCCGCAAGCACTGCGAGGTAATTGAATTGCGCGAAAAAGACCGGGCCCGACCGCCGAATAATTTCGAAAAATAGCACGAGAAAGGCCGCGTTGATAGCAATGGCGAGCAGCGTTCCGATGGCTGCATCATCCAGCCGTTGGGGAAACCACGCTTGTCCGGTCAAGAGCATCACCGGCAGCAGCACCAACGCCGAGCCGAACAACACGCCCGCGCCCATCGCCACCGACGAGGATGCCGGCGGGCGTAAAATTGCGGCGGCTACGTTCGATCCCGCGAACATGACCGGTGCGGCGAGGGCCAGCAGGAACCACTCCCACGCTATCGAGTCTCCAAGCTTGGCGCCCGGCGCCACAACCAACACGACACCCGCAAATCCGAACAGCAATCCGGCCAGACCGAGCCAACGGAAACGCTCGACGCGCGCCAGTACGCCGATCATGAATGTGAAGGGCGGCGAGAGCGCGAGCACCAAAGTCATAACCCCGGCGGGAAGTTTCGGCGCAATATACGTCAAGAGCGAAATCGGAATGCCGATAACGAGCGCGCCGATGACGATGTAGCCAATGAGGTCACGGGGCGAAATACCGAGCCGTCCGCCGCGTAGTCTTAGGACGATCCAAAGTACCAACCCGGCGCCGAAGGACTGCCAGAAGGAATAGGCGAGGGCGGGCGCACCGCCCGTCGCCGCGATCTTGTTGACGCTGAACACTAACCCGTAAATTACCGCTGCGCTCAGCAGCATGAGATAGTCCAGCGGAGAATGTGACCGGCCTTGAGCGGTCAAAGGCTCTTGGGCGGTCAAAGGCTTTTACCGATTGCCGTGTCTTTGAGCTCGATCTCGATGAATATCATCTCGCCGGCGCCGTTGTTGATGACATCGTGCTCGACGCCGGCATTGCGGAAATAGGATTTTCCCTGATGCAGTTGCGCGAAGGAAACTTCGCCTTGCGGCCCGATGAGCTTAAGTTCGCCGTCGCGCGTCGGCACCACTACATAGTCATGCTCATGGCGGTGATATCCCGTCGCGGCTCCGGGCGCGAAACGCCATTCCGTCACACGCAGATGATTGTTGTCGATCTGGACTGTTGGAGTGGCCGTCTCCTTGCTCATCTTCCTCTCCTTTTGCCGATCATTGGAGCAACAGGCTCGACTTACGATAGGTACGTAAGAACCGGAAACTTAGGAACGGGTCACGCGGACGCGGTCGAGGAATATCGCAGCGATGATCACGCAGCCGAGAAGGATCTGCTGAACGTAGCCGCCGACTTCCAGCAGATCCATGGCGTTAGACAGCATCGTTACGAAAATCGAACCCAGCACGGCAGGGATAATCCCGCCCACGCCGCCCTGAAGGCTGACCCCGCCGATGACGGCGGCCGCTATGCTCTCGAGCATAAGGCTTCCGCCGAGATTAGGCTCGCCCGAGCCCGTACGCGCCGTCAGCATAAGGGACCCGAAAGCCGCCAGCAGGCTGCAGGTGACATAGGCCAGAAACAGGTAGCGCTTGCTGGGCAGGCCGGCGAGACTAGCCGCGCGCGGATTGTTGCCGATCAGATAAAGCGCGCGGCCGAACACCGTGCGATCGAGAAGAAAATAGAGGAGTATGGCGACGACGACGGCCAGAGTGACCGGTATCGGAATGCCGGGTATGAACGTGCCGTCATATAGAAGACGGCTGAAGGCGTCGGGCACATTGAAGACCGGCCGGCCGCCGGAGATGGTTGTCGCCAATCCGTAACAGATATTCAAACTGCCGAGCGTGACGACGAACGGATTTATTCCGAGCCACGACACGAACAGTCCATTGAACACACCGACCAGCAGGCCGACCGCAAGACCGACCGCAAGTCCCGCCACGACAACGAGCCACATCGGCGCACCGGCTGCCGCAAGACCGGTGGTCGCGAGCGCGGTCGCCACACTGATGACGGAGACGGCCATACCAAGGGATAGGTCGAATCCGCCGGTCAGGATCACGACCATCTGCGCCGAGGCGAACAGGAGCAGATAGCTCGATTGAACCAGGACGTTGACGACGTTGCGTAACGACAGGACGCGCGGCTCGACCACCGAAACCGCGAGTTCCATCGCGATGATCAGCAGCGGCAGCAGCAGAATAAAACCCCAGCGCACCATGCCGCGGTTTCTTGCTCCTGCCGCGCCGGGCGCGAGGCTCATCCCGGAAATGCTTGCATCAGACAAGCGCCGCCCTCCGCTGGGAAAGCTCGTCGAGCGCGACTGCGAGGACGACGATGATGCCGAGGAAGATCGCCTGAATTCGTGGGTCGATCCTCAACAGGTCCATCGCATCGGTCAGGGTAAGAAGAAGGATGGCGCCCAGCGCCACCATCTCGACCCGGCCGACGCCACCTTTGATGCTGACGCCCGCGATCACGGCCGCCGCGATGCTTTCGAGCGTCAGTTGGGCGTTGATGACAGCCTGGCCCGATCCGATCTGCGCCGTCAGCGCAAGTCCGGATACCGAGGCCAGCATCGAGCAGATCATGTACGAAAGGATGAGATAAGTCTTCGCCGGTACCCCCGAGACGGTCGCCGCTTGGATGTTGCCGCCGATGGCGAGGATGTAGCGACCCATCCGCGTGTAATTCTGCATCACCCAAATAACCGCGACGACAGCGGCGGCGAGATAAAACGCGGTCGGCAATTGCAACCAAAGACCCCGGCCGAAGCCTTCGACATAGCTCTTCGGCATTCCGTATACCGGGATTCCGCTAGTCAGAAGCAAAGCAAAACCGGTGGCGATCGACATCGTGCCCAACGTCACCATGAACGGCGAAATGCGGAGGAACGCGACGCAGGCGCCGTTAACAAGCCCCACGATGGCGCCGCATCCCAAGCCGGCCAGCATCCCGATCGTGATGATGAGGTCGGGCTCGCCCGCGAAAGTATCCTTGAGGCCGGCCATGACCAGCGCGCTGGACACGCTGGTGAGCGCGACAACCGCACCCTGCGACAGGTCGAAGCCGCCGACGATGAGGACCAGCATTTGGCCGGCGGCGATGATCACCAGGTAGGATGAACTGCGCAGCACGTTCAGGAGGTTTTGCACCGCCACAAAATTGGGAATGAAGATCGCGAAGGCGACCAGAAGCACCGTCAGCAGGACCGGCAGGAATCCGGCCGCGTTATAGGATCGGACAATCCGCTCGAAGGCCGATGTCGGCGAAGCGTAATCGCTGGTCGAATTGCCACCCATTTCAGTTCCAATCAGTTTTGCGCGGGCGCTATGTCGTCAGTCTGTCGCTCGCGGAAGAAATGGGCCAGCACCGCCGGTTCGTTGATGTCGGCTCCAACCAATTCGGCCGCCATCCGGGATCGATGCATGACATAGAGCCGGTGAGACAGGTTCAGAACCTCTGGCAGGTCGGAGGAAACCAGGACGATCGCGACGCCGGTCGCCACCAAGGCCTTCATCACCTCGTAGATTTCGATCTTGGCCCCCACATCGACACCCACGGTCGGCTCGTCAAACAGGAACACCGAAATGTCGCGGGTCAGTCCGCGCGCCAAAAGGATCTTTTGCCGATTGCCGCCGGAAAACGACGCGACCGCGCGCTCGATGTTAGGCGGGCGCAGACCCAATTTCTCCACGATCCCCTGCACGATGCGCCGCTCGCTCCGGCGCTGAAGAATCCGGTGGCGCGAAAATCCCGGCAAGTCCAGCGCCGCCATCGAGGCATTCTCGCGTACCGGCCGTGCCAGCGCCAGACCTTCGGCGACGCGGTCGGAGGGAAAGTAGCAGACGCCATGTTTCATCATCGTCGCGGGAGTAGGGGAGACAATCTCCGCCCCGCGCACGCGGATCGTACCCGATAAGATCGGCTCGAGCCCGACGATCGCGCGGATGACCTCAGACTTGCCGCAGCCGACCAATCCGGCGATGCCGGTAATCTCTCCGGCGCGGGCATGGAAGCTGACGTCACTCACCGACCGGTCGACGAGCGTGACGTGGTCGACCTCCAGCAGCTTCTCGCCGGGCTTGTGTTCGATCTTGGGAAACAAAACGCCGACCTTGCGTCCGGTCATCAGTTCGACCAGCTCGGTTTCCGAGACGTCGCCGGCCGCAACCGTTTTGATCTTGCGTCCATCGCGCAAGACGGTGATGCGATCCGCGATCCGCTTGATCTCCCGCATGCGATGCGACACGTAGATTATTCCGACGCCAGAAGCTTTGAGCTTGCCGATCAGATCGAAGAGTTTCGTCGCTTCGGCGTCGGTGAGCGAGGCGGTCGGTTCGTCGAGTATCAGCAGGCGGACCTCGGTGAGGAACGCTTTCGCGATTTCCACCATCTGCTGGTGGGCGCGCGACAATTGCGAGACTTTGTAATCGGGCCGCAGATCAAAATTGAGTTCGCGCACAATGGCCCGGGCGCGGGCTCTCATGGCGGGCCGATTGAGAAATCCGCCAGCGGTCAATTCGCGGCCGAGAAACAGGTTTTGTTCGACGGTCAGCTCCGGCACCAGGCTGAATTCCTGGAAGACCGGACTGATACCGATGACCCGCGCGCCATGTGGGGTGAGATGGGCGATCTCCTTCCCCTGATACTTGAAGATGCCGGTGTCGGGCGGAAACGTGCCGGCAATTATATTGATTAAAGTCGATTTGCCCGCGCCGTTTTCGCCGAACAGGACGTGGACTTCGCCGCGCCGAAGGTCGAAGTCAACGCCATCCAAAGCGACGACGCCCGGAAACCGCTTTGAGATGTTGGAGAGTTCGAGTAGTGGGCCGGCGCTGTCGCGGGCCGCTTCGGCGGCCCGCGACTCGTAGGTGCTACTTGCATCGACCGCGGTCATTTGCGCGACCGTCGGTCATGGGTTGCCGATCACGGGGCCTTGACGGAATAGACCGCCTTGAAGTCCGCAGGCGCGAGCACCAAGCCCATATTGATCTTGTCAAGATTGCTCTTGGCGATCATGTCGGGGATGGCTTTGGCGCTCTTCACATACTCTTTCTTTTCGAGAATACGCACCGCCGTGTCGATCGCGATGCGGCCCTGCAACACCGGATACTGGGTGGCGAAGCCCAGGATTTCACCCTTTTGCAAGGCCTCAAGCATCGCCTGGTTTTCGTACGAGGACATGATGAGCACGTCCTTCTTTCCAGCCTGGGCCACCGCACCGATGGCGGCTTCGGCCGCCGGAGCGCAGCCCCAGATCACGCTCATGTCGGGATACGCTTGCAGGGCATTCTGGATCAGTCCCAGCTGCACCGCGACGCCCGAGTCGCCGAACTTGTCGTCGAGCATGGCGATGCTGCTCTTGCCCTTGACCGCTTTCTTGAAGCCGTCGAGGAATGCTTCGGCCCATCCCGAGCCTGACGGACCGGGGAACGTGCCGACCTTGGCGGGCTTGCCCTTGAGGAAATCGAGCAGATAATTGCCTGTTTGCTCGCCCATCGTGTCGAAATCGACGGTCATCTTCGAGGTCACGGTCGACTTTGAGACCGGGTTGACCGTGCTGATGATCGGCTTGCCCGAGGCGACGCCCTTGGCGAACTCTTTATCAAGGCCGGCTTCCGAAATCGGACCGATCACGATCGCATCGAAATTGCCGGACAGGCAGTCATCAAATTGCGAAAGCTGCTTCGGCAGATTCTCGTAACCGCCGGCCTGGTAGAGCGTCATGTTGACGCCCATCCGTTTGGCTTCCTCGGCCACGCCGTAATCAACGGCCACCCAGAAGGTGTCCTTCATATGCGGAAATAGCACGCAGATGTTCCAGGGCTTCGACGCCTTTTCCAGCGGCGTGTACTCGGCCACCTTCGCCGAGCCCGAATCGAGATTGTAGTATTTGGCTGGCCACCAGTTGGCGTCGGCCTTAGCCGGGCCACTGCCGATAAAAGCGGAGACGGTCATCGCCGCTCCCGCCAACAGAGTTGCGTATTTCATTTGAAGACTCCCCTCTAAATGAAGCAACAGAGAACCGCCGGTTGCCCGGGTGCAGCGATTGCGAAAGAACCTTCGCAAGATTTCCGGATCGGCGCAATCCGATAGTGCGGCCGGCGCAGCCAAGTCGGCAACAGCCCTTATTTCCGGCTGAGCACGTAGGAGCCGCTGACATCGAGCCTCGCCGACCATTTCGGTTCGATGACAATCGTCGTCGTGACTTCCTCGATGATGGCCGGCCCTTTGATAGTGGCGCCGGCGCCAAGCTTCGAACCGTCATAGACCGGCGTTTTGACCAACTTGCCATTCGCCACGAAAATCGCCTTGCGGTGGCCGACCATCGCCTTCGCGGCGGGCAAGCCCTTCTTCACCCGCGGCGGTTGCGGTTTGTCGATGTGTCCGTAGAGCGTGCTTTCGATGTTCACGACCTCGACGGCATTATGCGGCTCGGAGTACGTGTATAATTCCTCGTGGCGCTTGTGGAATGCGCTTTTCACTTTCTCGAGCGCTTTGGCGTCGTTCGCGAAATTGCCGATTTCGACGGTACATTCGTGGACCTGCCCGACATAGCGCATGTCGAGGCTGCGCTCGATCCGGATCGCGGACTTGGCAAAGCCGTCGGCGACAAGGTGCTTCACGCCTTGCGCTTCAATCTGGTGGAACAGCCGGTTGATCGTCGCGTAGGCCGCGCCTTCGAGGCGCAACGGGCTCGTCGCCATGTAGTTGTATTTCACGTCCGAGATGATCTGGCCGAACGCGCAGAGCCCCGAAGCGAGCTTTGGCAGGATGACGGTGTCGATGCCGATCTCGCCGGCGAGTGACGTGATATGGGCGGCCGTCGCACCTCCGGCGCCGACCAGCACGAAGTCGCGGGGATCGTAACCGCGCTCGACGGACACGCGACGGATGCCGTTGACCATGTTGCTGTTGACGATCGTGTAGATGCCGTAGGCCGCGCGTTCGATCGACATACCGAGCGGATCCGCGACACGCTTGATCGCCTTGCGCGCCTTGTCCAGATCAAGCGGCAGCCGGCCGCCGAGCAGTCCTTTCGGATTGAGGTAGCCGAGGACGAGGTTGGCGTCGGTCACAGTCGGCTCGGTTCCGCCCTGCCCGTAGCAGGCGGGCCCCGGCCGCGCGCCGGCGCTCTGAGGGCCGACTTGCAGCAGTCCCATGCTGTCGATCCAGCCGATCGAGCCGCCCCCGGCGCCGAGCGTCTCGACCTGAATCATCGGAATGCCGATCCGATACCTCAGCATATCGATGTTCTTGCTGATATTGGTCACGCCGTTCCGCGTCAGCGTGATGTCGAAGGACGTGCCTCCCATATCGATGGTGATGACGTTCTTCTTTTTGAACGGCGCCGCTACGAACAATCCCGCCTGCGGCGCCGAGGCTGGGCCTGAGTTGATCGCGTAAACCGATCGCTCGGAGATCGCCTGGCCGAGACCCAACCCGCCGTTCGACTGGAAGTACCGGACCGGATACTTCGCTCCCAAACGCCGGAAATATTCGTCGACCGCGGCGACGTAACGGCTGAGGATCGGAGCGAGATAGGCGTTCACTACCGCGGTCGAGGTGCGCGTGTATTCACGCACCTGGGGATAGAGGTCGCTTCCGACGGTCAGCGCGACACCCGGCATCATCTCGCGGACGATCTCCGCCGCACGCCGCTCGTGGCTGTTATTGAGAACCGACCACACGAATGAGATGGCGACCGCCTCGACGCTTTCCTCAGTAAAGAACCGGCAGGCGGCGCGCACGTCGTCTTCGTGCATCGGCGTCTTGATCGAGCCGTTCGAGATCACCCGTTCCCGCACGCCCTTGCGCAGATAGCGCGGCACCAGCATGACCGCCGCCGGATACTCGGGATCGTAGCGATATCCGTCCTCCTTGTGGCCAAGCCGGATCTCGAGCGAATCCTCATGGCCGGCAGTGCAGATCAACCCAGTCTTGCCGCCTTTGTGCTGGATCAGGGCATTGAGGCCGACGGTGGTGCCGTTGATGCACAGGTCGGAATTGGAGACGATTTCAGCGGGAGTTTCGCCGAGGTCTTCGGCGATCAGCTTCATTCCTTCTTCGATCGCCTGGGTGGGATCGGCCGGCGTCGAGAGCGCCTTGTACAGGCGAACGTCGCCGGATCGGGCGGCCAGGACGAGGTCCGTGAACGTGCCGCCAGCATCGATGCCCAGGCGATATTTTGTTCGCATCATTACTCTCGGAGGTCGGTCTAGCGCGCGCTCGCCATGGCGGCGTTGCGCAATTTATTCGTCGCGGTCACATCGACGTCGAGAGTCTTGGCGCTGCTAATGACGACGCCGTAATCCTCCCGCGCTCCCCTTAAGGACACTAGTCCGTTCTTCACGTCCCACACGATTTTCTCGATCGGTCGTTCGAAAGGGTTGCCGTAGCCGCCGCCGCCCGGGTTGAGGTTGGTTACCGTGTCGCCTGGCTTCAAGTTCTCGATCACGTTCTTGCGGATCGTCTCCACCGCCTCTCCGCGTTTCACCTCGATGCGGCCGACCTTGGCATCGACCATCTTTGAGACGGCGCCGGCCGCTCCAACCGCCGGTATACGGCGGCCTTCGCCAAAAGTGATGAAGGTCATTTCGCGGTCGAGCGGCTCCACTTCCCAGGCCGTGCCGGATCCGCCACGGAACTTGCCCGCCCCGCCGGAATCCTCGATCAGCGAATAGCGATGAATGACGATCGGGTAGGAGTATTCCAAAAGCTCGACATCGCCGGATGTGAGAGCGCCGAAACAGCACTCAGGACCGCACGCATGCCATCCGTCCTGCTGCGGCGTCGCGCCGGCCCCCGAGATGATGGTTGCCAGCACCATGGTCACATATTCCTCGTTGGTGCGCGTGTCCCAACCCGAAATGTTGAAACCGTTGGCATGTCCCCAGGACGCCGAGACCTTGGACGGAACCGCCTTCTCGAACGCCAGGCGGACCGCGTCGGTCAGCGTTTCCATCGGGGTCGTGGTGCAGTTCATGTGCGGCGCCGGCTCGACCGCGTTGCACAGCGTTCCCTTGGGACCGAAATCGAGCGACACGCAGCGATATAACCCTTCATTATACGGCGGCGGCAATTGCGCGAACATCATCAGTCCGAGATAGACCCCCGAGTGCGAGTTGCCTTCATAGGAATTGATGAAATACGGGATCTGCGGAGGGCTCTTGATGGCGATGTGGCAGGTGTCGTTCTTGATCGTCACGGTCGCCGTGATCTCGAAATCGCCGTAGCCGTGGCCGGCATCTTCGAGGATGGCGGCACCTTCATAGACGCCGTCGGGAACGGCTTTGATGAGACTGCGCATGTGGCGATCGGCCATATCCATGAGTTCGCCGATGCAGGCATCGACGTGGGCGATGCCGTATTTCTCGATCATGCCGAGGAGGTTGCGCTCGCCGACCTGGCAGGCGCCGATCAGGGCGTTGAAGTCGCCCTCCTGGTCGCGGCGGGCGCGCATATTCGTGAAGATGAGATTCATCACGTCGTTGCGCGGTTTGCCCTTCTCCCAAATCTTGACCGGCGGGATGCGCAGGCACTCGGCGTAAATTTCTTTTGCATTCGGATTGTAGCCGGCAGGCACCGGGCCGCCGATATCGGTCAAATGCCCCTTGCAGACCGTCCAGAAACGCAACTTCCCCTTGTAAAAGACGGGCTTATACATGCACACGTCGATCGCGTGGCTGCCGCCGAAGGCCGGATCGTTATGCAGGATCAAATCGCCGTCGTGGATGTCGTCACCGAAATAGCGCGCTACCGATTTCATCGCGGGAATGAGCGAACCGAGATGAATCGGGATGTCCTGTCCTTGCAGGATCATCTCGGGCACATGATTGAACAGCGCAGTCGAATAATCGTGAGCCAGATTGAAGACGCTGGATCGCGCGGTTTTCTCAAGCGACAACGTCATCTCGCGCTGCGTCGTCTCGAGAATTCCGCGGATCACCGAGAGGGTGATCGGATCGACCCGGGACTTGGATTTTCTCGCGCTGCTGGTCTTGCCCGACATGGTGTGCTCCACTAGCAACGCTCGAGCGAGCAACGATCGCAGTCGTCGCCCGGCGCTGTCGATCCACTTTATTCAGGCTACCCCGTCCGTCCTGGAATGCAAAGCTTGTGCATCTTCGAGTAGAGCACCGCGGTCTTCTGATCGACGTAGGATCCACAAGACCGGGTTCTTTGGCCTGGCGATTGCATCATCCGCATGTTCCTCGGAGTCTTCCATAAGATCGGCACTATTGATTAGGATGTCGGTGCGTATTTGGCGACCAAGGGGGACGGTCAGGGCTGAACGGTCGTCGGGATGAGGAGTAAGGACAATGGCCACGGCGAGACCAAACGCGAAGCTCGCGATCAACTGTGACATGGGCGAGGGCTTTGGCCTTTACAAAATAGGCGACGACGAAGGCATGATGCCGCATATCACGATCGCTAATGTGGCCTGCGGCTTTCACGCCTCCGACCCCACAGTTATGGCGCATACCGTGCGGCTGGCGAAACGGCACAATGTCAGGGTCGGCGCCCATCCCTCCTTGCCCGACCTTCAAGGGTTTGGCCGGCGCGAGATGAAGATGCGGCCCGAAGAGCTGACCGATTGCGTCGTCTACCAGGTGGGTGCGCTCAAAGGTTTTCTTGAACGCGAGGGCATGCAACTATTCCACATCAAGCCGCACGGTTCGCTCTATGGCATGGCGGCGAGATCGCAGGAGGTGGCGAAGGCGATTGCCGATGCAGCCAAGGTATTCAACGTGCCGGTAATGGGCATGGCCGGCACGATGCATGAGCAGGTCTATACGGCGGAGGGCTTGGAATTCATTTCCGAATACTATGCCGATCTGGACTATGACGATGACGGCATGGTCATCATCACGCGCGAGCATCACGCGATCGATGCAAAACGCGCCGCCGAGCGCGCTTTGCGCGCGGTGAGGGAGGGGGTTGCAGTGTCGGTTAATGGCAATGAAGTGCGCGTTCGCGCCGACTGCATTTGCGTCCATTCCGACACGCCCAACGCCACCGCGGTTGCGCATGCCGTTAAGACCGCGGTCGCGGAATATCTTGGTTAGGTCGACGCTTAGGAGGGGACGCGAAAATGGCGCAGCATCAGGTGCTAAGTCCGCTGCCTGGGATCTTCTATCGGCGGCCGGCGCCGGAAAAGCCACCCTACAAAGAGGATGGCGATCGGGTCGCAGAGGGCGATATCATCGGCTTGATCGAGGTGATGAAGCAATTCACCGAGGTCCATGCCGACGCCGGCGGCAAGGTCGTGCGCTTTCTCGTCGATAACGAGGCACCGATCGAGCCAGGACAGCCTGTTCTGCTCATTGAGACCGCCTGAGCCGCACGCGTGTTTGACAAGCTTCTGGTAGCCAATCGCGGTGAAATCGCCGTGCGTATCATCCGTGCGGCGAAAGAACTCGGCGTTCGTACCGTTGCCGTGTTCAGCGAGGCCGACAAGGACAGTTTGGCCGTGCGCTTTGCGGACGAGGCGGTCTGCATCGGGCCGCCGCCTGCCGCCAAGAGCTATCTCAATATCGAAGCGATTATTGCCGCTGCGCGCCAGACCGGCGCGGGAGCGATCCATCCCGGCTATGGATTTCTGTCTGAAAATGCACGGTTCGCCGAAGCCGTGGAAGCCGCCGGCCTTGCCTTTGTCGGACCGACGGCGGAAACCATTCGCACCATGGGCGACAAGGCGGCGGCGAGGGTGGCAGCGCAAGCGGCGGGCGTGCCGATCGTGCCGGGGAGCGATGGCGAAGTCGACGATCTCGACCATGCCGTGGCAGCGGCCCGGCACATTGGGTTTCCCGTCATGCTCAAGGCGAGCGCGGGCGGCGGCGGCCGTGGCATTCGCGTCGCGGTTGACGAGGCGGCGTTCGAACATCAGTTTCATACCGCGCAGGCGGAGGCCAAAGCGGCGTTCGGCAGCGGCGCACTATATCTCGAACGTTTCCTCAACCGCGCCCGCCATCTCGAGGTGCAGGTGCTGGGCGATGGCGAACGCGTCGTGCATTGCTTCGAGCGCGAATGCTCGCTGCAACGCCGGCGTCAAAAGATATGGGAGGAGGCGCCGTCTCCCGCGATCGACGACGTAACCCGGCAGGCGCTCTGCGACTCGGCGGTGCGCCTCGCCGAACGGGCCGGGTATCGCGGCGCCGGGACGCTCGAATATCTTTATAATGACGAAACCGGCGAGTTCTACTTCATCGAGATGAACACGCGCATCCAGGTTGAGCATCCGGTTACGGAAATGATCACCGGCATCGATCTTGTGCGCGAAATGATACGCGTCGCGCAAGGCGAGCCGCTTGGGCTGGCGCAGGGGGACGTGCAGATGCGCGGGGCCGCGATCGAAGTGCGCATCAATGCCGAGGATCCGGACAAGAATTTCCGGCCGTCCCCCGGCCGCGTCGCCGCGCTGGCGCTTCCCGCCGGGCCGGGAGTGCGCGTCGACAGCATGCTCTATGCCGGCTACGTCGTGCCGCCTTACTATGACTCTCTGCTTGCCAAAATCATTGTCCATGCGGAAACTCGGGATAGCGCGCTGGCGAGGCTGCGCCGCGCGCTCGACGAGTTCGAAATCGAGGGCGTTATCACCACAGCTTCGCTGCACAGGCGTCTTGCTCGACTGGCCGAAGTTCAGACGGCGCGGTTCGATACCGGATTTTTGGAGCGGCTGCTGACGGCGTAGGCGCCAACGGCGCCGGGCCATGGGAACCAGGGGCGGAGATACGTATGACCGGCATCCGTTATTCCTTCGGTGCGGACGAGCATGTCTTCGCCGAAATCGACGAAGAAATGTCCCTTGAGGCCTTCTTCAAGGGCATGGCGATCTGTAAGGAGCTTGAGAAGCGCCGTATCCCGGGAGTTACGGAGATTTGTCCCTCGAATGCCTCTTATTTGGTCCGCTTCGATCCGGATGTGATTCATCCCGACAAGATGATGGGCACGCTCAAGGAAATCGAGGCGCAAGTCGGCGACGCCGAACTGGAATTGCCGACCCGCATTGTCGAACTGCCAGTGCTCTATAACGATCCGTGGACGAACGAAACGGGGCAGCGGTTCCGCGAGCGCCATCAGGATCCCAAGAGCACCGACATCGAGTATTCGGCGCGCATCAACGGCTACGGCTCCATCGACGAATTCATCGCCGCCCATTCGGGTGCGCCGTGGTTCGTCTCCATGGTCGGCTTCGTCGCCGGGCTGCCTTGGCTTTATCAGATCGTTGAGCGGGCCAAGCAAATCGAGGCACCGAAATATCTGCGGCCGCGGACCGATACGCCGAAGCTGACCATCGGTCATGGGGGCTGTTTCGCCGCGATTTATTCAGTGCGCGGCGCCGGCGGTTATCAGATGTTCGGCATTACGCCTGCGCCGATTTACGATCCGGCGCAAAAGCTGCCCTACTTCAGGGATTTTCTGGCGTTCTTCCGGCCAGGCGACATCGTCAAGTTCAAGCCGATTTCGCGCGAGGAATATGACCGCGACGTCGAAGCTGTCGAGGCAGGCACTTTCGACCTGACTGTCCGGCCGGTCAATTTTTCACTCAAGTCCTTTCACAGCGATCCCGGTGGCTACAGCCGGCATCTGGTGGAGGTGCTCTATGGCCATTGAGGTGATCAAACCGGGCCTGGCGACGAGCGTTCAGGACGCAGGTCGGCCCGGCTACTACAATATCGGCATTCCGCTCTCCGGAGCGCTCGACCAGTACGCGCTGCGTGCGGCGAACCTGCTTGTTGGGAACGAGGAGGGCGCGGCCGCGCTGGAAGCAACCTTGCTGGCCCCGGAGCTCGTCTTCCGCGCGCCAGCCATCGTCGCCGTCGCCGGAGCCGAAGCGAACCCGAAGATCAACGGCGAGGCGCGGCCGCGCCACGAATCCTTCTCCGTAGGGGCGGACGACCGGCTCACCTTCGATTATATGAAAGCCGGCGCGCGGACCTACATCGCTGTCGCCGGCGGCATCGATGTTCCGCTGATCCTTGGCAGCCGCTCGACCTACGCGCTGGGCGCACTCGGCGGATTTTCCGGTCGAAAGCTTGCGGCTGGTGATGTGCTGCCCGTGGGAACTCCAAGACCCGCCGCGCGCGCGGGCCGTTCTCTTGCCGGAGATTTGGCTCCAACCTATCCCAAGTCGCTCGAGCTGCGCGTGGTAACGGGACTTTACTTCCGTCGTCTGACGGATGAGGCCGCAAAAACATTCTTCGCGGATACGTGGACGGTCGCACCTGAAGCGGACCGCATCGGCTATCGTTACCGCAAGGGCCGCGCGCTCTCCTTCCGTGAACGCAAGCAGCCTTTCGGCGCAGGATCCGATCCATCCAACATCGTCGACGCTGGTTATCCTTACGGTTCCATACAGGTGCCGGGTGGTCTCGAACCGATCATCTTGCATCGCGACGCGGTGTCCGGAGGCGGATACGCCATGATCGGAACGGTAATCAGCGCCGACATGGACCGCATTGCGCAGATGCAGCCGAACAATCTCGCGCGCTTCGTCGAGGTCGACATGACAACGGCGCTGAAAGCCCGCGCCGAATACAATGGGCGGGTGGCCCGATTGAGGTCGTCGTTGTCCGGATAGGTCCGGCGAGCTTCGTGCGCCGCAGGCTGGTCGGATTCTTGCACGGTCGGGTGCGCGAGATGGAGTTGGTCTTCATGGCGGCACGGCCCGCCGAATTGTGAACCCGTCGATCGCGCAGGCGCTTGCTATTGCCGAAACTATCCGTCGGCCGTTCGCGAGTTTGGCCCCGGTCAATCTTACGAAGCCGGCAACATTCGATAGGGAGGAAAAGGAATATGAAGAGCTATCAGCTCGTCGAGTTTGGCAAACCTCTTAAGGACGTAGACATTGCGACACCGCAACCGTCTGGCGACGAGGTCGTCATCAAGGTCCGCGCCGCGGGCGTTTGTCACAGCGATCTGCATATTTGGGAAGGCAGCTACGACCTCGGCGCCGGCAAGCGGCTTCTGCTCAAGGATCGCGGCATCCAATTGCCCTTGACCATGGGTCACGAGACGGCGGGCGAAATCGTTGCCGTGGGCCCCGATGTCAAGGATCGTAAAGTAGGCGAGGTCTGCCTGGTTTATCCGTGGATCGGTTGCGGCGAATGCCGCGTCTGTCGCGCCGGCTACGAGAATCTATGCATGAAGCCGCGCTGCATCGGCGTGCATTGCGACGGCGGTTACTCCGACCATCTGCTTATTCCGAAATCGAAATACCTGCTGCCGATCGGCGACCTTGATCCGGTCGTGGTCGCGCCATTCGCCTGCTCGGGGCTGACAACCTATTCTGCGCTCAAGAAGCTCGGCCAAACCATCAAGGAGGAGCCGATTCTGGTGATCGGCGCCGGCGGCCTTGGCTTGATGTGCCTCTCCATTCTCAAGGCCATGGGCGGCAAGGGCGCGATTGTCGTCGACATCGATGAATCCCGCCGGGCGGCTGCGCTCAAAGTAGGCGCACTCGCCGCGGTGGACGGATCGGCGCCGGACGCCGCGGCGCAGGTCACAACTGCGTTCGGCGGGCCGTGTTGGGGCGCGATTGATCTGGTCGGGAGCCCGGCCACGGCGGCCCTCGGCTTTAATGCGTTGGCGAAGGGTGGCAAGCTGATCATGGTCGGTCTGTTTGGCGGAGCCGCGCCGTGGTCGCTCCCCCTCATACCGATGAAGGCCGCCACGATAGAAGGCAGCTACACCGGTAACCTCGCCGAGCTGAGAGAGCTTCTCGAACTCGTGCGCAAGGGTGCCGTTCCGGCAATTCCCATTGGCCGCCGGCCGCTGCGTGCCGCAACTGAAACGCTCGAGGATCTTCGTCAAGGACGGATCGTCGGCCGCGTCGTGATGACGCCATAGTCGGCCGCGCTCGATGGCTCAACGCAATGGCAGCTCGCGAACTGATTGGCGTCGTGGCCGAACCAGACAGTGTGCCCGGTGTCGCCGGCCAGGGCCTTGATACGCTGCACCGGGCTCATGTCGCCCGACCTCGCGCCAGTTGCTAACCCGTTTGTGATGAGGTGAGAAAAGCCGTCGATCTAGCCGGATATGGGTAGCCGATACGTCTGGCGCGCAGCGTTGAAGAAAAGCTCTGCCTTCTCGTCGGAGCTATACCCGGCCGACAACCGCTTGAAGGCATTCCACATCACGCCGTAGCTGTAATAGCGCTTGTCGACCGGGAAATTGCTCTCGAACATCGCGCGCTGCGGACCAAAGGCCTCGATGCAAGTTTCGACAAAAGGCTTCCAGGCCTTGGCGAGATCCTCCGAGGATGGTGGCATCGGCTGCTTCTCGAAATCGAAGCCGAAGACATGCATGCCCATGCCGCCGAGCTTCACGCGCGCATTGGAACATTTGCCAAGTTCCCGGATGTTGCGTTGCCAATCCGCGAATACTTCATCGCGGCGGCCGGCATAGGCGCCGATGCCGAGCGGGGCACCGATATGGTCGAGCACGATCGTCGTGTCCGGAAAGGTCCGCGCAAGGTCGGTGAGCTCGGGGATTTGCGTGTGATAGATCCAGGAATTGAAGGAAAGGCCGTAGCGCGCCAGGCGCGCGAAGCCGGCGCGAAACTTGGCGTCGAGCAAGAGCCCCTTGGGAAACTCCATCGGCGTCGATTTGATCGATTTGTCGGCGTCCCACACCGAGCAATAGCGCACGCCCTTGAAGCGCTCGCCGGCAGCCCGCAGGTGCGCTTCCAGCACTTCGTCCACGGCGGCACCGAGAAAGAGATCGGCGAAGCCGACAATGCCGGCGCAAATTCGGGCCGGCCCGTAAGTGCCGCTGGCGCTCATGGCCGCGATACCGTTGACGAACTCCGTCTCCCCGATAGGCACGAATTTCGGATCGCCGTCCGCGCGATACATCGAATCGCATTGCAGGAAAACGCTGGCGCGAATGTTATGCCCGCTTGAATCGATGTCGTACTTGAGTTCGTCAAGCAGATAGCGCGAGCCGCGATCCCACAGATGATGATGCGGATCGATGATCGGCATGGCCGGATCGATCGGCTCCTCGCGTCGCAGGGCGAGCCAATCTTCGTTGATGGCGAAGAGGATCTTCTTTTCCGTCTCGGTTTCGCCGATCTTCACGTTCATGCGCTCCTCCCTCCGATCCGTCGCTGCACTCGTTGGCGCGGCGTTCAGCCCTTGCCGTAAAATGTGTAGTGCTCGTAGGTCTGTTGCATGCGCGCTCGTGCGACAATGAAATCCAGCACCGCCGGCACGGCGACGGCCGCACCGCCACGCTTTGCGGCAGGCGGGGATACCTCAGCGTTCCGCGGGGAAATCGGGGTGACGGCGCCGCCGCCCAGTGGCGATCGGCGCTCGCGACTTCGATGCCGCGGTGGCGGAGTACAAGTCGCGTGGATATCAGGAGGCATTCTCGGATATTTCGCCCCGAGGTGTCCGCGTGGTTTACCTCGACACCTCGCGCGACCTTCCCGGCATGCTCGAAATCATCGAAATGACGGCGGACGTGGAGGAGCAGTACCGCCGGATGTACCAGGCGGCGCGGGAATGGGATGGACGCCACGCCGTAAATCGTATCGAGCCAAAGAAATCTGCGTGATGCCGCTTGATCGACAGACGAGCCGTTGAGCTCCACTGGAGAAAGTTCGTCCGGCTGCCGTTGCAGAACCTTTTTGTTCAACTAGGGCCGGCGGCAGGCATAAGTGTTGGGAGCATAGAGAGTGGCGCCATTGCCCCGCTCATCGCCGCCGTTGCAGCCGGGCGTTGTGATGTTCTGTGGCACGGCGGGTGCAATCGGTGGAATTCGCCCAGCTTCGCGGTTTGAGATGGAGCGCGAGGAGCGGTCATGCGCCGCAAATTGGTGCACGCGTATGAGATCGCTGTGTTGCCCGTCGTCAGTTGATTAAACGAGTTGCCAGATCGGCCGGCACCTGCGGCGTCCGATGGACAGCCATGGCGTCCAACGCGTATGTTCTCGGCGCGCTCACGCGTCAGCGATGGAGGCAGGGCACCATGACCGATTTCAAATTTGATCCGCGCCGAGCAGCGCTCCTCAACGTCGACATGCAGAACTGCTTCGTCGAAAACTCCCCCGTCGCAGCGCCTCGCGGTCGCGAGATATTGCCGCGGATCAATCGGCTCGCCGAAGTCTGCCGCAAGCGCGGCGCGCTGGTCATTCACACGGTGCACGTCGTACGGCCCGACGGAAGCAATACCGGCGTGATGGGAGTGATCATTCCGGCGATCGCGGCAGGCCTCATCAATAAGGGAAACAAGCAGGCCGAATTGCACCCGGAAATCGTAGTTGGCAAGAACGACATCATCCTCGAGAAGCCCCGCTATGGCGCCTTCCATGGAACCGATATCGATCTCATTCTCCGCAATCGCGGGATCGACACGGTGATCATCACGGGCATCTGCACGAATGTGTGCTGCGAAACGACGGCGCGCGAAGCCAATATGAGGGACTACAAGGTGTTCTTCATCAGTGATGCAACCGCGACCTTCAACACCCCGGAAGCGTCAGCCGATCAGATTCAGCCGATCGTGCTGGCGACCTTGAAGGCTGCATTCGCGCAGATCGAGAACACTTCCTCAATGATCCGCAAGCTCGAAGAGCAGCGGAGCGCGTTCGCTGCCTAATGCCGCGCGAAAGGTCGGCACCCGTAAGATCGGGCGCTGAACTCCGAGTTGCCAGATGATGACATGGCAAGACCCTATTGACAGGGGTCATGTTTCACATGTCAAATAAATTCCAAGCCGGATTAATGCTAAGAATTCAGGCGTAAGGCCTGAGGGGAAGGGCGCAACATGGTCGTCCTCGCATGGCTGCTCGCCATCGTGATTGCGATTGTCGTGGTCGCGATCGCGGTGATGTTCCTCAACCGTTTCTATCGCAAATCGACACGCGACGTCGCGCTGGTGCGCACCGGCTTCGGCGGCCAGCGCATCCTGATCTCGGGCGGCTGTCTCGCCTTGCCCTTCTTGCACAAGGTCGAAGAGATCAACATGCGCACGTTGCGCATCGAGGTCCGCCGCGCAGCGGAGAAGTCGGTGATCACCGAAGACCGCATGCGCGTCGACGTCGAGCTCGAATTCTATGTGCGCGTCATCCCTTCGCAGGAGGGTATCGCCACGGCGGCCCAGGCGCTCGGCGCCAAGTCCTTTACGGCGGACGGCATTCGCAACCTCCTTGAGGGCCGGTTTGTCGACGCGGTGCAGGCCGTCGCCGCGCGGCACACCATGGATAGCCTGCACGAAGGCCGCGCCGAATTTGTCGCCAGCATCGCCGACCTGTTGCGCGACAATCTCAAGCAGAACGGCATTCTGCTCGATTCAGTTTCGTTGACCCGCCTCGACCAGTCGGCATTTTCGTCGTTCGACGAGAACAACGCGTTCAACGCCGTCGGCCTCCGCAAGCTCGCCGAAATCATCGCGGTTAACCGCAAGAAACGGGCGGAGATCGAGGCCGACGCCGACATTTCCGTGCGGCAGACCCAGCTCGAAGCCACCAAGCAGCGGCTCATCCTCACCCAGCAGGAAGAGCAGGCGCAGATCAACCAGCACCTGGAGATCGAAAAAATCAAGGCGGCGAGCGACGCGGAGGCGGCCAAGGCGCGCGAGGAATTGATGATCGCCTCCGAGGATGCCCGGATCGGGCGGGAGCGGCAGACCAAGGCAATGGAGGTCGCCAAGCAGAGCGAGTTGCGCAGGCTCGAGCTCGACTCCCAGCTCGGCGTGGAAATGAAAAAGGTGGACAGCGCGATACAGCTCGCCGCCAAGCACGTCGAAGAAGCAAAGTCGCGGGCCCAGGCGGAATTGGCGCGCGCCGAGGTCGTACTCGCTGAGGAACACGTCCAGACCGAACGCGACCGCGCCGTCGCGGATCGATCCCACGAGATCGCGATCAAACGGGTGAACGAGCAGGGCGCGGTAGAGCAGGCCAAAGCCGAAACCGATGCCGGCGTGCTGCTGCGCCGGATTCGCGCCGAATCCGAGGCGGTCCGCACCAAGGCCGAAGCCGAACGGCTGCGCCTATTGGCGCAGTCCGAGGGCGAGCGCGCGGTGATCGAAGCGGAGAACTCGCAGACCGACGCCCTGATCCGTATGAAGCTCGAGCAATACCGTCTGGATCGCCTGCCGGAGATCGTTTCCCAGATGATGAAACCCGCGGAAAAAATCGATTCGATCCGCATTCATCAGATCAACGGATTCGGTGGTGGCGCGCCTGGAATGCCCGCCGGCAACGGCGATGCTTCGCAGAAAGCGCCGATCAACCAGGTGATGGACAGCATTCTCGCCATGGCTCTGCAGCTTCCGGCGCTGAGGAGCATCGGCGACTCGATCGGACTCGACTTCTCGTCGGCGGTCGAGGCGCCGGGCGCTGCGGCCGCGGAGCGAAAGAAGGGACGCGATCCCGATCGAAGCGAAAAGTAGACGCACTATCGTCTTTTGCACTCATTGACAGTCAGGCAACCCGAAGGAACCCGCCATGACCATATCACGCAGGACATTGCTCAATACTGCCGGTGCAACGGCGCTCGCGGCCGGCCTCCCGTTGCGGCCCGCGTTCGCCGATGGGCCCATTAAGCTGGGAGCAATTCAGGACAATTCCGGGGTTCTCGATGCCTACGGCAAGCCGATGGTGATGGCCACCGCGATGGCGGTCGAGGAAATCAATGCGGCCGGTGGCCTGCTCGGCCGCCAGATCGAGCTCAAGCAATACGACAGCCAATCCGATATCGCGCTTTACACGAAATACGCTCAGCAGCTGGTCCGCGAAGACAAAGTCGATGTCGCTCATGCCGGCATCACCTCGGCTTCCCGCGAAGCCATCAGGCAAACGTTCCGCCGCGGCAACACGCTCTATTTCTACAACGTGCTCTACGAAGGAGGCGTGTGCGACCGCAATTGTTTCTGCACCGGCACGACGCCGGCCCAGGCTGTGGAACCCATTATCGAGTACGCGATGAAGAAGTGGGGCAATAAGGTCTACGTGCTCGCGGCCGACTACAATTATGGCCAGATCACCGCGAAGTGGGTGGCGCACTATGTCGAAGAGCGCAAAGGCTCGGTGCTGGCGACAAACTTCTTCCCGCTCGACGTTTCGGACTTCGGTTCGACCATCGCCAAGATCCAGGACGCAGCGCCCAATTTCGTCGTCGCCGCGCTGGTCGGCGGCGCCCACATGTCGTTCTTCCGGCAATGGGCGGCTTCGGGCATGAACAAGAAGATTCCGCTGACATCGACCACCTTCGGTGTCGGCAACGAGCATCTCGCCCTTTCAGCGGCGGAAGGCGACGGCATTCTGATCGCCGGCAACTACAGCCCCGAGCTCGACACGGCGGCCAACAAGAAGTTCCTGGCGGCATGGGCCAAGCGCTATGGCGATGCCAAGGTCGTGCATGAGCTCGCCGTTTCGCAGTATCAGGGCATCATGTTGTGGGCTGAAGCGGTGCGAAAGGCCGGCTCCGTCGAGCACGATGCCGTCGTCAAGGCGCTCGAAACCGGACTGAAGATCGAGGGGCCGGCCGGGATGGTCGCGGTCGAACCCAAGACGCACCATTGCGCGCTCGATATCCATCTCATGGTGGTCAAGGATCAGAAGCTCACCATCATCGACACAGCTACGCAACGGCCGCCCAGCGATACGGCGCAGTATTGCGATCTTTCCAAGAACCCGGACGATAACAAGCAGTACGAGGTCAAGATCTGAGCGGGAAGGCCGGCCGGGTAACCGGCCGGGCATCGCCAACGGAAGTGTGGAATGGACTACGCGGCGATCGTCATTCTCGAAATTTTGTACATGATCGCCTTTCTCGCGCTGATCAGCGCGGGGCTGGCGATCGTCTTCGGGATGATGCGCGTCATCAATCTCGCCCACGGCGAGTTTGTGATGCTCGGCGGTTATGCGACGATCGCCGCCGCCAAGGCCGGCATCAATATCTATTTCGCCATGCTGGTCATTTCTCCGCTCGTGGTCGGCGCGATCGGGCTCGTCGTCGAACGGCTGATCGTGCGGTTTCTTTACGGCCGCATGATCGACATCATGCTAGCGACCTGGGGCCTGAGCCTGCTGCTGATCGGCTTGGTCGACCTGATATTCGGCAACACGGCCGTCAGCGTGCCGGCGCCGATCCCCGGTTACCGGATCGGGCATTACCAGATGGGCGGATACAACCTGTTCGTCATCGCGGTCGCCGTGCTTTTGATGTCGGGGATGTGGTTCGCGCTGCGCTACACACGCGTCGGACTGGTGGCGCGGGGCGCCATGCAGGGCAGGGAGGTCGTGTCGGCGCTCGGCTATAACCCCAACACGATCTACATGCTCACATTCACGGTCGGAGCGGCGCTTTCGGGACTAGCAGGCGGCGTGATGGCGCCGCTGACCGGGCTCCTGCCCTCGATCGGCGGCGCCTACATCGCCAAGGCCTTCATCACGGTGATCACCGGCGGCGCCGCCGTCATCGCCGGAACGCTTTCGACCGCGGCGTTGTTTGGAACCGTCGATCAACTGGTTTCCTTTGCATCGACGCCGGTGATCGGCGAAATCGCCATGCTGGCACTCGCCCTCGTCCTCCTGCGCCTGATGCCGCAAGGCATTACCGGGCAGTTCTTCCGCAACTCGACATGACCGGCTCGGGGTTCGGCATCGGGCGTATCCGCTGGAACTGGCTCGCCGCGCTTGCCGTGCTGCTCGCCGCGCTGCCGCTCGTGAGCGAAACCAATACGCCGACGTTGCTGGCGATATGGGCGCTGTTTGCCATGTCGCTCGCCCTCATGTGGGGTTACGCCGGCATCCTCAGCTTCGGACACGCCGCCTATTTTGGTCTCGGCGCCTACACCTACGCCATCGCTTCTTTCAACATCGGCGAGAGCACCGTGCCGGTCCTGCTGGCGCTTATTGTGCCGGCGATCGTCGCGGCGATCATCGGTGCGATGATGTTCTACGGCCGCATCAGCGACGTCTATCTCGGGGTTATGACGCTGGTGGTCACCCTTATCCTCAACCGATTCATGAATGCCACCGCAGGTGACGCTTACCGGATCGGTAACGCGCGGCTCGGCGGCTTCAACGGCATACCGGCTTTCCCGACGCTGAACGTGCCTGGCGAACCGAACATGGAGGTCTACGGCACGGCTTATTATTACGTGGTGATCGGTTGCCTGCTCGCCGCCTATCTGATTGCCCGCTGGATTCTGGCGAGCGCATTCGGGCGAACGCTTATCGGCATTCGTGAAAACGAGTTGCGTATGGAGCTTCTCGGTTACAACGTTCCGGCCTACAAGACGGCGATCTTCGCGGTCTCGGGCGCGATGGCGGGGCTCGCCGGCTGCCTGTTCGCGAACTGGGCCGAGATCGTGACGCCGAGCGTGTTCAGCCTCGGGCAAACCGCCGAGGTTCTGATCTGGGTGATCGTCGGCGGCCTCGGCACGCTAATCGGTCCCATGATTGCCGCGGTAGCGCTCGGCTCGTTGAAACTTGGACTCGGCCATCAGACGACGGTCGACAATTCGCTGATCCTCGGGGCGATCCTGATCCTCGTCGTGCTGCTGATCCCGCGTGGTTTCGCGCCGACCTTCGTCGCCTGGCGGCGGCGGTTTGCGCAGTCTCAGGTCCATCGGCGCCAGGCGCGCGGCACGCGCCGCCGCCGCGTCGCGCTTCAGGAAGCCAAGCAGTGAGCGAGCCCGTCGTCGAGACGCAGGAGCTGGCGGTGCGGTTTGGCGGCGTGCTCGCGGTCGACCATGTCAACTTCACGCTGCGCGAGCGCGAACTGCGCTGTCTGATCGGTCCCAACGGAGCCGGCAAGAGCACGTTCTTCAAATCGGTCACTGGCCAGATTCGCGGCGCGAATGCGAGCGGCCGGGTGTTGATCCGCGGCCAGGACGTCACCGGCTGGTCGACACACGATATCGTTCGGCTCGGCATCGGCATCAAGACGCAAGTCCCCTCGGTGATGAACGGGCTCACGGTCGTGGAAAACCTTTGGCTGTCTGCGCGCCGCACCGCCGGGCACGATGGGGCTGATGCTGCCGTCGAGGAGGTCGTGGCGGAACTCGAATTGGGCGCTATCGCACGCCGGCTGGTGGGCGAACTCGCTCACGGGCAGCGCCAGCTGGTGGAAATCGGCACCGTGCTCGCCAACAAACCATGGCTGGTTCTGCTCGACGAACCCGCGGCCGGCCTCACCAATGTGGAGACCGAGCGGCTGATCGCCATCATCAAACGGATCAATCAAACGGCGACGCTGATCGTCGTTGATCACGACATGCATTTTGTGCGAACGCTCGAACTCGTTGATCACGGTGTTCCATCAAGGCGCCATTCTCGTCGAGGGCCACGCCGAGAAGGTGCTCACCGACCCGAGTGTGCGGGAAGTCTATTTAGGGAACCGCGCATGACGATTCGCGAAGGCGGCGGTCCGGATATTCGCGACAATGGCCGCGACGAGGGAGTTGAGCCTGACGGCGTGGTGCTCGACGTCATCGACCTGCATGCCGGTTACGGCGAAGTTCCGGTTCTTCACGGCGTATCGCTTCAGCTTTGGGAAGGCGAAGCGATCGGGATTGTCGGCCACAATGGCATGGGTAAGACGACGCTCTTGAAGACCATCATGGGGCTCTTGCCGTCGCGCGGCGGCAAGATCGTCGTCGATGGCGTCGACGTGACCGCGTGGGCCGCGCACGAGCGGAGCCGGCTTGGCATCGCTTACGTCCCCCAGGGCCGCGGCATCCTCCCCGGACTGAGCGCGCACGAAAATCTACGTTTGGCGTGGACGCCGGACTCCGGCGAGACCGAAGAGCGGGCGATCGAGCGCGTCCTTGGCATATTTCCTCGATTGAACCGGTTGCTCGAACGCAGGGGCGGCGCGCTGTCGGGCGGCGAACAGCAAATCCTGGCGTTAGCCCGCGCGCTAGTACCGCTACCCTGGCTGCTCCTCCTCGACGAACCCTCCGAAGGTATCCAGCCGTCCATCGTCCAGGAAATTGGCGAGCTCCTGGCCTCGCTGCGCGAAAAGCATCGGCTCTCGATGCTCATTGTCGAACAAAATCTCGAACTGGTGCTCGATGTCGCCAGTCGCATCGTGCTGGTCGAGCGCGGCCGGATCACGCGCGAACTCGATGCCGGGACGGTACGCGGAGGCGCCATCGCCGATCTGGTCGGCCTCGGCGGTGCGCGAAGCACGTATGCGGCTTCCAGCGGCGTTGCCGTCCAGCCGGCACGCGCTCGTCCGCCGGTCGCGTCTCCAGGGAACGGGTCCGCGCGCCCGCCACCGAACGGGATGGGCCCGAATACCACCATGCAGAAGGCGACACCGGCGCCGCGAACTCGAATTTCGGCGCAGGCGGCACCAGCCGCCGCCACATCATTAGGGGGTCCCATGTCGACCGTCAGACGGCCAACGCTCGAGCAGATGCACGATGTCGTCAATTCGCTGCATCTGAGCATGTCGCAAGGCGAAGTCGCCGAGTATCTCGAGGTGCTGGAAGGCACCTTCCAGGCCTACGATCGGGTCAATGAGCTTCCGGACTATTTGCCGCCGGTCCGCTATCCGCGGACGCCGGGTTATCGGCCGGGCGCCAACGAGAATCCGCTCAACGCCTGGGCGGTGAAGACGGAAGTGCGCGGCGCCGCGCATGGACCGTTGTCCGGAAAGCGTGTCGTACTGAAGGACAACATCTGTCTCGCCGGCGTGCCGATGATGAACGGCGCATCCACACTCGAAGGCTACGTGCCCGACATCGATGCGACGGTCGTCACTCGCATTCTTGATGCCGGCGGCACGATCGTCGGCAAAGCGCACTGCGAATATTTTTGTTTGTCCGGCGGCAGTCATACCTCGGCGCACGGTCCGGTTCACAACCCGTACAAACACGGTTATTCGGCCGGTGGGTCGTCGTCGGGATGCGGAGCGTTGGTCGGCGCCGGCGAGGTTGAGATGGCGATTGGCTGCGACCAGGGCGGCTCGATCCGCATGCCGTCATCGTATTCGGGCTGCTACGGAATGAAGGCCACGCATGGTCTTGTGCCCTACACGGGCGTCATGCCGATCGAGGCCACGATCGACCACGCCGGGCCGATGACGCGCACCGTCGCCGACAATGCACTGTTGCTCGAGGTGATTGCCGGAGCCGACGGCCTCGATCCGCGCCAGTACGACGTGCAGGTCGAGAAATACAGCTACACGACCGGGCTCGGCCGCGGGCTTTCCGGCATGCGCATCGGGTTGGTGACCGAAGGATTCGGCTTGCCGGTCAGCGAACCGGACGTTGATGCCAAGGTGCGCGAAGCGGCGGAGCGTTTGCGCGGCGCCGGCGCGATCATCGAGCCCGTATCCATCCCCATGCACCTCGACGGCGGCGCCATCTGGACGCCGATCGCGCTCGAGGGGTTGGTCGCGCAGATGATGCACGGCAACGGGATGGGCTTTAACTGGAAGGGCCTCTACACGACGAGTCTCCTTGATGCCCATGCCAACTGGCGGTCACGTGCCGACGAATTGTCGCGCACGCTGAAAATCTCGATGCTGGCCGGCGAATACTTCATCAAGCACCATCGCGGCCACTTCTACGCCAAGGCGCAGAACCTGGGACGTCTGTTGCGCAAGACCTACGACGACGTGCTGACGCGCTACGATCTTCTCATGATGCCGACGCTGCCGATGAAGGCGACGCCGCTGCCGCCGGCCAATGCGCCACTCGCATTGTGGTGCCAGCGCGGCTTCGAAATGCTGCCGAACACCTGTCCGTTCGACGTGACCGGCCATCCGGCAATGAACATACCCTGTGGCATGAGCGACGGACTGCCGATCGGCATGATGCTGGTCGGCAAGCATTACGCCGAGACGACCATCTACCGGGCGGCGCATGCCTTCGAACAACTCGGAGATTGGCGGAATTTCTGATCTGCAATCGGTCCGGAACAGAAGCGACCGACAACGGTGAGCACGTACAACCCGTTCAGCTCCGAGTTTCTGCGTAGCGGCGCCGACGATCGCCTGCGTCCGCAAGGAACGTTCTCCTACGTCGCCGGCGCGACGGACGATCCTCTAAAGTTCATGACGATCTCGCAGCTGTTGGACCGGGCATGCGCCCGGCAGGGCGGCCGGACTGCCGCTGTCTTCGCAGCCAGCGGAGTCTCGCTGTCCTGGTACGACCTGCGGGAGCGATCCAACGATGTCGCCGCAGGCCTGCTCGCGCTCGGCATCGGGCGCGGCGACCGCGTCGGCATCTGGGCGCCCAATCGCGCCGAGTGGCTCTACGTCCAATTCGGCACCGCACGCATCGGCGCCATTCTGGTCAACATCAATCCGGCCTATCGGACGTCGGAACTCGAATACGCGCTGAAAAAGGTCGGATGCAAAGCGCTGGTGATGGCGCGCCGCCACAAGTCAAGCGACTACGTCGAAATGCTGCGCGCGCTCGCACCTGAAATCGACCGCGACGAAACGACCCTGCGTGCGGCGAAACTGCCGCATCTCAAACACGTCGTCATTCTTGGCGAGGGACCGCTCGTGCGCTCGGCCCACTCATTTGCCGGATTGGCGTCGCTTGCCGGGCCCGGTCACCGCGGCCGCCTCGAAACGCTTTCTGCCGCGCTCGATCCGGACGATGCCATCAATATCCAGTTCACCAGCGGCACGACGGGCTCACCCAAGGGCGCAACGCTCAGTCACTTCAACGTCGTTAACAATGCGCGCTACGCCGCGAAGTCCATGGCATTGTCCGCCGAGGATCGGCTCTGCATCCCGGTGCCGCTCTACCACTGCTTCGGCATGGTTTTAGGCGTGCTGTGTTGTACGGCGGTTGGCGCCGCAATGGTATTTCCCGGCGAGAGCTTCGAGGCCGAAGCGACGCTGTCCGCCGTCGCGCGCTACAGATGCACGGCGCTGCACGGTGTCCCGACGATGTTCATCGCCCAGCTCGAGCATCCGAATTTTTCGAGCTACGACACGTCGAGCTTGCGGACCGGCATCATGGCCGGGGCGCCATGCCCGATCGAGACCATGCGTCAGGTCGTGGACCGGATGCATATGCGCGAAGTCACCATCGGGTACGGCATGACCGAGACCAGCCCGCTGTCGTTCCAATCGCGCACCGACGATCCGATCGAGCGGCGGGTGGCGACAGTGGGCCGCATCCATCCGCACGTCGAGGTGAAGATTGTCGACGCGGGCGGCAACGTGGCCCGGGTCGGCACGTCCGGAGAATTATGTACCCGCGGCTATGGTGTGATGCACGGCTATTGGGAGGATCCGGAAAGGACTGCTGAGGCGATTGACCCGGCGGGCTGGATGCATTCGGGAGATGTCGCCGCCATCGACGAGCAGGGCTATTGCACCATCGTCGGGCGGCTCAAGGACATGCTCATCCGCGGCGGCGAAAACATTTATCCGCGCGAGATTGAGGATTTTTTGATGCGCCACCCGAAGGTCCAGTCCGTCCAAGTGTTCGGCGTGCCGGACCATCGGCTCGGCGAGGAGGTCTGCGCTTTCATCGTGCTCAAGCCGGGCGAATCCGCGACGGAAGAGGAAATTCGGACGTTCTGCCGTGGACAGATCTCGCATCATAAGGTGCCGCGATACATCCGCTTCGTCTCGGAATTCCCGATGACGGCGACTGGCAAGCCGCAGAAGTTCGTCATGCGCGAACAAATCATGAGCGAAATCGGAGCGACGGGAGCGCGGGCGAGCGCGGGTAGTGTCTCAGTTTGAAATTTTTTGGCATCTTCCTGGGCTGTCAAGAAAACCCGGCTGGTCCTTCTGGCAGCGATAGATGTTGCTGGTCCAGCGATCAGTGACGAAGACGGCATAGTCATCGGCGCGCATTGTCTCATATCTGCTGATCCACGCCGCAATAACTATCGCCGTTGCGAACAATACGATTAGAGCAACGCGCGTTCCAATCATGCGGCCAGCCGCTTTTTATATGGTCCGCGCTTTCCCGGCTTCGGCAGCGCCGCTTCCACCATTTCGGCCAGATCGGTCAAAGCGTTCATGAAAATCGGCTCCATTAACGCCATAAACATGGCCCGCACCCGTCGCGTTCGCATTGAACGGCCCAGATGCGTTGATTGTGATCCGGAACGGCGAAAACCGTCTTGCGAAGCAGACGCTGTTGATTCCGATTTAAGTCGCCTTCCTCTGCCATCCCAGCATAGTAGCGGATGGTCGGGAATCAGACCAGACTGCTAAAATTCAAACTGAGACACTACCCGAGCGCGGGGTGACTGTACTCTCGACTTGACCCTAAGTTAGGCTTGGCTCCAAATAGAACTTGGCCTAAGTCGATTTTGCGCCGTCGGGGTGCGGCTCGATCGGGCCTTCAGCTTTCCGCCACGCGCCAAACCCGCCTCTGATATGCGCGACGGGATGCAGTCCCATGCGGCGCGCTGTGTGCGCAGCGAGCGCGGAGCGCCAGCCGCCGGCGCAGAAAAACACGAACCGCTTGTCTTCGGCAAAAATCTTTTTGTGGTAAGGGCTGTCCGGGTCGATCCAGAATTCGAGCATGCCGCGCGGGCAGTGGAAAGCGCCTGGCATCCGGCCCTCGCGACTAAGCTCGCGGATGTCGCGAATATCGACAAAGACCACGTCGTCTCGCCCATGAAGCGCGAGGGCCTCGTCGACCGTTAGGTTTTCGATCTCGCGCTCGGCGGCATCGACTAGCGCGCGAAACCCGGTGGTGATGTTCTGCGGCATGAGACCGTCCACCCGGAGCATTATCTGGGGAGCCTACATTAATATTATTCGGCGGCCGGTATCAGGCCAGCCGCCTGCGCCGGCGCGGCAAGCTCAGCCCGCCGCGCCGCCGTCGCTACAACGTCGACCGCTAGGCTGTCATCGTCGATGCTGCCGGTGAACACGACGCCGTAGATGTCGCGCGCCTTGCCGATCGATTCGTAGCCTTCAAGCACGTCGACGAGCACCCGCGCCGGGTCGCGTGTAAGCGGATCGCCATAGCCGCCGCCGCTGCTATCGCGCCCGCGGATGTGCTGGTCCTTGCGGATTTGCATGTTCACGAGGTTGGGCAGCTTCGTCGTGCCGCCGTTATGGTCGATGAGATGGGTCGAACCCGGCGTACCGTTGTGCCCGCCATTGACGCCGCGCGGCGGCGCGAACTGCCCATCGCATGGAATGATCACCTGGACTGGATTCTCGAGCGCGGTGTAGGTCACCTCCTGCGCCGGCGCGCCGCGATGCCGGCCGGCGCCCGCGGAGTCAGCAACCAAGCCCAGCAACTCCACTCGGAACGGATGCTTGAGCTCGTCGATCTCCACACTGTCGCGATACATCAGGCCGGCGATGACCGGGATGGCGTAGTTGACCCAGCCGTCGGCAGTCGGGCTCGCCGGCCCGCCGTTGGTCGACAGCATCATGCGGTTCACGTAGCGGGCGTCGTTGCGCCGGTGATCCTTGCCCGACAGCACCGCCATGCCGGCGCCGAGCCCGGTGCCGCCTTCGGCAAGACCGTGACCCTCGCCAATCTTGGCGAAGGCCGACTGGGTGATATTGACCAGACGCTCCGCGACGTTCGTCGTCGCGGTGGAGCAGCTATGCGGAAAAACCGGAGAGGCCACCACGCTGTTCTCGGCGTATTGGAACGAAAGCCGGCGGAACGATCCGGCGTTGCGCGGGATGTCCTTGTCGAGGCTGTTGAAGATCGCGCCGACGACTGCGCTCGTGGCGGCGGCGCGCGACGTGTTGAGCCCGCAATCGACGCTGGGTGGATTGTCGCGCAGGTCGACATCGATCATCGCCTTTTTCGGATCGATGTCGACGATCACCTTGAGCAGCAATCCCTTCGGCAGGATGCCCTCGAGCGGATCGGACTTGCCCGTATTTGTAATCCTCGCCTTCGGCAGCTTGCGAATCGAGTTCGATTGCCCGCCGCTCCGAATAATCGAACCAATCCTTGACAAAGGTCTTGATCGTTTTCGGCCCGTACTTCCGGCATAGCTCCTTGAGCCGGCGCTCGGCGATGCGCGCCGAGCCGAGTGCCGCGAGCGCGTCGCCGTACCATTGGTCCGGCACGCGGATGCGCGCGCGGCACATGCGGATGATGTCCGGCTCGTTCTTGTAGTTGCGCTGGATGCGCACGCCCGGGAAAACCAGCGCGCCTTCCTCGTAGACATCGAGCGCCTTGGCGAAATAGCTGGACGGAATGCTGTTGCCGATGTCCGCCATGTGACACTTGGCGACCGTGGTGAACAGGTGCTCTCCCTCGATGAACACCGGCACCAGGAAAGTGTGGTCGGCGGGGTGGGTGTTGCCGCCGTAGGGGTCATTATCCAGATAGGCGTCGCCCTCGCGGATGTCGCCTTTGTGATAGCTGCACATGTTCTCGCCCTGCAGATGGGCGCCGAAGATGTGGACCGGCAGGCCCTCAGCGGACGCGAGCAGCTGATTGTCGCCGGTGAGGATGCAGCAGGAGAAATCCCGGGCGCTGGAGATCACCGCGGAGCGCGCCGCGCGCAGAAGCGTATTGGTCATCTCACGAACGATGCCGTCGAGGCGGTTGGCGATGACGGTCATCACCACGGGATCGAGAGCATTGGATTGCGGCTTGCGTTTCGGATTTGCCATCGGGCTTCTCGCTACGATTTCAGGATGTAGTGACCGGACGGACTGACCGAAGCGCTCATGTGCGGATAAATCACAATTGTGGTCGTCGGCTCCTCGATAATCGCCGGACCGGCGATGAGCGCGCCGGGCTCGAGCTCGCTGCCGCGGAACACCGGAGTCTTGCGCAGGTCGTCCGGCCCGAAATAAGCGGCGCGCCGCGTCCACGGCTTCGGCTTGCGGCGCGCAATCTTCTTGCGCACCGGCCTCGCCGGCTTCGACAGGCGGATCGAGATGCGGCCGCGCCAGTTGACGCACTCGACTTCGCTTTGCTCGTCGCGCACAGCGTAAACGCGGTCGTGTACGGTATGAAATGCTTCGACCAATGCCGCCACGTCTTTGCGCGTGCGAAAGCGCTCGACCGGAAGCGGGGTATCGAGCTCCCAGACCTGGGATTTGTAGCGCGCTTCGACCAAATATTCCTTGCGAACCGCGGCCCGTTCGGCCCCGTGCAGGTTTCGCCGAAATTGGTCGAGCGCCGCGTCGATCTCCGCGAGCGCCGCATTCACTCCGTCAAGATCGAAGCTGCCGGACATGGTCACCCGGCTTCGCGTCTGCTCGAACACGATGTCGGAATACTGCATGCCGCAGGCGGACATTGCGCTCGCGGTCTTCGGCAGGATCGTGGTCGAACATCCGAGCTCACGGGCGATCGGCAGGATGTTGAGCCCGGCCGCGCCGCCGCCGGCAACGATGACGCTCTCGCGCGGATTTACGCCTTCGCTCACGGTGATCTCGTGGATCGCCTTGATCATCAGCTCATTGGCGATGGTGATGATCGCGAAGGCCGTTTCGGGCACGCTGCGCCCGATCTTTTGCGCCAGTTTCTCGACAACGCGATGTGCGGCGGCGGCATCGAGCTTCATCCGCCCGCCATTAAAATAGTCGGGGTCGAACCACCCGAGCACCACGCAGGCATCCGTCACCGTCGGCTGGTCGCCGCCGGCCCCATAACACGCCGGGCCGGGAATGGCGCCGGCGCTTTGCGGCCCGACCCGCAGCAGACCACCGGCGTCGATCCAGGCGATCGATCCGCCGCCCGCGCCGATGCTGCGGACATCGACCGTCGACATCGCTACCATATGACCGAGCCAACGGCGGCCGAGCCAGCTGTCGCGCGTATAGACAAGCTCGCCGTCGCGCACGAGGCCGACATCGAAGGTCGTGCCGCCGGTGTCGCAGACGATCGCGTCGCGGCCGAGATCCTCGATGGTGACGTAAGCCTTGCCGGCGACCGGCGCCATCGCCGGACCGGATTTCAACATCGTCACCGGGCGTCCGATGACCTCGGTCACGTGCTGGCAGCCGCCGCCCGAGGTGCCGATCAGAAGCTCGCCGGCAAAACCCGCGGCGCGCAGATCGCTCTCCATCTCCCGCAGATGATGCTGCATGAGCGGCTTGAGCGACGCGTCGATCGCCGTCGTCGACGCGCGGCGATATTCGCGGACAATCGGAATAAGCTCATGGGAAAGCGTGTAGGGAACGCCCGGCAGCTCCTGTTCGATCAGCCGGCCGATCTCCTTCTCGTGGCTGCCGTCGGCGATCGACCAAAGCAAGCAAACCGAGACCGCCTCGAACCTGCGCTTGGCGAGGGTGCGTACGACTTCGCGCGCCTGGTTGCGGTCGAGGGGGCGGACTACATTTCCCTGGGCGTCGACGCGCTCATCGATCTCGAAGGTGTAACGCCGCGGAATATAAGGTGGCGGATAGTCGTAGCTATAGTCGTGCGGATCGTACTTGCCGCCTTCTTTCAGCACCAGGATGTCGCGAAAGCCGCGCGTGGTGAGAAATGCCGTCTTGGCGGTCGACTTGGTGACGACGGCATTGGTTGCCCGCGTCGTCCCGTAGATCAACATGTCGCTTTCGCCAAGCAGGGCCGTACCGGATAGCCCGATCTCTTGGGCCGCCACTTCGATAGCCGCCCGCATGCCGTCGAAAATTCGGTTGGGCGTTGTTAGGGCCTTGCCGATCGCCTTTATGCCGCGCGCATCGGCGATGACCACGTCCGTGAAGGTGCCGCCGGTATCGACCGATATCCGAAACTTCATCGTAGCCCGGCTTCCTTCTTCGCGACTAACAAAGAGCCGTCGCGGCATGAATAAAAATTGCTGTTTTCGAACGAATGCAGACAGAGTTTTTTCTTCACCCGCCAATGCAACGGACTGTGCAACGCCATCCGCGATGCTTCAAGCCGAAATTTCTCGCAAGACTGCCCCGCTTTTGCGCCCTTGCCGTCAGCGCGGTAGTTCGATGACCTTCGCGACCTCGACGGCAATGGCGGCAGTCGCCTCGTCGGTTCCCGGCGCTCCGAGCAACATCAGCCCCAACGGCAGCCCGCTCGCGCCGAAGCCGACCGGAATGGAGACGATCGGGCCGCCGAGCACCGTGAATGGAACGATGAAGCGGGGGTCGCCGGTCTTCATACCCGCCGGCGCCACATCCGGAGCAGCCGGAAAGATCAGCGCATCGACGTGCGCCGTTGCCGCCCAGAAGCGGTCACGGGCCGCATCGAGAG
The DNA here is from genome assembly GCA_963733575.1 of uncultured Alphaproteobacteria bacterium. Taxonomy (GTDB): domain Bacteria; phylum Pseudomonadota; class Alphaproteobacteria; order Rhizobiales; family Xanthobacteraceae; genus BOG-931. Next base: position 74,947 of record CAVTDJ010000006.1, on the reverse strand, counting down.
CCGCCCAAGCATTGCGGTAGGCCAGATCATCGATCGATCGGCCACGCCCGATCGCGTCGCGTAGTCCGGCGCTCACTTCTGAGTTGTGCTCAAGGCCGGGATGCGCGCGAGCGACTTCGTATTCTATCGCCATCTTGTGCAAACCGACGATGTCGGCGAACGGCAGCGGCGATCTGCACCGCTCGACGCGAAAGCCCGATGCGGTAAGCGTGTCGGCAGCGAGACGCTGCGTGTCGGCGACCGCCGCGCTCTCAGCCGCAACGATCGGGTCGTCGACGAATCCGATCGAGGGCGGGGAGGGTGGCATGGGACGATGACGCAGATAGGGTGGCATAAGAACGCGCGCCGCAGCGACGGCATCGCCTACCCGATAACCGAACACGCCGACCGTATCGAAGCTCGGCGCGAACGGAACGACCCCGAAGCTCGACCACGCCCGTGTGCTCGGCTTGAACGCCGCGATGCCGCAATAGGCGGCCGGGCGGCTCACCGAGCCCGCGGTCTGGGTCCCAAGGCTCAGCGGAACCATGCCAGCCGCGACGACAGCCGCCGGACCCGCGCTTGAGCCGCCGGGCGTATGGCCGAGGTTGTGCGGATTGCGCGTCGGTGGCGGGCCATCGAAATAGGCGAACTCGGTGGTGTGCGCCTTGCCCAAAATGATCGCGCCGGAAACACGAAGGTGCGCGACGACCTGGGCGTCGATCGTGCTGGGCGCGATGCCGGCGCGGGTCGCGCTGCCGGCCAGCGTCGGAAGTCCGGCCACGTCGATCACGTCCTTCACGGCGACGGGTATGCCGTGGAGTGGGCTGCGGATGCGGCCTGCCTCTGCCTCCTGCCGCAAGACTTGCGCATCTGCGAGCGCGCGGTCGCGATCAAGCACGCACCAGCCATGCACCAGGCTCTCGACCGCATCGATGCGGCGCAGGGAGGCTTCGAGGAGCGCAAGCGGATCGGTCTGCCTGCTCTCGAAAGCGCGGGCGATCTCTTCGACCGATCCCGGGTCCGCGACCAGAAATTGTGTTGTCACGGCAGCTCAATCATTTCGTCGGCCCGACGTCTCGATGTAGGCGAGCACTTCATCGAGTCCGACGATATCGGCATAGCGGCGCCCAACATCGCGCAAATTGTCCCGATGCGGGCCTTCGTCGACGTTGCCGCAACAGGGCTCCGGCACGACCACACGGAAGCCATAGGAAAACGCGTCATTGATGCTCGCGCGTACGCAACCCGAGGTATTGCATCCGGAGACGATGACGGTATCGACACCATCCTTGATGAAATAGGAGGCGACGGGAGTGTTGAAAAAGATCGACGGCGCGGTCTTGCACACGACCATGTCGTAGGCGCGATCGTAGATGCGCTCATCGAGCTCGGTGGAGGGATGGCCGTGATGGAATTCGTTGACCACCGTTGGGATCTTCCACAACGGAGCGTCGCGCGCGCTCGAATAGGCGGTATAGCAGCAGGCGACCGGCAGCCCCGCCTTGCGTGCCGCTGCGACGAGTTTGGCGGTATTGTTGACTGCACGTTCCACCATCGGACGACCGCCCAACGGAAAGCGGCTTTCCGTAAAGCCCTTTTGAAAGTCGACCACGACCACGCCGGCGCGTCTGCCGTAGCCGATCCGGTTGGAGTCGAAGCCTATGTCCTTGTAAGGGTCGCTCATTGCGGGCCTCCCACGCGTTTAAGTGGCGCTATCGGGCGCGACCGGCGCTGCATCGCCCTTGAGGTCTTCGATTTTGCCGCCGGCGGAAAACATGTCCTGTCGGCGGGACTTATGCAATGCCGGAAACCTGCACATATATCGACTCTGCGCTTCAAGGCCGTGCAGAAAATCGCTACATTCAGGATGAGCCATGATCATTCAGACAGCACCCGCCGGCACGCCCCGATTGGCCGTGATGATGCACGAGCACACCGCCCTGTGCGGACAATTGGCTCGCGCATTCGGCAACGATGAGTTCGAGTCGTTGGCTCCGCTGGAGTTGATGGTCTACGTCATCGGGCATCACGACGCCGGCTGGGCGGAGTTTGATCTTGATCCTGTCACTGACGAGAAGACTGGTCTTCCGTACAACCTTATCGAAACGCCGGCTCAGTACATAACCGTCACCAGCCGGCTGTCGCCCGACTTCAACGAGCGGCAGCACCCGTATTGCGGCCTGATATCGAGCATGCATAGTTGGGGCCTCTACAACGGCCGCTACGGTCTTTCCGAGCATGTTTTGATCAAGAAATTTCCGGAGCAGGAGCGGCCTCTGGCCGAGCGAATGCTCGAGGGCGAGCTGGCGCGACAGAAACGTTTGAAGGAAGAGATCGGCAAGGACCCTCTTCTATCCCCTGGTCTCGACGAGAAAAAACTGTTTCAAAGTTACAAACAGCTGCAATTCATCGATACGCTCGCTCTCTACTTCAATCGTGTGCACCCGGATGAGCGGGGGCAACAGACGTTCGAGCACGTGCCGCTGAACGCGCAAAAGGACACGGCGGTGACAATCCGGCCTCAGGAATCCGGCGTCTATGCGCTATCGCCGTTTCCCTTTGCGGCCAGCGGTGCCGAGTTCGCTTTTGGCGGTCGTCACATCAGCCCGCGTGAGCATGAGACCAAAGGGGGCTGGACGGAGGTGCTCAAGAAGGCGCCTACGGAATGGGAGCGCTTCAAGCTCGTTCGGGCTTAGGGAGGTTGCTGGCGTGGGCGCTCGGATGCTGGACGGAATCGACAAAGCGACGCTCGAGAGACTCATGGCCGGCAGCGGCGTGAGCCTTTCTCCGGAAGAAGCGGATGCCGTGATCCGTTCGCTTGCGCGCTTCCAAATCGCGGCGGCAAACCTTCTGCAGGCGCCGTCATTCGACGAAACGATTGAGCAATTCTATCGCCTGCTGGAAATCGACGCCGCTTCCGATGGGACCGGCGCGTGAGCGATCCCACGACGCTCACATTGCGCGAAGCCGCCGTCGCGATCTCGCGGGGCCGGTTGCGCGCCGAGGCACTGGTCGAAGCCTGCCTCGATCGCGTTGAACGATTGCAGCCGTCGCTGAACTGTTTCATCCGCGTGACTGCAGAAGCAGCGCGCGCCAAGGCACGCGAAGCGGATAGCGCCGTCAAAGCGGGACGGGCGCTTGGCCCGCTGCATGGTGTGCCCCTGGCGCACAAGGATATGTTTTACCGCGCAGGCGAGATTTGCACCTGTGGCTCGAAAATCCGCGCCGATTTCGTTCCCGATAATACGGCGAGTGTGCTTATGCGGCTCGACGCGGCGGGCGGCATCGAGCTCGGTCGTCTCAACATGGCGGAATTCGCCATGGGGCCAACAGGGCACAACGATCATTTCGGACGGTGCCGTAACCCTTGGAATCCCGAACACATCACCGGCGGCTCGTCGTCCGGATCCGGCGCCGCGGTGGCCGCGGGCCTCGTCTTCGGCGCGCTTGGTTCCGACACCGGCGGTTCCGTGAGGCTGCCCGCCGCAGCGTGCGGCGTCGTTGGCATAAAGCCGACACAAGGACGCGTGAGCCGATATGGCGCCATGCCGTTGTCGCACTCGCTCGATTGTATCGGCGTCCTGGCGCGCAACGTCGGCGACTGTGCGCGGCTGTTTTCGGTGATTGCCGGAGCGGACAATCGTGACGGTGCCGCAAGCCGGCACCCCGCGCCGGCGGACTACGAGCACGGTCTTGACGACGCAGCGGGCCCCGGCTCGCTCGCTGGCGTCACAGTTGGGGTGCCCAATCGATATTACTACGATGGAATAGATCATGAGGTGGCCGAGTTGCTCGCAAACAGCCGTGGCATCCTCGAAGCCCACGGTGCAAAGATCGTTGACGTGCCGGTCGGCGATCACGGCGCCATTTCCGATCTGGCTGGTGTGATCCTGGCGGCCGAGGGCGCCGCGTTGCATCTTCCGTGGCTGCGCGATCGTCCGCAGGACTACTCGGACCAGATCCGTGCGCGCTTGCTGGTCGGATTTGGCGTACCGGGCACGCTCTACGTGCAGGCGCTGCGGGCGCGTGCGCGCCTGCTCGCGGAATTATTGCGCGAGACCTTCTCCAAATGCGACGTGCTGCACATCCCCGTCCTGAAGGGGCCGGTGCCGACCGCGGCGGATACCGATGTCGGCGGGTCAGCGGCAATGCCGCAGGTGCTCGGTCAGATCGTCGCCAACACGCGGCCGCTGAATTACCTCGGCCTGCCGGCGCTGGCGGTGCCGATCGGTTTTACGCGCAATGGCCTGCCGCAGGTCATGCAGCTTGTCGGCCGGCCGTTCCGTGAGGCGTTGTTGTTTCGCGTCGGCGCAGCGTACGAAGCTGCATCGGGTGGCGCCCGCGAACGTCCGCGAGTCCAGCTGCGACCAGCGTGCTGATGCGCGTCAGGAAACGCGGCGGCCGGGCGAGCCGAGACTTGCTCTCGGTGCGAGCACATCGCGCACCATGTTGGCGTGGGTGTTTGCGTACTGTCCGCCGTAAGCGCGCCGTTTGACGAATGCGCCATCGCCGGCCCGGCCGACATAGTTGCCCTTCTCGATGACGACTTTGCCGCGCGACAAGACGGTTTCGGTGTAGCCCTTCACTTTGAAGCCTTCATAGGCGCTGTAGTCGATGTTCATGTGATGGGTGTGGCCGTTGAAGGCGCTGATCGTCTCCTCACGCGCCGGATCGAAGATTACGATATCGGCGTCGCTGCCGACCGCGATCGTTCCCTTCTTCGGGAACAGGCCGAAGATTTTTGCCGGCGCAGTCGACGTCAATTCGACGAAACGATTGAGCGAGATGTGTCCCTGGCTCACGCCGTAATGATAGATCAGGCTCATACGGTTCTCGATCCCCGGGCCGCCATTCGGAATCTTGCTGAAGTCGTTGCGGCCCAGTTCTTTCTGCTCTTTGAGGCAGAACGGACAATGATCGGTCGAGATGACGTTGAGCGCATGCGCGCGCAACCCGCCCCACAGCTCGTCATGATTCCATTTCTCGCGCAGCGGCGGGGTCAAGACGTACTTGGCACCATCAAATCCCGGCTCGTCGTATCGGTCGACGTCTAGAAGCAGATACTGCGGACACGTCTCCGCATGCGCCATGACGCCGCGCGCCTGCGCCATGCGCAGCTCGTGCAACGCATCGTAACAACTCAAATGAACGATATAGACCGGCGCCCGCGCCACTTCCGCAATCGACAAAGCGCGATGCACGCCTTCCGCTTCCAGCCGCGTCGGCCGCGTCAGCGCATGATATTTCGGCTCGATATGGCGCTGCGAGAGCGCGATCTTCACCAGCTCGTCGATCACGATGCCGTTCTCGGCGTGCATACAGACAAGGGTGCCGTCCTCGCCGGCCTTGCGCATTGCCCGAAAGATCGTGCCGTCGTCGGCCAACAGCGCGCCCGGATAGGCCATGAACAGCTTGTAGCTGGTGATGCCGTTATCCGCGAGGCTGCGCATCTCGCCGATGCGTTCCTGCGGCATGTCGGTGACGATCATGTGGAACGCATAATCGATCGCGGTCTTGCTCTGGGCCTTGGCGTGCCAGTCGTCGAGCGCCTTCAGTGTCGAAGTCCCGCGCGTCTGGACGGCGAAGTCGACGATGCAGGTGGTGCCGCCATATGCGGCTGCGCGGGTGCCGGTCTCGAACGTATCGGACGTTGTCGTCCCGCCGAACGGCAATTCAAGGTGTGTGTGCGGATCGATACCGCCGGGGATCACGAGTTTGCCGGAAGCGTCGATTTGCTTATCCGCTTCGATCACGAGATCCTTGCCGATAAGGGCGACTGTCGAGCCGTTGATGAAGATATCGGCCTGGTAGTCGTCGACCGCGGTAACGATCCGCCCGTTCTTGATCAGTACACTCACTTTTGCGCTCCCCATGCGGTTTGACAGGCCCTAGTTCTAATGTAATCATTCGCAAATTGAAGCGGCGCACAAGAGCTTTGACTGACCGCCGCACCGGGCTTCAATAACAAAGCGCTGATTAGCTTTTCAACCAGAGGAGACGGGCATGGCGTACAATGGCCCTGGACAGGTTTTGCAAGGCAGGTTCTCGCGTAGATCGTTCATGAAGACCACGGCCGCCGGTGTCGCATCGGGCGCCATGTCGGGCGCAAGCTTCCTTCGAATAGCGGAGGCGGCGGATGGATTGCGAAGCATCGGCCTTGGCGTCAGCGAGATTAACGAAATCCAGGACAAGGCGACGAAAGATCTGGGTTTCCCCGTCGTCGGCCAAGCGATGGGTTACGGCGACATGTTCAGCAAGATGCTGAATCAGAACGACCAGTATGAGATCGCCGAAGGCTATTTCAACGACATGGACGTGATGCTGCCCGCCAAGGTCTGGCAGCCTATCGACACCAAGAAGCTCAAGGACTGGGACAAGGTCACCAATCTCACCAAGACCGGAAAGCTGACGCCGGAATCGAGTGTCGGGCAGGGCGACGCGCCATACTTGAACTTATGGGTCGATGAGCACGGCAACAAGGTGAAGGGACCGTCGCAATACATCAGCATGGCTCCGGCGTTCCACAATGCCGACTCCATCGGCTACAACCCGAAGGCAACCGGCCGCCCGATCGAAAGCTGGGGCGAATTGCTCAACAAGGATTTCAAGGGCAGGGTCGCGCTGCTCAACGTGCCGCAGATCGGCGTGATGGACGCGGCCCTGGCGGTTGAGGCTCTTGGTCTCAAGAAGTTCGGCGACAAAGGCAATATGACCAAGGCCGAGATCGATTTCCTGGTCGATTATCTGATCCCGCTCAAGAAAGCCGGGCACTTCCGCGCCTTCTGGGAGAATTTCGGCCAATCGGTCAACCTGATGGTCAACGGCGAAGTGGCGCTGGAGAGCATGTGGTCGCCGGCCGTCGCCGCGATCCAGGCCGAGGGCGTGCCTTGCGTCTACGCCTTCCCGAAGGAGGGCTTGCGCGGATGGCACGGCGGTCTGGCCATCTCCGCCAAGGTGAAAGGCAAGCAACTCGACCAAGCCTATGAGTACATCAACTGGTGGCTCGACGGCTGGGCGGGAGCTTTCGTTTCACATCAGGGCTACTATCACTCGATCCCCGAAAACGTGAAGAAGCACCTCGACCCGGCGGATTGGGACTATTGGTACGAAGGCAAGCCGGCGGCCAAAGACTTGGCCGACCCCTTCGGCACCATCATCATCAAGAAGGGCGACGTTCGAACGGGCGGCTCGTATTGGAACCGTTATTCCAAGATCGCCGTCTGGAACTCGCTGATGGACGAGAACGACTATCTCGTTAAGCGGTGGACCGAGTTCCTCGCCGCGTAAGCTTTGAAAACCGTTCGCGAACGGTTACAAAACGATACCGCCGGCTGCAAAAGCCGGCGGTAGTTTGAGCGTGGTTGACGCGTGACGACGGTCGAGAACTACGCGAAAATAACGCACATCGAAGCCGCGCCGCGCGGGCTGATTGGCGGTGCGCCGATTGCGTACGACGAGGCCAAGCGTAAATATCGCCGTGAGCCGGGCTTTCCGGTACCCATCCTCATCGCGCCAGCCACAGCGTGGCTCATCGTCTTTCTGTTTCTGCCGCTCATCAGCATTTTCATCTTCAGTTTTTGGAAGACGACCGGCCACGGCATGTCGCCGGCCTTCACGCTTGAGCATTACCGGGACTTCTTTATCACCGAGGGCTTTTTCGATCCCAATAAGCCGGAATTTTTGACGCCCTCCGTCTTTATTCGGACGCTGTGGACCACCTTTCGCTTCACCATCACGGTGATGGCGATCTGCCTGCTTCTCGCCTATCCGCTTGCCTATTTCCTCTCGATGCAGGTGGAGGATTTCAAATGGCAGCTCACCCTGTTCCTGCTGGCCATGGTTCCGTTTTGGACCAGCTATCTCATTCGCGCCGTCGCCTGGCTGCCGATGCTTGGGCGCCACGGGCTGATCAACGAATTTCTGGTCGGAATTGGCGTTATCGACGAGCCCGTCAGTTTCTTTCTCTATTCCGAGTTCAGCTACACGATGGCGCTGGTTCAGCTCTACGTCGTGCTGGCGGTCGGGCCGATCTTCTTCTCGCTTGCCAAGATCGATCGCACTCTGCTTGAAGCCGCCCGCGACATGGGCGCGACGCCATTCCAGATTTTCCGGGAGATCATCGCCCCGTTGTCGCTGCCGGGGGTCGCCATCGGCATGATCTTTGTGTTTGTCATGATCATGGGTGAATTCGCCACCGCCGTGGTCGTTTACGGCGGCAAGACATCGACCACAGGCACCGTCATCCTGAACTATTACGCGATCGCCAATTATCCCTTTGCCGCGGTCAACGCCTTCATGTTGATGTTGGCTATGATGATCGGCGTCGTCATCATCCTGCGGCTGGTCGATATCCGGAAGGAGCTCTAGGAATGGCGCGTTCGACGCCGGAACATCGCCGCAAGTTTCGCGTGAAGGCCGGCTTCAGCGTGTACTATGCGATCTTTCTGATATTTGTTTATGGGCCGATGTTTGCCATGTTCACGCTGTCCTTCCAGGGACCGCGCGGTGGCGTCACTTTCCCGATGCGCGGCTTAAGCTTTTTCTGGTGGGAAAAGCTGACCGGACCATCGGCGGTCGGCGATCTAAAGGCCTCTCTGGTGCGTTCGCTCATCCTTGCGGTCATCGTGATGGTCATCACCGCATTGTTCTCGACCATGCTGGCGATGGCGTTCCGCAAGCGCTTCCGCGGATCGGGAGTCCTGTTTTACGCGGTGATGTCGGGCTTGATGGTGCCCGGCGTTCTTCTCAGTCTCGGCCTGGCGTCCATGCTGCGGCAACTCGGCATGTCGCCCGCCTGGTGGTATTCGGGCCTCGGCGTCCACGTGGTTTGGACCTTGCCGTTCGGCTTCCTCGTCATGATGGCAGTGTTCAACCGTTTCGATGCCCGCCTCGAAGAGGCGGCGCGGGACATGGGCGCCGACGAATGGACAGTGTTCAAGGAGATAACGTTGCCGCTGATCACGCCCGGCATCGTGGCCGCCGGTCTCTTCGGCTTCACGCTGTCTTACGATGAATTTGCCCGCACCACGCTACTGGCCGGGGCGAACAACACGTTGCCGCTCGACATCAACGCGTCATTGACGCAACGCGTCCAGCCGACCCTGTTCGCGCTCGGCACGGCGTCAACGATATTCTCGCTGCTCATGATCGGGGTGTTTATTGTAATTTATACGATCCTGTATCGGCGGTCCCGCTAGCGGCGGAACTCTGCCGTATGACCTTGAGCAACCAGAAGATCAGACAAAAGACCACGGTCAGGATCACCAGCGCGAACACGGCGCCTAGACGGGAGCCGAACTCAGCGCCGAGCGTATATTCGCCCTGAAGCAAATAGACGCAAAGAATGAGCAGGGATTGCACGGCGGCGCCGGCGCAAAACAGTATCGCGACGAAGGCCGAGCCGCGCAGCGAAGCCAGCACCATGCCGTCGATACTACGTCGCTGCACGATGTAGATCCGATAGGCTCTCCAGTGATAGGCGCAAAAACCGACGATTGCGGCGATCAGGACGACCCAGAACATCGCGTTGTCGTATCCGAGACCGTTGATGACCAGCGTAAAGAAGTCTTCGAACGGTTTGTAGAAATAGAGAAAGATCAGAATGACGATAAAGGCCACATAGCCTACAAGCGCCCAAAACAGCCGCCACCCAGCCATCTTGATTAAGCCCCTCGATTATTTGCGGATAACCCAGCCCGCCGCATGATTGATAGCCAACTGGAGCACGTCACATTGAGAACGGCAAGGGGGCGCTCGCATGATCGGCTCATGAACGCTGTCCGAGATCAGGATTTGACGGCGATAATGAGCAGGATCGCGTAGGCCACCACGAAGAGTGTATCCTTGATGGCCGGCAATGTCTGCCTTTCCCCCGTGGACGAGACGAGCGCGACAACTTCAAGAACAAAGAACACCCCCGCAAGGATCAGGAAGGGCCACATAGAAGCCCACCACGACGCCGCTGCCGCGACGCCTTGCACGGCTTGCCAGATCAACAGCAGCAGCGGGAGGATGACCAGGTATCCATAACCGATCAGAAAGCGGCTCCGCCCGGCGGTGCGGTCAATGAGCCAGAAGGCGGCAAAGAACAGAACAACGTTGAGGATATCCCAGAAACTCGCGGCATAGGCTTCGGGCTTGGCGCCGGCGCGAAGATTGAGGAAGGCGAGCACAAGCAGGAATATCAAAAGGTCGCACAGCAGCCATTCGCGCGCGGACTCCGCGCCGCCTTTGGCGCCCCACGTCCGCGTCGCCTTGTCGAAGAGCAGTACCAGCGCCACGCCGAGGCTCGCAGGATAGATCAGCTGGACGACCAGCCCATATTGGGCGGCAGGCGACAGGTAAATCCAGCACAACAGCAGAACCGCTAGGACCAAGGCGAGCAGGCCAAGCACGCGTAACGGCGACGGCGCAGGCGTCAGCGCCGCGCTTCCGGGCGTCAATTCCGCCGTTGTTACCTCCAGCGGCCGCCTCGGGGCGGCGGGCTGCGATGACTGGGCCAGCGCGTAGGCAAACGAGACGATAAGCCCGATCACGGCGAGAGCGACCATGACAGCGGCGAAGATGATCGTGCGCGTATCGGATCGCCAATCGCTGATCGTCTCGCCCCACACCCAATGGGTGCCGCTGGAAATGAGCCAGATAGCGAACGCCGCGATTGCGGCGAGCAAAATGAGCGCCAGCGTAAATTCATACCATCGCGGTGATTGCTCAGTCCGACTTGAGCCGGCGGCCCCCGCTTGCTGTCGCTGCGGCGCGCGCACGATCAGCCCGATCAGGAAGGCCAGCACCCCGATGATGGCGATGACGATCATCGCCTCCATGAAAATTGTCGCTCTTTGTTCCAAGGACAGCCGATCCTTCCGTTAAATCCGCCGCATTGCCGACGCGCTAATGTCCATTGCGCATAAGCGTGTCGGCACACTTGCGGAGACTGTCATTCGCCGCCCGCTCCAGGAGCTCGCCGAGAGAACGGCCCCGCGGTGCGGCCAGGGTGGCGGTTTCGCGCACCGTCGCACCGTTGGCGCGCAATTGCCCGACGACTTCGATCGTGCCGCCATAGGCGCCGTGCCGCACCACCTCGAAGCTCCAGGCATCGCCATAGGCTTCGCGCAATCCGCGCAGCAAATCGGGTAGCGATCGCCTGTCGCCATTGGCGGTCGGCAAGGGCGCCGGTGGCGACGAGGCGGCTGGACGGATCGGCCGGAGGCTCGAAGGCCCCGAGCCGTTTCCGGACGGCTGCACCTCGCGCGATCTCGCCGCGGGGGCTTGCGGCGGCGGCGGCGGTACGGTCATCGCCGCCACCTTTGGTCGCGGAGCCCCGCGCATCCGCTCGCGAAGAGCGTCAGTCGCCGCTTCGTCGACTGTCTCGGCGACGGGATCGACGATGACCCCGTAGGCTATACGGGCGTGCTCGACTGTGCAAAAGCCGTCGAGCACATCGTCGAGCACCTTTGCCGCGGGCCGTTCCAGCGGCTCCCCGAAGCCGCCGCCGCAAGGACCGTAGAATACATGCACGTCGCCCGCCGCCACGCGCAGACCGGAGAACTTCGCCGGCATGTGTTTGATGTCGTTGGGCCGGGCGACGTTGTAGATATCGACCTTCCCGACCTGTCCGGGATCGCCGCCGAATATGCCCCAGGGCACGTCGTAGTGGCGCTCGTTCTCGTGGGTGATGAAAGCGTCGGTCAGAACCCGCTGCGCCTTGACCACGCCGATACCGCCGCGATACCGGCCGGCGCCGGGCATGACGTCGTCGCGCAGCTCGTAGCGGTCGCAAATCATCGGCAAATGCATCGCCAGGTCTTCAAGCGGATTGTTCCGCGTGTTGGCCATCAGATTGTCGATGCTGTCGGGCCCATCCGCGCGCGGGCGGCCGCCATACGAGCCTTCATTGACTTCGAGGAAAACCCAGTAGTCGCCTGACGGCCGCACGCCGGCATAAGAGCAGAATGAGAGGCTGGCGGAACTGCCGGCGATGATGTCGTTCGGCAAGACCGGCGCGAGCGCCTTGTAGATCAAGTCGATCACGCGATTGCACTGGGCGAAGCGCGCCTCGGCGGCGGCGGGATAGATGGGATTGTAGATCGAGCCTTTCGGCGCGATGACGCTTACCGGCCGGAAAGACCCCTGGTTCGACGGCACTTTCACTTCCGAAGTCTCGGCGTCAAGGAGCAAAGAGCGGATGGCGCAGAAACAGGCGACCTTGGTCGAGCCCTCGAACGGCACGTTGAACGCGGTCTCGACCTGGTTGGACGAGCCGGTCAGATCGATTTCGATGCCGTCGCCTTTGACGCGCACGCACACCTTGATCGGGAGACGAACATCGCGGTTCTTGCCGTCGTCGTCGAGAAAACCTTCGGCACGGTACTCGCCGTCGGGAATGGCGCTGATCCGCTGGCGCAGGACCCGTTCGGTGTAGTCCATCAGCTGCTGCGTCGCATCGAGGACGGTCTGTTTGCCGTAGCGGTCCATGAGCTCGACGAAGCGCTTGGCGCCAAGCCGCGCCGACGCGATCTGCGCGTCAAGGTCGTCCTGCAACTGGCGCGCGGCGCGACTGTTGCGTCCGATAAAGTCCCAAACCGCCTCGTTCCGCTTGCCGCGCTCGTAGAGCTTGGTGCCTGCGAACAGCATGCCTTCAGCGAAGACATCGGGAATGTCGATGATCAGGCCCGGCGTCGCCGCGCCGATATCCACATGGTGTGCGGTATTCGCGGAAAATCCGATTAGGCTACCTTCGTAGAAGACCGGCACGACGACCGCGATGTCGGGCGAATGACTCGAGCCGTGATACGGATGATTGTGGATGACGAGATCGCCGTCGTGCCACTCGCCACCCTGCAGCGTATCGCGAATGCCGGCGAGATAGCCGGGAAGCGATCCGATATGCAGCGGCGTCGATTCCGACTCGCAGAGCGTGTTGAAATCGGTGTCGAACAAGCCGGCGCCGAGATCCTGCGACTCGCGAATGATGGAGGAAAAGGACATACGGTAGAGCACATGCCCCATTTCTTCCGCGATGGTCTGCAAGGCGCCGTTGATCACCTGCAGCGTGATGGGATCGATAACTTCTCGGGCCATGATTCGATCGCTCTAGCCGGCGCGACGCAGGTGAAGATTGCCGAATTCGGCCACCTCGGCGACATATCCGGGCGGCAGTAGCGTGGTCGAATTGTGCTGGATCAGAATCGCGGGGCCGGCGATCCGGTGTCCGGCCTTGAGATGGCCGCGGTCATAACGCGGCGTCTCGACGGTCTTGCCGTCGTCGAAGGTCGTCGGCCGGGTGTAGAGGAGGGCGTCCGATATGTTCTGCCCGGTCGCCTTGTCGATCCGCGCCACCTTGAGCGGGACAACGTCCTCGCGCCCGATCACGCGGACAGTTATCAGCTCCACCTCGCCATCCTCGAAGTGATAGCCGTAATCCAGCCGGTGCTGGTGGTGAAAGCCCGCGACCACCTCGCTCAAATTGGCCACAGTCACCTTGCCGTCCGGAAGTTGCGCGCGCAGTTCGAACCCTTGGCCGTGATAGCGGCACTCCGCCAGTTTTTGGAATTTCTGGCGCTCCGGCGTCACGCCGTCCTTTTCGAGATCGCGCCGGCAACGCTCGACCAATTCGTCGATCACGCCGTTGACGCGGCCGACGGCGGCTTGATCCGCGTGCTTGAGAGAGACGATCAAGGATCGCGCATGCTCGTATTGCATATCGGTCTGCAACAGCCCCATCGCGGCGGTGATGCCGGGCGCCACCGGCACGATGATCTCTTTCGCCGAAATCGCCTCGGCCAGTGCGACCCCGTGCAAGGGACCGGCGCCGCCAAACGGTACGAGCGCGAACTCCCGCGGATCGATGCCGCGCGCGACGGAGTTGGACCGGATCGCCAACGCCATGTTGGAGTTGATGACCTTGATGATGCCGAGCGCGGCTTCCTCTATCGAAAGTCCTAGCGGTTTCGCTACTTTCGCTTCGACAGCCCTGCGCGCGAGGTCGGGGTCGAGCGGCAGATCGCCGCCCAGCATCTTGTCAGCGTCGAGGCGACCGAGGACGACCTGCGCATCGGTGACCGTCGGCTCTTCGCCGCCTTTGCCATAGCAGGCCGGCCCGGGATCGGCGCCGGCCGAGCGCGGTCCGACGTGAAAGCCGCCGGCAGGGTCGATATAGGCGATCGAGCCGCCGCCGGCGCCGATCGAGACGAGATCGATCATCGGCACTAGAATGGGGTGGCCGTTCACGTAGGAGTCGCGCGCATTCATGATTTTGATGCGCCCGTCCGGGATCGTGCTGATGTCGGCGGAAGTGCCGCCGATGTCGACGGTGATGAGATTGGAACGGCCGCACAGCATGCCCTCGGCTCGGCCGCCGATCACGCCGCCCGCGGGGCCTGACATCAGGATACCGACCGCCTTCTGCGAGCATGTTTCGACAGTGGCGATGCCGCCGTTCGACTGAATGACCCGCAGATTGGCGCGGAACCCGTTGTCGGTGAGCTTGTTCTGCAAGTTGTTGAGATAGAGCGAGGTCTTCGGCCCGACAAAGGCGTTCATCGCGGCGGTCGAAAACCGCTCGTATTCGCGGATCACATTGGCGACTTCGGACGAAGTGCAGATGTAGGCGTCGGGCATCTCGGCACGGACGATTTCGGCAGCCCGCCGCTCGTGTGAATTGTTGAGAAACGAAAACATAAAGCCAATAACTACGGATTTAATGCCGCGGCGCTTGAACAGCCGCGTCGCCTCGACGACTTCGTTTTCGTCGAGAGCGATTTCAACCGTGCCATCGGGCGGCAGGATGCGCTCAGCCACCGCAATGCGGTTCCGTCGTCTGACCAAAGGCCGCTGCTGCCAAGGAACTTCGAAGTGCAGCGAAAAATTATGCGGCCGCTTGTGCCGGCCGATATGCAGGATGTCGCGGAAGTTTCGCGTCGTCAGCATCCCGACTTCGGCGCCGGTATGCTCGATGGTGATGTTGGTGGCGACCGTGGTGCCGTGGACGATCAGAGATACATCGTTCGGGCGAACGCCGGATATGTCGCACAGTTCGCGCAGCCCCTTGAGCACGCCCTCGGACTGGTCGTGCGGCGTGCTCTGAACCTTATGTACGAAGACGCCGTGTTCCGCCTCCAGAACGAGGTCGGTATTGGTGCCCCCGACGTTGACGCCTACGCGCGCCATGAACCGCCTGAATCGTGCTCGCGCCGCCGTGCCAGACCCGGGTGCACAACGCTCTTGTTATACCGATCTCGGGTGAAAGATTGTCAGCATTGTCCCGCTCGCGCAACCCCCAACGTTCAAGCTGGCGGCGTAGCGGCTATGCGATTCAAGCCGCGGGAGAGTTGAGCCGAACGAACAAATAGTGGTTGAATGGGGGGTCGAAAGGAATGTGAGCATGGCTGTGACTGCCAAATTCGTCTGCTCCGGCTGCCGGTGGTGGCATTTTCATCCGACGGAAGGCGCCGAACCGGATTCGGAACAGGCGGTTGGATATTGCCGTCGCTTTCCGCCCACCCGCCGCGACAATGGCGTCGGTGCCTGGCCCATTACATTCGGCAATGATTGGTGCGGCGAATACGCGGACAAAAGCGAAGTCTCGCGGCAGATGTCGCGCAGCGCTACGGCGGCGCACTGAACGCCTCTACCCGCGGGTCGGCGGCTCTTGGCTAGATGAGATCGACGCAGTTCATCAGCGCCGCTTCGGTGGCGCGGCGATAGGCTTCGCGTTCGTCCTGCCGTGCATCCGCCACACCGATTTTGAATCGCACGCCGCCGCTCGCGCCGCTCACCGGTCCATCGGAGAGGCTGGCGCGTCCAAATTGCGTCCTGACCGCACCGTCCTTGCCGAAAATGAGCTTGCACAGGACGATCGCTTCGTCGCCATCGCGCTGTTGCTCGACGATTTCGTAGCGCCAATCGTTGCCGAAGCGCTCGCTTAGCCGGCGGGCGGCGGCGGAGTCCGGCTCGAGCCCGGCGGAGGCTGCGGCGCTGCGCGGAGGGGTCCTCTCCCGGCTGGCGGACGTTTTAGCGCCTGCGGCAAATTCGCCGGCGTGGGGTCGCCCGCCACGGTAGAGATCATCGAGACGCTTTTTGTTCTGCGCCAGCATGTCGTTGAAGACCGACGACCGTTCTGGGCGCTCCGTGTTTGCCATGCGTTACTCAGCCACGTTGGGCGCGGGGCCACCAGCGGTCGAAATCGTCATGGGCCCTGGCCGCGAAATCTGTGCTTGGGACGAAGGCGCGAAGATAATCGAGCGCGTTATCAAGCAGCACGACATCCGCGTACTTCGCATCGATGTCGAAGAGGTTCGCTTCGTGCGGCCCGGCGGCGCGGTCGCCCACCGCCTCGCGAACGACGATGGTGTGATAGCCATATTGGAGGGAATCGATGGCCGAGGCGCGGATGCAGCCGCTGGTGGTGCAGCCCGCCATAATCACGGTATCGATGCCGCGCGAACGCAGGTCGGCGTCGAGATTGGTGCCGAAAAACGCGCTGGCGTATTTCTTCTCGATAACCTTCTCGCCGGGCATAGGCCGAATTCTTTGGTCGACCTCGATCAGTGACGAGCCTTTTTGCAGGATTGCAAGCGAGGGGACTTTTTTCACGAACAAGCCACCGTCATGCAAATCCTCGGCATAGGCGATCGTGGTGTAGACGATCGGCAATCCAGCGCGCCGGAACGCGTCCTGGAGCTGGCGTGTCGCGTTGATCTCCCAGGCGAAGTCGCCGCCGAGCGGGGTCGTGGGATCGGTAAAACCGTTGATGAAGTCGACGACCAGCAGGACCGGGCTTCGGCCATAGCCAGAGCGGCCGGCGAAGCCCTTACGTTGGTAATCGGCCCGCGTGCTGCTTTGCCAGTCGTTCATCATGGTCCTCCGGACCCGGGGATTACCGAGGATGGCGTCGGCAATGGCTCATTGTCAACGACATCCACGACAACCGGCGCAGCAACTCTTTGGTGGGGAAGGCATGGCCTCTTGCCGGTGCGCACGCAACGTGGGACTGTTCCAACTTGTACATCCGTTCGTGCCGGCCGAACGGTCTGTGGTCGTACAACGAACCTTGCGTCAGTGGGGCATCCATGACCGACGACAATCGCACCCGTCCACCATTCGGCGCCGGCCGCGCCGGCTATGGCTCCGCCTCTGGACCGCGCTATCAACCGCGTTCGCTCGTGACGTCGCGGAGCGCGGAGCCGACGAGGAGCGCACGGTCGACGCCGCGATCCGGCGGCGGTGGCAAAAAGGAGATACTTTGCGCCTTCGGCATCGACGTTGACGCGGTCGCGGGCTGGCTCGGCTCCTACGGTGGAGAGCATTCGCCTTGCGATATTTCCCGTGGCCTCTTTGCCGGCGAAGTCGGCGTGCCGCGGCTGGTCAAGTTGTTCGACCGCCTTGGCATCCCGACGAGCTGGTTCATTCCTGGCCACTCGATCGAAACATTCCCTACGCAGTGCAAGCTGGTGGTCGATGCCGGACATGAGATCGGCATGCACGGCTACTCGCACGAGAACCCGATCGCCATGACGCCGGAGCAGGAAGAGGCGGTCATGGACAAGTGCATCGAGCTGATCGAGCGCCTCAGCGGTCGGCGTCCCACCGGCTATGTCGCGCCGTGGTGGGAATTCAGTACCGTCACCAACGAGCTCCTGCTGAAGAAGGGCATCAAATACGACCACAGCCTGATGAACGACGACTTTCACCCGTTTTACGTGCGCGTAGGGGACAATTGGACCCTGATCGATTATTCCAAGCATGCGAATGAATGGATGAAACCGCTGGTCCGCGGCGAAGAGACCGACCTCATCGACATCCCCGGCAGCTGGTACCTCGACGATCTGCCGCCGATGATGTTCATCAAAAGCGCGCCGAACAGCCACGGCTTCATCAAGCCGCGCGACATCGAAGAACTGTGGTGCGATCAGTTTGATTGGGTCTATCGCGAGTACGACTTTGCCGTGTTCGCCATGACCATTCACCCCGATGTCTCCGGGCGTCCGCAAGTGTTGCTGATGCTGGAGCGCATGTATGACTATCTCTCGAAGCATGCCGGCGTGAAGTTCTGCACCTTCGATGAGATTGCCGATGATTTCCGCCGCCGCTGTCCGCGGGAAAGCGCTCCCGTCCAAGCGGCGAGCGCGCGCTAGGCGACGGCGTCCATGTGCGCCCTATGCGGGGTGCTCGGCGGGAAGGGTCACTGGAGCGACAGCGCCAGTGCGCCGGCGGCATTCGCCGGACGGGCAGAGCCGCAGACGAGGCTGCGCGAGCGCCAGGACCGCACACGCATACTCAACGCCGTCCTGAAACATCACGGCGTCGCTGTAAAAGACTGGTCGGGCAATTCGTACTTGCTGACGAGTTCTCACTGGCCGTACCGCAATCGTCGACACCATCGGCGAGCTCTGGAGCGCCGCGGAGCGGCTCAGCGGACGAACATTCGATCCGCTCGATGAGAAATATCTCGGCTCACTCGCGAACCGCCAAGCCTGAGCGCGCACATGGCAAATTACGGCGACCTGACGCCGGTCAACATCATCACTGGCTTTCTCGGCAGCGGCAAGACGACCCTGCTGCAGCGCCTGCTGCACTCGCCGGAACTGTCCGACGTTGCCGTCCTGGTCAACGAGTTCGGCGAGGTCGGGCTTGACCATCATTTGTTGCAGGGCGTGGCCGAAAGCACGCTTCTGCTTGAAAACGGCTGCTTGTGCTGTGCCGTTCGCGGCGATCTGCAGAAAGCGTTGCGCGATCTGCTGTCCCGGCGAACGCGCGGAGAGGTTCCTCATTTTCGCCGCGTCGTGATCGAGACCTCCGGATTGGCCGATCCGGCGCCGATCGCCTACACGCTGCTGTCGGAGCCCGTTCTTCGCCACCACTTCCGGCTGTCCGGAATCATCGCGACGGTTGATGCCGTCAACGGCGCGACGCAACTGGCCACCTTTCCCGAGTCCGTCAAACAGGCATCGATGGCGGACCGGCTGGTGGTGACGAAGGCCGACCTTTCCGACGCTGCGTCGCTTGCGGCCTTGCGTGTGCGGCTGCGCGCCCTCAACTTGTCCGCGCACATCCTGGAGTTGAGCGAAATCCAGAACGACTTCCATCGATTGCTGACCGATGACATTTACGATGCGCAAGGCAAATTTCGCGAGGCAGGCCACTGGACCGCAGAGGAAGTCGACGATCACGGCTCGCACGAGCATACGGCGGGTGTGCAATCCTTCGCCTTGGTGTTCGATCGGCCGTTGGATTGGACCGCGTTCGGCGTTTGGGCCAGCATGCTGCTGCATCGCCATGGCGCCGACGTGCTGCGCCTCAAAGGCCTGCTGAATGTGGCGGGCGTGCCGACTCCCGTCCTGATCAACGGGGTTCAGCACATCGTCCATCCGCCGAGCCATCTGGAGGAGTGGCCCGATGCCGATCGGCGCTCGCGTCTCATCTTCATCGTGCGCGGGCTGCAGCGCTCGCGCATTGAGCGTTCGCTCGCGGTCTTCAACGACTTGGTGAATACCCGGGTGGCTTTGACGGCCTAACCGGCTGCCGTCCTTGAATCCGAATGAGTGCGGTGGCGGGTCAACGCGCCCGCGGCGGCGCGCTTCGCGGGCGCCAGCCCGTGCGCAAGCCGCGGACCACATAGTGCAGCAAATAGAAAAGCACCGCCAAAATCACCAGCACGAATATGGCGAGCAGCTTCTCGCCAAACGCGATATCGAAGATCGGCCCGCGGTTGACGAAATATTCGCTCAAGACCTCAATGGCCTGCAACGTGGCGCCGGCACAGAAGATCACGGCCACCAGAATGGCCGCCTGCAGCGTATCGAACACCAGCGTGTCGACGTTCAATTCGGCGACGTTGCGGAAGATCTCGCTGTGGAACGACTGCCAGTGAGCGAACGCGTAGGCGACGATACCTACCAGGCAGGCGAACCAGAAGAGCACGTTGCCGAAATGGATGAACGGGATGTGCGCGACAAGATAAGTCTCGAACGGGCGATAGAAGTAAAGAAAGATGAGCAGGATGATGACAGCGACGACGCCGATCCAGAACTGCTGTTGCTTAGTGGTGTCGTCCGCCATATTCGCCGTCTTGGTTTGCGCTATATTCAAGATGGTAAATCATTCCGGCGTGATGTCAAAATCCGCGTCTGGCGACGGATTCTGACAGTAATGACAGGCGCAATGGAACGAGTTGACAATGGAACGCCGCTCCGGGACTATGACTATGCTTCCGGGATTATTGCTATAAACATAGGCGTGTGGAACGCGCCTTTATACACGCCGGGATGGCGTGGACCCTGTGGGAGTGACGGTAAGGGGGATTGGTTCAAGCTTCGGCGCAAATCGTCCCGAAGCGACCAACGCAGGGGGTGATATGAGTAGCCGGCTCGGCATTGACGTCGGCGGGACTTTTACGGACCTGCTCTTGTTCGATGAGCGCTCCGGCGCGATGCGCCTGTTGAAGACGCCGTCAACGCCGAGCGATCAGTCGGTCGGGATTCTGAATGGAATCCAGCAGCTGATCGAGGAGACGGGCGTCGCGGCCTCTGATATCACTGCCCTGCTTCATGGTTCGACGGTGTCGACCAATATCGTTTTGGAGGAAAAGGGCGCCAAAGTAGGTCTACTGGTCACCGAGAATTTCGAGCAGGTTCTGCATCTGGCGCGCTCGCAGACGCCAGGACCGCTGGCCGGGTGGATCATCATGCAGAAGCCCGATCCGCTGGCCGATCTCGAGCGGACCCGCGGCATCCGCGAGCGCATCAATGCGCGGGGCGATATTATTACGCCGCTCGACGAGGCATCGGCCCGCAAGGCGGTACGCGAGCTGATCGAGCTGGGCGCGGAAGCCATCACGGTGTCGTTGATGCATTCCTACGCGAACCCGCAGCATGAGCAGCGGGTCAAGGCTATTGTCGAGGAAATCGCGCCTGACATGACGGTGTCGCTGTCGTCGGAAATCCTGCCGGAGTTCCGCGAATACGAGCGCACGTTGGTCACCGTCATGAACGCCTATGTGCGCCCCAGCATGCGGCGCTATCTGAGCGGCTTCGAGGAAAAACTCCGCCAAGTCCAG
The DNA here is from genome assembly GCA_963733575.1 of uncultured Alphaproteobacteria bacterium. GTDB lineage: Bacteria > Pseudomonadota > Alphaproteobacteria > Rhizobiales > Xanthobacteraceae > BOG-931. The sequence goes on along the minus strand of CAVTDJ010000006.1, from coordinate 53,910 downwards.
CTCCAATCCAGCGTCAATATCGTGCGCTCCGACGGCGGCCTGATGAGCGTCGAGCGGGCCAGCCAATCACCGGTGCACACGATGCTGTCTGGCCCCGCCGGCGGCGTATCCGGTGCGGCTTTTATGGCCTCGCTCGCCGGCTTTCCGCAAGCGCTCGGCTTCGACATGGGTGGCACCTCTACCGACGTTTCTTTGATTGAGGATGGCAAGCCGACGATCTCGCGCCAGACGGCTATTGGCTACTATCCCATCAAGGTGCCTTCGGTTGACGTGCACAGCGTTGGCGCCGGCGGCGGCTCCATCGCACACGTGCCGATGACCGGGGCGCTCCGCGTCGGACCGGAAAGCGCCGGCGCGGTGCCGGGTCCCGCCTGCTACGGCAAGGGGGGCGATCGGCCAACGGTCACGGACGCCAACGTTGTGCTTGGCCGCCTGCCGCCGCGGCTTCTTGGTGGCAAGATGATGCTGGACACCAAGGCAGCCGAGGAAGCGGTTGCGAAAATCGCCCGCGCTCTCAGCCTCGACCTGCACCAGGCGGCGCAAGGCATCCTCGACATCGTCAACGAGAACATGTTCGGGGCACTGCGCTTGGTGACGGTGCAAAAGGGTTTGGATCCCAGGGATTTTGCGTTGGTCCCGTTCGGGGGTGCAGGACCACTCCACGGCAACGCCATGGCCACGCTCGCCGGCTGTTATCCAGTCATCGTGCCGCCGACGCCCGGCGTATTATCGGCCTTGGGCTTCCTCTATTCCGATGTGAAAAACGAATTCGCCCAAACCTTCGTGCGCACCATGGATGACGCCGACCCCAGCCAAATCGGCGACATCTTGACCAAGCTGGGACGCGACGCGCGAGCGTGGCTACGCGAAGAGGGAATTGACGAGTCGCGGCAGCGGCTGAACTACGAGGCCGATGTCCGCTATTTCCGCCAGGGCTATGAGTTTTCCCTCGAGATCGATCCCGACCGGCTCGGGAGCGGAGCGCTCAATGACCTCGCCGGGCGCTTTGGCTTGGCGCACGAGCGCATCTATGGTTTCAAGCTGGATCAACCAGTAGAACTCGTCAATCTGCGCGCTGTCGGGGTCGGGGCGGTACAAAAGATCAATCTGCCGAAGTTTGGGAAAGAGGGACCCGATGCGACCGCCGCGATCGTCGAGCAGCACCGCGCCTATTTCGACGGCAGCTTCTCTTCGGTTAATGTCTATGAGCGCAACCTGTTGCGCGCCGGCAACCGTATCCGCGGCCCGGCCATCATCATCCAGACGGACGCGACGACCGTAATCCATCCCAACCATACTGGTGAAGTCGATGAGTATCTGAGTATTCTGATTAGACCCGATAAGGCATCCTGAGGCGCCGCGGAGAACGATGTACGATGACGAATTTCAGCCCGCTGGGCGGCACGGTGAGCTTCGACGACCTGCTCAAGGCCAATAAGCAGCAGTTCGACGCCGTTTTCTCGACCCAGACCAGGGAATTGGGTCTGCTCGGCTCGAGCCATCGGCCGGCCACGACCGCGGACCTGGCCTCCGCCAGCCTCGCCTCGGAGGCGGCCACGCGGCCTTCCGACCTCTATGCGATGCTCAACGACCGTTTCGGTTCGCTGTGGTCGTCGGAAGTTGTCGAGCATAAGACCGAGCGGGGATCGGTCACCGTGCTCTGCAAGCTGACGGTTGAAGGCACCTCCAAGATGCAGTTCGGCTCGGCGCGCGCAAATGGCGACGAGGGCGCAGCATTGCGCCGGGCGACCGAAGCCGCGCTGCGCAGCTGCGCAGACATGTTCGGCGGCGCGAGCCCTGCGGTCGAGGTGCGCGCAGATCGGCCTTCAACGCGTCCTTCCGCCGCACGTGCAAGCGGCGGCGTGAGCGGTAGCGGGACTCGCGCGGTGCGATCGCCGCAATCGCGGGAGAGCGGCAAGCTTGATACCGTTTCGCTCGACCTGATCGAAAACGCGTTGCGCAATGCCCGCCACGAGATGGATGCGGTGCTATTCCGCTCTGCCATGTCGCCGGTGATCCGCGAACAACACGACGAGTTCCCGATGATTTGCGACGCCAAAGGGCGCATGATCGTCGGGCAGTTCGGCTCATACGTTGCCAACATGCTCAAGCAGAGCGGCTTCGAACTTGAGCCCGGCGACGTCATCCTGCAGAACGACCCCTATGCGTGCGCCGGCGCAATCAGCCACCTCAACGACTTCATGGTCATGGTGCCGGTGTTCCACCAGGGCGATCTGGTCGGCTTCACCTCGATGTTCGGGCACATGATGGATGTCGGCGGTTGGGTGCCGGGCAGCATGCCGACCAACGCGGCCTCGATCTTCGGCGAGGGTATCCGCGTTCCGCCGATCAAGCTCTACGAGCGTGGCGAGATCAATAAGGCGGCGCTCGACGTGATCATGAACAATACCCGCACGCCGGAGATGAACTACAGCGATCTCATGGCGATCATCGCCGGCTGCCGGGCCGGCGAGAAGCGTGTCATCGAAATTTGTGACCGCTTTGGCCGCGACACCTACAAGCAGGCCTGCGAGGCTCTGCTCGATCGCACCAATCGCGCGATGCGCAATTTGATCGTGAAGAATTTGCCGGAGGAGCCGAAGTCCTTCGAGGACTATGTCGACGACGACGGCCGCGGCAACGGTCCCTTCAAGATGAAGCTCACTGTGTGGCGGGAGGGCGACAACGCCTATTTCGATTGGACCGGCACAGCGCCGCAAGCCCCCGGGCCGATAAACTTCTATCTGCACGAAGGCATGTTCAAGATGTTTATCGGGGTCTACATGATCATGGTCTTCGACCCCCAGATCCTGTTCAACGACGGCTTCTACGATCTTATCCACGTGACCCTGCCCAAGGGCTCGCTGGTGCACCCCGACTTTCCCGCTTCGCTGGGTTGCCGCACCCATACGCTGTCGCGCCAATTCGACGTGCTGGGTGGGGCGCTGAGCTACAACGCACCTGAAATGGCGACGGCGGCGGGCTACGGATCGAGTCCGCATTTTCTCTATTCAGGCGTGGACAAGGCGGGCCGCTCGTTCCAGCTCATGGAAATTCTCTATGGTGGAATTCCGGGCCGCCCGATCGGCGATGGCCTCGACGGTCATTCGTGGTGGCCACTGTTTCAGAATATTCCGAGCGAATATCTGGAGACCTATTACCCGCTGCTCATCGAGGGTTATAGCACCATCATGGATACCGGCGGCGCCGGCAAGCATCGCGGTGGCAACGGCGTTGAGAAGATCTTTCTCATGCTCGAGGAAGGCGACATCTCGATCCATGACGATCGCCACCTGTCGCAACCCTGGGGCATCCTTGGCGGACGCCCTGGCGCGTGCTCGGAAAAATGGGTGGTGCGCAAGGACGGCACCCGCCAGCCGCTACCCTCCAAAATCGACAATGTGCGGGTCTATACCGGCGACCGAGTGATTTTCCGCACCGCCGGCGGCGGCGGCTGGGGCGATCCTTTCGAGCGCGATCCCACGCGCACCCGCAACGATGTCGCGCGCAAGCTGATGAGCGAAGCAAAAGCGCGCGAGGAATACGGCGTCGTTCTTACCGGCAGTCGTCTGGACCTCGATCTCCGGGCCACCGACGAACTGCGCGTTAGCATGCGCCGGAATAGAAAAGTCCCGAAATTGTTCGATTTCGGGGAGCGCAGACCAACTTCGACGACCCGCGCCGCTTAGATGGTTTGAGCGGCTGCGGCCAATGGCAACGCAGGAACTTCGAGAAACGGGACGAGTGCACGATGCTTGAAGTCGTTATCAGTCTCATCGTTATCGCGATCGTGGTTATCGCGATTTTTTACATCATCTCAATTTGGATCTACAAACGCTCGCCATCCAATATGGGATTCATCCGCACAGGCTTCCTGGGCACGAAAGTCTGCCTGGGCAAGGGCGCCATCGTGCTTCCGGTCTTTCACGAGATCACGTGGGTCTCGCTCGAGACGATCAAGTTCGCGGTCAGCCGCGCGCGCGAACAGGCGGTCCTGACTGCCGACAACATCCGCATCGATGTGAATAGCGAATTCTATGCCCATGTCGGTCATACCGAGGAGGCGGTTCTCACCGCCAGCCGCACGCTCGGCGAAAAGACCTTCGACGCCGAAAAAGTCCGCAACCTGCTCGAAGCAAAAGTCGTCGGCGCGTTGCGCAGTTTCGCCGCTACCAAAACGCTCCAGGAACTGCACCAGAACCGTGATGGCTTCGCTCGCGAGATCAAGGAGAATGTCAGCGAAAGCTTCGCCGCCAACGGCCTGATGCTTGAAGAAGTGACCATCGTCGCGCTGGAGCAATCGACCAAGGAATATTTCCGGGCCGACAATGTGTTCGACGCCGAGGGTCTCAAGGTCATCACCGAGATAACCTCGGAAGCGCGCCGCAAGGTGCACACCACCGAGAAGCAGACCACGGTTTCGATCCGCCAAAAGGATCTCACCACGCAGCTTGAATTGCTGGAAATCGAGCGCCAGGAGGCCTTTGCGCGCGCCAGCCAGGACAAAGAGGTCGCCAACGAGCAAGCCAAGCAATTGCGCGAGAAGCAGACCTACGTGCTCGATCAGCGCTTGGCCATTGAGCAGCGGGAACTTGAAAACGAAAAAGCGCTGGAGCAGCTCCGCACCGAGCGCGATGTGGCCTTCACTGCGGAGGCAAAGCGTCGCGAGATAGCGCAGGTGCAAAAGGAACTGGCGCTGGAGCAGGAACGCCGCGACCGCGAGATCGCCCTTATCGACAAGGCGCGGGAAGCTGAAATTGCCGAAATTACCCGCAATCTCGCCCGCGAGCGCGCCGAGCGGGACAAGGATATCGATCTCGCCACCAAGGAGCGTGAACGCCAGGAGGCGGACATCGCCCGCGCCACCGCGGTGGCTACCGCCGAGGAGCGCGCGCGCGACCAGCGCCATCAGGCGAGCGAGGAAACGGCCCTTTCGGTGCGCCGGCGCAGCCTCGAGACACGCCTTGGCGTCCTGCAGGTTGATCGTGACGAGGCAGTCGCCATCGCCAAGCAGGAAAAGGATATCTCCGACGAACGGGCGCGGATATTGAGCGAACAACAGCGCTTTGTCCTCGATCGGCGCTGGGAGGTCGAACAGGAAGAAATCCGCAAACAACAGGCTCTCGAGGCGGCCCAGATCCAGAAAGAGATCGCCATCATCGAGGAGGCCACGCAACGCGAGGCGGCCGAAATTCGCCGCGCGCTGGCCCGCGCGCAGGAGGAACGCGATCGCGAGATCGCGCTCGTCGCCAAGGCGGAAGAGTTGGAGCGGGCGGAGATTCGCCGCGAGCTCGCGCGCGAGCAGGAGGATCGCGACCGCCGGATCGCGCTGGTGGCGAAGGATTCGGAGCTGGAGCAAGCCGAGGTCCGCAGCGCGCTTTCCACGCAACTGGAGGAAATGAGCCGCGACATCGCGCTCATCAGCAAGGAGGGTGAGCGCGAGCGCACCGACATCGAGCGCTTCCTCGCCCGCGAGCAGGCGGAGCGCGACCGGGAGATCGCGCTCGTTGCCAAGACACGGGAGCTGGAGATCGCGGAGACCAAGCGGCTGGCGAGCACGGCCGAGCGCGAGAAGGCCGAGCACGGTGCGGAATCGGTGCGTGTGGTGGCGGATGCCGAACGCGCCCGTCAGGTCGAGGTCATCGAGGCGGGCAAGGCCGCCGATGCGCGCCGCATCGACGAGGACAGCAAGGCGCAGGTGATGCGCATGCACATGGTCACGCAATCCGAGGCGCGCAAGCTCGCTGCGGAGCTCGAAGCCGAGGCGACGCTGATCCGCGCCCGGGCCACGACCGAAGCTCAGAAGATCGGTGCGGAAGGCATCGAACGCGAGGCCGGGGCGCGCGGGCGCGCCGAAATGGAGGTCGAGACACTCCGCATCGCCAACGCGCAACGTCAGCTCGAAGCCGAAGCCACCGGTCTTGAGGCAAAGGCCGAAGCACTCAAGAAATACAACGAGGCGGCGACCTTCCTCGAGCTGGCACGGTTACGGATCGAAGCGGAGCGCGACGTTCACATCGATCAGGCCAAGGCGATGGGCAACGCGCTTTCGGGCGCGCAAATCCGCATGTATGGCAGCGGCGACGGCACGATGGATACGATCCGCGGGCTGTTCACGCAGGGCTTCGGGATTGGCGAAGTCCTCGAAGGCCTGGCGCAATCGCTCCCGGAGGGGCTTCGTCAGCGCCTTAGCGCCAACGGGATTTCGGGCTTGCTCGGCCGGCCGTACAATGGCGGCTCGTTGAAGCAGACCTATGAGCACCTCAACGCGCTCGTCCAGGAGCACCTCAAGAGCAAGAAGGCGAGGGAGGTTCCGTTCCCCGAAGCCCTCACGCGGCTGGAGGGGCATGCCGGCGAAAACGAGGATTTGCGCCAGGCGGTCAAGGTGCTGGCCGCGTTCAATCAGGAAGGCGCGCTCAACAATGTTCCCTTCGATTCCGTGTGGAACATGCTCAATGCCGTGGCGAAGTCGGCGGGCGCAAGCGGCTAGCCGATGGCTGAGTACGACGTCGTACTGGAGCACGTCTACAAAACCTATCCCGGAGGCGCCCGGGCGGTCATCGATTTCAGCGCCGAGCTGAAGCACGGCGAATTTGTCGCCATGCTCGGGCCTTCCGGCTGCGGCAAGACGACAACACTGCGCATGATCGGCGGTCTCGAAGAAGCGACCGGAGGGAAGATCTTCATCTCCGGGAAGGACGTGACCGACCTACCTCCGGCGCTCCGCGACACGTCGATGATGTTCCAGAGCTTCGCGCTGTTTCCCCATCGCACAGTTTTTCAGAACGTCGAGTTCAGCCTGAAGATGAAGGGCATGGAAAAGAGCGCGCGGGACCGGCGCGTCTGGGAAATGCTTGAGATGGTGGGGCTCACCGGTTTCGCGACCCGCCGGCCGAGTGATCTTTCCGGCGGTCAACAGCAGCGCGTCGCATTGGCGCGCGCCTTGATCAGCCGGCCCACCGTGCTCCTGCTCGATGAGCCGCTGGGATCGCTGGATTTCAATCTGCGCCAGGCGATGATGATCGAGCTGAAAAAGGTGCAGCGTGAATTGAACATCACCTTCGTCATGGTCACGCATTCGCAGCAAGAAGCGCTGTCGTTGGCTGACAAAGTCATCGTCATGAGCGACGCGGTTATCCAGCAGATCGGCACGTCGCGCGAGGTGCACGAGAATCCGCAGACGAAATTCGTGGCCGAGTTCATCGGTAACAACAATCTGTTCCAGGGCCGTATCCGATCGCGCAGCGGCTCGATCGTGTTCGTCGAGGCGCTCGGTCAGTTGCTGTACGTCAAGGTTCCCGCGACCGTCAGACACGTGCCTGTCGGGAAGGACGTGTGGTTCTCGGTTCGCGCCGATTTGATGAATACGGGCGAAAAAGAGGATATGGCCAACCGCATCGAAGGCAAGTACATCGCCAGCGAATTTTTAGGCTCGCTCGAGACCGATGTGTTCGAAGTAGCGCCCGGGCAATATGTTCATGTCGAACAGCATCGGCATGCGCAGGATCGCGTCTACAAGATGGGTGAGCGGGAGACCTTGTGTTGGCACGCCGAGTCGGGAGTTCTGCTCGAGAATTCGCGCCGGCCCGAGGACGTCGAAGCGGCTTAAGATCGGCGCAACGGAGCTCTAGAGATGGACACCATTCCCGTCATCGATATCGCTCCTTTTTTGGACGGCACTGCGAAGGGCCAAGAAGCCGTGGCGCGCGCGGTCGATAGTGCCTGTTCCAGCCTGGGCTTTTTGATCATCGCCGGACATGGCGTTCCCGACAGCCTGATCGACGACATGCGGGCGACATCGTTTGCTTACTTCGACCGGCCGTTGGAGGAAAAGCTGAAGCTGCGCATGCCGCCGGATCGTTACCGCGGCTACATCTCGCTGGGGAGCGAGGCCCTGTCCTATTCATTGGACGAAGAGTCGCCGCCGGACTTCAAGGAATCGTTTTCGATCGGGCCGGTCGGCCCTCCCGATGACGCCTATCACCGTGCCGCCGCGCCCGGCAAATTCTTCGCCCCCAATTTATGGCCAGAATCTCCGCCGGATTTTCGCCCGGTCTGGGAGGCCTATTACCGCGAGATGGAGCGGGTGGCGACGATCCTGATGCGCATCTTTGCCGTCGGCCTCGGCATGGACCAACACTTCTTCGACGACAAGGTCGATCGGCACATCACGAATTTCAGTGTTCTCCATTACCCCGAGCAGCCGAAGCCGCCGTTGCCCGGCCAGTTACGCGCCGGCGCGCATACCGACTACGGCAGTCTCACCATCCTGAAGCCGGATAATGCGCCTGGCGGTCTCCAGGTGGCGAGCAAGGACGGCGCTTGGATTGGCGTGCCGACGCTGCCCGGGACCTTCATTGTCAACCTCGGCGACCTCATGGCCGAATGGACCAACGATCGTTGGGTCTCGACGCTGCACCGCGTCGTCAATCCCCCGCGCGACAAGGCGGTAGGGAGCCGCCGCCTCTCGATGGCGTTTTTTCATCAGCCAAATTACGACGCGGTGATCGAATGCTTGCCAACCTGCTCCGGCGCCGAACGGCCGCCCCGCTACGGGCGGACCACTTCGGGCGAACATGTCTGGATGAAGATCAATAAGCATCGGACGCCGGAACTGGCGCAGGCGAAGGCGTGAGCTCAGCGAACCGGAGGCGCCCTTATGGAACGCTCCATCAATGTGGCCGGAGCCCAATTGGGACCGATCGCCCGCGACGAGTCGCGACAGCAGGTGGTGTCGCGGCTGCTTGAACTGATGCGCGAGGCCAAGGCGCGCGGCAGCGATATCGTGGTCTTTCCGGAATTGGCGCTGACCACCTTCTTCCCGCGCTGGTGGATGGATGACGAAGCGGAGATTGACAGTTTTTTCGAGCGCGAAATGCCAAGTGCGGCCACGAGGCCGCTGTTCGAAACCGCGAAATCGCTGGGGATCGGCTTCTATCTCGGCTACGCCGAATTGGCGCAAGAGAACGGCGTTGCTCATCGGTATAACACGGCGATCCTGGTGGATAAGAACGCCGCCATCGTCGGCAAATACCGGAAGGTGCATCTGCCGGGCCATGCCGATAACCGGCCGCATTATCCGTTTCAGCATCTCGAAAAGCGCTATTTCGAGCCCGGCGACCTGGGCTTTCCGGTCTGGCGCGCGCTCGGCGCCAATGTCGGCATGTGCATCTGCAACGATCGCCGCTGGCCGGAGACCTATCGGGTCATGGGGATGCAGAGCGTCGAGCTGATCCTTCTTGGCTATAACACCCCGACCCATCTTCCGTGGGTGCCCGTCTACGATCATCTGTCGGACTTCCACAACCATCTGTGCATGCAGGCCGGCGCCTACCAGAACAGCACTTGGGTCGTCGGCATCGCTAAAGCCGGCAACGAGGAGGGTAGCGAGCTTCTCGCCGGCAGCTGCATCGTCGCGCCGTCGGGTGAAATCGTCGCGCAGGCGACGAGCAACGGTGACGAGGTGTTCGCCGCGAAATGCAATCTCGACATCAGCCGTTATAACAAAGAGGCCATGTTCAATTTCGCCCAGCATCGGCGGGTCGAGCATTACCAGCTGATCACGCAGCGGACCGGCGCCGTTCCCCCGCAAGCATAACGGGTAAAACCGGGATCGTTTCCGAATAGGGCGGTCGGCTGAGGGTCGTCGGCCGGCTACCTATGGGGATTGCTTAAATCCCGGGTAAGCACATTTGACATGGATCATGGTGCGGTCACGCAAAAGGAGGAAACTTCCCAAAGATCGTCCGGCGAATTCGGTGATGTTATGGCCGCCACGCAACAGGGCTCACGACAGATCGTGCCATTGACCGAAGTCTCGACAGCTGCCGCGGCGCCGGCCGTGAAGCCGATCGCGCCCACCGTGCCGATGCGCCCCAGCCAAAGCGTTTCGCTCAGCAGCCGCACCGGCCAATCTCAGGACCGCAACTCTTACAGCGTTACGGCGCTCGCCGACACCACCGATCGCGCGCTGCACGCAGCCACGGCACGTTTCACCGCCGGCGTCTCGCCGGCTGCATTGGCCGAGGCCTATCTGGATTGGGTGACGCATCTTGCCTATGCGCCGGGCAAGCGCCTCCAGCTCATGGACAAGGCGATCCGCAAGGCGGTCCGGTTCGGAAATTACCTGCAGCGCAATGCCATCTCAGGTGGCCGAACGGAAGCCTGTATCGAACCGCTGCCGCAGGATCACCGATTTGCCGACGAAGCCTGGTGCAAATGGCCCTTTAACTGCATCTACCAGGGATTTTTGCTGCAACAGCAATGGTGGCACAATGCGACAACCGGAATCCGCGGCGTGTCAAAGGGTCACGAGAAGATGGTCGAATTCGCGTCGCGCCAGATCCTTGACATGGTTGCGCCGTCAAATTTTCCGCTGACCAATCCGGAAATCCTTTTGCACACGATCGGCGCCGGAGGCCTCAATCTGGCAAAAGGGTGGCAGAATTTCATCGAGGATACGGAACGCGCGATCAGTGGCAAGAGACCGATCGGTACGGAGAATTTCGTCGTCGGCCGCGATGTGGCGAAAACGCCCGGCAAGGTCGTTTATCGCAATCGCCTGATCGAATTGATCCAGTACGCGCCGGCGACCGCTACGGCGCGGCCGGAGCCGATCCTCATCGTTCCCGCCTGGATCATGAAATACTACATCCTCGATCTGTCGCCCCATAACTCGCTCGTCAAATATCTCACCGAGCAGGGCTTCACGGTGTTCATGATCTCCTGGAAAAATCCCGGTCCAGACGATCGGGATTTGGGAATGGAAGATTATCGGACGCTTGGCGTGATGAGCGCGTTTGAAGCCGTCAATGCCATCGTTCCCGATCAGAAGGTGCATGCGGTCGGTTATTGTCTGGGCGGAACGCTGATGTCGATCGCGGCAGCGGCGATGGCGCGGGACGGCGATGACCGGCTGGCAACGCTGACGCTCTTTGCCGCCCAGACCGATTTCACTGAGGCCGGCGAGATCATGCTGATGATCGGCGAGAGCCAGATCGCTTTTCTCGAAGACATGATGTGGGAGCAGGGGTTTCTCGACAGCCGGCAGATGGCCGGCGCATTCCAGATGCTGCGTTCCAACGACTTGATCTGGTCACGCGTGGTCCACGATTACCTGCTTGGCGAACGCCAGACGATGACGGATCTCATGGCCTGGAACGCCGACGCGACGCGCATGCCTTACCGCATGCATTCGGATTATCTGCGCAAGCTCTTTCTCGACAACGATCTGGCGGAAGGCCGTTTCGTGACCGCCGGCAGGCCGGTCACGCTCACCGATATTCGCGCGCCGATCTTCGCCGTCGGCACGGAACGCGACCATGTCGCGCCGTGGCGATCGACCTATAAGATCAACCTGCAAGTGGACACCGAAGTGACTTATCTGCTCACCAGTGGCGGTCACAATGCCGGGATCGTGTCGGAGCCCGGTCACGCCGGACGAAGCTTCCGGATCAGCACCCAGAAAACCAATCATCATTACCTCGAGCCGGAGAGGTTTTACGCGGAGGCGACGAGCCAGGATGGATCGTGGTGGCCCGAATGGGTCGCCTGGCTCGAGCACCGCTCGGGCGCGCCAAGCACATTGCCGGCGATAGGCGCCCCTCAATCCGGGTATCCGCCGCTTGCCGATGCCCCCGGCGCTTACGTGCTCGAGGACTGAGCCGCAAAATGAACTGCGAGCTGGCAAAAGAACTGAAAATTGCCCGCTCTCGAATAGAAGCCTATAGGCCCGGACATAAATTCCATTCGCCGGAGCGGGGCGGCGGATAGTCCGATGCCGCGCGACGCCACGGCGTGATGATCACTCACCATGATCTGGAAGATCGTCCGCAGGATATCAAGGACGGCTGCTATTGCCCCGACCTTTCCGACCTCATCGCGGCCTGCGGCCCTTATTTTTCGCGGCTCTCCATTCCGAAGGCATGTGGACGGCCTAGAGCGACAACCCGTCACGCATGACGCTAGGCGACAGCCCGGAAGATGCCGTGGCAAAGTATGGCTCGCATTGAATAGGCTTAAGCTTGCGGAATGCCGCCCGGCTGCGCAAAGCAGATGATCTGCGGCGGACGCTTCAATTGGCTGTGAAGACCAGACGCAAATGACGTGTTGATGAGCGCAGATATCGCGCCCAGTGGAACTGCCGCTTTGGCGGAAAGCAGGCTCTCCGGGCTTACGACCGCCGAGGCCCGGCGCAGATTGGAGAAATTTGGGCCGAATGCGACGCCCGAAGAGGCCGCTCGGCCGCTGCGCTTGCTCGCGAGCAAATTCTTGGCGCCCGTGCCGTGCCTGCTCGAAGCCGCCGTCGCGCTTCAGCTGGTTCTCGGCGAATATATCGAAGCATCGATCATTGCATTGCTCTTGGTATTCAACGCGGCGATCGGATTTCTGCACGAAAGCCGTGCACAGGCAACGATCGCCGCCCTCAAATCTCGTCTCGCCCTGAATGCTTCCGTTCGGCGCGACGGGAGTTGGAATACGATACCCGCGGCGGAACTGGTCGTGGGCGATATCGTCAAGCTGTCGCTCGGCACCGTCGTTGCGGCCGACGTACGCCTGCTGGAAGGCTCGGCGCTTCTCGATCAATCGATGCTCACCGGCGAATCGCTGCCGATCGAAGCCGAAGCCGGCCGCGAAACCTATGCCGGTGCGCTGGTGCGCCGCGGCGAAGCCGTCGCCGAGGTGATAGCGACCGGTCCACGCACGACGTTCGGCCGTACCGCCGAGCTTGTTCGCACCGCTCATGCGACGAGTTCGCAGCAGACAGCCGTCTTTCGCATCGTGCGCAATCTGGCCGCGTTCAACGGCGCCGTCTGCGCGATCATGATTGGCTACGCGTTTCTCATCGGCCTGCCAGCCGGCGAAATCGTTCCACTCGTGCTCGTTGCGGTTCTCGCTTCGATACCTGTGGCGTTGCCCGCCACCTTTACTTTGGCGACAGCGATTGGCGCGCAGGCACTGGCGACGCGCGGCGTCCTGCCGACACGACTTTCCGCGGTCGACGAAGCGGGAACCATGGATGTGTTGTGTTCCGACAAGACGGGGACGCTTACTCAAAACGAGCTCGCCGTGGCCGAGGTCCGCCCGATGTCCGGCTACAATGCGCGCTCAGTCCTGGCCTTAGCGGCGCGGGCAAGCTCGGACGGAGGGCCTGATCCCGTCGATGCGGCAGTGCGTGCGGCGGCGCCCGCCGAAGACGCGAATGACGGATCGCAGCGGATCGAATTTGTGCCGTTCGATCCTGCGCTGAAGATGTCCGAAGCGAGCATCGCAGATGGCAAGGGCACGATTCTGCGGGTGGTGAAAGGGGCTTATGCCGCCGTTGCCAAACTCGTCGGGGCGTCGCCAAACGCCGCTGCGGCCGCGGCCGAACTCGAAACACGCGGATTTCGGGTCTTGGCGGTCGCGGTCGGCTCGCCTGTTCCAAACACGATCGCCGGGCTCATCGCGCTCAGCGATCCGCCGCGAACCGACGCAAAGTCGCTGATCCAGGAGTTGCATCACCTCGGAGTGCAAGTCGTCATGGCCACCGGTGACGCGGCGACAACGGCGTCCTTCGTTGCGGATGCCGTCGGCCTCGAAGGGAGCGTCTATCCGCCTGGACCTATTCCCGATGCGCTTCGCTCGAAGGATTTCGCCATCTTCGCCGCTGTCTTGCCGGAGGACAAATATCGCCTGGTCAAGTCACTGCAAAGCGCCGGTCATACGGTTGGGATGTGCGGTGATGGCGCCAACGATGCTCCCGCTCTACGGCAAGCGCAGATCGGTATTGCGGTGTCGACGGCAACGGACGTCGCCAAATCCGCGGCCGGTATCGTGCTGACGGAACCTGGATTGGCCGGTATCGTCGCCGCCGTGAAAGAGGGCAGGGTCACGTTTCAGCGCATCCTGACCTACACGTTACGGTCGATCATCGCCAAGACGCGCCAAGTGTTATTCTTAGCGATCGGACTGGTCATGACCGGGCACGCCATTCTGACTCCGATGCTGATGGTCATCTCGATGATCACCGGCGATTTCCTGTCCATGTCGTCGACGACCGACAACGTGGTGCCGTCGCCCAGACCCAACGCTTGGCGCATCAACAATTTGACGATTGCAGGCATAGCGATCGGCGTTTTCGACCTTGCGTTCTGCACAGCCGCGTTAGCGATCGGCCAATTCGCCCTGCATCTTGATTTGGGCAGTCTGCGGACTTTGACCCTGGTGACGATCGCCTATAACGGACAAGCCGTCTTTTACGTTGCTCGCGAACGGCGCCGCCTCTGGTCTTCGCGTCCGAGTCTGACGATCGTGCTGTCATCGATCGCCGATCTCGCGATTATCACGGTTTTGGCCTTAAACGGATTTCTGATGGCGCCGCTGTCTCCGTTCATCATGGGCGGAATATTTGCAGCGGCTGTCGTGCTCGCTTTGGTTATGGATCAGATCAAGCTTTGGCTCTTCGCGCGGCTCAAAATGCTTTAAGCGGAAATACAGAGCGCGGGAGGGCGCGAGCCTTCGCGCAGACCTGCGTCTGCGCCTCAGCGGCCGTCGGGCGTGCGCATGCCAAACCAAGCGTCGCGGACCTGCTGGTAATGCACCATCGGATCGTAGATCGCGACCGGCAGCCGAAGGTCTTGTGCCGACAGCCGGCCGACGGCCGACAAGAGACTGTAGGAAGCGACGACGCGATCGTGCTGGGCGACGATCAGGCTGACGCGCGCATTCACCAGCGCCTGTTCGGCGTTGAGCACGTCAAGTGTCGTACGCTGGCCGGCCTGGGCCTCATTGCGAACGCCTTCGAGCGCCCGTTCTGCAGCATCGTTCTGGCGCACCGCGGCCTCAACTTGCGCCTTCGCCGCTTGCAGCTGGCCCCAGGCCTGAATCACGTTCGCCTGGATCTGGTCGCGAACCTGATCCACGTTCAGCCGCTGCTGCCCCACGGTTTCTTTGTTCAGGCGAATGGCCGAATATTCGGCGCCGCCCTGATAAATCGGAACCGAGAGGTTAAGCATCACCGTTCCGAGGAACAGATTGGGCGTGAGGATATTAGCATATTTTTGCTCCTGGACGCTGCCCTGAAGGGCGAGCGTCGGCCATAGCGCGCCTTCGGCGATCTTCACTTGCAACTGTGCGACATCGACGCCGTACAGCGCTGCGGTCACGGACGGGTTCTCCGCTTTTCCGACAGCGATTGCCGCGTTCAAGTTGGTCGGCGCGAGCCGATCTACCGGCGAGGCTGGAGCGAGATTGGCGGGCTCGACACCGATGATCCGCCGATAATTGGCCCTCGTCGTCATCAGCGTGGATTCCGCGCCGTGGAGGCTTGCTTCGCCGGCCGCCAATTGTGCTTCCGCCTGGGCTACGTCGGTGGCCGTCACCTGACCGGCTGTGAAGCGGTTCCGCGTATCCTTGAGCGTGCGCTGCAAGACACGAATATTGTTCTGCTGCACCTCGAGGTTCGCGGCGTCGCGCGACATATCCATGTATGCGGTCGCGGCCGACAGCAGCACCGACTCTTCCATCACCCGCAGCGTCTCGCGCGCGGCGGAAACTTGGCTCTCGGCCTTGCGGACGTTGTTGGCGGTTTGCTCGCCGTTGAAGAGCGTCTGCCCGCCGCTGATCCCTACCGAGCGCGGGGTAGTATAACCGTTGACCGTGTACGAGACGCCGTTCGGCAAGGCCGGCGGAATCGGCGGAATAACTCCTGTTTGGTTGGTATATTGCTCACCGACCGAGGCTGTGGCCGAGAGAGTAGGCCGGTATCCGGACAGGGCCTGCGAGACGCCTTCGTCGTTCTGCCGGACGATGGCGCGTTGCGCATTGAGTTGCGGATTTCCCTGGTAGGCTCGCGCCAGCGCCGACTCCATCGTTTCCGCGGCGAGCTTTTGCGGGCTGGCTGCGATAAGCACGATGGTCGCCACGAACGCTGCTGCTATCGCGCGATGAACCCATCCTGCCGCAGGGACTTGCGACGTTTTGCGAGCGCCCGAAACGATCACCCTACACGTCACACCCGGCCCCAATTTGCGCGGCGAAACCTTAACGTGGGGGTATCCGCCTTACAAGGTTCGCGCCGGCCTTACTCACCGTGACCGGGGCGCGCGGCCGCTGGGCGCGCGAGCACACGGAGTTCCCGTAAGCCGAGCGAAAGCGTGGCCAACAAGAGGGGCAGAACGAAGTAAAGCGCTCGAAACGTCAATAGCGCCGCCAACAACTCCTCGCGCTCAAATTGTGCAAGGCCCACGAGCATCGTGGCCTCGATGACGCCGAGTCCGCCGGGCGCATGGCTGACCGTCCCGAGGAGCGTGGCGGTTAGGAAGATGACCAGGATTGTCGCAAAGCCGACGCTGGGACTCGGCGGCAGCAGGATATACATCGCCGTGGTCACCAGGCTCAGGTCCAATGCGCCGATGCCGATTTGCACAAGCGTGAAGCGGAGATTGGGCAGGACGATGCGCCAGCCGGAGCGGCCGACGGCGCGCGGGCGCGGCGCAAGCCAAAGCAGATAGCAGGCGATCGCCAACAGCCCCGCAAGGCCGATCGTCCGGTTGATCCACGAGGGCAGGTGATCGACCGCGGTCGCGGCTTCCGGCGCGTACGCCATCGCGCCGCCGAGCAGGAACGCATTGCCGAGCCAAAAAGTCATGCCCGTGACAAATGCGAGCTTGGCGATATCGATCACGGTCAGTCCCCAGACCGAGTAGATGCGCAACCTGATGAGGCCGCCGGTGACGACGGCGGCGCCAAGGCTATGGCCGATCGTGAAGCTTGTGAAACTCGCCAGCGCGGCGACCGAGTAGGGGACTTTGTGCCGGCCGATCGTGTGAAGCGCGAAGAAGTCGTAAAAGGTGAGCGTGATGTAGCCCGCTATTACGAACGCGCCGGCGACTGCGAGTTTTAGGATCGACTGCGCCTTGAGCGCGGCCGTGACTTTGCCGAGATCGGCGTCGCGCAGCAATTCATAGAGGATCAGGGCAGCCACGGCGAGGACTGCCAGGCTGATCGCTGCGCTGATCGTGCTGCGGCCGAGCCTGGAAATGGTTTTCTGCGCGATGCCGCTCGTCACGTCTTGTTTCGGCGTGGGGCGATGAATTTCAAGCAAACAAAGCCTCACGCGATTCGTGGCGGCAAATTCTCATTCGAGTGTAACAGTAATGTTACGAGCCCGAGAATTTGGCCGGCGGCGGGCGCCGCAACCGTCATACGATTGAGATAAGAAATGGCAATTGTTGTCGCACGCGATTCGACAACAGCAAGGGGCGGCCTTTAGCCGCAAGCCCGATGAAGGTTCTCGTCGCCACCGATGCGTGGCATCCGCAAGTCAACGGCGTAGTGCGCACCTTGGGCTCGCTCGCGCGTGCCGCGAGCAAACTCGGTGCGGCGATGGAGTTTCTGTCGCCGGACGGTTTTCCTACTTTTCCGGTGCCGACCTATCCCGGCTTGCGACTTGCTGTCCCCATCCGGCGGCGGATCGCCGAGCGCATCGAAGCGGCGCGCCCCGACGCCATTCACATCGCTACGGAAGGTCCGATCGGCTTCGCGGCGCGCGCCTATTGCCGCCGGAACGGACGGCCCTTCACCACCAGCTACATGACTCGTTTCCCGGAATACATCTCTGCCCGCTGGCCAATTCCGGAAAGCTGGATCTACGCCGCATTGCGATGGTTCCATGCCGGCGCAACAGTAACCATGGTGTCGACGCCGTCGCTGACAAACGAGCTTAGCCAGCGCGGTTTCGTTCGCCTCGGCATGTGGACGCGCGGCGTGGATGTCGATCTGTTCCGGCCCGACCGCGCCATCGCACTCGACTTTCCGCGGCCGATCTTCATGACCGTGGGCCGGGTCGCCGTCGAAAAAAACCTCGAAGCTTTTCTTTCGCTCGACCTTCCCGGCAGCAAAGTCGTCATCGGTGCCGGGCCGCAGCTAGACAAGCTCAAACGCGAGTTTCCCAACGCAAAATTCCTCGGCGCTTTGGAGAATGGAACTCTCGCAGCGCATTTGGCGGCCGCGGACGTCTTCGTGTTTCCGAGCCGCACGGACACTTTCGGCATCGTGCAACTCGAGGCGCTGGCCAGTGGCGTTCCGATCGCCGCCTTTCCCGTCACCGGCCCGAATGATGTCGTCGGCAACAAGCCGATCGGCGTTTTACACGAAGACCTCGGTCGCGCCTGCACGGAGGCGCTGCAGCTCCCCCGCGAGGCCTGTCGCAAATTTGCGCTCGACTGCTCCTGGGAAAACAGCGCGCGTCAATTCCTCGGTCACGTCCGCAAAGTGGCAAGCGGCGGCAGTTGCAAGCTTGAAACGGCGACAGCGGTCACGGAAACCGCCGCCGGCTGAGGCGGCTGCGCGGATATCTTTAACGTAACGGGGCGGCAACAAAGGAATCAGATTATGACGAGCCTGTCGCATGCAGACCTCGACAAACAGACGGTCACCACGGCCTACGCGCGGTGGGCGCCCGTGTACGACCTCGTGTTCGGGGCGGTTTTCGAGCGCGGCCGTCATGCCGCCATCGCGGCTGCCGAACGCGTCGGCGGGCGCATACTCGAAGTTGGAGTTGGAACGGGCATATCGCTTCCGGATTATTCGCGCGAATGCCGGTTGTGCGGCGTCGATATCTCCGAACCCATGTTGCGCAAGGCGCATGAGCGGGTGGCTGAATTCGGATTGACGAATGTCGAAGGGCTTTGGACGATGGATGCCGAGGATTTGTCCTTTCCGGACGAATCCTTCGACGTCGTAGTGGCGCAATACGTAGTCACGACGGTGCCCAATCCCGAGGCGACGCTCGACGAGTTCGCCCGCGTATTGAAGCCCGGCGGCGAGATCGTCCTGGTCAGCCGCGTCGGCGCCGAGGCCGGCTTGCGGCGTGCGCTTGAGCATTGGTTCGCGCCGGCGGCGCGCAAGCTTGGCTGGCGTACGGAATTTTCCTTCGAGCGCTATGCGAAGTGGGCAGAACGCACCGGCGGCGTTCGCCTCGTCGAACGCCGCGCCATGCCGCCGCTCGGGCACTTCTCGCTCATTCGCTTCGCCAAGGAAGGCGGCGCTGAGATCGCGCGCCCGAATTTCTCGCAAGAGAACTATCCGGCCACGCGGGCCGTGTCCTGACACGAACCCGCTTCGCCGCCGGTGGTCCCGCATGTGACATTTTCTCTCCTGTCATCGGGGATTCACGGAATCGCCATACCCAGAACGAATGACCTCATGACGGGGAGACCGATGGACAACTTTCGCGCGGCTTTGCGCACCCAGCGCTGGGACGATCATCGCTACTACCACCATAGCCGGATCAATCAGTCGCTGCACTTTGTCAGCGCCATCAGCTTTTTGTTCTCTTATGTAATGATCTTCAAGGACCCGGCCATATCCGCTTTGGCCGGCTGGCTAGTGTCGATGACTACCCGGCAATGCGGGCATTTTTTCTTCGAGCCGAAGGACTACGATACCGTCAACCGGGCAAGCCACGAGTACAAGGAGCAGATCAAGGTCGGCTACAATCTGCGCCGCAAAGTCGTGCTGATGGCGATCTGGGCGCTGTCGCCGCTGGTCCTTTACTTCGATCCGACCTTCTTTGGCATTTTCACGCCGGCGGCGGGCAAGATGGATTTCGTTCGTCAGGTGGCGGTGATTTGGCTCGTCATCGGCATCGGCGGGGTCGTGTTTCGCATCGTGCAATTGTTCCTTCTCAAGGACGTGCAGACCGGGCTGGTGTGGGCAGCCAAGATTCTCACCGACCCCTTCCATGACATCAAGCTCTACCACAAGGCGCCGCTCGCGCTGTTGCGCGGCGAACTGATCGATCCCGGCATTGGCGCTGAGGTGGCGGAGTGGGAGGAGGAAGAAGCCGAAGAGGCGCCCCATCTCACGTGAGCGGGCCAACACGGCGGCAACGCGTTTCCCGGGCGCAATGCAGCACGACGTGATGCGTTGCAGACCCGGGACCTTCACAAAGGTCAAGTTTGGAATGATCCCGGATCGGCGGTGCAGCGCTTCGCGGCGCCCCGCGTCCGGGAAACCCACATCAGGGCCTGTGCTGGCCGCGCACCGAAAACAGCCGGCGGGCGATCATTTCCTTGAGGACCATCCGCTTGATCGATTTATTGGTCAGCGCCGGATTGCTCCACCACCAGCCGTCCCGCTCCATGGCTTTTGCCGCAGCGACAAACCGCTCCGCAACCGCGTCGAAATCGGCGGCGGTGTAGTCGAGGCTGAAGATGAGGCGGCCGGTTCCGACCCAGCTCAACGCCAGCCCCTCGGCGCGCAGATAATATTGAAACATCCAATTGTAGCGGGAGGGCCGCGTATAGCAGACGGTCCATATCGAGGACATATTGGCGACCTCGACGGGAAGCTGTTCCGTGCGCAGGCGCTCGTTGAGCCGTTGCGCCCGCTCGTTCCAGCTTCGATCGAGGTCGCGGTAGATCGCCTGGCCATCCGGCGTCTGCAGATGGCGCAAAAATTCGTTCATCGCCGCCATCACGTAAGGGTGCGAATTGAACGTGCCGCGGGCGAAGCAGATATCGGCCGGCCGGTCGTCACGAAAACGCTTCATCAAATCGCTGCGTCCGCACACGACGCCGATGGGCAGCCCTCCACCAAGCGTCTTGCCATAGGTGACGAGATCAGCGCACACGCCGAAGTAGTCCTGGGCGCCGCCTTTGGCGAGACGAAAGCCGACGAACACTTCGTCGAAGATGAGGATGATGTTCTGCTCGGTGCAGACCGCCCGCAGGTCTTTGAGCCACGCGGCGTAGGCGTCCTTGTCGAAATGCGCACGGCGCCCGCTGTCGAGAAGCGCGGAGTCGCTCGGCGCCGGCGCGTTCGGATGCAGCGCCTGCAGCGGGTTGACGAGAACGCAGGCGATATCGCGCCGGCTCCGCATGACGCGCAGCGAATCCCCGGACATATCCCGCAGCGTGTAGGTCTCGTGCGCCGGCAGCGGGTTGCCGATGCCCGGCTGCACATCGCCCCACCAGCCATGGTAGGCGCCGCAAAACCGCACCAGATGCGATCGCCGCGTGTGGTAGCGCGCGAGCCGCACCGCCTGCATGACGGCTTCGGTGCCCGACATGTGAAAAGAGACCTGATCGAGGCCGGAAATCTCCTTCAGGAGCTTCACGTTCTCGGCGATCAGGGGATGATAGGGACCGAGCACCGGACCAAGCTCGCGTACGCGCGCCGCGCCGCGCTCGATCGCGCCCTTGTAGAAGTCGTAGCCGAGGACATTCACGCCATAGGAGCCGCTGACGTCGTAGAAGCGGTTGCCGTCGAGATCGGTGACCGTCACGCCGGCGCTCGACTGCATGAAGGCGGCGGAGGGCAGGCGTCTGCGCACATAACGGCTATATTGGAACGGCACCCGGTAGGCGTCGGTGAATTGCAGATCGGAAATGCTGTTGTCGGCCGCCTCCGCAGTGCGCCGGATGGTCACGGCGAAGCGCGCCTTGTAAAGCGTGGAAAGACGCTCGAAGCCGGCGCGGCGGTGTTCCACTATGTCAGCCGGCGCATCGTCAGAACAGAAGAACCGCGCCTCATCGAAGTCGTAGAATGGCACGAAGGCCGCCAGCCGCCGCGCGATCCCCGCATGACCGGCGAGCGACTTATGCTTCGCCTGCGACAGATCGAACCGTCGCCGCAGCTTCACCAGCGAGGTCGCGAGCGCCACGCCGCCGACTCCATAGAGCGCCAGTGTCGTTGTGGCGAATGCCATCGAATTGCGGTTTACCCGCCGGAGTTGACAGAGCCATGACGGTCCGGTCCCAGCTCCTGCGTCTCTTCGAGCAGGAGGATATCAACTTCCTCCTGACCAACCGCATTCCGCGCCGGCTGGCGACGCAATTCATCGGTTGGTTCAGTCGCATCGAGCAGCCGCTGATTCGCGATCTGTCGATCGGCTTGTGGCGGCTGTTCTCGGATCTCGATCTGCGCGAAGCGAAGCAGACGCAATTCCGCAGCATGCACGATTGTTTCACCCGCGAGTTGAAGGCGGGCGCGCGACCGATCGACGGCAGGGCCGATGTCCTGGTCAGTCCGTGCGACGCCATCGTCGGCGCCTGCGGCGTCATTGCGGGGACGCAGCTTTTTCAGGCCAAGGGCTTTCCCTACACGCTGGAAGATTTGCTCGGCGATCGCGACCTGGTCGAGGCGCATCGTAACGGCCGCTATGTCACGTTACGGCTCACGTCGAGCATGTATCACCGCTTGCATGCACCGCACGACTGCCGCATCGCAAAAGTCATCTACATTTCCGGCGATACCTGGAACGTCAATCCCATTGCGCTCAAGCGCATCGAGCGCCTGTTCTGCAAAAACGAACGCGCCGTGGTGCGGACGACGCTCACGGCCACCGGCCAGCCCGTGACATTGGTGGCGGTGGCGGCCATCCTGGTCGCCAGCATTCGCCTTCACTGCCTCGACGGGCCGCTCAATCTCCATCACCGCGGGGCCAATGTGATGGCGTGTAACGCGGAATTTCGCAAAGGCGACGAACTAGGCTGGTTCGAGCACGGCTCGACCATTATCGTCTTTGCACCAGATGCTTTTGCGCTGTGTGACGGCATCCGCGATGGCGCGACGGTGCGCGTCGGGGAGCCGCTGATGTGGCTCCGGTCAAGCGCCGCGTGACGTTTAGCTGGCCGCGTTCGCCTTCGGTATCAGCGCATCGTCGAGTTCCCGCGCCCGCGTATACGCTGGGCGCGCTGTGATCCGCTGCCAGTAGCTCGTAAAAGCAGGCCGCTTTTCGATCGTTCCGAACATCAAGCCAAACCCGAGCGCGTAGCCGCAATAAACGTCGGCCGCGGTAAAGTTGTCGCCGACCAGATAATTTTTGCTCGATACCGCCTCTTCGAGCGTCTTCATGACACGATCGAAGCTGCCGTAGCCGATGGTAGACTCGCGTTCCGGCGGCACAACGAAACCAAAATTCTTGTTGCTCACTGCCGCCTCGATTGGTCCGGCCGCAAAGAACATCCAGCGGTAATAAGGCGCACGAAGACGGTCGCCCGGCGGCGGCGCGAGGCCAGCCTGCGGAAATGCATCGGCAAGATAGGCGCAGATCGCGCCTGCCTCGGTCGCCACGACGTCGCCATGACGCAATGCCGGCACCTTGCCCATGGGGTTGATTGCGAGATAGGCCGGCGCCTTCATGCTGGTGCCGAAGTCGAGTACTTCCGTGCGATATGGCTGGCCGACTTCTTCGAGCATCCAGCGCACGATGCGGCCGCGCGATCGCGGATTGGTGTAGAAGACAAGCTCATCGGCCATGTCACGCCTCCGTCTCTTGCTAACCTTGGCGCGCACTATGATCTGCGGCCAAGCGGCAGGCAATGGCGCCGCATTCCCGCAGGCTCACGACTTCGTCAATCGGCAGTAAGCGCGCGATAAATTTCCGCACCGTCACGCGCGCGTCGTAGAGCGGCCATGATCGCGGGCTCCCTGAGCTTGCGCGCAATGCAGGCGAGCGCCCCAAGCCGGTCGCCGTTGGGCGCGTCCGGCAAGAGCAACAAAAAAACAGTATCGACCGGCTTGCCGTCGACGGCATCGAAGTCGATGGGTTTTCTGAGACGAACCAGAATCCCGAACGGCTTATTGACTTGGTGAAATCGTGCATGCGGCAGCGCCACGCCGCCGCCGATTCCCGTCGATCCAAGTCCCTCGCGCTTGAGCAGCTCTGAGAGGACAAGGGTCGGCAGTACGTCAACGGCCGATCCGGCCCTTCGTGCCAGCTCTTCCAGAAGCATTTGTTTGTCCGAGGCGGCGACGTTGACGGTCACGTCGGCCAAAGAAAGGAAGTCGGAAATTTGCATTGCAAATGATACTACATGAAATCCATCGGGCTGTATTGAAGATCGCGGACGATTAATCGGGAGCGTGCAGTCGATAACCGATACCTGTTTCGGTGAGAATATACTGCGGCTGTTCGGGGTCGGCTTCGATTTTTTGTCGGAGCTGACGGACATAGACGCGAAGATACTGAGCGTCTGTCAACTCGTCCCACAACTCGCCGAGCAAGAACCTATGCGTGAGCACCTTGCCCGCGTGCTGAACCAGCACCCGCAACAGGTCGTATTCCTTGGGCGAAAGCTTTACCTCCCGATCACCGACCTTGACGATGCGGCGGACGAGATCGACCGAGAGGTCTCCGACGCGGAACACCGGCCGTTCGCCGTGGGACTGCAATTGGTGGCGCAGCGCCGCCCGTATCCTGGCGAGAAGCTCGTCCATGCCGAACGGCTTGGTCACGTAGTCGTCGGCGCCGAGATCGAGCGCTTGGACTTTGCCGGCCTCATCGCCACGGCTCGACAAGACGACGATGGGCACGCTCTCGTTGCGCGCGCGGATCGTCCGCAGCAACTCGTGTCCTTGCGTATCGGGCAGGCCGAGGTCGAGAATAATCAAGTCCGGAGCCTGGCTGAGAAGTTCAAGCGCTGCCTTGCCGTTGGGCGCTTCGAGCGTCTGATAGCCCTGGGCGGTCAAGCCCAAGCGCAGCAGCTTGCGAATGGGCGGTTCGTCATCGACCACCAGCACGCGGAGCGGAGCGGCGCTCATGCGGCGGCGTCCAGATTTTGCCGTTCGCGCGGGATCGGCAAACTGATGGTGAACGCGGCCCCGCTCCGGTCGGTGCGATTCGCCGCGACGATGGTGCCGTGCATGGCTTCGACAAAGCCGCGCGAAATCGCGAGCCCTAGCCCGGTGCCGGCGCGAACCTGATCCATCTTCTGCGCCCGGTAGAACTTGTCGAAGATGTGATCGAGATCGTTCGTCGGAATGCCGCTGCCTTCATCGAGAACGCGCAAGCAAACGGATTCCGCGTTTCGCCAGCTCTGGATGCGGATCGTCGTTTCCGGCGGAGCGTATTTCGCGGCGTTGTCGAGCAGATTGAACAGGACTTGCTCGAACAGCACGGCGTCGAGTTCGAGCATCGGCAAATCCGGCGCTAGCTCAAGCTCGATGTGGTGGTGCGACAGGATGCGGCTCGCGCGGCGCAACGCGCTGCCGACGATTTCGCCAACATCGTGCAGGGCAACATTCGGCGATACGGCGCCCGATTCGAGCTTGGTCATGTCGAGAAGGTTAGCGATGAATCGGTTGAGCCGCTCCGATTCATCGATGATCGTCGCCAGAAGGTCTGCCTTCTCGGCATCGCTGAGCCTTTCACCCAAATCGCGCAGCGTTTCCGCCGACCCGAGCACGGCGGCAAGCGGCGTCTTCAGGTCATGCGAAATGGAAGTGAGGAGCGCCGAGCGCAACCGCTCGGTTTCGGCGGCGCGCTCGACGCGGTCCATCTCCTCAACCAGCCGCACGCGTTCGATCGCGAGAGCTCCCTGGTCCCGGAGCGCATCCAACAGTCGCCGCTGATCGGGCGTGAGCAGCGGCCCCGGTTTGTCGCTGTCGATCCCCATCACACCGATGGCGCCGCGCCCGGTCTGCATCGGCAGGAATAAGCGCTTCGCGCCGGGGAGCGTCTCGGATCCGCGTCCTGCGGAGCGGTTGTTTTCCCAGGCCCACTTTGCCGCCGCAAGATCGGCCTCGTCGAGGATGTCCTCCGGCGGGTAACCGGCCTTCACGACGATCGAACCACGCTCCGGCAACAGCAACACGACACGCACTTTAAGCATCAGCGCGGTTTGATAGGCCGTGGCCCATAGCACGTCATCGAGCGTGCCGGCACCCGCAAGCTTACGGCTGAACAAATAGAGGGACTCGGTAGCACGAGCGCGCTCCATCGTCGCCAGCGCCTGCGTGCGGCCGCGCGCGGCCACGCTGGAAACGATTATGGCCACGAGCGTGAAAAAGCCGAAGGCCACGACATTGTTCGGATCGGCGATGGTGAATGTGTATATCGGAGGCAGAAAGAAGAAATTATAAGCGAGCGAGGAGGCGACGCTCGCCAGCAGCGACGGCAACAAGCCGAAGCGAACCGCGATTGCGACGACGGCGGTCAGGAAAACGAGATCGACATTCGTAACTCCGACCCACGTTTCGATCAGAGCGCCGAAGCCGATTGCCGCTGCCACCGCGACCAGCGCCGCTGCATAAGGGCGGGGATCGAACCTCTCCTCGCGCTCGGCGGCGCGGACCGATTTTTTCGGGATCGGCTGGCCGGCAACGGCGTCGCCGGCGATGACCTGGACGCTGATGTTGCCGGACCGGCGCACGAGATCGCGGACCACCGAGCCGTGGAGCATCTCGAACCAGCGCGTGCGCGCCGACTTGCCGATGATGATCTGCGTTACGTTATTTGCTTGCGCGTAAGCGATCACGTCGTCGGCGATGTGGCGACCGCCGGCGGGGAGCGTGACGGCTTCGCCGCCGAGCGCCTCGGCGAGTCGCAGCGTGTCGGCAACGCGGTCGCGCTCTTCCTCCGAGAGCTGCACGGCGCGCCGCCCCTCGACATAGAGCGCCACCCAGGGTCCATGCAGCCGGTCGGCGAGCCGCTTGGCGTAGCGGACGAGGCCGGCGCAGCGCGGGTCTTCGCTGATGCACACCAAAATGCGCTCGCCCGCCGCCCATGGGCCTTTGATGGCGCGCGCCTGCATTTCCGTGAGCAATTCCTCGTCGACCCGCTCGGCCGTGCGGCGCAGCGCGAGCTCGCGCAACGCGGTCAAGTTGGCCGGCGAGAAGAAGTGCTCCAGCGCCCGCTCGGCCTGCTTGGGGACGTAGACTTTGCCTTCCTTCAATCGCTGGATCAGATCATCGGGCGTCAGGTCGACCAGCTCGACGGCGTCGGCGCGGTCGAACACCGCATCCGGCACCGTCTCGCGCACGCGAACATGCGTGATCTGCGCGACCACGTCATTGAGGCTCTCGATATGCTGGATGTTGACGGTCGTGTAGACGTCAATGCCGCGACTCATCAGCTCTTCGACGTTGAGATAACGCTTGGGGTGACGGCTGCCCTCGGCGTTGGTGTGCGCGAGTTCGTCGACCAGCACGATCTGCGGGCGCCGGGCGATGATGGCGTCGAGATCCATTTCCTCGAGCCATTGTTCTTTGTATTGGACGCGCCGGCGCGGGACGGTTTCCAGCCCTTGCAACAGCGCTTCGGTATCCCGGCGGCCATGGGTCTCGACGATGCCGGCGACGACGTCATAGCCGTCTTTCTTGCGGGCGTGGGCCTGTTGCAGCATCTCGTAAGTCTTGCCGACACCCGGCGCGGCGCCGACGAAGATTCTGAGCTTGCCAACGCGGCTCTCTTCACGGCGCGCCGCTTCGAGCAGGGCTTCCGGCGAGGGCCGATGGTCCGAAGCGCCTCGTTGATCCGCCATCACTGATCAGATCTCTCGACGTTTCGGGTCTGTCGCTCTATCCGGCGGACAACCGGTCCAGCGCGAGATTGAGCTGCAAGACGTTGACGCGCGGCTCGCCCAAAAGACCGAGGAAACGATCCTCGACGTGATCGCCGACGAGCTGCCGCACTTGATCTTCGGCCAAGTTGCGCGCCTTGGCAACACGCGGCACCTGGAAGAGGGCGGCGTCGGGCGAGATGTCCGGATCGAGCCCGCTGGCCGACGTTGTCACCAGATCGGCCGGGACCGGGGCCGATGGGTTCTCCTTCCGGAGCGTGTCGAGGTCACCTTGCACCCGGTCGATAAGCGCTTTGTTGGATGGCCCCAGGTTCGATCCGCCGGAATTGGCGGCATTATAGGGCGCAGCGACAGTCTTCGTCGGATCCTTGGGATCGGGCGCGGTCGTCGCCGACGGCCGGCCGTGGAAGTATTTGTCGCTCTTGAATTCCTGGCCGATGAACGCGGACCCGACGACCTTGCCGTCGCGTTCGATCAGGCTTCCTTCCGCCTGATTGGGAAAAATGACCTTGGCAATCCCGGTCATCGCCAGCGGATAAACCAGGCCGGTGATGAGCGTCAGGGCGACAAGAACGACGATCGCCGGACGGATTTCGCGCAACATGACGTCTTCTCCTTAAGCGAGATGCAAGGCCGTGACCACGAGATCGATGGCCTTGATGCCGATGAATGGAATGATCACGCCGCCGCCGCCGTAGATCCAAAGATTGCGGCGGAGCAGCTGAGCGGCGCCGATCGGACGATAGCGCACGCCTTTCAGCGACAGCGGAATAAGCGCGATGATGATGAGCGCGTTGAAGATGATCGCCGAGAGGATGGCGCTCTGCGGCGTCTCGAGCTTCATGATGTTCAGCGTCTGTAGCTGCGGGTAGAAGGCCACGAACATCGCTGGGATGATGGCGAAATACTTCGCCACGTCGTTGGCAATGGAGAACGTGGTCAGCGCGCCTCGCGTCATCAAGAGCTGCTTGCCGATCTCGACGATTTCGATCAGCTTGGTCGGATTGGAGTCGAGGTCGACCATGTTGCCGGCCTCGCGGGCGGCCTGCGTGCCGGTATTCATGGCGACGCCGACATCCGCCTGCGCCAGCGCCGGCGCGTCGTTGGTGCCGTCGCCGCACATGGCAACGAGCTTGCCCTTGGCCTGCTCGTCGCGGATGAGCCGCAGCTTGTCCTCGGGCGTGGCCTGCGCCAGAAAATCGTCGACGCCGGCCTCCGCCGCAATCGCCGCGGCGGTCATCGGATTGTCGCCGGTAATCATGACGGTGCGAATGCCCATCCGGCGCAACTCGGCGAAACGCTCACGGATGCCGCCCTTGACGATGTCCTTGAGCTGAATGACGCCAAGCAGCCGATTGTCCTTGGCCACGGCAAGCGGCGTGCCACCCGATTTGGCGATCGCGTCGGCGATCGCCATCACTTCGCGCACGGTCTCGGCACCGAGGTTCGGACGCTGCGCCTGCACCGCACCTCCAGGGCCAACCGCGCTCGGCGACGTGCTGAGGTAGTTCAAGATCGCATCCACCGCGCCTTTGCGCACCCAGGAAGAGCCGACTTCAACGCCGCTCATCCGGGTCTGCGCGCTAAACGGGATGAAATTGGCGTGCATCTCGGCGAGCTCACGGCCGCGAATGCCGTACTTTTCCTTCGCCAGGACAACGATAGAGCGGCCCTCGGGCGTTTCGTCGGCGAGCGAAGCCAATTGCGCCGCGTCGGCCAATTCCTGTTCGCTCACCCCGCGCAACGGCTTGAATTCGGTCGCCTGGCGGTTGCCGAGCGTGATGGTGCCGGTTTTGTCGAGCAGGAGCGTATCCACGTCGCCCGCGGCCTCGACGGCGCGGCCCGACATGGCGAGCACGTTGAACCGCACCAGGCGATCCATACCGGCGATGCCGATAGCAGACAAAAGCGCGCCGATCGTGGTCGGGATCAGCGTCACGAACAGCGCGACGAGGATCACGACGGAGATCGCGCTGCCGGCATAGGCAACGTAGCTCGGGATCGTCGCAGTGGCGAACACGAAGATGATGGTCAGGCCGATCAGGAGAATGTTCAGCGCGATCTCGTTCGGCGTTTTTTGCCGCTCGGCGCCTTCGACCAGCCTGATCATGCGGTCGAGGAAGGTCGAGCCCGGGGCCGCGGTGATGCGCACCCGGATCCAGTCGGAAAGGACTTGCGTGCCGCCGGTCACCGCGGAGCGATCGCCGCCAGACTCGCGAATGACCGGCGCCGATTTACCGGTGATGGCCGCTTCGTTGACCGAAGCCATGCCCACGATCACCTCGCCGTCTGACGGAATGATGTCGCCGGCTTCGACCAGCACGATGTCTCCAACCTTGAGGTCGGTCGATGGCATCAGCCGATAGCTCTGCGAATCGCCCGAGCCGGTCACCAGCTTGGCCTGGGTCTCAGTCCGCTGACGCCGCAGCGTCTCGGCCTGCGCCTTGCCGCGGCCTTCGGCGACGGCTTCGGCGAAGTTGGCGAACAACACGGTGAACCACAGCCAGAGGATGATCTGAAACTCAAAACCGATATGCGCGCCGCCGGTCACCAGATCGCGGATCAAGATCACCGTCGTCAGCGCCGTGACGATTTCCAGCACGAACATTACCGGATTCTTCATCAGCGTCAGCGGATTGAGCTTGACGAAGGCGGAGCCGATCGCCGGCACCACGATCTTCGGATCGAACAGGGCCGATACAGGCATACGCTTGCGCATGGATGAGGTTTCCATCGAAATGACTCCGAGCCTAATTCGAAGAAAAGAGGGTACCGGCGTTGATCGACAACTGCTCGACGATCGGGCCGAGCGCGAGCGCCGGAAAGAAGGTGAGGCCGCCGACGATGACGATCACGCCGACGACCAGGCCGACGAACAGTCCGCCAGTGGTCGGGAACGTGCCCGCGGAGGCCGGGACCGATTTCTTGGCGGCAAGCGAGCCGGCAATCGCCATGGTCGGGATGATCATCCAGAATCGGCCAACAAACATCGCCATCGCGCCGGTAAGATTGTAGAACAACGTGTTGGCGCTAAGTCCCGCGAACGCCGACCCGTTGTTGCCGTCCTGCGACACGTAGGCGTACAGTACTTCGGTGAAGCCGTGCGGCCCGGGGTTGTTCATCGCGGCGACGGCGGACGGCACCAGCATCGCGACTGCGGTCCAGCCGAGATACATCAGCGGCAGGATGAGGATGGCGAGCATTGCCATCTTCACTTCCTTGGCTTCGATTTTCTTGCCGACATATTCGGGAGTGCGGCCCACCATCAGGCCGGCCACGAAGACCGAAATGATGGCGAAGAGCAGCATGCCGTACATGCCGGAGCCGACGCCGCCGACGATGATCTCGCCGAGCTGAATGTTGATCAGCGGGATCATGCCGCCGAGCGCGGTGAAGGAATCGTGCATGGCATTCACCGCGCCGCACGAGGCGGCAGTGGTGATCACGGCGAACAAGGCCGAGGCAACGATGCCGAAGCGGACTTCTTTGCCCTCCATGTTGCCACCGGTGAGGCCGAGCGCATTGAGGGCGTCGTTGCCGTGCGCTTCGGCGGCATAGCAAGCGATAACGCCGGCGATGAAGAGGACACCCATCACAGCAAGGATCGCCCAACCCTGGCGCTGATTGCCGACCATGCGGCCGAAGACGTTGGTGAGCGCCGCGCCGAGCGCGAAAATCGAAATGATCTGCACGTAATTCGACAGAGCCGTCGGGTTCTCGAACGGATGCGCGGCATTGGCGTTGAAGAACCCGCCGCCGTTGGTGCCAAGCATTTTGATGGCGATCTGCGAAGCCACCGGCCCGACCGCAATGGTCTGCTTGGCGCCTTCCAGCGTCGTCGCGTCCACATACGCGCCGAGCGTTTGCGGAATACCTTGCCAGATCAGGAACAACGCATAAGGCACGCAGATCGGAATCAGGACGTAGAGCGTTACGCGCGTCATGTCGACCCAGAAATTGCCGACGGTGCGGACGGAATGCCGCGCGAAGCCGCGAATGAGCGCGACCGCGAGCACGATGCCGGTGGCCGCCGACAAATAGTTCTGATGCGTCAGCCCCAGCATCTGCACGAGGTAAGACATCGTGCTTTCGCCACCGTAGTTCTGCCAGTTGGTGTTGGTGATGAAGCTCACCGCCGTGTTGAAAGAAAGGTCCGGAGCGACCGCCGACTGTTCCGCCGGATTGAACGGCAGCGCTCCCTGCACGCGCATCAACACATAGAGGATGAGAAAGCCGCCGACGTGGAACAGCAGCATGGCGATCGTATAGGTAACCGCGTGCTGCTCGTTCCGCGCATTGACGCCGGCGATCTTGTAAATCGCGGCCTCGACCGGCCTCAGGACCGGCGAGAGAAACGTGCGCTCGCCGCTGAACACGCGAGTCATATAGGCGCCGAGCGCCGGCGTGATGGCGACGATGATCGCGCAATAGAGCAGAATCTGGACCCAGCCGATGACGGTCATTGTCGTTATCCCTTCAGAACTGCTCGGGCTTGAGCAGGGCGTAGGTCAGGTAGACGAGCAGCCCCACAGTGACGAGGCCGGCGAGCGAATAATCGAAGATCATGGCGTCTCCCCCTCAGAGCAGGTCGCAGGCGTAAACGTAGGCGATCGACAGCGCGAAAAAGGCGAACCCGACCGCCATCATGACGAGATCCATCATCGGAATGCTCCGAAACCAATAAATGCTGCTGCCTGTCAGCAGATGCTGGCGAACGGCGCGCGACCTTGATGCAGGTCAAGAAGCGTAAAGAGTGTTCGCGCGTTCACGCGCGATTAGCTGTCACTGTTTGCGTAGGAAATCGAGAGGTTGGGGGCTGAAAAGATATAGGAATCCTATAAAGATCGACGGCAGTGGGAGCGCCGGGCGGAAGACCTAAATGGCTGAATTTCCTCATGATACGCCGCGTATGCGTGGCCGAAACAACATCCCCGGCATCAATGCACGAACTGGAAAAATGCCGCCGTGACGTCGAGCTTAGCGATCGCTCCGACCGCAAGCACCGCTATGACCATAAGGACGGCAGAAAGCGCGGAGCGTCTTTCGCTGCTTTGAAAAATGAGTTTCATAATTCCGATCACAAAGGTGTCGCGGTTGCTTCATTTCGGTTCTGCGACGGATGTGAAGCGTCGGGTGTATGAATTCCAGATGGTATGTTCACTGCTTTCATAAACCCGAGATAAATGCCAAAGCGATCCGCGATCGCGGTCCTGGCCTTAATAGAACGCGCGGCCCAACAGCTGCAGGTTTTCAATGACGGGTCCGAGCACCAGCACCGGCAGGTAGGTCAGGCCGCCGATGATGATGATGACGCCGAGGAGAAAGCAGAGAAATAGCGCGCCGTCGGTCGGTAGAGTGCCCTTCGAGCGCGGGGTGATAGACTGTGCAGAGAGCAACCCAGCCACGGCCAGAACCGGGACGATGACCAGGAAGCGGCCCACGAACATGCCGAGCGCGAGTGTGAGGTTGTAGAACGGTGAATTGGCGCTCAAGCCGGCGAAAGCGCTGCCATTTGTCGCCGCGGCTGATGTGTAGGCGTAAAGAATTTCCGAGTATCCATGAGGTCCTGCATTACCCAAGCCAGCAAGCCCCGGCTCGACGACGCAGGCGATCGCGGTCAGACCGAGCGTTGCCGCCGGGACGCATATCAGCGCGAGGATCGCCATCTTGATCTCCGCTGAACCGACTTTCTTGCCGACGAATTCTGGCGTGCGGCCAATCATGAGGCCGGCAAGGAAGACGGCGGCGATGCAAAACAGCAGCGTGCCAAAGAGGCCGGAGCCGGGTCCGCCGACGATCACCTCGTCGACCATCATGTTGGCGAGAAGGATGCCTCCGCTCAGCGGCAGGAAGCTGTCGTGCATCGCGTTGACTGCTCCGTCCGAGGAAGCAGTCGAGACGCCGGCGAAGAGCGTGGACCCGGCGATCCCGAAGCGCACTTCCTTGCCTTCCATGTTTCCGCCGGGCTGTTGCGAGCGTGTTGTCTGACCGGCATTCACGGCCGCGACAGCCGGATTGCCGCCGGCCTCCGATGAATAGAGGCCGCTGACGCCGAGCCCGAACAGGATCGCCATGACGCAAAGCAGGAGCCATCCTTGCCGCTCGGATCCCACCATACGGCCAAAGCAGTTGGTCAAGGCTGCGCCCAGCGCGAGTATGAGCACCATCTCCACGAGGTTCGTCAGCGGCGTCGGATTCTCGAAAGGGTGCGCGGAATTGGCATTGAAGAATCCACCGCCGTCGCCGCCTAACAGCTTGATCGCCTCCTGCGTCGCGACCGGACCGCGTGCGATTGTTTGAAGGCCGCCCTCAAGCGTGGTCACCGCCACCGACGGCGAGAGGGTCTGCGGCACGCCGTCTGCCACCAGGAACAAGGCGCCCACGACGCAGATCGGCAGCAGCACGTAGAGCGTGCCACGCGTGAGATCGACCCAAAAATTGCCGATCGTTGCCGACCGGCGGCGCGCGAAGCCGCGGATAAAGGCGATGGCGACAGCCATTCCGGCGGCGGCGGAAAGAAATGACTGCACGGTGATGCCGGCCATCTGGCTCGCATAACTGAGCGTCGTCTCGCCGCCATAGGATTGCCAGCTCGTGTTGGTCACGAAGCTGACTGCGGTGTTCAGTGCTAGATCAGGAGCGACCGCCGTCAGGTCCTGAGAGTTTAGCGGCAAAACGGATTGCAGCCGCAGAAGCGCATAGAGCACCATAATTCCGAGTGCGTGGAAGACCAGAAAGGAAACCGCGTACCGGAACCAACTCTGTTCGACCTCCGGCTCGATTCCGGCAACTCGGTAGAGCGCTGCTTCGATAGGCCCAAGCAATGGCTGCAATAGCGTGCGCTCACCGGCATAGACACGCACGAGATATCCGCCAAGAGGACGCGTCAGCAGGCCGACGACGGCGGCAAAAAAAGCTATCTGCAGCCAACCGGCACCCGTCATGAGGAAGCAACTTTGCCTGCGGGAAGCGTGAGCGAATGATCGCGTAGATTCGCATTGGCCCGCGCCAGCGCGAAACAAACGATGACCGGCGTCAACATGATTGCGTCAAGCACGCCCGCGCGACCTTGCAGTTTGATCCGGTTTCCTGGCTGCGCCGAAGCCATCCAGTAGAGGATAGGCGCCAATCCGGTTTTGAACCTCAAGCGGATGAAGCCTCTCATTCCGTCGACGGACAGTCCATTGCCACTCAGCGCATCTAAATTCGAGGGGGAATTTCGGGCCGAAGTTATTGAAAATCAGCTCCCGGTTTCTTTATAAAACATCTGCCAAATCCTTATTCCGTCTAAATATCTTAGTATATTGGTTCCTCTGGCTTCTTTATGGCCCTTGGCGCCATGTTACGGGGGCCCGGCTGATGGCCGCTCTTTTCGTGAGATCGCATCATGATGATTGGTGCGCCGCAGAAAGTCGATCTTGACCGGTTGGATGACGAGTTGCGGCTGGCGCCGGTGCTCGCTCCTGAACTGTTGCGCAAAGTCATGGAGAGCGCTGGCGCGCGACTTTTATCGCTGCGGCGATCAGGAAAAACAGCTCGGATCGATCGCTTGATCGAGGCCGGCGCATGGACCGATGCGGCGTTCGCCCTGATCCAGCTTGAAATGCCGAGTTGGACGGTTCGCCGCGTTATCCATGAGAACGGCAATTGGCTCTGCTCGCTGTCGCGGCAACCGAATTTGCCCATCGACCTCGACGATACAGCGGAGGCGCGCCACGAAGTATTGCCGCTGGCAATCCTGAGAGCCTTTCTTGAAGCACGTCGCAGAAACAGCGTTGCGCCGCAAATCATCGCGGCGGTTCCGCAGGTCCGGCCCGCACCGGATCAAATATTCTGTTGCGACAACTTCGCGTAAGTGCTTGGCGCGTTCCGGGGTTCATTAACGTCACTATGCCGGCTTTATGAGGAGGAGGTCGTTTCCGTCTCGAATTCATATGCGATCGGGAGCAAATGTGGTGCCGGCAAAAGAAATAGAGGAGAGACCTCGATGAGTGTCATTCCTGTTGATCAGCCTCGCCCAGCGTCGCGGGGCGGCTTCTGGCAAAGCCTGGCGCAGGCGCTCGACCGCTACTTCGTCGATCGATCGAGACGCGCAGTGCCGGCATCCACCGTTCGCCGTTCCAAGCACGACATAGAACGATGCCGCCGCCTGATGCACAAGAGCGCACTGGCGTCGGTCGGACCAGGTATCGGTAGCGGGTCGCGCGGTCGCGTCGCGCAGCCGCGAAGATGAGCTTCAACTGGCGCCCGCCGTCGCCCGTCGCCATTGGGGCGAAGACGAAATTTCCTCGCCGGCCAGGTCCCGGCGTTCTCAGCGTATCCATTCCGCTATTCTTTATTGGGCGCAACAAGAATGGACTTTGGGTGGCGCGCGAGGCCGACGGGCGTATCGGGGGCTTATTCGTGTTTAAGCGGTCCGCCCTTCGCTTCGCGAATTACAACTGCGTGCCGGTCGGCTGCGCGACAATGTTTCTCACAGGGCACTTCGAGCTTGATATCGCGAACCAAGGCAATCCGCTTGTCGGGTGGCTTGAGAAGGTCATGCGCGCCGCACGCCGGCTCATCCCAATTCTGCCAGCGTCCTAACATGCGACGGCCGCTGCGATGGAGCGGGAACGAAGCAAAGGAGCGAACCTTGAAGAATTCCATAAGGTCCTGGATTGGCTGTTCGCCATCTTGCGATTTGCGGTGACTCAAGGAGCGGACGACCGAGCCGTCGCGTTGTCGATCGCGTACGACATGGACCGGCACGGCCGGTATCTTTCCAACACTCAATTTTCTTATTTTGTCAGAACGAGCACCGAGATGTGCGACGCTATTGTCGCTAAAGATAGTCCGGAAAAGCTGGACTGTTTGCGTCGGCATATCACGAACATCGATCACCAACGCCTGCGACGGGCGTTCGAAGCAATTCTCGAAATTGACGCCGGAACGCGGCCATCCAGAGCGCGGCGGCGCACGCGCGAACACCTGTTCAGGGGGTTGCCCATGAGATGAACACGCCGACAACTACGGCCTAATGGCGAAGGACGCGACGCCCGGCGTGCGGACCGGTTCGGCCAATCGCGCGAATTCGCAGAGCAGCGATCGCGTCCTGCGCGGATCGATGATCTCCTCGACCCAAAACCGCTCGGCTGATCGGAACGGCGAGCGGAGCTTGTTCAACCGCTCCTCGATTTCCGCAAGTTTCGCCTTTGGATCGGCCGCGGCGTCGATCTCGGCGCGATAGGCGGCTTCGATGCCGCCCTCCAGCGGCAGCGACCCCCAATAACCTGAAAGCCAGGCGTAGCGCAGCGACATGCGCCCCGCAGGCTGATGCGCGGCCCCGGCGACACCGAAGGAATTGCGCACGATCACCGTGCACCACGGCGTCGTGGTCTGGTTGATGGCCGCCATGGCACGCGCGCCGTGACGAATGGTTGCGGATCGCTCGGCATCCAGGCCGATCATGAAGCCGGGGCAGTCGCAGAGATAGACCACCGGCAAATGAAAGGTCTCGGCGAAATCAACAAAACGCGTAACTTTCAAGCAAGTGTCCGCCGTCCACGCCCCGCCGTAATGATAAGGGTCGCTGGCGAAGAGCAAAACCGCGCGGCCATCAAGGCGCGCGAGCCCGACGATGATGGCACGGCCAAACTCCTGGCCGATCTCAAAGAACGTTCCCTTGTCGACAATGGTCTCGATGATCGGCCGCATCTTGTAGACTTGACGCCGATTGCGCGGGATCGCGCCCATCAGTATTTCGTCGGCGCGCTCGGGATCGTCGTCGCAGGGCGTCGTTGGTGGAAGGCCGTGAACGGACGATGGCAAATAGGAAAGGAACCGCCGCGCACAAGCGAACGCTGCTTGCTCGGTGTCAACGGCATGATCGACGCCGCCGCTGCGGGTCTGTATTTGCCAGCCGCCCAACTCTTCCTTTCCGAGCGCTTGTCCAAGTCTCGCAACAACAGGCGGGCCGGCCACGAACATGGCCGACGATTTGGTCATGATGGAATAATGACTCGAAACAAGCCGCGCGGCGCCGAGGCCCGCGACTGAGCCCAGGCCCAGGCCCACGACCGGCACCTGCGCCATGTTCGCCGTCATGTAATAGAAGCCGCGCGTTGTGCCGACACCGCCGGGAAGATTGGCGGCGCCGCTCGTCTCGATCGTCTTGACCGAGCCGCCGCCGCCCGAGCCTTCAATGATGCGGATGATCGGCAGGCGGAATTCGCTCGCCATTTCTTCCGCCATCAGCGGTTTTGCCGAGATCGAGGCGTCGGCCGAGCCGCCGCGAACGGTAAAATCGTCGCCGACAACCACGACCGGCCGACCGTTGATCAAGCCGCGGCCGAGCACACAATTCGCCGGCGTGAGGCTGGTGAGACCGCCGGCGGCATCATATTCCGCGCTTCCGGAAATCGCCCCGACCTCGTGGAAGCTCGCCGGATCGACGAGGAGATCGATCCTCTCCCGCACCGTCAGCCGCCCGCCGTCGTGCTGGCGCTTGACCTTGTCGGCCCCGCCCATCTCGCGCGCGAAGGCTTCGCGGCGCATCAGGTCGTCGAGTTCGGGCTTCCAGTTCATCCGCGTCCTCCCCTGGGGCACTTCATGATTGCGTTCCGGCGGCGCTGCCCGAGAGCGCGCGACTAGGATATGCCATACGCGAAACGACATTCCACTTGTACCGGCCGCCAAAGCATGTTGCACGGGGAAGGCGAAGCGTACGAAAGGACGGATGATGGGGGAGATGAAAGTCAAAGCCGAAGTGGCAGGGCGTATCTGCGCGCTGCCGCTTTCCGTCGGCGCATCCGTCAAGCAGGGCGAGGACATCGCCATCGTCGAGGCGATGAAGATGGAGATACCCGTATCGAGCCCGGTGGCTGGAAAGGTCCAGGCGGTGCTCGTGTCGATCGACGAGACGGTGGCGGAAGGTCAGGCGCTGGTTGTGCTCGAAACGTAACCTGCGGCCGAGCGAGCTAATCAGGCTGCGGCGGGAACAGCACGTTGAAAAGGCTGTCGTGCCTGTCGACGACGGGCGCTGCCTCGCCGGTGCCGACATTAAGAGTCTTCTCCGGCAACGGCGCGGCGCGATTCCACCAACCGCCGCCGAGCGCCTGAAACAGGGCCGCGGTGTCGGCGAGCCGGGCGGCGCGGGCCTGCACCACCGCAATGACCGCCTGTAGGTAGGTCTGCTGCGCATTAAGCAGCAGCAGCACGTTGGCATTGCCGGTCTGCATTTGTTGGCGCGCAAGATCGAAGCTGATCTTGGCGGCGCGCTCGAAATCGCGCGCCGCTTTGAGCGCATCGGCGTCGTTTTGCAGCGCGCGCAGCGAGTCGGTCACGTTCTGCACGGCGCCGATCACGGTGCCGCGATAGCTCCACGCCGCCGCATTATAGATGTCCTTGGCCTCTTGCAGTTGGTGGAGCAGCGTGCCGCCGTCGAACACCGTCTGCGTGGCGTTGCCCGCCAACAGCCAGAACTCGTTTTGGGGCGCCAGCAGACCAGCGAGCGCGGTATTCATAAAGCCGGCGTTGGCGTTGATCGTGAAAGTCGGGAGCAGGTTGGCGGTGGCAATACCGATGCTGGCGCTCGCCGCATGCAATTGCTCCTGCGACGCGCGGATGTCTGGGCGTTGCTCGATAAGCTGCGAGGGTAGGCTCACCGGCAGGTCGGTCGGCAAGCGCAGGTCCGTGAGTCTGAATGTCTCGCGCGGCTCCTCGCTCGGATAGGTGCCGGCAAGGGCAGCCAAGAGGTCACGTTGCTGCGCCAGTGCCTTGCGTAGTGGCGGCAGCGTCGCTTTGACCTGGGCGAGTGCCGCTTCCTGCGCGGCAACGCCGCTGCGGTTGGCATAACCCGCGTCGAGTTGGCGCCGCAGGATGTCGAGCATCTTGGTATTGATCGAAATAAGTTCGTTGGTGGCCTCGATCTGTCCACGCAGCGACGCCTCGGTGATAGCCGCGACCGCCACGTTCGACGTCAGCGTGAGATAGGCGGCCTCGACCTGGAAGCGCTGGTTATCGGCCAGCGCCTTGAGCGATTCGACGGTGCGCCGATTGAGGCCCCAGACGTCGAAGGTATACGACACCAGGACTTGCGCGGTGTATAGGTTGAACGGATTGGCACCCGTATTGAGGACTGGAGAGATTGCACCAGCAGTGAGCTGGCGCGTTGGATTGAAATTCGCTTGAACCAGCGGCAAAAAATGACCCTCTTGGGCGTAGACTGCCTGGTTCGCCGCGCGCAAGGTCGCCATCGCCGTTTGCAGCGAGGGATTGTTGTTCAGCGAGCGCTCGATCAAAGCATTGAGCGCTGGCGATTTGAACAGCGCCCACCACTCCTGGGGAATGTCGCGCCCCTGCACGAAACGCTGCGATCGTCCGGTCGGCGCATCGGTGGAGGAGGTCCGCGGCGTTAGCAGCTCCTTGGTGTAGCCGGTGATGTCGGGCGCGGCGGGATGGAGGAAATCCGGGCCGACCGCGCAGCTAGCCAAAAGAATCGTGGCCGCGAGAGCGCCGGCTCTTGTAGTAAACTTCCTGACCGACCGACCCGACATATTCAACTTGGAAGTATTCGAACTTGGAAATGACGCGTGGCAGCGGACGACCACTTTGGCAGCCGACAGCATTATTTACGAACCGGCGGGTGTTGGCTGTACTCGCCCTGCCACAGTGTCGGTGATTTAGTGCCGATTTGCACTGTTATCTTTCACAGTAGTCATCGGGCTTTCACACCCGGTCCGCGATCAGCGGCCAGTTGAAATGTCGCTGGCAGGAAATAGCGAAATAGTATCTTCGTGATAAACTGCGATGAGTTGTGCGGTCCCCGCGATTTAACGGGGGCCAAATCCGGTAATCAATCCAAGTTCTGTGATTAATGACAGTAGACGGCGAAGCCGGGTAGTGGCCATTTCGCGTCGATCTCGACGAGTCTGGACGCGGTTTTATCGATGTTTTCCCGCATGACGAATGGCCGGGCGAGAGCCGCGATCCTCGCGCTCATATCCGTCGCCTTGGCGTATGGCGCATGGCGTTGGGGCGAGGGTTCCAAGCCCGAGCTCGGCGCGACGACGCCCGCAAGCGCCGAGGCGACCAATGCTTCGACCGCGTCCTCCCGCGAAAAAGATAGTGTCGATCTCTCCGACTCCCAGCTTGCGTCGGTGAAAGTCGAGCCGGCGGAAGAGCGTGATTTTCCGGTTCAAAAGGAGGCCGTCGGCAGCATCGACTTCGACGAAGACATGGCGGTTCAAGTGTTCACTCCCTATCAAGGGCGCATCATCGCCCTGTATGCCGCGATCGGAGACGATGTGAAAAAGGGGCAGACGCTGTTCACCATCGACAGCCCCGATCTGCTGCAGGCCGAGTCGACTTTGATCGCAGCGGCCGGCGTTTTGGAGCTGACCACCCGCAGCCTGGCGCGACTGCGCGAGCTCTATAAGACGCTCGCTGTCTCGCAGCGCGACGTGGACCAGGCGGCGTCCGATCAACAGACCGCCGAAGGCAATTTGCGCGCGGCGCGTGACGCGGTGCGCCTGTTTGGTAAGACCGATGCGGACATCGATCGCATCGTCGCCAATCGCAGTGCCGACTCGACGCTGATCGTGCCGAGCCCGATCACCGGCCGCATCACGGCGCGCAATGCGGCGCCGGGGCTGTTCGTGCAGCCGGGCAACGCGCCCGCCCCCTATACCGTCGCCGACATCAACATCATGTGGATGCTGGCGGACGTTGCCGAGGCCGACAGTCCGGCGTTTCGCCTCGGACAACAGGTGCAAGTCACCTTGAGCGCGTTTCCAGGCCGCGTGTTCGACGGCAAGATCACTACGATCGGCGCAAGCGTCGACCCGACGACCCGCCGCGTCCTGGTCCGCTCCGAAATCAGCGACCCGCAGCACGAACTACGCTCCGGCATGTTCGCGAATTTCCTCATTCGCATCGGCCCGCCGGTCCGCTCGCCCGGCATTCCGCCTGACGGCGTGGTGCGCGAAGGCGACGGCACCATGACCGTATGGGTCACCGCCGACCGCCGCCGGTTCACGAGGCGACCGGTCAAGATCGGCGAGCAGTACAACGGCTACCGGCAGATACTCGAAGGGCTGCAGGTCGGCGAGCTTGTTGCCACCGAGGGCGCGCTGTTCCTGAGTAATGCGCTGGCTACAGCGTCGCGGTGAAGGTGATGAATCGGAGGCTGGTCGACGCGATAACGGAGTTCTGGACAAACTGTGCTTAAAGGCCTCCTCACGTTCGGGCTGACGCGTCGCCCGCTGGTTCTGCTGGGGTTGTTGGTGTTCCTCGGCGCCGGCCTTTTTGCGTTCTCCAAGCTGAACATCGAGGCTTACCCCAATCCGGCGCCGGTGATCCTGGAAATCACCGCCCAATCTCCCGGGCAATCGGCCGAGGAGATGGAGCGCTATTTCACGATCCCGATGGAAGTCGGGCTAGCCGCCACGCCGGGAGTCGAGGTCATTCGCTCGACATCGTTCTACGGCCTGTCCTTTGTCCGCGTCGTATTTCAGTACGGCGTCGATTATTATTTCGCACTCTCGCAGACCGCGATCGCACTCCAGCAAAACGTCAACCTGCCCAACAACGTCACGCCGCAAATCCAAGGCACTAGCCTGGTCGGTGAAATCTACCGTTATCAGGTGGCCGGGCCGCCGCATTTCGGCTTGA
The DNA here is from genome assembly GCA_963733575.1 of uncultured Alphaproteobacteria bacterium. GTDB lineage: Bacteria > Pseudomonadota > Alphaproteobacteria > Rhizobiales > Xanthobacteraceae > BOG-931. The sequence continues at coordinate 11,968 of CAVTDJ010000006.1, read as the reverse complement.
CCAATCTGCGCACCGTCCAGGATTGGATATTGCAGCGGCGCCTGCTGACCGTTCCCGGGGTGATCCAGGTCAATACCTGGGGCGGCACGACCAAAGAATACGACGTTGAGATCAATCTGCATAAGCTCGATGCCTACGGCGTTACACTGCCGCAGGTGATCAGCGCGCTCGGCAACGCCAATATCAATGTCGGCGGCCGCACCATCAATTTCGGTCAGCAGTCCGTGAATATCCGCGGAGTTGGTCTCATGGACAGCGGCGGTGCCGCGGATTTGACGCAAGGTTACAAGGTCGGCGACATCGAAAACGTCCTTTTGTTCCAGCAGAACGGCGTGCCGGTGTTCGTGAAGGATGTCGCCACGGTTTCGGTTGGCCACGTGCCGCGGCTCGGCAAGGCCGGCCGGGATCATGAAGACGATGTGGTCGCGGCGATCGTCATCATGAACCGCACGCTCCATACCAACGACGTTGTGGCGCGGGTCCGGGCGGAAATCCAGAAGATCAATAGCGACGGAAGCCTACCCGCAGGCGTGAAACTCGTTCCGTTCTACGATCGCACCACGCTGGTCGCCGTCACCACCAGCACGGTGCTGCACAACCTCATCTTCGGCTGTCTCCTGATTTTCTTCATACAATGGATTTTCCTCGGCGATCTGCGGAGTGCCATTATCGTCGGCGCCAATATTCCGTTCGCCTTGTTCTTCAGCATCATTATCCTCGTCCTGCGCGGCGAGGACGCGAATTTGCTGTCCGTTGGCGCGGTCGATTTCGGCATCATAGTCGATGCCGCCGTCATTCTGGTTGAGAATGTCTACCGGAATTTTCAGGCGCGGCCGGAACAAAAACAATTGTTGTTCGAGCAGTTGGCTAACAAAAAGTGGGGTCCTGATCCGACGCATGAATCAATCGTGTCGGCCCCACCGCTCTGGACCGACCGGCTGCGGCTCATCCTGATCAGTGCGCTGCAAATCGATCGTGCGGTCTTCTTCTCCACGGCGATCATCGTCGCGGCCTTCATTCCGCTGTTCACCATGCAGGGAGTGGAGGGCCAAATTTTCGGCCCGATGGCGCGAACCTATGCCTACGCGCTCGTCGGCGCGCTGATTGCGACGTTCACAGTGACGCCTTGTCTTGCATCGCTGTTGCTTCCGCAACACGTCAGAGATGTCGAAACCGTCGTGGTTAGAGGATTGCGATCGGTCTACGCGCCGGTGCTGCGCTGGTCGCTGACCAACAGAAGGATCACCATTGCGCTCGGGTTGGTGTTTCTGGTGATCAGCCTTTTCCTCGGCTCGCGGCTTGGAAGTGAATTTCTCCCGACTCTCGAAGAGGGCAATCTGTGGATTCGCGCAACGATGCCGCCGACCATTTCGCTGGAGGCGGGCATGCCGATCGTCAGCAAAATCCGCGAAATTCTCCTTCGCTATCCCGAAGTGATCACCGTGGTGTCGCAGCACGGCCGGCCTGACGACGGCAGCGACGCGGCGGGTTTCTTCAATGCGGAGTTCTTCGTGCCGCTGAAGCCCTTCGACGAATGGCCTGCGAACATGACCAAGGAGAAGCTGATCGACGAGCTGCAGGCCGAGTTTAGCAAGGAATTTATCGGCATCGATTTCAATTTCTCGCAGTATATCCAGGACAATGTCGAGGAGGGGCTCTCGGGCGTGAAAGGCGCCAACTCGGTCAAGATTGTCGGTCCCGATCTGGTGACGCTCGAGCAGATCGGCAGATCGGCCATGCGTGAAATGGCTCAGGTGCCGGGCATTACCGATCTCGGCGCGTTCTGGGTGCTCGGGCAGCCGAATTTGAATATCAAGATCGATCGCGCCAAGGCGGCGCGCTACGGCTTGAGCGTCAACGACGTCAATAGCGTCGTTCAGGCGGCTTTGGGTGGCACAACGGCGACAACGTTGCTCGAAGCCGACCGGCAGTTTGGCGTCGTGGTGCGGCTCGCGCCGCAATATCGGAACAACATCGATGAGGTGCGGAATCTGAAGGTCGGCATCCAGACTTCCGCCGGCAACGCCTACATTCCCTTAAGCGAAGTAGCCTCGATCACGCTCGATACCGGCGCGTCCTATATCTTTCGCGAGCGCAACCAGCGCTTCGTGCCGATCAAATTCAGCGTCCGCGGCCGCGATCTTGCCGGCGCCGTCGCCGAAGCCCAGGAGCGCATCAGCCGCAACGTGAAACTGCCAACCGGTTACCGCATCGAATGGGCTGGAGAGTTCGAGTGGCTGCAGCAGGCCAAGAAGCGGCTCGCCATCATTCTTCCGATTACCTTCCTGTTCATCATGGTGCTGCTCTACGGGCTGTTCAATTCGTTCCGCGACAGCCTGTTGGCGTTGCTCGGACTTCCGTTCGCCATCTGCGGCGGCATTCTGGGACTCTATGTGTCCGGGCTCGATTTCAGTATCTCGGCCGCGATCGGCTTCATCTCTTTGTTCGGTGTGTCGGTGATGAGCGGCATCCTCATCCTCAACGGTTATTATCGGATCGCCTCGGGTCACACGGAACCCGTCGAGGCCATGTTCGAGGCGGTCCAAGAGCAGATGCGGCCGATTCTGATGATGACGCTCTCCGCTTGCCTCGGGCTCCTGCCGGCGGCGATCTCCACCGGCATCGGCAGCCAGGTGCAACGGCCGCTCGCCACCGTGATCGTGGGCGGCATGCTGGTCGGCCCCATCCTGTTGCTGGTCATCGTACCGGCGCTGCAGAGCGTGTTTCTCAGTCGAGATGCGCCCGCGAGACCCGCCGCCGAACCCGATGCATCGCATCCGGGATGATGAGCGATCGAATGAGGAATACTGAACGGGCGCGCATCGGTCTTTGTCTGCTGGCGGTCGCTTTGCTCGATGCGTCCGTTCCGCGCACTGGTTTTGCGGACGAGGCCGGTTCGGGCACGCATTCAACATCGGTGCAGCCAAACGGGGTGCGGCACGATGCAGGCGAGTTGAAAGCCAAGGACAGGTCGTGGGCTCACCGCAACTTCCCGCCGCGGCATCCGCCTGCAGTCGAGCCATCAGCAGTCGTGCGCAATGCGATCGGCGTTAAGGTCGCTCCCCATGAAGATTCCGTCCGGGGCCAAGTCGTAGCTGGGCGGCTCCTTCAAAATGCGGCGGTTGGGTCACCGGTGGTGGGCGCGAGCGTGCGCGGCGGCTCGGCCACAACGGCATCGGGTTCTGGTGCGCAAGGATTTGCTCACCCGGCACCCGCGCCTGGCTTGGTTGCGGCCCCGGTGCACCGCGGGATGATCGCCGGTACCGGGATGACCAGACCAAGCGCTAGTTCGTCGGGACTGGGCGGACCTGCAAAAGCCCTTGTGGGAATCAACGGAAGTACCATCAGGCCCAAGCACTAAACCGGCCCGCAGTTCTCTCCGAGCTTTTCGATGGAAAATCGTGCCGGAGCTGCTTTTAGCCCTTAAGCGCCCGCAGTTTAGAATTATAATACATGTAACTTGGACGCCGAGTATCGCATAGGGAGGTTACGCGAGAACGGGGTGCCGTGTGGCACGACGACGATGAGGGCCATGAACGCCGGTAGGAGCGAGCGAAATGGCGCAATTGGAGAATCCATCTGAGGCGAAGTCGCCGCCGTCGGAGGTTTCGACGGGAGTTCGGATAGCGGCCATCGTTCTGCGGACACTGTTCATTTGCATCGTGTTGCTGGTGGTCGTGCTCGTCAGCTTGCCTCAAAGCGAAACCATCTGGTCCGCTTACGAGACGCCAAGCGATCTCATTCGAACAGCTCTAGGTCTCGCGGTTTGCGTCTGGCTCGTGGTGCAGCTTTTGCACGGACCCGCGGATGCTTCGGCCTACCGGACTTGGCTCTATCTCGGAGCCGCCGCAGTCCCCTTCGCGCTGATTTGCCTGGTCGCTCTCTGGGGCGGCAGCTCCGTCTTACGTTATTTCAACACGCTTTTTTCCAACGGATAACATCGAGTCTGAACTGTTGCGGGCCAAAGAAGGTCGTGCCCTAAGGCTCGATCATCCGGCCGGTGGTAGCCTTGATAACCGCTTCGGTGCGCGTCGCGGCGCCGAGTTTGCCGCGCGCGTTGTCGATGTGGAAATCGATCGTCCTCTTGGTCAAGCCGACGATTTGCGCGATCTCGGCCGAGGTCTTGCCGCGCGCCACCCAGGTCAATACCTCCACCTCGCGATCGTTGAGATCAATCGGCTTCGGCCAGAGCCCGGTTCGCGCCACGCCGGCAAGCCGCGCCGCGATGATCGTTGCCAGCATGTCGTAATCGATCGGCTTGGTCACGTAGTCGTCGGCGCCTAATTGCCGGCCCTTGAGCTCGTTGTCCCGGTCCGTCAACGCGGTGAGAAAGATGAACGGCATCTTGGCGAATCGCGGCGCCAGCGCGATCAGGCGTTCCAAAAGCTCGAAGCCAGACATCATCGGCATGCTGATATCCGAGAGCACCAGATCGGGCATGATCTTGAGGATGGCGGCCAGCCCCTCGCGGCCGTCATGCGCAAGCGTGACCGCGTAGCCGCGATCGACGAGTTCCTCGGCGATCAGCGCCGCGGTCTCGCGGTCGTCCTCGATGCAAAGTATCTTCTTTTGGGCTTCGGGCATGCCGGTCACCGGGAGTCTGAATCGTTAACGCAAAAGCCGCCTAAATCGGCCCGGGTCAGTCTGTTTGGGCAATAGCCGTAAGGTTTCGGCCGTCGCCTAGATCGTATATAGCTCACGATCATAAATGTATCGTGTGAAGGCTGCCGGTGCGGCCTAAAGCCTTTACTCACTGATGGTTTGTCCCCATGCCGCGACCGCATTCGATCCGGTTTCACCTCACCGCGGTGTTTCTGCTTTTCTTTCTGCTGGTCGTCGTGCTGGGCATGTTCAGCATCTGGCGGCTGAGCAATTTCAACCGGCTGTCCGCGGACGTCGCCGAGCTGTGGCTGCCCAACACGCGGGTGCTTGGCGACCTCAATAATTTCACCTCCGATTTCCGCGCCATCGAAGGCAGCAATCTGCTGTCGTCGGACCCCGCCGAGATCGCAGCGACCGAAAGGCAGATGGCGGAGCTCGACCGGTCGATCGCCGAGGCCGAGCGCGGCTTCGAGCGAATTCGCCACGATGGCGCCGAGGATGATTTGTACCGCCGCTTCAAGCAGCGCTGGAACGATTACCGGACGATCGTCAACCAGATCGCCGCGCTGTCGCGCACGAACCGCAAAACGGAGGCGCTCGCGATCTATAGGAGTACGTCGCGCGCGGCCTACGATGCGGCGAGCGACACGCTCGGCCAGCTGACCGACCAGGCGGTCGCCAATGCGCAGGCCGCGAGTGATCGCCTCGGCATTGCCTATCGGCAGGCGTTCTGGCTCATCCTTCTTGGCATTGTGGTCGCAGGCGTCATGGTTGTCGCCGCGCTCATTCATATCAGCCGCTCGATCTCCGCCCCGCTCCTGCACCTCGCCGACCGCATGCGGCGGCTCGCCGACAACAATACCGACATCGACATCCCCGAGACCGAACGTCGCGACGAGATCGGTGAGATGGCGCAGGCTACCGTTGTCTTTCGCAACAACGCCATCGAATTGATGCGCAGCCAGCGCGTGCTCGCCCGCCAGGCGGCGATGCTCGAGGAGCAATTGGCGCAGGAACAGCGGCTGGCGCTGGCGCAGCGCAATTTCGTATCCATGGCCTCGCATGAGTTCCGTACGCCCTTGACCATCGTCGACGGCCACGCCCGGCGCCTGGAAAAGATGCGAGAGACGGTGCCGCCGGCCGAAATCGGCGAACGCGCCGGAAAAATTCGCGCCGCCGTGCTGCGGCTCACTCATTTAATCGACAATCTGCTCAACTCCGCGCGTCTGGTTGACGGCGGCGCCGAGCTTTATTTTCATCCCGACGCGTTGGATTTGACGGCGTTGCTGCGAGAGGTCTGCCAATTGCATCGGGAGATGGTGCCGGGCGCGCATATCGTCGAGCGGTTCGATGCTGCGCCGATGCCGTTGGTCGGCGACGCCAAGCTGCTCTTCCAGGTTTTCAGCAATCTCCTGTCCAACGCCGTCAAGTACTCGCCCGGCGGCGGCGCGATCGAGGTCGAAGCCGGGATCGTCGCGGACGAAGCCGTTGTCGCCGTCGCCGACCGCGGCATCGGCATTCCCTTAAGCGATCTTGACCGCCTGTTCGAGCGCTATCATCGCGGCAGCAACGTTTCGGGAATCGTCGGCACCGGGGTTGGTCTCTATCTGGTCAAGATGGCTGTCGACCTGCATAAAGGAGCAATCGAGGTCGAGAGCAGGGAGGGCAACGGCTCGCGCTTTATTGTACGACTGCCGGTCGAACGCGCGTCGTCGGTCAAGGAGTGGCCGCCGATTGGCGTTGAGCCGAGCGAATCGGTGGACGCACCGCCGATTGCGGCCTCGTCGGAAGGAATCCCATGAAAATACTCGCGCCCGTCTTGCTTGCTTGTTTTGCCGCGGCTTTCATCTGTGCGCCGGCCCATGCGATCGACCTGCCTGCGGACGCTCCGCTCGTTGAAGTGGACTGGCAGGGCCCACACTCGCTGCCGCCGAGGTTCCGCAACCATTGCGGCGTCGACTCCTTCAGCGGCCGGCCTTATTGCTCCGACCACTGCGGCTTCGAATATCAATTCTATTACTGTTCGCGCGAATCTTTCGGTTGTTGCCGCCTCGGTTTCGGCTATTGCGACTGGAACGGACTGCTGCGCTGTCACCCATGATGATCGGCGTCGTTCCTAACGACGATCGTTCAAATGCGGACAAAGTCCTTAAGCGGCGGCTGACCATCGCGAGCCAAAAACCAGCCTGGTCCGGTATCTCGTTATCCGGCCATTCTCCCTCACGTGATGATATGCGGTGAAACAACGCGGCTGATTTCATGCGTTCCATCACCGTCTTTGTCGGTCTTGCGCTCGCCGCGGGCATCGTGGGCCCGAAATACGCTTCGCATATCGGCGCTAATCCGCCGCCCGTGGCGCTGACCGCGCGCCCGACGGCGCCGGGCGCGGCGGCCGCGGCGAATTCACGGTCGGTTGTCGTGCCGCGCGATGAGCGCGGTCACTTTGAGGTTGACGCCCGCGTTAACGGTCGCCGGGTTGGCTTCATGGTCGATACCGGGGCGACCGTCATCGCGCTCACCGCGCACGACGCCGCACGACTTGGCATTCATCCGGCGCAGAACGCGTTCACCGACGAGGTCAAGACCGCGAACGGCACGGTGCGCGCCGCATCGATCCGCCTCGACGTTGTCGAAATCGAAGACCTCGCCGTCCGCGATGTCGACGCGCTCGTCCTCCCGGACGAGGCCCTGAGCGACAATCTGCTCGGTCTGTCGTTCCTGTCGCGGCTGCGCCGTTTTGAATATAGCGAAGGCAAGCTCGTGCTTCAGCAGTAGCGCGCCGCCGGAGCGCTCGGTGCCCCTTTATTGGCGCGGCGCAATCCGCCGTTAACGATATGACCCGTGCGGCTCCGCGGTTGGGGCAACGAAAAATCAATGCCTTTGATCTATTGGCAAGGAGCCGGAACCCGCGCATTCCGGGTTCCACCATTAGGATTTGGTCATGCTCGCCGACTTCGTGCGCCGATTTGCTCGCGACCGCAAAGGCAATGTTGCCATCACCTTCGCGTTGTCGCTCATTCCCGCGATCTTTTTGATCGGGATGGGGCTGGATTTTTCAAGCGCCATACAAAAAAGGTCGAAGCTCAATGCGGCTGCCGACGCCGCCGCGCTCGCCGCCGTGACGCCCGCAATGATGACGCAATCGTTGTCGGCGGCGCAGACTGCCGCGACGAACATGTTCAAGGCCCAGGCCGCCTCCGTCCCCGGGCTGACCTACAACCTGACGCCCCCCAACATCAGTAACATTGGCCTCACCCGTACCGCCGTCGTCAGCTACACCGGTTCGTCGGTGAATAATTTTCCGAATGTTTTGGGGCAGCCGAATTGGTCGATCTCCGGGTCCTCGACGGCGACGGCGACCACCCCGCCAAATATCGACTTCTATCTGCTGCTCGACAATTCGCCGTCGATGGATCTTCCGGCGACGAGCGCCGGCATTACCGCGATGATCAACGCCACCAAGAATGCGCCTTCCAACGGAGGCAACGCGAACGGCTGCGCCTTCGCCTGCCATGAATCCAATCCAGCAGCCGACAATCTCGGTAATCCCGGAGGCATCGACAATTACCAGCTTGCGATCAATCTGGGCGTGGTGACGCGAATGCAAAACATGAGCACCGCAACGCAGTCGCTGATGAGCACGGCGACCACGATGGAGACGCAGAATAACGCGTCCTATCGCATGGCGATCTACACGTTCAACACTTCGGGAACCAACACCATCCAGACATTGACCTCCAACCTGTCGACCGCGGCGAATTCGGCAAAAACCATCGACGTGCTGTTAGTCTGCCAGAACAATGACCTGACGTGCGGAACGAGCAACAACGACGAGGATACCGAACTTCAATTCCGCCATGTCGCAACTCAACGGCATCATGCCCAACCCGGGGACCGGGGCTTCGGCCAGCACGCCGCAAGAGGTGCTGTTCCTTGTCTCCGATGGGGTTGACGACAAGCAGTCGACGACCTGTTCCGAACCGCTTTCAGGCGGCAACCGGTGCCAGCAACCGTTTGACACGACGTGGTGCACGACGGTGAAGAACCGCAACATTCTCATAGCGGTCCTGTACACCGAATATTTGCCGCTGCCCGCGACGGGCGTCGGCAGCAATGCCTGGTACAATTCGTGGGTGGCGCCGTATCAGCCGCAAATCGCCACCAACATGCAAAGCTGCGCGTCGCCGGGGTTGTATTTTGCCGTGACTACGGACGGAGATATCACGGCGGCCATGCAAACGTTGTTCGCGCAGGCCATTGCGACCGCGCGTTTGAGCCATTGAACGCAGAAAGGCAAGTTAGGCCGGCGCGTCCGATTGCGGTCCTCAGTCCGGTCCGGGAGATTCGCGTCTTCGCTCTCGTTTAGCACGAGCCTGGTATGTTGCTCACCAGCCGCGGATAAAACCACGATGTTTGGTACATGCTGATCGTGCCGGTGATGGCGTAACCCATCGACGGGGTGTACGGGTAGGTAACCTCGCCCCAAATCAGATAGATGGTGCTGGTGGGCGCTTGCAGGTTAGTCGGCAGCGTGACCGACGAGCCGACCGCGTGGCCGGTGCCGTGGAGCGAACAGCTCCAGAGATAGATGGTGCCCGTAGTGGCGCTGGCCGCGACTTTAACCTGCGACACGGTCACGACCAAGTTTGCAGGCGAATAGGGTGCGACTACGGTCGAGGATGCGCCGAGAATGGCGCTCATCGTCGGGGAGTTGATGCTGATGTATTGCGAAGCGAGATCGGTGACGGTGCGCGCGGTTTCCGTAACCTTGAATTGAATCTGCAACCCTTCGCCAAGCTCGACACTGCCGATGTAAAGAGTGAGCATGAACGGCAGGACGATCGCGAACTCGACTGCGGAGACGGCCTCGCGGTCGCGCGCAAAGCGGCGCAGGAGCCCGCGAAATCCCGCGAAGTTGCCGGCGAGGCTCATCAATAGGGCTCGTTCTTGAATGCGGCACACGAGACCAACAGGCGATTGCCGTTGGAAAGGTTTGAGAGATTGAAACCGAGCGGGCCGAGCACAATCGGCCACTGATACATCACCTGCACCACCACGATATCTCCCGGATTTCCGGGCGACCAGGTCCAGGTATTTGTTACGTTGCCGTTCGAATCGAAAGTCAAGGTTGGCGTGCAGGTGTTGGCCGACGCAAAGTTGGTGTAGCTCTGCACGTTGATCATGAAATTACTGCAGGTGAAGAGCGCGAAGGTTTGACCGCAGACGTAAGTGGCGAACGCGGCCTGGGTCATCTTTCCGGTCTGCGCCTGGCCGGTCATGATGTAGCGACTCGACTGCGCGACCACCTCATCGAGCACGCGGCTGGCCAAGAACACGATACCGGTCTGAAAAATGGCAACCAGCAGCGCCAGGAACGGCGCCGCCACGAGAGCGAATTCCACGGCGGCCGCGCCGTTGTCGCCGCGGACGAGACGTTGGAAAGCCCGATTCTGTCTGGCGCGAACGGCTAACCTTCGCAGAACTGCCGTGAACATGGCGTACTCGCGCTCTGATGGTGTGCTTCTATGCTGAAATTGCTAGGAAATTGTTACTCCGATTGCCGAAATTCGGCCCTGCGACCGGCCGCTTTTGCGGCTATTAACTGTATTCTGCCGCGGTCTTCGAATGTCGCGCGACGATAGCCGAAGGGGAGGCAGCGGGCGGCGGTGGCGAGATGGGACCGCTGCCGTCCGGCGCTTGCTGCCGTAAGGAGCCGGAGCGTTTCCCGGCCGTGGTGCACCGCTGATCCGGCATCTTCGCAGGCTCAGAGTCCGACACGATCCCGGCTCTTGAGCGCATCACTTCGTGCTGCGCGGCGTGCAACTCGCCTGCACTATGATCCTGCTCAACTGAAGACAGGCCCTAGCTGACTCCCGCCTATTTTGAGCGGCAGGACCACTTGATTCACGTCAAGGCACCGCAGACCAGAATACCTACGGTTATTCCGCTCCAAAAGTCTGAGCGGAGCCGAGCGGCCTCGACCGAACCGAAATAGCTCCTAGGCACCTATTCGGCTCCGGTCCTGGCCGCTTTGTTTTTCCGATGGCCGAAATCCGAACCGTCACGACATTGAAGGGCAAGCGGGACGAAATCACCCGCTCGGTTGCCAGCTACGAAAAGAAGCTCGCCCAGGCCCGCGCCGATCTAGCGCAAATCAACGCGGCCATCCGCATTTTCGAGGCTGGTGGCGATACCAGCGGCTTCGTTGCGCCCTACGTTGACATCTATCGAATGTTCAAGCGGGGCGAGATGGCTGCGATCTGTCGCGACGCCCTCGCCAATGGCCCGTAGAACACGCGCCAGCTTGCCCTCGTGGTGATGAAGGCCAAGGGCCTCGATACCGGCGACAAGGTGCTCGCGAACGCCATATCGCTCCGCCTCATTCATGCCCTGCGGATACAGGCGCGCATTGGCAAGATCGTCGGCATGGGCCGGGAGAAGGCCGCGGGTCTGGCGACTGGCGGACACACTGGTCTAGCCGCGTCACGCGGACCGATGTCGCGGTCGAAATCCTTGTTCGCGAAACTCATCGGCTCGATAACGAGAAATTTCATGAACGGCGCGTCCCAAAGGCTAAGCCTGATGCCTCTGCCAGTAGCCGGTGAAATCCACTGACTGCTTCCGCTTCATTGCCAGACCGGCAATCCGGTAGGTCTGATCGCCATTCGAGGCACGGCGGTTATGTTCGCGCCATGAAGCCTCTCGCAAGTACCTAAGCAAATAAGCGCCCGCGATGTAGTGATGGTGACCGATTTTCGCGCGGCGCATGCGGCTGAAAATTTCTTCCGCCCAATTCGTGCAAGCACCGTCGGCGCTGTAGGCTTCTTCGTGATTGATCGTGCGAACCTCGAAACGGTCTTGCAATCCTTCCCATGAACCGGCTTCGTCAACGTTGATCGTGGTGCCTTTGGCGACGCGGCGGCGGATGAAATCGAGCGCATGGCTTTCGCTGCGGAACACTGCCAGGAGTGATTGACCGTCGCGCTCGCGGACGATGACCACGGCTTGGCGCTTACCAGATTGATTGCGACCGAGGGAGGGGTCGCGGCGGTTCTCGCGATAATTCGCGGGCTTCACGTAGCCGCCGAAATAACCGCCATCGGCTTCCGCTATCTTGCCCTCGCCGCCGATGATGCGGCCCTTCATTTCCTCGGCCATCGCCTCGCGCAACTTGTGCAGCAGCACGAAAGCGGCCTTGTAGCTGACACCAAGATCGTGGGAGATCGCCAGCGCCGACTTGCCCTTAACCTCATTGCAGAAGATCGCGATGGCGGCGAGATAGTCCCGGAGTGGCAGCCTAATGCGAAGCGAATAACGTCCCGGATGTGATGCTGAACACAAAGCCGTAAGCCGGAGTCGCCGCATC
>CAVTDJ010000005.1:0-945803 GCA_963733575.1 uncultured Alphaproteobacteria bacterium | reverse complement strand
GCTTCGCTCCTCGCAATGACAATGACTGCTACGCTCCGGCGCCGACCTGTCCCGCCTCCCAGCCGAGCATGGCGTGCTTGCGGGTGATGCCCCAGTGATAGCCGGTGAGCGCGCCGGCTTTGCCGATAACGCGATGGCACGGCACCACGAAGGCGACCGGGTTCTTGCCAACCGCGGCGCCGACGGCGCGGGCGGCGGCCGGCGTGCAGACCTTGGCCGCAATCCCGGAATAGGTCGCGACGCTGCCCATCGGGATTTTCAAAAGCGCGTCCCAGACCCGCACCTCCCAATCGGTGCCGATGAGCACGACGCGCAGCGGCTGGTCGGGCCGCCATTGCGACGGATCGAAAATGCGCTTCGCGATCGGCGCGGTGCGCACGTCGTCGGCAACGTAATGGGCCTTCGGCCAGCGCCGCTTCATGTCGGCGAGCGCGATTGCTTCCTCGCCGGAATCGGCAAAGGCGAGTCCGGCAAGCCCGCGTTCGGTCGCCATAACCAGCGCTCTGCCGAACGGCGACGGATGGAAGCCGAACCGCATCGTCAGGCCCTCGCCGCCGGATTTCCATTCGCCCGGCGACATCGCCTCGTGCGTGACGAACAGGTCGTGCAGCCGGCCGGGCCCGGAGAGGCCCACTTCGTAGGTGGCGTCGAGCACGCTCGCAGAATCGCGCAACAGCTGACGCGCGCCGTCGAGCGTCAGCGCCTGCAAAAAGGCCTTGGGCGTGAGCCCGGCCCAGCGGCGGAACAGGTGGTGCAACTCGGTCGGGGTGACGCCGGCGGCTTCCGCAATGGCCTCGATCTCGGGCTGCTCGCGCCAGTGGTCGCGGATATGACCAATAGCGCGGCGCACCACGTCGTAATCGGCAGCAGCCGCGGCGAGCGGCGTCAAGTCGGCAATGCGATCGGGCGACAGCATGGAAACCTCCATCATCTGCTCCCCATCTAGGCGGCCGAAGAGGCCCAAACCACCCGTTTTCTGCCCTCTTTCGTCATTCCGGCCGAGCCGCTTTGGCGGCGAGGGCCGGAATCCATAACCACGGACGGTGACTATGGATTCCGGGTTCGCGGGCAAGAGCCCGCGCCCCGGAATGACGCACTAAAGGATAACGTTACTCCAGCACCGTCCTTGCCGTCCGCGTCGGCCCGCGCTTGGCCTCGCCGAGCGCAGCAGAAAGCGCCCGCGCAAAGCTTGCCTTCTCGTCCGGTCCGAGAAAGGCGGCAATCGGCAGCCGCCGGCCGCGGGAGACCAAAAACAACCGCTCCATGCCGAATTCCTCGTGCACCATGCGGTCGAGCTGTACCCAGACCGGGTTGAGCGTCCATTCGCGGACGCGGCCGCGATGGCTGACCTTGCGCACCGTGAGTTCCGAGGCGGTGACCGTCACCTCCTCGTAGGCGCGGGCCGCGCGGTAGTTGGCGCGGAAGGCCCAGTAGATGAGCAACACATCGAGTCCGAGAAAGCCGAATACCGGCCAGGCGCCGAGCAGCAGGAACACCATTCCGGAGGCGAAACTCAGCGCCCCGATACAGAGCATCAGCACGAGGAAGCCGGTCGAGCCGAGCGAGCGGTGCGGCGTGAGCGTGGCCGCAAAGATCCGCGGCTCGTCGAATGCATCGTTGTCGCGGCGGCTGTTGTCGGAATTCATGGCGCTCACTATACGGGAAAGATGGCGCGCAAGACCATTCAACAAAGCCGGAAGGCCGCCCCCTCCCGTCCCTTTCGCGTAGGGGCGCCCCTTGTGGGCGCCCACAAGGGGCGCCCCAACACGGCAACGAGGGCGGGGGCCGCCCACGGCGAATTGCCGCAATGGACAAATGCCGAGATCGCCGAAGCGTTCCGCCGTTTCGCCGCCGCCAATCCCACGCCGCGCGGCGAGTTGCAGCACATCGATCCGTTCACGTTGCTGGTCGCGGTCGTGCTCTCCGCGCAGGCGACCGATGCCGGCGTCAACAAGGCGACGCCGGCACTGTTCAAGCTCGCCGACACGCCGCAGAAGATGATCAAGCTCGGCGAAGCGCGGGTGCGCGAGCTGATCAAGACCATCGGGCTCTTCCGCACCAAGGCCAAGAACGTGATCGCGCTGTCGCGCAAGCTGGTCGCCGAGCATGGCGGTCAGGTCCCGCACGACCGCGCTGCGCTCGAGGCCTTGCCCGGCGTCGGCCGCAAGACCGCGAACGTCGTCCTCAACATCGCCTTCGGCGAGCCGACCATCGCGGTCGACACCCACATCTTTCGCGTCGGCAATCGCACCGGCTTAGCCGTCGGCAAAACACCGCTCGACGTCGAAATGAAGCTGATGGAAGTCGTGCCGGAGCGCTATCGCCTGCACGCCCACCACTGGCTCATCCTGCACGGCCGCTACGTCTGCGTCGCGCGGCGGCCGCTGTGCGAGAAGTGTTTGATCGCCGATTTGTGCAAATGGCCGGGGAAGACAACGTTATCCGCCTCCGCACGAAGTGCGGGGGAGGGGGACCGCGCGTAGCGCGGTGGAGGGGGCGTCGCTGCCGCGACGAGACTGGTGACGAGGTTACAGAGGCCGCTTGAGACGGAACGGGTTGTTCGGCTCGCGGAATTGACTTCTATATCGGTTTTGATATAGGATTTACAGCGTTGAAACCGGTCGAATTTGTAGGCGACTCGCTGGCGCGGTTGCGCGAATTTCCGGTAAGCGCGCGTCGGGCCGCCGGCTATCAGCTCGATCGGGTGCAGCGTGGCCTGAACCTGATGATTGGAAGCCGATGAAGGCGATAGGCGCGGGCGTTCGCGAGCTGCGCATTCGTGACCGCGCGGGCGCCTTCCGCGTAATTTATCTCGCGACGCTGTCAGATCGGGTCGTAGTCCTGCACGCGTTTCAGAAAAAGACGCAGCGGACCCCGAGACCGGATATCGAAGTGGCAACCAAACGGTTTCGTGATTTGCGCAAGGGCTGAGATATGAAACGGCAAAGATTCGCGAGCGTGTGGGATGCGCTCGAAGATACCGCGGCGGCAGCGGCCAACATGCAGGCGCGCTCGAAGCTGATGATCGCGATGCGAAGCAAAATCGAGAGCTGGAAGGTCAGCCAAACCGAAGCCGCCCGGCGCTTGGGTCTGACGCAGCCGCGCTTGAACGACTTGATGCGCGGCCGGATCGACAAGTTCAGCCTCGATGCGCTGATCAACCTCGCGCGGCCGGCAGGGCTCGTGGTCCGCCTCAAGATCGGGGAAGCCGCCTGACGCCGCGGCGATATCGCCTGCACACCCACCACTGGCTCATCCTGCACGGCCGCTACACCTGCGTCGCGCGGCGGCCGTTGTGCGAGAAGTGTCCGATCGCGGATTTGTGCAAGCGGCCGGGGAAGATGCTGTTATCCGCCCCCGCGTACCGCGGTGAAGGGGGCGTTACCGCGTCAAAAACATTTCAGCGTGAACGCCGCCCCCTAAAGTCGAACGCAGCGCCTAGGCGGCCGCCCGAGAGCAGGGGATTTTTTGCACGCGAACTGCTTCGTGTTCTGTCTCAAGAGCGGACATGTATTGGACTCGAAGGGACTTCCGAGAAGGGCCACACGCAGACATCGCGTCCATATTTCGATAACAATAAAAGCCGTCGCCAATCAATTCCGGCAATGTGGATAGCATGACGCTTGTTGTCGCGGGCATAAGCGCAGGCACTGCGTGGATGGTTTCAGACACATTGATCACCGGCGGCGATATCCCGCTGCGGGATCGGCATTATCAAATCAAATGCGTACCGTCGAACGACACAAACGCTTTAATCGGCTTCGCAGGTGACGTTCATCACGGAGCGCGCCTAATGGAGCAAGCGGCAAATATGCCGAGCGGCGAAAATGTCGTTCGCATGTTAGCGGACGCGCAACGCGAACACGCCAGCGTCGATTTTCTATATGCGTTCTTAGATCAGGAATTGCCGCGCCTTTACAGGATATCGGACGGAACCGCTGCTCAAGTTCCGGCTACCTACATCGGACAGCAAACAGCTTTTGAAGACTTCCAACGTATTCGGCACGCCGCCGAGATAGACCCGGTTCCAAAGGCTGTGGAGGCCTTTATGTTCGGGTCTAAAGCACCCGGCAAAATTTCCGGAGACGTTGGAACAGTCACCGTATCAATGCTCCGCTTGTTTATGCAGCGCAGCGAACGAGATGCGGGAGGATGGGCGGTACCTTACGTGCTTGTGAAGGAAGGTGCCTTCATGTGCGGTTACGGCTACTCAGTTTCTGATCCAATTCTCGACAGAATTGCGCCGGGCTCGATTGTTCCACACGGGACAGCCGAAGCTGGCGGCTATGGATTGGCAGTTACGGAACTTGGCGAACGAGAAGGGATGGTGGTCTATTGGCGCCAGATGCCGGGCGGTCTCGTACTAACGCGACAACACGGCGGCTACACCAAGCTTGAAATCACAGGCCCTCCATCCGAATTTAGAATTAGAGCGCGTGAGGCCCTTGGAAAATCCGTCGATATTTTTTTCGGCGATATGCCTCTTGGGCACCCAGAAAGTCTAATAATTTTACGCGACCACGACGGCAAGCCGGCGATGGCAATCGCCAGACGCGGACAAGATTTATCATTCTCCGTTCTAAACGTTGAGACTGCCTTCAGATCGAGTGCTTCTTTGGACTTCGTGGGAAAGGGACCGAGAACCATGACGGTACAGAATCTCACTTTCACGCTAGCAGCAGACAAAAGCCATGTGCTCCTGAAATTGGTGGAAGACGACAAACCGGCAGGCCAAGCCACGCTCAACGCAACCGAACTAGACAACGTAATCGCAGGCCTTGGTGAGTTCCGCGCGTCATTAGCTGACTCGGTCAGCGCTGAACCGAAGCAAGACGCCGAATCGCGTGAGTTCGTCGTGATCGATCCGGCGTGGAGAACTGAGAGGTCACCTCATGCGGAAATTGATGGCGTGCTAGTACGCCTTCGACACATAGGACTTGGATGGGTCTCGTTCCTTCTGCCGCGCAAAGAAGGTTCTGCGTTAGGCAAATGGCTCTTCGACAATTCTAAGACTGAAACTGAAGACCCCCCAAACTCGGGGTAATAGGTAACGCGCCTGCTGCGTCCGCTTGAGTCAGAAGCGGACGTCAATCGAGCGATCTACGGAGGCCGGCTTATAGTCCAATAACGGACATCACGCTCGATCGTTTTGCGAACGAAGTAAGTGTAACTCCGGATGTGCGAAGCGACATCCGGGTTTCTGTCATCTCCGTTATTTAATTTATTGTCCGGCATATCGCTGCGCTCATGCGGGCTCCTTGCTTCCTCCCGAATTGGTCTTTCAACCGAAGCCCTCGCCACCATCTAACTGGTGTATGGCCACGGCGCACCAGGCTCCGTGGCAAGGCGACAAGGAGTTGCGATGCGCAAGTCACTTTGGCTGTTTCTCTTGCTGCTGTTCGGCGGCCTTCCGGTCGCGCCAGTGCAGGCGGCCGACGAGCCGGACCTGATCTTCAAGCGTTCGACGGTGTTCAAGCTGCTTACGCCGAACGACAAGCTCGCGACCTATGGCCTCGACGATCCAGGGGTCGAGGGCGTCGCCTGCCATTTCACCGTGCCCGAGCGGGGCGGCGTGAAGGGCTGGCTCGGCGTCGCCGAACAGGTATCGGACATTTCGCTTTCTTGCCGGCAGATCGGCCCGATCCGCTTCAAGGCGAAGTTCGAGCAGGGCGAGGACGTGTTCCGCACGCGCCGCTCGCTGTTCTTCAAGAAGATGCAGATCGTGCGCGGCTGCGACACCAAGCGGAACGTGCTGGTCTACATGGTCTATTCCGACCGCCTGATCGAAGGTTCGCCGAAGAATTCGACCTCCTCGGTGCCGATCATGCCCTGGGGAGCGAACGACCAGATCCAGAAGTGCGCGGACTTCGTCGAAAAGTAGCGGCTAGCGAGATTCGTGCGGGGCCAAGTCGCATCACCGAAGTCGGGCAGCGTCTGAAACGTGTTGGTTTCGAAGGGATGTCCGAGAAGTGCCAGAAGCCGAAGTTCAGATCAGAGGTTCGCCTTAGGCCGCCCGCCAGTGATCAGGCTTCTTCTTATCGTTCAGGTGCCGGACGCGAGCGACAAGAGGGGCGTGGCCCGCGCTTTTAGCCCAATCGATCGCTTCTCGCTGCGTTTTGAAGGTGCCGAGCACGTGGTCCGCATGGTCTTCGACGACATAATCGTCGATATGGCCCCCCTCAGAGCGGCCCTTGGGGCGCGCTTCAACGTAAACGTTCGCCATGCTCTTCTCTCCCTTGGTAGCGAACGTAGCCCGGATGAGCCAACGGGTCCGGCCCGAAGTGGCCGGCGCGATAACAAACTAAGCGACATCCGGGGTTCTGGTCCTCAAATATCATAATTTGTCCCGCATATCGCTGCGCTCATGCGGGCGACTTGCTCGCGTCACCGAAATTACGACACCGTCCTTGAACATTCGTCCCCAGAGGCCGCCTATGCCCCCTTCACCGCTTCGCGGGGCAGGAAATAAATGGAGACTTCAACATGCCCACAGGGCGTAACGAGCCGCCGAACCGGCAGGACTTCACCAAGCGACGGTCGCTCGAAGACGGCCGGGCGCTCGTCGACGCCGCGCACATCGCGACGCACCGGCTGTATTGCGACGCGCTTTCGTTCTGGCGCCACTGTCCGATGCGGCCGTGCAAGCGGCATCGGCGTTGCCTCGGCGAGCCGACCGGATGTCTGATGCGCGGCTTGCCTTCCGTGCCTCAGGCGCAGCGG
This sequence comes from uncultured Alphaproteobacteria bacterium, assembly GCA_963733575.1. Taxonomy (GTDB): domain Bacteria; phylum Pseudomonadota; class Alphaproteobacteria; order Rhizobiales; family Xanthobacteraceae; genus BOG-931. The sequence goes on along the minus strand of CAVTDJ010000005.1, from coordinate 939,083 downwards.
TTGCAGGCGCAACAGGACGTGATCGCGGGAGGTCCACGGCGCATCGCGCCGGCGACGCATATCGAATGGTACTTGCGCCGCACCGAGCTGGCGACGCTGGCGTCGTGGGGCTTTGGGTGAGTGTGCTTGCGATTATCCGCCCCCGCACGAAGTGCGGGGGAGGGGGACCGCGCGTAGCGCGGTGGAGGGGGCGTGCAGCACAGAAGTTAGCCTCGCCGTCGTCGCCCCTTCCACCGCGCTGCTTGCGCAGCGCGGTCCCCCTTCCCCGCTTCGCGGGGCAGGAAAGAGAATCAAAACAAAAAATACCGCTGCGCCATCGGCAGCGTTTCCGCCGGCGCGCAGGTCAGGAGTTCGCCGTCGGCGCGCACTTCGTAGGTCTCCGGATCGACCTCGATGTTCGGCGTGGCGTCGTTGTGGATCATGCTTTTCTTGGAGATTTTGCCGCGCGTGTTCTGCACGGCGACGAGTTGCTTCTGGATGCCGAGTGTTTTGCCGAGCCCCAGCTTCACCGCGGCTTTCGAAGAAAACACTACCGAGGACGCCGTGCGCGCGCGGCCATAGGCGCCGAACATCGGCCGGTAATGCACCGGCTGCGGCGTCGGGATCGAGGCGTTGGGATCGCCCATCAGCGCGGCGACGATCGAGCCGCCCTTGATGATGCAGTCGGGCTTGACGCCGAAGAACGCCGGCGACCACAGCACGAGGTCGGCAAGCTTGCCTTTCTCCACCGAGCCGATGAGCTTCGAAACGCCGTGCGCGATCGCGGGATTGATCGTGTATTTCGCGATGTAGCGCTTCACCCGCGCATTGTCGTTGTCGCCTTTCTCCTGTTTCAGGCGGCCGCGCTGTTTCTTCATTTTGTCGGCGGTCTGCCAGGTGCGGATGATGACCTCGCCGAGCCGGCCCATGGCTTGCGAGTCCGACGACATCATCGAAAGCGCGCCGATGTCGTGCAAAATATCCTCGGCCGCGATCGTCTCCTTGCGGATACGGCTTTCGGCAAAGGCGAGGTCTTCCGCGATCGACGGATCGAGATGGTGACAGACCATCAGCATGTCGAGATGCTCGTCGATAGTATTGCGCGTGTAGGGCCGCGTCGGATTGGTCGACGACGGCAGCACGTTCTTCAGGCCCGCGACCTTGATGATATCGGGCGCGTGGCCGCCGCCGGCGCCTTCGGTATGGAAGGCGTGGATGGTGCGGCCCTTGAACGCCTTGATCGTGTCCTCGACGAAGCCGGATTCGTTGAGCGTGTCGCTATGGATCATCACCTGGACGTCGTAATCGTCGGCGACCGAGAGGCAGCAGTCGATCGCGGCCGGCGTCGTGCCCCAGTCTTCGTGCAGCTTGAGCGCACAAGCGCCGGCCTTGATCATTTCCTCAAGCGCCGCGGGCCGCGAGGCGTTGCCCTTGCCGGCGAAGCCAAGATTGACCGGAAAATCGTCCGCCGCCTGGATCATGCGGGCGATGTGAAAGGGGCCCGGCGTGCAGGTGGTCGCGAACGTCCCATGCGCCGGTCCGGTGCCGCCGCCGAGCATCGAGGTGACGCCGGACATCAGCGCTTCGTCGACTTGCTGCGGACAGATGAAATGGATGTGCGTGTCGAAGCCGCCGGCGGTGAGGATCTTGCCCTCGCCGGCGATCACTTCGGTACCGGGTCCGATGATGATGGTGACGCCGGGCTGAATGTCCGGATTGCCGGCCTTGCCGATGGCATAGATGTTGCCGTCCTTGATGCCGACATCGGCCTTCACGATTCCCCAATGGTCCAGAATGAGCGCGTTGGTGATGACGGTGTCGACCGCGCCTTGCTTGTTGGTGATCTGGCTTTGTCCCATGCCGTCGCGGATCACCTTGCCGCCGCCGAATTTCACCTCCTCGCCGTAGATGCAAAAATCCTTTTCCACCTCGATGATGAGATCGGTGTCGGCGAGCCGCACGCGATCGCCCGTCGTTGGGCCGAACATGTCGGCGTAAACCGAACGCGATAGATTGGACGGCATCTGTGACTCCTTGTCACGCTGCGGGTTGGCTGATGAAAAAGGGGCGTAGCTTGGAAAGCGCTATGTCGCAGCCCTTGTCCCGCCGTGCCTCAATGCCTTGGCGCGAAAAATCGCGAAAGCCGTACTCTTTGTCCGAGACATCGTCGGACGTGAGAGACACTTCGACGACCTCGACAAATTTATAAGCGCTTGCCGCGTTGACCTTAGCGAGCAGGCGCGGGGGCAGTTGTCCCGGAGCGAGGGCCGCGAGATCCTCGATGGTCGTAATCAGATCGTTGATTTTGCGCGCGGTTTCGCTGTCCTGCCGCAAACGATTGCCGAAGCGAAGTTGATCGACGCGTTCGTTCACTTCGGAAAATGAACGGGGAAGCTTCGCCGATTGCGGAAACAGGTTCATGATGACCAGCACGCGATTTATGCCCGGAGCGGGACTGAACGCGTCGATCGCGTCGCCAAGCGGCGTATTGTCAATGACGCCGCCATCCCAATAGTGACGCACTTTGCCGGTGCCGTCGCTGATGTCCGTCCAGGCAAATTGTGGCGGCAAACTACCGCTCGCCAGTACGTGGTGCGGCTCAATCATCGTGCGTTCAGTGTCGCCCACATTTTGGTTCACGAACCGTGTCAGCTCACCGCTCTCGACATCGACGGCGGTAATAACGAAAGCCGTCTTGCTGGCGTTGAGGGCGACGAAGTTGACCCGCTGCGACAACGTCCGCAACAACGGATGCGTATCGTAGAGGTAAGTCCAATTCGGCATCGTCAGCAAGTCGGAGCGGAAACCGTAGAAGTTCGGAACGCCTAAAAGGGCGTACTCGCGGCTCAGCCCTGATGGCAAGAACGACGGCGCCGCCACCATCAAGTCGTTCCACAGCGCGCTGAGCCGTTGGCGCGCATCTGCACGGTCGTCCGCGCCGACCACGCAGGCGGCGTTGATTGCTCCAATAGAAACGCCGGTGACGGCTTTAAGGACGGTCTCTCGGCCCTCATTTGTCGCCTGGTCCATCAGATCGAACAGCGCGAGAATGCCGCCCCATTCGTAAGCGCCGAGCGCCCCGCCGCCCTGCAATACCAGACCGACTTCCGTTTTCGCTGCGGACCGCGCGTTCGTTGTATCGGTCATGACGCGTCCTCGGCTTCAACCAATCCCCAACGTTATCCCCACCGCATTGCGGCAGCCCGCGACTTCACGCTTTTGCTTGCGTCAGGCGGCTTCTGCGGTATCCTCACTCTCAGATCGCTCGCGTTTGGTTCTGCCAGATGAGAGAGGTCGCCAAGGTCCAGATTGGCTCGGTGCCGAAGCCGCTACCAGCGTCGCACCAAAAGCTGATTTGATCCTGGTCCCAGCCGCGGTAGCAGCGCTGAGAACGTGGCGGGCGGGCTTGCGCAAGCTCGCTCGTCATGATTTTTGCAGCCTCGCCATAATCTCCTGCCGAAATCCGTAGACGGTGCGATTGCCGGCGAGGGCCACCAGCTTGACGTCGCGGGTCTGGCCGGGCTCGAAGCGCACGGCGGTGCCGGCGGGAATGTCGAGGCGCATGCCGCGGGCTTTCTTGCGGTCGAATTTCAGCGCCGGATTGGTCTCGAAGAAATGATAATGCGAGCCGACCTGGATCGGCCGGTCGCCGCTGTTCGAGACCGAAAGGGTCACGCTCTTGCGGCCCTTGTTGAGCTCGATCTCGCCGTCCTTGACGAAAAGTTCGCCGGGAATCATCTGCGCCTCACCTTATCGGCTCGTGCACCGTGACGAGCTTCGTGCCGTCGGGAAACGTGGCCTCGACTTGAATCTCCGGAATCATCTCGGCGATTCCGTCCATTATTTGCGCGCGCGTGATCACATGCGCGCCCTTCTCCATCAGTTCGGCGACCGTGCGGCCGTCACGCGCGCCTTCGAGAATAAAATCGGAGATGAGCGCGACCGCCTCGGGATGATTGAGCTTGACCCCGCGCTCAAGCCGGCGCCGCGCCACCATCGCCGCCATGGCGATCAAGAGCTTGTCCTTCTCGCGCGGAGTGAGGTTCATCGGGCGTCCTTCAATTCAACCATAACCGCGGCAGCGGCATACCACTCAATGCCGTCACTACACCAATGAGATCGCGATGCAAGGCGGCGCCATCGGGCGCGACCAGCCGCGCGACGGCGAGCCCGTTCCAGGCGGAGACGCCGACCTCTCCGGCGAAATCTTTCTCCATCGCGCGGACTGCCGCAACAGCCTGGTCGTCGCCCGGAAGCTTGAGCACGCTGGCAATAGCTACGCCTTCGCCTGCCACGGCACGCTGCGCCAGCCGTTGTGCAATCGCGCCATCGAGTTGGAGAGTTTCGGCAAAAGCCAGCGCTCCGCCGATGCGGACCCGCCAGCGGTCGAAGAAATGCCCTTTGAGCACTGCCTCACCCATGGCGGAGCGGCCGAACACGACGCCTTCGGCCAGGAGAAGACTCGCGTCGCGCGCAAGCTCGACCTCGATGGTGCGCCTAAGCCGGACTTGATCGAAGAGTATCGTCTCCTGCGGCAGCCAGGCGAGTGCGCCCCCCGGGCCGACGCCGAGCTTCACGCCAATCTGCGTGTCCGGCCCCAGCGAGCGGTAGACTTTTTCCGCCGCAGCGGTGGTTACGGTCAGCCTGGCACCGGCCCCGACCGTAACGTCGATGTCGAAGCGATCGCCGCCGGTCATTCCGCCGGCGGTATTGACGATGACAGCGTCAAGCGTGTCTTTGCTCGTGGCGTTCGGGAATCGCACCCGCAGCGCGCCTGCCTCGTGGACCCGTTGACGGCGGCTGCCGTCGGCGGACGCTGCCACCGAAAGCGTAATGCGGCCGATTGCGCGATTGCCGGCGAAAATCTCACCTTGTGCCGGCGTGCTCGCAAGCAAGTTTCCGCCCCACGGCAACGATAATCATTGAGTCAAATCGCCATCGCCCGCTTCAGCGCCCCTTCATCGAGGCCGGCGCGATCGGACGCATAGACGACAGCTCCGCGCTCCATCACGGCGAAATAGTCGCCGAGTTCGTGCGCAAAGTCGAGATACTGCTCGACCAGCACGATTGCAATCTTACCGAGCGAGCGAAGATAGGAAATGGCGCGGCCGATATCCTTGATAATCGAAGGCTGAATGCCCTCGGTCGGCTCGTCGAGGAGAAGGAGCCGCGGCCGCATCACCAGCGCACGTCCGATAGCAAGCTGCTGCTGCTGGCCGCCCGATAGATCTCCGCCGCGCCGGCGCAGCATGTCCTTGAGCACGGGAAACAGCGTGAATACGTCGTCCGGCACGCTGCGTTCGTCGCGCTTGAGCGGCGCAAAGCCGGTGCGCAGGTTTTCCTCTACCGTCAGCAGCGGAAAGATTTCGCGGCCCTGCGGCACGTAGGAGATACCGCGCCGCGCGCGCTCAGGCGGCCGCAGCGCGGTGATGTCTTGGCCCTCCCAAGTTATCGTGCCGCGGCTCACCGTATGCTGGCCGGCAAGCGCATCGAGCAGGCTCGTTTTGCCGACTCCGTTTCTGCCAAGCACGCAGGTCACCTTGCCCGGCTCGGCCTTAAGCGAAACGGAGCGCAATGCCTGAGCCGCGCCGTAATGGAGATCGATGGCGTTGACGTCCAGCATTGCACTACCGCCCCAAATAAACTTCGACCACGCGCTCGTTCGCGGAGACCTGATCGATCGTGCCTTCGGCGAGCACCGAGCCCTCATGCAGGCAGGTGACCTTGACGCCGAGCTCGCGCACGAATGCCATGTCGTGTTCGACGACGACGACGGTGCGATCGCGGTTGATTTCTTTAAGAAGCTCCGCCGTCTGTTGTGTTTCCACGTCGGTCATGCCGGCAACCGGCTCGTCGACTAACAGCAACTTTGGCTCTTGCGCCAGCAGCATGCCAATTTCCAGCCATTGCCTTTGTCCGTGCGACAGGCTGCCGGCAAGGCGGTCGCGCACGGCCGTCAGGCGAATGGTCTCCAGCAACTGATCGATGCGGCGCCGTTCGTCCGTACTTTCCCGCCACCACAGCGCCGCGCGCGCCCGGCGATCGGATTTGAGCGCGAGCTCCAGGTTGTCATTGACCGTCTGGCTCTCGAACACCGTGGGCTTCTGAAACTTGCGGCCGATGCCGAGTTCGGCGATCTCGGCTTCGTCAAGCCGGGTCAGATCGTACGAACCGTCGAACATGACATCGCCGAGGTCCGGCCGGGTCTTGCCGGTGACTACGTCCATCATCGTGGTCTTGCCGGCGCCGTTCGGGCCGATGATGGCGCGCATTTCGCCCGGCTCGATCGCGAAGGAAAGATTGTTCAGCGCCTTGAAGCCGTCAAACGAGACGGTGACGCCATTGAGGTAGAGGAGTGAGGTTGTCAGCGCTTCCATGGCCTGTGCTTCATTCCGCCGGCAGCGGCTCCCTCACGCCGTCCTCGGCGGCTGCGGACGCCCGATCGCGTCGCAGCGCGCTCCAATGGCGCATCGTGCCAACGATGCCACGCGGCAACAACAACGTCACCGCGATGAACAGGGCGCCGAGCATGAACAGCCAATACGGCGCCAGGAATCCCGAAGTGAAAAACGTCTTGGCATAATTGACGAGGACCGCCCCGATCACTGCGCCTGAGAGCGTGCCGCGCCCGCCGACCGCCACCCAGATGACGGCCTCGATGGAATTGCCGGGCGCGAATTCACTCGGATTGATGATGCCGACCTGCGGCACGTAGAGCGCGCCGGCGACGCCGGCCATGCAGGCCGACAGCGTGAATACGAAGAGCTTGTAGGATTCCACGCGGTAGCCGAGAAATCGCGCACGAGCCTCGGCATCGCGGATGGCGACCAGCACCTTGCCGAACTTCGAGGTGATCAGCGCCCGGCAAAGGAGAAAAGCGAGCATGAGCGCCACGCAGGTGACCGAGAACAAAGCAGCGCGCGTCGTCTCCGCCTGCACGTTGAAGCCGAGAATGTCCTTGAAATCGGTCAGCCCGTTATTGCCGCCGAAGCCGAAATTGTTGCGAAAAAAGCCGAGCATGAGCGCGAAAGTCAGCGCTTGCGTTATGATCGACAGATAAACGCCGGTGACGCGGCTCCTGAATGCGAACCAACCGAAGACAAAAGCGAGTGCGCCCGGCACCAGCACCACCATGAGCGCGGCGTAAGCGAAATGCTGGAAGCCGTACCAATAGAGCGGCAACTCCTTCCAGTTCAGAAACACCATGAAGTCAGGCAGGATCGGATCGGCGTAGACGCCGCGGGTGCCGATCTGGCGCATCAGATACATACCCATGGCGTAGCCGCCCAGCGCGAAAAAGGCGCCATGGCCGAGCGAGAGGATGCCACAAAACCCCCAGATCAGGTCGATCGACAGGGCCAGCAGCGCATAGCAGGCGTATTTGCCGAACAGCGCGACCAGATAGGTCGGAATATGGAAGGCGGACGATTCCGGGAGCGCCAGATTGAGGACCGGCACCAGGATTGCGATGGCGGCAATGACGATCAAGAACAGTGTCGCGCCACGGTCGAGCGAGCGGATGAGAATGTGCGAACTCATCTTCAAGCTTCCACCGCCCGGCCCTTGAGGGCGAACATGCCTCGCGGCCGCTTCTGGATGAACAGAATGATAAGCACGAGAATCGCGATCTTGCCGAGCACCGCGCCGGCAAAGGGTTCGAGAAACTTGTTGGCGATACCGAGCACGAAGGAGCCGACGAGCGTGCCCCAAAGATTTCCGACGCCGCCAAACACCACGACCATGAAGCTGTCGATGATGTAGCCCTGGCCGAGATTGGGACTGACGTTGTCGATCTGCGACAGCGCCACGCCGGCCATGCCGGCGATGCCGGAGCCCAGCCCGAAGGTGAGCGCATCGACTCGGCTGGTCCGGATGCCCATCGAGGCGGCCATGGGGCGATTTTGCGTCACGGCGCGCATCTCGAGGCCAAAGCGCGTGTAGCGCAGAAGCGCGAGCAACGCGACGAAAACGGCGATCGCGAAGCAAATGATCCATAGGCGGTTATAGGTGATCGTGATACCGCCAAAATCGAACGCGCCACTCATCCAGGAGGGATTGCCGACATCGCGATTGTTCGGGCCGAACGTCGTGCGCACCGCCTGTTGCAGGATCAGCGAAAGCCCCCAGGTCGCGAGCAACGTCTCGAGCGGCCTTCCGTAGAGGAAGCGGATGATGCAGCGTTCGACCAGGATACCGACGCAACCGGCGACGACGAAAGACAGCGGAATGGCGATGGCCAGCGAATAATCGAACAACGCCGGATTTCTCGCGCGGATCCCCTCTTGCACGACGAAGGTGACATAAGCGCCGATCATGACCATCTCGCCATGCGCCATATTGATCACGCCCATCACGCCGAAGGTGATGGCGAGGCCGATGGCGGCCAGGAGCAGCACCGAGCCAAGCGAAAGCCCGTACCAGGCGTTCTGCACGGTGTTCCACACTGCGAGACGGTTCTGGATGGCGCCGATTGCAGCGGCAGCGGCTTTCATAACCGGTGCCGGCGTGTCAGCCGGCAGGCTGGAGAGGAGCCCGAGCGCATCCTGATCGCCACGCTGGCGAATAGCGTCTACCGCAGCAAGCTTGTCCTCTTCCTTGGCGTCTGCGCTGGCCAAAATGACCGCGGCTTGCGCCTCCATCAGCGCTTTCTTGATCCTCGGATCCTGTTCCTTGGCGATCGCGGTCTCGAGCGCCGGCAATGCGCTTTCGTCGCGCGACTTGAATACCGCTTGTGCGGCTTCAAATCGTGCGGCCGGGTTGCTCGCCAATAGCGTAAGCGCACCAAGCGCCGCGTCGATCGCGCCGCGCAGGCGGTTGTTAATCCGCACCGTATCGGCGTCGGCCGGCGCGTCGCCGGCGATCGGCTGCCCGGTCGCGGCATCGGTGAGCTTGTCGGAATCGTCCTTGATGTAGACCGCTTTGCGCTCGGCGCTGAACATCAGCCGGCCGTCCTGCAGGGCGCGGATGATAGTCTCCGCCCGCGGACTGCCGCTCGCGGCGACCTCCTCGATGCCGGTGATCGTCTCGCTGAAATCGTCGGCCGTGAAATGAGCGAGTGCTTCGTCGAGGTTCGCGGCATGCGCGGTAGCGCAGCCGAGCATGACGCTGAAGGCCAATAGCAAAGCGACGAGGCAAGCTCGGCTGAAACGCATCGCAGGGGGCCCGGCCTTGATGCGGGAAGGCGATACGCCGCCTTCCCGCGAGTGCACTCTCACACAGTCGTCGTTACGAGGCGCCGCCGCACTTCTTCGTCACGGTATTGTAGTTGCCGCACTTGAGCTTCACCCAATCTGCCTCGAGATCCTTCGATCCCGGCAGATAATCCGACCAGGCGTCGCCGGGCACCAAACCCTTTGTCTTCCACACCACGTCGAACTGGCCGTCCGGGCGAATCTCGCCGATGTAGACGGGCTTGGTGATGTGATGATTCGGCAACAAGGTCGACATGCCACCGGTGAGGTTCGGCGCTTCGGTGCCGGGCAGCGCATCGATGACTTTGTCAGGATCGGTCGTGCCGGCCTTTTGCACCGCTTTCACCCACATGTTGAAGCCGATGTAATGCGCTTCCATCGGATCGTTGGTGGTGCGCTTCGGGTTCTTGATGAACGCGTGCCATTCCTTGATGAAAGCTTCGTTCGCCGGTGTCTTGATCGATTCGAAATAGTTCCAGGCGGCGAGGTGGCCGAGCAGCGGCTTGCTATCGAGACCGGCGAGCTCTTCTTCGCCGACCGAGAACGCAACCACCGGGATGTCGGTCGCCTTGATGCCCTGGTTACCCAATTCCTTGTAGAAAGGCACGTTCGCGTCGCCGTTGATGGTTGACACCACCGCCGTCTTCTTGCCGGCCGAGCCGAACGCCTTGATTTTGGAGACCTCGGTTTGCCAGTCGGAAAAACCGAACGGGGTGTAGTTGATCGTGATGTCCTCGTCCTTCACCCCTTTTTGCTTGAGGTAGGCTTCGAGGATCTTGTTGGTGGTGCGCGGATAGACGTAATCCGTGCCTTCGAGCACCCAGCGTTTCACCGAGCCGCCGTCCTTGCTCATCAGATAATCGACGGCGGGGATGGCCTGCTGATTCGGAGCGGCGCCGGTGTAGAACACGTTGCGCTCGCTCTCTTCGCCTTCGTACTGCACCGGATAGAACAGGATGCTGTCGAGTTCCTTGAACACCGGCAGCACCGACTTGCGCGACACCGAGGTCCAGCAGCCGAACACGACGGCGACTTTGTCTTTGCTGATCAGCTCGCGGGCCTTTTCCGCAAACAGCGGCCAATTCGAAGCAGGGTCGACCACGACCGCCTCGAGCTTCTTACCGAGCACGCCGCCCTTCTTGTTCTGTTCCTCGATGAGCATAAGCATCACGTCCTTCAGCGTCGTCTCGCTGATGGCCATGGTGCCGGATAACGAATGGAGAATGCCGACCTTGATCGTATCCTCGGCCCGGGCGGGCAGTGCCGCCGTAAGGCCAAGGGCAAGACCGGCCGCTGCGGCAAGCCAGCGGCGGCCCCGCGGTCGCTGAGCGACCGCGCCAATGGAGTTGAGCATCGCGATGTCCTCTGTTAGACGCGCGCGATCGGCTTGGCGCCGTCGCGCTATCGCAAATCGCAAGGAGCGTGCCAATCCATTGTTGGCTCTAAACGATTGTTTTAAAGGATGAAATTCAGTGCGGGGCGAAGATTGACTTATCTCTTTCGCCCATTTTGAATCCGATTCAGGCGCTAAGTGTGCCTATTTTTTGGGCGACCTTCATAAAAATGGCAAGAAAGTTATGCTGAAATATTGGGCATCAAAACGATCGTTGGACGCCCGGCTTCCTACAGCGCTTCGCTGCCGCGATTGAAGACGAAGCGTTATGGCCAATCTCCTCAGCCGACGGCAATTCACGATTGAATGGGGCCATTGCGACCCGGCGGGTATCGTTTTCAACAGTCGTTTCTTCGAATTCTTCGACTGGGGCACGTGGGCGCTCTTCGAGAGGGCGCTTGGTGTGAAGCCGTCCGACCTTGCCGGTGTCTTCGGGATCATCGGCATTCCGCTGGTCGACGCCAGCGCGCGCTTTCTCGTTCCGCCGCGTTTTGGAGATGTCGTGGAACTAACATCGCAGGTGAGGGAGTTTCGCCCATCGAGCTTTGATCTCGAGCACCACTTGATCGTGCGTGGCGCGCTCGCGGTCGAGGGCTGCGAGACTCGCATCTGGGCAGTACGCGATGCCGCCGATCCAGCGCAGATCAAAGCGCAGGTTGTTCCGGCGGACGTCATCGCGCGCTTTCACGTGCCATGATCGCGTGCCGGAAAACGCTCGATCGCGTCACAAGCGTCCGATTTGAACAGGATGGCGGATGCTGATATGGGAGTCTTTCATAAATAGAAAAGCCGTTGATAGGGACCCATGGTGCGCATTCTTCAGCTCACGCTCAACGGCCGCGCACGTAGCGACGCGATATCTGAAAACGTGTTGCTGCTGGATTATTTGCGGGAAATTGTTGGTCTGACCGGAACGAAAACGGGCTGCGACGGCGGCGAGTGCGGAGCTTGCACGGTGCTCGTTGACGATCAGCCACGCCTTTCATGTCTCACGCTGGCGGCGATGGTCGATGGCCAACGCGTAGAGACGGTCGAATTGCTTGTGCGCGACGGCCGTTTGTCGGCTGTGCAGCGCGGATTCCATGAAAAACTCGGCTCCCAGTGCGGCTATTGCACGCCGGGATTCATCATGGCGTCCGCCGGGCTTTTACGACGCAACCCACGGCCGAGCGAAGATGAGATTCGCGAAGCGCTCGGCAGCAACATCTGCCGCTGCACCGGCTACGTGAAGATCATCGAAGCGGTGAACTATGCGGCGGAACTCCATGCCGCAGGCGCGGCACTATGAACGAGATCGTGCCGACACATACGATTGGCGAGTACGTGCCCTTGGTGGACGGGCCGGAGAAGGCGTCCGGCCGGGCCAAATACACGGCTGATCTCGTCAGCCCGGAAATGCTCGCCGGACGCATTTACCGTAGTCCTTATTCGCACGCCGAAATCTTGGACGTGGACGTTTCCGAAGCGGCCAAGTTGCCGGGCGTGAAGGCGATCGTCACCGGCGCCGATTGCGACAAAGGCTTCGGCGTTCTTCCGATCGCGCGCAGCGAGAACCCGTTGGCGCGGGATCGGGTGCGCTATTGCGGCGAGCCGATCGCCGCCGTTGCGGCAATCGACGACGCGACCGCCAAGGAAGCGCTGCGGCGTATCAAGCTGAAAGTTCGCGAACTTCCCTCCTATCAAACCGCGCGTGCGGCGATGGCGCCCGATGCCGTCGATCTACACGAACATCGCCCGAAAAACATCGAGCGCGACGTCTATTTCGAGCTTGGCGACGTTGAAGCCGCCTTCGCTGCGGCCGATCTCGTGCGCGAGGCCACTTATAATTGCCCCGAGGTCTGCCAGAACCAGATGGAGATGCACGCCGCGGTCGCCGATTATGACGCGGAGCGCGATCGCATGACCGTGCACGCCTCGACCCAAGTGCCGTATTACGTGCACCTCATGCTGTCGCAAATCCTCGGCATGGACATGTCGCGCATTCGCGTGATCAAGCCCTATGTCGGCGGCGGTTTCGGGTGCCGCACCGAAACGCTCAATGTCGAATTGATCACCGCGCTCCTCGCGCGCAAAGCCGGCGGCTGCGTGCGTACGGTGGTCAATCGCGAAGAGACGTTCATCACCCATCGCGGCCGGCCGGAAACAGACATCCGGCTCAAGCTCGGCATGGGCAAGGACGGTCGCATCACCGCCGTCGAATGCGAATGCATTCAGCGCGGCGGCGCCCACTCGGGCTACGGCGTCGTCACCATCCTCTATGCCGGATCGATGCTTTACGCGATCTACGATCTGCACAACGTGAAATACATAGGTAAGCGCGTGCTGACGAACACGCCGCCCTGTGGCGCCTTCCGCGGCCACGGCACTGTCGACGTCCGCTTTGCCTTCGAAAGCCTGCTCGATGACATGGCACAAAGTCTTGGCATCGATCCTTTTGCCGTACGCCGCGCCAACCTCTTGCCGGGCGCCCCGACCTTTACGCAAAACGACCTCATGGTGAACAGCTACGGCTTGCCCGAGTGCCTTGACTGGGTCGAACGACAGAGCGGCTGGAAGGCGCGCAAGGGAAAGCTACCGCGCGGAAAAGGTCTGGGCATGGCGTGTTCGCATTACATCAGCGGCGCTTCGAAACCGGTGAACTGGACCGGCGAGCCGCATGCGACGGTCAAGCTCAAGCTCGATTTCGATGGTTCGATCGTGCTCCTGACCGGCGCCGCGGATATCGGCCAGGGCTCGTCGACCGTTCTCGTGCAGAGCGTCGCCGAGGTGCTCGGCCTCGATCTCTCCCGTATCCGCATCGTTACCGGCGACAGCGACGTCGTGCCGAAGGACAACGGCTCTTATTCCTCGCGCGTGACCTTCCTCGTCGGCAATGCTGCGATCGACGCCGCAAATAATCTCAAGGCGGTCCTGGTCACCGCGGCGGCGCGCAAGCTTGAAGCAAAGCCGGACGAGATCGAATGCCTCGGCGAGCTTTATCGCGCCGGCGCGCAGGACAAGGGCCTGACTTTCAACGAGGTCGTCACCGAAGCGCTCAAAGACACCGGCACTATCACCGTCACCGGAAACTATTCGACCATCCCGGAATCGCATGGCGGCAAGAAATATCGCGGCGCCGCCATCGGCGGCACCATGGGCTACAGCTATTCGGCGCAGGTCGTCGAAGTCACGGTCGACGAGGAAACCGGCGTCGTCACCGTCGACAAGGTCTGGGTCGCGCACGATTGCGGCAAAGCGCTCAACCGGCTCTCTGTCGAGGGCCAGGTGCAAGGCTCGGTGTGGATGGGCATGGGCCAGGCGATGAGCGAGGAAGTTGCCTATCATGATGGCCTCATGCTCACCGCCAACATGCTCGACTATCGCGTGCCTACGATCCAGGACTCTCCGCCGATCGAAGTCGGCATCGTCGAAAGCAACGATCCGCACGGACCTTTCGGCGCCAAGGAAGCTGGCGAGGGCTCGCTGGCCGCGTTCTTGCCGGCGCTGACCAACGCCGTCGCCGATGCCACGGGACTCCGCTTCAACGATCTGCCGGTGACGCCCGATCGTGTCTTTGCCGCGATCGAGAAACGGGCGCGGGGGCGCAAGACCAACGGCGGCGCATAATGGACGCCCTGCCGTCCTTCGATCTCGTCCGCCCGCGCTCGCTCGCCGCGCTGATCGAAGCGCGCGCGGCGCACCCCGGTAGCCGCCTCCTCGGCGGCGGCACCGACCTCATGGTGAATATCCGGCGCGGCATCGTTGCGCCGCCGGTGCTGATCGACATCAATGGCGTCGCCGAATTGCGCGAGATCAAGGCCGACGCGCGCGAAATTGCGATCGGCGCCGCGGTTACGCTCTCCGAGCTCGCCGCACATCTAGGCGTGACGCAGTACTATCCGGTCGTTGCGCAGGCGGCCGGCCACATTGCCGGACCGACTCACCGCAATATGGGAACGGTCGGCGGTAACATCGCGCTCGACACACGCTGTATTTTCTACAATCAGAGCGAATGGTGGCGTGAAGCCAATCATCATTGTCTGAAAACCACCGGCGAGATCTGTCATGTCGCACCGAAAAGCCGCGGCGTTTGTTTCGCCACGTTCAGCGGCGACCTCGCGCCGGCGCTACTGACACTAGACGCCGAGATCGATATCGCCGGCCCCTCCGGCCGGCGCACCATGCCACTCGCCGATCTCTATATCGGTTACGCACGCCAGGACGAGCCGGTGACGGAATCGCGCGGCGACGGTAAATATTTCTTGTCACTGCGGCCCGGCGAGATCGTTGCCGCGGTGCGCGCGCGAAACATGCCGGGACTTCGCTCCGCGTACGACAAGATTCGCATCCGCCGGTCCATCGAATATCCGGTCACCGGCGTTGCCGTGGCGCTGCGCCGCGACGGCGACAAGCTCGCCGACCTGCGGGTCGCCTTCACCGGCACCAATCCACGGCCAGTGCGGCTCGTCGGTACCGCCGATCTTTGCGGCGGCCCGCTCGATGCGCGCGTGTTCGCCGGACTCGATGCGCTGGTGCGCGATCAGATCATGGCAATGAAAACCACGTTCACGCCGGGCCATTATCGCCGCCGCGTCGCCGGCGTCCTGGCGCGTCGGCTGGTGCAGCGGTTGTTTGAAAGCTCGTAGGATCGAATAGCGAAGCGCATTCCGTCCCCTGTCAGGGCCGTGCGGCGCATTACGCCTGCGGCTAACTCGCCCCACGGTTCTACGATTCCAATTCCCGCAACTTGAACCGCTGAATTTTCCCCGTGGCGGTGCGTGGTAAGTCCGGCCGGATATCGATCCAGCGCGGATATTTCCACGGCCCGGCGCATGCCTTCACATGCAGCCGCAACGTTTCGATCAACCGATCATTGGGGGCATAGCCGTCCCGCAGCACGATGAATGCCTTTGGCTTGATCAAGCCGTCGGCGTCCTTCTTGCCGATCACCGCGGCTTCGAGCACGGCCTCATGCGAAGCCAGCGCCGCCTCCACTTCGAACGGCGACACCCACATGCCGCTGACCTTGAACATGTCGTCGGTGCGCCCGCAATAGTGATAATAGCCGTCCGCATCGCGGAAGAATTTATCGCCGGTATACGTCCATTCGCCGACAAAGGTTCGCCGGCTCTTGATGCGCTGGTTCCAGTAACCCTCGCCGGCCGTCGGACCGCGTACGATAAGTTCGCCGATATCTCCGTCCGCAGCTTCGCTTCCGTGCTCGTCGACGATTTTGAGTTCATAGCCCGGCACCGCCTTGCCGGTAGTGCCGAACCGCACATCGCCGAGTTGATTGCTGAGGAAGGTCTGGAACATTTCTGTCGAGCCGATGCCATCGAGGACCTCAACGCCGGCGGTCACGCGCCAGCGCTCGCCGAGATGGTTTGGCAACGCCTCGCCGGCGGAGACGGCAAGCCGTAGGCGGTCGGAGCCGGCGCCGCGTGTCATGTCCTTGTGCGCGAGCAGCGAAGCATAGAGCGTCGGCACGCCGTAAAAAATCGTCGGCCGGTGACGCCGCATCATCTCGAACACGGCGTCTGGCGTCGGTCGCTGCGACAGCAGCACGATGGTCGCCCCAACCGACATCGGGAACGCCATCGCATTGCCCATGCCGTACGAGAAGAACAACTTCGCCGCCGAGAACACCACGTCGTCTTGGCGAATGCCGATCACGCACTGGCCCATCAGCCGCGCCGCCGCCATCAGCGTTGTGTGGACATGCTTGACGCCCTTGGGCTCTCCCGTCGAACCGGAGGTATACATCCAGAATGCGACTTCGTGGGAGAGCGTTGGCGCTATGAACGGAGTTGACGGTCCCTGCGCCACAAGGTCGGCGAAATCGCGCACATCGCGGCCACTTCCGGCAAACGCGATGTGATCGTCGGCGCCGGCGTTGACGAGAATGATTGTCCGCAGACGTGGCAGACGATCAAGAATCGGGAGCAGCGTCTTGGCGAGCGGAGCGACCGCGACGATGGCCGAGGCGCGGCTGTCGCTCAGGATGTAGGCGTACTGATCGGCCGTGAGCAGCGTGTTGAGGGGCAGCACAACAATTCCGGCACGGATGCCGCCCCAGAACGCCATTGGAAAATCCACCGTGTCGTAAAGAAGCAGCGCCAGCCGTTCCTCGGGCCGCAGCCCGAGATTTTTCAGCGCGGCTGCGAATCGGCAACTGCGCGCTTGCAGTTCGCCGTAAGTGAGCGAGCGGTCTGGGTCGACGAACGCGATTTTTTTGCCGAGACCGCGCGCCACCGGTGCATCGACGAAATCCGCGACGGCGTTGTACGGTTTACGCTGTAGCAGGTCGTCAAGCATGGACCGCTCCCCCCTCGTCTTCACCGCCGCGCCGATCAGCGCGGAGCCCGTTGTTGTTATTGCTGTCGGGCTTGCCCGGCCAGCGGTCTGCGCCGCCATGATAGGGGTTCGCCGAGCGGTGACAAACTGGCGCGTGAGAAATCCACGTAGCGGCTGGGTTTCGTACCAGCCGCCGCCGGTATTGTCCCAGACACCGTGAGCAGGTGCGGGAATGACGGACCGCCAACGGGTGTCTCTTAACGGCGCGTCGGGAAGAGTGCGGACGGAAAATCTGCAGCGTAGCGTTGGGCCCGCTCTCGCGGCCGATAATCCGAGCGTGGCGTGGAACTTGGCTCGACCGCCTTGCGATAAAGGTGCCAGGTCGCATGGCCGAGCACCGGCATGACTACCGTCAGACCGAGAAAGAATGGTAGCGAGCCGACCACCAGCAAGGCGGCGACAATGAGACCCCACAACGCCACGGTCAGCGGGTTGGCGACAACCACGCGAATCGACGTGAGGAGCGCGACCGCCGCGCCGACGTCGCGATCAAGCAACAACGGAAAAGAGACCACGCCGATCGTGAGCGCCAACACGGCGAACAGGAAGCCGACGCCGGTCCCGACAACGATCAGACGCCAGCCCGCCGAAGTGGTGAACACATCGTCGATAAAATGACCGATCGACGCCGGCGGTTTGTATCCGAAATTGGCGACGTAGATCCATTCCGCCGCCGCCAGCCAGAGCAACAATATCGCCATGAACAACAGGCCGAGCGCGAGGATGGCGCCGAGCGAAGGCGAATGCAGCACGTCGAAGGCGTGGCTGGAGGAAGTATCGAGCCTAGCTTCGCGGCGCCGGCTCAACTCATAAAGGCCGATTGCGGCGAAGGGACCGATGAGTGCGAACCCGGCTGCAAGCGGGAACGCCAGCGGCAGCATCGAGTATCCCAGCGAGAGCGATATCAGCAGCAAGCCGAGCAAGGGATAAATTACGCAAAGGAACACGGCGTGACTGGGCATTGCAGAGAAATCGTCGAGACCGCGAGCGAGGGCTTGCAGCAAATCCGCCGGGGCAATACGCCTGATCTCCAGGTTGACCGGCTGCGGGCTCGCGCCGACGAGAAGATGTGAAGAAGACATGGAGCGCCTCCTTGATCGTATGCTGTTTTGGCCGCGGCTGCGGTCGGCAATGACGACGCCTCCGCAAGATCGTGCGACCCGGACATCCTCGCAACACTGCCGCATCGACGCCACAAGTAAACTCGCGATCGGACCGTCTATTCGTTCACAAGGGAGTGTCCGGAATTCGAGGTTCCCAAATGGTGCATCGCAGCGGCGAGACAAAAAGAAAAGGCCAGTGTGGGCATTTTCTTCTCGTTTACTGATCTGTCGCTGCTTACCGATTTTCAAGAAAACCGCGTGACGCGGAACTAATTTCACGCGCTGTCCTCGGCAGTGAGCAAGGGCGCCGGAACACTCCGGCGCCCCAGCGCGACGGGCAGCAGCGTGGCGCTTAAAATATCGCCGAGAACGCCCAGTAAAGCGTGCCAGAGATCACCATGGCCGCGGGCAACGTCAGCACCCATGCCATTGCAATATTGCGCACGGTCGAGAGCTGCAGTCCGGAGCCGTTTGCCGACATGGTGCCGGCGATCCCCGACGACAACACGTGCGTGGTCGAAACCGGCAGCCCGTACATGTCGGCCGCAGCGATCGTCGCTGCAGCCGTGATCTCGGCGCAGGCGCCTTGCGCATAGGTCAAATGCGTCTTGCCGATTTTTTCGCCGACCGTGACGACGATGCGTTTCCAGCCAACCATCGTTCCCAGGCCGAGTGCAATCGCAACCGCGACCTTGACCCAAGTGGGGATGAACTTGGTCGCCTTGTCCAGCGAGGACTTGTACGCGTTCAGCGTTTTGACCTCGTCCGCCGACAGGTCGTTGGTTTTGTCCTTCATGAGGAAGCGAAGCGCTTCGGATGCGAGATACATGTCGTTACGCGTGTTGCCGACCAAGTCTACCGGCATCCTGGCCAGCGATCCGTATTTCGTGACCTGCTCGGAAATATCCCGCACCAGAACGGCCAACGAGGGATACGTGCCTTCGTTCATTTCGTGACTGGAGACGTAGGCGGTTACGGCCGGCCGCGGATTGCCGAGCACGTTATATCCCGACGCTTTGTGCTCGATCACAGCGCTGGCGGCTTTCGATGTTGCCGCGAATGTCTGCAATTGGCTGTCCGGCAATGCGCGATTGAGCGCATAGGCCGTTGGCACGGTGCCGATCAGGATCAGCATGATCAGGCCCATGCCTTTCTGGCCATCGTTGGAGCCGTGGAAAAAGCTCACCAGCGTACACGTGAGGATCAGGATGCCGCGGATCCACCAGGGCGGCGGTTGATTGCCCTTGGGCTCGGCATAGAGCGCCGGAATGCGAACGATGGACTTCAGGAGCAACAACAAGGCTGCGGCAAGCGCGAAGCCGAACAAGGGAGACAACAGCAAGGCCTCGCCAACTTCCTTGGCTTTCGACCAATCGACGCCGGACGTTCCGTCGCGGCCGTGCAGTAGCGCGTTGGTGACGCCGACGCCGATGATCGAGCCAATCAGCGTGTGCGAGCTCGACGCCGGCAAGCCGAAGGCCCAGGTTCCCAGATTCCAAATGATGGCCGCGATCAACAATGCGAAGACCATCGCGAAGCCGGCGTGGCTGCCGACCTGCAGGATTAATTCGACGGGAAGCAGCGAGATGATGCCGAAGGCGACGGCGCCCGATGACGTCAAGACGCCGGCCAGGTTAAACAGACCCGACCAGACCACAGCAAAATTCGCCGGCAGTGAACGCGTATAGATGACGGTTGCGACTGCGTTCGCGGTATCGTGAAAGCCGTTAACGAACTCGAAGCCGAGCGCGATCAGCAGTGCGACGAAGAGGAGCAGGAACGGCGCGTAGCTCGTAACCTTCGCGCCGGTGGCGTCGATATCGGAATAGATGCTGTAGGCGACGAACAGCAGCACCGCGGCGATAATGCCACCAAAGATAATGCCAGTCAGCGGGTTGATGGCGCCGCTAAGGTCCGGCCCCTTGCGGGCTGCAGGCTCGATCGAACCGGGTAAAGCAAGTTCGCTCATGAGGCCCCTCATTCGCTCAAAAGGGCTTCAACTTTGCGCGGGCTCTGTGACAGGTAGATGAAGAGACCCGAATGCGCGCGGGCTTGGACTTATTGCCGCGAAAACGGCATCGTTTCGAACGCAAGCCGCGGCGGAAAGACCGGCACTCCACGTGCGGGTTCTCGGCCCCATTAAACATAACGCGCGGACATTGCACGGAAATCTGCGTTCGCGCTTGATCCGGCCGCGAACATCGTGACTATTCCACTCGCGCTCGCGCTTGGAAGAAGGGCCGGTGCTCCTCGTGTCGTCGTGTTCCGAAGTTCTCAGGTCGGGTCTTGGGGCGGTAATGCGCGCTTTGGAAGGCGGAGGCACCCAACGGAACCTGGTGCTGCACTGCAGTGCGCTGGCCAGTGGCATGGCGCGGCCGTGGTGAGATCATCCATGCTTGGGCGCTTCGTTAGCGGCGTCTTGCGAAAAGGCGCGCGGCACTATCGCTCGAAGCCGTTCGCCATGCGCAACACCGCTCCGCTTGTGAGCTTCACGTTCGATGACGTTCCGGATACTGCGTACACCCACGGGGCCGCCATTCTCGAGGCTGGGGGAACCCGTGGTACCTTTTATATCGCGAGCGGCACCTGCGGCAGAAAAGACGCGCATTGGCGCGTCATCGATGCCGGGCAGGTCCGTGCCCTGCACGACAGCGGCCATGAGATCGGCTGCCACACATTCTCGCACGCCTGCGTCGAAAAACTCGACGCACGCGGCATGCAGGAAGAATGCCGGCAAAATCGCGAACGCCTGCAGGAGTTGTGCCCGGGGATTCAGCTGACGAACTTCTGCTATCCATATGGCCGTGCATCGCTGCCGCGCAAGCTACAGCTTCAGAAAAGCTTCGATAGCTGTCGCGGCGTTTACCAAGGCATCAATGCCGGCGTCGTCGATCTCGGCATGCTCAGGGTGATCGAGCTTTACGATCGGACGCTGACGCGCGAAAAGCTGCAGCGCGTGCTGCGCGAAAATCGTGAACGTAACGGGTGGCTGGTCTTCTACACTCACGACGTCGCCGACCAGCCGAGCGAGATCGGCTGTTCGCCGGAACTGTTTCGCACGGCTGTGGAGACTGTCCAAGCGGCGGGAATGACCTGCCTGCCGGTCCGGGCGGCGCTCACGGCAATCGGTTATCAGTCAGCGCCGGCCCGCAGAGCGCTCAACGAATTGCAACAAGCGACTTGGTGAGCCCGCCAAACCGCTCGCGCTCGATTGCGGCATCCGGGAACGGTTCAGCCATCGCGCGCGCGTCGAGCAGTCGCGCGTCGTCGAGAATGTGCCGTGCCTCGTCGCAGGATCGCGCCCGCGGATAGAAACCGCAGGCGCGGTGCATGACGATCGCAATTCGCCAGGGCTTCGGCAGCCAGTGAATGAACGGCGTCCGGAAATGCGGCTCTAGGGGAAACCAGAAATTCGGCGTCTGCACGAAGTAGCGCGGTGCGAGCCGGCGGACTTCCCCCGCCATCCGCGACTGATCGCGCCAGAGGCCGACGTGTTCGATCACGGAATTCGAGTGCACCAGATTGAAGCTCAAGTCGCTGAATTGGCTGAGGTCGCGGGCATCGCCCGCGAGGCTCGAAAATCGCCCGTCGGGCACTGGTTCGCTCGCGAGGTTTACCAGCGTGATGTGGCATGGCCGCTCGCGCCATAGCGGTTCCAGTCCCAGCCAGTAGGCCACGTTGCCGCCGACATCGAGGATTCGGCAAGTTCCCACAGCCACAATGATTTCGTCGACAATCGACAGGAACCGCTTCAGTCGTCTCTGTCGGAACCGATTGCGGTAGACAACGTCTTCGCTGGTGGTCAGCGTTAGCGGCATGGTCATTGCTGCAGGTGCTCCGCTGGTGAAAATTCTCGCATTGACAAATATCGCGGATCCGGACTCCGATTTTTGAAACATGAAAGCAGGGTAAATGCCCTCCCGCGGGCGGTGTGCTGGCCGCGCGTGCCCGCCCCGAAAAGCTATTCGGCAATGCCGCCGTGCGTCGCGCGCGACGCCAGAAAGATGCGAAAAATTTTCGGTGACTCGACCAGGTATCTGCGCCAAAGACGTCCGGGCTCCCGGCCCAGACGCCAGGCCCATTCCAGACTGAGCTTCTGCATCCACAGCGGCGCGCGAACGCGCGCTCCGGTCAGAAAATCAATCGCCCCTCCGACGCAGAGCGCGACCCCGGTTTTGCGCCCAAGCTCGGCGATCTGACGGGCGATCAGTTCCTGAGCCGGGCAACCGACGCACAGAAGCAGGATATCCCAGGGCCGACCAACGCAATCGCGCGCTACGGCGAGCCGTAGCTCGGCGTTCTTTGCGAGACCATCTGGTGCTGGCATGACGTTGAGGGTGAGGTAGGGATAGGCGGCGCGCAGCGCCGCCGCAGCGGCGGATGAGGGCCCGACGACGAGCAGGCGACGCGGCAAGTCTGCCTGACTAGGGCTATTCAGCGTGGACAGCAGCGCCGCGACCAGATCGCTGCCGGTAACGAGCGGCAGCGAGAGGCCCTCAAGCTTTGCGAGCGCCCGCAATATCCGGCTGTCGCAAAGCGAGAGCCACGCACCGCGGTAGACGGGCAGCAAGCGGGCAGGTTCTTCGTGAACGGTAACGACGTGATGGGCATTTGGCGTGACTACGTAACCATAGGCCGCATCGCAACGCTCGATGATAAGCCGGATGACCTCTTGCTGCGACCACCGGCAGAACGGCAAACCGAGAAATTGGTCGTGCGGCGTACGGCGCTCGTCCCCGGCGCCTGCGGGGGTCGCCCCGGCCAGCGAGACTTTCGCTCCAAGATATTCATGACGGTGAGCGGACGGTTTGTTCATTTCCGCTCACCGGCCGGCGATCCGCACAATCGGGACAGGAACGTTACGACTTCTGTCCGATCGTTGTCGGCAAGCGCATTCCACCTCACGACATTCGCCGTGGACGTCCCGGCATATCTCGACCGCCAGCAATCCTCCGAGATCGCACCGGCAATCCGGTCGGCTGCGCGTAGCGGCGACTTTGGATCGATAAAAATACCCGCTGAGCCGACGACCTCGCGGAAAACCGCAGCATCCGGCGCTACGATCGGGATACCGCAATACTGCGCCTCAAGAAGCGGGAGCCCGAGCCCCTCCTCATGAGAAGTACAAAGCAGAATATCGGCTGCTTCGACGATCGGGCGTATCTCCGCATCGCTCAAAGCGCCGTGCAAAATAACGTGTGGCCGCTCCCGTAAGAGATTTACATCCTCGCCCCACCCGAACCGGCCGATGATGTGGTGCTCCACGGCGCGCTGCAGCCGCGCGGAAAGTGCCTCGCTGATGTCTGCTGCAGCAAGGTAGTTCTTGCGAGGTTCGACGGTTCCGATCGAAACAACGCGTAGGCTGTTTGGATACGCCGCGCGTTCGCCTCGATTGCCGACCGCCAGGCCAAAGACGTTCCGTATCCTCGGCCGATAGGGAATTATCGTCGCGGCGGGATGGCAACGGCTCTGCAACTGCCTGGCCGTCTCCTGCGAATTGGTCAGAAAATAGCGGAGCCTCTTGATAGCGATCGCAAACATCGGCGCCATGTAGTATTTCGCGGCGCGATTGAGATCCGTGCGCCGCGTCAGAAGAAAAAGGTCATGGACATAGAGCACGGCGCGATTGCGCGCGAACGCAAAAAAAGGACTAGGCGGGAAACCCGGGAAAATGAAAATGTCGGACGGATGGCTTATAGCGCAGACGGGCAGGCCGAACGTCTGCGCAGCAATGATGTCCAATCGACTTCCCGGAGCGCCGAACGGACGGATCGGCAGCGGCGACAAGGCCGCGCTGCTGAACTGCTCGGTCGTGATCCGCTCGATCCCGCTCGCCCGACGGCCGACATGTGTGTAATCGACACGAATAACCGACATGTCTCAGCCCGCGCTCATTTCTTCGCGGATCGCGGGCGCGGGAACGGCGTTCAGCAAGCCGAAGCGGCGGATAGCGAAGGTTCCAAACAAAGCGAAGACGAAAGCGTCGAGAATGAGCGGGGCATAGCCGCCGGGAATAAACTCGGCGGCCGCACGCGCGCCGAAGACAAAGAGAACAGCCAACGCCGGAATGACGGCCAGTCCGTAGAGGTCGACCGGCAATTTATACCAGCGCCGGCCGAGCACCATGTAAGCCAAACACGAGAGGATGCTCGCGGTCATCAGTGCGAGCGCGCCCCCGTGTGCGCCGTAAGACGGAACGAGCAACACGGAAAGCGCTGTCGAGACGACGAGAAACAACAGCGAAACCACAAGCTCGAGGTAGCTTGCGTGCGTAAAATAGATCACCTGAGCAAAATAGAAGTTGCGCAGCGTCAGGAACGCGAACGCGATCGCGAAGATGGGAATGAGGTCGTGGGTTGGCGCGAGGAATTCCGGCTTGAGCACTACCCGCAGCACGACGTCGCCAAAGACGATGAAAAATGCCGCGCCCAAGGCGGCGGCGGAAAGGCAAGCATTGAAGGCCTTGTGCAGAATAACATTGGCGGCGACCAGGTTTCCCTTGGTGGCGTGCTGCTTGGCCATGGTGACCAGAGACAGGGTGATGACCTCGCCGAAGACGGTGAAAGTCTGCCGCAGCACGTCGCCGACGACGCCGTACGGTCCGAGCGCGGCGGTCCCGAGATAGTGGACGAGCAAGAGCCGATCGATGGTCTGTCCAACCGCGGCGACGCCGAAGGACAATAGCAGCGGCCAGCCGTAGCCGAGAATGTGCAGCGCGGTGCTACGCGAGCTGACGGAGAAACGGATGCTGGGGAATATGGCAAAAGCGGGCAGCGCGGCGGCAACGTGCGCCAACGCGATAGCGTAGGCGAGCCCGCGTGCACCACCGCCGAACCACAGGGCGGCGCTACCGAATGCCACGGCGAGAACGGCACGCAGAATCATCGAAAGTGCAACGCCGCGTGTGTAGAGCAGCGTGCGCGCTACTTCAAAGGCGGCCTCGTATACGGCAATGCCGCACACTAGTGCAAAGACTGCGACAAGAAAGCCGGGTTCAAACAATCCGGAGATGCCCAACGCGGTCAGCACAAGCGCAACGATCGCCAGCCCGCAACCAAGAAGCATTCCGAGAGCGCTCACATACTCGCCGAAGCGCTGCGGATGGTAAACGCCGAAAAAGGCGAAACGCATCCATTGCGCACCGAAACCGTAAACGATCAACGACCAGGCGAAAATCAGGAGGTAGTGGCCGTACTCGGCAGGGCCGGCAATGCGCGTGAAGAGGGCGACAGCCAGGAGATTGCCGGCAGCAGAAATCGCGCGTGCGCTCAGATAGAGCAGGCCCGCCACATTAATCATGAGGTGTGATATGGCGCAGCGCGAACAAAGAAAAGTAGTCGGCGCCGCTTTCGCTGGTTATCGTTAAATCAACCAATACAAATTGTCGCATTGCGCAGACGACGCGGCTTTGTCAGACGCGCACCTTGTAAAGGCCGTTGCCACCGTCGCCGAATTCGCAGGAAGCCGATGGGTGCATCGGCATTTGGTTAATGTCGACACGCGAATCGCAGTTTAAAGCGCTTAACCTGGAGTGTCATTCGAGGGGAGTTGGCGTGAGAATAGGCCTCGTAAACGTTAGCCAATTTGTCGGCGGTGCGGAGCGGGAAGTCCTCGATCACGCAACGGCGCTGAGAGACGACTACGCGATCTCTGTCGTTGCGATCATCGATACAAGAAATGCCGAATTCGCAGCGATGCTCGGCCGACGCGAAATAACGGTTGAGTCTGCGGATTTTTACATCGAACGGCGGCAAGGCGCGGCGTCGGGAAATTTCGGGAACCTTTGGCGGCTTTGGCGGCAGGCCAGAACGCTGCGTGCGATCGAGAGGAAGCATAAGCTCGACTTGTTGGTGACGTACAGCTTCCACAGCGGCAGTGTCGGCGCGGTCGCGCGATTGTCAGGCCTGAAGGCAAAGCTGGTCATCGGGCAAGTAACGCGGCGAGACCTCACGCGCGGTGGCTTGATGGAGCGTCTGCAGTTTTTTGCAGCCGATGCGGTGACGTACAATTCCAGCGCGATGCGCGCTTCTTTCGCGCAGGTCGCGCGGCGATATTCCAGACAGGAGAAGGTCGTCTACAGCTATGTGAAGAAGCCGGGACCACAGGATACGCGTAAAGAGCGAGATCGGTTGCTCGCCCGACGCGGGCTCTCCTCCGAAACGATCGTCGTCGGCTTCTGCGGTCATATTTTTGAAGGCAAGCGCGTCACCGACGTGGTCGAGGCGGTTGGCCTGCTGAATGCAGCCGCACCGGGCAAGTTCTTTCTCGCGGCAATAGGGGGGTCGTCAGATCCTTCCGAATATGAAACGCATGTGCGAGCGCTTGCGGGTTCCAAATGTCCGGGACGACATTGGTTCTTCCCGTTTGCCAGCGACCCTTTTCCGTTAATGGCGGCGTGCGACGTCTTGGTAGTGCCATCCATCGAGCCTTTTGGCCGCGTTCTCGTTGAAGCGATGTATTTGGGCATCCCGTTTGTCGCAACGGATGTGAGTGGTCCCAAGGAGATCATGGCTCTTGCCGACGCGCGATGCGGGAAGCTTGTTCCGCCCGCGCGTCCGGATTTGATCGCCGAAGCCATCACCGAAGTCATTAAAAATCGCCCCGACGAGCGCCCTCCGGTCCCACGCCCGCTGACTCGCGAGGGCATCATCGGCGGCGCCGTCCAATTCTACCGGGACGTGTTGGAAGCCAAAGCGAAAGGGCGAATTATTGATTTTGAGGGGGCTCGCCACGATTACGCGGGAGCAAACCGGAATCGAGGTTCCGCCACTTGATGCCGACGCGATGCATCGCTCCAACTGAACGTTCAAAAAGAGGTGTGATGATGAAGCGGCATGGATGGCTATGCGCTTTTACGATCCTGGCGTTCGGTCTAGCCGCGGCATTTGATTTCGCCCATGCCACCGAGCCGGTATTCAAGCGCGGCGCGACGCTGGTCGAATTTTTCCAGTTTCCGGCAACGAACGGCGAAGGCGAGGCGAAGGACTATGCCAAGGCGGCCTATCCTCGGGCCCGCGCCGCACTGGCGCTTTTCGATTTCGACGCGCTGCGCCGGATCGGCTTCGATCACATGCGCCTGCCGCTTGACGTTGGTCCGCTCATGCAGGGCGGCGAGAAGGAGCGGCAAACGATCCTCGACGACCTCGTCGCGGTGATAGCCGCCATTCATCGCCATGGACTTGGCGTGATGGTGCCGTTGTTGCCGCCCTCACTTCACCATGAACTGCCGGAGACCTATCTCGACGGCCTCGACGGTCCCAAATTCCGCCTCTACGCGGCGGCGGTCGAACGCGTTGCCGCCGCACTGGCGTCGGTCGATTCGGGAGCTGCGGCGCTCGAGCCGATGAACGAGCCGCAATCGAAGTGCCGGGTTCGCCTCGGAACGGACTGGACTGCCTATCAGCAAAATCTGGTCGAGCGGATCCGTCGCGGCGCGCCAAATCTGCCGCTCTTTCTTACCGGCGGTTGCTGGTCGAACATCGAAGGCATCGTTCTCCTCGACACCGACCTGTTGCGTGACCGGCGCAATTTCGTCAGCGTTCATTTCTACTATCCGTTCCTTTTCACCCACCAGGGCGCCACGTGGACGCCGCCGTATCTGGCCGGCACAATCGGCGTTCCCTTTCCCTCCTCGGCCGGAAGTCTCGACGAGACGCTGTCGTTGACACGCGAGCGCTTCAAGTCATTGGCGCTGGCTCCAGGCCTCGATCGCGTCGCGGCCCGGCAAAAGGCGGAGACGGAAATCCGCCGCTACTTCGGCGAGGCGCAAGGTCCCGAGCAAATCCGCGGATGGATGGACCAGGTGGCCGACTGGCAGCGACGGGAGCACATCGAAGCCGACCGCATCGTATTCACCGAGTTCGGCGCGATGAAGCAAACGATCGAGGGAGTGGAGATCGATCGCGCCTCGCGCGCGCGCTGGCTGCGTGATACCTCGTCGGTCATAGAAAATCGCGGCTGGGGTTGGACCGTCTTCGTGCTGCGGGACGGTCCGTTCGGTCTCTACGGCCGCTCAAGCGACCAGTATCCCGATCCGCAGCTCCTTCGTGCGCTACGGCTCGATGTGCTCAACGGCGCGATCGGCGGCCGTCAGGACGGACATTGAAGCGACGGCGGCAAACTCGGCATCACACCTTGACCGGCGTGACTGATAAGTAACGAAAGCCGAAAGCGGCGGTCATGTACATGAACCACACTTCGCCGACCTGCTGGAAAATCGCGCTCTCGAAGCACGACGCAAAGATGCCAAACAGGCACACGCGCAGAAACAGCGTCCGCAGCGGTGCGGTATTTGCCACGCGCGGCAGGCGATAGTAGTCGGCGATTGGAAGGATCACGATCCAGATGATCGCCAGAACAAGTCCCGGCAGGCCGATGGTAACGGCGAGGTTGAGGTAAGCGTTGTGCGCATCGGTCGCCGCGCTCGCCCACGTCGAATTTTCGCTCGGCCCAAACACCACCTGATCGGTGCCCCAGAACGCACTAAAGCCGTAGCCGGTGATGGGGCGCTGGCCAACGGCCTGAAGCGCGAACTGCCAGATGTCCGTTCGACCCGTGAAGGTCGCGTCCGGCATGATCGATTCGACCAGCCCACGAACTGGCTCGAAGACTACAGTGCCGACGGAAAATAAATTGAACATGGCGAGAATGGCGACGACGAGCACGACCCCGGTGCCCGGTTTGCGGCTGCGCGCGATGATGGCGGCAAGGAGAAATACGAACGGCAGAACGCCGATCGCCGTCTTCGATTGCGTGAAAGCCAGAAAGATCGACGCCAGCGCGACGATTAATCCGCCCAGGGCGAAGCTGCGCATGCGCGCTACGAACATTCCGACAAAGATGATCAGCACCATCGTCGCGGCCGCTTGATTCTTGTGCGTGAACAATCCGCGCCAACTGCCGGCATGCTCGGGCTCGAGGAAATCCGTTGCCTGGTGAATCGCAAGCTGTGGCGCAAGAAGAACACCGAGGTAGCAGACGGCGAGCACGGTGAGTGCGACCACGGCCATGAGATCGCTGAAATGGCGAAGATTCTTCGGTAGCAGCAGCGCCATGCCGGAAATGCTCATCAGCACGAGCGCGAATGCGAAACGCCGGGCGGATAGCGCAGGCTCCCAGGAGGTAACAACCGAGATGGCGCACCATGCGAGGGTCGCTATCAAAGCCGGACGCAACAGCAGCAGGAGTCGTCTCGGTTCGTGATGGTATGTCCATGCCGCGAGCGCGAGGAACATGGCCGAAAAGGCCGCCTGGTTGACGAGATCGCCGCCTTCGGTGATTGCCGTTGTCGCGTTGGCACGATCCTGGAACGGGTGAAATGAAATCCAGACCGACAGAAACACGCCGATGAAGAGAATGCTGCGGACGAGCGTATCGGCGTCGATCGCTGCGCCGACTTCGGTGTGATCCGCCGGGGTCAGATCGAGCTGCGACACAACGATCTTCCTTGCGCGTACGATTTAGGTAGCACTGGGACGACTCGGATGCTCAGGCCATCCCGGTGCCGGTGAGAACGGCGCCTCGGACCTTGCGTGAGTCGCGACCAAGGCGCGCGATGAATTGTTCGACGGCTCGTGCGCTTCGATTGTCGGTTCTGGCGACCAACACGATGTGATCGACGATCCCGGCAAAGAAGTTCGTGCTCGGATTGCCGTCCAGACCGACCGCGGCGACAATCACCATATCGAAGCGCTTGGTCTGGTCGAACGCCTTTTTGATATCCGCTTCGCTGATCCGCCGGTCGCGGCGGCTGCTCGGCGAAATAAGCGACGTCAGATTGATGTTGGTTTCCCGGTCGCGAACGATTACGTCCGAGAGGTCGTGGCGTCCGACGGCAACATCAACGAGCCCGGCGTCGTTCTGATCGGCGTCGATTGCCGACAGCGTTCGGCGCTCGAGATCGGAGTCAATCAGCAGCACGCGTTGCGACGCGGCAGCGACGGCGGCAAGCATCAGCGCGACCGCCACCGTGTCGTCCTCGTCGTCGGAGGCCACGACCAGGACGCTCGCATTGCCGCGCGCTCTTTGACCCGCGCGCAACGCCTCGTGGACCTTGCGGAGTTCCACGGCAAACCGCGATCTCGGATTCTCTGCGGCGCTCAAACCGAACGACACATCGACGTTTGGCAGGACCGCCAGCACCGGAATGGAAGATGAGCGCGCCGCGGCTGGCCAAAAGTCTCTGATCGTATTGGCGAAGTTGCCTCGAGCCGCGCTGGTTTTTCTGCCGCGGAGCAGCTCTGGGTCGTAGCTCTCGCGCATGATGACGATGCCGGAGCCGGCGGCGATGCCGAGGAGAATGGCGCTGACTGCAAGCAGCAGAGTTCGACGGCGGAAAACTGCGGCGCAGCGGCACGTCCGCCCGCGAGATCACGCGGATGTTCTTGGTGTCGAGTCGTTCCTGTTCGCCAGTCTCGCGGGCGCGGACCAGAAACGACTCATAGACCGCCCGGCTCGCCTGCACGTCGCGATCGAGTTCGCGCAGGGTGACCATGGCCTCGTTGGTCGCGATCGCGTTGCCTTTGAGTGTTTCCAAGTTGGCGGCCAGCGTCCCCTCGTTGGCACGTGCGCTCTCATATTCGCTGCGCGCCGAAAGCGCGATGCGGTGGACCTCGTCCTCGATCATGTGGCGCAGCCGCTCGGCCTCCGCCTGAATCTCGATCACCGCCGGATGGCGCGCGCCGAGCGACGTCATCTGTTCGGCCTCGCGACGCATGACCTCGGCGTATTGGCTGCGCAATGCGGTGATGGTCTGGGACTGCACAGCCTCCGGGAAGGCGCCGATTTCGTTCTTGGATAGCTGCACTTGCTGGACTTGGTCGAGACGAGCTTTCGCCGCAGCCGTGCGTGCGCGGGCCACGCCCAGTTGATTGTTCAGCTCGGTGAGCTGCTGCTCGTTGACCAGCTGCCCGCTCGAGCCGAGGATGTTGTTGCGTTGCTTGAATGCCTCGACGCGGTCCTCGGCCTCGCGCACGCGGTTCTTGAGCTCGTTGAGACGGGCCGACAGGGATTGCGAGACCTGACGGGCGGCGTTCGCTCTGACGTCGGTCTGCTCGGCGAGATAGGCTTGCGCGATGGCATTGGCGAGCCGCGCCGCTTTTTCCCGATCGCGGCTGGTGACGCTCACGTCGACCACGTAAGTTCGTTCGGAGCGTTTTACCTGGACGGCGCGTTTGAGCGCGTTCAGGGCGGCAACCGCGGGGTCGGCTGCGCTAGCTTCGCCGCCGAGCCCGAACGAAAGCATCAAGCTCCGGAGCGGCGACGGCGGACGGGCAAATTCGGGATCGCGGTCGAGCGCTTCCGCCTTGACGACCCGCAGCAGCACGCTGTCGGAAGTCAGGACCCGGACCTGACTCTCGACTTGCAATACCGCCGCATCGTTCGCCTGATTGGTGGGCGTAAGGTCGTTGCCGACAGCATGCAGATCGGTCGGATCGATGAGAATTTGCGTGACTGCCGTATATCGATGCGGCACAGCCAGCACGAACAGCACCGCCAGGAGCAGCGAGGCGGCCGTCGTCCACAAAATGGTTGTCTTGCCCCGCCAGAGAGCCGCCAAAATCTCCTGGAAATCGATTCCCGGGGCAGGGGCAAAGTTGACGCCAACGTTTGCCGTGCCGACAGCGGCCGATTGGGCTTGGCGCGGGGCTTCGAACATTCTCCGTTAACTTTCTTGACAGGGGCAGCTCAGCGCTGCGCGCACTGGTGATGGCGCCAAGCAGCCCCGGCAGCGGCGCCGACAGTCCCCCAGACCACAACTCAAGGCCATGCTGCCGGGCGTGTCCAGGCAAGTCCGTATGGTTAATCAATTCATAAGAGGATAGGGTTAATGGGTGGTTACGCCCGCGGCTTTCTCGCACGCGGAGGCTCGTTCGCCGGGCTCCTCTTTCAGGGCAATTTACCGGCGCAGAAGGCGGAAAATGGCGCCGGCGGCAAGAAGCAGCGCCAGCACCGGTATCCAGATCAGCACGGCGCCGATCGCGGCGAGCAAAATCGCGGCGGCAAGGACGCCGACGATCAGCATGATCAGCGCAATGCCGAACGGTCCGAACCCCGCCACATAGAGGCGATGTGTGCCACCGGCAGCTGACGCGTACGGGCGCCACTCGTCCTCAGCCCAATCGGTGTCGCGCCGGCCTCGACTCGGCGGGATAATTTCCGGTTCTAGGCGAGGCCGTTCCGGCTGGTTTGAATTGTCCGCCATGGGTAATCGCTGCGCAATGGAAGATGCCGCCGAGTATGTAAGCTTAATGACCGCGATCACAAGCGGCACGGAATGCCGCTATCTCAGGCGTGCTGGGTCCGCGGGTGATGATCGTGCAGGAACTTAGCCAGTTGCTCGCGCAGGCTTTCGTCGCGTTCGCTCTTATGCCCGAGAGTGACGGCGCGCTGGAATAGCGATTCTTGAAGCTCTTGCGGCAAATCGCTCCAAAGGTCCACGGCGGCCGCCCCCAAAACAAGAAAATAGCGCTCCGGCCGTTGGGCGCCTCCGAAGTGATCAGATGTTCCACTCATGAAAGCCTGACCGGGTCTATCAGCTGCGGAGAGTCCGGCTGAACCTGGCGATCCGTGGCCGAACACAAGTAGCAAACGAGCCAACCGGATCGAGGTTCCGCGTGTAGGGAGGCGCCTAGTCGCGTGACAGCCGTCATGACGGAACGCTGCGAGCGTGCTAGCGTTCCAAGTATGAGCTTGAGCAGTTTCGGCATAGGTCGCGGGGCGATCATCATCGCCATTGCCGGCAGCCTTTGCAGCGCGGCGTTTGCGCAGGACTCATCGGTATTGAGCGATGCCGCCAATGCGATGATCGGCGACTGGGAATTCTCCAACGCGGATCACGACAAGATTTGCCGGTTCGCTTTTCGCGGCGACGCCGTGGCCGGCGGCTACAGGCTCGACGTCGACAAGAATTGCGCCAGCCTGTTTCCATCCACCAAGGACGTTGCCGGCTGGAATCTGGACAGCTACGGAACATTGCGGTTGCTTGACGCCCGGGGCAACGCGGTCATCGAACTTGCTGAAGCCGAGGACGGCATATTCGACGGCTTCCAGCCGGGCGAAGGCCGCTACGTGTTGCAGAGCGCGGCGGCAGCGCCGGTCCGCTCGGCCGACGACATGGTCGGCGATTGGGGGATCTCGCGCGGAACGGGCAATCCGATCTGCGTGCTCACGCTCGCGAACAGTCCTGCCGGCGCTGACAATCTGGCGCTTAAGGTCAAGCCCGGCTGCGATGCGCTCGTCACCCGATTTGGCCCAACTTCGTGGCGTATCAAGCAAGGAGAACTGGTCCTTGTCTCCGCGCGCGGACAAATCTGGCGCTTCGAAGAGGATGACGCCAATA
This sequence comes from uncultured Alphaproteobacteria bacterium, assembly GCA_963733575.1. Taxonomy (GTDB): domain Bacteria; phylum Pseudomonadota; class Alphaproteobacteria; order Rhizobiales; family Xanthobacteraceae; genus BOG-931. The sequence continues at coordinate 905,744 of CAVTDJ010000005.1, read as the reverse complement.
CCTGGCTCCGCGTGCCGGAGAGCGCCGACCCGGTCCTGCTGGTGCGGCAATAGCAGGCAACGACCCGCAACCGAGGATGAAGCATGAGCGAGCTAGCCGCGGCTTTTCGCGCCAAGCAAGTTGGATACCTTCCGGATCATCTGGGACTTGATTGGATCGACCTGCGCCCGGGCTTTGCGCAAGGCCGGTTCGAGATACGAAAACAGCACTTGGCGCCCAATGGCTACCTGCACGCTGCGACGGTTGTCGCACTTGCAGATACGGCCTGCGGCTACGGCTGTATTGTGTCGTTACCGGAAGGCGCGGCGAATTTCACCACGGCGGAACTCAAAACCAACTTCATCGGTACCGCACGCGAAGGGGCCGTCACCTGCGAGGCGCGCTTGGCTCACGGCGGACGCACGACCCAGGTCTGGGATGCGGAGGTGAAAAGCGAGGCCACCGGCAAGACGATCGCCTTGTTTCGATGCACGCAGATTGTTCTCTATCAACCCCATGGAGTATAGGGCCATGGCCGCCGTCCCTCTTGATAGACAGATTCCCGCGGCGGCGGCTTAACGCTCCGTGCGAATTGCTGCGGAGCTACAGCGTCAAGTGCCGATGATGGTCGTATTGTCCTTCGGCAGGGCCTTGATCGTCTCGTCCGAGAAGTTGAAGTGAGCTTTGGCCAGCTCCGGAGGCAAGTGACTGAGCCACTGCGCGAACGAGATCGACGAATAATAACTGCTGCGGAATATTTCGAGAAAAACCAAATCGTCGTTGCCCGTGTTCTCGATGTAATGACCCATCGAACGCGGGATGTAGCCAACGTCGCCGGCGTGGAAATCCTTGGTGCGAATATTGTCGCCGGCCGCGAATATGCCCATCCGGCCGGTACCGGCGATGTAGTACTGCCATTCGTCGGCGTTGGGGTGCCAGTGCATCTCGCGCATCGCGCCGGGGCGAACGATGACGTGGGCAGCGGCAATAGTCGCCGATATGGGAAAGTTTTTGGAATCGACGATCCGAACCTCGCCGTGTGGCGAACTGAAGCTCGGTTTCTGCTTAAGCAACGCGTAACTGAAGGATTCCGGTGTCGATCCCTGCGGCCCCATCGCGCTTTGCTGATCCTGTTTTAGCGATGCGGGCACCGGGGCCTGGAAGATGTACAATTCATGCAGCGGTATCGGATTGAACGCGGAGGCGGCAACGCCGAAGTTCTTCGCCAAGACTTCGACCGGCGTATGCGCCATCCATTGCGACGGCAGGAAGGTGCTGAATTCCGAGAAGCTGCCGTCGTCGAAGACGAGCAGGAACTCGGTGCCGTCGGGCTCCAGGCCTTGGATCGAATGCGGGATGCCGGAAGGGAAATTCCACAAATCGCCGGCTGATACGTCGGCGACGAAGCTGCGGCCGTCCTGATCGAAGGCGGTGATGCGGGCATTGCCGTAGGTGATGAACGCCCATTCCGCCGCCAGGTGCCAATGCAATTCGCGGATGCCGCCGGCGGTCAAGCGCATCTCAACGCCGGCGAGCGTTGTCGCAATCGGCAGCTCCTTGACCGTCACCTGGCGCGTCCAGCCGCCGTCCTGCACGCGCCTGTTGGCTTGGGCGAACGGAAACCAGAAATTCTCCACCTCGCCATGATCGGTCGAGGACGGCATGGTGCTACTTGGAAACTGCGCGTCCAGTACCTTGTTTTGCGGCCCGGGGACGTTGCCGCTGCGCGGATTGTCTTTGATCGCAGTGGGACCTTGCGGCGGATTGTCGGGATTTCCAAGTTGAGCGGCGCTCGCGGCGCCCGCCGTTAACAGTCCGCTCGCGGCGGCTGCCGCGAAGCTGCGACGCGATACGATCATTGAACGTGTCCTTCTCTCGACAGGTCCAGGCCCAACCCTGTCATGACAACCAGCAGCTTTGCGGCTCGCGGCGAGGAAGCAAAAAGAAAAAACGGCAAGAGGCCGAGCCGATCGATGCAAGTAGCGGCGTTTATTGCCGTCGAGCTATTTCACAAAAAACTGTGCAAGCGGAATTCGTTTGGATCCGGCAACGGGCTCACTGGCGGCACGGCGACATTTAGATCAGCCACTTCCCAGATGCGCTTCTCACAATGCTGCCTCGCTCTGGCATCCCGCGCCGATGCGGCACCCAATCTGTTCCGTTAAACTCTTCGTATTGCTGGAATCCTAACGGTATGCCGTGCGCTCTGCTAAGATTTTCGTTGTCCATTGCTTGAATATGAACGTGAGGGAACGTCGTGTTTCCGGAGTTGCCGAGCGCTCCGATGACTTGTTCAGTCCTGACTGTATCTCCTCGCGAGACGCAGAGTGATCCTTGCCGCAAATGCGCAAGCAAGAAGAAACATTCACGCGCTTCAATGATGACATAGTTCCCCAGCAAAGCTTCAATCGAAATTCGGCGGACAGGGTTTAACGCGAACGTCCTGAAGCAATCCTTGAGAAAATTCAAACGATCGATATCACGCGCGCGATTTTCCAGATCAATGATACGCCCGCACAAAGGGGAAACCACAGGTCGGCCCCATCCGGATGCGCAGGAGACGCTGACCCGGCCCAAAACGTATTTGAACGTCGAGAAATTCCCCAGAGCAGAGCAAGCATCAGAACTTCCGCATATGTCATATGCGTAAGTTTGGGCCAGAAAATGGGTTCCGTGGCTAGGGATACTGCTTGCCGGACTGTTGATGACGACCGCGGTGCCGGTAATTGGGAAAAACGAGAAGACCGGGGACTGTACGTCCAGCTCTATTTTCATCCGCTCAACCCTGCGATCGATCGGGGTTACGTGAGGGATTTTCAAGCTTACGCTTTGATTTCACCGATGACTCCGATAGTCGCATCCTGAATAGGCCGGCCCGCCTAGGGTCGGGTGCGGCTTCGTGCGTCTAAACCAGTGATATTCCAAGGACTTTAGTCATTTTGTCCCCTGTGACCGTTCGGTTTCCCGAAGGCCGATGCACAACCTATGGATTTATTATTATATACAGTATACATTTGGTTGCCGAGAAATTGGAGGAAAAGTCCATGGCGACCGATCCGAATTCCAGCGCTCGCGAATACGTCATCCCGGCCGCATCGTTTCACTTTGCGGGTCCAACACAAAGTTTCCTTTCATACGACAACCATCGCCGGACGATGCTCGAACTTTACGAGGGGTCCAAAAGATACGCCTGCGCAGAAGATATCAAACAGGATTTGCTGTCGATACGGGCACCCATTGCGTCCTGCTCCACCTATGACGAAACTGCGCGCGTCGCGTTCAATCTCTTTCAGAAGTGCGACACTGTACAAGAATTCGAACAAATGCTGGAGCAGCATCTCAGGAATCCGGCGCTTAAGAACACTTCACTTGCGGTGCCCTCTCTCGCAAAGTCTGAAGTCGGGCGAAATTTTGTGTCACCGGCCACGGAACAAGTCTCTCGGTGCTACGCGGTTTGCGCAGTTGCTGTCGCTGCGCTGGTATGCCTCGCATGCAGCGGCGCCGGCTACAGTCTTCGCGATCCGAAGACCGTTGAATTTCCGGACTACAAGCCGAAGAAGTGACTAGGCCGGCCAGCCGGCCTGCATGCGTGCCTCAATCTGCGACTGTCCGAAGTTTTCGGGCGGGGCAATGGTCGGGTATGAAGTCATGAAAAATCCCATCCGCATTTTGAATGAAACCGCGCGACCGCCATATTCGATCCAATTCGAAATCACGTTCCGATGTAATCTTCGTTGCAATATGTGTTACAATGGCAGTGGTCCTGCACGCCCCGGCGAACTCAGCAATAACGATTGGCTGGAAATAGCGAGGCAGGCAATTGATCTCGGGATGATGGAGGCAATTGTTTCCGGCGGTGAGCCGTTGCTGAAGGGTAGTAAGCTCGTGCACAAAATGCTTGGTATGTTCACGGACGCTGGCGTCAGCATTCATCTGATCACGAACGGCACTTACGTTACAGAAGAGTTTGTCCGAAGTCTGAAAAGCATGAATATGCGAATTTGTCAGACGAGCATTGATGGTCCCAACGCTGAAATACACAATGTGATCCGCGGCCAGGATAATTTTGATGACGTAACGAACGCAACAAACCTATTTAGCTCCTATGGATTCAATTCGCGTGTCGGCACCACAATCCAGCGAATGAACGAAAACTGCATCCAGGAAATGATTGAACTCGCGGTCATTCTTGGTGCGCACGAAATAGTCGTGGACGAATTCCTGCCGATTGGTCGATCGATTAGCAACTACGAGATGATAAAACCGACGCGGGCGCGTGACTCGATACGCGAAGAAATTCGATATTACCGGGATGCGTACCAAACCATGGTGCTGGTGCGCGAGGGTATGTCTTGCAATGAGCAGTTACGCCAGCAAGCCGCCCCTGAAATAAACGACAGTATCATTGTTCGTCCGGACGGTGAGCTGCGACTGGGTTGTATGGCGCCGTTCACGGTAGGTAACGTCCGCGCTGGCGGACTTGCTAAAGTGTGGAGAGAAGCGGGCGCGAGAGCTTGGAAATCGCCCAAAGTGACAATCCTACGTTTCTAACGTACAGGACAATCCGACTCTGTATGAACAGCATAAGGCGCTCGGCGCTCTCAATGGTCACGAGAACGCTGCACTATGAAGCTGACCGCGCAGATGCACGGCGCGCAATTTGAACGTTTACTGGCGCGCGAATACCCACTTAGGCGACCGCAGAATTCGTTTCGGATTGTTAACGGCCTCGCCGACATCCGGAATCACTTTATTCCCGACCGGCACGAACAGCTGAACCAATCGGCCACGTTCGTTTTGAACCTATGCGACGGTGAGCATTCGATCATCGATATCTGGACTGCCTTGCTTGGGGAGTTTGAGCCCGCCGACCCCGACGAGGCGCTGACGTCGATTGTGAGGCTGATCAGATATTTGCAGAGGTACTTTGTCCTGTACGGTTCCACGGTCAGGGATGCCCAAGCGATCGAAATCGGCGCTGGTCCAGCGGAAAGAGAGTCGGTGATGCGCATTGTCTGACGATCGGACAGCAGTGCGATCCGCGAGCCGGCTATGAAGCGTGCATGCCTTGTCGGTATCAACGCCTATCCGCAAGTCCCCCTTCAGGGGTGCGTCAACGATGTTAATGACGTTGCTGCGCTTCTAATCGGCAGCTACGGGTTCGTAGCCGACGACATGACGATCCTTACAGACGGGAGCGCGACGCGTGATCGGCTCGAGCGAGCGCTCCGGGACCTCATTGGGAATGCGAGGTCCGGAGATCGCGTCCTTTTTCACTATTCTGGCCACGGTACCCAGATGGTTGTCGCCGATGCGGTCGCCGAGGCAATTTGTCCGATCGATTGCGATTTCGGGTCAAGTGACAACCTCACCGCCGACAAGCTCGCCCGGATCTTTGCGTCATTGCCGGCGGGAGCGCATTTCACTTGGGTGTGCGATTCCTGCTATTCCGGCGGTCTTGCGGTGGGTCCGACTGGACGTCGGTGCAATAGATACCTGCCGCCTCCGCCCGAGGCGCAAAGGCGCATTACCGAAATCTTGACATCCGGCGCTCCTACGTTTCGAACCTTTGTCTCACTTATGCCCCCCAACACCGCGTTCGTCGCCGGATGTGGCGCGAACGAAGGCGCCGAGGACGCGACCATAGGCGACCGGTACAATGGGGCCTTCACCTACTACTTTCTCCATCAACTCGCGATGCAGCCTTCGTCATCGCTGTCATCGCTGCGTGACGTCGTTGCCGCACAGCTAAAGGCGGCGGCATTCGCTCAAACACCGCAGTTGAAGGGGCCACCGGAATTGACGCGAGCGCCGTTCCTCAGTTGAGCCCGGCCGGAAACCGCCGAAGCGAAATAGCAGGCCCGAAGGACGCGGGCAGACCGATCGCTACGTGGAATGGAGCATCCAATACCTTGTTTTGCGGCCCGGCAGGTTGCTGCTGCGCGGACTATCTTTGATCGCGGCGCGATCCTGCGGTGTGTTATCGGGATTTCCGTGCTGAGCAGCGCTCGCGGCGCTTGCGGTCAAAAATCCAGGTCGTTGCCGACCGGAGCGTGCGCTACGCCAACATGGTCCGACGAGAAAACGTCATTGCCGGTACGGATTGCGGATTTGGCGGCCGCATCCACCCGCACATCGCTTGGGCGAAACTCGCCGCCCTGGTCCAAGGCGCAAAACTCGCGACCGAGGAACTCTGGCGGTAGTATTCAGGTGCCATACCCGGCCCGGTCGTCGGATGGAACTCGGGCGGGATCAAGTTGTTATTATGAACGTCACGGGGCAGGGGCCCGGAGTGCCTGAGCCATGCCAATGGTCAGCGCCCGCCTAGGCGCCGTTGCGCTCGCCTTCACTTTCGTCGTCCTAGCTCCCGATCCGGCAGCAAGGGCATTCGGCGTAAACTTTGGGCCATTGCACCTTCACCTGCCATTTCCCGGCGGCGCGCATCGGCACAGGCGATTCGCCCGGACCGAACCCACCACAACCACCGCTCCCGCGACCGCCATAGAGACCGCGCCGAGCGCCTCTCCAACGCTGCTCTCTCCTGTCCTGGCGTGGCCTTCGCTGTATGACGCCATTTTCCAGCCGAGGACTTCGTCGTGGCCGTTTGGTTACCAAACCATTTTTGATCAAGCGTTCACGAAATACTCACCGCAAAGAGCGTCGGACCTTTGCCCCTATCGGGACACGACGGCGCAGACGGTAATGCAGATAACTCGCGAAACCGCGCCGACTGATGCGCAAAAACCCCTGTTGCAAAAATTGGCGACGGCGCTTGGTCAGGCCAACGGCTATTTGGCCAAGTCGTGCCCTCGCGAAATTCCAACGCAGCCGGTGGCGCGATTGCAGCTCATGGAAGCGCAGATCGACGCGGCGATCATGGCTCTCGACATCGTCCGCCCGCAGTTGCAGAAGTTCGAGCACTCGTTGGACGACAAGCAGCGTGTCCGGTTGGACGGAGCCGAGCCGGCGGCTGACACTGCTGCTGCTCCCTGCAAACCATCAGCCGATACCGCGAATGGTCCGCTCTCGCAGCTTGAGCAGGCGGTGCAGCCGACCGACGCTCAGCGCGAAGCGTTCTCCGCAGTCCGGGATGCATTCAAGCGGGCCGCGACCGATCTGAACGACGTTTGCCCGAGCGCGGTGCCGCGCACGGCGCTCGGACGCCTCGAGTTCGACCGAGGCCCGGCTCGATGCCACGTGGCGGGCGGTTCTGACCATCGAGGTGGCGCTGGAAAATTTCCAGAAGGGTTTGAGCAACCAGCAGAACGACCGGTTCAACGCACTGGAAATCGCCAGTGCACGGTAACGCCGGCCGAGACTGGACCGGATCTTTCACGAGCGTGAGTTTTGCCGTTCAGTGACGCGCAGCCTGCGGACGGTCAATTCATCGACCTCCAGCGATTTAAAGCGCGCCTTCCCGATCACCAGACGGCCGACGCCCAGGCGGCCGATCGCCAAGGCGCCGATAGCCAGCGCACCCAGCGCGGCGGCTCCCAACGCAATTGCCAACAGGCTGCGCACGGGAGCGATTTTTTGTTGCCTTATTACGTCGCGCGCCATTGGTGATCTCCGTCTATCAAATCAGCTTCAGTCCCTTGAGGCTGGCGTGGCCTTCCTTGCCGACGATGATGTGGTCATGCACGGAAATGCCGAGCGGGTTCGCACTGCGATGATTTGCTGCGTCATCGTAATATCTGCGCGCGACGGTGTCGGATCGCCCGAAGGATGATTGTGCACGAGGATAATGGCGGTGGCAGATAGCTCCAGGGCACGTTTGACCACCTCGCGCGGATAGACCGGCGTGTGGTCGACGGTGCCGACCTGCTGCAGTTCGTCGGCGATAAGCTGGTTGCGCTTGTCGAGAAACAACACGCGAAACTGCTCCCGGTCGGCAAAGGCTTGTGCGGTGCGGCAATAATCGAGCACGGCCGACCACGATGAGAGCACCGGACGTTTCTTCACTTCGCCGCGAAGGAGCCGGCTCGCCGCCGCCTGCACCAGCTTGAGCTCGGTGATGGTGGCGTCGCCCAATCCCTTGACTTCGGCGAGCCGCGCGACCGGCGCGGAAATGACTTCCGCAAACGAGCCAAACGTGGCGATCAGCGTTTTGGCGAGCGGCTTGACGTCGCGACGAGGCTGAGCGCGGAAAAGCACCGCTTCCAGCAGTTCGTAATCCGACAGCGCGTCGGGACCGGCCTCGCGGAAACGCTCCCGCAAGCGCTCCCGATGGCCGTAATAATGGGGCGGGGCCTCGGCGAGGCCGCGTTCGCTGTCGCGCTTCTTTTCCAGCATGGGAACTTGCACGCAACTCCGGCGCCGGCTTGGCGTTGCCGCCGCGCCCGACGCCCTCCAAGGATGACTGGATTACGGTATTTTGCAATCGGAATGCGAAGCACCTGCCCCGCGCGGGCAAGCAGTGCAGGGAGAACGCCATGGCTAAGGCCGGTAGCTACGCCTACCTTCCTCTCGAGCGCGTCGTGTTCGGCCGTCCAGCCGCCGAAGCTGCGGTGGAAGAGATGACGCGCATCGGCGCCAGGCGTGTGTTCATCGTCGCTTCCAAGAGCCTGGCGAGGAATACGCCGGTCATCAGCGATATCGCCGATGCGCTCGGCACCCATTACGCTGGCTTGTTCGACGGCTGCGTGCAGCACAGTCCGCGCGCGAGCGTTATCGAAGCGGCGCGTGCGGTCCGCGCGGCGGCGCCGGATCTCATCCTCACGGTCGGCGGCGGAACGGCAATCGACACAGTCAAAGTGCTGCAAATCTGCTTGGCGCACGGCGTCGAAACGAGCGAGGGGCTCGACAGCCTGCACGCCTCGGTCGGGCCCGACGGCAAGCGTCACGTACCGGATATCCGCCCTTCGCCGGTGCGCCAGGTGGTCGTACCGACCACGCTCTCCGGTGCCGAGTTCTCAAATCTGGCTGGGGTCACCGACGAGCGCATTCGCCAGAAGCACTCGTTCATCGGGCCGGATGTCGGTGCGCGCGCCGTTATCCTCGATCCAGCGGTGACGGTGCACACGCCCGAATGGCTATGGCTGTCGACCGGCATCCGCGGCGTCGATCATGCGGTCGAAACGCTGTGCTCGGTCGATGCACATCCTTATTGCGACGGTCTCGCCTTGCATGCGTTGCGTCTGTTTGCCGAAGCGCTGCCGCGGCCAGACGATCTCGCTGCTCGCCTGACCTGCCAGCAAGCCTCCTGGTTGGCCGGCTCGTCGATCGCGCGGGTCAATTACGGAGCGAGCCACGGCATCGGCCATGCGCTCGGTGCTTTCGCCGATGTCCCGCACGGTCACACGTCTTGTGTGATGCTGCCGCACGTGATGCGTTACAACGAGCGCGCCACGGGAGCCAAGCAGCAGCTAATCGCTGAGGCTTTGGGTCGACCGGACGCGCGGGCGGCCGATGCGATCGCCGAACTGATCGCGGCGCTTGAGCAACCGACGACGTTGCGCGCGGTTGGTGTCAAGCGCGAGCAGCTTCCAAAAATTGCCGAAGCGGCGATGAGCAATATCTGGGTGCGCACCAATCCGCAGCCGATCCGTTCACCCGAGGACGTGATGCAGATCCTTGAAGCTGCGTGGTGAAGGCCGACCGGCCTCACGGCCGGTAAGGCGGCTTGGTGTATCCCCTCGGGGAGAGGGTGAAAACCTCCACACCGGTCTCGGTGACGCCGACGGAGTGCTCGAATTGCGCGGACAGCGAGCGGTCGCGGGTCACCGCCGTCCAGCCGTCGGAAAGCACCTTAACGTGCGGGCGGCCGAGATTGATCATCGGCTCGACAGTGAAGAACATGCCGGGCTTAAGCACGATGCCCTCGCCCGGGCGGCCCACATGCACGACGTTCGGCTCGTCGTGAAACAACCGGCCGAGGCCATGGCCGCAGAAGTCGCGCACCACGCTCATATGCTGGGCTTCGACAAAGGTCTGGATGGCATAGCCGATATCGCCGGTGGTCGCGCCGGGCTTGATCACGGCGATGCCCCGCATCATCGCCTCATAAGTGACTTCGATCAGCCGCTCGGCGCGGCGGGGGATTTCCCCGACGGCGTACATGCGGCTCGAGTCGCCGTGCCACCCATCGAGGATCAGCGTCACGTCGACATTGACGATATCCCCTTCCCGAAGGGGCTTATCCCCCGGGATTCCGTGGCAGACCACGTGATTGACCGACGTGCACGTCGCTTTTCGGTAACCCCGGTACATCAGCGTTGCCGGTATGGCGCCATGACCGTGGCCGAACTCGTAAACCAGCCGATCAACGTGCTCCGTGGCGACGCCGGGCGTAATCTCGGCCGCCAGCATATCGAGGCATTCGGCCGCCAGCCGCCCGGCCTTGCGCATGCCGTCGAAGGCGGCGGGGCCATGGATCTTGATCTGTCCGGTTTTGCGCAGCGGCGTGACGGCCGCGTCGACGTAGGTCATGTGGGAGCGTGAGCCGCGATGAGAGCGGCTGCGAGCCGCCAATCGATCAAGAATGTAAGCATGCGCGCGCCCAACGCAAGCAATCCGGGGCCCCGCGACGGTTGGGTCTTATCCCTAGACGATGGGAACCGGCGCCGCGAGCTCGATGCCATCGAGATTGACCTTGCAGCGCCAAGCCAAGCTCTCCACCCCGCCTGCGCGGGCCGCTTCGAAGGTCAGGGAATAGGCCGGATCGATGTCGCGGGCGATGGCGAAGCGATCCGCCGACGGAATTTGAATCACGAAGAGCAGCACGGCGCGCCCGCCGCTTGCTCGCATAGCCGCCAGTTCGCGCATGTGCTTGGTGCCGCGCTCGGTCACGCAGTCGGGAAATTCGGCCAGGCCCGGTTTGCGCATGAGGTGGACGTTCTTAACCTCCAAATAACATGGCCGCCGCTCTGGGTCATTGAGGAGAAAATCAATCCGTGAATTCTCTCCGTATTTCACTTCCCGACGGATCGACGGGTAATTGCGCAGCTCGGGGATCAGTCCGGCTTCGATCGCCTCGGCCACGAGCTGATGGGGTTGCCCCGTATTCACGCCGATGAGTTCCGGGCCGCAGCCTAGATCGGTTTCGACCAGCTCCCAGGTATAGCGATACTTCCGCAACGGATTGCGGGAGTCGGACAGCCATACCCGCGAGAGCGGCCGGTCGAGGCCGGTCATGGCACCTGGATTGGCGACATGCACGGTGGTCACGTCGCCGGTGTCGAGCACCACGTCGGCAAGGAAGCGCTTGTAGCGGCGGGCGAGCGTCGCGGGGATGAGAGCCGAGTGGAAGCGCATGGAACCGCACTTAGCATGTTTAGCGCAGCGTGCGGGAAGCGCCTTGCGCTCGGCATCAAGAGGGGACTTTGCCGCCGAGCTCGTCTTCGATGTGGACGCGAATGATCTCGTCGAACGAAGCCTCGGCTTTGAAGCCGAGCGCGAGCGCGCGGCGCGCCTCGAACCGGCTCGGCCAGCCCGCCACGATCCGCTGAATCAGAGGGTCGGGCGCGCGGCGAATCCGGGAGGCAACCTTGTCGCCGGCGATCCGTTGCAATGACGCGATCTGCTCGGCGACGGTGCAGGAAATGCCGGGCATGGTGAGATTGATGCGCGGCCCTAGTTCTTTGCCGTCGAGGCCGGCTGCATGAATGAGAAAGCCGACGGCGGCGCGAGGGCTGGCGTGCCAATTCCTGACGTCATCATCGACCGGCAAGATCGCTTCCTCGCCGTTAAGCGGCTCGCGGATGATCGACGAAAAAAAGCCGGAGGCGGCTTTGTTTGGCTTGCCGGGCCGCACGACGATGTTCGGTAGCCTGATGCCGATGCCGTCGAGCAAGCCGCGGCGAGTGTAGTCGGCGAGCATCAGCTCGACCATCGCCTTCTGCGTGCCGTAGGAGGTCAGCGGCGTTAAGGCGAAATCGTCCGGGATCGTTTCTGGAAACGGTGCGCCAAACGCCGCGATCGAGGAGGAGAAGACAAAGCGCGGACGATAACCGCCGCCGGCCGTGCGGATAGCCTCAAGGAGCGCACGCGAGGCGTCGAAATTGACGCGCATGCCTTTCTCGAAATCGAGCTCAGCCTCGCCGGAAACGACGGCGGCAAGGTGGAAGATGATGTCGGGCCGGCCGCCGACGGCTGCGCGCGCGGCAGCCGGATCGGCGATATCGGCGGCGACGGCATTGACGCGGCCGGAAAAATTTTCGGGCCGTTGTGGTGCGCTCACGTCGAGGAGCGTGAGGTGGTCGATCGGCTCGCCCTTGATCGCATTCTCAGCGACCAGGCGCGCGGTCAGCTTGCGCCCAATCATCCCCGCAGCGCCGGTAATGAGGATGTGCATCGCTCAAGGTGAGTTCGTTACAGCGCCATGCCGCCGTCGACGAGATGGGTATGGCCGGTAATGTAGCTCGAACTCGCCGCTGGCGAGGAAGAGCGCGAGCCAAGCGACCTCCTCCGGCGTTCCCAGCCGGCCCATTGGCTGGCGCGCGATGAAATCCTGCCGCACCAGGTCGAGCGAGCGTCCGGTATCCTGCGACACCGCCGTGATGCGCTCGCCGAGCGATGGCGATTCGATGGTGCCCGGACAAATGGCGTTGCAGCGGATACCCTGTTTGATGAAATCGGCGGCAACCGCCTTGGTGAGCCCGATCACGGCGGCCTTGGTGGCTCCATAAACGTAACGGTTGGGGACGCCGCGGATCGACGACACCGCCGAAGCGACGTTGACAATCGAACCCGATTTCCTCTCCAGCATGGGCGGCAGAAATGTCTTGATCATGTGATGCATCGATTTGACGTTCAGATCGAAGGAAAAATCCCAATCCTTGTCGGTGCAATCGAGGACCGTTCCCTGGTGCACATAACCGGCGCAATTGACCAAAATATCGAGCGGACCGAACTCGCGCCCGATATCCCGGCTGAAGGCCTCGATGTCGTCCAGCGAAAGAACGTCGAGCTTGCGCAGCTTGCCGCGCAGGCCCTGCAGCTTGTTCGGATCGAGGTCGGTCGCGATCAGCCTGGCGCCTTCAGCGGCAAACTTTTCCGCGATCGCGCGGCCAATGCCCTGGCCCGCAGCCGTGACGAGCGCGACCTTACCTTCCAGTCTGTTGCTCATGCCTGCCTCAAGCCTCCCGCTCGCTCAACGCCGCAAGACTGAGTTTCTGCCGACCTTCACTATCGAAATTCTGCGGCGCCAGCCAGCGCTCGAAGTTGAGCTTGCGCGCCGGCCATTCGTTGTCGAGCATGGAATAGTATGCGGTATCCCTATTCCGGCCCTTGGCGATGATGTGTTGGCGCAGGATGCCTTCGAAGACGAAGCCGTAGCGCAAAGCTGCGCGCCGCGATGGTGCGTTGAGCGAATTGCATTTCCATTCGTAGCGCCGATAGCCAAGCGTCTCGAACGCATAACGCGCCAGCAAGTATTGAGTTTCGGTACCGAGCGGCGTCCGCTGCAAGGACGGGCTATAGACGATGAAGCCGACCTCGATCACGCGCATGGCGGGCCGGATTTCCATCAGTGTCAGGAATCCGAGCGCGCGGCCCGCGGTGTCGCGCACCGTGTAAAAGTAGGGGTCGTTCGACAGTTCCCGTTCGGCGAGCCAGGCCGCGAATGTGTCCTCGTCGGCGAACGGTCCATGAGTGGAAATGTAGGTCCAGACATCATCGCGGCCATGCAACGCCTGCCACAGATCGCCGGCGTCTCGGCTTGCGTCGAGCCGCGACACCGAACCGAACCGTCCGGAAAGCGTAACCGGTCCGGGCAGCCGCGCCGGCGTCGCATCAACGGGCGGTCCGACGGGCAGCGTCGCGTCGGTCATGACAGCTTCTTGCGATCCTCGCTGAAAAACTTGTTCAGCTCGGGATTGGAAATAAGTCCGGCGAAGCCGTCGAACTTGCCGTCCCTGGCAATCTCGGTCGCGGTCTTGATAAAGGCATGCATCGCCACGCGTGCCAGCGAACCGCCAACGCTGATCCTGCGCACGCCCATTGCCGCGATGTCGCTCACCGTGAAACCCAACGCGCCGCCATTGAGGAGATTCACTGGCTTTGGCGCCACCGCTTTCACCACGGCTTCAATCTGTTCGCGGGTTCTGATTCCGGGCGCATAGAGGCAATCGGCGCCGGCCGCCGCGTAGCCCTTGAGGCGGCGAATGGCATCGTCGAGGTCGGGCGAGCCGCGGAGGAAGTTTTCCGCTCGCGCGGTGAACACGACCTCGCCGCCGGCACGGTCTATGGCGGCACGCGCGGCTTTGACGCGTGCGACCGCCGTGTCGAAGTCGTAGAGCGGCGTGGCGTCATCCTTCGGCGAGTCCTCGATCGACAAGCCGGCGACTCCCGTCGCAATGCAGCGCGTGACATTCTCGGCCACGCCATCGGGATTGTCAGCAAAACCGTTCTCGAAATCGGCGTTCAGCGGCACGTCAGTCGCTTCCGCCATCTCGCGGAAATGCGCGAGCACGTCATCGCGGGTCTGTGCGCCGTCGGGAAAACCTTGCGAATGGGCGTGGCCGGAGCTGGTCGTCGCCAGCGCCTTGAAGCCAAGGCCTTGCAGATAGCGCGCCGTGCCGACGTTCCACGGGTTGGGGATGACGAAGCAGCCGGCCTCATGCAGCTTGCGGAAAGCTTTACGTTTGTCGGCGGTCGTCGGACGAGAATTGCTCATGAAAAACTCGTAGGTAAGGGGTCAGTGATTATCCCGCGGCACGAATTTCTGCGCGACGCGCTGATATTTTACCGCCGGTTCGAGCACCATGCCGCTGGCGAGCTGATCGACCATGGCGCGCTGAATTTCCTGCCACGGCGTTTGGCTTGGCGGATAGTGATAGCCCCCGTTTCGTTTCAGCGCCGCGGCCCGCTCCGCCAACTCCGCCGGTGGAACCAGCATATCGGCGGTGCCCTTGTTGAGGTCGATGCGCACGCGGTCGCCGGTCTTTAGGAGCGCAAGCCCGCCACCGTCTGCCGCCTCCGGTGAAGCATTGAGAATGGACGGCGAGCCGGACGTGCCGGACTGCCGGCCGTCGCCGATGCACGGCAACGCCGTCACGCCGCGTTTGATCAGCGCCGCCGGCGGCTGCATGTTCACGACCTCGGCCGAGCCCGGATAGCCGATCGGCCCGGTGCCGCGCATGAAGAGGATGGTGCGTTCGTCGACCCCGAGCGCGGGATCGTCGATGCGCCGGTGATAATCCTCTGGGCCGTCGAACACCACGGCGCGGCCTTCGAAAGCATTCGGATCGTTCGGATTGGAAAGATAGCGCTGACGAAATTCATCGGAGATGACGCTCGTCTTCATAATCGCGGAATTGAACAGATTGCCGCGCAGCACCTTGAAGCCTGCTTGCGCTTTCAGAGGTTTGTCGTATGGCCGGATGACGGCGACATCGCTCGCCTGCGCGGGCGCGACATTCTCAGCGACCGTGTTGCCGTTGATGGTGTGCGCGTCGCCGTGCAACCGCCCGGCTGCGAGCAATTCTTTCATGACTGCCGGCAACCCGCCGGCGCGATAGTAGTCCTCGCCAAGATACTCTCCAGCCGGCTGCATGTTGACGAGAAGCGGCACGTCGTAGCCGATTTTCTCCCAGTCCTCGATTGAAAGCTCGACGCCGACATGCCGCGCGATGGCGACGAGATGGATCGGCGCATTGGTCGAGCCGCCGATAGCCGAGCAGGCAACGATCGCGTTTTCGAAAGCGGCGCGGGTGAGAATATCCGATGGCTTCAAATCCTCGCGCACGATCTCCACCGCGCGCACGCCTGTCTCATAGGCGATTTGCCCGCGCTCGCGGTAGGGTGCCGGGATCGCGGCGCAGCCGGGCAGCGACATGCCGAGCGCTTCAGCCATGGCATTCATGGTCGAAGCGGTCCCCATCGTATTGCAGTGCCCGATCGACGGCGCCGAGGCAGCGACGATGTCGAGGAATTCCTCGTAGTCGATCTTGCCGATCGCAATGTCTTCACGCGCCTGCCAGACGACCGTGCCCGATCCTAAGAGCCTGCCGTCCTTGCTGTAGCCGTCGAGCATTGGCCCGCCCGAGAGCACGATTGCCGGCGTGTTGACGGTCGCAGCCGCCATGATGCAAGCGGGCGTGGTCTTGTCGCAGCCGGTCGTCAGCACCACGCCGTCGAGCGGATAGCCGTAAAGCACCTCGACCAGGCCGAGATAGGCCAGGTTGCGGTCGAGCGCCGCGGTCGGGCGCTTGCCGGTTTCCTGAATGGGATGCACCGGAAACTCAAAGGCAATGCCGCCCGCGTCGCGAATGCCCTCGCGAACCCGTTTGGCAAGCTCCAGATGATGGCGGTTGCAGGGGCTCAAGTCGGAGCCGGTCTGTGCGATGCCGATGATCGGCTTGCCGGATGTGAGCTCCTCAAGCGTAAGCCCGTAATTGAGGTAGCGCTCCAGATAAATCGCCGTCATGCCCGGATTGTCGGGATTGTCGAACCACAATTGCGAGCGCAGGCGCGGCTGTTGCGGACTTTGCGAACCGTTACCCTTGGTCATCACCGTCTCCGCACGCCCTCACCCGCAAGCCATAGATAGGCTGATTTAGCGCCGGCGCGAACCCTGCTCGCATGGTCGCCGCAACAGCAGCACTTCCGCTCATATTGCGGCGCAACATCGCCACGCGAATGTTTGCCTTTGCCGCATAATTGGGCTCAATTGCCGGCCCATGCTGAAGACAATTACCGCCTTCGATCGCCTCGGCGAGGAGAATGCCTTCGCCGTGCTGGCCCGCGCCATGCAGCTTGCCGCGCAGGGCCGCGACATTATCAATCTCGGTATCGGCCAGCCCGATTTCCGCACACCGGAATTCATCGTCGAGGCGGCCGTCAAGGCGCTGCGCGAAGGTCATCACGGCTATACGCCGGCGGTCGGCATCCTGCCGCTGCGCGAGGCGGTAGCCGCCGACCTGCACAAGCGGTTCAACGTCGGCGTCTCGCCAGACGCCGTAATGATCTTTCCCGGCGGCAAGCCGACCATGTTCATGTCGATCCTGATGTTCGGCGAGCCGGGCGCCGACATTCTCTATCCCGACCCCGGCTTTCCGATCTACCGCTCGATGATCGAGTTCACCGGCGCGCGGCCGGTCCCGGTGCCGATCCGCGAGGAGAACAACTTCGCCTTTTCCCCCGAGGAGACGCTCAGCCTCATCACGCCGCAAACGCGGCTTCTGATTCTCAACTCGCCGGCCAATCCGACCGGCGGCGTGACGCCGAAGGCGGAAGTCGACAAGCTCGTCGCCGGGCTGGAGCGTTATCCCGATGTCGCGGTGATGTCGGACGAGATTTACGACCACATGCTCTATGATGGCGAGACGCACGTGTGTTTGCTCAATTATCCCTCGATCCGCGACCGCCTCATCCTCCTCAACGGCTGGTCGAAGACCTACGCCATGACCGGCTGGCGGCTCGGCTACGCGGTGTGGCCGGGCAAGCTCTACGACTTGGCGCGGAAGCTCGCAGTCAATCTGCATTCCTGCGTCAATGCGCCGACGCAATATGCCGGGCTTGCCGCGCTGACCGGGCCGCAGGATGAGGTGACGAAAATGGTCGCCGAATTCGACAAACGGCGGAAAGTCGTGGTTGAAGGCCTCAACCGCCTGCCGGGCATGTCCTGCGCGACCCCGAAAGGCGCGTTCTACGCGTTTCCCAACATCAAGCGCACCGGCTGGAAGGCGAAGCCGCTCGCATCGGCGCTGCTTGAAGACGCCGGCGTCGCGCTGATCGGCGGGCCGGATTTTGGCGTGCTCGGCGAAGGCTATGTGCGCGTTTCCTACGCCAACTCGACGGAAAATATTTTGCGCGCGCTCGACCGAATTGGCGAATTTTTGGCGAACCGCAAAGCGGCGTAATTCAACTCTTCTGCGCCAGCCGAAACCCGACGACGACGACGACCAGCCCGATAAGCTGTGAAACACTCGGCACCTCGCCGAGCGCAAGAAATCCGACCAACAGCGTGAACGGCGGAACGAGCGAGGGAAACAAAACCGCGCGCGAGGCGCCAAGCAGCACGACGGAGCGCGTAAACAAATAAGTCCCGCTGGCGCCCGTAAGCCCGCCCTGGATCACCGCCTGCAGGAGATTTTCGAAAAAGCCCGCGGCCAACAGGTTGTCGAATTTGAGCAGCAGGATCGGTAAACCGGCCAGCGACAAGACACTCGTGATCGCCGCCGCCCGCATGGCTGGGACCCGCCACAACCGCACCAGCATGCCGAAAATGGCGAAGAAGCTTCCAGCCGCCACGAACAGGAGGTCGCCGCCGACGCCGTGTGCGCCTATGGTCCGCAGCGCTTCGGCGCCGATGATGCCGAGACCAAGAACCATCGCCAGCGCCCCGGCGACGCGGCGCGCCGGCAAAGGCTCTTTCAGAACAAGCCGCGCCAGCACCATTCCGCCCAGCGCGGCGCAGGATGGCTGGATGACGCCGCCGTGGCCAAGCGGAACAAATAAATAACCGATGTAGCTCAAGAGCGCGAGCGGCAGTCCGCCAAACAGCGCCAGGGCAAATCCGCGGCGCCATCCGAGTCCGCCGAGATTGCCGAATCCGTCGGCGATCAGGAATGGAAGCAGGACCAGTCCCGGCCAAACGAAACGGTGCAATGCGATGACGAACGGCGACAGCCCGACATTGACGCCGTGCCGCGCGGCGACGAAGCCGAGTGCCCAGCACAAGGCCGCGCCGACGCCGCACACCATACCCAGCGCCGTCGAAGACTTCACCGGCCCCGGCGGGGATTGGTCCATTCACATAGGGCAGTTGCGAGAGGGGTGTGTGTTGGCCGTGGAACCGCGCTCAGGCCGTCACGTGTCGGAAGCCATTTTCGGCTCTCGCGGAAACGGTTTTCTGTATCAGCCAATAGATGCCGAACAATACCAGACCCCAGAACAGATCGCCTTCGATCATGTTGCGCAGAAACGGCAGTGCGGCGACGTAGCATTTGAGCAACCCGGCCGCGCCGGGACCATAGAGCGGACTGAAAGCCCACACGGCGAAATTCGTCACCAGGAAAAATATCAGCGAAGACGACAGAAGAATCGGCGCGATCATCAATGGGCGGCGCAGGCGGCTCGACAAACAAGCGGCGACGGCCGGGAGCGCGAGCGCCCCGTAGACGGCCGTCATCACGCGCACGTCGTAGAACCCGATCAGCGCGTCGCCGAGCATCATACCGATGACCGGCACGAGCACGGCCAAGGCGCGGACGCGCAGCACGCTCGCCGCGAACAGCGCGGTCGCGGCGACCGGCGTGAAATCGGGCGCGTGCGGAAGAAGACGCGCGACGACGTCAAGTCCGACGAGGACGGTGAGCATGAGCAGATCGGACCAAAGTGCGGGAGCACTGCGGAGGCGTTCGAGCGAGAGGGAGGGCATCGCCGTTATTTTCCTTGTTCCGTTGTGAATCGCCAGACGACGGTGTCCTGCGCGTGCAACTCGAATGTGGCAAAGCTTCCGCCACCGTAGCCGTCGTTGACCCAGAATTGCCAGTTCTTCTTTTCTGCCCCGCCGCCCTGGTTCTGCACGTCGTCAATTTTGGTGAGAATTGCCGAGTCGCCGGAACCGGTATAGCTGAACGAAATCCCATGCGGACGGCTCGTTGCGGCCTTCATCACGTCAAGGACGGTGTCGCCCTTCGCCCATGCCAGCTTGGCGATAGTCTTGGCGGCGCCATCGCCATAATCGACGATGAGACGGACCGACTGGTCGTCGCTTCCCGCCGCGGTGGAACCGGTCGCCCATCCGATGGCGACAGCAAGCAATGCTGCTGCCATAACGGCAACCCATCGATTATCGTTTCGCAGACGGAACCAGCTCATCATCGCGTCATATCCGGTCCGGCTAGGGAACTCGCGCGGAAAGACGAATGATAGTCCCTGACGCTGTCGTTGCACAGAAGGACAACAACCGCGCCTCAATCGAGCGCGTCGGCATCGGCCTCGTTGAGAAGCTCGACACCCCCTGAAGCCACGACGCGGCCGGCGTCGAGCCGCACGATATTCGTGGCGATCCGTCGCACTTCCGCGGCCGTATGGCTGACATAGACCATCGGCACCTGCGCCACATCGCGCAGGCGGGCCAAGTAGGGAAGAATTTCACGCTTGTGGCCGACGTCAAGCGAAGCCAGCGGCTCATCGAGGAGCAACAAGCGCGGGCGCATCAGCAAAGCGCGGCCGATGGCAATACGCTGGCGCTCGCCGCCCGACAGCATGCGCGGCCGCCGATCGAGCAGGCGGCTGATATCGAGCAACGCGACGATGCGCGCGAATTCTTCCGCGGTGGGAGGATGGCCGCTCATCCGCCGGCCGTAATCGAGATTTTGGCGCACGCTGAGATGCGGAAACAGCCGGCCGTCCTGGAACACATAGCCAATCCGCCGTCGGTGCGGCGGCAGGTTGATGCCGACTGCGGCGTCGAACAACATCGTGCCGTCGAGCGCGATCGAGCCGCGATCCGGTGCGAGCAGGCCGGCGATCATGTTGACGATGGTCGTCTTTCCCGCTCCCGATGGTCCGAACAGGGCGGTGACGCCGCCCGAAGTCTCGAAGCGCACGGCGAGTTTGAAGCCGCCGAATTCTTTCTCCGCCTCGACCGCCAGCACCATCATTCTCCTTGGAATCGCATGCCGGCGCGGCGGGCGAACCATTCCGACGCGATGAGCGCCGCGAGTGACAGCGCGATCGCGATCAGCGCCAGCCGTCCTGCCGCGGCTTCGCCGTCTGGAACCTGCAACAAGGTGTAGATCGCTGCGGAAATGGTCTGCGTCTCGCCCGGAATGTTGGAGACGAAAGTGATGGTGGCGCCGAATTCGCCGAGCGCTCTGGCGAAGCACATCACCGCGCCGGCAATCACTCCCGGCAACGCGAGCGGCAACGTGATGGTGAGAAACACCCAAAAACGATCGGCGCCGAGCGTGGCGGCGGCGTCCTCGAGCCGGCGGTCGATCGCTTCGAGCGCAAGCCTGATCGGGCGAACCATGAGGGGGAAGCCCATGACGCCGCAGGAGAGCGCCGCGCCGGTCCAGCGAAACGAGAAGACAATGCCGAAGTGGTCGGCCAAAAAAGCCCCGATCGGGCCTCTTCGTCCAAATGAAATGAGCAGCAGATAGCCGGTCACGACCGGCGGCAGCACGAGCGGCAGGTACACGATGCCGTCGAGCAGGGTCTTACCCCAGAAATCTTTGCGCGCCAGCAGCCAGCCGATCGCGATGCCGAACGGCAGCGCGACTGCGGTCGCGACGATCGCGATGCGCGCCGACAACTCGATCGCGGTCCATTCAGCGGGGGAAAGGTCGAGCACGACGCATCCTTAATTGATCGTCCCGTCAAACGGGAGGGCGGGGATGGGATGAAATAGGTCGCTCACGGCGCCGGTTTTGCCAAAACGCGGAAGCCATAATGCTCGAAAATCGCTTTTGCGTTTTGCGCGCGCAGGAATGTCAGATACTGCGCCGCATCGGGTTTGGCATCCTTCGTCAGCGCTACCGGATAGATGATCGGCGGATACGAGTCCTCGGGAAAGACGCCGACGATTTTCACCCCAGGATCGATCTTGGCGTCGGTCTCATAGACGATGCCGAGCGGCGCCTCGCCGCGCGCAACGAGAACGAGCGCGGCACGCACGTTCTCCGCCATCGCCAATTTCGGCTCCACGGCCGCCCATATGCCGAGCGTCTCCAGCGCCGCCTTGGCGTAGAGGCCGGCGGGAACCGCGCGCACGTCGCCGGCGGCGATGCGCCCGTTGCCGGCAAGCGCGGCGAGATCGAAGCCCGGCGCGATATTCACGTTGCCGATCTTGGAATCCTTGGCTGCGATCAGCACGAGCCGGTTGCCGAGCAGATCGACGCGCGTGTCGGCCTGGATGAGATTGCGCTTGGCGCCATAGTCCATCCAATCGACGTCGGCGGACAGGAACAAATCGGCCGGAGCGCCCTGCTCGATCTGTTTCATCAAAGCCGAACTTGCCGCGTAGCTGGCGACGACCTTGACACCGCTCTGCTTGGTGAATGCAGCGTCGGCGTCGTCGAGTGCATTTTTCATCGAGGCGGCGGCAAAAACGGTGATGGATTTGTCCTGCGAGATTGTCGGACGCGGCGCGACTGCAATTGCAACGGCTGCGGCAAAAGCCGCGAGGATAAGCCTTTTTCCGAGCACAACGGTTCTCCGACAGGTTCGGTCATTCGCGCCGGCCACGACGCAAACACGATTTGCTACGACCCGCCCTCGGAACCGTCGTTCCAGGCTCGCACGGTGCGCGCCCAGCGCACCACACGTCGCACGGTAAGATTAGCAGTCGTCCGTTGCCGTGGCAAAGCTGTACGGACCGGCTATCATCGCGAGTATGTTGTGGAGCGAGACATGACCGAGGCGGGGGCAATCGACGGCGAGTACGACTACATCATCGTCGGAGCAGGCTCCGCCGGCTGCCTCCTGGCCAATCGGCTTTCGGCCGACAGCGATAAGCGCGTGCTCGTGCTTGAGGCGGGCGGTCGCGACAATTGGATCTGGTTTCACATCCCCGTCGGCTATTTGTTCGCCATCGGCAATCCGCGCGCGGACTGGTGTTTCAAGACCGAACCGGAGGAAGGCCTCAACGGCCGCAGCCTGAGTTATCCCCGCGGCAAGGCCATCGGCGGCTCATCCGCGATCAACGCCATGATCTACATGCGCGGGCAGTCCGCCGATTACGACCATTGGCGCCAGCTCGGACTTGATGGTTGGGGCTGGGACGACGTGCTGCCTTATTTCAAGCGGCACGAAAATCACTTCCGCGGCGAGAGTGACGCGCATGGCACCGGCGGAGAATTGCGCATCGAAGCGCCGCGTGTGCACTGGGATCTGCTCGATGCGTTTCGCGCCGCCGCCGAGCAAGCCGGCATCAAGTCCATCGTGGACTTCAATACCGGCGACAATGAAGGCTGTTGCGCCTTCCACGTAAACCAGAAACGCGGCCGGCGCTGGTCGGCCGCAAGCGCCTTCCTCAAGCCGGTGCTGAATCGCGGCAATCTTCGGCTCGAAATCGGCTGCCTGGTGGAGGGTATCGTATTCGACGGCCGCCGCGCCGTTGGCGTCCGCTGGCGGCAAGGCGGCGAAACGCGGACGGCGCGTTGTCGCGGGGAAATCATCCTCGCTGCCGGCTCGATCGGTTCGCCGCAGATCATGCAGTTGTCCGGCGTCGGCCCGGCGCAGCACTTACAGGAGCACGGCATCCCGGTCGTGGCCGACCGGCCTGGTGTCGGCGGCAACCTGCAGGATCACTTGCAGCTTCGCCTGATCTACAAGGTCGACGGCATCGCGACGCTCAACGAGCGGTACCATGCGCCGCTCGGCCTCGCCCGCATGCTGGCGGAATATGCGTTGTTCCGGCGCGGTCCGCTGACCATGGCGCCGTCGCAGCTCGGCCTGTTTACTCGTTCCGATGCCGACCAGGAACGCGCCAATCTCCAGTATCATATCCAGCCGTTGTCGCTGGACCGCTTCGGCGAGCCGTTGCACAAATTCCCCGCCTTTACCGCGAGCGTTGCCAATCTGCGTCCGGCAAGCCGTGGCTATGTTCGGCTCCGCTCGCGAGATCCCGCCGCCGCGCCGGCCATCAAGCCCAATTACTTGTCCACGGATGAAGATCGCCGCATCGCCCTCACATCCATCCGCCTGACCCGGCGCATTGTGGCGCAGCCGGCGCTGGCGCCGTTTCATCCCGCCGAATATCTGCCGGGCGCTGATGTGCGCGACGACGATGAGGCCGCTATGACGAAGGCTGCCGGCGATATCGGCACCACGATTTTTCATCCCGTCGGCACCGCGAAGATGGGTCTCGCCAGCGATCCGCTGATGGTGGTCGACGCGCGCTTGCGCGTCGCCGGCGTCGAGTGGCTTCGCGTCGTCGATGCCTCGGTCATGCCCACGATCACCTCCGGCAACACTAACGCACCGACCATGATGATCGCGGAAAAGGGCGCCGCCTTGATCCGCGCCGACGCCAAGGCGCTGCTCCCATGAATGCGGCTTGGCGCGCCCAAGCGATCCTCGCCGATCCCTCCGCCGAGTGGGCGAAGATCGAGAATGAGCAAGGCGATGCGGCTTATTTGCTGATCGGCTACGCAGCGCTGCTTGCGCTCATCCCGGCGGCTTTCGGTTTCATTGGAGCGTGTGTCGTCGGAACAGTCTTGCCGGGAGGGGGCGTCGCGCGGGTGCCGATCTTCGACGGACTTAATGGCGCAGTCTTCGGCTACGTGATGACATGTGCCTCGGTGCTCGTGCTGGGAATCCTGATTGCTCTATTGGCGCCGATATTCGGCGGGCGACGTGACTTTGACAGCGCGTTCAAGCTCGCTGTCTATTCATACACGCCGGTTTGGCTGGCCGGGATTTTCCTGCTGGCGCCCGGATTTCGCTTCCTCGGACTGCTCGGCTTTTACGGCGCCTACCTGTTGTGGCTGGGACTGCCCCGGCTAATGAGATCGCCCAAGCCGAAAGTGCCGTCCTATGCGGCGGTCGTCGTTGCCTGCGCGTGCGCGCTCACTCTCATGGTCGCCGCCGCGCAACACACGCTGTTCGGTCTGGCGGCGTTTTGAGGCGCTTTACGGCGCCATCAGCACCTGGCGGCACGCGGGCGGCAGGGCCGCCATCGTGAGCCCTGGTTTCGGCGTCGGCGGCTCGGTCGGCGGCTTCGGATGCAACACACCGTCCGAGAACCAATAGTCAAGGTCGTGTCCGCAGCCCTCGCCGGACTCCGGCGGCGGTTGCGGCTCGCACTGCGGACTGTCCGCCGGACAATACATCCGGATGTGGAAATGATAATCGTGGCCCCACCACGCCCGCACCTTGGCGAGCCAGCCTCGATCCGATCCCGCCTCGCGGCACAGCGCCTTCTTGATCGCGGCATTCACGAAGATGCGCTCGACATCGGGATCCTCCGCCGCCGTGCGGATCACCTCGGTATGCGCATGCGTCCACACATTGGGATCGACATCGATCCGATCGTTGCGGACCACGTTGGTGGCGGACATGAATTCGCGTTCTTCAGCCGTAAGCGTGCGGTCCGGCATCGGCGTCAGCCAGATGTCGGCATCGAGGCCGATCTGATGGCTGGTGTGGCCGGTGAGCATAGGTCCGCCGCGCGGCTGCGACATGTCGCCGACCAGCAAACCATTCCAACCGACTTTTTTGGCTTTTTCAGCCAGGCGCTCGAGAAAAGCGATGAGCTTCGGATGCCCCCAATTTCGACTGCGCGACAACCGCATCACTTGCCAGGTCGAGCCATTGATCGGCAGCGCGACGGCGCCGGCGAGGCAGCCATGGGCGTAGAAGCCGATCGAACGCGCGGCGACCGCGTCAGGCTTGGTCTTGCGCGCGAACAGCTGCTTCGCCGGCGTTGACGCCGAGTTCGGGATGCTCGAGCGGCGGCAGCGGCTCTTTGTTGAGAGTGCCCACATCCTGCGCCAGCGCCGGACCGATACCGGCGAAGAATAGAGCCAAGAGCAAGCGGGGCAGCAGCATCGTTAATTCTCCGCCACGCCACGCGGCGCGGGAACCTTCTTTCGGAACCTGCCGGCATGCGCCCGGCGGCGATACGCTGCCGCGAGTTGCTCGCGCTGTCCAGCGGCGAACAAGTCGCGGCCTTCGCCGTCGAGCGCCAGGAGTTGGCGTTCCGTCGCCGCGTGCGGCTCGATCGTACCGTCATACGGGATATGGCCTACGGCAAGCCCGCGTTCGGCGAGGGTGCGAACCACCAGGAGACAGCGGTGGCAGTCGAGCGGCTCGCGCTCCGCGCACATCAGACCGACGCGTGAATGCGCCGCTTCGTCGAGCAGGCGATCAATGCCGGCACGGTATTCCAGCTGCATCGCCATCGCCTCGTAGTCGGCGACGCCGTCGCGATACAGGCTCTCGTCACGCGGGCGGCCGCCGAGCGTATCGCCTATCGCGGTATAGCCGATACCGGCAGCGGCGAGCCGCGCCGTGAGGGCTTTTTGCAAAAACCAGGGGAACCAACGCGAGTAGGGCGAGGAGCGCACATCGGCGACGGCGTTCACCCCGGCATCCCGCAGCATAGCGAGGAAACGCTCAGCCGGCGTATTGGAATGGCCGATACTGAACAAATCGAACGAAGGCATATTTGTAAACTAATCTCTGCGGCTGCCGATTTTGTGGCCGATACCCGGGATGAGTCCAGCCGTGATCAGGCGCGATTAACTCTCAGGACGTTGCCTGCTTTACACGTCCAGGCACCTCACAATAAGGTTCCAGTTGCGTAGAGTTTGGCTGGGACTCGCCATGCGTCGCGTCATCCTTGCGGCTTTGTTGGCCGCGCTGTCATTCGCGTTTTTGCCCGCGGCGACGCGGGCCGAGGCCGAGGTCAGGGTTCAGATCGATCGCGGCAGCCAGAGCATGGCCGTGATCGTCGACGGCGTCCACCGCTACACGTGGCGGGTTTCGACCGGCCGCCCGGGATACGGCACTCCGGCCGGCGTCTTCCATCCACGGATGATGGCGGCGCGCTGGTTCTCGCGCATCTACTACAATTCACCCATGCCGCACGCGATCTTCTTCTACGGCGGCATCGCCATCCATGGCAGCTACGACATTGCGCGGCTCGGCGGCCCGGCCTCGCATGGCTGCGTGCGTCTGCATCCCGCCGACGCGGCCGTATTATTTGGTCTGGTGCAGAGCGAAGGGATGCGCAACACCACGATCGTGGTGCAATAGCTGCTGCTCTGCAGCCTCACACATCCACCTTCAGCGCGGCAATGAACGCTTCCTGCGGAATATCGACCTTGCCGAACTGCCGCATGCGCTTTTTGCCTTCCTTCTGCTTCTCCAGAAGCTTGCGCTTGCGCGTCACGTCGCCGCCGTAACATTTCGCGGTGACGTCCTTCCTGAAGGCGCGCACCGTCTCGCGGGCGATGATCTTGCCGCCGATCGCGGCCTGGATCGGCACCTGGAACATGTGCGGCGGAATGAGCTCTTTCAGTTTCTCCGCCATGGCGCGGCCGCGCTGCTCGGCGCGGGTGCGATGGACCAGCATGGCGAGCGCATCGACCGGCTCGCCGTTGACCAGCATCTGCAGCTTGACCAGATCGGCCGGCTTGTAATCGGTAAGGTGGTAGTCGAACGAGGCATAGCCTTTCGACACCGATTTCAGCCGGTCATAGAAGTCGAACACCACCTCGTTGAGCGGCAAGTCGTATTTCACCATGGCGCGGTTGCCGACATAGGTCAGCTCGACCTGGCTACCGCGGCGGTCCTGGCAGAGTTTCAGCACGCTGCCGAGATATTCGTCCGGCGTGAGGATGGTGGCGCGAATCCACGGCTCCTCGATTTCCTTGATCTTGACCACGTCCGGCATGTCGACCGGATTGTGAATCTCGATCTCTTTTCCGTCGGTCAGCTTGATCTTGTAGATGACCGAAGGCGCAGTAGCGATCAGATCGAGGTTGAACTCACGCTCAAGCCGCTCCTGGATGATCTCGAGGTGCAAGAGCCCGAGAAAGCCGCAGCGGAAGCCGAAGCCGAGCGCCGCCGAGGTTTCCATCTCGTAACTGAAGCTTGCGTCGTTGAGGCGAAGCTTGCCCATCGCGGCGCGCAGATTCTCGAAGTCCGCGGCATCGACGGGGAACAATCCGCAGAACACGACAGGGATCGCGGGGCGAAAGCCGGGCAGCGGCTTGGCCACGGGTTTGCGGTCATCGGTGATGGTGTCACCGACGCGGGTGTCGGCCACTTCCTTGATCGACGCGGTTAAGAAACCGATCTCGCCGGGACCGAGCTCGCTGAGTTCCACGCGCTTCGGCGTGAACACGCCGACGCGGTTGACGTTGTAGGCCGCGTCGGTTCGCATCATGCGGATGCGTTCGCCCTTCTTCAGCACGCCGTCGACGACACGGAAGAGGACGACGACGCCCAGATAGGCGTCGTACCAGCTGTCGACCAGGAGCGCTTTGAGTGGCGCTGCGGCGTCACCCTTGGGTGGCGGCAGCCGGTGGACGATCGCTTCGAGCACTTCCGGGACGTTCAGGCCGGTCTTGGCCGAGATGAGGATCGCGTCGGAGGCATCGAGCCCGATCACGTCCTCGATCTGCTGCTTCACCTTGTCGGGCTCGGCGGCCGGCAGATCGACCTTGTTAAGCACCGGCACGATCTCATGGTTGTTGTCGAGCGCCTGGTAGACGTTGGCGAGCGTCTGCGCCTCTACGCCCTGGCTCGCATCGACGACCAGGAGCGAGCCCTCGCAGGCAGCGAGGCTGCGGTTGACCTCGTAGGCGAAATCGACATGGCCGGGCGTGTCGATCAGGTTGAGGATGTAATCCTTGCCGTCGCGCGCGCGATATTTGAGCCGCACTGTCTGCGCCTTGATGGTGATGCCGCGCTCGCGCTCGATGTCCATCGAATCGAGCACCTGCTCGACCATTTCGCGCGCTTCGAGGCCGCCGGTGAGCTGGATCAGCCGGTCGGCGAGCGTCGACTTGCCATGGTCGATATGGGCGATGATCGAGAAATTGCGGATGTTTTCGATAGGGACCGCGCTCATGCGGCGCAGATAACACTCAGCTTCCCGAGCGGCAAGCGCACCACACCCTTTCCCGTTGCGGGAGAGGGTCAGCTACCGCTGGCGCCAGACGAAGGCGGCGCTGACCACGAAATTCCAGACGGTGCCGATCAGCGCCCCGCCGAGCCCCGCGATCCACCATGTGTCGTCATAGTCATAGATCCAGGTGGCGATGCCTACGTTGGAGATCGCGCCGATGGCGCAGATCACCTGGAAGCGGATCAGGCCGGTGATGAAGTGCCAGCCGGTGAGCCGCTGGTCGCGGTACGTGAACAGATTGTTGAGAACGAAATTCCAGGCGATGGCGCCGACGGTGGCAAGCGCTTGCGCCGCGCCGAACGATAATGCGGCCGCCAGGAGCGCGCTCAATATGGCCAGATGGACGCCGATGCCGGTCGATCCGACCAGACAGAACAGCAGGAAGCGCGCCGAGATGGCGTCATTGGTGAGCTTTGCCGTCACCAAAGCGGCAAAATCGAGCGCGATCTTTGAATTCGAGCTTGCTCTCGCCGTGTTGACGCTCGCGAAAAGCCGAGGGCAGCTCGATCGTGCGCAGGCTGCCCCGCGCCGTCGCCATGATGTCGAGCAGGATCTTGAAGCCCTGCGAGGAGAGCGTCGGCGCAATCGCTTCGAAGGCGTCCCGCCGGATCATGAAATGGCCGCTCATCGGATCGGTGAGATCGATTCCGAGCAGGAGACGCACAAGCGCATTCGACCAGCAGCTTACGCGGGAGCGTTGCTTCGACAGGCCGGCGGCGGAGCCGCCATCGAGGTAGCGGCTGGCCACGACGAGATCGGCGCGCCCCGCGCGCAGCGCATCGAGCATGGGAACGAGCAGTTCCTCGTCGTGCTGCAGGTCGGCATCCATCACCGCGACATAGCGAGCCTGGCTGGACAACATGCCCTCTAGGCACGCTCCCGCCAGACCGCGGCGGCCGATGCGGCGAATGCAGCGCACGCGGTTGTCGGTTTCGCCGATGGTGCGCGCGGCGGCTGCGGTCCCGTCGGGAGAATTGTCGTCGACGAACACGACCTCCCAGTCGCAGGGCGCGAGCAGGCGCGAAAGCCGCTCGACCAGGATCGGGACATTGGCCCGCTCGTTGAAGGTCGGCACGACGACGCTGAGTTCGGGCGCTGGGCGCACGGTCGCGATCTTATCCGCCGGCGCAAGCCTTGCCGGCGAACTTTCTGGCGGAGTGTCGTCTATCGCAAATCGAGACAAGGCGAGGCGGGCTCTCGTTCAGTGCACTTATTGCTCTATTCGGATGCTCACGCTACTAGCTTTCCCAATCCTTGGAAAAGGTCCTGACGATCCTTTTTCAATTGGCCGGCTGCGGCAAATTCCCGAGAGACGCAATGTCTGTAAGGCGCGACGCCTCCGACCGAGTGCATCCAAAATTCGGCGGCATTGTTCACCGTCTCGTCGAGGCCGGAAAGTGTCTCGTAGTCGGGAACTCCGAGGGTATGATCGTGCTCTCGATTGTCGTAGCGTTCGTCGTCGTGTGGATGCTCTTTTGGACGGTGTCAACGGCGTCGGTTGACGTCCACATCGATGCCGACGAAGCAATAGTCTGGGGGCGGCATTTCGCCTTTGGCTACAAGCATCCGCCAGTGACGGGCTGGCTGTTTGCTTTGTGGTTTTCCGTGTTTCCGCGCCAGCCGTGGGCGGTCGATCTCTTGAACGTGACGATGCTCGCTGTTGCTGTCGCCGTCACCTGGCGGCTTCTTCGCGACCATCTCGACAAAAATCGAGCGCTATTGGGTCTGCTCGCCCTCCTTCTTATTCCGCTTTACGACGTCAAGGCGGAGGTGCTCAACGCCAATACCGTCACGATTCCGTTTTGGGCGGCGACGCTTTTGTTTTACCTGCGCGCCCGCCGCGGACTCGGCTCGTTCGATGCGTTCTTCGCGGGCGCGTTCGCTAGCCTCACAATGCTCGGCAAATACTGGGCCGTCTTTCTGCTCGCCGGCATGGCCGTTGCTTCCCTGGTTGGTCCCGGGGCAAGGCGCTTCTGGCGCTCGCCGGCGCCCTATGTGATGGCGGCCGGCGCGGCAATTGTCATAGCTCCGCACGTTTGGTGGCTCGTGAGCGAGCGCGGCGGCGCGAGCGTCCAATTCGCCGAAAGCGTCGCCAATCACGCATCGTTCGGCGACGCGCTGACGCTGTCCGCTTATTATATTCTTGGCGCGGCGGCTTATATTGCCGGCCCGCTCATATTCCTCGCCGCGTTGCGGCCGAGCAGGGCTGCGTTGGCCGATATCGCCTGGCCCGCCGATGAAGACCGCCGTCAGGCATTGGTGCTGCTGTTGGTGCCTCTCGTCCTGCCGGCGTTGGTCAATTTGGTTATTCCCTACCGGTTGACGCCGGATTGGACGTTCCCGAACTGGGCGCTTCTGCCCGTCGTTCTCTACGCCTCGCGCTACCTCATCGTTGATGAAGCGGCCGTGGCGCGGGCGGGCCTCGTCGTCGTGGCGGGGACCGTAGTCGCGCTGGTTGCAACGCCGGTTATCGCCGCCGTCAGGCTCACGAACGGCCCCGACCAGTATCGGCCGCATTTTCGGCAAGTCGCGGAACTAGGCGATCGGTTGGCTGGCAAACCGGTCGGGCTGTACTGGGGCTCTCCAGCAGTCACCGCGGGGCTGCCAATCTATTTGCCGCTAGCGCGGCCAATATCCGCCGATCCATCATCGGCCGCGGGGCGCGCCGCGAGCGGTAAGCATGGGCTTCTGGTCGTCTGCCTGGTGGGGGACGCGCCGTGTCAGAACACCAGCGATGCGCTGGCGAAGGCCGGAGCGCGCACGACCACCGTCGGGCTCACGCGCAGCTTCTTGGGATTTTCCAGTCCGCCTTTGAATCTCCAGATCACGGTGGTTCCACCGGACTCAAACCCATGATTGCCGGACATTCGTCGAGCCGCGGGCTTCCGTTCAACACCGCCGTCGCCGCCTGGTACGATCACGAAAGCGACGGTCTCGCCATATGCATTTTGCTCGCGGCGTTCGTGGCTGCCTGGACCTCGTTCCACACGATCGCTTACTCGGCAACGGTCCTGCATGACGATCTCCTGGAAGTGTTCGTCTGGAGCCAGCATCCGGCCGCGGGATATTCCAAGCAGCCACCGCTCGCCGGATTGATCGCGACCGGCTGGTTCACGATTTTTCCGCCTGCCGACTGGTCGTTCGAGTTGCTCGCGATGGCCAACTCAGCGATCGCTCTTTTTGCGGTCTATCTGATCGCGCGGCGCTATCTAAACGGGGATAAGCGCCTGTTGGCTCTCCTGCTGCTTCTTCTGACGCCGTTCTATCAATTTCACAGCCAGCGCTTCTCGACCAACCAGACGCTGCTGTCGACCTGGCCGATCGCGACTTATTGCTTTCTGCGCGCATTTGAGTTGCGCGGGCTGGCCTGGTCGGCGGCTGCAGGCGTCACGGCGGCGCTCGCGATGCTAGGCAAGTATTATTCCGTCTATCTTATCGCCAGCTTCGTCATCGCCGCGCTCTGGCATCCGCGCCGCTGGGAGTACCTGCGTTCGCCGGCGCCCTGGGTGTCGATACTGACCGGGTTGGCGGTGCTGGCTCCGCATCTTTATTGGCTGATGACCACGGGGCCGGGGCCTTTCAAATATGCGATGGCCGTTCACGGCAGCGGCTCGATAGCGGAAGGGCTGAAAGCAGCCTTGGCCTATGCCGCCGGCGGGCTTGCCTACGTGCTGCTTCCGGTCGCAGTCTATTTGTTGGCGCTGCGCCCGGATCGGCGGGTGTTTGCGTCAGCGATGTGGCCGGACGATCCGGACCGCCGCATGCTGGTGCTGCTGCTTGCGGCGCAGCTGTTGCTGCCTATGCTCACGGCGCCTGTGATTGGCATCAAGCTGACCTCCTTATGGACGATGTCCGCCTGGTTTCTGCTGCCGATCGTACTGCTGGGTCCTCGGCAGTTGACGCTGCCCCGTGCAGCCGCTGTACGCGTCGCTCTTGGCGTGGCTGTCGTCACCGTCGTTGTACTTGCGGCTGCACCGGTGGTTGCGTGGATCAGATATGAGAAGGACTCCAAGAACGACCGCGCCTACTACCGCGTTCTCAGTAAAGAGCTGACACGATATTGGCGCACGGCGATGCAACGACCGCTCACCATCGTCTCGGGCGATTTATCCGTGGCGCAGGCGGTGAGCTTCTATAGCCCCGACCATCCCGACAATGTGCCGCTGTTCCAGGGGTCGAACCCGCCTTGGATCACGGTCGCTCGCCTCGCTCGCGAAGGCCGGGCCGAAGTGTGTTTTGAGGAAGATCGATCCTGCCGCGAACTAGCGGAGCGAAATACCGCGGCTCATAGCGGCGTCGTGCGCGCCGAAAAGGAGCTGACGATATCCTTCTTCGGCTTGTCACGTGCGTCCGTCGTGGTTCTCTTTTGGATGATTCCACCCCAGCAATAGGGTGAGCGGAGCAAGCTCGGCGGCCGCGGCTCGATCAGCGGCGGCCGGAGCCCATCCTCAATACCGGTATTGATCGGTCTTGAACGGGCCGTTGACCGGAATGCCGATATAGGTCGACTGTTTGTCGGAAAGCTTGGTGAGTTTGACACCGATCTTGTCGAGATGCAGCCGCGCGACCTTCTCGTCGAGCTCTTTCGGCAGCGTGTAGACTTTCTTCTGATATTTGCCAGGATTGGTCCACAGCTCGATCTGCGCCAGCGTCTGGTTGGTGAAGGACGACGACATCACGAAGCTCGGATGGCCCATCGCGTTGCCGAGATTGACGAGCCGCCCTTCGGACAACAGGATGATGCGCTTCTTGTCGGGGAATTCGATCTCGTCGACCTGCGGCTTGATGTTTTCCCACTTGAAGTTCTTCAGCGCCGCAACCTGGATTTCGGAATCGAAGTGCCCGATGTTGCAGACGATGGCGCGGTGCTTCATTTTGCGCATGTGCTCGATGGTGATGACGTTGACGTTGCCCGTGGCGGTGCAGAAGATGTCGGCGCGCGGCGCGGCCTCCTCCATCGTCACCACCTCGTAGCCTTCCATCGCCGCCTGTAGCGCGCAGATCGGATCGATCTCCGAGACGAGCACCCGACAGCCGGCCTGGCGCAGCGAGGCGGCGGAGCCTTTGCCGACGTCGCCGAAGCCGGCGACCATCGCCACCTTGCCCGCCATCATGACGTCGGTGCCGCGCCGGATGCCGTCGACCAGCGATTCGCGGCAGCCGTAGAGATTGTCGAACTTCGATTTGGTGACGCTGTCGTTGACGTTGATGGCGGGGAAAAGCAGCTTGCCTTCCTTTTCCATCTGATAGAGGCGATGCACACCGGTCGTGGTTTCCTCGGTGACGCCGCGAATGTTCTTCGCGGTCTTGCTGTACCAGCCGGGTTTGTGCACGAGCCGATGTTTGATCGCCTCGAACAACACCTCTTCTTCCTCGTTGCCCGGATGGTGGAGCACATTCGGGGTCGTTTCCGCCTGCATGCCGAGATGCATAAGGAGCGTGGCGTCGCCGCCGTCGTCGAGGATCATGTTCGGCGCGCCGCCATCCGACCATTCGAAGATACGGTGGGTGTATTCCCAATATTCCTTGAGGGACTCGCCCTTGACCGCGAAAACCGGGGTGCTCCCGGCCGCCACCGCGGCCGCGGCGTGGTCCTGCGTTGAGTAAATGTTGCAGGATGCCCAACGCACGTCGGCGCCGAGCGCCTTGAGCGTGTCGATCAGCACGGCAGTCTGGATGGTCATGTGCAGCGAGCCGGCAATGCGCGCGCCGCGCAGCGGCTGCTCCGGCCCGTACTCTTCGCGCGTCGCCATCAGGCCGGGCATTTCGGTTTCGGCAATAGCAAGCTCCTTGCGGCCCCACTCGGCAAGGCTGATGTCCTTGACGACGTAATCGGCGTGCGAAGCTTTGGGCTTGGTCGACGTGCTCATGACAATCCTTTGGCGCTCTTTGGCGGTCCCTTGGTTACTCGGCGGATCGGGGTATTGTTGCGATAGCCGCTGGCCGACCCCAGCGCTCCGGCATGGGTCGACGCGGCGGCACTAAAGACATAAAGAATCCTTTATGTCCATGCTTGAACCATGACGGCTGGAATGCATTCTGCCCCTATGGATGCGAAAGCCCAAAAGCCCGCCGAAGAGCCGATCAAGGCGCCGAAATCGCTGCGTGAGCTTGCTGCGGCCGAGGAGAGTTGCACCCGCTGCCCCCTCTATCGCGCCGCCACCCGGGCGGTTCCTGGCGAAGGGCCGGGCCGTGCTGCCTTCATGCTGGTCGGCGAGCAGCCGGGCGACAAGGAAGACCTCGCCGGCAAGCCGTTCGTCGGCCCTGCGGGCCGTATTCTGGATCAGGCGCTTCGCGATGCCGGCATCGCGCGGGAAGAAACCTTCGTCACCAACGCGATCAAGCATTTCAAGCACGAAATGCGCGGCAAACGCCGGTTGCACAAACGTCCCAACAATTACGAGGTTGAACGTTGCAAGATCTGGCTCGACCTCGAACGCAGCCTGGTTCATCCATCGACGATCGTTGCCCTTGGCGTCACCGCCGCGCGCGGTCTGACGGGGCGCACGGTCACCATCGGCAAAGTGCGCGGCAAGCCCATCGATATGGCGGACGGCACACGGCTCGTCATCACCGTTCATCCCTCGGCGCTGTTGCGCATCGAGGACGATGACGAGCGGCGTGTCGCCTATCGGAGTCTTGTCGCCGATCTAAAAGCCGCCGCCGCGGCAAACGCGCAAGGGGCGGCGCGCAGCAAGGCGGGCTGAAATCGGCCTACGGCGACGGGTCGCCCGGACGCGGCGTTGTCCTCGTCACCCCGGCCTGCGTCAGCGCCGCACCGATCTGCTGCATCCGGTTGATGAGATCGACGGCTGCGGCGGGCGGCAGCACGAGGCGGCAGGCCGGATAACGGCGCCCGGTGATCGGCGTGTTGGGCTTGACCTCGTCGAGACGCGTGACGGCGAATTCGATCCGCAGCGATTGCCCGTCAAAAACCAAACCGCTAACGGCATCGGCGAAAGTCTCCGCGACATCCGGACGATCGACATAACGGATTGTCGCCGCTTGCCGCTCGCGTTGCGCTCCCGGCGCCAAAGCGCCTTGCGCTGCCGGATCACCCTGTTCGAAAGCCATCGGTCTTCTCCTCGGCCATTCGCTTGAACGGCGCCGATCAATCTTCTTCGCCAAAACGCGAGTTGATGAGACTGGTCAAAGCCTCGACGACTTCCGCCGCTTCTTTGCCGGTCGCTTCGACGGTGATCGAAGTGCCGGGCGCTGCCGCGAGCATCATCAGCCCCATGATCGAAGTGCCGCCCACGGTCTCGCCGCAGCGCATGACGCGCACCTCGGCGTCGAATTTTTCCACCGTTTGTACGAACTTGGCGGACGCTCGCGCGTGCAGTCCCTTCCTGTTGCAGATCGCCAGCTTGCGGATCACGGCACCTTCGCGGAAGGCCCCCTCGGGCAGGCACTCGTCGCTGCGGGGGGCCGGTACGCTCATTTTCCAGTGAGCACCCGGCTGGCGATGGTCACATATTTTCGGCCGGCGTCCTGGGCGGCTGCAACTGCCTCGGCGAGCGAACACTCGTCGCGAACTTTGGCAAGCTTGACCAGCATCGGCAGATTGATGCCGGCCAGCACCTCGACTTTGGGCCGGCTCATGACCGAGATGGCAAGGTTCGACGGCGTTCCGCCAAACATGTCGGTGAGAATTGCGACGCCGTCGCCGGTATCAACGCGTTTCACCGCCTCAATGATGTCTTTGCGGCGTTCTTCAACGTCGTCGTCGGGACCGATCGTAACGGCTTCGATCTGGCCCTGCGGGCCGACCACATGCTCCAGGGCGGAGCGGAACTCGACAGCCAGCCGCCCGTGGGTGACAAGCACAAGACCAATCATGGAACTCCCCGCGGGCGCGTCCCGGTTGCACCGCACGAAAGGGTGCTCATCTTGACCATCCGAAGCCCAAGCGCAAGGGGCATTTTCAAGGGTATCTGGCGAATGTTGCATTGCGGTAGCGCAAGCTTCGACGTGGATTTCGGGTCGCCGCCCGGGGGATCGGCAATGGCGCGGGCCAACGAAGGCGTAGCGTGGCCTGACTCTACGGTCGTTATGGTTACCAATCTCCCAACCAAGCGCGAGCGGCGGCGGCGACTCTGAAGGACCTGATGAGGGGCAGCGGGAGCCGTCAAATCCAACTGTCGTGGGGTGAATTGATGAGGGCGAGCACGCCGGGCAAGGCTGCCTCCCCCGATGCGACTGCGAGTCGCGGTAGCTCAATACCGCCTATTTCGATCTTGCGCCGGTCGGCGTCCGGCAAACGCTCGGCGTCCGCCGCGGCGAGATCGATCACCAAGCCCACCACGGCACGGGGTTCGTGAGGCATCCGGTGCAATCCGACGCCGCGCACCTCGATCAGACCCGCCAGTATCTCGGCCGGGCGCGCTAGCAAGCGGCCGCCGGCAGCTTCGAGATGGACGCGATCGTCGGCGACCAGCCTCGCGAACCGCAGAGATCCGGTGCGTGCGGCTTCAAGGAGTTCGAGCGCAAGCCGGGATTTGCCGGATCCGGAAGGTCCGCGGATCAGCACCGCGTGCGCGCCAACCAGCACGGCCGAGGCGTGCACCGTCGTCAACGAAACCGCCATCACATCGCCGGAAGGCGCACAATAAAGCGCGCGCCCGTGACTGCTGGCGTGCCGTCCGCGTCCGGCGGACCGATCCGGTTTTCCACCCAGATGGCGCCGCCATGCGCTTCGACGATCTGCTTGGAGATCGAGAGGCCGAGGCCGGAGTTTTGGCCGAATCCTTGATGCGGACGATCGGTGTAGAAACGTTCAAAAACCTTCTCGATGGCGTCGGGCGGTACCCCCGGGCCATCGTCATCGACGAAGATCTCGATGTTGCTCTTCACGCGTCGGCAGGTGACGCGCACCGCGCCTCCCGGCGGGGAAAAGGAGCGGGCGTTCTCGATCAGATTGTCGACGACTTGGCCGAGGCGGGAATCGTGCCCCGGCACCTGAAATGCGCGGGCGCCGCCGCCTTCGAACCGCAGCGTGACTTGGACACCATCGTTCCGCTTCACCTCGTTGGCGACGCCAACGATCGTGTTGAGGAGCTTGGTGATGTCGACCGGCGCCGTCTCCTGGCGCTGCAGTTCGGCGTCGAGGCGGCTTGCGTCGGAAATGTCGGAGATCAGGCGATCGAGCCGTCGGACGTCGTGCTGGATGATGTCGAGGAGCCGCGCCCGGCTCTCATCGGTCCTGGCGACCGGCAGCGTCTCGACCGCCGAACGCAACGACGTGAGCGGATTTTTCAGTTCGTGCGCCACATCGGCGGCGAAGCTTTCGATCGCTTCGATCCGGCTGTAGAGCGCGTTGGTCATATCCCGCAGCGTGCCGGAAAGGTGCCCGATCTCGTCGCGCCGGCGCGTGAAATCCGGAATTTCGACCCGCGAGCGGATGCGGCGGCGCACGCTTTCCGCAGCGTCCGCAAGCCGCCGTACCGGCTCGGCTATCGTCCCCGCCAATAGGATCGAGAGCACGACCATCACGCCGGCAGCGACGAGAAAGACCTTCAGGATGGCAAGGCGTTCGGCCTCCACCATGTCGTCGATATCGGCGCCTTGCGTCGACAGCATGAGCGCGCCACGCACGGCGCGGAATTGTTGCACCGGCACCGCGACCGAAACGATGACATCGCCGCGATCGTTGATGCGCACCATGCTGGCATTCTGCCCGCCCAAGGCCTGCGCCACTTCGGGATAGCCGCGCCCGTTTAGGGCGCCAAGCTCGTGATAGAGCGGTAGATCGCCCCGCCCGAGCCACCGGCGCACGGCAGTGTAGGCCCGTTCAAACCGGCTCGGCTTTTCGGCGTCCGGCGGCGGCAGATCGAAGCGCAGCACATCGCCGCGGCCGAACAGGTTGCGGCTGTCGACCAGGAGCACGCCGTCCCGATCGTAGATGCGCGCGCGCGTCTTGGTTGGCGAAACAAGCCGCCGCAGCACCGGCGCCACGCGTTCCGGGTTGATTGGAAAATCGATGCCGTAGAGCGCTTCCTCGGACGGTCCATAGCTTTCGCCCGGATGCAGATCGAGCAGTTTGTCCGGATCGATGGTGATCGATGAATTGGTTTCGACAGTCGCCGAGGCGGCAATCGCGCCGGCGATGATTTGTCCCTGCACCAACAAGCTCTGAACACGCGCGTCGATCAGCCCCGCGCGGAACTGCGAAAGGAACGTGATGCCGATGGATAGCGCGAGAAGTCCGGCGACGTTGAGGAAGACGATACGCCGCGTGAGGCTCGAGAAGCTCTGGGTAATGAAGAACTGCCAGGCACGCTGCAACCAGCCGCTGACCCTGGAGAAACCGTGGCCTTGCGGGCGCGCGGCGGCTTCGTCGAGAGCATCGCCCTCGATTTGGGCTTCGACCTGAGTCGAAGCGTGGGCCGCCGTACCGGCCCTTGCGATTTCTGCGGTTCGATCGAGCACGTCGTCTGCCGGGGTTCCGATCATGCCCGCCTCTAGCGGGCACGGACGCCATTACTACCGCACGTCAGCCGTCCCAGTCAGGGGCCTTGGATCAGATTCGGCAGTCCATGGCCGGTTGCGCTATTCAGCGCTTATTCCTTAAAACGATAGCCAACGCCGTACAGCGTTTCGATCATATCGAACTCGACGTCGCTTGCCTTGAACTTTTTACGCAGCCGTTTGATGTGGCTGTCGATGGTGCGGTCATCGACGTAGACTTGGTCGTCGTAGGCGGCATCCATCAAGGCGTTGCGGCTTTTGACCACACCGGGCCGGCTCGCCAGCGCGTGCAGGATGAGAAATTCGGTCACGGTGAGCGTCACCGGTTCGTTCTTCCAGGTGCAGGTGTGACGCTCCGGGTCCATGCGCAGGAGCCCGCGCTCCAGAACCTTGCTGTCGGCTTCCTTCGGCGCGACGCCATCCTTCGGCGCGGCGCGGCGCAGCACGGCCTTGACGCGTTCGACCAGGAGCCGCTGCGAGAACGGTTTGCGGATGAAGTCGTCGGCCCCCATTTTCAGGCCGAATAATTCATCGATTTCCTCGTCTTTCGAGGTGAGGAAAATCACCGGCAGATCCGATTTCTGCCGCAGCCGCCGCAACGTCTCCATCCCGTCCATACGCGGCATCTTGATATCGAGGATGGCGAGGTCCGGCGGGGTGGTCTTGAACCCGTCGAGAGCGGAGGCCCCGTCGGTATAGGTCGTGATCCGGTAACCCTCGGCCTCGAGTGCAATGGACACCGAGGTGAGAATGTTGCGGTCGTCATCGACGAGAGCGATTGTCGGCATGGCGGCCTTCTAACATGAGTCGGCCGCAAGCATTGATCAGCCCCGGCCCCGTAAGCCTTTGAAAACCCATGTAGGGGCGGAAGTGTGACCAGACAAGGCGAAATCGGGGCAATCGCTGCGGCAGGCGGAAATCGGAGAATCCAGATGGCCAAAGCCGACAATGCGGCCCCGTTGCCGGGTTTCATGCCCAACCGCCTGCCCGAAAATGCGCCAGCGGCGGACTTTGATGCCAGAGCGGTCGCCAAGGCGCTGCTACGGACGTCTCGGGCAGCCGCGCTTGCGACCATCGACCGCAATACCGGCCACCCGTTTGCGTCACTGGTTAACGCGGCCACCGATGTCGACGGGTCGCCGCTAATTCTGATCTCGCGGCTTTCGACCCATACCGCCAACCTGGAAAAGGACGGTCGCGCGTCAGTGCTGCTCGCGTCCGTCGGGCGCGGCGACCCGCTCGCCTATCCGCGCCTGACGGTGCTCGGCGATTTCGCACCCATTGCGCGCCAGGATTCCAGCGAGCCCCGCTTGCGCCGGCGCTTCCTCGCGCGCCACCCGAAATCTGAGCTTTACGCCGGCTTTGCCGATTTCTCGTTCTGGCGTCTTGCGGTCGTTTCCGCCCATCTCAATGCGGGCTTTGCCCGCGCCGCCGATCTGCAGGCCGCCGACGTAATCACTGACGTTTCCGGAGCCGAGAATCTGATCGAAGCCGAGGCGGACGCGACTGCACACATGAATGAGTCCCATGCCGAAGCAGTACGGCTGTATGCGGCGAAGCTTCTGGGCGCCGAAGCCGGGCCATGGCTAGTCACCGGGCTCGATCCGGAGGGCCTCGATCTCGCGTTGGGCGACGCCACGCTGCGCTTGCCGTTCCCGGAGCGCGTCGCTACGGCAGACGCCTTGCGCAACGTCCTGGTGGCGTTGGCCGCCGAAGCGCGGGCGAGGTAGATACTCCGTGTGTTCCCGAGCTCCCCGCTCGTTCATCGTTTCCGTTGCAGCGCAACAAGCGCGTGCGTCATTTCCACAGCGGGAACGCGCATGGGTTTGCCCAGTTAAGGCTTGGGATGGGAGTCCGTCTTGGCACGCGCTAGGATGCTCGATATAGGGTCGCGGGTCCAATGGCGGGCGGATTAAGGTGACGCTCACACTCCGGCAGGGACCGGATGAGTTGCGGAGGCGAGAGTGAAGGAAACCGGTCTGCGGAATAGCGCGCATGGCGCCGACAAGTTCGGCTTGAAAGGCCTCGCAGCGGTCCACTGGAATTTGCCCGACACCGCCTTGGTCGAACACGCGATCGCCAACCGCGAGGGTTCTCTCGTCCAGGGTGGAGCGTTCTGCGCCGAGACCGGCGCTCATACCGGCCGCAGTCCCAAGGATAAATTCGTCGTCGTCGACGGCCAGACGGAGAAGACCGTCTGGTGGGATAAGAACGGCCGGCTCACGCCGGAAAAATTCCAACTGCTGTCCGAGGACTTCATTGCACATGCCAAGGGCAAGACTTTGTACGCCCAGGACCTCTATGGCGGCGCGGATCCGAGATACCGCATCCGGACCCGCGTCTATAACGAGCTCGCCTGGCACTCGATGTTCATCCGCGCGCTGTTGATCAGGCCGGAACGCGCGGAGCTTTCACACTATGTACCCGATTTCACCATCCTGACGCTGCCCTCGTTCAAGGCCGATCCCAAACGCCACGGTGTGCGCAGCGAGACCGTCATCGCGATCGACTTCACAAGGCGCATCATCCTGATCGGCGGCACCTCCTACGCCGGCGAGATGAAGAAATCGGTGTTCACCACGCTCAATTATTATCTGCCGGCCGAGAGCGTGATGCCGATGCATTGCTCGGCCAATGTCGGGCTCTCCGGCGATGTCGCGTTGTTCTTCGGTCTGTCCGGTACTGGCAAGACGACGCTGTCGGCCGATCCCAAGCGCACGCTCATTGGCGACGACGAGCACGGCTGGGGCCCACAGGGCGTGTTCAATTTCGAGGGCGGCTGCTACGCCAAGTGCATCAGGCTCTCCGCCGAGGCGGAGCCCGAGATCTACGCCACGACGCACCGCTTCGGCACCGTG
The DNA here is from genome assembly GCA_963733575.1 of uncultured Alphaproteobacteria bacterium. Classification (GTDB taxonomy): domain Bacteria; phylum Pseudomonadota; class Alphaproteobacteria; order Rhizobiales; family Xanthobacteraceae; genus BOG-931. The sequence goes on along the minus strand of CAVTDJ010000005.1, from coordinate 863,909 downwards.
CTCGAGAATGTGGCGTTCGACCCTGATACGCGCACTTGCGACTTTGACGACGACTCGAAGACAGAAAATACGCGCGCTGCCTATCCGCTCGATTTCATTCCGAGTGCGTCGCGCACCGGCCGCGCCGGCATGCCGCGGAATATCGTGCTTCTCACCGCCGATGCGTTCGGCGTCATGCCGCCGATCGCCAAGCTGACGCCGGCGCAGGCGATGTATCATTTCCTGTCCGGCTACACGGCCAAGGTCGCGGGCACTGAGAAAGGGCTGGTCGGCGTCCAGCCGGAATTCTCCACCTGCTTCGGCGCGCCGTTCCTGCCGCGGCATCCGTCGGTCTACGGCAATCTGTTGCGCGAGCTGATCAGCGCCCACGACGTCGATTGCTGGCTGGTGAATACCGGGTGGACCGGCGGTATCTATGGCGTCGGCCGGCGCATGCCGATCAAGGTGACGCGGACGCTGCTCACCGCGGCGCTCGATGGTTCGCTCAAGAGCGTGAAATTCCGCACCGATCCTTATTTCGGCTTTTCGGTGCCGACCCAGCTCACCGGCGTCGAGCCGCACCTGCTCTATCCGCAGGAAACCTGGCAGAACAAGCTCGAGTTCGATCAGACCGCGCGCAAGCTGGTCGGTATGTTCCAGAAGAACTTCGTCCAGTTCGAGGAGCACGTCGAGGCCGACGTCCGCGCGGCCGCGCCGGAAGTGCGCATCGCCGCGGAGTGAGCGCCGCGCTCGCGCGGCTCACGTCCAGGACCGCCAGGGCGTTTCCGGCACTGGGGTGAGTGGCGGCTTGCCGGCAGCCCAGGCGCGGAGGTTGTCGACCAAAAGCTGGTCCATCTTCTCGCGCGTGAAGACCGATGCCGAGCCGAGATGCGGCAGCAGCACGACGTTCTCCATCGTCAACAATTCCTCCGGCACCTCCGGCTCCTTGGCGAAAACGTCGAGGCCGGCGGCCATGATCTTCCGGGTCTTAAGCGCCGCGACTAAAGCCTCTTCGTCGACCACCGAGCCGCGCGCGACATTGATCAGAATACCGTCGGGGCCGAGGGCTTCGAGCACTTTCGCATCGATCATATTTTTGGTCGCCGGGCCGCCCGGCACGATGACGATGAGCGTGTCGACATCGCGCGCCATATCGATGAGTTGCGGATAGTGGCGGTAGGCGAGCTCGGGCCGCGCTCGACGCGTGTGATAGACGATCGGCACGCCGAAGGCCTCAAGCCTGCGCGCAACGGCGAGACCGATGCGGCCCATCCCGACGAGGCCAAAAGTGCGGTTGCGCAGCGTCGCCCGGCTCAGCGGATAGTTACGCTCGAGCCATTTGCCGGCGCGGACGTAGCGTTCGGCCTGCGGCAGCTCGCGCACGGTGCACAGAAGCAGGCCGATCGCGGTGTCGGCGACCTCCTCGGTGAGCACGTGCGGCGTATGGGTGACCACGATGCCGCGCCTCGCCGCTGCCTTCGCGTCGATGTGGTCGTAGCCGACGCCAAAACTCGAAATGATCTGGAGGTTCGGCAAGCGCGCGAAAAGCGCGTCATCAACGGGCTGAAGCGGCGCGCTGACTGCGATGGCGCGCACATGGGCGACCGAACCAAGGAGCGCGTCACGGTTCGCCGCTCCGGGGAGGCTGTGCACGGTGAAATCCGCAAGCCCTTGGGCGAGGACAGGCCGTAGCGGGCCGATCAGCAACACTTCCGGTCGTTCTTCCGGCAATGATGGTTCTCCTCAAAGCTCAGCCCGGCGCCCGATTGGCCGGGCGCTTGCCGCCGATGAAGGGAATGAGCGCCGGCACTTCCGCGCGATAACGCGGGTATTCATCGGGAAAGCTTTCGCTCATGAAGCGCTCTTCCATTCTCAGCTTGAGCAACAAAGCGCTGGTCAGCAATCCGAAGGCAAGCAGGCCGCGCCACTCGCCGAAGGCGATGGCGGTCCCCAGTATCGCAAAAAGCAGGCCCGTATAGATCGGATGGCGCACGAAACGATAGGGGCCGGTGCGAATGAGCTCATGATCCTGCTTGACGGTGACCGTGCCGCTCCAATTGCGGCCAAGATAAACGCGCGCCCACACCGCAAAGGCGAGGCCCGCGATCACCATCAGTAGCCCAAACCAATACGCGACCATCGTCTGCGGCAGAAAACGTTCCTCGAGCCAATGCAGCGGCTGATTGGGAAAAGCCAAGAGCGCCGCGGCGGGCACGGTGAGCACGACAGTCACCAGTCGGCTGGTGACCGATTGTCGTCGCCTTGCCACTTTCACGTCCCGCGCGGCGACGATCCAATAGGCGAGCCACGACAGCCACAGAACGGCAAACGGCGCTAGATAGAGCCAATGATGCACGCGCACTCCGTTGATGCCCCAATTAAGAAACCTACGGCGCCAATCGATCCACTCTGACGCGATGGTGCTAAACGAGCATGGTCACCGGCGTCTCGATCAGCGCCTTGATCGCGGCCAGAAGCTCGGCACCGAGCGCCCCGTCGACCACGCGATGATCGCAGGACAGCGTCGCCGTGAGCATGCCGGCGAAGGCTACGCCGCCGTCGGCTGTCTCGACCGCCTGGCGGCGCGCGGCGCCGACGGCCAGGATCGTGGCCTGCGGCGGGTTGATGATGGCCGAGAATTCGCGCACGCCGTACATGCCGAGATTGGAGATCGCGGACGAGCCACCCTGATAGTCGGCCGGCTTGAGCTTCTTCTCTCTCGCGCGCGCGGAAAGGTCCTTCATTTCGGCGGAGATGGCGCTCAGCGATTTCGTCTCTGCGTTGCGGACGATCGGCGCGATCAGTCCGCCATCGAGCGCGACGGCAACGCCGATGTCGGAATGCTTGAAGCGCAAGATACGGTCGCCCGCCCACACGGCATTCGCGGCCGGCACGCGCTGTAGCGCCAGCGCCAGTGCGCGGATGATGAAATCATTGAGCGAGAGCTTGAACGCCGGATTGCCGTCGCGATCCTTCGGCGCGGCGGCATTGGCCTCTTCGCGCAGCGCGATCAGGCGGTCGATCGTGATGTCGGCGGTCAGGTAGAAATGCGGGATGGTCTGTTTCGCCCGCTGCAGCCGCGCCGCGATGGTCCTGCGCATGCCGTCGAGCGGCACTTCATCGTAGCTCGCCGGATCGTACAGCGCCTTGACCTGATCGGCGCTCGGGCTTTCCGCCAACGCGGCGAGGGGGCCGAGAGACGGCCGCGGTGCACTTTCGACGTCGTGTGCGACGATGCGGCCGTGCGGGCCGGAGCCGCGCAGGCGCGAGAGATCGATGCCAGCTTCGCTGGCGAGCCGGCGCGCCAGCGGCGTGGCTACAATGCCACCGGAGAGCCGGGCCGGCCCGAAATTCCGCTCCGGCGTGCGCACTTCGAAGAACGGATCAAGCTTGATCGGCTGCTGCGGCGCTTTGGGCGCCGGCGTAGCGCGATCGGATGCACGCGGCGTTGCAACGGGCGCTGCCGGCGTCTTTGGCGCTTCGGCTGCCGCCGGCGTGGATTTTGCCGGTGCGCTCGCGACGCCTCCGGCCGAGTCGCCGATGACGCCGACGACGGCGCCGACCGGCGCCACTTCGCCTTCCGGCACGCGGATTTCGCTGAGCACGCCGGCTTCGGTCGCCGGCACCTCCATCGACACCTTGTCGGTTTCGATCTCGAACAGGTTATCGCCCGGCTTCACCGCGTCGCCGGCCGCCTTGAACCATTTGGTGATCTTTCCCTCGGCGACCGTCTCGCCGAGTTGCGGCATGAGGATATTCATTTCAATTCTCGACGGGGATCACCACGTGACCGACACGTACTGCGTCTCCAAAAATTCCATCAGCCCCTCATGCGCGCCTTCGCGGCCGATGCCCGACTGCTTCATGCCGCCGAACGGCGCGGCGGGATCGGAGACGATGCCGCGGTTCAGTCCGATCATGCCGAAGTCGAGTTTTTCCGACACGCGCAGGCCACGGCTCAAATCCTTGGTGTAGAGGTAGGCGACGAGGCCGTATTCGGTATCGTTGGCGCGCGTGATCACCTCGTGCTCGGACTTGAAAGTCAGCAGCGACGCGACGGGTCCAAAAATCTCTTCGTTGAGCATTTTGGCGTCGCTGGATACGTTGGAAAGAACCGTCGCCGGATAGAAGAAACCGAGTCCGCCGGGTGTCTTGCCGCCGGTGAGCACCTTGGCGCCTTTCTGCACCGCGTCCTCGACCAGCTCGATCACCTTGTCGCGGCCCTCCTTGTTGACCAGAGGACCGAGGGCGACGCCGTCGTCGAGACCGTTGCCCATCTTCAGGCCCGCCATCTTCGCCGTGAGTTTTCTGGCGAACTCGTCGTGCACTTTCTCGTGCACGTAGAAGCGGTTGGCGGCCGTGCAGGCTTCGCCCATGTTGCGCATCTTGGCGATCATGGCGCCGTCGATGGCGGCATCGATATCGGCGTCGTCGAAGACGATGAATGGCGCGTTGCCGCCGAGCTCCATGGCCGGGCGCACGACGTTATCGGCCGCCTCACGCAGAAGCTTCTTGCCGACCTCGGTCGAGCCGGTGAACGACACGACGCGCACCCGCGGATCGTGCAGCATCGCGCCAACGACCTTGCCGGAGGAGCGCGAGGGAATGACATTGACGACGCCGGGCGGCACGCCCGCCTCCTCCAGAATCGGCATCAGCGCGAGCATGGTGAGCGGCGTATCGGAAGCAGGCTTGAGCACGACGGAGCAGCCGGCGGCGAGCGCCGGGCCGATCTTGCGTGTCGCCATCGCCGCCGGAAAATTCCACGGCGTCACCAGCACGGCGATGCCCGCCGGTTTGTGATGCACCAGGGTGCGCGCGCCCGTGGACGGCGCGACGGAATTCTGTCCGATGTTGCGCACCGCCTCTTCGGCGAACCAGCGGAAGAACTCCGCGGCATAGGCGACTTCGCCGCGTGAATCCGACAGCGCCTTGCCGTTTTCGATGGTGATGAGCTTCGCCAAGCGCTCTTGGTCGCGCATGATCAGCTCGAATGATTTGCGCAAGATCTCGCCGCGCTCGCGCGGCTTCTTTGCGGCCCAGCCGGGAAACGCGGCGCTTGCCGCATCGACCGCGGCCTTGGCGTCCTCGACCGTGGCGCTCGCGACCGAGCCGACCTTGTTCTCGGTGGCCGGATCGATCACGTCGAAGCGGCTGCCGTCGGAGGATTTGCGCCACTTGCCGCCGATCCATAGATCGGTGGGGACGTTGGCGAGAAGATTGTCGTACATGTACTGATCCTGTTACGGCGTTATTTTTCGGGTTTCAGCTCGACGAGGATGTTCCGATAGGGCTCGTCGGTGAGGTTGCGCAGCTCGTGCTTCTCGCCGGCGTCTTGCCAGATCACGCCGCCGACCTTGTCGTTCGCGATGAAAGAACGGCCATGGACGTTCTCAATCTCGACCTTGCCGCCGGTGACGTTAATGATCATGTAGTCCATCGTGTGGTGGTGCCACGCCTTTTTCCCGCGCGGCGCGACGCGCATATCCCATACCCGCACCTGCTCGTTCTCGAAGATAACTTCGGTGCCGATCGGTCCGTTTGGATTTTCGCGGCTCGGTTCGGTTGCCATGAACGTCCTCCTGTCATGCGCGAAGGCTGCGTCGCACCCTCTCCGCGATGCGATCGACGCTCGGCAGCGCGAGATCCTCGAGGATGTCGGCCGCCGGCAGCGGAATGTGCGGCGTTGTGATGCGCACCGGTGGTCCGTCGAGATCGTAGAACGCTTCGTCGGCGACGATCGAGACAAGCTCGGCGCCCCAGCCGCACAGCCGCGGATTTTCCTCAACCGTGAACAGGCGGTGCGTGCGCGCGACCGAGCCGAGAATTGTTTGTGTGTCGAGCGGCACCAGCGAGCGCACATCGACCACTTCGCAATCGATGCCGTGCTCGCTCTTGAGCTTCTCAGCCGCCGCCAACGCGCGCGGCACCATCAGCGCAAGCGCGAGAATGGTGGCGTCCTTGCCCGGCCGAACGATCTTCGCCGTGCCGAGCGTGTCGACGATTTCGCCGTCCGGAACATCGCCCTTGGTCGCATAGAGCGATTTGTGCTCAAAGAAGATCACCGGGTCGGGATCGCGCACGGCGGCCGCCATCAGGCCGATCACGTCGCGCGGGCTCGACGGCGCTACCACCTTGAGCCCGGGAATCATCATGCACCAGTTCTCGACGCTCTGCGAATGCTGCGCGCCGAAGCGCGCGCCACCGCCGTTGCCGGTGCGCACGACGAGCGGACATTTGACTTGTCCGTTCGACATGTAACGGCTCTTGGGAATTTCGTTGGCGATGTAGTCAAAGCAGACCGCGATGAAGTCAGAGAACATGATCTCGGCGATCGGCTTCAACCCGGTCATCGCGGCGCCCATGGCGGCGCCGAGAATCGCCTGCTCTGAGATCGGCGTATCGCGCACGCGCACTGGACCGAATTGCTCGTAGAGGCCGACGGTCGCCTTGAACACGCCGCCGGCCTTGGCGATGTCCTCGCCGAGGAACACGACGTTGGGATCGCGCGTCATTTCCTGCGCGATGCCGCGGATGACGGCGTCGCGATAGGTCAGTTCCGCCATGCGAAACCTCCGTCGGCATAAACGTCAGCGGTGAGGATATCGAGCGCCGGCGGCGGCGCCGCCTTGCACAGCTCCGTCGCCTCGTCCACTTCGCGCTTCACGTCGGTCTCGATGCGCAGGATGGTGTCATCGCCGATGCCGAATTGTTTGAGCCGCTGGCGATAGATTTTGATCGGATCGCGCTCTTTCCACTTTTCCAGTTCGCCTTCGGGCCGGTATTTGGCCGGGTCGGCGCGCGAATGCCCGCTGTAGCGATAGGTCATGCATTCGATCAAGGACGGACCGCCACCCGCTCGTGCCTTGTCGTAGGCGGACACGGCCGAGCGGTAGACGGCGTCGGCGTCATTGCCGTCGACGATGATGCGTTCGAGGCCGTAGCTGGCGGCACGATCGGCTGCCGGGTGCTCCACCGCCGTGACGTCGCTGATCGGGGTGTATTCCATGTAGAGATTGTTCTCGCAGACGAAGACGACCGGCAGCTTCCACACCGCGGCGAAGTTCAGCGCTTCGTGAAACGCGCCGATATTCGTGGTGCCGTCGCCGAAGAAGCAGACCGAAACGTCCTTCTGGCCCTTGTACTGCGCGCGCCAAGCTGCGCCGCAGGCGATCGGGAGGTGCGCGCCGATGATCGCGTAAGAGCCCATCACGCCGTGATCGACGGACGTCAGATGCATCGAGCCGCCCTTGCCGCGCATCAGTCCGATGTCACGTTGCATCAACTCGCCCAAGACCTTGGCGATCGGCACGCCACGCGCCAGCGTATGGGCATGGCCGCGATAGGTGCAGAAGCTCAGATCGCCCGGGCGCATGGCGGCGGCGAAGCCGGCGGCGACCGCCTCCTGGCCGAGCGAAAGGTGGCTGGTGCCTTTCACGAGATTTTGCAGAAACAGATCGAACGCGCGTTGCTCGGCCTCGCGAATCTCGACTTGGATGCGATACATCGCGAGCCGCTTTTCTTCGCCGATATCGTCGTTGAGATTTGGCTGCGACGGGGGCGCGCGGTCCTCGAGCTTGGCCATGAATTGTCCTTTAGAATACCCGATATGATGCGGGGCGGCCGCAACTTAGCGCCACTTGCGAAGCCGAGGCAACGGTCCCGCACCCGACGCGCGGTGGCGTCGCGTCTGCTAGACGGCTTGCGCGGGGTGCAGCAACTTAGCTAAGTGGCGCGAGCGGAGATTGCGATGGCCCAACAGCCGGTCCAAGAGCAAGTCCAAGGGCGTCAGGCCCACCTCGTTCACCGTTTCTTCGGCGGCCCACCGCTGGCGGTGATTGGGCGTTTGATCCTGCTGTCAATTCTGGTGGGCGTGATCCTCGCCGCCATCGGGCTGGATCCGTGGAACATCATCGAATTGGTCAGGGCGCTCATCGTGCACATCTGGACGATGGGCTTCGACGTCGTGCGCTGGCTCTGGCGATATTTCCTGCTTGGAGCCGTGATCGTCGTGCCGATCTGGTTCCTGGTCCGGCTGGCGAAGGCGCCGCGCGGCGGCTAGCGCTAAGCGGAGTGCACTAAATCGTCATGGCCAGGCTCGTCCCGGCCATCCACGTTTTTGGCTTGTTAAGATGTGGATGCCCGGCACAAGACCGGGCATGCGATGTTAATCGTCGGCCGAGTGCGGACCGGTGGGCATCGGCGCATCGCCCTCACCCTGCATGGATTGATCGCGCGGGCCGCGATGGCGGCGCCGCCGCCGATGCAGCGGGAAGCGATCCGGCGAACCGTCATAGCCATTACCACTCTGGCCATTCGGGCCGTTAGGACCGTTAGAGCTTTGACCCTGTTGCGGCGGCTGCTGCGGCTGGCCGCCGGTAATGAATGAGGGGAGCCGCTCAACGTCCTCCTCGTTAGCCGGCTGGACGTGCTGCGGGCGCGGCTGGTGTTGCTGCTGCGGCTGCGCGTGCGGCTGGTGTTGTTCGCGGGGGTAGAAGGGTTGCGGCTCGCGCGGCGCAAACGGCTCGCCGCTGATAGAGGGCTGATCGTTGTCGCCGTCGTCATAGCCGTCGTCGGGAGCATTGCCGCGCTGCTCGCCACCCTGCTGGAAGTAGGGCTGACTCTGGCGAAACTGCTCCTGCGCCGCCGCGATGAGACGGAAGTAATGCTCGGCGTGCTGATAATAATTCTCCGCCGCGACCGGGTCTCCGGAGCTCTGCGCATCTCGGGCAAGCTGGAGATATTTTTCGGCGACGTGAGATGCCGTGCCCCGAATCTTCACGTCCGGTCCATTGGACTCGTACATGCGCGACAACGGATTTTGATGATGACCACCTTTGCGGTTGCGACCCCGCATTCGCTTGTTCTGTCCGTTTCTCATGGTCTGCTTTTCCGCCAACCCCCTATTTTGCGGCGGCACGGATACCGCCGTTTCACCTTACTGAAGTCTCTCACTGAGTTTCACCCAACCTGACGCACGAAGCCGGGCAATCTTCTTTGCTCGCCGCTGTCGCGATTCCACGCCCCTAAGCCTTAGCAATGCAGCCCTCACCGGCGGCTTCGCCGCGGTGTTGCGAACCCCTCGTTATGCGCGACATTCACGAATGCGCGCCGAACCGATGAAACTTCTCGGTATGAATCTGGCGATCCCGTCTGCCGTCTGTTCCGGCTTTCGCTGTTCCGGCTTTCGCTTCACCTGGCCTGCGCTGCCAACCTCCTAAGAGGGACGCACCTCTATGAGGAGCGTTCTTGGCGTTCAAGGCGGCGCGGCATTGTCATCTCGGGCCGATTCCGTAGGCGGAAGCTAGTCGGTTCCGGCCGATATTCCAAGTGCTTTTTTGCCGCTTTTTTGCCGGGGGCCAATGCTTCACGCTCATGACCCTTTTCCGGGCCCTTTTCTCACAAGGAGAGCGCGCGGCACACCCTGAAGATCGGTGCGCGGTTGCGCGGGCGCAAGTCCCGCTGCCGAAAACAATGCGGTAACGGCCTCCGCTTGGCCGGCGCCGAGTTCGACGACAAGCACGCCGCCGGGCTTGAGCAGCGCCGGTACCGTTGCAGCGATTGTCCGATAACAATCGAGGCCGTCCGGGCCGCCATCGAGCGCCGTTCTCGGGTCGAAATCGCGCACTTCCGGAGCGAGCGAGGGGATTTCGCCGGATGCGACATATGGCGGGTTGCAGACGATCAGGTCGAACGCTCCACCGAGCGCCGCTCCCATGTCGCAGGCGACGAAAGCGGCGCGCGCGAGCCGGAGATGTTGGGCGTTGTCCCGGGCGATACGCAGCGCGCCGACACTGGTATCGGTGGCAATGCCGAACGTATTGGGCAACTCCGCGAGCAGCGCCAGAAGGAGCGCGCCCGAGCCGGTGCCGAGGTCGGCGATCCGTAGCGCTTGCGCGCGCGCGCCGGCGGCGTCGATCGCTGCGAGCGCCGCCTCGACTACTGTTTCCGTCTCGGGCCGCGGTACCAGCGTCGCGGTATCGACGCGCAGCTTCAGACTCCAGAATTCCTTGCTGCCGACGATCCGCGCGATCGGCTCGTGCGACAGCCGGCGGCCGGCCAGCGTGGCAATTGCGTCTTCTTCCTCGGCGGTGAGGTCATGTACGCCGGCCGCCCCAAGTGCGGAGTGATCGAGCGACAGGGCGTGCCCGACGAGGATGCGAGCGTCGAGTTCGGGCGAATCGAGGCCGGCCGCGCGGAATTTTTCCGCCAGCGCGTGCCGCGCGCCGGCGACGGTACGCGCCTGCGCGCTTTGATGCCGCGCCAGTACGGCAACATCCGCGGGCGAACTCATCAATTCATCTCTTCGGCGGCGAGCAGCGCCGCCTGATGCTCGGCAACGAGGGCGTCGATGATTTCGCCGAGCGCCTCGCCCTCCATGATCTGCGGCAGTTTGTAGAGCGTCAGATTGATGCGGTGCTCCGATACGCGGCCTTGCGGAAAGTTATAGGTGCGGATGCGCTCGGAACGATCGCCGGTGCCGACCTGCCCGCGGCGCTCGGCGGCGCGGGCCGCGTCCTGCTTCTGCCGCTCGAAATCGTATAGCCGCGTCCGCAGCACGGCCATCGCCTTGGCCCGGTTGCGATGCTGCGAGCGGTCCTCCTGCATCATGACGACGATGCCGGTTGGGATGTGGGTGATCCGAACCGCAGACTCGGTTTTATTGACGTGCTGACCACCGGCGCCGCCTGAGCGTAGCGTGTCAATCCTCAGGTCGGTTTCGTTAATGGGGACATCGACGTCCTGCGCCTCGGGCAGTACGGCGACCGTTGCCGTCGAGGTATGAATGCGGCCGGATCCCTCGGTGTCGGGCACGCGCTGCACGCGATGGACACCCGATTCGAATTTGAGCTTGGCGAAGGCGCCGCGACCACGGATTTCGGCGATGATTTCCTTGTAGCCGCCCATCGAACCTTCGCTCGCGGTCACGATCTCGACCTTCCAACCCTGCTTCGCGGCGTAGCGCTCGTACATGCGGAACAGATCGCCGGCAAACAAAGACGCCTCGTCGCCGCCAGTGCCGGCGCGGATTTCGAGAATGACGTTGCGCTCGTCCATCGCGTCCTTGGGGATGAGCGCGAGCCGCAATTCTTGCTCGAGCGCCGAGCGCCGCGCTTCGAGCTGCGGCCGCTCCGCCTCGGCGATGGAGCGCATTTCAGCCTCCGTCGCGGGATCGTCGATCAGGCTCGTGATCCCTTCGAGCTCGTCCTGCGCAGCCCGATAGGACTTTACCGCATCGACGACCGGCGCGAGCTCGGCGAATTCACGCGAGAGCTTCACGTAGGTCTCGGGCGGCACTGCGGTGGCCAGCTCACGTTCGAGCGTCGCATGGCGGACGACAAGCGCATTGAGTTTCTGATCGGGCAACATGGCTTCACGTAAGTAAAAGACACCTATGCTCGGGACAAGCCCGGCCAGACCGGGTCTTAAATCTGCAGAGATTCGCTGGCGGCGAACTTTTCGAGCTGGGCGCGGATCGGCACAGCGGCGGTCGATTTTTCGATCAGCGGGCAAAGGAACGCGGCGCTCTTACGGCAATCGAGGTCGAGCAGCATGGCCTTGACCGGGCCGACGGCGGACGGCGTGAGCGAAAGGGAACGATAGCCGAGAGCCGCCAGCGCCAGCGCGCCGATCGGCTGCGAGGCGAGCTCGCCGCACACCGTCACCGGCTTGCCGTGCTCGCGGCATTTGTCGGCGATGTCCTTGAGGGCGCGCAACACCGGGGCCGATATCGGGTCAAATCGGCTGGAAACCCGCGGATTGCCGCGATCGACCGCGTAGAGGAACTGCACGAGGTCATTCGAGCCGACGGAAAGGAAGTCGGCGTGCTCGAGCAATTCGTCGAGTTGATAAAGGAGCGAGGGGACCTCGACCATGCTGCCGACTTCGACCTCTTCGGGCAGCTTGTGACCGTGCCGGCGCAGATGCGTCAGCTCGCGTTCGACCAGCTCCTTCGCCTGGGTGAATTCGGCAACAATCGCGATCATCGGAAACATGATTTTCAGCGAGCGGCCGCCGGCGGCCCGCAAGAGCGCGCGCAATTGCGTGCGCAGCAAAGCCGGCCGGTCGAGGCCGAGGCGGATTGCGCGCCAGCCGAGCGCCGGGTTCTCCTCCTCGATATTGCGCATGTAGGGCAGCACCTTGTCGCCGCCGATATCGAGGGTGCGGAACGTCACCGGCTTGTCGGCGGCGGCGTCGAGGACGGCGCGGTAGAGCGCATATTGTTCGCTCGATCGCGGGAAGTTCGGCGCCACCATAAATTGCAGCTCGGTACGGAACAGGCCGATGCCTGCGGCGCCGGTATCGGCGATGTGCGGCAGATCGACGCTCAGTCCCGCATTGATCAGCAGCGTCACTTCCTCGCCATCCTTGGTGACGCATGGGAGGTCCCGCAACGCCTGGTATTGTTGCTGCCGCCGCGCCCCCAGCCGCACGCGCTCGGCATAGGCGGCCTCCATGTCGGGCAGGGGCCGCAGGTGCACGTCGCCTGCCGAGCCGTCGACGATGATGGCGTCTCCCGGATCGGCGATCCCGGTGGCGTTGTCGATCTCGCCGACGGCGGCGATGCCAAGCGCGCGCGCCACGATGGCGACATGCGAATGCGGGCCGCCTTCTTCGAGAACGAGTCCGCGCAATCGTTTGCGGTCGTAATCCAGCAGCGCCGCCGGCCCCATGGAGCGGGCGACGAGGATGGCGTTCTCCGGCAGATTCTCGCGCGAGGGAGCGTGATCGCGGCCGGTGAGCTGACGCATCAAACGGTTGGCGAGATCGTCGAGGTCGTGCAATCGCTCGCGCAGATAAGGATCGGTCTGCCGCAGCATCCGCGCGCGCGTGTCCGACTGGACGCGCTCGACGGCGGCCTCGGCAGTCAGTCCGGTCATGACCGCTTCTTCGAGCTTGTGCACCCAGCCGCGGTCGTAGGCGAACATGCGATAAGCTTCGAGAACGTCGCGATGCTCGCCGCCGTCCGCCATGTCGCCGTGTTCGAGGAGCTGGTCGAGATCGGTGCGTAACGTCTCGACCGCCGATCCCAGATGCTTCAATTCCTTCGGAACATCGTCGGCGATGTAATTGGTAACGACGACGCGCGGCTCATGCAGCACCACGTGACCGAGCGCGATGCCTTCGGAGAGCGCCATTCCGGTGAGATGTAGCGACCGCCGCGCCGCCGGCTCGGCGCCCGGAAGCGCCAGCGCCGACAGCTCGCCGGAGGCGATCATCTCCGCGAGCACCATCGCCGTCGTCTGCAGCGCCTCGACTTCCTCCTCCGAATAGGTGCGCCGGGCGCGGTTCTGCACCACGAGCACGCCGAGCGTGTTGCCGGCGCGCAAGATCGGCACACCAAGGAAGGAATGATAAATTTCTTCGCCCGTTTCCGGCCGATAGGAGAAGGCCGGATGCGCCTGCGCGTTCGACAGGTTGATGGCGGTCGCTTGGCTGGCGACTAGTCCGACCAGGCCCTCGTCGGAGCGCAACACGGTGCGGTGCACCGCATCGCGATTGAGGCCCTCGGTAGCATAGAGCTCGAGGGTAGCGTCGACGCGCAGGACATAGACCGAGCAGACCTCCGCAACCATGTTGGCGGCGATCAGCACCACGATCTTATCGAGGCGGTCCTGCGCGCTGACCGGCTCCGCCATGACTTCGCGGAGTTGGCGCAACAGCACGCGCGGACCGCCGAGCGAGCCACGCATGGCGTGAGGTCCCTCGGGCCTTCAAATGAGACCTGGAGCGCCGCCCGCGTCGCACCGGCCGTGATCGAAGAGGAATTCGCCCGGGCCCGGCCCGTAGCGATCACCCTCCCGCCTATATCGAATGCGGTATGCAAACCGCAAGCCAGAGACAGCGAGATGACGGCGACGAATTTTGTGCGCCGCAGCGAGATTCGCGTTTTCGGCGCTTGCTTGACGGGTTGCCGGCCAATTACGGCGTCGTGTGGTCGAGACCATAAAGCGAATGCAGCGTCCGCACCGCAAGTTCGGTGAACGCTGCGTCAATCAGGAGCGAAAACTTGATCTCCGAGGTGGTGATGGCGCGGATATTGACGGCGCGTTCGGCGAGGGCGCGGAACGCCTCCGCGGCAACGCCGGCGTGGCTGCGCATACCGATGCCGATCACGGAAATCTTGGCGACGTCGGTCGCGCTGTCGAGCCGCCGGTAACCGATGGCCTGCTTCGCCTTGGTGATGACGTTGAGGGCGCGCTGATAATCGCCGGCCGGAACCGTGAAGGTGAGGTCGGTGGTCTTTCCGTCGGACGAGACGTTTTGCACGATCATGTCGACGTTGATATTGGCGTCCGCGAGCGGAATGAAAATGGCGGCGGCGACTCCGGGCTTGTCCTGGACCTCGCGGACCGAGATTTGCGCCTCGTCGCGGGAAAAGGCGATGCCGGTGACCACTTGCTGTTCCACGATCTCCTCCTCGTTGCAGATGAGGGTTCCGGGCGGATTGCCGTGCGGATCGATATCCTCGGGCCGGTCGAAGCTGGAGCGCACGAAAATGCGCACATTGTAGACCATGCCGAGCTCGACCGAGCGCACCTGCATCACCTTGGCGCCGAGCGAGGCAAGCTCCAGCATTTCCTCGAATGCGATCTTGTCGAGCCGGCGGGCGCGCGGCACGACGCGCGGGTCGGAAGTGTAGACGCCGTCGACGTTGGTATAGATATCGCAACGGTCGGCGCGGATGGCCGCCGCCACCGCCACCGCCGAGGTATCGGACCCGCCGCGTCCGAGCGTGGTGATACGCCCGGTCTCCTTGTGCAGGCCCTGGAATCCGGCGATGACCGCCACCTCTTTGCGTTCACCGAATCGCTTGATGATTTCGGCGCCGTTGATTTCGAGGATGCGCGCCGCGGTATGCACGTTCGAGGTCAGGATCGGAAGCTGCCAGCCGAGCCACGAACGGGCGTTGATATCCATATCCTGGAGGGTGATCGCGAGCAGGCCGGCGGTCACCTGTTCGCCCGCGGCGACGACGGCGTCGTATTCGCGGGCCTCGAAGATGTGCCGCTTCTGCAGCGCCGCTTCACACCAGGCCGCCAGCTGGTTGGTGACGCCCGACATGGCGGAGACCACGACGGCGACATCGTGGCCGGCGTCGATCTCGCGCTTGACGTGGCGCGCGACGTTGCGGATGCAATCGATATCGGCGACCGAAGTGCCGCCGAATTTCATCACGAGACGGGCCATGAGGGCTTTGCTGCTCTTTCGCAGGTACGCTTGCGCAACCGCGCCGGCTGCCGCGGTTGCTGCGGGCCGCCGCGAAATGGCGCGTATAGATAACGGCGAGGTGCGGTCGCCGCAACCTGATCTCGCCCGTGCCGGGTTTTGTCGCCCGATATCGGATCGTGATACACACCGTCCGAATAGCGATACAGAAGCGCGTCGAACCTGCGCCGTGTGTCGGGGAGGAATGTATGCCGGCCGTCATCGATCCCGTAACCGGGCTCGAATTCTACGAGCTCAGCCATCGTTGGGGCATGTATACGCCGATTTTCCCGGGCTACGAGGAGATCAAGCTCGAACGCATCACGCACCACGCCAAGCAGGGCGTGATGACGCACAAGATCACGACGACCTTCCACACCTCCACGCACGTCAACGCGCCAATCCATCTTGTCCCCGGCGCGGCGGCCGTCGGCGAGCTGGCGCTGGACCGGTTTTTCGGCACTGGCGTCGTGCTGGCGATTCCGAAGCGGAAGTGGCAGCTCATCGAACCGTCCGATCTGGAGCGCGCGAAGCCGCGGATCAAAAGCGGCGACATCGTCCTCATCAACACCGGCTGGCATGGGAAATATTCCGACAGCAAGGAATATTTCGGTCATGCGCCGGGCCTGAGCAAACGCGCGGCGGAATGGCTGGTCAAGAAGCGTGTGAAGCTTGTCGGCGTCGATACGGCGACCGTCGATCATCCGCTGGCAACGTCGCTCGGTCCGCACCGCAACGGCCCACAGATCAAATATCTGCTGCCGGAATACAAAGAAGCCACTGGCCGCGAAGCGATCAAGGATTTCCCGGAATGGAATCCGGCGCATCGGACGCTGCTCGAAGCCGGCATCCCCACCATCGAAAACGTCGGCGGCGATCTCGATGAATTAAGCGGCAAACGCTGCACTTTTCAGGGATTCCCCTGGAAATGGCGGGAGGGCGACGCGTGCGTGATCCGGCTCGTCGCCATGCTCGATCCGGGCGGCAAGCTCCGCCTGGAGCGCGGCGGAGCGCACGCAGCGGCGGGAAAATCGGCGCGCGGCGCGAAGGACCTGCAGTTCTTCGATCTCAGCTATCCCTGGGGTCACGGCATGCCGCAATGGCCCTCGCGCGCCAACCTCAACGTGCGCGTTCTCGAGTTTCACGCCAAGGACGGTCTTTTGGTGCAGCAATTCGAAGGCATCATGCACCGCGGCACGCACATGGACGCGCCGATCCATGTGCAGGAGAACACGCCGACGCTGACCGGCTATCCGCTTTGGCGCTTTTTCGGCACCGGCGTCGCGGTGTCGATTCCGAAGGGCAAATGGGGCGTGATCACGCCCAAGGATTTGGCGCAGGCCGAGCCGAAGATTCAAAAAAACGATATCGTGATGATCAACACCGGCAGCCACCGCAACTACGGCGACAATCCGGATTATTTCGCCTATTCGCCTGGTCTCTACAAGGAAGCGGCCGAGTGGCTCGTGGAACGCGGCGTCAAGCTCGTCGGCATCGACGTCCAGGCGCTCGATCATCCGCTCGGCACGTTCCTCGGTCCGCACGGGCCGGGGCCGGCGCAGCCGCACCTCGACGAAGAGTACAAGGCGGCGACCGGCCGCCACATCATCGAGGATTTTCCCTATTGGGAGCCGGCGCATAAGATCATGATGACGAACGGCATCCCCGGCATCGAGAATATCGGCGGCGAGATCGACAAGATCACCGGACGGCGCTGCACCTTCTTCGCGTTTCCCTGGCGCTGGCCGGAAGGCGAAGGCTGCGCATTGCGCGTCGTCGGGGTCATTGATCCCAAGCAATCGTTTCGTTTCGAAACGGGACGGTGATGAAGTTATTTGTCGCAATTATGAGTGCGAGCCCATGATCTCCGAGCCGCTGCGCAATCCGCTGTCGCTGTTCAACGTCAAAGACAAGGTCGCCGTCATCGCCGGCGCTTCGGGCGCGTTCGGACGGGCGACCGCGCTCGCGCTCACCGCGCTCGGCGGCAAGGTCTTGCTCGCCTCCGGCACGAAAAGCGAACTCGACGACGTTGCCCGCGAGGTGCGCGAGCTCGGCGGTGAACCTGCGACGGTAGTGCGCCGTCCGGACAGCTTGGAAGATGCCGAGGCGATGCTCGACGCCGCGCTGGCGACGTTCGGGCGCGTCGATCAGCTTGTTGTAGCCTCGGGTTTCAACAAAGCGGGTTTCATTCAGGATCTCGATTACGGGGACTGGCAGGCGGTCATGGATGCCAACGTCCGCGGTCCCTGGTTCATGGCCAAGGCGGTCGGCACCTACTGGATCGAACGAAAGATGCGCGGCAAGGTTGTTTTGATGTCGTCGGTGCGCGGCCGCCACGGCAACTATTCGGGCTATACCGGCTATTGCACGTCGAAGGGCGCAACCGATGCGCTGACGCGGGTGCTGGCAACCGAATGGGCGAAATACGGCATTACCGTAAATGCGATCGCGCCGACGTTGTTCCGCTCGAAGCTTACTGAATGGATGTACGGCGATGATCAGGTCGGACAGCAAACCCGCGCCCGTTCGCTTTCGCGCATTCCGCTTGGACGGCTTGGCGAAGTCGAAGACCTGATCGGGATGGCGATTTATTTGTTATCGCCGGCGTCGGATTTCTGCACCGGGCAGGTTATGTATGTCGACGGCGGTTACACCGCCGGATGATCGCGACGGTCCGTGACCCTCACGCGGATTGGCAACGCGGTTTCTTGCCGACCCATCGCCACGGCGGTCATGCTAGACCAGAACGCGATCCACAAAAGGATCGGCATGACGCGCTCCTTCGCGGATCGAACTGTGTAGCTGACGTTTTAGGCCCCTTGTAGTTCCTCCCATTTGGCATTGAGGCGCAGATGCAGCAGCAAAAAATCGGCCAAAAAATTGGTGTCATCGGCGGCGGCCTGATGGGCCATGGCATTGCCTATCTCCTCGCTGCGGCCGGCCACGAAGTCGGCGTTTTTGAGCCGGCCGCGGAGAGCCGCACTTCGCTGCCGCAACGGCTCAACGCGATCGCTGTTCTGTTCGGTGATGATGCCTCGCTGCTGCAACGGATTGCCGGGCACGATCAGCTCGCGCCGGCCGTGAAGGACGCAGCGTTTGTGTTCGAAGCGGCGCCCGAGCGCCTTCCGCTCAAGCAACGCATTTTTGCCGATCTTGAAAACGCGGTCGCGCCCGATACCATCCTGGCCAGCAACTCATCGGCGATTCCGTCCACCGATATCGGCCGCCATCTCAAGCATCGTCAGCGTATCATCGGCACGCATTTTTGGAATCCACCGCATTTGGTGCCGCTGGTCGAAGTTATTCAGAACGAGAAAACGGCGTCCGATGTCGTGCACAAGACCATGGAGCTTCTCCGCGATGCGGGAAAGACGCCGGTGCATGTGCGCCGCGACCTTCCGGGCTTCGTCGGCAATCGGCTGCAGCACGCGATGAAGCGCGAGGCGATCGCACTCGTCGCCGCCGGCGTTTGCGACGCCGAAACGATCGACACCGTCGTCAAGGAAGGACCCGGAGCGCGCATGGCGGTGCTCGGGCCGATGGAGCAATCAGACCTTGTCGGCTTGGATCTTACCCTTGATATCGCCGAGGTGCTTTACGCGCATCTCGATCGCACGCCGGGGCCGCATCCGTTTCTGCGCGAGAAGGTCAAGAACGGAAAGCTCGGCATGAAGACGGGCGATGGATTTCGCCATTGGACGGCGGAAACGGCCAACGCCGTCCGTCAACGCCTATCGCGTTTTCTTGTCGAGCAGGCGAAGGCGCGGAGAAAAGACTTGGTCCGCTAAGTCATCCATTCCCGCATCGCCGTCCGCGCCGCGGCGGCCCCTGACATTATTGCGCCGGTGAAGCCGCCCTAGCCGGCGAACGAAGAAGCGAGATACAGCCCAGGGATCGGCGTGCGTGGCGAGCGTGGGAAGCCCGCCCAGATGCCTCGTTGCGGGGGCGTCGGCGCGAAGCCGTAAACCGCGCCATCGGGGGTATTAAGGAAATTGCGCATCGAGCGGGCGTTGAGGAACATCCGCTCCGTGACCGCGCCTCCGATGCCGGGATAGTCGCGATCGAGCGAGGTTTGGAATGCGTCGAGCCAGCGTTCGCGGCGGTCCTTTTCTTGCTGCGGCGTCAGCCCCGCCCGGTTGCTCAATCGGTCGAGGCCGACGACGCTGACGAGCGTCGGCCCGCCGTTGGCGAGGCCGCTGTCGATAGCGCCGTAATTGGCGATCCCATAGCTCGGCAGGCGGCCGCCGGGATCGGCGGCGAGCAACTGCGCGGATTCGGCGGTGTCGCGCAACGACGCTGTCCATTCCGGCAGCGCGATGGTTCCGTAGCGATCGAGTCCGAACTTCGCCGGTGGCGCGTTGACGCCGAAATGCGCCGTGAACAGCGAGGTCGAAACTGCACGCGCGCCGTAGGCACGCTCCACGGTGCCGCGCAGCGGCATGCCGAGCAGGCCCGCCAGAACATCCGGCGCGCAATTGGCGAGCACGATCTTCGCGCCGACGCGCTCGACCGCCTGGGGCGCCTTTGGATCGACGTAGCGCACGAAGGCCGGGTGGCCACGCGCGTCGGCGTTGACGCCGACGGCTTCGCGTCCCAAAAGGACGCTGCCTCCCGCCTTCATCACGACCTTGGCAAGCTTCATGCTGAGCGTGCGCGACCCGCCCTTGATGTAGACGCCGCCGACGCTCAGGAATCCGCCCTGCGCGAGCGCGAAAAACGGCCACCACATGCGGCGCGGATCGTCGGCGTAATAGCCAAGATTGCCGGCGATTGCGAACTTCGGCGCCTCATGATCGCCAAGCGTGCGCGCCAATACATCGTCGAGCGAGGCGCGCCAGTCGCCGACGAGGGAGCGCAGCTCCAAAACGCCGCGCAGCAACTTGCCGACCGAACGATCGGCCTGCGCCCGACTCAAGTCGGCGACGCCCGCCTGCATGGTTTCCATCAGCGCGCACAGCCGATCGATTCCCGGCCGGCTTCCGGGAAAGCGACGCGCTATCGCCTCGCGCGCCGCGTCGAAGCCGACCGGCAGGTCGAATGTGTCACCGACCGGGCCGCCGCGCACCGAAAAGAACGGCGAGACCGGAACCCACTCGATCTCGTCGAGCAGGCCAAGCTCCTTGAGGATTTCATGCTTCGGTTCGCTCGGATTGCGCGGATCGGCGGTCTGGTGCAACGCCGGCTCAATGGTCAGCGCGCCCTTCTTGAAGGCCGAGGCGGCGCCGCCGACGCTGTGATTGCGTTCGATGACGCAAACCTTGCGGCCGGCCTTCGCCAGCAGAGCGGCCGCCGTCAATCCGCCCAACCCGGAGCCGATGACGACGGCATCGAAAGAATCTCCGCTCATGGGCGGCATCACTACGACAGACGCAGGCTGGCGGCTTTGACCGATATCAACGACCGCGCGGTCCGACCACTGGTGAGAGCCAATGACAACGCAATCGCAGTCTGGCCGTTAATACGGCAGCCCCACATAGTTCTCGGCGAATACCGTCGCGGCAGCCTTCGAGCGGAACAGATAGTCGAGCTCGGCAAGCTGAATTTTTTGGTCGAACGAATTGTCGGAAATCTTATGCAGCAGCATGGTCATCCACCACGAGAAACGCTCTGCCTTCCACACCCGCGCCAGCGCGCGCTCGGAATAATGATCGAGTCCGGCATCGGACTTTTCGCCATAGTGCTCGACGAAGGCCTGTGAGAGGTAGCGCACGTCGCTCGCCGCGAGATTGAGGCCCTTGGCGCCGGTCGGCGGCACAATGTGCGCGGCGTCGCCGGCGAGGAACAGCCGGCCGAACCGCATCGGCTCGGCGACGAAACTGCGCAGCGGCGCGATGCTTTTTTCGATCGACGGACCGGTGACGAGCCGGTCGCGGGCTTCCTCGTCGAGCCGGGGCTTGAGCTCCTCCCAAAAACGCTCGTCTGGCCAGGCATCGATGTCTTCGGCGAGGCTGCATTGGAGGTAGTAGCGGCTGCGCGTCGGCGAGCGCATCGAGCAGAGCGCGAAGCCGAGCGAGTGACGGACGTAAATCAGCTCATCCGAAACCGGCGGCGTGTCGGAGAGAATACCGAGCCAGCCGAGCGGATAGACGCGCTCATGCCCCGTGATCGCGCTCGGTGGGAGGCTCTTGCGGCTGATGCCGTGAAATCCGTCGCAGCCGGCAACGAAGTCGCAGGCGATCTCCTGCGTTTTGCCGTCGGCGCGGAAGCTCACATGCGGCTTGTCGCCGAAAATTCCGTGCAAGCTCACGTCGTAAGCCGCGTAGATGGTCGGTGCACCCACCGCCGCGCGGCCGTCCATGAGATCCTTGGTGATCTCGGTCTGTCCATAGACCATCACCGCCTTGCCGGTCATCTCCTTGAAGGAAATGCGATGGCGGACCCCGTCGACGCAAAGCTGGACGCCCTCGTGCACGAGGCCGTCTTCGTGCATGCGGGCGCCGACGCCGGCCTCATCGAGCAGATCGATGGTAACCTGCTCGATGACGCCGGCGCGGACGCGGCCAAGAACATACTCGCCGGTCTGGCGCTCGACGATGACGTTGTCGATGCCGTGTTTGTGGAGGAGCTGACCGAGCAGCAATCCGGCCGGGCCGGCGCCGATGATGGCAACTTGAGTGCGCATGTTTTTCTCATAACACCTCGTGAGGTCATTGGGAGGTTATTCAGGCGTCGGCGTACGAATTTGATTCAAATCAACCCTGATTTTTTATCGGCCGTTGCAGAGTTTCCCGGTTTTATGCCGGCATGCGCGCGGGCAAACGAGCGGCCACGACAACGGCTACCTGGAACGCAACGGCGGATCACGTCAGCGGCCGCAAATTCGCGCGGCGATCCGCACGGTCGCTGCGGGATGAGCAGCGGGCGAAAACCACGCGGCTCGCCGTCGTGCTATCGCTGTTTCTGGCGCTTGTGGCGGCAACGCTGCTGGTCGGCGGACGTGCCGTCATCGATCCGATGCTGCGTGCGGCGGCGGAGAAACGTCAAGCGAGCCGGGTCGGCGAAATCGTCTTTACAATGCCCGACGGCACGTTTTGCCGTCACCTGTCGTTCGACAACGAGACGGCGGAAATCACCGAAGGTGCCGTCGAGCGATGCACCCAAAGCAGCCTCAGAGCGCACACACGCTCCGCGAGTGGCTTTGCCTGGAGCGCGCGCTAAAGGCGGGCGCGAGAAGGTTTCCACGCTGAAATTGTGGCAGCTGCCCCTTCCGGGCGCTCATCGCCTGCCGGCCGATCGCTGGAACGCATCATTTCAAGCTGAAATCGGCGCTCCAGCTTCCCACGAGCATGATCTTTTCCGGAAAACAGGTTTCCACTTTTCCGCATCATGCTCTAGGCTGCCGCCGTCGGGGCTCGCCCGGAGAAACCAGGGGAAGGAAGCACACATATGCTGCGTATCATGCGTCTCGTCTGGCCGGCATTGCCGGTAGGTCTATTGCTGATTGGAATTGGCGCGGCGGGACTGGGCGGCGCGGCTGCTCAAGGCAGCGACGAGTCCCGCCAGGCATGCACGGGCGATGCGATGCGGCTTTGTTCCGATTTTATCCCGGACGTGCCGAGGATAACGGTGTGCATGAAGAGGAAACGGGCCCAACTCAGTGCAGGGTGCCGCCTCGCAATGGCCCATGACCATTTGCGCTACCGTCACGTGGCATACCGGCACCACGGCCACGTCCATTGCAAGCACGGCCACTGCGGCTGATCATTATCTTCGTCAGGCAGGCGTCGTCGCCGCAGCGGTCAAAACTGCGGCGCGGCGTCGCGCGGGCGATCCGCGCTTTGAGCGTTCTGGTCCGAAAATGCCATCGTGCGCACCCGTCGGTTTTGGCGCCGATCGCTGTTCGCGATGGAGGTCGTAAAGAGTCGCTATGCGGGGGGCCATAGAGCGGGGCGGGGCGGAGCCCACGTCGACGTCAGCGACGTCGCGGCCGGCCATGCGATGGGGAGGTCTCGTCGCGCTCGCCGCAGGCGCGTTGATTGCGGCCTTCGCATTATCCAAAGCGCAAACCAAGGCGCAGCCGATCGCGAGCGACGAGGCGCCGGTGCTCGCCGCCGACACGGCACTCGGCGAGGCCATCCGCGCCGGCGATAAGGCGACTGTGCGCCGGTTCGTTGCGCTGCAATTCGCTCGCGTCGATGCGGACGGCAAGGTTCATGCGCGCAAGGATTTTCTCGGCGATCTCAAGAGTATCGCAGCCGCGCCCGCAAGCGACGTAAAGGTGCGCAGCTACGGCCTCGTCGCCACGGTCACCGGGCATCATAAGTCTGCTCACGACGCCGACGTGTTCTTCCTTGATATTTGGGTCAAGCAGAAAGGCGCGTGGCGGGCGCTGCTGATGCAGGACGTCCCCATCGCCGCGGCAGAAGCGCCCATTGCCCACGCCGATGCAATCGCGTCGATGCCCGCCGCCGAGCCGGAACCGTATGAATGCAAAAATCCTTGCCAGACGATTCCCTATCGCGTGCGTTCCGCAGCCGAGCAGGATGTCATTATCGTATTTCAGACGGTCATGAAGGCCATCGTTGGCCATGACGCCAGTGAATGGGGCAAGCACGTCGCCGACGAGTTCGTGGGCTATGCCAGCGGCCGGCCGCCGATTTCAAGATCAGGGCGGATCGCTGCGATTGAGCGGCAGAAGGAGAGCAATGCCGCAGTCTCGGTCGGCGAGGTGCAGACCATGCGGCTTGCGGTCTATGGGGACGGCGCGGTGATGATCGCGACCGACGCTGCGCCGGACAAATCGCGCACGCCCTATCGCGCCGCGCGCGTGTGGGTAAAGCGCAACGGCCAATGGCTGATGGCGATTAGCGCACACACGGACGTTAAGTAGCGCTGCTTTCGTCACCCAGAGGTGGCCGCGCGAAGCGGCCCTCGAAGGGCCCGGGTCGTGCACCCTTCGCTTCGCTCGCATCTCAGGATGACGCGCAGAGTTTTGAAGCGGAATCAGCTTTCCAATCCCGTTGGCACGTTCTTGTTCTCGCTTTCGAGTTTCATACCGGCGGCGAGCGCCATGGTCTCGGCCAGCGCCGCAAAATCCTTCTGCAAGTATTCTTCCGGTTTCTTCTGCAAAGTGGCGGCGCCGAAATGGCTCTGCAGCACCTCGCGCGCGGCCGCCGTCACCGGCAGGGGAACATCCATTTCCCGGCCGAGCTCGAGCCCGAGATCGAGATCCTTGCGTAACAGTTCCGGCGTGAATGTCGTGGTCCAATCGCAATTGACCAACGCCGGCGATTTGTAACGCGTGAACATTGAGCCCATCACGCCGTTGTTGAGAAAGGCGAGGAACGCGTGACGCGGCACGCCCATTTTGTTGGTGAGGAGCGTCATCTCGATTAGATTTTCGATGACCACGCCGAGCATGACATTGTGCGCGATCTTGCACACACGCGCGAGCTCGCCCTCGCCGACATATGACACCCCCTGCGGGGCGATGACTGCAATGAGCGGCATGGCCGCCTTGCAAGCGGCTTCGGCCCCCGACACGACGGCTGAGAGCTTCCCGGCCTTGATGACCTTGGCGTTGCCGCTCACCGGCGCGGCGACGAAATCGGCCCCCAGTTGCTTGAGCTTTTCACGGACGGCGGCGGAATCCTCGACCGAGATCGTCGAGCAATCGACGACGACAGGCGGTAGCTTCCCACCCTGGCTGCACACGCCATTCCTGCCGTAAAGGACCTCCTGCACGTCCTTCCCGGTCGAGACGATGGAAAACAGCACGTCCACATTCTTGAGCCCGGAGAGATGATCGACCACCTTGCCGCCGATCTTCGCCAGCGGCTCGGCCTTGGCGCGGGTGCGGTTCCAGACGGTGACGTCGTAGCCGGCCTTGATGAGCCGCTCGGCCATGGGAATGCCCATGCGGCCTGCGCCGATCCAGCCGATCGTCTGTTTGTGCTGTTTTCCGTTCGTAGGCATGCCAAGCTCCTGTTTTTCGGGGGTTCTCTTATCACAGGAGGCGAAACCTTGCCCGCGAATGGAAAGCGGTCCGGTTCTGCACCCGGCGCGCCTGCTTTGCATTTCTTGACAGGGGTTTACGGCCCGGTCATAAGGACGCGGGCGCTGGCTAGGCGAGCCGTTAAGGTTTGCTGGCACGCGCGTTAAATCAACAAACCAGCAGCGAAATCGACTGGAAAAAGCCGGTCCGGCTGATAGTCCGAGCACCGGGAACGAACACGAGGACAAAAGATGTTCGCGGTCTTCAAGACAGGCGGCAAGCAATACCGGGTAGCCGCCGAGGATGTGCTCAAGGTCGACAAGGTCAAGGGCGAGCCCGGTGAGATCGTCGAGTTCGGCGAAGTTCTGGTCGTGGGCGGCGATAGCGTGACGCTCGGGGCGCCGACTGTCGCCGGCGCAACGATCGCGGCCGAGGTGCTCGGCCAGACGCGCGGTGCAAAGGTCATCGCCTTCAAGAAGCGCCGGCGCAAAAATTCCCGGCGCAAACGCGGGCATCGGCAGGAATTTACGCTCCTGCGCATCACCGAGATTCTCACCGACGGCAAGAAGCCGAGCAAGACCGCGCCGCCGCGCCCGAAGCGTGCGCCCGCCCCCGCGCCGGAAGCTTCCGCCGACTCTGCTGAGCCGTCGGAAGCTGCGGCCGAAACGCCCCGCAAAACCTCCGCCAAGAAGGCGGCAAAGCCGAAATCCGCCACGGCGGCCAAGAAGCAGTCGGCAAAAGGCAAAAGTGCGCCGGCTACCGGCAAGAAAAAGAAGTGAGCGGACGGTGATGCTTTTGTCACGAATCTTGTATAAGTAAGGACGAGAAAGGCTTTGAGCGATGGCTCATAAGAAAGCAGGCGGATCTTCGCGTAACGGCCGTGATTCCGGCGGTCAGCGCCTTGGAATCAAGATTTTCGGCGGCGAGGAAGTCGTGGCCGGGAACATTATCGCGCGCCAGCGCGGCACCAAATGGCATCCCGGCCGCAATGTCGGAGTTGGCCGGGACCACACGTTGTTCGCGTTGATCAACGGTCGGGTTGAGTTCCAGACCAAAACCAAGGGCCGCGTATTTGTATCGGTACTTCCGATGATGGAGGCCGCGGTCCAGTAATACGGTGGATCATACGATGTCCGCCGGTATCCAGTCGAACCGGCGGGCCCAAATGGGCTTCGAAAAGGGGGAGACCGGGTGCCGGCTCCCCCTTTCGGTTTTCTTTGCAGGAGCCCGTGACATGACCTTGTCGGAAGAAGTCCTCGCGACGCAGCGAGAGCGCAGTATTCCCGTCCTCGAGACCGAGCGGCTGACGCTACGCGCACCGCGTCACGAGGACGTAAAGGCGATTGCGGTTCTCGCCAACGACCGCCGCATCGCAGCGAACACGGCTCGTATCCCGCACCCCTACGGCGTCGGAGACGCCGAACACTTCGTCGCGACCGTCAACAGGCGCGATGGAGAGGTCTGCTTCGTCATTATGCTCGACGACACGCTGATCGGCGCCTGCGGCATCGACCCGCGGGACGACGCCCCGGAGCTCGGTTATTGGCTCGGGGCGCGCTATTGGGGCCGCGGCTTTACCACCGAAGCGGCGCGCGCGGCGATCGACTACGCGTTCGGTGATCTGCGGCACGAGACGTTGCAGGCAGGCGCGCGCGTCAGCAATCCGGCTTCGCGCCGCGTGCTTGAGAAATGCGCATTCCAGTGGACCGGCGTGCGCCTGACTCGCATCCGCGCCATCAATTCCGCGGCGCCGGTCGATCGCTTCCGCCTTGATCGCGGATTGTGGCTGTCGCTCAAGTCTTGGGGCCGCGTACGACGCGTGGCTTGATCGGCTTTCATCTGCCGGCCGCCTGCTCGGATTGAAAGAACGGCGCCAGCCTGGCGACGAGCGCCGGCCCGAAATGCGCTTGCGGATTTGACGGCGGCGCCCGATCCATCAGCTCCCAGCGTTGGGTCGGCATGCGGGCGTTGTCGAAGGCATGCAGGAAATCCCGTCCCGGGCGCACGCTCTGCCGGAAGAAACCCGAGTGCCATATTCCAATATGTACACTATATCAGATGCGCCGAGCGCCGCTGCGCTTCGCCCTTTGTTTTTGCGGTGCTCCGGATGAAATTCCTCGACGAGGCCAAGGTCTATATTCGCTCCGGCGACGGCGGCAACGGCTGCGTGTCGTTCCGGCGCGAGAAGTTCATCGAGTATGGCGGCCCGAATGGCGGCGACGGCGGCAAGGGCGGCGACGTGATCGCCGAAGCGGTCGATGGCCTCAACACGCTCATCGATTATCGCTACCAGCAGCATTTTTTTGCCAAGAACGGCGGCGCCGGCATGGGCAAGGATCGCCATGGCGCGAACGGCGCCGATGCCTTGCTTAAGGTGCCGGTCGGGACGCAAATCTACGAGGAAGACGGCGAGACACTGCTCGCCGATCTCACCGAACGCGGCCAGCGCGCCGCGCTTGCGCGTGGCGGCAATGGCGGTTTCGGCAACGCGCATTTCAAATCCTCGACCAACCGCGCGCCGCGCCGCGCCAATTCCGGCCAGCCGGGTGAAGAACAGACTATCCGTCTGCGCCTGAAACTCATTGCCGATGCCGGTATCATCGGACTGCCGAATGCCGGGAAATCGACGTTCCTCGCCGCGGTCAGCGCGGCCAAGCCGAAGATCGCCGACTACCCGTTCACCACGCTGCAGCCGCAGCTCGGCGTCGTCGAGATCGATGGGCGCGAATTCGTGCTTGCCGATATTCCCGGCCTGATCGAGGGCGCGCATGAGGGCATCGGCCTCGGCGACCGCTTCCTCGGCCACATCGAGCGCTGCCGGGTTCTTCTGCATCTCATCGACGGGACGGGCGGCGACGCCGATGCGGCGTATAAGACCGTGCGAGCGGAGCTATCCGCTTATGGCCAAGGGCTTGCGGACAAGCCGGAGATCGTTGCGCTCAACAAGGCCGATGCGCTGAGCGCCGACGAGATCAAGGAGCAAGCGGCGCGGCTCAAGCGCGCGGCGAAGAAGCCGCCGCTTGTCGTTTCGGCCGTGAGCGGGAAGGGCGTACCGCAGGTGCTCCGCGCACTGATACAAGTGATCGAAAAAACCCGTAGCGGCGAGGTCAAGGCGAGTACGGCGAGCGCCGCCTGGCGGCCTTAAGCGTACATGCGAACTTTTCGCGCCGGCGCCGGCAGGCTGGCGGCGGCCGCCCGGCTTGTTTGGATTAGCTTCTGCCAATCGTTACATTAGCGGCATGTTTGGTCTGCCCCCGACCCACCATCGGCCAAGGAACGTGCGGCTCGACACGCTGGTGCGGCTGCGCTGGCTTGCCGTCTTCGGTCAGCTCGCGGCCGTCCTCGTTGTCCACTTCGGCCTCGAATTCGACGTTCCGCTCTGGCCTTGTCTCGCGGTCATCGCGCTCGCGGCGCTGCTTAACATCGCGCTGCGTGTGGGCTTCCCGCATACGCAGTGGCTCGATCCCGACCGGGCCGCTTATCTCCTCGGCTTCGACATCGCCGAGCTTGCGGCGCTTCTTTATCTGACGGGCGGCCTGGAGAATCCGTTCTCCTTCCTGTTGCTCGGGCCGGTCTTGATCTCGGCGACCGCGCTGCCGCTGCGCATGACGTTGCTGCTCGGTATTTTCGCCGTGCTCTGCGCGACCGTTCTGATTTTCTTCCACTATCAGCTCCCGTGGGAGGGCGAGGGGGCGGTGCAGCTCCCTGAGACTTATGTGGTCGGGGTCTGGCTCTCCATCCTGTTGGCGATCGGCTATATCGGCGTCTACACGTGGCAGGTTGCCGAGGAGGCCCGCCAGCTCTCGGATGCGCTGGCCGCGACGGAATTGGTGCTGGCGCGCGAGCAGCATCTCTCGCAGCTCGACGGTCTCGCCGCGGCGGCGGCGCATGAACTCGGGACGCCGCTCGCCACCATCACTGTCGTCGTGCGCGAAATCGAACGCGCGCTCGATGCGAATTCGCCTTATGCGGAGGATGTGAAATTGCTGCGCGAACAAGCGCAGCGATGCCGTGAGATTCTTTCCAAGATTACCGAGCTTCCGGCCGGCGAGCCGTTCGATCGCGTGCCACTTTCCGCACTCATCGAGGACGCGGTGGCGCCGCATCGCCATTTCGGCGTTTCGCTCGAGGTGACCCTCCCGCCAGACCGCGTCCGCGAGCCGGTCGGAGCCCGTAACCCGGCGATCCGCTACGGCCTCGGCAATCTGATCGAGAACGCCGTCGATTTCGCCCACAAGCGCGTGGAAATCCTTGCCCAGTGGACCGCCGAGGAGGTGAGCATCACCATCAGCGACGACGGACCGGGCTTTGCCCCCGAAGTCCTGGATCGTCTCGGAGCGCCCTATGTCACCCATCGCCGGCCTGGGCTGCGCGAGCCCGGTGGCGATCAGGATGAAGCGGCCTTCGGGCTTGGCCTAGGCTTTTTCATTGCCAAGACATTGCTGGAACGCTCCGGCGCCAAGCTTTCTCTCAAAAACCAGATG
The DNA here is from genome assembly GCA_963733575.1 of uncultured Alphaproteobacteria bacterium. Classification (GTDB taxonomy): domain Bacteria; phylum Pseudomonadota; class Alphaproteobacteria; order Rhizobiales; family Xanthobacteraceae; genus BOG-931. The sequence continues at coordinate 834,302 of CAVTDJ010000005.1, read as the reverse complement.
CCCCCCCTGCACGGCGCCACGGTGACGGTCGTTTGGAGCCGCACGGATTTTGAGCGGCCGCTGCCTGCGGCCCCTCTTGAGCGCGCGGCGGCGGTCTCTTAACTATCAGGCATTGAGGGGCGCGCGGCGTTACTGCGGTGGAGTAGAATTGCCATGATCAACGCCATGACCAGCGCCCCAACCAGTGCCCCAACGAGTGCCCCAACCAGTGCCCCAACCAGTGCCATGACAATCGCAACGGCCGGTACAGTTCCCAACGAGCGCACGCTGCTGATCGTCGAAGACGACAAATCGTTTCTTCTGCGCCTCGCGCGCGCCATGGAGACCCGCGGCTTCGCCGTGAGCACGGCCGAGTCGGTCGCCGACGGCTTGCTGCAGGTCGAGAAGGCTCCGCCCGCATTCGCCGTCGTCGACATGAGGCTTGGCGACGGCAACGGCCTCGACGTCATTTCCGCCATGAAAAAACGCCGGCCGGAAGCGCGCGCGATCATCCTCACCGGCTATGGCAACATCGCGACCGCGGTCAATGCGGTCAAGCTCGGCGCCGTCGATTATCTCGCCAAGCCCGTCGACGCCGATGACGTGGCGGCGGCGCTGTTGGCGCTCGACAACAAGAAAATCGAGCCGCCGGAGAATCCGATGTCGGCGGACCGCGTACGCTGGGAGCATATCCAGCGCATCTATGAATTGTGCGGCCGTAACGTTTCGGAAACAGCGCGTCGTCTCAACATGCACCGGCGCACCCTGCAGCGCATCCTCGCCAAGCGCGCGCCGAAATAGCTTTTCTGCTTCACGAGCAACTCAGAATCAAGCGCAAGCTTGAAAGTGCCAACGCTGCTGCCCGCTCCAGTCGCGGCGCTGGCACGTTTGAAATCTCGCCGATAGCGCAAGTCCTTGAGCGTGGCAGCCTGGCCGCGGAATTCGAGGGCAGTCTCAAGGCGCCGCGCTTCGTCGACCGCCGGCAATATTTACTTCGATTCCGCCGCGTAGACGCCGATCCAATCGGGCGGCGGCGGCTCGGCGCGGTAAGCGTCGATGCGCTCGATATACATGTCGTAAAGCCCGTCGACGCCGAAACCGTTAGCGAGCTTGCGGCAGCGATCAATCAGATGCTGTGCCTCGTCCCATTGTTGCTTGCGGTAGGACGCAAGCATGTTCGCGTTGAGATCGCATAATTCGCGGCAGCGCGGATCGTTCTCGATCTCCGCTCGCCCGAGCACGGTGAACACTGCTTCCGGTTGCTTTTTGCCTTTCACCTGGATCAGGTCGATTTCCATGGTGGCGAATTTCTGTTTCGCTCTTTCCGCGGTGCGTGAGCCGATCACCAGCGAAAGACGATAATCCTTGGTCCGCGATTCCAGCCGCGATGCGACATTGACGGTGTCGCCGAGCACCGAATAGTTAAAGCGGAAGTCGGATCCCATATTGCCGACCACGCACGGGCCGGTATTGAGCCCGATACCGATGCGAAGCGGCATGTAGACCCCGCCATTGGCGTCTGCTTCGCTCTTGAGCTCGACGTTGAGCGCCTCGGCGCGCGCCAGCATTTCGAGCGCCGCATCGCAGGCGTTTGCTTCGTGGTCCTCGTCGTCGACCGGAGCGTTCCAGAACGCCATGATGGCGTCGCCGATATATTTGTCGATCGTGCCCTTGCGGTCGATGATGGCGTTGGTCAGCGGCGTGAGAAAGCGGTTCATCAGGTGGGTGAGGCCCTGGGGATCGTCCTTGTAGTGCTCCGAGATGCCGGTGAAGCCGCGCACGTCGCTGAACAGGATGGTCATGCGGCGTTCTTCGCCGCCGAGCACGAGCCGTTCCGGAGACCGGGCAAGCTGCTCGACGAGTTGCGGCGACAGATAAAAGCCGAAAGCCGAACGGATTTGCTGACGCTGCTGCTGCTCGCGGAAGTAATTGACAAAGGTAAGCACCAGATAGATCAGCCAGCACGACATCAGCGGATAGGTGAAGTCGATCAGCAGATTGTGGATGCGGAAGAAGTACCATGACATCCCGACCAGCCCGGCGATCAAGATAGCGCCGAGCGCGATCACGATCGCCGCCGGCAACATCGGCGCGGCAGCGATGATGGCGAACCCGAGCACGACCGCGGCGGTAAGTTCGGCGCCGATGGCGTAGTTGGGGTGCTCGAGCAGCGACTTGGTCAGAACGTTCTCGAGGATCTGCGCGTGCACCTCGACGCCCGGCATCGCCGGCTCGACCGGCGTGGTCTTGATGTCGAGGAGCCCGACCGCCGAGGTGCCGATGAGCACAAGCCGGCCGCGAAACCGGTCGGCCGGCGTGCGGCCGTGCAGGACGTCGGTCGCCGAAACGTAGCGCGCCGGATCGTGCTTGTTGAAATGCACCCAGAACTGGCCGTTGCGATCGGTCGGCACTTCGAGGCCGGGAACCGCGACCGAGCGTACGCCGGCTTCGTTGGTGCGGATGAGGATGGCGCCGGCGTGGGTGACGACGCGCAGCATTTCCATGGTCAGGGACGGCACCAGCGTATCTTGTGCGACCATGACGACTGGCACGCGGCGAACGATGCCGTCGCGCTCGGGATTGATGGAGAACAACCCGCGGCCGGCCGCCGCTTGCTCGATGGGCAAGATGTTGCGCAGCAGTCCGGAGAACGTCACCAGGAACGGGCGCGGGTCGGGGCCACGAATGGCGAAGCCGGTTTGCAACGTCGTTTCAGCTTCCGATCGCTGCGCCGCAGTCGCCGCGCCGGTCTGGCCGACCACCACGCCGCCGGCGCGTTTCATCGCATCGGCCAAAACCGTGTCGTTGCTGGGAAGACTGGCGAGCTTGTCGCGGGTCTCTGCATCGAGTCCGCGAAAGCTTGCCGCGGCGACCGCCGGCGACATGCGATCGGGCTCGGCGAATACAATGTCGAAACCGACCGCCACCGCGCCAAGCTCGCGCAGCCGCGTGACCAAGTCGGCCACTACCGTCCGCGGCCACGGCCATTGCCCGATTTCTTTGAGACTCGCTTCGTCGATATCGGCGATGACGACCGGCCGCGCCACTTGTTCGCGCGGGCGCAGCACCTGGAAGAGATCGAAGGTCCGCAGCCGCACTTCTTCGAGCGGGCGCGGATCGGCGAGGCGCAACGGCACCAGCGCGAACAGAAGCAGCGTACACACCGCCCGCGCCACACCGAACTGCCGCGCCCAGCGCGCGATGACCTTCATCGGCTAACCGCCCTGTTCGGAAACGGTCCCATTATACCAAGGCGTTGGCGCACGGAAATCCAGCGTCATTCCGGGTTCGCGCGGAGCTTGTCATCGGGCTGGCCGAACCCGTTGGCGCGCCCCGAATGACTCTCTCATTTTTCCCGGAACGCCCGCTTGAGCTGGTCGTGCAGCGGCTTGACCAGATAGGAGAGCATCGTGCGCTCGCCGGTCTGGATGAAGGCTTCGACCGGCATGCCCGGCGTAAGCTTCACGTCGCCGAGCCGTTTGATTTCGTCGGCGGTCATCGCGATGCGGACGAGATAGTAGCTTTGTCCGCTGCGCTGGTCGGTGCTGGTATCCGCCCCGATGCGCGCGACCGTGCCGTTGAGCTCGGGTGTGGTGCGCGTGTTGAAGGCTGAAAGGCGGAGCAAGACCGGCTGACCGAACTGGACCTGGTCGATATCCCTGGGCTCGACTTTTGCCTCGACCAGAAGCGTATCCGCCTCGGGCACGACGAGCATGATTGGATCGCCGGCGGTGATCACGCCGCCGACCGTGTTGGCCGTCGACTGGAAAACGACGCCGTCCTGCGGCGCGCGAATGTCGGTGCGCTTGAGCTGATCCTCGGCCGTCACTTTGCGCTCGACAAATTCGCCGATCTTGCTGTCGGTCTCGCGCAGCTCCTTGGCGACGTTGCTGGTGAATTCCTGATCGACCTGGAGGATTTGCAACTGGGTCTCGACGATCCTGCCCTTGGCTTCCGCGGCGGCGGCAATGAGCTGGCCGCGCTCGCCCTGCAGTCGCGCGTCCTCGCGCTCGAGCGAGGTGAGCCGGCTGATCGGGACCAGGTTCTTCGCCCATAAATCGCGCACGCCTTGGAGTTCCTGGTCGATGAACGACATTTCCCTGGTCTTGGCGTCCTGCTGGGCGGTGAGCCCGGTAATCTGCTCCTGCAATTGCTTGATGCGCTGCTGCAGCTGATCTTTCTGACCGAGGCGGGCCGTGCGCCGCAGCTCGAACAGCTTGCGCTCGCTTCCGACCGCCTCTTGCACGTCGGGATTGCCGGCCCTGTCCGCAAGCTCTTTCGGTATGGCGACCGTGTCGGCGCCGTCGCGCTCGGCGGCGAGACGCGCCTTGCGCGCATAAAACTCGGTGAGACCCTTGGTGACGATCGCGAGATTGGCGCGGGTCACGGTCTCGTCGAGGCGGATGAGAATGTCGCCGGCCTTCACCCGATCGCCGTCGTGGGCGCGGACTTCGCCGACCACGCCGCCGGTCGGGTGCTGCACCTTCTTCACATTGGAATCGACGACCAGCGAGCCTTGCGCGATCAACGCGCCGGAAATCTCGGCGGTCGAGGCCCAGCCGCCAAGTCCGATGGCGAGGAACGCCACGACGGCGCAGCCGACGACGATGTGCCGGCGGATCGAAGCACGTGAATTCAGAGATGCCCTGACGCTCATCCCACGCCTCCCTCACCGGGCACGACTTTCAGGGCCCGCGGCGCCGGCGCGCTCGGGGGCTGGATCACGCGGTTGAGGATTTCTTCCTTTGGCCCGAACTGCTGCTGGCGGCCCTTGGCCATGACCAGAATATAGTCGACGCCGGCGATGGCGCTCGGTCGATGGGCGACGACGACGACGATTGCTCCGCGCGCCCGCAGGCCGAGAATGGCGTTGGTCAGGGCTTCGTCGCCTTCGGCGTCGAGATTGGAATTGGGCTCGTCGAGCACGACGAGGAACGGATCGCGATAAAGCGCCCGCGCCAGCGCGATGCGCTGAGCCTGACCGGCGGACAGTGCAGTGCCGCGCTCGCCGACATTGGTTTCATAGCCGTCGGGCAGATTGACGATGAGGTCATGAACGCCGGCCGCCTGCGCGGCGGCGAGGACGGCCTCGGGATGCGGCGGATCCTCGAAACGCGCGATGTTCTGCGCGATATTACCCGGAAACAACTCGACGTCCTGCGGCAGGTAGCCGATGTGCCTGCCGAGCGCCTCCGGCGACCATTGGTCGAGCGTGGCGCCGTCAAGGCGCACGGTGCCGCGCGCCGTCGTCCATACGCCAACCAGCATGCGCGCGAGCGACGATTTCCCCGACGCCGTCGGGCCGATCACGCCGAGCGCCTTGCCGCTCGCGAGCGAGAAGTTCACATCCTGGCACACGATCTTCTGCTCGCCGGGCGGACAGACGGCGGCGTTCTGGACGACGAGCGTTTTCGCCGGGGGCTGCAGCGGCATCGGCTCGGTCCGCGCCGGCAATTGTCCGAGCAACCGCGATAGACGATGCCAACTTTGCCGCGCGCCGGCAAAGCCGCGCCAGTTGGCGATCGCGAGATCGACCGGCGCCAGCGCCCGCCCGCCCAGGATCGAGCCGGCGATGATGATGCCGGGCGTCGATTCCTGATGGATCACGAGCCAGGCGCCGACCGCCAGGATCGACGATTGCAGCAGAAGCCGCAAAATTTTCGACATGGCGCCGAGCCCGCCGACAACGTCGCTGGCGCGGCCGCTCGACGCCACATAATTGCGATTGAGATCGCTCCAGCGCCGCGCGATACGGCCGACCATGCCCATCGCGGTAATCGCTTCGGCGTTGCGCCGGCTTGCTTCCAGCAGCGCGTTGCGCGCCATGGCGAATTGCGTCGCGCTGCGGATCGGCTGCCGCGTCTGCAGCTCCGTCACCACGGTGAGCGCGACAAGGATGATGGCGCCGGCGAGCGCGGTCAGTCCGATATAGGGATGGAACAAAAAGCAGATGGCGAGATAGACCGGCATCCACGGTAGATCGAACAACGCAGAGGGGCCTGCGCCCGAGAGAAAACCGCGTACGGCGTCGAGATCGCGGATCGGTTGCGTGCCGTCGCCCCTACCGCCGACTTTGAGCGGCAGCCTGACGATGGCGTCATAGACGCGCATGCTCATCGCGTCGTCCAGGGTATGCCCTATGCGCACAAGAATGCGGCTGCGGATCGCGTCGATGAAACCTTGGGCGACATAAAGGCCGGCCGCCAGGATCAAAAGTGCGACAAGGGTCGGCACGCTGCGGCTCGGCAGCACCCGGTCGTAGATTTCCAGCATAAACAGCGCGCCGGTGAGCATCAAAATGTTGCTCATGCCGCTGAACAGCGCGATGGCGAGGAAAGCCCGGCGGCAGGAATGGAGCGCGGCCGCGAGCTCTGAACTCGCCGGCTGCTGCCGGGGGGGGCGTGGAAGCTGGGTCATCAAGAAGTGCCTACCACCGTCGCAGCTTCATACCACGACCGGGCCTACAAATTGACTGGCAGCCGGCCGGATCATCATACCTTGGTTTATGATGAAAAAGCGCCCGGTTTCAGGCAGGCAGGGGCAAGCAGCAATAGCCGAAGCGGAGCCGGCACAGACCGGCCCCGCTTTGGAAATCATTCCTAGCTGGATAAGACGGCCGCCGGCTTTGGCCGCCGACCGGCCGGCGGGCGCTCTCACAAATTCCCGTGCGACATCGTGCCGGCGCCTGCGCGCTGGCCGATGCCGATACGTACTCGAAAGCTTCGTTGCTGGTAAAATTAGGAACGGGAGTTGAGCGAAAGCCCGATGCTGAACGCCTTTTGCCGCGTCGCGCCCTCGGTCCTTTTCAACTTCTTGGCAATTTTCGCCGCAGCGGTTTTCTTTTTCGCCAGCGTTTTCAGCTCACGAACCTCGGTTGCCGTCCAAGCGCGCCGCTTCTTTGACTTCTTAGCCATAAATCCTCCCTTTCAAGAAAGGTAACTTGTTTCCCATAACGGGGGCGGAAGCATACACAACAACAGATGGGGTTGAGATCATCAGGATCGCAGCCATTGTCCGCAGACGCGCCTGCAGATACGGCAGGGCAAGTTAACAAGAAGTATTGTTAGGTTGTTCTTAGCAACCTATGGGCCGGGACGCAAATCCAACTTTTCGCGGAGGACCCTTTCGTTGTTGATGTCGACTACCCCAGTTTTTGTGCTGTGCGGCATGCGATCAGGGAGCAGCCGATCCCGCCTCGTGCCGCACGCGCATCGGACCAGGAATTCTGCGGCGTCTGACATGATTAGGACCCATTGATCGGCTTTCTCTGGTGCGGCAAGAGGGCTTCCGACAGTTTTTCGATTCGAAGGGGACGCGATGCGCAAATTTCTACGTGTGACATTGTCATGGCTGGCGGTCATTTTTTTCGCGCTGACGTTTCTGCAGCAGGCCGGTCTTGCTGCGGAAATGCGCTTTGCGCTGGTAATCGGTAACGACGAATATAAGTCGGCCAAGCTGGCGACGCCTGCCAACGATGCGGGCCTGATCGCCGACGCGCTGACAGCCGCGGGATTTACCGTCACCGGCGCGCGCAACCTCGATCAAGCGACGCTGCGAGAATCATTTCGCGAATTTCTCGGTCAGGTTGAAGCGGCGGGACCGGATGCGGTCGCCGTCGTTTATCTTGCCGGCTTCGGCCTGCAGTTCGCGGGCGACAATTTTTTTGTGCCCGTCGATGCCGACCTTCAACGCGATGTCGATGTGCCGCTTCAGGCCGTGCGCATTTCGGATTTTGCTCAACCGATGGCCGCGCTACCCGGTCGCGTGAAGATCGTCATTCTTGACGCAGCGCGGCAAAACCCTTTGGCGCGCGGGGGCCAGCCGTTGGCGAGCGGGTTGGCGCTTCTCGATCCGCCTGGCGGCATGGCGATTGCTTTCAACGCAGCACCGGGCACGATAGGTCCGGAGGAGCCGGGACCCTACGGCGCGTACGCGACCGCGCTTGCGGAAATGATCGCGGCCGGCGGGCTGAGCCTCGATGATCTGTTTGCGCGCGTCCGCTTGCGCGTGAGCGAGGTCACGGCCGGCGCCGAGGTCCCTTGGTACGCATCGCAGATCGAAGGCCCGTTCTTCATCACCGAACGCGCCGCCGATGCGCCGCCGCCGCCGAATGTCGTGCCGGTCGCCGATCTCCGCGGCAGGCCGATGCGCAGTTACTCGGGCGTCGAGGACGCCTACGCGGCAGCGCTCACGCTGGACACCATCGAAGCCTATGAGCAGTTTTTGGCGCTCTATCCCTCGACCCGATATTCGCGGCGGGTCGCCGCGATGCTCGCTGTGCGGCGTGAGGAAATCATCTGGCGCCATTGCGTGTTCGACAATACGCCGCGGGCCTACTGGTCTTATATGCGCGGCTACCCGAACGGACCGCATATCTGGGACGCGCGGCGTCGGTTGGCCATGCTTGCCGCGCCGCTCGATCCCGAACCTAATTTTGCCTTCATCGACTTCGGCGTTCCGCCGCCGCACCCGGACGAATTGGTTTTTGTCGACCGCCCGGTCGTGGTCTTTTGGGGCCCAGACTATGAACCACCGCCGCCGCCGCCCGTCTTCTTCCTGCAGCCGCGGCCGCGCGAATTCGTCGTGCTGCCACCGCCGCCACCGCCACGCGAGCGGTTCTTTCTGCCAACTCCGCAGGCTGCCGTCGTTCCCGTATTCGTAAGACCGCCACGCACGGTCGCGTTGCCGGTGTCGCCGCCGCCCGGAGCAACTCCCGGCCGAGTTCCGGTGGCGCTGCCCGGCGCCGTTCACGGTGCTCCTGGTACGCGGCCCGGAGCAGCGGGTGCGCCTGCGGTCGCGCCAACACCAGGCCACCCGGGAACGCCGGGCACGCCACCGCCCCCATCGCCCACGGCTTCGGTGAAGCCTGCGCCGCTGCCCCAGCCGACGGGTCCGGCTCCGGCCACGGTCAAGCCAGCGACTCCCCCGCCGCCGCCTCCTTCCGGTGCAGCGCCGGCCACGGTCAAGCCGGCGATTCCGCCGGCACCACCTCCTTCGGGTGCCGTGCCGGCCACGGTCAAGCCGGCGACTCCCCCGCCACCACCTCCTTCGGGTGCCGCGCCGGCCACGGTCAAGCCGGCGACTCCCCCGCCACCACCTCCTTCGGGTGCCGCGCCGGCCACGGTCAAGCCGGCGACTCCGCCGGCACCGCCTCCCTCGGGTGCGGCGCCAGCAACGGTCAAGCCAGCGACTCCCCCGCCACCGCCTCCCTCAGGTGCGACTCCGGCGATGGTCAAACCGGCGACTCCGCCGCCGCCCCCCTCAGGTGCGGCGCCGGCAACCGTCAAGCCGGCGACTCCGCCGCCGCCTCCCTCTAGTGCGGCGCCGGCCACCGTCAAACCTGCGCCGCCGCCGCCACCGCCATCGCATCCCGCGCCGCCCGCGGCGGCCACGATCAAACCGGCGGCTCCCCCGCCGCCACCACCGCCACCACCCCATCCCGCGCCAGCGCCCGCGGCGGCGAAGCCTCCGCCGCCGCCTCCCGCTGCGTCAACGGCTAAACCGGCGTGTCCGCCAGGCAAGACACTCGCCGAGGTCAACGGACGTCCGACCTGCAAATAACATCTGCACGAGCAAGCGTTGGGTCGCAGGCAATGTGCGGTTTCAGATGCTCACAACGGGGCCTTGCGGCCCCGCTGCGTCCTTCCTAACTGTCGAAGCAGAGAGACGCTGAGAACGGGAGGCGGCCTTGGAGGAACTTAAGCTCGTCGCCCTCGACAAGGATGATATCGAGGTCGTTTCCGCCCATGTGCAGGACGCTCTCGTCAAGGTCGCTGATGTCTTCTGGCAGCCGCGCGAGCATCGGTTCGTGATGGCGCTCAATCGCTTCGATTGGATGAACGCTGTCGACACGGACGGCCTGAAGAACGCCAATTCGCCGGATTACCGGCGTTGTCGCACTGCGCTGCGGTTTGAACGCGTTGTTTCCTGCAAGTGCCGAGGTCTCAATCAGACCAACAAAGATGTGCTGCTCAATCTTCTCGCCGTCGAATTCGCCGAGCGGGATGCCCCTGCCGGCACGGTCACGCTGACCTTCTCAGGCGGCGGCGCCATTCGCCTCGACGTCGAATGTCTGGAGGTCGAACTTGTCGATCTCGGCGAGGTTTTCGCGGCGGCGGCATGTCCCGATCACTTCGCCGCCGATACGAGCGTGGCTTAAGCCGTGCGCGGCCGCCGGGCGGGCGCTACGGCGAAAAACTTCATCAGCGCCGCAATCACGCCAAGGGTCGCCGCGTAGGCGATAAGCTGCATGGCGGTCGGCTGATCGACGTAGCCGATCAGCGTGTGCAGCGCCTTGCCGAGGAAGCTTGCGTCACTGAGGATCCAGGACGTGTCCCACACCGTTTGGTCGAGTGCGGTGAGGATGTCGGCCTGTTCGAGAAAGGCGATCGCCTGTGCAGCCATGCCCGCGGCCAGTAATGCAATCAGCGTGCTGGTCACGGCGAACAGATAGCGGTGCGGAATTATAACCAGGCCGAGATAGGTCAGGAGACAGACGGCCGAGCCGAGAACGAGTCCGATCGCTCCGCCGATCAGCATGCCGATGCTGGCGCCGCCTTCCGCGGCGGCGACACCATAGAGAAACAGCACGACTTCCGAGCCTTCGCGCAACACCGCGATCGTCACCACGAGGGCGAGCGCGGCCAGCGACTTCGATCCCTCGGCGACGGCCTCGCCGGCGGCGCGCATCTCGGCGGCGAGCTCGCGGCCATGCCGCGACATCCATACATTGTGCCAGCCGAGCATCAGCACGGCGAAACCGAGAATGCAGGCGTTGAACAATTCCTGGCCGGTGCCGTGGAACAGTTGCGACAATCCGCCGGTGAACAGCGCCACCACGCAGGCTCCGAGCACGCCGGCGGCGACGCCGCCCGCAACCCAACGCCCGCGCCCCGCGACACCGGACGTGACCGCCATAACGATGCCGATGATCAAGCCGGCCTCGAAGACTTCACGAAAGACGATGACTAGGGACGCAAGCACGGGAACCTCACGGCACGGCGATGCGGGGCACGACGTTCATGGCACGACCAGGAAACCCTGGGTCGCACGGTGAAAGTCGTCGAAGAAATTGTAACGGCCAGGTTCGAGCGCCCGCACATGGACGCTCGCCTGGCCGCCCGGGGGAATTATCTTCTCGACGTGCAAAGCGTCGCTTTCGAATTCCGCGGCGATCGAGTCGAGATTCTTGACGGCAAACACAATCGGTTTTCCGGCAGGCGCATGCACTTCGGCGGGCTCGAATTGATGGTCTTTGATCGCGATCGACACCGTCACCGGCTCATCCGCACGCGCGGCACCGACGCTCAGAACAAACACGAACGCAAGAAGTATTGAGCTCGACGCCGCAAGCGTGTTTCTTGTCATGTTAGTTGTCTTGTTTCTTTTCTTGGCCGGCAAAGGGTCTGTCGCTCGCTCTCAAGTAGCATGGAACATACGAGGAATTGGTGAATGGTGGGCCTTTTGTCAATCAGAAAGCCCAAGGGCGGAGAAGATTAGAATTGTTATAATAAAAGAGAACTGGTACGCGTCGCCGCACCGCGCATAAGGCATCGCGTTACAAGGCATCACATGGCTATCCGCCTCGACAATCGCGCCGCCGATTTTGCCGAAAAATTCCGCGCCTTTCTCGACACCAAGCGTGAAGCGTCCGCCGATGTCGAAGCGGCGGTCCGTGCCATTGTCGCCGACGTCGCCGCCCGCGGCGACCAAGCGTTGCGCGACTACACGCAAAAATTCGATCAGTTCGACCTCGCCGCCGCTGGCTCGCGGGTGACGCAGGGCGAGATCGACGCGGCGTTCGAGGCGTGCGAGCGCCACGCTCTCGACGCGCTGAACTTCGCGCACGATCGCATCGCGGTGTTTCACCGGCGGCAAATGCCGCGGGACGATCGTTTCACCGATGCGCTGGGCGTCGAACTCGGCTGGCGCTGGACGGCCATCGAGGCGGTAGGGCTCTATGTGCCGGGCGGGACCGCTGCCTATCCATCGTCGGTGCTGATGAATGCCGTGCCGGCCAAGGTCGCCGGCGTGCCCCGCCTCGCGATGGTGGTGCCGGCTCCCGGTGGCGTTCTGTCGCCACTCGTGCTTGCGGCGGCGAAAGTTGCCGGCGTCGACGAAATTTATCGCATCGGCGGCGCGCAGGCGATCGCGGCGCTTGCTTACGGTACGGCGACCATCGCTCCGGTCGCCAAGATCATGGGCCCCGGCAACGCTTATGTCGCCGCGGCGAAGCGCATCGTGTTCGGCAAAGTCGGCATCGACATGATCGCCGGGCCGTCCGAGGTGTTGATCCTTGCCGACCGAACCGGCAATGCCGACTGGATCGCCGCCGATCTGCTCGCACAAGCCGAGCACGACGCCAGTGCGCAAGCGATCCTCATCACCGACGACGAGAAACTTGCCGGCGCGGTCGAACGCGCGATCGAAAGCGAGCTTAAGCGGCTCCCCCGCGGCAAAGTCGCCGGCGCGTCCTGGCGCGATTTCGGCGCGGTGCTCATGGTGCGCAATCTTGACGAGGCGTTGCCGCTTGTCGACGCCATCGCGCCCGAGCACCTTGAAATCGCGACGGCGGATGCCGAAGAACTCGCGCGGCGCATCCGCAATGCCGGCGCGATCTTCATCGGCGCGCACACGCCAGAAGCAATCGGCGATTACGTCGCCGGTTCGAACCACGTGCTGCCGACGGCGCGCTCGGCGCGTTTCTCCTCAGGGCTCGGCGTGCTCGACTTCATGAAGCGCACCTCGATCCTCAAATGCGGGCCGGAGCAATTGCGCGCACTCGCCGACGCCGCGATCACGCTCGGCAATGCCGAGGGGCTCGATGCCCATGCCCGCTCCGTCGCTATCCGGCTCAATCGCTGATGGCGCGCAAAGGCCGCGACAAGAGCGAAACCGGCTGCCTCGTGGCGGTGAATCTCGACGAGTCTTCGATCGGGCGCGCGAGCCGCGATGTCGAACATGAGCGCGCTGTGGCGATCTACGATCTGCTCGAGGACAATTCGTTTCGGCCAAGCGGCCATGACGGCGGGCCTTACGCGCTCAACCTCCGCATCGACGGCAACCGTCTGGTTTTCGATATCCGGCTGGCCGACGGCACGCCGGTGATCGCGCACCTTCTTTCGCTGGCGCCGTTCAGCCGCATCGTGAAGGATTATTTCGTGGTCTGCGACAGCTACTACGCGGCCATCCGCGGGTCGACGCCGGACCGGATCGAGGCGCTCGATATGGCTCGCCGCTCACTCCATGATGAAGGCTCGCACATCCTCATGGAGCGGCTCAAGCGCAAGGTCGAGCTCGACTTCGACACGGCGCGACGGCTGTTCACGCTGGTCACGGTATTGCACTGGAAGGGGTGAGGGGCCCGCAATGCCGGCGTCCGCGACGCAGCCCCAGGCGGTGCTGTTTGCCTGTGGGCTCAATTCGGTGCGCTCGCCCATCGCCGCCGGGCTTTTTGCGCAGATGTTCGGCCGCACGATCTATGTCGGCTCCGCCGGCGTGCGCAAAGGCGAGCTCGATCCATTTGCCGTCGCCGTCATGGAGGAAATCGGGGTCGATATCTCGCGGCACAAGCCGATCACCTTCGAGGAGCTTGACGACCTGGAGGGTCTCAATTTCGACCTCATCGTCACGCTCGCGCCGGAAGCCCATCACCGAGCGCTTGAGCTCACCCGCACCAGCGCGGTCGATATCGAATATTGGCCGACGGTGGATCCAACCGACGTCGAAGGCAGCCGCGAGCAGCGGCTCGATGCCTATCGAGGGGTGCGCGATCAGCTTTTGAACAAGATACGCGAGCGCTTCGCCGGTCAGCGATCTGGCAATGAGTGAGATTTGCTCATCCGGGGATGCTCGGAGCACATGCACGCCAGTTGTGGAACGGCCCGTCATCCGCTAGGTTCCCGCGCAAATTTCGGCCGCGATGGCCGGCAACGTCGTGGCCGCTGATCGACAAGTCCGGGCAGAGAATGGCGAAGGAAGAACTGCTGGAATTTCCCGGTGTCGTGACGGAGCTGCTTCCGAACGCCACCTTCCGCGTCAAGCTCGAAAATGAGCACGAAATCATCGCTCACACCGCGGGCCGCATGCGCAAGAACCGCATCCGCGTCCTTGCCGGCGACAAGGTGCTGGTGGAGATGACGCCTTACGATTTGACCAAGGGCCGGATTACCTACCGGTTCAAATGATTGGCCGACCAAAATTCGTCCTTGCCTCCGGCTCGCCGCGCCGCCTGGCGCTGATCAACCAGGCCGGCATCGAGCCCGACGCACTGCGTCCGGCCGACATCGACGAGACGCCGAAGCGGGGAGAATTGCCGCGGGCCTGCGCCACCCGGCTCGCCCGCAGCAAAGCCGAGGCGGCGCTGGCTATGCTGCGGCTCGATGAAGAGCTCAAGGGCTCCTTCATCATAGCGGCCGACACTGTGGTTGCCGTCGGCCGCCGCATCCTGCCGAAAGCGGAGCTGCTTGACGAAGCCGCGCAGTGCCTAAGACTTCTCTCCGGCCGCAACCATCGCGTCCATACCGCCGTCTGTATGGTGACGCCGCGGGAAACATTCCGGCAGCGCCACGTGGAAACGCGCGTGCGCTTCAAGCGGCTGTCGGATGAGGACATCGAGGCCTACCTTGCTTCCGGCGAATGGCGCGGCAAGGCCGGCGGCTATGCCGCGCAGGGCATCGCCGGAACTTTCATTGTGAAGATCGTCGGTTCTTATTCCAACATCGTCGGCCTGCCGCTCTACGAGACGATGACGCTCCTCGGCGGCGAGGGTTATCCGATCCATTTCGGCTGGCTCAACACGCTGTAAGGGTGGCGGAACAGAGTCTAGCGCCGCCCGGCGCATCTCCCATATTCCGTTCATGTCTGATGCTCGGCGCCGCGCCTGCCCCATCTGCGGTAAGACTATTGTGGAGGCCTTCCGGCCGTTCTGCTCGCAGCGCTGTGCCAACGTCGACCTCTACCGCTGGCTTTCCGGTGTCTATGCCGTCCCGGTGACGGACGACGAGGAGGAGGACGAGCGGCGCGCCGATGGCGGCGAAGAGACCAACTAAATCGCGGCCCCGCCCGATCGACGCTAATCGCGCTCGAAAGCGCTTTCGTAGTTCCGCGCCAGCGCTGGATCCTGCTCCTATTTGCGCAGGAAGCAATTCTCGACGACGAGCACGTCGATATCCGTTCCCATGAAGCAGCGGAAAGCGTCCGTCGGCGTGCAAACGATCGGTTCGCCGCGCACGTTGAAACTCGTATTCACCAGTACCGGGCAGCCGGTGCGGGCTTTGAACGCGCGCAGCAGGGCGTGAAAGCGCGGATTGGTTTCGGCGCGAACGGTCTGGATGCGGGCCGAATAATCGACGTGGGTGACGCTCGGGATGTCGGAGCGGACGACGTTGAGCTTGTCGATGCCGAACAAGGTTTTCTCGTCCGCCGTCATCGCCCGGCGGCGGCTTGCGAGCACGTCGGCGACCAGCAGCATGTATGGACTGTCGCCGTCGAATTCGAACCAGTCCGCGACATCCTCGCGCGGCACGGCCGGCGCGAACGGCCGGAAGCTCTCCCGGTATTTGACCTTGAGATTGAGATTTTTCTGCATGGTCGGACTGCGGGCATCGCCGAGAATGGAGCGGGCGCCAAGCGCGCGTGGACCGAATTCCATCCGCCCCTGGAACCAGCCGACGGCCTTTTCCGCGGCCAAATCCGCCGCGGTCCGATCGATTGCCGCGCCGGCGTCGAGCGCCGCGAAGCGAGCGCCCGCCTGCCGAAGCTGCCGCTCGCATTCGGCTTGGCTGAACGCCGGCCCCAGATACGCTCCTTGCATCAGGTCGAGGCCGCCGTTGAGCCGGCGCGGCTGCCGCTCGTAGCCATGATAAGCCGCAAGCGCTGCGCCGAGGGCGCCGCCGGCATCGCCGGCCGCTGGCTGAATCCATATCCGCTTGAAATGGCCGTCGCGCAGGATTTTGCCGTTGACGACGCAATTCAAGGCTACGCCGCCGGCCAGCGCGAGATTGGAGAGCCTGGTTTCCGCTGCGATCGATCGCGTGAGGCGAAGTATGATCTCATCGAGCGCGGCCTGGATCGAGGCAGCTAAATCCATATGGCGCTGATCGAGCAATTCCTCCGGCGCGCGGCGGCGCAGACCGAACAGGTCCGCGAACCGCCCGTTGGTCATCGCCAAGCCCGTGCAATAATCGAAATACGACAAGTCGAGCCTGAACGTTCCGTCCGGCTTCACGTCGATCAAACGATCCAAGATCGTTTGCAAATATTTCGGCTCACCATAAGGCGCGAGCCCCATCACCTTGTATTCCCCCGAATTGACCTTGAAACCGAGGAAATAAGTGAAGGCCGAATAGAGCAGACCGAGCGAATGCGGAAAATGAATCTCCTTGATCACTTCCAGTTCGCTGCCGCGCCCGATGGCGAGCGAGGTGGTCGCCCATTCGCCGACCCCGTCCATCGTCAGAACGACGGCCTCGTCGAACGGCGAGGCGAAATAGGCCGACGCTGCGTGGCTCTGATGGTGTTCGGTGAACAAAAGCCTGGCCGGATCGAATTCCGGGTCGATTTCGCGAAGCTGATCCCGCAGCAGCATTTTTTGAAAGAGCTTTTCCCGCAGCCAAAGCGGGATCGCCATGCGGAACGAGCGAAAGCCGCGCGGTGCGAACGCGAGATAGGTTTCCAGCAGGCGTTCGAATTTTAACAGCGGCTTGTCGTAGAAGACCACGCGGTCGATATCGCGCAGTCCCGTTCCGCCCTCGGCAAGGCAATAGTCGATCGCCTGGCGGGGAAAGCCGGCATCGTGCTTTTTGCGCGTGAAGCGTTCTTCCTGGGCCGCCGCGACGATGCGGCCGTCCTCCACCAGCGCCGCCGCGCTGTCATGGTAGAACGCGGAGATACCGAGGATGCGCATGCATCAGAACAGCGTGTAGATGAAGGGCGCGACCGCTGATCCCTTGGTCAGAACGATCAGTCCCCCGAACAGCGCCATCACGCACAGGATCGGGAGCAGCCAGAATTTCTTCCGCACGCGCAGGAACTTCCAGAGCTGGCCGAGTAGATCGAGCATCCGGAACTCTAGAACTGGTCGGACATGGTTTGCGGCGCGGGTCCAGGCGGCTGACGCACGATCCAGTAGCTGTCGGCGCGAGGATCGCGTTTGAGCCGCAGAAGATCGCGTCCCCGCGCGCGCATGTAAAGGCCGATCGGAACGATCGTGGTGATGTAAATCAACGCCAGCGCGACCGGGCTGACGATGCTGAACAACAGCAACCCTAGCTTGGCCCAGAGGACGTTGAGCGGCGCCAGTAACGCCGGTCGGATTGCGGTAATTGCCGACAAGACGAGGGCCGCGCCAAGCCACCACGGCCAGCGATGACCTCCCGCCCACCAGGACATCACTGCCAGCAAGGCAAAAAACGCGGCAAAGACCAGCCCGAAGTTACGATCCGACGACGGCTTGATCGCATCGTGACGATCAAGGTCTTCGTGTATCTCCGCACTTTTGCGCATTCGTTCCCGGTTCTGAATTGGGCGTCACAACGGGCCGCTAGCTCTTACATTATCCGAGGGTCGCTTTTTTACCTATGGGTTTCAGGCGCTCCGCTGCGGTCCGGGAATGACGAACAGCCGGAACCGCAGCGACCACAGGCCCATTCTGGACAGTGGGAGATCGAGCAATTATAACCGCGGCGCTCGCGTAGGGCCCGTTTACGGGCTTCCGAGCCAGAGCGTGGGCCCAGGTAGCTCAGTTGGTAGAGCACTGCACTGAAAATGCAGGTGTCGGTGGTTCGATTCCGCCCCTGGGCACCATCATTTAGCTAAGCATTTGATTTTGGCTGCTTTAATTGAATTTTGTCCCACTCGCGCAAAAAGTGGGACATCGACGGGGTCACGTTCGTTGCATTTCCCTCATTGACTGCACATCTCCGGCCGGACTCATCTTGCATCGAGACGCGACGTGTTTGATGACCTGCCATCGTTGTTCCACCACAACGTAGTTTCCGCCTACGACCGGTATGCTTCTGTTCGCGATGGAGACATCTCGGGCGGCGATCGCCACACCCGTGCAGCGTTAGAGGCGGCCACGGCTCTCTTCCATTTCCGTGAGCACATTCCCGTCCAACACAAGAAAAACCGTAAACAAGTAGTGGTGGAATGTCCGGACTATCGGTTAGTCGCAGATGTTACGAACGCAGCAAAACATCGAACGGTTGACAGAGACACGTCTGAAGGACCGCCACTTGTCAGGTCAGCCGAAGATATCGAAGAGACAACCATCATTGTGCGCTACCAAGATGACCAAGGCGACTACACCGACGCGCGGACGCTCGTTTTCATTAACTGCAGTGACGGGGTGCGTAGGAATCTTGATACAGCACTGACGAACGTTATGAACTATTGGGTAACTGAACTCAAGCGTTGGGCATCGTCAATTACGTGCCACGAAACGCGCCTGAACTTCCCGGAGGTCGGTTCGTTCCGCGAGCGGAGGCACGGTCACCTAACAAAGAAATTGTTCAGGGGCTAAGGTTTAAGCAAATGCTCCAGTTGATGACGTTCGACGCCTCTAAGGGATGCGCGGTGCCAATGGACCTTACAGGCGCGCATTTCGAATACAGCATTTACAAGCCCGGCTACTCGGTCGATATCGCTGTAAATGCACCAAGTTTGGATGAGCCGATTAGATGTTCGATAGATTTGACAGAGGAGCAATCGTTCGCCGTCGCCGCACTTAAGACGGATGCAGAGCGTACCGCGTATGTAAATGCAGTCATTAAGGAGCGTCACGATGAAATCAACAAAGCGATTGCGACAACGTTAGAGGCGCGAGCTAAAGCTACCAGCGAAGGCGAGAACTAATCGAATGGCATCGGCCACTTCTCGCATTACCTCTCGCTTGCGGGTTGTTCGGGTTCGGGCAAGAACTCGATTAGAGCGGATACGGATTCTAAGTGCTTCTTTTCGACCAAAACAGGGATGATGGTCGCCCCTTTGGCGCGAGCAATTGCCAACCGATGATTGCCGCCCACGATACCAAGTTTGCCCGGAGGCGGTGCAGCAAGTCCTCGACACCAAGCCGTGGGTGAAGCGCTAAGTAGAGCGGATAGCTATGGCGTAGAACCTGTCAAGCGCGGCCGTGGGGGCGCCTGCCCATCGCCGCCACACGATCACGTCCGGCGATCCAGTCTGAAAACCCGGGCGCCTTGCTGACGGCAAGCGGTTCTTGATAGAACAGCAATGGGTAGTGCGCTGCCGCGCCTCGCGCAGCCGACGCAAATGCTCGTAAAAAAATCGGGAGGAAAAAAATGGCTAATCGGATTCTGACGACTCATGTGGGGAGCCTGCCGCGCCCGGAAAAGCTGATCGCACTCGCTCATCAGCGCACCGTCGGCGAGAAGTTCGACGAGGCCGCCTTCGACAAAGAGCTCAAAAGCTCCGTAGGCGATGTTGTTCGCCGACAGAAGGAGGCCGGCATCGACCTCGTCAACGACGGCGAGCTCGGCCACACGATGGGTTGGGCCTACGATTACGGCTCGTGGTGGTCGTATGTGGTTCGGCGCCTGGCTGGCGTAGAGGTCGTCCAGATGGGGCTCTGGAAGAAGCCGTTGGAACCGGTCAAAGGGCTGGCGCCCAAGGATTTCCAGCTCGGCAATTGGGCCGATCGCAGGGACTGGAACAAGTTCCAGGAAGCCTACATGGACCCCCATTCCGGGTGCGGGCTGCCCGAGCAGTTCATGACCCACTACAGCCCCGTGGTCACCGGCGCGATCAAGTACAAAGGGCAGGAGGCGATCCGGCGCGATATCGCGAATCTGAAAGCCGCGCTCCAGGCGGCAGGAATCAAGGAAGGCTGGATGAACTCGGTTGCGCCGGCGAGCTGCTCGCGCTTCGCCAGCGAGTACTACAAGACCGAAGAGGAGCTGATGTACGCCTGCGCGGACGCGATGCGCGAGGAGTACAAGGCCATTATCGACGCCGGGTTGAGCTTGCAGCTTGACGATCCGGCGATCGGCGAGAGCTGGGATCAGTCGAAGGACGAGCCGAGCGTCGAGGGCTACCGGCGCTACACCAAGCTTTGCCTCGACGCGCTCAACCACGCGATCAAGGGGCTGCCCTCCGACAAAATTCGCTTCCACCTTTGCTGGGGAAGCTGGCACGGCCCGCATTCCACCGACATCCCGATGAAACACCTGGTGGATCTCATGCTCGGCGTCAACGCGGACTATTACTCCTTCGAGGCAGCCAACGCCCGCCACGAGCACGAATGGAAGCTGTGGAAGGACATCAAGCTGCCGGCGGGTAAAAAGATTCTGCCCGGCGTCGTCACCCACTCGACCAACCTGATCGAGCACCCCGAGATCGTCGCCGACCGGATCTGCCGCTTCGCCGAGGCTGTCGGCCGCGAGAATGTCATCGCCTCGACCGATTGCGGGCTCGGCGGCCGCGTGCACCCGCAAATCGCCTGGGCGAAGCTTGAGTCGCTCTCGCAGGGCGCGAAGCTCGCCTCGAAGCGCCTCTGGTCCTGAGCGCGAGCCCTAATATGTGCCGGTCGGCTCAGGCGCCGACCGGGTGGCGCTGTTGGCAGCTCCAAGCGTCGGTTGCCGTAATGCAGCATTTCGGTAGCTATCGGAGGCAAAGCGGACGTTCCCAGCGGACGTTCTAAACGACGCGGATGGCCCGGAGCTGCCATCCATCGACCATTCAATTCAGGCATCGCTGAACACGGGTCGGCACCGTCATTGCCAGGCAGCCGCCGCCTTTTACGACGAGTGCGCGAGCGCCGTGACAAATGTGCGTGGCGGCCTTTCGACTGGACCGTGATGCTCTGTGCGGCCGCGTGTATGTAGCAGAGCAATGTTCGTATGCTCGACGGGAAGAAAGCGTGAGGAAATCGACGCCGCTGTCGGGTGGATCGATCGCTTGGCGAATGCCCAAGGGCGTTCTCAGTTTCGAGGTCTTGTGAGATACCGGCTTGTCAACGGAGCGATCGTTCAACTGCTTGCGGCCGTCGCCATTGTCGCAGCGTCGGGGATGCAGGTCCGGTCGCAAAGCGCCGCTATCTGGACCGTGCCCGAAATCGGCGCCCTGCCGCGCGACGCGCATGGTCTTCAAGTGCGCGAGGGCCGCGACCTCATCACGGCCACTTACGCGTATATCGGGCCGAATGTGCCCGACGTGTCGAAACGTTACGCGGGCAACAATCTCGCTTGCTCCAATTGCCACCTTCAGGCCGGCACCAAGAAATTCGGACTACCGTTATTCGGCCTCTATGGCGACTTTCCCCGATACAGCGCGCGTACCGGCGGCGAGGTCAGCATCGAGGATCGCATCAATTCGTGCATGACGCGCAGCATGAACGGCCGTCCGCTGCCGACCGACTTGCCGGAGATGCTGGCCATGGTCGCTTACATCAAGTTCCTGAGCAGCGGCGTGCAGCCCAACCGGCAACTGCCTGGGCTCGGCGCTGGCCGCATGCCGGAGCTCGCGCGCGCCGCCGATCCTCGGCGTGGCCAGCCGCTGTTTGCGCGCGTCTGTGCAGCTTGTCACAACACCGACGGATCGGGCGAGCGCAACAGCATTGCAGGCACCGATCTGGGATACGTGATACCGCCGCTGTGGGGCCCGGACACTTTCAATGACGGCGCGGGGATGGCGCGGATCATCACCTTCGCCAATTTCATCCACTTCAACATGCCGCATGGCGCCGACTATTTGGACCCCAGGCTCAGCGTAGAGAATGCGTGGGACACCGCAGCCTT
Organism: uncultured Alphaproteobacteria bacterium; assembly: GCA_963733575.1. GTDB lineage: Bacteria > Pseudomonadota > Alphaproteobacteria > Rhizobiales > Xanthobacteraceae > BOG-931. The sequence goes on along the minus strand of CAVTDJ010000005.1, from coordinate 812,568 downwards.
TGTGTTGTCGCATCCGCGGCCGAGCCGCCCCGGCCTTGAGCACGACTTTCCCGACTTGTTTCTGAAACCGGTGGACGCGCCGTTCGGTCCCTATGCCGATAATTTCAGCGAGCGCCAACACAAATATGGGCCGTTCGCGCCGATTCGCATCGAGATCAAGCATCTTGAGCACGCCAACGGCGTGCATTGAACCGACGCTCCGAGCCGGCGCTATAAAGCGCCGCGCCTTGCTCGCGATCTTGGATTCACACAGCATAGCGCCGCCGACTCACTCCGGGGCGGTCGCTCCTTTCCGGCAATTCGCCCCCTGCGGACATTGGATCGTGGAAGGTTACCAGTTCGGCGGACGTTGTTTGAGTGCGTTCGTGACCAATCTAAAACGGCGAGGCCAGTCGCGCGGGTCGGACAAGCGCAGCAGACCGCGCGGGTCTCGATCGCGCAGGGCGATGGCGCGGGTAATGATCGATGCAAGGAGCTGCCATCGTCCCTGTTCGACGACGCGGCGGAGGTCCTCGATCGCGCCCGGCCGCGGCGCGCAACTAAGCCGAGGCGCCGGTTGCCCGAGCAATGCTTCGGCAATCCCGAGATATGTGGCGAGAACTTCGCCGTGACCCACCCGGCTAAATCGGTCATCGAGCTCCGCCCAATTGATCGCGCGCTCCTGGCTCGCCCGGATGATGGCAAGATCGAGAACTTGCCGCAGCTCGACGCTTCCGCGCCGATAGCCGAGGTGTTGAAGCTGATCGTGGACGACAATGTGTCCAACGCTTCTTGTTGGGTCCGCTAAACGGATTCGGAGGTTCTGATACTCGAACGGGCGAGTTCCCGCTTGGAACCAGTCTGTCGGAATGACTTTGGCGCCGTCGCCGGGAACAACATCGGTATGCAGCTCCACTGCGCCACCCGCTTCGCGGTCATACAGCATCGGCAGGTGGTGAAGCGCTTCAAAATCCGCGTTGGCGCGGAATCCGATCGCCTGCAAGGCGGCAAACGCATCGGCCGACCGTTCTGCCGGAATCAGCACATCCAGATCGCCGAGAAAGCGTAACGACGGAGCCGGATAATTGCGTTCGATGAGCCGTGCCGCGCCTTTGAGCGGCACCGGCTCGACGCCGATGGCGTTGCACGCCGCGACGATGCGCGCCAGCGCGGCAAGTAGCGCCTCGTTGCGTCTGCCGTTGAGCGCGAGGATAGTGTCGAGATACTCGCGAGCCTCGGCCGGAACGTCATGCCAGTCCTTCAGACACCAGGCGAGCGCCGGCGTAACGCGATGATGGCTGCTGACTTCGACCAGCAGCTCCCATGAGATACTTGGATGTCGCCGTGGCGGCTCGCCGCCGAGAAGTCCGGCACGAAGATGGCCGCATACGGCCGTGAAGGCGTCCCAGCGGTTCACGCCACCTGCTCGATCAGGCGCATGCCGTCGTCGAGCGTGCCGTAGGTCGCGGCGTAAGCCGGCGTCTCGCTCAACCACGTCAGCAAGGCGGCGACGCGATCGGCGGCGATCGGATGACCGATCCAAATCCGATCCGTGAGAAGGCGCTCGATGACCTGAAACGGCGATAGGCGTTGCAGTTCCGCGGCGGCGCCTTCGGTGAAATGCGGAAAAACAAAACACCGCAATCGCACGGCGGCTGCGTCCCAAGCCGTCGGCGGCGGTACGAGTAGGCGCGCCTCCGCGCCTTTGGTCCGATAGCTCGGCGCCTGTGCCACGTCCGGACGGTGCGGCGTGACGACCGCAAAGCTGCCGGGTTTCATGCTGAGCGGCATCGGCCACGGCACGATCGTCCCATCGGGGGCCGACACGGCGACGAGGTCATCGGCCAAATAGTCGAATCCCGCGCTCGTCAGGCCGGCGGTCAGTGTGCTCTTCCCGCTTCCGGAGGGACCGCACAGTGCAAGTCCTTCGCCATTGCGCGCAACCGCGGCGCCGTGGATAAGCGCAAGCCACTCCACATTCGGATGAATGCGCTCCAGTATCGCCTGCCAAAGACCGCCGACCAGCACTCCATAATCGCGCGTGCGGATGCGCTCCATTCCGTCGCTGAGCAGCATCGACTCGCCGGAACTGGAGTTCCTGATCTCGATCCGGGTCTGAGGTCGGGCGCCCGGAGTTTCCAGATGGGCAAGCATCGCGCGGATTGCCCCGAGCGCGTCGTTCTCGACTGCGAACGCAATGGTCGTTCGCTTGATCGTGCACGTCCATTCCGACACCGGTCGGGCCGAAGTCGCAATGTTATCCCGAATGGCACTGGAGTGGCATACGGGCGAAACCCACGCGGCTCGGATTTCAGTCCCGGCCAGCACGCCCTGCATGCGCCATTGCGCCAAGACGGATTCGATATCTCTGCTAGCGAGCGAAACAGAGATTCCCCACGCCTCGGCAAACTCGGACACGAGCGCTTCGCCGGCACGGCCGGCTTCGATCAAATCCCATAGGTGGCGCGCAGTGTCATTGTAAGCAAAGAGGCGACTGTCCACCTCGTCGAGAAGCAGCAAGCCGCCCTCGATGGGAAACCTGCGTATCGAAGCCGACGGCCGAATGCAGAACCTTAATTTTTGTGCGTGCTTGCTTTCGGGCGCGGCCACGCCAGCCTCAGGTGGCCGCAGCCCACTGATCCCAGGTCCGCAGGCGCAGGCCGAGATGTGCGTAGTCGACGCGCAGATGGCCGTCGGGCGCACGCACTACCGCGTCCGGCGCGATAGCTTCGACTTCTTGTGCCATGACCCCGACATAGGTCTCGTCGCTCCAAAGATACCGGTAGCGATAGAGACCCAGGCCGTTGGGCAGTCGACCGACCTGAGCGATGTCGCGCTTCAGGCGGATGTCGGAGGGTGCCGTCTGGGCCGCGGCCGGTTCGCTCAGCAGCAGGGCCATCATGGCCGGCGCCGTGTATGCGGCGAGGCGACCCAATGCTTCGCGTCGGCCGATATCCTTTGTGCAGGATTGATTTTGATCTTTCGGCGGATCGGTCACGCCAAGTCGGCTATCGGCAGTCATGGTTGCTCCCAATGTCAACTTACCACGAAAGTATGCATCGGCGAACCTGGGCCGGCAAGCTATCACCTTCCACTTTTCACGTTGGTACTGACTGGGCAGCGGCCGGTTCGCTCAGCAGAACGGCCAACATCGCCGGCGCCGTGTATGCGGCGAAGCGAACGAATGCTTTACGTCGGCTTATATTCCTTGCGCCGGGTTGATTTTGATCTACTGGCGTATCGGCTGCGCCACTGCCGCTATCGGCAATCATGGTTGCCCCCACATTAGCCAACGCAGCAACAACCATATGCATAGGCATAGCTGGGCTGGCAAGCGGTTACCTTCCACCTTTCACAATGGTCCCCAGCCCTTTGAGCGGCCGCACGTTTTTGCACTGCGCGTCAAGTCCGCTACTGGCAAGGTCCGTTTCTCGCCTGCCCCCGCAATTCGCCCAAACCTCGCTTAGTCTGAGTTGGCAAACATCCACTTGTCAGAGCAAGCTGACGTGTCGATCACGCTGGCAATGTGTGCTGTCAGGCACCAGTAGAGGCGCCGTTATATCCGCTATCGGACCGACCGCGACACATCCGGTCACCGAAACAACTGATTGTGCGCATGCGGCCGGTTGGCTGCAAGCGTGACCGTCACTGTGCTTCATGCGATACTTGTTCCCGGAGCAGCGCGACCACTGCACGTTCGGTGCCCGAAAGAGGAACGCTATGTCGGTGCAGACGCTCGGTAACCGGCGCGGGCCGATCCACGACGTGACTTCTGTCCCCAGCGACGCGCTCGTGCATATTCCGGGCGACGACGGCTGGCCGCTCGTCGGCCACACGCTCTTGCTCTTGGCCGATCCCAAGGGGTTCGTCGAGCGGCGGGCGCAACGTTACGGTCCGGTCTACCGCAGCCGCGCGTTCGGCCACACCAACGTCTCGTTGCTCGGCCCCGAGGCCAACGAACTCGTCCTGCTCGATAGCCAGAAATTGTTCTCGTCCGCTCTAGGCTGGGACATCCTGCTCGGTCGGCTGTTTCCCCGCGGGCTGATGCTGCTCGATTTTGACGAGCATCGCTTGCACCGGCGCGCACTGTCGGTCGCGTTCAAGTCGGGACCGATGCAGTCGTATCTCACGCAGCTCAATGCCGGGATAGCGAAAGGCCTGACGCAATGGCCGCGCGGGCGCGAATTCAAATTCTACTCGGCGATCAAGCAGCTTACTCTCGATCTTGCCGCCACCTCGTTCCTCGGCGAAGAGCTCGGTCCGGAGCTCGAGGCGGTCAAGCGGGCGTTCATCGCGATGGTCGCGGCCTCGATCGCGGTCATTCGCGCGCCGCTGCCGGGAACTCGGATGGGTCGGGGCGTGCGGGGACGCGCGCTGATCGTTGACTATTTCAACCGGCAGATACCGCTGCGGCGCGAGCGCGGTGGCGAGGATTTGTTCTCGCAGCTTTGCCGCGCGACCTGGGACGACGGCTCGCTACTGTCGAATGCGGACATCGTCGACCACATGAGCTTTCTGATGATGGCGGCGCACGACACGCTGACCTCATCGCTCACCTCGTTCGTGTATCGGCTGGCGGCGAACCCCGACTGGCAGGAGAAGGTGCGCGAGGAACAGCGTGGCCTAAATCTCGCGCCCGACGAGCCGCTGCCGTTCGATCGCCTCGACGATCTCGCTCTCACCGAAATGGCGTTCAAGGAGGCGATGCGGCTTTCGCCGCCGGTGCCGTCGCTGCCGCGGCGTGCCGTGCGCGACCTGGAATTCATGGGTTACCGGATCCCGGCCGGGACCGGCGTCAACATCAACCCGCTCTACACCCACCATATGCCGCAGCTTTGGCCCGAACCGGCGCGCTACGATCCGACGCGCTTCGGCACCGAAGCATCGCGCGGCCGGCACAAGTTCGCCTTCGTTCCTTTCGGCGGCGGCGCGCACATGTGCTTGGGATTGAACTTCGCCTACATGCAGGCCAAGTGCTTCACTTGGCATTTTCTGAACAATTTCCGGGTGTCGGTCGCGCATGACTACCAGCCCGACTGGCGCATGTGGCCGATTCCCTATCCGCGCGACGGACTTTCGGTGACGCTCGCTCCCGTTTGATACCGACGCTTGCGTCCGCGGCCCGGACCGTATTACGCGCAAACGTCACGAGCGCGATAGCAAGTTATCGGCTTATTTTCACGGGCAGAAACCATTGATCCACATCAAGGCATTCGCGGGCTTAGGCGGTTTATGGTGATTTTGGCTCAGCGAAGGGCTTCGCAGCCAGACGGCTTTGACCGAACCGAGCCCCCCTCCCGGCTCCGGTCTTGGCCGTCGCATTTAGAATGTGCCCGAAATCCTACATCGGCGAAGTCGGCTAGCCGGGCATGTTATGACTGTGCGCGCAGGCGTCGCGATATCGTTTCATTCCCGCGAACAACGTCATGCGGTCGAGCGGCTGCTTCGCTCCCGAGAACTGCCGATAGAGCGACGCCACGTTGATCACGATGCGCTCCGGATCGAGCCAGCTGGCAAAACGATCGAGACTGATTTTCCGCGCGGCCTCCTCGTAGGGCGCGCCGTCGTCGAAATGCCGCCGCGCCTCCGCGGCGATATATTCGAAATAGCCTTTCAGCTCGCGAACGGCGGATTTTTCCGCGATCGGCCCGTGGCCGGGAACGATCACATCGACATCGAGGCTTAAAATGTAATCGCAGGCCCTGATCCAGTTTTCGATCGGGCCCGCCCAAAGCACGGGGTGACCGCCGACGAAGAGGAGATCGCCGCTGTACAGGATACGGTCGGCTGGTGAATGAACCAGAACGTCGCCGCGGGTATGCGCGGAGCCGAGATGGGTCAAGGCCAGGCGCTTACTGCCGACCGTGACTTCCATCGTGTTATCGAACAAAGTCGTCGGCGGCGTGTTGACCAAGCCGCGCCAGTCGAAGCGGCTCCCCATGATCTCGTGGAAGAAGGCGCCGCCATCGCCGGCCAGCTTCCATGCGGCCGCGCGCAGGGCGAACGCTTCCGGCGGCGATTCGGCGTATTCCTCCGCGCAAGCGCGGCAGGCGATGATCTCGGCGCCTTCCACCAGCTGATTGCCGAACGTGTGGTCGCCGTTGGCGTGGGTGTTGATGAGCTTGCGGATGTTGCGTGCGGCCGGGACCGCGTCGCGCATGGTCTTCAACATCTGTGCGGTGAGCGGTAAATCGAACAGCGTGTCAACGAGGAGCGTCTGATCGCCGTCGGCGATCAGACCCGCGTTGCTCCAGCCCCAGGAGCCGTCCGGTTGCAGATAGGCAAAGCAGCCCTGCCCGATGTCATGCAGTCCCTTGGTGTATTGCCATTTACTCATTTGAACGCGTCTCGGTGTGCATCGCGGTTCTTGATAGCATAGGACCGATCGGACTCCACGGTTCGCGCGTGTTGGCGCCGACGCTTCGCCTCGTCCGCGTTGCGCCGAGGCGGCGCCGCCGTGTTAGGTTCCCTCCCCAAGGGGAGGAAGCGATGTCAAAACAAATGCAGGGCAAGGTAAGCGTGATCACCGGCGGGGCCGGCAGCATCGGTGCGGCGGCGGCAAAGCTCCTCCTGCACGAGGGCGCAAAGGTAATGCTCGTCGATCTGAGCGAGGTTGCGCTGAAGAAAGCCGCCGCTGACATCGGCGGCGGCGACAGCGTGGGCTGGTGCACCGCCGACGTCACCAAATCGGATCAGGTCAAGAACGCCATTGCCAGCACGGTCGCCCGGTTCGGCAAGATCGACGTGCTGTTCAGCAACGCCGGCAATTTCGGCATCGTCGCGCCGATCGTCGACTATCCGGAGGAAATCTTCGACTCGGTCCTCGCCGTGCACGTGAAAGGCGCGTTCCTGTTCGCCAAGCACACGATGCCGCAGATGAATGACGGCGGCTCGATCATCATCACCTCCAGCGTCGCCGCGGTGCGAGGCGACCCCGGCGTCTGCGCCTACATCACAGCCAAGCACGCCCAGATTGGCCTGATGCGCGTTTTGGCGAAGGAAGCGGCCGCGCGCAACATCCGCGTCAACTCGCTCCATCCCGGCCCCGTGGACAACGACTTCCAATTGAACGTGGAAAAGAACCTGACCGGCGTGATCGGGCGCGACGCCACGCAGTTCTTCAACGACATCATCCCGCTGCACCGCCATGTCCGCGCCGAGGAGGTGGCCCGTTCGGTGCTCTTCCTCGCCTCCGACGCATCGAGCTTCACCACCGGAAGCCTGTTGATGGTGGACGGCGGCATGAGCGGGTGACGTTGATTAACGAAGCGTAAATCGTAGTCGGATAGCTAGGCTGTGGGGAGGAAAGCGACGAGGCGCGAGGCACCATGTTCGGGGCCCTCAATCGTTTGACGAAACTGGCAAAGGGCCGCAGGCTCGATCACAAGGGCAGTCTGCTGGCGCTGACGCTGAACAATATGACCCAGGGCGTCGTGCTGCTCGACACCGCGGGCCGCCTTGTTGTTTGCAACGATCAATACCGGACGATGTACGGGTTGTCCGCGGATGTGGTGAAGCCCGGCGCCGCGCTGATCGATATGATCCGTGCGCGGGTCAAAAGCGGCAGCTTGCGGCGCGATCCGGTGCAGTATTGCGCCGAGCTCATGGCGCAACTGGCCGCCGGAACGATCGTGAGTTTCGTGAACGAGACTCCCGACGGTCGCGCCATCGCGGTTGTCAATCGACCGATACCCGGCTCGGTTTACTGGGTTGGCACCCACGACGACATCACCGAGCGTCGCGCCGCGGAACGGAAAAACGCGCGGTTGGACGAGCAGGAAGCACGCCGCGTGGTGGTCGAGGAGGCCATCGCCTGGTTCCGCGAAAGCGTGGACGGCGTTCTGAAAACCGTCGCCGACAGCGTGGCGGCGATGCAATCCACCGCAAGCGCGCTGGCGGCGACATCGAACGAAACCACGGCGCGTACGGCGGGCGCAGTGCAGACATCCAACGACGCGTTCGGCAGCGCCGAGATTGCCGCGACCGCGGCTGACGAATTGTCGAAGTCCATTGCCGAGATCAACCGCCAGCTTTCCCGCGCCACCGAGGTGATCCGCGCTGCCGCGACAGAGGCGCAATCGACCAACCAAGACATCGCCGGGCTCGCGCAGGCTGCGCAAAAGATCGACGACGTCGTCAAGCTCATTCAAAGCGTGGCCGGACAGACGAATTTGTTAGCGCTCAATGCCACGATCGAGGCGGCGCGAGCCGGCGCGGCCGGCAAGGGCTTTGCCGTGGTTGCCTCGGAAGTCAAAGCCCTTGCGGTGCAGACTGGAAAGGCGACGGATGACATCGCCTCCCAGATCGCGGCGGTACAATCCTCGACGCGAAGCGCGGTCGGCGCTATCGGCAACATTGCAGGACGCATGCAGGAGGTCCGGCAATTCACCGCCGCCATCGCTACGTCGGTCGAGCAGCAGAACGCGGCGACACAGGAAATTTCGGCAAATGTCGCGGCCGCGGCGACAGGAACGAAATCGGTAGTGTCGGTATTGGGGCGCGTCTCGAGCGCGATCGCCGACATGCATTCTTCCGCGGATACGGTGTTGGCGGCCTCGCAAGCCGTCGAGAGCGCCGCGGACAGTCTACGCGGCAGCGTCGACGGCTTTCTCCGCAAGGTCGCCGTTTAATTTGGCGGGGTGTGCATCGGCTCCATCGCCACGCGCGCGAAGGTGGCTATGATGCGCGCTCCGGCCTTGATCGAGCCGCGCAAATTGCCGGCGACTTTGGATTCGCCGCCGATGCGGCAGCGGTAAGGGACGGGCACTTCCAGCACGCGCAAGCCTGAGCGCGCCACCCGCATCTGCATTTCGAGATTCCAGCCGTAAGTGAGTTCGCGCATGCCGAGCGCAAGCAGGGTGTCGCGGCGGATGGCGCGATAGGCGCACATGTCGGTGTAGCGCACCCCGTAAAAGAAGCCGGTCAGCGCGCCGGCGGCGAGGCCCGAAAGAATTTGATGGCTCGCCATGCTGCCGGGCTGGCGCTGTCCTCGCGCCCGCGAGGCGATCGCGAAATCGTAGTCGCCCGACCGTATCGGCGCGACCAGAGAGGCGATGGCCGCAGGATCGTCGGCGCCGTCGCCGTCCATAAAGACGATAATGTCGGCCTTGCCGGCGGCTTGCGCGCCGGCAAGGCACGCGCGGCCATAGCCGCGGCCGGCGGCGATCACCTCGGCGCCCGCGCCGCGCGCCACGCCCGCCGTGCCGTCGGTGCTGCCGCCGTCGGCGACGATCACGCGATCGACGATATCGCGCGGCAAGGCACTCACGACCACGCCGATCGATTCGGCTTCGTTGAAGGCGGGAATGACGACGGCGACGCCGCCCACAGCTGGGGACATCGTCAGAGGCTCCAGCGCAATCCGCAACTGGCGCACGCGGCCGGCGGCTTGTCGGAAAGCAGCCCCCTGCGGAAATCGCGATAAGCCTCGCCGCTCCAGATTTCGCGCAAGGTCTGGTGCGTGGCGTCGCCGAGGGTGTAATTCTCGTAGCCGCGCTGCGAGAACGGCGCGATGCAGCACGGCAGCGCGCGACCGTTGGCGGTGATGTACATGACCGTCCACGGCCGCCGGCACATGGACCACGGCGAACCGCTGTCGTGCCGCTTCAGGCTCATGCCCGGCTCGGAAGCAGCGCCCGAGGCGCTGAACGTGACGCCGAGCGAATTAGCGACCTCGGCGGCGCGTTCGATGTAGGCCGCTTCCTCGCGCGAGAGCTGTTCGTAGAGCGCCTGATCCGGCCGCGCCATGCCGATGGCGTTCTCCCCGAAGAACACCAGCCGCTGCAGGTACACTTCCTTGACGCCGGTCTCCGCCGCGACGCGCACGAAGTCGGGGAGTTGCTCAACGGTCTCGCGCATGCCCGTGAGCCACGCCGAGACGCGCGGCTTTTGCTTGCCCTCGCGCTCCTGCAAGTCGCGAAAGGAGCGCACGTTCTTGAGGATGCGGTTGAAATAATTCTTGCCGCGAATGGCGCGATAGGACTCGGCATTGGCCGCGTCGAACGAGACGCGCAATTCGTCGAGTTCGGCGTCGATCAGCGCGCGCCCATTCTTCTCGTTGAGCACCGTGCCGTTGGTGTTGAACAGCACATAGGTGCCGCGGTCCTTGAGGTAGCGCACCATGCGCGGCAAATGCTTCACCAGCATCGGCTCGCCGACGCCGTGTAGCACCGCGCGTGAAAGATTGGGGATCTGGTCGACGATGGAGCGAAAAAGCTTCCAGCTCATGTCGGCCGGCGGTTCGAGCTCTTCATAGGTGCGCGGGCAGGTCGTGCAGAGAAGATTGCAGCGGTTGGTCGTCTCCAGATAGAGGCAGACCGGCTCGTGCGCGGGCACGTCAGAGTCGGTACGCACGCTCTCGAAATAGCGCCGCGGATCGACTGCCGGTTTTGATGTCGCCGCATCCATTCTGCCAGTCCCCCGAACGAAAGGCCGCGCTCCGGCGCTCAAGCGCCCGCGGCCCCGGCTTGCATGACGCTCTCGCCGCGGCCCCTGGTGAATTCGCCGTCGGCCCAAAAGCGATCGATCAGCGCCGCGGTGGCGGCGGGGTAATGCGGCTCACGCTCATCGAGCTGCGGCCCGGGCAGGCGCGGCCGGCGCATTTCGCGATGCAGCCGCCGCAAGCCGTCGACATCATCGACGTCGTACCAGACCGGCAAGGTGTGCACGTCGAGATTGATTTCGCGCGCGCGGGCGAGCGTCTGCTCGGCAACACGCTCGGTGCTCCAGGCGATGTCTTCGAACAGGCGGCGGTGCGCGGTTTTGAGCCCGAGAAGGTAATAGCCGCCATCGCTGCACGGACCGAGCACGGCGCGCTCGCCCGGCCGCGCCAGCATCTCGGCAGTCTCGATCAGGAGCGCCGTGGGCAGGGTCGGGCTGTCGGAATTGAGCACGACCGCCGACTCATGCCCGCGCTTGAAAAGCTCCTCGATCGTGCGGAACAGGCAATCGCCGAAATCCGGCAGGCCGGCATTGATCAAGCCGATCGCCGGCGGCAAGCAACGGTAAAAGAAATCCTCGGCGCCCGGCGGCGCGACTGCGGCATAGCCGGCGATCGGGGCGTAAAGCCCCGCCCGCACGAGATTGTCCGCGATGTCCTGCAGGAACGCGGTGTTGAGCGCGGCGGCGTCCTCGGGCCTGAGCGGCGGCACCAGGCGCGTCTTGGTCCGGCCCGGCGTCGAGGCCTTGGCCATGATGGCGATGCCGCAACGCGCGGCCGCCGCCTTGGTTGCCGCCGCCGTTGCGTCGCTCGGTTGGATCGATTGGGATTTGCCGTTGAAACGATTCGCACCGTCCATGCGATGCCACCCCCAAAAAATCCGCTGAAACGATCCGGCGACGCGGCGCAGTGTTTGGTATGGAGCGGCGACGCGCCAATCAATTCCGGCTCACTGCCTACAAGTCGGCAAACACCAAAAAGTTATAGACTTCACCAAGTCGTGATTGCGCCAGTGTCGTGCTCAAACGCGCCACGCGAACTTGTGAAGCGGGTTTGATTGCATGGCATTTTCAGCAACCATAGTCTCCGAATGCCGCGCACACGGAACAGAGCGTAGGGGAACCATCCTTGGAACCATCTTTGATTCACCGCCGCAGGTAAATCCGCCAGCGGTCCTCGCGCGTTTCCGCCAGGCGATAATCGGCATTTGAGGCGAACGGGTCGTGATCCCATGCCTTGTCGGTCGGCACGATCACGGCGACGTTGCAGCCGTATTGCGTCGCCATGTCGTGCACATCGTCCGCCGTGCCTTGACCGTCGAACACTCGCAGAAACTGGGCGTTGATCGCCTTGCGGCGTTCCGGCGGCAGCGCCGCGAAGGCAAGCGCCAAGTCGAGGCCGGCAAAGCATGAGCTGCGATCAGAGAGCAGCGCCCAGGATATGTTCACCGGCCACGGCGTTACGTTTTTGACGAAGAGCGGATTGTTGGCGACGCGCGCGGCGGGCGGAGCATGATGGCGCACGGCCGCCCACAATTCGGGCGACTGCGCAAATTGTTTGCCGTCCGGCCGCCGCTGCCCGGCGACATTGTCGTGAATCGTTTTGGCGGTGTCGGGCAGGCAGAGCGCGAGCCCGATGAGCGCCATTGCGACAATGACGACGCGGGGGGGCTTGCTCTGAAAACCTGCGGCACCCGCCGCCGCGCTGACGATGAGAACCATCGCGGCCGGGATGAAGGCGCGCAAGCCGAGATCGTTGTTCTCACCCAGCGTCGAGCCGAGCAGCCAGGGCACGGCAAGCCCGGCGCCAGCGAGACATGCGAGAACCGCCACTGCAAGTTTTTCGGAGCGGGGCAGCGCGCTGCGCAATCCCACGGCTAGCCCGATGACGCCGGCAAAAAAGACGGCCGGCAGTTCGCTCGGCAGGATGATGAGCCAATAGCCCGGGACGTTCGAGCACGCGGCGGAGCGGGCGCGGCAGAAGCTCGCCGAACACCGCGTAGTGGGAGACGATAATGGGTGCGCCGCCGCCGCGCGCGCCCACGGTGGCCAGTTGATCGAGAACGAACGGCGCGATGAGGCAGACGACCAGCAAGGCGCCAAGCGCCATTATGGCCATGACATGCAGCCGCCGCGCCGGCGCTGTTGCGGCGAACAGGATCGGTGCCGCAATCAGCGCGGCAATCGCAAACGTCACGCCGCCGACAAAGGTCGAGCTTTCGAACCCGGCGACAATGAGCAGAGCCAGCGTCAGAACGAGCGTCAGGCTCGGCCGCTGCACCATCCGCCCAAGCAGCAGCATCGCGGTCACCACGCACGAGGCCGCCATCAAATGTTGCGGCACCCACGTGGCCTGAAACAGCCAGCCGGCCATGCCGACCGGCGGCCAGAGCAACGGCATCAAATCGTCGGCGCGGACGAGCCAGTCAAGCGTCACCCACAGCGAGCCCGCGGTGGCAAGCGCCACCACCCAGATAGCGGCTGCGGAGCGTTTGCTGAGCCAGATGGCAAGTCCCATCATCAAAGTCAGGGACGCGAAGGCGGTAAACCAGGTCAGCCCGATATCGGCTTCCCAACCGATGGCGCCGATCGCGAGCGCGGCCTCGGCCGCGCTGAAATGCCAGAGATAGTAATAGGCAAGACGCCCCGGTGCGCCGAATTCCCCGAACACGGGATTGACCGGCGGCACGCCGAGCCGCGCCATCGCATCGATCATCGCGCTTTTCGCATGATCGAAAATCGGATCCGCGAGTTGCACGGCGTCGCCGTAAAATTTCGGAAGAATGGCGGCGGCCGGCACCAGCGCCAGAACCGCAGCAGCGGCGAAGGCCCAGGCCGGGATGGTCGGATCATGACCGGCTTCGCTCGCGGGCGCGGGCAGCGACAGTGAAAAGCCGGCGGCGAGAATGCAGACCGCGCCGATCCCGACGACGGCGATCGGCGACAATCCGGTCCAGACATAAACCGGCAGCGCCACGGCGCTGTGCACCGCCCAGCCGATCACGGCGGCGGCGCCGATCGCGAGCACGCGCGGAAGCAAATGCCGTGCGAGCGCGTAGCCGAGCAATGTCCAGAAGCCGGTCGCGATCAGCGCGCAGAGGACGGCATTGACCGGCGACGCCATGACAAAGTCCGTGCCCGAGTCGCTTGGCGATGTCGATGCGGACGCTACTGCGTCGCGGCGGCGGGAGCAGCGGTGGCGAGGACGACAACCTTGGTGCCGATGGGCGTGCGATTGTACAGGTCGGTGACGTTGTCGTTGGTCATGCGGATGCAGCCGGCGGACACGTTGTGGCCGATGGTCCATGGCTCGTTGGAGCCGTGGATGCGGTACAGGGTGTCTTTGTTGCCCTGCCAAAGATACAAAGCGCGCGCGCCGATCGGGTTTTCGGGACCGCCCTTCATTCCGATCCCGCTCTGCAATTGCACCATGTGCTCTCTGAGCTCGGGCTTCCGCTGCAACATTTCAGCGGGCGGGTACCAGTCCGGCCATTCCTGCTTGGTGTGGACGATGGCCATGCCCGACCAGCCAAACCCTTCGCCGCCAACACCGACGCCATAGCGAATGGCCTGTCCGCCCCCCTGCACCAGATAGAGGAAGTGACTTCCCGGATCGATGACGATCGTGCCCGCCGGTTCGGGCGACGGGTAAGTCACGACCTTGCGCGCAAAAGCCGGATCGGCTTCCCGCGATGGTTCAGGCATCGTGGTACAGGCGGCAAGTCCGGCCAAAATCCCGCTGGCGGCCAAACCCGCGATCAAAAGCCGGCGGTTCGGCGAAGTCGTAGCCTTGAACTTCATGCGCACATTCAGCTGGTGTCCCCCTGAAGCTTTTAACTCAAAATCGCATCCGGAGCATTAACGCGCTGTGCAAGACGCGACCACGACTACGGGGCTGCAAAACGCTTGCGGCGAATCAGCCGGAAGGATATGCATATCGTATATACGCATACACAATATTGTATACACACGGAAATCCTTTCATGGCCTTGCATATTCGCGACGAACGGGCCGCAAAACTCGCCCGCCGGCTCGCCGAGCGGAAAGGAATCTCGATGACCGAGGCCGTTATCGGCGCGCTCGAATCCGCCCTGGCGCGGGGCGAGCGGCCGCTGCCGGAGCGCCTCGCCGAAATCGCCGCCGACGCCAGGCGTCTTGCCGATCCGCGGCGGCAGCGCACCGCCGGCAAGCGTGAAGCCGATGCGCTCTGGGGCCATACATGATCTTCGTCGACAGCTCGGCCGTGGTCGCCTTGCTCGCCGCCGATCCGGACGCCGCCGCCTTGGCCGCGAAACTCGAGACCGAGCGCGAGCGGATTTCGGGCGGCCACGTGATTCTCGAAGCGTCCATGCGGCTCGCCAGCCTGCTCGGCCTTGCTCCGGCCGCCGCCGATGCGCTGGTCACGCGGCTGTTGCGCGAAGCAGAGATCAGCATCGTCCCGATCACCGAAGACATCGCCCATGCGGCGGTGGCCGCCTTCGAGCGGTACGGCCGGGGCCGCGGGTCTGTCGGAAACCTGAATTTCGGCGAGTGCCTGTCCTACGCCTGCGCGAAGACGCACAGCGCGCGGCTTCTGTTCAAGGGCCACGACTTCGCGCTAACCGACATCGCCGCCGCTTAGGACGCCATAGGTTGTCGTCACTCGTTCGGAGACGATTTGCTTGACATTCGTCCCTGATTTTGTTACAGGCACAATCACCTTGCTCGTTCGAGGGGCGCATTCCGGATGCGATCCTGACTGCGGAGCGAGGCGCGGCGCCTGCGCGCGGACCAGCAATCCGCTCCCGGGCGGCTTCGGGCATCATTCGCTCCGGTACTACGGCCGGTGCGGGAGGTGCTTTCCCTGGACTGGGACAGGAAAGGGCGGGTAACGCCCGCCGGGACCGCGTCCCAGGAAGCATGGCCTGAAGCTGAGCCAACGGGCGAAAGCCCCTGGCGAGAGCCGCAGTGGAGCGCCGGGAGGCGTTGGCGCGCCGATCGCAAGGCGCGCTGCCGTGCCTCGCACGCACGGCCCAAGACAATTCGCGCCTTTCGGCGCTCCGCTCCCCTCGGCTTATCGCGAGGATGCGAGCAGGTTTTTTGGAATAGGTTTTGCAAAGCTCGGGCGCGAATGCGCCGCGAGATGGATTTGCTTTTCCTCCCCCGCACGCGGGCGGAGGAAAATGGCAGACGCCTGTTCAAAGGCCCCGCGCAGTCATAGCTAAACAGGGCGAGCGCGGAGGCCTTTCGCCATGCCGATGAAGAATATGAGCAACCAGACCCGGTTTCACATCGGCTATTGGATCGCCGCCATGTTGGGCCTGTTGGTGCTGCAATACTTCTACGTCACCGCGCAAAAGGTCGCTTCCATCCCCTACAGCCAGTTCGAACAGCTCCTGAAAGACGGCCAGATCGCCAAGGTCGGCGTTTCCGATCGATACATCCAGGGCACGCTCAAGGAGCCGCTGGACGGCAAAAGCGAATTCGTCACTACCCGGGTCGATCCGCGCTTCGCCGAAGAGCTGCAGAAATACAACGTGACGTACACCGGGGAGGCGACGAGCACGCTGCTGCAAGACCTTCTGTCGTGGATCGTTCCCGCGGCGCTGTTCTTCGGCGTGTGGATGTTTCTGTCGCGTCGCGTCACGCAGGGGCTCGGCGGCGGGCTGATGTCGATCGGCAAGAGCAAGGCGAAGGTCTACGTCGAGTCCGATACCGGCGTGCGCTTCGATGACGTGGCCGGCGTCGACGAAGCCAAGGAAGAGCTGAACGAGATCGTCGAGTTTTTGAAAAATCCGGAGCAGTACGGCCGGCTCGGCGGACGCATGCCGAAAGGCATTCTGCTGATCGGGCCGCCCGGCACCGGTAAGACGCTTCTGGCTCGAGCGGTCGCCGGCCAGGCCAAGGTGCCCTTCTTCTCTATCTCCGGCTCCGAATTCGTCGAAATGTTCGTTGGCGTCGGCGCCGCGCGAGTGCGCGACCTATTCGAGCAGGCAAGCACCAAGGCGCCGGCCATCATCTTCATCGACGAACTGGACGCGCTCGGCCGCGCCCGCGGTTTCGGCGCCTATGGTGGCGGCCACGACGAGAAGGAGCAGACGCTCAATCAGCTCCTGGTCGAAATGGACGGCTTCGATGCCCGCAGTGGGCTGGTGATCCTGGCGGCGACCAATCGCCCGGAAATTCTCGACCCGGCACTGCTGCGCGCCGGCCGCTTCGATCGTCAGGTGCTGGTGGACCGGCCCGACAAAAAGGGGCGCATCGATATCCTTCACGTCCATCTGCGCAAGGCGAAGCTGGCGAATGACGTCGATCCGGAGAAGATCGCCGCGCTGACGCCGGGTTTCACCGGCGCCGACCTCGCCAATCTCGTCAACGAGGCGACGCTGTTGGCGACCCGCCGCGGCGCCGACGCGGTGACGATTGCGGACTTCACCAACGGGGTCGAACGCATGGTCGCCGGTCTCGAAAAGCGCAACCGCCTGCTCAATCCCAAGGAGCGCGAGATCGTCGCCTATCACGAGATGGGCCACGCGCTGGTGGCGACTTCGCTGCCCGGCACCGACCCGGTGCACAAAGTGTCGATCATCCCGCGCGGGGTCGGCGCGCTCGGCTACACGATCCAGCGCCCGATCGAGGATCGCTTCCTGATGACCCGCGACGAGCTCGAGAACAAAATGTCGGTCCTGCTCGGCGGCCGCGCCGCGGAGCTCACGGTGTTCGGGCATTTGTCGACCGGGGCCGCGGACGATCTGCGGCGCGTCACCGACATCGCGCGCGCGATGGTGACGCGCTACGGCATGTCGGAGCGGCTCGGCAGCGTCGCCTACGAACGCGATCCGCATAACTATTTGACCGGACCCGAGTTGCCCATGCCGCAGCGGGCGGAAGGCTATGCCGAGGAGACGGCGGCCACCATCGACAATGAAGTCCGCGCCATCGTTCAATCGGCGATGGAGCGCGCGCTCGGCATCCTGCGCGAGAAACGCGACGTCCTCGAGCGCAGCGCCCGCAAGCTTCTCGAGAAGGAAACGCTCGACGAGAAGGATTTGGCTGAGCTGATCGGGCCGCCCGCCGGCTCGCCGGTACGGGTAGCGGCTGAGTAAGCATAAGCCCTCTGAGTGCCGGCCGAGGGTCCATCGCCTCTTCTCGGCCGGTTGCGGCGCGATTATCTTGAGCGTGGCAGGTGTGTCCGCGGCAAAACGCCGTGACCTTATACCGGGAGGCCGGTCGTGAAGCGATCACGCATTTTGGTTTTTGCGGTCGTGACCTTTGTCGGCGGCGGCTTCGCCGCACAAGCGGGGCCATGCACCACCCAGATCTTGCAGGTCGAACAACAAATCCGCCAAGCGCAGGCGGCTTCGCCGCCGGGCGGAGCGGGAGAGCCGAGCGCGCCGCAATCGGTCGGCGCCCAGCTCCATCATCAGCCGACGCCGGGCTCGGTGCAGAGAGCTGAGCACGAGGCGAACGCCGACGGCGATGCCGCGCTTGCGCGTGCCCGCAAGGCCGATGCAGCGGGCGACGCCAGCGCCTGCGCCAAGGCACTCGCCGAAGCCAAGGCGCTTTACGGGGTTGAGTAGAGTACTCCGTCATTCCGGGGGCCGGCCGAACGACTAGCCCCGGCGCGGCGATCCGGAATGACTAAGAACGCTCAATACGCTTCTTCCTTGTAGATCGGCTCGACCGAGCCCGCCCACGGTCCGTTGAATTTCTCCAACAATTCCTGCGCCGGCGTGGTGCCGCGCGCAAGGCGATCTTCCAGCACTTCGAGATAGCGCGTTTCGTCCTGACCGCCGGCGTCGAGGTGTTTGCGGCGCGCCAACCCTGCGCCCGCCAGCTTGATCGCATCGTTTGCGATCTCGAACACGGTGCGGCGGCCGACCTTGGCGGCAAGGCCCGCTTTCGGCACTTCGTCACGCAGCTTCTGGCGCTCACCGGCGCTCCAGCCTTTGACCAGATCCCACGCCGCGTCGAGGCTGACGTCGTCATAGAGAATGCCGACCCAGAAGGCCGGCAGCGCGAGCAGGCTGCGGGTCGGCCCGGAATCGGCGCCGCGCATTTCCAGATAGCGCTTGAGCCGCACCTCCGGAAAAATCGTGCTGATATGGTTCGCCCAATCGGAAATCGTCGCGCGCGCTCCCGGCATGCCGGGAAGCTTGCCGACCAGCAGATCGCGGAACGATTGGCCGGCGACATCGACATAGTCGTCGCCGTGCTTGACGAAATACATCGGCACGTCGAGCGCGTAGTCGACCCAGCGCTCAAAACCCATGCCCGGCTCGAATGCCCACGGCAGCATGCCGGTGCGGTTCTTGTCGGTGTCGCGCCAGATTTCCGCGCGGAAGGAGAGAAAGCCGTTGGGTCTTCCTTCCGTGAACGGCGAGTTGGCAAACATAGCCGTCGCCACCGGCTGCAGCGCGATCGACACGCGCAACTTTTTGATCATGTCGGCTTCCGAGGAGAAGTCGAGATTGGTCTGCACCGTGCAAGTCCGGTACATCATGTCGAGGCCGAGCTTGCCAACCTTCGGCATGTAGGCGGTCATGATCTTGTAGCGGCCTTTCGGCATTCTCGGCATCTCGCCGCGGGTCCAAGTCGGCGTCATTCCCATGCCGAGAAAGCCGATGTGCAGCGGCTCCGCCACCTCGCGCACCTGCGCAAGATGCGCCATCAGCTCGCTCGAAGTCTGGTGCACGGTCTCGACCTGTGCGCCGGACAACTCGAACTGGCCGCCGGGCTCGAGCGTGATGGCACCACCGCCGGTCACGTCGAACAGGCCGATGACATTCGGCCCTTCCATGATCGGCTGCCAGCCGAGCAGGTGCTGCATGCCTTCGAGCAGCGAGCGAATGCCGCGCCGCCCGTCGTAAGGCACCGGCTGATGCCCCTCGATCGTGAACGCGAATTTCTCGTGCTCCGTGCCGATGCGGAATTGCGACTTCGGCTTGACGCCTTGCGCGATCCAATCGACGAGCTCGTCGCGCCGCTCGATCGGCGTCAGGTCGACTTGATCACGCGCCATGGGATCCGGGCTGTATGAGTCGCGGACGTGGATGGGCGGCGACGATCACGCGGCCTTGCGCTTTTCCGGCGGGAAGCGACCATAGAAGCTGTCGTCCGTTTTCGCCATGTCGCGCAAGAGCTTGCACGGCTTGAAACGATCGCCGTATTTTTTCGCCAGCTTGCTGCACATATCGACAAATGCTTTGACGCCCATGCCGTCGATATAGGAGATGGTACCGCCGGTAAACGGCGCATAGCCGAAGCCGAGGATCGAGCCGACATCGGCCTCGCGCACGTCGGTGACCACGCCTTCCTCGATGCAGCGGGCGGATTCCAGCGCCTGTATCGCCAGGAGCCGAGCTTTAAGCTCCCCGACGTCGATCGTATCAGGATCGAGCTTTGTCGATTGCAGATCGGCAAGGCCGGGCCACAATCGCTTCGGCCCGTTCTGCGGATAGTCGTAAAAACCCTTGCCGTTCTTGCGGCCGTAGCGACCGCGCTTTTCGACCATTTCCTCGAGCAGCGCCTTCTGCCGCGCGTCGACCTTGTCGGCGCCCAGATCGGCCTCGGTCGCTTTCAGAATCTTCCAGGCGAGATCGACGGCGACCTCGTCATTGAGCGAAAGTGGACCGACCGGCATGCCGGCCATGCGTCCGACATTCTCGATCATCGCCGCCGGCACGCCGTCGGTCAGCATCAGATGACCTTCGCGGATATAGGTGCCGACCACACGCGATGTATAGAAGCCGCGCGAATCGTTGACCACGATCGGGGTTTTGCGGATGGCGCGCACGTAATCGAGTGCGACCGCGAGCGCCGCATCGCCGGTCTTTTTGCCCAGGATGACTTCGACCAGCATCATGCGATCGACCGGCGAGAAAAAGTGGATGCCGATGAAGCGCGGCGTGTCCTTGAACGTCGTCGCCAGCGAGGTGATCGGCAGTGTCGAGGTGTTGGAGCCGAAGATGGTGTCGCTTCCGATCGCCGCCTGAGCCTTGGCAATGACTTCTTCCTTGATCTTACGGTCTTCGAACACTGCCTCGATGATGAGATCGCAGCCTTTAAGGGCCGCGTAATCCGGCGTCGCGGTGATACGCGCGAGCAAAGCATCGCAGTCGGCCGTGGTGGCGCGGCCGCGGTTGACCTGATCCGTGATCAGCTTTTGCGAATGCGCCTTGCCTTTGTCGGCCGTTTCCTGATCGCGGTCGATGAGAACGACATCGATGCCGACCTGCGCGCTGACATAAGCGATGCCGGCGCCCATGAAGCCGGCGCCGAGCACGCCGATCTTCTTTACCGATTTGGCGGGTATTTCGGCCGGGCGGCGCGCGCCCTTGTTCAGTTCCTGCATGGAGACGAACAGCGAGCGGATCATCGCCGCCGCCTCCGGCGAGCGCAGAATTTTCGCGAAGTAGCGCGACTCGACCCGCAGCGCCTGGTCCATCGGCAACTGCAAGCCCTCGTAGACCACCTGCAGGATGGCGCGTGCGGCCGGATAATTGTCGTAGGTCTCGCGCCGATAGAGCGCGTTCGCCGGTGGAAACACCATCATGCCGGCCTTCGAATAGACCTGCCCGCCGGGCAGTCTGAAGCCATCAACATCCCATGGCGCCTTGGCCGTGCCGCCGGCCTTGATCCAATCCTTCGCTGCCCGCACCAAGTCGGCCTGCGGCACGACCGCGTCGACGAGCTTCATCGCCTTGGCGCGGTTGAGACGAAGCTGATCGCCCTTGAGCAGAAACTGCAGGGCGTCAGCGGGTTGCAGCATGCGCGCGATGCGCTGCGTACCGCCGCCGCCGGGAAACAAGCCGACCTTGATCTCCGGTAGACCGAGCCGGGTCTTGTCGTTCTCCGAGGCAATGCGATGGTGGCAAGCGAGCGCAAGCTCAAAGCCGCCGCCCATCGCGGTGCCGTTGATTGCCGCGACCCACGGCTTGCCGCACGTTTCCATGCGGCGGGCGATCTGCGACAGCTTGCGGCTCTCCTCGAACAGCCGCTTGTTCGCCGCCTCCTCGCCCTGCGACTTGGTCAATTCGGCGAAGGTGCGGCTCAGCGTCTCCAGCATAGTCAGGTCGGCGCCGCCGCAGAACGCGTCCTTGCCGGAGGTCAGCACCGCGCCCTTGATGGCGGCGTCGGTGGCGACGCGTTCGGCGATCGCAGCGAGTTCCTCCGTCACTTTCTCGTCGATCACATTCATCGACCGTCCCGGCATGTTCCAGCTGACGAGGGCAATGCCGTCGGCGTCGATATCGAAGGTGAAATTCTGGTACGTCATACTCATCTCCCGTCGTCTTTGCGTTCGCCCCTGCCCCTTCGGGAGAGCGAGAACTATTTGGAATACGGCTGCCCGTTCTTGTGCGTGTAGCGCCCACCTTTTTCGTCGCGGATGACCCGCAGGTCGACATCGGGATATTCGGCGCGCTCGTGCTTCGATCGCGTGCCAATTTCGAGATAGACCGCGTCACGGGCCGACTTGTTGACCAGATGATGCCCGTTCGGCACGTTGGCTTTGAAGCCTGCGGCGTCCCCCGGCCTGAGCACGGTTTCGCCGTCGTCCTCGATCAGCACCACTTCGCCTTCGAGGATATAGACAAGCTCATCTTCCTTCTCGTGCCAGTGCCGCAGCGCCGAGGTGGCGCCGGGCTTGAGCGTCGTCAGGTTGACGCCGAACTGGTCGAGGCCGACGGCGTTGCCGAGGCGCTTGCGCTCGCGGCCGGCGACCACGCGGTTGAACGGCTCCGGATAAGTCGAGCGGCTGTCCACCGGAAGCTTGGCGATGTCGATCTTGGGCATGCCGCGCGGCTCCCCTCTTTACCCGTCCCGGCGTGCGCGGAGTGTGAGGTCACACCCGCTCGATGATCGTTGCGGTTCCCATGCCGGCGCCGATACAGAGCGTGACCAGCGCGGTCGATAGATTGCGCCGCTCCAGCTCGTCGAGCACCGTGCCGAGGATCATGGCGCCGGTCGCGCCGAGCGGATGGCCCATCGCGATGGCGCCGCCGTTAACGTTGATCTTGTTCGGATCGAGCTCGAACGCCTGCATATAGCGCAGCACCACGGCGGCGAACGCCTCGTTGAGCTCGAAGAGGTCGATGTCAGCGATCGTCATGCCGGCCCGTTTCAGCACCTTTTTGGTGACGTCGATCGGGCCAGTCAACATGATCGCCGGCTCCGAGCCGATATTGGCAAAGGCGCGGACGCGCGCTCGCGGTTTCAGATCCGCTTTCTTGCCCGCCCGGCTGTTGCCGAGAAGAACCGCTGCGGCGCCATCGACGATGCCCGAGGAATTGCCGGCATGATGGACATGTTTGACGTACTCGACTTCCGGATGCTTCTGCACGGCGACTGCATCGAAGCCGCCCATTTCGCCCATCTGCACGAAAGCGGGCTTGAGCGAAGCCAGCGACTGCATGGTCGCGTCCGGCCGCATGTGCTCGTCCTTGTCGAGGATGGGGAGCCCATTGACGTCCTTCACAGTTATGACGGAGCGGCTGAAGCGGCCTTCTTTCCACGACGTCGCCGTGCGCTTTTGGCTCTCGACCGCGTAAGCGTCTACGTCGTCGCGCGAAAAACCGTATTTGGTGGCGATGAGGTCAGCGGAAATGCCTTGCGGCATGAAGTACTGCGAAACGGCGATCGTCGGATCGACGGCCCAGGCGCCGCCGGACGCGCCGATGCCGACGCGGCTCATCGACTCGACGCCGCCGCCGATCGCCATGTCCTGCTGTCCGGACATGATCTGCGCGGCGGCGAAATTGACCGCGTCAAGACCGGAGGCGCAGAAGCGGTTGATCTGCACGCCGGCGACAGTGTCGCCGTAACCGGCCACAAGCGCGGCGCTGCGCGCGATATCGGCGCCGGCCTCGCCGACCGGGTCGACGCAGCCCAACACGACATCGTCGACCAAGGTTGGATCAAGTTCGTTGCGGTGCTTGATGGCGCCGAGCGCTTGGCTGGCGAGATTGAGCGCGGTCACTTCGTGAAGCGAGCCATCTACCTTGCCGCGACCGCGGGGTGTACGAACGTGATCATAGATGAAAGCGTCGGGCATAGCGTTTTCCTCGCCATGATAGCCCTGACCCGTTGCGGGTGAGGGGTGGCCGAGCGGCCGATGATCGCAAAGCCGGATTAGGCTGCGCGTCCGTTAAATCGGACCCCTCATATAGTCCAAGTTCCGCAGAATTGCAGCCGGGGACGAGTCGGCTCTAGAACGCCTCGGCCGGCAAAGCCATCATGCTGGCGGCGCCCGCTTTTATGCGCGCGAGATGGGTTGCCGAGGCCGGCAACAATCGCTCGGCGAAGAAGCGGCCGGTGGCAAGCTTGGCCGCCATGCGGTCGCTGGCGCCATTACCGCCTGCCGCCGCCTTGGCTTTCGCGGCTTGGACGATGAGGCACCACATATATCCAAGTGCGACCAGCCCGAAAAGGTGCATGTAGTCGGTCGAGCCGGCGCCGGCATTCTCCGGATTGCCGAGCGCGTTCTGCATGAACCATATCGTCGCCTGCTGCAATTCGCCAAGCGCCTGGCCGAGCGGCTTGACGTAGGGCGCCAGCTCCGCATCGGCGCCGTGTTCTTTGATGTAGGCCGAGACCTCGGCGAAGAAAGCCTGCAAAGCGCGGCCGCCGTCCTTCGGCAGCTTGCGGCCGACGAGATCGAGCGCCTGGATGCCGTTGGCGCCTTCGTAGATCATGGCGATGCGCGCATCGCGGACGAACTGCTCCATGCCGTGCTCGGCGATGTAGCCGTGACCGCCGAAGATCTGCTGCGCCAAGACGGTGTTGGCGAAGCCTTGATCGGTGAGCACGCCTTTGATCACCGGCGTCAGCAAGCCCATATGGTCGTCGGCGGCCTGCCGCTCCTTGGCATCGCCGGAGCGGTGGGCGACGTCGCTTTTGAGCGCGGTCCACAACACGAGCGCCCGCGCCGCCTCGTTGAAGGCGCGTATGGTCATTAACATGCGGCGCACGTCCGGATGCACGATGATCGGATCGGCGGGCTTGTCCTTGAACTTCGCGCCGGTGAGCGCGCGTCCCGCCAGCCGCTCTTTGGCGTAGGCGGCGGCGTTCTGGTAGGCGACCTCGGACATTGCGAGCCCTTGCACGCCGACGCCGAGCCGCGCTTCGTTCATCATCACGAACATTGCGTTCAGACCGCGATTCGGCTCGCCGACGAGCCAACCGGTCGCGCCGTCATAATTCATCACGCAAGTGGAATTGGCGTGGATGCCCATCTTTTCTTCGATCGAACCGCAGGAAACTCCGTTGCGCGCGCCGGCCGCGCCGTCTTTGTTCGGCAAGAATTTGGGGACGATGAAAAGGGAAATTCCCTTGACGCCTTCCGGCGCGCCCTCGATGCGGGCGAGCACCAGGTGGACGATATTCTCGGCGAGATCGTGCTCGCCGGCGGAGATGAAGATCTTCGTGCCCGTGATCTTGTAGCTGCCGTCCGCCTGCGGTACCGCCCGTGCCCGGGTGAGGCCGAGATCGGTGCCGCATTGCGGCTCGGTGAGGTTCATTGTCCCGGTCCATTCACCGCTGATAAGTTTCGGGAGATAAAGCGCTTTCTGCTCAGGGGAGCCGTGGATGATGAGCGCCGCGGCTGCGCCCTGCGTGAGTCCCGGATACATGGCGAAAGCCATGTTCGCCGAGATTAGGAATTCGCCGATCGCTTGCGAAAGCACGCGCGGCAAGCCCTGACCGCCGTACTCGGCGGGTGCCGAGGCGCCGATCCATCCGCCCTCAGTGAGCCGCTTGTAAGCGTCCTTGAAGCCGGTCGGCGTGGTCACGGAGCCGTCGCCGTGGCGTTTGCAGCCTTCCTTGTCGCCGACACGGTTGAGCGGGGTGAGCACATTCTCGCAGAACTTCGCCGCTTCATCGAGCACGGCCTCGACAAGATCGGGCGTGGCGTCGGCAAAGCCCGGCAGGTTGTTGTAGCGGTCGATGTGAAACACGTCGCTCAACAGGAACATCACGTCGCCAACGGGAGCTTTGTAAGTCGGCATGTCATCCTCCGGGCCGCGCACGGTCTTGAGCGCTGTTGCGCCGCCAGCCGGTGCGGAAGGTATAGCGTAGCCGATTTGCGTCAACGGTAAGACGGCAATGCTGTTAAGTTAGCGCGGGCGTTGCCCGAATCTGCGAGAACGCCCTGCGGCCCGGTCGAAAAGCTTCCGATAGAGCGATGTGTAGATCTGCCCGCAGTTCGGCCATTGCCATCTCGATGCCGCGCTTTTGCTGCTCGAGGAGATCAATCTGCGTCACGCATTGTTCGCGGGTCAGATCCATGCCCCGGCCGCCCGGTCTGCCGAGGAGCTCCCGGCCTAGCACTACTTTGGCAGATTTTTTTCGAATGATTGGGGTGGGTGGGATTCACAAATCAGATTTTCTGTGACTCATGGGTAGTCGGCTTTTTGGAGGGCCGACTATGGTAGGCACAACGTCGAATTGGGAAGACGAGCTTCGAGGCTGGCTCAAGCCGTTTTTGGATCGCCTGGGCCATAAAGCGCGGCGGCGAATGTGTCCGCTTTATGTGGCAGGGCTGATCGGGCCCGGCGATCGCAAGAGCGTTCAGCCAATGGCGGAGCGGCTTGCGCCTGGCGATTATGATCAGCTGCATCATTTTGTTGCGGCTGGCGTCTGGAACGCGGCGCCATTGGAGACGGAGCTGCTTATTCAAGCGGATCGGCTCGTTGGTGGCAGCGATGCGGTGTTGGTGATCGACGATACGGCGGTGCCGAAGAAGGGCACGCACTCGGTCGGCGTCGCTGCGCAATATGCTTCAGCGCTAGGCAAGACCGCCAACTGCCAGACTCTGGTGTCACTGACGCTCGCCTGCGGCGAAGTGCCGGTGATGGTGGCCTTGCGGCTTTTTCTTCCAGACAGTTGGATCAGCGATCGGCGGCGGCTGCAGCGAGCTGGTGTTCCGGCCGAATATCGAACAGCACGGACCAAGCCCGAGATCGCACTGGCGGAGATTGATCGCTTGAAATCGATCGGCGTGCGCTTCCGCTGTGTGCTGGCGGATGCCGGTTACGGTCTCAGTGCACCCTTCCGTCAAGGGCTGACGGCTCGCAAGCTTGCCTGGGCTGTTGGCATCCCTCGTCACCTCAAGGTGTACCCCGTTGGGGTGAAGCTCATTTGGCCAGTTACCAAAGTTCGAGGCCGGCCACGTAAGCGGTACGTGCCAGATAGTCTATCGACAGCAGCTGAAGACATGCTGGCCGGTGCCAAGTGGAGAACTGTGAGTTGGCGCAACGGGACGAAAGGCCGGCTGAAAGCCCGATTTGCTGCTGTCCGTGTGCGCATCGCCGACGGACCTCCGCAGCGGATATGGGATAAGGGTCAGCAGCATCTTCCAGGGGACGAGGCCTGGCTCATCGGCGAGCACCGCATGTCCGGCGAGAAGAAATACTATCTTGCCAACTTGCCCGCCGGAATGGACCTGCGCAGCTTGGCCGCGACGATCAAGGCACGATGGATTTGCGAGCAGGCCCATCAACAGCTGAAGGAGGAACTCGGTCTCGACCACTTCGAGGGAAGGTCTTGGCAAGGCCTTCATCGTCATGCGCTGATGACGATGATTGCCTACGCGTTCCTCCAACATCGCCGGCTCACAAAAGTGAGGCGGGGAAAAAAGAATCAACGGCCCGCCTCCTCAACCGACGTTACCGGCCGTCCGCCACGCCATCGTCGACCTCATTATGCAATCAAGTCCGCAGCGATGTCCGTACTGCCGATCCTGGATCGGCGCCGAAAAGCAGCGTGAGTAAATCTGCCAAAGTAGTGCTAGATCGCAGTGGTCAAATCCTGATTCTTGATCGGCAGCGAGCGAATGCGCTTGCCGGTGGCGGCGAAGATGGCGTTGCACAAAGCCGGCGCCAGCGGCGGCACCGGCGGTTCGCCGGCGCCGCCCCAGAAACCACCGCTCGGCGCCATCACGGTCTCGACCTTTGGCGTATCGGCCATGCGCAACATCTCGTAAGCATCGAAATTCGATTGCTCGACGCCGCCGTCCTTGATGGTGATCTCGCCATAAAGCGCAGCCGTCAGAGCGAAGACGACCGCGCCCTGCGTCTGCATTTCAATCGAAAGCGGGTTGACCACATAGCCGCAATCGAGCGCCGACACGACACGGTGCACGCGCACGCTGCCGCGCTCGACCGAGGCTTCGACCACCTGCGCACAAAAGCTGCCGCAAGCCTCGGTGACCGCGATGCCGCGGGACACACCCCGCGGCAAAGGACCGAACCAATCCGCCTTTTTTGCCGCGGCATCAAGCACGGCGAGATTTTTAGGACTGTTGCGCAATAGCCGCCGGCGGTAGAGGTAAGGGTCCATTCCCGCGACATGCGCCATTTCGTCGACAAAGGATTCCTTGTAAAAGGTATTCTGCGTGTAGTTGATGGCCCGCCAAACGCCGAGCGGCACCGGCGATTGCTGCACCACGTAATCGACGAGGTAGTTCGGCACATCGTAAGCCATCTCGTCCGCCAAGCCGGAAAGAAAGCTACGATCGATGAAGCTCATGCCGAAGCCCGGCACGAGCGCGTGGACGAAGGATGGGCCGGTGAGCCTTATCTTCCATGCGATCGGCATGCCGTCGGCATCGAGACCGGCGACCAACCGCGCCATGCCGAAGGGACGATAGAAATCGTGTTTCATGTCCTCTTCGCGCGACCACACCAATTTGACCGGCTCTCCGACTTCCTTGGCAATGAGCACGGCTTGGCGGACGAACTCCTGAATCGCTCCCCGCCGGCCGAAACCACCGCCAAGCATGGTGCCGTGAACCGTGACTTTGTCGTTTGACACGCCCGCGGCGGTGGCGGCGGTCACGAGTGCCGTCGTCACGCCTTGAGATGGCACCCAGACCTCGACCCGACCATGCTTTACGTGAGCGGTGCAGGTCTGCGGCTCCATGGTCGCGTGCGCGAGAAAGGGAATCACATAATCCGCTTCGATACGCTGAGCGGCGCGTTCCAGGCCTGTCGCGACATCGCCATCGGCTCGACCGACTTGCGATTTTTCCGCATCGAGCGCCGAGCGCACGATTTCAGCGATGCTGGCGCTCGACACGCAGCCGTTGCCGCGTTCATCCCAGACGATCGGCAGAGCCTCGAGCGCGCGCTTCGCCCGCCACCACGAGTCGGCGACCACCGCCACCGCGTCAGGCAAACGCACCACGCGGCGTACGCCCTTCATCGTCGCGATCGCGTTTTCGTCGACCGCCTTCGGCGCCCCGCCGAATACCGGGCAATGGGCGATGGCGGCGTACAGCATGCCCGGCAACCGCACATCGATCGCGTAAATCGGCTGCGCGGTCACTTTGTCGAGCACGTCAAGACGCCGTCGCGGCGTGCCCGCGAGCGTCCATTCGCGCGGGTCCTTCAGCCTGACGTCCGCGGGCGGCGGGATCTGTGCCGCCTCCTCCGCGACCGCACCGAACGTCACCGTGCGGCCGGTCGGGCGATGAGTAATCGCGCTCAGTTGCGCTACGCATTCCGATGCCGGCACGTTCCAACGCTGCGCGGCGGCGGCAATCAGCAACTCCCGCGCCGTGGCGCCGGCCCGCCGCAGATAAAGTTGTGAGGAAGCGATCGAGCGGCTGGCGCCGGTCGACGTATCGCCCCAGACGCGGTCGCGGCGCAAATTCTCCTCCGCGGCGACGAATTCCGTCCGGACTTTCGCCCAGTCGCATCCGAGCTCTTCAGCAACCAGCATGGCAAGTCCGGTCTGCGCCCCCTGTCCCATCTCGGCGCGCGCGACGCGGATGACGACCGAATCGTCCGGGCCAATCAGCAGCCAAGCGGTGATTTCCGGGGCTTCCTCGGCGGGGCGCACCGGTCCAAATGGAACGGCAAGGGCGAGCGCGAGACCCCCGCCCAGGGCGCTTACCCCGGCAAGAAAGGAACGGCGGCTCAACAAGTCGGCCGCGGACATAAACCTTTCCCCTCAACCCGAACGCCATGCGGCAGGCGGGGCGCCCCATGAGAACCGTCAGTCGTGCAATGGCCGCCCCTGTATCATCCTAACCAACACGGTGCCGCAGGCAACGCCGGAATTGAGGCTCTCCCCAGCCTGAAACTGCTCAGCGTTCGTGCGCGCGAAGGCGGCGCGTGAGCGCCCAAAGGAGGAAGGTTAGGCAACCCATTACGACGACGACGACTGTCACGGGCCAGGCGGAGCCGCCGAGATAGCCGCCGATAACGGCGGCGACGATGGCTGCGACCGTTTGCTGCACCAGCCCCATCAACGACGCGGCGGTGCCGGCACGGTCGGGAAAAGGCGTCAGCGCGCCGGCCATCGCTTGCGGCATGGCGAGCCCAAGGCCCGCAAGATATACGGCCATCGCTGCCACGAGCCACACACCCGGGATTCCGGCGGCCACGACCGCCGCCAAGGCCAGGCCCCCGGCGGCAAGCACCATGACGCCGACCCCCATCGTGCGATCGAGGCCGAGCCGCACGACGAGGCGTGCGGCGATGGTCGCCCCCACCATGTATCCGGCCGCACCAAGCGCGAATGTGAAGCCGAAGGCGACGGCCGATAGTCCGTAGACGCCTTGCAGCACGACGGAAGCGCCGGATACCCAGGCAAACAATCCGGCATAGCTGATGGTGAGGATGCCGAGATAGACGAGAAAGCCGCGATGCCGCAGCACGGAGCGATAACCCCGAATCATCGACAATAGTGAGATCGGCTCGCCGGAGCGCTGGCGCAGGGTCTCAGGCAATAACCGCGCCGCCACGATAGTCGCAACCACTGCGGCACCGCCCATGAAGAGGAAGCTCGCCCGCCAGCCGAATGCGGTCTGCAGAACGCCGCCGATCATCGGCGCCACGATCGGCGCAAAGGCGCTGATCGATCCCATCAGGGACAGTTCGCGCGCCGCCCGTACGCCGGAATAGAGATCGCGCACGATGGCGCGCGCCAGTACGATCGAACCCGATCCGCCGATACCCTGGAGGAAACGCGCTCCAATCAGCGGATCGACCGATTGCGTCGCCGCGCAAACGAGAGTGCTCGTGACATAGACGCCCAGCGCCACGAGCAGGACGGGGCGGCGGCCATGACGATCCGATAATGGACCATAGATCACTTGGCCGACGGCAAAGCCGATCAGGTAGCTCGACACCGTCAATTGCACGCGCGCCGTCGGCGCTGCGAGGACGTGGGCGATGTCCGGCAGCGATGGCAGATACATGTCCATGGACAGCGGGCCGAGCGCCGTCAGCATGGCCAGGAGCAACGTAAGCGCGAACGTACCGGGTTGGAGCATCGACGGGTTCCAGCAAGCAACTCTCAGCCGTCATCCGTCGTTCGCGGAGGCGTTCCTCACACTCCGTGCGACGGGCGACGGGCGACGGGCGACGGGCGACGGGCGACGGGCGACGGTAGGAAAGGCGATTCGATTAAAAATGCCCGAAAAAGGGCCGCCTTTAGCGGTCGGCAGTTTCGGTTATAAGGGGACGACCCATATCCCGACAGACAATTCGGAACAGGGCATGGATGCAAAAACGAATGGCCGCGCGGCCCGTGAGCCGCGCGTCGAAGATGATATTCTGGTCCGGGGACAGGGCCGCTACGCGGCCGACGTTCCCGTGCCGCGGCAGGCCTACGCCTATTTCGTACGTTCGCCGCACGCTTTCGCCCGCATCGTCAGCGTGGACGTCACCGCCGCGCTGAAGGCTGGCGGTGTCCTCGGCGTGCTGACGGCAAAGGAAATGGAGGGGGTCGGCAGCCTCGGCCGCCATCCTCCGCTGAACGGGCGCGGCGGCAAGGGATTGATCGTGCCGCATCGGCCGGCGCTTGCCGTCGAACGAGTAATGCATGTCGGCGAGCCGGTGGCGATGGTGGTCGCCGAGAGCGCCGTCGTGGCACAAGACGCCGCCGAGCTCGTCGCCATCGAGTACGAAGCACTCACGCCAGTGATCGACGCGCGCGAGGCGCTCGGACCCAATGCGCCACAGGTGTGGCCGCAGGCGCCGGGCAATCTCGCGGTCGATTGGCCGGGACCGGCAGCCGATCCGGACGCCAATGCGCGGCAAGTCGATGAAATCTTCGCTGCCGCGAAATTCGTCGCGCGGATTGCGGTGATGAATCAGCGGATGGTCGTCGCTTCTATGGAGCCGCGCGGCGCGACCGCAAGCTACGATGCGGCCGCGGAAACCTACACGTTGCGCGTCTGCTCGCAGGGTACGACCGCCATGCGCGACCCGATCGCAGCGATCATGCAAATTCCGAAGGAGCGGGTGCGAGTCCTCACCGAGGACGTCGGCGGCGCGTTCGGGCTGAAGACTGGCCCCTATCCGGAATACATCGCGCAGATGGTCGGTGCCAAAAAGCTTGGCCGCCCGATCCATTGGATGTCGGGCCGCTCCGAGGCGTTCCTGAGCGATAACCAAGCGCGCGACATTTACTCGGAAGCGGAGCTCGCGCTCGACGAGAAAGGCCGCTTTCTGGCGTTGCGCATTCGCAACACCGGCAATCTCGGCGCCTATGTCGGCGCAGTCGGCGCCAATATCCCGACCTTGAATTTCACCCGCTGCCTGCCCTGTATGTACGACATCAAGCATATCGATATGAGCACACGCTGCGCCTTTACCAACACGCTAGCGACGGCGCCCTATCGCGGCGCCGGGCGGCCGGAGGCGAACT
Source organism: uncultured Alphaproteobacteria bacterium (assembly GCA_963733575.1). GTDB lineage: Bacteria > Pseudomonadota > Alphaproteobacteria > Rhizobiales > Xanthobacteraceae > BOG-931. The sequence continues at coordinate 780,516 of CAVTDJ010000005.1, read as the reverse complement.
ACGTGCTCGAACGCGTAGTCGAGGAAGCTTCCCGCGTGACCGGGATCGATCCGGCAAAGCTGCGGCGGCGCAATCTCGTTCCCGCTTCCGCCATGCCGTACAAAACCGCCGTCGGCACGACCTATGACAGCGGCAATTTCGCGCCGATCCTCGACAAGGCGCTGACGCTCGCCGACTACGACGGCTTCAAGACGCGCCGGCGCGAAGCAAAGAAGCGCGGCAAATATCGCGGCATCGGCATTTCCTGCATGCTGGAGCACGCTGGCGGCTCGCCGGTCGAAGGAGCGCTGTTCACGTTTTCTGGAAACGGCACGCTGACGGTCAATCTCAACGTGCAGTCGACCGGCCAGGGCCACGCCTCGGTGTTTCCGCGGCTGGTAGCCGACCGGCTCGGCATTCCGCGCGGCAAAGTTACTCATAAGCACGGCGATTCCGCACTTGAGATCGCCGGCTACGCCTCGGTCGGCTCGCGTTCGGCGATGACCGCCGGTGCCTCTGTCGTCAAATGCATCGACGTAATGCTGGAAAAAGGAAAGCGCGTCGCGGCCATGGTGCTCGAAGCTTCCGAAGGCGACATCGCCTACGAAAGCGGGTATTTCGGCGTCGTCGGTACCGACCGTCGCATCTCGCTTTTCGATGTCGCCGCCCGCGCTGCAGAGCTGAAAAAGCGCGGCACGATCGAGGAGGATCTCGACACCAAGACCACGACGGAAACCCCGCTCACGTTCCCGAACGGTGTCCACGTCGCCGAAGTCGAGATCGATCCTGAGACTGGGCACATGGACATCGTCGCCTACACGGCGGTGGACGATTGCGGCAATGTGCTCAACGCCATGATCGTCGAAGGTCAGTTGCATGGCGCATTGGCGCAGGGACTCGGTCAGGCGCTGATGGAGCAGGTGTTCTATGACGAGGGCAGCGGCCAGCTCGTCACTGGCTCGTTCATGGACTATGCCATGCCGCGCGCCGCCGATATGCCGCCCGAGATCCGCGACGATCTTCTTAACGTCCCGGCGACGACCAACCCGCTCGGAGTCAAGGGCGTCGGCGAAGCCGGCACCACAGCCTCCATCGCCGCGGTGATGAATGCCGTCGGCGATGCCGTTCCCGGCGGCGGCGGCGCCCATCTCAACATGCCGGTGACCGCCATGCGGCTGTGGGAAGCGTGTCAGAAGGCGAAATTGTAGCCCAATATGCGAAGCAAAATCCGGGTGAGCCTCACGGCTGCCAACCCGCATATCGCTGCGCTCATAACCGGTTACAAGCTAATCTGGATTCCCGCGTCCACGTTGTCGATCAGGGTATTCCCGAGCGCCCGGTCGTTTTCGGCTTGCTTGCGCGCGCCGCCGCTCTCTTTTCAGACAAGCGGCAGCGTGCGCTGGTTGTTCCGCGCCATCGTGGTCCCAACTGACGGTCACGTTACCGGCCGAAACCGACAGCGATCCGTACTTTGCCGCATTGGCCGCAAGCTCGTGCAGGACCAGACCGAAGGGCGTAGCCAGATCGGCCGGTAGCAAGAGGGGTTCGCCCTGCAAGCGCAGGCGATCGGCAACAAATCGGTGGCGATTCGAAAATCTGTTAAGCCCGTGCAGACTTCCCTGGACTCAGTGCCTTGCCAGGTCGGGGACCGGACCTATAATCCCGCGCTTCCTTCGCGCAGGGGGATTGTCTTGGCGCCGCCGGGAGCGAAATCCGTTGCCATCATCATGGGCAGCCAGTCCGACTGGCAGACCATGAAGCATGCTGCCGAAACGCTCGACGCGCTGGGCGTGCCCTACGATGCGCGTATCGTCTCTGCTCACCGCACGCCCGAGCGCCTCTACGCGTTCGCCAAAGGAGCGAAAGCTGCCGGCTTCAAGGTGATCATCGCCGGCGCCGGCGGCGCGGCGCATTTGCCCGGCATGACCGCCGCGCTTACCAGCCTGCCGGTGTTCGGCGTGCCAGTGGAGTCGAAGGCCTTGTCGGGCCAGGATTCACTCTATTCCATCGTGCAGATGCCGCCCGGCGTGCCGGTCGGTACGCTGGCGATCGGGCAAGCCGGCGCTATCAACGCCGCCCTCTTGGCGGCGAGTGTTTTGGCGCTGAGCGATCCGGCGCTCGGCGAGCGCCTCGAAGCCTGGCGGGCGCGCCAAACCGCCGCCGTCGCCGAACAACCCAAGGACTCCGGCGCGTGACCGCGTCCGCGCCCGTCCTCAAGCCTGGAGCCATTATCGGCATCCTGGGCAGTGGCCAGCTTGGACGCATGCTTGCGCTCGCCGCGGCGCGCCTCGGCTTCAAGTGTCATGTCTTCGCGCCCGATTCCGAGTCGCCCGCCTTCGATGTCGTACAACGGGCGACCTGCGCCAACTATGCCGACACGGACGCGCTCGCGCGCTTCGCGGAAAGCGTCGATGTCGTCACTTACGAGTTCGAAAACATACCGGCGGAGGCCGCGACGTTTTTAGCTGCGCGCGTCCCGGTGCTGCCCGATCCGAAAGTCTTGGCGACGACCCAGGATCGGCTCGCCGAAAAAGATTTCGTCGCCGCGCTCGGTATCGACACCGCGCCCTATGCCGCCGTTGCGTCGCCAGCCGAGCTGAGCGCGGCGCTCGATCGGGTCGGCCGGCCCGCCGTGTTGAAGACGCGGCGCTTCGGTTATGACGGCAAGGGCCAGGCGGCGATCAAGAACGGCACTGCTCCCGACGCCGCCTGGCGCGAGGTCGGTTGCCAACCGTCCATCCTTGAAGCCTTCGTGCCGTTCGCGTGCGAGGTTTCCGTTATTGCCGCGCGCGGGCAGGACGGAACCGTCGAATGTTTCGACGCGACCGAGAACGAGCATCGCGACCATATTTTAAAGAGATCCCGCGTGCCCGCCGCGCTACCCGATGACGCCGCAAAAGAGGCTCGGCGCATCGCCGAGACGATCGCGCAAAAATTCGCCTATGTCGGCGTGCTGGCGGTGGAGATGTTCGCGCTGCGTGACGGTGGTCTCCTCGTCAACGAAATCGCGCCGCGGGTACACAATTCCGGGCATTGGACGATCGACGGCGCCTCGGTGTCGCAATTCGAGCAGCACATTCGCGCGGTGGCCGGTTGGCCATTAGGAAAGCCCGTCCGCCACGGCCGCGTGGAAATGATCAATCTCATCGGCAATGAGGTCGAGGACTACCGGGCCTGGCTCGAAGTTCCCGGCGCCGCTGTGCATCTTTACGGCAAAGCGGAGATACGTCCCGGCCGGAAGATGGGACATGTGACGCGCGTATCTCCCGACTGAGGGCGGCATGCCCAATCGGCCCGGCTTATGGACTTGGCCCGGCAATTCTGCTACAGAGCGCGCCAAGGTGGCGCAGGCGTTGACGTCTGCGCCCCTATTCCATTCACCGGCGCACTCGGCTGAGCGCACTAAAAAGGAGGATGCGTGCAGGTTCTCGTTCGCGACAATAATGTCGACCAAGCCCTCAAAGCGCTGAAGAAGAAGATGCAGCGCGAGGGCATTTTCCGCGAGATGAAGCTCCGCGGCCATTACGAAAAACCCTCGGAAAGAAAGGCTCGGGAGAAGGCGGAAGCGATCCGCCGCGCTCGCAAGCTTGCGCGCAAGCGGTTGCAGCGCGAGGGCCTCTTGCCGATGAAGCCGAAGCCCGTCACCGCCGCTGGCGGCAGGTCCGGACCGCCGCGCCCGCCCCGTTTCGGCTGAGGGATCGAGCGCTTTGCGGATGGCGCGGGCTCTGGGGCCCGCGCCTTTGCTTTTGGCGGGGGTATCGCGCTCCTTCGCCGTGATCTACCGTGAGGCGCAAAAGGGGGCGCCACGGTGCCGCGAGCGTCGGATGACAGGACCAGCGGGCGTAAAGAGCGAGCGGCAACGGCGGCGCACGATGAGGCGGTATCCGGCGCTCGTTCTCGGTCTGCTCGGCGCATTGGCGCTCGCCGGCTGCGCGGGACTGTCGTCAGCGGAAAAGGATGACGCGCCCGCCCCATCGCAGTCCAACCTGACGTCGCTCACCGAGGTTATCCAGAAACACCCCGACGATCCACAAGCCTACAATATGCGCGGCTCGGTGCTCGCCGAGGCCGGAAACACAGAGCAGGCATTCGCCGACTTCAACAAGGCGATCAGCCTCGATCCGAATTACGCGCAGGCTTACGCCAACCGCGGCCTCCTCTACCGCCAGACCGGCAAACTCGATCTCGCACTCGCCGACTACAACAAGGCCCTGGCGATCGACAGCAACTACGCGCCCGCTTATCTCGGCCGCGGCATTGTCTTCCGACAGCAAGGCCGCAGCGCCCAGGCGCTCGGCGACTTCAACAAGTCGATCGCGCTCAAGTCCGACAATGCGCAGGCCTATTACAATCGCGGCCTCCTCTATCAGAGCCAGCGTCAGCACCAACTAGCCATCGACGACTTCACCACAACGCTTGGGCTGACGACGCAAAAGGCCGAGCCGTCCGTGGCGCGCGCGCTGAGCTATCTTGCGATCGGCGATGCCAAATCGGCGGCAAGCGATCTCGATGAGGCCGTGCAAATGGCACCGCAGAGCCTGCAGGCTTGGACGAGCCGCGGCCTCGCCTACGAGCGCCTCGGGCAAAAGGACAAGGCCGCCGGCTCTTACGCGAAGGCGCTCAACATAAACGACAAATATGAGCCCGCGCGCACCGGCTTCGCCCGTGTAGGCGGCAAGGTCGGCGAGTCTTATCAGACGTTTTAGCGGGACCGCCGAGCGAGGAGGCGCCCATGACCATCACGCTTAATCACACCATCGTTCCAGCGCGCGACAAGGCCGCGGCGGCCAAGTTTTTCGCCGGGATCTTCGGTCTCAAGCGCGGACGCGCCGGCTATTTCGCGCCGGTGCGGATCAACAAGACGCTGACACTCCTGTTCGATGACGACAGCAAGTTCGAAAGCCACCACTATGCTTTTCATGTCAGCAACGGGGAATTCGACGCGATTTTCAGCCGCATCAAAAAGGCGAAAATCGTTTTCGGCAGCGCCCCCTGGAGCCTCGACGACGGCAAGCTCAACGATTGGGGCGGCGGCCGCGGTATCTATTTCCGCGATCCGAACGGTCACGTGCTCGAGCTCATGACTGTGCCGCAATAACTATATGCAGCCCGCTATGGGTGCGGCGGCTTGTCCAAATCGCCGGCGAGGAAGCGGCCGACGGCATGCAGCGCGCCACGCCCATCGAGGTCCTCATGGTCGCCGTCGAGAAAGCGCACGATGTGCTTGGGCGCTTTCGTCAGATCGAACAGCCGCTCACCCATCGCGTACGGCACGATATGATCGTGCACCCCGTGCATGATGAGAACGGGCGCGGTGATTTTTCCGATGCGCTCGTCGGAGCGGAATTGATCCTTCATCAGGAGCCGCACCGGCAAATACCAGTAGCGCGCGCCGGCGACCTCGGCGGCTGATGTGAACGGCGCTTCCAGGATCACGCGGCCGACCGGCTTTTCCGACGCCAACGCCACCGCGATGCCGGTGCCGAGCGACTCGCCCCACACCACGAGCTGCTGCGCGGGATAGCGCGCGCCGGCAAAAGCGTACGCGGCCTCCGCGTCGGCGATGAGGCCCGCTTCGGTCGGGCTTCCTTCATTGCCGGCATAGCCGCGATACTCGACACCGACGAGGCCGATGCCATCGCGGATGAGAGACCGGAAGCGCTCCACCCGGTACCGCAACGCGCCGCCATTGCCGTGGAGATAGAGAATTACCGGCCGATCGGCGCGCGGCGTCACATGCCAGGCGACAAGGTGCCCGCCGTCGGAGGCCGTGAGCGCCACCTCCTCAGCCTCGGACAAGCCGGCTTGCGCCGGCGTCGTGTGGATCGTGTCCGGGAAGTACATCATGGACCGCTGCGCGAAGTAGAGGATCGCGGCCATGCCGAGATAGAGACAGAACAAAACAACGCCGATCCAGATAAGCACCAGCTTCGCCCACGGAACCCACAGTGCGCGTGACTCTTTGGTCCACATCCGTGCGGCAAAGTCACGACAGACAGCGACGGTGCGTTGAAGGAATGCCTGCGCGCCGTCGGCACCGCCGATCTTTGCATCGCGCCAAAACGAAAGGGAGCGCACGATCAGACCTTCACCCATTGTTTCTTACATTGCCAGCATCCGCACGATCGCAGCGGACTGTCGCATCGGCATGACCACACCGTGGGAATCGCAACGTCACAAAAAAGAAACCGGCCGGCTTATGCAAGCCGGCCGATTGAAATTCACTGCTGGACCGCGAGATCACGAACAGAAGTGTCACGGACAGACTTGGACAGTACGCCACTGATAACCGTAACCTTCAACCCAAACCTTGCGATGTCCCCAGTGACAGCCGGGCGCCAGCTGAGCGTAGGCGGCGGGCGGCGGGTAATAGGCGCCGGGCGGAGGGGGATAATAAGCGTCCGGCGGCGGGGGATAATAAGCGTCCGGCGGCGGCGGATAATAACCGGGCGGCGGAGGAGGCGGGCTGTTCGCGATGGCGCTGCCGATGATCGCCCCGGCGGCGACGCCGCCAAGAATACCGGCGCCGACCGCACAGCCTATGCAGTCTGCGTTTGCGGGAGCCGGGGCGGCCATTGCAGCAAGGCCGATGCCCGCGGCGCCGACTAGCGCGATGAGCGACTTATGCATGTGTTCTCCTCATGAGACCGGGCGGGTCGCCGATCTGAAACCCGATGGAGCGGAAGTCCCCGTCAACCCCCGAATTCCTCGCCGCCCCTTTCCATATAGAGGCGTTATTCTTTGGCGGAAGTTAGGTGCAGCAACCGTATTTCCGGTGCTGTGACCGGCGTCACGGAATTGAGAACGTCTCCCTTTGAAGGGGAACGTCTTACTTCGTGGGACACGCACGCTGCCGCTTAGTAACAGCTGCGCACCCAGTAATAGCCGTTCCACACCCGGCGGCAGCCGCCATAGGGATACGGACCATACGGGTAGTAAGGACCGTAGCCGCCATACGGATAGTAGCCGCCATAATAGTAAGGCGCGGCCAACGCGCCCCCGAGCAACGCACCGCCGATCAGGGCACCGGCGACAAACGGCCCAGGGCCCCAGCCCCAACCGCCGCGCCAGCCGTAGCCGCCAGCCCATCGAGCGTCGGCCGTGCTCGAACGTCGCGACCGCCATCGCGCCGATGGCAGCCACCGCGACGAGAGCAGTCAGAAATTTCCTCATGGCATCACCTCGAACAGTTTGGTTATTCACGCACTTAAACCGACCCCTAAGGCCAAAGTTCCCATTTGTGGGTGAACGCGGACTGAACAAACCTGCCTGAATATGGCCATTATTGAAGGCCCGAAACCCGCCCAATGACGAACTCCGCTTTGTTTATCTACGCCATTGCCGACATCCACGGTTCGCTCCACAAGCTGCACACATTGATCGCGCGCTGCCAGCAACATGCCGACGGTCGGCCGATGACGTTCGTCTTTCTTGGCGACTACATCGACCGCGGACCGGATAGCTGCGGGGTCATTAGGACGGTTATGGATCTGCAGTCGCGGCTGCGCGCGATTGCGCTCAAAGGAAACCATGAAGCGTTCGCGCTTGACGTCATCGACGGCAACGCGCAACCAGCCTTTTGGCTGACGCAAGGAGGAGCGGAGACGCTACAAAGCTACGGAGTCAAACGCGCTCGCGAACTGCCGGACGAGCATGTCGATTGGCTGCGTTCGCTGCCGCTCAGTTACGATGACGGCCGACGCTTTTTCGTCCACGCCGGAATCGATCCGCAAAAACCGCTCGACGCGCAAAGCGAGCGTGACCTTCTCTGGATCAGGGAACCGTTCCTCTCCGACCGCCGCGACTACGGCCGGCTGATCGTGCATGGTCACACGCCGCTATCGACCGGCGCCCCGGATTGGCGCGGCAATCGCCTGAACCTCGACACCGGCGCGGTATTCGGCGGCCCTTTGACGGCTGCGGTCTTTACCGACGCGGACACGCTACCGGCTACATTCCTTCAAGCAGAATAGAACCTGATCGGTCGGTGAGATTTTCGTTGCGGGCGTGGGACAAGTTGCGGGTCTGCGTCAATCAGTCGCAGGGCTGTTGCGACATGGAACGGCGGGCGCGTCATTCCGGGCCGCGCAGCCCTGCCCGGAATACATAACCACCCATCGGCAGAACGGGCGCTGAGCGATGGCCTCAAATGACAAATTCCGGGCCCGGCGCTTCGCGCGCCTCCAAATGACGCGTTAGGCGATGATATCCGGCGTCAGCTGGTCTTCGATGAAGGTGATGCGGTCGCGCAATTGCAGCTTACGTTTCTTCAGCCGCTGAACCTGGATGATGTCGGCGCCTGGCGAAACCTGGAGCGCCGCAATCGCGGCGTCGAGGTCGCGATGCTCCTGATGCAGGCGCGCCAGTTGCGCCCGAAGCTCGCGTTCTTCCTCTTGTGTCATCGCCGCCTTGGTCGCGCCGTTGCCCCGGCCCCCTTTTGGGCACCCGCCGGGGGCGGTGAATTGACCGTAAGTTACTTTGGATTATCGCGTTTTAGCGAATCGCCGACAAGTCCGCCGGCAAGCGTTGCACAGTATGGATTTTCCCCGGGCCATAAAGAGAGTATCTTTGCAATTGGTCACATTGGTGTAGCGTTGTGCGCACACGGGGACCGGAGGCATCAAAACGCTAGGAGGCAGCCCACATGGCGATCGAATCGCATCTTGCGGAACTCGAGAGAAAGCACCAGGCGTTAGAGCAGGAAATCAACGAAGCATTGACCCACCCGTCGACCGACGATTTGAGGGTCGTAGAACTGAAGCGGCGCAAGTTGCACGTTAAAGACGAGATCGCGCGGCTGAGACAAGAAGTCAGCGTCCATTAATCCACAGTTCGGCGGTTCTTTTCATCCGCTCGTCCTCGCGCAAGCGGGACGGACGGTGATTATTTCGGCATACCCGGCACTCGGTTCCCGGCTTTGGCCAGCCCAAGCGTGAACCTTATGCCGGGCATCCCCGTCTTGATTGCATACCGAGCCAAAGACATGGATGGCCGGAATGAGCCCGGCCACAACGGAGCTGACGATGCAAGTTACTTTGCTTCCTTCGCCACATCCCGCAGCTTGAACTTTTGCAGCTTGCCGGTGCTGGTTTTCGGAATCTCGGTGAAGACGACATGGCGCGGGCATTTGTAGGCGGCGAGGTGCGAGCGACACCAGGCGATCAGCTCCTCCGCCGTGGCGCTGGCGCCGGGCTTTAACTCAACGAACGCACACGGTGTCTCGCCCCATTTGTCGTCCGGCTTGGCGACGACGGCGACGGCCGAAACCGCGGGATGCTTGTAGAGCGCGTCCTCGACCTCGATCGAGGAAATATTCTCGCCGCCGGAGATGATGATGTCCTTGGAACGGTCCTTGATCTGGATATAGCCGTCGGGATGAACGACGCCGAGATCGCCGGAATGAAACCAACCGCCGGCGAACGCCGCCTCGGTCGATTGTTTGTTTTTCAGATATCCCTTCATCACCACGTTGCCGCGGAACATCAGCTCGCCCAAAGTCTCGCTGTCGCGCGGCACCGGCTGCATCGTTTCCGGGTCGAGCACGTCGAGCGCTTCAAGCACCGGATAGCGCACGCCCTGGCGCGCTTTCTTCGCTGCCTGTTCCTCGGACGCAAGCGCATCCCACTCGCTATGCCAGTCGTTGATGCTCGCCGGCCCGTAGGTTTCGGTGAGCCCGTAGAGGTGCGTGACGTTGAAGCCGGCGGCCCTCATCGCCGCCAGCACGGCCTCGGGCGGAGGGGCGGCGGCGGTGGCGAACTGCACCACATGCGGCAGCGGCTTCTTTTCCCGCGGCGGCGCGTCGAGCAGCGTCGACATCACGATCGGCGCGCCGCACAGATGCGTGACCTTGTGCGTGGCCATGGCCTCGAAGATGGGCGCCGCGCGCACCGCGCGCAGGCAGACATGCGTGCCGGCGACGACCGACAGCGTCCACGGAAAGCACCAGCCGTTGCAATGAAACATCGGCAGCGTCCACAGATAGACCGGATGCTTGCCCATGCCGCAGGTGATGACATTGCCGAGCGCGAGCAGATAGGCGCCGCGATGGTGATAGACGACGCCTTTGGGGTCGCCCGTCGTGCCTGACGTATAGTTGAGCGAAATCGCGTCCCATTCGTCGTTCGGCATCAACCAGGCAAAATCCGCATCGCCGTCGCGCAGCAGATCCTCATAGTCGAGGCTGCCGATCCGCTCGCCCGCGCCGCTGAATTCCGGATCGTCGTAATCGATGAGGAGCGGCTTGACCTTGGCGCGCCCCAGCGCGTCTTTCATGACCTTGGAAAATTCCCGGTCGATGATCAGCACCTTGGTTTCGGCGTGATCGAGCGTAAAACCGAGAATGGCGGCGTCGAGCCGCGTGTTGAGAGTGTTGAGGACGGCGCCCGTCATCGGCACACCGAAATGCGCCTCGATCATCGCCGGCGTGTTTGCGAGCAACACCGAGACGGTATCGCCGCGCTTGACGCCGCGGCGCGCAAGCGCCGAGGCGAGTTGCCTCGCCCGCGCGTAAAACTGTCGATACTTCCAGGACCGGGCGCCGTGGATGATCGCGGTCGTATCCGGATAAACCTCCGCCGCGCGCGCAAGGAAAGAAAGCGGCGTGAGCGGCTGAAAATTCGCGGCGTTGCGGCCGAGATCGGTGTCGTAAGGCGTCGGCATGGTTCCTCCTCCCTGCCGGCTTGAAGCCTAGCGAATATCGCGAATGGCCGATAGCGAAGAGAAACGAAGATAGCGAACAGGGAGTACGAATAGCGAATAGAATCGTCGCTACATGCTATTCGCCTCGCTCAGTGAACAAGCCCCCTGGCACCCTGCCAGAGCAAGGCGATCGCGATCAGCAGCATGAGGAGATAGGCAAACTTGTAGAATAGGTCGGTCGGCGTTTTGCGCACCAGCCAAATGCCGAGAAAATTGGTGGCGACGGCCAGCGGCAATAAAACCGCCGAGGTGGCGAGATTGCGTGGCGAGAACTGGCCCAGTGCGAAATAAGGGATGACCTTCATCCAGTTCAGGATGGTGAAGAAAATGACAGTGGTGCCGACGAGGGTAAACTTGTCGAGGCGCTGCGGCAGCATGTGGATTTGAAAGGGCGGCGAGCCGACCTGGACGAGCGTCGAGGTAAAGCCGGACAGCGCGCCCCAGAGAACGCCCATGGCCGGATGCGGCCGGTGCGCCTTTGCCGGCGGATGCCCGAGATAGGCGCGCAGCCAGACCCCCAGCCACATATAAAGAACAAAAAGGAGCGCGATCGATCCTACGATCAGCTCGATCGCTGCGTTGGAGAGATAGGTCGCCAGCACCCAGCCGGCGCCGACGCCAAGCACCGAGCCGGGCAACAGCACCTTCAGATTCCAGGCGCTCCAGGTGCGGTGATAAGTCCACAGCGAAATGGCGTCCTGGCAGATGAGGATCGGCAAGAGGATGGCCGCGCCTTCGAGCGGCGGCACGACCAGCGCGACAAGCGGCGTCGCGATCATGCCGAGCCCGGCGAAACCGCCCTTGCTCAATCCGAGCGCCGCCACCGCGGGAATGGCCACAAGATAGAACAGCGGATCGGTGATCACGGGAAGGCAGCGTTGGTGGCGAGCGGACAACTGACATAGATCAAAGCGCGCGCCTTGATGCCAGCTTTGTCATGCATGGCGGTATTGCCGCCACAACACGGCTTGCAAACGCCGTGATGAGGTTGAGAATGCCGCAACGAAATTCACCTCTTCCCCGCGCCGGGGAGGTGAAGTCAGGGAGACACAATAATGGACGCCCGTTCGAGCCGCTACCACGAGGTTTACGCGCGATGGCAGCGCGACCCGCAAGGCTTTTGGGCCGAAGCGGCCGCCGACCTCGACTGGTTCGAAAAGCCGAAGGCGATCTTCGACCCGAAGGCCGGGATTTACGGGCGCTGGTTTCCCGACGGGGTCTGCAACACCTGCTTCAATGCCGTCGACCGCCACGTCCAGGCCGGGCGCGGCGACCAGGCGGCGATCATCTACGATTCGCCGCTTGCCGGCGCAAAGCGCACCATCAGCTATCACCGCCTGATGACCGAAACGCAGGTGCTCGCCTCGGTGCTGCGCGATCTCGGCGTGCAAAAAGGCGACCGCGTGATCCTCTACATGCCGATGGTACCGGAGGCGGCGATCGCCATGCTCGCCTGCGCGCGCATCGGCGCCATCCATTCGGTCGTGTTCGGCGGTTTCGCTGCGCGCGAATTGGCCATCCGCATCGACGACGCCAAGCCGAAGGTGATCCTGTCCGCGAGCTGCGGCATCGAGCCCGGCCGTATCGTCGCCTACAAGCCGCTGCTCGACGAGGCGATTGCGCTCTCGCAGCACAAGCCGGACGCCTGCCTGATCCTGCAACGGCCACAGGCGGAAGCATCGATGGTCGGCGGCCGCGACCACGATTGGGCGACCATGCGCGATCACGCGCTCGTTCACGCACGTTCCGTTTATGATTGCGTGCCGGTCGCGGCGACCGACCCGCTCTACATTCTCTACACCTCCGGCACGACCGGCCGGCCGAAGGGCGTCGTACGCGACAATGGCGGCCACATGGTCGCGCTCAAATGGTCGATGAAAAACCTTTACGGCGTCGAGCCGGGGGAAGTGTACTGGGCGGCCTCCGATGTCGGTTGGGTGGTCGGCCACAGCTACATCGTCTACGCCCCGCTTCTCCACGGCTGCACCTCGATCCTCTACGAGGGCAAGCCAGTCGGCACGCCGGACGCTGGCGCGTTCTGGCGCGTAATCGCCGAGCACGGCTGCGCCGCCATGTTCACGGCGCCGACCGCATTCCGCGCCATCAAGAAAGAAGACCCACAGGGCAAGTTGTTCGCGCAATACGATCTCTCGAAATTCCGCACGCTGTTTCTCGCCGGCGAGCGCGCCGATCCCGACACGATCGTGTGGGCGGAGAAGCTGCTCAAGGTGCCGGTGGTCGATCATTGGTGGCAGACCGAGACCGGCTGGGCGATCGCCGGGAATCCGGTCGGGCTCGGCATGCTACCGGTCAAGCATGGCTCGCCGACCGTCGCCATGCCCGGCTACGACGTGCGCATCGTCGACGAGGCGTGCCACGAAGTGCCGGCGAACAAGATGGGTTCGATCGTGGTCAAGCTGCCGCTGCCGCCGTCATGCCTGCCGACGCTGTGGCAGGCCGACGAACGCTTCAAGGAAAGCTACCTCACGGAATTCCCCGGCTACTACAAGACGGCCGACGCCGGCTTCAAGGACGATGACGGCTACATTTTCGTCATGGGCCGTACCGACGACATCATCAATGTCGCCGGCCACCGGCTCTCGACCGGCGGCATGGAGGAAGTGCTCGCCTCGCATCAGGACGTCGCCGAATGCGCCGTGCTCGGCATCAAGGACGAGCTCAAGGGCGAAGTGCCGTGCGGCTTCATCGTGCTCAAATCCGGCGTCAACCGGCCGCCGACGGAGATCGAGAAGGAATGCGTCGCGCTCGTGCGCGAAAAGATCGGCCCGGTGGCGGCATTCAAGCTCGCCATCACCGTCGGCCGGCTCCCGAAAACGCGCTCGGGAAAAATCCTGCGCGGGACCATGAAGAAGATCGCCGACGGCGAAAGCTGGACCATGCCGGCGACGATCGACGACCCCGCCGTGCTCGATGAGATCGGGAGTGCGCTAAAAGGGAAAGGGGTGGGCGGCTAGAGAGGTCGCCTTGCTGCCTTCGCCGTGCACGCGGCGCAGCGGCAGCCCGTGTCTTTGAGGAAGAGATCGAAATATTCCTCGCCGTAATCGAGGGTGACTTCCTCCCCCGGCGTAATGCCACGCAGCGCCACGAACACGATGCGGCCCTTGCGCATCACCGCTTCCGCATTCGGCCGGCAGCTATGATTGATGTAGCGGCCGAGATTGCGGCGCGAGGAGCCGTCGATGGTCCAGCGGCGGTTGAGTTCGAACATGTACTTGGCGCCGAAACGGCGCTCGCGCTCCTGCGCTTGCGCGGTCGGAATGCGCTTGCCGCGGTAAGTCACGATGTAGGCGTTGCGTTCGATCGCTTTGGCGGCGAACAGGCCAAGCCCGGTCGCCGAGCGGCCGATGCGGACGGAGCGCGCGGACATGGGTTGCGCATAAAGCATGATCCGGAAAAGTGGAAGCCGGTTTTCCGAAAAGATCATGCGCCAACGCAACAAGTGCATGATCCGGAAAAGTGGAAGCCAGTTTTCCGAAAAGATCATGCTCCAACGCAACAAGTGCATGATCCGGAAAAGTGGAAGCCGGTTTTCCGAAAAGATCATGCTCCAACGCAACAAGTGCATGATCCGGAAAAGTGGAAGCCGGTTTTCTGGAAACTTTATAGCCCGGACGGAGCGCAGCGAAATCCGGGAGGAGCCGCGGCACGCGATCGCTTACTGACCCCGGAATACGCTCCGCTCCATCCGGGCTACGTTGGCTTCGGGCCGATCAAGAAGCGCGCTTCGTCTTGGCATTAACTTTTCCGGTGCCGTCGCAGGCCTTGCAGATGATTTGGCTGCCGCGCTCGCGGACCCCGCCGGTGCCGCCGCAACGGACGCAGGTCTCTTGCACGATCGGGGTAGAGCGTGGCTCGCGAATGGAAACGCGTTTTCCGAAGTCCATTTGAATTGCCTTGTTCCGTACGCTTGTGACGGCGAGCGCGACATTATCGAAGCTGCGTTAAAGCCGCGGCGGGAGATTGCGTAAAGTTGGATGCAATCGGCCCGGAGCATGATCCCGAAAAGTGGATCCCGGTTTTCGGAAAAGATCATGCTCAACTGGAAAATCTAGACCATAAACCGATGCGATTGAATCGGATCATAGTCTAGTGATGGCCGCCGCCTCCGCCGTCATGGCCGCCGCCACCGTCGCTGAAGCCGGCATCGAACGAACCCATGCCGGAATGGACCGCGTCGATCGCGCCCGCGTCGAAACTGCCGAGATCGAAGCTCCCCGGATCGAAGCTGCCGAAGTCGAAACCGCCGGAGTGGCCGGCGTGATGCGCCCCGGTATCGGTGAAGACCATGCCGTCAACGCCGCCGTTCGCGCGCATGGCGTCGGCAAGCGGCTTGAACTGCCTGGTGAGCTTGTCGCTGAGCAGCACATTGGTGCCGAGCGTCTTCGCCAACGCCGCCGCCCGCGCCGGATCCGACTTGAGCATACGCACGACGTCATCGGCCTTGAACAGATCGGATTTGATGCGCGACTGCTCCCCCTCACCCGCCGGCGTCAGGCGAAGGATGTACGTGAACAGAATCTTTTTTCGCAGCAACAGCCCGCGCGCGATCAGCGCCGGGATGATGAACTTGAGACTGAATTGCATGCACGCGGGACCGAACGCCTTCTCGGCGAGCTTGACCACATCCTTGATCTTGCCGCCCTCGGCCTGCGCCGCGCGCACCACGTCGAGGAGCGCGGCGACCTCGGGCGGCGCATTTCTCGGCTCGGCGGCGATGCGCAGATGCGCGATCTTCTTGTTGCGAAAAATGCCGGGCGCTTCGGTTTCCTCGATGCGCAGCACGCCGGTGGCGAGCAGGAGCAGCAGCGTCGCCTTGACGGCGGCCTGAGCCTTAACGAGGTTCGGCGACAGCAGCACGGTTGCTTCGGCCGGACTGAGCGGCGCGGTTTCTGGCATCGGGAGGCTTTTGCTCAAAAGCGGATGGCGAGGAGACGCTAGCAGAGATTTGGGACGCTGTGCGTGGACCGGATATCGCTTCGCTCAACCCGGGCGACGCTCGCGGCGCTGGCTAAACCAACTCGAATTGCGCGACTAGCCAACGGGTAAACCAGCGTAAGGTCCACGGAATCGGCACGAGAAATATGGCTGTCACTGCGACGACCAGGGCGCGCCACAAATAGCTCCAGCCGCTGGCGGTAAAGACCAGGTGTCGCGTGGACCCCTTGACGTTCCTGCACATCCAACGCGCCCAGGCTGTGGCAACCCAGGCCCATCCGATGATGGTGATGACGGATAACGCCAACAGGACGGTCCACCCGAGCAGAGCCCAATACCCGCCGGTGAATTGCAGCGGAGCCGACTGTCCCTCCCAGACGAGATTGGCGAAAAACCATCGCGTGATGAGCAGGACGAAAAACGTCGAGAGCGGGACTACCAGAATCTGAACGTAGGTATTTACAAACCCAGCCACGGCGCAGAGCGCGTAGAGCATAAAAACGTACCAAATATCTTCGGGCTTGCCGGCAAAGGTCACGCGCTGTTGGCGCGGGAGCTCGATGCTGTCGACAAACCATCGAAAAAAAATCGTGGCCACCCATGGCAGCGGGATCACCGCAAGCTCGGACAACGCAAACACGATTGCGCGCCAGAACAGCGGCCACACCCGGACATTGGTCGACAGCGCATGTGCGGAGCGATCCGCCGTCGTCCCGACATGGGGCGGCAGTGAAGGAGACCGTTGCGCTCCGGGCATCAATCCAGGAACTTCCGCGGCCTTGGCCCAGGCGCTCATGCCCTCGCACCAGACCAGCGTCTCGGCGGTTACGCTGCCGCCGGCGATCAGCTCGCGCAGCCGCTCGTCGGGAAACGGACCCTCTTGCTTGTCACCGCGGGCGATGAACCATTGCCGGCTCGCCATGTATTGCCTACCCCTATTTCCGCCCGGAAGCGCACTCTAGCACGGCGACCGCGCGGAGCGGGGCAGCGCCTGTATTTTGCCTATCGGGTTGGGCGAGCCAACGTGTGTCCAATTGTTTCGTCATTGCCGGACTTGATCCGGCAATCCATGCGAACATTCGGCTTGGATAGTCTTGCGGGTTAAGCCCGGGGGCGGGCCGTCGCTCAGCATGGATACGCGGGTCAAGCCCGCGTATGACAACCTAAAATGCGCGTTGCAGATGACGTTTGTGGTAGATTTTCAAAATGACGCGCCGTCCGACCAGAACCGATAGATACGCCAACGGAGAAATCCGCCGCATGAGGATCATAGGGGATTTCCTGCCGCCGCCCGCCGATCTCGTGCCGCCCGAGGAAAATGTGAAGGTGACGCTCTCGCTGTCGCGCCGCAGCCTCGATTTCTTCAAGCGCGAAGCCAAAAAGCGCCGCGTGCCCTATCAGCGCATGATCCGCGTGCTGGTGGATAGCTATGCGGAGCGGCAACTGATGAGCAAAAATCATGAGTGGGGCAAAGACGAAAGCGCAGTGAGAAACGTGATGCCAATTAGCGATGCACAACTTAGTTTCGACCACCACCTGGATTTCTTTCGAAAGTTGGGCGCGCTAACCGGAGATAACAAAAGGGATGCACATTGCTACCGCCAAGCTGAACACATGCATGCGTTATGCATTACCGACGCAATTCTGGATGTGCACTTTGACTCGGCTACTCTTGCGCAGAGCACAAATAGTTCGGAAGCAAATTTTCAAATGAGATTTGGCGTAGCACGCAGAACTAAATTTATTTGGCTCTCGTTTCGTGGAGTTCTTGGACTGGTTGCGACGGATCGCACTGACCCACTTCCGAGTGATCAAGTTGAGGAAGTCGCACGTGACTTGAATGTAATCTACATAAATATTCGCGGCACGCTAGATAACCTTGCTTGGCTTGTTCTTGATCTCCTGGCCGGTGATGAAACTCGCAAGCTTGCGCCCGTAAAGATCGGCCTTTTCAGCAACGATTTTCTCAAGGATGGAAATTTGAGAGACGTCGCCAAGTTTATGGAACCGTTTCAGGCTTGGAACAAGGAGTTAAGTGGCAGACGTGATCCGGCCGCCCATCGCATCCCGTTATCGGTACCTCCAGCGTTTATCGATGATGAAAGTAAGGATGAGTACCAACGAGTATCTGAGGAATACTCGACCGCGATCAATGATGCCTTCAAGCATACGGAAAACTGGGAAGAAGCAGCGCCGAAATTTGAAAAGGTGGACATGTTGAATGAGAAACTACAGCGCGTTGGCAAATTTCTGCCTGTCTTCGTGCATCATCCCGATGAGGGAATGATGAAAATATATCCCACAGTTCCGGAGGATATCGGTCAGCTGGTAAGGATTGCTCGCGGCATTTTCAATTTAGTAAGGAAAACCCCATGAATGCCCCGCTTTCCTCCCACCCGACGCCGCCCTACAAGCACACGCCGCTCTTCCCGCTCGGCAAGGACCTAACGCCCTACCGCAAAATCTCCGCCGAGGGCCTGCGCGTCGAGCGCGTCATAGGCGAGGAGGCCCTGGTAGTGCCGCGCGAGGCGCTGCGGGCGCTGGCGGAGGCCGCCTTCACCGACGTCAATCATCTCCTTCGCCCCGCGCATCTGGCGAGTCTGAAACACATCGTCGAGGACCCGGAGGCGTCGGATAACGACAAGTTCGTCGCCTACGATTTCCTCAAGAACGCCAACATCGCCGCCGGCGGCGTGCTGCCGATGTGCCAGGACACCGGCACCGCGATCATCATGGGCAAGAAGGGCCGGCTCGTTTGGACCGGTGGCGACGACGAGGCGGCGCTCGCCGAGGGCGCGCGCGATGCGTATCTCAGGCGCAACCTGCGCTATTCGCAGCTCGCGCCGATTTCGATGTTCGAGGAGAAGAACACGCGCTCGAACATGCCGGCGCAGGTGGAAATCTATGCCGAGAGCGGGGGCGACGCCGATGCCGCCTACAAGTTCCTGTTCATCGCCAAGGGCGGCGGCTCGGCCAACAAATCGTTTCTGTTTCAGGCGACGCCGTCGATCCTTTCGCGTGAAAGACTGCTGCCGTTCCTGAAAGAGAAGGTGCTGACGCTCGGCACCGCGGCGTGCCCGCCCTACCATCTCGCCATCGTCATCGGCGGCACGTCGGCGGAGATGACGATGAAGACGGTGAAGCTCGCCTCCTGCAAATATTACGACACGCTGCCGGAGCGCGGCTCCGAGGACGGCCACGCCTTCCGCGACCGCGAGATGGAGCGCGAGATTCAAAAAATGACGCAGGCGCTCGGCGTCGGCGCACAGTTCGGCGGCAAATATTTCTGCCACGACGTGCGCGTGATCCGGCTGCCGCGCCACGGCGCCTCGCTGCCGATCGGCCTCGGCGTGTCGTGCTCGGCCGACCGCCAGGCGCTCGGCAAGATCACGCGCGACGGCGTGTTCCTCGAGGAGCTCGAACACAATCCGGCGAAATATCTGCCGGAGATCGACACGGCGAAGCTCGGCGGCGACGTGGTGCAGATCGATCTCAACAAGCCGATGAAGGAGATTTTGGCGCAGCTCGCCAAACATCCGATCAAGACGCGGCTGTCGCTCTCGGGGCCGATGATCGTGGCGCGCGACAGCGCGCACGCCAAATTGCGTGAACGTCTGGAGCGGGGTGAGGCGCTGCCCGACTATTTCAAGAACCATCCGGTCTATTACGCCGGCCCGGCGAAAACGCCCGAAGGCTACGCTTCGGGCGCGTTCGGCCCGACCACGGCGGGCCGCATGGATTCCTTCGTCGAGGATTTCCAGGCCGCCGGCGGCTCGATGGTGATGGTGGCGAAGGGAAACCGCGCGGCCACCGTGCGCGAGGCTTGCAAGAAGCACGGCGGCTTCTATCTCGCCTCGATCGGCGGCGCCGCGGCGAACCTCGCCGAGCATTGCATCAAGAAGGTCGAGACCGTGGAATATCCCGAGCTCGGCATGGAAGCGATCTGGCGCATCGAGGTCGAGGACTTCCCCGCCTTCATCGTCATCGACGACAAGGGCAACGACTTCTTCAAGGAACTGAATTTGGGGTGATTTCCCTACCGCTCATTCCTGCGTAAGCGGGAATCCAGATGCTGGGTCCCCGCTTTCGCGGGGACGAGCGGATGATATCCTTTCGGGAGCAATGCGAGAGTTTCCCATGCAACAAAAAGCACCCGCGCGCGACCCGCTGGTCTGGCGCGACATGGACCAGAAGACACTCGACGACGCCTACGATCAACTGGTCTACGCGCCGAACCGCGATCTGATCCTGGCGCGGATCGCGACCGCGAGCGAACAGGCGCGTAAAATTTTGGGCCCGCCGCAGCGCGCCGCTTACGGTCCGAGCGAGCACGAAAGCCTCGATATCTACCGTTCCCCCACCCTTCCCTCCCCCGCGAGCGGGGGAGGCAACGGTGGGGGCGCGCCGGTCAATATCTTCGTGCATGGCGGCGCCTGGCGCCGCGGCAGCGCCACGGAAAGCGCGCTCACGGCGGAAGCGCTCGTCGGCGCCGGCGCGCACGCCGTCATCGTCGACTTCATCAATGTCGATCAAGCCGGCGGCGATCTTGCGCCGATGCACCGGCAAGTGAGCCGCGCGATCGCCTGGGTCTGGCGCAACGCCGAAAGCTTCGGCGGCGACCGCGGCCGGGTCTACGTCTCCGCGCATTCGTCCGGCGCGCACCTCGCCGCCTGCGCGCTCTCGCGCGGCTGCCGCGAGGAAGGTCTGCCGCCGGATTTCTGCAGGGGCGCGCTCCTCTGCGGCGGCATGTTCGATCTCGAGCCGGTGCGGCTCTCGGCGCGCTCGGCCTACGTGAAATTCACCGACGATGTGGAAGAAAGCTTGAGCCCGCAGCGCCATATTGACGGCATCGCGACGCCGCTGATTCTTGCGCATGGCACCTGCGAGTCGCCGGAATTCCAGCGCCAGTCGCGCGATTTCTTTGCCGCGCTCATGGCGGCGGGAAAGCCGGCCGAGCTCATCGTCGGCGACGGCTACAATCACTTCGAGTTGTTCGAGACGATGGCCAATCCCTACGGCATCGTCGGCCGCGCCCGCCTGCAGCAGATGGGACTGGCGCCGCTATCCTAAAAAGGGCCGACGGGGCTCAGGCCGCTTCCGCGCTTTTCTGCCCGGCCGGGCGCACCGAGGAGGTGCGGATCAGCTCGGCGCCGCAGCTCCGGCAGGCATAGACGGTATCTTCGACTTCGGAGGAGATCGGGCGGCGAGTGCGGTAGACCATGCGGCCCGCGCAAACCGGGCAGGGCATCATCAGCGAGGGCAAACTTGACATTGGTGCGACTGTTTGACGACGCATGAGGTTACCGGTTCTTTATATTTTTGTAATGTCCGCCCTCTTTTTCCCGGTGTCAACGATTTTTGTGCGTTGCACACAGCGGGCGCTGCGATGCCATAAGTGCATATAATATAACAAATTTCCGGAATTCTACGCGGTTGAGCGCCGGCTCCCGCCAGCTTTCCCCTAAACCGCAGCCGGCGCGGAAATGCTCGCGACCCCGAGCGCGGCCAGGCTCGCGTGGGTGGCCGCAACCGAGCCGTCGACATCGATGCTGCGGCAGGCGTCCTCGATGACGAAAACGGTAAAGCCTTCACGGCGCGCATCCTCGGCGGAATAGCGCACGCAAAAATCGAGCGCCAGGCCGGCCAGGAACACCCGCGAGAAACCGCGCTGGCGCAAATAGCCGGTGAGCCCGGTCGGCGTCTTGCGGTCGTTCTCGTAGAACGCCGAATAGGAATTGATCGTGGGCTCCATGCCTTTGCGCACGATCAACGCGGCGTGGGAAATGTGCAGCGCCGGATGAAACGCGGCGCCCGCGGTGTCTTGCACGCAGTGGTCGGGCCACAGCACCTGCGGACCGTACGGTGCGGCGATGACCTCGAACGGCTTCTTGCCGGGATGACTAGAAGCAAATGAGAAATGTCCGGGAGGGTGCCAGTCCTGGGTCAACACGACATGACGAAACCGCGCGGCGAGGCGATTGATCATCGGCACGACCTCATCGCCGCGCGGCACCGCGAGCGCACCGCCCGGACAAAAGTCGTTCTGCACGTCCACAACGATGAGGACGTCGCTGTCGTTGTTGATCGCGCCTTCGCTCATGATCGTTGCGCCGCAATACGGCGATCGACCTCCGCCGCAAGTTCCTTCAGTTTGTCGGCGACCTCGACCGGATAGGCCGGGCCGGGCCCGATCCCGCGCAAGGCGACCGGCAGCCGTTCAAGCTCGCGCTTGGCGTGGCGCCGGATGTCGTCGAGCGACGGCGCCGGCTGCACCCGCTTGCCGCCCTGCATGACGAGCCGAATCAACGACTCGCCGCTCCCACCCAACCCTCCCCCGCCCGCGGGGGAGGGTTGGGTGGGGATATCCAGCGAAAGCACGTCGCCCGCCATGCGGCCGTCCGCATCATAGCGCCGCCACACCTGCTTGCGCCCCGGCCAGGTGGCTTTTTTCGCCGAACGCTTGCGCCGCGCGATGCCGGCATATTCCTGCAATTTGTAAACGCAATCGAGCGCGGGCACGTCGGAGGATGTGGTCAGGCTGGTGCCGACGCCGAGCCCGTCGATCGGCGCGTTTTGCTGTGTAAAATCGGCGAGCGCGTCTTCGTCGAGGCCGCCGCTTGCGAAGATCGTCACGTCGCGAAGTCCGCCCGCATCGAGAATGGCGCGGACGCTGCGTGACAGCGCGACCAGATCGCCGGAGTCGAGGCGCACGCCGCGGATCGCGATGCCAGCTTGCTTCAGCCGCGGCGCCAGCGCGACAACCTTTTTCGCGGCGGCTTCCGTGTCGTAGGTGTCGATCAGCAGCACGAGATTGTCCGGCCGCGCCCGCGCGAACGCCGCGAAGGCCGCCATCTCATCGTCGAACGACTCGATGAAGGAATGCGCCATCGTGCCGTAGATCGGGATGCCGAACTCCTTTCCGGCGAGCACGGTCGCCGTGCCGGCGAAGCCCGTGAGGTAGCTCGCGCGCGCGGCCAAGAGTCCCGCTTCGGCGCCATGCGCGCGGCGGAAGCCGAAATCGACCAGAAGCTTGTTCGGCGCGGCAAGTATCATGCGGGCGGCTTTGGCGGCGACCAGCGTTTGGAAGTGCAGGAGGTTGATCAGGCGCGATTCGACGAACTGGGCCTGCGGCAGCGGTGCGGTCACGCGCAGGATCGGCTCGTTGGCAAAGAAAACCGTGCCCTCGGGCATCGCGTGCACGTCACCGGTGAAACGGAACGCGGCGAGATAATCGAGGAGGTTTGCTCCGAACCGGCCGGTGCTCTTGAGCCACTCGATCTCGGCTGCGGAAAATCGAAGGCTTTCGAGAAAATCGAGCGCCTGCTCCAAGCCGGCGGCGACGAGAAAGCCACGGCGCGCGGGCAGGTTGCGGACGAAGAACTCGAACACGGCGGTTTCCGTCTCGCCATGGTCCAGATAGGCCTGGATCATGTTGATCTGGTAGAGATCGGTCAGTAGCGCGCTCGGGCGCTCATTCGTCGTCATCCGCTCCCCCGGTTGATTCCCACCCGGCCAAGATAGCCCCATAGCCCCGTGCGGGTCTGACGGTATCCAAGTATGGGGGACCACCACCCCTGCCCCGGATCGGCCAACCCTCTGAACGTAGAATAATAGTGGTGACTCCGGGGCCGGTTCACCTTTCATTTACGATGATCTTGCGGACGCGGCGCGAATAGCGCATTCTGTTCCCGCTCGCCGGACATTGGGGCCTGTAAAAGGGTGACCGGCGCAGCAAGCCTGAAGCGGGGTCGGCTAATCGTTCGCGCTCGACGGGGGCGCGGCGGGAGCGCGAAATGGCTTATAGGACCGCTACAGAGGGCGGCTACGGGGCTAGTGCGTCGGTAATCCATACCGATCCTTCTCATTCCGATTTCATCAGCGTTCCCGATGCGGAACTGCTGTTCAAGGGCCACTTCGGGCGATCGGGTCCCGACCTCGTCCTCACCGGCCAAGATGGCCGCCACCATATCGTTCCCGGCTATTTCTCCAGCGAGAACCCCCCGGCCCTGGTAGCGCCAAATGGCGCCAGCCTTTCGCCGGATGTGGTCCATCTCCTGGCCGGCTCGCCAACGCCCGGACAATACGCGCAAGCGCAGCAGACGCTCCCGCCCGACGCCATCGGCAAGGTGGAAAAGGTCGTCGGCAACGTCACCGTCCTGCGCAACGGCACTTCGGTCACGCTCCATGTCGGCGACGCCGTCCACAAAAGCGACGTGGTCGAGACCGGCGCCAATTCGTCGGTCGGCATCGCCTTCCCCGACGGCACTGCGCTCGACCTCGTAGCCAACACTCGGATGGCGCTTAGCGAGTATTCGTTCGATGCCGCCGGCACCGCGAATAGCGCCGTGTTCAGCCTGGTCCAGGGCACGTTCGCGTTCGTCGCCGGTCAGGTCGCCCACACCGGCGACGGCATGAAGATCAATACGCCGGTGGCGACCATGGGCATCCGCGGCACCGTCGGCCTGTTCAAGAGCGAGCCCACAATCGTCAACGCCAACCTCGGGCACGTCTGGTCGATTTTCCTGCACGAAGATATCGACGGCAGTCACCATCTCGGCCGCATCGCGATCATCGACCCGGACCCGGCCTCGCCGACTTATGGCCAGGTCATCTATGTTTTGGACAGCTCGGAATACGCCGCCTATCTCGAGCCGCAGGGCCCCGGCGTGCCGCCGGTCGTGCGGCTCGAGCCGATCACAAATTCGCGGATTTTCGACGATCGGCACTTCTTTGACGACCTCAACCAGGTGCTGGGCCTGTTCAACGGCACGATAAATCCGCAATCGAATCCCAGCGCGCCCGGCAGCGGCGACAATCCGAACCAGTTGTTCCAGCCCCCGCATCTATTCGACGAGAACGGCGGCCAGCCGCTCTTCATTAAGCTTCCATCCAATGGCGGAGACAATAATACCGGGACAACGCAGATCTTTACCATCCCGCTCCAGTTCGGGCAGAACCCCAACATTCCCAGTCCGACCCCGACTACCTTTATATGGCCCGCAGGCAACCAGCCCTGGGACACGGCGACCGGCTGGAATACTGGCACGGTGCCAACGGCGTCGAGCGACACCGTGGAAATTCAATCGGGCACGGTGATCTACAATCCGAAAGACAACTATACGGTCGGAACTTTGATCGTAGACCTGGGTGCGACCCTCGACATGATCGGCGGCTCGCTGGCGGTCTTAAACCGCGTCAACGATTTTGGGCTGATCCAAGTCGGCGCCGGAGATCCGCCGACCCTCACGATCACCGGCCCCGTGACGGTGGAGACTACCGGCGAACTCCTCGCGACCGGCAACGGTGCGACGATCTCCATCTCGGACGGTAAGGTCGATAATTTCGGCTTTATCGATGCCACGCAAGGTGGCGCGATTTCAATCGACAAAGCTACGCTGACGAACGAGCTTGCCGCCGTCATCGAAGCCGATCATGGCGGCACGCTGGAGATTGACAGCACGCCGGTGACCAATACTGGTAGGATGCTGGCGGCCGACAGCGGGATGCTGATCCTCAACGGCGAGACGGTCACCAATAGTGGCGGCACTGTGCAGGCGGATGCCGGCTCGACCGTTGATCTGGAGAGCGCGACGATCAGCGGCGGCATCGTCAACGTTTACGGGCTTCTGGATTCGACCGGCACCAGCGCCATCGACGGTGCGGCCATCACCATCACCGGAACGCTCGAAGCGACCAGTGGCACGCTGACCATCGATCCCAGCACGATCAGCAACAGCGGAGAGCTGTTGGCGACGGACGGCAGCACCGTCGTGCTCGATGGTGTAACCGTCAGCAATACCGGCGACGGCACCGTCGAGGTCGATGCGACCGAAGCGGTTGTTTCCACGCTTGATCTGGAGAGCGCGACGATCAGCGGCGGCATCGTCAACGTTTACGGGCTTCTGGATTCGACCGGCACCAGCGCCATCGACGGTGCGGCCATCACCATCACCGGAACGCTCGAAGCGACCAGTGGCACGCTGACCATCGATCCCAGCACGATCAGCAACAGCGGAGAGCTGTTGGCGACGGACGGCAGCACCGTCGTGCTCGATGGTGTAACCGTCAGCAATACCGGCGACGGCACCGTCGAGGTCGATGCGACCGAAGCGGTTGTTTCCACGCTTGATCTGGAGAGCGCGACGATCAGCGGCGGCATCGTCAACGTTTACGGGCTTCTGGATTCGACCGGCACCAGCGCCATCGACGGTGCGGCCATCACCATCACCGGAACGCTCGAAGCGACCAGTGGCACGCTGACCATCGATCCCAGCACGATCAGCAACAGCGGAGAGCTGTTGGCGACGGACGGCAGCACCGTCGTGCTCGATGGTGTAACCGTCAGCAATACCGGCGACGGCACCGTCGAGGTCGATGCGACCGAAGCGGTTGTTTCCACGCTTGATCTGGAGAGCGCGACGATCAGCGGCGGCATCGTCAACGTTTACGGGCTTCTGGATTCGACCGGCACCAGCGCCATCGACGGTGCGGCCATCACCATCACCGGAACGCTCGAAGCGACCAGTGGCACGCTGACCATCGATCCCAGCACGATCAGCAACAGCGGAGAGCTGTTGGCGACGGACGGCAGCACCGTCGTGCTCGATGGTGTAACCGTCAGCAATACCGGCGACGGCACCGTCGAGGTCGATGCGACCGAAGCGGTTGTTTCCACGCTTGATCTGGAGAGCGCGACGATCAGCGGCGGCATCGTCAACGTTTACGGGCTTCTGGATTCGACCGGCACCAGCGCCATCGACGGTGCGGCCATCACCATCACCGGAACGCTCGAAGCGACCAGTGGCACGCTGACCATCGATCCCAGCACGATCAGCAACAGCGGAGAGCTGTTGGCGACGGACGGCAGCACCGTCGTGCTCGATGGTGTAACCGTCAGCAATACCGGCAACGGCACCGTCGAGGTCGATGCGACCGAAGCGGTTGTTTCCACGCTTGATCTGGAGAGCGCGACGATCAGCGGCGGCATCGTCAACGTTTACGGGCTTCTGGATTCGACCGGCACCAGCGCCATCGACGGTGCGGCCATCACCATCACCGGAACGCTCGAAGCGACCAGTGGCACGCTGACCATCGATCCCAGCACGATCAGCAACAGCGGAGAGCTGTTGGCGACGGACGGCAGCACCGTCGTGCTCGATGGTGTAACCGTCAGCAATACCGGCGACGGCACCGTCGAGGTCGATGCGACCGAAGCGGTTGTTTCCACGCTTGATCTGGAGAGCGCGACGATCAGCGGCGGCATCGTCAACGTTTACGGGCTTCTGGATTCGACCGGCACCAGCGCCATCGACGGTGCGGCCATCACCATCACCGGAACGCTCGAAGCGACCAGTGGCACGCTGACCATCGATCCCAGCACGATCAGCAACAGCGGAGAGCTGTTGGCGACGGACGGCAGCACCGTCGTGCTCGATGGTGTAACCGTCAGCAATACCGGCGACGGCACCGTCGAGGTCGATGCGACCGAAGCGGTTGTTTCCACGCTTGATCTGGAGAGCGCGACGATCAGCGGCGGCATCGTCAACGTTTACGGGCTTCTGGATTCGACCGGCACCAGCGCCATCGACGGTGCGGCCATCACCATCACCGGAACGCTCGAAGCGACCAGTGGCACGCTGACCATCGATCCCAGCACGATCAGCAATTCCGGCCTCGTCGAGGCCAACGGCGGCACGCTGGAGATTGACAGCACGCCGGTGACCAATACTGGTGAGATGCTGGCGACCGACGACAGCACGCTGATCCTCAACAGCGATCCGGTCACCAATAGTGGCGGCACGATCGCCGCGATCGGGTGGGACGCGACGGTCAACCTTGATCAGGTGACAATCATCGGCGGCGAGCTCGAAACGAGTTGCGGCGGTCTCATCCAGACGGTGTGTGGCAACAGCACCTTCAAGGACGACGTCACCATCGCCGGCGGGAGCGATGTGCTGGTCAACGATGGCACTTCGTTGACGCTAGTCGGACAAATCCACGATCTGGGCACGATTACCGTCGGTCTCACGGAAACGGACGACGATCCCAATCTCATAATTGACGGCAATGTCACGCTTGATGGCGGCGGCCGGGTGATCTTGTCCGGACCTGGCAACAATATTGTCGGTGCCAGCGGGGACGGAGAAGGAAACGTTCTCACCAACCATGACGACATTTCCGGTGCTGGCACAATTGGTAACGGCGGCTCTAATCTGACGCTCATCAACGAGTTCAGGCGGCGTGATTGACGCCGATCTTCGCTACGAAGTTCTTACGATCGATACCGGTGCCAACCAGATCACCAATACTGGGACACTCGAAGCGATCAATGGCGGCATACTTGATGTGCGGAGTAACGTTGCCAACTCCGGTGGCTCGATACTGGTGGAGACCGGCAGTGTTGCCGATTTCGCCGGCACGGTCACCGGCGGTAGCGCGACCATCGAAGGTGGCAAGCTCAAATTTGATGCGGCGGCGAGTGTTGATGTCACGTTCAACAACGGCGCCGGTACCAATTACGGCGATCTTGTTCTGACAGACTGGTCACACTTTACTGGGAAAGTTACCGGATTTGCCGGAACGTGTGGAGATGCCGCACACTCGGATGAGATCCAACTGGTGAATTTCGAAGCGCACCAGCTGAAGGATTGCGCTAGCTACGACCCCATAACGGGCATCACGACCTTGACCGTGTGGGATGCGTGCAATCCGGCGCTAACGGACAAATTGTATTTCGTTGGAGACTATGTAACCGCTGATTTCACGGTAAAACAGGACGGAAACAACGTCGAGATCTTTGATCCGCCGGCGACGAGTTCGTTTACGAATTCATCGACGCATTCGGGCACGTCTGCCGGAGGACCCTTTGGTCCCCTTATGGACGTTCTCAAGTCCGCCGCCTTCATGAAACCCGCGACCACCGAATCGATTAGCGCTCTCTGGGGAGGGCTCATCGCCGACCTGCTGGCAACGAGTTCGTTTGCTAATTCATCGACGCATTCAAGCACCAAGACCAACGCCAACGGCAGCACCGTTAACGCGCTTGGGGCGAGTTCATTAACGAATTCATCGACGCATTCAGGCACGACGACCGACGTCAATGGCATCACTAACATTACCGATGCGCTGGCAACGAGTTCGTTTGCTAATTCATCGACGCATTCAAGCACGACGACTGACGCCAACAGCAGCACCAACATCGTCAATGCGCTGGCAACGAGTTTGTTCACGAATTCATCGACGCATTCAGGCGCGACGACCGACGCCAATGGCATCACCAACATTACCGATGCGCTGGCAACGAGTTCGTTCGCGAATTCATCGACGCATTCAGGCGCGTCGGGCAACGGCGGCGGCAG
Organism: uncultured Alphaproteobacteria bacterium; assembly: GCA_963733575.1. Taxonomy (GTDB): domain Bacteria; phylum Pseudomonadota; class Alphaproteobacteria; order Rhizobiales; family Xanthobacteraceae; genus BOG-931. The sequence continues at coordinate 751,525 of CAVTDJ010000005.1, read as the reverse complement.
CGCCAATGTCACCGACCCGCGAGCGGCGAGTTCGTCTGCAAATTCATCGGCGCATTCAAGCACGTCGGCCGATGCCAACGGCGCCACCAACATCGTCGAAGCGCTTGGGACGAGTTCGTTCACGAATTCATCGACGCATTCAGGCACGATGGCCGACGCCAACGGCAACACCAACATCGCCGACCTGCTGGCGGCTAGTTCGTTCACGAATTCATCGACGCACACGACGACCCACGCCAACGGCGTCACCAACATCGTCGATCCGCCGGCAACGAGTTCGTTTGCGAATTCATCAACGCTTTCAGGCACGACGACCGACGCCACCGGCAGCAGCACCAATGTCGCTGATCCGCCGGCGGCGAGCTCGTTCACGAATTCATGGATGCATTCAAGCACGACGGCCGACGGCAGCGGCGGCACCAACATCGTTGATCCGCCGGCGACGAGTTCATTCGCGAATTCATTGACCCATTCAAGCACGGCGGCCGGAGGACCCGGTGGTCCCCTCATGGTCGATGTCGAGTCAGCCGTCGCCTTCGCGAATCCCACCGCTAGCGTTTCGATTGGCGGGCCCGGCAACGACACTTTCGTTTTCCATACGAGCAGCAGCGCCGACGCCATTAACTTCAATCCGCAAAATGTTACGACCGAACTCGGTCATTTCGCCAGCGCCCAGCAGATCGAGGACCTGGCATCGCTGATCACCTCCATTACAAACGGCGAGCCGGTGTTTGACCACGGCCACACCGACAGCATTGCGATTCCCGGCGCGACGTTCGAGCTACCTGCAGGCGCATCTGCAAAGCATGGCGCATTTGCACTGAACTAGTTCTCAATCGGGTCCGGCCTCACTCGCATCAATCCTCAGCGCCCTCTTTTTGCAGGGGGAGGGCGAGTTAGCCCAGATGCCACGCCGGGCACGGCCTAGGGCGAGGCCGCGACGCTGGATTTTTTTGTTCGCAGATTCCGATCGTTTAATCGCTAATTCCGAGCATCACTCGGGCTCGCGATTTAACTACCCGTCATTGACTGGCTCCTTCGCCTGCGGCATTGCGCGGGTTTCGAGCCACAGCATTCGCGCCGTATCCGTTGGATCAACGCCCACGTTGCGCCACCAAGTGGTCTCATCGCCGCAGCGATGGACTTCGCGATGATGTCCGCGGCACAACGGGACGGTGAACTCGTCACTGACCTTTCGACCAAGCGCACGACTTTGCGCGAACCGAAGATGGTGGGCGTCGGCGGGCTGTCGGCCGCAGATCAGACAAGGGTGTTGAGCAACGAATTTGACATGCTCACGGTCACGAATCCGGCGCGGCTCCGGCAATGTCAATACGCTTTTGTCAATCGTTTTTGATCTCGACCGATCCCGCGGCCGTGAGCCATATTGGTCGTCGGATGTGCGAGGCACCGCAGGCTTCGGGGTCCCTGGATCACCATCACCCGCAAAACTTTCGAGCGTTTCCTGAAACATCTCTTCCACGCTGAGGGCATGCTCTGCATCTAGTCTATTTTTTTCGGCCAGGCTCCGGTGCGCCCAGATCGCGGCGTCATCACTGGAGCGCAAATTAGTGAGTTGGGCGATGAGGCGATCGCGCAATCCAGCCGACGCCGTTGGACCCAGAATAGCCTTACTGGGTCGCGGGGCGACCTTTCCGTCGCTGCGACGTGCCGCTCGTGGGGGAGTACTATCGTGATCGGTATTCAGTTGACCGTCGCTAGTCGCCTTCGGCTTGTCGGAAACTGACATCCGGTTTGTCGGCGTCGCAAGGTCGGGTGCATCAAGGTCGTCCTCACCGGCGATTCCGACCAGCGTGAATAAGGCATAACGCCGGGCATAGGTCAGCGCTGCTCCCATCCGCTGCGGGGTCGCCATGTCGGCAATGGCGCAGACTGGCCAGTCCGAGGCAATCCATTCCCCTGAAGAATGGGCGAGCACGGTCGTAAGATTTACGATACCGGAATTCTGATCGACCGCGGTGGTTTGCACGGTGGCGATCTCGTGCTGGCCTAAAGTCTTGCGCACAATATCCAGCCCGCTCGAGAGTGGCGCGTAACGAAAGACCTGCTCGGCCGCACCTCGACCGTCGGCCCGGATCGTCGCGACCATCGATTTCTCTGGGTTGACGAGCTCGATTTGTGCCTTGGCAAGCGCAGCCGCCAACGTGGCAATTGATTCACTGGTTCGCTGCATGACCGGCGTCCACGCCGAGGAGATCAAAACTAATCGCTCCCGATTTCGAGCGCTTGGCGCGGACGCCGTGGCCGATGGCCTGTTGGGCATCTTCCGGCACCAAGCTCTTGAGTTCGGCCTTAGCTTGTTCGTGTTCGAGATAGGCCGGCCGGGTCCGTGCAAAGATCGCGGCGAACTCCGCCCAGGCATTGGACGAGCTCATGTTGACGATGCGCACCGCCTCTATGCGGGGCTTCGGTGGTTCGACCCCAAACAGGGCAGGGGCCTCGCCGTTTTCGACACAGCGCCAGAACTTCCGCTCGGCCGTGTTGATCAGGTGTTGATAGAGCGGATCGGCATGGACAGCGATCTCCACCCACTTGCCACCACCGGTGATGACGGAAAGCACGGCTCTGCGAGCCGCCACAACCCACATATTATGCTGGAGTTGCGGCATATACTTTTCTGCCGCCGCCTCTTCCGAAAACGACCACGGCAGCATGAACTTGGCTTCGAAGACCGCCCCGCTCGACTCGACCCGCCCATCGAGCGTCGCCCCCATCCAACGCAGGCCTGGATGTCGGATATGCTTTTGGATGTCCGTGATCACCTGACCCGTATTAGCTTCGTACCAGCGGCGGTTAAGCTCCTCGGTGGTAAGGCCGAGCTGGACGATGAGATTAGCCCAGAGGTCCTCGGGCTCGGCCTCGCCTCTTTTCTCCCGCCATAACCGCAGCAAAGCCGCCTCATCGTTGCCCATGATGATCCGGGCGTCCGAGCCGCCGATAAAGTGTCGCCTGTCATCTTGGGAGTTTGTCCACGTCGGATGTTTCATAGCGTCCCTCCATGGTCCAAAATGGCACTTGCTGATTCCAGCACTGGCCAAATGAGCTCTAGATACGAAACGTATCATACGATCCTAATGAAGTCAAAAGGAAGATCGGAGCCACTCACGAGCCCCCAGATTAGGGCTGCGCGCGGTCTGCTACGCTGGAGTGCCGAAGACCTCGCCCGGGAGGCGTCCCTCGGGCTCGCCACAATTCGACGTGCAGAGGGCGCAGAGGACGAGACCTCTATGACCGCGGCTAACGATTTGGCGGTACGCCGTGCGTTAGAGGCGGCCGGCGTAGAGTTCATCGGCGAGAATGGTGGCGGCCCGGGAGTACGGTTGCGAAAGCGGCAACAGAATAAAGGTTAGGATTTTGCTGTTCAGGCGAAGGCGTCGCCTCCGTCGTTCGCAGGGCTTTTGAGAATACTTGAGTGCAGTCTTTGCAAACCACAACGCGCTGGCCGGACTTGACTGGCTCAATTGAAACCTCTATCAAGGTTCTTTTATGTTTAAACGGAATCAGATCGAGGAGGCGATCGCCCATGTACTCGAGCCCGGATCCGCAAAGCCCAGTTCGGAAATACGTACTCGCCTAAAGCGCCTCCTCGAAACCGATCGGGGCCTTGGCCGCAACAAGCGCTCCGCCGATCCGGAAAGCGCGAACTTCGCCTTCTACAGCATGGATGTGCCGGGACGAGGGGTCGAGAGCTGGTTTTCGGACTACGAAGCCTTCGCGCTTCTGACCAGCCTGCGGCTGATGCGGCACGGCTGGCCACAAGGATTCGCGGTCGCTGTGCTGCGCCGCGTGAAACCTGAGCTCGAAAAACATCACGCCCGGATTCTGAAGCAGGACCGGGCGGTTCTTTTTGACGAGCAGCTGATTCGGCAGCGAGCTAAGCCAGGTGATTTTGTCGTTGATAATGCCGACCCAGCGTTCCTCGCCATCATTTCCAGGGATCAAGAAGACCGTTTGCGCTCAAACCCAGCTGCAATATGCCGGGGCCAGGAGCAGCTGGTGCGCTTCATCAAGGCACAGGGAGTAGGCCAGGCATGGACGGTGTTTGAACTCGTGAACTCCGTACGCGCCCTCTCTTCCGCACTGGCAAAGACCAGACCGCGCAGGCGAGGCCGGCGTAGCCACTAGCGAAAAAGGAGACGCGCGCCGAAACATGCGCTTTTTTGTAACTCAAACTTGGGTTATAACAGCCGGGGCATTAAATAGCCTACAGGTTGGGAGTTGCATATGAGGAAAAAGTCAACGTCGAGAGTGGTCAGTCGGCGTAGCCTCTTCGGGCCGCCGCCGATTCTCGAAGGAGAAGACGCCGCCGCTTATGATGAGCTTTTCGGCCGTGTCTGCGCAGCAGTAAAGCCAGTCGATGTTATTGATGAGATGTTCATGGCCGATGTGGTGGCCTTGGAATGGGAGGTCTTGCGCTGGCGCCGCCTGAGTTTGAGTTTGATCCAAGCGCGCGTACTCCATGCGCTAGAAGGCTTTGTGGGTGAAAACCTCGATTACGATCAGTGCCGGAAATACTATGTGGACGAGCTTACAACAGTCCTTCACGACAATCGTGCAGACGATCAGACTGAAGATTTTGCACAGACGTTGGCGCGCGCGTATGCCCGGAATGAACCGGGTGCTGTCGACGAGGTCAATGAGTTTCTGGCCGGCATCGGTCTGAAAATTGATCACATTCTGCACCGTGGGCAAGCCCGTAAGGCCAAAGAACTCGTGCAAAAGTACGTGCGGCGCGAACCGGACGCCGTCAAGTTGATCGATCGGCTTCTCGCTGGGGCTAGCGAGAGCATCGAAGCCTTCACGGCCGAAGCATTCGCCAAGGAACTCGACAATATCGAGCGGATCGATCGGCTGACTACCATCGCCGAGAGCCGCCGCAATGCCAGCCTGCGCGAGATCGATCGGCGTCGGGCGTTCCTCGCTGAAACGCTGCGCCGGAGCTTGCAAGAGGTCGAGGCCCACGAATTTGATGTGATCGAGACGACGCCAGCTAGAGGAAAAAACGCCGCTTGACGAGCGACCGCAAAATTAAAGCCAACCGGGCGAATGCTCGGGCTAGCACCGGGCCGAAAACCCGTCCCGGCCGTGCCCGGTCGGCGAAAAATGCGTTCCGCCACGGGCTGAACCTCCCCGTCCAGTCTGACCAAACGCTTTGTGAGGAGGTGCAAGCCCTCGCACGTCAAATCGCGGGGCAGGACGCCAGCGCTGACATCCAAATTCTCGCACGCCGCGTCGCGGAAGCGCAGATCGATTTGCGCCGCGTACGTTATGCGCGCCATCAATTCCTCTCCAAGGCGTTGGCCAACCGTTACGACTATGAGTCTCAAGCAGACACGCGGATGAAATTCAAAGTCATGAAACATTTTCTGACGCGCAAGCTGGCGAACATTCCCCTGCTAGCCTTCGTCGAGAACTATGTCGCCGTCGCACCGGAAGGGCCGGCCAAATTCGCGGCAATTCTTTCGAAAGAGACGCAGCAGTTAATGGCCATGGACCGGTATGAACGGCGGGCGCTGTCGCGGCGCAAATTTGCCATTCGCGCATTCGACGAAGCGCGACGGCAGTTAGTGAATGATCACAATTTTTGGCAGAACGAAGCCAAAATAATCAATGTTCTCAAAAGGCGCCGCGTCCGCGGACCAACGCTGTCGCATTTTCAGTGAGCGGAAGGAGAACGATTGCCGTCACTCCAAAACTTCGAGGCAAAGCAGGTGACCAGCTACTTGCAGGCGCATCTGTAAAGCTTTGTGCACCATTGATGCGGCTTCGGCGCTAGCCGAAAAACGGCGCAGAGATCGCGGCCGATCCTTCGATCGCCCGCCGCGCGGTCTCGCTGTTCGTATCAATCAGAACGAGAGGTGCCCGCGCGACGCGATTGCGGCCATCCGCCTTGGCGCGATAGAGCGCCCGGTCGGCTATCGCCAAAAGCGCCGGCAAGTTCCGGCCGGCTTCGCTCGCCATGGCAACGCCGACGCTCACGGTGGCGTTCTCGGTAAGATCAGCGAAGCGCATCGCCGCAAACTCGCGCCGCAACCGCTCCGCGGTGTGCAGCGCGTGGGCCATGGACGCGTTCGCCAGTAGACACGCGAATTCCTCACCGCCAAGACGGCCAAACAGATCGCCCGGCCGTATGGATGCCGCGACAAGCGCGCAGAACGCCTGCAGCACGCGATCTCCCGCCTGATGGCCGGCGGTGTCGTTGATCTCCTTGAAACGATCGAGATCGAACAACAAAAGCGCGGCAGGCCGGCGATCGGCGACCGCCCATTCGAGCAGTAGTCCGCCGCGATCGAAAAAGGCGCGGCGGTTGGCGACGCCGGTGAGTGAATCGGTGAGGGCTGCTTTTCTTTGCTCGAGCTCCGCCCTCTCCTTCGTCATGGCGACGCGCAGGAACGGCAGGGAGAAGGTGACGAACAGCGCCTCAAACGCCATCAGATACACCACGCCGTGCGGCCGGCCCGTGATCGCCGCAAATGTCAATGCATGGGCGAAGGGGATGCGCAGCAACACGAAGCCGGCATGCGTGACGACCAGCATCAACGTCGGCCAGCGCGAAATCAGCTCGCGGTCGCGCGCATACCAGAGCTCGCGTGCGCTCAACAGCGCATAAGTCGCGATAACAACGGACACCAGGCTGATGCGCGCTTGCAGCGACTGAGAGAACCATTCGAACTGAAAGGCCACAATCCAGATTGCCGCACCGGCGATCAACAAGGGAATGCGGATGCGCCGGCCTTCGAACGAGCGGGCGCCGCCCCACATCATTCCGTACGCGGCGCACAACAGCGCATTGGCGGCACATACCGACCATGAAGTTGGAACGGATTCGAGTGAGCCAAGCAGGGCTGCCGCCGCAGCGCCCAAGAGATAGCCGGTCCCCCAGAAGGCGAGCGCCGGTGTGTTGCGGCTCTGCATCCAGGCGAACAGCAGCAGCAAGCCGCCGGTCGCCGAGATGAAGACCGTCAACGCGAACAAGGTCGGCAGATCGAGGAGGAAATGCGAAATGGCGACGGTCGGCATTGCGTTCCCCCAACGCCTTCGCGAGCAGGCATACGCGTACTATCACCCCATTCCTGAGGTCAATTGCTAGTTTGCTAAAATTCGACTATTCCGTGAGGATCAGAGCAGCGACGCAGCGGAGGACGAACGCTATTTGCCCCAGCCGAAATGGTAGTTCACGCCGGCGCGGAAGACGTTCTCCTGCATCGAGACGTTGCCGGCCGGCAAAGCAGTGCAGCCGGTGCAATTGAATTGGCCGAGATCGACGCGGAGATATTCCGCCTTCGCGCTCCAGTTGCCGGGCAACGCCATTTCCACACCGCCGCCAAGCGTCCAGCCTGCGTTGGTGGCGGCGCCGCCGGCAAAGCCGGGCGCCGCGGCGCGGATGTCGCCGACGGCAAGACCGCCGGTGACGTAAGGCATGACCCGATCGAACGAATAGCCGACGCGGCCGCGAACGGTGGACAGCCAGCTATCGCTCGTGCTGCAGCCGCCCGGGCAGCCCGCCGTCGTGCTGTTGCCGTTAAAGCCGGACCAGTCGATATCGCCCTCGACGCCGAACACCACGTTGCCCAGCTGCCGGTTGTAGCCGACAGTGCCACCGGCTTGACCGCCAGCAAGGCCAATTCCGGTCGCGTTGCCGCTCCAATTGGAATGACCCCAACCGCCGCCGCCATTGGCGCCGAAATAGAATCCGGTCCAGTCGTAGGCTTGCGTCACCTGGGCCGGGGGCGCCTTGTAGAGCGGCGCCAGCGAAAGGTCGGCCGCGGCGGCGCATTGCGCCGTCACCAGCGCACCCAACGCCAAACCTCCGGCCAACAACTTCTTCATTCCCGGCTTCCAATTTCCCAGTTATGTGGGCACTCGACGGCGCCGCGTCTATACCATCATACGCACGGCTTCGTTACGCCCGGCTTACCAGGCAGCCGAATTCTTGCCGGGTTCCCCACCGCACGGCCCCGTACTCTATTGGCGAGAGAGGCAAAATTGCGTCCCGGCCGGGGCCGCATAGGGGCCGTGGCGCAGAGGAGCGGCCCGCCACACGCGTTAAATTTTCTTCACGCGAAGCGCAGCTTTATCGTTTGCAGTCGTTACAGTCCGTCGGCAGACTCTGACCGGAAACCTCACCGATGTCCTGGCTTGTCTTTGCGTTTTCCGGCCCGGTCCTGTGGGCCATCTCCACGCATTTGGACAAATATCTGGTCGAGAAATATTTCAAGCACAGCGACGTCGCCGTGCTGCTTCTCTTCACCGCATTCATCGGCGTGTTGACGCTGCCCTTCATCGCTTTCCGCGAGCCCACCGTTTTCAAACCCAGCGCCGGCAGCATCGCGCTCATTGTTCTTTCGGGCGTCCTCTACATGGGGGCGATGCTTTTTTATCTGCGGGCTTTGCAATCCGAGGATGCCTCGGTGGTGGCGCCGTTCTTCCAGGCAGTGCCGCTGTTCGGCTATGTGCTGGCCTATTTCGTCCTCGGCGAGACGCTGTCGATCCGGCAAATAGCGGGCGGCGCGCTGATCGTAGCGGGAACGTTGATCGTCTCGGTGGGCTTCGGCCGGAACGTCCGCGTGTTCAAGCTGCGACTGGCGATGCTCATGCTCGCCTGCGGATTTGCCGCCGCGCTCTCCGGACTGATCTTCAAGATCTTCGCCATCGAGGTCGAATTCTGGACCACCACGTTCTGGATGTTCGTCGGCCAGGCGATGTTCGGCGGCGCGCTCCTTTCGATCGGCTCCTACCGCCGGCAACTTGCCGCCATGCTGCGGACGAACACGGCCGCGCTGCTGACGGTCAATGGATCGAACGAGCTCATCAATCTCGGCGGCGGACTGGGCAATCGCTATGCGCTGATGTTCGCGCCCTTAAGCATCGTGCAGGCCATCGGCTCCACGACCACATTGTTTGTCTTCGCCTTCGGTATCGCGCTCAGCGTTCTCTTCCCGCGGCTGGCGAGCGAGAGATTGTCCGTCCGCGATTTGATGCAGAAAGGAGCGGCGGCGATATCCGTCGCCGCCGGCGTTGCGCTGGTGGCGCGCTGAGTGCCGTCGCGACTTACGTCTCACCCTCGCATTCGATGCCGAACAGCGAGATGGCTTCGCCGAGGTAGTCGGCGAGCAAAGGAATGCCCAGCAGATAAGCGGCGGTGCGCCGGTTGTGGGCGCGCGCGGCTTCGGCGCGCAATTCGCTCCAGTCCTCGATACCGCCGTCGCCGCGGCCGAGCCAAGTGAGCGCGACGAGGTCGACCTGCTCGTCTACGCTCATGGAGTTGATGACGGCGACGAGCTCCTGCACCACCGGATCGTCCTTATGGTCCTCCAGGACCGCCAGCATCCCATCGTCCGTCGGATTGGATGCATCGTCGGGATCGGTGACGACGTCCTTGACGTCGAATTCGCGCGCCTTGGCGATGATGAAGCAAAGCTTCTCATCGGAAATTGACAGATCGGGGAGATCGTGCTCGGGCATGGCGGTCCTCAGACGATTAACAATGGCAGCGGATGTCCGGTGAATTCCGCACGTCATCATTGCGGCGCCATGACGCAAATCGCGACCGGCGGCGCATTGGCGGCATTGGCCTGGACGCCGCAGGAGACCTGGCGTTCGCCAACGAATGTCGCTTGATTTCGCGTCGGCCCGCAATAGGCGCTCACCAGTATTTCGTCGCCGCGGCACGGCGCCGCGCACCCGCCGCTCAGGCAGTCCACCCGAATGACCCGCACACTCCGGCTGGGCGGACCTTGCTCGCCTTGCGGTCCAGGCGGACCGGGCGGACCCGCGGCGCCGGGATCACCCTTCGGCCCAAAAGGCCCCCGCAGGTCCCGGATCGCCCATCGCGCCCCGCCCGTAACCGGCAAACCCCGGCAACAGCGGTCCCACGAGTATCAACTTGCCAGTACGCATTTTTTCAACCGGCCGGTTGGAGCGGCGGCATCGGCGCCCCACATTTTGAAGGAAGTATGCTCGGTAGAATACCGAAGCTCGCTGCGCGTTCCAGGCAACGCGAACGGCGTTGCGAGGTTCGCGGTAAAGATAGCCGGACGGCGCCGAGATGCCATATAGAAGCGGAAAAGAAATGCCGCAAAATAGCGGCTTTGTAGGTGTTGAAGAAAGAACATGAACTGGATCTCCAACGTTGTGCGGCCGAAAATCCGCGGCATACTCAGGCGCGAGGTGCCCGAGAATCTCTGGATCAAATGTCCGGACACCGGCCAGCTCGTGTTCTACAAAGATGTCGAGGCGAACCAATTCGTCATTCCCGGCTCGAACTATCACATGCGCATGAGCGCCGCCGCGCGCCTCAAATCGATGTTCGACAACGAGACGTGGTTCGATATCGCCCTGCCGGAGGTGCCGCTCGATCCTCTGAAGTTTCGCGATGAACGCCGCTATCTCGATCGGCTCAAGGACGCGCGGAGCAAGACCGGCCTCAACGACGCGGTGAAGCTCGGCTACGGCAAGCTCGACGGTATTGGCGTCGTGCTCGGCGTGCAGGATTTCGATTTCATGGGCGGCTCGCTCGGCATGGCGGCGGGCGAAGCGGTGATCAAGGGTCTCGACACGGCCGTGCAGAAGGGTTGTCCGTTCGTGCTGTTTGCCGCGTCGGGCGGCGCGCGCATGCAGGAAGGCATCCTCTCCCTGATGCAAATGCCGCGCACTACCATCGCCGTGCAAAATCTGCACGAGACGCGCAAGCCTTACATCGTCGTGCTCACCAATCCGACGACCGGCGGCGTCACCGCCTCGTACGCGATGCTTGGCGATGTGCACATCGCCGAACCCGGCGCGCTGATCGGCTTCGCCGGCCCGCGCGTCATCGAGCAGACGATCCGCGAGAAGCTGCCGGAAGGCTTTCAGCGGGCGGAATATCTGCGCGACCACGGTATGGTCGACATGGTGGTGCATCGCCACGATTTGCGCGCCACCATCGCGCGGCTTTGCCGGCTGCTGCTGAAGGCGCCTGCCGACGCGGCCAAACCGCGCTTCAGCCTGCCGGCTCCTGCGTGACCGCACGGCGCTCTCGCGGAATGTCGATCGGCGCCATCCAGACGCGATTGCTGGCGCTGCATCCCAAGCGCATCGACCTCTCGCTTACTCGGATCGAGCGCATCGCTCGCCGCGCTTGGCCATCCGGAGCGACGCGTGCCGCCCGTGATCCATGTCGCCGGCACCAACGGCAAGGGCTCGACCATCGCTTTCATGCGCGCGATCCTCGAGGCGGCCGGCAAGCGCGTGCATGTCTACACCTCGCCCAATCTGGTGCGCCTCAACGAACGCTTCCGAATTGGGCAAGCGGGCGGCGGTGGCTTTGTCGGCGATGACGAGCTCGCCGATGCACTCACCGAATGCGAAGCGAAAAACAGTGACGCGCCGATCACCGTGTTCGAGATCGAGACGGCGGCGGCATTCTTGTTGTTCGCCCGGCGCCCGGCCGACATTCTTCTCCTCGAAGTGGGGCTCGGCGGCCGTCTCGATGCCACCAATGTCGTCGAGCGCCCGCTGGCGAGCGTGATCACGCGCCTGTCGCTCGATCATCGCGATTTTCTCGGCGACACGATCGAAGCGATTGCCGCCGAGAAGGCCGGTATCCTCAAGCCGGGCGTGCCGGCGATCGTAGCGAGCCAGGCGCGCGACGCGCTTACGGTCATTGAGCGGCAGGCGGCGCGGGTGAAGGCGCCGCTCCGCATCGCCGGCGAGGACTGGACGGCGACCGAGGAACGCGGGCGGCTGGTCTATCAGGACGATGATGGGCTTCTCGATTTGCCGCCGCCGAAGCTTTACGGGCGTCACCAATTCGAGAATGCCGGCGCAGCCATCGCGGCGCTACGCGCGAGCGGCCTCAAATTGCCCGCTCCGGCGTTCGAGGCCGGCATGATCCGCGTCGATTGGCCGGCACGCATGCAGCGGCTATCGCACGGCCCGATTGCGGCTTTGCTGCCGCCGGAGAGCGAGCTCTGGCTCGACGGCGGCCACAATGCCGATGGCGGCCGCGCCATCGCGGCGGCGCTCGCCGATCTCGAAGAGCGCGTGTCGCGGCCGCTGGTGCTGATCGTCGGCATGCTGTCGACCAAAGACAGCGAAGGCTTCTTGCGCAATTTTACCGGTCTCGCGCGCCGCGTCATCACCGTGCCGATCCATCAGGACAAGACGCTGCCCGCGGCCGCCTTAGCCGACATTGCGCGCGGCATCGGCTTTGCGGCCATCGCGCGCGAGGATATCGAGAGCGCGCTCGCAGCCGCCGGCAAGCTCGACCTTGAGCCAGCGCCGCGCATCCTCATCACCGGCTCGCTTTACCTCGCCGGAGAGGTTTTGGCCGCCAACGGCACGCCGCCGGAGTGATGATGTAGCCTGGGGTGAGCGCCAGCGAAACCGGCTCTCGTCAGCCACCCGATCAGACGGTTAGTTCGCCAAGCCCTCGACGGCGAAGGCACGGAATCGCCGCCTTGTCGCGGGTCGCTCTGAGTTCCGCGACGGCCGGCGCGTTCTACCACGCCTGCATTTTTTCCATGCTGTCGAAGACCAAGACAGTAATGCGCTTCGGCGGTGCGCCGTCGAGTGTTTCGGTTTTGCCGCCCCGAGTGATGTATTTGCCGCCCATGGACGCTCCAGCAAGAACCCCAGAAGCCCGGTCGGGCCGACGATAGGCTATTTCGGCACCTACACGGTGGACGAGACGGCGAAAACCTTCACCTTTCACATCGAAAGGTGCACATTTCCGCAATGGGACGGAATTGATCGCACGGCAACGATCGAGGCGCTCACCGACAGCGACCTGACGTTTATGTCGGCCGTCGTGCACGATCCCACGCTTGGCGAGTTCGTTTCGCATCGGCCTGGAAACGGGCAATGTAAGAAGCAGGGAGGAAATCATGCCGCTCTATATGTATCAGGCAGCCTACACGTCGCAGTCCTGGGCAGCCCAGGTGAAGAATCCGCAGAACCGGATTGAAATCGTGGCCCGCCAGGCATGCGAGGCCGTCGGCGGCAAACTCGTCGGCGGATGGTTGTCCTTCGGCGACTATGATTTCGTCATCATCGCCGACGTCCCAAACAACGAGAGCATGGCGGCGATCGCGTTGGCGGTAGCCGCAGGCGGCGCCGTCAGGTCTGGCAAGACGACCACACTGATGACCGGCGCGGAAGGCGTGACGGCCATGAAGAAAGCGGCCGATGTAGCAAAGACCTATAAGCCCGCTTCGTAGAAGCGCGGAAAGCGCAACGTTTTTCCAGCCCGCGCGCTGTCTCTCCAGAGCTCACCCCGCCTTGCTTTTTGGGGCTCCGGTGGCGCGGGTGCGATCGAGGGCGGGCAAAAAGCGTATTCGCGCCGTTCCAAGCGCGTTTCCAATTTCTTCCATCACATCAGAGGAGAACACCATGAGTCGATATATGACGGTTGGACTGTCAATGCTCGCAGGCGCGGCGCTTGGAGCCGCGGCCATTCAGACCCTTCACGCCCAGGCAAAGCCTGTTGCCTACACGATCGCCGAAATCACCATCAAGGACCAGGATGGATATACCAAGGAATTTCTTCCGGCGATTGGGAAGGCGATCCAAGCCGAAGGCGGTAAATACATCGCACGAGGCGGTAAGACCGTGTCCCAGCAAGGGTCGCCGCCTGCGTCGCGGGTAGTGGTGGTTCAATACGACCGCTTGGAAAAGGCGCAAGAATGGTGGAATTCCCAAGCCACCCAAGACGCCGTCAAGATCGGCAACAAATATGCGGAAATCCGCGACTTTGCCGTCGAAGGCGTCGCTCCCTAAGGGACGGCTCCAACCAAAAGGAGACCGCACGGGCTTGCGGTCTCCTCATTTACTCACCGCGCGACGATATTCTGCATCTCGCTATGCCGGCCGGCGAGAAAGGCCCGCATGTTTTCGATGATCAGCGGCATGATCAGGTCTTCATATTCACTGGTGTAGCCGCCGAGATGCGGCGTGATGAAGACATTCGGCATATCCCAGAACGGACTGTCGGCTGGCAGCGGCTCGGTCTGAAACACGTCGAGCCCGGCGCCGGCGATGCGGCCTTCGCGCAAGGCGGCGATCAGCGCCGCCTCGTCGACGGTCTGCCCGCGCCCGGCGCTGATGTAATACGCCGTCGGCTTCATCGCGGCGAACACCGCGCGATCGAAGAGAAGCGCATTGTCGGCGTTCGCCGGCAGGACGTTGATCAGAAAGTCGGCGCGGCTCGCGGCCTCCTGCAGGCGATCAGTCGGCATCATCTCGTCCAAGTCTTCGACCGCGCGCGGCGTTCGCGTGACGCCGATGATACGCATGCCGAACGCCTTGAGAAGCTGGCCGATGGCGACGCCGACGACGCCGACACCGACGACCACCGCGGTCTTGCCGTTAAAGAGACTATAGAACCGCCGGTCCCAGAGATGAGCCTTCTGATCCTCGACCAAGCGCGCTACCCCGCGGCTTACGCCCATCATCAGATAGACGACCGTCTCGCGCATTGGCGCCCCATGAACGCCGCGCCCGCTGGTCAGCAAGACCTCCGGCCTGAGCGATGGACAGCGCAACACATGATCGACGCCGGTCGCCAGGCACTGAATCCATTTCAGCTGGGCCGCGCGCTGATAGAATTCATCTTTGAGTTCGATCGCGAAGGAGATGAGCACGTCGACGTCGGAGAAATCGGCCGGCAATTCGGGTAGGCCGTGCGCCAGCACGAATTGCAGCGCCGGAAATTTCGCTTGCAGCCGATCGCGGTAGATCTCCGCGTGGGCGTCGAGAATGAGGATTTTGGTACTCATGGAGGCGTTCTGGCAGGAAGGCGGCAAATCAACGCGAAACTTTTGGGCGGCAGGTATTTACTACCCGCCCGGAAGCTCAGCGCAAGAGCGCAACCCACTCCGCTTCTCGGCCTGCCGGCAAATTGACCATCAACCCCAAACGGGTATTGTCCGCGGCATCACGCAAGAACAACTCTCGGCTGAAAAGCGCCAGCCGCGGTGGGGGGTTACAATGATCAAGGAGTTTCCCAAAGAGCGCGCAGCCAAGCGGAAATTTCTCCTCGATGGTGTTGGGCGTATCGGCCCGACGTTGCAGGCGTCCGGGCCGAAGAGCGAGGAACTGGGAACGCTGGCCCCGGAAGCCGTTCAAGCGTTGCGCGATTCCGGCATGTTCCGGCTCAAGCTTCCCGCAGTTGCGGGTGGCGCCGAGGCCGATCCCGTCACCGAAATGATGGTCCTCGAAGGGCTTGCCTATCACGACTTCACCAGCGCTTGGTGCACCATGGTCGGCGCCACCGGCGTGGCGTCGCTTGGTGCCTTCCTGCCGCAGGCCGGTCTCGATCTGGTTTTCGCCAACGGCCAGATCCCGACCGCATCGATCTCATTCTTCCCGGCCGGCCGCGCCGTCCGCGAGCCGGGCGGCTACCGGCTCAACGGACGCTGGCGTTTCAACAGCGGAATCCGGCATTCCGAATGGGTGCTGGGCGGAACCGTAGTCGAGGGTACTGAAGCGGAAAACGGCGGCCGCCCGCTCGTCATATTCTCGGCGATGCCGGCAAAGGATGTCACGCTGTATGACAATTGGGGCGGCGTGGTCGGCCTCAAGGGCACGGGCAGCTGCGACTGCTCGGTCGAAAACTATCATTTGCCCGAACACTTCACGTTCGTTTGGGATTTGCTCAAGCCAAAGCCGCGGCGCGGCGGGCCGTCTTATCTGCTGCCGCCGTTCAGCTATGTCGCGAAGGAGCATGGCAGCGTGGCGATTGGGGCGGCGCGGCGAGCGCTGGACGAATTGATCAATCTCGCCACGACGACGCGGGGTACGTTTCGTTCGTCAAAGCTCGACGAACGCCAGGTGGTGCATCGCCAGATCGCCGAGACCGACTTGAAGCTGCGGGCTGCGCGGGCGCTGATGCACGAGCGTTACGAGCAACTTTGGCAGAAGGTCAATGCCGGCGAGTTGCCCGACGGCGCCGACATCGCCGACGTGCGCGCCATCTGCGTGCACGCCACTGATGTGGCCGTCGCAACCGCAACGATGGCGTATCACTTCGCCGGCAATACCGGCCTGCACCACCCTCACGTCATCGGACGGCTGCTCCGCGACCTGAACACGGCCGGAATTCACCAGGTCATGAGCGATACGGCGTACGAGAACCACGGCAAATTTCGCCTCGGTCTTCCGGCCGACCCGCTTGCGTAGCGGGAAGCCCGGCGCGTCTATTACGGTTTCGGCAGCCCCAGCAACCGCACGGCATTGCCGAAGGCGATCTCCGCGCGCACCGCCTCGGGGAGCGGCGTCTTATCCATAAATCCGCCCGCCTCGGGCGCCGATTCGAAGGGATAGTCGGCGGCGAACATCACGCGATCATGCCCGAGCGCGGCGATCGTGCAATCGAGCGGCTCGGCCGAGCACATACCGGACGTCGTCACCACGATATTCTGTTTGACGTAATCGGACGGCTTCTTCGTCAGCTTCACGCCGTAGAGCTTGGCGCGACTGTCAAAGCGCCAGAGCAGGAACGGCAATGTTTCGCCGAGATGGCCGAGCGCCACCCGCGCCCGCGGAAACCGATCGAACAGGCCGGAGAAGACAAGCCGCAGGGCGTGCGAGCCGGTTTCAAAGCCCCATTCCCAAGTGGCGCGGCGCAAGCCCTCGACGCCGGCAAGCGCCGGCGAGGGCGCGATCGGATCGGTCGGATGGATGTAGATCGTCGCCTGGAGCGCCTCGGCGCGCTCCCAGAACGGATGCAACGAGGGATGATCGAGGTATTGACCGTTGGTGTGACCGTTGATCATGACGCCGCAAAATTTCAGTTCGCCCATGCAGCGTTCAAGCTCGTCGGCCGCCGCGCGTGGGTCCTGCATGGGCAGATGCCCAAAGCCGGAATAGCGATCGGGCCGCTTCGCCACCTCACGCGCCAGAAAGTCGTTCGCCGCAGCCGCCCGCCGCCGCGCCGTTGCGGCATCGCGCTCGCTCTGTACACCGGGACCGGCGACGGCGAGAACGGAGCGCACAATGCCCGCCCGGTCCATTGCCTCGAGCCGCATTGCGCCGAAATCGCTCAAGCGCGCCACGAGACCGCCCACCACATTCGGATCGACGCTCGTCATAGTGGGCAGCCAATATTCATCGAGGCCGGGACACAAAAAATGTTCTTCCAGTGCGATCTTGCGTGTCATGTTGCTCCCGGCGTTCACTCATCTGTGCGGTGCATCCTTCTGTACCGCATGCCGGCGATCCTGTATCAAAGCGCAAACTAGGCAGCAAGAATGCGTGCAAACGGCGGGGAAGGGAAATGAAGGCGGTCGGCGCGCGGGCTTCGAACGACAAGACCCAAGTGAAAGTTCAAGTGAACGGTCAGGCGCAAAGCCAAGTGCAAGTGATAGCGCGAGCGGCATCCATCCTGCGCGCGCTCGAGAACGAGGCCGTCGGTTTGAGCCTTGGCCAGATCGCGCAGCGTGTGAACTTGGCGCGCTCCACGGTGCAGCGGATCGTTGCCGCGCTGGAAGCGGAAAAATTCCTGATCGCAGCGTCGCCGAACGGCCGGGTGCGGCTCGGACCGACCATCCTGAGGCTTGCCGCCTCGGCGCGCACCGATTTCGTCGCCGTGGCGCGGCCGTACCTGACGCAGCTCTCGAGCGAGCTGAAGGAGACCGTCGACCTCTCCGTGGTGAAGAAAGATCACCTCGTGTTCATCGATCAAGTCATCGGCTCGCAACGGCTGCGCACCGTCTCCGCGGTCGGCGAGACCTTTCCGCTGCACTGCACCGCGAATGGCAAAGCGTATCTCGCCGGGCTCGACGATGCCGCCATCGCGGGGTTGATCGGCATGAGCTACGAAGCGCGGACACCGCGGACGCTGACGCGGCTCGACGACCTGCTGCGGGAACTGAAATCAGTGCGCAAAACGGGCGTTGCCATCGACCGCGAAGAACATACCCACGGCATTTGCGCCGCCGGGATCGTCACCCGCGATCCGGTCGGCAACATCGTCGCCATCTCGGTGCCGGTGCCGGCGCAGCGCTTCTACAAACACCAGCGGCAGATCGTGGCGCGGCTGCGCGCCACCAAGGAGACTTTGGAGCGGCACCTGCTGGCGGACGCTGCCTGACGTTCGCTTGAGACCGCTTGTTCGGCCGACCGGAATGCGATACAGGATGTACCATATCCTGGTACATGGTCCGAACGCCGCTTAAAAGCGAACGGGACCGGAGGAAATGTGGAGGGTTAGCGTGGCGAAGAAGATTCGCGGCGTCTCGTTCGAGGAGAATGAGAACAACGCGATGGGACTTTCTTTCTACAATCTGTCTCATCGCTTCGGGTATCAGTCGCCGAACTGGCCGTACTTCGAAGACGTCAAGATCGAGCGCATCCATTACATGGCGAAGTCGGGCGTGCTGTCGCAGCGCATCACGACGAGCATGCACAACACCACGCATATCGACGCGCCGGCGCACGTGATCCAGGGCACGCCGTTCATCGACGAGGTGCCGCTGCCGCATTTTTTCGGCTCGGGGATCGTGATCTCGCTTCCGAAGAAAAAGTGGGAGCCGATCACCTATGACGATCTGGAAAAGGCCGCCGGCAAGGTGGTGCGGCCGCGTGACGTCGTGATCGTCAACACCGGCTGGCACAAGAAGTACGAGGATAGCGAGGACTATTTCTGTTACTCGCCCGGCTTTGTCGCCTCGGCCGGCGAGTGGTTCGTCGAGAAAAAGGTGAAGGTCGTCGGTCACGACACCCAGGCAAACGATCATCCGCTGGCGACCGCCATCGGCCCGCAGCGCAACGGACCGCTGCATCCGCATCTCGCCGACGAATATAAAAAATGGTCAGGCGGGCGCGACTGGAAGGACGACTTCCCCGATTGGGAGCCGGTCCACCGCATTCTGTTCAAGAACGGCATTCTCGGCATCGAGAATGTCGGCGGCGACATCGACAAGGTCACCGGCCGGCGCTGCACCTTTGCGTTCTTTCCCTGGAATTGGGACCGCGGCGACGGCTGCATCATCCGGCTGGTCGCCATCGTCGATCCGAAGCAAGCGTACCGGATCGAAAAAGGGGAGAAGTTCTGATGCAGGTCAAACGCTTCTCCGACGCGAAAACCTACGAGGCGCCCAATCATCGTGGCTGCGCGACGCTGCGCCTGTTCGGCGCGGAGGCCGGCGGCTCGCAGAGCCTGATCGTTGGCGTCTCGCATTTCCTGCCGGGCGGCGGCGCCGGGCCGGACGCTTCGCCGCCGGAGAAAGTCTATTTCGTCCTCGCCGGCGAATTGACGGTGATCGTCGGCGGCAAGGAAACGGTGCTGAAGAAGAACGATTCGTGCTTCATCGGCCCGAATGAAAGCCGCGAGATCGTCAATCGCGGCAACGAACTGTGCTCGATCCTGGTCGCCATCGCACCGGCGCCGAAGTGACATATCCGTCATCCTGAGGCGGCCGCAAAGCGGCCCTCGAAGGATAACGGCCGAGGCGCCGGGGCGTCGCCCTTCGAGGCTCGCTGCGCTCGCACCTCAGGGCGACGGCTCGAAGAAAGAGTGTGATCATGTCCGAAGATTTCTTCAAGAATCCGCTCTCGCTGTTCGACGTCCGCGGCAAGACTGCGGTCGTGACCGGCGCAACCGGGGCATTTGGCGCACTAGCCGCGCAAGTGCTCGCCGGTGCGGGCTGCAACCTAGTCGTTGCAGCCGGCGGCGCCGAAGCGCTGAAGAAAATTGCCGCCGAATGCGAGAAGCTCGGTGCCAAAGCCGAGGCGGTCAATATGCGTCCGAGCTCGGCGGCGAATTGCGAAAAGATCGTCGAGGCGGCGGTGAAGCGCTTCGGCGGCATCGACATCCTCGTTCTGGCTTCCGGTATCAACAAGGTATCGAAGATCGTCGATCAGCCACCCGAGGCGTTCGCCGAGGTGATGGATGTCAACGTCACGCAGTCGTGGCTGATGGCGCGCGCCGCCGGAAAGCAGATGTTGGCGCAAGGCCGCGGCGGCAAGGTGGTGTTCATGTCGTCGGCGCGTGGACTTCTCGGACATCCGGCCGGCTATTCCGCGTATTGCGCTTCGAAGTCCGCGATTGACGGTGTGACCAAGGCCTTGGGCTGCGAATGGGGCGACACCGGCATTACCGTCAACGCCATCGCGCCGACGGTTTTCCGCTCGCCGCTTACCGCCTGGATGTACGAAGACAACGAGCGCGCAACCACAGTGCGCAAAGGCTTTATTACGCGCGTGCCCAAGGGGCGGCTTGGCGAGCCATCCGATCTTGCCGGCCCGCTCCTGTTCCTCGCATCGAAGGCCTCCGACTTCTACACCGGCCACGTCCTCTACGCCGACGGCGGCTACACGGCAGGCTGAGCATGGCCACTGATCCGGCAAAGTCGCGCATTTCCGTCATCGGCGCCGGGCTCATGGGCCACGGCATTGCGCAGGTTTTCGCGCTTGCGGGCCACAACGTGACCATCACCGATGCGGCCAAGCAAAACCTCGACACTGTGACATCACGTATTGCCGCGAACTTGCGCGACCTCGGCGAGGACAAGAGCGCGGCCGCGCGCGTGCGGCCATGCGCCGATCTTGCCGAGGCGGTGCGCGAGGCCGACTACGTCGTCGAGGCGGTCTCCGAGGATTTGCCGCTGAAGCGAAAGCTCTTTGCCGAGATCGAGCGCCACGTGCGCCGCGACACCATCCTCGCCAGCAACACTTCGGTCATCCCGATCACCGCGATCATGCAGGGTCTTGCCGCGCGCGAGCGCGCGCTCGGCACCCATTGGTGGAATCCGCCGTTTCTCGTGCCGCTGGTTGAGGTGATCGAGACGCAATGGACCTCGGCGGAGACGATCGCCTGGACGATGAAGCTTCACGAAGCGGCGGGTAAGAAACCGGCGCATGTGAAAAAGGACGTGCCGGGCTTTATCGGTAACCGGCTCCAGCATGCGCTCTGGCGCGAAGCGATCTCGCTGGTCGAGCACGGCATCTGCGATGCCGAGACCGTCGATTCCGTCATCAAGGCTTCGTTCGGCCGGCGGCTTGCGGTGCTCGGCCCGCTAGAAAACGCCGATATGGTCGGCACCGACCTAACGCTCGCCATCCACAATATCGTGCTGCCGGCGATCGACAGCCGGCCGGAGCCCTCGCCTTATCTGCAACAGCTCGTGGCCGACAAGAAGCTGGGTTTCAAATCCGGCGAAGGCTTCCGCAAGTGGACCCCCGAGGAGCAAACCGCCTTGCGCAGCAAGGTGGTGCGCCACCTCAAGTCAATGCACAACCTCTAAAACACGATCTCTGAAAGGAACTACGCCATGAACGACAAAACGAAACGTCCAGATGCGAAATCCACACCGGCGGCAGCACGCGGCGGACTCGATCGCCGTACCGTGATCGCGGGCGGCTTCGGCGCGCTAGCAGCCCCGGCCGTCCTGCGGGTGATCCCGGCGAACGCGCAATCGAAAGCCATCAAGATCGGGATGGTGAGCCCGAAGACCGGCCCGCTCGCCGGCTTCGGCGAAGCCGACGCCTTCGTCATCGAGGAGGTGAACAAAATCCTGAAGCCTGGACTGGCGGTCGGCGGCAAGACCTACCCGGTCGAGATCATTTCCAAGGACAGCCAGTCCACCAGCACGCGCGCCTCGGAAGTCGCCTCCGAGCTGATCCTGCAAAACAAGGTCGACCTCATCATCGGCCAAGCCACGCCGGACACCACCAACCCGGTCGCCGATCAGGCCGAGGTCAACGAGGTGCCGTGCGTCACCACGAATTGTCCGTGGCAGCCCTACTTCTTCGGACGCAATGGCGATCCAAAGAAGGGCTTCACCTGGACCTATCACTTCTTCTGGGGCCTGGAAGACGTCATCGCCTCGTATCTGCCGATGTGGGACAGCGTGTCGACCAACAAAGTGGTTGGGGGGCTGTTCCCCAACGACGCGGACGGCAATGCGTGGGGCGATCCCCAGCACGGCCTGCCCCCGGAACTCACCAAGGCAGGATATAAGCTGCACGATCCCGGCCGCTATCAGTTGATGAACAACGATTTCACCTCGCAGATTTCGGCGTTCAAGAGCGCAGGCGCCGAGATCGTGGTCGGCAACATGATCCCACCCGACTTCGCAACCTTCTGGTCGCAGGCGGCGCAACAGGGATTCCATCCCAAGATCGTCACTATCGGCAAGGCGCTCTTATTCCCCTCCGTGGTCGCTTCGCTTGGACCGCGCGGCAACGGGCTGACCACCGAAATCTGGTGGACACCGACATTCCCGTTCAAATCCGGCCTGACCGGTCAGACCGCGCGCCAGCTCACCGACGCCTATGTCACGGCCACGAAGCGGCCGTGGACGCAGCCGATCGGCTACGAGCACGCGTTGTTCGAGGTGGCGATTGACGTTCTCAAGCGCGCCAAGGGCATCGATCCCAAGTCGATCCTCGATGCCATCATCGCGACCGACTATCACTCGATCGTCGGTCCGGTGAAATGGACCGGCCAGCCGGTGAAGAACGTGAGCAAGACCCCGCTCGTCGCCGGTCAATGGCAGCGCAAGGGCAGCGAGTTCGATCTGGTGATCACGGAGAACAAGTCGGCGCCGGAAATCCCGGTCGGCGGCAAAGTCGAAGTGCTGTCGTAACGCTCTGCGAGCGAGCTTGCTGATGCGAACTCCCTCTCCCCGGCGGGAAATGGTTGGGGTGAGGGGGTTCCGACCGAGAGGCCCGCGCCCCTCACCCCGACCCTCTCCCAAACGGGGAGAGGGGGACTGAATCTCCGGTCATTGCCAAAAAAGCCTGCTCGATCGTCGCCGCGCCAGCATTAGCGACGAGCTGCGCCGGTGTCGTGTCGGCCAACACCTTGCCGTGATGTAGCACGATCACGCGGTCGGCATTGGGCACTTCGTCGCAGAGATGGGTTGCCCATAACACGGCGACCGAGCGCTCCGCGCGCATCTCCAAAATCAGCTTGAGCAGCTCGCTGCGGCTTCCCGGATCGAGACCGACCGTCGCCTCGTCCATGAGCAGCACGCGCGGCTCATGCAGCAGCGCGCGCGCCAGCTCGAGGCGGCGGCGATTGCCGCCGCTTAGTTGCGCGGCCTTGTCGTGCGCGCGTTCGGCAAGCCCGAGCCGCGCCAGTTCTCTCTCGATACGCGCCTTAGCGACCGCGCGCGGAATGCCGTGCAGGCCTGCGTGGAACAGGAGATTGCCGGTCACCGAGAGTTCGAGATCAAGCGTCGGCTGCTGAAACACGATGCCGAGCATCGCCAGCGCCGGCACCGGATCGCGCAGCATATCGTGGCCCATGACCTCGATGCGGCCGGAATCGGGCACGAACAGCCCGGAAAGAAGCTGGAACAGCGTAGACTTGCCGGCGCCGTTGGGGCCGAGAAGCGCGATAAACTCGCCGGCAGACGCCGTGAAGCCGACCCCGTCCACCGCGCGGATCGCGCCGTAGGTCTTGACGACGTTGTCGAGGAGAAGCGCCGGCGCGCCTTCACCTTGTGCCATTGGTCCCCGAGCCCTTGCCTTGCCCCCTCCCCTTAATAAGCTTTAGCTTGGCAGCGACGCAATGAAGGCGAAGCAATGCGCAAAGTCGCTCTCGTTATTCTCTTCATGCTCGCGTGCGCTCCAGCCGGCGCCAAGGATACCGGGCTGATTTTCGTCAGCAACGAGAAGACCAACAACATCATCATCATCGATCCGAAGACCTACAAGGTGGTCAAGGACATCAAGGTCGCGCGCCGCCCGCGCGATCTGCATTTCAACGCCGATCACAGCAAGCTCTACGTCGCCTGTGGCGACGACGACGTGATCGACATTCTCGACGTCGCGAAGCTGCAAGTGATCGGCAAGCTCAAGACCGGGCCGAGCCCGGAAGCCTTCGGCATGGATGAGAAACGCGGCCGCATCTACGTCTCCGACGAGGAGGGATCTTCGCTCTCGGTCATCGATATGGATCGCAACGCCATCGTGCGGGAAGTGCCGACCGGCGCCGAGCCGGAAGGCGTGCTGGTCAGCGAAGACGGCAAGACCGTCTACGTCACCTCCGAGGCCGGCGATCTTGTGCATGAGATCGAAGCCGAGACCGGCAAAGTGACCCGCGACGTCGTTGCCGGCTTGCGGCCGCGTCGTTTTGCGGCGACGCCCGACGGCATGGAATTGTGGGTGACGGCGGAGCTGGCCGGCGAAGTCGACATCATCGATCGCGCCAAATTCGTGGTCACCGATAGGATCGCTTTCTTGCCGCCGGGCATGCGCAAAGCCGACGTGACGCCGGTCGGCCTCGCCATGACCAAGGACGGCAAGACCGCCTACGTGACGCTCGGACACGCCGCGCACGTGGCAATCGTCGACGTGCCGGCGCGCAAGGTCTTGGGCTACATCCTGGTCGGGAAACGCTCGTGGGGCCTCACGCTGTCGCGCGACGAGAGCACGCTCTACGTCGCCAACGGTTTCGGCGACGACGTCACCATCATCGACACGAAGACCCGCAAGGCGAAGATCTCCGTACCGGTCGGCCGCGTACCTTACGGTGTCGTCGTCGATGAGTAATGTGGCACGATGGCCGCTTGCGCTGCTGCTGTTTGCTGGCGCACTCGCGGGCGCTTTGGCGCAGGATGCGCCGCCACAGAAGACGCACATAAAGATCGGCTTCGTCGAGATTGAGAACGATCCGCGCCACGAGCCGATCCGCGCCTACGAGCGCATCATCCTCAAGACCCGCGAGCATCCGTTTACGGGCGCCGAGGTCGGCGTCGATGAGGCCGCGGCGCTGGCGCGCGTGCTGAAGGCGGACTTCACGCTCGACCGCATCACGGTGAGATCAGCGGCGGATGTGGTGCCCGCCGTGCGCGCGGCGCTCGATGCCGGCGCGCACTTTTTCCTGATCGACGCGCCGGCCGAAGCATTCAAGCCGCTTGCGGCGGCGGTACGCGGGCGCGATGCCCTTCTGTTCAACGTTTCCGAGCCGGACGATTCGTTGCGTCGCGATCTATGTGCGCCCGAATTCGTTCACGTCTATCCGAGCCGCGCGCAGCTCATGGACGGCCTCGTGCAATTTGCCGTCTCGCGTAAATGGCGCGACCTCCTCGTATTCGAGGGCCCCTCACCCGCCGATGCCGCGATGACCGCGGCGTTCGCGCATTCGGCACAGAAATTCGGTGCGCGCATCGTCGCCGATCAGCATTTCAAGCCCGGCACCGATCCGCGCGACCGCGAGCAGAACGACCCGGCGCTGTTGAGCGCCATCAATCGCGATTTCGACGCTGTTTTCGTCTCCGACGACGCTTTCGATTTCGCCCGCACGGTGCCCTATCATCTGACGCGCCCGCGGCCCGTCATCGGCACTATCGACCTTGAGCCCCTAGCCTGGCATTGGACCTGGGAGCGCAACGGCGCGCCGCAAGTAAACTCACGCTTCGACAAGAAGTCCGGCGGCCGGCACATGGGAGGGCCGGACTGGGCTGCGTGGATGGCGGTCAAAATGATCGTGCAATCGGCGCTGCGCACAAGCTCCAGCGATTTCGCCAAACAACGCGCGTTCGTTCTCGGCGACGGGAGTTTCGATGGCGACAAGGGCCTCGCCGTGAGCGTGCGGCCCTGGGACCATCAGGTACGCCAGGCGATCCTGCTCGCGGCGCCTTATGAGGTCGTCGCCGACGCGCCGATCGAAGGTTTTCTCCACCGCATCAACGAACTCGATACGCTCGGCGACGACGAGCCGGAATCGCCGTGTCATTTGAACCGATGAAACAAGACCCGAATAGGCCGACGCCACTCGTCCACATCCTGCGCGCGCTGCGCGCGGTCACCATGCGGGAGATGGCGAAATTCGTGCAGCAGCGCGGCCGGCTTCTCGCGGCGCTGGTGCGCCCGCTGATCTGGCTCGCGGTATTCGCCGCCGGCTTCTACAACGTGTTCGGCGTCTCGATCATCCCGCCGTACAAGACCTACATCACCTATCAAGTCTATATCGTGCCCGGCCTGCTCGGCATGATCCTGCTGTTCCACGGCATGCAATCGTCGCTGTCGATGGTCTACGACCGCGAGATGGGCGTGATGCGGCTTTTGCTCACGGCGCCGCTGCCGCGCTGGGTGCTGCTTGCCTGCAAGCTCGTGGCCGGCACCGCCCTGTCGGTGATCACCTGCTACGTGTTCCTCGCCGTCTGCATTCTCTTCGATGTCACCTTCGGTCCGATCGATTGGCTTGCGGTATTGCCGGCGCTGATCATCTCCGGACTGATGCTCGGCGCGCTCTGGCTGTTCCTGTCGGTCTATATCCGCCAGGTGGAGAACTTTGCCGGTGCGATGAATTTCGTGATGTTTCCGATGTTCTTCTTTTCCTCCGCGCTCTATCCGCTGTGGCGGCTGCGCGAGGGCGGCTCCGAGCTTCTTTACTATGTCTCGCTCGCCAATCCGTTTACTTACGCGGTGGAGCTGATCCGCTTCGCGCTCTACGGCGCGTTCGATCCGGTCGCCGCGCTGGTCGTCACCGGCGCGACGGTGTTGTTCTTCTTGCTTGCGGTAATCGGCTACGATCCGCAGCGCGGCCTGATCCGCCGGGCTGCGCAAGCGCAGCCGGTTTAACCCGAATCGTCATGGCCGGGCTTGTCCTGGCTTGTCCCGGCCGCACCAGGCCGGGCATGACCAATCAGAGGCCAGTGGGCTCGGCTTACTTAATAAACGTGCCGCTGCGCAGCTCTGTGAACGCCTGCTGCAACTCGGCTTGCGAGTTCATCACGATCGGACCGTACCAGGCGACCGGCTCTTTGATCGGCTTGCCGGACACCAGAATAAAGCGGATACCTTCGTCGCCGGCCTGCACGGTGACTTCGTCGCCTGAGTCGAACAGAACTAGCGAACGATTACCGGTCTGCTCGCGAACCACAATCTCGTTGGCGCCGTCGGTCTTCTCGGTCAGCACACCGAAGGGCTGCGACGCACCACGGAAATTGCCGGAGCCCTCGAACACGTAAGCGAAGGCGTGGCGCTCGAGCTCCACCGGAAGCGTCTTGCGTTGTCCCGGCGGCACCCAGACATCGAGGTACCGCGGGTCCGCGGCGACGCCCTCGACCGGGCCGCGCTTGCCCCAGAAATCGCCGCACACCACCCGCACGCGGGTGCTGTCGTCATCGACGATTTCCGGGATTTCGCCGGCCTTGACGTCCTGATAACGCGGCGCCGTCATCTTCAGCGACGACGGCAAATTGGCCCAAAGCTGGAAGCCGTGCATACGGCCCTTCGCATCGCCCTGCGGCATTTCCTGGTGGAGAATGCCACGCCCGGCCGTCATCCATTGCACGTCGCCGGCGCCGAGATTGCCGCGATTGCCCAGGCTGTCGCCATGCTCGACGTTCCCGGCAAGCACGTAGGTGATCGTTTCGATGCCGCGATGCGGGTGCCAGGGGAAGCCGGCGAGATACTCATCCGGCCGGTCGTTGCGGAAATCGTCCAGCAGCAGGAACGGGTCGAACTCCGTGGTGTCGCCGAAGCCGAAAGCGCGGCGAAGATGCACGCCGGCGCCCTCGATCGTGGGCTTCGATGAAACGATGCGTTTGACAGGTCGAATGGACATGGTTGACCTTTCTCAGGCCGCGTTTGAACACACTATCTTAGCCGATTGTGCCGCGGAGCCATGCTTCGCCAAAAATGGGGAGGCGCGCAGCAGCGGCAAGGAGGCACACGCGTGATACCAAGCTTGTTGCCCGGACGCGGTGCAGCGCGAAGCGTTGCATCGCGGCTACGCCTCCGCGCGCAAATGCTCGACCAGTTGCCGCGCGTAGAGCGGAAGATCGTCCATGTTCCGGGTGCAGATGGTCAACTCGCGCACCGCCCAGGAATCCGTGAGCGGCACGACTGCAATAGCCATGGTCTTGGCGACACGATGCGCGGTCGTCTCCGGCACGATTCCGATGCCGACCTTGCATTCGACCAGCCGGCACACGGCGTCGAAACTGCGCAGCTGGACGCGCAAGCGCAACGGCCGGCCGATGCGCACCGCCTTGCTGGCGAGGAATCGCTGCAAGGCGCTGGCGCGATCCAAGCCGACGAAATCGTGGTCAAGGACCTCTTCAAATCCGATCTTCGCGCGCCCCGCGAGTGGATGCTCGCGTGCAACGACGAGGACGAACCGGTCGCGGCGGAACGGATAAGTTTCGAGCGCGCGCGCATCGACGGTGCCGGCGACGATGCCGAGGTCGGCGACGCCCTCGGCGATCAGGCCGACGATCTCGTCGCTCAAGCGCTCTTCCAGATCCACGCTGACGTTAGGGTGCGCGGCAAGGAACGAGCTGAGCGCTTCCGGAAGAAACTCGGTCAGTGCGTTGGTGTTCGACAACACACGGATCTGACCGGCGAGGCCGCCACCGTAAGCGCCGAGGTCCTCGTGCAGGCGCTCGGCTTGGCGCAGGATCGCGCGCGCATGCTGCAGCAATGTGCGCCCGGCTTGCGTAGGGGTCACACCTTGGCGCCCACGCATGAGCAACGGGACGCCGAGCGTTCCCTCCATGTTGCGGATACGTGTCGAGGCTGCGGCGAGTGCAAGGTTCGCGCGTTGAGCGCCGTGAGTGATGCTGCCCGCCTCGACCACATGGCGAAACAGGCTGAGATCGGCGAGATCGAATCTCATAGAAACCATCCTGCCTTCGGGTTTGACGAAGTCAGGCTTTCGATAATGCCAATTGTACTGTGATTATTCAATGCTAGTCTTTCGCGTTACGCGAAACCTAGCCGGACGGTTGCGGATCGCTTTCATGTGTCCGGATTGCAGCGCGCGGCCGGATTGGATAGGAACGTCGGGCTAAACTCGGCGCCGTCGAGCGAAATTCGGATGGATACAATGGCCGAAACCAAGGCCCCCGCCGCACGGCCGCTTTCGCCGCACCTGCAAATCTATAAGCCGATGCTGACGATGATGATGTCCATCGTCCATCGCATCACCGGTTTCGGCCTCTATTTTGGCACGCTGCTGCTGGCCTGGTGGTTCTTGGCCGCCGGCTCCGGGCCCGCCGCCTACGCAAAAGTCGAATGGTTCGCCGGCTCCATCATCGGCCGTCTGATCTTGTTCGGCTACACCTGGGCGCTCATCCACCACATGCTCGGCGGCATCCGCCACTTGATCTGGGATACCGGCCACGGCTTCGGGCCGAGCGAGCGCGAATGGCTCGCCGCCGCCAATTTGATCGGCTCGATTGCGATCACTGTCTTGTTGTGGATCTTCGGCTTACTGGCGATGGGAGGACCGCGGTGAGCGATGCCCCCGTCAAGCATATCCGCACACCGCTCGCTCGCGTGCGCGGCCGCGGCGCGGCGCGATCCGGCACGGGTCATTTCTGGCGCCAGCGCCTGACCGCCGTTGCCAATATTCCGCTGAGCATCGCCGTTGTGGTCATCATCATCGCGCTGCTTGGCCGCAACCAAGCCGCTGCGGCCCAGATTCTGGGCTCGCCGCTGGTCGCAATCATCATGCTCTTGTTCATCGCCTCGATCACCACCCATATGAGAATCGGCATGCAGGTGATCATCGAGGACTACGTGCAGGACGAAACCGCCAAGCTCGTTCTGATCATGGCCAATGCGTTCTTCACTATCGCCGTCGGACTCGCCTCGGCCTACGGTATCCTCAAGCTGTCCTTCGGATTGTGATCATGGCATCGAGCGGAGCAAACGCAGGAAGCGCGGGTCCGGCCGTTAACGGCCGTGCCTACCCGATCGAGGACCACGCCTACGACGTCGTCATCATCGGCGCAGGCGGGGCGGGATTGCGCGCCGTCGTCGGCTGCAGCGAGGCAGGATTGCGCACCGCCTGCATCACCAAAGTCTTCCCCACGCGCTCACACACCGTGGCGGCGCAGGGCGGCATCGCCGCGGCACTCGGCAATATGGGCGAAGACGACTGGCGCTGGCACATGTACGACACCGTCAAGGGTTCCGACTGGCTCGGCGACCAGGACGCGATCGAATATCTGTGCCGGAACGCGCCGGAAGCGGTTTACGAACTGGAACATTGGGGCCTGCCGTTTTCGCGCCGGGAGGACGGCAAGATCTATCAGCGTCCATTCGGCGGCATGACTACGCATTTCGGCAAGGGCACCGCGCAGCGCACCTGCGCCGCCGCCGACCGCACCGGCCACGCCATGCTGCACACCATGTATGGGCAGGCGCTGCGCCACTCGGCCGAGTTCTTTGTCGAATATTTCGCCATCGATCTGATGATGGACGACGAAGGCCGCTGCCGCGGCGTCGTCGCGCTCAATCTCGACGACGGCTCGATCCATCGCTTCAGCGCGCAGATGACCGTCCTTGCCACCGGCGGCTACGGTCGCATCTACGCCTCATGCACTGGCGCCCATACGCAGACCGGCGACGGCAACGCGATGGTGCTGCGCGCCGGTCTGCCGGTCCAGGACATGGAGTTCGTGCAGTTTCATCCGACCGGCGTTTATGGCGCCGGCGTGCTCATCACCGAGGGCGCCCGCGGCGAAGGCGCCTACCTCGTCAATGCGCAAGGCGAGCGCTTCATGGAGCGCTACGCGCCGTCCGCCAAGGACCTCGCGTCACGCGACGTCGTGTCCCGCGCGATGACCATCGAAATCCGCGAAGGCCGCGGCGTCGGGCCGAAGAAGGATCACATTTTTCTGCATCTCGACCATCTCGATCCGAAAATCCTCGCCGAGCGGCTGCCGGGCATTACCGAGACGTCGCGCATCTTCGCCGGCGTCGACCTCACGCGCGAGCCGGTGCCGATCGTGCCGACGGCCCATTACAACATGGGCGGCATCGCCACCAACTATCACGGCGAGGCGCTGACCAAGAAAGACGGCAACCCCGACCACGTCGTGCCCGGTATGATGGCGCTGGGCGAGGGCGCATGCGTTTCCGTCCATGGCGCCAACCGGCTGGGATCGAATTCGCTGATCGATCTCGTGGTGTTCGGACGCGCCGCGGCGTTGCGCTGCGCCGATATCCTCACCGCGAACGACAAGCACGCCGAACTGCCGAAGGACTCCGCCGAGCGTTCGCTGTCGCGCCTCGACAAGTTCCGCTATGCCTCGGGCGGCACGCCGACCGCGCAGCTACGCGCCAGAATGCAGCACGTGATGCAGAGCAATTGCGCAGTGTTCCGCACCGGCGAAGTGTTGCAGCAAGGCTCCAAGCTGATCCACCAGGTTTTTGACGGCGTCGCCGACGTCCGCGTCAGCGACCGCTCGCTGATCTGGAACTCGGACCTGATCGAGACGCTCGAACTTGCCAACCTGGTCGAGCAGGCCGTCGTGACCATGGACTCGGCGGCCAATCGCACCGAAAGCCGCGGCGCCCACGCGCGCGAGGATTATCCCGAGCGCGACGACAAGGATTGGATGAAGCACACGCTGTCGTGGCTCGATACCAATACCGGCAAGGTCACCATCGACTATCGGCCGGTGCACGCCTACACGCTGACCAATGACGTGGCCTATGTCGAGCCGAAGAAACGAGTGTATTGAGGATTTCTATGGTCCAGTTCACGCTGCCAAAAAATTCCAAGATCGGCGAAGGCAAGACCTGGCCGCATCCGGCCAAGGCGAAGTCGGAGCGCGAATACCGCGTTTATCGCTGGAACCCGGATGACGGCGCCAACCCGCGCGTCGATACCTATTACGTCGATACCGGCGATTGTGGACCGATGGTTCTCGACGCGCTGATCTGGATCAAGAACAACATCGACCCGACGCTGACCTTCCGCCGCTCTTGCCGCGAAGGCATCTGCGGCTCGTGCTCCATGAACATCGACGGCACCAATACGCTCGCCTGCACCAAGGCGATGAGCGAGATGAACGGCGCGGTACGCATTTATCCGCTGCCGCACCTGGCGGTGGTCAAGGACCTGGTGCCCGACCTCACCAATTTCTACGCCCAGCACGCCTCGATCCAACCGTGGCTGCAAACGGTTTCGCCGACGCCGCAGAAGGAGTGGAAGCAGAGCCACGACGACCGGCAAAAGCTCGACGGGCTCTACGAATGCATCCTGTGCGCCTGCTGCTCGACCTCCTGCCCGAGCTATTGGTGGAATTCCGACCGTTATCTCGGCCCGGCCGCGCTCTTACAGGCACAGCGCTGGATCGTCGATTCCCGCGACGAGGCGACCGGCGAGCGGCTCGACAATCTGGAAGACCCGTTCCGCCTGTACCGCTGCCACACCATCATGAACTGCACCAAGGCGTGCCCGAAGCACCTCAATCCGGCGAAGGCCATCGCCGAGATCAAGCTCATGATGGTCGAGCGGCAGGTCTAACTACAATCGCGAGTGGACCCGGACCGAGCGATGCTCAAGACGTTCAAGGTTGGCGATCATGTGAGCTGGAATTCGGAAGCGGGGCGAGTGCGCGGAAAAATCGTCAAAGTGCACAGGCGGGACGTTGACTGCAAAGGCCACGTTCACCGTGCAACCCCGGATGAGCCGCAGTATGAAATCAAGAGCGACAAGACCGATCACGTCGCCTTGCACAAGGCCGCGGTTTTGAGACGCCTCAGCTGACTGCTGGTAGCGAATTCGAATGTGCAGTAGCGGGCATGGCGTTCCCGTTCTTTACCATTGGCCATTCCACGCGCCCGATCGGCGAATTCATCGACCTGCTCGCCGCTTCGGAAATCGGCCTCGTCGTAGACGTGCGCACTATTCCACGCTCGCGGACAAATCCGCAATACGATCGCGAAGCGCTTTCCGAGTCATTGTTGGGATTTAAAATTGCATATCAGCATGTTCCCGAGCTTGGCGGCCGTCGCCCGCGCGCGCAGAATATTGCGCCCAACGTCAACGCCTTCTGGGAAAACCAGAGCTTTCACAATTATGCCGACTATGCGATGGGCAGCGGTTTTCGTTCCGGCCTCGCTAGGCTGCGCGAACTGGGCTCAGTGCAGTGTTGCGCCGTGATGTGCGCGGAGGCAGTGTGGTGGCGGTGCCACCGCCGGATCATCGCGGACTACCTACTCATCGCCGGCGAGCCGGTGTTTCATATTCTTGGGCCGAACGCTGTCGCGCCAGCGAGCCTCACGACGGTTGCCACGCCGCATCCTGACGGAGCGCTGACCTATCCGGCTCGAGCGGAAAAAGCGGCCACCTAGACGAGTCAATGCCAGAATCTTAGGAGTTTAAGCGAGCCGCCTGCCAGCGCGAACGCAACGTAAAGCGGGAAGTAGTCCAACGCTCGACAGTTCACTTCCCCGAGCGTCAATTTTCCTCTTGCGGAGGTCGAGTGCTGACTACGGTCCAAACATAGAGCCAACAATGATCATCGAATCCTCGGATCAAGTGCCCCGCGCTACGCTGCTCAAGCGGTTTCCAGTGCCGAGAAATTTCGGCGTGACCCCGGAGTTGCGCATTGACCGAGGGAAGACGTGGCCCGCGCCGGCTGGCGCGGTGCGAGTAAAGTCATTTGAGATTTATCGTTACGATCCAGATTCCGGCGAGAACCCGCGCCTCGATACTTTCGAAGTCGATCTCGACGATTGCGGCCCTATGGTTCTGGACGCTCTCTTCTGGATTAAAAATACCGTGGACTCGACGCTCACCTTCCGCCGCTCGTGCCGGGAGGGGGTCTGCGGTTCCTGCGCCATGACTATGGATGGCACGAACTGGCTGGCCTGCACGAGGTTCATTTCCGATCTGGGGACCCCGGCGACGATCTATCCGTTGGCCAATATGAGAGTTGTTAAGGACCTGGTGCCTGATCTCACACATGTCTTTGCGCAATACCAAATGATCGAACCTTGGCTCCACTCCAAGACGCCGGATCCCGAGAAGGAACGGCTCCAATCCGCGGAGGAGCGCCGCAAGATCGACGGCTACTACGAATGCATCCTCTGCTTCTGCTGCACCTCGGGCTGCCCCAGCCATTGGTGGAACGGCGATCGCTTCCTGGGTCCCGCCGCGCTTCTCCAGGCTCGGCGCTGGCTGGCTGACAGCCGTGACGAAGCAACAGGCGAGCGGCTCGATAACCTCGAAGATCCGTTTCGGCTCTATCGGTGCCATACCATTCTAAACTGCACCCGGACCTGTCCAAAGGGATTAAACCCTGGAAAGGCAATTGCCGATATCAAGAAAATGGTGATCAAGCGCCGAAGCTGACAATCGCAAAAGAGTGGAAATTATTGATGCCCAATTCCACGCCGGGGCGGATCAGACCGCTTTCTCCCAACATTCAGATTTACCGCCCGCAGCTCACGTCGGTGCTGTCGATTGTCAATCGGGTAACCGGCGCGGTTTTGAGCGCCTGTGCCGTTGTGCTGGTTGTCTGGCTGATTGCGGCGGCAACAGGACCACGGGAATACGCCGTGGTGCAAGAAGCCATCGCGTCCAGGTTCGGTCAGATCGCGTTGTTCGGCGGCACCTTCGCCTTTTTTCTGCATCTCTGTGGCGGCATCCGGCATCTCGTCTGGGACGCCGGCTACGGTTTCGCGCTTCGTGCGATCTACATCTCAGGATGGGTCGTAGTGGCGGCGAGCGTGGCGCTCACCGTAGCAGCCTGGGTCGCGAGCTTATTTGTGGCAGGATAGAGCCAATGAACAGTCAACGCATGCGCTCGCCGCTGGCCCGCGCCATGGGCCTTGGCTCGGCGAAAGCGGGGGTCGAACACTGGTGGATGGAGCGCGTATCAGCCGTTGCCCTCGTCCCGCTGACATTGTGGTTTGTCGCCTCGATCATCGCGCATACCGGCAGCGATTATGCGACCTTCATCGCTTGGCTGAGAACGCCGCTCGCCAGCATTCTCATGGTTCTGCTTCTGATTGCCCTCTTCTATCACAGCGCACTTGGACTGCAGGTCGTCATCGAGGATTACGTCCACTCTGGGGTTAAGTTTGCGGCGCTGGTAGCGGTGCGCCTTGGCTGCTTCGCGCTCGCCGCCGCCGGAATCATGGCCATCTTGCGTATCGCTTTTGGCGGCTGAGGATCGCACGCGCAACGAAGGCCGCGCGGATACCGATGAGATCTAAGCGGTATTCGGCTGGCGTCCCGCGGCGTACCAACGGATTGTTAGTTTTGTCAGAGGAAAGTGCAGGCGTTCGCCGGGAGGTCACCATGCGCTCTCTTCTGCCGTTCATTTTGATTGTTGCCGCTCCGATCGCCGCCTTCGCCCAAGGCGAAATTCAGCAGCCGAAGGGCGCTTGGCAACAGCCAAAAGAGATTTAACAGCCCAAGGGGCCTTGGCAAAAACCGGGCGAAATCCAAATTCCCAAAGGTATCCAGGCGGTCCACACCGTCAGCAAGGGCTGCGAACGCCGGCTCAGCGTGGTTGGCGACGCGCTATTCGACTTCGACAAGGCGAATCTGCGTTCCGACGCCGAGGAGACGCTAGCGGCAGCAGCGCCGGAAATCGGCAAGCTCGGCGGCAAGCCCGCACGCATCGAAGGGCACACCGACGCGATCGGCTCAGACAGCTACAATATGCAACTCTCCAAAGCGCGCGCCACGGCGGTGCGCGACTGGCTCGCCACGCACGACATCGTGCCGGCGGCAACGCCGATCAAAGGCTACGGCAAGACCATGCCGGTCGCGCCGAACACGACGAGCGACGGCAAGGACAACCCGGCCGGCCGGCAGAAGAACCGCCGTGTCGAAGTCGTTTTCGCGACCTGCACTTAGCTGACGCCCCCGAGCGTGCGGGCGACGCTGTGCGGCGGCTCGGCGCCGGTATGGAAATTCGGCCGGCGTCTGCTGGAACAGGACCTTGGCTGCAACATTTTTCCGAGACTTTCCGGAACCAGAAGGGAGCTTGCGCGTTTGGAACGCGGGGATAGCGATTGCTTGCCGAGACGGGGGACATGTCAAAAACCGGATTGATTCCAGTTATCGCCGTATCGCTCATGACTCTCGCAGTCGAGAGTTCGAGTATTGTCTCCGTGCGTGCCGAAGAGAATTGCCTCACCGCGCCCAATGGACGGGCGCCGCAGGGCAGCCATTGGCACTATCGCACGGACCCGGTCGAACAACGCAAATGCTGGTATTTGCGTACAGAAGGCGAAGCGATTCAAACGCCAGCCGCGCAGGAAAAGCCCGAAACAGGTGTCACAGTGCAGTTGCCTGCAGCAGCGACGCCAAGAACGTCAGGCTCACAAGCCCAGCAACTTCAGCCGCTCCGGGCGGCGCGGCCCGCTTTGCGTGGGACGAGCACGCAAGATGCGGGCCGGGTACGCCGTGAAGCGGCAGGCAGCTCAGCGCCGTGGCCCGATCCTCAATCTCCCGCCGGGGCCGGCAACGTGGCATGGCCTGCCCCTCCCGTTTCAGCCGCTAGCACGACACAGGGCGCTACCGCAGAGCCAGCGAGCCGGAAGCAAGAGCTGCAGCAAGAGCTGCCCGCAACGGTGGAGAACTCTGACAAAGTGAAAGGAAATGACGCCGCAGCAGATAGGCAGATCGGCGAACCAATCGAGACGGCGGTTTCTGACGATGAGATGCCGGGCGGCATGCTTTTAGCCTTCGCAATCGCATTGGTGATTGCTGGAATATTCGTGCGCCGGACCGTCAGAATGACATTTGCGCGGCCGCCTAGAGTCCGCCCTGATCGGCGGGAGCCGATCCGGAGTACCATCGCACGCGAACGCACGATACCACAGCCCGTTGCACATCACCGCGACCTCGCACCCGATTGGGTTGACCGTGTGAATGATGATGTCCAACAATCGCTGCGGAAACTTTTGCGAACTCTCGACCGGCAAGCGGCATAACGCTCGTCGGTTATCCGGTGATCGGCTCAAGCTCGGGAGCTCGCGATGCTCGACCATGCTGGATTTCCGGTTGCTGATTACGCACGATCGAAAGCCTTCTACGAAATGGCTCTGGCGCCGCTCGGCTATTCCCTGATCATGGAAGTTGCCCAGGACGAGAATGACAGCCCGGCCGCGGGCTTCGGCGCAAATGGCAAGCCGGATTTTTGGATTGGCGGCGAAGGCGGCTTGAAACGGTATATTCATATCGCGATCCAGGCCATGGATCGCGCGTCCGTCGACGCCTTTTATCGAGCAGCCATCGCGGCGGGTGGCAGGCACAACGGCTCACCGGGCCTGAGGCCGCACTACCATCCGAATTACTATGCGGCCTTCGTGCTTGATCCCGACGGTCACAACATCGAGGCGGTCTGTCATCTACCGGCTTGAATTCGCGCGTCGCGACCGCTTCGTGGCGCCTACAATTTCAGCTTCCGTTTCCGCTGTCCCAACGTACGCAGCCGCAGCGCGTTGAGCCGGATGAAGCCGGCCGCGTCGCGCTGGTCGTAAGCGACCGCGCCTTCCTCGAATGTCACGAGGTCCTGATCGTAGAGCGAATATTTGCTCTCGCGACCGACCACGCCGACATTGCCCTTGTACAGCTTGAGCCGCACCTGGCCGGTGACGAATTCCTGGCTCCGGTCGATTGCGGCCTGCAACATCTCGCGTTCGGGCGAAAACCAGAAGCCGCAATAGATCAGCTCGGCATATTTGGGCATGAGCTCGTCTTTGAGATGCGCGGCGCCGCGGTCGAGCGTGATGGATTCGATGCCGCGATGAGCGGCGAGAAGAATGGTGCCGCCGGGCGTCTCATACATGCCGCGCGACTTCATGCCGACAAAGCGGTTCTCCACCAGATCGAGCCGGCCGATGCCGTGCTGGTGGCCGAGCGCGTTGAGGTGCGCGAGCAATGCGGCGGGCGACATTTTCTTGCCGTCGACCGCGACAGGATCGCCCTTCTCGAAGTCGATCGTAACGTAGGCCGGCTCATCCGGCGCCTCTTCGGGATCGACGGTGCGCGAGTACACGTAGCCCGGCACTGGCTCGCCGGGATTTTCCAGAACTTTGCCCTCGGATGACGTGTGCAGAAGGTTGGCGTCGGTCGAGAACGGTGCTTCGCCGCGCTTGTCCTTGGCGATCGGAATTTGATTCTGTTCGGCGAAAGCGAGCAGCGCTTCGCGCGAACGAAAGTCCCATTCGCGCCAGGGCGCGACGACTTTCACGTCGGGCTTGAGCGCATAATAGGCGAGCTCGAAGCGCACCTGATCGTTGCCCTTGCCGGTGGCGCCGTGGGCGACGGCGTCGGCCCCGACTTTTTCCGCGATCTCGATCTGCTTCTTGGCGATGAGCGGCCGCGCGATCGACGTGCCGAGCAGATATTGACCCTCGTAAAGCGCGTTGGCGCGAAACATCGGAAACACGTAGTCGCGGACGAATTCTTCGCGCAAATCCTCGATGAAGATGTTTTGCGGCTTGATGCCGAGCATGAGCGCCTTCTGCCGCGCCGGCTCCAGCTCTTCGCCCTGACCGAGATCGGCAGTAAAGGTGACGACCTCGCAGCCATAGGTGGTCTGCAGCCACTTGAGGATGATCGACGTGTCGAGGCCTCCCGAATAGGCCAGCACGACTTTTTTCACGTCACCCTTGTTCGCATCACCCTTGGACATTTGGAGAAACCCCGCGCGCGGCGACAAAAGTCGCCTGAAATTCGCGCGGACTATAGGCGGGCCTCGGAGCGACGCAAGCCGTTCAGGCCGCGCGGGACATCCGCTATCCGGGCTTCAGGAGCGCTGGCTCTTGCGCCCCGCGACCCGACGGGCCAACGCCGCGAGCGCATCGCGGATGGCCTTCCCCGCCAGTTCGAGCGGCCGCTCGACCGCCTCGTCGGTCAGCCGTGTCCGCCGCCAGCGGTAAATCAGGCCGTGAAATGTCCACACCACGAGGAACATCAAAACGCCGGCAAATACCACGTCGGTGAAGAAATGCGCCCCGCCGGCCATGCGGAGCACGCCCATTGCCGCCCCGAACGCGAGCGCAGCTCCGTAGGCCAGCGGCCGCCATTGCGGCGGCGCCAGCGCAGCAGGCGCCAGCGTCCAGAATGCGCCGGAGGGCTCGCCGGCGATGAATGAGCAATTTTCCGGGCACCGTCCGCGCGGGTCCCACCAGGGCGTAAACTGCTCCTTCCCGCCGAGCTGCGTGACGTCCTCCGGGCGCATTCGTGCCGAATGCTCCTTCAGTACGCCGTTGGCGAGAATGCCGGGCCCGAGCGCCAGCGTAACGATCAGGAATAGCGCGGCACGCCCGGCGATCAGCATCGGCCGCCGCGGCATGATGAGTTTGCCAAGGATCGCGAAGAAGGCCGGCGCAACGAGCAGTGTGATCAGCACGCTCGCCGCGTCGCGCGCATACTCGACCCAATCCGAATTCCAGGCGAGGAAAGTGCGTGTCGCCGGGTTGTAGAACCGTGCCGCAAGGTCGAGGTCGAACTGTGGGTAAACGGCGAAAAGGCCGCCGATCAAAGCGGCGATTGCGAGCGCGATGGCGAGCCCGATCCGATTCATCCGATTACTTCCAAGCCCCGGCCTTGCGGCCGGCGAAAAGCCAATAGACCAGGCCGCCGGCGATGCCCGATGCAGCAAGCACCTCGCGCTCGCGTGCAAAATAGGTCTCGGGCTCGCTTATGTCGCCGGTTAAATCGATACCGTACGACAAAGCGAGCGCCAGCGCGCCGCCCAGCACGGCATAGACGACGACCGAACGCCAAGCGAATCCTTCGGCGATCGCGATGACCAGCATCGTCGGCAACATAGCGACGGCTCCGATGATCGGCGCGCCGACTGCAACGATCGCCCAAACCGCCACCGGGGGAAGGCCGGACGACGCGAAGTCATCCCAGTGCGGTGTGAGCGTGCCGATCGTGAACACGAAGGAAGCAGCGACGCATGCCAGGCTGTAGGCGAGAAGCATCAACAGGATGCGCAGAAAGACGGTCATGGGACCGCGTCAATCCGTCATCGTCATTGCGCGCAACGCGAGCCGCTCCCGGGCGGAGAGCTTTTCGGTAGCGCTCTTGAGCTGACCGCAAGCTGCGAGAATGTCGCGCCCGCGCGGCGTACGGACCGGAGACGCGTAGCCGGCATTGAAGACGATTTCGGAGAATTTCTCGATCTGCTCGCAGTCCGAGCATTCATACTTGCTTCCGGGCCAGGGATTGAACGGGATGAGGTTGATCTTCGCCGGAATCCCTTTGACGAGGCGCACCAGCGCCCGCGCGTCGGCGAGCGAATCGTTGATGCCTTTGAGCATGACATATTCGAAAGTGATACGCCGCGCGTTGGAAACCCCGGGATAGTTGCGGCAGGCGTCGAGCAATTCCCGCAGCGGATATTTGCGGTTGAGCGGCACGAGCTCGTTGCGCAGCTCGTCGGTAACGGCGTGCAGCGAAATCGCGAGCATCACGCCGATCTCCGTCCCGGCGCGCGCGATGTTTGGCACGACGCCCGAAGTCGACAGCGTGATCCGCCGTCTGGAAATGCTTAAACCATCGCCGTCGGCCACAACGTTGAGGCCGTCGCGCACGGCCTCGAAATTGTAGAGCGGCTCGCCCATTCCCATCATGACGACGTTGGAGATCAGGCGTTTCTCGGGTTCGGAACCTGCAGGCGCCACACGCTGCCAATCGCCAAGCCGGTCGCGCGCCAGGACGACTTGGCCCGCGATCTCGCCCGGCGTGAGATTGCGCACGAGGCGCTGCGTCCCGGTATGGCAGAACGAGCAATTGAGCGTGCAGCCGACCTGGCTCGAAATGCACAGCGTGCCGCGATCGGTTTCCGGGATGTAAACGCATTCGACGTCATGGGGCCGGTCTTCAAACTCCCCCGGAAGCCGCAACAGCCACTTGCGCGTGCCGTCGACAGAAATTTGCTCGGCGGCGATTTCCGGCCGCGCCACGGTGAAGCGCTTGGCCAGTTCGGAGCGGAGATTCTTCGACAAGGTGCTCATTTCGTCGAAATCCTGCGCGCCGCGTACGTAGAGCCAGTGCCAGATTTGTTGCACGCGCATGCGCTGTTGCCGCTCCGGCACGCCGATTGCGCCGAGAGCCTCGGCGAGCGCGATGCGAGAGAGCCCGACCAGCGAGGGCTTTGCCGGCGCGACGTAACGCTCAAGCGGCCGCTTTTCGATGGCGGCCGAGGCAACGTCCTCCGGCTGGGTAGCGGTAAGTGGAGCAGTCATGATCAATCCGAATAAGGAAAAGCCAGGTCCGAAGGCATAGATGGGGCGGACACTGCCCTCTCGACAGGAGAGGGCCACCGAACCCGAAAACGGCTATGCCGGCAATCCGGCTATTTGCAGTCCTGGCCGCTGCGGTCGAGGGCTTGGGCAAGGCCCTTTAGCGAGAAGATATCGGTCGATCGGGTGCCCTTCGCGGACGTACCCTTCACCACCGCATTTTGGCCCGCTCGCATTGCCTCGATTAAATGCGCCTCTTCCGCGGCGTTCTTGATCCAGGCGCCGTCTTGCTGGGTGTAAAGCGCAAAGGAGGTCGATCCGACCTCCACGGTCGCATCGGAATTTGGCTTGAACGGATAACCGATGACGATCGAGACTTCGTTGCTCACCTTTTCCGCAGGCCGCGACGAAATAAATATGTATGACGGATTGCGCGACTTGCCGGGCGGACTGGTTTCCGAGGACGCAGGCTTGGCGATCGCGAAACAAACCTTCTTGCCGCTCGGGGTGGCCGCATAAGCGCCCCAGTCTCCGTACTGGCCAAGCAGGGTCGGCTTTGTCCCGCCAGCTACCGCCGCAGCCGGCTCCGCAGTCGACGCGGGTCCGGCCGGAGGCTTATGCTTGGGAGGCTTCTTCACGGCGGGCGCGGCCGCGGCCGGCGCGGCAGGGTCCGATGCCGCGGGCTGCTGAGCAAGCGCCGGCGCGGCGTATACGGCCGCAGCAAGCAGCGAAACAAAAAGCCGCCATCGTGAATAGATGTGCATCGGGCCTCGCTGTTAGGGCGCTCAGGTCAAATCAAACCCTTCAAGTTTAACTCATTTCCAGCGAGTAAGGAACGAATTCGGCAATGAGAAGGCAGCCGTAAGGGAAGGGTTGCTGCCGGACCTGGAGGTGATCGGCCGGCAAAACGTGACGACCAGCACATCCGGACGCTGGCAGATTTTGAATAGTCCCCTGTCGCTGACGCGCTGGAAGAGTGCCGTGAGCCTAACTTCCTGGGTGCAAACCGACGATCGTCCCTGCCCGCCAAAATGTCCGGTGGCGCGAAGGAACGAGCTCGACGATCTCCTGATCGCGGTCGGCGCGCGCCGCGATGGAAAGGCCTTCGCGGTTCTATTCGATCATTTTCGGCCGCGCGTGCAGGCACAGATGATCCGCCTAGGGCCTGTCCTCAATTGAGGCCTTTGCACGATTTCGATGTTGACGAAACAAACCCGAATCCGAGAGCGAACGGATCGGAATCAAATGCTGAACATCGTTCTATTGTGGAAAGACCTCCAATTCGGAGCTTTTCAAATCATCTGTCCAGTGATTCATGGGCGGTCGGCTTTGAGGAGGGCCGACCGATGCGGCGCTATGGATTACATGATGACGAATGGGAGCGGATCAAAGATTTTCTGCCGGGACGTGATGGGGATGTGGGCGTGACCGCCAAGGACAATCGTCTGTTTGTTGAGGCGGTTTTGTACCGATATCGAACCGGCATGCCCTGGCGGGACTTGCCGGAGCGCTTCGGAGACTGGAAGGCGGTTCACACCCGCTTTACCCGCTGGGCCAAGGCCGGTGTCTGGGAACGGGTCTTCAAGCATCTCGCCGAGGATGCCGACAACGAATACGCGATGATCGATTCCACCATCGTGCGGGCCCATCAGCACGCCGCCGGCGCCCAAAAAAAGCCGGCCAAGACGAAGCCATCGGGCGCAGCAAAGGCGGATTGAGCACCAAGATTAATGCGACGGTTGATGCTTTGGGCAATCCGACCGGCTTCACGCTCACACCCGGACAAGCCTGCGATCTCGACGGCGCCGACATCCTGCTGCCGCAGATCGAGGCCGACATTGTGATTGCCGACAAAGGCTTCGATGCCGACGAGCGCGTCATCGAGCCGCTCGAAAAAGTTGGCAAGCGCACCGTCATCCCGCCCAAAGCCAATCGCAAGCATCAGCGCGAGTACGACAAAGAGCTCTATAAAGCGCGTCACCTCATCGAGAATTTCTTCGCCAAACTCAAGCAGTTCCGCGCCATCGCCACCCGTTATGACAAACGCGCCATCAATTTCCTGGCCGGAATTTATCTCGCCTCGATTGTCATCTGGCTCAATTGAGGACAGGCCCTAGGGCTGGCTCCAGCCGCGGCAGAGGATCTTAGCCAAGACGTGATGGAAACGATCTGGCGCAAGGCGCACCTCTACGATCCCCGCCGGGCGGCGGCCATCACCTGGGTCTTTCAAATCGCCCGCAATCGCGGCATCGACGTCAAGCGGCGCAGCCGTGAATTCTGCGGCGCAACCGAAGATTTTTTTGCCATTCCCGACCCGGCCGAAGGCTGCGACGACTGTCTCGATGCCATCCAGCGCGACG
Organism: uncultured Alphaproteobacteria bacterium; assembly: GCA_963733575.1. Taxonomy (GTDB): domain Bacteria; phylum Pseudomonadota; class Alphaproteobacteria; order Rhizobiales; family Xanthobacteraceae; genus BOG-931. Next base: position 708,245 of record CAVTDJ010000005.1, on the reverse strand, counting down.
AATTCGTGCGCGCCGCACTCGGCGCGTTGCCACAGGAACAATTCACGCTGGTGCGGCTCGCCTACTTCGAGGGATTGTCGCATAGCGCCATTGCGCGATGGCTGAGCCTGCCGCTTGGGACGGTGAAATCGCGGCTGCGGCTGGCCTGTGCCCGCCTGCACCGCTTGTTGCTCGATGCCGGCGTGACCGAGGCCTGCATAGCCGGATAAATTCGCTGTTCCGGACCCCGGCCAAGCCCCACTTCCAATGACCGCATGTTCCGTGTTTATGGATTCCGGCCTCGCGCCTTCAGCGCCGCCGAATGAAGGGGTCACCATGAAAGCCATCCTCTGCACGCATTTTGGCACGCCTGACGAGCTCGAGCTCGGCGACATCCCGAAGCCGACCGCCGGACCCGGCCAAGCCGTCGTGCGGGTCAAAGCCGCGGCGCTCAATTTCTTCGACTTGCTGATCATCGCCGGCAAATACCAGCACAAGCCACCGTTTCCGTTTTCACCGGCGTCAGAATTCGCCGGCATTGTCGAGAGCGTCGGCGCCGGGGTGACTGAGTTTGCTCCCGGCGACCGCGTGATGGGCTCTACAGGCTGGGGCGCAGCGCGCGAAAGTCTCGCCGCCAACACGAAGCAGTTGGTGAAGATCCCCGAGAATGTCGATTTCGAGCGCGCCGCGGGCCTGACCGTGACCTATGCCACAACGCTCTACGGGCTGCGGGAGCGCGGAGGACTGAAACCGGGAGAGACGCTCGTGGTGCTCGGCGCCTCCGGCGGCGTCGGGCTGGCCGCGATCGAGATCGGCAAAATCATGGGCGCGCGCGTCATTGCTTGCGCCTCTTCCGAGGAAAAGCTCGCTTTCGCTCGATCCCATGGGGCCGACGAGACCGTGAATTACGCCAGCGAAGATCTGCGCGACGCCCTCAAACGGCTTGGCGGCGCCCGCGGAATCGACGTGGTCTACGACCCCGTTGGCGGCGCTTATTCGGAGCCGGCCGTACGTTCGCTCGGCTGGGGCGGCCGCTATCTCGTGATCGGCTTCGCCGCCGGGGAAATTCCGAAGCTGCCGTTGAATTTGGTCCTGCTCAAGAGCTGCGACATTCGCGGCGTGCTTTGGGGCGCGTGGACGCTGCGCGAGCCAGAAGGCCAGCGCGCGCTAATGAAAGACATCGTGCGCTGGTGCGCCGAAGGCAGGCTCAGCGCCCATGTGCACGCGGTCTATCCGCTGGCCGAGACCGCAAAAGCGCTCAAGGCCATCGCCGACCGTAAGGTGATGGGCAAGATCGTGCTGCGGCCGTAATCACGCCTTGCCACGCATGCGCGTCAGCGTACGCCGCGCGGCTTCGCGATGGTCGGGAGTGATGTGGGAGGCAACAAGCTTAATGGCGGCCGCGAGCACCGCCGCATCGTCGGTGTAGCCGATCACCGGAAGGACGTTGGGAATGATGTTCCGCCGGCAGCACGAAATAAGCAAGCGCGCCGACGAGCACTCCCTTCACATGCAAGGGCGTCTGGCGATCGAAAGCGCAATAATGGGCGGCAATTAAATCCTCGGCGAACGGCAGACGCGCTGCGAGCCCCCGCAGCTTGCGCCAAAAGCCGCGCCGGACTTCCGCCTCGTCGGCGGCCATGCGGCGCACCAGCGCTTCGGCATCAGCCCATGCTGCGGTATCGTATCCAAACAACATGTGACCTCACACAGACTTAGTTGGATGACCGCGAAAAGCGGCGTCCGCAAGGCAAAAATAGTCAGCGCGCTGGTGTCATAGCTCTTCGAACAGCTTGGCTCTTCGAACAGCTTGGCTCTTCGATCAGCTTGGCTCTTCGATCAGCTTGCGAACTTGTTCATCGCCTCGGCGAGCTTGACGTCAAGCTCGGTCAAGCCACCGGCATCGTGGGTCGATAACGTGACGTTGACGGTCTTGTAGACATTGGACCACTCGGGGTGATGGTCGAGCTTCTCCGCCATCAAGGCGACGCGGGACATGAAGCCAAAGGCTTCGTTGAAATCCGCGAACACGAATTTCTTGCTGATTGCGTCGCGGCCCTTCACTTCGCTCCAGCCGTTGAGCCGTGCAAGCGCGCGACCACGAGTCTCGCCGGAAAGCTTTTGCGCCATATCAGACCTCGTGTGTTGAAAATAATCTCGGCCCTAAGCCGCTCTCGTAAATAGGTAGCACGATCACCACCTAGCAAGCGGCGCCGATAGCCCGGCAAGGCAGCGACGGGGCCAGCCTGTTGGTCTGTCGGCCAAATTTCCGCCCTCGCCCGAGATTAACCAAGCGATGGCTTGGGGCGGGAACCCGGGACCCCGCCGTGCCGGAAAACCGGCCAAGCCATGTTAGGATTTACCATGCCTGCGGGACTACCTCACCGTCCGCCTCTCGCCATGAAGCTTTGGCTTTCACAGCGCTTTAGGCGAGGGAACAAGACGGACGCGTCCGCGGCCACGCCGGGCCAGGCATTGGGCAAATCCATGAGTGCCGAGTTGTTTGAGCACGTCATGCGCAATCGGGCCAGAACGTTTCTGCGGCACACCTGGCTCGTGACTATCCTCGGGACCATGATCCTCGGCGGCGCCGTGTGGGCCGCCGTCTACTTGATGACCGCACCGACGGTGATGCGCATAGCCGCTGGGCCTTCCGGAAGCGCCAATGTGAAGCTCGCCCAACTGCTGACCCAAAAGTTCACCACCGAACACGACAAAGTCCGGCTACAGCTCGTTACCACCGGCGGGCCTAAGGAGAGCGCCCAAGCGATAACCGATGGCAGCGCCGATCTTGCCATTTTGCCAAGCACGATGGGCAACTCGCCGGATTGGCCGGTCGTCGTCATCCTACGGCAGAATGTGATTGCGTTTATCGTTCCCCCGCAGCCGGCAAGCGTCCCCGCCAAAAAAGAGGTAACTGTCCCGGCAAAGAACGACACGGGCGCCGCCGAAAAGAAAGAAAAAAGCACCGAGGGCAGCAAGGGCGCCAAGAGCACCAAAGGCGCAAAGGCCGCCAAGGGAGATAAGAGCGCGAGGGACACCAAGAACGCAAAGGCCGCCAAAAGCGATGACGCCGATGACAGCAACGACAGCAGCAGCGGCACCGCCGCCGCTGAGGAAAGCAATAAACTCGAAAAAGTGTCGCAACTCGCCGGTCACCGCGTCGGCATCGTCACCGGAAATGTGGCAACGACGTATTTGCTCGACGTTGTGCTCAAACATTACGGCGTTCCGGTCGACAAAGTGCAGGTTTCACAGATTGATCCGAAGAATATCGGCGACGCCGTCAAAGCCAAGCAGGTCGACGTCCTGTTCGTCGCCGGGTCCGCGACTGGACAGGCCATCAACGACGCCGTCGCGGCGGCCTCAATAGACGGCGCAGCGCCGAGCTTCATCCCCATCAATCAAGCCGACGGTATCGCCAAGCGCAATCCCGCGTTCGATTCCATCGATATCGATGCCGGGACCTTCGGCGGCAATCCGCCCAGTCCGGACGATAGCCTCAAGAGCCTCAGCTTCGCCGAGTATCTGGTCGCGAGAAAATCGTTCAGCCACGATGCCATCGCAACGCTGGCGAGGCTTATCTACACATCGCGGCTGGCGCTGGCAGCCGCGATGCCCGGCGAAATCAAAATCGAGGCGCCGTCGACCGACAAAGACGCAGGCGTCGTGGTCCATCCGGGAGCGCTCGCTTATCTGACCGACGATCAGAAATCCTTCTTCGATAAATACGGCGATGACATCTTTTACGGCTTGCTCATCTTTCCAATTTTCGGGTCGGCGATCGCCGGCGTGGCAAGTTATTTCCGCAATAGCGGCCGCACCCGTCGACTGCGGCTCTTGCAACGTCTTCTCGATCTTGTGCGCAAGGCGCATGCCGCGCCGTCGCTGGAAGCGCTCGATCAGATGCAGGTCGATTTCGATGATTTGGTAGTCGCCATCATCCACCAGACCGAGCATGAAGAATACGACCAGACGGTGCAGACGTTGTTCTCGCTCGCGCTGGACCAGGTTCGCTTTGCGATTGCCGCGCGCCGTGCCGCCCTTCTCGACCACGCTGGCAGTGACACTAAGCCCAGCGCGAAAGCCGCAGCCGCCTAACCCAGCTTCCTCAATTTCGCGACGGCGCGCGGCCTTTCCGTAGAGCTCACGGAACGGCGGGACTGCGCGGAATAGAACGAGGCATTCTGCTCGCCGCGCAAAGCCTCGCGCGAGAAGCGGATCATGTGGTGTCCGACGACGCCCATGCTGAGCGCCCCGTCGATCTGGCCGCGGCGGAGCGCCGGCAGCACCGCCTTCCAGAACCACCGCCGATAATCCGAAAGAATGCCGATGCGCAAGGCGACGTTGAACGCCAGCACGACGGCAAGGCGGAGATTGTTCAAGGTGAGCTTGCCGCGCACCGGTCCGACGAGCCGATTCGCGTAGGTTGCGTCGATCTGGTGGGCGAAGCGCTTGAACAGCCGCTCGGGAGCGTAGGCGTGGGCGATACAGCGCCGCCACATCGCCACTACCTCGTCGTAGGGACGGAGAAACCGCACATTGCTTTCGAGGCCGGTGTCGTCAGCGATCACGCGGCCGTCGCGCTTGAGGCGATCCCACAGCGGCGTTTTCGGTAGCGCCTGCAGCAGATTGATGGTGAGGATCGGCACCTGCGAAGTATCAATGAAGGCCTTGAGCCGCGCCTCGGTGTCGGCCGTGTCGGTATCGAGCCCGAGGATAATGCCGGACGTGACCTCGAGCCCGTAGCTGTTGAGCGTGCCGATCGCCTCCAGCATCGGCAGCGAGGCATTCTGCTCCTTGCGCATGTGCTTGAGCGCGTCGATTTCCGGGGTTTCGATACCGACGAACACGGTGTGGAATTCAGCGTCGCGCATGAGCGCGAGAATATCGGCCTGTTTGGCGAGATTGAGGGTGGCCTCACAGGCAAACCGCAGCGGATGTCCGCGCCGCTTCTGCCATTCGATAAGATGCGGCAGCATCTCGCGCGTCGCCTTGCGATTGCCGATAAAATTATCGTCGACGAAGTAGACGACAGACGGATAGCTTCCCTGCGCTAGCATGGCGTCGAGCTCGGCGGTGAGTTGCTCCGGCGTTTTCAGCCGCGGTTGCCGGCCGTAAAGCGCCGGAATGTCGCAGAATTCGCATCGGTAAGGACAGCCGCTGGAGAATTGCAGCGACCCGAGCAGGTAGCGATCAAGCCTGACGAGGTGATAGGCCGGTACCGGAAAGTCGGAGAGCGGAAGGCGCTCAATGGGTTCAAACTTGATCTGCGCGGCCGGCGGCGCGCAGCTCTCATCGAGGCAGGCAACAAGCCGGTCCGTGCTGTCGCCGATTTCGCCGATGTGGAGATAATCGAAATCCGGATACATTTCGGGCACACTCGATACCGACGGGCCGCCGAGCGCAGTTACCTTGCCGGCCGCCTTGGCGCGGCGGGCAATGTCGTGAATCTGCGGCGCCTGGATGTGCATGCCGCTGACAAGCACGACATCCGCCCAAGCGAAATCGGCCGCGCTTGCCGGCCGGTTGTTCTCGTCAATGAAGCGGACAGGCCATGCCTCGGGCATGTAAGCCGCAATCAGCAGCAGACCCTGGGGCGGCATGAAGGCGCGTACGCGTTCGAACAGATGATAGGCATGCGAGAACGTGCCGAAGGAGGGCGCATAAGCCGGAAATACGCAAAGAATCCGGCGCGTGCTGGAAGTGGACAGCGGGAAACGCAAGGGACCCCTCCCTTATCTGCCCCACTGCGATCCTCCCCCCAAAGGAACTCAGCAGCGGCGTCCGACGCAACGACTTTACCATACCCGTCGCCGACGGTTTGCATTGCGATCCGCCGGCGGCTGACTATATTCCGGGCCAACACGCGGGCCCCTTGGGGGCCCGCAACGATTTAACACCGCCCTCATGAACCTGCGCAACATTGCCATCATTGCCCACGTCGACCACGGCAAAACCACGTTGGTCGACCGTCTGCTGCAACAATCGGGCTCGTTCCGCGAGAATCAGCGCGTAATCGAACGCGCACTTGATTCGAACGACCTTGAGCGTGAGCGCGGCATCACCATCCTCGCCAAGGCGACCTCGCTGGTGTGGCACGATACCCGCATCAACATCGTCGATACGCCCGGCCACGCCGATTTCGGCGGCGAGGTGGAGCGCATCCTCAACATGGTGGACGGAGCGCTGGTTTTGGTCGATGCCGCCGAGGGCCCCCTGCCGCAGACGAAATTCGTCGTCTCGAAGGCGCTTAAAATGGGCCTCAAGCCGATCGTCGTCATCAACAAGGTCGATCGGTCGGATGCACGCCCCACGGAGGTCGCCAACGAGGTCTTTGACTTGTTCGCCGCGCTCGACGCTACCGAAGAGCAACTCGACTTCCCCATCCTCTACGGCTCCGCCAAGCAGGGCTGGATGGCGGCCGACGCCGCCGGACCAAAAGACCAAGGCATGGCGCCGTTGTTCGATCTCGTCGTCCGCCACGTGGCGCCACCGGTGGTCGAGGACGGTCCGTTCCGCATGCTTGGAACGATCCTCGAAGCCAATTCCTATCTCGGCCGGATCGTCACTGGCCGCATTTTCTCAGGCTCGGTGAAGCCCAACCAACCGGTCAAAGTCCTCGACAGCAACGGCGAGTTGGTCGAGGAGGGCCGCGTAACCAAGGTCCTTGCCTTCCGTGGCCTGGAGCGGACACCGATCGATGAGGGCTTCGCCGGCGACATCGTGGCTATCGCAGGTCTGCCGGAGGCGTTCGTTTCGCACACGCTCTGCGCGCCCGAAGTCTCCGAGCCGCTGCCGGCGCAGCCGATCGATCCGCCTACCCTCACCATGACTTTCCGCATCAACGATTTCCCGCTCGCGGGCACCGAGGGCGACAAGGTGCAAAGCCGGGTGATTCGTGAGCGTCTGCTGCGCGAAGCGGAAGGCAACGTCGCACTGCGGATTTCCGAGTTGACGGAAAAGGATTCGATGGAGGTTGCCGGCCGCGGTGAATTGCAGCTCGGCATTCTGATCGAAACCATGCGGCGCGAAGGCTTCGAGTTGTCCGTATCGCGGCCGAAGGTGCTCTTTCAGCATGGCCCCTCGGGCGAACTGCTCGAGCCCATCGAGGAAGTCGTCGTCGACGTTGACGAGGAACACTCCGGCGTGGTCGTGCAGAAACTCGCCGAACGCAAGGGCGAGATGATCGAGATGCGTCCCTCCGGCGGCGGGCGCGTGCGGCTCGTTTTCTATGCCCCGACACGGGGGCTCATCGGCTATAACGGCGAACTGCTCACCGATACGCGCGGCACCGCGGTGATGAACCGCCTCTTCCACGCCTATGGCCCACACCGCGGAGAAATAATCGGGCGCCGCAACGGCGTGCTGATCTCAACCGACCAGGGGGACGCCGTCGCCTACGCCATGTGGAACCTGGAAGACCGCGGCCCAATGATGATCGAGCCGGGCTGGAAGGTTTATCGCGGCATGATCGTGGGCGAGCACACGCGCGGCAACGATCTCGAGGTCAACTTGCTCAAAGGCAAAAAGCTGACCAACATCCGTACCCACTCCAAGGACGAGGCCATCCGCCTCACCCCGCCGATCCGTATGACGCTGGAAAAGGCGCTCGCCTATATCGAGGACGACGAGCTGGTCGAAGTGACGCCGAAATCGATTCGGTTGCGCAAGAAATTGCTCGATTCCAACGAACGCAAAAAGGACGAGCGGCGCAAGGAAGCCGAGCGGGTGTGACGTCATTGCGGACGAAGCCGCAGAGGCTACGAACCGAATGACGGAAGAAAACGAAAAAACGAATTTTCGGCCATTGCAACCTTCAATAGCCGACCAGCTCCGACAATATCGCGCAATCGTGTCGCTCGTGCAACAGCTCGTCAGATTATGATACGGGCCGTATTTTTTTCCGCACAATGATGGTGCGGTGGACCCAGTTCCGGTAATAATCCACATCGTTAACCGTTCGTGAATTGTGGGACTTGAACGCCGCCGAATTGCTTGCTTTGATCGCGCCATGAGCACTGTCCTCATCGAAATCCGTCGCGCCAAGCCGTATGACGCCGGCGCGATCGCGGATGCGCACGATGAGGCGTGGCGTACGGCCTATCAGGGCATTATCCCCGGCACCGAGCTCGAGCGGCTGATCAACCGCCGCGGCGCGGCTTGGTGGGACAGCGCCATCCGCAAAGGCAGCCGCATCGCGCTCTTGCAGTTCGGCGACAAGATCGCCGGATACGCCAATTACGGGCGCAATCGCGCGCGCAGCCTCCATTACGACGGCGAGATTTACGAGCTGTACCTGCGGCCGGAATTCCAGGGGCTGGGCTTCGGCCGCCGGCTGTTCACCGCTGCGCGCCGCGACCTGGCGCAGAGCGGGCTCAAATCCCTGATCGTATGGGCGCTGTCGGAGAACGACACCGCTGTGGAGTTCTACCGCGCGCTCGGCGGCAAGACCGTCGCCCGCTCGTCCGAAAAGTTCGGCACGCGCGTGCTCGACAAGGTCGCCTTCGGCTGGAATAGCTGAAGACAGACTGTGGACAATAGAGAGCGCTTGGTAGGAGCGCCTCTCACCTGTGTCATTCGTTTTCCGTCATCAGCCGGCGCAATGCCGCGATGATGGCGGGGGTCCGGCCCGCGACCCGAATTCGCTTCACCCGCGATGCCGCGCCGGCCGCGATCGTTACATCGCGAGGCGCAATACCGATCGCGTCGGCGATAAGCCGGCAGAGCGCCTTGTTGGCGTCGCCATCCGAGGGCGCCGCGCGCACCCGTGCTTTGAAGACAACGCGGCCATCGGCACGGCGCTCGGTCCCTTCAATTGCGTCGCGGCCGCCGCGCGGAGTGAGACGCACCGACAAAATCAAGCCTTGGGCGGTGACGCTCCAGGGATGTTCTTCGGCGCCGCTCACTAGATGAAGGCTTTGGCGATATTCGGCAGAATGACTTGTTGGATAAAAAGGATGATGAGAAACAGAATAATTGGCGAAATGTCGATGCCCCCGAGATTCGGCAACATGTTTCGGATCGGACGCAGCGCCGGTTCGGTAATGCGGTAGAGCAATTCGGCAATCATGTGCACGATCTGATTGCGCGTATTGACTACGTTGAATGCAATCAGCCAGCTCAACACCGCTGCCGCGATGATCACATAGATGTAGAGCGTGAGCACGTAGGAAATGAACTGCAGGAATTCCAGCATTCGCACCCCCAATGGATGATCAGCCCGATGCGCAGGTGTAACGGGGTTGCTGCCCGCGAACAAGTCAACGGGCAGCGCTCATGCATATCCGCCGGCATCCTTGACACTATTCAGGCTCGGCCCTAAATGGCCCGAACTCGCCAAAAGCCGGCACTCTATCGGCCTGTTGTGCCCGCGGCGGGGCCGTAGCTCAGTTGGGAGAGCGCCGCAATCGCACTGCGGAGGTCAGGGGTTCAAATCCCCTCGGCTCCACCAAAACCTTGACGATTCCGTGCAATGACACTGGAATGTCCGGCTTTGCCGAGGCATCATATTCGCGACCCAATGCGCTGATTTATTGCCCGACCAGCAAGGAACCGAAAGGCATGCGACCGATCACCGCTCGACTGGCATTCGTGGCGCTGTGGCTCGGCTGGGTGGCAGCGCCGGCCGCCGCGGCGTCGGCGCCCTGTGGCGGCGATTTCGGCGCGTGGCTCGAAGGCTTCAAGCAAGAGGCGGCCGCGCAAGGCGTCTCGCAGCGGGCCATCCAATCGGCTCTCAGCGGCGTCACCTACGACCCCGGTATTGTCGCGCGCGACCACGCGCAGGGCGTCTTTCGGCAGAGCTTTGAGCAATTTTCCGGTCGCATGGTGCCGCCGCGGCTGCAACGCGGCGCCAAGCTCCTCAAGCAATATGCGCCGGTTTTTGCTCGCATCGAGCAGCAGTACGGCGTGCCGGGTTCGGTCATCGTCGCGATTTGGGGCCTGGAAACCGACTTCGGCGCCAACTCGGGCAAGTCCCCGACCATTCGCTCGCTGGCGACGCTCGCTTACGACTGCCGCCGCCCCGACAAGTTTCGCGGCGAGCTGCTCGCGGCGTTGCGCATCGTCGATCGCGGCGACATGAACCCAAGCGAAATGCGCGGAGCTTGGGCGGGCGAAATCGGCCAGACCCAGTTTCTGCCGTCGTCCTATCTGAAATACGCCGTCGACTACGACGGGAACGGCCGCCGCGACCTCATACACAGCGTCCCCGACGTGCTCGCCTCCACTGGCAATTACCTCAAGGGCTATGGCTGGCAGCGGGGCCAGCCCTGGGGCGAGGGGACCGCCAATTTCCAGGTCCTGCTGCAGTGGAACGCATCGCAGGTCTACACGAAGACAGTCGCCTATTTCGCCCAGCGGCTCGCCAGCGGCGAGTAGAAACGTCATTGCTCAGGCCGGCGCGTCACTTCCGATCCACCGTCCAAGGAAGACGCTGAGCCAGGCGCGTGCGCTGTAATCGTAGACCTCGCGGTCGGCAAAGTGCGCCGCGCGCGGCTTCGCTCCCGGCAGCTCCATGCGAAGGTGGCCGCGCGTGGTCCATCGGTGCATCATCGCGGGCGTCACGTCCGGGTGGAATTGCAGCGCGTAGCTTCGCCCGTACCGAAACGCCTGGACCTCAAACATGTCCCCTTCGGCCAGCAGCTCGGCGCAGCCTGGCAAATCGAACCCCTCGCGGTGCCACTGGTAGACTTGTTCCGGCCAAGGGTTGACGACGGCAAGGCCGGCGGGCGTTGGCCGGATCGGGTAATACCCGATCTCGGCATGTCCCTCCGGATGGAGAAACACCCGCCCGCCCAGCGCTCGCGCACACATCTGCGCGCCGAGACAAATGCCGAGGAACGGCTTGTCCTCCTTGAGCGGGATGGCGATCCAGTCGATCTCCCGGCAGATGAAGTCGTCCTCGTCATTGGCGCTCATCGGGCCGCCGAAAATGATCGCGGCGGCATGGTCGCGCAACGTTGCCGGCAGCGGATCGCCGAAGCGCGGCCGGCGCACGTCGAGACCGTATCCGAGCTGCTGAAGGGAATAGCCGACCCGTCCGGGGGTGGAGTGCTCCTGGTGCAGGATGATCAGGATCGGCTGTCGCATGATCGGAGAATCGAAAAACGCCTCGCACACAATTTCGTATCGCGTTCCCCTGCAAATTCAAGGCGCGGCCGGGGCGTGGCCGCTATGACTTGGAAGCCGCGCGGCGCGTGCCCCAATCCAGGAGCGGCAGAAGGAGCGCGTTCGGCACGATTCGCAGCATGAAAACGGCAAATTGGTTGGCGATCCCGGCCACGACCACGCGCTGGCCGCTCATAAAGCCGGCATAGCCGATCCGCGCCACACGCTCGGCAGAAAGCGCGAAAAGGCTAGGCACCCCCCGATCGCCCCGCAAGCCGGCTCGTGCTTGAAACTCGGTCGGCACCGGTCCGGGGCAAAGTGCCGTCACCGTGATGCCGCGATGCGAAAGCTCGTGATGCAAAGCCTCGCTGAACGAGAGCACGTAGGCCTTGGTGGCATAATATACGGCCATGCGCGGCCCGGGCATGACAGCGACGACCGAAGCAACGTTGAGAATGCCGCCGCGATGACGCGCGAGACTCTCGACGAAAGCGAGCGATAGCTCGGTGAGCGCGCGCACATTTAGATCGATCATCCCGAGTTGCTCGTCGCGATTGAGCGATTCGGCGAGCCCCAACAGTCCGAAACCGGCATTGTTGACCACGATCCCGGGCTCGAGGCCGCGTGACGTCAGCTCCGCGGCAAGGACGGACACGGCGTCGCGTCGTTCGAGATCCAAACTAAGCACTATTGGCCGCTGCCGGCCGTCAGCAGCGATTTCGTCGGCGAGCGCCTCGAGCCGATCATGGCGCCGCGCCACCAGCACGAGTTCATGCCCGTGCTCGGCGAAGACGTGCGCCAGCTCCGCGCCGATACCGGCCGACGCCCCGGTGATCAGCGTGACTGGTCTCATGCGTCGCCGGGTTCGCCGGCCTCTTTAGCGATGCGCTGCCGCAACTCGACGCGCTCCCGCTGGGATACGCCGAGGAGATCGGCGGCACGCCACAGCAAGTTGTCCTCGAGTTCGTCGCGCCGGCCGTCGGCATAGACGATCTCCCACATCATTTCGATGACGCGGGCGCGGCCTTCTTCGTCGAGCATGCGGTTGAGCAGGCTGGTGAAGCGATAAAGATCGACGGCTTCGTGCTCGGCCTGCGTCGCCTTGTCGATCAACTCGTCCGTTGAGGCATCGTCGAGGCCAAAGCGCCGCTTCACGACGGAATGAAGCTTGTCGCGCTCGCTCTGCGACGTATCGCCGTCGATAGAGGCGGCATGCACAAGCAGCGCCACCGCAGCGAGGCGGTAGTCGTTTTCCGCAAATTGGCTTGGATGTCTATCGCCTTCGACGAATTCGGCGACGAAATTTCTGAACGATTCGAACATAACTCTTGTCGCTGCCCCGGGCGTTCTTTCTCACGTTCATATCGCGAGGTAAAGCGTGCGGTTCAAGCCTGGGCTTGGCTGCGGCGACAATGGCGCCGCCGCGCCATCATCACTCCGCCGCGGTGGCCTTGGCGGCCGCCTGCTCGCTCACGAATTTTTGCAATGTCTGCAAATCTGGCTTGCCGGAGCCGAGGAGCGGCAGCTTATCCATCACGGTGACTTCCGACGGAAACATCAGTTCGGAGGCGTGTTTGCTGCGTGCATAGGCCTGAAAATCGGCACGCGTCGCGCTGTGCTTGTCGGTCACCAAAACGAGGCGTTCGCCCTTGCGCGCGTCGGGGACCGCCACCACCGCCGAGTTATAATTCGGCCATAGCTCGGCCGCGAGCATCTCGACAGCGGCGAGCGAGATCATCTCGCCGCCGACTTTGGCGAAGCGCTTGGCGCGGCCTTTGATGGCGATGTAGCCTTGCTCGTCGATGGCGACGATATCGCCGGTATCGTACCAGCCTTCATGCGGCGGCTCGAGCACGCCCGGCTTGTCGGCGCGCAAATAACCAAGCATGACATTCGGGCCTTTGACGAAGAGCCGCCCCGCTCCTTCGTCGACGCCTTCCACTTTGTCCACTCTGGCCTGCATACCCGGCAGCAGGCGCCCCACTGTGCCAAACTTGTTGAACATCGGCGTGTTGAGCGCCAATACGGGTGACGTTTCAGTCACGCCGTAGCCTTCGAGAATACGCATGCCGAACTTTTCCAGATAAATGCTGCGGGTTGTTTCCTTGATCGGCTCGGCGCCCGCGATGATGTAGCGCAGCGAGCGGAAGTCGTACGGGTTGGCCATGCGCGCATAGCCGGCGAGGAACGTATCGGTGCCGAACATGTAGGTGGCGCAAATGCCGTAAACCAATTCCGGCACGGTGCGATAGTGCAACGGCGAGGGATACAGGAAGGTCGGCACGCCGGAGATGAGCGGCAACACGATGCCGCCCATGAAGCCGAACGAATGGAACGCGGGCAGCGCCATGAACAGGCGATCGTCGCGCCCGAAATCGATCCGGGCCTCCGCCTGCGCAACGTTCGACAGGATGTTGCGGTAGGAAAGAACGACCCCCTTGGGTGTTCCTTCCGTCCCCGAGGTGAACAGGACAACAGCCCAGTCATCGGGCCGGCGCGCGACAAGCGGCCTCTTCGCCCGCAGCGCACCGCGGAGCTTGTCGGAGAAGCTCACCGTTTGGCGAATGTCTTCCAGGTAGATGATATGCACCTGGCTTTCGAGCTGGGCGATGAGCTTTTCGAGTTCTCGCTTTTTCCACGAAGGCATGCGCGGTGAGAATGGTATCGATTTGCGCTGCGCGGCAGGCACCGAGGACGTTGGCAGCTCCCGAGGTGAAGTTGATCATGGCGGGAACGCGTCCGCCGGACATCAGCGCGAGCACAGTCACCGCTGCGCCATTGGACGTCGGCAGCATGACGCCGATCGCACGCCCCTCGGGCGCGAGCGGCATCAGCTTCGCACCGAGTATTCTGGTCGCCTGCAACAGCCGCTTGTAGGTCAACCGGCCGCTCGTCGGGTCCTCGACCGCCAGCCACTTGCCGCCGTGTATTTTTGCCGCCTCGATGACCGCTTCGATCACGGTGCGGTCGGTCCGGGCGGTGCGGAACATCAGGTTGGACATGACGTCGTAAAGCGCCGCGCCCGCGGCCTGGCGCCGCTTTCGTCCCTTGAGCTCCGGATCGACATTGAGCTTCACCGGCTCGAGGATCGTCACCTTGATCTGCGGGAACAGCCGGCGACGCACCTGCGTGCTCTTCAATCGGCTAAAGACGGTCCGCTCCGGCCCCTCGATGCGGACCGGCACCACCATGGCATCCGACTTGTCGGCGATCATCGCGGCGCCGTCGTAGATTTTCATCAGGCTGCCGGTGACGGTGATGCGGCCCTCCGGGAAGATCACCAGCATGTTGCCGTCGCGGACGGCATTGATGATCGTGCGCAGCGCCATCGGCTTGAGCGGATCGAGCGCCATGGTGCGCGCGACCTTGAGGAACGGCTGGATCCACCATTGCCGCGAGATCGCCACGTCGACGGCGAAGACCGGCCGCTTGGGCAAGAGCGACATCGCCACCGGCGCATCGAGGAAGCTCACATGGTTCATCGCGATGATGGCGTTGTGGCCGGCCTTGGCGACGTTCTCCAGACCCTTGACCTCGAGACGGTAGAAAGCGCGGAAGACGATCGAGAGAAAATCATTCATCCAGCTTGCCGGCATGGTGCGGCCGATGATGACGGCAACGATGAGGTTGGCGACGCCGATCAGCGCGAACAGGAGCGGCACGCCAAGGCCGAGCTTCTGCAGCAGCGCAAGAATGATCGCGCCGAGAACCATGAACGCGGCATTGAGCACGTTGACGGCGGCCACGACGCGAGCGCGGTGATCGGCCCCGGCCCAGGCCTGCACTGCGGTGAAGGTGGGCACGATGAACAGGCCGCCCGCGATCGCCAGCCCGGCGAGATCGATGGCGATGCGGATGCTGTAGGGGAGGGAGAAGAACTCGCCGATGCCGAGCGGATGTGACGCCGGCGCGATTGCCGACGTGGTCCAGCCGAGATCGAGCGAAAATAGGCCGAGCAATACCCCGCCGATGAGCGTCGGCAAGAGAATGATGCGGCCGTGCGCAAGCCACGCGGCAAGGCCGGAGCCGACCGCCACCGCGACCGAGAAGATGGTGAGGAAGACTGTGACGACCGCCTCGGAGCCGCCGATGCGGAAGGTCACAAGCGGCGGCAGTAACGACAGGACAAGTGCGCCGACGAGCCAGAACCAGCTCGCCACCATCGCGCCCCACCACAACCGCGGCTCGGCGCGGACATATTTGATGAGCCTTCCGGTCGACACGAAGATGTTGGGGTTCAACGAAAGCTCGGGCGCACCTTCACCAGTCGGCGGGATAAACCGGCTCGCGATCCACGACGCCACCGACGACACCATCATCAGCCAGGCAAAGTGGATGGGGTCGCCGCCATTCTTTGCCGCCAGCCCGGCCACGATGGTGCCGAGCAGGATGGCGAGGAAGGTGCCGCCTTCGACCAGCGCATTGCCGGAAGCAAGTTCCTCGCGGGTGAGATGGTCGGGAAGAATGCCGTATTTGATCGGCCCGAACATCGAAGCAATCGTCCCGTACAAAAATACCGCGACGAACAGAAGGCTTATCGAGTGGAAGGCGAAGCCCGCGACCGCAACTGCGGCAACGCCGATCTCGGCGAACTTCAGCCGCTGTGCCACCAAGGCCTTGTCGTAACGGTCGGCGAGTTCGCCGCCGAGTTCCGATAGGAAAAAGAACGGAGCGATCAGCGTGGCGCCGGCAAGCGTGATCAATACCTCGGAGTCTGCTCCGCCGATCTGGAACAGGATGAGGAAGACAAGCGCGGTTTTAAGGAAGTTGTCGCCGAACGCCGAGAAGAATTGGCACCAAAACAGGGGTGCGAAACGTCGCGTCGTCATCAGGGACGTGGACATGGCTCTCCCGCCGTCGATTTACCGGTGAGCGCTTGCTCCCCCCTTGAGTTTAGACGGCCGCAGAGGAATTGGCGATGTGGGGAAAGGGGACAGCAAGCGAGGACGGCTCGACCCAGTGCCGGGCTGGCTCTGATTCTGCAGCCGGATCAAATGGATGGGAAAAATGGGGGCTAGTTTTTCTTGACCTTTGGACGCGCCGCCAGCAGCCGCCCGGATCCGCTTCCCGGCAGGCACGTGAAGCTCCGCCGGCTCGAAGCGATCATTGCGAATTGTAATTGTGGTGGAAACTACTTCCTCCGCCCTCGCGCTTGCGCACGATGCCGCCAACGCCGCAAAAGCCGGCCTTCGATGGCGGCTCAAAGGGAAATGTGAGCCGATAGTCGCCGTCGCCCATGAGCGCGACGTTGTTTGCGTAATGCGGACCGTCGCCCGCCGTCATCGCCAGAAGCTTGCCGGTCTTCTTGAACTTGGTGCCCACTTTCTCGATCGCGTACGAGATCGTCAGAAACGGAATCCACTCCTCCTTGAAGCCGCGCTTGTCATCCTTCGTCGCGTGAACATCGATTTCAACGTGAACGGCATTCGGACCCATATCCATGCCCGTGGTCATCGGGGCCATCCCGATGCCGAGCAGATAGTGCGGAACGAGTTGCATGTCGTTCTTCACGATCGGCTCACCGACATAGAATTCCTTGGCCGCTGCCGGCAGAGCTGCCACTAAGACGGCGGCGGCGACCAACGTTGAATACCTCCCATGATCACTCTCCCTTTTCGATTTCGCGGCACCGTCTCCGGGCTATGCCAGATAGCAGCTTTAGTTTGGAATAAAGAAAAACTGCCAGTGTTTTCAGTGTCTTACGATTATCAGGAAAGAGGGGCGAACGGCAATACTTGGTCGAGACCAGCATACGGCACAGTTTAAAACGTTCTAAACATTTGATACTTTAGAACAACAATAAAATACGAGAATAGAGTCATTCTAAATCCTTGAATTATTTGGTGTTTACGTTGACAGCCAAGATTATCGAAGCGCATAAATTCGATTACGCGCGGGCAGTCCTCAAATGCGGATCGCCGCGACGCGCCGGTGGGGGCTTTCAATGGGGACGAACAAAGATCGCGTACGGCGAACACACATAAACCTTGGACGGCCGAGCGCAATCGCGATGTTGATTGCCGCTTCTTCGATCTTAAACGCAAGCGGCGCTTGCGCTGCTGAGGTCGCTAATTCGCCATCAGCTACCGCCAAAGGCGATGCAACCAATCAAGCACTGCTAAAAAAACTCGAAGCGATGGAGCAGCGTGTCGAGCTCTTGGAAAGCCAGCTCAAACAAAAGCGGGCTCCAACACAGACTGCCGCGCCACAACAAACTCCCGAAGTCACCGGATCGACGAAGCCCGAGAATTGGTCGGCTAAAGCTCCTGACCAAACCCCCGCGGCTGCTCCTGTGCCGGACGCGCCTATGGCGGTCAAATCGGGAATATCGGTCGACACCAGCAAGCTTGACAGCGGCCCCAGCGACAAACTTGGCGACAAGCCGATCCTCGGCGTGATGGATTCCCCTGTGCAGGGCCTTGCCATTGGCGCCTACGGCGAAGTGTTCTTCGGCGCGGTGCAGAATCCGGCGGCAGGCGGTCAATGGCAAAACTCGTTCGATGCCCGCCGTTTCGTGCTGTTGCCCACCTACGACATCACCGACAATATTATCTTTAATGCCGAAATCGAGTTCGAACACGCCGGCGCTGGGTTCGATAACGACGACAAGCTGCACGGTACCGCGGAGATCGAACAGCTGTGGATCGACTTCAAGATTTCCGATCCATTCAACTGGCGCGCGCCTGGTGTCGACCTCGTACCGATTGGCTATATCAATCAGCATCACGAACCGACGCAGTTCTACAGCGTGCTAAGGCCCGAACTTTACAACGGATTGATTCCCTCGACCTGGAAAGTGCCCGCAACGAGCGTTTATGGAACGATCGTCGATGGACTTAAGTACCAACTCATGCTCAGCATGGCGAATGAGGATTTCGGCGATTCATTTGACAATCGCACTGTGGCAAGGGGCGTCCCGCCGTTTCCCATTCCCTATTTTCCCGGCATCGACGGCCTCACCGCGTTGGCTTTTTCCAATCCCCCGCTGGGCGATTTTCAACAACTCACCAATAGCATGGCCGTTTCCGGCAGGCTCGACTTCACCCCGCCGTCAATTCCCGGTCTTGCTTGGAGCGTGAGCGGCTACTTCACTCCTAACGTCGAACCCCGCGGCGCCCATGGCGACCTTGGTAATCCCCTCGGATCGACAAGCATGGGCGTTTATGATGCGGAATTCCGTTATCGCATCCCGCAAACCTGGGTTGAACTTCGCGGCGAAGGCGTTTTCGTGGGGTTTGGCAATCCCGCGAACCTCCGTGCCAACAACGATGGCGATCCCACCGACAACGTCGGCAAATCCATGTACGGCGCTTCCGGCGAAGCCGACCTGCACATTCCGATGGGGACTATTCTTCACAGCGAGTGGGAGGCCGTTCCTTTCTATCGCTACACCTATCAAAACTTTCAGACCGCGGGTTTCACCGGAACCGATCTGAACATGCCCACGGGTTCCGGCCAGATGCAATTTCACAATGTCGGCGTGGCAGTGTTTCCATCGCCGAAACTGGTGCTCAAAGCCACCTATCAGAAAGTGCTCAACAAGGATCCCGCCGGCGCAAATGCCGATTCGTTTCTGGGCGGCGTCGGGTTCTTCTTTTGATGTGGTGGCGCAGAGGCTCAAGCCGCGCCCGCGCTCGACGCAAGCACGATGGACAAGTGGAGCGAACGGAAATGTCTGACTGGATAAAGTGGGCCGCACCTGCCGCGGCGTTGGTGACGATCAGCGCGCCGGCTTACGCGGTCACTTACATGTCCGTCGCCGAAGCGCAGAAGGCGGCGTTTCCGTCAGCGAGCTTTGCGGAAGTGCAGGCGGGCCGCGTGTGGAAGGCCAGCACCGGCGGAATCTTTGTCCTCGACCACGTCGTCGGTAAGCATCTCTACATCGACTACGCGGTTTCGATCGTGGGCGGTCGCGTTCACCGCGTGGATATTCTGAGCTATCGCGAGTCATACGGCGGCGAGGTTCGCAGCCCAAGCTGGCTCGGGCAATTCGTCGGCAAGACAAGTTCCAGCGCCTTGAAGGTCGGCAGCGATATTCGCAATATATCCGGCGCAACATTGTCGTCCTTGCACGTCACCGAAGGCGTGAAGCGAATCCTGGCCGCTTATGGAAACTCGCGATAGCGTCCGCCGCGCGCGCCCGCTGCTCGGAACGTTCGTCGAAATCTGCGCTGCAGGGCCGGCTTGTGAGGAAACGGAGCGGGCCGTCGAAGCGGCATTCGAAACCGTTGCCCGCATCCATCGGCTTATGAGCTTTCACGATCCGGAAAGCGACGTAAGCCGGCTCAATCGTGAGGCGTCGTTCGCGAACGTCACCGTTGACCCCTGGACCCACCGCGTTCTGGAGGCGGCGATAGATATGCATCGGCATTCCGGCGGTGTATTCGATGTCGCCGTGGCGCCCCTGCTGCAGAGGCTGCGATTGCTGCCGCCGGACGACAACAAAGCGGCGGTCGGCCCTCGTGGCACCAACACTTTGAACTCGATCGAATTATTGTCCGGGCACCGCGTTCGCTTTGGAGGGCCCGGCGTACGGATCGATTTAGGCGGAATTGCTAAGGGTTTTGCTGTCGATCGCGCGGTCGATACCCTGCGCGCGTATAATCAAAATAAGGGCTTGGTAAACGCCGGTGGCGATCTCTTCGCCTTCGGCCCATCCCCGCGTGGGGTTCACATCCGCGACCCCAATGAGCCGCGGCGCCCGCTCTGCCATATCAACGTCGCGAACGCCGCGCTGGCCTCTTCCGGGCGGCTGTTCAATCCCTACGATAGCTCTCATGCCTTCGGCGCGTCCGTCATCGACCCGGTAACACAAGCGTCGACACAGGAAATCGCAGGCGCCACTGTGCGCGGACCTTCTTGCATGGTCGCGGACGCGCTGACGAAGATTGCTATGATCTGCGGCGAGCGCGCCCTGCCGGTACTGAAGCAACATCAGGCGAGCGCGCTTCTCGTTCTGAACTCCGGTGAGATCAGAGTCACTTCGGATTGGTACGATGCGATCAGCATTGCAGCTTGATCGGCGCTTTCGTTGGGCTCTCTATTTTGCATTCGCGGCGCTGTTCGTGACAGGCATCATCTGGATCGCCGCCGATCAACTGAAGGATTCCGATCGCGCTGAGTTGTGGCAGGGAATTGCGGCGAACATGCTGATGATCCACGGCGGCATCGCTATGGCGACCTTGCTGCTGCTGGGAGGATTATTTCCGATCCACATCGCGCCGGCATGGCGCGGCCGGATAAATCGAGGCACCGGCGCCCTGATGGTGACGGTCAACGCGGTGATGGTCGTCACCGCTTTCGGTCTCTACTATCTAGGGTCGGACGCGCTGCGTCCGTGGATCAGCGACCTACATATCGGGGTAGGGATCGTGACGCCGGCGCTGTTCGTTTTACATATTTGGCTCGGCCGGCGTCGACGCAGGACAATGCTTGCCGGCGACGGGCCGCGACACTTGTCCCCAAAGCGGCAGCATAGCTGTTAGCAGCGACAGGAAGTTCAAACGAAGGATTACGTCATGATTGGACGAGCTATCGCTCAGAGCCAAAGGTTGGTTAGCCCTTTGTGACGACGGGCGCGGGGGCTTTGCCCTTGCCGATCGGAGCCTTGCCTTTGCCGGCGCAACCAGCAACGCCCAACGCCAAGACCAACGAAACGACGATAACGAGGAATTTATTCATAGCCCCCACCCCAGTTAGCATGCTAAAGTTGGGCTTATCTAACCGACCGATTAGATCGCCCGCTAGTGCGGAAAAGTCACACACCACAAGTATCTTTAACCGGCACGCGCACCGCCACAGGCTCCAAAAAAACCACAATTAAAGCGGGTTTTCTACCCTGCGCGGTGCGGAAGCGATCTAAATGCCCCCCGGGGTAACCGAGATTAGTTGAGGGGTTGTCCTTGTCCCCGATCGGAGCTGCGCGTGATTGCCTGATCTCGATGGTTGAGGGCTTGCTGCCAGCCACTCCGCTCGCAGCCAGGTCTCCGGTTGAGCGAATGCGGCCCGCGCTCTATGCGGCCGCCGCGGTCTGCCGGAGCCAAAGACGTGCGGTTATAAAAAGCAGAGCGCCCGATCCGAGACAACCGGGCACCACGGCCGACAGCCACGGGTCACATCCGGTTGCAAGATAGGCTGCGGTGGTGCCGATCCCAATCGCGGCACTGCCGCCCATGATGGCGAGGGCCCATCCCGGGCTCACGGTCCCAAGGCCGCCAGATCCGGCGATCAGCGGTCCCAATACGAGCGGCACGAGCGAAAGCTGGGGAGAGCTGACTCCGAACACCAGGGCCAGAAACCTAGCGCTTGCAAAGCTTATCTCAAAACGCGCGTCGGCGAGATAGAATGCCGCAAAGACTACGAGCCCGATCCCGACCCCCGCGATCATGGTCCACCGTATCGCCTGTGCTTCCTTCGTCGCGCGAGCCTGCGCAGACGTCAGTTCGGACCAGAACATCGGCACTATATCGTAGCGAACAGCGCACAGGCTCGCAGAAAACAACGAGCTCATTGTCGAAACGGCCATCGCGAACAGGCTGAACAGCAAAAATGACAAGACGATCGTGGCCACAAAATTCTCTTGCGCCGACAAGTGCGCAATGAAGGTCTGCACGACGTCCCCCCGGTCCGGCGTTACTAACGTCAACCCGGCCACGGCACCGAACAAGCAGATCAACAGTCCCATCAGGGGAACCTCGACGGCGTATGTCGCGCAAAAACTCTTGAATGCCGCCGTCCATTGGCCTTCCCTGAAGTAGCTCCAATCCCGGTCCTTTTCGAACGCTGCAACCCTTTGCCAGTTCACGATGTCGACGATCGGATGAAAGAGCGGCAGCAGAATCAGAGAAATCAAGGTCATGTTGGAAATATGCGTACCGGCCTGCAACGCGGCGGCGCTGTCGTGGGCGATGGTCGGGAGTCCCTCGACATACAATTCCATTGCCGCAACGACGATCGCCAAGACGGTTAAAACTGCAATAAGCGCATTGAGGATCTTCTGAAATCGACTTAGCAGCCGCAATCGCTGGGGCTCGCGATTGCGACTGGCGGCGGCGGTATTTGTCACACTATAGCGGATCGAATTGCTGTCCACGTATCGCACGCGACGATAGAAATACATTACGGCGCAGACAACGGCGATAAGTGCGACGGCAAACGTGCCCCGCGCCGGCATTGTCCCGACTTCCGAAATTTGGAGATACAATAGGAACGTCGTCGATCCGAACAGTCCAAAATATAACAGGCCCAATTGGAGCTGGGCCGCGTGCATAATCCCGGCGTGCCCGGACAATATCGTGCACGATATCACGACCACCAAAACCGCAACTATGAACACATCGGTGAGGCCCGCGCTGCCCGAAAGCAGCGGCTTGAGCACCGTCGCCACACCAAGCGTCTCGCAGATGACGAGGCCCGACAGAGCGAACACCGTCAGGACCGCCGCAACCACCCGGACCCGCGGATCATTGCCATGCCGCCGGGCAATGAATTCATGCACGGTGATGGAGCGATCGTGACTTAAAGCGCCGGCCAGAAACTGCAGCAGTGGGCGGCGCAAGGCGTAGATGAGTGACACACCCAATCCGAAGAAAACCCCGTGGGCGATCGCCGGCCAGAAGTCGCCGCTTACGCCCCACGCGAAGAAAGGCCCGAAGGTTGCCAATCCGATTGCATACGCGATCGAGGAATTCTGTATCACCTTCGGCAGAACATGATCGGATGATACGAAGTCGTCTTGCGCGCTGGGATGGGCTTGGCGTCGCGTTAAAAGCACCGGTATAATAAAGATACCGAGAACAGCGGCGGCAGCCAGGAATACGAGGAATGGCATAAGCGTTCCATTGGGCGCGGCGGCTCAGCCGGCACGTCCCGCCGCGCCTCGATGATGCGCAAGAAGAGGGCCGGGGGCAATCGGCGTGTTAGGAGCAATCGCGGCGATAACGGCGCGAGGCGGACGCGAAGACCGGGGCGATGGAAATAATCGGGCGGTCCGTGCGCGCGAAGAGCGTCGCAGTTTCGCGACAAGGATTGGCGCGCGCCTTGTCGGGACGGTCCTGGCAGTGGTCCTGTTGTGGTGCGACAGCGCCCTCGCGGCCGGGCCTCATGTCGTTCTGCTGCGGGGGTGGTTCGGCGTATTCTCCACGGGCCTCGACAGCATCGCCGATCAACTCAGGGCTCAAGGCATCGCGGCCGAGGTCGCCGGGCACTTGAGTTGGTCGACCGCAGTTGCCGAGATCTTGCGCGAACGGTCTGCCGGCCAAACTGGGCCGCTGGTCCTGGTGGGCCACTCGCAAGGGGCGAACAACGTGATCGATATGGCGCGATCGCTCGAGTCACACAATATTACAGTCGACCTCTTGGTGACGCTCTCTCCGTTTTTGCAGAATCCGATCCCCGCCAACGTCGTGAAGGCGATCAACTATTATCAAGCCCCCGGGTGGGGCCAACCCATCGTTGCGGATCACGGCTTCCACGGCAAAATCGTAAATGTCGATTTGGCGGGCGATCCGACCATTACGCACGTCAGCATCGACAAGAGTGCGAGGGTCCAGGCGGAAATCCTGCACGAGATCACTGCGCTTGCTCAGCAAAACAATCTGCGGCAAAAATAGTGTTGTTCGCCGGGACATCCCCGTGCGGCGGTCCATTGGCCACCGGCTATTGTCAGCCTAATCATACTAATCGTCATAGCGTTAGTGTGTCGGCGCTGGAATCAACGGTCAGCTCGCTCGTCCGAAGTCGGGTTTTGGCCGAAGTCCGTTTCTTGGGGCAAGCGAATATTGCCGATCTTTGCTCGTCGCCATCAACTTATGAAGAGGCGCCCTAAAGACCGGAAGATTGCAGCGGTTTGACCCGGCCGAAGCGGCGCGGACCGGTATCGGTGACGCCGAGATGGATTTCCAGAGCGGCGCGATCGCTCAAGAGCGTCGCGCTCTCGGCGGCATGGACAACGACGCCGCGCTCGATGATGATCGCGTGGTCGGTGACACCGAGAATTTTTTTTGCGTTCTGCTCGACGAGGATGGCAGACATGCCCTCTTCGCGGATGATGCGGCGCAGCGCTTTGAGCAATTCTTCGACAATGATCGGCGCCAAGCCTTCGAGCGGCTCGTCGAGCAGCATGACCCGCGGATTGAGCATGAGAGCGCGAGCGACCGCGAGCATCTGCTGCTCGCCGCCGGAAAGTTGATTGCCGAGATTTTGGCGCCGCTCGTCTAGCCGTGGAAACAGCGCGTAGACCTTGTCCGTCGTCCACCGGCCCGGGCGCGCGACTGCGGTCAGGTTTTCATGCACCGTGAGGGATTTGAAGATATTGCGCTCCTGCGGCACCCAGCCGATTCCGGCGTGCGCGCGCTGATCGGGCCGCAACCGCGTGATATCGAGACCGTCGAGCGCGATTTTGCCGGAGAAGTAGCGGGTGACGCCCACGATCGTATTGATCAGTGTCGTCTTGCCCATTCCGTTACGGCCGAGCAGAGCCAGCGCCTGTCCCTCGGCGAGCGACAACGAGATGCTCGAAAGGACCACGGCCTCGCCATAGCCCGCCGATAGGTGGTCGATGCTCAAAAGATCAGGCATCGAGCTCCTCGCCGAGATAGACCGCCTTGACCCGCGGATCGCGCGCCACTTCCTCGGGTGTGCCATCGACGAACAGTCCGCCGTTGACCAGAACGGTGATGCGGTCGGCGAAGGAGAACACGAGGTCCATGTCGTGCTCGATCAGCAGCACCGTGACTTCTGCGGGCAGCGACCCGATGGTGCCCAGAAGCTCCTGGCGTTCCGCGTCCGGCACGCCGGCCGCCGGCTCGTCCAGCAACAGCACCTGCGGCCGACAGGCGAAAGCGAGCGCGATTTCAAGGAGACGCTGCTTGCCGTAGGGCAGGATCGCCGTGCGCTCGTGCATGATGTCGGCAAGGCGAAATCGCTCGACGATTTCGACGATCTCGCGGGTTACCGCCGCCTTGCTGCCAACCACCCGCCACCAGTCGCTGCCCGAACCGAGGCGCTCCGAGACCGCAAGGCCGATCGTCTCGAGCGGCGTGAGATCCAAAAACAGCTGATTGATCTGAAATGTACGCGCCATGCCGAGCCGGACGCGTTCGTGCGGAACAAGCGCCGTGATATCACGACCGTCGAGGATGATACGGCCCGCGGTCGGCCTGAGCACACCGGTAAGCAGGTTGATCAGGGTGGTCTTGCCGGCACCGTTCGGCCCGATCAACGCGTGCCGGGCGCCCTTCTCGATCGCCAATGAAACGTCCTGCGTCGCGGTGATTCCGCCGAAACGCTTTTGAAGGCCAATCGTCTCGAGGATCGGCATGATTAGTGTCCGTCCGGTGCGGCGCCGCGGACCGTGGCCGGCCGCGTCACCAACCGCGCGCCCAGCCGCGAGATCGAGGCGCGCACGACCGCCGTCCATTCCTCCACGCGCTCGCGGCCAACGAGCACAATCACCACGAGCACGAAGCCGATCCAAAACTGCCAATATTGCGGCGTCAGGCTGGCGATCCAATCCTGCAAAAACTTGTAGATCACCGCGCCGATCAGGCCGCCATAGAGATAACCGGTACCGCCGATGATGAGGACGAGGAGGAGATCGGCGGAGCGATCAAGCGAGAACACATCGAGCGAGCAGAACGCGGTTGTCTGGGTAAGCAGCCCGCCGGCGATGCCGGCGATGGCGGCGGAGAGCGTATAAATCGCGACCAGCCGGCGCTTGACCGGAATACCGATCGCGGACGAGCGCAATGGGTTGCCCTTCAGCGCACGCAGCGAAAGGCCGAACGGCGAATACACGATGCGGCGTACGATGAAAAAACAGACGAACAGCACGATCAGGCAATAGACATAGCCGTTGTGGCCGTACAGATCGAACCGGAAAAGCCCGAGGATCGGCGCGAGGTCGACGCCCTGCAGGCCGTCGGCGCCGCCGGTGATATTGGAAAAACGGTTGGCGAGCTCACCCAGCATCAGCGAGACGCCCAACGTGACCATGAGGCGGGTTAGGTCCGAGCCGCGCAGTACGAGAAAGCTGGTGACGAAGCCAAGCACCGCCGCAACCAGTCCCGAGCAAACAAGGGCGATGACCGGCTCGTTGATGAAACCATACTTGGCGACCAGGCCGGAAAAATATCCGGCAAGGCCGAAAAAGGCGGCTTGGCCGAGCGAGATGATGCCGGCATAGCCGAGGATGAGGTCGAGCGACAGCGCAAATAGCGCGAGGATCGCCGTGTCCTTCATGATCAGATACTTGCCGGGAAACAACCAGATGGTCGCGAACATGAAGATCCAGAATGCGACCTCCAGCGGCGACCAGCGAGCGCGGCGCGCAAGATAAGCCGATACTTCGTCGGCAACGGAAGTCATCGCGCTCACCGCACCGGGTTGCGGGCAAACAAGCCCTGCGGCCGCCAAATCAGGACCACGATCATGATCGTATAGATGACAAATGCGCCGAGCTTCGGCACGTAGTATTTGCCGGCGACATCGGCAATCCCGAGCAAAATCGAGGCGAGGAACGGCCCGGTAATGCTCGACGTGCCGCCCACCGTCACCACGATCAAGAAGTAGATCAAGTATTTGAGCGGGAACGTAGGATCGAGGCCGAGAATTTCAGCCCCAAGCGCGCCACCCAGCCCCGCCAGTCCCGAACCGAACGCAAAGGTGACGGCGAAAACCGCGCCGACATTGATGCCGAGGCCGCGGGCTACACGCCGATCGTCTACGGCCGCGCGCAAGCGGCTACCGAACCGCGTCTTCGTGATTATCAGTTGCAACGCGACCGTGAGCAGGCCGCAGATCAAGATGATGAGCAAACGATACTTGCTCATGCCGACGCCGAACACGATGAACTGGCCCTGCAGCGCTTCGGGAATGAGGACGAATTGCTGCGACGAGCCCATCACGTAATCGACGGCGGCCACAGACATGAACACGAGCCCGATCGTGAACAGCACCTGATCGAGGTGACTTCGGGCATAAACGTGAACATAGAGCGTGCGCTCGAGGAGGCCGCCGATCGCTGCCGTCACCAGAAAGGCCATCGGCAGGCCGAGCACGAATGGCACGCCCAGGCGATTGACCAGAATCACCGTGCAATAGCCGCCGGCCATGGCAAAGGAGCCATGCGCGAGGTTGATGAAATTCATGAGACCGAGCGTGATGGAAAGGCCGCATGCCAGCACGAAAAGCAGCATGCCGTAGGCGATACCGTCGAACAGGATCGTCAGCATGACTTACTCAAAGATCGCGCCCCCCACTCTCCCTTTCCCGTTATGGGAATAGGATTGAGGTGAGGGGCCGATGCCGCTCGGCTCGATTGCTCGCGATCCCCTCACCCGCCCCGCCTTGTGTAACCGCCACTCCCCGCGCAAAGGAAGAGGTTGATTTACACTTACTTCTGCTCCGCCGCCTTGACCGGGTCTTTCACCGCTTTGAAGGTGGCGAATTCGACGTTATAGAGCTCGCCGTTCTTCTTCTCGACCTTGCGGATGTAGATGTTCTGGATGATGTCGCGGGTTTGCGGATCGATCGAGATCGGGCCGCGCGGCGACTCCCAAGCCATGCCCTTGATGGCCTCAATAAGAGAATCGCCGTCGGTCTTGCCGCCGGTCTTCTTCAGCGCTTCGTAAATCAGGTGCATGCCGTCATAGGCGCCGACCGCCATGAAGTTCGGCCGCATGCCGTTATTCGCCTTCTTGAACGCCGCGACGAAATCCTTGTTGGCTGCCGAATCGTGATCGGCCGAATACAAGTGTGCCGTCACAGTGCCGATCACCGCATCGCCCATGCCGTTGACCAGATCGTCGTCCACGACGTCGCCCGGGCCGATGATCTTGATGCCGGCCTTGTCGAGGCCGCGCTCGACGAACTGCTTGACGAAGGTACCGCCCTGCCCCGACGGAACGAACACGAAGATCGCATCGGGTTTTTGGTCGGCGGCGCGCTGCAGGAAAGGCGCGAAATCGGGATTGGCGAGTGGGAAGCGGATGGATTCGAGCACCTCTCCGCCCTTCTTCTTAAACTCCGCCACGAACGACTTTTCCGCATCGACGCCGGGCGCGTAGTCAGAAATCATCGTCACCACTTTTTTGATGCCGTTATCCGCCGCCCAGTCGGCCATCGGCACCGTCGATTGCGCCAGCGTGAAGCTCGTGCGCGCGATGTAGGGCGACTTCTCGGTGATGATGGACGTGCCGGCTGCGGTGACGATCTCGGGGGTCTTGGATTCGGCCGAGAGCGGAGCGACCGAAAGCGCGGCCGGCGTAACGCCAAAGCCGGCGAGGAACGTCACCTTATCATTGACGATCAGCTCCTGCGCGATGCGCTTGGTATTGTCGGGAACCGCGGCGTCGTCCCTGATGATGAGTTCGATCTTCTTGCCGGCGACCGTGTCGCCGTGCTGCGCCATGTAGAGCTTGATCCCCGCAGACTCCTGTTTGCCGGTGGACTGCTGTTGCCCCGTCATCGGCAGGATGAAGCCGATCTTGACCGTATCTTCAGCTGACGCGGTGCCCGCCGCAGACAGGCCGAGCGCGACGGCGGCTGCAACGAGAAAATAGCTACGCACCATGGTTTCCTCCCCGAAACTCGGCGATTTTTGGCGCCGTCGCTGTGGCATACCCATTCCGGCACGCCCTTGTCCAGATCGCAGGTTGCCCCAACCTTAACGACGTCCCGGTTTTCGGCTCGTCTCAAGCCGATTACCGGGCATCGAAGTTTTTTGATCGCCGAAGCCCGCTCTTTGCCCTTGGGAGAAGCAGCATGGGGCGGAAAAAGTGAGAGGCCCTGGCTGGTGCCAGGGCCTCCCAACGGAGGGCGGTGCCGGGTCTCCACCCAACCGCAGTTCGACAGTTACTGGACGGTCTCGCCGTGGAGGGCGAGATCGAGACCTTCGCGCTCGACTTCTTCGCTCACGCGCAGGCCGATGACCATGTCGACGATCTTGAGAATGATCAGCGTCACGATCACGTCGTAGACGAAGACGCAAGCCACGCCGATGATCTGGTTGACCACCTGACCGGGGTTGCCCTCGATGAGGCCGGCGGTGCCGCCGTACGCCGCCACCGCGAACACTCCGGTAAGGATGGCGCCGGTCGCTCCGCCCACCGCATGCACGCCGAAGGCGTCGAGCGCGTCATCGTAGCCGAAGAAGTGCTTGAGGCCGGTGACGCCCCAGTAGCAGATGATGCCGGCGGCGATGCCGATGGCGAATGATCCCATCGGGCCGACAAAGCCGGACGCCGGCGTGATCGCGACGAGCCCGGCCACGGCGCCCGAGCAGATGCCGATGACCGTCGGCTTGCCGCGCATGATCCACTCCACGATCATCCAAGTGAAGCCGGCGGTGGCGGTGGCGGTGTGGGTGACCAGCATCGCCATGCCCGCCTGCATGCCCGCGGACACCGCGGAGCCGGCGTTGAAGCCAAACCAGCCGACCCACAACAGCGAGGCGCCAATCAAAGTGTAGACCATGTTGTGGGGCGGCGCGGTATCCTTGCGCTTACCCAGCATGAGGGCCGCCATCAGGCCGGCGGTGCCCGAATTGACGTGCACCACGGTGCCGCCGGCGAAATCGAGCACCTTGATCCAAGCCGCGTCATTGGCGGAGTTGAAGATGCCGTCCGGTCCCCACACCCAGTGCGCGATCGGCGAATAGACGAAGATCGCCCACAGGCCGATGAACCAGAGCATGGCCGAGAACTTCATGCGCTCCGCGAACGAACCCGCGATCAGCGCCGCGGTGATGATCGCGAAGGTCAGCTGGAACATCGAATAGACGGACTCGGGTATGGTCGGCGCCAGCGGATTGGGATTGCCGATGCCTTTCGCGATATCGCTGACGATGCCCTGCAAGAACGCGCGATCGAGCCCTCCTATGAATGGAGTCCCGGCGCGGAACGCGAGGCTATAGGTGAAGAACAACCAGAGAATGCTGATGAGGCAGGTGATGGCAAAGCTCGTCATCACCGTGTCGCCGACGTTCTTCTTGCGCACCATGCCGCCATAGAACAGGGCGAGGCCCGGAATGGTCATCATCAGCACGATGGCCATCGACGTGAGCATCCAGGCAGTATCGCCGGAATTAGGCGTGCAATTCGTTAGTGTCTTGGCGTCGCATGCCGGCGGCGGAGCCTCGGCCGCCGGCGGTGCGGCGGCGGGGGCCGCCGGGGTCTCGGCAGCCGCCGCCGGCGGATTGGTCTGCGCGTACGATTGGTGGAACGTCGGCAAGCTCAGCAGGATTGCCAGTGCAAGCGCTCCCGCGAGAGCGAGCAGCCCCGCACGCGAGAATTTTTTCAAGGTCATGGTTTCACTCCTGTCCGTATCGATCGAGGTGCGGGTTGCTAAAGGGCTGCGGCGTCGGTCTCGCCGGTGCGGATGCGGACCGCGTGGTCGAGGCCGAATATGAAGATCTTGCCGTCGCCGATCTGCCCGGTTTTCGCCGCGGCACTGATCGTCTCGATGACCTTGTCCACTTGATCGGACGCGCAGGCGATTTCGAGCTTGATCTTCGGTAGGAAGCTCACGGCGTATTCGGCGCCGCGATAGATTTCAGTGTGGCCTTTCTGACGGCCGTAACCTTTCACCTCGGTAACGGTCAGCCCCTGCACGCCAATTTTGGTAAGCGCGTCGCGGACCTCGTCGAGCTTGAACGGCTTGATGATGGCCATGACGATTTTCATTGGTTCAATCTCCCCGTCGCCCTCCTCGTGCGGGTGCATCGATTGGGCGGACTAAGCTAGCGATGACCGCGTTGGAATGTTGCCCCGTCGCGGCTTGGCATTGGTAAGGAATCAAAGGCCGTGCCAATTTGGCAAACTGGCCGTAATGTGCTGGCAATCAACGACCATTCGCGCATCGGCATAGCCGGTTATCGCACGGCGATGGGGCCACTCGGAGCCATTCGCACAAACATCAGACAGACTGCCCAATAACTGGGCGACGGAGCTAGGCCGGGCAGGAGCCGGAATGTCAGA
The DNA here is from genome assembly GCA_963733575.1 of uncultured Alphaproteobacteria bacterium. Lineage (GTDB taxonomy): Bacteria > Pseudomonadota > Alphaproteobacteria > Rhizobiales > Xanthobacteraceae > BOG-931. Next base: position 677,181 of record CAVTDJ010000005.1, on the reverse strand, counting down.
GCGCATCGGCGTCTGTCTCGCCGGTACGAATGCGTACCGCCTGCTCGATCGGGGAGACGAAAATCTTGCCGTCCCCGATCTGCCCGGTCTTGGCGGCAGCACCGATCGTCTCCACGACCTTATCGACCTGCTCGGAGGCGACAGCGACCTCGACACGGACCTTCGGCAGAAAGTTCACGGCGTATTCCGCACCGCGATAGATTTCCATGTGACCCTTCTGACGGCCATAGCCCTTGACCTCGGTTATGGTCATGCCGTGAACGCCGATGGCCGTGAGAGCATCCCGCACCTCCTCGAGCTTGAAGGGCTTGATGATAGCAATGACGAGCTTCATGGAAGGGTCCTGGCGTATCGAACGGCGGGGATGATTACGGTATCGGCATCTGGCCGAGGAATTAAGCCATTTTGTTACCGGCGCGGCAGGCACCGGACGAATTGTCGTGCATAACTCGGGTCGGCCGCCGTCGCGGCCTAATCCGGCTTGGCGCGGCGCTGCCGCAGGAGGCCTTCCTGCGCGACCGAAGCGACCAGGGTACCGTCGCTCGCGAAGATCGACCCCCTGGAGAAGCCCCGGGCGCCGCCGAGGTTCGGGCTGTCCTGAGCATAGAGAAGCCATTCGTCGGCACGGAAGGGGCGGTGAAACCACAAGGCGTGATCAAGGCTCGCCGCCATGATGTCCTCGTTGAATACGGTTTTCCCGTGGGGGATCAGCGCCGCATCAAGCAAAGTCATATCGGAGGCATAGGCAAGCACGCATTGATGGATCGCGGGCTCGTCGGGCAGGCGGCCGGTTGCGCGGATCCACATGTGGAAGCGGTTGCCCTCGACCTTTGCGCCGAGATAACGGCCGTATTCGACCGGCCGCAGCTCGATCGGCCGCTCACTTTGGTAATAGCGACGCACCGGATCGGGCATGCGCGGCAATAGTTGATCTCTGATCTCGGCTTCGCTTGGCAGCGCATCCGGCTTCGGCACCGCGGGCATTTCGAGTTGGTGGGTCAATCCTTCTTCCCCGACGTGGAACGACACTTCCGTCGAAAAGATCGCACGGCCGTGCTGTATCGCCACCACGCGCCGCGTGGTGAAGCTCTTGCCGTCACGAATGCGGTCGACCTCATAAATAATCGGCACCTTGGGATCGCCGCCGAGCAGGAAATAAGCGTGGAGCGAATGTGGCGGCCGCTGCGCGACATCCTCTACCGTGCGGCAGGCCGCAACCAGGGCCTGGCCGATAACCTGTCCGCCGAACACACGCTGCCAGCGCGACTGCGGTGAACGCCCGCGGAACAGATTCACCTCGAGGGGCTCGAGATCGAGAATGGCCAGGACGTCCTGGATGGCAGAGGACATGCGTGAGTTCCAATCTTCGTCCTAGGGAAAATGACGGCCTTGTCGGCCCTCTTGATGAATTCGCACCTATGCCGCTCGATGCTATGCTGCTCTGCGGCACCGGTCCAGGAATAGGCCTGCCAGTACTCTGACGATCAGGTATGCGGTCATGATCCGCGAGAACGAAAAGATCGACGTGCTGATTGCGGGCGGCGGCTTTGCCGGCCTCACGCTCGCGATCGCGCTGCGGCAAGGGCTTGGACCATCGTTTTCGCTCACGGTCGCGGACCCGATGCTCGGCCGGAGTTACGCCGACGACGAACGCGCATCGGCGATTGTTGCCGCCGCGCGCAAGCTGTTCGACACGCTCGGCGTTTGGCAAAGCGTGGCCGAGGAGGCCCAGCCGATCCTCGACATGGTCGTTACCGACAGCCGGGTCGACGACGCGGTGCGTCCGGTTTTCCTCACCTTCGCCGGCGACGTCGAGCCTGGCGAGCCGTTCGCGCACATGATCGAGAACCGCCACCTCGTCGCTGGGCTCGAGGCAAAGGCGCGTGAGGTCGGCGTCGAGCTGCGGGCCACGGCGGTTACGAGATTTTCGCCAGACCAAGCCGCGAAACCCGATCACCCTCCCATCGCGATGCCGACAGGTTCTGCGCAACATCTCAACGTCGAATTGGCGGACGGCAGCGCGCTTGCGGCACGGCTTCTCGTCGCCGCCGACGGGGCGCGCTCGTCGATCCGCGAACTGGCCGGCATCGCCGTTCACGGTTGGGAATACGGCCAGTCGGCGATCGTGATCAATGTCGGTCACGAACGCGATCACGGTGGCCGCGCCGTGGAGCACTTTCTGCCCGCTGGACCGTTCGCAATCCTCCCGCTCAAAGGACGCCGCTCGTCGATCGTGTGGACGGAGACGACGCGCGAAGCCGAACGCATCATGGCGTTGCCCGATGACGCCTTTCATGCCGAGCTTGAACAGCGTTTTAAGTTGCATCTCGGCGAGATCACGACGGTGGGCGCGCGGCGCGTCCACCCGCTCGGGTTCTTCGTGGCGCGGTCGTTCATCGCCGAGCGCATTGCGCTGGTCGGAGACGCAGCCCACCTTATTCATCCGATTGCCGGGCAAGGGCTCAATATGGGGCTTCGGGATGTCGCAGCGCTCGCCGAGGTGATCGTCGACGCCGCGCGGCTCGGCCTTGATCCGGGTGCCGAAACCGTGCTCGAGCGCTATCAGCGCTGGCGGCGGTTCGACACGATGGCCATGGGGCTGACGACCGACGCGCTGAACCGGCTGTTCTCTAACCGTTCATCCGTGCTGCGCCTTGCCCGCGATGTCGGGCTCGGCCTGGTTGACCGCGTGCCGAATCTGAAACGCTTGTTCATCCGCGAAGCGGCCGGGCTCGTCGGCGACGTGCCTAAATTGCTGCGCGGTAAGGCATTGTAATCACATGATATTCTATTTTTGTCTGCTTGCCAGATAGCTGCACCAATACGGACCTCCTTGGCCATGCCGTTCAACCATATCGCGGTCGTCGGAGCAGGCGCCTGGGGGACAGCGCTGGCACTCACCTGCGCCCGCGCCGGGCGAAAGGTGACGCTGTGGGAGTCCGATGCCGCCAATGCGGCGCAACTCGCCACCAGGCGCGAAAGCCTGTTCCTGCCCGGTGTCCGCATTGATGACAGCATCGTCGTGGCCGGCGATCTCGCGGATGCCTGCCGCGCGCCTGCAATCCTCCTGGTCGTGCCGGCGCAAGCAGTACGCGCGGTCGCAACATCGCTGTCACCTTTGATCGCGGCAGCCACGCCGGTGATCGTCTGCGCCAAAGGCATCGAGCGCGGCACCAAGACGTTCATGGCCGAGCTGATCGCCCAATGCGCCCCCACAGCCGCACCGGCGATACTATCCGGACCGAGTTTTGCCGCCGACGTGGCGCGCGGGCTGCCGACGGCAGTAACGCTCGCGGCGAACGACGACAAGCTCGCCCGTGAGCTTGCGCGCGCCATCGGCTCGGCGAGCTTTCGTCCTTACCATTCCACCGACGTACGCGGCGTCGAAATCGGCGGCGCCGCGAAGAACGTGCTTGCTATTGCTGCCGGCGTGGTCTCAGGACGCGGTCTCGGCGCCAGCGCCCTAGCGGCGCTGACCACGCGCGGCTTCGCGGAGCTTGTGCGGTTCGGTAGAGCCTACGGAGCAAAGGCGGAGACGATGATGGGGCTTTCCGGCCTCGGCGATTTGCTGCTCACGTGCTCGAGCCCGCAGTCGCGCAACTTCACCTTCGGCGTCAATCTTGGCCGCGGACAAAAACCTGAATCGATCCACGCCGGTCTCGCCGAAGGCGTATTCACCGCGCCTGTGCTTTTGGAGATGGCGCGCGAGCGCGATTTGGACATGCCGATTGCATCCGCCGTCGCGGCGCTGCTTGATGGGAAAATGAGCGTGGATGAAGCAATCGACTCCTTGTTGTCGCGGCCGCTGAAAGCGGAGGGATGATCATGGCTTACTGGCTGATGAAGACCGAGCCGGAAGAATTTTCGTGGGACGATCAGGTCAAGCGTGGCGCCAAGGGCGAGCCGTGGAGCGGCGTGCGCAATTTTACCGCGCAGCGGCACCTCAAGGAGATGAAGAAGGGCGAGAAGTTCTTCTTCTATCATACCGGCGACCAGAAGCAGGTGGTCGCGATCGGCGAGGTGATCCGCGAGCACTATCCCGATCCAATCGCCGCCAAGGGCGAGCCGTGGGTTGCCGTGACCACAGGCGCCGTCGAGCCGCTGCCGAAGCCGGTCACGCTTGCGGCAATCAAGGCAGAACCGAAGCTGAAGGACATGGCGCTGGTGAAATATTCCCGCTTATCGGTGCAGCCGGTGACGGTTGAAGAATGGAAGCTCGTCTGCAAGATGGGCGGCCTGAAGCCTTAGGCCGCGGTCCGCCTTCCCGCTGACCTCCCGATTTTGTGAGCGCCGGCGCGCTTGAGCGCGGCGCCAAGAGGCGCTATTGTTTCGTTCAAATGATTAAACGCATTGACATGCGCCGCTGATGGGAGTGCCATCGAGACAGGTGGCTCGCACCTTCGCCCAGTGCAAGCCGGTGTTCTTCGCGATGGGCGACGATACGCGCCAGCAGATCATCATGCTGCTGGAGAAAGCGGAGTCCCTCAATGTCACGCAGCTCGCCAAGAAACTGCCGCTGTCGCGTCCCGCGATCTCGCATCACCTGCGCGTGCTGCACCAGGCCGGGCTCGTCGGGGTCCGGCGCGTGGGGACGGAGCGCTACTATTTCCTCACCGTCGAGGAGGCGCTCGCGCTGTTGAAGCGGTTCGTGGCTGAAGTCGAAGACTGCGACTAGCTGCGCCGGCAGATCGGCAGAGCAAGGTGCCGCTTCGGCGTTATCGGTCGAATGGTTTAAACGCTTGAAAGGAAGCCGCGATGGATATGGTGGTCAACGGCAAGCCCATCCTGTTGGCAGACGATGTCGCCGACGACGATGCGATGCTGATCGACGTTCTCCGTCACAGCGGGCTTACCGGCACCAAGCTCGTTTGCGGCGCCGGCGTCTGCGGCGCGTGCACCGTTCTCGTCGACGGCAGGCCCGTGGTGAGCTGCCTGATGCCGGCGCATGCCGCCCGCGGCAAGCGGGTGGTTACGGTCGAGGGGATTGCGGCCGACGGTCTGCATCCGGTGCAGAAGGCATTCATGGCGTGCGACGCGCTGCAATGCGGCTTCTGCACGCCGGGCTTTGTCGTCGAGGCGGCCGCATTTCACGATGAGTGGCGGCGGACCAGAGGCACGGCCGCGCCCCCGCCAGACGACGTGCGCGCGGCGCTCGCGGGCCATCTGTGCCGCTGCGGCGCCTATGCCAATATCTGCACGGCAGTCGTCGAAGCGTGCGCGGGCCGGTTCGACACCGCCGCGGCGCGCGGTCCGCGCGTCGAGGCCGAGGAAAAGGTCACCGGCCGCGCCAAATATACGGTGGACATCGCGATCGAGGGCCAGCTCGAGGGCGCCATCCTGCGGTCGCCGCACGCCCATGCGCGCGTGCTCGCACTCGACTTGGGCGCCGCCCGCCGGATGCCGGGGGTCGCCGCCGCGATCTCGCTTCTCGGGTCCGACCGGATGGTCCGTTTCGCCGGCCAGGAGATCGCCGCCGTCGCGGCGGCGGATTGGAAGGCGGCCCGCGCCGCCCTGACGGCCATCGACGTACGCTACGAGGTCCTGCCCGCGGCGATCGGCATGGACGAGGCGCGGCGCCAGGATGCGCCGACGGTATTTTCGGGTTTCAGAAAAAAGCCCGGGAACGTATCCGAAGGCCCGACGCTTCCCGCGCGCTGGAAAAACAATCTTCGTGGACCCTCGGGCGGCCTGTCAGACAAGCCCGGCAAGGCCCGCAAAATGCTTGAAGCCGCCAAAGCCGCCGCCGATCCGTTGCTGGTCGAGCGAATTTGGCGAACGCAAGCGCAATCCCACACGTCGTTCGAGCCGCATGCCGCGGTGGCGGAATTCAAAGGAGATCGCCTAACGGTTTATCTGTCGTCTCAGGCGGTGCGCCAACACGCAACACTCATCGCGGAGAAGTACGGCCTGCCGGCCGAAAACGTGCGGGTCATCGCCGACCACGTCGGTGGCGGTTTCGGCTCCAAAGGGGCGCTACGCACCGAAACCTTCGCCGCCATCGAACTCGCCCGCGCCGCCAATGCACCGGTCCGGGTCGTGCTCGACCGCCACGAGGAGCTTAGCGTGACGGGGTATCGGCCCGGCGCAGAGCTTGCGGTGTCGCTGCTCGCGGGCCGCGACGGAGCGCTCAAGGCGCTGTCGTTCAAGGCCTACGCCGACACTGGCGCAGGAGTGAACTCGACGATTGCCGCTTTGGCGCGGCTCATCTACCCGGCCGAAGCCAAGGAGCTGATCGATTACGACGTGGTCAGCAACCTGCCGCCGGGCGCGCCTTTTCGCGGGCCGGGAGGTCCAGTGTTGTGCTTTGCGCTGGAGCAAGCAGTCGACGAGGCGGCCTTAAAACTCGCCGTCGATCCGATCGAGCTGCGTCGGCGCTGGGATCGCAACGTACAACGCCGGCGACTCTACGATTGGGCACAAGGCCTCGACGTGTGGCGCACGCGGCACGAAAGCGGCGTCGAGCGAGGCCGCTACCGGCGCGGTGTCGGGATCGCGGCCGGCTATTGGCCTTACTTTTGGCAGCCGGGCTGCGAGATCGAGCTTGCGGTTAAGGACGGCCGTCTCGTCGCCAGCACCTCGACACAGGACATCGGCAATGGCGCTCGCACCGTGCTCGCCAATACCGTGGCGGAGGCTTTCGGGCTCGAGCCGCACGAGATCGAAGCGCGCGTCGGGAACTCGTCGTTGCCGGAAGGCTCAGGGGCGGGCGGCAGCCGCACCACCGCAACGCTGGTACCAGGCGCGCTGGCGGCGGCCGATCGGCTGAAGGAGGAAATCCGCCGCCGGTCGAACCGACCCGTTGACGAGACAGACTGGCGCGCCGTTCTCGCCGGAATGCCGAATGTGAGCGTGAGGGCGGAACGCCCGGACGACCGCATCGCGGCCCCGGGGATCAGCTCGGCATTCGACGCCGCCGGCATGATGGGGACGGTGTTCAAATGGATCCTCCGCCGGTTTGCGCATCTGGAGAGCGGTTCGGGCACGCCGAGCGCGGTCCTCGTAGCGGAGGTCGAGGTCGATACCATGCTCGGCCGGGTGCGCGTTCTGCGGGTCCACAGCGGCTTGGCGGTGGGCCGCCTTGCCGCGCCGCAGCTCGCGCGCAGCCAGGCCGAAGGCTCGATTATCCAGGGCGTGGGCTACGCCCTCTACGAGAGCCGGCAGATCGATCAGATATCCGGCCAGGTTTTGACGACCGGCCTGGAGGACTACCGCATCCCCGGCATCGCGGACACGCCAGAGATGGATATCCACTTTGACGAATGGGGTTTTGAGCACGTCCCCGGCGGCGCAGTCGGTCTCGGCGAAGTAGCGACGGTGCCCGTTGCGGCGGCGATCGCGAACGCGGCCCGCCATGCGACCGGCCGCCGGTTTTACGAAATTCCGATGCGCCCTGATCGCGTTCTCGCAACGCTGAACGGCGGGAGGCTGTGATCACCCTACAGCAAACGATCCTGCAACAAACGGCGCCGGAGTTTCGCGCCGGCGGCACCGATTTGTCCGAGCGCCGCCGCTCCGGCATTTCGCGCGGAAAGATCGTGGATCTCACACCGACCGACGCGATGGCCGCCATCGCGTGGGACCCGCAAGGCGCCGCCCGCATCGGCGCCATGGTGACGATCGAAACGCTCGCGACTGACGCGCGCATGCGATCAGCCTATCCAGGCCTCGCGGCGGCCGCCGCGGGACTCGCGACGCCGCAAATCCGCCGCGTCGGAACGCTCGGTGGCAATCTGGCGCAGCGCACACGGTGCTGGTATTTCCGCAACCCGCATCTTCCCTGCCTGAAAAAAGGCGGTCCGGTTTGCCCGGCGCGAAGCGGCAATCATCTCTACGGAGTTGCGTTTGACCTCGGGCCCTGCGTGGCGCCGCACCCCTCGACGCTCGCGGCGGCTTTACTCGCCTACGAGGCGCTCATCACCACGACGGAACAGACCGGGATCACGATCTCCGCGCTGGTCGGCGACGGTAGCGAGGGAACGGCCGACAACACGCTGAGGCCCGGCGAAGCCATCACCCACATCGACATGGCGGTGCCGGTCATCGGCGAACGCGCCGGCTATCGACGCGCGATCAGCCGCGCCTTTGCCGAGTGGCCTCTGGTCGAGGTGGTCGTGCGCGCGGTGATCGCGCAGCAGCGCTTTGCGTTCCTTCGCGTCGCCGCCGGCGGCGTTGCCCCGGTGCCGTTGCGCTTTGTCGAGGTCGAAAAAGCGTTGCAGGGAGCGGCGTGCGACGAAACCGTCATTCGCCAAGCGGTCAGCCTTGCGACCAAGGACGCCAAGCCGCTTGCCGGCACGGCGTATAAGCTCAAGCTCCTCGAGCAAGAGATATTCGACCTGGTGCAGTCACTGGCGACTTGATCAACCGGAGCCTGACGCGACCAAATCGCGCACGCGAGGGCAGCCTCGCCAGGCAGCGGGTCGAGCGAGGTGTGTCCGCGTTTTTTGGCGCGCCCGGTGGGGGATGGCATGTCGGACAAGATGTACGAGGTTCCCGCGGCGTGGACGATACGCGCCTATATCGATGCCGCCGAATACCGCGCGATGTAACAGCGCTCGCTCGAGACTCCCGACGCGTTCTGGCGCGAAGAAGGGTTTTGTCCTTGGTAAAATGGTGTTTTGGCGGTATTCTGTTCGCTAAATGAACGCGCCAATGCATTGTTAGTTTGGGATGGCACCAAGGGGCTGTTGCCATGAGCGACGATCGCGAACGTGGGCCGGATGATGGTATTAAGGACAGGTCGCAAGGACCGTCCCGGCGCGAAGCATTGAATCGCTTCGCGAAATACACAGCGCCCGCGACGTTGGCCCTGCTGTTGAGTCAGCAGACGTTCGCAGCCGCGAGTTAATTTCTAAATGAACGCGCCGATGCATTGTTGGTTTGGAATGGAACAAGGGGGGCTGTTGCCATGAGCGACGATCGCGAACCTGGGCCGGATGATGGTGTTAAGGACGGGTCGCAAGGACCGTCCCGGCGCGAAGCCTTGAATCGCTTCGCGAAATACACAGCGCCCGCGATGTTGGCCCTGCTGTTGAGTCAGAAGGCGTTCGCAACCGTGAGCCACCCCGTTTGATTTACCCATCTCGCGTGTGATTTCCGCGGCCACAATTCGCTCATGAGCGGTAAGTGGACCAAGCCCCCTTCTCGGCCACGCAGGTAAGGCTACGGCGACCGGCAGCCTCGATGAGGCCCGCACCAAGTTGAACGACGATATTTGGCCGTCACCGTCGGTGTCCTTGGTAAAATGGTGTTTTGGCGGTATTCTGTTCCTAAATGAACTTGCCGATGCATTGTTAGTTTGGGATGGCACTAAGGGGCTGTTGCCATGAGCGACGATCGCGAACGTGGGCCGGATGATGGTGTTAAGGACGGGTCGCAAGGACCGTCCCGGCGCGAAGCCTTGAATTGCTTCGCGAAATACACAGCGCCCGCGATGTTGGCCCTGCTGTTGAGTCAGCAGGCGTTCGCCACGAGTTAATTTAGCTAAACGAACGCACCGATGCATTGTTAGTTTGGGATGGCACCAAGGGGCTGTTGCCATGAGCGACGATCGCGAACGTGGGCCGGATGATGGTGTCAAGGACGGGTCACAAGGACCGTCCCGGCGCGAAGCCTTGAATTGCTTCGCGAAATACACAGCGCCCGCGATGTTGGCCCTGCTGTTGAGTCAGCAGACGTTCGCAGGCTCGTGAGCGGTCAGTGGACCAAGCCCCCTTCTCGGGCCACGCAGGTAAGGCTACGGCAACCGGCAGCCTCGATGAGAGCCCGCACCAAGTTGAACGACGATATTTGGCCGTCACCGTCGGTGCGAAAGTTTCCGATCGATGGCGGGTTGCTGCTTCTCGATGTCAGCTCCAATTGCCTTTTCGTTTACAATGACACGGCACGCTACGCTTGGGAGTTGATCGAGGCCGGCCAAGCTGTAGAGGATTTTGAGGCCCAGTTCGCACGGTCATGGGATATCCCGCTCTCGCGCGCGCAAGCTGATCTTCGCTTGATTGTCGCCCAATGGCGCATGCAGGGTCTTCTCGCCGGGTCTAAACATCCATCTGCGTTCGTTGAACCCGAAATGAACGTCGCCGGTCAGGCGCCTCGCGCCGAACCGATGCGGTGGGCCGCGGAATGGATTTGTACGATACGGGACGTGACGATCGCATTCGCGATTGAAAATGCAGTGCCCGCTACGGTCCGCTTATTTCTCAACCATCTGGAAACGCCCGGCCTGCCGGCACAGACCCGGATCGAAGTGAGAGGGGAGCCAGACCGTAACGCCATAATCTTCCGCGACGGTTTGGAACGGGTGCGGAGCGTTGATCCGGCCGAATTCGTCGGCGGCCTCTGGCAGACCATACTCGGGTGCATCTACCCGGATGTGCGCTGGCGCGCTTTCATTCATGGCGCGGCGCTCGCGCGCGATGGCGTCGGTCTAGCTCTGGTCGGTCCGTCCGGCAGCGGCAAAACGACGTTGGCCGCCGGTCTCGTAAGCCGGGGGTTTGATTACTTCGCCGACGATATGGTGGCCCTCTCCGAGCCCGACGGCGAGATCGCGCCTTGGCCGCTGCCGCTGAGCATAAAGCCCGGCGGTCTGGAGCCTCTGAGATCGCGATATCCGGAATTAGAGCAGGCGTCCACTTACCCAACGAAGGGCGTCCAGGCGCGGCTGCTGCTCCCGGCGGCCGATTCATGGAATGCAAAGCCGGTGAGGTTGCAGGCTCTCATACTGCCCCGGTTTAGCGAAGACGCCGCGCCACAGCAGCTTCGCCTCTCGTCATTCCAGGCACTCCAATGCCTGCTGACGGACCGAATCTGGCTTGGTCATCCACTCACCGAGGCAACGGTCAAATCCTTCCTCGCATGGCTGGATGCGACGCCCGCCTTTGCGATTTCTTACGGCACACTCGACGACGCCGTGCAGTTTGTCGAACGGGTCATCGCGTGACGCGCTGGGAAGCCTTTACCGCGATCTGCTCATATCTGCGCGCCGAATTTCTCGGCGGCGGGCGCGACGCCCCCGGCGAGATGAATTGGGAACTGATCATCGAAGTTGCGAGCTTCCACTACGTGACGGCCGCGCTCGCGGGATGTCTCAGGTCGGACACAAAACTTCCTGCCGAAGTTCGTGACTATTTCGAAGCCGCCCTGGCGCTCAATAAACAACGCAACGAGCGGATCCTCGAGAGCGTGGCTCGGCTTGCAGGCCTCCTTAATGCGATCGATATCGAGCCCATGCTTCTGAAAGGCGCCGCTCATCTTGTAGAAGAAACCTATCCTGACCCGGCTTTCCGAATTCTCGGCGACGTTGACATTCTCCTTCGGGCTGACAGATCGAGGGAGGCCGTCGCGGCATTGGCGGCCGCGGGATTTCGCACGAACCCCACCGGCGTCGTACCGCCGCCGACCCATCATCATCTGCGCATGCTGCACGATCCCGAAACCGGCATAGGCGTGGAATTGCATACCGATGTCATCGATCGGTCTGCCGATGCCGTGATCGCGACGGCTTGGTTTTCCGAAAATAGTCGGCCTGCCAAATTCCGAGATCGGCGCGTCCGGCTGCCGGAGCCGACACGAAACGCCGGGCACACCATCTTTCACAGCGAGATTTTTCACGGGTTATACGAACGGAACAAAATCTCGCTACGCCATCTTGTCGATCTTGCGCTCATCCGGGTTCGGCATGACGCGGCGATCGATTGGAATGAGCTCGATCATCGGTTCTCCGCCGCGGGTTTTGGCGAGCTGCTCGCCACTTACCTCTTCTTCGCCGACGCACTGCTCGGTCAGCCGGCGCCCAAGCTCAGCCACGCACCGCGCGCCGACGCCATGGCGGAGTTACGCAATACGGAGTCACGCGACGGCTTTGCGTTTCAAATCGACCAGTTGAAATCAGCGTACGATAACGCGGTGACTGCCTATAGCCTTGCAGCCGCCGATCGCGACCGCATCCAAGCCGACTATAGCCTCACAGCTGCCGATCGTGATCGCATCCAAGCCGACTATAGCCTTGCAGCTGCCGATCGTGATCGCATCCAAGCCGACCTAGCTGCTGTTTTATCGTCGCGATCGTGGCGGCTTACCAAGCCTTTGCGCGCGATCGTCACCGCGTCGCGCAGATGGCTGCGATGACCCGGAGCGCCGGCCCAACGGGCGCGTAACGTGAGCGATGCGTCGTTGAGCCGTGACCATTCCATGCAGGTGACCCGCTTGTCCGACGAAAGATGGATGTCAATAATGGGTCGCTAAGGGAGAGAATGTAGGCGTAAGTCAGTCGCCTGGAGGATGGCATGCCCGACAAGGTTTACGACGTTCCCGCCGAGTGGATGAAGCGCGCCTTCGTCAACGACGCCGAATACAAAAAAATGTACCAGCGCTCGCTCGCCGATCCCAACGGCTTCTGGGCGGAACAAGCCAAGCGCATCCATTGGTATAAGCATTTCACCAAGGTCAAGAACACGTCCTTCGACCCGCATCACGTTTCGATCAAATGGTTCGAGGACGGAACGACCAATGCCGCCTATAACTGCATCGACCGCCACCTTGCCAAGCGCGGCAACCAGATAGCCATCATCTGGGAAGGCGACGACCCCGAGGATTCCAAGAAGATCACCTACAAGGAGCTGCACGATCAGGTTTGCCGTTTCGCCAATGTGCTGCGCAACCGCAACGTCGAGAAGGGCGATCGCGTCACCATTTATCTGCCGATGATCCCCGAGGCGGCCTACGCCATCCTTGCCTGCGCGCGGATCGGCGCGATCCACTCCGTCGTGTTCGGCGGCTTCTCGCCGGAATTGCTCGCTGGCCGCATCGAAGACTGCCAATCCAAGGTCGTCATCACCGCGGACGAAGGCTTGCGCGGCGGCCGCAAAGTGCCGCTCAAAGCCAACACCGATGCGGCGATCGAGAAGATCGGCGGCGGCGTCGACCACGTGATCGTGGTGAGGCGCACCGGCGCGCCGGTCGACATGCTGCCCGGGCGGGACGTCTGGTATGACGAGGCCGCCGACATGGTGACGGCGGAGTGTCCCTGCGCGGAGATGTACGCCGAAGATCCGCTGTTCATCCTCTACACGTCAGGATCGACCGGAAAGCCGAAAGGCGTGCTGCACACCACGGGCGGCTATCTCGTCTACGCCGCGATGACGCATCAATACGTGTTCGATTATCACGACGGCGACGTCTTCTGGTGCACGGCGGATGTCGGCTGGGTCACCGGCCATAGCTACATCGTCTATGGGCCGCTGGCGAACGGCGCCACCACGCTGATGTTCGAAGGCGTGCCGAATTATCCGACCTCCTCGCGCTTTTGGGAGGTGATCGACAAGCACAAAGTCAACACCTTCTACACCGCGCCGACGGCGATCCGCGCGCTGATGCAATCGGGCGATGAGCCGGTAAAGAAAACCTCGCGCGCCTCGTTGCGACTCCTGGGCACGGTCGGCGAGCCAATCAATCCGGAAGCGTGGGAATGGTATTATCGGGTGATCGGCGACAACCGCTGTCCGATCGTCGACACCTGGTGGCAGACGGAAACCGGCGGCATCCTCATCACGCCGCTGCCGGGGGCGACGCGGCTGAAACCCGGCTCGGCGACGCTGCCGTTCTTCGGCGTGATCCCGCAGATTGTCGACCCCGAGGGAAAGGTGCTCGAAGGAGCGGTGGCCGGCAACCTTTGCATCGCCGATTCCTGGCCTGGCCAGATGCGCACGGTCTATGGCGACCACCAGCGCTTCGTGGACACATATTTCAGCGCCTATCCGGGAAAATACTTCACCGGCGACGGCTGCCGCCGCGACGCCGACGGCTATTACTGGATCACCGGCCGCGTCGATGACGTGATCAACGTCGCCGGGCATCGCCTGGGGACCGCGGAGGTCGAGTCGGCGCTGGTCGCGCACCCGAAAGTGTCGGAAGCCGCCGTCGTCGGTTATCCGCACGACATCAAGGGCCAGGGTATCTACGCCTATGTCACCCTGATGGCCGGCGAGCAGCCGACCGAGGAGCTGCGCAAGGAGCTCACCGGCTGGGTGCGCAAGGAGATCGGACCTATCGCCTCGCCCGACCTCATCCAGTTCGCGCCGAACCTGCCGAAGACGCGCTCCGGCAAGATCATGCGCCGGATCCTGCGCAAGATCGCCGAAGACGAATATGGCAATCTCGGCGACACCTCGACGCTCGCCGATCCCGCGGTGGTCGACGACCTTGTCACACATCGCCAAAACAAGAAAAGCGCGTAGTCGCTCCATTGCCGGGCTCGAAGCCCGGCAATGACGTGATGCCGCCGAAACTGGTGCGCGCGGGACACACTCCCGAAAAAATTGGTGAAACCTTCACCCTTTCGCGTACGCGTTACTGAGGGAGCGCGGGGATTCGCCTAAGATGCTGTTCGGCTGCCGACTGGGCAGCAGTGGCGTCGGGCTTATTTCGTGCTGAGGATTTCGACAATGCGAGGGAAAATTCTGGTTTCGGCAACGGTGGCGGCGATCGTCTGCTGTTTCGCGGTCGCGCCCAGAGCGGCGCAGGCGCGCGGCGAGAGCGTGGCGATGAAAGAGACTTTCATACCGGGCACCATCGTCGTGCGCACCAATGAGCGGCGGCTTTATTACGTCACCGGCATCGGACAGGCCATTCGCTATCCGGTCGGCGTCGGCAGGGCCGGCAAGCAATGGTCGGGAACGTCATACGTCAACGGCAAGTACATCCGCCCCGATTGGTCGCCGCCCGCCGAGGTCCGGCGCGACAAGCCCAACTTGCCGAAAGTGATTGCCGGCGGTTCGCCGCGTAATCCGATGGGCGTCGCCGCGATGTCGCTCGCCGGCGGTGAATACGCCATTCACGGCACGAACCAACCGGGCTCTATCGGCCATTTTGTCTCGTACGGCTGCATCCGCATGTACAACGAAGACATCAGGGACCTTTACAGCCGCGTCAGCGTCGGCACGCGGGTGGTCGTCCAATAATCAAGGATCGGGGAGGCACCGGGACGTAAAAAGACCTGGTACCTGACGTTGGGGGATCAGGATCGGGCATCAGGAACTCGGAAGAACCTGATGCCCGATCTCTGATATATCTGCTTCAGCACCACGTACCCCGACGACCGCCATCGTAGCTGCGCGCCCAGCCGCCATTAAGGAGCGCGGCCGAAACATCGGCCGTGTCGCGCGTCGCGACCAGCGCATCGACACGCCCGCCATATTTGTCGAGCCCAACCCGCGAAATTGTAACGCTGCCAGCGCCGAGGATTGTTTCCAGCGCCGTGCGCGCCGCCTCCGCCTTCACATGCTCGTCGGCGCAGCGGGCGTGAAGCTCCGGCGCGTCGATGTTACGGAGCCGGACCTTGGTATTGACGTCGAGCCCCGGCCACACGCGCACGCGCGCCTCGAACGTGTCGCCGTCGATGACGCGCACCACCTCGGCCGGATACGCGAGCTGCGGATCAAATCTGGGCGAACTCTGCGCGGTGGGCCGCATCGAGTTGAACGTCGCGCGGCGCCGCGTGCGCGACTTCGATGGATGGCGCACGCTGCGGCATCAACGCCGGTCTGACGGCCGCACCGGCTGCAAACCCCAAGGCAAAGATCGCCGCAGCGATCGCGAGCAAGCCGCCAAGCGCACTACCACGCCGCTTGTGCGCCAGGGCCGCGAAGGACCGGTGGTGCGTCACGCCCATCCGCTCGGAATGATTGTATTTGGTTAAAACTTAACTAATAATTGCAGGATTATATTCTCATGAAAAGGGAATAAAGTCAAGATAGGGTCATTACAAAGTGTCAGCGGTCTATCTCCACTTTGCCAGTAAGTGATCGCCGCGAGCGGACCGACAAGCCAAATTCCGGCCGCTCACTCGCTATGGCGCCGTGAATGCGGGTTCGCGAGAAAACCTCCACAGTCGGTTTTGACCCCAACGCGGCCTTTAGCACCGACTCCAACAAGCGTTTTAACTTGACGCGCTTTCAGCCTTCCGCGGCAGAGACCGGCGGTCAGGCTCGCGATCCTCTATCCGGCGGGCCATCGCCGTGGGCTGTTCCGTTTGATCCATCGCAAGCATCAGGAGATCGAAAGCGGGTCGGTCTTGGTTCCCAATTCAACGAGCAGAAATGTCCCAATGGCGAGCGAGGTTGCGCCCGGTCGCGGCGGGGAAGCTCCGAAGACCAAGGTCTTCGTCTCTTATTCGCGCAAGAATATGGCTTTCGCGGATCGGCTCGAAGCCGCCCTCAAAGAGCGTGGTTTCGAGCCGCTGATCGACCGCGCGGAGATTTATGCCTTCGAGGATTGGTGGAAGCGCATCCAGGCTCTGATTGCTCGGGCCGACACCGTTATATTTGTGCTCAGTCCCGATGCAATTGCCTCGGAGGTCTGCGCCAAGGAGGTCGCTTTCGCGACCTCGCTCAACAAACGCTTCGCGCCTGTCGTCTTCCAGCGAGTGGACGACAAGCTGGTGCCGGAGGCGCTGGCGCGGCTCAACTTCATTTTCTTCGACGATGACGCGCAGTTTGCAGACAGGATCAATCGGCTGTGCGATGCGCTCGCGACCGATATCGACTGGATCAGGAAACATACCGAATACGGCGAGGCCGGGCGGCACTGGTCGGCAGCCAAGCGCCCAGGCGGGCTCCTGCTGCGCTCGCCCGTGCTGGAGGAAGCCGAGCAGTGGATCGCCTCGCGCCCGGCCGGCGCGCCGGCGCCGACCGAAGAAACGCAGCTGTTCATCGCCGAGAGCCGCCGCGCGACAACCCGGCGCCGCAACATCCTCACCAGCAGCCTGGCGGCCGGCCTCGTCGTCGCGCTCGGCCTCGCCGGGCTTGCCTACTGGCAGCGCGGCGTCGCGCTGACCGAACAGGCGCGCGCCGAGCGCAACTTCAATGCCGCCAAGTCTACCATTGACTCAGTCGTTTTCGACCTCGCCGAAGGCCTGAGGAATGTCGAAGGCATGCGGGTAGAGACGGTACGCCGCATCCTTGGACGAGCCGAGGCCGCGGTCGGCCAACTTGCGTCACGGACCGGCAACAATCCCGAAGTGCAGCGCAGCCAAGCGGCGATGTTCTCCCTGTTCTCCGACACGTATTTGAACCTCGGTGCGACAGGAGCCGCGGCCGACTACGCGCGAAAGTCGACCGCCATCATGCGCGCACTCCTTGTCACTCAGCCTGGCAACGCGGAATGGCAGCGCGATTTGTCGCTGAGCCTGCGCAGGGTCGGCGAAGCGCTCGCGGCTCAGGGTGATCGTCCGGGCGCGCTCGCCGCCGATCGCGAGGGTCTCGACATCATGCGCGCGCTCGTGGCCAAGGACCCGAGCAATGCGAAATGGCAGCACGATTGTTCGGAGAGCCTGAACAGAGTCGGCGACGTGCTGGTGGCCCAGGGTGACCTGACCGGCGCGCTCGCCGCCTATCGCGAGAGCCTCGACATCACGCGCGCGGTCGCCGTCAAGGACCCAGGCAACACCGAATGGCAACGCGGCCTCAGCCTGGCCCTGCAGCGGATCGGCCGTGTGCTGGTGGCCCAGGGCGATCTTACGGGTGCCCTCGCCAGCTATCGCGAAGAATTCGGCGTCGCGAGCGGGCTCGCCGCCAAGGACCCGAGCAATACGGAATTCCAGCGCGACGTGACGGTGAGCCTGAACTTTATCGGCAACGTGCTGCTGGCTCAGGGCAACTTTGGTGGCGCGCTCGCGGCGTATCGCGAGAGCCTCGACATCATGCGCGCGCTCGCCGCCAAGGACCCGGGCAACACGCAATGGCAGCGCGACGTGGCGGTGTGCCTCGGTAAGGTCGGCGACGTGCTGATGGCGCAGCGCGACCCGGTGGGTGCGCTCGCCGCCTATCGCGAGGGCCTCGACATCCGGCGCGCGCTCGCCGCCAAGGACCCGGGCAACACGCAATGGCAGCGCGATGTGGCGGTGAGCCTGGACAAGGTCGGCGACGTGCTGATGCAACAACACGACCTGGCGGGCGCACTCGCCGCCTATCGCGAGGACCTCGACATCACGCGCTCTCTCGCCGCCAAGGACCCGAGCAACACGGGATGGCAGCGCGGTGTGGAGCTGAGCGGGGAGAAGATCGGCAATGTGCTGCTGGTCCAGGGCGATCGCACGGGCGCGCTCGCCGCCTTTCACGAGGGCCTCGCCATAGCGCGCGCACTCGCCGCCAAGGACCCGAGCAACACGGAATGGCAGCGCGACGTTGCGGCGAGCCTGGGCGGGATCGGCGCCGTGCTGGGGGCCGAGGGTGACCTGACAGGTCAGCTCGCCGCCTATCGCGAGGTTCTCGATATCATGCGCGCGCTCGCTGTCAAAGATCCGAGCAATAAGGGAGCACAGGGCGATCTGTTGAGGAGCCTAAACAGCGTCGGATACCTGCTGAGGGTGCAGGGCGACCTGGTGGGCGCGCTCGCGGCCTATCGCGAGTGCCTCGACCTTACGCGCACGCTCGCCGCGAAGGAGCCCGGGAATATGGGAGCGCAGCATGACGTATCGGTGATCCTAAATAGGTTCGGCGATGTGCTGGCGGCTCAGGGTAATCGGGCGGGCGCGCTCGCCGCCTACCAGGAGTCGGTCGAGATCGGCCGCAAGCTCGCGGCGCAGGACCAAAACAACGCAAACGCGACGCAATCCGATCTGGCCCTTACCCTTTATAAGTTGGGCACGTTAGCCGATCCGCCGCAGGCACGGGCTGCGCTGGCGGAGGCGCTCTCTATCCTCGAAAAACTTGATCAGGAGCAGAAGCTCCCTGATGACGAGAAGGATTGGCCGAATATGGTGCGGACCGCGCTGTCAAAGCTGTCTTGAGATGTTGGTCCAATTTGTCGAGGCCGAAATCACGATCGACGATCCCCCGGCTTACTCGATGAGAGGCCGGCTTTGCGCAGGGAGGCTGCCTATCCCGCCCCCATGCACGCCTCCGTTCAGTACGCCTCGCTTTCAACTTATGAGGGATGCAGCCGGCGCAGAGGGCGTTTGAGAGAGCACCAATGTATCGTCGCGGGGGTCAATGATGCCAGCGAGCGCGACGCCACATTCCTTGCATTCGAGGCTGTAGCTCTCGAATCCGCAACGGTCGATCCAAGAAGTGCGGTCTCCAAAGCAAATTGACCGTGACTCGCACAGCGGACACTGTGCTTCCGTAGAATTGTTTCGCACAAGCCGTCCCCCCCACCGCAAATCTGATATTCTCTCAAATGAAGTGCGCGCCGCTTGCGTTCCGAGCCAGCAGCAATATTTTTTCGCTCTTTGGCCCAACTCAGAAGTGCGCGGTCGGCGGACGCTGCTTGCGTGAACAGACGGAGTCTGTGAAACAATCCCTTATTGACCAGTGCGCTCCGCTTGCATTTACTTGGCACACGGGGACACGCCACCGAGAGAAGCGATCGTAGCGAGCGATACCGGCGGTCTCGTTGTCCCGGGCCTGTGGCGCCCTAACATGCCACGATTGGGGGGGCCTCGATGCGACAGCACCCGGCTGAGCTGCGGACCGCGCCTGGATTCCGACTTGCGCTCAGCGTCCTCTGCGTTCTCGTGACATTGGCGGCCCTAAGCGCAGGCTTGGCCGGCGCGGCACGCGCTCAGCAATGCGATGTCGGTAACGTATTGTGCGAAGACAACCTATGTTATCCGCTGGGCTCCCAATGTTGCAGCGGCGGCGGCGCTTGCAATGCGGGATACAACTGCTGGCGTGGCACCTCCGCCGGGACTTTCTGTTGTCCAGGGGGCACCCACGGAACCAATGATGGGTATTGTGTGCCGGACGGGTTCCAGTACTGCGGTAGCGGCCATTATTGTGTCGTCGGCTATTGTTGCAGCGGCGGTTGCTGCGCCCAAAGGTGAAGCTTTTGACCGGTGGGCGCGTCTCCGCCTCCCTATTACGAGGATCCGCCTTCCTCGTGACAAGATATGATGGAACTGAGGGAGCCTGCAGACAGGCGTGAGGCACCCCGCCGTGTGTCGGGCTCATTTTGTCCGTGCTCGAATGGGACTTTGATGGCTTGTTTGATGGCTTGGCGGCAGATTGCTGATGGAGAGAAAGACGATGAAGCTCATGATAAGTGTGGTCGCTGTTGCCCTGTCGGCCGCCACCATGGCTGCATTCGCGCAGTCGACGCCGACCTCCGAGAGTCAGCAGATGGCAGCGCCCGCAGCAAGTGACCCCGCAATCCGCGACAGCATGATGGCCGCGGTCAAGGCCGCGCCGGCCGGAACAACGCGGAGGGAAATCGCACGGGCACCAGGGGGCGCGAATACCTCCGCGCTCGCCGCGTCACCGGGCACGCACCTCATGAGCGCCACGGCGCCGGCACGGCCCTAGGGCTCGACCTAGGTTCCAGCCAACTTCAAGAGTTAAAAATCCGACGTAAGGCCATTGATCTCCCAGTCGCCGTAACGGGTTGGCTCAGGGCCGTCGCGGCCCTGAATTTCCTTCGGCCGATCACATGCAGGGCGATCACATTCAGCCCGTCGCGCCGCCGCCTCGGCGAGCGCGCGTTCCGCCGCCGGCGTCAGCGGCTGTTTCTCCGGCAGTTGCTTTTCTTCGCCTTTGCCCGAAGGCGCTGGCGGGGTCGGTTCGGTTGGCATCGCCTTTGACTTGGCGTAGCCGTGCGCGGGCCGCAAGGAGGAATTTCGATTGAAGGGCGCGCGCAAGCCAAAGGCCAAACCTAAGGCTCAGACCGGTACCCGGCTCGACGACGTGCCGGGTTTTGCCGTGCGGCGCCTCGCCGCCGATATCGTTGACGGCGTGTTGCGCCGGCATCGTGCACTCGATGACATGCTCGACGGATCGGATGCGCATTCCGCCGCTTCGGGCCTTGCCTCTCTCGCCGACCGCGACCGAGCGCTGACGCGGGCACTCGTCGCGACCGTGTTGCGCCGGCTCGGCACGCTGCGCCATCTCATCGGGCTCTTCCTCGAGGAGGGTGCGCCGGCACAGGCGCCGCGCGTCGAAACCGCGCTGCTGATCGGCGCCGCGCAGATTCTTTTCCTCGACATACCCGACCACGCCGCGGTCGATCTCGCGGTTCGGATCGCGCAGGCGGACCACCACGCGAGCTACTATGCCCGTCTGGTCAACGCCGTGTTGCGGCGGGTCGCGCGCGAGGGCGCCGAGCGGCTGGGCGGACTCGATACGGCCGTTCTCGACACGCCGGAATGGCTGATGGCGCGCTGGATCAAGACTTACGGCGAGGAGACCGCCCATGCCATCGCCACCGCCAATGGCCGCGAAGCGGCGCTCGATCTGACGGTGAAGGCCGATCCCGAAATCTGGGCGACACGGCTCGGCGGACGCGTTTTGCCGACCGGCTCGGTGCGCACCATCGCCCATGGCACCGTCACTGCCTTGCCGGGTTTTGCCGAGGGCGCCTGGTGGGTGCAGGACGCGGCGGCGGCGCTGCCGGCGCGTCTGTTCGGCAATGTCGCCGGACTCCATATTGCCGACCTCTGCGCCGCGCCGGGCGGCAAGGCCGCCCAGCTTGCCGCCGCCGGCGCACGCGTCACCGCGGTTGATCGCGCCCCCGCGCGGCTCGCCCGGCTCCAGGACAACCTGAGCCGGCTATCGCTCGCGGCCGAGCTCATTTGTGCCAACGTCGCCGAATGGCAGGCAAAGCCATTCGACGCCGTCCTCCTGGATGCGCCCTGCTCCTCGACCGGCACCATCCGCCGGCACCCCGACGTGCCCTGGCTTAAGCAGCCCTCGGACATTGCCAAGCTTGCTGCCCTGCAGCGCCGATTGATCGAACGTGCCGCCGCCTTGACCAAGCCGGGCGGTACCTTGGTCTATTGCAGCTGCTCGCTCGAACCGGAGGAAGGCGAGGACGTCATCGCCAACCTGCTGGCGCAGGAGCCGAACGTCCAGCGGGTGCCAATCGCGCCCTCCGAGGTTTTCGGCCGCGACGAGTTCATCACCAAAGACGGCGACCTCCGCACCCTGCCCTGCCATTTCCCCAATTCTGATTCGCGGCTTGCCGGTCTCGACGGCTTCTATGCTGCACGGCTTCTGAAACGCTAGCGTTTACCTCGAAAACAACCGCTTGTTGGCCGCCGCTGCCCCGTTCCGTTATGGTGAGAACGCGGCGAGGTTGGGCGCCCTCGCCGAAGGGAGGGGCGGGCGCGGCGATGGCGCGCGTTTCAATTGCGAACCGTGCGAAGCTGTCTTGGCTTCTCCTGCGCGGAGGGCTGCGGCAGATCGCCGGGCGCCTCAACGCCCATCCCTTGCTGCGCTGGCCGCGTGTGCCGCTCAAGGCCGACCGGCTGTTGATCGCTCCCCAGGATCTGCGCACCGCCGACGCCACCCGTGCGAGCGAAATTTACTCCGGCCGCTTCGCCTTCGCCGGCAAGGTCGTGGTCTGCGACAGCCGCTCGATTTTCGAGATGACGCCGCCATCCGACGAATGGGCGACGGAGCTGTTGGGCTTCGGCTGGCTGCGGCACCTGCGCGCGGCGGATTCCGGCATTGCCCGCGCCAATGCGCGTGCGCTGGTCGATGAATGGATCGCGCTGCAAGGCTCGTGGCACCCGCTGGGGTGGCGGCCCGACGTGGTGTCGCGGCGGATTATTTCATGGCTCAGCCAGGCGCCGCTCGTCCTGCAGGACGCCGACGTGCGCTTCTATCGGCGCTTCCTGCGCAGCCTGATCCGTCAGATACGCTATCTGCGCCATACCGCAGGCGATGCCCATCGCGGCGTCGGCCGCTTGCAGGCCGCGATCGCGCTGAGCTACGCCACCCTATGCATCGCCGGTCAGGCGCGCCACCTCAACTCCACGACCGCGCGTCTCAAAAGCGAGATCGACCGGCAGATCCTTCCCGACGGCGGCCATGTCAGCCGCGATCCTGGAGCGATCATCGAGGTGCTGCTCGAGCTTTTGCCGCTGCGGCAGGCCTTTGCTGCGCGCAACGTTGCGCCACCGCCGGCCGTGCTCAACGCGGTGGACCGGATGATGCCGATGTTGCGCTTCTTCCGCCATTCCGAGGGAACGTTCGCGCATTTCAACGGCATGGGCGCTAATCCCGCGGGGCAATTGCTCACGCTCCTGGCCTACGACGAGAGCCGCGGCGCGCCGCTGTCGAATGCCTCCCATTCCGGCTATCAGCGCCTGGAGGCCGCCGGCGGCGTTCTGATCATGGATACCGGCCGCGCGCCGCCGATCGAAATGAGCCTCGACGCCCATGCCGGCTGCCTTTCGTTCGAGTTCTCTTCCCCGAAGCAAAGTCTCATCGTCGTCAATTGCGGCATGCCGGCATCGGCCCGCGACAGATGGCGGCCGCTGGCGCGCGCGACCGCGGCGCATTCGACGGTCACGTTCAACAACGAATCGTCGGCCCAGTTCGTCGAAGCGCCGGTATTCCAGCGCGTGCTGGGCGGCTCGCCGATGCTCGGCGGACCGAGCCACGTTTCCGTAACGCGCGAGGAGCGACCCGATTCGATCACGTTGCGCGCCGGCCATGACGGCTACGCCGGCCGTTACGGCGTCGTGCACGAGCGCACGGTGACGCTGGCAGGTGACGGCACGCATTTCGAAGGCGAGGATCTATTCCTCGCCGCCGACGGCGGTCCGCAGATACGCAGCAACCAAGACGCTTACGCGCTGCGTTTCCATCTGCATCCCTCGATCAAGGCGACGCGCCTCACCGACGGCCATGGCGCGCTGTTGATGATGTCGAACAAGGAGGTGTGGACGTTCAGCGCCGGCGAGAGCCGCGTTGAGCTTGAAGACAGCGTCTATCTTGCCGGAAACGATGGCCCGCGCCGTGCAGCGCAAATGGTCATTCACGGTCACGCGCGATTGGAGCCGCGCGTGGTCTGGAGTTTTCAGCAAACCAATCCTAGCGTAGTCGCCGCCGCCGGCAGCGCACGCCGCGCACGCGCGGAGGAACCGAGGCTGCCGCTGTGATATTCCATTTTCTCCGCTTCCACGAAGGCGCGAAGTCAGTAAAAGGAACCCATGACCGAGCATTTGCGCCGCGCGTCACGCGCCCTCATCTCCGTTTCCGATAAAGCCGGCGTTGTCGAATTCGCCCGTGCGCTTGCCGGCTACGGCATCGAATTGGTCTCGACCGGCGGGACGCGTCTGGCGCTGAGCGCAGCCGGCCTCACAGTGCTCGATGTCGCCGACCTCACCGGCTTTCCCGAAATGATGGACGGCCGCGTCAAGACGTTGCATCCGGCCGTCCATGGCGGCCTGCTTGGCATCCGCAGCAATTCCGCTCACGCCGAAGCGATGCGTGCGCATCACATCCGGCCCATCGATCTCCTGGTGGTCAATCTCTATCCGTTCGAGGAAACCGTGGCGCGCGGCGCTGGCTTCGACGATTGCATCGAGAATATCGACATCGGCGGCCCAGCCATGATCCGCGCCGCCGCCAAGAACCACGCCGACGTTGTCGTCGTGGTCGAGCCGACCGATTACGCCTCGGTGCTCGAAGAATTCGCTCAGCACGGCGGCATGACCACGCCGGGGCTGCGCCGCCGGTTTGCAGCCAAGGCATATGCGCGCACCGCCGCCTACGACGCTGCGATCTCCAATTGGTTCGCCAACGAGCTTGGAAACTTGGCGCCCGATTACCGCGCCGTCGGCGGCAAACTGATCGAAGAACTGCGCTACGGCGAGAACCCGCATCAATCGGCGGCGTTTTATCGCACGCCCGACCTGCGCTTCGGCGTCGCGACTGCGCGGCAGGCGCAGGGCAAGCAACTCTCCTACAACAACATCAACGACACCGACGCGGCCTACGAATGCGTTGCCGAGTTCGATCCGGAGCGCACCGCCGCCTGCGCCATCATCAAGCACGCCAATCCGTGCGGCGTCGCCGAGGGCGATAGCCTGCTCGACGCCTACCGCAAAGCGCTCGCCTGCGATCCGGTCTCGGCATTCGGCGGCATTGTCGCGCTCAATCGCTCGCTCGACGCCGCGGCCGCGCGCGCCATCACCGAAATCTTCACCGAGGTCATCATCGCGCCGCATGCGACCGAGGAAGCCATCGCCATTGTCGGCGCCAAGAAGAACCTGCGGCTCCTGATCGCCGGCGGCTTGCCCGATCCGCGCGCCAAAGGGCTCATGGCGAAAACGGTCGCCGGGGGCCTGCTCGTACAATCGCGCGACAATGCCGTCGTCGACGACATGGAGCTAAAGCCGGTGACCAAGCGCGCGCCAAGCAACGCCGAATTGCGCGATCTGCGCTTTGCCTTCCGCATCGCCAAGCACGTGAAGTCGAATACGATCGTCTATGCCAAGGACTCCGCGACGGTCGGCATCGGCGCGGGTCAAATGAGCCGCGTCGATTCAGCGCGCATCGCCGCTCGCAAGGCCGAGGACGCCGCCAGGGAGGCAGGCCTCAAGGAGCCGGCAACCAAGGGGTCGGTGATCGCTTCCGATGCGTTCTTCCCCTTCGCCGACGGCCTACTCGTTGCTATCGAGGCCGGCGCCACCGCCGTGATCCAGCCCGGCGGGTCGGTGCGCGATGAGGAGGTGATCAAGGCCGCCGACGAGCATGGCATCGCCATGGTCTTCACTGGCACGAGGCATTTCCGGCATTAGGGATTTGCGGATTGCGCAGAATCGCCGGTCGCGATCCGCCATCCTGAGTGCGAGCGAAGCGAGCCTCGAAGGATGTCGGCAGAGGAGCCGGGGCCGTCGCCCTTCGAGGCGCGGCTGTGCCGCGCACCTCAGGGTGACGGAAGCGGGCTTACACCGAGGCGGTGATCCACTGTTCGAGCTTCTGCTTCGGCGCGGCGCCGACCTGGCGGGAGGCGAGCTGACCGCCTTTGAACAGCATCAGCGTGGGGATCGACATGATGCCGAATTTCGCCGCCGTGCCGGGGTTCTCATCGACGTTGAGCTTGACGATCTTCACCTTGCCGTCGAGCGACTTGGAAATTTCCTCAAGCGCCGGACCGATCATGCGGCAGGGGCCGCACCACTCCGCCCAGAAGTCCACAACAACCGGCCCGCTGGCCTTGAGCACGTCCTGATCGAACGTTGCATCCGTCACCTTATCGACCATGGAAGACCTCGCTGTTCCGGTGGGAAATAGGCAGGGCGTCGAACCTATGAACGGCGTCCGTCAGCGTCAAGGGAGGTTCACCGGAGCGTGATTTTGCTCACGATTTCGGCCAATGCTGCGTCCATCGCCGCGCCGGGAATCTCGATGACATTCGGACCTTCGGTAAAGACAAGTGCCGCGCGAATCGTTTTCTCCGGGTAAATGCGCCCCAGCACCGCGCGATATTCCGCGAGTTGGCCGACATAGCCCTTCGGCACCTCCGCAAGCCGGGCCGGAGCGGCGCGGTCGGTCTTGTAATCCGCGATCAGGACGGCCTCGCGCGTCACCGCCAATCGGTCCACCTGGCCCAAGACGGTAATCGGCGGCACGCCGGCGCGCGTGATTCGGCCGACAACCGGCACTTCGGCGCGGCTTCCCGGCGCGAACACTTCGGCAAAGATCAAATCGTTGAGGATGGTGAGGACTTGCTGCGCCATCGCCGCCTGTTCGGCAGGAAGGAAATCCGCGGCGGCGTTCGTAAGGTAGCGTTCGATGGCATCCTTGCGGCCTGCCGGGGGAATGTCGGGCAACGACTGCATGAGCCGATGGACGATACGCCCGCGGGCCAGCACCTTGCGCCGCTCGGTCGGCGAACCTCCCCAGTGGGCGTGGATGCCGCTGTTCTCCTCCTCGAAAGCGGAGGACGGCGAGATCGGAGCCCGTGACGCCGCTTCGGGGGGAGCGGGCTGCCGCAGCCACCGCGGGACTTGGGGTCGTTCGGCATTCGCGCCGCTTGCCGCCCGCGGCGCGCTCTCAGCGACAACAACGGAAGTCGGCTTACGATAACGCCAGACTTTTTCGCCGCTTTCGTCTTCCTCAATGAGAAGCGGCCGCAACGGTTCGCACACGAGGTCGTACCAGCAGCCCTTCGGCCGCGTGCGTTCGCCGTCGGCGCCGCAGACGATCAGCCGGTCGGCGGCGCGCGTCATAGCGACGTAGAGGAGCCGGCGATATTCGTTCTCGGCCTCCGCCAGCGCGGCCTGACGGGCCGCCGCGACCGGCTCTACGTCGTCGTCCTTGCGGCCCGCCCAGATCATGGCGCCGCCGGGAAGCTCGAGAAGCCGCGGCGGCCGCGGACCGGAAGGCGGCGTCATCGTGTCGGCGAGGATCACGATCGGCGCTTCGAGACCCTTGGCGCCGTGCACGGTCATGACCCGCACTTCGTCGCGCGCGATTTCCATGTCGCGCTTCACCTCGGCGCGCGCGGCGCGCAGCCAGGCGATAAAGCCTTGCAGGGATGGCGTCTGCCGCCGCTCATAGTCGAGTGCAAGGTTGAGAAATTCATCGAGCGCATCGTTCGCTTCGGCGCCAAGCCGCGCAAGGAAGCGGCGGCGGCCGCCGCCGGCGCCGAGCACGTGGGCGTAGAAGACAAACGGCGATTCGTGCCGTGCTAATTGTGCAAGCTCGTCGAGGCGAGCGGTAGCGTCGGCGAAAATTTTCCCCTCGGCTGACTTGCGCGCCAGCGCCGTGCGCAGCGAGGAGCGGCCGCGGTCCCAGGCGATCGCAAACAATTCTTCGTCGGAGACGCCGATCAGCGGGCTGCGCAGTACGGCGGCAAGGGCGAGATCGTCTTCCGGCAATAGTAGCGCGTCGGCGAGCGCCATGAGGTCCATGACCGCGATATGCTCGGTGAGAACGAGCCGATCGGCGCCGGCAACCTCGACATTCTTATTCTTCAGCGCGCGGATGATCGCCTCGAACAGCGGCCCGCGCTGACGCACCAAAATGAGTATGTCGCCGTAACGCGCAGCGCGGCGCTCGATACCTACTGGCGTGCGGCTTTCGACGAGTCCGTGCACGGCGCGCGCGACCCTCTGTGCGAGCTTTACGCGGGGGCTCGTCTCGCTCACCGTATCGAACGGCGCGTCCCAGCCCTCGATCTCCTTGCGTTCGTCGGGCTTTTCCGGCTCCCAGATTTCGACCAGACTTGGCGGCGCATCCGGCAAAGCGATATGCGGCGGGAAACCGTCGCTGTCGGCGGTAACACTCGCTGCGATGCCTTGGGCCTTGAATACTTCGTCGACCGCGGCAAGCACGCTCTCGCCCGAACGAAACGAGTGCTCGAATTTATGAAAGATAAATTTGAGGCCCGCGTTGTTGTGCGCGGTTTCGAAGTGGCGCCGCATGAGCGCGAATTGCTTCGGCGCGGCGTCCTGGAAAGAAAAGATCGACTGCTTTTCGTCGCCGACCGCGAAGATCGTGCGCTTGATCTCGCGCGCACCCTTGCCCGCGGTAAACTCCTCAACCAGCCGGCGGACGATCTCCCACTGCTTGTCGCTGGTATCCTGCGCCTCGTCGATCAAGACGTGATCGACGCCGAGATCGAGCTTGTAGTGCACCCAGGCCGCATCGACGTTCTTAAGCAGATCCAGCGTCTTGTCGATCAGGTCATCGTAATCGAGAAGGCCGCGGCGCTCTTTCTCGGCCGCGTAGCGGGTCAGCACGGCGTCCGCGACAGTCAGCAATGCAGCGCTGCGATCACGGCAAACGACGGCATTGCGCCGTTCAAGAATCGCGCAAATGCGCGTTTGCTCGGTGCCTAGACGTTCGACCAGCCGCACATCCTTGATCGCCTTGGTCACGATTGATTTGCGCGGATTGCCCTCGTCCGTGCAGAAAATCTCGAGATAGAGCTCGATGCGGTTGGCGCCAGCTAGCGCCGTCAGCGCGGCGAACCGTCGCGCCTGCTCGCAGTCGGTCTTGTTGCCGTGCGCCAATGCCGCGGCAATCGCGGGCCATTCCGAGGCCGAGAGCAACGAGTCCGTAAGAAACTCGGCTTCGATGCTGTCGAGCGTTTCTTGCGGCTCAACGCCAAGCGCGCGTGACAGATCGGCAATCGCCTCTTCGACGCTGCCTGCAGTCTTGCGCCAACCGATGATGGCGTCACGGCGGCCGATTGCTTCGCGCACCACGTCGCGAAACGTCTGATCGGCGCCGGCGGTCATGGCGGTACCGAGCGCGCGGCCGAGCGCGCTGTCGGGCGCGGACGCGCCTTCGAGCAAAGCCGCCAGCGTCAATTCCTCCAGGATCTCTACTTGTGCGGTCTCGTCGAGCACGGTGAAGCGGGCGGCGACATTCGCTTCGAATGGGAACTGGTGCAAAAGCTGCGTGCAGAAGGCGTGAATGGTCTGCACCTTCAGTCCGCCCGGCGTTTCCAGTGAGCGCGCGAAAAGCTGTCGCGCCAGCACCCGCCGGGCGCCGGGCACCCGTCCTGACTGCGCGCCGATGGCAGCATCGAGCGCGGCATCGTCGAGCGTGGTCCAGCGACCGAGCGTGTCGAACACGCGCTTGGCCATATTGGCGGCAGCGGCCTTGGTGAAGGTCAGACAAAGGATTTTTTCCGGCGCGACGCCGGCGAGCAAGAGATTGATCGCACGCTGCGCCAGCACGTGCGTCTTGCCCGATCCAGCGTTAGCGGCGACCCAGGCGGAAACGGTGGGATCGGACACTTCGCCCTGCAGCCGCAGAACGTCGGCCGGAATAATGCTCGGCGATCTCATTGGCGATCTCATTGGCGATCTCATGGCGCGCCCGGAATATCGTCTTCGGGACCGCCGGTGCTCGACCATTCCTTCACGCGCGCGAGGTGGTCGTAATCGCCGTAGCGCGCCTTCCACATCGGATGGACCAGCGAACGGTAGGGCTCGTTGGCGTCGTCGAAGCGCCGCACCAGCGCCGAAAGTTTTTCCAGCGCGCGATCGGCCTGGCTGTTGTATGTGTCTTCCTTGAAAACGATCGGCAGGAACTCGCCGGCCCGCGCGCCGCCTTTGAGCGCCACGTAAGCAAGCGCCGCGACCGAGCCTCCTGCAGGTATCGATGTTGTCGTGGTCGTCTTGAACCCGCCCTGGCGCAGCATCGCCGCTTCAAGCGTGAGCTGCGGTGCAAGTCCGGTCCGCACCTGCTTTTCGGTCCGCACCGAACCGGTCTTGTAGTCGAGGATGACGTAGCCGCCGTCGGCGTCGCGCTCTATGCGGTCGGCAATGCCGCTCAACTTGAATGCACCGTCTGCAAGCGGAACCTCGATCTCGCCGCGAATCTCGACGGCGATCAGGGTGAAATTCGCGCGGCGGCCGGCCTCCCAGCCGCCGAGCCATTGGGCGATCCGCTGGAATCGCGGCCACCAAAACGCGCGGGCTTCCGGAAAATCTTCGAGCGCGGCGAAACGCGCCTTGCCCATCTCGATGAGCGCGCCCGCCGGATCGGAAGGAAGATCGTTCGCAAAGCGCTCGCTGAATTCGCGGAGCACGTTGTGGATGACCGTACCGCGCTCACTGGCTCCGGGCGCCGCATCTACCTCGCCAAGCGGCGCCAAGCGCAGCACGTGCTTCGCATAAATCGTATACGGGTCGCGCAGCCAGTGTTCGATCTCGGTGACCGAGAGGCGCCTTGGCCGCGCCGCGCGCGGCGGCTTTGGCATTGGCCGCGGCGCCTGTACCACGCTTTCCGGCCGATCGAGTGCGCGGGCCCAAGCGAGATAGACGTTTCCCCGATCGAGCGCCGCCTGCCAGCGCTCCTCGCCGGCGACGGCGGTAAGGCGCTGGAGGAAACGCGAAGGCGATGTCGGCGCACCACCGATCTTGGCGGCGCGCGTCAGGATCACCTCTCGAGCGCCGAGCATTTGCGCGAAGTCGTGCGCGGAAAGGCCGATGCGGCGTTCCGGGAGATCGAGACCGAGCTGCTGGCGCATCGGGCGGCTGAGCCAAGCGTCGGTTCGGCTCTCCGGCGGCCACGCGCCCTCGACGAGCCCGCCGAGTACCACGCGGTCGCTGTCGGTGAGCCGCGCTTCGAGGAGGCCTAGGACGCGGACGCGCACGCCGGGTCGCGGCGGCGGACGCACTACGCGATCGGCAAGTGCTGCGGAGAAAAGCTCGACATAATCGGATGGCGCAACCATCAGCGCCGCGGCGGCCTCGCTGATCGCCAATTCTTCGAGCGCTTCCGCGAGCTTTGCGCCGTCGGAACCGGCGAAAGCGCGCTCGCGCTCGCCGTCGCGCGACAACGCGCCCAGCACGTCGCGATGACGCGCGGCGATATCGTTGAGCGCGCGCTTTTGCTTGCCCATGCTTTCCAGCGGCGTCAGCGCGTCCGCAAGCTGGCGAACGAGATCGGCGCCGGCGGAAAGCTCGCTGTCGGTCAGACCGATGCGCGGATCGGAAGGATGCAGATCGGAAGGCTCCTTGCGCCGGAATTTTTCGAGCTGCGCGCGAAACGCGTCGAGCGCATGGGACAGACCGGCGGTGCCGGGCCGCGGGCGCGGGCCGCGCAGGATTGCGCGCTCGAGCGCAGCGACCGCACGCTCGATATTGAGCGAACCGAATCGCAGCAGCGGATGCTTGAGCAGGGCGAGGAGCGTTACCGGAGCGAGCTCGCCGAGTGCCGCGTCGGCCGCGAGCCGGGCGAAGATACCGGCCGGAGAATCGGCGAGTGCATCGCCGCCAGAATCCTCCGCCGCGATCCTCCACCGCTCCAAGGCAGCCTTGACGCGCCGTGCCAGCGCGCGATCGGGCGTGACCAGAGCCGCGGTCTGGCCTGCCTCCACCGCCTCGCGTAGCGCGACCGCGATGGCGAGCGCCTCATCTTCGGCGTTGGCCGCTTCGACAATGGTCATGGTGCGGAGCGCCGCTTCCGCGTCTGCCTCGAAGCCGGCATCGGCGGCGCGTTGCCGCCACAGGTCGGTCGCCGCCGCCGGGCGCAGCACTTCCGAAACGAGCCGCTCGCGCCCGCGCGGCTCCGCCAGGCTTTCCACCATCTCGCGCGTGATGCCGATGCGGGCCAGCAGCGCTTGCATGGCGAATTGCGGATGTCCCGGCGCGGGTGGAATGCCCGATCGCTCGTCGCCCGCGATCATCCGCCAGGACTCTTCGTCGAGATCGGTATCGAGGCCCGGCAGCACCACGGCGCCATGGGGCAAGCGCGCAATTGTCGCAATCAGCTCAGCGGTCGCCGGGATCGAGCCGGTCGAACCCGCTGCTATCACCGGCGCATCGGTCTTGCGCGCAAGCCGCAGCGCCTCAGCTTTGATCAGCGCGTCGCGGCGTGCGGCAGGTTCAATGAGATCACGTTCGCGCAAGAGTTCCGGCCAGTTTTTGCGCGCGATCTGCAAAAATGCCAGTGTCAACTGCCAATAGGGATCAAGAAGGTCGGGCACGAGGCCGTCGAGCTTGTCCCATGGCACGCCGCGCATCGTCATGTCGTCCATGAGCCGCGCGAGGTCGTCGGCGAGCGCACAAGCCGCAGCCGGCGTCTGCGCAACGAGCGGAATGCCGCTCGCGCCACGAACTTTCGGCGCCGCGGCCCATTTCTCGATCAATCGCGCCAGCAGTAGGCGGCGTTCCAGACCGCCGAGCGACGGCGGCAACGCCAGCGCGTCGGCGGCTATGGCGCCCGACGCCGCTTCGGCGAACGCGATTTCGTCCTCGTCGATATCGCCGATGGCGACAATGCGCGGAAGAATCGCCGCCTCGATTTTCAGCACGTCGAGAAAAGCATCGCGCGCAAGGCGGCAGGCTCGCCGTGTCGGCAGATAAAGCGTGGCGGCGGCGAGCGCGAGCGGATCGTCGGCGAAGCGAAAGCCGAGCTTGCCGCTCGTCAACGCCTTGATCAGCGTCGGCAGAAACGGCACCGATGGCGGAATGGTGAAGACGCGAGCGCGCATATCGACGATCAATTCGCAATTTAGCGTTGTTCACGCTCGCGCGCAGACGACACGCGGCGGCGCGACCGAATTGCGTAGCTGATTCTAGTGCGTGGCGGCGAGCGCCGCCTCCGCGGCCGCGACCGCCTCCGGCGTGCCCACATGCATCCAAACGCCTTCGAGGCGCAAGCCGAACAGGCGGCCTTTGCCGCCAGCACGATCGAACAGGGACGTGAGCGCAAAGGCACCCGCGGGCGCATCGGCAAACAGCGCGGGGGCGAGGACAGCCGCACCGGCATAGA
Organism: uncultured Alphaproteobacteria bacterium; assembly: GCA_963733575.1. Classification (GTDB taxonomy): domain Bacteria; phylum Pseudomonadota; class Alphaproteobacteria; order Rhizobiales; family Xanthobacteraceae; genus BOG-931. Next base: position 644,224 of record CAVTDJ010000005.1, on the reverse strand, counting down.
CGAACGGAACCACTTCGTTTTCCGCGCGCCGCCGCAAACGGCCGTCGGGGAGCATGGCGAAGTCGCCGCGGCCGGTATAGCCGATGCTGTTCGTTGTCGGCGCCAGCAGCAGCAGGGCATCCATCGTTGCGGGATCGAAGGCCTCCGCGAGCCGTGTGAAGTTCGGCTTGACGCCGTCGAGCCATACCGTGTCCGAATTGACCAGAAAGAACGGTCCGTTTCCCAGCTGCGGCAGTGCCTTGGCGATGCCGCCGCCAGTGCCGAGCAACTCCGCGCGCTCATCGGAGATGACGATTTGCGGCCGCTGGCGAGAGGCGAGGTGCCGTTCCACCGCGTCGGCGAGATGATGCACGTTGACCACGGCGCATTGGACGCCCGCATCCGCGAGGCGGTCCAGCGAGTAGTCGATCAAAGACTTGCCGCCGATCTCGACAAGCGGCTTCGGGATGTGGCCGTTATAGGGCCGCATGCGCGTGCCGAGCCCAGCGGCCAAGACGATTGCCCGGTTCGGCATCATGATCTCCCCCGCCCTCAACATGCGCCGATTCGTCCCATCATAGCCCATCTCGTGGCGGCACATTGGCAGCGTACCAGGACTTGAGCGGGGCAAGATCGGGATGCGCCAGCGACCGCCGTAGATAGCGCAATAATCGGGGGATATGACGGAGATATTGCGGCTTGCCATCCCGCCGGTCTAGCCGGGCAAAGATGCCAAGAATTTTTGTCGCCCTTTGCGCCGCCAGCGTCGCGTAAAGCCTCGCGAACGCCGCCGCGTCGAAACGCTGATCGTAGAGGCGAGCGCGCGCATAACGGCTCAGCAGCGCGACTTCGAGCGATTCCGGAACGTCGACGCGCGCGTCCTGCAGCAACGAGGCCACGTCGTACGCCGCCGGACCCATCAGTGCGTCCTGGAAGTCCAGCAGTCCAATGCGAGCGACGTTTTCGCGGTCGGGCAGCCAGAGCAGATTCGGCGAATGATAGTCGCGCAGCACCCAGGTCGCGGGCGCGTCGATCGCCGGCAGGAGCGCTTCACGCCATAACTCAATGAACTCTTCGCGCGCGTCGTCGGATGCGGGCGCGCCGGCGCTTACCAGATACCAATCGAGCAGCAGCTCGGCCTCGATCAGGAACGCCCCCATGTCATAATGCGGCAGGTTGTACTCCAGATGCGGCGCCACCGGCAGCCTTTCAGGCAATTTCCGGCGATGCAACGACACCAGGAGATCGATGGCGGCTTCATAGCGCACCTCGATCGGCGCCGGCGGATCGCCTCCGACGATTCGCTCATCGCCGAGATCCTCCATGATGAGACAGCCACGATCGAGATCGGCGTGCAGGATCGCGGGCGCCGAAAGGTTGCGATCGTGCAGGCCCTGCGCGAGCGCGACATAGGGAACAATGTCCTCGGCGAGATGGGCAATCGCGCTGTAAGGCTTTCCGTGCCGCACCGGCGGACCGTCGGGACGGCGTGGCGCATTCATCAGCACGGTCGTCTGACCGTCGAGCGTGAGGCGCTCGAAGATGCGCGTCGAGGCGTCGCCCACCATGCGGCGGCGCGGGACTTCGCCAAATCCGGTTGCTTCGAGGAAGGCGCGCACCTGCGGCATGCGCGCCGCCCGCGCGCTGAACGCACCATAGCCGACCACGCGCGCATTGCGGATCTCGGAATTGAGTTGCGGCGCCAGCGTGAAGGTGATGTCGAGGCGGTCGGGCGGCAGGAAACCGGCCGCGCGATCGGGCCACTCCAGCAGCATAACGGTGCCTTCCTGCAGGTCGTCGAATCCGAGTTCGGCAAGCTCGGCCGCGCCCGATAGCCGATAGAAATCGGCATGGACGAGCGGAAAGCGCGGCAGTTCATAGCTCTGGATCAGGGTAAAGGTCGGGCTTGGCACCTCGATGGTGTCGTCGCCGGCGAGGTAGCGGATCAGAGCGCGCGCAAACGTTGTCTTGCCGGCGCCAAGGTCGCCCGACAGCGTCACCAAATCGCCGGGCTCGAGCGCGGCGCCGATATCCATGGCGAAGCGCACCGTCGCCGACTCGTTCGGCAGCGTCACGGTGAAGCTCATCCCACCGGGGACATTCGGAAACATGGCGGCGGTCACGCTACCGAGGTTCGCATTGTCATCCGCTCAGCCGTGCATAGCGACGACAATGCAGCAAATCGCCCAGAACAGGCAGTATTCGAAACCACCGATATTCCAGAGCCATTTCCCCTGGCTGTAGCGCCACACTGCCCAAGCCGCGACGAGCAGAAAAATCGCCTCCAGCACCGCCACATAGTGCGTATAGATCGCGAACACCATGCCGGTCGCGCAAATGATCTCGATCAGGATGCAGGCGAAAACCCACAGCTTCGGCGGATACAGCCGGAAATCGCGGTACAATTTGTAGGTGAATTCGAGATTGCTCGCCTTGGCATAGAGATGCGGCAGCAGGAACAAGCCGCAAATCAGCCGCAGGATGTTGAACTCGTTGGTCAGATCGAAATTCTGATAGAGGCTCATACCCCGTTCTCTCAATGACCCAAGCTGACCCGCGACGTTCCGCGCCAAGCCCTGGGCGGCTGCTTGGATTTGGCCTTCGCGTGCGAGTTTGCCGTCGGCCAATAAGAACTTCAAATCCACGGCACAGAGCATCGTGGTGGAGCATGATCTTTTCGGAAAACCGATTTCCACTCTTGCGGATCATGCTCTAAGCCGCGGTCATCCTGGCGGCGGCGCCTAGCGGGAACGTGCAGGTCACGGTGGTGCCGTGTCCGACGACCGAAGCGATTTCGACCGTGCCGCCGTGCAGCTCGACGAACGAACGCACCAGCGAGAGGCCAATTCCCGTGCCGCGATGATGCGACCCGAGCGAGTGCGTCTCGAACCAGTCGAACACCTTTTCCAGGACGTTGGTTGGAATGCCGGGGCCGTGGTCGGTGACCGCGAAGACCAGCGAGTTGGCGCGGCGCTCCGCCAACAGCGTGACGGTCCCTCCGGGCGGCGAGAAGCTGACCGCGTTGGCGAGAAGATTGAAGAGGATCTGCCGCACGCGCCGCTCGTCGGCGATAAAGCCGCCGATATCGTTTGCGGCTTGCATTTCGAGCACGAGGCCGGCGCTGACCAGGCGGTCCTGCACGCCTTCGGCGGCCGCGGACATGGCGGCGCGAATATCGACCGGTCCGAGATTAAGCTGCATGCGGCCGGCGTCGATGGTCGCAAGGTCGAGGATGTTGTTGATCAAGGCGAGCAGGGTATTCGTGGAGACCGTGATGTAATCGAGATATTCGCGCTGCTTGGGCGCCAGAGGCCCGGTGCTCGAGTCGCCGAGCAGATGGACGAAGCCGATGATATTGGTGAGCGGAGAACGCAGCTCGTAGGAGACATGATGGACGAAATCGATCTTGATCTTGTCGGCGTCCTCAAGCGCCTCGTTGCGTTCGCGCAACGCGCGCTCGACATTCACCGAGTCCGTGACATCGTGGAATGTCACCAATGTGGCGCCGTCCGGCAGCGGCACCGTCGTGCAATCGACGACGCTGCCGTCGCGCCGCTCAAGCCGCCCCGATATCGCCTCGCGGCTGTCGATCGCGGTCACGACCTGCCGCAGCGCCTGCCAGGTGGCATTGTCACCGTGCAGCGGCTGACATAAAGCCGAGATCGCTTCAATGTGCAGTCGCTCAGCCAAGCTTTGCGGCGGTATCGCCCACATGCGGGCGAACGCTGAATTGGCGAGCCGCACCCGGCCGTCGCTGGCGAACACGGCGACGCCTTCGGTGAGATTGTCGAGCGTCTCGCCTTGGACGCGGATTAATTCCTCGAAACGCCGCTCGAGCTCGAGCCGCTCGGTCACGTTGTTGAACAGATAGGTGACGCCGCCGTCCGGATTGGGAGTGGTGATGACGCGCAACGTGCGGCCGTCAGGCAGATGCCAAGTGTGCTCCTTCGCCTCCATGGCGCGATAGGCGGTGTGGAGCTGCGTCTTCCATTGCCGGAAGTCCTGCTCCTCGGGAAGCTTGCGCGCCGCGCGCAATTCCTCGAGCACCGCCGAATCCGTCGGCCCTTGATCGAGATAGAAGGCATCGAGGTTCCACAGCGCGCGATAGGCTGCGTTGTAAAATGTCAGTTTTTGATCGACGCCGAACATGGCGACGGCCGTCGGAAGTTGATCGAGCGTGCGGCGGTGCGCATCGACCATGCGGGCGAGCGCGCTGCGCATCGTTTCCGCTTCCGTGGCGTCGATGCCGAGCCCGGCGCTGCCGTTGTCGGTGCGGAATTCGAGCACATCGAGGCTGCGCCGCGTGCCGGCGACGATTGCAGGAAGCCGGCCGGCATAAGCCCCGGACAGCGTGCGCGCCTGCGCGATATTTTCACGAGCGGGGCTGTCGAGCAGTTCCAGGCTGCGTTCGACGGCGTCAGCAGCGTCGCGCGCTTCCACCGCCTGTGCGTAGGCAGCATTGACGAAGGTCAGCCGCCCCGCTCTGTCGCGCGCCCATACCGGCGACGGGAGCCTCTCGACCAAGGCGCGCAGCGACGCGACCTCGTTGAGCAACGCTTCGTGGCGCCCCGCCAGGTCCAGGAGGTGGCGCTTGACGCCGCTTGCGTCCTTGAGGCGAAGAACGGCACGGCCGGCAATGGCCCGGCCTTGGGCCTCGATCGGACGACCGCCAAGCGTCGTGAACGCCATCGAGAAGGCTTCGCCGCGTGTCCGCAGGGCCTCGATGGCCTTCTCCATTGCGGTCGCTCTGCCGGCGTCGAGCCAGCTGCCGAAGGCGAGCACGCGATGCGGCGCGGAGGCGCCGACGACGGCGGGATCGCCCTCGATGCTGGGCTCATCGGAAGCCGCCGGCCAGTCCACCATGACTTGCGGTTCCGACTGAAGCAGGGCGTTGGCGCGATCGAGGTCGGCGAGCAGCGCCGCGATTTCATCGTGCGCGGACGCCTCCAATCGCACCGCCCGCGCCCGCACGCGCAGCAGCACGATCGCCGTAACGACCGCAAACAACAAAAGGCCGACAAGCAGCACGAGCACGGCGATCTCGTGGCGATCGATGCTGCGCGAGGCGCCGACGACAAGCTCGTGCAGAGCCAGCCCTGGCTGCTCCGCCGCGCGTGCCGGCGCGGGCAATACCGCGCCAATAGCTACCGGGAATCCGCCGAGCCACGGACGAGCATAGCCCCCGCTCCTCCGGATCGTGTCCGGCATGCCCCTTTGCCTCTGCTGGCTGTCACCGCCATCGCCAGCGGGTCCATCGCAGGCGCACCCGCGAATCGCTCGACTTTACTCTCAAGGGGAATCGCGCGGAAAGAGTCCAGATCGTGAACGAGGGCGCGGAACAGCACCTACGTTTCCGTGGCCCTGTCGAAACCGTTGCCGCCGTCTACTCTTTCCGCGTGGCGGGTCATGTCTTCCAGATTGATGCGGCTCAGGGCCAAGCCAAATTCGAGTTCCGCGGTGGTCAGAGCCGGAATCACGACCCTGACCACCAACTCGGAACTTGGCCGCTCTTCCATGCCGTCAACCGTTCTTGCCGCGCGCAGAATATCATTGGCCGTCACCCGCTGGCGCTCGCGGGCAAGCGCGTAACCACCGCGCGGGCCGCGAACGCCCTTGAGTATTCCGTCGCGGACCAGCGACTGCAGCACGGACTCCAGGTGCCGCGGCGGCAAGCCGTGACGCGTTGCGAGAGTCTTAGCGGAAATCGGCCGCCTTACCGATTGCAATGCCACGTCAACGACCGCGGCGATTGCCAGGAGCCCTTTGCGCGGGAGTAAAGACATAGCCAAAAAAGAAACGTGCATCGCAGCGAATGGTTCGCCACGCGACGCGAGAGATCAGTCGCGATCGCGATCACCCGCCGCTTTCGAAGTTGTTCCAGTCGAGCCGAAGCCCCCACTCGAACGTTTAGTTGAGTCCAAATTGTCGGTCTCTACAAGAATCGCCTGTCGCATAGGTGTAATGACTATTTGCGCGATCCGCATTCCGCGGTGAATGACAAAAAGTTCCGTCCCCAAATTCACAAGAATAATTTGTAGTTCTCCGCGATAGTCGGCATCGACGGTGCCAGGAGAGTTGAGCACCGTGATGCCGTGCCGCATGGCTAGACCCGATCTCGGCCGGACCTGACCCTCGTGACCGGGCGGCAATGCTATGGCGATGCCCGTCGGAATCAGCGCGCGCCCCCCCGGCGCGATCTCGACCGGCGCATCGGCAGGCACCGCCGCGACGAGATCGAGACCGGCAGCGAGAGCGCTATGGTATTCTGGCAGCGGCAAGTCGGCACCATGCGGCAAACGCATAATGCGAACTTCGACACGCTGATCGCCGCTCACCGCTTTGCTTCCTTGAGCGTCACGGCGATCCGCTCGACCAGCGCGCGAGCGACCGCATCCTTCGACTGCGGCGGCCAGGATTCGACCCCGTCCGCGGTCACAACGTGGATTGTGTTGCTGTCGCCGCCCATGATTCCAGTCTGCGGAGAAACATCATTGGCGAGAATCCAGTCGCAGCCTTTCTTCGCAAGCTTCGCCTTGGCGTTGGCAACGACTTGGTCGGTCTCAGCGGCAAATCCGACGACAAGGCGCGGACGGCCGGACTTTCGATGAGCGATAGTGGACAGGATATCGGGATTCTCCACCAGTTCGATGGTTGGCGGCCGGCCGTGTTTCTTGATCTTGCTTTGGCTCATCTGCTGCGGACGCCAATCGGCGACGGCCGCAGCAAACACGGCAACATCGACCGGTAGCGCCCTCTCGACCGCCGCCAGCATTTGCCGCGCGGTTTCGATGTGAGTAACCGACACACCCGGCGGATCGGGCAGATTCACCGGACCGCTCACCAGCAACACCTCCGCGCCCGCGGCGGCGGCCGCGGCAGCAACGGAGTGGCCTTGCTTGCCCGACGAACGATTGGCGAGGACGCGGACCGGATCGATCGGCTCGCTGGTCGGTCCGGAGGTGACCAGCACACGCTTGCCGGCGAGCGATCCGGCGCCCCGCATGATCGCCTCGGCCGCGGCGGCGATTTCGAGCGGCTCGGCCATGCGGCCGGTTCCGGCTTCGCCCCGCTCAGCCATTTCACCGGCGTTGGGACCGACAAGGCGGACGCCGTCCGCCCGCAGTTGCGCCAGATTGCGCTGCGTCGCTTTGGCGGCCCACATATGCGGATTCATCGCCGGAGCCATCAGCACCGGTTTGCCGGTCGCCAGCAAGACGGCCGTGGCAAGGTCGTCGGCGTGGCCGCCCGCCATTCTGGCGATAAGATCGGCGGTCGCCGGCGCGACGACGATGAGGTCAGCGTCGCGCGCCAGGCGGATATGGCCGACGTCAAACTCGCTCTGCGGATCGAAAAGATCGGTGTAGGCGCGCTCGCCCGCGAGCGCCCCGGCCGCAAGCGGAGTCACGAAATGCTGCGCGGCGGGCGTGAGAATGCAGCGCACATATGCTCCGCGCTCCTGCAAGCGGCGGATGAGATCGAGCGACTTATACGCGGCGATGCCACCGCCGACGATGAGAAGGACGCGCTTTGTCTCCGCCGCAACGGCGCGCGCTGTTTGCCGGGCCGGTTGCGTGGGCGGGTTGATAAGGTCCAACGCTTCGCGGCCTGTTTCCTCCGCGGCCTCCCGGAGGATGACGCGGACCTCGTCCTCCATTGATCGGCTGTGTTTCGCCGCGCGCAGCCGCAAGAGCCGCTTGAGCTTGTCGTCGAGCTGCCGGACAGTGAGACTGGCCATCGGCATTCCCCAAATGAATGAGGATGTTAGCAGACGAATGATTTCATTGCAATCAATGCAATCATTTCAGCAATAGCAGTACGATCCCTAGCAGCAGCGCCGCGATCACCCATAGCGCAACGGCGCTCCAGCGGCCCCTTCGCGCTTCGGCTTTGCCGATCTCGGCGATGGTTTGCGGCGACAGGACGAGACCATCGCGGGTGATCTCGTCGAGCTGGTTGAGCACGCGGGCGCCGCGGGTCAGCAAGCCCGGGGCATTGCTCACAAAGCGTCCGATCTCGCCGGCGCCATGCGCCGCGCCTTCGAGCTTGCCGGCGGGACCGAGATTCCGCGTCATCCATTCGCGCACGACGGGCTCGGCAGTGCTCCACATGTCCAGCTTGGGATCGAACGAGCGCGCCACGCCTTCGACCACCACCATCGTCTTCTGCAACAAAAGCAGTTCCGGCCGCGTGCGCATGTCGAACAGGCTCGTGACCTCGAACAGCAACGTGAGCAGCCTTGCCATCGAAATGTCTTCGGCGGTGCGGCTGTGGATCGGCTCGCCGATGGCGCGAATGGCCTGCGCAAAACTTTCGACCGAATGGGTCGGCGGCACATAGCCGGCCTCGAAATGGATTTCGGCGGTTCGATAGTAATCGCGCGTGATGAAACCGTGGAGGATTTCCGCAAGAAACAAACGCTCTTTCGCGCCGAGACGGCCCATGATGCCGAAGTCAACGGCAATGAGTCGCCCATCGTCGTCGACGAACAAGTTTCCCGGATGCATGTCGGCGTGAAAGAACCCGTCGCGCAACGCATGACGGAGAAATGTCTGGATCAGTGAACGCGCGAGCCGCGGCAGGTCGAAGCCTTTGGCTAGCAGACGTGCGCGGTCCGACAGCGGCGTCGCGTCGATCCATTCCAGGGTGAGAACTTCCTTGGTGGTGCGGTCCCAATCCACGGTGGGCACGCGGAAATCCGGATCGTCCTTGGTGTTCTCGGCCATTTCCGAAAGCGCGGCCGCTTCCAGACGAAAATCCATCTCGACCGTGACCGAGCGCCGCAGCGTATCGACCACTTCGACAAGCCGCAGGCGGCGTGCCTCGGCGGAAAAATCCTCGGCGTGGCGCGCGACATACATGAAAGCGCGGAGATCGGCGTGAAACCGACGTTCGACGCCAGGCCGCAGCACCTTGACGGCGACGGCGCGCGGTCCGGTCGCGGTCGCGACCTCCGCCTTATGCACCTGCGCGATTGAGGCGGCGGCGACGGGCGGACCGAAGCTTGCAAAAACCGAACTCACGGGCCTGCCGAAGGACGCTGCGATCGCGGCTTCCGCCTGCTGCTGCGGAAAGGGCAGCATCTGGTCCTGGAGCCGTTCGAGATCGCGGGCGAACGCCGCGCCGACCACGTCCGGGCGCGTTGCCAGAAACTGACCAAGCTTGACGTAGCTCGGACCGAGCCGCGCCAGCGCAGTCGAGAGGCGCGTCTCGGCCGCGCCGCTCGAAGGCCGCTCGATGAGGCGCGCGATGCGAATGAGCGGGCGCGCGGCCGGCGGCACGACCGCAGGATCGATCACGCCGAAAACGCCTTCGCGGGCGAAAATAAAGCCGGCGCGGCCGAGGCGGAGAAGATGCGCGGGAGCGAAGATCACAAACGCCAGCCGGAATGCAGCGCCACGATGCCGCCGGTCATGATTTGATGCGAGACGCGCGCAAAACCCGCCGCGCGCATCATGGCGGCGAATTCCTGCGGCTTCGGAAAGCGGCGGATCGATTCCACCAGATAGCGATACGATTCCGCGTCGCCGACGACCGCGCGGCCGAGCGCGGGAATGACATTGAACGAATAGAGGTCGTAGAGCTTGTCGAGGCCGGGAACATTCACGGCGGAGAATTCGAGGCAAAGAAATCGCCCGCCGATCTTGAGCGCACGATACGCCTCGGCCAGCGCCGCTTCGATGCGCGGCACGTTGCGGATGCCAAAGGCGATGGTTGCAGCGTCGAAACTGCGATCCTTGAACGGCAGCGCCTCGGCGTTGGCTTCGGTGAACACGACGACTTCGCCGAGCCCGCGCGCGGCGGCGCGCTCACGCCCGACGGCGAGCATATCCGGATTGATGTCGCAGACCGTAGCCCGCGTGCCTTCGCCGCCGGCCGCAATCACGCGGAATGCGACGTCGCCGGTGCCGCCGGCGATGTCGATCAGCGCAAACGGCCGGCTTTTTGGCGGATTGACCGCGGTGACCAACGCGTCCTTCCAAGCGCGATGCAGCCCCAACGACATCAGGTCGTTCATCAAGTCGTAGCGACGCGCGACGCTGCGAAACACATCGTCGACCAGCGCCTGCTTGTCCGCAAGCGGCACCTGGCGCGAGCCGAACGGGGCGGTGTCAGTCATCGCTTCCTTTCCTTGTGAGCTAAACCATAGCGCGGCGGCGCAAGCGACGCTATGTCTGGCAAAATTAACCCATTGCCGAGCGCCTGGTCGGTTGAGCGATGCCCGAACTTCCCGAAGTCGAGACGGTGCGCCGCGGCCTTGCGCCGGCGATGGAGGGCGCGCGCTTCACCAAGGTCGAGGTTCACCGCGGCGATTTGCGCTGGCCGTTGCCGAAGGATTTCGCGCAACGCCTCCAAGGCAAGACCGTGACCGGCTTAGGCAGACGGGCAAAATATCTGCTCGCCGATATCTCATCCGGCGATGTGCTGATCATGCATCTCGGTATGTCTGGCTCGTTTCACGTATTTCGCAAGGCTGGCGACAAAGCGCTCGGCCGCTACTACCACGAACGCGCGAAACATGCGGCCCACGACCACATCGTCTTTCATATGTCCTCCGGCGCGATCGTGACGTTCAACGATCCGCGCCGCTTCGGCTCGATGAAGATCGTGCCGCGCGCAGAGCTCGATGCGGAGCCGCTCCTTAACCGGCTTGGCCCCGAGCCGCTCGGCAACGCCTTCGATGCCGCGATGCTGGCGGGCGCGTGCAAAGGAAAGAAGACGAGTCTGAAGGCGGCACTGTCGGACCAGCGCGTAGTGGCAGGCCTTGGCAACATATACGTCTGCGAAGCGTTGCACCACGCCCGGCTTTCGCCCCAGCGTATGGCATCGACCATCGCAACAAAGGCCGGCGCGCCGAACGAGCGCGCCGAGCGGCTGGTCGAGGGCATCAAAGCGGTGCTCGACGATGCGATCAAAGCCGGCGGCTCGTCGTTGCGCAATCACAAACGGCCCGACGGCGACCTTGGCGCCTTCCAACATCATTTCCGTGTCTACGACCGCGAGGGCCAAAAATGCGTGACGCCCGGCTGCCGCGGCACCGTCAAACGCATCGTGCAGAATGGGCGCTCGACCTTTTATTGTCCGGTATGCCAAAAGTGACGCACAAAGACAACGCTGGGACACGCCATGAGCCAAGAAAACATTAGCTATCAAAACATCATCGTCGAAACCCGCGGCAAAGTCGGATTGATCCGGCTCAACCGCCCACAAGCGCTCAACGCACTTAACCGCGCCTTGATGCGCGACCTGACGGCGGCGCTCGACGCGTTCGAGGCCGACGCCAATATCGGCTGCATCGTGATCACCGGGTCGGACAAGGCGTTCGCCGCCGGCGCCGACATCAAGGAGATGGCCGACAAAACCTTCGCCGACGTCTTCCTCGGCGACTTTGCCGCGACTTGGGACCGCGCCGCGACCGTGCGCAAACCGGTCATCGCCGCGGTCGCCGGCTTCGCGCTCGGCGGCGGTTGCGAGCTTGCCATGCAGTGCGATCTCATCATCGCCGCCGACAACGCCAAATTCGGTCAGCCCGAGATCAAGCTCGGCGTCATCCCCGGCATCGGCGGCACGCAGCGATTGACCCGCGCGGTCGGCAAGGCGAAGGCGATGGACCTGATCCTCACCGGCCGCATGATGGACGTCGAGGAAGCCGAGCACGGCGGCCTCGTCGCCCGCATCGTGCCGCTCGCGAACCTGCTGCATGAAGCGATCAAAGTCGCCGAAACCATCGCGTCGATGTCGCTGCCGTCGGTGATGGCCGCGAAGGAGGCAGTCAACCGCGCCTTCGAGACGACGCTGGCCGAAGGCGTCCGCTTCGAACGCCGGGTGTTTCATTCGCTGTTCGCGACCGCCGACCAGAAGGAAGGCATGGGCGCCTTCATCGCCAAGCAACCGCCGAAGTTCGAAAACAAGTGACAAGTCGTATCATGTTCCGCAAAGGCGAAGCATCTATGAGGTGTGCTCGTAAATTGCGGTACGCGAGCAACGCTGTGCTTGGGCGATGTTCGCCTAGCCATCGAAAGCGGACTCTTTACCACTGTGGGAAAATGTCCGCTAAGGGCCCCAGCAACAGACAATCGCAGTAGGCGAACTCGACGGCGCAGCCTAATCACGCTTTCGGAAGACGAGGTAATATTGCCTGGGCAAGAATTGAAGCGTCTCCATGAGCGAATAACCGGCCGCGTCGAGTTCTTCCGTGACCGTTTCGGGCGAAATGCGATACTGCACGGGCGGACCACTTGGCGAATCCGCCTTGAAGTCGACGATCGCAAGCCGTCCCGTGGGACGCAGCGACGATTTCAGCTTGGCGAAATATTGGGTCCGGTTCCCGATGTGGTGATAAGTGTCCACGACGAGAACAACGTCGACTGGCTCGGGGAGATTGGCGGCGTCCGCGCTCGCCTGCACCGGCACGAGGTTGGTCAAATGCTCACGTTGCGCTCGCTCGCCAAGGTAACGCACCATGTCCGCCTCGACATCGGCGGCGAATATTTTGCCTTCGGGAATGCGCTTGGCGATCCTTACACTGAAATATCCGGTGCCCGCGCCGATGTCGGCGACGCTCGAAGTGCGTTTCAGATGTAGAGCGTCCAAAATCTCTTCCGGCTTTTGCCAAGCGTTGCGTTCCGGGTTGTCGAACTCTTTGGCCCACTTGTCCGCATCTTCGAATCTACGATGGAAGGCCCCGTCGGATGGACCACCCATATGATGATCCTTATGGCCGCCCATATCCTCGTGCTCTGCAGGCGTTTCGGAAGCCGTCTGCGCGATAGTGTCGCGGATGGCCACGCCGCCCCACACCATTACGAGAACGGCCATGATCGACAGTATCTTGTTTTTCACCTTGCACCTCTCTTAAGTCAGGACTTCGAGCTGCCCGCCGGTCGGAATTCACTGTAGCGCTGGCTGGCGCGGTCCATCAGGGCCGAATGTCTCGCCTGGGGTCATTAGCGGACGTGACGGCTTTCAATTTGTCATGTCTGCTTCTCCCCTGAGAGCAGCAAGTAGCCCTGATTGAGTGAAACGCAATCCGGGGGCATCGCCTCGCGGTGGACCCCGGATTTCGCCTTCGCAGTCCGGGCTACCGGCTTTCATCGCTAAGCGGCCGCCGAAGTTCGCGAACAAATGACCCTCGTCATTCCGGGACACGGGCGAAGCGCCTGGGCCCGGAATCTGCAGCCACGAACTTCCGTAGCGGGGGTTGAATGAAACGAAATCCAGGGCAGACGTTCGAACGCGATCCCGGATTTCGCTGTCGTTAGTCCGGGCTACTCGCTGACAGTGAAAGGGTACAGGCCGTAAGGGTGGGGGCCGTAAGAGGTAACTCCAGTGATTGAGCCGCCGACCCACGGGGCATCCGCGATTCCACCCAGGCCCCAGCCGCTTCGGATCAAGCCAACGTACCCCCATTGATTGTGCGGCCAAACGTTACGCCGGCAGTTCCTCCAGCAGTGCGCTTCCGCCGTACTCAATGCGGTCAGGGTCATCGCGCTGACAGCAATCGCAACCAACAAGCTTTTCATGAGGTCACCGCATCAAGACTCGGAGTTGCTTTAATTCGCAGGTGGCTGCGTCTGTATTGGCATGAATTGTTTAGCGGACAGTTACGTGGCTCTTACCAACGGCGTGCAGCTGCGAAGCAACCATTAAATGGTTGCTACGAGCGAACACCTCATTTGCGTACGCAGATCACGCGCAAGACGGACTGATCTGACGTGCTATGACCCTCTGCGGCGAACGTGATGTGCTGCGTTTGCAGGAAGGCGCGGATCGCGTCGGCCGGAACCAGCGTGACTGTTTGGCTGGCGGCGCCGCCACCAGCGGCGATCGACGGTTTGAGGTCTACCATGCCGGCAACAACCGGCGGCTTGAGAGTCACCATCCCGGCCAACCGGCCGCGGGCGTCGATGGCGGCCGCTCCGGAAAATCCGGGCTTTGGCGGCGGTTCGATGCCCTGCGCGGTCAGGCGGGCCGCGACTTTGGTCGGCCCGTCGTCACCCGCCTGAGCGAGCGGATCGGCAACGCCAACGAGCGTTACGTCGCCGCTTTGGCCGCTCTCGTCGGCGAGTATCGCCGGAACGAGGTTGCGCGCGCCGTAGAGGCGCAGCAGCGCGAGATCGTTCGCCTTGTCCTCGGCGACACGCTCGGCGTGACCGAGACGGGGGACCGTAATGGCCTGACATTCATCGGTGAGATGCGCCGGCGCGATGAGATCGCCATCGCTGCCGACAACGATTGCGGTGGCGTATTCGACCCTTCGCCGCAATCCCGGCGGGGGTGCGGCGTTGGGATCGGGGAATCCCACGAATGCGTTCGCCACCGCGATCGCAACGCGGCTCATGGTGCCTTCGGTCGCCTGGTCGTAAAGGATGGTGACGCCGCGCACTTCGCTGCCGTGCGCATCGGCGCGCACCAGAAAGTTCTTCAACCCCTGAACGCCGAGGATCGCGAAAGTGTCGGGCTTGAGCGTGCTCGACGTAATTTGCCGGTGCGCTGCCTTTTTCTCCTCGTCGAACAGCGCCGGCAGCGCCGCCTCGGTCAACCGGAATGTTTCGATCTGAATTTGCCCCTGCGTCGACGTCCAGCGGCTGCCGGTGCGTGACGCGCCGGAGTGCGGCACGAGCTTTTCGGGCACGCCAAGGCGTGCACCGGTCGCCGGGTCTTCGACGAGTTGCCAGCCGACGGCCTCCGCGGAAAAACTCGGAACCTCGGCAAGGGGATCGCTGTCCTGCTTGGCGGGGCGAGCTGCGACACGCGGTTTTTTTGTCGCCGACTTTTTGGCCGCGACCGATTGCGTAGCCGGCGTCGCGGCCGGCTTGCGAGCGATGGAATCCTTCGCGAGCGCGGGTGCACCCGCCACCACGAGGCCGATAACAATAGCGGCCACTCTGATGTCCATGATCGCGCTCGCCCCGACCGGATAAGCGTACCCGAACAGCGCGAGGACGCCAAACGCGCCGGCAAGGAGGCGGACGTAACGCGGCGCAACGGTACAAGTGGTTCCGCGCGCCGTTCGCGCTTATGTTGAGGCCATGCTCAGTGCCGACGAACTCGAACGCTATGCGCGCCACATCGTGCTGCGCGAGGTGGGCGGGCCAGGACAGGCCGCGCTCGGCCGCGCGCGGGTTCTGGTGATCGGCGCCGGCGGCCTCGGCGCGCCGGTGCTCCTTTACCTGGCCGCCGCCGGGGTCGGTACACTCGGCGTCATCGACGACGATGTGGTGTCGCTTTCGAACCTGCAGCGGCAAGTGATCCATGCCACGCCGGATGTGGGCATGCCGAAAGTCGACAGCGCGGCGGCGTTGATTCAAAAACTCAATCCGCATGTCGCCGTTGAACCACATCGCGCCAGGCTGACCGCGAAAAACGCCCTCGATCTGATCGGCCGCTACGATCTCGTCGCCGACGGTTCCGACAATTTCGCCACGCGCTATCTCGTTTCGGATGCGTGCTACTTCGCCCGCAAGCCGCTGGTGACGGCGGCGCTCGGCCCGTTCGACGGCACGCTTACCACAATCCGCGCCCACGAGCGCGGCGCCGACGGCAAGCCGAACCCGACCTATCGGTGTCTTTTCCCCGAACCGCCGCCGCCCGGCACCGTGCCGGCTTGCGCCGAGGCCGGGATTCTTGGCGCGCTCGCCGGCGTCATCGGCTCGATGGCGGCGCTTGAGGCGATCCGTGAGATCGTCGGCTTCGGCGAAGGGCTAGTCGGCCGTCTCATCATGCTCGACGCCCGCGCGATGCGTTTTGAGACCCTGCGCTACGCCTGGGACCCCGCGAACCCGCTATCCGGCGAGCACCCGACCATCCACGATCTGTCGGTGCATGCGTCCCCCTCCCCCCTTGCGGGAGAGGTCGGCGAGCAGCATTAGCTGCTCGCCGGGTGAGGGGATGTCTTCCGGACGCAGTATGCCCTCACCGACCTCGCTTTGCTCGGTCGCCTCGCCCGCAAGGGGAGAGGGTTCTTTATTTGCTCCACGTCGCCATGACGGTCGAGCCTTTGAGCACCGACCATTTGTTGTCGCCGGCGCTGACCACCGTGAAGCAAGAGTCCCTGCCGCCTTTCCAGCTAGTGCAAAAACCCTCCTTCGAAAGCTTCCAGGTCCCCTCACCCCTGCTACCAGTGCCGATCGGCGCGCGCTTCATCTTGCCATCCGCCGTGAATGTCATCTTGAATTTGAGGTTGGATGGCGTCGAGGCGGTGAACGGATGACCGTTGAAGAACGTCGCCTGAATGTCGCTCGGCGAAAGCTTTGCGGGCGGCGCGGCAAAGACGGACGTGGCGCACAAGATACCAACAGCGCTCATTATTACGGCGCTCGCTAAACCTGCACGCATCGTGAGCCTCCGAAGCTCGTGATTCTAGAAAGGCATGATAAGCAATTTCGCCGCGTATGCCGACTGCTCAATCACCGCGCCTGCCCATGATAG
Source organism: uncultured Alphaproteobacteria bacterium (assembly GCA_963733575.1). GTDB lineage: Bacteria > Pseudomonadota > Alphaproteobacteria > Rhizobiales > Xanthobacteraceae > BOG-931. The sequence continues at coordinate 627,817 of CAVTDJ010000005.1, read as the reverse complement.
ACGCTGTTCGGGCGCATGTCGGTCGCGGAAGCCATGCGATTAGACATGTTGAAGAAGCTGGCGACGGCGCCGATGTCCCAGATGTCGCGGTCGGTGAAGCCGGCGCGGCGTAACTCCTCGCGATCCTCGGCCTCGATCCGCCACGGCTCGGCGGTCAGCTTGACGGCAAAATCGAGCATGGCGCGCTCACGCCGCGATAGCCGCGCGGCACGGTAGTTCATTGCCATGAGCTCGCCGAGCGCCGGATCGCCGGAGAGCTGACGAACCCCGGCGCCGTGAGCGACCAGGCAGTAATAGCACTTGTTATGCGACGAAACCGCGACCGCGATCATCTCGCGCTCGAGCTTGCTCAAACCCGACGGCGCCAGCATCAAATCGTTGTACATGGCGACGAAGGCCGAGAGTTTCGTGATGTCGAAGGCGTAGGCCTTCAGAACATTAGGCACGAAGCCAAGCTTCTCCTCGCATTTGGCGAAGTAGGCGGCCATTTCCGGGGTAAGCTTTTCCGGCGGGAGATCGAGCGCGGTGATGACGGTGTCGTCACCCTCCACCGCAGGGGCGCGCGCTTTCGACGCACCGGCGTTGGGGGCGGTTTTTCTGTTGCGCTTGGCCATCTTATTTCCTTCCGGCGGTACCGTTTGTCATGCCGCTGTCGCGGCAGTGGATAGACTGACATTATAGATTGTTACGCTGGCGGATGTGCGCGCGGCGCGAGTAATATCGCGGTGAATCGCGCCCGCGAGGCGAAGAGGGGGAAACATGGCCGTGCAGAACATTCCGCGCCCCGAGGCGGATGATGCCGGCCGGACGCTTGTCGGCGCCGCCGCCTCAATACTCGCGGGGCGCAGGCGTGACATCCCGCTGGACTTCCTTGCCGAATTGTATGGCCACGCGTTGCCCGACGATCTCGAACGCTACCGGCCCGAGGATCTTGCCGGCATCGCCGAACAATCGTGGTCGTTTCTGCTGGAGCGCAAGCCTGGCGCGCCCAAAATCGGCTTTGCGCCGGCTCGTTCATTGCCCGGCGTAGCCGTGCTCGAAATCCTCAACGACGATATGCCGTTCCTTGTCGATTCCATCATCGGCGAGCTGAGCGAGCGCACTCTTGATATCCGGCTGCTGGTGCACCCGGTCTTCACTGTCGAGCGCGACGTGGCGGGAAGACTCACCGCCTTCAAAGGCACGCGCAAGGGCGAGGGCCGCCGCGAAAGCTTCATTCACATTCATATCGCAGGCATGGACGATGCGGCGCAAAGAGCGGACATCGTTCGCGCGCTCGAAGAAGTCCTCGCCGACGTGCGGGTGTGCGTGCAGGACTGGCGGCCCATGCTGGCGCGCGCAAGCGAAGTGGCCGCCGAATTAAAGGCCAATCCGCCGCCGCTTCCCGCCGACGAGATCGCAGAAGCGATCCAGTTTCTTCAATGGATCGCCGCGGACAATTTCACGCTCCTCGGCGCGCGCGACTACGGCTTTACCGACACCGAGGATGCGCTCGAACCAAAATTCGAGACCGGCCTCGGCCTGCTGCGATCGCCCGACATGCGGCTGCTCCGCCGCGGCGATCAGCTCGTCACCATCACACCCGAAATCCGCGAGTTTCTGAAAGAACCGAAGCTTTTGATCATGACCAAGGCCGCGGCGCGCTCGCGCATCCATCGGCGAGTCCACTTGGACTATATCGGCGTGAAGCGCTTCGACCGCGACGGCAAACTCGTCGGCGAATGCGTGTTCTGCGGGCTGCTCACGTCAACCGCTTACACGCGCTCGGTGCGCGCCATTCCCTATCTGCGGCGCAAGGTCGATCGCATCATCAGCCGCGCCGGCTTCGATCCGTCGAGCCATTCCGGCAAGGCGCTGGTCAACGTGCTCGAGCAATACCCGCGCGACGAATTGTTTCAAGTCGACGAGGACACGCTCTATCAGTTCGCTTTAGCCATTCTTGCGCTCGACGAGCGTCCTCGCGTGCGCGTCCTGCCGCGCCGTGATCGCTTCGACCGCTTTGTATCGGTCCTCGTCTACATTCCGCGCGAGCGCTACGACAGCAAAATCCGCGCACAGATCGGCGACTATCTCGCCACGACCTTCAAAGGGCGGGTGCGCGCCTTCTATCCGTTTTTCCCGGAAGGTCCGCTGGTGCGCGTCCATTTCATCATCGGGCGTTACGAAGGCGAAACTCCGGTCGTCGACCGCGCCGTTCTCGATCGTGCGGTCGAGGCCACCGTACGGAGCTGGATCGACGGCCTGCAAGAGGCGCTCTCCGCGCACCGCCCGGACCTGAGCCGCACGCTGTTCGCGCGTTATCGCGATGCCTTCCCGGTCGACTATCGTGAGGTCTATCCGGCGGCTTCGGCCGTCGCCGATATCGGCGTCGTGGAGGCGCTGACGGCCGAGCACCCGCTCGGCGTCGAGCTCTATCGTGAGGCAGGCGCGGAGGCGGCGAGCGCCGGCCTTAAAGTCTTCAGCCACGATCGTCCGATTCCACTCTCCGAGCGGGTGCCGGTGCTGGAGAATATGGGTTTCCGCGTCGTCGACGAGCGCACCTACCACCTCCAGCCGCAGGAAGAAGCGGACGTCTCGGTTCCACGACATGACGCTCGAAAGCGCGCCGGGCCAGCCATTCGACCTGAACGCGCTCAGGGAAAGGCTCGAGGCCTGCTTCCTCGCGGTCATGGGCGGACACGCCGAGAATGACGGCTATAACGCCCTCGTACTCGCCGCCGGCCTCGTTTGGCGCGATGTCGCGCTGATCCGCACGATCTCGCTGTTTTTGCGGCAGGTGCGCGTCCCCTACTCGCAGGATTACATGTGGACGACGCTGCGCAAGCACGCCGACATTGCGGCGCAGATCGTGACCTTGTTCCAAACGCGCTTCGACCCGCACCTCGGCGCGCCGCAGGATGAGCGCGGCGCGCGCGAGGCTTTCATCGCCTCCTCGATCGAAACCGCGTTGCAGGCGGTCGATAGCCTTGACGAGGATCGTATCCTTCGCCGCTTCGTCAACGCGGTGCAGTCTGCCATCCGCACCAATTTTTATCAGCTCGGACGCGACGCGCAGGAGAAGGATCTCATCGCGATCAAGTTCACGAGCCGCAAGCTCGACGCCATGCCGTTGCCGCGGCCGCTGTACGAGATTTTCGTCTATTCGCCGCGCGTCGAGGGCGTGCATTTGCGCTTCGGCAAGGTGGCTCGCGGCGGCATCCGCTGGTCCGACCGGCCGCAGGATTTCCGCACCGAAATACTCGGCCTGGTCAAAGCGCAGAACGTGAAGAACGCGGTGATCGTGCCGGTCGGCGCCAAGGGCGGCTTCGTGCCGAAACGTCTGCCACTGGGCGGGCCGCGCGAAGCCATACAGGCGGAAGGAACCGCCTCCTACAGGCTCTTCATCTCGACGCTGCTCGACATCACCGACAATATCGGAACTGGAACGATCGGCGTTGTGCCGCCGGCCGGCGTCGTGCGCCACGACGGGGACGATCCTTATCTTGTCGTTGCCGCCGACAAAGGTACGGCGACGTTCTCCGACATCGCCAACGACATCGCCATCGCCCACGATTTCTGGCTTGGCGATGCCTTCGCCTCCGGCGGCTCGGCCGGGTACGACCACAAGAAGATGGGCATCACCGCCCGCGGCGCCTGGGAATTGGTCGAACGCCATTTCCGCGAAATGGACGTCGATATCGGCAAGACGCCGTTCACGGTGGTCGGCGTCGGCGACATGTCGGGCGACGTGTTCGGCAACGGCTTGCTGCGCGAGAGAACGACCAAGCTCGTCGCCGCCTTCGATCACCGCGACATCTTCATCGATCCCGATCCGGATCCGGAACGGACCTTCGCCGAACGCAAGCGCCTGTTCGATTTGCCGCGTTCGAGCTGGCAGGATTTCGACAAGTCGCTCATCTCCAAAGGCGGCGGCGTTTTTTCGCGCACGGCCAAGGAGATCAGGCTTCCCGAGGAGGCCCAAAGGCTCTTCGGCGTCGGCGAGCGGCTCACGCCGCAGGAGCTCATTCGCGCGCTCCTCAAGGCGCAAGTGGACCTTCTCTTCTTCGGCGGAATCGGCACCTATATCCGCGCCGCAGACGAAGGCGACGAGGCGGCCGGCGACCGCGCCAACGACCCCATTCGCGTCACCGGCGGCGAGTTGCGCTGCAAGGTGATCGGCGAAGGCGCCAATCTCGGCATGACTCAGCGCGGCCGCATCGAGGCGGCGTTGCGCGGAGTGCGGCTCAACACCGATGCCATCGATAATTCGGCCGGCGTGAACACCTCCGACATGGAGGTCAACATCAAGATCGCGCTGAGCATCCCGGTGCGCGACGGGCGCCTGACGATGGATGCTCGCAATGCATTCCTTGCCGAGATGACGGATGAAGTCGCAGCCCTCGTGCTGCGCAACAATTACCTGCAGCCGCTCGCGCTCTCGCTTTCCCAGCGGCGCGGCATGGAGGATTTCGGCTTCCTGCAACGGCTCATTCAGACGCTGGAAGCGCGCGGGCTTCTCGATCGAGCGGTCGAACATCTTGCCGACGACATGCAGCTCGCCGAGCGGCGCCGCCGGTCGCAGCCTTTCACGCGGCCGGAGCTATCGGTTCTCCTCGCTTACGCCAAGCTCACGCTCTACGACGATCTGCTCGAATCCGCGGTGCCCGACGATCCTTATCTCGGCCGCGAGCTCGGGCGCTATTTTCCGAAGGAAATCGCCGCGCAATTTCCCGATGCGCTCGAACATCACCGGCTGCGCCGCGAAATCATCGCCACGCAGCTCGCCAATTCGATGATCAATCGCGGCGGCCCTTCGCTGATTGTGCGTATCGCCGACCAGACCGGCGCCGCGCCCGCAGCTATCGCGGCGGCCTTTGCCGCTGTGCGCGATAGCTACGCCATGACTGCGCTCAACAAGGCGATCGACGACCTCGACAATCGAATTTCGGGCAAGCTGCAACTTGATCTCTATGCGGCGGTACAGGACCTGCTGCTCGACCGGATCATCTGGTTCTTGCGCAACGTCGATTTGACGAAAGGGCTTGCCGATGTGGTCGCGCACTATCGCGACGGCATCGCCGCAGTCGCGGCTGCACTCGACGGCGCCCTGTCGGAGGATGGGTTAAGCGCCCGCACGGCTCGCCAGCGGGAGCTTACGGAAGCCGGCGTGCCCGAAGAGCTTGCCGCCCGCATCGGCAATATCGGCCCGCTCACCACCGCGCCCGATATCGTCCTGGTCGCCGACCGTACCGGTAAGGCGGTCGGCGACGTAGCGGCGACCTATTTCGCCACCGGCGCTTTCTTCAGGCTCGACCGCATCGCCAGCGCGGCCAGCACCATCCCGATCGCCGATTATTTCGACCGGTTGGCGCTTGATCGCGCGCGGGATTCGATCGGCGATGCCGAGCGCCGATTGACCGCCGCCATGGTCGGCAACGGCGCCGCCGGCGCCGGGGCCGTCGAGGCTTGGGTGGCGCCGCGCAAGCGCGAGGTCGAGCGAATCCGCGGCGCGATTCACGAAATCGCCAGTTCCGGCCTGACTTTATCGAAACTGGCCGTGGCGGCGAGCCTGCTGGGGGATCTGGTCAAGGATTAGCAGGCGGCGAGGGAACCGCGGGCTTGCCACAAAAAAGGAACCCCAAGCAAAATACGCGCTTGGGGTTCTTAAGTTGTTGCCTCAACTTAGGCTTATTGAAACCGGGCGGCGGGGTGTCGGGGGATGGGGAGCCGCCTGGTTGGCCTAATGTTTGAAAAGTATGTGCGCGCCTTGCCGATGCAATGAGGATCACGGGTTAGTGTTACCCGGTGCGGCAAAACGCCCACTTTAAGCGGCTGGCTGGAACTGAACCGCGCCTTATCGGCGGCCCTTTTCATAGGCGCGGGTAGCAGGGATGCCGATAGCGCGCGACCGCAATGCGTTTGCCTGTCGTAAATCGCGCCGCCGTTGCCTGTCGCCGGCAATGAACCTTTGGCGGTGCAACATTGCCACAAGTTGAACCTGATCGTCGCGATCGCACTATGATCGCACCAACCCGCTTGTTTAATAAGGAAAAACCTTTCGCCGAACGGCATGGCGGCGCATGCAACAGTTTTATTTCATGCCCGCTCCCCCAGGACCGTGCGCGTGTCCCCAAAATCCTCTACACTTGTCCTAATGTTGATTGCGCGAAGTCTTGACCGTCAAAGCCTCAACGTGAATGGCGGCGAGGTAGTGATATGAGCGCGATTCACTCGATACATTTCCTCTACACGTTATCCGGATTTGCCGTTGGCTTGTTAGTCGGATTGACCGGCGTAGGCGGCGGTTCCTTGATGACTCCGCTGCTTATTTTGTTATTTGGAATACATCCAGCGACCGCCGTCGGAACGGATCTGCTTTACGCTGCAGCGACGAAGTCTGCCGGAAGCGTGGTCCACGGGCTCAACCGCACGGTCGATTGGCGCGTGGTGCGCCGGCTGGCGGCCGGCAGTTTTCCGATGACGATCGTTACGATTTCCGCGTTGAGCTATCTCGACATCAACGGGGCGACGACGCGGCAACTTATCGGCTGGGCACTGACTTTTGCTTTGCTCCTCACCGCCGCGACATTGATTTTTCGCGGAAAGATCGTCGCGCGTTACGCACCTCTTATGAGCGCCCTTCCGCCGAACCTGATCGCGGTTCTTACCGTGCTCGTAGGCGGCGTTCGGGGGTCCTGGTATCGATCTCATCAGTCGGCGCGGGCGCAATCGGCGTAACCGCGCTCGTTCTGCTCTATCCCAAGCTGCCGACGGCGCGAATTGTGGGATCCGACATCGTCCACGCGGTTCCGCTTACTCTCGTCGCCGGGATCGGTCATTGGTTCGTGGGTTCGATCGATTGGCAGGTCTTTACGGCCTTAATTTTTGGCTCGGTCCCGGGAATCTTGATCGGCAGCTACGCCGCCGCTCGCTTTCCCGAAATTGCGCTTCGCGTTGTCCTCGCCTTGACGCTGATTGCAGTGGCGACAAAGCTGTCATTTGGGCTGATCCCCTCATCGACGAACGTCGCGGCAGTGCAGATAACCGCGCCCCATTGATTGGCTACGCGCCGCCGTCGCATCAGCGTTTTGCAAAGGCGAAATGAGTTAACCTGCTCCGCGGCTTCCGTTGGGCAAGCCATAGCGATGCAGGTCGCTGCCATGCACATCGAGCCAGACCTTCGCCCGTTCGTGATCCGGGCAAAGGCGCTGCACCAGGCGCCAGAATCTGGCGGAATGATTCATCTCGACGAGGTGCGCCACTTCGTGCGCCGCTAGATAATTGAGCACGAAGCTCGGCGCGAGGATGAGCCGCCATGAATATGACAACACCCCGGCCGTCGAACAGGAGCCCCAGCGGCTCGCCTGATCGCGCACGGCAATCCGCCTGATGCCGACGCCGAGATCGGCCGCAAACCGCTGGCTCGCGGCTTCGAGCTCGCGCTTGGCTTCGCGCCGCAGGAAATCGCCGATGCGGCGATCGATGTGGGGAAGCTCGCCTGCGACGCAGAGAAGGCGCTCGCCGTTGCCGTCCGTCTCGGCCCAGACGGTGCCGCGCCCCCCGCGGCGATGTGCGATCCGGTGGGGCGCCCCGCGTAGCGGGACCACGATCCCGTGCTCAAACCGCACCGCTTCCGGCAGTCGGCCGAGCCGCGCCGCGATCCAGCCGCCGTGCTTCTGCGCGAACTCGCGCGCCTCTTTCAGCGTTCCGCGGGGCGGAATGGTGAGGATCACTTCGCGCGTCGCGGCCTGAATGCGCAGCGTGTAGCGGCGCGCCTGCCGATGCCGCCGCATCCGCACGAGATAGATCGATCTATCGAAGACGACCTCGATGGCCTGAGGCTCGCTCGGCCGACGATAAAGCAGCGCACGGTGCGGCATGGCCGACGACCCCAAAATCCAACCCAATGGGGATACTGCCACATCCCATGGCCAGCACAGCGTGTTTGATTGAGCTGCCATCGACATACAATATCATGGGGTATTAGCGAATGGATGACACCATTCGGTGTGTTTTATGCAGCGAACGGAGATTCAGAGTTTGCGCCGCGGAGCGCCTTGAAATTTGACGCGGATGATTCCGAAATACCCCCAACTTATCAATGGCTTACCTCGCCGGAGGGGGAAACAACGAATTTCGCAGATAAACCGGCCCTTAGTCCGAGTACGGGCCGCGCAGGGGTTGCAAATTGTCAGACACTCGCTTTTACCGAAGCGGTCGCGGTGCGCCCCCGATGCGCCGCGAAGCCGTTGCGCCGGCTTCTGCCATCGTGGCTCATCGACAGAATGAAGTCGGCGATGCGCGGCGCGATCTCGGCACGGAAACGCGAGCCGTTGAACACACCGTAATGCCCCACGCCTGGCTGCAGCCAGTGCGCTTGCCGCTCAGCAGGAATGTTGGAGCACAATCGATGCGCCGCCTCGGTCTGGCCAACGCCGGAGATGTCGTCGTGCTCGCCTTCAACGGTGAGCAGCCCGACACGCTTGATCCGGCTCGGATCGACCGGCCGATCGCGATGCCTCATCTCGCCCTTTGGCAGCGCGTGACGGACGAACACGGTATCGACCGTTTGCAAATAGTATTCGGCCGCAAGGTCCATGACCGCCAGATATTCGTCGTAGAATTCTTTGTGCTTCTGCGCCGAATCGCCGTCGCCGCGCACGAGGTTCAGGAACAGCTCCCTGTGTGCCTCAATGTGCCGGTCGAGGTTCATGGTGACGAAGCCGTTGAGCTGGAGAAAGCCGGGGTAAACATTGCGCATGAACCCGGGATTGGGAAACGGCACCTTCGTGATGACGTTGTGACGGAACCAATTGATACCGCGCCGCTCGGCAAGCGTATTCACGACAGTCGGATTGACCCTTGTATCGATAGGTCCGCCCATCAGGACCATCGAAAGCGGCACGTAGGGATCGTCGTCTGCTTCCATGACCGAGACGGCGGCCATGACAGGCACCGCCGGCTGGCAAACCGCGAGGACGTGGGTCTCGCCGCCCAGCGCATGCAACATCGAGATCACGTAATCGATATAATCGTCGAGGTCGAAAGCTCCTTCGGACATCGGGATCGTGCGCGCATCGCGCCACTCGGTGATGTAGACGTCGTGATTGGGAAGGAACGCCTCGACCGTCCCGCGCAACAGCGTCGGATAGTGGCCTGACATCGGCGCAACGATCAGGAGCCGCGGCTGCGGCCGTCGCGGACGATGCTCGAATACGCGCTCGAAGCGGATGATCCGGCAGAACGGACGTTCCCACACGCTCGTGATCTGCACGGGCACGCGCTCGCCGCCGACCAGAGTTGACGAGATCCGCCATTCCGGACGGCCGTAGCGGCGCGTCGAGCGCTCGAACAGCTCGCAGGCGGCGGCAACCGATTTGCCGAAGCTGGTGAAGTACAGCGGATTGAGCGGATTCTTGAACAGCAATCGCGTGGCGTCGGCCACGGCCCGCGCCGGATTCAAAGCCGCGTGGCTTGTCTCGTAGAGCCAATAGAGCGGCGTCGACAGCAGCATGCCGCCCGGCACGGCAGGCGCGCCGCCGAACTCTCCGATTGCCATTGACGATCCTTGCCCAGCTTGCTGCATTGCAGCAATATAAGGATGATCTGTCATACTGCGATCATAAAAGCAATTTTTTCCTTATTCATTAACTATGCAAGTCAAGGCGTTCGCGGCAGTGGCCCGGCGTGCATTGCGGCTATTCGCCGGTCTGCATCAGCGAGCCATTGCGGCGGGCGGCTTTCAAGAGCGCGAGGAACCCGGCCACGCCCGCGGTCATGAACACCGCGTTGATCGCCAGCGCCTCGACCATGAGATCAGCCCGGAACGTATGCTCGATCAACAGCGCGCGCATTCCCTCGAACACGTAGGTTGACGGCAGCGCCCACGCCGCCGGCTGCAGCCAGACCGGCAGCGTCGTGACCGGGTAATAGACGCAGGTCAGCGGCATGAACAAAAACATGATCGACCAGGCGAGATTCTCCGCACCGAGGCCGTTTCGCAGCACCAGGCCGGAAACAAAAATCCCCACCGCCCAGCTGGTGAGCATCAAGTTGACGAAGAACGCCACGAGACCGAAGCCGAGGCCGTAGAGATTGAAGCCGAAGAAGATCAGCGCGAGAGCCGTCACCGGGATCACCCCGATCGCCAACCGTACGATGCTCATGACCATCAGCGCCGTGATGAACTCGAACGGCCGTAGCGGGCTCATCATCAGGTTGCCGATGTTGCGAGACCACATCTCCTCAAGAAACGAAACGGAGAAGCCGAGCTGGCCGCGAAACAGAATGTCCCACAGCAAGACCGCAGCGATGAGTGTGCCGCCGGCGCGGGCCAATAAGCCCCCGTTTTGCATGACGTAATACTGAATAAAGCCCCAGGTGATCATCTGCACCGTCGGCCAGTAGATCAGCTCGATCAACCGCGGCCACGACGAACGCAGGAGGTACCAGTAACGCAGCATCATCGCGGCGACGCGGCGCGGCGAAAGGGCCAACGGACTCTCGCTGCGTGTGCTCATTGCGCGGCCTCACGCGCTTCGCCGGGCCGGCGCGCAACGTCGAGGAAGACCTCCTCGAGCGTGCGGCGGCCGTAGCGGGCAAGCAGCCGCGCCGGCGTGTCATCATCCTCGATGCGGCCCCGCTTCATGATGATAACGCGCTCGCACAAGCGTTCGACCTCGGACATGTTGTGCGAGGCGAGCAGCACGGTGGCACGGCGGTCGCGACGGTAGCGATCGAGATGCGCCCGCACCCAGTCGGCAGTGTCGGGATCGAGCGACGCAGTGGGCTCGTCGAGGAGCAGTAGTTCGGGGGAATTGAGCAGCGATTTGGCGAGCGAAACCCGCGTCTTCTGCCCGGCCGAAAGCTTGCCGGTCGGCCGATCGAGCAGGTCGGTCAGATCGAGCGCTTCGCCGAGCTCTTCGATCCGGCCGGCAAGATCGGGCACGCCATAGAGCATGCCGAACACAGTCAGATTCTGCCGTATCGTGAGCCGCATCGGCATTTCGACATAGGGACTTTCGAAATTCATCCGCTGCAGCACTCGATAGCGTTGCCGCGGCATGTCAGCCCCGAGGACCTTCACGCCGCCCGATGTCGGCGTGATCAGCCCCATGATCATGGCGATGGTGGTGGTCTTGCCGGCGCCATTGCCGCCAAGCAGCCCCGTAATCGAGCCGGGCGCGATCGCGAACGAAACGCCGTCAACGGCCGGCACCTTTTTGTAGATTTTGACGAGGCGCTCGACTTCTATGGCGGATGAGGCTGGCATGCCGCGCAGATGTGGCGTGTACGGCGGATCGAGGCAAGGGGGAAAGCCGCACGCCCGCCACTCTCGTTCGGGATGGATGCGTTGCTTAGAAATGGCACAACACGAACCAGGGCGCGGACTCATGAAATACGCAGGTATGTCGGTGATCGAGGGAAGAGCAGACATCGCAAATTGGAAGCGTCACGTCCGTTTGTGACCCGAACCGCTTATCGCAAACGCTCTGGAGCGCTCGCCCGCTGGGCAAAGCGGGCGACAGGTATTACAGCGGCATACCAGCACATCTTTCCTATATGTCCTAACATTCGCCCGTTTAGATTTAGAGGAGGAAAGATTGATCCGGATTCTCGTTCTTGCTGCCATCTTGGTGATTGCGCAGAATGTCTCGTCTTTCGCCGAACCGGTCTCCCTCGCTTGCACGGACAGCGGCGGCACGTTTTATATCGTTTTCGATTTGGCCTCTCGTACCGTCACTGATCGTGACGGCAAAACATATCCGATACAAATAACGGGCGACCAGGTGTCGTGGCAATATCGGCTCATACCGGGCAATCAGATAGCCTATTCCACCTACAACCGAGAATCTGCGGAATGGCATACATGGTCGGACGAGGTGAGGTTTGAAAACCACGCTACCTGCGTTAGAGGGCAGAAACCTCCGAGACCCCTTTAGATTCTGCCTGTTGCGTCCTCCGTATCGGCGGCGAAGGACAACGCATATTTGCATGGCACCAGGTGCAAGACCGGAGAGACCCTTCTTCGTGGTGACAGGCGATCGAGGGGTCTTACGATCTTCTGTTGAAACGCGAATGTCGGCTCCTGGCCCGTCTCGGCCGCGCCAGTCTTCAGCCGTGATGTCCGTTACGTGAGGTTTAGCTGCCGCAACGGCCCTATCGTCGGCGAGGCAGTTCATGGCCCCGCAGCGGAAGTCGCTCTTACGCGGAATCGACCAACGAACGGGAGGAGCCGAGCGTTCCGAGGAGACGAGGCACTCGTCACATCGCACCAAAACTAAGCTGCAATGATTGCTCTGTGTTGGTTATGCTGGTTTCGGCTTGTGGATAAAGACACAGTACGGGTAGGCATGCGTCCCAACAACTTCAATGCAAACATGACATTGCTCATCCAAGGACTCTCTTATCAGCTCTTGGGTAAATATCACCCCGTTCCAAGATACGCCGAGCCTATCCGCTTTTATCGAGTTCGCATGGAACGGGATGGCAATGCTGATCGTTACAACATGCCCATGGATACCATGAATGGGCGAGCATGATCGTTGCGCTCAAGATGTTTTTCATTGGGCGGACCTACGCATCTTTGCCAATATCGACAATCATGCTTGCGTCAGAGTAGACGCGCCTGCCTCGTTTGCGCAACGGATCATCGGTCTAGGTCACCGATTTTGTCGAAACATGCGCGGCTACAGCTTATTAAACGGCAATGTCGGCAATTGTCTGCCTGACCATGCTCAGTTGAATGCCGGCTTGTGGTGGAAGAAGCGGACCTAAACGGAAGCTGCGGACGGCTTGCTTTATGAGTATACGGACCAGATCGAGGCAAGCGCGACAATCGCGCCACAAGGACGGTGGGAGAGTATGAAAATCGGACTTTTCGACCATGTCGAAGCCGGCGAGCGGCCGCTTGCGCAGCTCCTCGACGAGCGGCTTGAATTCGCAGCCGCTGCCGACGCGGCCGGCTTCTATTGCCTGCATGTGGCCGAGCATCACGCCACCCCGCTCAACCTGGTGCCGGTGCCGGGCGTCTATCTCGGCGCCGTCGCGCGGGCGACCAAGCACATGCGGCTCGGCCCGCTGGTCTATCTGCTGCCGCTCTATTCGCCGCTGCGCCTGATCGAAGAAATCTGCATGCTCGATCATTTGAGCCACGGCCGGCTCGATGTCGGCGTCGGCCGCGGCGTGTCGCCCTTCGAGCTTAAATTCCACAAGGTCGAGCACGACAACTCGCGGAATATTTTTGTCGACGCGTACAAATGCATCGGCGCCGGTTTGACCACGGATACGCTTAGCTACGACGGCAAGTATTATGCTTATGAGAATGTGCCGATCGCGTTACGGCCGCTGCAGCAGCCGCATCCGCCATTCTGGTACGCGTCATCCAGCCCGATCGGCTCGACCTGGGCCGGCGAGCAGGGTTTGCATTTTGTGACGCTCGGGCCGATGCCGGCCGCGAAGGCTTGCATTGACGCCTACCGCGCAGCGCTGGCGAAACGCGGCGCACCGGCGCAGCCGAAGCCGGAATTTCCGGGCGGCGCCGTGATCGGCTGCCAGCGTCACATTTTCGTCGCCGACACCGATGCCGAAGCGCACCGCTTCGCCAAGCCCGCGATGGAGGTTCATCTGGCGAATCTCAACTGGCTCAAGGTCAAGCTCGGCGACGTAGGCCCCCACGCGCGCGTGACTATTCCTCACGGAACGACCTACGAAGGAATGCTCGCGCACGGCGGCGTTATTGCCGGCTCGCCGCAGACGGTGCGCGCCACGATCGAGCGGCAGGTCGGCGAGCTCGGCATCAATTATCTGCTCACCTATCCGTTCCTCGGCACGATGAAGCTTGCCGACGCATTGCGCTCGCTCAGTCTGTTCAGCACGGAGGTCATGCCACACTTGGCGAAGCTGTGATCGTCATGCCGGGCCGTGTGCCGGGCATCTCGCTTAGGCGGTCGCAGTGCTTTGCTTAGTGGGCTCATTGCCCCGAATCGTCGCTCCGCGCGCGATCGGCGCGCAGCGCATCCGGATGCGGCATGGCAATGACGTTGTAGCCGGAATCGACGAAGTGGATTTCGCCGGTGACGCCGGTCGAGAGGTCGGACAGCAGATACAGCCCCGCGCCGCCGAGATCGTCGAGCGTCACCCCGCGATGCAGCGGTGAATGCCGCTGCTGGAACGCAAACATCATGCGAGCATCCCCGATCCCGGCGCCGGCGAGCGTGCGGATCGGCCCGGCCGAGATCGCGTTGACCCGGATCGCCTGGGGCCCGTAGTCCACGGCGAGATAGCGCACCGACGATTCGAGCGCCGCCTTGGCGGGACCCATGGCATTGTAGTTCGGCATGGCGCGGCCGCCGCCATTATAGGTCAGCGTCAACATCGCACCGCCGTTCGGCATCAAGGCTGCGGCGCGCTTCGCCGCCTCGGTAAAGGCGAAGCACGAGATCAGCATGGTGCGCAGAAAATTCTCGCGCGTGGTGTCGGCATAGCGGCCGGTGAGCTGCGTCTTGTCGGAAAAGGCGATGGCGTGAACGAGGAAATCGAGCGTTCCCCACGTGCGCCCAATCTCCGCGAAGACCGCATCGACCGAGGCGACGTCCTCGACGTCGCATGGCAGCACGAGATCGGACTTTACCGACGTCGCCAGCGGCTTGACGCGTTTCGCCAGCGCCTCGCCCTGGAAGGTGAACGCAAGGCTCGCTCCGTGCGCCGCAAGCGTCCTGGCGATGCCCCAGGCGATCGAGTGATCGTTGGCGACCCCCATGATCAGGCCGCGCTTGCCGTGCATCAGGCCTTGCATGCCGACATACCCATTTCAGTTTCGTTTCGGAAAGAGAGCTTACGCATCCAGCCGCTTGAACGCGATGGAGGCGTTGGTGCCGCCAAACCCGAAGGAATTCGACAGCACGCAGCCGAGAGCCACGCCGTCGCGGCGTTGGCGCAGGATCGGCATGTCGGCAAAAGCGGGATCGAGATTCTCGATGTTGGCGCTCTCGCAGATGAAGCCGTTGTTCATCATCAACAGCGAATAGATTGCCTCGTGCACGCCGGTTGCACCTTGGGAATGTCCGGTGAGCGATTTGGTGGCCGAGATCGGCGGACATTTGTCGCCCGAGCCGAAAACCTCACGGATCGCTTCGATCTCCTTGAGATCGCCGATCGGCGTCGAGGTGGCGTGCGGATTGATGTAGTCTACCGGCGCCTTCACGTCCTTGATCGCCATGCGCATGCAGCGGGCGGCGCCTTCGCCCGATGGCGCCACCATGTCGGCGCCGTCGGACGTCGCGCCGTACCCGGCGAGCTCGGCATAGATCCTGGCGCCGCGCGCCTTGGCGTGTTGGAGCTCCTCAAGCACGAGCACACCGGCACCGGCACTGATGACGAAGCCGTCGCGATCCACGTCATAGGCGCGCGAGGCCTTGGCAGGGGTCTCGTTATACTTCGACGACAGCGCCCCCATCGCATCGAACAGGACCGTCAGCGTCCAGTCGAGCTCCTCGCATCCGCCGGCAAAAATCATGTCCTGTTTGCCGTACTGGATCAGCTCATAGGCATTGCCGATGCAGTGGTTCGAAGTCGCGCAGGCCGACGAGATTGAATAACTGACACCCTTGATCTTGAACCAGGTCGCAAGCGTGGCCGATGCCGTCGACGACATCGCCTTCGGCACCGCGAACGGACCGACGCGTTTCGGCCCCTTGCTGCGTGCGGTGTCGGCCGCCTCGACGATCGTGCGAGTCGAAGGTCCTCCCGAGCCCATGACGATGCCGGTGCGCTCGTTCGAAACTTCGGCCGCTTCAAGCCCGGCGTCGCGGATCGCCTGCTCCATGGCGACGTGGTTCCAGGCAGCGCCACCGCCGAGAAAGCGCATGGCGCGGCGATCGACGGCCTCGCTGGCATCGAGCGTCGGCGCGCCGTGCACGTGGGAGCGGAAGCCGAGCTCGGCGTATTTTTCGGCACGCACGATGCCCGACTTCGCCTCACGCAGCGACGCCAGCACCTCTTGGGTGTTGTTGCCGATGGACGAGACGATGCCCATTCCGGTGACGACCACCCGTCTCATCTTCGCCTCGTCAGCCAATTTCAGCCCGCCTGCAGCCGCTGGTCAGGCTTCGCTCGCCTGCGGCGCCGCGTCGAGGAACAGCCCGACTTTGATATCGAGGGCACGATAGATCACGGAACCATCCGCCGAGAGCCAGCCGTCGGCGATGCCGAGCACGAGTTTCGAACGCATCACCCGCTTGATGTCGATGCCATACACGACCTTCTTCATGGTCGGAAGCACCTGACCCGAAAACTTGATCTCGCCAACGGCGAGCGCGCGACCCTTGCCCGGCGAGCCGAGCCAGCCGAGAAAGAAGCCGAGCATCTGCCACAGCGCATCGAGGCCGAGGCACCCCGGCATCACCGGGTCGCCTTTGAAGTGGCAGGGGAAGAACCAGAGATCGGGCTTTAATTCGAGCACCGCGCGCACCAGTCCCTTGCCATACTCGCCGCCGACTTCCGCGATTTCGGAAATGCGGTCGAACATCAGCATCGGCGGCAGCGGCAGTTGCGGGCCGTCGACGAAAAGCTCGCCTCGGCCGCAGGCAAGCAGGTCCTCATATTCGAAGTTTGCGCGCCGTTCCTGCATCCCCGTCTCCGCCCCCACCTGGTTCGCCGATCCCTAACACATGGGAATATAGTGGCAAAGTCGCACCCTTGCCGCGCCGGCCGCCTCTGCGGCTGAGTGCCTTGGGAGTTGCAGCGGGCGCGGGGCGCGGTATAATAATTTCAAATGTAACCGATCTCGTTCGGCTCGTCATGGGGCGTCAGGTGCAACAATGATACAGTCGCGTCCACTCGTTTCCGGCACCGCGGCGCCGTCCGTTCCGTCGCACACGCCGGCCGGCCACGGCGATCTCACGGGCTGCCCTTGGCACGACGTGAAGGCGAAGCTGCGTGAGGTCGGGCTGCGTCCAACGCGGCAGCGCATGGCGCTCGGCTGGATCCTGTTCGCCAAAGGCGACCGGCACGTGACGGCGGAAATGCTTTACGAGGAAGCGACCCACGCCAAAGTGCCCGTCTCGCTGGCCACGGTTTACAACACGCTGCACCAGTTCACCGAGGTCGGTTTGCTGCGTCAGGTCGCCGTCGAAGGCTCGAAAGCCTATTTCGACACCAACAATTCCGAGCACCATCACTTTTTCATCGAGGATCGAAACGATCTCGTGGATATTCCCTCATCCGACGTGGTTGTCGGCAAGACGCCGGTCCCGCCGGAGGGTTACGAGATCGACCGCATCGACGTGGTGGTGCGCCTGCGGCGCACGCGGCGCTGAGCGTCATTCCGGGGCGCGGGCCTCAGCCGGTGAGCCCGGAATCCATAACCCCGATTCTCACAGAGTAAGCGCCGCGCCAGATCCGCGGCGTCAGCGAATATGGATTCCGGGCTCCTCGCTAACGCTCGGCCCCGGAATGATGGGTCACTCGATCTTCTCGTCCGGATAGACGCCCCAGAGGCGGTTTTGTTCGATCCACCCGTCAAAACCATCGCCGACCAGGCGGCACCAGGTGCCGGTGCAATGCCTGATCGATCCGAGCACCCCGGATTGCAATTGGGCGGTCACCGGGCTCTGCGCATCGGGCCCGGCATGCAGCGCCGCGACATCGGTCTTTGATTTCAGCTGCACCGCCGCCATGCGCTTTCCCGACAGCAGCGAGTGATAGACCCATCCCTCCGACCCGTCCGAGTCGCGGATGCGCCGCCAATTCTCGAACTCGGCGGTGACTTCGACCGGCCAGCCGACGCGCGTATAGATGAAGGAGACGTCGTGGTCCTTTTCCGGGCCGCCGCGCACATTGACCCGATCAGTCTTGAGGCTGACGAAGCGCGGCACCGGCAGCCCAGATGTAGCGTCGCCGCCCGCCTGAGCGACAGCGGCAAACGACAGCATGCAGAGGGCCGCAATTGCGGCCCGAACCCACACGATCGTCATCTTGCCATGCTGACGCAATGCCATCGCCACAGACCCGGATGCCAAGCGAAGCGCGATACGCCGGGGGAACCGGCACGCTTTGTGGGAACGCAGCCATCTGCTAGAGAGAAATGATGAACCGCCGCCCAATCTTCAGTGTCGGCGAGGGCGGTTAACGAGACCTGAACGGGCGGATGCGTCAAAGGGCCGGTAATCGCCGGCAGCGCACGGGGCAGCGAATGGCATCGGGCAAAAAGCCGCTGGTCGTGGTTACCCGCAAGCTGCCGGACAGCGTCGAAACGCGCATGTGCGAATTGTTCGACACGCGCCTCAATCTCGATGACAAGCCGATGAGCCAGGCGGACCTCATCGAGGCCGCCAAGATCGCCGACGTGATCGTGCCGACGGTCACGGACCAGATCGACCGGTCCGTGCTCAGCCACTCGGGCGAGCAACTCAAGCTGATCGCCAATTTCGGCAATGGCGTCGACAATATCGACGTGGCGACCGCGCTTCAGCGCGGCATCACCGTGACCAATACGCCCGGCGTCCTCACCGAGGACACGGCCGATATGACCATGGCATTGATCCTCGCGGTGCCAAGGCGGTTGGCCGAAGGCGCCCAGGTGCTCATCGGCGACCGCGATTGGACCGGCTGGAGCCCGACCTGGATGCTCGGCCACCGCATCTGGGGCAAGCGGCTCGGCATCGTCGGCATGGGCCGCATCGGCCAGGCGGTTGCCCGCCGCGCCAAGGCATTCGGGCTGCAAATCCACTATCACAATCGCCGCCGCGTGGCGCCGCGCATCGAGGAGGAGCTCAACGCGACCTACTGGGAGAGCCTCGACCAGATGCTCGTGCGCATGGACATCATCTCCGTCAATTGCCCGCACACGCCTGCGACCTATCATTTGCTCTCGGCGCGCCGATTAAAGCTCATCCGCCCCGACGCCTATATCGTCAACACCGCGCGCGGCGAGGTGATCGACGAGAATGCGCTGGCGCGACTGATCGAGGCGGGCGAAATCGCCGGCGCCGGCCTCGACGTGTTCGAGCACGAGCCGGCCGTCAGTCCCAAGCTCGTCAAGCTCGCGCGCGCCGGCAAGGTCGTGTTGCTGCCGCATCTCGGATCGGCCACGCTCGAAGGCCGCATCGACATGGGCGAGAAGGTCATCGTCAACATCAGAACCTTCATGGACGGCCACCGTCCGCCGGACCGAGTCCTGCCGTCGATGTTGTGACCGACGCGGGTTTGGCCGCGCCTATTACGGAAACGGCCAATCGTCAGCGCCGGCAACCGGCTTCATTCCAACAACGTCGCGCTTGTCGCCGCTCGGCAGGCACAACATGTCGATCGACACGGTCCCGGGCCACAGGTTCGTCGGATTGCCATAAAAATTGTCGGCGCTATAGAGCGGCGGCAGATGCCAATAGAGGACATAATCAAGCGCGCAAAGTTGCCGGATCAGGTCCGGAGATTTGTGCCTGCGGTCGTTTTCCACGTACAGCACCGGCCGAAAGCGCGCGATTGTTTCGACGGCGCCGGCGATCACCGATTGCTCCTCGCCTTCGACGTCGATCTTGATGAAGTGGCAGGCGGGCAGTCGCAGGCTGTCGATGCTGACCAGCGCGATCGGCTCACCGCCGTTGCCGGTCAACTCGACACCGCCGAAATTCCCCGGCGTCGCGTAATCCCTGACCTCCACAAATCCGCGGCCCGGCGCCTGCCCTGCGGCCGCATGAAGCGCGCGGACATTGTCGATCTCGTTGAGCGCCAGGTTCGCGCAGAGGAGATGATACATCGCCTGCTGCGGCTCGATCGCGACGACGGTGCCTTGGCGGCCCACCGCCTGGGCAAGAAAGACCGTCAGCGCGCCGATATTGGCGCCGACATCCAGCACCAGCGCGTTGGGCGTGACCAGCTGGGCGAACAGCGCCGCTTCGCCGCGCGAATACTCGCCATAGCAATCGATCGAGCGGCCGACGTAAAGGTCGTTGATGTTGTAGGCCATCAGGCCATAGCGCGTTCTTTTGATCCGCAGGTTTCCGTTGGCTAGCAGAACCGCACCGGCATCCATCTGGCTGCTCCCGCAATGCCAGAGAGTATCGTCTCCAGTCGCGGCGGAGAAGCGAGCGTGCCCCACCTCGCCCCTTGCGGGAGAGAGGTCGCGGCGCCGACGGCGCGGCGGGATGAAGGACTGACGGGCGAAACAACGCCACGATCGTCATGCCCGGCCTTGTGCCGGGCATCCACGCCTCTATTCTCGCAACGCGTGGATGGCCGCAACGAGAACGGCCCGGGGGGAAACATGGCTGCGACTGCCGAAGCGACGACGAATCCGAGCGCACCAACGCCAAAACTAACCACCGAAGAATTCATGGTGCCGGCGCTCGATCCCGGCATCGCTATCTATGTGCGCAACAAGCGCCCGGCCGACATGCAATCGTTCCGGCCCGCGCGCACCGTGCTGTTCGTCCACGGTGCCACCTATCCGGCGCACACCACATTCGACCTCCCGGTGAACGGCTCATCGTGGATGGATACCATCGCCGCACGCGGCTACGACGTTTATCTGCTCGACATCCGCGGCTACGGCAAATCCACGCGGCCGAAAGCGATGGCGGAAAAGCCGGACGCCAATCCGCCGATCGTGCGCACCGGGACCGCGGTCAAGGACATCGCCGCCGTCGTGGACTTTATCCTCAAGCGGCGAAACATTCCGCGGCTCGTTCTCCTCGGCTGGTCGTGGGGCACGTTTTCGACGCCGACTTACGCGTCGTCGAACGCGAGCAAGGTCGAGAGTCTCGTCCTCTATTCGCCGATCTGGATGGGCCAGACCGGCAGGCTCGTGCAATCCTCGTCCAGTGGACTGGGCGCGTACCGAACGGTAACGCGCGAGCAGGCGCGCGAACGCTGGTACGCGGGCGTTCCCGAGGAGAATAAGGCGACGCTCATCCCCGCCGGCGTTTTCGATGCCTGGGTGGAGGCGACCTGGGCCAGCGATCCGGACGGCGCGGCGATGAACCCGCCGGTGATCCGCGCGCCCAACGGCGTGGTGCAGGACTGCATCGAAACGTGGTGGGCCGGCAAACCCTATTATGATCCGGCAAAGATCACGGTGCCGGCGTTGCTGATCACGGCAGCATGGGACCACGACGTTCCGGCGCACATGGCGCGGACTCTATTCCCGCTGCTGGTGAATTCGCCGGGCAAGCGCCTTGTTGAACTTCCCCAAGGCACGCACAGTGTCATGATGGAGACAAACCGGTTCGATCTGTTCGAGGCGGTGCAGACGTTTTTGGACGAGGGGGGCGCGCGGGGTCCCTAGAGCGATGCCTTTTTTGGCGCATTGGGATCGCTCTGACTAGTAGGCCGACCTAGTAGGCCGACGCGGCGCTGGTACACCGCAGCGATGATGCAGACGAACGGCTTAGCATGTTGATTGTAGGTTTCATAAATTCATCGACGTAATTCCTGACTTTTTTGACACTTGCCTGGTGCCTGGGCCGAGCGTACGACAGCGTTACTCATACAATCGATTGCTCGAATATTTACCCGAAGGTACGGGAGACTCCACCATGTTGCACGCCAAGCATGCTTCGAAGCGAAAGCGGAGGAGCAAAGCCGTACCGGTGTTGGGGGCCGCCGGGTTGTCGTTGTCGCTGGCGGGCGGAGCAGCCGCAGCAACCGGTACGCCGGCAGCGGATATGCTGACGCGGAACACCGGAGTGAGTCACGAAATCACTCTCGGTGAGGAGGAAATCTCCGACGTCAGCTTGGCGACATTCTATGTCTTCGACAAAGAAAACGCCCGAACAGTCCGGCCCGGCGTACGACTTGCCACAGGCTGCAGCTGCGGCGGCTGCGGCGGCTGCGCCTGCTTAGGCGGCTGCGGCGGCTGCTGGACGGGCACGAATTATACAGCGTCTGTGTTCGGGAGCGATGCTAATCCGCCGCATCGTTCGATCAAGCCTGCGCACAAACACACCCACCCGCTTAAGCGCACGCATGTTCCGAAAAACCCATAAGACACACGATTACGCACGCGGAACGGCATTCCTGCTTTTGTCCGAAACGCCAAAGGAATTGCCTACGGAACTGAAAAAATAGCTAAAGAGTTTTCACCCTGCCAACCGTATGATTGGCACGAGGCAAACCCTCGTTGCCAACTCCAGGAGAGAAACAATGGCGCTCCAAGACATCATCGTTGCGACGCAAACGGATCTGCGCGCCAACCCCGATCACGCGATCGCAACTTTTTCCGCCGACTCGCGTCAGGTCGAAGGCTTGCGCAGCGAAACCAAAATCCGCCAGTTTTCCGTGACGGTCGACGAACCTCCGAGCCTTGGCGGAACCGACGCCGGTCCGAACCCTGTGGAGCTGGTTTTGGCTGCGCTCGCCACATGTCAGGAAATCACTTACCGGGCCTATGCCACCGCGCTCGGCATCCCGCTCGAGAGCGTCTCGGTCAAGCTGGAAGGATTGCTCGACCTGCGCGGCTTCTTCGCGGTGAAAGACGATGTCCGCGCCGGCTTCAACGAGGTCCGGGGCGTCGTCAATCTGAAAAGCAGCGCGCCGGCAGCCGATCTCGCCAAATTGAAGGAAGTGGTCGACGCGCACTGTCCGGTGCTCGACATACTGCGCGCGCCGGTGCCCGTGGACCTCAGGCTGGAAACCGAGCGCGCGGTCCAGGCGGCCTGATGAGCGAGACGGCGTTCTTCGCTGCAACAAGCGTAGCCCGGATTGAGCCGTCGGGTCGCGCGAGCTTAGCCCGCTTACTCGGTCGTGCCCGGCCTTGTGCCGGGCATCCCGATCCTTCGGCACGGTGCCTGACTAAGCGAGATGGCCGGGACAAAGCCCGGCCATGACGACAAAGAGCGAGTGTGGCCGGGATTTAGTGAAACGAAATCCGGGGTTGCTTCGCAGTGAGTCCCGGATTTCGCGAACGCTCAATCCGGGCTACTTGCTGCTGCCTGCTGCAATCACCGATGGTAATCGTGGTGCACGTCATACGTCACGATCCCGCCGCCCGGCGGGGGAATGACGAGCCAATCCTTGCGGTTCAGAGTGCCCTTGGTGTCCTCGTAGCCGCTGGCCCAATGCTCGCGCATCGACGTGCCGGAGAACTCAAAATCTTTGGCGTGGCCTTCGTACGTCTTCTGCTGATAGATGAGCTGCAAGATCGCCATTTCCGGCTGGTGCTCGAGTTCTTCCAGCAGGCGGTGGTTCTCCTCCGACATCAGCTCCGGCGGCATTTTGAGCAGCGCCTCGCGCAGCCGCGCCTTCCACGCGTGGACGCGGCGGAATACGTCCGTGTTGTAGCGCGTGCGGGAGGAATACAGGATGTCCTTGTGGCGGGCCATGACCTCGTGGATGTCGCCTGGCAGCGGGCCGCGCGCGTTGAAGAGATCGACCTGAAAGACGAGCGCGTTGCGCCCGTCCTCGTGGTCCAGCAGATATTGCAGCGGCGTGTTCGAAACGATGCCGCCGTCCCAATAATGGTCCGAGCCGATTTTCACCATCGGAAACGCCGGCGGCAGCGCGCCGCTGGCCAGGATATGGTCCGGCTCGATCGGCTCGTTGGTATTGTCGAAATAGACGAAATTGCCGGTGACGACGTTCACGGCGCCGACGGAGAAGTGGATGCCGGACGAATTGAGCAGATCGAAATCGATCAATTCGTACAGCGTCTCGCGTAGCGGCGCGGTGTCGTAATAGGAAGTGGCGTCCGTCGCGCCCGACGCGCTGAACCACGGGCCGGGAAAGCGCGGGCTAAAGAAGCCGGGCTGACCGAAAGCGGCGGTCATCAGCGTCGAGGCGGCGTTGCGCATCTGGCGGAACACATCGCCGTCCGGCGTGAAGGCCCAGATGCTGCGCGCGGTGATGGATTCCCAGAACGCTTTCAATCGCTCCATGCGCCGGTCAGGCGGATTGCCGGCGATGATCGCGGCGTTGATCGCCCCGATCGAGACGCCCGAAATCCAGTCCGGCTGCACGTCCGCTTCGTAAAGCGCCTGATAGACGCCGGCCTGATAGGCGCCGAGCGCTCCCCCGCCCTGCAGCACGAGCGCCACGCGCCGGCAGCGCGGCGGGCGCCATCCGAGGCCGGAAATCCCAAGCAGATGCTTTGGTGTCGTTGCGTCCATGGCAGCGCTCTGTTCTGAGAGCTCCCGCCAACGATGCGCCAGGACGATGAAGATTGAGTTTAATTTGTCGCGAACACGCCTTGAGTTGCCGTTTCCGTGACATCGTTCTTGACAAATGTCACTAAATCGGATACAAACTACAAATCTCGCTCATCGACGGACGCCTTCGGCCGAGGGTACTCACCGATGCGGAGCGAGTGCGGTGCTCGCGGGCGGAACGATACACTCCGCTCCCGGGCGGCTTTGGGCATCATGCTGACCGGCATTACGACCGGTCCGGGAGGTGCATTCCCTGGACTGGGACAGGCGGGCGCGGGTAACGCCCGTTTAGCAGCGCGGAGTTTTTCGCCCCCCGGTTGGGGCGAGCTTGATAAGACGATGCGCTTCCGCCGCGTCCCAGGAAGCCTGGCCTGGAGCTGAGCGAAAGGGGCGAAAGCCCCCTGGCAAGAGCCGTGGTGGAACGCCGACAGGCGAGCGCGTCCGCAAGACGCGCGCCGCGCGCAAGCGCGGAGGATGGACACATACGCCTGCCGGCGTTCCGCTTCCGTTTGTTGTTGAGACGGCGAA
The DNA here is from genome assembly GCA_963733575.1 of uncultured Alphaproteobacteria bacterium. Lineage (GTDB taxonomy): Bacteria > Pseudomonadota > Alphaproteobacteria > Rhizobiales > Xanthobacteraceae > BOG-931. Next base: position 603,170 of record CAVTDJ010000005.1, on the reverse strand, counting down.
TAGCGAAATGGCGAGTAGCGAATGGCAAAGCAAATAGGTGAGTAAGCGCTTCCTCTATTCGCCATTCGCCACTTCGCTGTTCGCTATCCACAAAACTCGGGTGCGTTCGCGCCGCGAGAACGGCTTGCTATTTCACCTCTCCCGTTCCGGGAGAGGTCGCGAGCGAAGCGAAGCGGGTGAGGGCCGTTGCCGCGACTCTGCTTCCAGCGGCACCGCCCCCTCACCCCAACCCTCTCCCCCGCACAGGGCCGCACAGGGGGAGAGGGAGTGCGTATCGCGTCGCTCAACCATCCTACGGAATTTCACACCGCCTTACTTCGGGCCGGTCCCGTTGGTTGGTTCAACCCATGCGTTGCGCACGATAGGCTTCGCGGCGGTTCACGGGCATAATCTTGACCAGGATGATCGAGAGTAACGCGTCAATGCAACGCGGCAACGGGACGGATTTCAGCCGGCGCGATCTGCTGTCGCTGATCGGTACGGTCGCCGGCAGCGCGGTGATGTATGAGGCGACGTCGAGCCTCGGCTTCGCATCGGATTCCGGCTACAAGGGCCGCGTCGCGCTTGGCGGCGATGTCCGGGGCGCCTCGGTCCTGATCCTCGGCGCCGGTCTCGCCGGCATGACGGCCGCGCTCGAGTTGCGCAACGCCGGCTACAAGGTTCAGATCCTGGAATTCAACGGCCGTGCCGGCGGCCGCAACTGGACTTTGCGCGGCGGCGACACGTTCACCGAGCTCGGCGGCTTCACGCAGACCTGCGAATTCGAGGAGGGGCTTTATTTCAATCCCGGGCCGTGGCGGATTCCCTATCATCATCGCGCGCTGCTCGATTACTGCAAACGCCTCGGCGTCGCGCTCGAGCCGTTCGTCGAGCTCAATCACAATGCGCTCTTGCATTCGTCCAACGCGTTCGGCGGCCGGCCGCAGCGCATTCGCGAGATCAAAGCCGATTTTCAGGGACAGATCGCCGAGCTGCTGGCCAAGGCGGCCGGGCAAGGCAAGCTCGATGAAGCGGTTTCGACGGAAGACAAGGAAATGCTGCTGCAAGCGCTCAAATCGTGGGGCGCGCTGGACGAAAACTACGCCTACAAGGCCAACCTGATCTCCGGCCGCTATCGCGGCTATGCCAGGGGTCCCGGCGGCGGTCTTGACGCGGCGCCAGTGCCCGGCGAACCGCTCAAGCTTTCGGACATCCTGAAGTCGCGGCTGTGGCGCGCTCTGCAAACCTTTGCCGTGCATGAACTCCAGACCACGATGTTCCAGCCGGTGGGCGGCATGGACATGATCGGCAAGGCGTTCGCGCGCGAAACGGGCGATCTCATTCGCTACGATGCGAAGGTGACGCGGATTGCGCAGGACGAGGGCGGCGTCACCGTCACCTACGTGGATGCCAAGGCTCCCGAAGTTGCACACGTGGCGAAAGCCGACTGGTGCATCTGCACCATTCCGCTGTCCATTCTCAGCCAGATTCCGATCGACGCCGGCGCCCGCATGAAGACGGCGATCGATGCGGTGCCTTATGCATCGGCCGTCAAAGTCGGCCTGCAATTCAAGCGCCGGTTCTGGGAGGAAGATGACGCGATCTACGGCGGCATCAGCTACACGGATCTGCCGATCCGGCAGATCGCCTATCCGAATACGGGCTTTAATCGCAGCGGCCGCGGCGTTCTGCTGGGCGCGTATATCTTCGAGGGAGCGAACGCCTACGAGTTCGCGGCGATGCCACCGGCGGAACGGGTGGCGCGCGCCGTCGCGCTGGGCTCCAGCATTCATCCGCAATACCCGGCCGAGTTTGAAAACGGTGTCGCCGTGGCATGGCATCGCGTGCCGTTCACGCTCGGATGCGCCGGCTATTGGACCGACGAAGCCAGGGCAGCGCATTACGACGACCTCTGCCAGATCGACGGCCGGATCGTGCTCGCGGGCGAGCACGCGTCATACCTTCCGGCATGGCAGGAGGGGGCGATCCTCTCCTCGCTCGACGCCATCACGCGGCTGCACCACCGCGTCGTCAAAACGTGAGTCAGATGTCATCGCGGCGGTTAAAACAAATCACCATCGTTGCGTTGCTGGCGCTGATCGCGCCGGCCGCCCCGGCGCAGGATGCGGCACGCAATCCGCCCGGACCGGCGCTGAGCACCGGCTACAAATTCACCGAACGCAATGGCGAAGACCTCTACGCCAATGTTTGCCAGGCGTGCCACATGTCCGACGGCAAAGGAGCGATCGGCGCCGGGACTTATCCGCCGCTCGCAGGCGACAAGACTCTCGAGACCAGCGGATATCCGGTCTCTATCGTCGTCAACGGGCAACGCGCGATGCCGTCGTTCGCCGACACGATGAACGACGATCAGATCGCCGCTGTCGTGAACTATGTCCGGACGCACTTCGGCAACAATTATCAGGATGCGGTCACGCCTGAGGATGTCAAAGCCGTCCGCCACTGAACCTGTACAAACTGTTTGACGTGCAACGATTTAATCGCGGAAGATGGACCTCCATGATGCCAGGCCGCTTTTTTCAATGTCTCGCGCTCGCGCTCTGCCTGTTGGCGCCCAATCTTCTTGCGCCGGGCGCGCGCGCCGAAACGCTGCCGCTCCCCGGCAACCTGACCGATCTCACTTCCGACGAGGGCGAGAAGTTCTTTCGCGAGAGCGGCGCGCACGCGGCTTATTTTCCGATCGCCGACAATTTCGTGACCCAGAAGACGCAAGCCTATTGCGGCGTCGCCAGCATCGTCATGGTTCTCAATGCGGCGGGCACGCCGGCGCCTTCGACCCCGGAATATCAGCCCTACCACATCTTCACCCAGGACAATTTCCTCGATGAGCACACTGAGGCGGTGCTGCCGCGCGACGTCCTCGCCAGGCAGGGCATGACGCTGGATCAGCTCGGCGGGCTGCTTGCGCTCCATCCCGTGGCGATCGAGGTTCACCATGCCGCCGACGGCGGTCTCGACGCTTTCCGCGCCGCCGCACGTGACTATCTCGCCGCCAAGGATCACTTCGTGATCGTGAACTATCTGCGAAAGGCGATTGGACAGCAGACCGGAGGCCATATCTCGCCGCTCGCGGCCTACGATGCCAAGGTGGACCGTTTCCTCATCCTCGACGTCGCGCGCTACAAATATCCGCCAGTCTGGGTGACAGCATCCGACCTGTTCGACGCCATGAACACGACCGATGCGTCGAACGACAACAAGACGCGCGGCTATGTTCTCATCGCCAAGTCCGCTGCCGCGACGCCCGCGCCGGTGCAGTGACCCAACTTGGCGGGAACCAGAACTGAAATGCTTTTAGGCAGGTCATCCGCCGCGTGGCGCTTAGTCTTCACGTTGGCGTTGCTCGGCCTCGCCGGCGCTCTCGCACTGCCGCTCGCTGCGCTGGGCGAAGACCGTTTGGACAGCGCAACCGGCCGCGCGCAGGCTGTCACCGCCGCGCACGGCATGGTGGTGGCGCAGGAGGCGCTGGCCGCGCGCATCGGCGCCGGCATTCTGCAGAAAGGCGGCAACGCGGTCGATGCAGCGGTCGCCGTCGGTTTCGCGATGGCGGTGACCTATCCGCGCGCCGGCAATATCGGCGGCGGCGGCTTCATGGTCATTCATCGCGCCGGCGGCGAGGACACTGCCATCGACTACCGCGAGACCGCGCCGCAGGCGATCAACAAAACGTCTTTCCTCGACGCGCAGGGCAATGCCGATCCGCAGAAATCGCGCGATTCCGCGCTCGCCATCGGCGTGCCGGGAACCGTCGCCGGTCTCGCGCTCGCCGAGCAGAAATACGGCTCCGGCCATTTCACGCTTGCCGATCTGGTCGCGCCGGCGATCGCGCTGGCGCGCGAAGGCATTGCCGTCGCCGATGACATGGCAGATGCGCTGCCCAAGGACCTGCCGCGCCTCGCGCGCTGGCCCGCCTCGGCGCAAATCTTCCTGAAAGCCGACGGCAGCGCGCTCGCTCAAGGAGACCGGCTGGTCCAGCCGGAGCTTGCAAACACACTCGAAGCCATATCGCGAAACGGGCCGCGTGCGTTCTACGAAGGTGAAAACGCGCAAAAGGTCGCCGCCGCCGTACAAGCCGCCGGCGGCGTCATGACCGCCGACGATCTCAAATCCTACCGCGCCATCGAGCGCACACCCGTGCGCGGCACGTACCGCGGCTATGACATCGTCTCGATGCCGCCGCCCTCCTCCGGCGGCGTCGCGCTCGTCGAGATGCTCAATATTCTCGAGGGCTACGACCCTGCGCACGACGACCAGACGCAGTCGCTGTTCCTGATGATCGAAGCGATGAAGCGCGCTTACGCGGATCGCGCATGGTTCCTCGGCGATCCCGATGTGGTGAAGATTCCGATGGCGCGCCTAACCTCGAAGAGCTATGCCGCCGAATGGCGCGCGACCATCGATCCGGCGCACGCGACGCCGGCAGCCGAAATCCACCCCGGTATCGTCACACAGCCGGAAGGCCGCAACACCACGCATTTCTCCGTCATCGACCATTTCGGCAACGCCGTCTCCAACACCTACACGCTCAATTTCAGCTTCGGCGTCGGCCTGGTCGCGGCGGGCACCGGAGTCCTCCTCAACAACGAGCTTGACGATTTCGCCGTCAAGCCGGATGCGCCAAACGCCTACGGCCTCCTCGGCTTCGACGCCAACGCGCCCGGGCCCGGCAAGCGGCCGCTGTCGTCAATGACGCCGACGATCGTGCTCAAGGGCGGCAAGCCGTTTCTCGTCACCGGTTCGCCGGGCGGCAGCCGCATCATCTCCGCGGTTCTGCAAGTCGTGGTCGACGTGATCGATCGCCACATGGACATCGCGAGCGCGGTTTCGGCGCCGCGCATCCACAATCAATGGATGCCCGATCAGGTCTTGGCCGAACCCGGGATTTCGGGCGATCTCATTGCGGCGCTCGAAGCGCGCGGCGATGCCGTCACCGTGCAAAGGTTTCCGACGTCGGCCAATTCGATCATGGTCGCGCCGGGCGGCTTTGTCGGCGCCGCCGATCCACGTACGCGCGGCGCGCTGGCGGCAGGGTATTGATACAGTCAGCGCAGCGCATGCGCGGATTTGCTACAGAATAAAATACGCCAAGGGAGGGATGCATGAACGGTCACGGACCCATCGCCAGGCTGCGGATCGGTCTGATCGGCTCTGGCTTCATCGCCAACTTTCACCTCCAGGCGCTGCTCTCCGTTCGCCACGTTTCCGTGACGGGCATCTTCAGCCCGACCGCCGCGCATCGCGAGGCGCTCGCCGCGAAGGCGAACGCGCTCGAACTTGGGCCCTGCCGGCCATTTCCGTCGCTCGAAGCGATGCTGATTTCCGGCGAGGTCGACGCCGTGTGGATCGGCGTGCCGAATTTCGCCCGGCTCGACACCATGCGGGAGATCCATCGGCTGGTGAAAGCCGGCTGGGCGAAGCTTGTCGGCGTCGCGTGCGAAAAGCCGCTCGGGCGCACGCTCGCCGAAGCGCGCGAGATGCTGCGTCTTGCCGAAGATGCCAAGCTTTTCCACGGCTATCTGGAAAATCAGGTGTTCTCGAGCGCGGTGCAGCGCGGCAAGGACATTGTGTGGCGTCGCGCCGTGCCTAAATGCGGCCGTCCCTATCTGGCGCGCGCCGCCGAGGAGCATAGCGGGCCGCACATGCCGTGGTTCTGGCAAGGCCGGCAGCAAGGCGGCGGCGTACTTTCCGACATGACGTGTCACAGCGTCGAGGTCGGACGTTTCCTCCTGACCAAGCCCGGCGCGCCGCGCACCGACCTCAAGCTCGTCAGCGCCAGCGCCACGGTCGGCAATCTGAAATGGACGCGGCCGGAATATGTCACGCGGCTGAAGAACATGATGGGCCCCGAGGTCGATTACGCCACACGGCCGGCCGAAGATTTCGCCCGCGGCGCGCTGACCTTCCGCGATGCGGAAGGTCACGACGTCATGGTCGAAGCCACCAATTCATGGGCTTATGTCGGCGCCGGGCTGCGCATCCTGATCGAGCTTCTCGGGCCGGAATACTCCATGGAGTTCTCGTCGCTCAACACCGGGCTGAAAGTGTTTCTGTCGCGCGACGTGACCGGCGGCCAGGGCGAGGATCTGGTCGAGAAACAGAATGCCGAGCAAGGCTTGATGCCGGTGGTCGAGAACGAGGCGGACATCTACGGTTATGTCGGCGAGAACCGGCACATGGTCGAGGCTTTCCGTCGCCGCAGGCAGCCGATCGAAACTTTCCACGACGGCGTTGCCGTAGCCGAAATGCTGATGGCGCTTTATCGTTCAGCCGAGATCGGTCAAGTGATCACCTTCCCGTCACCGGAATTGGAGACCTATGTTCCGCCGGTGGCGCGGCCTTAAATGTCAAGCGGAGCGATCACCAGCCGCCCCAGTTCATCGGTCTTGGTGGACGTCGGATTGAGGACACAATGAAAATACGGGTACTTCGCTTGGCGGCGGCGATGATCTGCAGCGCCCTGCTCGCAGCCTCGGCGTGGACCGCCAACGCCTCGGCCGAGCCGCAACAACTCGATTGCGTCTTGACCGACACGGAGGCTCACCCCGGCTCGGAACACCGGCCGATCGTCGTCATATTTGATAAGGACGCAAAAACCCTGACCGCCAATGACGGCGATCACAGTTACAGCTTCGGCAAAATTTCCATCAGCAACGTGACCATTAACGGCTTGGATGACAACGTCAGCCTTGGCATCGACCGATCATCTCTCGGCATCGTGTGGCAGCAATACGGGACAGACAAGGTGGCGACCGAGTATGGCCACTGCCGGCCTCACTCGTAGCGCAGCGCGTCGATCGGATTGAGGCTCGCTGCCTTGCGCGCCGGGTAAAATCCGAAGAATACGCCGACCGCGGCTGCGAACAGGAAGCCGCCGGCGACGGCCGTCAGCGACACGGGCGCGGCCCAGTTGAATACCAAGGGTATCGCCGCGGACAATGCGACGCCCGCGACAATGCCGGCGAGCCCGCCGCTGACGCTGAGAAAGATGGCCTCGGCCAGAAACTGCAGCAAAACATGCAGCCGGCGCGCGCCGATCGCCATGCGCAGCCCGATCTCGCGCGTGCGCTCGGTCACCGAGACGAGGAGGATATTCATGATGCCGATGCCGCCGACGAGAAGCGAGATCGAAGCCACGGCGGCGAGCAGAAGCGCCATGATGCGGCTGCTGCTTTCGGCGGTCTCGACGAACTGGCTCAGATTGCGCACGTTGAAGTCATTGATGGCGCCGGGCGTGATGCGATGACGGCGAACGAGGGTGTCGCTCGCTTGGCGAATGGCGGTCTGCACCAGCGGCTGACTGACCGCCTGCACATAGATCGCATTGGCAAAGCCCGTCAGTCGCGCTTGCAGATTGTACGGGTTGGGCGGCGGCAGATAGGGCCAATTGAGCGGCGTTTGCTGCTGGGTCGGGGCCGCGACGCCAAGCACTTTGCGCTCGGCCGTCGCGAACGGGATCATGACAATGTCGTCCTGGTCCGTGCCGAATTGCGATTGGCCTTTGGCGGTGAGCACGCCGATCACCTGCAGCGGCACGCTCTTGACCTGGATGAAGGCGCCGATCGGGTTCTCGCCGGGACTGAAAAGCTGCTGGTACACCGTTTGCCCGATGACGACGACGAGATTGGCCTTGCTGTTGTCCTCCCCCGTGATCGCCCGCCCCGCGGCGATCTGCCAGTTCGTGATCGACGGATAGGCTGCGCTCACGCCCTGGATGCTCGTGGTCCAGTTCTGGTTGTTGTACTGCACCTGCCCCTGCTGGCGTATGAGGTAGCCGACCTGCGCAACCGCGGGATTCTCGCGACGGATCGCGCGCGCATCCGCGACCGTCAGCGTGCTGGCGCTGCCGAAACCACCGCGCATGCCGCCCGTGGTCAACGCGCCGGGGAGGATCACGACGACGTTGGTGCCGAGGCTTTCGATCTGCTTGCGGACCGCCTGGCTCGCGCCATTGCCCACGGCTACCATGACGATGAGCGCGGCAACGCCGATGAATACGCCGAGCATGGTGAGCGCCGAACGCATCTTGTTGCGCCCGATTGCCTGCGCTGCGGCAGCGAGGATCATGAGCGCAAAGGCGAGGAACCCGCCGGTCGGAAGCGCGGAAGTGCCCGGCTCCGGCGGCTGGAAGACCGCCAAGCGCGCGCCCTCGGCAAACGCGGGCGGTGCCGCCGGTTTGCTTACCCGCTCGTCGGCAACGATTTTGCCGTCACGCATGGTCACGATGCGATCGGCATAGGCGGCGATGTCGGCCTCGTGGGTAACGAGGACGATCGTCACTCCTTCCTTGCGATTGAGCGAGACGAGCGTTTCCATGATCTCGTGCGAGGTTCGCGTATCGAGGTTGCCGGTCGGCTCATCGGCCAGAAGAAGGCTTGGCGCGTTGATCAAGGCGCGGGCGATGGCGACGCGCTGCTGCTGGCCGCCGGAGAGCTGGCCCGGCGTGTTGCGTTCGCGGTCGCCGAGGCCGAGAAGGCGCAGTGCCGCCCGCGCCCGTTCGACGCGCACGGCGCGACGCTTCGGCCCCGAGGCGGCGTAGTAGAGCGGCAGCCCGACATTCTCGATGGCGCTGGTGCGAGCCAAGAGATTGAAGCTCTGGAAAACAAACCCGAGCCGCTCGCTGCGAATGCGGGCAAGGTCCGGCTCCCGCAGGGCCGCGATATCGACGCCCTCCAGGAAGTAGTGGCCGCTTGTGGGCCGGTCGAGGCAACCGAGAATATTCATCAGCGTCGATTTGCCCGAGCCCGATGAGCCCATGATCGCGACGAACTCGCCGGACTGGATGGTCAGGCTGACGCCGCGGAGCGCTTCGACCTTGACGTCGCCGATGATGAAGGTGCGAGTGACCTCCACCACCTTGATGACCGGCTGTCTCGCTGCAGGCTGCTCGCGCGGCATTGGCCGCCCTCTCAGAGGCGCGGCGGCGGCAGACCGGAGCGCCCGCTTACCTGACTGCCGCTTTCGGCGGTGATGACCAGATCGCCCTGATGGAGATCGCCCGTGACGATCTCCGTGAAGTTATCGTCGCTGAGACCGGGAACGACACTGACCGCAACCGGCCGGCCGTCGCGTAGCACCCACACCCGCGGTTGCTTGTTCGCCGATGCGCGGGAACCGCCGCCTTCAACCGCAGAAAGGCCGCCGGGCACATAGCGCAGCGCTTGGTTCGGCACGCGGAGCACGTCATTTCTTTGATCGATAATGATCTGCGTCGACGCCGTCATACCCGGCACCAGCGCCAGATCGCCGTTATCGACACCGACCACGACATCGTAGGTCACGACGTTCTGGACCGTCTGCGGCGATTGCCGGACCTGCGTCACTTTGCCTTGAAAGACCCGCTGGGGAAAAGCGTCGACGGTAAAGGTGGCCTTTTCGCCTTCCTTAACGCCGCCCATATCGCCTTCGCTGGCGTTCGTATCCACCTCCATCTGCTTGAGATCTGTGGCGATGAGAAACAGCGTCGGCGTCTGGAAACTGGCGGCGACCGTTTGCCCGCCCGTCACGCTGCGTGAAACAACGGTACCGTTCACCGGCGAAATGATATCGGTGTAGTCGAGATTGAGCTTGGCGCTTTCCACCAGCGCCTGATCCAGCTTCACCGTCGCCGCGTCCTGGTCGACCACATAGCCTTGGTCCTCGGCCTGCTGACGCGCGATCGAGTTCTCAGCGGCGAGCTGCTGATAGCGCTTGAGATTCGCACGATCCTTGTCGAGCACCGCCTGATCGCGCAGAAGCTGACCCGAATATCGATCGAGTGTCGCCTGATAGGGGCGCGGATCGATCTTGGCGCAGACCTGACCAGCCCTCACCTGCGTGTTGTAGTCGCAGAACAGGTTCTGAATGACGCCGGAGACGTAAGTCCCGACGATGACCGTGAGCATCGGATTGACGGTTCCCGTTGCGGTTACGCCGCGGGTAATTGCGCCACGCCCGAGCGGAGCGGTCACATACTGCACCGGCGTGGTGCGATGCATGCTCCACCAGGAGACGCCGGCGGCGGCTGCAAGAGCAAGCAAAACCGCCGCAACCCAGCGGGCACGGACATCGACCCGGCGCCAAGTGGACTTCTCCAGTGTCGGCTGCGGTGAAACCTGCAACAAGGGCGACCCTTCTCCGAAAAACTCTTTTCAAATTTCAAAATGCCGCAACTCGCGGCAGGCCGCGTTGATGTAGCTCAAAGGCGCCCGTGTGTGCGACCGATTGATACTGCTTCAGTGTCCCCTCGACGGCCGCCACAGTTATCGCCATAAGAGCATTCGAGGCGCCCTACGGGAGCTTAGCGCGTGAAAACATCCGTCCGACCCTTCGCCCCACCCCGGAAATTGGAGCGCGGCCTCGCGCGGGTGCTCGCATTTTGGCAGGGTCTCAAGCGCCACGAAGCCCCAATGCCGTTTTGGGATGATGTCAATGAGGCGGCGCTCCCGGAGCTTTCGGGCAGGCTGATTATGATCGAAGCTTCAGAAAAGCCGGTGCGCTTCCGGTTCGGCTTCGGGCTCGTGGGTATCGAAGTCAAAGAGCAATACGGCGGCGACCTCGCCGGCAAATTCCTGGACGAACTAGACGTCCGGCATCCGCTGCAATTCCTGGTTTCTCAATGCAGCGCCACAGTCGAGAGCCATGAGCCAAGCTATTACCAACACGCCGCGGCAAGTGGCGCTGGTTCGGGCGCGACGCAAGGATATTCCCGGCTCGTTCTGCCGCTGTGGGGAGACGGCCGGATCGGAATGCTCCTCGGAGCGTTCGCTTGGAAATAGCCGTGTGTGCCCTAACGCACGCGTCGCCGCCAATTGGCAGTGTTGATTGAGGCGCGAGAGAATGGCGGACGTCGTCACCCTCACCATGAACCCGGCAATCGATCTTTCGGTTTCGGTCGAGCGCGTTACACCTTTTCATAAGCTGCGATCGGCGGATGAACGCCGCGACCCAGGCGGCGGCGGCATCAACGTCGCTCGCGTGATGAAGCGGCTCGGCGCCGATGTCACCGCCATGTATCCGACCGGCGGAGCACTCGGCCAATTGCTGCGCTGCCTGGTCGACCAGGAAGGAATTCCGGGATTGACCGCTCAAATCGCCGGGGAAACGCGCGAGGATTTTACCGTCCTTGAACGCGCCACCGGCTTTCAATACCGGTTCGTCCTTCCGGGGCCGCGGCTAACCGAACAAGAGTGGCGCGCTTGCCTTGGTACGTTTGGCGCACTCGATCCGCGGACACGCTTCGTCGTTTGCAGCGGAAGTCTCCCGCCTGGCGTTCCCGACGACTTCTATGGCCGCGTGGCGGAGGCAGTGAAGCAGGCGGGCAGAAAAATCATCATCGATAGCTCAGGACCGCCACTGCGAGCCGCCCTGGAAGCGGGCGTTTATCTCGTCAAACCGAGTTTGAACGAATTCAGAATCCTGATGGGCGACCCGCTTGAAACGCAAGCCGACTGGATCAAAGCCTGCCGTTCGCTCATCGACAAGGAGCAGGTCGAGGTCGTCGCGCTCACGCTTGGAGAACGAGGCGCGCTATTGGTGAGCCGCGATCAAGTTCTCCGCGCGCCCGCTCTGCCGATCAAGCCAGTGAGCGTGGTGGGCGCCGGCGACAGTTTCTTAGGCGCCATGATCTGGAGTCTGGCCGCGGGACACGTCATGGAAACCGCGTTGCGCTACGCCGTGGCGGCCGGATCGGCGGCATTGCTGATGCCCGGAACGGAATTGTGCCGGCGAGAAGACGTCGAGCGTCTGGTCAATGATGTTCAGCTGCAGGCGATCTGAACCGATCACGTCATTGCAAAGAATTTTTTGCCGACGTTCGAAATTCGTATCAGCAATCGCCGAGCAGAGCTGCCGCCCCGAGCAGGACCGGAAGCGGTCGCATGATGAGATAGGTCGGAATCGCCGCGACGTAGCCGCCCAGCCGCCCCTTCGCTTCGAATCGCGACCGGAACTCGGATTGCGCGAAGAACCCGCTCATCCGCGGCACGATTCCGCCTGAGATGTAGATGCCGCCGCGGGCGCCGAGCGTCAGAGCGAGATTGCCGGCCACGGTCCCGAGCATGGCGCAAAAGATCGATGTCGCCTCGCGTGTGCGCGGGTCCTTGTTCCAGATGCCGGGGCTGGTTATTTGCTCTGCCGTAAATGATGCTGCCGGTGTCTCCGCCAGTTCACACAGCGTGTTGTATAAATTGACGAGTCCGGGACCGGACAGCAATCGCTCGGCCGACACATGATCGTAGCGCTTGCGCATGAGATCGAGGATCGCGCTTTCCTGTGCCGTGGCCGGCGTCATCGTGACGTGACCGCCTTCACCGGCGATAGTCGCCGCGCCATTGGCCGACGGAACCAGCGCGCTTACGCCCAGGCCGGTGCCGGGCCCAATGACGCCGATAGGGGCATTCTTAACCGGAGCTCCGCCGCCGATCTGAAGGCGATCGCTCTCGCCAAGATGCGGAACGGCGGCCGCATTGACGGCGAAGTCGTTGATCACTTGGAGGCGTCTGAGACCGAGCTGTTGCCGTAGCGTTTCGACCGAGAAAGTCCACGGATGATTGGTCAACGTGACCTGATCTCCCGTGACCGGTGAGGCAACCGCCAGGACGGCCCGCACCGGCCTCGCAGGCGGTGCTTCCTCGCTCAAATACGCATCAATTGCTTCGAGTAGAGACGCGTAATCGTTCAGCGCGTAGACCCGCGCGGGGGTGATCTTGCCGTCGGGCTGGACCAGCGCAAAGCGAGTGTTTGTCGCGCCAATATCTCCGATAAGGCCGACGCCGGAATCGGGCATGGTCGTGAAATCGTCTGACGCAATGCCGGCTTGGCTTCGCGAACTCATGCGCGGCGGTAAGTCCTGATTGTTTCGGCCGCGGCGACACGCTTCTTCACCGCGATGAAACTGTCAGGGCTCACCGAAATGGAGTCAATCCCGCACCGCACAAGGAACTCGGCGAATTCCGGATGATCGCTTGGCGCCTGCCCGCACAGCCCCACCTTGGCGCCGGCTTTATGGGCTTCGCGAATGACGTTCTCGATCATCCATTTTACCGCCTCGTCCTGCTCGTCGAAAAGCTCGGCCAAATCCTCGGAGTCGCGATCGACGCCGAGCGTCAGCTGGGTGAGGTCGTTGCTGCCGATCGAGAACCCGTCGAACCGCTCGGCGAATGCCTTCGCCAAAATGACATTCGAGGGAATCTCGCACATCACGTAGACCTGCAGGCCGTGGTCGCCGCGTTTGAGTCCGTTCTCCGCCATCACCGCAAGCACCTGATCCGCTTCCTTGGTGGAGCGGCAGAACGGAATCATGACGATGACGTTGCGGAAACCCATCTCCTCGCGCAACCGGCGGATCGCGCGACACTCGAGCGCGAAGCCGTCACGGTAGCGCGGCGAATAATAGCGTGAGGCACCGCGGAACCCGAGCATCGGGTTTTCCTCCTTTGGCTCGAACGCAGCGCCGCCGATCAAGTTCGCGTATTCGTTGCTCTTGAAGTCGCTCGTGCGCACGATCACCGGGTTCGGATGATAGGCGGCGGCGATCCGCGCCAAGCCTCGCGCAAGGCGATCGACAAAATATTCGGTTTTTTGCTGATAGCCTTCCGTGAGCTCGGCGATCAGGCGTTTGGCGCCCTCGTCGGCGAGCGTGTCGTAGCGCACCAAGGCCATCGGATGGATTTTGATGTGGTTGCTGACGACGAATTCCATGCGGGCAAGCCCCACGCCATCGGCCGGAATCCGCCACCAGCGAAACGCGGCGGCTGGATTGGCGAGGTTGAGCATCACTTGCGTTCGCGTTTTCGGAATGCCGGCCAAGTCGAGCTCCTCGGCTTCATAGTCGGCAAAGCCCTCGTACACGAAACCCTGCTCGCCTTCGGCGCAAGACACCGTCACTTCCTGCTCGCCAGGCAGAAGCTGTGTCGCGTTGCCGGTACCGACAATCGCCGGCAGCCCGAGTTCGCGGCTGACGATAGCGGCATGAGAGGTACGCCCGCCGTGATCGGTCACGATCGCAGCGGCCCGCTGCATGATCGGAACCCAATCCGGATCGGTCGTGCGCGTAACCAGGATCGCGCCGTCGACGAAGCGCTCGATGTCCCGTGGGCTTTCAATCAGGCAAACTCGTCCCGTCGTGACAGCCTCGCCGATGCTCAATCCCGAGACCAGCGTGCGGCCCTTCGACTTGACACGGTACGATTTGAGCGCGCCCGCTTGCCGGCGGGACTGTACCGTTTCCGGCCGCGCCTGCACGATGAACAATTCACCGCTCTCGCCGTCCCTGGCCCACTCCATGTCCATCGGGCAGCCGTAGTGGCTCTCGATCGCGCAGGCCCACCGTGCGAGCGTCAAGATTTCGCGGTCGTCGAGCACGAACGCGCTCCGCTCCGCCTTGGACGTCGGCACGTTACGCGTCGGGCGCTCGCCGTCGCTCGCGTAGATCATTTTCTGCGCCTTCGCGCCGATCGTCTTCTCGATGATCGGAACCAGTGAAGGATCGGACAAGAGCGGCTTGTAGATCTGGTATTCGTCAGGATCGATGGCGCCCTGCACGACGTTTTCGCCGAGCCCCCACGAGGCGTTGATGACGACGGACTTGTCGAAGCCGGTCTCGGTGTCGATCGAGAACATGACGCCGGCGCTGCCGACATCGGCGCGCACCATGTTCTGAATGCCGATCGAAAGCGCGACCTTCAGGTGATCGAAGCCTTTGGCCTGCCGGTAGGAGATGGCCCGGTCCGTAAACAGCGAAGCGTAACAGCGCCGGCTAGCGTCGAGAAGCGCGGGCACACCACGAATATTGAGGAAGGACTCCTGCTGGCCGGCAAAGCTTGCGTCGGGCAAATCCTCCGCCGTGGCGCTCGAGCGCACCGCCACGTCCGCATCGGTTTTGCCGGATCGCCGGCAAAGTTCCTGGTACGACGACGAGATCGACTCGGCGAGTTCCTTTGGCCACGAGCCGCGCAAAAAAGTCCGGCGGATCGCAGATCCCACTTCGGCGAGGGGCGCCTTGCCGCTCTCGAGATCGCCGAGCAAGCTTGAAATAACTTCCCGCAACGCATTCGATTCGACGAAGCGCCAATAGGCGTCCGCTGTGGTGGCAAAGCCGGCCGGAACCTTTACGCCACGTTTGGCGAGATGGCACACCATCTCGCCCAGCGACGCATTTTTGCCGCCGACTAGCGGCACGTCGCCGCGTCCCAGCTCTTCGAACCAAATAACAAGAGGCGCTCGCGCAGCCATCGGAGGCTCCTTCACCACCATCGCCGCTCGGATCATGGAGCAGCGGGCCGCCGATTTGTTGATACAAATCAAGAGGCCGGCACGGCGGAATGGCCGGCCTCAGCCCAGCACTCAACCCTTGGGCGGGCGCAAGCCGAGCAGCTTCACAGCGTTTTCTTTGAGAATAAGCGGCCGGTTCTCCGGTTTGATGTCGAGTTTCTCGAAATCGCTGAGCCAGCGATCCGGCCGAATGACCGGCCAGTCGGAACCGAACAGCACTTTGTGCTTCAGAAGAGTGTTCGCATATCTGACGAGAATAGGCGGAAAATACTTGGGCGACCAGCCGGACAGGTCGATGTAGACGTTGGGCTTGTGCTGGGCCACCGACAGCGCTTCCTCCTGCCATGGGAACGAGGGATGCGCGAGGATGATCGGCATGTCGGGGAAATCGACGGCAACGTCATCCATATACATCGGGTTGGAATATTTCAGCCGGATGCCGGCGCCCCCCGGCATGCCGGAGCCGACGCCGGTCTGCCCGGTATGGAACAGCGCCGGCAGCCCCAATTCCGCAATTGCCTCATAGAGCGTGTAAGCGCCGCGGTCGTTCGGAAAGAAGCCCTGCATGGAGGGATGAAATTTGAATCCGCGAATACCGAAGTCGCGAATGAGCCGCCGCGCTTCGCGGGCGCCCGTCTTCCCCTTCGCCGGATCGATGCTCGCGAACGGGATCAGCACGTCGCCGTTCGCGGCCGCCTTCTCCGCGACTTCCTCGTTCGGGTAGCGGCGGTAACCGGTCTCGCGCTCGGCATCGACGGGAAAGATCACCGCGCCGATTTTGCGCTCGCGATAGTAGGTCGCGGTCTCTTCGATAGTGGGGCGATTGTTCGGCTGATTGAAGTAGATCGCCATCGCGGCCTGAAGCTCGTCGTAGCCGTCATCGGGATGCGTGCCGCACGGTTCCTCCGCATGCGTATGAATATCGATGGCCACCAACTCATCTACATTCACGGAGCGCTCCTTGAGCTTTCAAACTCGCGCCATTCGAGCATATCGAGAGCGCGGCGTACACGGCTGCCGGCAAAAGCCGCCAGGCGGGCGACTACGTCCGCAGCGCAGCGAGCACGTCATCGGGGCGCTCGCTCATCAGCATATGGCCGGCGCCTTCGATCATCGTCACGCGGCAGCCCGGGATGGCCGCGGCCAACGCTTTGCCGCCCTTGGCCGGCGTCATCAGATCGCGGCTGCCGAGAATGACGATTGACGGGACGGTCGCTTTGGCGGCGGCGGTGAGCGCGTCTTTATAGTCGTTGCAGGCGGAAAGGTCGGCGAACAGCACGCCGGGACGCACACGTTCGAGCAGGCGCTCCGCGCCTCCCAACATCCAAAGCCCGGGAGCTTGAGAACCGCCCAAGGTAGCGTGGTAGCCGTAGCCCCACAGCGAAATCATATCGATGGCCGCATGATCGTTGGCCTTCGCCGCATTGAGCAAATCGTCCGACACGCGCATCGGCGCCCCCGTTGCGATCAGGGCGAGCGCGGTGACCTTGTCGGGATGGCGCGCGGCCGTCTCTAACGCCACAAGCGATCCCATGGAATGACCGACGAGCCGTGCCTTTCCTGCGCCGGCCGCGTCGATCAGCACCGCCGTCCAATTGGCAAGCGCGGCGATCGACGAAAGTGGCGCACCGGCCGATCGGCCGTGTCCGGGAAGATCGGGCGCCAGCACGGAAAATCCGTGATGTGCGAAAGAGCGAGCGAGTAACGCCCAGACAGAGTGATCCATGCCGGCGCCGTGCAGGAAAACAACACAAGGCAACGCGGGATCGAATGCGCGCCCGCCTGTGGCCACGAACGCGTCGACGCCGTTCACCATGATGCGCATGGCTCAACCCTTCTGCGAGGCGCGCAGTGCCTGGCTGAAATCGTCGAGAATGTCGGCCTTCGCCTCCAGGCCTACCGAGATGCGAATGAGTTCCTCGCCGACACCGGCGGCTGCGAGCGCGGCGGCGTCCATTTGCTGATGCGTCGTGCTCGCTGGATGAATCACCAGCGTCTTGGCGTCGCCGACATTGGCGAGATGGCTCGCGAGCCGCACCGCCTCGATGAATTTCCGTCCCGCGCCGCGACCGCCCTTGATGCCGAAGCTGACAATCGAGCCCGCGCCCTTCGGCAGCAGCTTTTGCGCAAGCGCGTGATCCGGATGAGTTTCAAGCGAAGGATGCAGCAGCCAGCCGACCGCCGGATGGTCGCGCAAGAAGGCGAGAACCGCGCCTGTATTTTCCATGTGTCGGTCCATGCGCACCGGCAGGGTTTCCACACCCTGGAGCAAGTGGAACGCGTTGGTCGGCGACAAACACGCGCCGAAATCCCGCAAACCTTCCGCGCGGGCCCGCATGATGAAGGCGGACGGGCCGAACTCCTCGGCGAAGACGATACCGTGATAGCCCGCATAGGGTTCGCTCAGGGTGGGAAATCTGTTGGAGGCCTGCCAATCGAAGCGGCCGCCATCGACAATCACGCCGCCGATGGCGATGCCGTGTCCGCCGATCCATTTGGTGACGGAGTGCATGACGATATCGGCGCCAAGCGTGAGCGGCTGACTGAGATACGGCGTGGCAAACGTATTGTCGATGAGAAGCGGAATGCGCGCCGTGTGCGCGATCTCGGCCACCTTCGGGATGTCGAGCACTTCCAGTCCCGGATTGCCGATGGTCTCGGCGATGACGAGCCGTGTGCGCTCACCGATCGCGGCGCGGAAGCCATCGAGATCGCGCGGTTTGACGAATGTTGTCGTGATGCCGAAGCGCGGCAGCGTGTGGCTAAGAAGATTAATAGAGCCGCCATAGAGCGACGCGGAGGCGACGATATGGTCGCCGGCGTTCAACAGCGTGGCGATGGCGAGATGCAATGCCGCCATGCCGCTCGCGGTGCAGACGGCACCGACACCGTCTTCGAGCGCCGCAAGCCGCTCCTCCAGCACCGCCGTCGTCGGATTGGAAATGCGCGTGTAGATATGGCCGGCGCGCTCCAGGTTGAACAGGCCGGCCGCGTGATCGGCGTCATCGAACACGTACGACGTCGTCTGGTAGATCGGAACGGCGCGCGAACGCGTGACCGGATCGGGGTGTTGCCCGGCATGCAGGCTCAACGTTTCAAATGCCGGCGGTTTCGGAGCGGGCATGCCTTCCTCGTGAAGATGAACGATGCGGTAGCGTCAAAGCGCGGTTAACCGATGTTCCGCCACGCTTCCCATCAAATAGCAAGGCGCGCAAGGCACAGCGCGCGATCGATCAAATCGGCAGAAAGATTGAAGATTTTGGAGCGGGCGAAGGGATTCGAACCCTCGACCCCAACCTTGGCAAGGTTGTGCTCTACCCCTGAGCTACACCCGCATCCGTATAAGGGTAAACGGCGACGCTACCAGCGTTGCGCCGCAATGCTATGCCAAAGACCCGACCGCTTTGCAACCGCTACCCTCCCGGCCTATGAAGCCGCCCGATGCCTGCCTCGCCCGACGACCTGTTCGCTTATCTGGATAGTCTCGGCATCGCGCACCAGACCGTGAATCATGCGCCGGTATTCACGGTCGAGGAAGCGCGCGCGCAGCATCGGGTCGCCGGCGGATATACCAAGAACCTGTTCCTGCGCGACAAGAAGGGGGCGCTCTATCTCGTAGTGGCGCCGGAAGACGCGGCGATCGAATTGAAATCGCTGCACCGCCTGCTCGGCGCGTCCGGGCGCTTCTCTTTCGGCTCGGCCGACCTCATGCGGGCCACGCTGGGCGTCGAGCCCGGCTCGGTGACGCCCTTCTCCGTCATCAACGATAAGGCCGGCCTGGTAACGGTCGTGCTCGACGCCGCCGTGATGGTGCACGAAGCGCTCAACTTTCACCCCTTGGTGAACACAGGAACGACGACCATCTCCCGTGAGGGACTGGTCAGGTTCCTCGAAGCCACCGGGCATCCGCTGCGGATCGAGGCCGTTTCGGCTGCGCCCGGGTGAAAGCCGCGATTGCATTCGGCCGGTTTCTTCCCATTTAATCAGGCGAATAGGGGAGATTGCGGCCCCGCCGGGGCTCAAAAGGGAAGGCGTAGCAAGGAGATGTTGCAGCAAGCTCAAACCGCCACCGCGGATATGCTGGTCAAGGACACGACGACGCAAGCCTTCGTCAAGGATGTCGTCGAGGAATCGAAGCGGCAGCCGGTGCTGGTGGATTTCTGGGCGCCCTGGTGCGGCCCCTGCAAGCAGCTGACGCCGGTGCTCGAGAAAGCGGTTCGGGCCGCCAAGGGCAAGGTGAGGCTCGTCAAGATGAACATCGACGAGCACCCGGCCATTCCGGGCCAAATGGGCATCCAGTCGATCCCGGCTGTCATTGCCTTTGTCAATGGCCAGCCGGCCGACGGCTTCATGGGCGCGCTGCCGGAAAGCCAGGTGGTTGCCTTCCTCGAGCGGCTGACCAAGGACCGCCTTGGCGGAGAAGCGCAGGACCTGCTGAAGGCCGCCGACGCCGCTCTTGTTGAGGGCGATCCCGCCGGCGCAGCGGATTTGTATGCGCAGCTTCTCGCCGAGGACAATACCAACGTCCATGCGCTCGCCGGCCTGGCACGCTGTTATGTCGAGACCGGAGCGATCGATCAGGCCAAGCAGACGCTCGCCTTGGTGCCGGAATCCAAACACAACGAGCCATCCGTCGTTGCGGCCAAGGCCGCGCTCGATCTCGCCGAACAGGCGAAGACGCTCGGGCCGATTGCCGAGCTGGAACAGAAAGTCGCCGCCAATCCGCTCGACCATCAGGCGCGGTTCGATCTCGCGCTCGCGCTCAACGGCAAAGCCCGCCGGCTAGAAGCGCTCGAGCATCTGATGGGCATCGTCAAGCGCGACCGCAAATGGAACGATGACGGCGCCCGCAAGCAGCTCGTCCAATTCTTCGATGCATGGGGTCCGGCCGACGAAGCCACGATCGAGGGCCGCAAGCGGCTTTCTTCGATCCTGTTCGCGTAGCCTTTTAGTTGCTTCGCGGGCAGGCCAGCCGCGTTCGGGCGCGTGCGGAGTGTGACATGTCGATCAATGCGATCTACAAGGGGCCTGATGACCTCCCCGGCGTGATCGCCATATTCCCGCTGCCGGGGGCCTTACTGTTGCCGCGCGGGCAGATGCCGCTCAACATTTTCGAGCCGCGGTATCTGGCAATGATCGACGATGCGATGCGCTCCGGGTTACGCCTGATCGGCATGATCCAGCCCGATCCTACCCATCCCGGATCCGACGAGACCAAGCCACATTTGTTTCGGGTGGGCTGCGTCGGGCGGATCACGCAACTCGCCGAGAGTGGCGATAACCGCTACCTGATCCAGCTCACCGGCGTCGCGCGCTTCCGCATCGAGGAGGAGCTTGCCGTTACGACGCCCTACCGGCAATGCCGGGTGACCTATCAGCCCTTCCTTGGCGACTTCACCGCGCGCAAGGGCGAGGACGAGGTCGACCGCAAAGCGCTGTTGCGCACGCTCGCGGATTTCCTCAAAGCCAATAACCTCAAAGCCGATTGGGAAGGCATCGAGAACGCGCCCAACGAGGCGCTGGTCAATGCGCTGGCGATGATGTCGCCCTACGGCCCGGCCGAAAAGCAGGCCTTGCTGGAGGCGCCGGACCTGAAGACCCGCGCCGAAATTCTGGTCGCCGTCACCGAGATGGAGCTCGCCAGGGGCACGACGGGCGACACGCCATTGCAGTGACGAGAAACGCCGGCGGCCGGCGACGGTGTGAATACGCTTTGCTATAAGTGAAGTCGCATTGGAGCTTGCCATGTCATCCGATCATCCCGGCGACGTTGTCGATCCGAAACTCTTGGAAATTCTGGTCTGCCCGCTGACCAAATGTCCGCTCGAATACGATGCGGAAAAGCAGGAGCTGATCTCGCGCGCAGCCAAGCTCGCTTATCCGATCCGCGACGGCATCCCGATCATGCTGCCCGAAGAAGCGCGGCGGCTCGATTGAGGAAACCCCCGTGATCAAAATCTGGGGGCGGAATACGTCGTCGAACGTGCAGAAAGTGATGTGGGCGGTCGGCGAGATCGGACTGCCGCACGAGCGCATCGATATCGGCGGGCCGTTCGGCAGAAATCGCGAGGCCGCCTATCTCGCCATGAATCCGAATGGGCTGGTGCCGACGCTCGAGGAGGAGGACGGCTTCCTCCTTTGGGAGTCGAACTCGATCGTGCGCTATCTCGCCGCCAAGCATCGCTCAGGCGCGCTCGAGCCCGCCGATCTGCACGCGCGGGCACGCGCCGGCGCCTGGATGGATTGGCAGCTCAGCGTTCTTGGCCCGGCGATCTTTCAATGCTTTTGGGGCTTGATCCGCACGCCGCTGGAAAAGCGCAACCACACGGCGATCGAAGAGTCGAAAAAGAAAACGACGGAAGCGATCGCTATTCTCGACGCCGAGCTTGCCAAGTCCGCCTTTGTCGCCGGCGACACCTTCTCTTACGGCGACATTCCCGCCGCCGTGATGGCCAATCGTTATCGCCAGCTGGTGCCGGAGCGGCCGCCGTTGCGCAATTTCGAGCGCTGGTACGCGGCGATCTCCGCGCGGCGGGCCTTCAAGGATCAGGTCGCCGCCGTGCCGCTGGCGTGAGCAGCCTCACTCCGCCGCTACCCGCGCGGCCCCAGGTTGCGTCGACACGATGTAATCCATCGCCGCCTGCACGCCGCCCTTTTTGTGCGGCACGCCGGCGAGCTCTAGCGCCATTTCCGTCGCCGCCAACGCTCCGATCATCGTCGCGTCGTTGACGTCGCCCATATGGCCGATGCGAAAATACTTCTTCGCAAACGGACCGAAGCTCGCGCCGTACGAGATGTTGAACGTATTGAGCGCGACGCCACGGAAATGATCGGCATCATGGCCGTCGGGAAGGAGCACAGCGGTGACTGTCGGCGAGTAGTATCGCGGCTCGCGGCAGAGGATTTCGAGCCCCCAGGTCCGCACCGCGCGGCGCGTGGCCTCGGCGAGTCGGTGATGACGGGCGAAAACGTTGTCGAGTCCTTCCTCGTGCAGCATCTCGATCGACGTATCGAGGCCGTACAGCATTTGCGTCGCCGGCGTATAGGGAAAGAAGCCCTGCTTGTACATCGTCAGCATGTCGTCCCACTGAAAGAACGACCGCGGCAGCTTGGCCGTCTTCGCCGCGCGCAGCGCTTTTTCGCTCACCGCGTTGAACGACATGCCCGGCGGCAGCATCAACCCCTTCTGCGCGCCGCCGACGGCAACATCGACGCCCCATTCGTCATGGCGGTAATCGGTCGAGGCGAGCGAGGAGATGGTATCGACCAAAAACAGCGCCGGATGGCCGGCCGCGTCGATGGCTTTGCGGATCTCGCCAATCGGCGACAGGCAGCCGGTCGCGGTCTCGTTGTGCAGCACGCAGACCGCTTTGATCTCGTGCGCCTTGTCCTTGCGCAGATGCTCTTCGATGACTTTCGGATCGGCGCCGACGCGCCAATCGGTTTTGATGAATTCGGGCTTCAATCCCAACCGCTCGGCCATGACCTTCCACAGCACGGCGAACTGGCCGGTCTCGACCATCAACACTCGATCGCCCGGCGACAGCGTGTTGGTGAGCGCCGCCTCCCAGGCGCCGGTGCCGGTCGCGGTGTAGATGATCACCGGCTGCGTGGTCTTGAAGATCGTCTTGACGCCTTCGAGCACACGCTTGGTGAGCTTGGCGAATTCCGGGCCGCGCTGATCGATGAGCGGCATATCGATGGCCCGCAGGACGCGGTCGGGAACGGGCGTCGGCCCGGGAATCTGCAGGAAATGGCGCCCGGGGAGACGCGAGGCATTCTGCGGCATGTATCGGCACTCCTTCGGACGCTTCTCAAAAATCCCGGCCGCGCCGGTCCGAAGGCGCCGCTGCGGCGCCTTGATCCCCGAATGGACCATTCGGGTCAAGCCTCTTTCCCCACCGCGCGCTAACGCTCCGCGCCGAGCGCGCTTTCGTGCCAGCGCCGCAGCGCCAGATAATTGATGAGCGAAAGCACATAGAAGATGACGATACCGGCAAGCGAGAGGAGCAGCAGCGCCGCGAACATGCGCGGGATGTTGAGGCGGTAGCCCGACTCGGCGATCCGGTAGGCGAGGCCGGAGCCCGCGCCCGCCGAGCCCGCCGCGATCTCGGCGACGACCGCGCCGATGAGCGACAGCCCACCGGCGATGCGCAGGCCGCCAAGAATGTAGGGCAGCGCCGACGGCAATTTCAGGCGCCACAGCACCTGCCCGCGCGACGCGCCGTAGAGCGAAAAGAGGTCGGCGAGATTGCGATCGACCGAATGCAATCCCAGCGTCGTGTTCGCCAGCACCGGGAAGAAAGCCACGATCCAGGCACAGGCCAACACCGCCGCCTGCTGCGGCAAATAGATGAGAAGAAGCGGCGCGACGGCGACGATCGGCGTCACCTGCAGAATCACGGCGTAGGGATAAAGCGAATATTCGAGAAGCCGCCACTGATTGAACAGCACGGCCAAGCCCACGCCGCCGGCCGCCGCGAGCAAAAAACCCTCGATGGTTGTGATCAGCGTGACCAGGAGCGATTGCGACAGTAGCGCCCAATCCGTGGCGAGCGTCTGTAAGATGAGGCCCGGAGCGGGCAGCACGTAGGGCGGAATGTTTTCGATCCGCACCACGAATTCCCAGATCGCAAGACCAAGCGCCAGAACGAGGATCGGCAAAGCGAATCGCAATACGCGGTCGCGGCGTTCGTTCGCGGAGGCGTGCGCCCTCATGGCTCGCCTCCCGCCGCCATGGCCTGCGCCAGCGCTTCCGAGGCGCGGCGGCAATATGCGGCGTATTCGGGCGAGGTGCGGAAATCCGCGTCGCGTGGATAGGGCGCTTCGACCGCAAGCTCGGTGACGACGCGCCCCGGCCGCGCCGCCATCACCACCACGCGGCTCGACAAATAGACCGACTCGAACACGGAGTGCGTAACGAAGACCACGGTCGTGCGCAGCGCCTGCCACATCCGCAAGAGATCGTCGTTGAGCTTAAAGCGCGTGATCTCGTCGAGGGCGGCGAACGGCTCGTCCATCAGCAGAAGCTGCGGCTCGGTGACGAGCGCGCGCGCGATTGAGACGCGCATACGCATCCCGCCTGACAATTCTCGCGGATAGGCATCGCGGAAGGCGCTTAAGCCAACGCGTTCGAGCGATGCCTCGACGCGCTCCTTTGCCGTACCCGCACTTTCGCCCCTGAGCTCGAGCGGCAGCAGCACGTTGTTGAAGACGGTCGCCCACGGCATCAATGTCGGCTCCTGGAAGACGAAGCCGATGCGGCTTTCGCTCTGCGGAATTGCCGCAGACGGCCATTCGAGGGCGCCGCCCGTCGGCTCGCTCAAGCCTGCGATAATGCGAAGCGCAGTCGATTTCCCGCAGCCCGACGGGCCGAGGAGCGCGACGAATTCGCCCCGCCGTATTTCCAGATCGAGGCCAACGAGCGCGCGCACGCCATTGGGAAACGCCTTGCCGACACCACGCAGCGCGACCAGCGGTGCGGCAGAGTTGATTGTCGCCGGCGGCATTGGTGCTGCTAATGCTTCGGTCGCAGTTCGAGCCCGACTTTCTTGTCAACGAATTGCAGCGTGTAGGATTTACGATAGTCGAGACCGGCCTTGGCAACACCGGCGCGCACCATTTTTTCGAAGAAATCCTTCATGCGCGCATCGGTCATGGCGCCAACGCCGAGCGCGCCGGCGTCGCCGGAATCGACAATGCCGTATTCTTTCATCTTGGCGACCGAATAAGCGAGAAGCTCATCGGTCATTTCCGGGTTCTGGCTTTTGATCAGGGCATTGGCCGCACGATTGTCGCCGTAGATGTAATTGTACCAGCCGATGATCGAGGCATCGACGAAGCGCTGCACCAGATCGGGCTTTTTCTCGACAAGCTCGCGGCGCGTCTCGATCAAGGTCGAGTAGGCGCTGAACCCTTGATCGGCGAGCAGGAAAATCTTGGGCTTGAACTTACCCTCTTTCTCGATGGCGAAGGGCTCCGACGTTACATAGCCCTGCATCGCGCTCTTTTTATCGGCGAGGAAGGGCTGCGGATTGAAGGTGTAGGGTTTGACCTGATCGTCCTTGAAGCCGAAATCGGCCTTGAGCCACTGATAGTAGGTCGCCATTCCCTCCCGGGAGACGAACAGCTTCAGTTTTTTCAGATCCTCGAATTTATCGATGCCCTGATCGGGATGCGCGATCAGTACTTGCGGGTCCTTCTGGAACAGCGCCGCGACCTCGATCGTCGGCACATTGTGCTCAACGGCGTCAAAGCCTTGCAGCGTGTTGGCGCTCAAATAGAAGTCGATCTTGTCGACGAGCAACAGCATGCGGTTGTTCGCATTCGGTCCGCCGGGCAGGATCGTGACGTCGAGCCCGCGCTGGCGATACGTGCCATCGGCGAGCGCCTGATAGAAGCCGCCATGCTCGGCCTCCGCCACCCAATTGGAGCCGAAGGTGACCTTGTCGAGCGCCTGAGCGAAAGCCGGCGCCATTGCCAAGACTGTTGAGGCGGCAAGCCCGGAGAGCGCCGCACAAGCAATCTTCGCCAGCGTCATTGCTTGCTCCTTTTCGCGCCGGTCGCGACAATAGGGTAGCCGGGCACGCTTGGCGAGAGAACATCATAAGAGAGCACGATGAATTTGCCCAAACGCGACTGGATGGAGATGACCTGGCAGGAGATCGCCGGAGCCGGCGCGGCGACGAGCCGCTGGATCGCGGTCCTGCCGCTCGCCGCGGTGGAGCAGCACGGCCCGCACCTGCCGCTCGGCGTCGATACTTTCATTGCCGAGGCTTACCTGGGGCGGGTGCGCAAAATTGTCTCCGATGCGCTTCCGGTCACGTTCCTGCCGGTGCAGCGCATCGGCGTTTCGGTCGAGCACCTCGCCTATCCCGGCACTCTGACATTGTCGGCGGCGACCGCGATCGGCGCCTGGACGGAAATCGGCGAGAGCCTAGCGCGAGCGGGGCTGCGCAAGCTCGTCCTCGTCACCAGCCACGGCGGCAATGTCGCGGCCATGGAATTGGTGGCGCGCGACTTGCGCGCGCGGCTCGGGATGCTCGCGGTCACCGTCGGCTGGCATCGCTTCGGTTATCCGGACGACACATTTTCGCGCGAAGAGAAGCGCCACGGCATTCACAGCGGAGACATCGAGACGTCGCTCATGCTCGCCGCGCTGCCAGACACGGTGCGCATGGAGAAAGCGCCCAACGCAACGCCAGCCACCGTGGAGATGGCGCGCGAATTCAAGTGGCTGGGCGCTTACCGGCCCGCGGGCTTTGCCTGGATGACGCAGGACCTCAATGCCACCGGCGCCATCGGCGACGCGACACTGGCGACCGCCGCGAAGGGCGAAGCCGCGCTCACGCGTGGCGCGGAGGCGTTCGTGGAATTGCTGCGCGAGGTGGACCGCTTCGATCTCGCCCGGCTGCGCGAAGGGCCGCTGGCGGAGCCTAAAGTTTGATTCCTTGGGGTTGAATCGATTGGGATTCCCAAATCAGGTGGTTTCTGATTCAAGATGCTGGCTGGAATGGAGGCCAGCATCTGATGGCGCGACCTTATTCGCTTGATCTTCGTGAGCGAGTTGTTTCGTCGGTTGCGGCTGGGGCGAGCTGCCGCACGGTTGCCAGCACCTTTAAGGTCAGCGTGGCAAGCGTGGTGAAGTGGTCGCAGCGGTTCCGCTCAACCGGGAGCGCTGCGGCCAAACGGATGGGCGGCAATCGGCCGCGTCTGCTGGAAGGGGAACGCGAGTGGCTTGTGGCTCGCCTTGCGGCGACCCCGGACCTGACGTTGCGTGCGCTGGTTGTTGAACTACGAGCGCGCGGTGTCACAGCAAGCTACGGTTCGGTCTGGCGTACCTTGCGCCGCGCCGGCATCAGCTTCAAAAAAAACGCTGTTCGCCACCGAACAGGATCGTCCCGACGTGGCGCGAAGGCGCGCCCATTGGAAGGCCTATCAAGGCCGGCTTGATCCGGGACGGCTGGTGTTCATCGACGAGACCTGGGCCAAGACCAACATGACGCGGCTGCGTGGCTGGGCACCGCGCGGGCACCGGCTCCTGGCCAAGGTGCCGCAAGGCCGCTGGCGAACTTTGACCTTCCTGGCCGCCCTGCGCCGAGACCGCATCGACGCCCCTTGCGTCATTGACGGACCGATCAACGGCGAGAGCTTCCTGGCTTATGTCGAACAGGCTCTCGTCCCAAAGCTCAGGCCCGGCGATATCGTCGTCATCGACAATCTCGGCAGCCACAAGAGCAAGGCCGTGCGCCGTGCCATTCGCACCGTCGGCGCAAAGTTGTTCTTCCTGCCGCCCTACAGTCCAGACCTCAACCCGATCGAACAGGCTTTCGCCAAGCTCAAAACCTTGCTTCGAAAGGCCGACGAACGCTCCGTCGAAGCCACATGGCGGCGCATCGGCACCCTGCTCGATGCCTTTACCCCACAGGAATGCGCCAACTACTTCAGGAATGCGGGATATGCTTCAACCTAACTGCAACGGAGTCTAATAGCGTTTAACAAGCCTTGCCGTCATGCCTGGGCTTGTCCCGGCCATCTCGATCATAAATGCCCCGCTGGGCACTTCTCATCGGGATGCCCGACACAAGGCCGGGCATGGCGAGGAAGTTTCTCTATTGCGCGTCCCCTAAGCCGCGATCTTCACGTATTCGAAATCGCCGGGTTTGTTGTCGATGCCGATGCGCGGCGGGGCGATCCAGTTGGCAAACTGGCCCGGCTCCGACACCGGCTGCATCAGGCTGACGATGAAATCGCCGTCGTCCTTCGACGGCAGCCACTTGCCGATATCGCGGTTCCAGGTGCCTTCATCGATCAGCACGCCGGCCGGCGTGACCTTGACGTCCTTGAACTCGCCGATCTGGCGGTGGAAACCGACATGCGGCAGTGCGAGCTGGAAGGCGACGCCGGTCTTGCCGATGACCTTGTTCCAACGGTCGATGCCGCGCTGGCAATCGGTGGTGTAGTCGTCGCGGAGCCGCATGTTGACCGCGGTGAGCGCCGGCTCATCGACGCGCTTGATCTGACCGTCGACGAACTTGAGCACCGGATAGGTCGCGTGCTCAAGCCGGTGATCGTCGTCGATCTTGGTTTCCTGGAAGCGGCCCTTGAGGCCCGCGTTGAAGGCATTGGCGGCGTTGGTCGAGACTTCCGAGCCGAACAGATCGAGCGACAGCGAATAGTGCAGGTTGAGCTTCTTCTGGATGGTCGGCAGGTCGATCACGCCGAGCTTGCGAATTTTCTCGATGTCGTATGGATCCTCGATGCCGGCGGCCTGCATCACCTCGCAGGTGCGCTGGATGGTGCGGCCGACGCCGGTCTCGCCCACGAACATGTGGTGCGCCTCTTCCGTCAGCATGAACCGGCAGGTGCGCGACAGCGGATCGAAGCCGGATTGCGCCAGGCTTTCGAGCTGCATCTTACCGTCGCGATCGGTGAAGAAGGTGAACATGTAGAATGACAGCCAGTCGGGCGTCGCCTCGTTGAAGGCGCCGAGCATGCGCGGCTTATCGGCGCTGCCGGAGCGGCGCTGCAGCAGCTCGGCCGCCTCCTCGCGGCCGTCGCGGCCGAAATATTTTTGCAGGATGTAGACCATTGCCCACAGATGGCGGCCTTCCTCGACATTGACCTGAAAGACGTTGCGCAGGTCGTAGAGCGACGGCGCGGTCTTGCCGAGATGGCGCTGCTGCTCGACGGAGGCGGGCTCGGTATCGCCCTGAATGACGACGAGGCGGCGCAGCATGGCGCGATATTCTCCCGGCACATCCTGCCAGGCCGGCTCGCCATAGTGGTGGCCGAACGGAATTTTCCGGCCCTCTTCCTTCGGCGCGAGCAAGATGCCCCAGCGGTATTCGGGCATCTTCACATAATCGAACTTGGCCCAGCCCTTCGGATCGACCGACACAGCGGTGCGCAAATAGACGAGCAACTCCTGGAAACCCTGCGGTCCCATGTCCATCCACCAATCGATGTAGCCCGGATGCCAGCTTTCGAGCGCGCGCAACACCTGGCGGTCCTCGGCGAGATTGACGTTGTTCGGTATCTTGGTCGTGTAATCGACGTTCTCGATATTCATGGCTGGCTCCTCGCCGTCGCTATGCCGTTCACACTCGTCTCGTATCGAATACCGGCTGCTGGCCGGTGCCGTAGCGCTTGAGCGCCCCCTCCTCGCCGATCGCGTTGGGGCGCTGGAAAATCCAGTTCTGCCAAGCGGTCAGCCGGGAGAAGATTTTCAATTCCATGGTCTCCGGTCCGGCGAAGCGCAGATTGGCTTCGAGGCCGGTGAGGCTGTCGGGCGAAAAGCTCGCGCGCTCTTCGAGGAAGACGCGCACCTCGTCGTCCCAGTCGATGTCGTCGAGCGCGAAGGTGACGAGGCCGAGCCGCTGCGCGGCTTCGGCGTCGAGCATTTTTTTGCGTTCGGATTTTGCCGCTTCCACATCGGCCGGATCGGCGAGAAAGCGGCTGGCAAGCCGCGTAAGGCCGTTCGACATCGGATAAGGGCCGAAATTGGCCTCGGTCAACGCCATCGTCGCCGGCGGCTTGTTGTCGCTCTCGCGCTGGCCGAGGAACATGTACGAGCGATCGCTGGCGAAGGCGAGCTCAGCCAACGTGCCGGCAAAGCAGGAGCCCGGCTCGATCAGCGTCACCAGCGAGCGCGAGGTGAGATCGATGCGCTTGAGCACCCGCTTCCACAGATGGCGGATTTCGCGCACGAGCCAGTGATCCGTGTTGGCATCGAGGAAATGCTCATACGCAACGACCTCGGCCGGATCGCCCGACGACTTGAACACGATCGCGGCGACATCGAACTCGTTGAGCCGGATATTGAGGATCGCGTCGTCGAGCTCGCGAGCGAGCTTGAGCGGCCAGAACTCCGTGCCGAGCGCCGCCATGGCGTCGGCCGATGCCGGCGGCGGCGTGGCGGGGCCGCGCAGCGTGATGGTAGCAATCCGTCCGCCGCGGTCGAATTCGACTGCGAGCGAACCATAATCGACGCCGGCCGCCGTGAACTTGCGCGCCAGCGGGGCAAGCTTGATCCCCTGTCCTGCCGGGCCGCGCCGAGACTTCGCCGCAAATTCTTTAGCGCGCGCGGCAACCGTCTCTTCGAATTTCGAGCCCGGCACCACTTCATCGACAAGCCGCCAGTCGAGAGCGCGCTTTCCTTTCACGCCCTCCTCGGTGGTGCAGAAAAAATCGGCATGGTCCCGGCGTACTTTGCGCTTGTCGGAGACGCGGGTGAGCCCGCCGGTGCCGGGCAAAACCGCGAGCAGCGGCAGTTCCGGCAACGAAACCGCTGAGGAACCGTCGTCCACCAGCATGATGTAGTCGGCCGCGAGCGCGAGCTCGTAGCCGCCGCCCGCCGCCGCGCCGCTGATGGCGCAGATGGTCTGCAGCCCGGAATTCTCGCTCAGATCCTCGATGCCGTTGCGGGTCTCGTTGGTGAATTTGCAGAAGTTGACTTTGTGCGCGTGGCTTGCGCCGGCCAGCATGCGGATATTGGCGCCGGCGCAGAACACCCGCGGCTTGCCGGAGCGGAGCACGACAACCCGCACCTGTGGATGCTCGAAGCGCAGCCGCTCGATGGCATCGGCGAGCTCGATGTCGACGCCGAGATCGTAGGAGTTGAGCTTGAGCTCGTAGCCCTCGAACAGCGCGCCCTTCTCGTCAACGTCGAGGAAGAGCGTGGCGACGTCGCCATCGATCTTGAGCTTCCAATGCCGGTAGCGTGAAGGCTCGGTCTGGAAATCGATCCGCGTTTGCCCGTAGGCCAGCGGACGCTCGGGGGTATGGGCGTCAGCCATCACAGCGTTCCCTAATATGTATTATAGTTCACAAAGGCCTTCACGCCTTATATGCACTATAATGCACTAGGCCGCAACCCCGGAATCGGTGCGCCGTTCGCCTTCGTGATGGTCGCGCAGGAGCCGGTTGATGAAGCCTGCAACCGTATCGAGCGTCGGCGCGGGAGCATCGCGATGCGGGGAATGCCGCGCGCCCGGCAGGAGCGCCACTTCGACCGGGCAGTAGCACTCTTCCTGTGCCGCCTTGATCTGCTCGAGCGTGCCGTATTGATCGTCCGCGCCCTGCACGATGAGAATCGGCACCCGGATGTAGCCGAGCGCTTCGGTGATATCCCAATCGCGAAAGTCGGGATTGAGCCACGGCTCGCTCCAGGAGCGGAAGGCGCAATCGACGTCGCTGTGCCAGCGCTTGAGCTTCTCACGCAGGGGGCCGGCCGCGTAGTCTTCGCTGGTGCGGCGGATCTCGGCGAGACCCATCTCCTCGGTGAAGAAATGCGGGGCCATGAGCACGAGGCCGCGTACGCGGTGATCTTGAACGCCGCCAGCGTAAATGGTCGCGATCGAGGCGCCGTCGCTGTGACCGAACAGGATGCCGCGTTGAAATCCGATTGCCGCGAGCACGCGCGGCAGCACGTCCAGAGCCTCTTCGTCCATAAAGTCGGCCGAGCGCGGCAGCTTTCCGGGGCTCGATTTGCCATAGCCGGCGCGCGAGTAGACGAAGACACCGGCACCCGTCGCCGACGCAAGCTGCTCCGGGAACGCACCCCACAGGCCGACGCAGCCCAGACCCTCGTGCAGCACGACGACGGTCGGCGCCTCCTTCGGCCGCGGCCCGATCATGCGATATTCGAGCCGCAGCGGGGGCAGATCGAGAAAGCCTTCGTCGGCGAGCGTCATGCCGGCCGCTCTCCGAATAACGGAGTGACGATGCGCAAAAGCTTGGCGAAGCTCTGCTCGACGGCATCGCCCGACGTGTCGACTTCGGCCTCGGCGCGGGCATAGTCGGCGCGGCGCGCCTCGAGGATCGCCACCAGATCGGCCATGGCCCCGCGGTTCTGCGCCATCGGGCGGAAATCGCCCTGCGCCATGACGCGGCTCATATGCTCCTCGGGCCGCGCCTTGATCCATACCGTGTGCGTGCGGCGCAGCAGCACCGCGTAGGTCTCGGGGTTGGAGACGATGCCGCCGGCAGTGGTGATGATGGCAGCGTCGTGCTCGGCGATGACGCGCTCCAGCGCGCCGCGCTCGTGGCGCCGGAAAGTCGCCGTGCCGGCCATTTCGATCAGGTCGGGAATGCTTGCGCCGTAATCCTCCTCGACACGCTGGTCGAGCTCGATGAAGGGCCAGCCGAGGTGCTGGGCGAGCATGCGGCCAAGCGTCGACTTGCCGGCCCCGCGCAAGCCGACGAGCGCAATGCGCCGCGCCCGGTCGGCGCCGGCGCGGAGCGCGACGCGCGCTTCGATCTCCCTGGCGAGCGCCGGGAGTTCCTTCTCCGGCACCTGGGTGAGCAGATCGAGGATGGCGCCAAGCTCGGCGGTAGGAGCGCCCGCCTCCGGCAGCAGCGCGGCCGTCGGAAGGTCGAGCGCCTGCGCGATCGCCCGCAACACGCTCACCGATGGATTGCCGGTGCCGCTCTCGATCTGCGCCAGATAGCGCTCCGAGGTTTCTGACGCTTGCGCCAATTGCCGGCGCGTCATGCCACGCTTGGCGCGGCTCTTTCGCACCTCCCGCCCGATCGCCGCGAGGAATGCGACCGGGTTGGCGGTTCCGGCTGACGAAGCGGGATCAGGCTTTTGCGGGAGCTGGGTTTTTACCGTCGGCTCGGCCACGATCATTTCGCGTCATGCATTATAGTTCATGCGCTATAATGCACGCAGAGCCGTGGGCTTGCAAGATGAGCGTCCGCCGCGGCCGTTATTCGAAGATCTTCCGCCAGCCGCCGTTTTGCGGTTCGGCGCGCGGCTCGCTGCCCTCGGCGGCGTCGGGGCCGGGATCGTCGGGCGCATGGACCAGCGGGATCACCGGCTCCGGCTTCATCGGCCGGCTGCGACGGATCACGGGCGTGACGCCAGCAGGCTCGGCTGCAGCCGGCAGCGTCTCCGCTTTCTCCTGCGCCGCCGGAACGCTGTCACCCCTTGGCTCGCTCGCAACAACGACTGGCGCGGTCGCAATTGCCGCAACTGGCGCCGGTTCCGGCTCGATCACCGGCGCCGCGCCCGAGATGGCCGTGAGCGGAACCCGCCATTCGAACGCGTCGAGCCGGCCACTCGGCGAAACCGGCAACCAGCGATCGGAGACGTGCCCGTCGGCGGTCCAGGCCGGATCGGGCGCGGCATTGAGCGCGCGCGCGATCCATTCGCGGGCGCGACCTTCGTCGTTGCGCTCGGCGCGCTCCAGCTCGGCCATCAACAGCGCGATGCGCTTGGTCGGCGCCGCAAGATAGGAGGCGAGCGCCGCCCGCGCTTTTCCGAATTGCTGCGCATCGATCGCGGCGCGCGCCAGCGCCAGCGCACCCTCTATATGGCCCGGCACCTTCTTCGCCAGCGCTTCGATCCGCTTCAATCGGTCGCGCGCCGCATCGCCGAACCGAAGATCGGAAAAGACCTGGGCGAGATCGGGATGCGGATGTGCCTGCCACGCCTTGTTGAGGATACGTGTCGCCCTGCGCAGCTCGCCACCCTCGGCGAGCATCCGGCCGGCGAGCGCCGCCGCCGGCACCAGCGTCGGCTCGAGCTTTGTTGCTTCGAGGGCAAAAGCCTTGGCGTTGTCCCGATCCATCTCTTCCGACGCCAGTGCGCGTGCTGTGAGCATCACCGCGCGCTGGCGGCGATAGGTATCCCTGTCCAGCGCGCGCTTGTTGCTTTCGAGGAGCGCAAGCGCGCCCGCCCAGTCGCCGGTGACGCAGCGAAATTCGAGCACCGCTTTGCCGGCCCAGCCGAGTGAAGGATTCACGCGCGCCGCCTCCTCGGCGAAAGCATGCGCACTGGGGTGATCGCCGCGCCGATGCGCTTCGATGAAAAGCCCGTGCAATCCAAGCGCCTTGGTGTCGGCGCGGCTTGCCATCGCCTGGAAGGCGCTATCGGCCGCCTCGCGATCGCCGGCAAGCTGCGCCGATTGCGCGCTGAGTAGCAGCGCAAGCGGCTCGGCCGGCGCGATGCGCTTTACTTCGGCCGCGTGCTTGCGCGCGGCGATCAGATCGCCGGACCCCACCGCGATGAGCCCGCGCGAGATCGCCTCATAGGCGCGTTCGCCGCGCCGATGGTGAAGATGTCTGCGCAGCAGGAACGGCGACCGCAGTATCCCGCGCAAAAGACTCCAAAGAAGCGCAAGCACCGCCATCGCCGCCAGCACCGCGGCGCCCAGCACCATCAGCGAGGTTTCGATACGAAGGCCCTGCCAGGTGACGACCACGTCGCCCGGACGGTCGGCGAGCCATGCAACTCCCAGCGCCAGCGCGCCGACGACAATCAGGAAGAACACAACGCGGATCATTGCGAGGCCGGCCTGCTAAGCGCGGCGAGCGCGTCGGCGGCGATGCGCCGGCTTGCCGCAATGGCCGCTTCGCGGGCCTCGGCTTTCTTGACCCAGACGCCGGCGAGTGCGCGCTCGGCGTCCGGCAATTTTGCGATGTCGGCAAGCGCAGCGGAAATATCGCCGCGCACGGCGTCGGCATTGATCCGCGCGATCACCGAGGAAGGACCATCGCCCGCCGGCGTAGCCGATCCATTGAGGGGCGTGATGCGGACGAGTTTTCGCGCGTGGGCCTCAAGCCGCCCGAGGATCGAATTATTGTTCGGCTCGGACTCAGTGGCCCGATGAAGGCCGGCGATCAGTGCCGCGAGCTCGCTGCCAAGCGTCGCAACGCTGGGGATACCATCGGCGGCAAACGGCTCCAGCGCCGCCGTCGCGCTCTGGTCAGCGCCGAGCGATTTCACGGCCGCAAGCTCGGCCTGGTACGGCGCGCCGCGCTCGACCGCGGCCCGCAACGCCTCGGCGGCGACGGTCGCGCGCGTGGCGCGGTCGTCCGCATTGGATCTGGAGGTGCGCTGCGCCATGTCGGCGGACAAGGATTTGACCGCGCTTTCGAGCGCCGCGATGCGGCCCATCAACGCATCGATGTCATTGCGCGGGACACCGGCTTGCGCGGCGGTTTTCGCATCCTCCGCCGCGGCCTTGGCCTGCGCGAGCGCGGCCGCAGATGTCGCCGCCACGTCGTCGACACGGCGATTAAGCGCAGCGAGCGAGTCGGCAAGCGACTTCGTTTGCGCTTCGGCTGTCGCGATGCGGGCGGCGAGCGCCGCATCGGGCCGCTGCGCTTGCAATGCCTGCTGGATCTTATCGAGCCGGGCGGAAATCTCGTCGATGTCCGCGGTCTTTACACCTTCAGCCTTTGCACCTTGCGCAGCAGGCGCCGTGGCTGCGCTCGGTAGCACTGCCGGCGCGCGGGCCGGAGCGAAACCCGCAACCCACAATCCGGCGATGACTGCGCCCACAGCAACCGCCCCGACAAGGGCGCCGGCGGCGTACGGCAAGGCGCGACCGGGAAAATTTCCGCCGCCGCGCGGGCTCGGCGCATCTTTCTCTGCCGCGCGGTCCCTTGCCGCGTCCGCACCAGGCGACTGCGGCGTCGAATCCGGCTGTTCGGTTTCGACTTCTTTCGCCGTCAGGTCGATGGTTGGCGGCCGTCGGCGTGGCGTGCTGTCAGCCTCGCTCATGCATTCTCCAAGGCAAGCGGCCAATTCGTCGCGGCGGCCGCCCGCTGTCTCGGCATAGTACGGAGGCGGGATGGCGGCAACACGACCGCGGGTCGCCCGCAAGAAAGGGAAAACCGGCTCAAGGCGCGGGAATGAGCGCGGTCAGAGCCGCTTCGGTCGGCTCTGGCGCAACACGGACGTCGGGAGCGCCGGCTTGCGCGAGCGGTTCCGCCACTTGGGCGGAAAGGCAAAAGTGCGCGAGCTTTCTCAACGCGCTCTCGCCGAGGCCGGCTGCGCGCGCGACATTCACGTAAGTCTGGGCGCTGCGGCGTGAAAAGTGCAGCACACCATCGATGCCGCCTGCCAAGGCCTCTGTCGCCGTCGGTGGAAACACATCGGCGGCGACGGCGCGATAGACGACCGCCGTGTGCACGACAAAGCCGTGTGCGGAGAGAGCCCCGGCGAGGTCGCCGGAACGATCCGCGCCGGCAAGATAGAGAAGCGGCGAGCCAGGTTTCAGCTGCTCGGCCACAAGGCGCGCGAGGACGGCTACGTCGCCACCGGCGGAAGTCACGTCGCCGAAGCCGGCCGCTCGCATCGCTTGTGCGCTCCGCTCGCCGACCGCGAATACGGGCAGGGTACGCAGTTCCGCAAAGCGTTCGTGCCGGGCGATGGCCGCTGCGGCGTTGGCGCTGGTCACCAGGATCGCGGTCCACGGTCCGTGGCCAATCTCCGCGCCGGCGGCCACCTCGATGTGCAGAAGCGGGATGACAATCACCGAATGTCCCCGCCCGCGCAGCGCGGCGGCGGTGCGCTCCGCGTCGGGCTTGGGCCGCGTCACCAGAAGCCGCACGATCAAGTCCGCACAAAGAAGTCCGCGCTGGCGCGGTCGCGCAATTCGCGGCCGGCATCGGCGCCGAGCTTTGAAGCGTCTTCGCTGCGGCCTTCGCGCAAAACCTCGAACGCTTCGCTGCCGTCGGGTTTTACGATGATGCCGCGAAAGCGGACGTTTCCGCCGCTCACTATGGCGTGGCCGCCGATCGGCGTGCGGCAGGAGCCATCGAGCACGGCGAGGAAGGCGCGCTCGGCGGCAAGTGCCGTCGCCGTATCGGCGTCGCTGATCGCGGCGATATAAGCGCGCGTCTTGGCGTCGTCGGCGCGCGTCTCGATCCCGATCGCGCCCTGGCCGACGGCCGGCAGAAACTCGCCGGGGTCAAGGATCGCCGTTGCGGCCGATAACAGGCCAAGCCGCTTCAAGCCGGCGACGGCCAGAAGCGTCGCATCCACTTCTCCGGCGTCGAGCTTGCGCAGCCGCGTCTCCACATTGCCGCGCAATGTCACGACCGAAACGTCCGGCCGCAACCGCTTGACCAACGCTTGCCGTCGCGGCGAGGCGGTGCCGACAACCGCGCCAGGCGCTAGCTCGCGCAATGCTTTTGTCTTGCGGCTGATGAAGGCATCGCGCGGGTCTTCGCGGGGCAAAAACCCGGCTAGCGCGAGGCCCGGCGGCAGCACGGTCGGAATATCCTTAGACGAATGCACGGCGAGGTCGATTTTGCCGGCGAGCAGGGCCTCCTCGATTTCCTTGGTGAAGAGCCCCTTGCCGCCGGCCTCGGCGAGCGACCGGTCCTGAACGATATCGCCGGTCGTGCGGATGACGACGATCTCGATCCGCTCGGCGCCGATGCCCGCCGCCGCGAGGCGGCTTTGCACTTCACGCGCCTGCACCAGCGCGAGCGGGGAACCGCGCGAGCCGATGCGGAGGATAGGCGCCTCGCTTACGGATTGTGTCATAAGACCTATAATACACCGATGATCATCCTCGGCATCGAGACGACCTGCGACGAGACGGCCGCCGCCTTGGTCGAACGGACCGAGGATGGACACGGCCGCATCTTGTCGAATGTCGTCCTGTCGCAGATCAGCGAGCATGCCGAATTCGGCGGCGTCGTGCCGGAAATCGCCGCCCGCGCCCACGTCGAGGCGCTCGATACCATCATCGCCAAGGCGATGAGCGAAGCGCAGGTTTCCTTCGCCGCCCTCGACGGCATCGCCGCGGCAGCCGGGCCGGGCCTGATCGGCGGCGTGATCGTCGGCTTGACCATGGCGAAAGCGATCGCGCTTGTGCACCACAAGCCGCTGATCGCGGTCAACCACCTGGAGGCACATGCGCTGACGGCACGGCTTACCGACGGTACGCCGTTTCCATATTGCCTGTTCCTCGCTTCCGGCGGTCACACGCAAATCCTCGGCGTGCGCGGCGTCGGCGACTATCTCCGCCTCGGCGGCACGGTCGACGACGCCATCGGCGAAGCCTTCGACAAGACGGCCAAGCTCCTTGGGCTCGGCTATCCGGGCGGACCGCTGGTCGAGAAGGAGGCGGCCCACGGCGACCCCGAGCGGTTTGCGTTGCCGCGCCCCATGGCCGGGCGTCATGACGCAAACTTCTCGCTGTCCGGACTGAAGACGGCGTTGCGTCTCGAAGCGGAAAAAATCGCGCCCTTGGGCGATGAGGACGTCGCCGACCTCTGCGCGTCTTTTCAGCAAGCGGTCGGCGATGTCGTCATGGACCGGCTGCGCGTCGGGCTGGGCATGTTCCGCGAGCGCGTCGGCAAGCCTACCGCGCTTGTTTGCGCCGGCGGGGTCGCCGCCAACATGGCGATCCGCAAGGTCTTGCATCGCGTCGCCTTCGAGGTCGGCACGCAGCTCGTCGCACCGCCGCCGGCATTATGCACCGACAACGGCGCCATGATCG
This sequence comes from uncultured Alphaproteobacteria bacterium, assembly GCA_963733575.1. GTDB lineage: Bacteria > Pseudomonadota > Alphaproteobacteria > Rhizobiales > Xanthobacteraceae > BOG-931. The sequence goes on along the minus strand of CAVTDJ010000005.1, from coordinate 564,675 downwards.
CCTGGGCCGGCGCCGAACGGCTCGCGCTCGGCCTCACCGATTCGCTCGCCACCGCGCCGCGCGCGCGCTGGCCGCTGGAAGAGGTGACGAAGGCGGTGTCGACCGAGCCTATTGCTCGAACCGGTCGATGAACCAGCGCAGCAGCCGCATCCAGATTTCATCCTTGCCGACGACGTCCTCGATGCCGTGCTCGAGATTGGGATTGTCGTTGACCTCCATGACAACGATTCCATTGTCGGTCTGCTTGAGGTCGACGCCGTAGAAACCGTCGCCGATGGGCCGGGCCGCGCGGACCGCCACGTCGATCACTTCTTGCGGCGCCTTATCGAGACCGAACGCGCGGAAGCCGCCCTCGTGCGAGGAGCCATCGGGCCGATATTTCACAACCTGCCAGTGCCCGCGCGCCATGCGGTATTGGCAGACGAACAACGGCTCGCCGGCGAGCACGCCGACGCGCCAGTCGAACTCCGTCGGCAGGAATTTCTGCGCCAGCAACAGATCGGTTTCCTCGAACAGCTCGTCGCAGACGCGCCGGAACGCGTTGAGCGTCTCGACCTTGTGCACGCCGCGCGAGAATGAGCCGTCGGGAATCTTCACCACCAGCGGCAGGCCGAGCTCGTCGATGGCTTTGGCGAGGTCGGTGTCCTCGGCAATGATCACGGTCGGCGGCGTCGGCACCTGGTTCTGCTGGAGCAGCTCCATCAGGAAGACCTTGTTGGTGCAGCGGATCATCGAGATCGGATCGTCGATGACCGGCATACCTTCCTGCCAGGCGCGGCGGGCGAAACGGTAGGTGTGATTGTCGATCGAGGTGGTTTCGCGGATGAACAGGCCGTCGAACTCGGCGAGCTCGGCGAGCTGGCGCTTGGTGATCGGCTCGACGTTGACGGACAATTTCTCGGCGATGCGCGCGAAATACTTGATCGAGGAGGGCGACGACGGCGCCGTTTTCTCGTTCGGATCGTAGAGCACGGCGAGATCGTATTTGGCGATCGAGCGCGCCTTGGGATCACGCCACTCGCGCTTGGTATGATTGTGCAGAGACTCGCGGAAAAACTCGGCCTCGCCGTTGGCGAGCCGGTTGATGTTGCGCGGCCGGATGCGGTCGATCGAAAGCCTCGTGCCCGGCTCGACGATCACTTCGAGCGCCGGGCAGCGGAACCAATCGAACAGCAGGCGGCCGAACGGCTCGAAGCGATTGTCGCGCGCCAAGCCGAAACAGACGAGCAGCTTAAACTCGCCGTCGGGCTGAAAATCGGCGCGCCGGGCACAGCGGTTGAGCTCTTCCTCGAGGTCGGGGAGCGCGTGCTCGTAGAGCTTTTGCTCGCGCAGCTCGAGCATGGTCTCGACCGTCGGCACCACGCGGTGTCCGCGCGCTTCGGCAAGGAGCGACGCGTAATAGCCCTTCGACTGATAGGCGTAAGAGCGCGCGAGATTGACGAGCTTCGGCCGCCCCATCTCGAACAGGCGAGGCCGCGCCAAGTACTCGCTCGTGGTGATGACCTTGTGCGGTGTCTCGGCGTTAGGCATGTCGCGGGGCTGGTCGACAAGGATGACCCAGCCGGTCATGGGCGGGTCCCTTTCCAGTCGAAGCCGCTATGCGAAGCAAGGCCGATCATGCGTGCGAAGTCAGGCAAGGCACAAATGTCATAGCCGGAAACGAGACCATTGGCGACTGCGCCGCCCGCGATATGCACCATCAAAACCGATTCGCGCGCAAGAGTCAGGAGGGTTCATTGAGCTGCCGGTGGCGCCGAGGTTCCGCGCGGAGCGGCTTCTCGAAGCGCAACGCATTCGCATGATCGTCATAATAGTCGCGATGCCTGCCGAACAGCCGGTACCCGGATTTTTCATAGCGCGCAATCGCCCGCGTGTTGTGCTCGTGAACTTCAAGCCGCATCGAGTGGCGCCGCCGGCGGTGCGCGGCTTTCTCCGCCCCCGCCAGCAAGAGCGGCCCGACGCCGCGCCGGCCGATGTGGGGCGCGACGGCGATCGAATAAAGCCGTGCGATGGTGGAGTGCGCCGGATAAAGCACCAGCGCGTAGCCGGCGAGTTTGCCGTTCTCCTCGGCAACGATCAGCGACGCGTTCGGCGCGGCGAGGAAGTGGCGAAGGCTTCGCCGCGACAGAATATCGACCGTGAAGACCGCGTTTTCGAGCGCAAAGAGCGCATCGAGATCGCTCATCCGGCCGCGGCGCAGCTTGGCGGCGGCGGAACGCGGACGCGGCGATCCGCTCACGACGCGCGCCCGGTTTCGATTTGCGCCAGCATCGTCTCCAGCCGCTCCAGCCGGTCGGCTTCGCGCGGCGGTTTGTCCCAGCGCAGCCGGTTGATGCGCGGAAACCGCATCGCCAGCCCGGATTTGTGCCGGGTCGAGCGCTGGAGCCCCTCGAAGGCGACTTCGAGCACGAGACCCTCGGCCGGTTCGTGCACGACCTCCCGCACCGGCCCGAACCGGTCGACGGTGTTACGGCGCACGAAGCGATCGATCTGAAGGAGCTCCTCATCGGTGAAACCGAAATAGGCTTTGCCGACAGGAACGAGCTCGTCGCCTTCCTCGCCGCGCGTCCAGACGCCGAACGTGTAGTCGGAATAATACGACGAGCGCTTGCCGTGACCGCGTTGGGCGTACATCAGAACGGCGTCGACGATGAACGGATCGCGCTTCCACTTCCACCACGGCCCTTTCGGGCGACCGGGAAGATAGAGCGCGTCGCGCCGCTTGAGCATGATGCCTTCGACGGCGTCGGCATCGGCGCCCGCGCCCGCCGCCGCCGGATTTTTGCGCGCGGCGGTGAGGTCGTCCCAGGTCGCGAAGGAAACGAGCGGCGAGAGATCGACGCGAGGCTCGTTGAGCCGCGCAATGAAATCTTCGAGCCGTGCGCGCCGCGTGGCGAACGGAAGCTCGCGCAAATCATCGTCGCCGTCGGCGAGAAGATCGTAAGCGCGCAAATGCGCCGGAAACTCGGCCGTGAGCTTCGCTGTGACGGTTTTACGATTGAGCCGCTGCTGCAGGACGTTGAAGGATTGCACCCGGCCCTCGCGCATGATCAACAGCTCGCCGTCGATCGCTCCGGGCAGGCGTAGCGCGTCAACGAGATCGGGGAAGCTTTTGGAGATATTCTCGCCGGTGCGCGAATAGAGCCGGCCGATGGTCCCGCCGTCCTGGCGCGCGGCGACAGCCTGCACGCGAATGCCATCCCACTTCCATTCGGCCATGAACTCGGCCGGGGCGAGCGTTGCTAGGTCCGACTCGTCGAGTGTGTGCGCCAGCATCGGCGGCCGAAACGGCGCCGGATCGGCGCTGGCGGGCTTCTCGCCGCGTCCCTCGAGCCAAGCGAATAGCTCGATGTAGGGCGGCGCCAGACCGGGCCAGAGCAATTCAATATCCTGCGCGTCGGTGGCGCCGAGCGCGGCAACCGCGGCTTTGGCCAGCCGCGCCGACACGCCGATGCGTAATCCCCCGGTAACAAGCTTGATCAGCGCCCAACGGCCGGTCTCGTCGAGGGCATCGAGCCAGCGCGCCAGCCGCGCCGGCAGCTCGCTCTTGCCAAGGGTGGACAGCGTTTCGATGACGGTAGTGAGCGATAGCGGTCCTTTTCCGCCCCCGCGAAGCGGGGGAGGGGGACCGCCCAAAGGGCGGTGGAGGGCGCCGGCTTGCTCCGCGCGAGCCGAACCTACCCCTACCGGCTCGCTTCGCTCGCCACCTCCCCCGCAAGCGGGGGAGGATGAAGACGCAGCAAGCGGCGTGGGCCACATCAGCGCAACGGTTTCAGAGAGGTCGCCAACATAATCGTAGGATAGCTCGAACAGCACCGGATCGGTGCGTTCGGCGATCAGGCTGCGGATCAGGCCGGGCTTGGCATGCGGAAAGCTTAGCGCACCGGTGAGCGCGGCCAGCGCCCAGCCGCGCTCGGGATCCGGTGTCGAGTGGAAGTAATCCGTCATCAGGCGGAGCTTGGCGTTGCGCGCGGGCTCGTAGGTGAGGCGGTCCAAAAGCTCGGCGAAGCGGTTCATTCCTCCGCCCCGATATTGCCTTCGCCATCCGCCTCGTCCTCATCGCCGTAGCCGACGATATCGAGCGGGCGCGCCTTGAGCCCGCGCGTGACGCACCAATGCACCAGCGCGTCCTCCTGGCCGTGCGTGACCCAGATTTCCGAAGCGCCGGTCGCGGCGATCGTCGCCGTCAGACCATCCCAGTCGGCGTGATCGGAAACGACCAGCGGCAGGGCGACGCCATGCTGCCGCGCCCGGGCGCGGATGCGCATCCAGCCCGAAGCGAACACGGTGACCGGATCGGGAAAGCGCCGCGTCCAGAGATCGCTCAGCGCCGAGGGCGGACAGATTGTGATCGTGCCGGCAAGCTCGGCCTTGCCGGCACCACGCACGACGCGCAATTCGCCGAGCGAAATCCCGCGGCTGACATAGTAGGCGGTGATTTTTTCCATGGCGCCGTGCAGATAAATCGGCGCGCCGTGCCCGGCTTTGCGCAAAAGCGCAATGACGCGCTGCGCCTTGCCGAGCGAATAGGCGCCGACGAGATGCGCGCGTTCCGGAAACAGCGCAACCGAATCCAAGAGCTTCCTGATCTGCTCATCAGGATCGCCATGACGGAACACCGGCAAAGCGAACGTGGCCTCGGTGATGAAGACGTCGCACGGGACAAGTTCGAACGGCGCGCAGGTCGGGTCCGGTACGTTCTTGTAATCGCCGGAGGCGACGACGCGCAGGCCGCCCGCCTCGACCGCGATCTGCGCCGAGCCGAGCACGTGGCCGGCGGGATGAAACGTGACTTTGGCACCACCCAGATTGACGCTTTCGCCGTAGCGGATCGCCTGCGTCGAGCCGGCGAAATTCTCGCCGTAACGCAGCCGCATGATATCGAGCGTTTCCTCCGTCGCCAGCACCGCGCCATGGCCGGCGCGGGCATGATCCGAATGGGCATGCGTGATCAACGCGCGCTCAATGGGCCGGGTCGGATCGATATGAAAGGAACCCAGCTTGCAGCACACACCGGCCGGCATCGGCACCAGGATGTCTTCAGGACGCATGGAAAGTCATAAATAGGCATTCCCATTCGGGACGCGAGCACACGATGACCGACACTGGCCCGCTTTTCGTCTCTTCCGGCGACCTCATCGCCGACCGGCGCTACAAATGGGCCCTCGATCAGGCCGCTCGCGGCGATTTCGTTGCCGCCGCCGATATTCTGGCGCAGACCATAGCGCTGGCGCCCTCGTTCGCAACCGCCTGGTTCGCGCTCGGGGCCATCCGCGACCGCCTCGACGATCGAGCAGGCGCCATTGCCGCATTCGAAAACGCACGCGACGCGGACCCGGAGGACTATCACGGCGCGCGGCTTCAACTCGCGCGGCTCGGTTCCGGCGACGCGGCGCCGCCGATGAGCGAGACTTACGTCCGGCGTCTGTTCGACCAATATGCCGCGCGCTACGACATGTCGCTCACGGAGCGCCTCGCCTATCGCGGGCCGGCGCTGCTGCGCGAGGCGGTCGAAAAGGCGATGCGCGCCGCGGGACGGGTACTGCGCTTTCGCTCCATGCTCGACCTCGGCTGCGGCACCGGATTAGGCGGCGCCGCCTTTCGCCCCGTCGCCGACCGGCTCGTCGGCGTCGATCTTTCTCCGGCCATGACCGCACAAGCGGAGACCAAGAGCCTTTATGACCGTCTCGTCACCGCGGACCTCACCGACTTTCTCGTCGCGGAAGCCGGCAACGCCGCGAAACATGATCTTGTGCTTGCCGCCGATGTGTTCGTTTATGTGAACGATCTCGGGCCGATCGTGGCGGCGGTCGCGCGCGTGCTGGCGCCCGGCGGCCTTTTCGCCTTTACCGTCGAGACCCATTCCGGCGACGGCGTGAAGCTTTTGCCGACGCTGCGCTACGCGCACGGCCCGCCGTACATACGCCGCGCGCTAGCCGATGCCGGCTTGGCGCTCGCGTTTGTTTCCGACGTTGCCGTCCGCAGCGAAAAAGGTGTGCCGGTCGATAGTCTTGTCGTGGTCGCGCAGGCCTCGACCCGGCCGCAACCGCCCGTTACTTCTGGCGGATGACCGTTCTCGAGCGTCCCGCGGTCCTGCCGGACATTTTTGCGCGCTGGTTCGCCGGCCGCAGCTGGACCCCGCGCGCGCACCAAATCGAACTTCTGACCAAGGCGCAAACCGGCCGTTCGGTGCTTTTGATCGCGCCGACCGGCGGCGGCAAGACGCTCGCCGGATTTCTGCCGAGCCTGGTGGAGCTGACCGGCGCGGCCTCTTCCACCTCCGCAAGCGGGGGAGGAGAGAAAAGAAAACTCATCTCCGTCGGGCGCCATGTGCGCCGCGAGGGCGGACTGCACACGCTCTATATCTCGCCGCTCAAGGCGCTCGCGGTCGATATCGCGCGCAATCTGGAAGCGCCGGTCGCGGAGATGCGCCTGCCGATCCGCATCGAGACCCGCACCGGCGATACGCCGACCTCGAAGCGCCAGCGCCAGCGCCGCGATCCGCCGGAGATTTTGCTGACGACGCCGGAGCAGGTGGCGCTGCTGCTGGCGTCGGCCGACGCGCCGTATCTGTTCGGCTCGCTCAAGCGCGTGATCCTCGATGAGCTGCATGCGCTCGTCGTTTCCAAGCGCGGCGATCTTCTTTCGCTCGGCCTGGCGCGGCTGTTTCGCCTCGCGCCTGATCTCGCCAGTATCGGGCTTTCGGCCACCGTGGCGGAGCCGCAAGAACTTTCGCGCTTCATGGTGCCGCAGCGCGCTGGGGCGGCGAGCGGCGCCCGCGCCGATCTGATTGTTGCCGAAGCGGGCGCCGCGCCGCACGTCACCATGCTCGACACCCGCGAGCGGCTGCCCTGGGCCGGCCACTCGGCGCGCCATGCGCTCGACGAGATCTACAAGCTCATCGCAGCGCATCGCACCACGCTCGTTTTCGTCAACACCCGCAGCCAGGCGGAGAGCATCTTTCAGCAGCTCTGGCACCTCAACGACGGCAATCTCGCCATCGCGCTGCATCACGGCTCGCTCGACGTGGCGCAGCGCCGCAAGGTGGAAACCGCGATGGCGGACGGCCGCCTGCGCGCGGTTGTCTGCACCTCTTCGCTCGATCTCGGCGTCGATTGGGGCGATGTCGATCTCGTCATCAATGTCGGCGCCCCGAAGGGCGCTTCGCGGCTTCTCCAGCGCATCGGCCGCGCCAATCACCGCATGGATGAGCCCTCGAAGGGCGTGCTGGTTCCGGCGAACCGCTTCGAAGTCCTCGAATGCCGCGCCGCGCTCGACGCCATCGCCGAAGACGCGCAGGACACGCCGCCCTTGCGCACCGGGGCGCTCGATGTGCTGGCGCAGCACGTGCTCGGCTGCGCCTGCGGCGAGCCGTTCTTCAGCGATGATCTATTCGCCGAGGTCAGGACTGCCGCGCCCTATGCCGCGCTGACCCGCGCAGATTTCGACGCCGTGGTCGATTTCGTCGCCACCGGCGGTTATGCGCTCAAGGCCTATGACCGCTTCGCCCGCATTCGCGAAGGCAAGGACGGACGCTGGCGCATCGCCAACCCCAATGTGGCGCAGCGCTACCGGCTCAATGTCGGCACCATCGTCGAAGCCGATATGCTGAAGGTGAGGCTGGTGCGCTCGCGGGCCTCGAAAGTGCTTCCGCGCGGCGGCAGGCTTCTTGGCGAGGTCGAGGAATATTTCGTCGAGACCATGGTGCCGGGCGACACCTTCGTCTTCTCCGGGGAAATCCTCAAATACGAGGCCTTGGTCGAGGACGAGGTCTACGTCTCGCGCTCAACCTCTGAAGACCCCAAGGTGCCGGCCTACGAAGGCGGAAAGTTTCCGCTCTCGACATATCTCGCCGCACGCGTGCGCGGCATCATCGCCCATCCTCAAGAGTGGCGCGATCTGCCGGCGCAGGTGCGCGAGTGGCTCGAAATCCAGCAATGGCGCTCGCAGATGCCCGGCGTCCGCGAGCTTCTGGTCGAAACATTTCCCCGCGCCAACAAGCATTATCTGATCTGCTATCCGTTCGAAGGCCGCCTCGCCCATCAGACGCTCGGCATGCTGCTGACGCGGCGGCTTGAGCGCGCGCGGCTGCGGCCTCTTGGCTTCGTCGCCAACGAATACGCGCTCGCCGTCTGGGGCCTCGGCGACGTCGCGCAGCGCATCGCGCGCGGGGAACTTGCGCTGGACGCCCTGTTCGATGAAGACATGCTCGGCGACGACCTCGAAGCCTGGCTTGCCGAATCGGCGCTGATGAAACGCATGTTCCGCAACTGCGCGATCATCGCCGGCCTGATCGAACGCCGGTTTCCCGGTCAGGAAAAATCCCGGCGGCAGGTCACCGTCTCGACCGACCTCGTCTATGACGTGCTGCGCAGCCATCAGCCCGATCATGTGCTGCTCCGCGCCGCCCGCGCCGACGCCGCGACCGGCCTCCTCGACGTGTGCCGCGTCTCCGAAATGCTCTCGCGCATCCGGGGCCGAATCGTCCATAAAGCGCTGGACCATGTCTCGCCGCTCGCCGTACCGGTGATGCTGGAGATCGGCCGCGAGATGGTCTACGGCGAGGCGGCTGATTCGCTTCTCGCCGAGGCAGCGGACGAATTGGTGAAGGAGGCGATGCAGTGAGGGTGCACGCGCTGACAGCGGAGCATACCGACCTCTCCGCTTCAGGGAGACAAAAAGATCACACGGTCGCCGTCGCCGGCACGACGCTCGTCGCCGATTCCGCCGGCGCTCTGTACTGGCCGGACGAGCAACTGCTCATCGTCGCCGATCTGCATCTGGAAAAAGGCTCGGCCTTCGCCAGGCGCGGCGTGCTGCTGCCGCCCTACGATACGGCGGCAACGCTGGCGCGGCTTGCCTGCCTGATCGAGCGCTACGCGCCGCGTGTTCTGATCGCGCTGGGCGACAGTTTTCATGACGATCGCGGACCTTTGCGCATGACCGGCGCGGATCGTGCCGCGCTCAAGACGCTCCAGTGCGGGCGCGATTGGGTCTGGATCGCCGGCAATCACGATCCCGATTTGCCCGACAGCATCGGTGGCCGGTTCGCCGACGTTCTGACATTCGGCCCGCTCACATTCCGCCATGAGCCTTCCGATCATCCGAGCGACGGCGAGATCGCCGGCCATCTGCATCCGGTCGCGCGCGTGGCGCAGCGCGGGCGCGCGGTGAGCCGGCGCTGCTTTGCCGGCGACGGACGCCGGCTCGTCATGCCGGCCTTCGGCGCCTATGCCGGCGGCCTCAACGTGCGCGACCCCGCTATCTTCGGTTTATTCGGCACGCTTACTTTCACGGCGCACATGCTCGGCGCGCAGCGGCTTTTCGCCGTCGCCGCCGAACGGTGCCTGCCGGATTGAGGCTCACTCCCGCCGGAACACGACGCTCGCGATCCAGCCGGTCAACAGCGCCATCATCGCGGTCGCGAGCCCATAGAGCAGGCCGTAATCGCGCGCGGCGTCGACCACGAACTGCTCGAAGCCGACCTTGACGATCTCGAAGGCCGATTTGGTGTGTGCGATCAGGTTGCCGTCGGCGAACAGCTTGACGTCCACAATGTAGTTGCCGATCGGCACCTGCGCCGGCAGCGAGATCGCGGCGCGGAACAGCGTCGGCGTCAGGAACGTCACCGCATTCGGCTCTTCGCTGTAGAGTCCGCGCTCGCGCATGAGCCGCACCAGCGCCGCGCGGAACGGATCGTTGCTCACCTCGCCGATGTCGTTGTTGATCAGTTCTGGAAGCGGCGTATCGGCGATCCCGAGCTGCAGCTTCCGCCGGTTCTCTGCGCTGGTGATGGCGTCGAGCGGGCGGCTCGCCAAAACAGCCAGATAAGAAGGCGGATCGACAAAGGTGCGCGCAGCGGTGTTCACCCAAATGCCGAGCACCCGCTGTTTGCGCCGCGTGCGCAAAGGCTCCCGCGGCCCGACAACGGTCGCGACAATATCGTACGACCCTGCTCGCGCCGAGCCAACTGCGTCGCGCTCGACCGACCCGAACAGCACCAGTTCCACGCCGGTATAGTTCGACGTGATCATCACGCGATGATTGGTGAGCGAAGCGACAAGCCGCTCTGCCGAAGCCGGAGCTGCATTGGCGAGGAAGCTCACAACGACAACCGCCGCCGCGAGCGCGTAACTCACAGCGCGCCCCCGATGAGCCGGATCGAGTAAAGGTCGTCCGGCCGCAGCACGAGCTGGCCGGCAAAGCGTAGCCCCACCGCAAGGACCAACAGCCCGAGCAAAAGGCGCAGCCACTCGCCGCGGATGCGCTGACCGGCGTGCACGCCGAACTGGGCGCCAATGACGCCGCCGATCATCAGAATGAGCGCGAGCACGGCGTCGACCAGGTGATTGGTCGCGGCATGCAGCACGGTCGCCGACACCATGGTGAGGAAGGTGAGCACCATCGAGGTGCCGATCACCGTCGCGGTCGGCACCCGCATCAAATAAATCAGCATCGGCACCAGCAGAAAGCCGCCGCCGATGCCCATGATCGCGCCGATGAAACCGATGATGAAGCCGATCGCCAGCACCGGAATGGCGGAGACATAGACCTTCGAGCGCTTGAACCGCACCTTCAGCGGCAGCCCGTGAAACCAGATGTGGCTGCCGGGCCGGCGCAGTTCGACCGGCTTGCCCTGGCGGCTGCGGATGATCGCGCGCGCGCTTTCGCCGACCATCAGCACGCCGACGATAGTCAAAAGCGTGACGTAGGACAGCCCGATCATGAGATCGAGCTGGTCGAGCGCGCGCAGCCACGTGAACAGTGCGACACCGCCGGCGCTGCCAACGATGCCACCGGCAAGGAGCGTGAGCGCCAGCGTGACGTCGATCGCCTTGCGCCGCCAATAGGCGATCGCGCCTGAGAACGAGGAGGCCGCCACATGGGTCGTGACGCTGGCCACCGCCACCGCCGGCTGCACGCCGATGAAGATCAAAAGCGGCGTCATCAGGAAGCCGCCGCCGATCCCGAACATGCCGGAGATGAATCCGACCGCCAGCCCCATCGCGAGCACAAGAAAGACGTTGACGGGAATGTCGGCGATCGGAAGGAAGATTTGCACGGATGGACTGCCGGGCGCTCGTTATATGTTGATGAACCGTTCTACTCGCGCGCCGGCGCGCGGCATACCGTCCAGGGCGAACGAGCGCACAAATTTGATCGCGCTGATTAACGCCGTCGCGTGCGGTGGAGCGAAAGCGGCGGGAAGCTCAGTTAACCTTGGTGGCCTCCGGCGCGGTCACTTTCGCGGACCGCGGCTTCGGCTTCGCGACCGGGGTGCCGTTCGCCGGCGTGTCCCAGGCGCCTTTCACCGTGACCGCATCTGCGGGCTGCGGCAGCGGGGTCCATTTCTCCGCTGCGGCGCGCGCGGCCGCGAGCGCCTGCTGGTCGAGACGAGCGGCGATTTCGTCGCGCTTTTGCGCCGAATCCTGGTCGCCCTCCTTGGCCGCGAGCAAGAACCATTTGTAGGATTCGGCCAAATTCTGCTCCACCCCGACGCCGCGGGCATAGAGGACGGCAAGATTGTACTGGCTGTCAGTGATGCCGTGGTCGGCGGCCTTGCGGAACCATTGCGCGGCCGTGTTGTAGTCGGCCTTGCCGTCGACGCCTTCGGCGTAGAGGACGGCGAGGTTGTGCATGGCCTTGCCGTGACCCTTGTCGGCGGCGGCGCGGTAGAGGTCGCGCGCGGCGGCAAGGTCCTTCTTCACGCCGAGGCCTTTTTCGTAAAGAGTTCCAAGCCGGAACTGCGCGGGAGCGACGCCTTTCTTGGCCGCGATCTCGAACCAGCGCGCGGCCTCCTCATTGTTGGCCGGAATCATGTGCCCTTCGGCGAAGCGCACGCCCACCTCGTAGGCGGCTGACGGGTCGCCCGCGAGCGCCGCCAACCGGAGCGCCGGCCCGCCGATCGCGACCGGGAGCTTGTCGGCCCTCGCCGGCGTTGCCGAGGAACGCGGCGCCGAAACAGCTGGCGCCGTAGCGCCCGGCACCGAACCGGTGATGTCCATCGGCGCGCCGGCCACCGGTTCAGGTCCGGCTCCGTGGACCGGGGCTTTGTTGCTGGGAAGCGGGCCCGGCACATAAGGCGCGGCCCCGTTGTTCAGCATGGATTGTTGCCCGGCGCCGGTCGCCCCGCCGGGCATCGACGCCGGCGGCGGCGCGCCGGGATTCTCCGCGCTGTCGGCGCCGGAAAGCGGAACCGGAGCTGTCGTCGACGGGCTCGCGGAATTCGCGCTAGACATCCCTGTCGCCGGCGGCAGCGGCTCTATTTCCACGTGCGGCGGCTCTTTGTGAACCGGAGGCGGTTCCGAATGCTGCGGCGCTGACTGTGTCCGCGGTGGCTCTGATTGGATTTGCGGTGTTGTTTGCGCGCGGGGCGGCTCTGTTTGAACCTGCGACGGCGCGCCGGAGCCGTCCTCGAACAGCCGCGTAATAATATGGAAGCCGCCAACAATGATGGCCACAACGGCGGCAGCGACAGCGAGAGTGCGCAAGCGCTCCGTCAGTTTTTTCGGTTGTGCCGTGCCGGCCGCGCCGGCCTTGGTGTTTGACTTGTCGTATGGCGATCCCGCTGCCGCCGCCTGCGCAGCGCGACGGGCCGCGGCGATGAAATCAGGCTTGCCGCCGGCGGGATCCGGAATGACCGGAGGCTTTGCCCCGACCACCGCTTCGGACGCGGCGATGCGATCGGCGGCCGATGGTGAATTGCGCGTGCGGCCGGCAGAGCCGGGTTCCAACGGATGATCGGGCGGCAGGCTGGGATCGATCGGCGTCCGCGCCGCAGCCGGCCTGTTTTGCGCCGGCTCGAACTGGCTGGACCTGGTCGCTAAGTCGGTCGCCATTGGCGAAACCGACATCGGAGCCAGTTCTTCGGGATATTCCGGCGCCGGCAGCGGGCCAGACCCTTGCGCCTCGGCCGGCACCGGCGCCGGCAACTCGGCAGGCGCCCTCGCCCTGTCGCCCCGCATGTCGCTCTCGATCATGGCAAGGCGATCGACGACGTGCTCTACAGCGCCCTGCATCTCTTCGAACGAATCCCGGTTGCGACGCTCGGTCTGTTTGATTTCGGCGACCTCGTGTTCGATCGCCTCGACAGCGACTGGAGGCCCGGCGTTACCTGCAGCGCCGTCGGTGCTGCGCAATTGCTCGATATAGACCAAAAGATCGGAGAGCCCGCGCTCGACGCCTTCCAGCATGCCGAGACGCGCGTCGGACGCATCAAGCCGTTTGACCAGCGATGCGATGCGGTCTTCCAGATGGGCGAGCGCGGTATGATCGGTGTGCGTGAGCTGGACCCATTCGAGCTTCTCGAGCAGGCCTGATAGCAGCTTCTCGAGTTCCCGCGGCACGGCATGCCCCGCCTCGGCCGAGGCATTGAGCGCGCTGGCGAGTACATCGATGCGATTCTCGAGCGCCGCAAGCGTCGGCGTATTAGTCCCGCTGTTGGCAAGACCATCGACTTTGGCGGAAAGCGCACTAGCCAGAACATCGATGCGATTTTCGAGCGCGGTAAGCGTCGGCGTGCTCGCCGCACTATTGGCGAGTCCGTCGATTTTGGCGGACAGAGCACGCACATCGTCCGCGACCTTCGTCAGCGTATCGTTCGAGGCGACGTGGGAAACGATTCCGCGCAAGGCGCCGATCGCCGTTTCGAGTTGTTGCAGTGCCGCCGGATCGTCCTTCGTGACAATTGCGTCGACTTTCTTGGCAAGCGCCTTGACCGCCTCGTCGAAGCCGACCAGGCCCTCAGCGGGTGTCAGCCCGCGCAGCGCCTCGCGCACCTCCGCCAACCCGTGCTCAATACCGGCAAGCGTCGTCGTGTCGACGCCGGATTGGCGCGTGTGATCGATGCGTTGACCGAGCGCCTTGACCTCAATTTCGAGCGACTCCAGCGCGCGCCGCGGCAACGCGTCCGTGAACGAGCGTCCGATCTCCGCGAGATCGGTCCGAAGGCCGTTGATCGCCGCTTCGAGGTCGCCGGATGGCCGCAACGCCTCGATTCGCGTCGTGATCTGGCGCAGTTGCTCTTGCAGATTGCTGAGATCGAGCGCCGGTTCGGGCGCGTTGGGTAATGGCCGGTACTCTTGCCATGCCGAGTGGACTTCCGCCGGCGGCGGCGAAGGCGGCGGCTCGCCGGCCGACCGCCTAACGGTGGCCTCGCGGTCGAACGGGTGCGCCGGCGCGGTAATCTCGGCGGCAATATCGCCATCGAGTGCTCGCGGTCGCAAAGTGATCTCCGCCGCAACATCGGCGTCGAGCGCGCGCTGTCTCGCCGTGATCTCGGCTACGGCGTTGTCGATCGAGGCTTCGCGATCGTCTTCCGCCGGTGGGGGGACGATGGCCTTCTCAAGGCGTTCTCGCTCCCGGCGAGGGCCATGAGCGCGTTCTGGCTCTGCGCGGTAAGGGCCACCTTGGGCTCGCTGCTCGCGATAGGGGCGACCTTCGCGCCGGACCGGCCTCTCATCGTAGTCGCCGCGGCCGGGCCGCAAGTTCACATTTGCCTGCCGTCCGCGATCCCGATCGTCGTTGCTGAAGTTCAGGCGATACTGCCCATCGGGCTCGCGATCGCGCATCGGCACATCGCCATGCCGGCCATGCTGCCGATCGTCATCGCGGAAACTCTGGCGCCATTGATCCTCAGGCTCGTGGTCGCGACGACGCGAGGTGGCGCTGCGCTGCCGTTCCCGTCTTTGATCGTCCGGGTGGAAGTTTTGCCGCCGCGGCTCGTCTATCTCCCGATCCTCATCACGGAAACGTTGCCGTCGAGGATCGTCGGGCATCCGATCGTCGTCGCGGAAGTTTTGCCGTCTTGGATCGCGCTGTTCTCGATCGTCGTAATGGAAGCTTTTCGGTCGCGAATGGTCCGGCTCGCGCTCGAAATCCGCGGACCACCACGACCCGTCGTCCTCTTCATCGGCCGGTTGGATGACGTCGTTGAGCCATTCACCGACCGACATGCCGGATCGGCGCGCGGCTTCGCGCGCGGCCGCGCGCGCTTCCGGACGGAGACCTCTCAGATTCCACGGACCGCCCGATTTCATTCTCACGTCCAAGCCACATGAGGAGCAAGATGTGCCCACTGTTCGAGCCGACGCTCATCAACAGAAGACGCTGAGGGCGCGGTTGTCTGTCCTCAAACGCGAATGTTCAGGATTAGGGTAAAGAAGCGGTTAAAAATGCCCCCGCTGGTCACCGATCGTTCACTTATGGGGTGCCCAGCCACCGGCCGTAACCGTTACGGTTACGGGCAAAGCCTTTCACGCGCGCGCCGCAACTTGTGGGAGCCTAGCACTACTTTGGCAGATTTACTCACGCTGCTTTTCGGCGCCGATCCAGGATCGGCAGTACGGACATCGCTGCGGACTTGATTGCATAATGAGGTCAACGATGGCGTGGCGGACGGCCGGTAACGTCGGTTGAGGAGGCGGGCCGTTGATTCTTTTTCCCCGCCTCACTTTTGTGAGCCGGCGATGTTGGAGGAACGCGTAGGCAATCATCGTCATCAGCGCATGACGATGAAGGCCTTGCCAAGACCTTCCCTCGAAGTGGTCGAGACCGAGTTCCTCCTTCAGCTGTTGATGGGCCTGCTCGCAAATCCATCGTGCCTTGATCGTCGCGGCCAAGCTGCGCAGGTCCATTCCGGCGGGCAAGTTGGCAAGATAGTATTTCTTCTCGCCGGACATGCGGTGCTCGCCGATGAGCCAGGCCTCGTCCCCTGGAAGATGCTGCTGACCCTTATCCCATATCCGCTGCGGAGGTCCGTCGGCGATGCGCACACGGACAGCAGCAAATCGGGCTTTCAGCCGGCCTTTCGTCCCGTTGCGCCAACTCACAGTTCTCCACTTGGCACCGGCCAGCATGTCTTCAGCTGCTGTCGATAGACTATCTGGCACGTACCGCTTACGTGGCCGGCCTCGAACTTTGGTAACTGGCCAAATGAGCTTCACCCCAACGGGGTACACCTTGAGGTGACGAGGGATGCCAACAGCCCAGGCAAGCTTGCGAGCCGTCAGCCCTTGACGGAAGGGTGCACTGAGACCGTAACCGGCATCCGCCAGCACACAGCGGAAGCGCACGCCGATCGATTTCAAGCGATCAATCTCCGCCAGTGCGATCTCGGGCTTGGTCCGTGCTGTTCGATATTCGGCCGGAACACCAGCTCGCTGCAGCCGCCGCCGATCGCTGATCCAACTGTCTGGAAGAAAAAGCCGCAAGGCCACCATCACCGGCACTTCGCCGCAGGCGAGCGTCAGTGACACCAGAGTCTGGCAGTTGGCGGTCTTGCCTAGCGCTGAAGCATATTGCGCAGCGACGCCGACCGAGTGCGTGCCCTTCTTCGGCACCGCCGTATCGTCGATCACCAACACCGCATCGCTGCCACCAACGAGCCGATCCGCTTGAATAAGCAGCTCCGTCTCCAATGGCGCCGCGTTCCAGACGCCAGCCGCAACAAAATGATGCAGCTGATCATAATCGCCAGGCGCAAGCCGCTCCGCCATTGGCTGAACGCTCTTGCGATCGCCGGGCCCGATCAGCCCTGCCACATAAAGCGGACACATTCGCCGCCGCGCTTTATGGCCCAGGCGATCCAAAAACGGCTTGAGCCAGCCTCGAAGCTCGTCTTCCCAATTCGACGTTGTGCCTACCATAGTCGGCCCTCCAAAAAGCCGACTACCCATGAGTCACAGAAAATCTGATTTGTGAATCCCACCCACCCCAATCATTCGAAAAAAATCTGCCAAAGTAGTGCTAGGGCGGCCGTTTCTCCGTGCGCAGCGTCAGGCCTTCAATTTTGTCTCGGCAACGATCTCCAGCGGCACTACGTTCACGGAGCCTCCGGCGACCTTTCTGGTCTTCTCCGTGTAGCGCGAGAAAAACGGGCTCTGCTGCAGGGCTTTGATCGTCTGGTCATCTGCAGCGGCGGCGAGATGATAGTATTCGGAGCCATTGCGGCTCTTCATGCAGCGATAGGATATCTTTCCCTGGAGAATCGGATCGCTGTCCAAGGCCGCGATAAATTCGCCAACGTCCTTGTGCCACGCTTCCGGGGACGCATTCTGCAGGCGATACTTGATCAGAGAGTATTTCATGATTGATCCTTCGCGATGAGCAAGGCACCTTACGGGCCATACAAGCGCGCATGCAAGTATGGACAAAAATGATACCATAAACTCGGCCATGGACGGTTCAGCGTTGACGCGCCACGTGCCGAAGGAAACGACGTCATGTCGCAAAAGATTCACAGCTGCCCGGTTCTGCTTTTCAAAAAATCATCAGCGGCAAATATAAGCTGCGAATTCTATGGGATCTGAAGGATGGGCCGCTCCGCTACGGTGAGATCAAAAGCGGTCTGCTTCGCGGCGTCGAAGGAACGCAAGAAATCGCCCCGCGCGTTCTGAGCCGCGAGCTCAGGGCGCTCGCTCACAGCGGGCTTGTCGCGCGAAAAGATTACGGCGTGGTGCCCCCCAAGGTCGAGTATCGTCTCACGCCGATGGGCCGGAGCTTTATTCTGGTCATTGCCGAAATTCGCAAATGGGGTGCGCGCCACCTCGGCGGCGAAGAGCTCCGCGTGGCGAGCTGATCGGAAGCTCGGCGCTTTTCGCGACATTGGATCGATCGCGAATTTCCCTTAGGGCCGCGTCGAATTATTGCGCTGCACAACATTTCCGCAGCTTGCGCCGCGCGTAGGCAAGGGATTGGTCTGGGACTTCGCGCGTCCGAACTAATGCACTGATCTCGCTCTACTTTCTCCACCTCTCTCCATTGGCACGGCCCTTGAATCGCACGGCGAGGGGCAGGGCGCTCCCGGCCTGGCCGAGCAACGGAGAACGAGAATGACACCGGAGCAAGCGCAACTTATTCAGCAGAGCTTCACCAAGGTTGCTCCCATCTCTGAGCAGGCGGCGACGCTGTTTTACGGCCGCCTTTTTGAGATTGCTCCTGAGGTCAAGCCGTTGTTCCACGCCGACATGGCCGAGCAGGGCCGTAAGCTGATGGGAACGCTCGCCGTCGTCGTCGGCGGGTTGACCAATCTTGAAAGCATCCTTCCCGCCGCGAGCGCGCTCGCCAAGCGTCACGTCGCCTACGGCGTCAGGCCGTCGCACTACGCGCCGGTCGGCGCGGCCCTTTTGTGGACGCTCGAGCAAGGACTCGGCCCGGCATGGACGCCGCCGCTCGCGGACGCGTGGACCGCCGCCTACGGGATTCTTTCCGGCTTCATGATCGAGGAGGCTTACGGCCGTGGGGCCGTCGCATGACGCAAGCCGGATGAGCGAACCGCTTGTCATCGTTGGCAATGGCATGGCCGCGACCCGGCTGGTCGAGGAGTTGCGAGGACGCGCCCTTGGACGCTACGCAGTCGCGGTGATCGGTGAGGAGCCGCGGCTTGCCTACAATCGCGTGCTCCTTTCGTCGGTGTTGGCGCAGGAAACTTCCCGTGCGGAGATCGAGCTCAAACCGGCGCAATGGTGGCGCGACAACGGCGTAACCCTGCTTTACGGCCGTGGGGCCGCCGCTGTCGATCTCACAACGCGGTGCGTGCGCTTGACGAATGGCGGCAGTTTGCCGTTCGCCAAGCTCGTGCTCGCGACCGGCTCGCGGCCCATACGGCTCAACGTGCCGGGCGCGGACTTGCCGGGCGTGATGACGTTTCGCGATCTCGGCGACGTCGCGACGATCGAGTCGGCGGCAGCCCAGCGGATCAGGGCGGTGGTGATCGGCGGCGGTCTGCTCGGCCTGGAGGTCGCCTATGGGCTCGCCAAAGCCGGATCGCAAGTCACCGTCGTCCACCTCATGGACCGACTGATGGAACGCCAGCTCGACGGACACGCCGCTGAAATGCTCAAGCGCTCGGTCGAGGCGCGCGGCATCACCGTACACCTTAACGCCGAGACGGCCGAAATCCTCGGCCAACACAGCGTGCGCGCCGTGGCGCTCAGAGACGGGCGCGAAATCGAGGCTGATCTCGTGGTTGTAGCCGCCGGTATCCGCGCCAACGCCGATCTCGCGCGCGGGGCCGGCCTCGAAACCGGCCGCGGCATCATCGTTGACGACGAGCTACAGACCAGCCGAACCGGTATCTACGCCATCGGCGAATGCGCCGAACATCGCGGAATCTGCTACGGGCTGGTCGAGCCGTCCTACGAACAGGCGCGCGTGCTGGCCGCGCGCCTCGCAGGCGAAGCCGCCCATTATCGCGGCAGCGTGCTTGCGACCAATCTGAAGGTCTCCGGCGTCAACGTGTTTTCAGCCGGCGATTTTCTTGGTGCCCCCGGCACCGAGCAAATCGTGTTTTCTGACCCTGGAGTCGGCAGCTATAAGAAGTTTGTCATTGTAAGCGGCCGCCTTGCCGGCGCCGTGCTGTTCGGCGATACCGCCGATGCGCTTTGGTATCTCGATCTTATCCGCTCGGGCGCCTCGATCGAGGGCTTCCGCGACGACCTCGCCTTCGGCCGTGCGCTGGCCGAGCGCGCCGCGGCTTGATCCGATCGATGAATGCGCCCGTCCCATTGCCGTCTGCCGTGCGGACGACCTGCCCCTATTGCGGCGTCGGCTGCGGCGTCCTGGCCAAGCCCGACGGCCGCGGCGATGCATCGATTATTGGCGATCCCGAGCATCCAGCGAATTTCGGCAGACTTTGCTCGAAAGGTGCGGCGCTCGGCGAGACGCTCGGCTTGGCCACTCGCTTGCTGCACGCTCTGACGCGGCGGGAAGACGGAACATTCACGCGCATTTCTTGGGACACGGCTCTTGGTCGCGTGGCGAACGGTTTGCGCGACGTTATCGCGCGGCACGGTCCCAACGCCGTCGCCTTCTATCTCTCGGGGCAGTTGCTGACCGAAGACTATTACGTCGCCAACAAACTCATGAAGGGTTTCATCGGCTCGGCTAATGTCGACACCAACTCGCGTCTGTGCATGGCCTCGTCCGTCGCGGGCCATCGCCGCGCCTTCGGCGCCGACACCGTACCTGGCACATATCGCGACCTCGATCTTGGCGATCTCATCATCCTGGTCGGGTCCAATGCCGCATGGTGTCATCCCGTTCTCCATCAGCGCATTCTCGCCAATCGGCGCGAACGCGGCGCCAAGGTGGTGGTGATCGATCCGCGACGCACCGTCAGCGCGGAAGACGCCGATCTATTCCTGCCGATCGCACCCGGGATGGATACGGCGTTGTTTTGTGGATTGTTGGTGCACCTCGCAGAGTCGCACGCACTCGATCGCACGTATATCGAGGCCTACACATCAGGCCTCACGGAGGCGCTCTCCCGCGCGCGCGAAATTGCACCGGATGCTGCCACGACCGCGGCGGTGGCCGGTCTGCCCGAACGTCTTGTCGCGCGTTTTTTCGACCTGTTCCGCGCGACGCCCAAAGTTGTCACCTGCTACTCGCAGGGCGTGAACCAATCGGCGCAGGGCACCGACAAAGTCACCAGCATCATCAATTGCCATCTCGCCACCGGCCGCATCGGCAAGCCCGGCATGGGACCGTTTTCGCTGACAGGTCAGCCTAACGCCATGGGCGGACGCGAAGTCGGCGGTTTAGCCAACCAACTCGCCGCGCATATGGGCTTCACCCACAACGAGGTCGATCGCGTCGGTCGTTTTTGGCGTGCGCGCACGATGGCACAGCATGAAGGCCTCAAGGCCGTGCAGATGTTCGAAGCGATCGAGCGAGGTGAGATCAAAGCATTATGGGTGATGGCGACCAACCCCGCTGTCTCGCTGCCGCGCGCCGGCGCAATGCGGCTGGCGCTTTCCAAGCTCGAACTCTTTGTGGTCTCGGACAATGTGATTGCCAATGACAGCATCAATGCCGGTGCCGACATCTTGCTCCCGGCGGCCGCCTGGGGCGAGAAAGACGGCACCGTCACCAATTCCGAGCGACGTATTTCGCGGCAGCGGCCGTTCCTGCCGCCGCCCGGCGAGGTCAAGCCGGATTGGTGGATCGTGGCGGAAGTTGCCCGGCGGATGGGTTATGGCGAGGCGTTCAACTACAATTCCGCGGCCGATGTCTTTCGCGAGCACGCCGCGTTGTCGGCATTCGAGAATGGCGGCGGACGCGATTTTGATATCAGCGCTCTCGCGACGTTGAGCGATGCCGAGTTCAATGCGCTCGATCCGGTCCAGTGGCCGGTACGCGTTGGCGAGCGGCCCGACGAGACTCGCTTCTTCGCCCAAGGCGGTTTTTTCACGCCCGATCGGAAAGCGCGTCTGATCGCGCCCGAACGGCCGTCTCCGCGTGCGCCAACGTCGAGGCGATTTCCGTTCCGCTTGAACACGGGCCGCATACGCGATCAGTGGCACACCATGACCCGTTCGGGTTTAAGTCCGCGGCTGTCCGTCCATTTGCCAGAGCCCTTCGTGGAAGTGCATGCCGATGACGCGGCAATGGCCGGGCTCACGCATGGCGGATTTGCGCGCGTCACCACACCTCACGGCTCTTGCGTGCTCAAGGTGACGGTCAGCGGCGGCCAGCAACGCGGCTCGTTGTTCGCACCGATCCATTGGAGCGATCAAACGGCATCATCGGCGCGTGTCGGTGATTTGGTCACGCCGGCGACCGATCCCTATTCCGGCCAACCGGAGACGAAGGCCACACCGGCGGCAATCGAGCCGATCGCCTTCGCCTATTGCGGTTTCGCGCTTGGGCGCAATGCACTGGCGTTGCCGGCCGAAACGTGGTGGTCGCGGCTAACAGTGACGGGTGGCGTCGGTTTCCTCGTGGCGAGCAACGATCCGCCGGCGGCGTGGCGCGACCATGCGCGAAACATTTTCGCCGCGGCTGAAGTCGCGGAATATACCGACGATGCACTCGGCATTTTTCGTATGGCCGGTTTCGTCGATGGCAGGCTTGACGGTTGTCTGTTCGTCGGACCGGCGCAAGCCGCGCCGCAATGGGGCGCGGTGAGGGTGCTGTTCGCAGCGGAAGCGGTCGGCGACGCGCAGCGGCGTGCCGTTCTGTCCGGCAAGTCGACCGATGTACTTGCCGATTCCGGGCCCATGATCTGCGCTTGCTTTGCCGTCGGCCTCAACCACATTCGCGCGGCCATCGAGGACGGACGAGCGGCTACCGTCGGTGAAATCGGTGAACTTCTGCGCGCGGGCACCAATTGCGGCTCGTGCTTGCCGGAGCTTAAACGGATCGTCGTTCACGCAAGTATCGGGCAACGAAGGTGAAACATTCCGAAGAAGCATCCACCCATTGCCGCTGCGGGCTGGTCAAGCAGCCCGAAACAGCGGGACCCGCCGTTCATGATGCCCGAGACAAGCGCGCTTCATCCTGCGAGGCATACACGTCGAAGACCGCGCACACCGCACGCACAAATGCTCTGGCCTCCTCCGGCACGCTGATCTCAGTTCCGGTACGCTCAACGATGCCGTCCACAGCAAGGTCATCGAGCTTGGAAAGCTCCATCGCGAAGTGATCGGCGCTCGCTGCGTGCGCCATGCATATTTTTGCCACGTCCACGTGCAAATCGCACATAAGGCGTTCGATGACGTGGGCTCGCAGCCGATCCTCCGGCGTCAGCGCACGGCCTCGCGCGGTGGCTGGACGCCCGGCACCGATCGTGTCGCGATAGGCGACCATGTTCGCAACATTCTGCACATACCCGTCGGCCAATGAGCCGATCGCCGAAGGGCCAAATCCGATGAGGTTCGGCGCTTCATCGGTCGTATAGCCCTGGAAATTGCGGTGAAGCCTTCCTTCGCGCTGACGCCGAGCGAGCAGGTCGTCGTTTCGCGCGAAATGATCGAGTCCGATCCGCTGATAGCCGGCGCCAACGAGGACCTCGGCTGCCGTACGATTTTGCGCGAACCGTTCGCTGCTGCCGGGTAGCGTGTCTTCCGGAATGAGCCTTTGGTGGCGTTTCATCCACGGTACGTGGGCGTAGCCGAACAGCGCGATCCTATTCGGATCAAGCGCCAGCGCGCGCTCGGCCGTCGCCGTAATTGTCGCGACGGTCTGGTGAGGCAAGCCGTACATCAGATCGAGATTGATGCTGCGGATGCCGGCGTCGCGCAGTCCATCGGCCGCGCGGGCGGTCTGTTCAAAGCTCTGCAGGCGTCGAATCGCCTGTTGAACACGCTCCTCGAAATCCTGTACGCCGAGGCTTGCGCGCGTGACGCCCATTTCCGCCATTGTTGAGATGTGCTCGTGCGTCAACGAACGCGGATCAATTTCGATCGCTATCTCGGTCGCGGGCGTGATCGTGAAATTCGCGCGCAACGCCGTCATCACCCGCATCATATCCTGCGGAAGCAACATGGTCGGCGTTCCTCCGCCCCAATGAATCTGGGTCACGGTCTGTCTGGCCAAGCGCCTCCCGACCAAGGCAATCTCACGTTCCAGCAGCTCGGCATAGGCTGCGACCGGTGCATAGCGGCGGGCGACCGTCGTGTGGCACGCGCAGTAGAGGCAGAGTTCCGCGCAAAACGGCACGTGCAAATAGATCGAGACCGGCGCTTCCGGGGACAAAGCCGAGAGCCAACGTTCGTACGATCCAGCATCGACGCTGGAGCCGAATTGCAGGGCAGTCGGATAGCTGGTGTAGCGCGGTATCCGCCGGTCCAGATATTTCAGCAAACTCAATTGCATTGTGCCGCCAAGAGGGTTTTCGCACTGCGAATATCATCACAATCGCAGAATGGACCGCGGCGAATTGATCTAGATCAAGGCGCCCCGCCACCCCTGCGAGAGAATAGTTACGCTCGCAACGATTGTCGCACGGCGTTCATTGCGAGTGGCGGCGCGGTTACGGGGGTAACGCGCCGCCCCTTTCGGCAAGTCATTTGCCGTCGCCGTTCCCCGTTGAGAGGAGGTTCAAATGTTGGATTTGGCAAAAAGCCACTCACCGCTAGAAGCGATTTGGCAGTGGTGCCGCGATTGGACCAGATGGAATTCTCAATGGGAGCTGGACATCTGTGGCGAAGAGGGACTCGAGCGCATGGCGCACGACACCGGCATTTCCGCCGACGAACTCCGCAAGCTTGCGAGGCATGGGCCTGAATCAGCCGATCTTTTGTTACGCCGAATGGCAGTGCTTGACCTCGACCAAAACGAGGTCGCGCGAGCCGAGCGAGCTACGTTCCAGGATCTTCAGCGCGTTTGCACCATGTGCGAATGCCACAGGCGCTGCGCACGCGATCTCATGCGCGATTCCGCCAACCCCGCATGGAAAGACTATTGCCCGAACGCCCAGACGCTCACGGCGTTGAGTGCGCTTCCGTGGACGGCGCGGCAGGAGTGGTAATCGCAAAAAATATTGGGGGGCGCCATGGGCCAAGTCGTGCTTGCTGCCAAAGTCACGCACGTGCCCTCGCTCCTTTTGTCCGAGCGTGAAGGTGTCCTCAAAGGCAGGCGTAAGCTCGCAATCGAGTCGCTGAAGGAGATCGGCAAGCGTGCGCAGCAAAGGCGTGCCGACACGTTCCTAATTTTCGACACCCATTGGCTCTCGAATTTTGGCTTTCACATCAACGCCAACGACCGGCACGCGGGCAGCTACACCAGCCACGAAGCGCCGCACATGATCCAGGATCGGTTTACGACTATCCCGGCAATCCCGCGTTGGCCGATCTGATCGCGGAAGAGGCGGCCGGCGATGGCCTCGAGGTCCATGCGCATCGGGTCAAAAGCCTCGCGCTCGAGTATGGAAGCATCGTTCCGATGCGATACATGAATGCCGATGGCGCGCTCAAGGTGCTGCCGGTCGCCTCTTCGCTTTTTGCCAGCGTCGAGGAAAACCGGAAGTTCGGCGAAGCTTGTCGGCGCGCGATTGTACGCTCGAGCGCGAACGTCGCAGTTTTGGCGAGCGGCTCGCTTTCTCACAAAGTGATCAGCAATCGCCAGGTCGGCGAGGGCCAGTGGGATATCGTTTCGAGCGAGTTCAATCGGCAGATGGACCTTCGCGTACTCGAATTGTGGGGCGCGCGGCGCTATCGCGAGTTCGTCGCTGTGCTGCCCGAGTACGCCACCAAGTGCAGCGGCGAAGCGCTGATGGCCGACACCGCGATGCTGTTTGGCCTGCTCGGCTGGGAAAGCTACGACGGAGTGGCGGAGCAGCTCTGCGACTACTTTCCGTCAAGCGGTACCGGCCAGGTGAACGTCGAGTTTCACCTCACCTGATCAGTGCCGGCCAAACAGCTTGTCGAGCAACCACGTATCGAGCCCGCCCTGATCGGGCTGGCGAGCGCCGCCGCCATTTGGCGCGCCCGTGCCGGTGTTACTTTGCGGCGGCGCGGTCCATCCGGCTCCGGTCAGGCCCGGCAGGGCCGTAGGCGCCACGCCTTGATGAGCGACTTTCATGAACCGGCTCCAGATTTCGACCGGCAGGCCGCCGCCGGTCGCTTTGCGGGTCGGCGAATTATCGTCGTTGCCCAGCCAGACGCCGGTGACGAGCTGGGAGGTGTAGCCGACGAACCAGGCGTCGCGGAAATCCTGGCTGGTCCCGGTCTTGCCGGCCGCCGGCCAGCCGGGAAGATCGGCCCGGCGCGCAGTGCCGCCGACCAGCGTCTCGCGCATCATGGTGTTCATCATCGCAACGTAGCGCGCGTCCACGATGCGGCCGAGAGCTTGCGTCGCGCGTGCGTAAAGCGTCTTGCCATCCGTGCTGCGCACCCGCTCGATGACGTGCGGCGAGGTGGCAAAGCCGCCATTGGCAAATGGCGCGTACGCGGACACGAGCTCAAGCGGTGAGACTTCCGAGGTGCCGAGCGCGATCGAGGCGTTGGGCTCCAGTAGAGAGCTGATTCCGAGGCGATAGGCGGTGCGTATGACGGCGGCCGGGCCAAATTCCAGCGTTAGCCGCACCGACACCGTGTTCAACGAATTGGCGAGCGCCTGCGTCAAGGTCACCGGACCCATGTATTCGTGCTCATAGTTTTCCGGCCTCCAGCCCTTCACGGTGATCGGTCCATCTTCGCGCACCGTATCGGGCGTCAGCCCGTGTTCCAGTGCGGTGAGATAGACGAAGGGCTTGAACGCCGAGCCGGGCTGGCGCTTGGCGGCGATGGCGCGATTGAATTGGCTCTCGGCGTAGCTCTTGCCGCCGACCAGCGCCCGCACGACGCCGTCCGGCGTCATGGCGACCAGCGCTCCCTCGCCGACGCCGAATTTCTCGCCCTTCTGCGCAAGCGTTTCGGCCAGCGCGCGCTCGGCCGCGGCTTCCAGGGCCGGATCGATCGAGGTCTCGACCACGATATCCTGATCGAAGCTGCCGACAATGTCGTTGACCGCATCCATCACCCAGTCGGCCACGTAATTGACCGAGCCGGCCCCGGCGGCTTTCATCGCGCGCGCCGGATGGGCGAGCGCAACGCGCGCGGCGTCTTCGCCGATCAGCTTCTGCTCCGCCATGTCGGTGAGCACGAGGCGGCCGCGGCGCTGGGCACCGTCCGGGTTGTGGCTCGGCGCAAGCCGCGACGGCGATTGGACGAGACCGGCGAGCATCGCTGCTTCGGCCAGCGTCAATTGCCGCGCCGATCTTCCGAAATAACGCTGGGCGGCCGCTTCCACGCCATAGGCGCCGGAGCCGAAATAGACACGGTTGAGATAAAGCTCAAGGATTTGCGCCTTGGTGAATTTGTGCTCGAGCCAGAGCGCGAGCACCGCTTCCTGCGCCTTGCGCGAGATCGTGCGCTCCTGCGTCAGGAACAGATTCTTGGCGAGCTGCTGGGTGATGGTCGATCCGCCTTGCGAGGCGCCGCGGCGCAGGACGTCGGCCACCAAGGCGCGCAAGATTCCCAACGGGTCGACGCCGTGATGGGAATAGAAGCGGCGATCCTCGATGGCGATGAACGCCTTGGGCACGTAATCCGGCAGTTCGTGCAGGGGTACCGCCGCACCGCCCATGTCGCCGCGCGTCGCCAACGTTGCGCCATTGACGCCGACGATGAGAACCGAGGGCGGCCGCTTGGGGATTTCCAGCGATTGGATAGGGGGTAAGTGGACCCCAATCCAAACAAGGGCGCCGATCACGGCGATGACGGCCCACAGCGCGAGAACCGCAGCCCAGTAGATCAGCCTGCCGATGCCGGATCGGCTTTTGCCGCGGCCGCCGCGGCGCGGCTTGCTCTTTGGCCGGGGCGTGGAATCGTCGCGCCGACGCCGGCTTCCGCCGCCGCGCGTTGGGGGAGGGCCCCCGGTGCGGTCCTGCGGGCGCATCTTGAGGTCTAGGCGCGCGCCGTCCGGCGCACGCTTGCGGCCCCCCTCTCGTCGCCAGGCCATTATCCTGTCCCCGCGCGCGTAAGCGCTATGGAGACGCTAAAGTGCGGTATTTAAGGTGCGGTTACCGGCTAGCTCTCTCCCTGCTGTGCGGGAAGAAATCGCAGCACAGGGGCATTATGGGCTATGGCGCAGCAAGGCCGAGTGAATTGAGATAACCGCCGTTAATGCGACCGTTCCTAAATCTGGCGGCTTCGAGATAAGCATCGAGGATCGCTTGCGCCTGCTCGCGGGGCGGTAAGGAGCCCGGCTTGAACGCCCTGGCGTCCGAGCTGCTGGCATTGATGATGAGATCCCATCCCGTCGGCTTCTGAATTGAAACCACAGCGGAGTCGGAGTCGAGGGTCTTGTAGGGCCAGAAGCACCATCCGATGCCAAACCGCTCATGCAGCCGGCGAAACATCCGGTTCCAATCGTCGGTGAGTTCGCCGGTCTCGCCGATGAGCAGAGGTACATTCCAGCGATTGCTGAAATCCAGATAGCTCTGCAGCGAATCGCGGGTGGGGTTGGCCCAGAATTTGTGATAGGTGTAAACCGCGTTGGCGTCGAAAGGCCGGCCGAACACGGCAAAGCTTGTGCTCCACTGCGCGCCGGCGAGCAGCACGACATGGTTCGAATCTACGCCGCGAATGGCGGCCACGATTTCGCGGTACAGCGGCTCTAGGCGCGGATTGAGATAATCCTCATCGCTATAGGGAGAGATCGGTTCGTTCAGTAGGTCGTAGCCAAGTATGGTCGGTTCGTCGCGATAATGTGCGGCGAGCTGGCGCCATAACTCGATGGTGAGCTGCCGATATCGCGGCACGTAGAATGTTAGCGGGAAGCCGGTGCCGTCATCGTGGTTGACTCCAGTCTGCCCGCCAGGCGCTGCGTGCAGATCGATGATGACGCGCAGGTCGGATTCGCGGCACCATTGGACAAGCCGGTCGAGAAGATACCAGCCCTGTCCTTCGAACCGGTCTGCGCCTCCCTCGCCGGGCTCGACGAAAAGCCGCCAATGCAGCGGTACGCGCACGGTATTGAATCCGACTGCTTTGATGAAACGGATATCCTCTTTGGCGATATAGACCTCGCGGAACTCGGCCCAGAAGCGGGACGCCTCCTCAGGACCAATCAAGGCCTCGATGACCTCCCCAATCTCCGTCGGGGCGCGGGCACGGATGAACTTAAACATGTAGCCTTCGGGGACCAGCCAGTTACCGAGATTGATTCCCTTGACGGTGAAGCGGTCCCCGTTGCCATCGACAAGGTGCGTCTTCTCGGCATGAATAAAGTTAGGCGGAGCGGCTATCCCGGACCCGGTTCCGATGATCAGAATGATGACAAGCACCAGGGCGGCGAGCTGGCAGGAAGAACGGCAATGACCGGCATCGAGCACGCTCATCGGCAGTATCCTTTCAGGACCAGCTCGATGCTAAAATCGTGCCAGCGGCGGTGCGGCCGCTGGCCGGCGGCCTATTCCTGAACAAGGTTTCTTGCCACCCTCAGATCACACAAACTACTAAAATGAAAAACTATCGCCAATAAAATTCGACGCGGCTTTCATAGCCGCGTCCCCCGCCAACAGCGAGGTCAAATATTCGATGTCCGGCATGCCTCTTTTCCAGGCGCTACTCTTACTTGCATCAGTCATCGGTCTTGTCGTCGTAACGCAGTCGCGATTTCTCCATCCATTTCTTGCGATCGTGGTCATCGCCTCGACTTTTGGCTTGGCCGCCGGGTTCTCCACTGGGTTCCTCGGTAAGGCCTTCGGTGCTGGTTTTTCCCAAGCGATCTATTCTCCCGGACTGGTGATCGTCGCCGCCGGCTTTGTTGCCGGTCTCGCCGAAAGCACGGCGGCCTCCGATCGGCTTATGGCGAAAATCGATCGATGGCCATGGCTGAGATCCACCAGGTTGGCGGCGCTTTTGGGCGTGATTGCCGGTATTGGTGCTTCGCCAGCTACTGCTTTTACCCTCCTCACGCCTCTCCTTCGGGCCATCAGCAATGGAGCGGCGCTCAAGCGCGAGATTGCTACCATCGCGCTCGCACTTGCGATTTCGGCGAGCCACGGTCTCGTATTGTTTTCGCCGGTCCCGATCGCGGCCGCGGCCATCCTCGATGCCGCATGGGGCCGCGTTGCCCTGTTCGGATTGCCGGTAGCAATTTTGTTGGTTGCATTTGGCGCGGCATGGGCCCGATGGCGGTCGGTTGCTGGAGCCGTATCGGCGCCGTTGATGAAGGAGCTGCACCCTACCGTAGAGAAGCGAAGCGGCGGGTCTGCGATCGTTCTGCTTCTAGCGACGGCAACCCCGTTACTGATGCTGATGGCACAATCCCTCGGCGAAATCCCAAGCGAGCCGCTCGGCGGGGGGCCGGCTCGGGAGATGGTCCTTGGACTGGGTCGCCCGCTTGTCCTCTTTTTAGTCGGTCTCGGCATCATGGTCGTCGGCCACTGGCGGCTAAGCGGGACGTTTCTTGCCGATTCCACCTGGACCATGCGCATATTTGCTAACGTCTCGGGTGTCCTGTTGATCGTAGGCGCCGCGGGCGGCCTCCAGAGGCTCTGCCAGGAGACCGGCATGACAGAGCTTCTCGGCGAGCGTTTGCTTGGATGGCCTGGTGGATTGCTGGTCCCGTTCCTGATCGCGACGTTGATAAAGACCTTGCAGGGCTCGTCCCTCGTTGCGGCCATCGCTACCGCGGGCATGGTGCAGCCAATTCTGGTGCCACTCGGAATCGGCGACGAGAACGGAAAGGTGCTCGCCGCTCTCGCTATTGGCGCAGGCGCCATGACCATCTCCCATGTCAACGACGAATATTTTTGGTTGGTTGCGGATAGCGCCGGACTTCGGCCGCTGAAGGGACTTGCCACGCTCACTGTCGGGACGCTGCTGCAGGGCCTTATCGCCGTGGCAGCGCTTTTTACGCTCTCTGTAGTGATCTCCCGCGTCTGAAAGTGAAAAGGTTAGCCAGCCGCCGCTTCGCGTGCCGGTTTCGTCTCGCTGCTTGGCGATGCGAACAGCGCGATGAGCGGACGCTTGATCGCGGCCTGCCGGGTTGGCGTGGTGATTTTGGCGCCAAGGAGGTCGGTGACGTAGAACACGTCGACGACACGTTCGCCGAAAGTCGCGACATGCGCCGAGGCGATGTTCAGATTGAGCTTGGACAACGTCGTGGTCAGCTCATAGAGGAGGCCGGGCCGATCGAGGCCGGTGACTTCCACCACCGTGTACCGTTGGGACCATTGATTGTTGATGGTCACCTCAGGCTCGATGACGAACGCCTTCAGCCGTCCCTTTGGCGGCGCCCGCTTCGGCAGCGCTTCCGGCAGCTTGATCGATCCCCGCACCGCTTTCTCAATCGCATCGCCGATGCGGGCGGCGCGGCGGGCTTCGTCCTCGTCGTGCTCGAACTCCCGCGACACAGCGATTGTGTCGAGCGCCATGCCGTTGGTGGTGGTGTAAATCTGCGCGTCGACGATATTGGCGCCGGCGAGTGCGCAAGCGCCGGCGATGATCGACAAAAGCCACGGATGGTCGGGGGCGTATACCGTCAGCTCGGTGACGCCGCGGCTCGCATCGAAGCCGACGCTGGTCGCGAGCCGCTCGCCCGCCTCTTCGGTCGCGCGCACGAAGCGCGCATGCGCGATTTTGTGCGGCAGATCGACTTTGAGCCAGTACGCCGGATAGTGACGACCGAGGTAGGCGTCGAGCGTCTCGGCCGGCCAGTCGCCGAACTGGGCGCGAAATTCGGCTTTGGCCGCCGCTACGCGCTCGGCGCGGTTGACCTCGGAGAAGCCGCCGGTCAGTACCGGCTCGGTCTCGTAATAGAGCGTGCGCAGGAGCTGCGATTTCCATCCGTTCCAGACGCCCGGTCCAACCGCGCGAATGTCCGCCGTGGTCAGGATGGTCAGGAGCTTCATGCGCTCCAATGACTGTACGACGGCGGCAAAGTTCTCAATCGTCTTGCGGTCGGAGAGATCGCGCGACTGCGCGACGGTCGACATCACAAGGTGCACCTCGACCAGCCAAGCGACGAGATCGGTCTCGGCCGGATTGAACCCAAGCCGCGGACAGAAGCGGCGCGCGGTACGCGCGCCGGCGATCGAATGATCCTCGATGCGTCCCTTGGCGATGTCGTGCAGGAACAGCGCCACGTAAAGCAACGTGCGGTGCCGCGGCAATATGGTCCGCATCAATTCGCTGGCGAGCGTAAACTCGGGATTTTCGCCGCGCTCGATCTCGTTGAGAACGCCGATGCAGCGCAGGAGATGCTCGTCCACCGTATAGTGGTGGTACATGTTGAACTGCATCATCGCCACGATGCGGCCGAAGGCGCGGACGAATTCGCCGAGCACGCCGGCCTCGTTCATGCGGCGAAGCACGGTTTCGGCCTCGTTCTTCGAGGTCAGGATCTCCAGGAAAAGGCGGTTCGCCTCGGGGTCTTGGCGCGCGTCCGCGTCGATCAGCTTCAGCGAGCGGGTGGCGGCGCGCATCGCTTCGGGATGAATCGCGAGATTGTGCTTCTGCGCCAGATAGAACAGCCGGATCAAATTGACCGGATCGCGCTTGAATACGTTGGTGCGGGACAGATTGATGCGGTTGTTGTCGATGTTGAAATCGTCGGTCTCGGTCAGCGTGCGGCGGCTGCGCGCGGGGCGCAGCCGCGCGATGA
This sequence comes from uncultured Alphaproteobacteria bacterium, assembly GCA_963733575.1. GTDB lineage: Bacteria > Pseudomonadota > Alphaproteobacteria > Rhizobiales > Xanthobacteraceae > BOG-931. The sequence continues at coordinate 532,797 of CAVTDJ010000005.1, read as the reverse complement.
CCCGGCTGAGCACCGGCGCCGGCTTCGCCTGGCGCTCCTCGAGGCCAGCGCAGAGGATGGCGGTGAGATCGCCGACATGCTTGGCGGTCAGAAAGTAGTGCTTCATGAAGCGTTCGACATCTTTCAGCCCGGGATGCTCGGTGTAACCAAGCCGCACTGCGATCTCGCGCTGGATGTCGAACGACAGGCGCTCCTCGGCGCGGTCACAGAGGAAATGCATGTTGCAACGGACCGACCACAAGAAATCCTCGCAGCGGCGAAACATGTTGTATTCGTCGCGGTCGAACACGCCGCGAGCGATCAATTCCTCAGGTTCGCGCACGCGGTAAACGTATTTGGCGATCCAGAACAGCGTGTGCAGGTCGCGCAGACCGCCTTTCCCGTCCTTGACGTTCGGCTCGACGAGATAGCGCGACTGGCCCGCGCGGCGATGACGCTCCTCGCGTTCGGCGAGCTTGGCGGTGACAAACTCGGAGGCCGTTCCCTGCACGACCTCCTTTTCGAAACGCGTCGTCAACTCGCCGTAAAGCGTGGCGTCGCCAAACAGGTAACGCGACTCCAGGAGCGCGGTGCGGATGGTCATATCCGCCTTGGCCTGGCGGATGCATTCGCTCACCGAGCGCGTGGCATGGCCGACCTTCTGCCCCATGTCCCACAGGCAATAGAGCAGGGCCTCGGCGACCGATTCGCCCCAGGCGGTCTGCTTGTACGGAAGGACAAAAAGCAGATCGATGTCGGAGCCAGGCGCTAGAAGACCGCGGCCATAGCCGCCGGTGGCGATCACCGCCATGCGCTCCGTCTGTGAATGGACCTGCGGCGGATAAAGGGTGTTGGTGGCGAACTCGAACAGGATGCGGATGATCTCGTCCTGCGTCCGGCACAGCCGCTCGGCGCAGCGCCGGCCATGGCGGTCTTTGAGCAACAGCTCTTCGGCGCGGGCGCGCGCCTCCGTCAGCGCCGATTTGAGGCGGCGGGCGATAGCGGTGCGCATTTCGCGCTCGCGCCCGGCATGGCTCTCGGCGAGGGCCTTGAGGTCGGCGACGATCGCCGCACTATCGATGAGTTCGGCGGGGACGCGCGGGGCCCGTTGGGTGTCCAACATCATCGTACGTCATATCCGAGGCGCCTCGCCCTGTCATCGCCCCGGAGACGGCGGTTGGACGCGCTGCTCGCAAAGAGTCAGGCCGGCAAGCATATGCTACCATGATCGCAACGGGCAAACAGGGAACGACCAAGGAGTGAGCCATGGATGCTGCCGGGCTGCGCGCGCTGCAGGGGCCGATCAAGGAGCGCTACAAGAGCGATCCCAAAGCCGCCGTCATCACATTGAAGGCGAACGGGACGCTGGACGATGCAAACATCGCGTGCCGGCTCGAGACCGGCCGTGCGCTCGCCGTCGCGGGCTTGCATCCGGCGACGGGCGGGTCGGGGCTTGAATTATGCTCCGGCGACATGCTGCTCGAAGCGCTGGTCGCCTGCGCCGGCGTGACGCTGAAGGCAGTTGCGACGGCGATCGACGTCCCGCTGAAGGCCGGCACGGTTTCGGCCGAAGGCGATCTCGATGTCCGCGGTACGCTCGGCGTCGCCAAGGACGCGCCGGTCGGCTTCGCGCAAATTCGGCTTTGCTTCGACATCGACAGCGATGCATCCCAGGAAAAGCTCGATCAGCTCCTCAAGCTCACCGAGCGCTATTGCGTGGTCTACCAAACGATCAGGAACGGGCCGCCGGTCGAGATCAGCCTCAATCGGAAGTGATTTATTCGGCGTCATTTTGGTTCTCGCTTCGCCGGCCGGAATGACGCGGATATTCTTTCGTATGATCTCCCCCGAGCTTCTGTTCTGGTACGGCCTCGCGCTGAAGATGGCGATGACGGCGGCCGTCGTCGTCATCACTTCGTTGGCGGTCGAGCGCAGCGGGCCCTTCGTTGGTGCGCTGATCGGCGCGCTGCCGACCGCGGCCGGCGCGGCTTACACTATTCTGGCCTTTGAGCACCCGCCGAGCTTCATCGCCGCGAGCGCGATCGGCAGTGTTGCCATCAATGCTGCCGTTGCGATCTTCGCCGCCACCTATGCGGCGCTGGCGCAACGCCAGAGTTTGCTTGTGAGCCTTGGTGCGGCGACCGGGCTGTGGTTCGCGGTTGCGGCTGCGCTCCGCATGGTCGATTGGACGCCGCTCGGCGCGGTGGCCATCAACGCCGCAGTTTACGCCGTCACCGTTCCGCTGAGCTGGCGCTATCGCACCGCCGGCCGGCCGGTGAAATTCGTACGCACCAGGCTTGATATTCCGCTGCGCGCGCTCACCGTCGCCGTCGTCGTCGCCGTCGTGACCGCCGCGAGCTCCAGCATCGGCTCCTTTGCCTCGGGCATGTTTGCCTTGTTTCCGATCATCCTCGGCAGCTCGATCGTCATCATGCATCCGCGGATCGGCGGGAAAACGACGGCGAGCATGCTGGCCCACGCGCAGCTCCCCCTCATCGGTCTCGGACTCGCATTCCTCGCCGTGCACTACCTTGTCGCGCCGATCGGCGTGTGGCCGGCGCTCGCCGCCGGGCTTGTCGTCTGTCTGGCCTGGAGCGGCTCACTTCTGATGATCCAGCTGCAAAAGCAAAAGCGCAGCGAAGCTACTTCGTCTTCGCAAGCTGGCCCTTGAGCGCGTAGAGCGCTTCGAGCGCGTCGCGCGGGGACATTTCGTCAGGATTGAGCGCCGCCAGCGCCGCGACCAGCGCGGCAAGTCCGGCGTCGGCCGGCGGGGCGGGCGCAGGTGAGCGTGTCGCGGCAAAAAGCGGCAAATCGTCGATCAGCTTGCGCGCCGGCGAGATGCGGTCCTCGGCTTCCAGTTGCGCCAGCACGAGCTTGGCGCGCTCGATCACGCTTGCCGGCAAACCCGCGAGCTTCGCCACCTGGATGCCATAGGAGCGATCGGCCGCGCCGGGAACGACCTCGTGCAGAAAAACGACCTCGCCCTGCCATTCCTTCACCCGCATGGTGGCGTTGTGGAACCGCGGCAGCTTGGCGGCGAGCGCCGTCATCTCGTGGAAGTGCGTGGCAAACAGCGCACGGCAGCGATTGCTTTCGTGCAAATGCTCGATCGTTGCCCAGGCGATGGAGAGACCATCGAAGGTCGCCGTGCCGCGGCCGATCTCGTCGAGAATGACGAGAGAGCGCGCGCCCGCCTGATTGAGGATAGCCGCGGTCTCGACCATCTCGACCATGAAGGTCGAGCGCCCGCGGGCGAGATCGTCGGCCGCACCGACGCGCGAGAACAGCCGATCGATCACGCCGATATGGGCGGCCCGCGCCGGCACGAAGCTCCCCATCTGCGCCAGCACCGCGATCAGCGCGTTCTGACGGAGGAACGTAGACTTGCCCGCCATATTGGGGCCGGTGACGAGCCAAATGCGGCCGCCCCCCTCCCTTCCCTCCCCCGCTTGCGGGGGAGGGAAGGGAGGGGGCAGCGGTGACAGGTCGCAATCGTTGGCGATGAAGGGACCGCTGTCGTTAACGAGGGCCTGCTCGACAACCGGATGGCGCCCTCCGATGATGGCAAAGGCAACGCTGCCGTCGACCTCGGGCCGCACGTAATCGCGCTCGACCGCGAGCTGCGCCAGCGCGGCGGCGACGTTGGCGCCGGCGAGCGCGTCGGCTGCAGCTTTGATCGTGGCGCTCGCGGCGGTCACTGCGGCGGCGAGCCGATCGAAGATATCGAGCTCTTGCGCGAGCGCCCGCCCGGCGGCATTGGCGATTTTTGCTTCGAGCTCGCCGAGCTCAGTGGTAGTGAAACGCACCTGCCCGGCGAGCGTCTGGCGATGAATGAATGTCGTATTGAGCGGCGGGCTGATCAACTTCTCGCCGTGCTGGGCGGTAACATCGACGAAATAACCGAGCACGTTGTTGTGCCGGATTTTCAGCGAGCGAATGCCGGTCGTCTCCGCATAACGCACCTGCAGCGCGGCGATGACGCGGCGCGATTTATCGCGCAGCGCTCGCGCCTCGTCGAGCGCCTGTTCGTAGCCGGCGCGCACGAAGTTACCGTCGCGGCGAAACGCGGGCAGCTCGTCGGCGAGCGCGTGCTTGAGATCGGCGGCGATCGCGCCATTGGGGCGGCGGAGCGCCGCCACCGCGGCGGCAACCTCGCGGGGAACCCCCGCGAGCGCCGAGAGGCGCTGGGCGATGTGCGCCGCGGCAAAGATCCCGTCGCGAATGGCGGCAAGATCGCGGGGCCCGCCCCGGCCGATCACAATGCGCGCCAGCGCACGCGCGAGATCGGGCGCCGCTTTCAGTTGCTCGCGCAGATCGGCGCGCGCAGCCGCGTCGCTAACGAACGCGGCGACGGCATCGAGCCGATGGCCGATTTCAGCCGGATCGGTCAGCGGCGCGGCAAGGCGCTGCGCCAAAAGCCGCGAGCCGGCCGCCGTCACCGTGCGATCGACGGCGGCGAGGAGCGAGCCCCGGCGCTCGCCGCCGAGCGTGCGGATCAGCTCGAGATTGCTGCGCGTCGCCTGGTCGATGGCGAGCGTCGCGCCCGCCGCCTCACGCACGGGCGGCGACAGCGGCGGACGTTTGCCGACCTGCGTCCGCTCCACGTAGGTCACCGCCGCGGCCGCCGCGGTCAGTTCGACCCGCGAGAACGTCCCGAAAGAGGCTGTCGTTGCCACGCCGAAGAACGATGCCAAACGGCGCTCCGCGGTAGCGCCGTCGAACACATCGCGCGTGAGCGGCGTCACCGCCGGTAGCGAGCGCAGGTATGGCGCAAATTCGGCGTCGGAATAAAACGCGTCTGAGACGATGATCTCACCCGGCTCGATGCGGGCAATCTCGGCGGCAAGCGTTCCGCGGTCGCACTCGCCGACGCTGAACTCGCCGGTCGAAATATCGATCCAGGCGAGCGCGAAGCGGTCTTCTTCGGAGGACGCGCGCACACGCGCAAGCGCGAGCAGATAATTATTGCTTTTGGCGTCGAGCAGCGAATCTTCGGTCAGCGTGCCGGGTGTCACCAGCCGCACCACGTCGCGGCGCACGACGCTTTTAGCGCCGCGCTTTCGCGCCTCCGCGGGATCCTCGAGCTGCTCGCAAACGGCGACGCGATGGCCGAGAGCAATGAGGCGATGCAGATATTCGTCGGCGCGGTCGATGGGCACGCCGCACATGGGAATGTCGCGACCGAGATGCTTGCCGCGCTTGGTCAGTACGATGCCGAGCGCCCGAGAGGCGACTTCCGCGTCGCCGAAGAACAGCTCGTAGAAATCGCCCATCCGGTAGAACAGGAGGCAATCCGGGTTGGCGGCTTTGATCTCGACATATTGCTCCATCATCGGGGTGACCCGCCCGGGCTCCGGTGAAGCTCCGGTATTGTCAACGGTGATGGGCCGTGCCGCGTCCATATTGGGCGGGACGCTAGCAGAGGAGAGTTTGGAATGAAACGAAAGGTGCGGGGCCGCACATACGATAACAGCCGCACATCGGCGGCTGTTGCTTGGGCAAGGTCGTCCTGAGCCGGTTAGTAGCTGGACGTAGGCGGCACCCAACCATAGTGGTAGGGGGGCGCATCGTATGTCGTGCCGGGCGTACCAGGCGGACCCGACGGTGCAATGGGGGCGTAGCCGTAAAGCCCTGTGTATTGATGCGGGGCGTGAGTATGGGTTTTGATGGTCTTGGCCGACGCCCAGCCAGTGGACGCAAGAATAAGCGCCACGGCCACTGCAGCGATGGTTTTACCGGACATCTCAGTGTCTCCGTTTTGTGTTTCGCTAACAGGCCGCATGTAGTTGCTAACTGCGGAGCACCGTCTGCGCACGGTGCAGTGCGTCCATGCGCCGACAGAGTGGGACCACACGAAAATTTGTTAAAGTGCGTCGGCGAGCGATCCGATTAGGGGACCAGAGAGTTTGAATGTTCGGCGTTTTCGCACGGTCCTTCCCCGCCAAACTCGACACGTCGCCGAATGGCTGGGAAGCAACGGGGGGTCAATTTAATATGACAACAGCCGCAGTCGATGCGGCTGTTGTCAGAGAGTTGATATTCGGAACTACCGATTCCGCGGACCGCGATTCGGGGCGAAATTGTAGTACTGCCGTCCATACGTTTCCGCACTGCCGTATGGCGCCATGCCTTCACTGCCGTATGGCGCTATCCCGTCCCAAACCGTTCCGGCGTAGGGGGCTTGCTGACTTCCGGGCGTCAAACCCCGCAGGTAGGGATCGTTCCAGTCAGTTCTGCTTTGTGCGGATGCCAACGCGGTCGTTCCGAGCAGAACAGCGGTGACGACTGCGGGTAAAATCTTTGCTGTCATTGTTTCAGTCTCCTGTTTCAGTCTTCAGGGTCATTCCTTTGGGGTTGTTACCCCGGAGCAACACATCGCATCGGGCGCCGTTCCGCGCGCATCGTGCAAAGCACCTATGACCGCGCTTGGGTTTTCGGGCGACGTGTGATGGTCGACATCGTCTGCCCGCTCACTTGGAACTCGTCTTGATTTAGCTGCAAATACGACAACAGCCGAACATGGTGCGCCGTTGTTCGCATATTGTGTAGCTTGCGCTACCACATGCCCCAGCTGTTCCAGCGATAGACATAGCCGGGAGCATAGTCGTAGTAGTAGCCGGGCGCGTAGTATCCGTAGGGCGCCACACCAATCGTGACAGTGCCCGGCGGATAGACCGCGCCGTAGTAGGCGTAGTCGCCCCAATACCGGTCCCGCGGGTACACCCACACCTGTGCGGATGCCACGGCCGTAGATCCGATCAAAATCGCCGCCACCGCGGTGATGATCTTGCCAGACATGCATGCCTCCTGCTTCGACGGTGTTGCAGACATTTTCTTCATTGTGACGGAGAAACAATTCGTCACGCAGAACCGTTCCCGCGTTGCAAGCATCACAAACATGAGGGACAAACGAAAATAATGTCTGCCTGGCTTTGCTCAACGCATGCGAAAGTTTTTTGGAACTTTGGCTCAAATTTGTCGCGGTGTGCCACTTACAACAAAAGTTTCCAAGTCATCGAACAATAGCCGACAGGCGCGGGCAGGTTGTCACGCGATCCATGAACGCACGAGCTCCCGCGAAAATCCAGCTGTGGCTCCTACGGCTCGCTTTCCTTCCTGGCTGCGATGTCCGTTGTCGTGATCAATCTTCGCCGCACCGGGAAGAGACTGACGTTCGAACAGACGTGAGATCAGGCCCCAGACTCCGGCCGGAGCAAACAGCATGAGAACGATGGCGAGCGCGCCGAGCAGGATAAGATACCAAGACCCGAGCGCGGCCAGATAATATTGCAGCAGATAGAATATCGCGACGCCGACGATCGGGCCTTCCATCGTTCCGATGCCGCCAATGACAACAATGAAGATGACATAGGCGGTCCAATCGACGAGCGAGAACGCGGCGTCGGGCGATATCCTGGCTTTCTGCAGAAAGATGAGCGCGCCAACCATGCCCGTCGCCGTGGCGGTCAGGACGTAGATCAAAAACTTGGTGCGGAAAACATCGACCCCGGTGCTTTCGGCCGCTGCCTCCGAGTTGCCGATGGCGGACAGCGCCAGACCGTGACGCGAACGCAGCAGCCGATAGACCAGCGCGAATGTTCCGACCGCGAGCACGAGCGCAAGCCAGTAAGCCATTATATCCCGCGCCGCTGGGCCGCGGACCGCAAACAGGTTGCGGACGAAATCGATCCCGATCATCGAGCCGGCGATGTCCGGCGGCAGCGAAGTGCCGGTGCCGCCGCCCAGTTGCTTCACCTGGGCCAGAATGAGCCGGCAAACTTCGGCGACGACCCAGGTGCCGATGGCGAAATAGGCGCCGCGCAGACGAAAGACGATCAGCGCTGCCGGAATGGCAACGAGCCCGGCGATGGCGCCGGCCAGCACGATCGACAGCACCGGGTCGAGGCCGGCGACGACGGTGAAAGCGAACAGCGCGTAAGCGCCCATGCCGACGAAGGCCTGTTGCCCGACCGAAATCAGGCCGGCGCTGCCGGCGAGCAGATTCCACAATTGCGCCAGCGCCAGCATGGTGAAGACATAGAACAGCTCCTGCAGCAACGCGCGGCTCGCGAACGCCGGTAGCGCGAGCAGGAGGACGATGCCCGGGACGGCGAGAATCAATGTGATCGTCGACGCGTGGGTCGCTCGCGCGACGGCGAAGCGCGAGCCGTGAGGGTGGCCAGCGCTGAGGCCGGTCGGGGTCAATCCGCCTATGCGCACGGCGCCGCTCTTTAATCCGCCGCGCGCGGAAACAGGCCGCGCGGCCGTATCACCAGCACGATCAGGAAAGCGACGTGGCCCGAGAGGATCTGCCATTCGGGATCGATGTGTGCGCCGATCGTCTGCGCCACGCCGACGACGATGCCGCCGGCGAGCGTGCCCCACAGGCTGCCGAGACCGCCGATGATGACCGCCTCGAACGCGTAGAGAAGACGCGCCGGACCAGTGCTGGGATCGAAATTGGCACGCGTGCCGAGAAAGAATCCAGCGATAGCGCAGACGGCGAGCGCAATTCCCATGGTCAGCGCATAGATCGAGCGATTGTTGATACCCATGAGCTGCGCGATTTCCACGTCATCGGACGTGGCGCGAAAAGCTCTGCCGACGGCGGTCCGGTAGAAAACGCCGTTGAGCAGCAAAATCACGCCGATCGCCGACAGGAGGCAGATCAGAGGCATGACGCCGATCGCAATCCCGCCGCCGAGAGGCAGCGAAGCGCTTTGCAGCGGGCCGACATCGAGGCGTCGCGTGTCCGCAGAAAACGTTTCGAGTAGCCCGTTCTGCACGATGATCGACAGCCCGAACGTGATCAGCAAAGGTGGAAGGATGTTGCGGCCGAGCGCCCGATTGAGCAGCACGGTTTGCAGTACGTAGCCGACGGCGAACATCAGCGGCACGACGACGGCGCAAGCGACGACCAGCGGCACGCCCGCGCTGGTGGTGGCAAGGATCAAAAAAGCGCCAAGCACGATCAGATCGCCATGCGCGAGGTTGACGAGGCGCATGATGCCGAAAATGACCGAGAGCCCGGTGGCGTAGAGCGAATACAGCCCGCCCAGCAGGATTCCTTGCAGCAGCGTGTCGATCCAGCCCAACATGCGCTTACAATCCGAAATAGGCGGCGTGAATGGCGTCCCGAGTCAGCTCCTGCGGGCGGCCAGCAAGGCTCACGCGCCCTTCCTGAAAACAATAGGCCCGGTCCGCGACCGACATGGCATGGACGAGGTCCTGCTCGACAAGGACCACGCTTGTGCCGCGCTCCTTGATGTCCGCAAGCGCGGCATAGATGTCGCGGATGACGATCGGGGCGAGACCAAGACTGAGTTCGTCGCATGACAGGACGCGCGGGTTCGACATCAAGCTCCTGCCGATGGCGACCATCTGTTGCTGACCGCCGGAGAGCGACGTGCTTGATGTGTTGCGCCGCTCCCGCAGCACGGGGAAGAGCCGATAAACCGCATCGAGGTCCCACGGGCCGCCGGTGCGACGGCCGTAGGCGCCGACGAGCAGATTTTCCTCGACCGAAAGCGACGAGAACAAGCGTCTTCCTTCCGGCACGAGCGCGATGCCGAGTTTGACGATCTCGTAGGCCGGTAGCGCTCCGATATCGCGGCCGTCGAAGCGCACCGCCGCAGCCGGGCGCGGCAGCAATCCTACGATGGCCTTCAAGAAAGTGGATTTTCCCGCCCCGTTGGCGCCGATGATGGCGACCGTTTCGCCCTCGTTGAGAGCGAACGTGATGCCGAACAGCGCCTGAAAGTCGCCGTAAAAGGCGGTGAGCTCGTGGGTTTCCAGCAAAGCCACGTCTCAGTGCCTCACGCCGCGATGCCCATGTAAATTTCCCGGACCTCGTCCGACGCCATGACCGTGCGCGGCTCTCCTTCGACGATCTTGCGTCCGAAGTTCAGCACCACCAAGCGTGACACGACTGCAACGAGCGCATGCACGATGTGCTCGATCCACACGATGGTAACGCCGGATTTTTGGATGGCCTGCACTAGTTGGACGAGCTCCCCGCATTCGGCGTCGGTCAGTCCGCCGGCGATTTCATCAAGCAGCAACAGCCGCGGTGCGCTTGCCAGCGCCCGCGCCAGCTCAAGCCGCTTGCGCCCCAGAAGATTGAGCGTGCCGGCGGGGCGATTGGCGAATCCGATCAGACCCGTCCGTTCGAGGATATCGCCGCAGGCCTCGACGACCTGCGGCTCGCGCTGCCGGCGGCCGTGGATGGCGGCGACCAGCAGATTCTCAAACACCGTGAGATTCTCGAACGGATGCGGAATCTGGAACGAGCGGCCGATGCCGGCGATGCAGCGGGCGCGCGGCCGCGCGTGCGTAATGTCGCCTCCGTCGAAGTGGATCGCGCCGCTATCCGGCTTGAGCAGGCCGGTGATGAGATTAAACAGCGTGGATTTCCCGGCACCGTTCGGCCCGATGATGCCGAGCGCTTCGCCTCGCGCGACCTCGAGCTGGACACTATCGACGGCTTTGAGCGAGCCAAACGATCGCGTCAGATTGTCCAGCCTCAGGATCACGCGCCTGCCCACTTCGAGCGCCGGCCCGTCGGAACGACGCTCTATCTCGTGTGAAGCCGGGCGGCTGACAGCCGCCCGGAATTCAGATGACCCGATGCTTAAGCGATCGGCTCCATTTTGCCACCGACTGGAATTTCCGGCGCCGTTTTGTTGTCGGTGATAACGATGTCGTACTTGTTGCCGTCGCGCGACCGCCACTGGCCGCCGACGAGCGGCGTCTTGGCAACGTTCTTCTGTGCGAAGGGCGGCAGTTTCTGGTCCGCCCACTCGACCTTGCCGACCACGGTATCGAGTTTGGTCGCTGCGATCGCCTTCACGACGGCCTTGTTGTCGCCAACGTCTCCCGAGCGTTTCGCCACGTCGACGGCGAGCTCGAACAGCGCGTGCACGAACCCGATCGGCTGCGTCCACTGCTTGCCTGACGACTTTTGATAGGCATCGGCAATGTCCTTCGCCGACTGTCCGGTCAGTGACGACTTGAACGGATGGTTCGGCGACCACCAGACTTCCGACGAGACGTTGTTGCCGTTCTTGCCTAACGCTTCGACTGCTACCGGGAACAGGATGGCCTTGCCGATCGAGGCAATCTTCGGCTTGAAGCCCTGTTGCGACGCCTGGTTCCAGAACGTGGTGAAGTCGGGCGGTATCATCACGCCGGTGATGATGTCGCAGTTCGCTTTCTTGAACGCCGCGATCTGCGCGCTGAAGTCGTCGGTGAGATTTTGATAACGCCCGGGATCGTTGAGCTTGTAGCCGAGCTTATCGAGCACCGGCGGGAAGCCGACCTGCTTGTCGCCCCAGGCGTTGCCGTCGCCGTCGTTGGGAAACAGGCCGCCGACGGTTTTGTCGGTTTGAAGCTGCCCCCACATGTTGGTGAAGACGGCGATCACGTCCTCGAGGCCCCAGAAGAAGTGGTAGGTGTAGTTGAAGGGCTTCCAGGCGGGCGGACCGCCGGCCGGGTTCGCTTGGCGCCCGATGAACCAAGGCTGCCACGGCGCGACGGTGGAGATGCAGGGCGCCTCCTCGATCTCGCATTGGGTGGAAACGGGATTGGTCGTTTCCGGGGTCGAGGCCACGAGCATCAGATCGATCTTGTTGGAGACGATCAGCTCCTTGGCGACTTCGGCCGCGCGGTTTGGATTGGACTGACTGTCTTTCACGGTGACCTCGACCGGAAGCGTCGCGCTGCCGACTTTGACGCCGCCTTTCACCGTGTTGAGGAAGTTGGAGATGACGAAATTGTCGGCCTCGGCAAACGCTGCGAGCGGACCAGTCTGCGGGCTGACATAGCCGACTTTAAAAGTCTTGGCGGCACGCGCCGCCGGCGCAAATACGGAACCTGCGGCGAGCGCGGCGCCGGTCGCCGCCGACGCCTTCATGAAGCGGCGCCGGTTCACGCGAATGGTGTCTGATGTCTTCGCCATACCCGTCCTCCCTGTACGATGCGGCACTGCCGCCCGGGATCGGGCCGTGCCCTTGGCGTTTACCCCCGGAGCGTCCTTCGGCTTGCACCATTCGGTACAGCCGGATATGTTCGATTATCGAACAATGGTTCGCGCTCCGGATGATTGTTGCCGAGCGCTCAATTCCTGTCAATTGCTACAGCGCGGGCCGGCAACAGACGAGGGGTTCAGGTAGGAATGGCGCAAGATAAGGAGTTCATGGCGACGCTCGCCAAAGGTCTCGCGCTGCTCCGCTCGTTCGACAAACAGCGGCCGGTGATGACGCTCTCGCAGGCGGCGCAGGCCAACGGCCTTTCTCGAGCGACGGCACGGCGCATCCTGCGCACGCTCGCGGAGCTCGGCTACGTCGTGCAGAACGGTCGCGAGTTTTCCCTGTCCTCGGGGATTCTCAAGCTCGGCTTTGCTTATCTGGCGACGCAGAACTGGATCGAGCAGGCAACCCCGCTGATGCGGCAGCTCAGCGAACAATTCCACGAATCCTGCTCGGCGGCGATTTTGGAGGGAACGGAGATCGTTTACGTCGCGCGTTTTCCGGCACGGCGCATTATGTCCGTGACGCTTGCGGTCGGAACGCGGCTGCCGGCGTTCCACACTTCGCTGGGAAGGATACTGCTCGGCTTCCTCGACGAAGCGGAAATTTGGTGCCGGCTGAAATCGCTGCGCATTGAGGCCTATACGCCGTCGACAATCACCGACTTGCAGGCGCTGTACGAGAGGGTGCAGGAGGATCACGCCCAGGGATTTTCCATCGTGGACGAGGAGCTCGAACGCGGCTTGCGCTCGATCGCGGTGCCGGTCGTCGATCGCAGCGGTCAGGCGATCGCCGCGCTCAACATCAGCACCCATTCGACGCGCACCACCCGCAACGAACTGCGCGAGCGGTTTCTTCCGAGCTTGCGCGCCGTCGCCGAGCAAATCTCCGCTTCGGTTGCCTGATCAGCGGACTCGTTTCGCGTCTTGCTTGGCTAGCGCCCCCCGAGTATCGTCCGCAAAACGTCGGAATACCGCACGCCGGTTCGATAATCGAACAATCGCTATTCTCCCGATCGCGCGCGGGAGAGTGGCGTAAGAGGGATCAAACGTGAAAGGGGAAAGCGACATGAGTGTTGCCGCGAAGGGCGAAAAGGAAGCCGGTAAGTCGGGCAAATCCGGAAAGTCGGGCGTCACCACCCCGCAGACCGGCAACGAGTATCTCGACTCGCTGCGCGACGATCGCACCGTCTACATCTACGGCGAACGCGTGAAGGACGTGACCACGCATCCAGCCTTCCGCAACACCGCGCGCATGGTGGCGAGGCTCTACGATGCGCTGTACGACAAAAAACACGCCGACAAGATCATGGTGCCGACGGACACCGGTAACGGCGGCAAGACGCACGCTTTCTTCAAGGCGCCGAAGTCGCTCGACGATCTGTTGGCCGGGCGCAACGCCATCGCCGAATGGGCGAAGATCACTTACGGCTGGCTCGGCCGTTCACCCGATTACAAGGCGTCGTTCCTGGCGACGCTCGGCGCCAACGCGCAGTTCTACGATCCGTACTCCGAGAACGCGCGGCGCTGGTACAAATTCAGCCAGGAGCGCCTGCCGTTCGTCAATCACGCCATCATCCATCCGCCGGTCGATCGCGATCGGCCGCCGAACGAGGTTGCCGACATTTGCTGTCACGTGGAGAAGGAGACCGACGCCGGCATCGTCGTGTCCGGCGCCAAGGTCGTGGCGACGGGCTCGGTGCTCACCAACTACACCTTCGTCGCCCATCACGGCCTCATCCCGCTTCAGGACAAGAAATTCGCCGCGGTATTCATGGTGCCGACAAACCATCCCGGCGTGAAATTCATCTGCCGCACCTCCTACGAGATGACGTCGACCGCGATGGGCAGCGCGTTCGATTATCCGCTGTCGAGCCGCATCGACGAGAACGACGCCGTCTTCATTCTCGACAAGGTTCTCGTGCCTTGGGAAAACGTCTTCGTCTACGGCGATATCGAGAAGGCCAACAATTTCTTCCCGCGCACCGGCTTCCTGCCGCGCTTCGTCGTCCATGGCTGCACGCGCCTTGCCGTCAAGCTCGACTTCATCGCCGGGCTGCTGCTCAAGGCGGTCGAAGCTTCGGGCACCAAGGATTACCGCGGCGTGCAGGCCAATGTCGGCGAGGTCATTGCCTGGCGCAATCTGTTCTGGGCGCTGTCGGACGCGATGGTGCGCGATCCCAAGCCCTGGATCGGCGACTATGTGCTGCCCAACATGGATCCCGGCAACGCCTATCAGATCATCGCCACCATGGCCTACACCAAGGTGAAGTACATCATCGAGCAGACAGTGGCGTCGGGTCTCATCTACCTCAACTCCCACGCCAGCGACTTCAAGAACCCCGAGATACGACCGTATATCGATCAGTACATGCGCGGCTCAAACGGTTACAAGGCCGAGGAGCGCGTCAAGCTGATGAAGCTGTTGTGGGACTGTCTGGCGACGGAATTCGGCGGCCGGCACGAGCTCTACGAGATCAATTACGGCGGCTCGACCGAAGAGATACGCCGCTATTGTTTGTTCGGCGCGCAAGCCTCCGGTAACGCCGATCGCTTCAAGGGTTTTGCCGAAGATTGCATGGCGGAATACGACATCGATGGCTGGAAAGTGCCGGACCTCACCGATCCGGGCGAGCTCAGCTATCACGTCCTGCGCGCGGGAAAACGGTAGTCTTTCTTCCTCCACCGCGAAGCGGGGGAGGGGGACCGCGCGTTAGCGCGGTGGAAGGGGCGACGACCCCGAGGCTTGCTCCGCCGCTGCATGCCCCCTCCACCATGCTTCGCATGGTCCCCCTCCCCCGCACTGTGTGCGGGGGAGGATAAAATCGTCAGCTCATCGCCGACACACCCAGCCGATCCATCAGCCCCTGATCGCGACTGTGGTCGGGGTTCGGCGTGGTGAGAAGCTTTGGCCCGCAGAAAATCGAATTGGCGCCCGCGAGAAAGCAAAGCGCCTGTGTCTCTTCACTCATGGTTTCGCGGCCGGCGGAGAGCCGCACCATGGACCTCGGCATCGCCATGCGGGCGACCGCGATCGTGCGCACGAACTCGATCGGGTCGAGAGGAGGTGCGGACGCAAGCGGCGTGCCGGCGACGCGGACCAGCATGTTGATCGGCACCGACTCCGGATGCGCCGGCAAGTTTGCCAGCATCGCGATCATGCCGACGCGATCCTCACGCGTTTCGCCCATGCCGACGATGCCGCCGCAACAGACGTTGAGGCCGGCGGCGCGTACGTGTTCGAGCGTCTCCAGCCGATCTTCGTAGGTGCGCGTGGTGATGATCTTTTCGTAAAATTCAGGCGAGCTGTCGAGATTGTGATTGTAGTAGTCGAGGCCTGCGGCTTTGAGCTTTCGCGCCTGTGCGGCGCTCAGCATGCCGAGCGTTACGCAGGTCTCCAGCCCCAGGGATTTGACGCCTTCGACCATGGCGCAGACATGGTCGAGGTCGCGCTCCTTGGGTGAACGCCAGGCCGCGCCCATGCAGAAACGGCTCGCGCCGGCGTCGCGGGCGGCGCGCGCTTCCGCGAGCACTGTATCGAGAGGCATCAGCTTTTCCGCGCGCACGCCGGTCTCATAATCCGCGCTTTGCGGACAGTAAGCGCAATCTTCCGGGCAGCCGCCGGTCTTGATCGAGAGTAGCGTCGAGATCTGCATTGCGGCCGGATCGAAATGCTCGCGATGGATGCTTTGCGCGCGGAATATCAGCTCCGAAAATGGCAGATCGAACAGCGTGCGTAATTCCTCGCGCGTCCAATCGTGGCGGGGCAGTGCGCCGCGCATTGCGATCGACGATTGCGGTTCGGCGCAAGACATGACGTTGCCCCCCAACACCCGATGACAAACTCCGCGGCCCTCGAAGGATGCGGCTCCACCCGGGCCGTCGCCCTTCGAGGCTCGCTCCGCGAGCGCCTCAGGGTGACGGTTTTGGCGCTCCGCCGCGCCGCTTAGCGTAACGCTTAATTGCGCTCCAATCACCTCTCGTCAATGCCTCCTTCTTTGCACGAGTCCAGCCTTTGATTTTCCGCTCTGCAGCGATCGCATCCGTGATCCGGTCAAAATGTTCGGACCACGCTAGTCGAACGGGACGGCGTGAGTACGTATAGCCCCGATACGCACCCGCTTGGTGTTCAGCCACGCGCCGCCACAAATCGTCGCCAGTTGCGCTGCCGACGTAATACGAACCGTCTGCACACTGAAGCATGTAAACAAACGCGCCGATCAATCTCGGTCCCGTCATCCTGAGGTGCGCGCCGAAGGCGCGCCTCGAAGGATGCTGCACCGCCCAGGCCGTCGCCCTTCGAGGCTCGCTGCGCTCGCGCCTCAGGGTGACGGTTTTGACGCTCTGGCACACCGTTTGGCGGACAAGAAAAAGGCCCCGCGGTTGTCCGCGGGGCCGTGGCAGGTACGTAGGCCGTGTTTACCCTAGATCAGTTCTTCGCGACGAGCGGCTTCGGAGCCTCGGGTGCCCAGAGCCGGAAGCCCAGCCGCGACCAGACGTTGATGCCGCAAGCAGCAGCGTCGCCACAGTAGGCGTCGTCGGTCACCCAGACCTGCAGATCGACCGGGCCGAAGTCGTAGCCGATAAGGCCACCAAGCCGGACGCGGTCTTCTTTTCCGCAGGCAAAGCCAGTTCCGGCTGTGGTGGCGCAGGTGGCTCCGCTGCCGGGCGAGTCAGCCGTTGTCTGCACAACCCACGATCCGACCGGGCCGATTTCCCACTTGCCGAACTTATACAGCGCGGTCACATCCAGGTAGAACTCCTGCCCGGAGAGGTAGCCGTTGCCCGGGCTACCAACAACGCCACCACCGGCGCAGCAATTCCCCGTCGAGGCGGTGTTGAAGAAGTAGGCCATGTTCGCGGAGAGGACCCAATTATTGGCGAGGTAGGAGATCGCCCAGGTTGGCTCAAAGCTCCAATAATCGGGGTTGGGGGTGCCCGCATATTGTGAGCCGTCGGGACCTTCGAAAGCGAAGCCCGCGGCGAAGAACCAGCCCTGGCCCAGATTCCACGACAGCGACCCGCCCCATGTCGTGTTGGCCACAACGGGGACTACTAAGCTGCCGCCCGCGCCGACGGGCGGTCCGCCGAAGGCCGGTCCGGGGAAGGGGAAGGTACCGACGCCGACGGTATAGAAGGCCTGAACCACGTCCAGGGTGACGGCGCCGCCAAAGAAATTCCAGCCGGTCGCCCAGACTACCGGCACGGCGGCGATGAAGGCAGAATTGATCTTGGCGAAGCCTGAACAGGTCGCGCAAGGGCCACCGCCCTGATTTCCGGTGTTGATACCGCCCCGCCCGCCGGGAGCGCCAAACAACTGCTCAAGTCCGGTATAAACGCCGGGAGGCGGCGCCGCGCCAAGCGGCAGGCCGATCGACGCGCCGCTCAAGTTATTGCTAAAGTCGCCCGGCTCCAAGGCGAAGCTCTTGCTTGCTGCGCCGGTCATCAGAAGCGCTGCCGCAGCGCTTCCCAGTACTAGATTTCTCAGTCGGGTCATTTGCCCCTCCGTGTTTGTCCCCAAGTCCCTGCGAGAAGAATTCCGCACGGCGCTTGACTCGTCGGCACGACCTGCCAACTGCCGGCAGCGTCGTGCAATCGAGCGAAGAATGCAATGCTTTGCGGCGTTGTGTGCGGGGGGTAATGTCAATTATGTTGCAGTAGTTGCAAAAATATCACTCAATTGAATACCACGTATCGCATAAGGCATTGCCGATGACTTTGCAAAAAAATGATTGAAAATCAGCAAGTTATTCCGAGGTCCGTTTCCGCGACTCGTGAGCTTCTTCCAATCCTTTTGACGCTCAAATTCTGACCAAACGCGACCTCGCCGCTGTACCGGATGGGAAGAATTACATCGATTCGGCCGACGGTTAAGTGGCGCGTTGTCAAAAACGGAGCAGCAGCGCAACAGGAAAAATGATCGCGCAATTCAGGTTGCAATTACCGACTCGCCCTTTGCAACGACGCTGCGGTCACCAGAAATCCAGGGTTGGCCAGATTGTTTGCTCATGCGAATGCATGAGCGAAGCGAGGCGGCCGACATGCAGAACGATCGGCGAAAGACCGTCCCTGTGCCGCAGCGCGAAGATGTGGCCGACGAAAAGCGAATGGTCGCCGCAGACGTGTCGCGCGACCACTTTGGCGGCGATCGTGGCATTGGCGTGCGCGAATACCGGCGTACTGTCGGCATATTCGTATTTCGGATCGATTCCTTCGACTGGCCGGCCGGCGAAATGGCCGATCAAGGATTCCTGGCCGCGCGCGAGAATATTCACGCCAAAATGGCCGGCCTCCATCAGGAAGGCATGCATGCGCGCTTTCGTGGCGACGGAGACCACGCATAACGGCGGATCGAGCGAGCCCGACATGAACGCATTTGCGGTCATGCCGCGAATCTCGCCGCGCACCTGCGTGGTGATGACGGTAACGCCCGTGACAAACGAGGCCATGACCCGGCGGAAGAGATGCTCGGTGACCGAGTCGTCGAGGCCGGAAAGCGACTCCGAAATTGACATCATTCAATCATACGAAGCGGGTTGGGATGAGGCAAGGACGCCGCCCACTCGGGCGTCATTGCGAGCCAACGGGTCCGGCCCGAAGTGGCCGGCCCGACGACAGGCTAAGCGAAGCAATGCAGCTCTGAGGCGACATCCTCGATTGCTTTGTGGCTGCGCTCCTCGCAAAGACGCAACTCAAGTCCTGCCGGGGCGCTATGCCCTCACCAATTGGCGGCCCGTCACCGCTTCGAGATTTTTGAAGTAGATCTTGTCCTGATCGGCCTTTGGTAGATTCAGGGACTCGAGAATCCTCAACGTCTCGCGCGGATACATCGTCCCGCCCTCGGGATCGAACGGGCAATCGGAGGCGAATACAACCTTGTCGCGCGGGAAGAATTCGAGACCGGCCTTGGTCGCCGGTGCCGCGGTGAAGACGGCGGTATCGGCCCAGAAGTCCTGTTTGAAGTAATCCAGCACGCGCTTCTTCAGGCTCTTGCGCAGCGTCACATAGTCCACGTCCGAGGTGCGCGAGCCCATGACGTCGTTACCGGGTCCGATGCGGCCTTCGAGCATCGGCACGATGCCGCCGAAATGGTGCGTGATGATTTTCAGGTTCGGATGGTTATCCATGATCTTTGAATAAACGAGCCGGATCATCGCGGTCGCGGTTTCGTAGGACCAGCCGAACGTCCACCAGATCTCGTAGAGCGACTTGTCCTCGACGATGTAGTCCGGGGTCTCGGCGCCCCGTGTGGGATGCAGCCAAACCGGGATGCCGAGCTCGTTCATCTTGTCCCAGAACGGCAGATATTCGGGGCGGTCGAGCGGCTTGCCGGCGACGTTGGTGTAAATTTGCACGCCCAGCGCGCCAAGCTCTTTGACCGCACGCTCGGCCTCGGCGACGCCGGCATCCGCGGCGGCGAGCGATACGTGCGCCACCCAACCCGGAAAATGATCCTTCTCCTTTGCGCACAATTCGGCGAAGCCGTCATTGATCACCCGGCAGAATTCGTCGATGTGCGCCGGCGTTTTGGCGAATTTCTCGATCGGCGGCTGCGGGTATGCGAGGATTTGCTGATAGTCCTTGTGGCCGTCGACGATCTTCTTGCGCACGTCGAGATTGTAGAGCGCCGGAAGCGAACGCACGCGCTTGCCCATATCCTTGTAGTCGCTCGCGACTTCATCGAGCATGTCGAAGAATTTCTTCGGGAAAAAGTGGGTGTACGCGTCGATGCGCATGGGTGTTTCTCCTTATTTACAGCGGGCGCCGAGCGGGGCGCGGATGCGACGGTCCGCGTTTCGATAACTCTTCAATGAGGCGCTCGCTCATTTTTACGTACCGAAAAAATATACATATGATCGAATGTCTGCGGGTTGGCTGACTCGAAAGCGCCCCAGTAATCGAGATTGGTGAGCGCATCGACGCTTGGGTATTGCTCCTGAAACTTTCCGACCGTGAAGGGGTCAAGCTCGAAGCCGAGAAACGAAAGGCCTTGCTCATTCAAGAAGGCCGCTATTTCAGTAATCGTAAATCTATGTTCCATGACATTGAAAAGAATATCGCGGCAGCCGCTCGTGCTGTAGAAGTCGATAGTCGAGATGAGCATTTTCCAGCGCGGCTCACTCCAATTGCTGACTATCGTCTGGCGAAACGTTCGAATATCTTCGGCTGTCGCCCGATAGCCGTGTTTGGCGATGAGTGCCCGCGCTTCTAAGACCGGGCGCCGGGCTGCTTCGCTGTAGAGCCCGATGCGCAGTGTGCCGTTCGAGCGCAGCAGCGAGAGCAGCACGCGCCATCCGGCTTTCGGGTCGGCGAGATGGTGCAACACTCCCGTAGCCTCAATTCGATCGAAGGTGCGGCCGGTCGCTCCCAATTTCAGAATGTCGGCTTGCGCGTATTCGATATTCTGCAGGCCCTGCTCGCGGGTTTTTCTTCGCGCGTAAGCAAGGCTTGCCCTGCTTAGGTCGATCGCAAGCACGCGCGCTTCGGGAAATTGTTGTGCAACGATAAGCGCAAACTCGCCCGTGCCGCACCCCGCGACAAGAATCTCACGGCAAGAGCGGGACTCGCGCCCGTCGGCTGCCTGAGGGGGAATTTGCGCATCGCCAGGGCGGGCCACGATCGGGTTAATCGTCCAGCGGGGATACGGGTTTTCCTCGTATTGCTGCATGACTTCCATCGATACGCCGTCATCGATGTCCGTGAGTGCCGGAATAGCGCCGCGATCTTCGGCCTCTTCCAGCGGTTCGCGTAATTGCTGCCGTAACAGCTCGGCGGCGCCAGGCGGCCACTGCCGAGTGAGAAGCAATTCCGCCGCGGGAAGGGAATGAACCGGAAAGTAGGCAGCCACGGCAGCGAGCAACAGCGGGGAAATATCGCCGCCGACCAATAGTTCCTGCAGCAACATCTCGCGCATTCGACCCGCTTGTCGTGTTTCCTCCTCGCTTTGCGCGAAAATGTATTCGTTCATGAAACACTGCTGGCCCATCGCGCAAAGCAAGCCGACGACATCGTCGTCTACCTGGTTGCGATCGAGAATGGCGGCATGCGCAATGCGAAGCAGCTCGCAACGCAAATGCGTGAGGAAAAACTCAAGCGCCACGCCGCTGATAATTCTCGATTCCAATGCGCATCGTATAAAAGGATCGGCGGCGATCGTCGCCATGTCGCCGTCGTGAAATACCGCCTCGTTTTTGCCGAGCAAGTTTCGTTTCTCAACAATACGCCTTACGCAATTTATGACGACCATCTTTTGCATCAGAGGACTTTCGACATCTCTGTAAGTCATGCCGAGAGCGATCGCTTTCTGGAAATGCGCGATGGCGTCCGCGCGCTGATTTAGCGCCTGATAAGAAAGGCCGATGTTGTAATGGAAGGTAAAGTCGAGGCCGTCAGAAGCGATAGCCTTCGACAGCATTTTAACCGCGAGCCTGTGTCGTCCGGACTCGTTGTAGATAATTCCGAGAAGATTGAGACCGGCGGCGTGCGCGGGAGCGCGTGCTAGAATTTGCGCGCAAATAACCTCGGCCTGAGCCGGTCGCCCCTGGTCGTGGGCCTGGTTCGCTTCAGCCATCAGGTCGGCGATTTCGGCCGGCGTAAAGCTTGCGGTCGCTTTGCTGCGCGCAGCGGCTGCCCGACGCTCTCTTCGGCTCATGCGCGTCTACAATCTCAATTCATACCAGAGCGTGACTCTATGTCAGCACTTCAGCTTTCAGCAATATCGTTCGCCGCGTCGCACCGCGCCTGCTGCCTTCCCACAGCCGGTCACGCGGCGCCGCCCGTGAAACGCACCACGACTTCGGCGGGAATCGGGTGCGACTTTATGCGCTGCGGATCATCCGCTTCGCGTGTCACCCACACGCGCGTCTCGAAACTTTCGACGGCGAGCGCCTCGGCCTTGGTGAGCCGATGCTCGATCTTGAAGCTGGAACGGCCGCATTCGACGAGCTTGCTCTCGATCGCAACGTCGTCGCCGAATCGCGTCGGCTGCCGAAAACGAGCCCGCGTCTCCACCAGCGGATGCCCGGCGAATTCATAGGCCTTGAGATAGTCGATTTTGTTCATGCCGAGCGCGCGCTCGATCAACACGGTCGTCGAGGTGTCGAAGATCTCGAAATAGCGCGGATAAAATATGATCCCGGCGGGATCGCAGTCGCACCATTCGATACGCGTCGTGCGGATGTTGGTGAGCATTCAGGCGCCGATCTTACCGCGGCGCCATGCGCAGCGCCGCGTCGAGACGAACGACCTCGCCGTTGATGTAGCGGTTCTCGATCATGTGACGCACCAGCGCGGCGAATTGCGATGGGTCGCCGAGCTTTTTCGGGAATGGCAGCGAAGCGGCAAGACTGTTCTGCGCTTCCTGCGAAAGCCCGAGCAGCATCGGTGTCAGGAATATGCCGGGAGCAATAGCGTTGACGCGGACCCCGATCTGGGCGAACTCGCGCGCCGCCGGCATCACGAGGCCAACGATGCCGCCTTTCGACGACGCATAGGCGGCTTGGCCGATTTGGCCCTCGTAAGCCGCGACCGACGCGGTGCAGATGATGATGCCACGCTCGCCGTCGGTGAGCGGCTCCAGCGGCGCCATGGCGGCGGCGGCAAGCCGCATCGCATTGAACGTGCCGATCAGGTTGACGCGAATGACCCGTTCGTAATCGGCGAGCGGCATCGGGCCCTCTTTGCCGACGATGCGCTTGGCTGTGCCGATGCCGGCGCAGTTGACCAGGATGCGGGCGGGACCGTGGTCGGCCGTGGCTTTTGCGATCGCCGCCTCGGTGCTGGCGCTGTCGGCCACGTCGCAATGAATGGCGATACCATTAATGTCGATCGCCACCTCGGCGGTGGCTTTGTCGTTCACGTCCAGGAGAGCAACCTTGGCGCCGGCCTCGGCCAGCATGCGTGCGGTGGCCGCACCGAGGCCGGAGCCCCCGCCGGTGACGAGGGCGGCTTGTCCACGAATATCCATGATCAACTCGCTTGTGCTGTGCGCCCCCATCCTGGCCCTCCCCCGCTTGCGGGGGAGGGGAGGGAGGGGGCAACGATCACGTTGGGCGGCGGCGGGTCGGCATAAAGCTCCTCCACCAAAGCGGCGCGATGAGCGAGGACCGCGCGCTGGTTGATCGATCCTTTGTCGGTCACCTCGCCGACGTCAAGCGACGGCGGCTCCGCCAGCAAAATGGCGCGGCGGATGCGAGCCGACGTGCCGCGGCCTGGATCCGAAAGGGCGTCAAGAAGGCGCGCGAAGGCTTTTCGCACCCGTGCGTCGGCGAGCAGCGGCGCCGCCGGAACGTCCGGCGGCAAATCGGGCGCGAGTTTCCGGCAGGCGTCGAAATCGGGAATGATCAGCGCGGCGACGTCGTCGCGATCCGGCCCCGCCAACACCACATCGCGCACCAACGGTGCGCAATGCGCGATGAATGCAGTCCGCAGCGGCCCGACACTGACCCAGGTGCCGGTGGCGAGCTTGAAATCCTCGGCGAGACGCCCATCGAAGATGAGGCCCTTTCCCGGATCGTCCGGATCCTCGAACTTCAGCGCATCGCCGATTTTGTAGAAGCCCTCGTCGTCGAACGCGGCCGACGTAATCGCAGGCGCGCGCCAGTAGCCGGGGGTGATGTTGGGGCCTTTGAGCCGCGCCTCGAGCTTGCCATCGCGCGGAATGAGCTTCAGCTCCACGCCCGGCAGCGGCAGACCGATGTTGCCGGCATGGGCGGACTCCCAACTGCACGCGAGCGCGGACGGGGCGGTTTCCGTGGAGCCGAGGCTCGACAGAAAGATGATGCGCTCGCCAGTCGTCTCCACCGCGAGCCGCTCCAGCTCGTTGCGGACGTACTGCGGCAGTCCGGCGCCGGCGTAGAACATGACCTTCAGCCGGCCGAAGAATATTTCGCACAACGTCCGATCCGCCTGCAGATAGGGCAGCAGCATCTCGAAGCCCTTCGGCACGTTGAAATAGATCGTCGGCGCAACGTCACGGAGGTTGCGCACAGTAGCCTCGATGGCGCCCGGCATCGGCTTGCCTTCGTCGATGTAGAACGAGCCGCCGTTGTGGAGGACGAGCCCGAAATTGTGGTTGCCGCCGAAGGTGTGGTTCCACGGCAGCCAATCGAGCAGGACCGGCGGCTCGTCGGCCACAAAACAAAGCCCGGCGCGCATCATCGCCTGGTTTGCGCACAGCATGAGCTGGGTGTTGATGACGCCTTTCGGCTGCCCGGTGGAGCCTGAGGTGAACAAGATTTTTGCCACCGTATTGGGACCGACTTTGGCATGCGCCGCCTCGACGGCGGATGTGGGTCGCGCGCTGGACAATGTCGCGAACGGCGTCATCGGCCGGTTGCCAGCGGGGTTTGCAGTGACGACAACCTCGACATCAGGCGGCACGGCCGCGGCGATGGCGCGGGCAAAAGCGGTCCCATCCGCGGCGAAGACCAAGCCGGGCGTCAGAATTTCAATGATGGCCTTGAGCTTCTTGAAATCCTGCGAAACCAGCGAATAGGGCACGGAGATCGGCGCATAGGGAATGCCGACATGCATGGCGGCAAGGCCAAGGAGCGCATGCTCGATATCGTTG
This sequence comes from uncultured Alphaproteobacteria bacterium, assembly GCA_963733575.1. GTDB lineage: Bacteria > Pseudomonadota > Alphaproteobacteria > Rhizobiales > Xanthobacteraceae > BOG-931. The sequence goes on along the minus strand of CAVTDJ010000005.1, from coordinate 508,222 downwards.
CCGGACAAAATGGCGATCGGGCGATCAGGCGAGAGATCGCGCTGCAGCAGCGCCGAAGCAATCGCGCGTACGCTGGCGAACACCGCTGCGTAGGTCAGCGAACGCCACGCACCCGCGCCGTCACGCTGCGCGAGGAAAATGCGATCCGGCGCTTTTTCGGCCCAATAGGCGAGCCGCTCGGTGATCTTGTCCGGATAGGGCTGCAGCGCGTGCGGCGAGCGCATGAGCATGGCGCCGTCGGCTCTGCGCTCGACCACGACGTCCGCGGGGCCGAGCCGGACCGGCCGCAGGGGACTTTTCGCTGAATGCGTTTTCGCCGACGTGAGCGACATGGCCTACCCGCGCACGACTTTGGGACCGCGCTTCTCCAGAAACGCCCGCAGCCGCCGCTTTGCTTCTTCCTCGCCCTGCGCGATCGCGGCCGTCAGCGCCTCGGTAGCGAAGCCGGCGGCCGGGTCGCCACTAGCGATGCGCGGCAACATATGCATGACGGCATAATTGGTGAACGGCGCATTGCCGGCAATCCGCTCCGCGAGTTCGAGCGCCTTGGCGAAGCCGGTGCCCACATCGACAAGATATTGCGTGAGCCCGATGGCGTGGCCTTCTTCGGCGTCGAGCGTATGACCGGTCAGCATCATGTCCATCATGCGCGCCACGCCGATCAGCGGCGGCAGGCGCACCGAGCCGCCACCGCCGACGAAGATGCCGCGGCTTCCCTCCGGCAGCGCATAGAATGCCGAGCGTTCCGCCACGCGGATATGAGCCGCCGCGGCGAGCTCGAGTCCGCCGCCGACGACCGCGCCGTGGAGCACGGCGACGACCGGCACCTTGCCGAATTGAATGAGATCGAAGGCGCGATGCCAGGAGCGCGAATGCTCGATCCCGGCGAATACGTCGCGTTCTTCGAGTTCCGACAGGTCGAGCCCGGCGCTGAAATGCTCGCCGTCGCCGGCGAGAACGACGGCGCGAATGCCGTCCGGCAAGGAGGCGAAGAACGACTCAATTCCCTGCACCGTCACGTCATCCAGGGCGTTGCGTTTCTCCGAGCGAGCAAGCCACAACACGGCGATCTCGCCGCGCCGTTCGGCGCGAAGCGAGGCGGGCAGAGCGGAGAAATCCCCGGCGCGATCGTTCAAGGCAAACTCGTTAACATCGGTGTTCAGTCGGGCGTGACATTTCTCCTGAACCCCGTCAAGGCGTGGGAAAATCGATCCGACGACCGTCATTTGACCCTATCAGCCACGGCCCGTAAATAACCTATAAGCAGAGACGGTAACCACGAGCGGGCGGCCCAGGGAGAGCACCATGCGGGAGGTCTTCATTTGCGATGCAGCACGCACCGCAATCGGCCGCTATGGCGGCGCGCTGGCGAAGGTGCGCACCGACGATCTCGCGGCGATCCCGATCAAGGCTCTCCTAGCGCGCAATTCCCAGGCTGACTGGTCGCGGCTCGATGAGGTGTTCTTCGGTTGCGCCAATCAAGCCGGCGAAGACAACCGCAATGTGGCGCGCATGGCGCTCCTGCTCGCAGGGCTTCCGGACACTGTGCCAGGTCTGACCGTCAACCGGCTGTGCGCCTCCGGGCTCAATGCCGTCGGCGATGCGGCGCGGGCGATCCGCACCGGCGACATGGATTTCGCCATTGCCGGCGGCGTCGAGTCGATGACGCGCGCGCCGATGGTGATGGGCAAGGCGACCGAAGCGTTTTCGCGCACCGCCGAGATTTACGACACCACGATCGGCTGGCGCTTTGTCAACCCGCTGCTCAAGGCGCAATACGGCATCGACTCGATGCCGGAGACCGCCGAGAATGTCGCGGAAGAATTCCAGGTGGCGCGCAAGGACCAGGATGCCTTTGCGTTCCGCTCGCAGCAGCGCGCCGGCAAGGCTGTCACTGCCGGCTATTTCGCCGAGGAGATTGTTCCGGTGAACGCGCCGGGAGGCAAAGCGGGCCCGATCGTCGTCGACAAGGACGAGCACATTCGCCCCGACACGACGCTCGAGAATCTCACCAAGCTCAAGCCGATCGTGCGCAACCCCGGCACCATCACCGCCGGCAACGCCTCCGGCATCAACGACGGCGCCGCCGCCATCATTCTCGCCAGCGCAGACGCGGTGAAGGCGCACGGCTTGAAGCCGCGGGCGCGCGTTCTCGGCATGGCCTCGGCTGCAGTGCCGCCGCGTATCATGGGCATCGGTCCGGTGCCGTCGACGCGCAAGCTGATGGAACGGCTGGGGCTGAAGATCGGCGACTTCGATCTGATCGAGCTCAATGAGGCGTTCGCGTCGCAGGGGCTGGCCTGCCTGCGTCAGCTTGGCGTTGCCGACGATGCCGAGCACGTCAATCCGCACGGCGGCGCTATTGCGCTTGGCCACCCGCTCGGCATGTCCGGCGCGCGGCTAGCGTTGACCGCCGTGCACGGCCTTGAAAAGCGCGGCGGCAAGCGGGCGCTCGCCACCATGTGCGTGGGCGTCGGGCAGGGCGTGTCGCTGGCGCTGGAGCGGGTTTAGCCGCAATCACCATCGATTGCGCGGCGGCGTGAGCCCGGGTGGTTCACAATCAATGCATGGAAGAAACCGTGATCAATGATGCCGGCTTCGCCGGAAAGACCAAAAAAGGAAAATGGAGAACTTCCCCGTGCCGATGAGTCCCGGCTACGTCCCCTTTCACCCCAACCCGTCGAAACCGAAATTCAAAGCGCCGCCGGGCGCGGTCGACGCGCATTGTCACGTGTTCGGCCCGGAGAGCAAATTTCCCTACGCGCCGGAGCGCAAATACACGCCGTGCGACGCGCCGAAGGAAAAGCTGTTCGCCCTGCGCGACTTTCTCGGCTTCGACAAGAACGTCATCGTGCAGGCGTCCTGCCACTCAAAGGACAACCGCGCGATGGTCGATGCCCTCCACGCCGCCAAGGGCCGCGCCAAGGGCGTCGCCTTCGTGGGCGAGGAGGTGACCAACGATCAGCTAAAGTGGATGGACAAGGCGGGCGTACGCGGCGTGCGCTTCAATTTCCTCAAACGGTTGGTCGATTTCACGCCGCGCGAGGTGCTCCAGCGCATCGCCGAACGCGTGGACAAGCTCGGGTGGCACGTCGTGGTTTATTTCGAAATGCACGATTTGCCCGAGCTTGAGGATTTTTTCACGTCGCTGCCGACTGCCGTGGTGGTCGATCACATGGGTACGCCCGACGTGAAGAAGGGCGTCGATCATCCGGAGAACCAGCGCTTCCACCGGCTCATGGACCGGCACAAGAATTTCTGGGTCAAGGCCACATGCCCGGAGCGCGTGACGGTCGCCGGACCGCCCTATGACGACGTGGCGCCGTTCGGGCGGGCGCTGGTGGAGCGGTTTCCCGACCGCGTGATCTGGGGCACGGACTGGCCGCATCCCAATGTGAGGGCCGCGCCCGACGACGGCGTTCTGGTCGACTATATCCCCAAGATCGCGCCCACGGCCGGCCTGCAGCAAAAGCTTCTGGTCGATAATCCGATGCGGCTTTATTGGGGTTGAGGGAGTCATTATTGGGGTTGAGGGAGTCATTCCGCTCATTCCCGCGCACGATCCAGAATAGCTTGCACGGATTCTAAACTGTATTGCGCTGGGTCCCCGCTTTCGCGGGACGATCGGCACGTGGCGGGCTTACGTTGCCAAGCTCCGCCGCGCCATATATGTGAAGCCGAACGGGAGAAATGCCCGGGAGAAACGCAGATGGCTCGTAAAGGGCAGGCTTACGACGACATCCCCGGAACATTCGTGTTCGATGCAGAGCGCTCGCGTCAGGGCTACGGCATCAACATGTTCTGCATGTCGCTGATGAAGGACGAGAACCGCAAGGCTTTCAAGGCCAACGAGGCGGAATACCTGAAGAAGTTCAAGCTCACGCCGCAGCAGACCGAGGCTGTCCTCAAGCGCGATTACAATCGCATGCTCGAGCTCGGCGGCAATATCTACTTTACCGCCAAGCTTGGCGCGACCGACGGGCATTCGTTCCAGCATCTTGCGGCCGTCATGACCGGCAACACCCAGGACGACTATGCCAAGATGATGCTCGGCGGCGGCCGTTCGGTCGAAGGCAATCGCTCCCGGTCGGGCAAGAACGCGCCCTCGAAGTTCATCGCTGGTCTGGCGGCGGGGAAAAAAGCCTCCGCCGCGAAGCCGAAGGCCAAAGCTAAAGCGAAGCCCAAATCCAAACCCAAATCAGCAAGGCGGAAGTGAGCCGTGGCCAGGATCGTCGCAGGGATAGGTTCATCGCACGTGCCCGCCATCGGCGCGGCAATTGACAACAACAAGACCGAGGAGCCCTACTGGAAGCGCGTGTTCTCGGGATTCGACAAATCCCAAAAATGGATGCGCGAGACCAAGCCCGACGTCGCCATCATCGTCTACAACGATCACGCCTCGGCGTTCTCGGTCGATCTGATCCCGACCTTCGCGCTCGGCTGCGCGGCGGAGTTTCCGCCGGCCGATGAGGGCTGGGGCCCGCGTCCGGTGCCGGTGGTGCAGGGCTATCCGGCGCTCGCTTCGCACATCGCGCAGTCGGTCATCCTCGACGAATTCGATCTCACTATCTGCAACAAGATGGAAGTTGATCACGGTATGACCGTGCCGATGAACCTTCTGTTCGGCAAGGTCGACAAGGATTCGCATTGGCCGTGCCCGGTGATTCCGCTTGCGGTCAACGTGGTGATGTACCCGCCGCCGACCGGCCATCGTTGCTTCATGCTCGGCAGGGCGATCCGCAAGGCGGTCGAGTCCTACCCGGAAGACCTTAAGGTCGTCATCTTTGGCACCGGCGGACTGTCGCACCAGATCTCTGGCCCGCGCGCTGGTCTGATCAACAGCAAATGGGATAAGGCCTTCCTCGACAATCTGTCGAAGGACCCGCAAAAGCTCGTTAAAATCCCGCATGTCGACTACATGCGGGAGGCCGGCGCCGAAGGCATCGAGATGGTCATGTGGTTGATCATGCGTGGCGCCCTCGACGACAAGGTCGACGAGGTCTACCGTTTCTACACGGTGCCCGCCTCGAACACCGCAGTCGGGCACATCATTCTCGCCAACAGGCCGCGCGTTGCGCGTCGTCACGCTCCTGCGCACAAGGCCGGGAAGCCCGCCCCCCGCAAGGCCAAGACGCCGGCGAGACGCGCGGCCGCGCGCGTTAAGGCGAGAGTGATCAGAGGCCGGTAATGAAAATTTGCGTCGCCGGTCAAGGCGCGTTCGGGCAGAAACACCTCGACGCGCTCAAGCGTATCCCTGACGCCGAGGTCGCCTCACTCGTCGGCGGCAATCAGGACGCCACCGCCGAAGTCGCGAAGAAATACGGCATTCCGCACTACACCGGCGATCTTTCCGAGGGCATCAAGCGCGCCGACGCGGTGATCCTCACCACGCCGACCAAGATGCATTTCCGTCAGGGCGAGCAGGTGATGCGCGCCGGCAAGCATGTGCTCGTTGAAATCCCCGTCACCGACAGCGTGGAGGACGCCGAGGCGCTGGTGCGGATCGCCAAGGAAACCGGCGTCGTCGCCATGGGCGGCCACGTACGGCGCTTTAATCCCAGCCATCAATTTGTGCACAAGCGCGTCGTGAAGGGCGAGCTGAAAATCCAGCAGATGGACGTGCAGACCTATTTCTTCCGCAGGAAGAACATGAACGCGGCCGGCCAGCCGCGGAGCTGGACCGACCACCTGCTCTGGCACCATGCGGCGCACACGATCGACTTGTTCCAATATCAGGCTGGCGAGACGATCTCGGATTGCTACGCCGTGCAGGGGCCGATCCACCCGCAGCTCGGCATCGCCATGGACATGGGCATCGTCGCCAAGGTGCCGTCGGGTTCGATCCTGACGCTGTCGCTGTCGTTCAACAACGACGGACCGATCGGCTCGTTCTTCCGCTACATCTGCGACAACGGCACCTACAAGGCTTATTACGACGATCTCGTCGACGGCAAAGACAACAAGATCGATCTGTCGAAAGTCGATGTCTCCATGGACGGCATCGAACTCGAGGATCGCGAGTTCATCGCCGCGATCAAGGAGAAGCGCGAGCCGAATTCCAGCTTGGCGCAGCTTCTTCCCTGCATGCACGTTCTCGGCAAGCTCGAAGGCATCATCGACCCGCAACGCAAGGCCCACGCCTAGTCCTTCGCAACCGCATTTGCTATCGTGGATTCGGTACTCCTTGTCGGCCTTTGGCGAACAAAGCCGCATCGCTATGGGACCCGTGACACTTCAGGCGTTGTAGACCACCGCTCTGGTGAACTTCATGGACAAACCGATTGACGCTCTCGACCCAGGGCAGAGTGCGGTGGCCGGACAGAAGGTCGTTAGCCTCGCGTTGCAGGGAGGCGGCAGCCACGGCGCGTTTACCTGGGGCGTGCTCGACCGCCTGCTCGAAGAGAGCAGACTGGAGTTCGAAGGCATCACCGCGACGAGCTCGGGCGCCGTCAATGCCGTCGTGCTTGCCGACGGCCTGGCTGCCGGCGGGCGGGAGGGTGCGAGGGATGCGCTGCGGGCCTATTGGCGAAAGGTATCCGCCGTGTCGTCGCGCGGTGTCTTCACGCCCTCCGCGATCGATAAAGCGAACCCGGATTTCGGCCTCGAACACTCGCTCGGCTTCTTGTTTATTGAGCCGATGACCTACTTTGCGTCTCCCTATCAGATGAATCCGTTCAACTTCAACCCGATCAAAGACTTGCTGGCGGAGGCCATCAACTTCGAGCGCGTACGGCAGCAAACGGCAGTCAAGCTGTTTATTTGTGCGACCGACGTGCAGACGGCCAAAGTGAAGGTCTTCGCCGGCAAAGACCTTGGCGTCGAGCACGTGCTCGCTTCGACGTGCCTGCCACTGTTGATGCAAGCCATCGAGGTCGATGGCGAATATTATTGGGACGGCAGTTACGCGGGAAATCCCGCGATCTTTCCGCTGGTCTACGACTGCCAAGCGCGCGACATCCTCATGGTCCACATCACGCCGGCCGAGCGCCCGGGGGTGCCGACCACCTCGCCGGCGATCATGAATCGCATGCAGGAGATCAGCTTTAACACCGCGCTCATCCGCGAAATGCGCGCCGTGGCTTTCATCAACAGGCTCATCGACGACGGCAAGATGGGCGGGGGCAAGCGCATGCTCGTCCACTTGATCGAAGCCGAGGACTTGATCAGAGGGTTTTCATGGTCGAGCAGATTGAACGGCGATTGGGATTTCCTAGTGCATCTTCACGAGATGGGACGCGACCGCGCCGACAAATGGCTCACTTCCAATTTTGACCGCCTCGGCGTCAACTCGACCGTCGATCTCCAGGATAAGTATTTTTGATCGCCTGGCGGGCTTGCATCACGGTCGGACGCACAGCCGCCTTATCTTGATTGCCCGGCCGCGGGATATCTTTGGCTGTGCCGCACTCTTTGGCACTGCGGCGTCGATGCCTAAATTTTGTGTTGCGTTTTTGGCAGACGAGATCAGCCAAAAATGAAAATGCCGCGGTCATTGCGCGCGTGGTAGCGGCAACTAACTATGGCTAAGCATTGCCGCCGGGCAGGCGCGATGCGATGGCTGGCGGCTGTTTCCGGCAAGAGTGGCCATGCCAGCCTTCCGGCCAAGTAACCAAGTAACCCCCGATAATTGAACCCCCGTAGCAATGAAACTTGTAGATAGCGCAACCGGCGCTGCCGGCCCCCGGCCAACGCAAATCGTCGCACAGAAGGTGGTCAACCTGGCGCTCCAGGGTGGCGGCACGCATGGCGCCTTCACCTGGGGCGTGCTCGATCGTCTGCTCGAGGAAAGGCGCCTGATCTTCGAAGGAATCACCGCGAGCAGCGCCGGCGCCGTCAACGCGGTCGTGCTCGCCGATGGCCTGGCGGCCGGAGGGCGCGAGAGACGCGTTGCGCGCCTTCTGGCAAAAACTATCCAAGGACGCGTCGCGCAGTATGTTCCGGCCCTCGCTGATCGACAAGATGAATTCAACCCGCGGCCTCGAACATTCGCCGGGCTATGTATTCATGGAGGCGCTCGCTTACTTTGCCTCGCCCTATCAGGTCAATCCGTTCAACTACAATCCCCTGAAGAAGCAGATCGAGGAGTTCGTCGATTTCGACCGCGTCCGTCGCCAAGACGCGATCAAATTGTTTCTCTCCGCGACCGACGTGCGGACCTCCAAGGTGAAGGTCTTCCCCGGCACGGAGCTTCGAGTCGAGCACGTACTGGCTTCGACGTGCCTGCCACTGTTGATGCACGCCGTCGAAATCGATGGCGAATATTATTGGGATGGCGGATACGCGGGGAATCCTGCGATCTTTCCGCTGATTTATGAATGCGAGGCGCCCGACATTGTCCTGGTTCATCTGACGCCGGCCGATCGGCCGGAGATTCCGACGTCGTCTCCTGCAATCATGAACCGCATGCAGGAGATCAGCTTCAACACCGCGCTGATCCGCGAAATGCGGGCAGTGGCCGTCAGGAATAGGCGTATCGACGAAGGTGTTATGTCCGCGGGGAAGCGCACGTTCGTGCACGTGATCGAGGCGGAAGACATAATCCGCGAGTTTACTGCGTCCAGCCGGTTGAACGCCGATTGGAGTTTTCTCACGAACCTTTTCGATAACGGCCGCGACCGGGCCGACGCGTGGCTCGCCGCCAATTTCGGCCGCATCGGCGTCGAGTTGACGGTCGATCTCGAGGAAAAGTATTTTTGATGCCCGCTTCGATTGCGTCCGCAAAGGCCGCGGCATCAGCCGTTTTTGGATTGGGCGCCGTCACCCCCTCGAACTTTACTTAACCAGCCGCGCAGCCTAATTTCCGGCGCGAATTGTGGCCGGGAAAGGGACGAATGTCGGAACTTATTCTTGCGATTCACTCCGGCCCTCACGATTCCGTTGCCGCGCTGTTCGACGATTACGATTTGAAGGCGGCTGTCCAGCTCGAGCGCCTGACCAGAAGAAAGGGCGACGGCGGCAAACATCCTGACGCCTGTATCGACGAAGTTCTGACGATCGCCGGCGCAACGCGCGCGGACGTTGATGTGATTTCGATGTCGCGCACGCTGCTCGACACCAAGTATTTCCGGCGCATCAGCGGCTTTCGCTGGCTGATGGACGCGACTTTACGCCGTAGCCGCGGCAAAAATCTCGAATACATGACGCACGAGATGCGTCGCTACCGCTCTCGGAATATCGACGGTCTGTTCGATCTCGCTGCGTTCCGCCGCGACGGCGGCTTCAGACCGGATACGCGGCTTCATTTCAGCAACCATCACGAAGCGCACGCTTTGCCGCCGTTGTTCTATAGCGGCTGGGACGAGGCGCTGCTGGTCACCGCCGATGGCGGCGGCGACACGGTCAATTACAGCCACCGCAGTTTCGCGAATGGAGCGATCAAAACGATCTATGGCGACGACGCGTTGCTGTTCACCGAAAAGCCGGTCGACAGTCTCGGCCGCGCCTACAGTGCCGCGACATTGGCGCTTGGATTTCGCATGGACCGTCATGAAGGCAAGCTCACCGGCCTCGCTGCGCTGGGCGAGCCGGTGCGCGCCGCCGAGATCGGCTCCTATTTCCGCGTCGACGAGAGCGGGCGCGTGCATTCGACGTTTGCGGGGTTCAGCCGCATGAAGCGCTTCATGCGGCAATTGGCGAAAACCACCCGCCGCGAAGACCTCGCCGCCTCGATTCAAAAAGTGCTTGAAGACACCATGCTGCGCTCGGTCGAAACCCTGCTGGCGCATTATCCAAGCAAGCATCTCGGACTTGCCGGCGGCGTGTTCGCCAATGTCAGGCTGAACCGCTTGCTGGCCGAGCGCTTGGGGCTGGACGAGATTTTTATTTTCCCGGCGATGGGCGATGAGGGGCTGCCGGTCGGCAGCGCGCTGATCTATCTGCAGGAACGCGACGGCCTCAAATCCTGGCTCGACCGGCGCCAGCCGCTGGGCCCGGTTTTTCTCGGCCGCGATTACACCAGCGCGATCGATCCGGCGCTTGCGGCGTTACCCACCGTGCGGCGGATCGAAGCCGCGCCGGTGGCGGAAGCCGTCCACCGCCTCGCTCAGGGCGAAATCGGCGCGATCTTTACCGGCCGCATGGAATACGGCCCTCGCGCGCTCGGCGCCCGCTCGATCTTGGCCAATCCATCACGGCGCGAGACCCACGATATGCTCAACCAGCGCCTGGCGCGTACCGAGTTCATGCCCTTCGCGCCGGTAGTCGCCGCCGAACGCGCGGCTGATATATTCGACGTCAACGCAGTGAATGCCCGTGCTTGCCAGTATATGACCATCGCCTGCGACGTACGTCCGCAATGGCGCGACCGCATCCCCGCCGTGGTCCATGTCGATGGCTCGGCGCGGCCGCAGACCGTCCGGCGCGAGGACAATGCGCTCTATTACGACCTCGTGCGCGGCTTCGAGGCCGCGACCGGTCTGCCGGTCCTGGTCAATACCAGCTTCAATGTGCATGAAGAGCCGATCGTGAATTCGCCGGCCGAATGCGCTAAGGCGTTGATCGACGGCCGGATCGATTTTGTCGTAACGGACAAAGCGGTTTACGAAGTTGCGCAATGATCCGCACTTCGATTTCGTGCTCGTGGCCGGCGTTTTCTAGCTTTGGGCGCCAACGCAATCGAGATAGTTAATCGGGTCTTAACCTCGCCGCTCCTATGGTATCCAGCCGTTGACGCGGCGGGCGGCCCCGCTGTTCACGATGTATAGGATGACCCGCCAGGATTTTCCTTCGCCCGTTCGCGCGTCCGACTCGCGCTCGCCGTTCGTGCGTCTGCGCGAGCTTCTCGGCGATATTCCGCCGGGCAAGCCCGCGATCAGCATGGCGGTCGGCGAGCCGCAACACCCGATTCCTTCATTTGTCGGGCCGATCATCGCGGCGCATCTCGACGAATTCGGCCGCTATCCGATGAACAAAGGGCTCGATGCGTTCGGCGAGGCGGTCGGCAAATGGCTGAACCGCCGCTACGCGCTCGAGCGTCCGGTCGATCCCGCAACGGAAGTGCTGGTGCTCAGCGGCACGCGCGAGGGGCTGTTTCTCGCGGCGCTCGCCGCCAAAAGGTGGGTGGAGCCACGCGCCGGCCGGCCGGCCGTGCTTATTCCCAATCCGTTTTATGCGGCTTATTCCGCCGGCGCCATCGCCGCCGATTGCGAGCCGGTCTATCTGCCGGCGACCACGGCTTCCGGCTTTCTGCCCGACCTCGATGCGCTGAGCGAGGATCTGCTCGCGCGCACGGTGGCGTGCTATCTCGCGTCGCCGTCGAATCCGCAGGGCGCGGTGGCCGACCGCGCTTACCTCGCCAAACTTGCGGCGCTGGCGCGCCGCTTCGGCTTCCTCGTCTTCTGCGACGAATGCTATTGCGAAATCTACAGCGACCGGCCGCCGCCGGGGATGCTGGCGGCGGCGGCGCCGGATTTTGCCAACGTTGTCGTGTTTCATTCGCTGTCCAAGCGCTCCAGCCTCCCGGGCCTGCGCGTGGGCTTTGCCGCCGGCGACCGGCGGTTTCTCGCTGCCTATCTCGAGCTGCGCAACGTCGCCGCGCCGCAGGTGGCAATGCCGGCGCAACACGTTGCCATCGCCGCCTACGGCGACGAAACCCATGTCGAAGAGAACCGGCGCCTCTACCGCGAGAAATTCGATCTCGCCGATCAGATAGTCGGCGACCGTTACGGCTATCGCCGTCCGGCGGGCGGGTTTTTCCTCTGGCTCGACATTTCGGCGCAAGGCGGCAGCGAGGCGGCGACGCTCGCTTTGTGGCGCGAAGCCGGCGTGCGCGTCGTGCCCGGCCGCTATCTCGCGCGCGAGCAGGCTGACGGCAGCAATCCCGGCGCGGACTACATTCGCGTCGCCATGGTGCAGAACAAGGAGATCACCGGCGAGGCGTTGCACCGCCTCGTTGCGGTGCTGGGCTGAGTAGAGAAGCGCGATGTCGATGATCGACCGCAGCCTCGACGGCATGGCCTTTCTCTCCGGCCAACTCGGCGCCGTGCTCCGGCGGCGTCTGCGCGAGATGGGCGGAATAGCCCTTCTCAGCATCGCCATGATAGCGGCGCTCGCGCTCGCCACCTGGTCCGTGCATGACCCCTCGCTCAGCCACGCCACCGATGCGCGGGTGCATAACCTGCTCGGCCGCCCCGGCGCGGTCGCCGCCGATCTGATGATGCAGTTGCTGGGCCTGGGCTCGTTGGCGTTGCTCTTGCCGATCGGGGTGTGGGGTTATCGCCTGCTTGGCCATCGGCCGCTCGGCCGCGAGCGGTTGCGCGTGTTGCTCTGGGTGTTCGGAGCCGTACTTGCGGCCGCATTCGCCTCGTGCCTGCCGCGCGGTAGCCATTGGCCGCTGCCGTGTGGGCTCGGCGGCGTCGTCGGCGACGCGATACTGCGGGTGCCGGCGGTGTTGCTTGGAGCGCCGCTGACCGGGCTCTCTCGCCTAGCGGCCGCCATTGCTCTCGGCATTGCCGCGCTCGTCACCTTTGCTGGCGCCACGGGTATCGTCTGGCGCGGTTCGCCGGACGAGGAGGAAGATACCGCCGAAGCCGACGACGAAGACGGGGGCGCGTGGATTTCGCTCGGTCGTCTGATGCACGCCGCGCTGAGCTTGCGCACGCGAGTGGCGCTGATTCTCCGCCGCCGCGCGCCTGCGCTGGCTCCGGTGCGAAGAGACAGCCTAGCACCGCCGCAACGGGTTGAGCCTCGTATCGACGGCCGCCCGGACCCGCGCACCGAGGAAGAAGCCGAGGACGAGATAGCTGGCGTCCCCGCGCCACGCGCTCCTCGCAAGCCCCGCGCGCCGCCAAAGCCGGCGCGCCGCTCGCACGGCCGGTACATCCTTCCGCCGCTCGAACTCCTCAGTCAGCCCGGCAAGGTCGGCCGGGCCACCGTCAGCAGCGAAGCGTTACGGGGAAACGCAACTGCGCTCGAAGGCGTGCTCGCAGATTTCGGCGTGCGCGGCGAGATTATCAATGCGCGGCCGGGGCCGGTGGTCACGCTGTACGAGCTGGAGCCCGCGCCCGGCATCAAATCGTCGCGCGTCATCAGTCTTGCCGATGACATCGCCCGCTCCATGAGCGCGCTCTCTGCGCGCGTCGCCGTGGTGTCCGGCCGCAACGCCATCGGCATCGAGCTGCCAAATCCGACACGCGAAAGGGTTTACCTGCGCGAGCTGCTTGCCTCGCGCGATTACGCCGACACGAGCGCGCGGCTGCCGCTCTGCCTCGGCAAGGCGATCGGCGGCGAATCGGTGCTCGTTGATCTCGCGCGCATGCCGCATCTGCTGATCGCCGGCACCACCGGCTCGGGAAAATCGGTCGCCATCAACACCATGATTCTCAGCCTCGTCTATCGGCTGCACCCGGATCAGTGCCGGCTGATCATGGTCGATCCGAAGATGCTGGAGCTCTCCGTCTACGACGGCATCCCCCACCTCCTGACCCCCGTTGTCACCGACCCGAAGAAGGCGGTGGTCGCGCTCAAATGGGCGGTGCGCGAAATGGAGGAGCGCTACAAGAAAATGTCGAAGCTCGGCGTGCGCAATATTGACGGCTACAACGCGCGCGTCGCGGAGGCGAACGGGAAAGGCGAAAAGCTCACCCGCACCGTCCACACCGGCTACGACCGCGAGAGCGGCGAAGCGATCTACGAGAACGAGGAGCTCGATCTCGAGCCGCTGCCTTACATCGTCGTCATCGTCGACGAAATGGCCGACCTGATGATGGTCGCAGGCAAGGACATCGAGGGCGCGGTGCAGCGGCTAGCGCAAATGGCGCGGGCGGCCGGGCTGCACGTGATCCTGGCGACGCAGCGGCCGTCGGTCGACGTCATCACCGGCACGATCAAAGCCAACTTCCCGACCCGCATCTCCTTCCAGGTCACGTCGAAGATCGACAGCCGCACGATTTTAGGCGAACAAGGCGCCGAGCAATTGCTCGGTCAGGGCGACATGCTCTACATGGCTGGCGGCGGGCGCATCAGCCGCGTGCATGGGCCGTTCGTTTCCGACGAAGAGGTCGAAAAGGTCGTGCGGCATCTCAAGGCGCAAGGGGTACCGCAATACCTCGAATCGGTCACGGCCGAGGAGCCGTCGGATGAGGGCGACGCGGCGGTATTCGATTCGACCGCCATGGGCGCGCCTGAAGGCGGCGACCTCTACCAGCAGGCGGTGCAGGTCGTGACGCGTGATCGCAAAGCCTCGACCAGTTACATCCAGCGTCGGCTGCAGATCGGCTACAACCGCGCTGCGTCGCTGATGGAGCGGATGGAGCAAGAAGGTATCGTTGGGCAGGCCAATCATGCCGGCAAACGGGAGATTCTCGTCGAAGCCGTCGAGGAGGATCCCTATTGAGAATCAAGCGGGCGATCTTTAAGTGAAATTACTCAGCCGCGAATTCGCCATATCGCTTTGCTAGCGTTCGACCTGGTCACAGTGTGCGTATGGAATTACGGGAGCGGAATATGACTGGACTGGGGGCGCGGACAATTCTCCTTGCAATGGCTTGTGTCGTGTTTGCCGCCGCGCCCGCTGCCGCCGAGGACGTGCCGCTCCCGACGCCGGCGCCGCGAGCGAAGGCCGGACCTGCCCCGCCGGCGGCTGCCGCGAGCGATGCTGCTGCCACGGCGCCCGCCGCCTCTGGGCCCAAGGGCTTTTTTCCGTTCTCGTTTTCGCTGGGCGGCAAGAGCGCCACACAGAGCAAGGCAACCGCTTTCGACGCGCGTCAGCGCGCGCTCCTCGACAAGGTGAGCGGCTATCTATCCAGCGTGCAGACCTTGGTAGGAAACTTCGTCCAGGTCGGCCCGGACGGTCGCCGCGTCGAAGGCACCTTCTCCATCCAAAAGCCCGGAAAAGTCCGCTTCCAGTACAATCCGCCGAGCCCGATCGACATCATTGCCGACGGCTCCTCGGTCGTGGTCCGCGACCGCTCGCTGGAAACATCGGATTATTACCCGCTCTCGCAGACGCCGCTGCGCTATCTGCTCGCCGATCGGATCGACCTTCTCCGCGACACCGACGTGATCAGCGTGTCGGCCGACGACACTTTCGTTACCGTCGTCATCGAGGAAACGCAGATCATGATCGGCACCAACCGGCTGATGATCATGTTCGATGCCAAAAATCTGCAGCTCAAGCAGTGGACCGTGACCGATCCGCAAGGGCTCGATACAACCGTCGCCGTTTACAATCTCGACACAGCGAAAAAGCCCGACCCGAATCTGTTCGTCATCAATTATCAGGCCAATCTGAAATAGGCCTGCCCAGCGGCGACACTCAAGCCCGCGATCGCGGACTCGAGCGCCTGCACTACAAATTGATCAGTGCGCCACCTTGCCGGCGATTCCATAACGCCCCGGCGCGATGACGCCATTCGGATCGAGCGCCGCCTTGATACCCGAGCAGGCGTTGCGGAACGCCGGCATCGTGTGAGCCATGTGGAAGTCATGGTAGTCGATCGGCGCGCGACCGACGAACACGCCACGGGCGCCAACTTCTTCCGACATCTTCCGATAGCAGGCGTCGGCGCGAGCGCGCTCGTCGGCGTCCTCGCGATTGAACGTGATGACGTGCAGTCCGCGTGCGAAGCGCGCGCCGCAGACATTCATCACTGTATAGTCGAGGCCGAATTCCTCGTAGATCTTCCGGCACAGGTGCTGGAATTCGTTGGCCACGCGCCCATCCATCGGCGTTCCGGGCAGAAACCAGGTATTGCCGCCGCCCGGACGCCACTTCAGCAGGCCGAGCTCGCCCAAGCTCGGGATGCCCGAAAACGCATTGATCGCGACTTGCAGCGGCGGGATGCTGGTCGCCTCCTCGTGTGCGATGTAGCGCGCCTTGCCGCTCTGCGCGAACAGATCGCGGACCCTCTGGATCTGCGGCTCGACCGCTGCGGCGCTCGCGCCATAGAACGCACCGGAGACGTTCCAGGCGCCGAGTCCATGGCTTTCGCGCAGCCGCCGGCGGCCCTCGTCCGAGATCGAGCGTTTGCCTGCGCTCGTCCTGTATTCCGGGTTCTCTCCTTCGGAGCCACAAAGATAGAGATCGTTGGAAACCCGGAACAATGTCGGCACGAAATTCGACAGCTTCAGTGGACGGCAAAGCTCAATGATCGCTTCCAGATCATCGTCGTCCGGGAAAGTGAAGTGGAACGAGCGCACCGTAGGCGGCCGCGGCAACAGCCAGACGCCCATGCGGGTGACGATGCCGTAATTCGACTGGGCGAACAGGCCGTCGAGTATCGGTCCGAAACTATATTTCGAGGTGTGCCAATTGATTAGGTCTTTGGAATTGAGCGCGCCGTCGCCGGTGCGCAAGATCTCGCCGTTGCCGAGAACGATCTCGAGTCCGCAAGAAAAACCGAAATGGTCGAAATAGGGCGAGTAGCCTGCGCCCTTGTCGAGCGCGTTGCCGATCATACCGCCCTGTGGCGGACCGGAGGTCACGTCGAGCATCAGCCGGTTGCCACGGCGCACGAGCTCGTCATGCATAGCCTGATAACTGACGCCGGGCTCGACGACGGCGAAAGCTAGCTTCTCGTCGATGTCGAGGATGCGGTTCATCCGCCGGCCGAGATCGACGACGACCTGACCCGGTACGGAGGCGCAGCGTGTGCCGACACCGATGTTGTTGCCGGTGCTGACCGGATAGAGCGGCACGCGATGCTCGTTGGCCGCGCGGACGATTGCCTGGACGTCCGCCGTAGAGGCTGGATAGACGACGCCGGCCGGCGGGCGGTCCCCGCCCGGCATGGTGTTCTCGCCATAGCGCCGGATCGTCTCGTCAGACCGGTTGACGCCATCGGCTCCGAGAACGTTGCCGATCGCCGAGAAGAATGCTTCGAAATTCGCTGAACTCATCGAAGACCTCATGTGTCAGGGTCGAAAAAACATGTTCACCAGATACCCGCGGCGTTTGGATCGCTGACCGGCTGCAAGCCGGCTACTTCGCTCGGCGCCGATTGCGCCGGTCGTGGGTTAGGTTTGCGTAGCGGCTTATCGCGCAACGCCGGCGGCACGGGTCCGCCCGTTGCCCAATCCAGAAGCTCGACCGTGTGCGCGACTGGAGCGCGCGCAAAACGCGCGATCTGCACCATGCAGCCGAGGTTGCCCGCCGCGACGATGTCGGGATCGACGCTGTCGATGTGAGCCGCTTTGCGTCCGCCCAACGCCGCTGAGATTTCCGGCTGCAGCAGATTATAGGTGCCGGCGGAGCCGCAGCAGAAATGCCGCTCCGGCACGTCCAGGACCTCGAAGCCCGCGCGCGCCAGCAATTGCCGGGGCTGTTGGTTCACGCGCTGGCCGTGCTGCAGCGAACAGGCGTCGTGATAGGCGACGCGGTACGGCTCGATATCGCCTGCCGGCAGCCCGAGTTCAGCGAGCAGTTCGGTGACGTCGCGGGTGAGCGCACCGATGCCGCGCGCCTGGTCACTGCCGACCAGATGCCCGTAGTCCTTCACGGTGGTGCCGCATCCCGACGCATTGACGACGATCGCGTCGAGACCGCTCGCCAACTCCGCGCTCCAGGCCGCGACATTGGCGCGCGCTAGGGCCCGCCCATGCGCGTTACGGCCCATGTGCAGCGGCAAGGCACCGCAACATCCGACGCCCGGCGCAACCACGACGTCGCAGCCGCAGCGCTGCAACAGGCGGATAGTTGCCGCGTTAATGTTGCCGTCAAGCGCCTGCTGGGCGCAGCTCGGCAGCAACGCAACCCGCATTTTGCGGTCACCTTGCGCCGGGTACGTTGCGGGCCGCAGCAACGCGCCGGCCTGCCGCTTGCCTGTTGCGAGCGATATCAGATTGCTCAGGCGTCCGGGGAGGATGCCGGCGAACGGCCGGGCCAGCCGCGCCAGCCACAGAGCAACGGCGAAACGGCGCGGGTACGGAATGAGGTTCGCGATGACGTGCCGCAACAGCCGCTCGGCGAGCGGCCGGCGATAGTTTTCTTCGATATAGGCGCGTCCGATATCGATCAGATGCGCGTAGTCCACTTTCACGGCGCATGTGGTCATGCAGGACAGACAGGAGAGACAACGGTCGAGGTGAAGGACGGTTTTAGGACTGGGCGTCCCACCCTTTTCCAGCATTGCGCGGATGAGATCGATGCGGCCGCGCGGTGAGTTGTTCTCATCGCGAAACAGAACGTAGGTCGGACAGGTCGCGGTACAGAAACCGTAATGGACGCAGGTTTTCAGGATCCCGTCGGCTTCCGCGATCCTAGGCTGCGCGAGCTGGTCAGGTGTGAAGGCGGTTTGCACGTCGGTGGTTTTGTTCTGAATTTAAAATGAAACTGGGCCGGTCACTGCCCGGATTTTCAGTTTGCCAGCGGCCGCGTGCGCAACGTTTTCAGATCTGCCAGGCGAGTTCCCGCCATTCCCTTTGCAGCGCTTGCCTGATGATGCGGCGGTCGCTCTCCGGACGCCCCAACTCGAAGCTGACCGCCAGCGCCAGCTTCTCGTCTCTGTCGCCGTGCTGAAGCGGCGTGGCGTAACAGCTCAGGAAAAGGTCGATCTCGCCTTCCTCGGTGTGAATGCCGTTGCGCCGGCCGTCCTGCATCGCCGCGGATACCTCTGCCCATGTCGTCTTGGTGCGCGAGGTGAAGGCGGGGAATGGCTCCGGGGGCAGCAACGCGAGGCCTTGCGTACGCGGCAGCGTGCCGAGCAGCGCGCGGCCCGCGGCCGTCGCCCAAAGCGGATAGGTGGGCCCGATTTCGCCTTCGACCATCGCGCGCCGGCTGCCGGCGAGCCGCGCCAACGTGACGGCCTCTGTGCCCACCAGTTGGAGGAGATACACGGTCTCGCCGCAGCCGTTGGCGATGCGCGTCATCGGCGCAGCCGCCACTTGCAGCAGACGGTCGATCCACGCAGAGGCAAGCCGCAGCGAGCGCGCGCCAAGCGTATAGCGGCGGTTTTGCATCCGGCTCGCGTATCCGCGCGTGATCAGGGTTGAGAGAAGGCGAGACGCGGTAGCCGGATCGATCCCGAGATGAGCGGCTGCGTCGGAGACACGAATCCCTGCAGGCGCCGCGCGCTGCATGATATCCAGGAGATCCAGAGCCCGGCCGACGGAGCGGATCTCCGCGTGATCGCCGACCTTCGGGTCCCTCATGCGGTGCGCCTATCCACCCGCGACAGCCGAAACTTTAGCACCTGCGAGCTCGGGCTCCGGGACTTTCGCGTCCGGGAACTTGGGAATGACCTTCTCGCCGAACAGGCGAATGGATTCCAGCATGCGCCGGTGCTCGGTGATCCCTCCGTACATTACAAAGATGATGTATTCGACGTCCAGAGATTCCTTAAGGCGCTGGATTTCTTCGCCTACTTTGTCGGGCGTTCCCGCGATCTGAAAACCGCTCTTGAGCATTTGCTCGAAGGTTTTCGGAACGGGCCCTTCCTGTCCGGGCATGCGCAGCGCCTCGAAGAAACCGAATTCGCCGAGCCATTGCGTCCAGAAAGCGGACCCCTGCCGGGCGGTCTCCATTGCCTCCTCGTGGGTACGGCCGACGGCAACGTTGCGGCACAGCACGACGCCGCCGCGCTTGGAATATTCGCCGAACCGGAGCTTGCGGCCGTGTTTGGCCGCTTCATCGACGTAGGTTTGAAACACCCAGCGTACCGTATCGAGGTTGGCCGCCAGCGTGAGACGACCGAACTGCCGATGCGCGCCGACCAGTTGAGGGTCTCGGGGCTCTGGCTCAGGGTCGTGAACAGCGGCGGGTACGGCAGCTGCTTCGGCTTCGGTACGGTTGCGACCTGGGTGAGGATTTCGCCGCGGACGCCGGCATTGAGGCGTGCCGAAATCGGGTGCTTCCACTCGATGTCGCGCGGCGGCACCGAGATGAATTCGCCTTGATAATTCCACAGATCCTCAGTCCACGAGCGGCGCATCACCTCGAACCATTCCTCGACGATCTTCCTATTGATGGCTTCGGCCTCGGCGCGGCCGGTGCCGGCGGCGTTGGCGCGATAGTGCTGGCCCATCACTCCAACCGACCGCGGCTGGTATCCGCGGCTTAGCCCGATATCCAGGCGGCCGCCGGTGAGATGGTCCGTCATGGCGATATCCTCGGCCAGGCGGAGCGGATTCCAGTTCGGCAGAACCAAACCCATCTGCCCCTGGCGCAGTCGCTTCGTGTGCTGCGCAAGATAGACGTTGAGCAACAGCGGGTTGGGCGTTACGTGATAGCCTTCGATCTCGAAGTGATGCTCGGCGAACATCATCGAGGTCCAGCCGGTCTCGTCGGCGCAGATCGCCTGCTCGCGCAGCTCCTCGATCGTGGTCGCGTAGCGGTCGCGATCGAGTCCCCACAGGCCCTTTCCAAGGTCGGCTTCCGACGCCACGGCGACCGGGTAAAACATACCAAATTTCATGGCTGAGCCCCCTCTGGCGGGTCGTCGTGCGGCCCGCCCTTTGCTGAACCTCGTGGAACTCTATGGGGGACATGCCGAGCGTCAATGCGCGGTGTTGCGCCTGGCGCAATAAGGGCAAATAAGGTGCAGCCGGCTTTCGCAGGCTCAAGGCGGTGCGATTCCGATCAGGCGGGCGCCACGCTGAAACGTCATATAGCGCCACAACCAGTTGAGGGCGACGACGAAGCGTCTGCGCATCCCGATCAAGAAATAAATGTGGATGGCGCTCCAGAACAGCCAGCCCAAAAATCCGGTGAGCTGAAGATGACCCAGCTTTACCACTGCAGACTTGCGGCCGATCGTGGCGAGGTCGCCCACATGGTGATAGACGAACGGCGGCGGCGCGGGCCGGCCTTTCACCTGGGCGGCAATGACTTCGCCGACATAGCGGCCCATCTGCTTTGCCGCCGGCGCGATGCCGGGAATCGGACGTCCTTCGCGGTCTGCGACGCTCGCGGTATCGCCAGCGGCGAAGATGTCGGGATGTCCGGGAACGCTCAGATCGGCGTTCACCTTGATGCGTCTGGCGTGATCGTGTTCGGCGCCGATCCACTGTGCCGCCGGCGAAGCGACGACGCCCGCGGCCCAGATCACCGTCGCCGCCTCGATGCGGCCACCGTCCACAGACACGCCTTGTGCGTCGCAGGCGGTGACCTTGCAATCAAGCTTGACCTCAACGCCCATGCTTTCGAGCGAGCGCCGCGCATAATCCGACAGCGCCTCCGGAAATGCCGGCAGCAGGCGCGGACCGGCTTCGACTAGAACGATGCGCGAGGTCCGCGGATCGATGCGACGGAAATCGTGCAGCAAAGTTTGCCGCGCCACTTCGGCGATGGCGCCAGCCATTTCCACGCCCGTAGCGCCCCCACCGACAATAACGAAGGTGAGGAGCCGCGCCCGCGCGTGCTCATCCTGCACCACTTCCGCCTGCTCGAAGGCGAGGAGGAACCGGCGCCTGATCTCGGTCGCGTCCGCAATGTGCTTTAGCCCGGGCGCGAACTGCGCCCAATCGTCGTGGCCGAAATAGGAATGCGTCGCTCCGGTGGCGAGGACCAGATAGTCGTAGACAAGGTCGATCTCACTCGTGAGCACGCGCCGCGTGTCCACGTCGATCCCCAAGACGCGCGCCATGATCACTCGGACGTTCTTGTGCTCCCGCACGATGGCGCGGATCGGCCAGGCGATATCGGCGGGCGACAGCGCCGCGGTTGCGACCTCATAAAGCAGCGGCTGAAAGCAATGGTGGTTGTAGGCGTCGACGAGCGTCACGTCGACGTCGACTTTGGCGAGTGCTTTGCCAGCCTCGAGGCCGGCGAAACCGGCTCCGACAATCACTACTTGCGGTCGCGGCGATTCGCTGCGCATGCCCGGCCCCCTATGCGAATAAACTGTAAAATGGACGACCAACAACGCGTTCCGCTGCCTACGTCCTCCGGCAACTCTTGTTAGGTGGGGCTTGTGCCGTCGGATGCAACGCCACATAAGGCTGACGCACAGTCACATCATTGCTCACATGCAAATCAGCGTCACGACCTGGAACATCAATTCGGTGCGTTTTCGCATCGATCTGGTCGCCAAATTCATCAAGGCCGTCCGTCCCGACATCCTGTGCCTGCAGGAAACCAAATGCCCGGACGACAGATTTCCGCTCAAACGCTTCAAGCGGCTCGGTTACGAGAACGTCGCGCTCAACGGTCAGAAGGGCCACCACGGCGTCGCCGTGCTTTCGCGGCTGCCGTTCGAGTTCGACTACGATCCGCGACTTTTGCGGCAAGAGCGATTGCCGCCACGTCTCGATCGTGCTCGGCGAGCGCGCCGGCCTGAAGGATCCGATCACGCTGCATAATTTCTATGTGCCGGCGGGCGGCGACGTTCCCGATCCCGCGGCCAACGCGAAGTTCGCCCACAAGCTCGCCTTCCTCGATGAGATGCATGCAAGCGAAGCGTTGCGTTCGGGGCCGTCCGAGCGCGCGATCGTCGTCGGCGACCTCAACGTGGCGCCGCTCGAATGCGACGTTTGGAGCCACAAGCAGCTACTTTCCGTCGTCTCGCACACGCCGGTCGAATGCGAGAAACTTCTCGGCGCGCAGAAGGCCGGCGGTTGGGTCGACGCCGTGCGTACTTTTGTGCCGGAGCCGACAAAGCTCTACACGTGGTGGAGCTATCGTTCGCCCGACTGGACCCGATCCAACAAAGGCCGCCGGCTCGACCATATCTGGACATCTGATAAGCTCGCGGATCGCGTCGCGGCTATCACGGTCGCCAAAGACTATCGCAGTGCCAAGCGTCCCTCCGACCACGTACCGGTGACGGCGACGCTGGAGCTTTAGCGTTCGGGGTGACGGTGGCCTGACCCGTCTGCCGAAATTATGCGGCGGCGCCGCGAATAATTGAATGCACTGTCACAGTAATTCGTAATTCCGGGCCTCAAACAGGTCGGCGCGATTTTGCTCACCGCAAAAATCGTTCAGCGGGCGCCCTCGTGGAACTTTGGCGAGTGAACTAGCGATCCGGTTGGGATTACGCGCCGCCCATAAAGAAGCTTTCCTCGACGATCTTACCGTTGCGGACCGTGTAAAGCCCAACCTCATCGAGGTGAATGCGTTTCTGGCCCTTTGGCGTGACCTCCGACTTGAAGCGAACGACGAATCGATCGCCGTGCACGTAGGGACCCTCGACCTTGAGATTATGCACTTCGTGGTTCGCATTCCACCATTGGCTTTTTCCTTCGACCGCCTTGCGCCCCTTGAGCTCCGCCATGTCGCCGGTCATCGGCTCGCGGCTCACGATGTCGTCGGACCAGAATTTCTTACCGGCGGCGTCTAGTTCGCCCTTCGCGCACATGTCGGTGAAAGCTTTCGCCAGCTCTTGCGTATTCATGACGTCAAATCCTTTTCTGGGCCCCGCGGCGGTATTGTACCGACCCCACTACAACGTCTCCAAGGCAACGGCTGAGCGTGGCAGTCCCGGACGCGGCCGACGCGTTGGCCAAGACGCACGCGCGCAATAAGAAATTGCTTTAGCGTCGCTCCATCACGAATAGGTTACAGGGTCTATTATGGCACTCAACCGACCTTGTGCCAGTTCCGCAGTTTGGTCGCTATGAGGGGCAAAACGGAAATGACGCGGACATCATCAAAGGTCCGAGTCTGACCCAGGCTGCGTGAAAACTCCAAAAACTGAGAAACGACTAGAATGGTTTTTCCCAAGTCGAGCGAAATTGAACTCGCTTACGAACATTCGCGCACCTGAATGCGATTTGGCGGAACGTTCATTCTATCGCCTTCGTGCGCCAGTGCGTTTTTACACAGCCAAGACCCGAAGGTGACATTGGTCGCGGATTGGAACAGTTTGACTTCAAGCCTGCACGATCTCGGCTCCCGCTGCCACACGTTTCGATCAAACACGTGGACAAAATGTTCCTCTAAGCCGCCCGCACCAGCCACCAAGTCCAGACGAATTCGAGCGCGACCCAGTCGCGCAAACGCCGATAGAACGTAGGCTCAAGAAATATCTCGCTGCGCTTCGGCCCGACTTTCAGCCAGCCTTCATCCTGCGCCGTGGCCAGCAATTTGTTGATATGCGTGCGCGAGACGTCGAGACGCGGGGCGAGCGCCGATGGCAGGACCGTCGTGGGGACGCCGGCGCTGCTTGCAGGTCCGGCTTTTTGCAGCATGTCGAGGAGAACGAGATAGCCGCACGCCCGATCCATGAAGGCCTGTATCTCGGGGAAGCCCTCATAGAGCCTGAAGCGGTGGCGCGCAAAGGCTTCGACATTGCCGCCGTAGAACGCCAGCATCACGCTGCGCCGGCGGCCCCATTCGTGCGCCGGCAACGGCAGCGGCTGCACGATTTCCAGCGCCGCAAGCCGGGCGACGATGTTTTCGCTTTGGATATCCAGCAGCAATTGCGTGGGGCGCAGGCGCGTGGCGCGCCGGTCGACTGGGTGCTCTTCTTTTGCGATCAGCTCGAAGGACAAGAGGGTCCGGATGGCGCCCTTCACCGCCTTCGCACCCGCCAGGCCGCCCGCGCTGCAGAGCTCAATGAGCTCCGACGAGATCGTCCCCTCGGGCCTGGTATGATCGAGATAAACAATCAGCACCGCAGTCGCCCAGCCCAAAGTGTGGCCGAGGCCGATATTGGCGAGGCGCCGGCCGGCGTGGGTGTCGATCATCCCTTGGCAGAACGCCTTTACGGCGCGATCGAAATCCGGATGTGCTTGCGAGGCGCGCGCCTCGTCCTCGAGCGCAGCGCGATCGGGTGCGGAATTAGAGTCCCTTTGTTTCATTGCTCCGATGTCCTGCACTCCCTTAGTTAAAGGGTCCGACCGTCGGTGGGCAACGACAAGATCAAGAGGCTGGCGAAGGCACAGGGGCGACAGGAGACAACCGAGACATCGACGCCAACGTCGCCACCGCGGGTAACCAGCCAAGCGGAGGCTCAGATGAGGCTGTCAGCAGGAGTTGCGCCGCAAGCCGGCGCGTGCGGAGTTCTTTCGCCGGGGCAGAGCGATGCCGAGGCGCGCCGTCGTCGGCGCCGGCGGCTTGTACCGTTGCTTGCCATAGGCACCGCCATGGTGGTGGCAGTGCTGACAACTGACCCGGCACGCGCGGTGGAATGCAGCAACGGCGGCGTCGGACCTAATCCGGCCGGCAACGATAACGCCTTCGCCGTCAACACTGCTTGTGGCAACCTTGCCAACGCTTCCGGGTTTGCCAGCACGGCGATCGGCGCCAGCAGCACGGCGAGCGGCACTGGCAGCACGGCGATCGGCGGCGGCAGCACGGCGAGCAGCACTGGCAGCACGGCGAGCGGCGCCAGCAGCATGGCGAGCGGCATCGGCAGCACGGCCACTGGCGACAACAGCACGGCGAGCGGCGCCAACAGCACGGCGAGCGGCTTTCTCAGCTCGGCGAGCGGCACTGCCAGCACGGCGAGCGGGGCCAACACGCAGGCCAATGCGGCCAACTCCATCGCCATCGGCGGCAATGTCAACGGGGGCCCCGGCAATGCCGCCTTCGTCAATGGCGCGGCGACGAACGGCATCGCCATCGGCAACCAGGCGCAGGTCGGCGCGAACGGTACCAACGCGGTAGCATTGGGGTCCAATTCCAATGCCAACGGCGCGAGCAGCGCTGCGGTCGGCGACAGCAGCAGCGCCTCCGGCCGCGTCGCCGCGGCGTTTGGCGCGCTGGCGATGGCGAGCGGCGACTTCTCCACCGCACTTGGCGGCAATGCGCAGGCTTCCGGCACGAACGCGATTGCCATGGGCGGCAACGCGGCAAGCGGCGCCGGCAATGCCGCATTCGCCAGCGGCACCAATGCGATTGCGCTCGGCAACGGCGCGCAGGCGACCAACACCAATGCCATCGCGCAAGGGTTCGGCGCGCAAGCAACCGGCGTCAACGCAATCGCGCTCGGCAACGGCGCGCAGGCGACCAACACCAATGCCATCGCGCAAGGGTTCGGCGCGCAGGCCACCGGCGTCAACTCTATCGCGATCGGCACCGGCGCCGTCGCCACGGGATCGATCGCAATGGGTGCGTCCGCCTCCGCGTCGAACGGCAGCGCCGCCTTCGGCGATTTCTCCAACGCGACGTGCCCGACTTGCACCGCTAACGTTTCCTCGGCCACCGCGCTCGGCAATTCGGCGAGCGCCACCGTCGCCAATTCGGTCGCGATTGGGCAAAGCGCCAGCGTACTCGCCGCCGGCGGCACCGCCATCGGCGCTGGCGCGGTCGTGCAGGCGGGCGCCACCAATTCCGTGGCGATCGGGCAAGGGTCGGTGGCGAGCGCGCCTAACACGGTGTCGTTCGGCTCGCCCGGCAATGAGCGGAGGCTCACCAACGTCGCCGCCGGCATCGCGCCGACCGATGCGGTCAACGTCGCCCAGCTCAACAGCGTCGCCACGGGGATGACATCGGCGATCGGCGGCTTGCAGACGCAGATCAACCGCGCCAATTCCGGCGTCGCCATGGCGATGGCGATGGGCGGCGGCTTTCTCCCCGACAACAAGAAGTTCGCGATGGCCGTGAACTATGGCGGGTTCGCCGGCGAGAGTGGGCTGGCGGTCACCGGGCTCGCGCGGCTTACCGACAACGTCGTGATATCGGGCTCGCTTGGTTATGGCATGGGACTCGACGCCGGCCAATTTGGCGGCCGCGCCGGATTGCAGTACGCGTGGTAGAGCTTGTTGCGCCGCGCGTCCGCGCAGCGTGAAGGACACTCTGCATGCGACTATTCCTCTCGATCGCCGCCGTTGTCATTGGCTGCGTTCCCGCAAGCGCGCAGCAACCGCAACCGGCGCCGCCGCAGCAAGTGCAAGCTTCGCCATCGCAACCCCAATCAAATGAGTGGGCGGAGCTGCCGCGCTTGCAGCTCGAGCGGCAATTCGCCGGCCCACTGCAGGACACGATAGTCCAGCGCTGGCGCGATCCGGTGGACGGGACGATCTGCTACATCTATCTGCCAATCACCGCCGCGCACACGCCGCCGACGGCGGAGGGCTTCGTGCAGTACGGCGCCAATACGATCGGCTCGATCAGTTGCTTGGCGCTGCGTGCACCCGCTGCGAAATAAGCGATTGGCAATACGACGATCGGGACATTTGGCGGACTGCTGGGCGCTAACACCACTCCGTGGTCCAGATGATCAAATTGGCGCCCGCCACTGCCGTTATTGGCCCATCGCGTCATTTCGCTGCGCTGCGGAATTTGGTCGCTATCGGGGGGTATAGCGGACTCAGGCAAACCGTCCACCCGGCAGATTTATGGGTTCACGGCCTAGCACTACTTTGGCAGATTTACTCACGCTGCTTTTCGGCGCCGATCCAGGATCGGCAGTACGGACATCGCTGCGGACTTGATTGCATAATGAGGTCAACGATGGCGTGGCGGACGGCCGGTAACGTCGGTTGAGGAGGCGGGCCGTTGATTCTTTTTTCCCCGCCTCACTTTTGTGAGCCGGCGATGTTGGAGGAACGCGTAGGCAATCATCGTCATCAGCGCATGACGATGAAGGCCTTGCCAAGACCTTCCCTCGAAGTGGTCGAGACCGAGTTCCTCCTTCAGCTGTTGATGGGCCTGCTCGCAAATCCATCGTGCCTTGATCGTCGCGGCCAAGCTGCGCAGGTCCATTCCGGCGGGCAAGTTGGCAAGATAGTATTTCTTCTCGCCGGACATGCGGTGCTCGCCGATGAGCCAGGCCTCGTCCCCTGGAAGATGCTGCTGACCCTTATCCCATATCCGCTGCGGAGGTCCGTCGGCGATGCGCACACGGACAGCAGCAAATCGGGCTTTCAGCCGGCCTTTCGTCCCGTTGCGCCAACTCACAGTTCTCCACTTGGCACCGGCCAGCATGTCTTCAGCTGCTGTCGATAGACTATCTGGCACGTACCGCTTACGTGGCCGGCCTCGAACTTTGGTAACTGGCCAAATGAGCTTCACCCCAACGGGGTACACCTTGAGGTGACGAGGGATGCCAACAGCCCAGGCAAGCTTGCGAGCCGTCAGCCCTTGACGGAAGGGTGCACTGAGACCGTAACCGGCATCCGCCAGCACACAGCGGAAGCGCACGCCGATCGATTTCAAGCGATCAATCTCCGCCAGTGCGATCTCGGGCTTGGTCCGTGCTGTTCGATATTCGGCCGGAACACCAGCTCGCTGCAGCCGCCGCCGATCGCTGATCCAACTGTCTGGAAGAAAAAGCCGCAAGGCCACCATCACCGGCACTTCGCCGCAGGCGAGCGTCAGTGACACCAGAGTCTGGCAGTTGGCGGTCTTGCCTAGCGCTGAAGCATATTGCGCAGCGACGCCGACCGAGTGCGTGCCCTTCTTCGGCACCGCCGTATCGTCGATCACCAACACCGCATCGCTGCCACCAACGAGCCGATCCGCTTGAATAAGCAGCTCCGTCTCCAATGGCGCCGCGTTCCAGACGCCAGCCGCAACAAAATGATGCAGCTGATCATAATCGCCAGGCGCAAGCCGCTCCGCCATTGGCTGAACGCTCTTGCGATCGCCGGGCCCGATCAGCCCTGCCACATAAAGCGGACACATTCGCCGCCGCGCTTTATGGCCCAGGCGATCCAAAAACGGCTTGAGCCAGCCTCGAAGCTCGTCTTCCCAATTCGACGTTGTGCCTACCATAGTCGGCCCTCCAAAAAGCCGACTACCCATGAGTTACAGAAAATCTGATTTGTGAATCCCACCCACCCCAATCATTCGAAAAAAATCTGCCAAAGTAGTGCTAGCTCTGCACTAGACGGCCCTTAAGAATTCGGCTGTCCGGCTCATCCGTGGCTGCATACGTACCCCCGGCGTTTCCCCGAAAAATGGCTGACCCTAGAAGTGCATATTTGGCGCGGGTTTCTTTGCCGCCGGCTCGACCATATCTGGACATCTGATAAGCTCGCGGATCGCGTGGCGGCTATCACGGTCGCCAAAGACTATCGCGGTGCCAAGCGTCCCTCCGACCACGTACCAGTAACGGCGACGCTGCAGCTTTGAAGGGGGCGCGGGCCCATGTATCCGGGGAAACATGCGGTCACGCGCGCAGGTGTGCCGGCCCTTATCATGGCTCAAACCGGCGAGGCGGTGACCTTTGCCGAGCTTGAGGCACGCAGCAATCGTCTGGCGCATTTGCTGCGCGCGCGGGGTCTGCGCCGGCTCGATCACTATTCCATCTTCATGGAGAACAACGCGCGCTATATCGAGTGCTGCAGCGCTGGCACGCGTTCGGGTCTGTACTACACGTGCGTCAATTCGTTTTTGACGCCGGACGAGCTTGCTTACATTCTCAGCAACAGCGAATCCAAAGTTCTGATTACGTCGCAGGCTAGGCGCGACGTGGCTGCGGCCGCGCTCAGGAACTGCCCCAAAATCGAGCTCTGTCTTATTGCCGACGGACCGGGCGACGGAGAGCGCAATCAAAATCTCGACGAGGCGACGGCGGCATATCCGGCCACGCCGCTCGGCGACGAGTCACTGGGCGCCGCCATGCTCTATTCGTCCGGTACGACCGGGAGGCCGAAGGGGATTCTGCGGCCATTGCCGATGCAGCCGCCTGCGCAGCAACTCCCACTGTACGCTTTTCTGGACAAGCTTTGGCGGTATCGCGACGGGATGATCTATCTCTCACCCGCGCCGCTCTATCACTCGGCGCCGCAGGCAGCCGTGAGTCTCACAATCGACCGCGGCGGTACCGTGATCGTCATGGAGACCTTCGACGCGGAGCGGTATTTGCAGCTCGTCGAAAAGTACAAGGTGACGCATAGTCAGCTTGTGCCAACCATGTTCTCGCGCATGCTCAAACTGCCCGAGGAGGTGCGCCGCCGTTACGACCTGTCATCCCTCGAGATCGCAGTCCATGCCGCGGCTCCCTGTCCCGTACAGGTGAAGGAGCAGATGATCGAATGGTGGGGTCCGATCATTCACGAATACTACGGCGCCACCGAAGGATTGGGATTCAGCGCCTGCGACAGCGCCGAATGGCTGGCGCATCGGGGAACGGTCGGCAAGGTACTGCTTGGCCAGCTTCATGTCCTTGACGCGGACATGAAGCCTTGCCCGGCGGGAACGGCGGGCACGCTGTGGTTCAAGACCGCCACGCCGTTCGAATATTTCAACGATCTGGTGAAGACCGCCGAAGCGCGGTCCAGCGACGGCTCCATGAGCACGGTCGGTGACGTCGGCTACGTCGATAATGACGGTTATCTCTATCTCACCGACCGCGCGACGTTCATGATCATCGCGGGCGGCGTCAACATTTACCCGCAAGAATGCGAGAATCTGCTTATCACACACCCGAAGGTCGCCGATGCTGCCGTGTTCGGTGTGCCGAACGAGGATCTCGGTGAGGAGGTCAAGGCTGCCGTCCAGCTTATGCCCGGCGTCTCGCCGGGACCGGAGATCACCGAGGAGCTGATGGCTTTTTGCGCCGATCATCTGGCACGGCAAAAATGCCCGCGCTCGATCGATTTCGAGGCCGAGCTTCCGCGTTTGCCGACAGGCAAGCTCTACAAGCGGCGGCTGCGCGACCGCTACTGGAAGGGCCACAAGACGCGAATAGTCTGAGAGGCGGCCTGAAAAGAGAGCCGCTATTTCGGCTTGGCGCCCGGATTAAGCGAGGCGCGAACGTTCTCCATCTCGCGTGCCCACTGGTCGGCGCGTGCCGCCATCACCTCGCGCAGGCGGTGCGCGGCGTCGGGATAGCCTTCAAGCATCTTCAAAAACATCGTGCGTGAGATGCGCAACACCGTCGATCCCTCGCGCGCCGTGGCGGTGGCCGGCCGCGCGGTTTCGGCCAGCAGTGCCGATTCGCCGAGAAGTGTACCAGGTCCGGCGATGATGTCGCCCTCGCTACCCCGCTTCGGCTGGAGATAGAACGAGCCCCGCTGCACGACGTAGGCGCCGTCCGCAGGTTCGCCGGCCGTGAACAGCACTTGATCCGCCTCGACGTGGTAGCTTTCGGCGCCGATGGCGAGGATACGCAGCGCCGGTGCGCCGAGCTGGCGGAGAATTGGAATCCGCTCAAGAAACGCGATGTCGTCCTCGATCGTCATGACGGCCGCAATTTACGGCACGAGCTTGTAGCCGCCGGCCTCGGTGACCAGGATGGCGGGGGCGGCGGCGTCCTTCTCAATTTTCTGCCGTAAGCGGTAAATGTGCGTTTCGAGCGTATGCGTCGTCACCCCCGAATTGTATCCCCAGACTTCCTGCAGCAGCGTTTCCCGAGACACCGGCCGCTGGCCGGCGCGATAGAGGTAGCGCAGGATCGAGGTTTCCTTCTCCGTCAAGCGGACCTTGTTGCCTTTCGGGTTAAGCAGGAGTTTCGAGCTGGGCCGAAACGTGTAGGGGCCGATCGTGAAAATAGCATCCTCGCTCGCCTCGTGCTGGCGGAGCTGGGCGCGGATGCGCGCGAGCAACACGGCGAAACGAAACGGCTTGGTTATGTAATCGTTGGCGCCGGATTCAAGCCCGAGGATCGTATCGGAATCGGTGTCATGGCCGGTGAGCATGATGATCGGCGCCTTGAAGCCGTTCTTGCGCAGGATGCGCACGGCTTCGCGGCCGTCGATGTCGGGTAGCCCCACGTCCATGATCACGAGATCGATCTGTCCGGCTTTGGCGGCCTGTACGCCCTTGGAGCCATTCTCGACCGCGACGGCTTCGAACTCCTCGTGCAGCGACAATTGCTCGGTCAGCGCGTCGCGCAGCTCGGCGTCGTCGTCGACGATAAGAATCTTACGCGTGTTCGGCATCAATTCGGACCCCCGCGGCCGCTCGCCTGCCGGTCAATGAAGCGGCCTCCAATCTTTGGCTGCGATTTTGCTGCGCCTTCTGGCGCGAAGTAGAACACTCAAGGATACAAGAGCAAGCGGCAGTTGGGAATTCGCTCCGGGGGCTACATGAGACGGATTTCTCTTGGCGCGATCCATGTCAGGACGCGACCGGGGCGGCGGTCACAAGGCTGGTTGCGGGCCGGTCCCTTATGCGTGCCTGTTGCCCTTGGCCGTGCCGGCATCAGAGCCACTAAGCGGGAGGGCGATGGCGGCACGCCGCGGGGGCGGTTCCGTCCTCTGCGGCTGTGGTGGCGGGCCGACCGGCTCTCTCGTCCGCGGACATTGCTCCCCGTTCGACGTATCGGCCCAGCCGACGCGTGGTGCGAAGATCCGGCCGACCGGCGCTACAACCGGCCGTTCCGACGGTCGGCCAATGAACCAGGCGATCGGCTCATGCGCGGCGACGCACTCTATGATCTGGTCATCGAGATCGATCACAACACGCGGCCACGCGTCGCCGGTCGAGGCAGCGCCGTGTTCCTCCACGTCGCACGCCGGGGTTTCGCGCCGACGGCCGGCTGCGTGGCACTCCAGCTACGCGATCTCAAAATGCTTTTGAATCTTATCGGCTCAAAGACTCGAATCATGATTCATAACTAGAGGAGCGTTCTTGGGCCAAAAATCGCCGTGCCGATGCGGACATGGGTGGCACCGAAGGCGATCGCGGTTGGGAAATCGGCGCTCATTCCCATGGAGAGCAACGTAAGACCGTTGCGGTGAGCGATCTTTGTCGTCAGCGCGAAGTGCGGCGCCGGAGCCTCGTTGAGCGGCGGAATGCACATAAGACCCGAAACGCTCAGACCGTAGCGATCGCGACACGCGGCGAGAAAAGCGTCGGCGTCCTGCGGCTGCACACCGCCCTTTTGCGGCTCGGCGCCGGTATTGATCTCGACGAAGAGGACGGGGCTGCGTCCCTGTCTGGCAATTTCCCGGGCCAGCGCCTCGGCAACGCTCGCCCGGTCGACCGAGTGGATGGCATCGAACAGCGCCACCGCCTCGCGCGCCTTGTTCGATTGCAGCGAACCGACGAGATGCAATTCGAGGCCGCCATGGCGCGCGATCAGAGGCGGCCATTTGGCCTTGGCCTCCTGCACCCGGTTTTCGCCGAACACGCGCTGTCCGGCGGCGATGACCGGATCTATCGCCTCGACGCCGAAGGTTTTTGAGATCGCGACCAGCGTCACAGTCGCAGGATCGCGCCCGGCGTCGCGGCAGGCGCTCGCGATTTCGGCGCGCACTGCCGCAAGTCCGCTTTCCCGATTCATGCTTTCCATTTCGTCAATGCCGTACCGAACGATTCAAATTTTACCGGCTGCGCGAAGCCCGTTTTTACGCATGTCCATTACCTTGTGGAACCCAGGGCGGGGAAATTTACATGGCGGACGCTCAAGCAAAGTCTTCCAAGACGTTGCCTACAGCATTGTCCAAGACATTGCCCAAGACATTGCCCAAGGCATTGCCCAAGGCATTGCCCAAGGCATTGCCCAAGGCATTGCCTAAGGCATTGTCCAAAGCGTCGGCCGCGAAACCGCGGCGCCACAAGCCCATCCTCAGCATCCGCGCCCGCTTGATCGTTGTCGCCCTTTTGGCCATCGCCCCCCTGATGGTCGAGCGTGTGCGGGGCCTGGAAAGAGCCCGCGCCGAGCGCGTCGAGCTCGCGCGCACCGAAGTAATCGATCTGGCCCGCGGCGGGGCCGCCGCCCAGCGCGAGATCATTTATTCCATGCGCGCCGTGCTCCAGGTCGTGGCGCGCGTCTATGCGAAAATGCCGCCTGATCAGGACGACTGCAATCGGATGCTTGTCGACCTGGCAGGCAACATTCCCTGGATCTACGGGCTTGCGGTTGCGGGACCTGACGGCCGACTCCAGTGTGCGACCGAAGCGCGCGCGATCGGTCTGAACGTGGCTGACCGCCCTTATTTCCAGAATGCGCTCCATTCGCGCGAATTCGCCCTCAGCGATTACCTGATCGGGCGGGTTCATGAAGTGCCGGGCCTGGTGGCAACTTTGCCGGCCATAGGAGACGACGGCTCCGTGCGTGGCGTCGTCATTGCGTCGATCAATTTGCAGTGGATCGGCGAGCTCGCGGCGAGTGCCGCACGGCGCCCAGGTACGTCAGTGGCTCTGATCGACGGCAACGGGACGCTGATCGCTGCATCCGCCGACCAGAGCGCATTCATCGGCAAAAGCTTCGCCGGACACGCGCTGGCGCATGACACGCTGGCCGACGACGATGGCACGATAACAACTGCCGGCTTCGACGGCGTCCGGCGCATCTTCGCCTATGTCCGCGTGCCCGGGACCCATGCTCGGCTCGCCGTCGGCCTTGACGAGTCGGTGGTGCACAGCGGCATCGACCGCGAGATCAGCATCGCCTACGTGCAGCTCGCGCTGTTTGGCATGCTCGTCCTTCTCGCCGCGTGGTTCGGCGGTGAGCGGCTCATCCTGCGGCCGATCCGATCGCTGGTGCGCACGGCGACGCGCTTCGGGCGCGGCGAACTGCAGGTGCGCGCGACCGAGCAATCCTGGATCGCCGAATTCGAGCCGCTTGCGGTCGCCTTCGACGACATGGCGCGCAAACTCGCCGCGCGCGAGGAGGAATTGCAAATCGCCAACCAGCATCTCGAGGAGCTGGCGAGCCTCGACGGCCTCACCGGCTTAGCCAACCGGCGCGGCTTCGACCGGGAGCTTGAGCGCGTATGGCGACGAGCGGACGAGGGTCGCCGGCCGCTTGCGCTGATGATGATCGACATCGATCATTTCAAGCTGTTCAATGACCGTTACGGTCATGTGAGGGGCGACGCCTGCCTGCGCGCTGTGGGTGAGACTTTGTCGCTGGTCACGCTCGAGGACGCCGTCATCGTTGCCCGTTACGGCGGCGAGGAATTCGCGCTGTTGCTGCCGGGGATCAATATCGAGCGAGCGACCGCGCTGGCCGAAGAAGCGCGCCGGGCCATCGAAGACCTGCTCATTGCACATGCGGAAACAGCGGGTGGCATCGTCACCATCAGTATCGGCGTCGAGTCGCTGGTGCCGGAGCCGGATCAATCGGCGGCCGGCCTCGTCGAGGCCGCGGACGGCGCGCTGTACGCCGCCAAACGGCGCGGACGCAACACCGTGGTCGCGCGTGCGCCGATGCGGTTCAGCGCGGCGAGTTGACGTGCAGCGGATTGCCGGAATTCAAAAGCCGCCGAACAGGTTAAGATCAGGATTTCGGCGCGTGGGTCTTCTTCTTCGCGGTTGGCTTGCGCTTCGGCTTAGGCGGCGCCCAGATCATGCCTTCGAGTTTCATGCCGTCCGGATCGGCAAAATAGACGGCGTAGTAGTTGCGGCCGTAATACTCGCCCGGCGGATCGAGCACGGTCATTTCGTTCTTTTCCAGAAACGCGCCGAGTTCATCCACGTCGTTACGGCTGGAAAGCTCGAAAGCATAATGATGGAAGCCGATATCGCCTTTGCAATACTTCCGCTTTCTGCCTTGTGCGTCGGCGGCGGCGATCCAGAACAAGGTCTTGCCGTTGCTCCAGCCGGCCATATCCGCGTAATCGTATTTGAGCTTGAAGCCGAGAAATCCCAGGAGCTTGCGATAAAACTCCTTCGAGCGCGCGAAATCGCCGACGCTGAGGACAAGATGGTCTATCCCGACGACACGAGGCATGGGACCTCCGATTGGGCGATCCGAGCGGGCAGAGGTCGCATTTTAGAGCATCGTGTGGGCGGCGTATCGGGTCCAGTGCGCTAAGCGCAGAGCCAACAGAGCCCCCCAAAAAAGGAGCCGGCGCGAGGCCGGTCCTCCCCCATCAAGGCGTCCAGCCATCAGCCCTTCGTCGCGACGGGTGGCGAGGGTGCAGTGGTGCAGCCAGCGATGCTCAGGAGAGAAAGCACCGCGACCAGCGCTAGAGCCAACTTCTTAACCCTCATTGACGCGGCGACCATATAGTCGAGGAGAGTGGCCCTCGGGTGCAGAAAAAGCCACACCGTGGGCCCGTCTCCCCAGCGTGGCATACGGTCCCAGCCGGCGGCCTGGAAACGCTCGGCACGGCGCGTCGCAAAATCAGCCCAAATGCAAATGATTATCGAGCCATTGCCTCGCGGAATATGCGCCTCCGTGAGCGTTGCAAATATGCCGCAGTACGCAAAATCCGATTGTCGCGCTGCGAAATCGCCGATCCGCAAAGCCGAATGTTTCGCGCATGGCAGCAAAAAACGATGCAAATGGCTGCGGCATCGCGAATCACCGCACCGTTGCCGCGATTGTTCTATTGGTCGCACGGGAGGTATGATGGGCGAAGCTGCAGCAGGGGGAACGGGCTTCGGCCCGCAGCTTCTATTTCGCTCGGCCTTGGACCCCGTCTTCACGGGAACGTTCAAGCAATGAGTGGGCGACAATCACCAACGGATCAGAACAACCAATGAAGATCGCAAGGCATCGGTCGCGGCCATCGTCACCCTCAACCCGGGACGGTTCGCCGGCAATCGTCAATCTGCAGATGATGTGGCGAGGGGTGATTGCGGCATCGGCCGGCCTCGCGCTTGCCGCGTGCGCGTCGTCGTCGCCGTCAGGGCACGCGACAGCGCAGGATCTTCTCGGACTGAACCATTTGCAGGACGCCAGCGGCATCAACAAACGTGACCTCACGCCGGAAGAGAGGCAGGTCATCAGTCACGCGGTGGGTCTGTCGGTCGTCAACCCGAACGCGGCGCAATACCGGTGGCCGCAGATCGCGAATACGGAAGACGGTGCGATCAATTACTGCGGCATGGTGAACGCCAAGAGCCCGTATCCGGCTTACAGCGGGTGGCAAGCCTACATCGTCGAGGGTTCGATCTCTGGCGGCAAAATGACCTCGGCAGTGGTCGGTCTCATCGCCGGCGGCAAGGATATCGAGATCGTCCGCAAGATGTGCAAGAAGTACGGTCTCGACCCTGGCGCCGCCAGCTGATCCGTAGTCCGTCTATCGTATTGGACGCGGGCCAGGAATGCGCTTTCGCCGCTCGTCCTCAATTGAACGCGCGCCCGCCGTTGATCCAGATCTCCTGGCCGGTGACGAAGTCCGATCCCGGCCCGAGCAGGTAGAGGAGCGTTCCGAGAAGGTCCTCCGGGCGCTCCTCGCGGCGGAAGCAACGCTGCGTCGTCAGCATCGAGCGCATGTCCGGTTGGCGGTGGTCGTAGTCTCGGTCGAACGCGATGTAATCCGGAGTGAGAGTGTTCACGCAGATCCGGTGCTCGCCGAGTTCGCGCGCGAGCGCCCTCGTGAGTCCCACGATCGCAGCCTTGGAAGAGATGTAGTGGGCAAAACCGGGCGGCGCTGTCGGCACCGTCATCGACGACACGTTGACGATCTTGCCCCGCCGCCGCTCCTTCATCGTCGGAGCCACCGCGCGGGCGCAGAGCCAGGCGCCGCGCACGTTGACCGCAAAGCAGCGATCCCACTCTTCGTCGCTCAGTTCGGTGAACTCCTTCTTGACGATCGCGGTGTAATAGGCGGCGTTGTTCACCAGACCGTCGATGCGGCCGAACCGATCGAGTGCCAGTGCGGCCATCGCCTCGGTGGATGCTCGATCGCTGACGTCGACCTCGACCGCGGTCGCAATCCCGCCGGAAGCCTCGATCTCCGCGGCGACCTCGTCGGCCGACCTGAGGTCGGCGACGACGACGCGGTACCCGGCCTCGGCAAGCGCTTTCGCATAAACACGGCCGATGCCGCCTGCTGCGCCCGTTACGATCACGACCTCCATCCCTAAACCTTTCCGCCCCAGGCGACGTGGAGCTGTGCGAAGCCGCGGGCGAAGAAGAGCGGGTCGCGAACGTGACGGCCGCTCGGACGAAGGCCGGGGAGGCGTTGGAGCAGCGCCGGCAGCGCAATCCCGAGCTCAAGCCGCGCGAGCGGCGCTCCGATGCAGAAATGGATGCCCTTGCCGAACGCGATATGACGGACGAGGTCGGCGCGATTGGGGTCGAATGCGTCGGGATTCGAGAAGACACACTCGTCGCGGTTCGCCGACGCAAAATGGGCCATGATCCTTGCGCCCGCGGGGATCGTGACGCCGCCAAGCTCGACCTCTCGCATCGCCGTGCGAAACAACCCTTGGGCCGGAGATTCGACGCGCAGGATCTCCTCGATTGCGCGTGGGAACCGCGTAGGGTCGAGCAGGTGCTCGCGAAGATTCGGACAGGAGAAGAGGACGTGGAGCGCGCTGCCGATCGCCCGCGTGACCGTGACATGGCCGGCGACCATCAGGTCGAGCGGCAAGCCAGCTATCTCGAGGTCGGTCAGCGGAGGGTCGAGCTGCGAACGTGCAGCGACCAGCGCGCCGATCAGATCGTCGGTCGGCTCGCGTTCGCGGCGCTTGACCGCCTCGAGGAAGTAACGTTGCAGCGCGACCGTTCCCTTTGCGTGAGCTAGCCGCTTCTCCACCGGGCCGTCCTGTTGAACGAGAATCCAGTCGTTGCCCCAGACGTGCAGCCGCGCCAGATCTTCGCGTGGGAGGCCGAGCAGCTCGCCGAGCACGCGCAGCGGGAGCGGCCAGGCAAAGGCCCCGACCAGATCGATCTCTCCGGCGGACGGCAACGCGTCGAGAAGTTCGTCGACGATGCGCCGGATGGCCGGTTCGAGCGCAGCAATCCGTCGCGGCGTGAAGGCCTTCGTCACGAGCCCGCGGATTCGGTCGTGGAGCGGCGGGTCGATCTCGATGATATACGGCATCTCGCGGTATCCCTGCGAGAGCACCGCCGCCACCTCTTCGGGAAGCGGCGCCGCGGCCGACTTCAGCGCCCCGGTCGACGAAAACGTGTCGTGATCCTTGAGGACGGCGAGGACGTCGTCGTAGCGAGTGACGACCCACAGGTCGAGAGCCGGCGCGTAGAAGACGGGCTGGTCGCGGCGGGCCGTCGCGAGGATCTCGAACGGATTCTCCCGCTGGTCGGGCGAGAGTGGGTCGAAGCGCGTCGATAGCGTCCGCGCGCTCATCGCAGGTGGCATTGAACGGTCCCGCTTCATCATGCGGCTTTTGCGCCCGCTCCCCACAATTGCGCACTCGCGAGCCGCGCGCCTTTGACCAAGGCGTCGAGCTTCGCCCAGGCAACGGTCGGATGGATCGTCATCATACCGGCGAACGTCCCGAACCCGCAGTCGGCGCCGGCGATCACGCGCTCGCGCCCGACCACGCTCGCGTAGCGCAGGATGCGATCGCACACCAATTCCGGGTGCTCGACTAAAACCGTCGAATGAGTGATGACGCCGGGGATCAGGATCTTGTGCCGTGGCAGATCGACATGGCCCCAGACCTTCCATTCGTGCTCGTGGCGTGGATTTGCTCCTTCGAACGAATACGCCCCGGCACGGATCTTGAGAATGATATCGATGATGTTTTTCAGCTCCATGTCGTTGGTGCGCGGACCCATGTCGATCGAATAGCAGGTGTGGAACCGGACCTGCTCTTCGGGGATGCCGCGCAGTGCGCGATTGAGCGCTTCGACGCGCAGCTCCGCCCACTTGCGGCAATCCTCGAGCGACATGCTTGCGTCGATGACGTATTGCGTCACCAGCCGCGGATCATCGATCTGAAGGAGCAGTCCGGCGTCGGTGATGGCCTTGTATTCTTCGTGCAGGACGTCAGCGAGCGCGAAGATATAGTCCTCGTCCGATTTATAGTGCTCGTTCCTGATCCAGAACTCGACATTGGACGGTGAGATCGCCGGCAGGAATGCCTCGCGTACGTTCACCTTGGCTAGCGCCGCCTTGAAGGTGGCGATGTCGGCGGCAACCTGTCGTTGTCCTTTGTAGGTCAGCGGTCCATCGCAAACAACGCGCTTGGCGCCGACCGCCGGATTGAGATTAAGCGAGGCTTCCCAAGCATAATATTCCGGAAAGGAATTATTTTCGCGCGACCCTTTCCATGGGTTGCCGAACGGCTCCGTGGTGATGCGCACGCCGCCCAGACGCTCGGTGATGTAACCGAGGAAGCTCGGTTTCGACATTTCGCCGTCGCTGACAACGTCGAGCCCGAGATCGGCCTGCTGCTTGGTTATCGCTTCGACGCTGCGCGCCACCTCGGCGGCAAGCTCCTTTTCGTCATAGGGCTGGCCGGCCAGTTTTGACCGAACCAGTTTGAGCAGCTCCGGCGGCCGCGGCAGGCTGCCGGCATGCGTGGTGATGATGCGATCCGTACTCGTTTTCATGTCTTCCTCCCGATCTTGTTGCGCTTTGTCTATTATTGTTAGGTGCCCGTTTGTGCGGCAGCCGCGAGCCAAAACCGCGCATATTTATTGCCCACCATCTCAGCCCATCTGAACATTAAAGATAGTCGCAATTAGATCGAAGAGTGCGCCGCGCAGGCCTTTGCAACCAATATTTATATCGCTATCATGTTGACGTGCAAAACCAACCACGGGGAAACAACCCCGGTTGCCGCACTCATCCAGGGAGGGTTTTTATGAGACGTCGTGAGTTTCTGAAATATTCCGCGGCCACGGCGGTAGCGGGATCGTTCGGTTATCGAACCGCCAGTGCGGAAGCCGGACCCATCAAGGTTGCCGTGATCGGCGCAAAAACCGGTCCGCTCGCACCAGGTGCGGCGATTACCCATTTCCCGCCGTATAAACTTTGGGCGCATGAGGTCAATGAGCGCGGCGGCCTTAAACTCAAGGACGGTCAGCGCAAGATCGAGATCATCGAATACGACGATCGCACGCAGCCGCCTGAGGCCATCAAGGCCGTCGAGCGCGCCGCCACGGTGGACAAGGCCGACTGGATCGGCGGTGTCTACGCCACGGGCTTCAATCTCGCCACGGCGCCGACCTTCGCGAAGTACAACTATCCGCAGCTCACCCAAGCCTGCGTCACCGATCAGGGTCCTGCGCTCGTCAAGAAGTATCCCGGCTTCTTCATGTTCCAGTCGTCGACCACGAACTACGCCAAGGGCGCGATCGGTGTGCTGAAGAAATTGAAGGATAGCAGCCAGATCGGAAACAAGGTCGCCGTGGTCAACGTCGGCGACGACTTCGGCATCGAGCTTGCCAACGCCGGGCGGCCGTTGTTCAAGGAAGCGGGCTTCGAGATCGTCTACGACAAGTCCTACCCGCTCGGCACGCAAGATTACTCGCCGGTGATCAAGGCGGCCAAGGCGGCCAATCCGGATGCCTTTGTCGCCTGGTCTTATCCGCCCGACACCTTTGGTCTCGCCGACGCGGCCAAGATCGAAGGCCTCAACGTCAAGGCCTACTATTCCGCTGTCGGCTGTGCGTTCCAGGGCTTCTCGCAGAAGAACGGCGCCGCTGCCGAGAACGTCCTCGGCGCCGGTGGCGTTGTCGACTCGCCGGAGATCCGCGCCTTTTACAAAGCGCACAAGGAAGTCACCGGCGTCGACGCCGACTACTGGGGCAGCCCGTTCTACTACTCGATGCTGCAAATGCTCACGCAATCCATCGAGGCCGTCGGTTCGATGGATCGGACAGCAATTGCTGCCCACTTCCGCGGCCGCAAATTCAAGACCCTGATCGGCGAAGTCGAACTTCCTGGTCAGATCCTCGACAAGGTCTATACGGTCGGGCAGTGGCAGGGCGGCTTCTTCTCCGCTGTGGCCGGACAAAATGTTACCGGCCTCACGGCGGTCAAGCTGAAGTCCAACTGGGGATAAGAATTCCCCAAGGCTTCGAAGGCAACGCCCTTCGATAAGCCGCTAAGCTCCAACGTCTCGGTTATCGTCCCCGGTCGCGAATAGGCCGGGGACGAAACCGCGGAGGTGTTGACTTTAGCTGGCAGAGAATGGCCTTAAGCATCCGCACCGGGCATTCGTAATCGACAAACCTATTCGGCATGGACATCGTCATCATCGGCCTGCTGCTTGGCGGCACCTATGCCTTGATGGCGATAGGCCTGCAATTGCAGTACGGCGTCGCCCGCATCATGAATCTTGCGAACGGCGAAATGCTGATCGCCGGGGCCTTCAGCACATTCTGGTTCTACGCGGGTACCCACGCAAGCCCGTTGCTTGCTCTGTTTCTGGTGGTGCCTGTTGCCTTCGTCCTGAACTGGGCGATCTACCGGGTGCTGATCTTGCCGCTCGTTCGCCGCGCCAAAAACCAGGGCAAGCTTGAGGTCGACAGCATCCTGGCGACCTTCGGCCTCAGTTTCATATTCGTCGGAATCATGCTCGCGATTTTCGGCGGCGAGTATCTGGACTACTCGTATTTGTCGCAGCCGATTTTCATTTTTGGCGAGCGCTATGGGCTTAACCGCGTGGTTGCATTCCTTGCCTCGGCGGCGATTTGCATCGCTCTCTATCTCTGGCTGCATAAGACCCGGGCGGGCCTGGCGATGCGCGCCGTTTCCGTCAATCCATCGGCTTCCGGACTCGTTGCGATCAATGTCATGCGGACCTCGGCCCTCGCTTTCGCATTGGGCGGAGCGGTTACGGCGGCGGGCGGCGGATTGCTCAGCATGTTCCTGACCTTCGATGTTTCGCTCGGCGTGGTTTTCACCTTGAAGGCGCTGATCATCGTCATCCTGGGCGGCGTCGGCGATATTCGGGGCACGATCCTTGCCGCTTTCATCCTCGGCCTCGCTGAAACAGCCGTTGCCACGCTCGTTGATCCGGGTCTCACGCTCGCCGCGGCCTACGTCCTGTTCATGATTGTTTTGCTGGTGCGCCCGGAAGGCTTGCTCGGGAGGCGGACGGCGTGAGTAGATTTGTTCTTAACGCCCTTGACCGCCGTAATCTGCTGATAAGCGGCGTGCTGTTTATTGCCGCGGGTTTTGTGCCGCTGATCTTCGACGGCTATGTGCTGCAACTGACAATTTCGATCGCGATGTACACGGCGCTTGCCACGTCGTGGTTATTGTTTTCCGGACCGACAAATTACATCGCGCTCTCCACAGCGGCGTTCTTCGGCGTCGGTATGTACATCACCGCGGGGGGCATCGATCTTGTGCCCTATCCGGTGCTGATCCTCGCCTCCGGCGTTGCAGGCGCCGCGATGGCTGCGATCGTGGGGCTGGCGACGCTGCGAGTTTCCGGCGTCTATTTCGTTATCTTCTCGCTCGGTCTTGCCGAGCTGGTGCGGCAAATCATGACCTGGCTGCAGCATGTCCTCGGGACCATGAGCGGGCTCTATGTAGCGATCGACCGCAGCGAACCGATGTACTTCTGGCAGTTGCTGCTGTTGACCGCCGCGGTTTTCCTGGTCGGTTGGTGGGTCGGCCGCTCACGGCTTGGATTTGCCTTGCGCATCATCGGCAACGATGAACTGGTCGCGGTTCACTGCGGCATCAACACTGCGCGGGCCAAGGTCGCTTTGTTCGTCATTTCCAGCACCTTCGCGTCGGTCGCCGGCGCCGTGGTGGCGCCGCGCTGGGGCTACGTGGAGCCGGTTGTCGCCTTCAGCCCGTTTCTGTCGTTCCAGGTCGTGATCATGGCGCTCCTTGGCGGCACGCACCGTTTGTGGGGACCGCTCGTAGGCGTTATTCCCTTTGTGCTCATATGGGAGCTGATCGCGATCTATTTTCCGTCGCAGACGACTTTGCTGCTCGGAGCTTGCTTCCTGCTTATCGTCTACGTCATTCCGAACGGCATCACCGGGCTGATCGAGGATGCATGGCGCGGCCGCGCGAAAGCGGGCGGTTCGGCTTCCGGCGCATTTCAGCAGGCGCTCGATGCCTCGGTCGGTTCCGTGAAGAACCTGTTGCGGAAGAGCCGCAATGCCTAGCGCCGCCACCGCGGAAGCTCTGACCGCCGCCGCGGTCACCAAGCGTTTTGGCGGTCTCGTCGCTGTTGAGAGCATGTCGTTCAAACTTGCCGAAAAGGAAGTGTTGGGCCTGATCGGGCCGAACGGCTCCGGCAAGACCACGATGATGAACTTGATCTCCGGTGCATTTAAGCCAAGCGCCGGCGAGATCAGCCTGTACGGCGACAACATTACCGGGATCGGCGCCAGCAACGTCGCCAGAAAAGGCGTGGCGCGGACCTTCCAGCTGGTTCGCATGCTGCCCGGCATGACGGCGCTGGAGAACGTCGCCGCCGGTGGCGTATTTGGTCATGCGCGGCGATGGGGCAAGGAACTCGACGATTACGCGCACGCTCTGCTGCATCGGGTCGGCCTGCCAAACGCCGCGGCCGCATCGGTTTCGGCGCTGACCTATATCGATCAGAAGCGGGTCGAGCTGGCGCGAGCGCTTGCGTCCGATCCGAAGATCCTCCTGCTCGACGAATGGCTCGCCGGACTCAATCCGACCGAGCTCAAGATCGGCATCGCGCTGATTGAGCAACTGCGCGCCGAAGGCTGTACAATCATCATCGTCGAGCATGTCATGCATGCGATTCGCAGCCTGTGCGACCGCTGCATCGTGATGAACAGCGGCGCCAAGATCGCCGAAGGCACGCCCGCGGAGGTGCTGGCCGATCATGACGTGATCCGGGCCTATCTCGGAGACGCCAATGCTTGAGAGCCGGAATGTGTCGGTCTTTTATGGCCGCCACCGCGCCCTGGAAAACGTGTCGGTATCGGTCTCGAAAGGCGAGATCGTC
Source organism: uncultured Alphaproteobacteria bacterium (assembly GCA_963733575.1). GTDB lineage: Bacteria > Pseudomonadota > Alphaproteobacteria > Rhizobiales > Xanthobacteraceae > BOG-931. The sequence continues at coordinate 463,968 of CAVTDJ010000005.1, read as the reverse complement.
GTCATGCTCGGTGCCAACGGCGCCGGCAAAAGTACATTTTTGCGCGCAGTCGCCGGCCAGACGCGCAAGATGGAAGGCGGCACGGTACTGATGGACGGCGCCGATATCACCCGGCGTCCGCCGCATGAAATCGTCGAAACCGGCATCGCGCTGGTGCCCGAGGACCGGGGCATTTTCGCCGACCTGACGGTACAGGAGAACTTGATTCTTGGCGCTCATCCGGTGCGCGCTCGCAAGCTCGAAGCACAGAATTTCGAGCGTGTTCTGAGCCTGTTTCCCAAGCTTGGTCAGCGCCCCAAGCAGATCGTGCGCACCATGAGTGGGGGCGAACGTCAAATGGTGGCGATCGGGCGCGCGATGATGTCGGCGCCGACCATCCTTTTGCTCGACGAACCCTCGCTCGGCCTTTCGCCGCTTCTGTGCACGGAGTTGTTCCGCTCGCTCGCCCGCATCAAGGAAGCCGGTGTCGGAATCTTTTTGGTCGAACAGAACGCCAAGCAAAGCCTTGCCATCGCCGATCGCGGCTATTTGCTCGACAATGGTCATATCGTCGGGGCCGACACCGCCGACGCGCTGTCGAAGGACCCGAAGGTCCAGGCCGCTTATCTGGGTGAGTAACGGCTAGAGCGGAATCACCGGCAACACCAGATGGCTCGGGTGCTGCTCGTCGTGATAGATCCTGTGCACCACCGTCTTGCTGCTGCAGATGTGATAGGGCGCGTATTCCACGTCGTGGGCGCCGGCAAGCCCGCTTGGCAGATCGAGGCTGGTGATATCGATGCAGATACGGTGACCGGCCTTGAACAGATTGCCGGTCGATAGAATCTCGATCTTGTATTCCTCGATTTTGCCGGGCTCGGCCGGCTTCTGCGCGGCGCGGGTGAGCGGGTGCCAGGGCCGCCACGGTTTTGACCGCGTCGGATCGACCGCGCGGTGCGAAGCCTTGAGCCAGCCGCGCGTCAGCTCGCGCTCGCGAAGATCGCCCGGGATTTCAACTTCGCCCGGGCGCGCGGTGTGCACCGATACGTCGGGGCCGATGTCTTTCAGAATGACAATCCAATTGGTGTCGTCCTGGTCGATTGAGGCGAAGAGGTTGAGCGCCAGCGGGCCGATGACCAGCGTGTCCTGCGGCAGCGGGTCGGTCATGTAGCGCAGGCGATGGATTTCGTTGGTCTGCGTCGGTGGCATCTGCACGAAAGTGTCGGGCTCGAGCCGCGCATTGCGCGCGCCGGGCACGTAAGGCTCAGGTTTGAGCCGCCCCCAACTGTGAAGGTAGAGCTTGCTCCATTGCGTCTCGGGTAGTGGCCAATCCTTGCCGTAGCGCCATTTGTTCTCGCCCATGACCCAGACTTTTACCGGCGGTTCGTCGAGGACGCCGGTGTCTTTGCCTTTCAGCCAGTGGTCGTACCAGCGCAGGATCTCGTCGTGGAATGAGTGGAACGGCCGCTCCAGATGCGCGGGGCCGGTGATCAGGAGCTTCTTCGGTACACCCTGCACCTCCTGGAACCATTGCTGGCTGCCCTGCAAGTGCAGCTTGTATGTGTAAGCGTACCAGCCCGAGCCGGTGTAGAACGGAATCTTGATCTTCGACATCTTCTCTTTGGTCTTTTCGACGATGTCGTCGGGATCGTAAGGGTTGAGCACCGTTTCATAGACAAGCGGCATGGTCTGCCCCTTCTCCACGATCACGTTGAAGATGTTGGGGTACATCATCAGGTCGGGATTGCTCATGGCGGCGCGCCAGAGCTTGTCGGCGGCCCCGGTGAGCTGACCCGGCTGGCCGCGATTGACGTGATAGACCGCGCCAGAGTCGAGCAGGAACACCATCGTGTGGAGGACGCCGCCGGGATAGAAATCGCGAAAGCCCCACTGGCCGTAAGCGCCCATCGAATCGTAGGGGAAAATCGCCTTCAGCGATGGTGGCTGTTGCGCGGCGGCTTCGAACTGGGCGCCGCCGAAGGCGGAAATGCCGATCATGCCGACTTTGCCATCGCACCAGGGCTGTTTGGCGATCCATTCAATCAGGTCATACATGTCCCATTCGGGCGAGCCGCCGCCGTCCGACTTGCCGGTGCCGCGAATGTTGCCGCAGACGTGGACGTAGCCGCGTCGCACCAGGAAATCGGTATCGCCGCCTTCGGCGCCGCCAAACCACATCCGCGACCAGGCCGGCTGCGCCCATTGCACGGCCTTGGCGAATTCCGGCGTCTGATATTCCTTGTTGTGCGGGGCGATCGCCAGCAGTGCCGGAAACTTGCCGTCGATGTTCGGCCGATAGATGTCGACGCAGAGGTGCTTGCCGTCGCGCATCGGCACCATGACGTCGCGTATGTCGATCACGCCGTCGCAGACGATCGGTGCTTCGTATCCCGGCGGCGGGTTGTGCGAATCCGGTACGGCAAGCCCACTCGTCACCTGCGCCAACGTGTTCTTCGAAGTCTTCTCAGCCATGTTCACGTCTCCCGGTCAGGGAGATGCATACATCGTCCGTGCGTCGGCCGTGAAGGCCTTTCGGGATTGCGGATCGGTGTAAAACATATGGCCGCCGCGGTAGAGGCGCAGCTCGGCGCGCTCGCCATCGACGCTCGGTGGAATGTGATTGAGTACGTAGCGGGAAGCCGAATAGGGGATGACCAGATCGCTGTAGCCGTGAGCGATCATGAGCCGAAATGACGGGGTAAGCGCGAGCAAATCGCGCAAATCCTGAGCGGCGCTCGGCTGCGAATGGCCGCCGCCATCCTCCCAATCCCATTTACCGGAGATTTCCGAGGCGAGCAGATTGTAGGTCATCTCGGTCTTGAAGCCGAGCTCGTCCCGCGCATAGGCGACAAAGGCGCTGCCATAGGCGCGGATGAACCCGTCGAGAAACGGATCGGGCCCGCGCGCCGTTTGCGATTCCGGGTTTGGATCGTCGACCGCGAACGTCGCGTCGTAGTGGCTGACGATCTTATGGTCGCCCGAGCGCAAATTCTTGACGTAGGCGTCGCGGATAAAGCCGCGTTCCCGGGCGACGACATCTTCCGGCAATCCGGTCATCTGCGCGACACGCGCATAGAACGCATGCGCCGCATCGCCGCGCAGCGGCGGGCCCGCGAGCGCCAACAGATAATCGGTCAACGCGAAATGCTCGGCCTGCGCCAGCGCCGCGGTGCTGAAGGTTCCTTTCCGCTCGAGCTCCGCCGCCGCCAGTGAGGGCAATTGCAAAGCGGCGCCGAGCGCGAACCGATCGCCGCCAAACTGGAGTGCGCCTTCGATCATCGGCGAGACCATGAGGATGCCGCTTACCACGATGCCCTGATTGCTTTGTAGCGCCCGCGCCACTTTGGCGGCGCGAAAGCCGCCATAGCTTTCGCCCAGAATGAATTTCGGCGAGCTGACGCGGCCATTCTTAGCGACGTAGAGCGCGATCACTTTGGCCATGGATTCGGTATCGCGGTGCACGCCCCAAAAATTGCTGCCGCCGTCGGGCTTGGCCGGCCTGCTCCAGCCGGTACCGACTGGATCGATCAAGACGAGATCGGTGAAGGCAAGCCAGGTGTCTGGGTTGTCGACCAAGCGCACATTCGCGCCGTCATTGCCGTTGCCGAAGGCGGCGATGCGCGGGCCAACGAGGCCGAGATTGAGAAACGCCGAGCCGGCTCCCGGCCCGCCGTTGAACACGAACGTCACCGGCCGTGCCGGATCGTTCGGTTTGGCGACGAAGGCCGTATAGAAGACGGCGGCGGAGCGCTCGCCGGATTGATCGAACAACGAGAATGTGCCGGCGGTTGCCGTATAGGCGAGTTTGCCGTTCGGAACATCGATGCTGTGCTCGGTGACTGAATCGCCCGGCAAGAGCGACAGAACCCCGGGGCCGCCCTGCTCCTGTCGGCCCTGTTCTCCCTGACCGGGCCGCTCGCCGGCCGAGCGGCCACCGTGCTCCTGCGCGGCAGCGGTCGTGGCAATGAGCGCGAACGCGACGGCAATCGTAAAGTGGCGAAAAACGATCATAGTTGACTATCCCTTATCAATGTGCGCCCGCGCATTCGTCTTTTTCTCGTTCATGATCGTCCGGTGAAAGCGCCCGAAAGATGGCTGTTCGCAGCCATTTCTAACGGATCGCCGTGACGTGAACGACCGGCCCGGACGCGCCGCGAGCCGGTAGACAACACCGATGGGATCGAGGAAGTTCTGGCCCCACACTAAGGTGATGGAGTAACCGGCAGTGCCTTTTCCTCGCGCGTCGAAAGCACTTACGCGCTTCACCGTGCTTGACCTCACGCGGGTGCGGGCCGGCCCGACCTGCGCGCGCCAGCTTGCCGATTGGGGCGCCAACGTCATCAAGATCGAGGCGCCGCCGGGCTCGGATGAGCCGATGGGCGGACCGCGGGAGGGATCGGACTTTCAGAATCTCCATCGTAACAAGCGCAGCATGAGGCTCAACCTGAAGGCGCCGGAAGGACTCGCCGCCTTCAAGCGCATGGTCAAAAAAGCCGACGTGCTGATCGAGAATTTTCGCCCCGATGTGAAGAAACGGCTGGGCATCGACTACAAGACGCTCGCGCGGATCAATCCGCGCCTGGTCTATGCCAGCATTTCCGGCTTCGGCCAGGATGGGCCGTATGCCGGCCGGCCGGGTTTCGACCAGATTGCGCAGGGCATGGGCGGGCTGATGTCGATCACCGGCCTGCCCGGCCAGGGGCCGCTCCGCGTCGGCATTCCGGTCGCCGATCTCTGCGCCGGGCTGTTCGCCGCGCTCGGCATCCTCACCGCGCTGCTGGAGCGCGAAAAGTCCGGCAAGGGCCAGGCGATCGCGACGTCGCTGTTGCAAGCGCAGATCTTCATGCTCGACTTCCAGGCCTCCCGCTATCTGGTCAGCGGCGAGGTGGCAAAACAGGCCGGCAACAATCATCCGACCACCATCCCGACCGGCGCGTTCAAGACGGGGGACGGTTACATCAACATCGCCACCACCGGCGGCAAGATGTGGGAGCGGTTCTGCCGAACTCTCGGGGCCGAAGCGATGGCGCAGCATCCGGATTACCGCACGGCCGAGGCGCGATCGAGGAATCGCGATGCGCTCAATGCCGAGATCGAGACGCATCTGAAAGACCGCAGCAGCGCCGAATGGGTCGAAAGCTTCAATAAAGCCAGCGTGCCGTGCGGACCGATCTACTCCATCGATCAAGTATTTGCCGACCCGCAGGTGCGGCATCTCGGCATCGCCCAGAACGTCGCGGGGACGGGTAAACGGGCGCTCCGCCTCGTCGGCCAGCCGGTTACGCTCTCGCGCACGCCATCGAGTCTGAGAGCGCCGCCGCCAAAGCTCGGCGAGCATACCGATGCCGTGCTCAAGGAATTCGGCTTTTCCGTGCGCGAGATCAAAGCCTTGCAAAAGGCCGGAGCGGTGTAACTATCGGGAGATTCTATGGGAGCCAGTAAATGACGCAAACCGACAAGCTGCTCTCGCGCAAGGAAGCGGGCGTCGGCATCGTGACCTTCAACAATCCCGAACGGCACAACGCGGTGTCGCTCGAGATGTGGGAGGCGACAACGCACATTCTCAAGGAATTCGCCGCCGACGATGACGTACGCGTCGTCGTGCTGACCGGCGCCGGCGGCAAGGCGTTCGTGTCGGGCGCGGACATCTCCAAATTCGCCAGCGAGCGCGCTTCGATCGAGGCGACGCGCGCCTATGATGTCACGACCGCCGCCGCCTTCGGCAGCATCTATGAATTTCCCAAACCGACGATCGCGATGATCCGCGGCTATTGCATCGGCGGCGGCGTCGGCCTCGCCTCATGTTGCGACCTGCGCATTTGCTCGGACGATTCCAGGTTCGCGGTCCCGGCGGCGAAGCTCGGATTGGGTTATGCCTATGCCGGTCTCAAGCGGCTCGTGGACGTTGTCGGGCAGTCTTTTGCCAAAGAGATTTTTTACACCGCGCGCCAGTTCAACGCGCAGGAAGCCTATGCCATGGGCCTCGTCAACCGCGTGGTGCCGGCGGCCGAACTCGAAAGCTATGTGAAAAGCATCACCGACATGATCTGCGCCAACGCGCCGTTGACGATCAAGGCGGTCAAATTCACCGTCGACGAAATCCTCAAGGACGAATCGAAACGCGACGCCGCCCGCGTGGACAAGATGGTGGAAGCGTGCTTCGCCAGCCGCGATTATACCGAAGGCCGCACCGCCTTCATGGAGAAGCGCAAACCGGTGTTTACCGGCAGGTGACGAGCCGCGCCTCGGCGCTACGTTGATCGCGGCGGCTACGTCGATCTCTTGCAACCAGTCCGCTGCACCGGGAAAAATGGGCGGCACCATGACGACTGCGGATCGCATGATGGTTCGCCCGATGAAGCCTGCCGATGCCACGGCGGTCATCGAAATGGCGCGGGAACTTGCGGCCTCGGTCGGCGACGCGGCGCCTGGCGGAGGAAGCGGCCGACGTGGCGGTCATGCGCCTCGATAAGCACCGCCTCGCAGCGATTGTCGCCGGAGAGTAACGGTCTCGATCCTGATCTTGCCGGAAAACCGGCTTCCACTTTTCCGGATCATGTTCTAAATACCCGCGCGACGCTCAAGCTGTCTCGATCTTGCGGAGAGGTGGCAGAGCGGTTGAATGCACCGCACTCGAAATGCGGCATACGGGCAACCGTATCGGGGGTTCGAATCCCTCCCTCTCCGCCATACCAATAAAATCAATAGCTTAGCCGAAATCGTTAGCGATATTAGCGGCAGTAATTAGCGACATATAACCACGTCCCCTGGATTGCCGCCCTTTGGGTTGGCGGCGACGAAGCGCCCCGCGCTCTTTGTGCGTGCTGCGGCCCTTCATTTGGCCGACCTGCTCAAGGGACTCTCGGATTGTCGTTCCTCAAATTGCTTCTAGCGTCGCTGATGATCTTACTGACCAAAGTGGGAAGCGGCGGATGCTGGTCACCGATGTGCAGGACTTCCTTTCGTCGTTCTCAAACGCGACGGGAGCTTGCGTCGTGACACTGCCAAACTACGAATCTGATGCTGTGGACGGCTCCTCCACCGGCACGTCAGTGCCATGGATGTGGGTGCTGTTGAAGCTCCCCACGATTCGGAGGAGGCAAATATGCAAACGATCACGACAGTCGGTCTAGATATCGCTAAAACGGTTTTCCAGGTTCATGCCATCGATGCGGCCGGCAATATAATCATCAGGCGCCAGTTGAAACGCCGCTATGTCCTCGCGTTCTTCCAGAAGCTGTCGCCGTGCCTTGTTGGTATCGAGGCTTGCGCATCGTCACATTATTGGTCGCGCGAAATTAAAACGCTGGGCCACACGGTACACCTGATGCCTCCTGCGTACGTGAAGCCCTACGTCAAGCGGCAGAAGAACGATGCTACAGACGCGGAGGCGATCTGCGAGGCCGTTAGGCGGCCGACGATGCGGTTCGTTCCGACCAAGACGCAAGAGCAGCAGAGCTGCCTGCTGCTCCATCGCACGCGCCACCTCTTCATTCGCCAACAGACGGCCGTAATCAATACGATCCGTGCCCATCTTGCCGAGTTCGGCATCGTCGCGTCGGTCGGGCGCCATGGTGTCGAGAAGCTGCTAAATGTCGTGGCTGATGCGAGTGACAAACGGTTGCCCGAGGTTGCGCGCGCGTGTCTCTCGGCACTCGGCGACCAACTGCGCGCGCTGAAGGCGCAGATTTTGAACTTCGACCGAATGATCATGGCCTGGCATCGGTCAAACGAGACGAGCAAGCGGCTCGATGAGCTTCCCGGCGTCGGACCGGTGTTGGCCACCGCGCTCGTTGCCAGCATTGCTGATCCGAAGGCGTTCCGATCAGGACGGGACTTCTCAGCCTGGATCGGACTGGTGCCGAAGCAGAGCTCGAGCGGTGGCAAGCAAAAGCTCGGCAGTATCAGCAAACAAGGCGACCGTTATCTGCGCAGCCTATTCACGGCAGGCGCGCTCGCCGTGATCCGATACGCTAAGATCCATGGTACCGGACACCGGCCGTGGCTCGTCGCATTGTTAGCGCGCCGACCGACCAAAGTCGCCGCCATCGCACTCGCGAACAAGATCGCCAGAATGGCCTGGGCCATGATGGCCAGGGGCGAGCATTACAAGGAACCCGTCGCACTTGCGGCGTGAATGAGGTCGCGCCGGGTACTCGGCGTGATGTGACGGTTGGGAGGGCGAACAGCACGTAATGCAGAGCCGGTCGATCCGGCGATCAGGACAACCCACTGACCCCCACGCATTGTCGAATGCGGGAAACTGATCGGGACCTGATCCGCGGAGGGCATTATGGCCAGCGGTCATGCGAACCGCGCAAAACAGGCCGAACACATGGCTGCACCGACCAGCAATGCGGAAACGTGAAGTTTTTCCTTGCCAACTGGGAGCCGTCCACACATGGGGGTCAGGAGTTAGAATCTCTCCGGGCGCGCCAAAAACCGAAGAAAGATAGAGAGTTATTGGAGCGCCGAAAGCCTGCATGGCAAACGGCAAATCCTCGATCCCACACCAACGATACCGATCCAAGCGGACTGAAAATTTCGCCACGCGGGAGTAGGCATTGCGGATGGGCGACCAACGATCTGCGCCAGCATCATTGATTGTCCTTCTCACGCCGACGATACGACCACGAGGACTCCCGCTCCTCCATCATTTCATCGTCGGTGAAAGTCAGCAAAGTAAGGACTTCGTCATTAGGCAATGGAAACGAATGTTCCAACAATTCGTATTTGCTGGGCCTCAGGGCGATCGAACCAAGCATCGGCGCCAATCTTGCGAGGGCGGCTCTGCTCGACTTTCGATCCAAAGAGCGTGTCGAATGCGTAACTCTCCCGATCCAAGTCTTCCTGCGGAAACCAGCGATCAGGCACGCAAGGCGGCCTGAGGAACCATCTGCGGCCCTTTTGACCGTGACAGACAATCATCGCAGCATAACGATTGCTCTGCACCAAACGAATCGCAGTCGCTGTCTTGCTCGCTCTGAAAGCCCCTGAAACTTCATCGATTGTTTTCAGAGTCAACGACTTGAACTGTTTGAGAGCAGGCGAGAGGATGTAGGACGGGAGCACGAGTTCAGAAGCAAATTGATCGGCAACGAATTCAGAGTTTGTGGCTCCCATGCGGAAGCCTCCAAAACTGCCGATATCGTTTGTCCGACAAATGTGCAATTGGCCCCGACGATAAATCCAATGTGCAATTTCGTGGGCGAGTGAGAAGCGCCGCCGCTGGGGTATTTTCCCAGAATTGACTGTGATGATCGCTCGGTCGCCGCACCCGCATATTCGCGCCTCGCACGACTTCAACGCCCGATATTTGACCTTTGCTGCCGCCACGCATCGCTGTCAAGCGAACGCGCGCCGATCGTGGTCTTTGGTGGTGGACCGCGCGTGCGCGTCTACTGCAACGCGCGGATTTCTTTCTGCCGGGAGGAAGCGTTGTCCTCACCGCGTCCTGGCTTTCATCGGGCACGGGCAGCGCCTCCGCGTTTCCAACGGTGAGGTTTATTCGCGACCAGCGTTTCAGGTGACGCTTGGCGTACCTGATATACGGCTCAGACATATCGAGCCCGAGGGCCGGAAGCCGCGGCCAGGCCTGTTTGAGAAAATCGAGAAAGCGCCCGGTCCCGCAGCCGATGTCAAGAAGTCTCAATTTGCGCTGGTCCCGTCCGGCGAAAACCTCATGGAGCTGAGGCAAGGCCTGCCGGCGCGTCGCATTGGCCGTCCCGTTGAAGAGCACCTCGACCTGGGTGTCGTATCGACTCGCCGAGTCGTCCGTCATCCAGCCGCCTGTCTGGAAATGGAAATTCTGCAAATAGTAACGGGGCCGCTTCCCGCGCGCCCCCTCGGCTAGGACTTCGTTGTGCGCGCTGCTCTCGCGGCGCCGATGGATTTCCGGGAGATCCTCGAAAAAAAGCCGCGAGCGATGGAGGAGTGTCAACAGCGATCCATCATGATCGGCGGGCAGCGGGTAAAAGCCAGCCTCGATATTGGCCAGGTCCCGCTGCAGAAGGATGGCCATATCTGCGTAGAGGCGTTTGTGGTCCGGCACGGGCGAATTGGTATGGGCGCGCGGCCGCCCTTTCATACCATCTGTTCGCTGCGCCGCCTGGGATAGCCGGCGTACGGCGAGGCTGTGCCCAACATACCAAGCGATGCGTGGCAACTGGCTGGCGCCATAAGCAACGCGCGTGGTCACGCGAGAGAGTGGATTGCTCATGTGTCGCTTCCAAGTTCAAGCCCGGCCGCGGCCACCGTCACCCTACCGCCTCCACGGCGCTTAGCGTGTGCTTTTGCGCGGAGCGCGAAACCCGGGCGTTGTGGCTATTCCGCGCTCGGGTGATTCAAGCTCGACATTGATGGCGATCGGATCGCTGGCCGGAAACGTTTCTTTCAGCGCCTCGTCAAGCAGGTCATTCACATGTGCTATCGCGGCTGGAACACGTTTCTGCGTATTTTTCGGGGTGAGCATCACTTTGGCGCCTCGTTCGCTTCCGTCTCCTTAGTATATTGGGTTTTTGCACCAGCAACCAAAGGGGGGCGTACACTTGCACGTAAAGCGCGGTCCGAATCGCGCTTTTGTCACTGAAATTGCTAGCATCAAAGAAGGATCCCTTGGCAGCGAGCCGTCTGGCGGTTGCCTGGAAGCAGCGGCGACAAGGAAACGGCCAGGACTACGACCATCCGGGCCAAAGTGGCCACCCGCGAGCAGGGTGGCCACCGTATTGGTCGCGAACGTCAGCCCGCCGCCTCGACCAAACATTGCAGCAGGCGACATGCTCGCCCTTTGTCATGGACGCTTCGCCCTGACCGCAAGCGGCCGTCGCAGCAACGGCACTTACGTTCCTTCTGAATCCGAGGACATCGATCTAAAATAATGTTCGGCATACTGGTAGTAGTTCTCTGCCCCGACCGTGTTGCCGATTTGGGCTTCAGCGCGGGCGAGCGTCAGATACCGCTCATAGTTTCTTCGCGCGTTTTGAGACCCCGTCGGCTCGGGGCGGGCGGCACTCGATGTCCACCGCTTCGAGCGTGCAGCAAATGACCCTGCCGGTCTGGGTTGGCGCGCACTCATGATTGGCTTTGGGCCATTTTGCATGGCTCACTCCTTGTTGCGGGTAAAATGCTCCGTGCGACACACGAACGATAAAAACCAGAGACGGTGGTGCATTCTCTGAAGAGCGAGCCGACGCACTGTTGAAGCCCATGGGCTGCTGTGCGTTGCGTTCATCAATCCGTTAGGCAGCCGCGGCCCTCGCTGGCGGCCCACCCGCCGCAACAAAGAATTGAATAGCACTGGCGATAAAGGCCGCCGAAAGAAATGATCACAATTTCTAGAGATGATTAGTTCAGTCGTCGCGGCGGTACCCTGCCGACTACATGGGATAGATGAACCAAACGTTGCCATGTGAGGATAGCTGGAGAAATTGTCAATTCGGGATCGCCGCCGATCTAACGCAGTCGCGGTCGACCAGGTCGGCCACATGGCGATTTCGACGCAAAGGTGGATGACTCCTATTGCTCTTTGCATCCCCTGCGCGCCCATTGTACAGTATGCGGGTAAGCTCGGGCTTGCAGAAGAGCTGCCGAAAAAACTGGGACGTACCGAAGTCTTCGTTTCTTCCAATTGGCAGCCAGCGTGTCCATCGGCAGGCACAATTTCAAATATCGACGTTGGTTCGTACCGTAGGTGCCCATCGGCGGCCGAATTGTGTATATCCGTGCGCCAGTGGCCCGGGCGCCTTGGCCATCGGTCCATTCAAGCGCTCGATCGAAGAGGAACGCCGCGTGCAGGTTCTCGTCCGTGACAACAATGTCGACCAAGCCCTCAAGGTGCTGAAGAAGAAGATGCAGCGCGAGGGCGTCTTCCGCGAGATGAAACTCCGCGGCCATTACGAAAAACCCTCCGAGAGGAGAGTCCGGGAGAAGGCGGAGGCCATCCGCCGCGCCCGCAAGCTCGCTCGCAAAAAGCTGCAGCGCGAGGGTCTGCTGCCGATGAAGCCTCGGGTGATCTCAGGGGCCCCCGGAAGAGGCGGTCCCGCGCGCGCCCCTCGCTTCTGATCTCGGAACCACCGTAACCGACGCCCTCGATAAAAAACTTGGCCTAAAAACCTTCTTCAACGGCACCGTCTGCTCAGCGTCGATTGTAGAGATTCATGGCAAGCAAGATCAAGGTGACGCCGCAGAAGGAAGAGACGCTGGAGAAGGAGGGCCCCGAGACCCCGCCCAACCGCCCGCTGCTCGACCTTTCCGACGCCGCCGTCAGGGAGCTGATCCGCAGCGCCAAGAAGCGCGGCTATGTCACCCACGACCAGATCAACGCCTTGTTATCCTCAGGTGAGGTCAAGTCCGAGCAGATCGAGGACATTCTGGCGAATTTCAGCGAGATGGGCGTCAACGTGGTCGAGACCAAGGAGGCCGAGCTTGAGGAAGAGGTGGAGATCGGCGAGGAGCCCGAGAAGGAAGCCGAGGGCGAGAACAAGCTAGTCGAAGTCCAGCAGGGACCGGTTACGGCCAAGTCCGGGGCCAAGGAGCCCGCCGAGCGCACCGACGATCCCGTGCGTATGTATCTACGCGAAATGGGTTCGAAGGAACTGCTTTCGCGCGAAGGTGAGATCGCTATCGCCAAGCGCATCGAGGCCGGCCGCGAGGCCATGATCGCTGGGCTCTGTGAGAGCCCGCTCACCTTCCAGGCCATCATTATCTGGCGGGACGAGCTCAACGAGGGCAAGGTCTTCCTTCGCGACATCATCGACCTCGACGCAACCTATGCCGGGCCTGATGTCAAGGCCATGCCGGCGATCCTCGGCGTCGCGATTCCGGGCCAACCCGGGCGGCTGTTGCAGACGCCGGCTCTGGCTATTGCGCTGGTCACCCCGTTCAATCCGGCCGACGAACGCGCCGCCGGCGAGGAGACGGCAGCCGGAGGGACGATCGGCGAAAGCAGCCTTGATGATGATGATGACGACGACATGGAGAATTGGCTCTCGGTCGCCGCAATCGAGGCGGAGCTCAAGCCCAAGGTGATCGAGACCTTCGACATCATCGCCAGCACCTACAAGCGGCTGCGCCGGCTGCAGGACGAGGACATCCAGCTCCAGCTCAAAAGGCTGTCGCTCTCACCTGCGCAGGAGCGCAAGTATAAGAAACTGAAGAGCGAGATAATCGGCGAGTTGAAATCGCTGCGGCTGAACCGAGCGCGCATCGACGCTCTGGTCGAGCAGCTCTATGACATCAACAAGCGCCTGGTCGGCTTCGAGGGCCGCCTGATGCGGCTCGCCGAGAGCCACGGTGTCGTGCGCGAGGATTTCCTCAAGAACTACCAGGGCTCCGAGCTCGACCCGCTCTGGCTTAACCGCGTGTCGAAGCTCTCGGCCAAGGGCTGGAAGAGCCTCGTTGCCAGGGACAAGGAACAGATCAAGTCGCATCGCCACGATATCCACGCACTCGCGTCAGAGACCGGGCTCGAGATCGGCGAGTTCCGCAAGATCGTACACATGGTACAGAAGGGCGAGCGCGAGGCGCGCTATGCCAAGAAGGAAATGGTGGAGGCAAACCTGCGCCTCGTCATTTCCATCGCGAAGAAATACACCAACCGTGGCTTGCAATTCCTCGATCTCATCCAGGAAGGCAATATCGGCCTGATGAAGGCGGTCGACAAGTTCGATTACCGCCGCGGCTACAAATTCTCGACCTACGCAACTTGGTGGATCCGGCAAGCGATCAGCCGTTCGCTTTCCGATCAGTCACGTACCATTCGTGTGCCTGTTCACATGACCGAAATCATCAACAAGATCGTGCGTACAAGGCGTCAGATGCTCAACGAGATCGGCCGCGACCCGACCCCGGAGGAGCTCGCCGAGAAGCTCCATATGCCGCTCGAAAAGGTACGCAAGACCTTGAAGATCGCTAAGGAACCGCTCTCGCTCGAAACACCGATCGGCGAAGAAGGGGACTCGCAATTCGGCGACTTGATCGAAGACAAGAACGCTATCCTGCCGATCGACGCCGCGATCCAGTCGAACCTGCGCGAGACCACGACGCGCGTGCTCGCCTCGCTCAACCCGCGCGAGGAGCGTATCTTACGCATGCGCTTTGGCATCGGCATGAACACCGACCACACGCTGGAAGAAGTCGGTCAGCAATTCTCGGTGACGCGCGAACGCATCCGCCAGATCGAGGCCAAGGCACTGCGGAAGCTCAAACACCCGAGCCGATCAAGGGTGCTCAGAAGCTTCCTCGATTAGTTGAAGTGCCGGGCAGGGCCCCGTACGTGAAAGTAGTTATGCACCTGCCGTCAAGGAAGGCTGGTTTGACGCACGGCTCGCCAGCCCAGTGGTAAGAATCGGAATCATGGATCTGACAGGAACGGGCTATGGTGCTAAATTGGTTCCTTAAGCCGGAGGAAGCGATCATGCTCCAGACGGCGGCGCCGCTCCTTCTGAAGCTTTCGCAATTTCTCATGACTGCTGTCGCTACGCATTTGGTCATGTCACTTGGGCAGACCTTGATACATTATAAGGTCGCCCATCATCCAATTGGCGGTAAGTTGTTTCGCAACCACATCAACTTCCACCACACCTACTATGCCGACGATCATCTTGTCTCTCGGACGTACCTCGGTGACGAAGGCAACATTACGCCCTACTTCTTTATTCCTGTATTTCTCGTCGGGGGGTGCGCGTATTTCTTATTGCCGCTAAATCTTTTTGTGGTGATGGTAATAGCAAGCGCGGCGTCGTTTTACGCGCATGTCTTTTTCGACAAGGAATATCACGTAGAGGGATCGTGGCTTCAAAGGTTTGCGTGGTTCAGACGCCAGCAGGAACTACACTTTGTTCATCACCGTCACGCGAATAGCAATTTTGGTGTAATTCACTTCTTCTGGGATAAGATTCTCGGTACCTATCGAAAGCCGAATGCGCGTGCATAAAATCAGACGATTTAAAGCGATTACGCTTTTCGGGAGTGGGATACTTTGAATGAAGCAGCGGACTCGGCCTGCACCCGGTTCGGTTGACACCCGCTTAAGCTAATCCCGCCTGCATCTCGAACTCATCCAACGTCTACTTGGCCATGCCAGCATCGTAACCACGGAGATTTACACCCACGTTTCCGATGAAGCTCTGCGGGTGACTCTTGATCGCGCGGACGTACTACGGGTCTTGAATACCCGATAGACAACAGCGGGATCACGGCTCTGTATTCCGGTACGCCGAGCTGGCTTCGTCGCCTCAGCCTAACGTAGAACATAACCCGGGATTATTTTCGAACGGATCGTGGTGCCGATGTGCGCATTGGGGCAAAAACGGACTTTTCGAAATGGGCCGATGAGGTCTGCTAAGCGCCGATTCTGCCCTCAGCCAGCTGTTGCGATCGGGTCATGGCGAAGCTGACCCCGTAGGTCGCGCCGCCGCCCCGGCGAAGCATTATCACTGACAAGAAACAGAAAGGCGGTTATGCCGCCAGGGGCGTGATCTGGACGGCATAGCCGAGGTTCTGAAGTCTGGCGACGAGATGCTTGGTCTTGGTGGTTTTGGCGCGACGATCGAAGTGGTCAGGGCCCAGGTCTTGATAGCAGGTGCCGTTCTTGAGCATGTGATAGATGGCTGTGAGGATGGAAGCGGCGACGGCGCCGATGGCCTTTTTGGCACCGCGCCGGGAACGGATGCGGTGGAACTGGGCCTGGATGTAGCTGCCCTTCTTGCGCGCCGCAGCCCAGCTGCATTGGATCAAGGTGGTCTTGAGCCAAGGAGCACCCTTTCGCATCCGGGCAGAACGCCGCTTCCCAGCGCTCTCGTCATTTTTGGGGCACAGACCGGCCCAGGAGATGAGGTGCGCCGCGGTGGCAAATCGGCTCATGTCATTGCCGATCTCAGCCGCGATGATGCGTGCGCCAAGTTCGCTGATCCCCGGAATGGTGGTCAGCAGTTCGACGGTGGTGCGAAAGGGCTCGATGCGCTCGTTCACTTCGCGATCGATCTCGGCAATGGCGGTGTCGATGGCATCGATCTGCTGAAGGTGCAGCCGCAGCAGAAAGCGGTGGTGCTTCATGATCCGGCCGCGCAGCGCCTCGCGTAGTTGAGCCGGTGGCGCCTTGATGCGTGGATGAGCGAGGGCAGCCAACTTGCCGGGATCGGTCTCGCCGGCAATCAGAGCTTCCAGCATCGCGCGGCCGGTCATGCCGATGATGTCGGAGATGACCACGTCCAGCTTGATGTTCGCATCCTCCAATGTCTTCTGAAGTCGCTGGACGTGACTGGTTCTCTCGCGAACGAGTTGTTTGCGGGTGCGCAGCAGATTACGCAAAACCTGGGTGTCGGCATCCGGCACGAAGCTCGCTCGGATCAGACCATGGGCGAGAAGATCTGCCAGCCAGGTGGCATCGTTGACGTCAGTCTTGCGGCCCGGCACGTTCTTGACCTGTTTGGCATTCGCCAACACCAACTCAAAATCGCCATCACTAAGGACGTGCCAGACCGGCTTCCAGTAGACGCCGGTCGCCTCCATGGCCACCACGGTGCAGCCCTCGGATGCCAGCCAGTCCGCCAGGGCAAGAAGGCTCGTGGTGGTGGTGTCGAACGTGCGGACTTCCCGCTTGATCGTACCGTCCACCATGTGCCGCACGCAGGCGACCACCGTCTCCTTGTGCACATCCAGACCGGCGCAATGTGGGTGTAGAACTTCCATGTTCCCTCCTGACGCGCCGCCGGCTTGGAGTCCCATTGGTGGTACTCTGACAAACGTGCTCCCAGGTCGTTGCCGACCTCTGGCACAATCCGGGGTGCTCAGGGACTCCGGGTCCAACTAAAAAACGGGCTCGCAGGCACCAATGATAAGCCGACCTCAGTGCCGGGCGACGCGCCGATAGCGTATCAAAGTTCAGACCTGTTTCATCCCCCGCGGGTCGGCGCAAGCCGGTGTCGAACTAAAAAGAAATCGGCGACGGCGCCGCCGGCGACCTCACCATCGTGCGGCCAGCAGCCGCGGCCGCCCGAGCAGGTCGAGCAGCATCGCGCCGCCGAAGCCAAACTTCGCCGCGCCCGATTCTTCGGCTACCACCCGCCAAGGGATAAAGAGCGCAGCCCGAAATGCCAGAGAGAACACACGCTGGAGACCCAGTCAACGCGGCTTTCGATCAGGGGTGTTGGCGGCGTCGACCCCGTGGCTCCACAGCGGCCGCAGCAGCGGCCTCATCGTCGTTCGCTCCGATCGCCCGAACTCCATCGTCGCCCCGAACCGGAATATCACTAAAGTGGAAATCGGCGACGGCGCCGCCGGCGGCCTCACCATCGGCCCGAGCAGGTCGAGCAGCATCGCTCGTGCCCGTCTGCGGCAAGTCCGACGGTGAGGGTATCGATTTATGGGTGCCGGGAACGATCGGCTTTGTCGGCGGTCCGCAGACACCCTCGGTTTACCGTGCGCTTCTGTTGCAGGCGGTTGCGGACACTCCCGGCGAAAAGAGAGTGGGTGTCCTCTCGGGCAATGCGCTCAATCCGCTCGTCGCCAATCTCGGCAAAGTCATCGAGGGCATCAGAGCCGAGCATCACGACTTCAACGTCGTCGCAAAGCTCGAGACCGATTGGTCAACGCCACAGGCCCTGGAAAAGGCGACCTCGATGTTCCAAGCCCACCCGGATATCAACGTCCTCTACTGCCAATACACGACCATAACCCATGGCGCGATGGTCGCCCTGCAAAGCAAGGGTCTCGCCGGCAAAGTCAAAGTCTACGAGGACGGCGCCACCAAATGGGCGGTTGCCGAGCTGAGGAAAGGTGAGATCGCGGCCACGGCGCCGACCTATCCGCAATCGAACGGAGCGGCCGGCGTCGAAGCGCTGGCCAAGGTGTTCGGCGGTGCCGCGATCCCGAAGGTGATCCTGAACGACGGCGCACCGCTTCTGCCCGGCCAAGCCGCAGGGCAGCCGGCGATCGTTACCCTCAAGAACGTCAACGCCTACCACCCGGAAGTCGACTAGGGGCACGACGGTTGAGACCGTCAGCTGCGGCAGCGGAGCGAAAATGATTCCCGATCGTCAGTTCGCCATTCGCTGCCACGCTGTCGCTAAAAACTATGGGATCATTCAAGCCCTGCATCCGACCGACTTTGACGTTAAGGCGAACACCATTCATGCCTTGGTAGGACAAAACGGGGCCGGCAAGTCAACGTTGCTCAGTATCATAGCCGGCAGGATAGCCCCCTCGGCCGGGGCTGTAGCGGTTTTTGGGGAGTCCGAAACGCTGGGGAACCTGAGAGCGGCACGTGCCGCCGGCATCGTTGGCATCTACCAAGAGCTGACGACCATCCCTGCGATGAGGGCAATCGAAAACGTCTTTCTCGGTCAAATGCCGTCAACAGCAGGCTTCGTATCGCAAAAATCGATGCGGCAGCAATTCGCCGGGCTTACCGCTCGTTTGGAGGTGTTGATTCAACCGGATGCGGAGTGCCGCACGCTCTCGGTTGCCGATCAGCAGATCCTCGAGATCATGCGGGCGCTGCAATCGGACGCGCGTATCATTCTTTTCGACGAGCCCACTGCATCGCTGGCCAATGCGGAACGGCAGGCGCTATTTCGGCTGATGCGAGACCTGCGCAACAGCGCACATTCGATGGTGTTTGTTTCGCACAATTTGGACGAGGTCATCGAGATTGCCGACGAGATCACGGTGTTCCGGAACGGTCGTCTTGTGGCGACACGCCCGACCGCACAGTGGACGAAGTCGAGTATCGTGTCGGCCATGCTCGGTGAAGATATGGGCAACGTCTACCGACGACGACCCGGAAGGGCGAAGGAAAATAGCCCCATTCTGCTACGCGCAGAAAATATCACAGTGCCCGGAGCCATCGAGGGCGTTTCAATCGAGCTCAGGCAGGGCGAAGTGCTGGGTATAGCCGGGGTCGTAGGCTCCGGACGCACCACGATCCTGCGCGCGCTGGCGGGCCTGAAGCCGAATGCAACCGGATCGCTGCGCGTGTGCGATCGAGAGGAGCCTTGGCCGCGCACGCCGCGGGCGGCGCGCCGCTACCGCATCGCATTGGTCCCAGAAGATAGGAAAACACAAGGTCTGGTGCTGAAAATGAGCGCCATGGAGAATATCGCCCTCGCCGACCTGGGAAGCGCCGCTTCACGTGGCCTCTTCTCAAATACTGCGTTGCAGAAGGCGGCGGCAATGATTGCGACGCGTTTCCATTTCGACCTGGGCCGGCTTGCCGATCATGTTGCCGATCTTTCCGGCGGCAACCAGCAGAAAGTGCTGCTAGCCCGTTGGTGGTTCTCCCAGCCGAAAGTCTTGTTGGTGGACGAGCCGACGAGAGGAATCGATATCGGAGCAAAGGGAGAAATCCTGGATGGACTGCGTGACTTTGCCGATCAGGGAATCGGCGTCATCATAGTTTCTTCCGAGTTCGAGGAGCTCGTTTCCGTCGCCGATCGCGTTGTCGTCCTGGCCGAGGGCCGCCAAGTGGCGGAATTGGACTCGACTAGGAATCCGCTGAGCGTGGAAGCGATCGTTAACGCGGCGTTCGAGGTCAACGTTGCACATGCCTAGACGCTTCATGCCGCCGATCGCTTCAGGCGGGCCGAAAGACAGTTTCGCGACCAGGAGGCCGATGTCGCTCGCGGTCACAAAACGCTACGGCATGGTCGCCGTGCTTGTCGGGCTGGTCGTTCTCTCGCAATCGATCTATCCGCAATTCCTCAATCCACAGAATATCAGAAACATCCTCAGCCAGAACGCGCCACTCGGTATCGTCGCTGTCGGCATGACTTTGGTGATGATCACACAAGGTTTTGATCTCTCGGTCGGTGCGGTCTACGCCGGCGGCGCCACGCTCTTCGCCAGCCTCGGGCTCGCCGGCTGGCCATTGATTCCCGCGGCCCTATGCACGGTGGTTCTCGGTGTTGTTACCGGCCTGTTGAACGGAGTGATCATCACCCGTCTCAAGGTCAATCCATTCGTTGCCACGCTCGGCACGCTATCGGCGTTTACCGGCTTGGCCCTCATTTATTCGAATTCCCAGCCGGTCATTGTGAATGACGAAGGCTTTACAGTGCTTGGCAGAGGCGCAGTGCTTAGCCTGCCCTACTCCGTCTGGCTTCTTTTCGCCTTCCTCGCCGGCGGCCAGTTCGTCCTGTCCAAGACGGTCTATGGCCGTCAGCTTTATGCGATAGGCGGCAACGACGAGGCTGCGCGGATCGCCGGCCTGCGGACCGACCTTTTGCGGACGTCCACATATGTCATATGCGGGGTCTCCTCGGTTATCGCCGGTATGATCATCGCCTCGCGTCTCTCCATGGGTCAAGCCGACATCGGGCGGAATATGGCGTTGGACGCCATCGCGGTCGTTGTCATCGGCGGGACGTCGCTGCTCGGCGGAGAGGGCTCGATCTGGCAGACCGCCATCGGTTTGCTGATCATCGCCGTTTTGACCAATCTTCTTGACTCGCTTGCAGTGGATGCGAACTACCAGCTTCTCACCAAGGGCGTTATCGTGATCGGCGCGGTCGCCCTTGATGCGCTCGTTCGCACGCGCCGCTCATAAAGCGCAGGATGAGACGAACCGCGGGGCCGGGGTGCAGCACCACTGCTCCGTCTGGCCGTCCTCGGATACCCCAAAGCTCGGAATATGAGACCCGCAGCGGGCCTCGCGCGCGCGGCGCGCTCCGCCGCCAGACCGACCGCGCCAATTTCTTTTTTGCAGATTCCGGTTCGGGGCGACCGACAAACGATGATGCGGCCGCCGCTGAGCTACGGGGTCCGCTTCGCCAACACCCCGATCGGCAACAGCACTGCATAACCTTCGGCGGCGCGATGCTGCTCGACCTGCTCGGGCCGATGGTGAGGCCGCCGGCGGCGCCGTCGATTTCCACTTTAGTGATATTCCGGTTCGGGGCGACGATGGAGCTCGGGCGATCGGAGCGAACGACGATGCGGCCGCTGTGGAACTACGGGGTCGACGGCGCCAACACCCCTGATCGAAAGCCGCGTTGACTGGCTCCGGGCGCGCTCATTGGGCTGTTCCAGTCCAGCGCACGGCGTGAAGCGGAGATCCGGGTTCTTCGCCAACAGATCGTTGTGCTCAGTCGCAAGTCGCTTAAAAGACCGGCCCTCACCAACGGCGATCGCTGTTGTTCGTTTGGCTATCTCGCCTGGTACCGACGACACTTGACGCATTGATGGTGGTTCGGCCGGCCACAGTGATCCGCTGGCACCGCGCCGGTTTCCGAGCCTATTGGCGTTGGAAATCGAGACCACGCGGGGGCCGGCCAAGGACGCAACCTGAGATCCGGCAGCTCATTCGAGACATGAGCATCGCGAACCCGCTCTGGGGCGCACCGCGCATCCACGGTGAGCTCCTCAAGCTCGGCATCGATGTCGGGCAAACCACGGTCGCCAAATATATGGCAAAGCGTAGGCTGCCTCCATCCCAGGGTTGGAGGACGTTCCTGCATAATCATGCTGACGGCATCGCGTCGATGGACCTGTTCGTGGTTCCGACCATCTCCTTCCGATTGCTCTGTGGATTGCTGATATTGCAACACGGCCGCCGCCAAATCCGATGGTTGGGAGTTACCGCGCACCCAACGGCTGAATGGATCGCACGCCAGCTCACGGAGGCCTACGGTTGGAGACAGCAGCACCGCAATACATCGTCCGTGACCGCGACGCCGTCTACGGTGACGTTTTCATCCGCCGCGTTCTAGCAATGGGCATTCGTGACCAGCCGACTGCGGCACGATCGCCATGGCAAAACGGATATGCGGAACGACTGATCGGCTCGATCAGGCGGGATTGCTTGGACTATGTCGTTGTGTTTGACGAGCGGCATCTTCGCCACCTGCTCGAATCGTATCAGAAATATTACAACGAGGCTCGCACGCACTTATCGCTGAGCAAGGATGCACCGGTTTCACGTGCGGTCCAGACCGTTGGCAGCATCATTGCCAAGCCGCTCCTGGGAGGATTGCATCATCAATATGTCCGGATTTAATTTCCGGTAGGGACAGTGGCCAACACGGGCCAAAATCAAGTGAAATCAAAACAAAAGCGCGCGGAACGTCCGAACCTGCGCAGGTTCAGATGCCTGCGGGCCGCTTTTGCAAAACAGATGCATCGGGGCGCGCCCACTGGCCGACCGCGGCTTGCGGCAATTAACCACGCGCGGCGTCGGTCTGTGGCAACCCCGGAATGGCTCGGCGACGTTCTAACGCGGCAAACGCCGTGAACAGCAGGAGTTCCGTTACGGATAAGGGAAATTCTTTGGGCACGCAAAGCAATGCCGAGGCGCGCCTGCCACGTCCGCCTGGCCTTACAGCAGCTTGCTGGTCCACTCTGCGCGCGAGATTTTGAAATTCTTGCCGCCGCAGCATCGGCAACCTGCACCATGGCCGGATGTTGCCGAGAACCGGTTCGCACGCGTCTCCTCGCCACGGGCAGCCGCTGCGGTCCGCGTCGACACCGCCGGGAAGCTCAATGAGGCGCGTGGCGAATCCGCGCCGCAGCCGGGACAGGCGGCCGGCAGCGCATATTCCGCCATCGGCCGGAAGTCGGAAAACGAACCGCAGCTTGGGCAGTCGTACTCGTATTTCGGCATCTCGTCCCTCATCCCGCTTCCTTAACGGGGCATCGTCCCGTGCCGGGCGGATCACCGCACGCATGAGCGGGGAGGGGCGCTTCGGCACTATCTCTTTCCCGCCCCCGCTCCTGCATTGTTCCCAGCTAGGTGCTCACGCCGGCGAAGATGTTCTTTCGGAGACTGGCATGGACGCCCCAGTTGCCGTCGACGACCTGGGTTACGCCGAAATCGACCCCGACCGACATCAGCGAGATGGCTTCGTCTTCGCTGAGGTTCTGCGTGTTCATCAAGAACTCTCTCATCTTGCGAAACGCGTCGTGCATCGCGTGGTCGACCGAGGATTTCTTGAAAACTTCACTCTGCGCGTTGGCGCCGAGATCGGTCAGATAGCGTGGATAGCTGAACCCGTGGACTACCCATTCCTCCTTGGTCTCGAGCAGCGGCCAAGCGAGCCGCGACAGCAAGGTGCCGGCCGCGATGTCGTTTTGCTTGTGGAGGACGAACTGGAACACGCCGGTCCAAGAGGATTCGATCGCAGTGCCGGAGACCTCACCATCCCCCATAGCGGCATGCGTGTCGCCGACGGAAAAGAAGGCGCCGTCGATGGAGACCGGGTAAAAGAGAGTTGCGCCTTTGCCGAAGCGCCAATCGTCGACATTGCCGCCGATGTAGTCGGGTGGAATCGAGTTGACGATGTCGGCTTCTTTCTGCGTGAGGCCGAGACAGCCGAAATGCGGCCGCAGCGGCACGCGCACGCCCTTGAGGACGCCTAGCTTCGGGTTCCACTTTTCCGGATCTACTACCAGGCCGGGGTAGTCGTAGATCTTGTGCTCGACGCCGTTCGGGTCGGTGAACGGTCCCCAACGATAGCTGTGGACCGCTGTCGCCCAATCGCTGCTGCCGTCGGAATCCAGCTCGTAGATGGTCACAACCTCGCGCTTCGCGCCGCCGAGCAGATCGCCGTATTGATAGCCCCACCAAGCCGCAATGTTCGTCCCGAAGGTTTTGCCCTTGTACTTGGGGTTGGCGCAGGGACGCGGATACATGTCGAGGACACGGACTTCTAGGATGTCTCCTTCCTTGGCGCCGCGAATGGCGATCGGCCCAGTCATGATGTGGACGCCATAGCCGGCGCCAGCGCCGTTGGGAGCATCCATCGGGCCGGCGCCACGCCGGTCAACGTTCTTCTTCTCTTTAGTCCAGTGATAGACGCTCTCGGCTCCCGGATCGTCCTTGATCATCCGTTCGGGATCGTCGCCGGCCTGGTGCGTCAGGCATTCGATCGTCGCGTAGTCGCCGGAATCGATCTCCATCAGGGGCGTCAGCTTCTTGCTGAAATAGCCCCAGTGGACGGTCTTGTCGGACGCCGGCACGTACCAATGATTCGCTTTTCCCGGCATGGCGGCCATGCCGGTTAGCGGAACTTGCCTCGGCGTCAATTGCTCCGCTTGCGCCCGAGAGACGTATGGGAAAGCGACAGTTCCGAGCGCTGCCGCACCTCCGGCGAGCGTCGTTGCCCTCAGGAAATTTCGTCGGCTTTCCCCGCCCTTTGCGCTCGTCCTTGCGTCTGCATCGTCTTCGCGCCGCCTGGTCATGGTGTTTCCTCCCTTGTGAAGCCGCCCTATGCTGTTGTTTTTATTGGCATTCCTCATTGCATCAGAATGTGGTATGCTAAATACTGTATGCCACAGTGTCAAGCAAAGCGCCCTACACGCCTGCTTGGCGAAAGCCAACGAAATCGCACTGGCTACGTTAGGGATGGAAAGCGATGACGGCTGAATCCACCGCAGTCGAGGCAGGCGCGGCCGGATCGCCGGCGTCGCGCTGGGGACAGCTCGCTTGCGGCATCCTCTGCATGGTGATGATCGCCAACCTGCAATACGGCTGGACGCTTTTCGTCAATCCGATCGATCAGAAATATCACTGGGGCACCGCCGCAATTCAGGTCGCGTTCAGCGTCTTCATTGCGACGGAAACTTGGCTCGTGCCGATCGAGGGCTGGTTCGTCGATCGATTCGGACCGCGGCTCGTCGTCGCCTTCGGCGGCATTCTCGTTGCTTGCGCCTGGGCTCTAGATTCCATCGCGAGTTCGCTTGCTGTTTTGTACGTTGCCGCCGCGCTATCCGGCGTCGGTGCGGGCGCAGTCTATGGCACCTGCGTTGGCAATGCGCTCAAATGGTTCTTCGATCGGCGCGGTCTCGCCGCTGGTCTGACCGCTGCGGGTTTTGGTGCAGGCGCGGCCGCCACCGTCATCCCGATCCGCGACATGATTCTCGGCTATGGCTACGAGTCCGCGTTCCTGTGGTTCGGGCTTGGACAGGGTCTCATTGTCCTAGTTCTGTCGCAGCTTTTGCGCGCGCCGCGGCCGGGCGAAACGCCGAAGCCGGCCGCCCGGCTGACGCAATCGCTGCGCGACTACACGCCTCTGGAAATGCTGAAATCGCCAGTCTTCTGGCTGCTCTACGTCATGTTCGTCATGGTCGCGGCAAGCGGCCTGATGGCCACAGCGCAGATCGCGCCCATCGCCAAGGACTTCAAGCTTGCCAACAACGACGTGACGATCCTGTTCGTCACCTCCACGACGCTGACCGCGGCGCTCGTCATCGACAACATCCTTAACGGTCTGGCGCGACCGTTCTTCGGCTGGATCTCTGACATCATCGGTCGCGAGAACACGATGGCGATTGTGTTCTCGCTCGGGGCGCTGGCCTATTGGGGCCTCGGCGCATTGGGGCACACGCCGTACATGTTCGTGGTCATGGCCGGGCTTATCTTCTTCACTTGGGGCGAAATCTTCAGCCTGTTCCCATCGACCTGCACCGACACCTATGGGGTGAAATACGCCACCACCAATGCCGGACTGCTCTATACTGCGAAAGGCACATCGGCCTGGGTCGTACCGCTGGCGAGCCTGCTCAAGAATTACAGCGGCCACTGGCACTGGATCTTCGTCATCGCCGCGATCATGAATTTGATGGTCGCGGCGCTCGCGCTCTTTGTGCTCAAGCCGATGCGTCGGCGGGTTACGAGACAGGGCTGAGACTTGTCCAAAAGGGGGAATAACCGGTCGGCCCCGCACGCGAGTTCGGTTTGAGGGGCGTCCATGGAGGGGCATTGGCACCGGCGAACTACGATTTTACTTCGCGAGAGGCTTTTGAGGCAGCAATGATATCGAACTTCTCCATACCGCGACGGGCGCGCACCGACCTCGGTCCGGCAGAGATTACGGTGCCGCAACCGGTCGTTGACCCGCTTGCCAGTCCGACGAGCTTCAAGCGGCAGGCCTATGTGGCGCTCAAGAGCGCCATCGCCGCGATGGACATCTATCGCAGCCGCGCCGAAATCAGGCTCGACGAGCACCGACTGGCGCAGGATTTCGGCATCAGCCGCACGCCGGTGCGCGAGGCGATGGCGCAGCTCGAGCGCGAGGGCTTTGTGCGATCGGTGCCGCGCCGCGGCATCTATGTGGTGCGCAAGAACAAGCGCGAGGTGATCGAATTGATCACCGCCTGGGCCGCGCTCGAGGGAATGGCGGCACGGCTGATCACCGAAAAAGCGAGCCAGGAGGAGATCGCCTCGCTGCGGCGGATGTTCGCGACCTTCGAGAACGGCGAGGTGCGTGCGCACCTCGACGAATATTCCGAGGTCAATATCGAGTTCCACCAGGCGATCATCGGCATGAGCCGCAACAATGTGCTCATCGATCTCGCCGAGAATTTGTTTACCCACATGCGGATGATCCGAAGGAAGACGATCGGCGAAAAGGATCGCGCCGACCGCTCGATCCGCGACCACATGCAGATCATCGAGGCGCTGGAGGCCCGTGATACCGTGCGCGCGGAAGCGCTGGTGCGTGATCATGCGCTCGGTCTCGCCGAGCATGTGGAAAAGTACGCGGATTATTTGGATTGAGTCCATGCGCGCGAGATCGAACACCCTTTCGTCATTGCCGTGCTTGATCCACGGCTGTCCCGTTTGATTTTTGTGGATAGAGCGCACGGCATGGATTCTTCTGTGTTTTGACGTTTTGCCGACGTTCGAGACACGGGAAGGAACCCACGCCCAGTGCGGCGGATGTGGCGATCGGCCCTGTTGCCCAAGCCGACCCGGTAGCTCGGTCGGCTGGTTCTGGATTCAACGTGCGATCGGCGGCGGCGGATTCGGAGCGCGGCTCGCGCGCGCGAATGGGTGGTGAAAATCCCTCCGCCGCACTGAGAATTGGGCTGTTGTTGAAGCGGACCCCGTAGCTCGTACGGGTTGGTCTGCTCGGGGCACCAGCGGCGCGGACGGGTCGGTGTGGCGTCGGAGCGCGGCTCGGGCGGGTCGGTCTCGCGCGCGCGTAAGGGCGAAGAGGATGGTTAACGCGGCCAGCGAGCCTGCGGTTCCCCAGCAGCCGGTTGAGCTTTTTCAGGTGCCGCCGGGCTGAGCGACCGGATTGCGTCGGATCATGAGGTCTGGAACTAAGAATATCGGTCGCTAGTCATCTGGAATCCAAGTCCGCCACATTATAGCAAAGCGCGCGGAGCTCCTGAGGGGAGGCTTATGGCGGGATGCAGGCGTGAGAAGCCGACTGTACGGGCGCATCTGGAAAGGCAAATTCGTCATCACTGTTTAAACGGACCAATCTGCCGATCAATTCCTTGGCTTCGATAACGCATTTGCCACAAAGCACAGCAGACATTGTGCGGCGAACTTTAGATTCACGTGACTAGGTGAGCGTTTCCGTGGTTCGAATCATATCAGGCGGCCTCGGCCAGCTTGTAGGACCAAGTGTGGATGACAGGGTAGCGATTGACATCATCGATGCCGGCCATGATGCGCTCCTTGAGCTCGTGTTTTGAGGTCACCCGGATGTGGCGCAGGACGGAGCGGGCGAACTTGGAGAAGAAACCCTCGACGAGATTGAGCCAGGAGCCGTGCTTGGGCGTGAAGGTGAACTCGAAGCGGCCGGCCGGCTGAGCGGCGAGCCAAGTTCTGGTTTCTCTCGAGATGTGCGCGGAATGATTGTCGAGGATCAACTTGATCGCGGTGCGGGCCGGATAAAAGGTATCGAGAAGCTTGAGGAACTCGATGAACTCCCGGCTGCGGTGGCGGTCTCGGACGACGGCATGGACCTTCCCGGTGAGCAGATCAATCCCAGCCAACAGACTGAGCGTGCCATGGCGCTTGTACTCATGATCGCGCGCGAAGCTGGCATGCACGCCAGGCTCGGGCGGCAAATCCGGCGCCGTCGTTGCGATGGCCTGAATTCCCGGTTTTTCGTCGTAGGAGATGATCGCCACCGGCTTGTCCGATTTATTCGACTTGGTGGCGGCCTTTTTCAGCACTTGGACCTCGCGGTAGACACACAGAACCTCCGCCATCTTCTGCTCGAACGCGGCGTCGCGACGTTCCAGATAGTAGCGCACCTTGTGCGGCTTGATCTCCTCATGGCCGAGGATCTTGCACACCGTGCCCTGCACCAAGTTGGCAAGACATGTGTGCCCCGCCGCCGGTCCGCGCTCGCGCGCATGGCGTGCCAGCAGCCGCGTGGTCCACAACTCGTGCGGATAGCCGTGCTCCTTGGTCCTTGTCGCACGCCAGAGACACCAACCAAGCCTTGGCTTCCGGCGTGATCGTCGGCTCCTTGCCCGGTCGCGGTCGGTCATCGAGTGCCGCCAGCGAGCCATAGGCCACCGCCCGTTCGACACAGCGTTGGACCGTCTGATGATGCACGCCAAGTCTTCGCCCGACCGCAAAGAAAGACGGATTCTCACAGTAGGCGAGCAGCATTTGCGCCCGCTCCACCCGGCTCGCCCGCTCGGTGCGCGAGCGTGAAATCTCCGTCAATCGCCCAATATCTTCATCGCTCATCGCCGGCTCAACCGCATGCCGCCATCTTGCCATGATGCCAATCCTCGTTCACTGCAAACGAGGAATCCACGAACACACTGCCAGTTCCAGAAAGACCGGTTTCATGGAATCGGTCGTCTAGTATCTCGTTGCTCTTGTCTGCCGCCTCTAGCGGGCGTCACCCGATTAAGCCAAAATTATTGACGCTAGGCCACAAGTTTAGGCGCCAACTCGCCCGGCTTCAATGAGAAGATTTTAGATGTTACAGGGCCGCAATGGACGCATTGGAAATTGGACATCAGTGCGCTTGGCATTGTGTTCATGGGCGATCCGAATTCCGTCCCCTGTTCCTTTGAGGTGCAAATCCCTGTTGCTGAAAAATCTTCCTTGCAACACATTTTGAGAATTCCCTGTTCAGTTGGCCATGGAATTCGACTGCAAACTTTTGAAATTTGCTCGCCGCCTCGCTCACCGCGCTTTGACGTACGCCCAGAACGCCAGCGATGGTTCCTTGGCCGGCCCCGCGATTGCTTAGCGCATAAATTCGGCAGCGATCCCGCAACTTCGAAGCCCGCTAGTGGTTGGAATCTAATACTTCGTGCCCGCGTCTAACAGCTTGGATAATTTTGTTGGGATCAGCAGTCCATGTGAAGGGTTTCGGTTCGGCGTTGTGTTCGGCAACGAAGCGATTGATGGCTGCTTGCAAGTTGACGACCGATACGAAGACGCCGCGTTTTAGTCGTCGTTTCGTGAGCTTGGCGAATAAGCCTTCGACAGCGTTGAGCCAGGATGCCGAAGTTGGGGTGAAGTGGAAGGTCCAGCGGGGATGCCGTGCCAACCATTGGCGCACCTTCGGATGCTTATGGGTTGCGTAGTTGTCGATGATGGCGTGGATCGCCTTTCGAGGCGGCACCTGCGCTTCGATGGCATTGAGGAAGCGGATGAACTCCTGGTGTCGGTGGCGCTGCATATTGCGACCGATGACGGTACCGTCGAGAACGTTGAGAGCGGCGAACAACGTGGTCGTGCCATGACGTTTGTAGTCGTGGGTCATCGTCCCGGCGCGGCCCGGCTTCATCGGCAGACCGGGTTGGGTGTGGTCGAGCGCCTGGATTTGGCTCATTGACCGAAAGGACGACGGCATGAGCGGGCGGATCAACGTAGAGGCCGACGATGTCGCGCAGCTTGTCGACAAATCGCGGATCAGTGGAGAGCTTGAACCGTTTCACCTGGTGCGGTTGAAGGCCGTGCGCACGCCAGATGCGTTGGACGGAACTCGCGCTGATATCGACGACCTTCGCCATCATGGCCGCGGTCCAGTGGGTCGCCTCTGCTGGAGGTCGCTCTCAATCTCAAGAGGTTGCGCCATCATCGTATCAATTATGCAGTCGTACTTGAATCTTGGAAAAAATTATTCCCCGAGGGAATGCAATATGCTAGCTCTGAAAAGACTAGCCTGACGTGGCAACAGACCGCCCAGGAGGGAGAAATGACACGACGAACCCGACATCCGGTGACCCGACGGACCCTCGTCCAGGGAGCGACGGCGCTGATGGCCGGCCCGATGCTGCCGAGATCCATTGTCTCCACCGCATTGGCTGCGGACGAAGCGCAAACCATGGTCATTGCCGCACCGGCAACGCCTCAGAGCCTCGACCACGAGTACGATGTCAGCCTGGGGACGATCGACTGCATGGGCGCGCTCTACGACAATCTGCTCGAATACGAGAAGATTTCCGATCCACAAAGCCCCGAGGCATTGCGCGAAGATATCGCGGTACATACGGACAAGCCCTACAATCTCGCGCTCAAGGGCAAGCTCGCCGAAAAATGGGAGATCAGCGTCGACGGCACCACCGGCGTCTTCACCCTGCGCCAGGGCGTCAAGAGCAATTGGGGCAACGAGCTCACAGCCGAGGATGTCAAATGGACCTGGGACCGCAAGCTCAATCTCAAGGGCCTCGGACCCTTCCACACCTCGGTTCTTAACATCTCGAAGGAGGACCAGATCAAGGTCGACGGCAGGTACGTCGTGTCGTTCCACCTGCCGAAGCCCAACCCGCTGCTGCTCAAGCAGATGGTCAGCGTCTCCAACATGGTCTACGACGCGACCAAGTGCAAACAGGTCTCGAACGCAGATGATCCCTGGGCGCACAAGTTCCTGGAGAATCAGTCCGCCGGCTTCGGCCCGTATACGTTGAGCCAGCTCACGCGCGGCCAGCAGGCGGTGTTTAAGGCGCGCGCCGACTACTATCGCGGCAAGCCCGCTATCGACACGGTGATCTTCAAGGAGGTGCCGACGTCGGCGACGCGGCTATCGCTGCTCCAAGGCGGCAGCGTCGATATCGCGCAGTTTCTCCAGCCTCTCGAGTACGTCACGCTCAGCAAGGCGCCAGGCGTGAAGGTCGACGCAGTGACCGCCACCTTTGCGATATGGATCGAGCTCAACGCCAAGATTAAGCCCTTCGACAACGTGAAGGTGCGGCAGGCGATGAACTATGCGCTGCCGCGCGACGACGTGCTCAAGACAGTCTACCAGGGCCTCGCCGACAAGCAGACGGGTTGCATCCCGATCATCTATCCGAATTTCACCGACAAGTTCTGGACCTACGACACCAACCTCGACAAGGCTAAGGCGCTGCTCGCCGAAGCGGGCTTCAAGGACGGCTTCAAGAGCACGCTCAGCTATAATGCTGGCGACCCGGTGCAGGAGCCGATCGCCATCCTATACCAGACCTGGCTGCGCCAGATCGGCGTCGAGATTACGCTGAACAAGGTGCCGGCCGCGACCTTCTATGATTTCGTCACCAAGCGCGAGCAGCCGATGATTTTCTACCTGGATTCGCCGTGGGTGCCGGATCCGGGCTATTCAACGCAGCTCTATTTCAATTCGAAATCCTATGTAGACTACAGCAACTACGTGAATCCCGAGGTGGACAGCCTCATCAAGTCCGGGCTCGAGACGCTCGATCCCAAGGTGCGGGACGAAACCTACACCAGAGTCCAGCAACTTGTGATGGGGGACGCGCCCTGGGGCTTCATCGTCTGGCCGCGCTATGTGCTCGCCCGGCGTGCCAATCTCAAGGGCTTTACCTACTACACCTCCAATAATCTGAGGTTCCAGGACTTCCATCGGTAATCGTGACGCAAAGTCCGACCACCCAACCCGGCGGGCCCATAGGGTCCGCCGGCGGCCGAGATGCCGGCGGGCGAGCGAGATTTGCGCTTCGCTATTTCATTCAGCTCTTGCGCACGCATCCGGTCTATGCCGGCGGCTATATCATCGTGGCCGTGGTGGCAATCGTGGCGCTCGCCGCGCCGCTCGTTGCCCCCTATTCGCCGATCACTGCCGACCCGTCGGTCTACCTTCAGCCGCCGAGCTTCTTTCACCTCTTCGGCACCGACGTGACCGGCATGGACGTGCTGAGCCGGGTGATTTTCGCCCCGCGCGTCGACCTGGCGATCGCGCTTATCGGCACCGGGTTTTCCGCCGCGATCGGCACCTTCTTGGGCGCGCTCGTGGGCTATCACCAGGACGTGCGTGGCGTGTCGCGCTTCGCGAGCGGCTTCGTCATGCGCTCCGCCGACGTGCTCCAGGCCTTTCCCGTGTTCGTCTTCGCGATCGCGTTGGTCGCCGTGTTCGGGCAGAGCATCGCCAGCGTCGTGTTCGCGATCGCCTTCGTCAACATTCCGATCTACCTCCGCCTAATGCGCAGCCAGGTCATGAACATCCGCCGCATGCGCTATGTGGAGGCGGCCTATGTGTCAGGCATGCCTGATTCGTACATCATCCGCCGCCACGTGGTGCCGAACGCGATCGCACCGGTGCTGGCGCAGCTCTCGGTGAATATCGGCTGGTCGATCCTCTTGACGGCGGGGCTGAGCTTCGTCGGGGCCGGCGTGCGTGCGCCCACTCCCGAATGGGGGAGCATGATTGCGACCGGCTTCCCTAACATCATGACGGGCCAATGGTGGCCCTCGCTCTTCCCAGGGCTTGCGCTCGCCGTCACGGTCTACGGTTTTGCCATCATCGGCGCGAGCATCGAGTTCATGGCCGATCCGCGGCGACGTCGCACGCTCGCGAACGCCGGCGTCCTGATTCGCGATCCGGGGGAATAGAGTTGGGAACGCTGCGCTACATCGGTGGACGGCTCCTCTTTCTCGTTCCGCAGATCTTCGGCATCGTACTGGTCGGCTTTCTCTTAGTGAAGGCAGTGCCTGGCGATCCCGCCACGCTGATGCTGGGCCCCATGGCGACGCCCGACAGCATCGCCAAGCTCAGGGGCGACCTCGGCCTCGACAAGCCGCTGCCGGTGCAGTTCCTCATCTATATCAACCGGATCGCGCATGGCGATTTCGGCACGTCCTGGCAGACGACCCAGCCCGTGGTCGAGGACCTGGCGGTCCGCTTCCCGGCTACGCTCGAGCTCGTCAGCTTTGGCCTCCTGGTGGCGCTCGCCATCGGCATCCCGCTCGGCATAGTCTCGGCCACGCGACGGCAGCGCGTGCTGGCGCGGATCGGCGACTTCTACGGGCTGGTCGCTGGCGCGCTGCCGGATTTCTGGCTGGCGCTGATCCTGATTTACGTGTTCTACAGCCTGCTCGGCTGGATGTCGTCGCCGATCGGACGCATCGACGTAATGCTGGTGCCGCCCCAGACGATCACCGGTTTCTACACGATCGACAGCCTGGTCGAGCGGAACTGGCCCGCGCTGCGGTCGTCGCTCGCGCATCTCGTACTACCGGTGCTCACGCTTGGGCTCATCTACGCGGGTCCGATCCTCAAGATGACGCAATCGACCATGGAGCAGATGCTGCAGGCGGACTTCAGCCTCTATGCGCGGCTCTGCGGCCTGCCCGAGAAGCTCGTGATGCGCCATGCGCTGCGCAACGCGCTGCCCTCGATCATTACCATCGTGAGCGTGCTCTACGGCTTCCTCATCGGCGGCGCGGTCCTCGTCGAGATCGTGTTCAGCTGGGGCGGCGCCGGACAATATGCGGTCCAGGGCGTGCTCAACGCCGACTTCAACCCGGTGCTCGGCTTCGTGATCTTCTCGGCGCTCTTCTCGCTGATCGTCTATCTTGTCGTCGACCTCGTCTATGTTGCAATCGATCCGCGAGTTCGCCAGTGAACGCCATGACCCGCAGCGAGGCGACGACAAGGGACGAGCGCGGGACCGCGGCCTCGTCCGCGGCGGCAGCACCGCTGATCGAGGTGGTAGATCTCGAGGTAGCCTATCACGTCTACGGCTCGGCGCCCAACCGTGCCCTGCGAGGCATAAGCTTCCAGATCATGCCCGGCCAGATCCTGGGCTTGGTCGGCGAATTGGGCGTCGGCAAGTCGACGCTCGCGCGCGCCATCATGCGCGTTCTGCCCTCGCCGGGACGGATCGAGCGTGGGCAGGTGCGCTTCATGGGGTCCGACCTCGTGGCCCTCGACGAGGCCGAGCTCGCGAAGAAGCGCGGCCGCGACCTCGCAATGATCGTCGCCAATCCGCGGGGCGAGCTCAATCCGCTGTTACCCATCGGCAGGCAGATCGCCGAGGTCGCGCGCGCTCATCTCGCCGTCGGCCGCGAGGAGGCGGCGCGCCTCGCAATCGACATGTTGAAAGCCGTCTCCATCCCCGATCCCGAGCGGCGCATGCGCGCCTTCCCGCATGAGTTGAGCGGCGGCATGGCGCAGCGAGTGGTGATCGCCATCGCCCTCGTCTGCTCGCCGAAATTCGTCATTTCCGACGACGCGACGAGCGGCCTCGACGTGACGGTGCAGGCGCAAATCCTGAACCTGCTCCGCCGGCTCGCACGCGAGAAGCACATGGCGATGCTTTACATCACCCGCGACATCGGCGTGGCGGCGAACTTCTGCGACCGAATCGCCATAATCTACCGCGGCCAAATCGTTGAGGAGGCGCCGACGGGCGCCTTCTTCGGGGGCCCCGAGCATCCCTACAGCAACCTCCTGCTCGCGGCCTTCGTGCACGACCCGCGGCTCCGCGCGCGCTGGGGGGCGGCGCTCGCCAAGGTCGCACCGGCTGCGGGCGAGGCGGCCTGCCTCTTCGCCGATCATTGCGTCAACCGCCAGGAGCGCTGCGTCCGCGAACGGCCGGCGCTCGAGGAAAGCACGCCCGGACGCCTCGTGCGCTGTCATTTCCCAGTCCAGCGGTAGAGCCATGGAGCCGCTCCTAGAGGTCACCGAGCTGGTCAAGCATTTCCCGCTGGAGGGCACGCGTTCCGTCGTCCAGGCGGTGAACGGGGTCAGTTTCAGCATCAACAAGGGCGAGACCCTGTCGCTGGTGGGTGAGTTCGGGCTCGGGCAAGACCACCGTCGGGCGGTGCGTACTCGGCCTCATACCGCCGACCGGCGGGGAGATCCTCTTCAGGAGCAAGCCGACCGGGCACGGCTGGAACGTCCGCTCGCCCAGCTTGCGCGGCAAGATTCAGCTCGTGTTCCAGGAACCTGGTGAGTTGCTCGATCCGCGCATGTCGGTCATGGCCTCGGTCGAGGAGCCGCTACGGCTAATGAAGCTCGCCGCGGACGAGCGCCGGAAGCGGGTGCGCGACGTGATCGAGCGGGTCCGCCTGCCGCAGAGCCTGCTCGAGCAATATCCTTCCGAGCTCAGCGCCGGGCAGCAGCAGCGGGTCGCGATCGCGCGCGCCATCGTCACCGAGCCGGAGCTCCTCGTGCTCGACGAGCCGACCTCTGCGCTCTCGCCCACCGCGCGCGCTGAGATCATCGACCTTCTTGTACAAATCCAACGCGAGCTGGGGACCGCCTATCTCTTCATCTCGCACGACCTCAGCGCGGTGCATCAGTTGAGTCACCGCATCGCCGTCATGTATCTCGGCCGCATCGTCGAGGAGGGGATGTCGGACGAGGTCTTCCGCACGCCGCATCATCCCTACAGCGTGGGCCTGCTGTCGTCCGTCATGCTGCCGAGCCCAAACCTCAAGCGCGAGACCACGTTTGTGCTCGAAGGCGAGATCCCGAGCCCAATCGATCTCCCGCCGGGATGCCCGCTGGTCTCCCGCTGCCCGTTCCGCATCGAGCGCTGCGCAGCGGCCTTTCCGGACCCTGCGATAGTAACGCCCTCGCACCGGGTTCACTGCTATCGCCACGACGAGGTCGCGCGACGGGAGAAGGCGACGGATACCTTCGCCGCATTCCAGCGCATCGCCGAACGCGTGCTCTCACTGCCGCGCCAAGGTGAGGCGGTGGCGATCACCGGGGCGCGCGACTGATCCGGCGGCCGCGGGAATTGCGCACCGCCATCTGCAACGGCATGGGAGGACTGATATGGGGAAGCTGGAGAACAAACGGGCGCTGGTCACTGGGAGCAGCTCAGGCATCGGCGCGGGCGTCGCTCTCGCCTTCGCGCGCGAGGGAGCCGACGTCGTCGTCAACTATCCCGGTCCAAAGCAGCAGGATGCGGCCGAAAAAATCGCCGAGCAGGTGCGCGCCCAGGGCCGGCGCAGCAAAGCCATCCAGGCCGACGTAAGCGACCCCGAGCAGGTCGCGCGTCTAGTCGAGGGCGCCGTGGCGGCGCTCGGCGGCATCGACATCCTCGTCAACAACGCCGGCATCGCCGGCACCAACAATGTCGAGGATATCTCGATCGAGGATTGGGACCGCATGATAGCAATCCATCTGCGCAGCGTGTTCCTCGTGACACGCCTGGTGCTGCCCATGATGTACCGGCAGGACAGCGGCAAGATCGTCAATACCGCCTCGCAACTCGCCTACAAAGCGTCACCCGGCCTCTCGCACTATGTTGCGGCGAAGGCGGCGATCGTAGGTTTCACTCGCTGCCTGGCGCTCGAGATCGGCGCACGCAACGTCAACGCCAATTGCGTAGCGCCGGGCGCCACCCGGACGCCGCTCATCGCCGACATCGCCGATGAGCTGATGGCCAACATTCGCAAGTCCATCCCCAAGGGCCGCCTCGCCGAGGTTGACGACATCGTACCGTCCTATGTCTTCCTGGCGTCCGACGAGGCGCGGTTCTACCAGGGTCAGTGCATCAGCCCCAACGGTGGCGACATCTTCCTCTAGGGGCGGACTGCGTCGGTCCGCTCGGCCTCGAGGAAAAAGCCGCTTTTTGTCAATGGAAGCGATTATCAGCTGCTCCACTGCCGCTCGGGATGCTGGAGACCACTGCGGAAATGAGCGAGTCAGTGCTGCGGTTTCGGAGCGCGGCTGATGTCGAAGGCGACCCGGTAGCTCGGGCGACTGGGTTCCTACCGGGTCACCTTCGACATCAGCCCTCGCGTTGTCCAACTTCGTCACCCTTACGCGCGCGCGAGCCGCGCGCCGCCGCCCGCTCGAGCCCGCCCGAGCCGCCCGAGCTACCGGGTCGCCTTGGACAACAGGGCGATGGCCAAATCCTCGGCACGCCAGCGCCGCCGTGCGCGGGCCACGTCCGCTCGCTCTTGCTCCTTGCTCCGCCGTTTTGAAGCTGATCTTGTGTCGCTTGAAGAACCGCCAGACTGCACTACGGCTGCCGGCGATCCGTCGCTTGTGCATCGCTGCGGCGACTTCATCCAGCGTCAAATCCGACTGTTTGAAAATCAGAGCCAACAGCCAGTCCGCGTGTTCTTCCAACGGCGAAATACCCCCCTCGGTTGGCTTGGCCGCGACACTTCCAGTTTCTTCCCAGCGTTGCAGCCATTTCACTGCAGAACTGGCACTGACATCAAAGCAATCAGCCGCTTCGCGTCGTGACGCTCCCGCTATCACCGTATCAAGCAGGCGCATCCGCAAGTCCAGAGAACAGGGCCTCGGCATTGATGACCTCCCTCGAATCAACGCCTCAAGACTCGCTCATCCGTGCAACATTGAGAATCCCAGATGTTATTCGGCGTGCAAAATTTGCAAGCCGATTGGCAATTTTGTCGGCCAGGATGCCGATGAGCTTACGTCATGGCACCTGCAATAGAGAGGTGGAGATGACACCACCGACGCAGACTGCCGCAGTGACCGCTGAGGTTGACGTTCGGCCCTCCGCATAGCGGCTTTTTCCACGAACAGCGCCGGGAGCGGTCTCTGGGGCCTGCAGTGACCCAAGGCCCCGACATGGCCCCTCCCGACGGAC
Organism: uncultured Alphaproteobacteria bacterium; assembly: GCA_963733575.1. Lineage (GTDB taxonomy): Bacteria > Pseudomonadota > Alphaproteobacteria > Rhizobiales > Xanthobacteraceae > BOG-931. Next base: position 426,492 of record CAVTDJ010000005.1, on the reverse strand, counting down.
TAAAGCCGAACGTGCCGCGAACATTTCAACTGCCTCGCGAATGAAAACCTTGCTCGTCGCGTTACCTTGAGTTTCTACGATTTTGTGTGATGCGGGAGGACCGCGAGTCCGCTAATATTTGGTGGGGCTGAAGGGGCTTCCAACAAGGGAGTTCTAGAGATGTGTGACTTTAGCCTCCAAAGCGTACGTTCGCGGCCCGCGAAGGTCGACGATAAGCTCGTGACGTGTGACTTCGGCACTGGGACACGCGGCTTCGCCGCCGCGGATGATCTCGGACTCGCGGTGTGTGTGATGCCAGGAACGGAACTGGCTTTCGCCGGGGAAGTTGCGTGCCTACCGACTGGCTTCCTCGGGTGGAAGACGAAGACGATCAACCACCAGACGGCAATTTTTCGACAGGTCAACAAAGACAAGGTGGCCGCACATCACGATGCCCTCGAATTTCCGGATGGGCGGACCGTGTTGCTGACGCTCCTGTGCGAGGGTCAGGCGGCAACAGTGCTTCAACTACCTGCGCAGCCAGCAACAGCGGCCGAAGCGGCCGCCCAGAAGCGCGTCACTTACGTGGGCTGACACTTGACGACAGACCTCTATAGGCCGCCTTAGGAAGCGGCCTACTTTTCCTCACGAAGACCGACGTGTAGCGGGCCAGGGAAATTTGTATTCTCGCAATGCTTGAAGCGTAGACTCCGGTTGTTGACGTGCGTACTGCTCAATGCGCTGGCCCGTGTAATGCCAGAAAAAATCAGGCCACTGCTGGCTTGTCGAATACCATCACCTTGGAGACGAAAGCCTTGACGTCGCGGATGTGCGTCAGACCGCAGCGTGTGGCGAGCGCGCCAAAGTCCTCGCCGGTGTAGCTCTTATAGTAGGGCTCGTGATAATTCTGCGGAAAGAGTTCTAAAAGCCCTTCATAATCTGGCCGATCGCCGCGCTGGAGCGAATCCACGAGGACGAGCCGCCCGCCAGGCTTCAGCACCCGGGCACATTCGCGAAAAGCGATGCGGCGCACCTTCGGCGGTAATTCGTGGAACAAAAAAATGCTTGTCACCGCGTCCTGGCTTTCATCGGGCACGGGCAGCGCCTCCGCGTTTCCAACGGTGAGGTTTATTCGCGACCAGCGTTTCAGGTGACGCTTGGCGTACCTGATATACGGCTCAGACATATCGAGCCCGAGGGCCGGAAGCCGCGGCCAGGCCTGTTTGAGAAAATCGAGAAAGCGCCCGGTCCCGCAGCCGATGTCAAGAAGTCTCAATTTGCGCTGGTCCCGTCCGGCGAAAACCTCATGGAGCTGAGGCAAGGCCTGCCGGCGCGTCGCATTGGCCGTCCCGTTGAAGAGGACCTCGACCTGGGTGTCGTATCGACTCGCCGAGTCGTCCGTCATCCAGCCGCCTGTCTGGAAATGGAAATTCTGCAAATAGTAACGGGGCCGCTTCCCGCGCGTCCCCTCGGCTAGGACTTCGTTGTGCGCGCTGCTCTCGCGGCGCCGATGGATTTCCGGGAGATCCTCGAAAAAAAGCCGCGAGCGATGGAGGAGTGTCAACAGCGATCCATCATGATCGGCGGGCAGCGGGTAAAAGCCAGCCTCGATATTGGCCAGGTCCCGCTGCAGAAGGATGGCCATATCTGCGTAGAGGCGCCTGTGGTCCGGCACGGGCGAATTGGTATGGGCGCGCGGCCGCCCTTTCATACCATCTGTTCGCTGCGCCGCCTGGGATAGCCGGCGTACGGCGAGGCTGTGCCCAACATACCAAGCGATGCGTGGCAACTGGCTGGCGCCATAAGCAACGCGCGTGGTCACGCGAGAGAGTGGATTGCTCATGTGTCGCTTCCAAGTTCAAGCCCGGCCGCGGCCACCGTCACCCTACCGCCTCCACGGCGCTTAGCGTGTGCTTTTGCGCGGAGCGCGAAACCCGGGCGTTGTGGCTATTCCGCGCTCGGGTGATTCAAGCTCGACATTGATGGCGATCGGATCGCTGGCCGGAAACGTTTCTTTCAGCGCCTCGTCAAGCAGGTCATTCACATGTGCTATCGCGGCTGGGAAAGATTTTTGCGGACTTTTCGAGGCGGGCATGGCTTTGGAGCCTTTTCTCTTTCGTCTCCTTGTTTCCACCAGCAGCCAAGGGGGCGTACGCTTGCATGTAAAGCGCGGTCCCGCGAGCAGGGTGGCCACGGTGTTGGTTGTGAACGTCGGCCCCGCCTAGACCAAACATTGCGGGAGGCGAGATGCTCACCCTTTTATCATGGACGCTCGTCCTGACTGCAGTGGCGTCGCAACAAAGGCTCTTACGTCCCTTTTGAATCCGAGGACGGCGACCGCGAGCTCGGGGCCGCGCTGCGTTACTTTCCTAAATATTCTCCGGACCTCAATCCGATTGAGCAGGCTTTCAGCAAACTCAAAGCGCATCTACGAAAAGCAGCCGAGCGAACCATTCCGCGTCTCTCGCGCAGGATCGGTGCCCTCATGGCCACATTCAGTCCGCAGGAATGCGTCAATTACTTCCGACATGCAGGCTACGCATCCACATGACCGGAATCCGCTCTAATTGGCACCAGCGACGTTCACTCTCTCTGCAAATTACCGCAACGCGAATGGTTTGGCCAAATTGGCGGGGGCGGCGCACCCTTGCCGCCGCCGGGCGGCCATTTCGATCAGGGGGCGAAGGTGTTGAACAGCTCGCGAACACGGTCGCGCGCTGCAGGATCTCCGAGCGCGGCAATCAGAAGCAGTCGTGCTTTCGGCCCTTTAAGATCACCGGCGAAGATTGCGCCAGCGTCTTCGAGGTCACGCCCGCCTCCACCGCCTCCGCCATAGACGGGGCTGACGCGGCCGATGGGGCACCGCGAGGTGATGACGACCGGCAAACCGGAGCGACACGCACGCGCTAGGGCCTGTCCGAATTCAGCCGAGACGTTGCCTCTGCCGAACGCTTCAACGACCAGGCCGCCGATACCCATCTGGCAAACGGCATCGACCATCTTGCCATCCGCACCAATTGCCGCCTTGAGGATTTCGACGCGTTTGTCGAGCCGCTCGGGGCGCAGGTGCAGGCGGATATTCGGCCGGCGATAAACGATGACGCGGTCGCCGTCGACAATTCCCAGCGCGCCGTGATGATAGGATTGGAAGGTTTCAACGGCGCTGGTATGGACCTTGGTGACCTCTCGCGCGCCGTGAAGCTCGCCGTTGAAACAAACCATCGGCCCCAACCCTCGCGTCTCCTCGGCCGCGGCCGCGCGGATTGCGTCGATGAGATTCCTAGGGCCGTCCGATTGCGGATGATCATGCGCAAGCTGAGCACCGGTGAATACCAGCGGCTTTTCCGAATCGATGAGGAAGCCGGCCAGGAAACTGGTTTCCTCCATGGTGTCGGTGCCTTGGGTCACGACGACGCCGCCGACCTCTGGGCGATCGAGCAATTCGCGCAGGCGCCGTACCAAGCCGTCGGCGAACGCGAGCGTCATGTTGAAACTGGCAACGGTCGAGAAGTTCTCGAAGGTCAGTCCGGGCAGGTCATCCGGCTTGGCTGCTGAAGCGAGAATGGCCTCGACACCCTGCGATGCCACTGTGCAGCCGAGCGCAGGATCGTAGCGCGAGGCAATCGTGCCGCCCGTTCCGACAATGACGATATGTTTTGCTTTGCTCACTGAGGCCTTCATCGAACGGGCGGAAAGACCGAATGTTGCCGCGGTCCTGCGCTCGCCGGAGGATTGCCGAAGGGTAGACGAATTGCTTCCTTATTATGTATCCTAAGACCACTAACCACTGTTATGTATCCTAAGACCACTGGCGCAGGGAAGCGACCAACGGTGTTGCGTCGCGTCCAGGGGACTGGCCCTCGGCAGAACAGCGGAGGAAGGCGTCATGGCAAAGGAAATTCTGTGCGGGTTCGGTATCGACGTCGATGCGGTCGCCGGATGGCTCGGGTCCTATGGGGGCGAGGATTCGCCGGATGACATCTCGCGGGGAATGTTCGCCGGCGAGGTTGGGAGCCTACGGTTGCTGAAGCTGTTCGAGCGCTTCGGGATCAAGACCACCTGGTTCATTCCGGGCCACTCGATCGAGACCTTTCCGGAACAGATGAAGGCCGTCGCTCAGGCCGGGCACGAGATCGGGATTCACGGTTACAGTCACGAAAATCCGATTTCCATGACCCCGGAGCAGGAGGAGGCGGTTCTCGACAAGTGCATCGATCTGGTCACCAAGCTGCAAGGCAAGCGGCCGACCGGCTACGTCGCGCCCTGGTGGGAATTCAGCGCCGTGAGCAACGAGCTGCTGCTTAAGAAAGGCATCAAGTACGATCACAGCCTGATGCACCACGATTTCCAGCCCTATTACGTCAGGGTCGGCGACGCCTGGACCAAGATCGACTATTCGAAGAAGCCGGAGAGCTGGATGAAGCCGCTGGTGCGGGGGCGCGAGACCGACCTGATCGAAATTCCGGGAAGCTGGCACCTGGACGATCTGCCGCCCATGATGTTCATCAAGAAGGCGCCCAACAGCCACGGCTTTGTCAGCCCGTACGCCATCGAGGAGATGTGGCGCGACCAGTTCGACTGGGTCTATCGCGAGTACGATTACGCGGTCTTCCCCATCACCATCCATCCGGACGTCTCCGGGCGGCCGCATGTCCTGATGATGTTGGAGCGGCTCTACCATCACATGATTCGGCATCCCGGCGTCCGCTTCTGTACGATGAACGAAGTGGCCGACGACTTCGCGAGACGCAGGCCGAGGAAGAAGTAACCGAGCCTGGCAGGGTCGGCGGTCGTCCCAACGTTGAGTGTCAGCATGTGCGGTCTGTGCGGAGTTCTCGGCAATGAAGGCGACTGGACGGACCCGCCGGCGATGCCGTTCTCCGGTGCGCGAGCGACCCGCCGTGCGCAGCGGCTCCAGCGCGTGCGGGTCGTCAATGTCGTCCTGGCGCAGTTCGGCCTCGATCTCGCGGATTGGCAGGGCGCCAAATATCAGCTGAGCAGCCGCACCGGCCGGACCGAGATCGTGGACAACCTCGCCCAGGTCTGGCAAGCGGCGGAGCGAATATTGGGGCGAGCCTGCGATCCGCTCGACCCCTTGCTGATCGCACGAATGGAGCAGCTCTAACAGATGGGTTGAGCGGCCGTGCCGGAAGAGACAACGTCGATCCCAGTCAACGTGATCACCGGCTTCCTGGGCAGCGGCAAGACGACGCTGTTGCAGCGGCTGCTTGCTGCGCCCTCGCTCGCTGACACGGCAGTCCTCGTCAACGAATTCGGCGAAGTCGGTCTCGATCACCACTTGCTGCGGCGGCTCGATGACGAAATCGTGCTGCTGCAGAGCGGCTGCCTTTGTTGCACTATCAGGGGCGATCTCAGCGCGGCGATACGCGACCTCTACTCGCGACGTGAGCGCGGCGAGATCCGGGCGTTCCGCCGGTTAGTGGTCGAGACGACAGGTCTCGCGGATCCGGTGCCGATCCTGTCCACGGTGATGGCGGAGCCGGTGCTTCGCCATCATTTCCGGCTCGGCAACGTGGTCACGACGGTCGATGCGGTCAACGGCCTGATGCACCTCGAGCACCAGACGGAATCGGCGAAACAGGCGGCGGTTGCCGATCGCATTGTCATCACCAAGACCGACATCGCCGCCAAGAGCGGCGTCGCCGAGTTGCGCCGCCGGCTCGCGCGGCTCAATCCCGCAGCCCCGCAACTGGAGGCGGCGCCGGGCGTTGCGCTCGATCCGGATCTGCTGCTCACCCGCGATCTCTACGACCTCGAGGGCAGGGCCGAGGAAGTGCGCCGATGGCTCGCCATCGAGAGCGAGCGGTCGGGCGCTTCCGCGCCCCCTCACCACCATCTGGACGTTAACCGGCACGATGCTCGCATCCACGCCTTCTGTCTGCGCTTCGAGCGGCCGTTGGACTGGACCGCGTTCGGCACCTGGTTGACCATGCTGTTGCACAGCCACGGCAACGACGTTCTTGCGGGTGAAGGGAATGTTGAACGTGGCCGAAAGCAGCGGCCCGGTGGTGTTCCACGGCGTCCAGCATCTGGTGCACCCGCCGGATCACCTGCCGGAATGGCCCGATGACGATCGTAGCTCGCGCATCGTCTTCATTGTCAGAGGGCTCTCGCGCGACATGATCGAGCGATCGCTCGCAGCGTTTGCCCGCCTCTGCGCACCGGTTGCGGAAACCGTTTGAAGGCGCGCTTGGGAGCAAACGCAATGCCCGGCCCAGCGAATGACCCGCTGGTCGTCAAGACGCGCCAGAACGGCCGCGTCTGAGGAAATTGCCCCGGCCCTCGCGACCGAGCCATCGCTCGCCGTCGACGACAAGCTCCCCGCGCAAGAACACCTTCTTGACCCGCCCGGTAACCGGCCGGCCCTCGAAAAGGCTGTAGTCGATCCGGCTGTGATGCTCAGCCGCGCGGATGTTCCAGGTCTCGCTAGGGTCGAACAGCACGATGTCGGCGTCCGATCCGACGGCGATCGTGCCCTTTTTCGGAAACAGGCCGAACAGCTTCGCCGGCGTGGTCGCGGTCAGCTCGACGAACCGATTGAGCGACATGCCGTGCTTTCGCACGCCGCCGTCGTGGATCAACGGCAGCCGGGTTTCGATGCCCGGCGCGCCGTTCGGGATCTTGCTGAAGTCAGCGCGGCCTTGCTGTTTCGAATATTTGATGCCGTAGGGCTGCTCGTTGAAGCAGAACGGGCAATGGTCGGTGGAGACGACCTGCAGGTCGTCAGTGCGCAATCCTCGCCAGAGCTGGCGCTGGTGATGCGCGTCGCGCAGCGGCGGTGTCATCACGTACTTGGCGGCGTCGAATCCGGGCCGGTCGTATTCCTCGTTCGTGAGGAACAGATAGTGCGGGCAAGTTTCGGCATGAACCGGAATGCCGCGGTCGCGGGCTTCGGTCACGGCGGCAAGCGCCTCGGCGGCCGAGAGGTGAACGACGTAAAGCGGCGCTTCCGCCAGTTCGGAGAGACGGATGGCGCGATGGGTGGCTTCGCCCTCCATCAGGGTAGGGCGCGTCAACATGTGGTACTTCGGCGAAGTATGTCCGGCAGCGACCGCCTCCTCGGTCAGGACTTGAATGACCGGTCCGTTCTCCGCGTGCACGCAGATCATGGCGCCATTGGCGCCGGCAACGCGCATCGCCTTGAACAGCGCGCCGTCGTCAACCATGAGCACGCCGGGATAGGCCATGAACAGCTTGAAGCTGGTGACACCCTCGCGATCGATCAACGTCTTCATGTCGGCGAGGCTCTGCGCGTTGACCTCGAGCAGGATCATGTGCGCCCCGACATCGACGCAGGCGTTGGCCCGGCGGCGGTACCAATCCTCGAGCCCAATGAGCGGGCTCTCGCCGCGGTTCTGGTTGCAGAAGTCGATCACCGTTGTCGTGCCGCCGAACGCCGCCGCCTTGGTTCCCGTGGCGAAAGTGTCGACGGTGCGCGAGGTGCCGAACTCCCAATCGAGATGCGTGTGCACATCGACTCCGCCCGGGAGCACCAAGAGCCCCGCGGCATCATGCACGGCAACATCGGGGCCGACGGACAGGTCCATGCCGATGGTATGAACGCGGCCGTCATTCGTCAGGATGTCCGCCGTGTAGTCGTCCACCGCTGTGACGATCCGACCATTCCTGATGAGCGTCGCTGCCATTTGATTCACTCCTCGCGAGCGGCACCCTCAAACCTCGCTGCGGCGATAGCCTGAGCCAATGGAGTTTCAAGTTGCCGATTCAGGCCTTGGCCACTTGGTATCACTTTTCATTTGCGTCGATTCCGCGGGGCTGCCGAGCCAATTGGTAGCTTGACTCTAACAGGCCGCGAATGGAAGCTCATTGCCCGCGCGACCTGCGGTCATTGACACAGTCCTCAGGTTGAAAAGACGTAATTCGCGCACGGGGCGTCGGTGCCGGTCGCAGATGCTGAATCTGGCGCTCTGCCAGCATGTCACATCGGACAATGAAGCGTTTTGGCTGGTAAGCCAGAAAAGGAGCGTACGATGATCAAGAAACCAAAGAGAGGGAATGGTCAAATCACGCGCCGGCGGCTGCTCAAAGGAGCGGCAACGGGCGCTGGTCTCGCCGTCGGGTCAGGACTGGTAAAGGGATTCCCGACGGTCTGGGCGCAAAACATCAAGGACGTTAAGCTGGTGCAGGTCGGCGGGTCTTACTCGGCGATCATCGACATCGGCCGGCAGGCCTCCAAGGATCTCGGCTTCCAGGTGGAGATGCAAACCGCCGACCATGACGCTCTGATGAACCGTCTGGTCAACGAGCCGAAAACCATCGATATCGCCGACACCGAATTCTTTGCTCAGTACTATATGGTCGGCCGCCACATCGTGCAGCCGATCCCGCTGAACAAATACAAGTGGTGGGACAAGACCGTACCGATCTTCACCAAAGGCGAGTACCCCGACGGACGCAAGGTCTCGGCACAAGGCACCTTGCCGTACAAGGTGCAGTATCTCGAATCCAATGATGCCAAAACCTTCGCCACGAAGCCGACGGAGCTCTTGAGCGGCATCCCGACCGTGTACAATGCCGATACGCTCGGCATCCGCCCCGACCTCATCAAGCGTCCAATCGAGCATTGGAGCGAGCTTTTGAACCCGGAGTTCAAGGGCAAGACGGCCATCGTCGCCGTGCCCTCGATCGGGATCATGGACGCCGCGATGGCAATCGAGTCACGCGGTGACGTGAAGTACGGCGACAAAGGCAACATGACCAAGGCCGAGATCGACAAGACGATCGCCATCCTCATCGCGGCCAAAAAGTCCGGACAATTCCGTGCGTTCTGGTCGACGTTCGACGAGTTGGTCAATCTCATGGCCTCGGGCGAGGTGGTGCTGCAGTCGATGTGGTCGCCGGCGGTCACAGCCGTGCGCTCGCGCAACATCAACTGCTACTACGTTCCGCTCAAAGAGGGCTATCGCGGCTGGGGCAGTTGCGTGGCGCCGATGGCCCATCTGAGCGGCATCAAGCTCGACGCCGCGTACGAATACCTCAACTGGTACAACTCGGGCTGGCAGGGCGGTTTCATCGCCAAGCAGGGCTACTACAGCTCCGTGCCTGACACGGCGAAGAAATTTCTCAGCGCCGATGAGTGGGATTACTGGTACGAGGGCAAGCCGGCCAAGGAGGACATCAAGGATCCCTATGGCCACCTGATGGAGAAGGCGGGCCGCACGCGCGATGGCGGCAGCTTCTGGCAGCGCATGGGCAACATCGCCTGCTGGAATACCATCATGGACGAGGACCGTTATATGGTCCGCAAGTGGAACGAGTTCGTTTCCGCCTGACGTCGTTTCCCGTATGCGGCGGGGCGGGGCACCGCCTCCCCGCTTCTTCCCCGAGATGCCAGCTGCAACGATGAAGATCAACAAGCAGACCGTGTCGTGGCTGCAAGTGGCGCCGCTCACCGTCGTTCTTCTGGTGTTTTTCGGAATACCGATGCTGCTGGTCGGCGCAGTCAGCTTCTTCGACTACGAGCGCTGGCATATTGTGCCGGCATTCATTTTCGACAATTACATCGAACTGTTCCAGTCGAGCCTCACATTGCGGCTCTACCTCACCGCGATCAAATATGTGGTGATAGTCTGGGCGGTCACGCTCGTCATCGGTTTCACGGTGGCGTACTTCCTGGTTTTCCACGTTAGAAGCCTGACCTGGAAAATGGGCTTGTTTCTGTTATGCACGGTGCCGTTCTGGACATCGAACATCATCCGGATGATTTCGTGGATTCCGTTCCTTGGCCGCAACGGTGTGTTCAATAGCGGCCTCGAGGAGCTCGGGATCATCAATCAACCGCTGTCCTTTCTGCTGTTCTCGGACTTCGCGGTAATCATCGCCTACGTCCATCTCAACACGCTGTTCATGATCGTGCCGATTTTCAATTCGATGGCCAGAATCGATCCCGGCATCCTGGAGGCGGCTCACGACGCCGGCGCCAGCCGCTGGCGCGTCATTACGGAAGTCGTGCTGCCGCTGTCCAAAACCGGCATCGCGCTGGGATCGATCTTCGTCATTACCCTGGTGATGGGCGACTTCTTCGTCGTCAAGATCATGAGCGGCGGCCAGAGCGCCACGGTGGTCTCCGCGCTGTCGACCGAGATCGCGAGCCTGCAATATCCTCCGGCGGCGGCGAGCGCCGTCGTGCTGGTCGTGATCGTGGCCCTGGTGGTGTCGGCGATCCTGCGCTTGGTCGATGTGCGCCGGGAATTGACCGGCTGACGGTAGGGTGACCATGCAAAGCGCGGCAGATCGATCTCGACCCTGGACGTTCTATGCACTGGCGGCGTTCTTCGCGCTGTTCGTGCTTTTCCTCTACGGTCCGATGATCGTCATCTATGTCCTGTCCTTCCAAGGGCCGGACGGCGGATTGACGTTTCCCTTGATCGGAGTGTCGCTGCACTGGTTCAACGCGCTGATCATGCAGGAGCGGACCGGCGATATTGCCGGCGCTTTCCGGCGCTCGATCGGGCTTGCCGCCATGGTCACGGTGCTGACCGTCGTGCTTTCGGTCATGGCGGGTCTTGCCTTCCGCCGGCGGTTCGTCGGCGCCGGTCTCGTGTTCTACATGGCGATCGCGTGCTTGATCATGCCCGGCCTGTTCGTCAGCCTGGGCATCGGTCTTGTCTTCCAGATGCTCGGCGTGACGCCGACCTGGTACGGCTCGGCGCTTGGCGCGCAGTTGACCTGGACGCTTCCGTACGGGCTGTTGATCATGTTCGCGGTGCTGGGGCGTTTCGATCGCGCTTACGAGGAGGCTGCGAGCGATCTCGGGGCCAGCAATTGGCAGCGGCTACGATATGTGACTCTGCCCATCGTGCTGCCAGGAATCATCGGCGTCGCCCTGTTCGGCTTCACGCTGTCCTACGACGAATTCCCGCGCACGGTTCTCACGGCTGGAAGCAGCAATACGCTGCCGCTCGAGATCTGGGCGATGACGACCGATGTCACCTCGCCGGCGCTGTTTGCGGTCGGCACCGTGACCACGGTCATATCGTTCATCGTCATCGGCGTGGCGCTGACCTCGATCGCCTTGATCGAGCGCCGGCGCGTGCGGCGTGCCGGCAGCTTGGGCGAGAAGTCTATGGTGGGTTAAATGGCATCTGGTAACAGAAACGGCGAAATTGAGCTCGTCTCCGTCACCAAGCGCTTCGGCGACACGGTGGCGGTCGACGCCGTGAGCTTGCGCATTCCCCAGGGCGCCTATTGCTGCCTGCTCGGACCCAGCGGCTGCGGCAAGACGACGATCCTGCGCATGATCGCCGGCCACGAAACGCCTAGCCAAGGCGACATCCGCATCGGCGGCGAATCGGTCGTCGGCCAGCCGCCGGTGCGGCGGGGCACGGCGATGATGTTCCAGGCGTATGCGCTGTTCCCGCATCTGAGCGTGCTCGACAACGTGGCGTTTTCATTGAAGATGCGCGGCCTCGACCGCGCCGCGCGCCAAAAGCAGGCTCGCGAATTGCTGAGCAAAGTCAGGCTCGACCTTTTTGCCGATCGCCTGCCGGCGCAATTGTCCGGTGGCCAGCAGCAACGCGTCGCGCTGGCCCGTGCTTTGATCACCAACCCGCGCGTGCTGCTGCTGGACGAGCCGCTCTCGGCGCTGGACGAGTATCTGCGCCTGCGCATGCGCGGCGAGTTGCGGCGCATGCAAAAGCAGCTCGGTATCACCTTCGTGCATGTGACGCACACCCAGCTCGAAGCGATCGCCGTCGCCGACATGCTGGTCGTGATGGATCAGGGCCAGATCGAGCAGGCCGGCTCGGCGAACTCGATCTACAATACGCCGCGCACCGCGTACGTGGCTCGCTTCATCGGCGGCCAGAACGTACTGTCGGGCAAAGTCGAGAGCGTGGCGGCCGACGGAATGGCGACCGTGAAGGATGCCAGCGGTGCCCGGCTGAACGTCCCGCTCGGCAGCGCACGGCCGAAGCCAGGATCGCGGCTCTACTTCTCGATCCGACGCGACCACATCGAGGTGGTCAGGGCCGAGGGCAGTTCCGACGCGGGTGAAGTCAATGCGGTTCGCGGCAAGGTCCATTCAATCGAGTACCAGGGATCTTATGCCAAGGTGACGATCGATCTTCTGCAGCCGGAAGAGTTCGTGGCGAACGTATCGGATGTCGATTTCCTTCGTGTGCCGGTCGAAATCGGCGACGAGGTCCTGGCGCGATGGTCGGCCGCGCACGTTCGCCTGCTCGAGGGCGCCGACGGGTCCGCTGACAAGAAAGTCTATGCCGACGCCGACCTAATATGAGGGCCAGCGGTGGCGTGTCATTCGCTCCCGGTTCGCGTGCTCGCGCTCAGCGGCCGCAACCGAACAATCAGCGGACCAGCTCGATTTCGACGAAGATCAGTTCCTGGTCGCCGCCGTTGAACACATCGTGCTCGACGCCGGCCGGCCTGAAATATGCGACACCCGGCAAGAGATCGGAGAACCGCTCCTCGCCTCCTTCCAAGATGCGCATGCGCCCGGGCGTCACGGGGACGACGACGTAGTCAAATTCATGACGATGAAAGCCGGTGTGCGTCCCGGGCGCCAGGCGATGACGGGTGACGCGGGCACGGTCGTTGTCGATTTGGCGATCGGTCTCTTCGAGCATGGGAGCCTCCATATCGTTTCGCGATTGCCGCAACGAAGTCTCGAGTTGTCCACGCGTGGTCGAGAGATGGGCGTGAATGCCGACGTTGAGGACATCGGCGCGGCGCTTGATCTCGCGAACGAGTTGATCGGAAACATGATCGGCGCGCACTAATGAGAACCAGGCATTTACACGCCCATTCGAAAGACCGGAACAGCGCTGCACACATTCCTCCGCGCGCGCCAGCGCCGTCGCCGTGTCGTCGTTGAACTCCCCTGGCGCAGTTGGATCATGCACGTCCCAAGTCATGCGTGCGACGATACCTCGGATACAAGCGCTTTCGGCAGCCTGCACGACCGCCTCCGGGACTGTTTGGATCATGTCCTGATCTTCGGCGAGCGGCATTTGCGACGGGTCCTGACACTATATTCCCGTTATTACAATGAGACGCGCACGCACTTGGGGTTAGGCAAGGACGCGCCGCTACGACGATCCTGGTTCTTCGCCAACAAATCGTTGTGCTCAGTCGCAAGTCGCTTAAAAGACCGGCCCTCACCAACGGCGATCGCTGTTGTTCGTTTGGCTATCTCGCCTGGTACCGACGACACTTGACGCATTGATGGTGGTTCGGCCGGCCACAGTGATCCGCTGGCACCGCGCCGGTTTCCGAGCCTATTGGCGTTGGAAATCGAGACCACGCGGGGGCCGGCCAAGGACGCAACCTGAGATCCGGCAGCTCATTCGAGACATGAGCATCGCGAACCCGCTCTGGGGCGCACCGCGCATCCACGGTGAGCTCCTCAAGCTCGGCATCGATGTCGGGCAAACCACGGTCGCCAAATATATGGCAAAGCGTAGGCTGCCTCCATCCCAGGGTTGGAGGACGTTCCTGCATAATCATGCTGACGGCATCGCGTCGATGGACCTGTTCGTGGTTCCGACCATCTCCTTCCGATTGCTCTGTGGATTGCTGATATTGCAACACGGCCGCCACCAAATCCGATGGTTGGGAATTACCGCGCACCCAACGGCTGAATGGATCGCACGCCAGCTCACGGAGGCCTACGGTTGGACAGACAGCAGCACCGCAATACATCGTCCGGGACCGCGACGCCGTCTACGGTGACGCTTTCATCCGCCGCGTTCTAGCAATGGGCATTCGTGACCAGCCGACTGCGGCACGATCGCCATGGCAAAACGGATATGCGGAACGACTGATCGGCTCGATCAGGCGGGATTGCTTGGACTATGTCGTTGTGTTTGACGAGCGGCATCTTCGCCACCTGCTCGAATCGTATCAGAAATATTACAACGAGGCTCGCACGCACTTATCGCTGAGCAAGGATGCACCGGTTTCACGTGCGGTCCAGACCGTTGGCAGCATCATTGCCAAGCTCCTGGGAGGATTGCATCATCAATATGTCCGGATTTAATTTCCGGTAGGGACAGGGGCGCACATTGGCAAATCGTTGTGCGCTGCCGCGTCACTCCGGCACGCCCAGATCCCCCAGGTCAATCCCCGTTCATCGGCCGAGATAGGCCTCGCGGATGGTCGGCCAACTCCTCGGCCGCGCCTTCTAGAACGATTCTGCCGGCTTCAAGAACATAGGCGCGCGCGGCGGCGGCAAGGGCGATCGCGGTATTCTGCTCGACAATCAGAATTGTCACGCCCATGCGCTTGATCTCGGTGAGCCGCTCGTAAACCTCTTCGGCGATGAGTGGGGCAAGGCCGAGCGATGGCTCGTCGAGAAGCAGCACGCGTGGACGCGCCATCAGCGCGCGGCCGACGGCGAGCATCTGTTGCTCGCCACCGGAGAGCGACCAGCCGCGCTGCGCCACTCTTTCCTTCAGCCGGGGAAATAGCCCGAATACCTTGGCAAGATCGGCGTCGATGGCTTGACCGAAATGCCGCCAATTCACCGTCGCAACTTCAAGATTTTCCAGGACGGTCAGGCCGGGAAAGATGCGCCGGCGCTCCGGCACATGAGCGAGCCCCGCGCGCACGCGCAGCTCCGGTGGCAACGCGTCGATGGCTTCGCCGTTCAACGTGACCGTCCCGGCACGTTGCCGGACGAGGCCCGAAATTGCCCGCAGCAGCGATGTTTTCCCCGCTCCGTTCGGGCCAAGCAGCGCGACGCACTCGCGTTCGGCGACGTTGAGGCTGACCGAATTGAGGGCCTGGACGTTCCCGTAATTGACGCTGATGTCGTCACAGACGAGCATGTGCCGCCTTGCGTCCGAGATAAGCTTCGATCACCAGTTCATCGCGGCTGATTTCGTACGGCGTGCCTTCCGCGATTTTTTTACCGAAATTCAGAACAGCAATGCGATCCGCAAGACGCATCACCAACCCCATATTGTGCTCGATCAGGACGATCGTCAGCCCGCGCTGACGAAACCCGCCGATCAAACCGATTAGTGTCTCGACTTCGCCCGAATTCAGTCCGGCCGCCGGCTCGTCGAGCAGCAGGACCTTTGGTAGCAAGATCAATGCACGCGCGATCTCGAGCTTGCGCTGCTGTCCGTAGGACAAGGTCGACACCGATCGATCCGCATCCGCCGCCATTCCGAGCGTGTCGAGGAGAGCTATTGCCGCCTCGCGCATGCGCGCTTCCTCTGCCCGATAGGTGGTGCTGCGCGCCAATGAGGCGATCAGCGATGCGCGGTATCGGCTGTGCGCCCCAATCAACACGTTTTCCAAAACAGATAACCGTGCAAATAAGCGGCCATTTTGGAAGGTCCGAGTTCATTCCGGCCTGCGCCACGAGATGCGGCGCGCGACCGGCGAGCATTGCACCGTCGAGCACGATCTGACCGGAATCGGGCTTAAGTTCGCCGGACAAGAGATTGACCGCCGTGCTTTTGCCCGCGCCGTTCGGGCCGATCAAAGCATGGACGGTACCGCGCTGAACGTCGAGATTGAGCAAATCGACAGCGAGGAGACCGCCGAAGCGGCGAGACAAATTCTTCACCGAAAGAACCACGCCGGATGGGCCGTCTACATTTTTACTCGTTCGTGCGGCGCCGTTGCCATCAGTCATGGCGCGCGACAGCAAAGTGCCGTAAGCGGGAGAGCGCTCCGGCCAGCCCGTCAGGCATGATGACGAGGACGATGAGGACGCCAACGCCGAACACCGCGAGATAAGCTTCGCCCACAAAACGCAACAATTCGGGAGCAAAACTGATCAGAACAGCGCCGCCGACAGCGCCGAGGATTGACGTCTCACCGCCGACGATGAGCATCACTAGAAGCGTGATGGAATGGACGAGGTCGAAATCGTTGGGCGCAATGTAGTGCGCGTAGTGCGCATAGAGAACGCCGCTGAGGGCGCCGTAAACGGCGGCGATGGTGAACGCCAGAACCTTCGCGTGAAGGACGGAAACGCCGCTCGCGCCGCAGGCCAGCTCGTCGTCTCTTACGGCGATCATCGCGCGGCCGAACCGCGAATGGCGAATGGCAACACCGAGCAAGGCGACGACTGCGAGCGCAGTGAGGGCGAGATAATAGAATCGCTGATCTGAATCGAAGTGGAAAGCTCCGATGGCGATGCCGGGGATGCCGCTCAACCCGTTATCGCCACCGGTCAAGTCGTCCCAATTCTTCGCGACGATCTCCAACGTGACATTGAATCCGACCGTCGCGAGCGCGAGATAATGTCCGCGCAGACGCAGCATGGGGACGCCGATGACGACGGCTACTGTCGCCGTCAGCACGAGGGCGATCGGTATCGAGAGCCAAAACCCGAGGCCCAATCGTGTCGCCAGCAATGCGGAGCTATAGGCACCAATGCCGACAAAAGCCGCCTGACCGAGATGCAGCAACCCGGCATAGCCGAAAGCAAAGCACAGCCCGACAACCGCGACGGCGGACATGAGACTGAGATCGAGCAGCCGCAAGCCATAGGTGGAAACCAGGAATGGCAGCGACCCGAATGCAAGCGCTCCGAGCAGGAGCGCAATGATTTTGTTTGTGGTGGTCCTCAACCGCGCTCCCCGATTCGCTCACCAAAAATACCTTGCGGGCGCAACAGCAGGAATCCGATCATGACGGCGAAGACCAGCGCGTCTTTATAGGCGGACGAGACATACGCGGCTCCGAGGATTTCGCAGAGACCTACCAGGACGCCGCCGCAGATCGCGCCGGGGATGCTGCCGAAGCCGCCGATCACGGCCGCGGCAAAGGCTTTGAGCGCCAGCGAGTCGCCCATGCTGACATCGATAAACCACATCGGCGATAGCAGCAGCCCAGCGATCCCGGCCAGGATTGCGACCAATATCCAGGTCAGGCCATAAATTCGCCTGACGCGAATACCCATCAGGAGCGCCGCTTCGACGTCCTGCGCGACGGCGCGAAACTGCTTGCCGAGAGAGGTTCGGTAAAGCAAGAAGGCGAGGCAGCCGATGAGAATGGCCGCCATTGCCACGACAAAGATAGCGTGAACGGGAATTGCGGTCCCATGCAGATGAAGAATGCCGCCGCCGAGCGGCGACGGTACGGAAGCCGGAAGCGGCCCCCAGATAATCTGTGAGATATTTTGGATGGCGATGCCCATCGCCACAGTGCCGATAACGATCGTGACCACGGATTTGCCGCGTAGCGGCAGGAATACGCTTAGGAAGAATGCGATGCCGACTGCCGCCATCGCCACGAACGTCATCGCATAGGACACCGGCATATTGGCGTGGGTGTAGGCGATCGCCGATGCGCCGACGAACGCCCCTATGGTGACCAGTTGTCCGGTCGCGAAATTGACTACGCCCGTCGCCTCATAGGCAATCTCGAAACTGAGCGCGACCACGGCGTAAATGCTGCCGATCGCCAGCGCGTTCGCGAAGAGTTGGACAAATTGCAACATAGTCGCCTGGCGCAGTCACTCCGGATAGTGGCGGATCAGCCGGAACTCCTTGGTGCCTTCGTCAAATTTGACCAGCGCCACGCTGTGCGCCATCTCGCCCTGTTGGTCTGTCGTGAATTTTCGCGTCACGCCCGAATAGTCTTTCAGGGTTGCGAGATAGTCGCGGATCTTCTCACGGTCCGGACCGACCTTACGGATGGCATCCGCGAGCATCATCGCGGAGTTGTAGTAACAGGAGCCGAACGGATCGGCGCGCATGTTGAATTGCTCGGCGAAGCGTTTGACGTAATCGGCGCTTTTCGGGCTGACGGCCTCGCCGAGATAGGCATCGGGCATCGCGTAGAGATCGTGGGTATCGGCGGGGCCAACGAGGCCCAATAGCGACGACAAAATAAAGGAAGGATTGCCGAAGAACGGTACATCGAAACCGAGCGTTCGATGCTGACTTAGCGCGAGCGCGCCGTCGCGCACATAGGAGAAAGCAATCAGTACCTCGGCGCCTTTGTTTTTGAGACTCAGGAGCTGAGGCGAAAAATCATTGTCGCGGGCGTTGTAAGCTTCGTTGCCGACAACCGTCATGCCCGCCTTTTCGAGCGCCGCGGCCGCGGTGTTGGCCGATGCCGTGCCGTAATCGTCCTGCACGTGAATGATGCCGACCTTCTTGACATGGATTTGCGATGATATCGCCGGCGCCATCGCTTCCGCACCGATATTGTCTGGCGGCCGAATACGGAACATCCACGGGTTCTTGCGGTCGGCGACTGAGACTGCGCCGCCGGCATACACGACGGGAATCTTCGC
Source organism: uncultured Alphaproteobacteria bacterium (assembly GCA_963733575.1). Taxonomy (GTDB): domain Bacteria; phylum Pseudomonadota; class Alphaproteobacteria; order Rhizobiales; family Xanthobacteraceae; genus BOG-931. Next base: position 408,251 of record CAVTDJ010000005.1, on the reverse strand, counting down.
GTTGGCGACCTCGGGCTCGACGGCAAGGTTCTGCACGGTATAGCTGCTGAGAAAAATGAAGGGTGGATTCTGCTCCTTCGCCAGTTTTATGAAGGCGTTGACAGCGGTGCTGTTCGAAGCCTGGGTATCTTCGAACACGATACGCAGCTTCCTGCCGCCAATGCCGCCGGCGGCGTTGATATCATCACGCGCCAACTGCAAAGCGTCGTAATACTGGAGGCCCGAACCGGCCAACGGACCGGTTATGGGAACGGTGGCGCCCACGACGATGTCGTCCTCGGCGCGCGCCCAGTTCGTCGAGAGGGTCGTGGCTCCGAGCACGGACAGCCCGAGCAAGGCGCTCACTGTCATCAATTGAAGGCTTTTGGTCATGTCACGTTCCTTCTTCTGATCAAAGCCCGAGAACGCCTGGATTCATCATCCGGTCGGGATCGAGTTGTCGTTTCCACGCGGTCCATCCTTGACGCGCCGCGTCGCTGACACCGGGATGCGCTGCATAGGCGCGGCCAATCTGGAAATGCGACGCCCCGGCGCGGTCCATCGCGTCGATCAAGGCGCGCCGGAACTCGTAGGCTGACGCCCGCGCGGCGGGGTGGCTAGGCTGCTGGCCAAAGGTGGCCCGCTGGTCCGGTGTGCACAGGCGCTGGTGAAACAGCGGCAGCGAATCCGGCCAGAACAATTGCGGCTCGATCACGATGCGGTCGCCCATGAGAACTGCGAGAATTGTCGCCCGAATGGCGTGAGCCTGCATGATCTCCGCACGATCCGCCAGCGTCGTCTCGATGAATTTGAGGCCGCCAGGCGCCGCGTCGCGACCGAACACGCCGTGCGCGGGAAGCCACAGCTCACCCTCCGGCCCAAGCAGTGCCTTGATGCGGCGGAAAGGACGCGAACGGGTAACGCGGGGAATGACGTTGGGTACCGGGTTGCCCCCGCCGGCGAGGGCGCGCGCGGCGACCTCTGCCAACGCTTCTTGCGTCGGCGCTTCGTCGCCTTCTACCGAAACGTGCAGCGACCAGGCAATATCGGCGATTGTGGCCTTGCTCCATCGCGCCGCGCGGAGGACGTTGGCGATGCCACCAAGAGGGCCTTTGCTCGCGGCAAACAACTCGCCGGCGATCGCCGCGCCTTCAAGTACCGTGAAGCCCGACCGCGCCAGATTGGCGTGGGTGCCCGGATCGAAAACATAGGCTTCGCCGAGGCCGGGTAGGCCGGCGAGCGAACACAGCGCGGCCAAGGCTTCCGCGCCTTCGGCAAACGCGAAGGACGCGAACAGCGTCGTCGCGGGGCGCGGCGTCGCGGCCAGAGTGATTTCGGTGCGAAGCCCAAACGCTCCGCAGTCGCCAGCGAAAGGTTGAGGCGCCGCCGAACCGTCGACGCGGTCATGCGCGGTCAGCGTCAGCGTCTCCCCGCTACCGGCGACCATGGTCGACGTAATGATACTGCCGTCAGCGATGGCGCCATGACCTGCGGCGCCGAAAAAGCCGCCATTCTGGGCCACCAGGCCGCCGACCGTGGCGCCGATTCCCGACAGCGGTCCGAAGCTCGGTACACGTAGGCCGCTGGCGTCGAGTGCGTCGTAGAGCGAGCCCCATGTCACGCCTGCGCCGGCCGTGACACGCGCCGCGTCGCGCTCGATCGCGATCCCATGCAGCCGCCCGGTCTCAACAATCGCAGCGGGATTTTGCGACGGCGTGTAGCCACTACTGTAGGACCAACCGCCGCCGCGTGGAAAGAGCGCACAGCCTTGGCGTCGGGCGACACTCACGAGCGCCTGCACCTCGTCATGATTTTCGGCCGCAGGATCGCGGTGGCCGCTACCGCTCCGGCGCCCGCGATATCGCACGAGGCGAGCGCGCATTCGTGCGGCTCGTCGACAATCGTCAGGGACGGGATCGCATCGCGGAATAGCGCGGCGATTCCCCCGCTTGCCGCCGCTATGGCGGGCTGCCCGATCATGCTGCGAGCGCCTTGCGAACGACCCGAGCACGCTCCGCGCGATCATCGCTCGCGCGCAACAACAACAAGCCGTTTTCCTCAGCGAATTCGGCAACGGCTTTCGACCAGGAATGCTTGGGGAGCGTGATCAGGGTCGTGCGGCTTTTGATTGGTTCGATCAGTTTTGCGAGCGGTGACGCCAGTGCCATCGCCAGCGTTGCCGCGCCTTCAGTCCCGCCGCGCATCCATTCTGTCAACACCGCTTGCAAAGCGCCGATATCGGGATCGGTGCCACAATCCAACGCTTGCTCCGGTCGTCCGTCATACCAGGGACGCCACAGCCGGGCGTCGCGCAGTTGATGCCATGCCGCGAGGAGATGCGAGCCATCGCGCCGCGGCGTCACGTCGGTCATATGCTGCGTCAGCCCGCCACGCGCGGCATCGGGAGGAGGATCGAGGAGAACAAGACGCGCTCGCGGCGCCAAAGCGGCCAGTGCGCAGCCGAGGCCCGCGCTCTCGCCAACAGCCACGATATCGAAATCGCCGGCGTCGAGTTCTTGGAGCGCGGCCAGCATCGCCGCGGCGATCGCGCCGGTATTCGGTTGGCCCGCCAGATGCGATGCGCCGAAGCCCGGCGGGTTGACGGCCAGCACCGCGAAATGGCAGGAGAGCGCGCGGATCAGCGCCGCGTTCCCGCGCGCCGAATCCGGGATTCCCGGTATCAGCACCAGTTTTCGCGCATCGCCGCGGCCGGCCGACGAAACCCCCACAGTACCGCCCGGTACGCGCAAGACACTTTGCGCAGGACCGGTTGAGCGGAAACGGGCCGCCGGTTTCGGCAGCGACGGCGCCTCGCTGGCATCGCCGTGCCGCATGGCTTCGGCGACAGCGTCGCCCCACGCGGCGCCATCTTCGGAGAGCTTTCGCACTGTCACGGTCGCCGGCAAATCGCCGAGCAGATCGAGATGGCCAAACAGCAAATCATCGGATCGCGCCATCACCGTGGTTGGGAGCGTCAGAGCGCGCAATTCCAGTCGGCCATCGAAGCGGAACGCCGCGGCATAGGCCGCACGATACGCGTCGCCAGCCGCAAGGAAGTTGACCACGACGTTCTGTATAGCGGCGGGCGTCGGCAAAGCGCGCGGCAGGCGCGCCCATTGGCCCATGAGATGCCAGGGAAAGACCGTGAACTGATCCTTGACCCGGCTCCATAGCCACGCGAGGTGCGTGCCGGCCCAATCCGGCACAATCGGCGCAAGATAAAACTGCGCGTATTCAGTCTGCTCCGCAAGCGTGAAAATGGCGTAGCCATCGAGCGCGAGCGATGAAATCCGCGCCGGATGATGGTTCGCCGCCGCCACGGCGATAGCGGCGCCGGTATGAGAGCCGTAGACCGGGACTCGATCGAGGCCCAAGGCGTCAAATGTCGCGATCAGGGCATCGCCGAAATCGACCGCGTCCGGTCGCGCGATACGCAGTGGTTGCGACCAGCCGAAACCGGGCGTGTCGAAGGCGAAGACGGTGAAGCGGTCGGCGAGTTGTTCGCCCAGCGGCAGCAATGAGGCCGCCGAGCGGGGCGAGGCGTGCAACAGAACCGCCGGCGGTCCGTTGCCGAAACGCCGATAGCCGACCTCGCGCCCGTCGATGGTCTCAACGATACGGGGCGCAAGATCGAGCGGCATGGTGTCAGGCCCGCTTGCGCAGATCTGTCTTGAGGATTTTGCCGGCCGCGTTACGGGGCAGTGCGTTGACGAAGACGACATGTCGCGGCACCTTGTACCCGGCGAAGTTCTGCTTGCAGGCCGAGATTACGTCATCGGCGGCAAGACGTGCGCCATGCTGCATGACCACGAACGCCTTGCCGGCCTCGCCCCAATAGTCGTCGCGTACGCCGACCACGGCAGCTTCCTTAACACCCGGCATGCGGAACAAAAATTCTTCGATCTCGCGGGGATACACGTTGACTCCCCCAGTGATGTACATGTCCTTCTTACGGTCAACGAGATAGAAGTATCCCTCGTCGTCCATCCGCGCGAGATCGCCGGCCGAGAACCAGCCATCGCGCATGACGTTGGCGGTTGCGTCAGGCTGGTTCCAGTAGCCCAGAAACAGGCATGGGGAGTCGTTATAGAGTTCGCCGACCTCGCCGTTCGGCACCGGCTTGCCGTCCTCTCCGAGGAGACGTACACGATTCATTAGGAACGGCCGGCCGACACATTGCTGCTTCCTGAGCTGATCGGGCGGCCGCAGATTGGTGACGATGCCTCCCTCCGTCGAGCCGTAGGTCTCGTGCAGAACGCCGTCGCTGAAATAATCGATGATCAGTTCCTTGGTGTATTGCGGCAGCGGTGCCGCGTTGGAAACCAGAGCTTTCAGCGCGACGCCGCGCCAGCGCTCCCTGATCGATTTCTCAAGCGCAAAGATGGCGTGAAAGTGAGTGGGCACCATGAAGGTGCCGGCCGCGCCACTCTCATGCAATCTACGGATCGTGGTTTCGGCGTCGAAGGTCGTAAGGATTTCACATGAGCCGCCGAAAAAAACGGCGGCATGCGCGAAACTGAAGCCGGCGCCGTGAAACAGCGGCGCGATCGCGAGATAGTTATCGTCCGGCGAATAGCAGCCGTATTCCGACGCCATGCAGAATCCCACTAGGACGCGCGAGCGGTGCGCCAAGGTGACGCCGCGCGGCTTCCCCGTGGTGCCCGACGTGTAGGGAATGGCGAATGCGTCCCATTCATCGACCAAGGGCAGATCGCTATTCGGTCGTGCCAAATGGAGCAGCGCCTCGTAAGCAGCGCCGATGACAACAAAATGCTCGAGCGAGGGACAGTCGGCGGCGCGGACCAGCGGTTCGGTTTCCGGCGTGACGAAAACGATGCGTGCACCGCAATCATTGAGGATGAAGCCAAGCTCGGCAGGAGTCTGCCGCGGGTTCGGTGTCGCGGCGGCTACGCCCGCCTCGGAGAGGCCGTTGACGATCTCGATGTATTCAAGACAATTGCCGGCGACGATCGCGCCGCAATCGCCTTTGTTCAGCCCGAAGCGGTGACGCGCCAGCGTCGCAACCCGGTCGATCCGGTCGATGAGTTGTGCGTAGGTCAGTCTCCGGTCACCGCACGTCAGCGCCACTTTGTCTGGATCGCGTAGCGCGCAGGAGCGAATGCCGCTGGCCATGGTCATCGGCCGGTAGGTCGCAGGCAAGATTGCTTGCCGTTCCCTCATCGCCGCAGGCTCGCGCTTTCGGGCAGGCGGAAAACGCGCAGCGCGTTTTCACGCATCATCATCTTCTGCGCGTCCGGACGTAATCCGAGGGTACGGATTTCGGCGACGGCGCGTTCCGGATCGATCACCGGCCAATCGGTGCCGAATAAGACCTTATGCTTGCCGTAGGTATTGAGATAATGAATGAGTTGCGGCTGCCAGTGCTTAGGCGCGTAGGCATCGACGCCGATGAAGACGTTTTCGTGCTTCCACGCCATCGCGATCATCTCGTCGACCCAAGGGACGCCGATATGGATGCCGATGACTTTGAGTTCAGGAAAATCGATAGCGACCCGGTCGAGCGTGATGGGACGCGCCACGCTGGGCAGCCGCCGTTCCCGCTGATAAATCAGATTCTGCCCGACCTGCATCATGATCGGAATGTCGAGCTCGCAGCACTTCGCGTAATAGGGATAGTATTTGGCGTGGTCCGGCGGCAGCTCGAACCAGTGCGGATAGAGATGGGCGCCGACAAAACCGAAGTCGCGCACCGCGCGTTCCAGATCGCGTAAGCCCTGCATGCCGCGAGACGGATCGATTCCGGCAAGGCCCGAAAATCGTCGCGGGTGGCTCAGACAGATCGAATGAACGCGCTCATAGGGAATTTCGAATGAGCCCTTGATCTTGAGGTCGCCGGCACGCACTGCGATCAACAACGCCCGATCGACGCCGGCCCGGTCCATCTTCTGGAGATAGCGGTCTATAGAGACCCCGTGGCGCATGTCCTCGGGCATCCGGATCTGCGCCATGAAATCCGCGTCGAACCCGGTTTGCTCGAGTTCTATCTCCTGCGCAGTAAACAGATTGACGACGATATCGATGGCGCCCATGTCCCGGCCCGCGTATGGCCACCACTACGGCCGCGCCGTGCCGACGGGTCTCAGACGAAATTGTATACAAAAAATCATCGTGTCAAGACCGGCAACGCATTCCTCTATCCAAAAGCAATGTCTGGCGTCGAAGGCGGGTTTGGCCGCTCCGCGTCAGTCGCAAATATTATACACTGAACTCCTCAGATGGCTCCGAACGGTGTGAACACTCGCACTTTTTCCACCTTCCTGCAACACAGAGGCGAGGTGCGAGGCAAGCCGCGACGAGACTGCGGCCCATGCCGCCGCAACCTCCGAGGATGCAGATCCGCCGTCTGCTCACCCGTGGGATCTCACTGACAAGGATCCGCCGGCCACTGGTCAAACAGGTTCCATTTCAGGTCCCTGATTTCGATTAGGAAACCGGGAAGCATGGCGTCGCGCGCCTCGTTGAAGCAGGTCTTGTCGCCCGCGCAATCCCAAAAAGGGGGAGGGGATACGGCATGACAATGGAAGCGCCGCGCTACGTCCAGATATTGAACGTATTAAGCCACAGACTGGAAAGCGGCGAATATCCGCTCGAGATGGCGCCAGCCAAGAGCGAACTGTGCGACGAATTCGGCGCCAGCCGCTTCACCGTGCGCGAAGCGCTTCGACGCCTCGTCGATCACGGCATGGTGCAGCGCCGGCAAGGCTCCGGCAGCGTGGTCGTCGCCGTCAAACCGCAAGCGCGTTATGTACATTCGCTGTCTTCGCTCGCCGATCTGTCCGAGTTCGCGCTCGACACCCATTACGAAATGCTCTCGCACAAGCAGATGAAGCTTTCTGCGGATATCGCAGTGGAGATCGGCGGCAAGCTGGGTTCACGCTGGTCGCTTATGCAGGGGCTGCGCCGCAGCGAGCAGGGTGGCAACGTCCTTTGCTACGTGCACTCGTACATACCGCGCCGTCTTTCGTGCTATGTGCGCGAATTGTCCCATTGCATCGGGCCGTTTTATGCGCATCTGGCCGAGCGCGCCGGCGAGGAAATTCTTGAGGTCGAGCAGGATTTACGCGGCGAGCCAATGACCAACGATATCGCTGCCCGCCTCCGGAAGAAGCCCGGCACGATCAGCATGTGCGCGTTACGCCGCTACATCACCCGGCGGGGCATGCTCATCGCGTCGGTCAACTGGCATGTGGCACAGGACTTCCACTACCGCATGAAGCTGTCGCGGAACCTTTGACCGCGGGGCGCGCGGCGCGTGTACCACGGCGGGCACGATGAACCGATTGCCGGTGCGCCGCTAGATCAAGGTCGCGCTTCTCCGTCAGTGCGCGGTGTGGTTCGCCGCTTGCCTGGGGTGCTGGGTGCGCCGCCAATTGAGCCAATGCCCGCCGAGCGTTTGGCCGAGGGTCTGTACAGCTTCTTCTTCCGCTTCATAACTTCGCCCGAGAGGCGAATGACCACGTCGTGCTCATAGGTCTTTCCGTCAATCGTGATGGGTGCCGAATGTTGTGGGGCGCGTTGACCATCTTTGTGCGCTATACGCGCGCGCGAGGCGGAGCCGAGCGGCGGGCCGAATCCGGCCCGAGCTTTGGACCGCGGCGCCGGCCGATTTCTTTTTGACTTGATCGACGGCAGCGAGCGCTGGGGCGGCGCCGGCGCGGCAGCGGTGGCCGCGGCGCTCGAGCTATGCGGCCACGGTGAGCTCCTCAAGCTCGGCATCGATGTCGGGCAAACCACGGTCGCCATATGGCAAGGCGTAGGCGGCCTCCATCCCAGGGTTGGAGGACGTTCCTGCATAATCATGCTGACGGCATCGCGTCGATGGACCTGTTCGTGGTTCCGACCATCTCCTTCCGATTGCTCTATGGATTGCTGATATTGCAACACGGTCGCCGCCAAATCCGATGGTTGGGAGTCACCACGCACCCAACGCACAGCGGTATTGCGCGAGCGCGAGGCGCAGTTGCAGGCGCGGAATTTGCAGTTCGATGCCGCCCTCAACAACATGACCCAAGGCCTCACCATGTTCGATACAGCGGGGCGGCTCGTGGTCTGCAACGCGCGCTATCTCCAGATGTACGGCCTTTCACGGGGTCATCGCCAACAGATCGGCAAATCTGCGGCACGGACACTATCAAATCCGCCTCGATGATGTTCATCGACAACAGATCGCCAAATCTTGCAGCACTGACAGTGCGTCCCTGTTTTTTCCCGGGAAACAGCGAGATTTTCAAGAAAAACAGGGAGGCGATTGAGCACGAACGGGCAATCACTGAGAGGGATTAGGGACTTAGAGTGATGTCTCCAAAAGCAAATAACAGAGAGGAAACAGGGAGAACTGACGTTGGGGGGGCACTATCCACGCCCCATGTGATCTAGCTCGGACGCCGCGGCCACCGCCGCCGCGCCGGCGACGGGGCTACCGTCAGTGCTGCGGAATTTGCCGATCGTTGTCGATGACCCCTTAGGTCGCGCCGCGCCGTCACCATCGCCGCCGCCCCGACCCGGCGAAGCCGACGTCTTCATCATCGGTCGCCCCGACCGCCCGAGCTCCATCGTCGCCCCGAACCGGAATCTGCCAACAACAATTGATGCTGTCGTTAACGGCAACCGTTTCGGCGCGACGGCAGTCAGTAGCCAGCGGTTCTGCACCGTGAACGTAGTGATGACGGGCGGACGCGTCGCTAGTCTGAACTATAGCGGCCCCACTGGCGGTCTTATAACAGCGGGTGAGCAATGTGCCTTCGCGGTCCAGAATTGTACTCACTAGATTGGCCGTTCAAGTTCTTTCATTCATTGCGCGGATTGCCCACGCTGACATAGGGCGTATCGAAAAGATGATGCCGTTTGATGCCGTTCTCAAGGTCGCGTCGGCGGCCGAGCGCGAGAACACGCGCACGCTCAGCAGTCTTGTACGTAGTCGGCGGTGTCGCAGCGGGCGGTAGTCGAGCGGGAGGGGCCGAGGCCAAGCTAAGGTTCAAGGCGCACCCGCAAATGCTCCGGCGCCTGCGGTTAGACTGGCGCGCTTGGGCAGAAGCCAACGGTATTCTTAGGAGCGAAGGCGGATGAGGCGCAATGACGGGTACCCAATACGCAATTTGGCACAAAAGCCATACAGCTCCAGCGATTAAGATGGGTATGCCAAGGCGGGGGTCATTGCTTGATATTGACCTTCGTGCTCTCAGCGACCTAGTCGATACGCTCTTGCGTTGTCATGTCCAAGCGGGTCGATTAAGCGACTGTGTCGCAGCGCTGGAGCGATTTCGAGCAAACATCGACGACCCGCGATGGCAAAGAAAGATTGTCTATTTCCACGCGATGGCGGCGCTTGGGCCGCATTGGGACGAGCCGGCTGGCCGAGCGCAGCTTCGGAAATTGGGGGCGATCGAAGAGGACGATGACGAGGAAACGATTCAGGTATACCTCGACTTGTTTGGTGATGAACTCAGCTTTTCGCAAAAGAACGATCTTATCGACCGAATACTGGCTCAAACGAAAAAGCTACCGGCCCGACCAATCCTCACACTTCCTTTTTTCTCTGGAGGATTAGGTGTTCAGCGCCAAGTAGCCGGCACTAACGGGGAGGCCCCGACTTCGGTCGGGGTCTCTTTTTGCTTAGGCTGCCTCGATTGGCGACCTCTTTAGTCGAAAAGGTCCCGCACGACCGGATAGGGCGGATAGAAAAGGCCGACGATTATCCATTCCTTTGGGTGCTTGTGAACAGTCCCAACATAGAAATGGGTATCGAATTTGTTGATCATTTCATTTTCGTATTTCTGCCGAAGCGCAATTTCCCATTCCTCCTCATACTCGTCCCGCCACGATCGATATGACTGCGCCATCTCCCAGTCGGTGCATGACATCGTATGACCGTTGCAGTCAGCATCATCACATCGAAATTGGTATCGGTGCGCTCCAATCAGACGCATCCGGCTCTATGATTAGGCGCTTTATCTCCCGTGGCTTGATCCCTTGATCAATTCGACGAGGCGCGGCTGAAACCTTCCATCCAAATTTTCCAGAATCTCATTAAAGCCGATGATCGCCCAGTCATCCCACTTCCAGGTATCAACAAAGGCTTGGGCCTGCGCTCGATCCTCCATGCCGTAGTTGTTATAGATCTGATTATAATTGCGCTTGGAGTTGAACGGTGGGTCGATGTAGCAAAGCGCGACGCTCTCGGAGGGAATTTTTCTGCTCCGAAGAACCTCCAAATTGTCGCCGTAGTAGAGCTGGTTTTGCCATCCCCCAATTGCCATCACGATTCCCCCGAATCGAGTCCGAATCTTCAGGCTCTGGCTAAATCGCGTTGACGAATGGTTAATCGCGATGCCTTGATACCAGCATGCCGAGTAGCATTTCGCGGGAGCGAGTGGCCCGTTTAGGCCCTAAAGGGGCTAGCGCCGGATTTTCGGTTAGCGAGAGAATGAATGAGGGAGATTATCGCGTGAAAATCTTGTCGATACGCCAGCCTTGGGCCTACCTGATCACTCAGGGTTCTAAGGACATCGAAAACAGAGTATGGGCGACGAAATACCGTGGCCCGTTCCTCGTCCATGCGTCTTTGACGATTAATCGACAGGCCTGTCGGGACCACCGCTTGTCGCCCGAGGACTTGGAAACTGGCGGCGTCGTCGGGCTCGCAGAGATCGTCGATTGCGTGACCGGGCACCGCAGCCGATGGTTTGAGGGACCGTTCGGCTTCGTTCTCCGCAACCGCCGGCCGCTTCCCTTCGTTAAATGGACGGGATCGCTTGGACTCAGAGAGGCGCCAAAGCGGCTTATAAGGCGGCTCGGTTTGTGAGTGGCCCCTTTCGGAATCGCAAGTGGTCCGTTTTGGCTGAAAATCGGCAAAAGGGGCCAGTACCGGATGACCCGCTGGGACGTGCTCAAGTACGCCATCGCCTTCGCCCTTCGAGGTGCCAGCAAGATCGTGCGCGGCCTCAAGCAAGACCTGACCGAGGCCGAGCGTTACGCCGTCGCCGAACATGTCGTCACGCAGCTCAAAGAGCGTGGCGACCCTTGGCATCTGTCGGAAGAGGCGCAGCCCAAAGCCAGGCCCGACAACGCGCTGAGTGGTTCCCGAGTTTTCAACATCTGGCACGTGTTCGGTCACAACATATTCACAAAACCTGCGGCGCATGGCCGCGCGAACTTGCTGCAACGCCGTCACCATTGAGGCTTACGTTTCTCATCGGTTGCGCGTTTTGGGGAGGTGTCGTGTCGTCGGAAAGAGAATTCTATGAGAACGCAGATGAGTGCTTCGACTGGGCAAGAACCGCCAAGACGGAACGCGAGCGTCTAATCTTTCTGCAAATGGCTGAGGCGTGGCTCGATGTCGCCCGCAGATGGGAGACCAAAAAAGCGCGTGCTCATCCAGCTTCTGAACAATCGAAGTGACGAAACCTTCTCGACAAAGAAGGGTCGTTCGGTCGTCACAATACTTGCCAGCCTTAGAGTCTGTCCGGGAACATCAAACGGGATTACAAAGTTTTCGGAGCATGAGGCGGATTGAGGCGAGGCGCAAGAATGCCAGCGCCTTGCGATTGAGGTTTTCCCAATCCTTGGCAAGCCTTCGGCAGCGGTTGAGCCAAGCAATGGTGCGCTCGACGAGCCAACGGCGTGGGAGCACCACAAATCCTTTGGCGTGATCGGAGCGCTTGACGATTTCAGTTTCAAGATGGGGCAGGATTTTCGTGAGCGCCTTCTGGAATTCCGGTCCTTGATAGCCGCCGTCGGCAAACAACTTTCTTAAGAACGGATACATCCCGAACAGAGTGGCAAGAAGCAGGATGCCGCCGTCGCGGTCCTGGATATCAGCGGGGTGAACGATGGCGTGGAGCAACAAACCCAGCGTATCTACGAGAAGGTGGCGCTTCTTGCCTTTGATCTTCTTGCCTGCATCATAGCCATGCGGATCGATACAAGCCCCCCTTTTTCAGCACTCTTGACGCTTTGGCTATCGATGATGGCGGCGGTGGGGCTGGCTTCGCGTCCGCCTTGCTCGCGGCACTCCACATAAAGCATGTGATGGATGCGATAGAGCGTGCCGTCGTAGCTCCACAAGTCGAGATAATCATGCACCGTGCTACGCGGCGGCAGGTCTTTCGGAATCGCCCGCCACTGGCATCCCGTGCTCAAAATATACATCATCCCATTCATCACTTCGCGCACGTCGACGTGGCGCTTGTTGCCACCGCGCTTGGCTGGCGGGATCAACGGTTCAACAAGCGCCCATTCATCGTCGGTTAGATCGCTCGGATATCGCAATGCGCTACGGTCGTAACGTCCGCGGTTCTTCGTCGTCCACATCGGTGACCCTCCTCGAATCAGGCCACCACTCTTAAATCACAAACGATTCACAGGATTCAAGATGTTCTCGGACGGACACTTAGGGCTCAGGCCGATCATAACACCGCTCCCGACGCCGCTTGACATTTAAGTTTCGAGCACGCCGATGTTGAAATTGCCGCCGCCGATATGGGCCCTCGCTTATGTACTGATCGCGGCCGCATTGAGTTACTTAGCTGGATGGCCGCGAGTTTCGGGTTTGCCACTCGTCCCACTCGGCGTTGTACTCACAGTGCTCGGGATCGCGCTGTCCGTCACAGCGGCCTTGCTTTTTCGGCGTGAGGGTACGGAGATAAATCCGACATCGGCGGCAAACCGCAAACTTGTCACCTCCGGGCCCTTTAGGTTCACGCGCAACCCGATGTACTTGGGCTTGGTAATCGTCACGTTGGGTATCGCATTTTTGGTCGGTGCGTCGCTTATGTTCCTTGCTCCTATCGCGATTTTCGCCACGGTGAACTGGGTCTATATTCCGTTCGAAGAAACCAAGATGCGCAGGCAGTTCGGCGGTGCGTTCGACGCTTATGTCCGCAAGGTCAGGCGGTGGATCTGAAAACCGGCTCGCTCTTGTTGGTCAATTGGCTGTATAAAGGAGGCTATCCGGAGGATTCAATGTCTGGGTTTGTTTTTGAAGGGCCTAGCGGCTATCTCACGATACAGTTTTTGGAGTGGCTTTCCGAGCGTCCCCGGACCTATGGCGACGTTATGGATGCATGGCGAACATCCTGCCCGCGCTTGTCAATCTGGGAAGATGCGTTGTCTGCGGGGTTAGTTCGCCTCGGTCATGGAAGCTTCCGGGAAAGGCAGGTCGCTAGGCCGCGTTGACCTTCTCGCTGCCATTTCCCGCGCGTGCGCGCGAGGGGCGCGCCGCCACTTCTTTTTAGCGGATTTCTTTTTAGCGATTCCGGTTGGGGGCGAATGATGGAGCTCGGGCGTTTGGGGCGAACGCTGATGATGATGATCTTGCTGCTGCGGCCGCCGGCCGCGCAGCGCGGTTCAGCTACGGGGTCATCGCCAAACACGCGGCATTGAAAGATCAGGAGTTTAGGGATGGGCACTATGCTTTTTCCCCCACCGCAGCTCTTGAACAAAACTACCCTTGGCTTCCCCCTACCCCAGCAGTAGAGTTCACGCGGTCATCTTGGGAACGCTGATTAAGACAGCCAGAGATGTTCCCTCGAACGATAACATCGAAGAATTGCAGCGAGCTATTTGGTCTTTGGCCAATAAAAAGGGAGTGAGCGGACGCGCGGCATTCAATCTCTGTTCCATCATTTTTGGCTCTCATTCCTGTTGGCCGGCCTCATGTATTTCCTTTGCTAGGAGAAGAAGACATGCAGTGTCAGTGTCCAGTCTGTGATGGCTCGGCGAGGGATCGTACTCCTCCCGGATTTCGTGGAATGGTTGTTAGCTGCGCCACATGCGGAAATTATGATATCGTCGACGAGTACTTAGACAAGCTCCGAGCGTTAGACGCCGGCCGCGCGACGTGAAGTCCTCCGGAAGGCGAAACAGCTTGCCAAATTCACGGGGCCATCCATTAATAGATCGTGTTTCTAACATACATAATCGCCATCCCGAGTGGTTTGATGATGCCACTGGTTCTGTCTTGGGATCTAATTAAGTGCCAATCGCCCGCCCCAAAAAAGAACGGCGCTGCGCAGCAGCGCTCTATTCGACACCGAGTGGACACTAAGACCACATCGAAGAGTAACGAGCCCGTCGACGACATCCGTCGCCGCGTCGCCATGTCGCGCAAGGGTAGCTACGTTGGATGTGCCACCGACGTGTCCGTGAGTGGCAAACGTATCGCGTTTAAGCTGCGGCGCGGCTGTTGCAACTCATCTTGAGAGCGAACTTACTGGCTGGTCCGTCCGCGAATAATGCCAACATCTTGGCGTTAGGGGCCGCTGTCGTCCTCGCCGCTCGAGCCAGCCTCGCGGTCGGTCGCGCAGTCGGGCGTGAACGACGCCACCCCGTCCGGCACGAAAGCGCGGCGCCGTCCCGTTACCCCTCGCGCGCCAAGCGGCGGGCACTGAGGCGCCCAACCGCGACCAGAATGCCGAAGATGATGGCCTCCGGGCGCGGCGGGCAGCCGGGGATGTAGACGTCGACAGGCAGGACCCGGTCGACGCCGCCGGCGCTGGCATATCCCTCTCCGACGATGCCCCCGGAAGCGGCGCAAGCTCCCACGGCGATCACGACGCGCGGGTCGGGGATGGCGTCAAACGTGCGGCGGACGGCGGTCTCCAGGTTGCGCGTCACCGGGCCGGTGACCACGACCCCGTCTGCGTGGCGCGGGGAGGCTACGAAGTCGATGCCGAGGCGACGAACGTCGTACACCGGGTTCAGGAGGGCGGCGAGCTCCCAATCGCAGGCGTTGCAGGAGCCTGCGTCGAGGTGGCGGAGGTGCAGCGATCGGCCGAGCACCCGGTGGATCTCGGACGAGGCGCGGGCGGCCTCGGCGTCTGGGTCGGGTGCTGGTCCCGCCGCTGGGACGGTAGGGTCGTCGGCCATGACCTCGATCCGCAGGTCGTCGCGGCAGCGCGCTGCGAGCTCGAAGTCCCGTCCCATGGCGACCGCGTCGACCCATGGATCCTCGGCACAGCGGCCGCAGAAGACGCACCGCGCGAGGTCAAGCACGACGTGACGACGGCCAGCGTCGAGATGCTCTGAGAGCGCACCCGTGGGGCAGACGGCGGGAGGAGGCAGGGCGCTGCCGGGGCGAAGCACGGGCGCCCCCCGAAAGCGATCCGGCGGCACGCTCGGCTCCGCAGGGTAGCGGGTCGTGACCACCCCCGTGCGAAGCGCGTTCACCATGATTCGCAGCATGTCAGCGATCCGTGCACGAGTAGCAGAGCTCGAAGCTCTTGTTGACGAGCGGGAAGTCCGGGACGATTGCCGTCTCGGCGGCCAGGACCACCGCGGGCCAGTTGTGGTAGCTCGGCGATCGGAGGTGGTATCGCTCCACGCGCCCGGCGGCATCGGTGCGAAGCCAGTGGACTGCCTCGCCTCGCGCCGACTCGATGGCCGAGATCCCGATCCGTCCGCCCGGCAGCGGCTCTTTGAGGGCGACCTGCAACGGCCCCGGCTCGAGTCGTCGGACGAATTCGCCGACGAGCCGGATCGACTCCCGGGCCTCGAGGGCACGAACCGTCACGCGGGCCATCGCGTCGCCCTCCGAGGCGGTCACGACGTGTAGGTCGAGCGGCTCGGTACCCGCGAATGCGCCGTGGGGATGGTCGCGTCGCGCGTCGCGGTCCACGCCGCTCGCCCGGGCCGCCACTCCGGCGACGGCGAGGTCCAGCGCGGCCTGGTGTTGGAGGATGCCGGTGTCATCGAACCGATCGACGACCGACGGGTTGGCTTCGATGCGTGCCATCAGGCTGTCGAGCCCGGCGAGAGTGTCATGGAGTGTGACGGCGAGGACTCCGAAGAGGTCGTCCGTGAGATCGAGGCGCACGCCGCCCGGGACCACGAGGCCTCGGAGGAAGCGATTGCCGGCGAGCCGCTCGTTCATCTGCTGGAGGCGCTCCTTCAAACGCATCCCGGCAGCGGTGCCGTAGTGGAACGAGGCGCCGGCGCAGACGTTGCCGACGTCGCCGACGTGGTTGTAGAGCCGCTCCAACTCGAGAGCGATGCTACGGATGAGGCGGGCCCGCGGCGGGGCGTCGACGCCGGCAATCTGCTCGAGTGCCTCGCAGTAGCCCAGGCCGTGCGCGACCGAGCAGACCCCGCAGATACGCTCGGCGACGTAAAACGCGTCGAGCGGCGAGAGCCCCTCCATCCGCTTTTCCATCCCGCGATGCGTGTAGAACAGGCGCGCGTCGAGATTGAGTACAGTCTCGCCGACCGACGTGAAGCGAAAGTGACCTGGTTCGATGATGCCGGCGTGGATCGGGCCGACCGGGATCTCGAAGACGCCCTCGCCTTCGGCGACGAGGTGCGGAAACTCATCGGCGGGCTCGACCGGGACCGCGCTGCGATCCGTCGAAAGCCTTGCGGAGCGGGAAGACGCCCTTTGGCCACCCGTCGTGGACCACGAGCGGGCGGGGATCGGGATGCCCGACTGAGACGATCCCGAAGAGGTCCTGCATCTCGCGCTCGTGCCAGTTTGCTGCCGGGACTGCCGTCGTCAGCGAGGGCACCTCCGGGTGCGCCGCATCCACGGAGATGAGAAGCGTCACGAACTGATCCGGCGGCGCCGGGCGCGGTGGGCTCAAAGATATAGCGCACCTTCAAATCGCCGTCCGGCGTCGCTGTCTCGTCGGTCGCCACGACCGTGGCCAGGGCCATCGAGTACGGTCCGATGAGCACGGCGGCAACCGCCGGGAGATCGCCCGTACGGCCGAGGCGCACCGTGAGGTCTGATGGGCGCGGTCCGACGTCCGCTTCGACGGAGCCGCCCGCGCCCGCCCGCAGCGCGTCCATGAGAGCAGGGTCAGCCAACGACAACCTCCGTGGCGCGCTGGAGGAGCCCGCCGAAACTCGCGGGAATGGTGAGGCCAAGCAGGACGATAATCGCGGCGAGCAGCAGCATCCCGAGCAGCGGGGACCAGGCCTCGGCCTCCCGGCCCGCCGTCGCCGTCGGCTCGCCGAATACCATCGCGCCGACATGATGGAGGAGGCCGGCAAAGATGACAACGACCATCACGAGGAATATCGCGATCGCCACCCAGTGACCGTGGCCGATGCCGGCGCGCAGCACCATGAGCTCGCTCACGAAGATCGAGAATGGCGCCACGGCGGCGAGCGACAGCGCCGCCAGCATGAGGAGCGTGGCGCCGATCGGCGCCACAGCGAACAGGCCCCGGATGACATGTATGTCGCGCGAGCCGTAACGGGCGATGGCCGTCCCGGCGGCAAAGAACGCGAGGGCTTTGGTGATCCCGTGGTTCACCACGTGCAGCAGCGCACCGTAGGTGCCGACGGAGCCGCCGAAGCCGAGACCGAGCGCGATGATTCCGACGTGCTCGATGCTGCTGTAGCCGAGGAGGCGTTTGATGTCCTGCTGAACCAGGATGAATGGCGTCGCCACGACGATCGAGGTGAGGCCAAAGACGAGCAGCACCTCCGCCGGGAACGCCGGGCCGCACGCGGCGGCGGCGATCGTCTGGAACCGGATGATTGCAAGCAGCGCGCACTTGATGAGGATGCCAGAGAGTAGCGCCGAGACCGGCGTGGGCGCCTGGCTATGGGCATCCGGCAGCCAGAGATGCATGGGCGCGAGACCGGCCTTGGTGCCGTAGCCCACCATCACGAAGATAAAGCCGATCCGGACGATACCCGGGTCGAGCATGGGAGCGATCTTCATGATCGCCGACCAGCTCATTGCGCCCACGCCTCCCATGACGCCGGTGGCAGCGGCATAGACGAGCACCGTGCCGAAAAGCCCGAAGGAGATGCCGATGGTTGTCACGATAATGTATTTCCACGCCGCCTCCAGGCCGTGCTGGTGGCCGTGATAGCCGATGAGGACGGCGGAGGTGATCGTCGTTCCTTCCATCGCGATCCAGAGGACTCCGAGGTTGTCGGCGAGGACCGTGACGACAATCGTCGCGACGAAGGCGTGCATAAGAGCGAAGTAGGACCGCAGGTGACTCGGCCTTCATGTTGCCGACCTCCACCGCCTGCCTGAGCCACCCCACCGTATAGATGGAGACCGCCAGAGCAAGGACGACGAGGAGAAGGAGAAAGACGAGTCCAAGGTCGTCCACGCGGAGGACGCCGAGCGCCTGCGGGCCGCCGGTCGCCACCTCGCGGGCAAGGACGAGCGTGAGCGCGAAAAGGACCGCCGAGCTACCGACGTCGATGGCCGAGAGGATGCGGCGGGCGCGCGTCGTGAGCATCAGCAGCGCCGTGATGGTCGGGACGAGCGGCAGGATCCAGAGGAGCGTTCGAGCCACGGATCATCCCCTCAGCCGGTCCAGGTCCGCGATGTCGGCGTCGACCGTCGAGCGGACCCGGAGCACCATGATCGTCATGACGAGCGCGGCGAGGATGACGTCGAGGATCACGCCGATTTCGATGATGAGCGGCATGCCTTGCGTTACCGCCATCGCTGTGAAGAAGATCCCGTTCTCCGACGCGAAGAGGCCCACCATCTGGGTTAACGCCGTCATACGGGTCGCCATGACCAGCACACCGAGCAAGGTGAGGGCGATGCCGACGGGAAGCGCGTTGCCGGTGATCGCCTGGCGGACGGGGCCGAGTGAGGCGCTCAGGTGAAACGACATCACGACGACCGCCACGGCGAGGGCGAGCGTTGCGGAGATAGCGATCACCGGCTCAATCTCGCGCCGGACATTCAAGCGCCGGACGACCCAGTGCAGCACCCACGGCAGCACGATTGCTTTGATGGAGAGCGTAATTCCGGCAATGACCCAGAGGTCCTCATTCCCGGTAGCCGTCGCCAGGACCGCGCCCGCGATGGCGATGAGGAGCGATTGGGCGGCCACGGCGTGGATGGCGTGGGAAATCTGACGTGCCGCGATGATGAGAATCATCGTGAACAGCAGCAGCGCGCCGAGGTCGTCGATGATCGTCTGGACTGTCTCGGGGTTCATAGGATCCTCAGCGCGAGGGCCATGAGGGCGCAGACGAAGCCGATGCCAAGATACTGCGGTACCCGAAAGAAGCGGAGCTTGGCGTAGGACGACTCGACGAGCGCGAGCCAGGTCGCAAGCACGAGGATTTTCGCCGCGAACGCGCCGGCACCGAGCAGAAGGCCCGCGACGCCCGGGCCGTCCGCCAGTCCGACCGGGAAGAAGAGGGCCGACACGAGGCCGAAAGCCACGATCTGTCGGGTATGCGACGCGAGCATCATGCAGCCGAGCCCCGGCCCGGAGTGCTCAAGCAGCATGCCTTCGTGCAGCATGGTGAGTTCCAGGTGGGTGTCCGGGTTGTCCACGGGAATGCGGCCCGTCTCTGCCGGGAGTAACACGAGCATGGCCGCAAAGCCGAGGAAGTCCGCCGCGCGCCAGGCGAGGATCCACGACGCCCCGCGATGCGTTGCGAGGGCGCCGAGCTCCGTCGTCCCGGCGGCCACCGCTGTCGAGAACACGACCATCATCAAGACCGGCTCGACCAGCGGCGCGATCGTCATCTCGCGCGAGGCCCCCATCCCGCCGAACGCGCCGCCGGCGTCGAATGCGCCAACCGCAGTGAGGAAGCGAGCGAGCGCGAGCAGCCCGAGGAGCATCAACGCGTCGCCCAATGGAAACGCCGGCGGCCCCGTCCGGACGACGGGAACGAGTGCACCCGCAGCCACCGTGGCAGCCAGCACGAGCACCGGAATCGACCGGAAGAAACCCGAGGTCGTGTCCGCCTGCACCGTGCCCTTGCGGAGCAGTTTGATGATGTCGCGATACGGCTGAAGGATACCCGCTCCCTGGCGACACTGGATAAGGGCCTTGAGTTTCTGGATGGTGCCGGTGACAAGCGGCCCGAGCAGCACGAGAAGGGTCATCTCGAGGAGCACGAGCGTGAGCGGTCTCTCGCCGGTCATCTTTGGCCCACCCCGAACAGCAGCAGCGCCACGAACAGGGTTCCAAGCACGAAGGCGATGTACCCGTGGATGCGGCCGGTGCTGCGGGCGCGAATGGCCTGCGAGAGCCTCGAGATACCCCGCTCGATGCGGTGGTAAATTTGGGTCTCCGCGAGATCCATGACCTCTCCCGTATAGTGAATGCGTCGGACGACGTACGGCGTTCCAGCGGTCTCCCGGATCACCTCGCGGTGGAGGTCGTACAGCGTCGCGAAGACGAGCCGGAGCGGCTTGGCAAACGCGGTGGCCGTGTAGTCGAACCGTGCCGTGGGGCTCATTCCGCACGTCCACGTCGGCGCGCCGCGCTGCGGGGCACTCCGCAATCCGCGGCGCAAGACCCACGCCATCGCGGCGAGCGCGATGAGGAGTGCGGCCAGCACCGTCATCGAAATGGCCGTGCCGTTCGTCCCCGACGGCGTTAGTGCCGTCGACAGCACAAGCGGTCCCCGGGCCGTTACGACGGCACTCGCCCCCGGGCCGTGGAGCAGCTCGGCCGTAGGCGCGTCGAGCAGGCGCATTGCGTACCCTGGCGCGACACCGAGGGCCACGCACACCGCCCCGAGCCAAACCATGCCGGCGATCATCGACGGCGGTGCTTCGGTGGCGTGCTCGGCATGGGGCGTTCGCGGGCGGCCGAGGAAGGTGACACCAAACGCCTTCGCGAAGCAGGCGGCAGCGAGGCCTCCCGTGAGCGCCAGCATCGCCGCGGAGAAGACGATGCCGAGCCCGGCGGGGCCGCGGAAGTGGCTGGCGCCGCCGAGGAGGGCCTGGAAGGTGAGCCATTCACTGACAAATCCATTGAGCGGGGGGAGGGCCGAGATCGCGACGGCTCCAAGCAGGAACAGCCCGGCCGTCCAGGGCATGCGCCGGGCGAGTCCGCCAAGTTCCTCCATGTTGCGGACGTGCGTGCGGCAGAGGACGCTGCCCGCGCCGAGGAAGAGGAGGCCTTTGAATGCCGCGTGGTTGACGGTGTGAAGGAGTGCGGCGGTGAGCGCGACCGTCGCGAGGGCGCCGCCCGCGATCTCCCGACGCCACAGAATCATCGCCAGCCCCATTCCGATAAGAATGATCCCAATGTTCTCCACGCTGTGGAATGCGAGCAGGCGCTTGAGGTCATGCTGCTGTAGCGCGTAGAGCACACCGAGTACGGCCGAGGTTGTGCCCGCGACGAGCACCGTCCATCCCCAGGAGGATGGCAGTGGCTCGGCGGCCGGGGCGAGAAGGTCGAAGGCGAAGCGCAGTATCCCGTAGATCGCGACCTTGAGCATGACGCCCGACATCAGCGCCGAGATGTGGCTCGGGGCGGCAGGGTGCGCGCGAGGGAGCCAGACGTGGAGAGGGACGACGCCGGCCTTGGTGGCGAAGCCACCGAGTGCCAAGAAGAACAGCGTCGTTCGTGTCACACCATCGAGGCCACCCGCCGCCACGCGAAGGGCCGTAAAGTCGAATGCCCCGGCCCGCTCGGTGAGGGCAAGGAATGCGACGAGAAGCAGAGCGGTTCCTCCGTGGGCCATCACCATGTAGAGAAGCCCTGCCCGAGCGTTCTCGCCGTCCCGGTCGTCAGAGACGACAAGGACGTAGCTGGCGAGCGTCATGCCTTCCCAGCAGAGTAGGAAGCTTAGCGCGTCGCCCGCGCAGCAGACGAACGCCATGCAGCCCAGGAACACATTCAGCGCGACCACCTGCGCTGCCTGGCGCGCCGGTCCCGCGTTGGGCGAGTGCGCCCGAAGGTAGGCCGGACCGTAGATCGACGCCGCGACGGCTACGAGGGAGATGACGAGCAGGAAGTAGGCAGAAAGCCCGTCCACCGAGAGCGAAAGCCGAGCGAACGGGAAGACGACCGGGAGCGACTCGGTCAACGTGCGACCCGGGTCGCCGAGGAGAACGTCGAGCGAAACGCCGAGGCCTACCACAGCCCCCGCAAGCGCGGCCAAGTGCCCGACGCCAAGCGCAAGTCTACCCGACCAGCGGGCCAGCAAGGACGCGAGCGCCCCGGCCCCGTAGCAGGCAGCCATCAAAGGCACGCCCGTCAGAAGTAATTCCTGGTTGGTGGCGAAATTGATCACTTCGCATTACCAATCACTTTGATGAAATCGCGACGTCTCCAACATCGAGCTAACGGGCTTCGAGACCGCGTCGGTCGCCACTTCAGCCTTGGTACGGCCCACGCATCAGCTCGAGTGCCGCTTTGAGTCTTGACCTCTTCGTTATTTCCTTTTTCTTCAAAAGAGCAAGCTTTTTTGGCAGCACCGGCGCGCCAAAATCCGACGATGCCGGATCGAGGTGAACGCCCAAAACTAATGATCGGCTGCGTCTACCAATCGTAGCCATTCCGCTGCCATCTCACGCAGAACGGCTCGGGATTCCTGATCATTTGTTTGTCTCGCCAACTTCACGCACACTCGGCATAGCTCGCCGCAGCACTATGATGTCGACGGCTGTCATGCGCTTCAATCGCCGAAACAACGATGCTCTGCGACTGCGCTCTATGCCTCGGCGGCACGTCGGGCTGGACATCCGGCATGCGTTGGTCAGCGGGCTCCCGCTAGTAATTGGCCGCGTCGGTACACCCAACACCGCGACTCTGTGATAAGCTTTGCGCGAGCCGAGGCGCGAGATGGAGATCAAGGATAAAGTGGCAGTCATCACCGGGGCCGGGGGCCGGGCTGCGGTCGCGCGATCGCCGAACGCTTGGCCCGTGAAGGTGCAATCGTCGTCGTCTCCGATATCGATGAGGATGGCGGACAAGAGACCGTCGCGCGAATCGAAACAGCAAGCGGAACCGCCTTCTTTCTTCGTGCAGACGTGCGCAAACAATGCGACATCCGCGCCTTACTGAACTCCGCGGAGCAACGGTTCGGCGGCATACACGTATTGGTCAACAACGCTTCGGCCCCGTTTCGCCCAGGGGAGCCGTTAGAGCACTGGTCGGAGATAGTTGAGACGGATCTCCTCGGACCAATGTTCGCGACTCGCCTCGCGATCAACGTTATGCGTCGAACGGGCGGGGGCTCGATCATCAACGTGAGCTCGACGTCTGCGCTTGGTCATGGTCGCCTTCATCCCGGCGGCTCGCCGGCCTATGACGTGGCCAAGGCCGGCGTCTTGAGGTTAACCACCATGCTCGGCTCGCTGGGCGCCAATGACAATATCCGTGTCAACTGCATCGTTCCGGACTGGGTCGCAACGCCAGATGTGCACGCCTACTGGGAGTCTCTGACGCCTGATCAGCGTTCGTTGCAGGGGATACCGGGCCGGTTGACGACGGTGGAAGAGATTGCAAACGCGGTGCTGCGGCTCGTGACAGACGACACATTGGCCGGTCGAGTTGTGGTCTGGTGGTCTGACGACCAGCCCCGCCTGATCCCTTGGGGCGATCCAGGCTACGCAGCGCTCGAACCCTCTAAGCCTGCGCCGACCTGACAATTTGGGCGGCTGGAGTACTGCGGCGTGCTCTGGCGTAGAGTGGCGCGCCACGGTCGACGAAGATGGGCAATATTGCTTCGCCGTGGCGCTATGAGGGCGCAACTTACGACACGCCAACTCCCTCGAACACGCGACCGACTGCGATTTAGCGCTGCGCCCACGGGCGGCAGTTTTCCGATGTCACGGCCGCCCGGATAGGCGGGCGCCGAACCATCCCAGGAATCTGGCAAATGTCCGTTGTCGGGGAAAACTGTGTTTCGGCGCGGGGTCCCGACGCCGATCGGCGTCGCAAGTATCTGATTTGATTGATGCCGAAGGGTCACGAGGGCGCGCCTATTCACAACCTTGCGCATGGGGTGAACAGTGACGCTTTGGACCAAGGCGCGAAAGCTGGCGACGAGTGATTCGCGTTTTGCGTTCGCCACCGCATTCCAGCTGATGCGCCGCTTTTCTTGCTTTTGATGTCTTGAACTAAGGATCGAGTTCGTAGCTGCCGGTCAGTCGACACCCGCTCCTGACGTCACGAGATTTCGTCGTAGGCCGCGAGCGCATGTCCGGCATAGACCGAACTCGGGCCGCCTCCCATCTCGATGCAAACCCCGAGCGCCTCGGCCAGTTCGGCACGGGTCGCGCCGTGGGATTTGGCATTGGAAACATGAAACAGGATGCAGTCGGCGCAGCCATGGTGCACGCTGATCGCAGTTGCGATCAGCTCCTTGAACCTGGCAGGCAGCGCGCCGTCTTTCGACGCTTCGATCATGAGGTTGCGGAAGGCCCCCATCGCCTGTGGCGCCGCCTTCGCGAGTGATGCGAAGCGCGTGTTCATGGCTTTGAGACATTCCTGGGCTGTCGCTTCGGTCATTGACGTTCCATGTGTTGTCGGTTGCTGCGCTATTCAGCGCTGGACGTGAGCGAGCACGAGTTCGTTGACCCGGCCTGCCTTCTCCATCTGGACCATGTGTCCGGCGCCATCGATCACTTCGATTCTAGCGCCAGTTGAGGCCTTGGCGTGAGATGACGGAATGATCCTGTCGTTTGCACCCCAGATCACCAGCACGGGCTGCTGCACCTTCGCGAGATCGCCGGCGAGAACGCTGGCCTGCTCGCCACGTGCAAAGAGTGCACTCGCGAGCGATGACAGTGCGTCGGAGACGCCGTCGAGCCGTTTGTATTTGAGGAGATCGTCGACGAGCTGGCGGCTGACGAGCCCCGAATCCTCAAACAACTGTTCCAGCACCGGCTTGAGCTCGCGTCGCGAAGCGGCCGTAACGAAGCCGTCGATATAGGCGCCGTTGATTTCAGGGCCTAATCCTGCCGAACTGATCAAGGTCAGCGATTTGACCCGCTTCGGTGCGTCGAGAGCAGTGCGCAGGGCTACGGCGCCGCCCATCGAGTGGCCGACCAGATGGGCGCAGTCGATGCCGACTGCATCCATGAAGCCGGTCAGCGCCTTCGATAATCCGGCAAGCGAGGGCTCGCCGAGCGTCTTGATCGATTGACCGTGACCGGGCAGGTCGAGCGCATAAACCGTGGTTTTCCCGGCCAGGGCGTCGATGTTGAACAGCCAATTGTCGAGATCGCCGCCGAACCCGTGCACCAGCACGATGGTGCCGTCGCCGTCGCCGCGCTTCGCGTACCGGATCGAACCCGCCGGCGTATCGGCAAATTCGTAACGGGGCCCGGCCTGCTCGTCGTCATCATCGCCGGCCGCGGGCGTCACATAGCCCGCGACGTAGGCGTCGATATCCGCGTCGGAAACCTCGTCGTCCGCGATCACGCCGAGCAGCGCCTTCACCGGATAGATCGCCGCCGGTTCGCCGATCACCCGCCGCAGCGTACCGACATCGCCGGCCTCGACCACACCGGCGATCTTGTCGGTCTCGACTTCGAGAATTTCATCGCCAACCGCCAATCGGCTCCCGGCCGGCTTCAGCCAGTTCGTGACTTTACCCTCTGACATCGACAGCCCCCATTTGGGCATGACGATGGGCTTGATGCGCTCGTCCGACATCGAACTGTCCTCAGGCCGCGAGCGCGGTTTTGGTGGTCTTGGAAACCGCAGCCGCAATGCCGTCGGCGGATGGAATATAAAGATCCTCCAGTGCCGGGGAAAACGGCACCGGCGTGTGCGGCGCGGTTACCATCTGCGGCGCGGCTTTCAGAGCGCCAAACGCGTTCTGCGTCACGCTCGCGACGATGTCGGTTGCGATCGAGCAGCGCGGATTGGCCTCGTCAACCACGACCAGCCGTCCGGTCTTCTCGACGCTCTCGATCACCGTGTCCAAATCGATCGGCGACAGCGTCCGCAGATCGATCACCTCGGCGTCGATTCGACTCCTGGCAAGCCGCTCCGCCGCCTCCAGCGCGCGATGCACGGTGAGCCCGTAGCCGACGATCGTGACATCCTTGCCTTCGCGAACCACGTTCGCCTCACCAAATGGTATGGCATAGGATTCGGCGGGAACGTCGGTCTCGAGCGCGTAGAGGTTCTTGTGCTCGCAGAAGATCACCGGATCATCGTCACGGATCGACTGGATCAGAAGCCCCTTCGCGTCGTAGGCATTGGAAGGACACACCACCTTCAAGCCGGGGATGTGGGTGAAGATCGGAGTCAGCATCTGCGAGTGTTGGGCCGCAGCACGGAATCCGGCACCGACCATGGAGCGGATCACGACCGGCGTCGTTGCTTTGCCGCCAAACATATATCTGAACTTCGCGGCCTGATTCATGATCTGGTCGAAGCACACCCCCATGAAGTCGAGGAACATCAGTTCGGCGACCGGGCGCATGCCGCAGGCGGCCGCGCCAATCGCGGCTCCGATATAGGCGGATTCCGACAGCGGCGTATCCATCAACCGGTTGCCGTGCTTGGCGTACAGTCCCTTGGTGACGCCGAGCACCCCGCCCCACGCGTCGGTCTCGCCGGGCGAGCCGGCACCGCCGACGATGTCTTCGCCCATGACGATGACGGTCGGGTCGCGGCGCATCTCCAGATCGAGCGCCTCGTTGATCGCCTGTTTGAAACTGATCTTGCGTGCCATGATGGTTCCCTCCAAATCCTGATTGTCAGTAAGCGACGTAGACGTCGGTCAAGAGATCGCGCGCCGTAGGCAGAGGTGCGCCCTTTGCCGTCGAAACGGCGTCCTCGATCAGGCTCTCGACTTCGCGGTCGATCAGCGCTAGTTCCGCGCTGGCGATGACGCCGGCTTCGGTCACGCGACGCGCGAACATCTTGATGCAGTCGCGGGTGCTGCGGTTATGTTCGTTCTCACCCTTGGCCTTGTAGGTCTGGGCGTCGCCCTCGAAGTGGCCGAAGAAGCGGATCATCTTGCATTCGAGAAGCGATGGACCGCCGCCTTCACGCGCGCGCTTGATCATCTCGCCCGCCGCCTCGTAAACCGCAAAGATATCCGTGCCATCGACCGTGACCCCTGGCAGGCCAAAGCCCGATGCGCGATCCACGTAGCTGTCGACCGCGGTCGCGTAATCCACCGAGGTCGAACTCGGCGTAGCCGTTGTTCTCGACCACGAAAATGACCGGCAGGTTCCACACCGCGGCGAGATTCATGCTTTCGAGCACGGTGCCCTGGTTCGAGGCGCCATCGCCGAAGAAGGTAATTCCAACACCACCATCGCCGCGGAATTTCGCCGCCAGGCCCGCACCGCAGATCAGCGGAGCGCCGGCGCCCAATATGCCATTCGCGCCCATCATGCCCTTGGACAGGTCTGCGATATGCATGGAGCCACCCTTGCCCCGGCACGATCCCGTTTCCTTGCCGTAGATCTCGGCCATCATGCCGTGAACGTCGACGCCCTTGGCGATGCAGTGGCCATGTCCGCGATGCGTGGACGCGATGCGATCGATGTCGGTGAGGTGCATGATGATGCCGGTGGCGCATGCCTCCTCGCCGGCATAGAGATGCACGAAGCCGGGGATGTCGCCCTTCGCAAACTCGACGTGCACCCGCTCTTCGAATTCGCGGATCGTCCGCATGGTGCGATAGGCGCTCAGCAGGTCGGCTTTGGAAAGTGGAAATGGATTGCTTGGCATGTCTACTCCTCCGATTGCACTTATGTGGACGATTGCGCGTATAACTGCTGGTTCCGGCGCAGGAGCCCGTGAACGGCGCAGAATTTCATCGTCGCCGCGACGTCGACGGTGTGGAAGGCATTGTCGATCAGCGTGACCGAAACCTCGTCACGCGCGGTGAAAAACAGTTCACGTTCGCCGTCGAGCGCGATCGAACCCGATCCGAGTGTGGGCGCGAAAGGCACACCCGCTGGCATCCGGCGCCAGTCATCGACGCCGACAGTTTCGACAAGACCTGGCGCGATCGGCGCACTGAGAACGATTGACGCGGTTTCAGCGGGCGCGAAACGTACCATCAAACCGCCGGGACTCCGGCGCGATACCGGCTCGATCAGGCCGGCGATCGCGGCAAGGCCGATCACTTCGGGATCAGCGAAAGTGACGAACAGCTCGCGCAAGGTCTGCATTCGCCATACGGCGCGCGCACCGACATAACCGTCCGTCACAAACGCCGCGTCAACCAGCGCGATGTCAGCCTTGTCGCCGACCGCGACTTCGATTGTCTTGTTGGCCGCAAATGCTGTGGCACGGGGAACACGGCCCATCACTGCCAAACCGGTGGCAAGACCCGTGATAGTTGGTTCCCGATGCTCAGGAAAGGCGTTGTTGGTGCCCGTCGAGATGCCCGCGATCGGAATATTCGTGCACTGCGAAACCACCGCGCGGTGGGTGCCGTCCCCACCGAGAACGACAATGGCGGCGACACCGGCTTTACCCAGCAGTCTGGCCGCGCGGCGCGTATCCTCAACGGTTCCGGTCACCGGCATGTCGAGATAGGAGACGTAGGGAAATCGGCACTCGCCTTGGTTTCGCGACCGCTCAATACCACGCGCAACGTGACCCGCGATGCCGCCTCGTTCCGGCATCATCAGCACCTGCTCGATGCCGCACGCCGCGAGCGCGGCCAGCACGCGCAGCACGATGTTGGCGCGATCGGCGATCTGGAGGCTGGCCGCGTTTGCGACCACCCGCCTGATGTCACGCGCCGACACCGGATTTGCGATGATGCCAATCACCGGCTTCAAGCCATCCCTCCGAGGCATTTTTTCTTCTGAGCCAAAGAAGAGCAAGGACGATACCAACGACCGTTGGATCGCAAACCTATGATAGGAAAAGGTTTTTCAAATCGACCCTCCGCCTGCAACCTGTGGCGTCGCCACACCCGCGGCGCACCGGCTGCAACAGGTGCGGCATCCCTCCTAAACAAGCTTGTTCGGTGCGGTGATCCCGAGACGGCGAATCTGGCGGTGGATTGTCGAACGATCGACGCCACGCTCGCGCGCGACGCGGGAGACGTTCCAATGATGGGCTCGCAGCGCCGTCAGCAGTTCCGCAGCCAGGTCGGATGAAGACGCGGCAACGTCCGTCGGCGGATTGACCTGCAGTGGCCAACCGTCTCCGCGTCGTGCCCGGGCAATCTCATCCGGCAGATCATCGACGTCGATGACGCCGCCGTTTGATATTGCGCACGCATAATCGAGACTGTTGATCAATTCGCGAATATTGCCGGGCCAGGCATATCCGCGAAGCGCATCGAGGGCGGCTGGCGACAGGCTGTAGCTCGGGTTGCGTTCAGCCGAAATCCGCGCAAGCAACCGTTCGATCAGCCATTCGAGATCAGTGCGCTGGCGCAGCGCAGGGAGATTGAGGATTGCGCCATTGAGACGAAAATAAAGGTCTTCTCTGAACTGTCCCGCCTTGATCAGATCGACGAGATCCCGGTGGGTTGCCGCGATGACCCGAATATTGACGAACACCGGCTTCGTGCGACCGACCGGCGTGACCTCCCGCTCGGCGAGTACACGAAGCAGGCGGGTCTGCGATGAGATCGGCATATCGCCGATTTCGTCGAGAAACAGGGTGCCTCCGTCCGCCTCGAGGATCAATCCCTTCTTGCCTTTGGCTCTCGCCCCCGTGAAAGCGCCGGCTTCGTAGCCGAACAGTTCGCTCTCGATCAGGCTTTCCGGCAATGCCGCGCAATTGACCGCGACGAAGGGCTTGCCGCCGCGGACGCTGACCGAATGCAGCGCCTTTGCCAGATGTTCCTTGCCGGTCCCGGTTTCACCGTGGATCAGCATGCTCATCTGCGTATTCAGAAGTCTTGCCGCGCGCATGATGACATCGCGCATCATCGGATCGCCGCGGAACATATTTTGGAGCGGCTCGGGCAATGCGACCTTGTCCGGAACGGACGATGACGAGAGCGCCCTGGCGGGTGGCAGCAAGGTCTGCGCGAACAGCGTCGTCCCGCTATGGCGCAACCGCACCGCGCGTTGTCCGGTGGGGCGGGAATGCGCAAACCGCGGCAGGTCATCGACGCTGCAATCGAACACATCCGAGATACGATAGGCCTCAGGACGTGAACCGGGGTGCTTTTGCCCGTTCAGTTCTCGCTCAAGCAACTGCCGGGCCCTGTTGTTGAATCCGATGATCCGGCCGGAGCCATCGATCGCCATCATGAAGTCCGGATCGACGTCAGCGAATTCCGCCGACCCTGACAGCTTGATGATCCATTGATGCCGGAATCAATTCAACAGGTTGGCATTTTCGATCTTGTGCGCGAACGACTTGACAAGTTGCAAAGCGAGATGCTGGCTTGCTTTCGGTTCCGGTGATCGCAACGCGGAAATGTCAAGGACGGCGGCGAGCGTTCCGCTGGCGTCGAACACCGGAGCGGCGGTGCAAGTCAGTGGGATATGCGTCGCATCGAAGTGATCGGTCTGATGCACCGTCAGCGCCTCGCCGGTGGCGATACAGGTCCCAACCGCACAGGTCCCGGCGTTTGGCTCGTTCCAGTCGGCTCCGAGATAAAGGCCAGCCCTGCGAAGGTGGTTGTTGAACGTCGGATCGCCGATGAAATCAACCGTGACGCCTTTGGCGTCGGTCAACAGCAGCACGTACCCCAGACCGGCCACTTGCCGATAAAGCGTCTCAACACCGAATCTCGCGGTGTGGAGAAATTCATCCATCGCATCCCGGTGTTCCCGCAGGCGCCCATCGGTAACGATACAGGGATCCCGCAACACGACCGGATCCAGCTTGTGGTCCGCAACACAGCGCCGCCACAACTCATGAATAATAGTGTCGCGGGCCGATTGCTCGCCCACCGCAACACGCACAAGCTCATCGATATGCGCGGCCTGCTCGTCCCTCATGGCGACGAACCCTCCAAAGGTACCGCTTCCTTCCCTGCCGGAGTGTCGCGCGAATGGTGCATTCAATCAAGCAGTTCAGATCGACCCGGCAGGACTCGAACCTGCAACCAGACCGTTAGGAGCGGGAGGAGACAGCTCAGCTTCGTTGATTTTGTTGTATTTTTATCAAAGATCGAAGGAGGCCCGAAAGTCCCAATTCGGTAGCGTTTGACCCCATTGCGGACGAAACGGGAAGCTAATCGGCCCCTAGCTCGATCCGCGTTTCGCCACTGCGGCGCGCGGCTTTTTCTCTTGGAGCGGCTTACTGTTCCCTGTCCTTTCGACCGCGTTGACTTGGTTGAGGCGTACCGTGTTTCGGCCGTACGTGCGATAATTGATCGAATTAGTGCGTCCACGGTTTTGAAGGGACGTGCTTTGTAGCGAACACGAGCCTTTTGTCGGCAATAGCAAATAGCCGAGCACGGCCTTGTTGGTCTTAGCGAGCCGGATCGCGACGACCCATCCGGCAGCCAGATGCTTGCGGCGGTGGATCGCCCAGCGCGGTGAGTGGCTTTCCGTTTTCCCAGGCCAGCATCGGGCAACTCGAAACGAGATACCTAACTTGCCGTTCACCGACACACAATCACCGGGGCCGTTGATGTTGGAGTGTTGGCCATTTTTCTCAATTGCAATAGCAATCTGATTTGCAAGCTTCGCGACCGTCTCCGCCCAAATTTGACCGGAGTCGATCCAGTCACAATCCCGTTTCGTTGTATAGCCCCTGCAGGTCTCGTCATCCTTGACGGCTCACTCCGCTTTCTTTGCCGCAATTTGCAGTATGGACATACCCCCTCGCGAGGATACCTGTATTCCCACATGGGGAAATTCTGCAGTGATCACAGTGTAGCTCGAAACGCGAACATGTCGGAATGAGCCTTGATCCATACATGGCTACAAATGACTCTTAATCATCGGGTCCCAGGTTCGAGCCCTGGTGCGCCCACCAAGCTTTTCAAGCACTTAGCGATTTAGCCAACGCGTGAATCAGCCGCGGTTTACACCTCGGTTTACAGTTTTGTTCTCTTTTCGAGCTTCAGAACCGCCGCTTCAGCAAGTTGCACATCGCGGCCGAGGTAGTGAGCGTCGAGGATCGCCTCGACGTCCTTAAGGCTGTGGCCGGTAAACGCCGCGATCTGCGGCACGGTCGCCTCGGCAAGCGCCAAGCGCACCACGGCCGACCCTTCTCTGATCGTGAAATGTCAGACCACGCACGCCGGCTCGGGCGCAGGCCTTACCACGAAGTTCGGAAACCGTCCGAAGTCCAGGCACGGCCGTAAGAGTTCGTCAGGATCAGCGGGCTGCGGCGCTCGGTGTCATCGAGCGCCTTAAGCGGACTCGCGTCGAGCGTCGCACCATGTCCGAAAAGTGCCCGATCGGCGACATCGAGTTAGTCGAAGAGGCCGTCAGATTGAGGGGGCCCTATTCAGTTCAGCGAGCGTGGAGATCGATGGTCCTGGGATCTACAAGTCCGTGCAAGGCCGGTCACGACCTGCGTTAACCCTGTCGCCAGACTTCTTCCAAAACTGCCCGGGCTAGCTCACTTCTGCCGCTAAGCCGCCTCATTGGATCCTTGGAATTGTTCTCGGATTTTCGGGAGGTTGTTCCCGTCTGGCTTGGTCGAGGATTCTCGTTCCGGAAGAGTGGGATCATGATGAGAGCGACTCTCATCCTCATTGGCCTCGGTACGCTGGTTGCTATGGAGCTCGAGGCTCCACCGCGCACTAGAAAAGCTGTCGATAAGTCGCTCGCTCAATCGACCGTTGGGTTAGGCGCTTCACTCGATACCCTGACGAAGGCAGACCGGCTCGAAATTCCATACGTGCGATATGAAGCACCAGCTCAGCCGATTTCCTCTGTCGAACGAAGGCCTCCGCCGGATTCACCTGCCGTCATTCCACAACACCGCCCGAAGATCGTCGATGAGCATAAGCGCAGTGCAGTCGTTGTCGTGCTGCCTAAACCGAGACCTCAGCACACAGCTTCCAAGAAAACCAAAAATATCGAGCGCTCAAAGATGGCCGTCGAGGTCAAGTCTTGTCGGCCAAATTCCTTCGATAGCCTCCTCAAGGCATTGAACTTGTCGCCCGCATGCGAAACCTAGCTCAACAATTCTTCTGCATCGGGGAGAGGGCCGACGCCGACCCGCCGCAACTCACGTTAAAGCAAATAGGGCGTGCTGATGAAATCAAGCCGCCGAACCCGGACGAGCGTAGGTCCACTGCCGCATCGCGTGACTGGCTCTCGGTGGAAAACCTGACCCTCGTTTTAGCAGCGGCGATCGCGCTGGCATTCGTCTCAAGTTCCTACGTATTTCGCGACGTTCATTTGAATGGGGGATCGACCGATAAAGCTGCAGTCAAAGCCTTGGTTGAGCGTATTATCGCAATCGAATCCAATGGTGACCCGAACGCAAAGAACAAGCGGTCTAGCGCGACCGGAGCCGGTCAATTTCTTGACGACACGTGGCTTGAAGCCGTTCGAAGACACCGACGCGATCTAATCCAAGGGCGCAGCGACAAAGAAGTTTTAGAACTACGGCGAGATGCCGAACTTACCCGAGAGATCGCTACTCGCCTGGTTGAGCAATATGCCACGATGTTGAGCAAGCGCCGCCTGCCTATCACGCCCGGTTCTCTCTACCTGACCTATTTCGCCGGGCCAGCAGGCGCCGTGGCTCTGCTATCCGGCGCAGAGAATGCCGATGCTGCCTCCCTGATGGCCTCCGCTGACGTAACAGGTCGGACCACTCGCGAAAAGCTGGTCAGCGCCAATCCGTTCCTCAACGCGCTGACAGTAGGCGATCTCAAAACCTGGGCCGATCACAAGATGGGCGATAAGTAGTTCACTAAGCCTAATGGGACTAAAAGAAGGTACGCTCGCGTCCACTCAATCGTCTCGTCGGCACCTTCGTTGCGCCCGTCTCCGTCGATGCAACGGGCTGTTTCCTCTGGAACGCAGGCCGCAAGCGACCAGGCGACTTTGTTGATCTTCGTGCGGAAATGAATGTCGTCTTCGTGTTGTCGAACTGCGCTCATCCGCTTGATCCGGCCCGCCCTTCGGTCTCCGGGCCTGTCATTCTCATCCGTCATCGCGTACCGCGCGACGGGCTCGATGACCCCTGTTCAAGTCACCGACCTATCCGCTCGATTGGAAGTCCGTGCGCGCTAAATAGGCAGGCAGCCGGTTTCGAATGCAGCTCAGGGAGTCGGGGACGGCGACGCAGGAACGGGCCGATATTTGTACTCCAGTGGCATAACCAGCCGGTAGGCTCTCAGCTTGGTGCTCGGCCAGGATTCCAAAAGCTTGCCGCAGACGGTGCACTCGGCCCGGCCCGGGCTTCCCTCCGCCGACAAGGATTCGGCGACTTCATAAACCGATGCGCAAGATGGGCAAGTAAAGTCTGATATTTTCATGGAAGTAGCCTATGCGCAGTTTGGGCGACACGAATTGTTTTGGATCAATGCGGCAATAGCAAGGACGCAGCCTGCATTGGCATGATTTTATGAGCGTGGGCGCAGAATTGACGTGCCATCCCCGCGCAACCTGGTTCCAGCAGTATCCGCTGGAGCCTTGGTGTGATAGCTCGCCCGCCGGGCACCGGCCCTTCAGTAGGCTGAGTCCTTTCGCCATTCCCCAACGCGGAGGGGCAAGTGAGAAAAGGGCTGCACCCGGTTGAGCGCAGCCCTTGGACTCTGCGGTGATCGCGCGGATCGATCAGTGCGCTGACATCATCAAGGAGACCTAGTGATGATCGAGACCGTCGTGGTCGTGATCGCCGTCATGGTCGAACGCGAACAGGTTC
This sequence comes from uncultured Alphaproteobacteria bacterium, assembly GCA_963733575.1. Lineage (GTDB taxonomy): Bacteria > Pseudomonadota > Alphaproteobacteria > Rhizobiales > Xanthobacteraceae > BOG-931. Next base: position 373,845 of record CAVTDJ010000005.1, on the reverse strand, counting down.
ATGAGATCGCCGATAGCCGGACGATTCTCGGGCACGTAACGGTTGTCGTCGCCATCATGCTTCGGGTTCGGCAGATTATCCCGGCTCCGATCCGAGATCTTTGGAAGATCCCAGTTCTTTTCGATGAACTTCAACAGCGAGACATGGTCGTAGTAGGTGTGGTCGACATGGCCCTTCTTCGCGAACGGCGAAACCGCGATGAATGGAATGCGGGTGCCGTCGCCGAGGAAGTCAACCGGCTGAATATAGCCGGAGTCGTAAAAGCCGCCGCCTTCGTCGGTCGTGATGAAGATCGCGGTCGACTTCCAGAGTTCGGAATTGCCCTGCACCCGATTGATCAGCGCCTGCAGGAATTTTTCATAATTGTCGGTCGTGGAATCCGCGGGATGCCCGGCCAGCGTCTCGAACGGACGAACGAACGAAACCGCCGGCAACGTGCCATTTTGAACGTCATTCAGGAATGCGCCGTAATTTTGCAACTTCGCTTCCTCTGAAGGGTGCTTCATGATGTTCAGATAGCCCGTGAGCGGATCGCAAATTCCGCAGTAGTAGTGGAACAGCAATGGCACGCCGTCCACCGAATTGGCGAATACGGTCGGATCATTGCCGCGATCGCTGTTGTAATATTTCCATGACACGCCCTTGGCGGTCATGACATCCGCGATGGTCGGCAAGCTTTGCGGTGGCAAGATGAAGGAGGTCGGGCCGAGGGTCTGCGGATTGCTGCTGGTCTGGTTCCAATACATATTGTAGTTGTTGACCAGATAATAGTGACCTGCCGCGCAGTTGCTCTTCGAGACGCCGTGGCGATAGAGCTGTTCGTTCACCGATGCGACCCCGGGAGCACTGGGATCGGAGCAGTTCACATATGAACCGCCGCCGTAGCCATCCTGCGTATAGTAGTTGTTCGTTCCCGCGACGGGATCTGGATTCTCGATCTGATTGCTGAAGGGGATGGCGGCGGAGCCGTCGAGACTGTCGGGGTTGGTGAAGAAGGCCGCGTCGCCGGAAACGATGGCCTGGAAATTGGCGCCGGTGCCGCCCATGATCGCCTGGTGATAATTATCGCTGATCGCGTATTGATCGGCGAGCGATTTGAAGAAGGGGGCGTCGCCGGGCTGCGCCTTGCCCGCAGCGTCGGTGAAGGGATTCATGTTGTAGAAGCCCATCGAGATGGCGCCTTCCTTGGGATTGAACCCGCCAGCCGGAGGCGACGCGCCATTTGAGCCGGTGCCGATGGTTTCCTCGACCCAGACGAACTTGTCGAGCTTGCCGCCATCGAAGTCCTGCCACATCTGGAAGAAGCGATGGACGGGATCGCCGGTATAGGCGGCGTAAGGTACATATTTGCTGATCTGATAGGGACCGTTCGGCAGATTGGTCGGGAAGCGGGTATCGGGAACGCCCGCGGTCTGGCCGATCGCAGAAGTGGTGTAGGGCTGCGGCAGCGTCGTATAGGCACCGGTCGAAGCGGTCTCCGCATTGTAGCGGCTCAGGTCGCTGCCGATCAGCTGCTTCGCTCTGTCGAAATGTGGACCAGGGGTGCCGTCGGCATTGACGATGCCTTTGCTCAGGAGATTGTCGATGGTCTGGCCGGCCTTCGGCTTATAGGTGCCGAACAAATTATCGAAGGTGTGGTTCTCACCGATGATGATGATCACGTGCTGGATCGGCGTTGTTGGCGACTTGGCGAACGCCGGTGCCACGCTTGTCAGCGTGCAGAGTGCGCTCGTCGCAAGGCAGAGCGATTCGAAAAACCACTTCGATCTCATCAATATTCTCCATAGGGATTTGGGAGGTAGTTAGGCGTGACGACGGCGCGGTAGCCTTGTTGCGGCTGTTGCGCCGACCGTGCTGGCAGTTATCGGCAGGCGCCATTGCACGCTGATGTCGGGCACAAATCAGATTTGTGAAACGCCTATGACCGACTGGAGGGCGACGGCATCGAGCAGCTCGGAAGATTTCAGGGATTTCCCTTGCAATTTGCCGCGCCGAAGGTCGTGGAGAATGCCGAAACCGTCCCCGGGCACACCGATCGGGCCGAACCGGCCGATGCGCAGAAAAAACCCGCCGGCTGCACCGGCGGGCTTTGCAGTTGATCGACTTTCGAGAACTTATCTCTCGGCGCGATCCTCACGTTCGGCGAGATCCTTGACGCGGTCGATCAGCTCTCGTGCGCGATGACCGAGGCCATCATCCGAGCCTTGGTCGACCGGCTGATTGCCGAACTCCGCGGCATCCAAAACCGTCTTGATATCGGCGGCCAAGCTGTTGCGCTGGTTGGTGATATCGCCGATCTTGGTGAGGTAGCGGCCGTAGGCCTTGTCGACGTCCGTGACGGAACGATTGGCGTAGAGCAGACTCGCCCGCCCGAGTTCGCCGAGAGGCGCGTTGAGCTGCTTGTAAACTTCGGCAAGCTCGACGAAGTTTTCGCGACGCTGGCGAATGGCCGGAGGCAGCGCCCGCTGCTCCATCCATTCGGTCAGCACCCGGCCGTCATGCACGTAGCTGTCCTTCAGGCCGAGCAGGGCAAGCACCGTGGGCCGCACATCGGTGTGGTCAGAGAACACCGCGTCGTTGCGGCCAAGCCGTTGCAGGCCGGGGCCGACCATCGCGACCCAGGTTCGGGTAATGTCGCGCTGGAAGTCGCCATGGTTCCAGGCAAAGCCTGAACCGACGAAGACGCAGTCGGACTGGTTTACGCAGGCGCCGCCGCTTGCGGTCTGGAAGAAGTAGTTGTCGTTGCCGAACATGGTGAGCGTCGGGGTGCGCACGGGGCTTGAAGTCACCATGTGCAGCAGCTTCATTTCCGCCTGGTCGGCGAGCAGCCGGGACAGCTTATCGGTGTTGCCGGTGATCGGATTGGTGGCGACCAGCGCATCGAGATCATGCTCCATGGTGCGGGTCAAGGCATCGGTCGGCGCAGGATTGCCGCTGATGTAGACCGTCGGTGCATCATCGCTGTGAACCGAGAACGCGGTGCCGTTGGCGCGCTGCGTGATCAGCAGGCGATTAAGGTCGGCGTCGATCTCGCCCTTCTGGCCTGCGGGGTAGGTGCAGGGGACGTTGACGCCGTCGCAATGCGCCGGGCTCGGAGTGCCGCCGACGAAGTGATCGTTCTCGTCCGGCACCACCACGAAGAGCGTGTTGTCCTTGGTGATGCCATCCGCCGTCAGCCGGGCAAAGAATTTGCCGAACGCGGCGTCGTATTGCTTGAGCTGCGCGACGTAGCCGGCTTCGCCGGGCCCGAATGTCCCTGAACCGAACCGGTTGTCATGGGCGTCGGCGATGTAGAGATAGATCACCTGGACCCCCGCCTCGAGCATCGTTGCGGCATAGCCCAGGGATTGCGTCGCCAGCGGGCTGAACCCGTTGGGAAATCCCGGACGGCCGAAAGCATCGGCAATGATATTGCCGTCGAGGTCCTTTACCGGCCCGCTTGGCGAGATCACCGGCTGGACATTCACACTGCCGAACAGCCCCTTGAAGCCGTTATAGCCGTTGGGCTCATCCGGCAGCGGATCGTTGGTGGCGAAGCCGTTGTTGCAGAGCGGGCTGCCGATCGCGCAGTGGATAGCGATGCCGAGATAGTCAGTGGTCGGCTGCTGCCGCGTCGCGGCGCTGGACGAGGCGAGTTGAGTCCTTACAGCGGTATCAATGGCGCTACCGGCGCCATAGAACGTCGTGACGTCGTCCGGAACCCGCTCGAACTCTATATTGGCGACAGAAAACCCTCCGACGTCGCAACCGGCACGGGTGAACGGCACCCAGGGAGCCGGCGCGGTCTTGCCGAGCTCATTGATCATCTGCGGCTTGCCGTCGCCGGCCAGCGCGGTCCAGTACAGGAACGAACTGTTGAACGCGACGCTGCCGTCCGGCTTGAAGTAGCCGTAGCTGTTGGCAACCGGAATTCCCATGCGGTCGCCGTAGACGCCGGTCTGGGCAGTGAGAATATCGGTCGCGGTGTGGGAAATCAGCGGGGTGTGATGATTGCCGCTGATGGTGCCGTTGCTCTGGACGAAATTGAGCAGATTCGGCATTTGTTCGAGATCGGATGGAACGTCCGGATTGTCGCGTCGCAGATGCACGTTGTCGAAAACGATATTGACCACGTGTTTGATCTGACCGCCCGGAGAATTCAATTGACACGCTGCCGATGCGGATTGCGAAACGGTACAAAGGAACACAGCGCCAAGCGCCAACGGAATCGACGCGCCAAGAACAGCTTTCAGTCGTTTCATCGCCCTCTCCTGATATCGGCCCAATTGATCCGGTTGGAAAGAAGTGCAACACGTTTGCCGACGACAGGAGAGTACATCGCCGGTTATTGCGGGCGATTGACACGGACGTGACGCTTGCGCAGCGCGGCGTAGGGCAACGTTACAGCGTTCCCAGGCGAAGCGATTTTGATCTTCTTCAGGAAACGCGACCCGACAAAGAGAAGGGGTGCGATCGTGTGTCAAAATCCGATGCGATCGCGCTCCGCGCAGAACTTTCGTCGCGTCAGAATCGAAGGCCGTCAGTCCCTTTCACCAGCGTCCCGGCGCCCAGATCAGGGCTAGCCGCTGGCCCTCAAGGATCTGATCGGACGTCATCTTTGAAGCGACCGCATTGCGAAGCCTCAGATAGTAGTCGCGCTCGCGCTTGACCGCATGCGCCGCCGCCAGGTTGAGCCATTTATATGAGAGAACGACGTCTTGCGGGACACCGTGACCCTTGTCGTAGATCAAGCCGAGCCTGCTCTGGGCAAAGGGGTCGCCTTGCGCGGCCGCTCTCAGGTAGAGATCAGCGGCAGCGTCATAGGCCTGCGGCACGCCAAAACCATTTTCGTACATAAAACCGAGCAGCCCCTGCGCCCGGGCATTTCCGCGCAACGCCAAAGGCGACAGCGCGCTGGCTGCCCGAACGTAATCGCCCCTGGAATAGGCGTCCGATGCTCGCCTCAGTCCGTCGGCGCGAGCCGCGGGCACCATGCCGCAGCCGAACAGCCAAACCACGAACAGAATTGTTGGTACGGTCCGCCACACTGAACTCGGCCTCCATAGATTGCTTCGATCGCGCCCCTCCCGGACGCCGCGGTTGCGCATCGACCGCGCCGCATTCGCTGGCTCAGGATCAATGCAGGCTTGGGACTCGTGGATCATTTGCTATGCTCGCTCCCAGGTTTCCGCGCAATTTCGACCGGAGTTCCTCGGCGACGTAATGGGCATCGGTGCCGTCGCGGATGATCTGGGGACGGATGAAGATGATCAATTCGGTACGGACCGACTTCTTGTCCTGATGGGAAAAGGCGTCGCCCAGCCCGGGAATTTGATCAAGCAGCGGAATCCCGTTTCGGTCGGTGTTTTGCTGTTCGCTGATCAATCCGGCCAACAGCACCGTCTGGCCGCTCGCCACGGAAATTGAGCTCTTGACCTTTCGTTCGGAAACCGTCGGCGTCAGACTTGTCGCGGTCGTTGGCGAAACATTGCTGATTTCCTGTTCGACATCGAGCCTGACATTTCCGTTGGCGTTGATGCGGGGGGAGACACGAAGGATAATGCCTGTGTTGCGATAATCGATCGTATTCACGACGGTATTGCTGGTCGTCAGCACCGTGGCGCTGCCGGTCGAGACCGGCACCACATCGCCGACCTGAAGCGTGGCGACCTGATTGTTGACCACGACGAGCGAAGGGTTGGACAATACTTTGACGCCGGTGACGGTATGCAGAGCGTCGAGAATGGCGCTCGGTTGCGCTTCAGATCCGATCAAGAAATTGAATCCGGGGAATGCGCGATTGATGAAGGCGTTGGCGACGGTTCCGGCGGCGGTTCCGGCGACCGTTCCGGCGGCGGCGGCCGCGGGGGCGGGGGCGGCCGTCGATTGAGTATTAAGGGCCGAGCCCTGGTCCGGCCGTAAGCCGAGATTATGGCTTGTCAGGTAGTACTGAACGCCATAGCTCAGCTCGTCGTTGAGGGTGACCTCAGCGATGGTCGCATCGAATGCAACCTGCAGCTGGGGCTGATCGACCTGCTGCAGCGTCGATTCGATGATCCGGTAGTTTTCTTGATCCGCATAGATGAGCAGGGTGTTGTTGACGGTATCGGCCGTGATCCGCACGCCTTGCAGGAGCGGTTTGCCGCCGCCGCCTGCGGTTGGGGCGTCTAATGAACCGCTGCCAGAAGTGGTCGCGGCCGCCGATTGCATGGCACCAAAGCCCGACCCGCTGTTCGTGCTGGTTCCGCTCTGCGAGCGGGGCCCAAAGCCGTTCGACGATGAATTGTTGTTATTGTTGCCATTCAGAGACAGCCGATCGGCGCTGGATGTCGACGATGTGCCCGATCCGGGCGCGATCTGGCTGCCCGCCGTATCGAGGGAGGCCGAGGATGATCCACCGACGAACATCTCGGTGAGCACGCGTGCGATCTGGCGGGCTTCACCATATTTCACGCGGTACACGTGAACGCTGGTTCTGCCGGGGTCTGCATTGTCGAGCCGCTTGATCCAGGTCGCGGCCGTGCGAAGCAATGCCGGTTTTCTGCTGACGACCATAATCGCGTTGAGGCGGTTGACCGCCTGAAATTTGATGACGTTCTGGCTGAGACCGCTGTCGCCGGAATCCATGATCTTCTCGAGTTCAGCGATGATCGGTTCCGGCGAGCTATTGGCGATCGGATAAATGCCAACCGATTGGCCGCGCATCCAGTCGACGTCGAAACTGAGAGCGGTGTCCACGGCGGTACGGCGCTCGGCGCCGCTGCCCTGGATCAGCAGGATATTCCGCGTCGAGTCGGCGCGAACCATTCCGGCTTTCGTTGCGAAGCTGTCCATCAGCTTCAGTACTGTTTGCGCCGAAACATATTGCAGGGGCACCACCGATACGCCGTAGCCGGGCTCGGGACTGGAGGCGACTGCATCGACGCGGCCTGCGCCGACCGCGTCACCGATGGGAGTCAGACGGTAGCCGGAGGTGTCGCGCAGCAGCACGACTCCGCTGAGACGGAGGGCGTTTTCGAGAACGTAGACGATGTCCGACTTCGGCACCGGCTTGACCGAGACAAGGCTGACGGTGCCCTGCACCCTCGGATCAATTGTATAGCCAGTCCCCAGAATATCGCCCAGCACGACCTTGGCCACGGTCGCGACCGGCGTGTTCTCAAAATTGAGATCGAAACCGGTTCCGCTGGCGGTCGGTTGCGGACGCGCCTCGGCAATGTCGGTGACCTCGGTGCCGTCGTAAACCGCCGGGCGGCTGCGCTGGCCGGTATTGGGCTGAGCGCCGTTCACCTGCTGGGGCTGACGGGGGAGGATATCCAGCGAACGGACCTTGTCGAGCACGTCGATATCGTTCGTCTCGCTGTTGGCAAGCGTCGCGGGATTGCAGGACGTGAGCAAGCTGGCGGATAACAGTAAGATGACAGTACAGATGCCTCGAACCACCGTCGGGTACCGGCTTAGGTTGCCGACGCGTACCATATTTCCGCCGTTCTAAGTTTGTGCTCAGGCTCCGGAGCATTCGGAGCCGTCGATTGGATTGAGCCGGTATAGTTAGCGGCGGAATATGACAGTAATAATTGGTGGAAAAGATCGTGGCCGGCCTCGCGCGAATTTCGGCGCGCAGGGGCGGTTCAAGTGCCTAGCCTTTGGGTGAAATCCGGAACCAAACGGGCCGAATGGCCAAGATCAACTTCCAGGCATGAAGATGCTCTGAAACGCTGACGCGGCGCGCGGCTTCGTACAGGTGTCATATTTCGGATCGATAAACGATGCTCGGCGGTCGACGGCGGCTGATGCCCGCGTGACCGCTGACCCAGCGGCGACGAAACCGGAAAGACGGATGAGCGGCAACGAGTCTTTGCGTTTCGTGGAGCATCTTCGTCAGAATAATCATCTGACGAAGGCGACCGGCAACGGCGAGCCGGGCGGCGGCGATCGTTCGCAAGGTCAGCTGCACGGCAAGCTTTGGGAGCTGAGCAGCTTGTCGGCGGCCGAGTTCGCGGAGGAAGCGGCTCGGTTTTACGGTCTCGAGAAGGTCACGCTGCAGGACATGCTGTCTGCCGCGCCCGAGGTCGAGGCTTTCTCGCAGCGCTTTGTGCGTGAAATGATGATATTTCCCTTTCGATCCGCCAACGAAAGCCTCGTGCTGGCGATGGCTGATCCGGCCGATATCGCAGCACAACGCGCAGCGGAAATCGTGCTCGGGGCAGGCGTCTCGATCAGGGTGGCATCATTCGAAGATATCACGATCGCGCTGAATCAACGTTTGGGCGAGGACATCGAGGTTCAGGGCGACCCTGAAACGTTTCGGCCGCGCGAGGACGATATCGAGAGCTTGCGGGACCTCGCCAGCGGCGCGCCCGTGGTTCGCGCCGTCAATGATCTCCTGGAAAAAGCGATCGAGCTGCGCGCGAGCGACATTCATATAGAGCCCTTTGACGCCAGGCTTGTGATCCGGATGCGCATTGACGGCTTGCTGCGGCCGGTCGTGGCGCCGGCCGGCGTGTTGCCGCAGGCCGTCATCTCCCGCATCAAGATTGTCGCCAGTCTCAATATCGCAGAGCGCCGCCTGCCGCAGGACGGCTCCGCGCGGTTGCGGGTAGGGCGCTCGGATATCGATATTCGCGTCGCGATCATGCCGACGCAGCACGGAGAATCCGCGGTCATTCGTATCCTGCCAAAGGATCGCGGGCTGCTCGTGATCGAAAAGCTGGGATTTTCGCCGCACGATGACGCCAAGATCAGGCGATTGCTGACGCTGCCACACGGCATGATCGTGATCACCGGCCCAACCGGAAGCGGGAAGACCACGACGCTTGCAACGGTATTGTCGATCCTGAACGAACCGTCCCGGAAGATCCTGACCATCGAGGATCCGGTCGAGTACGAAATACCCGGGGTGAACCAGTCGCAGATCAAGCCCGCGATCGGCCTGACATTTGCCGCGGCTCTGCGGTCGTTCGTTCGCCAGGACCCTGACGTCATCATGGTCGGCGAGGTGCGCGACTCGGAGACCGCGCATGTTGCCGTTCACGCCGCGCTCACCGGACACCTCGTGCTGACGACGCTGCACACCGAAACCGCGGCTGCCGCGGTGCCGCGTCTGCTCGATCTCGGCGTCGAAGGATATCTGCTGAGGTCGACGTTGCAGGCGGTGGTGGCGCAGCGGCTGGTGCGCCAGCTGTGCGACCGCTGCAAATCGCCAAAGACGCTGACTGAAGCCGATCTTGCCGGCGATCCCCGGCTCGGCGCGCTCGGCTTCCAGGCCGGCGAAACGCTTCGTGAGCCGTGCGGTTGCGAGCGCTGCGGCGACACCGGCTATCGCGGCCGTCTGGGCGTGTTCGAGATCCTGGAGTTGACGAACGAAATCCGCCAGCTCATCGGGGAGAAGACCGACGGGTTGCGGATCGATCAGACCGCGATCCACGCCGGAATGACGACGATGCTCGACGACGGCCTTGCGAAATGCCGCGCCGGCCTGACCTCGCCGGCGGAGATTCTCCGCGTAACGACTGTGCGGTGAAACTGTGCCGAATTTCCGCTACCGCGCGCTGACGCAGAATGGAGAGATCGTGAATGGCACGCTCTCGGCGCCGACGGCCGCGGAGGTCGCCCACCGTATCGAATATCTTCAGCTGCTGCCGATCGAAACGATCGAGGAAACGCGCAAGACTGTCGCCTCAAGCGGCGATTTCGGCTTGTTCAACCGCCCGACAGCGGCGGAAGTGACGACTTTCACCAGGGATCTGGCCCTGCTCCTCAAGGCAGGTGCCCGTCTGGATGACGCCCTCGAGCTGCTCGCGAATGACGCCGATGTCGGAAGGCTTCGTCCCGTGGTCGGCAAGCTGCGAGCCGCGCTGTTGAGCGGAGAAAGTCTTGCCGGAGCGGTCGCGGATCATCCGGCCTTGTTTCCCGCCATGTATGTCGCGCTGGTTCGCGTCGGCGAAGTCTCTGGCACGCTTGATCAAGTGCTCGAGATGCTGGGAACGGAGCGAGCGAGAGCCGAACTGATGCGCCGCAAGCTCACGGATGCGATGCAGTACCCGGCCTTCGTTCTGATTGCGGCGGTCTGCGTCATGCTTTTCTTCATCCTGTTCGTGCTGCCGCAATTTTCCTCGGTGCTTCAGGATTTCGGCGCGAAATCGGACTCCGCACTCAGCGTCTTCATCAAGTTGTCGGACTTTCTCCGCGCCAACGGGACCGTCGTGCTGCTCGGTTCCGCCTTCTTCACCGCCGGCATCTGGTGGCTGTTGCGCCGGCCCGGGGCCGGTGCGGCGGTTGTGAATGTGGTCTCGCAAGTTCCGGGGATCGCGGGCGTCTTTCGGCTTTACCGGACCAGCCTGTTTTGCCGCAATCTCGGGGTCCTGCTCGGCAGCGGCGTCAGCCTGACCGCTACGCTGCGCATCCTGGTCGACATCATGGCGGTGACCGGAAGCGTGACGACCTGGACGGCAGCTGCGGATCGCGTGCGCCATGGCGGCAAGCTTTCGGACGCCTTGTCCGCGTCGAACAGTCTTCCTCCGATGGCGGTGCGCATGCTGCGGCTGGGCGAGGAAACCGGGCAGTTGCCGGCGCTGGCGGGCCGGGTCGCCGAATTCTACGAGGCGAAATTGCAGCGCAGCCTGGACCAGATCGTCGGCATCATCGGACCGCTCGCCATCATCGGCATCAGCGGGGTGGTCGGCGGTCTGATCGTATCGGTTATGACGGCGCTGCTGTCGGTCACCCAACTTGTCGGCTAAATCGAGGATAGGATCATCATGAAGTTTGCAAAACGCCCGTGCCGGTTTGCCTTGCTGCGCACGCAGCCCGCGGATCGGCAGCATGTGGGTCAGCAGGGCTTCACGCTGGTCGAGATGCTGGTGGTGATTACCATCATCGGCCTCATCATGGGCCTGATCGGCCCGCGCGTCCTCAACTATCTCAGCGAATCCAAGGTCAAGGCCGCGAAGATCCAGCTGCAGAGCTTCGGCGGCGCGCTCGATCTGTTCTACCTCGATGCCGGCCGGTTTCCGTCGACGGCGGAAGGCCTGGCTGCCCTGGTGCAGCCGACGCCCGGCATCGCGGCCTGGAACGGGCCGTATCTCAAGGGCGGCAACGTCCCGAACGATCCCTGGAATCATGCCTATGTGTATCGCTCGCCGGGAGAACGCGGGCCTTACGACATCATGTCCTACGGTTCAGATGGCCAGGAGGGCGGCACCGGCATCGCGGCCGATATTTCGACAGAAAACATGACCAGCGCAAAAAATGAGTGACGGAGCAGAACGCGGCTTCACGCTGATCGAGATGGTGTGCGTGCTCGCGATCATCGCGATGCTCGCCTCCGTGCTGTTGCCGCTGATTCCCCGCCAGACCTCCCGCTCGCGGCTGCAGGCCTATGCGCTTCAGGCCGCAACACTGTTGAAGGCGGACCGCAATGCGGCGATCCGGCGCGGGTCGGATGTCCTTACAACCGTCGACGCCGGAACCCGGTCGATCCGTTCGGGCGCGACGTCGGAGACGGTCCGCATTCCCGAGGACGTTCACTTCGATGCGCTGTTGCCGGAAACCTGCCGCCACCATGAGGCGCTGTCCACCATCAGCTTCTTTGCAAACGGAATGTCATGCGGCGGGACGATCGCGCTGACGCGGCTCGATACGGGCTACGAGGTCCGCGTCAACTGGCTGACCGGGAGGGTCGAGATTGTCTCGCGCAGCACCGCCACGAACTGACGACCCGCAAGCCGGCTTCACGATCATCGAAGTCTTGATCGCGCTTGCGGTCGTGGCGGTCTGCATCGTTGCGATCGGATCGGTGATGTCGACCAATGCACGCGGCGTTCGGTCATTGGAACAGCATGTCGAGCTGATGCAGACGGCGCGCAGCGTGATGACCACCGCGATCCCGCCGCGCGCCGAACTTGGCCCCGGCGTACTGTCGGGGCGGCTTAACGATCATCAATGGCAGATCGACATCGGACCGCTGGGGGGAGCCTGGATCGTGCCGGACTCGGATGCCGCCTGGGCGCCCGAGCTCGTGAAAATTCATGTGCAATCTCCTTCCGGCGCTGCGCTCGACCTTGAAACCATTCGCCTGATGCACAGGCCCCGCCAATGAGCGTCCCGCTGACAGAGCGGCGGGCCGGCGAGGCCGGTTTTACGCTGATCGAGACGCTGGTGGCGCTGGCATTGACGGGCCTGGTGCTCTCGGCATTGGCCAACATCACCTCGCAATGGCTGCCAAATTGGCATCGAGGAATGGACCGCATTCAGCGCAGCGAATCGATCAGCCTCGCATTGCAGCGGATCAGCGCCGACCTTGCGGCCGCTGAGTATGTGCCGGCCAATCGCGAGCAGCGCCAGCCGTTGTTCGATGGCTCGGAATTGTCTGTGATGTTCGTGCGGACGACATTGGGCCCGAATGCCACGCCGGGACTGGACGTGGTGCGGATCGGTGAAACCACCGATCGCCAGGCGCTGGTAACGGTGCGATCGCGTGCGCCGTTCGGGCCATTGGAACCCGGGGCGTCGGTTTCCGAACAAATTCATACCGGCGATCCGGTTGTGCTGTTGCGCGCGCCGTTTCGGTTGTCGTTTTCCTATGCAGGTCGAGACCGGGTCTGGAAGAGCAGCTGGCACGATGCGGACAGATTGCCGGCCGCGATCATGCTGACGGTTCGCGACGCGGCGACCGAACGTACCCTCTCGGTGTCGACGGTGGCGTCGATTCATGCCGATGCAGCCTGCGGTGCAGCCATGCGCGCAGCCGGATAACGGGTGTGACGGCAAATCCGGCGCTGCTCCGCAAAAATCCAACGATGGCTCCAGCGATAATTCCAATTCCGCCGATGCAACGGCCGGGCGAGGCGGGTCAAAATGATCGGAAAGGTCCGGCAAGCAACATCCGAGCATGGATTCGTGATCGTCGCCGTGCTGTGGATTCTTGCGGCGTTGGCGGCGCTGGTGATGATCTTTTCGGCCTATCTGTCCAATTCGGCGCAGGCGCTGGCCGTCAGCGATACCGGACTGCGGGCGGAAGCCCTGGTGTCGGCCAGTCTCGAGCTCACGGCCTATCAGTTGGCGCTGGCTGGCGACAAAGCGCGTCCGTTGCAGGGATCGTTTCAGTTTCGATTGGGCGAGGCGGATGTTCTCGTTTCCTTCGTATCGGAAGCCGCCCGCATTGATCTCAATCTGGCGCCGAAAGAGCTGTTGGCCGGTTTGTTGTCCGCTCTCGGCGCGGATCAAGAGGATGCCAAGCAATACGCCGACCGGATTGTTGGCTGGCGGACGCCCCCGAAGCCGAATTCCGCCGCCGACGAAGTATCGCTCTACCGCGCCGCGGGCCTTGGCTATTCTCCCCGGCAGGCACCGTTTGCTCATGTCAACGAGCTTGCCCTGGTTGTCGGCTTGCCGCGCGCGCTGGTCGATCGCGCGTTGCCGTTCGTGACGGTCTTCAGCGGTCTGACGAAGATCAATGCCCTGGTTGCGCCGCCACGAGGTGATCGCTGCCTTGCCCGGCATGACGCCATCCGGGCTAAAAGAGTTTCTGAAAGAGCGGCCGACGCTCCCCAACGAACTGGCTGCGATAAAAACCGCGCTCGGTCCGGCGCAGGCGAGTGCGACGATTGAAAAAGGCAATTCGTATCGCATCCTGACCACCGTCAAATTCGATAATGGCCGCCGGACATCATCGGAGGTGGTGATCGGACTGGGTGGCGAGGAGGATCCTTATCGCGTGCTGTCGTGGCAGGATGAAGTGGAGGCTGTGACCAGCCGTCCACGACAGCTGGCAGGGGATGGCGATGATCTCTGAACTCAAGGAGCTGTTTGGCGAATGGATCGCCGCCGTTGCCCGGGCCATCAATTCGATCGCCAGCCGCCTTGATGGTCCAGCGGCAAATTTGGCTTATCGAGGAGGGCAGCAACACGTTCACCGCCAAGGCGGCTCCCGCAAAAAAGGGCGCTGCATTGGCGGATGTTTCGTTTCGCGTGTCGGACGGCCGGCCAAACCCTCCGCTCGCGGCGGATTGGGAGAGCGCGTTTCGCGGCAGCCGTGTCGAGATCATGCTCAAGTCCGATCATGTCCTGTTCCGACCGCTCGACTTTCCCAGGCGCGCGGTGGATTTTCTCGACGGCATGATCCGCGCGCAGATCGACCGTCTGACGCCATGGACGGCAAATGATGCGGTCTTCAGTTGGAGTCCGCCCTCCAACATTGCAAACGAACGGATTCAACTGACCCTCGCTGCGACCTCGAAAAACAAGATGCAGCCGCTTGTTCAACTCGCGCGTAACCTGGGTGCGGCGTCCGTTGCCGGGTTTGCCGAGCCTCCGCCCGGCGACGGCGCGCCCGTGAAGTGCAAGGTCTTCGAAACGTCGCTGCAAGGCGCGATCGGGCGGACCATCGACGTACCGCGCATTCTGCGCATCGCTTTGTTAAGCACCGGTCTCGCGGCTGCGACCTCCTTAGTCCTTGCAGCTTATGTCGGAAACACGCTCGATGGTGAGCAGCAGCAATTGCTGCGCCGGATCGCAGAACGGCGTGCATCATTGCGCCTCAGCCAAACTGCCATGGGCGGATCGGGCCAGACCCTGCTGGCGAAACGAAAGCAGACGACGCCATCGAGCGTCATGGTCCTGGAATCGATCTCGCGGGTGCTGCCCGACAGCACCTACGTGACCGAGTTGCGGATCGAAGGCGACAAGGTTCAGGTTGTCGGCATTTCGCAAGATGCGCCGTCCCTGATTCGATTGATGGAGCAGTCGCCACAATTCTCCCGCGCGACATTCTTTGCGCCAACCACGCGGGCGAAGAACGACCCGGGAGAGCGTTTCCACATCGAGGTGCACGTTGCGCCATATTTCGGGTCGGGCTCATGAGTACCGTCGCTACCTTAAGGAAGGCATTCGTCAGCGTCACCGATTGCTGGCGGCGGCCACTTACGCCGGTCTCGTGCTCGCGCTGCTGTTGGCGGTGATCATCTCCCTGGCAGACATCTTCGGCCAGCGGGCCGAAGTGGCAGCTTCGGCGGCCATGCTGGAGCAGCTCGAGGGCAGCAGGCCCGCCGGCGCGCGCGGGCAGTCCTCGGACGTTTCGATGCCGTCGGGCTCGGCGTTTCTGGAAGGGGCGACAGTCACCGTCGCGGGAGCGGCCCTGATCCAGCGCGTTGCGGGCGCGGTGACGAAATTCGGCGGAAACGTCCTGTCGACCCAGGTCGAATTGAAGGGCCCGCAAGCCAAGGCGGGATTTCTCAGTGTCCTGGCAAGTTGTGAAATCGATCAGGGCGGACTGCAGCAGCTGCTTTATGACCTGGAAGCCGGAATGCCATTCTTGTTCATCGATCAACTCGTCGTTCAGGCCCCATCCACGGTGTCCGGTTCGGGTAGCGGAAAGCTCCGGATTCTGCTGGCGGTTTCCGGGCAATGGCAAGGTGCGAAATGATGCTGAGGTTGGCAATTGGCGCCGCGCTTCTGGTGGTTTCGGTGGGCGTCTCCGCTGCGGCCACCGATCCGCTGGAGGCAAATGAAGCCGAGGATACCCGCGCCGGATCGCCGGCGGCATCTGCGATCTGGGAGAAGCCCGCAGCTCCGGCGAAGGCGCAAGTCGTGACGGCCCCGGCGGCGCTCGCGCCAGTGGCGCAGCGGGCGCCGAGTGCCAATCCGTTATGGGCGATCCCCCTCAGCGCATTGTCCGGTACGCGCGACCGGCCGATCTTCTCGGCATCGCGACGGCCGATACCCCCTGCGGTCGCACCCGCCGCCGTTCCGAAAGGGGTCGCTGCGGCTAAACCCCGGGAGCCTGAACGTCCGCAACTCTCCTTGGTGGGCACGATCGCGAGCGGCGATGAGGGGTTTGGGATATTTCTGGACCAATCGACCAAGGCGGCGCTCCGTCTGAAAGTCGGCGAAGATTATCAGGGTTGGAAGCTGCGATCGGTTCACGGCCGGGAGGCGATGCTGGAGAAGGATCAACAGGTCGTCACCCTCGCGTTGCCGCAGCCTGCCGTGGGACAGACGGCCGGCGGAGCACAGACGACCGGTGAGGCTCGTTTGCCGCCTGCGAACGCCGCGACGCGGCTGTCGGGGACCGGGCCGTCAGGACCTGAACCGGCGCCCGGACCTCGTCGGCGCGATCGTTAGTCTGTCCGTGATCTTCCGGTCGCTCAGCAACACGGCCAGCGCAGTTGAAGACCCAGCGCGAACAATAGACCGATCGCCAAAAACGGACCGAACGACATTGACGTCTGGCCCGTCAATTGCCGTCCGGCCAATTGCAAGACACCGGCGCAGGCCAGCGCGGTCAGTGCCGCAACCAGCAGAAGCATGGGAAGGCCCGCGACGCCGACCCAAATTCCGGCGGCCGCCAGGAATTTGACGTCGCCCAGGCCAAGGCCCTGTACTTCCCTGAAAGCGAAATACAACCGTCGCAGCAGCCAGAAAATGGCTCCGATGGCCGCTCCCTCGCAGGCGGCGTCCAAGCCAGCCAGTGGACCACCGATGAGCACGGCTTTCGATAGTCCGAGACCAGCAAGCGTCAAATTCAACCAGTCCGGAATGATGCCGTGGCGGATATCGATCCAGGCAAGGATGACGCTCAGCAGGCAGAGCAATCCAAACGATATGAAGACGACCATCCCGGGGGCCTGACTAAACGGCAAAACTGCCCGACTGGTTTAGCAGACTGTTGAAAGAGGGGCCAAAATCATTCTTGAAAGATTGGCGCTTGAACGAGCCATTCCGGAGAGCCGCCGTGCGGCCTCCGGAAATCGCCCGAGAGAATTTCGCAACCGTTTATCGAAGCATTTGCCCGGCGAGGTGGGGTCCACCCCGCCGGAACAGAGTTGCTTTAGTGCCGGTCACGACGGTCGTCGTCGCCGCCGCTTGAGGCCGAGACCACCGCGCCCGTCGCTTCGTCGAGAACCAGCTTGCGCGGGCCATCGTCGTCGCGATCGTTGAAGTTGAACATATTGTCGAGAGGTCCGGCGATGGTATCGAACGAACCGCCCGGCTGAATGCGCTCACCCTGCAGCCAGTTGTCTTCGATGAACCGCAGCACCGACGTCTGGTCGGTCAGGGTATGATCGACATAGTTCCGCTTTGCGAAAGGCGAAACCACCAGCAGCGGCATGCGGGTTCCGTAACCGCAACGGCCCCATGCCGGCTGGCCGAAATTGCCGTTGAGCGGCGTTGTAGGCACCGCTTTCCCCTGCTGGAAGCCGTTGCTCGTGCTGCAGACTCCGGGACCATTGAGCGTGTCCACCGCCGGGTTGAACGATGGGTTCACGACCGGCGGCATTTGATGATCGTACCAGCCGTCGGAGTCGTCATAGAGAATGACTACCGCGGTTTCCGACCATTCCGGGCTCTTCTGCAGGGCATTGATGACCCGGACCAGGAAATGCTGCTCGTCGATCGGATCCGAATATCCGGCATGCCCGTCTTCGAAGGCCGCAGCCTTGAGGAAGCTCACGGCCGGCAGGTTACCGGCCTGGAGCGAGGCGAAGAAGTCGTTGATGTCGTACTGGTGATTGGCCGGATCCGGCGTGTTGGTATGCGGGATCAGGCTGTGACCGATCGCCGCGACCGAGCTCGGGCGGGCGTGGGTCGGATTCCGGGTCGATGCGTAATACTGGAACCAGGCGTGGTGCGGGATGTAGTCGGTCGACGTAAAGGTGATGGCGCCCGGCGCCATCGTGGTCGAACTCCGCGCGCAGCCGGTGGTGCCATTGGCGTTGACGGCGGTGAGATCGAAGCCGCCCATGAACGAACCCCAGGTGATGCCCTTGGCATTGAGGAGGTCGCCGACATTTTTGCCGGCCATCGTCACCTGATCGATAGTCGAATTGGAGCACACGTCCTGGATCGGATCGCCGTCACCGATTTCGGTGATGTTGCTGGCGATCTGGCTCGCATCGCCGAAAGCTTCATGCGTGCCATGCAACAATTTGCCCGAGCCATCCAGAACGTTCAGCGTGGCGGCGAAGCCGTTGGCCTGACCCGAGATCAGGTTGATCGCGCCGGGCGTCGAGGGGCCGAATTGCGTGGTGTAATTGTTGTCGTTCAGGGCGAAATGCTGGGCGTAATTCCACAGTCCGGTGACGGTGTTGCCGTCGTAATATCCCATCACCAGCGCCTTGCTGCCGATGCCGGCCGGCGGGGGACCTGCGGTGCCGACATAGGCCGGAAAGCCGTCCATCTTCCCGTTGTCGTATGCGCTTTCCTCCGGGCTTTCGTTGTGGCCCTGATCGGCGGTGAGCGCCTGTGACGGCGACAGCCGGAACGGGTTCGATGCGCCGCCGCCGTTGGTCTTGCTGTTGTCGGGTGCGGCGGGAGCGTTGGGATTGCTGTTGGGATTGTTGTTGAGAAGATCGACGCCCGCGAGCGGTCCGAAACTGTTGTTCACGTCGAGCGGGGTGGCGAGGCTGTTGACTTTCGGCGTGTGCTGCGACGCTGCGAACGGCGTCTCGCCGGGCAGATTCAAGGCTTTCGGATAGGTGCCGAAATAATGATCAAACGAGACGTTCTCCTGGAAGATCACGACGACATGTTTGATGGGCGTTGCGGTGTGAACGTGGTTGAAATCATCAGAACCGCGGCCGTGCTGGTCCTCGGCGACGGCGCTTGCACCCGCGACCGCGAGGGCCAGAGCGGATACCAGGCCTAAGGCTATTGGCAAACGCATTGGGTTGCCTCCTTTCTGGAAGAGTTGAAATCGAAAGATGATGAGAGCTTGCTGTGGCGACCGAAGTGGTGCCGGGCGGAATTTTTCAGAGCTGGGTCACAGGCGGACGAATAATTTGTGACATCTCGCTGAATGAGATCGCTCAGGGGCGCGGTATCGCCGCCGCGGGGCGGAAACAAGAAGGGCCCCGTGACGACCACGGGGCCCTGCCAGTCATTCGGTGTTTCGCGTTCTGATAAAATCAGCGGTTGTCCCACATGCCGGGCAGCACCGGTGTGTGTTCGACGCGCACGGATTTCAGCGCCTCGGGTTCGATGTCGAGCGCCTGCAGGATCGTCGGCGCGACCTGCGAGGTGAGGACCGGGGTCTTCAATACCACAGCCGGAAAGCGCGGATTGGCAACGACCAGCCCGACATTGGTGTCACCGAAGCTCAGCCCGCCATGCTCGGCGTTCTTCTTGCCCGATCCCGTGTAGATGGTGCCGTAGACCGGCTGAACGATGATATCGGGCGTACGGCTGTCGTGCGCCGGATCGTTGAACTTGAGTTTAAGTTCATCGCCGCCGAGCACTTCATCGATGAACAAGGCCTTGGCGTTGGCATTCAGATAGCTGATCACGGCCTGTGTCTTGCTTTGATCCTGCAGCCAGATCAGCGCGACGTCGTCGTCCTGGACGAAACCGCATGGACCGGTGGAGCAGGCGTTGGCGCTGGCGATGGCCAACGCGCCCGGATCCGTAGCGGCGTCCGGCAGCGCTGCCACGAGGTCGGCGAAATGGCCCGGCTTGTTGACCTTGACCGGGTTGATCGGCGACTGGCCGTGCTTGGCGCTGACGATGAACAGGGTGGAATTGTAGAGGCCGCGCTGTTTGAGCGCCTGGATCATGCTGCCGAGGGCTTCATCGGTCTTCTGCAAGCCGTAAGCGAGGACCGCGCTCGGCGTTCCGGCGCCGTCGGTGTAGCCGCCCGGCTGGCCCGTATGGGTGCTCTGCGGACAACTGCCGTCGCTGTTGTCTTTCGCCAGCTTTTGCCCGACGCTGACCGCCTGGAAGTTCATTCCGAACACGGCGGGAACGCCGCCGGCAGGCGAGCCGTCATGCTTCAGGCCGTTGATTTCGTTGATGACGGCCTGCACCTTCAATTGGTCGTTGGCGACCGTGCAATCGACGCTGACGGTGGCATCGAAGCCGTTCACATTGGTGATTTCCGGCGTGTAGAGATCGTCCACACCCTTGCCCGACGGGCCATTGACGAGATCGTAAGCCGGATGCTTGTCCGCCCACGCGGTACGGCCGCCCTTGCTCTTGACCACCTCGAAGATCGTGTTGGTCCTGATCGCATTGTGCGGATATACCGGAACGCACTGGCCGAACTCGTTGCGTCCGCGCGGCAGCTTCGTCGGATCGATCTTGTTCAATGAAACGTTGCCGCTGTACTGATCGATGCTTTCGTCGAACACGATTGTGTTGCCGGCCGCGCCGGTACAGGTGGTGTTGCTCGGATCAAACAGAGCGCGATCATAGCTCACGTCGTAGAACAGACCATGGGAAATCGGCGACCCGCCGGTGACCAGAGCCAGCAGGCCAGGAAACGAGTCCGAGTTCGCGGGCGTGCGCGCGTTGCTGAAAGTGATGCCATGGCTGGACAGTTCGGCAAGGGCGGAGTTCGGATGACCTTCGACATAGCGCGCTACGTCGAGCGCGTGCAGTCCGTCCACGCTGATCAGCAGGACGTGGTCAACATCGGCGGCCTGGGCGGTCGCGCCAAGGGCCACCCCGGCCAACAGGCTGAGGGCGATCTTTTTCAGTATCACGACAATATTCTCCGCAATATTTGTTGTTGGGACAGATATTGTGGCAGCCGAATATTTCGCGCCGATGACCGGAGAATGGAAACCCCGATTTTGATCACCGTGAAAGAAGAATTGTGGGGAGAGGCTCGACGGACGTAGCCGCCCCGGACCTGGACGAGTGCCGATGGACGCCAGTGACCGCCGCCGTGGAAGTGCAGCCGTGGAAGTGCCGACGTGGAAGTGCCGACGTGGAAGTCATGGGCAGCCCGATAGGAAGCAGCCCGACAAAACCGTGGCGGGACGTGCGAACGCCGGTGTGAGCGGCATCCTCCCGTCCCGCCTGGGAGATTCAAGTTCTATGGCTTAGCCGGAATACTTCAGACCATCCCGATGCCCGGATCGCTGGCGCTTTCCCTTCCGGTCTCGATATGACCTGCCAGCCGCTGCTGGAACCCTGGGTCGGTGTTGACATGCATCACTAGATCGTACCAGCCGTGACTCGTCCTCAGCTGCCACTTCTTCCCGACCGACTGACCACGGTCCAGCCAATGAGTTATGGTTTCATTGGTGTAGGAGTTCACGATGCTTACCGTACAGGCTGCCGCCCCGCGATTGGTGACGGTCAATTCGAATCCGGCGTCGTCGTCGTCGTCGCCATAGCGGCTATCGACTTCAAGATTGGCCCGGCCGGCCCCGATGCCGCCCTTGAAAGCGCGCAGAAATCCGTTCGGCCCGTATACGGAGAGATCGTACTCGCCGTTGGGGTTCGACGCGACATTCCAGGTGTCGGACAACGATTTTCCGGCTTCCACCGTGTAGGTCCATGGTCCGGCAGAGGTGTTGCCGGAGCGTACATGGAAGCACGCGCCGGCATGTCCGGTATTGTGAAAGCCGATATTGAACGAGCGTCCCGAGAAATCGGCTTCGCCATCCACGTTCAATTCGTACGGCAAGGGGCGGGCAGGGCGCTGCCCGGGCTCTTGGCTCGGCATCGTCTGATTGGCCGGCACCGTCGGCACGTAGTCCGGATATCTCTTTGCCGACGCGATGTCGGCGGCCGGCGGCGCGTAAACGGAGGTGCTCGGCAACGCGACAACCGTGGCATCAGGCCTCGCGAAATTGAAGGCGGACGTCAGATCGCCGCAGACGGTACGGCGCCATGCCGGGATTTGAGTCTCGATCAGTTCGGGGTGATGTGGACCAAACCGCTGCTCGATGAACTGGATCAGCGAGGTATGATCGAACACCTCCGAACAGACGTAGCCGCCCTTGCTCCAGGGCGACACCACCAGCATCGGAACGCGGGTGCCAAGGCCGTAGGGCCCAGCCGGATATGATGAGGTGGGATAGGTCGCGCTGCCCTGGAAGATATCACTGCTGACGTCGACCGTAGACTGGCCTTGCGCGGGAGATTGCGGCGGGTAGGGCGGAATGATGTGATCGAACAGACCGTCATTCTCGTCATAATTGATGAACAACGCGGTCTTGCTCCAGACTTCCGGATTGGAGGTCAGCGCATCGAGCACCTGGCTGATGTACCAAGCGCCATAATTGGTCGGCCAATTCGCGTGCTCTGTATAGCTCTCCGGAGCAGCGATCCACGAAACCTGCGGCAAGGAGTTGCTGGCCACATCCGCCCGGAGCCGATCGAATAGCGTTCCTCCCTGGAGGATGTTTGTTCCCGTCCTCGCCTTTTCATAAAGCGGTGTGCCCGGCGCTGCATTTTGGTATTGATGGAAATAGAGCAGGGAATTGTCGCCGTAGTTGCCGATATAAGGATTGTCCGTCCAACCCCAGTACCCGTTGGCATCCAGCCCGTTTCCGATGTCCTGATAGATCTTCCAGGACACGCCGGCCTTCTCCAGACGCTCCGGAAAGGTTGGCCAGTCGTACCCGGTCTCGGCATTGCTGATCACCGGACCGCCGCCTTGACCGTCGTTGCCGACCCAGCCCGTCCACATATAATATCGGTTCGGATCGGTCGGACCCATCACCGAGCAATGGTAGGCGTCGCAGATGGTGAAGGCGTCGGCCAGGGCATAGTGGAACGGGATATCGGCGCGGGTCAAATACGCCATCGTCTGGACGCCCTTGTTCGGAATCCATTGATCGTATTTTCCGCCGTTCCATGCCGCATGGCTCTTGGTCCAGCCATGGTCCGTGCCGACCATGAATTGCGCGCCAAGATCGGGTGCCGTGGGATGGAACGGCAGCACTTCGGAATTGCCGTTTGGTTGATGCCACACTGACTTGCCGGAGGGCAGCAAGGCCGGGCGCGGATCGCCAAATCCACGCACGCCGCGCAGACTGCCGAAATAATGATCGAACCCACGGTTCTCCTGCGTCAGGATGACGATATGTTCGACATCCCGGATCGTGCCAGTGCGATGGTTCGCGGGAAGCGCCAGCGCGCGGCCGATGCTTTGCGGTAGTGCAGTGGCAGCAATTGTTGCGCCGCTCAAGACGCGAAGAAAATCGCGGCGATCAGTTTTGGTCATAGTGCTCCTAGCCTCGCTATTATGATGTGGAGACCGCGAAGCTAGGTGAGCGTTGTCACGGTTATGCGAAGGATCTGTTTTAGATCAAATACGAAATCAATACGATTGCATGACACCTGCACGATTGGGCGCGCGGGATGGGCCGCGCTTGGCCAAACCCGCCGCAAACGCGGCGCCTGGACATCCGCGGACGGCGAGCGATCTCGCGGCTTCGTCCCGCAGCGGGCAGAGGGTCGACCGGAAAGCGGTGGGGACGGTTGCGTTGTTTTTTTGGAGAGAGGGCAATGCGGTCTGCGCCGCCCGATGGGCTGCGCAGACCGGTCCGTGCCATTGAAGCCGGGGACGTATCACGCCCCGTTTCTTTCAGCGATTCGCGCGGTCGTCTGACCCCCGGGCCGCACGACTGTAGTGGTAAAGCGAGAGGTGCAAGTTGGGGTTGGTGAAATTGCTCCCCGACCGATCCGGATCGACGATCATTTCCACATAGATGTTCAGTTCGCCGTCGGGACCCTCGCGTAGCGCGATGCCCTCCACTTCCCGGTCGCCGGCGGGAGTGGGGAGGCGGAACAGCTCCTCGACGTGGCCATTCTCCAGATTGACGCGATATACCGATTGTGTGGTGTTGTTCGAAGACATGTAGAGCCAGTCACCATGCACCTTGGCGCCCTGAATGTTCTCCAGCGCCATGTCCATCGTAATGGTTCCAAGGAAGTGCCAGTCCTGGAGGCCGTAGACGTTGATGGTGTTGCCGCTTTGCCATTCCTTGCCGTAGCCGTGGTTGCGCTTCGCATCGACCGCGACCCAACTGGCAATATCCTTTTTGGGGTTGCTCGGCGCTCCGGTCAGCGCATAGCTGATGCCGGTGTAACTCAGGTTGGATGCGTTGTAGAGCGCGACGTGGCCGTCGGTATAGCCGTTGGTCGTGTCCAGGGAGGCGTAGATGACGCCGTTGAGGTAGTCGATGTCGCCGATGTGGTTCAGACCCTGCGCCAGCAGGTTCGCCGGAATTCCGGGGACCAGATTCATCGGCAACTGGAATGACGAGTTGCGCAGGACCGACTGAAACTCGTTGTCGGCGATTTCGAGGCCGTATTGCCAGGAAAAGAACCAGCGATGGCCGTCTGTCGCCATGCCTTGCGAACGATACAGGCCGGTGAAGGAGTTCGGCGGATTCTGCAGGAAGAATTGCTTTTCATCCACCAGTTTCCACGCTTCCGCCGCAGCCCGCTCCGATTCTGAATGTTCTGTGTGGCCAGGCTCCAATTGCAGACGCTCTGTGGCACCGTGAGCCGGTTCATGAGATGTCAATCCCAATGCCAAAGCAAACAACAGAGCAGACGAACCAATAAACGACCGACGCATCGTGGGCCCTTTCCCTCAACGATTTAAGATATTGCACATGCCGCGATCGGCATGCGGAGGGAACGTTAGCTGCGACGTGCGACTGGTTTATGATGTGGACGGTGCGTGAGCGATGTTTTCACAGCCGCCCAAGACAATGGCTCGCCCCACCAGAGTGGAGCGAGCCATTTCGTGATTGCCGTCGACTTTGCGATTGCCGTCAGCGACGGAACATGTCCGTCATGACGCTGGTGGTGTTGTCGCAAGCGTGGTTGAGGCACGGCAGTCCGAAGCCGGCCTCCAGCGACTTCAGCATCGAGAAGTGCGTGTAAGACGCGGCACTTTGGACGCGGCCGACGCGGTCATCGCCACGGTCATCATCGTGGTTGACGTCGACGATCACCATGACCTTGTTGATGTTGGGCGCAATGCTGTAATCGTTCTCGTCCCACATGACGATAATGGCGTTCTCGCCCTCGTGCCACGCCGGCGAGGCCTTGATCGACTGAACCAGCCGTTTCACGGTGAGGTCGCCCTGGTAGATCAGAGCGGGGTTGAGTCCGGCCTGACTGCCATCGCTGGTGGGATCATAGTTGCAGAACGGTCCCGCATTGCCGCGGCCGTGCATGTCGTTGCACTGATTCGGTGCGATGAACGAAAACGACGGAACCTTGCCGGTCGCGAGATCGGAGTAAAGTCCGTTCGGGCCGTCGAACCCGACGGAGTTGTCGAGGCTGTTACGCGGATCGGTGCCCTGCTGAACGCTTTTGAAATAGACAAACGGATTGTGCTTCGCAGCGTAGAGGCTAACGACACCGCTTTGGGTCAGCGGCGGGTTCAGAGCCGGAAGAATTTTGGTGAAATCGGTGTTGTTGGTGAAGACGCCGTCGCTGGAATTGACGTTGTCGGCGCCGCTGAGCGGCAGGCTTTCCTGATAGCTCTTCCAGCTCTTGCCTTTCGCGACAAGCTGGTCGGCGATGGTCATGCCGACGGTGCCGGGCGCTGCCGGAAACGACCGGAATCCATCGATGTTGTTTTCGCCGGGCGGGCCGCTGGTTTCGTTGGTGGTATCGACCGCCACGGTCGGAGCATCGGTTCCGACGCCGGCGATCGGGCAGATCACGGGGGTTGACGGAACATCGGTCGACGGAGTGCCCGAAACCAGGTTGGGGGTGCAAGACGTGCTGTGCCAGTTGGGGGCATTGTCGCTGAGCACGCCGAAGTTGGAGCCGCCGACGACTTCGAGATAGTTGGTCAGGCTCGGGTGTCCGACCGCGAAAAAATTGGTCGCCAAATTGGCCTTGCCGGCCAACTCATTGATGAAGGGCGCGTTCGGGTTGTTCAGAATCTGGCTGTAACCGTGATTTTCCATCATGATCAGGAACACATGATCGAGATGGGGCACGCCGTTCGGCACCGGTCCTTCGGCCGCGATCGCGCTGGCCGAGATCGCTGTAGCCAGCAGGCCCGCAGCAAAATGCAGTTTCTTGAAAGCCACGAAAATCTCCTTGTCATCTGTTCGTATTTATATTGTCGCGTTGAGCTCGAAGTTCTAACGGACCTCTCGCCTCGCAACGAATTGCCTAGCACGACGCAGATGACGCGTTTGTGTCGGCCGAATGATACGTAAACAAACTGCGCGCGCCGCTCCCGATTGGAAGACTGAAAATGCAGAAGCAGCGGTTCGCGCGAACATGAGGTCGCTTTCATTGTCTTGGCTCTCGCGCCGCCAAGCGCCGAATTGAAAAGGAAGCCGCCTGAGTGCATGCCGCCGTTTGACGACAGACGGGGCTCAGCGCCACGAAACAGGGATCGGCGCCGCCAAAGAAAGTGTGAGACGTCGCATCGCGTTCTTAAGTCTGTAACAAAACCCGGGCAAATTCCGGCGACCGCTGCGGCATGGGCGCGCAGAAGTGGGTGTTCGACAGTGCTCTTGGCGCCTGGAAACTGGCTTACGTGCTGCAGGCCGGGCTGAACCTTGGCGTGCCGTATACGGTGGGGGCTATCCAACCCGGGCAAAATCCCAAGACCAGCTTGCCCTGGGCGCCTGCCACATGCGCAGCAGCCCGAGACCAATGATGTCTGCCTTGCAGAGCCGCGTTTGAGCGGTTCGCTCAACAAAGCCCGGCTTCGCTCCCAGGATATCTGCCTGGCCTTGCTCTAATCGCTCAATGCGTCTCCGACCGGCAGGAGCAGGTCGCATCGGAAATCGTCCGCGGCTTTGCCGCTCGGATCTTCGATCCGGTGGTAACAAGCGCTATTGCCAAATTGCCTGTTCTCGAATTTGCCATTGCTGTCTTGGACAACGTCAGCGCGAACCTTTGCGCCAAGAAAATTGTACAAGATCCTGGCCTTGGCTGCGCTGCAGAAGAAAACGATGACAGGGCCGTTGCTTTCCACGGAACTGGTTCCGATCGCTTCTTTCATGCAGTCGCTTACTCCCGCTAACGTCAGCTCTTTCGCGCCTATCTGAGCGTGACTTTGAGAAGCGACCAGCACGAGACAGGTGACGATCGCCAGTCTACCCATATAGGCCTCCAACAGGCCGCTGCGTGTGTGCGGAATGATTCGGCGCAATGTGGCGCGCCCCCAGCTAGGCTGTCCCATATTTCGTCTCCACTTCGATGCCGATGCCTTTGAGAAAGGCGGTTGGTAGAATGCCGCCGGCACACACAATGACCGCGTCATTCCTGATTTTCATGTGTTGCCCCAGCTGCTCGATCTCGACGTCATGACGGCCGATCCGCTTGACGCTGGATTGCAGCAAGACGCTGAGCTGGCCGGTCTGCTCCGCGGCCTTCACCCGCTCACGATTCGCGGCCTTGGCGCGCGAAAAGGACTCGCTGCGATGCGACAGCGTGACGGACGTGCCGGGTTGCTCGGCTATGCTGGCTGCGGCCTCGAGCGCGCTGTCGCCGCCTCCTACCACCAGCACATGTTGCTGTTGGTACTGTTCGGGGTCGATCAAACGGTACACCACCTTGGCCTGCTCCTCTCCGTCCACTTCCAGCTTGCGCGGCGTTCCGCGCCGGCCGATGGCAAGCAAGACCGCAGAAGTTCTGTATGAAGCGCGGGTTGTCCGGATTTCAAATTCCGAATCAAATTTGGCGATTGCCTCGACCTGCTCGCCATAATTGATCGTCAGGCCGGTCTTGCGCGCGACATCCTGCCAAAACGTAAGCAGCTTTTCTTTCTTTACCTCTTTGAACTTGAGCTTGCCGACCAAAGGCAGAGTTGCGGGCGCAGTCATGACGAGCTTGCCACGCGGGAAATGCGCCACGGTGCCGCCGAAGCTGTCCTGCTCGATTGTCAAAAAGCGAAGCTTGTGTTCGATGGCGGCCAGGCTCGCGGAAAAGCCCGCCGGTCCGGCGCCGACGATGATCACATCGTATCCGTTGGAAGGTCGGCGCCCACCCAGTTTTCTCACGGAATCGATGGCTTGGCGTCCTTGTTCGATTGCATTCCGGATGAGACCCATGCCGCCGAGTTCACCGGCGATGAAGATCCCTGGAACGTTTGTCTGAAAATCAGCCCCAACATCGGGGATGTCGAGGCCGCGCCTCTCCGTGCCGAAAACCAGCGTAATGGCGTCGCGCGGGCAGGCCTCCTTGCAGGCACCGTGACCGATGCAATGGCTGGGCTCGACCAATTCGGCCTTTCCATTGATCATCCCGAGAATATCCCCCTCCGGACAAGCGCGAACGCAAGCGCCACAGCCCACACATTTCGATGGATCGATTTTCGGATGCAGGGATGCCGGTTCCAGAAGGCCGGCTTCGGCTGCGGCGGCCTTCTTCGCGCGGCTGCGTGCCTCGGCGCGGCTGCGCAAACCTATATAGACGCTCCAGATGGCGGCAAAGGCCAGGACGTACACACTCATTAGCGGATTGAAGGTCATCTAACGAAAATCTTCCTCGCAGTGGGACTCCAGGTGTCGCTCATTGAAATTTGACGAAGTCCGCAATGAGCCAGGGCATTTTCGAATGACGGAGAGAATGTTTGTCGCTCCCGTACCCGGCGGCCCGTTGATAGTCGCGTACGATCAAGATCGCGATCTACGCGGCGTGATGATGTGGCCGACAAATTGGGTAAGGAGAAGGCGACGCCATCCGCGTCGATGCCCAGTTCTTGCTTCCGGGTAGCGCGCACAACACAGCAAATGTGGCGCGGTCCACGGCTCGGAATTTGAGCGGGAATATCTTGCGCCAATCGCGCTGATCGATGCCGTCCAACAAGAATTTAAACCGTAGTTGGCCTCCTGCGATTTTTCAATGACCTAAGCCAATGACTTCGCGCGGGAAATGGCTGCCAACTTCTCTCCAATCGTTGATGGCGGCCAGGCTCGACGTGTGGCTTTTTCGCGACAGTTGGCGGAATAGCGGTCCGATTGAGTCAGAAAAGTGGGCGTCGTCCGTTATAGGGTTGGAGGGGCAATGCAGGTTGGGCAAATCGGAGGAGTTGGCGACTTTGGAAAGTTCGCCCTGTTGCGGCATCTTATGAAAGATCGCCGCCTTGCCGTTTGCTGGTACCTGTCCAGTGAAAGCGTCGAGGCGAAAGATCGCGACAGGCATTTCGACTATCTCAAGCGCCCCGATGATTTTCGGCACTTCGCTCCGGAAGTGTTTGACCAACTCGTGGAATTTGATGGAGGCAGCCGTGCGCTGATCGATCCCCTAACAGAACTGCACATGAGTAAAATCCTGGAGAACGCAGTCTTTCTTCGCCAGGAGGTGCCCCGACGAGCACCATTGCGCCGGCAATGGTTCGACACGCTTGTCGATTCGGTGCGCGGCACGAACCTCGTCTTCCTTGACCCGGACTGCGGGATACAGGGGAAGCGGCTGACTACCGGCCATGTCGCGCTTGCCGAGATCGCGGCACTGAGGTTGCCGGATCGAGCGCTCATCATCGGTCACCAGCAGTCTGGCCGCAGGTCCGAGGTCAAGTTCCTGGCCGATCAGATGCGATCGCTCGGGTGTGATCCCGTTGAAATCATTCGCCTGCGTCTTGTTACATCCCGCTTCTACGTCATCGCAGACCACGATTCGGCGATGACCGAACTGATCGCAACCTTCGTCAGGAGATGGGGCGATCGAATAAAGTCCTACAGCGTCTAGCGGAGCTTTGGCTGCGGTCTTCACCGCTTTTGCGGCGAAGTATGGCTTGCAACAGGCATGGCTATTTCAACAACTGCGCAATTCCCGGATGGCCGGAAGCCAGAGCGATGTCGGCCGCGGTTTCGCGTTTCTTGTTCCTGAGCGTTCGATCGGCTCCGGCGCTTAGAAGCGCTTTGACAACATCGGCGTTTCCCGCCTGGCAGGCGATCATCAGCGCGCTATATCCAAAACTGTTCCGGACGTCGGGGCGGGCGCCTTGTTTCAGGAGTTGGCCGACCATGTCATTCATGCCGGATTTCGCCGCGAGTATCAGAGCGGTGTTTCCCGCCAGGGTGCGCCCCTCGAGGTCGGCCTGATCGCCGGCGAGAAGCTGCGCCACGTCGCCGTTTCCTTTTTCGAGCGCGATCAGCAGCGGCGTTCGACCCTCGGTATCGGCACTGCGTTGGTTGGCCTTGTGTTTCAGCAGTGCAAGTAGCCCGCCGGCGTTTCCGCGGTCCGCCGCAAACCACAATGCGGTCCGTCCCTTTTCGTCGACCGCGTCAACCGGTACTCCGCTCGCGATAAGCAATTCCAGCAGGTTTAGCGGACAGCCGGCGGCCGCGATCATGAGCGGTGTTGTGCCATGATCGAAAACCGCCCGTACGTCGGCCCCATGGTCGATCAGAATCTTTACGACCTGCTCATGACATCCGCGCGTGGCGAGCGTCAGCGCATTGTCCCCGCTGCGATTACTGGCAGCGACGTCCGCCCCTTGCCCGAGCAGGCGCTCGACGATATCGGCATGACCTCGTGCGGCCGCATACGTCAGCGGTCGCTCGCCAGCGTGATTTTCCGCATTGACGTCCGCTCGTGCCGCCAGCAGCGCATTCACCGAGTCGATCTTGCCTGCGGAAGCAGCGAGCAATAGCGCGGTATTGCCATCATCATCCGTGGCGGCGATGTTGGCACCGGAGGCGATCAATTTTCTCAGGGCATCAGTTTGACCACGCCGGGCGGCCTCCAATATCTCCGCGCGTTCGTTTCCGGGAGCCTTCGCCGAGCCGGGGTGCGAGGATGCGTCCGTCTTCCCGGGCGCGCGCAATGTCTGGCGCGAGGTAGGCTGCACGGAGTTTGGTGCGCCCGGCTCAGTCCGGGGCTGTGCCGGGAGCTCTGCAAGAAGCTTGGCGGCCTCGTCGTTTCCGCGGGATGCCGCCTTCTGCAACCAGGCTTTGCCAGCGGCCGCATCCAGAGCTACGCCACGTCCCGCCAGATACATTTTTGCGAGGTTGAATTGTGCGCTTCCGTGGTTTCGTTCGGCGGCGGCCCTCATCCATTTGAAGGCCAGGAGATCGTCCTGTGGCACCCCGCGTCCAACGCGATAGAGCGACGCCAGCCTGTATTGGGCTTCGGAATTGCCAGACTCCGCGAGCTTTTGGAGCAGTGTGGCCGCACGACCGAAATCGCCGGTTCGAACGGCTTGATCGACCGGGCTCATGGCGGTGCTTTCGCTGCTCGTCACTTGCGCGAATGACGGGGCATTGCCGGCAACAATGGCCGGCAGCAATGGCATGGCAATCAACAGCCAGCGCGGTAACCAGGGCGAAGTCATACTTCGTATCGACCTTGAAGTCCGACGATGACGCGAGCCAAGTGACGCGAGCCAAGTGACGCGCGATATCGCGCGCAGAGAATAACGTCGGCGGGGGCGGCTCAACCGCCGATATCGCCACGCCGGTCCTCTCGCACTTGATTGCGGCGGAATTGTAACCTGATCGGCAGTCGAACCAGCCTCTCACATCGGCAGCGTCGGCTACCAACCGCGGCATGATCGCCATCGGGTTTTGTCTTTAGATTCAATTGCCGCGTGGTGGACTAGAGGGATTGCGACGGTGGCGGAATTCGGCGGTCGCAGCCTTCGGCGAGCAAAGCTGTGCCGAAAGATCGCAGCCGCGATGCGCCCCAAAACGGCCCGTCTTTAACCAAACTGACGCCCCCCTGGGTCGGATCATTACCGTTCGAGACAGCGGCCTGGGGATCGGAAGCTGCTGGTCGGATGCTTGGTCGTACATTGGGGGCGGAATGACAGAGACAACGGTTTCAGAATTTCCAGTCGGGCGCTTCGTAGCGCAGCGGCAGGATCACGCCAGCGACCGCCGGGCGGCGGCTGTTGCACCTAAACCGACAGGCACCAAAGCAGAGTTTTCGCAATATCGCGCGCATTTGCGGAGGAAGGTCGTTCCCCTGCTGTTTAGCAGCGCTGTTGTCGTTGTTCTGTGGCTCGGCTGGCTCAACCGCGACGACAACGGTCTCACTCCCGAGAGCGGCGTTGGATACTGGCTCGGAATTGCGGGAGGCAGCCTTATGCTGCTCCTGCTGTTGTACCCGCTGCGCAAGCGGATCAAGTTGCGAGCGCTTGGCACGGTTGGCTTTTGGTTCAGGGCTCACATGATCCTTGGCGTGCTCGGGCCAGTGCTGGTGCTCTTGCACGCAAATTTCCGGCTCGGTTCGATCAACAGCAATGTTGCGCTCGCAGCAATGCTCATTGTTGCGATCAGCGGCGTCGTGGGCCGCTATCTGTATGGCAAGATTCATCTCGGGATGTATGGACGCAAAGCGGAGGTCAAGGAAATCCTGGCCGATGCGGAGGCGCTGAAGCAAGCCATCGGTGCTGACCTGCCCGTTGCCGACCGTGTCGTAGAACAGCTGAGCGCGTTTGCGCAGCTCGGTACGATTGCTCCCAAGAATGTGTTCAGCGGGCTCATGCTGATTCCGGTGGTCAGCGTGCGGGCAAGCGTCGTTCGCATGCGGCTGATCGCCGATGCGCGGCAGGCCATCGCGGTCGAGGGCAGACGGCTTGGCTGGTCGCGAAGGGTCCGGCGGCGGCGGCTTGCAGGCGTCGCTGAACTGGTGACGCTGCATATCGCGGCCGTAAAGAAGGCGGCGGCCTTCACGTTTTACGAACGCCTGTTCAGGCTCTGGCACGTCTTCCACCTGCCGTTGTTCTTCCTGCTCGTGATTGCGGCAATCGTTCACATATTCGCTGCGCACTTCTTTTGAGCGGGGGGCTCGTTGATGAGCCGGCAACTCATAATAGCGCGGCTGATCGGGGTAGTCGTCGCAAGCACTCTAACGTCTGCCGTGCAAGCGCAGAATTTATTCGAACAACTCGTCATGCCCGGGCCGGTCGTCGAGGGACATGCCAAGCTCGAGAAGGACTGCGGCAAATGTCACGAGCCGTTTTCACGAAAGTCCCAGACCCGGCTCTGTCTCGATTGCCACAAGGAGATTGCCGCGGATCGCACGGCGGGCAAGGGACTTCATGGGCGCCGACCGGATACCGCGAAACAGGAATGCAACCATTGTCATACCGATCACAACGGACGAAATGCCGACATCGTCCAGTTTGACCGCGAGACGTTCAATCATGCCTTCACGAATTTCGAACTTCGGGACGCGCACAAGGCCGTGACGTGCACCGGCTGTCACGCACCAAAGGTCAAATTTCGCAAGGCGCCGGGGCGCTGCTTCGACTGTCATAAGGCGAACGACCCCCATAAGGGGCGCCTTGGCGAAAAATGCGACGGTTGCCATGGCGAAGCCAAGTGGCGCCAGGTCAAGACGTTCGATCACAGCACGACGAAATTTCCGCTCCAGGGCGCACACCAGACCGTCGCTTGCTCGGCGTGCCATATCGGCGAGCGCTACAAGGGCGTGGGCACCTCATGCAGGGATTGCCACCAGATTCAGGACGTTCACACCGGGCGGTACGGCGCCAAGTGCGAAACCTGCCACGACCAGAGCAAGTGGAAAACGATTCATTTCGATCATGACAAGACCAAATATCCCCTGAGAGCCGCGCATGCGAAAGTGAAGTGCGACCTCTGCCATACCGGGGATCTCTATCGCGAAAAACTGGCAACGACCTGTGTGTCCTGTCACCAGAAGGACGATAAGCACAAGGGCAAGCTCGGCAGCCGCTGCGAGCAATGTCACGGAGAGGCCAGCTGGCGCAAAACCGCATCGTTCGATCACGATGTCAGCCGATTTCCGCTGATCGGACGCCATGCCGTCGTGCCTTGCGAGGAATGCCATCGCTCGCTGCAGTTCAAGGGGGCGCCGTTGAATTGCGACGCCTGTCACCGCGACAAGCATCACGAAGGCCGCCTGGGGCCGAACTGTGGGCTTTGTCACAACCCGAATAGCTGGAAACGCTGGCGCTATGAACACGATACACAGACGCGCTATCCGCTCACGGGAGCCCATCGCGATCTCGATTGTCAGGCCTGCCACGTCACCAAGAACGTCGCGAAGGCGACGTTGCCGATGGATTGCCTGGCCTGTCACCGGCAGGATGACGCGCATCATGGGTCATTCGGGCCGGCCTGCGAGCGCTGCCACACGACAACGTCGTTCAAACTGGTGGGCAGGCGACCATGAAATCCGGCCGGGATCGAAAACGCAGGCGAAACGGGCATAGCGAGGCCGGCGCGCGCCTGAACGAGGCTCCGCCACGTCGCGGCTGCGATGCATTTTCCGTGCCCGAGGAACAAACGGAATCGACGACCCACGACGTCCACAAGCAAATGGTCAAGATGCTGCCGCGATTACGCCGATTTGCGTACTCGCTCACGGGAGGTGCGGATTCGAGCGAGGATTTGATCCAGGAGACCTATGCGCGGGCTCTGGCTCATCTGGACCAATGGCAACCGGGCACGCGGCTCGACAGCTGGATGTTTCGCATCGCTCAGAACCTTTGGATCGACCATATGCGGATGGAGCGATTCCGCGGTCAGCCCGTCGATTTGGACGTCATCGGCGACCTGTTGAGTTGCGACGGCCGCGTCATAGCTGAAAACCGGATCGTTCTCCAGGAGTTGCGGAAGGACATCGCTCGATTGTCGGTGGATCAACGCGACGTTATCAGGTTGGTCTGCGGGTACGGCATGTCGTACAAGGAAACCGGAAGAATTCTCAATTTGCCTGCGGGGACGGTCATGAGCCGCCTCGCCCGCGCACGGGACGCACTACAGAAATACATATAGAGAACTCCGAGCGGGCCGAGTGTCGCCTGTCCAAGGCGCGCTACGGGCAAGCGAGCGAGCGAAACTGACTATAGGTGTTCCCAGCCGTGACCGCGACGACGACGAGGTTCTGGCCTGGGCCGCATGTGAAGGTCGCCGCGAACGAAACGTGTCGCGTGGCCGAGTCCGACAAGCCGAACATTTGACCGACGTCTTTGCGCGGCCCGGTCGTCACTGTCGTCAATGCATGGGCGCCGCCGGCGAATGCGATGATCGTCAACGGGGAGTTCGAGCCGGTTCTGTCCACGGCCCAGCCTTTGATTGTCACGCGCTGATTGTCGATACGCGTCAGCCCCTCAATTGCTCCCTTCACGTCCGGCGAGCCGCGAAGACCCGCGGTTTGCACGGCTGCCATCAAACCGGTGGCGTCCGAGACGACGGCGTCTGCCAAAACAGCGACACCGGGCGGCGCCGTGACCGGGCTGGTCAGCCACAACACGACAGTGAAACCCAATGCAGCGGCTAAGGCTCCGGAGATCCACGTGAACCACGGCTGGCTTAGAACGTGGGGCTTCGAGGCGGTTCTCGTCTCCCGCGGCGATCTTTCAAACGCCAACTGAGACCGGATATTTGGTGCGGGCGCTTCCGTTCTGGCGGCCGCAGCGCCAGGCGAGGGCGCGCGGCTTGGTGGATGACCACCCATCGGGCCACGTTCCGGCCGAGAATGCGGCCCCGTCTTTTGCACGCGTATGCTCCCCCTGCCGATCTCACTCGTTGCCCGTGAATCAGCATCGGCTGAAGCTCACGTGCTGCAGTGCATCCGAACGATCCGCGCCGTCCGAACAAGCTATTTACTCGTAGAATTTGGACACCGAGAAGGCGGCATCGTGGCCGCCGAAAAAGGTGCGCGCCGCAAATCGAGTCCTGGTGCAGATTGGCCACAGATCCGCAGATCGCGCCCGACGATTTCCTGCAAATGTTCAGACCCACCGGGGAGAATCTTTCGGAATAATTCCCTGCCTCGTTCGTTTGCGAAATTCCGTTGGAACCACCGCCGTGAAATCGCCTGACCAGATGCGCGATGTGGCCCAAATCGGATGCGATCAACCGCGTGTGATCAGAGTCGAAGATCCTGCGGGGAAACTTAGGCGTCTTCGGAAACCGAAACTTCGACGGCTTTCCGAACGCGTAAGAGGTCAGGATCATTGGACTTTGATTTCGTCGTGCGGCGTCGTGAGTATTGACGGCGCGGTGTAGTTTGGAATGCAGGGGGTGACCAATGAATTCATCAAAACAGACTCTCCGTGATGCCTGCGGCGGAGAAATCCTCACACCGGTGCCTCAGCCGGACGTGCACGCACAGTGCCTGAGCCTCCCGCTCAAAGCCGCCATCGGAAGTGCCTTGAGCGCAAATTGAATCCGATTTCGCCAAGACGGCCGGGCGCACTTGGCGTCGTCTTGGTCTGTTTGCGGTGATCGTCGTTTTCTGACGGCGCGGAAAGCCAAAGCAGTTCGGTCAAGATTCGATTTCGCGCTCTTCTACTGGCGCGAAAGGTCGACGAGTCGAGCAGGCCGTGAGGGGCTGCGGGGGGATGGACGGCAATGGTCTCATTGAGATCGTTAGGTCTGAAGTTGTTGGCGATCGCGGCAGCAGTCGTGCTCGTCTCGGCGCATGGCCATGCCCAATCCGCGCTGTCTTCGTCGTTCAACCATTTTTCGACGGGATTCCCGCTCACGGGGACGCATTCAAGCGTCGACTGCGCATCTTGCCACACCAATGGGCGCTTCAAGGGGACACCGAGGCAGTGTTTCGCCTGCCACAACGGTGCGAATGCTGCCGGCAAGTCGCAAGGGCATCCGCAAACGACCAACCTCTGCGAGAGCTGCCACCTCACAACGACGTGGCGGGAAATGCGGTTCATCGACCACACCCAGGCGACTGGAGCGTGCGTCAGTTGTCACAACGGCACGATCGCCCTTGGCAAATCGGCCAACCACCTGGTCACGGCTGCGCCTTGCGGAAATTGCCACCAGAGCACGGTGAGCTTTGGCGGGGCTACCGTCATGAATCATGCCGGAATAACGGCGGCGTGCGCCAGCTGCCACAACGGCACTTCCGCATTGGGCAAATCTGCGAACCACGTCCCCACCACCGCGCCATGCGAGGATTGCCACAAGAGCACGACCACGTGGCTCGGCGGAACATTCACCCACGCGGCCGCCGACACCAACTGCTCGAGCTGCCACAACGGCACCACCGCGACCGGCATGACGACGCCGCCGCACATTCTGGTGGCAGGAGTTCAGTGCAGCAACTGCCATACCAATACGGCGGCGAATTTTGCGACCTACACGATGGGCGTGCCGGGTCATACGGCCGTCAGCACCAGCCGGTGCGACTCCTGTCACAACGGCTCGTTCACGGGTGAAGGCACCAATGGCGCGCAGGGCACGGCGTCATTCCCCGGCCATGTCCCGACCGGCGGGCGCGATTGCGCCATTTGTCATACCAGCGCGGCCTCGGCCTTCGCCAGTTGGGCCGGCGGGAAGTTCACCCATGCGGCGACCGATAGCAATTGTTCGAGCTGCCACGACGGCACCACCGCGACCGGCCTGAAGACGCCGCCACATATTCCGGTGGCAGGAATCCAGTGCAGCAGCTGCCACACCAACACGGCGGCAAGTTTTGTGACCTATACGATGGGCGTACCGGGTCACACGGCGGTCAGCGCCAGCCGGTGCGACTCCTGTCACAACGGCGGATTCACCGGCGAGGGAACGACGGGCGCAAAGGGGACGGCGTCGTTCACCGGCCACGTCGCGACCAATGGCAAGGATTGCGCGATCTGTCACGCCAGCGCGGCCTCGGCGTTCGCCAGTTGGGCGGGCGGCAAGTTCGTCCATGTGACGAGCGATACCAACTGCTCGAGCTGCCACGACGGCGCTACTGCCACTGGCCTGAAGACGCCGCCGCACATTCCGGTGGCAGGAATCCAGTGCAGCAATTGCCACACCAACACGGCGGCAAGTTTTGTGACCTATACAATGGGCGTGCCGGGTCACACGGCGGTCAGCGCCAGCCGCTGCGACTCCTGCCACAACGGCGGATTCACCGGCGAGGGAACGACGGGCGCAAAGGGGACGGCGTCCTTCCCCAACCACATTGCAACCGGCGGGAGCGATTGCGCCATCTGTCACGCCAGCGCGGCTTCGGCATTCGCCAGCTGGGCGGGCGGCAAGTTCACCCACGCGGCCACCGACACCAACTGCTCGAGCTGCCACAACGGCACCACCGCGACCGGCCTGAAGACGCCGCCGCATATCCCGGTGACCGGGGTTCAGTGCAGCAACTGCCATACCAATACGGCGGCGAGTTTCGTGACCTACACGATGGGCGTGCCGGGCCACACGTCGGTCAGCGCCAGCCGCTGCGACTCCTGTCACAACGGCGCATTCACCGGCGAGGGAACGACGGGCGCCATCGGTACCGCGTCCTTCCCCAACCACATTGCAACCGGCGGGAGCGATTGCGCCACCTGTCACGCCAGCGCGGCTTCGGCGTTCGCCAGCTGGGCGGGCGGCAAGTTCACCCACGCGGCCACCGACACCAACTGCTCGAGCTGCCACAACGGCACCACCGCGACCGGCCTGAAGACGCCGCCGCATATCCCGGTGACCGGAGTTCAGTGCAGCAACTGCCATACCAATACGGCGGCGAGTTTTGTGACCTACACGATGGGCGTGCCGGGCCACACCTCGGTCAGCGCCAGCCGCTGCGACTCCTGTCACAACGGTTCGTTCACCGGCGAGGGAACGACCGGCGCCATCGGTACCGCGTCCTATCCCGGTCACGTTGCCACCAACGGCAGCGACTGTGTCACCTGTCACGCCAGCGCGGCTTCGGCGTTCGCCAGCTGGGCGGGTGGCAAGTTCACCCACGCGGCGACCGACACCAACTGCTCAAGCTGCCACAACGGCACCACCGCGACCGGCCTGAAGACGCCGCCGCATATCCCGGTGACCGGCAGTCCAGTGCAGCAACTGCCATACCAATACGGCGGCGAGTTTTGTGACCTACACGATGGGCGTGCCGGGCCACACCTCGGTCAGCGCCAGCCGCTGCGACTCCTGCCACAACGGTTCGTTCACCGGCGAGGGAACGACCGGCGCCATCGGTACCGCGTCCTATCCCGGTCACGTTGCCACCAACGGCAGCGATTGCGTCTCCTGTCACACCAGCGCGGCCTCGGCGTTCGCCAGCTGGGCGGGCGGCAAGTTCACCCACGCGGCCACCGACACCAATTGCTCGAGCTGCCACAACGGCACCACCGCGACCGGCCTGACGACGCCGCCGCATGTCCCGGTCACAGGCATCCAGTGCAGCAACTGCCACACCAACACCGCGGCCAGTTTTGTGACCTACACGATGGGCGTGTCGGGCCACACCTCGGTCAGCGCCAACCGCTGCGACTCCTGTCATAACGGGTCATTCACCAGCCAGGGCACGACGGGTGCGCTCGGCACGGCATCCTTCCCCGGCCATGTCGTTACCAACGGCAGCGACTGCGTCACCTGTCACACCAGCGCGGCCTCGGCCTTCGCCAGCTGGGCGGGCGGCAAGTTCACCCATGCTGCCACCGACACCAATTGCTCGAGCTGCCACAACGGCACCACCGCGACCGGCATGACGACGCCACCGCATGTCCCGGTCGCAGGCATCCAGTGCAGCAATTGCCACACCAATACGGCGGCGAGCTTTGTGACCTACACGATGGGCGTGCCGGGCCACACCTCGGTCAGCGCCAACCGCTGCGACTCTTGCCACAACGGTTCGTTCACCGGCGAAGGCACCAAGGGCGCGCAGGGTACGGCGTCCTTCCCCGGCCATGTCGCGACCGGCGGGCGTGATTGCGTCACCTGTCACACCAGCGCGGCCTCGGCCTTCACCAGCTGGGCGGGCGGCAAGTTCACCCACGCTGCCACCGATACCAATTGCTCGAGCTGCCACAACGGCACCACCGCGACCGGCCTGACGACGCCGCCGCATGTCCCGGTCACAGGCATCCAGTGCAGCAACTGCCACACCAACACCGCGGCGAGCTTCACGACCTATACGATGGGCGTGCCGGGCCACACCTCGGTCAGCGCCAACCGCTGCGACTCCTGTCATAACGGCTCGTATACCAGCCAAGGCACGACGGGCGCGCTGGGCACGGCGTCCTTCTCCGGCCATGTCGCGACCAACGGCAGCGACTGTATCACCTGTCACACCAGCGCGGCCTCGGCGTTCGCCAGCTGGGCGGGCGGCAAGTTCACCCATGCTGCCACCGACACCAATTGCTCGAGCTGCCACAACGGCACCACCGCGACCGGCCTGACGACGCCGCCGCATATTCCGGTGGCAGGAATCCAGTGCAGCAACTGCCATACCAACACGGCGGCGAGTTTCACGACCTACACGATGGGCGTGTCGGGCCACAGCTCGGTCAGCGCCAACCGCTGCGACTCCTGCCACAACGGCTCGTATACCAGCCAGGGCACGACGGGCGCGCTGGGCACGGCGTCCTTCTCCGGCCATGTCGCCACCAACGGCAGCGACTGTATCACCTGTCACACCAGCGCGGCCTCGGCCTTCACCAGCTGGGCGGGCGGCAAGTTCACCCATGCGGCCACCGACACCAATTGCTCGAGCTGCCACAACGGCACCACCGCGACCGGCTTGACGACGCCGCCGCATATTCCGGTGACAGGAATCCAGTGCAGCAACTGCCATACCAACACGGCGGCGAGTTTCACGACCTACACGATGGGCGTGACGGGCCACACCTCGGTCAGCGCCAGCCGCTGCGACTCCTGCCACAACGGCTCGTATACCAGCCAGGGCACGACGGGCGCGCTGGGCACGGCGTCCTTCTCCGGCCATGTCGCCACCAACGGCAGCGACTGCATCACCTGTCACACCAGCGCGGCCTCGGCCTTCACCAGTTGGGCGGGCGGCAAGTTCACCCATGCGGCCACCGACACCAATTGCTCGAACTGCCACAACGGCACCACCGCGACCGGTATGACAACGCCGCCGCACATTCCGGTGACCGGAGTTCAATGCAGCAACTGCCATACCAATACGGCGGCGAGCTTCACGACCTACACGATGGGCGTGTCGGGCCACACCTCGGTCAGCGCCAGCCGCTGCGACTCCTGTCACAACGGCTCATTCACCAGCCAAGGCACGACCGGTGCGCTGGGCACGGCATCGTTCCCCGGCCATGTCGTTACCAACGGCAACGACTGCGTCACCTGTCACACCAGCGCGGCCTCGGCGTTCGCCAGCTGGGCGGGCGGCAAGTTCACCCACGCGGCCACCGACACCAATTGCTCGAGCTGCCACAACGGCACCACCGCGACCGGCCTGACGACACCGCCGCACATTCCGGTGACCGGAATCCAGTGCAGCAACTGCCACGACAATACGGCAGCGAGCTTTACGAGCTACACCATGAATCACAGCTCGGTCAGCGCCAGCCGCTGCGACTCCTGTCACAACGGCTCGTTCACCGGCCAAGGCACCAAGGGCGCGCAGGGTACGGCATCGTTCCCCGGCCACGTCGCCACCAATGGCAGCGACTGCGTCACCTGTCACGCCAGCGCGGCTTCGGCTTTCGCCAGCTGGTCCGGCGGCAAGTTCACCCATGCGGCCACCGACACCAATTGTTCAAGCTGCCACAACGGCACCACCGCGACTGGCCTGACGACACCGCCACATATCCCCGTCACAGCAATCCAGTGCAGCAACTGCCACACCAATACGGCTGTGAGTTTCACGACCTACACGATGAGCCACACGGCCGTCACCTCCAGCCGGTGCGATTCCTGCCACAACGGGTCATATACCAGCCAGGGTACGCAGGGCGCGCGAGGGAAATCCGGCGACCATCCCCAAACAACGGCGGATTGTGGTTGTTGCCATACGAGCACGACAAGCTTCGGTCAAAGGAGGAGTTCTCCGGCGGGGTGCTCGACGACGGCCACGGGCACGCCAACTCCCACGCCAACGCCAACGCCCACGACGACGCCGAAGCCGACGCCGACGCCGACGCCGACGCCGCACGCCAACGCCGACGCACCGACGCCGAAGCCCACGCCGACGCCAACACCTACGCGAACGCCATCGACCGCAGCGCCAGCCGGTGCCGCGCCAGCGACCGCAACCAAATCCGCTACCGCGACGACCACCGCGGCAACGACAGCGACGCCTGCCGGAGCAGCGGCAGCGACCGCAACGAAATCCACCGCGGCGACGACCACTGCGGCAACAACAGCGGCGCCCGTCGCAGCAGCGCCAGCCGCGGCACCTAAATCGGCTGCCACAACGCTCACCACGGCACCGACGGCGGCGCCGACTGCAGCAGCGCCAGCCGCGGCACCCAAGTCGGCTGCCACAACGCTCACCGCAGCGCCGACGGCGGCGCCTGCTGGCGCAGCGCCAGCCGTGGCACCCAAGTCGGCTGCCGCAACGCTCACCACGGCACCGACGGCGGCGCCGACTGCGGCAGCATCAGCCGTGGCACCCCAATCGGCTGCCGCAACGCTCACCGCAGCGCCGATGGCGGCGCCTGCCGCCGCAGCGCCAGCCGCGGCACCTAAATCGGCTGCCACAACACCCACCGCAGCACCGATGGCGGCGCCAGCCACAGCAGCGCCTGCCGTTGCCGCAAGTCCCAACGCTGCAACCGCGAATACGGTCAGGCCCGCAGGGATGTCGCCGATCGCGCCAAATTCACCCGCGGCCAGCGCAAGAGCCGTTCACGCGGGCGTCATCAGTGGCTGCGCGGCCTGCCACAACGGTGTCACCGCGCTTGGCAAGCCGCAGAAACACATCATCACCAGTGCTCCTTGCGAGAATTGCCACAAGAGCACCGTGACATTTGCAGGAGCCCGGATGAATCACACAGGCATCACCGCAAATTGCGCCAGCTGCCACAACGGTGTCGCCGCGCCCGGCAAGCCGCCAAGCCACCTCGTCACCAACGCGCCCTGCGAGAGCTGCCACAAGAGCACCGTGACGTTCGCGGGAGCCCGCATGGATCACACCGGCATCACCGCGAATTGCGTCAGCTGCCATAACGGCAAAACCGCGCCCGGCAAGTCGCCAAGTCACCTCGTCACCAACGCGCCCTGCGAGAGCTGCCACAAGAGCACCGTGACGTTCGCGGGAGCCCGCATGGATCACACCGGGATCACCGCGAATTGCGTCAGCTGCCATAACGGCAAAACCGCGCCCGGCAAGTCGCCAAGTCACCTCGTCACCAACGCGCCCTGCGAGACCTGCCACAAGAGCACCGTGACGTTCGCGGGAGCCCGCATGAACCACACGGGGATCATCGGGAATTGCGTCAGCTGCCATAACGGCAGAACCGCGCCCGGCAAGCCGATCAAGCACATCATGACCAATGATTCGTGCGAGGCCTGTCACAAGAGCACCGTGACCTTTGCCGGCGCGCGGCTCGATCACACCCGTATCACCGCGCCCTGCGCAAGCTGCCACAATGGAACGATGGCGCAAGGCAAGTCGCCCAGGCATTTCGTAACGACGCTGCCTTGCGAAAGCTGCCACCGGACCATGATATGGACGCCGGTGGTCTACCGGCATACGTCGCCGGCCTATGTGAATCACGGCGCTCCGCTCAGCTGCACCAGCTGCCACAGCTCGAACGCCCAGACCGTGCCTTTGAAATTCCCCGCGTTCCGGCCGGATTGCGCCAGCTGCCACGCCGACAAGTATCGTCCGATGTCGCATCTGAAGTTCGGGCGGCCCGTGCAGGTCTACTACACGGTCCTGGAACTGCGGGACTGCGCCGGCGCCTGCCACATCTATACCGACAACACGCAGAGAACCATCTTGACGCGGCGCACCGGCGTGCACCGGGCAATTGGAGGTGGATGGTGATGGTAGGGGCCATTCATCGCCGGACTCTCGCGCTCGCTCTCGTGGGAGCGACGCTGTTCGCCTTGCGATCGGCGTCCGCCCAGCCGGTTGTCGATCAGGCGTTGTCGGACGCACAACTTGCCGTCGAAAAGGGCTGCACGATTCTCAAGGTCAATTTCAATATCCGCATTCGCTATGCGAGCCATTTTCCGCTCGACCGAGGCGATGAACTGCGGATCACGATAAATCCGATCGATCGCAACCAGGCGGCCGCCTTGCTGACATTGAGGCGCGAGGCAGCGACGGTGCCCGACGGCAAGCGCAACGGGATTAAGGCGATCGATCTCGAGACCCAAAACCCGACCGGACCTGTGCTTCGGATTCTTTTCGATCGCCCGGTTGCCTACCAGGTCGCCCCAAACTCGGATACCCAGAGCATCGTGGTCGCAATCGCCGGAGCAAAGCCGTCGGCAAAGTGCAAACCGGTATTTCCGGGATCGGCTTTCGTAACGCCTCCTTTCGGCGACAGCGCCGTGTCCATGCGTCCGAAGAGCCGGCCGGTCGGCAAGATTTCCGACTCGGACCTGAGGGCGGTTGCTGGCTGGATGGACGAAGCGAGGGCGGCGCTGAGTAAGAAGAATCTCGGTGCTGCGATCCAGCTGCTGACGAAGATTCTCAAATATCCGGAGAACCAGTACAGCGCCGAGGCGCAGGAGCTTTTGGGCGTTGCGCGGCAGAAGAACGGCCAGGTTGATGAAGCCAGGGCGGAATACGAAGATTTTCTCCGCCGCTATCCAAACGGGGAGCAGAGCGAGCGCGTGAGGCAGCGCCTCGACGGCAT
Source organism: uncultured Alphaproteobacteria bacterium (assembly GCA_963733575.1). Classification (GTDB taxonomy): domain Bacteria; phylum Pseudomonadota; class Alphaproteobacteria; order Rhizobiales; family Xanthobacteraceae; genus BOG-931. The sequence continues at coordinate 329,687 of CAVTDJ010000005.1, read as the reverse complement.
CGTCACGGCGAGCGGTGCACCGAACGCGCCGCTTCACATGCCAAACGGGCAGCCGGGCGGAACGCTGCCGACTGACAAGTTTGCTCCGGCCAGCGGCACGACCTGGACGCTCGTGGGCAGTGCGTCGGCATTTTACATGCGCGACGACAGCTTCAACACGGTGCGGGATCCTACGGTGGCGCCGGATCCCAACGCGGATCCGGATTCTCATCAGGTTCATCAAAACGAAATGCTCTCCAGTCTCGACGCGACGGCGGTCTGGAACAACGACCAGACCAAGGGAAAAATTCGATTTTCCGGCACCGAGGAGCACATGTTCGATCCCAATTCGAGGGATCTGACGGGTGTTGCGGCCTTGTCCGTCGATACCCTGGTGAAGGATTGGAATTTGCGCTCGGTGATCGGCCGCCAGAACCTCAATACCGATGGCGTGCTCGGCCGCTTCGACGGAGCACTGTTGAGTTGGCAACCTCTTTCGATGTTGAGGCTTGACCTTGTCGGAGGATCGCCGGCGCTCAGCCGCTACGATTTGCCATTCAAGGACGAGAAATATTTTTACGGCGCGGGAATTGGCCTCGGACCGTTCGCGGGCTTTGAGACAACTCTCTATGCGAACGAACAACGGGATCGGTGGCTGGTGGATCGCGAAGCGATCGGCGCGGACGTGCGTTACTTCGATGAGAGCAAGTTTGCATTCGGAAACGTCGACTACGACATTCATTTCCAGCGGCTCAATGCGGCGATCTTCTCCGGATCGTGGATCCTGCCCGACAAGTCGACGATCTACGGCGGCGCGGACTACCGCAGGACGCCCTATCTGTCGACCTGGAACGCGGTGCTCAATCAGCCTTTCAGCACGCTCTACGACATGCTGAAGGTTCAAAACAATGAACCGCTGCAGCAACTCGTGCTGGATCAAACCCCGATATACAAATCAGCCATGCTTGGCTTTTCGCATCCGCTGAACGACAAGCTGCAGGTCAGCGCGGATGCCACGGTCGTCAATTTGTCGCAACCGATATCGCCGATTGGTCTCGATCCTTCCCTGGCGTCGCTCCCTGCCGGTAACGAATACTACTATTCGACCCAGCTCATCGCTAACAACCTCGTCAAGGATGGCGATATGTATATTGCGGCCCTGCGCTACTCCCAGTTGACGACCTCGAACCTCTACATGCTCGACTTCAATGCCAGGTTTCCGCTGACCAACGATTGGCGAGTGAGTCCGCGTTTGAGACTTGGTTACACCCGGGGCCGGGGAACGGATCTCACCGAATACACCGTGCTTCCATCGATCCTGGCCGACTATTACTGGACCAAGGACCTGAGTTTCGAGGCTGAGGTCGGCGTGCAGTGGACGAACACGACGCAGACCGGCATCAGGACTCGCGATACCGAGGTGATGGCCACGGTCGGGGTGCGTTACGATTTCTTCACCGACACCACGGCAAAGCCGGACGACAACAAGAGCAAGTTTGGAGCGCCAGCCGCTGCCGCGCTGTGCCGTTACAGCGCTCATCCCGAGAACGGCAGTTGTGCGTCGTCCTCGACGATTGGCAGCCGGTGAGGTGGTTCATGCGTCTACGCGAACGTGATTTCCTTCCGCGCCGGAGTCGATCGAACAACTCAGTTGTTAGGACGGGACCGAGCGGCAGCATGACGTTAGCTCAATACATCGAGAGGAACCTGACATGGCATTTTGGATCATTCTGGCGATCATGACTTCCACGGCCGCAGCGTTGTTGTCGGTGCCATTCATCCGGCGGGTCGACCGGCGTCAGGCGGCATCGGCCGCTGACATCGAGGTCTATCGGGATCGGCTGAAAGAAGTCGAGAGCGAACGGCGGCAGGGCGTGATCGACGATGCCCAGGCAGAGGCGGCTCGGCTCGAGATCGTGAAACGCGCCCTGACTGCTGACAAGATCGAGCAACCGGCCATGCCGATACTCTCCGGCCGCGAGCGGAATTTCGCGGCCATATGCATGACCGGAATCACGGTTCTTGGCTCGGTCGGTCTTTATGCGGCGATGGGAAATCCGGGTCAGCCCTCGATGCGTAGTTCCGATGCCGCACAACAAGCAGCGACGCCAGTTGCTCGGGAGCCGGCAGTCCCGGAAAATCTCGTCGCTCCGTTGCAGGCGTTCGTTTCCGAAACCAAGGGGCAAGCACAGCGTCAATCCGGCCTCCCACCTGTCGACGAGATGATCCAACGCCTCGCGGCAAGGCTCGAGCAAAATCCGGGAGACGGCCAAGGCTGGCGCACGCTCGGCTGGTCCTATTTGAATATCGGTCGTTTCTCCGAAGCAAGCGAAGCCTACGCGAAAGCGATCGAACTAAACCCCAATGACGCCGAAACCAGAAGCGCGCGCGTTGAAGCATTGGTCCGGTCGGCGGCTGGCGTCGTTACGACCGACGCCAAGAACGCGATCGAGGATACCCTGAAGATCGATCCCAAAAATACCCATGCCCGTTTTTACAAGGGCCTGGCAAAGGAGCAGGAAGGTGACAAGACTTCCGCCCTGACCGATTGGCGCGAAGTGCTCAAGGATGCCAATCCGGCTGAACCGTGGGTGCCGGATCTCAAGAACAAAATCAGCGAGCTCGAGCGGGATCTCGGCCCGGACGCTGCTGCTGCTGCTCCTCCGCCGGCCGAAACGACGTCCGCGATTGCGGGCGGATCGCCGGAAGCATCGCAAGCGCCGGGAGAGCCACAGATGCCTCCGGCGATCGAGAAGGGACCGAGCCCGCAGGACGTGCAGACCGCGGATGCCATGCCGCCGGCGGAACGCTCCACCATGATTCGAGGTATGGTCGATCGTCTCGCAAGCCGCCTGGAAAAATCACCGCGCGACGCGGATGGTTGGATCAAGCTGATCCAATCGCGCATGGTGCTCGGCGAAACCGAACTCGCGAAGCAGGCGCTCGATCGCGGGATCGAAGCATTCAATGACGACACGCAGCAGCGCGATCGGATTGTCGCCGCGGCGCAACAGCTTGGACTGAATCAATAGTGGATTTTGCCGGAGAAGAGTGAGGGTATCATGGATTACAACGTGTTTTTCGATCGGGCCTTGGGCCAGCTTCGGGACGAGCGGCGCTACCGGGTTTTCGCCGACCTCGAACGTCTGGCGGGCCGCTTCCCGCATGCGATCTGGCATTCACCGGAGGGGCACCGTGTTGTGGTGATCTGGTGCTCGAACGATTACCTCGGCATGGCGCAACATCCGAAGGTGGTGGGGGCGATGGTCGAGACCGCCGCACGGATGGGCACCGGGGCCGGGGGTACGCGCAATATCGCCGGTACCAATCATCCATTGATCGAGCTGGAGCGCGAACTCGCCGGGTTGCACGGCAAGCAAGCCGCGCTGGTCTTCACCTCAGGCTACGTCTCCAACGAGACCGGCATCTCCACGATTGCAAAACTGTTGCCGAACTGCCTGCTGCTCTCCGACGCGCTCAACCACAACTCCATGATCGAAGGCGTGCGTAAATCCGGCACCGAAAAGCAGGTATGGCGCCACAACGACCTCGAGCATCTCGAGCAATTGCTGCGCGCGGCCGACCCCGACCGGCCGAAGCTGATCCTGTGCGAAAGCCTGTACTCGATGGACGGCGACGTCGCGCCGCTGCACCGGATCTGCGACCTCGCCGAGCGCTATGGCGCCTTGACCTATGTCGACGAGGTGCACGCCGTCGGCATGTACGGGCCGCATGGCGGCGGCATCTCCGAACGCGACGGCGCCGCAGCGCGCATCGATATTCTCGAAGGCACGCTGGCCAAGGCCTTCGGTTGCCTTGGCGGCTATATCGCGGCGAACGCCAATCTGATCGATGCCGTGCGCTCCTATGCGCCGGGCTTCATTTTCACCACCGCGCTGCCGCCGGCGGTGTGCGCGGCGGCCACCGCTGCGATCCGGCACCTCAAGACCTCGCAATGGGAGCGCGACCGCCACCAGGACCGGGCCGCCCGGCTGAAAGCCGTACTCAACGCCGCGCGCTTGCCGGTGATGCCGAGCGACACGCACATCGTTCCGCTGCATGTCGGCGATCCCGAGAAATGCAAGATGGCGTGCGATCTCCTGCTGTCGGAATACGGCATCTATATCCAGCCCATCAACTATCCGACGGTGCCGCGCGGCATGGAGCGGCTGCGGATCACGCCGTCGCCCTATCACGACGACGCGCTGATCGATCGCCTGGCCGAGGCCTTGGCGGAAGTCTGGGACCGGCTGAAACTGCCGCGCCCGCCGCAAGTCCTCGCCGCGGAATAGTCTCGTCCGGCACCCGAGAGCCGACGCTGGCGGCGCTCGCCCTGACGCGCGCGCATCCAAAAGGATGCTCACCTTGCGCCCAAGGGTGAGGACGCTCGCGCCCGGAATTGGATTCTAGCGCCGGGTGACAGCGCTTCGTCCGAAGGACGCTCCGGCTTCGTGATCCAACCGGATGGATGGCGTTGAGCCGGAAGACGTGGCAACATGACCGCGTCAGGGCAAAATCAGATCCAGGGCGACGAGAGCCGCAGCCGCTCTGACAATCTCGCTACAATCTCGCCGTCGATGAATGAAAGCCTATCGAGGAAGAAAATGAGCGAAAGTGCCTTCCCTGGCCCAGGCGTACGTCCGTTCCGGCTTCAGGTGGACCAGCAGAGTATCGCCGCCTATGAAAGCGCGGGCGCGGGTCGTCCGATCGTTCTCATTCATGGCAATTCATCTTCATCGAAAGTCTGGAAGAAACAGCTGGAAGGATATCTCGGGGGCAAGTATCGCCTGATCGCGATCGATCTGCCGGGACACGGTGACTCCGGCCGTGCGCCCAATCCGGAAAAGGATTATTCGGCGGTAGGATATTCGGCGTGCATCGCCTCCATCGCGCGGCAGCTTGAGCTGAAGAACGCGGTGTTTGTCGGCTGGAGCCTCGGGGGGCATGGCGTTCTCGAGGCAGCTTCGGCGTTGCCGATGGCTGCCGGGCTGATGATCTTCGGCACGCCGCCCATCGGCAAGGCGGCAGACGGCTTTGCGGGCTTCAAAGGGCTGTCGCCCGTTGCCTTCACTCCGGCTCCCAGCGAGGCCGAGATCGAAACCTGGATGGAAACGGCGTTTGCGCCGAAGTTCAGTCCAATCCCGGCATTCTTCGCAGCGGACTTCCGGAATACGGATGGGGCTGCCAGGGGATGTCTGGGAGCGAGCGTGCAGCAGGGCCTCTACCCGGACGAAACGGCGATCGTCGGCGCCGACATCAAAATTCCTCTGGCGATTTTGCACGGCGCAGAGGAGCAGATCGTCGACCTTGGCTATTTGCAGCGCCTGAGTGCGCCCACCCTGTGGCGTCAGGAGGTGCAGGTGATCGATAACGCAGGCCATACCTTGCAATGGGAACAGCCTCAGGCGTTTGACAAACTCCTGGATGAGTTCGCCTCAAGCATTTGAGCGGCGATCGCGAGACGTTCAAGTCGCGGCGCGCATAGGATAGTCACCCATCGGCCATTTGCTGCGCGTCCACCAAAAGCTTGACGGTGAGTTTGGCGCCGGCCGGGCGCGAACCATCGGATGACACCCGTTTCACGCGAGCTGCGAACGCTCAGCGTTTGAACAAGCCCATCAAGGTTGCCTTCGCGATCGTGCTGAAGTTGAGGTTGAAGCCCACGACCGCAGCCGACGTATCCGGCGCAACCGGCAGCGATTCTTTCGACACTGCAAATACCGTAAAGATGTAGCGGTGGGGGTGATCGTTTGGCGGCGGGCACGGGCCGCCGTAACCCGGTTTTCCGAAGTCCGTTCGTGTCTGAAGCGCTCCCGCCGGGAGCTTGCCGGATTGAGGATTGCCGGCATCCAGCGGCAATTCGGTCGTGGTGGCCGGTATATTGACGATGAGCCAGTGCCAAAAACCGCTGCCGGTCGGCGCGTCCGGGTCGTAGCAGGTGATGGCGAAGCTTTTCGTTCCGCTTGGCGCCCCCGACCACGTCAGATGCGGAGATTGATTGCCTCCCGCGCAACCGAAGCCGAAGTCCTTGGAGAGGATGTGGGCTTCGGGGAGGTAGTCGCCATCGCGGAAGCTTTGGCTGCTCAGGGTGAAGGACATAGCGTCTATACCTTTGTCATTCGGCGCGATGGAAAGCGATCGATGGCGCCAGATATGGCCGCCGGACGGCCACTATTAGCATACCGGCGGTACGGCCTAAAGACAGTAGTCCTAAGGAAGAGGGACGAACCTTTCGGCCAAAGTCCGGAGCGGCGTCCCGGAAGCCGGCCGGCCAGGGCGAAGGGCTGGGTCTCCGACGCCGCGATGGCTGGCGCGCCCAATTGTCCTGTGGGCGCCAACCCCGGCAAGACGCAACAAACCTGTGCAGAAAGCCCTAAAGGCGCTGCTTGTTGGTCTAATATCGCCTCGCCACGAATTCAGAGGAGACACAATGGCTACCCAAATGTCCAAATCGCAGTTGATTGAAAAGATTGCGACCACCACCGAGCTTTCCAAGCGCGACGTCAAGAACGTCATGGATACCTTGACCGATGTCGGCCACAAGGAGCTGAAAAAGAACGGGATATTTCTGGTGCCGGGCTTTGCAAAGTTCGTCGTCGTGAAGAAGCCGGCGACCAAGGCGAGGAAAGGCACCAACCCGTTTACGGGTGAGGAGATGATGTTCAAGGCCAAGCCGGCCCGGAAGATCGTGCGCGCCAGGCCGGTCAAAGCGGCAAAGGACGCAGTCTAAGTCTAAAAGAAAAGGCCCCCGCAAGGGGGCCTTTTGTCCGAGCGTCTTAAGTTCCTCGAGGAGGAATCAAACTCGAACAGCTAAACTATGCTTTATTGTTCGAGTCTTTGACAAGCCGCGAATAGAGATCGTCACTTCACCTCAAGCGTGAAGACGCTCAAACCGCTCCGGCCGCGCCTTCAGACGTGCACCGCGGTGCGAACCCGGCCTGCATTGCCGAACACGCGCAGATAGCGCTCGACTTCGGACGGAACGCCGGTCGCTTTTTCCGGATTGTCCGCAAGCTTCACGGCCGGCCTCCCATCGACCGACGTCACCTTGCAAACGATCGAGATCGGATCGAGATCGACGGAGCCATCCGGCGTGCATCCGACGAAATCATTGGTCAGGTTGGTGCCCCAGCCGAAGCTTACCCTGACGCGTCCGGCAAAATGGCGGTGGGTCTCTTCGATCGATCCGACATCCATGGCGTCGGAAAAGACCAGCAGCTTCTTCGCGGGGTCGCAGCCCTTCTGCTTCCACCATTTGATGATCTCTTCGCCGGCCGGGATCGGCGGCGCGCTGTCAGGGCGAAAACCGGTCCAGTCCGCCACCCATTCGGGGGCGTCGCGCAGGAACGCTTTGGTGCCGAAGGCGTCGGGCAGCGCGATCAGCAGGTTGCCGCCATAGGTTTGGCGCCACTGGTCGAGGATGCGGTACGGCGCCCAGCGAAGTTCGTCATCGTCGTTCGCCAGCGCCGCGGCAACCATTGGCAATTCGTGGGCGTTGGTCCCGATCGCTTCGAGATCGTTGTCCATCGCCAGCAACACGTTGGAGGTGCCGGTAAACGACGATCCGAGGCCCTCCTTTACCGCCTCGACGCACCAGCGCTGCCAGAGGAAGCCATGGCGCCGCCGCGTTCCGAAATCGGAAAGCCGCAAGCCATCGAGCTTGCGTAGCCGCTCGACCTTGCTCCAGAGCTTGGCCTTGGCGCGGGCATAGAGAACGTCGAGGACGAATCGGCCTTGTCCTTTCATCACCTGGCGCGAGCGCAGCTCGTTGAGAATGGCGAGCGCCGGGATTTCCCACATCGTGGTGTGGGACCACGGTCCGTGGAAATGCAACTCGTACTGGCCGTCTACCTTGTCGAAGCTCGTATTCGGGAAGGCGGAAGGTGGCGAGCCAGTTGATGAAGTCCGGCGAAAACATCTGAGTCTTGCCGTAGAACGTATTACCGGCCAGCCAGATCAGTTCTTTCTTGGTGAAGCGGATGGTGCGGGCATGATCGAGCTGGGCGCGCAGCTCCGCCTCGTCGATGATCTCGGCAAGACGCACGTGCCGGCTGCGATTGATGACCGAAAAGGTGACCTGCTGGCTCGGGTAGAACTCCCGAATCATCTGCAGCATCAATAGCTTGTAGAAGTCGGTATCGAGCAGGCTACGCACGATCGGGTCGAGCCGCCAGCCGTGATTGTAGGTCCTGCTCGCAATGTCTGTAACTGCCATGTCAGAACTTTAGCCCGCCGGAAGCCGTGCAACCAGTGGCTTTGTGACAGTCCGCCGCCGCAAATCCCGCTGGCAGGACCTTTGCTTTGAGCTAGGCTTTCGGAAGATCAACCCAATCGCAGGTTCAAAATGAAGATTAGCGACAACGATGTGCTGCTGGTCATCGATGTGCAGAACGATTTTTGCCCCGGCGGCGCGCTCGCGGTCGCCGAAGGCGATGCCGTGGTGCCGGTCATCAATCGCCTCAGCGAGCGCTGCGGTCATGTCGTGCTGACCCAGGACTGGCATCCGCCGGGCCACTCATCGTTCGCCAGCTCCCATCCGGGTTCGGCGCCTTTTGAAACCATCGACATGCCCTATGGCCAGCAGACCCTCTGGCCGGACCATTGCGTCCAGGGCACGGCGGGGGCGGCCTTTCACCCGCAGTTGACGACAGAGCGGGCGGAACTGGTGATCCGCAAGGGATTTCGCCCCGCGATCGATTCCTATTCCGCGTTCTACGAGAATGATCGGCGCACGCCCACGGGGCTCGCCGGCTATTTGCGCGAGCGCGGCCTGCAGCGGATCCTGCTGGCCGGGCTCGCCACCGATTTTTGCGTCTATTATTCCGCCGTGGACGCGCGCCGCCTCGGCTTTGACGTCGTGCTGATCGAGGCCGGATGCAGGGCCATCGATCTGGCGGGGTCGCGCGATGCCGCCTGGGCCGAGATGGCTGCGGCCGGCGTCCAGCGTGTCACACAATATTGGTTAGCGCAACGGACGATCACGCGGTTCGCGTGTTCCGGTTTGGCATGCCGCCGATCGCTACGATTTCAGCGCTCAATTGCTCGACGGTTGTGCGATGCCGCATGGCCGTCTGCCGAAGCAGCGCGAACGCGTCCGTCTCGGAGAGGCTGTGACCGCGCATGATCTGCAGGACGGCAGCAAAAACAACGCGCCGGGAACGAATGCGGTCTTGCAGTCGTTCCGATATGGGCCGCTTCGTCAACTCTCCGCTGCGCGGAATCGAACGCGACCACCAGCGCGGTGTAGAGCCCGGCCGAGCGCAGCGGCTTGATGAGAAAGGAAGCCGGCTGCAGGTCCAGGAGCCACTTCAACCGGCTCGGTGTCTCCGTCCCGATCAGCGCGATGATCGGCGTAGGGGATTTCCACGCATTGGCCAGATCTGACTTGATCGGAATGGCGTCGGCATCCAGCACGATGACGTCAACGGCTTCGTCCGGCGGTGGCGCCTCATTCGGGTCATGCTCGGAGATCGTCATGCCCAGCCGGTTGAGCTGACGGCGGACAATCGAAACGTCGCGCTCGTCCCTCATCACCATGAGGGCGCGACGGCCGCGGACGGAGAAAGGCGAAGGCCTTGTCATTTCACGACACGCAGATGGTTTGACCGTCTCGTCACAACATTGCTCTTTTCCGGCCTTGTGCCAATCGCTGCCAGATCGAGGTTCGAAAGATAGGGGTCTGGCCGCTCGGGGGCGTCGGCTTCCCAGAAGATCTCGAACTGGCACCCAGGCACAGAGCGTGCCAATCGGGGGGTCAGGAAGCAGTGGTTATTGTCGGGATCGACCCAGACCGGGCCCTGCGGGGAGTTGTAGCGATGATTTGCCGCAGCACGGCGGACGGCGCCGACGTCAGCCGAGCCCGCACGCCGGATGGCGCGGGCAAGCAACATGACGCAAACATAAGTCGACAGGGCGTCGACCGACAAATTGCTGTCCGCGCCGTGGCGAGCCTTCCAGCGCGCGACAAAAGCGCGGTTCTCCGGTCGCTCGATGCTCTCGAAATAAGCCGATGAGGTGATGCATCCAACGGAGGCCGCCGACCCGATCAGCTTGAGCTCCGGCTCGCACAGGCTGCAGCTCAGCATAGGGATCGTGAGGTTCGCGCGCGTTGCCGCCTGGTGCAGGGCGCGCATGAAGGAATAGCTGGATTCACCGACCAGCGTGTTGAACACCGCCGGCGGCTTTCGCTCCATGATCTCCTTGACGATGTGGTCTGTTGCGGTTTCGCCGAGCTCCAGCAGCCGTTCGGCAAGGACGCGGCCACCCGCGCTGGTTACGATCTCGCGAATGACCCGGTTGGTCTCCCAGGTCCAGACATAGTTGGAGCCGATGCAGAACACATCGCCGGAGATGTGATCCAGCATGTGGCGCACCAGCGGCACAACGTGCTGGTTGGGTGCGGCGCCGACGTAAATGACATTGTCGCTGCTTTCGAATCCTTCGTATCGTGCCGGATGCCAAAGCAATCGTTCGGTGCGCTCGACGATGGGAATGACCTGCTTGCGCGACGCCGAGGTGTAACAGCCGACGATATGGTCGACGTGCTCTTCACGAATGAGCGCATCGCACGCGGTGTGATAGGCGGCGACCACCCCGCCCGGATCACGCAGATGCGGCGCGAATACGAAATCGAACTCGTTGCTCCGATTGATTTCGTCAATCGCCATCAACGCGCTCTTTCGCATCTCGCCCGCCATCATGGCGTAAGGTCCCGATTGGGAAAACACGAGGCCGAGAGGGATGGATGGCTTCTTCATCGGGAGCTCAGGGATTGCGTGGCGATAATCTCACCTCAAGAAAGCCGATCTGTCACCTTGTATCGTCAAACAGTGCTGCGCATCATTTGTGCTGCACCGTGCTTAAAAAAGGTGCCGGCCTCGCATTGACAAGACTGGCGACGCTAAGACACAATCATTTTGTACGTGAATGCGTGCATTGCGAAAGAGTTCTCGCGCAGCCGATGACGTCTGAGTGACGACTTTCGACATTTCGTTCTGCAACATAAGCCTACGCGACCATTGATAGCCGCGGCATTGATGCCATTCGAGACCCTCTCGGGTCACGGATGGCTTTTTTCGTTTGTCTTCCAAGAGGCAATAAGAGGGTGAAGCATGTCAGTACGGCTTCCGACATTGGAGCAAATCGATAACCTTGGATCCGATTTCGGTCTCGTTCTCTCCGCTGACGAGGTTGTAGCCTTTCAGCAGGCCTTCAAGGGACCATTGGCCTCTTATGGCCGGCTTGACGAATTGGTCCCGCCCGCACTGGCGCCGATCGCGCCGCGCTCCCCGGGATACCGGCCTGCGGCACCGGAAAATCCTTACGGCGCCTGGTACTGGAAGACGGAGATCCGTAGCGGCGCCGAGGGACTGCTGAGCGGCAAGAAGATAGCGATCAAGGACAACATCTGTGTCGCCGGCGTGCCCATGATGAACGGCTCGGTGCTGCTCGAAGGCTATGTCCCGGAACTCGATGCCACCGTGGTAACGCGAATTCTCGAAGCCGGTGGCACCATTGCGGGCAAGGCGGCTTGCGAAGATCTCTGTTTCTCCGGTGCCAGCCACACCTGCGCGGGCGGCGTGATCCGCAATCCGCACAATCCTGCGCATAGTGCCGGCGGCTCGTCGGGCGGAAGTGCGGCGCTGGTGGCGGCAGGCGAGGTGCCGATGGCGCTCGGCGGAGACCAGGGCGGTTCGATCCGCACGCCGTCAAGCTGGTGCGGCATTTATGGCTTGAAGCCGACCTGGGGGCTGGTGCCGACCACGGGCTCGATGCCGATCAGCTATTCCGTCGATCATTGCGGTCCGATGGGCGCATCGGTGGAAGACGTCGCGCGCCTGCTCACGGTCATCGCGGGTCATGACGGCTGGGACACCAGAACGATTGCCGCTCGCACCGGCGACTACATGGCCGCTCTCGGCAAGCCGGCAAAGGGATTGCGCGTTGGCATCCTGCGCGAAGGCTTTGGTCATCCCGAGAGCGATCCCGCGGTCGATGCCAAGGTGCGGGTGGCCATCTCGGCCTTGAAAAAGACCGGCGTCGAAGCGGAAGAGGTTTCGGTGCCCTGGCATCTCGACGGACCCCATGTCTGGAGCGGCATCATCCTGGAAGGCGCAGCCGAGATGATGCTGAAGGGATATGGCGTCGGCAACAATGTCCACGGCTACTATCCTCTTTCGATGCAGGAAGCGTTTGCCCGCGGCATGGGAACGCGGATCAACGACGTCTCGCCGACCGTGAAACTGGTGCTGATGCTCGGCGAATACATGCATCGCAATTATCACGGGCGCTACCATTCGAAGGCGCAAAATCTCCGGGTGCTGCTGCGCCGCGCCTATGATGCGGCACTGCAAAAATTCGACGTGCTGGCGATGCCGACAATTCCGTTCACGGCGACGCCGATTCCGCCGGCCGATGCGCCGCTTAACACCGCGATCGATACGGCGCTCAACATGCAGGCCAATACCTGCTCGTTCGATGTGTCGGGGCATCCTGCCTTCACCGTGCCATGCGGCCGTGTCAACGGTCTGCCGGTCGGTCTGATGATGGTGGGCCGCCATTTCGAGGAGACCACGCTGCTACAGCTTGCCGCCGCGGTCGAGGCCGTAGGCGACTGGAAGCTGAATTAGGACGCAACAAGACAACAATCCCGAGATGGCACGCGATCTGCTTTACGGCGAACCCAAGCGATGACGGCTCTGAGGCTACCGCGATGATCAACGATCCCTGGCTCAAATCCTCGATCATGGCGAAGCGTGGCCTTGCCAAAGGTGAGGCGGGCAAGCGCCACGAGCTCTCGATCGCCACGCAAGGCGCCTTCCACTACGTCTACGGACCCTATGCCAAACCGGTCCTGACGATCGATCCCGGCGACGTCGTGGTGGTGGAGACGGAGGACGCCTTTGGCGGCGTCATCACCAGCGAGCAGGATAGCCCGACCGCGAAGCTGCAGTTTCCCTTTCTCAATCCGCAATGCGGTCCCGTTGCCGTCAGCGGCGTTGAGAAGGGCGATTGCCTGGCAGTTCAGATTCATGCCGTAGAAACCCGCGGCGCGCAGCCCGCCGGCACCACCTGCATTATCCCCGAATTCGGCGGCCTCGTCGGCACCGCGTCGACCGCGATGCTCAACCCGCCCTTGCCGGAGCGGGTACGGAAAATGCATGTCGATAAAGATGGCGTACGCTGGAGCGACAAGATCGTGCTTCCCTATCAGCCGTTCATCGGCACCATCGGGGTTTCGCCGGAGATCGAGGCGATCTCCTCGCTGCAGCCGGACTATCACGGCGGCAATATGGACCTGCCCGACGTCGCTCCCGGCGCGATCCTGTATTTTCCCGTGCATAGCAAAGGCGGTCTGCTTTACGTCGGCGATTGCCATGCCGCGCAGGGCGACGGCGAATTGTCGGGGGTCGCGGTCGAACAACGCGCCACGGTCACGCTGCAGATTGACGTCATCAAGAACTGGAGCTTCGCATGGCCGCGGCTCGAGACGGAAGCCTTTCTCATGACGATCGGCAGCGCCCGGCCGCTGGAAGATGCGGCGCGGATCGCCTATCGCGAACTCGTGCGCTGGATGAGCGCCGACTACGGCTTCGATGAAATCGACGCCTACATGCTCCTCAGCCAGGCCGGACGCATCCGGCTCGGGAACATGGTCGATCCAAAATACACAATGGGTGCGTCGATCCTGAAAAAGTATCTGGTTTCATGATTTTTCGGCAACCTCGAGGAGGAGTACTGCAATGAAGTTAAATCGGAGAAATTTCGTACAGGGTGCGGCCGCAGCCGCCGCTGCCGGCATGTTCGGTTCACGTGCCTGGGCGGACGAGCCGATCAACGTCGCAGGCATCCACGATCTCTCGGGTGGGCTGGATATTTACGGCAAGCCGATGGTCGATGCGCTGACTCTCGCCGTCGAGGAAGCCAACGCCGCGGGTGGCCTGTTGGGGCGGCAGATCAAGCTGATCAACTACGATCCCCAGTCGAACATGCAGCTCTACACCCAGTTTGCGCAGCAGGCGGCGCTGAAGGACAAGGTTGCCGTCGTGCATGGCGGCATCACGTCGGCCTCGCGCGAGGTGATCCGGCCGGTGCTCGACAAGTTCAAGACGCTGTATTTCTACAATACGCAATATGAAGGCGGCGTCTGCGACCGCGATCAATTCGACACCGGTGTGACGCCGGCGCAGACCGTGGAGAAGCTCGTGCCCTACGCCATGAAGAAATGGGGCAAGAAGGTCTATGTCGTCGCGGCCGATTACAATTACGGCCAGATCACTTCGCAATGGGTGAAGAAATACGTCACCGAAAACGGCGGCGAAGTGTCATCGATCGACTTCTTCCCGCTCGACGTGACGAATTTCGGTCCGACCATCTCCAAGATCCAGGCGGCGAAACCGGATTTCGTCTGGTCGGCGCTGGTCGGCGGCGCGCATATCTCGTTCTATCGCCAGTGGGCGGCGGCCGGCATGCGCAAGAGCATTCCGATGGCGTCGACCACCTTCGCGGTGGGCAACGAGCACATCGTGTTGTCGCCGGACGAATGCAACGGCATGCTGGTCTGCTACAACTACTTTCAGGATCTGAAGAACAAGACCAACGAAGCCTTTGTCGCCGCGTTTCACAAGCGCTTCGGAGCCGACTATCCGAACGTCACCGAACTTGCCATGGGAACCTATCAAGGGTTCCAGCTCTGGGCGGAAGGCGTCAAGAAGGCGGGCAGCATCGACCGCATGAAGGTGATCGAGGCGCTGGAAACCGGCATCAGCATCGATGCGCCGTCCGGCAAGGTCACGATCGACCCGCCGACGCATCACTGCGTTCTCGACGTTCATATCGCCGAGGTTAAAGACAAGAAGCTCGATGTGCTGGAGGACTTTGCGCAGCAGAAGCCGGCGGACACCGCCGCGGTATGCAATCTCATCAAGAATCCCACCGACAACCAGCAATATGTGATCAAGATCTGAAGCGGCTGGGCGGTTTGAACGTGCGGGAAGGGTGAACGTGGATCTCGTTGTTCTCCTGGCGATCCAGGTCGTCTACGCAATTGCCAGCCTGGCGCTGATCAGCGTCGGGCTGGCGATTATTTTCGGCATGATGCGGGTCATCAATCTCGCCCATGGCGAATTTCTGATGCTCGGCGGCTATGCGGCGATCGTCGCTACCAGCCACGGCGTCAGCATCTGGATTGCGATGCTGGTGGTCGCGCCGGTCGTGGTCGGCCTCATGGGGGTTATCGTCGAAATGACGATCATTCGTTTCCTCTATGGCCGCATGGTCGACACCATGCTCGCGACCTGGGGCCTCAGCCTGTTCCTGGTGGGGCTGACCACCGCCATCTTCGGCAACACCACGGTGGGCATTTCGGCGCCGCTCGGCAGTTTCCAGATCGGCGCTTATCGCACCAGCGGATACACATTGTTTGTCATCGCCGTCGCCGTGGTGGTGATGGCCGGCATCTTCGCGGTGCTGCGCTTTACGCGGCTCGGCCTGATCGCCCGCGGCACCATGCAGAACGCCAATATGGCCGCGGCGCTCGGGGTAAATCCGCCGCGGGTCTACGCCATCACTTTCGGCATCGGCGCCGCTCTGTCGGGACTTGCCGGCGCGGTGCTGGCGCCGGTCTCGGGCGTCTTTCCCACCATCGGCGTCGCCTATGTCGCCAAATCCTTCATTACGGTGATCGGAGGCGGCGCGGCGATCCTCTCGGGAACGGCTTCGGCATCCGCACTGTTTGGCACCATCAATCAGGTCGCGACCTTCCTGACGACTCCGGTGTTCGGCGAGGTGGCGTTGCTTGCGGCCGCGATTATACTGATCCGCCTGCTGCCGCAGGGCATCACCGGCCGCTTCTTCAGGAGAGGCCTGTGAACGCCCGCACCCTCAATTTTCTCGGCCTCGCGCTGGTTGGCGTCGTCGGCATCGCCTTCCTGGTCCTGACGCCGCGTTTCGCCGAGCTCGATACCGTGCTCGAACTCACGGTCTACATGATCATGGCGATCCTTTCGCTCAGCCTGGCGCTGATCTGGGGGTATGGCGGCATTCTGTGCTTCGGCCAATCGGCGTTCTTCGGATTGGGCGCCTATACCTACGCGATCGCCATGTTCAACATCGGCGAAAGCACGGTTCCGCTTCTGCTGGCCATCGCGC
This sequence comes from uncultured Alphaproteobacteria bacterium, assembly GCA_963733575.1. GTDB lineage: Bacteria > Pseudomonadota > Alphaproteobacteria > Rhizobiales > Xanthobacteraceae > BOG-931. The sequence goes on along the minus strand of CAVTDJ010000005.1, from coordinate 313,559 downwards.
TGCCGGCAGCCTTCGCCGCCTTGCTCGGCTATTTCATGTTCTACGGGCGGATCAGCGACGTGTATCTCGGCGTCATTACGCTGACGGTGACGCTGATCCTGTTCAATTCGATCAACTCCACGGCCGGCCCGGAATTCCATATCGGCTCGGCGCGGCTTGGCGGTTTCAACGGCATTCCGGGAATTCCGCCGCTTAATTATCCTGGCAACAAGGGCGCTCCGATCGATCTCGAGGGCATGTTCTATCTTTCGACCGCGGCCTTGCTCGTGACCTATTTCGGATTGCGGCTGTTGCTGGCGAGCCGGTTCGGCCGCATCATCGTCGGTATCCGCGAAAACGAACGGCGTGCCGAGCTTTTGGGATACGATCCCCGGGCCTATAAGCTCGCGACCTTCACCATCGGTGGTGCGCTCGCCGGCTTCGCCGGATGCCTGTTCGCCAATTGGGGAAATTTCGTAAGTCCGACCATTTTCGGGCTGGCCCAGTCAGCGCAGATCATCATCTGGGTGATCGTCGGCGGCCGCGGCACGCTGATCGGCCCGATCATCGGTTGCATCGGCATCCAGTGGCTCACGACGGCGCTGGGGGCGAACCAGCCCAGCGGCTCGGATTGGTGGGGGAAGCTTCTGGCCAATGCGCCGCTGATCTTCGGCGTCATCCTGATTGCGTTCGTGCTGCTGGTGCCCAAAGGGCTGGTGCCGACGCTGGGCGACGTCGGACAATGGCTGCTGCGGGCGCGCACGCGGCGGATTGCAACACGCCTCGAACCGAAGCAGGCGGAGGAGGGGTGATGGCCGAACCGCTGCTGCAAACCCGCGATCTCAGCATGCACTTCGGCGGCGTCAAAGCGGTCCGCAATGTCAATTTCACGCTGGCCGAAGGCGAACTGCGCTGCCTGATCGGTCCGAACGGCGCCGGAAAAAGCACGTTCTTCAAGATGCTCACCGGACAGCTTCAGCCGAGCCTGGGCCAGGTGCTGTTCCGCGGCCATGATATTTCCCAGGCCCACGCCCACGAGATCGCGCGTCTTGGCATCGGCATCAAGACCCAGGTGCCGAGCGTGTTCGACGGCTTGAGTGTGCGTGAAAACATCTGGCTTTCGGCGAGCCGTATCCATTCGAGAGACCGCGTCAAAGCCGCGGTTGACGAGATGCTCGAGCGTATCGGGCTCACCGGCGCGGCAAACCGCCTGGTAGGGCAACTCGCCCACGGCCAGCGGCAATGGGTTGAACTGGGTATCGTCTTGTCGACCGATCCCGAGCTCATCCTGCTCGATGAACCCGCTGCCGGCATGACGCATGAGGAGGTCAACAAGACCGCTGAGCTCGTGCGTGAGATCAATCGCAGCAAGGCCCTCATCGTGGTCGAGCACGATATGCAATTCATCCGCATGATCGCCAAGCAGGTGACCGTGTTCAATCAGGGCAGCGTGCTGGTGGAGGATTCCGTGGAGAACATCCTGCGCAATCCGCTGGTGCGCGACGTCTATCTCGGCAAGCAGGCGGCTGCATGATGCTCAATGTACAGGGTCTGCGTACCGGCTACGGCCGCATTCCGATCCTCAATGGGGTGAGCTTTGCCGTCAAGATCGGGGAGTTCATCGGAATTCTCGGTCACAACGGCATGGGCAAGACCACACTGCTCAAGGCGTTGATGGGATTTTTGCCGGCGACCGGCGGGATCGTCCGTTTCGATGGTGCCGACGTGACCGCCGCCGAGCCCTATCAGCGCGCGCGGCTGGGGTTCGGCTATGTGCCGCAGGGACGGGAGATTTTTCCGGGGCTGACGGTTTACGACAATCTGCGCATGGGGTGCACCAAGGAGACGACCGGCAGCGAGCAGGAAACCATCGCGGAAGTGCTCGAGGAGTTTCCCCGTCTCAAATCGCTGCTCGATCGGTCGGGCGGCGCGCTGTCCGGCGGCGAGCAACAATTGCTGGCGCTCGCGCGCTGCCTTTGCGGCAAACCGCGTCTCATTCTGCTCGACGAGCCGACCGAGGGTATCCAGCCTTCGATCATCGACGAGATCGTCGAGGTGCTGCAGCGCCTGCGCGACAGCAGCGGCCTCACCATGATTCTGGTCGAGCAAAATCTCGACTTCATCGCCGCGCTATCGAGGCGGATTCTCGATTATTCAAAAAGGCGCCATCACCAGGGAATTGCAGCCGGACGATCTTGGCGATGCAAGTCTGGTCGGCGAATTCATCGGCATCACCACGTAGGCTCGATCCAGCGAGCAAGATCACAAGGGGAGACGGACCATGGCAGTCAGAAGACCCACTCTCGATCAATTGCGCAGCGTCGCCGAGGACCTCGGCATGCATATGGGCGAGGAGGAGCTCAAATCCTACGATGCCCTGATGCAGGGAAATTACGCCGCCTACGACATCATCGATGCCATGCCGGATTACGTCCCGGCCGTGAACTATCCGCGAACGCCCGGCTATCGTCCGGAAGGCGAGGAGAACAAGTACAACGCCTGGTACGTCAAGACCACGGTCAAGGGTGCCGCAAGCGGCAAGCTCGCCGGCAAGACCATCGCGCTGAAGGACAATGTCAGCCTCGCCGGCGTGCCCATGATGAACGGCGCCTCGACGCTGGAAGGCTACGTTCCCGACGTCGATGCCACCATCGTCACGCGCATCCTCGACGCCGGCGGCACTGTCACCGGCAAGACCCATTGCGAGTATTTTTGTTTTTCTGGCGGCAGCCACACCAACGCGACCGGTCCGGTTCATAATCCGCACAAGATGGGCTATTCGGCCGGCGGCTCTTCTTCAGGCAGCGGCGTCGTGGTCGCGCTCGGCGAGGCCGACATGGCGATCGGCGGCGACCAGGGCGGATCGATCCGGATTCCCTCGTCGTTTTGCGGCATCTACGGAATGAAGGGAACGCATGGGCTCGTTCCCTATACCGGCGTGATGCCGATCGAAATCACGCTCGATCACACCGGGCCGATGACCCGCAACGTCCGCGACAACGCGCTTCTGCTCGAGGTGCTGGCCGGCGCCGACGGCGTCGATCCCAGGCAGATCGCGCCCAAGGTCGCCAATTACACCGAAGCGCTCGGCGGCGGCGTCAAGGGAATGCGGATCGGTATCGTCAAGGAAGGTTTTGGGCATGCGGTTTCCGAGCCCGACGTCGACGCGAAGGTCAAGGCGGGCGCCGAGCTTTTCCGGAAACTCGGGGCAACCGTCGACGAGATTTCGGTGCCGATGCATCTCTTGGCTCCCGCGATCTGGCTGCCGATCGCCGCGGAGGGCGGCACCGAGTTCATGATGAAGGGCAACGGCATGGGGACCAACTGGCGTGGTCTCTACAACACGACGCTGCTCGACGCGCACTCCGCCTGGCACCACCGTGCCGACGAACTGTCCGACAGCCTGAAGATAACCATGCTGCTCGGTCACTATTTCACCAAACACTATCGCGGCCATTTCTACGCCAAGGCGCAGAACCTGAACCGCAAGCTGCGGGCCGCCTACGACGCCGCGCTCAACAGTTACGATTTGCTGCTGATGCCGACCCTGCCGATGAAGGCGACGCCGATACCGCCACCGGATGCGCCGCGCGAACTCTATATCCAGCGCGCCTTCGAGATGGTTCCGAATACGGCGCCTTTCAACGCCAGCGGACATCCGGCGATGACCATTCCCTGCGGGATGAGCGACGGCCTGCCGATCGGGCTGATGCTGATCGGCAAGTATTATGACGAGCCCGTCATCTACCGCGCGGCCGCGGCGTTCGAAGGCGCCGGCGACTGGACCAAAATGTAACCAACAATGCGGCCCGTCGCAGCGCGCGACGGGCCGTTCCATCAGGGTGACATCAGCAACGGAGGCGACGATGGATCTCGGATTGAACGGCAAGAGCGTCCTGGTGACCGGCGGCACCAAAGGCATCGGACTGGCGATCGCCGAGCTGTTTGCGGATGAAGGTGCTAACGTCGCGATATGTGCGCGCGATGCCGGCGAAGTCGACAAGGTCGCGAAGGCGCTCGCCGCCAGGGGTGTCAAGTCGTCGGGCAAAGCGGTCGATGTTGCCGACCCCGCGGCATTGAAGGACTGGGTCGAGAAATCCGCCGCCGAACTCGGCGGCATCGACACGATGGTCTGCAACGTCAGCGCTCTGGCGGTCGGCGATACGCCGGAAACCTGGGAAAAGTCGTTTCGCACCGACATGATGCACACCGTCAATTCGGTCGCGGCGGCGCTGCCTCATCTGGAAAAGTCCAAATCCGCTTCGATCGTGATCGTCTCCAGCGTGTCCGGGTTCGAAGTCGATTTCGCCGCCGGCTCCTATGGCGCGTTCAAGGCGGCGCTGATTCACTACTCAAAGGGATTGAGTAACCAGCTGATCGGCAAAGGCATCCGCGCCAACGTGGTGTCTCCCGGCAACACCTATTTCGAGGGCGGTATCTGGCACAACATCGAGCAAGGCATGCCCGATCTCTACAAGACCGCGATGTCGCTGAACCCGACCGGGCGCATGGGCACGCCGAAGGAAGTCGCCGCGGGCGTGGTCTTCCTTGCGAGTCCGGTGGCGAGCCGCATTTCCGGCACCAACCTCATTATCGACGGTGCCCTCACCAAGGCCGTCTAGCGTATCCACCGCCGGCCTGGCGGACATCGGCAGACGATCGCGAGGCCCGCCGAGAAGGGCGCTCGCAGGCACCCGCACTGAACATTCCTGTTCGTTTCGTTTGCCGCAGAGACGATCTGAATTGGCGGTGCGCCAACGCCTGGCCGCATGACATCAAGGGTGCGAGGTGAGTGGCTTCCGAGTCTTCAGGAAGACCAGCGTTTCCCTTCGTCAAATGCAAAAGACCTCTGAAAAATAGGCCGGCCGCCAATTCCGTGACACGGAACAAAATTCCGCTTGCATCGCTGACTGAGCAAGGTTTCATGGCCGGCAACAACAGGCTGGTCCGGACGCGATCTCGCGCGGGCATTGGCATAAGGAAGCGGGATGGGAGCGTTGTCGCATCTGCGAATTGTCGAGATCGGAAGCGTTGCGGCGGAGAGCGACTGCATTCATGCCCTTTCATAAATTGCTGATCGCCAATCGCGGCGAGATCGCCATCCGCATCGCCCGCGCCGCCAGCGAAAGCGGGCTTGCCACCGTCGCCGTCTATCCATTCGACGATGCCTTGTCGCTGCACGTCCGCGCGGCCGACGAGGCGCGCGAAATCCCCGGGCGCGGCGCGCGCGCTTATCTCGACATCGAAGCTGTTATCGCGGCCGCGAAGGCGGCCGGATGCGATGCGCTGCATCCGGGCTACGGCTTTCTCAGCGAGAACGTGTTGCTGGCGCGGCGTTGCGCGGAGGAGGGTGTCGTCTTCGTCGGGCCGTCGCCGGATGCGCTCGAATTGTTCGGCGACAAGGTCAAGGCCAAGGCGCTGGCGAAACGCTGCGGCCTGCCGGTGATCGAAGGCACCACCGGTCCGACCACGCTGGACCAGGCGAGGGCATTCTTCGCTTCCCTCGGCGTCGATGCCGCGGTCATGATCAAGGCGGTGGCCGGCGGCGGCGGGCGCGGCATGCGCGTCGTCGAGGATGCCGCAAGGCTCGAGGAAGCCTATGCGCGCTGCCAGTCCGAGGCCAAGGCCGCTTTCGGCAGCGATCAGGTCTATGTCGAGCGCCTGATCCGCAAGGCACGGCATATCGAAGTGCAGATCATCGGCGACCATTATGGGGCGATCAGCCATTTGTGGGAGCGCGAATGCACCGTTCAGCGCCGCAACCAGAAGCTCATCGAGGTGGCACCGAGCCCCTCGCTGAGCGATGGCTTGCGCGCGCGCATCATCGACTCCGCGAAGCAGCTGGCGGCCGCGGCGCATTACGACAATCTTGGCACGTTCGAGTTCCTGGTCGATGGCGAAGCCGGCCGGGAGCCGGCATTCGCTTTCATCGAGGCCAATCCGCGCCTGCAGGTCGAGCATACCGTGACCGAGGAGGTGCTTGGCGTCGACCTCGTCAAATCGCAGCTTGCGGTCGCGGCCGGCGCGACGCTCGCCTCGCTTGGCCTGGCGCAGGACGCGGTGCCGGGCCCACGCGGCTATGCGATGCAGCTTCGCATCAACATGGAAGTGATGGACGAGACAGGCAGCACGAGGCCGACAGGTGGGACGCTTGCGCTGTTCGATCCGCCGTCGGGTCCGGGCGTGCGGGTCGATACGTTTGGCTATGCCGGATACAAGACAAGTGCGGCTTTCGACTCCCTTCTTGCCAAGGTCATCGTCCATTCGTCGGCCGCAGGCTGGCCCGAAATCGTGCAGAAGGCCGCGCGGGCGTTGCGTGAATTTCGCATCGCGGGTGTAGCCACCAATATTCCCTTCATGCAGGCGGTGCTGGCCCATCCGGATTTCGCCGCCAATCGCATCGCAACCGATTTCATCGATACCCATGTCGCGGCGCTGGTAGGCGCCGAGCAGGAGCCGGTACGACCGCTGTTCTTTGCCAGCGGCGGTGCTGCCGGCGAAGCGGCTGCGACTGCCATCACCGCCGTCACTGGCCCGGTGGGATCGGAGCCGGTGCCGGCGCCGCTGCAGGGCACGGTGGTCGCGATCGAGGTGACCGAAGGAGACCTGGTTCGTCCCGGGCAGCAAATCGCCGTCCTCGAATCCATGAAGATGGAACATCTCGTCACCGCCCCGCATGGCGGCAGAGTGACAAAAGTCGTGGCCGAAAGCGGCGTAACGCTGATGCAGGGCGAGCCGATCCTGTTTCTCGAACCCGCCGAGGTCGACGGCGACGAGGCCGAGCAGGAGGCTGCTATCGATCTCGACCATATCCGCCCGGATCTCGCCGAACTGATCGCGCGCCATGCCATCACGCTTGACGAGAACCGGCCGGCCGCGGTCGAGCGCCGGCGCAAGACCAATCAGCGGACGGCGCGGGAAAACATCGCGCAATTGGTCGATGACGGCTCGTTCGTCGAATACGGATCGCTGGCGATCGCCGCCCAACGCCGCCGGCGGAAACTCGACGATCTCATCCATAACACGCCCGCCGATGGGCTGATCACCGGCATCGCCACGGTCAACGCGGACAAGTTCGGTGCGAACGGCGCCCGCTGCATGGTGATCGCTTACGACTACACCGTGCTGGCCGGCACCCAGGGCCACATGAATCACAAGAAGATCGACCGCATGCTCGGCCTTGTCGAGCAATGGCGCATGCCGCTGGTGTTCTACGCCGAAGGCGGCGGCGGGCGTCCCGGTGATACCGACCGTCTCGGCATGACTGGCCTCGATGGGCCGTCTTTCGTGCAATTCGCAAAGCTGTCCGGCCTGGTGCCGGTCGTGGGCGTGGTGTCCGGTTATTGTTTCGCGGGCAACGCCGCCATGCTCGGCTGCTGCGACGTCATCATTGCGACCCGGAATGCGTCGATCGGCATGGGCGGGCCGGCGATGATCGAAGGCGGCGGTCTCGGCGTCTACCATCCGGACGAGGTCGGACCGGTATCGTTTCAGGCGCCGAACGGCGTCGTCGACATTCTCGTCGAGGACGAAGAGGAAGCCACAGAAGCCGCGCAAAAATACCTGTCTTACTTTCAAGGCGCGGTCGCCTCCTGGAAGGCGCCGGATCAGCGCCTGCTGCGGCGTGCCATCCCCGAAAACCGGCTGCGCGTTTACGATATTCGCACCGTCATCGATCTTCTGGCGGACGAGGGATCGGTGCTCGAAATCCGCCGGGATTTCGGCGTCGGCATGATCACCGCCTTCATCCGCATCGAGGGCAAGCCGTTCGGCTTGATCGCCAACAATCCGAAACATCTCGGCGGCGCGATCGATTCGGCCGCCGGCGACAAGGCCGCGCGCTTCATGCAGCTCTGCGATGCCTTTGATATTCCGCTTCTGTCGCTGTGCGATACGCCGGGGTTCATGGTCGGGCCCGAAGCCGAGAAGACCGCGATCGTGCGTCACGTCGCCCGCATGTTCGTGACCGGAGCAAGCCTCACGGTGCCGCTGTTCGGCGTCGTGCTGCGCAAGGGTTACGGTCTCGGCGCGCAATCCATGGTCGGCGGCGGTTTCCACGCCTCGTTCTTCACGGTGGCATGGCCGACCGGCGAATTCGGCGGCATGGGCCTGGAAGGTTATGTGCGGCTCGGTTTCCGCAAGGAAATGGAAGCGATCGCCGATCCCGTCGAGCGCGAGAATTACTACAAGGCGAAAGTCGCCGAGCTCTACGCCAACGGCAAGGCGGTCTCGATTGCCTCCGTGCTGGAGATCGACGAGGTGATCGATCCAGCCGACACCCGGCGCTGGATCATGGCCGGCCTGCAATCCGTGCCCAAGCCCGAGCCACGCAGCCACCGCAAGCGGCCCTGCATCGATGCCTGGTAGGATTACGAAGCTGAAGCGAGCCAGGCGCGCGGGGCACCGCAAAATAAACTCGCGACCGGCACTCGGGTGCTCTAAAAGCCGCTCGATGTCGCGAGAGCCGCGCGTCCGAATCCGGATTATCACCTAAATGCCGCAAGATTATAGCCCGGAGGTCGCTGGACGTATCGACGATTGGTGGTCGATCGCGAAAGGCACTGTCCTGACCGACCCGTTCGGACCGATGGCGAGAGCGGGCCTGTTCCAGATAGGCCTGCCCGGCGCCAGCGCAGCGCTCGACAGTTATCGTGCTATCGCGGCCGCCGAGCAGGCGATTGCCGGGAAGACCGGGCTACCGGGGCTGGCGAGCGCGTTTGCGGGGCGGCAGATGGTGGCGCGCTTTTTCATCGGGGGTTTTGCCAACCAGGCGCAGCGCACCACATGGCTTCCGCGCGTGGCTTCGGGCGAGGTTTGTTCGGTAATTGCGATTTCGGAGCCGGGTGCCGGCGCCCATCCGAAAAACTTGCAGACTTCGGCCGAGCCGCATGGCGCCGGCTATGTCGTGCGCGGCCGCAAAGCCTGGGTCACCAACGGCCCGATCGCGGATTTGTTTCTGGTGCTGGCGGTGACCGCGATCGAGGATGGGCGCAAGCAATACGGGCTGTTTGTGATCCCGAAAGCGACAAAAGGCCTTTCGGTCAAGCCGATGCCGGCGCTGGACGCGCTCGCACCGTCAACGCATTGCGAACTGGAGCTCGACGGATGCGAAGTGCCGGCGACGGCGCGTATCGGGGATATGGCTGACGCCTATCCGGCGATGGCGCTGCCGTTTCGCGATACCGAGGACACTGTCGGCACCGCCAACATTTCGGGGCTGCTGAGCTGGCTGCTCGAAAAATGCGCGGCTCGCATCGCGCAATCGGAAGACAATGCCTTGCGGCTCGGCCGCATCGCGGGTCTGGTGTCGCTGGTAGCTGCGGCGAGCCAGCTCGCGGTCGCGGCGCTCGATGGCGAAGGGGCGGAGGTTCCCGCGCGGGTGATCGGTGTACGGCTGCTGGCGCGGCAGATCGTCGATGAAATCCGCGAACTGCTGGAGCCGGGCGCGCCAGTCGATGAAGCGATCGATCGCGCCCTTGCCGCCTACGATCTGCTGTCGTCCGTCGCGCGCGAGCCCCGCAAGGTGCGGCAGGCCCGGCTTGGAAATTCCCTATGGAGCGTGAAACTGTGACCCACAATAATCTGCCTGCGGATTCGATCGACGCCGTCACCTGTGGACTGGCATCGGCGGGCTATATCGCCAGCAAGCAGATCGCGACCGCGATCTATCTTGCCGAGCGCATCGAGAAGCCCATTCTGGTGGAAGGCCCGGCAGGCGTCGGCAAGACCGAATTGGCCAAGGCGCTCGCGGCCTGGCGCGGGCTCAGGATGATCCGCATGCAATGCTATGAAGGGCTCGACGAGGCCAAGGCGCTGTACGAGTGGAAATACGCCAAGCAACTGCTCTACACCCAGATCCTGAAGGACAAGCTCGGCGAAGTGCTCGGCGGTGCCGATACACTGTCGGCGGCGCTCAATAAATTGCACGATTTCGGCGACGTGTTCTTCTCCAAGGAATTCGTGGAGCCGCGTCCCGTTGCTGCAGGCCCTGGAGCAGCCCAAAGGCTGCGTGCTGCTGGTCGACGAGATCGACAAGTCGGACGCCGAATTCGAATCGCTGCTGCTCGAAATCCTGTCGGACTACCAGGTCAGCATCCCCGAACTCGGCACCATCGTGGCGAGCGTAAAGCCGATCGTGATCCTGACCTCCAACGGCGAGCGCGATCTTTCCGACGCGCTCAAGCGCCGCTGTCTGCATTTGCATATCGGCTTCCCCGAGCAGAGGCTGGAAGAGCGGATCGTCGAAAGCCGGGTGCCCGGGATCTCGCAAACCCTGCGCACCCAGCTCGTCGGTTTCATCAATCAGGTTCGCGCGCTCGATTTGAAGAAGCTGCCCTCGGTCAGCGAGACCATCGACTGGGCGCGGGTGCTGGTGCTGCTGCAATCTTCGGAACTGGACCATGAAACCGTCAAGGACACGCTCAATGTGCTCCTGAAATACGAGGCAGACATCGAGACCACGCTGCCGCAGGTCACGACCTTCGTCGCCAGGGCCGGCCGGCAGGGCGTGTTCGGCTGATGCGCGAGGAACTGCATCGCTTCTTCCGGGCGGCTCGCGGAGCCGGCGTTCGGGTATCGCCCGCGGAAAGCATCGATGCGATGAAGGCGGTGGCCGATGTCGGGTTTGCCGATCGGGGCATCCTGCGCGACACGCTGCTGCTGACGCTCGCCAAAAGCGAGGAAGAAAAGCAGGCGCTCGGCGATTGTTTTGATCTTTTCTTCAGTCAGCCCGAAGTGAAGGACGAGACTGCGCCGGAGGATGCTGCCGAAGACAAAAATACGGATTCGAGCGCCGGCGAAGCGGAGCAGGGCAACGACGCCGGCGCGCCATCGCCGGAGCTCGGCGATTTGGCGCAGATGCTGCTGTCGCGCGACCGCAACGCGATCGCGGCCGCGATGGCGGCTGCTGCGAACGCCGCCGCGCTGTCCGACATCCGTTATTTTACCCAGCGCGGCATTTTCTCGACCCGGATTCTCGAGCAGCTCGGCATCGAGCGCCTGCGCGACGATCTGGAGGCGCTGACGGCTATACATCCGGCGGAAGCCGAACGGCTCGCGACAGCCCTGGAGGCGTTGCGCGAAAACGTGCGGGACGTCGTCTCGCAGGCGCTGCTGCTCTACGGCCGCGAGGAAAGCGAAAACCTGCGCCACGAAATCCTGCGCAACGCGCCGCTCGCCCGGCTCGAACGCCGGCAGGTCGAGCAGATGAAAGCCCTGATCCGCGCCATCGCGCGGCGCTTACGCGAGCGTTACAGCAAGCCCCGCAAGCGGCAGCGGCGCGGCCATCTCGATCTGCGGCGGACGCTGCGGCGCAACGCCGCCTGGGGCAGCGTGCCGTTCCTGATCTCCTGGAAACGCCGGCATCGCGACCGCCCCAAGATCGTGGCGCTCTGCGACGTCTCGGGATCGGTGGCGCAGGTGTCCGACTTCTTCCTGCTGTTGATCCACAGCCTGCACGAGGTGGTGGACGACGTGCGTTCGTTCGCCTTTTCCGGCCATCTCATTGAGGTGAGCGACATCCTCGACAAGAAAACGCCCGAAGAGGCCATGAGCGAGATCATGTCGAAGGTCGGATTTGGTTCTTCCGACTACGGCGGCTCCTTCGTGGATTTCGAGAAGGATTTTATCAATACGGTGACCCCGAAGACGACGGTGATCGTGCTCGGCGACGCGCGCACCAACAACCTCGATCCGCGCGCCGATATCCTTCGCACCATTTCGGAGCGATCCAAGCGGCTGGTCTGGCTCAACCCCGAGGGACGCATGGCCTGGGGCTGGGGCGATTCCGAGATGCCGCGCTATGCCAGCTTCTGCAGCGTCGTGCGCCAGTGCGCGACGGCGAAGCAGCTCGAGCGGGCGGTGTCGGACATCGTGGCGGCCTATCAATAGCTCGTTGGGGCAATAGCCAGCGGCGGGTAAAAGCCGGTTGCTAAAACCGCGGCAGATTTTACAAGGATGGCCATGAAAATCCCTGATTGCCCCGTGTCCCGGACCGCCGTCCAGCTATTCCTCACCACGCTTGTTCTGCTGGGGCTCGCTTTTCCTCAGGCGCGGGCCGACGCGCAGACGAAATATCCGAGCAAGCCCGTGCGCATCGTGCTGCCCTTTGCGGCGGGCGGCGTTGCCGACATTACGGCGCGCGTGATTGCGGACAAGCTTGGCGTCAAGCTCGGCGGGCGCTTTTACATCGAAAACCAGCCTGGTGCCGGCGGCATCGCCGCAGCTCGAACGGTGATCTCTTCTCCGCCGGATGGACATACCCTGGCCTTGCTGTCCAATGGAACCGCGATCAGCGTCTCCTTGTTCAGCCATCTGCCTTACGATCCCCTGAAGGATTTCGCCCCGATTTCGAGCCTGGGCTATTTCGATTTCGTGTTCGCGACCAACGGCCAATCGGAATTCAAGACGCTGGCGGACTTCGTTGCGGCGGCCAAGGCAAAGCCCGGCGCGCTCAATGTCGGGACCATCAATATCGGCAGCACGCAGAATCTGTCGGCGGAGCTGTTCAAGACCGCGGCGGGCATCGATTTCACCATCGTTCCCTATCGCGGAACTCCTGAATTGCTGGTGTCCACCATGCAGGGCAACGTCGCTTTGATGATCGACAGCTACTCGTCGATGAAGGGCAATCTCGCCGACGGGAAAATCCGGGCGTTGGCGTCGTCGGGGCCGGTACGCTCGGAAAGCACGCCGGATGTTCTCACCTTGCAGGAAGCCGGCGTGGCCAACTACGACGTCGTCTCCTGGAACGCGCTGTTTGCGCCCAAAGGAACACCACCGGAAATCGTCAAGACGCTCAATGGAGCGCTGCAGGAAATACTCGCCGAGCCGGAGGTCAAAAAGCAGTTGCTCGAGCTCGGCATCGAGGCAAGGGCCTCGACGCCCGAGGAGATATCGGCCCGGCTGAAGTCCGATATCGAGAAGTGGCAAAAGGTGATCGAGAAGGCCGGAATTGCGAGGCAGTAGCGGCGACGTGTCCTACTTCTAGCGCGTTGACTTAAAGCCGATTTCGTCCTGATCTGGCCGCTCCATGAACCTCAAGCAGCTCGAATATTTCGTGCAGGTGGCTGAGCTCGGCAGCTTCAGCAAGGCAGCCGTGGTGCTCGACATCGCGCAGCCGGCGCTGAGCCGGCAAGTGCGCAGCCTCGAGACCGAGCTGCACCAGCAACTGTTCCTGCGCAACGGCCGGGGCGTCACGCTGACCGACGCGGGCAAGCGGCTGTTCGATCATAGCGTGGCGGTTCTGCAGTTGATGGCGCATGCGCGCGAGGACCTCGGAGCAAGCCGCGACGAGCCGGTCGGGCGGGTGACCATCGGGCTGCCGCCGAGCATGGGCCGTCAGCTCACGCTACCTCTGATCGACCGCTTCAAGAAGCAGCTTCCCGCCGCCAGGCTGGCGATCGTCGAAGGGTTGTCGACCCACATCGTCGAATGGGTCACGACCGGACGTATCGACGTTGGTCTGGTCTACAATCCCGAAGCGCAAGCGGGGCTCGAGATCACGCCGCTGCTTCAGGAGCCGCTCGGACTGGTCAGTCGTGCGCCCAAGGGCAAGCGGAAACGAGCCTCATTGCCGCCGCTGCCGATGAAGGAGCTGTCGCGTTACCCCCTGATCGTTCCGGAGCGGGTCCACGCCATGCGCCGCCTGCTGGAAACCCAGGCGGCGCTGGCGGGCATCAAGCTCGACATTGCCTGGGAGGTATCGAGCGTCCCATCCATCATCGATCTGGTCTGCGCCGGCTATGGTTACGCGGTGCTCACGGCCAGCGGGGTTGCCGCATCGGCCCGCTCGGGCGAATTGGTGACGCGCCGGCTCGTCGATCCGACCCCGGTAAGCGTACTTTGCCTGGCGATCTCGGCGCACCGGCGGCCCACGCCGCTGACCCAACACACGATGCGGCTACTGACCGCGCTGGTGCGCGAGCTTCACGCCTGAGCATTTTCGGCATAGTTCGTGCCTGCGGGTTATGCCAGACCGGTATGTCTGTTATAGGAGGCGGGCGCTGGCGAAGGGCCGGTCAACTCGCCACAATGTGCGTTGAGTATCATCACAGCGATCTGTGGGCTTATCCGATGCAAACCCCTATTCCCTGCCTGTTTATGCGTGGAGGCACCTCGCGAGGGCCGTTCTTCAAGGCCAGCGATTTGCCCTCCGACCTGCCGACCCGCGACAAGGTGCTGCTGTCGGTGATGGGTTCCCCCGACAAGCGCCAGATCGACGGCCTCGGCGGCGCGCACCCGCTGACCTCCAAGGTCGGCATCGTGTCCAAGGGCAGCAAGCCCGGCGTCGATCTCGATTTCCTGTTTGCCCAGTTGCAGCCGGACAAGGACACCGTCGACACCACGCCCAATTGCGGCAACATGCTTGCCGCGGTGGTGCCGTTCGCGCTCGAGACCGGCATGGTCAGGGCACAGGGCGACACCACCACGCTGCGGGTGCTGACGCTGAACACCGACATGCAGTGCGACATCACCGTGCAGACGCCGAACGGCCATGTCGAGTACGAGGGCACGGCCCGCATCGACGGCGCGCCAGGCACCTCGGCGCCGATCACGGTCAATTTCCTCGATACCGCCGGATCGGTCGCGCCGGGTCTGCTTCCCACCGGCAATGTCCGCGACAACATCGATGGCATCGATGTGACCTGCATCGACAACGGCATGCCGCTGGTGATCTTCAAGGCCAGCGACGTCGGCCGCACCGGCTACGAGAGCGTCGACCAGCTGAATGCGGATACCGAACTGAAGGCGCGGCTCGAAAAGCTGCGGATCGCCTGCGGTCACGCGATGAAGCTCGGCGACGTCACAGCCAAGAACTACCCGAAGATGACGCTGATCGCAGCACCACGCGCCGGCGGCAGCATCTGCACGCGCAGCTTCATCCCGCATGTCTGCCACGACGCGATCGGCGTGCTGGCGGCGGTGACGGTCGCGACCGCCTGCGTGCTCGACGGTTCGACAACCCAGGGCATTGCGTCGGTGCCGGCGGGCAACGTCAAGAAAATATCGGTCGAACATCCGACCGGCGAATTCAGCGTCGAGATCGAAGTCGATCCGGCCAATCCGCAGAACGTGACCCGCGCCGCCTTGCTGCGCACCGCGCGGCTGTTGATGCGCGGCGAGGCCATGATTCCCGGATCGGTCTGGGCGCCGAAGGCGAAACTCGAAGCGGCGGCAAAATAGAAATCGAACGATAGCGTTTTCAAGCGAAGTGGATACCGGTTCGCGTGAAGACAACGCCTCAAACCAAGACTCTTAGGAAACGCTAAGAAAGCGGCGATGCCAAAGACCGATCGCGTCTGCCGCTATCCCGGAAGGAGAGAAAAGTGATCATCGACGTGCACGGCCACTACACCACGGCGCCGAAGGCGCTTGAGGATTGGCGCAACCGGCAAATCGCCGGGATCAAGGATCCCTCGGCCGTGCCCAAGGTCAGCGAGCTCAAGATCAGCGACGACGAACTGCGCGAGAGCATCGTCAACAACCAGCTCAAGAAGATGCAGGAGCGCGGCAGCGACCTCACCATCTTCAGCCCGCGCGCCAGCTTCATGGCGCACCATATCGGCGACTTCCAGGTATCGTCGACCTGGGCGGCGATCTGCAACGAACTGTGCTGGCGCGTCAGCAAGCTGTTCCCCGACCATTTCATCGGCGCCGCGATGCTGCCGCAGTCGCCGGGCGTCGACCCGAAGACCTGCATCCCCGAGCTGGAGAAATGCGTCAAGGAATACGGCTTCGTCGGCATCAACCTGAACCCCGACCCGTCGGGCGGGCACTGGACCTCGCCGCCGCTGTCGGACCGGCACTGGTATCCGATCTATGAGAAGATGGTGGAGCTCGACATCCCCGCCATGATCCATGTTTCCACCAGCTGCAACGCCTGCTTTCACACCACGGGCGCGCATTATTTGAACGCCGACACCACCGCCTTCATGCAATGCCTGACCTCGGACCTGTTCAAGGATTTCCCGAAACTGAAATTCCTGATCCCGCATGGCGGCGGCGCGGTGCCCTATCACTGGGGCCGCTTCCGCGGCCTGGCGCAGGAGCTGAAGAAGCCGCTGCTGAAGGATCATTTGCTGCACAATATCTTCTTCGACACCTGCGTGTACCACCAGCCGGGCATCGATCTCCTGACCAAGGTGATCCCGGTCGACAACATCCTGTTCGCCAGCGAGATGATCGGCGCGGTGCGCGGCATCGATCCTGAAACCGGTTTCGCCTATGACGACACCAAGCGCTACATCGAGGGCACGATGAACCTCAGCGCGCTGGACAAGCAGAAAGTGTACGAGGGTAACGCGCGGCGCGTGTTCCCGCGCCTCGATGCGGCGCTGAAAGCGAAAGGGAAGTGACATGAGCGTCCCGATGAACGACCTCGGCGTGGTCAAGCGCAACATTGTCCGCGCCGACAAGGCGGCGGTCGAGAAGCTGTCGCGCTTCGGCGTCGCCACCATCCACGAGGCGATGGGCCGTGTCGGCCTGATGCAGCCCTATATGCGGCCGATCTACCCGAGCGCGCAGGCGTGCGGACCCGCGGTCACCGTGCTGCTGCAGCCGGGCGACAACTGGATGATGCATGTGGTGGCCGAGCAGTTGCAGCCGGGCGACGTGGTGGTCGCGGCCTGCACCGCCGAGAATACCGACGGCTTCTTCGGCGATCTGCTGGCGACCAGCTTTCGCGCCCGCGGCGCCAGGGGGCTCGTCATCGACGGCGGCGTGCGTGACGTGGCGGACCTGACCGAGATGCAATTCCCGGTGTTCTCCAGGGCGATCAGCGCCAAGGGCACGGTGAAGGCAACGCTCGGCTCGGTGAACATCCCGGTGGTCTGCGCCGGCGCGCTGGTCAATCCGGGGGATGTGGTGATCGCCGACGTCGACGGCGTCGTCGTCGTTCCGGCACGCGTCGCGCAACAGGTGGCCGACGCGGCCGAGGCGCGCGAAGCGAACGAAGGCGAGAAGCGCGCCAAGCTTGCGGCCGGGGTGCTGGGCCTCGACATGTACAAGATGCGCGAGCCGCTGGCGAAAGCCGGCCTCAAATATATCGATTGATCGTCATGTCCGTTGCTTCGAACCAGTGGCATGTGGGTCTCGTCGGTTACGGCGAAGTCGGCCGCATCCTCGCCGAGGACCTGCGCAAGCAGGATGTCAAGGTCAGCGCCTACGACATCAAGCTCGGCGGCGACCAGGCCGGGCCCCTGCGGGACCATGCGGGGACCTTCGGCGTTGCGCTGGCGTCCTCGCATGCCGATCTTGCAGCGCGGGCCGACTTGATCGTCTCCGCCGTCACGGCGAGCCAGGCCGTGCCGGTGGCGGGCGCCTGCGCGCCCGCGGTGAAAAAGGGCGCCTGGTTTCTCGACTTCAACTCGGCCTCGCCAGGCGCAAAACGGCGCGCGGCCGGCCTGATCGATGGCGCCGGCGGACGCTATGTCGAAGGCGCGGTCATGACCTCGGTTCCGCCGTACCGCATCAAGGTGCCGTTGCTGCTGGGCGGCGGCAGCGCCCGCGATCTTGCGCCGCTGCTGGCGGAACTTGGCTTCGACGCCAAGGTCGCCAGCGAACAACTCGGCATCGCCTCGGCGGTCAAGATGTGCCGCAGCATCATGATCAAGGGCCTGGAAGCGATGGTGATCGAAAGCTTCACCACGGCGCGGGCCTATGGCGTCGAGGACGCGGTGCTGGCGTCGCTGGCGGAGACTTTTCCCGGCATCAACTGGGAGAAGCAGGGCGCTTACTTCTTCCAGCGCGTGATCGAACATGGCCGCCGCCGAGCCGAGGAAGTGCGCGAGGTGGCCGAGACCGTGCGCGACATCGGGCTGACGCCGTGGTCGGCGCAAGGCACGGCCGAACGTCAGGCCTGGGTCGCCGATCTCGCCGACGAGGGCCTGTTCGGCCCGAAAGGCACCAAGGAATTTGCCAAGCAGCCCCGACTGGCGCACCGAAGCCGACCGGATCCTCGCCATGCTGAAGAGCGATAAATGAGAGATACAGTAATGGAATTTCAGAAGACACCCGGCTGGCTGGACTGGTATGCCGGCCCCTCAAAACCGCGCTTCAAGGTGCCGGCCGGCGCGGTCGACGCGCATTGCCATGTGTTCGGCCCGGGCGCCGAGTTTCCTTACGCCCCGGAGCGCAAATACACGCCCTGCGACGCCTCCAAGCAGCAGCTCTATGCCCTGCGCGACCACCTCGGCTTTGCCCGCAACGTGGTGGTGCAGGCCACCTGCCACGGCGCCGACAATCGCGCGATGGTCGACGCGCTGGTGAATTCCGGCGGCAAGGCGCGCGGCGTCGCCACCGTCAAGCGCAGCGTCAGCGATGCCGAACTTCGGGAAATGCACGACGCCGGCGTGCGCGGCGTGCGCTTCAACTTCGTCAAGCGTCTGGTCGATTTCACGCCCAGGGATGAGTTGATCGAGATCGCCGGCCGCATCGCCAAACTGGGCTGGCACGTCGTGATCTATTTCGAGGCGGTGGACCTGCCCGAACTGTGGGACTTCTTCACCTCGCTGCCGACCACGATCGTGGTCGACCACATGGGCCGGCCCGATGTCACCAAGCCGGTCGACGGCCCGGAATTCGAGCTGTTCGTGAAGTTCATGCGCGATCACCAGAACGTCTGGTCCAAGGTGAGCTGCCCGGAGCGCCTGTCGGTCAAGGGTCCGCCGGCGCTGAACGGCGAGCAGAACGCCTATCGCGACGTGATCCCGTTCGCGCGGCGCATCGTCGAGACCTTCCCGGATCGCGTGCTCTGGGGCACCGACTGGCCGCACCCGAATCTGAAGGGCCACATGCCCGACGACGGCCTCTTGGTCGATTTCATTCCGCACATTGCGACCACGGCAGAATTGCAACGCAAACTATTGGTCGACAATCCGATGCGGCTGTACTGGCCCGAACAATCCTGAGGAGACGATCCCATGTCACTCGACAAACCCTACAAGGACGTTCCCGGCACCACGATCTTCGACGCCGACATGTCGCGCCAGGGCTATCATCTGAACCAGTTCTGCATGTCGCTGATGAAGGCGGAGAACCGCGCGCGCTTCAAGGCCAATGAGCGCGCCTATCTCGACGAATGGCCGATGAGCGAGGAGCAGAAGAAGGCCGTGCTGGCGCGCGACCTCAATCGCTGCATCGCGCTCGGCGGCAATATCTATTTCCTCGCCAAGATCGGGGCGACCGACGGCAAGAGCTTCCAGCAGATGGCCGGAAGCATGACCGGCATGAGCGAAGAGGAATACCGGAACATGATGGTCGGCGGCGGCCGCTCGATCGAAGGCAACCGCTACACTGGGGAGAAGAAGTGATGGCCCGTATCTCAGCGAGCGTCTACACCTCGCACGTGCCGGCCGTCGGCGCCGCGCTCGACCTCGGCAAGACCGCCGAGCCGTATTGGCAGCCGGTCTTCAAGGGTTATGACTTCTCCAAGCAGTGGCTGAAGGAGCAGAAGCCGGACGTCATCTTCCTCGTCTACAACGATCACGCCAACGCCTTCAGCCTCGATTTCATCCCGACCTTTGCGATCGGAACGGCGCCCGAGTTCGCGGTGGCCGACGAGGGCTGGGGCCCGCGGCCGGTGCCCAAGGTGATCGGCCATCCGAAGCTGGCGGCGCACATCGCGCAGTCGGTCATCCAGGATGATTTCGACCTCACCATCGTCAACAAGATGGACGTCGATCACGGCCTCACCGTGCCGCTGAGCCTGATGTGCGGCCAGCCGCAGGCGTGGCCGTGCCCGGTGATCCCGTT
Organism: uncultured Alphaproteobacteria bacterium; assembly: GCA_963733575.1. Taxonomy (GTDB): domain Bacteria; phylum Pseudomonadota; class Alphaproteobacteria; order Rhizobiales; family Xanthobacteraceae; genus BOG-931. The sequence continues at coordinate 293,828 of CAVTDJ010000005.1, read as the reverse complement.
CGCCGTCAATGTGGTGCAATACCCGGTGCCCTCGGGCCGGCGCTGCTACATGCTCGGCAAGGCGATCCGCAAGGCGGTGGAGTCCTATGACGAGCCGCTCAACGTTCAGATCTGGGGCACCGGCGGCATGAGCCACCAGCTGCAGGGACCGCGCGCCGGGCTGATCAACAAGGAGTTCGACCAGGCTTTCCTCGATCGCCTGATTGCCGACCCCGAGAAGCTCGCCGCCATGCCGCATATCGACTACGTCCGCGAGGCCGGCAGCGAGGGCATCGAACTGGTGATGTGGCTGATCGCGCGCGGTGCCATGAACGACGTCAATGGCGGCAAGCCGCTGACGGTGCGGCATCGTTTCTACCATGTGCCCGCCAGCAACACCGCGGTGGGCCACCTGATTCTGGAGAACAATTGACGTGACCAAGACGATCAAAGTGGCGCTCGCCGGCGCCGGCGCGTTCGGCATCAAGCATCTGGACGGCATCAAGAACATCGACGGCGTCGAGGTCGTGTCTCTGGTGGGCCGCCGGTTGGAGCCGACCAGGGAAGTCGCCGCCAAATACGGCATCGCGCATGCCACGACCGATCTCGCCGACAGCCTCGCGCTGAAGGAGGTCGACGCCGTCATCCTCTGCACGCCGACCCAAATGCACGCGGCGCAATCGATCGCCTGCATGAAGGCCGGCAAGCATGTGCAGGTCGAAATCCCGCTGGCCGATTCCCTGGCCGACGCGCAGGCCGTCGTCGATTTGCAGAAAAGAAGCGGGCTGGTGGCGATGTGCGGCCATACCCGCCGCTTCAACCCCAGCCATCAATGGGTGCACAAGAAGATCGTCGCCGGCGAATTCAACATCCAGCAAATGGATGTGCAGACCTTCTTCTTCCGCCGCTCGAACATGAACGCGCTGGGACAGCCGCGCAGCTGGACCGACCATCTGCTGTGGCACCACGCGGCGCATACCGTGGACCTGTTCGCCTACCAGACGCGCTCGCCGGTCGTGAAGGCCAACGCGGTGCAGGGGCCGATCCACCCGACGCTCGGGATCGCGATGGACATGTCGATCCAGCTCAAGGCCGCCAACGGCGCGATCTGCACGCTCAGTCTGTCGTTCAACAATGACGGCCCGCTCGGCACCTTCTTCCGCTACATCGGCGACACCGGCACCTACATCGCGCGTTACGACGATCTCGTAAACGGCAAGGAAGAGAAGATCGACGTCTCCAGGGTCGATGTGTCCATGAACGGCATCGAGCTGCAGGACCGCGAGTTCTTCGCCGCCATCCGCGAGGGGCGCGAGCCGAACTCGAGCGTCGCCCAGGTGCTGCCCTGCTATCAGGTGCTGCACCATTTGGAGCAGCAGCTCAACGCAGGCTGAATTGAAAACGGCGAGCGGTGCCCGTAGTTTATCCGTTCGCCGCCAAACGAGGCAGGGGGAAACAGCGATGGCGCTATTTCGAATCAATAGGCCCGCATTTTGCCTGGCAGGCGCGCTTGCGCTTCTGGCGGCCACTTCTTCCGCGCAGGCGACCACATTCCTCGGGGATCCCGCTGCCAGCTGTGGCGGCCTTGCCGGACCGGCGCAGCAGGCCGCGCGGATCGATTCCGCCACGCTGGAGGCGCCTTCGCCGCTTTCGATCTCTGAACGCGCGCCGACACCGGCGGGGCGTATCTCGCCGGCCAATCCGGCGTTCTGCAAGGTTCTCGGCCATATCGACCCAACCGACCCCAAGGCGCCGCCGATCAAGTTCGAGGTGAACCTTCCGGTCGAGTGGAACGACCGCTCGCTGCAATATGGCGGCGGCGGCTTCAATGGCGTTCTGATCACGGGGCTTGGCCTGCCACCGGCCTATCCATACGACAAGCCTTCTCCGCTGGCACAGGGCTTCGTTACCTACGGCACGGATTCCGGCCACCAGACCAGGCGCGGCGAGCTGCCGCAACTGTTTGCCCTGAACGACGAGGCGTTCGAGAATTTTTCACACCGATCCTACAAGAAAGTGCGAGATATCGCCGTCGCTCTGGTGATGCGTGCCTACGGCAAACCGCCGGCCAGGATGTACTTCATGGGATCATCGGAAGGCGGCCGCGAGGCGCTGACCATGGCGCAGCGTTATCCGGAGGATTTCGACGGTATCTTCGCGCGGGCGCCGGTGATCAACTGGGTCGGATTGCAGCACGCCGGCACGCGTTCCGGTCTCGTGACCATGGGTGAGGGCTGGATCCGCCCGGCGCAGGTGAAGCTCGTTGCGAATGCCGTGTTGCAGGCCTGCGACAAGGCGGACGGCTCCGAGGATCTGCTGGTCGAGGATGCCGTGGGCTGCAAGGCCAATTTCCGGGTGGAGTCGTTGCGCTGCGCCGAAGGACGGAGCGGCGATCAGTGCCTGACGGACGCGCAGATCGCGGCGATCAACACGCTGCATTCGACCTACAAATTCCCGTTCCCGCTGGCCAACGGCCTCGATGATTATCCGGGCTGGGGCGTTTCCGGCGAAGACGCTCCGTCGTTTGGACCCACGGGCGGATGGATCGCCTGGTGGCTCGGCACAACCGCGCCGGTGCAGCCGCCAATCCAGACCAACGGGATCGCGTGGGTCTACGGCGCAGGCGGCATTCAATATGTCTTCGCGCGCGATCCGAACCTTGATGTAACGAAATACAAGCCCGAGGACTACAAGGAGCGCGTGCTCGAAGTCTCCCGAACTCATGGACTCGACCAATCCGGATCTGAGCCGTTTTCGCGCGCGCGGCGGCAAGCTGTTGATCCTCGAGCACATGTCCGATTATGCGCAGAGCCCCTATGCCGGCATTCGCTATTTCGAAAATGTGCAGCGAACGCTCGGGAAGGCAGAGACGGCGGAATTCGCACGGCTTTACACCGCACCCGGCGTCGATCACGTCGGCTCGGGTGCGCCCGCGAACGTCGATATGCTGAGTGTGCTGGTCGACTGGGTGGAGAAGGGCAAAGCGCCCGACAATCTCGAGGTGGTCGAGCAGAAGGTCGAGGCGCCGTCGTTCGGAACAGTCCGTGCCCTTCCGCTGTGCCAATGGCCCGCTTGGCCGCACTATCGCTCCGGCCCGGCAAGTGTCTCCGCCAGCTTCTCTTGCGCGCCTTGAAAGCTTCGCCTTGATTTGTCCCCGGCGCCTCAGCCGCCGTTATGGACCTTGTCGCGGAAGCTGCGCGGCGACAGGCCGGTGGCGCCTGAAAACAGCCGGCTGAAATAGGCCGGGTCGTTGAAGCCGAGCGCATAGGCGATCGTCGAGACCGGCAGGTTGGTATAGACGAGGTTGCGCCGGGCCTCGCGGATGACCCGGTCGAGGATCAGATGCGAGGCCGCATGCCCGGTCGCCGAACGGGCGAGGCGGCTCAGATGCGTCGGCGTGATCGACAGCGCTTTCGCGTAATCCGATACCGTCCAGTGCTTGAGGAAGTGCTGATCAAGCAGGGCCTCGAAGCGCCGGAACAGATCGGCCTTTGACGCGCTGTCCGGCGTATTTTGCTTTCCCGCCATTTCGCGCGCGACCAGGCCGATCAGGGCCGCCGACAAGGCGCGCAAGAGATGGGCTCTGGCGAAATGCCGGCCGGCGAATTCGGCGAAGATCTGCGCCATGGTGCTGCGCATCTGCGGCGTTCCCCGCACCACGGTCGGCTGCGCGAGCACGCGCCGCAGGCCCTCCGATGGCGTCAGCACCTCATCCAGCATCTCGGCGGCGACCGTCAGCACCCAGCCTTGCGTTCCTCGCGTGAAGGAGAAGCCGTGTACGTGACCGACCGGTACGTTGACGACCCGCATCGGCCGCAACGCGTGGATGCGTCCCTCCAGCGTCGCCTGTCCGCCACCGCGCGCGATCAGGAGAATTTGATGCAGCTGCCCATGGCGGTGCGCCGCGAATTCCCATTCGTGCAGCACGGAGCGCGCGGCAATGGTCTCGCAATGCACGACGTCGGGCAGGTCGCGTGCCTCGCCGAACAGATTATAGGTCTGGATCGATCGGCGCGAGATCGTCTCGGTCATGTTTGAATTGTACAAGTTTTTGCGGGAACTATCCATTTGAGAAATAGTAAATTACGATAAATTTGTCCAAGCAAAGAATAGCCCGTTCGGGATTGGAAACGTCAGGGAGAGGAAACCAGATGAAAGTCCAGGTTTGCATCATCGGCGGCGGGCCCTCGGGGCTTCTGCTGTCCCAGCTCCTGCATCTGCAGGGCATCGAAACGATCGTTCTGGAAAAGTACAGCCGCGAATACGTCCTGGCGCGAATTCGCGCCGGCGTGCTGGAGCACGGCTTCGCCAAGCTGATGCGCGAAGCCCAGTGCGGCGAACGCATGGACCGCGAGGGCGAGATTCACAAGGGCTTCCATATCGCCCATGACGGCGTGATGGACCGCGTCGATCTCTTTAAATATTCCGGCGGCAGCTCGGTCGTCGTCTACGGCCAGACCGAATTGACGCGCGATCTGTATGATGCCCGCGACCGGCTGGGCGGCAAGGTGATCCATAACGCCGAGGACGTCGCCCCCCACGACCTCAAGACCGACAAGCCCTATGTGACCTATCGCGACGGCGACCGGATCATTCGCATCGACTGCGACTATGTCATCGGCGCCGATGGCTTCCACGGGGTCAGCCGCAAATCGATTCCGAAGGACGTGCTGCGGGAATATGAGCGAATTTATCCGTTCGGCTGGCTCGGCGTGCTGTCGCGCACCAAGCCGGTTTCGCCCGAACTGATCTATGCCAAGCACGAGCGTGGCTTCGCGCTTTGTTCACTGCGCTCACAAGTGCTGAGCCGCTATTACATCCAGGTGCCGCTTACCGATACGACCGAAGACTGGTCCGATGATGCCTTCTGGGCCGAGCTCAAGCGCCGGCTGCCGGCTGAGGTCGCCGCCGGCATGATCACCGGCCCGTCGATCGAGAAGAGCATCGCGCCGTTGCGGAGCTTCGTGGCCGAGCCGATGCGCTATGGCCGGCTGTTCCTCGCCGGCGATGCCGCCCATATCGTGCCGCCGACCGGCGCCCGCGGGCTCAACAGCGCCGCATCCGATATCTATTACCTCTATCACGCCATGGTCGATCACTACAAAAAGGGCGATGACGCCGGCCTCGACGGCTATTCGAAGAAGGCGCTGGCCCGGATCTGGAAAGCGCAGCGGTTTTCATGGTGGATGACCATGCTGCTGCATCGCTTCCCGGACAACATTCCCTATGACGACAAGCTGCAGGAGACGGATATGGCGTATCTGTTCTCCTCCGAGGCCGCCCAGCGCTCGCTGGCCGAAAACTATGTCGGGTTGCCGTTCTAGCGATCGGATCCGGCTGGCTTCGATTTGATCCAGAGCAAATCGCGCCGGCCGGCGACCGTGTAAGGATATCCAAAAATAATCACAGGAGAGGAGAGGCCATGCCTAGCTCCAAGCGACAGCCGGTGCCCGGCACCACCATTTTCGACGGCGAACAGGCCCGCAAAGGCTATGCGCTGAACAAGATGTGCTATTCCTTCAACGATGCCGCCAATCGCCGTGGGATGCGGAGGTTGCGCTAGACCAAGGTCCGCATGCGGAAACAGACCAAGGTCCGCGCGCGGAAACATAAACCTGATGAGGCCGCTGGAGACAAGGGAGGCGCGTCATGGCGCAAAAACGTGAAATCGCAGGCACCACAGTGTTCGATGGAGAGCAGGCGGCCAAGGGCTATCAGCTCAACAAGATGTGCTACTCCTTTAACGACCCTGAAAACCGCAAGGAATTCCTTGCCGACCAGGGCGCGTACTTCGATAAGTACAAGCTAACCGCCGAGCAGCGGGCGGCGCTCGCCTCCGGCAGCGTGCTGAAGATGATCGAGGCCGGCGGTAACGCCTATTACTTGGCCAAGCTTGCCGGCATTCTCGGCCTCGGTGTTCAGGACATCGGCGCACAGCAGACCGGCATGTCGGTCGAGGCTTTCAAACAGAAACTTCTGGACGCAGGGAGGCAATAATGGCTCGAATCATCGGAGGTCTCTTTACGTCGCACGTGCCGGCGATCGGCAACGCCATCGCGAAAAAGCAGCAGAACGAGCCGTACTGGAAGCCGTTCTTCGACGCGTTCCCGCCGGTGCGCGAGTGGATCGGCAGGGAAAAGCCCGACGTAATCGTGTTCTTCTACAACGACCACGGCCTCAACTTCTTCCTCGACAAGATGCCGACCTTCGCCGTTGGTGCAGCGTCCGAATACGTCAGCGAGGACGAGGGCTGGGGCATTCCGACGACGTCGTCGTTCAAGGGCGATCTGAAACTGTCGTGGCATATCATCAACGGCATCGTCGCGGACGGCTTTGATCCCGTCATGTGTCAGGAAATGACGGTCGATCACGCGATCACCAATCCGATGCTGCTGATGTATCCGGACAGCAATTGGCCGGTGCGCATCGTGCCGATCGCCATCAATTCGATCCAGCATCCGCTGCCGGGTCCAAAGCGCTGCTACGATCTCGGCAGAGCGGTCGGCCGGGCGATCGAAGCCTATGGGGAGAACGCGAGAGTGCTCGTTCTCGGCAGCGGCGGCCTGTCGCACCAGCTCGACGGCAAGAGGGCGGGTTTCATCAACAAGGATTTCGATCGAGAATGTATGGATGCGATCGCGGGCGACGTCTCCACGCTCAATAAATATTCGGCGCTCGACGTCGTCGAGAAGGCCGGCTCGCAGGGCGTGGAGCTGATGTGCTGGATCGCGGCGCGCGCGGCGATGCAGGGGCAGGTGAAGGAGCTGCGCCGCGCCTATCACATTCCGATCTCGAACACGGCGTCGGCGGTCATGCTGTTGTCGAACGAACCAGTTGAAGCGGCCAAGGCCGCCTAATGCTTTCCTCCCCGGCGGCGTCGCGCGCGGCACGCTGCCGGAGAAGGTGCACAAGCAGCACGCCAACTACCACATTCCGATCTCGAATACGGCGTCGGGGTTGATGGTGCTCGCGCCGCAGGGGTGAAGACCGGATTTCGCTGGCGACCGACAGTGATTTCGCCAGATCATTGAACTGCGGTCCGATGTCGGGCGCAAAGGAGGGAGCCGTGAAAAGAATAGCGCTCGTAACCCTCCTGCTGACATCGGCGTCGTCGCTCGGCACGGCAGCCTTCGCGCAAAAAGAAAAGGTCGATGTCGGCAGGCAGGAATTCAAGACGCATTGCGCCGGCTGTCACGGCATGGATGCGAAGGGTAATGGCCGAGACGCCTATAATCTCGAGGTCGCGCCGTCCGACCTGACATTGCTTGCCAGGAACAATGCGGGCGTGTTCCCGACCGATCACCTCATCGAGGTGATCGATGGCCGCGCACAGATCAAGAGCCACGGCTTACGTGAAATGCCCAACTGGGGAAAACGATACACGGCCAGTGCCGCTGAACACTTCGCCGATTCTCCATATGATCAGGAGGCGTTCGTACGGGGCCGGGTGCTGATATTGGTCGACTATCTCAGGCGCATTCAGCAAAAATAGATCGGGAAGCAACGCATCGTCGGCGACCGGTATCGGCGATCCCGGCAAGGTGGCAAACCAGCATTGCAGGCAAGCGCCGCTAACTCAAACAGGCGAGATAGACGATCGCCGCTCCGAGCACGGTGCCGATCGACCAGAGGGCGGGATCCCAGTCTCCCGGTCGGACCCGGTCGGTTTCTGAAGTCCACATGATGCACGCTCCCTTTAGCGGGCGACCAAGGCATCCGAGCTGGTCATCGTCATAGGTTTGCCGGCTTTGTAAACACCTGCCGTCTGCGTCGATGTGGCATCCGAAGCGACGTGTAACGCCAAGCCAAGGCCAGCCACCGCAATCCCGGCGACCAACGCAACGACGACAATTTTCAGATGCGTCGAACGATCCGCGCTGTAAATCGAATAGTTCATCGAAGCCTCCTGCGGCCCGGCCGCAGCGAGCGACCGAAGATGATCAAGGAGTTCTTCCAATTTTCAGGTTATGCCGCCCAAAGCGCGCCTTGTTGAGATAGATCAACCATCGTCGCTATTTGAAAACATCCGGGACGGCCGATTCCTCAAGCCTCAAGCGCCGCCGTTCGCAGGCTCATGCCGGCGGATTGCCGCCAGCGATATGGCGGCACCGGAGCCGACCACGAGCGCATCGCATTCGTAAGAGCTCTCGGCGTCGTTGCATCCGCTCTCCGCCACGCGAATTTTTTCGCTAGGTCGCGACGAAGGCCAGCAGCGTGCCATTGGCCGCCGCCGGTGCGACGCAAACCGCGCCACCGCTGCGGACGCCGGCGCCGCCGAATGCCTTCTCCGCGGCGGCCAGATCGGATGTCGCAATCACGAGACCCGCGCCGCCGCGCTCCGGCAATCCTGTCAGCGAGACTTCGGGATAGCGCCGGCCCAATTGTTCTTTGGTGAGGAACACGAAATCCGCGCGATCCGAGCCGGACGGTACCGCCATCGCGCCGTCGGGTTCGGCCCTGACCTCGCGATCGATCATGCGCGCGAGGTGCGCGGCTTCCTTGGCGGGCTCCGGCGAAACCACCAGCGCCTGCCTGAGGCGTTTGGCGCCATTGGCGTGTTTCATCAGTTCCGGAATCCAGACCGCTTCGCGCGTCTTGTGCTGACAAGCGAAGATACGTACTCCGCCGGGCGCTTCCGCAATCGGCCACTGAAACACCCTGAATTTGGCCGCCGACAGGCGGCCATCCGGCATCGTCACCGGCCGCTCGAAATCGGTCGGGCCGATCGGTTCATAGCCGCGCTTGCGGATTTCCTCGGCGCCGGCGGCGGAATCGACCGCCGTGAATGCGATGCGCTCGATGCCTTCGCCGCGTTTTGCGAGAAACGCGCGCGCCGGAGCATTATGTTCTGTTTCAGCCAGCACCCCCAGCAATTCCATGTAGTCGGGGTCGAGCATGATGGTGTAATTGCCCGATCCCATCTTGGCGCTGTGGGTGCCGCGCGGCGACACGGTAAAGCCGAGCCGCTTCCAGTTCTCGGCGGCCTTGTCGAGATCCCTGACCATGACGACGGCATGATCGATTCCGATGACATTCTTGAGTGCCACTCTGTTGTTTCCCCGGCATGAATTGGCGTACTAAGCTAACCAGATCGATCCGGCGTCCGCAAGCCAACCCATCGCAAGGCTGTCGCGCGCGCTGATGCCAAGCGGCAGAGATGAGGATGATGATGGATAGCGCAAATGTCCGCTGGCCCAATTCGCTGTGGGCCGCGGTGACGCCGGCCGGTCCCGATCTGCCCGAACTCGCAGGCAACGCTGAGGCCGATGTCATCGTCATCGGCGGCGGCTTCACCGGATTGTCGACCGCGCTGCATTTGCGCGAGGCGGGCGTGGACGTCGCCGTCGTCGAGGCCATGGAGCCGGGTTGGGGCGCATCCGGGCGCAACAACGGGCAGGTGATCCCGACCTTGTCGCGGCCTGATCCCGACGACATCGTCGCGAAGCACGGGGCGGCCGGCGAACGTTTTGTCGGGCTACTGCGCGACTGTGCCTCGACGTTGTTCGAGGTCGCGCGGCGCTATCAGATCCAGGCCGAGCAGGAGCAGACCGGCTGGGTGCAGCCGGTGCATTCGCCGGGGCGGATCAAGATCGCGGAACGCAGGGTGCGGCAATGGTCGAAATTCGGCGCGCCGGTGGAGCTGCTCTCAGGCGACCAGATACGGCAAATGCTGGGATCGGATGCCTGGTTCGGCGGCTTCTGGAACAGAAGCGGAGGCCACATCAATCCGCTGGCGCTGGCGCGCGGGCTTGCGCGCGTGGTGCTGGAGCAGGGCTGTCGTATTTATGCGCGTTCACCCGCGATCAGCTTCGAGCGGCGCAACGATCGCTGGATCGTTAAAACTGAAAAAGGCGAGATCAGCGGCCGGGCCCTGGTGATGGCGACCAACGCCTACACCGGCGAATTTTCAAAATCATTGATGCCTGAGATCGCGCATGAGGTCATGCCGATCCTGTCCTGGCAGATGGCGACGCAGCCGCTGTCCGGGGAAGCCCGCAAAACCGTCATTCCCGGCCGGCAGGCGATGTCCGATACCCACGGCGAGCTTTACTTCGCCCGCTACGATGCGCGCAATCGCCTGGTGACCGGCGGCGCCGTGATCGGCCCGGGCAACAAGCCCGAGCGGCTCAAGGCCAGGGTGACCGAGCGGCTGCAACGGCTGTGGCCGCAGATCGGGCCGATCGAATTCGATTACGTCTGGAACGGCTATGTCGGAATGACTACCGATTTCTTTCCCCGCATTCATCGCCTCGGGCACGATGCCTATGGCTGGACCGGGTGCAACGGCCGTGCGGTCGCGCTTGCGATCGCGCTCGGTGACGAACTGTCGAAAGCCGTGCGGGGCGTTCCGGAAAAGGATCTCGCGCTGCCGTTCTCCGATCCGGTACCGATTCCCGCGCACGGCTTGCTGCGCCATCTCGCGCCGCTGATGCTGCTGGTCTACCGGCGGCGCGACGCGCGGGAAATCGCGTGAGATTGGCATGAGCCGCCGTTATTGTGCGAATGACGACGCCTCGTGCTTCCTGGCGAACTCGCCGCCGGGAATCGAATCCAAAAGCGCCCTGGTGTAAGGATGCTGCGGACGGCCGAAGACATCGCCGGCCAGCCCTTGCTCCACCACTTCACCATCTTTCATGACCGCAACGAGGTCGCAGATCTGCGCGGCTACTCGGAGATCATGCGTGATGAAGACGATCGAGAGGCCGAGGCGCTGGCGCAGGCCGGCGAGAAGCTGCAACACCTGCGCCTGCACGGACACGTCGAGCGCGGACACGGCTTCGTCCGCGACCAGAACTTCCGGACGCAGCGCGAGCGCGCGGGCAAGACCGATACGCTGGCGCTGGCCGCCGGAGAATTCGTGCGGAAAGCGCTCACTCGCCGACGGATCGAGCCCGACCAGCGCAAACAGCTCCTTCGCGTCCGCCAACGCCTTGGCCGGCGGCGTGCCGTGCACGATCGGGCCCTGAGCGACCAGGTCGCCCGCCTTGCGTCGCGGGTTGAGCGAGGCAAACGGATCCTGAAACACCATTTGAATATGGCGGGTTTCGTGGCGAACGTCTTCGCGCGTCATTTTCGCCCAGTCCTTGCCCTCAAGGACAATCGCGCCGGCGTCCGGATCGATCAGCCGGACCAGACAGCGGGCAAGTGTCGATTTTCCCGATCCGGATTCGCCGACGATGCCGAGCGTCGCGCCGCGCGGCAGCTTCAAGGAGACGTTTCTCACCGCCGGTGTCACGCGCGCGCCGCGCCCGAGAAACCCGCCGGTCCGGTAGGTCTTGGAGACGTTGTCGATGGTCAGGATAATGTCGTCGGACAGCTTTCGCGGCGGCGGCGAAATGAGGGGCGGGACCGCGGCGATCAATTGCTTGGTATAGGCGTGCTTCGGGGCGTTGAGCACCGAGGCGGCGTCGCCCTGTTCGACGATCGAACCTTGCTGCATGACCGCGACGCGGTCGGCGATCTCCGCGACCACGCCGAAATCGTGGGTGATGAACAAAACCGCGGTCTTCTTCCGCTTCTGCAGATCGCGGATCAGCGTCAGGATCTGCGCCTGGGTCGTGACGTCGAGCGCGGTCGTGGGTTCATCCGCGATCAGAACCCTCGGATCGAGCGCGAGCGCCATGGCGATCATGGCACGCTGGCGCTGGCCGCCGGACAATTCGTGCGGATAGGCCCGCGCGGCGGCTTTCGGGTCGGGGATGCGAACGTCCTCGAGCAGCGCCAGCACCTTTGTGCGGATCGCGCCTCGGGACAATTCAGTATGGATCGAAAACATCTCGCCGATCTGGTCGCCGATGGTGCGCAGCGGATTGAGCGCGGTCATCGGTTCCTGGAAGATCATCGCGATGCCGGCGCCGCGCACGTGGCGCATCTCGGTCGCGCTGGCGGTCGCGAGATCCCGGCCTTCGAACATCACGCGACCGCCGTCGATGCTCACCCCGCTCGGCAACAGCTGCATGATGGTGCTCGCCATCATCGACTTGCCGGACCCGGATTCACCGACCACGCAAAGAATTTCGTTGGCGGCAATCGAGAGCGAGACGCCGGAAAGCGCCTGCGGCCGGTCGGCGCCGGGCGGCAATCGCACGCTTAAGTCCTCGAGGGTCAGGATGGCGCTTGAGATTTCGGTCATCGCGCCTTGAGCCTCGGATTGAGCGCGTCGTTCAATCCCTGTCCCACCAGAGACACGGCGAGAACCGTCACCAGGATTGCGATGCCCGGTATCGCCGAGACGTACCACTGCACCCGCAGCACATCGCGCCCCAAGCCGATCAGATTGCCCCAGGACGCCACGTTCGGATCGGATAGCCTTAGAAAGGCGAGCGCGCTTTCGAGCAGGATCGCGACCGCCATCACGACGCTGGCGTAGACGATGACCGGCGGCAAGGCGTTGGGGAGGATCTCGCCCAGGATCAGCTGAAGGTCGTGCATCCCGAGCGTCCGCCCGGCCTGGACGAATTCCCGATTTCGCAACGACAGGAATTCCGCGCGCGTCAGCCGCGCGGGCGCCGGCCAGGATACCACGCCGACCGCGATGGTGACGGTGGTCAGCGTCGAGCCGAACACCGCGACCAGCACCAACAGCAATACGAAGTTGGGCAGGGTCTGGAACGCTTCGGTGATCCGCATCAGGACGTTATCGACCCAGCCGCCATAAAAGCCTGCGAAGGCGCCGATCAAGACACCGATGGTGACGGCGATGGCGGTGGCGACGCCGCCGATCAGCAGCGAAATGCGTGCGCCATAGAAGATTTGCGCCGCGATATCGCGGCCGGAATTGTCGGTGCCGAGCAGGAACCGCGGATTGGAAAACGGCCAGATCAATGGCCGTCCGGCAAGCGCCAGCGGTTCGCGTGGATAGATCCAGCCGGCGCTGATCGCCATGGCCACCACGATCAGGAGAAGCAAGAGCCCAATGACGGCGGAGGGGCTGCGAAAATATCGTTTCACCGCATCCATGTCTCAACCCTCGGCTACAATGCGCGGATCGAGCCGGGCGTAGATGAGGTCAACGACGAAATTCACCGTGATGACGAGCACGGCGGAAACGAAGACGATTCCCAGAAGGGTGTTGAGGTCGCGCTGCACCACCAATTCATAGGCGAGACGGCCGAGACCGGGCAGCGAAAACACGCTCTCGACCACGACCGAGCCGCCCAGCATCGTTCCGGCCTGCAGCCCGATCAGCGTCACCATCGGCAGAAGGGCGTTGCGCAGCACGTGGCGGGTCACGATGCGCGTCTCATCCAGTCCCTTGGCGCGCGCGGTCCGGACGTAATCGAGGTTGAGAACCTCCAGCATCGAGGCGCGCATGATGCGCAGATAGATCGCGAGAAAAATCAACCCGAGCGTCAGGGTAGGCAGAACCAGATGGCGTGCGATATCGAGGGTGCGCCGGAGGCCGGTTTGAACCGCACCGATGTCCTCGAAACCGCCAGCCGGCAGCCATTGCAGATAGATGGAGAATACCACGATCGCCATCAATCCGAACCAGAAGGACGGCGTCGCGTAAAAGATCAGCCCCGCGATCGAAATCACCGTGTCGGGCCATTTGTTGACGCCGCGCGCGGCGATCACGCCGAACACCAGCCCGAAGAAAAAGGCGAACGACAGCGATGCCGTCATCAGCAGGATTGTCGGCGGCAGCCGTTCCAGAATGACTTCCGCGACCGGCTTGCCGTAGATCGAGGAGAAGCCGAGATCGAGACGGACCAGGCGCCAAAGATAGTTCCCGAGCTGGAGGGGAATGGACAGATCGAGCCCGTAGAAATGGCGCAGTTCCCGCGCGGTGGCGGCGTCGCCGCCTCCCATCTGCGCCATCATCGCGTCGACGGTGTCGCCGGGCGCGAACTGCAGCAGCAGAAAGATGCCGATCAGAATCAGGATCAGGGTCGGGATCGAGGCGGCGAGGCGCCGCCCCGCAAGTCTCAAGATGCGCATCCGGTCATCTTGTCGGAGTTTGGCTCACGCGGAAAGCCAAAGATCGTGCCAGCTGGACGACCCCCAGCGGGGCGTGTTGGAATGATTGCGGGCTTTGGCGGTGATGACCGTCACGAAAATCTGCTCGATCGGCATCCAGACCGGCAACTCCGTGTTCACCTCCTTGACGAATTCGGCATAGAGCGCCTTGCGCTTGACCGGATCGATTTCGGTCGCCGCGTCATCGATGGTCTTGTCGACCGCCGGATCTTGCCATCCCCACTGGTTGGTCCAGGGCGCGCCCTTGGGCTGGCCGGAGCGATACCAAACCGTGGTCGAGACCGCGGGGTCGTTGCGATACTGGTGCCAGCCGGTGGCGAGATCGAACGCGTGGTCGTCATAGACCTGCTTGAGGAAGCCGCCGCCATCGTTGCGTACGATTTCGACTGTTATGCCGACGTCGGACAGCGATTGCTGGATGAAGGTCGACCAAAGCGAGATATCCTCGCCCCATGGCGCCGGCAGCAGGCGCAATGAAAAGCGGCTGCCGCCCGCGCCCGGCTTGTATCCGGCTTCGTCGAGAAGCGCCGCCGCCTTCGCCTTGTCATAAGGATATTGCGGCATGTTCGCGCCCGGATAGAAATCCGCCGAGGTCGACGGAATGGGGCCCGTGCCGAGCTTGGCGAAATCGCCGAGGAAATTGTCGATGAAGAACGGCACGTTGATGGCATGGGCAATGGCGCGACGAACGCGGATATCCGACAATTCCTTGCGCCGGAAATTGAACTCGAGGGTGTTGGTGCGGGCGTTGCCCTCGTTGCCCTTGGTCGAGACGATGAAGCGCTTGTCTTTGCCGAGCCGCGCCATGTCGGAAATCGTCAGACCCGAAAACGGACTGTAGTCCAATTCGCCGGCTTCCATCTGCGCGGCCGCCGCCGCCCGATCGGTAATGACACGCCAGACGATGCGATCGAGATAGGGCGCATTCGGCCGCCAATAGTCGGGATTGCGGTCGGCGATGATGTATTGGCCGCGCTCATATTTGACGAACTTGAAGGGGCCGGTGCCGACGGGCGCGAGATTGGCCGGGTTCTGCCTGATATCGCCGGTCTCGTACAGATGCTTCGCCGAGACGTAGCCGAGGTCCGGCAACGCGCGCAGCAACAGGTTGAGCGGCATCGGCCGCTCGTAGCGGAAGATGGCCGTCTGCGGATCGGGGGTGTCGACGGAAGTGAGAAAGAGCTGCAGCGTCGAGCCGTAGTTGAGGATTTTCTTCCACATCTGCATGGCGGTGAATTCGACATCCGCCGACGTGAACGGCTTGCCGTCGTGCCAGGTGATGCCTTTGCGGAGCTTGAAGGTGACGGTCTTGCCGTCGGGCGAGGCTTCCCAGCTTTCCGCGAGCACGCCGACGGGCTGGCCGTTGCTGTCCAGGTCGACCAGGTTTTCCTGGATCTTCCCGCTGATGATGTAGACGCCGGTGGAAGCCTGAATGCTGGGGTTGAGCTGGCGCTGCTCGGCGCCGTAATGGACACTGAATACTCCGCCCTTGCGCGGCGTCTCCTGTGCAAAGGCCCGCATCGGGTTGATGACATTTGCGGCGATTGCCACCGAGGTCATCAGGGCGGTGCGGCGATTGATCTCCAGCCGTGTCAAATCCATCGAAAGGCTCCTTAACGTAACACTCACCCGGCCGTTCTTTAAGGCCTGAGGTGCACTTTGGCGGACGGTACGACACAATCGCGGATGGAGTCATTTCCTAATAGGGCCCGGACAGAAAATTACTTGCTGGCAGGGCCTGCCAACAGGCACGATTGTGGCTCATTGAAGCGTTCGTACCGCTCGCGAGAGGGCAAGGGGCCTATCGCCAATGACGGATGAGAAGGGTTTCGATCGCGGCAATTCCGACGCCTCTTGATGCTTGAACTGGATCAACAGCACCAGCGCTCGCGCGGCAGGATTAAAATGCTCGCTTGGATGTCAAGATAAGGAATATCCGTCGCGGCTGCTGAGCGGGCGCGCCAATAAAGACGTTTGCGCAATCAGCCAATCAGCCAGTCGGCGCTGGCTTGTTTCTTGGAGGCCAGCGCGATTTGCCGGCCGCCGCCTATGTTTGACGCAGATCAAAGTGGTCGGCGCGTCGCGGGCCTAAGCAGGACACTCGTACTCTCGGGCGGGGAGGCGTCAATGACAGGCCTTCTGGAGTTTAGTGCGCGCGCTGCGCTGTGCCGACAACTCGCCAGGCGCGAACCGGATAGCAAAAATCTTTGGCTTGCGGAGGCGGAGAGCTGGTCGCGTCTCACCCTGGCGCCGCATGCCGCGGTCGTACCACCTGAGCATCGGAGCGCCGACGGCTGGGATGCGTTTGAAGCATTCTTGAGCGACACATTCCCGGAGACCGCTCAAGCAAATCGAATTTCTTGCGACAAGAAAATTAGGCCGCCGAGCGGATCGGTCAGCCGAACAGTGGAGTAACTTTCATGCGATCGATTTCATTGGCTATCGGTATGTTGGCCGCCGTCGCCGCAACCGGAGCGTCGGCGCAATCCGTCAATCTGACCGGCACCTACAGATGCGTCCAGATGTGCCGGCAGGGTCTCGTCGACTATCTCGCTCATGTCACCCAGAATGGACCCGATCTCAATCTCCTGAACGAAGCTGGTGAGCCCGCCCGTGCGTGGCCTGACTGGTTCGCGCCGGCCACCCGGATCTGGATCGAGGCCTGGAACGAGGGCGCTGTCTACTCGCCGGACGGCATGCAGATTCAATTCGATAACGGGACGCTCTGGCAACGCGACTTCGGGCCGCCGCCGCCTCCGCCGCCGCGGCGCCGCTAATAGGGCTTTGGACTTCGGCCGTGACGCCAAGTAGGATATTGGTAGCGAACGATCGAACGGCCGGAATGCATCATGTCGACCTTTCAAGTGAGCCTCGTATCGCCTGAGAGGCTGTTGTTTGCGGGCCAGGTCGATCAGGTCGACTTGCCGGGCGCCGAGGGCGATTTTGGCGTTCTCGCCGGCCACGCACCGGTTGTGGCCATGCTTCGTCCGGGGCTTGTGACCGCAATAGCCGGAAGTGTCCGCGACAGGTTCGTCGTTTTCGGAGGCCTGGCCGAATTTTCGCAGGACGATCTTACGATCCTCGCGGAATCCGCCGCCTCCGTCGACGATTTCGATCTTGCCGGACTGGAGGCCCGGATCGGCGCGATGCAGGAAGACCTCGCGAAAACGCCGCCCGGCGCCGAACTTGATCGCGCTATTGCGCGGCTCGATCACTACAAGTCGATCCGTATCAGCCTGGCCCCGACAACCGCCTTCTAGCTCGTTTGCCTTACGCCAAGGGCACGTTCCCTCCGCATATTGCCGAACAGCCGGGATCGACAGACCCATGCGCCCTGTTTCACGGCCAGGGTGACGCTCCCCGAAGAGGAGCGGCGGCACCCAGCCGGCCGCCAGATCCATGAGGCCGGGGTTTTTGTTGGTTAACGCGCGGCACACAAATTGTTTATCTCGATTGGAATGCCGCTGTTGGCAAGCTGCTCCGGCATCTCCGCCGTTAACCATGGCCTCCATTAAGATTACGTCTTAACTAATAATTAGGTATGCATTTGCGGGCGCGAACGGCGGGGCCTACCGTGCGTTGGGGGGCTGCTCATTAACCAACGAATTGGTGCGTGCCATGGCGTATAGAGTGTATGGGGCGTTTGTCGCGTCTCTCAGCGTAGTAGCGCTTATGCTTACCGCGAACGAGACATTCGCCAGGTCGGGCGCGGCGCATAGTGGAGGGTTTACTCCGACGCATTCGATTTCCCATCTGCCTGTGGCCCGATCGTTCCGGCGTCACGGGAGAGGGACCTTCTGGCCGGGTGGAGGGGGATTCTACTACGAGCCATCGAATGGCGAACCGATGGCCGATGTTACGCAACAACCAATATCAGGCGATATGCACTACACGTATACATATGATGTTCCCTGGGATTGGGCACATCGATATCCGCCGAATGTCACACCTTCTGAGCGACCATATGTGTCGAGCTGCCCTGCGGAGGTCGTAACGGTTCCCGGGCGCGACGGCAAAGAGCAAACCGTGAATGTCATGCGCTGCTACTAACAGGGGCACTCAAGACCAGACCAGATCAGACGTCGGCTAACGCGGCGTCAGGACGAACTCGCTCATGATCCGGAACCGGGAATCGTCCTTGTCCTGGCGGCATACCGCGATCCGGTCGATCGCCAATGCGTGAAGACCCAGCGCTGAAAACCGAACGCGCAGCATGGTCATGATCGGCTCGCGCCGCGCCGCCTCAAGCCGGCCGGTCAGCGTCATGTGGAGGCGGAAGTCTTCCAGGACGTAAGGATATCCCCAGCGATCGAGATATTCGACTTGCCTCGGCGTCAAGGCCGATGGATTGCGCCGCGCCCGGTCCTGCGGCGTGAGCGGCGCACGGAATGAATCGAATTCGCGCACGCAATCCGCGGCAAGCCGCGCTAGTTCGGCCGGCGGTTCCGCGGGCACGACAGCGATAAAGCCGCTGATGGAACCGACGACCGGCCGGATCACCGGGATCGGCCGAGGCGTGCCGGCAAAGATTTTGCAGGCCGCGAGAAGCTCGGCTTCGGACTTGCCTGGCGCCAGCGGCAGCGGCGCCTTCAGCGTGGCGTGGAAGCCGTACTTTCGCGGATCGCGCGTCACCTCGCGCCAATCCGGCACTGCTTGCAAAACGCCGTCCGGAAAGGGCAGCTCTTCGCCGGTGAACGCATCATAGCCCAACAGCTGCGCGCCGAAGCGATCGAGACCGCTGCCGGGCGCGGCTACATAATAGATCGCATAACGTGGAAAGGAGGAGGCCATATCGGCAGCATAGAGTGTTTTCAAGCGAAGTGGGGACCGGTTCGCGTTAAGAAAACGCGTCAAATGAAGAATCTGGAGCCCCGTTTCGATTCCATCGAAACGGATGAAGGCTCCAGGGCCGTCTCACGCCGCTGCAACCGCTGCGCGCCGGGCGAGCGATGGATGGACCAGGCGGCTCGCATCGGTCAGATGAACCAGACGGCCCGCGGCGATGACGGCGACGAGGCGCGGCCGCAGCGGCGATTCGTCATCCACGAGAATGATATCGGCGCGGTAGCCCTTCGCCAGAATTCCGCGATCCGAGAGCCCCGCGGCTCGGGCCGGCGCCGCCGAAATCAGGTCCCACGCCTGGTGAAGCGGCAGCACGCCATCGGCGGCGAGGCGGAACGCGGCCAATAGCTGCGCCGGATAATAATAGTCGGAAGCCAGCACCGAGCACAGTCCCTTGGCGATCATGTCGGACGCCCGGGTCCAGCCGGTATGGCTGCCGCCACGGACGACATTGGGTGCGCCGAACACGATGGCGTCGCCGGCCTCGGCCGCCGCGCGCGCGGTTTCCTCGTTGACTGGAAATTCGGCGATGTCCACGCCCATGCCGCGAAAGGCCTCGCGCATTTCCGGTGTGTCGTCGTCATGCGAAAGCATCCGGACATTTGCGCTTCGTGCCGCCTCCGCCAGCCGCGCGATTGACGCGGGGACCTCGTGGCCGCGGGCGGCGACGCGGCCCACCAGATCGTCAAAGGCCTCGCCGGAAAGTCCGGTGCGTTCGACCATGCGGCTGCGCTTTTGCGGTTTTGCCAGGTTCGCCACCGTGGAATCCATGTGGTCATTGAAGGCGAACAGATCGATGCGCCCGTCGGACAGCCACCGGCTGATTTCGGCTTCGGCATCGAGATTGTAGGTCTCGTGGCGCAGGTGGAAGCGGGTGTCGGCCGCGAGTTGCGGCCGCATGGTCTCGATCGCCTCCAGCAACAGCCTGGCATTGTCGGCGCTGCGAAGGCCCGGCTCCCACGACCAGGTCGTGGCGTGAAAGACGGTGGTGATGCCGTTGCCGATCGCCTGCCGGTCGCTGTCGGCCAGCGCCACGTCGACGGGAAAATCGACGCCGGCGCGCGGCATCATTTGCCGCTCGAACGCATCGCCATGCAGGTCGATGATACCCGGCAGCACCTTCAGGCCGCCGGCATCGAGACCCAATGAGCCGCCGCCATGGCTGGAGCCGACCGCGTCGATCTCGTCGTCCACGATCCGGAGCGAGGATTCCAGGAATTCTCCGCCGAGAAGCGCTTGGCCGCCTTCGATAAAGAGGTCGGTCACGATGCTGCACTTCGTCGCAGGGGCTGAGAACCGCCGGAGTTCGTCGCAGCCTCGTACTTTGCCAGGAAATCCTCGACCGACAATTTGCGGAAATCGGGTAGCGCCTTGCGCAGCGCTTCATGGTCCCAGTCCCACCACGCAAGCTGTGCCAGCCGGCTGGTCACCGCTTCCGGAAACCGTTGCCGGATCATCCGCGCCGGATTACCTGCGACAATGGTATAGGCCGGAACGTCCTTGGTGACGATGGCGCCGGCTGCGACCACGGCGCCGGTGCCGACGCTGCGGCCCGGCAGCACGACGGCGCCATGCCCGATCCAGACGTCGTGACCGATGCGGACGCGATGCCCGCGCCGCCATTCGAAGAACTCGGCCTCGTCGCTCTCTTCGGGAAAATACGCGCTGGCGCGATAGGTGAAGTGGGCCTGGGTGGCGCGGTGCATCGGGTGATTGCCGGGATTGATCCGCGTCATCGCCGCGATCGAGCAGAATTTTCCGATCGTCGTATAGGTAATCTGGGCGTCGTTCACGACGTAGGAATAGTCGTCCATCGTCACTTCCTGCAGGATCGTTCGCGCGCCGACTTCGCAATAGGCGCCGAGCGTTACGTCGTGCAGTTTCGCGGACGCATCGATGGTCGGATCAACCGAAAGCATTTTGCCGGCCATGCGAGCGTCCTCGAGCGATGGATACTGATCCCGAAATATGGATCAAGATACCAACCAGATACCAACCAAGATTGCACGTCATCGATGGGCTTGATGACAGCGTCATGACGAATGAATGACGGTGCACGCAGGTGTGGACGGTGGCCGCGCCGCAGCGCGACTGTCACACAACTGTTGAATCCAGAGGTTAGCGGTGATGCGAGCCAGAGCGTGATCCGGAAAAGTGGCAACCGGTTCTCCGAAAAGATCATGCTCGAACAAAGAGCTGAGATCATGGTCCGCTTCAATTTGATCGGATCACGATCTCAACCGTTCTGGAGCATTGCATGCTGGTGGTTGAAGGTTTGACGTGCCGTTTCGGCACCAAGACCGCGGTCGACAATGCGTCATTCTCGGTCACGCCCGGCAGTTTCATCGGGGTGATCGGCCGTTCCGGCGCCGGCAAGTCGACCTTGCTGCGCATGATCAATCGCCTCGCGGAGCCGACCTCGGGACGGATTGTCTATGACGGCGTCGATGTCACGGCGCTCCGAGGGCGCGAGTTGCGGAAGTGGCGCGCCCGCTCCGCCATGGTGTTCCAGCAATTCAACCTGATCGGCCGTCTCGATGTGCTGACCAACGTGCTGATGGGGCGCCTGGCGACCGTTTCGCCGGTGCGGGCGCTATTGAAACTATGGCCGGATGCCGACAAGGCGATCGCCTTGGCCGCGCTGGAACAATTCGACATCGCATCGCTGGCGGTGCAGCGCGCGGATCAGCTTTCAGGCGGCCAGCAGCAGCGCGTCGCCATCGCCCGCGCTTTGGTGCAGGAGCCCGACATTATCCTGGCGGACGAGCCGATCGCTTCGCTCGATCCCCACAACACCAAAGTGGTGATGGACGCGCTTTCGCGCATCAACCGGGATTTCGGAATCACCGTGATCTGCAACCTTCATTCGCTCGATCTGGCGCGCGGCTATTGCGGGCGGCTGATCGGCATGGCCGCGGGCCGGGTGGTGTTCGACGGCACGCCGGAGCAACTGACGGAATCGGAAGCGAAGCGTCTCTATGGCCTCGAATCCGATGCGAGGACCGGCGCGCCGGCAAGATCGAACGGCGTACCCGTCGACGATTCCATACTGGGCGTACCTGCCATCGCGTAGCCGTTGTCTAGATCCGCGACATGCTCGGGCGTCGCCCGGCACGAAACTGCCTCACCCCACCCAACAGGAGAAGACTTATGTTGAATCGCCGCAATTTGCTAGCCGCGAGCGCGCTGGCGCTGGCGTTTACCGCGGGCGCCGCCCATGCCGATGACTGGAAAGCAAAATACAAGGAACTGACCATTGCGATCGTGCCGGCTGAAAACGCCTCGGGCGTCAGCGACCGCTACGCTCCCTTTGTTGCCTATCTCTCGAAGGAACTCGGCGTTCCCGTCAAGCTGCGCATCGCCAACGACTACGCTGCGGTGATCGAGGGCCAGCGCGCCGGCAACATCCAGATCGCCTATTACGGCCCGGCGTCCTATTCGACGGCCTATATGACCGGCGTCAAGACCGAGCCCTTCGTCACCACCCGGAACAATGACGGCACGGTCGGCTATTATTCGGTGATCTACGTCAAGGCCAACAGCCCCTACAAGGACATCAAGGATCTCAAGGGCAAGACCATCGGCTTCGTCGATCCGAATTCGACCTCCGGCTACAACGCACCGCGCTTCTTCCTGCACAAGGCCGGCATCGACGCCGACGGCTTCTTCGGCAAGTCGATCATCACCGGAAGCCACGAGAACGGCGTGATCGCGCTCGACAAGGGCACGGTCGATTGCGCCGCCGACTGGTGGAATTCCGATACCGACTCCAACCTCACGCGCATGGTCGCGAAGGGAATGGCCAAGAAGGAGGACTTCCGGATCATCTTCAAGTCCGGGCTTTTGGCCGGCTCGCCCTATGCGTATCTCTCCGATCTCCCTGCCGACCTCAAGCAGAGCATCGTGAAGGCGTTCATGGAAGCTCCCACCAAGGACAAGGCCGCTTTCGACCGTCTGTCCGACGGCAAGGACAAGGAATTCGTCGCGGTGACCCACAAGGATTATGAAAACACCGTGGACATGATCCAGTTCGTCAACGACATGCGCAAGAAGCGCTCCTGAACCAGCTCCTGAATCAAGCCGGGAGCGGCGAGGTTTCGCCGCTCCCGTCCTTCTGATTGACTCGGAACATCATGACGTCGAGCATCCTGAGCGTACCGCCGGCGCGCCTTGAGGTCCTGCTCGCCGACTACCAGCGCGAGATCGGGCGCCGCCGCCGGCAATCGCTGCTGGTGCTGGCGATCCTGGCCATCTTGATCGCCATTGCCGGGCGCTTCGGCGAAGTCGACCTCAACAATCTCGTCCATAACATATCGAACTTCACCAGCTATTTTGGCCGGATTTTACCCAAGCTCACATTCGCGCATTTTGGCGCCGACGTCGCGGACTGGTACTGGGACATCGCGGGCTGGCTGAAACTGCTGCTCGATACCGTCTTGATCGCCTATCTCGGCACGCTGATCGGTGCTTGCGGCGCGTTCGTGTTCGCGTTCTTCGCCGCCGCCAACCTCGCGCCCGGCCATGTGCTGCGATGGAGCATCAAGCGGGTCTTCGAATTCTGCCGCTCGGTTCCCGACCTGGTGTTCGCGCTGATGTTTGTCAGCGCTTTCGGCCTTGGGCCGCTGGCGGGAATCCTTGCGATCGCCATTCACAACTTCGGCGCGCTCGGCAAGCTCTTTACCGAGGTCGTCGAAAACATCGATATGAAGCCGGTCGAGGGCGTGCGCTCTACCGGCAGCCGGTTCATCGAGATGGTACGGTTCGGCGCATTGCCGCAGGTGATGTCCGGTTTCGCGAGTTACACCCTGCTGCGCTTCGAGATCAATGTGCGGTCGGGTTCGGTGGTCGGCATGGTGGGGGCCGGCGGGATCGGTCAGGATCTGTTCGTGGCGATCCGCAAATTCTACTACACCGACGTCAGCGCCATCCTGCTGATGATCATCGTTTCCGTGGCGATCATCGATCTCGTCACCGAGCGGATCCGGCATCGGCTGTCCGGCCAGGATACAAGCCGATGAACGCGCGCCGCACCATGCGTCCGGATGATGCGAGCGCCGTGCTCGATCGGCACAGCGGCCTTTTCGAGGCCTCGCCGGCCCGGCGCGCGTCCGCGCTTGCCGTGCCGGTGGGAGTGTTTGGCTTCGCGGTTTTTGCGGTGTGGTGGCTTGCGATTCCCTTCAGCCAGATCGGGCCGGGGCTGGCCTCGCTCGCCAAATTCGTGGCGCTGATGTTTCCGCCGTCGAGCGGCGGCCATCTCAACCTTCTCTTCAAGGCGATGGGCGAGACGCTCGCGATTGCATTCCTTGGAACGCTGATCGCGACCGTGGTTGCATTCCCGATCAGCTTTCTCGCCGCCAAGAACACCTCGCCCCACGGCGTTATTCGCTTCGCGATCCGCCGCTGCCTCGATACCATCCGCGGCATTGACGCCCTGATCTGGGCGCTGGTCTTCGTCGGGGTCGTCGGCCTTGGTCCCTTCGCCGGAATTCTGGCCATCGCGGTCTCCGATGTCGGCGCGCTCGGCAAGCTGTTTTCGGAAGCGATCGAAACCACCGAGGAGCGTGCACGCGAATCCGTGCTGGCAAGCGGCGGCACCAACCTGCTGGCCGTGCGTTTCGGTCTCTTGCCGCAGGTGCTGCCGATCATCGCCGGACAGATCCTGTATTTCTTCGAATCCAACGTGCGTTCGGCGACGATCATCGGCATCGTGGGAGCCGGCGGCATCGGCTTGCAGCTTTCCGAGCAGATCAGGACCTATGATTTCGATCAGGTCGCGTTCGCCGTCATCATGATCCTGATGACGGTCGCGGTCATCGACTGGATCTCGGGAAAGCTCCGCTTCGCGATCATCGGCCGACGCGCGGTCGTCTGACGCGCGTCGCGGGGGCCTCGTGGTTCGAGACGCGCGAAGACGCGCTCCTCACCATGAGGGTTTGGCGGACCTCATCCGAACAAGCGAGCTTCAAGACCTCATCCAGAGGAGGCGCCAACGGGTCGCGCAAATGCGCGCCCGATGACAGGCTCCGCGCCGTCTCGATGGATGAAGCCACGGTGCCGGAATATGCCTTAACTATTTTCAACCACGAACTCGACGCGCTCGGCGGCAAAGCGCGTGCGCTTGGTCAGGAGCGGGGTGCCTTCGGCGTCGACGTCAGTGCTGTCGACGACAAGCACGGGGCGCCCCAGCGCCAGGTCGAGCCGCGCCGCATCGGTGGCATCGACGATACCAGCCGTAACGCGGGTCGAACCCCGGCGATAGTCGCGGACGCCGTAATGCGCCAGCAGTTTCGTCATGGAGCGCATGCGCTCATAAATGCGGCCCGCATCGGGAAAGCGTTCCGCGCTAAACCAAATGGTTCCGACGCAGATCGGTGTGCGGTCGGCCAGTCGCAGCGCTTCGATCCGGATCAGTGGCGCGCCGGTCTTTAACGCCAGCAGCCGGGCCAGTTCGCGACTCGCGAGTTCCTCGGAGGCGCCGACCAGCCGTCCGTCCGGCTCGCGGCCGCCGGCGCCGACGATTTCGGAGAACCGCGTACGCGAGCGAAGGGGATAAGCGAGCTTTGGCGCTTCGACATAGGTGCCGCTGCCGCGTTCGGCGCGCACCAGGCCGCGTTCGGCCAGCGTCGCCAGCGCGC
Organism: uncultured Alphaproteobacteria bacterium; assembly: GCA_963733575.1. Lineage (GTDB taxonomy): Bacteria > Pseudomonadota > Alphaproteobacteria > Rhizobiales > Xanthobacteraceae > BOG-931. The sequence continues at coordinate 268,392 of CAVTDJ010000005.1, read as the reverse complement.
GGCGCACCGTGTGGCGGTTGACGCGGTAGGTTTCGGCGATCTCCATTTCGCCCGGCAGCTTTTCGCCGGCGGCAAACGCGCCACTGGCGATGCCGCGCTCGATACCGTCGGCAACCTGCCGCCACAGCGCCACGCCGGAGGCCGCATCCTGGATGCTCATGGCTTGGAAATGCTCATCGCGTGCAAAGGCTCATCGCGTGCAAAGGCCTGAGAGGGGCATCGGAAAAATCACCCATTTGTCACGAAACAGTCATAGCGCGTCGCTATCAAGTTGTCTAGTATCATAGACAACTTGATAGCGGCAAGAACCGAGTTTGAGAAGGCCGATATGAACGCGGGCATCGAAAACGGAAAGCAGACAAGGCGTCAGGCGGCCATGGCGGTGCTGGCGCATTCCGCCGCGGCGGACATTGCCGGTTGTCTCCACGCCATCGCGGTGCCTCCTTACGAGGATCTGCGCGAGCCGGAGAACGGCCTGGTGATGGTGCGCGGCCGCGTCGGCGGCGATGGCGCGCCGTTCAACCTCGGCGAGGCCACGGTGTCGCGCGCGGCGGTGCGGCTTTCGAGCGGCGAGGTCGGCTTCGGCTACACGCTCGGCCGTGACCGGCAAAAGGCGCGGATGATCGCGCTGTGCGACGCGCTGGTGCAGTCGCATGAATTTGCAGCAACGGTGGAAGCAAAGGTGCTGGCGCCGCTGCGCGCGGCCATCGTCTCCGCGCAAGATCGAAAGGCGCGGGAGACGGCGGCGACGCGGGTCGATTTCTACACGCTGGTGCGCGGGGAAGGGTGAGTGATGACGACGATTGCCGAACTTCCCGCAGGCTTCGCCGACAAGGTGCTGTCGGCGCAATCGACCTTCCGTTCCGTGATGGATGCGATGGCGCGCCCCGGCAGCGTTCGGCAGATCGCGGCCGGCACGGGCGCCCCGTCGCCTGTCATGCGCGGCACCGCCGCCATTGCGCTGACCTTGTTCGACCACGACACGCCGGTCTGGCTCGATCCCTTGATGTCCGAGACGTCGGACGTGACGAAGTGGCTGAAATTCCACACCGGTGCGCCGGTAATCGCGGATCCCTCGATCTGCAGCTTCGCGCTGATCGCCGATCCGCGGGCGCTGCCGGCGCTCGATCGTTTTGCCTTTGGCAGCAACGAATATCCGGACCGTTCGACCACGCTGATCCTGCAGGTCGAGAGCCTGACGGAAGGCTCGCACTTCGAACTGCGCGGCCCCGGTATCGACGGCACGGCGGTGCTGCAGGCGAGCGTCCAGCCTGCGGACCTGTTCGAGCGGCTCGCGATCAATGCCGCGCTGTTTCCGCGCGGCATCGATGTCGTGCTGGTGGCGGATGATGCCATTGTCGCGATACCGCGCACCACGCGGCTCGCCGCGAAGGGAGACTGAAGCATGTATGTCGCCGTCAAGGGAGGCGAGCGCGCCATCGAGAACGCCCATCGGCTGCTGGCGCATGAACGCCGCGGCGATCCCGGCGTTGCCGAGGTGACGCTGGATCAGATTTCCGGACAGCTCAGCCTCGCCGTCGACCGCGTGATGTCCGAAGGCTCGCTGTACGATCGCGAACTTGCATCGCTCGCCATCAAGCAGGCGCGCGGCGACATGATCGAGGCGATCTTCCTGGTTCGCGCCTTCCGCGCCACTTTGCCGCGCTTCGGCGCAACCGAGCCGGTCGATACCGGCGAGATGCAGGTGCGCCGGCGGATTTCCTCGACCTTCAAGGACATTCCGGGCGGCCAGATTCTCGGCCCCACTTTCGATTACACCCATCGGCTGCTCGACCCGCAGCTCGCCGAGGGTTTCGCGCCCGAACCGCCGGCGACCGCGGACGCCTCGGCCGCGGCGATGCCGCGCGTCACCGACATTCTCGGCCGCGACGGCCTGATCGAGCCGTCGCCCGAAGCGGATGCCGATAGCGCCCGTGGGCGACCTCACGCGCGAGCCGCTCAGCTTCCCCGCCGACCGCGATCTGCGGCTGCAGAACCTGGCGCGCGCCGACGAGGGGTTTTTGCTGGCGCTGGGTTACTCGTCGCAGCGCGGCTATGGACGCAACCATCCGTTCGCCGGCGAGATTCGTTTCGGTGAAGTCGAGGTTGAGTTCATGGCCGAAGAGGTCGGTTTCGCGGTGCCGCTCGGCTCTATCGCGCTGACCGAATGCCAGATGGTCAACCAGTTCAAGGGCTCGGCCACCGAGGCGCCGTGTTTCACCCGCGGCTACGGGCTCGCCTTCGGACAGAGCGAGCGCAAGACCATGTCGATGGCGCTGGTCGATCGCGCGCTTCGCGCCCGCGAACTCGGCGAAGAGATTGTCGCGCCGGCGCAGGACGAGGAATTCGTGATGTCGCATTCCGACAATGTGCAGGCGACCGGATTCGTCGAGCATCTCAAGCTGCCGCATTATGTCGACTTCCAGTCCGAACTCGGTCTGTTGCGCAAACTGCGCAAGGAGTTCGAACAGGCCGATAGCCTGCCTGACATGCAGGAGGCCGCGGAATGAACGCGCCGGCCTACAACTTCGCCTATCTCGACGAGCAGACCAAGCGGATGATCCGCCGCGCCATCCTGAAGGCGATCGCGATCCCCGGGTACCAGGTGCCGTTCGCCAGCCGCGAAATGCCGATGCCCTATGGCTGGGGCACCGGCGGCGTGCAGGTGACGGCGGCGATCCTCGGACCCGACGACGTGCTGAAGGTGATCGACCAGGGCTCCGACGACACCACCAACGCGATCTCGATCCGCAAGTTTTTCGCCAAGACCGCCGGCGTCGAAACCACGACCTCGACGGCGGACGCAACCGTGATCCAGACCCGGCACCGGATTCCCGAGGCGCCGCTGCACGCCGGCCAGGTGCTGGTCTATCAGGTGCCGATCCCGGAACCGTTGCGTTTCCTCGAGCCGCGCGAGACCGAGACGCGGCGCATGCATGCGCTCGGCGAATACGGGCTGATGCACGTCAAGCTCTACGAGGACATCGCCCGCTTCGGCCACATCGCGACCTCCTATGCCTATCCGGTGAAGGTGAACGCCCGCTACGTGATGGATCCGTCGCCGACGCCGAAATTCGACAATCCGAAGATGGACGATTGCCCGGCGCTGCAACTGTTCGGCGCCGGCCGCGAGAAGCGCATCTACGCGATCCCGCCGCATACGTCAGGTGAAGTCGCTCGACTTCGAGGATCATCCGTTCACGCGCTACCGCTTCGACGCGCCCTGCGCGCTGTGCGGGGCGGATAATTCCTACCTCGATGAAATCGTCACCGACGACCAGGGCGGCCGGATGTTCGTCTGTTCCGACACCGATTACTGCGAGACCCGGCAGGCCCAGGGACACCGCGGCACCGAAAGCGCGGCTCCGCACAAGGAGAGCGCGCATGGCTGAACATGACAACGATCAACCGCTGTTGGTCGCGGACCGCCTGGGCAAGAATTACGGCCGGCTGACCGCCTGCCGCGACGTGTCCTTTGCGCTCTATCCCGGCGAAGTGCTGGCGATCGTCGGCGAATCCGGCTCGGGCAAGACCACGCTGCTGCAACTGCTGTCGGCGCAGCTTGCGCCGAGCGCAGGAAGGGTGTCGTACCGGATGCGCGACGGGGTATTGCGCGATCTCGCCGCACTCGGCGAAGCCGAGCGCCGGTTCCTGTTTCGCACCGATTGGGGCTATGTGCACCAGGACCCCGCGATGGGATTGCGGATGGCGGTGTCGGCCGGCGCCAATGTCGGCGAGCGGCTGATGGCGGTGGGCTGGAACCACTATGGCCGGATCAGGGACACCGCGTCGTCCTGGCTGGAACGGGTCGAGATCGATATCGGGCGCATCGACGATGCGCCGCGCACCTATTCCGGCGGCATGCGGCAGCGGCTGCAGATCGCCCGCAACCTCGTCACCGAGCCGCGGCTGGTGTTCATGGATGAGCCGACCGGCGGGCTCGACGTCTCGGTGCAGGCGCGGCTGCTCGATCTCCTGCGCAATCTGGTCAGCGAACTCGGTCTCGCCGCGATCGTCGTCACGCATGACCTCGCCGTCGCGCGGCTGTTGTCGCATCGGGTGATGGTGATGAAGGGCGGCCGCGTCATCGAGACCGGGCTGACCGATCAGGTGCTCGACGATCCGCGCGAGCCCTATACCCAGCTGCTCGTCTCCTCGATTTTGCCGGCATGAGTGTGCAGCAATGACTGCGATGATCGACATCACGAACGCGGAAAAGACCTTCATCATGCATCTGCAGGGCGGGGTGCGGTTGCCCGTGGTGCGCGGCGTGTCCTTTCAGGTCGAGGCCGGCGAGTGCGTGGTGCTGTCCGGGCCCTCCGGCGCCGGCAAATCCTCGATCCTGAAAATGATCTTCGGCAATTACCGCTGCGATGGCGGCCGGATCGGCATCCGTCACGAGGGCGCGGTGATCGATCTCGCCACGGCCGAACCGCGGCAGGTCCTTGGCGTACGCCGTGCCACCATCGGCTATGTCAGCCAGTTCCTGCGCGCCGTGCCGCGGGTTCCGACCATTGACGTCGTCGCCGAGCCCCTGATTGCCAATGGGCTAACGCGTGCCGAGGCGCGCGAGCGGGCAGGCAGCCTGCTGCGCCGGCTCAACATTCCCGAGCGGCTGTGGGCGCTGCCGCCATCGACGTTCTCGGGCGGCGAGCAGCAGCGCGTCAACATCGCGCGCGGCTTTATTTCCGACCTGCCGATCCTGCTGCTCGACGAGCCGACCGCCTCGCTCGACGCGGTCAATCGCGCCGTGGTGGTAGAGTTGATCGACGAAAAGAAGCGCGCGGGCGTTGCCATGGTCGCGATTGTCCATGACGATGAGATCCGCCATCTGATCGCCGACCGGGTTGTCGACGTGACATCGTTTGCCGCAGCGGCATGAGGAAGATTTCGAGATGACTTCGAAAGGCAACGAGACCGTGCTTGGCAATGCCAGGATCGTTCTGGCCGACCGCGTGATCGAGCGCGGCTGGATCGCGTTCGCGGATGGCCGTATCGCCGAATTCGGCGAGGGCGACGCGCCGGCTGGAGCTGAGGACGCCGGCGGCGACCTCATCATGCCCGGCCTGATCGAGCTGCACACCGACCATCTCGAAGCGCATTACGTGCCGCGGCCAAAAGTGTTCTGGGATCCGATCGCCGCCGTCGTCTCCTATGACGGCCAGCTCGCGACTTCCGGTATCACCACGGTGCTGGATTCGCTGCGGGTCTGGCGCGAGGACGGCGCCGAGGAAGTCGACGGCAGGGCAGGCGTGCTGGCGGAAGCGATCGCCTCGGCGCGCGAGGCCAATCTGCTGCGCGCCGATCACTTCCTGCATCTGCGCTGCGAAATCCCGATGCCCAGCGTGGTCGAGGAGGCCAAGGAACTGGTCGGCCGCCCGGATGTGCGGCTGATGTCGCTGATGGACCACACCCCGGGGCAGCGCCAGTTCCGCGACGAGGGCAAGCTGCGGGATTATTACCGCGGCAAGGGCGCCGGCATGACCGACGCCGAGCTCGACACGCTGTTCGAGCGGCGCTTTGCCTATCAGAAGGCCTATGCGGCGACCAACATGCGCGAGATCGTGGCGCTGGCGCATCAATACGAGATCCCGCTCGCCAGTCACGACGACACGACGGACGAGAACGTCACCGATGCGATCCGGGATCGGGTTTCGGTGGCGGAGTTTCCGACCACGATCGAGGCCGCGCGCGGCTTGCACCAGGCCGGCATCGGCATCCTGATGGGCGCGCCGAACGTGGTGCGCGGCGGCTCGCATTCCGGCAACATCGCCGCCGTCGATCTCGCCCGCGAGGGGCTGTTGGATATCCTGTCGTCCGACTACATTCCGTCGAGCCTGTTGATGGCGGCGCTGCAATTGCCGCAGCGCGTGCCCGACATCGATCTGGCGTCCGCCGTCCGCACCGTCACCAAGACGCCGGCCGAAGCGGTTGATCTCTCCGACCGCGGCGAGATCGCGCCCGGCAAGCGCGCCGACCTGATCCGGGTTCATGTGGCGCGCGACTGTCCTGTGGTACGCAGCGTCTGGCGCGAAGGACATCGCGTGGCGTGAGCGAAACCCCGGCCATATCGGATCTTCGTGCCGCCGCGATCGGGCCGGGAAGGCTCGTTCTGGTGGTCGGCCCGAGCGGCGCGGGCAAGGATACGCTGATTGGGCTGGCGCGAGCCGCCTGCACCGATGACGGCAACATTGTCTTTCCGCGCCGCGTGGTGACGCGGGAGGCCACGGCCTTCGAAGATAATGTTCAGGTGAGTTTTGAAGCGTTCCAGCAGGCGCGCAGCCAAGGCGAGTTCGCCGTGCATTGGGAGGCGCATGGCCATTGCTATGCACTGCCCCGTGGGATCGATGACGAACTCCGTGCTCAGCCGTACCGTGGTCGCCAATGTGTCGCGCACGGTGATCGAGGCGATGCGCCGCGCCTATGCCGACGTGGTGGTGGTTTCGATCACGGCGCCGGCCGAAATTCTCAGCCGGCGTCTCGCGGCGCGGGCGCGGGGCAGCGACGGGCAGATCGCGGACAGGCTCGGCCGCGCCGTCGACAGTGCTGCCGCCGCAGCTGACGTGACCATCAGCAATGTCGGCAGCGCCGAACACCATGCGCAGGAGCTGGTGCGGATCATCAGAGGTGGTTGATGCAGGCTGCGGAAGCGATAGGAGAACGGCGATGTCGGTGATTGCAACGATCGAGCAGCTTGAAGCGATCTACGGCCAGCCGGGCGAGGCTTCCACGGTCAAGGTCGCGGACCGGATCACGCCGGCCTATCGCATGCTGATCGACAAGTCGCCGTTCGCGGCGCTGGCGACCTGCTGGACCGGAAGGACTGGATTGCTCGCCGCGCGGCGATCTGCCGGGTTTTGTCAGAGTCCACGATGAAAAGACGCTGATGATGCCGGATCGCCGCGGCAACAACCGGGTCGATTCGCTGCGCAACATCGTGCGCGATCCCCGCGTCGCGCTGTTGTTCCTGATCCCTGGTTCCGGCAGCACCTTGCGGCTCAATGGCCGCGCGCAAATATCCGCCGACGCGGAGTTGCTGGCGTCGTTCAGGATCGACGGCAAGGCGCCGCGCACGGTCATCGTCATGACCGTGGAGGAGATCTATTTCCAGTGCGCGCGCGCCATCGTCCGCTCGGATCTGTGGAATCCCGACAAGCGCGTCGACCCCAGGACCTTGCCGACGCCGGGCCAGATCCTCGCCGACATGAGCGAGAACCGCGTCGGCGGCGAGAGCTACGACCGGGAATGGCCGGAGCGGGCGCGGCAAACGATGTGGTGATGAAGCGCTATAGCGTTTTCGAGCGAAGTGGATACCGGTTCGCGTGAAGAAAACGCGTCAAGAAAAGATTTAGCGCCTCGGTTCTGATTCGATCAGAACCGATCAGGTGCTAAGTGCTTGGTTTTCCGTGCTGCGCTGCGACATCCGCCGGTGTTGTCAACAGTTCCCACACAGCAAATTGAGAGACTCCTGCCCAGACTTTGCTAAAGTGCGCGGGCAACTTGGCTTCACACCGCAGGAGTGGAGTGCATGAAAAAGCTCGTGGAAATTCGTAGCCAGGAGTTGATATGCCGAGAGCGCGCCGTGCTGGATTCCGAGCGCAAGATTTTCTGGCTGGCACAGGCTGAAGAGTGGGAGCGGCGCGCGCTCGACGAGATTGCGTACCACTTCAGGGAATGCAATCTCAACCACGCCGAGCAGCAAGCCGCGTCTCACTAGAACAATTTTCAATCAGGTGACTTCATCCTTCGAGACGGCGCGGAGCCCGTCATCTGGCGCGCATTCGCGCGACCCGTTGGCGCCTCTTCAGGAGGAGGTCCGAGACCCTCATGGTCGGGAGCGCGGCAACGCCGCGCGTGTCTCGAACCACGAGGCCATGAAGCGGCGCGCAACTTCGCTAATGCCAGCGTTCCGGCCGTGTGATGGTCTGCCTGACTTCCGCGCCGCAGTCCGAACATTCATAGATGAAATCGATCTTCGCCATGCCCCAATGGGGCTCGACCTCCCGGACATACATGGGAAGCTGTCCTACGCAACCGGGACACACGACCGGCGCTTTCTCGATGTCGTGATGCTGGATGTAGGCTGGCATGTCGGGTCTCCTTCAGCGGAAGCAACCTCAACCCCGCACCTAATTTAGCGTGCGTGGCGGAATGCCCATCATCAACTCTTTCGAACGGAGGCAGAACGGACCACTATTGTCCGTGGGTGTGGCATTCCTGTAACATTTTGGTCGGCAAAAAGGTGCCGGACTACTTGCTTCGGACGGGCACGCTTGTTTGGCGCAGCTGGCGCGTCAGTGAAACCAGAAACAAAAAAGCGATGGAGAAGCCTCAATGATCGGATTTTCTGTGCAGGCGATCGAGCGCCGGGTCAGTCCGGAATTCGTGCGCAAGTTTCGATCGCTGCCGGTTGCGAACGTCAGCGATTGCATGTCGCGCCTGACCGGAGGCGGGCCGCGGCTGCGGCCGTATCACGGCGAAGGCGTGCTTTCCGGTCCGGCATTCACCGTGAAAACCCGTCCCGGCGACAATCTGATGGTGCACAAGGCGCTGGATATCGCTTCGCCCGGCGATGTGGTCGTGGTCGATGCCGGCGGCGATCTCACCAATTCGATCATCGGCGAGATCATGGTCAGCTACGCCATCAATCGCGCCCTGGCCGGGATCGTGATCAACGGCTCGATCCGGGATTCCGACGCGCTGCGCCGCTTGAGCTTTCCGGTCTACGCGGCCGGCGTGACCCATCGTGGTCCGATGAAGTCAGGCCCGGGAGAAATCGGCAAGCCCATCGCGTTCGACGGCATGGTGATCGAGCCCGGCGACCTCATCATCGGCGACGGCGACGGCATGCTTTGCGTTCCCTTCGACGAGGTCGCGGAGGTCTATCGAGGCCGCCGCAGCCAAGAAGAACGCCGAAGACAAGATCCTGGCCGATCTGAAGGCGGGGGGCTCGATGGACCGCGCCTGGGTCGACGCCGCGCTCAGGCAGTTGGGATGCAAATTGCCGGGGTGACATGCAACGGTCTGGGCGAGGAGAGCGTTAAGCGCCGCGGCGGTGGCGGCCGGTGGCGACCGATCGCGCGATCACGACCGCTCGGCAGGGCGAGCCGCCCAGCGCTGTCAGCCACAAGGCTTTCCGGATTAAATCAGCCCGCCGCCGTCGATCGCTTTTTTTGCAAGCGCGACGGCCTTTTCGGCTGTAAGGGCATCGGCCGAGGTCGTGGCTTGGTCGAGCACCGAGGGCGGGAAGGCGACCCGAATTTTCTTGCCGTCTGATCTGCGGATGGTCGCGCGCCATCGATCTATATCGCGCCGGAAGGCGTCGATCACATAGGCCTTATAGGTAACGCCGCTCATGGGAGGTTGCTTCGCTGCGCGGGCCTCCGGTTGATTTGGGTGCTGAAGCGGAAGCGGTTCGTTCGCGGCATCGCGAACGATCTCGGTGATCTCCCGGACGATATCGCCGCGCGCGCCGCCGGTTGCATCTTTGAGCAGATACCTAACCGCCGCGCCGATCTCCGCCCTTGCGTCGTCGTCGCCCGCGAAATCCAAATCGATCTGAGCTGACATGATAGTTAGGCGCCTCCGGCATAGTTAGGCGCCTCCGGGCGCGTAACGCGTTTTGCAGACAGCGGGTAGATAAGCAGGCTCTCGTTAAGGCCTGATTATCGGAAACGTTTTGATTTTATTGGCTCGAGGGGCTGGATTCGGGGCAGCGGTATCGAGCAAGCCGCGCCAATCAAGCTTGATTGCTCCGAAGTTGATAAAATTCAGGAATTGCAAACGGCGTGGTGGCGCGCATCCACACCACGTTGATCTATATCAATGCATGCCGGTCAGCTTTGTTAAAATTGCATGCGATGGGACTGCAAGCGTCTGCCGTGGAGGCGACCATGAAAAATGTTCCGCTGGCTATTCTGATACTGACAACGACGTTGTCACTCGGCACCGTCGCACTCGCTCAACCGGCAAAGACGGATCTTGGTAAAAAGGAGTACGACTTGCAGTGTAGCATCTGCCATGGGGTGGATGCGAAGGGCAATGGCTTCTTGGGTGCTAGTCTCAAGGTGGTGCCACCAGACCTGACTGTGCTCGCCAAGAATAATGGCGGAGTGTTTCCAGCCGACCACGTCAGCGGCGTGATCGACGGGCGTGTGCAGATCGCCAGTCATGGTGCACCTGACATGCCTATTTGGGGCACGCGATACGCGATCAATGCCGCCGAACACTTTTTCGATGCGCCGTATGATCAGGAAGCCTACGTACGCGCCCATGTTCTCCTCTTGGTCGACTATCTAAACCGCATTCAGCAAAAATAGCTCAAGGGCGCATAGCCTATTGGGCGCATGTTTTTGCGTCGCTGACGATGCGGCCATCGTTGCAGTCAAGGCTGGCCGCTTCAGTTGGCGGCCTCTTTCATTTCAAACTCGCAAGGTCGGCAATTGCGACACTTTTCAGGCCTGATGTTCGCGCTCGGTGATATCTGTTCGTCGGGGTAAAGCGGACATCCTTCAGGACCGCGCCGAGGTCCGAAAATGACCACTCATTTCGGGAAGCGGGCTAGTTGTCCCATCGATCACCTAAGCTTAGGATTGTATTGGGAGCAGCCGCCATGAAGACGGAATTGGTCGTTGCGATAATTGCCGGGATCGTTGCGCTCGCCTCGGCGGGCGGGACTGTTTGGAGTTCAAGAAGGAATGCAGAACATTCTAATTTGAATGCCAAGGCGATTGAACAGCTCAAGATTGACAATGATCAGCTTGCAGCATGCGTTCATCGACCTCCTGGAACTGCTTGACCCGGACTATGTACGATTTCCAGAGAGGGACCGAAGCAAGGTGTAAGAACGCTACAGTCACCGGGATGCGCGAGTTCCGTCTAAAACGTTCCAGCGGTCGATACGCCTGTTAAGACAGAAACTCAGCCTCGGTAACTTGGACGCGATCAGCGTGGAGGGACCAATCTTTCACGCATTCGCTTTCGGTGGGAAATCCGAACCTCGCAAATTACCCGGGGTGGTAATTTAGGGTATTGTGCATGCAGCGGAGAAACAGCGATGCAATTGCGGGTCTTTGGGCGCACGGGAATGCAGATTTCGGTGCTGGGCTTCGGCTGCGGAGCAGTGGGGGGATTTATGGTACGCGGCGATCCTGCCGACCAGGAGCGTACCATCGCGCGGGCGATCGCCGCCGGCGTGAACTACTTCGACACCGCGGTGCAGTATGGCAATGGTGAATCGGAAAAGAACCTCGGCCGCGTTTTGCAAAAGCTGAAGCCAGCCAACGTGGCCGTCGGCACCAAGGTCCGGTTGCCGCCCAGCGAGTTCGGCCGCATTGCCGAGGCCGTAACGATGTCGCTCGAAGGCAGTCTGGCGCGACTACGTCTTGACCGGGTCGACATCTTTCACCTGCACAATGCGATTACCGGGACAGGAGGCGGATCGGCGCTGAGCGTCCAACAGGTGCTCGGCGACGTGGTACCGGCGTTCGAGCGCCTGCGTCGCCAGGGGAAGACCCGTTTCCTCGGGATTACGGCCGTGGGCGGCATGGCGGCACTGCATCAGGTGATCGATGCAGGCGTCTTCGACAGCGCTCAAATCGTCTACAACATGCTCAATCCATCTGCCGCCGAGGAATTGCCGACGAACTATCCGGCACAAGACTTTGGACGATTGTTCGATCACACCAAGGCAGCCGGCGTCGGAGTAGTGGGCATCCGCGTGCTGGCAGGCGGCGCACTGTCGGGCTCAGCCGAGCGTCACCCGATTGCTGGTCCGGCGCCCGAACCGATTGGTTCGGCTATGAGCTACGCTGCCGATATCGATCGCGCACGCCGTCTAATCCCGCTGGTAAAGGAGGGGTACGCCAGCAGCCTGGCCGAAGCCGCCACGCGGTTTGCGCTGTCTCACCCGGCGATGGGCACCATCCTGGTTGGTATGGCGACGCCACAACAGTTCGAGGACGCACTCGCCGCGGTCCAAAAAGGTCCACTACCGCGAGCTGCACTCGACCGGCTGTCAGCACTGCGGCAGGCATTCTCCGGCGAACCACGATGATCGCGTTGGGTTATCGACGCGCGGCTGGAGCGAACTGTGTAAGGCGGCTGACAGGCATTGATTTCGACCGGCCGGCTACGTCAATCCGGCCATAACCGCGACTTTCGCTTCAGTGCGCTTTTTGAGCGATGACGACTGTGTTGAGCAATGGCTTTCGAGCGTAACCCGGAAGACATTTGCTCACAGTGAGTTCTTATCAGTTTGGCCCGGAGCTGACATTCGGCGTCGTGTGCGCCGGCGACGAGCCGCGACCGCGCTTCCTATCGAGGGCGGCCTCGCGGCGGTAGCTTTCGACCATGTCGCCGCTGATGAGTTCGATCAGAAGCCAAGGCGTTATTGCGTGTGCTCTAGGCCTGCTAACTGGCAGGCGACGATCATTCTGCGCCTTCAACGAGTTGGTTCAATGCGCTGGCAGGCATGATCCACCGCCGCCACTCAGGGTCCTCCGCCGCTCCGAGACCGCGGTAAAATGACTGCGCCAACACATTGTCGTTCAGCACGAACCAGCAGAAGCGCTCGTGCCCTGTCGCATGGGCGTGCAGGGCCATTTGCCGCATGAGCCTTTGCCCGACGCGCCCACCTCGGTACTCGGGATCAACGTAGAGCCACTTCAGCATCAGAAGCGGTTGCAGCGTATGCATGAACGGGATTTCGTAGTGGACCGCCATTCCGGCGAGTGACCCCGTGCCTGCGTCTGCGACGTAAGCGCCAAACTCGGGCCGCTTACCGAAGCCACGGCGAAGCAGCTCCGCTTCGTCGAAGCTGAACTTCTGACCGCGCTCAAAGCTGACGATCGCACGCATGAGCCGAACCAGTTCCGGTATGTCGCTCTCGTTCATTGGCCGTATCGTGATTGCGGTGATCGTTCGGGGGCGGGACCTCGCGGACTTCTCCATGTAACGCGCCTTTGATGGGTTGTGGACTCTGTTTGTCGGGGAGTAGACGGGAAGTGGGCTGCGCCTGGTGCGAGCGAGACGATTGAACCCGGAGCGGTCATTCGACCGATTCCGGTTCTGGGCAAGATCGGAGGTCTCAGTGCCCAGGTCAATGCGGCGAAGCCTGCCTTGCGCAATTCGGCCGCGGCATAGCCTTCGGAAGTGGCTGGCCTATGATGAAAAGCGCGGCTCCGGCTCCAACGGCACCCGCATATCCGGTGAAGGCACTTCCCCGAAATAGCTACGTGCCTTTGTATCCCACTTCCTGGTTTGGCACGAAACGGCCGAACCGGGATGTCGGCTCTTCCGTCGCCATCAGGGCTGAGGTAGAACTAGACTGATCGATTGAAATAGGTGCCGCTTATTCATCAATTCAGGCTTTAGCAGATGACGGAAAGCTGGATCGACAGGCGTATTCGCAGCGGCGTGGGGGGCGGTGAGGTAGCTGAAATCCTAAAATTGGGTTTTTCCGGCTTTGCGGCGTCTGCTCCACAATGCTGGAAAAACCTGATTTGTTGAAGCGGATCAAGCTGATTTGGGCTGTCCAGTCCCAATTCAAAAAATTTTCTTCTTCTCGCTTCACCCAAATCACTTCCATAACTCCCGCCGTCTCACCCGAATGAGGGGGCGGCTCGCGATCGTCACGGACGTTGCGGTGAGATGCGGTGGACGCGGGTAGCGCACGAAGGACGAGCGTGCGTGATGCGGACGGCGAAGTCGTGTGGTCCTGACGCCCCGACGCTGGCGTCAAGTTGCGCGGAAATATCCGCGCGGCGACGGTGGCAAGAAAGCCCGGTCACCGGGGAGAGCGCGAAGTAAGCCGTAACACCATCGCGCAGGGAAGGCCGGATTGCCTCCGCTGAACCTGTATGCTCGTGTGCGCTTTCTTATGTGCATCTTTGCACACGAGACCGCGGGTGCAGCGCGCACCCGGTCTTCCCTGCGCCCTCTACTTTCCAGGAGGGCGGAAAACGAAGCAAACCTCGGGCGCAATCCGCGCCGCGGGATCGCGAAGCCGCGACTGCGAGATCGCGAAGCCGCGACTGCGAGATCGCGAAGCCGCGACTCGGAAATCGCGAAGTCGTTTCTTGCCGCCGATCGAGCGCCTATTGTATTCATGGCTCTCGGAGCGGACCGGCCCCGCCGCGATTTGCCTGTCCCCCCACGATCCCGTTGTTTGTCGTCTCGCTGTTTGTCGTCTCACAAGGAGTAAATCCATGACGCATGCCATCCGCTTTCATAAAACCGGCGGCCCCGAAGTTCTGGTCTGGGAGGAAGTCAGTCTGGGCAAGCCCGGTCCCGGTGAGGCGCGCATCCGCCACACCGCGGTGGGCCTGAACTTTATCGATATCTATAACCGCTCCGGGCTTTATCCGGTGCAACTGCCGAGCGGGCTCGGCGGAGAGGCGGCGGGCGTGGTCGAGGAAGTCGGCGCCGGCGTCACCGATCTCAAGGTAGGCGACCGCGTCGCCTATGGCACCGCGCCGGTAGGCGCCTATGCCGAAGCGCGCCTGATCCCGGCCGATCGGCTGTTAAAGCTGCCCGACGGCATCGATGACAAGACCGCCGCGGCGATGATGCTCAAAGGCCTGACCGCGCAATATCTGATCCGCCAGACCTATCGCGTGAAGGCCGGCGATACCATCCTGCTGCATGCCGCGGCCGGCGGCGTCGGCCTCATCCTCAGCCAATGGGCGAAGCATCTCGGCGCCACCGTGATCGGCACCGTCGGCAGCGACGAGAAGGCGAAACTCGCCAAGGCCCATGGCAGCGCCCACACCATCGTCTATACGCGCGAGGATTTCGTCAAACGCGTCGACGAGATCACCGGCGGCAAGAAGGTGCCGGTGGTTTACGACTCCGTCGGCAAGGACACCTTCCTCAAATCGCTCGACTGCCTGGCGCCGCTCGGTGTCGCGGCGCTGTTCGGGCAATCTTCCGGCAGCGTCGAGCCGCTCAACCTCGGCCTGTTGGCGCAGAAGGGCTCGCTCTACGTCACCCGCCCGACGCTGTTCACCTATGCGGCCAAGCGTGAGAGCCTGGTGGCGATGGCGAACGAGTTGTTCGACGTCGTTAAATCCGGTGCGGTCAAGATCGAAGTGAACCAGACCTATCCGCTGAAGGACGCGGCGAAAGCGCATGCCGATCTCGCCGCGCGCAAGACCACGGGCTCGACGGTGCTGACGGTCTGAGACCGGAGGGCTTTACGATGAAGGTAGAGGGGGCGCGGTTTGCCTGCTTCTCTCACGTCTCACCTTTGAAACTCAGCAGCGCCGGATCATCCGGAGGTTGGCGTAATCGACCATCTTGCCATCGACCGTGACCGCGGCCTGGCCGTTGCGCTCCGCCTCTTCCATCGCCGCGATCACGCGCATTGCGTTGGCCAGTTCTTCGTCGGTGGGGATGAAGGCGTTGCGCGTGACTTCGATCTGGCTGGGATGGATGACCTGCTTGCCGTCGAAACCCATCGCCGCCGCCTTCCTGGCCGTTGCTTCGGTCGCGACCGCATCGCGGAAGGCGCCGCAGGGGCCGTCGATCGCGCGCAGGCCGAAGGCGCGGGCGGCTACCAAGAGCCGCATCATCGGATAGGCGAACAGATCGAGCGGGGTTTCCTTGTGCCCGTCGGCCGCGCTGCCGACATGCTTGTATCCCGAAGGCGACGCGCCGATCTCCGCGCTGCGGGCGCCGATCGAGGCAGCGAAATCGCCGACGCCAAGATGCAGGCCGGTCACCAGAGGGTCGCACGCTGCCAGCGCCTCGACATGGACCAGCCCGCGCGCGGTCTCGATCAGCAACTCCATCTCGGCGGGGTCATCGCGCGAACCGGTAGCCTCGGTAATCCAGTCACTGATTTTTCCAATGTCGGCCACCGCCTCCGCTTTCGGAATGATGAAGGCATCGAGCCGCCTGATCCCGCCGAGCCGCTTGATCTCCTGCTGGATCGACGAGCTGTCGATTGCGTTCAGCCTGACGGCGACGGTCTTGTTGCCCCAGTCGTGCGTGGTCAACGCCGTGGCGGCAGCTTCCAGTGCCGCGGCTTTTCGGCCGGCGGGACCGCGTCTTCGAGATCGAGGAACACGGCGTCGGCGGCGGACGCCGCGGCGTTCTGCACGAGCCGAGTGCGATGCGCCGGCGCCGCGAGATAGGTTCGGGTCAATCGCGAAGATGTCATGAGCCGGCTTTTTCCAACAGGCCGAGTTCGGCCAGGATTGTATCCGTATGTTCGCCGACGGCGGGAATATCGCCCATCACGGGCGTGAGGCCGGGAATGGTGACCGCCGGCAGGAAGCTCATCAGCGGTCCGTTCGGCGATCCCACCTTTTGCACGCGGTGGCGGGCATGAAGCTGCGGATGCCGGAGGAAAGCCTCGACTGTATTCATGTTGGCGTTGGCGATGGAAGCCTCGTCGAGCCGTTGCAATACCTGCTCGGCGGAGAACTTTGCAAAATGCTGCTCGATCAGTGCCTCCAGCGCATCGCGGTTCTGCATGCGCTGCGGGTTGCTGCAAAAGCAGGGATCGGAGGCCAGCGCCGCATCGTCCAGCACCTGCGCGCACAGCGCATTCCATTCCCGTTCGTTCTGAATGCCGAAGAACACTGTGCGCCCGTCGCCGCAGCGGAACGGGCCGTAGGGCGCGATGGTGGCGTGACGCGTGCCGGTGCGGACCAGCGGCTTGCCGGCGCCGTCGGTGTAATAGGCCGGATAGCTCATCCACTCCGTCATCGAATCGAACAGCGAGACTTCGAACGCCATGCCGTTGCCGGTGCGCTCGCGATTGAACAGCGCCATCAGCACGCCATTGACGATGTACATGCCGGTCGATGTATCGACGACGGCGATGCCGCATTTCGCCGGCTGTTCCTCGGTGCCGTTGACCGAGAGAAATCCGGCCTCGCATTGCACCAGCAGGTCGTAGGCTTTTTTCTCGCTATAGGGGCCGCCGCTGCCATAGCCGGAAATGTCGCAGGCGATCAGGCGGGGGAAGCGTTCGACCAGCGTCGCCGCATCGAGCCCGAGCCGTTTCGCGGCGCCCGGCGCGAGATTTTGCAGGAACACATCCGCCTGCGGCAGCAGAGCGTCGAGCACGCGCTTGCTTTCGCTGCTTTTGACGTCGAGCGCGAGGCTTTCCTTGGAGCGGTTGGTCCAGGCGAACTGGCTCGACATCCCGTTCATCACGTAATCATAGTCGCGGCAGAAGTCGCCTTTGCCGGGCCGCTCGATCTTGATCACCCGCGCGCCCCAGTCGGCGAGATGCCGGCTGGCCAGAGGTGCGGCGATCGCCTGCTCCAGCGAGACGACGGTGATGCCGGACAGCGGCAGATTGGGCGGTTTCCCGTTCATGGATTATCTCCAGATCATTCTTATCGATCCGGTATAGCCGGTTCTGGCGCTGAAGCGGAATACCGATTAGATGCGCTTGGGGTGCGGCTTTGGCGGTAGGCAGGGATCAGTCGATGGCGCGCGTTCTTGTCCTGTTGCCGGCGCGGGATTTCGATCCGAGCGAAGCCGCGGTTTGCTGGCGGGTGCTGACCAATGCCGGACACGCCGTCCATTTCGCCACCCCCGACGGGCGGCCCGCCATGGCCGACGAGATGATGCTGACAGGGCAGGGGCTCGATCCCTGGGGCGCCATACCGTTGTTGCGGAAGCTGCCGCTGATCGGGCTTCTGATGCGGGCCAATCGCGACGCGCGCAAGGCCTATGCCGAAATGATCGCCGATCCCCACTACCTCGCGCCGCTGCGCTGGGACGGCGTCGATGCGGCCGCGTATGACGGGCTGCTGTTACCCGGCGGGCATCGCGCGCGCGGCATGCGCGAATATCTCGAAAGCGATATTCTGCACCACATTGTCGTCCGCTTCTTCGATGATGCAAAGCCGGTGGCGGCGATCTGCCACGGGGTGCTGCTGGCCGCACGCAGTATCTCGAAGCGGACCGGTCATTCGGTGCTGTGGGGATACCAGACCACGGCGCTGACCTGGACGTTCGAAAACAGCGCCTGGTCGGTCGCGCGTTTCACGCGGTTCTGGGATCCGAACTACTACCGGACCTATCTGGAGCAAACCGGCCAGCCCAAAGGCTATATGTCGGTGCAGCAGGAAGTGACTCGCGCGCTGGCACGCCCGGAGGATTTCCGCGATGTTCCCGGGGATGATCCACATCAACGCCGCAAGACCTCGGGGCTGGTACGCGATACCATGAATGATGAAACTCCGGCCTTTGTGGTCCGGGATCGCAATTATGTCTCGGCGAGATGGCCGGGCGACGTTCACACCTTTGCGAAAACATTCGCGGGGATGCTGAATTAGCCAGCATGAGAGCAGAACTCCATGAAGATTCTCATCGTCCTCGCGCATCCCGAGCATCGGAGCTTTAACGGCGCCATGTTCCGGACCGCGGTCGAGACGCTGTCTTCGGCAGGTCATGAGGTCAAGACCTCCGATCTCCATGCCATGCAGTTCGATCCGGTGTCGGGCAGGCACAATTTCCTGGCCGCCAAGGATCCGGATTATTTCAAGCAGCAGATCGAGGAGATGCACGCATCCGAAACCTACGGGTTTGCCGAGGACATCGAGGAAGAGATTCAGAAGATCGAGTGGTGCGACCTGATGATCTGGCAGTTTCCGTTGTGGTGGTTCGGGCTGCCGGGAACCCTGAAGGGCTGGGTCGACCGGGTGTTCGCGATGGGACGGACCTATGGCGGCGACCGGATTTATGCCAATGGCGTTTTCAAGGGCAAACGGGCGATGCTCTCGCTGACGACGGGCGGGCCGGCGCCCGCCTATCTCAAGGGCGGCTTCAACGGCGACATCCACGCCATTTTGCGACCCATCCAGCGCGGCATGCTTCAGTTCGTCGGTTTTGACGTGCTCGCGCCGCAGATCGTCTACGGCCCGGTGCGATTGCAGCAGGACCAGCGGACCGAACTGTTGGCGGCCTATGCCGCGCGCTTGAACAAGATTGCGAGCGAGACGCCGATCGACGTCGGGATCTATTGACCGCAGCGACCAGAATTCACTCCGGCACCGGAACGTCGAATGTGTTGAGTGTCACCGACACCAGGCAATACAGCCCCACCAGGTAGGACAATTCGGCCGCGCCGTGCGGCCCGAACTGTTCGACTGCCGCGCGGTATGTCAGTTCAGGCAGAACGCCGCCGTTCACAAGCGCCCAGGCGACGTCGAATGCAACGGACTCTTGCCGGGTCAAATCGCCGGGACGCTGGCCCGCAACGATCGTCGCGAGCTTCTCGTCGGAAAGACCGCGGTGTTCCGCCACGATCACATGCGCGTAGAGTTCGTAAGCCGACTTGAAATGCGCGCCTGTCACGAGGATCGCGACCTCCCTGACATTGGCCGGCAACGAGGGGCTCGAGATCATCGTCTTGGTCAGCTCCCAAACCGGCTTGCCGAATTTGGGCTCGTGGATCCAGGGATTCCACGGGCCGAGCAGGGCGCCGTCGTCGCGAATGTTCACAAAACCCTGAAAATTCCTGGCGATGCCATCGCGCATGTCGTCGTACAGCGGTTTCTGCTCGGAGTTCAATTCGGCTGGTGAAATAATGGGCAGACGCATCGCTTCAATCTCCGGCTATGGACCAAACTTGGATTGTCCGCCGGTGAAGTAGCGATGGCAAATGAACAGAAGGTGACGCGGCTTCCTCAAAGCGTGATGCGCCAGATCGTGCCGTTGCCGTCTTCCGAGATCAGACCTGCGCCGTCGTGTGCCGCGGCTATAGCGACGAAGTAGCAGACGAGCAAGAAAGGCATGAGCCGCTTCGAGACCTTGGCGATGGTTCGGGCTTCTATTGCGTGCATTTGGTCGGCCTGGATCGGATATCGGGTTCACCAACGCGCCATTGACATGAAATGACGAACGAGTCCGCCGATGCTGGCGTGGTAGCGGTGGTGGCGAATATGCGTCGGCGTCGCGCTCGACGGATGCAAAGCCGCCGAGCGGCGCTGCCCGATCGCCTCGAACTGCGCTTTCTGCTCGTCGCTCAGTCTGCCATAGAAGTCATCCAGCGCCGTGCGCACGCTCTTGACCGCCTGCAGCATGACATCCAGCCGCTTGCCGACCGCTTCAAGCCGCGCCGGCGGCGTGATGGCTTCACTCGGCTCGCATGAGGCCTTGAGCATGTCCGCCGCCTTTGCCGTGGCGTCCTGCAACGTTGTAAGACTGGCGCGCTGCGCTTCGGTCGGGTGTAGCCTCGCGTCGATCTCGGCCGCAGGCCAGCCCGCCACGCCGGCTTGCGCAGCGCCGCAATTCTCGGCGAGCGAGCCGCTTCTGTTCCGCGCCGCTTCGGCCCGGCGCTGATCGTCGCCAAGCGCGTTCAGCCGGGCCTTCTGGTCGTCGTTGAGGAGATCGTAGAACTTCTGCAGCGGCGGCTGAACCGTTGCGACGGCTGATATCAGCGCTTCGATCCGCGTCTGCATGGCGGCAAGCCGCGCCGGCGCGGTCAGCGCGATCTGGGTCGGACAGGCGGCCCTGATGTCCTGGGCTGCTTTCACCGAGGCGTTGGCGAGATCGTCGAGCGCCGCGCGCTGGGCGTCGTCGGGTTGAATGGCATTTTGAATTTGATCGATCGGCAGGCCGGCGATATCGCGGCTGTCCTCGCCGCACATCTGCGCCAGTTGGTCGGGCGTTGCGGTTTGGGTGCCGGAGCCATGCCGGACGCTGACCCGATAGCCGCCGCCTTGTGGCCAGTAGCCGGCGAGGTCGTCATAGCCATAAGGTGAGAAGATACCGGCGTAGATGTCGCCGTAGCCGTAGTCCCAGAACGGGTCGTCGTAGCCATAGCCCCACAGCGTGTAATCGTAGATGTCGTAATAGGCGAAGGGCCAGAACACCGGGCCGACCCAGCCGTAGCCGCCGTGGCTGTGCCGCCACCATCCGTCTCCGCCGCGGCCGCCATGCCATCCCGCCGTGGCCGCCGTCGCGGCAATCTGGGCACGGGTATTCGGATTGATGAGCGCGGTCCTGTTGTGCAATGCGCCCGCGACCGCACGGGAATTCAACGCGTTCCGCACCGCGGCTGACCCGACCGTCACATTTCGGTTGGGGCGGAAGGCTGTCGCATTTCGAGTTCCGCTCAAGCCGGTGGCGTGGCTTGGGCTCAGCGCGGGGCCATGACTGGCAAGCCGGTTGCCGTGCGCTGCAAAGTTACCGTGCGCTGCAAATGAGTGCTGACTGTGAAAAGCGGGCCGTGCGGCGAAGTGCGATATCGCGGGTCTGCTGCCGCCGAAGTGAGGCGCGCCGCCAATATGAGCGCCGCCGAAATGAGGTCCGCCGCCGACATGCATTCCGCCGCCGCCGCCGAAATGCGGCGCCCCGCCGCCCATCGCATGCGGAACTCCGCCGCCGACCACCGAAGCCATGCGGCGCACCACCTCCGCCGCCTCCGCCGTGGCCTCCGCCGCCGCCCCTCTTCCTGGGCCTGCGTAAGCGGCGCCCGCCAGCACGGTCGCCAGAACAACAACGGTAAAGAGTTTGATGTTTGACATGGCACCCTCGGGCGCCCCCCGCGAGTCTCCAATGAGAACAGCTCAACCGAATGTCAAATAACCCTCCGGCGACGCCGAAGTTCCATCGACGCGGTTCCGCATTCGAGTTCCGCATTCGGCTATCGAACTCTTCTCGGAATCGTAATGACACCGTCTTGAAACGGGTCTTAAATGATCGCGGGCAAGGCGGTTGGAGGCGCGACATGAAAGACCTCGTTCGCTACCGCGCGATGGAATCCCTGTGTCGCCAGAGCGCGGTGTTTCACCCCCTTGATAGCTGGCGGCTGCTCGCCGAAGCCGAAATGTGGCACCACAAGGCTGAGGAAGCCTTGGAGCGCGACGAAGCCTCTGAGCGCGACGAAGCGCTTGGAGCGAGACAAAGCCTCTGAGCGAGACAAGGCTTTGGAGCGCAATCAAGCCCCGGCTATCAGGGCGCGCGGTCGAGCTGAGTTGCCCGGCACGACGAACCTGCCGCTGGCGAGTTGAGGCTTGCGCCGGATCGTTCAGTCCGGGTGCTCGCGCTGAAGGGCCATGGCCGGATAGTTCCGAACGTCGCTTGCCTCACTGCGCTTCGGCCTTGCGAAGATCGCGGGCATGATCGAACTGGCTGGCCTGCAGATCGGCGCCCGTCAGGGGGATCTCCGGCAACGCGGCCTCCGCCAGAATCTCGGCGGTGATATCGTCGACCGAACAATCGCCGATTTCGTGGATGAAGCTGATGTTGTTGTATTCGCCGGACGCCACGCGCGAGACTACCTCGCGCCTTGTGATTTCGGGATCGACGATAGCCTCGCGCCCACGCCGGCCATAGTCGATCATCACGACGAAATATTGCATGCGGCGGCTCTGTTCATCCCCGAAACGGGCTTTTCGGACAGGGCGGAATATTTCTGAAAATCAGAAATAAGTCAAGCAATAAATTCTGAAAATCAGAATTTTGTTGTTCCGCCGGGAAACTGATGCGCTCCGGGCGGCGCGAATCGGTCGCTCGCTTCCAGCGGCCCCTATTTCTCCGCCGTGCGTCCGCCGTGCGCCTTCACCGCCTTGCGCGCCCGCGCCGCCGCCTTGGCCCGCAGACGCTCGATCTGGCCCCTCGGCAGGGTTACGCAGATCTCCCCGATCCATTCCAGCTTCACCCCGCTGATCGGCTTGGCGTTGAAGCTCGTGAGGTTGACCAGCGCAGGCGACTTTCCGCGTTCGATGGTTTTCAAATAGCGCTCGCCGGTCTTCAGCCTGACCGCCGCCTCTTCGCCGTAGAAGCTCGAGACCGGATGGCGCTGCTCCCGGTAGACCACGATAATGTCGCCGCTTTCGTATTTCGGCAGCATGGAATCGCCCGCCACTTCGAAGGCGATGGTTTCCTCCGCAATCGGGAAGGGCAGCTCGACCTCGCCGAGGCCCTCCGGCGGTACCTGCTCATGTTCCGGCTCGATCGTCGCGCCGGCACCGACGCGGCCCATGATCGGAACCGAATTCAGTTCCAAGTAATCGATGATCGGCTGGATTTCGGTGGCCTTGATCTGGCGGATATCGGCCAGGATTTCCGACACCGCGCCGGGGCGCACGCCCATTGCCGCCGCCAGACCGCCCTTGGTCTTGCCCGGCTTCGAAAGCCCCCGCTCGATCATCCTGACATCCAGCATGGCACCATCTTTTCCGAATTTCCGAATTGATTGCAATTCCGATTATCCGAAATCGTGCTTGACTTTGATTTCTGAATATCAGAAATTTAAGAACATAACGGAAACGTCGAGGTGAGCGGGAATGCAATCGTCCAGCTGGGAGGCGGAACATTCACAGGCGCTGCGGGAATATCTCGCCAAGGGCATGTCCTTTTCGGAAATCGCCGACGCGATCAACGCGAAGTTCAGGACCGCCTATTCCCGCAGTGCCGCGATCGGCCGCGCCAAACGCATGGGGCTCGCCAGTCCCGACCGGCCAGGCGACAACCTTCAGCATTGGCCCAAGCGGCCGCCGAGAGCCAAGACGAAGCGGCTGAAGCAGCCGCGCGAGCGCCATGTTCCCGAATTCATGCGACCGATGCCGGTTTTCGAACGGGTGGAAGCGCCGAAACTCCGCTGCGTCGAAATCGTGCCGCGCCATCTTTCGCTGGTCGATCTCGAACCCGGCGATTGCCGCTACCCCTATGGCGGCGACGAGGAGGGCGAAGCCATCACCTTTTGCGGTCACCCGCGGCGGGAGGGTTCAAGCTACTGCGCGCCGCATTTTCATCTGACGCGCGGTCCCGGCACGCTGTCGGAACGGCCGGCCGGTACGGTCTTGCTGCGGCTGGTGGAGGCGGCATGAATACGCCCGTTGCGCTTATGCTGATCAGAATGAAGCCGCTGCCGCGCCGCCACCGCATCGCGCATTTGGCTGCGCTGCTCCGGGGACAAGCGGCAGTCTCGATCCGCCGCGAAGAACTGGCCGCATGGTTGCGCATTGAAACGGCGGCGCGGCTTCTTTGCGAGGACGGCAGCGCATGAACCGTCCCTGGATGCCCCTTTATGTCGGCGATTATCTCGGCGACACCGGCCACCTCACCACGGCGCAGCACGGGGCCTATCTGCTCCTGATGATGCATTATTGGCGCAAGGGCGAACTGCCCGACGACGACCGGCAGCTATCCAAGATCACGAAACTGCCGCTTAGGACCTGGTGCGAATATCGCACGACGTTACAGGATTTTTTCTATGAGGGATGGAAGCACAAGCGGATCGACGCCGAGCTTGCGAAGATGCTGCGGGTTTCGCAAAAGCGCGCGATCGCCGGGCAAAAAGGCGGCATCGGGTCGGCACTGGCGCGCATGAAACTTGAAAATGCGTCGCGCTCCGGGCGCGCGCCGCCGCGGGCAATTGCTGCGCCATCGTCGGGCACGGCTCAAGCAAACGCCGACCACTCACACTCAAACTCACATCAGAGTCTTACTCAAGCGCGCTTACCGCCGGCCGATTCCACGGAGCGGCAATCGGAAAAGTCCGCCATCGCCGTCAGCCCCGAGCTGGCCGCCTATGTGGCCAGGCGAACAACTTAGCCAGCGGACATCAGGCGGGGCGTTCAATCCTGTTATTCCAAAGGAGCAATCGAGCATGGCACGGGCCAAACGCAACAAGCAGCACAGGGCGCAAAAAGTTCACGACCGGCGATCGAAGGATTTGCCGCGCAACGCCGAAGTCGCGGCCGTCGAAGTAGACGATCCCTTAGGCCTGGAGCCGGGAGAAAAGATCGTCACCCTGCGTTCGCTCCGCAACGATCCCCTAGGCAAGCTGCATTCGCACCGCCAGATCGACGAAGCGCAATTCCAGGGCGGGCGGGCGTTTCAGGACGATTGGGAAAAGGCCGAGCGCGGGCCTCAAGCCGTCGATCCGGCCCGGGAATATGTCGATGGCGGACGGCCGCGGGAGCCGATCACCGAACGCCAGCGCAAGGCCGTGCTGCGCCTCAATCGCGCCGAACGCGAACTCGGCGCCGACGGCTCCGCGCTGGTGCATGAGGTGTTGATCCTGGGCATGACCATGGAGCAGATCGGACAGCGGCGCGGATTGCGCGGCCAGCGCTGGATCGATTATTTCGGGCGCAGGTTTCGCGAATGTCTCGATCGGCTGGCGCTGATCTATGGGTTCGCGACAGAGCGGCGGGCGCAAATTTAGAATTACCCTAGACGTAATCGACGCCGGCCGCCGGCGACGCAATGATCGCGGCATGACAGGCCTCTCGATCGTCGTCGTCAACGCATCATTACGAAGGGATCGCATTATGGATCGGCGCAACATTTTGAAATCGGCCGCGTCCACCGCGGTCGGCGTGGGCATGCTGACAGCTGTGGCTCCCGACGCAGGCGGCGCGCAGCCTGCTGCTTCGGCCGAAGAGCTGCGAGGTGCAGATTTCGTCAAGGCGGGCGATGGAACTAGGCTGGCGTACACAGATTGGGGCGCAGGCAAACCGTTGGTGTTCATTCACGCCTGGGCGCTTCCTTCGCCGATGTGGGATTATCAGCGCGGCCCGCTCAGCGAATGTGGCTTGCGTTGCATCGCCTACGACCGCCGAGGGCACGGGCATTCGAACGTGCCGCGTGGCGGCTACGACTGCGACACACTCGCCGACGATTTGTCCGCGCTTATGACGCAACTCGATCTGCGCGATGTTATTCTGGTGAGCCATTCCTTCGGCAGTGGCGAGGTCGTCCGCTATCTGACCCGGCACGGCTCGAGCCGGATTGCGAAAATCGCGCTGATCGCACCCGCGGCGACACCCTTCGTGATGCAGACGGCGGACAATCCGAACGGCGTTCCGCCCGAGCAACTGGAATTCTTTCGGACGAAAATTCTGCAGGCGGATTTTCCGAAGTGGCTGGAAGACGGCAAGAAGGCGTTTTTCACCGCCGACACCTCGCCCGGCCTGCAGAACTGGGTCATGCAGCTGATGCTGACGACGCCTCTCCGGGTTGCGGTCGAGTGCAACCGGCAGATCACATCGACCGACTTTCGCGGGGAATTGCCCGGGATTTCGGTTCCCACGTTGATCATTCACGGCGATAGGGATGTCTCCGCGCCCATCGGCCAGACCGGACGGCCGACAGCAGCGTTGATCCCGAATGCCGAATTGAAAATCTACGAAGGGGCGCCGCATGGTCTCTTTCTGACCCACAAGGACCGCCTCAACGCAGACCTGCTCGGTTTCATAACGGCGTAGATGGCGAAGAGCCCGCTACGGCGGCTTTCAAACGCTGCGGCCTAATTCATCACGACGACGCCGATGTCGATGGTGGTCGCATAGGCGACCCAGAGCAGATATGGCGCCAGCAGCGGCGCCGCAGCGCGATGAATGGTGTTGACCCAAATCAACCACGCGTTTCACCCGGCTGCTATCAAGCGCGCTGGGCAAGGGGAGCGTCTTTCTACTCATGCTGCAACCGATGAGGGATTTGAGATGTTCGGGCGTAAAGGATTGCTTTCTTCGGCCGGACGCGGCGTCGTCGCGGCTCTCGTCACCGGATTGGTCATTACCGTGGCGGAGCCGCCGATGGCGGCGGCCGGTTCAATGGGCGACTCCAAGCACGCCTCGGTGGCCGTGCCATCGAGCGGCGCCACCGATTTCAGCGCTGCCCGCCGCCGTCACTATCGTCGAGGCGGCAACGCCGCTGGCGCCGCGCTCATGGGAATGATGATCGGGACCATCGGGGCCGCGATCGCCGCCCAGCAGCGCCGCGATGCGTATGAGGATTACTACTACGGCTACGGACCCCGCTATTACGGGCCCCCCGCTTACTATGGTTACGGCCCCTATTATGGTCGCGGTTTTTATCGTTACTATCCCTATTAGGATATCAGTCGGACCAGGCAATTGGCCGCGCAGGTGAGAATTGCGCACGATCCGCGGTCGGAATCGCCAAATCGCGAAGGCCGTGTTGGAGCCTGTGGCGCGGCTCACGGCCGCAGATCGACGCGCGCGACGAAGGCAGGGCGAGCCAACAAGAACGCAGCGAAATTGCAGTTGAAATTGCCCTGCGGCGCTAATTGAAACCAACCTTGACGAAGAACGCCAGAAAGGCGCCGCCCACCACCACGCAAATGGCGGCGGCGATCAGCAGCGCCAGCGAGCCCTGGCGGTTATCCGGCTCCAGCACCGCATTGCCCGGCTGCTCCGGGTCGTAGTAGACGGTGACGGGCTGTCCGGGCCGGTACTGGCTCGCGGCTTTTTCCGCGACCTCGCGAAGGCCGTAAATCGCCGTCCCTCCCCAATTGGCTTCGGTGCCGACATAGTCGCGCTTGTCCAACTTGTAGGCGTAGCGCAGATCGACCTGATAGCGATAGGTTTTACGGATAAGCGATTTGTCGTCGTTGTCTTTGTCCTCGATTGCCTCCTCGATCACGTCCGACGTGGTGACGATGCCGGCGACAGTCGGCCATCGCGTGCTGGCGCTGGCCAGCCGCCGCCCGCGGACGAATGCAACGACGCAGAAGACCGCGCCGAGCAGGGCAAGGATCGGCAGCGGGAAAACAAACAACGGAGCGCCGTTGCTGGTGTAAAGCACGTGGCCGGCGATCGAATGCGCGGTCAGAATGGCGGCGATAGAGCCAAACACGATTGTCAGAGCGATCAGCGTAGTGAGGTTGGCCTGCTGACCTGGCTCCAGCAGCGCGCTTCCGGGGTCGTTCGGGTCGATATGAACATCGACGTGCGCGCCGACCGGGTATCTCGCGACCAGCTTGCCCGCGAGCACGCGTGTGGTCATCGCCTGGCCGCCGAACGCGATCTGGTCGCCCTCAAGGTCCTGACCACCGGCGCGATAGCCAAAGCGGATCACCGGCGTGGCGTCGTTCAAATCATCGGAGACGTGCGCTGGCGGCTGATCCACCGTGGAAACGGTGATGACGCCTTCGACCTTGTCCCAGCTTTTAGCCGCCTGCATCTGGCTTCGCATGCGAAGCACGTTGAACAGCATTCCGCCAAAGATCAGCAGGCAAACGCCGGCGGCAATCTGTGTCCAAAGCAATTGATGGGCATCCAACATCTGGTTTCCTTAAATAGGGGAAAAATGTCTGAAGGAAATTCGCGCAACAGTTTCCGTTATTGCGAGGAGCAAAGCGACGAGGCAATCCAGCCAGGCGACGTCGGCCTTCTGGATTGCTTCGCGTCGCCGGTCGGCTGGCAACGACGATAAGGTTCACTTGTTTGGCTGATGTGCCGCCACCACGGCAGAAATTACTGATGCGGCAAGATCGCGTAGGGCGTGGTATAGGGCTCGACCCGCAGCGAGGAATTGGCGAGCAGTCCGATTTTCGCGGTCGGCGCCTGCTGCAATTCGCCGTTGGGGCCGCGGTGCACGTTGTATTGCCACACCGTCAGGTCGCCCTTTTGCGCCAGCGCATGCGCAATTGCGCTTGCATCCGAGCCGCCGAGCGCCTTGAGCTCGTCAGCGGAAAGCCCGATGATGATTTCGTCCTTTACCGTGATGACCTTGAACAGATCGGTCCTGGTCTCTTCGGCCCACGCGGCTGGCGCGCCGGCAAAGACGCCGCCAAGCATGAGAGCCGCCAAAGTGCCGGACTTCAATCGATCGCGCCGAGAAAACATGCCTTCACCCCGTGGTGCCTGATAGCGCACGCGTCTCTGATGTCCGGCCGCGGGCGCGGCGGGTCAGGCGTGGCCTTGATCGCACGCCCTATTGGTCGCATTGCGCGGGATTTAAGTTCACAGGGCTTCGGGCACGCACCGCCGCATGGGGCGCGACGGTGAGTTTGTCGGGCTTCGGGCGTTAACGCCGCTTAGTGCTTCTGTTGGGCCTCGGGCGGCAGTGCTTCCGGATGGGTTTCGTCATACACCAGCCACAGCTCGATCGCGGCAAAAAACGCCACGGCGGCACCTACGCCGATGCTGAAATGCATCGCGCTGGTATGGGCGAAGCCCAGCAGCCATGGCGAAACAATCAGCCAAAGCCCCAACAACAGGTTGGCCCATTCTTCCCAAATGGAGAATACCAGCATCGCCGTCAGCGACAGTAGCGCGATCGCCGCGCCGCTCGCCCACAAATCCATCGCCGCCGTCCCACTGGCGCGCGCGAACAGCCATGGCGATATGAACAGGAACATCGCCAGCGCTAAATTGTACAGATCAAGAACCGATCCATGACGCCATTTTTCCATGCGTAGCCTCCCGATGGTTGCCTTAGCTTGGCTGCTCATGCGCATCCGCGCTGTCGATATCCTTGCCGTTGTAGTCGGTCATCAGCGCGACAGGCCGCGGTCGCCGAATGGAAGGTGCCGAACAGCCGGGTTGCGACCGGCGGCGCCGGGCCGCCGGAGCGTTGCCATGCGCATATCCTCGCGACCGCCTCCGGTCAGGCCGGAACCGGCCTTTGTCAAGGAACGCTTCGGCCGGTCAAGGGTTCCAGCCGATGCCGAGGCTGCGGCTAGACTTTAGGCGGATGAACCTGATTGATAGTGGCGCCGTCCAAGCATGGTAGCTCCTGGGGGACCTGATGAAATTCGCCAAATTCGCTGTGGTCGCTTGCTTTGTCGCCGGACTCGCCGCTGTGGCGGGTTCCACCGCGCAGGCGGCCGATTCGTTCTATATCGGCACGTGGAAGATCTCCGCGGCGGTGACGGCGCCCTGGGCCGATCCCACGCGAAAGCCTGACAGGGCCGAGCAGGCGCGGCTGCTCGGCAAGACCATCGTCATCAAGGCCAAGGAGATCGCCGGCCCGCCGCCTTTCGTCTGCCGGGGGCCGCACTACAAGGAAAGCGATTTTACCGCCGACATGATCTTCCAGGGCGCGTTCGAGGAAATGCAAACGAAAAACAAATCGGTCGATCCGGACAGGCTCGCCACGTCGCTTGGCTTTATGGGGAAGAACATCAAGACGCTCGAGACCGGCTGCGAGATGGACTTTCATTTCGTCGACGCCGTGACCGCGGAAATCGGCCTCAACGACACCGTCTATACGCTGAAGAAGCAGTAGCGGCGTTCACCATTTTGCGACGCGATGCGGCGCGCCCCTAGGGCGTGCTAGTATTGTGCGATGAACATCCTGGCCATCAAGGCGTTCGCCGGACTGCTGTTCCTTCTGCTGGCGATGGCGGCGCTGCTGTTCATTGCCTCGGGCACGCTTCGCTATTGGCAGGCCTGGACGTTCCTTGCGGTTTATTTCGCGTCGTCGCTCGCGCTCACCCTCTACCTCGTCAAAGAGGATCCGGAACTGCTGCAGCGGCGGATGCGGGGAGGGCCTGCCGCCGAGAAGGAACCGGTCCAGAAAATCATCATGGTCATCGTGTCGCTGGGGTTTATCGGTCTTCTTGTCGTCCCCGCGCTCGATCATCGCTTCGCGTGGTCGCAGATGCCGCCCTCTATGGCGCTGGCAGGGGACGTGCTGGTCGGGATCGGCTGGCTCGCCATCTTTTTCGTTTTCAGGGAAAACAGCTTTACCTCCTCGACCATCGAACTGGCCCCGGATCAGAAAGTCATCTCCACCGGTCCCTATGCGCTGGTGCGGCACCCCATGTATTCCGGAGCCTTGGTCATGCTTCTCGGCATACCGGTCGCGCTCGGTTCTTGGTGGGGCGTGCTTGTCGTCGCGGCAATCCTGCCCGCGCTGATCTGGCGGCTGTTCGAGGAGGAGAAGTTCCTGGCAAGGAATCTCGCGGGCTATGTCGCGTACCAGAACAGCGTGAAGTACCGGCTGATCCCGATGGTCTGGTAACCGATACGGCCGATTGAGTATTCGCAAGGATCAGCCGGCGCGTCGCACGGGCGGCGGATCGGCGTCGCAAGGCTTGCTGTCGTTCTGGGAAAAGCAGCCATGATCTGAGCGAGTGCGGCGTTCAGTGGCTGCGGCTCGCAACTAAATTACTTCGACCGGCATCGAATTGATCGGCCGAAACACGTGGCATTGCTGTGAGTTGAGTGCCGGATAAGCCGGCGCGCCAACTGGACGCTTTTGCCATGGATGGTTCGATGACTGATTTTTCGACTGCGCCGCAGCTCGACTCGCGCGAGCAGCATTTCCGCATTGCCGGGCCGCGGGAGGGATTGTCGCTGTTTCTGCGGTTCCTGCCTGCGGAGCGGACCCGGTTTCAGCCGCGCCGCGCGGTAATCTACGTCCACGGCGCGACGTTCCCGTCGGCGCTTTCGATTGCGCATCGCTTTGATGGCAAATCATGGCGCGATGCGTTGGGCGACGCCGGCTTCGATGTCTGGGGCCTCGATTTCTATGGCTTCGGTCATTCCGATCGCTATCCGGAAATGGACCAGCCTGCGGCGGAGAATGCCGCCCTTTGCGTCGCGGAGGATGCCGCCAGGCAGTTGGAGGCAGCCATTCAATTCATTCTGGCGCACCAGGATATCGAGAAGCTATCGCTGATCTCCCATTCATGGGGCTCGATGCCCGCGGGCCTGTTCGCCGGCCGGCATTCGGCGCTGGTCGACCGCTGGGTGCTGTTTGCGCCGATCGGACGCCGCGCGCCCAGGCGCTATGAGGCGCCGGCTGCGTTTCCGGCGTGGCGGATCGTGACGGCGGAAGATCAATGGAACCGGTTTGTGGAAGACGTGCCTGTGCATGAGCCGCCGGTTCTGTCGCGGCTTCATTTCGAGGAATGGGCAGAGCGCTATCTCGACAGCGATCCGGAGAGCCGCTCGCGCGATCCGGCCGGCGTCAAGACCCCGCTCGGTCCGTTCAGCGAGATCATCAGGGCGTGGCACGGCCAGCTTGCCTATGATCCGGCACTGGTCCGCGCCCCGATTGCCATCATCCGCGGCGAGTGGGATGGATTGATAACCGACGACGACGCAAGATGGCTGTTCGATGCCTTCTCCCAATCGCCGCTGAAGCGCGATATCAAGATAGGCCGCGGTACCCATTTGATGCATCTGGAAGCGATGCGATCGGCGCTTTGGCAGGAGAGCGTCAATTTCCTGCTCGGCGATGGTGTCTCGCCGGTGCCGGCCTGAAACAATGCAAGGAGAAGCCGATGTTTTCCGTGATCTTCGAAGTTCTCCCGAACCAAGGCCGCAAGGACGAGTACCTCGAACTCGCCAAGCACCTGAAGCCGATTTTGGAAACGATCGACGGTTTCGTGGACAATGAGCGCTTTGAAAGCAGGCGCAGGCCGGGATGGCTATTGTCGCAATCCACCTGGCGCGACGAGAAATCGGTGGTTCGCTGGCGCACCCAGGGCGAACACCACGCTATCCAGGGCAAGGGCAGGTTCGAGATCTTCGCCGACTACCATTTGCGCGTCGGCGATGTCACGGCCGATACCGCTCCCCCCAAGGAAGCACCCATTCTTGAACGGCGTTTCGACGAGACCGAAGTGGGCGCCGCAAAGCTTGTAACCTTCACCGAGATCACGCCGGAGCAGGGCGCGGCCTTTGCAGCTCAACCCGATCTGTTGCCCGCGCAGCTCGGTCTCGACCTGACCAGCGGCGCGGTCGTTGAGCACGATGTGTTCGCCAGCATCTATAATCCCGGAAAGCTGGCGCTGCTGCTGTCATGGCAAGATTCAAAGGCCGGCAATTCCTGGTCGCCCCGGAAAATCGACGGCGTCGTGAAATTCCGGCACCGCAAGGTTCGCGTCGTGCGCGATTACGGACGGTTTGACCGACGCGAGGCGCCGCAATTCTATGCGGACGTCAAGGGCGTCGAAACCAAACACGCGGAGCCCGCGCATTGACGCATTGAGACCTGTCCCGAGCGGCAGGGCGTGAAGGATGCAACCGATTCAGCGCTGGCGACCCGACCGCAAAGTGCTAGGCTTGCGGCAAGACAACCGGTGAGGGTGCCATGGGCTACATTGCCATTGTTGTGCTGCTGGGGATCCTCTATGTCGCCGTTTCGCTTCGCGTGCTCCGGCAATATGAGCGCGGCGTGGTGTTCCTGCTCGGCCGGTTTGCCGGCGTGCGCGGCCCGGGCCTAACGCTGATCTACGTTCCCTTTCATCAGATGGTGCGGGTATCGCTGCGCACGGTCACGATGCAGATCCCGTCGCAAAAGATCATCACCAAGGACAATGTCTCGATCGATATCGCGGCGGTCGCCTATTATCACATCACCGATCCGGAAAAGGCCGTGATCGCCATCGAGAACGTCTACAACGCGATCAACCAGATCAGCCAGACCACCGTGCGCAACGTCGTCGGCCGTTTCAGCCTCGATCAGTTGCTGTCGGACACCGCCAGCATCAACGACCAGATCAAGAACGTCATCGACCTGCATACCGAGCCCTGGGGCACCCAGGTCACGGCGGTGGAGATCAAGGACATCACGCTGCCCGATAACATGCAGCGGGCGATGGCCAAGGAAGCCGAGGCCGAGCGCGAACGCCGCGCCAAAATCGTCGCCGCCGAAGGCGAATACCAGGCGGCGGTGAAACTCGGCCAGGCGGCCGACATCATCACGCAGCATCCGGTGGCGCTGCAGCTTCGCACCCTGCAGACGATGGCGGAAATCTCGGTCGAGAAAAATTCCACCATCATTTTCCCCGCGCAATTCATGACGACTGTGCAGGAGGCGATCGCGACGCTTTCAAAGGACACGGCTTCGAAATAGCGACGCTGCCAACGCATCACCAATACCGTATGCATTGATGGTGCTTGGCGGATGCGCCTAGAAAAGGGCCCCTGATCGACCCTCGGGGCCCTTCAACGCGATCGTCTACTTGCTCATATTGTATTTGTCGGTCTTGTGGACCTTATGTGAGCCCGAACTCATTCCGGTGGTCGTTCCGGATTTCATCTTGCTGGTTTTCATTTTGCCGGACTTCATTTTATGCGTGGTGGCGCCCGGCGTCATGTTGCTTTCGCTGGATGCGCCGGGGGCCGGCTGCGTCTGTGCCGAGGCGATCGAGGTCGCGCCCAACATCGCGGCGACGACGAGGGTCGAGAGTGCAAGCTTGGAACCCATGAGGATATCTCCTGCTTTTGACAGTTGACGCGGGAAACAACCGGCTATGCCGGGTTGGGTTCCCGGAGTGGGGCCCGGTTTTCGGGTTCCATCGCGTGGATTAGCGGGGAGCGGAACGTCGGTTCCGCTCATCGTCGAGCCGCCGGTGAAACGATGGCGTGGGCGAGGATTTATTGCGCGACGAGAAGGACCAGGAGCAGCCGCGGGATAAAGCGCGTGCCCAGCAAGTTCACCGGACGGATAACGATAACATGAGACAATGAGTCCCGCGAAACCGTGCACAATCCGGCGTGGGCGGCGTGCGCCTCAGTCAATTCTGTTGAAATTCTCGTTCTTGCGCAACGACATTCCGAGTTGGCCAGCGGCCGGGTATACCGGTTCGCGGTGAACCTCCGCGCCGGACTCGTCGACGACCACGATTACGAGCGCAGGATCTTTAAGCCGCGGTTCGTCGCGAAGCCGGCGCGCGAGTTCTTTGCTGTGCGCGATCGCGCCGGCGGCTGTGGGAAATTCAATTCCCTTTCGGTCCCTGGTCGGAACACCGTCCTTCATATCAAAATAATAGGTCGGCATCGCGGTTCAACCACGGTGGATATTGGAAGGGACAGGACGCAGATGCCCTCGAGAAGGAGCAAGCTCAAGAGCATCCGCCCTGACGTCAAAGGAAACAGGCTCCGAATTCCGGCCGCGACTTTCCCTCACGTTAACTAGCAAAGCACAGGTCCGGCGCGCCGCCTTGACCTCGATCAAACGAGTTCCGTCGCGCAGGCACGCGGGTCACTTGATAACAGGGGCGCCGTTCTTTCGCGCTACCCGACGGGAAACAGCATGGCGGCCGCAAATCCGGAACAACGGTGCCCGGTATGATCCGCGGCAAAGCAACGATCGGCGCTGGCAGCACCCGGGCTGGGAAACCGGCATAATCATCCGGGGACGAACCTCTCCAGGTACCGAGCGCGCCGCCTTTTTAGGCCCGGGCGCGGCAAGAAACCCACCGTACCCCCGCGTCTCTGGCGCTATTTGACTATTTGAGTCGCTTTTCCGCCCGTCAGTTAGGCTTGCCGACGGAGTTGTTCCTTGGCATACTTTCAACCTCGTCGGGTTCGGCCCGGTCTATTTCCAGGCGTGCCATTCGAAGTATCAAAGTAGCCGTCGTCAGGCCGAGACGTTCAGCCTCTATCGCTGCGGTGTCGACCTTTTGGGCCAAGTTCTCTCGTTTGCCTGGAAATGCCATTACCGTTCCCTATCAAAGGTGCGAGATGAAAAATCCCACATTTGTTACAGAGCTGCACAAAAAGCTCGGAGCTCCATCGAGCGAAACCGTCGAAAGCCTGCGGCTGTTGAAAGCTTTCATCAAACTTGCACCGAGGCAGCGGTCCGAAATCATCGAACTGATCGAACGTCTCGCGACCGACGCGCAAGCTTCCTCCGACCAGCCGTTCTCGTGATAGTCGTTCTGGTGAAAGCCGTTTCCTGACAGCGGCGCGCTCCCTGTTTTACTTGTTGGCCGGAGCGACCGCCGGCGGGCGCGTCGCAATCGCGTAGATGGCCCCGCCTTCCAATGCCTCGGATTGATGAAGCGTGCCGGCGGGCAGCTTGATGGTGTCGCCGGGACGGACGATTCGCATGCCATCCTCGCACCAGAACTTCAGCGCGCCCTTGATGATCACCAGGATCTCGTCCACGGGGTGGGTGTGGAAATGATGCACCTTGCCCGCGGCGTCGCGCTGCAGCTCGACGCAGCCCTGGTCCGGAAGCAGTTCCAGGATATCGGGGTCGATGGCAAATTCGGTCTTCGTGCCAGCGATGATCTCGGTCATGCCGCCTGCTCCCTGTCTTCGATGCCTGGGGTTTTAGCCTGCGCGAGCTTGGCGAACGGGCATCCCGCTTCCGCCTGGTTGTCATCGAGCAGGAAATATTGCTGGTATTCGCGCCCGTCAGCCGCGCCGTAGCGGCCGAGCAGCGGCGAGGGGGCGGTAGAGTCGAAGGGAATGAGCCTTTTGCGTACCTCGGCGAAAGCGGCCGCCGCGGCTTTTTCCGTGCCCAGGATCTTTTCGAACACCCATCGCGGCTGGAACGTCAGCATGAAGGAGCTGGAGCGGCGGCTTTGCCGCATCACATGCGCGGGCGTAGAGCACACGACGAAGATCGGCTCGCCGGCGAAGGAAAACTCCCACATCGGGTGATCGATCTGTTCGGGGATGGTCTCGGGCCACGGGCTCTTGTCGAGCCGCGCCAGCCGGTCGAGCATGAGCCAGAATTTCCTGTGATAGGCATCGATCGTCTGAACCGGGCGAGGCCGGGTAAACACGACCAGCGATGTGTTCGGCCCGTGCGAGCGGGATTCGGCGACGAATTGCGCGAGCTGGCCGCCGAGAACCTCGACGTCGAACGGATCGAGAAACAGATAACGCAACTGATCGAGCCGGTAGCCCGTCACGCCGAAGATACAGGGAAAGGGTCTCGCCTCGCTGCTCATCTGCGCTTCAAATTCGGAGAACAATACGCTTTGCCACGAGCTCACTGCGTAGTTCGAACCGACCTCGGCTTTTCTCAAATACAAGCGCGACATTCTGTACACCCTCACGTTAACGCTACTCGCGAACTATCAATTTGCTCCTCATCAGCCACGGACCGGCAATACCCGGCAGCGACATCAAGAGCAGAATTCCAATAAGGGCAGCGAAGCCTGCATCGCTGATCGAGGCGGCGCCGGGTTCGACGCCGCTCCCGGCAAGCCGGCTGATCCCAACCATGGCGAGCCCGATGACGGGCTGCGATGCACCGGCGAAAATGCCGGCGGCTGTGGTGTTGACGGAGGCGCCGACGCCGATCAGTTCGGCGGTGTAAAGCCGCTTGGTGCATTTCAGCACCAGCGGCACGGTGCCGCCGGCGACGAGTCCGAGCGCCGCGAACACGATCGTGACATAGAGCAAGCCCAGCGCATGGGCGACCGGCGGCAGCAGCATCGCGATTAAAAGCATCCGCAGCAGGCAAATGCGAATCAGCGCGGTGTCGAGTGCCGT
Source organism: uncultured Alphaproteobacteria bacterium (assembly GCA_963733575.1). Lineage (GTDB taxonomy): Bacteria > Pseudomonadota > Alphaproteobacteria > Rhizobiales > Xanthobacteraceae > BOG-931. Next base: position 231,475 of record CAVTDJ010000005.1, on the reverse strand, counting down.
CGCCGCCCGATCTGCCGCGTGGCCAAGCACGATCGAACCAATTGCATTGCAGATCATAAAGGCGAGCAGCGGGGTGCTCGCCGCCGACGGCGAGATGTTGAAGAAATGCGCCACCATCGGAATTCCCCAGACCCCCGACAGCGTCGTCACCACGGCGAAGTGGGACGCAAAGCTCATCGCGCATCCCCAATTCGCCAGTTGCGAGAGCGATTTCCCGGCGGCGCCGAGAACGCTCCGCAGGGTCTTGCTGCTGTGCGCCGCCGGATGCGGTTTGAGCACCAGCGAGGCGAAGGCGAGGTTGGCGATGCCGACGCAGGCGATGAAGACGAAGCAGGCGCGCCAGCCGAATCCGCTCACCGCTGCCGCAAGCGGTGTCGTCGCCATCACGCCGCCGACATAGCCCGACACCTGCGAGATGCCAGACATGATGCCGAACCGTTCGTCCTTGAAGCTCAGCGCGACAAGTTTCAACAGCGCGGTGAATACCAGCGCGTCGCCGCAGGCGACGACCAGCCGCGCGGCAAAGACGTCGAGCAGGTTCGGCGCCAGCGCGAACGCGGCACTTCCCAGCGAAGACGCCGCCATGCTGAACAGCACCACGCGCTTGACGCCGTAGCGGTCGACCAGAAGGCCCGCCGGGATCTGCATCAAGGTGTAGCCCCAGAAATAGCTCGAGGCGAGCATCGCGACACCGGCGGCGTCGGTAGAGAAGTCGGCCATGAAATCCGACGTGATCGACTGCGGCGACACCCGCTGCAGGAACGCGATCGCATAGGCGATGGCGACCGCAGCCCAAGCCAGATAGGCGCGATCCGCGGAGCGGACGGCGGGCGCGACTGCAGCGTGCTGTTCCGTTAGCGCCATCACACCCTCGCAAAACCGACAGAGAACACGGCGTCCGCCGAGTCCGGGATCAGGCGGGACATCGCCGCGTCAACCAGCGATGCCGTGCCGTGATAGGCCTGCCGGTGATGCTTGATGTGGCCGTAGGCGCCGCGCATGATCATGCCGGGGAGTTCGAGGGTTTTGCCCGGATAGAGCAGCGAACACATCTCGATGCAGGCCGCCTGCAGCGCGGGGTCCTTCGCGTTGTCGAGCAGAGAGGGCGTGATCTTTTCGCAGATCTTGGCGTTGGCCGCCCAGACGATCGGATTTCGCGTCCGCCAGCCGTAGAGGATGCCGCGCTCGGCGGTATCGGCAGCGCCGGACGACTTCAGGACTTCCGAGGTGAAGAACCCGTACAGGCCGCGGCCCTGATGGGCCGGAAGCACCTCGCTGCCGCTTCGGTAGATGGCCGCGCCGGCCGCCAGCCGAAACTTGCGGTACACCGAAAAGGCGACCAGTCCCGAACTGCCATAGACCAGGATGAGGCTGAATTTCTTGTCGAACGGGGAGGCGTCAGCCGTCCAATGCGGCTCGGTCGCCTGCCAGTTGATGGCGATGATGCCGTTCATCGCATCCATCAGCGGCGGCCGTTCCCCCGGGCTGACAAGCGAGGCGTCCGGAAAGCTGTAGATGGCGTATTCGGACCACGGCGATTTGATGGTGCCGTATTGGCGGCTCAGCTCCAGTGACATGTTCATCACCTCCGCTTTCCCCGTGATCTATACAGGCGCGGCTTGAATGGCTTAAAGGACAATATGCCCTCGAAATCTGCCAACCCAAGCTGTTCCAGCCCACGTGAGAAAGCCCCTGCGAGGCGGGTGGCGATCCTCGCCTTTCCCGGCGTGACCCTGCTCGATATCTCCGGCCCGGCGCAGGTTTTCGCGGAGTTGCGGGAGATCGGACTGCCGAGCGCGGGCTATTCGCTGTCATACCTGTCGACCACGGGAGGCCTGGTGCCAACCGATGTCGGGATGATGATCGACACCGCGCCGATCTCGAGCATCCTGCCGAACCAGATCGATACGCTCGTTATTCCGGGCGGCCCGGGCATATGGAAGGTGCGGCAGGATGAAGCCCTGATGAAATGGATTGTCGAGGCGCTGCCGAAGGCGCGACGGATTGCGTCGGTGTGCCTTGGCGCGTTCGTGCTGGCGTGGACCGGCGCGCTCGACGGCAAGCGCGCCGCCACGCATTGGCGCTATTGTCCGAGACTGGCGGACGGCTTTCCCTCTGTTCGCGTCGAGCCGAATGCGATTTTCGTCAAGGACGGGCGGGTGTGGTCATCGGCCGGCGTCAGCGCCGGCATCGATCTCGCGCTGGCCATGATCGAGGAGGATTTCGGCCATACCACCGCGCTCGACATCGCGCGGCGGCTGGTGGTGTTTCTCAAGCGCCCCGGCGGCCAAAGCCAGTTCTCGACGGTACTCGCGGCGCAGGCCTCCGATGTCGAGGGACGCTTCAGCGCGCTGCACGCCTGGATCATCGAGAACATCACCGGCGACCTCAAGGTCGAGACGCTGGCCGCGAAGGCCGGCATGAGTCCGCGGACCTTCGCGCGCGCCTATGCCAGCCGCACCGGAATGACGCCGGCCAGAGGCGTGGAGGCGCTGCGGGTGGAGACGGCGCGGCTGTTGCTCGAAAGCAGCGAAACCCGCGGCGTGATCGAGGTGGCAGAGCGGGCCGGTTTCGGCGACGATGAACGGATGCGGCGGGCTTTCATGCGCCACCTCGGGATATCGCCCTCGGAATACCGAAGCCGCTTCGCGGGCTGAGCTACGGTCGGGGGGCCGGCCCGGTCGGTGCTGTGGCTTGCGTCAAACAAGGCCGGAGAGCGCGCCGGCGACGGCCAGCAGCACGACCACGATCCAGGGCGGCAGCTTCCAGACGGTCAGCAGCAGAAAGCCGGCAAGCGCGAGTGCAAAATCGCGCGGCGTCAAGACCGCGCTGGTCCAGACCGGATTGTAGAGCGCCGCGCCGAGAATGCCGACCACGGCTGCGTTGGTGCCACGCATCGCAGCCTGCGCGGCGGGCCGTGTACGCAGCGCATCCCAGAATGGCAACATGCCGTAGACGAGCAACATGCCCGGAAGCAGCAGCGCGACGAGGGCAATGGTTGCACCGGCCGGGCCGTTCGGCGCAGGGCCCATCACCGCGCCAAGATAGGCGGCGAAGGTGAAGAGTGGTCCCGGCACCGCCTGAGCCAGTCCGTAACCTGCCAGGAATGCCTCGTTGGTAACCCATCCCGGCGTTACCACTTGGGCCTGGAGCAGAGGCAGCACGACATGGCCGCCGCCAAACACAAGGGCGCCCGCCCGGTAGAACGCATTGAAAAGGGCGAGCCCCTGAGAACCGGTCGCGGTGGCGACGGCTGGCGCTATCAAGAGAAGCGCCGCGAACACAGCAAGCGCGATGCCTCCGCGCAGCCGGGTAACCGGAAAATCCAGATGTCCGGAAACCGGCGCGATTTCCGCTTGGCAAAGCCAAAGGCCCGCGCACGCGCCGAGCGCGATCGCTGCGATTTGTCCGAATGATCCGACGACCAGGACAACGATCGCAACCGCAGCAAGCGCGATGCCGGCGCGGGCGCGATCGGGAGCCAGCGTTCGCGCCATCCCCCAAATGGCCTGTGCGACGACCGCGACGGCGACGAGCTTGAGCCCATGCAAGAAGCCTTCGGCAACCGGTCCGGTGAAGGCGGCTGCGCCCATCGCAAGTGCGAACAGGATCAGGGCGGATGGCATCGTGAATGCGAACCAGGCCGCAAGGCCGCCAAGAAGCCCGTTGCCGCGCAGGACACCCAACGAAAAGCCGACCTGGCTGGAAGCCGGTCCCGGGAGAAACTGGCACAGTGCCACCAGGTCGGCGTAGCCCGCTTCATCGATCCACCGCCGGCGCACCACCAACTCGTCGCGGTAGTAACCGAGATGCGCGATGGGGCCGCCAAACGATGTCGCGCCGAGTTTGAGAAAAACCCGAAAGACCTCGCCGGCCGAGCCGCGGGCCGCGCTGTTTTCGGTTCCGGGATCGCGATGGTTTGTCTCCGCGTTGGCGGGCAAGGGACTTTCCATCGATTCACCTCTTGTCGGGTCTTTTTGGCCGCCGCTTATCGGGAACGATTTCGCCAAACAGCTCTTTTGCTTTCACGGTAGCCAGTTTGATTGCCTTGCGGCCGAAAGAGGTCGCTCGATAATACTTTCGGGCCGTGCGTCCCTGGCGCTCAACGCGCGAGACCAAATAGCCCTTCTTCTCCAGGCCGTGCAGCAATGGATATAGCGTTCCGGGACTCAACCGATAACCATGGCGAGCCAGTTCTTCGATCATCCATTGGCCATACAGTTCCCCCTCGACGGCATGATGAAGAATATGCAGGCGAATGAAGCCGCTGAGGAGGTCGCGATGATCCATTCCTGCATGATGCCCTGGTTGTGATTTGATCGAACTTGACTATCGCAGTTCGATAATGAAATTCAATAGCGGAGACTGCAACCGGAGAAATCGGCATGCGGCTGCGTCGTCGCGACCTTCTGCAAGGCGGAGTGTCTGCTGTCCTTTCGGCGGCGCTTCCCAGCTTTGCCCAGGCTCAGCCTGCGGCCGTCAGCGGCCAGGGACCGCCGCAAGGCGCCGCGGATCACACGATCCGGATTGGGAGCGGGCTTGTCGAGTTGGCGCCGGACCGCATCATTTCCACCACAACGTATAACGGACAGTTCCCCGGGCCGCTGTTGCGCTTCAAGGAGGGCCGGCAGGTCGTTGTCGATATCCATAACGACACCGATACGTCAGAACAATTGCACTGGCATGGCCAGACTGTACCGGTCGATGTCGACGGCGCAGCGGAAGAAGGGACGCCATTCGTCCCCGCGCATGGCATGCGCCGCATCGCCTTCATACCCGGACCGGCAGGGTTGCGCTTCTATCACACGCACCTCACGCCCGGTGCCGATCTCTCCGGCGGCCAATATGGCGGGCAAGTGGGCACAGTTTACATCGAGCCGAAAAACGACCCGGGCCGTCATGATCGCGAGGTGTTTCTGATGCTCAAGGAATTCCAGCCAATGCTCAGTCGCGGCGGCGACATGGCGATGGGCTTTCTTGCGCCAGCAACGCGGGTCAAGGCGCTCGAGGAGGCTGGCGAGTCCGCCATGCGCGCTTCATTGGCCAGGGGAATGCCGCACGGCTTCGAGGTCGGCTACAGCCTGTTCTCGATCAACGGCCGCATGTTGGGTCATGGCGACCCGATCCGCGTGAAGGCTGGCGAGCGCGTCCTGTTTCATATCGTCAATGGCAGCGCGACCGAGATCCGCAGCCTGGCTTTGCCCGGACATACATTTGAAGTGATCGCACTGGACGGCAACCCGGTTCCGACACCGGCCAAAATGCCGGTGCTATGGCTCGGGACGGCCGAACGAATCTCGGCGGTCGTCGAAATGAACCGTCCCGGAGTCTGGGTGATGGGCGACCTCGCCGACGACGACCGTACCAGAGGCATGGGCGTTGTGGTCGAATATGCGGGCAAATCCGGAAAGCCGAACTGGACCAAGCCGCCGCCGTTCAAATGGGACTACACCCGGTTCGGCAAGCCGACGTCGGACGCACCGGCGCCGGATGAAACGATCGACATGATTTTCACCAAGAACAACGCCGCCAATCAAGGCTTCAATGAATGGCGCATCAACGACGTGGCGTTCTCCATGGACAAAATGGAACCGATGTTTCGCCTGCGCCAGGGAAAGCGATATCGGTTGCGCATGCGCAATGCCAGCGATGATATCCATCCCGTGCATTTGCATCGCCACAGCTTTGAACTGACCCGCATCGCCGGAAAGCAGACTGGCGGGATCATGAAAGATGTCGTCATGCTGGGCGGATATCAGGAAGTGGAGGCCGACTTCGTGGCGGACAATCCCGGTCGAACCCTGTTCCACTGCCATCAACAATTGCACATGGATTTCGGATTCATGGCGTTGTTCGATTACGCCTAGCGTTGACCGAAGCAGTGGGGGGCGTGACCGTCGCCAGCCGCAATTCCTAGTGGGATTGCGCAAATCCGCCGGCGCCGCCGATAATGGCCCGATGGGAGGCCGCAGCCGACATCGGATTTTTGCCGATCGCGTCAGGGGCGCGAAGATCAACGCGCTGAACGCGCGCGAACGGGCGGAAAAAGCCATCCGGGAGGCCGACGCTGCCGAATGTCTGCTGTGGTCGGAGCAGATGGAAGGCTTTGGCGGGCCGGCACAGCCATCGCCCACGATCGCGCAATGCCTCAATGGCGGATATGGCTGGCTGGAGGTGATGTGCCACCGTTGCGAAACCCGCGCCAGCCTGCCGCTTGATGCCATCCGCAGGCCGCGCGATACGCCGATCTGGAAACTGGAAGCGGCGCTCAAATGCCGCTCTTGCGCCACGGCGAGATACGCGCCGCCCGTGCACCTGATCCGGTTGACCAGAGAGCGGAAGATCGCGCCCTATCCCTGGGTTCATCCCGACGACGATCGATGACGATCGGCCAAAGCGGGCGAAGAAACCCTAACGCGATTTGGCCGATTACTGCACAGACGCGGTTCCGGAAATGTGGTAACCGTCGATCCAAACGGGAGGATGACGAGATGACCGAACCGAAACTGGAAGTACCGGCCGAATTGCGCGATCTGGCCGAAAAGACCATCGACCAGGCGGAAAAAGCGTTTGGATTGTTCTTCGATGCGGCGAACAAGTCGATCGCGTCCGTTCCAGCTCCAGGAACGGAGATGTCCAAGCAGGCGCTGTCGCTCACCGAACAGAACATAAAGGCCGCGTTCGAGCACGCGCGAAAACTGGTTCACGCGACCGACCTTCAGGAAGCCATGCATATCCAGTCGGAGTTTCTCAAGAGCCAGTTCACCAATGCCGGGGAACACATGCGCCAGATCACCGGCAACATGATGTCAGCGGCGAAGGATGCGACGAAAGGCAAAGTCTAAATCGGCGCTGGGCGCTTTATTTGCGCAGCGAGCTGATATAGGCGGCGAGATCGGCCGCCTCGATCCGGTTCAGCGGAAAACTCGGCATCTTCGGATGCGGGTCGAGCAGGAAGAAGGCCACCTTTTCCGCGGTGAAATCGGATTTGTGCGCGATGGCGTCGAACGGAGGAGCGTCCGTGCTTGCCTGCGTCTGGCCACCGTCGACCAGGTGACACGAGGAACACCAGCGTTTGGCGAGATCGTGGCCATGATCGGCATCGGCAGCCAACACCGCCGAGCCGCCGAGTGCGGCGGCCGCAACCACCAATACCTGGAATCCTCCGAAAAACGCGCGCATCCGATGCTCTCCTTCACTTTGAAATCATCTACGCTATTCGCGGCGCCTGCACTTGATTTTAGTCAAGCCGCAGGATCGCTTTCTCGATAACGAATATATTCAGGTTCGTATCCCGACCGGGCGGAGGTCCGCGCCGCGGCGCAGCCCTTATTGAGGTATTGGCCTGCATGAAACTGATGCGAATTGCCGCAGCCTCGGTGCTTTATTTTGCAGTGGTGTTCGGCGCCGGCATGCTGCTTGGACCGATCAGGGTGTTCTGGCTGGAGCCGCGACTGGGAAAATCAATCGCCGTTCTCTGCGAAATGCCCTTCCTGGTGACGGCGATGATCCTCGCGGCGCAATGGCTGCCGCGACAAACCGGAATATCCGGGGCGCGCGGACCGCTCGCAACAATGGGCGTCGGCGCCCTGATTCTTCAGCAGATGGCCGATTTCGCCGTGGGGACCATGCTGCGCGGCCTGACGCCATCAGAACAACTGCAAAACTTCAAGACCCCCGCCGGCGTGATTTACGCGGTTGCGCTCTTGCTGTTCGCGGCGATGCCGGTGCTGGTCAGCGGCGGGCGGCAGCAGCAACCATAAATCGTCGCGGCCGACCGCGCCGGCAGGATCGTCGGCGAAATGCATGCGAATTCGAATCGAAAGATGTGGCGCACCAAATGAGCGAGCCGAGACCGTCGCTACGCGCGCATCACTATTGCTTGTCGCCTAGTATCTTACCGGTGATCCTGTTGACCAAATGCAGCCGGGCGCAGGCCGGGCATTTTACGGATTCATAGCTGTCCGTTCCAGCGGTTGGCTCCTCGTCAGGCAGCCACACCTGAACGTTCATGCCGGTCTGGACGCATCGAAAGATCAGCTTACCCATTTTGTGAGGTTAGCGCCGCCGCTGCCGCGTGCTTTGACCTGCCTCAAAATGAAAGTGGAATGAAGCACGCCGGATGCTGTTGATCGCGCAGCCAAGCAAATGCTGCCATGCAACACGTCAAACGTCCGCCCATTCGCAACAAGATCAACATGGCCGACCCGGCTCAGGCCCGGACCCGGCGGCTCCATCTGCCGGCGGATGAACTGAAGGCCGTTGTCGAGAAGGTAGGCAACTCCATCGTTGCCCTGACCAAAGAAGTTGAACTGCAAGCGGTTAAGTCGCCGGCCATATCCGGTGCCTCCGATCGCAAGCACGATTCCGAGTGAGCCGGCTGAAGGCGAACCGGGGCCGCCGGCTTGAGGACGCGTCCAACCAGACGCTGCATCCGTTAGGCTTTCGAACGGCGAGGCAAAGCCGCCCGCCGCCGATGGGGGCGTTTCGATGTTCCAGAACTCCATTGCATCCGAGTTGTTCTTAACTACGGCATCGTCTTCATCGGAACGCAGGAGGTTCCTGGCAGGAACATGAGCTGGCGTGGGAACAGCTGCTGGCCTCTGACGTTCTTCGTCGCGCGCACCATAAGGGAGACAAGGACCGGAGGACTTCATGAACACCAACCTGCTTGCCGGCGTCACCATCGCCGCTGCACTTTCACTTCCAATCGCAGCGCAGGCGCAAGACGGCGCTACAGCCGGCGCGGTCGCCGGAGGAATCGTCGGCGGGCCGGTCGGAGCCGCAGTCGGTGCCGGTGTCCATGCGGTGGCCGGCGGCATTGCCGACGATACGCGACCGCGCTTTCGAACCTATGCCGAGGAGCGCCATATTCCGTCATATCGCCACGAACATGAACTCCGCGTCGGCGAGGATCTGCCGTTGAGCGGCGTCACTTATTACGAAGTGCCGCGCGAATATGGCGTGACCAAATATCGTTACACGGTCGTCAATGATCGAACCGTTCTGGTCTACCCTTCGACGCACCGGATCGTCCAGGTGATCGAGTAAGCAAGTCGAGCAACGGCCTCGCTTCGGCGGGCCGTTTTCATTCCCTGGGGCAGGCTCGCAATTGGCAGTGGAGGTTCGCTATGCCCGCCTTGTTCGCTTATCTGATCGCCGTCGGGCTTCTTGTTGGAGGAGGCTATGGCGCGCTGAGCTGGCTCGCGGCGCCGGAGCCAGTGAAAGTGGTGGCCAAGGCAAAATCGAAGCCACCACCGGCGCATTACGCGGACAATTCTGGACCAACCTCGGCGCAGGCGGGTCCTTCGAACGACGGTGCGCGCGAAGCCAGCAAGCCCAGGTTGGCGGGCAAGTCCGAGATCAACGGTGCCGATCAGGCCAAGGTTGCTTCAACCGACAAGGCGGTCTCAGGCGGCCAATCGCCCTCGGCATCGCCTGAACCGGAACCGTCCGCGGTGGCGAATGAGCAGGACGCAAAAGCGCAAGCTTCGGGACCGGCGGCGGATCAGCAAGCCCGCTCGGCCCACGCCGAGATTCCGCAGGCCGCAAGCGGCCAAGAAGCCAAGCAGAAGGCTGATGATGCCCCGCCAGCCGAAGCCAAACAGGGCGATGCGGTCCCAGCCCAAGAAGAAAAGCAATCGGCCGTTGCCGCCACCGCGCCAGCCACGGCCGCGAAGACAGCGAGGCGGCCGCATGTTCGGCAGGCAAGCCGCCGTTTCGAAAAGCGCCGGCTGGAGGTGATGACCTTGCGTACCATCGAACTTCCCGATGGCCGCCGCATCACCCAACTTATTCCCTATCGTGCTGGTGATCGCGACTGGGACGATGGTCCCGCCATGGCCTTCGAGCCCGATGAATAACCCGGCACGTCAGACCGAGACGATGAACGGCGGAGACGCAAAAAGCCGCGACACCACAACGGCATCGCGGCGTTTCTTCGCATTCAAATAAAGCTACTTGCTTTCTTTCGTCGTGCCTTCCTTCGACGTGTCGCTCTTCATACTGTCGTCGGACTTCTTGGTCTTCTTGGTGCTTTTCTTCTTCTTCATCTTGGCGTTGGCGTTCATCGGATTGTGCGCCTTCATGGAATTCTGAGCGGGCGGCGCCGCGGTCTGAGCCGAAGCAACCGACACGCTTGCCACGAGGGCCGCACAGCACGCCGCAATAAGCAGATTTCGCATTTTGGTCTCCTGTTGGAATAAACGCCCGGAAAGAATGACGACGGGCGCTCGCAGTTCCGGTGAGACGCTGCCTAAAATATGAGCAGAGTGGGCGGGTCTAACAATCGATGCCGTTTCGCTTGCCGACGGTGCAGTAATCGCGAACGGTCTTCCGGATGATCTTGGTCAGGCCATCGGTGAAATCGTCGTCGTTCAGCAATTTGCTGGCGTTGCCGCCGCCGCGCGCGGTCGCCGGAGTCGATATCTGCCCGGCCAAAATCGCCAGATTCACGAATGTCGTCGCCAGGCCGACAGCCATAACCAAAACTGCCCACTTTCCGGACATTGCCCCCTCCAGTTAGCTTGCCAACGGTCGAACTCCGACCAAACGAGATCCGTGATCGTTCCGCTTCATGCCGACAGCGGCGTTTCAAGGAAGTGGCGCGGCATTGGTGACGATCAAATTGTCGGTATCGGCCGGCGCCAGCTCGCTGGTGTTTTTGCCGCCGAGAAATTCGTCGAGCGCGGCCTGGATCCTCTCCTTGACGAAAGGCGGGCCACGGTCGCTCATCCAGGTATGCTGAAACTGCGTGCGGACGATATCGATATCGTCGGCCTTGGCCTGCTGCGGTGTCGGCAGCACGCCGGGATCGGTTTGGAAGTTCGGATCCTCGGAGCGGAATGAGAGGATCTTCATCTTGCCGCTGAGCACGAAGGGGACGCGCAGATTATCCAGCGTGACAACTTTCGATACCAGCCCCGGGTGCTCCTTGGCGAAATACATCGCGGTGTCGCCACCGTTCGAGTGCCCGACCAGGGTCAGGTGGCTGTAGTCGGCGTTCGGCTGCAGTTTCTTCAACTGCCCAAGCACGAACAGAATGTTGGCTTCGCCTTTTTCATACACGCCCGTCCTCCCGACATAGGGCAGGCCGACCTTGGTCATCAAGGGCGGATCGGTCGGCAGATCCTGCTGGATGCTGGCCACCAGATATCCCCTGGCCGCGAACACGTTGGCCAGGAATGAATACTCGGTGTTCTTGACGGTATTGCCGTTACTGATGACCGCGACCGGCAGCTTCCAGTAGCCGTCATCCGCCTTCATCTCGTAATCCCGGCGCACGGCTAGATCCACGGAGACCGGCCGCTGTCGCACTTCATCGAAAAAGTTCAGCGTCTCGTGCCGGATACCCCACTTGCTGACGCCAAAATAGACAGCGCCGGCAAGGGCGCAGACGCATGTCAGAACTGCAATTCCGCGCTTCATCGTTTCCATCCCAATCACTTTAAATCACTAGATGGTGTGCAAACGCGTCTGTGGCGAGGCGAGGGTCATGGCGCCGAAATTAAATTTAGGAAATATTAAATTTAGGAAATCTTTTTGCTCCGCAGCAAGGTGGCGGGCCGCGATCTCCGAAGGCGAGGCGCGGAAGCCCCGGACCTATACTAATTTCCTAGTCGTGATCACTGACTCGTAATTGGGCCGTGCCGCATTTCGTCACGATCACCTCGCCTAGTTCCGGCTCCTCACCGTCGCGGTTTCGGTTGCCCCGGAAACGGCGACAGACGTCCACTTTGCCAAGCAGGAGTGTTGCAATGCGAGCGCTCGATCTCGCCCCTTTTGTTTTCGCGGTTGCATTGGTCGTCCCGGCGGCGCACGCCGCGGATACGCCGCGTGACATCAAGGGCCTTTATTTGATGACCGACTATCCGGCGGTCACGGTGCGGCCCGGCACCACCTCGAACATCCCGCTGCGCCTGCAAAATTATGGGCTCCAGCCGCAGCGATATCAGCTCTCGGTCGCGGGCGTGCCGAGCGGATGGACCGCGACGCTGTTGGGCGGTGGGCAACCCGTCGCAGCCGCGATGCCGGCGCCGGATGCCAATGTTTCGCTTCAGCTTCGTCTCGACGTCCCGGCCAATGCCGGCCTCAACGGGCAGACCCTGACGGTGAAGGCGGAAGGTGACGGAAGCCAGGCGACGCTGCCGATCAACGTCGCGCTCGCCAAGGAGTTGCCGGCCAAGCTTACGGTGACGTCGAAGCTGCCGTCGCTTCGCGGCAGCCCGAAATCGAACTTCGAGTATACGCTGAACATCAAGAACGACAGCGGCCGCAATCTGGTCGCGAGCTTCGCCGCCGAAGCGCCGCCCAATTTCGAAACCTCGTTCACCGAGGCCTATGGCAGCCAGGAGCTCTCCTCGATTCCGATCGAGGCGGGCCAGTCCAAGGACATCAAGCTGAAGGTCCGTCCACCGAGCACGATCGACGCCGGACACTTTCCGGTCAAGGTGACGGTCAACGCGGAAGATGCTTCGGCGAAGGTTGATCTTGCGCTTGACGTCGTGGGCCAGCCGCAGCTCCAGGTGTCCGGACGCGACGGGCTATTGAGCGCGCGGGCGGTCGCAGGACAGCAAAGCTCGATCCCGATCGTCGTCAGCAACACCGGTACTGCGCCGGCCGACAGCGTCAAGCTCTCGGCGAGCGCGCCGACCGGCTGGAAGGTGACGTTCGAGCCGGCCGGCATCGACCGGCTGGTTCCGGGCAAGGACGCCGAGGTTCAGGCGCTGGTCACGCCGAACGACAAGTCGCTGGCCGGCGACTACATGACCTCGGTCAGCGCGACGTCGCGCGGCGAAAATGCCTCCAGCCAGTTCCGTATCACCGTCAATACCTCGACGGTGTGGGGAATGGCCGGCGCCGGCGTCATCGGCGTTGCGCTGCTTCTGATGCTGGGCGCGGTAGCGAGGTTTGGACGCCGATGAGCAATACCGAAGGCAAGGCCGCCGCCACGGCCAACGATATCGTCATCGCTGCGCGCGGCCTGACCAAGCGCTATGGCACGGTCAGCGTCGTCGACGCCATCAACTTCGACATCGTCAAAGGCGAGGTGTTCGGACTGCTCGGGCCGAACGGCGCGGGCAAGACGACGACGATCCTGATGATGCTCGGGCTCACCGACATATCCTCAGGCCAGGTCAGCGTCCTTGGCCATGATCCGGCGCGCGCGCCGCTGCAGGTCAAACGCCGGGTCGGTTATCTGCCCAACTCCGTCGGCTTCTATGACAACCTGACCGCGGTCGAGAACCTGTCCTATACCGCCAGGCTGATGGGCCTCACCTTCGCCGAACGGACGCAGCGCATCGCGGCGGCGCTGGCGCGGGTCCGGCTGTCCGATGTCGCCGACAAGCGTGTCGCGACCTTCTCGCGCGGCATGCGGCAGCGGCTCGGACTGGCCGAGATCATCGTCAAGCAAGCCGAGATCGCCATTCTGGACGAACCGACTTCGGGGCTCGATCCGCAAGCCACGCAGGAATTCCTCGAGCTGATCGGTGAGCTCAAGGCCGAAGGCGTGACCGTACTGCTGTCGTCCCACCTGCTCGACCAGGTGCAGCGGATATGCAACCGGGTTGCGCTGTTTCAGGCTGGACGCATCGTGCTGATGGGGCCGGTCGCGGACCTCTCGCGTCAGGTGCTGGGCGCAGGCTTCGTGGTTGAAGTCGAGGCCGATGGTGCAGGACTTGCCAGGCGGCTTTCGACCATACCCGGCGTCACCAATGTCGACACGCTGGCCGAAGACCGCTTCCGCATGACGGCGGACCGCGACGTCCGGCCGGACGCCGCGCGCGCCGTCGTCGCCGCGAATGGATCGTTGCGCAAGCTTTCGGTCGATGAGCCCAGTCTCGAGGCGATCTATGCCCGCTACTTCCAGGACCACAAGGAGCCATCGCAAGGAGCGCGTCATGCGGCGTGAGGGTTCTCCGTTCCAGGGTCTCGGTACCGTGGCGCTCAAGGAACTGTCCGACAATTTGTCGAGCGCGCGCATGTTCGTGCTCGAGTTGTTGATCGTGCTGACGGCGCTGGCCGCGCTTTACGGCGCGATCGACAATCTGCGGCAGAACACCGCGGAAGACCCGTTCCTGTTGCTGCGGCTGTTCACGGTCGACCGCGCGCCGCTGCCGTCCTTTGTCGCGATCCTTGGATTCTTGATTCCGCTGATGGCGATCGGGCTCGGCTTCGATGCCGTCAACAGCGAGCATAACCGGCGAACGCTGTCACGCATCCTGGCCCAGCCGATCTACCGTGACGCGCTGCTGATGGGAAAATTCCTGGCCGGTCTCGCGACGCTGGCGATCAACCTGGCGGCGCTGTGGCTGATGGTGATCGGCCTCGGTTTGATCTTCCTCGGTGTCCCACCGGGCGGCGAAGAGATCGCACGCTCGCTGGCGTTCCTGGTGGTCGCGATCTTCTATGCCGGCGTCTGGCTTGCGCTGGCGATGCTGCTCTCGATCGTGTTCCGCTCGCCCGCGACCGCAGCGCTGGTTGCGCTCGGCATCTGGCTGTTCCTGACGGTGCTGTGGCCGATGCTGGCGCCCGCGCTCGCGCAAGCGATCGCGCCGCCGGACCCGCGTTACGCGGCGCTCGGACTGGAGACGCCGGACACGGCGATATGGGCGCAGATCCTGTCCCGGCTGTCGCCGAACCATCTGTTCGGCGAGGCGATGCTGGCGGTGCTGTCGCCGACGACGCGGTCGCTTGGTCCGGTGTTTCTCGATCAGCTGCGCGGCGCCGTGATGGGCGCGCCGCTTCCGTTCGGCGAAAGCCTGATCATCGCCTGGCCGCAGACGGTGGCGCTGATCGCCTCCACCATCGTGCTGTTCGTCGCCGGCTATATCGTGTTCCAGCGCCAGGAGGTGAGGGCTTGAGGCGACGGCTTGAGACGATGTAAGGCCAGAATCAGACGCGCAGGAAAATCTTGCGGCGATAGAGAAAGCCGGCGAGCGCGATGGCGAATACCAGGCCCACCGCTCGCACGGTGAGACTTCCGGTGCCCGGCGTGATCGCGCGATCGAGCAAGGCAGCAAGGTCTCCTCCGACGAAGCGCCTTGCGAACGGCTCGAAGCCCAACACATCGTTGATAAAGTAAAGCGTGATGGCGTTGGCGCCGAGCCAGACAAACGGCGTCGCCCAGCGCCGGAAGCCCCACACGTCGATGATCTGATGCGATGCGCCCAGCAGCATCAGGCTATATCCGCCGGCGACCAGCACGAACGACGAGGTCCAGATCACCTTGATGATAGGGAACTGCAATCCCCAGAGATAGCCGGCGGCGACCAGCGGGATACCTGCGCCGATCAGGATCAGCGATTTTTGTTGCGGCTGCAGCCGCTCGTCGATCAGCAGCAGGCCTGCAAGTACGCCGAGCAGGCAGGTGCCGATTGCCGGCAGCGTGCTCAACAGCCCTTCCGGATCGCGAGTGACGTCCAGCAGTCTCCCCGGGAGATAATGGGCGTCGATCCAGGTGGCCAAATTGGCGTCCGGCGCGAACGAGCCGGCGCCGATGCCGGGCACGGGGACGAACGTCATCAACGCCCAATAGCCGACCAGCAGCGCGACCAGCGCCACGACGATACCTCGCGCATGGAAATTCAGGAACAGCAGCGAGGCGAACAGATAGCAAAGCGCGATGCGCTGAAGCACGCCGAGAAAGCGGATATCACTCCAATGCTGAGTGATCCCACCATAGAAGATCACTCCCAAGCCGTACAGGAGCAGCGCGCGGCGCAGCACCCGGACGTGCGCCCATACCTTGCCCTCTCGCTCGACGAGCCGCGGCAGCGACAGCACGATCGCCACGCCGCTGATGAAGATGAACAGCGGAAAAATGAAATCGTAGAAGCGGAAGCCCTCCCAGGCGACGTGGTTCATCTGGGTGTTGAGAAAGTATCCGATGCGGCCCAGCACGGGTCCCATGCCGTGCGACATCTCCTCGAACGACCAAATGACACCGTCGGCGCCGAGTATCCAGAAGATATTGAACCCGCGCAGGGCATCTACCGAGACGACACGGTGCGTTTGCGACGCAGCGACCGGCGCTTCGAGGTGGCGCATCAATTTTCCCGGCAACTGTCGGAAGACTACTACGCGACTAATTTTCCCGACAAATGCGGGTGGCGTGTTGACTTGCGTCAAGTAATTGCCAGCGGATCGGGTCGGCCCGAAGAGCGCTATGCGGCGCGATGGAAAAAATCGGCGGAGCGCTGCGCCGCCGATCCGGCCAACTTAAATTCGGATTTGGTCAGGGTGCCAAGATTCAGTCACGGTACCAAGTCAACGGATGGGCGCTGTTCTGCACCGCGCGCCGCGACGTCGGTCGCCGCTGCGGCGCAGCGGCCTGCCGCCTCCTGCACCCGGAAATAGTTCCGGCCAACGTAGGACTTGTCGTAGTGATGCCAGGAGGTTCCGTGACCCATCGCCTGTACGCCGGCGAGCGTTACCGCGAACACCGAACTTTCCATGTCCCGCTGTCGCACGTCGAGGTTTTCCGGCAGCCGCGAACTGGCGTAGTCCACATAGGACACCCGGCGGACGCAGGACAAATCGCGCGTCGCATCGATCGCCGCTTTTGCGGTCATCAGATGATCGGAATGGTCTTCCGGATTGATGCGCGGATCGAGCTCGGCAACGTTAAGCTGGACCAGCCCAGCCGGCCCGCGTTCATAATCGATGATCGCGCGCAGCGTTTTCACCAGATCGCTCCAGCCGTGATAGGCGGTAGTGCCGTCGACCGCCGCCAGCGTGTCGTTGTCGCCGTCAGCGAGGCGCTTGAGCGACTGGAAGCCGGTGTGGGCATAACCCGAGCCGAGCGGGTTGCCATCCGGCACGCGCAGGAAATAGCTCACGGTGTTGCGGTAACTGACGCGGTAGATCGGATGTCCGTTGAATGACCTGGTCGATACCGCAGGTCCGACCGGTACACCGTCGGCGTCGGCCATGAAGCGTACCGCCTGCTCGGCGCCATTTTCCCGCGCCAGATAGTACGGGTATTTGCGGTCGCCGGAGCCGGTGCCGAGCCCGGCGTCGCCGGCGGTGACATGGATGAACACGGTCTTGGCGGCACCGGCGATCACGTCCTGGAAGGCGGACGGGTTCATGAACAACTGCCAGTCATCCTCATGCGCGGCGAAATAGAACGAAACCTTGTCCGGCCGCGCCCCTTCCGAAGCCAGCGCTGGCGCGGCGCCCGCTAACGCTCCCGCAAGGCACGCCTGCATGATCAATCGCGAAATCTGCATCCCGGTTCCCCTCGCTGCGACAGATAGACCTCCAATTATCGGGATATGATGATAGGTACAGCCGAATTCAACAAAGCAGCGGGATGGGACGGCAATTTCTTTACGGGCCACCCGCTTAATGGCTGGCGCGACGGCTGGTGTAATTCCCCCGATATTCCAGGCTCGCACCGAGGCTCTCCCAGGGGCCGGCCCATTCCCGTCCGTGGCATCGGAACATTCGACGCGGAGCGCCGGCAAGTTCGGAGCCCTCTCGGGCAGCTAACCTTTGCTGCTAACGTTTTCGTTGCGACCTCGCGCGGGCAAGGGCACGCACGAAGTAATTCCTCGCGACCGCATCGAGCGCAGCCGAAATCAATTCATCGGATTCGGCCACGCGACCGCTATGCTTGGCTTCCAGCCGCTCGGCTTCCCGGATGTAGTCGACCGCAAGCTCGCGCAGACGGTGAAGCTCGAGATCGTCGGGGAGCGGATAAATCGTCGCCAGCAAGTTCCTGGCGCGTGCGCGTGCGCGGTCACTTCGTATACCGACCATGAGCGCCTCCAGAAATTTCCTTAACTGAGAGAGGGCCGCGCAACCAAGCTGGCCGAACACCGGTCAACCACTAGCGGCCGAGCATCGCCTGCCAGCGCCAGGCATTTGCTGAGCTAAGCGTTTTGACTATGTCCGGTTCCGGACCAAACGCCTTATTTTTGAAATTTGGCGGGCGCCGCGATGGCGCAGGGCCAGCCGGTGGTCAGATCATGATCGCCAGGAAAAATCCGATCCGTGACCGCAACCCCCAGCCGCGCGGCACCGATAGCTCGGCAGCTGCGTCTGAGGCCGGAATATCTCACCGCCGGCTTCAATTTTTTGAAGCCGCGCGTCAGCACTGCTTTTCTTCATCAGCACTGCTGTTGGTCGGAAGGCTGCGCGTTCTTTGCCTCTTCGTCCGCCAGCAACTTCAAAAGTGTCTGGCGCTTTTGTTCGTCGGTCGTTTCAGTCAGCAGCTTCCGATAAAGCTTGAGGTTCTCTACGTGGACGAATCGTTCCATTTCGACCTCTCCCGCAAGGGAGCCATAGCCATTGCCAGTTTGAGCTTCAGGAGAAGCTGTGTCCAGTAACGGACCGATGACAAGAACTTGGCGTAAAGCCAGTTTGGTCGATTGAGCGGCGTTTCCCGTGATCAATATTGCACAGGCTTGCAGATTTGAGGCATCCGGTCGCCGGATACCGCTCCTGGTTATCGCCCTCGCTTGCGGACGATGAGCCCGATGCCTTGAGCGCGGCGTATGGCACCCCCTGCAGATCATGGCGATCCCGATGTCGGCGTATGGGGACACCTTTTGCTGTCTTGATCGATCCGGGCGACTACGGAACCAGCTTGCCGCTCTGGCTAAAGGCACCGGGTCTGCGTTCTCTGGGGACAGAGCTTGAAGGCGTTGGACAGGGAGAACAACAGGCGTGCGCTGCGGCTCGAATTGTCGGGCGCGCGGTAGCTCAGCGGGAAGGCCACCGCGATATCGGCCTGCAGGTCGCTGGCCAGGAAGAACCGTATGCCGGCGCCTGCCGAGGTGAGCGCAAGGCCGTCATTGTAGCTAAATCCGTCATTCCAGGCCGCGCCGGCGTCGACGAAACTGTAGAGCTGGTAACGGGTCAGGTAACCGAAATTCAGTTTCTGATCGAAGCGCAGCTCGAACGAACCGGCGATGCCGTTGTCGCCGCTGATCTCGGCGCTGCCATAGCCGCGCCCGAAGGCGGCGCCGCCTAGATAAAATTGCTGCGAAGTGAACAGCGGACCGGAAGCGATCTGGCCGGCGGCCGCGATTTTTACCGACCAGGCGTCGGTCAGCGTCTGATAGCGGGTGAACCAGGCATCCATCAGCGAGAAATTCCCCGCGGCGCCGTAGCGGGACAGAAAATCGTCGCCGAAATGCGACGCGCCCAGGATATCGAGACCCTGACGGTACGTCAGCGTGAAGTAATTGTTGCCGCCGAAATTGTCCTGCAGCCAGTAGTCCGATGTCAGGCTGACGGCGCGGATGTGATCGTTGTAGATCGGGCCGAATACGTCGCGCTCGGAGACGTTGCTGAAGCCGGCGGCCGCGGTGAGCGTGAGTGCCGATTTTTGCGACTGCAGCGGGACGATGCTGCCGTGCAGCTCGAAAGATTCGGTTTTGGTGTTGTCGTTGTACAGGTGCCGGTAGTCACCCGGCCGAACCTCGCTGTACAAAGCGGAGGCGCCGACGCGTGCGCCATCGGTGCCGACCGGGACATCGTAAGCCAGCCGGCCGAACGCAAGCTCGCGCGGGTCGCCAGGCGTGGTCGACAGATTGAGCGCCAGCGTGTCGCCGGGTGCGAGGTAGGAATTGAACGCGCCGGTCGCGTAGGTTTGCCAGGGGCCGACCGCCGACGATCCGAGATTGTCGACCCCGAAGGAAGTGTAGATGTGCCAGGTGTTGAGATAGACGATCAGGCGGAAACGGCCGGTCGTGTCGCCGATCTCTTCCAGCGCGGTATCGGCGATGCGCACACCCGGCCGGCCGTTGATCAGCAGCAGCTGGCGTTCCAGCGTCGAAAGCCGCGAGGGAGATTCGGCCAGCACCGGGTCGAGCATCGGCCGGATGCCGAACTGCTCCGCGCCGTCGCCCTTCAGCGCCACCACCGTGATGCTGCCTTCGATCACCTGAAGACGAACCTTGCCGTCCTGGATGTCCTGCTGCGGGACGATCGCCCGGCTTAAGTGAAACCCGGCCGCGCGGTACAGGTCGCTGACCCCGGCGGCAATGGCCGCGAGGTCGGCCTGGGAGACCTTTTTCCCGAGATAGGGTTGATAGACTCTCAAGATCTGATCGTGCGGGATCGCCGTGGCGCCGGTCAGGGTAACGCCGCGCAGGACGAACATCGGTTTGGTATCCGCCGTGCCTTCCGGCCGGGAAACCGTCGGCATCTGCAAGCCGGATCGGGCCGAAGGCGGCTGTCCGGATTGCGGTGTGTCGAAGCGCCTTTCAGTCTGCCGCGGGTCGAAGCCCGGCTGGCTCGCCTGCTGGGCTTTTGCCGGCGTGGAGACGATCGCGGACAGGATAAGGACCAGGCTGGCCAAAGCGAACTTGCGCGGACCGACACGCAGTCGCGCGGCCGCCCGGGATAACACCCCTCCGTAGTTCTCCGGAGGCCAAGCAATGAATTTATGAAAAATCATTAGCCGCATGATTTTTCATAGATTTTTATGGTCAATGAAGCGTTAAAGCCGACCGTAAACCAGGGGGGTCCCGCTCATTCAATGTTGAAACTTTTTCGGTAAGCCCAAGGGAGCAGCTACGGGCACACGGAGTGTTTCATGCGTTGGACCGGTGGATTTTCCCGCATCTTGACGATGGCGTTCGTTCTCGGCGCGGCCTCCAGCGCGGTCGCAGCCGAGGGCGGCGTCTGGCGGGTCAGCAAGTCGTCGGGCGAAGTCTGGACGACAACGACAGGCGCCCAGCCTGCTTCGCTCGGCCAGCAAGAGGTCTTGAAACCGGGCGACACCATCCGGACCGGGCGCAACGGCCGGGTCCTGTTGGTGCGCGGCGAGGAAACCATTCTGGTCTCGCCGAATTCGGTTATTGGCCTGCCGACCGAGATGAAGGACGGGTTGTCGACAACGATCCTGCAGCAGGCCGGTTCGATCCTGCTGGAAGTAGAAAAGCGCAACGTCAAACATTTCGAGGTCGAGACCCCCTACCTCGCCGCCGTGGTCAAGGGAACGCATTTTAGCGTTTCGGTGAACGCCGCCTCTACCAGCGTCAATGTGCTCAGAGGCCAGGTCGAGGTCTCAGATTTCAAGACCGGCCAGATCGCGCAAGTGATGCCGGGACAGGTTGCGACGGCCTTCGCGCACGGCAAGCCGGGTCTTTCGCTGAGCGGTTCGGGGTTGCTCAACCCGATCGAGCAGGGCAAGCCGCGCCCCTCATCGATCGAACGGATCATGGTGCCGAAGGCAGGGCTCTCCGCGCCGCGGAGCGCTGCGAATGGGCAGCAGGTCCACGCGCTCGGCCACCTCGCCGCCGGCAATGCCTCCACGAAGCCCGGCGTAATGCGGTTATCGGCCTCGCTCGGCGAAGTCAGGCTGAATTTCCAGAAGGTCACCCACGGTCTCGCCCATGCAGCGGTCTCGGCTCCGGGCCCGACGAAACACAGCGCGGACAAGGATACGATCTGGAGTTCGCACGAAGCCAAGGCGAGCCTTGGCTTCGGAAACGGCAATTCCAGCGATGCCAGCGGCAGCGCTACCGCTGCGGCGAACACAAGCGCAGCGATCAATTCAGGAGTGGCGGCTCAGGTAGGCGCGACCATCGGGGCTGCGATTAGTTCCGGCAAAGGGAATGACAACGCCAACGGAAATGGTGCCAATGGCAACAGCACTGGCAACGTCAACGCGAATGCCAACGGCAACGGTTACGCGAACGCGAATGCCAACGGTAGCGGAAACGCCAACAGTAACAGCGCCAGCAACGGACAACGGCAACGGAACGGCAACGGAAACGGCAACGGTAACGGTAACGGTAACGGTAGCGCCAACGCCAACGCCAACGGGAACGCCAACAGCCGCGGCAAGAATTAGCGGCAGCCGGCGGGATTAGAGGTTTGGGAGAGGATTGAGACCGAACGAAATTACTCGAACGGTTGACGATCAATGGAGGCGCATCTCGCCCGTTTGCGAGGTGTGCGATGGGGAACATTTTGAAACACTACCGGCCGCATATCTTTGTGGTGGTCGCGCTGGCGATCGTTCTGTTGTCCGGCCTGCATGGCGCACTGCGTAATGCTTTGACCGATCTGCATTTTGCCTGGGAGAAGCGCCAGGCCAGCGGCAACATCGTGGTTGTCGCGATCGATGCCCCGTCGATTGAGCAGATCGGCGTCTGGCCCTGGCCGCGCCGGCTTCACGCCGATTTGCTGCGGCGGCTGGACAGCGCTGGCGTGCGGGATGTCGTATTTGACGTCGACTTCTCCTCGCCATCCGATCCGGCGTCGGACCGGGCGTTTGTCGAGGCGCTGGAGAGCGCGGGCGGATCCGTGGTGTTGCCGTCCTTCAAGCAACCGGGTGCGGTCGGCCGCAATGGAACAGCCATCCACATCAATCGTCCTCTGAGGCAATTCGCCGATCATTCGTGGTCGGCAGTCGTGAATGTCACGGTTGAGCCTGACGGCCTGGTTCGTCGCTATCCGTTCGGCGAGACTTTCGATGGGAAGTTTCTTCCCGCGATGGGCGCGGTGCTGGCCGAACAATATGCCGACAAGCGCGGGCCCTTCCTGATCGATTTCAGCATCCGCGCCGCCTCGATTCCGCAAGTGTCCTACGTCGACGTCTTGCGCGGCGACGAGGCGACCCTGGCCAAGCTCAGGGACAAGAAGGTTATCATCGGCGGCACCGCGCTCGAGCTCGGCGACCGCTTCAGCGTTCCCAATGGCGGCGTTGTTTCCGGGCCGCTGCTGCAGGCACTGGCCGCCGAATCCATCCTGCAGAATAGAACCCTGCGCTTTACCGCCGATATCGTCACACTGGCCGGGCTGTGCGTCATTGCACTGATCATGATGCTTTCATGGCGCCGCCTCACCGCCGGCGCGCGGGTTGTCATCCTCGCCGGCATGGCTGGCGCCATCGAAATCACCGCAGTTTTGCTGCAGGCAAGATTTCCTCTTGTTCTTGATACGTCGCTATTCCATATCGCGATCGTCGTCTACACGGCCGCGCTTGCGCTCGACGAAATCGACTTCCGGGGTCTGCTGGGCCGTATCGCAGAAAGCCGTTTTCAGCGCATCGCGATGTCGCTGGGCGATGGCTTGGTATGCACCGATGAGGATCGTCGGATCACGGTGTGGAATCCGGGGGCGGCGGCGATATTCGGCTACGATCCCGCGGAGATGATCGGCCAGCCGTTCGACGCGATTTGTGCCGGCGGCGGCGACGTTGCGGCCGTTTCGAACGCGGTCAGCGAGGCGGCGCGCCCCCGATCGCAATCACCCGGCGGCCTGGTGATGGAGTTCGACGGCCGGCGCAAAAACGGTGAGGTATTTCCGGTGGAGGCCTGTTTCTCGGGCTGGCAAGGCACCGATGGCTTTCAGTATGGCGCGATCCTGCGCGACATATCGGCGCGAAAGCGCGAAGCCGAACGAGTCCGCTATCTGGCGGAATACGATTCCCTCACCGGGCTCGCCAACCGCAACAGCCTTCACACCGGCCTGGCTGCGATGATTGCCGCGGCCGAAGCGCGGGGCTGCGAAGTTGCCCTGCTGGTGGTCGGCCTCGACGCCTTCCAGCAGATCAACGACATGCTCGGCCATGCCTGCGGCGACCTCGTGTTGCGCGCTGTGACCGAACGATTGAACGCGGAAGCCGGCAGTGCTGCCTTGGTGGCGCGCCTGAGTGGCGATGAATTCGCCATCGCGATCCCCCGCGATGGCACCACCGAGACGGTCGCGGCATTGTCCGAACGCATCGCGCGTGCATTCGACACCCCGCTTTTGACTGCAACGCGGCAACACCGCGTCAAGGTCAGCATCGGAGCCGCGGTCTATCCTGACGGCGGCCGAACCGGCGGCGAACTCTTGGCCAACAGCCATCTCGCGTTTTGCCGCGCCAAGGCAACCAGGCGCGGCAGCTACGTGATCTTCGAGAACGCGATCCGGCAGGAGCTGGAAGCCCGGCTGATGATCGAGGCCGAACTGGTGCTTGCCACTGAGCGAAACGAATTCGAATTGTTCTATCAGCCGCAGGTTCGGCTGGTCGATGGCGGCCTGATCGGCGCGGAATCCCTTATTCGCTGGCGGCATCCCGTCCGCGGCCTGGTCTCGCCTGCGGAATTCATGCCGGTTGTCCACACCTCGTCCATTTCGGATCGTGTTGCCGCATGGGTTCTCCAAACCGCGTGCCGACAGGCGCGGGTATGGGAGAGGAGCGGCCACAATATTCGCGTCGGCGTCAATCTGTCGCCCTCGCAATTTCAGTCGGGCGACCTCGCGAACGCCGTTGCGGAGATACTGAAGACCACCGGGCTGACGCCCGCGCTGCTCGAACTCGAGGTGACCGAGGATATTCTGCTCCTGGACGAGGAGAGGGTGCTCGACATCTTCCGGAGAATAAGGGCGACCGGCGTTCGCATCGTGTTCGACGATTTCGGCACCGGTTATGCGAGCCTGAGCTATCTCAAGAAATTCCCGCTCGACGGGCTCAAGATCGACCGTTCGTTCGTATTGGAACTGCTCGCCGATGCCGGCGACGCGGCGATCGTGGGGTCCACGATCGGTCTCAGCAGGCAGCTCGGCCTCGCGGTGATCGCCGAAGGCATCGAGAATCGCGCGACCGCCGATCTGCTGGTCTGCATGGGATGCGAGGAGGGGCAGGGTTATTTCTTCGGACGGCCGGTACCGGTCGCAGCATTCGAGAGCCAATTCCTGACCGCGCGCCAAGCCGACGCGCCGGGGGCTGGAAGAGCAGCTTGAGTAACAGGCTCTGTTCGCGGTCGATGCGGCTCTAGATGTGCTTGTCCGGCGGCGGCGGTGCCGCCGCCGATACAGACAATCTCCGCCGAATCTGTAACATGACCGGCACGCGGACCTGAGACGAAGCTGGATGAGGTCGTGACCGTTCATTTGCCGGGCGCTGTTGCTGCCGCTCATATCGATGCCGATCGCCGTGACCTGCTGCTGGATGCGTGCCGCGGGCTCGCGCTGTGGTTCATCTTCATCGATCACGTCCCCGATAACGCGCTCGCCTGGCTGACGCTTCGCAATTACGGCTTCAGCGACACCACCGAGGTGTTTGTGTTCGTGTCCGGCTACACCTGCATGCTGGCCTATGGCGGAGCGTTGGGTGAGCAAGGCTGGGCAACGATCGTGACGCGCGCGCTGCGGAGAGGCCTGGAAATCTACGCCGCCTTCCTGCTGCTGCTGCTTGCCTATTTCGTCCTGATCTGGATCGCCGGCGGCGGCAGCCGCTATCTCGATGAAACCAATACGGCGTTCTTTTTCAAGAATCCGGGGACCGCGTTGCTCCACATCGCGATCCTGCAATATACGCCGGTCAATACCGACATCCTGGCTACCTTCGTGCTGCTGCATCTGGCCTTTCCCGGCCTGCTGTGGCTGATGACCCGCAGCGCCGCGTTCACGCTGGCCGCGTCGTTTCTGGTCTATCTCATGGTGCAAATATTCGACTGGCACCTGCCTGCATGGCCGAGCGGCGAAATGTACTTCAACCCGATCGCGTGGCAGCTATTGTTCGTATTCGGCGCCTACTACGCGCAGGAAGGAACGGGGTACTTGCGTGCAATCGTGCAGTCGCGCGCTATGCTGGCGCTGGCGCTGCTCTATCTCGCCCTCAGCCTCGGTATCGCGTTGAGCTGGCAGTTCGAGGGGATTGAGGGGGTTTTGCCCGATGCGGTGGCAAAGCTGATTTACCCGATCTACAAGGGCCACCTGGCGCCGGTGCGCCTGGTACATTTTCTCTCGTTGGCCATCGTTGTCGTGCGCCTGTCCCCGCGACACTGGTCCGGATTGCCGAAACCCTTGATCACGGCGCTGATCCGCTGCGGCGAAAACTCGCTGGCGATCTATTGCTTCGGCGTGTTGCTGGCCTTCATGGGCTTCGTGATTCTGACCGAAGTTTCCGGTACCTTCGCCATGCAAACCGCGGTCAGCGTTGCAGGAATCATGCTCATGATCGTGGCTGCGACCCTGCTGACCTGGGAAGCCAAGCTGGATCGCCGCGGGCCAAAGCTGTTTTGAACGAGGGGCGAAAGCGAAGAACAGGCTCGCGAGCGTCGCCTCCCGGGTGATGGCGCCGATGGTCGGGAGTTTTGCTCCCACGGAGCTGCCATCCGATCCCTGATTTGGGCCTGCTGACGGACTGCTACGCATGAACGTGACGCAGTTTCTTCGATTTGGCTTCGACCCACAAACGCCGAAACAGGAGAACATGGCCCAGGAGCGCGGTCGTCACGAACATCGTGGGTACGAAGATGTAAGGCAGCGAAGTGATGAATTTCGCCGACGGCTCGTTCATGAACAACCGCAATGGTCCAGGCATCGACGTCAGCGCCACGATCACGATATTGCAGAGCAGTGCGAGCCCAAGGATGTTCCAGGCCGTAAGCAATGCGCGCGAGGCTTTGCCACGCGCCGCGAGCCACGCCACGGGCACGGCCGTCAGTCCCGTCAGGACGTCAAAGTTCCAGCCGAAATAGGTAATCTGAACCGGGGCTATTCCCTCGTCGTAGAGGCCATGGAGCAACAGTTCGACGGGAATGCGGAACGCCTGGAGGCCAACGAGCGCTGCGATTGGAAGACCGAGCGCCAAGCGGCGACCGTACGGCGAAACAGATCCGAGGATCACTATGAAAACGAGGTGCGGAAGCAGGAAACGCATCAGGTAGGGCGGGTTGGCATCGAAATTGTCGATGAGGCCAGACATGGAAGCGGCAATGGACAGCAAGAGGAACGACGCCAGTGCCGCGCCGGCGCGTCCGGTGAAATATAGGGCTTCTTCCCTCGGCATTCCGGTCCGCCGCGCCGAAAACCATGCGGCCAGAAGATGACCGAGGACGACGACAAGCACCATTGCGACAAACAAAGCTGCGATCATGGTGTCCTCATTGTGCGGAAGGTTAAGGGCGAACCTCGATGGAGGGGATTTATCGCCGAGGGCTGGCGCATCACAGGGCAATCCCCGCTAGCGTCGTCAGGGCACCCTGGACCGTGGCCCAGTCCCCTGCGCCAAGTTTGCTGCGCAGCTGGTTTTGCGCCTTCTCCCAAAGCGGCAGGGCTTGCGCGATGCGTCTGTTGCCGGCCTCCGTCAGCACGACGTTACGGGTGCGGCCATCGACATTGAGGACCTTGATGAGCCCTTCACGCTCGATCAACTGAAGATTGCGCGTTAGCGTCGTGCGCTCCGTGCCTAACATGTCTGCAAGCTTGCCGAGCGGTACGCCACCGCCAATACTCGCGGCTCCCAAAATGCTGAACTGGGTGCTCCTGAGACCTGCCGGCCGAAGCGCCTTGTCATAGGCCCGCGTTACCGCGCGTGCAGCCTTTCGCGCCTTGAGACATGCGCAACTTGCCGCAGCGTCCTGAAGCGTCACCATGCGATCTCAGCCTTCCGCGGTGACGGCAACAAACGGCCGCCGGTCATGGATCGACAACCAGGCGGCCGAGTCCGCCGCGAGCGCAGCGCGAGAGACTTGAGGCGCGCAATGCTTGTCAAAGGCATCAAGATCGGGAGCTCGCGCGAGCATCGCTCCCATAAGGCCCAACATTGCCTTGGCGCGCGATCCGATGCTGCGCCTGGCATGGTGCGACGATGCGACGTAGCGCCTGACGATGGTGTCGAAATCTTCCGGCGCCTGACCGCCGACTTCAAGAACGGCGTCCGTCGGCGCGCCGACGCCGAACGCGTTCTTCTGATAGTCCCTGAAGTACCAGGCCACCTGGGCAATGACGAACTCCGGAAAACCCATGGATTGAGCGACCCTGGAGAACATGCCGATGGGTGCATCGACATATTTGACGCTCCGGCCAAGCGACTTGGCGAACGCAGCGGCGATCTCCTGCGGCGAAAGCAGCTTCGGACCGGTCGGGCGGTAGGTCTTGCCGGCATGTCGTGCCGGCTCGACGAGGCCGCCCACGATTACCCTGGCAATATCCTCGTTGGAGGGCGGAGCATTGAGACCGGCGCCCAGAGGCATGGGCATGAAGTCCGAACTGGGCAGCCGGCTCCATGACCGTCATGTAGTTGTCCGCAAACCAACCGGGGTTGATGGTGATGACCGCAGTGCCGGGCATGCGGGCAAAGATGGCGTCGGCAAGCCAAGTCTCGCGCGTATGCACCGAGGGATGCGACGGGCTGGCGAGCCATTGACTCATGACGACCAGCGCTTCGAGGCGCTGCTCCTGCGCGGCCTTTGCGAAAATCACGCCGGCGTTGAGGCAGCCCGGAAGCAGCGGCGCGCAGAAATAGGCGCGATGAACCCCTTCGAGCGATTGCCTGACGTCAACGACGTCGTTGAGAGACCCGACAAAGATTTCCGCTCCGGATTTCTGCAGTGCCGCGCTGCGCTGGTCCGATCGGCGGACGAAAGCACGGACGGGATATCCGCCAGCCAGCAATTGCATGCTGGTGGCGAAGCCAGTCTTGCCGGTGGCGCCGGTCACGAGGATCGTCGGTTTCATCATCGGTCTCCTCAGGAAGGGCGGCTGGGCAAATATATGTATATACACTAATGTAATTACACCGATTGTCAATCCGCGATCGGGCGCGGCCTGCGGCGTGTCCGTCAGGGAGAGCCGGAGACGCCCGGACGTTTCAAGCCTTCGGATAGTTCGAAAGTTGCGGGGGTAGCGCCGGCGTGATGCGCGCGGCGATCCATGCCAGCGCCGGCCGGCCAAACACGCTCGCCAACCCTGCGATCAGGGCCGCGGTGCCAAGGTTCCAGACCAGGATCATGATCGTGGCGTCGAGATCATGGATCAGCGACAGCGCAAACGAGGTTGTCGCAGCGATTGCCAGGCCTCCGCTGGCGGCAACCGCGGTAGGCCGGAGCAAAGCAGCATGGCGAAGCATGACCAGCATCGCGATCGACAGGGGAACGCTTGTCAGCAGCAGCGTCGCAAAACACCGCGCGGCCTCTCCGAGGTGGATGCCTTCGGGATCCATTCGAACCCAGTTGGTCAGACACCCATACCCGATGGTCGAAGCCCAGACCGCAAGCGCGGGCAACGGCAACAACAGCCACCCGCGCGAACTGTCCGGCAGGCTCAGCTTGAACGAAGCCATGGCCGCCAGGATGGCGGTCGCCACCGCGCCGAGCATGCTCACGAAAAACGCCGGCTCTCGCAAGCGCATCGCGATATCCGCTCGTACTCCCTGGGCGACGCAAAGCAATCCCAGCACCGCAGCCGCAAGCGAAAGCCAAAGCACGGCGCGCAAGAACGGTGGACGCAGCCGCCGGACGGGGGTGACGGAATCGGCGAGCGCGTCGATGAGGGCGGATGTATTTCTCACGACGGTTCGCCCTTCAGCAGCTGGCGCAGAGTCCTGATGGCGCGATGGGTCGCTACCTTCAATGCCGCGACCGACCGGCCGCTGGCTTGCGATGCCTCTTTCAGCGACATCTCCCGGAGCTTCAGCATTCTGATTGCTTCGCGTTGATCCGGCGGCAACTTGTCGATGGCGCCTGCCAACGCCCTCTCCGCCGGCGCCATCCTGTCAAGGTTCGCCGGAACATCGGGAAAGGTTTCATGTTCGGCGGCTAATTCGATCTCGCGGGATTTCTGGCGGGTATGCCGGCGCAGCCGGTCGATGATGCGGCGATTGGCGATCGCGACCAGCCACGGTCCGAACGGCCGTTTCGGATCGTAGCTGTTTCGAATGGCATGAACCGTCAGCAGCACGTCCTGAACGACGTCTTCCGCATCGGCCGGCCGATTGAAGCATCTCGCCGCGATCGATCGGACATAGGGCTCGATCTGCTTGAGCAGCGAGCGATAGGCGTCGCGATCGCCATCCTGCGCTTTCGCCATCAGCACCGACCAGTCCGATTGGCCGCTGGATGTCCGCCTGTTTTCCGGTGCGGTCGTGGTGACAAGCGTCAACCTCGGCCCATTGGGATAGGGAGGATTTTCCTTGCTGCAGCTCGGCATGTCCGCGCGTTTCCCGGTGCCCGCCGAAACGGCCGTCGGCACGGTTTTCAGTGACTGGATACACCGGCCCGGCAGGCGGCGACAGCAAAGAATTTTTGCGTGCCCCCGCTAACCTTTCCCGATCGGCGCTCGAGCGGCGATATGTCCGGGCTGGAGAGGCAAGCGCTTCGTCTCGTCTTTTCCCGGCCATGTGTCGCAGATATCCTGTTGCCCGAGGGGGATTCGCTCGTGGCCGATGCTTCCAAACCAAATCCAACCCGAAAAATTGCGCTGCTTGGCGCACCGATCGAGATCGGCGCGTCGCAGCGGGGAACCCTGATGGGTCCGGCGGCGCTGAGAACGGCCGGTCTATCGACCATGCTCGACACCCTCGGTTTCGAGGTGGAAGACCATGGCGATCTCTCGATCGGGGAGGTGGCCGAGCTGACAGATGCATCGCCGGAAAATGCCCGGCACTACCGGGAAATCCAGCGCTGGATCCGGACATTGAGCGGGCGGGCGTACGAGCTGGCGCGATCCGGCGCGGTCCCGATCTTTCTCGGCGGCGATCATTCGCTCTCGATGGGGTCGGTGAACGGTCTTGCCCGCTACTGGCACGAAAGGGGCCGTGAGCTTTTCGTGGTCTGGCTCGACGCGCATGCGGATTACAATACGCCCGCTACCACACTGTCGGGCAACATGCATGGCATGTCGGCGGCGTTTTTGTGCGGTGAGCCCGGGCTCGACGGGCTTCTGGGCGAGGAGCCGCGCGCATCGATCGATCCTGATCAACTTGCGCTGTTTGGTGTGCGTTCGATCGACAAACTGGAAAAGGATCTGCTGCGCGATCGCCGCATCAGCGTCGCCGACATGCGCCAGATCGATGAGCATGGGGTCGGCGTCCTGATCCGCCGCGTCATCGACAAGGTGAAAGCGCGGGACGGCGTGCTGCATGTCAGTCTCGACATCGATTTCCTCGATCCCAGCCTCGCGCCCGGCGTCGGCACCACCGTGCCGGGCGGGGCGACCTATCGCGAGGCGCACCTGGTGATGGAGTTGCTGCACGATTCCGGGCTGGTGCGCTCGGCCGATATCGTTGAACTCAACCCGTTCCTCGACGAGCGCGGCCGCACCGCGCGCACCGCGGTCGAACTGATCGGCAGCCTGTTCGGCCAACAGATCACCGACCGTCCGACGCCGACCAACGCAATCGAGCCGGGCGAGTGAAGTGCGAGAAGGGTGAAGAAAAGCCCGGCAAGCTCGCGCCAATTACGACAGCAAGGCCGGTTGCTTGATGCGAACAGTGAGCGGATCGGCGCCGGCTTCTGGTCAGCGGGTAGCGTCATCGGGCACGTCATCGCCTTGAACCAGCATGCTACTCGCGGCGACCCATCTACATTCGTGGGCCAGAGGTCTCGACGGTCGTTCGATGACAAAAGACGACGAGCTGATCCCAGCGATACCATCGGCAGTCTTCTATGTGCTGGGATTGGCGGCACTACTCGGCGTTGCGTGGCTCGCCGGTGTCCAGAAGAAGGATGGCATGTTTGAAGCAGGGCATCCGCGGGCGGCGTTCGCGGCAGTCAAGAAAGCCGCAGGTCCTCGCATGCAGGTGCGAAAAATAGAAATCCGCCGGGACGAGATGACGGTCCTGGCTGTCGACCCCGATATGTCACCATGGCGCTATGTTTCTAGTTCAGGAAGGGGAGGTCATCCCGGCCATTGGTACTACGCGCCCAACATTTATGAGCAGAGCTGGCGCGTCTCGTACTGGACCATATTCGGTCACGACTGGTACCGTGTATCGGGCCCGGTGCCCGAGGGGATCATCCAAGAACGTGAAGGTCCCGCGTTTGACCCGCGGCCGGAGGATATTCTCGATCCACCCGAACTGTTCCGCAAAGTGGTTCCGGATCCTGCTCTGCCGAATAGCCTGTGTTCGCGGACCTTGATCACCGCCGCGCAATGGTGGACGGTATGTCTCGACATGCAAGGCGATCCCCTTCTCGTGTTTCTTCGATCACGGTGACGCCGCGGAATAGTGGGCATCAGACGAAGGCCGCCGCCCATTCGGTGTGCACGGCAAAGCTAGCGTCGTGGCGACGGTCCAGGATGGATGCCTAGATCGGCGAAATAGCTGTCGAGCGCCCTGGGCGTGCCAGCGCTGTCGGCCAGAGCCACGTAACTGTCAGGCCTGAGCAGATAAAGCGCATCGCGGGCGAGACCCGCGATCTCATACTCGGGTCGCCAGGCGAAGATGTGGAGCGGCACGTTGTGATCCCCGCACCACGCAGCGAGTTCGGCGCTCGCCGAGCCGTAGATGTGGACCTGCCAATCCATGCTGCCGCGCGTCGCAAAATTATCGGCGCCATCGATCCGCACCCAAGGCAGGCGATCACCGCCGTGCACCTGCCCGGCCGCGCCACGACTCAAGCGACCGTCGCGATAATTCAGCATGACCTGCGAGACGGTTCGGAACAGATATTCGCGAACTGTCTCGAATCCGGCGACCCTGGGGATCAAGACCGGCGCGATGCGGGTGCGCAGGATATCGGCGATCCTGCCTTCGGCGGTGGCGAAGCTGAAGATGCGATCGGTGGTCGCGACCAGCCGCCGCGCGAAGCCGATCCGCTCGGCCTCGTAGGAATCGAGCAGGTCGTCGCCCGCGCGGCCGGTGACCACGGCAGCCAGTTTCCAGGCAAGATTGATGGCGTCGCCGATCCCGGTATTCATGCCCTGACCGCCGGCCGGACTGTGGATGTGCGCGGCATCGCCGAGCAGGAACGCGCGTCCTTTGCGGAAATGATCGGTCACGCGGTGATGCACGTGATAGGTCGAAAACCAGTTGACCTTCTTCACCGCCACCTTGAGATGGGTGATCGCCCGGTTGCTGACGTCGTTGAAGGTCAGCTTGCCGGCGTCGGCGGCGCGCTCGTCGCGCACGGTTCCGATCAGCCGCGCCTTGCCCTGTCCGGCCAGCGGGAACAGGCCGAGGAAATCGGCCTCGTCGAGATCGATGTGCAATTCGCCGTTCAAGGCGGGCCCGGCGGCGTCGACATCAGCGACGTAGAAGATCTGCCGATAGGTGCCGCCGGGAAATCCGGTGCCGATGGTCTCGCGCACGATCGAATGGGCGCCGTCACAGCCGGCGATATAGGCTGCCGTGCAATCGATCTCTTGAGCATCGGGTCCGCGCAGGCGGGCGATGACGCGATCCTTGTCGTCCGTGAAGCGGATCAATTCGGTGCGCCGTTCGACCGCGACGCCAAGCGACTGCAGCCGCTCGATCAGGAGCCGCTCGTGCTGGTCCTGCGGGAAAATATGCAGGAAGGGGTAGGGGGTCAGGTCGGAGCCGACATTACTAAACGCTACGCGCGCCGTGGCTTCGCCCCTCACCCACAGATTGACCGCGGGCACCTGGTGGCCTTGCGCGACCACCGCTTCCGTGAGATCGAGCTGCCGGTAGAGCTCGAGCGTACGCGCCTGAACCGCGAGGGCGCGCGAAGTGGTTCCAGGCTCGGCGGTCTTGTCGATGATACGCACCTTGACGCCGAGTTTCGTCAGCCAGAGCGCCAGCACCAGCCCGGTCGGGCCGGCGCCGATGATCAGGACGTCAGTCTGCGTCATGTGTTTCTCCATTTACTGGCTCCGCGCGCGGCTTCGTCGGTCGAGAACACCGGGTCCGACAATATTTGATGAAAGGAGGCTTATGCGGCCCGCTTTCCTCGGCTAGGTTCAGCTCACGCCACCCGCTCATTCTGTTCTTCCGATGCAACCCATGTCCGCCGTCGAGACATCCAGCACCAGAAATCTTCCGTCTTTATGGCGCGACAGGGCTGCTTGGCTCCTGCTGGCCGTCTATCTCGTGCTGGTCGTTCGCTATGCTTGGAACCCCACGCCTTTTGCTGAAGTCCTTGCGGCGATCGGGATCGCCAGCGCCCTGGTCCATTGCACATTGACATATGGCTGGAAGAGCACGTTGGCATTCTTCGCGATCTGCCTCGTCGTCACCTTCGCTCTGGAAAATTTCGGCAGCCTGACGGGTGTGCTGTTCGGCCGTTATCATTTCGAAGTCGGCGCGCAGTTTCCCCACGTCGGTGTCATCCCGATCATTGTTGGTCCGCTATGGTTCGGCATGGGTTATTTCGCATGGACCGTTGCCGGAACTTTGCTCGGCGGCGCCGACGGGAACCTGAACCGGCAACTCAACATCATAGCACAGCCGGTCGTGGCCGCCTTTGTGATGACGCAATGGGATTTCGTCATGGACGCGCCGGCATCAACGATCTCCAGGGCGTGGATCTGGCATGACGGCGGCGCCGATTTTGGCGTTCCGCTCACGAACTACCTCGGCTGGCTTTTGACGTCGTGGACATTCTATCAATTATTCGCGCTTTACCTTGCCAGGCGAGGTGAGGTACGCCCGGCCCGACGAAGCCGCACGTTGTGCCTCGCTGCGATCCTGTTTTACGCGTTTTCGGGACTCACCCATCTGACGCCATGGCTGATGGGACAGAGCGGTGAGGTCGCCGACGCTGCGGGGCATATCTGGCGCATCCAGGATTTGCGCGAGACGACCGTCGCGGTCATGCTGTTTACGATGTTTTTCACATCGATGCTTGCAGCGCTACGCCTTGCAAGAGATGAAGGGTAAGGATGGAATCGCGCGCGGCTGTCTTTCGTGAAGTGGGCGCCCCGGTCTCGATCGAGCGGATCACGCTGGATCCGCCGGGGCCCACCGAGGTATTGGTGCGCATTGCCGCGGTGGGCTTGTGCCGGACCGACTATCACGTCATGCGCGGCGAGCGGCGGGTCGCGATGCGGCCGATGGTGCTGGGCCACGAGGCCGCGGGCGTCGTCGAACAAACCGGTGAGGCGGTCGGCGGCATCAAGCCGGGCGATCACGTCATTCTCACTTTCATCCCGGCTTGCGGAAAATGCCATTGGTGCCGGCAAGGGCTGCATCATCTCTGCGCCGAGGGCCCGCGCATCACGCAGGGGCCGCAACTCGACGGCACCTACCGTCGCCGCGACCGCGATGGCGAAGCGGTCGGGGCCTTCTGCATGATCGGTGCGTTTGCCGAACGCGCCGTCGTCGATCAGGCTTCCGTGATCGTGATCGACAAGGATATCCCGTTCGACCTGGCGAGCCTCGTCGCCTGCGGCGTGCCGGCCGGCGTCGGAGCAGCGCGGCAGCGGGCGCGGGTGCAGCCGGGTGAAAGCGTGCTGGTGGTGGGCTGCGGCGGCGACGGCATGAACGTGGTGCAGGGCGCGCGTCTGTGCGGCGCCGTGCAAATCATTGCCGCCGATATCGTGCCCGCAAAGCTCGACTGGGCGCGGGAGTTCGGCGCGACGCATGGCGTCAACGCGCAGGGCGAAGCGCTGACCCGCACTGTGCTGGAACTGACCGGCGGCATCGGCGTCCACCATGCCTTCGTCTGCATCGATCCGCCTTCGACCCTGCTGCCGGCGTTCCGCGCCACCGCCAAGGGCGGCAACGTCGTGGTGACCGCGCTGACACCCGACACCGTGACCGAAATCAAGATCCCGCCGATCGAGCTGTTCGTGACGCAAAAGGCCATCATGGGCGCGGTCTACGGCTTCGCCAGCCCGCGCCTGCAGATTCCCGAATTGCTCGGGCTCTATCGCAAGGGCGCGATAAAACTCCGCGAGCTGATCACGCGCCGCTATCGCCTGGACGAAATAAACCAGGGCTATGCCGATCTCGACGCCGGAAAAAATCTGCGCGGCGTTGTGGTGTTCGATGGCTAGCATGCCCGACGCCAACGCCGCAACCTGGGGAATTGCAGCCGTGGCGACGCTTGGCGTGATCGCGCGTCCCTGGCATTTGCCGGAGTTCATCTGGGCGATCGCGGGCGCAGCGTTGCTGGTCGCCTTCAACCTGCTGCCATGGCCGGATGCCCTTGCCGCCGCCGGCAAAGGCACGGACGTCTATTTCTTTCTCATCGGCATGATGCTGCTGGCCGAAGTCGCGCGCCAGGAAGGTTTGTTCGACTGGCTCGCGGCCTGGGCGGTACGGCATTCGAAGAGTTCGGCAAAGCGGCTGTTTCTGATCGTCTACGTGGTGGGAACCATCGTCACCGTCCTGCTGTCGAACGACGCGACCGCCGTGGTTTTGACCCCGGCGGTCTATGCGGCGACGCGTGCAGCGAAGGTCGAGCCGTTGCCCTATCTGTTCATTTGCGCCTTCATCGCCAACGCGGCGAGCTTCGTGCTGCCGATTTCCAATCCGGCCAACCTCGTCGTGTTCGGCAAACTGATGCCGCCGCTGGCGGAGTGGCTGCGCATCTTCGCGTTGCCTTCGGTTGTCGCTATTGTTGCAACCTATCTGGCGCTGCGGCTGACGCAGCGCCGCGCGCTCGATACGAAGGTCGCCGAGATCGATGACATAGCCCCGCTGACGAAGGGGGGAGCGCTCGCCGCATTCGGGATCGTGCTGACGGCGGTCGTGCTGCTCGCTGCCTCTGCCATGGGGCGGGACCTGGGTCTGCCGACGTTCGTCGCCGGTGCGGCGGTGACCGCGGTCATTCTTTTGCTCGGACGGCAATCACCGCTGCCGGTGTTCAAGGATATCTCGTGGTCGGTGCTGCCTCTGGTGGCGGGGCTGTTCATTCTGGTGGAGGGGCTGAACCGGACCGGCGTGCTGCCGGCACTCGCGGGCCTTCTGAAGCAGGCCACGAGCGCTTCGCCGCAGGCGACGTCCTGGATATCAGGCATCGTGGTCGCCCTGGCGTCGAACCTTGCCAACAATCTCCCGGTTGGCTTGATCGCGGCGACAACCAGTCAAACCGCGCAGGTTCCCGCGCATGTTACCGGCGCGATCCTGATCGGTGTCGATCTCGGACCCAATTTGTCGGTGACGGGATCGCTTGCCACCATTCTGTGGCTGATCGCGCTGCGCCGCGAAGGCGAGGGTGTAAGTGCGCTGCGGTTTTTGAAACTGGGCCTCGTCGTCATGCCGCCCGCGTTGCTGCTCTCTCTTCTTGCCCTTTCTGCCGCACCGCAATGAGAGCGGATAACGCGAACAGCCAGGGTTTAATTGCCGGCCTGCCTCCGTTTTGAAATATTTGGAGGTGTAGGTTGTCAGGAGAATCATCGGGATAACCTGCCGCTTTCGAACGGAGGATAGAGATGACCGAGCCGACGGATGTCGATAGCGAACCGGCCGTTACGTCGCGGCGAAATTTCCTGCGCGAGAGCGGCGCATTGATGGGTGGAGCAGTTCTTGGCGGTCTTGCGGGCAGCGAAGTCTTGGCGGCCACTTCTCCTGACAATGCCGAAAATCTCCCACCCAATGTTCCGGAATGGATGAAGAAGCCCGGCGAGCCCATGGGAAGCCAGCTCTATGGAACGCCGTCGCCGTTCGAGAAGGGCGTCATCAAGAATATCCCGAAGAACCTGAAGCAATATATCTCGGCGTCCGGGCGGACTCCGCTGCAGGATCTCGATGGCATCATCACGCCGAACGGGCTGTTCTACGAACGCCATCACGGCGGTGTTCCCACTATCGATCCGGCGCAGCACCGGCTGCTGCTTCATGGCCTCGTCGACAAGCCGCTGATCTTCACCATGGACGATATCAAGCGCTTCCCTTCGCAATCGCGCATCCATTTTCTCGAATGCTCCGGCAATCCCATTTACACCAAGCCATATGGCAAGACGGCTTCCGATCTCGTCGGTCTTCTGAGCTGCGCCGAATGGACTGGGGTCAGCCTGAAACTGGTTCTGCAGGAAGCCGGTCTGCAGGCCGGCGCAAAATGGGTGATTGCCGAGGGCGCCGACGCCGCGGCGCTGACCCGCAGCATTCCGATCGAGAAATGCCTCGACGATGCCATGCTGGTGTACAGCCAGAACGGCGAGCGGCTGCGTCCGCAGCAGGGTTATCCGCTGCGGCTGTTGCTGCCCGGCTTCGAAGGCAACATGAATGTGAAATGGTTGCGTCGCCTGCGCGTCGCCGCCGAGCCGACCTATTCGCGCGAGGAAACCTCCAAATATACCGACCTGATGCCGGACGGCAGCGCGCGCGAGTTCACTTTCTACATGGAAGCCAAATCCATCATCACGCGGCCCTCGGGCGGCCAAAAGCTGAACACGCCCGGGTTTCACGAGATCAGCGGCATTGCCTGGAGCGGCCACGGCAAAATCAAGCGTGTCGACGTCTCGGTCGATGACGGCAAGAGCTGGCAGGAGGCGCAACTGCAGGAGCCGGTGCTGACGCGGGCGTTGACCCGCTTCAGGCTGCCCTGGCATTGGGACGGCAAGCCTGTGGTGGTTCAAAGCCGCGCGATGGATGAAACCGGTTACGTCCAGCCGACGCTGGCCGAGCTGCTCGCGGTGCGCGGCGACAACCATTTTTACCACAACAACGCAATCTGGCCCTGGCGGATCGCGGCTGACGGCGAGGTGACCAATGCGAATGCGTGAGCTTCACATCGCCGCGTTAGCCGTTGTGGCGCTGGCGGGCGCGGCTTCGGCGCAGGCGCAGGGCCCTTATGGCATCGGGCGCGCTGCGACGCCGGCGGAGATCGCCGGCTGGAACATCGATATCGACCGCGAGGGACACAACCTGCCCCCGGGAAGCGGCAGCGTCAGTCACGGCCATGAGGTGTTCGATCAGCAATGCGCGGCCTGTCACGGCGCCAAGGGCGAGGGCGGCGTCGGCGATCAACTGGTCGGCGGCCAGGGGACACTGGCATCGCCGAAGCCAATACGGACGGTCGGCAGTTATTGGCCCTATGCCCCGACCTTGTTCGATTATATCCGTCGCGCCATGCCGCAGAACGCGCCGCAGTCGCTGAGCAATGATGACGTCTACGCGGTCTCCGCCTACATCCTCAATCTGAACGGCCTGCTGCCGGCCGATGCGACGCTTGACGCCAAGACGCTAAGTGCGGTCAAGATGCCGAACCGCGACAAGTTCGTTGGCGATCCGCGCCCCGACGTCAAAAATCCGGAATGCATGACGGATTGCGAAGGGCGCAAGTAGGGGAGACCTTGATCACCTATTTCAAAGCCGTCACCGCGTGGCTGCGATCGCGGAAGGTCGAGCTCGGCCTCGGCGTGCGCGTCACCGTGGCGGCGATGGGGGCGCTCGCGATCGCCCTGGCTCTGGGCCTGAAGCTGCCGCTATGGGCGGTGCTGACGTCCATCATCGTCACCCAGATGAGTGTTGGGCGGTCGCTCAAGGCGACCCGCGATTATCTGATCGGCACCGTCGGCGGTGCGCTGTATGGCGCGGCGGTCGCGATCCTGATTCCGCATCATGGCGAAGGCGCGCTGCTCGCGGTGCTGGTGCTGGCGGTGGCGCCGCTGGCGTTCATCGCCGCGCTCAATCCCAGCCTGAATGTCGCGACCATCACGGCCATCATCGTGCTGCTGCTCCCGATCATGAACCATGCCGACGTGCTGGATTCCGCGATCGACCGGGTGCTGGAAGTCACCGTCGGCGCGCTTACCGGCCTTTTGGTATCTTTTGTGGTGCTGCCGTCGCGCGCGCACAGCCAGGTCCGCGCCAGCGCGGCGCATGTGCTTGAATTGATGGCGTCCGCACTCCATGAGCTGTTGTCCGGCCTCACCCGCGGACGGGACAATGAAGCGCTGCACAGTCTGCAGGACGGTATCGGCGCCGCGCTGGTCGGGCTGAATGCGATCGGCACCGAGGCCGAGCGTGAGCGCGCCGCGCGCCTCTCGACCGGACCCGATACCGGTCCGCTGCTGCGAACCGTGCTGCGGCTGCGTCATGATCTCGTGATGATCGGACGCGCCGGCGTGGTGCCGCTGCCGGCTGAGCTGCAGCAGCGCCTGGTTTCACCATTGAAGCGCGTCAGCGATGCGATCGTCGACTATCTCAAGACAAGCGCGGCGAGCCTGCGGACAGCTACCCTGCCGCCGGCAATCTCTCCCGTTCAGGCTGCGTTGCGAGACTACGCTACGGAGGTCGCTGCAGTGCGCAGCGAAGGCCTGACCAGGGGCGTGCCTGGCGATGTGGCCGAACGCTTCTTTGCGTTGGGGTTTTCGCTGATGCAGATGCGGCAGAATCTGAAGGACCTGGAGCGCTGCGTGGCGACCTGGGCGGATTCGTCGCCGGTTCTGAAAAGCCGGACAACCGACGAGGCGGATTAGGGCGAACCTGCGCACGTTAGGCGAGAGATCGCCGGGGAAAGCGCTGAACGCGGAAGGTCCCTCGCGTAAAAAGCTCGCCGTCGGGCGGGCCTTTCACTCTTTATCAACCGCCGCGGCGGGAATCACGGGATTGCGACCCCGTAATAATCGTTGACGGCGCGGGCGCGCGCCGGGTCGTTCCAGTTCCAGGCATTGTCATTGCTGTATTTCGGCGCGCCCTTGAGTTGGGTTTCGGTAATGCCGGTACGGTAGCCGCCGAGACTGGTGTCGTATTTCAGCGATTGCCAAGGCAGCGGATAATGATCGTCGCCGATGCCGAGGAAGCCGCCGAAGCTCAGCACGGCGTATGAAACCCTCCCGCTCTTCTTGTCGATCATGACGCGCTCGATCGACCCGATCTTGGTATCGCCGGCGCCATAGACGGCCGTGCCTTCCACCTTGTCGCTGCCGATAAGGGAACCCGTTTCTCGTGCTTCGATAGCCATCGTTGCGTCTCCTTGGTTGAAGAACGGGCAACAGGCGGGATATGGATTCGTTCCTGCGACCGAAGTCGGCGTAAGCCCTGCATCTGGTAATTCTTGCGAGCTTGCCCCTTGACGCAAATCGGGAACACGATGGCAAAGGCTGCGCGATAGGCTCAGCCTCTTGGTTTTGAGGAAACAATGCGATGAGCCCGCTCGTCACCGCCCTGCTTTGCTTCGGGGCATTTTTGGTCCTTGGACTGATTGCGAAGGTCGCGATCGGGATCTGGATGAAGCGGCAGTAACCGCACGGAACCTACCGCCTGAGGGGAACCCCAGCCGCCGCGCGCGGTTTGTTTCCTAACCGAAAACAAGTCAGGCACATCTGATGCAGGAAATTCGCTGGAAGCATAATCCGGTCATGCCATAGGTTCGCATGCTTGGGTTCGATCGTTTCAGCGGATGCTGACGAACTTTCCCCATACCGCAGCGAGGCCGGCGCCGACCAGAACGTAGACCGGATCGTCGCAGAAAGTGCTGCCGTATTGGCACACATCGGCGCCGAAGCTGCCGATCTGATGTTGGCCGGCGGCATAGAACACACCGGACAAGATAATTAGCACCACAGCCGCAAAATACATCGGATGCCCTCCGCATCGGGGTCAAGGTGCAGGCGGGACAATTGGTCGCGATGCAATCGCCGCGCTGCCGAAGGTGTACTCTTGAATTGCTCCAGTTTAACGCAAACTTCTTTGACTTCGGTTGAAGGAGACCGCGCGATTTTCAGACAATTTTCGTAAAGTAATAAAGCCGCGCTATTCGCGCACCACTTCCGCTCGAGCCGGATGCGAGCCGGCGCGTTGCGGTAGTAGGAGCAGACAGCCCAGGATGAAGATCGCGAGAACCGCCGAGGCCAGCGGGCGGCTCAAAGCGAGGCCGCCGTCGTGGACCGGCTTGTCGAGGAAATCGCCGACAGTCGCCCCCAACGGGCGGGTCAGGATGAAGGCGGCCCAGAACAGCGTGACCCGGGAGACATTGGTCCAGTAATAGCCGGCGGCGACCACCGCCAGCGCCGCGCCGAAGACCAGCGCGCCACCTTCGTATCCGAGGCCGGTGGAATCGGCCATCCAGTCACCGAGCGCGGTGCCGAGGGTTTGCGAGAAGGTGATGGCGGCCCAGTAAAACATCTCGACCTTCGGCGTGCTGACGGTGTCGACCGAGATCGAGCCCGATGACCAGTACCAAAGGCCGAGCGTGGCCAGGAGCAATGCCAGCAGCAGCGAGGAGCCGCCGGTATAGCCGATCCCTAACGACCGGTCGGCGAAATCCGCCATGGTCGTGCCAAAGGTCGTGGAGGCGATGATGGTCGCCCAGTAGAGAAACGGATGAAACTTCCTCGCGACGACCTGCAGGCTGACCAGCAGCACCAGTGCGGCGAGGAACAGGACGGTCCCGGCCAGATAGCCCCAGTTGAGCGTCATGGTGACGGTATCGCCACCGGTTTCGCCCAATGTCGTTGCCGCGATCTTGATGATCCAGAAGGCGAGCGTGACCTCGGGAACCTTATTGAACGATTCGGGCATGCTTCTCCTGCGTCTCGCCTTTGCGGCGAGACAGCTGCCTGTCGGAACAGCGATTCTGCTGCACAGCAATGTTCGATTTGCGGCGAATCGGCTTGGCATCCGACGGTAACGCAGAATTGCGATTGCAGATCGCTCGCTTATTGTCGCGGACGATTAAACTTTTTGCCCATAATTCAGCAAGCCACCGACGCCTTTCGCCGGATGGGCGCGCAGGCCTTCTTCGTTGGGTTCGGTACCCCATCCGGGCCGGTCCGGCATCACGAGATAGCCGTCCACGAATTCCGGCACATGGGTGAACAGCTCGTGATCCCAGGCCAGCCGGTCGATGTCGATCTCCATGATCCGCAAATTCGGCACCGCCGCGCTGAAATGGGCATTCATCATGGTGCAGAGGTGGCCGTAGAAATTATGCGGCGCGACGTTGACCTCATGCGCTTCGGCGCTGGCCGCGATTTTCATCGATTGCCACACGCCGTTCCAGGGCGTGTCGATGATCGCGACATCCATCGCCTGTTCCCGGAAATAGGGCAGGAATTCGCGCAGGCCCAATAGCGTCTCGCAGGACGAGACGGGATGCGGGCTTTGCCGCCTGATAAGCCCAAGCGCTTCGGGATTGAAGCTGTCGATCTCGATCCAGAACATGTCGAGGTCGGCAATGGCCCTCAGGATCTTCAGGTAGCCTTCGGTCTTGGCGTTGAAATTGAGGTCGAGCAGGATGTCGACGTCCGGGCCCGCGCCATCGCGAATGGCTTCCAGATGCATGCGCAGATCGCGCAATATCTTGCGGTCGACATTGATTTCGGGCTGGAACGGCGAGCCGAAGCCGGGTCGCCAGCCCGTTGGCTTGCCCGCGTCGTAGGTGAAGATGTTGGTCTTCAGCGCGGTGAATTTCTTGTCCCGCACTTCGCGGCCGATCGCCTTGACGCCGTCGAGATCGGTGATCGCGGGCTTGTACCAGCCGGGATGATTGATGCGCCAGGTGGCGCAGTGCGACCAGTAAACGCGAATGCGATCGCGGATCTTGCCGCCTAGCAATTCGTAAGCGGGTACGCCGAGCAGTTTTGCTTTCGCGTCGAGCAGCGCGTTTTCGATCGCGCCGAGCGCCTGCGCCACAACGCCACCAGCCGCCGGGCGGGTCGCGGAAAAGAGCTCAGCGTAAATCCGTTCATGCTGAAAAGCGTTCTGTCCGACCACCCGCGCCGAGAGACGCTGGATCGCGGCACCGACGCCGGGTGAGCCAAAGCCTTCGTCGAATTCGCTCCAGCCGACAATGCCGTCTTCCGTGGTGATCTTGACGAAGTGGTAGTTTCGCCAGCCGGCGTCGCAGGCGAGCAGTTCAACGCTTCGTATCTTCGAGCTTTTCGTCATC
Organism: uncultured Alphaproteobacteria bacterium; assembly: GCA_963733575.1. GTDB lineage: Bacteria > Pseudomonadota > Alphaproteobacteria > Rhizobiales > Xanthobacteraceae > BOG-931. The sequence continues at coordinate 188,051 of CAVTDJ010000005.1, read as the reverse complement.
ACGTTCCCTTGTTCTTCTTTTTCGATTTAACCAGACGGCGCCAGCGCGCTCCTCGCAATGATGAGGAAACGAATCATCCCGTTGACTGCACTCCGAATCAGATGCCGGACAGGAGGGGGCGCCGCTATTCCGCCGCGTGAGATGATGGCGGGCGCATGGTGTCGACGACGCCGTCGGCGCCGGTCGCGGAGATCGTGGTGCGCACCATCAGGCGCGCCTCGTGCGGGTCCAACGGCACGATGTCCATCGGCAAGTCCTTCCCGTTTTTTGTCGGGCGACCTTAAGCCAAGATGGCCCGGGCGGCAACGACATCCGACTGAGCCGTCACGCGCTCAATTCCATATACAGCGGCCTGCCGTCTGTTTAACAATCGAAATTGGAAGATAGCCCGACCGGGCTTCGGGTGATGCAGATGAGGGGGCGGTGATCGAATGAGGCGGCGCGAGTTCATCGCGGCGATTGGCGCGGCATCGATTGCGTGGCCAGTCGTTGGAAGCGCCCAGCAGCCCCAACAGGTGCGCCGGGTCGGTGCGTTGTTGACCGTGGCGGATTCACGGTTGAGCGGAGCATTCATCGGCGAACTCGAAAAGCTGGGATGGATTGAAGGTCGCAATATTCACATTGAGGCCCGCTTTCATGCGGGCGATTTAGATCGGATGCAGGCCTACGCGGCAGAGTTGGTCGGGCTCTCGCCGGACGTCATCCTCGCAACCAGTCCAATCGAGGCGAAGGTGCTGCGTCAGGAAACGAGCACGGTACCGATTGTGTTCGCCGCCGGCGTCGATCCGGTCAGTCAGGGCGTCGCCGATAGCCTGGCGCATCCCGGCGGCAATATCACGGGATGTTCGACCTTCGAGTTTTCCTTAGGGGGAAAGTGGGTTCAAAGTCTCAAGGAAATTGCGCCGAATGTTAAACGGATCGGCGTCGTCTTCAATCCGCAGACTGTGCCTTACATCGATTCCATTGTGCATTCGATAGACGTTGCCGCCGGACCGCTTGGGGTAGGAGTCTCGGCAATTCCGGTGCTGGATAGCGCCGGGCTTGAGCGTGCTGTCGTTTCGTGGGCGCAGGAGCCCGGCAGTGGAATGATTTTCCCTCCCGATATTTTTCTGAGCGCCAGGATAAAGGCGATTATCGCCCTGGCCGCCCGATATCGGCTGCCGGCAGTATACTCCGTTCCGGCATATGCGAAGTTCGGCGGGCTTCTGGCCTACGGGCCTGACTTCGTAGATAACTACCGGCGCGCCGCGCGGCTGGTTGATCGCATTTTAAGAGGCGCCAGACCTTCGGATCTTCCAATAGAGCAACCCACCAGGTTCGTACTCGCCATTAACCTGAAGACGGCAAAGGAACTTGGTCTTGATGTCAACGCCTCGCTGCTTGGCGGTGCCGACGAGGTGATCGAGTGAGGCGGCGCGATTTCATCACGCCGGTTGGCGGCGCGGCGGCGACATCTTCGTTTTTCTGGCCGCTCGTCGCGCGCGCAGCAGCCTGGGAAACTCGCGCGGATCGGCTGGCTCTCCGGGCTGGCGCGTCCCGAAAACCTGGAAGCCAGTCAGTTTGGCGGTCTTCTTCGAGGGATGCGCGAACTCGACTATGTCGAAGGCGCGATTTCACAATCGAATGGCGCTTTGCCGAATCGCATCCGGAGCGATTCGACGCCCTTGCGGCTGAGCTGGCGCAACAGCCCATCGACGTTTTCATTGCCGGAGCACCGCAAGTTGTTCCGGCGCTGCAGCGTGCCGCACCCAACGTGCCCATGCGGCCTTTGCTGAAGCGCGCCTGCAATTGCTGCGCCGCGGCGATTTTTCTGAGTAGAAAAGCCCGCTGACTTTACCTCGGGGAATGCGGTCGCTGCGCCACGGATCAGCCACCGTCGGACTGTGTACGAAGGGCTGCACCCCCATCGGTCCGGTGCTGTCGAGAGGCGGCGGCTTTTGGGCATGAACTTCAATGCGCGAGCGTTAATTTCGTTCGCGGGCGTCGGTCGGGGAGGGGCACAGGACAGTATCGACAGGCCACGCCTCGACGGGTAGGGTCCGCCCCAAAGACGATCCAGGGAGCACTCCGTTGGAGGGGAAATTTACACTGAAACGGGACTACTATGCCGGCGGGCTCATGATCTTGCTCGGGGTGGGAGCCGCGGTGACTGGCACGGGCTATAAATTCGGCAGCCTCGCCAGAATGGGCCCGGGCTTCATGCCGGTCGTGCTGGGTATCGTGCTGGCGTTCCTCGGCCTGCTGATCGCCGGCACCGCGTTGGGGTCGTCCGAGCCTGACGACACCAAATTCTTGCCGGACCACCCGCAATGGTTCGGCTGGCTCTGCATCATCGGCGGCCCAATCCTGTTCATCATCCTGGGGGAGTATGGCGGGATGATCCCGGCGGTGTTCGCCTGTGTCTTTGTCTGCGCGCTCGGCGACAAGACTGCCACCTATAAGTCCTCGGCGATTCTGGCGGCCGGCGTCACGGTGTTCGGGGTCGTGCTGTTCCACTATCTCCTGAGCATTCCGTTTCCCCTGCTGCGGGGGTTCAACCTGTGATCTCAACGGCGATTACCGATCTCTGGTACGGCTTCGGCGTAGCGCTTGAGCCGCACAATCTGATGTATTGCTTTCTCGGCGTGCTGGTCGGCAACCTCGTCGGCGTGCTGCCGGGAATGGGCCCGGTTGCGACGATTTCGATCCTGCTGCCGCTGACTTTCGGGATGCAGCCGGTGCCGGCGATCCTGATGCTCTCCGGCGTCTATTACGGCGCCCAGTATGGCGGCGCGATCTGCTCGATTCTCTTGAATCTGCCATGCCATCCGCCGCACGCCGTGACCTGTCTGGACGGATTTCCCCTGACCAAGCAGGGCAAGGGCGGCACCGCGCTCGGCATCACCATCATTGCCGCCTTCGTCGGCGCTTCCTTCGGCATCACCGAGATGATTTTCCTGGCGCCGTTCCTGGTCAAGGTGGCGCTCGAATTCGGCCCCGCCGAAGTGTGTTCGCTGATGCTGGTGGGATTGCTGGCGGGTTCGACGCTGGCGAAGGGATCGCCGCTCAAGGGCGTCGCGATGACGGTTCTCGGCCTCCTGGTCGGCATTGTCGGCTCCGACATCGAGACGGGCCAGCCGCGCTTCACCTTCGGCATCACCGAGCTGTTCGACGGCGTCGAGATCATCGCGCTGGCGCTCGGCATGTTCGGCATCGCCGAGTTCATGAACAGCATCAACAATACCGAAACCGTCGACTTGAGATACGCCAAGGTCGGCATCTCCGACATGTTTCCGTCGAAGGCGGATATCAAGCTGTCGTTCTGGCCGATGATCCGCGGCACCCTTCTCGGCAGCCTCTGCGCGCTGATCCCGGGTACCGGGCCGACCATCGCCTCCTTCGTGTCCTACGCCACCGAGAAGAAGATATCGAAGACGCCGGAGCGCTTCGGTCGCGGCGCGATCGAGGGTGTCGCGTGTCCCGAAGCTTCGACGCATTCCTCGGTGCAGGGCGACTTCATCCCGACCATGAGCCTGGGTATTCCCGGCGACACCGTGATGGCGCTGCTGTTGGGTGCACTGATCATTCACGGCATCGTGCCTGGCCCGCAGCTGATCAGCCAGCACGCCGACATCTTCTGGGGCCTGATCGCCAGCTTCTGGATCGGCAATATCCTGCTGGTCGTCCTCAACGTGCCGATGATCGGCCTGTGGGTGAAGCTCCTGAGCATTCCCTATCGCTACCTCTATCCGAGCGCGATGTTCTTTGTCTGCATCGGGGTCTATGCCGCCAACAACGACATGTTCCAGGTCGGCGAGACCCTGTTCATCGGCGTTATCGGCTACATCCTGCTGCGGCTCGACTTCCATCCCGCGCCGATCCTGCTCGGCTTCGTGCTGGGACCTCGCTTCGAGGAGAATTTCCGGCGCAGCCTGTTGATCTCGCGCGGCGATCTGATGACCTTCATCGACCGCCCGATCAGCGCGTTCTTCCTCTTTATTTGCGTCGTGCTGATCGTGGCCCAGATCTATGTCTGGCTGCGCAAGCCGAAGGTCGTCGCCGAGGAACGAGCGATCGAGGCGCAGGTGCCGGCGTCGTCATATTCGGAATTGGCGTAGGGGCGCGGTGTTGCAGGATCCTCAACCGCCTCGACAGGGAAGGGTTATGCACTGGCTTGGCCGTATCATTACCCTTTCGGTGATAACCGGGTCGGCGGTACTGGTCGCTTTCCTGCTGGGACATGTGGCGCACGACGACATCGGGCTCACCCGGCCGGAGATCCGCCATTCGGCATTGATCGCCACAGCCGTTATTGCGATGCTGCTGGTGGTATAGTCCGCCTGTTCAGCCGTCCATGAGAGCGTTCACCATTGCCGTTCTCAAAGGACAGATCGCCTGCAATGACGATTGACCGTGCCACCGCCACCGCGGCGGCTGTTGCCGCCGCACCCATCGATCTGTCGCCTTCGGTGCGGCACGGCATTTTTATCTATCTCGGTATCTTGATTGTCTTGCTGGCCTTCGGCGGCCCGTCCGGAGGCCTGATCGATATTCCCATCAGCTTCTTTCTCAAGAACAGGCTGCATTTGAGCGCGCATGAGGTTGCCACTTTCCGACTTGTGGCCGCGATCCCGCTCTATCTGTCGTTCGTATTTGGATTCATCCGCGATATGTGGAACCCGCTCGGGATGAGAGATCGCGGATTTATGTTGTTGTTCGGCGGCATCACCGCCTTGCTCTACCTGTTGTTTGCATTCATGCCGATCACCTATGCGACGCTTCTCCTGGCTGTCGTTGCACTGACGGCTTCGTTTCTCTTTGTCGCCAGCGCCCAAAACGGGCTGACGTCGGTGATCGGTCAGCAACACGCGATGACGGGCCAGGTCAGCGCGGTGTGGAACGTCTTCCTGTCGGTCCCCACCGTCGGGGCGCTATTGATCGGCGGCAAGCTCAGCGGTCTGTTGGAAGAGAAGGACCCCGATCAGGCGCTCCGCATCCTGTTTCTGGTCGGTGCCGCGATCATGACCGTCATCGCCCTTTACGCGCTATGGAAGCCCGCGGACGTGTTCGACAACATCCGCGTCGAAAACGGGGCCGGCCGTCATCCGATCGAGGATTTGAAGCGGCTGGTGCGACATTGGCCGATCTATCCGGCGATGCTGATTTGGCTGTTGTGGAATTTCGCGCCGGGCTCGACCACGCCGCTGCAGTATCACCTCCAGAATACCCTGCACGCCACCGATGCCCAATGGGGTGAGTGGAACGCCATCTTCGCCGCCTCCTTTATTCCGACCTACATCGTCTATGGGCTGCTCTGCCGCAGGTTTCCTTTGAAGACGCTATTGTTGTGGGGAACGGTGCTCGCCGTTCCGCAGATGGTTCCGCTGCTCTTCATTGACACGATGACGCTGGCTTTGATCGCAGCCGTGCCGATCGGCCTGATGGGCGGTCTTGCCACCGGCGCTTATCTGGATCTGATTATTCGATCTTGTCCGCGGGGCCTGCAGGGGACGACGCTCATGATGTCGAGCAGTCTTTACTTCGTCGTCGTGCGATTTGGCGACGTGCTCGGGACCTACCTCTACGATCGATACGGCGGCTTTGCCGTTTGCGTCATCGCGATCACGATCGTCTACGCTCTCATCCTGCCAGCGCTGCTCCTGGTGCCGAAGCACCTGATCGCCACGGCCGACGGGCAACCGCCGGACTTGGCGTTTGGCGCTCCGGAATCCGGAAGCGATGCGGTCAAATAGTCTTGCGATTGATCGGCTCGCTGGTCGCTTGGTTGTCACCGCGCCCGATTATTTGTACCAGAAGCGATCGGCTCTTGCACCCAGCCCGGTTTATCTGGCCGAGATGTCGTCATAGGATTATGCGGCCTTCCAGCCGGGCGGCTGACAATCAATCTCCTGCATCGGACAAGCGACAAATTGAGCGAAACATCGACATCGGTTACGGCCGAAACGGCAAGGCAACCTCCGCAGGGCAAGCTGTCGATTCTGGCGTTGTCAGCACTCGGCATCGTATTCGGCGATATCGGCACCAGCCCGCTCTACACCTTCAAGACCATTCTCGGCACCGCGGAAGCCCCTCCAAACGCGGGCGTCGTGCTGGGCGCGCTGTCGCTGGTGCTCTGGACGCTCTTCATCATCACCACGGTAAAATATGTCTCGTTCGCCATGCGGGTCGACAATGACGGGGAGGGCGGCATCCTGGCCCTGATGGCGCTGTTGGGCGTGAAGAAGCAGCAGCGGCCGACCATCGTCGCGGTCGGCCTGTTCGGGGCGGCCTTGATCTACGGCGACGGCGCGATTACGCCGGCGATCTCGGTGCTGTCGGCGCTGGAGGGCCTGAATATGGCGACCCCTGCGCTGCAGCCCTATGTCGTTCCCGCCGCGGTTGCGATCCTGCTCGCGCTGTTCGCGATCCAGTCAAAGGGCACGGCGGCGATCGGCCACCTGTTCGGCCCGGTGATGCTGGTCTGGTTCCTCACCATCGCAGCGATGGGGATTTCGGGCATCGTGCAGCATCCCACAGTGTTCGCCGCACTCAACCCCGTCTATGGCCTGTCCTACCTGTTCTCAAACGGGGCCACCGGCTTTCTGGTGCTGGGCGCGGTGTTTCTCTGCGTCACTGGCGCCGAGGCGCTCTATGCCGATATGGGCCATTTCGGCAGGGGGCCGATCAAACTCGCCTGGTTCGCGTTCGTGTTTCCAAGCCTGATCCTGAACTATACAGGCCAGGCGGCGCTGGTGCTGGAAGGTGCGCCGACCGACGGCAATATTTTCTATCGGCTCTGTCCCGGGGGGCTGCTGCTGCCCCTGATCGTGCTGGCGACGGTTGCGACGATTATTGCCAGCCAGTCGATCATCACCGGGGCGTTCTCGATGACACGGCAGGCGATCCAGCTCGGCTGGTTGCCAAGGCTTGCGATCAACCAGACCTCCTCGGAAGGCTACGGGCAGATTTACGTCGGCGTGGTCAACTGGCTGCTGATGATCGTAACCGTCGGGCTGACGATCGGGTTTGGCAAATCCGACAATCTGGCGGCCGCCTACGGTATCGCCGTTTCGCTGACCATGCTGATGACGTCGGCGCTGCTGTTCATTGCGATGCGCGAGATCTGGCGCTGGAGCCTGTTGGCGGCGGGTTCGGTCGCGGCTTTCTTTTTCGTGATCGATAGCGCCTTCTTCCTTGCCAATCTCACCAAGATCGCCGAAGGCGGATATGTGCCCCTGATCCTGGCGATCTGTGTCTATGGTGTAATGTGGATCTGGCACCGTGGCGCCGCCGCCGTCTCGGTCCGGATGCACGAGGCGTTGATCCCGGTGCCGGATTTCATGGCGGGGATCGCAGACAAGAAAATTCCGCGGGTCCCCGGTACGGCGGTGTTCCTGACGAGGACCGAGCGGGACACGCCGCCGGTGATGGTGTGGCACGTCAAGCATAACCGCGCACTTCACGAGCATCTGTTCGTGTTGCGCGTGGAAATCCTGTCGGTGCCGTGGGTCTCCTCCCGCAACCGCATCAGCATCGCGGAAGTCGCGCCGAACTACTGGCGCGCGGAAGCGCGATTCGGCTTCATGGAGCGGCCGCATATTCCGGAACTGCTCACCACCAGCAAGGCGCTGGGGTGCACGATCGACCTCGACGATGTGACCTATTACGTCGGCCATGAGACGGTGGTCGGCCGCGAGGACGGCAAGGGCCTGCCGGCCTGGCAGGAGCGGTTCTTCGCCGTCATGGAGCGCAATGCCGTCCATGTCAGCGACTTCTTCAGCCTGCCCAACGATCAGGTCGTTGAGATCGGGCGGCAGGTCGCGATCTAGGGAGCGCTCGCTGGCTATTGGCATCAGCGTCGGCTGATTGGCGCAAACAGGCCGCCAAATGTGGCGATCTCACCCCGCACCATCGGTGGCCCTTGACGTAAATCAAGACATTCTTCGGTCTCCGGGCCAAGCTGGCGTTTGAGATCCGCTACTCGACGCCACATTCGGGCGCCGGCGGTTGGCGAGGTCGCAGGGGCGGGTTTGGTGGAACGCTATGATCAACGAACGCAGTATCCCAGACGCGGGCCAGGCGGGGACGCCGAGCAAGCTCGTTCCTTTTCCGGGGACGCCTCTGATCAAGCCTAAACCCCGCTCCAGAAAGTATTGGCTGATTGCCGGATTGCTGTCCTTGTTTATCGTTGCGATTGCAGTGGTAACTTGGTGGACCTTAGACGAACGCGGCAGCGTTCATTACGTAACCGCGCCTGTTGCAAAAGGTGCGGTGGTCCGGACCGTGACAGCAACCGGAACAGTCAACCCGGAGCTTACGATTATCGTTGGTGCAGCCGTTTCCGGTTTCATCCAGGAGCTATATTGCGACTACAATACCCGCGTGAAGAAGGGACAGGTCTGCGCCAGAATTGATCCGCGCCCCTATCAAAGCGTCGTCGACCAGAACAAGGCAAATTTGGCGGTCGCGAAAGCTCAGCTCGAAAAGGACAAGGCGAGCCTTACCTATACGAAGCTCGCCCTCGATCGGGCCGCTACCCTCGTGCCGACCCATGCTGTCTCCCAGGACGCGTACGACAGTGCCAAGAGCGCATACGACCAGGCGCTGGCGCAGATCACGTTCGACGAAGCAACTATTCAGCAACGTCAGGCTTCGCTCGACGCAGCACAGGTCAATCTCGATTATACGAGCATCGTGTCCCCCGTCGATGGCACCGTGGTCTCGCGCAATGTGACCATGGGGCAGACGGTCGCGGCAAGCTTTCAGACTCCGACGCTTTTTCTCATCGCTACCGATCTAGCCAAGATGCAAGTCGACGCGAATGTGAGCGAAAGCGACGTCGGAGGTATCAAGCTGGGTAACAAGGCAACATTCACGGTGGACGCGTACGCGAAACGGACCTTCGAGGGCACGGTAACGCAGGTCCGTCAATCCCCGCAGACCGTTCAGAACGTCGTGACCTACGACATCGTGATCAGCGTGGACAATACCGACCTGACGCTCATGCCGGGTATGACCGCCGCCAGCCGCATCGTCGTCGATCAACGCGACGACGTGATCCGGGTACCAAACCAGGCGCTCCGCTACGTTCCCAGCGGTCGCGCGGCCGCCGTTCAATCTGGCCAGGCGCAAATCTGGGTTCTGCGCGACGGCAAACCGGTAGCTGTTCCGGTAGTGGCCGGACTGGATGACGACAATTTCACCGAGATCGTCAGCGGCGATGTGAAGCCGGGCGACTTGGCGATTACCGCGGAGCAGGCCGCGACGGCCAACAAGACCATCATACCACGCTTCGGTCGCTGATCCCGGTCGAACATACGTTCGCAGGTCAAGATGTCAGAGCCGATCATCAGAGTTGTTAACGTGACACGGACCTATCACGTCGGCGATGTCGATGTGCACGCGTTGCGCGGCGTCAATCTGACGGTCGAGCCAGGCGAATTCATCGCCATCATGGGATCGTCCGGATCGGGGAAATCCACGCTGATGTCGCAGCTTGGCTGTCTGGATCGGCCGTCCAGCGGGGAGTATTATCTCGAGGGCGTCAATGTCGCAGGGCTGACAGAGCCGGAACTCGCGCGGATCCGCAGCGAACGACTGGGCTTCGTCTTTCAGAGCTTCAATCTTCTCGCCCGTACCAGTGCGATCGAGAATGTGGCGCTGCCCTTGTTCTATGCCGCGGGAGGGGCTTCGAGCCGGCACCGAGCGCAACGAACGGGCGCGGGCATCGCTCAAACTCCTCGGTCTGGCCGATCGGGAGCGCAATACGCCGGGGCAATTGTCCGGCGGTCAGCAGCAGCGCGTCGCCATCGCGCGGGCCTTGATCAACAATCCGATTCTTGCTGCTTGCGGATGAACCCACCGGCAATCTCGATACCAAGACGTCGCATGAGATCATGGTGACGCTGCAGACGCTCAACCGCGAACGGGGCGTTACGATCATTGTCGTCACGCATGAATCCGGACATTGCGACCTATGCGGATCGCGTCATCACCATGCGGGACGGACAGGTGGTATCGGACGAACGAAAGCAAGCCGTCCGTCCGCAGCCGGGAGCATCGGGCGGAGCATTGCCTGCCGGTGCGCTCGCCCCCCCACAGCAACCGGCGCCGACCACAGCCGACGGTGCTGGCACTGTGCGGGCTTTCGCCTTGATGATCGTGGCTGCGGCATTACAGGCGCTCGCCCGCAACATGATGCGGTCGGCGTTGACCATGCTGGGTGTCTTCATAGGAGTTGCCGCGCTGATTGCCATGGTCGCCGTCGGCCAAGGCGCGAACGACGCGGTGCGCAAGCAGATCGAGAGCCTCGGCACCAACCTGCTGGTGGTTGTCCCCGGCGCCACCACGATGGGCGGAATGCGCAGCGGGCAGGGCAGTGCGTCGACCCTCACGGTCGTGGACGCCCAGGCGCTCCGTCGTGAAGCGCCGGCGGTCGGCAGCGTCAGTTATCTGATCCGCCAGACGGGACAAGTCCAATACGCCAATCAGAACTGGACGACGAGTATTCAGGGCGTCAGCGCCAACTATCCGCCGATCACCAATTGGCAGATCCCGTCAGGACGAGGCATTTCGCGCAGGAGGACAGCAATAGCGCAGCTCTCGTCGTCGTCCTGGGCCAGACGGTTTCCCGTCAGCTGTTCGGGGCCGACCAGAACCCGATCGGTGCTGTGATTCAGGTCAAGAACACGCCCCTGCGCGTGATCGGCGTCCTCGCTTCCAAAGGACAAACAGCCTACGGGACAGACCAGGACGATCTCGTCATGATTCCGTTCACGACCGCTGAACGGAAGGTTCTTGGTGTCGCAGCGCCAAGCCAGCAGCAAGTTCCGCTCAACTGGGTCTATCCGTCACCGCCCAATCCCTACAACCTTCAGCAGCGGATGATGGGCTACGTAAACCAGATCTATGTCCAGGCAATCGACGCCACGGAGATTCAACCTGCGATCAGCCAGGTCACGAACATCCTGGTGCGCCGGCACCGCATCCGCCCCGGCGATGTCAATGATTTCTCCGTCCGCAACCTGAGCCAGATCGCGGAGACCGCCGAGAGCAGCAGCCGTATCATGGCGCTTCTGCTCGCCGCGGTCGCATCGATATCACTTGTGGTGGGCGGTATCGGCATCATGAACATCCTGCTGGTGTCGGTGACCGAGCGAACGCGGGAAATCGGCCTGCGCATGGCGATCGGCGCCCGCAGGACGCATGTTCTTTTGCAGTTTCTCGCTGAATCCGTGATTTTGAGTGTCACCGGCGGCATCGCCGGAATCATCATCGGAGTGGCGTTTTCAGCGATGATCTCGATTGTCGCGGGCTGGCCGGCTCCGATCTCGTTCGCGGCCGTCGCCGGCGGGTTTCTGTTTTCCGCCGCCGTCGGCATCTTCTTCGGCTACTACCCCGCGCGGAAGGCCGCCAGCCTCGATCCCATCGAGGCACTGCGGTACGAGTGAGTGGCTTGGCTGAATCTGCGTAATCGTGCCGGCAATTGACCTTTGGTGTCTGCCATCAAGCCATGGTGATGAGAATACCACGCATTCGCACGGTGCGAGGGAGCTGCATTGCAGCATCATGACCACGCGGCTCGTGGTAACGCATCCTTTAGCTTTGAACTCGAAGATCGAGTTCGAGGTCAGCATGGCCGGCCGATTGTTTCCGGATATTTCTCGGCTGCCTAAGCCGCCGCGATATTGCCCCAAATCGAACATTCATCCGCCGCTGCTCCATAACTGAAGTGCGCGCGCTCGGGGCGCAAGATGCCCCGGACGGGGAATACCGAGATATTGCGAAAATGAAGTTGCGGTCGCCGCTTTGAATACGACCTCTCGACATCCGAAAGGATCGGGGTATGGCCGGCTGAATCGGCGAGCATTGTCGGCTTACCGAATGCTGCGGCCGGCATTGCGCTTTATCTCGATCGGCGCATCGATCCTTTTGACTGCGGGATGCGCAACGATCTCTCCTCGCAATGTCTTGCCGCAGGCCAGTGCGGCCCAGATCGAGCTGGAGGGATTTCACGACATCCGCTTTTGGGGCGACGCGCCGGCCCAGGAAATCAAGGCCATCGTGATGGCGGATGAGCCGAAGGCGGGAAGTGAGAAGCATCAGGCGGTCTCGAACTTTCTCGCGATATCGGGCGGCGCCGAGGACGGAGCCTTTGGCGCCGGCCTGTTGGTCGGCTGGGACGATGCGGGCACGCGGCCGGTATTCGACATGGTCACCGGTGTCAGCTCCGGCGCGCTGATTGCTCCGTTTGCTTTTCTCGGACGCGAGTATGACAGCCAACTGCGCGAGATTTTCACGAAATACGGAAGACAGGACATCTTTACCTACAACGTCCACGGTTTGCTCGAGGGGTCCGCGTTGGCCGACGATGCGCCTCTGGCGCGGTTGATCGACAAATATGTCGATGACGCCTTTTTGCGGGAAATTGCCGCGGCGCGGATCAAGGGCCGCATTCTGCTGATCGGCACCACCAATCTCGATACGCAAAGGCCGGTCATGTGGGACATGGGCCGTATCGCGATGAGCCGCAATCCCCACGCGAAAGCCCTGTTCCGCAAGATATTGCTGGCATCAGCGACGCTGCCCGGGGTCTTTCCTCCGGTCCGGATTCAGGTTCGGGTTGGCGGACAGAACTATGACGAACTGCATGTCGATGGCGGCGTCACCAGACAGGTTTTCATTACTCCATCGATATTTTCGTTTGATTCCCGCGATAAAAAATCGGCGCGGCCCACAGCGAAGCCGAAATTGTTCGTTATCAGGAATGGAAAGATCGATCCCGAATGGCAGCCGGTCAACGAGAACGTCCTGTCCATTACGCAGCGTTCAATCTCCACGCTCATCAAGAACCAGGGGATCGGCGATCTCTATCGCATCTATTCCGTCACCCGGCGCGACGGAATTGACTTCAACCTTGCGAGCATTCCGCCCGACTTCAAGGATACAAGCGACGAACCGTTCGACCAGAAATACATGATTGCGCTGTTTGATCGCGGCTATGATCTGGCGACCCACAATTATTCCTGGATGAAGGCCCCGCCGGGAATGGAATTGATCACTCAGGCACATTACTGAGGGAGAGGGCTCGATCTGCCGCCGCTGCCTGCAGCTATCCGATGATGAAAGACGAGAACAAGGCGATCACGGCCACGGCCATGATCCCGGTGCCGACCCAGCCCAGCACGACCAGCCGGAAGCTGGCTCTGAAGCGTCCCATCAGCTTGGCATTGGCGACGATCACCATCATCATCGCCATGATCGGAACCGCGACGATACCATTGAGCACGGCGCTCCAGACCAGCATGTGAATGGCATCTATTCCGGTGAAGCCAAGTCCGAATCCGATCACGGTCGCGGCTGCGATGATCGTGTAGAACCCGACCGCGTCCGGAGCCTTGGCTTCGAGGGTGGCCTGCCATCCGAAGGCTTCGGCGACCCCATAGGCGGCGGAGCCGGCCAGCACCGGTATCGCCAGCAGGCCTGTGCCGATAATGCCGAGCGCGAACAACAGAAATGTGAAATTGCCCGCCAGCGGCCGTAGCGCTTCGGCGGCTTGCGTTGCCGAATTGATGTTGGTGACACCATGGGCATTCAGGACGGCGGCGGTGGTCAGGATGATGAAAAAGGCAATCCCGTTGGAGAAGATCATGCCAACGGTCGTATCGATCTTGATGCGGTCGAGTTCGGTCAGGCCGCCCCGGGTCAGCTGGCGCAGCGGACGGCGGGCCTTGCCTTGATGCATTTCCTCGACTTCCTGCGAAGCCTGCCAGAAAAACAGGTAGGGGCTTATTGTCGTCCCCAGCACCGCCACCACCATCAGGAAATAATCGGCATCGATGTTGGGCCTGGGCCAGATTGCCGCCAGCAGCGCCGTGCTCCATGGAATGTTCACGGTGAGGGCGGTCGCGACATAGGCAAACAGCGTCAGCGTCAGGAATTTGAGCACCGGCGCATATCGGCGATACGGCACGAAGACCTGCAGTAAAGTCGATACCGAAGCGAAGATCAGCGCGTGTTCGTGGTTGAGGCCGCCGATGACCAGCGAGAGCGATTCTCCCATCGCGGCGATGTCGGCCGCGATATTGAAAGTGTTCGCTGCGACCAGGAGAAAGACCAGCGCCAGCACGAGCCAGCGCGGCGCCAGCTCCATCACATTGGCGGCGAGACCCTTGCCGGTTACCCTGCCGATCCGCGCGCTCACCAGCTGGATTGCGATCATGAATGGGGTGGTCAGAAACACTGTCCAGAGCAGGCCGTAGCCGAACTGCGCGCCAGCCTGCGAATAGGTTGCGATGCCCGACGGATCGTCATCGGCCGCGCCGGTCACCAGTCCCGGACCGAGCAAGCGAAGCACCACGTTCTGGGGCTTCTTCTTGGCGTCTGAGCGAATAATTTCGGCCATGAAAATCTGTGAGATTCGAGATCAGACGTACCGGTAAGCCCTTCTGTGAACATTCGCGATAAAAAAATGTTCCGGCGGCAGAATGATCCACCTCTCGCCGGTTAGCTTTCAAGGGCCGGCCGTATACAATTTCTCGTTCACTGCGGCGGCGCTGAAGTGTTAGGCTGAAATTTCGATAGAGGGCGGATCAGGGCTAAGGCCGCTGCATACTTGGTGAGTTTGGTGGGCTCATGTGTGTCGTCTCGAAAACCAGGCTGGCAAAGCTCGCATCCCGGACGGCGCTCGTGGGACTGGCATTGTTGTTGTTTTCCGGCGCTGTCCTGGGCAAGGACAAGGACGACAGCGACGACACGTCGGCCAAGGCGGTTTCGACACTGCCGAACATCTATCTGGACCTGCGGACCAACTACACGACGGTGCCGGCCAACACGCTCTCGATCGGCTTCAGCAATCCGTCATTGTCCACGGCCATCGCGACGCTGCAGACGCTCTCGGCGCTGACGAATTCCCCCACGCTTCCGACGCTCCCGGCGCTGTCGTCACCGTCAAGCCGGAGCATCGGGGTGGATGTTCCGCTGACCGTGGATGTCACCGACGCGATCTCGCTGTATGGCGGCTTCAGCGCCAGCGCTTCGCAAAGCGGCATGTCCGGCTGGTCGACGTTGGCGATATCCAGCTGGAACGTCGGATTCCAGGCGGACGTCTATCAGCAGAATGGCGGATCGATCCCGACGATTACGCTGCAATCGACGGTCACGAGATCGGTGCCGAATTCCCCGCTCGCCACGACATCGTCTAACACGATTATCGAGTTCGACGATGCGCTGAACGAGGATGAGACCAGGGGGCTGCTCGCCGGTGTTCAGTACACCAGGGTTTACGTCGACTCCCCGCTGGCGACGATCAATCCGAACATCATCGGCTATGTCGGCGGCTATTATCAGTGGGACAACAACTGGAAGCTCTCCGGCCGTGCCGGCGTTCAATCATTCGGCGGCGCGCAGCTTCTGAAGCTGACGCCGTTCCAGCCCTTTACCCAGCCGATCGTGAGGCTGGATCTGGACCGGATGGATGACAACGACAATCGCCTGTTCGGCGTGACCGCCGAGATCGCGTGGGTGCCGAAGCCGTCTTACATGTTGACCGTCAGAACGCCGCTTTATGCGGTGAGGAATTAGAAGGCGGCGAGAGGATTTGACACGTCGGGCAAATCACCGGCATATCTTCATCATCGCAGGAAATCTGAAAGCCCGCGCCGGCAACCGGTCGCGGGCTTTTTGAATCTGCTGCCATGAATTGGAACCGCGACTGCCGTGCTGCGACCTTCCTGCTGCCGCATTTTTGGGATGGCTTGCCTTGGGGAGCATCCAGAGGAACCGCATGAAGAAACTGCTTGTTGCCGCGGTGATCGCAGGGTCATTTTTCTCGTTCGAGGCAAACGCGCAGGAGCGCGCCGGAAGCGCGGCGTTGGGCGCGGTGTCGGGCGCGGTCGTCCTGGGACCGGTCGGCGCGGTGGCGGGCGCGTTGATCGGATATACTGCTGGCCCCGCGATCGCGCATTCCTGGGGTGTCGGGCATTCGCGCGTGCGCCGTGCAACACAGGCCGGTGCCGGGAGCGAGCAGCAAGCTGCGGCCAAGGTGACGCCGCTGCCGGTCGCAAAACCTGCCGAAGCGGTTGCCGCCGGAAAATCCATGCCGCCGGTGCAGGGGTTTGACTAGAAGCGCTGGCGGCGGATTTACCAAAAGATTTGACACGTCGGGCAAATCACCGGCATATCTCCATCATCGCAAGAATTGCAAAAGCCCGCGCCGGAAACCGGCCGCGGGCTTTCGCGTTCGGACTTCCTGAATAGGATTTCCTGAATCGGACGGTGGCCGCATTCACGGGCGCACCATCTCCCCAAGCAGCGCATCGTCGCAAAGACGCGCCTCAAAGCGCGCTGCCGTCCGACCCTTTTACGTTGGGCATGATCTGCTGGAAAACCGTTCCACACTTTGCGCTAACGCGGCCCTTCGGGTCCGGATAGTGCTGCCAAATTTGCCGGCGCGCGCGAACGCGACGGTATGCGGCGCGGACAAGGTACGCGTCCGCACGCGGCCTCTTTTACAGAGATAAGGTTCGCGCCTGAAATGACCGTATGAATACGGTCATGCCGCATATTTGATTCCGATCAAGTGAGGCCTGCATGACCGCGTATCTGATATCGCTCGCATTGACCGGCCTGGTCGCGATCGCGGTGTGGGAGGGATTGTCGTGAGCGCAGAGATCATTCAATTCATCCGCGGGCCGAAGCGCAATCGCGAGGACTCCGATTTCCCCACCATTGCCTTCCGCTCGGCGGCGCGGCCCGACGATCTCGTGATGGATCATCCCGATACCGCACCGAGCGAATATGTTCGCCCCGAGCCGGCGGAATCAGGCGATGGCTAGGTCGGTGACGGAAATCCGCTCGCTGGCGCGCAGCCATACCAGGACCGCGCTCAACGTGCTGGTCGCCGTGATGCGCAATACCAAGGCGACGCCGCCGGCGCGGATCGCCGCCGCCAACGCTATCCTGGACCGCGGCTGGGGCAAGGCCTCGCAGGCGATCGAAAATGGCGCCGACGGTGCCCTCGAGCTGATCCATCGAATCGAGCTGCGCGCGGATTTTCAGCATTTGAGGCGCTGGCGCAAGAGCGTCGAGCAGGCGCAGAGTTACACGTTTAAAGCGGTCATTACCGTGATCGTCACCGGCTTTGTCGGAGCGGTGTGGCTCGGCATCAAGGTCATGCTCGGCAAATGATTCGCGTCTGCGTGGTGGTTACGGCGCTGCTGTGGTCGGTCCACGCGCACGCCTTTCCCTGTTGGATGGTCCGGAAGGCCGTCGCGCAATATGGCGTGTCGGCTGTGGAATCCTGGGCGAAGGCGAGGAGAATCTCCGAAAAGGAGATCGAGAAAGCCCGGCGATGCCTGAAGTGATGCTCTCATACGCCCGACAGACCAATCTTGAAGGTTCGCCGATGTACAGGATTCGCGAGGTCGATGGGCATGACGACGAGATCGCCGACACGCTTGCCGACCTTCACCGACTGACATTCTTTGGCGGCGCTCCCGTTCCGGAATTCGATCACGGGCACTGGTGGCTCGCCTTTCACGAGGCTTTGCCGGTCGCCTTCGCCGGAGTTGTGGCGTCGACGCGTGCGGTCAACGCGGGATATTTTTGCCGGGTAGGCGTGCTGAGAAAACACTGCGGCAACGCCCTTCAATTGCGGCTGATGCGTGCGCTGGAAGCGCGGGCGCGGCAAATCGGGTGGGGCTGCATTGTGTCGGATACCACGGATAATCTTGCCTCGGCCAACAACTTTATCCGAGCCGGCTATCGGCTGTACCAGCCGCAATATCCATGGGCGTGGCCGCATACGCTATATTGGCGCAAATCCATCAAATGATATGCCGTGGGACGCAATTCGCGCATGCCCCCAAGCCATTGCTAATATTGCCCTTCCGGAAATAGACCTTAAAGTCGACACGCGCCGCCGACCGAGGCGCCAATGAGAACCGGAAGGGAAGAGACCGATCATGACCGCCAGACCGCAATTGCCGGACCGTGCGCCACGAACAAAGGGCGCACCGACCGCGCTCGAGGGTCTGCTGGTGGTGGATTTCACCAGGGTCGTCGCTGGTCCTGCCTGCACGCAAACGCTGGCCGATTTTGGCGCCGAGGTCATCAAGATCGAGAATCCGGACGGCGGCGACGATACCCGGCATTATGAACATGCCGATCTCGCCGGCGAGAGCGCTGCCTTCGTCAGCCTGAATCGCAACAAGCGCGGCATTGCGCTTGATCTCACCAAGCCTGAGGGCTGCGACATCGCGCGCGAACTGATTGCGCGCGCGGATGTCGTGGTGGAGAATTTCTCCTCCGGTGTGATGAAGAAGTATGGCCTCGATTATGCGTCGGTCGCGCCAAACCATCCCCGGCTGGTCTATTGCTCGATCTCGGCCTATGGCCGCCAGGGGCCGTTCGCGTCCCGACCTGGCTTCGATCCAATCACCCAGGCCGAAAGCGGGTTTATGTCGCTCAACGGCTTTCCGGATGGTCCGCCGGTCCGGACCGGGCCGCCCGCGGTCGACTTGCTGACGGGCATGTCGGCCTGCAACGCCATCCTGCTGGCGCTGTTCGCCCGCGATCGGCTTGGCCGCGGACAGCATGTCGAGGTGGCGCTGTTCGACACTGCAGTGGCGATGACCCAATTCTACGGCATGGCCTATTTGATGACCGGCGTGAATCCGAGCCGCCAGGGCAATTCACCGAACGGATCTCCCTCCGTCGGCGTCTATGAGGCTTCCGACGCGCCGTTCTATATCGCCTGCGCCAATGACCGGCTGTACCGCCGCCTCGTCATCGAAGTGCTCGGCCGGCCTGACCTCGCCAGCGGCGAATTTGGTGACCGTCGATCACGTACGGCCAACAAGGAGAGGCTGCGCGCGATCCTCACCGGGATTTTTGTGCAAGACCTTCGCGAAAACTGGGTAACGAAGATGAAGGCGGCCAATATCCCGGTCGGCTATCTTCGTACTGTCGAGGAAGCTTTCAACTCGCCGGAAGTACGCGAGCGCCATCGCGTCAGCCAGATTCCGCACCCGGCCGCGGGCACGGTCCCCAACATCGAATCGCCGCTTCATCTTGCCCTGACGCCCGTGGTCGATCCCGTCGCTGCGCCGTTGCTCGGCGAGCACACGAGGGAAGTCTTGCGTAAGACACTCGGTTACGACGATGCGCGCATCGCAGCGCTCTCCAAGGCGGGCGCCTTTGGAATGGTGCGAACAACGGTTGACGTCAGCTAAGGTGTGAACGTTGCCCCCGCAGGGCACTGTGAGTGCGTAACATATTTCCGCGATTGCATACCCGCCCGGTGGCCTATTGGCCGCCGGGCTTTTTTTCGTTTTCGGGATGCTTGTCGTTCAGCTTCGCCGTTTAGGCTGCAACAACGGGTCAGGCCCAAAGGTGTTCGGTCCGGTGGTACCGCGCAGGCAGCCGATCTCGACGAATCCCCAGATCGTCAACGCGAAAGACGCCAGCGCCAGGATGTAATGCAGCACCATGCCGGCGGCTCCGCCAAACCATGCAGCGTTTGCGAGTTGGCCGAGCATGCCCGGCACCAGATAGAACATCACGAGCCACCACGCGCTCTTGTCGCGGTCATGCAGCCGCTTAGTGGTGAATGAAAAGCCCCAGAGTAGCCACGGGATCAGAACAACGACGGCCATGAGGACAAAGAGCGGCGCAGCGATGCCGGCGGCGGTGAACAGGATCACGGCGGTCATCAGTGCCCCGCCGATATAGATGAGAACCGAGCGCCAATACTTCGCGCGGCCGATGCGCCCGCTGGCGCCAAACAGGAATTCGAAAAGGTCTTCCATGGTGCCCCTGCCATGCCAATGTACCGGCGGACCCGGCACACGGTCATTTGTCGCTGCGGGACGGACCGCGGTTCAAGTTGAGTTGAGCCTCCCGGGGGATGCGGGAATTGAGGATGACAGCGACGGCAACTTTGGTACGGTTTCAATCGGCGCCGTGGTCTGATGTAATATGCCGAAACATTTGTTGGGGAGAGAACAGTGGATCGCCGAAGTTTTATGGCCGGCTGCGCCGGCCTTTCGTTATCCGCGATTGCAAAGGATGCGCTTGGCGAGTCCGGCCCGTTAACCAAGCTGATCTTTCCTTTTTCGGCGGGCGGCGGCGGGGACACGCTTTGTCGACTTGTTGCGCAATATGCGGGACAGCTGCTCGATCGGACGATCATCGTCGAAAACCGCACCGGCGGCGACGGGCTAATCGGAATCAAGTGGGTCAAGAATGCAAGCCCCGACGGAGCTACCATCCTCGTGACCACCGGCCCGACGATGTATCTGCTGCCGATGGTCGAGGCCGAACCGAGCTTCGACCTGAACAAGGATTTCGTGCCGGTCTCGCTTTTGGCGCGTTTCGAGTTCGGCGTCGTCGTCGGTCCCGCCGTCGATGCAAAGGATTTCAAGGAGTTTGTCGCCTGGCTCAAGGCGAACCCGAGCAAGGCCACTTTCGGCGTTCCGAGCAACGGCACCATTCCGCATTTCACGGGCTCGAAACTCGAGCAGGTGCTGGGCGTTCCGCTGACGCGCGTGGCCTATCGCGGCAGCGCGCCGGCTATCAGCGACCTGATCGGCGGCCATCTGCCGTTCGCCATTGTCACGATCGCTGACGCGATCCCGCAACATCGGGCCGGCACCGTCAAAATTCTGGCGGTGAGCAGTGCGGAGCGCTCGCCGTTCCTGCCCGACGTGCCGACCCTGAAAGAGAGCGGGGTCGATCTGGTTGCCGATGGCTGGTACGGGATGTGGCTGCCGGCCGGCAGCTCGCGTGAATTCGCAGGCCAGCTTAGTGCCGCCGTGGTGACTTCGCTTGCAAAGCCAGAGGTGCGCGAGAAGCTGCTGGCGATCGGCTTGATTCCGGTCGGGACCACCCCTGACGGCCTTGACAAGGAGCTGGCGGCCGATACCGCGCTCTGGCGGCCGATCGTCAAGGCGACCGGTTACAAGATCACGTATTGACCTGCTGCATACCGATCTTCTTCCGGATTGCTGACAGTTCGGCCTCATCCCAGATGCCGATCAGGATTCCGCCTTTGACCTGCAGCTGTTTCTCCGCATAGGCCGCGATCTTCTCGGTGCTGGTGGTGATATGGCCCTTGGGATGCAGCGCCCAGTCGAACAGCGCCGATTGCAGCCGGGCGATGATCTCAGCACAAGAGGGGTCTTCGCCGCGGTCGGTCAATTCCATGGGATCTTCGCGCAGGTCGTAAAGCATCGGCCGGAAGCCGGAGGCGTGAATGTATTTCCAGCGGCCGTCGAACACCATGAACAGGCGGCACTGCTCGATCGGCTGGTTGAGCTTGAGCCGGACATCCTGCATGCAATAATCGTATTCGGAAAATACCACCTTGCGCCAGTCTGCCGGCGCCTCGCCACGCACCAGCGGCATCAGCGAGCGGCCCTCGAGAATATGATCCGGCGGCTTGCCGCCGAAATAATCGATGAATGTCGGCGCGAGATCGATCGCTTCGACCAGCGCATCGCAGACCGTGCCCCTTGTGCGATCGGCTGCATCCGATGGGTCGATCACGATCAGGGGAATCTTGGCGGATGGATCGTGGAACAGATCCTTCTCGCCCATCCAGTGATCGCCGAGATAGTCGCCGTGATCGGAGGTGAACACGATCATGGTGGTATCGAGCAGGCCGCGCGCCTCCAGGAACTGCATCAGCACGCCCATCTGGTCGTCGATCTGCTTGATCAGGCCCATATAGGTCGGAATCACTTTCGTCCGCGCTTCGTCGCGCGCCATGTTGCGGGAGTAGCGCATGTCCATATAGGCCGCGAAAACCGGATGCGCGCTTTGCTTTTCCTGCTCCGAACGAACCGCCGGCAGCACGTCGGCAGGGCCATACATGCTGGCGTAGGGTTCGGGCGCGATATAGGGCCAGTGCGGCTTGATGTAGGACAGATGCAGACACCACGGCCGCCCGTCCGTTTCCGCCTCGGCGATGAACTCCATGGCGCGGCGTGTCATGTAGGGCGTCTCGGAATCCTCCTCCGCAACGCGGGCGGCCTTGTCGGCGTGCACCAGCAGCCAGCCGTTCTGCAACGTGCCGTCCTCCGCTGTGCCGGAATTGGCCCAATGCTCCCACGGGTTGGCATCGTCGTATCCGCGCTCGCGCAAGTAAGCGTCATATTTCGGGCGCGGCCTGCCGGTCGGATGCAGGCCGTCATCGCGCTCATAAGGCTCAAAGCCACATTCCGAGACATGCACGCCGATGATCGAATCCGGCGCAATCCCCAGCATTTTCAGGCCTTCGAGATCCGGCGTCATATGGGTCTTGCCGACCAGCACATTGCGCACGCCGATCTTCTTGAGATGATCGCCCAGGGTCGGCTCGCCCACGCGCAGCGGCCAGCCGTTCCAGTGCGAGCCGTGCGAACGCATATAGCGGCCGGTGTAAAACGACATGCGCGACGGGCCACAGATCGGCGATTGCACATAGGCGTTCGAGAAACGCACCCCCCGCTTGGCCATGGCATCGATATTCGGCGTCTTCAGGGTCGGATGCCCCGTGCACCCCAAATAATCGAAGCGAAGTTGATCGCACATGATCCAGAGGACATTCTTGGGTCGGGACATCTTTTGCTCAATGATTTCGGGGGATGGATGGTGTGATATTGCCGGACAAATAACAATCAGCTTATCTGGATGGCAATGGAGTTCTAAGATGAAGCGCGATTTTCGCAAGCTGGAGAAGCTCCCGATGAGCATACAGGTGTACGGATTTTGGCGTTCGATTGCCACGTTCCGGGTGCGGGTTGCCTTGCGCCTCAAGGGACTGGCGTTCGAGGAAATCCCGATCGACATTCTTTCCGGCGAGCAGTTCAGGCCGGGATACGAAGCGGTTAATGCCGAGCGTGTGGTGCCAACCCTCATTCACGACGGCCATTCGATCTTCCAGTCGCTGGCGATTATCGAATATCTCGACGATATCCAGCCCGAACCGCGATTGTTGCCGCTAGATCCAAGTGAGCGCGCCTATGCACGCTCGCTGGCGCTGATGACGGTTGCGGATGCACATCCCCTGGTGACGCCCCGCGTCCGCAATCATCTTGCCAAGACCTTTGGCGCCCATGCCAAGGCGATCGAGGACTGGAGCAAGCATTGGACCAATGAGGGGCTTGCGACCTATGAGCGGCTGCTCGCGCGCCGTAAGCCTGCGCCCTTTGCGTTGGGCGCCGAGCCCGGCCTTGCGGATATCTGCCTTGCCGGGCAAGTGGTCGGCGCGCATTTCCTTAAGCTCGAACTCGGCGCCTTTCCAGTGGTGGCGCAATTGGCCGAACGCTGCTTTGAGATGCCGGCCTTCAAGACATCGCATCCTTTCGAGCAGTCGGGGTTCAAGACGGCTGCCGCGCGCTGATACGCGGTTAGACATCCAGCCCGAGCACCCGCGCGGCATTGCCGCCGGCGATCTGGGCCAGCGTTGCCTCGTCCATTCCGTGCACCCCCGCGATATGTCCGACCGGATTATATTCGCCCATGTCGAAGGGATAGTCGGTGCCCATCACGATACGGTCGGGGCCGAATACGTCGATCAGATAGGCCAGCTGGTGATAGGAGAAAACCACGGTGTCGAGATACACCTGCCGCAGATAGGTCGTCGGCGGCAATGGCAAATCGGCATGGCTATCCTGCCGGGCGCCCCAGGCGTGATCGATCCGGCCGGAGTAGCCGGGCAGGTAGCCGCCGCCGTGTACGGCCATCAGCTTCAGATCGGGGAAGCGCGCCAGCGTTCCCGAAAAGATCAGATTGTGAAGCGCAAGCGTCGTATCGAGGGGATTGCCGAGCACGTTGTTGAAATAGAAATGAGTGAGGCGTTCGCCATGGGTGAATCCGTTCGGATGCATCATGATGAACGCGCCGAGCTGCTCGGCCCTGGCAAAGAACGGACGAAACTTCGGATCGGACAATTCCTGGCCGTCGACATTGGTCAGAATTTCCACGCCCTTCAGTTTCAGGTCCTTCATGATGTAGTCGAGTTCGCGGACCGCGATCTCCGGCTCCTGCAACGTCACCACGCCGAGGCCGACAAAGCGGTCGGGCTTGCGTGAGCAATATTCCACCACGCCGTCATTGGCGAGGCGGTGGGCGGCCTCGGCGATTTTCGGATCGATCGAATAGTAACACTGGCCTGGCGCCGGCGCCACGACCTGGATGTCGATGCCCATCTTGTCGAGATCGAACAGACGGCGATCGATCGTGGTCATGACCTCGCTGATGTCCTTCTCCTGCTGCGCATTGATCTCCTTGGTCGCGGCATCGGCGAAATACGCCAGCGGGATCCGGCTGATATCGACATGTGGTTGCGCCAGCTTGGCGGCCTGGGGCACCACGATGTGGGCGTGGATGTCGATCGTGGTGGAGGACGGCCGCCGGGCGAGGCCGTCGGCGTCGTGGATACGTGCGGCGGTCCGGCCATAGCGGTTCTTGCGATCGATCATTTGAATTGACTCTGCGGTTAAATGAATTTGTGCGGGCGTGACGATTGACGTGACTACGACTTGGCCTTGCGCTGGGTCCATCGGGTCGACACCGCGGTGGCGTCGGCATCGCCCAGGCCGGCAGCTTCGGCTTCCTCATAGCAGGCAAGCGCGCTGGCCGTGACCGGCATCTCGGCGTGAAGCGACGCGCCGAATTGAACCGCGCAGGCGAGATCCTTTTTTGCCGCGTTGAGACCGAACGCGGTAGGGCCGAGCGGCGCCCCGCCCAACACCTTGGCGATGACCGGGCCGCGTCCCTTCATGGCGGTCGGCGCGCCTGACGTGTCGGTCAGGATGTCGATCAACCGGTCGGCCGGAAGATTGAGCGGCTTGCAGATCGTCAAGGCTTCGCCGAGCGCCTGCCAGTAGACCAGCAGCGGCAGATTGACCGCAAGTTTCATCATCGAGCCCGTGCCGATCTCGCCGACATGTTCGATGCGGCGGCACATTTGTTCCATGACCGGCATTGCCCGGGCGACATCGGCCTTTGACCCGCCGACAAGGCCGAGCAGCTTGCCTTCTTTCGCCGGCGCGGTGCTTCCGCCGACCGGACATTCGACGAAGGAGGCGCCCAGCTGGAGCACCGCAGAGCCGTTCGCTTTCATGGTTTCGGGACGGATTGTGCTCATATCGATCACGAGTTTGCCGGCGAGCTTGGCTTTCAGGATGCCGTTCGGCGCGCGATAAACCGCTTCCGTCGCGGCATCATTCAGCAACATCACGATCGTGACCTCGCAGCCCTCGACGAGTTCCGCGGGCGACGCGAACAGCTTTGCGCCGGCATCGACGAGGGGCTTTGTCTTTGCCGTGTTGCGATTCCACACTCCGATTTCGTGTCCGACCGACATCAATCGCTGCGCGATCGCCGATCCCATACGTCCAGTTCCGCATACGCCGATTTTCATTTTCTGACCTCATCTAGAGATTGGGTGGTTGGATTAGTGAGCATGAAACACACCGAGATTTTGCGCGATCAACTCTTCGTTGTTCAAGAGGTCAGCGGCCGACCCAGCGAACACGCAGCGTCCGGTATTGAGGATCACGGCCTGATCGGCAACGTCGAGCGCAAGCTGGAGGTTCTGTTCGACCAGAACGATCGATTGCCCTTCCTCCTTCAGACGCCGGATGGTGCGGCCGACCTCCGCGACGATCAACGGCGCCAGGCCTTCCGACGGCTCGTCCAGCAGAAGGACACGGGGGTTTCCCATCAGCGCACGCCCGATGGCCAGCATCTGCAGTTCGCCGCCCGACAGCGTGCCGGCAATTTGAGCGTGGCGCTCGCGCAGCCGCGGAAACATGGTGTAGATCCGCTCGACATTCCATGGTTTGTCCGTGGTGGTCTCGCGTTGCTGGGCCACCACAAGGTTTTCCCGAACCGTGAGCGATGGAAAGATGCGGCGCCCTTGCGGCACGAGACCGATGCCGAGGCGCGAGATGCGCTCGGGGCTGAGCCCTTCGATCGACTCGCCGAACAGGCTGATTTTCCCCTCCTGTGGCCTTAGAAAGCCGATGATCGTCGAGATGCAAGTGGTCTTTCCCGCCCCGTTGCGTCCCAAGAGCGCGAGCACGCCGCCCGGCTGCAGAGAGAAGTTCACGCCGTGCAGGATATGGCTGTCGCCATAATAGGCATGCACGTTCGTCAAGCTGAGTGCGTCAGGTGCCAAGATACACCTCGCGCGTCCGTTCATCTGCGATCACTGCGTCGCGCTTGCCGTCGACGATCACACGGCCGTAGTTCAAAAGCGTCACGGTTTCGGCAAGGTCCAGCGCAGTGTCCATATCGTGCTCGATCATGATCACCGCGGTCTCCCGAGGGATCGAGGCAATCAGCGACTTCACCTGGGACCGCTCGTTATTGGAAAGGCCCGCTAGCGGCTCGTCCAGCAACAACACGCGTGGCTTTTGCGCCAGCGCCATGGCGAGTTCAACCCGGCGCTTTTCGCCATAGGCAATTTCGGACACCGGATGTCCCGCCAGATGCAGAAGCCCCACCGCGTCGAGGGTGCGGCGGGCTTCGGTCGAAAGATCGCTGTAATGGGATAACGGCCGCCACATCTGCCAGCGCGAGGGCCGCAGGCCGAGCAGGCCGAGCGTGACATTGTGTTCGAGCGTATCGCCCGAGAACAGCGTGATGATCTGGTAGGTGCGCGACAGTCCGAAATGCGCGCGCTTGTAGGGGGTAAATAGCGTGATGTCGGTGCCGAACAGCCTGATCGCGCCGGCGTTCGGCCGCAGGTCGCCGCTGATCTGGTTGAACAGCGTGGTCTTGCCGGCGCCGTTCGGGCCGATGATCAGGCGGCGTTCACCCGGTCTGATCGCAAGAGATACGTTGTGCGTCACGGTGAGGCCGCCGAACGCCTTCTTCAGGTTGACGACTTCAAGCGCATAATCGCATGTCAGCGGGGTCATCGCGATCCCCTGCGGAGTATCGTCGCCAGCCTGTTCAGGCCGGGAACGATGCCGGTCGGCATCACCAGAACGATGAACAAGAACACCAGACCGAGCAGCATGTTCCAGCGCTCGATATAGGCCGAAGCGTAATTCTTCAACAGTAGCACCAGCGCGGCGCCGACGACCGGACCGCCGAGCGTTCCCGAGCCGCCGGCAATGACGCCAAGCAAGGCCTCGGCCGAGCTCGTGATGGAGAGCGAAGTCGGGTGGATGTATTTGTTGTAATAGACGTAGAGCAGTCCGGATACGCCGCCCCAGAAGCCGGCATAGATGAACGTGATCCAGCGGATCATCCAGGGATTGAAGCCGAGAGCCGCCATCCGGCGCGGCTGGTCGCGCACCCCCTTCAATGACGAGCCGAACGACGACGACACGAAAATCGCCATCATCAGATACGCGAATGAGGCCACGATCAACGCGAACCAGTAGAACGATGCAGCACTTTCGAGCGAAAGGCCGAACGGCATCGGCCGGGTCAGCCCGGCGATGCCGTTGTCGCCGTTGGTCACGCCGGACATGCGATAGGCCAACCCCCACAACACCTGCGACAGCGCCAGCGTGATCATGAGAAAGCCAAGTCCCGTGGCGCGTAGCGCGATCACGCCGAAGAAGGCCGCCATCGCGGCGGTGCCGCCGATCGAGATAATTGCGGCCGGCCCATGGCCGAAGCCGTACCGGCTTGTCAGCAGCGCCGAGATATAGGCGGCGACGCCGAGATACGAGGCATGGCCAAGAGAAGTCATGCCGCCATAGCCCACCAGCAGATTGAGGCTGAGTGCGAAGATCGCAGCGATCAGGATCTGGCTGGCCAGATTGATATAGAAATCGCCCGCCAGGAACGGCAGCAGGAAAAGCAGCGCGGTCAACAATGCGGCGATAATCCATTTCATGCGCCGACGCGCCCAAACAAGCCCTGCGGCCGGAACGCGATGACGAAGATCATCGGCAGGAACAAGATGATGTAGGCGAGCTCGGGAAACAGTGCGGTGCCGAATGTGTAGATGAAGCCGATGATGAAGCTGCCGATGAACGCGCCGAGCAGGCTTCCAATGCCTCCCAGGATGACGACGATCAGCGCCAGCGGCAGCATGTCGGCATCAAGCCCCGGATAGGCCGACAAGATCGGGCCGCCCAACACGCCGCCGGCGCCCGCGATGCCCGCGCCGAGGCAAAACACGATCGTGAATAAATTCGAGACGGGGATTCCGACCGCGCGCGCCATCTGCCGGTCGTCGACGCCGGCGCGGATCATCGCCCCCAGCCGCGTCCGCTCCAGCAGGAAATACAGCACGATCGCGGCCACGAAAGCGCAGCCCACCAGCACCAGCCGATAGGTCGGAAACACGAAGCCGAGCAATCGCGTCGGCGATTGCAGGTTCTTCGGCGTCGGCACCGGAATGGAGTTGCCGCCCCATAACATCAGGCAGGCATCGGAAATGATGAAGGACATGCCGAGCGTCACCAGCACCTGCCCAAGTGGATTGGTCTTCAACCGGGTCAGCACCAGCCGCTCGAACAGACCGCCGATCACGGCAACCGCAATCCCGGCGCCGAGAGCTGTCACCCATATGTTCAGGCCGTCGAACGAACGCAGCGCGGTGGCCCCGAAATAGGTGCCGAGCATGAAGAATGCGCCGTGCGTCAGGTTGGCGAGTCTCATCAGGCCGAAGATCAGCGAGAAGCCCGAGGAGAGCAGGAACAAGAGAGCACCAAGCGACAGGCTGTTGAGACCCTGGATGATCCAAAACTGCATCGTCTACCGATCTCGTCCGGAAAGTTGCGCTTCGGTGCCCCGCAACAGGAGCAGATCTATTGCTCCAGGTTCTTTGCCGGCGGATAGTCGCGCGAATAGACCGGGTTCTTCAGGAACGCGGTCTTGTCGTAGGTCCAGAACTGGCTGACATCCGGATAGGTCTTGATGACGGAATTGACCAGTCGCCCGTCCTTTCTGATCACCTTGCGGATGTAAACGTTGCCGATCACATTGCCGAATTCGTCGAACTTGACGACACCGCGCACCGTGTCCGCGTTGCTGCCGCGGATCGCATTCATCAGTGCCTTCTTGTCTTCCGCGTTTCCTTTGGTGGTCTTTAGGGCTGCTTCCAGAACTTCGCCCGAGACATAAGTGCTGGCGGCGTAATAGCCGGGATCATATTTGAACTGCTTGCGGAAGACCGGCGCAAATGCCTTGTTGAGCGGGTTGTCCAGTTCGGCGGAATACCAGCTGGTGGTAAGAATTCCCAACGCTTCATCGCCCATGTTCCGAAGCACGGATTCATCGAGTGCGGTCATGCCGCCGATCACGGCCATCTTGTCCTTCAGGCCGTATTCAATGAATTGTCGTAGGAAGCGGAAACCGTTGGAGCCGGCGGTGCCGAGGAAGATCGCATCCGCGCTCTTCACTTGCGCGACGTAGCTGCCGTAGTCCGGGGTCGCCAGAGGCGTGAATATCTTCTGGATGATCTTGCCGCCATTGTCCTCGAATGCGCGCTGGAAGCCGGCGCACATCTCGTGCCCGTAGGCGAAATCGTCGGCGATGGTAACGATCTTCTTGTATTTCAATTCCTTGGCGGAATATTCGGCCAACGGATAGGCGCATTGCGCCGACGTCGAGGTCAGGCGGACGAACCACGGGCTCGGATGCCGCTGCGTCATGTCCTCCGCCGCCGAGACACCCAGCGTCGGAATTTCCTTTTCGGTGAGGTAGTCCGCAATCGCCAGCGCCTCGAAGGCGGCGAGCGGGCCGATGATGCAATGGACGTTGTTCTTTTCGATCAGTTCCTGCGCCTTGGTCCGCGCGGTGGCCGGGACGCCCGCCGTGTCAGCGACAATCAATTCGACCTTGCGGCCCGCCAGCGTGTTGTCGCGTTCCTTCAGGAACATCGTGAGGGCAAGGTCCATGTCGATGCCGCCGGAGGCCAGTGGTCCGGTCTTGGCTGCCAGCAAGCCAACGCGGATCGGTCCGCTGTTCTGGGCAAAGACCAGATTGGGGGCTGCCAAGCTGGCGATACCCGCGCCGGCAACGCTTGAGACAAACTGTCGTCGCGATATCGTCATTGGATCCTCCCCGGAACGCTGCAAACTGTATATCGTTCGTTTGTTTTTTGATTGGGGGATTTATCCGATGGAAGCCATAAATGATCAAGTGATAACCGCGTCATCGACTTGGCGCGCGCTGGCCATTTTCGAAGCAGGGAATGGAGGGAGGGCGCGAAACCCACGGCCGTTCTTTGATGCAGTGCGGTATCGCACGTGACCTATTTCGGATCGTTCGGATTGCGTTCGGCTGATTTGGGAGTCTTGATGATTGTTCTCTTCAGGACCTCGAACACGGCGGCCGTATCCTGCTCGCCTAATCCCATCGCCAGGGCTTCTGTGTAGACTGGCTGCGTCAGCGTAAACAGCGGGGTGGCGCAGCCGACCTCATCGGCGAATTCGGCAATCACGGCCATGTCCTTCTTCCAGATCGAGACCTTCATGGTCGCGGGCTCGTAAACGCCTTCGACCATCATGGGCGCGCGCATCTGGAACATCCGTGAGCCGCCGGCGCCCGGGCCGACCATGTCGACCACCAATTCCGGATCGAGCCCGGCGCGTTCCGCCAGCACCATCGCCTCGGCCGTGGCGACGTTGTGGATGGCGACCAGATGGTTGGCGATGAATTTCATCCGGCTGCCATTGCCGTATCGGCCGAGATCGGCGCTTTGCTTGGCGAAGTCGGAGAACAGGTTCTTGCATCGCGCGATGGCGTTGCTGTCGCCGCTGGCATAGACGATGAGATCGCGAACCTTCGCCTGCGCGCCGGTTCCGCTCAATGGACAATCCAGCGCGATATGGCCGGCCTTCTGCAGGATGGCTTCGAAGCGAAGCTTGTCGGCGATGCTGAGCGTGGAGAGCTCGGCGACGACCCTCGGAGGCCGGCCAGAAGCGGCGATCTTCTGCGCGACATCCTCGACGGCGGCTGGCGTGGGAAGGCTGGTCATGATGATGGGCGCGTCGCGGGCCACCTGAGCCACGTCGGCGGCAATTTCGACGCCGGCCCGCGCGAGCTCGGCGCATCGCGCGGCGTCGGTATCGAAGCCGACCACCCGCCATCCGCGCTCGACGAGGTTGCGGGCGATCGCACCTCCCATGATGCCAAGCCCGATAATTCCAACGGTCTTGTCCATGAGAGTTCTTTCCTTACATGTCGAATTCGATTGACGGGCACCGCTTGCCGCGCCTTAATTACTGATCAGACGATAAACAATCATCAAGTGGCTTCGACCGGTCAAGCAGCTTTCTTCGCGATGTTTCAAAATGAAGAGGGGCTGGCTGTCTGCGCGAGACTCGATCGGCCGAGTTCCAAAATCGCACCACGGGCGGAATCGCGAGGAGCGCCAAAATGGCAGGTGCCGGCCGAAAACCTAACGGAGACTTGCCCGCAGGGCCGGAGGCGGACGGCATGTATGCCGCCATGATCGCCCGTGCCAGAGCCATGATCCCGCGCTTGCGTGATCGTGCTTCCCGGACGGAAGAATTGCGGCGTCTGCCGCCGGAGACCGAACGCGAGTTGCACGAATCAGGTTTGTTCAGGATTGTGCAGCCGAAGCGGGTGGGAGGCTCCGAATTCGACTATGTCGCGCTGGTCGATTGCGCCGACGTGATGGGGCAGGCCGACGCGTCTGTTGCCTGGACATTCGCCAATCTCGCCAGCCATCACTGGATGCTGGGGATGTTCGACAAGCGCGCCCAGGATCTGGTTTGGAACAAGGACGTCAACGCCCTGATTGCATCCTCTTTCATTTTTCCAGCCGGCCGCGCCAGGAAAGTGGATGGCGGATATGTGTTGCGGGGCAGCTGGCCATTTTCGTCGGGGGTGGATTCCTGCGAATGGAACATGTTGGCAAGCGTTGTTTCCTCTGACGATGAGGCTGATGGCATCGAGTACCGGATATTCTTGGTCAATAAAAGCGACTACAAGATACTCGACACCTGGAACGCGACCGGATTGCGCGGAACGGGATCGAACGATGTCGAGGTCAACGATGCCTTCGTTGCCGAGCCCATGACGCTGGCGGTGAGCGAGCTCGATGGTGGCCCGACCCCCGGTAGCGCCGTCAATCCGAATGCGCTTTACGCGCTGCCGGTGTTCTCGTTGTTTCCTTACGTGCTTTCCGGCGTGGCGCTTGGAAACGCGCAAGCCTGTCTCGACGACTATGTCGATATCGCGCGGCATCGCGCATCGACCTACAATCGCGCCAAAATCGGCGACCTCCAGAGTACGCAGATCAAGATTGCCGAGGCTTCCGCGAAGATCGACGCGGCCCGCCTGATCATGCGTTCGACCTGCATCGAGGCGATGGCCGATGCGAGACGCGGCTACGTTCCGGATATTGCCGGCAAGACCAAATCGCGCCGCGATGGAGCTTTTGCAGTCAATCTCTGCACGGAGGCCGTGTCGCTATTGTTTGCCGCGAGCGGAGCGCGGGGGTTGTTCACGACAGGAGTGCTGCAGCGGCAGTTTCGTGATGCCCACGCAATCAATTCGCACATCGCGTTCAATTTCGATGCGGCTGGTACCAATTACGGTCGGGTTGCGCTTGGGCTGCCCTCCGAAAATCTGACGCTTTGAGACGGCGGATGACCGACGCCCCGAAGCATCCGATCAATCCGGATCCGGCCAACGAGCTGGCGAGCGACCATTCGCCGATCGATCCCAGGGATTTCCGCAACGCGCTCGGCACCTATGCCACGGGCGTCACCATCATCACGGCCATCGGCGCTAACGGAAAGCCCCATGGGTTGACCTGCAATTCGTTCGCCTCGGTGTCGCTAAACCCGCCGCTGGTGCTCTGGAGCCTGGGGATGTTTTCTCAAGCGCTGAGCATCTTTCAGGACGCCAGCCATTTCGCGGTCAACGTGCTCGGCGCATCGCAGCGGGCGCTTTCCGACAAATTCGCGAAATCTTCGGAAGACAAATTCGCCGGTGTCGAGTGGACGCCGGGGCTTGGCGGCGCGCCGTTGCTTGCCGACAGCGTGGCCAACTTTCAATGCCGCTCGGCCGGCCGATATTATGGTGGCGACCACGTCATTTTCCTCGGCGCCGTCGAGGCCTATGCGTATAACCGGCAGGAGCCGCTCTTGTTTGCGCGCGGCGGTTACGGCCGGTTTCTACCGGGCGACGGCGGTCCAGCGTCGAAGCCATGAAAAAGAAGCCACCGCCCAAGCGCATTCGCGCGAAGCAGAAGCGGTTATCTCCGGACGATCGCCGCAAGGAATTCGTCGCCAAGGCGACAGAATTTTTCTCGGAAGAGGGATTTGGCGGCGGGACGCGCGATCTGGCACGCCGGCTCGGCGTGACCCAGCCGCTGTTGTATCGCTACTTTCCAAGCAAGGACGATCTGATCAAGGAGGTCTATCGCACGGTTTATCTGGAGCCGCTCGATACCGGCTGGGAAAAGCTGCTCACCGACCGCTCCCGGCCGATCCGCGATCGACTGCAGGAGTTCTACAAGGCTTACACCAATGTGATTTTCACCCGCAAATGGCTGCGCATCTATCTTTATTCGGGCCTGAAGGGACTGGACATCAACCGCTGGTATGTCGGCGTCGTGCGGGACAAAATCCTGACGCGGATTATCAGGGAATGCCGCCATGAAGCGGGACTTCCCGCGCAAGGCAGGCCGACCGCATCCGAGCTTGAGATGGCGTGGGTGTTTCACAGCGGGATATTCTATTACGGGGTGCGCAAATACATCTATGAATCTCCCGTGCTCGAGGACAAGGAGCAGATGATCAGCGACGCACTGGACGTCTTTCTGGCCGGCTTCGGACAAGTCTTCGCTGCGCCTGCCGCGCCGAAGCGCGCGGCGGTGAAGGCGATCGGCTGAACCGGCTTTATGTGATCTTTGCCTTGATGATGTGCGCGGCCGATCCGATCAGGATTTCGACATTTCGGCCCGGTACCAGTCGCCGATCTCGCTCGCGGTCATCAGCGCTACGCCGTCGTGGCCGATGACATAGTCGAGCAGCGCTTCCAGATATTTGATGCGATGCGGGACGCCGGTGATGTAGGGATGAACCGATATCGCCATGATCCGCGCATTGCTTGCGCCCTCGAGATAGAGCCGGTCGAACTGATCGGTGCAGCGCTTCAGAAACTGCTCGGAAGGCAGGTGCTGCAGGGCGTGGATGACGATGTCGTTGGTTTCGACCGAGTAGGGGATCGTCGTAATGGTACCGTGGGGAGTCGCGATATCCTGCGGCAGATCGTCGATCACCCAGTCCGCGACGTATTCGATGCCGTTGAGGCGCAGGAGATCCAGCGTCTCGCCGGTCTCGGTGAGGCCCGGACTTTCCCACGATCGCGGCGGCTTGCCGGTGAATTTGGCGATGGCGTCGACGGCCCGTTTGATAGCATCGGCCTGGTTCTCGAGCTTGTGCATCGGGCCCTGCACGAAGCCGTGGCCCATGAACTCAAAGCCAGCCTCCAGCGCGGCCGAAGCGACGCGGGGGTAGGAGCTGCAGACATTGGCGTTCAACGCCAACGTCACCGGCATGTTGCGGTCGGTCAGCGCCTTGAACTGGCGCCAGAAGCCCGCGCGCATCCCGTATTCGTGCCACGACCAGTTGGGCACATCCGGCAGTAGCGGCTGTCCCATCGGGGGGCTCAACACGGTTCGCGGCATCGCGTTCTCGATTCGCCACTCCTCGATATTGAGAATGACCCATACCGCGAGCTTCTTGCCGCCCGGTAGCCTGAGCTGCGGCCGGTCGACGAGCGCCTGATAGGGGATGCGATCGGTGAAAGCCACGGCGCCGCCCCTCAACCGGCTGCGGACGATTTCGTCGATTTCGGCTGTTTCAAAGCGCCGGCGTTAACACGCGGCACGACCTTTTCAGCCATCAAAATCATCGACTGGCGGCCGAGCTCACGATCCTTCCAGTCCTTGCCGGCGTACAGCAGCGTGCCGAATTGGCCGACCTCGTCCTGGAACGCCAGCAATTGATCCGCAACGCTGTCGGGCGTGCCGTAGATGATCAGCTTGTCGCAGATCGTCTCCAGCGTCACTTCATCGTCAGGCTGATCGCGACGGGTCTTGAACAGCTCGATGCGGCCGTTCTTTTTCAGTTTGGTGAACAGCGAGCGGTAGTAATAGACGTAAGGTCCATCCGGATCGGTGGCGTAGGCCTTTGCGGTTGCCGCGTCCTTGGCGACAAACATGCTCTTGGCGACGCGCCAGTTGCCCGGGTCGGCCGCGCGGCCGCTGCGCTCGCAACCCTCGACATATTTCGGCCAGTGGCTTTTCACCCAGGCCGGCATCAGGAAATTGGCCGAGATCGGATCCCAGCCGCGCGCGGCGGCTTCCGTAACGCCTTTCGAGAACGGGGCCACGGCGGTTACGACGATCGGCGGATGTGGCCGTTGCAGGGGCTGCGCAATGAATCCCTGGCCGATGTCCTTCATCAGGGTCTTTTGCGTCGTTATGTTCCAGTATTTTCCCTGAATATTGTAGGGCGGCTCGCCGGCCCAGATTTCCAGCACCTGGTTGATCGATTCGAGAAACATGGCGTTGCGGTCGGCGTCAAGATTGCCGAACAGTTCCGCGTCCGACAGCAGTCCGCCGGGGCTTATCCCGAAAATCAGGCGGCCGTCGAGCATGTGATCGAGCATCGCCATGGTCGCGGCGACCGTGGCGGGATGGGTGTTCGGCATATTGATGGTGCCGGTACCAAGTCTGATCTGTTTGGTGGCGGCTGCGATCCAGGCGAGGAACGCGATGCAGGAGGTGATGTTCTCGGCCTGGTCGGTGACGTGCTCGCCGACATAGGCTTCGGTGAACCCAAGTTCGTCGGCCAGCAGGAACGCTTCGCGGTCTTCCCGCAAGGAGAGCTTCCAGTCCTTGCCGAGTGGGTGGATCGGCATCGTAAAGAAACCCAGATTCATTGCCTTCTCCTCCCCCGGAGCCGATGTTGATGACTGCCGACCGCGCGTCGTTTTCGATATTATGACATGTCCAAAAGTCGAAAGCTTCGAAATAATCGTTCGATAAACAAACTTGACCTTTGATTGTCAGCGCCGTCTAATCCGGCAAAAATACGCCGAAAAGCCGGCCGGGGAGGTCACGTCAATGAAAGCCTCGGCTTTCAGCTACGCACGCGCCACCAGCGTTGTGAACGCTTTGGAGCTGCTCGCTGCGCATGGGGACAGGGCGAAGGTGCTGTCGGGCGGTCAGAGCCTGATGCCCGCGATAAATCTGCGTTTGATCTCTCCGGAACTGATCGTCGATATCGGCGAGCTCACGGAGCTTCGCGGCATCGCGGTCGACGGCGATATCCTCAGGATCGGTGCGCTGACGCGCCATGTCGACCTGCAGCGGTCGCCGGAAATCGCCGCGCATGCGCCGCTGCTGACGGCAGCCGTTGCTCACGTCGCGCATCCCGCGATCCGTAACAGGGGAACTCTCGGCGGCAGCCTTGCGCATGCCGACCCCGCTTCCGAACTGCCGGCCTGCATGCTCGCGCTGAATGCGACCATTCTCGTGCGTGGTCCGAAGGGCGAGCGGAAGATTGCGGCGGAGAATTTCTTCAAGGGGATTTATGAAACTGACCTGTCGCCGCGGGAGTTGCTCGTTGCCGTTGAATTGCCGGTGGCGCAAAAGAATTCGGTCCACTTCTTCCAGGAATTTGCCCGGCGGCACGGCGATTACGCCATCGCAGGCGTTGCGGCGCAGGCGATCATGAATGGCGATGTCTTCACCGACCTGCGCATGGCTTTCTTTGCTGTCGGCAGCCGGCCGGTATTGGCCGAGGCCGCGAACAAACTGGTCAAGACAGCCGTCACACCAGCGGTGTTGTCGGAAGCGTCGGCGGCGCTCGGCTGCGAGCTTGATCCCCAGGAAGATCAGCAGGCGTCCGCTTCGATGCGCCGGCATCTGGCGAAGGTGCTGATGGCGCGTTGCGCGGCCGCGCTGCTTGGCCGCCCCGACCTAAATGCCGGGAGAACCGCGTGACCGCTGCGATTCTGATCTCGCTCATGGTCAACGGCGAGCGCGTGGATGCGCATGTTGTGCCGCGTCTCAATTTGGCAGACTTTCTGCGCGAGCATCTTCAACTGACCGGGACGCATGTCGGTTGCGAGCACGGGGTTTGCGGCGCCTGCACGGTGCGCGTGAATGGCGAAATCGTTCGTTCCTGCCTGATGCTGGCGGTGCAGGCACACGGCGCATCCGTCCAGACCATTGAGGGATTATCGGACAGTGGCGAAGTCGCGGACTTGCAGGCCGCGTTCCGCGACCGCAATGCGCTACAATGCGGCTATTGCACGCCGGGTATGCTGATGGCCGCGCAAGACCTGTTGAAGCAGCAATCCGAGCCGGACCGGGGCCAGATCCGCGAGCATCTTTCCGGCAATTACTGCCGCTGCACCGGCTATCAAGCCATCATCGACGCGGTCGAGACCACGGCGCGCATGCGCGCGGGACGCCAGCCATGACCGTGACAACGGCCAACCCCGAAATTCTCTCCGAACTCGACCGGCCGAATTCCTATATCGGCAAGGTGGTCCCACGCCCCAATCTCGATCGGCTGATGCAGGGGCGCGGGCTTTATGTCAGCGATATCGAACTGCCGCGGATGGCGCATGTGGTGTTCCTGCGCTCACCCCATGCGCATGCGAAGATCATCGGCATCGACGCCACTGAGGCACGGCGCGTGCCGGGCGTCATCGCGGTCGTGACCGGCCAGATGCTTGCGGCCGTGATCACACCCTGGGTCGGTGTGCTCTCGCATTTGAAGGGGCTCAAATCGGCGCCGCAGCATGCCATCGCGATCGATCGCGTCTGCTGGCAGGGCGAAGCCGTCGCCGCCATCGTGGCGACCAGCCGCGCTGTTGCCGAGGACGCCGCCGAACTCGTGCGGGTCGAATACCAAGAGCTGGAAGCGGTGACGGACATGCGAACCGCGCTCGATCCGCAAACCCCGGTCATTCACCCGTCGCTCGGCGATAATCTTGCCTTTGAGCGTAACCTCGATGCCGGCACTGTGGATGCGGCGTTCGCCGCGTCCGACGAGGTGGTGGAAGCAGATTTTGTCTTCGGCCGGCACACCGGCGTGACGCTGGAGCCGCGCGCGGTGGTCGCCGACTGGAACGCTGCCGAAGAGAGGCTTACGATCTACCAGGGCACCCAGGCGCCGCACATGGTGCAGAACATCGCGGCCCTGCATCTGCGGCTGGAGGAACAGCAGGTTCGTGTGGTCTGCAAGGACGTCGGCGGCTCCTTCGGCATCAAAGTCCACATCTATGCCGATGAAATGGCGACCTACGCCCTGTCAAAACTGCTGCGCCGGCCGGTCAAATTCGTCGCTGACCGGGTCGAAAGCTTCAATACCGATATCCACGCCCGCGACCATCGCTGCAAGGGCCGCATCGGCGTCAAGCGCGACGGCACCATCACGGCATTCGAGATCGACGATCTCACCGGCATCGGTCCTTATTCGATGTATCCGCGCACCAGCGCCATCGAAGCCAACCAGGTCGTGAACCTCGTCGGCGGTCCCTATGTGACGAAAAACTATCGTGCCCGCGCCCGCGTCGTGTTCCAGAATAAAAATGTGATGTGCCAGTACCGCGCGGTCGGCCATCCCATCGCCTGCTCGGTGACCGAAGGTCTGGTCGATCTGGCCGCGGCCAAGATCGGGATGGACCCGGTGGAAATCCGCCGCCGCAATCTTATCGCCGACGATGCCTATCCTTGTGCGTCGCCTTCGGGCCTCCGATTCGAACTGTTGTCGCATCACGCCGCGATGAACAAATTGATGGCGATGATGGACTACGACGCGCTGCGCGCCGAGCAGGCGGCGTTGCGTAGCAAGAACATCCATCGCGGCATCGGCGTTGCCAGTTTCATCGAGGTCACCAATCCCAGCGCTGCGTTTTACGGGGTCGGCGGCGCCCGTATCTCGTCGCAGGATGGCGTTGCCGTGCGGCTGGACGCCCAGGGTTCGGTGATCTGCCAGACCAGCATTACCGAGCAGGGGCAGGGCTCGGAATCGCTCACCGCCCAGATCGTCGGCAGCGTGCTCGGCGTCTCGATGGAGCGGGTCCGCGTCATATCAGGCGATACCGACAACACGCCCTATGGTGGCGGTACCTGGGCGTCGCGCGGCGCCGGGATCGGCGGCGAGGCAGCGCTTCAGGCCGCGAAGGTCCTGCGCAAGAACATTCTCGAAGTCGCAGCCGCGATCCTGCAAACTTCACCGGCCGAGCTCGACATCGTGAATAGCGCGGTGGTGAACGCAAGCGACGGCTCGTCGCGCATCGAGCTGCGCGAACTCGCCAGGATTGTCTATTTTCGTCCCGACACGCTGCCGCCGGGCATTCAGGCCGAACTGATGGCGACGCGCCATTTCGTGCCGCGCGAATATCCGTTCGCCTTCACCAACGGCGTTCAGGCTTCCTGGCTCGAAGTCGATACCGATACAGGTTTTATAAAGCTGCTCCGGCATTGGGTCGTCGAGGATTGCGGCACCATCATCAATCCGCAACTGGTCGATGAGCAGATCCGGGGCGGGGTGGTGCAGGGCCTTGGTGCGGCGCTGTTCGAGAAATGCGTGTACGACGAGCGCGGACAGCTGACCAACGCCAATATGGCCGATTATCTGGTGCCGATGTCCGGCGAAATGCCCGATATCGACGTCGGCCACGTGGTCTCGCCGACGGCTGAGACGGAGTTGGGAGCAAAGGGCGCGGGCGAGGCCGGAACGGCCGGCGCTGCGGCGGCGGTGGCCAATGCGGTGAACGATGCGCTCAGGCCGTTCGGCGCCATGATTGCCGAGATCCCGCTGACGCCGCAGGTCATCCTGACCGCCTTGGGAAAAATTTGAGCGAGGACGAACCAGCAAAATCGAATATAGTAAAGCCAAGAACATAAAATCCAGGGGAGGGCACCATGACCAGTAAGACCACCAAATCCGGACCGATAAGCCGCCGTCGGCTTTTGACGACGGTCAGCGCAGGCGCGGCGCTTGCTGCTTCGCCATTTCGCATCAACCTGCTGCAGGCGCAGGAAGCCAACATCAAGATCGGCTTTCCCGTTCCTCTGACGGGGCCTTATGGCACCGAAGCGCAGGATCAGGTGCGCGCCGGGCAGCTCGCCGTCGCCCAGTTCAACGACGCCGGCGGCCTCAACGGGCGCAAGGCGGAGCTGGTGGTGCGCGACGACAAGCTCAATCCCGGCGAAGCGGCGACGCGGACGCTGGAGCTGGTCGAAAAGGAAAAGGTGAACTTCGTGGTCGGTAGCCTTTCCGCCGCGGTGCAGCTCGCGATCAACAACGTTACCAAAGAGCGCGGCATCATCTTCAATTCGATCAGCCAGTCCGATGCCATCAACGAGGCCGCCGACTTCAGCCGTTTCACGTTCCACGAGGCGTTGAACCCGCATTTGACCTCCGGAGCGGTGGGCCGCTACGCGTTTTCGAAATTCGGCAAGAAAGTCGCCTTCCTCACCGCGGACTATGCCTATGGCAACGAAATGGTCCGCGGCTTCCTCGAGGTCGGCAAAGCCTTCAACATCGAGAACCTCGGCGACATCCGTCACCCGCTCGGCACGTCCGACTTCTCGACGCTGCTGCCGCGCATTCAGGCGCTGAAGCCGGATATTCTCTGCATCAGCAATTTCGGCCGCGACCAGCAGATCGCGCTGAAACAGGCCACCGATTTCGGTATCAAGAAGACGACGCAGATCATCGCGCCGCTGCTCTCGCATGCCAGCCGGGTCGCAGCCGGGCCGCAGGCGTTCGATGGCGTGATCGGCGGCTGCTCGTTCTACTGGGGCATCGAGGACAAATACGCTTCGACTAAGGCGTTCAACGAGGCCTTCAAGAAGATGTATGACGGCCGGCTGCCGTCCGACTACGGCGCGCTGGGCTATGGCGGCGTCCGTACGGTGCTTGCCGCCGTCAAGAACGCAGCTAGCGTCGACACCGACAAGGTGATCGCGGCGATGGAGGCCCTGAAGTACGACTTCTACAAGGGACCGCAATATTATCGTAAGTGCGACCACCAATCGGTGCAGTCGGTCCTGGTCATCAAGTCGAAGTCGAAGGATATGCGCAACGATTCCGATGTCTTCGAGGTCATCAGCACCGACGAGCCCAATGAGGCAAACCTGCGCACCTGCGCCGAGCTCGGCCATAAGGCCTGATGTCCTGACGTCGCAAACGGTGTGTGCCCGCTTCGGGCACACATCGCTTCTTGGGGAAGCGTATGGCTGGTCTAAGCGTTGATCTGATCGCACTGCAATTGTTTGCGGGACTCGCGCTCGGCGCGATCTACGTGCTGTTTGCGATCGGTCTTTCGCTGATCTTCGGCATGCTGACCGTGGTCAATTTCGCCCACGGTGCTTTCTATATGGTGGGCGCCTATGTTGGTGTTTACATCCTGATGCTCGGCGGAAACTTCTGGATCTGCCTGGTCGTGGTGCCGTTGGCGGTAGGCCTGCTGGGGCTTGCAGTAGAGCGCGTTTTGATACGGCCGCTCTACGGCCGGGGGATCGATTATCCGCTGCTGCTGACGTTTGGCTTGAGCTACGTGATGGTCGAACTGGTGCGGATCGCCTTCGGCAAGACCGGATTTCCGTTCGACACCCCGGATATCCTGCAAGGCGCGGTCAATATCGGCGTCGGCTATTTTCCGCTCTATCGGCTGTTCGTGATCGGCGCGACCGCAGCCGTGCTGCTGGCGCTCTGGCTGTTCCTGGAGAAGACCAGCTTCGGCCTGATCATCCGCGCGGGCGCCCGCGATCCGCAGATCGTCCGCGTGCTCGGGGTCGACGTTGCCCGGGTGTGGCTTATTGTTTTCGGGATCGGCACCGCGATCGCCGGTTTCGCGGGACTATTGGCGGCGCCGCTTCAAGGCGTCATTCCGGAGATGGGCAGCACCATTCTTGCCGAAGCTTTCGTCGTCACGGTAGTGGGTGGCATGGGTTCGATCGGTGGCGCCGTCCTCGCCGGGCTCCTGGTCGGCGTTGTCGTCAGCATGACGTCACTGTTCGCACCGGAAATGGGGAAGGTCTCGATTTTTGCGCTGATGGCGGTGGTTCTGATCGTCCGGCCGCAGGGCTTTTTCGGCCGCGCCGGATTGATGAGTTGAAGGTGAAGATCAGCGCATGAATGAGATGACCCAGCCATATCGACTGGCGGAGCCGAGAGCCGTGAGCTGGTTTCAGTTCGCCATCCGGCATCGTGCGAGCATCGCCAGCCTGGTGGTGCTGGTGTTTCCGTTGGTCATGCCGTTCACGGCGCTGGCGGTGAACATCCTGATCTACGGGCTCTATGCGCTAGGCTTCAATCTGGTCTACGGCTATCTCGGCCTGTTGTCCTTTGGCCACGCCGCGCTGTTCGGCACGGGCGCTTACCTCTGCGGCATGGCGATCGTGCATTTCGCGCTGCCCTGGTATTTGGCGATTCCGATCGGCATCCTCGGCGGCCTGTTGATGGCGGCGCTGATCGGCGTGCTGGCGATCCGGACCCGCGGCATCTACTTCGCGATGGTCACGATGGCGCTGTCGCAATGCGTCTACTACCTGTTCTATCAGGCCGTCGACTGGACCGGCGGCGAGAACGGCCTGCGCGGCATCAACGTCCGCACCGTCGATATTCTTGGCATCAAGCTCGATTTCATCAACCCGCTGACGCGTTACTATGTGATCGCGGCGTTCGTAATCGCGGCGTTCTTCGTGCTGTCGCGGATTCTGGCTTCCCCCTTCGGGGCGGTAATCGAGGCGGTGCGCGAAAACGAGACCCGCGCCCGGGC
This sequence comes from uncultured Alphaproteobacteria bacterium, assembly GCA_963733575.1. Lineage (GTDB taxonomy): Bacteria > Pseudomonadota > Alphaproteobacteria > Rhizobiales > Xanthobacteraceae > BOG-931. The sequence continues at coordinate 145,322 of CAVTDJ010000005.1, read as the reverse complement.
TTCCGGCTACGACGTCACCGTGACGCGCCTGATCACGTTCGTGCTGTCAGGTGGGTTTTGCGGACTGGCGGGCGCGCTGCAGGCCCTGCACCTGTCGATCGTGCCGATCGAGATCATGCACTACGACACTTCGGGCATCGTCGTGATGATTGCGCTGCTCGGGGGCATGGGAACGTTTTTCGGGCCGATGGTCGGCGCGGCAGCATTTCTGCTGCTGGAGAATCTTGTCTCGGTCTGGACGGTGCATTGGCAACTGGTTGTCGGCGCCATCTTCATGATCTGCGTGCTATTCTTCCCGGCGGGAATTTGGGGCACGCTGATTTCGCGGGGCAAGCCATGACGGCGGCGGTGTCCCAATCGCAACAACAGCCCATCCTGCGCACCAAAGCCGTGTGCAAGAGGTTCGGCAAGTTCGTCGCGCTCAACAATATCTCGGCCGAATTCACCAAGGGCGCCATCACCTCGATCATCGGGCCAAACGGTGCCGGCAAAAGCACCTATTTCAACCTGCTGTCCGGGGCGTTACGGCCCTCGAGCGGCAGCGTGGAATTCGAAGGCCGGGATGTGACCGGACTTCCGCAGCACCATTTTGCCCATATGGGTGTGGCAAAGTCCTTCCAGATCACCAATGTGTTTCCCCAGCTCTCGACCCGCGAGAACATCCGCATCGGGCTGCAGGCCCTGGTGTCGCGCTATGATATGTGGCGTCCGCGCGCCAGGCACACCGAGTTGATCGAGCAGGCCGATGCATTGCTGGCGCTTGTCGGCTTATGGGAGTCGCGGGAGCGCACCGCAAAGACGCTGGCGCATGGCGAGCAGCGGGCGCTGGAAATCGGAATGGCGCTGGCGAGCCGGCCGCGCCTGTTGCTGCTGGACGAGCCGACCGCAGGAATGAGTCCGGAAGAAACCCGGACCATGATGGACCTGATCGTGAAACTCGCCGGCGAACGCACCGTCATCCTGGTCGAGCACAAGATGAAACTGGTGCTCGGAATCAGCGACCGCATCCTGGTATTGCACCATGGCGAGCTGCTGGCGGAAGGAACGCCCCTGGAGGTCCGCCAGAACGAGGCGGTAAAGCGGGTCTATCTTGGCCAGCGGGAGCATTGATCGGATGTTGCGGGTCAGCAATCTGAACGCCTGGTATGGCTCGAGCCATGTGCTGCAGGACATCTCGATCGAGGTTGCCAAAGGCGAGATCGTGTGCCTGATCGGGCGCAACGGTGCCGGCAAAACCACGACGTTGAAATCCATCATGGGCTTGATGGACAGAACGCGCGGATCGGCGATCTTCAAGGGCAAGGAGCTCTTGACGCAGCCCGCCCATGTTCGCTTTGCGCTCGGACTGGCTTACGTGCCGGAAGAACGGCGCATCGTGCAGGGACTTTCGGTGCGGGAAAATCTCAGGCTTGGACTGGTGGCTTCGCCGGAAAAAAAGCGGGAGACCGAGCTGATCGCGAACATCGCCAAAATCTTCCCGCGGCTGGCCGAACGACTGGACCAGGAAGCGGTCACGATGTCCGGCGGCGAACAGCAGATGCTGGCGATCGCACGCGCGATGATCGCCAAGCCCGATCTGATCATGCTCGACGAGCCCTCGGAAGGCATCATGCCCGTGCTGGTCGACGAAATGTTCGAGCTGTTTCGCGCCATGAAGGCGCAGGGCACGACGGTGCTGCTGGTCGAGCAGAACGTGGAGCTGGCGCTGGATATCGCCGACCGCGCATATGTGCTCGATCAGGGGGCGGTGGTCTATCACGCCGCCGCGCGCGAGCTGTTGGCGGACAACGAGATCAAGGAGCGTTACTGCTCGGTTTGATCCAGCGTTGTCGCATTGCAACGTAGCACGCAGATCGGCGGGCGGCGGAGCCGGAAAGCGCTCTTCGGGCCTTGATCTCAATCAAGGCTTTCTGCTTCAATCGGGTGGAAAAGCCGAAACAGATCAATCAACCGGCTTTTGGGAGGAATATGATGATCGTGCCAGTTCGGGCGAGGCCGAGCTCTCGGCCTTCCGATTCGCCGCGTGGCATGGCGCTGTTGCGCGATCCGCTGCTCAACAAGGGCATCGCTTTCACGGAAGCCGAGCGTGACGCGCTGGGATTGCGTGGCTTCCTGCCCGCGCACGTGCTTTCGATGAAGGATCAGGTTGCGCGGGTGCTGACCAATCTACGCAGCCTGCCCACTGATCTGGAAAAATACATCGCACTCAACTCGCTGCACGACCGCAACGAGGCGCTGTTCTTCCGCGTCGTGTGCGACAACATCGATGAGATCCAGCCGCTGATCTACACCCCGACCGTGGGCCTCGCCTGCCAGCGCTTCGGTCTCATCTTCCAGCGGCCGCGCGGCATGTTCATTTGCGCCAACGATCGCGGGCGTATCGCGGAACTGCTGGGCAACTGGCCTTATCCGGCGAAACTCATCGTCGTCACCGACGGCGAGCGGATTCTGGGCCTCGGCGACCTCGGCGCCCACGGCATGGGCATTCCAGTCGGCAAGCTCTCGCTCTATTCGGCCTGCGCCGGTATCCACCCGGAGTATTGCCTGCCGGTCATGCTGGACGTCGGCACTAACAACGAGGAGTTCCTGAACGATCCCTATTATATCGGCCTGCGCCAGAAGCGTCTGACCGGCGCGGCTTACGACGAACTGGTTGATGAATTCATTACCGCTGCGCGCGGGACGTTCCCCGGCGTTCTGATCCAGTTCGAGGACTTCGCCAATCACTCGGCGTTCCGGCTGCTGCACAAATATCGCGACAGGATAAATGTCTTCAACGACGATATTCAGGGAACCGCCGCGGTGGCGCTCGCGGGCTTGTTCTCGGCATTGCGGGTGACCGGCGGAAAACTTGTCGACCAGAAAGTGCTTTTCCTCGGCGCCGGCGAAGCTGCGACCGGCATCGCCGACCTCGTGGTCTCCGCGATGATGGCGGAAGGCGCATCCGAAGCCGAGGCGCTGCGGCGTACCTGGCTCGTGGACTCGCGCGGCCTTGTCGTGAAGAACAGGGCAGGCCTCACCGACCACAAGCTTCGCTACGCGCACGATCACGCGCCGATCGGCGACTTCCTGACTGCGATCCAGACGCTCAAGCCCACCGCGATCATCGGCGTTGCGGCCGTAGGCGGCGCCTTCACACCCGAAGTACTGCAGACCATGGCGCAGATCAACGATCGGCCGATCGTGTTTGCACTCTCCAATCCGACCTCGAAAGCGGAATGCTCCGCCGAGGAAGCCTATCGCCATACCGGGGGCCGTGCGCTGTTCGCCTGCGGCAGCCCCTACGATCCGGTGAAGCTCGACGGCAAGACGTTCGTGCCGCGCCAGGGCAACAATTCCTACATCTTCCCCGGCGTCGGTCTCGGCGCGATCGCGAGCGGTGCACGGCTGGTGACCGACGAGATGTTCATGGCCGCCGCGCACACGCTGGCCTATCTCGTCAACAAGGATGACATCGAACAGGGCAGTCTCTATCCGGCGCTGCCGCGCATCCGCGAAGTCTCGGCGCATATCGCCGTGGCAGTCGCCGAGGTGGCTTACAAGCGCGGTCTTGCGACTGCGCCAGCGCCGAATGACCTGATGGCGTTCATTCAGTCACAGATGTACGATCCTCATTATTGAGGAAAGCCGGCCGCGACGGTGTCGCTGCTGCGGGCAATCGGGCCGCTTCATCCGGTTTGGCCGGCCGATAGCTTGTAGATTTCCAGCGCGTCGGCGTCCGCGCCGCGCGCCGCTTTGGCCAGTCTGAACAATTGCGCGGCAAGGGCCGCCATAGGCACCGGGCTCGACGTGTTGCGCGCGACATCGACCACCGTGTCGAGGTCTTTCAGCATGGTGGCGATGTGGCCGAGCGGCGGCGAATGAATCCCCTGCGCCATCCGCGGCACGAATAGCTGCAACGGGATCGAATCGGCAAAGCCGCCGGCGAGCGCCTCCGGCAGGCGCTTGGCATCGATACCCGCGTTCACGGCAAGCCGTGTCGCTTCCGCCAGCACCGCCATGGCGCAGCCGACGATCACCTGGTTGCAGAGTTTCGCGGTCTGGCCCGCGCCGGTCGGTCCCATATGGGTGAGCCGCCGCGCCATCGCCAGAACATAGGGCCGCACCCGTTCGATGTCCGCGGCATCGCCGCCGGCCATCACCGCGAGCGTGCCTTCCTCGGCGCCCATGGTGCCGCCGGAAACCGGCGCATCGATCCATCCCATGCCGTTCGCCATCCTCAGCCGCGCCGCGATCGCGCGCGCCGCGTCGGGGTGGATCGAGGAGAAGTCGACGACGAGTTTTCCCTGGCCGCTCGCCGTCGCCAAACCGTCGGGACCAAACACCACTTCTTCCACGGCTGCGGCGTCGGTCAGGCACATGAAGATGATGCTGGCGGCATCGGCCACTTCGCGCGGGTTGCCTGCCGATTTCGCGCCGGCCCCGATCAGGGCGGCCGCCTTGCCGGGAGAACGGTTCCAGATGGTGACGCTGTGGCCGGCGTTCAGGAGGCGCCGCGTCATCGGAAACCCCATCATCCCGAGCCCGAGATAGCCGAGTTTTTCAACTGTCTTTCCTTCCGCCCCGCTAACTCCGGCCATTCCATTTCTCCCTTATTTGCCGCCGCAAGATCTCATCCAGCGGGATGGCGTTACCACATTCCGGCCGGGCCCCGGCCATGACAAGCACGCTCCGGTGGCTTGCCTGATTGTTTGAACCATGAAAGGCTTGGGCCATGTTAGTGGCGCCGAAGCCGGTCGGCATCGGAAAAGTGGAGCGGGGCATGATGCGGATATCTTCAAAATGGGTTTTGGCTGCCGGGGCCCTGGCCGGCGTTTTGGCGAGCGTAAGCTCATCCTGCGCGCAGCAGACGATCCATGTCGGCTGGACCATTCCGGCCGAGGAATCGAAATACTGGATGATGCGAAGGCCCCAGGAGTTTCCCGATCTCGGCAAGACCTATAATGTCGAGTGGACGCAATTCCAGGGCACCACGCCGATGACCCAGGCGCTGGCCGCTGGCGCGCTCGACTGCGCGACGCAGGCGCCGCTGTCGCTGGCCAACGGCGTGGTCGGTGGAAATCTCAAGGCCTACATTGTGGCCCAGCATGTCTTCGAAAAGCCCGGCGGCTTCTCGGTCTATTGGGCGGTGAAGGACGATTCGCCGATCAAGACCATTGCCGATCTCAAGGGCAAGACCATCGGCATTTCGGTGATCGGCGGCGGCACCCAGGGGCCGTTCAACATGCTTCTGAAGGAGAATGGGGTCGATCCGGCCAAAGACATCAAGCTGGTTGAGGTCGGTTTCGCCGTTTCCGAGGACGCGCTGCGCCAGGGCCGCGTCGACGCCGTCAACATGAACCAGCCGTTCGCCGCGCGTGCCGAGGCCAAGGGCGGCATACGCAAGCTGTTTTCGCTTAATCAGGCAATGCCGAACATCGTTCATATTCTGGAGGCCTGCCGCGCCGACTTCGTCGACAAGAATCCCGAACTGGTCAAGGCCTATGTCCGCGACATCACCCTGGGCATGAAGAAGGCGCTGGCCAATCGCGAGGAAACCCTCAAGGTCGTCTCGGAAGTGCTGAAGGCGCCGATCCCGGTTTTGGATACCTACCTGTTGAAGGACAATGATTTCGGCAGGGATCCCGGTGCGGCGCCGAATTTCCCCGCGATCCAGAAGATGCTCGACATCTATGCCGCGACGGGAATGCTGCCGAAGATGGACGTGGCGCAGTTCAAGCACCCGACCATCGTCGCGCCGATCCAGTAGGCGAAGCTTTATCCACGCGTCGCCCCGGCGAACGCCGGGACGGCTTGGAAAGAGATTTATACCCATGAAGAAGTGGCGATCCCGCGTGACGACCGATGGCCTCGATCGGGCGCCACACCGCGCTTTCATGCGCGCGATGGGGCTCGACGACGAGGCGCTCGGCAAGCCGATGATCGGGGTCGTCAGCATGAAGGGCGAGCAGACGCCCTGCAACATGACCCACGATTTCCAGGTCGATGCCGCCAAAACGGGAATCGCGGAAGCCGGCGGCACGCCGCGGGAATTCGCCACCATTTCGGTCTCCGACGGCATCAGCATGAATCATGAGGGCATGAAGTTCTCGCTATTGTCGCGCGAACTGATTGCGGATTCGATCGAGGCGGTGGTGCATGGCCTGGCCTATGACGCGCTGATCGGGTTCGGCGGCTGCGACAAGACGCTGCCGGGCGTGATGATGGGAATGATCCGCTGCAACGTGCCGTCGATCTTCATCTATGGCGGCAGCGCGCTGCCTGGTCGTTTCGAGGGAAAAACCCTCACCGTGCTGGATTCCTATGAGGCCGTCGGCAGCTTCATGACCGGCGAAATCGACGAGGCGACGCTCCAAGGCATCGAGCGCAGCTGCCTGCCGACCATCGGCGCCTGCGCCGGCCAGTTCACCGCCAACACCATGGGGATGGTTTCGGAGGCGATGGGGCTTTCGATGCCCAACGTGTCGATGATCCCCGGCGTCTATGCCGAGCGCGCGCAAGTCGCGCGCCGCGCCGGGCGGCTGGTGATGCAGATGCTGGAGCGGGGTGGGCCATTGCCACGCGAAATCGTCACGCGGAAGGCGCTGGAAAACGGTGCAGCTATCGTCGCAGCGACCGGCGGTTCGACCAACGCCGCACTGCATCTGCCGGCGCTGGCCAATGAAGCCGGCATATCCTTCTCGATCGACGATGTCGGCGAAGTCTTCGCGCGCACGCCCTTGATCGGCAATCTGCGTCCGGGAGGCAAATACACAGCCAAGGATGTCTACGATATCGGCGGCGCTGCGGTCGTGATCCGTGCGCTGGTCGAAAGCGGCCACATCGACGGCAATTGTCTGACGATTACGGGCCGAACGATTGCGGAGGAATACGGCGAAGCCAACGCGCCGGATGGCGAGATCGTCTACTCCACGAGCAAGCCGATCATGCCGGACGGCGGCGTTGCGGTCTTGAAGGGCAATCTTTGCCCCGACGGCGCGGTCATCAAGGTAGCTGGCTTGAAGAACCTGACGTTCGAAGGCACCGCGCGCGTATTCGAGGACGAAGAGCAATGCGTCGATGCCGTGCGCAACCGCAAATATTCAGCCGGCGATGTTCTCGTCATCCGTAATGAGGGACCGGTCGGAGGTCCCGGCATGCGCGAGATGCTCGGCGTCACCGCGCTGATCTACGGGCAGGGGATGGGCGAAAAGGTCGCGCTCATCACCGACGGCCGCTTTTCCGGAGCCACGCGGGGGATGTGCATCGGCTATGTCGCGCCGGAATCCTTCATTGGCGGGCCGCTGGCGCTGGTGCGCGACGGCGACCGTATCCGGATCGATGCCGGCGCGCGCCGCATGGATCTTTTGCTGGACGACGGCGAAATCGCAGAGCGACGACAAGCCTGGAAGCCGCGGCCGCCGAGGCATCGGGCGGGCGCGCTCGCCAAATATGCACGTCTGGTCGGCCAGGCGCCGGGCGGTGCCGTCACCCATGACGGCGCGGCGGAATGGCCGTGGTTTGATTGATAAGGAAGCCGCTGTCCTCGATCCGTCTCAGGTCACTTCAAGTTTCCGATTGAAGCGGGGGTCACGCCAGACTTCCGCCTTGATGCACTCAGCGAGTATGTCGGCGGCATCCCAGACGTCGCTGAAGCGAACATAGAGCGGCGCAAAACCAAAGCGCATCAGGTCGGGCGCCCGGAAATCGCCGATGACGCCGCGCTCGATCATGGCCTGGACCACCGCATAGCCTTTATCGAAGGAGATCGCGACCTGGCTGCCGCGCAACGATGGCTGGTGCGGCGTCACGATCTCAAGGCCCGGCAAGAGTGCGGCGACGCGCGTCATGAAAAGCTCCGTTAGCGCGAGACTCTTTTGTCTCAAGGCCGCCACTTCGACGCCTTCGATGGCATCGAGAGCCACGTCGACGCCGCGAAGGGAAATGATCGGCTGCGTGCCGCAGAGGAATTGCTTGATGCCTGCATCGGGCCGGAAGTCGCGATCGAACGCAAAGGGAGCCGCATGTCCCCACCAGCCCGACAACGGATTTTGCGCGGCGGCCTGATGGGCCTTTGCGACGGAAATGAACGCCGGAGCGCCGGGACCACCATTGAGATATTTGTAGGTACAGCCGACAGCGAAATCGACGGCGTGCAGGTCGAATGCGATTTCCACCACGCCGATCGAATGACAGAGGTCCCACACGACAAGGGCGCCGGCGTCGTGCAGCTGTTTGGTGATGGCGGCCATGTCGAGAAGCTCGCCGGTGCGGTAGTTGACGTGGGAGAGCACGGCGACCACGACCCTGTTATCGAGCAGGGCATCGATCGATGGGCCATCGGCACCGACCAATCGCCTTTTCATCGGACGGCCCGCGGACTTCATCGCGCCTTCGACGACATAGAGGTCTGTCGGGAACGACTCGTCCTCGGCAATGATCACATCGCGGTCGGGTCGCAATCCCATCGCGGCATGAATTGCCTTATAGAGATTGATCGACGTGGTGTCGCAAACGAGGGTCTGGCCCGGCGCCGCTCCAATTAGCGCCCCGACACGGTCGCCGAGCCGCGACGGCATGTCGAACCATCCGGCGCTATTCCAGCTCCTGATGAGATCCTGGCCCCACTCCTGTTCGATCGTACGATTCAGGATTCCTGCTGCGGCTCGTGGCATCGGACCGAGCGAATTGCCGTCGAGATAGATGACGCCATTAGGAAGTACAAAGCGGTCGCGGAAGCTCCGGAGCGGATCTAGGGAGTTGCGCGCGACGCACGCCTCGCGTGAAGTCATGACGGCTGACGACATCATGAGAACCCCGCGATCGAGAGCAGAACGATATCCGAAGGCCCGCCTGCAAAACGCAAGCGTGGTTCGGAAACGACGGTAGCTGCCTGTTTCATTCGCTCGCGAAGCTCGCTTTCTACTCAGCTCTCCCAGCAAATCCCGATTGACAGCAAAAGTCCATCCTTTTAGGCTTAAAATATCGCCCGCTGGCACTCTCGAATAGAGACATTAATTTGCCTCGACTGGGTTTGCCTCAAGCGTGGCTTGGATGCGATGCTCCTGCTGGTGATTTCATCGCAGCAAATCCGTGACGTGCTCTGGACGGGATGATGTCGTTGGATCTGGCACTGCCGCGATGAGTCAGCGCAAGGAAATATCCTATTCCGGCTATCTCCAGCTCGACAGGATTCTGCAGGCGCAGCAGCCGCTTTCCACCGCCCATGACGAGATGCTGTTCATCGTCCAGCACCAGACGTCGGAGCTTTGGATGAAGCTCGCAATTCATGAGCTGAGCGCCACCTGCCGGTTGGTCGGAGCGGACGACCTGCAACCCGCCTTCAAGACACTGTCGCGGGTATCCCGCATTCTCGAGCAGCTCAACTCGGCCTGGGACGTGCTTCGCACGATGACGCCCAGCGAATACACGCAATTTCGCGGATTGTTGGGGCAATCCTCGGGCTTTCAGTCCTGGCAGTATCGCGTGATCGAGTTTCTTGTCGGCAACAAGAATGCCGCGATGGCCCAGATTCACGCGAGCGACGCCGCTGTTGCGGCACAGCTGGAGGCGGTCCTCCGCGCCCCGAGTATCTATGATCTCACGATACGGCTCCTGCATCGCCGGGGCCTCCGCATCGATAAGGCCGTACTCGAACGGGATGTTTCCATGCCGCATGTGGAAAACGATAGCGTTCGGACCGCCTGGTTGTCGGTCTATCGCGACCCGGCGCGGTTCTGGGAGTTGTATGAACTCGCTGAAAAGCTGGTAGACTTCGAGGACTATTTCCGCCGCTGGCGTTTCAATCACGTCACGACGGTCGAGCGGGTCATTGGATTCAAGCGGGGTACTGGCGGCACCTCGGGGGTTTCCTATTTGCGCAAGATGCTCGACGTGGTGCTGTTCCCCGAACTCTGGCAGGTCAGGACTTAACTGTGAAATCCCTGATCGACATATCACCCTCGCTGCGCGTCGGTATGGGAGTGTTTCCAGGCGACGCACCTTTCGCGGTCAATCAGACCTTCACGATCGGGCCGGACTGTCCCGTCAACGTCGCTGCCATCGCGATGTCGACGCATTGCGGCGCGCATGTCGATGCGCCCCTGCACTACGATCCCCAGGGTGCCAGTATCGATATGCTGGATCTCGGTGATTTCATCGGTCCGGCACGGGTCATTGACGCGCGCGGCAGTGATCCTCTCTGTGGCTATGAGGAACTCGCATCCGCCCTCGAGGGCGCCCCGCCGCGGCTGCTTTTGAAGCTGATGGGTAGGGGCGATGAACTGGGCTGGTCGACAGGCTTCCGCGCGCTGGCTCCGGAAACCGTGGAGCGCCTGGCGCTTATCGGGACGCGGTTGATCGGCGTGGACGTTCCGTCGATTGATCCGGAGACATCGAAAGGCCTGCCGTCGCACATGGTCTGCCGGCGGCACGACCTTCGGATTGTCGAAAATCTCGTACTCGCAGACGTTGCGCCCGGCGACTACGAGTTGATCGCGCTGCCGTTGAAATTGAGAGGGCTCGACGCGGCGCCGGTTCGTGCGGTGCTCAGGCGATGAAAACTGCTGGACGTATGGGAATTTCGCGAGGCCCGCTGACGGCGGTGGAGCCGAAATCGCCATCGCCAGGCCTTGCAAGTTTCCGCTATGCTCGGTTTAACCTGACTAACATCGATTAGCGGTCTGTGCCTGACGGACCCATGGCGGGAAGAACAACGGGAATGAAGGTAGTGTCGTCGCGATCGAACGTTGGGGCGGAACCGGCGCCGGTACGGCAGCCGGCTGCCGCCATGATCGAGATCGATCGCGTCTCGCAGGTTTTCCGCACTTCCGGCCGCCAGGATCATTTGGCGCTGTCGGAGATTTCGCTGACCATCGAGGATGGTGCCTTCGTCTCGATTCTCGGCCCTTCCGGCTGCGGAAAATCGACGCTGCTTTATATCGTCGGCGGTTTTGTCAGCCCGTCCCAAGGCGTGGCCAAAGTGAAGGGCAAGGCGATCACGGGCCCCGGGCCGGATCGCGGCCCGGTGTTTCAGGAATTTGCGCTGTTTCCCTGGAAGAGCGTACTCGGCAACGTCATGTATGGTCCGCGCCAGCAGGGCGTGAAGTCGGGCGAAGCCGAGGCACAGAGCCGGGCGCTGATCGAGATGGTCGGCCTCAAAGGTTTTGAGCATTTTTACCCCAAGGAATTGTCCGGCGGCATGAAGCAGCGCGTCGCGCTGGCGCGCACGCTGGCCTATCATCCCGCGGTGCTGCTGATGGACGAGCCGTTCGGAGCGCTGGACGCGCATACCCGCACGCGGCTGCAGAACGATCTGCTCAATATCTGGGAACGCGACCGCAAGACCGTGCTGTTCGTCACCCATTCGGTCGAGGAGGCGGTGTATCTGTCGGACAAGGTCGTGGTGATGACGCGTTCGCCGGGGCGCATCAAGGAGGTCATCGATATCGATCTGCCGCGGCCACGCCGCCGGACGGAGCTGCTGCTCGATCCCCGTTATCAGAAATATTTGGTCGATATCGAGCGCATGTTCGACGACAGCGGCGAAGATGAGTTGCGTCCATGATGTCAGGGCGTCAGCTTTTCTCGCGCGCGGCGCCGTGGCTGGCCTGCCTTGGGCTGCTCGGCGTCTGGCAAATGGGCGCGCTGATCCTCAATACCGACAGTTTTCCAACCGCGTGGGAGGCGATCCGCGCGATTCCATCGATCCTCGGCGACAAGGAATCCCTGATCAATATTCTGGCTTCGCTGCGCCGCATGGCGATCGGCTTCGGCGTCGCCGTGATGGTTTCGATTCCGCTCGGTTTGATGATGGGGCGCTCGCGCGGCGTCGCGTCGTTTTTCAACCCGCTGTTGATGGTCATCTATCCGGTGCCGAAGGCGGCGCTGATGCCGATCATCATGCTTTGGCTTGGTGTCGGCGACGTCGCCAAGACGCTGGTGATCTTTCTCGGCGTCAGCCTGCCCGTGATCTATCACAGCTTTCAGGGCGCCAAGGCAGTGGAGGAGAAGATGCTGTGGTCGGGCGCCGCGATGGGCCTCTCGGCGGCACAGCGCATGATTCGGATCGTGCTGCCGGCGGCGCTGCCGGAAATTCTCACGGGCTGCCGCACCGGGCTGGTGCTGGCGCTGATCACCATGATCACCTCCGAGATGATCGCGCGGCAGTCCGGCGCCGGCAATATCCTGTTCAACGCGCTCGACATGGGGCAATACGATACCGTCTACGCGATGATCATCATCGTCGGCGCGATGGGTATCGGCCTGGACGCCGCGTTCGAGAACATGCGCGGCAGGCTGGTGAAATGGTCCGAGCCCGGCTTTGACATACCGTTGAGCTTTGCATGAACCCGCGCGCCGTCACCACGGATGTTCTGCTCGGGATCGTGCCGATCGCGCTCCTGATTGCGCTGTGGCAGGGGATTTCTTCGTTCGGATACGCACCGGTAACGCTGCTGCCGCCGCCCGGCCAGGTGTTCCTGCGTCTGGTGCAGCAACTCGCGACCACCACGTTTCAGGAGGAGATTGCGGCCACGCTGTTTCGTCTGTTCGCGGGATTTTTGATCGCGGTGATTTTGGGCGTTACGATCGGCCTTGCCGCGGCGGCGAGCCCCGCTGTCAACGCGGCGGTGCGCCCGATCGTGCGGGTGCTGGCGCCTTTGCCCAAGGTGGCGCTGTATCCGGCGCTATTGTTGTTGGTCGGGTTCGGACATGAATCGAAGATCATGCTGGTGGCCGCAGATGCGCTGTTCCCGATCCTGCTTTCGACCTATTACGGCGCGTCGATGGTGGAGCAGAAGCTGATCTGGTCGGCGATGGCCGCAGGCACGCCGCGGCGTCAAATCCTGTTCAAGGTGGTGCTGCCGGCCGCGGTGCCGTCGATCCTCACCGGCTGCCGCATCGGGCTTGTCATCTCATGCATCGTGGTGTTTCTCGCAGAAATGATCACCTCGACCGACGGTCTTGGCCATGTGCTGATAACGGCGGCGCGCACGTTCCGGGCGGTGGACATGTTCGTGCCGCTGATCACGATCTCGCTGCTGGGCCTGATCCTAAACGGCCTCTTGGAAGGGTTGCGGACCTATCTGCTGCGCGGGTTCCCCGAAGTTTGATACAACGATTGAAATGGAGATAGAACATGTTTGCAGATCGCATCGAGGCGAAATGGATCGACGCGTTCTGCGAGATTTTCGAGCGCTGCGCGGTCAAGCCCGGCGATACGGCTGCGATCCTTTCCGAAACGCAGTCGCGCGCGCTCAATGTTCATCTGGCTGAACTGGCGCTGTTGCGGATGGGTGCGAAGCCCTTTCATATCGTTGTGCCGACGCCGCGGAACCGTGAGGCCGTCCCGATCCGCTCCACCGGCGCCAGCATCGCAATCCAGCGGCTTGGACCTGTGATCACGGCCCTGCAGCAGGCGGGCTTCGTGGTCGACTGCACCATCGAAGGGCTGATGCACGCGGCGGAAACGCCGGAGATCCTCAAAGCGGGCGCGCGTATTCTCAATATATCCAATGAACATCCCGAAGCGCTCGAGCGCATGGTGCCGGATACCGCACTGGAAAAACGCGTGCGCGCGGCGGTCAAGATGTTGCGCGGGACCAGGCGGATGCGCGTGACGTCCAAGGCAGGGACCGAACCTCGACGTCGACATGGTCGGCGCCTCCACGGCGGGCGTCTGGGGCTGGACCGACAGACCGGGCACGCTGGCGCATTGGCCCGGCGGCATTGTTGTCAGCTTTCCCAAGAGCGGCACCGTCAACGGCACGCTGGTGATGGCGGCCGGCGACATCAACCTCACCTTCAAGCGCTATCTGACCTCGCCGGTCAAGATGACGCTGAAGAATGATTACGTCACCGATCTCGAAGGCGAGGGCGCCGACACCACCATGATGCGCGGCTATCTGGCGGCCTGGGGCGACCGCGAGGCCTATGCGGTGTCGCATGTCGGCTTCGGCATGAACCCCGGCGCGCGGTACGAGGCGCTGACGATGTATGACCAGCGCGACACCAACGGCACCGAACTGCGCGCGGTCGCCGGCAACTTCCTGTTCTCCACCGGTGCCAATGAATTCGCCGGCCGCTATACCGCCGGCCATTTTGATTTGCCGATGATGGGGACCACGATCGAACTCGACGGCGTCGCCGTGGTCCGCGAAGGCGTGCTGCAGGACGTGTTCGGTTAATCGCGATCGAGTACCGGCGGTCTGGCCAGGCCAAAATGCCGGAGCAGCCCGACCATCGCCGCAAGGCGCTGCTCGCGATAGGCATCGACATCGAGGCCGGAATAATCGAGGAAGCCGGCGCCGGTGCGCATGCCGATCCGGCCGTCCTGCATGTTGCGCGAGATCACGTCCGGCGCGCGATAGCGGTCGCTGCCCAGCGCGCCTTCCAGATAGCGGCTGGCGTAATAGAGGATGTCGCCACCGCCCCAATCGATGAATTCCAGAAGGCCGAGCACCGCGTAACGGAAACCAAAACCGTAACGGATCGCCCTGTCGATATCGGTAGCGCTGGCGACGCCTTCCTCCACCATCCGCGCCGCCTCGTTCATGGCGAGTGCCTGGATGCGCGGCACGATGAAGCCGGGCGTTGCTGCGCACACCACCGGCACTTTGCCGATGCTTTCGAGCAGGGTTTTTACTTCGGCGGTGACGGCCGGATCGGTTGCCGCGCCCGGCGATATCTCGACCAGCGGGATCAGATAGGCGGGGTTTAACCAATGCACGTTGAGGAAACGCTCAGGGCGCTCGACCGAGCCTGAGATATCATCGACCAGAATGGTCGACGTGGTTGAGGCGATGATCACCTCGGGCCGGACCCATTTCGAGGCGGAAGCCAATACCTCGCGCTTGAGCTCGACCAGCTCGGGCACGCCTTCGAACACAATGCCGGCATCGGCGAGCGCCGCAGACATGGTCTGCGCAGGCACCACGGAAACCCGGGCCACGACCGCGTCGGCGTCCTTGTCAGCCAGCAAGCCGAACCGCGCCAGGCTTGCCAGCGTCTTCCTGACTTCGCCAAGCGCCTCGGCTTCGAGCGTCGCGAACTGTCCCGCCGAGCGCGCCTTGACGTCGATCATGGCGACGGCGTGGCCGGCATAGGCGAAGGCCACCGCAATGCCGCGGCCCATGCGGCCGGCGCCGAGACAGGCGATGGCGGGACGGGCCGCGGTCATCGCTCAAACCCCTCGCGCAACAGGCTCTGCAATTCGTCGCGGCCGAGGCCACCAAGGCCGAGATTAGCCAGCGTACGCCCCCCTTTCAAAAAGTCTTCGCCGCAGATCGCGCCGCCGATGGCGAGAAAAGCCTTTGCCAGCGGTGTCGCCACACCGGCCAGTTCGGCAGCCGAGACCAGCAAGGACAGACCGAGCCGCAGGTCTTCCCGCATATAGCGATGCTCTCTCAGCACGATCCGTTCGCGCCAGTCGCCGGAATCGGTCAGCCGATCGTGCGAGCCGCGGCCATACATCCATTGCTCGCCTTCGGTCGCATAATGATGCGCCAGCGGAAAGTGTGGACCGCCATAGCCAAGGCCTTCGCGCACTGCGATGCGTTCGGCATCGAGCGCGTCGGTGACCCGGCGGATCGAGGCCTGCGTGCCTTCCTTGTGAATGTCCCAGCGCTCGAAATGTTCGATCGGGCCGGCGTTCATGACGATCAGCGGCGGATGGATGACCGGCCCGGCATTCATCAGCGCGCCCGACAATGCGTCGCCGCAGGGTTCGATCACGCCGGGAAAGGCGCGACCGATCACGTCGAGAGCGTGATCGGCGTTTTTCAGCGGAAAGACGCCGACCGGCAGCCGCTTGGCGCGGATGGTGATGGCGGCTTCGTGCGCGCCGTGCTTCCGCGTCAGCCAGGGCAGCGTGCCGGTTTCGGCAAAGGCGACCGCGGCGCGATTGCCGGCGTCATGCGCGGCTCTGGCAAAAATCATCGAACCGAAGGTGGCCGGGGGCAGGAACACCACTTGCCCGGCGCTTAAATGGGGCGCCAGCTGCCTTGCGATATCGGGCTGAGCAAAGGCCGGAGCAGGGCACAGGATCAGATCGGCGTCGCGGACAGCCTCAGTGATGTCCGTGGTCACCAGTGAGAGCTGCGCGTCGTGGCGACCATTGGAGTCCTTGACGATGATGCGCGAACCCGCCGCGCGATGCTCCGCCACCGCGGTTGCGTCGCGCCGCCACAGACGCACGTCATGGCCTTGCAGCGCGAAATCGCCTGCGGCCGCAAACGAGCCGTTGCCGCCGCCGAGTACTGCGATCTTCAAATGGCGTCTCCTTGCGAGGACTCCGGCGCGTCGAGCTGTCTCAGCATGAAATGCTGGACCTTGCCCAGGGCCGTGCGCGGCAGGTCATCGACAAAAACGATATCACGCGGCACCTTGAAGCGGGCAAGCTGCGTCAGCACATGCGCCCGCAAGTCTTCCGCCTCGACGAGACAGCCGGAACGTCTGATCACATAGGCCACCGGCACCTCATCCCATCTGGGATCGGGCCTTCCGATCACGCCGCATTCCGCCACATCGGGATGCTCGAGCAGCACGCGCTCGACTTCCGCCGGATAGATGTTCTCGCCGCCGGATATGATCAGGTTCTTCTTGCGGTCGTGCACCCAGAAATAGCCATCGGCGTCGCGCAGCCCGATATCGCCGGTGCGATACCAGCCGTCGTGCAACGCCTCGCGGGTGGCTTCCTCGTTGCCCCAATATTCATAGAACACGTTGGGACCGCGCACGACGATCTCGCCCGGCGTGCCCGGCGGCAACTCGTCGCCGGCGTCGTCGATGACGGCAGCCTCGCAGCACAGGCCGGGGAGGCCGGTCGAGCCAGTGCGCGAGAGATCGCCGCCGAGCCGGGTATAGATCGCGACCGGACAGGTTTCGGTCGAGCCATAGACCTGCAGCACCGGCACGCCGCGCGCGACAAAGCGCTCGATCAGATGCGGCGGCACGATGGTCGATCCGGTCGAAACGGCTTTCAGCGAGGACAGATCGGTCGAGGCCCAGGCGGGATGGTCGCTCACCGCCTGAATGGTCGCGGGTACCAGCACCGTCAAGGTCGGGCGGTCACGCGCGATGGCTGCGAGCGTCGTATCCGGCGCAAAGCGCGGATGGATAGTCACGGTCGCGCCGTGATGAAGCGCAGGCGTAGTCTGGATATTGAGGCCGCCGACATGGAAGAACGGCAGCACCGTCAGCACGTGATCGTCGGAGGTGAGGCCATGCATGTGCTGGCTCATCACGCCGTTCCATAGCAGCGCCTCCTGCCTCAGCACCGCGCCCTTGGGCCTTCCCGTCGTGCCGGAGGTGTAGACGATCAGCAGGGGACAGCTGAGATCGGTATGTGGATTGCGGCCATCGCCTTGCGCCTGCGGCAACAGCGCGTCGAATGAAATTCCGCGTGGAGGCGCAAAATCGAGCCCGACGATGCTGGTGTCAGGCTGGCTTCGTTCCAGCGCGGGCAGAACCTCGGCAAAGGCCCGTTCGAGCACCAGCACTTTTGCCGAAGCGTCGGACAGGATGAACTCTTGCTCGGCCACCGCAAGCCGCCAGTTCAGCGGCACAAGCATGGCTCCGAGCCGGGCGCATGCATAGAGCAACACGAGATAATCGGGTCGGTTCAGGCTGAGGATCGCGACGCGATCGCCGCGGCTGACGCCGAACTCGGCCTTCAGCGCGCACGCCGTCCGTGCGATGCGCGCATGGAGTGCCGCGTAATTGAGAGTCTCTCCCTCGAAGATAGTCGCGGGCTTGTCCGGCGTGAACGCCGCGTTCCGCTCGATGAGATCCGAAAGGTCCATCTTCGAACTAGTCGTCCGTTTCGCCGGTCTCGTAAAGGGCCTCGCGGCCGATGCGGTCGAGGCAGAGCTCGGCGGTCCAGGGCAGCATCAGCGAACCGCAGCGGCTGTCGCGATAGATGCGCTCCAGCGGCAGGGATTTCAGCATCGACTGGCCGCCGCAGGTTCGGATCGCCAGCGTCGCCAGTTCATTGGCCCCCTCCATCGCGGAATATTGCGCTGCATAGGCGCGCAGCACCTGCTCCTTCGACGGATTGGCACAGGCCTCGGTGACCGCCTGGAACCAGACCGCCTTGATCTGCTCGAGCTTGATCTGCATCTGCGCCACGGCGATTTGCTTGGTCGGATACATCCGGCGCTTGACCGGCGGCGTGCCCGGTACCTCGCCACGCAAATAGCGCACGGTGAAATCGTAAGCGGCCTGCGCGAGGCCGACATAGGTCGGCGACAGCGTCAGGAACATGTGCGGCCAGCGCATCGCTGCCTGGAAATAGACGCCCCGCGGCATCAGTGCCGCTTCTTCGGGCACGAACACGTCCTTGAACAGCAACGTGCGCGATACCGTGCCGCGCATACCCAGCGGATCCCAGTCGCCGACCACGGAAACCCCATCAGTCTTGGCCGGTATCGCCAGATACAGCGTGTTGCGCCGGGAAGCTTTTTCGCCCTCCGCGACTTCGGTGCAGAGCACGCCGTAATAATCGGCGTGGCCGGCGAGTGAGGCAAAAATCTTCTTGCCGTTGACGATCCAGCCGCCCTTGACCGGCTTTGCCTCGGTGCCGAAGGCGACGCCACCTGCGGCAGCCGCGCCGCCTTCCGAGAACGGCTGCGAATAGATCGCGCCATTGTCGACGATGCGTTTGTAGTGGACAGCGCGCCGGCGCTCGTGTTCGGCGCGGGTGGCGGCGTCCATCTCGAGATCGTCGGCCAGCGGACCTGACCATAGCGTCGAGCAGACGTGCATGTTCCAGGTCAGTGCGGTGGCGCCGCAATAGCGGCCGATTTCGGCCGCCGCCAGCGCATAGGTCTGGTAATCGGCGCCGAAGCCGCCGTGCTTTTTGGGAATGGCGATACCGAGCAGGCCGGAGCGATGCAGATCCCGGTAGTTCTCGGTCGGGAATTTCGCGTCGCGATCGTAAGCCGCGGCCCGGCCGGCGAACACGCGCTGACCAAGCTCGCGCGCATTGGCGATGATCCCAGCCTGTTCGTCGTTCAGCCGGAACGCCGTGGGATCGAAGATCGGCGCGTCCAGATTGATCGCGTCGATCTCGGTCAGGCTCTTGCTCGCTTGTACCGTCATTATGCCGTCACTTTGGTTGCAGCCGCATGGGCTTTCAGAAAGGAATCCAGCACGGCGTTGAAGGCAACGGGGCGTTCCAGATTGGCGAGGTGGCCGACGCCTTCGAGTTCAACGTAAGTGGCCGATGGAATGTAGGTTGCCATCTTTGCCATCATCGGCGCCGGCGCGTTCTTATCCCTGGAGCCCGACAGGACCAGTGTCGGCACCGTGATATTCTTGAGCGCATTGCGCTGGTCGAAGCCAAGCAGTGCCAGCATGCTGGCACGATAGCTCGCCTCGGGCACGGCCGCCATGCAATCGCGAGCAATCTCCATACCGCTGGAATCAGGATATTCGCCGACCAGTTCGCTAACCAGCGTCGGCGCCAGTGAAACCATGGTTTCGCCGCGATCGAGCGGGCCGAGCCGGGCGCCGATAAATTCCTTCTGCCAATCGCCATCGGGCTTGCCAAACGCCGGGCTGGTCTGTGCGAGCACGACGGCGGCGGCGATATCGGGGTGTTTCGTCAGCCATTGCTGAACGATCATGCCGCCGATCGAATGTCCGACCAGGATCGGCTTGGTCGCGCCGACCTCGCGCAGGAAGTTCTGCAGCGCGTCCGCAAACGTGGCGATGCTGACGGTGGCTAGCGGCGCCGACCCGCCATAGCCCGGCATGTCCCAGGCCATGGCCCGAAAGCGATCGCCAAAGAAATCCAATTGTCTCCGCCAGGCCCGTGCCGCGCCGCCGATCCCGTGCAGGAACACCAGCGGTGGCGAGGTAGGCTTGCCGGCGGCCTCATAACCGAACCGGCCGTCGCTGGTTTTCATGGGCGCAGATGCTGGCACGCCGGGGCTCCTGTCTTGTCGGACCTCGTGATGCTAACAGGACCTCGGCGTATGAAAAGCGATATTTTATATTTAAAGCAAGTGCCGCTTGCGGTCGATTTCTGCTTGCCGGCAACGGCTGGAGCTGACGCTGTCGCGTTGGACTTCTTGCCAAAGCTTGAAGTCTAAAATATACGCAAGTCTCGCTATGTGATGAATTCCTCCGGGGAGGCTGCGCATGTCCGGACTGCCGCGTTCTTCCCACGCCCTCGTCACCGGCGGTGGACGGGGCATCGGCCGCGCCATCGCGTCGACGCTGGTGCGCGCGGGAGCAACCGTTACGGTGCTTGGCCGCAATCGTGCAACGCTGGATCAAGCAGTAGCCGCCGGCGACGCGCATTTTGCAGGCGTAGCCGATGTCGCGGATCAAGCCGCCGTCACCGCCGCGATTGCGAAAGCCGCAGTTCGCCAGCCGATTGATATCCTGATCGCCAATGCCGGCATCGCGGAATCCGCGCCGTTCGCAAGATCCGACGCGGCGCTGTTCCGGCGCATGATGGATGTCGATTTCATGGGCGTGGTTCATGCCGTCCAGGCCGTGTTGCCTGCGATGAAAGACCGGCCCTATGGCCGGATTATCGCCATCGCATCGACCGCCGGTCTCAAGGGTTATGCTTATGCCAGCGCCTATAGCGCGGCAAAACACGCGGTGATTGGGCTGGTGCGCTCGCTGGCCTTGGAATTGGCCAGCACGCGGGTGACCGTCAATGCGGTATGCCCGGGTTTCACCGATACCGACCTGCTTGCCGGCAGCATCGACAACATCATGAAGAAGACGGGCCGCAGCCATGAGAAGGCGGTGGCCGATCTCTCCCGGTATAACCCGCAAGGCCGCCTGGTGACCCCTGCCGAAGTCGCCGACACCGTGCTGTGGCTGTGCGGGGAGGGCGCCGGCGCAATCACCGGCCAGGCCATTGCAGTGGCTGGCGGAGAAGTTTGATAAGCGCGTACTGCGCGCAACAACAATGAACGACAATCCCAAGGGAGATGCCATGAGCAGGCCCGCCAATCCCGTCACGCTGCCGCTTTCGCAATATTCGCCCAAACATTTCCTGCTGGCGGTCGCCGATGGCGTGGCGACGGTGACGTTGAATCGCCCCGAACGAAAAAATCCCCTGACCTTCGAGAGTTACCGGGAACTCACGGATTTCTTCCGTGCCTGCGCGATGGATGACGAGGTCAAAACGGTCGTGGTGACTGGTGCCGGCGGCAATTTCTCCTCGGGCGGCGACGTCTTCGAGATCATCGGCCCGCTGGTAAAGATGGACACCAAGGGCCTCACCGCCTTCACCCGCATGACCGGCGATCTCGTCAAGGCGATGCGGGCCTGCCCGCAGCCGATCGTCGCCGCCGTCGAGGGCATTTGCGCCGGCGCCGGCGCGATCGTCGCGATGGCCTCGGACATGCGGCTCGCGGCTGTCGGCGCCAAGGTCGCGTTCCTGTTCAACAAGGTCGGGCTTGCCGGTTGCGACATGGGGGCGTGTGCGATCCTGCCGCGCATCATCGGGCAGTCGCGCGCATCGGAGTTGCTCTATACCGGCCGTTTCATGACCGCGGAGGAGGGCGAGCGCTGGGGTTTCTTCAGTCGCATCGTCGCGCCGGATCAGGTGCTGGCGCAGGCGCAGTCTCTTGCC
Organism: uncultured Alphaproteobacteria bacterium; assembly: GCA_963733575.1. GTDB lineage: Bacteria > Pseudomonadota > Alphaproteobacteria > Rhizobiales > Xanthobacteraceae > BOG-931. Next base: position 123,745 of record CAVTDJ010000005.1, on the reverse strand, counting down.
AGAGAGGTTACCGCGGGGCCGACCTTCGCCAACACCATGACCAAGCGGATGCTGGCGATGGAATGGGCGATGTCGGTGGAGGAGGCGATCGAGGCCGAGGCGGTGGCGCAGGCGCTGTGCATGACGACGGCCGATTTCGCCCGGGCCTTCGAGGCGTTTTCCAACAAGGCGAAGCCGGTATTCCAGGGCAATTGAGCCGTGCCGGGCTTGCCGGGAAATTATTTTAGGTTTAAAATAATTGAATTGGTCCCGCTGCGCCGGAGGCTTTTATGAAGATCGCGATCATCGGCGGAGGACCGGCCGGTCTGTATTCCGCGATCCTGCTCAAGAAGCAGCGGCCGGAGGCCGAGATCACGGTCTACGAGCGCAACCGCGCCGATGACACCTTTGGCTTCGGCGTGGTGTTTTCCGACGCCACACTGGACAATTTCGAGAAATACGATTCGGAGAGTTATCGGCGCATCACCCGGCAGTTCGCCTATTGGGACGATATCGCCGTGCATTTCCGCGGCACGGTTCATCGGGTCGGCGGCAACGGTTTCTGCGGCTGCTCGCGCCGGACGCTGCTCTTGATCCTGCAGGAGCGGGCGCGCGAGCTCGGCGTCGCCCTGTTGTTCGAGGCCGATATCGAGGACGAGGCCCGCTTTGCCGATGCCGATCTGGTGGTGCTGGCCGATGGCATCAACAGCCGGTTTCGGGACAAATATATCGCGCATTTCCAGCCCGAGGTCGACCTTCGCTCCAACAAGTTCGCCTGGATGGGCTCGACCCGGCCGCTCGACGCCTTCACTTTCATCTTTCAGGAGACCGAGTGGGGCCCGTTCATCGCCCACGCCTATCAATACGAAGTAGGACATTCGACCTGGATCTTCGAGACTGATCCCGCGACCTTCAAGCGCGCCGGGCTCGAGGGCCTGAACGAGCGGCAATCCGCTGACCGGATGGCCGAGATATTCGGCTGGTTCCTCGAGGGACATCCGCTGCTGATCAACCGCTCGATGTGGCGCAATTTCCCGATGATCCGCAGCAAGCGCTGGGTCAAGGACAACATGGTGCTCTTGGGCGACGCCAAGGCGACCGCGCATTTCTCGATCGGCTCCGGCACCAAGCTCGCGATGGAAGATGCGATTGCGCTGGCGGATGCCATGCATCGCGCGCCGACCGTCGAAGCCGCATTGCAGCAATATGAGACGGGCCGCCGCGAGGAGGTCGAGAAGACCCAGCACGCGGCCGACGTATCGCTGGTCTGGTTCGAGCATGTCGACCGGTTTTGGGATTTTGACCCGGTGCAGTTCGCCTTCGGCGTCATGACCCGGGCGAAGGCGATCACCTATGACAATCTCACGCTGCGCGCGCCGGATTTTGTCAGCGAAGTCGACAAGGCCTTTGCCAGGCAGGTCCGTGCCAAAGGTTTCGATGTCGATGTCGAGAAGCCGGTGGCGCCGATGTTCCAGCCGTTGCGGCTGCGCGAGCTGACGCTCGCCAACCGCGCCGTGGTGTCGCCGATGTGCATGTATTCGGCGAAAGAGGGCGTGCCGGGCGATTTTCATCTGGTGCATTACGGCTCGCGCGCCATCGGCGGCGCCGGCCTGATCTTTACCGAAATGACCTGCGTCGGCCGCGACGCCCGCATCACGCCGGGCTGCGCCGGCCTATGGAACGACGAGCAGGAAGCCGCGTGGCGGCGCATCGTCGATTTCGTCCACGCCAATTCGGCTGCCAAGATCGCGCTGCAGCTCGGCCACGCCGGCCGCAAGGGCGCCACCAAATTGATGTGGGACGGCATGGATCGTCCATTGGAGCAGGGCGGCTGGGACGTCATCTCGGCCTCGCCAATTCCCTATTTTCCCGACAGCCAGGTGCCGCGCGAGATGGACCGTGCCGCGATGGACGCGGTCAAGGCAGCCTTCGTTCAGGCCGCCGAACGCGGCGAGGCTTGCGGCTTCGACATGCTGGAGCTGCACTGTGCCCACGGCTATCTGCTGGCGAGTTTTATCTCGCCGCTCACCAACCAGCGCACGGATGCTTATGGCGGCTCGCTCGAGGGTCGCCTGCGCTTTCCGCTGGAAGTATTCGAGGCCTTGCGGGCGGCGTGGCCGGCGCACAAGCCGATGTCGGTGCGCATCTCCGCCACCGACTGGGCCGAGGGCGGCATCACCGGCGACGACGCCGTCGCGATCGCGCGCGCCTTTGCGGAAGCCGGCGTCGATCTGGTCGATGTCTCCACCGGCCAGACCGTGCGCGACGCCCAGCCGGTCTATGGGCGCATGTTCCAGACCCCGTTCTCCGATCAGGTCCGCAACGAAGCGCGGGTTGCGACCATGTGCGTCGGCAACATCACGACAGCGGATCAGGTCAACACCATCCTCGCCGCCGGCCGCGCCGATCTGGTGGCGCTCGGCCGGCCGCATCTGGTCGATCCCGTCGTTCACGCTGAAGGCCGCGGCCTGGTACGGCGCTGATGGCGTGTTCTGCCCGCCGCAATACCTGCCGGGCAAGGAGCAGATCTTCCGCAACAGCGTGCGCGACCGGCAGGATTTCGAGGACCTGAAAATCAAGGCTAAGCCGAAGACCCGGGCGGAGCTGAAGGCGGAGGCGACAAAGCCGCTTGCGGCGGAGTGACCGGCCGTGCCAGCTTAAAGCCACGCCCGGCCTGCTCTCATCTGAAAACTCGTCTCATGCGAAAAGCGACATGCAAGCCGCGCGCCAATTGTTTGAACCCTAAAGAAATTTGCGAAAAGCGGCACAGGCTGCAGGACCGCGGTCTTTTGACTTGCGATACCGCCCGAATTATTTGAAGGTCAAAACAACACGGGCCAGGCCCGGCAGAGGCAAGGTGGCGGCACCGGTGTTGGTGCTGCCGTGAGGACCCAGGCAGGTATGAGCATCATGATCCTTGATTCCGAGACCAAAGCCGTCGAACTCCCGGAAGATCACGGCAACGAACTCCGATTGTGGCTCCGCCTCCTGACCTGCACGACCCTGATCGAGGGCGAGGTGCGCGGCCGTCTGCGGGAGCGGTTCGACGTCACGCTGCCGCGCTTCGACCTGATGGCTCAGCTCGACAAAGCCCCCGAAGGCATGACGCTATCGGATGTGTCGAAGCGGATGATGGTCAGCAACGGCAACGTCACCGGGCTGGTCGAGCGGCTCGTTGAATCAGGCCATCTTGACCGGCGCACATCGGACACCGATCGGCGCGTGCAGGTGATCCGGTTGACGAAAGCCGGCCGCGCCGAGTTTCGAAAAATGGCGGCCGAGCACGAGACCTGGATCGCCGACATATTTTCGGACCTGAATCCGAAGGATATTCGCGAATTGATGCGGTTATTGGCCAAGACCAAGACCTCGGCGCAGAAGTCGGCGCAAAAGCGGGCGATGTAAGCCTTGAACGCGGCCGTCGATTACGAGGTCGAGTACAACAACCGGGCGCGGGTTCCGGAAAACCCCTCGATTATCGCAGGCTGGGCAAAGGATGCGGCAAGACAATCGTTGAGCACTGGGCTGCCGCCGGCATCGTCACCCGCTTCGGCGCCATCCCCGACGCCAACCATTTTACCGCGATTGCGCCGCTGGCCGATCCGGAATCGCCGATGACCTTGCGCCTCAAGGAACTGGCGGCGCGCTAAATTCCAAAAAAGTACGGGATCACCGAGATTTGGCCTATTGCGCCAAATTACTTTAAGTATAAAATGTTTGGGAATAGAAGGCTGCTGCCGGACGGCCTGGATATTGGTCTCGATCTTTTCATCCCGAAACGAGGGGACAATGGAAATGTCAGGTGGAATTCCGAGCCTTGGCCCATCAGATCTCCTTGGCCCATCGGGTCACGTTGATGATTTTACGCGACGAAACCTTCCGCCGTTCCACCAATGGCCGGAATTGCTGCTCGATCGGGCTGAGTTTCAGTATCCCGAATATCTCAACGCCGCAGTCGAACTGACCGACCGGATCGTGGAGAAGGGACTTGGCGATCGCATCGCACTGATCGGCAACGGCCGCCAGCGCACCTACAAGGAACTGGCCGACTGGTCGAACCGCCTTGCGCATGCATTGGTGGAAAATTACGGCGTAAAGCCCGGCAATCGTGTTTTGATACGCTCGGGCAACAATCCGGCGCTGGTCGCTGCATGGCTCGCGGCAACGAAAGCAGGCGCCGTCGTGGTCAATACCATGCCGATGCTTCGTGCCGGTGAGTTGACCAAGATCGTCGACAAGGCAGAGATCGCCCTTGCGCTGACTGACAGCCGCATCGCCGACGAACTGGTCGCGTGCGCGAAGACCAGCCGGTTTCTCAAGCAGGTCGTCAATTTTGATGGAACGTCAAACCACGATGCCGAACTCGACCGGGTAGCGCTGAACAAGCCGGTTCGGTTCGATGCTGTCAAAACCGGACGAGACGACGTCGCCTTGCTGGGGTTTACCTCGGGCACCACGGGCGAACCCAAGGCGACGATGCATTTCCATCGCGATCTTCTGATTATCGCCGATGGTTATGCCCGGGAAGTGCTCAAGGTCACGCCGGATGATGTCTTCGTGGGGTCGCCGCCGCTTGCCTTTACGTTTGGATTAGGCGGTCTCGCGATCTTTCCGTTGCGGTTTGGCGCCACCGCAACCTTGCTGGAAAACGCGGCGCCCGGCGAAATGGTCAAGATCATCGAAACCTACAAGGCTACGATTTGTTTTACCTCGCCGACGGCTTATCGGGCGATGATGGCCGCAATGGACAAAGGCGCCGATTTGTCGTCGCTGCGTCTTGCGGTTTCGGCCGGAGAAACTTTGCCGGCGCCGGTTTTCGAGAGCTGGACCCGCAAGACGAGCAAGACCATTCTCGACGGGATCGGCAGCACGGAATTGCTGCATATCTTCATTACGAACCGGGTCGGCGATGCCGTCGCCGGAAAAACGGGGCGCCCGGTTTCCGGCTATGAGGCTAAGATCGTCGACGATGCCATGAACGAATTGCCGCCCGGCAGCGTCGGCAGGCTTGCGGTGCGCGGTCCGACCGGATGCCGTTATCTCGCGGATGCGCGGCAGTCGAACTATGTGCGCGATGGCTGGAATCTTACGGGTGATACATTCGTCCGCGACGAGGACGGCAGGTTCTCTTTCGTGGCTCGTTCGGACGACATGATTGTCTCTTCTGGCTACAACATCGCCGGCCCCGAGATCGAAGCGGCGTTGCTGACCCATCCGGCCGTAGCCGAATGCGGCGTCGTCGGCGCGCCTGACGAGGCGCGCGGCATGATCGTCAAGGCGTATGTGGTTGTAAGCTCCGGTGTCACCGCCGATGATACCCTGGCGACGGAATTGCAGGAGCATGTCAAGCGCGAGATCGCACCCTACAAATATCCGCGTGCGATCGAATTTGTCGCGCAATTGCCCAAGACCGAGACCGGCAAGCTCAAGCGGTTTGCGCTGCGGCAGATCGCGCAGGCCGGTGCGGCCTCGGCAGGCATGGCCGCCGAATGAATGCATCTGAATTGACGGAGAATTGTTCGTGAGCACGCCAAAAGGGCCCACGCTTGCGATGCTGCCGATGGCGAAGGACGAGCCTTCGCCCGGACGCCCACAGATATTGCAACCGAGCGGCTGGCCGGCGCCGAAGGGATACGCCAACGGCATGGCGGCCGACGGCCGTCTGGTGGTGACCGGCGGCGTGATCGGCTGGGATCATCATGGTCATTTGCCAACGGATTTTGTCGCGCAGGTCCGTCAGACCCTGAGCAATATCTCGGTCATTCTTGCGGAGGGCGGCGCACGCCCCGAACATCTCGTGCGCCTCACCTGGTATGTCGTCGACATGGAAGAGTATCTGGCGAACCTGAAGACGCTCGGGCAAGTCTATCGCGATCTCATCGGCGCACATTATCCGGCCATGGCGCTGGTCCAGGTCGTGCGTCTTGTTGAAGAGGCGGCGCGGGTCGAAATCGAGGCGACCGCGGTGGTGCCGCGTTGACGGCCGCGCATTGAAAGATATTCGGGATGCGCGACCAAAGTCGCGCATCTGCTTTTTTTGGCGCCTGCCGCGTCCTGATTGTCAAAACGCGCGCGACAAAAGCCCTATGGGCAGGGATGACGGTAACCGTCACGGCCGACATAAGTGCCGCTACCGGGATCATAGGAGCGGTAGCGGGTGCATGCAGGTGCGCCGTAACCCGCCGGGGGAGCGTATTCCGCCGTTGCGCAATAGCGCGGCGAGGCGGCGACCCACGCGCCATCGGGCCGCTGCACGTAGCAACCGTTCTGGTAATAATAGTAACCGCCCGGCCGTGGCTGGCCCTGGGCCGCGATCGCGGCTCCGGTCGTAGCTCCGACGATCGCACCCACTGCCGCACCGCGGCCGCCGCCGATCGCGCCGCCCACGATCGCGCCAGCCGCGCCGCCGAAGATGGCGCCGCCGAGCGGGTCCTGCGCCGCCGCATTTTCGGCGGGCCCACACACCGCGAGCGCCAACAGCGCCGCCAGCGCAAATTTCGGTATCATGTCTGTTCTCCCCCGCGGTTTGGCTCTTGATGATCGCGGGTACCGTCGCAGGGATCGCTGGCGCCGGCCTTGACCTGGCTCAAGGCCTGCCGCGCGCCGGAGCCAAACACGGGCTCCACAGCTTTGCTGCACAGCAAAAGACCGATTGTCGCAAATCCTTCATACGCGGCCTATACTTGGTCGCCCGATAGTGTTGACATCCCCATTTTCCGGAATGTCGCTTTGCCATCGGAGCTATACATGAAGACCGTCCGTTTTGTTCTCGCCCTGCTGGCGCTGGCGCTGGTGGCGCCGTTGCAGTCTGCCAAAGCGGCCGACGTCATCTGCTATAACTGCCCGCCGGAATGGGCGGACTGGGCTTCCATGCTCAAGGCGATCAAGGCCGATCTGAACTACGACATTCCCCACGACAACAAGAATTCGGGTCAGGCGCTCGCGCAAATCCTGGCCGAGAAGAACAATCCGGTCGGCGACATCGGCTATTTCGGCGTCACCTTCGGCATGAAGGCCAAGGCGGAAGGCGCGCTGGAGCCCTACAAGCCCGCCCATTGGGACCAGGTGCCCGCGGGATTGAAGGATCCGGACGGCTATTGGACCACGATTCATTCCGGCACGCTCGGCCTGTTCGTGAACAAGGATGCGCTCGGCGGCAAGCCGGTGCCGGCTTGCTGGAAAGATCTGCTGAAGCCGGATTACAAGGGCATGGTCGGTTATCTCGATCCGTCCTCGGCAGCGGTCGGCTACGTCGGCGCGGTCGCGATCAATCTGGCGCTCGGCGGCTCGGCCGACAATTTCGATCCCGCGATTAACTTCTTCAAGGATCTGCGCAAGAACGACCCAATCGTTCCCAAGCAGACATCCTACGCCCGCGTGGTGTCCGGCGAGATGCCGATCCTGCTGGACTATGATTTCAACGCTTATCGCGCGAAGTATCAGGAGAAGGGCAACTTCGAGTTTGTGATCCCCTGTGAGGGCTCGGTGGTGTTCCCGTATGTCGTCGGCCTCGTCAAGAACGCGCCCGACAAGGACAAGGCCAAGAAGGTGCTGGATTATCTGTTGTCCGACAAGGGGCAGGCGATCTGGACCAACGCCTATTTGCGGCCGGCGCGCCCGATCGAATTGCCGGAAGCGGTGAAGAAGAAATTCCTGCCGGACGCCGACTATGCCCGCGCCAAGGCCGTTGACTGGGGCCAGATGGAAAGCAAGCAAAAAGGCTTTGTCGACCGCTATCTCGCCGAGGTCCGCTGATGCAGTATGGTGCCCGGAGCTTTCTCGGTTCTGATTGAATCAGAACCGAGGCTCTGTCTCTTTGCTTGACGCGTTTTCTTCACGCGAACCGGCTTCCAATTCGCTTGAAAACGCCATGCATTTAAAGGCACCTCTGTTTCATGCCGCATAAAACCTTCGTCTGGCTGTGTCTCTTGCCGCTCGCCGTGGTGACCGCGGCGTTCTTTCTGCTGCCGATGGCGCGGCTGGTGGTGACGGGCGCCGAAGGGCCGCAAGGGCTGGCCGGATATCTGGCGATCCTGACCGAGCCGCGTTACCGCGCCACCCTGATCAACACCGTTCTGCTGGCGACCGCCACCACGATCGCCACGCTGGCCATTGCGACGATCGCGGGAATGTTCCTGCAACGCCATCGCTTTCCCGGCCGCGCCGTGCTGATCGCGATGCTGACCTTTCCGCTGGCATTTCCCGGCGTGGTCGTCGGCTTCCTGATCATCCTGCTGGCCGGCCGCCAGGGCCTGATCGGCGACCTCACCAGCCATTTGTTCGGCGAGAAACTGGTCTTTGCCTATTCGATCTACGGGCTGTTCCTTGGCTATCTCTACTTCTCGATTCCGCGCGTCATCCTCACGATCATGGCCGCGGTCCAGAAGCTCGACGTCGGCCTCGAAGAAGCCGCGCGCTCGCTGGGCGCAAGCCCCTGGGCGGTGCAGCGCGACGTGGTGCTGCCGGCACTGGGGCCGGCTTTCGTCGCCTCCGGGGCCATTGCCTTTGCGACTGCGATGGGGGCGTTCGGCACGGCGTTCACGCTGGCCACCAATATCGATGTGCTGCCGATGCTGATCTATACCGAGTTCACGCTCGCCGCGAATTTTGCGACGTCCGCGGCGCTGTCGGTCGGGCTCGGCATCATCGCCTGGGCGATCCTGGCGTTGGCCCGCTCGTTCAGCGGCAGCGCGGTCGCGGCGGCCGGATGAGACCATGCGCGCTCGTTTGATCTTCACCGGCCAACTTGTCTTCACGCTGCTGGTCGCCGCGTTCCTGGTCGTGCCCGCGATCCAGTCGATTGCCGCCGGCGTCACCGTGAACTACTTTCGCGGGATATCGTCGGGTCTGACCCTGCAATGGGTGTTTCAGGTCTGGGATCTCTATGCCGGCACCATCCTGCTGTCGTTCGTGATCGCCTTCGCGACGCTGGCCGTCACGCTTGTGGCCGGGGTTCCCGCAGCTTACGCGCTGCATGTGCGGGGAGGGCGGCTGTCGCGGATCGTGGAGGAAATCATCACGCTGCCGCTGGCAATTCCCGGGCTTGCCATCGCGCTGGCGCTGTTGCTCACCTATCAAGGCTTCACCGAGTTTCGCCGCTCCTGGCTGTTCATTCTCGTTGGCCATGTCGTCTTCACCATGCCGTTCATGGTGCGATCGGTGATGGCGGTGTTCGCGACCGTCGACATCAGGACGCTCGACGAAGGCGCGGCTTCTCTCGGCGCCTCGCCATGGCGGCGCTTTCGCGACGTGATCGTCCCCAACGCGCTGCCGGGGATTTTGGCCGGCAGCCTGATGGTGGTGACGTTGTCGCTCGGCGAATTCAATCTGACCTGGATGCTGCATACGCCGCTGACCAAAACGCTGCCCATTGGGCTCGCCGACAGCTACGCCTCGATGCGGCTGGAAGTGGCTTCGGCCTATACGCTGATCTTCTTTGTCATGATCATTCCGCTCTTGGTCGCGATGCAGATGTTCGCCGACAAGGAGCAGGCAAGATGAATGTGGCCGCGGGACATGGCGCCTCCGTGCGCATCGAAGCATGCGGCAAGACGTTTGCGGATGGTACGCGCGCGCTGGAGCCCGCAACCCTCGACATCGCGCGCGGCGAAACGCTGGTGCTGCTGGGGCCCTCCGGCTGCGGCAAGACCACCATGCTGCGGATCATCGCAGGACTTGAACTGCCCGATCCGGGCGGCCGGGTCCTGTTCGACGGCAAGGACATGACGTCGGTGCCGATCGAGAAGCGCAATGTCGGCATGGTGTTTCAGTCCTACGCGCTGTTCCCCAACATGAGCGTCGCCGACAATATCGGCTACGGCCTGAAGATCCGGGGCATGCCTAAGCAAGAGCGCGCCGCACGCGTCGCCGAACTGGTGACGCTGACCAATATCACCGGGCTGGAAAATCGCCGCATCGACCAGCTCTCCGGCGGCCAGCGCCAGCGCGTGGCGCTGGCGCGCGCGGTGGCGATCCGGCCGGGTATCCTGCTGCTCGACGAGCCCTTGACCGCGCTCGACGCGGCGCTGCGCGACCGCCTGCGCGGCGAGCTCAATCGTTTGCTGCGCGCGCTGGGGATCACAACAATTTACGTGACGCATGACCAGTCCGAGGCCATGGAGCTCGGCGACCGCATCGTCGTGATGCAAAAAGGCGCCATTGCCCAGATCGGCACGCCGCGCGAGATCTATTTCAAGCCGAAAAACCGCTTCGTGGCCGAATTCATTGGCGCAGCGAACATCATCGAGGCGCCGGTCGAGAACGGCCATCTCGTGCTGCCTGGCGGGCGGCAGCCGATCGACGGCGACGCCAGCCTGCCGGCCGCGGTCGCCATGATTCGTCCCGAAACCATCCGGGTCGTCGAAGCAGCAGGTGCGGCGCTTTCGGGGACCGTCGACAGCGTCAGCTTTATCGGCGATCGTCAGCGCATGGTCGTCAGCGGCGTATCCGGCAAACCTCTTACCCTGGATGCGCCGAACACGATCGAGGCCAGGATTGGCGAGAGGGTCGGACTTTCGATCTCGCCGGACGCCGTTCGTTTGCTGCCACCGGAGAATTGAAGAAGCCCGATGACGGAAAAACCAGTTCACATCGCGCAGATCTCCGATCTGCACATCAAGCCGCCGGGTTCGCTGGCTTATGGTCGCGTCGACACGGCTGCCGCGCTCGCGCGCTGCGTGGCGGCCTTGAACGCATTCACGCCAAAGCCCGACTTCGTCGTGATCTCAGGCGACCTCGTGGATACGCCAACGGCCGAGGAATATCAGCACCTCAAACGCCTGCTGTCGCCGCTGGAGCTGCCCTTTGCCGGCATCCCCGGCAACCACGATTCCCGCGAGCTGATGCGCGCCGCGCTGCCGCAAGCCTATGCCGTCTCATCGGGCCCGCTCAATCAACGGATTGAAGTAAGCGGACTGGATCTGTTGCTGCTGGATTCCAGCGTGCCCGGCAAACCCCATGGCGAGCTCGATGCGCCGACCTTGCGATGGCTCGACGCAACCCTTGCCTCCTCGCCGGACCGCCCGGCGCTGGTGTTCCTGCACCATCCGCCGTTCAAGGCCGGCATCTGGCACATGGACAACCAGAATCTCCGCAACGCCGGTGAACTCGCAGCCATCGTCAGGCGCCATCCGCGCGTGCAACGCATCGCTACCGGTCACGTGCACCGCGCGACGCTGACGATGTTTGCTGGTGTGGCAACCACGATCTGCCCGGCGCCCAATCACGCCGTCGATCTCGATCTGGCGGAGTTGCGCGAGCCCTCGTTCAAGGTCGAGCCGCCGGCCTTTCATCTCCACAACTGGTTTCCCGGCGAGGAGTTCGGCAGCGTCGTTACCCACCAGGTCCCGATCGGCAATTTCGACGGACCGCATCCGTTTTTCAGCCCGGAGGGGAAGTTGCTTTGACGCGGCGGATTTTTGGCAACGCGTCAAATAAACGAAATAGAGCTTCGGTTCTGATTCAATCAGAACCGAAGCTCTGGCGGCCCCCGCCGATCAGCTCGCTTTGGCCAGGTCGTCGTCTTCCGGGGAGTTCAGGTACATCCCGGACATGGTGTCGACCCAGCACAGGTGGTCGTGCACCTTCTTGACGCCGGTAACGTTCTCCGCGGCGACGACTGCGGCCTTCCGCGAGCGCTCTTCGGTAATGACGCCGCTCAGATGGACGATGCCGTCGCGCACGATGACGCTGAGGCCGAACGGGCACCAGTCGTTCTTCTCGATCGCGTCGATGATGCGATTACGAATGTGGTCGTCGTCGGCGGTCGGATCGGGGATCTCGCGGGCGAGGCTGGCGACCGCCTGCAACAGGTTGGAACGCGATACGATGCCGACGATCTTGTCTCCGCGCACCACCGGCAGGCGTTTGATGCTGTTCTTTTCCATCAGCTCGACGATCTCTTCCAGCTGCGAGTCTTCGGTGACGGTGAGCGGATCCGGCGTCATGATTTCGGAGACCTTGCGGCCGTGCTCGTGAACGAAATCGGTTGCCGCCTTGCCCGGGCCGAGAATGAACCTGAGAAACCGGCCGCGCTTGCGCTGGGTGCCGATCTCGCTGCGGCGAATGAAGTCGCCTTCGGAGACAATGCCGACGAGTTTGCCGGATGCGTCGACTACCGGAAGCCCGCTGACGTGCTTTTGCAGCATGGTGTTTGCGGCATCGACGATCGGGGTGTCGGGGGTGACTGATATGACCGGCCGGGTCATGATCTGGTGGGCGTGCATTTGGGGGCCTCCGCAGGTTCGAGAAAAGCTGATATTTGGCAAAATATGCCAGCCGCGACCTCGCGATTTGACGCAGGTCAAGGGATGGGAGCGGGCCCCGTCCGTTGATGCAGCTCAATGTGCCCCGCTACAGCGAGCGTATCCTGCAAAAAGGACGTGAAAAGCGGAGGTTATCATGGCGGCTCTTTCCGAACCTCGTGCCGAGATTTTCGAGCAGCCCGCGGCCGATGCCGCCTCGAAATTGACCAAGGCTAACAAGAACGCGCTGGAATTCATGTGCGGCGCCCAAAAAGCCCTTCTTGAGGAGATGGTATTCACCGGCAACGAGATCCTCGATCGGGCGCGAACCGAAACGCATTTGTTCTCCGAATTCGTCTCGAAAATGGCCGGATCGCATTCGGTCAGAGATCTGAAGACGATGTTTCAGGAATGCGGCCAGCACCAGATCGACTTCGTCCGCCGCGACAGCGAACGGCTGTTCAGGCATGGCGAACGGATGCTGCAGACTGCATCCAATCTATTCGTCAACTGGCCGACCTGATCCGTCTTCCCGCTATCGTGGATATGCACTCCATTTATCCGGCGTAACGTGAAAGAGACCGATTCCATGTCGTCCTCCATGCCGTCGATACCGACCCTGCCAAAAGCGGAGGCACCGAGATTGCCGTGTCCCGCGCATGCCCCGGGCTATGTCAAAGGCCGCCGCGCGGTCATCCCGGCTGAAGCTCATGCCGAGCCGGCATCCCAAATTCAGCCGGGCCTGCGGCCGGAGACCTATCAGGCCGACCGCGCGCTTCATGCGCTGGCGGCGCGCCTTACCGGCGGCCTATCGCCGGTCGCGATGTCGCTGGCCTATATCGACTGGGCAGCGCATCTGGTCGCAGCGCCGCAGCGGCGAATGGAGATTGCCCAAGAGGGCATCCGAAACGCGGCCAGGTTCCTGGAAACAGCGCTGCATTATTTCTCACCCGGCCAAGGACCCTGGTCCCTGATCAAGCCGCAACCGCAGGACCATCGTTTTTCCGCGCCGGAGTGGGAAAGCCCGCCGTTCAATCTGCTTGCCCAGGCGTTTCTGCTGCGTGAGCAGTGGTGGCACAACGCGACCACGGGCGTGCGCGGCGTGGCGCCAGGCAACGAGGCGGTCGTGGAGTTTTCGGTGCGGCAGGTGCTCGATATGCTGGCGCCGTCCAATTTCGCCGCCACCAATCCCGAGGTACTGCAGAAGGCCTTTCAGAGCGGCGGAGAGAATTTCGTATTTGGCTGGCAGAACTGGTGCAATGACGTGATGCGCCTGCTGTCGGCCGGCAAGCCGGCCGAGGATCAGCAATTCGTCATCGGCAAAACCGTCGCAACCTCACGCGGCAAGGTCGTGTTCCGCAACGAGCTGATCGAGCTGATCCAGTACTATCCAACCACCGCCGAGGTGCATCCGGAGCCGATGCTGATCGTGCCGGCCTGGATCATGAAATATTACATTCTCGATTTGTCGCCGCACAATTCGCTGGTGAAGTACCTGACCGGCCAAGGTTTTACCGTGTTCATGATCTCGTGGCGCAATCCGGGGCCGGGGGATCGCGACATCGCCTTCGACGACTATCGCAGGCTTGGCGTGAAAGCCGCGGTCGATGTCATCGGGGATATCGTCCCTGGTTGTCGGATTCATGCGCTCGGCTATTGCCTGGGCGGCACCTTGCTTTCGATTGCCGCGGCCGCGATGGGGCGGGACGGCCCGTTCAAGACGATCACCTTGTTGGCGGCGCAGACGGATTTCACAGAGGCCGGCGAGCTGACCTTGTTCATCAACGAGAGCCAGGTCGCATTTCTTGAAGACATGATGTGGGAGCGCGGCGTCCTCGACACCACGCAGATGGCGGGCGCATTCCAGTTGCTGCGCTCGAACGATCTGATCTGGTCCCGGATCAGCCGTGACTATCTGATGGGAGAACGGGCGCCGCCCAGCGACCTGATGGCCTGGAATGCCGACGCCACGCGCCTGCCGTTCCGGATGCATTCCGAATATCTGCGCAAGCTGTTCCTCAACAACGATCTGGCCGAGGGCCGCTACCTCGTCGAAGGAAAGCCGATTGCCCTGTCGGATATTCACGCGCCGATGTTCGTCGTGGGGACGGTTCGCGATCACGTGGCGCCGTGGAAATCCACCTACAAGATCCACTATCAGGTGGATGCCGACGTTACATACCTTTTGACCAGCGGCGGCCATAATGCAGGTGTCGTCGCGCCGCCGGGCGAGGATGGCCACTTCTATCAGGTCATGACCAAAGCGGAGGATGCCCCCTATATCGGTCCGGACGAATGGCTGAAGGCGGCACCGCGGAGCGAAGGATCGTGGTGGCCGGAATGGACGAGGTGGCTGACCGCGCGATCGGGCGAGCCAGGTGAGCCGCCGCGGATGGGAGCTGGGCCGGGCGACGGTCAAAGCCTGCCGGATGCGCCGGGCGACTACGTCCACCATTAGAGTGTTTTCCAGCAAAGGCCTGCCCCGGACTTGATCCGGGGTGGATCTGTTCGCCTGAAGAAGACGCGTCAGATACAGCCGTCTCACTTCCCTAGCGCCGCCAGCTTCCGATAGGCCTTGGCCGCGCTTCGCAACAGCTGCTTCTCGCCCTCGGGGCCGAGGGAGCGCCAGGGCGCGCGGGCGCCGTCGCGTCTCACGGCAGCCGCCAAAGCGCGCCCCCTCTCGTCGTCGTTCAACTGCCCGAGAGAGCGCTGCGCCTTGCGCAAATGCTTCAGGGCGGCCTGCAGCCGCGAAAATCTTTTGTCGGAAAACAGGTCTTCGAATGCTTCGATCGAATAGCTCAGTTTCTTGTTCAACAGGCGCAGCCGATGGCGTTTCTTGGCGTCCATTTTGACAAGCTTGCGGCTCTTCTTCAGCAATTTCTCAAGCCACTGCGTCAGTTTGTCGGCGGCGTATTCGGCGATCGGGGAGGCGCGCTGCTTGGCTGCCTGCTTTTCCTTGCGGATGGACCAGGGTCCATTCTCGACCCAGTCGGAGGTGTCTTCGATCAAGCGCCTGTATCTGGCTGATGCAAGCGCCCGCGCCAGCAGACGATGGCTGTCCGCTCGCTTCTTTTGCCAGGACGGATAAAAGCGCGCTGTTTGCGGATCCTGCTCCTCGATTGGGCCGAGTTGCTCGATCGCAACGTCCAGATCCCGCACCACGCCAAGATGGGCGTTCAGCCATTTCAGTTCATCCCGGATCTGCGTCCGCTGCGGAGTCGGCAACCATGGGGGAGAAGAACACGATGACGGCACGCAAGCGCGTCAGCGCAACCCGCATTTGATGCACGGCTTCGGAATCGCCTTTGCATGCCCCTTCGAAATTTGCTGTCAGATCTCCGAAATAGCGGCGCCCGACCACTCGAAATGCCGTATCGCATGCCATCATCGCATTCAGACGGGGTGTCGGATGGCGCCGCGGCGCCGGCACCGGCTTGGAGCGGCTGGCGGTTTTGTTCGCTGATTTCGCCATTGCTGTTTCCGCCGGAAGGCCTAGGCCGCCTCACAATGAGCGATCCGGCTCTCGCATTGTTTCAAGGTTTGCTCCGGCGTTCCCGATGCATCGATGACCGTCCAATCGACCGCGCCGATAGTATAGTTCTCCTGCAGCCCGGCAATGTCCGGCGTCGCATCGGACGCATCCTTCTCGCGGCGGCCGACGCGGCTTAGCCTGGTTGCAAGGTCCGTCACCAGAAACAACCCGGCAAACCGGATATTTTTCCTGCGCGCGGCATCTCGGATGGCGTTGCGTTCAGCTTCATGGGCAAAAACCGCGTCGACGACGACGGAATGGCCCTGGGCAAGAACGCGAACCGCGCGCTGCACCAGGATTTCGTAGATCTGCTCGCTAATCTCCGGCCGGTAGGCGCTCTCGGGCAGCCGGTCGGTTTCATGGACCTTGAACAGCTGCTTGCGCAGAACGTCGCTGCGGAGCAGCACGGCCCCCGGCTGCGGCAACAAAGAAGGCGCAAGCGCGCGCGCCAAAACGGATTTTCCGGTCCCGGACAGTCCGCCGATTGCGACCAGCATCGGCGCCGGCGGCGCTATCGTCAGGCGGGCCAGCTCGAAATAGGCCCGCGCCGATTGCAGGGTGTCGCCGTTGTCGCCGGCATTCCGGCCGAGGCGGGCGAGCAGCACGTGGGCGCGGATCGCCGATCGCAGTGACATGAACAGCGGAAGTGCTGCGAGCGCGTCGAGATTTTCGCTTCCCGTCAGCGCAAGATATCCGTTGAGCAGGGCATTGGCGGCGGCTTGCCGGCCATAGCGGATGAGATCCATCAGCGGGAATGCAAGATCGTAGAGCACATCGGTCGACGCGATAACCGGATCGAACTCGATCGCATCGAACAAAACCGGCTTGCGATCGATCAGGACGATGTTCGCCAAATGCAGGTCGCCGTGACAGCGGCGCAAATATCCCTGTCTGCCGCGCTGCTCCAGCAACCCGCGAATCCTTGAAAAAGCGGACAGCGACGCCTGCTCGAGTTCGTCGATTTCATCGGCAGGAAAGCAGGCTGCTTCCCGGAAGGCGCTGCTATTGCCTTCGATGATGCCCGGAATCGAATTGATCCAGGGGGCGGCGGGCGCGAGCGGCGCAATGCTGTGGGAAGCCGCGATCGTTTCCGCAATGGCGTCGACCAGATCCGGATCGAGCGGACCAGCCTCGGCCAGATGGTCGATGGTCCGGCGTTCGTCGAAGCGGCTCATTTCGACGGCATATTCGACCGGTTCACCTTTGCCGTCGATCTCGAGCGATCCGTCGCTATCTTGCGTGATCGGGACCACGCGGTGGTAGATTTGCGGCGCGAACTGGCGGTTTATTGTGATCTCTTCGTCGCAGGCGGCCTTCCGCTTCTCGAGCGTCGAATAGTCGAGGAAGGGAAAACGAACGGCGCGCTTGATCTTGAGCGCGCGCCTGTCCTCGAGAAAAACCGACGCCGCGTGGGTGTCGATGCGATGAACATGCGGATGCGTCGCGGGATCGGTCAGGAAGGCAAACACTTTCTCCTGCATGCGGGAGTCGTCTGGTGCTGAACTTGTCATCCTGGCCCGTGCTTCAAGGTTTGAGGACCGCAGCGCCCAGGATTTGTCCCGTCCGCAGTTTTGTCAGGACGTCGTTGGCCTCGGCAAGTGGAAATGCCGTGGTCTGCGTCCGGATTCCGGCCTGCGGGACAATCTTGAGGAAATCCAGCCCGTCCTGCCGCGTCAGATTGGCGACCGACACCAATTGCCGCTCTTCCCAGAGTATATCGTAAGGGAAGCTCGGAATATCGCTCATGTGAATTCCCGCGCATACCACCCTGCCGCCCTTGCGCACGGCGCGCAGTGCAGCCGGCACCAGCTCTCCGGCGGGCGCGTAGATGATGGCAGCATCCAGCGAAGTGTCAGGCAGATCGCCCGACCCTCCGGCCCAGACCGCGCCTAACTGGCGCGCAAAATCCTGCGCCGCGAAATCGCCGGATCGGGTGAAGGCATAAACGGCGCGGCCCTGCCAGCGCGCGACCTGAGCGACGATGTGCCCGGCGGCGCCGAAGCCATAGATGCCGAGCCGCTTCGCGTTTCCCGCCATCACCAGCGAGCGCCAGCCGATCAGGCCGGCGCACAATAAAGGGGCGATCGAAACATCGTCGCCGTCTTCGCCGAGCGGGAAAGCATAACGCGCGTCCGCAATCGTGTGCGTGGCGAAGCCGCCGTCTCGCGTGTAGCCGGTGAAGAGGGGACGGTCGCAGAGATTTTCCATGCCCTCCTGGCAGAAGCGGCAGACGCCGCAGGTGTAGCCAAGCCAGGGGATTCCCACCCGCTCGCCGATCCGATGCGTGGTAACGTTGCGGCCGACGAGGTCGACGCGGCCGACGATTTCATGGCCGGGAACGATCGGATATTTGATGCCGGGAAGTTCCGCGTCGACGACGTGAAGGTCGGTCCGGCAAACCCCGCAGGCGCTCACCGCGACGCGGATTTCTCCATCGCCGGGGATGGGATCCGGGCGCTCTTGCATCTGGAGAGGCGCCCGCGGAGCCGGCAACACCATCGCACGCATCTGCTTCTCCGGAAACGAACCCGAACGATCGACAGCATATCTATAGGGCCGGGGCCGGGGAGCCCTTGACCTCCATCAAAATGCCTGGCGGCAGCCATCAATTGGGAGGGCCTGCCGCCTTGATGGAGATCAACAGGAACTGTGCGCGAGCAATTAGCGTGATGTCTATGTCGCAGCTGGCGTGGGTTGGCGCGGCGAAAGACGGTCATAGGACGGCCACCGATGCCGGGTTATGATGCCATACTAGGCGTTCGGTCGCACAGGAAACCGCGTTGAGATTCACCGTACCCAGGCCGGCGCCAGCCGGACAAATGAGCTGATGTCCACCTATCAACTGAAAAATCTGCTTTCGCCGCGTTCGGTCGCGCTGGTCGGGGCAAGTCCGCGACCAACTTCGGTCGGACGTGCCATTCTCGGCAATATTCGCAAAGCCGAATTCAAGGGCGAATTCGGGGTAGTGAATACGCACTATTCCGAGATCGACGGCGTTGCCACGGTCGGCAGCATCGGCGAACTGCCGTTCGCGCCTGAACTCGTGGTGATTACCGCGCCGGCCGCCGCCATTCCGGGTCTGATCGATGAGGCGGGCGCACGGGGAGCGGCTGGCGCTCTCATCATCACTTCGGGGCTCGGCCATGGTGCGGGCTCGCTGGCGGATGCGGCGGAGCTCGCCGCGCGCAAATATGGGATGCGGCTGATCGGGCCCAATTGCCTCGGCATCATCATGCCCGGCGCCAATCTCAACGCCAGTTTCTCGGCGCATATGCCTTGTGCGGGAAGTCTGGCGCTGATCTCCCAATCGGGCTCCATCGCGACAGGTATGGTGGATTGGGCCGCGCAACGCGGGGTCGGTTTCTCCGGCATTGTTTCGATCGGGGACCAACTCGACATCGATATTGCCGATCTGCTCGACTACTTCGCGCTGGACGGCAAGACGCGTGCGATCCTGCTTTATGTCGAAGCCATCAAGGATGCCCGCAAATTCATGTCGGCGGCGCGCGCCGCTGCCAGGATCAAGCCGGTCGTGGTCGTCAAATCCGGTCGGATGGCGCAGGGAGCGAAAGCGGCGGCGACCCACACCGGCGCGCTGGCAGGTTCGGACGCGGTCTACGACGCCGCCTTCCGCCGCGCCGGAATTCTGCGGGTGTCGGATTTGCGCGAATTGTTCGACTGCGCCGAAACGCTCGGACGTGTCGGATCGCCTCCCGGAAAGCGGCTGGCGATTCTCACGAACGGCGGCGGCATTGGGGTTCTCGCGGTCGATCGCCTTGTCGAACTCGGAGGAATTCCCGCGGCGATCGTGCCGGCCACGCGCGCCAAGCTCGAAGCCGTCCTGCCGCGGAACTGGTCCGGATCGAATCCCATCGATATCGTCGGCGACGCCGACGCCGCGCGTTATTCGGCGGCGCTCGAGGTGCTGCTGGCCGATCCCGGCAATGACGCGATCCTGGTGATGAATGTCCAGACTGCGATCGCTCGTGCCGAGGATATCGCCGCTACCGTGACCGGGTTGGTCAGCCAGTATCGCCAGCAACACCATCGCGCGGCCAAGCCGGTGCTCGCGGTCTGGGTCGGCGCAGACCAGAAGACCATCGAGTTGCTGAGCGGCGCCGGAATTCCCAACTACCCCACCGAGGACGACGCGGTGCGGGGCTTCATGTATCTGGTGAAGCATCGCGAGCTGGTGGCGGAGCTCGCGCAGGTTCCGCCGGCGATGCCCAGGGAGTTTGCACCCGATATCGACGCCGCCCGGGCCATCGTTGCCGCGGCGCTCGCCGACGGGCGTCATTGGCTTGATCCGGTCGAGGTCAAGCGGCTGCTCGAGGCCTATGAGATCCCGATGGTGCCGACGTTTGCCGCCGCCGACGCCGAGCAGGCCGTCTCTCATGCTTCAGGACTGTTCGCACAAGGCGCCACCGTGGTGCTGAAGATCATGTCGCGCGATATCATTCACAAATCCGACGTCGGCGGCGTGGTGCTCAATCTCACCAGCCCCGAGGCGGTGCGGCTGGCGACGGCCGGTATCCTGGCGCGGGCGAAGAAGCTGCGCCCGGATGCGCGGATCGCCGGGGTCATCGTGCAGGCGATGGTGGTGCGGACGAAGGCGCGTGAGCTGATACTCGGTTTCGCCGATGATCCGACATTCGGCACCGTCATCGTGTTTGGCCGTGGCGGCACGGCGGTCGAGGTCATCAACGACAAGGCCCTGGCGCTTCCGCCGCTCGATCTGCAACTGGCCCGCGACCTGATCGAACGCACCCGCGTCTCGCGGCTGTTGCGCGCGTACCGGGACGTGCCCGCGGCCAAGGAGGACGCCGTCGCGATGGTTTTGGTCAAGCTCGCGCAGATGGCCGCCGATCTCCCCGAGATTCGCGAACTGGACATCAATCCGCTGCTGGCGGACGAGAATGGCGTGCTGGCCGTCGATGCGCGCATCTCGGTCGGGCAGGTGGAACAGAAGTTCAAGGGAACCGGCCCTGCCAACTTCGCGGTGCGGCCATATCCTTCGCAATGGCAGCGGCATCTCGAGGTGAAGGGTGGCTGGCGGGTCTTCGTGCGTCCGATCAGGCCGGAGGACGAACCGCTGATCCACGAGTTTTTGCGGCACGTCACCATGCAGGATCTGCGGCTCCGGTTCTTCGCGCCGATGAAGGAATTCAGCCACGAGTTCATCGCCCGCCTGACCCAGCTCGACTACGCCCGCGCCATGGCCTTCATCGCGTTCGACGAAGTCACCAATCAGATGGTCGGCGTGGTTCGCATTCACTCCGATTCGATCTACGAAACCGGGGAATATGCGATCCTGCTCAGGTCCGATCTCAAGGGCAGGGGGCTGGGCTGGGCGCTGATGCAGCTGATCATCGAATATGCGAAATCGGAAGGCCTGAAAACCATTTCGGGGGATGTGCTGCAGGAAAACACCGTCATGCTCGACATGTGCCGGCACCTCGGTTTCGAAGTGAAGGCCGATCCCGTCGAGCGCGACATCTGCGACGTGAGGCTCAAGCTTTGAATCAACATTAGAGCGTTTTCAAGCGAAGTGGAGACCGGTTCGCGTCAAGAAAACGCGTCAAATCGAGAATCTGGAGCCCCGTTTCAATTCAATCGAAACGGAAAAGGCTCTGGTAACGTCATTCCGGGGCGGCTCGAAGAGGCGAACCCGGAATGACAGAGTCTACAGGTGCGTCACCGATACGACGCGGTAGGTGTGCATCTTGCCGCCCTCGCTGATCGAGACATATTCGCCAAACACGAAACGCTCATCCGCGAAGTGATATCCGGTCTCGTCCGGCGTATTGGGGTAACTGAACGCCCAGCCGTCGTCGCGGTGAACGAGGTGACCGTGCTGGTCATCCTGTCCCGGCCGCAACCGTGTGATTCGGCAGGCCTGGCGATGCTCTCGCCACAGCTTCGCGTCGATCCGGTCGTCGGCATCGAGCGGCGCAACGATGACATAGGCGAAGCCGGTGTCGCCTTCGGGATGGCCGGGTTCGCGCGCAAGCTCGATCCGGATCTGCCGAAACTGCGCCGGCAGGGACGTGTTCAGGATCGGCTTGGGATTGACGCCTTGCATATGGGGATTGCTCCTTGTTGATGGGGGTGCGGCCAATGCGGTGGCTCGCAATCATTTCTGTTCTGCAACCGTCGTCGTTGCCGCGGCTGCCGGTTTGGCTGCCGGCTTCCTCAGGCTCTTGATGATGATCGTGATCAGCGGAACGATCAGCAAGGGCAGGACGCTGTTGAGCGGATGATGATATGCCCCGGACACCTGGGACTGCAGCGCCCGCGCCTCGATCTGCAGCGCGTCGATTGAGCTGCCGTGGATTTCGGTGGCGAGTTCGAGCTCACGCCCGCTTGGCGGCCGTGCGGCGATCGCGAACAGGATTGCGGCGATCACGAAGTTGACGACGCCGAGAATGGCGGCGGCCCATATGGCGCTCCAGACTTGCACCAGTGCGAAATACGCCGACAGCTCCAGCATCAGCAGGCCGAACGCGGCGATCAGCGCCGCAAACGCCCTCAAGCCGAGGCCGACGGCCAGATGCCGCATCCGGATGTCGGCGATAATCCTGTCGGTGCGCCAGAGCACGCGCAGGTGTTTGATAATGTTCTCGGTATTCACCTTAGTGCCTCCTCAGCATGAAGCCGACCACGACGCCGAGCGCGAAGGCGGAAGCCAGCGATGTGATCGGCCGCTCGGATATGATGCTTTCGAGATTTTCTTCCTGCTCGCTCAAGGTTTCGCTGAGATCGTTCAGCGCGGTCTTGATCTGATCGGCGAGAACCTCGGCGCGATTCCTGGAAGTGTCGAAGATTCCCTCGCTCGTCATGTTCAACCGGCGCGACACGTCCGCTCTGAGCGCTTCCAGCTCATCTCTCAGCTCGCTGCTATCGAACATCGGTCTTGCCTTTGCTGCATAATCCAGCCGGATTTCCATGCGAGTTCAATTTAGGCGGACCGGGGGCACGGCTATTGATTTGCGTCAACAGCCAGGATCGGGCCGCTTTCCGGTTTGAGGCAGGTCAATCCGGACCCCGCGCCAGGGCCTAGTAAGAGGCCTTGGGAAAAGACCTTCCCCATGGATTTAAGGAATACAGATCTTGGCGTCCCCACCGCTGTTAACGGCCACGCCATCGGGCGATGTGCTTGAGCTGCGTCCAGGCGGGTCCTGGACCGCGGCCAATGTAACCACCCTGGAAGCACTCTCCAGCGCCGTCACGGATCAGCTTGACCGGTCGAAAACCGTAAAGCTGGACATGGCGGAGGTGCGCGAGCTCGATACGCTCGGGGCCTGGCTGCTCGAAAAAATCTCGCGGCGCGCGGCTTTGGCCGGTCATCGCACCGAGGTGGTCGGTGTTGCCGAAAACTATGCCGGACTGATCGAGGAGGTCCGTCAGGTCAATCGCCGCAATCCGGCGCCTGCGCCCGCACTAAATCCGGCTGTGGCCAAATTGAACGACATCGGCCGCGCCACGGTCGGTGCCAGGGAAGACATCGGCATATTCCTGCAGATGCTGGGTTCGCTCTTCCTCGCCATCATCGGCGTGCTGCGCAGGCCGAGATCGCTGCGGCTGACATCGCTGGTCTATCAGTTGTACAAGGTCGGCTGGCAGGCAATTCCGATTATGGCGCTGATCACCTTCCTGATCGGCGCCATCATCGCGCAGCAGGGCTTCTTCCATTTCCGCAAGTTCGGCGCCAACTCCTACGTCGTCGATATGGTCGGCATCCTGGTGCTGCGCGAATTGGGTGTATTGATCGTCGCGATCATGGTCGCCGGCCGCTCGGGCAGCGCCTACACTGCCGAACTTGGTTCGATGAAAATGCGCGAGGAAATCGACGCGCTGTCGACCATGGGCCTTGACCCCGTCGAAGTCCTGATCCTGCCCCGGATTATTGCGCTGATTATTGCGCTGCCGATCCTGAGCTTCATCGGATCGATGGCGGCGCTCTATGGCGGCGGTCTGGTGGCACAGTTCTACGGCGACATGGGCCCGGCGATCTATATCGCGCGCCTGCATGACGCCGTGTCGGTGACCAGCTTCAAGGTCGGCATCATCAAGGCGCCGTTCATGGCGCTGGCGATCGGCATCGTCGCCTGCAGCGAGGGCTTGCGCGTGAAGGGAAGCGCCGAGTCGCTCGGCAAGCAGACCACGACCTCGGTGGTGAAATCGATCTTCCTGGTGATCGTGCTCGACGGGCTGTTTGCGGTCTTTTTCGCATCGATCGGAATGTAGCGATGCCGCAATCTGATCCGCAATTCGCGATACGCGTGCACGATCTCGTGGTCGGCTTCGGCCGCCAGATCGTGATCGACCATCTGTCGCTCGATGTCCGCCGGGGGGAGATTCTCGGCCTGGTCGGCGCTTCCGGCGGCGGCAAGACCGTGTTGATGCGCACCATCATCGGGCTCATTCCGCGGCGAAGCGGAGAAATCGAAGTCATGGGCGCCGAAATCGGGCGCAGCGAGGATCGCAGCACGCAGAGCGCCGCGGGTCGATGGGGCATCCTGTTCCAGCAGGGCGCGCTGTTTTCATCGCTCACCGTGCGGCAGAATATCCAGTTTCCGCTTGCGCGAAAATCTGGTGCTGTCGCAAGGCCTGATGGACGAGATCGCCACCGCCAAGCTCGAAATGGTCGGGCTGTTGCCGGAGGACGGCGACAAGTTTCCTTCCGAATTGTCCGGCGGCATGACCAAGCGCGTGGCGCTGGCCCGCGCGCTCGCGCTCGATCCCGCGATCGTGTTCCTCGACGAGCCGACTTCGGGCCTGGACCCGATCGCGGCGGGCGAGTTCGACGCGCTGATCAAGACCTTGCAAAAGACGCTGGGGCTGACGGTGTTCATGGTCACCCATGACCTCGCCAGCCTGTATACCGAATGCGATCGCGTGGCGGCGCTCGCGGACGGCAAGATCGTCGCCATCGGACCGATGCGCGAACTGCTTCAATCCGAGCATCCCTGGGTGCGGGCTTATTTCCACGGCAAGCGCTCCCAGATGCTGCAACCCAAAGAAGCGAGTTAAAGAGATGGAAACCCGCGCTCCCTTCGTCGTTGTCGGCGCCTTCGTGCTGGCGACCATCGTCGCCGTGTTCGGCTTCGTCTACTGGCTTCACAACACCGGCGGGCTCGGTCCGCGCACGACCTATCACGTCCAGTTCGACGGCTCGGTGCCCGGGCTGTTGATCGGTGCCGGCGTGCTGTTCAATGGCATCCGCGTCGGCGAGGTGACGGATCTCGAACTGGCACCCGACAACCCGCGCCGCGTCAATGCAACGATCTCGGTCGCCACGAGGACGCCGGTGCGGGCCGACACCAGGGTCGGCCTGGAATTCCAGGGCCTGACCGGCGTCCCCGTGATCGCGCTGGAAGGTGGCGTGCAGCTTGGAAATTCCGGTCCGGTGCCGACCTTGATTGCCGAACCCGGGGCAGGGCAGAGCATGACCCAGGCCGCCCGCGATGCGTTGCGCAAGGTCGATGCCGTGCTGACCGAGAATTCGGAACCGCTGAAGAAGACCATTGCCAATCTGGAGACCTTCACGGACGGATTGGCGCGCAACACCGGAAAACTCGACAGCATCATTGCCGGCCTCGAAAAGATGACCGGCGGCGGCACGCCGGCGCAAAAGATCACCTACGATCTGCGTGCTCCGCAAAATCTCGGGCCCGCGACCAAGACCCTCAAGGGACAGTTGGCTATTCCGGAGCCGACCGCCGTCGCAATGCTGGAGACGCAGCGGTTCCTGTTCGCTCCCGCCAAGGACTATCCGGGCTTTGCGGACGCGATCTGGGCCGATGCCATTCCGAAATTGCTGCAGGCTCGGCTGATCGAAAGCTTTGAGAATTACGATATTGCGCATGCTCCGTTGCGGACCGCCGATATCGGGCAGAGCGACTTCCAGCTTCTGATCGATGTCCGGCGTTTCAGGATCGCGACGGATTCCGAGCCCGTGGCCGAGATCGCATTGTCGGCGCGGATCGTCGACAAGGACGGCAAGGTTGTGGCCTCGCGTCTGTTCGAGGACAGCGAGAAGTTCGACAAGCTCGAGCCGCCGGCGGCGGTCGCCGCTTTCAACGGGGTGTTCGGCCGGATCGCCAAGGAGATGGTCGGCTGGACCCTGGAGGTGCTGTAGCGCAGCCGCTGCGGTACTATTCGAGGGTCTTCAGGAACGTCAGGAGGTCGTGGATCTGGTCGGGATTGAGTTCGGCCTCCGGCATCGAGGGATGGCCCGTGGAGATGCCCTCGGCGAGCAACTCGGCAAGGGTTTCGACCGGGTAGCGGTTATGCAGGGTGCGGAATGGCGGCGCCGCCTCGAGCCGGCTTTTCGAAACCCGGTCGATGGAGTGGCACGCCGCGCAATGCCTTGACGCATAGGCCTTTCCCCGCCGCACGTCGGACGAGGCGGCCAAAGCCGGCGTCACCAGCATCAGGGTGACGAGGGCCTGGCGCAGGGCAAATCGCAGCATTTTAAGGACCGGTCTCTGTTCAATTGCGGCTATGAATGCAAGATAGGGCGACGAAGCGGGCCGCATTTGATCTGTATCAACCGCCATCCCGGCGATCGGTTAAGATGCAGCCCGTCGGCAGGCTTGGCGCACGGTATGGTTGCTGCCCGGCCCATCCTGGAGTGGCGCATGAAGATTTCCCTGGTTGCGGTCGAGCCAGACGGGCAACAGCCCTGCATCGATTGCTCGGTACGTCAATTCAGTCTCTGCGCGGCGCTCGACAGGGTCGAACTGAGGGAACTGGAACATCTCGGCCGCCACGTCCATTTCGCCTCCTGCGAGACGGTGTTCGCCCAGGAGGAGTTGACGACGTCCTTCTACAATCTGCTCGATGGCGTCATGCGGCTCTATAAGCTGCTGCCCGACGGCCGCCGGCAGATCGTTGGATTTGCCCTGCCCGGCGATTTTCTGGGGATGACCGCTTCGCCGCGCCATAGCTTCTCCGCTGATGCCATCGGGCCTGTCACCATCTGCCGGTTCTCGCGGGCGGCATTTGCCCGGTTTATCGAGGACAAGCCGCATCTGCTGCGCCGAATCAACGAATTGGCGGTTCGCGAACTGAGCCAGGCGCAGGACCATATGGTCCTGCTCGGACGCCGTTCGGCGGAGGAGAAAGTGGCGACCTTCCTGATCGGCTGGCGCGATCGGTTGGGCCGCCTCAGCGGCCTCGCCAGCACGGTGCCGTTGCCAATGAGCCGTCAGGACATCGCCGATTACCTCGGCCTCACCATTGAAACCGTCAGCCGGACCTTCACCAAGCTGGAACGCGACGGCGTGATCGAAATCCTGCCGGGAAGCATCTGCCTCTTGGATCCCGCGCGCGCCGAGGCCCTGGCCGCCGCCTAGCGGCACCCGGCGCATAGCGCCGGTGCGCAACCGGGGATTGCCCTGGCCCCCTATCGGCGCGATGCTTTAGGGCGGCCAAGCCTTGATATTCCGAGGCCTCCCATGTCGGCGCTGCTCACCGCAATCATTTACTTCGGCTCATTCCTGGCAATCGGACTGATTGTCAGGGTGGCGGCCGGAAGGTGGATGAAGCGAAGCGGCACTGATCTGTCCGACCTTCAGGCGCAAGCCGGCGCCAACCGCGGGCGGCGCAGGGTTTTCCTGTTGGGCGCCTGGCGGGACGAGGAATAGCGTCCGCATCACCCCGAATCGGGCGCTACCGCTCCCCAAAAGCTGCGCTTTGATCCGGATCAAAGACCGCCATCCGCCGCCCTGAATAGATGCCTCAAAAATTCAGGGCAGGGGAGGTTGTCGTGCCGTTTGATGCAATGATGGTGAGCGCAGGCGTGGTGGCGATGTTCGTGGTATTTGCGGGCGTCCTGCTCTGGGGCGATTTTCAAACGCGGCCAGATCGCCTGAGGCCCGATTCGAGCTCTTCCAAGCGCCGCAGCTTCTAAACAAAGCGCCGCAGCTTCTGAACCAGCGCCGCAGCTTCCAAAATTGCCCGGCGGCTAGCCTTTAACCGCCCTGGATTGCGGCCTTTGGCTGGTCCAACAGGTTTGACAGGTCGGAGCACGCTGCGCGTGAGCCAAGATCGCCGTCGCCCGTGCCCGGCAAGGGGACGGCCGAATCGGCGTTCCCTTCTTCACCGCTTGATCGAGGGACGGTGTCCCTGATTCTTTACCCAGGCAGATTGCCAAGGGGAAAGCGGGAGGGCAATCATTTCCCCCAGAAGGTCGCGGCCGGCCATTCGGCAACGTGATCCGGCAAGGGGAAATTTGGGATGCGGCTGCTTCACTCGCTGGTTGCGGCGCTTGGGCTGCTGGTCGGCTCCAATGCGGTTGCGCAGGGCTATCCCGACCGCCCGATCAAGATGATCGTGCCCTTGGCAGCGGCAAGCGCCGTCGACGTCGCGGCGCGGATCGTGACGCAGAAGATGGCCGACAATATGGGCCAGCAGATCGTCATCATCAATCAGCCGGGCGCGTCCGGGCTGATCGGCGCCGAGCAGGTCGCGAGGGCCGCGCCGGATGGCTACACGATCGGCGGCTTCAACGACAGCGTCATGACCATGGTGCCCAACCTGCATTCAAAGATGCCTTGGGATATTTTGACGGATTTCGAGCCGGTATCGCTGGTGGCGACGGTGGAGTGGGGATTGGTCGCCGCCAACAATGCCAGTTTCAAGACCGCAGCCGACCTGATCGCCGCCGCCAAGGCCGCGCCCGGCAAGATCAATTACAGCTCCGGCGGCCCCGGCAGCCCGCAGCATCTGGCGATGGCGATGTTTGCCTCCTCAGCCGGCATCTCGCTGACCCACGTGCCCTACAAGGGCGCGACGCAGGCGGCGACCGACATCGCCTCCGGCCAGATTCCCGTCGGCTTCCAGGGACTGGGGACCGTCGCGGCGCTGGTGCGCGGCGGTCAGCTCAGGCTGATCGGGGTGACCACCGAGAGGCGAATGCCCCAATTCCCCGATGTGCCGACCGTCTCGGAATCCGGCCTGCCCGGGTTTTTCTTCAATTCCTGGTTTACGATCATGGTGCCGGCCGGCACGCCGAAGGACATCATCGCCAGGCTGAACGCCGAAGTTCTCAAAGCGCTTGATGATCCCGAGATTCGCCGCAAGCTTGAGGATACGGGGTTCGCGGTGCGCGGCAGTTCGCCCGCGGAACTCGGTGCCATGACGCGCGAACAGCTCGCCAAATATGCGCATGTGATCAAAGCAATGGGCATCTCCAACGAGTAGAGCGCATCCGGCGCGACAGCTCACGGTGACGGCACCTCGGGTGCGGTGGCCGTGGGCAGCTACCCCACCGCGTGTGTCTTCGCCTCAAATTGTCGTCTAATCTTTGCGCTTGCGAATCCTCCCCGTGTGACGCTTCCCATACCCGAACCATTGCCGGCCGCCGCGGACGCTGCAAACGCTTGTTCCGCCGCGATCTTTCGTTAATCTGAATTGGTGGATGAAGGAGCCGAGCGTGTCTTGTCAGGTCTGTCTCTCGACCCTGAAGGCAGGCGATTTATATTGCTCGTCCTGCGGGGCGGTGGTCCCGGAGCAGGCCGCGAAGCCGCAGGTCGCGGAAGTTCGCGGCCGCATCGCCGGCGAGCGGAAATACCTCACCGTCCTCTGCGCTGACCTGCAGCGCTCGACTGACCTGATCTCGGATCTGGATCCGGAGGCTGCGATTTCGCGGCTCGAGCCGGCCCTGGTCGCCATGCGTGTCGCGGTTCGCCGTAACCGCGGAATCGTCAGCAAGGAAGGCGGCGACGGACTGATCGCGCTTTTTGGTGCGCCGCACGCGGATGACAATCATGCCGTCATGGCCTGTTATGCGGCGGTCGAACTGGTTCGCCGCGTCAAGCTCCTGAACGATGAGGGACTGCGGGTCCGGGTTGGCATCCATTCCGGCTATGTCGTCGCCCACGTGATCGAGGCCGACCTCTCCTCGATCTATGAGGCCGGCGGTCCGGCGGTCCATCTGGTCAAGCGGCTGGAGAGCGCGGCGCAAGCCGGACAAATCCTGGTCTCGGAATCCTGCCAGAGCCTGGCCGCCGGGCTCGTGACCTTCAATCCGCTGGCTCCGAAGCGGCTGGAGGGATTTGCCGCCCCGGTGCCCTGCTATGAGGTGGTCGAGATCAGCGGGCTCACCCGTTGGCGGGCCCGCTCCACCAAGGGGCTTTCGGCCTTTGTCGGACGCGGAGAAGAGAGCTCCCTGCTCGAGCAGGCGGCGCAAGACGTCAATTCGTCCGGGCAGATCATCGCGCTGGTGGGCACGGCGGGCATCGGCAAATCCCGAATGGCGCACGAGTTCGTCGCCACGCTGCGGCAGAGGGATTGGCAGGTGCTGGAAGCGGAAGCCAACCCGCTGGAGCAGGCTGTTCCCTATGCGCTGGTGAAGAAGCTGCTGCAGAGCGCGCAAGCGGCAGGCAATGTGGCGCCGGCAGATCAGCCGGCGCTGCCGCATTCCGATCTTTGGCCCGCGGCCCTCTGCGCCGTACTCGACCAGCCGGTCGGCGATCCGCGCTGGGACGAACTCGAACCCCTGCTGCGGCGGCGCGTGATCACCGAGGCCGTGTGCGACGCGATCGGCAGAGGGGTCTCGACGCGGCCGACCGTCCTGGTGCTGGAAGACCTTCACTGGGTCGACAGCCAGAGCGAAAATGTTGTTGAAGCTCTGATGTCGCTTGCGGCAGGTCGGCCGTTGCTGATCCTGCTGACGTGGCGGACGGAAGACACGCCGAACTGGCTGGCGCGGCTCGACGTCCGCAGGGTCTGGCTGCGGTCCCTCGATCTTACCGCGGCGAATGCGCTGCTCGATGATCTCCTGGGCACGGCGCCCAATCTCAATCCGCTGAAGGCGCACATTCTTCGCCACACCGGCCAGGTTCCGCTGTTCATCGAAGAGGTCGCGCGGCAACTGATCAATCGGGGCGTCCTCGAGGGCGACGCGAGCCGGTTTGCCGCCAAAGCGCCGTGGGACGCGCTGGAAATTCCTCCGACCGTGCAAGGCGTCATTGCGTCCCGAATCGATCATCTGTCGAAAGAGGACAAAGCGCTGCTTCAGCTCGCATCCGTTGTCGGGCCGCGAATCTCGCCGGCCTTGCTGTCGGCCGTGACCGGCATGCCCACGGCACAGTTGCAAAGCCGCCTCTGGTCGCTGGAGATTCTGGATTTCCTGGTCGAGTCCCAATGGCTGGGTTCGCCGGAATATGCCTTTGCGCATGATCTCATCCGCGAGGTTGCCTATGATTCGATCCTCCGGGCGCAACGCGAGGAGCTGCACCGCCGGATTTTGACGGCTCTGGAGGCGATTTCCCAAGGGCGCGAACAGGAAGTTGCAGAGGCGCTTTGTCGTCACGCGGTTCAAGCGCGGGACTGGGTGAAGGCTGACCTTTACGGACACATGGCGGCGAAGAAGGCGTTCGCCAGGTCGGCGTTCCGCGATGCCACGGAATATTTCGAGATTGCGATGGACGCGGTCGACAAGCAGCCGGCCTCGACGGCGCGCGAGCAACGGGCGATCGATCTGCGCATCGAGGCCCGGATGGCATATGTCTCGCTTGGAAACATCGAGAGGTGGTTCGAGCTTGGTCGTGAAGGGGAGGCGCGTTCCGAGAAGATCGGCGATGAGGGCCGACGGCTTGCGTCGATCGCGATCATGGCCGCTGCGCTGAATTTCCATGCAACGCCCTATGAAGGGATCGCGGCGGGCGAGCGGGCCGTTGAGTTGGCGGACCGGCTGAGTAACAGGACCTGGCTCGGTTTCGCAGAATATGGACTTGGCCAATCCTATTTCCTCGCGGGAAGGTACCGCGATGCGGAACTGTGGCTCGGGCGAAGTAGCGCACACCTTGAGGGCGATCCCGGGAACGTGCCGCCCGGAAATACGGCATCGAGCCTGCTCGTGCTTTGTTATATGATGAGAGGCATCGTTCATGCATGGTTGGGTGAGTTCGATGAGGCTGAACGATGCTCCCGAAAGGCCGGCGACCTCGCTGCCGAAAACGAGCGGCCTTACGATATAGTCGCAGCCGAATACGGTCGCGGTCTGGTTCAGATGATGCGCGGCGACCTTGAGGAGGCAGAAAGCGCCCTCGATAAAGCATTGCGCGTCTCCCGCGAGAGCGAAGTGCGGTTGTTTTTGCCTCTCTTGTTGTTTGCACTTGGCAATCTTTATACACAACAGGGACACGCCGCTCGTGCCCTTGATATCCTGCTTCAGGGAAAAGACGAGGCCGAAGCGCTCGGCCATGTGACCAGTATCGTTGTCGGGCCTGCGTATCTTGGTTCCGCGTACAGTCAGCTCGGCGACGTCCAGCGCGGCCTGGCCCTCGTGCGGGCTTGCCAGGCCAGCGCCAAGCAAAAGGGTTACGCGGGTATCGAGGCGCTGGCGGTTTTTGCCGAGGCCAACATTCTCGCGTCGCAGGGCGAGCCCGCGGCGGCAGAGGCCATCGGTTGCATGAACCGGACGATCGAAATTGCCGCCAGGCTCGAGGCCCGTCCCTTGCAGGCCGCCGCCAGGGGAATACTGGCCGGCTTGTTGACCGCTTCCGGCAGGACAACCGAGGCCCATGACGAGCTCGTCCGGGCGCTCGCACTTTTTGATCAATCGAAAATGACTGTTCAGGTGGAACGTGCTAAGGCAGCGCTCTCCAAGTTTTCCAACCTATGACATATTGCAACCGCGGCAAAACAGGCCGCTCTTGAGGAGTAGCAGATGGGCGGATTTACCTACGGCGGAAAATTCGAAAAACACATCAATGAACTGTACAGCCCGAAAAATATTCACAAGACCGCAAAGAAATTCGCGGAATATGAAAAAGAGCACGGGCCCTATAAATTCGGCCAGCAATATACCAAATATCTGGTTCCCAGAGACCGAACACTGGCAGGACGAAAAGGGATCGACCCAGGGACACAGCAAGTGGGAGAAGAACTCCGGCGACATCCCCGAGAAGATCCGCAACAAGCTGACCAGGGTCATCAGGGCCAACATGCGATCCAAGAAGCCGAAGCCGATGGTATTGAAGGTCGGTGAGAACGTCGATGCGTCGCACGATCTGCATGTCAAGACCTTCAAGCATAAGGGCCAGGACCACATCGGTCTGCACATGCTGTGCCCGAACACGTCGCTGAAGAAATGATCTGATCTTTCGGAGCCGGCATCGCGCCGGCTCCGTTCCTGGAGTTGTGACCGCGTGCCTCAGGACAAGACGAGTGAAGCTCGGCCGTTTTCGAGCAACAAGCTTTCGGTCCTGCGCAAGCATCCGATCTTTTGCGAGCTTGATTCCGCGGCGCTCGACCAGCTCTGCCGTTACGCCAAGCACTCCACGCTGAAGCGGGGAGCCACGATCTTTGCGAAGGGCGATCCCGGCAACAGCCTGATCGCGGTGATCAGCGGCACGGTGAAAATCAGCGTCTCCTCCGCCGATGGCCGCAGCGCGATCCTCAATCTGATCGGCCCCGGCGAGATTTTTGGGGAGATGTCGGTGCTCGACGCCCAGCCACGGTCCGCCGACGCCACCGCCAACACCAATTGCGAGATTTTCGTCATCGACCGCCGCGAATTTCTGCCCTTCGTGAAAAGCCAGCCGGAACTGGCGATGAAATTCATCGAGCTGTTGTGCACGCGGCTGCGCTGGACCAGCGACCAGGTCGAGCAGGTCATTCTCCAGAACCTGCCGGGACGGCTCGCCAGCGCGCTCATTCGCCTGACCGAAAAACACAAGGCCGAGCCCAAGGGCCGAACCATCGCGGTGACCCAACAGGAAATCAGCGAGATGGTCGGCATGACCCGGGAGAGCATCAACAAGCAGTTGCGGGCCTGGGCCGCGCGCGACTGGGTCCGGCTGGAACACGGCGCCATCGTCGTGCTGAATGTCGAGATGCTTCGCGAACTCGCCGAAGCCGGCGGCGACGAAACCGACTAGCGCCTGATCCCGGAAGTTTGATCGGGTCCGATGTGAAGCAATTCACATTGGTCTCGCGCGCTGTGAGCTAAGCCATGCTGGGGACATCCACCAACAATGGAGGCGTCCATGCACGGCACATTGGAAAGACCGGGAAAAACCGATAAGCCGATCGAACTGAGCCCAGGTATCCGATTTGTGCTTATCCCCGCGCTGCTTGCGCTCGCGGTGATCGTGCTGGCGATCAACCAGCCGGATCTACCGCGCTGGATATCGGATGCGGCGCAGGCGGAGTTCGCCAACACCGGTTCGGCGCCCGAGATCGCTCCGGCCCAGGCGGCTGACGTCAAGGTCGCTCACGCCAAGGCCCAATGAAGCAAGCAGGGTTCGGCGGACCTTCGGGAAGTCGGACGGATCGGTGCGCGCGCGACGCGCCGCTGACGCAACTGGCAAATAGAGCTTGCGGCAAAGGGGCGCCGCTATTTTCCGCGGAGGAAACCCGCGCGCTCGCGCAGCGAGCGCTGACCTTCGCCAGTTAGCAGATCGATCAGGCTTTGGGCCTGCTTCGCGCTGGCGGCCTGCGCGGTGACCGCCGCCGTATACATGGTCGCAAGCTCGCATCCCGGCGGCAGCGACCCCGACAGCACCACGCCCTTTGTGCTGATGATCTCGGTCGATTGCGTGCAGCCGATCGGCCGCATTGCGCCGGAGGCGGCCAGATGGCGCATCGCGGTCGCGCCATTTGGATGGATTTTGAGCCGGGCAGCCACGGTGTCGGCGATGCCGAGTTGCTGCAGAACTTTCGCCACGTGAATCCCGGCTGTCGATGCCTTGATATCGGGAACGAAGATCGCATCGGCGGCGAGCAAGGCGGCGCGCAACGCGTCAGCGTCCTTGACCGTGATTTGCGGATCGCCGCTGCGGACCGCGATCGCGGTCTCGACCAGTCCGACATCGGCGATCGAGGCGGGGACAACAAGGTTTTCCGTCGCCAATTTTGCGACGATGGCCGCGGTCAAAATGACGATGTCGGTGGGGGTGCCCTGGCGCAATTTATCGGCCATGGCGCCGACCGCGCCGAACTCGCCTGCGATGTCGAACTTGGTCATCTCCTTGAATTTCGAAGCAAGGCTCGCGACCAGGCCCTGGGCCGCGCCGCCGCTGAGAATGTTCAGGCTTGTCATGAGCTCAATTCCATGGCCGCGATCAGGCTGTCGTGGGTGATCGGGAGATGACGGACGCGCAACTCCAGCGCATCATAGACGGCGTTCGCGATCGCCGCCGTGACCGGGCCGTGGGCTGCCTCGCCGGCGCCGACCGGCTCGGTGTCGGGCCGCAGGATCAGCTCGACTTCGACCTCCGGCACCTCGCTGAAGCGAAGGATCGGATATTCGCTCCAGCTGTTGCTGGTGATGCGCGTGTGGTCGAAGCGGACGCGCTCCTTCAAAACCCAACTGGTGGCCTGGATCGCGCCGCCCTCGATCTGGTTGATGACCCCATCGGGATTGATGGCTTCGCCGACATCGACCGCGATGGTCAGCCGCCTGACGCTGATATCCCCGGCGCCTTCGACCTCGGCGACCACGGCGCAATAGGCGCCGGTGTTCTTGTAGCGCGCAAAGCCGATCCCGTAGCCGCGACCGACTTTCTGGTCCGGCTTCCACTTGGCGCGTTTCGCGACGGAGCGGATCACATCCTTTGCCCGCTCGTCCTTCAGATGCCGCAGCCGGAACGCGACCGGGTCCTCGCCGCGCTCAGTGGCGAGTTCGTCGATAAAGGATTCGATCGCGAACACGTTGCCTTGCGCGCCGAGCGTGCGCAGCGCGGAGGTGCGGATCGGCATGGTCAGCAGGCGGTGGCATTCGATCTGCCACGACGGAAAATCATAGAGCGGCACGGAGTTGCGATCGGCGCCGCCGCCATTGGCCGGCGGCGGATTGGTGGCGATATAGCGCGGAAACGGATTTCCCAGTTCGGTCGCCGCCAGCAAAGCCGGCTGCGCCGCGCGCCCCGGCCGCGCGGTGTGGCCGTTGCTCCAGATGCTGTGACGCCAATCGACGATCTCGTTTTGCGCGTCGAGATCGACCTCGATCTCGATCGCCATCGCAGCACCAAACGGCGCATGCGACAGCTCGTCGGCGCGCGACCATAGCACGCGGACCGGACGGCCGCCGGCGGCTTTCGCCAGCAGCACCGCATCGAGCGCGACATCGTCGGCTGCGTTGTGGCCGTAGCAGCCGGCGCCCTCCATATGCTCGACCGTGATGTTCTCGACCGGCAATTTCAAAACCAGCGCGAGGTCGGCGCGGAGAAAATAGACCCCCTGGCTGTGGGTCCAGACGCGGACGCGTTCGCCGCTCCACTGCGCCATGGCGCAGGACGGCGCGATCGAGGCATGCGCGATATAGGGACGGGTATATTGCCGCCGGATCGTGCGCTTGCTTTCGCCCGCCTGCGATGCTGTCCTTTTATCGATCACCGTCGGCTCCGACGGCTGGGCCTTCAGCCATTCCGCGAGGCCATTTTCATCGGGCAGCGTTTCGCCGGCCGCCCAGTTCGCGCCCTTGCGCAACGCCTTCAATGCGGCTTCGGCTCCGTCCTCGGTTTCGCAGACGACGCCCGCGAAACTGCCGTCACGCACGATGGCGACCAGTCCGGCAACGCTGCGTGCGGCATCTTCCGTCATGCTCGTGAGTTTCGCCGCCGCCATCTCCGACCGCAGCACGCGGCCGTGCAGCATCCCCGGCAGCGCCGTATCGTGAATAAAACGCGGATGCGCGAAAACCTTGTCGGGAATATCCAGCCGCTGCACGGAGCTTCCCGCCAGCGTGCGCATCGCCGATTGTTTGGGAATAGCGCCGGGCGTCGCTTCCCGATCCAAAGAGATCTTTTCGGCCAGCTCCCAATAGCTGGTCCTGACATTGCCTGGTCCGGAGATCGTGCCGTCCTTGATGCCGAGAGTTTCGATCCCGGCGCCGAGCTGATCGGACGCCGCGGCAAGAAAAATCCGCCGGATTTCGGCGCAGGCGTGCCGGATCGCGCGGCCGGACTGCTGCACCGAAAGACTGCCCGAGGTGACGCCCTCGTTGGGACTGCCCGCCGTCGACGCCCGCACCATCCGCACGCGGCCGATGTCGACGTCGAGTTCGTCGGCGGCGATCTGGGCCAACGCCGTCACGATGCCTTGCCCGATCTCGACCTTTCCCGGCGAGACCATCACCAGTCCCTCCGGCGCGAACCGGATCCATGACGACAACCGCGGATTAGCCGCGAGGCTGACCGGCAATTTGGGGGCGGAGGAGGGCGCAGGATTCGTCATGACGCCGCCATCTCCGCCGCCGCGCGCAAGACCGCCCGCACCATGCGGTTATGCGAGCCGCAGCGGCAGAGGTTGCGATCGAGGGCGGCTTTGACGTCGGCGCTGGAAGGGTTCGGGTTTTGCAGCAGGAGCGCTGCGGCGCTCATCAGGATTCCGGAAACGCAATAGCCGCATTGCAGCGCCTGCTCGGCGATGAAGGCGCGCTGCAACGGATGCGGCCTCTGCTGGCTTCCCAGCCCCTCGATGGTGGTGACGTCCTTGTCCTCGACCGACCACAGCGGCGTGTCGCAGGCAGCCACCGCGTAATCGCCGACGATGACGTTGCAGGCGCCGCATTCATTGGCGCCGCAGCCGAAATGCGGGCCGGTCAAGCCGAGCTTCCCGCGCAGGATATCGAGCAGGGAACGATCGGGATCGGCGTCGATATCCATCTCGACGCCATTGAGGCGAAAACGAACGCTTGGCATCGCGAAAAAGGACCTTGACCCTGGTTCGATCTATTGCGGCTTGTCGGCAAATTTCTTGACGACGCCTGCCCATTTCACAATATCGCCGCGCAGATATTTGTCGAACTGCTCCGTCGTCATCGACATCGGAACCGCGCCCTGTTGCTTCCACAGCTTGACGATGTCGGGTTGCTTCACCACCTCGTTAACGGCCGCATTGAGCTTGTCGATGATGGGCTTCGGCGTCCCGGCCGGCGCCATCAATCCGAGCCAGATGGTCGCCTCGTAGCCGGGAACGCCGGCCTCGCTTGCGGTCGGCACGTCCGGCAGCACGTCCGAGCGGGTCTTGCCGGTGGTGGCGAGTGCCCGCACCTGGCCGGCAGTCACGTTGGGGGCCATCGCGGGCACCGCGTCGATCATCATCTGCACCTGTCCGCCGATCACCCCTGAGCGCGCCTCGCCGCTGTTGCGATAGGGGACGTGCACCACATCGATGCCGGCCATGGCTTTGAACAGTTCGCCGGCCATGTGATAGGGCGTGCCGGTGCCGGAAGAGGCGTAATTCAGCTTTCCCGGTTGCGATTTGGCCAGCGCGATGAACTCGGCCAGCGTCTTTGCAGCGACTTGCGGGTGCACGACGATGACGAGATCGGAGGAATTGACCGGCGCGATCGGCACGAGATCGCGCATCAAATCGTATTTGCGCTGCGCCGGCGTCATCAGCGATTCGTTCGCGGTCTGGGTATTCGACATCATCAACAGCGTGTAGCCGTCAGGCGGCGATTTGACGACTTCCTGGGTGCCGATCACGCCGCCGGCGCCGGTGCGGTTTTCGACCACGATCGCCTGGTGAAATTTGTCCTGCCAAATGTTGCCGATCAGGCGCGCCGCCACGTCGGCGGGTCCCCCGGCCCCGAAGGGAACGATGATCCGGATCGGCCTTGTCGGATAATCCTGTGCGAAACACGGCCCTGCGAGATTTGGCACCGCAACGAGAATCGCCGCCAGTGCAAGCGCAAACCTTGGGATCCGCATTTCCAACTCCCGAACACTCTGGTCTTGTTCTGTCGTGGTGTTCGGCCAAGTCTAGCGGCAACGGCAGCGCGCTGTCGACGACAGACTGACTCGGGCCCGTTAGGAATAAAAGACAGCTTGCGGTGTCCGAAATCCCGCGGCAGCAAGAGGGCCAAGGAGCCCATGAGGCCTCGGGCGCCGCGTGCCCGTCTCGCGGCGTGGTCTCAGCGCCGCCGGTGGAACCGGCCGCTGCCGGAAGATGTCGCGGCCGGTGCGGTTTCGGTGCGGGGTCGCGATAGGCTACGCCAATGGCAGCGCCCATCCCGGCGTATGGCGCATGCGGCCTTGCCATTTTCGTTGCAACATGCCGGATAAATGCGCTCGGCTGTTCCGGATTTTGATGGTAGCAATTGGGGGATGAACCAGCAGACGAACATCGCGATCCGGCATTCCACCTGTCCTCATGATTGCCCGTCGGCCTGTGCGCTCGATGTCGAAGTGATCGACGGTTCCTCTATCGGCCGGGTGCGTGGCTCCAAGCTACAGACCTATACCGCCGGCGTGGTCTGCGCCAAGGTCGCGCGCTATGCCGAGCGCATTCATCACCCCGACCGGCTGACGCATCCGCTGCGCCGCACGGGGCCGAAGGGCTCCGGACAGTTCGCGCGGATTTCCTGGGACGAGGCGCTCGACGAAATCGCCGATCGCTTCAACGCGGCCGAGCGCGAGTTCGGCGCCGAGTCGGTCTGGCCCTATTACTACGCGGGCACCATGGGGCTGGTGATGAAAAACGGCATCAACCGGCTGACGCATCTAAAGAAATATTCCCGCTTCTACTCGACCATCTGCGCCAATGTCGCCCGCGTCGGATTTGCCATCGGCACCGGCAAGATCGCCGGCGTCGACCCGCGCGAGATGGGCGTCTCCGACCTGATCGTGATCTGGGGCACCAATCCCGTGAACACCCAGGTCAATGTGATGACGCATGCGATGCGTGCCCGCAAGGAGCGCGGCGCCAGGATCGCGGCGGTCGATATCTACCACAACGACACCATGAAGCAGGCCGATATCAAGATCGTGCTGCGCCCAGGCACGGATGGCGCCTTCGCCTGCGGCGTGATGCATGTGCTGTTCCGCGAGGGTTATGCGGACCGGGCCTACATGGACCGCTATACCGATTGCCCAGCCGAACTCGAGGCGCATCTGGCGAGCCGGACGCCGGAATGGGCTTCATCGATTTGCGGCGTGCCGGTGGAGGAGATCGAGGCGTTTGCCCGTCTGGTAGGCCAGACAAAACGCTCGTTCTTCCGGCTCGGCTATGGCTTTACCCGCAGCCGCAATGGCGCGGCGCAGATGCACGCGGCGCTGTGCATCCCGGCGGTGACCGGGGCCTGGCAGTACGAAGGCGGCGGCGCGTTCTTCAACAATTACGCGCTGTGGAAGTTCAACGAATCCATCATCGAGGGCCATGATGCGATCGACCACACCACGCGTGTGCTCGATCAATCCAAGATCGGGCGCATCCTGACCGGCGAC
The DNA here is from genome assembly GCA_963733575.1 of uncultured Alphaproteobacteria bacterium. Taxonomy (GTDB): domain Bacteria; phylum Pseudomonadota; class Alphaproteobacteria; order Rhizobiales; family Xanthobacteraceae; genus BOG-931. The sequence goes on along the minus strand of CAVTDJ010000005.1, from coordinate 83,804 downwards.
GCGGAAGCTCTGCACGGCGGGCCGCCGGTCAAGGCGATGCTGATCCAGAACACCAATCCGGTGACGGTGGCGCCGGAGCAGGCGCTGGTGCGCCAGGGATTTGCCCGCGAAGACCTGTTCATGGCGGTGCATGAGCAGTTCATGACCGAAACGGCGCAGATGGCCGACATCGTGCTGCCCGCGACCATGTTCATGGAGCATGACGATCTCTATTACGGCGGCGGCCATCAGCACATCTCGGTCGGCGCCAAGCTGATCGATCCGCCCGGCGAGTGCCGCTCCAATCACGAAGTGCTGCAGGGTCTCGGCCGCCGCCTCGACGCGGTGCATCCCGCATTCGACATGTCGGCGCGCGAATTGATCGATGCTACGCTGAAGAAGAGCGGCCATGGCGACATCGCGACGCTGGAGGCGGATCTGTGGCGCGACCTGCAGCCGGATTTCCGCACCGCGCACTATCTCGACGGTTTCGCGCATAAGGACGGCAAGTTCCATTTCAAGGCGGACTGGGCGCATCCGCCCTTCGGCAGGATGATGGGGGCGTGGCAGCAGATGCCGGCGCTGCCGGATCACTGGACCATCATCGAGGAGGCGGATGAGGCGCATCCGTTCCGGCTCGCCACCAGCCCGTCGCGCAGCTTTCTCAATACCAGCTTCAACGAAACGCCGTCCTCGCAGGCGCGCGAGGGCGCGCCCTCGGTGATGATCCATCCCGTCGACGCGGCTTCGCTCGGGATCGCCGACGGCGACGCCGTCACCCTCGGCAATGACCGGGGCGAGACCACGCTGACCGCGAAACTGTTCGACGGCCTGCGCCGCGGCGTGCTGATCGCGGAATCGATCCACCCGAACAAGGCCCATATCGGCGGCCGCGGCATCAATACGCTTACGGGCGCCACGTCGATCGCGCCGATCGGCGGCGCCGCGTTCCACGACAACAAGGTCTGGCTGAAGAAGGCCGCTGCGTCGGCCGCCTGAGCCTCGGTTCTGATGGAATCAGAACCGAGGCTCTGATCTTTTGTTTGACGCGTTTTCTTCACGCGAACCGGTGCCCACTTCGCTCGAAAACGCTACAGAACAGCTAAATCGCGCTTGCGGTCGCCCGCCATCCTGCCGTTAATGTCCGCCGACAATGACAAAACGGGCAGGGCAATGACCGATAGCAACAGCGTAGTATGTGAGAAGCGCGGGCAGGCATTCTGGATCACCATCAACCGGCCGGATAAGCGCAACGCGCTCAATGGCGAGGTGATCGCCGGCATCGCCAGGGGTTATCGCGACGCCCATGACGACAAGGGGGTGCGCGTCATCGTTCTGACCGGGGCTGGCGACAAGGCGTTTTGCGCCGGCGCCGACCTGCAGAACTCGGGCGCCGCCTTTGCGATGGATTTTGCCCGGCCGAATGTCGACTACGCCGATCTGCTGCGGCTGTCGCAAAACGCCACCAAGCCTGCGATCGCGCGGGTGGGCGGCGTCTGCATGGCCGGCGGCATGGGCCTGTTGTGCATGACCGACATGGCGGTCGCCGCCGACCACGTCATGTTCGGACTGCCCGAAGTGAAAGTCGGCGTGTTCCCGATGCAGGTGATGGCGCTGCTGCAATCAATCGCGCCGCGCCGTCTGATCAACGAGTGGGCGCTGACCGGCGAGCCCTTCGATGCCAAGACCGCGCAGGCCGCCGGGCTTCTCAATTACGTAGTGCCGCCAGCCGAACTCGACGCCAAGGTTGACTGGCTGATCGGCCGCATCGTCGACAAGTCGCCGACCGCGATCCGGCGCGGCAAATACGCCATGCGCGCGATCGCCTCGATGTCGTTCGACGAGAGTATCGCCTACACCGAAAGCCAGATCGCCCTGCTGGCGCTGACCGAGGACGCCAAGGAAGGCCTCAAGGCGTTCGGCGAAAAGCGTAAGCCCTCTTGGCCCGGGAAGTAAGAGCATCGTTATCCGGGAAACGGCTTCGACGATTGCCTTTCCCAGCAAATTGCTGATTTAAATTTCAGACAGCCGAGACGCTACCACAACGGCGACGAACACAATTCATGCCGCATGATGGCAAGCCACGGCGGTCTGGAGTTAGGGCTTAATTCCAGCCTTGCCCATCCCCGGGGGCAAGGTCACGGGTATCTTCACGGCTGGGAACCCGGGTTAACGGGCGGATAGGGCTGATTTGGCGTTGACGGCGGTTGGTGATTCCCTCGGTGCTTGATTTCGACCGGAGCATCGAGATGGCCGCATTCATGGAGGACGAGAGCCCGCGGGCTCGTTGGCGCTTCTTTTGAAGCATTTTCCGAACTCGACGACGACCGGGAATCCTGGCGGGTTCTCTATCCGATTAAGGAGGTTCTGCTGCTGGTGACCTGCGCGACCGTCGCCTCCTGTGATGATTTCGACGACATCGTCGCCTGGGGCGAGCATCATCTCGATTTCCTGCGGCGGTTCTCCGATTTCCATCATGGCATTCCGTGCTCACGCTGGCTGCGCGACCTGGTGAACCGCGTCGATCCGGCTCTGTTCCGGCTCTGCTTCGAGAGCTGGGTAGCGGCGCTCTGGCCGGGCCGGCATGAATTCATCGCCATCGACGGAAAGACGGCGCGCCGCACCCATGATCATCGCAAGGGGCTCAAGGCCCTGCACACCCTCAGCGCCTACGCCACCACCGCAAAGCTGACCTTGGCGCAGCTTTCCGTTCCGGAGAAGATCAACGAGATCACCGCCATTCCTGAACTTCTCGACCAGCTCGTCGAGCACGGTCAGCTCGAAGGTGCGCTGGTCACTATCGACGCCATCGGCTGTCAGGTCGTCATCGCCGACAAGATCGTCGCCCACAAGGCCGATTACCTGCTGGCACTGAAGGGCAACCAGCCTACCCTCGAAGCCGACGTCGTGGACTATTTCCGTACCGCCCCGGCCGCCGAACTCGTTACCAAAACAACCATCGAGAAGGGGCATGGCCGCATCGAGACCCGCACCTACACCGCCTCGAAGGCGGTCGACTGGATCGTGTCGGAGCGCAGCTATCCGGGCGACCGCGTTTCACCACTATCAAGACCATCGTCAAGGTCGACACCCGGACCGAACATGCCGACCACTCCACTTGCGATCAGCATCACTTGACTCGAAACGGATCGAGATATTTGCGGGGCAAAATGATTCGAAATTCCGTGAACTCGCCTGGTTTCGTTTCCATCTCGATAGATCCGCCGTGCTGTTTAACAATGATGTCGTAGCTGAGCGAAAGCCCCAGGCCAGTACCCTCGCCGGCGGGTTTTGTCGTAAAGAACGGATCGAACATCTTTTCCCTGACTTCGGGTGAAATGCCGCTGCCGTTGTCACGGATCCGAATTTCGACGCTGTCACCAAGGTCCTTGGTTGCGGCAGCGAGTGTAGGCTCATCGCTGCCTCCATTCGATTCCATTTTGCGCTTGCTGGCCGCGTAGAAGGCATTCGAGATCAGGTTAAGCAGCACCCGGGTAATCTCTTGCGCGACGAGATCGACTTCGCCGGCGTCCGGATCGAACGAGCGCTGCAGGATGATGTTGAATCCCGGCTTTTCTGCGCGCGCTCCGTGATAGGCCAAATTGAGGCTTTCCTCGACAAGAGCGTTGATATCGACACGCCGATGCTCTCCCGATCCATGGCGCGAGTGCAGCAGCATGTTTTTGACGATGCCATCCGCGCGCTTGCCATGCTGCACGATCTTTTCGAGGTTGCTTCGTAGGGTATCGGTTATCTCGCCGATTTCGGCCCGCAGCTCACCCTCGAGAGACGCCTCGCGAAGCGCATCCTGCAATTCATAAGTCAGCTCTGCAGAGACCGCAGAGAAATTGTTGACGAAATTAAGAGGGTTCTTGATCTCGTGCGCGATCCCGGCGGTTAGCTGGCCAAGCGATGCCATCTTTTCGGCTTGGATCAGATTGGCCTGGGCTGCCTTCAGCTCGCGCAGCGCCGCCTCGGCGCTGTCGCGCGCGCTGCGGATCTCGGCCTCGGCACGCCGCCGTTCGCGTTCGAGTTGGTCCCGCTCGATCAGACTGTCGCGCAGCATGCCAAGCGTTTTCGTCATCGCGCCGATCTCACGAGCGCTTGCGTGCGGTATCTCGACGTTGAGCTCACCGCGCGTAATCGCAGCCATGCTGGCTTCCATCCTCTTCAGCGGGACGGTGATCGAGCGCACAACAAGGGCGGTGAGGCCGAGCGCGACCGCCAAGGCGATCATCCCGCCGATTATCGAGCGATTGACCACGCGCGCGGTTTCGCGCGCCGAGGCATCGCGGCCTGCCAGGGCCTGCTGCTCGACCCGAGCTACGATCTTGTCGATCTCGTCATCGATATTGAGGATGCGGCTTCGCGCCTGCGCCAGCAGCGCGTTGCCCTCAACACTGTCGTCGCCGGAGTAAGCCTCGCCTGCGCGACGGGCCAATTCGGTCAGGGTGTCGACTTCGCGTCCGATGGCGGCGACGCCTTCGGTATTGACCGCGGCAATCGCCTTTAGATCCTCATCGAGACGCGCCTTGGCAGCGGCAGCATTTTGTTGGGAGCTCGCGAGCTGCGTTATGGCCAGGTCGGTCAGCCAATACTTCAGATCGCCGAAGTGCTTGCTCGCCGTAGTAGCGGTGCGCACAATGGAGACCAACCGCGCTTGTTCGGCAAGGTTTTGCGAGTGCCGCAGCAGTTCTCGTATCAGCAGCGCAGAAGAGACGGCAAGGATCACAAGCAAGAGGACCGAGAGGAAGATCAGCCGTGCGCGGATCGATACATTCGACATCGAGCTTGTCCCAAGTCTGTATTTGCCCCTGCGGCTACGTGACACACCGCTCGTACCCCGCGCCGGATGCGAGCGACCCAGGCAACGGAGCTGACCCTCACGCAAACCACCTTGCGCTTGCACGGCTCCGCCTATCCAGAGCTTTTGCTTCTATGGCATGGCTTTCTCTAGCCAACAAAGGACGTTATAATCCAACGCCGTCGGGGAGGCGGCGGGAGGACGATCATGAATACCACAATTTCTCGGCAACTCCGCGTTCTTGCCGCATCCTTGGGTGTGGTCTGGACCGGGCTGGCGCACGCCAACTCCTTTAAAGTTGCATTGACGGGAGACCAATGCGTGCCGCAGGTGGCAACGAGCGGCACGGGAGAGGCTGATCTTACCTATGACCCGGCGACCCGATTGGTCACCTGGAACATCCCGTATAATGGGTTGTCGAGCGCGGTCACCATGGCGCATTTCCACGGCCCGGCCCCGCCGGGCAAGAGCGCACCGCTGGTGGTCTGGCTAGCTGAGCGGGGCAGCCCACCCGGAAATCCGATGATTGGGCAAGCCACGCTGACGCCCGAGCAGGCGCTGCAATTCGCTGCAGGCGATTGGTATGTGAACATTCACACGCAGTCCCATCCCGGGTGCGAGCTGCGCGGTCAGGTGATCCCTCCCAAGGGCTAATCGCATCAGCTGGCCGCCGTTCCTCACTCGCAGCAATCCTCGCGCGGTTCGCAGCTGCCGCGCGGGCGGCGAAAGGCCATAGCGCGAGCCGGATCCTTCAAGACCATCTTAGCAATGCTATAAGCACTGCCGCAGTCGGGGCTCGCCCGCTACCCCGCATTCGCCTTCAGCCCCGCGGCCTCGATGCCGGCAACTGCGCAGATCTCGTCATTGTCGGAGGTGTCGCCGCTGACGCCCACGGCGCCAAGCAGCACGCCGCCGCTCTGGATCAGCACGCCGCCGGGCACCGGCACCATGCGCCCCTGCGCCAGCGTATTCACCGCGCTGATGAAAAAGGCCTGCTCCTGCGCGCGCTGGAACAGCGCCCGCGAGCCCATCCCCATGGCGAGCGCGCCGTAGGCCTTGCCGTGGGCGACCTCGCTGCGCAGCAGGCTGGTGCCGTCCTGCGCCGCGGAGATTTTGACGCAGCCGCGCGCGTCGAGCACGGTGACGACGAGCGGCTTCAGCTTCTTCTCGACGGCTTTGGCGAGCGCAGCGTCGAGAATCTTGCGGGCGACGTCGAGGGTCAGTTCGGACATGGATCGGTTCCTTTTGCGTGAGAAGAGGGATTAAGGGTTAGGTCGCGCGCTGTCGAGGCTCATCGCCAGCACGCGGGCGACGTGAAGGGCCGCGCGGTCCGTGCCGTCGGCAATCTGATGCCGGCACGAGGTGCCGTCGGCGACGATCAGCGCCCCGGCATCGGCGCCGCGCACCGCCGGCAGCAGCGACAGTTCGGCCATCTCGATCGAGGCCTGATAGGTGTCCGCGCCATATCCAAATGCGCCGGCCATGCCACAGCAACTGGACTCGATGGTCTCGACCTTCAAATCGGGGATCAGCCGAAGCGCTTGTTCGACCGGCTTGAAGGCGCCGAACGATTTCTGATGGCAGTGGCCGTGTACCAGCGCCTTGCCGGCGACAGGACCGAGCGGCAGCTGCAGGCGTCCTGCCTCGGCCTCGCGAACCAGAAACTCCTCGAACAACAATGCCTGCGCGCTGACGCTTCTTGCAGCGTTGTCCGATCGCAGTGACATTAGCTCGTCGCGCAGCGTCAACAGGCAGCTCGGCTCGAGGCCAATGATCGGCACGCCGCGGGCGGCGAACGGCGCGTAGGTCGCGACCAGCCGATCCAGCTCCGCGCGCGCCTGATCGACGAGGCCCGCCGAAAGAAAGGTCCGCCCGCAGCACAACGGCCTGCCGCCATCGGCGGGCCTCGGAATATGGACGCGATAGCCGCCCGCGACCAGCACGCGCAGCGCGGCGTCGAGATTTTCGCGCTCATAGGCGCGATTAAACGTATCGGCGAACAGCACGACTTCTCGGCCATCAACAGGACCTCGTGCCTCGGCGTCGGAGGTGAACACATCGCGCCGCCATTTCGGCAATGTACGTTGCGCGCTGATGCCGGCAAATTTTTCGAACAGTTTTCGCAACAAAGGACTGTCGTTGCGCCAATTGGCGAGCGGCGCGAAGCGCGCGGCGAGGCCCGCATAGCGCGGCAGATAGCCCACCAGCCGATCCCTCAGCGTCAATCCATATTTTGCCGCCCGCGCGGCCAGCACCTCGATCTTCATCTTGGCCATGTCGACGCCGGTGGGGCATTCGTGGCGGCAGGCCTTGCAGGACACGCAAAGTTTGAGCGTCTCCATCATCTCATCGGACGACAGCGCGTCCGGGCCCAACTGGCCCGAGATCGCCAGCCGCAGCGTGTTGGCGCGGCCGCGCGTGACGTCCTTCTCGTTGCGGGTGGCGCGATAGGACGGGCACATCACGCCGCCCTCGAGCTTGCGGCAGGCGCCATTGTTGTTGCACATCTCGACCGCGCCCTGGAAACCGCCGCCGGCGCCGGGATAGGCCGACCAGTCGAGCGCCGTTTTCAACTCGCCGACGCGGTAATCCGGCGGATAACGAAACAGCGCGCGGTCGTCCATTCTGGGCGTATCGACGATCTTGCCGGGATTGAGCACATTGCCCGGATCGAAGCGGTGCTTGACCGTCCTGAAATCCTCGATGATGCGTGGGCCGAACATGCTCTCGTGGAATTCCGAGCGCACCAGCCCATCGCCGTGTTCGCCGGAATGCGAACCCTTGTATTCCCTGACCATCGCAAAGGTTTCTTCGGCGATGGCGCGCATCGCGCTGACGTCTTTTTCCAGTTTAAGGTTCAGCACCGGGCGGACATGCAGGCAGCCTTCGGAAGCGTGCGCATACATGGTGCCGCTTGTGCCGTGCCGGGCGAAGATCTCGTTGAGCCGCGCGGTGTAGTCGGCCAGATGCGGCAGCGGCACGGCGCAGTCCTCGACAAAGGAGACCGGCTTGCCTGCCTCTTTCATCGACATCATGACGTTGAGGCCTGCGGCGCGGAACTCGGCGATGGCAGTCTGAAGCGCGGGTTCTGATATCTCGACCACGCCGCCCCATTTGCGTTTGGGATTGTTCCAGCCGAAGCCGAGATCGGCCATCAGCTCGCCGAGCGCCTTCAATCGCCTGAGATTGTCGGGCTGATCTTCCTCCGCGAACTCGACGATCAGGACCGCATCGGGGTCGCCGCGCACGGCGGTCGCGATGATCGGCTTGAACATCTCGATCTCGCGCCCCAGCGCCAGCATGGTGCGGTCCACCAGCTCCACCGCGATCGGCCGCAGTTTTACCAGGTGCTGCGCGGCATCCATTGCCTCATAAAAACTGCCGAAGTGGCAGACGCCGAGCACCTTGTTGCGGATCACCGGCCACAGCTTCAGCTCGACCTGCGTGGTGAAGGCGAGCGTCCCTTCCGAGCCCACCAGGAGATGCGCCAGGTTGTTCGGCGTATTGCGTGGCACCAGCGCGTCGAGATTGTAACCGCCGACGCGGCGCTGCACCTTGGGAAATTTTTCGGCGATTTCATCCGCCTCGCGCGCGCCGAGATCGAGCATGTCGCGAAACAGCGCCAGCCCGCTGTCGTTCGCGTTCAATTGCGCAAGATCTCGCGCGACCTCGCCGAAATGCAAGAGCGTGCCGTCGGCAAGCGCGGCATCGATCGAGCGGGTGTTGTCGCGCATGGTGCCGTAGCGCAGTGACCGCCCGCCGCAGGAATTGTTGCCGGCCATGCCGCCGATGGTGGCCCGCGATGCGGTAGAGACATCGACCGGAAACCACAGGCCGTGCTTCTTGAGTTGGCGGTTGAGGTCGTCGAGCACGATGCCCGGCTCGACCACGCAGCTGCGGTTCTCGACGTCGAGCGAGACGATGCGGTTCAGGTGTTTCGAGAAATCGATGACGATGCCGTCATTGACGGTTTGGCCGCATTGCGAGGTGCCGCCGCCGCGCGGCGTGACGATCCGGCCCTCGTCGCGGGTGATCGCCAGCGCCCGCAGCGCCTCGTCCATGGTGCGAGGCACCACGACCCCCGCCGGCATGATCTGGTAGAACGAGGCGTCGGTCGCATAGCGGCCGCGGTTGAATGGGTCGAACCAGACATCGCCGGTGATCTCGCGCGCCAGCCGGTCTTCGAGGGTCCGGTCTTCTCTGGTCATTGCGTCCTTGGCCATTCTATCCCCGCTGTCGCCGCGGACGGATTATGCTTGCGCGGGCCCGGCTCGGGTAAGAAATGCAGCCTTCCTGCCTGATTTCATATTTTGAATGCAAAATATTGTCCGACTTCTGGCCGGTCAGGCGGTTTCGGATGCCGCCGGGGCGCCGTCTTTGAGGTGTTCGACGGCCGCCGTCCGCTTGTTGCGCAGGTGCTTGAACAGGATGTCGCTGAGTTCGCTGCCGGCGCGGCGGCGCAACGCGTCCAGGATGGCCTCGTGTTCGCGCATGGCCTCGCCCCAGCGCTCCCGCTTGCGGGCGAAGTTGGCGGAATAGCGGATCCGGCGAATCCGCCCCGCAAGGCTCGCATAGGTGCTCTTCAGCGCCGCGTTCCGCGAGGCCTCGACGATCCTCTGGTGGATCGCCTGGTTGACGCGAAAATAACCGTGCATGTCGCGGTGCAGGTAGCAGCCATACATCTCGTAATGCAGCCGCTCGATCTCGGCGATCTCGGCATCGCTGATGTTTTCGCAGGCCAGCCGTCCGGCGAGGCCTTCGAGCCCGCCCATCAGATCGAACAGTTCGCCGAGATCGTGTTCGCTCAACTGCCGCACCCGGGCGCCGCGGTTCGGCAATAGCTCGACCAGGCCTTCGGCCGCCAGCACCTTCAGGGCTTCGCGCAACGGCGTGCGGGAAATGCCGAGCATCTCGCAAAGCTGCCGTTCGGGAATGCGGCCGCCGTCCGGAATGTTGCCCTCGACGATATGGTCGCGCAGCCGCGTCAGGATTTCGTCATGCAGCGACTGGTCTTCGCGGTCGGCAATGGTGCCGGCCGCGAGCGCCGTGGAGGTGGCGTCGCCGGGAATCAGGGGTTTCATGGGATGGAACATAGGCCGTGACGGTCGCGCCGTCGATCCAAAAATGTAGACAATTATTCGGTTGCAACGCTAAAAATTGAATGCAATACCGTTGGGCGGCTCGGATCAGAAGGAGGAAATCCCATGACGGCGCATCAGGGACGGCATTTTTTGCAAATTCCCGGTCCGAGCCCCGTGCCGGATCGCGTGCTCCGCGCCATGGACATGCCGGTCATCGACCATCGCAGTCCGCAATTTGCCGAGTTGGGCAAAGCGGTGCTCCAGGGCTGCCAGAAGATCTTCAAGACCTCCGGACCGGTCATCATCTTTCCCTCCTCGGGCACCGGCGCCTGGGAGGCCGCAATCGTCAATACGCTGTCGCCGGGCGACAAGGTGCTGATGGTCGAGACCGGCCATTTCGCCACGCTGTGGCGGCAGATGGCGGCGCGATGGGGCATCGAGGTCGATTTCATCCCGGGCGACTGGCGCCACGGCGTCGACCCCGCCGATATCGAAGCCAGGCTGACGCAGGATGCAGCGCGCGCCATCAAGGCTGTCATGGTGGTGCATAACGAAACGTCGACCGGCGTCACCAGCCGGGTCGCCGACATCCGCGCCGCGATCGACCGGACCGGCCATCCCGCGCTGCTGCTGGTGGATACGATTTCTTCGCTCGGCTCGGTCGATTACCGGCACGATGAGTGGAAGGTCGACGTCACCGTCGCCGGTTCGCAGAAGGGATTCATGCTGCCGCCGGGGTTAGGCTTCAATGCCATCTCCGAGAAGGCGCGTGCTGCGGCCAGGGCCAACAAGATGCCGCGATCCTATTGGGACTGGGAAGAGATGCTCAAGCCCAACGCGGCCGGCTTTTTTCCCTATACGCCCGCCACCAACCTGCTTTACGGGCTGCGCGAAGCCATTGCGATGCTGCTCGAGGAGGGGCTCGACCAGGTGTTCGCGCGGCACCAGCGCCTCGCGGCCGCGACGCGCGCCGCCGTCACGCATTGGGGCCTCGAAGTGCTGTGCCTTGAGCCGTCGGAATATTCGCCCGTGCTGACCGCGGTGCTGATGCCGCCCGGGCACGACGCCGACAAATTCCGCAAGGTCGTGCTCGACAATTACAACATGTCGCTCGGCTCTGGGCTCAGCAAAGTCGCCGGCAAGGTGTTTCGCATCGGCCATCTCGGCGAGTGCAACGAACTCACTTTGATCGGAGCCTTGTCCGGCGTGGAGATGGGGCTTGCCGCCGCCGGCGTGCCGCACCGGGCCGGCGGCGTCGACGCCGCGATGAAATTGCTGGAAGAGCGCCCGACGACGAATTCCCCGGGGCACCTGAAGGTGGTCAAGACCTGACGCTTACCAAGGCCGCGCGTGCCGGCCGGTCGACGCCGCCGCAAAAGCAACAACAACGAGTTCGGGAGGAGAAAATGCGGCTTCGGTTCAAGGCCACCCACGTCGTGCTGGCGATGCTGTGCATCATGTACTTCATCACCTATGTCGACCGGGTCAACATCGGCACGGCTGCCAGCGAGATCCAGAAAGAACTCCATCTCAGCAATACCCAGCTTGGGCTGGTGTTCTCGGCCTTTGCCTACCCTTACCTCCTGTTCCAGGTGATCGGCGGCTGGGTCGGCGACCGCTTCGGTCCGCGCAAGACCTTGTTCTGGTGCGGCCTGATCTGGGCGGTTGCAACGATCGCGACCGGCTTCGTCACCAGCCTCTCGACGCTGTTCATCGCCCGCGTCGCGCTAGGTTTTGGTGAAGGGGCGACCTTCCCGACGGCAACGCGCGCCATGCAGTACTGGACGCCCGCCAACCGGCGCGGTTTTGCGCAAGGCCTCACCCATGCCTTCGCGCGGCTCGGAAATGCCGCAACGCCGCCATTGATCGCGGTGTTGATGGCCTGGCTGACCTGGCGTGGCTCGTTCGTCGCACTGGGCGTGGTCAGCCTGCTGTGGGGCGTGGTCTGGGCGCTGTATTTTCGCAACGAGCCCAAGGATCATCCCGGGATCACCGACGAGGAGTTGGCTTCGCTTCCGCCACGCCCCCATGACAAGCGGCCCGCGGTGCCATGGGGACCGCTGCTGCGCCGGATGTGGCCGGTCACGCTGACCTACTTCTGTTACGGCTGGACGCTGTGGCTTTATCTCAACTGGCTGCCGCTGTTCTTCAAGAACAGCTACAGTCTCGATATCAGGAATTCCGCGCTGTTCGCCTCAGGCGTATTCTTCGCCGGCGTGCTCGGCGACAGTCTGGGCGGCATTCTGTCCGACCGTATTCTCAAGAGCACAGGCAACGTCCGCTTCGCGCGGTTGAGCGTGACGATCACGGGCTTTGCCGGGGCGCTGCTGTCGCTGCTGCCGATCCTGTTCATCCACGATATCACGGTGGTCGCGCTGTGCCTGTCCGGCGGATTTTTCTTCGCCGAAATCACCATTGGCCCGATGTGGTCGATACCGATGGACATTGCCCCGAAATATTCGGGTACGGCCGCGGGGCTGATGAACACCGGCTCGGCGCTGGCGGCGATCGTGTCGCCGCTGGTGGCCGGTTACGTGATCGATATCACCGGCAACTGGTATCTGCCGTTCCTGATGTCGATGGGATTGCTGCTGCTCGGAGGGTTCTCGGCGTTTCTGATGCATCCGGAGACGCCGTTCGAGGAGGGCGACGCTATCGCATCGGCTGGAGCGCCAGTCGCCGCTGGGTACAAAAGCCGGTAAGCAGCCCGTCTTATCGGGGATTGACGGCGCCCGCCGGGCAGGGGACAAGCCGGCCGAATAGTGATATTCGAGCCCAGCCCAAACCAGAATACCGCCCGGGAAGGACGCCAGATGACCCTGCATACAGGAAGGCATTTTCTCCAGATTCCAGGACCGACCAACGTGCCCGACCGGGTGTTGCGGGCCATGGATATGCCCACCCTGGATCACCGCGGTCCCGAATTCGCCGAGCTCGGTCATGCCGTGCTGGCGGGCTGCCAGCGCGTTTTCCGCACCAAGCAGCCGGTCATCATCTATCCGGCGTCGGGAACCGGCGCCTGGGAAGCCGCGATCGTGAACACGTTGTCGCCGGGCGACAAGGTGCTGATGGCCGAGACCGGTCAGTTCGCGGTCTTGTGGCGCGGCATCGCCGAGAAGTTCAAGCTCGACGTCGAGTTTCTGCCGACCGACTGGCGCCGCGGTGCCGACCTTGAGCAGATCGAGGCCAAGCTCGCCGCCGACCGCCAACACAAGATCAAGGCCGTCTGCGTGGTGCACAACGAGACCTCGACCAGCTGCGTCACCCATCCGCTCGAAGTCCGCAAGGCGCTCAACCGCACCAATCACCCGGCGCTGCTGATGGTCGACACCATCTCCGGTCTCGCCTCGCTGGAATATGAACACGATGCCTGGGGCATCGATATTTCCGTCGCCGGCTCGCAAAAGGGCATGATGCTGCCGCCGGGGCTGAGCTTCAACGCGGTCTCGGAAAAGGCGCTTGCGGCCTCCAGGGCGAACAACTCGCTGCGATCCTATTGGGATTGGCAGGACATGCTCGCGATCAATAAGCTCGGCACCTTCCCCTACACGCCGGCGACGAATTTGCTGTTCGCGCTGAAGGAAGCGATTGCGATGCTGGAGGAGGAGGGGCTCGAGAACGTCTGGGCGCGGCATATGCGTCATGGCGCGGCGACCCGCGCCGCGGTCAAGGCATGGGGCCTGGAGCCCGTCTGCCTCGACCCGCACGCCTATTCGGCGGCGCTGACCGCGGTGATGGTGCCGGAAGGACACGACGCCGACGCCTTCCGCAAGGTCGTGCTGGAAAACTTCGACATGTCGCTCGGCACTGGCCTGGGCAAGCTCAAGGGCAAGGCATTCCGGATCGGCCATATCGGGCATTTCAACGATCTGATGCTGATGGGCACGCTGTCGGGCGTCGAGATGGGCCTCGATCTCGCTCACGTGCCGCATCGCGGCGGCGGCGTGATCGCCGCCATGGACGTCCTGAAAGGACGCGACGTGATGCCGATGCCGAAATCCAAGGAAACATCCAAGGCCGCCGTTGCCTAAAATCGAGATGCAATCATTTCCGGGGCGCGCGCTACTCTGACGCGCTTTCCGGAAGCCTGATCCCGCCAATAACAGAAAGAGCGTGCGATGAACGCCCCGGCACCAGCGAGCGAAGACCTTCTCTATGTCGTCGAGGACGGCGTCGCCCGGCTGACCTTCAACCGCCCACAGGCGCGCAACGCGCTGACCTTTGCGATGTACGAGCGGATGGCGGAGATCTGCGCGAGCGTGAACGAAGACCGTTCGATCAAGGTGATGATCCTCACCGGCACCGGCGACAAGGCGTTCGCATCGGGCACCGACATCTCGCAGTTCCGCGCCTTCAAGACCGCGCAGGATGCGATCGACTATGAGGAGCGGATCGATCGCGTGCTGGGCGCGCTGGAAAAGGTCCGGGTGCCGACCATTGCGGCCATTGCCGGCGCCTGCACCGGCGGCGGGGCGGGGATCGCCGCCTGCTGCGACATCCGGATCGGCACCGCGGCGATGCGGTTCGGCTTTCCGATCGCGCGCACGCTCGGCAATTGCCTGTCGATGTCCAACATCTCCAGGATGGTGGCGCTGGTCGGGCCGGCGCGGACCAAGGACCTCATCTTTACGGCGCGGCTGCTCGAGGCGCCGGAGGCGCTGGCGCTCGGCCTGCTCAACGAAATCGTGCCCGACGTGCCGGCGCTGCAGCGGCGCGCCGATGAAACCGCGAAACTCGTTGCCGGCCATGCGCCGATCACGATGGAAACCGCCAAGGAAGCGGTGCTTCGCATCCGGCGGACGTTGTCGCGCGAGGAGGGCCGCGATCTGATCCTGCGCGCCTACATGAGCGAGGATTTCCGCGAAGGCATGGACGCGTTCCTCAATAAACGCACGCCGAACTGGAAGGGCAAGTAATTTCCGCGGCAGTGGCGCCCGCAGCAGCGCCGCTACCGGTTGACGAACGCGTTTCTCAACAACATGTGATTCCGAACGCTAGACCGAATGAGACCGGCCGTCGCGCTTCCGCGACGGCCGTGAGTTGGCGGATGAGACCTAAAGGCGAGAGCGGGCCTGCATCTTTTCATAGACCGCCTTGGGCTTCTTCTCAACGACCTCGTTGGGCGTGCACAAAACCTCCTCGCCGCGCTCGAGAAGCTCAATGGCCTGCACGTCAGTGAGGGTCTGGACGATCTTAAGGAGATCGCGCAGATACTTACGCCCGACGTCGAGCTTCGGCATGAGTTGGCGCGGCTCTCGGGAGTGTCGTCGGCAAACCTGACGCCCTTGATTTCCTTCCGAAGATCATTCTGCTGGCTCAAAGCGAGCTCTATCGCTGACACGAAGGTGCCCGTTGCCATTCACGTCGTTAAGCGTGTGGACACCGTTCAAGAAGACGCACAGCATGTTGAACTGGACCTAGTCGATCGCCGTCAGTTCCGCCTCGATCACGACCTTAGCGAAGCGATTGACCGCGAACTTTAACACGTCGTCATGGATGATGCCCCTCTTTTGCAGAAAGTGCTCGAAGCATCCATGGTTGAAACCCTTCCTTCCGGTACCTCAACTACCTGTTCAAACGCAGCAGTCTCCTCTGCGTTAGTGAAACGCGCTCAGCTGCCCGCCTCTCAATTCTCTTTTGTTCTCCGGTAAATCGCAAGGATCCCTTCCTAGCCTGGCCCGGGCTTGCCGGTTGCCGCTGCCGAGCCTGTGTCGATCATAGACAGACCGTGTTTGCTAGAGCCCAAAAAAGCCCTGGAACGATCGCCAAGTACGAGCGCGAGACCAGCAGGCTCGTCGCTCAGTACATGCGCGAGAACCCTAATAAGGAGCCGCGCGCGCCGCTCATCCAGACTGTGCATTGGTTCCTGAACGGGCACGATCGGTGGGAGCAGAACACCATCCGGGGCTATGCCGCAGCGCTAGAGCAGGAAATGGGGAGCATGCTGGAGTATGACACCTTCGATCCAGACAGTGAGGAAGCATTGCTGCTCTGGCGGCTGAAAAACGAGAGGCCGGACCCCGTCAGCAAGACCAAGAAGTCCAAGGAACGCAAGCAGGTTGCCCACCAACAGAAGGTGGCGGCCAAGAAAAAGAAGCGGAGGAAACCTCGTAAATCGATCCCCGTGCGCGAGCTCCGTGCGCTCATCGCGTATTTTCTTTCAAAGGATGACGATTTTTCGCTTTGGATCGCGGGATATATTATTCTCGCCTCGCGCCTCGGATGGCGGCCCGGCGAACTTCTTATTCTGCAGCGCGAGGGCAATTTTCTTCGCGCGGGCGCCGAAAAACACACCAACGGCCGCGGACTGACCGATACCTGCGAGATTGATATCAGTGCCTATTTCGAAAGGTCGCGGCTGATCAAAAACGGGTCGCTGACTGCCGAGCTCGATAAATGGATTACTGATACTCGCAAATGGGAGGCGTATTATGCAGGGTTGTCGAAGCTGCAGGGTAACATCGACAGCCGCCTGGAGACGGCATGCAAGAATTGCAAATTCAAAAGGACCTGCACGTACACCTTTCGGCATTTCGCGATCTCGTGCCTGAAGGCGAGCGGATTTTCCCGCGCGGAGATCGCGGTGATCGTGAACCACGCGACCGATCGCACCGCTGGCGAGCATTACGGCAAGCGTCGCCAGGGAATTAAGCGGGCAAGAAAGATGCTACGTTTTGACAAGGCGCGGCTGCTTCTGGTGCGGGACAAGGCTCGTAACTTTGATAGGGGCGCGGCGCTGTCGATGAAGCCCTAATAATTGGCGATGCTCCTGCTTTTGCTTACATTTGGATGCGAGATCGATAGGGGAACTAACAAAAGCTTATCGTTTGACACCGCGGAATGTATCGTGGGTTCATCGGCGCCAACTTTCGCCGGGCGACTGCGGTAATGTTTGGCGGCACGATGGCGGCGAATGTGACGTTGCAGAATGCAACCACGACCGCGACGGTGCCGGCGGTCAGTAGTTTTATCAAAGCGACAGTTTGCGGACGTCGATCACGCGCGAAGTTGCCAGGACCGTAATTTCGAAATGATCTGTCTGCACGATGTCCGTAATGCTGCGCGCGCGGTGCGCGACAACATTGACACCGGTCCGCCGTCGCAGGCTGTCGTAGAGCAGGCCCGCGCCACCTGACGCGCGAACCCCCTCGCCAAGCTTTTGCGAGGCGTCATAACGGTTGCTTGGGTATACGTCCGGGCGCCTTGTCTGCTGGCCTCTGATGTCGAGATAGTCGCCTGATAGAGTTGCGGCATACGCCCGATAGGTCCGCCTCATCGTGGTTACATTGCGAGCGACCGTCTCGCGCCGCAGGTGGTGACCGACTTCGGCGGCTGCGGTCCGGATATCGTCGGCTGCGTACCAGGCACCCAGATCGGGGCCATTGAATCGCATCCCACCGGGAGCGACGTGCAGGAAGGCTGCCATGACGATGCTGGCATTGGCGACGCCATACACCCATTCGGTCTGCGGTAGCCGAGAGATGCGGTCTGCGACAAGCCGATCATTGGTCCAGCCAACCAGCTCCATCACGGCCGCAACGTCGGCCGCGGTCGCAACCGTATCGAACAGCCCGATGGGAGGAAATTGCGACGGGATCAGACGATGGGCAGGCCGCGGTGAGGAAGCGAAGGCGTCCGTCACCGGAAGACGATTTCCGCGTCGTCGTAAGGCGTGAACGCCTCGTCAAGGGTGTTCGGCTGCATGTAAAGACCACCTCGCGAGCCGTCGAGGAAACGGCGCACCGAGAGCAACCCATCCTGGGAGCCGCTGGTCACGAGGTCGAGCGGCGGTCTTCCGCCGAAGACGACAGCGCCGTGCGGGGTTCGCAACCACTGGACGCCAAGCTGCTCGGTCGGAAACAGAATCCCGAGGCCCTGATGGATCCCCAGTACCACCGAGATGCGTATGAGGACATCGACGTCGAGGGTGAAAGCGCCGTGCTCGCGCGCCTGCTTGCACCAGTTGTGATAGGTGGATCGGGAGGGGTACCCGAGGACCAGGAGGCGCTGCTCTTCCGTCAACCCCCATAGATCCGCAATGGCGAGGAAAGTCCGCAAAGCAGGAGCGCTGAGCCGCCTTCGATTGGCCGGCGCAAAGCGTGAGTTGTCGAGGCGCTGATGCCCTTTTGCCGCTTCAGACGAGCGCGGTTCGTGGTCGTTCAACATGGTTCAGCCTTTTGTTAGATATAGACATAGTCCAAATCTAGACAAAATGCAACCTCCAGACCGGGCCGTTTCCGTCAGGATTTTAGACGCGTCATCAGGCACGGCTATAGGGATAGCCCCGGACCTGCGAGCAATCCTTGCAGCGCATGCAGCGTTCCACCTTGTGGATGGATGTGGACTTCGGCTGATAGCTTGGTCACGGCAGCGATCGCGGAACTCGCAAATTCGGCAACGGTCATTCAACTGCAGCTTCGGCGGGCTTTCGGCTCCTTGCAGGCGCTCGGCGTCTCGGAGAAGAGTTTCCGCAGCCGCTAGGGTTGGCCCGAAACGAATGCCCATTCTTGCGCTATCGCGCCCAAGATAGACAACCCCGCCGCCGGGAAGCGCGCCCTGAACGTGCGCCAAGAGAACCGCCCGTGCTGCGAGAACTCGTTCCACGTCGTGGGCCACGATGTGCGCGGCGCCATCGTGCTGCGGGCAAAAGTGGTCGGCAACCCGCTGCCCCTTCTGCAATAGCAACGTGCACCGGTATTTGCTACACGCGAATCACCGGACGCGCTGTGGCGTGTTCCCAAGGTACCATTGCCGGCCCCGAAGAAGAAGCGCCGCCGCGCGCCGCCCGAGGAGTTCGTCGACTACATCGTTGAGATCGAAAGCTGGGACTGGAGCTACTGGCTGGCGGTCAATATGGAGCGCCGCTCAATGCACAGCAGAGAAGCGCTTCGACGAATTCGTCAAGTCGGTTAGGAATTTTGCAAGCCGGATCGCCTTGCGGTCCGCCGTCAATGGTCGAAGTCTGAGACCGGTTAGCGGCATGTCGAAATTCCTCTGGTACCGCTTTCCGTTCCCGCGACATTGGACGCGTCCGTTATTTGCAATACATCGCGAGTCCGCAGTGGCGGAAGAATCCCGCAACGATGTCCTATCATCCCGAAGAGATCACCGAGATGAATCTCGGCCTCGCAATGGAGCCGGAAGACAAAGAGGACATCGCCACAAAGGCAATGGCGGTCAATGCAGATATTTCCATCTTCCAGGTGAACCGTAATGCGAAAGGGGCAATCATTTTTGACAGAGTCTAGTCCGAATGCCCCTGTGGCGCGCGGATGGAGCTGCGTTCAGATAGGAACCCTCGGGTATTGCGAAATGCCATGAAAAGTGCCATATAAGTAGGTCAAATGGAGTGGCAATAATGTCGACTACCAAGAGGCCGGGCTTTACCGGATCCGCCCAGACCAGCTCCCTCAAAACTAAGGGAAGGTCCACTGCTGTCGGTTCGAAGATGAAAACCAAAGTCGACATCCGTACGATCGCAGCGGCTGCGCTAACACAGACAAAGCCCAGGGGCGGCCACTTGGTGGTGACATTCTTGGATTCCAAGGGCCATATTTCTGTGGGGCGTGTCGCGAAGCGTTTTGGTATGTCCAAGGTACAGCTTGCAGAGACCATCGGCCTAAAGCCGGAAACCGTCTATCGCGCCGCTCGCCTAGAGGCACCTAAGACACAGTCGCGCGCCACCGAGATGTTGGAAATTATTGGCCGGATTGCTGACTGGGCGGGGGGCGAAAAGCAGGCCATGGCTTGGTATCGAGCGGAGCCAATCGCAGCTTTTGGTGGCCGGACAGCCGAGTCACTTGTGAAAGAGGGCAAAGCGTCCGCCGTGCGTGATTATCTTGATCACGTGGCGACGGGCGGCTTCGCTTGAAGTGGGAAGGGACGTGCTATCGAGCGCACGATCCTAAGTGGGCTTGGTCGCCGACATCAGGTGCAGGAGCGGCCGCCAAAGGCGGGCGCTTTAATCCTATAGGCACTCCTGCACTGTACCTCGCTTTGACAGTTGAAGGCATGCTCGTAGAGATCGGGCATGGTTTCGGTCACCGTTTTGATCCCCTGACGATCTGCAGTTACGATGTCGACGTTGATGACGTTGTCGATCTGCGGACGGACTCCGGGCGGGCCAGAGAAGCGATCGACCTTGCGTCTATGGCTTGTCCATGGGCCTATGATCTAGCAGCCGGCAAGCTCCCAGCATCCTGGGAGATAGCCAAATCGCTGATCGCGAGGGGAGCGGCTGGAATCCTATCGCCATCATTTGCGACAGGTGCCCGGCGCGACATGGCAAATCTAATTCTGTGGCGATGGGGATCTGACTTACCGCACAAGGTCGAAGTGCACGATCCAAGTGGACGGCTCCCTAAGGATCAGTTGTCTTGGTCCTGATGCGCAGGCTTTTAGCTATAGAAAAAGCCACCGACTCTAAACATGCTCATGCGCCGCTCGTCGAGTGACCCGCTGGCGCCGCACGTGGGTGAGGCGGCGATCCAACGGTCATCTTCTGCGCTCTCAAGCGCGAACGCCGGCCGGAAGCCGGCCTCGCAACCGTAACAGCAACTGGGCGCACACATGCCGCCCGATGGGCCCGCCGGTTCGCGTTGACCTACTCCAAGTTCGCGTGCGCCCGGCCCTTCGCCATGGCCGCCGCGCGGCGTAGCGCCTATCCCTCACGGTCAGAAAAATCGCCGTGGACATCCGGCCGCCCGGGATACATGGCGCCTGGACGCAGTTGGCGAGCTTGCGTCGCTTCCGAGGCAACGGCTTGCACGCTCCGCACCGGTGGTACGGAACATTTTTGCGCATGCGCGGCGAACGGTGCCGTGATCGGATATAGGACCGGCTGGATATCGCCGAACAGTAATGCGGGCAACGGTCCATCCATAGCCGGTCCGATGCACGCGACCAATCGGCCAGACAGGAATTGCTCGTTGTGGCGGAGCAAGACCGGATGTCGCCAGCGCGGGTCGTTCGCGGTGCCCGGCGAACGCGAGATAGGCGAACAACTGTCTGGGGTGATGAGCCAAGACAGCGGTCGGTGACGCGGCGGCCGTGGCTGCAGCGGCATCCCTGCCGAGGACGGCTTCGCGACATCTGATGGCTTCCGTGGCTACCCTCTCGCTCCTTCAGCTCCGTTATCGATTTCATCGCCTGCGCGCTCACCAAGCCGATAGACCCGATTCCAGGTGCGCGCCCACTTCCGGTTGCGGTCGAGCCAGATCAATTGCGATGTCCGGATCGTCCTGCCCTCGCCAAGCCGCGGATGGCCGGCGACGCTTCCCACCAGAACCGGAAGCATGCGCAACGGATCTCCCTCGCACTTGATGTGCACGATGGTGGCGCGCCAGTTCTCAAGCAGCGGCGCGCGTGCGAGCTCCAACGGCGGCGGCGTCTCGCCGTCCAGGTATAACTCGAACGCGCGCCGTAACCGCGCCTTTGTGTCCTCTTCTTCGATCGACATGTTCATGCCTCCCCGATCAGGCTACGCTACTCATCGGCCCCTGATGGCGGCGCCCAACGAACACCGAGCCGCCAGATAATGTCCCTCGTCCTGACCCATTTCGCGCGGCGATCGAGCCACACCAACGTCGCGGTCCTGATCAGCTTTCCGTCGGCGTGTTTCGGATGCCCCGTGACATAGCCGACGAGCGACATGTCGTCGGCCAAGGACGGGGCGTTGCCCGTCAGTTCGCACGAGAGGACTACCCGCCAGTTCTCAAGCTGCGCCGCGTGCGCCAGCTCGAACGCAGACGGCAGGCCGCCTCGAAAATAGTGCTCGATGTCGAGCCTCAACCATCGATCCAGGTAATCGTCGGCAAGCGACATTCAGTGCCTCACTGAGGTGGCATTGCGCACGTCGAGGGTGGCCGCCACAATCTTCTGCAGGTTGCGGATACTGAATCCCGCCTTCTCCCAGGCGCGCCCGATCACCTCGAGCTCGTCGTTCGCGAGCGGCCAAACGAAGACTTGCTCGCCGGCGTCGACAGCGAGCTCCTGCAGAACGTTGGCTGCAAGCCCCGGCAGGTCGGCGAGCCGCGGAGCGGGCATCTTGACGATGCGGTAGCGGTCCTTCAGAGGATCCGGCAGGTTCTCGATCAAGTTTGCGGTCGCGATGTGCGAAACCCACGACAGGTCCAGCTCGGCGTCCAACGAGACGTCCCGATACCTGGCCGCCGTCTCGCGCTCGAGAAACGGCAGCAGGGCGTCCCACAGCCTGCCATTACGCGATGACGTCCCCGCCTTTTCGATCTCATCCACCATCACGACCGGATTGCCGATGCGCATCTGATTGACGGCGCGCGCCGGCGCGGACGGCACCGTGTTGCCCCAGCCCTTCGGCGATCCCCCGAACATGTTGTCCGACGCCCCGGACCCGTCATAGCGGTACACGCCGATCCCGAGCAGGTCGGCGAGCCTTCGCACCAGGCGCGACTTGCCGACGCCCGCGGGTCCCGTCAGCAGGATGGGCGTCCAGCGCACCGGTTTGCCCTCACGCAACTCGCGCAGCACGAGGTCGATCGCGCCGACGGCATGCGGATATTCGGCAATCAGTTTTCTGCGCACCGCGCCGATGTCGCCGGCGAGCCGCAACGGCAATCTCGCGTCCACCAGGTCCTTGAATTCGGATTGGAAGTTGTTGAGCTTCGTTACCTTGTCCTTCGGCATGACGACGATGCCGGGCTCCTCCGGCTCGTCTTCCTGTTCACGCTTGTCCGGCTCGTGCGCCGGCGGCAGCCCCTCCGAAGAGCAGTCCTGGTCCAGCATCTCCAGCCGGGTAATCCAGAAGATACTCGAGTCCTCGTCTTCGAAATCCCCCCGCGCAGCTCTCCACCAGACGGCAAGCCGTCCGAGGGCGTGCTGCCTGGTGATCCCAACGGTCGGCCAGGCCCAGAGATGGTCGATCGCGTAAGTGAGCTGCGGCAACACGATCTGGAAGGTCTGCGGCTCGGCCGGATCGGCTGCCAGCATCAGCGCGGCCAGCGCTTCCTCGCCGCGGCCGGCAGCGAACAGCAGGTCGGCCAGCGTGAGACACGCCGCCTTGCAGCGTTCCTTCTCGCCGGACCAGAAATCGGCGGCAACGTCGCCGCGCGGGACACTTTCGACGTCTCCGATACGCGACCAGAAGAACTGCGCGGCGGGCGGCCAGCCGCGCTGCCGCAGGAGCTCAACTGGCAAGGGCCCTGATGACGAATGTGCGACCTCCTGAGCCATGATCAGTTCCTGGTGGCGCGGACGTCGCGATCGCGCAGGATGGCGTCAACGATGCGGCGTAGGCGGCGCACGGAGCCGCCGCGCCAGTGGCGCGCAACAGCCGTATGCTCGGCTCCATCGAGCGGCGGCATCCAGCTCTGGTCGAGGCCGCGTTCCCGGGCGAGGTCCGCAATCACCGCCGGCAACAGCGCATCGAGATCGTCCGCACTCGGCTTCGGAAACGTCACCACGCGCATCCGGTCGCGGATGGGCGAGGGCAGCGGATCCAGGCTGTTGGCGGTCGCCACGTAGGAGACTTGGGACAGATCGAGATTGGTTTGCAGCGCCGGATCCGGATAGCGGCGGTTCGTCTCCGGCTCAAGGAAGCCGAGCAGGCAATCCCAAAGCCGGCCATAGTCGCTGCGCGTGCCAGCCTTCTCGATCTCGTCGATCAGGACCAGCGGATTGGCGATTCTGCCGGCGGCAACGGCGAGAAACGGATGGCAGGGTTCGGCCGAGTACCAGCGCCGGTCGGTACCCCCGAACACAGCGCCGTCGGCGCGAGAGGCGTCCTCACGCCAAACGCTCAGGCCAAGGGCCTCGCCAAGGCGGCGGGCAAATCGGGACTTGCCGCCGCCGGGATCGCCCACCAGCAGCAGCGGGCGGAGCAGGATAGTGGTGCGGCCAACGAGATCGGTCAGCGCGAAGTCGATGACGTCGACAGCATAGGGGAATTCGAACATCAGCGTGCCGCGCACCTGGTGCAGCGGCGGCATCTCGACCAGCGGCAAGGCGGCGTTAATGACGCTCTTCAGCGGCCCCAGAATGTCCTTGAGCTTAATGTTCTCCATCTCCTTACTGCTCAGGCGCGCCACCAGGAGATGGTGGCCGGGAACCGCTTCCGCTGCGGGAGAGGTGACCTGCTTGGCCTCGGCGGCCTTCTCGTCCGCTTCCTTTTTTCTGCGCTCTTCCTCCTCCTTTGCCCTTCGTCGGGCTGCAGCCTTGGCGGCAGCGATGCGGCGCTCGGCCATGTTCGCGCCTAGCACTACAGTTGCCTTTTATGCAGGTTTCTTAATCCATGGGCAACCATCATTCGAAGATCGTGGGCGCGGCCAGCGTCGATTGAAGAGACGCTTGCGCTGTGGGCGGCGTCGCTTCGTGAGATCAAGAAACGGATACGTCCGTTGTTCAATCAAGATCGTGTTGCGAGGAATGCAGGCTTGTTTCTGGAAAGCCTGCTCGGAGATGAGCAACGCAAGACCGGTTGGATGCGCGCGGAGGCAGCTGGCGATCCCGGTCCTTGGCGGCAACAGGCGATCCTGGGTCGCAGGGATTGGGATGCTGATGGTCTGCGCGATATCGTCCGCGATTATGTCATCGAGCATTTGGCGGATGACGATGCAGTGCTGGTGATCGACGAGACCGGCTTTCTCAAACAGGGCAAAGCGTCATGCGGAGTGGCGCGGCAATACACTGGTTCGGCAGGCAAGATCACGAACTGCCAGATCGGCGTCTTCGCCGCCTACGTGTCGCGCCACGGCCATGCGTTCATCGATCGCGCGCTGTATCTTCCGAAGGAATGGACCGACGATCCAGATCGTCTGGAAGCCGCATATGTGCCTCCCGGTGTCGGCTTTGCGACCAAGCCAAAGCTTGCAACGAGCATGATCGCACGCGCCATAGCCGCGTCTGTACCGTTCAAGTGGGTTGCCGGTGATACTGTCTACGGTGTTGGCGATATCGAACAGCAATTACGCCGGGCAGGCAAAGGCTACGTGCTCGGGGTCAGCAGCGCTCATGTATTTCAATCCTGGGGCAAGCGGCGATCGGTCGCCGGCAAGGCCGCGGACATCGCCCGGACGCGGCGCGCGTCCGACTGGAAACGCCTGTCGGCAGGGGCCGGAACCAAAGGACCGCGGCTGCACGATTGGTGCTATCTCGAATTGGCCGATCTCGAGGTCGAAGAATTTTACAGCGCAAATCATGGTCTTTGGACACGAGGTCTGCTGATCCGTCGTCATATCGCCGACGGCGATCTCGCCTTCTTCACCACCTGGTGTCCAGCGGGAACATCCATCGAAACGCTGGTGGCGGTCGAAGGCCATCGGTGGGCGATCAAGGACAGCTTTGAGACTGCGAAAAACGAGTTCGGGCTCGATCACAACGAGAGCAGATCCTGGCATGGCTGGCATCGCCACGTTTCCCTGGTAATGCTTGCCTTCGCCATGATGGCGGTGATCCGCCATCGCGCCAATTCGCCGCCGCCCAAAAAAACGAAACGCCGAACCACGGCAAAACTCAAAATATCGCCAATCCGTCATTGATCCGTTGGTCAATCCAGGAGGTCCGCCGCATCGCCATCAGGCTCGCCCGAAAGCGGATCCAACCCGCACACATCATCGCATGGTCACTCTGGCGCAGAGCTCACCAGGCCGCCGCTCAACGTGCCCACTTCAAAAAACGACAACTGTAATGCTAGGATGGCCGCGTTCACCGCAGCCGGAAAATGCTTCGACAGCAGGTCGGTGCAGGCCGGCAACGCCGCCCAGCCGAACGCGAAACGCTCGAGATCGCAGCAGAGTTGTTCCTCCGCATCGCCTTCGACTTTGCGAAAGGCCTGGACCAGCGCCTTGCCGACCCTGCGATAGTCCTCGAAGTGAGAGGCATCGCGCGGCAGCGGCAGGCACAACAGTCGGACGCAGTCGGCAAGGCTGCGCAGGTTCGGCTCGTTCCGGGTGACGGCGCTGCGGTCGAGTTCTGCGGCGAGGGCCAGTCCCGTCTCCACGCTGGGCGCCGCGGTCCAGGCCACGTTGTGGGGGAGTTCTGGGCAAAGCTTGTCGATTTCTGCGATCAGCCGCTGCTCGATGTGGTTGGCGTTGTCGCTGACCAGAATGGCGTAGCGCAGCAGCCGGGGCAGCCCCTTCAGGCGCTCGTCCCAGTCAGCCGAATCGGCCGCCGCTCCCGTCGAGACGGCATCGCGCTCCGTCGCCGGCAGATCAAGGTCCTCGGCGTCGTTGGTCGCGCTCATGCCTTGTCCTCCGAGCCGTCGTCTTCGCCTTCGCCGGCGGTCACCACCCGCGTCGGGATGCGTCGGATCTCGTCGGCATTGGCGGGCGGCCCGAGCCGGTAGAACCGCGACAGCGTACGGACCCAGCTGCCGTCGGGGTCGGCGAACCAGAGAGCTGTGGTCATCACGATACGATCGCCGTGAACCGGATGGCCGCTTGCATGCCCGATCAGCTGCACGCCTTCAGGCGTTAGCGCCGGCACCCAATTTTCCAGCAGTGGGGCCTTCTGCAGCAGGATCGGCGAGACGGTACCTTCGAGCTCCAGCCGCCCGCAGTCGTCGGCAAGCGCGCGCAGTCGCCGGGCCAGATCTGGCGCTATGTGGACGGGATCGAGGAAGGGGAACAGTTGCGTCAGCATGGGCAAACTCTCAAATAAAGAGAATGTGAGAAGAGCGGGGCAGGGGCACGCAGGGCGGGACGTCAGGGTCGCTTCACTCGCCGACCTCCACAACCAGAGCGCCATCGAAGTCCGGGTTCTCGGATCCGTAACCGTGCGGATTGCACACGATCCGGGTCTTTCCCACGCGGTAGTCCGAGGAGTTGTGGACGTGGCCGTGCACCCACAGCGCCGGCTGATGCGCCTCGATCAGCTCGGATTGATCTGAAAGAAAAGCAGCGGTGACGGGATCGGTCCGGAACCGCGGATGGATCGATGCCCAATGGACGGCGTGGTGGCTGATGGCAACGGTGGGACCGGTGAACCCCGTCGCCAGGACGTCGGCGAGATACGCCTTGGATTGATGATGCAGCAGCGCCGCTTCCTGCGGCCTGAAGCGCAACCAGGGCTCTTTCTGCCATCCGATCAGGCGGTGATCGTTCATGCCCGTCGCGCAGGCGTTCATCATTGCCGCCACGTTGGATTTGCCGAACGCCCGGTAGTCGGTCCAGAGCGTCGCACCCACAAAGCGGATGCCGCCGCCTAGCACGGCCGTGTTGCACTCCAAGAGGCGAATATTGAAGGTGCCTGCGTGAGATCGCGCCAGCGTCAGCTCGTGCGAAATGAAGCGTCCGTAGTACTCGTGATTGCCCATCACCATGACGATTGGGATGTGCATCGGGACGATCCGGCGCAGGTGCTCGAAGGCGCGCAACGCGCCCTCGCAGGTATCGCCGGCGACGATCACGAGATCCACGCCGGGCATGATCGTAATCGGCTTGATCGGCCGTACATCGAGATGGAGGTCGGAGAAGATCTGGATTCTCACGGCTGATTCTCCTTGCCTGCGGCGGTCGGTTCGTCTTGCGTGCGTATGGCGGACCACAGCCTCGCCTCCTCCTCGATGAAGCGGTGGCGACTGGGGAAGTGACGGAGCTGGTGGGCGAGCCAAGCCCCCGAAAGCTCCGTTGCAAAGGGACCATGGAGCTCTGCCCGGCCAACGACATGCGACAGCACAAGCGCCGCCGCGGCATCGCCATCCAGCGCACGGCACAGCACCGCTGTCATGGCCGGGTCGATCTCCAACATGGTCTCCCCGATGAGCATCAGCGAGAATGCCATCGTTATGGCGCGCGGGCGCGTCGCCGCGCAGCGCGGCGGCGAAGATGCGGATTCCGCCCACCACGTCGATCTTGTCCAGGGTGGCATGGGCCAGCAGGGTTTCCGTATCGCGCAGCAGATCCGATGGCAGCGTCCGCCGTCGCGCCAGAGGTGTGATGTCTCCCGGCGTGCAAGCCAGGCGCGTTCCTTGCCAGTAGCAATTGGCAGGGCGTGGATGTTGACGTCGGAGGTCGACGATACGGCCTTGGTCTTGTTTTTCGGCATTTTACGCATGACAAAGTTCTCCCACTCGCGCCGCCGAGCCGCGCGACAATCCCCTCCGGGATGCTTGGTCGAGAAGAAGCTTGGAGAGGAGCAGCCCCTGTCACGGGGCTCTCGCCTTGCCAAACCGGGCCGTGCGATGCCTCACCGGGCCACGCCCCGCCACGCCGCGGCGCGTCGGGCCTATTCGAGCTTGGTCACGGAAAACTTGCCGAACTTCGGGCGCCAGTCACCGAGCCCCTCGCGCAAGCCAGCGATCTCGAAAATCTCGATAACCTCGTTCGGATTGAGAAGGCTCGGCAGAAACTCGACATCGATGACAACATGCCAATTGTTGAATTGCGGCCGGGTGCGCATCACCTTGGAGCCATTGACGTTGACGGCAAATCGCAGCCGGAAGGCCTTATCCTCCCACAACGATGGCAGATCGCTCGGTCCGTCATACTGAAGCAGCGGCGACACGGCGCAGGAGAACCCCGCTCTTGCTTGCTTGCCCTTGCGGCGTGTCTTAGCGCCCGCGATGAACGCGGATTCGACCGCCTCGCAGGGAATGCTGGGCTTGCCATCGCGAAGCCAGAGACTGCCATGCCATTCCACCTTAGCGATCTGCTCGTGGTCGGCGAGCGTCTTGTCACGTTTCTTCGTCAGGCGATCGAGATCAATCTTGATCGAATCCAGCGGATCCGCCAGACGGGAACTATGCATGAGCAGCGGTCGCTCGCCGGTCAGGCGAATTCGCATTTGGTCGACGGACATCAGATAGTCTCCTTGAACGTCGGATCAAAAAGCGGCGGGGGGTTCTCGAGCGCGCGGCGAATATCCGCATGCGCCGGCACGCACCGCGAATAGCGCAAACGGCGGAGGTGGTCAGTCACCACGCTATGGCACGTGCGGCATAGTGCCGTCAGATCGCCCGGCTGTTCGCGGCCGAGGTTAGCGTATGTGCGATGATGCACCTCGAGTGCGACATCTTCGCCATGATTGCATAGGCGGCAGCGGAAGCCTGCTGCCACCAGTTCGGCAAGCCGCGCGGGGTTCTGACGCCACCTGCGACTTGCGATGTATTTATGATAGTCCATGACTAGTCTTTGAACTTTTCGCTGGATTAATATCGGCGAAGCCAGCTTGCCGGATCGCACGGCCGATCGTGGAGCCGCCAGGGCATCGATGCGGGTCGTCGTCGTCAGGTGGGCGGCGGTTCTCAGTACCGAGGGTAGCGCGTCGAGATCCACGGCGACGCCGACCGGCTGCGCCTGGGTAAGGTAAGTCGCGACCTCTTTCTTGCGCTCGGCCTTCTGCTGTGCGGTCTTCATGGTGTCGGTCGCGAGCGCCTGCCAGCGTTCGCCGAACCTTGCGACGAGCTTCCTGACCGGCTCGATCCAGATCGGCCCCGGCACGACCAGCGCGAGTGCGGCCCTGCCTTTCAGCTGCGGTCGGACTGCGCCACTGCTCGCGTTCTGAAATGCCGCCGCGACGATCGAGCAACGCGCCGGTATGCACTTCTTCTTCGCCGCGGGCTTTGCGGCCGGAGGCGCTCCGCAGACGCTGAGGCCTTGTTGCACGTCTAGGTTGGTCGGCAACGGGTCGACTGCCGCAGCCACAACGTTATGCGCTCCTTTGCGCGAGCGTGGCTTCGCTGTTTTTGCGGGGCTACGGGCGACTTTTTTGCTTTCCGCGCCATTTAGGTGGTGCTGCGGTTTCGCCGGTTTGAGGGTCACGAACGGCTCCTTGCGACAGTGGAGGGGCCAAGCGGCTGCGAGACGAGGTCGAGTTCGATGAGATCGGAGCAGGCGAGCGCCAGCACCGCCGGCGCCGGATCCCGGAAGGCGTGGACGCGCTTGAGCAGGCAGGCGAGCGGCAGCGGTCCATCCTCCTGCAGCACCGTCAGGATACGCATGCGCATCTCGATGCCGACCGGATGCAACTGGTACATCCAGACAGTCTTCGCGTTGGCGTATCGGGGTTCGCGCCGGATATCCTCGGCGGTGACGATCAGCGGCTTCAGGTCCAGATCGGCGAGCGCGATCAGGAGCAGCCCTTCCTCCTCGAGATCCCGGACACGTCGGGCCGGCACCACGTCCAGGAGGAAGCGGCCATCGTCGCGCAGCACGACGACAGCGCCAAGTTCTACCTGTTCGGACGCAACAAACGTCGACGCAATGTAGCCGATCGAGCGGACCTGAGGATCGAGCGACGCCTGGATGAGCGCGTTTCGAAGCGCCGGATGTCGTGCTGGGATCGCGGTCGTGGTTTTTGCCGAAATGAACATGTCGGAGTGGGAGGCGCGGGTCGAGAGCATGTGGTCCTACTAGAATTCGAGACGACGGGAGCGTTCGCGGCATCGGAGCAGTTATCGGTGTTCTCGTCGGTCATGCTGGACTCCCGCTGCCAGATTTCGATGACCAGATTCGGGTCGAACTGCGCACAGTCCCAGCTCTAAAAGGGCTTCCACTGGCCGCACCCCTTCGCGTGGGGCACCGGGCGGGCCTGGCCCACCTCCATGTCGCGGACTGACATGCCGCCGGTGGTAGTCAAAGGATCCTTCCTCGCCGCAGGTGCGGCAGCGAAAACGGGCCATGCGGCTACCCCTCTTCGCCGATAATCAACGGATCGGCGTCGACGAAACTGTCCGTCTCCCGGACGTAGCGCCGGCGTTTGACGATGACGGTCTTGCTGCTGTGGCCGACGACACGCGAAATGGTGATGTTCTCCCAGCCGGGCTTTTCAGCAACCGGATGGCCTTTGGCGTGCTGGTCGCATGCCGTCAGATAGCAACCATTGTTACGGAAGAGCCGGCCGACCTTGCCGCAGATTTCGCAGGTACAGGCGGAACGGGCTTCCGCAAGATCGATGGCTTCGTCAACCTTGGCTTCGGCCTCAGTCGACAGGCACCCGCCCCAGTAGAAGCGCAGAGTGCCGTATTTCTGCTTGATCTGCTCAGCCGTGAACGCACCGCCGTCTGCAAGTGCCGCCTCAACCCGGATGCAAGCGCGATCGAGGAGATCTCGCCATCCCTCGCCGCATTCGGGATAGCCTTGTACCGTCCCGGGCTTCCCGGCCGCGACGTGAAACAGCCGGGGGTGGGCCTCGACCAGGGCGTTCCGCCAATCACGCACGATATGCGCCATGGCGCTACTCCTCGGTGCCGAGCGATTGCGGGTCCACGTCGACGAACGAATCCGTATCGCGCGCGCGGCACGAAGCGATCGGCAGCCGCTGTTCGAAGCGCCGGAGTACCTGGAGATTTTCAAAACTGGGCTCGGCCGGCACCGGTTCGCCCCGCGCATGGTCGGTGCACGCGGTTGCCAGCCGACCGCGGCGGTCGTAGAGGCGGCCTTCGACCCCACAAGTTTCGCAGGTACAGGCGGAGCGCGCCTCCGCCAGCGCGACCACTTCGTCGATGGCGTTTTCGACCTGGTCGCTCGAATTGCTGCTGCACCAATAGAGGCGCAGACAGCCAAACTTTTCTTTGATCTGGACGATGCGCGCTGCGCCGGACGGCGTTGCGGCAAGCGCCGCCGCGATGCGGTCGACGGCGATCTCGACGAGCTCGCGCCAGCCATCGTCGACGGTCGGGGAGCCGGGCGTGTACCTGCGGCCGCTTTCGGTGATCGTGAAGAGCCCGGGGTGGTGGCGCCCGATCAGGTCGCTCTGCCAACTGCGCTTTGTCCGATGTCCTGACATGAAACACACTCCGAGGCCACCACCACTCGATGCTTGGAACATAACAAGAACATGAGGTGGCGTCAATATAAATATATTTAGATATCTAAAATATATCTAAATATCTAATCAAAGATATCTCCGTCGCTGGTTTGTGAAGCGAATCTGGCCTAGATTCAGCAACATAGGCTGCGTCGGAAATTTGCATAAGTCGAGAATGTCGGGGAAGCGGCGATCGCGGTAACAGATTGCGTTTGCCGATGGATTTAACGCGCGGGACGTTTTTCGATGGATGATCAGGCAATCGGGGCGGATCTAAGCTGATGGCAGATCAGAAGAGCCGTCGTAAGCCCGGCCGTAAGCCGGCCGAAGGCGTCGACAAGCGCAAATTTCTTGCGACGCTAGAGGCCGAAGTGATCAAGGCTCTAAAATTGGCTGCGATCGAGAAGAACACGTCCGCTTCTGAGATCCTGGAAGAGGCCGCCGAGCAATGGCTGGAGCGGTGGATGAATGAGGTCAAGAAAGAAGGGTGACGACGAGGACGACTACAAAGCTCGGTGGCGATCTCATGCCGTCGAGGCCGGCCTGACAATTTTGCGTGCGGATCGAAGTATCTTTTAGTCGAGGAATTTAATCGGATCATGATTAGTGGCCGCTGGAGTGTCGGTTCATTTCCTCCAGGAGTTCGTGCAGTGCATCGAACTGCGTGCCGAAGCCTTTCCAGTCTCCGGACTTCAATCGCTCCACTGCCTGATTGTAGCGATCAAGCGCCTCCCGTGCCGGATTTGCCGCCGGGCCCGTGGTCGGCATCTCCTCTGTCGGGCTTGGGACCACCGGCACGGCACCGGGTTCAGCGAACAGCGCTGACAAGGCCTCGGGCAGCGTCTCCTTCATCACCACATGTTCGCCATAAGCTGCGATCACGCGTTTCAGTTCCGGCAGGTGCCCCTGCAGCGCTCGCAAATAGAGTGGCGATACGTAGAGGATCGAGTTCTCGATCGGAATCACGAGCAGGTTCCCGCGTATCACCCGGGAGCCCATCTGATTCCACAGTGTGAGTTGCTGCGAGATCTCCGTATTCTGATTGATCCGCGCCTCGATCTGGAACGGCCCGTAGACGAGCTTCTCCTTCGGGAACTCGTAGACGATCAATTTGCCGTAGTCGGGCGCGTCGCAGCGCGCAGCGAGCCATGCAATCATGTTATCGCGGCGGCTCGGTACCATGGGAAGCATGAGGAAGAACTCGGCCTGCGGTTCGCCGGGAAGCCGCATGATGATGTAATAAGGGGTCATCATTGCGGTGCCGTCGCCGCCCGGCTGTCGCGGGAACTGCCAGAGATCCTCGCGGTTATAGAAAACGTCGGCCGCCTCCATGTGGTAGGTTTGAAACAGCCGCGCCTGAATCAAGAACATATCTTCCGGATAGCGAATGTGCTTCGCCAAGTCTGGAGGCATGTCCGTGAACGGCTTGAACAAGGCCGGAAAGATGCGCTGGTAGGTCGCAGCAATCGGGTCGCCGGGATCGATCAGATAGAAGTCGACGGTCCCGTTATAGGCATCGACGACAACCTTCACCGAATTGCGAATGTAGTTGAGATCGAGATCTTGCACGGGCGGTGCGGAGGGGAAATAGGAGCTCGTCGTATAGGCGTCCTGCATCCAGAACATCCGCCCATTGCTGATAACCAGATAGGGATCCCGATCGAGCGTGAGGAACGGAGCGATCGTGCGCACCCGCTCCTGGATATTGCGCCGGATCATGATCCGGCTGTCGGCCGTGATGTAGCTTGTGAGGAGCAGGTTCGGGTCGTTGAAGTAGTAGGCGAACAGCGTTCTCCACACCATCGTTCCGATCGGAATGCCGCCGGCTCCGTCATAGGCCGCATAGACGTTGTCTTTCCCTTTCGGATAATCGAACTCGGGTGTGCTCCCCTTGACGATCACGTAGTCGTCGGTCTCTTCGCCGTAGTAGATGCGAGGTTCGTCGATTTTGGGGCCTCCATCCGCAACAGGAGGAATATCCCGCAAGTAGAAGAACGGCAGTCCTTCGGAGCGCTTGCGGGCGACCGGGCTCATTACCGCGCCATTGCCGTGAGTAAACAGCACGTGGCGGTTAACCCATGTCTGGGCGTTCGGCGGCAACAAGGACGGCCGCAGTTCGCGAGCCGAGAGCATTACGCTTTGGTAGGAGCCGCCGAGCCGGTATCGATCAACGTCAAGATCGTGGAATTTATAGTAGGTGCGGATCTCTTGCAGTTGTGCGTAGGTATCCGACAAGGGCCGCCAATCCCACAGCCTGATATTTTCGATTGTCGCCTTGTTGGCCTCCAGCGTCTTGAAGGTAAGCTTCTGTTCGGCGGCAAACGGCTTGGCTGCGATCCGATCGAGATTGTAAGCCTGCCGGGTGAGCGCGATGTTGCGCTCGATGTAGGGCTTCTCCAGCTGCAACTCGGTTGGTTTGACGAAAAAGTGCCGGAACAACGCAGGGACTGCGCCGGACAGCAAGAAAGAGCCGAAGCCGACAAGTATGAACGCGGCGGCAAGAAGCCGATAAGTGCGCACCCGGACGTTTGCCCACGCGGCGAACGCCGCGATAATCGAAAGCCCGATCAATAGCCACAGGGCGGGTAGCCCCACATGTATATCGGTATAGCTTGCGCCGACGACTACGCCATTGTCGCCGTAGAGCAGCAGATAGCGGTCGAGACCATAGGACCAGGCCTTCACTACGAAGAGAAGACCGATCAGCGCTGAGCCGTGAGCAATCACCGTCGGTGACATCGATCGGCGATGAACGTCGTATTCGATGTCGCCGCGCACCCAGTAGATCGCTCCGGCAAAAAGCGCGCTCAGAACGAGGGTGAGCAGCATCCAGTTCTTGATGAGGATGTAGGCGGGCAGAGAGAAGAGATAAAAGCCGATGTCCTTGTTGTAGAGCGGATCGTCCGCGCCATAGGGAACGTGATAGATAAACTGCAGGAAGATGCCCCAGTTGCCGGCTTCTGCGGCGGCGACCAGCAGAGCGAGCAAACCTGCACCGGCCGCGACAGCTCGGGACCACGGCAGTCGATCGCGCAGGAGTGCGAACAGATCAGGCGGCGACGTACTGCCCGTCGGGTTCCACGCGGAGGCGGCGACCGCCTGGATCGGCTGCTGCCGGCCAAAACGCACCGCAAGTAATCCGTTCAGCCAAAGTATGACAGCCGTTGCCGTCAAGACGGCGAAAAACACCAAGGCTTTGGCGCCGATGCTGGTCAAAAAAACCGGTAGATAACCGATCGAGGAAAACCACAGCCAATCGACCAGCAAGTCGCTCGCGAGCCCGAGCAGCATCAGGCAAATCCCGCCGACAAAGGCCGCAATGATGAGCCCGACCACGGCGTTTTGCCTTGGTGCCTTCCGCCCGGGTCCGGTGATCCCGATCGTCATGGTTTGATCATAGCGGATATGACGGAGGCTTGCCGCTTGATTCGTGGTGGGGATTGCGCGTCAAAGGGGCGACGCGGGTGCCTGGAGCCCCGTCGCTCGGAGGGCGGTGAAGCTGTTTCGAACTTTATGGTCAGGGCCAGCTGATGGCTTCCTCGCCAGGGACGGCTTTTCCGCAAAGTCGGCTCGATGCGCATATAGGAGGAAGACATCGCATAAAAGGCGGCTCTTCCCCTCATAATGCCAACGGCTGTACATGCGCACGCCGGAACGCTGGCGCGTATTCCATGCCAACAGTTTCCAAAGACGATGGGTTTCGCGAACGGCTCAATTCATCCAGTGCATCCGATTTTGCCTGTCGAGACTGGGCAAGAATAGCGGGATTTTCGAGAGTTGATGTACGATTCGGCTTATGACGAATCGTACGTTCAAGACCGGCGAAAGCCGTGAGCAGCCCAGTCTACTTCCGCCCCGGATTGAGGACTACGTGGGGCCGGACAATCCGGTCCACGTGATTGACAGCTACGTTTGTGCCCTCATCGTCACGAACGTTGGGGCGGGATGCGGTGGACGCGGCAGCGTCGGCGGCGATGAATTGCGGGGCGGGCTTTGCCTGTGAGCGATCAGCAAGCGTGCGGACGAACGAAGTTGCTGCGGACGGCGAAGTCGTGTGGTCCTGGCGCCTCGGTGCTGGCGTCAAGTTGGCGGAGGTATGTCGGCCCGCCCGGGTACGGGGGATGCCCTAATCCGCAGACGACGGTGACAACAAGCCGATCACCGGGGAGAGCGCGACGGAAACCGTTAAAACCATTCGCGTGCGGCAAGCCGGGTGTTTCCGGCTGTACCTGCGGTCACTACCCGAACGACGATGCTGGGCAAATTAGGATAGCACTCCTTGAGCAGGTCGACGAGTTGCTGCTCGGTCGTCAGCTTCGTGACCTTCATGAGAGCTACTGCGTCCTTCAGATCGCTCTCGATCTTCTCGGTGTCCTCGACGACGCGGCCAGCATGTAGGCTGGCGTCGGCGGCTGGACCCGCAGGTCGACGATCGAATTCGGCGACCGAGGATACTCTCCGGCTAAGATCAGGATTGGCTGCGGGTTGCCGGGTGGCGGCGGCGCCATCCGCTTGACCCTTTTGTTAATCGGCTATCCGGAACATCGTGTTGAAACATGAAGCATCCACGGCGCGCAAATCTTGGATTATCGTGTGAATTCTCGGATGTCCGGCCCATTGACTTACAATGCAAAGGCATTCCATGAGGCCGTGTCGCAATCCAGAGAGCCGGCAATGGCGAAGACGGCTGAAATCCTCGAAATCTCCGCCACCATCACAGCGCGCGGCCAAACCACCGTGCCTGCCGCAATCCGCAAGATGCTCGCCCTTGGCAAGCGTGACCAGGTTGTGTTTCGCGGGCTCGCCGACGGTACCGTCGTGATCGCGAAGAAAGCCCCCGACGAGGATGATCCGGTGATCGGCAAGTTCCTTGAATTCCTCGCGCGGGACATGGCGCACGAACCGGCGCGGATTCGACCGGTGCCGAGGTCGCTGGTGTCGCGCGCCAAGGCGTTGGTCAAGGGTGTCGACGTCGATGTCGACGCGCCGCTTCCGGATGATGAGGCGTGAGCGACGATACGCTCGAGATCAACGGCTGGACCGTCTATGCGCACCCGCGGTTTCTCGACCAGCTTGAGGCGATGCTCGGCTCGGTAGAGGACGCTCGCGAAGGAGCGAACGGCAAAGCTGCTCGCTGCGGTTCTCAAGGTTGCGTGCGAAGATATCCC
This sequence comes from uncultured Alphaproteobacteria bacterium, assembly GCA_963733575.1. GTDB lineage: Bacteria > Pseudomonadota > Alphaproteobacteria > Rhizobiales > Xanthobacteraceae > BOG-931. The sequence continues at coordinate 47,052 of CAVTDJ010000005.1, read as the reverse complement.
GAGCGATCCGACGCGCGAAATATATCGACAGGGCGGCACGCTCGGCCTTGGCCGCCCCGCGCGCAATTGGCCTAGCCAGCAGTGGCGATGTCCTCCTTCTCGGGCCCGCGCATGACAATCTTGAGCGCGTCATCGGGCAACCCGTGCGCGGAACCCTTGTTTTGCTCAACTCTAAGCCTTGTATGCCACTGTTTTAGACGCTATATTGCGCCATATCTTGCGCATCCTAGGCGCCCGGAGGTTCCGATGGGTTTGGTTCAATATGCCGACAACGGCTTCTTCGCCCCGCGTAAGATCGCTGAGGCGCTGCACACGACGAGCGAGGAGGTCGCTCGCACGGCGGGGCTTGGTCGCGACGCCGTGCAGCGGAAGGAACGGGTGCGCTCCGACCGGACCCAGCGTCGGCTTCGGGAGATGGTCGAAGTCCTTAACAAGGTCGAACCGCGCTTCGGTTCCGCGCTAATGGCCTATGCCTGGTATCGTTCTGAGCCCTTGTCGGGCTTTTCTGGCCAGACCGCGATGCAACTGGTGCGCAGCGGGCGTGCCGACGAAGTGCTCGACTACATCGACGCGGTCGATGCAGGCGTTCACGCCTGACATCGCCGATGCTCTATCGCGGCCCGCTGTTTCGCGCCCTCAATCCCATTTATGCGCGCGAGCCCCTGTCAGGCCGAGGCGCGGAGCTCTATGGCGGGCGCTTCAATCCGAAAGGCATTCCGGCGCTCTACTCATCGCTCACAGCACTGACAGCATTGCGCGAGGCCAATCAGGCTGGTTCCCTGCAGCCGACAACTCTCGTCTCTTACGACGCTGAAATCGACGGCGTGTTCGACACGAGAGACGAATTGGCGCTTGCGGCCGAGGGCATGGATGCGGCGTCACTTGCCGACAACACGTGGCGAGATCAGATAAAGGTAACGGGAGAGGCAAGGACTCAGGCTTTCGCCCGGGATCTGATTGCCAAAGGCTATCGTGGGATGATCGTCCGGAGCTTTGCGCCTGGCGCTACGAAGGACGATCTGAACCTCGTGCTTTGGCAATGGGGCGATTCGCTGCCTTCCCAACTCACGCTCATCGACGATGAGAACCAACTCTCGAGATAAAGTCGATCCCCTAGGGGCGGCGCCGACTGGAGCGGTCCCCCCGTCTTGGGTACTTTCTTACATACAGAGCGTTCTGAACATCGCGGGTAGCATGGTGGCCTGGTCACCCTCGATCAGCGCAAACGATCTCATGATCAGTCTACCCATTGTGCTTTGCGCTCCAATGCGGCACGCCTGCTGCAACGCGAGTTCGATATCGGCATTCGACACCGATGGATAATCGTGAACGCACGATCTCTTCGGCGCTCGTCTCGGCCAGCATCGAAAAGATCGGCCCCGGCGGCACGCGCGTCCCGCGGAACACCGCCGCTCCCGACTGACCCCATTTCGGTAAACAATGGCCGGCTCTGGCGTGCCGGTCTTCCGCCGATCGCCTCTATGACCGCAAAGCGCGCAAGCGATTGGAGAACCAATTCGCCGGATTTCCTGCGCGTGCTTCGGACTCCGCTCCATCATGCCCGGCGTTGTGAGATGAACGTCGCAACCGAGAATTCCGGCGATGACCGACCGCGTAACCATGCCCCCAAAGTGCAGGGCATGCTCTGGTAGAAGCGTTCGGCCTTCGCAACGGTGTCAAGGATGTCGATGGCGCATGCGCAGCGAACGGTGCCGTGATCGGATATAGGACCGGCTGGATATCGCCGAACAGTAATGCGGGCAACGGTCCATCCATAGCCGGTCCGATGCACGCGACCAATCGGCCAGACAGGAATTGCTCGTTGTGGCGGAGCAAGACCGGATGTCGCCAGCGCGGTCGTTCGCGGTGCCCGGCGAACGCGAGATAGGCGAACAACTGTCTGGGGTGATGAGCCAAGACAGCGGTCGGTGACGCGGCGGCCGTGGCTGCAGCGGCATCCCTGCCGAGGACGGCTTCGCGACATCTGCTGGCTTCCGTGGCTACCCTCTCGCTCCTTCAGCTCCGTTATCGATTTCATCGCCTGCGCGCTCACCAAGCCGATAGACCCAATTCCAGGTGCGCGCCCACTTCCGGTTGCGGTCGAGCCAGAAATTGCGATGTCCGGATCGTCCTGCCCTCGCCAAGCCGCGGATGGCCGGCGACGCTTCCCACCAGAACCGGAAGCATGCGCAACGGATCTCCCTCGCACTTGATGTGCACGATTGTGGCGCGCCAGTTCTCAAGGTAAAACTCGAACGCCAAGATCCTCTGGGAGCTGTGGATCGAGGGCTTCGAGAAGGCCGTCCCGTTACGCCCGCGGCCTGGAAAACGTTCCTCGACGCTGGTGCCGATACGGTGACGGCGATGAGCGGCATGCTGAGGCTCGCAGGCATCGCCCCGGGGAGACCAAAAGGTGAAGGAAGGCGATACCCTGTCAGCCACAGTGGCCGACAAGATCACCGAATGGGTCGTCACCCTCAATGAATGGCGACTTGCTAGTTAGCAGCCAATGCAGGGCATCGATCCCCGGGGCGCCTCAGCCTCGACGAAAAAGGTCGGCCGTAATGATCCCTGTCCATGCGGCTCAGGAAAGAAATACAAGAAATGCTGCGGGCTTAACTAACCGCCCCGCCGCGGCGCTCACCGGAGGGTTACGCATTTTAGGATCGCGTTAGAGTTTCAGCCGCAATTGAAGCAATCGCCCCAAATGACATCGCTCGCCACCTTCGTCTGCGTTTGGGATTCGAACACCGAAGACCTCTGTTCGAGTGACCTACATTTCTGCTGAAGTCGGAAATAGCGGCTCCCCCTTGGTCTTGCGGGGGAGAGCACACTGAATTCGCGGTCTTCCTGGGCGCTAAGCGACGGAAGTAGCTGTAATATAAAGAGCTTCTCGATTTCGAATGATGGCACCGGTAACGAAGAATTCTAGGATCTGTGACGTTGGCCCGCGGAATGTAACGGAGAATTCCAATTTTCGTAACGAAGAATTCGGGAAATGTAACGAGTAATTCGAGCCGATCGCAGTGTACGGGAGGTGCACGGGAGGCTTACATCAGCTCATCTTCAGGCTCAATACGGTGCTCCATCTCGGATCCTGCGAGGGGAGCTGCTTATTTTGCAAGTGAGCGGTGCTCCCCGGCCATCGCTCTCCGGAAGCGTTTTCCAGCAAATTGTTGGGCCGGTTTTGCCAAAAAAGCGACCTGGAATTCTGCGTTACTTTTCCAAGTTTTTCCGTTACAAAAGGGGGGAAGTAACGGGGGCGTTCGCAAAAACATCGCCTACTCACCTCCCGCCGAAGTCCCTAATTTGGGGGTCTCTGGCACGGTCAGACGTCCACGAATAGGGCCAGGATTTGATCTGTGCATTAGGTCGTCGCGTACCTTCATGCCGGGATATGGGCGGAGCTCTGAGGCTTGTTCCGTCATCTCGAACGAGGTTGGTCAATCCGTCTCTGTTCTTGACGGTCGACAAGGCGAAGTGTGAGCAAGTCGTAGGCGAGACCAAGCCGGGGGCGGGGACTGAAACAGTCCCAGGCTGCGCTGTTCGCATCGTCCAGCCACGCTGGACATCCCGCCGGGGTCGCTGAACGCGATCTGGGGAATGAGAGATGGCTGAAGCCCGTGCGGCAATCAGAAAGTTGTCGTTCATCGTCACGCGCACGTACGCCCGTACGACTGCCGCCGCCCCGGGTTCTTCATCGAGCAGCTTTATGCCGCCTTGAAGCTGATCGACCGGTGCCGTGTCGGCCGGCACGCACGGAGGGGTCGGCCAGACGCAGTTCATGTCGAAATACATCCTGGCCTACGGCATCGGCAATCTCGATTTGCCGCCAGCGCGCTCAGTTCGACGGCGAATCTCCTCAAGGCGCATGGCTTCGAGCCTCCCAAATCGCGGCGAAGCGCTTTGGCATAAGCGCGCTTGCACGTCTTGGCGTTTAACCTCCGAGATTTCCTCGCGCGTGATCGTCGATATCGACCGACCTTAGCTCCGGAACTCCGGAGCGGGCCATCGTTCCTGGCGCCGCTCTCCAAATCCGGGTCACCAATTGAAATACAGATGGTACGTGGGCGCAGTGATCAGTGAAGTCACTGACCTCCTTGCTCGAAACCGGGCGGCCACTTATTCGTCCCACGGGTTGAATAGCGGCACGTCAAATGACGTAAAATCCTTGACGTTGCGCGTGATCAGCGTGAGATCTTTGGCGAGCGCGGTCGCCGCAAAGAAGCCATCCATGACGGACAGCGCAACGCCGCTTCGACGGCTCTGCGCCATCAGGTCGCCCCAGTGCTCGGCAACCGCGTGATCGATCGGCAGGATCCGTTCGGCAAAGCGTGCCGGCAGATCGTTGGTGAGCCACGCGGCCAGCGCGGCGCGTCGGCGGCCGTCGTCCATCAAAGCAATGCCGCGCCGAAGTTCAGCGATCGAAACGACGCTGATGAAAACCCGGTCCTCGTCGACGGCATCAAGCCAGCCGAGTACCTTCAGGTCGGGCGCCGGTCGCTGGACCTCCGACAGCACGTTGGTATCGAGCAGGAGATTCACAGCGTTACGTCACGAGGCGTGTCGCGCTGGCGCTCCAGATCGAGATCAGCGCCGCGCAGCGGCGATGCGAGTAGGAATTTGGCCAGCGTGCCTTTGCGCACAGTCTTTCGCGCCCATTCCTCCGCCGAGACGATCACCGCGCTAGGTTTGCCGTTGCGGGTGATGACTTGGGGGCCAGCCTGGGCACGATCAACCACCTCGGAGAGCCGGGCCTTGGCACCCGCCAGAGTCCAAGTGCCGCCAGGAGGCGGTGGGGAGGGGGTCTTGTTCGCCTTTGTCATGCCAAAACCTTTAATGACCGATATGACTATCATGACTATGTATTGGCCAAAGGCGCCCGCGCAATGGGTAGTTTCGCGCCAGAAAGTGTAATTCGCTTTAGCTAAGTCCGGCACCCGAGCCCAATATGCCTAGACCGCTGGTGCTTTCCTGGAAGCCGGATCGGACCGAGAGGCCGTTTGCGGCAAAGGGCCGTCTGAAGGCCAGTCAAATGCGAAACGGATTCGCATTTGCTTCGGATCGGATAGGCCGGTGGCAGGCCGGGTGGAAACCCAGACCGTTGACCTTTGCCGGGTGCAGCCTTAGGACGCCTTGTCGGCATGAAACGGGGTGTCATGTGTGGGGGTCACTCAAACCAAAGGAGACGCCCAATGGATCGATTCGATTATTCGACGCTGACCTCGGTCAACATCGAATTCCTCCGCCAGACCGCCGCACGGGGACGTGCGCTTATTGTGTTGGTGACGCCGGCAGTAATCGAATTGGGCGACATCATAACTGATGCCAGGGACATAATTCCGCACGGATATTTCGGAACGTGGTGTATCGAAGCGCTGGGCATCGATCGCCGGCTTGCCCAGAAGTATATGAATTTGGCAAAAGCCGCGAAAACGCATGGTAGAGAGCAGGTCGAAAAGCTTTCCGTTACGGCCGCGCATTATATCGCGGCTCCGTCGACACCGGATGCGGTTGTCGCCGAGGTGTTGGACCGCGTCACCGCCGGCAACATTCCGACCGCCGCCGAAGTGAAGGATTTGATCCGCGAAACGCGCACGTTCGGAACCCGGCCGGGCGCCGACCAGGAGCTGGATGATGAAATCGAAGTCCTTTCGGGCCTCCTGATCGATGCTCTCGATGCATCTTACCTCACCCGTCTGAGGGCATTTCTTTTGGGCGCCTCTCCTCAGGCGATCCACGAGTTCTGCTGCAGTCTGGAAGTTACCACGCCGATAGTACCCGCCGCGCCCCAAGACAACTCGACAAATCAGTGGATGTCGAAATCATAAGATCCGTGGCATGAACCAGATGCCGCTGGGGAAAACGGCGCAATTGCTGATGTTGCCGATCGCCGGGGCATCTCAATCCACTGTTGCTGATCCGGCCGCAACGGCCCATCGCAACCGAGGGAAGCAGGTCGCAAACGCGGCGTGCATTCCGCGTCATTGTCATCGCGGAAATGGGGAATCGAGGCCGAGGTCGACCGCATCGGCGATAGCTTTGATTTTGGCGGCATTGTCTTCTCAACCAAGACGGAAGCGACAATGTCGTCTTCCTTCGAGATCATTTCGGGATGGCGGCGGGAACATGATGGCTGCTTCATTTATGAAGTAATTCCAGCGAGGCATCGGGGTTGTACGGTCGGATTTTTCAACTCGGTTGCCCCCTTGGGCTGGACAGTCGGCGTCCGCGCGATGAACCCTACCCACGGCTGCAACGTGCTCGTGGTCGATCTGGCAGTCGGGAAGGTCGTTGACGCAGATGGTGATCGAGGTCACGATAGATCGAGACCTCGTTGGGTGACCCGCATCACCGAGCGCGTGACGTTGTCGATCTGGCGATACGCTCCCGCAGCGCCTGCATATAGCGGTTGAGGTGATCGATCAGAAGCTCGCCAGGACTTGCCCGATCCGCACCGGCTCAAGGTAGCGGCACTGATTCTTTCCTCCGCCGCGCGGCCCGGGCGAGACCGCTCCGAAGCGTCACATGCGTGCAATGCCCATCATTAGTTTCGGCCAAAATGATCATTTCGAGGAGGCGCGGGTCGCAATCGCGTCCTTTGCTTCGTGAATCATTGCGATGCCGGATGATGCGACAAAGGCATTGAAAATGAAAAATAGAAGAATCCGCATAGCTCTCTTCCCGCGAGGTCTGAAGATATCAGCACGAGTTGATCGGTGCAACAAACCGGGCGCAGGCGCTTCAACCCCAAGCGTGATTGCGCGGGTGGTTCGGATCTCGTACTAACGACAAACCGGCGCAGCCTTGATCTGGCGCCCATTAGCCCTCAAAGATGAGCCTACAGGGCGGCCGTTGTTGCATCCGAAAATCAATAATTCAAGGGAAGAAGCTCATGCGTAGGACGATGACGACAGCCCTTGCGCTGGCGGCCATGCTGGCGAGCGCGCCGGCGATCGCCGGATGGGAACCGACCAAGCCGGTCGAAATCGTGGTCGCGGCCGGAGCCGGTGGCGCTTCCGACCAGATGGCGCGGATGATGCAGGCCGCGATCCAGAAAAACAATCTGATGAAGCAGCCGATGGTCGTGTCGCTCAAGGGCGGCGCGTCCGGGGCCGAAGCGCTAATGTACATGAAATCCAGCGAAGGCGACCCCAACAAGGTGCTGATCGCCTATTCGCTGATCTACATGCTGCCGCTGTCGGCGAAAATTCCGTTCAACTGGCGCGAGCTGACGCCGGTGTCGGTGGTCGCGATGGACCAGTTCGTGCTGTGGGACAATGCGGCCGGGCCGAAGAGCGTCAAGGAGTTCATCGAAGCCGCCAAGGCCGCCAGTTCGCCGTTCAAGATGGGCGGCACCGGATCGAAGCGCGAGGACAACGTGCTGACCGTGTTCATGGAGCAGAAGACCGGCGCGAAGTTCTCCTATCTGCCCTACAAGTCCGGTGGCGAGGCGGCCACGCAGCTGGTGGGCAATCACACCGAGTCCAACGTCAACAACCCCTCCGAAAATCTCGAGGTCTGGCGCGCCGGCCAGGTCCGCGCGCTCTGCGTGTTCGACAAGGAACGGATCTCCTACACCACCAAGGTGACGGAGACGCAGTCGTGGCACGACATCCCGACCTGCAAGGAAGAGGGGCTCGACGTCCAGTATCTGATGCTGCGCGCGATGTTCCTGCCCGGCAAGGTCACGCCGGAACAACAGGCGTTCTACGTCGATCTGTTCCAGAAAGTGACGCAAACCCCCGAATACAAGGACTACATGGAAAAGCAGGCGCTGAAGCCGATCTTCCTCACCGGCAAGGACATGCTGCAATTCCTCGAAGATGATGACGCGCTCAACAAGTCGCTGATGACCCAGGCCGGCTTTGTCGCGAAGTAAGAACCCGTCATGCCCCGCGACAGCGCCGGGCATCCAGTATTCACCAGCGGAGCGGAATAGATTGGCTCGCGGAATACCGGATCATCCGCTTTCGCGCTGTGACGGCTCTCCTGCACGCTCACCGAAATGACCGCCGCTCCACAACGAAACACGCCGATGTCCGATATCGATATTGAAATTGTCGTCGACGATCCGACCGCGCCGGAAGACGACTCGCCTGCCGTCGCCGAGGTCCGTGTCGTCGACATCACGGTTTCGCTGTTGCTGATCGCGCTCGCCGCGACGCTTGGCTACGACAACTGGCGCACCGGCATCTCCTGGGATTCGACCGGCCCGCAGGCCGGTTATTTCCCGTTCTATCTGTCGGTGATTCTCGCCGGCGCCAGCCTCTACGGCCTCGTCGCCGCCTTGCTGTCGCGCAAGGAGGCTGCGGAGACCTTCGTCACCCGCGCGCAGCTCCGCCGCGTCATGGCGGTGTTCGTTCCGACGCTGCTGTTTTGCCTGGTTACGCAGTTTCTCGGGCTCTATGTCGCGAGCTTCCTGTTGATCGCCGGCTTCATGCGCCTGGTCGGACGCATCGCATTATGGAAATCGCTGCTCACCGCCTTCGTGTTCACCGCCGCGATGTTCGTGACTTTCGATATCGCGTTTGACGTCATCATGCCGAAGGGACCGCTGGAAGCGGCCTTCGGTTACTAGCGCATGATCCCGATGAAGCGGGTAACCGGTTTTCGGACAAGATCATGCGCAAGCTCGGATGACGAATTTGTTCCATGGAAGCTTTCGGCCTATTGCTGCACGGCTTCGCCGTCCTGCTGACGTGGAAGACGCTTGCCCTGATGATGGTTGGGCTCGTGCTCGGCATTTTCGTCGGCGTGCTGCCGGGGCTCGGCGGCCCGAACGGGGTTGCGATCCTGTTGCCGCTGACTTTCACCATGGACCCGACGTCGGCGATCGTGATGCTGTCGTGCATCTATTGGGGCGCGCTGTTCGGCGGCGCCATCACCTCGATCCTGTTCAATATCCCCGGCGAAGCGTGGTCGGTCGCAACCACCTTCGACGGTTATCCGATGGCGCAGCAGGGCAGGGCGGCCGAGGCGCTGACCGCGGCGTTCACCTCCTCGTTCATCGGCTCGCTGGTCGCGGTGCTCCTGATCACCTTTCTGGCGCCGCTGATCTCGACCTTCGCGCTCAAATTCGGGCCGCCGGAATTCTTCGCGGTCTATCTTCTGACCTTCTGCTCCTTCGTCGGCCTGGGGCGCGAGGAGAAGCACAAGACGATCATCTCGATGTCGCTCGGTCTCCTGCTGGCCGGCATCGGCATGGATACGGTGTCGGGCCAGTTGCGCATGACCTTCGGCTCCAATGATCTTTTGCGCGGCATCAACTTTCTGGTCGCGGTGATCGGGCTGTTCGGGATCAGCGAAATCCTGCTGACGATGGAGGAGCGCCTGGCGCTGCGCGGACACGCCGCCAGCATCAGCCTGCGCGTGGTGCTCTCGGTCTGGAAGGATCTGCCGAAATACTGGGTGACGCTGCTGCGCTCGTCGTTCATCGGCTGCTGGCTCGGCATTACGCCGGGCGGGGCGATCGCAGCCTCCTTCATGGGCTATAATCTGGCAAAGCGCTTTTCCAAGGACCCGGAGAGTTTCGGCAAGGGCCGCATCGAGGGCGTGTTCGCGCCGGAAACCGCGGCGCATGCCTCCGGCACCGCGGCGCTGCTGCCGATGCTGGCGCTGGGCATTCCCGGCTCCGGCACCGCGGCGATCCTGCTCGGCGGGCTGATGGTATGGGGGCTCAATCCCGGACCGCTGCTGTTCGTCGAGCACAAGGATTTCGTCTGGGGCCTGATCGCCTCGATGTATCTCGGCAATGTCGTCGGCCTCGTGCTGGTGCTGACGACGGTGCCGATCTTCGCCTCGATCCTGCGGGTGCCGTTCGCCGCCGTGGCGCCGATGATCGTGGTGTCCTGCGCGATCGGCGCCTATGCGATCCAGAATGCGATGTTCGATATCTGGCTGATGCTGGGATTCGGCGTGGTCGGTTACGTCTTCAAGAAGATCAACATTCCCCTGGCGCCGTTCACGCTGGCGCTGGTGCTCGGCAACCGCGCCGAGGATGCGTTCCGGCTGTCGATGATCGGCTCCGGCGGCGACATGAAGGTGTTCTGGTCGAACGGGCTGGTCGGCTCGATCACGACCTTGGCGATCCTGCTGCTGTTCTGGCCGGTGATCGACAGGGCGTTCGGCAGCCTGGGGCGGCTGTGGCGGCCGGCGAAAGCGGCCGGCTAGTACAGCAGGGCCTCAGACCACCTTGGCTTGCCTCAATTCCGCGATCTCCTTCGCATTGAAGCCGAACTCGGCGAGCACCTCGTCGGTCTGCTCGCCGAACTCCGGCGGCCGCGCCGCCATCCTGCTCGGGGTTCGCGACAGCGTGACCGGCTGGCCGACCAGGCGGATCTGGCGGTTCTCGGCGTTCGGCACATCCTGGGCGATGCCGAGATGCTTGACTTGGGCGTCCTCGAACATCTGGTCGATCGAATAGATCGGGCCGCAGGGCACGCCGGCGGCGTTGAGTTCGTCGACCCAGGTCTCGGTCGATTTCTTCAGGGTGAGCTTGTTGATCTCCGCATTGAGCGCGTCGCGGTTCTTGGAGCGCGCCGGCGCGGTGGCGTAGTCGGGATTGGTCACAAGTTCCGGGGCGCCGATGGCCTGCGCGCAGCGCTCCCAGATCCGCCCGCCCGTGGTGGCGATATTGATATAGCCGTCGGAGGTCTTGAACACGCCGGTCGGAATGCTGGTTGGATGGTTGTTGCCGGCCTGTTTGGCGACGTCCTTTTCCATCAGCCAGCGCGCGGCCTGGAAATCCAGCATGAAGATTTGCGCCTGCAGCAGCGAAGTCTGCACCCACTGGCCTTCGCCCGAGACGTCGCGCTCCAACAGCGCTGTGAGGATCCCGATCGCGCAGAACAACCCGGCGGTGAGGTCGGCGACGGGGATGCCGACCCGCATCGACCCTCGGCCGCGGGCGCTGAACGCCGGCAAGCCGAACCCAAGCCTTACGCCGCGCGTTAAACGGGCGAAGGCTTATAGGGTCGTCCCATGAAACCCGGCATCGACGCGGACGGCACCGCCGAAACAGAGGGCTGATCATTCATGAAGTGCCCGGGCTGCGGCGAGTGGTTCGACATGCGCGATCTCGGTCAAGTTTTGGCGCATGTTCACGGCAAGGACGTTGAGATCGGTGAAGGCCCGGAGCCGCCGCAACCCGATAGGTCGGCGCACTAAATGCCCCGACCCGCGTTTAGGAATGCCGCGGGAGGTCCGAAAAGTGCCCCCAATAGCTGACTTAGCATTACAGTTGGTGCGCCGGGAGACCGGCAAGGAGTAGGTGGTGGAAGTCCACTACGATGAAGGAGTAGCGATCCACGTCGGCCCCGAGCCGTGCGTAGGCATCCGTGAGGGTGTCGGCGAAGCGTCGGCAGGGGAGTGCATAGGCCAGCCATTGAGCCGCGAAAGAATGTTTTCCCGAGAGCCGACGCTGTCAACTGAGCGGAAGGCAACACGAAGGGGTGCGATATCGCGAGCGCCCAGTCGTTTCGGCGTGGTCGCAGACCCTGGCATGTGCAGAAGCTTCTTGTACGGGAACCGGGAGCTCTCTCGGTCGGCCAGATGCTCACTGAGCAGCCTGGTCCGCGGCGGGAAGGCGAGGAGCCGTAGCCGCTGATGCACGATCCAGAGAAGTCTAACTCCGGCATAGTAGCTGCGAAGCAGGCGAACAAAGCCGGGCGACCGGTGGCGGAGCCGGCGGAGCCAAGGCCGGGGACCAAGGGGAACGAGGGCCAGCAAAGCACGCACCGGGCACAGTACCGGGCTCGCGTGACCCAAGCGCTGGACCGCGTACGGAAAGCCGCAAGGCTGAAGAAGAAGGAACAGGTAGTTTTGCGCGCCGATGTTGTACGGAAGGTTATCCGGTTGCTCCAAGCGATCAGGAAATGCGGACATCTATCGAAACCATGCTGGCGCATTGGGGAGGACCTGTAGGTCTAGACACAAGAGCGCCGTCAGTCGCGCAAGATCCTGCTGTCCAGCAGTGGTTCGCTAAATTTCTCCGGATGAGCGCGAGCCCGGCTGCGGCGGGGGCCTTAGCAAAAGCCAACCTTGAGATAGATATTCGTCAGTTGCTGCCATCCATCAGAACTCCCACCCTAATTCTTCATTCCACCGGTGATCACTTGATTTCTTCTGAAGCAGGGAGATTTTTGGCGAGGAGCATACCAGAGGCTCAATTGGTTGAAATCCAGTCCGCCGATCATCTTCCCTTTTTTGAAGGCGCTGAGGATTACCTGAGGCAAATCCAGAAGTTCGTGACCGGGGCGAACCCGTTACCGGAGTTTGACAGCCGTGTCTGCACGATCATGTTCACAGATATTGTCGGATCGACCGACCGCGCGGTTGAAATAGGCGACCAACGTTACATGGATCTACTCGAGGCCCATCACGCCAAAGTTCGAAGCGAATTCTGATTATATCGCGGGCAGGAGATCAACACGACAGGGGACGGCTTTGTCGCAAGCTTTGACGGACCAGCCCGCGCGATTAAATGCGGCCTCGCCATCACCAAAGCTGTGAAGGAAATCGGACTCGACGTTCGGGTCGGACTACACACGGGCGAATGCGATATGCGAGCCGGTCAACTATCCGGCATTGCGTTGAACATTGCCGCACGCGTCGGAGCCCTGGCGCCACCAGCGGGTGTACTTGTCTCTCAAACAGTCAGGGATCTCGTCCCTGGCTCTGGTCTACAGTTCACTGATGAGGGCTATCACAGGCTCAAAGGACTTCCGGATGAGTGGCGTCTCTTTGAGGTTTCGCATTAGACCACTTCCGTTTTGGCACTTTTGAGACGTGCCGCCTTCTCCACTAGATAATCGCTGTTGGGGGGAAAGCAGACGTTGCCAAACAGACCCGGGACCCGTGCAGCGAGAAAAAGGTAAGACCGGTGTCGCTGTCGCATCTGGTCCAACCGCGATAAATCCAAGCATCGCTCGGGAAAAGGTACTACCTTCACACCTTGGTACAACTCTTCGGCAGTGGTTTGCCGGGCCGTGCACTGACAAGCCAACATCCGACGGATGCCGTGATTAGTCCGATAATGGCAAGGTAGCTAAGTCGCTCACCAAGGAGCAGCCAAGCGAGTACCGCGGCGGTGCCGGGGACGAGATAAAAGTTTGCTGTAACACGGGCGACGGTGCCGCGGACAAGCATCAAATAGTAGAGCCACATACCGCCAAGAGAAACCATGATGGTATTCCACGCGACGGCCGCGATGGCGCCTCCCGTCCAATCTGCACGAGGTGTCTCCAGCAGCCATGCCCCGAGCGAGGCCACAGCGGCGGCCGACAGAAACTGCGCCGTAGCTCCGGGCAGCAGAGGCACACCACGGCAGAACCGCCCGAAATAGAGCGTTCCCGCAACGAAGCCCAGCACTCCCACGAACGCCAGCACGAGCCCTTGAAATCGCGCGGTGCTTTCCAGCGCTGCCTCGCCTACCACCAGAGCAACGCCCGCCATGCCAAACGCTAATCCCAGCCACTGGCCGAGACGCAGGTGCTCGTGCAGAAGCATCATTCCCAAGAGTGCCGTGAGCAAGGGAGTAAGGGACTGCACCAGCGCGATCTGAGCCGCGGGCGCGGTCAGCAGGCCGACATGCGGCGCCATCAACCCGATAGCGTTAAGCAGAGCGCCCGCAATCGCACAATGCAGCCATTTCCATCCGGCGAGTGGCCGCCAAGACTGCCGCAGCAGTAGCATCAGAACCGTCAGCACAAATGCACAGGCCATAAGCCGGATGGCAACGAACAGCAGCGGTGAGAGATGTCGCAATCCAGCTTTGGCCGCAATGAAGGATGAACTCCAGAGCAAGACAAACAGGAAGGGTGCAGCAGGCACCGCTCTATTGGTCTGGAGCCGTACCATTCCTGCTCCCATCCTCAGTGCGTCTGCCAAAGCCGTCGGCGGGCTCGCGCCAGCTCTTTGGCCGCTTGGAACCGGTGAAACGGCCTGTTAGCCGTAGCGGGACTTCGGCGGCAACTAGGTCAGCGATTTTGAAGTTCGAATCGTCTGATGCGGCCTTGTCAAGTTTGTAGGTCCAGGTGTGGACGACGGGATCGCGGTTGAAGAAGTCGATCGCGGCCATGATGCGATCCCTGAGCTCTTGTTTGGACGAGACGCGAAGTATGGCGCAGCACGGAGCGGGCCAGCTTGGAGAAGAAGCCCTCGACGAGGTTGAGCCAAGAGCCATGCTTGGGTGTGAAGGTGAACTTGAAGCGGCCCGCGGGTTGCTCGGCAAGCCAGGCTTTAGTCTCCCTGGAGATATGCGCGGAATGATTGTCGAGGATGGGGTGGATCGCGGTATCGGCCGGATAGGCTTTGCCGAGACGCTTGAGGAAGGCGACGAACTCTCGGCTGCGATGGCGGTCCTCGACCATGGCGTGAACCTTGCCGGTGACAAGGTCGATGCCGGCCAGCAGGGTGACCGTGCCATAGCATTTGTATTCATGGTCGCGTGCGAAGGTCGCATGAACGCCGGGTTCGGCGGCAGATCGGGAGACGTCGTCGCAATCGCCTGAATACCAGGCTTTTCGTCGTAGGAGACAATCGCCACCCGGTCGTTCGGCTTCCGCTTCGACCGCGCCGCAGCCTTCTTGAGCAGTTTCATTTGCGATAGACGCAAAGCACCTCGGCCATTTTTTCCGCGAACTCAGGATCACGCTTCTCCAGGTAGTAACGGACCTTGTGCGGCTTCACTTCCTCAGAATCGAGGATCTTGCACAACGTGCCCTGCGCCAGGTTCGCCAGGCACCGGTGCCCTTCGGCAGGACCGTGCTCGCGAGCGTGGCGTGCGAGCAGCCGCGTGGTCCACAATTCATGCGGATAACCCAGTTCCTTCGCCTTCCGGCACGACAGCGATGTCAACCAGGCTTTCGCTTCCAGCGTGATCGTCGGCTCCCTGCCGGGGCGAGGGCGATCGTCCAACGCGGCCATCGGGCCTTCGGCCACCGCCCGCTCGACGCAGCGCTGGACCGTCTGATGGTGCAGCCCGAGCGCTTGGCCCACCGCGAAAAACGACGAGGTTTCGCAATAACCAAGCAGGATGCGCGCCCGCTCGACCCGGCTCGCAGGTTCGGTTCGCGACCGCGCTATCAATCTCAATTTCTCCACATCCGAATCTCCGAGCGACAATTCAATCGCCCGCCGCCACGCCGCCATATCGCTAATCCTTCGTCGCAAAGCCCTCCACCCGCTCATATAGGAGCTTGAAACGACAGTTGAATCCCACCCATATGACAACTTTCTTGAAATCGATCGTCTAGTGCACCCAGTTCGAACACCGGTTCCGGAATTAACCCGTAGCGCTGGTATTCAGCTTAACAAACGAGTTTTATTGCAACGTCAACGGACAGAGCTATCGTCCTGTACCGGACAATTTCCCCAAGCGTCCGGGCCCACCCGCTTCAAAGCCGTCATGCGATCATACTCCGCTTGGCGGCTTTGTTCGAGGGAGACCAACCAAGCCGGTATTCCCGATGGCATCTTCAGAAAAAGAACCAAAAGCGGCACTCACTCCCAGTGAACTTGACGAGCAATTTCGTGAGCTGCAGCTTCTGCGAAAGAGGGTTCGCGCGTTAGAGCAATCGCCAAGCGGTCGAACGGGCGTTCGGCCCAACCGAACAAAATGACGCCAAGTAGTCACGATAGCATTGAGTATTCGCGCCTTAACGGCGCGAAACCAGCTTGGGCGGAAGTCTGGCATTTGTGGAAAATAATCATTCCAAGACGCACGATCACAGGCGCTCGTCTACGGGAAGGTGTGGCGGCGATACGACCGCTGCCGCTGGATTTACAAGAAGTTCGTTGAGTACGCGGATGACCGCGCTGAATGATCAAGCATCTATCGCAAGAAAGGAAGATTTCCAAAGGTATCTGGCGCAACGATGAGTTTTTCGAGGCAATCCCGCAAGGCGTCTCGCAACACTCCCTATCCGTGAACGATTTCAGGAAAGAGCCCAAATAATCCCGGCGGCGATTAGCAGGCCAAGTACAATTGCGCCAACGATCGACAGCGCAACGGCGGTAACGGGATTTACGGGGCGCGGAGCGTTGCTAATCGGCACGATCCATTGCTTCCTAGCTGGCGATTCATTGCAGGTAGTAAAAAGCCGCCGCCATAAATGCGGCGACGGCTTTTCGACTTCGCCCCGCAGATCTCCATACGGCAAAGCTAGAAGATGGCCCGAAAGGGTAAACACCAAGTTGACGTCAGCGCGCTAAAAAGAGCCCTACAGTTGGTCTGCACAAAAGCTAGTCAGGGTCTCGATCCCGACGTCGACCGATAAATGGGCCATACAGGACATCTTGGCTCCATTCATAGCCTTTGACGACGACGGCGCCTATGGCGACGACGAAAATAAGAAAGATGATTGTCTCGATGGCCATATCATTGATCCCGCAACTGGCGGATCATAATCGGGTCGACTGCACGGACCGTCAACCAAAGGTAGCGAACAAGGTGAAACGTTACAATTAATGGCAACTGTTGCAGATCTGCAAAGAACGAAGGGCAGCGCCCAAAAGATTTGCCAATGGGGCGCTGAACGTTGAACCTGATGGCGCACGCCCGAGACTAATGCGGGGGCCCCTACGGCCCGAGTTTCAACGCAGGTGAGTACCCTTTCGGTGAGTGCTATGACGGGACAAATAATCAGGATTTCGGTTCCTATTATAGCCACGGCAATTTCTAGCGTGGCAGTGTTCGCACTCAGCTGGGTCGGACTAGCCCTTCTAGGGTTTTGAGAAAGCCTAATCGACCGCTGCCCTGCGACCGTGACGGCCTGTTACCGTAACGGATTTTTAGCCGAGGCGCCGTGTTGTGGCACCTTGGCACCTTGATAAAGCTAGGTTCTCCGGTTTTTCTGGCCGCTCATCGGCAAGGCGTTGGGCAGTCTGGACGACCGCGGCGGCCGGCCAAGGCGGCCAGCGATAATGTACTGTTGAAACAATAGCCTGCCGCCATTTGTTAACTTCGATTACTGGGCAGCTCGGTTGATTCTTCGACTGTGGCCTGCGCGCGACAGACTTTGGTAGGGAGACACGGTATGGTTGCAGCTGGTGATTTCCACGGGGCTATCTTGAGAGCGGATTTCCGCCGGAATAGTCGCGATCTCCTGCCTGCTTTCGACGGGTGCGTTCGCAGCCGATCTTGCGCCGCGGCCCTACACCAAGGCGCCGGTCATAGCAGGCCCCGGCTACAATTAGACCGGGTTTTATGCGGGTCTCAATGGTGGCTCCAGCTGGGGCAGGGCCAACACCAGCATCGCGCCGTTTGCAGGGATATTCCCGGTCACCGCCCTTGCGCCGTCCCAGCAGGACGTCAATCGGCGGTCAGGTTGGCCACGATTGGCAAGTGGATGCAAAATGGGTGCTTGGTCTTGAAGGCGACATGCAGTGGACCGGCGAACGATCGTCGACCTCGCTAGCGTCCGTGGGGTCGCGTTACGGAGCGTTTGACACTGGCCTTCCGAATTCCCTTGGCCCCGACTTCAACGCAATCGCAACTCAAACCGCCAACCTCTCCTACGACCTGCAATGGTTTGCCACTTTTCGCGGCCGCGCCGGCGTTCTTGCCGATCCGCAAACTCTGCTTTGTGTGACGGCCTGACCGTCGGTGAATTCAAGTACACCGCGCAAACCACGACGTCGGTCGAGCTGTTCACGCCGGGTCTTGGCGGTACGACGCCATTTGGTGCGCCGATCATTCTGACCGGCGCAACGGTCTCTAGCAGCGACACAAGGGTGGGCTGGACCGCAGGCGCCGGCATCGAGCGCAAGTTCTCGCCCAACTGGTCCGGCAACCTCGAATATCTCTACATGGATTTCGGATCGAAGACCTATTTCGCGGGAACCGTGAACCAGGCCGACGTCAGCTTCCACGACCACATCTTCCGCGCTGGCTTCAACTACGCGTTCAATCCGGCACCAGTAATCGCGAAATACTGAGATCAGACGGATGTGAGTGACAAAAAAGCCCCGGATTACCGGGGCTTTTTCAGTTCTGATGCTCCGTCACACCACCTTGGCCTGCCTCAATTCCGCGATCTCCTTCGCATTGAAGCCGAACTCGGTGAGCACTTCGTCGGTCTGCTCGCCGAATTCCGGCGGCCGGGCCGCCATCCTGCTCGGGGTTCGCGACAGCGTGACCGGCTGGCCGACCAGGCGGATCTGGCGGTTCTCGGCGTTCGGCACATCCTGGGCGATGCCGAGATGCTTGACCTGGGGGTCCTCGAACATCTGGTCGATTGAATAGATCGGCCCGCAGGGCACGCCGGCGGCATTGAGTTCGTCGACCCAGGTCTCGGTCGATTTCTTCAGGGTGCGCCTGTTGATCTCCGCATTGAGCGCGTCGCGGTTCTTGGAGCGCTCAGGCGCCGTGGCGTAGTCGGGATTGGTCACAAGTTCGGGGGCGCCGATTGCCTGCGCGCAGCGCTCCCAGATCCGCCCGCCGGTCGTGGCGATGTTGATATAGCCGTCGGATGTCTTGAACACGCCGGTCGGAATGCTGGTCGGATGGTTGTTGCCCGCCTGCTTGGCGACCTCCTTCTCCATCAGCCAGCGCGCGGCCTGGAAATCCAGCATGAAGATCTGCGCCTGCAGCAGTGAAGTCTGCACCCACTGGCCTTCGCCCGAGACATCGCGCTCCAACAGCGCGGTGAGAATCCCGATCGCGCAGAACAACCCGGCGGTGAGGTCCGCGACGGGGATGCCGACCCGCATCGGGCCTTCGCCCGGCGCGCCGGTGATCGACATCAGCCCGCCCATGCCTTGCGCGATCTGATCGAAGCCGGGACGCTTGTGATAAGGGCCATCCTGGCCGAAACCGGAAATGCTGCCATAGACGAGGCCCGGATTGATCTTCCGCAGGCTCTCATAGTCGATCCCGAGCCGGGTCTTCACATCGGGCCGGAAGTTTTCGACCACCACGTCGGCCTTTTCCACCAGCCGCCGGAACACCTCGACGCCCTCGGGGATCCTTCAGATTGAGCGTCATCGCGCGCTTGTTGCGATGCAAGTTCTGAAAGTCGGAACCGTGGCGCGGGCCGCCCGGCTGCTCGCCGCCGGCATCCTCCATCAGCGCGTCGATCTTGATCACGTTGGCGCCCCAGTCTGCGAGCTGCCGGACGCAGGTCGGGCCGGAACGGACCCGGGTGAGATCGAGCACGGTGAAGCGGGACAGGGCTTGCGAGGCGTGTGGCGAGGCCATTCGAGGAGACTCCGGCGATAGAATGCAGTTACTTCAAGCCCAAACAGGTATCCCGGATCGGAGATCATGACTACACGGGTTCGACCATAGTGGAAACCCGGCCGGCACAGCGCGCCGTGGCCGTCCGGTCGATCAGGTCAGCGCGCCGGCTCCCCGAGGCCCGCCGCGCCGGAACGCCCCTCGCTGGTGCTGATCGGAGCCGTCGTCTGAAGGCTGCCGGAAGGACGCGTGCGGTTGGAGTAAAGGACGTTAAAAACGCAAGCCATTGTTTTGCAAGAAAATTAATTGCACCTTACGGTTGCTTTATTTGATATTACATCTGAAGACAGAGGCCTGGATGCCGGTATCAGCGGCAAGGAGTTGATTGAGCCGGAGAGCCTCTCCGAGAACTTGGTCGTCCAACTCGGGACCGTGACCTAGGACCTCAACCGACGCTGGTAGCCGAGGCAATAACTGTCGGAGTGATCCAAGACAAAATCGTGGAAGAATACCCACACTATTTTTTGCTCGACCGGAGAGACGGAAGGGTTCATCCGACGACAGCCGCCTCGCTTGGCTATTTTCTGAAATAACAAGAGACCGCCAGGCGCTTGGGATTAAAGCGCCCGCGTTGCTCCTCGGTCGCGCCGACGAGGCGATCACGTGTGGCTGAAGCCGTTAGCGGGTGTTCGATATAGCTCACGAAAAGATACCTAGTTGGGAAAGCGAAAGCTGGCGCGGGATCGACGACTCGCGCAGCTTCAACACAATTCAACTCAGCTTGCGCCTTTGAGCCAACACGCCGTGTTGCAGGTGGCAGTATTTCCCTTCATACAAGCTTTACATACGTCGACGCACTGACTTAGCTTTTTTGAATTGAACTGACTGTATCGTTGCGCGATGCAGGCACGTTGCTCGTCTGAATACGCAGCTTGCCCGCGCCAGAAAATTAGAGTGGACACTACTAGGGCTAGCGCGACGATCATGAAAGCCGCCGGTACAAGCCACCGAGCGACAAAGCTGTTGCGCCAACGGCGGCGAGAACTGTCCCCCTTCCGACGTGGCGGAATATAGCGGGCATCTTGGTGGCCTGCCATCGCAATGCCAATCGTTAGTTGGAAAGCAAGAACGCTTTTCCGTTTGGAAGGTTCCGTCACGTTGAACGGGTGTTTGATAGGGGACCGAAAGAAACGCATCGGGGACGGCGGAAGCTGGCGCGGGATAGGCAATCGCTATTTACACGGTCCAGCGTTGCCATACACTTTGATTTCAATTCGAATTGTTGCCATAATAACGCATGGCTAAAGCAAAAGTAAGTTTCAAACCTGTACGAATTTCCGAGAACGACTGGAATATCCTGGCCGAGTGTCCGGGTGTCGAGCCGGTTCACATTACCGGCTTCAAAAGCAAAGCTGAAATCGACGAGTGGATGAACGGCGACCGCCGAATTGCTTGGCTTCGGTCTCAGGGTTACGCGAAGTAGTTTTGTCGTTAGCGCGGCCACTCAATCGGAATGAACCGCAATCGCCGCCGCTCCATTTCCTCGCGTAGCTTATCGGCATATTGTTTCACGCCGTCACCGGCAAGCCGGTATCGACCGCCCGCTTGCTTATCGAGATCGACCTGCCGTCGAACACCTTCGTAGAACGTCAAAAGACGTTCATCTTTCGAATTCGAAAAATCCATCACGCAACCCTCGCCGCCGAACGAGAAGCTTATTTAATGGGCTCATTTCTTCTGAGTCAATGTCGCGAAAGTCAGATCAACGACGCGGCGATTTAATTCGTCCCTTGCCCAAACATTCCTTACAGGGCGGCGCATATATCTTACGACCGGGCCGTGTTGGTTGCCGGACCTTTGCAAACCCTGTGCCGTCACATGCTGGGCATTCGATTTCTGCTATTTTTCGTTTAGGTGTCTTCATAAAAATCTCTTTCTAAAATGCGTAAAGGCAATTCAAATCAATTTATTCGGCACCCGTTCGATCCGCGCCATATCGTTGTGATGAATTGAACTCGTACGACCATCATCCCATTCTATCACAACGCCACCCCACCCGTTATTCTTGACCGTACCAAGATCGGTGGCACTGCCTGCCCAGCAAACGCGATCACCAACCTTGAGGAGTTGTGATTGGTCGCCGGTCATTTCCACCAATGACCTGAATTATTAGTTGCGTCCGCGCTGGCTGATGCGAGTTGAACGGCCTCGTCACGCGTTCTTGTCGTTCTTTCCGGTCCGTCCGGCATCTTCATAATCAACCATTGATGTGTCCCGGCGTGCCAATGTTTGTCCCGCTTGCTCCTATCGAACACGCAGAACCAACCGTTTACGCCATTTGCCGCCCAGATGTATCCGGTTCGCTCGGTGTAAGGATTAGCCTTCGTCGTCGCCATGGCTAGATCATAGCCTAAATCGGCGGGAATGTCGTCTAGCGGGTGCCAGCCACCCTTCCTGCTCTTGGGGACTAATACCCGCCGACTGACATCATGGCAGATTTTGCGGGTAACCGATCACGGTCGGGCGAGGTCATAGGCGCTGAAGAACGCGCGCGACTTGCATGGCCGTCTACTCGCTGCCGCGCGCAGTCGGGATGCCGCGATCGTTGAGCGCAGCCGCTGGTCGTCGAGGTCCGGACGCGCACCGCGCGGGAGACCCGCCGATGCCGACACGCCACCAAGCGGCGTCGGGGAACCCGGCGCGCCGCCTTTTGCTCCGGCCTTGATCAACGCCATCTTCGCAGCGACCGGGAAACGCATCCGGACGCTGCCGATCGGCAAGCAACTTGAGGCCTAAGGCGAGCTCGGCCGTTCTGCTCATCGATAGGAAAGCATGATGAACACAAAAGTGACGACGCTCGCGGCATTGGTCGCGAGCGTCCTTGTTTCGAACGTTCACGAGGTGGCCGCCCAGACCAGCCCGCCACCCAGCACAGCAACGCGACCGGCGACGACCAGCCCGCCGCAAACTTCCGTCGCCAACACCAGCCCGCCGGCCACGACAACCCAGACGACTGGCGAAAGCAGCCAAGATCCGACGGTCAAGAAAGTGAACGAGGACGAAAAGCAGAAAGTCGATACCAAGGGCAAATAGCCTCGAAATTGCCGGGCCAAGTTTCAGATTGAAAAAGCCCAGCATTTGCGGGGCTTTCTTTTGTTTATTGCTCATCCCCGAGCGCGGATCGGGGGAGTTAACGTCGATTCGCTTGGCCACACGGCACCACGGAATCGGCTGCCGCCTCACATTGACGCCGGAGAAAGTGCGTGCCTATTCCGAAATAACAGGCAACCGCTCGTGCAGCATCGCAGGATCGAAGTGATCGAGATGCAGGTAGTGTTATTTTTTTGGACCCCACCTCGCCCTCAACAGATTTCAACCGTCATGCGCGCGAGAGACAACGTCGCGTGATGCGAGATCCGGCGCGCTGGGCGCGTAACGCTGCATAAAGCGTTCGCCTGCAATTGACCGCGATTGCGAACCCAAACGTAGAGCGCCAACCTCGTATCCGAGTTTAAAGAGTGTGAATCGCGGCGCGGTGGTCATTCCCCAACGACGTTATCTTGCGACCTCGTACCCGTGACCGGATTTGTAGACGCGGGAGTTAGCGAAGCGGCATCGGTGTTAGCTTTGCGTTTTCGAGCCCTCTTTGGTGGCGCGGTCGATTGAGGCGCAATCGAACCTGCCGGCTTATAGGCGGTCTTGCGACCGCGCTTGCGGCGCGTCTTGTTTCGGTTCGAGTCAATCCACGCGGACATCGTGGCCGAGCTGGTCTTCGCATCATCCGGGATGATGAGACCTTTCCCCTGCGCAATCTTCTTGGCGTACAACAACTGTGCCGGACTCACCGGTTTTGGGTCGAGTTTCCCAACCGTTTCACCATCGGCTTTCTTGGGCGCGTGTTCGCTGAGAAATTTGCGACAGATCGATATCGATGTCTTATAACCGGGCGGCGGCTTGATGCCCTTCTGCCGGCTAAGGCTGTCGGCAAACCGCCTCATCGCTAGAGTTGGTGGATATGCGCTTGCGCCGTTGCCGACTGAGGCGCCAAGCAAGGGAGGTCCTCCGGCGGCGGCGCCCTCCTTGAGCTTGCCGATGATACGCTGGGCGACATCGCACACGGCGTCGATCGCGTCGACCATCTCCTGTTTGCCGACCACAACATCATCGAGCAGGCATTCAAGTTGCGCCGTCACTCCCGGATCGACCAGGGCCGGATCGGCCTGTTTGAGAATGCCGAACAGCGATAGGCCGGTCTCGGTCGGCACGATATTCTTTCCCTGGGCAATCAGAAAACCCTGCTTCTTCAGCCCGCCGATGATCTCGGCTCGGGTTGCCGGGGTACCGATGCCCTTGGCTTCCTTCAGGCGCTCTCGAAGAGCCTCATCGTCAATAAAACGCCAAGCATTTTGCATCGCCTCGATCAGAGTACCTTCGTTGTAACGCGGCGGCGGTCGGGTCTCCTTGTTCTCAATTTTGGGATCCTGCAGCTGCACCGTCTCGCCATTGCGCAACGGCGGCAGCAATTGTGCCTCGTCGCCCTTTTCATCGGCGGGTTGCCACTCCGGGAATGCTGCTCGCCAGCCGAGATCGATGGGCTGACGGCCAGCGGCGCGGAATTCGGAGCCGCGCACATCGAGCGTTGCGGTCGTCTGCCGGTACCGGAAGTCGGGCATCAACGCTGACAGATAAGCTCGCGCGACAACGTCGAACAGCTTCTTCTCGTCGGATGAAAGACGAGACCAAACCTCTGGCAATTTGTCGATCGTGTTGACGTTGGGAATGACGGCGTGGTGGCTCGCGCCCTCCAACCCCTTGTCGTAGAAGGTGCCGCTCGCGCCCTTCCGGATCAAAGGCGGGTCGGGCATAGGTAAGGCGCCGAACGATTGGCCTGCCCGCAGTCCGGCTACGATCCGCGGCACGTCCGAAATCAAGGTCGCCGGCAGATAGCGCACCTCAGCGCGAGGGTACGTAATGATTTTCTTGCCCTGGCCGTCATAGAGCTCCTGCGCCACCTCAAGCGTTTTGCTGGCCGACCAGCCGAAACGTGAGCCGCAGAGTTTCTGAAGCGAGGGCAAATCATGTAGCTTGGGTGGCCCTTGCCGCTTATCCTCGACCCGCACAGCTAACGCGCCCCCGAAGCCTTCGGCTGCTTTGACTACGTCCTGAGCAAACTCGCGCTGAACTATTCGGTCCTGCGGCGCATGCCGCATCTGGAATTGGCCTCCCGCAACTTTCGCGGTGGCAACAATTTCAAAATATGCGAGCGGCACGAAGTCACGAATTTCAAGCTCGCGCTTGCACACAATTGCTAGCGTTGGCGTCTTCACGCGACCAACTCCGATCACTCTCCGCGTACCTCGACCCAGAATGACTGTCGCGGTTCGGGTGAGTGACAGGTTGTAGATCTGGTCGGCCTGCCGGCGCGCGACGGCGGCGGCATAGAGACGGGCATATTCGGCATTCGGCTTTGCCCGGCCAAATGCATCGCGGATGGTCTGCGAGTCCTGCGCGGTGAAAAGCACCCGCATGACTTGGCCGCGGTACTTGTAATGCTCGAGAATCTCCTGACCGATCAGTTGACCCTCGCGATCGCAATCGGTGGCGAGCCAAACCCGCTTGGCGGTGCGAAGGGCCTCGCGAATAGCTTTGAGTTTGGCTGCTTTGTTTCCGCCTTCCGCCGGGCGAGTGTCGTAGAGGCCTTCCGGCCGCAGAAGAATCGGTGACCACCGCTTCCATTCCGGCACAGCATCCTCAGGTTCGAGCAGGTCGAACAGATGGCCCTCGGCCGGGAGTATATCTCCGTAGCGAGAACCAACGGCGGTGCGGACGTCTTTTGCCTGGCTAGTTTTCTCAGTGATGACAATCTGATCCACCATGCCAGGCTCTTCCGGACGAAATCGATTCGGTAGCGTCGCGACTAGAACATAAAGGGAACATTGCGAATTCACAACCTGCGTTTTGACAGGGTATCGCCTTCTTCGCGTGAGTAGATATGCAAAAGGCCCGGCAAGTATTGCCGGGCCTTTCCTATTGTTGTGCTCTGAACGGGTTCGACTTAGAAGTCCATACCACCCATGCCGCCCATGCCGCCGCCGCCAGGAGGCATGCCGCCGCCGCGCGTTCTTCTTCGGCACTTCGGCCACCATGGCTTCGGTGGTGATCAGAAGCGCCGCAACCGAGGCTGCGTTCTGGATCGCAACACGAACGACCTTGGTCGGGTCGATGATGCCCTTGGAGATCAGGTTGCACGTATTCGCCGGTCTGCGAGTCGAAGCCGTAGGCGTATTGATCCTTTTCGAGGATCTTGCCGACGATGACGGAGCCGTCCTCGCCCGCGTTGATCGCGATCTGGCGCGCCGGATAGGACAGCGCCTTGCGCACGATCTCGACGCCGGTCTTCTGGTCGTCGTTCTTGGTGCGCAGCCCCTTGAGATGCTCGGAGGCACGCAGCAGCGCGACGCCGCCGCCCGGCACGATGCCTTCTTCGACGGCCGCACGGGTCGCATGCATCGCGTCATCAACGCGGTCCTTGCGCTCCTTGACTTCGACTTCGGTCGCGCCGCCGACGCGGATCACCGCGACGCCGCCCGCGAGCTTGGCCAGACGCTCCTGCAGCTTCTCGCGGTCGTAGTCCGAGGTGGTTTCCTCGATCTGCGCCTTGATCTGCGTCACGCGAGCTTCGATGTCGGCCTTCTTGCCGGCGCCGCTGACGATGGTGGTGTTCTCCTTGTCGATCATCACCTTCTTGGCGCGACCGAGCATGGCGAGCGTGACGTTCTCCATCTTGATGCCGAGATCTTCCGAGATCGCCTGGCCGCCGGTCAGAACTGCGATGTCCTGCAGCATGGCCTTGCGGCGATCGCCGAAGCCCGGAGCCTTGACGGCCGCGACCTTCAGACCGCCACGCAGACGGTTGACGACGAGGGTGGCGAGCGCTTCGCCTTCGACGTCTTCCGCGACAATCACCAGCGGCTTGCCGCTCTGCACCACGGCCTCCAGCAGCGGAAGCAATTCATTCAAGTGAGATAGCTTCTTTTCGTTGATCAGGATGTAGGCATCTTCCATTTCAACGCGCATCTTGTCGGCGTTGGTGACGAAGTAGGGCGAGATGTAGCCGCGGTCGAACTGCATGCCTTCGACGACCTCGAGTTCGGTCTCGAGCGACTTGGCTTCTTCAACCGTGATGACGCCCTCGTTGCCGACCTTCTTCATGGCGTCGGAGAGGAACTTGCCGATCTCGGCGTCGCCATTGGCGGAGATGGTGCCGACCTGGGCGATTTCCTCGTTCGAGGTGACCTTCTTGGAGTTCTTGACGAGGTCGGCGACCACGGCTTCCACCGCCATGTCGATACCGCGCTTCAGATCCATCGGGTTCATGCCGGCGGCAACCGACTTGGCGCCTTCACGGACGATCGCAGCCGCCAGAACGGTCGCGGTGGTGGTGCCGTCGCCGGCAGCGTCCGCCGACTTGGAGGCGACTTCGCGCACCATCTGGGCGCCCATGTTCTCGAACTTGTCCTCAAGCTCGATTTCCTTGGCGACGGTGACGCCGTCCTTGGTGATGCGGGGAGCGCCGAACGACTTGTCGAGCACGACGTTGCGGCCCTTTGGGCCGAGCGTCACCTTCACCGCGTTGTTGAGAATCTCGACGCCGCGCAGCATCCTGTCGCGAGCATCGACGCCGAATTTGACTTCTTTGGCTGACATAATGGTCTCCGTTTTCAACTGGTCAGATCCCAAAGACCGCGCGACTGGGCGGGCTCTTGTGGGATGAGAGATGAGATTTGAATTGCGGGCCCCATCCTTCGAGTTGCCGACTAAGCCGGCCTCTCAGGACGAGGGAAGCTGGCTGGCGCTTAAGCGGCCTTCTTCTTGGTGGCGGGGACGTCGGTGAGAACACCCATGATGTCGCTCTCCTTCATGATCAGGAGTTCTTCGCCATCGAGCTTGACCTCGGTGCCGGACCACTTGCCGAACAGCACGCGGTCGCCGACCTTGAGGTCGATCGGGATCAGCTTGCCGTTTTCGTCACGGCCGCCGGGGCCGACTGCGGTGATTTCCCCTTGCGAGGGCTTTTCCTTGGCGCTGTCCGGAATGATGATGCCGCCAGCGGTCTTCTCTTCGGCGTCGATGCGCTTGACCACGACGCGGTCGTGGAGCGGACGGAATTTCATGCTGTCCTCCTATGTTTCTCTGATTGTTATTGTTTTCGGGTCGACTAGCAGTCGAGGCTAGCGAGTGCTAGTCACTTCGCACATAAGCCGGCTTGGTCGACATACAAGGCGTTGCAGAAGCGATATTCGGGCTCAGGGCATCACGACTAACTGCCCAAGGGCCGCTGGCGGCTATAGCGCGACTGAATATCGAACACTCCCGTCAGAAACTGCTCATCGAGCAAGACGAGCCTACGCAGCAACGGATCCCAACTGCTTGCCGAGGAAGAGGCTAACCCGCCGCTGAAGGCGCGGTCGTGAAGCGGTTGGCTCGTAACGGCGATTTTGGAACATTCTCGGCCGTCATGGGGAGGGGCTGACGTGACCGTGGCTTGTGCGCCGGCTTGCTTTATTTGCGATTGCGTCGATACTTAAGATAGCCGCGCCCTTCGGGGGGCGCGCGATCAAAGCGAGTGTGTGATGGCCAAACGGACCAAACGGGCAATAGCACGGAAGGCAAAGGCGCCTAAAAAGGCATCTAAAAAGGCCGCCAAGAAAGCGAAAACGCCAAAGAAGCAAGCCGCGAAGCGCCCGGTCAAGACCAAAGCAAAACGGCAGGAAACAAGCGCCAAGTCGAGGCGATCGGGTGCGAAGAAGTCGGCTTCGAGACGACGGAGAACGCCGACCCAACAAGAGATACCGCAGCCCGAAATGATGATTGTCGAGACTCCGCAGACCGAAACGACGATTGTCGACGTAATCGAGGAGCCGGTTCCGGGTGTAATCGTCGTGACGGAATTCGTGGAGACGAACGCCGAACCCGAGCCGACGGATTCGCTCATTATCGATCAAACAGTCGGTCCGGAGTCGGAAGAGCAATAACCGCCGACAGCTGGGTCATCCGGACGAGATGGCGTCGACGGTCTTGAACCAGATGCCACAAAGTTCGCGCGCCAGGCGGCAGGCGCTCTCGCTGATTACCTTAATGGCATCGGTGCCACAGGCCTTGAATGCGCGACTATGCGTCGGAGCGAACCCTTACATAGGATCCCGGCGCGTCTTCGATGACCGACAGGCCCTCGCCGGGCGTCCGGGCAGCGACTTGTCCACCTGAGAACGGCGTCACCCACTCGTTCCAGTGAGGCCACCACGAACTCCGGCGCTCGGTCGCAGTTTTGAACCATTCGTCGGCCGTCGCGGGATTCGACGAATTCGTCCAGTGGCCGTATTTCGAACCGGGTGCACTAATCACTCCGGCCATGTGGCCGGACGCTGACAGCACAAACTCAACCGGACCGCCATAGAGTTGCGTTGCCCGATAAGCTGATTTCCAGGGTGCGATATGATCTTCCTTTGTACCCAGAATAAAGGTCGGCGTCGTAATTTTCCGCAGATCGATTGGCGTGCCGTCGAGAGTGATGCCTCCAGGCTTGGCCAGATTGTTCTCCTTATACATGTTGCGCAGGTAGAACGAGTGCATGGCCGCAGGCATGCGCGTCGCGTCCGAATTCCAGTACAAAAGATCAAATGGAACCGGCTCCTTGCCGAGCAGGTAGTTGCCGACGACGAACGACCAGATGAGATCGTTCGCGCGTAACATGTTGAACGAGGTCGCCATGTCCTGCGCATCAAGGTAGCCCTTCTCGTTCATGCGCGCTTCGAGCGCCGCGAGTTGCTCGGTGTCGATGAAGACCGACATGTCTCCGGACTCCACGAAATCGACGAGCGTGACGAAATAGGTCGCGCTCTTCACGCGATCGTCGCCTTTCGCTGCCAGATAAGCGAGCGTCGACGCGAGCAGCGTTCCGCCAAGACAATATCCGACGCAATTCACGGCACGCTCGCCAGTGGCTTTCTCGACTGCCGCCATCGCCGCGATAGGGCCCTCGAGCATATAGTGCTCGAAGCTCTTGTCTCGCAGGCGTGCGTCCGGATTGATCCAGGAGATGACGAAGACCGTGTGCCCCTGTTCGACACACCAGCGGATGAACGAATTCTTTGGCTGGAGATCGAGGACGTAGAATTTGTTGATCCACGGCGGAATGATCAACAGAGGCGTTTTACGTACGTGATCGGTCATCGGCGTGTACTGGATGAGTTGGATCATCTCGTTCTGGAAAACGACCTTGCCCGGCGTCGTCGCAATATTTTCGCCGAGCCGGAACGCATTCATATCCGTCATAGTAACGCTGAGGCGGCCCTTTCCGCGCTGCAGATCGTTGAGCAAATTCGTCAGGCCGCTGAGCAGGTTCTCGCCGCCGGTCTCGATCGTCTTCGATAGCACTTCAGGGTTTGTCGCCAGGAAATTCGACGGCGACAATGCATCGACGAATTGCTTTGTATAGAATTCGACCTTCCTGGCTGTCTCCTCATCAAGTCCCTTTACGCCGCGGACGGCAGAGAGAATTGCGCGAGCGGACAGAAGATAACTGTCGCGGATGTAGGTAAATATGGCGTTTTCGGCCCATTCGGAGTGTTTGAAGCGCTTGTCCAGCGCGCTGACCGGCGCCGGCTCGCCGCCAAGCAGATGTCTTAATGTCCGCGCCCACAGGCTGACGCTCTGTTCCCAAAGCTCGAGCTGCGCGCGCGCGATCGGCCGGGGATCGGCCATGAGCTTGGTCGTCAACTCAAAGAAGGCCTGGCCGATCTTGGCCGGATCGCCCATGCCGATATTGGCGACGTCTGGCCGGTTTACGAGGAATTCCTGTACGGCAGTCTGGCTTTTGGTCGCCAGCGTCTGAAATCGTTCTGCCAGAACAGCCGGATCCAAAGACGCAGCCATTTTGCTGTCGCTTGCCATGGCAGCCACTCCCTTTCTCGTTCCCCATATGCGGGGCCGGCGATCTATCTGCCGCCTTCTTGCTACGCAATGACGGTCGTGGCGTTTGAGTTTACGCCCCGCCGCGCAGAATGAAGCGCTGGATCTTGCCGCTAGGCGTCTTCGGCAGCGCTGCGACGAAGTCGATTTCGCGCGGATAGGCATGGGTCGATAGGCGCTGGCGCACCAATTGCTGGATTTCCGACTTCAGGTCTTCCGTGCCCTCCACGCCGGATTTCAGAACGATGACCGCCTTGACGATCTCGGTGCGCTGCGGGTCTGGCTTGCCGATGACCGCGACTTCCGCCACCGCGGGATGCTCCATCACTACGCTTTCGACGTCGAACGGACCGATGCGGTAGCCGGCCGAAGTGATGATGTCGTCGTTGCGACCAACGAAGAAGAAATGACCGTCCTCGTCGCGCATCATCGTGTCTCCGGTGATGTACCAGTCGCCGCGGATGTTGGGCGATTCCGCTTTCCAGTAGCCGGTGAACGTGTACATCGGCGAGCGCGGAATGTTGACCGCGAGCACGCCCGGCGTGTTCGCCGGCTGCACGTTCAGATCGTCGTCGAGGATCGCCATTTCCAGGCCAGGCAGGGGCAGGCCCGCGGCGCCGGGCTTCACAGGATGTTTTAGCGCGTGATGATTGTTGATCATCATCGCGACTTCTGTCTGGCCGTAGTGATCGGCGAGCGGGCAATGCAGCACGCGCTCGGCCCAGCGGATCACTTCAGGATTGAGCGGTTCGCCGGCGCTGGAGGCGACGCGCAGAAGATGCGCGATTGGCGCCATCGCCTCGTCGCCCGCCGCCATCAACAGGCGGTAGGCGGTCGGCGCCGCCGCGAGATTCGTGATCTTGCGGTCGGCGATGATGTGCACCGTCGATTCGACGGTGAACGCGCCCTCGTGAAAGGTCGTGGTGTGGCCGAGCATCAGCGGCCCGATCACCGCGTAGAGCATGCCGTAGGCCCAGCCGGGATCGGCGACGTTCCAGTAATTGTCGTCCGGACGCAGGTCGATCGCGTCGAGCATGTAGGAGGCGACGGGCAGAAGCAGCGCGAGCGGATAGCGCACGCCCTTGGGTTTCCCGGTCGTGCCGGAGGTGAAGAGCACGACGAACGGGTCGCTTCCCTTCAGCATGACCGGCGCGAAGTCGGTCGACTGCGATGCGATCGCTTCGGCGAAGCCGTCGCCGACGGTCAGGATGTCAGGACAGTCCGGCACGTCCTTCAGCTTCGGGCGGTTGGCGACGTCGGTGACGATGAGTTTCGCCTTGCTGCCGCCGGCCGCGGTGACGCGGCTCTCGATCGCCGCAGGCCCGAAGGCCGTGAAAAGCGGCTGGTATATCGCGCCGACGCGCCACGCGCCGAGGATAACCGTGAACAGGTCAGGAATGCGGGGCAGGAGGCCGGCCACGACGTCGCCCCTGCCGATGCCGTGGCTCTGCAGGTAATGGGCGAATTTCGCAGCGTTGTCGCGCAGCTCCGCGAAGGTCAAGGTCCTGCGCTGGCCGTTCGCACCGTACCATTCGAGCGCGATGGCGCCATCCTTCGCCCAACGGTCGCAGCATTCGACACAGGCGTTGACGCCGTCGGCCAGCGAGCCCGCGAGCACGCGACGCGCGAGGTCGGCGGCGGAAAAATTCTTCACGGTTTCGAAATAGTCGCGCATGGCCGTTTCTCCCTGCGCGTTCTTGCCGCCCTTTTCAGCGCGGCGCGACCGGCTCATGTGTTACCGTCATCACCTCAACCGGCATTCCCCAGATAGCTGCTGGTTGAACCGAAAAAACTGCCTCAATTGAGGGGGGTTGGCAAGCTGGGGCGCGTCGCCGCTCGGTGGATAGGCGTCACAGCGAGCCAGCGCCGCATGGATCGCCAAGAGATATCGCGTATCGCCGCTGACGAGGTGATCGAATAGAGATGCTATTTGCTGCAGTGCACGATTCTGGAATTGGGCTATCCGGCCAGGAGGTCGGCCTCAAGACCTTTTGCAATTTCGAGCACCTTCGCCATCGCGGCTCCCGGCTTGGCAGCGAGTTGAGGAAATCGCAAATCGATTGCGCTCTCAATTCGCCCTTAAGGGAATGACGTTCGTCGGCTTGGAGTGCGAGATAGCCATGTCACCGAGTCAGGGCGATGCCGCGACCGCCGGATAATCACCAGTGACGCAAGTGCGTGGCCACGTCGATCAGGCCGACCACGATCAGCGCAAGGGCCAGCAGCGGCCACATGGATGTGCGATAGGCGCCGACGATATGTCGCGGCACTCCAAAATTTCGAGCCATTGATCCCCCCTGCAACGGCACCAGTCTGCATGCGGGCCGGGGAAACATCCAGGGTGTGTCCCAAATCAACTTGTGGAAAATGCGTTCGAGCCTTGTTCCGCATGCCGATTAGATCCGGCAGTTCCAGCGCAACACGCAGCACCGACAATCATCGGCACCTGCATCAACTGCGCGCCGGAAGCTTTGGCGCAACACTGGCTCTGATTTTGATAGGGGCGTTGTGGCGCGCTCAGAGCGCCGAAAGTTGGTCGCAGCTAAAACCCGAGCAGCGCTAGGCCAATCCAGCTGATCACGAAGAGTGATACCGCCGACGTAGCGACTGCTACCAGCGAGACTGAAGCTTTGATAATCTGAACGCTCATGGTCGGACGCCAGTTACAAAGAGCCGCCAGCGGCATTTCGCCGGCGGTTTTAAGTTAGGGGCCGGGCATGATCGTCCCGGACAAATGTACGTCTCGGCGCTGGGTCAAATGGTTCAATGGGACAGCCAAAAACAAAGCCGCCAAGCGGAATATGATCGCCTGACGGCTTTGCTGGTGTGGGCCCGGACGCTTGGGGAAATTGTCCGGTGCAGCAGTGATACCGCAGGCGGGTGGCACCGCAACGAAACTTGCGAATTAAGCTTGATGCTCGGGCTTCGGGTTAATTCTGGAACCGGGTGCCTTGAATTCGACGCCGTGCGGAAAACGCAAACGCTCTGCTTCCTGCACCATTTGCCTTAGTTAGGCGCTTCAATCTTTGATAGCGTCCTGCAAGCTTGAGTTTCGGAACGCCTGAGGGCGCTGTAATTGATGATGGTTTGCTCATGGCCGGCCCACCCCCAAAATTAAAAACGCTACTACCGAAGTTTTTGATCCGTCTGTACGATAGGCGACTCACAAACAAGAAGACCGCCCGAAGACGGTCCACTATCGAGGTTTGCGAATTGGTCCGGTTGCCCGGAGAAAGCCGCCACTAATTTGAATTCAGAGGCTTGGCGCTCATGATGTCAGGGACGGGCTGTTTGAGTGTTCGGTCGACCGTGCACAGCACTCCTCGCTCGGCTTCGTCGGCGATCTTCTGCAAGAGCGCGGCCTTAGCCTTGTCTGGTTCAGCGAGAGCTAGTCGCCGGTATCTTACCGCCCGATCGTGGGTTTTGTCGCTCATGCTCGAAGTGTCTACGCTTCAGGGCCAAGCCGCAATCAAAGGCCGTTGTTAAGATTGATGGCCGCTGGGTCGGTTAAATCCGGAACCGGGTTCACGATCTGGCGACCGCGGTGCGAAAGCCCCCAGGGACTATTTGGATTAGGCACCAATGTTGTAAAGCCGTTTCAACCGCTCCGTGATGATCTCACAGAAAACCTGTAGATCGGCACTGTTGGGAACGGGGCCGGCGTCGACGCCAAACGTTAGCAGAGAATTCCACGGGCTCAGGCCGTAGACGGTCACGCTAACACCGCGCTCTGGGCATCCTTCTATTTCGCTCAGGTCGTGGTGGATCATTGCCGCCAATTCTTCGGCGGTCTTCTTTTCTTTTGTCGGAATGGTGGGCGATAGGCGGGGGTTTTTACGCGCGTCCGGCGGCGCTGGAATGTCAACAGGATCGCCCTTCGTAGCTTTGGCCACCATCGCCAGCCCCTGGGTTTGCCGCCAGCCCAAGTTCTAACAAGTTCTAAAGCCGGGGGCCGCCCTTTTCACCTACCCCAGAGTGAGCGCGCGCTCAGAACTGCGCGGCACGGTCGATCTGGTCGCACTGGGGAGCCTTCCGAACGACGGCAAGGTGATCGCGGACGAGCGCCGGTGGCGTAACGATCAGGCGGGTGGCAGCAGCCGGTTGGCCTGGAATTCGGCGAAGTATTTGGCGAACATCGCCTCGGTATCCATCACCTCGGTGAAGCCGGCCTGCATCAGCTTGATGGTGGAGACAATCGCCGGCGGCCCGGGCTTATTGCGGCCATAACCCATGGTGTAGTCGGCGTATTCGAAGGACAGGCCGACGAAGTCGCGCAGATTGCCCGAGCGCAGCCCGTGCCGGGCGCGGATCGTTTCCCATTCCGCCTCGCGCGGGCGAATGTCGCGGTCGAGCGAGAGCGGCACGTGACCGCCCGGCCGCATGCTCAGCGACGCGGCAATGGCGGGCCAGATGTTTTCCCAGACGAACACGTCGCCGTTGGCGATGTTGAAGATCTCGTTGCGGGCGCTTGCTGCCTCACCGGCCCAGGCGATGGCGCGGGCCAGCAGGTCGGCGTCGATCGCTTGGGCTACGCGCGGCGCGCCGCCGGGGAAGGGCAGGTCCAGTCCTGCCTCGCGCCGCAGGGCGGCATAGACGCCAAGGGCGGGGATCACGTTCATGGCGCTGCCGGTGGAATAGCCGACGATCAGCACCGGGCGCAGGATCGACCAGGTCCAGTCCTTGCCCCGTTGCAGGGCGCGCAGGTGGTTTTCCTGGTTCCAGTAGAAGTTCGGCTGCTCGTGCATTTCCGAGCGGTTTTCCCGCGCCGGCACCGAAAGCGGGCGGACGTGGACGCCATAGGCCTTAGTGCCCTGCAGCAGCGTCACATGGCGTAGGTTCTTCGCGTGCCGTTCCAGCGGGTCAAGCAGGTTGCGCAGCATCCGGTCGTTGGTCTCGATCTGCTCGCGTTCCTGCCAGCCGGCAACCAGTCCGGGGCGTTCGTACAGGGCGGCGTATACCAGATGCGTCACGCCGGCCAGGCTCGCGGCAAGCTGCTCGCAGGCGGCGGCATCGGTCAGGTCCAAGGGCAGGAAGCGCGCGCCATGCGTATCGTCGGGCGCCCGCCGCGACAGGGCGATGACGTCGCAATCTGGATTCGCGCCGAAATGCCTCATCGCCGCATAGCCCACCAGCCCGCTGGCGCCGGCGATCAGGACCTGCTTGCGCGGCATGGCTCAGGCCTCGTGCGGTGCGGGCGCGTTGGAATGGAAGGCATTGGTTCTTGACCTCATTGGCGTGACTTCAGTCTGGCCGGCCTGCGTGGACCTTCGCGGCACCCTAGAGCTTCTTCCGCAGCCCAAGCGCGGGCTAATATAGCTCGCATGCGGCCAAAGAGTGGGGTAGATTTTAGGCCGCAAGCGCAAGAATAAATATATGCCTCGGAAAAGAAGAGGCGTGAGGGAGAAAAGACATGCTCAAGCTGATCGGCGCCGCACTCACTGCGGCCTTTCTTGTTACGACATCGGCAGCGCCGGCCGCCGAAAAGCCGAAGGATCCGGACATTATCCATATTGGCGCCCTGTTCGCCATGACCGGCAAGACCAGCTATTACGGCACGGTAATGAGCCAGGGGATGAAGCAGGCCATCGACGAGATAAACGCCAAGGGCGGCGTCGACGGCATCAAGCTCGAAGCCGACATCGAGGATCATAAAGGCGGCGTGGCCAAGGATGGAGTGGACGGTTTCACGCGCGTGCGTAACCTCTACAACGTGCAGGCGGTGATGACTTCGTTCACGCCGCCGACTTTGGCCATCGCGCCGATCGCCGACGAGCAGAAAATTTTCCTGATTAACGGCGGCGGCGTCAGCAACAACCTGGTCGGCGCCTCGAAATACCTGTTCCACAACCGTTCGCTCGCCTCCGATCTCGGTCGCGCCGCGGTCGGCCACGCGCACGATCTGGGCTTGAAGAAGATGGCCGAGCTGGCCTGGAACTCGGACGCCGGCGACAATATCGTCAAGACCGTGGACGAGATTTGGAAGAAGGACGGCGGCACGGTGGTGGCGTCGGAAAAAATGGATGTCGGCGCCGCCAACATCGATACCCAAATAGCTAAGATTCGCGCCGGCAATCCCGACTTCGTCGGTCTGTGGCTGTTCAGCCCCGACCCGGGCCTCGCCGCCAAGCGCATACGCGATTTCGGCCTGAAGGTGCCTTTGATCGGCGTGGAATATACCGCCGACGTGCAGAAGCTCGGTGGTGCGGCGCTGGAAGGCTACGAATTCACCTCCGACTATTTCAAACCCTCACCCGACGAGCCTTGGTCGGCCGCCTTCGCCAAAGGCTACAAGGAACGTTACAACGCCGATCCGGATTTCTATGCCGCCAATTACTATGAAGGCGTCTATGTCATCGCCGAATCCATGAAGCGGGCCCGCGCCAAGGGTGGCGATTGGTACCATGGCGACAAGATCGCGGCGGCGCTGCGCGAGGACCCGACCTTCAAGTCGGTCTATGGCGGCAGCATGGAGTTCCAAGCCAACGGCGTGGCCAAGAAGCGCGTAGCGCTGTTCAAGGTCGAGAACGGCGACAAAGTGTTCGAGAAATACATCGAAGCCAAGTAGCAGGCCCGTTCAAGGAATGCCGGGCTCCATGGCGAGGTGGTCGGCGCGCGGCCACCTCGCCATGACGGTTCATTACGGCTTCCACACGTCGAGGGGTGCCCGCTGGGCGCATCTTGAGGCAAACGGGAGCATGGCCACACGCCCGCCTGAGTTCAATCATGGATCTTCTTGCGCAGCTTTTCGTCAACGGCCTCATCAACGGTAGCCATTACGCGCTGCTCGGCGCTGGCTTCGGCTTGATCTTTGCCACCACCCGCATCGTGCATTTCGCGTACGGACCGATCTTTACCGCCGCCGCCTATGCAGCCTGGTTCGCCGCCAATGTGCTGGGCCTGCCGATCGCCGCCGCCATGCTCTTCGCGGCACTGGTCGCCGCCGCCCTCGGCACCGCCACCTATCAATATCTTTATCTACCCTTCGAGCAGCGCCAAAGCTCGTCGCATGTGGTGCTGATTGCCTCACTCGGCCTGTTCATCGTGCTGGAAAACCTGATTGCCATCGTCTTCGGCACCGGCGGGCGTGTGGTCGAGAATTACCAATACGGCATCTTTCTTATCGGCCCGGTCTATTTCAGCTCGGTCCAGCTCGGCCAGGTGATCGCCATGATCGTACTGACCGCGTCGCTCGGTGTCTATCTCGCCCGCACCCGCCACGGCAAAGCTATCCTGGCCACCACCGACAATCCGGAGATGGCGCGCATCATCGGCATCGACACGGTGAAGGTGTCCCGGCTGGTGTTCGCGATCGGCTCGGCGCTGTCGGCCATCCCGGCGACGCTCATCCTGCTCAAGGACGGGGCGACGCCGAGCATGGGCTTTTTTGCTGTCTTCATCGCCTTCGTCGCCGTCATCGTCGGCGGGGTCGGCTCTCTGCGCGGCGCCATCGCCGGCGGCCTGGCGCTCGGCATGGTGGAAAGCTTGGGTCTGTGGAAGATTCCGACCGAGTGGCAAAGCTCCATCGCATTCATCGTGCTGTTCCTAGTGGTGCTTCTCAGGCCGCAAGGCTTGTTTGGCCGGGCGGTGAGCTGACATGGAATATGTCCTGCACGTCCTGGTGATGGTCTGCATCTACGGCATCCTCGCCATCTCCTTCAACCTGTTGGTCGGCTTCGCCGGCTTGTTCGCGATGGCCCAGGCCGCCTTCTATGCCTTCGGCGCCTATGCTACCGCCATCCTCACCCTGAAGCTCGGCCTGCCTTTTCCCCTCGACCTGCTGATCGGCGTGGCGGTGACCGGCTTCATCGGCGCCCTGGTCGCCATCCCGGCGATCCGCATATCCGGCACTTATCTGGTGGTGGTGACCTTGGCTTTGCAGGTGATCGTCATCGCCGTCGCCACCAATTGGAAAAGCCTCACCGGCGGCACCGACGGCCTCCGCGGCGTGCCGAGCTTGCATGTCTTCGGCTATGCCCTCAACAATCCGGGGCGGTTCCTTCCCGCCGCGATCCTGGCGCTCGGCGTCTGCTTCTGGATCGCCTGGCGGCTGACCAATTCGCCCTTCGGCCGCGCGCTTCGCGCCATGCGCGAGAATGAATCCGCCGCCGAGGCGATCGGCAAGGACCTGCTTTATATGAAGGTCGCTGTCTTCGCCTTTTCGGCCGGGCTCGCCGCCGTTGCCGGCTCATTGTTCGCCCGTTATCTGAACTACGTCGGCGCCGAAAGCTTCGGCATCGATGAGACCATCTACATGTTAGCCATGGTGATCCTGGGCGGTACCGGCAATCTATGGGGCTCGCTGATCGGCGCCGCGGTGCTGGTGGTCCTGCCCGAGTTGCTGAAATTCGTCACCTTGCCAACCGAGATTGCCGACAAGTCGCACCTCATCATCTACGGCGTGCTGCTGATCGCCATCCTGCGGTTGCGCCCGCAAGGGTTACTCGGCGAGCGCAGCACCATGCGCCATCTGCCCCATGTCGACGGCGCAAGTAGCCACGGAGTGCCCATGCCCAAGCCGCTGCCGAAGGGCGAAGTCACCCTCTCGGGGCGCGACCTGCATCGCCGCTTCGGCGGCATCGTCGCCGTAGCCGGCTTCGATATCGTTCTGAAGAGCGGCTCGATCACTGGCCTGATCGGACCGAACGGCGCCGGCAAGACCACGGCCTTCAACCTGTTGACCGGCTTCCTCTCGCTGGATACTGGCAGCATCAGCTTTCGCGGCCGCGACATCACCGGGCTGAAGCCGCATGACATCGTACGCGCCGGCGTCGCCCGCTCGTTTCAAGATCTGCGGCTGTTCACGAAAATGACGGCGTTGGAGAACGTCATGGTGGCGCTGCCCGGCCAGACCGGCGATCGGGTGCTCGATGTATTCTTCCGGCCGATGAAAATCCACCGCGAGGAGCACGAGAACCTGATCCGCGCCCGCAACGTGCTGGATTTCGTCGGCCTCACCCACAAGGCCTATGAGACAGCGGAGAACCTGTCTTATGCCGAGGAGAAACTGCTGGTCGTCGCCCGGCTGCTCGCCACCGGCGCTGAGGTATTCCTGTTCGACGAGCCTTTGTCCGGCCTGGACCGCAGCACCCTGGCGGAAATTTTTCCGATCGTGCGCAAGCTAGCCGACAACGGCAAGACGATCTGCATCATCGAGCATAATCTCGACGTCATCAAGGAGTTGTGCGACGTGGTCTATTTCCTCGACGAGGGCCATGCCATGGCCATCGGTACCCCCAGTCAATTGATGAACGATCCGGCCCTGGCATCGCGGTATTTCAAATGAGTGCCGCCATCCTGGAAGTGCGCAGCCTCGCCGCCGGCTACGGCAAGAAGCAGATCGTCCATGGCATCGATCTGGCGCTCGGCCGCGGCGAAATCCTGCTGGTGCTGGGCCATAACGGCGCCGGTAAGACCACACTCATGCGCGCCATCTTCGGCCTGCTGAAGCCGACCGCCGGCGAAGTGACTTATGACGGCAAGCCGATCGCCGGCCGCTCGCCTGGCGACAATGTGGCCGAGGGCATCGCCTTCGTGCCGCAGGGCCACGGCATCTTCCGGACTTTGAGTGTGCGCGACAATCTGGAACTCGGCGGCTTCATCATGGCCAATAAGGCCAGGCTGCCGGCACGCATGCAGACCATCTTTAAGCTATTTCCGATCCTGGGCGAGCGCCAGCAGCAGATCGGCGGCACGCTCTCCGGCGGCCAGCAGCAGATGCTGGCCATCGGCATGGCGCTCATGCACGAGCCGCGCGTGGTCATACTGGACGAGCCGTCCATCGGCCTGGCGCCCAATCTGGTCGACCGGGTGATGCAGAGCATTGCCGAGATCAACCGGAGCTTCGGCACCTCCATCCTGATGGTGGAGCAGAACGTGCACTACAGCCTGCCTATTGCCAACCGGGTGGCGGTACTGAAGGCCGGCCGCAAGATCTACGACGGGCCGCCGGAGCATTTGCAGGACGACGTCGAATTGATCAAGCTGTTTTGAGGCCTGCCTGAATCGAAAATCGTGATGAAGTCCGCCGAGTGTCGCGTCCTATCTGCGGCGGTGGCGGCTTCACTCGGCTGCAGCGAGACTCCGTACGACCGGGGACACGATCCTGCGGATCGCTTCCGACGTCGGATACGAGTCGGAAGCTGCAATCAGCTTGCCTTCGTACAGATAGTGGATCGCCCTCGAACGTTCGATCAGGCGCGCCAACGCCTGGGTCGTTGCGATGGGTGGAATGAAACCGATGCGTATTTCTGGCTGTCCCAGCCTCGCATCGGATGCCTCAAAACGCAGATCGCAGTGCAAGGTCATCTCAAGCCCTCCGCCAACCGCGGTCCCATGTATTGCAGCCAGCAACGGCTTAGGCCCGATTGAATTCAAGCCACGCAACACGTGAGACGACCGACAAACCGAAAGTGTTTGTGATCACTACGCTCGCGAAAGTAAAAGTCTCTTTCTGGAGGTGTGAATAAACGTCTAAGACTGACCCCACCATCGTGAAGCAGATCAACGGCTTAGCCCGCCGATCGGCGTCGGGACCCCACGCTGATTGACAAGTCACCGCTCTCATTCACTGCGCTCGTGGACGCGGCATTTGTCTCGCTTCCGCAGATTTGCTTCACGCCACAAGCGCTACGTTCCGGAACGCCTTCACAAGCGGTCGTTCCAGCTTTCCGTCCATACCGCACAGGATTTTGTAGGCATCTTGGCGGGATATTGGCGGGCTGTATGGCCTCAACTCAATAAGCGCGGCGAAGATATCCGAGATCGTCAGCAATCTTACCAGATCGGAAATCTCCGGTGCCGTCAGCGCGTCGGGATAACCAGAACCGTCCAGATATTCGTGGTGGTGCCTCACGCCGTCAAGAATCTCCGGGCTGACGCCTGAGGTATCCTTCAATAACTCATATCCGATGACCGGATGGCGTCTCATGATCTCTTCTTCAGCTGGGTCGAGGCGTCCCGGCTTGTCGAGAATCGATAAGGGAATACGGGCCTTCCCGATATCATGAAGGGTTGCCGCCATTCCGAGTCGCTTTACATCCGGACTGGAGAACCCGATGTCCAATGCGAAGCCGACTGCCACTCCCGTTACCAGCAGGCAATGTTGGTACGTTCCTTCATGATAGCGGCGCACGTCGTCGAGCCACGCGCCAAGCCCGTTTTGCACGATGCTATCGATGATTTCTGATGTGGCGCGCTCGGCGTCTGAAAGGTTTATCAGTTTGCCGCCCTGCGCGGCCGAGAACATCGACGCGAAGGCCGCTGCGCCATCTGCGATCTCGCGTGAGGTAATGGCAAAGTCGGTTAGTGCTGCCTTCTCCGCGACTTCGATCTGCGCCAGTTTGAATATGATTTCTCTTGGACGAGAAACCACGGCGGTCGCTCCGAGCGCAAACGCCTGCGCAACCATGTGGTGAACGTGTTTCTCAACGACAAACAGCTTTTCAGGAATGCAACTCAGGTCCCGCAAAACAAGCTTGATCTGTTCGACCCGAACCATCTTACGCAGGTCGGCGTCAACCATTAGCACGCCGTTTGAGCTGATTTCCGTATCACCACCTCCCAGCAACTGGGGGACAACATGATATCGCGGCTCCAGCATCGCGCGGATGGCGGGTATCTTCGTAGGTTCATCGGTGACGAAATGAACAAGCATTTCAACCGCCAAATTGGAAAGAGTTGAGGTCGTAACCTCGCAATTTCAAAAGTAAAAACTAGGAATAGCTGAAAGAGGATATTATATGCCCCATTGCCTTAAGTTCGCCTTAAGGTGGAACCTCTCCGAAACTACCGGTATCTGACATGTGGTAAACGGGGACATTTATGAACGTCCAGCAGGATTGGCGGGGGCGGCCTTTCTTTCAGCCCGCGTGCGCAATTGCACTGGCTGATGTCCGAGATGGATCAATCTCGACCAAATTGGGCTGTCCGGGCCATGTCCGGTTTACCCCTGGTAGCGACCAGATCGCGGACATCACGGAACGGCACTTACCTGCACATGAGCAGACCTTGTGTCGCTTTTTGAGCGTTCGTGGCTCCCCTGGGGTTAACGAATCCTTACGCAATTATACATAAGTTTGCCCTGCGGTTCGGAGATTTCAGTTGGTCCGGGTCGATATGGTTTTGAAGCCGACGTTCAATTTCCGCTCTGATTTTGAGATTATGGAGCTTGAATGCAGATGATCTGTTTGCGGAATGTACCTTTTATAGACACAGACTTGCTCGCGGTAGCTGAAGGACGAGAAGCCCTATTTCGCGATGATCAGGGCTTCGTTCTTTATCTTTCCACGGATGTTTCAACTCCTTCGGGCGAAGAAAGAATTGTGCGGCTGGGAGCGCGTGAGGCGCTGATTTGGCTTAATGAGGCTCCGCAAGAACAAGGATCATTCTGGATTTAGTGGGCATTTTCCGCGATTACGAATTGGCTCGACCGAAATTGGATCGCTTCAATGACCTCGGACCTGATCGCTTCTTTTGGTCAGCCTCTGCCTAGCTGTCCAAACTGCAAATCGAGAATGGCGATGTCTTGTCGCGAAGCATATTCGTTGGAACCGCTCGTTTTCACGTTCGAATGCCGTAGCTGCCGTTTCGTGATGCAGCGGGTAAAGGAAAGACGGATAAGCGACCAACTACTTTAAGAGCTTGGGTCATCGCCTGCCGCGACGCAGTCCTTCAGGTTTCGCGCGAGATGACGTGAGTAACCGCCCAAGCGACCAAAAACCGCCAAGCGAAATGCGAAATATTCGCTAAGAGCAGCTGTCTTCTGCTTTGCCTCCAACAACAGACATCTCTCAACACCGCCGCGATGTCGGAAGAGTGCCAATGCACAAAGTCGCTGCGCTTCAGCCCGCTGCGCGGGAGCAAGAGCCGAGAGGCCGGTAGTCGAGGATAGCACTAGCGCTGGAGAGCTCCGTCCTGAGAATTGAGGGTGTTTCAGGAACCTCACTCAGAATGGAGCTCCCCATGAGCGATACCAACATCGTCAGTCCGCTGCGTCGAAGAATGATCGAAGATATGACTGCGCGCAAGCTCAACCCACACACGCAGCGCAGTCACCTGCAAAGCTGCAGGCGGTTCGCCGCCTGGCTTAAACGCTCGCCCGACACGGCAACGCCTGACGATGTGCGCCAATTCCAGCTGCGCCTCATCGAGAGTGGGACGAGCATCTGTAACCGCAATCGGATTATGACGGGGGTGCGGTTCTTGTTCCGCGTCACGCTACGTCGCCACGATCTGGCGGCCGAGGTCTGGCACATCAGGGAGCCCGTGAGGCTTCCGCCGGTGCTGAGCCCTGAGGAGATCAAGCGTGTTCTGACCATGGCGACGAGCCTGAAGGCGCGAGCGATGCTAAGCCTCGCCTATGGTTGCGGGCTGCGGTCCAGCGAGGTGGTGCGGCTGCGAGTGGGTGATATTGATCGTGAGCAGAAGATTATCCGCATCCTGCAGTCGAAGGGCCGCAAGGACCGATACGTGATGCTGCCGGCGGAGGTCCTGGTTTTGTTGCGGCAATGGTGGAAGGCGCGGCCGAGCGCTGATGACGCTGGCATTGCCCCGGAACAGCGCTGGCTGTTTCCAGGTCGCAGTGATTATCGGCCACTGACCACGCGTCAGTTCGGCCGGCTGTTCAAGGAGGCCGCGCAAGCCGCGGGGCTGCTCAAGACGGTCTCTCTGCATTCGCTGCGCCACAGCTTCGCAACCCATCTGCTCGAGCGCGGCAAGGATATTCGTGTGATTGCAGCCTTGCTCGGGCACGACAGGCTTGAGACGACAGCCCGCTACAGTCGCGTGGCGATCGGAATGATCGCTGGGATCGAGAGCCCACTCGATGCCCTGAGCAAGCCGCGCCGCAGGCCTGCGAGGCGAGACCAGGAGAAGCCACCAGCGCCATAGCCGCCGGCCATGGCTCGACCAGATCTCGAGGTCGCGGATATCTTCCGCGATCACGGTCCCAGCTGGCGTGAGGCCAACCGCGGGCATGTGAGCCTCGGGCAACTGAAGGTGATGGGTGCAATCGAGCGCTGTCGTACGGCAGCGCTCGGCGGGCATGTCGCGCGTTGCGAGAACATGGCGTGCGGCCATACCGAGATCGGTTACAACAGTTGCCGTAACCGGCACTGCCCGAAGTGCCAGGGTGCGGCGTCAC
Organism: uncultured Alphaproteobacteria bacterium; assembly: GCA_963733575.1. GTDB lineage: Bacteria > Pseudomonadota > Alphaproteobacteria > Rhizobiales > Xanthobacteraceae > BOG-931. Next base: position 2,761 of record CAVTDJ010000005.1, on the reverse strand, counting down.
GCCGATGGCTGGCCGAGCGCGAAGCGGAACTGCTACCGGTGCCGTATTTTCACGTCGTCTACACCCTGCCGAGCCAGCTGCGTGACGTAGCCTATCAGAACAAGCGCGTGGTCTACAATCTGCTGATGAAGGCAGCGGCCGACACGACGCTCGCCATCGCAAGCGATCCCAAGCGCCTCGGCGCACGGATCGGTATCACCGCCGTGCTGCACAGCTGGGGCTCAGCGCTCACCCATCATCCGCACGTGCATATGATTGTGCCAGGTGGAGGTCTCTCGTTCGATAACGCGCGATGGGTCGCCGCGCGTCCCGACTTCCTCGTCCATGTCAAGGTGCTGGCGCGCCTGTTCCGCGGCAAGATGCTGGCGATGCTCATGGCGGCGCACGGTAACGGCGAGCTGAAGTTCTTCAACACCCATGCCGGACTAGCCGACAAGAAAACATTCAAGCGTTTCATCGCCCGCTGCGGCGCATCAAGTGGGTGGTCTATTGCAAGGCCCCATTCGCAGGGCCCGAGCAGGTCCTGCGCTATCTCTCCCGTTACACCCATCGCGTCGCCATCTCGAACCGCCGCCTCGTTGCAGCCGACGACGGCGCGATTGCGTTCCGATGGAAAGATTATCGCCTCGACGGCCCCGATCGCTGGAAGACGATGCAGCTTCACCCGCACGAGTTCATCAGGCGCTTCCTGATTCACGTGCTGCCCAAGGGCTTCCATCGCATCCGCCACTACGGGCTCTTTGCCAACACCAACCGCGTCGAGAACATCGCCACAGCCCGCGCACTTCTCAATGTCGCCCCGCCAGCCGCCGACACGCAAGAGCAGCTGGATATCGCCACAGAAATACCACGTGTGCTGCCTTGCCCTTGCCCGCGCTGCGGCGGCCGCATGATCGTGATCGAGACCTTCGCGCCCGGCTGCGAGCCGCGCTGGCGCCCGATGCCCAGCAGGATCGACACATCATGAGCCGGGCATCCCGTAAGCGTCGCCATTTCCCCGTTCAGACGCGCTGGTCACAAGCCGGCAACAATCCCTCTCGCCCAAGTCACCGCGCTCGACGCTCCCTGAGCTCGTTGATTGGTTCCCAGCACTTGCCCAGACGTCTATCGCCCGCTTCCGGTCCCAGTACGCAGACCAGCCGGCTGCATTCTGCCGATATCAGATCTACCCTCGCGCTCGGCACCACCATCAAATCCCCATAGCGCCCGCTGCCCTGCCGGTGCTCAACCTCCCGCGACTTCGTGCCTTGGCGCTTTTCGGCCGCCGGCCGCCTCACCGCGTGGATAGACCTACATCCCGGCAGCCGAAAACCTCCACAGGAGCGGACTCATGCACCGCAGCAAACAAGGCGGCTATTCGATCACGTCCGCACGGGAGAGCAGCGTCCACGGTCGCTAGGCGTGAATTTCTTCAATCCAATTAAGATTTACGAAACCAGATTATTCATTCGGCCGCTGATTGTCTTAACTTCTTATATTATCCTGCGTTGGCCGAATGATCGCATCAAAGTTTAGGGATCAGGGCGATGTACACAATCATCCATGTCGAAAAAGGTTGGATCGTTTGCGATGGGCAAACGAAGGTGATTCGATTTAACCGGAAGTCCGCAGCGGTTCGGACTGCCCATGATGCAGAGAAACTTCTGAACGCGAACGAAGCAGCAGAGCATAAGACAGCGAAACCTATTTGGGCGGGGAAGTTAGCTATTGCCTCTTGATCCGGTAGTAATGAGCCGAATCATCGTTAGCAGGCTAAGTTCCGCGTAGTTCGACTGAATTGGTTTCCTGCGCCTTGACGTTAGCGGGCGGCAGACCTGGACATTGACCGCTCCGGTTCAATCGCGTCACTTTTGTTTGTGCCGATCACTTCTGGCTTGCATCCAAGTATTAGATGTTTTTTTTGGCGCACCACGCTGGTTTGAACGCGATCTGACACTCTGCGTTGAGTAAAAAAGGGTTTCGGAAAAACCGTCGAGCTCACGCAAGCCAAGAACGCTTAGGCTGATGGCAATGAAGCGGCTGCACCGGAAAATCTGGACGCCGGAGGAGGATAATCTCCTGCGGACTTTTTTGAGAACGGCCGGCCGGTCGCCAAAGCCGCAGAAGAGTTAAATCGAACCGTAACTGCAATCAAAGGGCGTGCCTGGTTACTTCGAATATCGCGCAAGCGGAAAGCAGGCTCAAAGATTGAAGCCGACGCTTCGTGACGACAGTGATGACCCGCGTAATGTTGGCAGGCGCAAGCGGGTAATCCGTTTGTCGCAACGCACAGCCGATGTCTCAGTCGGGTCAAACTGCGAAATACTCAAACGGAGCATAGTTTTTCCGGGTTTCACCCGACAACGGACATTTGCCCAGATTCCTGGGATGGTTCGGCGCCCGTCTATTCGGGCGACCGCGACATCGGAAAACTGCCGCCCGTGGGCGCAGCGCTAAATCGCAGTCGGTCGCGTGTTCGAGGGAGTTGGCGTGTCGTAGGCTGCGGCATCATAGCGCCACGGCGAAGCAATATTGCCCATCTTCATCGGCCGTGGCACCCCTGTCGAAATCGAACTATCAAGCTAATTTCTAATCGGCAATTTCTGTAATGGTGGGGTCCCGATCGGTGCCGGTCGCCCGGGGCCAGAAAGGTTAGTTGAAGACCTCCGTTGAAGCGTCATTTGACAATCGACATTGGCACATTTGCCTGGTACAAAGCGTCGATCTTGGATAGCTCTAAGCCATTGGTTTTGCTACGGTTGTGAGGCTGGGCCGACAATCC
>CAVTDJ010000004.1:0-145071 GCA_963733575.1 uncultured Alphaproteobacteria bacterium | reverse complement strand
GGTAAACCGGAAAACATCTGCTCGCGCTTAATATTTCGCTTTTTGACCCGAAGCGGCCGGACCCGAAATTGGCTCCGTTAAGTCACCCTTAAGTTGCACGCCGGATAAGTAGTTCCCGTCAACAAAAGGACCGTAAGAAGGCCGCACCAGATGCTCAGTTGGACAGGTGTTCTCTATTACAGCTTACGCTTGGAGATCCGCAACCGCGATTGCGCTCCTTATCGGAACGATTTTCCTCTTTCCACTCCTGTTAAAGACGATTGTGACGACGTCACATTGCGGCTTGGATACATGCGCGCGCCCTCACGCTCGTCGCGTCCACCACCTTGCGTCCGGTCCTGTTTGTTACCGCCTTGGCAATCGCCCTGAGCGCGTGCGTCCGCAGGGCGCGTGATACCGGGCTGCACCCATGGCTGGGGGCGATCTCCGCTCATGTTGGTCGGCGATCAGGGCTTTCTCCAGTATGCCGGGTCCGGCTGGGCGTATCCCTTCGCGGCCGGCATCCTGTCGTTTAGTGCGCCCGTCTATGCGCTGTTTGGAGCGGCCCTTATCGGTCTGCTCGGCATCCCGCCACGTGATGCCCTTCGCAGCGGAGGAACCCCCGTATTGGACAAGATAATGCTGGTTTTGGGGGGATGGTTGTCAATTGCTGCCGCGGCGCGCGTAAGCGGCTTTCGCTTGGTTTCGCGGGATTATCACAAAGATCGCAATTTGGCTATTCTTGTTCTTATCCTACGCGGCATATGCAATGCCATTTTTTCTGGCATTGGCGGCCTATCGGGTCTGGCGGTCGGGTCAGATGGCTCCCGCCATGCCGTTGCCGGCCGTTGCCGAGACCGAGGCGCCAAACCTTTGGCAGCCGAAGCGCGCGGTGGTTTTCGGCGCGATGATCGCCTTTGCTGTTGTTTTCTGGTCGCTTCAAGCAAACAGCCAGATGACCATTCCACTCTTGCTAATCGGGCTAGCAGCCTACGCACTTCCATTCTTCGTGCCGACATTCCTTCTATACACCGCCGTTGTGGCGTCGATTTTACGCTTCGGAGCCAAACGAGACGCGATTGGAGGTGCCGTAGTTCTAGTCGCCTTGATCCCATTTGGCCTTTGGGCGACTTTGCTCTCGTCGGTCCTCATGGCCAAAGATCGGGAAAAGGCTGCCGTTGCTGCGATTCCCAAGGTCGCGCTCCCGGCAACGGTCGGCGGTGTTGTTATTGAAGGCGACGATTGGTGATTTATCAATTGCGCATGGGCCCGCGTCCTGTCTGGTGACTATGCGGTCGGCGACTGCTCACGCATGGACAAAGCAAGAGTTCGTACCTCCGGTTTACCCAGCGACAGCAAGGTCGCCCGTGAACAAAGGCGAGGCAGCCGACAGTGCGCCGACCGATTATGTCCTCATTCGGTTCGCACGCCGACCGCAATTTCTTCAAGACAGTCGATTCCTCCGCGGATATTAAATCGCCGCCATCGGAAATTTACGCGGTCGATCCGGGCGGCACGCACCTCGTCGCGGCAACTTATACGGTGCTTAATCCAGCGCCGGCCTTTCCACCCTTGCTTACGACAGATGGTTGGTTTCGCGGCGACAACTCGTCGACACCTGAGAAATCGTGCAGGAGCGTCGGCGATTTCATCCAACGCGAGCTGCTTGACAAATTGTCAGTACATCGAAGTTAAGCATTTCGCGTCCCAGATTGTGGAGCCGTTCGCAGTTCCCGGCGCGGCGCAAGTTGTTGCGCTTGCTCACAGCAGCTTTTGGCGCGGAAGCGACCACCGGCGTGATGCCGGTGGTCGACGATTAAAGCTCGATCTGCTCGGCGATATTTAAAGCGTCATCCACCTCAATTCCGAGATATCGGACGGTGCTCTCCAGCTTCGTATGGCCAAGAAGGAGTTGTACTGCGCGGAGGTTACCGGTCTTGCGATAAATCTGGGCGGCCTTTGTGCGCCGCATCGAGTGCGTGCCATAAAGGGCCGACTTTAAGCCGATGTTTTCGACCCAGCGATGCACCAGCCGGGCATATTGGCGGGTCGATATGTGAGGACTTGCATGAAGTCGACTTGGGAAAAGATATCGGGAACCGATAGCCCGGAGCGTTGGTAGCCAGGCTTCAACGGAATTTCTCGACTGCTCCGTGATCTTGAACTGGACTGGTCGACCTGTCTTCTTTTGGACGATCGTTGCTCGATGCCGCACATTGGCTCCTGAGCAAATGTCGTCTAGGCGCAGTTGGACTAGGTCGCAGGCGCGAAGCTTACTGTCGATGGCTAGGTTGAAGAGTGCAAGGTCACGTCTCGATCGTGCGATTTCTAGGCGGACTCGAATCGACCAGACGTGCTTCGGCTGGAGAGGTTTCTTCTGGCCGATGAGCAATCCCTTATTCCAAGGTCGCTGGCCTCTTTTGATATGACGTCCAAGCATAGACGGCCCTCCGCCGTCCCGCCACTCCGCATCGCTCTATAGCGAGCGTATGATTTATACCGACTCGGCAGTCTTACTCTCCTAATAAGGTACTCGCGACTGGCCACTTCTGGCGCAAAGCGGTCGTTTGTCGAATGAGCGATGTCCGCCAAGTGCTATCAGGAGCGGACGTGCTCTCACCTCGCGACTCTGCGCGGAACAACAAGTTTGGCCTTGAGAATTGAACCACGTCGCCGCGTTGATTTATCTTTCGGCTGAGAAGGACTATCGTGCTGCGATCGGGTCGCGAGCGCGATGGCGTAATTTCAACGACCTCGCTCTCAACATGGAGGACATCTCCGGGACGGGTTGGCGTCGGCCAGCTCAACTCTACCCCGGCCCCGACGATGCCGCCGGCGAGCGGCTGACCGCTCTCGACATTTAGACGCATCGTGATCGCGGCGGTGTGCCAACCGCTCGCCGCCAAGCCATTGAAGAATGTGCGTTCCGCGACTTGCTGGTCCGTATGAAAGGGCTGCGGATCGAATTGAATCGCGAACTCCTTGACCTGCGTTTCGTCAAGCCTGTGCGTCTCGACATCCTGCCTTGGTTCGCCGCCGCTATCGCCAAACCCCCGATGGTCATGCACCAGCACCAAAAATCCCGCCTCGGCAAAGGCTTCAGCCATCGGTTCGAGGCCATGATATTTCGTGCCAGCGTAGCCATGGGCCATCGTGATGGCCGGAAGGGGGGCGGGCCGGCGTTCCGGAACTGAACAGCCACGCAGAAAAGCTCGATGCCGCCCTCGGCTGCGAAGCGGACGTCTTCTTTATGAAACATGCGGGCGCAAAGCGGTCATTTGCAACGAAGCCATGTATGCGCGGTTTCGGAATGATCGCACTTCGGCGCCTGACGGAGACCGAGCGATCCCGTCTACCATATCCTTGATCAGCAGCGGAATGCTGATTAAGACAGCCAGATGGTCCCTCGAACGATAACATCGAAAAATTGCGGCGAGCTATTTGGTCTTTGGTACAAAGGGAGTGAGCGCAAGCGCGGCATTCAATCTATGCTCGTGTCATCTTCGGCTCTCCATTTCAGTTGGCCAGCCTCATGTATTTCCTTTGCTGGGAGAAGAAGACATGCAGTGTCCAGTCTGTGATGGCTCGGCGACGGATCATACTCCTCCCGGATTTCATGGAATTGTAGTCCATTGCCCCACATGCGGAAATTATGGCATCGCCGGCGAGTACTTAGACAGGCTCCGAGCGTTAGACCCGGCCGCGCGAGGTGAGGTCCTCCGGAAGGCGAAACAGCTTGCCAAATTATTTACGGGTCCATCCATTAATAGATCGTGTTTTCTAACGTACATAATCGCCATCCCGAGTGGTTTGTTGATCACTGGCTCCGGTTTTGGATCTAAATGCCAATCGCCTGTCCCAAAAAAGGAGGGGCGTGGCGCAGCAGCACCTTATTTGACACCGAGCGGAAACAAGGGGGGCTACGTTGGATGTACCACCAACGCGTCCGTAGGTGGGCAACGTATCGCGTTTAAGCTGCGGCGCGGCTGCTGCTCCGTCCGGCACGAAAGCGCGGCGCCGTCCCGTTACCCCTCGCGTGGCAGGCGGCGGGCATCGAGGCGCCCGACCGCGACCAGGATGCCGAAGATGATGGCCTCCGGGCGCGGCGGGCAGCCGGGGATGTAGACGTCGACGGGCAGGACCCGGTCGACGCCGCCGGCGCTGGCGTATCCCTCCCCGACGATGCCCCCGGAGGCGGCGCAGGCTCCCACGGCGATCACGACGCGCGGCTCGGGGATGGCCTCGAACGTGCGGCGGACGGCGGTCTCCAGGTTGCGCGTGACCGGGCCGGTGACCACGACCCCGTCCGCGTGGCGCGGGGAGGCGACGAAGTCGATGCCGAGGCGACGAACGTCGTACACCGGGTTCAGCAGGGCGGCGAGCTCCCAGTCGCAGGCGTTGCAGGAGCCCGCGTCGAGGTGGCGGAGGTGCAGCGATCGGCCGAGCACCCGGTGGATCTCGGACGAGGCGCGGGCGGCCTCGGCGTCCGGGTCGGGTGCTGGTCCCGCCGCTGGGACGGCAGGGTCGTCGGCCACGACCTCGATCCGCAGGTCGTCGCGGCAGCGCGCCGCGAGCTCGAAGTCCCGCCCCATGGCGACCGCGTCGGCCCATGGATCCTCGGCACAGCGGCCGCAGAAGACGCACCGCGCGAGGTCGAGGGCGACGTGACGACGGCCGGCGTCGAGACGCTCGGAGAGCGCACCCGTGGGGCAGACGGCGGGAGGAGGCAGGCGCGCTGCCGGGGCGAAGCACGGGCGCGCCCCGAAAGCGGTCCGGCGGCACGCTCGGCTCCGCGGGGTAGCGGGTCGTGACCACCCCGGTGCGAAGCGCGTTCATGATGATTCGCAGCATGTCAGCGATCCGTGCACGAGTAGCAGAGCTCGAAGCTCTTGTTGACGAGCGGGAAGTCCGGGACGATCGCCGTCTCGGCGGCCAGGGCCACGGCGGGCCAGTTGTGGTAGCTCGGCGACCGGAGGTGGTATCGCTCCACGCGCCCGGCGGCATCGGTGCGAAGCCAGTGGACCGCCTCGCCTCGCGCCGACTCGATGGCCGAGATCCCGATCCGTCCGCCCGGCAGCGGCTCTGCGAGGGCGACCTGCAACGGCCCCGGCTCGAGCCGCCGGACGAACTCGCCGACGAGCCGGATCGACTCCCGGGCCTCCAGGGCGCGAACCGTCACGCGGGCCATCGCGTCGCCCTCCGAGGCGGTCACGACGTGCAGGTCGGGCGGCTCGGGACCCGCGAACGCGCCGTGGGGATGGTCGCGCCGCGCGTCGCGGTCGACGCCGCTCGCCCGGGCCGCCACTCCGGCGACGGCGAGGTCCAGCGCGGCCTGGTGCTGGAGGACGCCGGTGTCGTCGAGCCGATCGACGACCGACGGGTTGGCTTCGATGCGTCCCATCAGGCTGTCGAGCCCGGCGAGAGTGTCCTGGAGCGTGACGGCGAGGACTCCGAGGAGGTCGTCCGAGAGATCGAGGCGCACGCCGCCCGGGACCACGAGGCCCCGGAGGAAGCGATTGCCGGCGAGCCGCTCGTTCATCTGCTGGAGGCGCTCCTTCAAGCGCATCCCGGTGGCGGTGCCGTAGTGGAACGCGGCGCCGGCGCAGATGTTGCCGATGTCGCCGACGTGGTTGTAGAGCCGCTCCAGCTCGAGAGCGATGCTCCGGATGAGCCGGGCCCGCGGCGGGGCGTCGACGCCGGCGATCTGCTCGAGCGCCTCGCAGTAGCCCAGGCCGTGCGCGACCGAGCAGACCCCGCAGATACGCTCGGCGACGTAGAACGCGTCGAGCGGCGAGAGCCCCTCCATCCGCTTCTCCAGCCCGCGATGCGTGTAGAACAGGCGCGCGTCGAGATTGAGCACGGTCTCGCCGACCGACGTGAAGCGGAAGTGGCCCGGCTCGATGATGCCGGCGTGGATCGGGCCGACCGGGATCTCGAAGACGCCCTCGCCTTCGGCGACGAGGTGCGGAAACTCCTCGGCGGGCTCGACCGGGACCGCGCCGCGAGCCGTCGAAAGCCTTGCGGAGCGGGAAGACGCCCTGCGGCCACCCGTCGTGGACCACGAGCGGGCGGGGATCGGGGTGCCCGACGGGGACGATCCCGAAGAGGTCCTGCATCTCGCGCTCGTGCCAGTTTGCGGCCGGGACCGCCGTCGTGAGCGAGGGCACCTCCGGGCGCGCCGCATCCACGGAGATGAGAAGCGTCACGAACCGATCCGGCGGCGCCGGGGGCGGTGGGCTCGAAGACGTAGCGCACCTTCAGATCGCCGTCCGGCGTCGCCGTCTCGTCGGTCGCCACGACCGTGGCCAGGGCCATCGAGTGCGGTCCGATGAGCACGGCGGCCGCCGCCGGGAGATCGCCCGCGCGACCGAGGCGCACCGTGAGGTCTGATGGGCGCGGGCCGACGTCCAGCGTCGACGGAGCCGCCCGCGCCCGCCCGCAGCGCGTCCATGAGAGCAGGGTCAGCCAACGACGATCTCCGTGGCGCGCCGGAGAATCCCGTCGAAGCTCGCGGGAATGGTGAGGCCGAGCAGGACCATGATCGCCGCGAGCAGCAGCATCCCGAGCAGCGGGGACCAGGCCTCGGCCTCCCGGCCCGCCGCCGCCGTCGGCTCGCCGAAGACCATCGCGCCGACATGGTGGAGGAGGCCGGCAAAGATGACGACGACCATCACGAGGAAGATCGCGATCGCCACCCAGTGACCGTGGCCGATGCCGGCGCGCAGCACCATGAGCTCGCTCACGAAGATCGAGAACGGCGGCATGCCGGCGAGCGACAGCGCCGCGAGCATGAGGAGCGTCGCGCCGATCGGCGCCACGGCGAGCAGGCCCCGGATGACCCGCATGTCGCGCGAGCCGTAGCGGGCGATGGCCGTGCCGGCGGCGAAGAACGCGAGGGCCTTGGTGACACCGTGGTTCACCACGTGCAGCAGCGCACCGTAGGTGCCGACGGAGCCGCCGAAGCCGAGACCGAGCGCGACGATCCCGACGTGCTCGACGCTGTGGTAGCCGAGCAGGCGCTTGATGTCGTGCTGAACCAGGATGAACGGCGTCGCCACGACGACCGAGATGAGGCCGAAGACGAGCAGCACCTCCGCCGGGAACGCCGGGCCGCACGCGGCGGCGGCGATCGTCTGGAAGCGGATGATTGCAAGGAGCGCGCACTTGATGAGGACGCCCGAGAGCAGCGCCGAGACCGGCGTGGGCGCCTGGCTGTGGGCATCCGGCAGCCAGAGGTGCATGGGCGCGAGACCCGCCTTGGTGCCGTAGCCGACCATCACGAAGATGAAGCCGATCCGGACGATGCCCGGGTCGAGCATGGGAGCGACCTTCATGATCGCCGACCAGCTCATCGCGCCCGCGCCTGCCCATGACGTCGGTGGCAGCGGCATAGACGAGCACCGTGCCGAAGAGGCCGAAGGAGATGCCGATGGTCGTCACGATGATGTACTTCCACGCCGCCTCCAGGCCGTGCTGATGGCCGTGGTAGCCGATGAGGACGGCCGAGGTGATCGTCGTCCCTTCCATCGCGATCCAGAGGACCCCGAGGTTGTCGGCGAGGACCGTCACGACCATCGTCGCGACGAAGGCGTGCACGAGAGCGAAGTAGGACCGCAGGGACTCGGCCTTCATGTTGCCGACCGCCACCGCCTGCCTGAGCCACCCCACCGTGTAGATGGAGACAGCCAGAGCGAGGACGACGAGGAGGAGGAGAAAGACGAGCCCGAGGTCGTCCACGCGGAGGACGCCGAGCGCCTGCGGGCCGCGAGCTGCCACCTCGCCGGCAAGGACGAGCGTGAGCGCGAAAAGGACCGCCGAGCCACCGACGTCGATGGCCGAGAGGATGCGGCGGTCGCGCGTCGTGAGCATGAGCAGCGCCGTGACGGTCGGGACGAGCGGCAGGACCCAGAGGAGCGTTTCGAGCCACGGATCATCCCCTCAGCCGGTCCAGGTCCGCGATGTCGGCATCGACCGTCGAACGGACCCGCAGCACCATGATCGTCATGACGAGCGCGGCGAGGATGACGTCGAGGATCACGCCGATTTCGATGATGAGCGGCATGCCCTGCGTCACCGCCATCGCGGTGAAGAAGATCCCGTTCTCCGACGCGAAGAGGCCCACCATCTGGGTCAGCGCCGTCTTACGGGTCGCCATGACCAGCACGCCGAGCAGGGTGAGGGCGATGCCGACCGGAAGCGCGTTGCCGGTGATCGCCTGGCGGACGGAGCCGAGCGAGGCACTCAGGTGAAACGACATCACGACGACGACCACAGCGAGGGCGAGCGTTGCGGAGACAGGGATCACCGGCTCAATCTCGCGCCGGACGTTCAAGCGCCGGACGACCCAGTGCAGCACCCACGGCAGCACGATCGCCTTGATGGCGAGCGTGATGCCGGCGATCACCCAGAGGTCGGCGTTGCCGGTGGCCGTCGCCAGGACCGCGCCGGCGATGGCGATGAGGAGCGACTGGGCGGCCACGGCGTAGATGGCGCGGGAGATCTGACCTGCCGCGATGATGAGTATCATCGTGAACAGCAGCAGCGCGCCGAGGTCGTCGATGATCGTCTGGACCGTCTCGGGGCTCATAGGATCCTCAGCGCGAGCGCCGTGAGGGCGCAGACGAAGCCGATGCCGAGGTACTGCGGCACCCGAAAGAAGCGGAGCTTGGCGTAGGACGACTCGACGAGCGCGAGCCAGGTCGCAAGCACGAGGATTTTCGCCGCGAACGCGCCGGCTCCGAGCAGGAGGCCCGTGACGCCTCGCGCCGTCTGCCAGTCCGACCGGGAAGAAGAGGGCCGACACGAGGCCGAGAGTCACGATCTGTCGGGTGTGCGACGCGAGCATCATGCAGCCGAGCCCCGGCCCGGAGTGCTCAAGCAGCATGCCTTCGTGCAGCATGGTGAGCTCGAGGTGGGTGTCCGGGTTGTCCACAGGAATGCGGCCCGTCTCTGCCGGGAGTAACACGAGCATGGCCGCAAAGCCGAGGAAGTCCGCCGCGCGCCAGGCGAGGATCCACGACGCCCCGCGATGCGCTGCGAGGGCGCCGAGTTCCGTCGTCCCGGCGGCCACCGCGGTCGAGAACACGACCATCATTAAGACCGGCTCGACGAGCGGCGCGATCGTCATCTCTCGCGAGGCCCCCATCCCGCCGAACGCGCCGCCGGCGTCGAGCGCACCGACCGCAGTGAGGAAGCGGGCCAGCGCGAGCAGCCCGAGGAGCATCAACGCGTCACCCAACGGAAAGGCCGGCGGCCCCGCCCGGACGACCGGAACGAGTGCACCCGCAGCCACCGTGGCAGCCAGCACAAGCACCGGAATCGACCGGAACAAGCCCGAGGTCGTGTCCGCCTGCACCGTGCCCTTGCGGAGCAGCTTAATGAGGTCGCGGTACGGCTGAAGGATCCCGGCTCCCTGCCGGCACTGGAGCAGGGCCTTGAGCTTCTGGATGGTGCCGGTGACAAGCGGCCCGAGCAGCACGAGAAGGGTCATCTCGAGGAGCACGAGCGTGAGCGGTCTCTCGCCGGTCATCATTGGCCCACCCCGAACAGCAGCAGCGCCACGAAGAGGGCTCCGAGCACGAATGCGATGTACCCGTGGATGCGGCCGGTGCTGCGAGCGCGAATGGCCTGCGACAGCCCCGAGATACCCCGCTCGACGCGGTGGTAAATTTGCGTCTCCGCGAGATCCATGACCTCTCCGGTATAGTGGATGCGTCGGACGACGTACGGCGTTCCCGCGGTCTCCCGGATCACCTCGCGGCGGAGGTGGTAGAGCGTCGCGAAGACGAGCCGGAGCGGCTTGGCAAACGCGGTGGCCGTGTAGTCGAACCGCGCCGTGGGGCTCATGCCGCACGTCCACGTCGGCGCGCCGCGCTGCGGGGCACGCCGCAATCCGCGGCGCAAGACCCACGCCATCGCGGTGAGCGCGATGAGGAGTGCGGCCATCATCGTCATCGAAATGGCCGTGGCCTCCGTCCCCGATGGCGTCAGTGCCGCCGACAGCACAAGCGGTCCCCGGGCCGTCACGACGGCGCTCGCCCCGGGGCCGTGGAGCAGCGTTGACCGTCGGCGCATCGAGCAGGCGCATCGCGTACCCTGGCGCGACACCGAGAGCCACGCACACCGTCCCGAGCCAAACCATGCCAGCGATCATCGACGGCGGTACCTCGGTGGCGTGCTCGGCATGGGGAGTTCGCGGGCGGCCGAGGAACGTGACGCCGAATGCCTTCGCGAAGCAGGCAGCGGCGAGGCCTCCCGTGAGCGCCAGCATCGCTGCGGATAAGACGATGCCGAGCCCAGCGCGGCCGTGGAAGTGACTGGCGCCGCCGAGAAGGGCTTGGAAGGTAAGCCACTCGCTGACGAACCCGTTGAGCGGGGGGAGGGCCGAGATCGCGACGGCTCCAAGCAGGAACAGCCCAGCCGTCCAGGGCATGAGCCGGGCGAGCCCGCCGAGTTCCTCCATGTTGCGGACGTGCGTGCGGCAGAGGACGCTGCCTGCGCCGAGGAAAAGGAGGCCCTTGAATGCCGCGTGGTTGACGGTGTGAAGGAGCGCAGCGGTGAGCGCAATGGTCGCGAGGGCGCCGCCCGCGAGTTCCCGACGCCATAGAATCATCGCCAGCCCCACTCCGATAAGGATGATCCCAATGTTCTCCACGCTGTGGTACGCGAGCAGGCGCTTGAGGTCGTGCTGCTGCAGCGCATAGAGCACACCGAGCACGGCCGAGGTCGTGCCCACGACGAGCACCGTCCATCCCCAGGAGGGTGGCAGTGGCTCGACGGCTGGGGCGAGGATATCGAAAGCGAAGCGCAGTATCCCGTAGATCGCGACCTTGAGCATGACGCCCGACATCAGCGCCGAGACGTGGCTCGGGGCCGCAGGGTGCGCGCGAGGGAGCCAGACGTGAAGAGGGACCACGCCGGCCTTGGTGGCGAAGCCCCCGAGCGCCAAGAAGAACAGCGTCGTTCGTGTCGCGCCGTCGAGGCCACCCGCCGCGGCGCGAAGAGCCGCAAAGTCGAATGCCCCAGCTCGCTCGGTGAGGGCAAGGAATGCGACGAGAAGCAGGGCCATTCCTCCGTGGGCCATCACCATATAAAGAAGCCCTGCCCGGGCGTTCTCGCCATCCCGGTCGTCGGAGACGACAAGGACGTAGCTGGCGAGCGTCATGCCTTCCCAGCAGAGCAGAAAGCTTAGCGCGTCGCCGGCGCAGCAGACGAACGCCATGCTGCCCAGGAAGACATTTAACGCGAGCACCTGCGCCGCTTGCCGCGCGGCTCCCGCGTTGGGCGAGTGCGCCCGGAGGTAGGCTGGACCGTAGATCGCCGCCGCAACGGCCACGAGAGAGATGACGAGCAGGAAATAGGCCGAGAGCCCGTCCACCGAGAGCGAAAGCCGAGCAAACGGGAAGAGGTGCGGGAGCGGCTGGGTCAGCGTGCGACCCGGGTTGCCGAGGAGAACGCCGAGCGAAATGCCGAGCCCTACCACGGCCCCCGCAAGCGCGGCCAGATGACCCACGCCAAGCGCAAGTCTACCCGACCACCGCGCCAGCAGGGACGAAAGCATCCCTACGCCGTAGCACGCAGCCATCAGAAGCGTGCCCGTCAGAATCAATTCTTGGTAGGTGGCGTCAATAAGATTGCTGTAGTTCGAATTGTTAGAGGTGGGCCTCTTCATTCGGACAGTTTGACGGCTTGGCTAAGCTAGTCTCGGGCTCCTTCATGCCGCCAAACTTGCTGCCGGCTGCGCCGTGTCCTGGGTGAGCCCAGGACATGGCGGCGCATTGATCGGATGATAAGCCTCGCTCGGGGTTCGTCAACCCAAGTTCGAGTGCGCCTGATTGGCGTTGAGTTGCTCGTCGAGCAGCACAGGTCCAAGACCAGAGCCAACTCGCTGAACTTACCAAGAGGAGTGACGCGATTAAGCGGCTTAAAGCTCACCAAAAGCTCCAAGAAGGTTGAACCGGAACTGGTTCGACCGGATGCAATTGGAAGCAACACTTGCGTCCAAATTTACCGCCAAGCTTACGGCGGCTCGCTCCTCAAAATCGGCGGGCGCTTCAGATGCGCCCTTAGACTTTCGACGTTCAGGGTCTTCTCGAAATATCGCCACCGTGCGTCCTCGAGCAGGAACTCGACCGCCGACTCGTCCAGCACGTCGGCCGGCGGATCGCAGAGCATCCGCCGACGAGTACCGAATCGAAACAGCCGGTGGCACAAGGGAGGCGACCATGGAACTTCATGCTCCATCAATGTGGATGTTCATCGTTTCGCTTATCATCGCCGTGATCGCAGTAATCAGCGTTTTAACGTCGATTCCGTACATCACCGCATACGGAATTTGGGGCGCCATCCGCGCATACATCGTGCCCGCTGTCGGCAACCTCGCACAAACGTAGCGAACACCGTGCGTCAGGCAACACCGTCAGATACTATTGGCGGGCGTGCGCGAGTGGAGGACGAGTGATGAGTGAAAAGCCGCGCGAGCAAAAACGATGGGTATCGATGTGCTTGAGTATATCGGGCAGCGTGGGAGTTTGCTCGGCTTTGCTGCAGCACGACAGGAACGGTTGACGCTCATGCACACTGCGATCGGTCAGGGACTCCTCGAAGTGGAAAAGGATGCACAGGAAGTATGAGCTGACAGGGGTCGGGCGCAAATATCTTGTCGACGTTCGCCACAAGATCGACACGGTAACATGATGCGCTAAACGACAAAGGACAACCATTCTGGCTGTTCACAGTGCGATTTCAGTCTAGCCTTCGTCACATCCCGACCCGCAAGGGTTGGGGATAAGCTGGTGTCGACGAGATTCGACAACTCCTTCACCCGTGGCTTTGCCGCAGTGGGAGAACCAAACGTAGCGGTGTGCCTTCGTCCCGGCACTGAGATTGCATTTGAGATGGAAGTCGAGTGCATCAATGACTTTGGCGCCTTGCCGAATCTAAGGCTAGGCGAGACGGTGGCTCGGTTTCGGCAAGTCAACATGGACAAGCCGAACGTGCACCACGATGCGCTGGAGTTTCCCAGTGGAAAAATCGTGTTGCTCCACGAGCTGTGCGAAAGTCAACATGCGACGATCCTGCAGTTACCGGCCGTATCGCAGATTACGTCCGCGGCAAGCGAAGCAGAGATTCAGAAGCGCGGGGTTATCGTCGCCTAATTGTCCGATCGTTGTCCGGTCTGCTTGAGTGAAAACGAAATAGCCATGGGATGCCCATGGCTCAACGACAACATATGGGAGAACGTCCATGGAAATGCGGCACGAACAACAAAAGCCTTCTGACAGTTTGGCAGAGCAACGAGCATCGAACGAGCTCGTCAAACTGATCCGCAAACTGCGCTGGATGGGAATGGAGGAGGAAGCGGAGAGGGTGGAGGACGAGCGACCCTGCGGCAGGTGGCGGCGGCGGACAGTGTCGTCGCGGCGTCGCGCCAGACGGATTAACACCGTACGTCACCGAATGGATGAAGTGAGCCTGATCCGATTTTTGAGGCGCGGCCGTTGAAGTCCGCTCGGGGATGGTATGTCCGGGTTTTGTGGCGCTATGGTCAAGTCGAACACGTCAGCGGGTTCGCATCTGGGGATGACGCAGAGAAGTGGATCAAGGAAAAATCGGAGGTGTGGCTTCGAGGTAGGGCGGGCTCGAAGAGCAGGGTTAAGTGCCCAGGCGACGCGGATCTCGTCAGGACTCTGAAATGAGCAAGGTTGGCGGCAGCGAATCCAAGAATACGCTCCACTGCTCGTTCTGCGGCAAGAGCCAGCACGAGGTGCGCAAGCTCATTGCCGGGCCGACCGTCTTCATTTGCGACGAGTGCGTTGAGCTGTGCATAGACATCATCCGTGAGGAGAACAAGTCCTCACTGACGAAATCAAGCGAAAGTATTCCGACCCCGAAGGAGATCCGCAAGGTTCTCGACGACTACGTCATCGGCCAGGACCACGCGAAGAAGGTGCTCTCAGTCGCCGTGCACAATCACTACAAGCGGCTCAAACATCAGGCCGACCACAAAGACGTCGAGCTAGCGAAGTCGAACATCCTGTTGATCGGCCCGACCGGCTCGGGCAAGACACTGCTGGCGCAGACGCTGGCGCGCATCCTCGATGTGCCTTTCACCATGGCGGATGCGACGACGTTGACCGAAGCGGGCTATGTCGGCGAGGACGTCGAGAACATCATCCTCAAGCTGCTGCAGTCCGCCGACTACAACGTCGAGCGCGCGCAGCACGGCATCGTCTACATCGACGAGATCGATAAGATCACCCGCAAATCCGACAATCCCTCGGTCACCCGCGACGTCTCGGGCGAAGGCGTGCAGCAGGCTCTGCTCAAGATCATGGAGGGCACGATCGCGAGCGTGCCGCCGCAGGGCGGCCGCAAGCATCCGCAGCAGGAATTCCTGCAAGTCGACACCACCAACATCCTGTTCGTATGCGGCGGCGCGTTCAACGGGCTCGAGAAGATCATTTCGTCGCGCAGCCGGCCGGGCTCGATCGGCTTCGGGGCCAAGGTCATGGCGCCCGAGGATAGAAAGCAGGGCGAGATCTTCCGAGAGGTCGAACCCGAGGATTTGCTGAAATTTGGTCTCATCCCCGAGTTCGTCGGGCGGCTACCGGTGCTGGCCACGCTTGAGGACCTTGATGAGCCGTCGCTCAAGCGCATCCTCACGGAACCGAAGAACGCCCTGGTGAAGCAGTATCAGCGGCTGTTCGAGATGGAGGGGGTCGATCTCAATGTGGCGGAGGAAGCACTCGGCGCCATCGCGAGGAAGGCGATCGACCGCAAGACGGGTGCGCGGGGTCTGCGCTCTATCATGGAGGCTATGCTCCTTGATACTATGTTCGACATGCCAAGCCTCGAAGGCGTAGAAAAGGTCGTGATCTCTCAGCAGGTCGTCGAGGGCACCGCAGGACCGCTCTACATGTACGCCGCTAGCGCCGGTGGCGCGAAGGCGACCTAACGGCGTTTAAGCCGGATGGACGAGCGATAGACACCCGACTATCGGACGCGAGGCCGCTATGGGCGGCACGCGCGACAGACCATGAACTGGCGCGGGCTCAGCACCGGGCGTGGAGAGACTGACGGCAAACAAGACCAAGGCAACGCCGCAGAAGGAAGAAGCGCGGGAGAATGGTCTTGAGACCCCGGATGCTCCGCTGTCGCTGCTCGATCTCTCCGGCCGAAGACTCCGGCGCGGCGCATTAAGGCTTCGGCGGCGCGATGCTGCTCGACCTGCTCGGGCCGCGCAGCGGCTGCTGGCCGCACGATGGTGAGGTCGCTGGCGGCGCCGTCGCCAATTCCACTTTAGTGATATTCCGGTTCGGGGCGACGATGGAGCTCGGGCGATCGGAGCGAACGACGATGCGGCCGCTGTGGAGCTACGGGGTCGACGGCGCCAACACCCCGGATCGAAAGCCGCGTTGACTACAGCAACCCGTCCTATGCCCTTCGCTCTGGCTCTCACCAACCGGCATAGGGTCGCGGAAGGGAGGTTTGGGAATGAACCAGGCAGAGCGCGCTAATGCGAACCCTAGACGACGTGCGGAGGGTGCGGGTTCAAGTCCCGTCGCCCGACCAAGGAGCTAGCCCTATGCGATGCGGGAGGGGAGGGGAGGGTAGCGGAAGCGGCTATGGGCTCAGACGCTTCGTGGGAACGTACGGACTTGGTGTTAATGTGGCGGGGAAATCTGTGCCCACACGTAGCCCGCCTTACTCATGCAGCCCTGCATCACAGCTTCCCGAGTTTGGTTTCGGTAGCACCAGCATATGCCCACGGTCCTAACCTTCTTCCCTACCGAAGTTTGATCTTCTGATTTAGTTGCCTCTTCGATGGCGCTACACTGTCCGTACTCTATGGAAATTCGGACAGTGTCGTGCAAATTAACTTGGTGCTTATACTCGGAAGACCTTCTGCACTTCATCGCCGAAGTGATTGATCACTTTGACGCAGATGCGGCCATGTTCGGGCCGCGGGAACAGACGTGAAACAGTGGAGTTCAGGTCCGCCCAAGCTGTTTCGTCAATTTCGGCCTTGAGCGCGCGTTTGAGACCGTCGTAGGGGTCGTCGCCGACGAAGTAGGCCTGCCGCACAAAGAAACTCTCCTCGTCGTAATCGTGATCGATGAACCACGCGGCGACATCGTTCATCAATTCCTTACCCCCAGAGGAGCGCACTTCGCCGGTGGTCGGGTCAAAAATATCCATGCCGCGGATTTCGACTTGCAGCATGTCACCGGCACGCTTGTGAATGACGATATCCCCTGTCCGGACTCCTGGCAACAAGCGCCAATCTTACGGTTGGGAATGTGAGCGCTCTCGCAGGACTAGGGGACGATTCGCGCTATCTTCAGATCAGTGCGCCTGTACAGCCCGGCAACAGTGGCGGACCGCTGCTCGATGCAAGTGGTCATCTCGTTGGGATTGTCTCGGCTAAATTAAACGCTGCGCTGGTCGCTCGGTTCACCGGAGATATTCCCCAAAATGTGAACTTCGCGCTGAAGGCCGAAGTGGCGCGGACATTCTTGGATAGCAAAGGTATTTCGTACCAATCGGCGACCTCGGACAAGCAACTTTCGCCCGCCGACGTGGGAGAGATCGCGCGGCCATTTACCGTGCAGATCGAATGTTACCCTAGTCAGCAATCTGGTCAACGTAACGCAGGGAATCGGACGACCTCGGGGGGTAGGCAACGTGCCGTGCTCTACGAAGAGGAGCTAAACGATCTTCAGGGCAAAGCATATTTTGGCGCGACAAGCTGGCACACGGAAACAGTTTCGCCCGGTCCAGGACGCGCGCCAGAGCTTGCTGTACGAGCGGACATTAAGATTCCCGAGCGGCAGATCACGGTTGCTTGGGTGCTGCGTCGAAATACCGACATAGCGCTGCCCGCAAGCCATACCATCGAGATCATATTCAATTTGCCGTCCAAATTCCCCGGTGGCAGCATCGGCAGCGTGCCTGGAATTTTGATGAAAGATTCACAGGGGGAACGTGGTACGCCGCTCAAGGGACGTACTGTTCAGGTCCAGAATTTGTTTTTCCTGATTGGCCTGTCCGCTGCGGACGCAGACAGGCAACGCAATATCCTGCTTCTCAAGGATCGGATGTGGTTTGATATTACAATCGTATACGAGAATGGCCGCCGTGCGATCCTCGCCATTGAAAAGGGTCCCGGAGGCCAGCGCGCCTTTGCCGAAGCTTTCGCCTCCTGGGAACAGTGAGCGGCAAAGACGAGCATCTCAGCGCCGCAAGACAACAATTACTACATGAAAGACGCTGAATGCTTGCGGGGCAGGCCACTACTGAGCAGCAGATGCGATTTGTCCCGGACGTTGTCACTTTCCACTATCAGAACTGATTTTTTTGCAGCTCCTGATCAAGCTGAGCAACTACGTGAGTCTCCGCTTTGAAGTACGACGGATAATACACCTCGATAATAGGATGCATAGAGGTGGTCCCGCCTTACGGGACAGAATGGCGGCTTGGCTAAGGTGGATTCTGGGTTCGATTACGCCGCCAATTTCTCCTCGGTTGCCTGCGTAGCATAGACCTCGTCGGGCGTCCTGCCGCCGAAGACCGAGTGTGGTCGGTCGACGTTGTAGTAGCCGATCCAACGAGCGATCCCGGTTCTTGCCTCACTGCCGGTCTCAAAGGCATTGAGGTAGACGCATTCATATTTGAACGATCGCCACAGCCGCTCGATGAAGACGTTGTCCATCCAGCGGCCACGACCATCCATCGAGATGCGGATGTCGGCGTCCTTCAAGGTGTTGGTGAAGGCAAAGCTGGTGAACTGCGAGCCTTGATCCGTGTTGAAGATCTCAGGTCTGCCGAAGCTGGCGATGGCCTCCTCCAGCGCGGTGACGCAGAAGTCAGCATCCATCGTGTTCGACAGCCTCCACGCCAGAACCTTGCGGCTAAACCAGTCCATGATCGCGACCAGGTACAGGAAGCCTCTGCGCATCGGGATGTAAGTCACGTCTGCGCACCAGACCTGGTTCGGCCGGTCGATGGTCAGATGCCGCAGCAGATACGGATAGGTCTTGTGCTGCGGAAGCGGCTCACTGGTCTTCGGGCGCTGGTAGATCGGCGCCAAACCCATCTTGAGCATCAGACGACGGACGCGATGGCGCCCAACGCACCAGCCGTTGCGGCGCAGATGCCGAGCCATCTGTCGCGAGCCGTACCAGGGCGTCTCGAGGAACTGCTCGTCGATGAGACGCATCAACCTGAGCGTCTCTTCGTTCTCCCCCGTCGGCTCACGGTAGAATGACGAGCGATTGATCGACACCAGCTCGCACTGGCGCACGATCGAGAGCCGTGGATGACCAGGATCGATCATCGTCTTCCTCCGATCCAGGCTCAGCGATCGAAGGCTTTCGACAAAAAATCCCGTTCCACAACAAGCTGACCGATCTTGGCGTGAAGCTTGGTGATCTCGCCATCGCGGCTCTTGTCTCGCTCGGGGCCCTTCTCGTCGAACACCTTGGCGAGCTTCTCGACCGCCTCGCGCTTCCAGGCAGCAATCTGGGTCGGGTGCAGTTCGTGCTTGCTCGCCAGCTCTGCGACCGTCTCGTGGCCCTTGATCGCCTCAAGCGCAACCTTGGCTTTGAACTCAGCCGAAAACCGTCTCCGCGTCCTCATGGTGGTTCGTCCTCTGCATCGGAGAATCCACCTTAGCCGGCTGTCTCAGGAAGTGGGACCACCTCTCATCGCGCCTTCACCCCATTCTACAGCGAGCCCGCCAGAGTACTTGCGTTTGCCCTTCTCGAATAAATTGCGATACCGATAGGGGGAAACGCCTATGAATGCCTCAAAGACCACCTTGTGATTATGTTCTGCGGGATCCACCTCGATTGAGTCTCCGTGAAGTTCGGCCGCATAGCTCTTTGGATAGGGCTCAAGATAGACCACTCGCCGAATTCCCGACGCCACAATATGCTTTGCGCAGATGTGGCAGGGAAAAGTTGTGCAATATAGTGTCGCGCCATCGATAGATATTCCCTTACGGGATGCGTCACAGATTGCAGACATTTCAGCGTGGATTATCCGGCCAAATTCGAGAAGGTCCATTGCTTTGGACTCACCCACGGAATGTTCAGATTCATCGTTCAAGAGCTCCTTACTGATCTCGTACGAATTGGCGATCTTCATTAGGGGCTCCGATAGGTGCCCGCCCTTCTTTAACCGATCGATCAAATCGACCAAAAGCTCAACCTTCTTACGTTCGTTAGGATCATGCCCCTGCACAAAATCTCGCTCATCACGGGGATCGCCACTCCAGTACGTGCCACCACCGGCCTTTGGCACTTCATTGCAGCCCATGGTGACTACCTCCCCAGACGATCGAAAAATTGCGGCTCCAACCTGTCGAGAGAGATCAGACGATCGCAATGAGGCGGAGTTGGCTAAATACATTCCATATTCGTCATGTGTTGGCGTTATCTGATTGTTGCCGAAAAAAAGATGGATGAAGCGTCGGACCATCGCATCACATTTTTCACGACTCGTCGCATCAATGAATACATCGCCAAGTGGAAACGCATCTCGAATGTTTTGTCCGTGCTTATCAAGAATTTCCTTCGAATCTTGAACAACCAAATCATGAGCAAATTGCTGTGCATCGACGTCGGAGATCAGCCCTCCGCGCGACCGCCGTTCATTCTCCTCAATGCGCTTTCGTCTTGCTTCTTGTGGCATGTACGCCGACACGAGAATAAACTGGCGGCCGTAAACACTCCGTAGAAGAGCTATCTCCTCGGGTCGCTTGAATTGGCGAATGATGTAGGCCTGATTTAATAGGGGCTCTTCTTCAGTACGCTCATCCATGTTGCGCGCAACATCAGATAGATCCGCGGGGGTAACAGCCTGTTGTTCCCGCTCCTCAACTCGAAAGGAGCGTATTGCGCTAATCGCCAACGCAGCCAAGGCATCATCGCCTAGTAGGCGGCGCACCTCATTCGCGTACGCAATGCGATCCTTAAAGGATTGAATGTATGGGGCTTCGGCTATCGCGAGACCGGTTGGGATCTCACGCATAAGTTTTGTGACACGGAACTGATGGGCCTGGTAATTCATTTCCTTTAGTGACTGGGTCAACACCTCAGCCACAAGCTCGAGATCTACGCCGATGGGAGCGACGAGCCCGAAGATCAATTCGGGGGCTTTTGAAACTGGTAACGGATCCTTCATGGGAATCGATTGACTGTGATTTGGGTGAAAATATCAGTTGTCAAATTCCGACGGCTCAGATTCTATACCTGGGGTAGTTTTAACCGTAACGGGGACGCGGCCATGGCCACTGAAGTAAACCTCAAACCGGGATGGTTTAGTAGGGACGCGCGAAGGGCGGCTGATCGGGTACATGAATGGTCAACTCCCGCGGCTACGCGAAGGCGGGCGCCAGAGCGTCAAGAAACAGGCCAACAGCAAGCCCAATCGTCCGAGTCATTCGAACGATCAACGAGCTTGGATCGTACCGGCGTAAACGGCTCAAACACAAGATAGTTTTGCGCTAGAAGAGGAGCGCCGAGGAGATTGCTCCTCGCCCCGTCGAGCGCGGCTGCTCGGGCCGCCGCAGCGGCTGCTGGCCGCACGATGGTGAGGTCGCCGGCGGCGCCGTCGCCGATTTCGTTTTAGTTCTCCATCGGGCCTTGCCGGACCTACAGCGCATGAAACTTTGCTACTCTGCGGCTGCGTCGTCGGCACCGAGGTCGGTATTCTCTTGGTGCGATTAAGCCCGAGTTTTAGTTAGACCCGGGGTTCCTGGAGCACCTCAGACTGTCGCCACGGGCCGTCATCGGTCCCGGAGCACGCTTCCTAGAGTTCTTATTTACGGGGACCCCACGCCGACGACGCAACCCAGGAGGAGGAGATGGAACTGTTGCATCGACGATGTTGCGGTCTCGACGTTCACAAGGAGACGGTGGTGGCCTGCCTGCGCCTTGTATCCGATGGCAAGGTCACGACTGAAGTTCGTACCTTCAAGACGACCACGGCGGACCTTTTGCACTTGTCGGAGTGGTTGGCGGCAAACGGTTGCACGCATGTGGCGATGGAGGCGACCGGCGTCTACTGGAAGCCGGTGTGGCACATCTTGGATGATGGCGAGTTCGATTTGGTGTTGGCAAACGCCGCGCATGTGAAGAACGTGCCGGGCCGCAAGACCGACGTCAACGATGCGATGTGGCTGGCCGAATTGTTGGCGCATGGTCTGCTCCGGGCGAGCTTTGTGCCGGACACACAGACGCAGGAAATGCGCAACCTGCTGCGCACGCGAAAGCAATTGGTTCGTGAGCAGTCGAGCCACGTGCTGCGGGTGCAAAAGACACTCGAAGACGCCAACATCAAATTGGACTCAGTGCTTACCGATTTGATGGGCGAGAGCGGCCGCGCCATGATCGAGGCACTGATTGCCGGCGAGACCAACCCCGCCAAACTGGCCAGCCTTGCCGATCGGCGGGCAAAGGCGTCACATGAAGAATTCCGTGAGGCGCTTCGCGGCCGCGTGACGAAGCACCATCGCTTCCTGCTGCGCCTTCATCTCAATCAGATCGACGCTCTCGATGCCGCTATGGCCACGCTCGACGCGCAAGTGGAGGCGAACCTTGGGCCCTTTCGCACCGCAGTCGAGTTAATAATGTCGACCCCGGGCATCAAGAACCTCGGCGCCCACGTCATCGTCTCCGAGACCGGCATCGACATGAGCCGGTTCCCTTCGCACGCACATCTCATCTCGTGGGCTGGCATATGTCCGCGCAACGCACGCACCCCTACCCTAGCCCGGCGCGGCCCCAAGAAGGCGATCATGGCCGTCGCCGCCTCCATCCTTACCGCCATCTACCACATGCTCAAGGACGGGACGATGTACAAGGATCTCGGCTGCAATCACTTCGATCGCCGTTCCACCGACAAGCAAAAACAACGCTTGGTTAAACGCCTAGCTGAACTTGGCTACGCTGTGGAGATCAAGCCGCTCGCCGCCTAGAGCCGTGTTTGTGGCACTGCCATCAACGAGAGTTTGTGGCACGGTCCGTGTTGGTTAGTTTCCTCCTAGTGATAATGCTTCGCCGGGGCGGCGGCGATGGTGACGGCGCGACCTACGGGGTCAGCTTCGCCATGACCCGATCGCAACAGCTGGCTGAGGGGTAGTTCGCAGTGAGCGTGGCGCTCCGCAAGGCGCGGTGATCTCACCGATTTTGGCGAACGTCTATTTGCACTACGTGTTTGATTTGTGGACCCATCGCTGGCGCCGGACCAAGGCGACCGGCGACGTGATTGTCATCCGCTATGCGGATGACACCATTGTCGGCTTCCAGCATGAGCATGAGGCGAAGGCTTATCTGCACGACCTGCAGGAAAGAATGCGCACGTTCGAACTGGCGTTGCACCCGGCGAAGACCCGGCTGATCCGCTTCGGTCGCCACGCGGCCAAGCAACGTGAGAAACTGGGAGAGGGGAAGCCCGAGACTTTCGACTTCCTCGGCTTCCAGCACTTCGGCACGCGATCACGCCAATGGGGGTCGTTTGTCATCGGGCGCAGGACGATCAAGAAGACAATGTTGAGACAGCTGCAGACGGTCAAGATGGAGTTACGCAAGAGAATGCACGACCCCATCGCCAAGACCGGAGCGTGGTTAGCCCAGATGCTTCAAGGGCACCTGAACTACTACGCCGTTTCCGGAAACAGCCCGAGCCTGTGGTGGTATTTCAACGAGGTGCGATGGCGCTGGATCAAGTCGCTCAAACGACGAAGTCAGCGTGCATCCCTGAGCTGGGAAAAGTTCACCCGCATCACCAACCGCTTCTTCCCGTCCATCAGGATACTACACCCGCTGCCATGTCACCGTTTCGACGCCAGAACCCGAGGGAAGAGCCCGGTGCGTTAGCAGCGCACGCCGGGATCCGTGCGGGGGGCGGGGAGCAATCCTCGTCTCTACCGCGACCGCGGAGTGTGCATCGCAGCATTTGCGAAAATGTTTTTGCGGTGGGCAGGCTCTTAACAAACCGCCTGTGGCTTTCAAATTGCCCCGCCGTTCGAAGCGGATTAATCTTTCAAAGGATCGGAGCCGACATTAGAGAGAAACGCGATGACTGGTATCGCCGCCAACCCGAATAGTATGCAGATGAAGCTGCTATGGGCAGGCATCGTTGCACTGGGCGCGCTGTCGTTCGGGATTGTCGCACTTAGCCGAGGTGAGACCATAAGTGCTGCATGGCTCGTGATCGCCGCAGTGTGCGTGTATTTGATTGCTTATCGATTCTACGCGCTCTTTATCACCAACAAGGTCCTTGGCATCGATCCTACGCGGCAGACGCCGGCCTATCGGCACAATGACGGTCTCGATTACGTGCCGACCAACCGTTATGTACTGTTTGGTCACCATTTCGCTGCTATCGCGGGCGCCGGGCCACTCGTCGGCCCAGTACTGGCAGCGCAGATGGGCTATCTACCGGGGACCATTTGGATCCTTGCCGGCGTCGTTTTCGCCGGAGCCGTTCAAGACATGACGGTCCTCTTTCTCTCGACCCGGCGCGACGGCCGCTCGCTCGGCGATATCATTCGCTCGGAAATGGGACCCATCGCTGGCGGCATTGCGCTCGTTGGCGTGCTGCTGATCATGATCATTCTGCTCGCCGTTCTGGCGCTGGTTGTGGTTAAAGCTCTGGTGGGCAGCCCGTGGGGAACCTTCACGGTGTTCTGCACAATTCCGATCGCGCTGCTCATGGGCATCTACGCCCGCTTCATCCGGGTGGGACGAATTGCGGAAATGTCAGCGATCGGCATCGTGCTGCTCCTGGTGGCGCTGATCTACGGCAGGACAGTTGCCGAGAACCCACAAATTTCGGCGTTCTTCGATCTCAGCGGCGGTACGCTGGCACTGACTATCATCGGCTACGGCTTCGTCGCCTCGGTACTGCCGGTTTGGCTGCTGCTTGCTCCCCGAGATTACCTTTCGACGTTCCTCAAGATTGGGACCATGATCATGCTTGCGGTGGGCATTATTTTCGTCCATCCGGACCTAAAGATGCCTGCGGTCACGCGTTTCATCGACGGCACTGGTCCCGTGTGGTCCGGAAGCTTGTTCCCGTTCTTGTTTATCACCATTGCGTGCGGGTCGGTGTCCGGCTTCCATTCGCTCATCGCATCGGGCACGACGCCAAAGATGCTGGAGAACGAGAATCAGGTCCGCTTCATCGGCTATGGCGCCATGCTCACTGAGTCCTTCGTCGCCATGATGGCCTTGATCAGCGCCACGGTGCTCGAACCCGGCGCCTATTTCGCCATGAACAGCCCGGCAGGGCTGATCGGCACCACCGCGGCCCAGGCGAGCGAAGTAATATCCGGCTGGGGTTTCAGCATCACACCCGAAATGATCAATCAACTCGCCCAGGACGTTGGCGAGAAGACGTTGCTGTCGCGGACGGGTGGCGCCCCGACCCTGGCGGTGGGGATGGCGAGCATCCTGTCGGGCATGCTCGGTGGCCGGGTCCTGATGGGGCTTTGGTACCATTTTGCGATTTTGTTCGAGGCTTTGTTCATCCTCACCACGGTTGACGCCGGAACCCGCGTCGCTCGCTTTATGATTCAGGACATGATCGGCAGCGTAATCCCTGCATTCAAACATACGCAGTCATGGTCGAACAACGTCATCGGTTCGGCACTCGCCGTCGCGGCGTGGGGTTATTTTCTGTATCAGGGCGTGATTGATCCTATGGGCGGCATCAACACCCTGTGGCCGCTGTTCGGCATCTCCAATCAGATGTTGGCCGGAATTGCGCTCATCATGTGCACCGTCGTTTTGTTTAAGATGAAGCGTGAGCGCTATGCGTGGGTGACTATCGTGCCGACCTTGTGGCTTCTCATTTGCACGCTCACGGCGGGATTGCAAAAGGTATTCAGCGCAACGCCGGCAATTGGGTTCGTCAGTCACGCATCGAGGTTCAGCGACGCCGTATCGGCCGGCACGATCCTTGCTCCGGCCAAGAACTTGGAACAGATGCAGCGGATTATTTTCAACGATTATGTCGATGCAACACTCGCGGGTCTGTTCATAGCAGTGGTGCTGGCGATGATGGTCTGTGGAGTGATCAGCATCCGCAAGGCGATGGGAAGTTCCAAGATCACTTCCGTCGAGGTAGGCCCAATCGGCGCCGTTGGGAGCTGGCGGTGACTGACATTCTCAATCTGAGTGAATGGGCCATCCGCACAGCCCGGCTCATGGTCGGTATACCCGACTACGAGACCTACGTGAAACACCGGAAACAGTTCCATCCGAAAGAACCGATCATGACCTATGAAGAGTTCTTCCGGGAACGCCAGGACGCCCGTTACGCTTTCGGGAAAGGGCGCTTCAAGGGCTGTTGCTGAGTGGGAAGTGCTGTCCGCCGTGTTTGATGTCCGCTTATGAAGCAGCGGACGGCTGCTCACTAGCACAGTGCGTGCCGTGAATGTAGATGCTGCTATCGTTTATCCAATAACAATAATTTGCTGCGGTGCACGAGTCTGCAATTGGCCGATTGTGTTGCAAAAGTCCTGAAATGCCGGGTGACAAATTTCCCGCCAGAAGATGAAACGAGCCGCAATCGCCGATTGATATAGCCTCAAGCTCGTTACCGAAGTCGCCTGTGAGTTTATCATCAGGAGATGAGGCCCCTCACATGTTTATTCGAAAGTCGCTTCTACAGCTCGGAAAATTTGCGTCCAGCGATGCAAAAAGACTTTTGCAACAATATCGGCCCGTCTCGGCCGCGCCAGTCTGCAGCCGTGATGTCCGTTATGTGAGGTTTAGCTGCCGCGACGGCTCTATCGTCGGCGAGGCAGTTCATGACCCTTAGCGCACATCTAGGCAGCACTTCCAAGGACGACGCAGCCAGCAGGTTTCAAAAGTTGGAGACGACTGGACCGCCAAATTTGTAAGCGATGCCGACCCGTAGATCGTTGATCAGTACTCGATTTGCCGCGTCGGCAGAATTGGTTGCGACGTTTACGAAGCCCGAAGTCCCGAGATTGGTGTAGCGGTATTCAATGCGTCCGAAGACGTTCTCGGTGAAGGCATAGTCGACTCCGGCGCCGGCGGTCCAGCCGGTGGAGTTGCCGCTATTGATGACAAATGGAGCGGCGCCGGTAAGGGCGTAGGACGTCGAAGGATTGCCCCACGCCCAACCACCGGTGCCGAAGACCAGAAAACGATCAAACGCGACGCCAAGTCGGCCGCGGATCGAGGCGTAGTCCTTCACGATCGTCGAAATCGTAAGGGGCCCCGTAGGGAAACTGCCAGCAGCGCCAAGCGGCGCCAGTGTTTGACTGTTGCCGATCAGATTCGACCATTGCCAATCGCCTTCCGCGCCGACCACGAATTTGTTGAATTGAAAATTGCCGCCGATGAAGAGCCCAGCAAGCGGGCCGTTCACGCCGTAGCTGTATGGCGTCAAAGGTACGCCTGCCGCGTCCGTCAGCGTTCCCTTCGGCGTTGCCCAGCCATAGCCGCCGTCGCTGCCAATATAAAAGCCGGTCCAATCGTGAGCATAGGAAGCGGGAGGTGACTTGTAGACCAGCGCCGGCGCGGGCGGTCTAGTGTAGGGAGCCGGTGCGGAAACGGCGGACGGTGCGCCTGAATTGAATTTGTAGTTCACCCCGAATTCGATCGCGCTCACATTGGTCGTCGAATTGTTGGTCAGCTGAGAAAACGGAAGCGAAATGATCGATGATCCAAAGTTGGTACAGCGATACTCGGCGAAGACGTTCCAATTCTGCGCGAAGGCGTAGGCAATGCCACCGCCCGCCGTCCACCCGCTCAGACCCTTGTTTACGGCCTCGTCGGTGCCCGCTGTCGCGTTGTTCAGCGCGCCCGTCAATTGCGTCCGCACGAATTGATCGTTGGACCAAGCCCAGCCGCCCGCTGCGTAAAACAAGACATTGTCGGCAGCGTAACCGAGCCGCGCGCGCACGGTTTCGCTATCAAAGACTGTTGTCTGGTTCGCGCTGGTGCCGGAGGCGTCAGCGACCGTCGTCGTCTTTGTGCCACCGGAGGACATATCGGCCGCCACACCAATCACTACGCGCGACGGCATCATGTAATCGAAACCTAACTGAATGCCGCCACCCCACTGCGATGCGGTGCCGTTGGCCGAAGCCGACCCCGCGCCGGTCGCGGTGTTGACGGTGCTGCCGCTGGTTTTGGACCAACTGCCATCGACATGGGCGCCGACATAAAACCCGGTCCAGTCGTAGTTCGGCGCCGGTGCTTGGTAGGCGGGGATTGCGCGCCTGAGCTCGGCAGCCATTGCGGGAATGTTGATCGTATCGATGGGTCCAGCGAGCGTGAGCCGTACGGCCAACGGCTCCATCGGATGTATCGAATAATCCATCACGCCGTTCTGGCAGACCGCTGCCGGCGCGGTGGGAGCGCCATGCGCGGGAAAGCACATGGCGAACAGGCTATCGGACGTAAGCAGTGCCCCGTAGGCGTAACTGGCGTTGTAACTCGTCGAGTTCAGGAGATTGAGCGCGTCAAGCTGAATGCGCCAGCCGTTGGCAAACTGATAACCCACTCGGCCGTTGACGACGTTGAGCGGTGGTGCTTGGAAAACGCCGTCTTCGGTCAGCGGCCGCGAACTGATATAGCGCCAGCGCAGCGCACTGAACCAACCGGTCTTTTCACCCAGCGTGATGCCCGCCGAAGCGACCATCCACGGCGCATTGTAGATGTAGTTTCCTGGGGCGTTGCCGATCTGCGCTTGCGGAAAGCCGGCAAGAGACTGGAAGGCCTGCTCCTGTGCCGTATCGAAGCCGAGGAACCGGGCGCGAGAAAGGGCGAGATCGGCGTTGACGCGCACCCAGGAAGCCGGCTGGTAATTGTTGGTGATCTCGATACCGGTCCGCTCGCTGGGCAGGCCGGGCACCGTAGTCCCGGTGTCCCCGTCGAAAAACAGTTCCGAATTTTGATGTAGATAGAACAGGCTGACCGAGCTATCGAGGCCGGGCACGATCTTGGTGCGAGCTCCGATCTCGGCGCCCGCCGAGCGCACCAGGAAAGGTGAAGCGCCATCCGGCGTCGTCGGATCGCCAGGCACCTCGGTGACCGTCACGGCGCGTGCATCGTTGCTGTGATAGCCCATGCCGGCGCCAAGGAAGAACTCGGTTTTGTAGAACGGACCAAACACGGTGGTGAATTTCGGGCTGCCGATCGAGGCGGTGGGATTGCCCGAGTTCGCCGGCTGCAGCATGGAATTCACCGATGCCGCGAAATAGTCGCCGCGCCAGCCGAGCGTGGTCCGCCACCAATCGGTCCAATGCGTCGTGTTCTGCGCATAGATTCCGACATTACCCTCGTTGACGTGATCGAAAAGAGTGTTGGACAGGAACTGGCGCTGGGCCGTATTGCTCAAGCCCACATTGATGTCGTCGTAGCGGCTTTGCAGGCCGAACACCGTCTGGGTCGGCAGGTTGAACAGCGTCCCATTGATGGTGCGTGACGCGCCGGCGCCGCCATAAACCCGATCGTCGTGCTGATGGAATTGATCGCCGTTGACCGGATCGGTGGTGTCCCAGCTGAAGTTGCTGAACAGGTTCAGGGTGTATTTGGCAACGTAGGCATTTGCCTTCCACAATCCGATATCGTCGGATTGCGCCAGCCTGGTGGACAGCATGAAACGGCTGGTATCGCCGCCGTCAGTGGGATCGAGTTCGCCAAAAAGGCCGATCTGTCCGGTCGTGATGGCGCGTAGCGCCACCTGATCGCTGGAGTTCCAGGAATTGGCATAGGCCATCGCCGTGGCCGAAAATCCGTCCGTCGCAGTGCCCTGGCTGTAACGCAGAAGGCCGCTGAACTTGCGCACGTCTTCGGCAGTGGCCCAGGCGCCGTTATAGGTATTGAATTCGCCGGCGTAGAGCAGCGAGCCGCCACCGAGCTTGGTCGAGCCGAGGCTGAGAAATCGGTCGTAGCCGAAGCTGCCCGTGGTTACCGACTGGATGTTACGGTCGACACTGTCCCGCAACGAAATATGCAAATCGCCGGCGGTGGCGAAGTCGCCCACGTCGGCGAAGTATGGGCCTTTGCGGACTTCCAGTCCGCTAATCGTTTCGGGAATGAGAAAGTTCAGATCGGTGTAGCCCTGGCCGTGCGCATTGGTCGGCAAGTTGATCGGCACGTCGTCCCAAAAGGTCGCCAGGTCGGTGCCGTGATCGAGATCATAGCCGCGTAGGTAATACTGATTGGCCTTGCCGTCACCAGAATGCTGGACGATGGCGAGACCGGGCGCCGCTTCCAGTATCTCAGCGGGTTGCGCCACCGGGCGAGAGTTGAGGTCTTCGCCGGGAATGACCATCTGGCTCGCCATCTGCGGGACAACAGGGGTCCCTCCGGCCACGTTGGGAGCGTCGGTCTCATAGGGCGACGGAGGCGTAGGCGTCGCCGCCGGCGCGGCTTCGCGCGGCGGCGCGGGGCCATTCCGTTTCGGCGGCTGACGCTGGGCTGAAACCGTAATGGTTGGGAGCGTCGTGGCATCTGATGGTGCCGGTGGCGCGGCTGGTTGCTGCGTGGTCGCAGCCGGAGCTTCACCGGCGGGCGCTGCGGGCGTCGGTGCGGGTTGCGTTGGTTCTGGTGGCGGCGTCTGCGCCGAAGCGCGCACGCTGAGCGCCGCCAGGACACAAAATGCCAAAGCACACTGACGCGACGCCACCCGGGCCCCCCAGAAAGCGCACAGCAATTCATCCCGCCGACGCGCTATGATCCGCGCCGAGCCGGCACGGCACCGTCCGCCATCCTATTTTTTTTAAGTCTATTGGCGCGTATGATGATGTCAATAAATCATCATACCCTATTCAATGCGAGAGACGGCGATGCAGCGCGTTACCATCACGATCGACGACGACCTCGCGGTGGACCTTGAGCGCTTTATGGCGGTGCGAGGCTACGGCAATCGTTCCGAAGCCATACGCGATCTGGCCCGGTCAGGCTTGCAGCACGGCGCGGCGCAAGTCGCCGGCCCGCAACAGTGTCTTGCCGCGCTCATCTATATTTACGACCACCAGCAGCGCGAATTGCCGAAACGGCTTACGCGCGACTTCCACAATCACCATGACCTTGCGCAAGCAACGCTGCACGTTCATTTGGATCACGAAAGCTGTATGGAGGTGACGGTGCTCAAAGGACGCGGGGCTGACGTGCAGGAACTCGCCGACCACGTCATTGCCGAACGCGGCGTGCGCCACGGGCAAGTGGTCTATTTGCCGGCCCACGGTGTGCATCCACACCGCGCCGGCGGCACACTCAAGGGAAATCACACGCACCGACGGCGAGCGTGACGCGCGTATATGAGAGCTTGGCGTTTTAATCGTTCGGCTGCACACCACCGGCAGCAGTGAGGAGGCTTCACGCCAGCTGTTGTGCCCGTCATCACTTGCCGCAATGCAGCGATTTGGTCGCTAACGGAGTGCAAGCAGACGTTGCGCGCCCATCGCAAATCGGTCGCTCGTGACCATACCGTCGTTTGGCTGCGAGACTTCGGTGCAAAGCAGCACGTGAAGCGCGTGATTGTCTTATCTGTTACTCGATTACCTCAGCGGACTTCATTACACTTAGACTAACGTCAGCGGGCGAGCCCAACACGCGACCTCAAAGGAGCCGCTAATGCGTGATTTTCAGTCGCCCGGACGATCGACTGTCCATGCGCTCAACGGCATGGCGGCGACGTCGCATCCAATGGCAACACTTGCCGCGATCGACATGCTGCGTGCCGGTGGTACCGCGGCCGATGCTGCGGTCGCCGCGGCGGCACTGCTTGGCGTTATCGAACCACAGTCGACAGGTATCGGCGGCGACGCGTTCGCTCTCTATAGCGCTTATGGCGGCGACCAGATAGTCGCCTACAATGGTTCAGGTTCGGCACCAATGAAGGCTAGCGCCGATTGGTATCTTGAGCGCGGCATAAAGGCGATCCCTCTTACTGGTCCGCACTCTGTCACTGTTCCTGGTGCCGTGGGCATGTGGGCGAGACTTTTGGAGCAGCATGGCCGTAAAGGCATCGACACGGTTTTGCAGCCAGCGATTCGGGCCGCCGAAGAGGGATACGTAGTTGCTCCACGAGTTCGCATGGGACTGGGAGCGCAACCGCGAAAAATTGCGCAATGGCGTAAACGCCGACACGTATCTTCTGTTTGGCGGCGACGCACCGACGATAGGTACAGTGATGCGCCAGCCTGCACTCGCCGAGACATTGCGGATTATTGCTGCAAAAGGTCCCCAAGGCTTCTATAGCGGCGCCATTGCTGAGGACATTGTCGAAACACTCAAAGTCGCGGGTGGCTTACACACCTTAGATGATTTCCAAAATCATAGAACGGAAATCACGCCGGCCATCAGCACTAGTTATCGAAATCACGAGATCTGTCAGTGCCCGCCGAATGGTCCTGGCGTCACCATGTTGATGATGCTCAACGTGCTCGGCGGCTTCGACTTATCCCGTTACTCGCCCCTGGGCGTAGAGCGCTTTCATTTAGAAGCAGAGGCGTCACGGCATGCCTTTATCGCCCGTGAGCGGCACGTTGGCGATCCGCGCTTTGCCGCGGTTGATCTTGCAACACTCTTATCTGCCGATTTCGCTTCCGAAATTCGCGACCAAATTCACCTCAACCGTGTTTGCACTCTTCCTCCTTCCGCCTCACCCATGCATCCGTCGACCATTTACCTTTGTGTGGTCGATCGAGATCGCAATGTATGCTCGTTCGTCAATTCAATCGCTTCCTCGTTTGGATCCGCCGTGGTGGCAGCGCGGTCCGGCGTTCTGTTGCAGAACAGAGCTGCCGGGTTCCGGATCGAGCCAGGTCACCCAAATTGCATTACCCCAGGCAAGCGCCCGCTGCACAC
Organism: uncultured Alphaproteobacteria bacterium; assembly: GCA_963733575.1. Taxonomy (GTDB): domain Bacteria; phylum Pseudomonadota; class Alphaproteobacteria; order Rhizobiales; family Xanthobacteraceae; genus BOG-931. The sequence continues at coordinate 113,227 of CAVTDJ010000004.1, read as the reverse complement.
ACTGCTCGCCGCGCTCGTCACCAGAAATGGTCGCGTCGTTATGCCGTTTGGTGTAATGGGAGGTCAATTCCAGGCGGTCGGCCAGGCGCATGTGCTGACCAATATCCTTGATTACGGAATGGACATTCAAACCGCCCTCGATCTCCCACGTGGCTTTCACTACGAGGGTGTGTACCGCATCGAATCCGGTGTTTCCGAAATGGTAATGGCAGAACTTGAACAGTGGGGCCATGTTGTCGCCCGATCCGAGGAGCCGTTGGGCGGCGGCCAAGCGATCTGGATTGATTGGGACGGCGGCGTGCTAATCGGCGGCTCTGATCCGCGCAAGGATGGCTGTGCCTTGGGCTATTAGCGACCTTCGCGGGCGAGGAAGTTTGTTCCGACATTTTTTGCTGCGCGTTAGAACGTCTTGTTCGCGCAGGTCGCGTCCGAGCTGAATGATCTGGTATCTCTGTCGCGGCGTTTTCGGACACATTGGTTGGCGCGAGCGGCTTCCTCTTAATAACCTTAGCCTAAGGGGCGTTTTTTGGGTTTGCCGACCGACCTCCCAGTAGTGGACCGAGCCGACTATTCTCGCGCTGGCTATGCTTGACTTGCCTAGGCACCGGTCAATATCATCATCTGTTTTAAACGCAGGCCGCGAACGCGCCGAACTAAGTCGGTCCGACCCGGCGGAAGCGCGCCGGCGTGTTTTTCAGGGAGGACATCCAATGAAATCCGATTTCGTTTGGACTATGCCGGCCGTTGCCCTGTTTCTTATCGGGAGCTGGAGCATCGCGTTGGCCGATACCAGCGACGTCAAGGTCCCAGCCCCGCTGGTCGTGGGAAAATCAGGCAAGCACTGCAAGGACGATCCCCACTGCTTCAACCGGTATCATTACGCAATCAAGCCCGCCGCCCACGTAAATCCCGGGCAGCTCTTCGTGATCGAGACGCGCGATGCGCTCGATTCTGATCTCACCTTCGATTCGAAGGCCCAGGATGTAGCGGCCGTCAACCTCAACCTCGTGCATCCGCTGACAGGGCCCGTGTACATAGAAGGGGCAAAGCGCGGCGACGCACTCGCGGTCACCGTGGTGGACATCGCGCCCGATGATTTCGGTTACACGACGATCGTGCCGGGATTCGGATTCCTGCGGGATGTGTTCCGCGAACCATACATCGTTCACTGGGAGCTGAACCGCCTAGAAGCGCGTTCGAAGGACATGCCGGGAATCGCCGTTCCAATGAATGCGTTCATGGGCACCGTGGGAGTGCTGCCGGGCAAGCCAGAACTCGACAAGTGGCTCAAGCGAGAAAAGGCGCTGGCTGATGCGGGCGGTGCGGCGTTGACGCCCCAACCGGTCGACGCCCTACCGTCGGATCTCTGCGGCGCCAATGGCACAGCGAAGGACGAATGCGTGCGGACCGTCCCGCCGCGCGAGAACGGCGGCAACCTCGATACCAAGGAGACGGTGGTCGGCACCACGTTGCTATTCCCTTGCTTCATTGACGGCTGCGGCCTTTTCGCGGGTGACGTTCATTTCGCCCAGGGCGGCGGTGAGGTGGCGGGGACTGCCATCGAGATGGGCGCTAAAGTGACGCTCCAAGCCAAGGTCATCCCGGGCATGGCTTCGCTGCTTACGACCATGCACTTCGAAGGCGGCTCGCAGCTCAAGAACATCGCCCCGGCGAGTTTCTACGCGGTCTCGGGGCTTCCGCTTAAGCCCGAGGGCGAGTTGCCGGTGTTCGCCACCTACCTTGGCGGCCAGAAGATTGCTCCGCTCGCCAACCTCTCCGAGGACGTCAGCATGGCAGCGCGAAACGCCACGCTTAATATGATCGACTATTTGGTCAAGACGAAGGGCCTAAGTCGTGAGCAGGCCTACATACTGGTGAGCGTTGCCGTCGACCTCAACATCGCGCAACTCGTCGATGTGCCGAACCTGGGTGTGACGGCGATCTTGAACCGCGACGTGTTCAAGCCGCAATAAGGCGTGCAACAGCAAATCTGCAGCGGTGCGGGCTTGGTATCGCACCGCTGCCGTCAAACTGGGCGAGTATGAAGCGGCGCACGATTATCAAGTCGGTTGCGAGTGTGGCGGCAGCGTTTGTTCTCGGCGGGCACAGACCGGTTGCAGTGACAGACATCAATCGGCCGCAAAGGCTCTTCGGGCCTCGATTAGCGGACTTGAATCCGGATCGTATGTGGCCGGTCTACCGGCGCTACCACCTGCTGATCGTCGGCCCACGCGACGATGAGAGGGGCAACGCTTTTGCGGCCGCGGTGGTCGATGTGCTGTTGCGATTTCTCCCGGCCTCGCGTGCCCAGCTGGTCCGCGCTGCCGATGCCCGGCGCATCGGCGTGCTCATCGCTACAGATCAACAGGACGTGGCAATCATGGCGGCGGGAAGTGCGGAGGCTCTGTTTCTCGGTAAGCAGCCCTTCGACGATATCCGCGACGCGCCGTTAAGTCTCATTGTCTCATTTGGGAGCCACTTTCTGGTGTGCCGCCCGAACTTCATGGCACGCCACGCATTTCTGATTGCTAAGACACTGGCTGAGCACAAAGACGCGCTACCAACGCCTGCTCGTGCGCCCGAAGGTGTGGTCCCCGCGCACCGGGGATCACACGCCTTTTTCGCCGGCGAAGAGATGCCCAATGACTGACGACTTGACCATGGTGAGCCCGTCCCGCGCGGGCAAGTCGCAGCCTGCCACCTCTTGGCGTCGGAGAGCAGTCCAGCGTCCCGGGCCGAAGGCCATTTTGTCGGCTCTTATCCTTTCCGTCCTTAGCGCCGGCACGCTGGTCGCGCACGAGACGATCGACATCGAGAGGGCGAACGCGCTCGTCGCCGCTGCCGACGAGGCGATCGCTCTCACCAAAACAGCCGCCGGGCCAGGACCTGGTGGCGAAACGCGTTTCGCGCTGGGTACGGTTTTGGTCGAGGCGACCGACATCCTTAACCGCGACCTCGCGGCGCACAGCGGTCGGCTTACGGTCAACGCCGAGCTTATGCTGCAGGCTCTCGCGCAGCGGGATCTGGCGCCCCGCTTGGACGAGGCGATCGGGCGCTACCGTCTGCCGACGACCCCGCTTGAGGAGGCCCTTCGCCTCTCACCCGAGGCACCTTACGCGCCGCGCGCGCGGTTTGCGCTACTGAAGGCCCACTTCTACGAGAGCTTCGTTCTCGATCCTTTCAAGCCCATCGGTATCGGGTTCAACGAGCTTGAGCGCCAGATCGCCGAGTCCGAGGCGTTGGCACCGGCTCTCTCAAGTGTGGACGACGCCGAAGAGGCATCGTTCATCCAAGCCGTCGATCTTGCGCGAGCGGCGCGGCTTGCGCCCGCGCCTGAGGTTGTGTCCGCTTACGCCAGCAAAGCGCGGAAGACCCTCACGGCGTTCGCCGATGCCTACCCCGAGAGCATGCGCGCAGCCGCGGCGCGCATGATCCTCAAGAGCGTCGGCGACACCGAGTGATTGGCGGCCGACGCCGATCGCGCCGATGAGCTTTATGCGGTGCCAAAGGTGGCTCGTCCTGGTGGGCCTGACCTTGGCCTCCCTCGCCACGTGGCCAGCGCTAGCCCACAACGCCGGGGTCAGCACATCACGCATCGAGATCCGGGGTAGTTCGGTCAACGTCGAAATCAACGCCCTCGGGCGCGACTATGAAAAAGCGGCCGGCGTTCGCATTACTGAAGCAGCATCGGGGGTGGTCAATCCGGTGGCACTGGCGGTGATGGCGCCGTCCATCCTCACATACCTTGGCGACCACGTTGCAGTCATTGCGGGCGGCCATCGTTGCACGCCGGGACCGGGGCAGGCACGTGCGGCCGACACCCACGTTCTGGTGACGATGGCATGGACGTGTCCATCCGATGGCGGCGAATTGCGCTATCGCGTGACACTGTTTCAGGACGTGGACCCTACGGCGCGACACTTGGTCCTCATTGCAACCGGGAGCGACGAGCGTGAGCTTGCCATCGACAGCCGCGTACCTGAGGTCGCTCTGTCAGGTGCCGCGCCGTCGGTGCTGCAAGTGGTCGGGCGGTTCGTCCTAGCCGGCATCGAGCATATCTTTCTCGGATATGATCACATCGCATTTTTGTTGGCCGTGATCCTTTGGGGCCAACATCTGTGGCCGCTAGTCAAGGTGGTGACGGCCTTTACGATTGCCCATTCGATCACGCTGTCACTTGCTGCGCTGCAGATCGTTGTGATCCCAAGTGTCATCGTCGAACCGGCGATCGCCGCATCCATCGTGTTTGTGGCGGCCGAGAACTTCTTCTCGCGCAATATCAACGGCCGCTGGCGGGTGACGTTTGTGTTCGGACTTATTCACGGGTTCGGCTTCGCCAGTGCGCTGCAGGAGATCGGGCTGCCCGCGAATGTTGTCGTGCCAGCGCTAGCGGCGTTCAATATCGGCGTAGAGATCGGGCAGGTCATGATCGTGGCCCTCATCTACCCGCTCCTTTTGTGGTCCGATCGGATCGGCGGCAGTGCCCCTTCGCGCAAGGAACGGCGTCCAGCGGCGGTGTATATCTGTTCCGCAGTGATCTTGGCGTTCGGGCTTTACTGGCTAACGGTGCGTACCCTGCTTGTGTGAGGGAGCGGCCGGCGTCGGTTTGCGGCAGCAACGACAGCGAACGCGTGAAGCACTGGCGACGCAAATCGAAGCGCGGGTGCTCGAAATGCGCTTCCGCGTTCGCGGCGCGCGCGTTGGTGGTCGCGAGCCTGCAGCAGGCAAAGTCCTGGGAACTGCGCACGGCGATGAGCATGGCGCGGCTCTGGCGCGATCAGGGCAAGCGGGATGCGGCCCGTGAGCTTCTCGCTCCGGTCTATAGCTGGTTCACCGAAGGCTTCGACACGCTCGATCTGAAAGAAGCTAAGGCACTCCTCGCCGATCTGGCGAAGCCCCATTAGGTAAAAAGCTGAACTCCTGAGACGGTTGTTCCACTGGGTCGCGCTACAGTGCCGGAATGCTTAAATTAGTGATTGAGAAACGCAAGCGGCACGCGGCCGGCAAATCGCAAGACAAGCGCGACATTTGGAGGGTGCGATGACCGACATAACGATAATCAACGGAAGCACCAAACTCGCAGCGTCTGTTTACGGCCCACCAGATACTGAGCCCATTCTTTATCTTACACGGCGTATCGCACAGCCGCGACACCTGGGAGGAAACCGCACAGCGACTGTCGAGCGGACACCGTGTTTGGGTACTTGATTTCCGCGGTTACGGGCACCGCTATCAGGGCGGGTCCTCAAGAAAAACGGCGCGGACTTTCGGATGTGGCGTTTGGACCAAGACGCCGGCGACGCAACCACCGAGTGAGTGCCCGACAACAATCGCTGGTCGTCCGATCGCCGCAAGAACGGCTTCTGCGTCCGACTAGCGGTGCGCCCTCCTGTTGCCAGGTCACCTGCCGAGAACTCACGATGGAAAAGAGTTTCGGAAACGCAGATCGCCGCGCTCGGCGCCGCCCCGCCAAGGGATAAAGACGCCGACGGCGGGCTTGCAACAACACGGTGAGGGCGGCTTTGACCCCATGGCTCGGCCGCGCCGGCCACTACCCGATAAAACCAAAAAGGAATCGGCGGCGCCGTGGCCTCCAGCTCGGGCTTAATCCGGCGCTCCCACTCGCCGGTCTCTCCCAGATCATATTTGACGGCGGGCTTGCAACAACACGGGATGGTGCCTCTACGTCGTGCTCTCTCTCCGACATTTTCCGGCTGGCGAGCCGGTGTTCTTTATCCCTTGGCGGGTGGTGGCTGAGAATCCCGCGCGGCGCATCTCGACCTGCTCGGGCCGCCTGGACGGTGCAGGGGCTGGTGGCCGCGGCGGCGCCGGCGCCGATTTCTTTTTGGTGATTTCCGGTTCAGGGCGACGGTGGAGCTCGGGCGCCCCCAACGCGGCGTTCGATCCGGGCGCTCTACGTCGTGCTCTCTCTCCGACATTTTCCGGCTGGCGAGCCGGTGTTCTTTATCCCTTGGCGGGTGGTGGCTGAGAATCCCGCGCGGCGCATCTCGACCTGCTCGGGCCGCCTGGACGGTGAAGGGGCTGGTGGCCGCGGCGTGCGCCGGCGCCGATTTCTTTTTGGTGATTTCCGGTTCAGGGCGACGATGGAGCTCGGGCGATCGGAGCGACCGACGCTGCGGAGGTACGGGGTCGACGGCGCCGACCGCCCGGATCGAACGCCGCGTTGGGGGCAGGGGGGTTATCTGCTCGACCCGCTCGATCGGCCTGGTCGGTGCGTCGGCAGCCGGCCGCGGGTTCGATGGTGAGGTCGGCGGCGGCGCCAGTTCGTTTTAGTGATTTCGATTCGGGGCCGACGCTGGAGCTCGGTCATCAGCACGACCCGCCCGGGCCGGCGCTGCGGCTGCTGGCCGACGTCAACATCTTCGTTTTAGTGGAATTGTTGTTCGCAGATTCGGAGGCGGACGATGGAGCTCCGGGCGCCGACGGCGGGACCTACGGGGTCATCGGCAACGATTGCCAAATTCTGCAGCACTTACGTTGGGGTGCTTGTCTTCGCTCGCGCCGGGCGCCGCTCTGAACGATCAGCGGAATTTGGCAGGGTTAACCATGCTCTCCGCCCTCACGCGCGCGCGCGCGAGGCTGGGCGGCGCGATGCCATCTGAATCTGCTCGACCCGCTCGATCGGCCTGGTCGGTGCGTCGGCAGCCGGCCGCGGGTTCGATGGTGAGGTCGGCGGCGGCGCCAGTTCGTTTTAGTGATTTCGATTCGGGGCCGACGCTGGAGCTCGGTCATCAGCACGACCCGCCCGGGCCGGCGCTGCGGCTGCTGGCCGACGTCGACATCTTCGTTTTAGTGGAATTGTTGTTCGCAGATTCGGAGGCGGACGATGGAGCTCCGGGCGCCGACGGCGGGACCTACGGGGTCATCGGCAACGATTGCCAAATTCTGCAGCACTTACGTTGGGGTGCTTGTCTTCGCTCGCGCCGGGCGCCGCTCTGAACGATCAGCGGAATTTGGCAGGGTTAACCATGCTCTCCGCCCTCACGCGCGCGCGCGCGAGGCTGGGCGGCGCGATGCCATCTGAATCTGCTCGACCCGCTCGATCGGCCTGGTCGGTGCGTCGGCAGCCGGCCGCGGGTTCGATGGTGAGGTCGGCGGCGGCGCCAGTTCGTTTTAGTGATTTCGATTCGGGGCCGACGCTGGAGCTCGGTCATCAGCACGACCCGCCCGGGCCGGCGCTGCGGCTGCTGGCCGACGTTGACATCTTCGTTTTAGTGGAATTGTTGTTCGCAGATTCGGAGGCGGACGATGGAGCTCCGGGCGCCGACGGCGGGACCTACGGGGTCATCGGCAACGATTGCCAAATTCTGCAGCACTTACGTTGGGGTGCTTGTCTTCGCTCGCGCCGGGCGCCGCTCTGAACGATCAGCGGAATTTGGCAGGGTTAACCATGCTCTCCGCCCTCACGCGCGCGCGCGCGAGGCTGGGCGGCGCGATGCCATCTGAATCTGCTCGACCCGCTCGATCGGCCTGGTCGGTGCGTCGGCAGCCGGCCGCGGGTTCGATGGTGAGGTCGGCGGCGGCGCCAGTTCGTTTTAGTGATTTCGATTCGGGGCCGACGCTGGAGCTCGGTCATCAGCACGACCCGCCCGGGCCGGCGCTGCGGCTGCTGGCCGACGTTGACATCTTCGTTTTAGTGGAATTGTTGTTCGCAGATTCGGAGGCGGACGATGGAGCTCCGGGCGCCGACGGCGGGACCTACGGGGTCATCGGCAACGATTGCCAAATTCTGCAGCACTTACGTTGGGGTGCTTGTCTTCGCTCGCGCCGGGCGCCGCTCTGAACGATCAGCGGAATTTGGCAGGGTTAACCATGCTCTCCGCCCTCACGCGCGCGCGCGCGAGGCTGGGCGGCGCGATGCCATCTGAATTTGCTCGACCCGCTCGATCGGCCTGGTCGGTGCGTCGGCAGCCGGCCGCGGGTTCGATGGTGAGGTCGGCGGCGGCGCCAGTTCGTTTTAGTGATTTCGATTCGGGGCCGACGCTGGAGCTCGGTCATCAGCACGACCCGCCCGGGCCGGCGCTGCGGCTGCTGGCCGACGTTGACATCTTCGTTTTAGTGGAATTGTTGTTCGCAGATTCGGAGGCGGACGATGGAGCTCCGGGCGCCGACGGCGGGACCTACGGGGTCATCGGCAACGATTGCCAAATTCTGCAGCACTTACGTTGGGGTGCTTGTCTTCGCTCGCGCCGGGCGCCGCTCTGAACGATCAGCGGAATTTGGCAGGGTTAACCATGCTCTCCGCCCTCACGCGCGCGCGCGCGAGGCTGGGCGGCGCGATGCCAAAGGAGGGAAACAAGGCGACCGGCAAACCAACCGCCCTCGCTCAAGCTTTTTCTACAAAGAATCCGATTCCAACGGACGTCTACGCGCCAACAATTGGATTGTGGAGGGATTTAATTATGATGCAGTCAAGAAAACCGTCGAACTCCGACTTCTGACGGTCTTTCAACATGTAGATGATCCAACCCGCGTTCGCACCGTCGCGGACAAGAATTCTGCCGTGACCCCACTCGACCTTCGCCCAACAGTCGCGGATCATGCGTTCAAGGGCAACAGCATCGAAGTGCGACGGCAATTCAATGGCACAATGAATATGCCATCGACCGGACGTGCCACGCTCCCACGGACGCAATGCGCGGGCGCGGACCTCGCCTTTCTCAAGTACCGGTAATACACGAAGACGTTTGCCGTACCGACGAAATGCGGCTCCATACACGGCTTTGTTGAGAAGGTTCAAGAAGTGCCGAAAAGCCTCTCTGCATCGATGGTCTTCGATCTTTACCCAACCGCCGCTGTCGGGTTGGTGGCCTTGCCTCAACGTCAAGGTGACGTTGCAAAATTCACCCCAGCTGCTCGTATCGAATAAGTATGATTTGGCGGATTTAACAGGATCGGACCCAACCCCCATCGAGTTGTTATTTGCGTGTATTGCAGAGGTGGGGAAAGATCTCCCGGCAGTGTTTGAGTGACGGCCGGATGGTGTCTTTCGGAAATCAGCGAAGATGCCAGGCTTTTGCCTGCCGCATCCTCCTCGAACGCGACTTCTATTTCCCGGCTTTGACGCTTGCCGCGGTACCGTGTTCAGGCCTCTTGGCGATGTAGCCGAGGCCTCATTCCCCGGAAGCGGCTTCGCCGGGTCGGGGCAGTGGTGTACGAGCGGGGCAGGGGTCATCGACAACGATCGGCAAATTCCGCAGCACCGACTTTGTTACGCGCTTCCCGCCGTCGCTGTCGTTTCATCAAAATAAAACCATCGCTTGGTCACGTCGGGGAAATGCGGTGGTCTGCCGTCTACGCGATCTTGTTCATTGACGTTGAATTGCCAAACTACGACGCGCATGTCGTCCGGCGCAAGGATCCTCGTTGTTGTCCACTCACCGGCCGTGAACTCACGCTCGATGAGACCTTCGGTTTCGAGTGCTTCCGCCATTTCAAAGTCGCGCCCGGGCAGGGCATATTGGACCAACCGACGGCCGCTGCCATCCGTGGCAGTCAGATCGTAGCGCAAGACCCTTTCCGACTATTCATGATACTTGCTCGCGCACTCGTGCCGAGTTGAGCAACTTCATCACCCTCGTGCGAAGCGAGCCGTGTCGTTTGCTTGGTTTCGTCCTTGCCCACGTCAACCGACTTTCTTGTGCCGGGTGCCGGGTCGTTCCGGCGGTTTTGCCACCGACTCCGTGCCCTTCTTGCCTGCATGGGAAGCAGCATCTCGCCTTGTCCCACAGCGCGTCTGGGCCGCTTCTGCAGGGCCGTGGATGCGTTTTCCTGTGCGATGCTCCTGGCGGAGCGCGTCGAGTTCGTCGTCGTCCACCGGGATGTAGGCGTTCTTGGCGTATTGGTAGCCTCGGCCCTTATCGTCGCCCTCGACCGGCTCGCGGGTGACCTCGTCGACCAGCTGCTGGCGCAGGCGGTTACCGGTCTTTTTGTTGATCTGGCGAAACGAGACACGCTCGGTCGCCGATGTCCCGGTGTAGATGGCGATCGGACACGAGACGAGCGAGAGCTTGAGGTAGCCTTTCCAAAACGCACGCGCAGGCGCCACGGGGATATCTCCGCTTGGTTGCAGATGCCACCTGGGCTATCTGCCGCGTCTACGGACCACCTTGCTCGGAGAAAGCGCAGGTTGGCGCGGGCCAATCCGTCGAAGCCCGCCTCTGTACGCTGAAATAAATGTAGGGCGCGGCTTCTGAGAGGTGTACGACTTCCACCACGCATCTGCAGCGCTAGGTTACTGCCAGGGCTTTTTTACTGAACGCTCATTGTGCGCAGTTATCGCCGCTAACCATTTGCGGCTTGATAAGCTTTATAACTGCCGCGTCATCGCAAGACTAAGTGACGCGGTGGCTTTTCTGAGAGACCGATTTCCAGCTTCCGGCTAGAGACGAAAGCTCACACTAATCAGCGGCGTCGCGGCAGCAATCACACCGCGCGGACTAATTCCTGTTGCAAAAATCCGGCGCCGCGCACACCGTTATCGATCAGGATGTCAGCAATCAGAACTATAAATTTGCGATACTCTGACCCGAGCGTCTTTTCAGCGATTAGGAGTTTGAGAAACTCGACGGTGTTCTCTCCGTTCGACTCCCAGAATTCTTGGTCGGCCTTTCGGTGCTCAACAACACTGAGCAGCCACGCCAGGGCAGGTTCCGGCATCAAATCCATTCCACCGCGTTTTAGAAAAGTGATGACCGCGAGATACAGCGTCTCGTTTGTGCCAAATTCACAAATCGCCCGTTGAACGATTGGCAAGAACTTTTGAAGGTGCGGCCATCCAGGATCAATCCCGCACATGAGAGGCGAAAAATCCGACGCGACGCAGAACAATGTCGTAAATGCGCAAGAGGTAAACTCGCGATCAAGGCGACGGCTCTGATTGTGTTTCCATTCTGGGCTTCGAAATAGCCATGCGACCATCTCTGACCAAAGGCTAAGATGATCGTCCTTAATCTCAGCCGGCCTTAGAAACCCGCGGATCAGAAAGAGGCGCATGATGCCTTGCATCATCATCAGCGCGGATTCAGTATCTTGCGACCATATGCGCGACAAGATTCCTTCAGCCTCTGGCTTCGTAACGTGCACGAAGAGCGATCCACACCACGCGGAAAAATCGAATACCCATTCAAACGGCGTGTTGCCCTCATTTTCACGGTGGGACTTTACAAACGGCGGTACTAGCTCCTGGCACGTATATTCCAATAAGGCTGATACGAGCGCGAGGAATTGCGAACGGCGCTCGGCGTCAGCGAGGACAGCCTCAAGACAAATCTCAAGAATGATTTTATCAGCGAGATTATAGAGAAAGATCACGTCATTTCGGGCATAACCTTTGGTCTCTCGTCGCACCCGAGGCGGGGCTTTAGCCATCTTTACCCACGGCATAGGGATGTTTGGGAGCGGAGGGATCGTGTCCGACGCAAGAAAGGCCTCGGCGCGATCGAGAAGCGCTAGTTTTGCATCCGACTCGCGCTCGTCCCAGACCATTACATTGTAGTCCGTTATATCGTCGCGATTGACGACACATAGCCGCAAGCCAAGGTCGAGTAGAACCCAATAGAATTTGGGTTGATCCGTTGCGTAATATTTCGCCGACTTAAATACCGCGACTTGAACGCCTTGCAGAGCGTCGGTTGCCAGGTTCAAAAGACCCTTTTGGCATCTTTCGGTCTGATATTTGCGCGCTAACAAAGCTGAATAGCCGTGAGCTGCGTAAACCGTTGGGTGCATGAAGAGCGCGGCCATTCGAACATTGAGGCTCTCCGGGGCTTCAGGTCCCGAGGCCGCGCGTTCGATGACGTCAAGACACCATGCGGCCAAATCGTCGATCCATGCCTCGGTGCTACAAAATCGAGCCGCGACAAAGGCCGTTCCGACGACGGCGGAGGCACGATGTCGGTCATCTGGCGTGTCCGTCCGAACATCGAATAGGTCAGGCGTGTCCCAACTGCGCGCCTTTATCAGTGCGTCTTCCAGCGAAAAGCGTTCATCGATATTGCCGCTCTCTAGCGTTTTGTTGGCCCACATCGCAACGGCAAGGTAATCGTTAAGCTGGAGATGGCGCCGTTGTTGCTCCTTGTATTCTTCCTTTTTCAGCGAAGGAGGGTCGCTCCATATTTGGATATGCTGACCATCTTTGGTTTGAGCTGCTTTGACATATTGAGGGTCGGCCTGTTCTGCGAAAAGCGCCATTTTCTCCCGTAATGCCGTCAGGTGATCGGCGTTCGCTTTTTCTTCCTCGTAACTAAGCGGGAGATTGTGGGGAAAGTTGCGAACGCTTTTGGTGAAAGCGTCAACCAAAGCGGCATCACTAGAGCACGCGAAATAAAATGATAGTTGACGTATGTCTTGCTTGCGGTGCGGTTTCTCATTGAGTGCCTTGACGGCTGAAAGCTCATACCGATCGAGATGCCAGTTTCCCAGTATGTTTGACGGCGTGTGATCCTGAATAAGACGCGCAATGTCCCATTCCCAAAGATGAGGACAGGTCACGAGCGGAAATGCGCATTAAAGCGACGTGCTGGGATGTGCAAGGCAAAGGCTCACGCCAATGCCGAGCGCGGCAACGGAATCGTCGCCTTCAACAACTTTGCGGAAAACCTCCTCGAACGCCGCTCCTTTATCGAGCTGTTCGAGAGCCCATTGTTCGAGTGCCATCAGGGCGGATTCGATAGCGTCGTTGCCCCAAACCGCCCGGAACCACATGTAGACTTGTCCGTCGCCCCAAAAACGTCTGCGTGCCCCAGGGAAACGTAAGCGAGATCGGGATCGGTGTTACGGGTTCCGACCAGTAGCGCCCTCGCGAGCATCTTTTGCGCCACCCCGCAATCGCGTGATTGCATAAGCTGTGGATTAACCGAAGCCCCTCCGCAGGGTGAAGTTTTAGAAGACCGAGGAAGGGTGGCTGTATGGGGGACGCGGGATAGAATTCTCGATGATCGGCAATTCCCAAACTGTCATCGATAGAAGAACGCCCCCTAAACGGATCATCCGGCTCATCGAGATCTTCCCTGAGTACGACGAGAAGATAATCAACGAATTGGGACGGCAAGTGCCGAATGAGCGCTCCATAGTGCTTGAGGATTTCGCCCACAAACATGTGCGGGTGCTCGTCGGCCGCCTTGGCTTGAAGATACTCGGACGCAAGAGCTGGGACGTCGCCCGCAGACGCCAGGAACACGGCGCGAATATTCTCCTCGGCGTCGTCCCCGGCGAGTGCCCCATTGAATGGGCTACGGTAGTGGCGAAATTCCCTGGGGTGAACGCATTGCTCGATTTCGTTCAGCCACTCGTAGCAAATCTCACCGATCTGGCGGCAGTAGCGGACATTCTTTCCGGCAAACGCGTCTTGCCAAGTCTTAAATGCCGGCACCACGCTCATGATGAGAGAAGGAGGCAGAGTTGCCATCCTCGGCATAAGCCAACCAAGAAAGCGAACCCAAGTAAGAGCTTTGGGGAGCGCCGTTTGATGGGCGTAGCGCGCGCGCTTGTCTGGCTCCAAGTCCGGCGTCAGCTGCTCGTTGAGGAATAGCGGATTTGGCAGCACCTCGATCGTGGTCATTGCAAGAAGCAGCTTGCGCAGCTGTTCGCCCTCGTTCGCGAACAGGTAGTCCGTCAATTTTTCCAAAAGCAACGTAGTGCGGGTCGATTGGAGACAGGACGTAAGGATCGTGCGTTGCCAGATGGGCCTAAGGGAAGGCTCGGCAGCGCTTTCCAGGAGCGCTTTCCACGGTTCGGATGAAGCACTTGTTTCCAATACATAAGCGCCCAACAACTGCGTGGGCCGAATCAAAACATCCGGTTCGTTGGTGGATTGGCCCGTCCATCCGAGAGGCCGTGATGGCGGTATTGCGCACAAGCCTGAGCGGGAAAGGCTACGACATCACGCGCGGCGTGATGCGGCTCAACCGCTTTCTCGGCGACCTCGTCGGCGGGCCGGAGGTGCTGGGAGAATGGTCCTACATCTTTAGTTTGTTCGGTGCTCCATCGGAATCGGAACCGTGGGGATGGCAGCTTTTCGGTCACCACCTCAGTCTCAACTGCTTCGTCATTGGCCGGCAGATGGTGCTCACGCCCTGTTTTTTCGGCGCCGAACCGAACTATGCGGATACCGGGCCATTTGCCGGCACGCATTTGTTCGAGGATGAAGAACGCGCCGGTTTGGCGTTGATGCGGTCATTGTCGCCGACGCAACAGACTCAAGCCATCGTGGCGCATTCCATGATTGGTGGCGACTTGCCGCCCGGGCGCCGGCATTTCGCCGACAATCTGCATCTCGGCGGCGCTTATCAGGACAATCGCATCGTGGCGTACGAAGGGCTGCACGCGTCGGAACTATCGGCGCTGCAATGGCGCAATCTCGTTGACTTATCGCAGCCCATGTTGCGCCGCTGCCGCAGGGCCCGCTGTCGGCGCGCCTCGGTGAAATCGAACGGCACCTCGCCGATACGCATTTCTGTTGGATCGGTGGCTTCGATGAAACGAGCCCGTTCTACTATCGGATACAGAGCCCAGTGATCTTCATCGAATTCGACCATCATGCCGGCGTGTTTTTGACCAATGCCGAACCCGCGAAATTTCACGTCCATACCATCGTGCGAACGCCGAACGGCAACGACTATGGCGTCGACCTCCTGCGGCTGCACTACCAGCACGCCGCGCATCATCGCCACAAATAGCCGGGAAACGATCTTCAGATCGATTACGTCGCCGTGGTAACCGAAGCCACGCGAAACGTATGCATTTCGCCGGCTTCGTCGCGGATCGAGACGTATTCGCCCGGCCGGAAGGCGTGCGCGCCGAACCGATAGCCGGACTCGTCGTCATATTCGGCCTTGCCTTCGTAGTCGAAGGCCCACTGCGCATGCTCCGGACCGCCGGGTTTATGCACGAGATGGCCGATCTCTTCCTCGTCACCCCAGAAATGGCGCACGCGGCAATTGTCACGATGCTTGCGCCAGAGTGCGGGATCGATGCGGGCATTGGAATTGAGCGGAGCCACGAACTCATAGCCGCGGCTCGCCGATCCGGCTGGAAATTCTTTCGAGCGCGCGAGTTCGAGGCGGATGCGCTTGAACGCGTGGGGTAGTTGGGTCATGACCGGCTTGTTCATCGGTATGGCGATGTTTTTGGAGATTTCAATTCTGCATCGAGTTTTCGCGTTTGGTCGTCAGTGCATGGTGTTCAATTTTTTGCTTGAGGCCGTCTTCGGCTGAAACGTCGTCGTCTGTCCGTATTTCTTGTCGGCCATCTCGGCGATTTTTCGAGTAGGCCGGGGCAAATTCCTGGTTTGGTATTCTCCCCAAGCCAATACCGCTCCGAAGACGATGAAAACCAGGACGATCGCGGTAACAATGATGGCTTCGGTGACCGGCATGTCTCTCTCTCCCTTTCGCGGTCATCATGATGTCGCGAGAACCGGTCAGCTTTGACATGGATCAAATGGGGGAGTTGCGGTATTCCGCCTTTCGCCGCCGGACTTGAGCCAGGTCAAGGCCGCTCGCGGAACATGCAATTTATAAAGCATCTTCGTTCGAGAGAGATTGCCGATCCTCCCGGAAAGGCGATGAATTCGATTGGATCACCCATATAACGCCAAGAACCGGCGCGCCTCCCGAGATCGGCCCAATCGATGTCAACCTATCGTCTGGCCAACTTGTTCTCGCCGCGATCCGTCGCTGTCGTCGGCGCGTCTCCCCGCAAGACCTCCTCCGGCCGTGCTGTACTCGAAAACCTTCGTCGTGCCGGCTTTCCGGGCACGGTTCATCTCGTCAATCCTCGCTACGACGAGATCGAGGGAATTCGCGCGGTCAAGTCCTACGATGAACTGCCCGATGTGCCCGACGTTGTCGTCATCGCGGTGCCGCCTCCCGCCGTTCCGGCCGCTGTTGCGGCGGCAGCACAGAAGGGTACGGCGGCCGGCATCATCGTCACGGCTGGACTCGGACATGGGCCCGGTTCGCTTGCCGATCTCTGCGAGAAGAATGCCCGCACGGCCGGAATGCGTCTCGTCGGCCCCAATTGCCTCGGCGTGCTAGTGCCGCCGGCAAAACTCAATGCGAGTTTTGCCGCCTCGTCGCCGCCTCCGGGCGATCTCGCGCTGATTTCGCAATCCGGCGCCATTGCCACCGGCTTGGTGGAGTGGGCTGCGGTTCGCGGCGTTGGATTTTCCGCCGTCGTCTCGATCGGCGACAGCATCGATGTCGATTTCGCCGATCTTCTCGACCATTTCGCCATGGATCGCGCCACGCGTGCGATCCTTTTGTATGTTGAATTGATCCGGGACGCGCGCAAGTTCATGTCGGCGGCGCGGGCTGCGGCGCGCGCCAAGCCGGTGCTCGTGATCAAATCCGGACGCCACGCGCAGGGCGCAAAGGCGGCGCTGACGCACACCGGAGCGCTGGCCGGATCGGACGCGGTGTATGACACCGCTTTCCGCCGCGCGGGTTTGTTGCGCGTCATCGATCTCGACGAGCTGTTTGCCGCCGCCGAAACGCTGGCACGCATGACCACCCTGGCTGGCAAGCGCCTGGCGATTCTGACCAACGGCGGCGGGGTGGGCGTGCTCGCGGTGGATCGTCTGGTAGATCTTGGCGGAGAGCTCGCCGCGATTTCACCTGAAACGATGAAGAAGCTGGATGCGGCGTTGCCGCCGATCTGGTCGCGCGCCAATCCGGTCGACATAGCCGGCGATGCCGACGACGCAAGATACGCCGTCGCGCTCGAGCATCTGCTTGACGACAGCGCAACTGACGCCGTGCTGGTCATGAACGTGCCGACGGCGCTCGCGTCGGCCGCCGATGCGGCGAAATCCGTCATTGCCGTGACCGAGAAGCATCGAACAAAGCGCGTCCCGGCCAAGCCGGTATTTGCGATGTGGATCGGTGAAAGCGATGCGGCCGCGGAGACGTTCGAGGCGGCGAACATCCCAAGTTACGCGACCGAATCAACCGCGATCTACGGCTTCATGCATCTCGTCCGCTACCGGGAATCACGTGAACTCCTGATGGCGACGCCGCCAAATCTGCCGCAGGACTTTGTGCCGGATATCGCCGCGGTGCGGCCGGTCATCGACGGTGTGTTGCGCGAAAAACGAACTTGGCTCGACCCGATCGAGCTGACCCGCGTTTTCTCAGCCTACGGAATTCCCATCACGCCGGCCGCGCTGGCGCGCGATGCCGATGAAGCCGTCGCAGCTGCAAGGCCCCACCTCGCTCAGGGCACGCCGGTCGTCCTCAAGATTCAATCGCCGGACATCGTGCACAAGTCGGAAGTCGGCGGGGTGCGGCTTAACCTCGCCAATGAGCGTGCCGTGCACGACGCTGCCGCGGAAATTCTGAGCCAAGCGCGGGCTGCGAAGCCCGGAGCGCGCATAATCGGCCTGACCGTCTTTCCCATGATCGTGCGTCCCAAAGCGCGCGAGCTCATCGTTGGCGTCGCCGATGATCCGACTTTCGGTCCGGTGATTGCGTTCGGGCAGGGCGGTACGGCGGTCGAGGTCATCAACGACAAGGCGCTGGCGCTGCCGCCGCTCGACCTCGGGCTCGCGCGCCGCCTGATCGCGCGCACACGCGTATCCCGCATTCTCAAGGCTTACCGCAACGTCCCGGCTGCGGACGAACGCGCCATCGAGCTCCTTCTGGTCAAGCTGTCGCAGCTCGTTGCGGATTTTCCGGAGATTCGCGAAATCGATCTCAATCCCGTTCTGGCCGACGAGACCGGCGTCATTGCCGTCGACGCGCGGGTGTCGGTCGCCCCGGTCGAAAGACTTCATCGGGGATTGTCTGGCAACCCGCGTTTCGCCATCCGGCCCTATCCAACAGAGTGGGAGAGGCACGTGAAACTGCGGGACGGAACGGCGATTCTCGTTCGTCCCGTTCGGCCGGAAGATGAGCCGTTGTATCCGCCGTTCTTTGCCGCCGTGACACCGGCGGATTTGCGCCTGCGCTTCTTTGCGCCGGTGAAGGAATTCAGCCACACATTCATCGCGCGATTTACCCAGATCGATTACGCGCGGGCGATGGCGTTTATCGCCATCGACGAGGCCACCGGCGCTATGCTGGGGGTCGTTCGTTTGCACGCTGATTCGGATTACGCCAGCGGCGAATACGCCATCCTTGTTCGGTCCGACTTGAAAGGACACGGCCTCGGTTGGCTGCTCATGCAATTGATCATCGAATATGCCCGTAGCGAGGGAATACGCTCCATCAAGGGACAAGTTCTGCAAGAGAACACGATGATGCTGGAAATGTGCCGGAGCCTCGGTTTTCAGATCGAATCCGATCCCCAGGAGCCTTCCGACGTTATCGTAACCTTGCCGTTGTAGGGAATTCGCCTCGTCGCTCGGACGACTAGTGTGGTCCGGAGCCCTTCCTAAGCCTGAATGTCGTCGTCGGGCAGGATGCGGACGGCGGCGCCATCGAGATCGTCGTATTGGCCGCTCTTGAGCGACCATAGGAACGCGACGAGCCCGGTCAAGCCGAGCAGCAACGCCAACGGCACAAGATAGACGAGGACGTTCATGTGCCAAATTCCGGACGAATCCGTGCGCGCAATGCGTTCAGGGTGACCAGGAGCGAGGAGCCAGACATTGCGACGGCGGCGATCAGCGGCGTCACCAGGCCGGCAATCGCCAGCGGCACCGCGAGCACGTTGTAAATCGCCGCGAGCGTGAGGTTCTGTTTCATCAAGGCGCGCGCCCGTCGCGACACAAGCACCGCGCACAGCACCGGCTTGAGATTGTCGCCGAGGAACACCGCGTCGGCATGCGCCTGGGTGAGGTGGGCCGCGGTGATCGGCGAGAGCGACACGTGCGCGGCGGCGAGCGCGGGCGCGTCGTTCAATCCGTCGCCGACCATAAGAACGCGGCGGCCTTGCGATTTCAAAAGCTCGATCGTCGCAATCTTCTCCGTCGGGGTGAGGCCGGCGAGCCAATCTTCGATGCCGAGTTCCTGCGCAACCGAGGCAACCGCGGCGGGACGATCGCCCGAGAGCACGACGAGATGAAGCCCGCGTTCGCGGAGCGCTTTCGTTACTGCGACGGCGTCGGGCCGCAGGGTTTGGCGGATCGCGATGGTCGCAAACTGTCCGTCGTGGGCGAAGGTAATAAAGGATGCACCGCCATCGGGCGCCGCGGCTGTGCGCTTTTCATCGACGAGGCCGCAGAATTTTGCGTTGCCAAGCCGCGCTTCCTTGCCGTCGATGACCGCGCGCACGCCTTGGCCCGGTTCCTCGATGGCGGCGGGATAAGGGCTGCGCTCGCGCGCCGTCCGCGCCAGCGCGGTCGCCAGCGGATGGCGGCTCGATAGCGCCAGCCGCGCCGCGCGTTCGAGCACGCCGGGATCGATGCCGGTCGTATCATCGACGCGCGGCTCCGGCAGCGTCAACGTTCCGGTCTTGTCGAAGACGACGGTGTCGGCCTCGGCAAGCCGCTCGATCGCGTCGCCGCCATTGAGGATGACGCCGCTGCGAAACAGGGCGCCGGCGGCGACTACCTGCACGGCAGGGATCGCGAGCGCGATCGCGCACGGGCAGGTGATGATGAGCACGGCGATAGCAATGACGATGGAATCGTGAATTGAAGCTCCGGCGACAAGCCAGCCGATCGCCGTGAGCGCCGCCGTCGTGTGCACGAATGGTGCGTAAAGCCGCGCGGCGCGATCGGCCAGCCGCACCGCCTGCGACTTCGCCTGCGTCGCCTTCTCCAGGAGCCGCTCTACTTCCTCGACCAGCGTACCGGCGCCGGCGACGGTAACCCGCATGGTCAGCACGCCGGAGACGTTAATGCTGCCGGCGTAGACCGTGGTTCCGGCGCGGACAGCGCGATATAGCGTCTCGCCCGTCACCAGGCTCTCATCGATCTCGGAGGCGCCGCCGATCACCGAGCCGTCGGCAGGGATGCGTTCGCCGGCACGCACCAGAACGCGGTCACCGGGATGCAAAGCGGCGGCCGGCACCTGCGTGAGTTCGCCGCTGGCGTCGAGCCGGTGCGCGAATTCCGCCTTCAGGCTCGCAAGATTGCCGGCAAGCACGCGGGTTTTGCGGCGCATCGCCAGATCGAGGTAGCGGCCACAGAGCAGAAAGAACAACAGCATGATCGCGGAATCGAAATAGGCGTGCGCGGCGTGGATCGTGGTCTCGTACACGGAGAGGCCGAGCGCCAACGTCACGCCGATCGAAATCGGCACGTCCATGTTGACTTGGCGCGCGCGCAGCGCCCGGAACGCGCTTTGAAAGAACGGCTGGCCGGCATACGCCGCCGCCGGCAGCGCGATCAGGGCGGACAGCCAGTGGAACAGATCGCGCGTCTCCTGCGTCATGTCGGAGACGTTGCCCGCCCATATCGAGACCGAGAGCAACATCACATTCATCGCGGCGAAGCCGGCGACCGCCAGGCATTTCAACAGCCATTTGGCTTGGGCGCTCTCGTCGGCATCGGCGCGCTCGGGCGCAAAGGGATGGGCGTGATAACCGATGCCTTCGATCGCTTCGATGATGCGGGCGGCGTCGATCTCATCGTTGCGCCAATCGACGGCGAGCCGGCGCTGGGTGAAGTTGAGCCGCGCATCGATAATGCCCGGCAGCTTAGTCAGTCCGTTCTCGATCTTGCGGATGCATCCGGCGCAGGCGACGCCTTCGACCGCGAGCGTCATGTGCGACGCGCCGGCATCTCCGGGCTCGACGAACATCGAGAGATCGAGGGTCTCGGCCATCGTTGGCGCTCAGCGGACCACGACGCGATTTTTAGAACGGAACAGCCGCTCGCCTTGGCGCGACAATTCGATGACGAGATCCCACTGGCCGGCGGATATCGCGGTGCTGCCGCTAAAATGGCCCGGCGCGTCCTCGCTGACGGCGACGGTGCGATCGAGGCGCCGGTCGGTCGGACGTTCGAACTTTGCAGTGGCGTCCATCCCGGTAAGCACTGCCCCAGCCGCGTTGTGTGCGAGGACATCGAGGTGCGCGCTGCCGTCCGCTGCGGGCCTCACCTTGGCGTCGATCTGCCAATGCTGCGCGTCCTGGGCCTTCGCCATGGCGACATCATGCTCGAACATCTGGCCGGCTTGATAAGAACTTTCCGTCTCGATCCCGCTGAACGTCGAGAGTGCTTTATGGACCATCACGCCGTTCACGCCGAAAACGACTCCGAAAAAGGCGAGGAGGCAAACCAGCACCATCCGGCCGGTCAGTTCCCGCTGGTGCTTGCGGACCCCCTTGGTCGGCGAGGGGAGTACATCCGCGTTGCCGTTGGTGAAAAGATCGTTCGACATGTTGCTGCCTCACGGTCCGAAGAAATGATCGCCGGCACTCGCCGGAGTGCCGCCCGCCCGCGGCACGATGGTGAAAGTAATGGGCATGGAGGCTGCCGCAGCGACGCGCTCACGCGCGGTGACCAGCACGCGCACTTCGCGCGACTGATCCGGACCGACCTCGATCATCGGATCGGCACCATAAAAGGTCGAACTGCCGATTACGTCGATGTCCGCGTCGGGAAGGCCTACAATTTTCAGCAGGAACGATCTGCTTACCAGGCTCTTGTTGAGGATGCGTACGGCATAGGCGTTGCGCAGCGATCCGTCGGACAAGCGAACGAACAGCGGATTGCGGTCGTGGATGACGCTGACGGCATCGTTGTGCCGCGTCGCCAACGTATATGTCATCATCGTGCCGACGATGGCGATGATAACGGCATAGAGCACCGTGCGGGTGCGCAGGATGCGGTAGAAGGGCTTTTCGCCCTGCTGCCGGCGTTTGATGTTGACGTCGGTATCATAGGCGATGAGCCGGGCCGGCCGCCCGATTTTTGCCATCACCGCGTCGCAGGCGTCGATGCACAGGCCACATTGGATGCAGCCGAGATTGGGGCCGCCGCGGATATCGACCCCGGTCGGACAGACGTGCACGCATTGCAAACAATCGATGCAGTCGCCCGCCGGAAGGCCCTGCTCGTGCAGTGTCGTGGCTTTCTTCAACGAAGCGCGCGGCTCGCCGCGATCGTAACGATAGGTGACGTTAAGGGCATATTCGTCGGTCAGGGCCGCCTGAATGCGCGGCCAAGGACACATGTAAACGCAGACCTGCTCGCGCATCCATCCGGCGAGCACGTAGGTCGTGAACGTCAAGAGTCCGATGAAGACATAGGCGACGAGCGGCGCTTGAAACGTCGCGAGGTCGCGGACAATGGTCGGCGCATCGGCGAAATAAAGGACCCAGGCGCCACCAGTCCACCACGCGATCATCAGCCAGAGGAAATGCTTTGTTCCGGTTCGCACCAGCCGATCAAGCGTCCACGGCTGCCGGTCGCGCTGCATGTGCTCGCGCCGGTCGCCTTCGGTCCAGCGTTCGATGGTTTGGAAGAGGTCGGTCCACACCGTTTGCGGGCAGAGATAGCCGCACCACACCCGCCCGGCGACGGCGTTCATCAGGAACAGCGCCATTGCAGCGATGATGAGCAGGCCAGTGAGGTAATAGACCTCCTGCGGCCAAATCTCGATGAAGAAGAAATAGAAGCGCCGGTTCGGGAAATCGAGCAGGACCGCCTGGCTCGGCGCATTCGGGCCGCGATCCCAGCGCGCGAACGGCAGCAGGTAATAGATGCCGAGCGTGACGATCAGCACCGCCCATTTCACCCGCCGGTACGTGCCCGTCACATGCTGCGGATAGATTTTTTTGCGCGCGGCGTAGAGCGGCGGCTCGTCGTCCGGCTGATCGGCGTCCCCTGCGTTGGGGATCAGCGCCGTCCGCGCGGCGTCATCGGCGAGTTCGGCCAACGACGGATGCGCTGTTGCCGGCGAGACAACGTCCTGCATGGCCAACGCGACACTGCAGCCGGGGCACATCGGTTACTGCTCCCCGCCGCCGAACGTGTGCACGTATACCGCGAGCGCCTTGATGGTGGCGTCGTCGAGCTTCCCACCCCAGGCCGGCATGGTGCCGCCGCGCCCGTTGACGATTCCCTCCATGATCGTCTTCTTGTCCGGCCCGTAGAGCCAGATCTTGTCAGTGAGGTTCGGCGCACCGAGTTCGCGATTGCCTTTACCTTGCGGGCCGTGGCAGACGGCACAATTGTCGGCGAAGATTTTGGCTCCGCGCGTGAGATCGGCGCCGGGCGCGGTTGCCAAACCGGACAACGAGCGCACGTAATCGGCGACCGTGGAAATTTCGTCCGGCTTGAGCATCCCGTCGCGGCCGAAGGCTGGCATCGAGCCCTGATGGCCAGCGTCGTCTCCCGAGCGAGTGCCATGCGTGATCGTCTGAGCGATCTGGTCGAGCTTGCCGCCCCAGAGCCAATCGTTGTCGTCGAGGTTAGGATAGCCCTTGGCCCCGCCGCCGCCTGCGCCGTGGCACGGCGCGCAATTGTCGGCGAAGGCGCGGCGGCCAAGCGCGCGGGCGAAATCGAGCAGCTCCGGCGTCAACTCGATGTCTTGCAGCGAAGCTGAGGCAAGGCGCGTCATCATCGGGCCGCGCTGCTCTTGCAGCGCCGCGAGTTCGGTCGCGACAGCGCTGCGCGTGTGCCAGTTGAACAGCCCATTGCTATAGGAGGAAACAAGCGGCCAGGTGGGATAGACGATCCAATAGCCGACAGACCAGACGATCGTCGCGTAGAACAGCCACAGCCACCAGCGCGGCAGCGGCGTATTGAGCTCTTGGATGCCGTCCCATTCGTGGCCCGTCGTGCCAATCTGCGCCGGCGGCTTATGATCGGGTTTTTCTTGAGCGGCCATTTCTTAGTCCTCCCGCAGCGGCATGCGCGCGGATTCATCGAATTGCTTCTGGCGCGAGGGCCACAGCGCGTAGATGAGCACCGCCACGAACAGCACGACGAAGTAGATGAGCCCCCAGGTCTGGGCGAGTTGCGCGAAGAACTGATAGGTCGGCGACACGGGTTCTCTCCTCAGCGGATGTTGGCTTTGTCGTCGTAGAGCTTGAAGTCGACCAGCGTTCCCATCATCTGCAGGTACGCGATCAGGGCGTCGGCTTCGGTGATGCGGCCCGGATTGCCGTCGAAGTCGCGCGCCTGCGCTTTCGGATAGCGCTTGGCGAGCGCGGCGGCGTCCGGCGCGTCGGCCGTCGTTTGCGTGCGTACGTCGGCGAGCGCGTTCGCGACCATCTCGTCCGTGTACGGCACGCCGAGCAGCGCCTGCACCTTCAGATCCTCGGCGATATGGCTGAAATCGAGATTGGTCGTGAACAACCACGGATAGGCCGGCATGATGGAGCCGGGAACCACCGAGCGCGGATCTTGCAGATGGTCGCGGTGCCAATCGTCCGAATATTTGCCGCCCACGCGCGCAAGGTCGGGACCATTCCGCTTCGATCCCCATTGAAACGGGTGGTCGTACATGCTTTCGGCGGCGAGCGAATAGTGGCCGTAGCGCTCGACCTCATCGCGCAGCGCGCGGATCATCTGCGAATGGCAAAGATAGCAACCCTCACGCACGTAGATGTTGCGGCCGGCGAGCTCGAGCGGCGTATAGGGCCGCACGCCGGCGGCCGTCTCGATCGTGCTCCGCAAATAGAACAGCGGCACGACCTCCACCAGGCCGCCGATCGCGATCACGATCAGTATGCCGAGCAGGAGCAGGATCGAGTTGCGCTCGAGGATCCAGTGTCTCTGCCATAGCGACGTATAAGTTGACATCGGCGAATTCTCCTACTCGGCCGGGGCCATGCTCACGGCGCCCGCGAGCTGTTCACGCGGATAGATCGTCCGCCAGACGTTGAAGGCCATGATCAGCGCGCCGACGAGGAACAAAGCGCCGCCGATCGCGCGGATCACGTAGAACGGATGCATCGCCTCGACGGTCTCGATGAACGAATATTCGAGGAAGCCGAGATTGGTGTAGGCGCGCCACATCAGTCCCTGGAGGATGCCCGCCACCCACATGGAGGTGATGTAGACAACGATGCCGATGGTGGCGATCCAGAAGTGCCAGCTTACGAGTCGCAGCGAATAAAGCGGGCGATTCCACAGCCAGGGTACGAGGCAATAGATCGCGCCGAAGGAGACGAAGCCGACCCAGCCCAGCGCGCCGGAATGGACGTGGCCAATGGTCCAGTCGGTGTAGTGCGACAGCGAGTTGACGGACTTCACCGACATGACCGGCCCCTCGAAGGTGGACATGCCGTAGAAGGCGACGGAGAGCACCAGCATGCGCAGCACGGGATCGGTGCGCAGCTTGTCCCACGCGCCGGAGAGCGTCATCAGCCCGTTGATCATGCCGCCCCAGGACGGCATCCACAGCATGATCGAGAAGGTCATGCCGAGCGTCTGCGTCCAATCCGGCAGCGCCGTGTAGTGCAGGTGATGCGGGCCCGCCCAGATGTAGAGAAAAATCAGCGCCCAGAAGTGGATAATCGAGAGGCGATAGCTGTAGATCGGCCGCTCGGCACGTTTCGGGATGAAGTAGTACATAATGCCGAGGAAGCCGGCGGTGAGGAAGAAGCCGACGGCGTTATGGCCGTACCACCACTGCACCATGGCATCCTGTACACCGGGCCAGACGATGTACGACTTGGGCGAGAACATCGATACCGGCACAGCGGCGTTGTTGCCGAGGTGAAGGACGGCGATCGTGAGGATGAAGGCAAGATAGAACCAGTTGGCGACGTAAATGTGCGGCTCGGTCCGCCGCATGATGGTGCCGAGATAGACGAGCAGATAAACGACCCAAACGATGGTGAGCCAAAGATCGGCATACCATTCCGGTTCGGCATATTCCTTGGACTGCGTGATGCCGAGCAGATAGCCGGTGCCGGCGATCACGATGAAGAAGTTGTAGCCGAGCACGACGAACCATGGAGCGATGTCGCCGACGAGCCGCGCGCGGCTGGTGCGCTGCACGACATACATAGACGTTGCGATCAGGACGTTTCCACCGAAGGCGAAGATGACGGCGGAGGTGTGCAATGGACGCAACCGCCCGAACGAAATGAAGGAGAGGTCAAAATTGAAGGCAGGAAAAGCGAGTTCGAGCGCGATCCACAGACCGACCGTGAATCCGGCGATGCCCCAGAACACAGACAGGATAGTCGCCAGCTTGACCGGCCCCATGTTGTAATTCGGCTTGCCGTCGATCGTGAGCGGCGGCGCTTCATTGCTACGATCGAAATAACGATTGACGATGGCGAACACCGCCGCGCCGCTTCCCGCGGCGAAGAGGTAGGCGTGGAAGGCGTATTCGGGCGTGTAGGCCTTGGCCGCGACCACGATCGAGAAAATCGCGAGGACGCCGAGGGCGACGGCGGTGCCGCCTTCACCGAAGGTCATGTATTTTGTTTGTGCGTGCGATTGCGCCATAGGTCACCCCGAAAGATTCGACGAGCCGACGGGCTCAACGAAGCGCTTACAGGAAGCATGCGTTGCGAAAGTCGCTGTTGATGCAGATCAAAGACACGCGATTATTGGTCGCAAGGCAGCGTTTTTTGCCACACGGCTTTGCTGGCGCCACCGCTGCTCATCCGGCGTGCGAAGCGCCTAAGAAACGCGCAGGTTAAAACCGTGCGTGAGCCAGGAATAGATTGGTGATGAAGCCGCTGCTTATCGTTCCAGCGATTTCAAATAGGCGATCACATCGTCGACTTGTCCCGGATCGAGCTGGAATTCCGGCATCGACGGATGGCCGGTGACGATGCCTTCGGCAAGCGATTCCTGCAGGGTTTCCACCGGATAGCGGTCGTGCAGCGTGCGGAAGGGTGGTGCGACCTTGAGCGGGCTTGGGCCTACCCGATCGACCGAGTGGCATTTCGAGCAATACTCGCGAACGAAGACAAGGCCTCGTTGGGCTGGCGGCGAGAGCGCCTCTTCGCTTGTTGCGATCTGCGGCAAGAAGACAGAGAGCGCAACTAAGGCCACCAGTGACATGGTGCGGAGGGTTCGGCTGTTCGGCTGAAAAGTCGTGGCAGACATGATCCCCCCTCTCGCCAGACAGTTTGGCGACGATGCTTCGGTCTGCGCCGCGTTTAGTGAACGGCGTTTTGCGACCCTGCTGTCCCCAGACTAGCTTCATCTTCGGCCGAGGGGAATGCCATGCCGGACATCGGCTCGACCCAAACCAGATGATCGTGCACCGATAGCACGCCCGCGACGTTTTCGGCCGTGACGACGCACGCTTGCCGTTCGCGCTCGTCGGTGATCGTGCCCCATAATTCCGTCACGCCGTTCTTGACCACGACGTTGACCCGGGGTGCCCAAGGCTGTTTGGCGAACGCCGCCAGGATGCCCTCGCGAATCGCCAAATCGCCGCCGGCGGGCGTCTCGGTTTCGCGGGCGAGGCTCACCAAAGCGTGCATGAGATTGGCGCGGCTGACGATGCCGGCCATCTTGCCGTCGCGCAGGACGGGAAGTCGCTTGATGCGCTTGCGTTCCATCAGCTCGACCACCGTCTCCAGCGAGTCGTCCTCGGCGACGGTCAGGGGATCGCGGGTCATAACTTCTTCGACTTTCCTGCCGGACGCGTGGACGTATTCGCTGGCCAGCCGCCCAGGTCCGAGCAGGAATTCGAGCCATTTCGGTCGCCGCCGTTCCGTGCCGATCTCTCCGCGCCGGAGAAAATCCCCCTCCGTGACCATTCCGACAAGGTTGCCGCTCGCGTCGACGACCGGCAATCCGCTGATCCTGTTCTGCAGCATGGTACGCACGGCTGTGAGGACTGTCTCATTGGCCGCTACGGAAATGACGTTTGGCGTCATGACATCACGGACTTGCATGGTCGTTCCCTTCTCGAAATCAAATAACCGGGCCGTCGCACGACCTTTGAAGACTGCTTAGTGGCGCACGATCTTTTCGGAAAATCGGCGCCCATTTTTCCGGATCATGCGCTAGCCATTCAGGCGGTTCAGCGCGGAGCGATTGCGCAACACGATGCGGCGCGACGTCGGCACCTCGATGGCCGCGGCGCTTTCCAGAACGGTGAGCGTGCGCGAGACGGTCTCGATCGTCAGGCCGAGATAATCGGCGATGTCCTGGCGCGACATCGGCAGCTCGACGATATTGCCGGCTGACGCTCGCTCCGCCATTTCCAGAAGGAAGCTTGCAACGCGCTCCTGCGCGCTCTTGACGAGGAGAAGGACGCGGTTCTGCACCCGCCGCAGCTCGCGGCCGGTCAAGGCAAACAGCTCGCGGCCAATCGCGGCGTCGCGTCCGGCGAGTGCCGTCAGTGTACTGCGCTTGACCACGACAACCTTGGCGTCGGTGATGGCCTCAGCGGAAAAGGTGTGCTCGTCGGCGAATTGCAGCCCGAAAATGTCGCCGGGCAGGTAAAATCCACCGACTTGGCGGCGGCCATCGCTGAGGATTTTGTAGGTACGTACGCTGCCGCTGATCACCTTATAGACGTAATCGGCGGGCTCGTTCTCGCCGAAAATCTCGGTGTTGCGCGGAAACGACATGACAGCGCCCATGAGCTGCATGGATTGAGCGAGCGGATCCCGCTCGCCGGCGCCGTTGAGTGGATGGCTTGATGCCGCCGGAACAGGGCGGCGGAACGCGTCGGTGCGAATGGCAGTGCGGATTGCGGGTTGCGGGAGCATGGCTCTTTACCTCCGGGAGTGTCGGGAGGTATGGGTAACCCTCGGGCGACAGGCGAGAAATTCAGATAATACCCCTAAGGGGTTTTCCTGAGGGGCAAGGACCTCGGCCTCGTCGAGGCTCCGAAAAAGGCGAGATTCGCAACGATTACCGGCATTGCGATGACAGAAGCCAAGCCACGTTTGCGCTCTTACGCCGCTAAGGCGGGGGAAAATCTCCCGGTTGCGCGCGGGATCGTTGAACACTACAGCATTGCAATCATAGCGATTGCCATCGCTTTAATCGTTCGCGTTGCACTGGCATCGGTGCTGGGGGGCGAAGCATCCTATCTCTTCTTTTTCCCGGCGGTTCTGATCGCATCGGCATTCGGCGGATGGGGGCCTGGTGTTTTCGCCACCATTCTCGGCCTGCTGCTTGGTCTGTTTTTCGTCGCCGATTATCGCACACTGGCGAGCGCGGACATTGTGAACGCCTTCGTATTCGCTCTCGTCGGCGTCGGCGCGTCATGGCGCGGCGACCTGTTCCGCCGCTCGCGTCTCGCGGCGGCGGCGAGTGCCGAGGACGCTTTCGCCCGCGAAGCCCACGTCAAATCCATTCTCGACACCATTCCCGATGCCATGATCGTCATCGACGAACGCGGGACCATCCAATCCTTCAGCGCGGCGGCGGAACGGCTGTTCGGCTATAGCGCCGCGGAAATGTTGGGAACAAACGTCAAGATTTTGATGCCGTCGCCCTATCGGGAGGGCCATGACGGCTACCTGAAGCGCTACAATGTCACGGGCGAGCGGAGAATCATCGGCATCGGCCGGGTTGCCGTCGGGGAACGAAAGGACGGTTCGACGTTTCCCCTTGAGCTCAGCGTCGGCGAGGTGAAGACGGGCCAGCAACGCTTCTTCACCGGCTTTATACGCGACCTCACGGAGACACAGAAGACCGAGGCGCGGCTCCAGGAATTGCAATCCGAGCTCGTTCACGTCTCGCGATTGACCGCCATGGGGGAGATGGCGTCGGCGCTTGCGCACGAGCTTAATCAGCCACTGTCGGCGATCGCCAACTACATGAAGGGATCGCGCCGGCTGCTCGAAGACAGTTCCGATGAGCGCGCAACGATTTTGCGCGACGCCATGGATAAGGCCGCCGAGCAGGCGCTGCGAGCGGGCCAGGTCATCCGCCGATTGCGCGATTTCGTCGCCCGGGGCGAGAGCGAGCGGCGGGTGGAGGGCGTGAAGAAACTCGTGGAGGAAGCGAGCGCGCTCGCGCTGGTCGGCGTCAAGGACAAGGGCGTGCGGGTGCGCTTCGAGTTCGATCCGCGCACCGATTTCGTGCTCGCCGACAAGGTGCAGATTCAGCAAGTTTTGCTCAATCTGATGCGCAACGCCATCGAGGCGATGGAAGACAGCGAAAAGCGCGAACTCGTCGTCTCGACATCGTTGGCGCCGGACGACATGGTCGAGATCAGCGTCGCCGATACGGGGGCGGGAATCTCTCCGGAGATCAGCGCGCAGCTATTCCAGCCGTTCATCACCACGAAACGCGAGGGGATGGGGGTGGGCCTGTCGATCTCGCGCACCATCGTCGAAGCGCATGGCGGCTCCATCGCGCCGCGGCTCAATCCCGGCGGGGGCACAGTGTTTTGGTTCACCTTGCCCGCCGTGACCAAGGAGGAGGTCGGCGATGCCGTCTGAAAAACAGATGGTGCACGTCATCGATGACGATGATGCCCTTCGCGAATTGCTCGCTTTTTTGCTGCGTACGGCCAAGATCGACGTGGAGAGCTACGCCTCCGCCGTGGCCTTCCTCGAGGCGCTTCCCGGTACGCGTTTGAACTGCGTAATCACCGACGTGAGAATGCCCGGCATGAGCGGGATCGATCTGCTGCGGCGGTTGAGGGAACTGAAGATCGAGGTTCCGGTGATCGTTATCACCGGCCATGGCGACGTCCCGCTGGCGGTCGAAGCGATGAAGGTTGGCGCAATCGATTTCCTCGAAAAGCCTTTCGACGACGAAGTGCTGCTGGCGAGCGTGCGGTCGGCGCTCAGGCGGCGGGACGGCGAGACACAGCGCCACACCGAACGCGCCGAGATTGAAAGCAAACTGGCGGCTCTCTCCAACCGCGAGCGCGACGTGCTCGGCGGATTGGTGGCCGGCCAAGCCAACAAGCAGATTGCCTTCGACCTCGGCATCAGCCCGCGCACGGTGGAGATTTACCGGGCGAATCTCATGAACAAGATGCAAGCGGGGAGCTTGTCCGATCTCGTGCGCATGGCGCTTATCATCGGGATTGTGGGCTCCGACTAGACTAGGAAGCGGCCGCTGCCGCGAATTGAGCCACATCAATGCGGCGGCGCCGATCACCCTGCATTCTGCGATAAAATCGAACTCAGAATGCAAGGCTTCCTAGGTGCGGCCGATAGCGACAAAGCAGCAGTTTCAATCGACGGGCCAGGCCCCGGTCGTTGTCATTGTCGACGATGACTTGGCCGTTTGCAGCTCGCTGAAATTCTCACTGGAATTGGAAGGATTTGCGGTGCGGGCCTATGGCAGCGCCGCGGAGCTTTTGAATGCTGGCGATCTTGAGGCCTGCGACTGCTTCGTCATCGACCAAAGAATGCCGGGCATGAACGGAATGGAGCTGATCGCAAAATTGCGCGACCAGAAGGTTGCGACGCCGGCGATACTCCTCATCAGCCATCCCAACCCTGCGGTAAGTGCTCGGGCGGCAACAGCCGATGTTCCTATTGTTGAGAAGCCATTACTCGGCGATGCGCTCGTTGATAGGATCCGCGAGGCATGCCAGCGGAGCTGATGGCTAAGGCCGCCGGTTACTTAGAGGACCTGCAGCTGTCATGATGCAGGCCTATTCCATGATATGTAGGAGCCGCACTTCTTCTTCCGCTGTCATATTGGCGGTATCGTTCTCATCGCCGCTTCCACGGGTGTCCGCCTGGAGCGCGAGATAGAGGGCCTTGGCCGCGTCGCGCAGCGCAGCGCGGTGTGCAACATCCGCCGCGGGCAGGGAAGCTACCGTCTTCGCCAGATCGCACAGGATTTCGGCGAACAGCGCGTAATGGAAATGCATACGAACGGTCTTGCGCACGTCGTCCGTACCGGTGCGATGCAGACTAAGCGAAATTCCGGTGCCATCGAGGTGGGCATCGAAGCGCGCCGTCCGCTCGAAGGTTCCAATATAAAGCTTGTCCGGATATTCCACTGCAACTTCGGCTTTGTCAGGAACTGGCTTTGTCATGGCACGGCGCCCTTTTTCAGCTCAATGTTCATTGAATACGACGATTGCTTGCGATCCAATTTGACCTGGATCAACAGCGGCCGCCTCCTATGGCGCCTGGATGAACCGCAGGTACGCGGTGAGCGCGCGAGCGTCCTCGCGGGCGAAGCGAAACATCGGCATGTCAGGGTGCCCGCTGATGAGGCCTTCGCGCAACCGATTCGTGAAACTATCGAGGTCCACGCGGCGGCTGAGCTCGCGGAATGTTGGCGCGGCGCTGTGCGGACTTGATCGGCTCTTGCCGATGGCGTGACACTGCGCGCACATGCGCTCGGCCAGCGCGCGGCCCTGGCGTTCCAATGCGCTCGGCACGCTTTCCTCGGCAAAAGAGGTCGATAAGCCCAACAGATTTATGCCAATTGCAAGAGCTATTGCGGTCAGTCGTTCAGCCACTTGCGCAACTCGCTTCTGCGGTATGAAGTAATCACATTCCGGCCCACTCGACCGATCTGTCGTGTTTGGCTAAGATTACAGCAACAGCGATCGAGCATGTGGAGATTCCGTGCCGTGGATAAGGCCGTGGCCCATTTGAACATCGAGCACTATCGCAAGCTGCTCGTCACCGAAACGGACCAAGCGAAGCGCGAAACGCTGCACCGCCTTCTGGCCGAGGAAGAGGCCAAACTGGCGGCGCTGATGAACACACCCGCCGCCAAGAAGTTGAAGGGCTAAGGCTTTGCATCCCATTCCCGCCAGTGCGTGGGGCGCACGTCGATTTGCTGCTTCGTTTGGGCGTTAGTCCATCCGCCGGCGATGCGGCGGCAAGCGAATGCGAGACTGTGAGCGCCATCCTTATCGAGGACAGCAAGCTCAAGCTCGCGATCGAACGGCGCGGTGCCGATAGGCTCCCATTGCATAAAATGAAGCTTGTCGCACCGTCTTTGCGGGGGCCTTGATCTGAATCAACTCCCACCATGAGGCGTTACCTGGAATTGGCGATTGCCGAAAACCTCCTGGTCTTGTCGTCATAGGCGAACAGATCGGCGTAGCGCCCCCACGCAGTCACGGCATGTAGCGTTCTTTCCGCTTCGCAATGGGCCGGCCAAAGTCCGCCCTCTAGCCCAACTTATAGCGAGCAAAGAACCAACGTTTTACGCCGTGAACGGCGACAAGATAGGTGATGGTTACGAGCGCGAGTGTGCCCATGATGGCGGCGGGCACCGGAACGAAGCCGAACCAGTGCGCAAGCGGCGAATAGGGAAGCGCCACAGCCAAAGCCAGGGCCGAAAGCGAACTTCCCACAAGCGCCACATGCGGTCGATCCCGCAGGGGATGCACCGTGCGAATGATGAAGATCACCAGGATTTGCGTCGAAAGGGACTCGACGAACCAGGCGGTATGAAACAGTGCGGCGTCCGCCCGGAAGACCCAGAGCAATAGCCCAAACGTAACGAAGTCGAATACGGAGCTCAGCGGCCCGAACAGAAGCATGAACTTGCGGACGATGTCGAGATTCCATTGGCGCGGCTGCGCCACCATCGAGTCGCTCACCCGGTCGAGCGGGATCGTTGTCTCCGACAGGTCATAGAGCAGGTTGTTTAGAAGAATCTGGATCGGCAGCATCGGCAGGAAGGGCAGGAACAGAACGGCGCCCGCCATGGAAAACATATTGCCGAAATTCGAGCTTGTTCCCATCATCATATATTTGAGGATGTTGGCGAAGGTCCGGCGGCCTTCGCGCACAC
The DNA here is from genome assembly GCA_963733575.1 of uncultured Alphaproteobacteria bacterium. Classification (GTDB taxonomy): domain Bacteria; phylum Pseudomonadota; class Alphaproteobacteria; order Rhizobiales; family Xanthobacteraceae; genus BOG-931. The sequence continues at coordinate 79,704 of CAVTDJ010000004.1, read as the reverse complement.
CTTCCGCAAGCACGCCAAGATCCTTGCGCAGAAGGATCATGGCGGCCGCCTCCTTGGCGACATCGACCGCTGTGTCAACGGAGAAGCCGATATCGGCGGCATGTAACGACGGTGCGTCGTTGATCCCGTCGCCAAGATAGCCGACGACATGGCCCTTGCGCCGCAAGGCCCTGATGATGCGGGACTTCTGCGGCGGCGTGACCCGGCAAAACACGTTCGTGTCGTCGAGCTTGGCCAACAGAGCCTCGTCGGTTAGATGCGCGAGCTCCGTACCGGTCAGCACGCTGGTGATGGCGAGACCGAGCTCGCCGCAGACATGCCGGGTCACCAGCTCATTGTCGCCGGTGACTACCTTTAGGGAGATACCAAGCTGACCGAGGGCCAACATCGCATCATAGGCCCCGGCTTTCGGCGGATCGAGGAACGCCAGAAAGCCGCAGAAGATCAAATCCCTCTCGTCGGCGACATGGGCATGCTGCCGGTCCGGTTCGACGTCACGCCAGGCGACTCCCAGGATCCGGTAGCCCTCTGTGCTCAGAGCTTTGAACGTAGCCTCTGCGGTTTCGCGCGCCGCGGCATCGAGCGGAAGTGGCGGCGATCCTTGCCGCTCATAACGGGCCGCAAGGCTTAGCACGTCTTCCGGCGCGCCCTTGACGACGATGAGACGGCGGCCTTCGCCTTCGACGAGGACCGAAACCCGGCGTCGCTCGAAATCGAACGGCACTTCGTCAATCTTGCGCCAAGCCGTGGGGTCGACCTTGCCGGCTGCGAGGATTGCTTCGTCCAAAGGACTCTTGAGTCCGGTCTCGAAGGCCGCGTTGATCTGCGCCATCCGCATCACTGCGTCGCTGTTTTGGCCATTAAGATCTACTTCCCGGACCAGTTTGATGTGAGCTTCGGTCAGTGTTCCGGTCTTGTCGCTGCACAGCACGTCCATGCTGCCGAGATCATCGATCGCGGACAGACGTTTGACGATCACCTGCTTGCGCGCCATGCGCAGCGCGCCATGCGACAGGGTGACCGAGACGATCATCGGCAAGAGCTCAGGCGTCAGTCCAACGGCAAGCGCCAGCGCGAACAGGAAGGACTCAAGGAGCGGTCGATGGAACAAGAGGTTGATGAGCAGCACGAACAGGACAAGAAAGACCGTGGCCTGCACGATCATCAGCCCGAATTTTTGGATGCCGACCGCAAAGGCGGTCGGCGGCGGCGGTTTCTGAAGGGCGCTGGCGATTGAGCCGAGCTGGGCTTTGCGCCCGGTCGCGAGCACCAGCGCCTTCGCGGTTCCGCTCACGACCGAGCTTCCCATGAATACCAGATTGAATGGGAGCATGGTCTCGCGAAGGAGCCCGCCGGCTGGCGGCGCGACCTCCTTCTCGGCAGGATAGGCCTCACCGGTGAGAAACGCTTCATCGACGTAAAGGTCGCGGGATTCGATCAGCCGGGAATCGGCGGGGATGAGATCGCCGGCCGAGAGAAGAAAGACGTCGCCGGGTACGATCTCCGCCGCAGGCAAATCGACCGGCTGTCCATCGCGAAACACATTGACTGAGAGCGAAACCCGCTCGCGCAGACGCTCGGCGGCGTTTTGAGCTTGGCGCTCCTGCGTCACGTCGAGGATCACGGAAATAAGGATAATAACGGCGATGACGACGAAGCTCGGAACGTCTCCGGTAAGCGCTGATACGGCCGCAGCAAACAGCAAAATCGCGACCAACGGATTGCTGAGACGTTCGACAACGGCGGCCACGAGCCGCTTTGGTTTGGCCGCGTCGAGCCGGTTCGGTCCAACCGTCTTGAGAAGAGCGGCAGCGGCAGTCGCGCCGAGGCCGGTGTCAGTGGAACGCAGCCGTTGAAGGAGGTCGGGAAGCGGAACGTCGGCCAGGTCCGATATTTCGGGCGCTGCCTGCTCGGCGGCGCTTCTGGTTGCCCGCTTCCCCGCGGGTTGCGGGGCGTCGCTACTGGGCGTGACGGAGAGCGGTTGGTTCATGTCACTCACCGGGGGCACAGGTTTGGCGTCATATGTCGCGAAAATCGAGGCAAGCTCCGCCCCGAACATCCTGCTGGGGGACAACGAGACGAAAAAAACCACGGTGAACGACGGATAGCGTCGCGAGCCGGACTAAAAATAGTGTCGGCCGTATTGGCAGCAACCTATTTGACGCACATCAAAGTCAATTTGTATCAGCCGCATGACATTATGCTGACTAATCTTTGATATCAGATGTACGGAATGCCGACTAATCTTTGGGTACCAAATGTACGAACCGGCGGGCCGTCACTTTCCCAATCTGGCGTTTCTCTGGCCGGCCTTCGTTGCCGCGTCGGCAAGCGAGATGACTGCGTGGGCGGCCAAGCAATTCGCTGATCTCGCCGTCGGCCAGGCTGACGAGTCGGCGCCAGCGGAGCCGCATTGGACGACGCCACATGCGATCGCACTAGACCTAAAAGCGGTCCGGCTTCGCGATTTCACCACCGACGAGAATTCCACGCCGGCGCTGTTATGCGCGCCGTTCGCGCTGCATAGCGCCGCCGTTACCGACCTTGCACCCGGACATAGTCTTGTCGCCGCGCTGCGTGCCGCCGGCTTGCGGCGCCTGTTCGTGACCGACTGGCGCCCGGCGCATGGGGATATGCGTTTTCGCGGCATCGACGATTATCTTGCCGACCTCAACGTGCTGGTCGACGAGATCGGCGGACCGGTCGATCTCATCGGCTTGTGTCAGGGCGGCTGGATGGCGCTCGTATACGCCGCGCGATTTCCGGCAAAGGTTCGCAAGTTGGTACTGGCGGGTGCGCCGGTCGATATAACAGCGGCGCCGTCCGCCCTCTCAGACCTCGCCAACACGACGCCTCTCCAGGTCTTTCATGAACTGTTGCGGATTGGCGATGGGATCGTTCCTGGACCGAAGGTGCTCAAATTTTGGGGAGTTGAATCGGTGGCCGCCGAAGACGTGCGAGAAACGCTGCAGACCGACGAAAAGATCGGCTCCGCCGGCTTCAACCGCCTCGAAGAGCTGTTTCGAGCCTGGTATGCCTGGACTGTCGACTTGCCGGGAACATATTTCCTCGAAGTCGTGGACAAGCTCTACAAGCACAACGAGATCGCGACCGGAGCTTTCGCCGTGCTGGGACGGCAAGTGAACCTCTCGGCCGTGAGGGCGCCGACCTTCCTGTTAGCCGCCAGGGACGACGAATTGGTCGCGCCGCCGCAATTATTCGCAGCCGAACATCTGCTCGGCACCCCGGCACTGAACATCGGCAAGGCGATAGCTCCCGGTCATCATATCAGTCTGTTTGCGGGCAAGACGATCCTCGATGAAGTGTGGCCCGACATCGTCCGCTGGCTCGGCGAACCGGCGGCCGCTCCGCGTAACGAGCAAGCGCGCTCGATAGCATTCGTCGAATAGTTTTCATGATGGATCAAGCTCGATCGGCATAGTTATTTGCCAAGCCGTTGCCGGGCGTTTGTCATTACACAGTTTTGATAACGCTCAATGCTGGCGCTTATTTCCTTGCTGGCTTCACCGCATCAACAAGGAGTGTAGGGCGATGAAAACCACTTTGATTGTGCTGACCGCGTTGGGCGCTGCGGCCGTGGCCGCTGCGTCTGCAACCGGCGCATCCGCGCAAGTGCTGGACCTTTCGGGTCAATTCCAGTGCGTGAAGGGATGCGTTGCGGGTCCGCCGGCACTGGCCTACGTGACGCAAAATGGCTGGGATTTGAACCTCGTGAACGAAGCGGGCGCTCCCTCGCGAGCCTGGATCGATTATCCAGGCCACATCTGGACACAGAATTGGAACGAAGGCGCCGTTTATTCACCGGACGGCCTAATCATTCAGTTCGACCGCGGCACGGTATGGCAGCGCGTCGTCGAAGTGCCGCCTCCTCCGCCGGTCCGACACCGGGTTCGGCGAGTCCCGGTAAAATAACCCGGCTGCAGCCGCGTTGAGTTCAGCGGTTAAAAAAATCCGGATTGCGCAGACGGACGCAGTCCGGATTTTGCTTTGGGCACAATCGCGATAGACGCGGTCAGGCAGCCTTGACGGCGATCTTCTTTGCCGCCTTTTGCGCGTCGGCGCTCTTCGGCAGCGTCACCGTGAGTACGCCCTTCTTGAAGTTTGCCTCGATCTTGTCAGCGTCAACGCCCTCCGGCACTTGAAAGGATCGCTGGAACGAGCCGAAGCTACGCTCGCTCAGGTAATAGTCCTTCTTCTTTTCTTCCTTCTCTTCCTGCTTTTCGCCCTTGATGGTCACGACGCCATCGGCAAACTTCACCTCGATGTTCTTCTCGTCCATGCCGGGCAATTCTGCCGTGATCTCGTAGGTCTTCTCGGTTTCGGCGATGTCTACCGCCGGCGCCGTGGCCCATGTGGATTCCCGCGACCGGAAAGGTTGGATGTCGAAGAAAGAGCGCGCCAGCGGCGAGCGCCAAGCGCCGCCGTCGAAATCTTCGAACACTCGATCGATTTCGCGGCGCAAGCTCTCGAACGGTCGCCAATGCTTGAGTGCCGGCGGGGATTCTTTCCCTGCGGTCTTCACGGGGAGTTTGGTGATGGCTTCAGCCATGATACGTCCTCCTTTGGGGGGTTAACTTACTCAGCTAACGGCCATTGGCGCCGACCTACATTGATTTGTGTCAAAGAGAATGGCCAATGAGGTTTTAGCATTGCATCGTTCCTTTGCAGCGCGATGACCTGAGCTACATCAATGATTTCTCCGGAAAAAATTTCGAAAATTGCCGCCTGAATTCGTAACAATCGGAGTATGACATGCAAACTCTGCCGCAGATCGAATTCCAAAGCCTCAATCCGACGCAAGAGGTCAGAGATGCCATCGAGAAACACGTCGCCGAGCTCGAGCAACGCTGGGGTCGCGTCACGTCGTGCCGGGTGGTGTTGAAAGGACCCGGTCAGCGTCACCGCGCCGGCGGACTTTATGACGTGCACATTCACCTCGCACTTCCCGACGGCCGAGAGGTAAATGTGGAGCGCACGGCGCCGGAGGACGAGCGCCGCGCGGATCTGAATTTCGCGGTCAACAACGCCTTCAAACGCGCCCGTAGGCAGCTACAAGACCGTGCTCGCCGAACGCAGGGACATGTGAAGCGTCATGATGGGCCGCCGATTGCAGCGGTAGCGCGGCTTGATCCGTCCGGCGAGTTCGGATTCCTCGAAACCAATGACGGCCAGGAGGTGTATTTCCACCGCAACAGCGTTGTCGGCGATGGTTACTCGCGGCTGCGCGTAGGAGCGCGCGTAACATTCGTCCAAGAGCTGGGTGAGAAGGGCGCGCAGGCGAGTACCGTGAAGCCGCTCGGCAAGCATGGGCTGCGCTGACACTTTGTTGAATGAAATCGCAAGCCGCCAGCGTTTTTTTTATGCCCCCGCCGACAGAAGTTTGGATTTGAAAGCCTCGACGGTCATGCCGGTGTGCTGTGCCCCGCTGTCCTGCACATTGAGGCCGAAGATGCCGGTCAGCTTGGCGAGCTAATAGACGTTGCCGCCAGCCTCGATCATCTTCAGCGCGTTACGGCTCTTCACCGCTGCCCGCGGGGCGGGTCGTCGGTGAGGCGTCTCCATCCGCAAGGAAAGCCGCGCGATTTTCCGCACTGTTGAATGAGTAGCACATGCGGTTGAGCGGCAAGCCTTTTCGCGCCTGCGTCGCGTCGAAAATGGTTGTACCGGGTATGTCGTGCCGCATTAGAGTCTCCTGCGGCGACCAGGATGTATGTGGGTTGAAGTTAGTGCGGCGAACGGGATCGCTTTGATTTGCCTCAATCGTAACAAACCGCTCGTGCGAGATATTCCACAGTCGCGAAGCGCGGAGGGATTTCATGCCGTATTCAACGAACGCCGATCTCCCGGCCTCCGTCAGGGCTCATCTTCCCGATCACGCGCAGGATATTTATCGCGAGGCGTTCAATCACGCCTACGCCGCGCACGCGGGGGAATCCCGGCAGGAGGAGGCCGCGCACCGCATCGCATGGGCAGCGGTAAAGCGCTCCTACGTCAAAGTTGGCCAAAGTTGGGAGCGCGGCACCCGTAACATCCCTTAGGGCCAAACCCTGAATTTTTGTGTCCGCAGGCCGCGATTAGTCTTGTGGGATCATGAAGCCGGATAAATCGTTGACCTGTCGCCCTTTCGGAAGCGCCGGTGCAAGCAGCGTGGACGCAAAATGAGCGAGAATGGCAAAACCGACGATAAGACCCGGCCGGACGCGATCGACCGTGACGAAGCGCTCCGCACGAATGGGCGCGATCTCGTTCCGGCGCAATCCGGGGCCGCCTTACCGGCGGTGATTCCGACCATACGATTATCCAGCCGCCGATGGTTGCTTCGTGTCGCGCTTGCGGTCGTCCTTTTGGCCGGCGGCGCCGGGGGGACTTATTATTGGTGGCAGCATCTCCATTCCCAACTGCCGCCCGGTATCGCTTTTGGCAACGGCCGGCTGGAAGCGGACGAGATCGACATCGACACCAAATACGCGGGTCGCATCGCCGAGATATCGGCCGACGAAGGCGATCTGGTTGCCGGTAGCCAAGTCGTCGCGCGCATGGATACCCAGGAACAAGCCGCGTCGTTGAAGAAAGCGCAAGCCCAGGTCCGTCAGGCGCAACGGGCGGTCGAGGAAGCGACTGCCAATGTGACTCAGCAGCAAAGTCAGGTCCTCTTGGCGCAGCAGGAATTCGATCGCGCCACCTATCTGGTGCAGAAAGGATTTCAGACCAAGGAGACTTTGGATCAGCGCCAACAGCAACTCGCTGGAGCCAAGGCCGCGCTCGATGGGGCCAACCTGCGGGTGATCGAATTCCAGCATGCGCTCGACGCGGCGACGCACGACGTGGAGCTCTACAACGTCCAAATTGCCGATAACACGCTGGTCGCGCCGCGCGAAGGGCGTATCCAATATCGCGTCGCCAATATCGGCGAAGTGCTCCCTGCCGGCGGCAAAGTGTTCGTGATGCTCGACACCGCTTATGTCTACATGGACATCTATCTGCCGACCGAACAGGCGGGAAAGGTGAGGTTCGGCGCCGATGCCCGCATCGTCCTCGACGCCTATCCGAACATTGCGATTCCGGCCAAGGTGTCGTTCATCGCCTCGCAGGCGCAGTTCACCCCGAAGATCGTCGAGACCCAGTACGAGCGGGACAAACTGATGTTCCGGATTCGAGTCCGGATCGATCCCGAGCGGCTGAAGGAACGAGTTGAGGCCGTGCGTAGCGGGTTACCGGGGGTCGCCTACGTGCTAACCGATCCTGCCGCGAAGTGGCCCGCTGCTCTGCAAGGGCCCCCTACCTAATGAGCGGGCCTGCCATGCCCGTCGCGCGCCTGGAAAACGTCACGCAGCGTTACAAACGTGCCGTGGCGCTCGATGATGTCACGACTTCGCTCCCGGCCGGCTGCATGGTCGGGCTGATCGGTCCAGACGGTGTCGGTAAGTCAACGCTGCTCAGCATGATCGCCGGCGCGCGGCAGGTGCAATCGGGCCGCGTCTTCGTGCTCGACGGCGACATGGCGGATGCCAGGCACCGCACCGCGATCTGCGCGCGCATTGCCTTCATGCCGCAGGGGCTGGGCAAGAACCTTTATCCCGACCTCAGCGTTCGCGAGAACATCGAGTTTTTCGGCCGCCTGTTCGGGCAATCGCGATCCGAGCGGGAATGGCGGATTTCCGAGCTGCTGCAGAGCACGGCACTCGCGCCGTTCGCCGATCGCCCGGCGAAAAAGCTGTCCGGCGGCATGCGGCAGAAACTCGGACTGTGCTGCTCGCTCATCCACGATCCCGATCTCTTGATCCTCGACGAGCCCACGACCGGCGTCGATCCACTGTCGCGGCGCCAGTTTTGGGAACTGATCGATCGTATTCGCCTGCGCCGCGCCGGCATGAGCGTCGTCGTTGCTACTGCGTACATGGAAGAGGCCGAGCGATTCGATTGGCTCCTCGCCATGAACGACGGAAAAATTCTTGCGGCGGGCTCGTCGGGTGAGCTCAAGGCGCAGACGCACGCGAAGTCCGTCGAGGATGCGTTCATCACGCTTCTCTTGCCCGGCCACATCCTGGACGCGCATGAACGGCTGCAAGTGCCGCCGCACCGCATCGTGGACGGCGAGCCGGTAATCATGGCGCGCGACCTCACCTGCCGCTTCGGCGACTTTACCGCCGTTGATCGCGTGAACTTCACCATCGAACGCGGCGAAATTTTCGGCTTCGTCGGCTCGAACGGATGCGGCAAAACCACGACCATGAAAATGCTGACCGGCTTGCTGGCGCCAAGCGAAGGCGAGGCGCTTTTGTTCGGCCAGCCGCTCGACGCCAGCGACATCAATTCTCGCCGGCGTGTCGGATATATGTCGCAATCGTTCTCGCTCTATACGGAGCTGACGGTCCGCCAGAATCTCGATCTTCATGCACGGCTGTTTCACCTGCCGGCGAAGAAGGCAAAGGCGCGCCTCAGCGAGCTGGTCGGGCAATTCGGTCTTGCGGAGTATCTCGATCAGCCGACCTCCGAACTGCCGCTCGGCATTCGCCAGCGGCTTTCGCTGGCTGTAGCCATCGTGCACGAGCCGGAAATACTCATTCTCGACGAGCCCACCTCGGGCGTCGATCCTCTGGCGCGCGACCGTTTCTGGGAGCTGTTGATCGATCTTTCCCGTAACCAGGGCGTGACGATTTTCGTCTCGACTCATTTCATGAACGAGGCCGAGCGCTGCGACCGCATATCGCTCATGGATTCCGGCCGCGTGCTGGCGACCGATACGCCGCAGAATCTGATCGAGGCTCGCGGTGTGTCCACGCTCGAGGACGCTTTTATCAGCTATTTGGAGGCAGCGGCCGAGCCGCTTGAGCTGAAAGGAGCCGCGGAAATCATCTCGGCCGGCGGTCCTGTCGTTCCCGCGCAACAAGCGCCGGCGGCGCAGCACGCGTTCAGTTTGCAGCGTCTTCTTGCGTACACGATCCGGGAAACCATCGAGCTTCTTCGCGATCCGATCCGGCTGAACTTTGCGTTGTTCGGCACGGTGCTCTTGATGCTGGTGTTCGGTTTCGGAATTTCAACAGAACGTCAACAATTTGACTTTCGCCGTGCTCGATCGTGACCAGAGCCACGAAAGCCGCGCCTATCTCGAGGAACTGAGAGGCTCGACTTATTTCATGGAGCAGGCGCCGCTTGCCAACTATGCCGACCTCGAAAAACGCATGCAGAGCGGAGCCATCAAGGCCGCCATCGAAGTCCCACCCGGTTTCGGGCGCGACCTCGAGGCCGGAACGTCCGGCCTGGGTCGGCGCCTGGGTCGACGGCGCCATGCCGTATCGGGCCCAGACCATCCGCGGGTATCTGGAGGCTATGCACCAGCTTTATCTATCCGATCCGGCCGTGAAAACGACGCTGACGCAGGCGCCGCAGCCGGCCCGTATCGAGTTGCGCTTCAAGTACAACCAGAATTTCGAGAGCGTCTACGCGATGGTGCCAACAAACATGTCGCTGATGCTCGCGCTGTTCCCGGCGATCCTTATGGCGCTCGCCATCGTGCGCGAAAAGGAGCTGGGCTCGATCACCAACCTTTACGTCACTCCGACTACGCGAATCGAATTCCTGCTCGGCAAGCAAATTCCCTATATTGGCCTCGCCATGATTAATTTCGCGCTCATGTTCCTGATGGCCTTGTTTGTTTTTCAGGTGCCGCTGAAAGGAAGCTTTCTCGCGCTCCTCGTCGGCGCGGTGCTGTTTGTGACCACGACCACGTCGTACGGCATGCTGATTTCAGCGTTCGCCAGTACGCAGATCGCAGCGATGTTCGGCACCGTTATTCTGACCGTACTGCCGGCGACGCAGTTCTCGGGCATGATGGTGCCGGTCTCCGCGCTTTCTGGAATGGCGCAACTCATGGGACGGGCGTTCCCCATGACCTATTTCGTGCCGATTAGCGTCGGCACTTTCACCAAGGGATTGGGGTTCCGGGACCTTGGACCGGATTTGACGGCTCTCGTTATCTTTATCCCGGTGCTGACCACGATCAGCCTTCTGCTGTTACGCAAGCAGGAGCGCTGAAGGAAGCGGGCCAGATGCACATGATCGCCAACATCTTTTGGCTTGGCACAAAAGAGATCCGCAGTTTCATGCGCGATTTCGTGCTGGTGGCGCTTGTCATCTACACCTTCTCGCTTGCCGTCATCGCGCAAGCGCAGAGCAATTCGCAGGAGCTGCATAACGCCTCGATCGCATTCGTCGATGAGGATCATTCCGAACTGTCACGGCGGATCATCCGTGCGTTCCTGCCGCCGTACTTCCAGACGCCGCAACCCATCGCCGAGCGGGATATCATCCCGCTGATGAATGCCGGCAGATATACCTTCGTCATCGACATACCGCCGAATTTCGAAAAATACGTGCTCGGCCGCCGCGATCCCGCAATCCAAGTCAACGTCGATGCGACCGCGATGGTTCAGGCTGGTCTCGGCTCGGAATATGCGCAGCAGATCATCATGACCGAGATTCAGAATTTCCTCTCGCATCAGGAAGGCGCCCCGCTGTCGCCGGTCAACATCAACGTGCGCGTCGTGTTCAATCCCAATATCGATACGGCCTGGTTCACCGGCGTCATGGGCATCATCAACAGCGTCACCATGCTCGGCATTATTCTCGCCGGGGCCGCGATTGTGCGCGAACGCGAGCACGGCACCATGGATCATCTGCTGGTCATGCCATTGACGCCGTTCGAGATTGCGATGTCCAAGGTCTGGGCGAACGGCCTGGTGATCACGATAGCTGCCGGCCTTTCGCTTTACCTGGTCGTACGCACGGTCCTCCATATTCCCATTATCGGCTCGATTCCCTTGTTTATGCTCGGGGTGATGATCTATCTGTTCTTTACCTGCGCCATTGGAATATTTTTGGGTACGGTCGCGCGGACCATGCCGCAGCTCGGCTTGCTTTTCATGTTGATCTTCCTGCCGATGAACATGCTCTCCGGCAGCAATACTCCGCTGGAAAGCATGCCGCCCTGGCTGGCGACGGCGATGCAGGCCTCGCCGTCGACGCATTTCGTGTCGTTCGCGCAGTCGATCCTCTACCGCGGCGCCGGATTCGACGTGGTTTGGCCGCAATTTCTCTTCGTGGGGATCGTCGGCGGGGTGTTTTTGGTGATCGCCATTCTGCGTTTCCGCTCGACCTCCGCGCAGACGGCCTAACAATCGTGGCGCGCCATCGCTACGTGAAAAGGATTTTCAGCTTGACCTCACATCGAACAAAAGGAGTGCCGCCGCCGCCGCACCCGCAACTGCGGCGGGAGCCGCTGCCATGGCACCGCCCAAAGCCCGCGGAGGAGGACCCCGGCGCGCCGCGGGCGGTTCAGGCAATTCGCCAGAGCTCGACTTATCGGCTCGCCGAACAGGACGCCGATTTCATCGCTCGCGCCGACATTCGCGGCCCGCGGCTGGAAATCGAGTATCTCAAGGCCGATGTCATCCTGGCGGAGCAGCACATCGACCATACCATCGTCGTTTTCGGCAGCACACGTATCCCCGAGCGGGCTGCGGCTGGCCGCAACGTGGAAGCGCTACGCGCCACACTGCGTTCCGATCCGGACAATACCGAGTTGCTTTTTCGGCTGGCGGCAGCCGAACGGATCCTCGCCAAAAGCCATTACTACGACGTGGCACGGGAGTTCGGGCGGCTGATCGGAAAAGCGGAGCGCGACGCCGGACGATCCAAAGTCGTGGTCATCACCGGAGGCGGGCCGGGATTAATGGAAGCCGCCAATCGCGGCGCGTTCGATGTCGGCGCTAAGTCCGTAGGTCTGAACATCGAATTGCCTTACGAGCAATATCCGAACCCGTACGTCACCCCCGATCTGTGCTTTCGCTTTCACTATTTCGCCTTGCGCAAGCTGCACCTTCTGTTGCGGGCGAAGGCGCTGGTCGCCTTTCCCGGGGGCTATGGCACGCTCGACGAACTGTTCGAGATCCTGACTCTCATCCAGACCCGCAAGATCAAGCCGATACCCGTCGTGCTGGTCGGCGAGCATTTTTGGCGTCGCGCTGTGGATGTCGATTACCTCGTCGAGGAGGGCGTTATCGACATCGAGGACCGCGAGCTATTCTGGTTTGCCGAGACTGCGGAGGAAATTTGGGACGGTATCCTGCGCTGGTACGAAGCTGCCGGGGAGCCGCTTGGCAGCGCCATCTAACAATCGCTCAGCGCATGCGCAACGTCAGCCTGATGGTCGGACCGTCGACCACGAACGTGCCGTAGCCGCAGTGGTGAATGGTCTTCGGATGCTTTTGCGCCGGATCGATCCAGGCCTTGAGCACTTCGAGAATGAAAAGGTTGTATTTGTTCACCATGCGGCCGTCGATTACCTTGCATTCGAGATTGGCGAAGCACTCGGCGATGAGCGGCGGCGCGACGCGCGCAGCCGGGATTTTGGTGAGGCCGAACTTCGCGAACTTGTCGATGTCGCGACCCGATGAATTCCCGACCTTCACCACCTTCGCCGCCAGCTTCCGCGCGGGAATGGCAATCACGCATTCGCCCGTCGCGCTCAGGGCGGCGAAGCTATGATCGTTGCCGCTGACGACGCAGGCGACCTGCGGCGGCTCGAACTCGATCATCATGTGCCAGGACATGGCCATGACGTTCGCGCGCCCGTTGCGGGCGGTCGTCAAAAGCACCACCGGCCCCGGCTCCAGCAATTGGTAGACCTTGGATAAGGGCAGTTCTTTCATTGTGATGGGCCGTAGTCAGTTGCGGCGAACTCGCTTGGACGGCGTTCGCTTACCCACCGATCCAACGGATTTCCGGCTCCTTCCGCGGGATCGGCGGCGGCGCCGATCTTGGATGGCCTACGATGATGGGCGCAGCGGGCTTGTACGCCGCCGGAAGCTTCAGGAGCGCCTTGCCCTCGGGCGTCCCAAGCCAGCCTTGCGCAAACCCGATCCAGCAAGTGCCGAGTCCGGCGCCGCGCGCCGCGAGCATTAAATTCTCCGCGGCGAGCGCGCAATCTTCGACCGCCCACGGAATATCCGCCAGAGTGGAGATCACGATGAGCACGGGAGCGTGATAGAAGATGTCGAAATTCGCATCGTTCAATATTTCATTGAAATGATGCGACATCAGCCCGACCGGAGTCGTTTTCACCATATGCGCCTTCGCTTCCCGCGATATGGTGGCGAGCACCGCTTTGTCGCGGACGACGCAAAACGTGCAGGGCTGCGCATTGACCGCGGTGGGTGCCTGAATGGCGGCATCGATGAGGTCGCGAACGGCCTTCTCATCGACCGGCTCAGCCGTGTATTCCCGTACCGCACGGCGCGTATATATCGCTTCCTTGAGGTCCATGTTCTGTCCCCAATGCTTTTCGGTCGCAACCGGCCCGCTGCCACAACGGCGGCTAACAAATATAAATAAGACGCATTCTTGCCGCGACCGCTTGATCCAAATCAAGGCAGGCTCCCCTTTGCCGATTGAATTCATCGATCATCGGCCGGAACGTTGGGCGAGACATGCTTGGCGTTTTGCTCGACAAATCCGCCGGATTTTTTGCCATTGTTGATGCAGATGATCAAAGCGATAAATCTCGATCGCCTGCTGCGGCGTTCTCTGGTTGCGATCGCAATCGGTGGGCTGGCGCTAGGCGTGCTCGCGCGCCTCACCGGCCGCCTTCCGCTTGCCGATCTGTGCTGGGTACTTGCGACGATTCCGGTGATCGCGGGCCTCGCCTTTTCGATCGTGCGCGACCTCGTCAGCGGACGCGTGGGCGTCGACGCCATCGCGCTAATGTCGATGGTGGGCGCTTTGGTGCTCGGCCAGCCGCTCGCTGGAGCCGTTATCGCGCTCATGTATTCGGGCGGTAACCTGCTCGAAGATTTTGCAGTGGCGCGCGCGGAGCGCGATCTGCGCTCGCTGGTCGATCGTGCACCGCGAACCGCGCATCGCCGCTGTGACCACGGCATCGAGGACATATCGGCGGAGGACGTCGCGGTTGGCGACATGATCCTCGTCCGGGGAGGCGACGTGATCCCGGTCGACGGCGTCATCAGTTCGACATCCGCGATGATTGACGAGTCGGCATTGACGGGCGAGCCCATCGCGTCGGCCAAGACCCAGGGTAGCTCCGTGTACAGCGGAACGCTGAACGCCGGCGAGGCATTCGAAATGGTCGCTTCATCGAATGCCGGCGCCAGCACCTATGCCGGCATTCTACGTCTCGTCACCGCGGCCCACGCGGCAAAGGCGCCCTTCGTGCGGCTTGCAGATCGCTACGCGGCGATCTTTCTGCCCGTCACGATTGTCGTCGCCGCTGTTGCGTGGCTGATTTCGGGCGATCTCATTCGCAGCCTCGCGGTGTTCGTGGCGGCAACGCCTTGCCCGCTGATTTTGGCAGCGCCGGTAGCCTTCATCGCCGGCGTCGCCCAGGCGGCGCGGCGCGGTATCCTGATCAAGGGCGGCGCCCCGCTCGAGTCCCTGGCGCGCATACATACCGTCCTGTTCGACAAGACTGGAACATTGACCGTTGGCGGAGCGCGGCTTCTCTCGATCGACGTGGCGCCCGGCGAACAGGCTGACCGCGTACTGCAGCTTGGCGCTGCGTTGGAGCAGGCGTCGCACCATGTGCTCGCCGGAGCCATCGTTCAGGCGGCGCGCGAGCGCGGCTTGCCGCTGCCGATGCCCCGCGACCTGCGGGAGACGATGGGTTCCGGCATTCACGGCATCATCGACGGCAAGCAGGTAAGCGCCGGTTCGCGCGACCTGATCTACGCACACCGCCAGCCGGACGAATGGGCGTTGCGGGCGATTCGACGCGCTTCCTGGCGGTCGGCTCTGGCCGTCTTCGTCGCGGTCGATGGGCAGCCTGTCGGCGCGTTGCTGCTGGCCGACGAACTTCGCACCGAGACGCCGCGTGCCGTTCGCTTCCTGCGCGCCGCCGGCGTCGCCCGCATCGTCATGGTGACTGGCGATCACGCGCTCGCCGCGCAAACGATCGGTGCAGCACTCGATCTAGACGCGGTGCTTGCCGACCGGGTGCCTTCGGATAAAGTCGATGCCGTGCGCGCCGAGCAACGGCTGTTTCCGACGGCCATGGTTGGCGACGGTATCAACGACGCTCCGGCGCTCGCCGCAGCTGATGTCGGCATTGCGATGGGTGCACGTGGCGCCAGCGCCTCCTCGGAGGCTGCGGATGTCGTGATTCTCGCCGATCGGCTTGATCGCGTCGGCGAAGCCGTCGTCATCGCTCAACGCGCGCGCCGCATTGCGTTGGAGAGTATTGTCGTCGGCATGGGTCTGTCGGGTGTCGCCATGCTCGCGGCGATGCTTGGCTGGATCGCCCCGGTCCCGGCGGCCTTGGCGCAAGAGCTGATCGATGTCGCCGTCATACTCAATGCCTTGCGCGCGTTGAACCCCGCTCGCGAGCGCCGCACACGCACCCTTGCGGTCTCGACCGGCCTTAAACTACATCGCGACCACCTCGCGCTCGGCCGCAGCCTTGATCGTCTGCGCACCATCGCCGATGCGCTTGACGACGCGACGCCCGCGACCGCTTCCACGCTGATCGATGAGGCTAACACCATCGTCCAGCAGCAGGTGGTCGCGCACGAGCGTGACGATGAGGGAGAGGTTTATCCGACGCTCGCCCGAATCCTGACCGATAGTCACGGGCTTTCTGCCATGAGCCGCGCCCATCGGGAAATCTTGCACCTTGCCCGCCTGCTCGCACGCCAGGTGGAAGATATGTCATCGCAAGCCGCCGATCGTTATCTGGTTCGAGATGCTCAACGCGCCATTGAATCGATCGAAGTTCTTGTGCGGATGCATGTGGCGCAGGAAGAGGAGATATATGAGGCGGTGCAGGCACAATGACCGAATTGGTCCGAGCGAAGCGCCTGATCACGCACCGCTTCAAGCTGGAGAATATCCTCGACGCCTGTGACACTTTCGACCGGGCCGCGAGCACGCGCGCGCTCAAAGTATTGATCGAAGCCTGACCTACGGCTGCGCCGGTTGAGCCCATGGCCTGCGGTCGCGATCCGCAGCCTTGAAGGCTGCGATCCGGTGGCGGTTGCTGTCCGTCAGGTCGAGGTCGTCCCAGCCATTGAGCAACTGATTGCGGCTCACCGGATCGATGGTGAACGCAAAACTGCGGTTGCCGCGCGCGATGGTCTGTTGCTCGAGGTCGACGGTGACTGGCAGGTCCGGATCGGCGGCGATCGCGGCGCCGAGCTCGATCACATCAGCTCCGGGGAGGACGGCGGCGAGGAAGCCGTTTTTGACGGAATTCTGAGTGAAGATGTCGCCGAAGGAAGGCGCGATCACGCAACGGATGCCGGCTTCGTAGAGCGCATAGACGGCAGCCTCGCGCGAGGAGCCGCCGCCGAAATTACGGCCCGCGACAAGAATCTTCGCGTCACGCCAAACCGGCTGATTGAGCGGAAAGTCAGGCTTTTCGTTGCCGTCGGAATCGCGACGCAAGTCGTTGAGCAAAACGCCTCCGAGCTCAGGCGAGCGCGGCAACTTGAGATATCGCGCCGGCAGAATCTGGTCGGTGTCGACGTTGGCCAATAGGAGAGGGCAAGCCTTGGCAGTGAGACGAACAAACTTTTCCATCGCATGTCCCTAAAGCTTGCGGCCGGCGAGCAGCGGCCGCACGTCGGCGAGGTGTCCGCAGACCGCAGCGGCGGCGACCATCGCCGGCGACATCAAATGCGTGCGCGCGCCCGGGCCTTGCCGGCCGCGGAAATTGCGGTTGGTGGTCGAGGCGCAACGCTCGCCGGAAGGCACGATGTCGCCGTTAATGCCTACGCACATCGAGCAACCCGATTCCGCCCATTCGAGCCCGGCATCGCGGAAGATGCGGTCGAGGCCTTCCTCCTCCGCCTGGCGTTTCACGGTCGAGGAACCTGGAGAGACCAGTCCCGGCACCTTGCTCACGCGACCGGCGAGAACCGCCGCCGCCGCGCGCAAATCCTCGATACGGGCGTTGGTGCAGGAGCCGATGAAGATGCGGTCGATGGCGATGTCGGTCAGCTTTTCGCCGGGTGCGATGCCCATATAGTCGAGCGCATCGCGCAGATATCTGGCGCGGGCCGGATCGCGCTCGCGCGCCGGGTCGGGCACGCTGCCGTCGATCGGCAAGGCGTCGTCCGGCGTCGTGCCCCAGGTGACGATCGGGGCGATGGCGCCGGCGTCGAGCGTCACTTCACGATCGAATGGTGCTCCTGGATCGGAGACAAGACCGGACCATGCGTCGACCGCCCGGTCGAACGCCGCCCCTTTGGGCGCATAAGGCCGTCCCTTCAGATACTCAAACGTGACCGCGTCAGGCGCCACCATGCCGCAACGCCCGCCGGCCTCGATGGACATGTTGCACAGCGTCATCCGCCCCTCCATCGACAGCGCGGCAATCGCGCTGCCGGCGAATTCGACCGCGTGACCTTGCGCGCCGTCGGCACCTACACCGGCGATGATGGAGAGCGCGATGTCCTTCGCCCCGATTCCCATGGCCGCTTTGCCGGTCACGGTCACGCGCATGCGCTTGGGCTTTTTTTGCCACAGCGTCTGCGTCATCAGCACATGCGCCACCTCGGAAGCGCCGATGCCGAACGCATAGGCGCCAAAGGCGCCGTGGGTCGAAGTATGGCTGTCTCCGCAGACGATCAGCAGGCCCGGCAGCGTCAGCCCCTGTTCCGGGCCGACGACATGCACGATGCCCTGGCGCGGATCGTGAAGGCCGAAGAGACTGATGTGGTTGGACGACGTATCCGTCTCCAGCGCGCGCACCATGGCGGCAATCGTCGGATCGGCGATTGCGTGGTCGCGCCCGCGGGTCGGTACGTAATGATCGGCGATCCCGAAAGTGAGTCCGGGTTCCGCCACTGAGCGTCCCCGCGCCCGCATCTGCGTGAAGGCATGGAACGAGCCCTCATGCACGTAATGCCGATCGACCCAAAGGAGCGTGGCGCCGTCTTCGCGCCGCGTGATCTCGTGCGCCGACCACAGCTTGTCGATGAGGGTTTGGGCTTCGCTCATGCGTGGACAATTAATCTCAGGGCCACGGACTTGTAGAGGTTGCACCGAATATTGTACGCTAAAGAATACCAAGTAAAGTGACCGCTGCCGGGCGGAACACGGTTGGGAGAAGAGCTTGCGCGAATGGCTCGGCGAGGCAAAGGCGAAGCAGGTCTACCTCATCCTGCGCGACGGCATCCTCAGCGGCGCCTTTGCCTTCGGCGCCAAGCTGCCCAATGAGAATGAACTCGCTGAATATTACGGCGTGTCGCGGGTCACCGTGCGGCGCGCGCTCGGCGAGCTGGCACGCGAGCGTTTCATTGAGCGGCGCCGCAGCGCCGGCACCCGCGTGGTTTATCGGCCGGCGCCGGCGCCGATGATCGCGGATATTTCCGGCGTGCTGGCCAATCTCGCCGACATGGGCCGCCGGACCGCGGTCAAGCTTCTCTCGTTCGATTACGTACCGGCGGCGGGTGCGGTGGCGGAAGCGTTGGGCGTCGGGCCGGATCAGTTGCTGCAACGATCGGTTCGTGTGCGCGCCGTCGATCGCGTGCCGTTCTCTTATTTGACGACCCACGTTCCCGAACGCGTCGCGGTGACGTTCACCAAACAGGAATTGGCCTCGCGGCCGCTGTTAGATCTGCTTGAACGCGCAGGCGTGAAGGTCGAGCGCGCTCGCCAGCGCATCAGCGCGGGGCTGGCGACGCCGGAGGTTGCGCGGGCGCTTCAGGTGCGCGCGGGATCGCCGCTGATCGAGCTCGTTCGCGTGGTCTCCGATCAATCAGGCCGGGCGGTCGAGCATCTGCATGCGCTCTACCGGCCCGACCGCTACGCTTTCGAAATGGACTTGGTGCGCTCGGGCGCGGCCGGCGCAAATGCCTGGTCGCCGGTCGTCCGCAAAACTGCCGTGCGTAAGAGCGCCCGCGCAAGCGCAATGGCGCCCGGCGCGGAGATTTGAACGTCCAGAGAGGGCGGCAAATCTGGCGCCGCAACGTAACTAAAGAGAGGAAGCCATGTCGGAGCAAAGAATGCCGTTCAGCCGCCGCCGATTTCTCGCCACCACGGCCCTTGGCGCCGCGGCCGCCGCATCCGGCAGCCTCGCCATGCCATCCGTTCTTCGCGCGCAAGGCGCCGGCGTGAAGGTCGGTCTTCTTCACCCGGTCACCGGCGCGCTGTCCTATTCGGGGCAGCAGGGCCGCATCGGCGCCACCATGGCGGTCGATGAGACCAACGCCGCCGGCGGCATCAAGGCGCTCAATGGCGCCAAGATCGATCCGATCCTTGGCGACGCGCAGTCGACGCCCGACGGCGGCACCGCCGAAGTGGAGAAGATGAATTCGGCCGAAGTCTCCTGCATCGTCGGCGGCTATGCGTCCTCGATCTGTCTCGCCGTCAGCCAGGCCGCCGCGCGCTACGACCTGCCCTACGTGGTCGACGTTGGCGTTGCCGACTCCATCGTCACGCGCGGGCTCAAGAACACATTCCGCTTCAGCCCGGGCTTTGGCGTCATCGCCAAGACCGCGCTCGATAATCTGACGACGATCAACGATCAGGCCGGCAAGCCGGCAAAGACGGTGATTATCGTCCACGAGGATTCGCTGTTCGGCTCCGGCCTCGCCAAGCTCCTGAACGCGCAGTTGCCGCCGAAGGGTTTTGAGATTTTGGAGACGATCCCGCACCCGACGCCGACGCGCGACTTCGCCAATGTCGTGCTCAAGATCAAGGCGCAAAACCCGGACCTCGTCATCCCGGCCAACTATTACAACGAATATGTCCTGCTCGCCCGCACCATGCAGGAGCAGCACGTGCGCCCGAAAGGCATCTATTCGGTGCTCGGCGGCGCCGCTTCGTCCTACAAGTTCGTCAAGGATTTTCCCGACGCCGCAAAATACATCATGGATTGCAATCATTGGTTCAATCCGAAGAGCGCCAAAGCGCAGGAGCTGAAGAAGAAGGTCGAAGACAAAGGGCAGTTCTTCACCTACGAGCTGTATTTGAACTACAGCGCCGTCCTCCTTGTCGCCGATGCGCTCGAGCATACGGCGTCCGCCGATCGCGCCAAGATCATCGCTGCGTTGGAGAGCTCCACCTTTGCCAGCCCGATCATGCCCTACGGTCCGACCAAATTCGTCAACGGCCAGAACCAGGGCGCGGCCCCGGTCAGCACGCAGGTACTCGACAACGACATCAAAGCCATTCTGCCGCCCGAATTCGCCAACGCGAAAGCGGTCTTCCCGATGCCCGCCTGAAAATCATGGCTCTGTATCGTCATTGCGAGCGAAGCGAAGCAATCCAGTCTTTTGATACGAATCCTGGGTTGCTTCGTCGCTTTGCTCCTGGCAATGACGCACTTGCGACCAGTCGTGTGCTTTAGTTAGCAACGTGCTCTCGCCCCTCATCCTGATCACCGCGGTCCTTAACGGACTTATGACCGGCGCCGTTTATGCGCTGGTGGCGCTGGGGCTGACGCTGATCTATGGCGTGCTGCACATCATCAATTTCGCGCACGGCGCGCTCTTGAGCGCGGCGCTGTTCGCAGCGTTCTTCGCCTATCAGAAACTCGGGCTCGATCCTTATCTCGCGATCTTCGTGCTTGCGCCCGCCTTCTTTGTGTTCGGTTACGCGCTGCAGCGCTTCATTATCGGGCCGGCCTCGCATGGCGACGACCGCAACATGCTGCTGATAACGCTGGGACTGGCCGTGTTCATCGAGAACGCGCTCCTCTATGCGTTTCGCGCCGACACGCGCACCGTCGACCTTGCTTACGCTTTCAAGACCATCGATTTCGGCTTCACCTTCCTCGCCGTTCCGCGGGTCATTTCCTTCGTGGCTGTTTTCTTCGTCGCGCTGGTGCTGTGGCTGATCATGGCGCTCACCGACACCGGCAAGGCGATCCGCGCCGTGGCTAAGGAAAAGCTCGGCGCGGAGCTCGCCGGCATCGACGTGGCGCACATCTATGCGATGACCTTCGGCCTCGGCACCGCCTGCGTCGCCATCGCCGCCTGCCTCCTCATTCCCACCTATTACGCCAACCCGCGGGCGGGAAATGCCTTCGTGCTTGTCGCCTTCACGATCGTGGTGCTTGGCGGCATGGGTTCGGTGCCGGGCGCCCTGATCGGCGGCCTCGTCATCGGCGTCGTCGAAAGTCTCGCCGGGTTCTATTTCGGCGAGTCGCTCGGCCAGGTCGGCATCTTTTTGCTTTTTATCGCGGTGCTGCTGGTTCGTCCGCGCGGCCTGTTTGGAGCCAGCGCATGAAGGGCTTCCTGCCGATCGTCATCGTGGTTGCGGTGCTTGCCGCCGTGCCGCTGCTCGTCCACTCGAACGTCGTCCTCAATTTCCTTGTGGTGGCGCTCATGATCGCGCTCGCCGGACAAGGCTGGAACATCCTCGGCGGTTATGGCGGGCAATATTCTTTCGGGCACGCCGCCTTCTTCGGCACCGGCGCCTATGTGACCGCAATCCTGCAGGTACACTACGGCGTCAATGCGTGGCTCGGCTTTGCCGCCGGCATTGTAGCCGGCGCGGCAGTTGGTGCGATCATTGGCGCTCTTGCGTTTCGCGCCGGGCTGCGCAGCTCGTATTTTGCATTGGTGACGCTCGCCTTCGCTGAGGTGCTGCGCATCCTCGCCAGCGTTGCGCCGATTACCGGCGGGGGCGTCGGCCTTTTGGTCAAGCTCGACCTGCGGGCGCAGTCGTTTCAGTTTCAGAGCCGGGCGATCTTCTACCTCGTCATCCTCGCGCTCGTTGCCGTTTCGCTGGTGATCGCGCAATTCCTCGAGCGTTCGCGCTTCGGCGCCTGGCTGATCGCGGTGCGCGAGAACGAAGATGCCGCCATGGCGCTCGGCGTCAATGCGTTCACGGTCAAACTCGGTGCCATGGTGCTATCGGCGGCGATTACCGCGGCGGCCGGCTGTTTCTATACGCAATATTTCCTGTTCATCGATTCCGGGATCGCCTACGGCACCTGGATCTCGATCGAGGCGCTGCTGACGCCGATCATCGGCGGCGCCGGCACGGTATTCGGGGCGCTGGTCGGCGCGCTCGTAGTGAAATCGCTCGGCGAAGGCGCGAAGCTCGTGACCGGTGACGTGCCCGGCCTCGACCTGATGATCTACGGAGCCGTGTTGGTGCTCGTTATTCGCTTTGCGCCACGCGGCCTTGTCGGCGCGTTCGCCGATATCCGCGAACGCTTGGCCCGCCGCTTCATGGCGCCGCGATCACCGACGCGGGAGGCGGTCCGTGGCTGAGCCGCTCCTTTCCGTCGAGCACGTGTCGCGCCGTTTCGGTGGGCTGTTGGCGGTCAATGCCGCATCGCTGTCGGCGCCCGCGGCCCGGATCACCGCCCTGATCGGCCCGAACGGCGCGGGCAAGACCACGCTGTTTGCCGTCATTTCCGGCTTTCTCAGGCCGAGCGCCGGGCGCGTCCATTATGCCGGCGAGGACGTCACCGGCGAGCCTCCGCACAAGCTCGCCCGGCGCGGCATCGCGCGAACCTTCCAGATCGTGCAGCCGTTCGCCGGGTTGTCCGTGCGCGACAACATCTTGGTCGGGGCGCATCTACGGCATGGCGCGCGAGCCGCCGCGCTCGCCGTCGCCGAAGAGGTGGGACGTGAAATAGGACTCGGCGACATGCTCGACCGTCCGGCTCACACCTTGACCGTCGCGGGCAGGAAGCGCCTGGAACTCGCGCGGGCGCTCGCGACGGAACCGAAGCTACTACTGCTCGACGAGGTGCTGGCCGGACTGAATCCGTCCGAGATCCGCGACATCGTGCCGGTCATTCGGGCGCTGTGCGCGCGCGGCATCGCCGTCGTCATGATCGAGCATGTCATGCAAGCGGTGATGAGCCTTGCCGAGCACGTCTTCGTGCTGGCGGAAGGCCGCATCATTGCCGAAGGAACCCCCGCGCAGATCGTGGCCGATCCCGTCGTCGTCGAGGCTTATCTCGGCCACGGCGCGGCGGCCAAAATCAGGAGCGGGCATGCCCACTGAGCCGCTCCTCGACGTTCGCGAACTGTGCGCCGGCTACGGCGACACCGAGGTGCTGCACGGCATCGATCTTAAGGTCGAAGCCGGTGAGATCGTCGCCGTGCTCGGCTCGAACGGTGTCGGCAAATCCACGCTCAATCGCACCATCTCCGGCATCGTGCGCCCGCGTGCGGGCGCGATCCGCTTCGACGGCGCTGCCATCGAACGTGAGAATCCGGCGGCGATCGTCAAGCGCGGACTGATCCACGTGCCGGAAGGCCGCCGGATTTTTCCGAACCTGTCGGTGTGCGAGAATCTCGATCTCGGCAGTTACCGGCGCGCCGCCGCGCGCCGCGCGGCCAACCGCGACCGCGTGTTCGCGATCTTTCCGCGCCTGTTCGAGCGTCGTGCGCAGCGGGCCGGGACGCTATCGGGCGGCGAGCAGCAGATGCTCGCTGTCGGCCGCGGCCTGATGGCGGAGCCGAGGTTGCTGATTCTCGACGAGCCCTCGCTCGGGCTCTCGCCGCTTCTGGTCGAGGAGTTGTTTGCGCTGATCGCGCGCATCCATGCCGACGGCGTCGCCGTTCTCCTGGTCGAGCAGAACGTGGTGCAGAGCCTCGAGATCGCGAGCCGCGCCTATATTCTTGCCGAAGGACGATGCGTCATGTCGGGCCTCTCCGCCGACATCGGCGCGGATCCACAGCTTAAACGCGCTTATCTGGGACTCTGACGCATGACCGAAAACACATTATCTGCCCGCCTCTCGCGCCCGCCGATCTTGATTGCTCCCGGCGTCTACGACGCACTCACCGCACTGATCGCCGAACGCGCCGGTTTCGAGGCGCTGTACGTCTCCGGCGCCGGTATCGCTTATTCGCGGCTCGGGCGGCCGGACATCGGGCTCGTCAGCATGAGCGAGATGGCGCAGACCGTGACGCTGATCCGCGACCGCGTGGGGTCGCATCTCATCGTCGATGCCGATACCGGTTACGGCAATGCGCTCAACGTGCGACGCGCCGTGCGCCTTTTGGAGCGCGCCGGCGCGAACGCCATCCAGATCGAGGATCAGGATTTTCCCAAGCGCTGCGGCCATCTCGACGACAAGACGCTGATCTCGGCGCAGGAGATGGCGGGCAAGATCAAGGCGGCGGTGGACGCGCGGACGTCCCGCGACACGCTCATTATCGCGCGCACCGACTCCGTTGCCGGCGAGGGCTTCGATCGCGCCATCGCGCGCGCAGCGCTCTATCGCGAAGCGGGCGCCGATATGCTGTTCGTGGAGGCGCCGCGGCAGCGCGACGAGCTCGGCCGTATCGGTACGCGGCTCGGCAAGTCTGTTCCACTGATGGTCAACATGGTGGAGGGAGGCAAGACGCCGATGCTGCCGGCGAACGAGCTAGAGGCGCTCGGCTTCGCGCTGGTGATCTTCCCCGGCGCGATCGTCCGCACGCTCGCCAAAGCGGCTGAGGATTTTTACACCTCGCTGAAGACCCATAGCAGCACCAATTCGTTCCGTGCGCGCATGTTCGACTTCGATGCGCTCAACCGCCTGATCGGCACGCCGGAAATGCTGGAGCTGGGCAAGCGCTATAGCGCAATTGAGCCGCAGCCCGGCCGCACCTCGGGGCAGCGATGACGCGCACGCTCGATCCCGTGAACTTGGCCGTGCTCAACGGCCGGCTGGTCGGCCATGCTGAACCTCGAAAGGTGTTGGGGGATAGTCCGCTGCTTATTTTTCGACACGATGAAAGCGAGAAGCCGCAATGAAGACTTTTGATCTCGTCATAAAGAATGCGCGCGTGGTACGCCCGAACAATGCCGGGGTGGACTGCGTCGACATCGCGATCAAGGACGGCAAGGTGGCGCGGCTTGCGCCGGAAATCCGGACTGAGGATGCCGACGAGGTGTTCGACGCCGGAAAGTTGCTGGCCTTCCCCGGCTGCGTTGACGCGCACATGCATGTCGGCATCTACCGACCGCTTGCCGAGGATGCGGTGAGTGAAAGCAAGGCCGCCGCGATGGGCGGCGTCACCTCCAGCCTGAATTACATCCGCACAGGTCAATACTATCTCAACCGTGGCGGTCCGTATCGCGAAGTCATGCCCGAAGTGCTGAGGCTATCCGAGGGACGGTTCTGGGTCGACTATGGCTATCACGTGGCACCGATCGAAGGCAGGCACCTCGGAGAGATGGAGTACCTCGCGCTCGAACACGGGGTAACGTCGTTCAAGATTTTTATGTTCTACGGCGGCTATGGTCTCCACGGTAAATCAGCCTCACAGAACCAGTTCCTCATGTTGGGCCCGGACGACCGTTACGACATCGCGCATTTCGAGTTCGTCATGCGATCCGCGCGATCAATCATGGACCGCCGCCCAGAACTCGCGGACCACATCAGCGTGAGCCTGCACTGCGAGCTTGCCGATATCCTCAATGCTTACACGACCCTGGTTGAGCGCGAGGGCAAGCTGACCGGACTGCGTGCATATAGCGCCGCGCGGCCGCCGCATTCGGAAGGGCTTGCGGTGTGGATTGCCTCTTACCTTGCCAACGAAACCAACTGCATGAACATCAACCTCTTGCACCTGAGCTCGCGCAAGGCGGTGGAAGCGGCATGGACGATGCAGCAGGTCTTCCCTCATATCCGCTTCCGTCGGGAAGTTACCGTCGGGCACCTCCTGCTCGATACCGACTGCGCATGCGCCGTGCACGCGAAGGTCAATCCGCCAATTCGCCCGCGCGAGGACGTGGAGGCGCTGTGGCAGGCCGTGCTCGACCGCAAGATCGACTGGATCGTCAGCGATCACGCCTGCTGCTCGGCCGAGCAAAAATGGTCGAAGGACGATCCGGACAACATCTGGCTCGCCAAGTCAGGTTTCGGCGGCACGGAATATCTACTTTCGGGCGTTCTTAGCGAGGGAGGCAAGCGCGGCATGTCGTACAATCGCATGGCTGAACTGCTGAGTTGGAATCCGGCTCAGCGGTTCGGTTTGCATAACAAAGGCGACATCGCTCCCGGCTTCGATGCCGACATCGTCATGGTTGACCCGTACGAGACATTTACAGTGCGCGCCGCCGATTCAGAGTCCGGGCAGGGATACTCACCCTTCGATGGTCAGGAACTCACCGGCCGCGTCAAGGGCACCTTCCTGCGCGGAGCGCTCGTCTACCACGAGGGAAATGTCGTCGGTCCCGCGCGCGGCCGATACCTCCATCGGCCGATAAAATAGAGGACGCGGATTGCGGCCGCTTGCCCGCATCGTCAGTGTTGCGCATGCGGTCCATGAGGTTGAATCCGATGCGGCGATCTGAGTTGCGCCCAAGCGTTAGCCATCGCCCACAGGGGCGATAGCCCAACGCGATCTAAAATTTTTCGAAGTGGGCTTTGCGCCGCCATTGCCGCCACGGCTTTTTGCTGCTTAACCGAACTGAAGATCATACAATCGAACCAGAGCCGGCGTGGCTCACGAGAATCCCGGGAGGCTCCGAAAATGTATCGCGGTACGAAGGACATTATGTTGCCGACGACGATCACCGGCTCGCTGCCGCGGCCGAGCTGGTACACGGAAAATCTCGGTACCCGCATGTTCCTCGACGCGATGGTCAGCCGCCGCTACCGCGAGCAATATGTCGATACGGTGTCCTGTTATCTGCGCGACCAGGAGCTGGCGGGGCTCGATATCTGCACCGACGGTGACTGCCGCTTCGACGACGACGTCGGCGGGCAGAGCTGGACGAGCTACCCGCCGCATCACATGACCGGCTATGAGCGCGGCGATCCGCGGCCGACGCCGGCCGGCCGCGGCGGTCTTTGGTTCCCGCGCGGCCACATCCTGCACGACTATCTGGAATCCCGCGTCATGCCGACGATCATCGGCCCGGTCGGTCGCGGCGATTTGCAATACGCGACGCTGTGGAAGACGGCGCAGCGGCTCACCAAGCGGCCGGTGAAATTCGGCGCGGTGTCGGCGGAGATCGTCGCGTTTGCTTCGCAGGACAAGTACTATAAGAGCGTGCCCGAGCGCATGCTCGCCATCGCCGACGCCTTCAACGAGGAATATCACGAGCTCGCCGACGCGGGCTGCCCGGTCATTCAGATTGAAGAGCCGCAGATCCATTTGGCTGCCGCGCGCAACATCCAGGACAAGGTGATCACACTGGATTTAATGGTCGAGGTGTTCAATCGCACCGTGAAGGGGCTGCGCGCCAAGACGGAGGTATGGGCGCATTCGTGCTGGGGCAATCCCTCGCAGCAGCGCATGTTCGCGAAGGTGCAGAGCTACAAGCCGTCTTTGGAGACTTACAACAGAGTGGATGCCGATGTTATCACCTTCGAATCCTCCAGTTCCGGCGGCATGGACCTTGAAGCAATCGGCAAGACCATCACTGGGATGAAGATCGCCATCGGCGTCATCGACCACCACACGCTGCAGGTGGAAAGCCCGGACGAGGTGGCGGCGCAGATCCGCACCGCGCTCAAATACATTCCGCCGGAGCGGCTCGTGATCTCGTCGGATTGCGGCATGGGCCGCGAAGGCATGAGCCGCCGTCACGCTTACTACAAGATGGTCTCGCTGGTGCTCGGCACCAACATGGTGCGCAAGGAATTGGGCTTTCCGGAAGCCGAATGCCTGGCCGCCGACGAGCGCTATTCGCTGGTGGTGCCGGCAAAATAGCTGGTCGCCCGGCCCAAAGGGAAAGACGGAAGGTCCCGCCGCGGCTTTCCCCGACACGCGCTGCCCGGCAAGCTGCGTCAATAGTCGACACGCGAACCTTGCACCTATTCGGGAGTTTCCCCGCTAGGCGGCGGCTGGCAACGCGGCTATGCGTTGGTCGGACTCGAACCCCAAGAGGACATCATGAAGGTAGGATTCATTGGACTCGGCGCCATGGGCAGCGGGATGGCTACGCGTCTCGTTGAAGGCAAACACGAGGTGCTGGTCTGGAACCGATCGTCCGGACCCGCCGAGGATCTGGTGAAGCGCGGCGCCCGTCGCGTCAGCAATCCGCACGATGCTTTTGCCGCCGACGCCGTCATTACCATGCTGGCCGATGACGATGCCGTGCGTGGCGTCGTCCTGGCGAACGACACTTTGCAGCGGGTGGCAAACAAGAAGCTCGTCCATGTCAACTCGAGCACGGTGTCGGTCGGTTTTGCGCGTGAGCTGGAACGAGCCCACGCCGATGCCGGACTGGCCTACGTCGCTGCGCCGGTGATGGGTCGTCCGGACGTCGCAGCCGCCGGCAAGCTCAACATCATTGTGGCCGGCGATGCCGCCGCTATCGAAAAGGTAAAGCCGCTCTTTAACGTCATCGGCCAAAAAATCTGGCCCATGGGCGTCGAGCCGCACAAGGCCAATGTCGCCAAAATCTCAATGAACTTTCTGCTCGCGTCGGCCATCGAGGCCATGTCGGAAGCCACGACCTTGGCCGAGCGTTACGAAGTTGATCCCGTAAAGCTCATGGAACTGGTTACCGGAACGCTGTTCGCGGCGCCGGCCTACGCGACCTATGGCGGACTGATCCTCAAGCGCGAGTTCGAGCCGGCGCGGTTCAAGCTGACGCTTGGCCTCAAAGACGTGCGTCTTGCGCTTGCGGCCGGGGAAGCGCTCGGCGTGCCGTTGCCTTTCGCCAGCGTCGTTCGCGACAACCTGGTCGATGCGATCGGCCACGGCGATGCCGACAAGGATTGGTCGGCGGTATCTTTGGTCGCGCGCCGGCGGGCCGGGCTCGACGGCCGGGCGCGACCCTGACGCGAAGCCCGCAGATGCGGATCGCCGGCTGGTGGCGTTGATGACATGGCCGCGGCGAGTAAAATACCCGGAACTTAGCGCCGTCTTCGACGGTTAACCCGCGCAGGCGCCAACTCGTTTCGGCTGGGGCGCGGTGTCGGCAAGGCTGTGGAGCTACTGTTTTCATCCTTATGGCTCGCGGTCATGGCGTGGCTGATCCTGCGGGCCGTCAAGCAACGCGGGCTTCTGCCCCATCTCGATCGAACGGAGCCACCGCCCACCGAGCACGCGCCGCGTATCGTCGTCATCGTTCCCGCGCGCGACGAGGAAGCCAATATTGGGCCTTGTCTGGAATCCTTGCTCGCGCAGGATTATCCGCCAAGCCGCATGAGCGTGCTGGTGGTCGACGATCATTCAGCGGATAAAACCGCCGCCATCGTTCGCGCCCTTGCGGCGCGGCATCCGCAGATCGCGCTCATCCAGAGTCCGCCGCTGCCCCCGCGCTGGGTCGGCAAAT
Organism: uncultured Alphaproteobacteria bacterium; assembly: GCA_963733575.1. GTDB lineage: Bacteria > Pseudomonadota > Alphaproteobacteria > Rhizobiales > Xanthobacteraceae > BOG-931. The sequence goes on along the minus strand of CAVTDJ010000004.1, from coordinate 50,478 downwards.
CGCATGCCTGTTGGATCGGCGTGCACGCCGTGGCGTCCGCGACCGAATGGCTGTGCTTCATCGACGCCGACGTGAAGGTTGCGCCTGGCGCTCTATCGAGCGCCATGCACGCGGCGGTGACGCAGCGCCTCGATCTCTTATCGCTGGCGCCGCGCCAGGAGCTGGAAAGCTTCGCCGAGCGTCTCATTCTTCCCTGCGGTCTCATTCTCCTGTCTTTCCTCCAGGATCTGCGGCAGGCCCAGGCGCGCTCCGGCCGTGACGTTACGGCGACCGGGCAGTTCATGCTGGTCCGTCGCGATGCCTACGAGGCGGTGGGCGGGCACGCGGCCGTGTACACCGCAATCTGCGAGGACCTGGAATTCGCCCGCCGGATTAAACAATCGGGTCGATCGGTCTTGCTCATGGGCGCTGACGATCTTCTTTCGACGCGCATGTATACCGGCTGGCGGACGCTATGGCCGGGGCTTGCCAAAAATCTCGTCGACACGCTCGGCGGACCGGCCGCCACATTGGCGGTTGCTGTGGCGGCCGTGATATTGGCGTGGGCGGCTTACGCAATCCCGCTGATCGATCTGGCCGGTTGGCTGTGGGGCGCGGATGGCGCCGCCACCGCGCTCATTCTGGCGCTCGCAGGCTCGGGCGCCGCCATCGGCTTGCATGTCGCGGCTACATTCTATTTCCGCATTCCTTTCTGGTACGGTCTCCTCTTCCCGCTCGGCTATACGGCGGGCGCGCTGATGGCCATCGACAGCGTGCGCCGCCGCCTCAGCGGACGCGTAAGCTGGAAAGGCCGGATTTATTCATGAAGGCTGCCAAACGAAACAGCGACGAAGCGCGGCTTAGCGAGCGCGCTCGCGCCGCCGGACCCCTCAACTCCGGGGAAGCGCGCGCGATCATGATCGGGGCCGTCGTCCTCGCGATTTTTCTATATTTCATCAAGTTGATTTTGCTGCCCTTCGTACTGGCGGGCATCATCGCCTATATCTGCACGCCGCTTTTGGATTGGGCGGCCAGGCGCACGCGCTGGCCGCGTTTGCCGCTCGCAATCGCGCTCTTCGTCCTCCTCTTCGGCGTCTCCGTGCTGGTCCTGGTCTTCGCCGGGCAACGCCTCTTCGTCGAGGGACGAGCGATCGCTGCGGATTTGCAGGGGATGCTCGAGAACTTCACCCGCCAAGCGATCGGCGACGAACCTATTCACCTGTTCGGCTCCTCGATGAACGCCCATGACATCACCCAAGCCGCGCTCGAACGGCTGCGCGATTGGTTCGGGCAGACGGATCAGATCGCGGTCCTGACCGGGTACAGCCTTGCGTTCGTCATGGGCACGTTTCTGACGATCGTGCTGCTGTTCTATTTTTTGGTGAGCGGAAGGCGCGTGGCGCGCGGCCTGTTCTGGATCGTGCCGCCGCACCGCCGCCCGCTGGTCGCCCGAATCTGGATCCGACTGGACCCGGTGCTGCTGCGCTATTTCATCGGCGTTCTTGGCGTCGTGGCCTATGCGACCGTCGCGGCCTATGTCGGGCTCGGCGTTATTCTCGGTATCAAACACGCCGTGTTCTTGGCGCTGCTCACCGGGATTCTCGAGACGGTGCCGGTGATCGGTCCCACCGCCGCGGCGATCCTTGCCGGACTGGTCTCGCTGCGCACGGCAACCGGAATCATCAACATCCTCGAATACGCGGCCTACGCGACGGCGCTGCGTCTGTCGATCGACCAGGTCGTCGGTCCGGTCGTGCTCGGACGCGCCGCGCATGTGCACCCGGTACTGATTATCTTTTGCTTCCTGGCCGGCGGCATCATCCTCGGCATTCCCGGCGTGATCCTTGCCGTCCCGGTCGCCTTGGTCGTCAAGAGCACGCTGGCGACGCTCTATGGCGATCAAGCCGAATAACGCAAGCGACTCGGCAGATTACGCCTGCCGCTTTTCCAGGCTCGCAAAATTGGCAGAAATCCGGCTATATTGTGGGGCCGACGGCAACTATTTCGCGCGCGACGAGTTGCTTGAGGGATTAGGAAGGCGGGAGACCCGCTAATGGCGGTGTGGGATTCCGCAGAGCAAAGGACGCGATCGCCGTCCAGCCACCCCTGGCTGGCCGAGACCCTTTCCGCGTTTGACGCGCGGCTGCGTCGGCGCCAGGCGGTCTTCGAATACACCCACACCCCATCCTGCGTTTTTCGCCTCGATATCAGCCGCGCACGAAGGCCGCTGTTGCTGCACGACGGCACGCGCGTCCGTCCCGGCCAGCGGATCGCGCGGCTGCATTTCTGGAACGAGCAGATCCCGCCGATGCCGAAGGACGGGGCGACGATCGGCTGGGCGCGCCAGATGCAACGCGCCATCGCCACTTCGCTCCGCGAGCTTGCACGCTATCTGGCGTCTCGGCCGGACTTGGGCGACGTGGCGGTGATCTGGGGCGACGTGCCTTCCGCCACCCAGAGCCAAAGCGAGCAGCTTGCCCGCATCATGGCGCACTACGGATTCGAGACAATCGTCGAACCCGAGCACTTGCCGCTCGGCGAACGCTTGCACCGCTTGGGTGAAAATATCCTCATTTCGATGATTGTCTTTGCGCGCAATTCCGGTGCGCTTCGCCCCGACACGCTCGCGCGCGTGCGGGTGCCTATCTATCTGTCGCGGCGGATCCTGGAGAAAAATTTTGCGGATTGGGTGTGCCGGCGTCCGGAGGGTCGATTGTCATGACCATTGCCGAAAGTATTCCCGAGGCGATTTCCTTCGCCGGGTCGCTGGGCGACATCTGCCTCATTGTCGCGATCGTCGGGTGCGTATTCACCGTGGTGGCATGCGCTTGCGTCCTTAGCTTTCCCGTCGAAGAGCCGGCAGAGTTCGCCCCTCAGCCGCCGGTGACGGTACTAAAGCCCTTGCATCATGATGCGGAGCCGGGTCTTCCGGCGCGTCTCGCTGCATTCTGCCGGCAGGACTACGACGCGCCGGTTCAGGTTTTATGCGGCGCCCGAGATCACGCCTCGCCTGCCGCCGCGGTCGCGCGCGCAATGGATATCGATTCGACCGACAGGAGGATCGAACTGATCGTCGAGCCGCGCAGTCATGGTGCCAATCGCAAGGTGTCCAATCTGATCAATATAATGCCGCGCGCCCGCCACGATATCCTCGTGCTCTCCGATAGCGATATCGTCGTCGGAGCGGGTTATCTCCGCGCCATCACCGCGCTCTTGGCGTCGCCGCGCGTGGGCGCCGTGACCTGTCTCTATCACGGCATCGGCGGCGAAGGGCTGTGGACCCAGTTATCCGCGCTCGCCATCAACTCGCAATTCCTGCCGCAAGCGATCACCGCGGTCAGTCTCGGGCTGGCGAAGCCGTGTTGCGGCGCCACGATCGGATTGCGCCGATCGACGCTCGATCGGATCGGCGGCTTCGGCGCGCTGGCGGACGTGCTCGCCGACGATCATGCCATCGGCGTTGCGGTCCAATCCGAGGGATACGACGTTGTCACGGCGCCGTTCCTCGTCGGGCACCGTTGCTTCGAGGGAAGCCTGCGTCAGCTTATCCGCCACCAAGTCCGGGTCGCCCGCACGATCAAGAGCATCGTTCCCATCGCCTATGCCGGCACCATCGTGACCCATCCCTGGCCGTTTGCGCTTCTTGCCCTGCTGTTGGGGAGCCCGGCCGCCACCTTGGTCACCGTCGCCGTTCTGCTCTCCCGCGTCACGCTCACCCGATGCGTCGAATGGCGTTTCGATTTGCCGCGACAGAATTACTGGCTCATTCCACTGCATGATGTCATCGCTTTCGGCATCTTCGTGACAAGCTTCTTCGGGGCGACGGTTCATTGGCGGGGCGCCGACTACCGCGTGGCGGCGGACGGCACCTTGCTCGAAGGCCATGACCTGAGGGGGTCGTGATGCGAACATTGTTCCTTCAGGCTCCGTCCTTCGACGGATTCGACGGTGGCGCCGGCTCGCGCTATCAAGCGCGTCGCGAAATCCGCTCTTATTGGTATCCGACCTGGCTCGCCCAGGTCGCCGCCGTCGTGCCCGGCAGCAAGCTCATCGATGCCATCCCGCATCGGCTCACGCTCGCCGACATCGTGCGCGAGGCCGCGAACTACGATCTTGCGGTGCTGCATACCTCGACGCCTTCGTTCGCCTCCGACGTGCGCGTCGTCGAAGCGCTTAAAGCGGCAAACCCACGCCTCAAGGCGGGCTTTGTCGGGGCCAAGGTCGCGGTCGAACCGCTGCCAAGCCTGGAAAGCTCGCCTGCGATCGATTTCGTCGCCGGCAACGAATTCGATTTCACCATCAAGGAGGTCGCGGAAGATCGCGATTGGAGCGCCATCGCCGGGCTGTCCTATCGCGACGCCGGCGGCGCCATCAGGCACAACGCGCCGCGCGCCATCCTCGAAAATATGGACGAACTGCCTTTCGTCACGCCGGTCTACAAACGCGATCTGACGATCGAGAACTATTTCATCGGCTACCTGAATCATCCCTACATCTCGCTGTATACCGGCCGGGGTTGCAAATCTCATTGTACCTTCTGCCTATGGCCGCAAACGGTCGGCGGCCATCGCTACCGCACGCGCAGCGTCGGCAACGTCGTCGGCGAGATCCGCTGGGCAAAGGACGCCTTCCCCGAAGTGAAGGAGTTTTTCTTCGACGACGATACCTTCACCGACGAGCGCCCGCGCGCCGAAGCGATCGCGCGCGAGCTCGGCAAGCTCGGCGTCACCTGGTCATGCAACGCCAAGGCGAATGTGCCGCGGGACACGCTGAAGGTGATGCGCGACAACGGTTTGCGGCTCCTGCTCGTCGGCTATGAGAGCGGCAACCAGCAGATTCTGCACAACATCAGAAAAGGCATGCGCATCGACGTGGCGCGGCGCTTCACCAAGGATTGCCACGAGCTTGGCATCACCATCCACGGTACTTTTATCCTCGGGCTTCCCGGCGAGAGCCGGGAAACCATCGAGGAAACCATCCGTTTTGCCACGCAGATCAATCCGCACACCATCCAGGTTTCGCTCGCGGCGCCTTATCCGGGCACCGAGCTCTACCGCGACGCGCTCGAGCACGGATGGCTCGATAAAGAGCACGCCGAGCTGATCGACGCGAGCGGCGTGCAAATCGCGCCGCTGCACTATCCGCATCTGAGCCACACCGAGATTTTCCAATCGGTCGAGGAGTTCTACCGGCGCTTTTACTTCCGCGCGCCCAAGATTGCCTCGATCATCTCGGAGATGGTACGCAGTCCGGAAATGATGGTGCGCCGGTTGCGCGAAGGCGTCGAATTCTTCTCCTTCCTGCGCGAACGGCGGGAGCTCACGCACTGAATCAGCTGATCATCACGGCGGACGATTTCGGGCTCAGCGAGCCGGTCAATGCCGCCGTCGAGCAAGCGCACCGGCGCGGCATTCTGAGCGCGGCGAGCCTCATGGTCGGCGCGCCGGCGGCGGCTGAGGCGGTTGCCCGTGCGCAGGCGCTGCCGGGCCTTCGCGTCGGGCTCCATGTCGTCCTGGTGGACGGCGACCCGGTGAGTGACCCCGCCGCTATTCCCGATCTCGTCGACCGCCATGGAAAGTTCCGCAACGACCTCGCCCGCTATGGCGCGGAAATTGCGCTGAACCCTTCAGTGAAACGGCAGGTCGCCAAGGAAATCGCCGCGCAATTCGAAGCCTTCCGGGCAACCGGATTGCCGCTCGACCACGTCGATGGGCACAGGCACTTTCAGCTCCATCCAGCCGTCGCCGCTTCGATCATTGAAGTTGGCTCCCGCTACGGGATGCGGGCGCTGCGCGTGCCGGTCGAGCCATGGCGGATTATCGCGGACATCGATCCGCAAACGCAGCGCCGCGTGGGCCGGATCGTGGCGCCTTGGGCTACCTGGCTGCGCCGGCGCGTTCGCAAAGCCGGACTGACAACCGCCGATGCGGTATTCGGATTGGCATGGTCGGGCGCAATGACGAGAGCCCGGCTCGCCGCGTTGCTTGGCCGATTGCCGGGCGGTGTTGTCGAAATCTATTTGCATCCCGCAGTGACGGACGCTTTCGCCGGCGCGGCGCCGGGCTACTGCTACGCCGAGGAATTCGCCGCGCTGTGCGATCCCGATTGCATCGCTGCAGTAAGGCGATCGGGCTATGCACTCGGCGGCTATGCAGACGCGAATGCCTAACGTTTCCGCTTCCGGTCCAGATATCCCGCGGCGCCAAACCAATTTATCGCGTCTTCGAGTGCCGCGCGGTAAGGCCGCGGGCGAAAGCCGAGATCGCGTTCAGCCTTGGCCGCTGTGAAAAACATGCGGTGCTCGGCCATGCGGATACCGTCCAAGGTCGTGAATGGCTCGCGTCCAGTGAGCCGGGCTGTCGCCTCGGCGGCGTAGGCGACCGGAATGACGACGGCGCGGGGAATACGCCAGCGTGGCGGCCGGCGCCCCACCAGGCGTGCGATCTCGGCGAGCATGTCGGCGAGTAGTACATTTTCGCCGCCGAGAATGTAGCGTTCTCCGATCGCGCCGCGCTTAAGCGCGGCGACGTGCCCTTCCGCCACATCGTCGACGTGGACGAGATTGAGGCCAGTGTCGAGAAATCCGGGCATACGCCCGCGCGCCGCCTCGACGATGATGCGCCCCGTCGGCGTCGGCTTTACGTCGCGGGGTCCGATCGGCGTCGAGGGATTGACGATGACGGCCGGAAGATTTTCGTTGGCGACCATCGCCTCGACCAATCGCTCAGCGGCGATCTTGCTGCGCTTGTACGCGCCGATTCCTTCCTCAGCGGCGAGCGGAATGGTTTCGTCGGCTGGGCTGGCGTCATCGCGCAAGGCGAGCGTGGCGACGCTGCTGGTATAGACCACGCGCTCGACGCCGGCACGATTGACTTCCTGCATCACGATGCGCGTACCGTCCACGTTGGCGGCAAAAATCTCGTTCGGATCGCGCGCCCACAAGCGGTAGTCGGCCGCCACATGAAAGACATAACGGATGCCGGCCATGGCGCGGCGCACGGATGGCGCGTCACGGATATCGCCGGGGGCGAACTCCAGATCGAGTCCATCAAGGTGAAAGCGCGGACTGCCGGGACGCACCAGCGCCCGCACCGCGAACCCCTCGGCAATAAGCTTTCTCGCCAACGCTGACCCGACAAGTCCCGTGGCCCCGGTAATAAGCGTTGGTGCTGTGTGGTTCATGCTATCCGTGCGCGCAGACATGAACCAAGCATTTTGACGGCCAAAAGGCCATGATTTTGCAAGTGGATTCAACTGGGCGCATTGGTATTAGCAATAGCGTCGGCAACGGATTGTGATAGACTTGTGTCGGAACTCGGTGATTTGCCGGAAAGAAGCCGAGAACGTCTGCGGGGACGCGCTTTGGGGGCGTGATCGAGACTGGGCAACAGACGCGAGGGGCAAAGCTTCTAATGGCATCCCAATTGGATTTCGCCGGGGGAACTTTCGTAGATGGATTGGTGGATGACGCAGACGACTCGCTTCGGGTCGCCGATGCGGCCGTCGAATCTCACCGTCGTCTGGTCATCGCATTCGTAGGCTTGGCTTTCGAGGCGCGAATCGCCGCTGCTCCGGGGGTACAGGTCGTTTGCCGCACCGCCGGTAGCGAGCTGGAATCGGTCGCCGAGAGCGCTGTCCGGCAAGGCTATCGCGGCATGATCAGCTTCGGGGTCGCCGGCGGCCTCGCCTCTCATCTGCGCGCCGGGGACTGGATCGTCGCTTCCTCGATCCGCGAATCGCAAACGGTCCGCGCAACGGATGCGGTGTGGTCGCGCAAGCTCCTCGGCATGATCGGGGACGCCATCCATGCTCCGATCGTCGGCGTCGATGTGCCGGTCGCCGAGCCAGCAAAAAAGCGGGAGCTGCACAGAACGACCGGCGCAGCCGCCGTCGATATGGAATCTCACATGGTGGCGCGGGTCGCCGCCGAACATAAGCTTGCCTTTGCCGCCGTGCGCGTCGTCGTCGATCCCGCGCATAGGACGGTTCCTCCCGCCGCTCTTATCGGTATGCGCCCGGATGGCCGCCCCAATGTTTCAGCGGTATTGCGCGACCTCGTAGCCCGGCCGTCGCAACTCTCGCCGCTCGCGCGCATCGCCGTCGACGCATTCGCCGCGCGGGCCGCGATGGTCCGCGTGCGGCGCCGGCTCGGCCCGCATTTCGGGCTTATGGATCACGCGTAGGCGGAAACCGCGGCGAATACACGGCGTCATAGCCGGGCGTGACCTGGCGTGACCCAGCCATCCCGATTCAGATGGCAGGGGGGCCGTTGCCGCCGGCATCGAGATGTCCGGCACAAGGCCGGGTATGACCCGTGCTCACCCCTGCGAGATGAACTTCGTGTTGAGATAGGCCTGCAGGCCCTCGATGCCGCCTTCGCTGCCGTAGCCGGACTCCTTGACGCCGCCGAACGGCGTCTCGGGCGTCGAGATGTTGATGGAGTTCACCCCGACCATGCCGGACTGCAATGCGTCGCCGATCATGTTGGCCGTCTGCGCCGAGCCGGTGAAGGCGTAAGCGGCAAGCCCGTAGGGCAATGAGTTGGCGCGTTCCACGACTTCATCGAAGGTCTTGAACGCGACCACGGGCGCCAGTGGGCCGAACGGCTCCTGTGTCATGAGCTTGCTGTCGTCGGGCAGGTCGGTGACGACGGTTGGTTCGTAGAAGTAGCCCTGGTTGCCGCGGCGGCTGCCGCCCGTGACAATCTTACCGCCGCGATCCTTGGCGTCATTGACGAACGATTCCATGGCGTCGATGCGCCGCGCATTCGCCAGCGGCCCCATTGTCACGCCCTTTTCCAGGCCATCGCCGAGCTTGAGCGATTTCGCGTACTCGGTGAAGCGCGCGAGGAAACGGCCATACACCGGCTCCTGCACGTAGAAGCGCGTCGGCGAGATGCACACCTGGCCAGCATTGCGGTACTTGAAAGCGGCGATCGTGTCGGCGGACTTTTCCGGATCGGCGTCGGCGAACACCACCACCGGCGAATGGCCGCCGAGCTCCATGGTGGCGCGCTTCATTTTCTTGGCGGCGAGCGTGGCCAAATGCTTGCCGACCGGAATCGAGCCGGTGAACGAGATCTTGCGCACCTCATCCTTGGCGATGAGGTGCTCGGAGATGGTCGCCGGCACACCGAAGACCAGGTTGAGCACGCCGGCGGGCAGGCCGGCGTCGGCGAAGCAGCGCACCATCTCGACGCACGTGCCCGGCGTTTCCTCGGAAGCCTTGAGGATGAGCGAACAGCCGGCGGCAAGCGCGCCACCGATCTTGCGCGCCGGCGTCAGCGCGGGGAAATTCCACGGCGTGAACGCGGCAACGATGCCGACCGGTTCCTGCACCACGATCTGCCGTACCTTGCCGCGGCCGGGCACGATGCGACCATAGGCGCGGCGTCCTTCCTCGGCATACCACTCGATGATATCGGCTGAAGTGAGCACCTCGGCGCGCGCTTCGGGATAGGCCTTGCCTTCCTCCTGCACCAGCGTTTTGCTGATCGCGTCGTGGCGCTCGCGCATGAGCTCGGCGGCCTTGCGCAGGATTTTCGCCCGGTCGTAGGCCGACGTCGCGCGCCACACGGCAAAGCCCTTTTTGGCGGCTTCGAGCGCGCGGTCGAGATCGGCTATGGTGGCGTGCGGCAGATGTGCGAGCGGCTTTTCCGTCACCGGATTGATCACATCCTCGCCGCGGCGGCCATCGCCGTGGAGCCATTGACCATCGATAAAGAGTTCGAGATTGGCGTACATGGGGTCCTCTTGGCGTCCTCTAACGCTTGCGCTTGGAATTTTCCGATTTTCGCTGGCGAAGGGATTAGCAGGTTTCTGGGCCGCATTCATCCCTCTGCAATCCCATTGCCCAGGACTCAAAATAAAAGCCCCGGCTCGAGGCCGGGGCGTGACACAGGCAAGGTTCGGAATTGGCGGGCTCGTTTATAGTTGCCCGTACTTCCGGAGCACCTCACGGCACGTGTTGCCGACGTGCAAGCTGTGCGCGGCGAGGGTCGCGCCGCAGCGAAGCACGTTGTTCCAGGTCATGCCGCCGGAACGGTCACAGAACCTCGCGGCAGCCGGCTTGCATGGCGCGAGCTCGGCGAGGTCGATAGCGCTCGCGGTGGTGGTCCAAGCGCCGAGAAGCACGCACGCGGCTATGATCAGTTTCATGCTCAACGGTCCCTCGTTTTTTGGTCGGAAACGCGGTGCCTAACGTTTTATTGCGCAAAAAGCCAGTATTTTGTGCGCCGCACAATTGCCCAACTCATGCCAAAGTATTTCCGGCCGAACCTGTTGAACGGACGACACAATCGGACAGCCGGGCGATTTGCTGTTCTAATTGCGGCAATGCCCCGCAAGTTCCATTAAATGCGTCGAAAATTTTTTGAGCGAGTCAAAGGCGCGCGGCCCAATGGGGAGCCGCCGCACGCGGAATAGCCGTCCTTGGCGGGACAATAGGTTTCGAGCGCAAACACCATCCCCTCCTTGATTTCGGTTGGATGCTCGAGCGAAACCACGCGCGAGATGATCGGCAGCTCGTGCAAAGCAAGCCCAAGGCCGTGGCGGAACTGCAAGCCGAAGGCCGCCATCTCGTCGGGGATAGCCGCGTCCCGGGCGCAGCGCAGCACGAAGCGACGCGCTGCAGCAGGGGATTGTTACGGACGCCGAGCCCGCGGTGCAGAGCTGATAACGCTTTCCTCTCTTCTAAGTGCGTCGGCCGCTAGCCTCCTGGCGTGATCGCGGACGTCCTTGGGCCAAGTATCTACCAATCGGCTAAAAGTCGGCGCGTCGCCGGCGAAGAGGGCGCGCGCAGCGTTCTCGAAGCCGACGCGATTTCCCGCCATAACGGAGATGAAGCGATAGGCCGCGTTCTGCGAAGCGCGAATACGATCCTTACTGGCATTCGCGCGCATGGCATGTTCCACGAGTTTGCGAAGTGCGACGGAAGCGCCGCCCGGTTGGCTCATCAGCCAGCTCCAGTGGCGCGGAAGTAAAGTGACCTCCCGCGCGACTACCCCGAGTTTCGGCCGACCGGGACCGCGCGGTTCTTCCGCGGACGGCTGGCTAAGTGTCTTAGCAGCATGCCGCTGCAACGGCTCTTCGTCCCTACCCTGCAAGTCAAGGTCAATCTGATCGCCAGTTACGGCGTCGAATGCGAGGATTGGCTCATGGTGTCGCCGCGTCGCAGCCTTTCTTGCCGTGCGTGCCACATATGCAAGATCGCCCGAGGCGATGCACTCGCCGCCTGCAAAGGCGATGATAGTCGGATGCTTGTCCATGCCCCATAATTATACCCGGACAAAATACGCGTCAATATTATCCGGGTATAATGAAGGAGCCGCTTGCCTCACGCCGCTGTTTTCCGCCCCCACAGCCGCGCCGACGCAATGTCGGCGCCGTCGCGGATCGATTTGAGCTTGAGCCATACCACCGGCTCGATGACCCATTCGCGGCGCGTGAACGTGCCGAAGCCGCAATCGGTCGAGGCAATGACGCGCTCGCGGTCGCCGATTGACGCCACGGCCTCCTCGATCCGCCGCGCCACCACTTCCGGGTGCTCGACGAAATTACTGGTGGTCTCGACCACGCCGGGGATGAGGATCATGTCCTTCGGGAACGGCACGCGCCTGAGCGCCGTATATTCGTGCGCATGGCGCGGATTGGAAAACTCGATCGACAGCGCGCCGACCTTGGCCTGGTAAAGCGCGGGGAGGATTTTTTCGAGCGCGATGTCGTGGATATGCGGGCCTTCCCAATTGCCGTAGCAGATATGCAGCCGCACCCGATCGGGCGGAATGCCCGCGATCCCTTTGTTGATCATGGCGACGTGCAGCTCGCACGCCTTGACGAAGTCGGCATCCGAACCGTCGCGGTAGAACATGGTGCGGTCCATGGCGAGATCGGGCGCGTCGATCTGGAGTAGCAGACCGGCCTTCTGAATCGCCTGGTACTCTTTGCTCATCTCGCGGGCGAGGGCCGCGAGATAGGCCTCATTCGAGTTGTAGTAGGCGTTGAGCATGGTCGAGGCGATGATGCCGGGCGAGGGCGCAGTCATGAAAGACTCGGCAAACGGCTTGCCTTCGCCGGCGATGCGCAGGTAGCGCGCGATCTCGCTCTCGATGGCCGAGGTGTCGCGATAGTGCAGCTCGCCCTGCGCCTCCGGCGCATTTTGCTGCCGGCTCACATTCGGGAAGCGGCGCGTGAGGTAGCTCGCGAGCTCGGGAAATTCCTCGAACTCGCGCCCGCGCCGCCGTTTCGATTCACCGCCGAAGCCCGACATGCGCTGCGGCACGTAGGTCTGGAAGCCGACGCGCTGTTGCTCGCCATCATTGCCGATATCGATACCGGCTTCTTTCTGCTTCGCAACGACATGGCGCACCGCTTTTTCCATCTCGGTCTCGAACGCCGCCTTGTCGTAGTTTTCGCCCCCTTCACGTTGCACCAGAAGCTCGCTCAGCGCTTCGTTACGCGGCAGGCTGCCAACGTGAGTGGTGAGGATGCGGTCGCGGCTTAAAATCATGGCAATGGACTCCGGCAATGGAATTGGCGGCGCCTGTCATAGCGCAATAGGTCGGACTTGCCAGCGCCATTGCGGCTAAATTCTCATGTCGGCATAATGCCTTGGCGTGGGCAAGTTGTGGGCTATGACCCGCGATGCTCGGGAGGAACGCCGCGATGAATATCGGTCAGCCGAGCCTGACGCCCCGCGAGCCGGCCGGAGCGAACCCGCGCGATTACAACTTCGCCGCCGACATCCTCAAGCGCAATCTCGATGCCGGCCGCGCCGGCAAGGTTGCCTTTATCGATGCGCGCGGCAGCTGGACCTACGGCGCTCTCGCCACGCGCGTTGACAGTTTCGGTCATGCGCTGCGTTCGCTCGACGTGCGCCGGGAGGAGCGCGTCCTCCTTTGCCTCCTCGACAGCATCGACTGGCCGACTGCTTTTCTCGGCGCCATCAAAGCCGGCGTGGTACCGGTGCCGGTCAATACGCTGCTGACCGAGGACGACTATCGCTTCATGCTGGACGATAGCCGCGCCCGGGTCCTGGTCGTGTCCGAGGAGCTATATCCAAAATTCGCCGCCGCGATCGGCGAGTCCAAGCAACTCGCTCATGTCATCGTGTCGGGAGACAACGGGCATGGTCATCCTCGCTTCGAAGAATTGCTTGCCGGCGCCAAAGCCGAGCCGGTGACTGCACCAACGGTGCGCGACGAAATTTGCTTCTGGCTTTACACCTCCGGCTCGACAGGTAAACCCAAGGCCGCCGTCCACACCCACGCCCACCTGAAGTTCACCGACGAACTTTATGGCAAACCCTTTCTCGGCATCACCGAGCACGACGTGTGCTACTCGGTGGCGAAGCTGTTTTTCGCCTACGGGCTTGGCAACGCTCTGACGTTCCCGATGTCGGCGGGCGCAACCACCGTGCTGTTGCCGCAACGGCCGACGCCGGAACTCGTGGCGGATGCTCTCAAACAGCATGGCGTTACCGTCTTCTATGGGGTGCCGACCTTCTATGCCGGCTTTCTCGCCAGCCCCGCCGCCCCGGCGCGCGGAGAGGTACGGCTGCGGCGCTGCGTATCGGCCGGCGAAGCTCTGCCCGCCGACGTCGGCCGCCGCTGGAGCGAGCGGTACGGCGTCGACATTCTCGACGGCATCGGCTCGACCGAGATGCTGCATATCTTCATCTCGAACCGCCCAGGCGAGGTGAAATACGGCACGACCGGCAAGCCGGTGCCCGGTTATGACGTCCGCCTGGTCGATGACGACGGCGCTATCGTCGGGACGCGCGGCGAGATGGGCGAGCTGCAAGTACGCGGGCCCACCAGCGCGGTCATGTACTGGAACAACCGCGAGCAGTCGCGCGCGACGTTTCTCGGCGAGTGGACACGCTCGGGCGACAAATATGTCGAGGACGAGCACGGCTACTTCGTTTATTGCGGCCGGCGCGACGACATGCTCAAGGTCAGCGGCATGTACGTCTCGCCGTTCGAGGTCGAGGGCGTGCTGCAGAGCCATCCCGACGTGCTCGAAGCCGCCGTGGTGGGCTGGCCCGATGTCGATACGCTGATCAAGCCGAAGGCTTTCGTGGTGCTGAAATCGCCGGAAAAGGCCGACGACGCGCTCAAGCGGAGGTTGCAGGATTACTGCCGCGAAAAGCTTGCCCCATTCAAGTATCCGCGCTGGGTTGAATTCCGTCCGGAGCTTCCGAAAACCGCGACCGGCAAAATCCAGCGGTTCAAGCTGCGGGCGGAGGCGGATGCTCGATAGGCGCTACTTGCGTTAATAATATGTGGGTATTACTACGGCGACATGCCGTTGGCGTGCCGCGGTAGCTCAGCCGGTAGAGCACCGCATTCGTAATGCGGGGGTCGGAGGTTCGAATCCTCTCCGCGGCACCATCCGGCTGCATGTCCAGCCCGGAGACATGGGTAACAGAACGTACCTAAGACATAGGTGACAACCTCGGGCCGAACGGGTTGTCGAGGGGCTGCAGGGTTTTCTGCTCCAGGTCGATATAGCCGAGATCGTAGTGGATGAAGCTGACGAGCCAGATGCCGTCGTCGACTTCCTTGATTCCGAGGCGCTGGCCGGCGAGCACGGTTGAGATGTTGACCTTCTTACGATGCAGGCAGATGCGGCCGCAGGCGGTGACGAGGATGTCGCGGTCGTGCAGTGGGTAGGCGAGTTCAGGCAGTCCGACATAGGAACGCGGTGAAGCCGCATAGAGCTCGGCGGGACACTTCATGGCGAGGGCCTGGTGGGGCCGTTCGGTATTGAACTCGTGCAGGAAGGTGTCGAAGCGGTCCTGCTGCTGGAGGCTGTTCATGCCTGGCGGTCGGGTGGCTTCTTTCTTCAAGGTGAGGTGCATGCGCTCATGGCGGCCGTTCTGCTGCGGCCGTCCGGGTTTGATGCGTTCGATGGCGATGCCGAGGCGGAGCCACCACACCGAGAGCTTGGAGAGATTGAACAAGGCATTGGGACTGGCGAATGGGACGCCGTTGTCGGAGCGGATGGCGAGTGGCAGCCCGCGCTCGGCGAACAGCCGCTCGAAGGCGGTAAAGGCTGTATCTTCACGGGTCGATTCCAGGGCTTCGCACAGCAGCAGGAACCGCGAGGCGTGGTCGCTGACGGTCAGCGGATAGCAGTAGCGGCCGTTACCGAGCTTGAACTCGCCCTTGAAGTCGGCACACCACAGCTCATTCGGATTGGCGCCCGCCGACAACGGTGTTCCGCTGGCGCGCTGGCGTGGGCGGCCCATGCGTTTGACCAGGCCGTGGCGGTCGAGGACGGCATGGATGGTGCTGCGGGCCGGCACACGCACATCGCCGGAGAGCCGGCGGAGCAAAAGTTCGCGGATCTTGCGCGCCCCCCAATGCGGCTCGTTGCGCTTGAAGCCGACAATGAGGCTCTCGATCTGAGCCGGCAACTGGTTGGCATAGCGGACCGGCCGCCGCGACCGGTCGCTGAGCGCCTCGAGCCCGCGCTCCTTGTAGCGATCGAAGATTTTGTAGCCGGTTTTGCGCGAGATGCCGAACTCGCGACAGACATCCGTCATCGCCTCGCCATCCAGAAGCCGTCCGACGAACCGCAGGCGCTCGTCCATCACCGAACACTCCTTCCACGGCATCAACACCTCCCGCCCAAAGGCGAAAAGTGTTACCCATGTGTCCGGTACGGTCTGTCACCTATGTCTCAGGCCGCTCAGCACTCCTGATAGCCGGCCGCGGGAGAGTTCTGTCGACCCACGCGTCATGCGTGGGTCGAATGTTCGAATCCTTTCCGCGACACCCGGCTGTCTTCCGGCACCCCGGCAGGCCTAGGTCTCCGCGACGATCAATGGCGGAGGCCGGTGAAACTTCGCTCCATTGGACGCTTCGAACAGGACGATTCCGGCGGAGGTACACTTTCGCCCTGATCTCTGTAGTCTCGGATTTTGTTGCGCAGCGATCGAATGGATATTCCCAGGAGATCTGCGGCGCGGGTCCTGTTCCCCCGATGATATCTCAGTGTTTGAAGGATGAACTCGCGCTCAATGCGAGCGAGTGTGTGCCCAATCAGATGCTTGACACATGCGCGGTCGATTGCGGAGAGCCCGAATAGCGTTGCCGCATTGACGGGCTGGCGCTCTGCCGGCTGATCGGCTCTGTAGCTTGGCATCAACACCTCCATAACTTCGGAGTGATGCCCCCTGGTCCCCGCGGACAGGGTGCGTGGATGTGGTTAACAAATCGTTATCCCGCATTGCGTGTGGTTCACGCCCGCGAATCTCGCAGTCTCAAAAAGCTGATCCACGTCGATTGCGTTCCGATCGTCCGTCCCGGCCGGATGATGCGGTCACGCCTTCGTCGCAAACCCGATCGGCACGTCGGCATAGATTTTGTACGCTTGCGTCTTCGGCTTGGCCTTGTCTTCCTCGTTGAGATACGCGACCGAGCTTTTTCCCAAATACGAGCGCGGCAGGATCATGACGCGGATGAAGCGCGTCGGCCGATCCGCGGCCTGCGCGAATACCGGCTCCGGCCCGTTCTCAAACCAAGCGCAGCCCGGTCCGTACGAGGTTGCGTGTCCTTGGGTGTCGATGCGAATACCGCCGCCGATCAGGCAGCGGATGCCCGGCCCCTGATGCCGGTGCAGATAGGCGCAGCCCCCCGGCGGAAACGCAACGCTGTCCCCGCGTAAAAGCAGTTCGCCCTTCGGCAAGCTGTCGAGCCGCGCGGAAAGCTTTTCGCGCGAGACGACACCTGTGCCGACCGCAGCACTCCTGTCGTCCTGCGTAAGCTCCCAACGCCAGACCGTCGCGCCCTCACGGCCGGCTCTTAGACGCACCGCGCCCTCACCGGCCAAACCCTCGTCGTCGCGCAACAACCGACCGGCAATGGCGATCGAGCCGTGCACCACGAAGATCATGCGCGGCAGCGCCTGCAGGGATACCTCGGCGTCGTTTGCAAGCACATCTTCGTGGAGGCTGAGCATGGGATTCATGGAACCACTCCTGATTGGGCATTGCGCGGCGGGCGGACGAGTGTCTGTGCGGTTTCGCGCCGGCGCAATGGGATTTACACCCGCAGCCGCGCCTTGCTAAATCGCATCCGGCCCCGCCGATCGCTTCACGCCTACGACCAAGAACAAAGGTGAAGCAGCCCAACAGGAGGAAACGGATGCAACGAACCATGCCGCCATTCCGCGCCGATCATGTCGGCAGCCTGTTGCGGCCCGCGGCGCTGAAAGAGGCGCGCGCCAAACGCGAGCGCGATGAGATCACGGCCGCCGCATTGCGCGCGGTTGAAGATCGGGAGATCGAAAGGGCGATCAAGAAGCAGGAGGAGATCGGGCTGAGGCTCGCCACGGACGGCGAGTTTCGCCGTTCGTGGTATCAATTCGATTTCCTCAAAGGTCTCGAGGGTGTCGAGCTTTACCAGGTCGGCGAAGGCATCATATTTTACGGCGTGAAAACCAAGGCCGAGAGTGTGCGCACCATCGGCCGCGTCGGTTTCTCCACGCATCCGCACATCCAGGATTTCCGCTTTGTCAAAGAACATGCGCACGTCACGCCGAAAATGACCATTCCGGCCCCCGGCATGCTGCATTTTCGCCCCGGCAGATGTGCGATCAGCAAAGACGTCTATCCCGATCTCGAGCCCTTTTTCGAGGACGTCGCCAACGCCTTTCGCAAGGCGGTGCGCGCCTTCTATGACGCGGGCTGTCGCTATCTCCAGTTCGACGACACCACCTGGGCGATGATGTGTGATGCGCGCGAGCTTGTCCATGCGCGCGAGCGCGGCGACAAGCCGGAAGAACTCCCGGCCGTCTACGCACGCATGATCAACCGCGCGCTCGAAGGTAAGCCCGCTGACCTGACCGTTACCCTGCATTCATGCCGCGGCAATTTCCGCTCGGCCTGGATCGCCGAAGGCGGCTACGAGCCCTTCGCGGAGCGGTTGTTCAACGAAGTCGATATCGACGGTTATTTCCTCGAATACGACAACGAGCGTGCCGGCGGCTTCGAGCCGTTGCGGTTTTTCCCCAAGGGAAAGAAACAGCTCGTGCTCGGCCTCGTCACCTCAAAAAGCGGCGCCCTGGAGAAGAAGGACGACATCAAGCGCCGCATCGAGGAAGCGACCAAATACGTGGCGCTCGATCAGCTCTGCCTCTCGCCGCAATGCGGCTTCGCCTCCACCGAAGAAGGCAACGTGCTGAGCGAGGAGGAGCAATGGGCGAAGCTGCGTATGGTCGTCGAGGTTGCCCAGGAAGTGTGGGGCTGAAATATGCAGCCTACCGAGCCGCCATTTCGCGCGGATCACGTCGGCAGCCTGCTGCGGACCGCGCCGCTGAAGCAAGCGCGCGAGAAACGCTCGCGCGGCGAGATCACCCCCGAAGCGCTGGCGGAAGTCGAGGACCGCGAGATCACGAATGTGATCCGCAAGCAAGAGGACGTTGGGTTGAAGTCGGTCACTGACGGCGAATATCGGCGCACATCGTGGAATTACGACTTCCTCGAACGGCTGGCCGGGGTCGAATCGTATGTGGGCGAGCGCAAGATAAAATTCTCCAGTAGCGGCCCGCAGCCTCGTCCGATCCTGCTGCGCGTCATCGGCAAGCTCGGCGGTTACAAGCCGCATCCGATGATCGAGCACTTCAAGTTCCTCAAGGCGCAGACGAAGCAAACGCCGAAGGTGACGGTTCCGTCGCCGTCGTCGCTGCATTTTCGTTACGGCCGCGACGCGGTGCCCGAGGCAATCTATCCCGCGATGGACGATTTCTATCGCGACCTCGGCCAGTCGTACCGCAAGGTCGTGCGCGCGTTCGCCGATGCCGGCTGCCGTTACTTGCAGCTCGACGAGGTCAACCTCGCCTATCTGTGCGATCCGTCGTTGCGCCAGCACATCGCCGCGCGCGGTGAAGATCCGGCGACGCTGCCGGAAATCTACGCCGGAATGATCAACGCGGCGATTTCCGATATTCCGCACGGCATGTCCATCACCATGCATCTGTGCCGCGGCAATTTCCGCTCGAGCTTCGTCGCCAGCGGCGGTTATGAGCCGGTCGCCGAACTTCTGTTCAACACGATCAAGGTGCACGGCTACTTCATGGAATACGACAGCGACCGTGCCGGCGGTTTCGAGCCGCTGCGGTTCGTGCCGAAGGGCAAGACGGTCGTTCTCGGCCTCGTCACTACGAAGTCCGGACAACTTGAAAGCCGTGATGAGATCAAGCGCCGGATCGATCAGGCGGCAAAATATGTTCCCCTTGATCAGCTTTGTCTGTCGCCACAATGCGGCTTTGCCTCGACCGAAGAAGGCAACGCTCTCAGGGAGACCGAGCAATGGGCGAAGCTGCGCATGATCGTCGAGGTGGCCGAGGACGTGTGGGGATAAGCATGCAACGAACCAAACCTCCATTTCGCGCCGATCACGTCGGCAGCCTGTTGCGGCCGGCCGCATTGAAGGCTGCGCGCGAGCGCCGCACCAAAGGTTTGATCACTGCTACCGCGCTCCAAGAGGTGGAAGATCGCGCGATCGAAGACATCATCAAGAAGCAGGAGGCGACCGGCCTGCAATCCATCAGCGACGGCGAATTACGCCGTTCCTGGTGGCATCTCGATTTCCTTTGGGGGCTCGACGGCGTCGAGCGCCATGTCATGGACGCGGGCATCGCCTTCGCCGCGGTGACCACGCGCAATGAAGGGGTGCGCGTGACCGGCAAGCTCGGCTTTTCCGGCCACCCGATGCTTGAGCACTTCAAGTTTCTCCAGGCGCACACGCGGCGGACGCCGAAAATGACCATTCCGGCGCCGTCGGCGCTTTATGGCCGCCCGCTGCGCACGCCGATCGACAAGGCGATCTATCCGACGCTCGACAAATTCTTTGCTGATCTCGGCCAGGCGTACCGAAAGGCGGTACGCGCTTTCGCCGACGCCGGCTGCCGCTACCTGCAACTCGACGAGGTATTCATCGCCATGTTGTGCGATCCGAAATATCGCCAGCAGATGACGGACCGCGGCGACGATCCGGATTATCTTGCCACGGCTTACGCCGAGCTCATCAATGCGGCGATATCGGACATACCGTCCGATATGACGGTCACTATGCATTTGTGCCGTGGCAACTATAAATCGACCTTTATGGGTGCGGGCGGCTACGACACGATGCAGGAAGTTCTCTTCGACCGCATCAAAGTGCACGGCTATTTCATGGAATACGACACCGCGCGTGCCGGCGGATTCGAGCCACTCAAGCGCCTGCCGAAAGGCCGTATCGCGGTGCTCGGCCTGGTGACGACGAAAACCGGCGCGCTCGAAGACAAAGACGCGATCAAGCGCCGCCTTGAGGAGGCAGCCAAATTCACCGATCTCGATCAACTCTGCCTGTCGCCGCAATGCGGCTTCGCCTCGACCGAAGAAGGCAATATCCTGGCCGAAGAAGAACAATGGGCGAAGCTCAGAATGATCGTCGAGGTCGCGCAGGACGTGTGGGGGTAAGGGGGAGTAGATGCCGGGCATCGTGGACGGCAAGGTTGCCATCGTCACCGGGGCGGGGCGGGGTATCGGGCGCGGGATCGCGCTGCTCATGGCGCAAGAGGGCGCCCGCGTTGTGGTCTGCGACATCGGCGCGAGCCTCGAAGGGGCCGGCACCGACGCCGGCCCGGCGCAGGAGGTCGTCGACGAGATAAGACGGGCTGGAGGCCAGGCGATCGCCTCGACGCTGTCGATCGCGGAGCCCGCGAACGGCGACAAGATCGTGAAGTCGGCGCTTGATGCTTTCGGTCGTGTCGACATTCTCGTCAACAATGCCGGCATCCTGCGCGACCGCATCTTTTACCGGATGAGCTGGTCCGACTGGTCGGACGTGATCAGCGTCCACCTCAACGGCAGCTTCGCCATGAGCCGCGCCTGCGCGACGCATTTCCGCGAGCAGAATTCCGGCAGCTACGTGCACATGACCTCGACGTCCGGGCTCGTCGGCAATTTCGGCCAAGCCAATTACATGGCGGCGAAATTGGGCATCGTCGGGCTCTCGCGCGGCATCGCGCTCGATATGGCGCGTTTCAACGTGCGCTCGAATTGCGTGTCGCCATTCGCCTGGACGCGCATGGTCCAATCGATCCCGGCCGAAACCGAGGACGAGAAGGCGCGCGTCGCCCGCGCCAGCCAGGTGACGCCGGACAAGGTCGCACCGCTCGTTGTCTATCTCGCCTCCGATCAGGCCGAAGGAATCAGCGGCCAGATTCTTTCGGCGCGCAACAACGAAATCTACCTCTTCAATCAGAATCGGCCGATCCGCACCTTGCATCGCTCTGACGGCTGGACGCCGCAGAAGCTCGCCGAACAACTGAAGGCCGCGTTCGCCAATTCATTTACGCCGCTCGAAAGATCGTCCGAAGTATTTTCCTGGGACCCGGTGTGACGGATGACCATTGTCTACGAAAAACTGATGGAGCTCGAAATCGAGCCCGCCGAGCAGGTCTACGAGCCGAAAGATTGCATGCTCTACGCGCTCGGTGTCGGGCTCGGGCACGACCCGATGAACGAGGACGAGCTCGCGTTCGTCTATGAAAAGAACCTGAAAGTCCTGCCGACCATGGCCACCGTGATCGGGCATAGCGGTTCCTTGGTGCGCGACCCCAACACCGGCATCAACTGGGTCATGGTGGTCAACGGCGAACAGGGTTTCACGCTGCACCGGCCGCTCGCCGGGCAAGGCGCCGTGGTCGGCCGAACGCGAATCGTCGAAGTGATCGACAAGGGGCCCGGCAAAGGCGCGCTCTTGCTCAACGAACGCAAGATCGCCGACAAGGCGACCGGCGAGCTGATCGCGACCGTCACGCAAACGATATTCTGCCGTGGCGATGGCGGCTTCGGCGGTCCACCGCGTGACGCGCCGGCGCCGCATCCGCTCCCGGTGCGCGCGCCCGATGCGATCTGTGATTTCGGCACCCGTCCGGAAATGGCGCTGATCTACCGCCTGAGCGGCGACTATAATCCGCTGCACGCCGATCCCGCCTTCGCCGAGGCCGCCGGCTTTCCTCGTCCGATCCTGCACGGCCTGGGAACGTTCGGCGTTGCCGGCCACGCTTTGCTTAAGACCATGTGCGGCTACGATCCGGCGCGGCTGATCTCGTTCTCCTGCCGGTTTTCCGCCCCCGTTTTTCCCGGCGAGACCATCCGTACCGAGATGTGGCGCGATGGCGCGGCGGTGAGCTTTCGCGCACGCGTCGTCGAGCGCGACGCGATCGCCATCAACAACGGCCGCGCCGAGGTGCGGCCGTGATGGAAACCGCAGATCTCGCGCCGATCCGCGAAGCGGTGCGGGCGCTATGCGCAAATTTCCCCGGCGAGTATTGGCGGCGTCTCGACCGCGAGCGCGCTTACCCGGAAGAGTTCGTCGCGGCCTTGACCAAGGCCGGCTTTCTCGCCGCGCTGATCCCGGAGGAGTATGGCGGCAGCGGGCTGACTATGACTGCGGCCGCCGCCATCATGGAGGAAATCCAGGCGGCGGGCTGCAACGGCGCGCCGTGTCACGCGCAGATGTACACGATGGGAACGGTGCTGCGGCACGGCAGCGCCGCGCAGAAGAAGCGTTACCTGCCTGCGATCGCGCGCGGGGAGCTGCGCCTGCAGGCTTTCGGCGTGACCGAGCCGACCTCCGGCAGCGACACACTGAGCCTGCGCACCGCGGCGACGCGCGACGGCGATCATTACGTCGTCAACGGCCAGAAGATTTGGACCTCGCGCGCCGAGCATTCCGATCTCATGCTGCTCCTGGCGCGCACCACGCCACGCGAGCAGGCGAAATCGCGGACCGCGGGTCTTTCGGTGTTCATCGTCGATATGCGCGAGGCGAGGGGTAAGGGCCTCACCATCAGGCCTATCCGCACCATGATGAATCACGCGACCACCGAAGTTTTTCTCGAGAACGTGTCGGTGCCTGCGGACAATCTCATCGGCGTCGAGGGCGAGGGTTTTCGCTACATCCTTTCCGGCATGAATGCCGAGCGCATTCTCATCGCCGCAGAATGCATCGGCGACGCCAAATGGTTCATCGAAAAGGCCGCGTCGTATGCGCGCGAACGTGTCGTGTTCGGTCGGCCGATCGGACAAAACCAAGGCGTTCAGTTCCCCATCGCCCGCTCGTACATTGGCATGCGCGCGGCCGAATTGATGGTGCGCGAGGCGGCCGCACTTTACGAGGCGGGGAAAGACTGCGGCGCCGAAGCGAACATGGCGAAGCACCTCGCCGCCGAAGCCTCGTGGGCGGCGGCGGATATGTGTGTGCAAACTCACGGCGGCTTCGGCTTCGCCGAAGAATTCGATATCGAGCGAAAGTTCCGCGAGACCAGGCTTTATACCGTAGCGCCGATCTCCACCAATCTCATCCTGTCCTACATCGCCGAACACGTGCTCGGGTTGCCGCGGTCGTACTGAAGGCGTCAGCCCGGCGATGACGCACCAGATTCCGCTGAGTTACGAATGACCCTTCCCCTCTCCGGCCTTCTCGTCGTCTCGCTCGAACAAGCGGTGGCGGCGCCGATGTGCACCTGTCGCCTCGCGGACGCGGGCGCGCGCGTGATCAAGATCGAGCGGCCGGAGGGCGACTTCGCGCGCACTTATGACAATCTCGTACATGGCGAATGCAGCTATTTCGTCTGGCTCAATCGTGGCAAGGAATCGGTCGTGCTCGACCTCGCCAGGGCCGAGGACAAGGTGGTCCTTGCTGCGATGATCGAGCGCGCCGACGTGTTCGTGCAGAACCTCAAGCCCGGCGCGGTGGACAGGCTCGGCTTCTCCATCGCGCAATTGCGCCGACAGCACCCTCGGCTCATCTGCTGCACGATTTCCGGCTTCGGCGAGAACGGCCCCTTTGCAAAGCGCAAGGCCTACGATCTGTTGGTTCAGGCGGAATCCGGTCTCGCATCGATCACCGGCACGACTGAGCCGTCGCGGGTGGGAGTCTCCGTCGTAGACATCGCGTCCGGCATGAACGCCTATGAGGCGATTCTCGAGGCGTTGATCGCGCGCGAGCAGACCGGCGAGGGCGCCGAGCTTTCGGTTTCCATGTTCGACGCCATGGCTGAGTGGATGGCAGTGCCGCTCCTGCAGCAAGAGAGCGGCAAGCCGCCACAGCGGCTCGGCCTCGCTCACACGTCGATCGCGCCTTACGGCGCGTTCCGCAGCCGTGACGGCGTCGAAATCCTGATCTCTATCCAGAGCGACCGCGAATGGCGCGTGCTGGCAAGCAAGGTTTTGGGTGATCGCGCGCTCGCAGCCGATCCGGCGTTTGCCACCAATATCGAACGCGTGAAGCGGCGCGCCGAGACGGACGGAAAGGTGAGCGCAAAGTTTGGCACACTCGACGCGGAGGCGCTGATGCAAATACTCGCCGATGCCGATATCGCTTTCGCGCCCGTCAATAGCCCGGCCGAACTCGCCCGGCATCCGCATCTGCGCCGCATCACCGTCGCGACGCCGAGCGGCCCCGTGTCCTATCCAGCGCCGGCCGAACAACGCTCAGCCATTTCGCGCAGCTACGGTCCTGTTCCAGCGCTCGGCGAGCATACAGAAAAAGTGCGGGCGGAATTTTCCCTCCCCTAGTGGGGGAGGGTAGGATGGGGGGTCGGGAGGCGACGGCAAGCGTCGACGCCCGCGCCTCACCTCGCGACTCCACCCTTCCCCTCCCCACAAAGGGAGAGGGGATCAGATAGCGAGAAACTCCCATGAACATCGGCTTCATCGGTCTCGGCAACATGGGCGCGCACATGGCGCGCCGGCTCCTCGAGGCCGGGCACCGCGTTGTCGTCTACGACACGCGTCAAGAAGCGATCGGCAATCTTACCGTGCGCGGGGCGGTGGCGGCGCGCTCGCCGGCGGAAGTCGCCGACGCCGCCGAGACGGTCATGGCGAGCTTGCCGACCCCCGATGTGGTACTCCACGTCGCGACTGGTCCGGGCGGCGTGATCGAAGGCAGACGCGTTCGCCGCTTCGTCGACCTGTCGACCACCGGCGCGGTCATGGCGCAGCGCATCTTCAAGCTATTGGCCGCGCGCGGCATCGTCCAGATCGATAGTCCGGTAAGCGGCGGTGTGCGCGGCGCCGAAATGGGTACGCTCGCGGTGATGGCGTCCGGTCCGCTCACCGAGATCGCGGCGATCGAGCCGGCGCTCGCGGTGATCGGCAAAATCTTCATTCTCGGCGAGCGTCCAGGGGCCGGACAGACGATGAAGCTCGTCAACAACGTGCTGTCGGCGACGGCGATGGCAGCGACATCGGAAGCGATGGTGACAGGAGTGAAGGCAGGGCTCGATCCACGCCTCATGCTCGACGTCATCAACGCCGGCACCGGCCGCAACACGGCGACTGAGGACAAATTCGCCAAAGCCGTTCTGCCGGGCAAGTTCGATCTCGGTTTCACCGCCGGGTTGATGCTAAAGGACGTGAGACTCTTTCTCGCCGAGCGCGAAACGCTCGGCGTGCCGACCGGCGTGATTGAGGCGGTTGCTCAGCTTCTGCAGATCACCTGCGACGAATTCGGAGCGGACGCCGACCTGTCTGCGGTCGTGCAGCCAATCGAGACCCGCGCCGGGGTAAAGGTTCGCGCGCCCTAGGCGCGCGTGTCGCACGGCGGAACGCGCAAAAATCACCTGAAATCAGAGTCTTATCTGGAACAATACTTTCTGTGATGGCGGTCACTTCGCAACCGGGGTGGGGCCGGTAAGGTCTCATTAACAAATGGACTTGGTTCGCCGCGCTGAGCCGCGCATCCCCCCGACCCCTCGACGGCCCGGCGGCGACCCCAAGGGGTGGTATCTCGGTCCCCAACCCCACCCAAGGCCCTTCAAAGGGCCGACTGCAACCCGCCCGGACCTCGCGTCCGGGCGGGCTTTTATTGCGACCAATTCTGCCGCATTCTTCCGTCAGTGTGGCGAGCCAAGGGGTAAGGGGCTCCATGCCGACAAGCACCCGACCGGGCCCGAGCCTGCTGTCGGGTTTGCCCGGAACGTCTCGCGACAGATTTGTTTACCGGCGCCAAGCCGCTGCGGCTTGTCGCCGATGAGGTGCTGTTCCTCGCCGGCGATCCCGGCGACGGCTGCTATCGCATCGAAGACGGCTTGCTCAAAGTGGCGATGGTTTCGCGCTCCGGGACTGAGCGGATTCTCGCTTTTCTTGGCCCGGGCGCCATCGTCGGCGAGCTTTCAATGATCGACGGGCGCACGCGCTCGGCGGGGGTCGTAGCTGTGCGCGATGCCGCGCTGAGTTTTCTCAGCCGCGCCGCGTTCGAGGCGTTCGCGCAAAAACATCCCGATGTCTACAAATCGCTGGTCACGCTCCTCGCCGCGCGTTTGCGCGAGACCGACGTGGTGGTCGCGGCCGGGAGTTTCCTGCCGCTCAAAGGCCGCGTCGCCTCGACCTTGCTCGAACTCGCCGAAAACTTCGGCCAAGATGTCGGCTCGGGCCGCATCGTTATCCGGCAGAAGATCGGGCAGAGCGACATCGCCGCCATGGCCGGCATCGCGCGCGAGAATGTCAGCCGCATCCTCAACGACTGGAAGCGCCGCAAGCTGGTAAGCCGGTTGTCCGGTTATTATTGCCTTGAGAACAAGGCGCAATTGGAGCACGAAGCGGAGCTGTAACAACACCGGTTCCGATACTCGCTCTGCGCCGCCATGAAAATGCCTACGCTTGCCGACTTCCGCCGCATCGTCGTGAAGGTCGGCTCCTCGCTCCTCGTCGATGCGCGGGCCGGCCGGCTCAAGGAATCCTGGCTTGCCTCGCTGGCGGCCGATCTCGCCGAATTCCATCGCGACAAACGCGACGTCCTTGTCGTCTCCTCCGGTGCCATTGCGCTGGGCCGCGCCGTCCTCAAGCTCGCCGGCGGTCCGCTTAAGCTCGAGGACAGCCAGGCTGCCGCCGCGGTAGGCCAGATCGCGCTGGCGCGCACCTGGACTGAAGCGCTGTCGCGTCATGGCATCATTGCCGGTCAGGTACTGGTGACGCTTGGCGATACGGAGGAGCGGCGGCGTTACCTCAACGCGCGCTCGACCATCGACACGCTCCTGCAATGGCACGCAATCCCTGTCATCAACGAGAACGATACGGTTGCGACCAACGAAATTCGTTACGGTGACAACGATCGGCTCGCCGCGCGGGTCGCCACCATGATGAGCGCCGATCTTCTGGTTCTGCTGTCCGACGTCGACGGACTCTATGACGCGCCGCCGGGCACGGACGCCGCGGCGCGGCACATACCATGCGTTCCCCGCATCACGCCCGAGATCGAGGCGATGGCCGGCGCCGCCGGTTCTCAACTTTCGCGCGGCGGCATGCAGACCAAGATCGAAGCGGGCCGGATCGCCACCAACGCCGGTACGCATATGGTCATTGCGTCCGGCGGTGTTGAGCATCCGCTGCGTGCTGTCGCAGAAGGCGCACGCTGTACGTGGTTTCTCACGGCCGCGAATCCGGTGACGGCGCGCAAGAAATGGATTGCCGGCGCACTCGAATCCAAGGGAACGCTCGTGATCGATGCAGGTGCGGTGGCCGCGTTGCGGCGGGGCAAAAGCCTGCTGCCCGCGGGCGTCGTCAACATTGACGGAAACTTCGCGCGCGGCGACGCGGTGATTATCCGCGGGCCCGACGGCGCGGAAATCGGCCGCGGCCTTTGTGCTTACGATGCCGAGGATGCGCAGAAAATCAGGGGCCGTTCGTCGGCAGACATCGCCTCGATTCTCGGCTTTAGCGGCCGCGCGGAAATGATTCATCGCGACGACCTGGCCGTCGGTCCGGAGTGAGCAGGCTCGGCTGTCCTTGAAGTCCCGCCTGGCGAATAAAACGCCGGCTGCCATCCCGCAGAAAAGGTCCGCGTGCCTGGCTCGACGCAATCGCCATAAGGGAACCCCGGCCGATTGTCGCGGCCGGGGCTCAACGCCGGGTGATTGAGGGTGAGGGGCTGGGGGGCTTCGCCCGGCGCCACTCAGTCAACGTCGTGTCCGTCAACCGGTTCCGCGCCGCGCAGCGATTTTTTTCGCGCCACTGGCGAGCCGGCCTTTGGGCTGAGATTGCTTGGCGTTGGACTTGCGCCGGAAAGCCAGCGCGCGGGGCGACGCAGGACCAGAAAGATCAGCGGGAACGTTGATCCGCCGCCCGCCAGGCAAGACCACATATCGGGCAATGACGCACAAATCCCCTTCCGCGCCGCCATATCCTTCGACCACATACGCCGCCCCGACCGGGAACCGCCGCGGCAATCGGCTGGGACTATGATTTCTGGGAAGACCCATGGCACCTTCCTTCGCGCAATCCGCTGGCGAAACGCCATCCGCTTTCGACAGGTTCCGCGGATTCTGTGACGGTCCCGCGAAGCGCTGTGGAGCGCTGTGGACAACCCTGAAGTGCCGTGCCGCCTCGCCGGACCTCGCCGAACATGGTAGGAAGCCCTGAACGCAAGACGGTTCAAGGCCATGAATGCTCCTCTCAAGGCGGTCCCGGGCAAGCTTGAAGCGACCATGCGCGAGATCGGTCGCGAGGCGCGCCGGGCTGGCCATGCGCTCGCCCTCGCACCTGCTTCACGCAAGAATCGCGCGATTGGCGCCATGGCCGCCGCCATCCGCCGGTCGCGGTCGGCGATTCTCGCCGCCAATGCGGAGGACGTTGCGGAAGCGAAATCCTCCGGCGTTACTCGCGCTTTTCTCGACCGGCTGACGCTCAATTCGCAGCGAATCGAGGCCATGGCCGCCGGGCTCGACGTGATCCGCAAGCTCAAGGATCCGGTCGGTACCGTCATGGCGTCATGGCGACGTCCCAACGGCATGCGCATCGAGCGGGTGCGGGTGCCGCTCGGCGTTGTCGGCGTGATCTACGAAAGCCGTCCCAACGTCACTGCCGATGCCGGCGCGCTGTGTCTGAAAGCAGGCAATGCCGTGATCCTGCGCGGCGGCTCCGAGAGCTTCCGCTCGGCCAACGCGATTCATGCCGCGTTGGTCGAGGGTCTCGCCGCAGCCGGGCTGCCGGTCGCCGCCATCTCATTCGTACCGACACGGGAGCGTGCTGCCGTCGGCATGATGCTTGCGGGGCTCGCCGGCACGATCGATGTAATCGTGCCGCGTGGCGGGAAGGATCTGGTCGGGCGCGTGCAGACCGAGGCGCGGGTGCCAGTGTTCGCGCATCTCGAAGGCGTCTGTCACGTCTATGTCGACGGGGCGGCCAAGCTTTCGATGGCTAAAGCCATCGTGCTCAACGCCAAGATGCGCCGGACCGGCGTGTGCGGGGCGGCCGAAACCCTACTCGTCGATCGCGCGGGAGCGCCGAAACTGCTTAAGCCGCTGATCGGCATGCTCCTCGATGCCGGGTGCGAGGTCCGCGGCGATGCGGCGGTGCGGGCGGTCGACGGCCGCGTGAAGCCGGCGAGCGAGTCCGATTGGGGCACCGAATATCTCGACGCCATTCTGACTGCTGGTGTGGTCGATGGGGTCGACGCGGCAATCGCTCATATCGAGCGCTATGGCTCGCATCACACCGACGCCATCGTCACCGAGAATCGCGCCGCGGCGGAAAAATTCCTGCGCGAAGTGGATTTGGCGATCGTGCTGCATAACGCTTCGACGCAATTTGCCGACGGCGGCGAGTTTGGCTTCGGCGGCGAGATCGGCATCGCCACCGGCAGGCTCCATGCGCGCGGCCCCGTTGGTGTCGAACAGCTAACGAGTTTCAAGTATCAAATCCGCGGTAACGGACAGACGCGGCCATAATTTTCGTCTCCCCGCCGCGACTTGTCGCGAACGGCGGAAGGCGTGCTGGGGAGGGATTGTTTCTGACGGCCATGAACTGCGAGTTCCCGCTTCCGCGTGCGGCTGACGCACAGGCTCCAAACAAATCCCGCCTCGTCCTGCCTCCAAACGCACCCGGTATGCGCATCGGGCTCTTTGGCGGCACGTTCGATCCACCCCACGCGGCGCACCGCGGCGCCTGCCTGCTGGCGATGAAGCGGATTGGTCTCGATCGGGTGTGGTGGCTGGTTACTCCCGGCAATCCGCTCAAGGACACCCACGGTCTGGCGCCGTTGCAAGCGCGCGTCGGCGCGGCGCAGACGCTTGCAAACGATCCGCGCATCGATGTCACCGATCTCGAGGCCCGCCTCGGCACGCGCTACACCTACGAGACGGTGCGCTACCTCGTCCGCCGTTGCCCGCAAGTGCGCTTCGTCTGGATCATGGGTGCCGACAATTTGCGCAGCTTCCATCGCTGGCAGCGCTGGCGCGGCATTGCGAAGCTGGTGCCGATCGCGGTGGTCGACCGGCTTGGCCCGAGCCTCTACGCTTCGGCCGGTGTCGCCGGTCAGGCGCTGGCCTATGCGCGCCTTCCCGAAATCGGCGGCGAGGACGCTGCCGGAACGAAGCCCGCCGGCCTGGATTTACCTGCATGGTCTCAAATCGCCACTTTCCTCAACGGCGCTGCGGGCGGCCCGGGCCTTGCATGAGGGCTGACGGAAGGCGGTTGATTACAAGAAGATGACTGCAAGGCAGTTGAAACTGTTAACCCCGCGTGCCTATCTTAGCGATGGTTCCGGACTCGATAGCCGGGGCTGAAAATGGAGCGAAAGGATAAGGACCCCTGTCCACACCTGTAACTCTTCGGGCCGAACGTCGCGCGCCCGAACCGGTCTCCAGAATGCGTCCTGACGCCGAGGAGATCCTTCGTTTAGTCCTCGCCCGCCTCGACGATATGAAGGCGGAGGACACCCTCACCATCGACCTACGGGACAAATCTTCGATCGGCGACTACATGGTCGTATCGTCCGGCCGATCGCAGCGTCATGTCGGCTCGGTCGCCGACAGGATCGTCGAGGATTTGCACAAAGTTGGTGTCGCCGCCCGGGTCGAAGGCGTTCCGCATTGCGACTGGGTGCTGATCGACGCGGGCGATGTGATCGTCCACGTCTTCCGCCCCGAAGTCCGGGCCTTCTACAATCTCGAAAAGATGTGGGTGGCTAGCCGGCCAGTGCAGCGCGCGAGCTGATACGCTCGTCGACGCGAAGAGGGTGGTTGGGCTGGCCCAAAGTCGGGCCGGTGGTTGGGCATGTCTTTGCCTTGAACATCCTCTGTTGCGTGTCGCGCCATGCGCCTTCTCATCGCCGCCGTCGGCCGCCTTAAACAAGGACCCGAGCGGGAGCTCGCCGATTGGTATCGCAAGCGGGCGCAAGCAACCGCGCGTCCGCTGGGGCTGCGCGACGTCGAAGTCATTGAGATTCGCGAAAGCCGCGCGCAAGATGCCGAGCGCAGGCGCGTCGAGGAGTTGATCGCGCTTGCCAATGTCATACCCGATCGAGCAATCGTTGTTGTTCTCGACCAGCGTGGCGAGAGCCTCGACAGCCCTGCGCTCGCAGGCCTCCTGCGCGAGTGGCGAGCCGAAGACCGTGCGGCTGTGTGCTTCATCATTGGAGGCGCTGATGGCGTTGCGCCCAGCCTCCTTGATCGCGCCAAGGTCCGGCTCGCTTTCGGCGCCGCCACGTGGCCGCACCAGCTGATACGCATCATGTTGCTCGAACAGCTCTACCGCGCCGGCACCATTCTCGCGGGCCACCCCTATCATCGCGCCTGATCGGCCGGAATTCTTCATAATCTCGCCTCACCGATTTGTGACGGATTGCGCCGCTTTGCGTCTTAATCCGGACGCATCGTGCCTGCTTTATCTTGCCTTCCTGAGGTTGGCGTCTACCCTTGGACAACATGATTCCCCGCCGGTCGAGCCGCACCGATCCGCGCCTTGTGCTCGGCTCGGCTTTGGCTGTTGCGCTGTTGAACGGCGCCAATTTGGCGGTTTTCGCTCAGACCTCGCCGAACCAAATCCCAGCGGGTGCGGCGCAAGCCCCCGCAAGCGAAGTTCCACTGCGTCCTTCCACGTCAACGCCCGATCCGGCCGGCGCGCTGCAGACCGGCGCCGACGCGCTCAAGCAGCGCGATCAGGAGCTCGATGCGGTCCGCGCCCAGGAGCGCACGTCGGCCGAAAGCCAGGCGAAGCTTCGGCGCGAGATCGACGCGATCGGCGACGATCGGCACGCCCTCAACCAGCAACTCATCGATACGGCCGCCCGCGTGCGTGATGTGGAGGCCAACATCGACGCTACGCGCGCGCGGCTCAAGCCGCTCGACGACCAGGAAAGTTCCATTCGCAAATCGCTTGATGAACGCCGCACCGCGATCGTCGAAATTCTCGCGGCTCTGCAGCGCGTTGGGCATCAGCCGCCGCCTGCGCTCCTGGTGCAGCCCGAGGATGCGCTGAAAGCGGTGCGCACCGCCATCGCGCTCGGCGCCGTGCTGCCGGAAATGCGCGCGCAAGCCGACGCGCTCGCCGGCGATCTCGCCGATCTCTTGACCATCCGGAAAGATATCGTCGGCGAAAGCGACCGTCTCTCGCACGATCTCGATTTGCTCGGGCGTGAGCAGCTGCGCATGAATGTGCTGATCGACCAACGGCAGAAGAAGCAAGCGGTGACCGAGGAAGCGCTCGACTCCGAGCGCCAGCGTGCCACCGACTTGGCGCGCCAGGCCGACGGCCTCAAGGACCTTATCGCCAAGCTCGAATTGGGTCTCGGTTCCGCCACCCGCTCGGCTCACGCCGAGGCGCGCTCGATCGAGGAAGACGCGACGCGGCCCGATTTGGCCGCACTCAAGGATCCCGGCCGCCTCACCCCCGCAATTGCCTTTGCGGCGACTCGCGGGCACCTGCGCTTGCCGGTAAACGGCGTGAAAATCCGCGAATTCGGCGGCTCCGATGGCGTCGGTGGAACCCAGAAGGGGCAATCCATCGCCTCCCATGCCGGTGCGCAGATCACCTCGCCATGCGACGGCTGGGTCGTTTACGCCGGCGCGTTTCGCAGCTATGGCCAACTCTTGATCCTGAACGCCGGTGGCGGGTATCATGTCTTGTTAGCGGGGATGGAACGGATTTCCGTCGATCTCGGCCAGTTTGTGTTAACTGGTGAACCCGTAGCGGTGATGGGCGGCGGATCGCAGGTATCCGCGGCCGCGGCGATCAGGTCCAAGCAACCTGTGCTCTATGTGGAGTTCCGCAAAGACGGCGCTCCCATCGATCCCAGCCCGTGGTGGGCAACAAACGAAGGTGAAAAGGTTCGCGGATGATGCGCAAAACTTCCCTCATTTTCCTGGGCGCGGTCGCAGGTGCGGGGCTCACGCTCCTGGCGACGCAGCCACACATCGCGTTCGTCGGATCGAGCGCAAAAGCGGCCTCGTCGGACACCTACCGGCAGCTCAATCTGTTCGGCGACGTATTCGAGCGGGTGCGCGCGGATTACGTCGAGAAACCCGATGACAGCAAACTCGTCGAATCCGCGATCAACGGCATGCTTGCCGGGCTCGATCCGCATTCGAGCTATATGGATCCAAAGAGCTTCCGCGACATGCAGGTGCAGACGCGCGGCGAATTCGGCGGCCTCGGCATTGAGGTCACCATGGAAGACGGGCTGGTGAAGGTGGTGGCGCCGATCGACGAAACGCCGGCTGCCAAGGCCGGCGTGATGGCCAACGACATCATCACCAAGCTCGACGACGAGCAGGTGCAGGGGCTGACGCTCAACCAGGCCGTCGAGAAGATGCGCGGCCCGGTGAACACCAAGATCAAACTCACCATCATGCGCAAAGGCTCCGACAAGCCGATCGACGTCACGATCGTGCGCGATGTGATCCGGGTGAAATCGGTGCGCTCGCATAACGAAGGCGACGATGTCGGCTATATCCGCGTCACGCAGTTCAACGAGCAAACGACCGAGGGCCTGAAGAAGGCGATCAGCGATCTCACCAGCCAGCTCGGCGCGGACAAGCTCAAAGGCTTCGTGGTCGACCTGCGCAACAATCCGGGCGGCCTGCTCGATCAGGCCATTTCGGTTTCGGATGCGTTCCTGGACAAAGGCGAGATCGTCTCGACCCGTGGCAGGAACGCCGAAGAAACGCAGCGCTTCAATGCCCGGCCGGGCGATCTGACAAAAGGCAAGCCCGTCATCGTGCTGATCAACGGCGGCTCGGCCTCAGCATCGGAAATTGTCGCCGGCGCGCTGCAAGACCATAAGCGCGCGACGCTCGTCGGCACGCGCTCTTTCGGCAAGGGTTCGGTGCAGACCATTATCCCGCTGGGAGCGGGCAATGGCGCGCTGCGGCTGACGACGGCGCGTTACTTCACGCCTTCCGGCCACTCCATCCAGGCCAAGGGCATCACCCCCGACATCGAGATCCTCCAGGAAGTGCCCGACGACCTGAAGGCGCGGACCGACACCAAGGGCGAAGCCTCGCTGCGCGGCCACCTCAAGGCGGAGGGCAGTGAGGAGTTGGGATCGCAATCTTATGTGCCGCCGGATGAAAAGGACGACCGCGCGCTCAAGGAGGCGCTCGATCTCCTGCGCGGTACGATCACCGACGCGGCGTTCCCGCCTAACCCAAAGTCCGCCGTTCCGAATTAATCGGCTCTGCTGATGCGAATACGGGGCGGCGATGAGCCGCCCCGTATTTTTGTTCGGAGGGGCGGTTCCAAGCGGAAAGAGGCCCCCCGAAGGAAGGCGGCCAAAGCCCGCGTCGGACGGTGTATTTGCTACCGTGATAGACTTTGACGAGTGATTCGCCGGGGTATTAGTTGCCGGGGATTGCCCAAGCAATTGGCCTGAGGATTGGAACAAGGATCGGACCATGACGGCCGATGACCTGAGCACACCGCTGGGCCAACAGCCGCTTAAGCGCCGCCGCAAGTTCCCCGTTGGGTTACCCCAGGTCATTGCTGCGGCGCTCGCCATCTTCCTCGGCGTGTTCGTATTGTGGGCCGTCGTGGGCGACGATCCATTCGGTGGTGAACCGATGGTCGCGGTGCCGATCGATCGACACGCCGCGACGGCGACGAAAAAACCCGAAGTCGCCGTCGTCACACCCGAAGCTACCACCGGCACGCAGGGGCCCGGCCGATATGACGGTCCTGCCAATGTTCCAGCGGCGGCATCTGCGCCACCCGTCCAGGGGACTCCCGGCAACACCAAGACGGTCACCATCATCGACGGCAAGACCGGCGCACGCCAGGACGTTGTAATCCCGGCCGCGGGCAATAACGTCGGAGCAGCCGAGAGCCTGCCGGCGGATCAGAAATTCGTCGAGATGACGTCGCACGGCCCCATTCCGAAGATCGCCGCCGACGGCACGCGGCCGGCGGAAGCGTTTGCACGGCCGGTGAAGCCAATGCCCGGCAAGCCCGACGCGCCGCGCGTCGCGCTCATCGTCGCCGGTCTCGGCGTGAGCACGAGCGCTACGGCCGCGGCGATCGTCAAGTTGCCGGAGGCGGTGACGTTCGCCTTCATGCCGTACGGTTCGGACATCGAGCGGGGGATCGCGCGCGCGCGCGGTGAAGGTCACGAAATCTTGCTGCAAGTGCCGATGGAGCCGTTCGACTATCCGGCCAACGATTCCGGCCCGCAGACGCTTTTGACCTCGCTCACGCCGGAGCAGAACCTCGACCGGCTGTATTGGTTGATGAGCCGGTTGCAGGGTTATGTCGGCATCGCCGGCGCCATGGGAGCCCGCTTCACGGCTTCCGAGCAGTCGTTCGCCCCGATCCTGCGCGAAACGGCCAAGCGGGGGCTGATCTTCGTCGACGACGGCTCGAACGCGAGGAGCGTTGCCGGCCGGATCGCCGGCGCCAACAATCTCTCGTTCGCCAAGGCCGACGTGGTTCTTGATACGGTTCCCACGCCCGCGGAAATCGACCACGCGCTCGGCCGCCTTGAAATGGCGGCGCGCGAACGCGGTGTCGCGGTGGGCATATCGTCGGCGCTGCCGGTATCGATCGACCATATCGCCAAATGGGCGAAGGCGGCGGAAAGTCGCGGCCTGCTTTTGGTGCCGATCACGGCCGTTGCGGTGAAGGCGAAGCAAAGTTAAGCGCGCGAATAGCGAAGTGGTGAAATAGCGAATAGATTGAGTATCCCCATTCGCCAGCACGATTCGCACTCGCCATCCGATGTCCTTCGAATCCCTCCCCTATCGTCCCTGCGCCGGTCTGATGGTGCTCAATCGCGCTGGGCTTGCGTTCATCGGCCGCCGCATCGGCGGTCCCGAGCACGTCGATGCCACGCATGTGTGGCAGCTGCCGCAAGGCGGCATCGATCCGGGCGAAGATCCTTGGCCGGCCGCGTTGCGCGAATTGCGCGAGGAGACGAACATCGGTTCCGTGGAACGCCTCGGCGAAATTGCAGAGTGGCTCAACTACGATATCCCGCCGGCGATCGCGGGATATGCCTGGAGCGGCAAATACCGTGGCCAAACGCAGAAGTGGTTCGCGCTGCGGTTTACCGGCGAAGAAAGCGAGATCGATATCGAGCATCCCGTCGGCGGTCACGCGCCGGAATTCGTGGAATGGCGCTGGGAGCCGCTGCAAAATCTTCCGGCGCTGGTCGTGCCGTTCAAGCGCACGGTCTACGAGCGGGTGGTTGCGGAATTTAGAAAATTCGCCTGAGCCTTCGAGGCGGCGGGGCCAGGCTCAATGCGCCGCCGTCTCAGCGGCCCCGAGCGCCGCCTGCAACGCCTTCAACTGATCGAGATGACGCGCGAGCGTGTCGCGCAGAGCGTCGTCGGTGGCGTCGGCGATATCTTCCTCGGCATCCTTGATTTCGCTGGCCAGCATCGCGGTATCGAAATTCTCCCGCGCCACGGCGCGATCGGCGAGCAGGGTCAGGCCGGCGGGTCCGACTTCGGCGAAGCCGCCGGTGACCACGACCGGCTCACGCGCGTCGCCGCGATAGATGGTCACGATGCCCGGCCGCAGCGCGGTCACGAGCGGCGCATGGCCGGCAAGAATGCCCATATCGCCCTCGATGCCGGGCAGGTCTACCTGATCCACGCCGCCGGAGAACAGCACGCTCTCCGGCGAGACAAAATCGAGATGAAGCTCGGCCATTGACTATGCCGCCTCGGCGAGGCGTTTACCTTTCTCGACCGCCTGCTCGATGGTGCCGACCATATAGAAGGCGGCTTCGGGCAGGTGATCGTATTTGCCTTCGCAGAGACCCTGGAAGCCGCGGATGGTGTCGGCCAGATCGACAAAAACGCCGGGCGAGCCGGTGAATACTTCGGCGACGTGGAACGGTTGCGACAGGAAGCGTTCGATTTTGCGCGCCCGCGACACCGTCAGCTTGTCCTCCTCGGAAAGCTCGTCCATGCCGAGGATGGCGATGATGTCTTGGAGCGCCTTGTAGCGCTGCAGGATCTGCTGCACGCGGCGGGCTACCGCATAGTGTTCCTCGCCGACTACCGTCGAGGAGAGCATGCGCGAAGTGGAATCGAGCGGATCGACCGCCGGATAGATGCCTTTCTCCGCGATCGAGCGCGACAGCACCGTGGTGGCGTCGAGATGCGCGAAGGAGGTTGCCGGCGCCGGATCGGTGAGATCGTCGGCCGGTACGTAGATCGCCTGCACCGATGTGATCGAGCCTTTGGTGGTCGTGGTGATGCGCTCCTGTAGTGCGCCCATGTCGGTCGCAAGCGTCGGCTGGTATCCCACCGCCGAGGGAATGCGGCCCAGCAGAGCCGACATTTCCGAACCTGCCTGGGTAAAACGGAAGATGTTGTCGACGAAGAACAGCACGTCCTGGCCCTGGTCGCGGAAATATTCGGCGACGGTCAGTCCCGAGAGCCCGACGCGGGCACGGGCGCCGGGCGGCTCATTCATCTGGCCATAAACCAGCGCACACTTCGATCCTTCGACCGAACCCTTGTGCGGGTCCTTGTTGACACCCGACTCGATCATCTCGTGATAGAGGTCGTTGCCCTCGCGTGTGCGTTCGCCGACGCCGGCGAACACCGAATAGCCGCCGTGCGCCTTGGCGATGTTGTTGATCAGCTCCATGATGATCACGGTCTTGCCAACGCCGGCGCCACCGAACAGGCCGACCTTGCCGCCCTTGGCATAAGGCGCGAGCAAGTCGACGACCTTGATGCCGGTGACGAGGATCGCGGCTTCGGTCGATTGGTCGGTATAGGCCGGCGCCTCCTGATGGATGGGGCGCGTCTCCTTGTGCGGCACCGGGCCCGCCTCATCGACCGGATCGCCGATTACGTTGATGATGCGACCGAGCGTACCGTCGCCGACCGGCACGGCGATCGGCTGGCCGGTGTCGGTCACCTCCTGGCCGCGCACCAGGCCTTCGCTTGTATCCATCGCAATGGTCCGCACGGTCGACTCGCCGAGATGTTGGGCGACTTCTAGCACCAGGCGATTGCCCTGGTTCGTGGTCTCCAGCGCGTTGAGGATCGCCGGTAGGTGATCGTCGAAATGCACGTCGACGACGGCGCCGATGACCTGGGTGATACGTCCGACAGTGTTCGCCATCATGGCCCTCTTCAAAAATAAAACTCAAAGCGCCTCGGCGCCGGAGATGATCTCGATCAGTTCCTTGGTGATCATCGCCTGGCGCGTGCGATTGTAGGTGAGTGTCTGCCGGCGGATCATGTCGCCGGCATTGCGGGTCGCATTGTCCATGGCCGACATCTGCGCGCCATAGAACGAGGCCGCGTTTTCCAGCAAGGCGCGGAAAATCTGCACCGCGACGTTGCGCGGCAGGAGATCGTGCAGGATGTCCTCCGCCTCCGGCTCGAACTCGTAGGCCGCGCCGCCCAAAGCGTCCGTCGCCTTTTCGTCGAACACCGCCGGGATGATTTGCTGGGCGGTCGGAATCTGCGCGATCACCGAACGGAAGCGCGAGAAGAACAGCGTGCACACGTCGAATTCAAACTTGTTGAACCGGGCGATGAGCTTTTCCGCGACCATCTCCGCGTGGTCGAAACGCAGCGTGCGCGCCGCGCGCAGATCGACCATCTCGATGATCTGGCTCGCGTAAAGCCTGCGCAGCTGATCGTAGCCTTTGCGGCCGACGCAGAAGAATTTGACTTCCTTGCCTTCGCGCATCAGCGCGTTGGCGCGCTCGCGCGCGAGCCGCACGATCGCCGTGTTGAACGGCCCGCACAGGCCGCGCTCGGCCGTACACACGAGGAGAAGATGCACGCCGCCGTTGCCGGTGCCGCGCAAGAGCCGCGGCGCGGTCTCCGAGCCGGAAACCGACGCGGCAATGTTGCCGAGCACCTTGTCCATTTGCGTCGCGTATGGCCGCGCCGCCTCGGCCGCCGCCTGGGCGCGACGGAGCTTCGACGCCGCGACCATCTGCATGGCTTTGGTGATCTTTTGCGTCGCCTTGGTGGCGGCGATGCGGTTGCGCAGGTCTTTGAGGGACGCCATTGGAGGTAATCTTCAGTTCCTGCTCAGGCCGCAAAGGTCTTGGCGTAGCCCTCGACCGCCGCCTTGAGCTTGCCGGCCGTGGCGTCGTCGAGGTCGCGCGAGTCGCGGATCGTGTTGAGGATTTCGGGATGCTGCTGCCGCAGCGCGCCGAGCAATCCGTCCTCGAATGCGCGCACCCGCTGGAGCGGAAGCGGATCGAGATAGCCGTTGACGCCGGCATAGATGACGCAGACCTGCTCTTCCATTTTTAGCGGCGAAAACTGCGGCTGCTTGAGCAATTCGGTGAGCCGCGAGCCGCGGTTGAGGAGGCGTTGCGTCGTGGCGTCGAGATCGGAGCCGAACTGCGCGAAGGCCGCCATCTCGCGGTATTGCGCCAGCTCGCCCTTGATGCGGCCGGCGACCTTCTTCATCGCCTTGGTCTGCGCCGAGGAGCCGACGCGCGACACCGAGAGGCCGACATTCACCGCCGGGCGGATGCCCTGATAGAACAGGTCGGTCTCGAGAAAGATCTGACCGTCGGTGATGGAGATGACGTTGGTCGGAATGTAGGCCGAGACGTTGTTGGCCTGCGTTTCGATCACCGGCAGCGCGGTCAGCGAGCCGCCTTTGTGATCGTCGTTCATCTTCGCCGCGCGCTCGAGGAGCCGCGAGTGCAGATAGAACACGTCGCCCGGATAGGCTTCGCGGCCCGGCGGCCGGCGCAGGAGGAGCGACATCTGCCGATAGGCGACGGCCTGTTTGGAGAGATCGTCGTAGATGATCACCGCGTGCATGCCGTTGTCGCGGAAATACTCGCCCATGGCGCAGCCGGAAAACGGCGCCAGAAACTGCATCGGAGCCGGATCGGAAGCCGTTGCCGCGACCACGATCGAATAGTCGAGCGCGCCGTTCTCCTCCAGAACCTTGACGAATTGCGCCACCGTCGAGCGCTTCTGCCCGATCGCCACATAGACGCAATAGAGCTTGATCTTCTCGTCGCCGGAGGTATTGAGCGACTTCTGGTTCAGGATCGTATCGAGCGCGATCGCGGTCTTGCCGGTCTGGCGGTCGCCGATGATCAGCTCGCGCTGGCCGCGCCCGATCGGGATCAGGGCGTCGATCGCCTTCAGGCCCGTCGCCATCGGCTCGTGCACCGATTTGCGCGGAATGATGCCGGGCGCTTTGACGTCCACGCGCGCCCTGTGGTCGGCTTTGATCGGCCCCTTGCCGTCGATCGGATCGCCGAGCGCGTCGACGACGCGGCCGAGCAGGCCCTTGCCGACCGGCACCTCGACGATGGCGCGGGTGCGCTTGACGGTCTGGCCCTCCTTGATCTCGCGGTCAGTGCCAAAGATCACGATGCCGACATTGTCGATTTCGAGGTTGAGCGCCATGCCTTTGACGCCGCTCTCGAACTCGACCATCTCGCCGGCCTGCACGTTGTCGAGACCGTAGACGCGGGCGATACCGTCGCCGACCGACAACACCTGACCGACTTCCGAAACCTCGGCCTCCTGGCCGAAATTCTTGATCTGCTCCTTGAGGATGGCGGAGATTTCCGCGGCGCGGATATCCATTATCGAGCCTCTTTCATCGCGTGCTTGATCGAATTGAGTTTGGTCCGCAGCGAGCTGTCGACCATGCGGCTGCCGAGCTTGACCACGAGCCCGCCAATGATGGCGGGATCGACTTTGATTTTCAGATCGACGTCCTTGCCGCTGACCGCCTTGAGCGCGCTGCGGAGCGCCGCAACATGATCGTCCTTGAGCTCTTCGGCCACCGTAATCTCGGCCGTGGCCTCGCCTTTGTGCTTGGCGACGAGCTCGCGGTATCCGCGGACCATGTCGCGCGCTGCGAACAGCCGGCGGTTTGTCGTCACCAGCTTAAGGAATCGCGCCGCCAGGCCGCCGATCCCGGTGCGGTCGAGCACCGCCGCCAGCGCGTGCAACTGCTCGTCGGCGGAAAAGACCGGGCTGCGAACCAGCCGGGAGAGGTCGGCGCTTTCGGCAACGAGCGCGTCGAACCGCTCCAGATCAGCCTTCACGGCGTCGATCGCATTCGTCTCCCGCGCAAGCTCGAACAGCGCGGTCGCGTAACGGCCGGCCATGCCGGACACAAGGGGTTCTTCGCCTGCCACGTCGCGTGCTCTCTAGCGCGGGTTCTTTTGAGTTTTCCGCAAGACCCGCAACCGGCGCGACGGTCGGCGCAAGCCTTTGGGATTCAGGCGGGACTCGGAATGTAGAGGCAGCGGGAATGCCCCCGCGGCCCCGCGAAAATCGAGGGTTTGCTAACATACCGAGCGTTGCGGTGCAACACGGCGCAATGACGCCAAAAGCGGGTCCCGCCTGGGCCCTGAATCAAATTATGCGCCACGCGCCGCGTGCTGCCGGATCGCTTCCAGGAAGGTCTCGCCGTACTGCCGAAGCTTGGCCTCGCCGACGCCATGCACGGCGC
The DNA here is from genome assembly GCA_963733575.1 of uncultured Alphaproteobacteria bacterium. GTDB lineage: Bacteria > Pseudomonadota > Alphaproteobacteria > Rhizobiales > Xanthobacteraceae > BOG-931. The sequence continues at coordinate 8,808 of CAVTDJ010000004.1, read as the reverse complement.
CCATCTCGGCCGTCGTCGCCGGCTTGCGCCGAGCCATGTCGATGAGCGTCTTGTCGGCGAACACCACATAGGCCGCGACACGCTGCTCCTTGGCAAGCTCGGACCGGCGCCGCCTTAATGCTTCAAAAAGCTCCGTGTCGCCTGTCGCGCCGTCGGCAAGCGCTGCGGCGTTGGCGGCGGCGCGCGCACCCTTACGCGTGGCCGGCTTCAACGTGTCCTTGCGCAACGCGATCTTGGCGACGCCCTTGAGCACGCGCCGCCCGGCATCAGTTACAGTCCAGGACCCGAAGCCGGTGATGTCGAGCGCGACGATGCCGGCGCCGTGAAGCTGGCGGAAAATCGAGCGCCATTCCTGCTTGCCGTATTCCTTGCCGACCCCGAAGGTGGGCAGGCAATCATGGCCGAATTTTTCGATCGCCTCGGTGTTCTCGCCGAGAAGCACGTTCGTCAGGTGTTCGGTGCCGAAGCGCTGCCCGGTGCGCACGATGGCGGACAGCGCTTTCTGCGCCGCAATCGTGCCGTCGATCACCTCGGCGCCGTCGCAGCAGAAATCGCAATTGCCGCACGGCTGCGTCGTCTCGGCGAAATAGGACAGCAGCGTTTGCCGGCGGCAGCGCGGCGATTCGCACAGTGAAACCAAAGCGTTGAGCCGCTGGCGGTCGACTCGCTTTTGCTCGTTCGAGGTGTCGCTGTCGTCGATCTGCAGGCGGCGCAGGCGGATGTCGCCCATGCCATAGAGCGTCAGCGTGTCGGCGGGCAGGCCATCGCGGCCGGCGCGGCCGATCTCCTGGTAATAGCTTTCGATATTGGACGGCATATCGGCGTGGAGAACGAAGCGGACATCCGGCTTGTCGATGCCCATGCCGAAGGCCACGGTCGCGACCATCACGACACCGTCCTCCTGCAGAAAGGCGTCCTGGTTGCGCGAGCGCGCCGCGCCCTCCATGCCGGCGTGATAGGGCAGCGCGTTGACGCCGTTCTGGCGGAGGTATTCGGCAAGCTCCTCGGTCTTGCGGCGCGAAGCGCAATAGACGATGCCGCTTTGCCCGCGATGGGCGTTGATGAAATCCGCAACCTGCTTGCGCCCGCCGGCCTTTGCCCGCATGGCGAGGCGCAGGTTGGGTCGGTCGAACCCGTGCACGAACAAAGCCGGCGGCCGCCTGAAAAGCTTTTCAACAACGTCGGTGCGGGTCGCGGCGTCCGCCGTCGCGGTGAATGCCACGGTCTGCACACCGCCCAGCTCCGCCTGCACCGCGCCGAGCGCCGCGTATTCCGGACGGAAATCGTGGCCCCATTGCGAGATGCAATGCGCCTCGTCGACTGCCAGCATCGCGACCTTGGCGCGCTTGAAGAGATCGAGCGTGTCGGATTTCACCAGGCGTTCGGGCGACACATAAACGAGACGCAATTCGCCGCGCGCGATCTGATCGAGGACCGATCGATTCTCGACAGAGTCATTCGCGGAGTTGAGTGCCGCCGCCGCGACGCCATAGCCGCGCAGTTGTGCCACCTGATTGCGCATGAGCGCGATCAGTGGCGACACCACGATGGTGAGACCGTCGCGAACCAGCGCCGGAAGCTGATAGCACAGCGACTTGCCGCTGCCGGTCGGCATGACGGCCAGCACGTCGCGGCCATCGAGAATAGCGTCGACGATGTCCGTCTGGCCGGGCCGGAACGCCTCGAACCCGAATGTGGTGCGAAGCGCGCGCTGCACCGCTGCAAGGTCGGCCATGTTTGTCCTCTGCCGGCGATGTTCTATCTTTGTTCCAGAAAGGCTGCAAGGCTCCCCCAAGCGTCCCCGACATGCCAGCCTTTCTTGCACCGTGACGTTCCCTGATGCACGGTGCCGGCCTCGCCGGGTTTTCCTCTCATGTCCACGTATCCTAGCCGAGACGGCCCCCAGGCTGGCGGCCTCGCAAGGCCGCTTTGCCTGCTGTTCATCGCTGGCGTTGCCATGCGCATGACGCTGCTGGTGATGCCGCCGGTGATCCCGCTTGTGCACGACGAACTGCATATGTCGGAGACGCAGGTCGGGCTGTTGGTAGGGCTGCCGCTAGCGGTCTTCGCCATTGCCGCCATTCCGGGATCGCTGCTGATCGCCAGGACCGGTACGAGGATCGCGGTCACGCTGGGCATGGCGATTGCGGCGATCGCCGGTGGTGCGCGCGCCGCCGCGATCGATGTGTGGACGCTTTACGCGGCCGCGATCGTATCCGGGTTCGGCGTCGCCATCATGCAACCGGGAATGCCGACCCTGGTGCGCGAATGGCTGCCGAAGCGCATGGCACTCGGCACCATCGGCTATTCCGCCGGCATGCTGATGGGCGCGATGTTTCCGGCGGTTTTCACCATTGCCTATGTCTTGCCGGCGGTTGGCGGCTCTTGGCGGCTCAATGTGGTGTTGTGGGCGGTGCCGGCGCTGCTCATTGCGCCGGTGTTTTTTCTGTTCAGCCCGAAAATCCGCCACAAGCATGACACCAAGGCCGCGAGCAACGGGCGCTGGTGGCCGGACTGGAAGAATCCGGTGGTCTGGCTGCTCGGTTTCACCTTCGCGAGCAATAACAGTCCCTATTTCGTGACCAGCGCCTTCCTCGGCGACTATCTCGTGACGCTGGGAAAGCCGGAGTTGCTCGGTTCGGCGTTGGGCTGGCTCAACGGATCGCAGATTATCGCCCTTGCGGTGCTGTTCCTTACCGCCAATCGCCTGCACATGCGGGCCTGGCCGTTTCTGGTTTTCGGCCCGATCATGCTGGCCGCATTTCTTGCGCTCATCATCTTCACCCGGTCCTCGTTCGCGATCATCGCCGCCACTGCGGTGATCGGCATCGCCGCCGCGGTGACGATGACGGCGATCCTGGCGCTGCCGGCGTTTCTGAGCCGGGTGGACGACGTGCCGCGCACCGCCGCCGGCATGTTCACCATCAGCTACACCTGCGCAATCATTATTCCCACCATCTGCGGCGCGCTGTGGGACATGACGGGCAAGCCGTGGACCGCCTTCGTGCCGCTGTGCATTTGTGCGGTGACGCTGACGGCGCTCGGCACCGTCGTGACCCGTTTTCGTCTGCCGACCGAGGCGAACGCGGCGGAATGTTGACGGGTGTCGCGCCGACCGGCAGGAATAAATCCGCAATGACCACGCGGCCGGGAAAATCCGCGCGAAAAAATGGGGGGTCGAAGCAGCGGATGCTGCCGGCCGACCGCATCGCCTATTCCGCTATCAGTGAACGGCCCTCACTCAAGCTGCCGGATGGCGCGCGCATGGTGGTGTGGGTCATCGTCAACGTCGAGGACTGGGACCCGACGGAGCCGATGCCGCGTACGGTGCTGACGCCGCCCGCCGGCGGCTCGCCGATGCCGGACGTTCCCAACTGGGCCTGGCACGAATACGGCAACCGGGTCGGCTTTTGGCGGTTTGCCGAGGTGTTCGACGCGCTCGCGATTCCCGCTGCGCTCGCGATCAACGGCTCGGCGCTCGCCGCTTATCCGCCGATCGTGCGCGCGGCGGCCGATCGTAACTGGGAATTCATCGGCCACGGTTTCACTCAGCGCAACATGCAGAAGGTGAAGAACGAGCGCGCCGATATCCGCAAAACGCGCGAAGTCATTCTCAAAGCGACCGGCAAGCCGCCGCGCGGATGGCTCGGCCCCGGCCTGACGGAGACCTGGGAGACGCCCGATCTTCTGATGGAGGAGGGCTACGACTACGTCGCCGACTGGGTGCTTGACGATCAGCCGGTTTGGCTCAAGACCCGCACCAAGCCGATCCTCAACGTGCCCTATACGCAGGAATGCAACGACGTCGCCATGATGCTCATCCAGCATCACAAGGCGTCGGAATATTCCGACCGCGCGCTCGATCAGTTCGAACAGATCTATGCGGACGCGGCCCGTTCGGCGCGCGTCATGGCGCTCGTGGTGCACCCCTACATCATGGGTGCGCCGCACCGGCTGAAATATTTCCGCCGCGTGCTCGAGGTCATCCGCGAAAAACGCGACGTGAAGTTCTGGACCGGCGCGCAGATCGCCGACTGGTACCTTGCCGCCGGGCCGAAAGCGCCGTGAAAGTGTCGAGCCATTCCGATCGTTCGCGCGCGGCAATGGATGCCGGCGACATCCAGGCGCGGCTGATGCTGGTCGCTCTCTGTCTCATCTGGGGCCTCACCTGGCCGATGATGAAAATCGCGCTCAACGAAATTCCGCCGTTCAGCATGCGGACGCTGACGGCCGGCCTCGGTGCGGTGACCCTGCTCGGGATCTGTCTCGTCAAGCGGCGCAGCCTCCGCGTTCCGAGTGGAAAGGCCTGGGCCCATGTCGCGATCGCCTCGCTTCTCAACATGGTTGGTTTCAGCCTGTTCAGCGCGTTTGCGCAAATCGCGGCCGCGACTTCGCGCGTGGCCATCCTGACTTACGCGATGCCGATCTGGGCGCTGTTGTTGGCTTGGGCAGTCCTCGGCGAGCGCCCCACCCGCATACAAGGAGTTGCGGTTGCGCTCTGCGCGCTCGGTCTCGCTGTTCTGATCAGTCCCCTGGCGACCACGGGGATACCGCTGGGCCTGTTGCTGGCGATCGGCAGCGGCTTTTGCTGGGCCGCCGGTACCGTCTACCTCAAATGGGCGCGCATCGACGCCGATCCCATGGGCGTTGCGAGCTGGCAGGTCACGATCGCTTTTTTCATCATCCTGGCGTGTCTCTTCATATTCGAGGGCCGGCTCAATCTCGGCGCCGCTCACGCCGATGCCTTGCTCGCCGTCGCCTATACCGGCATCGCCGGCAACGCGATCGCCTACGCCATGTGGTTCGAGATTGTGCGCCGGGTGAGCGCGGTCACCGCGACGCTAGGCATCCTCGGCATTCCCGTGATCGGCGTGCTCTCCACCGTCCTGATCCTCGGCGAGCGGCCCACTGCGTCCGATATGATCGGGTTCGCGCTGATCTTTGCCGCATCTGCCTGCGTACTGCTGGCGCCGTCAGTGGCGGCGAGAGACGTAAAAAGCGTTGCCGGTTGACGCGCTCCTTCAATTCCCCAATGCGCGCGACCAGTGTGCTTGAGGGGTCGGCGAGCGCGCGAAGTCTCCTCGGCCAAACCCGCCTGTTGGAGTGACTGTGCATTTTATGTGCAATGCACAAAGGTGCGTCCGACGGTGCTGTCGAATAAGGCAGGCTGTTGCATCTCTTCCATTTAAGTTGCTGATCTGCCGTAAATAATTGCTTGGCATGCCCTTTGCTGCTGGCGTCGCGCGGACCTCGCCCGCCGCTACCGCGAACAGCAAGGAGCTTTCATGAACCGCGGATTTTTGCGCTCCGGGCATTTGCCCACGCTGGTCGCTTCGTTTCTCTATTTTGACGTGAGCTTCATGGTCTGGGTGTTGCTCGGCCCGCTCGCCGTGTTCATTGCGCGCGACCTGCATCTCAACGCCGGGGAGAAGGGTCTGATGGTCGCCACTCCCATTCTCGCGGGCGCAGGCTTTCGCATCGTCGCCGGCGCTTCGGCCGACATTCTGACGCCGCGGCGTGCCGCCATCGTCATGCAAACGATTGTCGTTGCTGGCCTCTTGGTCGCCTGGACTGTCGGGCTCGACAGCCTGCCGCGCATGATATCGCTCGGCGTGCTGCTCGGCGTCGCCGGCGCCTCCTTCGCGGTCGCGCTTCCCCTCGCTTCCTACTGGTATCCGCAGGAGTATCAGGGCACGGCGCTGGGCATCGCCGGCGCGGGCAATTCGGGCACGGTCTTCGCCGCCTTGTTCGCGCCTTCGCTCGCGGTCGCGTTCGGCTGGCCAAACGTGATCGCGATCGCCGCCGCTCCGCTCGCGATCGTGCTGGCGTTGTTTGTCGTGCTCGCCAAAAACAGCCCGAACTTGCCGCCACGCCGGACCTTGAGCGATTATCTCGAAATCCTCGCCACGCGCGATGCGTGGTGGCTGATGGCTTTTTATTGCGTCACCTTTGGCGGTTTCGTCGGCCTCTCTTCGTTCTTGCCGATCTACTTCAACGACCAATATGGCCTGGCGCCCGTCTCGGCGGGTTACTGCACGGCGGCGTGCGTCTTCGCCGGCTCATTTGCCCGCCCGCTCGGCGGAGCGATCGCCGACCGGATCGGCGGCGTGCGCACATTGTCGGTTGTTTACGGAGTCGTCGCCGCACTGCTGGCGATCCTCAGCCGGGGCGTCAGCAGCGTAACAATCGCCTTGCCGATCATCGTCGCGACGATGGCGACACTCGGCGCCGGCAACGGCGCGGTGTTCCAGATCGTGCCGCAGCGCTTTGGTCGCAATGTCGGCGGCGTCACCGGCCTCGTCGGCGCGACCGGCGGCCTCGGCGGCTTCTATCTCGCGGCGAGCCTGGGCTACGCCAAGCAGCTCGGCGGCAGCTACGCGATCGGGCTGGCGATTTTCGGCGCGCTCGCGCTCGCCGCGCTTGCCGCCTTGACCGGCGTCAGCCTGCGTTGGCGCCGCACCTGGCTCGCATCGATGCAACCGGCCGGCGCCAATGCCTGACCTCAACCCGCCTGAGGAACCACATTCTCATGGCGCGCGTGGCAACGATCGGTGAAGCGCTGAAGGCGGGAACGAATTGCGGCTCCTGCCTCGGTGAGATCAGCCTACCGGCTGACCCGCTCCGCCAATTCGGCGATGCGCGCCACCATGGCATTTGCGGGGTCGAACAGCGCATCCATGACGGTGAAGTGGTTGCCGGGAAATTCCGCGTAGCGCGTTTCCGCTTTTGCCTGCCAAGTCTGCGCCATGGTCCGGCTCTGCCGCTTGAACTCGTTTGTTTCGAGATCGCCAACCGCGGCGTCGAGCGACCGTCCCGCCGGGACCGGCCAGAACATCGGCGAGAGGCGGAGCGCCTCTTCGCCGCTAAGCCGCAAGTCCTGGTTCACGCTCAAGCCGGTCAGGGCGGTAAGATCGAAGAGGCCGGAGATGGCGAAGCCGGCAGGAACGAGATCGGCCGGCGCTTTCGGATAGAGCGACTGCCAGTCGGTGGCGACCATGGCGGCGGTAAGATGCCCGCCGGCTGAATGCCCGAACACCAGCATGCGCTTGCCGAACCGCGCCCAGAGGAAAAGACAAGCGCGCCGGATTTGCTCGATGATGTCGGCGAGGCTGACGACCGGACAGAGATCATAGCCGACCACCGCGACGGCAAAGCCACGCCCGTTCAAGCCGCGCGCCATGTGACTGTGTGAGGAAGGATCGAACGCGCGCCAATAGCCGCCGTGAATGAAGAGGGCGAGCGGCGCGCTTTCGCCCGCCTCGGGCAGGAACAGATCGATGAACTGCCGCGGCGTATCGCCGTATGAGAGGCCAAGTTCGGCGCGGTCCTGCTTGAGCGTTTCGGCGCGATAGTCCTCAGCCTCGCGCGCCCAGCGGGCAAAGATCGCCGGATGGTCCGGTACGCTCATGCGAGGACTGTATTCGGTCTCGTAATCGACAGCGGCCATCGGTGTCTCCAGCGGGCTCGGTCGGGGAGATTGCGGCAAGGGCGTTGCGCGGGCAAGTCATGCGACATAGACAAATCGTGCGACACAAGAAAAGATCGGCCGCAAATAAAGGTTGCATATGAAGGTCGACGGCAAGGCAATGCGCAGCATCTGGCTCGAGCCGGATGGCTGGTCGGTCGGCGTGATCGATCAGACTGCGCTGCCGCATTGCTTCGTGACCGCGCGCCTTACCACGCTCGCGGAAGCCGCGCACGCGATCCGCGCCATGGTGATCCGCGGTGCGCCGCTGATCGGCGCCACCGCGGCTTACGGCATGTGTCTCGCGCTGCGCGCGGACGCCTCCGACGAATTGCTCGAACGCGCATATGCATCGCTCCTCGCCACGCGCCCGACCGCGATCAATCTCAAATGGGCGCTCGACGAGATGTTGGCTGCCGTGCGCAACCGGCCGCGCGCCGAGCGGAGCGCCGCCGCCTACCGGCGCGCCGCCGAGATTTGCGAGGAGGATGTCGCCATCAATTCCGGCATTGCCCGGAGCGGTCTGCCGCTGATCGAGGCGATCGCAGCACGGAAGAAACCGGGCGAGCGGGTGAACGTGCTCACCCATTGCAACGCCGGCTGGCTGGCGGCGGTCGATGTGGGCACGGCCACGGCGCCGATCTACATGGCGTACGACAACGGCATTGCCATTCACGTCTTCGCCGACGAGACGCGCCCGCGCAATCAAGGTGCTTCGCTGACCGCCTGGGAGCTCGGCAAGCACGGCGTGCCGCACACGCTCATCGCCGACAATACCGGCGGCCATCTGATGCAGCGCGGCCTCGTCGATCTCGTCATCGTCGGCACCGACCGCGTGACCGCGAACGGCGATGTCTGCAACAAAATCGGAACGTATTTAAAGGCGCTGGCCGCGCGCGACAACAACGTGCCGTTCTACGTCGCGCTGCCGTCGCCGACCATCGATTTCACCGTCACCGACGGCGTTGCCGAGATTCCGATCGAAGAGCGCAGCCCCGACGAGGTGGCGACCATGAGCGGGCGCACCGCCGACGGCCGCATCGAGACGGTGCGCATCGCGCCGGCGGGTACCCCGGTGGCAAATTACGCGTTCGACGTAACCCCGGCCCGGCTGGTGAGCGGTCTCATCACCGAGCGCGGCGTGATTGCGGCTTCGCGGGCCGGGCTAGCGGGGGCTTTTCCGGAGCGCGCCGGCACGGCAAAATGAGGGGCATCTCGGAGTTGGTTGCGCAGTCGGAGTGTGTGGCGTGCGTAAGCTCGAAAGCCGGCGTTGGCCGAACCTTCCGCTTCCTGGAATCCTGACGATGAGCGTCAATCTGCTGCCGGTGGCGCCGCCGGTCGAT
>CAVTDJ010000003.1:0-253137 GCA_963733575.1 uncultured Alphaproteobacteria bacterium | reverse complement strand
CTTTCTGCGGCGACAAAAGCGCCGTGCGCAGAAGTTGATCGAGGGTGTCCATAAAGCGTCGTTTGAGTTCAAGCCGATCAGCTACACCCCGCAGCACCATGAACGTTGGGAGCGAGATATGAAAATTGATCACGGCGCCCAGGATGAGCATCAGCACCATGTCGGCATCAACTTTGTTCCGGCTTTGGCGCGCAGTCGCTCGCGCCGACAGTCCCAGGGCGTCCTGCATGAAGCCCGCGAGCAACCACCGGTGCACCTCGCCGAGGCGGTCGGGATTTTCCATCATCTCATGTACAAGGATCCGGACGTAGTCCGGATGCAACTCCGACCACGACATCATCCGCTCGGCGAATTGCCGCATCATATCGGCACCGCTGCCATCCTCGATGTGGTGGAGCACGTTGGATAGGCTGTCGGCGATTCTCTGCAACACAAACGCGTAGAGCTTTCGCTTAGAGCCGACGTGATAGAGCACCGATGAACTGGCGATCCCCGACACCGACCCCAGATTGCGGATTGATGTCCCGGAATATCCGTGCTGGGCAAAATGCTTTTCCGCTGCCGCCAAGAGGCGCTCACGTGTGCTCCGGCTTTCCGCTGCGGAACGCCGGCCGGGTTGCCGCTTGGCAGCTTCTGGTCGCTTCATGAAATCTCCGCCGGAATTGATAGTCGAAACTTGGCATCAGAACCCATTCGGCACATGCGAGGGCAGTGGTTGGCCAATGACCATCGCGATGCTGAAGGGTTCAAATTGACGAATACGGCATCCTATTTTATATCTCTCAATTGTTCGATAGTAGATCTTTCGGGCCGCCAAGAGGATGTCGAAAGCTGCGACAAACGCGTCGCCGTCGTTGCGGCCGCGCGAACAGCGAGAGGATTATGCTACCTGAGTGGACGCCACGGCGGATAGGTCGTGGGCGACTGACGAGAGGACGCAATTTGTCACTCCCGGAAGCAGACTCAACATTGGGATGAAAAATGCCGCACACCGGGCGGTTGGTCCTTATCACCGGACCGGCAAGTGGAATCGGCAGAGCAACGGCACTTCGCTTTGCTCGGGAAGGAGCGCGCCTTGCGCTATTCGACCGGCAGTCGGCCGTTGAACAGACCGCGGCGGATGCTCGTAGTTTCGGCGTGGAGGCGCGAGCCTGGGTCGTCGATGTTTCTGATGGGACAGCCGTCGATACGGCGGTCACGCAAGTCTGCGCGACGCTTGGTGAGATTGCTTGCCTCGTCAATGGTGCGGGCATCGTAGATCACATCGCGCCACTCGCGAAGATGAAGCCAGAAGCCTGGGCCCGCGAGATCAGCGTCAATCTCGGCGGGCCATTCAATCTGGTTCGTGCAGTCGCTCCCGGCATGGCCGACCGAGGATGGGGCCGGATTGTCAATATCTCTTCAGCGGCAGCCCGCGGCGGCCTGTCTCTTCAGGCCGGTTATGTCGCAAGCAAGGCCGGGCTCCTAGGTTTGACCCGCAACGTCACGCTCGAGTTCGGCCGCAACGGAGTGACTTGCAACGCCATTCTCCCTGGTCTGATTGAAACAGAAAAAGTGCAGGCCATGCCGCGGGGAATCCTCGAAGCCGGCATTGCCGCAACACCTGCGCGCCGGCTCGGAACGATGGAGGAAGTGGCAGCTCTGATTTCGTTCCTGTGCAGCGATGACGCTGGATACATAAATGGCGCCGAGATCGACATCACGGGCGGATCGCATCTCAATACGCTCGTGCTCGGCAGTCAGAGGGAAAACCGGGACAAAGGCGTGTAATGGCTGCTCCAACTCGGGAGCAAGAAGGCCAGACGCCCCTTGTTAATCACTTGACATCAGTTCGTCTTCTTTCTTGCATATCGAACGATTGATCGATATGTAAGGCTTGCCAACCATCGAGCGGCCATTCGACATAGCAATCGACTTGGGAGGAGAGCCGCATGAGCGGGCAAAGCCGTTCGGGTATCCCTCTGAAAGATTTCTATAAGGCGGGAGATCGCCCGGACAACGAGCCTGACGAAGTCCCGAGCACTTACCCTTTTACGCGCGGCCGCCTGCAGCCACTTCATGCCGGGAATGGATGGATTCATCGGGAACTGTCAGGAGAAGGTGATGCGCGACGCTCCAATGCTCAACTGAAGTTCCTGATCGGCATCGGCCAAACGGGTATCGATGTAATCGGCGATAGCCCGACACAGTCCATGCTCGATCCCGACCACCCTCTGGTCGTGCATTCGGTCGGTACCCAAGGTGTCTCGCTCTGCTGCGAGACCGATTATCTTGAATTGCTGCGTGACATACCGATCGATCGGATCACGATCTCGAACTCGGTGCCGTCGATCTTTTCGCTGACGGGACTGCTTGGCGCGGTCGATGCGTTCGGATTTGCGCCTGACAAAGTACGCGGATCCGTGCTGCAGGCTCCGCTTTATTGCGCCGATGCATCCTATTCGAATGGAATGCCTGTCGCCCTGAACAGCCGTCTGTCGGTTGACACGATCGAGTACAGCGCAGCCAATTTGCCGCGGTTCCATGCCTACGTCGAAGATACCTATTTTTTTAGCGAAAGTGGCCTCAATGCCATTGAGGAGATGGCGCTGGGCTTCGTCGAGATCCGCCATCTTGCGCGCGCCTTGCGCGGCCGTGGCATTCCGGTCGATCGCTTTGCCCCCCGAATCGCGATCCTGGTCAATTGCTCAATGGATTTCTTCGAGGAGATCGCCAAGATCCGCGCAACCCGTCGCTTCTACGCAAGGATGATGAAGGAGGAATTTGGTGCAGAGGATGTGCGTTCGATGTCGATCGTCATTACTAGTCATACGTCTGGACTAACCCTCACAGCGCAACAGCCCATCAACAATGTCGTTCGCGGAACGGTGCAGGGCCTCGCGCTTGCTCTCGCCGGCGTACAGGCAATGGAGATCTCCGCCTTCGATGAAGGCTTCCGGACACCAAGCGCGGAAGCACATATTGCCGGCATTCGAACGCAGCAAATTCTCTCGATCGAAACAGGAATAACCAAGGTCGCGGATCCACTTGGAGGCTCGCATTTTGTCGAGACGCTGACCGATGAAATAGAAGCCCGCATTGGCGACATGGTCAAAGAGGTGGAGGCCGCCGGCGATCCGATCGAACTCGCCGAACGAGGATATTTCCGCGAGATCTTTAATCGCGCGTCAGAACGGCACTATCGAGCAGTAGCATCCGGGGAGCAGCAAGTTGTCGGTGTGAACTGCCACCAGATGTCGAGCGAAGAAGATAGGCTTCTTCGCGACATCACGGAACGTAAGATCGTTCCATGCCGCGAGCAGATTGAAGCGATTCGTCGTTTCCGCATCGAGCGCAGCCAGGATCCGGTACGTCGGGCGTTGCGTCACGTTTATGCGCAGGCCATGACACGCGACACGAACCTCGTCTCTGCCGTGCGCGATGGATTTCGCGCCGGCGCGACCATGGGCGAACTGGCCGGCGCCATGCGCCTTGCCTATGACGCACCCTACGATCCACATGGCGCGTTGCGTCCAGACTTCTGACATGCGGCATTGCGGAACAAATATGGCCCATAGACCAAAAGTGATAGTCGGACTTCTCGGCATAGACCAGCACGAAGTCGGCGCCATCGCGATCAGTGGCCTGCTGCGTGATGCCGGAATGGAGGTGATCTATGTCGGCCGCTATAATACGCCGGCTTCATTCACCCGAGTTGCGCTTCACGAGGATGCCGACGTCATCGGCATCAGCTGTCATTCATGGGAATACCTTGAATATGTCCCGGAATTGCTAGCCGCACTTCGTAATCAAGCGCTGGACGTCGATGTTGTTTTAGGCGGTTCGGTCATCACGCCGGCCGATGCTGGTAAAATGCGCAAGGCGGGCGTTGCGGCGATCTTCGGCGCGGACGCGAAATCGGAACAGATCGTTGGCGACATCCATGCCTTCGCAGCGGCACGCCAGCAACGGCTGCGTGACAACTCGAAGGATGGGATTGTGGGTCACGATCGAAGCGCAATTTCAAGACCGCACAACGAAAAGGAAGCGAAATGACGTACGAGACAATTACCTATGAGAAGAAGAATGAACGCGTGGCGGTCATCACTCTCAACCGACCGGATAAATTAAACACCATTCGGGCTCCGATGCCCGACGAAATTCAGACTGCGATCGGCGCAGCAAATCAGGATCGAGACATCCGCGTGATACTGCTGCAAGGCGCCGGGAAATCGTTCTGTGGTGGGTTTGATTTCTCGGGCGGCCTCGAACATTTTGACGGCTTCGGCTTGTCGATGAAGCCAGAGCAATATGACATTGGCAAGGACATGTTGATGTCGCTCAATCCATGGGCGGCGCCAACCCAGAAATTCATGTCGATCTGGCGCAGCCCCAAGCCGATTGTCGTCAAGGTTCATGGTTGGTGTGTTGGCGGTGGCTCCGAATACGCGTTGCTGGGAGACATTGTGATCGCCTCCGAGGATGCCCAGTTTGGCACGCCCTATTCGCGCGTATGGGGATGTCACCTCACCTGCATGTGGGTCTATCGGCTAGGACTAACTCGGGCCAAGCACTACGCTCTCACAGGACGTTCGATTGCGGGCAAAGAGGCCGCCGACATCGGCCTCATCAATTTTGCATATCCGCAGGAGAAGCTTGACGAGAAGGTGTGGGAATATGTTGACCAACTCGCGCAGATCCCAGTGACACAACTCGCTGCCATGAAATTCATAACCAATCAAATATTCGACCGCCTTGGGGTCGAACATTCTGCGCTGATCGGCCCTGTGTTCGACGGAATCATGCGTAACACGCCAGAAGCGGAGGAGTTCGTCCGCGTGGCAAAGGAGGGTGGCGTCGGCGCTGCCGTCGCCATGCGCGATGGACCCTTTGGCGACTATAGCCAGGGTAAGGCGGATGATAAGCCAAAGATCTACTGATCGAGGATGGAGGGGTGACTCCGATGTGGCGCCCAGCGGCGGGAATTTGACGGCAGAGGCTTAGAGCCTTGCAAGAGATTTCCCGCAAGATGGCATCAATGGATCGGAGAAGGCGTCTTGGTATATCTGGCGAAGCCGCGCTGTGCGCCTTTGACCGTGTGTCCCTAGGGGAGGAACAAAGCATGGGCCTCAATCAGCTGCATGAGAACCTGTTGCACCGCGCTGTCGTCGGCGATCTGATTACGCGCTCCGCGCAACGCTTCGGCGAACGGACGGCCCTGGTATGCGGGGAGCAGGAGATCTCGTTCAAAGCAGTGAACGAGAAGAGCTGCCAAGCTGCCAATGTGTTTCTGGCCATGGGCATCGAGCGAGGTGATCGCGTCGCGTTCATGACGCACAATTGTCTTGATTACATCTATTGCCGGTTTGGCCTGGCCAAGATTGGTGCTGTGCTAGTATCCATAAACTTCATGCTCAAAGGTGAGGAGATCGCGTACATTCTTGAGGACTGTCAGCCGAAGGCGCTGTTCGTTGAAGATATTTTGGTCGACGCCGTACGATCGGTCGGTGAAGACCTTGAAAAGATCAAACATCTTGGGTGGTTCAGTATTGGCGGCAAAGGCGCTCGGCCGGATGGTTGGCTCGATGCGTCGGAGATGTTCGAAGGAGCCTACTCGGCCGATGAGCCGAGCGTCATCGTCGCGTCTGACGACATCGCGACGCTGATGTACACAACCGGCACTGAAAGCTTTCCCAAGGGAGTTATGAGTACGCACCTCAACTATTACATGAGCATGCTGCATTTTGCCTGCGACTGCGATTTTCGACGTGAAGATGTGCTCATACTCGATCTTCCACTTTTCCATGTCGCGGGTACAATCATTCTGACGGCTGCGCTTACCATTGGCTGCAAATCACTGATCGAGTACGCGCCGGATCCTATGAACATTCTGCGAAAGACCGAGAGAGAGCGCGTCAGCTACTGGATCTACCCAGCAACGCTTTACCTCGCGATGCCGATGATCCCCGGCTTCGACCGGTTCGACCTGTCTTCGTTGAAGAAGTGCATTTCGTTCGGCTCAGTGATCCCGACGGCAGTGCTTGAGACCTGGCGGACGATTAAACCAGACCTGCAATGGCGCAACTATTGGGGCCAGACGGAGAGCACGCCGGTCGGTACGACCTCGGTACCAGAGGACTTCGAAGCCACCATGGGGTCAATCGGCATCGCCGACACTGGCGTCAGCGTCAAGGTGTTCGACGAGCGGGACCAAGAAGTGCCGCGGGGCACATTAGGTGAATTGGTAATCCGCGGTCCCGCAGTAATGAAGGGGTATTGGAACAAGCCGGATTTGACTGACAAGGCGCTCGCGAACGGCTGGCTTCATACCGGCGACCTTGGGTACTGCGATGAGCGTGGCGTCTTCTACTTCGTGGACCGCAAAAAGGATATGATTAAGACTGGCGGCGAGAATGTTGCCTCACAGGAGGTTGAAGGCGCCCTCGTGCGTCATCCTAAAGTCGCGATGGCAGCCGTGATCGGCATGCCGCATCCACACTGGATCGAATCCGTCACGGCAGTCGTGGTCCTTAAGCCGCAACAGGAAGCTACCGAGGCCGAGATCCTCGAGTTCTGCAAGCAGCACCTTGCTGGGTTCAAGATTCCAAAAAAAGTCATCTTCGCGCCCCGCCTGCCAATGACGCCAAACGGCAAGATACTCAAGCGTAAGATTCGCGAAGAGTTGCTGGCGCAGTGATGGCGTGGGTCTAAGATGGAATTAGATTGGCATCGGCTTGTTGGGGCCGTGTTGCCCCGAGACCTTCGGGCGCCCTCCCGGCTTATCTCCTGTATTGGAAAAAAGTTGCGAGCCCGGACGTGAACGGGTCAGGACCTAATCGTGATTGACGATGGCCCGGCGTCGGCATGTCCGATGATACAGACGCGCGGAAATCCTCCATCGGCAATCGTGCGCGTGACTTCCGCCGCACGACTGGGATCGCAGGCAATCAGGAGTCCTCCCGACGTCTGCGGATCAGTGAGCAGGTGACGCCGCCATTCGGGAAAGTGGGAAGGCAGGGTTACGCTCTCTGCGTAGCTCGCCCAGTTCCGCGCCGAAGCGCCAGTGACAAAATGCTGTTGCGCTAAGTGTTCAGCTTCGGTCAGGAAGGGGAGATCGTCGAAGCGTACGACGAGAGCAAGGTTCGAGCCGCGCGCCATCACGAGTGCATGCCCCAGCAGTCCAAAGCCGGTCACGTCGGTGATGGCGTGAACGGCGGGGTCCTTGGCCAAGTCCATTCCGATCCGGTTGAGCAGCGTCATCGATGCCGTCATCTCTGCGTAGGCTGCGGATGATAATGCTGCTTTTTTGAAGGCCGCCGAATAGACGCCGACACCGAGAGCTTTGGTAAGAATCAGTACATCGCCCGGTTTGGCTTCTGTGTTGCGTCGGATGTCCTGCGGGCGGCCCACGCCGATGACGGCGAGGCCGTAAATCGGCTCCGGCGAGTCGATGGAGTGACCGCCTGCCACGGGAATTCCGGCTGTCGCGCAGACCTGCGACCCACCCCTGAGAATTTCCCGCACCATCTCCGGAGATACTTTGTCAACCGGCATTCCAAGGATGGCCAAAGCCATGATCGGTTTGCCGCCCATCGCGTAGATATCGGAGATGGCATTGGTCGCGGCGATGCGTCCGAAGTCGAACGGATCGTCGACCATCGGCATGAAGAAATCTGTGGTCGCGATGATGCAGGTCTCATCGTCGAGCTGCCACACCGCTGCGTCGTCGCCGGTTTCGGTACCGACCAGGAGCTCGCGGTAAGGATAAACTGATGGCTGGTCGGCGAGAAGCTGCTTCAGTACGGAGGGTGCGAGCTTGCAGCCGCAGCCGCCACCGTGGGCGAGACTAGTCAGGCGAACGATTGGCACATTCATGGTTTTTCCTGCAATTCGCGGCGTATGTCGGCGTCCCAATTTCATTCTGAGCGTGAATGATCGTGACAAGAACCGTATCGTCGCCAAGTGTATCCACGATTCTCTGGGGATCGACGCGTCCATCAGGACAAAGGAGCGATGCGGTGCAGGGGATGCCCCTCGACCTCCGGCCGACTCCAGTCGAAGTCGCCCTCGGCGACGAAGCGCAAAATGAGATTGCTATCGAGCAAGAACGTGGTCGGCAACGCGTAGACCTGCCACGCTTTGGTTACCGCACGGTCGCGGTCGAGCAAGATCGGAAATGGGACAGGCAGGGTCGCGGAGAAGCGCTGGACGCGGCCGTCGACTTCGCCGGCGTCGACCGTGATTACCATGAAGGGTTTGTCTTGCATCCGGCCGGCAAGGTTCTGCAGCGACGCCGCTTCAGCGCGGCATGGCTCGCACCAGGTCGCGAAAGAATGCACCAGCACGACGCAGCCGCGCAGTTGGGCGAGATCGGTGCGTCCCCCGGTTAACACGTCGAGCGAGAACAAAGGCAACCAATCGTCGGTCCATGTTTTCAGCGTTGTCTCCGCTGCCCGAACCCCGGATCCGACTGGACCCATGAGGATCACGCTTGCGGCAATGAGCAGCATCACGACCGGGGACGCCCGCAGCGATGTTCGCAAGTGTCCGCCAGCCCGTGCAACTGCGACGCCCAGTCGCTGTCGCCAAGTCTCTGCCTGATGCCGGTCGCCCCGAGCCTCGGGAGCCGTTCGCGCGAACACGATGCGAATCTGCGGCGCAGTTTGCGTCGACGTCAATATAAATCGGCGCTTTCTCGACGGACCCACCGGCAAATTTACCTAGTCGCGCAAGTAGAGCCGGGGGGCGCGATATGCTGCAATGCACAAAGGCCGAAGAAATAATCCCGAGCGTCGCGGTATTCAAAAATATTCCCGCGATTACACGCCGCTATTTTGCTCCGATAAATTGACTTAAGTATAGGTCCAAAATAGGGTTTAGGTATCATGGAATTCCGTTGGTCGGGCAAGCTGATGAGTGTTGCTCGAAGAGCGTCCCCGGCGGGGCGAACATGCTCAGGAGGACCGTCCAATGAATATGGAACTGTCACGGCGCCAGTTCATGCAGGGCGCCAGTGCGGGTGTTGCTGGTACAACGCTCGGTGCGCTCGGCTTCGGCGATATCGAATCGGCTTATGCGACGTCGATTCGCGCCTGGAAGCTCTCGGGAACGACCGAGACACGCAACACCTGCACCTACTGCGCGGTGGGTTGCGGCATTATCATGTATTCGAAGGGCAACTTGGCCAAAGGCGAGAAGGCCGAGATCGTCAGTATCGAAGGCGATCCCGATCACCCGACCAATCGCGGCACGCTTTGCCCGAAGGGCGCGGCGCTGCTCGACTTCGTGCACGCGAAGACCCGTACGCTCTACCCGCAAATCCGCAAGCCCGGTTCCGACAAGTTCGAGCGCGTATCCTGGGACTTCGCGCTCGATCGCATCGCGCGGCTGATGAAGGACGACCGCGACAAGAACATCGTGGTCAAGAACAACGACGGCTTGACCGTGAACCGGTGGGTCTCCACCGGCTTCCTGGCAGCGTCGGCAACCACGAACGAAACGGCATGGGCGACCTACAAGGTCGTGCGCAGTGCCGGCATGGTGGCATTCGACAACCAAGCGCGCGTTTGACACGGCCCCACGGTGGCCAGTTTGGCCCCAACATTCGGTCGTGGCGCGATGACGAATTCCTGGACGGACATCCAGAATACGGATCTCGTCATCATCATGGGCGGCAATGCCGCCGAGGCGCATCCGTGCGGATTCAAATGGGTCACTGAGGCGAAAGCCAACCGCGGCGCCAAACTGATCGTCGTCGATCCGCGCTACACGCGCTCGGCGTCCGTTTCGGATTTCTATGCGCCGATCCGCCAGGGCACCGACATCGCGTTTCTGCTCGGCGTGATCAATTACTGCATGCAGAACGACAAGGTGCAGTGGGATTACCTGAAGGCGTTCACCAATGCGCCGTATCTGGTGAAGGAGGGCTTTGGCTACGCCGACGGCCTGTTCACTGGCTACGAAGAGGCTCGGCGCGACTACAACCGCTCTACGTGGGACTACGAGATGGGAGCGGACGGATACGTCATATCCGACGATGCGCTGCAGAATCCACGCAGCGTCTGGCAACTGCTCAGAAAGCATGTTTCCGTCTACACGCCGGAGATGGTCGAGCGCATTTGCGGTACGCCAAAGGACAAATTCCTGAAGATCTGCCAGATGATCGGCGAGTGCTCGTCAAAGACCAAGACGATGACATCGATGTACGCGCTCGGCTGGACCCAGCACTCCAAAGGTTCGCAGAACATCCGCGCCATGGCCATGTTGCAGCTCATTCTCGGCAATATCGGCGTGCGCGGTGGCGGCATGAATGCGTTGCGCGGTCACTCCAACATCCAGGGACTGACCGATCTCGGGCTGATGTCGAACCTCCTTCCCGGTTATCTGACGATTCCGACGGAAAAGGAGCCGACGTTGGATGCCTACATGTCGACGCGCGGCTTCAAGCCGATGCGGCCGAACCAGATGAGCTACTGGCAGAACTACAAGAAGTTCTTCGTCAGCTTCCAGAAGGCGATGTGGGGCTCGGCGGCGACGGCTGAAAACGATTTCGCCTATGACTGGCTGCCCAAGCTCGATGTGCCGAACTATGACCTTCTGCGTGCTTTCGAGTTGATGCACGAAGGCAAGATGAACGGTTATTTCTGCCAGGGCTTCAACCCGCTGCTGTCGGCCCCCAATCGCCGCAAGATCACCACAGCGCTGTCAAAGCTGAAGTTCCTGGTGGTCATGGACCCGCTCCAGACTGAGACGGCGCGGTTCTGGGAAAACCACGGCGAGCACAATGACGTCGAGCCGTCTACCATCCAGACGGAGGTCATCGAGCTGCCGGCAACGTGCTTCGCCGAGGACGAGGGATCGCTGACGAATTCCGGCCGGTGGTTGCAATGGCACTGGGCGGGCGGAACGCCGCCCGGCGAGGCCAAGCACGACGCCTGGATCATGGCGCAGATCTATCAGCGTCTGAAGGCGCTCTACCAGAAGGAAGGCGGGACGATTGCGGAGCCAATCGTCAATCTCGATTGGCGCTACAAGGATCCCGGCGATCCGACGTCCGAGGAGTTGGCCAAGGAACTCAACGGCTACGCGACCGAAGATATCACCGATCCCAACGATCCGACCAAGGTCGCGCTCGCCAAGGGTAAGCAGGTCGTCAGCTTCGCCGTCCTGCGCGACGACGGCAAGACGGCCTGTGGCTGCTGGATCTACTCCGGTTGCTTCAATGAGGCGGGCAACAACATGGCCCGCCGTGACAATACTGATCCCGATGGTACCGGTGTATTTGGCAAATGGGCGTGGTCGTGGCCGCTCAATCGGCGCGTGCTTTACAATCGGGCCTCGGCCGACATGGACGGAAATCCATGGGATCCAAGCCGGAAGCTCATGTGGTGGGACGGCAGCAAGTGGACGGGTTACGACGTTCCCGACATCGCGCCCACCGCCAAGCCGAATGTTGTCGGCCCCTTCATCATGAACGCCGAAGGCACCGCGCGCCTGTTCACGCGCGGGATGATGCGCGACGGGCCATTCCCGGCTCACTACGAGCCGTTCGAATCGCCGGTCGTCAATGTCGTTGCGCCGAAGATTCGCGGCAATCCGGTGGCGCGTGTGTTCAAAAACGACTGGGAACAATTCGGCGACGCCAAGGAATTTCCCTACGCCGCGACTTCCTACCGGCTCACCGAGCACTTCCATTTCTGGACAAAACACGTCCATCCCAACGCCGTGATGCAACCGGAATTCTTCGTCGAGATTTCAGAGCAACTCGCGAAGGAGAAAAAAATCAAATCCGGGCATTGGGTGCGGGTATGGTCTAAGCGCGGCGCGGTAAAAGCCAAGGCCGTAGTCACCAAGCGTATCGTCCCGCTGACGTGCGACGGCAAGACCGTGCACATCGTCGGCGTTCCGTTGCATTGGGGCTTCATAGGCGAGACGAAGGAGGGATTTGGCCCAAACTCGCTCACGCCCTATGTCGGCGATGCCAATATCGAGACGCCGGAATACAAGGCGTTCCTCGTCGATATCGAGCTGATCGCCGGACCCAACGTCGTTGCAGTCGACGAGGGCGCTGACGCCGAGGAGGGTGACTTCGCGTCCTTGCTCGCTGGCGTCGTTGGTGACAACTCGCGAACCGACTTCTGAGCGGACAGGAGGGAAGAGATGGCTTTCGAATTCGTCCTGCCGCCCGCGCCGACTCAGAACGTCAAGGCGAACCTGGGAGAAGGCGATCTCGTCCGCCGCTCGGCCTCCACGGTGCCGCTGCCGGCGAAGCAGCTGACGCCGGTGGCGAAGCTGATCGACGTGTCGAAATGCATCGGCTGCAAGGCGTGTCAGGTCGCCTGCCTTGAATGGAACAACAAGACGGAAAGGGTCGGATTCAACTACGGTATCTACGACAACCCAGTGGATCTGACGCCCGACTCGTTCACGGTGATGCGATTCACCGAATGGGTCAATCCGGAGAGCCAGAATCTGGAATGGCTCATCCGCAAAGACGGCTGCATGCATTGCGAAGATCCGGGCTGCCTGAAAGCATGCCCGGCGCCCGGGGCTATCGTGCAGTACTCCAACGGCATCGTCGACTTCGACCAAGACAAATGCATCGGCTGCGGCTATTGCGTGAAGGGATGTCCGTTCAACATCCCGCGCATCTCCAAGGTCGACCACAAGGCCTACAAGTGCACGCTGTGCTCGGACCGCGTCGCCGTCGGTCAGGGTCCGGCCTGCGCCAAGTCCTGTCCGACGCACGCGATCGTGTTCGGCACCAAGGAGGAGATGAAGCAACACGCGGCCGAGCGCATCAAGGACCTGCAGTCGCGCGGCTACAAGAACGCGGGTCTCTACGATCCTCCCGGCGTCGGCGGCACACACGTCATGTACGTCCTACAACACGCGGACAAGCCGGAAATCTACGCGCGGCTGCCGAAGGACCCGAAGATCAGTCCGATCATCGAAGTTTGGAAAGGGATGACGAAGTATGCCGGCCTCGCCGCGATCGGCGCTTTCGCGGCGATCGGCTTTTTGCACCACTTGGCGTCCGGCCCCAACAAGGTCCAGCCCAAGGATGAGGAAGACGCCAAGCGCCTCGCTGGAGTTCGCTGACCATGGCAGCATATGACGTTGAGCAGGGTGACGCCGTCCACCCCGGCGATCCGGTCGTCGTAGATCGATACACTCCGGGCGCTCGAGTGAACCATTGGATCACCGCGACTTGCCTCGTGCTGCTGGCAATTTCCGGCCTTGCATTGTTTGACCCGAGCCTGTTTTTCCTCACGGCTTTGTTCGGTGGGGGCCAATGGACCCGCACGATTCATCCCTGGCTGGGCGTCGTACTGTTCTTCAGCTTCGCCGGATTGTTTCTGCGTTTCTGGAAGGCGAACTTGTGGCGCAGCGAAGATGGAACCTGGCTGGCGCATCTGCGTGACGTGCTGACAAATCACGAGGAAAAGCTGCCGGAAGTCGGCAAATACAACGCCGGGCAAAAGGTGGTCTTCTGGTCGATGTCCATTCTGATCATCATTCTGATTTGCACGGGAATCGTCATCTGGGACCAGTATTTCTATCCGCTGACGAGCATCGCGTTGAAGCGGTGGGCCATCCTCGTTCACTCGCTCGCCGCCGTGACCATCATCTGCGTGTGGATCGTGCACGTCTATGCGGCGATTTGGGTGCGCGGAACCATCGGTGCCATGACCCGCGGGCAAGTCACCGGCGGCTGGGCGTGGCGCCATCACCGCAAATGGCTTAAGGAACTGGTCACCGGCCGGACCGGAGATCGCAGCACCGGAGCGCCGTCCGCCCGGTAAATCGGCGGGCGCACATTGCCGTGTCACGTGGCCCGTGTGGTTCGTGAGGTTCGAGTATGACGCTAGTCGGCGCGCCGAAGAATGACCCGATTCCGATCGGGGAAATCGCGAAGCCGCCGTTTGCCCGGCTGCCCGATCCGCCGGCGATGTTCGCGCGCCGCGCCGAGCGCCTGAAATTGCTCGCGGACGGGCATGAGCTGCGCTCGTATCTGCTCTTTCTCGCCGATCTGTGCGAGGCACAGCATCGCCTCCAGGAAGGGCTGCCCGATGTCGAGCCGCCCGCCGCCGACACGATTGGGCGCTCGCGGGAATTCGGCATGCCGCCGCTTGACCGCCTGCGTTTCACGGGGGACGCCGCCATGGAAGCTGCGTGGCAACGGCTTCTGGCGATGGCCGACCACATCGCAATGCCGGACACCGCGCACCTTGCGCTGGAGCGGGTCAAGGCGGCCAATCCCGTCGCCGAGGCGGCGATGGTCGGCGCCGTGCTGTCGAACTCGATCCCCGTCGAGGCGCTGGCCGAGCATGTGTTCGTAGCTGCGGTGCTGCAGGTGCATTTCGCGCGGCTCGCGGCGCAGCTCGACGCTAAAACGCTCGTGCCGGTCGGCGAGGGTGCCTGTCCGGCCTGCGGCGCTCCGCCCGTATCGTCCACGGTAGTCGGATGGCGTGGTGCGCACGCCACGCGCTTCTGCGCCTGCTCGCTGTGCGGCACGCTGTGGAATTACCCGCGCATCAAATGCACGCTATGCGGCGCCACCCAAGGCATTACCTATCAGGAGATTGCTGGCGGGCCGGCAACGGTCAAGGCCGAAACCTGCGAGTCCTGCCGCGGCTACGTGAAGATACTGCATCAGCACAACGATCCATCGCTCGATCCGGTCGCCGACGACGTGGCGACGCTCGCGCTCGACCTGCTGCTGCGCGATTCCGGGTATCTGCGAGGCGCGGTCAATCCGTTCCTGCTCGGTTACTGAAAGGCACTGCAATGACTGCCGAGCCCAATGCCCGATTGCGCGCATTGCCGTCGGTTGACGATGTCCTCAAGGCCGATGCGGCGACGCTTGCCATCGCCCAGTTCGGGCGGCCCGCCGCGGTCTTGGCGGTGCGCCAGGCGCTCGATGCAACGCGCGCTGCGTTGCGCGCCGGCAAAACGCAGTCGAGTGAGCCTGAAGCCATCGCGAGCACGGCACTAGCCAAGCTCGCGACGGATGCGCGGTCTAACTTGCGTCCCGTCTTCAATCTCACCGGGACGGTGCTGCACACCAATCTCGGCCGCGCGCTGATCGCCGAGGCGGCGGTCGAAGCCGCCGTTGCCGCCATGCGGTCTGCCGTCGCCCTCGAATTCGACGTTAACACCGGCAAGCGCGGCGAGCGCGACGATCACCTGCGGGGCCTCCTTTGCGAGTTCTCCGGCGCGGAGGATGCAACTATCGTCAACAACAATGCTGCCGCCGTCCTTCTCGTACTCAACACGCTCGCCAAGGGTCGTGAGGCCGTGGTGTCGCGCGGCGAGCTGATCGAGATTGGCGGCGCTTTCCGCATGCCCGACATCATGGTGCGCGCCGGCGCCAGGATCGTGGAAATCGGCACTACCAACCGCACCCACCAAAAGGATTATGCGGAGGCGATCGGCTCCAGGACCGGGCTCGTGCTCAAGGTGCACACGTCGAACTATCGCATCGCGGGTTTCACCAAGGAGGTCGGCGCGCGCGAACTGGCCGCGCTGACGCGCGAGCGCGGCGTGCCGCTGGTCAACGATCTTGGCTCCGGCACGCTCGTCGACTTGTCCCGCTGGGGGCTGGCGCACGAGCCGACAGTTGCCGAGGCGATTGCCGACGGCGCGGACATCGTGACCTTTTCCGGTGACAAGCTGCTGGGCGGACCACAGGCTGGCTTCATTGTCGGCCGCAAGGAGTTGATAGCGAAGATCAACCGCAATCCCATGAAACGGGCCCTGCGGGTCGACAAGATCAGGCTTGCGGCTTTAGAAGCGACCTTGCGCCTTTACCGCGATCCGGACCGGCTTGCCGAACAGCTGCCGACAATCCGGTTCCTGGCGCGTGCAAAGCCGGCGATCAAAGCCATGGCACACCGGCTGTTGCCGATCGTCGCGGCAAAACTCGGGGGCGGGTACGCGGTTGAGGTCGTTGCTTGCTCGAGCCAGATAGGTTCCGGTGCGCTGCCGCTTGAGAGCGTGCCAAGCGCCGGCCTTGCGATCCGGCCGCGGGCGGAGCGCGGCGCCGGTCGCACGCTCGGACGTCTCGCTGCTGCGCTTCGCGGCCTCCCCGTTCCGGTTATCGGACGCGTCGAGGATGGCGCGCAGATCCTCGATCTGCGCTGCCTTGAGGAAGAGGCGGCGTTTGCGACGAATCTTGCCGCCCTTGATCTCGGAGACGATTATGGGGTGGCCTGATCGTTTGGCGATACGCGGTCGCACGGAGGGCGAGCAGGATGTCGCCTCCCTCATGGCCGAGGCCTATGAAGCGGCCGGGCGCGGCGACTATGCGGCGGCGCTCGCAATCTGGGGGCCGTTGGCGCAGGCCGGCGTTGCGCGGGCGCAGAGCAATATCGGCGCCTGTTTCGCCGAGGGGCTCGGTGTCGAGCGCGATCAGGAACTGGCGTTGCGCTGGCTGAAATTGGCGGCGGAAGCGGGCGACCCGGTCGGCCGACGAAACTTGGCCGCGCTCTATTTCAAGGGCGAGGGTGTCGAACAGGATCACGCCCGCGCCGCCGATCTCTACCGCGCGGCGGCCGAAGCCGGCGACGCGCCGGCGCAGGACATGCTGAGCTGGATGCTGCTCGAAGGCGAAAGCATTCCGCTCGATGCCGTCGAGGCACGACGCTGGGCACTCGCCGCGGCTGCGCAAGGCGTCGCGGCGGCGATGACGCGCGTTGGCATGATTCATCACAACGCGCTCGGACTCGATCGCGATCCAGTGGCGGCGGCGATATGGTGGGCCAAAGCCGCCGCGCGCGGCGACGCCGATGGCCAGGCGATGCTCGGCGCCGCGCATGTGCTCGGTGCCGGCGTGCCGCGCGATGGCCTTGCGGCGTTGGCATGGCTGCTGCGTGCACGAGCCGGCGGCAGCGCACTCGCCGAGCCGTTCCTCAAGACCGCCCGCGGCGCCTTGTCGGCAGACGATATCGCCGAGGCGGAACGCCGCGCCGCGACGCCTCTGGCGGAGCCGACGCCATGATCATCGGCACTGCAGGCCACATCGATCATGGCAAGACTGCACTGGTGCACGCGCTCACCGGAGTCGACACCGATCGCCTCAAGGAAGAAAAGGCCCGCGGCATCACGATCGACCTCGGCTTCGCCTATCTGCCGGCGCCGGATGGCAAGGTGCTCGGGTTCGTCGACGTGCCCGGCCACGAGAAGTTCGTCCACAACATGCTGGCCGGGGCGGGCGGCATCGATTTCGTGTTGCTGGTGGTGGCGGCCGATGACGGCGTCATGCCGCAAACGCGCGAGCATCTTGCCATTGTCGATCTGCTCGGCGTCGGTCGCGGAGTTGTAGCGCTGAGCAAGGTCGATCGCGTTTCAGTCGAGCGGCGCGAAGCAGTCACATCCGAGATTGCGCAGACGCTCGACGGGACCGGCCTTGCCGGATCCGATGTCGTGCCCGTTTCGATCGTCAGCGGGGAAGGAATCGAGTCACTCCGCGCTCGACTGTTTGCGGAGGCCCAAGCGGTCGAGGACAGTGCCCGCAAAGGGCGCTTCCGCCTCGCCGTCGATCGCTCATTCTCGCTGCCGGGCGTTGGCACCGTCGTCACCGGCACCGTATTATCCGGAACGGTCGCCGTTGGCGACCACGTAGAAGTCAGCCCATCGGGGATATCTGCGCGTGTTCGCTCAATCCATGCGCAAAATCGCCCGACCGACCGTGGACAGGCTGGCGAGCGGTGCGCCCTCAATCTCGCGGGGGACGGCATCGCCAAGGACGCCATCCGGCGTGGCGACATGGTGCTCGATCCCGAACTGCACGCCCCGACCGACCGCATCGATGCGGCGCTGCGCGTCCTCCTCTCCGAGCTGAAGCCGATCACTCAGTGGATGCCCGCGCGATTGCACCATGCTGCTGCGGAAGTCGGCGCTCGGATCGTCCTGTTGGGCGACCGGCCGATTGCGCCCGGCGAAAACGCACGGATTCAGGTTGTGCTCGAGCGTCCGATCGCCGCTGCGGCCGGCGATCGCTTTGTGCTGCGCGACACGTCGGGGCAGCGCACGATAGGCGGCGGTCGGTTTCTCGACCTGCGCGCTCCCACGCGCAAGCGTCGCACTTCGGAGCGTAGGGCGCAGCTCGATGCCTATGCGATCGAGGATCCCGAGCGCGCGCTCGTCGCGCTGTTCGAATGCACCCCAGGTTACGTCGACCTGACACAGTTTGCCCGCGACTGTGCGCTCGGCGCTGACGAAGTCGAGCGTCTTGCGGAAAAACTCGGGCTCATCCGCATTTCGCTCCAACGCACAATTGTCGCGCTGTCGCCGGGGCGTTGGATGCAGCTCAAGCGCGGCATCCTCGACAGGCTCGCGGCATTTCACGCCGACAATGCCGATCTGCCTGGCATGGGACTAGAGCGGCTGCGGCTGCAGCTCGAGCCGCGGTTGCCTGCACTGGCCTTCGCTGCGGCCTTGCAGGGCCTGGCGCGGGCCAAGCAGGTTGCACTGGACGGCGCCTGGGTTAGGCTGCCGGGCCATGAAGTGCGTCTAACCGCCTCCGAGGAAGCACTGTGGCTGTGCGTCAGACCGTTGATTGCCGACAAGCAGCGCTTTCGCCCGCCGCGCGTCCGCGACATCGGTGGCATTATCGGAAAGGGTGAAGCCGACATCCGGCGGCTGCTCAAGCTGCTCGGCCGCCTCGGCAAGGTCGACGAGGTGGCACACGATCATTTCTTTCTTCGGGACACCGTGGCCGAGATGGTGGAAATTACCGTGGATCTAGCAGCGATGGGGCCAAACGGGCAATTCACCGCCGCCGAATTCCGGGACCAACTCGACAACGGCCGCAAGGTCGCTATTCAGATCCTCGAGTTTTTTGACCGTCACGGCGTGACGCTGCGGCGGGGCGATCTGCGCCGCATCAACAAACACCGGCTCGACCTGTTCCGCCGCCCGACGGATGAACTGCTCCTATCGTCAAACAGTGGAAGGGAATCGCCCCCGGTGGGGCGTCCGGACTTCAAATCCGGGAGGGGCCGCGAGCCGGTCTTTGGTGGGTTCGACTCCCACTCTCTTCCGCCAAAGTCGGGGAGCTCCAAATGACGGCGATGTCCTTTCTTGAAGCTCTTCAGGCCGCCGCGCGCGACGCAGAAGTAGCCGAGGCTGCATTTCGCCGCGAGGTAGCGGCAAAAATTGCGGGGCTCGAACAGCAGCGCGCGTTCGCGTTCCGGCGCCTCAATCTGATGAAGGCCATCGCGGAGGCGGTCGGTCCAACCGAAGACGAGCCGACCGCGGTTGCTTACGCGCTTGCCGCGTTGCGGGCGCGACTCGGTTGGGAAAGTGACAGCGAGGCTCGCGCCACAGTGCTGGCGCGCTTTGCGCCGATCGCGCAAGCCGTCTTTGCCAACCTCTTGCCGGGCGAAGAGAAGAGCGAAACGGATGTCCCCGCGGCGCTAACGCAGTTCGAGACGTGGTATTCGCAGACGCATACGACACCTTTCTGGACTCTGTTCGAGCATTACATTCCCGAAACGCCGCGTGTCGATTTCTGAGCACATCGTTGCCGGCACCGACTTCGAGCGCGAGCTGACGATCGAAACATTCAAGGACTGGCGACTGGCCATCGATACCGATGTGCCGGCGCAATAAAGAGCCCGACGTTCATGGCAGGAACGGGAACGCGACGCCGTATCACGCTGAAAGCTGCCGCATTCGCGCTGAAAGCTAGTGACAAGACATACGAGGTCGGCTAGAGAATCATCGGCTTAATGCAGTGGATTCGACGTTCGCAAATATCGCATTGTTGCGGGAGAGACCGGCCGCGAGCCGGCGCCGAAGGAGCAACCGCCCCCGGAAACTCTCAGGCACATGAACCGCGCAATCGAGCTATAAGACTCTGGAAAGAGACGCATGCTCGCGTCCGCCGACGGGATAACGTTCTCAGGCAAAGATACAGAGGGGGCACCAGATTAATCAGCACATGGCTGGTGAGGTGCCCCAATGTCGAATTTCAATTTTGTCGGTTGCAGGTGTCGAATGCCGATCGGTCGTTTGTCGATCGGCTGGAATGGCGTATTCGACCTTGATCCGGCCCGCTCGGGCGCCCGCGGGCGGGCAGTGCGGTGATGGCGCGGCCCGCTCCGACGGCGTCGGGGCTCAAGCATACGCCGCTCTATGCGCTGCACCAGCAGATGGGTGCCCGCATGGTACGGTTCGCCGGTTACGATATGCCTAGCCAGTACGCGCTCGGCGTGCTGAAGGAACATCTGCACACCCGCGTCGCCGCCAGTCTGTTCGATGTCTCGCATATGGGGCAGATCGCCTTGCGCGCGCGTTCGGGCAGCGTAGCCGATGCTGCGCGCGCCCTTGAACGTGTCGTGCCAGTCGATGTCCAAGGCCTTGCGCCGGGACGGCAGCGCTATGCGCTTTTCACCAATAGCAGCGGTGGCATCATCGATGATCTGATGATTGGGCAATGCGGCGAGCATCTTGCGCTCGTCGTCAATGCTAGCCGTAAGGACGTCGACGAACGGCATCTCTATGACGCTTTGTCGGATGCCTGCACAATCGACGTGCTGGAAGACCGCGCCTTGCTCGCGTTGCAAGGGCCAGCCGCGGAAGCGGTACTAGTACGCCTCTCGCCGTCGTCCGCGTCGATGCGATTCATGGATATTCGGCCGCTCTTGATCGCCGGCGTGAGCTGCCTTGTCAGCCGGTCCGGTTATACCGGCGAAGACGGTTTCGAGATCAGCATTCCCGCGCGCGATGCGGAAAAAGTAGCGCGAGCGCTGCTCCGGGATAGGGTGGTGACGCTCGCTGGTCTCGGCGCACGCGACAGCCTGCGTACCGAAGCCGGGCTCTGCCTTTACGGTTCCGATATCGACGAGAGCACGACGCCGGTCGAAGCGGCGCTTGACTGGGCGATACCGAAAGTTCGTCGCCGCGGCGGTGCGCGAGCCGGAAATTTTCCCGGTGCGGATATAGTACTGGAGCAGCTTGAGCGCGGTGCGCCGCGGTGTCGCGTGGGCCTAAAGCCGCGCGAGCGCACACCTGTGCGCGCCGGTGTTTTGCTGTACGCCGATGCCTCCGCTTCTCAATCCGTCGGCACGGTCACGTCCGGCACCTTCGGGCCCTCGGCAGCGGGCCCGGTCGCCATGGGTTACGTGCCGAGCGCGTTGTCTGCCCCGACTACACTGTTGTTTGCAGACGTGCGTGGTAAACGGCTGCCGGTCGAGTTGACGGAACTGCCGTTCGTCCCGCATCGATATAAGCGCATGTAACTCGGAGCAGTTCTGCAATGCTGAAATTTACACAAGAGCATGAATGGGTTCGAATTGAAGGCGACGTGGCTACCGTCGGCATAACGCAGCACGCTCAGGAGCGGCTCGGCGATCTGGTGTTTGTCGAGTTACCGCAAGTCGGTCAGCGCTTTGAAAAGGGCGCACCGTCGGCCGTGGTGGAATCGGTTAAAGCGGCATCTGAGGTCTATGCGCCGATCAGCGGCCAAGTCGTCCAGGCTAACTCGGCGATCATCGCCGATCCCTCGCTGGTCAATTCCGATCCTATGGGTTCCGGCTGGTTCTATAAATTGAAGCTTGCCAATCCCTCTGAAGTCGACGCGCTCATGGTTGAAGCAGCCTACAAGGCGCTTCTCGGTTGAGCGGCCGTCGAACGATTTCGCTGACGCAAACTATCGAGGCGCGGCCATGGCGATTTAAACGTCATTCGATCCTTTCCATTTCCGGCGCCGGCATTTGGGTCCGTCGCCGGATGATGTTCGGAGCATGCTGCGGGTCATCGGGGCGTCGACACTCGACGCCCTAATGGACGAGGCTATCCCCGTCGATATCCGCCAAGCGCGACCGCTGGCTCTCGGTCTTGCGCTGTCTGAGCCCGAACTGTTGGCGAGGATGCGCGGAGTGGCATCGCGCAACCGCGCGATGACGTCGCTGATCGGCCAAGGTTATTACGGGACCCATTTGCCCGCCGTCATCCAACGCAACGTGCTCGAAAACCCAGCATGGTACACTGCCTATACTCCGTATCAGCCGGAGATCAGCCAGGGGCGGCTCGAAGCACTTTTGAATTTTCAGACCATGATCGTCGACCTAACAGGGCTCGAGATTGCCAACGCCTCGCTGCTCGACGAGGCAACCGCTGCCGCGGAAGCCATGAGCATGGCGCGGCGCGTGACGAAATCGCAAGCTAACACCTTCTTCGTCGATCGCGATTGCCATCCGCAGACGATTGCAGTCGTGAAGACGCGGGCCGAACCTCTGGGCTGGAATGTAATCGTCGGCGATCCCTCGGATCTCGATCCAACAGCAGTATTCGGCGCCCTGTTTCAATACCCCGGTTCGTCTGGAAGCATTGTCGACCACGGCGAAGGAATCAAACGCCTACATGCTCACGACGCTGTCGCCATCATGGCCGCCGACCCGTTGGCCCTCGCTTTACTGGTGCCGCCGGGAGAGCTCGGCGCGGACATTGCGCTCGGCTCAACGCAGCGGTTCGGCGTGCCGATGGGATTTGGCGGTCCGCACGCGGCGTACATCGCGACCAAATCGGCCTATCAGCGGGCGCTGCCCGGTCGTTTGGTAGGCGTTAGCATCGACAGCCGGGGCCGGAACGCCTACCGCCTGACGCTGCAAACACGCGAGCAGCATATCCGGCGTGAAAAGGCCACCTCCAACATCTGTACGGCGCAAGTGCTACTGGCCGTGGTCGCATCGATGTATGGCGTCTATCACGGGGCCGGCGGTGTGCGAGAGATCGCCTTGCGCGTCGCGCACACGGCCGCGACGCTGGCGCGCGGCCTGCAAGACCGCGGCTGGAATGTGTTGACGACCCATTACTTCGATACGATCACGATCGATGTGGGCGATCGCCAGGACGCGATTATCGAGCGAGCTTTGCAGCGGGGAATCAATCTGCGGCGTCTCAGCGCGAACGGCGAATTACCCTTCAGAATTGGAATCAGTGTCGATGAAACCACGACGCCGGATATAGTCCAGGGCATCTGGGCCGCCTTCGGCGCGAAGGATGCAGGCCGGAAGGACGACGACGATTCGTTCACCTCCATCTCATGCCATACGGCGAATGCCATTCCGCCGGCGCTACTCCGCACGACGAAGTTCATGACTCATGCCGTCTTCGTCGAGCACCGCACGGAAACGGAGATGCTGCGATATCTGCGTCGGTTGGCGGACCGCGATCTCGCGCTCGACCGGACGATGATCCCGCTCGGCTCCTGCACCATGAAGCTCAACGCCACGGTGGAGATGATGCCGCTGACTTGGGCCAGCTTCAGCGACGTGCATCCGTTTGCGCCGAGCGACCAAGTGCAAGGTTATGCCGAAATGATCGCCGATCTCGAGGCGAAGCTGATCGCGATTTCAGGTTACGACGCCGTTTCGCTGCAGCCGAATTCGGGTGCGCAAGGCGAATATGCCGGGCTACTCGCCATCCGTGCCTATCATCGGCTGCGCGGCGACATTCAGCGCACGATCTGTCTGATTCCGACCTCGGCGCACGGGACTAATCCGGCGTCGGCGCATATGGCCGGCATGGATGTCGTTCCGGTGGCCTGCGATGCGAAAGGTAACGTGGATTTGGCCGATCTGCGCGCCAAGGCCGAAAAGCACGCACCACAGCTCGCCGCAATTATGATCACTTATCCCTCGACGCATGGTGTGTTTGAGGCCGCGATCCAGTCCATTTGCGACCTTGTTCACGCCAATGGCGGACAGGTTTATTTGGACGGTGCCAACCTCAATGCGCAGATAGGACTGGCGCGCCCCGGCGACTTTGGCGCGGATGTCAGCCATTTCAATCTGCACAAGACGTTCTGTATTCCGCACGGGGGCGGTGGTCCCGGCATGGGGCCCATCGGCGTCAAGGCACATCTGGCCCCGTACCTGCCCTCGCATCCGCATCTCTCCGACAAGCCGTCGCCGGTCGGGCCGGTGTCGGCGGCGCCATATGGCTCCGCATCGATTCTGACGATCGCCTGGGCTTACATCCTGTTAATGGCCGGCGAAGGCCTCACCGAAGCGACCAGGGTGGCGATACTGAATGCAAACTACATCGCCCACCGGCTGGAGGGCCAATATCTGCTGTTGTTCCGCGGCCACGCCAATCGCGTCGCGCACGAATGCATCATCGACGTGCGGCCGTTCAAAGAATCTGCCGGCATCTCGGTCGACGATATTGCGAAGCGGCTGATCGACTACGGCTTCCACGCGCCGACTATAAGCTTCCCGGTAACCGGCACTTTGATGATCGAACCGACAGAATCGGAATCGAAGGCGGAACTCGACCGATTTTGCGACGCCATGATTATGATCCGGGCGGAAATCCGCGACATCGAAACAAGCCGCATGTCGAAGAATGACAACCCGCTGAAGAACGCGCCGCATACCGCGCTCGATCTCGCCGACGACAATTGGACGCATCCCTATCCGCGCATGCTCGGCGGTTATCCGACGGGCGCGCGCGGCG
Organism: uncultured Alphaproteobacteria bacterium; assembly: GCA_963733575.1. Classification (GTDB taxonomy): domain Bacteria; phylum Pseudomonadota; class Alphaproteobacteria; order Rhizobiales; family Xanthobacteraceae; genus BOG-931. Next base: position 228,690 of record CAVTDJ010000003.1, on the reverse strand, counting down.
ACAAGTATTGGTGTCCCGTCAATCGCATCGACAACGTCTACGGCGACAGAAACCTGGTCTGCACCTGCCAGCCCATGAAGAGCTACAGCGAAGCTGCCAATTGATTAGCAGGTTCATCTCGAGCGACGCGTCTCGCGGACGCAAGGGGCCGCGAGGGTCGCTCAAAGCCGACCTAGATGATGGCTGCGCAAACCGGCGAAGCGCGCAGGCTTCCGCTATAGCGAGAACCGGCGATCAATTCACGGTTCGGCAGCAGCGATGCGCGCTGCTAGACTTAAGCCAACTCAGTTCAAAGCCGTTTTCTGTTGAGTGCTGGTTTGCGTCGCGCGCACTTTGATGTCGTGCTGCGGAAACTGGTCTTTAAGCTGCAAGCCCGCTCTTAGCGCATCCACAAAACGTCGATGGTGCGATTTTACTCGTCCGTCGATTCGGATGACATAGTGCTCATCAGGCAGACTAAGAGTTGCGATGGCGTTTTTCATGTGACACCCCATCAATCGCCGCCGACGCATTGAACAAAAAATCAGATGGTCGGCAGGCGTTCCCGATGGTCACAGTGTTTAAGTTAATTGTGTCCAAAAATCGCCTGGAGGTTCATTCGGCATTGTGAAACTGATCTCTGTTGCATAAATGGCACATGTATTATCCATGAGCTATCTCTCGGGCCGTAAAATTTCCTGAATGCAGACTCGATCGATAAGATTGCTCGCGGCGCAAATCCATTAGATGTCTCTTTTCCCATCGTTTGTTAGATTCGCATCAATCCGTTGACCATTACCATGACGAGAGAGCGATCATCCATGTCCATCCAGCAGCCGCTGCGAACTCGCGCTAATCAAGCGAGCTTTTGAAGGGCATCTTGATCCCACCTGCCGCTGCTTTGGTATATGCCTCGCCGAGACTCTTTGCCTGCTCGCCAAACGAATTCATCTGCGTCTGCATGAACTCGGTCTGAATTCGAACGACGTCTTGGAAATCTTTAGCTTGGCTCAGTTTATGCACATAGTCGCGAGCAGCGACGATGTTTTGCTCGGCATAGCTGTTCAGTTTTTCACCCAGACCCGTCCCACCCGAAGGATAGGATGAAATTGTCTTCTGAAGAAAGCTGAAGTAGTTATCCACTGCCCCCAGAGCTTGCTCCGTTGTCTGCTCCACGGCCTGCTTCGCCTTTGCGTTCAAATCTTCCAGAGTTGTGGGGTCCTTTGCCATGATTGGGTCCTCATATGGCTGGCGTTGGAGATGAAGCTCCTGGGCGCAAAGGGCGTTAGAGAGCACAGAAGCAACCCGAAAGCTTTATAAGCATCGTCGTCGCATGATCGCGCGATTCGGCAGCCTAATGTAGACGACACATTAGGCCGCTCCTATGATCTACATCAACCACGCCTCGTCTACATTTTATTGGACACGAAATTCTTTGACATCCGAGTCAAACACGAGATTTTCACCCGTGATGAGAGGAATGTCCAAGAGACTCCGGTTGCGTTCAAGTCTTTGCCGCGGAATGCCCTCAACAAGGGTATGACTTTTGAGCAGAGTGGACCAAACGGTCGAAAACTCATTTCCCTTGCGTACCAACTCGGTGCACTGGCGCGCGAGATCGCTGGCTCTCTCCTTCGACATTTCCGTCCTCCCATCCGATAATAAAATTAAGCGCCAATGGCTGAACCTTTGGTTTGAGCTAGGTCTGCCATTGCCGTTCGCCCGCAGTTGGCCGACCTCGCGCAAGATAATTTGACAACTTACTTCATGAACGAGTGCATTGTGGATGGAGCGTTGTTGATCCTCTCACACCTGCCCGCGCCATCGCGACCATGCGCTTGGCGAGCACTTCGCGCGTAACGATGGCCTTGTCATCAGTAGCAAGCGTACCTGCCCGATCTCCGCAAGACATTCCATGCGTTATCGAATGCCGACGCCAATGTCTTAGTCGCTTCGGGTTCGAGCGCTGCGGTTTTGAGAAGTGACAGCATTGCCATCGTGGCGCTCGCTAGCGCTTGCGTCGGGTCACCGACTTGAAATCAATAATTATACGCGCGACAAGATGCGTCGGCGATTATTTCGCACGATGCTTTGCATCAAAATAAACATCAATTTTCATATTTAAAACTAGAAAACTTATGTTTGATATTGATGATGTCTGCGAGATAGGCAGTGTCTCTCGCGGCGGCGGCCGAAGCGATGGCGCTGGAGCTCCTTGATGATCTGTTCCAGCCGTTCGGCCCTTCAGCGCGCGCAGCACCGCTGCGACCGTCTTCGCCGCTGCCCCGCGGCTGGGGGCGCTTGAGCTCTGGTCGAACCTTGTAGCTCGCGAAGCATGCACCATGCGCAAAGGCGGTGAGCAAAAATCCGCAGCGTACAATTCGTAGAAAAACGGCCGGCGTTAAACCATTTGTGCCGGGCTAAGAGAGTGGTCGCTAATTCTACAGACAGGAAACAAACAGGACACCAATTCTCGGTCAAACTAGTAAATCATTGAAACCATTGGCGCTCCCTAGGGGACTCGAACCCCTGTTTTCGCCGTGAGAGGGCGACGTCCTGGGCCGCTAGACGAAGGGAGCCTGCATTCCGAATAGACCCGACGGCGCGGGCGCGCAAGCGATTAGGGTTCCGTCGCGAACCTGATCCGGCCAGTCTCCTTCAGCGTCTTGACGTCGAAAGTACGGATTTCTGTGGCGCCGCCAACATCGAACGTCACGACGATGCGGTCGTCGGCGACGGAGGTCGCGATCACGCGCGCGCCCTTCGGCAGGGTGACGATCGCGTCGGGGGTCGCGGTCGCGCCGCTTCCGCCGGCGCGGAAAACGCGGTAGCCGATGACGCCAACCACGGCGGCGATTGCGATGAGCGTGGTGAGGCCGGATACAATCATCATGAACCGCACCCGCGCGACCATGCCGGAGGCCACGGCGTCGTCCGCGGGCGCACCATCGCGGCGAGAACCCGTTTGATCCCATTCGCCTTGCGGTTCAGCGGCGGCTAGTTTGGCCATTCGGGTGCCCAAAGAAATTGCCGATGACGGCTACGCAGAAATCAATCCTTATCGCGGACGACGACACCGGTGGCCGGCTCGACCGCGTCCTCGCCGCGCATGTCGCCGAGCTCTCGCGCACGCGGCTCAAGGCGCTGATCGAGGCCGGTTCGGTCACGGTCGACGGGCGCACGATCCGTGATCCGGGGCACCGCGTCAATTCCGGCGCCGCTATCGTTGTCGAGGTGCCGGAGGCCGCGCCGGCGAAGCCCGCGCCCGAAGCCATTCCGCTCAACGTGGTCTACGAGGACGACGACATCATTGTCATCGACAAGCCCAAGGGACTGGTCGTGCATCCTGCCGCCGGACACTGGACGGGAACGCTGGTAAACGCGCTGGTCGCGCATTGCGGCGACAGCCTGTCCGGCATCGGCGGCGAGCGGCGACCCGGCATCGTGCATCGGCTCGACAAGGATACGACCGGATTGATGGTGGTGGCGAAGAACGACCGCGCGCACAAAGCGCTCGCGGCCCAGTTCGCCGGCCACGGCCGCGACGGCGGACCATTCGAGCGCGGGTATCTCGCCTTCGTCTGGGGTGCGCCGGACCGCTCGCGCGGCATCATCGACCGGCCGATCGAGCGGCACAAAGTCGCCCGCGACCGCATGGCGGTCCGCGAAGGGGGGCGCGAAGCCGTTACCCATTGGGAGGTGATTGAACGCTACGGCTCGCAAAAAGGGGCCAAACGCGCCGGCGCTGGCGGACGCCCAAGCGCGCCAGTGGCAAGCCTACTCGCCTGCAGGCTTGAAACCGGGCGGACTCATCAGATTCGGGTGCATTTGGCCTCGATTGGCCATCCGCTTCTGGGCGATGACGCCTACGGACCGGGTTTTCGCACCAAGGCCGCCCTCTTGCCCGAGCCGGCTCGGGCCGCGCTCGATGCCCTTGGCAGACAGGCCCTCCACGCCCATATCTTAACCATCGAACACCCCATTACCGGTAAAATCCTGCGGTTCCGCTCGGAACTGCCGCCCGATCTTGTCCGTTTGCATGATATGCTGGCGGCCATTCGGGCTGATTCTAGCGATAAATAGCGGCTTAACGGTTCGGCCGGGTTTTCCCGCCTATTGAGCCAGATCAAGGCGCCGTCGCGCCGATGTGATGCCTCTTTACTACCGCTCGCCGGGTATGACCGTGTATGCTGCGGGTGCGAGATAAGGAAACTTGCGCCGCCGGCTTGAGGAGCGACGGCAATCTCGCCTGCCGCGTTGGCGGGGGCGTAAAAAATTAGGAAAGGGCGCTGTCATGGCCCAAACTGCAGCCTTGCCGGTTCTGTCGGGTGAAACCGGCCTAACCAGGTACCTGGAAGAGATCCGACGGTTCCCGATGTTGGAACCGCAGGAAGAATTTATGCTGGCGAAACGCTGGCGCGAGCACGAAGATCGTGAGGCCGCGCACAAGCTCGTCACCAGCCATTTGCGGCTCGTTGCCAAAATCGCCATGGGCTACCGCGGCTACGGCTTGCCGATCTCCGAAGTCATTTCCGAGGGCAATGTCGGCCTCATGCAGGCGGTCAAGCGCTTCGAGCCTGACAAGGGCTTCCGGCTGGCGACCTACGCCATGTGGTGGATCAAAGCCGCGATCCAGGAATACATCCTACGCTCCTGGTCGCTGGTGAAGATGGGCACCACCGCGAACCAGAAGAAGCTGTTCTTCAACCTGCGCAAGGCCAAGAGCAGGATTTCCGCGCTCGACGAGGGCGATATGCGGCCCGACCAGGTCAAGCTCATCGCCAAACGGCTGGGCGTGACCGAGCAGGACGTGATCGACATGAACCGCCGGCTCGGCGGCGACGCCTCGCTCAACGCGCCGATCCGCGAGGACGGCGATTCCGGCGAATGGATGGATTGGCTGGTCGACGACAGCGTCAGCCAGGAGAGCCGCCTCGCCGAATCCGAGCAGTCGGAGAACCGGCACAAGGCGTTGGGCGAAGCGCTCACCGTACTCAACGATCGCGAGCGGCGCATCTTCGAGGCCCGGCGCCTCGCCGACGAGCCGATCACGCTCGAAGAGCTCGCCGATGAGTTCGGCGTCTCGCGGGAACGCGTCCGTCAGATCGAAGTGCGCGCCTTCGAGAAGGTGCAAAAGGCGGTGAAGAGCCACATCACCACCATGGAAAATCCCCGGGCCGCCGCCGCAGTCGCGGCGGCGCATTAAAGTCCTCACCATTCCGCGGTACGCGTCTAGCTACCAGCATGAATGATCGCAACTTCGGCAAGGGACGCTGAGGCGCGACGTTCCAGGATGACTGCGCCTTGCCGATTGGCGACATCGCGGGCGGTCGTAAAAGCCGATCGCGCTTCGTTTTTGTTGCCCCGGCTAAGCGCCAGCAAACACGCGCCGCGCAAGCGATAGATTTCTGGCAAATAGAAGCCGACCCCCGGTTCGTCGATCTCGGCAATCGCGCGGTCGAGATGAGCGAGGCCGTCGGCCGGGCGGCCGGCGGCCAGCAGAACTTCGGCCGCCAAGCCGAGATAATATTGTGGCACCGGCCCGATAGCCGTTGCCTTGTCGAGTTCGGCGTCGATCAGGCGCGCCCCGTCGGCGACGCCGGAGCCCGTCGCGGTCGCCCAGCCCGTGACCAGCAAACTGCTCGCCAGCCATGGCATCAGCCCAAATTTTCGCGCCAGCGCGGCGGCGCGATGCGCGGCCGCAAAGGCGGCATCCCGATCGCCCCCAAGCTGAAAGCCTATGGCGAGATTGTGGAGCGCGTGGCAGAGGCTGTTGGGATGATCGAGCTCTTCGGCGAGGGCAATCCCCTGCGCAATGTTGTCTTGCGCCTGTTCTCGGTCGCCAGCAAGTTGCAGCACGTTGGCTTGCACCACTCGCGCGCAAACGCCCGGATCGTGACCGCCGAAGGCGAGGCCGAGATGACGGTGCCGGCCCATGTCATAGGTCTCCACGCCGATCCGGCTGTCGTTTAACGTCGCCGCGACATCGCCCCGGAAAAAAGCCGTCGACCAGCGGCAATGATAGGCTTCGAACAACTGATCGCCGTCGCCGGAGCGTTGCGCGAGCGTGACCAGCTCGTTCGCCCGCTCGCGCGCCAGAGCGGTCTTACGTTTGAGATTGGCATTGAGCCAGAGGCCCCATTTGGCCTGGAACGTGGCTGCACCGTCTCCGACCAATGCACCGATATCGGCGGCGCGGCGATAGACATCCTCGACTTCGGCGCTCTGCATGCCGCGCATCGGCATCAACGCCGGGCCTAGCTTCAGCAAAAAATCCAATTGGCGGCGCATCCGGTCTGCCGGAACCGGCAAGCCATCGGCCAATTTGAGACCGGCCGAAAAATGGGCGACCGCCTCAGGATAAGTCGACCGGCCCAGCGCGCGATCCCCGGCTCGCATGCGGTAGTCGCAGGCAAGAGCAGCCAAGCCGGCCTCGCCAAAATGGTGGGCTAAGACTTCGGGTTCCGCCGCCGCCAATTCAGGAAAGCGTTCTTCGAGCGCGCGAGCGATGCGCTCGTGCCATTCGCGTCGACGCCCCAAGAGCAAACTCTCGTAGGCGGCGTCCCGCACCAGCGCATGCTTGAAACTAAAGCTCCGTTCCAGGCCGCGCCCCTCGGGAAAGACGATGCCCACCGCGACCAGCTTCGCCAAGGCGGCCTCGAGCTCGGCGCCGCCCCTTGAGGCAACCGCCTGGAGCAGCGAGAAGGCGAACTGCCGGCCGATGACGGCGGCGATTTGGGCCACGTCGCGTGCCTCGCCGAGGCGGTCGAGACGGGCCATCAGCGAATCCTTGAGTGTCGCCGGCACCGCGGCACTGTCCTCGCCTGCCGATTCCATCACACTCTTTGTTAGTTCCTCGACGAACAACGGGACGCCATCGGTCTTGGCGACGATCGCGGCGACGGTTTCCGCCTGCAAGCCGTGCGCGGCGGTGACGTTGGCGACCAACTGGGCGCATTCTGCGCGGCTCAGCCGACCCAGCGTCAACAAGGTCGCGTGCGGTCGCGCCAGCCACGGCGGCGCAAAATCCGGTCGCCCGGTCACCAAGGCAAGCAACCGTGCCTGACCGATGCTGTCCGTAAGGCGCGTCATCATTTCGAGCGTGGTAGCGTCGATGCAGTGCGCGTCTTCCAAGACCAGGAGGACTGGATCGGTCTCGCCCAGGCGAACGATTTCGTCGACCAGGAGGGCGATGGTCGCCGCCTTGCGTTGCGCTGGCGTCTGCGACGGCGGCTCCGCCGCCGCCATCGGGATCGACAATAGCTCCGCCAACAACGGAATCGCGGCGGTGTCCAACGCCGCGCGGTGCGCGAACAGAGTGCCGAGTTTCTCGATCCGCGTGCTCGACGAATCCGCGGCCGCGAAGCGGGCCGCGCGACTGAGATACTGGATCACCGGATAGAGCGCGCTGTCGCTGTGATAGGGCGAGCATTGCAGATGGACGCGTGCGTGCGGCTCGCCGGCAAGCGCTTCCTGCAGCGCCTCGATCATGCGCGATTTGCCGATCCCAGCCTCGCCAGTCACCGTGACGATTTGGCCATCGCCCACGCGCGCCAGGCGCCAGCGGTCGAGCAACAGCCCCATTTCGTGCGCGCGGCCGATGAGTGGCAGATTTCCGCCGGTGCGATTCGCAGCGAAGCGGCTCTCGGCCGCCGCTTCGCCGCGCACGCGCCAGGCCGGTATCAGACGCGGGAATCCCTTCAATTCGTGTTCGCCCGTGAGTTCGAGATCGAACAATCCGCCGAGCAAACTCTGCGTCGTCTCGCTGATGAGGATGGTGTCAGGCGCGGCGAGCGCCTGAAGCCGCGCGGCGAGATTCGGGGTTTCTCCGACGATAGTGCGCTCTTGCGCTGTGCCGCTGCCAATGATTTCCCCGACCACGACGAGACCGGTGGCGATGCCGATCCGCGCCTGAAGCCGCGTACCGTCCGGGCGCTCGATCTCGCCGACTTCCGCCATGATCCCGATCGCGGCGCGAACGGCGCGTTCCGCAGCATCCTCGAAGGCGCGCGGAAAGCCGAAATATGCCAGGACGCCGTCGCCCATGAACTTGGCGACGAAGCCACCGAACCGCCCGATCGCGCCAGCGGTGGCGTCCTGGTAGCGGCGGATCAAATTCCCCAGCAGCTCGGGATCGATTGCGCCGGACAGCGCTGTGGAGCCGACCATGTCGGCGAACAGCACCGTGACCTGACGCCGTTCGGCGTCGCCCGACGTTTCCTTATCGGGCGCCCTCGTTTCGGCGGCGCCGGCGGCGCCCTCGGCGATCGCCTTCAACAACCGCCGCCGATTTCCCAGCGACACGCCAAGCTCTTCGAGATCATGCTCGCTAAGTTCCGGCAGGATATCGAGGTCGATATCGTTTGCCTCGAATACGTCGGCATATTGCTCAAACTTGTTCCGGCGTAGCCAGTCGCGAAGGTCGCCCATGCCGTGAGGTCCCATACCGCGCCCCGTTGCACATAGCTTAACACATGCAACGAGATATTTGGCATTACTCCTGCAACATCCCACGCAGCATCCAGCGCGAGGCGAAGACCGCCGCGCCGGCGATCGCGGCGATGGCGGCGATCATCAGAAAAAACTCCGGCTTATCCATCCGGCTCCAGAAGCTGCCGAGCCATCCGGCAAGGAAGCCGCCGACGAAGCTCGTCGCCAGCCACACGCCCATCATCATCGAGATCATGCGAGCGGGCGCGATCTTGGTCACGAGCGACAGCCCGACCGGCGAGAGATAAAGCTCGCCGATGGTGATGACGACGAAGTAGCCGAACAGCCACAGCCAAGCCGCTTTGCCCGCGCCTGCATGCCACGCCGCCGCGGCCATGATGAGGTAGGCGAGCGCAACGCCAAGACAGCCGAGCGCCATCTTGGTGACAGTCGAAGGCTCCGACCCGTGTGCCGCCTGACGCGTCCAAAGCCCGACGACGAACGGCGTGAAGGCGAAGATCATGAACGGATTGAAGGCCAGAAACCACGTGGTTGGGATTTCGGTGGTGAAGCCGAATAAATCGATGCTGCGGTCGGTATTGGCATCGGCCCACAACGTGATCGTATTACCCTGCTGCTCGTAGGTCGCCCAAAACAGCGCGGTGGGAATGAACAAGACCAGAATGGCGATGACAGAGCGCCAGTCGCCGCGATCGAGCGGCTTTTTCTCCGCATGCGCCGCCCTCGCCTTCTGCAGCTCGTCCGGCGGCAAGACCGGCATGGCATAAAGATAAATGGAGAGCCCGATCAGCATGCCGACGCCGGCGGCGGCAAAGCCGTAATGCCATCCGGCCTTTTCGCCGAGGGTGCCGCAGACCAGCGGCGCCAGGAACGCACCGATATTGATGCCGACATAGAAGATGGAATAAGCGCGGTCGCGGCGCCGGTCGCCGGGCACATAGAGCCCGCCGACCTGGGTGGAAATGTTGGGCTTGAATGCGCCATTGCCGACGATGAGCGCCAATAGCGCGAACAGGAGCAACTGCTCGACCGCCATCATGAAATGGCCGATGGCCATCAGGGTCGCACCGATGATGACGGTGCGGCGCTGGCCAAGCACGCGGTCGGCGAGTAGCCCGCCGAAAATCGGAGTGAGATAAACGAGCGCAGTGTAGAAGCCGTAGATCTGCGACGACAGCGGCTGCACGTCGAGTGGGCCAAACACGGCTTCCAGCCCGCTTTTGACGCCGGCCAGGCCGATCACGTTGCCGGAATGCTCACGCAAGAACACATATTTGGTCATGTAGAGGACGAGCAGCGCGCGCATCCCGTAATAAGAGAAGCGCTCCCACATTTCGGTGGTGAACAGAAAGGTAAGGCCCTTTGGGTGGCCGAACAGTTCGCCGCGCGCCTTTATTCCGTCAGGTTGGGCGGGATGTTGGGCAGATTGAGACCGTTCAGCCAAGACTTGTCTCTGCCATTCTCATTCCCGGCAATCGTGAGTATAAATCGGCCGCGTCCGACGATAGCATGGGCATCCGGAATAACGCGTGTCTTTGCTTGGTCGTGCTACTTCGAGGAGGAAATGCGTGAATAAATTCGGCATTGGTCAGCCGGTACCGCGGCTGGAGGATCCCCGCTTCATTACCGGCCGGGGCCGCTTCGTCGACGACATCGAGTTGCCGCGCCAGTGTCACGGCGTCCTGGTCATGTCGCCTCACGCGCATGCGCGGATCAAGCGCGTGGACACAGCGAAAGCCAAGGCGGCCGCGGGCGTCGTCGCCGTGCTCACGGGCGCGGACGTCGCGGCGGACAAGCTCGGCAGCCTGATCCCGGTCATGCCAGAGGACATGGGCGGCCCCAAGGGGTTTCGTACATTGCGCCCCGTCCTGGCCAGCGACCGGGTGCGTGCAGTCGGCGATCGCGTCGCGTTCGTGGTGGCGGAGACGCTCGCTCAGGCCCGTGATGCCGCCGAGCTCGTCGACATCGAGTACCAGCCGCTGCCGGCGGTTATCAATGTCGAGGACGCGCTCAAGCCGGGAGCGCCCGCGGTGTGGGATGAAGCTCCCAACAACGTCTCCGTCGCGCTCATGATGGGCAACAAAGACGCGACCGACGCCGCATTTGCCAAGGCCAAGCACGTCGTCACGCTCAAGCTCACCAACAACCGCGTTACTGCGAATTCTATCGAGCCGCGCGCCGCGATCGGCGTCTATCATCCCGATAGCGACAGCTACACCCTTTATTCAACCTCGCAGAACCCGCACGGCACCCGCTCCCATGTCGCCGGCAACGTGCTGAAAATCCCGGAGAACAAGCTACGCGTGATCGCGCCCGACGTTGGCGGTGGTTTCGGCATGAAGAACGGCGGCTATCCCGAGGACGCGCTCGTGGTGTGGGCCTCGCGCCGCTGCGGCGGCCGCCCGGTTAAATGGGTCTCCAGTCGTTCCGAGGCCTTCCTCAGCGACTCGCACGGCCGCGACCAGATTGTGACCGGCGAACTCGCACTCGACGAGCATGGCAAGATCCTCGGCCTGCGCGTCAATGCGCTGCATGATATGGGCTCGCATGTTTTCGAGGCATCGATGGTGGTGCCGCTCTTCGCGCTGCGCCTTTCACCCGGCGTCTACAATATCCCGGCGGTGCACGCCGCCGCCAAAGCGGTGTTCACCAACACGGTGCCGCTGCATCCTTATCGCGGCGCTGGGCGGCCGGAGGCGACCTATCTCATCGAGCAGTTGCTCGACCGCGCCGCCCGCGTCATCGGAGTTGATCCAATCGCGATCAGGCGGCGCAATTTCATCCCTTCCTCCGCCATGCCTTACAAGGTGCAGACCGGCATTACCTATGACAGCGGCGATTTCGTCCACGTGCTGGACGAAGGCCTCAAGCTCGCCGATTGGAACGGCTTCCCCAAGCGCGCGGCGGAATCGAAGAAGAACGGCAAACTCCGCGGCCGCGGCATCGGCTATTTCCTCGAAGAGGCTGCGATTTTCAACGAGCGTATGGTGCTCCGCTTCGATCCGAGCGGCACGCTCACCATCATCTCCGGTACCCATTCGCACGGCCAGGGCCATCACACCACTTACGCGCAGATGGTAGGCGAATGGCTCGGCGTTCCGATGGAATCAGTCCGCTTCGTCCAGGGCGACACCGAGGAAGTGCCGATCGGGCGCGGCACTTACGGATCGCGGAGCATGCATGTCGGCGGCAACGCACTTAAGGCTGCCGCCGACGCCATCATCGAGAAAGCCAAACCCATGGCGGCGATGATGATGGAAGCAGCCGCCGGTGATATCGAGTTCAAGGACGGCAGTTTCCACATCGTCGGTACCGATCGTTCGCTCCCGCTGACCGAGGTGGCCAAGGCGTTCTACCGCCCGATGTTTCTCCCGCCGCAATTCGATCTTGGTCTCGAAGCCGCGGGCAAATTCGCGGCAGAACCGCCGAACTACCCCAACGGCTGCCACATCTGCGAAGTGGAGATTGATCCCGAGACCGGTGTCGTCACGCTCGCGCGCTATGCGGCGGTCGACGATGTCGGCAAAGTCATGAATCATCTCCTCTGCGAGGGTCAGATCCACGGCGGCGTGGCTCAGGGGGTGGGTCAGGCCTTGATGGAATTGATCGTGTTCGATGCGGACGGGCAACTCGTCACCGGGAGCTTCCAGGACTACGCCATGCCGCGCGCCGACGATTTTCCCGAGATGTTGTCGGAACTGGCAGAGGTTCCGGCCACGACCAATCCGCTCGGCGTCAAAGGCGCGGGCGAAGCGGGCGCGACCGGCGCACCGCCGGCGGTCATCAGCGCCATCCTCGACGCGCTACGCCCGCTCGGCATCGATCACATCGACATGCCGGCGACGCCGAACCGGGTTTGGCAGGCGATCCACGAACGCGGCGTTGCCAAAGTGGCCGCGGAGTGACAAAAAATTCGCCTCTCCCCGACTGGGGAGAGACGATACATTCGTTGCAGTATTAGCCGATCATTCCGCCGGCACGCCGTCGGGTATTGCCTCGTGCGGCGCGGAACGATCCAGCGCACTCACTGGAGCGCGGCTTAGCCCGAACAGAAAGATCGCCACGATCACGTAAGCAACCGCGACCGTCGGCGTCACCGCGATGCCGACCGCTTCACCGTGCATGAAGCCGAAGAAGGTCAGCACGGCGCCCGCGAAGGCGAAGCCGGAAGCTTCGACGAACTTCTTGTCGATGACGAAGGCGCCGATAGCCCCGAGCACAAGTCCGGTCAGGATGGAGCCGCCGCCGAGAACTTGCAGGCCCTGGTAGAGAACGCCGAACCCGCCGAGCTTGGCGAAGCCGATGGCCACCGCGGTCGTGCCGGCCGCGGCCAACGCGCCGTCCATCAACGTCTTGCACCAGCCGGCGAGATGCGGCGCCAGCGACAACACGATCGCGGGAGCGTGAGTCTTCGGGGTACTCTGGAACGCCTGCGCCCCGATCAACATGCCGATGTAAAGCAGGATCGGCGAGATCGCGACCACTGGTATGATGGCCAGCAGCAGGGAGATGACGCCGAACCACGACAGGATGATCACCATGACGCCGGTCGCCGCGGAGTAGCCGATCCGCCCGCCCATCGCTTTCCAGCCGGGATGGCCGATGTAGACCGCGTTGATGAACGGATTGCCCATCAGGCAGCCGATCAAGCTGATCACGCCATCGGCCGTCAGCACGCGGGTCGTCGGATAGGGATCTCCAGCGGCTTCCGCGCTCTCCACGTTGTCCATCGCCTCGACGAGGTCGTAGATGCCGAAAGGTATCGCAGTGACGAGGATCACGCCAAGATACTGGAAGCCCGAGAAGATGTGATCGACGGCGGGGATCGGGACGGAGAAGCCGAAATTCGTGAAGGCGTCCGTAATACCCTTGCCACTCAGTCCACCGTAATTGAGGCCGAAGAGGTTGGAGCCCCAAGCGATGATCATTCCAACCGCGATCGCCACAAGTCCGGCAGGAATGCCCTTCGGGTATTTAAAGCCGCCAAACCAGCTCACCATGATGACGGCAAAGCAAGTCAGGCCGATCACCGGCGTCATATACATTTCCAGCGCCGGACGCATGGAGATGAACGTGATCGACACACCGGCGAGCGTGCCGAGCAGGGCGGCGCGCGGCGTGATCCGGCGGACGATCGGTGCGATGAACCCGCCGATCATCAGGATGAAGCTCTGGAAGAAGACCCATACCAGTCCAGCCTCCCAACCCTTGATCGGGTCGTTGGTCTTGAGTGCGATCGGCAGCATGATCACGAAGGTGACGATGAACATGTGCGGCACGCTGACCCCCGAAGGGAGCGCACAGACATCGCTACGGCCGGTTTTCTGCGCCAGCCGATAGGCGAGATAGGCGTAATACATCGTCGACAGGCACAGCATCAGGCCGAGCGCCGGCAAGATGCGGCCGAACACGATCGAGTCCGGCATCTTAATCACAAACCGCAACAGGCCGGTGAGCACCAGCATGTTGACGAGGATGTTGGTGCCGAAGCCGAAGAAGGCATTCCAATCGCCCGGCGTCCACAGATTTGGGCGGTACGCCATTGTCGATGTGGTCGTCATTGCACGCTCCCCTCCATGACGATTCTCAAGCGCTGCACGAAGCAATGCCCACACGCTGGTCGGCCGTCCGCCTATTTGACGAGCAGCGATTTGCGAACTGACAAGCTCCGCCCCCCGGCGGCATATGTGCAATCGTCAACGATTGCTTAGTGATCCTCGCAAGGCGCATGCCAACCAATTCCCGGAGGCGAACGCCGCCGGGCAGAACTGCGAAGGCGATGAACCGGCAGCGGAATCCGATTTGCGCGGCGTCGTGATTTGTTTGACATGAGCGTGCTACGCTGCGGCGGAGCGAACCACAAATACCCACCGACGATCAAATAACGATCATTGGCCTGTCAAAAAAACAGCACGAAACGCCACCAAAGAGCCGGCTGCACCTTAAAGCAACGCCCGCGCTCAGGCTGAAAGTCAGCTTGCGCTAAGTTCAGAGCAGCGATGCCAGCGAATTAAGCAGCGGCTGCGAAGCGGAGACCGAGCCAAAAATACCACCCTGCGCCTTGATCATGGCGAGCCCGGCGGCATGAAATTCGGGGAAATATGAGGCGCAGCAATCCGACAATACGATGCAGCGGAAGCCGCGATCGTTGGCTTCACGCACGGTGGTATTCACGCATACTTCCGTGGTCACGCCGCAAACAAACAGCGTGTCGATGCCGCGGTTGCGCAACATCAGTTCAAGATCGGTCTGATAAAAGGCGCCCTTTCCCGGCTTGTCGATTACCGGCTCGTCCTTCAGCGGATAGAGTTCGGGAATGATGTCGTGGCCGGGCTCGCCGCGCACGAGAATACGGCCCATCGGCCCGCGCGCGCCGATGCGGTTTGCCGGATCGCCGCGTTCGACTTTGTGGGGTGGCGCATCGGAAAGATCGGGCCGGTGTCCTTCCCGCGTGTGAATGACCAGCATGTCCAGCCGGCGCGCCGCGGCAAGCACTTGCCGGCATGGACCGACCGCTACCTGCAGTCGTGACACGTCATTGCCGAGCGCTTCGCCGAACCCGCCGGGCTCGAGGAAATCGCGCTGCATGTCGATGATGACCAGCGCAGCTCTGTCGAGATCAACGGAAAGTGGCGCGGGTTCGGCCTCGAAATTCACGCTTGGCATCTCGGCCCCCTGGCATCGCTACGGCGGGAAATGTGCAAGAACAGGGCCAGCCTTCGCAAGGAACGTCAATTCCGCGCGTGGTGGCATGCTCAATTATTGACCGGGCCTTCTGCTTCATGAGGAATGACACGGCCATTGGCCGGCCTCTTGGCCCTCTTCGGCACGCATGCAACAATGTCTGAGAATCAATGACTTAGATGAGGAAGTTCGGCGGCATGACGCGTAAATCCATGAGCCGCAAAAAGACGGCACGGCGGGCGAGAGCACCAGCGCGCCCGTTACGTGCCAAGAAACCCGACGCCATGGAGGCTCTGATGGTGGCCGGCGCTCAGGCGCTCGCGCTGCCGATCGACCCGGCATGGCGCGCCGGAGTGAAGCTGAACTTGCAACTGCTTTTCCGCCACGCAACGCTCGTCGACGAGTTTGCACTTCCCGACGAGAGCGAGCCTGCACCGGTGTTCCGTGCTTGAAACGGCCCCGCTCGATCTCACCTGGAGGACGGCTGTCGATATGGCAGCGGCCGTGCATTCCGGCCGCATCGGCGCACTGAGCCTTGTGGAAGCAACGTTCGCCCGCATCCGCTCGCGCGATCCGCTGCTGAATTCCTTCACCGCGATCACCGAGCAGCGCGCGCTTCTGCGCGCACAGGCGCTCGACGACGCGCGCGCCCGGGGCCAGCCGTCTCCGCCGCTCGCCGGCGTGCCTTTTGCGGTGAAAAACCTGTTCGACATCGCCGGAATGCCGACGCTTGCCGGGTCGAAAATCAACCGCGACGCATCCCCGGCAAGCCGGGACGCCACGCTCATCGAACGCCTTGAAGCGGCCGGCGCCGTACTCGTCGGGGCTCTCAACATGGGCGAATACGCGTACGATTTCACCGGCGAAAATTTGCACGACGGCCCTTCGCGCAATCCGCACGATCTCAACCGCATGACCGGCGGCTCTTCGGGCGGATCGGCTGCCGCAGTTGCCGGCGGCCTGGTGCCGCTCGCGCTCGGCTCCGACACCAACGGCTCGATCCGCGTGCCCTCGTCGCTCTGCGGCTTATTCGGCCTCAAGCCGACCTATGGACGGCTCAGTCGCGCGGGGACCTTCCCGTTCGCAGCAAGCTTCGACCATGTGGGTCCGCTGGCGCGCGGCGCCCGCGATCTCGCGCTCGCCTATGACGCCATGCAGGGGTACGACACCTTCGATCCGGTTTGCGCCGATCGCGCCGCCGAATCCGTCACTTCGCTTTTGGAGCGAGGCGCCGATGGACTGCGCATTGCCGTCGCCGGCGGCTATTTCAAGTGCAAGACTGCGGAAGCGGTCTGCGCCATCGATCGCGTAGCGGTGGCGCTCGGCGCCAATCGGGACATCGATATTCCGCAAGCCGAACGCGCGCGCTCGGCCGCCTACATCATCACCGCTAGCGAAGGCGCAGCCCTGCATCTTGAGCGGCTGCGCACCCGCGCGCGGGATTTCGATCCCGCCGTGCGCGACCGTCTGATGGCCGGCGCCATGCTACCGGCTTCGCTCGTGGCGAAGGCGCAGAAATTCCGCCGCTGGTATCGCGGCGAGGTGCTAAAGTTGTTCGAGGAGGTCGACGCCATTTTGGCGCCAGCGACGCCGTGCACGGCGCCGCTGATCGGGCAGCAGACATTTGAGCTTGGCGACGCTGAGCTGCCGGTGCGGGCCAATCTCGGTCTTTACACGCAACCGATCTCCTTCATCGGTCTGCCGGTCGTTGCCGTTCCGGTGCCGCTCTCGCCGTTGCCGATCGGCGTGCAGATCGTTGCCGCGCCTTGGCGCGAGGATGTGGCGTTGCGCATCGCGCACGCGCTCGAAACCGAAGGCGTCGCTGCCGCGCAACGTCCGCCGATTCAGGAGAATTGAAATGGAGATCGACCTGCCGGAGGTCGTCGCCGAAGTAAAGGCCACGTTCGACCGCTACGAGAAGGCGCTCGATGAGAATGACGTCGCCACGCTCAATTCGATGTTCCGCAACGATCCGCGCACCATCCGCTACGGCGGCAGCGAGAACCTTTACGGCTATGCGGAGATCGAGGCGTTTCGTGTCGCCCGCTCGCCGGTCGGGCTCGCGCGCACGATCTCGAAGACTGTCATCAGCACCTATGGCCGCGACCACGCCGTCGCTTCGACGCTGTTCCACCGCGCGAGCGTGCCCGGAAAAGTCGGCCGGCAGATGCAGACCTGGGTGCGATTTCCAGAAGGCTGGCGCATCGTCGCCGCGCACGTGAGCTTCATCGACGAGCACAAATAATCGCGTCGGCTCTGCTTACGCCGACACTTTTTCCTGTGCCACAAAGGCGCGCCAGCCGCCGAAGCTTGAAATGTCGCGCGCGCCCGCGACTGCCTCCGCCTCGACTAAAA
This sequence comes from uncultured Alphaproteobacteria bacterium, assembly GCA_963733575.1. Lineage (GTDB taxonomy): Bacteria > Pseudomonadota > Alphaproteobacteria > Rhizobiales > Xanthobacteraceae > BOG-931. Next base: position 211,221 of record CAVTDJ010000003.1, on the reverse strand, counting down.
AGCCTTTGACCAAGCGGCCGCCGTCGAGTTCGAGCGTGCCGATCGACAAGGGCGGCGGCACCGCGGCAACAAATCGGCCGAAGGCGCTCTCAGAAAGCGCCCAGACTTCGATCTCGATGGCGGCGCCTCCGGCCTTTTTGACGCGCAGCAGGCCGGGCTTCCGCGGCCGTGTACCGGGCAGCGCATAGAGTCGGTAATGCGCCGCGGTCGCGCCGCGCTCGACGAGCCGAGCGCCCAGCGCGCGCAGTTCGCCGTTAAGCGGCATGCCGGAAAGATGAGCCCCGACCACGGCGAGCGGAATCTCGCCTGGTCCCGCCGCCGCCGGCCCGCGCGCGAGCGGCCGCGGCGGTTGTTGGAGCGCGCCGAGCGGCAACCCGGTCGCGGCATGAAATTCGCGGCCGATCGCCGCGAGTGCCGCATCCTCGCCGGCCGGCGCGAGCAGCGTTACACCGAACGGTGTGCCGTCGGGACGCACAGATGCCGGCACGGCGAGCCCGCACATGTCGAGCAGATTGACGAAATTGGTATAGGTGCCGAGCCGACTGTTAAGCCCGATCGGATCGTCGAATACCTGCTCGACCGAATAGACCGTCGGCGCCGTCGGCAGCACCAGTGCATCGATGGTGCGGAAGGTGTGGTCACGCACCCGCCGCAAATCCTCGAGCTGATAAAAGGCCGCGAAGGCATCGGCTGCCGAGCCGTGCGCCCCGGCAAGGATGATCTGCCGCGTGACCGGATGCAGCGATTCCGGCGAGGAGGCGATGAGCGCGCGTGCGGTCAGGTAACGCTCGGCCACCCATGGTCCCTCGTAGAGCAACCGCGCCGCCGCGTAAAACGGCTCGATGTCGATCTCCACGATTCTTGCGCCGAGCGCAGCGAACTGGGCGAGCGCCGCCTCGTAAGCCGCCTCCGACGCGTGATCGCCGAAGAACAAGCGCTGACCAGGCAGCGGCACGCCGAGCTTGAGGCCTTCCGGCATCGGCCCGACTGCAGGCGCCACGCGTGGACGCGATGGGGCATCAGCCGCATCGGGAGTGGCAATCACACTCAGCATCGCCATGGCATCGTCGACCGTGAGCGCCAAAACGGAGACGCAGTCGAGCGTGCGGCAAGCGGGCACGACCCCCGCGGTGGAAACAAGATCGCGGCTGGGTTTCAGCCCGACGATGTTGGCGAAGCCGGCCGGCACGCGCCCGGACCCCGCGGTGTCGGTGCCGAGCGCGAGCGGCGTCAGCCCCGCCCCAACTGCAAGCGCGGAGCCGGTGCTCGACCCTCCGGGAATGAGCTTCGGATCGAATAGATTGCGCCCGACGCCGTAAGGCGTGCGTACGCCGACCAAGCCGGTCGCGAACTGATCGAGATTAGTCTTACCGAGAATGAGCGCTCCCGCTTCGCGCAGCCGCTCGACGCAAGCGGCATCTTTGTTCGGATGATAGCTGTAGGCGGGGCACGCGGCAGTCGTCGCCAAGCCCTTGACGTCGATATTGTCCTTGACGGAAACCGGGATGCCGTAGAGCGGCAGTGTTTTGTCGGTGGTCCGCGCCAGCGTACGCGCTTCTTCGAGGACCTCGGCTTCCTCGCGCAGCGCGATAAAGATAGCCGGATCGTTATGGGCTCGGATGCGCTCAAAACTCCGCGCGACGATGTCCTCGGGTTTCGCTGCTCCGCCGCGATAAGCTTCCAGGATTTCGGCGACCGTTTCGGTCAAGCAAGGCTCCGTTTTGGCGCGATAGCCGGCCCCGGCGCTTCCTTTGTGCCAAATTCGGGCCAATTCGCAATGGGCTAAGCCGGACCTCGTCTTGCGCACAGCACGAGGCGGAATCACCTGGCTGGTTGCGCCCGGCGGGTCGGCCGCCTATATTCCGGCGGCTTTTCAGTCATCGTCGATGACGTAAGTGGCTTCGCCCGGACGGGCGGGCGGAGCGCAGAGGAGATTTGCATATGGCTATCGCCCCCTTGATGCCGAAAGCGACGGCAGTGTGGCTGGTCGAGAACTCGGCTTTGTCGTTCGACCAGATCGCGCAGTTCTGCAACCTGCATCCGCTGGAAGTGAAGGCGATCGCGGACGGCGACGCTGCGCAGGGGATCAAGGGATTGGATCCGATTTTGACCGGGCAACTCACGCGCGAGGAAATCGCCGACGCGGAAGCCCACCCGGACCAGCGGCTCCACATCGCCGATCCGAAAGTGCGCCTTCCCGAGGCGAAGCAGAAGAAAGGCCCCCGCTATACGCCGGTGTCGCGCCGGCAGGACCGGCCGAATGCGATCCTATGGCTGGTGCGCAACCATCCGGAGCTTAAGGACAGCCAGATCATGCGGCTCGTTGGCACCACGAAATCGACCATCCAGGCGATCCGCGACCGCACGCACTGGAACTCGGCCAGCCTCACACCGCTCGACCCGGTGACCCTCGGGCTTTGCTCGCAGATCGACCTCGACCTTGAGGTCCAGCGCGCCGCCAAGGAAAAGCCGGGGCCGGTCGAGGCGCAGGGTGCGACGCTGCTGCCCGCTTCCGTCACAACGGCGCCGAAAAAGGAGCCGGAGGAGCCGGCTGCCGTGAAGAAAGCCGAAGACCTCAACGTCGAAGCCGTGTTCGCCAAGCTCAAGCAGCTTGGCGGCAAGGGCGAGTGATCGGCGACGGCTGTTACTGCTTCGCGTCGGCGTAAGGATAGATCAGATCGCCGGTCTTGTATTGCGGCGGCCATAGGATCGGCTGGACTTTGCCGCTGGCGAATTGCTCGAAATCGTTCGGCGCCACGTGCTGGAATTGCGTGAACACCGTGCGCGGCACGGTCCAATCGCCGGCTTTGTCGTATGCAACGTTGCCGACCACCGTCTCGAAGCTGTGGCTGTGGATATAGTCGGCGAGCCTGTCTTGATCGAAGCTCTTGGTCGCCTCGACCGCTTGCGTTAGCACCTGCCCGGCGGCGTATCCGAACGGCACGAAACCGTAGCCGAGCGGATCGATTTTCTCGCCCGCCGCCACCGCGCGGTAGCGCTTGATCACGTCGGCGACGCCGGGAAAGTTGAAGGTCGGCGCCGGCACGAAGCTTTCCATGATGACGATACCGTCGAGCAGCGGACCGAGCTGCGTCTTGATCGGCGTGATCAGCAACCCGATCATCGTGCCGCCGAACATTTTCGGCTTGAGCCCGACCTCCTGCGCCGCCCGCACGATGCCGACGGTATCCGGCGGATAGGCGGCAACGAAGACGACGTCGGCATTCGCCGCCTGCAGCGCGCGCACGGTCGGCGCGAAATCGGTGTTCGGCGGCGGATAGCTCTTGTCAAAGACGACCTTGAAGCCGTTCGCGATGGCGTTCTCGCGCGCGCCGTCGGCGGAGGTTTTGGCAAACTCGGCGTCCGCGGCGAGGATGGCGACAGTCTCCGGCTTCGGCTTCTGCGCGGCGGCGAGATCGAAAAAGCCTTTGGAAAACGCTTTCACCCCTTCGGGCCCGACCGGCACCATGGAAAAATATTTCGGGTAATCGAAATGCCGATTCACGCCGATCGCGAGCATGCTGATGGTGAGTTTCTTGTTCTCCATGATGACCGGCATCGCCGCCGCGGTCATGTTGGTGGCGTAGGGGGCCGAGGAGCAGATCGACTTTGTCGACGTTGATGAGCTTGGTGTAGATGCCGGGCACATTCGCCGGATTGCTCTGGTCGTCGTAGAAGATGAGTTCGACTGGGCGGCCGAGCAACCCGCCTTTGGCGTTGACGTTGTCGCGCCAGAGCTGAAGCGCGATCAAGAGCTGTTTGCCGTTCTGCGCCACCGCACCGGTCATCGCCATGCTGAAGCCGACCTTGATCGGCTCGGCGGCGGATGCGGTCGCGCCAAGCGCGACAAGCAAGAGCGCGACGGCGGCAAAGATCGCGGCAATGCTCAGCTTGAATCTCAGCATGTCGTTCTATCCCTCCAACCTCGTCCCGCGCGCAGCTTTTTTACTTCATCATCTCGTCGCCGGGCATAATGCCCCAGAGGTTGGAGGCGGAGGGGTCCTTCTCCCACACCTTCGGGCGCTGCGGATTATCGCGGTGCCAGGGCCGCGGCTCGAAATAGCCGAGCTCTTCGTTCATGCGGTCGAGCTCGGCGAAGGTCTCGGTGATCAGCCCGTTGGGCGCGCGATGGTAGGCGAACAAATTGTGACCGATGCCGTGACGGCCAGGACCCCACAGAAGCTTGTAGCCGTTGAGGCTGAGAAAGTCGCACGCCTCGTGCATATGGGCCCAATCGCGCAGCTCGAAGGCGGTGTGGAAGTGGCGGTTCGAGCCGGTCTCCATCAGGTTGATGGTGTGATGGTCGGGGCCGCAACGCAGGAAGGAGAAAAAGTCCGCCATCCAGTCGGATTCGCGAAAGCCGAGCACGTCGCAATAGAATTTGGTGACGTGCTTGACGTTGGTGACGTGGAAAGCGACGTGGCCGAGCTTGTGCGGCACGATGCCCTTCTTCTGAAACTTCTGGTGCGAAAAGGCATCGCGCTTGAACACTTCCATCGCCGTGCCCTTCGGATCGGCGAACGCGACCATGTCGGAGATCGACGGCTCCGGGTCTTTCTTGCGCTGCGTTTTGATGCCACGGGCGGCGACTTGTTTCTCGAAATCGCCGAGATCGGCATCCGGCGCGATCTGAAACCCGAGACGCACGCACTGCGCTTGCGCACCCTTGCGTAACACGACCGAATGATGGTCGACGGTGGAAGCGAGATACGCGGTGTCCTTTTCCTTCACGACCAGACTGAGACCCAGAATATCCGTGTAATACGCGATCTGCTGATCGACATCAGGTGTCTCGTAGCTGGCGTGGGCGATTTTGTTGACCCGGATCATGCGAACTCTCCTTTGTCACCCTTTGGAGGATGAATTTGCCGGTTTTTCTCGCGATAGCGAGCTGATGACGTCGATCATCGCGGCCCCGTCGCAGTCGGACAGTCCCATCGCCACGAATTGATCGAACAGCGCGGCGGTGCGATCCAGAAGCGGCGTCGCTACGCCAACGCTGTCGGCGAATTCGCCGATCATCTCGATATAGTGCTGCAAGCCGGGAATGGGGCCTTGCAGCGGCTTGAAGCGCCGCTCCGCCATCCACGGCGCGCGTATGCCGAATTGGGTCGAGCCGCCGCTGCCGGTCGCGATCGCCTTGATCATCAAGTCGACATCCACGCCAGCCTTGACCCCGAGCGCCATCGCCTCCGCAGTCGCTGCGATATGGATTGAGACCAGCAGATTGTTGATGAGCTTGACGCGGCTGGCTGCACCGAACGCGCCGAAATAGATGCAGGAATCGGCAAAGCCGGCGACTACGGGCTCGATCCTTTTACACGCCTGTGCATCGCCCGCGAGAAAGACCACGCCCTTGCGCGCCGATACCATGCCGGGCGTGCCGGCAACTTCGCCGTCGATAAAGGCGGCCCCCTTCTCTGCAAGCGGCGCGATCTGCCGCGCCTTGACGGGAACCGGATATGAGCCGAGTTCGACCACGACCTGACCCGGCCGTGCCGAGCGCACCAGCCCCTGCGGACCCTGCACGACTTCTTCCAGGGCGTCGTCCGACGGCAGGCAGGAAAAGACGACATCGGCTTGCGCGCCGACTTCGGCGGCGGAACGCGCCGGAATGCCGCCGATCTTCTCAAACTCGTCGAGCGAGCTGCGACGATAGCCGACGACGCGATAGCCGCTCTTGATCAGATTCTGCGAGATCGGCATCCCGATCTTGCCGACGCCGACAAAGCCAACGGTCTCCATTCGACTCCCCTACGCTACCTCGACCGACTGATCTGAGAGATTGACGCGCAGCCCCAGCGTACCCTCCATGATCGTCCATTCTTTGAGTTCGAAGGTCCGCAGACCGTTGGCGACGAATGGGTCGGCCTCCGCCAGCTCGCGCGCTTCGCGAGCGCTCGCCGTCCGCAGGATGGTCAACCCGGCGCCGCTCGGCGGTCCCTCACCGTCAGCCAACGGACCGGACGCGAACAAAACGCCGCGCTTTTCAAGACCGATCATGTATTCGAGATGCGCCGGCAAAAACGCCTTCAGCTTCTCGGGGGTCGCCGACGGCTGCGATAGGACGGCATAAAATTTCCGCCGCAGCATTTTTCGGGTTAGCTCGGCAATGCGCTCGTCCGCGTTCATAACGCGCGGGTCCTCCCTGGCGATGAAAATGTTCTGCGGCATGGTCAGCCGTTCCGGCGCGCCATGTCAACATTGGCTGGTTCGATCAAAATGCCCTGCTCACAACGATAGGGAGAGCCGCGAATCGCGGCTTTCCCTACTTTACGACGGCATCGAAGCCGGAATGACCCGCTCGACCGGCAAGCGCGAAACACACCCGCCTAGAGCGACGTCGCGTCGCCATAGATGCGCAAGTCGCAAATCTTGTCGCCGCGCCGGCGCAGCACTGAACAGAACTTGATGGTGCACAGGCTGTCGTCGAGGCGGGTGTATTGCACGATGGCCTCGGCGATACCGACCTGCCCGTCGTGGATCGACCAGGCTCCGGTCATGCTGTGCGACATGCCCTTGATTCTTCCCCAAAGCGCGCCGATCGCAGCCTTGTATCCCTCCTTGCCGTGCGCGGTCGGGTAGTTCGCAAAATTCAGCGTCGTGTCGTCGGTGTGCTGGGCAAGCGCCCTCTCCACATTCATGCTGTCGACGGCGCGGTAATAGTCATAGATCCAGCGCGTATCGCCGGCCGTGTCGGTCGGGTGTTTGGGCGGCAGGTGCTCACGGCCCTTTTCATCCACGGTCCGCCGGACCGCGGCGAGCGTCGATGCAACCGCGCCCAAATAGGCTCCCTCCATGGGCGCGAAGTGAGCCTTCTCGGCTTCGCTGCCCTCGGGAACGCCGTCCTTTTTCAGACTGAAGGCGAAAGTCAGCGTGAGGTTTCCGTTGGCGTCCTCGCCGACAACATTCTCGATGCGACCAAGCTCCGAGCCGCGTGTCCGCTCGAAAATCACGCGCCGCTCCGGCTCGAACGTAACCTTTTCTCGGAGCGGCACGTCTTTGAGCATGATGTCACGGATGAGCCAGCCGTCGCCCTGTTCCACGACGTCGCACTTCTTCATCTCCGGTACGTACGGTAAAGCGTTGTTGGCCTTCATGAGCAGGCCCGTCCACACATCGTGCCTGCTCAGGAATGGTTTTTTGGGTTCGTTAACAGGAACCGTTCTGCTCAGTTGATACATGATCACCTCCCTATCAAACGCGCATTTCTTCAATCATGCGCACACGTTTTTCTTTGAACGCATCGGCACCGCATTCTCGACCGCGCCAACATCACGCGCTGCCAAGACGACTATCCAATCTACTCGGTATTTTCCAAAATTTGTATTTTGCGGATATCGGCCTGTCAAGCGAGGAGCTTTTCGGAAGCGCCGGAGACGAGTCTCGGAAGGCGCGAGATTACCGAAACGACCTGTTTCGCCGTCGTCTCATAGTGCTTTTCCAGCGCCTTGACCGCCTCCTTGACGTCGCGCGCAAGCGCAGCATCGAAAATTCGTCGATGCTCGCGCACGGTGTCCCGCTTCAATTTTTTTTGCGGCGCGAATTGGCCGCGCAACATGCGATGTCTTTCGGCTTGATCAAATAAAAGGCCGGCAAGCTCCAGTTGCCACCGTGAGCCGCATGCCGATAGCAGTGCCATGTGGAATTGGCGGTGGCGCGTCGCCCAGATTTGCGTTGCCGCACCCGGTTCCTTCGGGATGGGATGGCGCGACAAAGCGTGAAAAGCCGCTACGACGCCTGTTTCCCATGCGATGTCGCCGTTCTCAATGGATCGGGCCAGAGCCTCGCGCTCAATGACGATCCGCGTCATCATCGTATCTTCGACGTCATACGCCGTGAGCGGCGCAACCCTGAAGCCGCGTTGACCGACCGACGTCACAAGCCGCTCCGAATCGAGACGCGTCAGTGCCTCACGCAGGGGGCTGATGCCGACGTTATATCGGGCGCGCAATTCATCGGAGCGAAGCGGCACGCCCGGCGCGAGGCGCATCCATAGGATGTCCTGCCGAATGCGCTGATATATCGATTCGGCAATCGTACGAGGCAGACCGTTATGATCCGGCTCTGTCGAAAAAACTTCTGCGACTGAACGTTTCATAAAAACTCCCGCAGCGGCCCGCAATTTTGGAAATTATAGCAGGTTTTCGAAAAGAGCGCGGATTTTTAGAAACAGGGAGAGAAAGGCCTCAGGCGTGGCGTTCCTGTTCTCTATTCGTCACCCACAAGCTCCTGCCGCCGCCGCTCCAATTCCGCCGCGTAGCGGCGGAGCGCATAGGCCTCGGTGAGGAGCCCGATGACGCGGCGATCGACGTAGGAATCGACGACCGCGAGGGCCTCTGCCTCGGCGCGATCGAACACCAGCACCGCTTCCTTGATCGATATGCCCGGCAGCAATATCCCGTCGGTATAGCGGAGAAGCTCCTTGATCGATTTATCCGGCGAGGCTTCCGCCGCGTGGGCGTCAGCCACGGGCACCATACCGGCGTAGCGGCCCTGCTCATCGACGGCAATAACGTAGGCCGGGGAGCCGAGCGGAAAAGCTTCGCGGAAGGCTGCGATAGTCGCCGCGACGGGGGTCGTCCGCACATCGTGGCGCATCATCTTGCCGACGGTGAGATCGCGCATCCAACCGACATCCGCCGCGCTGCGGATGGTCTCACCGCGCAAATGGAAGCGCCAGGTGGCGAATGAATAGCCGAACATCTCGCGCGTCACCTGCGAGGAGATGATCACCGCGATCAGCACCGCCGTTGTCAGCCACAGGTCGCCCGTCGTTTCCAGCGCGATAAAGGTCATGGTCAGCGGCCCGCCGACGACCGAGGCCGCGAGCGCGCTCATGCCGATCACCGCATAGGAGTTCGAATCGAAATGACCGCTCGGCCAGCCGAGCGTCAATGCGACCGCTAGGAGGTTGCCGCCCAGCGCGCCGATGAGCAGCGAGGAGAAGAACAAGCCGCCGCGGAATCCGCAACCGAGCGAGACGATCGAGGCGGCGATCTTGAGGAGGAAGAGAAGCGCAATCGTGCGCAGCGAGAGCTCGAACATTCCGGAAAGATGCAACGCCCCATGACCCGACGACATCACCTGCGGCGCCACGATGGCCAAAAGCCCGACGACAAGCCCGCCCACCATTGTGCGCAGGGCTGGCCGCAGTTGCAGCCGAAGGAACAAGGCTTCACACAGCGCCACCGCGCGCATCATGAGAATTCCCGCGACGGCGCAGAGGAGGCCGATGACGGCGGCGATGACGAGATCATGCGGAGCGACAATCATGCGCTCGGGCGCGACGACACCGATCTCGGCCGGAGCGAGCGCGTGCGCGACGAGGTACCCGATCAGCGCAGAGACGGCGACGGGCGCCAAACTGTTTGGCGAATAGCCGCCGATGATCAGCTCGAAGCCATAAAAGGCGCCGGCGAGCGGGGCGCCGAAGGCGCCCGCAATGCCGCCGGCGGCGCCGCAGCCCACCAGGATGCGCAGGTCGGCGCGGCGCAGCCGAAACGCCATGCCGATGCGCGAGGCGATACCGCTGGCAAATTGCGTATAGCCGGCCTCCAGGCCGACCGAGGCGCCGACTCCGCTCGACCAGACCGTCTGCGCCGCGACGATGATGCTGCCGATGAGCGACATGCGGCCGCCATGAAGCGCATTCGCTTCAATGGGGTCGATTTCCCGCTCCGGTCGCCACCAGGCGATCAGCTCGCGGGCGACGCCAAAAACGATACCGCCGACGAGCGGCACCGAGATCGCCACCACGGGATCGAGCTGCAGCAATCCGGACAGCCGAACGCCGGGATCGAGGTGAAAGAACAGCTGATGCAGTAGATCGACGCTGGTGCTCATGGCGGATACGACCAAGCCCGCGATCGCGCCGACCACTGCGGCGAGCGCGATCAGACTCAATTCATGTGCCCGCACCACGGCCCGCAGCCGTCGCGGTATTTCCAGATGGCTGACGATCTTGTCGATCAAGACAAATCACCGGGCACGACTGATCTCGACAATGGGTTTATACCGGAACCGCGCCCATCGCGGCTTGCTCTCGCAGCAGACTAGCCGGCGGCTTTCGCGAACTACGCGTCGTGCCTCGGCCCTCGCAGAACCGCCGGTGGCGGCTGGCTGGGAACCCTTCATCGCACAAAACGTTAAAAAGCGAGACTGCGCTTGGGGCAATCTCTCATGGCTGAATATGCACCCGACGCAGCGAGCGACGCGGATTCGGCGCGGCCGGTTCCTTCAACTCGTTTGAAGCGGCCGCGTGGGACCACCGGAACGGTCCGCTCGGGTTCGAGCGCAGTCGTCGAGACTGACATCCCCAGTCGCCTGGATGCGCTGCCTTTCGGCCGGTTTCATCTCCTGGTAATCGTCGCGCTGGGCGTCACCTGGATCCTCGACGGGCTGGAAGTGACGCTCGCCGGCTCGCTTTCCGGCGAATTGATGCAGCGCTCTGCACTGGGTTTGAGCAACTCGCAGATCGGCATTGCCAGTAGCTCTTATCTGTGCGGTGCGATCCTGGGCGCCTTTGTGTTCGGTTGGCTCACCGATCGTCTGGGACGTAAGAAGCTGTTCTCGATCACTCTCGCCGTCTACCTTCTGGCGACCGCCGCCACGGGATTGTCCTGGAATGTCTGGAGTTTCGTATTGTTCCGTTTCCTGACCGGCACCGGCATCGGCGGCGAATACACTGCCATCAATTCGACAATCCAGGAGCTTATCCCTGCACGCTTGCGCGGCTGGACCGACCTCCTCGTCAACGGCAGTTTTTGGGTCGGGGCAGCCATGGGCGCGGCCGGCTCGATCGTCCTGCTCAACCCCGCCTTTATCGATCCGGCCCTCGGATGGCGTCTGGCCTTCCTGATCGGAACCACAATAGGACTGATCATTCTCGTCATGAGACGCTGGATTCCGGAAAGCCCACGCTGGCTGATGACCCATGGCTTTGTGAAAGAAGCCGACACCGTCGTGCGGGGGATTGAAGCCCACTTCGGGAGCGAGCCTTGTGCGGGAGGGCGCGAGCGGCCGCGTGTGCAGCTGCGCGTGCGCGATCACACTCCGCTCACAGAGGTCGCGGGCGTTTTGTTCAACACCTACCGCCAGCGCACGCTGATCGGCCTGACGCTGATGGCCGCGCAGGCTTTCTTCTACAACGCTGTGTTCTTCACCTACGCGCTGGTCTTGTCCAACTTTTACGGCATCCCGGCCGGCGAGATCGGCTGGTACATCGTGCCATTTGCGGCGGGCAACGTGCTGGGACCGATCCTGCTCGGTCGATTGTTCGATACGATAGGCCGCAAGGTGATGATCGCGGCAACCTATGCGACTTCCGGAATCTTGCTCGCCGTTACGGGTTACCTTTTCAGTCAAAGTCTCCTCACCGCGCCGGCCCTCACTGTCGCCTGGATGGTCGTCTTCTTCTTTGCCTCGGCTGCCGCAAGCTCGGCCTACCTCACCGTAAGCGAGATTTTTCCGCTGGAAATTCGCGCGCTCGCCATCGCGTTCTTTTATGCGATCGGCACCGGGGTCGGCGGCGTAGCCGGGCCTCTGCTCTTGGGTGAGCTAATCAGCACCGGTTCACGCGGCAGCGTCGCTGTCGGGTATTTCTTAGGCGCGCTGCTGATGATTGCCGCCGCCACGGTCGAAGCGCTCTGGGGCGTCGCCGCCGAGGGTAAGTCGCTCGAGACGGTCGCTCGGCCATTGTCGTTTATCTAGTCATGATGGGATATAAACGTGCAGAGCCAAGCACACGCCGCCAATCTCGACATGAAAATTGCAACCACTTCGCTCATTTCCGACTTGCGGGACTGCGCCATCCTGCTCGATATCGACGGCACCATCCTTGATATCGCGCCCACCCCGCGGGAAGTCTGGGTGCCACCGGCGCTGCGCAAAACGCTGGCCCGGCTGCAAGAGTTGACGGGCGGCGCGTTGGCGCTGGTAAGCGGCCGCCTCCTCAGCGACATTGACCTGATTTTCGCGCCGCTTCAGCTCGCCGCGATCGGGGGTCATGGCGCCGAATTGAGGCCGGCCCCGGGGACCGAGCCGCAGAAGCGCGCCAGTTTCCTGAGCCCCGAGTTGAAGCGCGCACTCGCAACGCTGACTGAGCTTGGCCCGGGGATCCTCGTCGAGGACAAGGGCTATTCGCTCGCCCTGCATTATCGGTTGGCGCCCGATTTAGGCGCGGCGCTGCGCGCGGCGGTTGCGGCGGTTTGTTCGCAGCTGCCACAGGGCACTGTCGAAGTGCTGCCGGGAAAAGCGGTCGTCGAGGTCAAGCCGGCCCGCGTCAGCAAAGCGACGGCGGTGCGCGAATTGATGAAATACCCTCCGTTCAACAACCGGCATCCGATTTTCATCGGCGACGACGTTACCGACGAGCCGGTATTCGGTGTCATTCCGGATTTCGGCGGCTTGGGCTTTTCCGTTGGCCGGCTCGTTCCCGGGGCGAATGGTCACTTCGACACCCCCGAGGACGTGCGCGCGTGGCTCGAACGGATAGTGGCCGACCGCGGGGACGCGGCGGAATGAAGGATCACGGCCTTGATCTAGCCGTCATCGGCAACGGGCGAACGGCCGCGCTGGTCGATCCGTCCTCGCGGATCGTTTGGTGGTGCTATCCGCGCTTCGACTGCGACCCGATCTTCTGCCGATTGTTGGCGGGCAAGGAGGAGAAGGGATTCTCCGACGTCGTGCTGGACGACATGGCGGAGTTTGAATCCGAATACGTGCGCAACACCGCGATCGTCTCGACCATCCTGACCGATCGCCAAGGCGGCAAGGTCAAGATCACCGATTTCGTCCCGCGCTTTCGTCAATTCGGCCGCGTGTTTCGCCCGCCGCAGATCTTTCGCATCGTTGAACCGATCGCCGGCCTGCCACGCATCACCATCAGGATGCGGCCGACCAGCAACTATGGAAAGCCGCTGACACAGCGCTCGCTCGGCAGCAATCATATCCGCTATTCCAGCGAAGGTATCGTGATCCGTCTGACGACCGACGCGCCGCTGTCACTAATCGACGGCGAGGCGCCGTTCGTCCTGACGCGCCCGCTGCATCTCGTGTTTGGCCCGGACGAGCCGTTCTCCGGCGATTTGCAGGCGACCAGCCGCGAATTCGCCGATCGCACCCACGATTACTGGATGGAATGGGTTCGCCGTTTGTCGATCTCATACGATTGGCAAGAGGCCATCATCCGCGCCGCCATCACGCTGAAGCTCAGCAATTTCGACGAGACCGGCGGCATCATCGCCGCGCACACCACCTCGATCCCGGAAGCGCCTGGCTCCGGCCGCACCTGGGACTACCGTTATTGCTGGCTGCGTGATGCTTATTTCGTCGTCCAGGCGCTCAATCGTATCGGCGCGACGCGCACAATGGAGGAGTTCATTTCCTTCACGATCTCGATCGCATCGAAGCCGGATCACGAGTTGCGCCCCCTCTACAGCGTCGTGCCAACGATTGACATCGAGGAGCGAACCGCGCCTGACCTCGAGGGCTATCGCGGCGACGGGCCGGTGCGCGTCGGCAACGCGGCGGTCGGTCAGGCGCAGCACGATACCTATGGCAGTGTCATTCTCGCTGCTATGCCGATGTTCTTCGATCGACGCCTGCCGCGGCCAGGCGATGCAGGCTTGTTCCATCTTTTGGAGACGCTCGGCGAGCGCGCGGCGAGCAAGGCGCTGGAGCCTGATGCCGGCATCTGGGAATACCGCGGTCGCCAGCGCGTCCATACTCATTCGGCGGCGATGTGCTGGGCCGGCTGTCAGCGACTCTCTGCTATCGCCACGCGCCTCGGCCTGGACGATCGCGCGAAATATTGGAACTCGGTCGCCGAGCCGATCCATGCGGCTTTGCTCGAGCGCGCCTGGAACGAGAAGCGCGGCGCCTTTACCGCCGCGTTCGGGTCGGACGATCTCGATGCCAGCGTGCTCCTTCTTCCCGGTCTCGGCGTCGTCGAGGTCGACGATCCGCGCTTCGTCTCCACCGTCGCCGCCATGGAGCGGGAGCTGGTCCGCGAAAAGCACGTCATGCGCTATGCCAACGCCGACGATTTCGGCCTGCCGGTGACGGCGTTCCTGATCTGCCGGTTCTGGTTGATCGATGCCCAATGGTCGCTCGGACGGCGCGAGGCTGCACGCGACCTCTTCGTCGACGCGCTCAGCCATCGCAACCGCTACGGGCTTCTCTCCGAAGACGTCGATCCGCAGACTGGCGAGTTGTGGGGCAATTTTCCGCAGACCTATTCGATGGCAGGCCTCATTCTCTCGGCGATGCGGCTGTCGCGAAGCTGGGAAGACCGCTACTGGCGCGGGTGAAGGCGACAGCGCACGTGCAATCGTTCAAGTTGGCTCAGCCCTACTGACGGGAGGCGAAGTCCGTCGATGAGTAGGAGCTATGAGCTTTTCCGATAGCTTCTCCCGTATTCCAACTTGGACATAGGCGCGCGGCACGTGATCGTAGTAACCTGTGGAGAGCGGACGTCGCAAAACGTTCGACGAGGGAGAGCGCCTATGAGCAAGACGGTGGCGATGGCGGCAGCAGCCGCATTTCTGGGAATGAGTTCGCTGAGTTTCGCGGCCGATAAGCCTGCCGAGCTCAAGATTGGTATCACGACCTTTACGTCCGGGCCGGCGTCGGTCTTCGGGGTTCCAGGAAAGGCCTCGGCCGAGTTGATCGTCGAAGACTGGAACAAGCACGGCGGCCTTGGCGGCGTTCCGGTAAAGCTGTTCTTCGTCGATGAGGGCGCGGGCACGCAGGCGATGCTGGCAGAATATCGCCGGCTGGTGCAGGAAGAAAAGGTCGACGCGATGCTAGCGTCGATTTCGAGCGGCAATTGCCAGGTGGTCGCGCCGCTCGCGGAAGATCTCAAGATCCTCGACTATATGTGGGATTGCAGCACCCAGCGTATCTTCGAGGAAGGCAAGTATCGTTACGTCTATCGTCCGCAATCGTACGGCACACCGGAGATGCTCTCGACTGTGCTGTACATGCTGCGCAAGAAACCTGACCTGAAGACCATCGCTGTCGTCAATCAGGATTACGCATGGGGCCGCGACAGTTGGCTGCTTTTCTCGACGGCGCTCAAAGCCCTCAAGCCTGACGTGACGGCAGTCGCGGAGCTGTTCCCAAAATTCGGCGCAGCCGACTACTCAACCGAAATCTCGCGCCTGCAGGCGCTGCATCCGGACGTCGTGCTATCGACGACTTGGGGCGGCGATCTCGATACCTTGGTGCGCCAGGCCAACCAGCGCGGACTGATGCAACAGTCGCTATTCGTCCTGCCACTGGTCGAAAGCTCGCTCGAACGGCTCGGCAACGATCTGCCAGAAGGAGTCATCGCTGGCGGCCGCGGCGATAATTATTTCCTCAATCCGGAATACAAGGACAAACCGGATTTCAAGGCCTTCATCGAAGCGTTTCGCAAGAAGACTGGCGCCTATCCGATCTATCCCGTGTTCCACATGGCTCAATCCCTATTCGCGTTGCGCAATGCATACGAAAAGGCGATTGCGGCTAATGGCGGCCAATGGCCAAGCCGCGAGCAGGTCGCTGACGCGACCAAAGGGATCACGACCGAGGCCTACAGCCGCCCGATCAAGATCAGGGAAGACGGCCAAGGGCTTGCCGATCAATTGCTCGGCACAACCAAGCGCGATCCCAAATATAACTTTGCAGTGATGGACGACATCGCCGTTTATCCCGCCGACAAGATCTCGACGCCCGTCGGCAAGATCTCAGTCGAGTGGTTGAAGACGCTTGCGCCGTCGATCCTCGACACGCAGATCGCGACCTACAAGCACGCAATGTGACGAGCGCGTGTAGGGCGGCAATCCGGCCGCCCTGCACACGCCTTCGGGTCGGGCGTTATGACATCTCAATTGTTGCTGATTGCCGCACTCGACGGAATCGCTTATGCGGCGCTCGTCTTTATTGTGAGTGTCGGCCTGACGCTGATATTCGGCGTCTTACGCGTGCTCAACATCGCTCACGGTAGTCTCTATGCGGTCGGTGCTTATACCGCCGCGAGTTTCGGCATTTGGATTGCCAGCGCCAAGATTTCGCCTTGGCTATCCTATCCCGCGCTTGCTGTCGCTGCCGGCATCGTCGGCATCGTGCTCGGATCTGCGATCGAGCGTTTGCTGCTGCAGCGGATCTACGAAAAGGAAGAAGTGTTGCAGTTGCTCGCAACCTTCGCCGTGTTCATGATCCTCGACGACGCGCAACGGCTGATCTGGGGTGTGCAACCCTACTTCATGGCGACGCCGCTTAAGCTGCTCGGCAACGTGCAGATTGGCGCCATTACCTATACTGCGTATCAGATCATCCTGCTGCCGGCGGTGGCGGTGCTAGTGCTCGTCGGGCTGCGTCTATACCTGCGCCACGCGACGTCCGGTCGGGTCATTCTCGCCGTGGCCGAGGACCGCGAGACGGCGCGCGCGATCGGGATCAACGTGTCGAGGGTATATTTGACCACCTTCGTGATCGGGGCCGTGCTAGCGGCGCTCGGCGGTTCGCTTGCTTCGCCGACGACTTCCATCCTGCCAGGGATGGGAACGGACATGCTGGTGCTCTCCTTCGCGGTGGCCGCCTCCGCCGGTCTGGGTCGCATCGAGGGGGCGGCCGTCACGGCCCTGCTGATCGGTCTGGGGCGGTCGATCGCTGTCTATTGGGCGCCGGAATTGGATGTCCTCGTCCCGTATCTGATCATGGCGTTGGTCTTGTTGGTGAAGCCGCAGGGAATGTTCAGCACGTTTCAGTCGCGGAGAATCTGATGAGCGCGCGCAGTCTTGCCGGTTTGATAGTCGCTGCGCTCGTCCTCGCTGCGATTGGATTCTGGCTGCCGTGGACACGAGCGCTCCTCATCATCGCCATGTCGAAAGGCCTGGCGGCTCTTGGGATTGTTGTCCTGTTGCGGGCGGGACAAGTCTCGTTCGGCCACGCCATGTTTTTTGCCGCCGCGGCCTATGCCGCAGGCTTCGTGAGCCGCGCGCTCGGTGGCACCGACATCGCCGTCATGCTCGTCGTCGGCGTTACGGCGGCGGCGATTCTAAGCAGCATCGTCGGATTATTTGTCGTGCGCTATCGACAGATTTTCTTCGGCATGCTGAATCTCGCACTCTCGATGGTGCTATATTCAATCCTGGAGAAATTTTTCGCGATCACCGGCGGCTCGGATGGCCTGCGCATCCGCCGGCCGTCGATGTTCGGCCTCGTTCTCGACCGTAACGAGTTCGATCTCGCGCTGGTCTTTCTGTCGATTGCCCTTTCGCTGTCTGCCACTGTCGCCGTGTTGATCTATTTTTCCTCACCGCTCGGGCAGGCGCTGCGCGCGCTCAAGAGTAACGAAACCCGCCTTGAGTATATCGGCGTGTCGGCACGGCGCGTACTACTAGTCAGTTACGTGATTTCCGCCGTAAGCGGCGGGGCCGGCGGCGTCCTGCTCGCTGCTTTGCAGGGACTTGCCAGCCCGAGTTTCTCCTATTGGATCCAATCGGGCGAATTTGTCTTCATCGCCATCCTCGGGGGCGCCGCGCACCCGGTCGGCGCGTTCGTCGGCGCTCTCATTTACGAGGGCGTGCGCATTTACGCTTCCGCCTTCGCCAACGACGTCTGGGAGCTCATTCTCGGCTTGGTCATCGTCGGTATCATCCTGTTCGCGCCACGCGGCCTCGTCGGTCTGGTCTTCCAAGCTTTCACCGGACGGAAGCGACTTGCGCCGACGAAAGATGCCGACGTCGCTTATGGAATCGCGTCGGCGGCCGGGGAGCCGCAACCATGACGGTGCTCCTCGAGGTGAAAGACCTATCGATCCGCTTCGGCGGAGTCGTGGCGGCCGATGGCGTCAGCCTCGCCGTGCAGCAAGGCGAAATTCTAGCAATCATCGGGCCGAACGGCGCCGGCAAGACCACGTTTCTCAACATCTGCACAGGTTATCTCAGCCCCGCTGGCGGGACGGTCCATTTCGAGGGTCGCGACATCACCAGGTTAGCACCACGCAGAATCACCAAGCTCGGCATTGCCCGCGCGTTTCAAATCCCGCAGCTGTTTCTTGAGCAGACCGTGATCGAAAACTTGCTGCTCGCGATCACTGCACGGCGAAACGGCTGGTTTACGGTACGCCAACTTGGCAACTCAAGTGCGCGTGAAGAAGCCATGGCGATCCTTGATCAGCTCGGAGTCGCTGACCACGCTGCGCGTCCCGCAAATGAGCTTCCGGAGGGCACGCGCAAACTGGTCGATATCGCTCTCGCGCTAGCCTTGAACCCCCGGCTTTTGCTGATGGACGAGCCGACCAGCGGTGTCGCCTCGGCAGAAAAGTTCGCGCTGATGGACGTGCTGATTCCCGCCCTCGCAGCCCGCGGCGTCTCGTCGGTGTTCGTTGAACACGACATGGATATGGTGATCCGATATGCCAACCGGGTCGCTGTATGGAACGGCGGGCGCATTCAAAAAGACGGACCGCCGCAGCACGTTTTGTCCGATCCGGAGGTCCGGCGCACGGTCATCGGACAATAGCATGTTGACCTTCCACGACGTTGTCGTCGCGATCCAGGGTGCCGCCATCTTGCGGCGCGTGACATTCCGTATCGAACCAGGGCGAACAGTGGCGTTGGTCGGGCGCAACGGCGCGGGCAAGACGACGATTTTGCGCACCATCATGGGTTTGACGAATGTCGTCTCGGGTCGGATTGGATTTCAAGGCCGCGATATCACCCGTATGCGCCCGCATGAGCGGCCCGGCCTCGGCATCGGTTACGCACCGGAGGATCGGCGATTGTTCTCGGCATTCACTGTCGAGGAAAATATCAAGCTGCCGGCCGAGGTTGCGCGTTTGCCGCAAGTGCAGATCGCGAAGCGGCTGCGCGAGATCTACACCATGGTGCCGGAGCTCGAGGAGCTAGGCCCTCGGCCCGCTGGGCAGATCTCGGGTGGGCAAGGCAAGATCGTCGCACTTGGCCGCGCGTTGATGCTCGGGAACAAGTTCATTCTCCTGGACGAGCCGTTTCAGGGTTTGGCGCCGGTCATAGCGGCGCGCTACGGCCAAGTGCTCAGGACGCTCAAGTCGACACGCCCCGATATTTCGCTGCTGATCACGGAATCCAACCCGTCGCTTCTTGAGCCCTTTGCTGATCGCACTCTCGTCGTCGAGCGGGGCGACCTCAGCGAAGCGCCTGCGGCAAACGCGCCGGTCACGGCGTAGCCCGCACTCACGAAAGGAGCCGGACGCCGGACAAGGTCGCGCTGGTCACCGGGCTAGCGTCGGGTTCGGTGCCAAGATCGCTCGACTTTTCGCTGGCGAGGCGCCATGTCGCCGTCGTCGATCTCAACAAGAAGGCGCTCGCAAGGTAAGCGCCGAGATCGGACGCCGCAGCAGGGGGCGTTATTCCTTGTTTGGCCGAAGCCGAGTACCCGATCGGCATGGTGCTGGACGTTGACGGCAGTCGAACGATCTGAACGCCGCGGCGATCCCATTAATCAGCATGCGATCTCGCAAAGTTGATCGTCTTCCAGCGCGGAGAGGCAGCGTTAGCGTGCAAATTCAGAGCGGGTTGCCTAATAATAAGCGATTTATAGGGATAGTAAGCGACTTACCGGGCGCCGCTTAGAGCGAACCGGCGAGATGGCGTCGAGGACCCGAGCACGAACGCGAACTGGCCGTCATTGTGTGACGAGCATTTTACCCGCACCTCAGGTCTGCAATGAGGAACCCGAAATATGGCGTACACGATCGAGGTGAATGGCGCGAAGCGGACCGTTGACGTCGACGGCGACACACCGCTGCTCTGGGTTCTCCGCGACGAGCTCGACCTGAAAGGCAGCAAATTCGGCTGCGGCGTCGGGCTTTGCGGCGCTTGCACTGTCCACATCAACGGCAAAGCGGTGCGCTCCTGTCTGATGCCGATCTCGGCAGTTGGTCCCGCCGCCGTCGCCACCATCGAAGGGATGGCGGCCGATCCCGTGGGCAGGAAGCTGCAGGCGGCCTGGATGGAGCTCGATGTGCCGCAGTGCGGTTATTGTCAGGCGGGACAGATCATGACGGCGACGGAACTCCTGACAAGGAGTCCGAATCCGAGCGATGCCGACATCGATGCCGCGATGACAGGCAACATCTGCCGCTGTTGTACCTACAATCGCATCCGCGCCGCGATCAAAAAGGCGGCGCTGATCCCCTCCACCGCTACGACAGTAAAGTGATGGTGGACGTCATCATGACCGTGAAACCCATCCAATCCCGAGCCACCGGCGCGTCGTCCCCCGCCCTCCACTCACGCCGCGCGTTCTTGAAAGCAACCGCTACGGCAGGCGGCGCCTTCTTGCTGCAGGCCGCGTTGCCGCCGCTTGCAGGGGTCGCGATGGCTGACGCGGCGGTGTCCTCCGCTGGCGAAGATGCCTCACTCAACGCCTATGTCCGCATCGCGGCCAACGGCATGGTCACCATCATGTCGAAAAATCCGGAGATCGGCCAAGGCATCAAGACCATGCTGCCGATGGTGATCGCCGAAGAGCTCGACGTCGATTGGGAGAACGTGCGGGTCGAGCAGGCGCCCCTCGATGCCGCCAAGTACGGCCAGCAGTTCGCCGGTGGCAGCAGAGCGACGCCGCTCAACTACGATCCGTTGCGCCGCGTCGGCGCGGCCGGCAGGCAGATGCTCGTTGCGGCGGCGGCGCAAAGCTGGAACGTGGCACCATCGGAATGCAGCACCGAGGCGGGGTTTGTCTATCATCGCGAGAGCGGCCGCTCGCTCGCCTATGGGGCGCTCGCTGCCAAAGCAGCGGGCATGCCCGTGCCGGACCTTGCCACGGTGATGCTCAAGGATCCGAAAAGCTTCAAGATCATCGGGCGGCGGATTCCCGGCGTCGACAACGCGAAGGTGGTGACCGGGCAGCCGCTCTTTGGCATCGATGTCACCGTGCCCGGCATGCTGTATGCGGTGTTTCACAAATGCCCGGTGTTCGGCGGCAAGGTGCTGAGCGCCAACGTTGACGCCCTCAAGGCGCTGCCGGGCGTCCGTGACGCGTTCATTGTCAGGGCGGGCGAAGCCAATCCCAGCGGCGATCCGCAAGGACTCAGCGATGGCGTCGCCATCGTGGCGAAAAGCTGGTGGGCGGCAAATCGCGCGAAAGAGAAACTCAAGGTGACTTGGGACGAGGGCCCAACCGCCGCGCAAAGCAGCGAAAGCTTCACTCAGGGCGCGGCCAAACTCGCCCGTGGAGAACCCGCTTCCTATCTGCGCCGCGACGGCAACGTAGCGTCATCCTTCAAAGGCGCGGCGCATGTTGTGGAAGCGGCCTACTCCTATCCTTTCCTTGCCCACATCAGCCTCGAACCGCAGAACTGCACCGCATACTTCCAGGACGGCAAGGTCGTGTTCTGGGCGCCAACGCAATTACCCGGGCCCGGCGCCAAGCTGGTAGCGGCCACTTTAGGCATCGCCGAGCGAGATATCACCGTCAACATGACGCGCACCGGCGGCGGCTTCGGCAGGCGGCTGCGCAACGATTACATGGTCGAAGCGGCCTGGATATCGAGAGCGGTCGGCGCGCCGGTGAAACTCGTGTGGACTCGCGAGGACGATATTCGACACGATTTCTACCGTCCGGCGGGCTTTCACTTCCTCAAGGGCGGGCTCGACAATGCGGGCAAGCTTGTCGCGCTGCGCGATCATTTCGTGACCTTCGGCCAGAACGGCAAGCTTGCCGACTCGGCGGCGATGGACGCCAACGAGTTTCCTGCGCTGCTCGTCCCGCACCTCGAATACGGCCAGTCGGTGATGGAGCTTGGAGTGCCGACCGGGCCGCTGCGCGCCCCGCGCTCCAATGCACTCGGATTCGTTTTCCAATCGTTCATCGACGAACTCGCGCATCAAGCCGGCGCGGACCCGTTGAATTTCCGCCTCACACTGCTCGGCGAGCCAAGAGTGTTGGTCAATTCTACCGGCAAGCCCGATCCGCTGCGCGATTTCGACACTAGCCGCATGCGAGAAGTGCTGCGGCGCGTAGGGCAGATTTCGGGTTGGTCGCAGCGCCATACCTTGCCGGCGCGAACCGCCAAGGGCGTCGCCTTCTATTTCAGCCATTTCGGCTATTTCGCCGAGGTGGTGCAGGCGACCGTAACGCCTGCCGGCGACATCAAGCTCGACCATGTCTGGATCGTCGGCGATGTCGGCAGCCAGATCATCAATCCGAGCGGCGCCGAGAATCAGGTGCAAGGCGCGGCGCTCGACGGGCTGGGCTCGGCGCTCGGCCAGGTGATCACCATCGATCGCGGCCGCGTCGTGCAATCCAATTTTGATAGCGTGAAGCCGCTGCGGATGGATCAGGCGCCACCGGTCGATGTTGAATTCCTCATCACCGATAATCCGCCCACGGGTCTCGGCGAGCCGGCGCTTCCACCGGTCGTTCCTGCGCTCTGCAACGCCATATTCGCGGCGACCGGCAAGCGCATTCGCAGCTTGCCGATCGACGTGGATGGATTGAAGGCGTGAAGACCGCAACGCGTTTCTTCATCGCGCACATCTTGCTCGTTGCAGCATTCGCGTAACCATTTGCGGTCGCGCTCGCGAAAAATCGGCGCCAAGGCAAAAAAACTCTTGCATCGCGTGACCAACGCGACTATTTGCCGACCGCCCAATTTCGCACGTGCCTGTGGCCGCGTGTCGGTTGGTGGGCATCCGGACAAGAGGCCGGACAGCCGCCCGGAGCAAACGCCGAGAGCTTCTCACGAGCTTCTTGGTGCCTGAGCTCCGAACCACTTAACCGGCAGCCGGAGGCGAAACCGGCGCACCCCGCGCTCAACGGGGGACGCGGCTTAAAGCAACGACGGAGCGGGCTTCTCTGGTCTCGTCGGCCCTCCAAAGGTCGACACCGCAGAGGCTTGTCCATCCTTGCCGGCCGTGCGGAACGGGTCATCCCGCTCCAAGCCAAGGCAGCATCTCGGGTGCAGAGCCCGTCGTCTTTGTCCGTGTCTCCACCGCACGGCTTGGCGCCGACCCTCATCCGCTGACGCCGGGCGAATTCGTTCGCCTGAACTTCAATCCGAGCCGCGAGGCTCATTGAACCTGGTGAGGAGAGCGCCCATGACCGCGCGCATCCGCGACTTCCTGCGTAACCGTAACGACGACGGGCCCTGCCTCGTCGTCGACCTCGACGTCGTCCGCGATAACTATCTCGGCTTCGCCAAGGCGCTGCCCGACACGCGCGTGTTCTACGCCGTGAAGGCCAACCCGGCGCCGGAGGTGCTGTCGCTCCTGGCCAGTCTCGGCTCCTGCTTCGACATCGCCTCGGTCCCGGAGATCGAGATGGTGCTCGCCGCCGGCGCCGCCGCGGACCGCATTTCCTACGGCAACACAATCAAGAAGGAGCGCGACATCGCGCGCGCCTACGAACTCGGCGTGCGGCTGTTCGCGGTCGATTGCCAGGCCGAGGTCGAGAAGATCGCGCGCGCGGCGCCGGAAAGCCGCGTTTTTTGCCGCATCCTATCCGACTGCGTCGGTGCGGAGTGGCCGCTGTCGCGCAAATTCGGCTGCGAGCCCGCCATGGCGGTCGACGTGCTCGAACACGCGCACCGGCTTGGGCTCGAGACCTACGGCATCTCGTTCCACGTCGGCTCGCAGCAGCGTAACCCGCATGCGTGGGACCGCGCACTCGCATCCGCGGCGGCGGTGTTCCGCGACTGCGGTGAGCGCGGCATGACGCTGTCCATGGTCAATCTGGGCGGCGGCTTCCCGACCAAGTACCTGAAGAACGTGCCGACGGTGAAGACCTACGGCTCCGCCATCTTCCGCGCGCTGCGCCGCCACTTCGGCAACCGCATTCCGGAGACCATCGTCGAGCCGGGCCGCGGCATGGTCGGCAGTGCCGGCGCGATCGAGGCCGAGGTCGTGCTCGTCTCGAAAAAGAGCGAGAACGACGACGTGCGTTGGGTCTATCTCGACATCGGCAAATTCGGCGGCCTCGCCGAGACGATGGACGAGTTGATTCGCTACCCGATCCGCACGAAGCGCGACGGCGAGCTCGGTCCCTGCGTGCTCGCCGGTCCGACATGCGATTCGGCAGACGTGATGTACGAGAAAGTGCCGTATCCGCTGCCGATAAGCCTGGAGATCGGCGATAAAGTGCTGATCGAAGGTACCGGCGCCTATACGGCGACCTACTCGTCGGTGGCCTTCAACGGCTTCGCGCCGCTGAAGACGTTCCACATTTAAGGTTGCCACATCTGACTTCGCCGGGAGCCGGCCAACGCCGGCTCCCATCATCAACCCTCCTCAAACTGATGAGGCCCGTCGCGGGCGAAGGAGCGGGCTATGGTGACGATCCGCAACGAAATGTTTGGTGACGTCGACGCGCGCGAGGACCTGCTCGACCGGGTATGGGGTGCAGCGCGCTTCCAGAAGACCGCGGAGCGGCTACGCGAAGGCCGCAGCCCAGCCGAGTGGCTTTCGTTCGTTGCCGAGGTCGATGGAAACATCGTCGGCACGGTCCGGCTTTGGCACGTCTGCGCCGGGCCCGGGCGGCCGGCCATGTTGCTAGGCCCGCTCGCGGTCGACGAGGCGTACCGTTGCCAAGGCATCGGCAGCGCGTTGACGCGGCGCGCCATCGCGGCGGCACGGCGGCGCAGGCATCGCACCGTGCTGCTGGTCGGCGACGAAGCCTATTACGAGCGCTTCGGGTTCTCGGCGGAGAAGACCGGCGCGCTTTGGCTGCCCGGCCCCTACGAGCGTCATCGCTTGCTCGCCTGCGAACTTGCGCCGGGTGCGCTCGATGGCGCGCGCGGACTCGTGGGCGCGACCGGCCGCGCCGCCCCAACGCCCAGCCTCGATATCCTCATCGCTGGGCTTGCCCGCAACGATGCTTCCACGCGACAGGCCGCCTGACTGTGATACGAATTATGGAAAGAACGATGAAATGAATGCCATGACCAAAGCCACCACCGCCTGGCCCCTGCACGCCCGTTTCGATGGCCCGATCGTGATGATCGGCTTCGGCTCGATTGGCAGAGGAACACTACCGCTTATCGAGCGGCACATCGGGTTCGACCGGAAGAAATTCGTCGTGATCGCGCCGGAGGACGAGGATCGCCGTCTGCTCGACGATCGCCACCTCCGCTTCATCCGTGCGGCGATCACCAAGGAGAACTATCGCGACGTACTGACTCCGCTTCTCACCGGCGGGCCCGGACGCGGCATGATCATCAACCTTTCGGTCGACACCTCCTCGGTCGATCTCATCGCGTTCGCCAAGGATCTCGATGTCTTTTATATCGATACCGTGGTCGAGCCGTGGCCAGGACTTTACACCGACCGTAGTCTGTCGATCTCGGCACGTTCGAACTACGCACTGCGCGAAAGCGTGCTGGATTTGCGCCGCCGCCGGCCTGGCGGCGTCACCGCCGTGAGCTGCTGCGGCGCCAATCCCGGGATGGTGTCGTGGTTCGTCAAGCAGGCGCTCCTCGATGTCGCCGCCGACCTTGGTCTGACTTTCGATGAGCCCAAGACGCGGGATGATTGGGCGCGGCTGATGCTGCGTGCCGGCGTCAAGGGGATCCATATTGCCGAGCGCGACACGCAACGCGCGCGCGAGCCAAAACCGCGCGGCATGTTCGTGAACACCTGGTCGGTCGAAGGCTTTTGCTCCGAAGGCTTGCAGCCCTCGGAGCTGGGCTGGGGGACGCATGAGAAGAGAATGCCGGCGAACGGACGCCGGCACGAGCTCGGCTGCGATGCCGCCATCTATTTGACGCAACCGGGCGCCGCGACGCGCGTGCGCTCCTGGACGCCGACCGCGCAGGCGCAGCACGCTTTCATGATAACCCACAACGAGTTGATATCGATCGCGGACTACTTCACGCTGCGCGAGGGCGGCAAAGTGGTCTATCGGCCGACTTGCCACTACGCCTATCACCCGTGTGACGATGCCGTGCTGTCGCTGCACGAGATGGCCGGCGCGGCATGGCAGCCGCAACCCGAGTGGAAGATTCTGGAAGAACACGACATCGTCGACGGCGTCGATGAGCTCGGCGTGCTCCTCTACGGCCACGCCAAGAACGCCTATTGGTACGGCTCGCAGCTCTCCATCGAGGAGACGCGGCGGCTCGCGCCGTATCAAAACGCAACCGGATTACAGGTCACCTCGGCCGTGCTCGCCGGTGTGGTCTGGATGCTGGAAAATCCCGATCGCGGCATCGTCGAGGCGGACGAAATGGATTTTAGGCGCTGCCTCGAAATCCAGCGGCCCTATCTCGGGCCGGTGATCGGGCGCTATACCGATTGGACGCCCGCCGATCGCCGGGGCGAATTGTTTCCAGAGGACGTTGATCACGACGACCCCTGGCAGTTCAGCAACGTACTGGTGCGCTGATCATAAGCGGGCGGGGACTGCCACGACAACGCGCGAAAGTGGGGACAGTCCCAAATGGTCCATGGGGGATAATCACCTTTCGCGCAGCGTACTCTCGATGCGCCGGTCCGGAACAAGCCACATGACCGCGACCAGCGCATAAAGCGCGATCGATAGCCAGGGACTGACAAACGCCAGCGCGATTCCGGCGACATAGAGGACTGGCGAGATCTTGCCTTTGATGTCGGTACCGAGTGCTTTGGCCAGCACAGAATGCGCGCCCTGCTGATGGATGATCGCCTGCTGTAGCAAGAAGTAAGCAATAGCCGGCAGGAGCAACACTACGCCATAGACCGCAGTCGGCAACGGAGCCGCGAGATTCTGCCCCATCCAGGCTGTCGCAGCCGGAATGATCGAGAGCCAGAACAACAAGTGAGAATTGGCCCAGAGGATGAGCCCATCGACCCTTGCGACGGTGTGCAGGAGATGATGATGATTGTTCCAGTAGATCGCCAAGTAAACGAAACTCATGACGTAGGTCAAAAAGCTCGGAGCAACTCCCATGAGCGCCGTCAGATCGGCGCCATGCGGTACCCGCAGCTCCAGCACCATGATGGTGATGATGATGGCGATGACACCGTCACTGAACGCGGTGAGACGATCTTTCCCCATGGTCAGTTCGCAGCACCGAAGCAATCGATTCGAACAGGCTGATCGAACCTGCCGCTATGCGCGGCGTGCGCCTCGGCGAAGCGTCGGCGCACCGCCGGCGCCAAGACGGCTTCCCTGGTGTAGCCGTTGAACCGCATGTTGGCGATCATGCGCTCAGCAAAGGAGTCGAAATCGGCAAAGCTTCGCACGTCGGTGTAGGTCGAGATTTGGTCCGTCGCGAAGTGCGGACGCGCAAAACGGACGAGTGCCTCGGCTGCGGCTTTTCGCACTGGCGTTTCATCGTGGAACAACTCCATGATGTACTGATGAGGGCCTTGCGCCAGAGGTTCCGCCACATAGAGGCGGCCGGTCGGCCGCAACAGCCGGCGCGCTTCGGCGAGCGCTCCCTCCAACTTCATCCCGGGCACGTGGTGGAGCGAGAAAACAAAGAGCACGAGGTCGGCCTCGTGATCGGGTTCGGGAATGGCATCAGCCGCCGCTCTCGCAAGACGAAAGCTGCCGGCGCCTTGCGCGGTCAGCCCGGTCTCCGCGATAAACGGATCGTAGCCCGTGACCCGGGCGCCACGCGCGGCGAGAGCGCGCGTCAACTGTCCCTCGCCGCAGCCAATATCGATGATGCGCAATCCCTCGACGGGGCCGACCGTCGTCAGCAGCGCATCGAGATGCGATTTGACGCCGAGATCGCTGATGGAAGATTCCGCCATGATTCATCCGCTCCGGTATCTTTAGACCAAGGATCCCGGCTTCG
Source organism: uncultured Alphaproteobacteria bacterium (assembly GCA_963733575.1). Classification (GTDB taxonomy): domain Bacteria; phylum Pseudomonadota; class Alphaproteobacteria; order Rhizobiales; family Xanthobacteraceae; genus BOG-931. Next base: position 183,467 of record CAVTDJ010000003.1, on the reverse strand, counting down.
ATCTACGGTTCGCCGGGCTTGAATGGCAATTCCTTGCCGGGAGGGACGCTGCCCTCGCTCATCGCCAGCACCATGGCCACACCGATATAGGTGCCGGCAACCGCCGTTAAGTCGACGACCTGCTGCTCGCCGAGAAGCTCTTTCGCGCGCCCGAAGGTCGCGTCCGACACTTCGTGCTTGGTCGTTAGCTCGGTGACGAAATCATACACAATCGCTTCCTCCGGCCGCATGTTCGACGGCCGCTTGTTGGCCTTCAGCTCGGCGATGATCTCCGGCGACAGCCCCGCCTTGATGGCGAGTGGCGCATGCGCAAACCACTCCACCTGCGAGCGCCACTGCCGACCGATGATCAGGATCGCAAACTCATTCAGCTTTAACGGCACCGACGTTTCCCAGCGCAGATAATGAAGTAGGTCGAACATTCGCTGCCCCAGCACAGGGCTGCGCAGCAGCGGATTGTACGGTCCGCCGAGGCCGACGCTCGAGACCTTCACGATTTGCTCGCCCAGCGGCTTTTGCTTGTCGCTGAGCTGATCCATCACGAGCTGCGGAAAGCGGGGCTCTTTGCTCATCGCATGTGATCCCATCGTTATGAGTGCAAGGCAACCGGCGGCCGCGGTCAGCATGGTCATGATCGCGAGGACCAAACGTTTCATGGGCTTCCTCCACGTTGCTTACGTTTCGAACCTCAGGTGCCATTCCTCACCAAAACGTAGCCGAGACCGTGGCGCGAGGCCAACGAACGCAATCCGCCGCGGGCAGACGGCTTGTATAGTTGGCTTGGCCTCCGAGAGATCGCAAGGACCGGCGGCACAACGCGACAGCGTCCACGCAGCGTGAAATTGATACGAAACCCGTCCGGATTGCGACATGAGGCGTTCATGCTAAATTTGCGGCAACACCAAGCGATGTTGGGCGGTCGGACAAGTAGGCATACTTGGCCCGCCAGCATTGTCTCGGCGAGAGGCACGACGCGGGAGGCACGCGATGAAGGCCGTCTATTGCACGGACAGTTTGACCGGGGATTACCGAAAAGGATGGCGCGACCTGATCGGCGAAATCTATGCTCCGCTTGATATCGATATTCCGATGCGGCCGGATTTCTTTGGCCGCATCTGCGTCTCGACGTTGGGTGACATCGAGCTAACCGAGGTTCGGGCAGACTGCGAAACGGCGCACCGCACAACGCGACATATCGCGCGGGACCGATGCGAGTCGTTTGTCTATCTTCTGGTCCGCTCGGGAGAGATCAATCTGGTGCAGTTTAACCGCGAATGCACCATTCGCGCCGGCGATTTCACCTTGGTGCATCTCAACTCGCCGTATCTATTCAGGCACAAAGCGCGAGTTGACAAGATCGGGATCAAGATACCTGGCTCCATGCTGGAATCGCGAACGGATCGACTCGTCGAGCATTGCGCCGTCCCGCAACGAGCAGCCGGAGGTCTTGCGCGGCTAGCGGCAAGCTTCGCGAACGACCTCTGCAATGAAAGCAATTTCATTTCCGAGGAACTTGCCTACCGGCTGTCAACGACGACTGGCGATCTCTTCGGCCTGCTGTTTGCCGGCAGAGAACGGTTGAATTTACCGGATGACAGCGCGGTCCGCGCCGCGCTGCGCCGCCGCTGCAAAGCTTACATCGATGCGCACTGGGCTGATCCCGATCTCACCCCCGCTTTAGTCGCCGGCGCGATGGGCGTTTCGGTTCGCTATCTGCATCGATGCTTTGCATCAGGCGATATGTCGGTCATGGAGTACTTGCGACTCGCGCGGCTCAAGCGGTGTCGCATTGATCTCAGCGACCCCAACCGCGACCAGCTGCCAATTGCCGAGATCGCGCAGCGGAATGGGTTCCGCAACACCTGCCATTTCAATCAAGTGTTCAAAGCCACGTTCGGGACCGCCCCGCGAGATATTCGTAGGAATCGGAAAAGGCAGCCGGACGCCTCCTTGGGACCGCGCATTCAGCGCGGTCCCGCCTTCCGACCGGTTTGTCGGCAATCGCTTTCGGCACGCACTTTGGTCACACCAATTTAGCCACAGCGCACGATTTCCTTGGGCGGAGCGCAATATGGCCTGTTTGCGCGTGCGGGGCCCTCGGCATGCGCTACGCTCAAAGCGGCATTTTCTGAAAGCAATGTCGGAGGGGCGGGCCGATGATGGATAGTCACCAAGCCAACGATCTTTTGCTGCCGGGATATCTGGCCTTCGAGTCGGGATATGCCGATCTTGGCGACGGAAAAAAGGTTGTCGCAGCACTGACGCGGATGCCCGGTTGCCGCGCCAAGATGGTCGACTGGTGGTTTTCCTGGCTCGGCGGCAGCGATCAATACAAATGGTGGCATCCGACCGACCATGTGTTCAGCGACTGGGAGAACCGAGTCGACGGCAAATACATCGGCGGCGCGCATCTCGTACACGAATACCTCGCGGGTCAAAGCGGGCCGCTTTACAAGCTGCGCATCGCTTTTCACGATCCCGCCGAGGCGTTTGACGTCGCCAAATATAAGGCATCGGGTTCATTGGCCGTCTGTGCCAGAATCGGCGATCTTGAGCATCCGATCGACTTCGGGCGCATGATTCATTTCGTACGGGATACCGACTACGGATGCGAGATGCGCTCGCGCTTCTGGCTAGGTCTCATCCAGAGCCGCGACAGCAATATCACGATCACCGAAGAGCGCGCGCGAGAGCTTCGCCAAGCGAACGTCAACGACGAGCTGGCTCGCCGCCTGCACCAGCACGCGACCGAGGAGATGGGATATCTCGCCGAGATTCTACCGATGCTCTATAGGCGCGAAACGCTGGATAATAATTTCTAATTTGAGCGTCTCGCCGGTCCTTTGCCGGCGAAGCGGAACACAGCGGGCAAATCGAGTGGGGCGAGCTGCAGACGCGCCTCGACGGAATGACTTTACTTTGACTTCGCCTCCAACGCCTGCAGCCCGCCGCTGACGAAGGGCACCAGCTCGCGCAGCGCACCCTCGACATCGTCCGAACGGCAGAGGCCGCGCGACAGTCGCTCGATGCGGCCGGTCGCCGACAACACCTGCACCATCGCCCCGAGCAGAAACATGTAGCCCCAATAAATAGACTGCGGCGGCGCCTTGGGTAAGGCGAGCCGCAGCGCATTGATGAAATGCAGCGCCGTGGGATCGAGCACGTCGCTGGCCAGCGCGGTGAATTTCGGCAGCACATCGAGCTGCGATACAAGACTGCCGTAGTGACGCCAGCCCGCGTCGCCTTCGGCCAGATGCCGCAGCATCGGCGCGAGGAAGGCGGTCACGATCGCCACGATCGAGGGCGACCGCGTGCCCGCTTGCTGACGCGCCAATTCGAGCGCTCGCACCCGCTCCTCATGAACAATGCGCGCCCGGCGCGCGATCACCTCGTGCAACAGATTTTCCTTGGTGCCGAAATGATAATTCACGAGCGCTAGGTCGACGCCGGCAACCTCGGTAATGGTGCGCAGCGACACGCCGTCGAACCCGCCTTCGCCAAAGCAGCGCTCGGCCGCATTGAGGATCGAGAGCCGCGTCGTATCGCCACGCCGAGCGATCGTGCGCTCGGGCCGCCGCGCCGATTTGTTTCGTGGCGCGACGGTGCGGGCAGGCCTACGGGCCAATGCGTTTTTGGCTTTCATGATCGCGTGGTCTCCGCAACGACAATAGCCGGCACGGGCGGAATCGCCGCGCCCGCAGGCTTGACTTTACCGGAATTTCAACGTTCAATGAAATAGAATAATACGAATGATCAAGATCGCGACAAGCGATCGATGTTGGGAGGACGCGAATGAGGCTCGTCACATTCGCCGCCTCGGGCGCCCAACGCATCGGCGCCTTGGTGGACGGCGACAGCCGTATCGTCGATTTCGCGGCGGCGCAGACCAGTAATGCGGATCCGGCTTTCACCAGCATGCAGGCGTTGATCGAAGCCGGCGAAGCCGGTCTCGATCGCGCTCGCAAGATCGTCGCGGACGCGCAGCGCAGCGGCCGGGGCATGATCACCGCCTCCTCGGTCAGGCTGCTGGCGCCTTTGCCCGAACCTCCGCAAATGCGCGACTTCCTGTGCTTCGAGAAACATCTGATCCAAGCCTTTACCCGCATGCATCAGATGCGCGCCGCCACCGCACCCGATCCGGGAAAAGCGCTGCGCGAGCTGGAGAAACAGGGCGCCTTTAAGCCGCCGAAAATCTGGTACGAGCGGCCAAGCTTCTACAAGCCGAGCCGTTTCGCCGTCTGCGGCACAGACCAAGACGTGACCTGGCCAGCCTATTCGAAAACCATCGATTACGAGCTGGAATTCGCCTGCGTCATCGGCAAGCCGGGCCATGACATCCCCAAGGACAAGGCCCGCGCGCACATCTTCGGCTACACCATCTTCAACGATCTTTCCGCCCGCGACGAACAGAGCCTGGAGATGCTCAGCAATCTCGGGCCGGGCAAGGGCAAGGATTTCGACAACTCGAATCCGATCGGCCCATGCATCGTCACCGCCGACGAAATCCCCGACCCCTATGCGCTGGAAATGATCGTACGCGTCAACGGCGAGGAACGCGGCCGCGGCAATTCGCGTGAGATGCACTGGAAGTACGAGGATTGCATCGCCTTCGTCTCGCGCGACGAGACCATCCATCCGGGCGAGCTGTTTTGTTCCGGAACGGTCGGCAACGGCTCCGGCCTCGAGACGGGACGCTACGTCGAGCCGGGCGAGGTTATCGAGCTTGAAGTCGAGAAAATCGGCGTGTTGCGCAATCGCATCGTGCGCGCCTGAAGCAAACAACTCCGGAGGAAACCATGCTGCAAAAGATCCGCCGCGTCGTCACCGGTCATAACGCCGCCGGCAAGGCCATCATCCTGTTCGATGATCACGCGCCCAACGTGAACCCGCTCAAGGGCTGGCCGGGCGCCGGCGTCACCGAAGTCTGGGTCACCGACGAAATGCCGGTGAGCAATGACGGCTCGCAAGACCGTTCGCTGCGGCCGATGCGCCACGACCCGACGCCCTCGGGCACCATCTTTCGCGTCGTCGAAATTCCGCCTGAGAGCTCCGGGACGAAGATCGACGCCGGCGCCACCTTCGGTCAGCTCGGCAGCACCCACAAGCCGAGCGCCGCCGACTCCGCCAAACACCCGACGATGCACAAGACCAACTCGATCGATTACCTCGTGGTGATCTCGGGATCGATGCACATGCTGATGGAAGAAGGCGAGGTCGAGCTTCACGCCGGCGATTGCATCGTCCAGCGCGGCACCAACCACGCCTGGCTCAACCGCAGCGGCAAGCCTTGCGTTCTCGCGGCGGTGCTGATCGACGCAAAATCCGCACCCTGATCGAACTTGGCGAAGCGCGATGAACCTCGCGGCTTGGGTCGAGAAATGGGGACGCGCCGCACCGGACCGCCCGGCGATTGCGCTCGGCGCATCAACGTACTCTACCTATCGGCAATGGGCAGCGCGCTCACGCGCGCTTGCCGGCAATCTGCGCGCGATGTGCCGTCCGGAGGACCGCGTGGCGATCGTTATGACCAATCGGCCGGAATTTCTCGAGGCGCTGTTTGCGATCTGGCATGCAGGGCTGGTCGCGGTGCCGATGAACGCCAAGCTCCACAGCGACGAGTTCGGCTACATCGTCGGGAACACTGAAGCCTCGCTCATTCTGGCAAGTCCCGACCGCGCTGACGATGTCGCGGCGCACGGCCGCACCATCGCGACCGACAGTGCCGAATGGCGGCAGCTTTGTCAGGGCGACGGCATCGACGTCGTGGCGCGCCAGCCCGACGACCTGGCCTGGCTGTTTTATACCAGCGGCACCACCGGCCGGCCCAAAGGCGCGATGTTGACGCACGGCATCATGATGGCGCAGACGCTTGCCTATTTCGCCGAGATCGAGCCGGTCCATCCGAGTGATCGCGTTCTTCACGCGGCGCCGATGTCCCACGGCTCCGGCTGCTACGGCCTGCCCTACGTCGCCATGGGTGCTGCCACCATCGTTCCCGAAAGCGCCGGCTTCGATCCGGAGGAGATCGCGGCGCTTCTTCGGATCCACGGCAGTGTCAGCTTTTTCGCCGCGCCGACCATGGTGAGCCGCTTGATCAATCATCCGGGCTTCGCCGCCGCGGATCACGGCGGCTTGCGCACCATCATTTATGGCGGCGCACCGATGCATTTCGAAACGCTTCTGCGCGGCCTGGATTTGCTGGGTCCGAAATTCGCGCAAATCTACGGGCAGGGCGAAGTGCCCATGACCATTACCGCCCTGTCGAAGGAAATCCACGCCGATCGCTCACGACCACGCTGGCGCGAAATCATGGGTTCGGTCGGATTGCCCCGCGCCAATGTCGAGGTCCGCGTCACTGACGACCAAGATCGCCCCTTGCCGATCGGCGAAATCGGCGAGGTGCAGGTTCGTGGCGACGTGGTGATGAAAGGCTATTGGAAGAATCCGGACGCGACCGCCGAGACATTGCGCGGCGGCTGGCTGCACACGGGCGATATGGGCGCGTTCGACGACGAGGGTTTCCTCACGCTCAAGGATCGCTCCAAGGATCTGATCATCAGCGGCGGCAGCAACATCTATCCGCGCGAGGTTGAGGAAGTGTTGCTCCGCCATCCCGGCGTATTCGAAGTTTCGGTCATCGGCCGTCCGCATCCGGATTGGGGCGAGGAAGTCGTCGCCTGCGTGGTGGCGCGACCGGAGCAAGCGGTATCCGAGGAAGAATTGGATAAGCTCTGCCTTTCCGCCATCGCGCGGTTCAAGCGGCCGCGCGGCTATGTGTTCCTCGAGGCGCTGCCCAAGAACAATTACGGCAAAGTGCTGAAAACCGAACTGCGCAGGCTTTACGGTCAAACAAACAAAACCTCAGTGTGAACCAAGGAGAGTATAACGATGATAACGCGATCAAGACGCGCCATGGGCGCCGCGACGCTAGCGGCCTTCGCGACGCTGAGCATGGCGGCATTCAGTTTGCCCGCCGCTGCGGAAGAACCGCTGAAGATCGGTTTCAGCATGGCCGAAACCGGCCCGCTCGCCGGCAGCGGCAAATCGGCCCTGCTGGCGATGACCATTTGGGCCGAGGACATCAATGCAAAAGGCGGTCTGTTGGAACGACAAGTCAAGCTCATCCACTACGACGACCAAAGCAATCCCGCGAACGTGCCGGCGATCTATGCCAAGCTCCTCGACATCGACAAGGTCGATCTCATCAACAGCGGCTACGCCACGCCGATCATCGCTTCGACCATACCGATCGCCATGCAGCACGATATGGTGCTCATCGGTCTGTTTGGTCTCGCGAACAATGGCAAATTCAAATATGATAAGTATTTCAGCATCTTCCCCTCCGGCGAGAAACCGGGCCTGGAGATCATGCGGCAGTTCATCGGCGCGGCGATGACATTGAATCCGAAACCAAAAACGGTCGCCGCCATCTATCCCGACATGGAATTTGGTCGCGTCTCCATGAACGGCATCAGGGCTGCAGCTACCGACGCCGGCCTGCAGATCGTCTACGATCAGGGATTTCCTCCGAGCATGACTGATCTGACCACGGTGGTGCGCCAAATTCAGGCGACGAATCCTGATATCGTCGCGATCGGCACGCAGCCGGGGCAATCGATCGCCATTGTCCGCGCTATCAGCGAAGTCGGACTGAAAGCCAAGGCGGTTGGGGGCGGCATGACCGGGTTGCAGACGGCGGATGCCGAAGGATTATTGGGCGAACAACTCAACGGCTTCGTCAATTTCAATATCTGGCTGCCGACTCCGAAGATGCAATATCCGGGCGTGATGGATTTCCTCAAACGCTATCAGGAGCGGGCCAAGAGCGCGGGCGTTGATCCGATCGGCTATTACATAGCGCCGTGGGCATATGCCGACCTGCAAGTTCTCGCGCAGGCGGTTGAGGCCACCAAGAGCACGGCCGGCGACACGCTCGGTCCCTACATCCACGCCACGACCTTCAAAACCGTGATCGGCGATGTGAAGTTCGCTGAAAGTGGCGAATGGGCCCAACCGCGCTTGCTGGCAGCGCAATTCCAGCACGTGAAAGGCAACGACATCGAGCAGTTCAAGGGAACGGACAAGTTGGTCGTGGTCTCCCCCGCCGAGTACAAAAGCGGCGACCTCATTCCGTTCGAGGACGCCCGCCATTAGCGCGCCATGCGCTCCAGATCGGCTCGCTCCGCCTTTACGCGGCGTGAGCCGATCTGCCATGAGGGACTGATCGTGCAAAGTCCAACCTCATGACCGTAACCTATCCGCTTCTCGTCAATGCGGTGATGGCCGGGCTGCTGCTGGGCGGTTTCTATGCCGCCCTCAGCGTCGGCGCCACCATCGCTTTCGGCCTGCTCGATATCGTCAACATCGCACACCCGACCTTCGCCGTCATCGGCGCCTACGCCGTTCTCGTCCTCAATCGCACTTTCAATATCGACCCGATCCTGGCCGGGCTTCTGTTGACGCCGGTCTTCTACGGCGCCGGCACTCTCCTCTATCGGGTCTATCACCACTTCTTCGAGCAACGCGGCGACGACGCGATGCGCGGATTGGCGTTTTTCTTCGGTCTGATGTTCATCGCCGAAGTGGTACTGATTATGCTTTTCGGAGTCGACTTCCGTTATGTCCAGACGCCTTACATCACTACGACGTGGAATTTTGGCGCCATCGCACTGCCGTTGCGATTGGCGGTCCCGTTCGCCGGCTCGCTTCTCATGCTCGCCGCACTCGAGCTGTTCCTGAAAAAGACTTTCATCGGCCGCGCCATCGTCGCAGTGGCGCAGGATCCGTTCGCGCTGCGACTGGTGGCGGCGTCGCCGGTGCGGATCAAGCGGATCGCCTTCGGCGTCGCCTGCGCCAGTGCGGCGCTCGCCGGCGCCTTCATCATCGTCATCGAGCCTTTGCAGCCCGCTATCGGCCGCGACTTCATCGGCCGCGTCTTTGCGATTTGCGTCTTCGGCGGCCTCGGCAGCGTTCCCGGAACTGTGGTCGCAGCAATTTCATTAGGACTCGTCGAAAACCTGTCCACGATCTTTATCGGCGCGTCATGGTCGCCGGCGGTTGCCTTTGGCGTGCTGCTGGCAACGCTGGCGTGGCGGCCCTCCGGCCTGTTCGGGCGGAGCTGACGCGTCATGAGAACTGAGCGCTTGAAGACTTGGCGCTTTCTCGCCTCTGCCGTCGGCGTCGCCGCGCTCACCTTCGGCGTCGCCGCTTGGCTCCATATCGATTATTTCTTCTTCGCCGGTTACGTCGTCCTCCAATACGTCGTATTGGCGAGCGCCTGGAATATCCTCGGTGGCTACACCGGCTACATGAATCTCGGCGTTTCGGCGTTTTTCGCGGTCGGCGCCTACACGACCGTTGCGCTCGAGGCTGCGCTCAAATTGCCTTTGCCCGCGACGATTCCCGCGGCCGCCATCGCTTCGGGCCTGGTTGGATTGGGCATGGGATATCTGACCCTGCGGTTCAAAGGCATCTTTTTTGCCATCGCGACGCTGGCGCTCGCCGTCGTCACCGAAACCTTCATTACCAACTGGGAGTATGTGGGTGGGTCGGCCGGCGTCTATCTGCTGCACCCAAAACGCGGACCCTGGTTCGGCAGCTATATCGAATATTTGTTTCTGCTTATGCTGATCGTCGCGACGTTCTCGGTGGTGGTGGCGCGCGCGGTGGAGCGGTCTTGGCTGGGCTATGGCTTCACGGCGATCCGCGACGACGAGGTCGCGGCTGAAGCTACCGGCGTGCCGACGTTGCGCCTCAAGCTCGTGGCCACCGGGTTGAGCGGCGCGCTGATGGGAATGGCCGGAGCACCGCTTCCCTACTACGTCAGCTTTCTCGAACCTGCGTCTGCTTTCAATCTCGCCTATGCGGTCAATACCATCGCAATGGCAATGATCGGCGGCACCAAAACCTGGCTCGGGCCGCTTATTGGAGCGCTGGTCCTTGCGACCGTGCAGCAGGTCGCGACAGTGACGATCTCATCCGAGATCAATCTCCTGGTCGTCGGAGTATTGTTGGTGGGTTTCGTGATGCTCGCGCCGAACGGTATCGTCGGTTTGCTGCGCCGCCGCTGAGCCCGGCACTGTGAAATTTGACAAAGAGTGGCAATGGTTCGACCCTACCGGGACCACGCGCCATGCGTAGTCTCCGGGAGCGCAATCATGACGTTTACTGACACCATTGTCGCCGCGCCGGCGCCGCGCGCACGCGCGCTGCAAGATATTTCCGCGCGCGAGATCGCAGCCCGCATTGCGGCCGGCGATCTCTCATCCGCCGAAGTTGTCGAGCACTTCATCGCACGGCTCACCGCCGTCAACCACAAGCTCAATGCCATCACCGTCGACCTCTCCGAGAGCGCACGCAAGGCCGCAGCGGAGGTCGACAAGGCGCTGGCGCGTGGCGAGAAGCTTCCGCCGCTCGCCGGTCTGCCGGTGACGATCAAGGAATGCTTCGATCTTGCCGGCACGGCATCAACCTTCGGTCTGCCTTCCCGCCGTGACGTGATCGAAAAGAACGACGACCCTTATGTGGCGGCGCTCCGCGCCGCTGGCGCCATCCCGATTGCCAAGACCAACGTGCCGCAGCTGTTAATCGCCACGGAAGCCGACAATCCGCTGTACGGACGCACCAACAATCCGTGGGACCCGGAAAGATCCTGCGGCGGCAGTAGCGGCGGTGAAGCCGCCGTCATTGCCGCCGGCGCCTCGCCGCTCGGGTTGGGCAACGACATCGGCGGCTCTTTGCGCGTTCCCGCCGCCTTTTGCGGGATCGCGTCGATCCGGCCGACCGCGGGCCGCACACCCGATCACTGCGCCCATGGTTTGCCGGTTGGCCAGCGCGGAATCGTCAGCCAGGTCGGCCCCATGGCGAGACATGTCGAGGACCTCGTGATGGCGCTGCGCGTGCTCGATCGCGCCCGCGATCCATTTACCGATCCGGGTCCGCAGTTGGATGATCCGGCGGCCGTCGACCTGAGCCGCCTGCGCTTTGCAACATTCACCGACGACGGCGAGTTTCCGGTTGCGCCGGCTGCGAGACGCGCGGTCGCTGAGGCCGCACGGATTCTAACCGAGGCCGGGGCGAAGCCGGCCGTCTGGAAGAAACCATCGCTTGCGCGCGCCACCGATCTTTTCTTCGCCTGCCTTTCCGCCGATCGGGCCCAGGCTTTCCGGCGGCTCTTGCGCGGTAATCCGGTTGACCGAAACATCAGTCCGCTGCTCGCGACGGCGAGGATGCCCGCGTGGTTGCGCCGCATCGCCGGCCTCGCATTCGACGCAATGGGTCGCCGCCGTACCGCCGTCGTCCTGCGGCGCTTTGCTTCCGGCAGCGCCGACGAATACTGGCAGACGGTCGAGGCGATCGCCAATTTCCGGAGCGATCTGCTGCGGTCGCTGGAAGAGGCCGAGGGCGGTCCGATCGATATCATTCTTTGTCCGGCTTATGCGGTGCCGGCGGTGCGCCACGGCGCGGCTGCGCTCATGCCAATGCCGGGCGCTTACGCGCCGCTCGCCAATGTCAGCGGCTTTCCTGCCGGCATCGTCCCAGTCACGCGCGTGCGACCGGGAGAAGAAAGCGACCGCCCGGCGAGCCGCGATCCGGTCGATCAAGTTGCGCGCGAAACCGAGAGAGGCAGCGCCGGTCTACCGATCGCCGTGCAGGTGATCGCGCGGCCCTGGCGCGACCATGTCGCGCTCGCTGTGATGGCGAAGATCGAAGCCGCGGCGAGGAAGCAGCCGGACTATCCGGCGCGGCCGCCACTGTGAACGACGCGCTCCCCGCCGACGACGCTTCCGCAAAGATGCGCGCGATCTTCGATGCGCAACGCGCGGCGTTTCTGCGCGCGGGAGCGCCGCCTCTGCAGGAGCGGCGCGCTGACCTGAAAAAACTCGCTGACGCGATCAGCCGCAGCGACGCGCGCCTAGCCGCAGCAATTTCGGCGGATTTCGGCAACCGCTCGCGCCACGAGACCGAGCTCGCCGAGGTATTTCCCACGCTCTCGGCGATCCGCCACACCCTGCGCCATCTTCCCGATTGGATGCAGCCGAAACGAGTCTCGGTCGGCCTCGAGCTGATGCCGGCAACGGCGCGCATTCTCTATCAGCCGGTCGGCGTGGTTGGGATCATCAGCCCATGGAACTATGCGTTCCAGCTCGCGATCGTGCCGGTGATCGCCGCGCTCGCCGCCGGTAACCGCGTCATGCTGAAACCCTCGGAGGTTACGCCTCGCACATCGGACTTTTTGGCCGAGCTCCTTGCCGGCCTGTTTCCGCCCGACAAAATCGCAACCATGATCGGCGGACCAGACATCGGCCAGGCCTTTGCGCGGCTTCCGTTTGACCATCTGTTCTATACCGGCTCGACGGCCGTGGGGCGGCTGGTCATGCAGGCCGCAGCCGAGAACTTGACGCCGGTGACGCTCGAGCTCGGCGGCAAATCGCCGTGTATCCTGTCAGAAGATGCAGCGCTGCCAAGCGCGGTCGAGAGCATCGTTTACGGAAAGCTCTTGAACGCCGGTCAAACCTGCATCGCGCCGGATTATGTCCTCCTGCCTGAGCGCAGCCTCGATGAGTTCGTCGCATTAACCGCTCAGACCGTACAGAAATTCTATCCCACCCTTGCCGCCAATCCGGACTACACCTCGATCATCAACGAACGGCACTACCGGCGCATCGCGCATTATGTGGCGGAGGCCAAGGCGAGCGGTGCGCGCGTCGTCGAGATCAATCCAGGTCAAGAGTCGCTGCCGGTAGAGGCGCGCAAGCTGTCTCCAACCTTGGTGATCAACCCGGGCGAAGAACTTTCCGTCATGCGCGAGGAGATTTTCGGACCGGTGCTGCCGATCAAGACCTATCGCGGGCTCGACCAGGCCATCGATTACGTCAACAGCCACCCGCGGCCGCTCGCGCTCTACTATTTTGGCGCCGACCCGGGCAGGCGCGATGAGGTTCTGCGCAAGACCGTCTCCGGCGGCGCGGCGGTCAACGCGACGTTATTTCATTTCGTAGCGGAAAATCTTCCGTTCGGCGGCGTCGGCGCATCGGGCATCGGCGCCTATCACGGCGAGTTTGGATTCCAGACTTTCTCGCACCGCAAGGGTGTGTTCCTGCAGAGCCGCCTGAATGCGGCGCGTTTCCTGTATCCGCCGTTCGGACGCTTCACCGATCTGATGCTGAAATTTCTCAGGCGCGGATGAGACGTTGAGGCAAGTGAGGCAAGTCACAACTACAAGGCCTCAATGGCCTTTTTCAGCAGCTCCTGAACGCGATGCGCCGCCTCTTTGAGGCGCGGATTGTCAACCGCCGCCATTGAGGCCACTGGATCGATGGCGGCAATCTCCGTCCGATTGTTGCCGACCTCTTGCACGACCACGTTGCACGGCAGCATGGTCCCGATCTTATCCTCAAGCTGAAGCGCCTCGTGCGCCAACTTCGGATTGCAGGCGCCCAAAATGCGGTAGTTGCGAAAGTCAACGCCGATCTTCGACTTCAGTGTCTGTTTGACGTCGATTTCGGTGATGATGCCGAAGCCTTGCTGCTTGAGGGCTTCGGTGGTGTGCCGAACGGCCTCCTCGAAACCTAACGGCAGTGTCTTGGCAAAGTAGTATTGCATTGCGACGCCTTCTTCATCTCGATTGAAACGGACTTTACAAAACATACTCGCTTGCGAGCGATCGGCTTTGATGTGGGTCAATTCCCTTTCGGCGCGGGCTGCGTCCCACTCGGCGCGATCGTTTTTGGCCGCGATTGACAAATTCGACGCGGCCGCGTGTATGATCCCGTCCAAAATAATAGAATAGCGTTGGGGAAAAATTATCATGGACGTTTACGATTACATCGTTGTCGGCGGTGGATCGGCAGGTTGCACAGTGACGCACCGGTTGGTGAAGGCCGGCAAAAGCGTGCTGATGATCGAAGCCGGCCCCGACGACGACAATCAGTTCGTCCGCATGCCGGGCGGATTCGTGCGGCTGTTTACGACCGAGCGCGTGCAGTTCTACATGTCCGAGCCGCAGGCCGCGGCCGGCGGCCGCCCGATTGCCGTGCCGCAGGGCCGCACGCTGGGCGGCGGCTCGTCGGTCAACGCCATGATCTACATCCGCGGCGGCGCCAAAGATTATGACGAATGGCGCGACATGGGCTGTCCGGGTTGGGGCTGGGACGAGGTGCTGCCGTTGTTCAAACGCGCGGAAAGCAACCAGCGCCTCGCCGGCCCCTTCCACGGCACCGAGGGCCCGTTGCCGGTTTCAGACGCGCGCTTTCACCATCCGCTGAGTTTCGTCGGCCTGCGCGCGGCACAGGAGGCGGGCTATCCCTACAACGACGATTTCAACGGCGCCGTCCAGCAAGGCGTCGGCTTTTATCAGGTCACGCAGCGTGACGCGGTGCGCGGCTCGGCCGCTTCGACCTATCTGCACGCGGTGCGCGGCGACAGCCGGCTCAGGGTCATCACCGAAGCCGCTGTCGGCAAAATCTTGATGGAGAACGGCGCCGCCGTCGGCGTGATGATCGCCGATAAGAGCGGCGCCTCGACCGAAGCGCGCGCCCGCGAAGAAGTGATCCTGACTGCCGGCGCGCTGGCGACGCCGAAAATCCTCATGCTGTCGGGCATAGGCCCGGCGCAACATCTGGCCTCGCTCGGTATTACGGTGGTGCGCGACCTCCCCGGTGTCGGTGAAAACTTTCAGGACCATCTCGACGTGCCGTTTTATGTCCGAGTCAAAGACCCGATCAGTTTGCTCGGCGAAGACCAGGGGCTCAAGGCGGCTCGGCATTTCCTTCAATACAAGCTGTTCCGCACCGGGCTTCTGACCTCGAACATCGTCGAGGCCGGCGGATTCATCGACACCACCGGCTCGGGCCGATCGGACATCCAGATCCATTTCATTCCACAATTGCTCGGCGATCCGCCGCGTGAAGGCCCACCCGGCCATGGGCTCAGCATCAATCCGGCCATTCTCGATCCGAAATCGCGCGGCACGGTGCGGCTGCGTTCGACCAACCCGCAGGACCCGATCCTGTTCGATCCGAAATTCCTCTCGGCACCCGAGGACCTCGCCGCGTTCGCGCGCGGCATCCAGCTGGCGCGTAAGATCGGCGCCCAGGCTTCGCTGCAGCGTCTCGGCGCGGTCGAAATCTCGCCGCTCGGCGAACCGCTGATGCAAACCGACGAACAGATGGGCGAGCACGCAAAGCGCTACGCCAAGAGCATCTACCATCCGGTTGGCACCTGCCGCATGGGTTCAGACGACGACGCGGTCGTCGATCCCAGCTTGCGCGTTCGTGGCGTGCCGCGGCTGCGTGTCTGCGACGCCTCGGTGATGCCCAAGATCGTGCGCGGCAACACCAACGCGCCGACCATCATGATCGCCGAGCGCGGCGCCGATTTCATCCTCGGCGCGCGTTAGCGTCATCGCGAGAGCAATCCGGCTTCCCCGTCGCGATTTTCCGCATTGCTTCGTCGCATTCGCTCGGCGCAATGATGCGATTTGGGGCGCGCGCACAAAGCGTGGTACCAACGAATTCCACGCCTTGTCCCGTCTTGCTACGCATCGCATCCACAAAGCTTCCATGAGCGAACGGCCGACGTTCATCGAAAAACACGGCTTGTTGAGCGGTGACCAAAGGCGGCTCGCTGGCGAGATCAAGCGCCGGATCGAGGCGGAAAAGCTGCGCTTTATCCGTCTCGCCTGGGGAGATACGCATGGCTACTCGCGCGCAAAGACGCTGACGGTCCCGGCTTTCATCTCGGCGTTGACGAACGGCTACAATATCGGCGTCGCCACCACGACGCTCGATTCCGCGGGAGCGCGCGTCTTCAACTCTTTCACACGTGGCGGCGGCATGGGGCTCGACGAGATGACGGGCTCACCCAATCTCACCCTCGTCTGCGACCCGACGACATTTCGCACGCTTCCGTGGGCGCCGGGCATCGGCTGGATTCTCGGTGACGAATACTTCAACGACGGCCGGCCATTTCATTTCTCCCCACGGCAGCTTTTGCGCAAGGCGCTGCAAAGGCTCGCCGGGCGCGGCTTCCTCAGCATCGTGGGTCCGGAGATCGAGTGGTATCTGCTGCGCGTCGCCGCCGACGATCACCTGAGCGAAGACAATATCGGCGCCCCCGGTGTCCGCGGCCGGCCGATAAAGACCTGGCCGATTGAGCCCGGTTATCACTACCACTCCGAGACCAACATGGACCTGATGCAGCCGGTCTTCGACGCATTGGGTGACGGCTTCGCGGCGCTGAGCCTTGATCTGCGCTCGATCGAAAACGAGTGGGGGCCGGGACAGGTGGAATGCACCTTCGCGCCGCGCACCGCGCTGGAAGCGGCCGACAATGTGTTCCTTTTCCGCACCGCCACGCGACAAATCTGCCGCCGCCTAGGCTACTTCGCGACCTTCATGTGCCGCCCGGCGCTCAAGGGCTTTTTTTCGCGCGGCTGGCACCTGCACCAGTCGCTGACCGACGCATCTAGCGGCGCCAATCTGTTCATGCCGCAACAACCCGGCGAAATTCTTTCGCCGTTGGGCCGATCGTATCTGGCGGGACTTCTTCACTACGCGGTGCCCGGGACGGTGTTCGCCACGCCGACGGTCAACGGCTATCGCCGTTTCCGGCCGAACTCGCTCGCGCCCGATCGCGCGACATGGGCCTACGATCATCGCGGCGTCCTGATCCGCGTACTCGGCGGGCCGGACGATCCGGCCACGCGGCTCGAGAACCGCATCGGCGAGCCCGCGGCCAACCCTTACCTCTACATTCTGTCGCAAGTCGTCGCGGGGCTCGCGGGCATCGAGGCCGAGCTGCCGCCGCAAGCATCGAATGACGAGCCCTACGCGGCCGAGCCAACGACTTCATCACCCGGCGTATGGGATTGCGTCCGCTCATCATCGTTCGCGATGCAGAGGGACAAATCCGCGCGCTCTATAACCGCTGCACGCATCGCGGCACGACGTTATGCCGCTGGGAGAAAGGCAACACCAAATCGTTCCAATGCCCCTATCACGGCTGGAACTTCCTCAATACGGGCCGGCTGCGCGGAGTGCCTTGGCCTGAAGGTTACGCCGCCGACCTCCGCGATCCGAAATACAATCTCGCGCAGGTGCCGCGCGTGGAATCCTATCGCGGCTTCATCTTCGGGACGCTCAATCTCGACGCTTTGCCGCTCACCGAGCATCTCGGTTCGATCGTCACGATCATCGACGAGTGGCTCGATCGCAATCCCGGCGGCAAGGTCGTGGTGTGCGAGGCCAATCGCTTCCGCTACAAGGGCAACTGGAAGCTCGCCTACGACAATTCGTGTGACGGCTATCACGTCGCCTACTCGCATCGTTCGTTGCTTGAGACCGAGAATCGCTTTGCCGGCGAAAACGCCAAGGGGATGGCCTACTACCGGAACTCACCCGACACCCAGCCGATGTACATGCGCTACACCGGCCACGGCAATCATTTCAAGGACAAGCGGCCTAACTTGGAAAAGCGGCCCGGCGGTCTCTGGGCGCTGGAGAGCGCGCATCCTGGGATGGAGCACTACGAAGCCGACTTCATACGGCGCTACGGCGGCCGCGCCTTCGCCCTTCTCGACCTCGCCGGGTCCGAGCCCGTCAATATCAATGTCTTTCCGAACTTCTCGTTGCTCGGAAACCATATTCAGGTGTTCGAACCGGTGAGCGTCGCGGAGACCAACGCCATCTGGTACGGCACCATGATCGTCGACGCGGACGGCAGCCTCGGCGACGACGCGGTCACCGACATCAATGCGCTGCGCATGCGCACCCAGGAAGGCTTTCCGAATTTCGGCGAAGTCGACGACATCGCCAATTTCGAGCAGATCCAACGCGGGCTGATGGCGATCGAGGATGAATGGGTCTACATGAACCGCGGTCTCGGCATTCCCGATCGCGTCAAGACGCACGGGGACGGTTCGATCACGGCACCGGCGACCGATGAGGCGTTCATGCGCGAGCACTTCAAGGAATGGAAGCGGCTCATGAAGGCGCGCGCGAACCTCGCGATCCGGCGGGAGCCGTGACGTGAACGCGCCGGCGCCGCTCGATCCCTCGCGCAGCTCCTATTACGTCAACGACGCGCTTTACCGCGATCTCATTGCAAATTTCTCCGATTGGCAGGACGACGTGCGCGCGGTCACCGATGCCGCCGTGCGCGACGAGTTCCGCCGGCTCCTGGAGCGTGAGGCGCGGCTCCTTGATCAACTGCGCTACGATGACTGGCTCGCGATGTATGCGGCCGAGTGCATTTACTGGGTGCCCGCGACACCGAATGCCGGCGATCCGCGGCGCGAGATTTCGGTCATGTTCGATGATCGCCGCCGTCTCGAAGACCGCGTCTATCGCCTGCGCACCGGTTTTGCCTGGTCGCAGGCGCCCGCTTCGCGCACCGCGCGTCTGATCACCAACGTCGAGGTGTTCTCGACCGCCCGCGATGACGCGCGGATGTTGCGGTCGAATTTCCTCATCAGCGAGTTCTGGGGCGACGAGACCCGCCAGTTGACCGGCTGGGCCGGGCACCGCGTGTTGCGCGGCGACGGCGGCTGGAAAATCCAGACCAAGCAAGTGAACCTGCTCGAATGCGATCAGTCGATCCGCAATCCGAGCATTATTTTATAGGTACCCATCCGTCACTCCGCCGCCTTTTCCGGCGACTCGTACTCGGGCTGCGCCCGCTGCTCGACCGGCTTCTCGGCGCGCGTCAGATTGTAAGCGGTGTTGACCAGCGCCATGTGCGAGAACGCCTGCGGGAAGTTGCCGACCAGGCGCTTGAGGCCCGGATCGTATTCTTCACTCAACAAGCCGACGTCGTTGCGCAGCGCGATGAGCCGGCGAAACATCCGCTCGGCGTCGGCAACGCGGCCTTGCAGCGTGTAAACATCGACAAGCCAAAAGCTGCAGGCGAGGAAGGCGCCTTCACCGGGCGGCAGGCCGTCGTCAGATTCCTGCGTGTCATAACGCATGACGAAGCCGTCGCGCAGCAAGCGGCGCTCGATCGCCGCGATGGTCCCCTCCACGCGCGGATCGGAAACCGGCAAGAAGCCGACGTATGGCATGAGCAAAAAACTCGCGTCGACCTGCTTGGCGCCATAGGATCGCACGAACGTGCCCAGCTCCTGGTCAAAGCCTTTCGCGCAAACCTCCTCACAAATATCGGCCCGCAATTTGCGCCAATCCTCGATCGGCCCCTCGAGCCCGAACGTTTCGGCGCTCTTGATCGCGCGGTCGAACGCGACCCAGGCCATGACCTTGGAATGAGTGAAATGCCGACGCGTGCCGCGGACTTCCCATATTCCCTCGTCGGGCTCCTTCCAGATTTTTTTCAAATGGTCGAGGAAGGCAAGCTGCGCCGCCCATCCCGATTCGTTGGTCGACAAGCCGCTGCGGCGCGCCTGATGATGGACGTCCATGATCTCGCCGAAGACGTCGAGCTGAAGCTGGCTGTGGGCGGCGTTGCCGATGCGCACGGGCGCGGAATTCTCATAGCCGGGCAACCACGGCGCGGTCCATTCGGTCAGCCGCCGCTCGCCCGCGATCCCGTACATGATCTGCAATTGACCGGGGCTGCCGGCCACCGCCCGCAACAGCCATTCGCGCCAGGCCTGCGCTTCTTCGAAATAGCCGGCATTCATGGCGCCGAGCAAAACCAGCGTGGCGTCGCGCAGCCAGCAGAAACGGTAGTCCCAATTGCGCTCGCCGCCGAGTTGTTCGGGCAGCGAGGTGGTGGGAGCGGCAACCATGCCGCCCGTTGGCGCATAAGTGAGCGCCTTGACCGTGATCATCGAACGCAGCACAGCTTCCGACCACGGTGCGGCTGGCCGGCATTTTGCCGACCAATCCCGCCAGAACATTTCCGTATCGTGCAACGCGGTCGTTGGATCGAAGGGCGCATGCAACGGCCGGTGCGACGGCAAATAAGTCAGAACGAACGGAATGGTATCGTCCTTGTTGATGGTGAATTCGCCGATTGTCGTCATATCGGCACCGCGCAGATGTACGGGGGTGCGCAGGATCACCATGTCCGGCCCGGCGATCGCTCGTAGCGATCCGTCTTCCAGACGCGTCACCCAGGGCACCACGGCGCCATAGCCGAACCGCAGGATCAGCTCGGTGGTCATCGTCACCTTGCCGCGGGTGCCGACAACCATGCGCACGATGGTCGAGTGGCGGCCGCCCAGCGGCATGAAGTCGATGAGCGTCGCCGCGCCCTCCTCCGTCTCGAAATGCGTCTCGAGCACCAGTGTGTTTGACCGGTAGCGGCGGCTGACGCCGGCTTCCGCGCGCGGCGCGATCAGCCAGCGGCCGTGCTCCGGCGAACCGAGCAGCGCGGCGAAACACGCGTCCGAATCAAACCGCGGACAGCAGAACCAGTCGATCGAGCCCTCGCGGGAGACGAGCGCGGCGGTTCTGCAGTCGCCGATGATAGCGTAGTCCTCGATGCGGGCAGCCATGGATCAGGAAAATTCGACGATGACTTTGATGTCGTCGGGAAGCCGGTCCAACGATTGCGTCCATTGCTCGACCGGCTCGCGCCGCGTAATCAGACTGTTGAGCCCACCCTTGTCTGCGTGCCGCAACGCTTCGCCAGCCATTTCATAATGTAGCCGGTTCGCATTCACTGTCCCGAATACGGTGTCGTTATCAAGCACCATCGTGCGGTTAAGGGCTCCGACGTTGACATCGAAGTCGTGACCGGGCGAGGTAACGCCGACGAGGCAGGCGATGCCGCCGGACGCCGTGCTGCCGAGAACATCGCGCACGACACTCGGCGCGCCGGTGCATTCTATCAGGATATCCGGTTTGAGCCTGAGGTCGGCGAGTTTCTCCGTATGGTAGGTCCCGCCGAGTTGGCGCACCAGATCGCGCTTTTTCACACTCTCATGGTGGTCGAGCACGTAGACGTTGAGGCCACGCTGCGCGCCGATCAGCGCCGCAAGCAGGCCGACCGGACCGGCACCCGTAACCAACAGCGTTTTCGGCTGCCATGAGCGCGCACGCTGACCAATCCGCTCGGTGTGATCCCAGGCTTTGGCAACGACGCTTGTCGGCTCGAGCAACACTCCGACGATGCCGAGAGACGAGTTGACCTTGATCAAGAAGTCGGACTCGACCCGGAAAAGCTCGGAGCCGTAGCCATGACGCTCCTTGATGCCGCGTTCGGTGTAAAGACCGTTGCGGCACATGTCCCACTCGCCTACAGCACAGGACGGACACGGGACCGGGTCTGGCCGGCGTACGATGCCAACGACAAGATCGCCGGCTTTCACGCCGGAATTGGCGGGAGCCTCCTGCACCGTCCCGAGAGATTCATGACCGATCACAAGCCGCGTTTCGCCCGGGGGCGCCCAGCCGTAATGCCCACAGACGATATCGCGGTCGGTGCCGCACACGCCGATCGCGAGCGTGCGGACGAGCACCGCGCCGTCGGAGGCCGGCGGATCGGCGAAGTCTTCGACCCGCGCTGAATTGGCAGTGCCCGGCGCGACGGTAAGGGCGCGCATCGTTTGATTCCGCGATGGTTCGATTCCGCAACTAGAGGGGCCTTGCGCAAACACGGCCTCTGCCGGCAGATAAGCGGTTGAAACTCCGAAAAGTTCCAATCGGGGAACCAAAGACTGCTTCCGGCGGTTCTCGTGCGGCCGTGCGCGGAATTTTCCGCTCTCGGCGCTGGCAGCCCTTTTTGGCGGGAAAGGTCGAATGGATCCTATCGGACGCAAGCGCTGGGCCATTGCCGAAGGATACATTCCCTCGCAAAGCTCATTTTCCGATCGCACACTGATTTCGCACGAGACTGCGTGCATCCTCAACGCCAGCGATCAGGAAGCGCACGTTAACATCACCATATTCTTCGCTGATCGAGAGCCTATTGGGCCCTATCGCGTCACGGTTGCGGCCCGGCGCACGCTGCATTTGCGATTCAACGATCTCAAACAACCTGCCGCGGTTCCCCGCGACACCGACTACTCGTCCGTTTTTGAGTTCGATGTCCCGATCATCGTGCAACATACGCGGCTTGATTCTCGTCATTCCGAAGTCAGCCTGCTTTCGACGACGGCTTACGCGGAAGGTTGAGGCAAATTTTCAATCGCTCCTTTTCCGAGCCGAAAGAGTTCCACGAAATCATGCCGTGAATTTTTCAGCTTCGTCACTCCGCGGCGCATCATGAATGAAAACGAAAGAATGGAACTTATCGTATCCAAAACGGTTGTTGCAGCACGGAACCGGAGGAGACCCCCCGTGACTGTGATCGTCGCTTCCAACCGCGTTGCGCGGGCAAAATCGGATGAGCCGGTCACCGGAGGCTTGGCCGCAGCACTGATCCCGATGGTCAAGAACTCCGGTGCGATTTGGGTCGGCTCAAGCGGAGAGACGGCGGATTCATCACAGACCAAGGATTTGTTTGCCAGGATCGAGGCGCTCGGCACCGGCGCTCTCGCAACTGTCGACATGCCGGCAAAGCACTATCGCGGCTACTACGAGGGCTTCGCCAATTCAGCCTTGTGGCCGGCGCTGCACTCGCGTCCCGATCTCATCCAGGTGACGGCGGATGAATATGCGTCGTACCGCGAAGTCAACGCCTTCATGGCCCGCGCGCTGCTGCGCTTCACCGGTCCCGATGCCGTCTACTGGATTCAGGACTATCACTTCCTCACGCTGGGCGCGGAGATGCGCCGTTTGCAGATCGGCCGCCCGATCGGCTTTTTCCTGCATACGCCGTGGGCCGACCGCCGCACGATGGCGGCGGTCCCGCACCACCTCGATCTGGTTCAAGCGATGCTTTCCTACGATCTCATCGGCTTTCAAACCGATGAGGATCGCCAGAATTTCGAAGACTACCTCCAGTACGAGCTCGGCTTGACGGTTCTCGACGGAACGGTCGCATCGTCGTGGGGAATGACTCACCTCGCCACTTTCCCGATCGGCATTGATGTTGACGAGTTCAGCGACCGAGCAACCAAGGCGTCCGCGCGCGCCGACATCTCGCGTCTGCGCGCAAGCCTTCAGGGCGCAAAGCTCGTGCTCGGCGTCGATCGCCTGGACTACTCGAAAGGCCTCGCCAACAGAATGCGCGCCTTCGACCGCATGCTCGATATCGAGCCGCCATTGAAGCGCAACGTGTCGCTGTTGCAGGTGGCGGTACCGACGCGCGGCAACATTCGCGCCTACCGTGATCTCAAAGCCGAGCTTGCTTCCTTGGTCGGCGAAGTCAACGGCCGTCATGGCGAGGTTGATTGGATACCCATCCGCTATCTCAACAAGAGCTTTTCGCAATTGACGCTCGCTGGCTTTTATCGCGTTGCGAACGTCGGCCTGGTAACGCCGCTGCAAGACGGCATGAACCTGGTCGCCAAGGAATACGTGGCCGCGCAGAACCCGTTCGATCCCGGCGTGCTGGTGCTGTCCTCATTCGCCGGCGCCGCAAGGCAGCTTGACGCCGCGCTTATGGTCAATCCTCACGATATCGACGGTATGGCCCGGCAAATCGCGACCGCCCTCGCCATGGGCCTCGAAGAGCGCCGCGAGCGCTGGCACTCCATGGTGGCGAAGCTTAGGGCATCCTCGGTGCAGAATTGGTTTGCTGAGTTCCTGCGCGCGCTGGCAGATACCCGCCGCACATCGACACGGCGCATCGCACCGCGGCCGGCGACAG
Organism: uncultured Alphaproteobacteria bacterium; assembly: GCA_963733575.1. GTDB lineage: Bacteria > Pseudomonadota > Alphaproteobacteria > Rhizobiales > Xanthobacteraceae > BOG-931. Next base: position 159,812 of record CAVTDJ010000003.1, on the reverse strand, counting down.
CGCCCGTCGTGCTGGACCTTGCCAGCAGAAGCGCGCAGCGGCATTAGGCGGAAACAATGTGCTCGCCTCCGCGGGCGAGCTCACGCTACGCTGGGTTTTTGTGGACTTTGGCTTTGACGGAATGAATTTTATCCCGTCCGGCTTCCTGAGCCGCCTGTTGCAAGGCATGCCGGATCTCGTCTCGTTTCTCATGGATCGAGGCGATCGCCAGTCCGGTCGCCACACCCAATCCCACCAAAGCCGCCTCGGAGAGCTGCAGGCTTGCTTCGATTGTCTCCGGAACGGCATCGGTTGCGCCGAGCGCATAAAGATGCCGGGCATGATCGGCGTCGCGCGCGCGAGAAACAATGAGAATGTCAGGCCGCATTTCGCGCACATGGGCGACGACATCGTCGATCTGGCGCGCCGAATGGATCGTAATGATGACGCCGGCTGCGTTCGCCAAGCCGCATGTTTGGAGGAATTGCCGATCGGCCGCGTCGCCATAATACACGTCGTGACTGTCGCGGCGGTCGCGCGTGACGGTCAGTGCATCAGAATCGGCCGCGATATAAGGGATGCCGTGTTCCCGCAACAACGCGCACACGACCTTCCCCACGCGGCCATAGCCGACGACGATAGCATGTTTTTGTCCGGCCGTCGGCCGGACGGCCAGTTCGGGATCGAGGGCTTTCCCGAATGTGAGACGCGCCGCGAGATGCCGCGCGCCGAAGGAAAGAAGCGGCGTCAGCGCCATAGTGACAGAGGTGACCGCGAGCGCGAAACTCGCCAGTCGCGCCTCGATCAGACCGGCGGCGCTCGCCATGCCGATGCCGACGAACGCGAATTCCCCCCCGGGACCGAGCAGCAGGCCGGTTTCGGCCGCGACTGGCCAAGACAGACGAAAAAGCTTGCCCAGCCCGGTCAGCAGCAATGCCTTCACTGATATCAGGCCTGCGACGCAGCCAAGAAGCAAAAGCGGTTCACGCACCAGCTCGCGAAAGTCGATGTTCATACCAACGGTGAAAAAGAAGATGCCGAGCAGGAGGCCCTTGAAGGGTGCGACGGTCGCTTCGATCGCCTTGCGGTATTCCGTCTCCGCGAGCAGCAGCCCTGCAACAAATGCGCCGAGCGCCATGGACAGGCCGGCCTGATCGGCGATCACGCCGGCCGCGATGATCACGAACAACACGGCCGCAATAAAAAGCTCGGTGGAACGCGCGGTCGCAACCAGCCGGAACAGCGGACGCAACAGCACGCGGCCAAAGGCAACGATGACGATAATGGCGACCGCGGCCTGCAACAACGCGCTGGCGAGGCTGGCCAGAACGGATCCGCCGGATCGCGCGGCAAGAATCGAAACGAACAATAGAATCGGAACAACGGCGAGGTCCTGAGCAAGCAGGACGGAGAAACTCGCGCGGCCGACGCTCGTGGTCAGCCGCTCCTGGCTGGAGAGAAGTTCGAGCACGATCGCTGTCGAGGACAACGAGAGACTCGCCCCCAACACGATCGCCTCCGAGGGACTCTTTCCAATCGCCACCGCCGCGCCTGCAATCAAGGCGCTGGTGAGCAGAACCTGCGAACCACCTAGTCCGATGACCAGGCGACGCATGGTCGCCAGCCTGGGAAACGATAATTCGAGACCGATGACAAACAGAAGAAAGACGATTCCTAACTCCGCGATGCCTGCCACATTTTCGGCGTCGCTAATGGTGACCCAGGAGAGGACCGGGATCGCTTTGCTGATCGACCCAAGTCCGAGCGGCCCCAGAATGGCGCCGGCCCCCAGATAGCCCAGTACCGGGTTCAATCCCCATCGCCGCACCATCGGCACCACCACGCCCGCGGTTCCGAGGACGACCAGAGCGTCGCTGTAGCCGGCCATGTTGATGGTAGAGGCCACGAATCCTCCAATTCCGTGCCGGTAACGTTGTAAACGGTTCGAACGATCGCTGTGAACCCTGACCCGAAAAAATGCCGCCGTCCGCAGGATGTGTGCTTGCGACTACCCCGTAATCATTTGAAAGCGCCGCATTGTGGCGAATCATTCGAAACCTTGGTGCGGTAACCTGGTTAGGCGATTCGCGACCCTGCCGCCGTCCTCTGCGGCATCAGTCGAGCGAGAGCAGAATGAAACTATTTCAGTGCCAGAACTGCGGTCAGCCGCTTTATTTCGAGAACACCCGTTGCGAGCATTGCGGGTTGTCGCTCGGCTATTTGCCGGATCGGGAAACGATCACCGCACTCAAGCCGGACGGGAGCGCGAGCAATCCGGAGCAGAAAGTCTGGCGGGCGCTCGCGGACAGCAAGCTTTACCGCTATTGCGCCAATGCCGGGTATGACGTGTGCAATTGGCTTGTTCCGGCAGCGGTGGCCGACGCCTATTGCGCGGCTTGCAGCCACAATCGCATGATTCCCGATCTGTCTTTACCCGAGAATCTTGACAAATGGCGCGCTCTGGAAGTGGCCAAGCACCGCCTCTTTTATACGCTTTTTCAACTCCGGCTGCCGGTCGAGACTCTAGCCGAAAGTCCCGCGGGGCTGGCATTTCAATTCCTGGCCGACGTCGCGCCGTCAGGTACAAAAGTGATGACCGGCCATGCCTACGGCGTCATCACCATCAATCATTCCGAAGCCGACGACGCAGAGCGCGAGCGCCGCCGTCATGAGATGGGCGAGCCCTACCGCACTTTGCTCGGTCATTTCCGCCACGAGATCGCGCATTATTACTGGGACCGGCTGATCGCAGGTACGCCGCACCTCGAGGAATTCCGCCGCGTCTTCGGCGACGAACGGCAAGATTACGGTGCGGCGCTCGAGAATTATTATGCGAATGGCGCGCCGGCCGATTGGTCGGAGCATTTCATGTCGGCGTATGCGAGTTCGCACCCTTGGGAGGACTTCGCGGAGACGTGGGCGCACTACTTTCACATGATCGATACTCTCGAAACCGCGCACTTTGCCGGCCTGGCGGTCAGTCCGAAGCTGCCGCAGAGTCCGGGTGCGGTATTCGATTTCCACCCGCGCGACACTGATATGCAGCATCTAGTCGACGCCTGGTTGGCGCTGACTTTCGCGGTCAATTCGATCAATCGCAGCATGGGCCTGCACGATCTCTATCCGTTCGTGCTTGGGCCTTTGGCCGTGAAGAAACTGACTTTTGTTCAGGAGCGGATTCGGGCGATGACGCCGCGCAAACTCGAAACCAAAGGCGGCCGAGGGCCAGGCGTTACGCGGAGCGCGCTCCGCCGCGTCGGCTCCGAGACGACGTGATTCGACCTTCAGCCCGCCAGAAGACGCGCGGTAAACCGGCTCGCGGCCAATGACCCATTTCCGGCTTGAAAAAGACGATTCCGGCACTGAGGCAAAGCTTTGACCGTCAAGCCCGTTTTGGGTGCAAGGAATAAACAAAAGACTTCTTGAATTTTAACGGGTTGCGCCCTGTAATGCGGCCGCACGGGCGAGGGAAGTTCCTTCATGACTAATTCCGCTTCGGGCGGCCCGACCGCCGGCACGGTGTCATGGATCACGGCGACGGCCATCGTCGTCGCCGACATGGTGGGCGTCGGCGTCTTCACGAGCCTCGGATTTCAGGTCACCGACATCACTTCCGGCTTCTCGCTATTAATGCTGTGGGTCGTCGGCGGAATCGTGGCGATATGCGGGGCCTTCTGCTACGCGGAACTCGCTGCCATGCTTCCGCGCTCGAGCGGGGAGTACAACTTTCTACGCCGGATCTATCATCCGGCGTTCGGCTTCGTGGCCGGCTGGCTGTCGGCTACCGTCGGCTTCGCCGCGCCTATCGCGCTCGCCGCCATGGCATTCAGCAAATATTTGACCTCGAGTGCACCGAATTTGGTGCCGAATTTGCCGGAACGGCTGCTCGGTCTTCCCGTGGATTGGCCCCTGCTCTTCGGGCTTGCCGTGACCTGGCTTGCGGCGCTCGTGCATCTGGGCGGCGTCCGTTTCGGCGGCGCCTATCATAACGCCTGGACGGCGCTCAAACTCGTCGTCATCGTGGCCTTCATCATTGCCGGTTTCGCATTCGGCAATTCCCAAACGATTTCGTTTGCGCCGAGCGCCGTCGACCTCACCCATATCGGCGGCGCGCCGTTCGCCATCAGCCTGGTATTCGTGATGTATTCCTATTCCGGCTGGAACGCGGCGACTTACATCGGCGGGGAATTGCGCGATCCGGTCCGCAATGTCCCGCGCGCGCTGTTCGCGGGCACCGCCATTGTCGTCGTCCTCTATGTCGCCCTCAACGCCGTCTTTCTTTACACCACGCCGATGCAGGAATTGGCCGGCCAGATCGACGTCGCCATCGTCGCCGGCAAGCACATATTCGGCGGCTTTGGCGGGCGCATCGTTGGCGCGCTGATCTGTCTCGGGCTCGTTTCGTCGATCAGCGCCATGACCTGGATCGGCCCGCGCGTGACCATGACGATGGGAGAGGACATGCCGCTCTTACGCGCGTTCTCCCGCAAGTCGAAGCAGGACGTACCGGCCGTCGCCATCATCTTTCAGCTGCTGGTGTCGAACCTCTTGCTGCTGACTCAAAGTTTCGAAGCGGTCCTGGATTTCATCCAGTTCAGCCTCACCTTCTGCTCGTTTTTCGCGGTGCTCGGCGTCATCAAAATGCGGATCACCCATCCGGAACTGGCGCGGCCCTACCGCGCCTGGGGCTACCCCGTGACGCCGCTCATTTTTCTCAGCGTGACGCTGTTTATGATGTATTATCTTGTCGTTAACCGGCCGCTGCAGTCTCTCGCCGGCGTTGCCATGATGTTGGCCGGTCTCGTGATCTATTATGTGTCCCGCCCGCTTCCGACTGTCTCATCCTCGGATGTTTCGCAAACAGCGACCTAAAAGAGTGGTGGTTCTAACCATGCCTAAAATGATGGCGGCTGCCGTTATGGCAGTCATGCTGGCCGTAAGTGCTGCGCCCGCGCGCAGCGCAGAAATGGCAACAGCCGACGACACCGCACGATTCCTGGCTGGGTTGCCGCCGGCCGCTAGTTCTCCTCTCGCCGCCCTGACCAAGGATCCTAGCTGGCAGCAGCACGCGCGCTATTTCGATTCAATTTTCGCAAGAGAGGACAGCAACACCCTTTCGAAGGTTCGCGCGTTCTCCAAAGAGCATCTGACCGATAAGCATGACACCATGCTGTATATGTTCAGCGGTCCGGATTTTCTCTACGCGACGTTGTTTTTTCCCGGCGCTTCGACATATGTATTGGCCGCTCTCGAGCCGGCGGGCGATATTCCGCAATTGACTAGCCTCAGCCGTCCGGCCGTCAATGGGACGCTGCGAAATCTCGAAACGTCGATGGGATCGCTGCTCAGCTACAGCTTCTTCATCACCCAAAAGATGAAGACGCAATTGCATGAGGGGCCGGTCTACGGGACGCTGCCGGTGCTCTATGTATTTCTGGCGCGGACCGGCAAGACCATCCACGATGTGAGCCTTGTCAGCCTCGACGAACAAGGAAATTTCCAGACCGCGGACGATCCGGCCGCCACAGGCGCCAAGGCAAGAAAGGCGGTCCGCAGCGCCGCCCAGGGGGTCAAGATCGTCTTTTCGGACGGCAATGGCCCGAAGCAAACGCTGTATTATTTCAGCACCAATCTCGCGGATGGTTCGTTCGAGCGGAGCGGCTTCTCGGCATTCCTCGACAAGCTCGGGCCAGCCGACAGTTTCATAAAGAGCGCGTCCTATTTGCTCCACAGCGGCGGCTTCAACAAAGTGCGCGCGTTTCTGCTCGACCACAGCGCGACGATCCTGCAGGACGACAGCGGCATTCCGCTGGCCTATTTCGATCGGAAAAAATGGCGGCTGCAGCCATTTGGCCGTTATGTCGGTCCGCTCAATATATTCGGACGCTCGTACCAGCCTGGAATGGCGGAGCTCTTCCGGCGAGCCACCCCGATCGACTTTGGCATCGGGTATCGATGGCGGCGGAATGAATTGAATCTGCTGCTGGCTCAGAAGAGAGCCTCGACGACCAGCGAGGAATTAACGCCTCGTTCACCAACAGATCGATACCCTCAGGGGACGGACTCCCAATCTCCGAAAAAGGGGCGGGACGCAGCCGGGTCGCCGAAATCGCGCCGAAAGCGGGCAGAAAGCGATTTAACGGGGTCTTTGGGGTGCCGCTTCGGGGGTGTTTTCCCGTTTTGTTCTGATCCGCCGCCGAAGTCGAGCCGGTAGCGCGCCAAAATGGCGACATAGTCGTGACCGACATTGCACGCGTCGGGCGGGGGAAAAGTGGCAAATACGGTCCGAGGGCCAACGCCGCAGGCGTTTCGTAGACCGGCCACAGGTGCGGCCCCGGTTGCGCGCGCGCGACATTTCCATGCGGACCCGACGGTGGGGCGGCGGCTTGAACAAGCCGCTACGCGCATCGCTCCCTCGCGCAGCGTTCTTGGCAGCGGCCGCGCTCGACCTGTGCCCAGCAGGGAGCCGGCAAGCCGTATCAGCGAGCTCAGAGAAAAGCTTGAGCTCAATCTGTTGCCTGTCTCTGCCGCTTTGTTCGTTGTCGGGGCCATCGGCTGGTGCTGGCTGATCTTCTACGAATTCCGGCCGCCCGCTTTGGTCACTCCGGCGGCGGCGGCATATGCGATGACGCCCTTAGCCAAGACCGATTCCGAAATCGGAAAATTTGACCCGTTCAGCAGCTCAACATACGCGCGCACAAATGATCCGCGGGTGGCCGGCACGGGGAACACGAGACTCGAGGGCGGCGAGACCCCCGCAAGTATCGTAGCTCGCGAATGGAGCCGATTGGAAACGCCGCGGATAGCCGACCGCGGCCGTGCTTCAGCAAAACACGCAGCGAAAGATTCGAAGCCCAACGTGAAACCGATGGTCCGCCTCGCTTCGCTCGAAGGCGCAGCACCGCCGATGGCGGCCTTTCACGCAGCGCCCGAAGCCATCCCCTCCCACATTCGACCAAACATCGGAGCCGAGACGAGCCTCGTTGATTTCGAAACGGCGCCTTTCCCGTACCGCGGCATGGTACCCGGTTTGAATCGGCCGTTTCTGAATGCCGGCGAACAAGGCCATCGCGGCCACATCAATTTCCGCGGCCACGTTTTCTGGGAGTTGCAGACGTTCAGCGACGATCGCGTGCTGCTGCATATTCCGCCGGGCTTCGATCCTGGCCGTCCTGCCGTCATGGTGGTGTTCTTTCACGGCCATGGCGCCAACCTCGCCCGCGACGTGCGCGACCGGCAGCAGGTGCCGGCGCAGATCACGGCGGCGGGAGCGAACGCGGTCTTGGTAGCGCCGCAGTTTGCCGTTGACGCCCCGGATTCGAGCGCCGGAAAATTCTGGGAGCCCAACGGCTTCAAGCGTTTCCTCGACGAAGCGGCCGTGAAACTCGCAAGATTGTACGGCGATCCGCGCAGCGCCGCGGCATTCGCCAGAATGCCGATCGTGATCGTCGCGTATAGCGGCGGCTTCGGGCCCACTTTGTCGGTGCTCGACCGAGGCGGCGTCAGATCGCGCGTGCGCGGCCTCGTTCTCCTCGATGCGCTTTACGCCGGAATCGACAAATTCGCGGACTGGATCGCCGAGAACAGATCGACTTTCTTTGTGAGCTCGTACACGCCGCACACGGCACATCACAATGCCGATCTCGAGCGCCTCCTGAGGGAACGGTCGGTCCCGTACGGATCGGACCTCCGGCCCAAACATCTGCAAGGCATGGTGACGTTCCTGCCCGCCGGCGACATTTCGCACCGCGATTTTGTGACTCACGCTTGGGCCGACAATCCGGTCAAAGATATTCTGGCGCGAATGGATGACGTTCGATCCGAAGATCGCAACCGCCGGAACCACTGCGTCGATTTCTTCAACGCGCAACTAAAGCGCGTTCCGTTCCGCGGATTCCCAATGACGTGCGCTTGCCAGTGCGGCGGACGCCGAATATCACAAACGGACAGGGCTTTGTTGCTGGCTGAGGAGAGCGGCCATGCTGTCGCACATCTTTGACGACGCGCCGGAACGGACGCGCGGCAAGATTGTGGGCATGTATGCGATTCTGCTCGCCGCCAATGTCGGCGCTTGGCTGTGGGCTTCAGTCGAATTCCACGGCAGCACGCTGCTTCTCGGCACCGCATTCCTCGCCTACAGCTTCGGGCTTCGGCACGCCTTCGACGCCGACCATATTGCTGCTATCGACAACATCACCCGCAAGCTGATGCAGGAAGGCCGGCGACCGATTGCGGTGGGATTTTTCTTCTCGCTCGGTCATTCCACGATCGTGGTCGCCCTTGTTCTGACGATCGCATTGACGACCACGGCGCTGCAGGGACGTTTCATCGCCTTTAAAGAAATCGGCGATGTATTCGCCACTTCGTTCTCTGCGCTGTTTCTATTCATGATCGCATTCGCCAACATCGCGGTCCTGATCCAGGTCTACCGGACCGTACGTGCGGTAAAGAAGACTGGTCGGCTGGCTGAGGGCGACGTCGAGCAAATTCTCGGCAAGAGCGGCGTGCTTGGCCGGCTATTGCGGCCGGCCTTCAGGTTGATCGAGCGCAGCTGGCAGACTTATCCGCTCGGCCTTCTGTTCGGACTCGGCTTCGATACCGCGACGGAAGTTGGCTTGCTTGGCATCTCGGCGGGCCAAGCCGCGCAGGGGCTTTCGATCTGGTCGATTTTAGTGCTTCCGGCGCTATTCACTGCTGGCATGTCGCTCATGGATACGACCGACTCGACCGTGATGGTCGGGGCATATGGCTGGGCGTTCGTGAATCCGATCCGCAAGCTCTATTACAACATGACTTTCACGTTTGCTTCCGTCGTTGCTGCGCTGGTGATCGGCGGTATCGAGGCGCTGCGCCTGATTGGCGATAGGCTCGGACTTGAAGGCCCGCTCTGGCGGTTTGTCGCCGCGCTCAGCGAGAATTTTGGCTTGGTCGGCTATTCGATCGTCGCATTTTTCGTCGTCAGCTGGATCGCGGCTTATTTGCTTTACAAGGCGAGCGGCTACGACAGGATCGAGATCGTTCCGGCGGCTGTCGACGATCCGCTCGGTTAGATTGTTGGTAGCGGAGGACGGATTTGAACCGCCGACACACGGATTATGATTCCGCTGCTCTAACCAGCTGAGCTACTCCGCCAAACCATCAGATTTCGAGCCGGCTGAGGCGAGATTTAGGGTAGTTCACGATCCTTTCCAAGAGGCAAAATTCCATTCGCGCACTGTGGCGCAAGCGGTCGAATTTCGCCTAAGTCCCGCCGTTCCGCCACTACCGCGCCGAACCCGCCGCCGCCGTCGCCAGCGGCTCGCTCCTAAGGCGGCCCAACCGGGCGAAGCGGATAAGCGAGAAATGCCCGAGCGGCGGCATGGGGCGACGCTCGACGATACGCACGCCGCCGTGCCGAGCGGCCCATTGCGCCAGGCGCTCCCAGCGGAATTCCGGCTGCCAGCCGAGCCGGTGCGCGGCCGGGGCAAACCATCTTTCAAGCGACGCGCGCAAGCCGGTTTCGGCGCCGAGATGATTCACCAAAATGATCTCACCGCCGGGTCTGAGTACACGCGCAAACTCATTCAGCGTCGCCTCGGGATCCGGCACCGCGGTGATGACGTATTGCGCCACGACGACATCGAAAACGCTATCCTGAAAGCCGAGATGCTGCGCATCCATCACCGCAAGCCCGTCGACGTTGGTTAAGCGATGCTCGACCGCACGCGCTTTCGCCTTGCGCAGCATCGGCGCAGAAAGGTCGACGCCGGTTAGGCGATTGGTCCACGAATATTCAGGCAGCGACAGACCGGTGCCGACACCGACCTCGAGGATGCGGCCGCCGATGCGCTCGGCCGCGGCGATCGACGCCTTGCGGCCGCGCTCGAATACCGCACCGAAAACAAAATCATAAATCGGCGCCCAGCGCGCATAGGCCTTGGCGACCGCGTCCTTGTCGAGTTCCGTCGCCATTGCGTCTTGCCGATCGCGGCCGCGCTCGCCGCGCTACTCAATGCGCCGCGGCGAGGTCGGCGGGAAGTGTGCGTTTTGCCGCCGACACCGACATTGTGCTGGCGATGATGCCGCCACCCAAAACGCGCGCCTGGCCCTCGGCCGAATCGTAGAACGCGCAACCCTGGCCCGGCGACACGCCGTCCTCGCTTGCGATCAGTTCGACCTCGATGCCGGCGCCGCCGCGCAGCCAGGCGGGTTGCGGCGGCCGCGTCGAGCGGACCTTGACGTAAACCTCGGAACGGTTTTCCAGCGCCTCTTCGACCGTGCCGGCGCCGAGCCAGTTCACCTCACGCAGCCAGATTCGGCTCGTGCGCAATGCCTCGCGCGGGCCGACGACGACGCGCCGCGAATGGGCGTCCAGCCGAACAACGTACAGCGGCGCGCCGGTCGCGATACCGAGCCCCCGTCGCTGACCGACGGTAAAATGTATGATGCCGTCGTGACGGCCGAGCACGCGCCCATCGAGATCGACGATCTCGCCGGGCGTGGCGGCCCCGGGCCGCAGACGCTCGATCACATCGGCATAATGTCCGCTCGGCACGAAGCAGATGTCCTGGCTGTCCTGCTTGTCGGCAACCGTTAACCCGAAGCGTCGCGCAAGGTCGCGCGTTTCCGCTTTGGTCCGGTCACCGAGTGGGAAGCGCAGCAAATCGAGCTGCGCGCGCGTGGTCGCAAACAAAAAATAACTCTGGTCGCGCTCCGCTTCGCGCGCGCGGTAGAGCGCGCGGCCCCCATCCGGCAGCGCCCGCGAGGCAACGTAGTGGCCGGTAGCCAAAACCTTGGCGCCTAGTTCGCGCGCGGTGTCCAGAAGATCGCGGAACTTGATCGACTGGTTGCATTCGAGGCACGGCACCGGCGTCTCGCCGGCGACGTAGCTTTCCGCGAAGCGATCGATCACCGCCTCCTTGAAGCGGCTCTCATAATCGAGCACGTAGTGCGGAATGCCGATGCGTTCGGCGACGATGCGGGCGTCGTGAATATCGCGGCCGGCGCAACAAGCGCCTTTGCGGTGCGTGGCCGCACCGTGGTCGTAGAGCTGTAGCGTGATGCCGACCACGTCGTAGCCGGCGCCTGCAAGGAGCGCCGCCGTAACCGACGAATCAACTCCGCCCGACATGGCGACCACAACGCGCGTGTCGGACGGCTTTCCCTCGATATCGAGACTGTTCAGCATGACAGTGCGGCGGTGGTCCCTTCCCGGCGGCCAATCGCGCGATTACTGCGACACGACCGATCGCCTCGACCAGCTATTATTATAAGCGCGGGCCGCTCGCTCCGCCACGGCCGCGGTTTTCGGATCGGGATCGGTCGATAGGGCGGCAAAAATTGCCGCATAGGCGCAGAGGCTGCCGCGCTCCACATTGGGTGGCGCTCCTTAAGGCATTGAATTCATGAGGTTTGTCACGCAAGGCCCGCTGGCCCGGCGGTTGCAAGCGGATTCGCATCCTCTCGTTTCAAGGGTCACGCAGTGCCGAGTATAGCGTCAGACGCCAGTGCCGCGCTCTTCATCGGGTCCGGGCAGTGGCCGCAGGCCGCAACGCCGGCAAACACGCAAGGAACCGAGACGCGGCCGTTCGCGGCTCTGCTTGATACAAGTACGGCCGCCCCAGCCCCGACGACCGCACCCGCAAATCCGCCGCCAGCGGCCGCCCAATCCCCCGCCTCCAAGTCCCAGCCGGCCGCCGACGCAAGTTCGGTCGCCAGTTCGACAACCCAGGCGGGGTCGGCCGCGACAGAGAACGGCAATGGAACCCCGAAGACGACGGGCGGCAGCAATGCAAGTCCGAAATCGCCGCAGTCCGGCAATCTGAGCCAGAAGGCGGCGCGCGAAAGCGATACCGCCGCGAACACATCCGGCGGCGGCAATACGAGCCAGCAAGCCACAGGCGGAAGCAATTCGGCCCCCAATACTTCAGGCGGTGGCGCGGACAGCCAACCGGCAGCAGGCGGCGGCGACGCCACCACGCAGACGGCAAACGGCGCGACCGCAAACACGGCGGACAGCACAAACAATTCGCCGTCCGAGCCGAACGCGGCTGGGACAAATGCGCCAGTGGCAAATGCGGCAGCGGCAAATGCCCCCGTTGACACGGCGGCCAACCAACTCGATCCCGGCCAGCTCCAATCTCCTGCCCCCGCCTCGCGGGCGAAATCGTCGTCGAGCGAAGGCAAGGACGATGCCGGAGATAACAGCAACGCGGCGGATACTGGTGCCGCCGCGGGGGCGGCAAGCCAGGCACAAGCGGCGGCCAATCCAGCGCAACCGGTCGCGGCTGCGGTCGTTGTCAATGCGTCGGCCGACACGGCGCCGACGCCGGGCAATACCGCCGCCGCGTCCCCAGCAATCGGCGATTCGGCCAAAGGGCGGGCACGCATTGCGATGCCAACCGCCGCCGAGCAGAATGCATCTCCGGTGCAAGACACAACGCCTGCCGCGCCGGCCGCCGCGCAGACTGATAGCGTTGGCAAAGCCGCGCCCGGCTTGACCGAAGGCGACAAAAAACAGACGGCAAGCGGCAGCAATCCTCCCCAGCAAGCGCAGCCGCAAACGACCGACGAGACCACCTCCGCACCCGCGCAGACCGATGCTCCGGCGGCGGCCAGTGCCAATCGCGCCGGCGTGCGGGCGGCAGACCTTTCCACTGCTCCTTCGTCCAGCACCGGCGCCTCGAATGCTCAAGGAAACGCGACCGGAACGAAAGCGAACGTGGACGACGTGGCAAATTTCGGCTTCTCCGCCTCGGCTGTGACGACACCTTCGGCCGCCGCGGCTTCGGCACCATCAGGCGCTGCTCCGACCACGGCGCCGGTTCCCATCGCCGGGCTTGGCGTCGCCATTGCTGCGCGGATGCAGGCCGGCTCCAATCAGTTTGACATCCGGCTCGACCCGCCCGAACTCGGCCGCATCGACGTGCGCCTTGACGTCAATCGCGACGGCCAAGTGACGACGCACATGACCGCCGACCGCGCCGATACGCTGCAATTGCTGCAAAGTCAGCAGCCGCAACTCGAACGCGCGCTCGAGCAGGCCGGCTTGAAAACCGCTGACAACGGTCTCCAGTTCACGCTGCGTGATCAGTCTTTTACCGGCCAGAACAATGGCTCCGGCTCACAAACGAGCGGCGCCGTGCAGCTTGTCATTCCCGACCCCGATCTCAAGCCCGTCGCGGCCACACAGATTTACACGCGCGTGGGCCTGGGCACCGGGATCGACATCCGGGTGTAAGCAGCAAACGTGTGAGCAAAGATCGAGGCGACAATGAGCACCATCTCTGACGCGATTTCGCAAACGACCAACAAGGTTTCGTCGCTACTCCCAAGCGCGTCCAATTCATCCAATACGTCCGGCGCGTCGGCGGCCCAGGCCGCGGGCACCAACGCAACACAACAGCTTGCCGGTAATTTCGATACCTTCCTTCAGCTCCTGACAACCCAGTTGCAGAACCAGAATCCGCTCGACCCGCTCGACACCAATCAATTTACGCAACAACTCGTCGAGTTCGCCTCGGTCGAGCAGCAGGTCAACATGAACACCAACATGCAAACGCTGATCTCGATGCAGCAAACTACGCAAGCGACCTCGGCGCTGCAACTCGTCGGCTCTACCGTCACAACCGGAGGCAACGCCGCGACACTATCCAACGCGACGAACAGCCCAGCAACCTGGAGCCTCTCGGCGTCCACGCCGGCAACGGCCAATGTCACGATTACCAGTTCGGCCAACACGACGGCCTATACCGGCAGCCTGGCGCTCAACGCCGGAACGCAAAGCTTCACCTGGAACGGGAAAGGTAACAACGGCCAGACGTGGCCGGACGGCACCTACACGATCTCGATCAATGCAACTGGCGCCAATGGCCAAGCGGTCACCGTCTCGACGCAGGTGCAAGGCGTCGTCAGCGGCGTCAATCTCGCAAAGAACCCGCCGACGCTCACCGTGAACGGGCAGAACGTCCAGATCGGCCAGATCACGTCGATCAGCCACTGATCAAGCGCGTACCATGGATGCGACTTTCAAGTCGCTTTCGACCCGCATGGCGGTCGGATCCTGCACCGGGATCGCGGCCAAAGACCGCGTACGGCCCTCGAAGGCAAAATCCTTCAATCGACCTTTGCGCTTAGCCAAATTTTAAGCCGCCATGCGTATGGTCCAACCCTGCTGTGTTGAGTTGTGAGAGTTCTCGCTATGACTGAGCCCCACCGCCCGAGGGTCAAGTATGTCATCGGGCCAGACGGATCGCCTCTGACAATCGCCGATTTGCCGGCGCCGGGAACGAAGCGTTGGGTGATTCGGCGTAAGGCAGAAGTCGTTGCCGCCGTGCGCGGCGGGCTGCTTTCGCTCGAAGAAGCGTGCAGCCGTTACACGCTGACGGTCGAAGAATTCCTCTCCTGGCAATATTCGATCGACCAACACGGTCTTGCCGGGCTTCGCACCACGCGCATCCAGCAATATCGCCAGTAACGCGCGCTTAATCCATCTTACCAATCTGTCAACGCCGGCCGCAGAGGTCGGCGTTTTCGTTTCTCGTGTCGCAACGTGCCCGCGCTTAGCGCGGCCCTCGGCTGACGGCACGCAAGTTTGTGGGCATTCCCGGACCGCTATTAACCCGGCGCTAACCATAAACCGGGCAAATCTTGCCGGGTGGATGCGGACGCATCCTTGGGGAGATGGGGACCGGTGAAGGGTCTGCTTGAGTTTGCCAAGACGCTCGGTGCCCCGCGCATCGCCGCCATGGGCGCCGTCACCATCGCGCTTGTCGGCTTCTTCGCTTTTCTCATTCTGCGCGTCACCGCGCCGCAAATGACGCCGCTGTTCACCGATCTCAGCTACGAGGACTCCGCTGCGATCGTGAAGGACCTCGAGCGGCAGGGCGTCGCCTTCGAGCTGCGCAACGACGGCAACATCATCATGGTCCCCAAGGACCGGGTGGCGCGGCTGCGCATGTCGCTCGCCGGAGAGGGCCTGCCCAAGGGCGGCGGCATGGGCTACGAGATTTTCGACAAGTCGGACGCGCTCGGCACGACGAGCTTCGTCCAGAATATCAACAACTTGCGCGCGCTCGAAGGTGAGCTTGCGCGCAGCATTCGCGGCCTCGACAGCGTCGTCGCCGCTCGCGTGCACCTGGTGTTGCCGGAACGTCCGCTGTTCTCGCGCGACAAGGTAGAGCCGTCCGCGTCGATCGTGCTCAAGGTTCGCGGCACCTTGGAAGCCCAACAGGTGCGCGCCATCCGCCACCTCGTCGCCTCAGCCGTCAACGGGCTCAAGCCGCAGCGCGTGTCGATCGTCGATGAAGCAGGCCACCTCCTGGCCGATGGCGCGGGCGATGGAGAGAACGGCGGCGAAGTCAGCGTCGACGAACGGCGGTCGGCGTTCGAGAAGCGGCTGCGCGACCAGGTGGAGGCGATCGTTTCATCGGTGGTCGGACCGGGCCGCGCGCGCACCGAGGTCACGGCCGATTTCGACTTCAACCGCGTCACGCAGACGTCGGACAAGTACGATCCCGAAGGGCGCGTCGTACGCTCAAGCCAGACGCGCGAGGAAACTTCCGCGACTAACGACGGCCGCGACAACCAGGTGACGGTCGGCAATGAGATACCCGGCGGCAATCAACAACGGCAGGCACCGGCCCCTGAGGCCAACGCCGTTGCGCGGGACCAGAACAGGAAATCCGAAGAGATCGTCAACTACGAGATATCAAAGACGACCAAGACCGAAGTGATCGAGGGCGGGCGCGTCAATCGTATCTCGGTCGCCGTACTCGTCGACGGCACGTACGGCAAGAATGACAAGGGCGAAGTCACCTACCAGCCGCGCAGCAAGGAGGAGATCGATCAGATCGCGGCGCTGGTGCGCACGGCGATTGGCTTCGAGCAGAAGCGCGGCGACCAGGTCGAAGTGGTCAATCTGCGCTTCGCCGAGACGCCGTCCAATCCGATCAACGAACCAAGCGGTTGGCTCGCTGCCCTGCAATTCACCAAAGACGACATCATGCGCGCCATCGAAATGGTGGTCATGGGTCTTCTCGGCTTCGTCGTGCTGCTTATGGTCGTGCGGCCGCTGGTGCGTCGCGTCCTGGCTCCGGAAGAGCGCGGACTTGTGGCACTGCCGGCGGGTGCCGCTCCCGCCAATGGCCAGACGCCAGCCGCGCCGGCGGTGAAAAGCTCCGAGGGCATGAAAGCGGAGCCGAGCCATGCCGCCAAGATGATAGATATCGCCCAAATCCAGGGCCAGGTGCACGCCCAATCGGTACAAAAGGTCGGCGAACTTGCCGACAAGAATCCGCGCGAAGCCGTTTCCATCATCCGCCAATGGATGAATGAGAGCCACGCAGCCTGATCGATTGAGCATGCCACCCGCCAGCCCAGAAAAAGCCGACGCCGACGCCACCCGCCGGGAGATCGCCGGCGCAATGGCGACGCTCGCCACGCGACCGGCCCCGGCCTCCGGCAAGCGTCAGCTCAGCGGGCGCGAGCGCGCAGCCGTGCTCATGCTCGCGCTCGGCGAACAGCACGGCGCCAAGATCTGGAGCATGCTGGATGACGACGAGTTGCGTGAAATCTCGGTCGTGATGTCGACCGTCGGCACCATCGAGGCTGAGCTCGTCGAAAATCTCTTGCTCGAATTCGTCACGCGCATGTCGGCTTCGGGCGCCCTCATGGGCACCTACGAGGCCACGGAGCGCCTGCTGCAGCAATACCTGCCGCCCGAGCGGGTCGGGGCCATCATGGAGGAAATTCGCGGTCCCGCCGGACGCAACATGTGGGAGAAGCTCTCCAACGTCCAGGAAGAGGTGCTCGCCAACTATCTCAAGAACGAGTACCCGCAGACGGTCGCGGTCGTCCTCTCCAAGATCGGACCGGAACATGCCGCGCGCGTCCTCGCCATTCTGCCCGAAGAGCTGGCGCTCGACGTTGTCAACCGCATGCTGCGCATGGAGGCGGTGCAGAAAGAGGTCCTGGAGCGGGTCGAACTGACGCTGCGCACCGAATTCATGTCGAATCTCTCGCAGACGCGCCGACGCGACGCGCACGAGGTGATGGCGGAAATCTTCAACAACTTCGATCGGCAAACGGAAACGCGCTTTCTCACCGCGCTCGAGGAAGACAACCGCGAGAGCGCCGAGCGCATCAAGACGCTGATGTTCACGTTCGACGATCTGATCAAGCTCGATCCGGCTTCGGCGCAGACGCTCATGCGGCACATCGAGAAGGACAAGCTTGCGGTTGCGCTCAAGGGCGCCGCGGAGCCGGTGCGCCAGTTCTTCCTGTCCAACATGTCGACACGCGCCGCCAAGATGCTGGTGGACGACATGGCCGCCATGGGGCCCGTGCGCCTGCGCGACGTCGACGAGGCGCAAGTCCTCCTCGTCAATCTCGCAAAGGATCTGGCGGGCAAGGGCGAGATCGTCATTTCCAAGACCCGCGGCGAAGAAGAGCTGATCTACTGATGAGCGCCCCGGCAAAATTCCTGTTCGATGTCGATTTCGCCGCAGGCAGTAAGCGCGAGGCGACGGTAACGCTCGCCGAGCATGCGGTGAAACTCGCCGAAGCCGAGACCGCCGCGCACCGGAGAGGTTACGCCGAAGCGCAAACCGACGCGCAGGTTGAGGCCAATTGCCGAATCGCCGGCGCCCTCGAGCGCATCGCGGTCAGCTTCGGCGAAGCGAGCGGCGCGCTCAAGACGATCGAAGCGCGGCTTGAATGCGAAGCCGTCGAGGTTGCGGTGGCGGTCGCCCGCAAGCTCGCGCCGGCCTTGATCGAGCGCGAACCGTTCACCGAAATCTCGACACTCGCCGGCAGTTGCTTTCGCGAGCTTGTCGCTTCGCCGCACATTGTCGTGCGCGTCAACGATTCGCTCTATGCCGCCGCGCGCGAAAAGCTCGACGACATCGCTCGCGCGCTCGGCTTCGAAGGCCGGCTGGTCGTGCTCGGCGAGCCGAACATCGGCGTCGGTGACTGCCGGATCGAATGGGCCGATGGCGGCGTCAACCGCGACGCTGCCGCCGCCGACGCCGCGATCAGCGAGGCGGTCGCGCGCTACGTCGGCGCACGCCTCAGCTTAGCCGAGACAACACGAGATGCGGAGGAGTTGCGAGCATGAGTGAGGATGGCAAGGTGCCCCTGCCCAATCTCGAAGACCGGGCGGCGCAAGCCGATGTGCCGGTCGCGGCGGAGCCGGAAGGCTCCACGACGCGTATCGCGGCCGACCTCGAAGCGGTGTTCGACGTCCCGGTCAAGGTCTCGGCCGTGCTTGGACGGGCGCGTATGGAGATCAATGACCTGCTCAAGCTCGGCCCTGGCACGGTGCTCGAACTCGACCGCAAAGTCGGAGAAGCGATCGACATCTACGTCAACAATCGCCTGGTCGCCCGCGGCGAGGTCGTCCTCGTCGAAGAAAAGCTCGGCGTGACAATGACCGAGATCATCAAGGCTGAGCGGGCGTGACGCGCGGGATTCTTGGCTCAGCGAAGAAGGAATAATAATATGCGGCTCCTGATCGTTGGCACGCTCAATGGCCAGCTCACCACCGCGACCAAGCTCGCGATGGACAAGGGCGCGACGGTCACGCATGCGGCCGATATCGCGCAAGCGCTTGCCGTGCTCCGCTCCGGGCGCGGCGCGGACCTGTTGATGGTCGATGTCGCCGTCGCGATCCGGGAGCTGGTGAACGCGCTCGAAGCCGAGCACATCCACGCGCCCATCGTCGCCTGCGGCACCGCCACCGACGCGCGCGCCGCGGTCGCCGCGATCCATGCCGGCGCCAAGGAATACATCCCACTGCCGCCGGATGCCGAACTGATCGCCGCGGTATTAGCCGCCGTCGCCGACGATACGCGCGAGCTCATCTACCGCGACGACGCCATGGCGCGCGTCGTGAAACTCGCGCTCCAAGTCGCGCCGAGCGACGCCTCGGTCCTGATCACCGGTGAATCCGGGACCGGCAAGGAAGTGCTGGCGCGTTACGTGCACGGCCGATCGAACCGGGCCAAGAAGCCGTTTATCTGCGTCAATTGCGCAGCCATCCCGGAAACCCTGCTCGAATCCGAGCTGTTCGGCCACGAGAAAGGCGCCTTCACCGGCGCGGTCGCGCGCCGGGTCGGCAAGTTCGAGGAGGCCAATGGCGGCACGTTGCTGCTCGACGAAGTTTCCGAGATGGACGTGCGGCTGCAGGCCAAGCTCCTGCGCGCCATCCAGGAGCGGGTGATCGACCGTGTCGGCGGCACCCGCCCGGTCCCGATCGATATCCGGATCATCGCCACCTCCAACCGCAATTTGGCCGAGGCGGTGCGCGAAAACACCTTCCGCGAAGATTTGCTGTTCCGCCTCAACGTCGTAAACTTGAAAATTCCGCCGCTGCGCGAGCGGCCCGCCGACGTGACCGAGCTCGCGCTATATTTCATCCGCAAATACGCCGCAGTGAACGGCGTGCCGGCGCGGCCACTGTCGCAGGAAGCGCGGCGCACGCTGAGCGTCAATTATTGGCCCGGCAACGTGCGCGAGCTGGAAAACACCATGCATCGCGCCGTGCTGTTGGCGAGCGGCGCCGAGATCGGGCCGGAGGCGATTCTCGCCCCCGACGGCGCCCGGCTCGATCAGCAGCGCGGCGCGCCCTCCATCGCGCATGCCGCGCTCGCCGCCGAGCAGGTCTCGCGCGCACTCGTCGGCCGCACCGTGGCCGAGGTGGAACGCGACCTTATTCTCGAGACCCTCAAGCATTGTCTCGGCAACCGCACCCACGCGGCCAACGTGTTGGGCATCTCGATCCGCACGCTGCGCAACAAGCTCAACGAATATTCCGCCGACGGCGTGCCGGTGCCGCCGCCCGGCGGCGGCGAGCCGCGCGCCGCGGCATAGTCGGCCCGCTGCTCATCCTGCCCCGCGCAGCGGGGAAGGGGGACCGCCCTGCGCAGCAGGGCGGTGGAAGGGGCGTCGGCGGCGAGGTCAGCCTCACTGCTGCTCGCCCCCTCCACCACCCGGAGCCTGTCATCGGGCCGGCTACTTCGGGCCGGACCCGTTGGGGTGGTCCCCCTGCCCCGCTCCGTTTCACTTCGCGGGGGGCGGACAAAGCAGCTCATTCTCGCAGCGCGTTGGCGCCCGAGCTTTATTTGTTTGTTCGCATCCTCGCGATAAGCCGAGGGGAGCGGAGCGCCGAAAGGCGCATCCATCCAATGTCCGCGCGCGCAAACAAGTGTACGCAATTTGCGCCACTTGATTGCGCTCGGGCGCGGAAGCGCGCCAAATTCGGGGCGCGCTCGCCTTCCGGCGCTCCACTGCGGCTCTCGCCAGGGGCTTTCGCCCGTTGGCTCAGCTCCAGGCCATGCTTGCTGGGACGCGGTTCCGGCGGGCGTTACCCGCTTTCTGCCGTCCCAGTGCAGTGGCAGCACCCCACGCCCCGGCCGTAGTACCGGAGGGAATGATGCCCGAAGCCGCCCGGGAGCGGATTGCTACTCCGCGCGCAGGCGCCGCACTCGCTCCGCAGTCAGGATCGCATCCGGAATGCGCCCCTCGGGTGAGCGAGATTTGGTATCCGTAACCTAATTGGGGACGATTGTCAAGAGGATTGTCACAATAATGGCGACGAAACTGGCCATAGCGCGTACGACACTTTGGATCGGCTCCTGTTCGGGGAACGGGACCATTTTTCACAGTGCCAATTGCTGTAATCGGTCCTGAAAAACTCACAGCACTTGCTCCTTAGTTGGGGTCCGCGCCTTCGAGCGGCTCGCTCTATTCACGCGCCCACGCATTCGCCCGTTTGAAAAGCTCCGCGCGGTTGACCGGCACGCGCTGCATGCCTGTGACTTGTATTTGAAAGCCGCCGCGCGTCGGTGACGGACCGATTAAGAACGAGTTGTCATTGATTGCTTCGATGGTGAGCGTCCGGCCCGGTTGTTCCATCGTAATCATCGCTCCGTCCACCGTCACCGTCGCTGGCAGCGCGCGAAGATACTCCGATGTCGCCGCCGCAATTTCGTGTATGCTCATGGCTCGCCTCTTCACTGAGTCGTGCCTCGGATTGTACCGGAGTTTTCGCAAGCGCCAAAGTGCGTCCCCTACGCACCCCCTCGCCGATGTTATCGAAGGCACGCACAAGCACGTAAATGGCCGCGAGCATTCCAAACAGGGCAATCTGTGGGCCTGTCAGTTGCAACGTACCTTCCGGCCGCATGTGGAAAATTCCGCCGCCAAGGATTTGGCCGATGTCATGATCTTGGGCGACACCGTAAGCATTGACCGCAACGACCGTGATAGCCACGCCGAAAGCAAGCTCAACAAGGCCGTAAGTCAATCGTGACCACTCTCTTAGAGCATACAGGCCAAGAGCGCACAGAATGAGACTGACCGACACCCACGCCACTGCGATGTGCGGATGAAATCCGATTAGCTTCCATAGGCCACTCGTCCCGAAGAACATGACGACGCCTAGCGAAAGAAACCAAATCGCGGCGGCTTTCATTTCTTTTTCCTGACAATGCGGCTTTGTTTATGCACCATCGGCTGATTTCGCCACGACGCGCAGCGAACGCCAGACACGGCCGATGCGTGATAAAGAAGCCGGTCGCTTTACGAACATGCTAACCCAGTCGGCGTAATCATCGTCGCTCGGCATGAGATTTCCCTCGGTTGCCTTCGCAAAATCCGGTTTATGAATGCGCGGTGCGCCCTTCCCAAATTTGTTTTTGAATGTCGCCGATAGCTGCTCGCCGTGCGCACTTAGATCGCTGCACAATTTTGCGCTGAACCAAATCGCGTCATCGGCCTGCTTGTAGATCGCTTCAATTGAGTCTGAATATTGTTGATCTGTCCGCCCCTGAAACGGAAAGCCGAAATACAATGCCAGCAACTCGCTGGACGATGACGGCAGCGACCTTGCCTTGAACATCTCGACTAGCTGATTGCGTTTTCTAATTGCCTCATTCAATCCCCTCGCCGATTGATCCAGCGTCGTAAGCAGTAAAATGGGCCGCCCTTGTACAGACAGCTTTTCAAAAACCTGCGTCTGAAGAATGGGCAGCGGCAGACTTAAAATATCAAATGTGCGAAAGTTCCCATGAAACTCGAAAACCTCGCCGCGCCCGGCTTGTTGCGCAGCTATGACCGCTCTTGCTGCCACTCTATGTTGATTGAAGGTCTCCCTGAGCGCGACAATGTGCTGCTTTTTCGCCAAGAGAATAGAGTTGCATACTCCGAAGGCGATCATTATCGCCGCGTTCGTGGCGCGAATTTCTTTCAGCAGCTCATCCTTGTTCCGCGTCTTATCGGCGATGCGTTGAGCGGCGACGGCACCGGCAAATGCGCCCGCGAGGGAGCCAGCAATCGCCGTGAAAAATACGGAATTGAAAAAGTTCTTGGCGTCGGGCCAGTGAGCTTTAAGCAGGGAAAGTAATTCATCGCTCATGGTGCGAGGGTAGATCACGCGTCAAAAAGCACAAGTACGATCCCGCGCGGGCGCGTTTACCGACGCCGTTGCGCGAAAGCGAAGCCTCTTTTCACTTTTTGGTCTGGGAACAGTCAGCGACTTCTTGTGGTCCAGTATTATCGCAAAATCGTCCCGACAGCGAGCAATATCGAATATAAATCGGGGTCGTAATACCCCTATGCATGAATTGTTTTTCGACGATATCAGGGGCGGATTTGTCAGTAAGTTTGGTAAGAGCAGCTAGCACTACTTTGGCAGATTTACTCACGCTGCTTTTCGGCGCCGATCCAGGATCGGCAGTACGGACATCGCTGCGGACTTGATTGCATAATGAGGTCAACGATGGCGTGGCGGACGGCCGGTAACGTCGGTTGAGGAGGCGGGCCGTTGATTCTTTTTCCCCGCCTCACTTTTGTGAGCCGGCGATGTTGGAGGAACGCGTAGGCAATCATCGTCATCAGCGCATGACGATGAAGGCCTTGCCAAGACCTTCCCTCGAAGTGGTCGAGACCGAGTTCCTCCTTCAGCTGTTGATGGGCCTGCTCGCAAATCCATCGTGCCTTGATCGTCGCGGCCAAGCTGCGCAGGTCCATTCCGGCGGGCAAGTTGGCAAGATAGTATTTCTTCTCGCCGGACATGCGGTGCTCGCCGATGAGCCAGGCCTCGTCCCCTGGAAGATGCTGCTGACCCTTATCCCATATCCGCTGCGGAGGTCCGTCGGCGATGCGCACACGGACAGCAGCAAATCGGGCTTTCAGCCGGCCTTTCGTCCCGTTGCGCCAACTCACAGTTCTCCACTTGGCACCGGCCAGCATGTCTTCAGCTGCTGTCGATAGACTATCTGGCACGTACCGCTTACGTGGCCGGCCTCGAACTTTGGTAACTGGCCAAATGAGCTTCACCCCAACGGGGTACACCTTGAGGTGACGAGGGATGCCAACAGCCCAGGCAAGCTTGCGAGCCGTCAGCCCTTGACGGAAGGGTGCACTGAGACCGTAACCGGCATCCGCCAGCACACAGCGGAAGCGCACGCCGATCGATTTCAAGCGATCAATCTCCGCCAGTGCGATCTCGGGCTTGGTCCGTGCTGTTCGATATTCGGCCGGAACACCAGCTCGCTGCAGCCGCCGCCGATCGCTGATCCAACTGTCTGGAAGAAAAAGCCGCAAGGCCACCATCACCGGCACTTCGCCGCAGGCGAGCGTCAGTGACACCAGAGTCTGGCAGTTGGCGGTCTTGCCTAGCGCTGAAGCATATTGCGCAGCGACGCCGACCGAGTGCGTGCCCTTCTTCGGCACCGCCGTATCGTCGATCACCAACACCGCATCGCTGCCACCAACGAGCCGATCCGCTTGAATAAGCAGCTCCGTCTCCAATGGCGCCGCGTTCCAGACGCCAGCCGCAACAAAATGATGCAGCTGATCATAATCGCCAGGCGCAAGCCGCTCCGCCATTGGCTGAACGCTCTTGCGATCGCCGGGCCCGATCAGCCCTGCCACATAAAGCGGACACATTCGCCGCCGCGCTTTATGGCCCAGGCGATCCAAAAACGGCTTGAGCCAGCCTCGAAGCTCGTCTTCCCAATTCGACGTTGTGCCTACCATAGTCGGCCCTCCAAAAAGCCGACTACCCATAAGTCACAGAAAATCTGATTTGTGAATCCCACCCACCCCAATCATTCGAAAAAAATCTGCCAAAGTAGTGCTAGATAGGCGGTCATCTCCTGAGGATCAAAAGAGACTAAAGACAAGGTCTCGCCAGCTTTTAATATAACCCCGGTGCTCGGAACAGCTACTTTGGGTATTGGTATCGCTGCCGACTTTTTGTCCGTAATGGCGGGCATTCCTACGAGAATGTAGTTGACGACGGCATTAGTGAAATCGTCAAAAAACTTGTGGCCTTGGTTCCAATCGTGAACCGAGTCGGTATCAAAACAGTGATCATTGTCGAAAAAGACGATGCGCCGAAGCTCGGCCGGGCCGAAGCCGACATTTTCTAAGAGAATGGAGAAATCCCCGGCCGCGGCTATCTGGAGGCGCGGTCGAATAGAAAGCTCTTTGTATGCAGCATCCTCTTTCTGGGCATTGACGGAATAGCGGAGGGAAATAATTGCGACAAAGAGTGATGACGCCGCGACTACAAGCGACGCTAGCGCCAGAGCATTGCGTCTAAAAAACTGCTTCATCACAGCCGTGCCTCAGTGCTTGGCGGACTGCTATTTCGTCGCCTCGCCCCCATCGAGGATAACAGTCTCGACCTCGCCGGCGCCGCCGCGGCGGAACGCGGCGGCTTTGTTGTATTCCTCCGAAGTGAAGCAGGCGACGCCCTGCTCGAATGTTGGAAATTCGATCACAACGAAGCGCTGAAACTTCTGCGGACCCTCCATGATCTGGAAGCGTCCGCCGCGCGCCAAAGGCTTACCGCCATACTTAGCCAGAATCGCCGGTACTTGGTCGGCATACTTTTTGTACTCGACCGGATCGTTGATCTTGGCGCGCGCCATCCAATAGGCCGGCATCTTTTTGACTCCTTCTACCGAACCATAACCCGTCATCCTGAGGTGCGCGCCGAAGGCGCGCCTCGAAGGATGCACGGCCAACCGAAATCGGGCTTACCGATTTCGGAATGTTGAGTGCCAAGTCGGCAACAGCCGACTTGGTTGCTGTCGCCCTTCGAGGCTCGCGGAGCCTGTCATCGGGCCGGCCACTTCGGGCCGGACCCGTTGGCTCGCACCTCAGGGTGACGGAACCTGAGCGCGTATGGACCTGATATCACTCCGCCGCGCGGCGCGCGGCGACGATCTGGTCGGCGGTTCGTCCGGTGAGTTCGGCCATATGGTCGAACTTGAACGTGAAGGTGCCGGCGCCGGCGGTCGCCGAGCGGACTTCGACGATGAGGTCGCCGATCTCCGCCTCCGGCATCTTGGCGCGCACCACATCCCAGCCCTCCCAGCCCTCGCGCGTATCGAAACCGAGAATCTGGCCGCGCCGCCCGGACATCAGCGCATTGATCTTTGCGGTCGCTTCGTTAGGGCAGATGATTTCAACGAGATGGATCGGCTCGAGCAGCACCGGCTGGCACTGCGGCAGTCCTTCGGCGACGCCGATGCGGCCGGCGATGCGAAACGCCATGTCGGACGAATTGACCGTGTGATAGGAGCCGTCGATCAGCGCCACCGCGAGATCGACGACCGGGAAGCCAAGCGGCCCATGCTTGAGCCCGTCGAGGACGCCTTCCTCGACGGACGGGATGTAATTGCGCGGCACCACGCCGCCGGTGATCTTTTCTTCGAAGGAGAAGCCGGCTCCCCGCGGCAGCGGCTTGATGTCGAGGACGACGTCGCCGTACTGGCCGTGACCGCCCGATTGCTTCTTGTGACGGCCGCGCTGGACGATGCCCTTGCGGATTGTTTCGCGGTAACCGACGGTCGGCTGGCGCCGCTCGATGGCGACGCCGTAGCGATCGCTCAGACGCTCAGTCGTGACGCGCAGATGCATCTCGCCCTGGCCCCAAAGCACCACCTCATGCGTCTCCGGATTGTGCACGATGGTGATCGAGGGATCTTCCTCAGCGAGCTTGTGGAGCGCTTGTCCAAGTTTCACGTCGTCCTTGCGCTCCTTCGCCGAGATCGCGATCGCGAGAACTGGCGGATAGGGCTCGATCCTGGCCAGCGCCGGATGGGCCTGCTTGCCCGCGGCCAGCGTTTCGCCGGTCCTGGCCTTGTCGAGCTTGGCGAAGGCGACGGTCTCGCCGACATTGGCCGGGCCGCGCTTCTCGCTGGCTTGACCGACGAGCTTGAAGACGCCGGCGACGCGACCGGCCTCGTCGTCGCCCGATAGGAACGTGGTGCCATCGCCCGCCTGACCGGCGAGCATGCGCACGACAGACAGCTTGCCGCCGTGAGTGGTGTTTTGCGTCTTGAGCACGTAGGCGACCGCGTCGAAGCCCGCCTTCACGCCGAGGCGCTTCGCGGTCTCGGCAATTCCCGGCGATTCATGACGCAGCGCTTTCAGAAGTCGCAAGACGCCGTTGGCGCGCGTCGCGGTTCCCATCAGCACCGGGCATACCATTCCTTCGCGCAGCTCGCGCGTGAGATCGTCGAACACCTTGTCGCGCGGCGGCTGAATGTCTTCGAGCAGTTGCTCCATCAACTCGTCGTCATGGTCCGCGAGCGTCTCGAGCATCGAGAAGCGCGCCGTCTTTTCGCGATCGGCTGCGTCGCCTTCGAGCGCCACGACTTCCGAGGGGGCATGTTCTTTGTAGATGAAGGCCCGTTCCAGCGCCAGATCGACGAAGCCGGTGATGATGTCGCCGGAGAAAGTCGGAAGCTGACGCAGAATAAGCTTGGTGCGCGAAGCCCCCTGTAAGAGTTTGAGCGCGTCGTGCACGCCGGCATCGGCCTTGTCGATCTTGTTGAGGAAAAGAATGCGCGGGATTTTCCGGTCTTCCAGCTCACGCAAAATGAGCTGCAGTTGCGGCACTTTCTTCTCGTCCATTTCGCACACGATCACCGCCGCGTCGATCGCCGGCAGCACCGCGCGCATGTCGTGGACGAACTCGACCGAGCCGGGGCAATCGAGGAAGGTGTAGGAGTCGCCCATGAAAGTGGTGGTGGCGACCGTAAGCTCGACGCTCATGCGATGATGGCGCGCTTCCTTGCTGCTATCGCCGACCGTGTTCCCGGCTTCGACGGTGCCCTGTCGCGGGATGACGCCGGTGCGGGTGAGGATCGCTTCAAGTAGCGTGGTTTTGCCGCTCTGGAAGGGGCCGACCAGTGCGACACAGCGGGGACCGGTCGCACGCGTGGCGTGGTTTCCGTTTCCGTTGGCTGCCATGACTGCCTCCCGGCGCTGACCCCGTCGTTCGGGCGTGGGCCGCGCAACGCCACATCGTTTCAGGCGGCGGCGGGGCTGGTCAAGAGGCGCAAGATAACGCGCCCGCTAAAGGTCACACCGCCAGCCGGCCGGCTCGTCGACTGGGCCGACCGACGCTCACCGCGCGGGATGCAGCTCCAACTCGCCGATGCCGGCGGCGATATCGAGGCCGACCTGCCCCTGCAGCGACAGTGGCTGCAGCGCCACCGTACAATTCGATCCGCCGACAAGGACGTTAGCGCCGAGCCCGGCGGCCACGGATACTTCCGCGGTCGCTCCGCCATAGTTACCGGCGAGCATCCCGGCATATCGATTGGTGCTGGCAAACACCGTCCAAACAATCACGCCGCCGGTGGTCACGCCGATGTCGAGGCCGATCGTGGTCATGGTGCCCGTATAAGCTTCCTCCGGCTCGCCCTGCTGGCCTCTGAAAATGCAATTCACGTTTTTCTGCGAACCGACGATGAGGCCGATGCTAGCCGACATCGAACAGGTCAGCGTGCCTACCTGAACTTGTCTCGGCTGCGCGTCTGCAGAGCCTACAACCAGAGCGAGCGCGGCGGCAACTGCAGCCGCAGCGAAAGCAGTGCGAAACATATGGATACTCCCCTCCCAGCCCATCCTAGTGGCCTGCGAGGGATTGTAAGCGAGAATGCCAGCGCCGTCGCGCATCTTTTGAATGGCGCGCGCAGCAGCCGCGCGAAGGCGCCGCCCCTACTGCAAATTTCCGCAGAAGCGCTGGATGCGCGTGCAGGCTTCCTCAAGCGCGCTGGTCGCGGTGGCGTAGGAGATGCGGAACGCCGGGCCGACGCCGAACGGCGTGCCCTGCACGACCGCAACCCCTTCGGCTTGCAAAAGCTCGGTGACGAAATCCTCGTCGGTCTTAAGCGTTTTGCCCGTCGGCGCCGTCTTGCCGATTGTCCCGGCGCAGGACGGATAGACGTAGAACGCGCCCTCCGGCTTCGGACACTGGATGCCCTTAGCCTGGTTCAGCATCGAGACGCAGAGGTCGCGTCGCTCCTTGAAAATCTTGTTGTGCTTGGGGATGAAATCCTGCGGACCGTCGAGCGCCTCGACGGCGGCCCATTGCGCCACTGCGCTCGGGTTCGACGTCGACTGCGACTGGATCATCGCCATCGCCCTGATCAGCGGCTCCGGGCCGCCGGCATAGCCGATGCGCCAGCCGGTCATGCAATAGGCCTTGGAAACGCCGTTCACCGTCAGCGTCCGCTCATAGAGTTGCGGCTCGAGCTGCGCCGGCGAGAAGAACTTGAAGTCGTCGTAGACCAGATGCTCGTACATGTCGTCGGACATGATGTGCACGTGCGGGTGACGAACGAGCACGTCGGTCACGGCCTTGAGCTCGGCACGCGCATAGGCGGCGCCGGTCGGGTTCGACGGCGAGTTGAAGATGATCCATTTGGTCTTCGGCGTGATCGCCCGCTCCAGCGCCTCGGGCTTCATCTTGAAACCCGATTCCATCGTGGTCGCGACCTCGACTGGCTCGCCACCCGCGAGCAGCACCATGTCGGGATAGCTCACCCAATACGGCGCGGGGATGATGACCTCGTCGCCCGGATTGATGGTCGCGATCAGCGCGTTGTAGAGCACCTGCTTTCCGCCGGTGCTGACAATGATCTGCGAG
Organism: uncultured Alphaproteobacteria bacterium; assembly: GCA_963733575.1. GTDB lineage: Bacteria > Pseudomonadota > Alphaproteobacteria > Rhizobiales > Xanthobacteraceae > BOG-931. The sequence goes on along the minus strand of CAVTDJ010000003.1, from coordinate 130,900 downwards.
TGCTTATAGGCGAGTTCATTCTCACGCTTGAACTTGCGCGTGATCGCCGCTTTCAGTTCCGCAATGCCGTCGACAGCGGTGTATTTCGACGCCCTGCCGTCGCGGATCGCCTTGATCGCCGCCTCTTTGATGTTCTCCGGCGTATCGAAGTCCGGCTCACCTGCGCCGAGCCCGATGACGTCGCGGCCCGCGGCCTTGAGCGAGCGCGCTTTGTCCGTCACCGCGATGGTGGCCGACGGCTTGATGCGCGCGATCCGGTCCGCGAGAAAGGCCATTGCTATCTCCAAGATGCCTGGCTTCGGGCGCGTGCTTCCTAAAGCGCCACTCACGCACAAGCAAGGGCGAGCGCCGGAACGCCGGCTCAATTCTCCGTTAAGGCTCCGCTGGCCTAATGCGGGGCGCAGCCATCCGAACGGGGAGCCACAATGGGCCGGGCGCGCCACATCCCGAGAAGCGGGGCTTGGCTGACGCGCGAGCGCATCCGCCTGGTGGCGGGCGCCATCCTCTTCACTTCCATTGCTGGCCTTCTCTACTTGCTCGTCACCGCCAGCGGCTTTGTGGACGTGCAAGGACGCCCGCTGGGGACAGATTTCTCCAGCTTCTACGCAGCCGGAACTCACGTCCTCGACGGCAACCCTGACGCGCCCTACGACCTTGCCCGGCAGCACGCGCGTGAGCAGATGATCTTCGGCGCGTCGACGCCGTTCTACGGCTGGCTTTATCCGCCGTTCTTTCTGTTCATCGCCGCCGCGCTGGCGTTGATGCCTTACGGCGCCGCGCTCGTCGCGTGGCAAGCGGTCACGCTCGCGCTGTATCTGCTGACGATTTGGGCCATCCTGCAATCGTCATTCCGGGGCGCGCGAAGCGCGACCTCGGTCGGAGTGACGGCCGATCCGCTTTGGCTCCTGCTCGCGCTCGCCTTCCCCGCGGTGCTCATCAATATCGGTCACGGCCAGAACGGATTCCTTACTGCGGCCTTGCTTGGCGGCGCGCTGGCCATGCTCGACCGCCGGCCGCTGATCGCCGGAATCCTGTTCGGCCTTTTGGCCTACAAACCGCAATTCGGACTCATGATACCGGTTGTGCTGGCGGCGAGCGGACGCTGGCGCTCCTTTGCTGCCGCCGCGGCCGCGGTCGGGTTCCTTGCCCTGACAGCCACGTTCGCCTTCGGTCCGCCCGTGTGGCACGCGTTCCTCGACTCGACCCACTTCACGCGCGTCGTCGCGCTCGAACAGGGCGACCCCGGCTGGTATAAAATGCAAAGCGTGTTTGCTTGGGCGCGGATGTGGGGCGCGCCGATCCCGCTCGCGTACGCCCTCCAAGGCGCCCTCGTCGTTACGCTGGCCGCAGCGTTGATCCGGCTATGGCGTAGCGGCGCGTCTTATCCGCTCAAGGCGGCGGCGGTCTGCCTCGCCAGCATCCTCGCGACGCCTTTCACCTTCGATTACGACATGATGGTGCTCGCTCCGGCGATTGCTTTCCTCGCTGTCGAAGGAGTCACGGATGGATTCGGCCCCTGGGAAAAGACGGCGCTCGCCGCACTCTGGCTGATGCCGCTCCTCGCGCGCAGCGTGGCGCACGTCACGCTGATCCCCCTCGGCCCGCTGGTGATGCTCGGAGTATTCGTTCTGTTGCTGCGGCGCAGCATGAACCAACTCACTTTGCCGATGGCTTTTTCCGAAACGTTTCTTCTAAAATAGCTCGCCGCCCATGCGGCACATGGCGCGGCCACGACATCGCCGCGTTCCAATAGTACGGACCGCAAGGAGATTCTGCCGCACGGGATTTTGGGAAGCGGTCATGTTTACGCTCTATTCGATGCAGCGTTCAGGCAACAGCTACAAGGCGCGCCTCGCCCTGGCGCAGCTCGGCGTCTCGTATCGGCTGATTGAGATCGATATTCTCAAGGGCGAAAGCCACACGCCCGAATTCCTGACGAAGAATCCGAACGGCCAGGTGCCGCTTCTGGAAGTCGCGCCTGGCCGGTTTCTCGCCGAATCCAACGCCATCCTCTGGTATCTCGCCGGCGGCACGTCACTCGCGCCCGACGACCGCATCGAACGCGCGGAGGCGATGCAATGGATGTTCTTCGAGCAGCATAGCCTCGAGCCAAACCTTGGCGCGGCTTATTTCTGGCTGACGCTTGTCAAAGGCGGGCGAGATTTGCAGCGCCACGCTTTCGAGGATTGGATGGAGGAAGGACATCGCTCGCTCGGCGTGATGGAAAAGCACATCGCCCTGCACGACTTTTTCGCCGCCGACCTATACACCATCGCCGACATCGCGCTCTACGCCTACACCCACGTGGCGCATCTGTGCGATTACGATCTCTCGGCGTATCCGGCCGTACGCGCCTGGCTCAAGCGCGTCGCCGCCGAGCCCGGCCATGTGACCATGGATTTCAATCCCGCCGCCGCCGTCGCTGCCGCCAAGTGATCGGCGTTAACTATTCGTTTACTATATCCCACCAAATCGCCTTTGTTCGTCAATGACGTCGCCTCAATCCGGCCGAATGGGTGCCGGCATCGTCGGCGACACTGTGACCAACAAATCGATTCGAAGGATAAGACCACCATGGCAGAGCTGACCGGCAATCCCGGTTTCGCACCGCCGAGGACTGAAAAGACGCTGTCGCGCCGCCGCGCGCGGGCGATTGAGCTGATCGCGACCGTCACGCTCACCGTTTCGCTCGTCGTAGCAGCGACCGCCGTCTCTCTGGGCAACAGGTCGTTGGCTCGCGGCGACCTCGTCGAACGGTCCACAACCCGACCGGCGATTGCGACGGCGCTTGATCGCCCGGACCGGCGCTAGTTTTCTCGGGTTTCGCAACTCATTTTTTGCAACTGATACGACGCGACATGCGACACCTTGTTCGCCGAACGATAAGATCGGCCTGAACCAGATGCCGCCGTCGCGCATTCAAACGATTGCGCGCGCAAATTCTCAAGCCCAATCCGATGAACCACCAGCCTTCCTCGCCGCCAGCCGCTCCGGTGCGGGAGCGCACGGCGATAAAGCGCCTGATGCTGTTTTTCGCGCTGGTCTATGTCGTCGAAGGCGTCGGACAGATCGGCGGGCTGATGGCACAGCCGCTCAGCTTTTATCTGAAACAGGTGCACGGGTGGACCGCCCTGCAAGTCACCGCGTATCTCACGATTTTCAATTTTCCGTGGATCATCAAGCCGATCTACGGCGCGTTGTCGGATCTGGTGCCGGTGTTCGGTTATCGCCGGAAGACCTATCTGATCGTCGCCAATCTTGTCGCGGCCGGCGCATTCCTCTGGAGCACCCAGATCGCGGCGCCGGGCCAGCTTGTGTGGGCGCTCCAGCTCACGGCTTATGCCATGGCGATATCGAGCACCGTGTGCGGGGCGGTGCTGGTAGAGAACGGGCAGAGGCTCGGAGAAAGCGGCAGGTTCGTCAATCAACAATGGTTGTGGTTCAACGCCGCGGCGATGGTGTCCTCGATCTTGGGCGGCCAGCTCGCTCAGCGCCTGCCGCCAACCTCGGCGCTCCACGCCGCCGCTTCGATCGTCGCGGTGGCGCCCGCTGCGGTCCTGTTCGGGACGATCTTTCTGATCCCCGAGAAGAAGGCGCGCATCAATGCGCCAGCATTGCGCGACACACTCGATAGCCTCGTGGCCGCGTTCAAGAAGCGCGAGCTGTGGATCGTCGGCATTTTTTTGTTTCTCTATTATTTCAGCCCCGGCTTGAGCACGCCGCTCTACTACACCATGACGGACGGTCTTAAATTCTCCCAGAGCTATATCGGCATTCTGGGATCGATCGCGTCGGCGGGCTGGGTCGTCGGCGCACTTTTATATTGGCGGCTGTTCGACGACGTCTCCTCAAAACGCCTTCTCAACCTCAGCATCGCGTTTGGGACGGTAACGACCGCGGCGTACCTTCTGCTTTTCAACGAGGTTGCCGGGGCGATCTTGAGCTTTTGCAGCGGATTTTCCGCAATGGTCGCGACCGTCGCAACCGTCACGCTTGCCGCCGATTATTGCCCGCGGCGATCGGAGGGCTTCAGTTTCGCGGTGATGATGTCGCTGATCAACCTCGCCACCGCGTCCGCCGACATTGTCGGATCGTTTCTATTTGAACACCTGTTCCATAACAAACTCGGGCCGCTCATTTTGGTGTCGGCAGCGTTCACCGCCTTCGCCTTCGCCTTCGCCTTCGCCTTCGCCTTCGCCTTCGCCTTCGCCTTCGCGTTCGTGCTCGTCCCGCTCTTGCATCTCGGCAATAAACGGCAGGGGCAGCCGATCGGCGCAGTGCCGGCCGGCGGACCGGAAACCGGACATATCGTTCGCGGTGTGATCGACGAGTGACTGGTCCCTCGTCTCGCCAAGCGGCATGGCGGCCGAGCTCGTTCGGGTTCGACGCCGAAAGATGCCGCATGTCGATGACCGCAGCCGAGCGCGCCCTGCTCCCGCGCGTGCGCGCGGCATCGCCCGACACGCTCGTGCTCGCCGATGGCTTCGGTTGCCGCGAGCAGATCGAGCAAGCCACCGGGCGCAAAACGATCCACCTCGCGGAAGCGGCGGCTGGCTTCGCGGCGGCGGATTGATCGAGATCAAGGCGGCGCACGCCGGCATCGCGCCAAATAACCTATGCTCGTGGCAGTGCTCGACGCGTTCGTGCGTGCTGCGGGTGGCGGCGCGGCTACGGGGGTACCGCGCCGCCTTTTTATGCCAGCTGACAAAGCGTGCTAGGCTGCTTGCCGCACGATCCAAGCGATTGACGGCGGCCCGGAAATTGCATGGACGTCGCCGACTTCGTGGGGCAAGAAACCGGTCGGTACCGCGTATCAGCATGTCCATCCTTGTCGGGCTCCATCACTCAACGCGCTACGATTACGACCGCTTGGTCGCTCTCGGGCCGCAAATCGTGCGGCTGCGGCCGGGAGCGCATTGCCGCACCCGCATTCCGAGCTATTCGCTCACCGTGAAGCCCGCCCAGCACTTCGTGAACTGGCAGCAGGATCCGCACGGCAATTGGCTCGCGCGTTTCGTCTTCCCGGAGAAGACAAAGGAATTCTCCATCACGGTCGATCTAATCGCCGACATGGAGGTGATCAATCCGTTCGACTTCTTTGTCGAGCCGTATGCGGAGATGTGGCCGTTCGCGTCCCCGCCCGAGCTGCGTGAGGACCTCTCCGCTTATGTCGCGCCGGAGCCCGCGGGTCCGAAGCTGAAAGAGCTGATCCGATCGATCCCGCGCGAGGAGCGCAATACCGTCGACTTTCTGGTCGAGCTCAATCAACGCCTGCAGCGGATGATCCGCTATCTGATCCGCATGGAGCCGGGCGTACAAACGCCCGAGGAGACACTCACGTCCGCCGCCGGCTCCTGCCGCGATACGGCGTGGTTGCTGGTGCAGCTTCTGCGGCACATTGGTTTGCCGGCTCGCTTCGTCTCCGGCTATCTCGTTCAGCTCAAGCCCGACATCAAGCCGCTCGAAGGCGCCGCAGGCGCCGAGCGCGACTTCACCGACCTGCACGCCTGGACCGAAGTTTATCTGCCGGGCGCGGGCTGGATCGGTCTCGATCCGACGTCGGGGCTGCTGTGCGGCGAAGGCCACCTGCCGGTGGCCGCCACGCCGCATTTCCGCTCCGCCGCACCGATCAGCGGCCTCGTCGAACCGAGCGAGGTTCGTTTCGGGTTCGAGATGAGCGTCAGGCGGATCGCGGAACGTCCGCGGGTGACCTCACCGTTTTCCGAAGAGGCCTGGACCGCGCTCGACGCACTCGGCGAAAAGGTCGACGCCGATCTTGCTGCACAGGACGTGCGCCTGACCATGGGCGGCGAACCGACCTTCGTCTCGGTCGACGATTATCAGTCGGCCGAATGGAATACCGCGGCAGTCGGACCCATGAAGCGCGTACGCGCCGACGAGCTGATACGGCGCCTGCGCAACCGCTTCGCGCCGGGCGGGCTCCTGCATTACGGCCAGGGCAAGTGGTATCCGGGCGAGCCGCTTCCACGCTGGGCCTTCTCGCTCTATTGGCGTCGCGACGGCGTTCCGATCTGGCGCGATGAGCGCCTGATCGCGCGCGAAGCCGCCGACCATCATCCGACAGCCGAACATTCACAGCGTCTCGCCGAAGGCATTGCCGCGCGCCTCGGAATCATGGCGGACTACGTGCAGCCCACTTATGAGGACCCGACCGACCGAATGCTCAAGCAAGGTTTGATCCCGGAGAATGTCGATCCAAGCGATCCCAAGATCGACAATCCCCGTGAGCGCGCGCGCATCCTCAACTTGTTCGACAGCCATCTCAGCGCGCCGGCGGGATTTGTTCTGCCGGTGCAACGCTGGACCGCGCAGGCAAAGCCGGGATGGCTCAGCGAGCTATGGCGGACGCGCCGCGGCCGGCTGTTCCTAGTGCCGGGAGATTCGCCGCTCGGCTTCCGGTTGCCGCTGCAATCCTTGCCCCACGTCACGCCCGTCGACTATCCGCTCCTCGTGCCGGCTGACCCGTTCGCCGAACGGCAGCCTTTGCCCGACCCGCGCATCACCCATCCAATCAAAACTCATGCCTTCCGGGCTGCGCCCGGCGAAGAAGCCTCTCCGCCGCTGGCACCCGAGACATTGATGATGCAGCGAGCGCCCGGCGCGGCCGACGACGGCGGCTCCAGTTTGCCGGTGCGCACCGCTCTGACAGTCGAAGTGCGTGACGGCCGCTTGTGCGTATTCATGCCCCCGGTCGAAACGCTCGCCGACTATCTCGAACTGCTCGCGGTGGTCGAGACGACGGCGGCCGAGCTTGGTTTGCCGGTCCACGTCGAAGGCTATGAGCCGCCGCCCGATCCGCGGCTCGGCGTTATCAAGGTAACGCCGGACCCCGGCGTTATCGAGGTCAATATCCATCCGGCAGCGTCGTGGCGCGAAGCCGTCGCGATCACACGGGACCTTTATGAGGAGGCGCATCTCTCGCGGCTCGGCACCGACAAATTCATGATCGACGGCCGGCATAGCGGGACCGGCGGCGGCAACCACGTCGTGCTCGGCGGCCGCGATGCTGCCGACAGTCCGTTCTTGCGCCGGCCCGATTTGCTCAAAAGCCTGGTGCTTTATTGGCAGCGGCATCCCGCCCTCTCTTATTTTTTCTCCGGATTGTTTATCGGGCCGACCAGCCAGGCGCCGCGCATCGATGAAGCGCGCCAAGACATGCTCTATGAGCTCGAAATCGCGCTCCGCAACGTGCCGTCGCCCAACGGTGCCGCGCCCGCACCGCCGCCGTGGCTCGCCGATCGCCTGTTCCGCAACATCCTGGTCGACGTGACCGGCAATACCCACCGCACCGAGATCTGTATCGACAAATTGTTTTCGCCGGACGGCCCGACCGGCCGGCTCGGTCTCGTGGAATTCCGTTCGTTCGAAATGCCGCTGGACGCGCGCATGAGTTCTTGCCCAGCAGTTGTTGCTGCGCGCGCTCATCGCCACCTTCTGGCGCGCGCCGCTTGACGGCAAGCCGGTGCGCTGGGGCACCGCTTTGCACGACCGCTACATGCTCGAACATTTCGTCTGGAACGATTTCCTCGAAGTCCTGGACGATCTCGAGCGCTCCGGTTACGCCTTCGATCCGGCCTGGTTCGAGGCGCAGCGGCAATTCCGTTTTCCTATGTGCGGCTCGGTGGAGCGCGCGGGCGTGCGGCTCGAGCTGCGGCAGGCGATCGAGCCCTGGTACGTGCTGGGCGAAGAGGGCGTTGCCGGCGCCACCGTGCGTCTCGTCGATTCTTCGGTCGAGCGGCTACAAGTGAAAGTCGACGGCTTGAGCGAAGGCCGTCACGTCGTTACCTGCAATGGCCGGCGCATACCGCTTACATCCACCGGCCGTTCCGGCGAATTCGTCGCCGGCGTGCGCTTCAAGGCCTGGAAACTTGAGTCGGGACTGCATCCGACCGTCGGCGTCCACGCGCCGCTGACATTCGACATCGTCGATACCTGGAACCGGCGCTCGCTGGGCGGCTGCGTCTATCACGTTGCCCATCCTGGCGGACGCAACTACGAGACCTTTCCGGTCAATTCCTACGAGGCAGAAGCCCGCCGCCGCGCGCGCTTTCAGGATCACGGCCATACCGGCGGGCCGATCGACCTGCCGCCGCTCGAGCTCACGCTCGAATATCCGACCACGCTCGATCTGCGGCGCTCGAACTAACAAACATCTCACATGCCAGCCCAACTCGATACCGCTGTCGAACAAGAGAGCGCAGGCCTCGAACAGTTCGTTGCAAATTACCGGCCGCTTCCTGGCATTTTCGATGAGATGATGGACGGTGACGGCCGCGTGCGCGCGCACTGGCACCCATTCCTTGCGATGCTGGCGGCGCTCGGCCCGGAAGAGATTAATCGCCGCTTCGCTGCCGCCGACCGCTACCTGCGCGGTTCCGGAGTCTTTTATCGCGTCTACGAGGATGCCGCCGGCATCGAGCGGCCGTGGCCGCTCAGTCATGTGCCGCTGATCATCGAGCCTTCCGAATGGAAGGAGCTGGAAGCAGGCCTCATCCAGCGTGCCGAGCTGCTCGAGGCGGTGCTCGCCGACGCCTATGGACCCTCCGAGCTCACGCGTGACGGCCGTCTCCCCGCCGCGTTGATCGCCGGCAATCCGGAATTCTTGCGTCCGCTGGTCGGGGTCCCCGCGCCCGGCGGCGCGCATCTGCGCTTTTATGCGGTCGACGTCGGGCGCGGCGCCGACGGCCGCTGGTGGGTGCTCGGCGATCGCGCGCAGGCACCGTCCGGCGCCGGTTACGCGATCGAGAACCGGCTAGCGCTGTCGCGGGCGATCCCCGACATTTATCGCACCACGCGCGTCGAGCGCGTCGCACCTTTCTTCCAGGCCTTCCAGGCCGAACTTGCCGCCCTGACCCGCCAGGACGACGCCCACATCTGTCTGCTCACGCCGGGACCGATGAGCGAGACCTACTTCGAGCACGCCTATCTCGCGCGCTATCTCGGGCTCTTGTTGGCCGAAGGCAAAGACTTGAGTGTGCGCGACGATGGCGTGTTCGTGCGCACGGTCTCCGGCTTGCAGCGCACCGAGGTGTTGCTGCGGCGGATCGATGCCGATTTCGCCGATCCGCTCGAGCTCAACGCCGCATCGCGCCTCGGCGCACCGGGCCTCCTGCAAGCGGTGCGCGACGGCAAGATCGTCATAATCAATTCGCTCGGCGCCGGCCTGGTCGAGGCGCGCGCGATGCTGGCGTTCCTGCCGGCGCTGGCGCCGTTCGTTCTCGGCGCCGATCTGGCGATACCGAACGTCGCGACTTGGTGGCTGGGTCGCGCCGACATGCGCGAAGAGATGATCGAGAAACTCGACGGCATGGTCATCGCGTCGGCCTTTGAGTCGCCGGTCGACGGGAGCAGCGTCAGCGAGGTTTTGGGCGCGAGGCTCGATGACGCGCAACGTCGGGCGCTCATCCTCTCGATCCGCGATCGCGGCGTCGACTACCTGGCGCAAGAAGCGGTGACGCTATCGAGCATGCCGATGTGGCGCAAGGGGCGCTTGCTGCCCCGGCCTTTCACCTTGCGGCTGTTCCTCGCCAAAGTCGGCGAGCGATGGCAGGTGATGCCCGGTGGCTTCGCGCGTATCGCCGACAGCGCCGACGCGCGCGCCGTCAGCCTGCAGCGCGGGGCGGCGACGGCCGACGCCTGGGTGCTCGCGCATGGTCCGGTCGCGGAGACAACGCTGCTGCCGTCGCCTGAGCGGATTGTCGTCCAACGCGCCACCGGCCTGTTGCCCAGCCGCGCCGCCGACAATCTGTTTTGGGTCGGCCGCTACGTCGAGCGCGCCGAAGCGACGCTTCGGCTCGTGCGCGCGATGATGAACCGCGCTGCGGAGGCGGACGAGACAGCCGCGCCGGTCATTGCCGGCATCGGCTCCGTGCTGGAAGTCTGGAACGCAGTGCCGAACGACACCGGCAGCGCGCCGGCCGCTTTTATCGCGCGCGCTGTCCTCGCCCGCGTCGATTTGTCAGGATCCCTGCCCTCCCTGGCCGGTGCCGCGCGATCCGCGGCCTCGGTCATCCGCGATCGCTTCTCACCGGATGCCTGGCGGGCGATCAACGATCTCGCCACAATCATCGCCATGCCGCTGACGATCGGCCCTGCCGAGAGCGCCGTCATCGAGCGCATCGAAGCCGCGCTGCGGATCGTCTCGTCGCTCTCGGGCCTGGCGCAGGAAAACATGACGCAGCTCGCGGGCTGGCGCTTCCTCGAACTTGGCCGCCGCATCGAGCGCGCCATCGTGACTAGCCGATGGGTGCGCTCTTTTGCGCGAGCCGGCGCGCCCGAGGGCGGCCTCGAAGTGCTCCTCGAACTCGCCGACAGCCAGATCACCTACCGGCAGCGCTATGTCATGGTCGCGGCGCGCGCGCCGGTCATCGATCTCGTCGTGCTCGATCCAAACAATCCGCGCTCGGTAGCGTTTCAGCTCGACCGCATCGAGACGCATCTTTCCGCCTTACCCGGACGCAGCGCCGCCGGCCGGCTTTCGCCGGTGCAGCAGATCGCCGCCTCGATTGCAACGCAACTCCGCACCGTCGAAGCGGCCGCGATCGACGAGGCGCTCATCGCCGAAGTCGAGCAATCGCTCATGAAACTCTCGGATGCGATCACAGCATCCTATCTCACCAACAATGAGCGCTCCGAATCCGCTTGGGAGGCGCTGGCGTGATCTATAACGTCCGCCAGACGACGACGTGCGCCTATGCATCGCCGGTGGCGCATGCCCGTCACGTGCTGCGCCTCATGCCGATTCATCGCAGCAGTCAGCGTGTGCAGGTCGCCGCGCTGCAGATCGTGCCCGAGCCGCTGCACCGGCGCGAGGGGCAGGACTTTTTTGGCAACCGCCTGACCTGGATCGACATCGAAGAGCCGCACAAGACGCTCACGGTCAAATTGGCCGCGCGCGTGGCCGTTGACGCGGTGGCCGAACCTGCCGCGCTGGCGACGCCTGCCTGGGAAACGGTTCGCGAAAAAGCGTTTGCGACGAGCGACATCGGCCCACTGTCGCCGGCGCACTTCGTGTTTCCCAGCCGCATGGTTTCGCTCGATCTGGAGATCCGCGACTATGCGCGAGAGAGCTTTTCGCCCGGCCGTCCCGTGCTCGACGCCGCCATCGAGTTGATGAATCGGCTCAAGGCCGACATCGCCTACGAGATCGGCGCGACAACCGTCACCACGACGCCGCCGATGTCGTTCGCGCTACGCCGCGGCGTTTGCCAGGACTTCGCCCACATCATGATCTCGGGTTTGCGCGGCATCGGGCTACCGGCCGTCTATGTCAGCGGCTATCTGCGCTCCACACCGCGCACCGACGCCACGCGGTTGCAGGGCGCCGACGCCATGCATGCCTGGGTGCTGGTATGGTGTGGCTCGGAAACCGGCTGGATCGGCCTCGATCCGACCAATGTGATCCTCGCCTCCGACGAACACGTCATACTGGCGCTCGGGCGCGACTATACCGATGTGGCGCCGATGGACGGCGTCATCGTCGGCTCGGGCGGGCAGCAGATCGATGTCGCCGTCAGCGTGATGCCGGTCGAGTGAATCGGTTCGGCTTTACTGTTTCAATTCCGGGAGCATTAGCATGCGTGCATATCAACTACCCAAGGGCGGCGCCGGCATCGACGCGCTCCTTACGGTCGATCGCCCGATGCCAAAGCCGCTTTACCGGCAAGTGCTAGTCAAGGTCGCCGCCTGCTCGCTCAATTTCCGTGACCTTGGCATCATGCGCGGTACCTACCGCATGCCGGTGCACGATAACCTCATTCCGCTTTCCGACGGCGCCGGCGAGGTGGTCGAAGTCGGCGCCGGCGTCACGCGCGTCAAGACCGGCGACAAGGTGGCCGGTTGCTTCTTCCAGCGCTGGCCGGGCGGCGAGATGACACCTGAAGCTGGCGCGTCGGCGCTGGGTGGCGCCATCGATGGCATGCTCGCCGAATATGTCGTGCTGGAGGAGGAAGGTGTCGTCAAAATCCCGGAGCACCTGTCAATCGAGGAAGGCGCGACGTTGCCCTGTGCCGGGGTGACCGCGTGGACCGCCATCGTGCAGCACGCGAAGCTGATCGCCGGGAATACGGTTCTGTTGCAAGGCACCGGCGGAGTTTCGATCTTCGGGCTGCAATTGGCGCACGCGATGGGGGTTGGGGTTATCATCACCTCGTCGAGCGACGAGAAGCTCCGGCGCGCCAAAGAACTCGGAGCGGCCTGCGGCATCAACTACAAAACCACGCCGGAATGGGACAAAGCGGCGGTGGCGTTCAACGGCGGACGCGGTGTCGACCACGTGGTCGAGGTTGGCGGCGCGAACACGCTCACCCGCTCGTTCGGCGCGATCCGCAACGGCGGCAAAATCAGCATGATCGGCGGCTTGAGCGGTGGCGCGAAAGAGCTCAATCCGGGACTAATCTTCTCCAAACGCGCCAATGTGCAGGGCATTTACGTCGGTTCGACCGAGACGTTCGAGGCGATGAACGCCGCCATCGCTACGAACAAGATCAGGCCTGTGGTCGATCGCGTGTTTGGTTTCGATGAGGCGAAGGCAGCCTACAAGCACATGGCAGCCGGCGCGCATTTCGGCAAAATTGTCATCCGGGTGGCTTGACGGAAAGCTGCCGTAGCGCCGGCATCGAATGCGGTTATCGCGCGACGCGCGTCGGCGGGAAGGCGACCTCGATCAGGGTACCGGCGTTCGGCGCGCTTTTGATGCTGAAATGCGCGCGATTGGCTTCCGCCAGCGCCTTGGTCAGCGGCAGGCCGAGACCGGTTCCACCCGAACCCCAGCTGCCGGCCGTTGCCACCTGCTTGAATGGTTCGAGCGCAGCTTCGACATCCTTCTCGCTCATGCCGACGCCGGTGTCGCGAACGCGCAGCACCGCCTCGCCGTTGTCGGCGAATGCCGTCGATATGATCACTTGGCCGCCCGGGCCGGTAAACCTGATCGAGTTCGAAAGAAGGTTGAGCACGATCTGGCGCAGCGATCGCTCGTCGGCGACGACCTGGGGCAATCCGGGCGTCAGCGAGGTGCGGATGATGATGCGCGCGCGGCTTGCCTGCGGCTGCATGATACCGACGCATTGCTGCGTCAGGTCGTTGAGGCTGACATTGGCGAAGGAGAGGTCGAGCTGGCCAGTCTCGATCTTGGAAAGATCGAGCAGATCGTTCAACAGCGACACGACGTGCATTCCGGCGGCGTGGATGTCTTTCAGATATTCGCGGTAGCGCTCGTTGCCGATCGGGCCGAAACGCTCCGCCATGATCACTTCGGCGAAGCCGGTGATGGCGTTGAGTGGCGTGCGAATTTCGTGGCTGACCTTGCTGACGAAATCCGCTTTGGCCGCCGCCGCTTTCAGCGCCTCGCGCGTGGCGGTGCGCAGGTCCGCCTCGGTTTTTTTGAAGGATTCGACGCTCGCCTTGAGGTCGCGGATTTCGTTCTGAGCGGTCGCGAGCGATAGCCCGTTCGAGAGGCGGCGATCTTCGGCTTCGCTGTCGGAAAGGATAAGCGCGAGCGCAGAGCCGTCGCCCCAAGGGACAGTGAACAAGCGGCCTTCGACTGGCCGGCGGGCGCCGTCACAGGTCATGACCGAGAGCGATTGCGCGCCGCCGCTTTGGGCGAACGCGCCGGCACCGGGCTCCGCGAAAAGCTTGTCCAACCCGCCCGCCGCAGCGAGCGCATCAAGACTCTCATAGCCGCTTAATTCGAGGAAATGGCGATTGGCGTACAGCAGCGCGTCTCCCCGTGCACCATGCCGATAGATCAGCACGCCGAGCGGAAGGCGGTCGAGCAGCACCGGCTCGAATGCGAGCATGCCTTGCCGCCGCTCGGGTTCGGCCCGCTCGCTTTGCGATCCGGCGTGCTCGCTGGAGCCGGTCACCGCGAGTGGAGATTCGGTGGATTCGTTCGCGAAGGCCTGCTGTTCGGCCGGCAAGGCGCCGGAGCCGCTTTCGGCAGCAGGAACCTCATGGCCCCCGCGCAGACGCGCCGTTAGTTCTTGCGCCAGCTCGCGAAACGCTTTGCGCTCCACGGGGCTTAGCGTCGGCGCCTTCGCCTCGGGCGCCGTTCCGGAGCGAAACGGCACGACGTTGGCGGCCGCGGACACGACATTCAGTGCAGGCCGCTCGGTGCGAGACACGCTCTCAGCGTCGGCGAGCGACGCCGGCGATGCAGCAGTTGTGGTGTCAATGTCGCCGGGCACGGCCGGCGAGGCCGCGGCCGCCGCATCGGGCTCGGCCGGCGCCGGGTGTTGCGGCGTTGGAGCGGATGCTTCCACGTGCGGCGCCTGCGGCGGAGCCATCAATCCGATCGGGTGCTCGCGACGAACGCGCGTCAGTTCGTTGATGCGCGCCAGGTCGCGGCAAACGCCAAAGCCACGGTAGCCGCGAAAATCACGGTCGCGATCGAATACCGGGAGTCCCGACAGCTCCACCGGGAGCCGCTCGCCGCCGTCGTCCACCGGCCAGGCGACGGTGATACCGCTCCAGGTTTCGCGTGTGGCGACCGCGCGCAAGACCTGATGTTCCGGATCGAGTTTGAGCTGGGCGGCGATTTCGCTCCACATTCGGCCGAATGCGGCCGTGGTTCGTGGACCCATCAGTTCGATGAACTCGTCCGAGCCGACCACGAAGCGCCCATCGGCATCCATCTGCCAAACGAAGCGCAGCGGATGGCGCCGTTCCGCGGCAGGCTGTCCGGGCAAACGGTTGGACGCGGCTCGCGGCAAGGCAGGCTCAGCAGGCGCAGCTTCTGCCTCCGCTGGCGACGAAGGTGCTGGCTCGGACTTTGCCGCAACGCTTTCGCCATGAGCTTCGTTCGGCTCTGCACCGAACTCCGCCGCCAACACAAGTGACGTATCGCTGCCGAGACGTTCGACTGTCACCGGGCCATAATCGCTCGTTCCTCTGGCGCTGCCGGCCGCCCGCGCTTGAGAGGCGATTTGCGCGATGCCGACGGCCGACAGGGTCGAAGCGCCGGCAAGGCGCGTGCGCGCCGCGTCGGTGGCGTAGAGGAGCGTGCCGTCGGCTGCGAAAGCCGCAAGCGTTCGTTCGCCGTTGGAGAACAGGCGGCGGACCCTTTCGCGGAGCGGCAGCGGCGGTCCCGCCGGTTCGGTCGCTGCTATGAAGACCGCCGCACCATCCGCCAGAGAAAACCGCGAGCAGATGCAGGTGAGCGCACGGCCGAAACTCGCCCCAAAACCGCGCAAGCGTTCAAGCCGCGCTTGTCCCACGGGCGGTAGCGTTGCTGCGAGCCGGGCCATCTCCACGGCGGCTGGATGTTTCACGTCGAACAACCGCTTCGCGCATTCGCTCGTATTCGCGGCGCCGAAGATCGCGGCACCGACTGCATTCGCCCACAGAATCCGCGACCCGTCCGTGCTCCACAGCCAGGCAGGCGCTGCACTGGTCGCGTGGTCGGCGAGCTGGGCCGCTAGTCGCGGATCGCGCGGCGAGGCGGCGAACTCTGACTCCACCATCGGCATGCACGGCACCCATTGCCTAACGAATTCTTAATAGTGCGCGCCGCTCGTGCCGTCTATGCCGCGCCCTCAACTCCGGCCGGGCAAGGAGGGATAACCTTAATTGCGCCAAAGCCTTGACCGGACGCCAAGATCGGGGTGCACGCCGGTGGGGAATTCGCCTAGGATGGCGACCGTCAGGGGGACGAGGAGTTGACGATGGCCAAGGAACCGTTCGAGCAATTCGCAATGCCCAATGAGGTCCGCGCTTTCGTCGAGCAAAGCGTGTCACATGCCAGGACGGCCTTCGACGGCATCGCCCAGGCGGCGAACCAGGCGGTAGCGCAATGGCATGGCCAAGCCCAGGCCGCTCGCGCCGGCGCCAGCGAAATCGCACATAAATCGATGGCCTACGCCGAACAGAATATGGAAGCGACCTTCGACTTCGCCCAGAAGCTGATGCACGCCAAGGACCCGACCGAGGTCATGCGGCTGCAGTCCGAGTATCTCACTCACCAGATGAAGACGCTTTCGACCCAAGCGCAGGAGCTTGGACAAAGTGCCGCCAAAATAGTCATGGATGCTGCGAAACCGAAAACGTGAAGCGTCCAAAACACGTGAAGCGCCCGAATTGCTGGCGCTGTATCCGGAAAAAGCATTTAAAATCAGGTAATTGCACGATTTTGTGCGATGCAATATAGTCTATTGCAATGCATCAAAAAACTTGCTATATGAATTACCAAGAACCCGGGCTTGGAGTGTATTGCGTTCAGCTGCGGGGTTCATGAGATGGATGCCTCGTGCGTTGGGCGGCGAGGCCAAATTGAAGTTCGAAGGTCGAAAACAGCCCAAGTGCACCAAACAACAAGGACGAGTGTCATGGCAGACGCCACAACTGCTGCCCCGAAAGCGAAAACGACCAAGCCGATGACGGGCGCGTTCGAAATGCCGAAATTCGAAATGCCCAAATTCGACATGCCGAAGGTTGAGATGCCGGCCGCCTTCCGCGAATTCGCCGAGCGCGGAGTCGCCCAGGCCAAGGACACCTACGAGAAGATGAAGGCCGCCGCGGAAGAGGCGACCGACGTGCTCGAGACCACCTATTCGACCGCCACCAAAGGCGCTTCCGATTACGGTCTCAAGGTCATCGAAGTCGCCCGCGTGAACACCAATGCCGCGTTCGACTTTGCCGGCGAGATCATGGCGGCAAAGACGCTGTCGGAAATGGTCGAGCTCGCGAGCGCCCATACGCGCAAGCAATTCGAGGCGCTGAGCCAGCAGAGCAAGGAGCTCGGTGCGCTGGCGCAGAAGGTCGCGACCGAGACGGCCGAGCCGATCAAGAGCGGTATGAACAAGGCGTTCAACAAGGTCAGTTGATCGGCGTTCGCGATCGCGTTTTTCAGCCCATCGCGTGATAGGGCAAAGCCCGGGTTTTGGCCCGGGCTTTTGCTTTTTGGGTCGTTCCGGGAACCGGAATAACCGCTTGCCAACCATCTATCTTGCCAAACCGGAACGTTCCTCATAGCTTTCGCGCGCTTGCCGACCGCGAGCATGTGCAGCTGTAGCTCAGTTGGTTAGAGCGCCTGACTGTGGATCAGGAGGTCGGTGGTTCGAGTCCACCCAGCTGTACCAGGTCACTATCCGCAAAATGGACAAAGCCCCTCCGAACGCGCCCTTTCGGCACGGCCGCGGCGTCCGCCCGCGCGCAAAGCTGCGATTTATGCTGGCTTTACCTTAACGGCATATGGCCACCGGTCAGCGAAGCAACCTTAGCTATTCTCGTTTATCACCCAAGCGGTTCTCTCTAACTCAGCAGATGCTGTGACTCGTGCCACGACATTGACGGCGTTCAGGAACGAAGCCTCGCCGGCGGAGGTCCGCCCGGCGTCGCTCGTGCGCCGCGCGGAGCGTCTTCGCGAACTGCCACCGAGCCTAGGCCTTCGCATCTACAGCGATCTCGCCGCCATCGAAGCCGAATGGCGCCGCTTCGAAACCGAAGCCGACTGCACCGCGTTTCAGACCTTCGACTGGCTTGCTACGTGGCATCGGCATGTCGGCGAGCGCGAGGGCGTCCGGCCTGTCATCGCCGTAGGCCGTTACGCCGACGGCGATATCGCTTTCATCTTGCCGCTCAGCGTCGTGCCGGAAGGCTTGGCAAAACGGCTCTGCTGGCTCGGCGCGGAACAATGCGATTATAACGCGCCATTGCTGGCGCGCGATTTCTCCCAGCGCGTCACACCTGACCGCTTTCTTGCGGCGTGGCAGGAGCTGCAAGCGCAAACACAATGCGAGCCGTTGCTGCGCCATCATTGGATCGAGTTTGAGAAGATGCCGCAAACGATCGGCGCTCAGATCAATCCATTCACGTATTTCAAGATTACGCCCAATGCGAGCGGCGCGCATTGGACGCACTTGGGCGATGACTGGGAGAAATTCTATCATAAGAAGCGCTCGTCGGCGACGCGCCGCCGCGACCGCACCAAGCTCCGGCACATGTCCCAATTCGGCGACGTCCGCTTCGCGACCGCGGCCGATGCGGACGATGCCCGGCGTACGCTCGAAACGTTGATGGATCAAAAAGGCCGATCGCTCGCGCGCAAAGGAATCGCCGACATCTTTGCCAAGCCGGGACACCGGGAGTTCTATCTCGATCTCGCGACCAATCCAAAAACGCGGCACCTGATTCACATCAGCCGCGTGGAGATCGGCAATAGCTGCGCGGCGGCCAACCTCGGCATCGTTTTCGGCGATTGCTACTACCACGTGCTCGCGAGCTATGTTGATACCGAAGTCGCACACTACGGACCGGGCGCGCTTCATTTGCGCGAACTCATGGCGTACGCGATCAAGCTTGGCCTCAAGCGCTTCGATTTCACGGTCGGCGACGAGCCATACAAGCTGGAATGGTCCGACGCCGAGCTGAAGCTGTACGACTACACGGCAGCCGCAACCTGGCGCGGTTTGCCGGCACACTGGTCTTCGTGCGTCCGGCGGCGGGCCAAACGCTTCATCAAACAGACGCCGGCGTTGTGGCGCCTGGTCTCGAACGCCCGCTTGGCGATCGGCGCACTGTCGAATCTCCGCCCGTCTCGATCGCGTGAACAAGCCGCACCCGCTTCGCAAGCGTCTTCGGCGCGAACAGCTCTCGCCTGCGTCATGGGCGACATGGACCTGTTGCGGCCGCTGGCGCTCGCCGGAATTCCCTGCGCAGCGGTAAGCCGGCCGGGCGTTCCGTCGCTCTATTCGCGCTACGCGAAATCCCGCCTCGTCTGGGACGATTACTCGAACGACGTGGATGATCTCATCGACACACTCGTCGGCTTCAGCGGGGCGCAGCCCGAGCCTCCGGTGCTATTCTATGAAGAGGACGCACAGGTCCTGCTCGTCTCGCGATTCCGCGAGCGCCTGGCGCAGGCATTCCGCTTCGTCGTCGCCGACGCGATGCTGGTCGAAGACCTGCTCGACAAGGCGCGCTTCCAGGTACTCGCCGAGCGCCACGCCCTGCCGGTGCCTGCGGCCCGCCGCTTCGATCCCGCCGCCATCGAACCTGGCGAGATCGGCCTTCGCTTCCCGCTCATCATCAAGCCGCTGACCCGGCTCGATCCTTGGAACGACAGCTTCGGATTACGCAAAGCGCTTTGCGCCGAAAACGCGGAAGTCTTGCGGACCTTATGGCCGCAATTGCGCGCCGTCGGCCTCGATCTCCTGGCGCAGGAATTCATCCCCGGAGCGGAATCGAGGATCGAGAGCTATCATTGCTATGTCGACCGAACCGGCAGCGTCGCCGGAGAGTTCACTGGCCGGAAGATCCGCACCTATCCATTGGACTATGGCCACACCACCGCGCTGGAGATCACCGAAGCCAGGGACGTGCGCAACCAAGGCCGCGCCATCGTGGAGAAGCTTAAGCTGACCGGCGTCGCTAAACTCGACTTCAAGCGCGACCCGCAAGGCAACCTTCGGCTCTTGGAGATCAATCCGCGTTTCAACCTGTGGCATCACCCGGGCGCCATTGCCGGCATCAACATTCCGGCGCTGGTCTATGCCGATCTCGCAGGGCTACCGCGGCCACCGGCAAAGCGCGTGAAGGCGGGGGTTCGCTGGTGTCGCGTCTGGAAGGATTTTCCCGCCGCCCGAGCAGGCGGCGTGCCACTGACGACCTGGGTGCCTTGGGTGCTTGGCTGCGAAGCAAAGTCGACATTGTCGTGGGACGATCCGTTGCCGTTCTTGCGCTCGACGCTCTATAGACTGGCTGCCCGGCTTCGCGAACGGGCAAACTGAGCCTGGCGCTGGGCAAACGGGTCCAACTGAACCCCGAAGACCGACATGGGCTTAAATTCGCTTTGGCCGGACCTGCCGCTGCCGGCGTGGAACGACACCTGCGAAACGCTGCATCGTTGGACGCAGATCGTCGGCAAGGTGCGGCTCGCATCGACGCCGCTCGTCAATCACTGGTGGAACGTCACCTTGCGCGTGAATTCACGCGGCCTCGTCGCGCCGGCGAACATTCATAGCGCGCGCACTTTCGATATCGTTTTTGACTTCGTCGAGCATCAGCTTCGCATTGCCGCCAGCGATGGACGCACGGAGAGCCTGGCGCTGCGCCCTATGTCGGTCGCGGATTTCTACGCCGCGTTCATGCAGCGGCTGCGGCGCCTCGAAATCGACGTCCACATCTGGACCACGCCGAGCGAAATCGAGAATGCGGTCCCGTTCGACCAGGATCGCGCGCATGCGCAGTACGACCCCGAATATGCTTTGCGCTTTCAGGCCGCGCTCGTGCAGGCCGCGCGCGTAATGAGTGAATTTCGCGCCCGCTTCATCGGCAAAGCGAGCCCGGTGCACTTCTTCTGGGGCAGCTTCGATCTCGCGGCGACGCGTTTTTCCGGCCGCACAGCGCCGCCGCCCAAAGCGGTCACACCCAATGTGGCCGCTTGGGTGATGGCGGAAGCGTATTCGCATGAGGTTTCGAGCTGCGGCTTCTGGCCGGGCAACGGCGGCTACGGCCGCGCCGCGTTCTATGTGTACGCCTATCCCGAGCCGGCGGGCTATGGCGACGCGCGCCTGCGCACCGCCGAAGCCTTCTACGACAACAACCTCGGGCAATTCATCTTGCCCTACGACGCGGTGAGGCGGGCGCGCGATCCCGACGCGCTGTTGCTTGGATTTCTGCAGGAAACTTACGACGCCGCGGCCGACCTTGCGAAATGGGATCGCAAAGCGCTTGAACGGCCAATCTAGCAACAAGCCCAACGCCAGGCGGACGACGCCAGCTTCCGGGCTCGCGAGCCCAAACTCGCGGCGGAATTAACCACCGGCAGACGCTACTTCGCCTTCGCGTAGGGATAGATCAGCTCGCCGGTTTTCTGATCTTCCGGCGTGAGTACGGTCTGGTAGCTCATGCCGCGCCAAGTCTCGAGGTTCGCGGCGTCGGTGAGGCCGTGGTACTGCACCTGCAGCGATGCCTGCTTGGTCCATTCGCCGAACGGGCCGAATTTGACGTCGCCCATGATGGTCTTGAACTCATGGCCGTGCATATAGTCGGCGAGTTTCTCGTCGTTGAGGGTCTTGGCGCCCTCGATCGCTTCCCCGAGCAACTGGAAATAAGCGTAGCCCCAACCTCCGAGATAATAGCCGAGCGGGTCGATGCCCGCGGTCTTGGCGCGTTCCTGATAGATCTTGAAGAAGTCCGCTGCCCGGGCCAACAGTTTCGGTGACGGCACCCAGGTTTCGTAATTCACGACGCCATTGAGCTTCGACTTCAGCTTGTCCTTGAACACCGTGGACTGCAGCCCGACCATGGCGCCGCCGAGCATTTTCGGCGTGAAGTTCAACTCATTGGCCGCCAGCAGAATGCCGACCGAGCTCAACGGGTACGAACAGATGACGACAAGATCGGCATTGGCGGCCTGCAGCGCACGAACAATCGGCGAGAAGTCGGTCGTGCCCGGCGGGAAAGTCTTATCGTAGACGATGTTGAAACCGTAGGTCTTGGCGTTTTCGCGGGCGCCCTCGCAGGCATTGCGCGAGAACTCGGCATCCTCCGCCGCCAGCGCGACCGTCGCCGGCTTTGGCTGCTGCTTCGCCGCGACTTGAAAATATCCCTCGGTGAATGCCTGGCTCGGATTCGGGCCGGCCGATATCATCGAGAAGTATTTCGTGTAGTGAAACTCCTTGTTTGCATCGAGCCCGAACAAGCCGACCAGAATCTTGCCCTTTTGCATGACGACCGGAAGCGCCGGCGCAATGAGGTTGGTTCCATACGGCCCGTTGACGAGGTCGACTTTGTCGACGTCGAGCAGCTTCGTATAGATGCCCGGAATGTTGGCCGGATTGGACTGGTCGTCGTAATTTACCAGCTCGACCTTGCGGCCGAGCAGACCGCCCTTGGCGTTGATTTCCTCTTCCCAGATCTTGGCGCCGAGCAGCGCCTGCTTGCCGTTGGGTGCAAGCGGACCGGTAAGCGCGAGGCTGAAACCGATCTTGATCGGTTGGTCGTTTTGCGCCGAAGCAGGAGCCGGCGCGCCCGCCAGTGCGGCGGCAAGGAACGCGGCGCCGATCCCACAGGCAATACCGCGCGATGTAACGTGATAAATCATAGCTTCCTCCCAGAAGATTTTCTTCAGTACGACAGTTATTGGCGCACCCCGGTGGGCCGTCCGGTTTCGGACGTGACGCGCCCCTGTCGCGCAGACAATGCACGGCTTCGCGGATGATGGAAAGGGTGCGCGGCAATCGCCGCAGCAGCGGCGAAGCGCAACCATATCCAGCCATGGATCAATAAAGCCGTTCGCGGGCTCGCGTGTGCCGCAACGCTTCGCATTGCGAAAGTCGCCGGAGGATTAAGATAGGCGCGCTACTTCGCGGCGTCGTAGGGATAAATGACGTTGCCCGTTTTCTGATCGGCCGGAGTGAGCACCGTCTGGTAGCTCATGCCGCGCCAGGTCTCGAGGTTCGCGGCATCGGTGATGCCGTGATACTGCACCTGCAGCATGCCGGACTTCGTCCATTCACCGTTCTTGCCGAACTTGACGTCGCCCATGATGGTCTTGAACTCATGGCTGCGCAGGTAGTCCGCGAGCTTATCGTCGCTGGTGCTCTTTGCGCCCTCGACCGCTTCGCCGAGTAACTGGAAGTAAGCGTAGCCCCAGCCGCCAAGGTAATAGCCGAGCGGATCGACGCCCGCGGCCTTGGCGCGCTCCTGGTATGTTTTGAAGAACTCCGCCGCCGGAGCCATCAGTTTTGGCGACGGCACCCAGGTTTCATAATTGACGATGCCGTTGAGCTTGGATTTGAGCCTGTCCTTGAACACGGTCGCCTGTAGTCCGACCATCGCGCCGCCGAACATCTTCGGATTGAGGCCGAGCTCTTTCGCGGACTGCACGATGCCAACCGAGCTTAGCGGATAGGAGCACACCACCACGAGGTCGGCGTTGGCGGCCTGCAGCGCGCGCACGATCGGCGAGAAGTCGGTCGTACCCGGAGGGAAAGTCTTGTCGTAGACGATCTTGAAACCGTAAGTCTTCGCGTTTTCGCGGGCGCCTTCGCAGGCATTGCGCGCGAACTCGGCGTCCTCGGAGGTCAGCGCCACGGTTTGCGGCTTCGGATTCTGCGCCGCCGCGACCTGGAAGAAGCCCTCGGTGAACGCTTCCCTGGGCTTCGGCCCGGTCGGCAGCATCGAGAAGTATTTCGGATAGTGGAATTCGGCGTTTATATCGAGCGCGAAGAAGCCGAGGAAGGTTTTGCCCTTCTGCATGATCACCGGCAGCGCCGGCGCGTTCAGATTGGTCCCATAGGGTCCGACGACGAGGTCCACTTTGTCGACATCGAGGAGCTTAGTGTAGATGCCGGGGACATTCGCCGGATTGGACTGGTCGTCGTAATTCACCAGCTCGACCTTGCGGCCGAGCAGACCGCCCTTGGCGTTGATTTCCTCTTCCCAGATCTTGGCGCCGAGCAGCGCCTGCTTGCCATTCGGCGCGAGCGGACCGGTGAGCGCCAGGCTAAAGCCGATCTTGAGCGGATCGCCAGTCTGCGCGGAAGCGGGAGCGGCGGCGAGGCCGGCGGCAACAAGGGCGGCGCCGAGCGCTCCGGCAATGCCACGTCGTATCGCGCGATAAAGCATGGCTTCCTCCTCGATGGCTTTTTATTCTCACCCTGACGGGTCGCCCGGCTTAGGGCATGACGCGACAATGCCGAGCGCGCACATTGCCGTGCTTCCAGGTTCATGAAAAGGCAGCAAAAAGGCAGCGTGGCAATCTGACCCGGTGGGGGCTTTGGCCCACCGGAAATAGCAACGACCTCGCAATACCCCTTGCCGCGGGGTCGGCTTCGCCTTACTTTCAGTCTCACCGAGGCAGCGCTCGCTCAATCCGGGAGCGCCCTTCGCGTATCAAAGAGGAAACGACCATGGCCTGGACAACTCCGACCCTCGTCGAAATCTGCATCGGTCTCGAGATCAACGGCTATCTCCCGGCTGAGTTCTAATCCGCAACTTTTGTCGTCCACGATCCCCGTGAATGGGGCGCCTGACCGCCATCGTGCTCGGTGCTGCGGGAGGCGGCGGCTATCCGCAGTGGAATTGCCGGTGTCCCGTATGTCGACTTGCCTGGGCGGGCGACACGCGGGCAAAGCCGCGCACCCAAGCGAGCCTGGCCGTCTCGGCTGATGGCGAGCGCTGGATCCTTCTGAACGCTACGCCGGACCTGCGCGCCCAGCTCCTCGCTACCCCCGTCCTGCATCCCCGCGCGGCGCCGCGCGGCAGCCCGATAGCAGCCGTCGTTTTGACCGGCGCCGAGGTTGACCAGATCGCCGGTTTGCTCACGCTGCGCGAACGCCAGGATTTTATCGTGTTTGCCACCGCCGAGACGGTTGCTGCCCTGAACGCCAATCCGATTTTCGGCGTGCTCGCCGACGGCGTCGTGACCCGAACCGTCGTGGCGCAGGACGAGCCTTTTTCGCTGCCAGGCGGGCTCGACGCGGAGCTGTTCGCGGTCCCTGGCAAGGTGGCGCTCTATCTCGAGGGCGAGGACCCCGCGCTCGCGGCCGAAACGGGGGCCAATGTCGGCGTGGAGATCGTCTGCGGCGCCCGCCGCCTGGTTTACGTGCCGGGCGCGGCCGGCGTGACGGAAGCGCTGCGCGAACGCCTTTCCCGAGCCGACGTCGTCCTCTTCGACGCCACCCTCTTCGACGACGACGAAATGATCGCGACCGGCACCGGTGACAAAACCGGCCGCCGCATGGGTCACATGCCGCTCGACGGCGCGGACGGAACGCTCGCGGCGCTGGCCGGCCTTCCCGGCCGGCGCGTCTTGACTCATATCAACAACACCAATCCGATCCTGATCGAGGGTTCCGTCGAACGCCGCAAGGTTGAGGACGCGGGCTTTGAGATCGCGGAAGACGGGATGGAGATCGTGCTGTGAATGCGTTGAGCGCCGAGGAGCTCGAAGCCCGCCTGCGCGACATCGGCGCGCGGCGCTATCACCGCCTGCACCCGTTCCACAAGCTCCTGCACGGCGGGGCCTGCAGCAAGGGCCAGGTGCAAGCATGGGCGCTCAACCGTTACTATTATCAGGCGATGATCCCGATAAAGGACGCGAGCCTGATCGCGCGCTGCGAGGATTCCGCGACGCGCCGCGAATGGCGCAGCCGTCTTGTCGATCACGACGGCACGCATGAGGGCGAAGGCGGCATCGCCCGCTGGCTCAAGCTCACCGACGGACTGGGCCTTGACCGCGACTATGTCGCGTCCCTGCTGGGCCTGTTACCGGCCACGCGCTTTGCCGTCGACGCTTATGTGCACTTTGTACGCGAAAAAACCCTGCTCGAAGCGATCGCTTCATCGCTGACGGAGCTGTTCTCGCCCGCAATCATCGGCGAGCGCATGGAAGGCATGTTGAAGAACTACGACTTCGTGACGGCGGAAACGCTTGCCTATTTTTCGCAGCGTCCGCCGCAGGCCGAACGCGATTCGCGCTTTGCGCTCGACTATGTCAAACGGCATGCGCGCACGCCGGAAACACAACACGGCGTGCTGGCCGCGCTCGAATTCAAATGCGACGTGCTGTGGGCGATGCTGGACGCGCTGTATCACGCCTATGTCGCGCCGAAGCAAGTTCCGCCTGGTGCGTTTGTACCCCGAGAGTAGTTTGCGCCTTAGGGTTAGTTTCCGCCTTATGGCCAGGACGCAGTCGTGAACGAGACGACATCAACGATTGCCCACGACGCGCGGCCGCGCTTACCGCACGGCGTCCGCCTCGTGCACAACGAGGCGCAGGGCGGATGGGTGCTGCTCGCGCCTGAGCGGGTGTTCAAGGCCGACCCCATCGCCGTCGAGGTCGTCAAGCGTTGCACCGGCGACGCCACCTTCGCCGCCATCGTCGATGACTTGGCGAATGCCTATTCGGCCCCGCGCGAGCGCATTCTCGCCGACGTGACGACGTTGCTCCGCGGGCTCGCCGACAAGCGGCTCTTGGAATTGTGACGGCAAATGATGGCGCGCGGCCTTGCGTTGCACATCCGCGTCTCATAGTTCGCTGGCAATAGGATCGAATGGCCGGATGAACGCGGCCAGGACGAACGGGAACCCGAGATGGCGGGAAATGGTGCGGCCCTGCACAGTCCTCTCGGCCTTTTGGCCGAGCTGACGCACCGCTGTCCGCTCGGCTGTCCCTATTGCTCCAATCCGCTGGCGCTGGACCCGCGAACAGACGAACTCGATACGCCAACCTGGGCCCGTGTCTTTAAGGAAGCCGCCGGGCTCGGCGTGCTGCAGGTGCATCTCTCCGGCGGCGAGCCCGGCGCGCGGCGCGACCTCGTCGCGATCACCGCGGCGGCGCACGAGGCCGGCCTTTACACCAATCTCATCACCTCGGCGGTCGGCATCACCGCGGAGACGTTGCGCAAGCTCGCCGAAACCGGTCTCGATCACGTGCAAATCTCGATCCAGGACAGCGTGCCCGCAAGCGCCGACCACATTGCCGGCTATGAGGGCGCGTTCGCGCGCAAGCGCGCGCTCGCCGCCGAAGTCGTGCGGTTGAAAATTCCGCTGACGGTCAACGCCGTCATGCACCGGGCCAACATCGACCGCGTCGAAGACATGGTGGCGCTTGCGCTCTCGCTTGGCGCCAGCCGGGTCGAGATCGCGCATGCGCAGTATTATGGCTGGGCGCTGAAGAACCGCGCCGCTCTGATGCCGAGCGCCGAGCAGGTCAAGCGTGCGGCCGCCGCGGTCGAGGAATTGCGCAAGCGGCATTACGGCGAGATCGTCATCGACGCCGTCGTTCCCGATTATTACGCCCGCTTCCCGAAGCCGTGTGTCGGCGGCTGGGGCCGGCGCTCGCTCAATGTCACGCCGGCCGGCAAGGTGCTTCCCTGCCACGCCGCCGAATCCATTCCCGGCCTCGAATTCTGGTCGGTCCGCGACCATTCGCTCGCCGATATTTGGGCGAATTCGCCGGCCTTTAACGCCTTCCGCGGCACGGCATGGATGCAGGAGCCATGTCAGAGCTGTGCGCGGCGCGACATCGATTTCGGCGGCTGCCGTTGCCAGGCCTTCGCGCTGACCGGCGACGCGCGTGCGACCGACCCGGTCTGCCATCTCGCGCCTCGCCACGATGAGGTCGCCGCGCTGGCGGCCATGCAGGACGACGCGCCCTACGCCTATCGGCAGATGTAACAATCTCGCCGGCCCCTGCCCCTCGCGGATTTGCGATTTCGCTTTCGCCTTGCAACAGGTTAAACTTAGCCGTCCCTATGGGGTGGCGCGCCTTCAACCTGGCGCGCCAACGGAAGGTGAGGATGACGGCGCTTTCCATCAATGGGAAGTCCTACGTAGTTGACGTTGAGCCCGATACACCCTTGCTGTGGGTGCTCCGGGACACAATCGGGCTTACCGGCACGAAATACGGCTGCGGGATAGCGCAGTGCGGCGCCTGCACCGTGCATATCGACGGCGTCGCCGCGCGTTCCTGCCAAGTGCCGGTCGGCAGCCTGGGCGCGAAAGAAGTCACGACGGTCGAGGCGCTGGCGCAAAACGGCAAGCTGCACCCGGTGCAGAAAGCCTGGGTCGATTTCGACGTGCCACAATGCGGCTATTGTCAAAGCGGAATGATGATGGCGGTCGTGGCGCTGCTGAAGCAGAAGCCGAAGCCTACGGACGCCGATATCGACGCGGCAATCACCAATATCTGCCGCTGCGGCAGCTATCAGCGCGTCCGCGCCGCGATCCATGCGGTGGTCGATGTGTGAAACGGTGAGGTGATGCGCGCGATCAGAACCCTTGTGATGTTCTTGGCCGTCGCCGCAATATTCCCGGCGGTCGCCGCGGCCGCCGAGCAAGTCGATCTCCTCCTGGTATTGGCAGCCGACGTATCGCGCAGCGTCGACAGCGGAAAATTCCAGCTGCAACGCGAGGGCTATGCCGCCGCGATCTCGGACCCGCGCGTCCTCGACGCCATTCGCTCGGGTCGCAATGGCCGCATCGGAGTGACATTCGTGGAGTGGTCGGGCGTCGGCTCGCAACGCGTGGTCATTGACTGGACCACGATTGGCGACGCCGAATCGGCCAAGGGTTTTGGCGACCGCCTGCTGGAGGCGCCACGGTCGTTCGCAGATCGCACATCGATCAGTGCCGCGATCGAATTCGCCATGGGCCAGTTGGCGCGCGCCCCCTATGAATCCGCTCGGCGTACCATCGACGTTTCCGGCGACGGCACTAACAATGCGGGCCGCGATGTGGCCCTGGCGCGTGAGGACGCGCTGGCGCACGGCGTGACCATCAATGGTCTCGTCATTCTCAGTGAAACCCCGCTGCCGTGGAATCCGGACCATACCAATCCGCCGGGCGGACTTGAAAACTATTATCGTAATAACGTCATTGGCGGTCCCGGAGCCTTTGTCCTGGCGGCGCAAAACTTCAATTCGTTCGGCCAAGCCATCGTCAAGAAGATGATCGCCGAGGTGGCGCAGGCCGAGCCGCGGCACCAGACGTTGGTGCGTTGAGCCGCACCACCGCCCCGCCGTGCGACAGTATTCGGCACCGCTGGGGCGGCGGCAATTTAACGGCGACTGGCGGTTTTACTTTTGTGCAGCAACACTTTGGACCGGCGCGCGGCGGCTACGGCCACGAAAGCGACACAGATGCCCGGCATGTTTGCCGCTCACCTGCCAACCGTATATTCGATCGGCTTAAGCGAACATCGGAACGCATCCTGTGACCGCGGCTACTGGCTTGAAACGCTTGGCGATTGCCATTGCTGCCGTGATCGGCGCGGTCATTGTCACGCTCGTTGCGCTGACATTTCTCATCCCGGCCGCGTCGGTCCGCGATGCTGTCGCCAAGGAAATCCACGCCGTCACCGGGCTTGACCCGGTCATACGCGGGGACATCTCGGTCTCGCTGTTCCCGTCCGGCACGGTGAGTTTTCACAACGTCGTGCTCGGCGACGACCGGACCGGCGAGCCCGGCGTGGTTGCCGACGAATTGACCGCCCATCTGCGCTATTTCCCGCTCCTGGCGGGACGCATAGAAATCGACGACGTGGCGTTGGTGCGGCCGACGATCACCGTGACGTTCCTGCCGGGCGGCCAATCGAACTGGTCGGGCTTGATCCAATCGCTTGCCCGGGCTCTCCAGCCGGATCCCGGCCGCACGGCCTCGTTCTCGGAAATCGGCATCCACGACGGCACCGTGGTTGTTCACAAGAATTATGGCGGAAAGGATGTCACCGACCGGCTCGAGGGCGTGGAATTTCAGCTTGCGTGGCCGTCGATCTCGCGCAGTTTCGGCGCGAACGGCCGCTTCGCGTGGCATGACCAGCCGATCGAGGCGAGCTTCACCCTCGGTGATTTTCTGGCGGCGCTCAGCGGCGAGCGCTCAGGCATCAAAGTCCGGCTCGCTGGCGCACCTGTGAAAGCCGCCTTCGATGGCGCCATGAGCGCGCAACCGACATTCAAGATCGACGGCACGCTGAGCGTGGAATCTCCCTCGCTGCGCGACGCCATGCACTGGACCGACTCGAGCCAGTTGCCGTTCGGCGGCTTTGGCCGCTTCGCGCTTCGGGCGCACAGCAGTATCGGCGGCGGCGTAGTTTCGCTCTCCAACGTCGAAGTCGAACTCGACGGTAATTCGGCGGAGGGCGTTATCACGCTTTCGACCGATCGTCGCACGGTCCAGGGCACGCTTGCCGCCGAGGCGCTCGATGTCACTCCCTATGTCTCGGGGATTCATCTCCTGGCCGCCAACGAGCGCAACTGGGACCGGCTCCCTATTACGCTCGATGGGCTCGCCGACTTCGATCTTGATCTGCGGATCTCGGCCGCCAGCGTCAAGATCGGGACGGCGCAATTGGGTCGAACCGCGGTCGGCGCCAACATGCGCAACGGCAAGCTCGACGTCACCATCGGCGAGTTGCAGGCCTTCGGCGGCATCGCCAAGGGCTCGCTCGGGCTCGCCAGCGCCAATGGCGGCGTCGCGGTGACGTTGCACGTGCAATTCGTCGATGTCGATCTCGAGAGCTGCCTGAGCCAGGTATTCGGCATTCGGAGGCTCGAAGGCCGGGGCAATCTGGCGCTCAATATCGAAGGATCGGGTCCATCCGTATTGGCGGTGACCAACACACTCACCGGAACGGCAAGTCTCAACGCCCATAACGGCGCGCTTACCGGCATCAATGTCGAGCAATTGCTGCGGCGTCTCGAACGCCGGCCGCTGTCGGGCAACGGCGATTTCCGTACGGGGCGCACCCAGTTCGACCAGTTTGCGCTCAGTATCAAGATCGAACAGGGCCAGGTGTCGGTCGAAGACATGCATCTCAACGGTCCGGCCGTACGTCTGGCGATCGGCGGCCAAGTCTCCGTCCCCACACGCGATCTCGATCTCAAAGGAACGGCGACGCTGGTTTCAACCGAGACCGCCAACGAGTTCGATCTGCCGTTCGTCGTACAGGGCCAGTGGGATGATCCGATCATGCTGCCCGACGCGCAAAGCCTGATCCGCCGCTCGGGCGCGGCTGCCCCGCTCCTTGAGGCCATCAAGGCCCGCACCGCAGGGTCCGCGGTGCGTTCGGTGATCGAAAAGCTCTTGGCTAACCCCGCGGGGTCTACTGCGCCAGCGTCACCGGCGCCCGCGGCCCCGGCGGCAAAGAGCCCCGATTAGCTCATCGGAACGCATCACAATCGCGCCGGCGCGCCGCGCGTGCCGGCGAACTTGGCGAGAAGCGAAGCGGCAATGACCGCGATGCCCACCACGCCGATCATGATGCTGCACACCGCGTTCATCTCCGGTTTCACCCCGAGCCGCACCTCGGAATAGATGCGGATCGGCAGCGTCGTTGCGCCCGGCCCGGTCGTGAAGCTTGCGATGACGAGATCGTCGAGCGAGAGCGCAAAGGCGAGCATCCACGCGGCGGCAATGGCGGGCAAAATCAGCGGCAAGGTCACGGAGAGGAATGTGCGTAGCGGCGAAGCGCCGAGATCCATCGCGGCCTCTTCGAGACTCATGTCGAAGTCGACGAGCCGCGACTGCACGATCACGGTGACGAAGCACATCGCCATCGTGGTGTGCGCAATGGCGACGGTCCAGAAGCCGCGATCCACCGCAATGGCCACGAAAAGAAGGAGCAGCGACAGGCCCGTGATCACCTCGGGCATGACCAGCGGCGCGTAGATCATCGCCGCGAACAGGAGCCGGCCGCGGAAGCGGCCGAAACGCACGAGCGCCAGCGCCGCCAGCGTTCCCAATATCGTCGCCGCGCTCGCCGAAACCAGCGCAAGGCGGATGCTGATCCAGGCCGATTCCACGAGCGGCGCATCGTTCATGAGCTCGGCATACCAATGCGTCGACCAGCCGCCCCAAACCGCCACGAGACGCGAGGCGTTGAACGAATAGATCACCAACACGACGATCGGCAGATACAGAAAAGCGATGCCGAGCACGATAGCGGCGAGATTGAATGCGGAAACCTTGCGCATCGTCACTCCCGCTCCACGGCCCGCATGGCCTGGTTCTGATAGATGACGATCGGCGTGACCAGGAGGCAAACGAGCACAACCGCCACCGCGGAAGCGGCCGGCCAATCCTTGTTGCCGAAGAATTCCATCCAGATCGTCGGCCCGATCATCGGCGATTGCGAGCCGCCGAGCAGATCGGGAATGACAAACTCGCCGACGATGGGAATGAAGCAGAGAAGCACGCCGGCGAGCACTCCCGAGGACGACAGCGGCAGCGTCACCAGCCAAAAAACCTTCCAGCGCGGACAACCGAGATCGGCCGCCGCTTCGAGGAGCGACTCGTCGAGTTTCTCGAGCGTCGCGTAGAGCGGCAAGACCATGAACGGCAGATAGGAATAGACGATGCCGATATAGATGGCGGTGTCGGTCGAGAGCCAGGCCGGCGGCTCCTTCACGATCGACAGCGCCATGAGCACCTCGTTGAGCGGGCCGTCACGCTGCAGGATGTTCATCCAGGCGTAGATGCGAATGAGCAGCGACGTCCAGAACGGCAGAACCGTGAGCAGGACCAGCACCGCCTGCCAGCGCCGCGGGGTGCGCGCGATCGCGTAGGCGATGGGATAGCCGATGACGAGCAGCATAAGGGTGGAGAACGCGGCGATCTCCACGCTCTTCACGTAGGATAGGAGGTAGAGTGGATCGGAACCGATGAGCACGTAGTTTTCGAGCGAGAGCCCGGCGTAAAAGGCCGCAAGGCCGCGCCAACCGGCTGCAAGGTCGAACACCGGCGTGTATGGCGGCTGCGCGATCGCTGTCTGCGACAGGCTGATCTTGAGTACGATCAGGAACGGCACGAGGAAGAAAGCGAGCAGCCACGCGTACGGGATCCGCAGGACGAGCTGTCGCAAAAAGGAGCGCCCCTGCTGATGCTTCATGGCGTCCTCAGCGCGTCAGCACGATCGCGGCTTCGGCCGGCCAACTCAGCCACACTTGATCATCAACGGCGAACATACGCTCGGCGGCGGCGCCGGCGTTGGCCCGCGCTGCCCTTACCTGCGAACCGTCGCGGATGCGCAGCTTGTAAATCGACATATTGCCGAGATAGCCGATATCGGCGACCGTTCCGGCGACGCAGTTGTCCAGACCCGGCAACGGCGGCTCGCGGCTGATGTGCACCTTCTCCGGCCGCACCGCTACCCAGACCATCGCGCCGGGTTCGGCCTCCGCCTTGGCGGCCACGCGCAAGCGGCCGGCCGCCGTGCCCTCGACGCTATGACCATCGTCGCCCAACCGGCCCTGGAACAGGTTGACGTTGCCGACGAAGTCGGCGACCCAGCGCGAGTTCGGCCGCTCGTAAATGTCGGCCGCCGGCGCGACCTGCTTGAGCCACCCCCGATCCATGACGCCGATCCGGTCGGCCACCGTCATCGCTTCGCTCTGATCGTGGGTGACGATGATGAAAGTCAGCCCGAGTTTCCGTTGCAGCTCCGCCAGCTCGAACTGCGTCTCACCGCGCAACTTCTTGTCGAGCGCGGCCATCGGCTCGTCGAGCAGCAAGACGCGCGGCCGCTTGACCAGGGAACGCGCCAGCGCCACGCGCTGGCGCTGGCCGCCGGAAAGCTCATGCGGCTTGCGAGCGCCGAAGCTTTCGAGTTTCACTAAAGCGAGCATATCGGCGACGCGGTTTGCGATATCGCGCTTGGGCAAACCCTCCTGCTTGAGGCCGAAGGCGACATTGGCCTCGACATTGAGATGCGGAAACAGCGCGTAGCTCTGGAACATCATGTTGACAGGACGCCGATAGGCCGGCACCGGCGCCAGATCGATTCCGTCGAGCAGGATGCGGCCGGCGCTCGGCCGCTCGAAGCCCGCGATCAGACGCAGCAACGTGGTCTTGCCGCAACCCGAGGGGCCCAGCAGTGCGAAAAACTCGCCTTCGTAAATATCGAGCGACAGATGATCGACGACAGCCGCATTGTCGAAGCGTTTGGTCAGGGCTTCGATGCGCAACAGCGGACGCAGATTCGGATCGGTCCACGGCGCAAAATCTCGTTTCGAGCCGGCGATCTTCATTCACTCCGATGCAAGAACTGGAAACCTCGAAAGCCGCGCCAACTTTTGTAACGCGAATCGCGCCGGCCGCCAAATGCGGCGGCCGCGATTCACAGCGGTTCAGCGCCGATAGCCGATAGTTGGGGTGGCGCGTCAGATCACGAAGGGTTCGGCAAGCGACGAGGCGAGGTCGGCCACCTCGACAGTGTCGTTCGCGAGCTTGCGCGGCTCCGGTCCGTAATAATCGCCCAACTGCACGGTTGGCCGCGGCTGCAGCGTGATTGATACCAGCCGGTCATAGAGCGCTTTCGCCGAAACCGGCTTGATCAGATATTCGTTGACGCCGAGCCGCACGGCCTCCACGACGCGCCAGCGTTCGCCGTGGCCGCTGAGCATCACGATCGGCACGTCGGGCACCGGAAACACGCCCGGCGAACGCACGATGCGCACGAGTTCGGCGCCGTTCAACAGCGGCATCTCCCAATCGAGGATCACTACGTCGGGGCCGACCGTGCGGATGGTATCGAGGGCGGAGATTCCGTCGCCCGCCTCGTAGATGTCCTTGACGCCGCAATTGACCAGGAGATTGCGGATCATCTTGCGCATGTATTGATTGTCGTCGACCACCAGCACGCAAAGCGCCTGGATGCGGTCGGCGAGGTCCTTTTTCGACAGCTTGGATAACATGACTGACCCGGCCGGAACGCCAAAAGGCGCGGCACGGATCAGAGCACGGCCGTCTTGCGGGTTGGTAAAGCCGAGCCGGGAGTGCCTGCCAACATGGTGAGCGTTCCGTTAACGCGGCGGCGCCGGAAGCGCTTCGCACCGGCCGGTCAGGTTACCATGCCGATGCGGCCCAAGCCGGAATCGGCTTCAGGCTTGTAACTCGAGATGTGGCGCGGCTCTGGCCCGTAATAATCGCCCTTTTTCACCATGCGTCGCGGCTTGGCGACGAGGGAAACGAAGCGCGCGAGCAACGCCTTCGTCGAGACCGGCTTGAGCAGAAAATCATTGACGCCGAGGTTCACCGCTTCGACCACCCGCGAACGCTCGCCATAGCCGGTAAGCATGATGATCGGCAGGTCGGGCAGCGGAAAAGTCTCCGGCGAGCGCACCGTCCGCACGAATTCCGGCCCGTTAGGGCTCGGCATTTCCCAATCGACAATAACGACGTCGGGCAAAAGCGTGCGGATCGCTTCAAGGCCCGAGTTGCCGTCATGGGCCTCGTAGATGGTTCTGATGCCGATCGCCCGCAGCAGCGAACGCGTCACCTTACGCATGGTGTGCTCGTCGTCGACGATCAGCACCTTCAGCGCCACGAGCTGCAGCGCGATGTCGCTTGCCGCCGATTCCATGATGCCCCTTTAGGTCTCGCCGCGACTACGTGACCACAAGTCCATAAAATCGGCGTGAAATGGATCGATAAAATTCGACGCAATCAATGTCTTAGCCGCTCCCCTGCGCCATGAAGCGTTCCAGTGCCGACCGCTCCGCTTCCGAAAAACGCAGGCCGAGCTTGGAGCGCCGCCAGAGCACGTCATCGGCGGTTTGCGCCCATTCTTTCGTCATAAGATAGCGTACCTCGGCCGCCGTCAGGCCGGCGCCGAAGCGCACGCCGAGATCGTCCAACCGCGCGGCCGTTTGCAGCACCTGCTCGACGCGCGTGCCATAGGCGCCGACGAGCCGCTGCGCGTGGTCCTCGGTGAGAAACGGCCATTTGCGCCGCGCGCGCTCGATCAGGGTCGGAACGCCATCATAGACGAAATCCCCGCCCGGCAACGCGCTCTTCGCGGTCCACGGCTGCGAGCGCGGGAAGAAAGGCGACAGCCGGTCGAGCACGTCTTCGGCAAGGCGGCGGAAGGTCGTCAGCTTGCCGCCACAGACCGTGAGCAGCGGCGCCACGCCGTAGCTTTTGTCGAGCAAGAGCGTGTAGTCGCGGCCGATGTCCTCCGGCTTGTTGGCGCCGTCGTCGTATAGCGCGCGCACACCGGCGAACGCCCATACCACGTCGGCGGCGCCGATCGTGGCGCGGAAGTACGAATTGATCACGCCGCAGAGATAATCGATTTCCTCGCCTGTCGGCGCGACCGTTGCGGGATCGCCGGAAAAGCCTCGATCCGTCGTGCCGATCAAGGTGAAGTCGCGCTGGAAGGGGATGGCGAAGACGATCCGGCCGTCGGCCGCCTGCAAGATGTAGGCGCGATCGTGATCGTAGAGGCGCCGCACCACAATATGGCTTCCCTTGTCGAGCCGCAGCCGCCGCGGCGCCGACTGCCGCAGGACGCTCTCGGCGACCGTGTCCACCCAAGCACCGGCCGCGTTGACCAGCACTCTCGCGGTCACAACATTGCGCTCGCCACGCGCGTTGAGAATGAGCCGCCACACATCGCCGCGCTCGGCGCGGACGCAGCGCGTGCGGGTTCCGATCACAGCGCCGCGTTCGGCGGCGTCGACCGCGTTCAGCACCACGAGACGCGCATCGTCGGCAAAGCAGTCGGAATATTCGTAAGCGTGATGGAAGCGGGGCTTCAGCGGTTGGCCCGCCGCATCGATGATGAGATCGAGCGCGCGCGTGCCCGGCAGGATCTCGCGGCGGCCGATCAGGTCGTAAACGAGAAGGCCGAGGCGGAGCACGAACGGCGACCGGCTCGCCGCGCCGAGCGGCAGCACGAAGCGGAGCGGCCGAATGAGGTGCGGCGCCATCCGCAACAGCACCTCTCTTTCGCCGAGCGCGGCGCGCACGAGCCGAAACTCGCCGTGCTCCAGGTAACGCAACCCGCCATGGATCAGTTTCGAGGACGCCGACGACGTGCCGGAGGCAAGGTCGTTTTGCTCGATGAGCACGACCTTAAGCCCCCGCCCCGCGGCGTCACGGGCGATTCCGGCTCCATTGATGCCGCCGCCGATGATGGCGAGATCGAAATCGGCCACTGATTCTCCCCTTCAATGCAGAATATCAAATCCTCATCGTGGCCTTGCCTCCGAGCCCGGATCGGAGATGATGCGTCATGGACTTTCGCGATCGCCACGTCGTGATCACCGGCGGCGCCGGCGCGCTCGGCACGGCTTTGGTCGAGGGCCTCGTCGAAGCCGGCGCCATTTGTCACGTGCCGTGCCTGGATGAGGCCGAGGCGCAGCGCTTTCGGCTGCGCGAGCACAAGCAAGTCGTGCTCTCGGTCACCGGCAGTCTTGCCGCTGAGGAGCCCATTTCCCGGCTCTATCGGGGCATCGCGCCGCTCTGGGCTTCGATCCACCTCGCCGGAGGATTTGCCGCGGGGCCATTGCGCGAGGCCAGCGTCGCGACGCTGCGGCAACAGATCGACATGAACCTCGTCAGTTGCATGCTGTGCTGCCGCGCGGCCGTCAACGCGATGGCGGGCAATGGCGGCCGCATTGTCAACGTCGCCGCCCGCGCAGCGCTCGAATGGCGAAGCGGCGCCGGCATGGCCGCCTATACAGCGAGCAAAGCGGCGGTCGCGGCGCTCACCGCCGCGCTCGCCGAGGAAGTCGCCAAGGACGGCATCCTGGTCAACGCGGTCGCGCCCTCGATCATGGACACGCCGGCCAATCGCAAGGCCATGCCCAAGGCCGATTTCGATCTTTGGCCCAAGGTCGAGGAAGTGGCGGCGACCATCATGTTTCTCGCCTCGCCGGAGAACCGCGTCACCCGCGGCGCGGTGGTGCCGGTTTACGGGCGGTCGTAGAGTGCGCGTTGCCGCTAATATCCCGGCCACAATCCAGGCGTCGCCAGTTCGAGGAGATGGCCGTCGGGATCGCGGAAATAAACGCTCTCGCCGCCGCGCGGCCATTTGGTGCGGCCCTCGATCGCAACGTCGGCCGCCGCGAGGCTAGCCTCCCAGTTCGCAAGCTCGTCGGCTGCCACGGAGAAGGCGATGTGCACCGGGCCGTGACCGTCATGCGGCGGGATGGTGCCGCCGGGCAGATGCACGGTCTCGAACGAGCGGCCGCGCAAAAACAGGAGCAGTACGCCGCGTCCGCCAACGTCATAGGCGCACAGCCGCTGATCGCGGTAGATGCTGTTGAGGCCGAGCACCTGCTCGTAGAACGGACACGCGCGCTCGAATTCTTCGACATAGAGCGAAGTTTCCAGAACGCCGAGGAGATTGGGCATGGGAACTCCTAGGTCCCGTCATTCCGTGGCCGCGCGACGCGAGGAGCCCGGAAGCCATAACCACAATCCGTGAGTATGGATTCCGGACTTGCCGCTGCGCGGCAATCCGGCATGACGAAGGCCGGATTTTACCCCGAAACCGGAACGACCTCGCGCGCCGGCGCACGCACCAGCCGGCCCACGGCGCTGGCGGCGACGACGGCATGCTGCTGCGCATAGGCCTCGTGGTTCTGCTCGATGTATTCGAGATCGTAGAGGTAATTCACCATCAGGCCGTACGACTGCTGCAGGGCGCGCTCGGAGGTGTCGCCGAGCCAGTCGAGGCGCTCGAGGCGCGCGCCGTTGCCGAGGTGGAAGCGGGCGACCGCGTCGGCGGGCAGGCCGCGGCTGTTGCGCGCGCGCAAATAGTACCAGGCAGCGGCCTGCAACAGCGGCTCGCGGAGCGACGCCGCCACGGCGGGATCGCGCCACCAATCGGGCTGGTCGAGCGCGGCGAGCGCGGCGCGATCCTCCTCGTCCAGCGCCAGCGAAGCCTCATTGGCGCGCTCGCGCTTGAGCCACGCGGCGAAATTCGGCGCCGGCGACAGCGTCACGAAGTTCGAGATGCGCGGCATTTCGCGCGAAACTTCCTCCACCACCTGCTTGATGAGGAAGTGACCGAAAGTCACGCCGCCCAGCCCACGCTGGCAATTGGTGATCGAGTAGAACACCGCGGTGGTCGCCCGCTTCGGCTCGACGGCGTCGCGCTTGTCGGAAAGGATCGGCGCGATCGCGCCCGGTATCTCGCGCGTGAGCGCCACCTCGACGAAGATCAGCGGATCGTCGACCAGCGCCGGATGAAAAAACGCGTAGCAGCGGCGGTCCGGCAGGTCGATGCGGCGGCGCAGATCTTCCCAGTCGCGAATCTCGTGCACCGCTTCGTAGCGGATGATCTTTTCCAGGATCGAAGCCGGCGTCGACCAGTCGATGCGGCGCAGCACCAGAAACCCCCGGTTGAACCATGACGAGAACAGGTGGACGAAATCGTTGTCGACGACGGCGAGATCGTCGCGGTGGTCCATGGCGTCCAATAGCTGCTCGCGCATGCGCACCAGCGCGGCGGTGCCGCCGGGCGCGAGATTGAGCCGGCGAAAAAGCTCGAGCCGGCGCGGCTCGCTGGCGCGATGCAGTTCGGCCGCGGTCGCGGCCGACGGCGACTGGCTCCAGCCCGCGATGGCCGCATCGATACGGGCGCGATCGTGGCCGAAAGTCCGCGCCAGTTCCTCGAAGAAGGCGATGCGCGGACCGGTCGTCAGTGCCGCGTAATCCGCGAGAATCTCATTGGCAAGCGCCACGCCGGAGGCCTCGCCACGGCCCGATAACAACGCCTCGCAAAGCTCGATGATGCTGTCGGACCGGTCGCGCGCCGGCTCGCGGCGTTCGCGCAGGAAGGCGCGGCTGCGATCAGCGATGCTCTGCAGCATGTCGCTGAAGAACGAGGTGTTCACCGCAACCATCGATTCGACATCCGTTTCGACACAAAACAGCTAATGATCCCCCCCGGATATGACAAGCCGGTAATGCCCAACCTGTAGACAAACCTGCACCGCTTTGTCAGTTAGGAAGTCGCCTCTTTGCCGAGCTTGATGCACATCGGTACGGCGCGCTCAGCGCGTTCCCCTCCCCCCTGTGGGGAGGGGTTAGGGGTGGGGGTCAGGAGGCCTTGCGCAAGCGTCGATGTCATCGCGTCACCTCCCGACCCCCCTCCCTACCCTCCCCCACAAGGGCGGAGGGATCATTTTGAGCTTACGCCGCGCACTCATCGCGTCTCGGCGCTTTGCGTAAGGAGTTGTCTATGCCGGGTCCGTTGGCCGGTCTGCGAGTGCTCGAGCTTGCCCGCATTTTGGCGGGGCCCTGGGCTGGGCAAATTCTGGCCGATCTCGGCGCCGACGTGATCAAGGTCGAGCGCAGCGGCGCCGGCGACGACACCCGCGGCTGGGGGCCGCCTTTCGTCCCCGCGGCCGATGGCAGCCATCTCGGCGCCGCCTATTTCCACGGCACCAACCGCGGCAAGCGCTCGATCGAGCTCGACTTCGAGAGCGAAGAGGGCCGGCGCATCGTGCGGAAACTCGCCGCCCGCTCGGACGTGCTGATCGAAAATTTCAAGGTCGGCGGGCTGGCCAAATTCGGCCTCGACTATGAGAGTCTGGCGCCGGAAAACCCGCGGCTCATTTATTGCTCGGTGACCGGCTTCGGCCAGACCGGACCTTACGCTTCGCGTCCCGGCTACGATCTGATGGCGCAGGGCATGGGCGGCATGATGGATTTGACCGGCAATCCCGACGGCGAACCGATGCGCGCCGGCGTGCCGATCTCGGACATTTTCACCGGCGTTTATTCGGCGGTCGGCATTCTGGCGGCGCTGGCGCGGCGGGAAAAGACCGGCCGCGGCGGCTATGTCGATACCGCTTTGGTCGATACCACGGTCGGCGTGCTGGCCAATCAAGCGCTCAATTTTCTCGTCTCCGGCAAAGTCCCGCACCGCATGGGCAACGCGCATCCCAACATCACGCCGTATCAGGTGTTTCCGGTCGCCGATGGCCACATCATCATCGCCTCCGGCAACGACAGTCAGTTCGTCAAGCTGTGCGGCGCCCTTGGCGCTCCCGAAGTCGGCAAGGACGCGGCTTACGCGGACAACAAGGGCCGGCTCGCACACCGCGCCGAGCTCAT
Source organism: uncultured Alphaproteobacteria bacterium (assembly GCA_963733575.1). Classification (GTDB taxonomy): domain Bacteria; phylum Pseudomonadota; class Alphaproteobacteria; order Rhizobiales; family Xanthobacteraceae; genus BOG-931. Next base: position 90,589 of record CAVTDJ010000003.1, on the reverse strand, counting down.
CGACCGCCTGTGCGCGCTCACCGTGAAATTTCCCCGCGCCGCGCTGCTGCAAAAACTCGAAGCCGTCGGCGTGCCCGCCGGACCGATCAACGATCTCGCGCAAGTGTTTGCCGACCCGCAAGTGATCCACCGCGGCATGCGCCTGGAACTGCCGAGCGCAGCGGCCAAAGGCGGAAAAATTCCCGGCGTGCGCACCCCGATCGTGCTCGACGGCGCGCCGATGGCGGCGGAGCGCCCGGCTCCGCGGCTCGGCGAGCACACCGCCGAAATCCTGCGCGAGATCGGCGAGGGATAAAGCCTTCGGTAACCAGGGAGCTTGATATGACGAGAGTCGCCGGCGTCCTTGGCGCAACATTGTTGATCCTGTCCGTAACGGCGGCGTTTGCGGCGGAAAATCCGCTTCTGGGCACGTGGAAATTGAAATCGTTTGTGCGCGAGGTCACGGCGACGGGAGAGCGCTACAACGAGCGAGGCGAACACCCGAACGGCTATCTCGGCTACGCCGCGGATGGCCGCATGTACGCGATTATCACTTGGGACAATCGCGCCAATCCGCACGACGTGGTTCCGACCAACGAAGAGCGAATCAAGCTTTATGGGACAATGATCTCCTACGCCGGAACCTACACGATGGACGCCGAGAAGGTGATTCATCACGTCGATATCTCATGGAATCAAGCCTGGACGGGAACCGACCAGGTCCGCTTCTACAAGCTGGAAGGCAACACGCTCACCATCACTTCCGCGCCCAGCAGGAACTTTACCGACGGTCGCGAGGGCCGCAGCATTTTGGTGTGGGAGAAGCTGGCTCCTTAAAGGTGGTTTCGAAAAGAACTTCATTCTCGCAGCGCTTTTTCTTCCTGCCCCGCGAAGCGGGGAAGGGGGACCGCCCGAAGGGCGGTGGAAGGGGCCTCGGCCAAGAGGCGAACCTCTGCTCAGCACGCCCCCTCCACCATGCTTCGCATGGTCCCCCTCCCCCGCTTCGTTTCACTCCGCGGGGGCGGATAAGCGAATGCATTCTCGCGACGCATCCGCGCCCGAGTTTTGCAGAGAAGAGCGGATGGTGAATTCGGTTTTTCTCCACTCGTCCCCGCGCAAGCGGGGACCCAGACTGGATTCCCGCTTGCGCGGGAATGAGCGGTTGAAACACCTCATCCGCTATTCGCCATCTCGACAACAAAAGGAGGCGGAACGCCGACAGACGCGTGATCCTACCGTCCGCATCATCGGATGCGGCGCACGCTGAAGCGCAGCGCGCTCGCCTGTCGGCGTTCCACCACGGTTCTTGCCGTCGGGGCTTTCGCCCGTTGGGCGCAGCTCCAGGCCAGGCTTCCTGGGACGCGGCGGGAGCGCATCGTCCTATCAAGCTCGCCCCAACCGGGGGGCGAAAGACTCCGCGCCGCTAAACGGGCGTTACCCGCGCCCGCCTGTCCCAGTCCAGGGAATGCACCTCCCGGACCGGTCATAGTGCCGGTCAGCATGATGCCCAAAGCCGCCCGGGAGCGGAGTGTATCGCTCCGCGCGCGGGCACCGCACTCGCTCCGCATCGGTGAGTACCCTCGGCCGAAGGCGTCCGTCGATGAGGGCGATTATCCGGGACTTGACTAATTTTAACCTCTGGGTCACAATGCCTTCGTCGATTCAGGGAGGCCGAAATGGCCCGCGTTAAAGCCGTTACCCAATTGACCGCAAAGCAGTTTGACGCCTTGTTCCCGAACGAGGATGCCTGCAAAGTCTACCTCGTTGCCCGGCGCTGGCCCGAAGGCGTCCATTGCCCGCGCTGCGGCAATGTTGACGTGTACCCGGTCACTAATCGTCCCTTTCATTGGCAGTGCAGCAAGTGCGCCACGGCCGGCGGCTATCGGTTCTCTGTGCTGGTAGGAACGATCTTCGAAAACACGAATAAGCCGCTCAAGGACTGGTTCCGCGTCATTCATTTGATGCTGACCAGCAAAAAGGGAATGAGCGCTCTCCAGATCAAACGTTACATGGGCTTCGGCTCCTATGAGACTGCGCTTTATATGTGCAATCGCATCCGCGCTGGTCTCAGCGAACATCGGCCCGACAAACTCGGCGGTATTGTTGAGGTGGACGAAACCTACATCGGCGGGAAGGACCGCAATAAGCATTGGGACAAGCGTAGCGGCGGAACGGGCGGGACTGGCTCCGGTAAGACCGCCGTGGTTGGCGCAGTTCAGCGCAAGGGCAATGTCGTTGCGCGCGTCATTGAGCATTGCGACCGCGAGACGTTGGTTGGGCTTCATTCGTGAAGCTGTATCCAACAAAGTCAGCTTGCTCGCTACGGACGATCTGCGGGCTTATGACAAGCTCGGCAAGGAATATCCGCACGGCTTTGTCCGGCACAAGGAAAAGGAATACGTCGTCGGTGCCATTCATACCAACACGATCGAAGGCTTCTGGTCGCTGGTGAAACGCGGCGTAGTCGGCACGTTCCACAAAGTCAGCGCCAAATATATGCCGCTGTACGTCGCGGAGTTTCAGTTCCGCTATAACAATCGGGAGAACGTAGACATCTTCGGCGCGGCTGTAGCGCGCTGCTGAGGCGTCGATCCCGGGGGCGGCGGAGACGTTCTCAGCATGGAAAATGAGCCACAAAATAACGGCGGAACCCCCGAAAATGATGGCTGGGATGGCAATAGCGCCCAGCCAAAATTTACTTTTGAAAATCCCGATTATGAGGCTTGGTATCCCGATCAAAACAAATACGAATCCGATGAAAGCAACTATTGGCGACGGCAAAATGTAATTGCTGGTCTCGGCCTCATCATAAATGTTCTGACGTTTATCGGAGCTGTAGTGGGCATTTACATTGCTTTCAATGCGTTTCAGGCCAGCAACAGGGCCGTCACTGAGGCAAAGCGACAAGCAGACGAAGCTAGGCGACAAGCAAATACTGCAGAAGCCCAAATCCTTGTCGCTAAGGAAACCGAAATTAAGCAACTGCGCGCTTACGTAATGCTTGATCTCTCGCAAAGCATTAAAATCACTCCCGGCAATCTCACTATCAACATTGAGAACTTCGGCGAAACTCCGGCCCAAAACGTTCATATGTACGGGTATTGGGAATTTGTCCCCTACGGAGAAGATTTGCCACAGGATTTTAGCTTTCCAGACCGACCACCACCGTGTGCTGGTCCAGATGGGCAAAAGATTAATCCAGGTGTTCCGATTTTGCCCCCCAAAAACCCGATAGGGGCTAGCTCGTACCATTGCCCCGAAGTGCTTGAACAAATCATCAAATCCGAACGCAAGGAAATCAACGCCTTTCAATATGGGCACATTGAGTACACCGATATTTTCGGCGAACACCGCCGCACTAATTTTTGCTTCCTGTATTATCACCCTCTGCAAATGGCTTTCTTGTGCGACCGGCATAACGAAATGGACCCCCAAGAAAGCGCCGAACAGCCAACCACCGCTAATTAACCATCGCATTTTCCGTTACCTCGCTCATTTTACGAGGCGCTTAACCGGGGACAGTTTTAGTCAAGTCCCGGATAATCGCCGTCGATGAGCGAGATTTCCTTTGGTAACTGAAATGGGGACCAATGTCAAGAATGATATCACCGTTACAGTGACTAGATGGACATCGATCATTTTGACCTCTGCCCCCTGTGAGAAGGAAATTATTGGGAACTTGGGGCGACGTTCGCGATCCTAGTCGGAATCGTTGTGGTCATTGCAGGGCTCACGCTGCACGCCGCTTACAGTGAGATTATAGAAACCCACGCAAAAATTGGTGAAGTGAGGATCGCCAAAAGCATCCTCATAATTGACCGTTCCCCAAACGTAGTATCGCTTACCCATGCCGCCCTGAATGCTGGCAACTTCCTCTTGAGTAAGTGGCCGATCCGCGTCAGCGAGTATTCCAGCAATGTCGAGCATTCCTGGAAAAAATGTAATCGGATTTGGCGGAGTTTTGACCGCTTGGAGCGGGTATCCGTAGTTCTTCGGCAGTGGATAAACGTCAACCGCGTTCCCCAGATGAACCGTTGCTTTATATGCCGGTGTTTGCCCGAAGTTTTTTGGGCTCAACCGGATCTTTGGCTTCGCAGGTGGAATAAAGGCGTTCGCCACTTGGTTGTCAGCTGGCGCGACCACGCCGACATACGCGCGCAATTGCCGATGTTCCGTATCTCAACTCGTCCACAAAAGACAAAAAGTGAGCACGGTGTACGCTCCGACAAACAGCAGTATCGCGATTTGTATGATATGCTCAGGTTGCTTCCACCATACTTCACTTTGATTATTGCTGCGCTGGTCCGCGGCTACGACGTGTCCTATCGGACGTTGATCGGCGCCACCTGCATCATTAGCTGCCTGGTCGCGAGACGAAATATCAATCATACCGCCCCTCCGCTGCTTGCGTACACCAGATTTAAGCAGGCGCCCCTATGCCGCCTTCTTTGCAAGGCAAAACGTTACCGGAGCCCAGCGAGGTCTCTTATACTTTCGACTGGATTTTGCGATAGGCAATTTTGGTACTTGTCCGTCGACCAAATAAGTCAGAGACAATGTTGAAGTTGGTTTGATCGTGCCCGCATTTATCAGGTCAATAATTGCCGCAATACACTCCTCGGATAGCCCGAGCCAAAAGATTATGTTCGTTTCTCGGTTCCCGTATGCAAACTTCCCTTCCAAATAAGGAAGGTATCGAACCAACTCGACAAATGTTAACCCATTGCCGCGCCATTTGATCAAATTAGGAATATCAAGGCGCGGATTTCCAGTTGCCACAAATTCAGACATGTGACCTCCCATCCATGAACGAATCAATTGGGGAGAATTATATTAGCAGAACAGCCATCGGATTTGCTGCCTGGCGAACTGCGCGGGCACCAATGACAGAATAAACGAGCGAATAGCCAGGATTGAGCGGTGGCGAAATCCGGGACCGCGGTGAAACTCACCCCGGATTTCGTTTCACTCAATCCGGGCTAAGCTCGCTCGTCGGCGTAGATTGCGTCGTAAAAAATTCGTCTGTTTGAATGCTTCCCGAGTAGCCGGCAAAAAGCGTCGCGGATCGATTCCGCGCGATGAGGTGCGTTGCTGAAGAATAGCATTGCTACCGTACCTGCTTCATACGATGAGCACGCGAACGGCTCTCCATGTCCCCTCAATGTTATCCATATATTTTGTACTCGCTGGCGCACGCCTCGCGCGTGTTGATAGACGACAACCAGTCGATCATTTTCGCCTCGCATCAATTCAAACAACTCAGTTGCCCGAAGGAATTTGCATATGTCATGCGAGTTGTCGCGACCTGTTTTAATACCCGTATCTGGGTCTAAGAATAAGTCCCCGGCTTTTGGAATCTCTGAAAAATATGGCCTACGCGCTTCACGCAGGCTTTGATTATGCTTGACCAATTGCTGCTCATCTACGCGAAGAAGCTGCGCGTACAAGCTTGAGTCAGCTTCGCACCATTGCGAGGTGTCGGTGGACATTGGGTCGACCAGGAAATTCCTCAGCAGTTTCGCCTCTTGCAGATAGCCGAGAATTGATCCCTTCCAGTGGTCTAAGGCATCGCCCAAGAAATCTGTCTTCATTTCTGGCCTCTCCCGATATTGACCGGACGTGGATCTTGCGCTTCGCGTTGCATCGCCATCGTCAGCAAGCACGTAGCATGGGTAGAGCGTAGCGAAACCCATCATCCTCAATCCTGGCGAGCCACGGTGGGTTTCGCTGCGCTCAACCCACCCTACATTGCCCCTCACTCCTCCCTCGTCTCCACATGGAAGCGATGCAGGACGCGATGGAAGATCGGCGCGAGGACGAAGCCGGTGGCGATGACGATGATGAGGCCGGACAGGATCGCGTACGACCCGGCGAAGACTTTGCCGGCTGTGGTCTTTAGTTCGCCCAAGGGCCCCATGCCGGACAGGATCATCGCCGCGTTGACATAGGCGTCGACGAACGACATGCCCTCGAATCCCGCATAGCCGGCAATCCCGATCGCCAGGCCGGCCGTCGTCAAGACGATCCACAATCCGATCGCGATCGCCATGCGGACAACGAATTTCCGGCGCGAAGCGACAGGTTGCCGTCGCGTTTCAAACCCAGTGGCGCTGATACCTCTCATCGGCATTTTTGATCCTCCGACAGCCGAGCACATAGCCTGCACGGAGCGCAGCGAAACGTCACCCTAGGTGAAGGTCCTCGCGGGCGTTAGCGGAATCCGATAGCCTTGACGTTTGCGCACCGCATGCAGCGGGCGCTTTGAACGTTCGCAGCACACAGGAGAACGCAATGAAGCGATGCATCACACTCGCCTTGAGCACGATGGCGCTCGTCTCCGTCACGTCGTTTGCCGCCGCGGCGCAGACTGCGCCGCCGACCTATCAGAGCGACCCGGCGGTCTATAAAGTGATTTTTGAGGACCAAAACTTTCGCGTGATCGCGGCCACCTGGCCAAAAGGCCTGCACGACAAGGCCCACTCGCACCCGGTTCCATCCGTCGTTTACTCGCTCACCGACTGCGTCATCCGGCTTCACGCGCCGGACGGCACAACGAGAGACTTCACCAACAAGGCCGGTGCAGCGCAGGCGGCGCCGATTACGCCGTCGCATACCGCCGAGAATATCGGTCCGGGCGAATGCCGGCTGCTCTTCGTCGAGCGCAAATAGGCTGCCGCTCGTCGTTGCCGATATGGCCAAGAGCATGATCGTCTTAGATTGACGCAGGTAGCCGATGTTTGTCCGTCACCCTGAGGTGGCCGCCAACGGGTCCGGCCCGAAGTGGCCGGCCCGATGATAAACTCCGCGGCCCTCGAAGGGCGAACGGCCCGGGCCGAGCAGCATCCTTCGAGGCTCGCGGAGTTTATCATCGGGCCGGCCACTTCGGGCCGGACCCGTTGGCTCGCACCTCAGGATGACGGATTCTTAGTCTGTGATTCCAATTCACGAAAGCCCGCTCTAACGGCCCGCGGCGGGACAGGGCCGATCGGCACGCCGCGAGTCGCACACCGACACCTTCGAGAGATAGCGGCTCCACTCGGTCACTTGCGCCGGCGACGGCTCGAACTTGAAAGCCTTCTGCACGAGATAGAAGCTGTCGTTGCCCTGGATCGCCTTGAACAAGGTCATTTCCGGCTTGCCGGTCGAGCTGTTGAGCGGACAGCTAAGCAGCCACACCCCGACCGCGTAGCCGTTCTCGACGTCCTCGGCGACGGGATGCGACTCGGCATGCGCGCAGGCGGCGAACCACTTTCGCTCGATATCATTCTTCATCCGTTGCGGCGTGCCGCCGGCGAGCCCGAAAAAAATCTGCACCGTGACCATCTCGGTCCAGTCGTGGACGTTTTCCGCAACCGGGACCATTTCGTTGATAAGCATGGTGGCGTTCTTGTCGCTGAAGTCGATCTTGTAGCCGTCGGGGACGACGACCAGAAGATTCTCGTCGACCAGCTCGGCCGCGGCGGGCGCCGCCGCGACCAGCGCCAGACAAACCGCGAGCAGCATTCGCGCCGCCATCGAGGCTCCATGCGCTGCTCCACTCATCCCCTTCGGGCTTCGGTACATTTATTGGGCCGCCGCGTTTGGTAGTCCCGGGGCTTTCACGATCGGCGGCGGATTCCATCTTCCGGTGAGCGCTTCGGATTTTGGGGCGTAGAGCCGCATGGTCAGGTTGAACGGGCCCTTCGGCGCCGGAAGCCAGTTGGCTTCTTTGTCCTTGCCCGGGCTCTCATTCTGGAAATAGAGATCGAGCGAGCCATCCGGGTTGTTCGTAAACGGCATCCAGCTCGACAGCGCAAAGCGATTGAGGCTGTTTGCGACCTGGAAGCCCTCGCTGTCGTAGAGCGTGACCGACCAGAACGCGCTGACCGGCGGCGTCGCGCCCTTGTCGAAGTGCAGCGTGTAATTGTTGGCGCCGTCGAGCGGCGCGCCGGTTTCGTCGCCGAGGTTGAGCGGGTAGATCGCATCTTCCGGCACGTTGGCGCCAAGGCCGATCTGGGCGACGATGGCGCGTTTGAGATAGTAGTCGCCGTAAACGCCCATGGTGTCGGTATTCATCGACCAGTGGTTCACGACCCGGGCCAGCGTCGCCACTTTCCATTCCATGAGCTTGTGCGCGGCCACCGGCGCAAGCTCCAGCGCCTTCCTCACCGCCGGATCGGCCTTGCCGATATCGAAGCTCTTGCCCGGCTCGATGCCGAGCCGTTTCATCTGCGCGATAATCGGCTGGTCGGTGAGGTGGGGCGGCTGCAGCTTGAGAAGCTCGGCCGCATAAGCGAAGTAATCGCCGGCCGGCATGGTGTCGACCTGCGTCTTCGGCGGCGTTTTCATGTCGATGTTCGGATCGATCTTGACCGCCACCGGGCTCGCCGGCTTGTTCCATTCGGATAGCGGCGCGATCTTGTAGCCGGCCTGGATTTTGTGAACCGCATCGTAATCCGCCGGGCCGTCGGTCTTGGTGCGGCCGATGATCCATACATAGGGCGTGGGAGCTTCGATCCGCGTGAATCCAGCCGGCACCGTTCCGTTCCAGCCCGGCGGCGTCACGAGGAAATTGCCGGCCTGCGTTCCGGTGGTGCGCCAGCCCGGCGAAGCAAAGACGTCCGACCACATGTCGAGCATCGGCAGCAGGTAATAACGCCCGCCGGTGTCCGGGACGGAGACGACCATCGGCTCCTTGGTGAGATCGAGATACGCTGAAGAATACAGCGTATCAAAATTGGGCCGCACCACCGATCTGAAATCCGCCGGCGGAAATGTCGGCACGCTGGCGAACGTGTTCATCGGGCCGCCGAGCACTCCTTTGCCCGGCTCGACATTGGTGAGCTGCTTGCGCGTCACGTCCATGGTGATGAGCGGGTAGAAATAGAGGTAAGCATCGACCGCAATGGCGGCGGTCTCCTGCTCGGTGGGCGCCGGCGTTGCGCTCTGCGCCATCGCCGCCGGCATCGTCATTGCTGGGCCGGCGAGAAGACTCAAACAAAGCGCGATCGTTGTTGTTCTATTCATGTGACGCTCCTGTCAGTGCAATACAGGGCAGTCTGGTATGTTTGCGGATGCGGGCGATATTAGCCCCTTGGACCGAATGGCGAAACCTATCGCGGCCCTATGATGAATTCCGCTTTAAGCAAACAGCCGGCATCGTGCGCGGCGCTGAGCGGATCGCACTTGGCTTATCTGCCCGAAGGAGTCTGCAGGTCGGATTAGCGCGCGTCAGCGCGTAACCAACATGAAGCGCGCAGTGTTGGGTTACGGGCTTCGCCGCAACCCAGCCTGCGGGCTATTGGGTTTCCGCCTGGTCGGAATGCTCGGATTTGAAATACACGTCGACCTGCTCGCCGACGAGGAGCGGTCCGGGATCCGGCAAATCGACGACAACTTCCAGCACATCGACGTCGTTGAACTTGCGCGGATCGCCCGAATTGATCCGGCTCGGGCCGACGACGCGGGCGACGGACGAAACCTTGCCGTTGAACTCTCGGCCGTGAAACGCCGCGGCGCGAACCAGCACGCTTTGCCCGGCCCGGATTCTTCCAAGATCCTGCTCGTTCACCTCGGCACGCACGCGCAAGGCCGACACATCGCCGATGACCAACAGCGCCGGTTCCAATGACGGCACCGCCAATTCGCCCTTCCTGGCGCCGAGCCGCAAGACGACACCGTCGGCCGGCGCGCGGACTTGCGTCTTTTCGAGCGCCGCCTGCGCCACGCGCCATTCCGCCTGCGCCACGTTGAGCTCGCCTTCCAGGCGGGTCGGCAATGGCGTGTCGGTCAACGTCTTGAGCTTGGCGAGCGCGTCCTGCCGTTCGCGCACACGATCTTGCGCACGCGACAAAGCCGAGCGCGCCGCGTCGAGGTCGGGCTTCGACGCGCTGCCGGCCCGCCAGTCGACGGTCGTCTTGTCCAGCGCGGATCGCGCGTCGGCGAGACTCCGCTCGGAATCGGCGGCCGCATCCTCGGCCTTGCGCCGATCCGCCGATGCCGCCGGCGCGGACTGATCGTTGCGGGCGCGCTTGTGCAGGGCGACCTGGGCCTCGGCTTCGGCCACGCGTGCCACCGCCTCCTCGTCATCGAGGCGAACCAGCAATTCGCCGGCAAACACGTCTTCGTTGGCTTTGACCAGCACGTCGGCAATCCGCCCGCCCGGCAAGGGCGCCGCAATCTTGATCTCGCCCGAGCGCGGCTCGACGCGTCCAAGCGTCACCGCATCCCATGAGCCTTGGACTGCCGAGCCTTGGATTGAGCCTTGGACTGCCGGGCCTTGCGCCGCCGCACCGGACGGAGCCGGATGCAATTCATCGGCGCGAAAACTCGGCGCGAATTCCGGTACCGTCGAAGCGGCGCCGAACACAACGACCGCCAGCAGCAACATTTTTTGGTTTCGAGTGCGCATATGACTCCCCCGATCAGCTCGCGTATTTCAGAGTGCGGACGGCCGGCACATTTGCGCCGCGCCGTTGATCGCTGACGATCCGGCCGTCCTCGATGCGAAGAATCCGGTCTGCGAACGGCATGATGCGTGGATCGTGCGTGACGATGAACATCGCCCGCGCCGGATCTTTGGCGATCTCCGCCAGCACCGTCATGACGGCCTGGCCATTCTCGCTGTCCAGCGCCGCCGTCGGCTCGTCCGCAAGGACGACGGACGCATCTCCTACGATCGCGCGGGCAACAGCTACACGTTGCTGTTCACCGCCGCTGAGCGCCCGGGGAAACGCGTTCGCCTTATGCGACAGTCCGACCGTCGCCAGGGCTTTTTCCGCCTTGACCCGCGCCAGCGGTGAGCGTTCGCCGCGCACATCGAGCGCCAGGCGGACATTCTCCGCGGCGGTCAAAGTCGGAAACAAATGATAGGATTGAAAGACGAACCCCACATTTTCCCGCCGCAGTTGCGCCAGTTGTTCCGCGTCGAGCCCGGTCGTCGAGCGGCCGCGAATTTGCACGCTGCCGCTCGTCGGCGACAACATGCATCCGAGCACGGAGAGAAGCGTCGTCTTGCCGCTGCCGGATGGACCCATCAGCAAGGTCAATTCGCCGCCGGCGAGCGACAGATCGATAGCTTTGAGCGCGTCGACGCGCCCGGCCCCCTCGCCGAGAGCCATCGCAATGTTGGTTGCCTCGATCATGGTTTGCGTCATTGCGCGAACACCAGGACGGGATCGATGCGCGTTACGACCCTGATCGCCGCAATGGCCGCTATCGCGCACATCACGACCGTGAGCCCGAACAGGCCGACGGTCAGCTCGGGCGTCATGACAATGGGCAACGCCGCATCGCTGGTCATCTTCACCAGCGCCAGGTCGATGGCGGCCGCAATGGAGAAACCGACGACGGCGCTGATGAGCGCCTGCGCGAGAATGACCTTGAGGATGTACATGCGCGACGAGCCGATGGCGCGCAGCGTTGCAAATTCCTTGAGATGGTCCTTGGTGCTCGAATAGAGCGTCTGCGCGACGATGATCGTGCCGACGATGATGCCGAGGATGGCGCTGCCCAGGAGAGCGGCTCCGGCGCCGGTGTCGAACAGCCAGAACACGCGCGTGCGGTGACGAAACTCCTCGGACGTCAGCACCTCCGCGTCGGACAGACTGGCCGCAAGCCGGCTGCGAACCACTGCCGCATTTGCGTTCGGCGAGACGCGCACGATGTAATAATTGGCCCGGTTGGGCGGCACGCCCAGATAGGTTCGCGCCCGCTCGAGCGATGCGAATACGTGCGGCGTCGTCGTGAATGAGCGGATACCGTTGGTGACCGCGACGACGCGGGCCTTTTGATTGTTGATCTCGGCGCGGCCGCGAATTTGCGCGATCCCGAGTAGCTCGAAATACGACCGGTCGATCGCAACGCCGTCCGGCATCGACAGATCGTCCACACTTCCTTCAACCACGTTCCACGGCTGCAAACCGGCGACGGTCGTGGGCGCGCCGACGACGAGGACCGGCGTCGATGCGCCGCCATTCGGCTTTCGCCAGGACGCATAGCCGACAACCACCGGAATCGCCGCTGTCACCCCGTCGACCGACAAGGCCTGGAGACGCTCGCGGCCGGCCAGCAACGAAGACTCTTCGAAACTCTTGGTTTCGGCGGGTACGATCCAGAAATCGGCCTGCGCGTGGTCGATCATCGTCGTGACCATGCGCTCGAAGCTCAGGAAGACTCCGAGCTGAACGGTGACGAGCACGATCGAGAAGACGATCCCAACGACTGTGGCGATCAATCGAACCCGATCATGAAACAGATTGCGGGATGCAAGCGTGAGGATGAGGGTCATCGCGCCAAGCAACGGATCAAGCAACGAATGGGGATTATCTGCAATTCGCGGAACGCCATGGCGTTGAACAAATCCTCAATGTCGATGCGGCCATTGTTGGCCGCTGATGACGACGAGATCGAATTCAGCGAACTCGCGATCGGTGGGGCCGAACCCCTACCCGTTATTGCGCGTTGCGGGCGTTCGCATCGCCCGCACGGTTCCTGGAAATCCCCAACCGCATGGCATCGATTTTAACCACTTGGGTAACCCTCCAACTATCTGGGTAACCCGCCACTCGGGTTCAAGTGCGCGCCGGCCGAAGATGGTAAAGATGCCCGTCCCCGACCAACCGCCGTTTGAGCAATCAATGCGGCGATTGGAGGGCAGCGACGTGATCAATTTGGCCTTAAGATTAAGGTGCCCGCACGAAGCGAGGCGGAACCATCAGCCGAAGAAAGAGCCTTTTGTCGAGTTTCGTCGGGCCGCAACAGCGAAGCATGTTGCGCCGCGGATTTCGCCGGCGGGCAATTCGGACTACGCTTGCTGCGGATCAGAAAGATCGCGCGATGATGTTTACGATTGAGTTCTTCCGCATTCGAAAAGAGGACGACGCGCACGCCATGCTCGATCGGATTACGCACATCGCGTCCGATCTGGAAGCCGCAAAGGTGAAAGCGAAGTCTCTGTTCGAGACTTTGAACATGCCGCAGAACCCCGATGGCTTGCGGATTCTGGACCAAGACGGCCAAGAGGTTTTCTTTTGGACGCCGGGGATGGAAGAAGACTAAACTCCCGGTCAGGGAGTGGACCGCCGAAAAAGAGCCGATGGGCGCTGTGCCGCAATTGGTGGTTTTCGCGCAGCTTGTCATCGGGCAGGCGTTGACCGGACCCTTCGACTCGACCCGCCTTGCAATTGCGCGCCGTCGTCATCGGCGGGAGCCGGCGCGATCGCTTACACGCAGACGCAGATTTCGGACGCGATGATGCTGGCTTTGGGATTCCCGCTCGGCTTCTTCGCCTCGGGCATTTTCAGCGGCATCGGGCCGGTGCTGACCGAACTGTTCCCGACCAGCACGCGCGGCGCCGGGCAGGGTTTCTGTTATAATTTCGGCCGCGGCATCGGCGCGCTCTTCCCGACGCTGGTCGGCCTCTTATCGGCCAAGGTCGCGTTGGGCACCGCGATCGGCATCTTCGCCGCTATTTCCTATGCGATCGTCATCCTCGCGGCCCTGGCGTTGCCCGAGACTCGGGGCCGCGAGTTGCTGGCGAATTGATCAACATGTAGATGGGGTAACGGGCCGCGGCCCGTTACCCCATCTATATTTATTATCCCACCACGCGCTGCGGGATCGGAACGGCCGCGCGACCTGCCGCTTGGCGCGCCGCCCGCAGCGCGCGTTCCAATGCGGTGAGGTCGTAAGGCTTCTGCAGCACTTCAAAGCCTTCGCGCACAGCGTCCTGGGCGCTCGAGCTATAGCCGGTCGTCAGCAGCACCACGATATTCGGAAAACGCCGGCGCACTGTCTTCGCCATGTCGAGACCGTTCATGCCGCCCGGCATCAATATATCGGAGAAGACGAGATCGATCCCGTCTTCGCGTTCGATGAGGTCGAGGCCCGCCTGCGCGCTCGTAGCCACTTTGACGATGTAGCCGAGGTCGGCGAAATAGGCGGCGGCGACCTCGACCACATCGGGATGGTCCTCGACCAGAAGAACAGTGCCGGCCGGCAGCGTCGCCCCGGGCGCGAGCGACGATTCGCGCGGCGGCGCCGGGGCCTCGAAGCTGCGCGGCAGGAACAGAGTGACCGCCGTGCCCCGCCGCACCGTGCTGGTGATTGTCGCCGCGCCGCCTGATTGTCTGGCGAAGCCATAGACCTGCGAAAGTCCCAGCCCAGTACCTTTGCCGACGTCTTTGGTGGTGAAGAACGGCTCGAACACCCGCGGCAGAATCTCGGCCGGGATGCCCTCTCCGGTATCGGCGATCCGGATAGCGACGAAGTCGCCGCTCAGACCCTCCTCGCCGGCCTTGCCGCGCAGCACGATAGGCTTCGCCGTGATGGTGAGCGTACCGCCCGACGGCATCGCGTCGCGCGCGTTGAAGGCGAGATTGAGCAACGCGAGCTCGAGCTCGCTAGTATCCACCTTGACCAGGCACGGGCGTTTGGGAACCAGGACGCGGATTTCGATGTCGCCGCGCAGCGAGCGGCTGAGCATGTCCTTGAGCTCCGGCAGCCGCTCGGACAAATCGAGGACGCTCGGCTGCAGCATCTGCCGCCGCGAGAAGGCGAGCAATTGACGGGTGAGGCTTTCGCCGCGGTGCGCGGCGTTGGCGATGGCGTCGAGAAGGCGCACCTGCTTCTCGCCGTCAATGTCGCGCCGCAGCCGGTGCACGCTGCCGCTCACGATCATCAACAAGTTGTTGAAGTCGTGGGCGACGCCGCCGGTCAATTGGCCGATGGCTTCGAGACGCTGCGCCTGCCGCAGCGCGCCCTCCGCCGCCTCGCGGCGGTCGGCCTCGTCGTAGAGCCGCCGGGTGCGCCGCAACGCGACCCAGAGAACGGCGAGCACCAGAAGCGTGGCCGGCAGTCCGACGAGCAGGTGCGTGCGCATGTTTGAGAGCCATTCGGTCCACATCGTCGCGCTGCTGACGCCGGCGAGCGCATAGACCGGATAGCCCGGCAGCTTGCGGAAGCCGATGCGCCGGGAGACACCGTCGATCTCCGAGTCGACGGTGTACAGACCATGCTCGAGGCCGCGACCGATGGCGGTTCGCAAACCGCTCGCGGGACTCAACCGCCGCGCACGGTCGCTGGGAACCGGATAGCGCGCAAGGTAGGCGCCGTCGGCGCGCACCAGGGCGTAGAAACTGCCGGGCGTCTGCCCGATCAAAGCGTAAAAATCCTCGAAGTAACGTGGCCGCACGGCGACCGAGATGACGCCGTTGAAGGAGCCGTCGGCCGATTCCAGGCGGCGCGAGAGATCGAAGAAATCGGTGTCGATTCCCGGCAGGCGCGGCGAGCGCGTGTCGCTCACATAGGTCCCGGCATCGCGGTCGAGCTGCGCCCGAAAATAATCGCGGTCGCTGAAGTTGACGTTATCCGGCACGGACGCGAGCGAGCTCGCAACGAGCGGCCGCCCGTCGCGACCGACCAGCAGGATCGCATGGAGTTGCGGCATCGTCGCGACGATGCTGGCAAGCCGCTCATGCAGGCGCGGCTCGTCCGCATGAATGGCGGCGTCCGCCATGCCGCGCACGATCTCGTTGACTTCCGCGAAGGTGCGGTCGACCGTCTGGAATACCTTGAGCGCCTGCTCCTGCATGACATCGAGTGAGCGAAGAATGCGCTCATCGGCGACCGCGTGGATGTCGCGGTAACTTACCCAGGAGGCATACGCGAACAGTGCCGCCGGCAGCACCACCGACGCGATCATCATCAGTTGCAGCAGGCGAATGGCCGATTCCCGTGCGTTGCTCATCGACTCCCAAGTTCCGCGGCGGTTGAGCCAATGTCCGGCGATTCAGCGGGCGCAGTGTTCCACATTTCGCCGACGCGAACGAGACACCTTTTGCTGTGGCTCATTGCAATTTCGTGACCGTAAAGCAGACGGCAAAGCCTGAAGTCGGCCGCATTAGCCGGCCCTCCGCGCGCTGCTCGGCTCGTCCCCGCAGAAACGGGGACTTAGTCGTTGCATATACTCGAATTCCCGCTTGCGCGGGAATGAGCGATAGTCAGACGCGCCGCTTACTCGGGCTTGAAATTCATCGCCACGCCGTTGATGCAATAGCGCAGATGCGTCGGCGGCGGCCCGTCTTCGAAGACGTGGCCGAGGTGACTGCCGCAGCGGCTGCAATGCACTTCGGTGCGCACCATGCCGTAGGCGCGGTCGGTCGAGGTCTCCACGGCTCCCGCCTCCGGATCGTTGAAACTCGGCCATCCGGTGCCGCTCTCGAATTTCTTCTTCGAGGCGAAGAGCGCCTGATTGCAGCCGGCGCAGTAAAACGTCCCGGCCCGTTTCTCGTAGTTGAGAGCGCAGCTTCCCGGCGGCTCGGTGCCGTGCGCGCGCATGATCTGGAACTGTTCCGGACTAAGCAGCTTGCGCCACTCCGCGTAAGTGTGGGTCACGGGATATTGCTTGGTGTGCATGGCGGTGCCGCCCGTCCGATGATGACGTATGGACGATAAGATAGTGACAAACGCCGCCGATAAAAAGCCACGCGCAATTGCGCGATGGTCGTTGCGGCCGGGCGCAGGGGCCGGCGCCCGGACGCCTCACGGCAGCTTGTCGAAACCCTCGCCAAAGCCCTTCAGGCTCATGGGAAAGCCGATGCCTTCCTCGGGCGTCTGGAAAATGATGAAGGTCGAAGTCTGACCGGAGCGCATCTGCTCGACCAGCTTGTCGTCCATGACCACTTCGGCGACGCAGCCGTTGGGTAGGCAGCGCACGAAGCCGGCGCGGCCGACGTCGTTATTGTCGATCTTCAGGCCGAGGCCGGACGGCAACAACACGCCGAGCGGAGCGACGACGCGCATCAGGCGGCTCTTCTGGTCGCTGGTCTTGAGTACGATCACGGTCAGTCCGACATTGGGCCGGTCCTCCGCCGTCACGCTCTGCATCAGCGCGCATTGCTCGTTCTGCGCGCCGGGCGGCGTGTCGCAGCGGATTTGCCAATCGCCGTGGACCGACCGGACCGCGCCCTGAGCGGCCGCTTGCCCGCTGAAGGCCGAGGCAGCCGCGAGCAGAATGGCGGCGCCGCCGAGCGCCGAGGCCATTGGCCGCAGCATCCGCCGGACATCGAAAATCGCCATGCGTGTTTTCCTCTGAACCAGCCGCCTCAGCGGCCCGCCGCCCCGCCCCACCGAGGGTTTTACGGCGCGAATCACGGTCGTCCAGACCGGCCGCTGCGCGAGCCTGCCTACATGCTGAGCCCACCGTGTCAAGATCGGATCAAGACCAAGCCATTGTGGCCGCGCGAAGGACGTGCAGCGCCCTCCGCGCGCTGGCCTCGCGGCCCGGCGGACGGATGCGCGCGGACGACGATGAGTGCATTGCGGTAAGGCTCGATTTGTGGTTTGAGGGGCTGGGATTCCCCCATCCCGTCAATGCCTGCCAAGGACCAGATCCGTGGCGCAAACCTCATCGGCGGCAGGTGGCGTCAAGCGTCGCGGTCGCGCTCAAGTTTTGGCGCCGAGCAATGGCAGTCATGACATGACCAGACTTAGGGAATTAGGAGCAGAGATGCAGATGCCGGTATTCTCGCGCTTGAGCGCATATGCGGTGGCAGTCGGGGCGTTGCTCGCGAACATGGGGATGGCGCAGGCCGGCGTCGGGCAGCCGTCGCCGTGGCAGCTTGGGTTCCAAGATGCAGCCTCCCCGGTCATGGTGGACGTCATCTCGTTCCACAACTTTTTGCTCTGGGTCACCACCGCGATCACGCTGTTCGTTCTTGTTCTCCTGCTTATCATCATCGTCCGCTTCAATGCGCGCGCCAATCCGACGCCTTCCCGCACCACGCACAACTCGCTGCTCGAAGTCATCTGGACCGTCGTTCCGGTCATCATCCTGGTGGCGATCGCGATCCCCTCGTTTCGGCTGCTGTTCCTGCAGCTCGACGAGCCGACACCGGACCTCACGGTGAAGGCGACCGGCAAGCAATGGTATTGGAGCTACAACTATCCCGATAACGGCAATTTCGAATTCGACTCGCTGATGGTCGAAGACAAGGACTTAAAGCCCGGCCAGCCGCGCCTTCTCACCGTCGACAATGAAATGGTGGTGCCGGTCAATAAGGTCGTGCACGTGCTGGTGACCGGCGCCGACGTCATCCATTCCTTCGCCGTGCCGGCGTTCGGCATCAAGATCGATGCGGTTCCTGGCCGGCTCAACGATACCTGGTTCAAAGCCACGAGCGAGGGGCTTTTCCACGGCCAATGCTCCGAGCTTTGCGGTAAGAACCACGCGTTCATGCCCCTTACGGTGCGGGTCGTGAACGACGCCGAATTCGCCGCATGGGTCGCGACCGAAAAGAAGAACGCCGGCCTGGACAAAGCTTCGCCGACCGCACTCGCGGCGGCCGGCGCGCCGGCGCGCTGACAACTTTCCCCCTCCCCTCCCTCCCCCGCAAGCGGGGGAGGGTTAGGGTGGGGGCATCGCTAACGTAAGGACCGACAATGGACACGATGGCACACGCGGCACACGGCGACGACAACGGGCATGCCATCCCGCACGGCTGGCGCCGCTTCGTCTATTCGACGAACCACAAGGACATCGGCACGATGTACCTCGTGTTCGCGCTCGTTGCCGGCGTGATCGGCGGCTTAATGTCGATCGCGATCCGGCTCGAACTGATGTATCCGGGAGTGCAGTTCTTCCACGAGACGCACACCTACAACGTGTTCATCACCGCGCACGGATTGATCATGATCTTCTTCATGGTGATGCCGGCGATGATCGGCGGCTTCGGCAATTGGATGGTTCCGCTGATGATCGGCGCGCCGGACATGGCGTTCCCGCGCATGAACAACATTTCGTTTTGGCTCCTGCCGGCATCCTTCGCGCTGCTGTTGCTCTCGCTGTTCTTCGAGGGCGAAGCGGGCGCCAACGGCGTCGGAGCGGGATGGACGATCTACGCACCCCTATCGACCTACGGCCATCCCGGCCCGGCGATGGATTTCGCCATCCTCTCGATACACCTCGCCGGCGCCTCGTCGATCCTCGGCGCCATCAACTTCATCACCACGATCTTCAACATGCGCGCGCCCGGCATGACCATGCACAAAATGCCGCTGTTCGTGTGGTCGATTCTGGTGACGGTGTTCCTGCTGTTGCTGGCGCTGCCGGTGCTCGCCGGCGCCATCACCATGCTGCTCACCGATAGGAATTTCGGCACCACCTTCTTCGATCCGCATGGCGGCGGCGATCCGATCTTGTTCCAGCACCTGTTCTGGTTCTTCGGCCACCCGGAAGTCTACATCCTCATCCTGCCGGGCTTCGGCATGGTCAGCCAGATCGTGGCGACATTCTCGCGCAAGGCGGTCTTCGGCTATCTGGGAATGGCCTATGCGATGGTGTCGATCGGCGGCATCGGCTTCGTCGTCTGGGCGCACCACATGTACACGGTCGGCATGTCGGCGAGCGTGCAGGCCTACTTCATCGCCGCCACCATGGTGATCGCCGTGCCGACGGGCGTGAAGATCTTCTCCTGGGTCGCTACGATGTGGGGCGGCTCCATCGAGTTCAGGGCGCCGATGTTGTGGGCGATCGGCTTTATCTTCGTATTCACCCTCGGCGGCGTCACCGGCGTGGTGCTGTCCAATGCCGGCGTCGACCGGGTGCTGCAGGACACCTACTACGTGGTAGCGCATTTCCACTACACGATGTCGCTCGGAGCCGTCTTCACCATTTTCGCGGGCTGGTATTACTGGTTCCCGAAGATCACCGGCTACATGTACAACGAGGCCATCGCTAAGCTGCACTTCTGGCTCACCTTCATCGGCATCAATGTGGTGTTCTTCCCGCAGCACTTCCTTGGGCTCGCCGGCATGCCGCGCCGCATCGTCGACTATCCCGATGCGTTCGCCGATTGGAATTTTGTCTCCTCGATCGGCTCGTACATTTCGGGCTTCGGCGTGCTGGTGTTCTTCTTCGGCATGGCGCAGGCCTTCATGCGCAAAGTGCCGGCAGGCGCCAATCCCTGGGGCGCCGGCGCGACCACACTGGAATGGACGCTGCCGTCGCCGCCGCCCTTCCACCAATACGATACGCTGCCGCTGATCCGATGAGCGTCACCCTCGCGCCCGCCGAGCCCAGCATCGCGGGCGTCGGCGATTACATCGAGCTGATGAAGCCACGGGTGATGTCGCTCGTGGTGTTCACGGCGTTCGTCGGCCTCTTGATAGCGCCCGGTCACCTGCATCCGGTGATCGCATTCACCGCGCTTCTGTGCATCGCGGTGGGCGCCGGCGCCGCAGGCGCGCTCAATATGTGGTACGACGCCGACATCGACGCACGCATGACTCGCACGGCGGCACGGCCGATTCCCGCCGGACGGGTGGCGCCGGGGGAAGCCCTGGCCTTCGGCCTGACGCTGGCGTCCTTCTCGGTGGTGGTGCTCGGCCTCCTGGTCAACGTCGTCGCCGCGGCGCTGCTCGCCACGACGATCGCTTTCTACGTCCTCGTCTACACGATGTGGCTCAAGCGCACGACGCCGCAGAACATCGTCATCGGTGGGGCGGCGGGAGCGCTGCCGCCGATGATTGGCTGGGCGGCGTCGACCGGCGGCATCGCGATCGAGCCGGTCGTTCTCTTCCTCATCATCTTCTTCTGGACGCCGCCGCACTTCTGGGCGCTGTCGCTCTACCGCACCGAGGATTACGCGCGCGCCGGCGTGCCGATGCTGCCGGTGGTCGCCGGCGAAGCGGAAACGCGCCGTCAAATCCTGCTTTACTCGCTTGTTCTGGCGCCGCTGGGCGTCGCGCCCTGGTTCCTCGGCTATACCGGGCCGCTCTATGCAGCGGTTGCCATCGCGACCGGCGCCGTCATCGTCGCGCTGGCGCTGCGGGTGCGCCGCGAACGCAGCGGCCATGCCGCAAGCAAGCAGATGTTCGCCTTCTCGATCCTCTATCTGTTTCTGTTGTTTGCTATGCTGCTGGTCGATCGGGTGGCCGGAGGGCTGTTCGGCCATTTCGCCGCATGATGATGAGCGCGGTCATGAACGAGGAGAAGCCGGACACCGGCATCAAGCTCACCGAACGGCAGCAGCGCGCCCGCCGCGCGCGCTCGATCGCGATCGCGGTCTCGCTTGGCGCGCTGGTGATCCTGTTCTACATCGTGACGCTGGTGAAGGGTCCGGGCGTGCTCCATCGCCCGCTATGAATGCACAACTTGTGAAAAACGCCCGACCGCTGAAATGCAAATGAGCACGCAGACACCGGATCGTCCACCCGCCCCCCGCCGCGATGTTTTCATCGCGTTCCTCTGCGGCGGCCTGGTGGCGGCGATGGTTGGGCTTTCGTTTGCCGCTGTGCCGTTTTACTCCTGGTTCTGCCGCACCACCGGGTACGGCGGCACCACGCAGGTGGCGAAGGCGCTGCCCACGCACATATCCGATCGCACGATCACGGTGCGCTTCGATTCGAACGTCGCCGCCGGATTGCCGTGGCGGTTCGAGCCCGAGCGCCGGACCATCGATGTCAAACTCGGCCAGGTCGTCACAGTCTATTATTCCGTCACCAACGAAGCCGCGCGCATAACCGCCGGCCAGGCTGGCTACAATGTCAGTCCGTCGACGGTCGGCATCTTCTTCGAGAAGATCAACTGCTTCTGCTTCACCGAGCAGACCATGAAGCCGGGCGAAAAGCGCGACATGGCGGTCGTGTTCTACGTCGATCCCAAGCTCGCCGACGATAACGAACAGGACAACGTCAAACTCATTACGCTCTCCTACACCTTCTATCCGGTGCCCGTGCCGGATCAGACGGCGGCGGAGAGCGCGGCGCCGGCAAAATCCGGCCGTATCTAGAGCATGATCCCGAAAAGCGGCACCCGGTTTTCGGATACGATCATGCGCAAACGAAAAACTGGCCCTTGATCCGATGCAAGTGAATTGGATCAAGGGCTAGAGGCAACGAAAGCGGCGCGCCCCGTAATCAGGTCGCGCCAAGGTGGAGATGACGAAGATGGCCGATGCTGCGCACGCCAAACCGCACCATGATTACCACCTGGTCAATCCCAGTCCGTGGCCGGCGCTTGGCGCGACTTCGGCATTCATCACCGCCTTCGGGCTGATCCTATGGATGCACCATATGGTCGCCTACGCGCCGATCATTCTCGGCGTCGGCGGGATCGGCGTCGCCTACACCATGATCGGCTGGTGGCGGGACGTCATCTTCGAAGCCGAGGTGGAACACGACCATACCCGCGTGGTGCAGATCTCGCACCGCTACGGGATGATTCTGTTCATCGCCTCGGAAGTGATGTTCTTCGTCGCCTGGTTCTGGGCCTACTTCAACACCGCACTGTTCCCGGCCGAGCTGAAGGACGTGGCACGGACCGCGTTTCTCGGCGGCGTGTGGCCTCCTAAGGACATCCACACGTTCGATCCGTGGCACCTGCCGCTTCTGAACACGCTGATCCTGCTCACCTCCGGCACGACGGTGACCTGGGCGCATCACGCCCTGCTGGGGAACGATCGCAAGGGTCTGGTCTGGGGACTGATCCTCACCATCGTACTCGGGCTCACCTTTACTTGCGTGCAGGCCTACGAATACGCGCACGCGGCGTTCCATTATTCGGGCAACATTTACGGCGCCACATTCTTCATGGCGACCGGGTTTCACGGCGCGCATGTCATCATCGGCACAATCTTCCTGATCGTGTGCCTGGTTCGCGCGCTCGCGGGCCAATTCAAACCGACCCAGCATCTGGGCTTCGAGTTTGCCGCCTGGTATTGGCACTTCGTCGACGTGGTGTGGCTGTTCCTGTTCGCCTGCATCTATGTGTGGGGCGCAGGTGTCCCCACGCCCGAATAGCGCCGGCAAAGCGGTTTCCGCTCATTCCCGCGAAAGCGGGAATCCAGGACCAGCGTAAAAGACTGGGTCCCCGCTTGCGCGGGGACGTGCGGCCGTACGAGAGCGTCTATGACCGACAAGACCATCGACACGCTTTCAGGAGCGATCCTCGCCGGATTGTCGTGCTCCTGTCCGCGCTGTGGCAAGGGCAAGCTGTTCCAGGGATTTTTGACATTGCGGCCGCGCTGCGAGGCTTGCGGGCTCGACTATAGCTTCGCCGATTCCGGGGACGGCCCTGCCGTCTTCATCATGCTCGGGGCCGGCTTCATCGTTGTCGGCGCGGCGCTCATCACCGAGACGCTGTATCGGCCGCCATTGTGGGTGCACGCGGCCTTGTGGCTGCCGCTCATTCTCGTCGTCACGCTCGGACCGCTGCGGCCGATGAAAGGGCTGATGATCGCTCTGCAATATCATCACAAGGCCGCCGAGGGTCGGTTCGGCGGACGCGAGCTTTGATTGAGCCGGCGAAACAGCGCTCGTGGCTTGGTCTGCTTATCCCGGCGGTATTGGTGTTCGCCGCGCTGGTTGCCCTCGGCACCTGGCAAGTTCAGCGCAAGGTCTGGAAAGAGGGATTGATCGCCGCACTGACCGAGCGGCTCGGCGCCGCGCCCGCGGCGCTGCCGGCGCCGAGCACCTGGCCGGGCCTCGATCAGGCGAACGACGAATATCGTCGCTTCAAATTCAGCGCCACCTTCGATCACGGCAACGAAGCGCTGGTCTACGCGGCCGCTTCGACTTTCCGCCCTGATGTGACCGACCGCGGCTATTGGGTTTTCACCCCGGCACGGCTTGCCGACGGCGCTTACGTGATCGTCAACCGCGGCTTCGTGCCCGAAGCACGCAAGGCCGCCGCTTCGCGGGCCGAGGGCCAGATCGGGGGGCCGGTCGAGATCGTCGGCGCGATCCGCTGGCCCGATGCCCGCAGCTGGTTTTCTCCGGCCGACGATGCTTCGCACAATCTTTGGTTCGCACGCGACCCGCTCTCGATCGCCGTCGCCAAGGGGATCAGCCCAGTCGCGCCCTTCTACGTCGAGCAGGAATCCCCGGCTCCGCTCGGCGGATTCCCGCAGCCCGGAAAGCTCGTGGTGCAGCTTCGCAACGAGCACCTGCAATACGCGGTGACCTGGTACGGCCTCGCGCTCGTCCTGGCCGCGGTATTTGTCACTTGGGCCTTCAAATCCGGCCGCGAGGGCCGGCGCGAGGGCGCAGGGCAACCTCCCGACCACGCTTCGCATTCCTTGTGAATGGGCTGGCTTTTCTATTAGTGTGGCTCCGGTCCGGGACGGACGGCTTTTGGCCTTCCGCAGCGAACATCCTGGAAAATCAATAACTTATATCGCCCGGGGGTTCGCGCCGGGCCAGGGAACTTGTCGATTGCGTCACATCTCGACCAGGGGCGAGGCCCCCGCACTCGGCTTTGCGGAGGTGATGCTCGAGGGCCTCGCCCGCGACGGCGGCCTTTATGTGCCTGAGGCCTGGCCGCGGCTTGAACGAGAGACCATCCTCGGCTTCGCTGGCCGGCCTTACGCCGAAGTCGCCGTCGAGGTGATCCGGCTTTTCACCGGCGATTCCATCGGCGAAGCAGACCTCGCGCGCATGGCGCGGGAGGCCTACGGGAACTTTCGTCATCCCGCGGTGGCGCCGCTCGCGCAGCTAGGCGTGAATACGTTTGCGCTGGAGCTGTTCCACGGTCCGACGCTGGCCTTCAAAGATATCGCGATGCAGCTTCTGGCGCGGCTCATGGATCACGTGCTGGCCGCGCGCGGCGAGCGCCGGACCATCGTGGTCGCGACCTCCGGCGACACCGGCGGCGCCGCCGTCGAAGCCTTCCGCGGCCGCGGTCAAGTCGATCTCATCGTCTTGTTCCCGAACGGCCGCATCTCCGACGTGCAACGGCGCATGATGACGACGGGGGAGGCCGCCAACGTTCACGCGATCGCCATCGACGGCACCTTCGACGACTGCCAGGCGATCGTGAAAGGCCTGTTCAACCACGCCGCCTTTCGCGAGCGCGCGCACCTCTCCGGCGTCAATTCGATCAACTGGGCCCGCATCGTGGCGCAGACCGTCTATTACTTCACCGCCGCGGTGTCGCTCGGCGCACCCTACCGCAAGGTCGCCTTTACCGTTCCCACCGGGAATTTCGGCGACATCTACGCCGGCTATGTGGCGCTGCGATTGGGCCTGCCGATCGACCGGCTGGTCATCGCCACCAACGTCAACGACATCCTGGCCCGGACGCTGGCGACCGGAACCTACGAATTGCGCGATGTCGTGCCGACGACCTCGCCGTCGATGGACATCCAGGTCTCCTCGAATTTCGAGCGCTTGTTGTTCGACGCCTATGAGCGCAACGCCGGCGCGGTGCGGGCGCTGATGAACTCGCTCGCACAATCGCGGCGGTTCACGCTCTCGGCGCACGCGCTGTCGCACATCCGCGCGCTGTTCACCGCCGATCGCGCCGACGAGGAAGAAGTCGCCGCAACCATGCGCACGATCAAGCGCGAGACCGGCAATTTCGTCGATCCGCACACCGCGGTCGGCATTGCGGTGGCCGAGAAGGAAACGCGCGACCCGGCGGTGCCGATGGTGGTGCTGGCGACCGCGCATCCGGCCAAGTTTCCCAACGCGGTCGAGGCGGCCTGTGGCGTGCGGCCTCCTTTGCCGGAATGGCTTTCCGATCTCAATCAACGTCCGGAGCGCGTCATTGCGCTGCCGGTCGATCAGTCTGCGGTCGAGCATTTCGTCATGGCGACGAGCCGCGCCGCGCAGGAAGGAGCGGCGGCATGAGCGTAGCGGTGACCACCTTGAAATCCGGCATCGATGTCGTGACGGATACGATGCCGCATCTCGAGACGGCCTCACTCGGCGTGTGGGTCAATTCCGGCAGCCGCGACGAACGGCGCGACGAGAACGGCATTTCGCATTTCCTCGAACACATGGCGTTCAAGGGCACGCGGCGGCGCACGGCGCGCCAGATTGCCGAGGAGATCGAAGCGGTGGGCGGCGATCTCAATGCCGCGACCAGCGCCGAGAACACGGCCTATTACGCAAGGGTGCTGAAGGCCGACGTGCCGCTCGCCCTCGATGTCCTCGCCGACATCCTCTCCGAGCCGGCCTTCGATCGCGACGAGCTCAGGCGCGAGCAGAACGTCATCGTGCAGGAGATCGGCGCCGTCGCCGACACACCCGACGATCTCGTCTTCGAGCACCTGCAGGACATCGCCTTTCCCGATCAGCCGCTCGGCCGCTCGATCCTGGGCACCGCCAAGACGGTGCGCTCCTTCGACGATGCGAAATTGCGCGACTACCTGGCTCGGCACTATCGCGCACCGGACATCGTGATCGCCGCCGCCGGCGCCGTCGATCATGCGGCCGTGGTCGCCGAAGCGGAAAAGCGTTTCGCGAGCTTCACCGGTCCGCCCGGGCCGGCACCCGAGCCCGCGCGCTTCGGCGGCGGTACGCATGTCGAGAAGCGCGAGCTGGAACAGGTCCATATTGCGCTCGCCCTTCCCGGCGTATCGCAAACGGATCCCTCACTCTACAGCCTGCAGATGTTCAATAACGTCCTTGGCGGCGGCATGTCGTCCCGGCTGTTCCAGGAAGTGCGGGAAAAACGCGGGCTGTGTTATTCGATCTATTCTTTCCATGCGGCCTATTCCGACGTCGGCATGTTCGGACTCTATGCCGGCACCGACGCCGCCGACACCTCGGAGTTGATGCGGCTCGTTGTCGATGAAATCGCCAATGCCGCCGAGACCATTACCGAAACGGAGCTCGCCCGCGCCAAAGCGCAGATCAAGGCCGCCCTGCTCATGGCGCTGGAAAGCTCCGGCGAGCGCATCGGGCAACTCGCGCGCCACATGATCGCCTGGGGCCGGCCGATTCCGCTCGACGAGCTGGTCGAGAAGGTCGAAGCGGTGACGGTCGAGAGCGCACGCGCGGCCGGACAGGCGCTGATCGCCCGCGGCAAGCCGGCAATCGCCGTGCTGGGGCTCGGGTCCGGGCTTGAAAGCGCGGCCGCCATTGCCGAGACTCTGACGCGCCGGGCCGCATGACGACAGACGCCGATGGCGTTCTTCCGCACCATCAATTTTTCCGAGCCGCTGCCGTCGGTCGCCGGCGAAGGCGTCACGTTGCGTGCGCCGCAAGCGACCGACCACGGCGAGTGGGCGGCGCTGCGTGAACTAAGCCGCGACTTTCTGACGCCGTGGGAGCCGACCTGGCCCGCGGACGATCTCAGCCGCAGCGCCTTTCGCCGCCGGATCAGGCGTTATTCCGAGGATTTGCGGACCGACCAGAGCTACGCGTTCCTCATCTTCCGCAGTTTGGACAACACGCTGGTCGGCGGGTTGACGCTTGCCAATATCCGCCGCGGCGTCGCCCAGGCCGGCAGCCTCGGCTACTGGATGGGCCTTCCTTACACTCGCCACGGCTACATGACGGCGGCGGTACGCGCCGTCATCCCATTCGCCTTCGCGACATTGCGGCTGCACCGTCTCGAAGCGGCCTGCATCCCGACCAACGCCGCCTCAATCCGGCTCCTGGAAAACACCGGCTTCGTGCGCGAGGGCTATGCGCGGGACTATCTCTGCATCAACGGCATCTGGCAGGACCACCTGCTCTACGGACGGTTGAAGGATCGCAAGCCGTGAAGCGCCTCCAGCTTTAACCACTTTGTTCGTACCGCCTTGGGAAGGCCACGGTTCTCTTGATATAACAATGGCATCGGGGATATTCGGGATGAGCCGCGGGGGAATGCCGAGTCAGCAGACGAGTTGGTGGGGCCGCACCATTGTCGCGGCCTCGGCCTCGTTTGCGCTATTTGCCGGCGGATGCTCGAGCGGCGGCGTCGCTACCTCCGATGCCGCGCATGGTTATTCCGGCTCCGGCTCGATCAGCGATATGTTCACCGGCTCGTCGGCAAAGGGCCCGCAAACGGTCGCCGGGGCGCAGCCCGACGTCAATTGTCCACCGGTCGAAATACGCCGGGGCGCCTCTACGCTGAGCATCGCACCGCCGGGCGATAAATCCGCGATGACGCTGAAATACCAGGGGAGCTTTGCGCGCGCGGCGCGCGAGTGCTCGGTGATCGACGGCAACATGGCGATAAAAGTGGGTGTCGAGGGACGCCTCATTGTCGGACCTGCCGGCGGACCCGGTCAGGTCAATGTGCCAATCCGATTCGCCGTCGTGCAGGAAACGCCCGGAGGCGTGCGGCCGATCGCGACCAAGTTCGTTGTCGTACCTGTCATCGTCGGCGCTGACGGCAACACGCTCTTTACCCATGTCGAAGACGCGATGACTTTCCCTGTGCCGGCACCGACATCGCTGCTGGACGACTACATCGTCTATATCGGTTTCGATCCTTTATCGGCCGAGGCGCAGAGCAAGCAGCCGCCGAACGCAAAGCCGAGGCCGCAGCTGAAGCCCAAACCGGCCGCCAGCGCCAATTGAATCATGCGCGTCATTCCGGGCGCGCCGAAGGCACGAGCCCAACGCCGCCTCAGTTGAACTTTTTCTTGAGGTCTTCGATGCCCTGGGCGAGCAGGCCCTCGGCGACCTTGCCCTTGGCGGCGGCGGCGAGGATTTTCTCGGCGGCGGCAACGGCCGTGTCGGCCGCGGCGGAGCGGACATCGGCAAGCGCCTGCGCTTCGGCCTGAGCGATCTTGGCCTCCGCCATTTTGGTCCGGCGCACGACGAAGTCTTCCATTTTTGCCTTCGCCTCAGCGGCCAGACGCTGGGCTTCAGCCTTGGCCCCGGCGATGATGGCCGCCGCCTCGCTTTCGGCCTCCCGCCCTTTGCGCTCGAATTCGGCGAGCACCGCCTGAGCCTCTTCACGCAACCGCACCGCTTCGTCCAGCTCGGCCTTGATGCGGGCCTGACGCTGGTCGATACCGCCGATCACCCGGCGATGCGCGCCCAGATAAACGAGCAGGCCGAGAAAGAGAACGAAGGCGATGGCAACCCAGGCTTCGGCTTCGATCATGACAAACCCTTAGCGCTTGGACACTTCGCCGACGGCCGCGGCGACATCGCGCTCCGCGGGCGCCGTTCCGATCAGCCGCTCGACGATGGCCATCGCCGTCTCCGTCGCGATACTGCCGACGTTGCCCATGGCGGCGGCGCGCGTCGCGGCAATCGATCGTTCGGCCGCCGCGAGCTTCTCATGAAGCTGCGCTTCGAGCCGCTTGTTGGTCGCCTCTGCTTCGGCCGCCTGCTGCCCGCGGGTTTCGTTGGCGATGCCCTGCGCGCGGGCGCGCGCGTCGGCCAGCGACTTCTGATAGGCCGCATTGGCGGCTTCCGACTGCTCCTTGAAGCGCTGCGCCGCCGCCAGATCGTCGCGGATGCGCTTGCTGCGCTCGGCAAAGATCGAAGCGATGCGCGGCAACGCGATCCGCGACATCAGCACGTAGAGCAGGACGAAGGTCAGCGTCAGCCAGACGAGCTGCGAGGGAAAGTGCTGCGCCTCAAACGGCGGAAACGCGTGCTTTTCCCCGGACGTTTCGGTATGGGCGGTCGGCTCGGCCATGGTTGCTGCCATGACGGCGAAAGGTCAGAGCCCGAACAGAAGGAGGAGCGCGATCAACAGCGAGAAGATGCCGAGCGCCTCGGTGATGGCGAACCCGAAGATCAGGTTGCCGAACTGGCCTTGCGCGGCCGAGGGATTGCGCAGGGCCGCGGCCAGGTAGTTGCCGAAGATGATGCCCACGCCGACGCCGGCGCCGCCCATGCCGATACAGGCAATGCCGGCTCCAATGTACTTTGCGGCGGTCGGATCCATGAGAAAACTCCTTTTCAGACCCCCTCCGTCCCCTCCCCCGCAAGCGGGGGAGGGCAGGGAGGGGGGGCCGTCAGTGGCCCGGGTGTATCGCATCGTTGAGATAGATGCAGGTGAGAATGGCGAAGACGTAGGCCTGCAGGAAGGCCACCAAAAACTCGAGCGCCGTGAGCATGATCACGAGGAGCAGCGGCAAAGCCGCGCCGAACCAGCCGGCGACGCCGAACCCGGCGAGCATGATGATGAAGCCGGCAAAGACCTGCAGCGTGATGTGGCCGGCCAGCATGTTCGCGAACAACCGCACGCTGTGCGAGATCGGTCGCGAGATGAAGGAGAGCAGCTCGATGACCACGATCGCCGGCAGGATGTAGATCGGCACGCCCTTCGGAACGAAGAGCTTGAGGAAGCCGAGGCCGTTCCGCCAGAAGCCGTAGATCACAACGATGAAGAAGACCAGCAACGCCAGCGTCGCCGTGACGATCAATTGGCTCGTCACCGTGAAGGAATACGGAACGAGCCCGATCATGTTGGCGAACAGAACGAACATGAACAGCGTGAACACGAAGGGAAAGAACTTCATCCCCTCGGTCCCGGCCGTGCTCCGCACCGTATTGGCGACGAATTCGTAGGACATCTCCGCGACGGACTGCAGCCGTCCCGGCACCACCGCGCGCGGGGCCGTCGCGCCGATCAGGAGCGCCGATATCAAAACGACGATGATCAGCATGAACAGCGCGGAATTGGTGAAAGCGATCTCATGACCATGAATGGTGATGATCGGCACCAGGTTTTCGATGCGGAATTGGTGGATGGGATCGATCGTCATGGTTCCATCGCCGTCAGGCGCGCAATGCGCAACGTCACCATTTTCGGCTTCCTTATGTGCCGTCACCCGGCTTGGGGCCGGGGACAACTCCCGCGGAGCGCATCACATTGAGCACGCCCGCGACGAAGCCGAGCAAAAGAAATACAATGAACCCCCAGGGCGCGATACCGAGCAACCGGTCGATCAGCCAGCCGAGGCCGGCGCCGACCAGCACGCCTCCAACGAGTTCGCTTGAGAGCCGGAAGCCCCTGGCGTAGCCCGATGCAGTCGCTGCCCGATCTCCACCAGTGTCATCGGAAGGCGGGCCAACACGCTCGCGCGCCTGGCCTAGACCTTCGCCGAGACGCTGGAGTCTCGCGGAGAGGGCGGCTTCATCGGTGTGCGCCTTGTCGCGGTTGCCATTCTCGCGCGTGCCGTCGGCCATCTCTTCGACACTCGCGGCTCACGGCAATCGAGACGGGCCCGCCCCCTGAAGCCGCGCGGACCATACTGATTGGGTTTCGCCAAGTCAAGAAACGCCAATGCTTCCTAATCCATTGAAACAACAAGGAATATGGACCGTTCGGGCCGCCAGCGATCATCGTTTGTGCACCGCGAAGGCGTTATCGTTACAATGATGCCTCGATGCGAGCGTTGCATCCGGCGAAAGCGGCCGCCGCAGGCCGGCCGCGGTGCCGTTCGGCGGCGAGGAGACAACCATGATCGCCAAGACCTTTGCCATCGTCATCGCCGGGCTCTGTTTGATTGTGCCCGCTTCGGCAGACGACGCGACGCCCGACAATGCTGGGGGCCGTTACACGTTCAGCAAAGTGGCGGAAGGACTCTTACGGCTCGACATGCAGACCGGTGAGGTTTCGGTGTGCACGCAACGCAGTGTCGGCTGGGCATGCCAAGCGGCGCCGGAGGACCGAATTGTCCTTGAGAACGAGATCGCGCGGCTGCGCATGGAAAACGCGGCGCTGAAAAAGGAAATCCTCGCGCACGACCTCCCCTTGCCGGGCGTCGCAACGCCGGAGCCGCCGGCCGCGCGAGACGGCGACCACCCGCCCCAGCTTGGAGATAATTCCGACCTCGATCGCATGATCGCCCTCGCCGCCCGGGTCTGGCACCGGTTCGTCGAGGCGATCGCGCGCGCACAAAAGCAAGTGCTGAACAAGAGCTAAGCGGCGCCGACGTGCGTCTCGATCTTTCCGCCATCCGCACCGCGCGAGTCGAGACGATCGCCGCCGTCACGCTTGCGGTCGAAACGTCAGGCGAAGGTTTTTTTGAGATCACGCGCGAAGTCGTGCGCTTCCTCGAAAAAATCAAGGCGCGGGACGGCGTGCTGCTGCTTTTTGTCCGCCACACCTCGGCTTCCCTCGTCATTCAGGAGAATGCCGATCCGGATGTACGCAGCGATCTCGTCACCGCGCTCGAGCGGATCGCGCCCGCGGACGCCGGCTGGGTGCACGCGGTCGAGGGGCCGGACGACATGCCGGCCCACGTCAAATCCATGCTCAACGGCGTTTCGCTCCATGTGCCGGTGGCTAACGGCAAAATGGCGGTCGGTCCCTGGCAAGGCATCTACGTCGCCGAGCATCGCGCGCGTCCGCACCGGCGCGAGGTGGTTTTGCAGTTTCTCGGCTGCTGCGATCAAACACCCTGGGCACATGGCGAGTGAG
This sequence comes from uncultured Alphaproteobacteria bacterium, assembly GCA_963733575.1. Lineage (GTDB taxonomy): Bacteria > Pseudomonadota > Alphaproteobacteria > Rhizobiales > Xanthobacteraceae > BOG-931. The sequence goes on along the minus strand of CAVTDJ010000003.1, from coordinate 58,524 downwards.
TGGACCGCCCCGGCCAATCGGCGGTAACATCCTGCGGCGAGGGCATATTTTGAGCGAGGCTCAATCCCATCATCTGTTGATCGCCGACGATCATCCGCTGTTCCGCGGCGCGCTACGCGAAGCGGTCACTGGAGTCTTCGGCCACGCCGATGTCGCCGAGGCCGGCACCTTCGAGGAGGTCAGCGAGCTTCTCGACCGCGGCGGCGGCGATGTCGATTTGATCCTGCTCGATCTAAGCATGCCGGGCGTGCGCGGCTTTTCCGGCCTCATGTATTTGCGCGCGCAATATCCCAGCCTGCCGATCGTGGTGGTCTCGGCCAACGACGATCCCGCCGTGATCCGCCGCTGCATGGAGTTCGGCGCGTCCGGGTTCATTCCCAAGACGCTCGGCAGAGAGGCGCTGCGCAAGGCGATCGCGCGGGTGCTGCAAGGCGAGGTGTGGACGCCGCCCGACGTCGATCTCACCCGGCCATCCGACGCCGACACCGCGGCGCTGATTGCGCGGCTATCGACGCTGACGCCGCAACAGGTCCGCGTGCTGATGATGCTGTCGGGCGGGCTTCTGAACAAGCAGATCGCCTACGAGCTCAGTGTGTCGGAGGCGACGGTAAAGGCGCATGTCTCCGCCATCTTGCAGAAGCTCGGCGTCGAGAGCCGCACGCAAGCGGTCATCGCCGCCGGCAAAATCGAAGCCGGACAATGGACGCAGGTGCCGCCGCGGGAGAGCTGAGTCATCGTTGAGCGTGTGACTGGCGTCGACGTCCTGCCTCTCGCCTCGGAGTAACGGCTACTCCGCCGCAACGCGCTGCACGCGCCATTGCGTGATCAGCGCGCGCAGCGACGCCGGCTTGACCGGCTTGTGGAGGACGTGAACGCCCGCGGCGCGCGCCTCCTCACGCACATGCACGGATCGGTCGGCGGTGACCAGGATTGCCGCGAGATCGCGGCCGTGGCGGCGGCGCAGCTCGGTGATCGCGCCGACGCCGTTGCCGCCGTCGAGGTGGTAGTCGACCAGGAGCCCGTCCGGCTCCAGACCGCTTGCTTCGATCGCCGCCAGCGCTTCCGTCAGGTCCACGGCCTTGAGCACGCGGCAGCCCCAGCCGCCCAAGAGCGTCTGCATGCCGTCGAGAATGACGCGCTCGTTGTCGACGCAGAGCACCACCGTTCCGGCGAGCTGCCCGGCGGCGGCTTTGGGCGCAGCCTGCGTTACCGGCTCAGCCACCGCGGCGATGGCGCGCGGCACCTCGACGGAGAAGCGCGAGCCGCGGCCAAAGGTCGATTTTAGCGCCACCTCGCAGTCGAGCACGCGGCCGATGCGCTCGACGATCGACAGCCCAAGCCCGACGCCGCGCGCCACCCGCGCCCCCTGATCGAGCCGGTGGAACTCCTTGAATACCGCGCGGCGCTTGGCGTGCGGAATGCCGATGCCGGTGTCGTAGACATCGATACGCAGCCGCGAGCCGCGGTGGCGGCAACCGACCAGCACGCTGCCCTTGGGCGTGTATTTGATTGCATTCGAGACAAGGTTCTGCAGGAGACGCCGCAGCAGGCGCCGGTCTGAACGAACCGCAAGCGAGCACGGCATGAAGACGAGATCGAGCCCCTTCTCCCGCGCCAGCGGCGCAAATTCCACCTCCAGCCGCTGCAGCAATTCGGCGATGCGGAAATCGGTCATTTCCGCCTGCATCGCCCCGCTGTCGAGCCGCGAAATGTCCAACAACGCCGCGAATATCTCTTCGACCGCATCGAGCGAGGCGTCGATATTCTGCACCAGATCGCCATCCTCGCCGGCGCGCTGGCGCTCGATCAGGCTGGTCACGTAAAGGCGCGCGGCGTTGAGCGGCTGCAGAATATCGTGGCTCGCCGCGGCGATGAAGCGGGTCTTGGAGACATTTGCTTCGTCAGCTTCGGCCTTGGCGCGCTCAAGCTCGGCGTTAAGGCGGGTCAGCTCGCCGGTGCGTTCGCGCACGCGTCGCTCCAACGTCGCGTTGGCGCGCTCCAGCGCCTCCGCCGCCTTGACGCTCGGCGTGATGTCGGTGAAGGTCGTGACCATGCCGCCATCGGGCATGCGGTCGGCGCGGACTTCGATCACCAGCCCGCGCTCGGCAAAGCGCTCGAGAAACGGCTCGGCTTCCGACGTATATCTGGCAATGCGCTCGGCAACCTGCTCGTCGAGGTCCTTGGCGTCGCGCGCGCCGCGCCGGGCGATATGGCGGAGGATCTCGTCAAGCGCGATGCCGATACGGGTGAGCCCGTGCGGCAGATCGAAGATTTCACCGAACTGCCGGTTCCAGCAGACCAGCGCCAGCTCCTTGTCGAACACCGCGATCCCTTGCCGGACGTGGTCGAGCGCGGTCTGCAGGATCTCGCGATTGTAGTGGATCGCCGCATTGGCATCGTCGAGGAGTTTTAGCGCCGCCTTGGTCGAAACCGTGCGCTTGCGGAGAAGGAGCGAAAGCACGAGCCGCGACGACGCGGCGCCGATCGCCGACGCCAACAGATATTCGCCGTATTGCAGCAGCTGGAAGTCGGCCTCGGCCTGCGGCTCAAGGCTGACGCGGCGCGAAGCGGCGAAGCTTGCGAAAGATTCGCGCGTCCGCTCCTCCCCGAGATAGCGGGCGATGGTCGCGGTCAGTTCCTCGATCGTGACCGACGCGCGCCGCAGCCGGAAGCTTGGCGCGATCGGCGCGAGCGAGCTGGGCACGAACAGGTCCGCCTGCACCCGTTCGATCGCGCTCGGCCGCCGGGCGAACGAGCAGCCGATATAGAGCGCGATGTTGGCGAGGAGACTGAGCGCGACGCCGTGCACGAGCGGCGGCAGATCGAGCCCGAATAGCGCTTGCGGCCGCAGCCAGGCGAGAGCGAAGGGCCCCTCGCTGAGGATATGCTCGCCGATCATGCCGGCATCGGAGATGCTCGGCAGCAGCAGCGTATAGGCCCATACCAGAATGCCGGCGGTCATGCCGGCGATGGCGCCGGGCGCGGTACCGCGCCGCCAAACCAGCCCGCCGAAGAAGGCCGGCGTCAATTGCGCGACGGCGGCAAACGACAGAAGGCCGATCGAGGCGAGCTGCGCCGGACCGGCCGAACGATAGTAGATGTAGGCGAGAAAAAGGATCGCGAAGATCGCGATTCGCCGTACCGTCAAAAGCTGTGCGCCGGCAGCGCTCGGCTCGCCCGCACGTGCGGCGCCGCGCTTGAGGATGAACGGCATGACGATGTCGTTTGACACCATGATCGCCAGCGCCACCGACTCGACGATCACCATCGCGGTCGCCGCCGACAGCCCGCCGACGAAGGCAACAAGCGTAAACAGCTCGGAATGGGCCCGCAGCGGCAGCGCCAGCACGAACATGTCGCCGTCGGTGGCGCCGGCCCGGAAGGTCAACAATCCGGCCATCGCAATCGGCATCACGAACAGATTGATGAGCACGAGATAGGCCGGAAACAGCCAGGCGGCGCGCCGGATTTCGGCCTCGCTCCGGTTCTCGACGACGGCGACGTGGAACTGCCGCGGCAACAGCACAATCGCAAACAGCGACAATACCGTGGTGGCGAAAAATGCGGTCAGCGGCGGCACCTGCGTCAGCACCGCCGCCGTCTGCGGCTGCCCTAGCGCGCTCGAAAACAGCGTCAGCGGCCCGGGGAACATGACGAAGGTCACGAAGATGCCGACGGCGAGAAAGGCGACAAGCTTGATGAGGGATTCCGTCGCAATCGCCAGCATCAACCCGTCCTGATGCTCGGTGGCGTCGATATGGCGCGTGCCGAACAAAACCGCAAACGCCGCCATGAGCAGCGCGACGAACAGCGCGATGTCGCCAAGGAGCGGCTGCGCCGCGACGCTCCCGGCCGAGGTCTCGGCGAGAATGGTGCCGACCGACGACGACACCGCTTTGAGCTGCAGCGCGATGTAGGGGATCATGCCGACGATCGCGATCAGCGCCACGGTCGCCGCCACGGCTTGGCTCTTGCCGTAGCGCGCGGCAATGAAGTCGGCGATCGAGGTAATGTTCTGCCCCTTGGCGAGGCGGACGATACGGATGAGAAGCGGATAGGCGAGGCCCACCATCAGTACCGGCCCGATATAGATGGTGAGGAAATCGAACCCGGTGCGCGCGGCTACCCCGACCGAGCCGAAGAACGTCCAGGACGTGCAATAGATGGCGAGCGAAAGCGGATAGATCAGAAGCCGGCCGCGGCTGCCGCGCACGAGCTCATGCCGGCGGTCGCCATAGCTCGCAACCAGGAACAAAAAGCCGATATAGGCGAGCGCGATGACGATAACGACCCAGCCTTGCAGCATGGCATTTCCTGCGCGGTTTTCGGCGCTCGTTGAGGCGCGCAACACTTGATTGCAGACAAATCAACACAGTTTGCGGAGAGTGTCTATCGGGTGGACGCGAGCCTGTTTGGGCCGCGCGGCGGCTGGAGCCGCCGGTATGAGCGACGATGCGCGATCATTTGACGGCGCCGCCCGCAGCGGGCATTCATGGCGGGACGATGTCGCCTGCCGTCCCTGCGCCGCGCGCGCTAGCTGAAACAGCCGAAACGCTGATCATCGCGCTTGCCGGCGGAGCGGCGTTCACGCTCCTGGGTTTTCCCGCCGGACTGGTTTCCGGATCGCTCCTTGCAGTCGCCGCCGCGGCCCTGCTGGGGCGGCCGGTCAAGGTGCCCGTTCCGCTTGCGCGCGCCTGTTACGTGGTCATCGGCATCATGCTTGGGGCTGTGGTGACGCCGGAGACGCTTAAAGGTTTCACAGCCTGGCCGGCGAGTATCGCGCTGCTCATGACGGCCGCCGTCGGCATGATCCTGGCGACCGCGACCTATCTGCGCGTTGTGCACCGCTGGGACCGGCTCTCGGCGGTGATGGGCGCAAGCCCGGGCTCGATGGCGCAGGTGATCACGCTCTCGTCCGAACTCGGCGCCGATCTGCGCGCGGTGGCGATCGTGCAGACCATGCGCGTGCTGCTTCTGACCATCGGCTTGCCGGGCGGGCTGGCACTGTTCGGTCTTGTCGCGCCGGCCGTCCCGATCGCAAGGGGACCCGCCGGCGGCTCGTCGCTTGCGGAAATCGCGCTCGTCGTAGCGGTATCGAGCGTCACCGCTTTCGCCATGTGGCGGCTGCGATTTCCGGGCGGCCTGCTGTTTGGCGGCATGACGGGATCCGGCATCCTGCACGGCGCCGGCCTCGTTCACGCGGTGCTGCCTTGGTGGATCGGAAGCGCTTCGGTGATCGTGCTCGGAGCGGTGGTCGGCTCGCGTTTTGCCGACACGACGCTGCGGGCCATCATCGGTTTTCTCGGCGCCGCGTTCGGCTCATTCGCGGTATCGCTCTCGGTCGCCACGCTGTTCGTGCTGATCGTGACCCACTTCTTTGCGTTCCCGATCGCCAATGTCGTCGTTGCGTTTTCGCCGGGTGCGCAGGACACGATGATGGTGCTGGCGCTCGCGCTGCATCTCGACCCCGTCTTCGTCGGGGCCCATCACGTCGCCCGCTTCCTGGTGGTCACCGTCTCCGTGGCGATCGTCGCGCGGAAGATCGCGAAGGATGAGGCGGCCCGGAGCAAAACGGGCGACGCCGACCGCTCATTCCCGCGAAAGCGGGAATCCGGTTGAATGTGCAAAGCGCCGGGTCCCCGCCTTCGCGGGGACGAGCGGAATAGCAATCACTCCGCGGCGAGCGCGCGGTCCCGAAGCGGCAGTTGCAGCTTTTGCCACACGTCGACGAGGGCCTCGGCCAGCGCATCGATGAGCCCGTCGTCGTGATAGGGGCTGGGCGTGACGCGCAGCCGTTCCGCGCCTTTCGGCACCGTCGGATAATTGATCGGCTGGATGTAAATGCCGTGATCGGAGAGAAGGAGATCGCTCGCCTCTTTGCAGCGCTCCGGATTGCCGACGAAGATCGGAACGATGTGGGTTGGGCTTGTCATCACCGGCAGCCGCGCCTCGGCGAGGACTGATTTGGTGCGGGCGGCGCGATCCTGGTGGCGGTCGCGTTCCCACTGCGAAGTTTTCAGATGCCGGATCGCGGCGGTCGCCGCGGCGCAGACGGACGGCGGCAGCGCGGTGGTGAAGATAAAGCCCGGCGCGTAGGAGCGCACGCTGTCGATCAGCGCGCGCGAACCGGCGATGTAGCCGCCGAGGCAGCCGAACGCCTTGGCGAGCGTGCCCTCGATCACGTCGATGCGGTTCGCGGCGCCGTCGCGTTCGCTGATGCCGCCGCCGCGCGGGCCGTACATTCCGACCGCGTGAACCTCATCGATATAGGTCATCGCGCCATAGCGCTCGGCGAGATCGCAGACGCGGTTCACCGGCGCGACGTCGCCGTCCATGGAATAGAGGCTCTCGAACACGATCAGCTTCGGCCGATCCGGGTCGGCCGCGGCGAGGAGCTGTTCGAGATGCGCCATGTCGTTGTGGCGGAAAATCTGCTTCTCGCAATGCGCCTGACGCACGCCCTCGATCATTGAATTGTGGTTCAAGGCATCCGACAGGATCAGGCAGTTCGGCATCAGCTTCGCGAGCGTGGAGATGCCGGTCTCATTGGAGACGTAGCCGGAGGTGAAAACCAGCGCCGCTTCCTTGCGGTGCAGGTCGGCAAGCTCACGCTCAAGCTCGACCAGCGGGTGATTGTTGCCGGCGATATTGCGGGTGCCGCCGGCGCCGGTTCCCATCCGCGTCGCCGTCTCGACCATGGCGCCGATGACTTTGGGATGCTGGCCCATGCCGAGATAGTCGTTCGAGCACCAGATCACGACGTTCTTGGGCCCCTCCGGCGAATGCCAAACCGCGTGGGGGAAGCGCCCGGCGATCCGCTCCAGATCGGCAAACACCCGGTAGCGCCGCTCGCCATGCAGCCGGGCGAGCGCGTCGGTAAAATAAGCACTGTAATTCATAAGGTTCCCGCCTCTCGGGACGGCCGAAGACCTCAGCCGTATGCTCTTTTTAGAGTGGTTCCAGCCAGATTGTCGAGGTGGTTCTGGGCGTAAAATCGTCGCGTCGCCTTGCGGTAGATCAAGCGCCGCCGCGCAACGGGGGGCAAGCCGGGGCCGACCCCTTCCTCCCAGGCGGCTGGAACCAAATATGATGGAGCGGACCGGCGCATGCCGGTGGGCCAACGGGAGGTACCCATGAAGGTCGGCGTTCTAGGATCGGGCGACGTCGCTAAGGCACTCGCCGGCGGGTTCACCAAGCACGGACATCAGGTCATGCTCGGCACCCGCAATGCCGGCAAATTAAAGGACTTCGTCGCGCAGCATAAAGGCGCGCAGACCGGGAGCTTTGCCGACGCGGCGAAGTTCGGCGACGCCGTGGTGCTTGCGGTCAAGGGCACGGTGGCGCTCGATGCGCTCAAGGCCGCGGGCGCGGCCAATCTGGCGAAGAAACCCGTGCTCGATGCGACCAATCCGATCGCGGACGCGCCGCCCACGAACGGCGTGCTGAAATTCTTCACCAATCTCGATCAGTCGTTGATGGAGCGCCTCCAGGCCGCTTACCCGGACGCGCACTTCGTCAAGGCGTTCAACTCCGTCGGCAACGCCATGATGGTCAATCCAAAGCTCAAAGGCGGCGGCAAGCCGACCATGTTCATCTGCGGCAACGACGATAAAGCCAAAGCGACCGCGCGCGGCATCCTCGATCAGTTCGGCTGGGAGACCGCGGACATGGGCAAGGCCGAAGCCGCCCGCGCCATCGAGCCGCTCTGCATGCTGTGGTGTATCCCGGGCTTTATTCGCAACGAATGGACCCATGCATTCAAGCTGCTGCAGCGCGAGTGAACGCATTGGCGGAAGATCGTTCCGGTCCCGTCATTGTCGTTACCGGCGGTAGTCGCGGCATCGGCTTCGAGATTTGCCGGCAGCTTGCTGCGCGCGGCACCCGCGTTGTCCTCACCGCGCGCAAATCCGCGGCCGGCGCCGCGGCGGTGAAAAAGCTCGCCGCGCAAAAGCTCACGGTTGAATTTCATCCGCTCGATGTCACGGACGGCAAGAGCATCGCCGCGCTGCGCGGTTTCCTGAAAGACAGCCACGGCCACCTCGATGTGCTGATCAACAATGCCGGCATCATCGCCAAAGGAGAGGCGCCCGGACTGAAAGTCGACTTGGCTACGGTCCGCGCCACATTGGAAACGAACGCGCTCGGCCCTTTGCACTTGACTCAAATGCTGGCGCCATTGCTCAAGCGCAGCAAGTCTGCGCGCATCGTGAATATGTCGAGCGGCATGGGCGCGCTCGCGGACAATGACGGCGGCTATGCCGCCTATCGCATGTCGAAGACGGCGCTCAATGCCGTCACCGCGATCTTGGCCGCCGAATTTCGCGGCGCGGTGGCGGTCAACTCGGTGTGCCCCGGCTGGGTCAAGACCGACATGGGCGGCCGATACGCCGATCGCGACGTCGCGCAGGGCGCGGACACGGCCGTGTGGCTCGCGCTCGACGCGCCGGCGAAGCTCACCGGCAAATTCGTGCGCGACCGCAAAGTCATTCCGTGGTGACGAGTGAAAGCCTCGGCCGTTTCGGGCTTAGCTAGCGTACCACTTCACGCCGTCGAATTCATCCAGTTGGCGATGCGCAGCACCATGAATGCCGGAGAGAGTCGCGCGGAGGCGGCCATGATTTTGTTGAAGATGCCGGTGATGACCACGGCGCGTCCTTCCTTTAATCCCTGATAGCCGAGGCGCGCGACATCTGCGGCTCGCATTGCGCGCACGGGTCCGCTGAACAAGGTCGAGCCCTCCATACGCGCACCTTGAGCGAACTCTGTCGCCGTCGCTCCCGGGCAAAGGGTCGTCACAGTGACGCCAGTGCCGCGTAGCTCATGGGCAATCGCCTGGCCGAAACTGAGCACATAAGCCTTGCTCGCATAATAGACGGCCATTTTCGGACCGGGCGAGAAAGCAGCCGTTGACGCCAACAGCATGATTCCGCCGCGCTTCCTCGCCACCATCCCGGGCAGCACCAATCGCGTGAGTTCGGTCAGCGCCACGACGTTGACCTGCAACATCGCCGCGACCTTGTCCGGGTCCGCTTGATCGAACCGGGCGTTATCGCCAAGCCCTGCGTTGTTGATCAATACGTCGATGACGATCCCGCGCGCCTCGATGTCCCGCATCAAGACGGCAGCGGCGCCGGGCTTGCTGAGATCGGCAAGGATGATGGTGCTCTCGGCGCCCGCGGCCTTGAGATCGGCGGCAAGCGCTTGCATCGGCTCGCGGCGGCGGGCGACGAGCACAAGATCGTGCCTGTCCTTCGCGGCCTCGCGCGCCAGCGCGGCGCCGATGCCGCTTGATGCGCCGGTCACCAGCGCGACGGGACGGGCTGATGTGGGGCGAGCAAATTCGGCCATGGCGTACCACCTTTCGCTATGTCAGCGACGTGCCTGTGACACTCGCAGCAATGAGCGGCCATTTCCGACAAGCCGTTCGCCGCATCAACTTCCCGCTCGAGGTTTGATCAAGATCAATGCCCCGGATCGCTTCCCCGGGCATGAGAGCACTATGATTTCAACCATCACCATAGCGTCGGTTGCGCTGGCCGTCATGCTTGGACTTGTCGTTACGACAAGTCTTGGCGGAAAAACGCACCGGCGATTGAGCCTCGCACCCGTTCGCCGGCGGTCCAGATCGCTTCGCTCTTAACCGTGCGAAAAGTGTGCAGCCCGCAGCCGCGCCGAGCGATTGCTCCGGCTACGGAATGTTACCGGCCGGAGAAGGCGGCCGCGCGTTTCTCGACGAAATGCGCGACGCCTTCTTTGAAGTCCTCGGAGCGGAACGATTCGATCATTTCGGTGTCGGCCACCGCCCACGCTTCCGCGAGCGACTGGAAATAAGATTGAAACACCTGGCGTTTGATCACGCCGATCGACCGCGGCGAAGACGCCGTGACCATCTCGCGCGCAATGGCCTGAACGTTTTCAAGAAAATTGTCTGCCGGTAATTGGCGAACCAAACCCAATCGCTCCGCCTCGGCCGCGCCGATGGTGCGTGCCGAGTATAAGAGGTCGAGGGCGTTCATCGGACCGATGAGACGCGGCAGCATCCAGGAACTGCCGTGCTCGGCGATCAGGCCGCGCTTGGCGAACGCCGTGGTCAACTTGGCGCCTTCGGCCATGTAGCGGAAGTCGCAGAACAGGCTGAGACAGACCGCGATGCCGGCGATCGGCCCGTTGATGGCCGCGAAGATCGGCTTCGGCACGCCGAGCAGATAACTGAATTTCTGCTCGAAATTCCCGGGCTTGCTGCCGTTCTGGCTGATGACCGTGCGCGGCGTCTCACCGGAGGAGATTTTGTTGAGGCGCGACATGTCGGCGCCCGCGCAGAAGCCGCGGCCCGCGCCGGTCACAACGATGGCGCGGACGGCGTCGTCTGCCGCAGCCTCTTCCACTGCGCGGCGCACGTCCACGTCCATCTCGCCGGTCCAGGCATTGAGCTTGTCGGGGCGATTGAGCGTGATGGTCGCGACGAACTTGTCGGCGCCGTAGAGGACATCGGTATAGGCCATGCTTTCCTCCTGGAACTGATTTTTGGTTCGCGTGGCTGCCAAAATAACCGCGCCGACAGCGAGAACAATCGCAGGAAATATCGCATATTGCCCATATCGGGTCCAAGACAATGAACAAGACAACGAACAAGACAACGAACAAGACGACGTACAGGGAGAAGAACGTGGCCGACTACATGCGCCTGCGCCAAATCTGCCTGGTGGCGACCGACCTTTCGCGCGCAATCGCCGACATGGAGGCGATCTTCGGCGTGAAGCTCGCCTATCAGGATCCCAACGTGCGCCGATACGGGCTGGAAAACGCGCTGTTTCCCTTCGGACTTGCCTTTATCGAAATTGTCTCTCCTGTCGAGCCGGCGACGGCAGCCGGCCGCTTCCTCGAACGCTCGGGCGGCATCGGCGGCTATATGGCGATCTTCAATTGCAACGATCCGGAACGGCGCGGCCAACACGCGAATACCATGGGCGTGCGGACCGCGCACACCATCACGCACGAGGATTTTCATGCCGTGCAGCTTCACCCGCGCGATTGCCGCGCGGCGATGATCGAGTTCGATCGGACGGACGGCGAGGAAGACCTGCGCGGTCCCTATCATTCAGCCGGCGGAAGGGGCTGGATGGATGCGGTGAAGACCGACATCACTAAGCGTCTTATTGAGATCGTCATCGAGAGTCCTGGTCCGGCTGACATCGGTCAGCATTGGGCGCGTATTCTTGAACTGCCCTTCGCGTCCGACGGGGAAGGCGGTCGCATCGAGGCCGACATGACCGCGATCCGGTTCGCGAAGGGCCAGGGTTCGCGCGAGATTTTGCGCACGCTGGTCATCGAGGTGGCAGATCGTGGCGGCATCGAAAAGCGCGCGTCCGAGCGCCGCTATCCCGTCTCAGATGCGGGCGTCGAGTTCTGCGGCGTGCGCTTTCAGCTCATGGCGTGACGCGGCATGGGCGCGGACGGCAAACGAATATTGGAATGGTGCTGCCGCTCAGGATTGAACTGAGGACCTCTCCCTTACCAAGGGAGTGCTCTACCACTGAGCTACGGCAGCGGGCATTCCGGCCGCGTGCAACGCGCGCGGCAAATGCAATAAAATCGCGGCGATCCTTGCCACAGGGGTCTTAGCCGCGCAAGCGCGGCGGCGTGGGGCGTGCAAAGCTCATTGCGTTTCTTTGACCGTCATCCTGAGATGACGGAAGTCGGTTCGGATCAAAACTGCGACGCGAGCTGATCCAGTCCCATGACGTGGGCGAGGCTGCGCACCTCGCTCCGCTGCTCGTCGGAAAAGCTCATGATCAGCGGAAAGGCCGCCGACTTCAGGCCCTGCACCTCAGCGCTGTCGGGATCGAGCGAGGCGACATCCGTACTTCCCGTTCCGCTGCGCCGACGAGCGTCACGCGTCTTCGCATAGGCGATGTTGCGTAGCGCCGCTTCGACCGCAGGCCACATCTGTTCCTGATCGGGTGACAGATGCAGCCGCGTCCTGATGCTGGCGATCTGCGCGTCGTTGAGCACGAAGCCGGGCCGATTGGCGTGGCGAGCGGCGTCTGCGATCGCCGCCGATTTCAGTTCCGACTTCGGTTGCGCGGCCGCCATCGGCTTCGCCTCGGCCCTCGGCCGCGGCGCGAGCGGCAGGACGCGGTGTGCAGTCACGCTCTCGGGCGGCGGCAACGGCGCAGCCTCTTCCGCCATTGCAACCCGTACCGGCGCTTGCCGCGCCGGAGACGAAATCATGGGATCTGGGCTCAGCAAAGCCATTTGCGAACCGCCGAGCAGCATTGGGCTCGTCGCGCCCGCCGGCGCTTCGGCCGCGGAATCCGCGACCGCCGTGTCGGCCCGGGCCTCGGGGAAGCGCATTGCCACGTTTTGGGACGCTGAAAGGTCGGCGGAGCGCAACGCGATGGCGTGCCAATCGCCGAGCAGGTAACCGATTACGCCGGCAGCGAGCAGGGAAAGCCACCGGCCGCGCTTCAACGCCCGATTACGCCGCATTCGCAAAGCCCCCATCCCGCGCTCGACAGAGGCTATTTCATTTCAAATGAGGCTTAATTTATGACTAACGGAAGGAATTTTGTCGGCAGATCAATAGCGTCACCGCGGGCGCCGGAACGGCAAAAGGCCCGGCATTGCTGCCGGGCCCCGCAAAACTTCACGCAGATGGACGTTTTGGTGGAGCGCGATCTTTTTCGGAAAACCGGCCTCCACTTTTCCGGATCGTGCTCTAGGCCGCCTCTTCCTCGACGACGGTGTCCTCTTCCGTGGCCTCGGGCTTGGGACCGCGATGCGGTCCCTTGGCGAGCGCAGCCTCGATCTCCTTGATCGCCTCAGTCTCGGTGAGCCGCTGCACGGCGGCGACTTCACGCGAAAGCCGGTCGAGGGCTGCTTCGTAGAGCTGCCGCTCGGAATAGGATTGCTCCGGCTGCGACTCCGAACGGAAGAGATCGCGGACGACCTCGGCGATGGCGACGATGTCGCCGGAATTGATCTTGGCCTCGTATTCCTGCGCCCGGCGCGACCACATGGTCCGCTTGACGCGTGCACGGCCTTTGAGGGTTTCCAGCGCCCGCTTGACCATGGGAGTTTCGGCAAGCTTGCGCATTCCGACCGAAGCGATCTTCGACGTCGGCACCCGCAACGTCATCTTGTCCTTGACGAAGTTGATGACGAAAAGCTCAAGCCGCGCTCCAGCGACTTCCTGCTCCTCGATCGCGACGATCTGACCCACGCCGTGGGCCGGATAAACGATGAACTCGCTGGTCTTGAAGCCTTGCCGCTGCGTAGTCTTCTTCGCGTTCATTCCCAAAGTTGCTCCTTCCGCCTCCGGTTTGCGCCGGGGGACGGGCTTCGCCACGCTGACCCTGCCCCGGGTCGTTCGCCGCGTGGACTGTGATGGCCTGCGGCTTGCGCCGGAGGTGGGTTTTCTTGCCTTCCGGCTCATGCCGGCCGCGCCTTTTTTCGCACGATGACGACGAGTTTTCTCTGCCACAGCTCTCGCGTGGGTCTCACGCCTCTTTTGACGGTTCCTCGAAAACGCCCCGGAAAAATAAGCTCCCCGACTGAGGGAGCGGCATATCGGGGGTGTTCTTCATTATATAGTGCCTTTATAACACATTTTCGGCCAAAATCAAAGCCTTATGGCGGCGCAAAACGGTCGCACCACGACAAAAGGTTAAGGGCCGTAATTAACGGTTGCGTCAGTCGCCCGTTCCCGGATTGGGCGAAAAATACTGCTCGAACTTGCCCGAAACGCCCTCAAAATCCTTGGCGTCGGCCGGCGGTTCCTTTTTGGCCGTGATATTCGGCCATTGCCTGGCGAATTCGGCGTTCACGCCCAGCCATTTCTCGACCCCGGGCTCGGTATCGGGCTTGATCGCGTCGACCGGGCATTCCGGCTCACAGACGCCGCAATCGATGCACTCGTCGGGATGGATGACCAGCATGTTCTCGCCTTCGTAGAAGCAATCCACGGGGCAGACCTCGACGCAGTCCATGTATTTGCATTTGATGCAATTATCATTGACGATGTAGGTCATCTGCTCACTCTGAAACCAGCGTTAGGCGGGCTTTGCTCCTACCGCATGGACCCCGGTGGCGCAAGGTTTGCCACAATGCCGCGCGCGACACATGCGGCCGCCCATTCATGTCAGTTCCTCATATAGCCTTTGGCCGCCTTCGGTGGGACCCCGGCGTTCGATAAATCCCGTCACCTTCAGCACCCGCACGGCGCGGTCGAGCGCAACCGTGATCACGTCGCCGGTTCGCACCGTGCGGCCGGGAGCGTCGATGCGCGCGCCATTGACCCGGACATAGCCGGCGCTCGCAAGCGCCGCCGCGGCCGCGCGCGTCCGTACCAGGCGCGCATGCCACAGCCATCTGTCGATGCGCTGTCGATCGTGTTCCGTCGGCAACTCTAGCGGCGCTCCTTGGCCTCGGCCTCGAGCAGAGCCTTCAACGCCGCGAGCTTGGCGAACGGCGAGTTCGGATCGGGCGCCTTCTCGCGCCGCTCGTGACGTGCCGTATGGGCAGGCGGCCGCTCGCGTTCACGACGCGGGCGCTCGAATCGCTGATCCCCGCCGGGCGGACGGCGATGCCGCGAATGGCGCCCGGCTCTGGATTGCTCGGCAGGCGCAGGCTGTTCGGCCGGCGCCATTTGCTCGCTTCGCGGCGCCTGATCGGCGGACGGAGCCGGCGCGCTCGCGTCCGGTGGAATAGACGCTGCGGCGACGGCGTCTTGCGTTGGCGCGCCACCGCGTTTTCCGAAGTGCTTGCCCGCTTGACGATCCCTGCCCTGCGGGCGGCGCCGCCCCTCGGACCGGCCCGGCCGCCACACCTCGATCATTTCCGGTTCGGCGGGGCGGACCGCCGCAGTGCCGCTCGATTGGCCGTTAGCCTCGGCTTCCGCGACAGGAACGGAAGGCGCCAGGGATTGCGTCTCGACCGCGGCGCTCTCGGCGAGTAACTCCGTTCCGAGCGCCGGCACATCGGGCGGCGCGACCGAGACTGCGGCTTGCTCGATGATTGTCTCCGCGTCGGGCGACGATGCGGTATCGGGCGGCGTTGCCTCCACCGCCGGAGCATCCACCGCGGTGGCATCAGTTGCGGACACGCCGTCATTGTCGGGCGCGATCGTCTCCGCTGTCTCGGCCACGGGCGCGGGCTCGGCAGGCTCGGCGGGTTTCGGCCGCCGCTCCAGCCGATAGCCGAGGGAGCGCAGAATTGAGGCAAAATCCTCGCCGGAGGCGCCGGTGAGGGACGTCATGGTGTTGACTATTGTGAAGCCGCCGCCGGCGATTGCCCCCGGCGGCTTTTCTCCGGCGACGCCTTCCCGCCAGGAGAGCGCCGGCCGGATCTGATCCGCAAGGCGTTCGAGAATGTCGACGCGCACGGCACGTTCGCCGCAAACCCGATAACCAGCCGCGCGGTAGAGCGCCGGATCGACCTCCCGATCGACCGGGATCGATGTGCGGCCGCTCGCGGCGAGGTGCAGCAAATCGTCGAGCCCTTTGCTCTGCGGGCCATCGTGCGCGAGCGCCCAGAGTTGCGCGGCGAGCGCCCGCGGCCCCGGCTTGAGCAGCAGCGGCAGGTAGATGTGATAGGCCCCGAAGCGGACGCCGTATTTGCGCAAGCTCGCGCGCTCCGGCTGCTCCAAGCCCTTTACCTCGTCCGCGACCCGCTGGCGGTCGAGCACACCCAGCGCTTCGACCAATTGGAACGCGACGCCGCGCGCGATGCCGCTGATGTCGGCGGCAACGGAAAGCTCGAACAACGGGCCGAGCAGCTTTTCAATGTGGGATTTCACCCAAGCGTTGAGCCGCGCCTCCACAGCCTCGCGCGGCGCGCCGGACAGTTGCTCGTCGGCGATGACGCGCACGCGCGGCCGCAAAGCTTCCTCGCCGGCAATGAGCTTGCCGACGGCAGCGCCGGTCCAGCGCACCGCGCCGTCGGCGGCGAGCACGAACTGCTCGTCGGGCGCCTCGGCAAGCCGCGTGGCGCGCGTGGCGATCTCGCCGGCCAGCGCTTTCTGCGCGGCGTTCTCCAGCGCCTTGGCCTCCGATCCGCCCGAGGAAGCGTCGGCCACGAACACGAATCCGTCGAGGCGGCCGATGGCATGGCCTTCGACCACGACCTCTCCCGTCTTGCTCATCTCAGGCTCGAGCTGCGCATTCTCGCGCAAGCGCCGCATCAGGACGCTGGTGCGGCGATCGATGAAGCGCTCGGTCAGCCGCTCGTGCAAAGCGTCGGAGAGTTTGTCCTCCACGCCGCGCGCGACGCCTTGCCAGTGCTCCGGATCGGCGAGCCAATCCGGCCGGTTGGCGGCGAACGTCCAAGTCCGGATGTGGGCGATGCGGTTCGAGAGCGTGTCGATATCGCCGTCGGTGCGGTCCGCCAGCGCCACCTGCTTGGCGAACCAGTCAGTCGGGATCGCCTTTTCGCGGATGAGATAGCCATAGAGCGTGACCGCGAGCTCGGCATGGGTCGCCGGCGCGATCTTCCGGTAATCTGGAATCTGACAAACCTCCCACAGCCGCTCGACGTCGGCGCGGGTTCCGGTCAGGGCACGCACCTCGTCGTCGCGCGCGGCATGATCGAGCACGAGGATGTCTTCGGCGACCGGCGCGCGCGTCAGCGTGTTCTCGTTCGGCGCCGCCGCCAGCGTTGCCTGCAACGCGCCGATCGAGGAGAAGTCGAGATCGGTGTTGCGCCACTGCACAATCTTGACCGGTTCGAAAGTGTGCGACTCGAGCGCCTGCGCAAGCTCGGTCTCGAACGGCGGACAGCGTCCGGTGGTGCCGAAGGTGCCGTCGCGCGTGGCGCGTCCGGCGCGGCCGGCGATTTGGGCGAGTTCGGCCGGGCTGAGCTTGCGGAACTGGTAGCCGTCGAACTTGCGATCGGAGGCGAACGCGATGTGATCGACGTCGAGATTGAGTCCCATGCCGATGGCGTCGGTCGCCACCAAATAGTCGACCTCGCCGGCCTGGTAGAGCGCGACCTGCGCGTTGCGCGTGCGCGGCGACAGCGCGCCGAGCACGACCGCCGCGCCGCCGCGCTGGCGGCGAATTAGCTCGGCGATCGCATAAACCTCTTCGGCCGAGAAGGCGACGATGGCCGAGCGACGCGGCAGCCGCGTCAATTTCTTCTCGCCGGCGAAGGTGAGTTGCGACAGCCGCGGGCGGCTCACGATACTGGCGCCGGGCAGGAGCCGCTCTACGATCGGCCGCATGGTGGCGGCGCCGAGCACAAGCGTTTCCTCGCGGCCGCGCCGGTGCAGCATGCGGTCCGTGAACACATGTCCGCGTTCGAAATCGCCGGCGAGCTGGATTTCGTCGACGGCGAGGAACGCGACATCGAGGTCGCGCGGCATGGCCTCGACCGTAGCCACCCAGAAGCGCGGGTTCGGCGGCTTGATCTTTTCCTCGCCGGTGACGAGCGCGACCGCATCGGCGCCGACCCGCTCCACCGCGCGGTTGTAGACTTCGCGCGCCAGGAGCCGCAGCGGCAATCCGATCAATCCGGAGGAGTGCGCCAGCATCCGCTCGATAGCGAGATGGGTCTTGCCGGTATTGGTCGGGCCGAGCACGGCGGTGACGCCGGCGCCGCGGGCGCGCAGATCACGATTGGTGGAGGGCGAAAAGGAAATCGGCATCGAAAACCCGGGCTGCCGCACAGGAAAGCGGCTGCATCTGTATCACAACAACACGCTGGAAAGCCCTGTGCTTAAGGTGTGGAACGAGTCTGGAACGAATCGCGGCCGAATCGGCTACCCGCGGCGTGTTCGACTTCGTTCACCGCGACATATGGAGCCACCGGCACTACGCAATACCAGATCGGGTGTTCGCGGTCGCGCTTGGCCGACACTTCCGGGCACGAAAGGTTAACGCGGCTGCGAAAGGGAAATTTTCGGCGAGTCAAGAGCAACACTCCTGTGGATAACGGGGACGCAGATATGGGCGCGCTATGCCGCCGGACTGTGCCGCCGCGAACAACCGATATCACTGCATTTTCACATTCGCAGCGGCGCGTGGCGGTTTAGCGACAGAGATGAACTGCGTCGCTTGCAGCACTCCCGTACCAACGGGCGTCGGCAACGAAAAGCGATAGGGCACCAGTACCCGGGTTCCGGAGATGGGCGCCAGCCAAACCTCGGCATCGCGCATCGCGGCGAGGTATTTGATCGCATAACGGTCCGGGACATAACCGGAAATCGGGACGAAATAGATCGCGCAGACGACGGCCGGTCCCTGGTAGCCCTTCTCCGCTTTGACCACTTCGATGCGCTTGAATTCGCTGCGCAGATCGAAGCGCATGCGGCCATCAAACACGGAGGCCTTGCCGCAGGCTTGCGGCGACACCGGGTCGCCGTTGCCGCTCACGGCGTCGAGCGTGGCGGTCATCGGGTCGAGCACGTTGCGACGATCCGCATCCGTGACGGGAATGCGATCGGGGTGCGGCCCGACCGCAGGCTCGACCGTGAAGTCTTTCACGTTGCCGCCCGCGAACACCATGCGCACATCATCGACCCGTTTGTCGTTGGTGATGGTTGATGCATAGGTGGTCGGCATCGGCTGGCCTGCGCTCACGCTGCCTTGGGAGGCGCCGGTGCCCTGCCCCGAGCTGAAGAACCGCAGGATACCGATCGTCCCTCCGCTCGCCGTCGCGGTGAACTGGTCTTCGGAAATCTCGATGATCCAGCGACCGCGTCCGATGGGAATACCGGACAGGGTAGCGGTATACTCAGCCTCCAGCCGTCCCTGCGCCGCAACAACATGGAGGGCATCGGTCGCCAACGCTGCCGCGGTGACGAAAACCGCCCCGGCAAACGCGGCGGGTCGTGCACTCCGAACAAGCCGTTTCGGCAGGTTAAACACGGCGGCGACGGTTCCTTGGAGACCGCGGCTTACGGCAGCGCGGCCACATCGGGTAGAATGCCGTACCAACCGCCGCAAGCGATAGCGCAAACTCTGTGCATTGTCTTGTCGGAGAATGCGTCGTTTCTGTGATTTGAGGGGCTTTCCCAACCCATCCACACACACGCTTGAACGCGCTCAACCAAGCGCTTGTGCTTGACGCTTTCGGGCATGCTCACTATAGGTCCGCAACCTTTGCGCCCCACGGTGCACCCTTCGCGCCGGACGCGCGAGACCCTTAAGAGGAATTGCAGCTATGTCGCGGCGTTGCGAGCTGACCGGCAAGACACGTCAGATCGGGCATCGGGTGAGCCATTCGAACCGCAAGACCAAACGGCGGTTCCTGCCCAATCTGCTCAATGTCACCCTCATGTCCGATTCGCTCGGCCGCTCGGTGCGCCTGCGCATCTCCGCGAATGCGCTGAAGACCGTCGATCATCGCGGCGGGTTCGACGCCTTCCTGCTCAAGGCCAAAGACGCCGAGCTGTCAGCGCGGGTGCTCGAGCTCAAGCGCCAAATCGTCAAGAAGCGCGCGGCGGCTTAGCGGGCGCATCATCCGCTCCTCCCCGCGACAGCGGGGACCCAGCAACTCGGACAATGCGACATCGGGTGTGGATCTCCGCTTGCGCGGGAATGCGCGAAGAATGCCTACGCATCCAATCGACGACGCCGAACCGGACGCGGCGCGCGTTCCTCGGTCGCACTCTCCGCGAACAATTCCGCGAGCTTCTCGGTCATGACGCCGCCCAGCTCCTCGGCGTCGACAATGGTCACTGCGCGCCGGTAGTAGCGCGTGACGTCGTGCCCGATGCCGATGGCGATCAATTCGACCGGCGAGCGCGTCTCGATATCCTCGATCACCCAGCGCAGGTGGCGCTCGAGGTAATTGCCGGGATTGACCGAGAGCGTCGAGTCGTCGACCGGCGCGCCGTCGGAGATCATCATCAGGATTTTTCGGCTCTCGGGACGGGCAAGCAGGCGCTTGTGCGCCCAGTCGAGCGCTTCGCCGTCGATGTTCTCTTTGAGCAAGCCCTCGCGCATCATTAGCCCGAGGTTTTTCCGCGCGCGCCGCCAGGGCGCGTCCGCCGACTTGTAGATGATGTGGCGCAGATCGTTCAGCCGTCCCGGATTCGCCGGTTTGCCCTGGGCGAGCCAGGTTTCGCGCGATTGCCCGCCCTTCCACGCGCGGGTGGTGAAACCCAAAATCTCCACCTTGACGCCGCAGCGTTCCAGCGTGCGCGCCAGGATATCGGCGCAGGTGGCCGCCACCGTGATCGGACGTCCGCGCATCGAGCCGGAATTGTCGAGTAGAAGCGTCACTACCGTGTCGCGGAAATCGGTGTCCTTCTCCCGCTTGAACGACAGCGGATGCAGCGGGTCGACAATGACGCGCGGCAGCCGCGCCGGATCGAGCAGGCCTTCCTCGAGATCGAATTCCCAGGCTCTGTTCTGCTGCGCCAAGAGGAGCCGCTGCAGCCGGTTGGCAAGCCGCGCCACCACCCCCTGGAGATGGGACAGCTGCTTGTCGAGATAGCCGCGCAGCCGCTCGAGCTCTTCCGGATCGCAGAGATTCTCGGCACCGACGATCTCATCGAACTTGCCGGTGAAGGGCCGATAATCCGGACCGCGCGGCTCGTTGCGATTGTGCCGCGGCCGCCACGGCTCGCCCGCGGTCTCCGAATCCCCCATCTCCGCATCGTCGGCCATGTCGGAAGCCGGCGCGTCGACCGCTTCCGCGGCGGTGTCGGGCAATTCATCGGCCGAGGTCTCGGCCTCCTCGAGGCTCATGCGCTCGCTGTCGGCGGAATCAGACGCTTCGCCGTCGCGGCCGGATTCGTCGCTGCGGTTTTCTTCTTCGCCTCCTTCGCCCTCCTCCTCGTCGGCATCGCTGTTGCGATCCTCGCCCATGTCCAGGGAATCGAGCAGGTCGTGCACGACGTCGCCAAACCGGCGCTGATCGGCGAGTACGCGCTCCAGGCGATCGAGATTGCGGCCGGCGCGCTCTTCGATCAGGGGGCGCCACAGATCGACGAGCTTGCGCGCTGTTGCCGGCGGCGTCTCTCCGGTGAGCCTTTCGCGCACGATCATGGCGATGGCTTCCTCGATCGGCGCATCGGCGCGATCGCTGACCTCCTCATATTTGCCGCGATGAAAACGGTCGTCGAGCATGGCGGCGAGATTCTTCTTCACGCCGCCCATGCGGCGGGACCCGATCGCTTCGACCCGCGCCTGCTCGACCGCTTCGAACACCGCGCGCGCCTGTTGGCCGCCGGGTACGAGCCGCCGATGCACTGCCGGGTCGTGACAGGCAAGCCGAAGCGCAATCGAGTCGGCGTGACC
The DNA here is from genome assembly GCA_963733575.1 of uncultured Alphaproteobacteria bacterium. GTDB lineage: Bacteria > Pseudomonadota > Alphaproteobacteria > Rhizobiales > Xanthobacteraceae > BOG-931. Next base: position 37,282 of record CAVTDJ010000003.1, on the reverse strand, counting down.
GCGCACGATGGCCGCCTCGCGGTCGTTGAGCCGGCGCGCCGGCTCCGGCAGCCGCACTTTGTTGGCGGCAAGCCCGGGACGCTCGGCGGCAAACGCGACCTCGATGTCGCCCTTGCCGGCAATCGCGCGCAGGCAGACGCCGACCGCGCGCTTGAACGGCTCGGTTGGCGCTTCCTTGGCCGGATTCTTGGGCTTGAAGTTGGAGCTCATGGTCTTCTCCCTCTCCCTTCACGGGGGAAGAGGTGCTTGTTACGAGAGCGCCACGTTCACGGCCGATTCCGGCAACTCCTGGCCGAAGCAACGCTGATAGAACTCCGCCACCAGCGGACGCTCCAGCTCATCGCATTTGTTGACGAAGGTCAGCCGGAAGGCGAAGCCGATGTCATTGAAAATATCGGAATTCTCCGCCCAGGTGATCACAGTGCGCGGGCTCATGACGGTCGAAATATCGCCGTTCATGAAGGCGTTGCGGGTGAGGTCCGCGACGCGCACCATCTTACTGACGATGTCGCGCCCCTCGGCCGTGCGGTAGTGCTTCGCCTTGGCGAGCACGATCTCCACCTCGTTGTCGTGCGGCAGATAATTCAGCGTAGTAACGATCGACCAGCGGTCCATCTGGCCCTGGTTGATCTGCTGCGTGCCGTGATAGAGGCCGGAGGTGTCGCCGAGGCCGACCGTGTTGGCCGTGGCGAACAACCGGAACGAGGGATGCGGCTTGATCACCTTGTTCTGATCGAGCAGCGTCAGCCGTCCGGAAGATTCCAGAACGCGCTGGATCACGAACATCACGTCGGGTCGGCCGGCGTCGTATTCGTCGAAGCAGATCGCCACGTTGTGCTGCAGCGCCCACGGCAGAATGCCGTCGCGGAATTCGGTCACCTGCATGCCTTCGCGGATCACGATCGCGTCCTTGCCGATCAGATCGACGCGGCTGATGTGGCTGTCGAGGTTGACGCGCACGCACGGCCAGTTGAGCCGCGCCGCCACCTGCTCGATATGCGTCGACTTGCCGGTGCCGTGATAGCCGGTCACGATGACCCGGCGGTTCCTGGCGAACCCGGCAAGGATGGCAAGCGTCGTCGGCTTGTCGAACCTATAGTCGGGATCGACGTCGGGAACGTACTCGTCCGGCTCGGAATAAGCCGGCACTTCCAGGTCGCTGTCGATGCCGAACAGTTGCCGGATCGAGACCTTCATATCCGGCAGTCCGGATACAGCTTCAGTTGCGAGAGTCATTGCACCTCCGTGACCTCCGTGGCGCGCGAATCGGCCCTCACCGGCGGTCGGATGTCGGGCCAAATTTAGCAGAAGCGCATAAGGCCGCGAAAGCCACTAAGAAATTCAGCAGAAACCCGCCGATTTGAGGTAATTATAGGCTTGGATGATCTCCCGCAGCCGGTCTTCGGACGTACGATCGCCGCCGTTGGCGTCGGGATGATGCCGCTTCACCAATACCTTGAACCTGGTCTTGATATCGGCACGCTTGGCGCTGGCTTCAAGGCCGAGCGCGTCGAGCGCACGCCGCTGGGCGTTGAGAACCTTGCGTTCCTCGGCGGCCGGGCGTTTGCGGCCCGCCTGTCCGGGGCCCGCGCCGCCAAATAGACCGAACGGATCCTCCGCCGCCCATCCCGAGGCGTCGCCCGCCTTGCGCCGGGCCTCCCGACGACGGCCGCTGATGCCGCCGATTGAGCCCATTTTCCAGGTCGGACGATGGCCGGTGACGTCGTCTTTCTGATACTTCGCGATCGCGTCGTCGCTCATGCCGGCGAAAAAATTATAGGAACTATTGTATTCGCGGACGTGCTCCAGGCAGAACTGCCAATACTCGCTGGCGCGCAACCGGCCCTTCGGGGCGCGGTGGGTCGCGGGCGTATCACAGCGTGGCCACTGGCAGCCCGGAAGATCGGTGCGCGGCCGGCGGTCATGGCCGGGCTTGACGCGGATCCGGTCAAAGAGTGGCGAGTTGTTGCTCATCTTTACGAGTATGCGGGTGCCTCGAGGGCAGCTTCAAGACTTGACAGGCGGCAAAACGGCGCGTTGAGGCAGTTGACCATGTCGCTTTGCGCTGGCTAAGGCTGCGAGTTATGCAAACACACGATCTCATCACCGAAAAGTTGCGCAAGGCTTTCGCGCCCGAGAGCCTCCGCGTGGAGGATGAATCCCATCGCCACGAAGGCCACGCCGGACACCGGCCCGGCGGGCAGACCCATTTCCGCCTCTATATCGTGTCGGACGCCTTTCGCGGGAAGAGCCGGCTGGAACGCCACCGCATGATCAATGCGGCGCTCGCCGGCGAGCTTTCGAGCGGCGTCCACGCGCTCGCCATCCATGCGGCAGCGCCGGGAGAAGCTACCTAACCTCGATAACCGACACCGGAGCTCGTTGACGCTGGATCCCGGCTATTTACTGTCATCTTGCTTCGTTAACTCCGCGATCTGATCGTTAAACCAAGCCAGGTCGCGCTTCCACATGGCGTTGTCCGAACGATCGAATTACCGATCGCGCACCGCCTGAGGCACGGCTTCCGCGGGTTGCGGCGCTTGGGGAGCGGCTGCGAGCAAGCCCCTCAGGTCGAGGTGGCGCGTGTACATCGCGAGCTCGCCGTTGGGCGTGCGCGGCCACTGCTCCTTCGGCCGGTCCCAGTAAAGCTCGACGCCGTTCTCGTCGGGATCGCGCAGGTAAAGCGCCTCGCTGACGCCGTGATCGGAAGCGCCGTCGAGCGGAATCTTCGCCTCGACCAGACGGCGCAACGCATCGCCCAGCGCCGGGCGGGTCGGATAGAGGATCGCGAGATGGTAGAGGCCGGTCGTGCCTTGGGGCGGCGGCGGGCCGCCGCGGCTCTCCCAGGTATTCAGCCCGATGTGATGATGATAACCGCCGACCGAAATGAACGCCGCCTGCAGGCCAAACCGCTGCGTCAACTCAAAGCCGAGTACGCCGCAATAAAAGGCCAGCGCCCGGTCGATATCGGCGACCTTCAGATGCACGTGGCCGATGCGGACGCTCGCGTCGATCGGGGCGGCGACCGTCCCGTGCCCCGAGCGATTTTCGTCTGAATGGCCATCACCCCTGCTCCAATCTCAGTGTTTGTTAGATGCGGTTGCTTCCGGTTACCCGCAAGATGATCGGAGCTACGGTCTAGCTCGCCTTCGCCGCCGCTGGTTTGCGTACGAGCGGCGTGACCCGCAATGCCGTGATGCGGTTGCGCGTCTTGCGCAGGACCTGGAAACGGTACCCGTGGAAGGTGAAGCTCTGTCCCGGCTCCGGGATCGAGCGCGACTCGTAAATCACCACGCCGGCGATCGTCGTCGCCTCGTCGTCGGGAATGCTCCACTCCATCGCCCGGTTGAGGTCGCGGACCGGCACCGCGCCGTCGACGTTGGCCGAGCCGTCAGGCAGCATGCGCACGCCCGAAACCGCGATCTCGTGCTCGTCGCTGATGTCGCCCACGATCTCCGCGATAATGTCCTTGATCGTCACCAGCCCCTCGAGCTCGCCGTATTCGTCGACCACCAACGCGAACGGCGTCTTGCGATCGCGAAAAGCCTTGAGCTGCTCATAGAGCGGCGTGGTGTCCGGCACGAACCATGGCGGCCTGGTCAGCGACTCGATGTCGATTTTGCCGGCATCGCCGCCGGCCGCGTGGAGAGCGCGGAGGAGGTCTTTGGCGTGTAGCACGCCGAGGATGTTGTCAGGCGACCCGCGCCACACCGGTAACCGGCTCACCGCGGCGGCGAGCACCGCATCGACGATGTCGCGCGACGGGTCGTCGGCATCGAGCATCACCATCTTGGTGCGGTGGACCATCACGTCGGATACCGTGAGTTCGCGCAGATCGAGCACGCCGCCCATCATGTCGCGGTCGAGCTTTTCCACGATGCCGGCGCGATGCAGGAGATCGACGGCACCGCGCAGCTCTTCGCGCGGCGAAAGGATCGACTGGATCTTGCCGACCGGCATGCCGACGCCGCGCAGAATGATCCGCACCAGCCACTCGACAGCCTTCAGGATCGGCAGCAACCACGCCACCGTCCGCGCAATCGGATGTGCGACGACAAGGGCCCAGCGGTCCGGTGAGTTGAACGCAGCGGTCTTCGGTAGCACTTCGCAGACGACGAAGATCAGCGCCGTCATGACGATGGTGGCATAGATCACGCCGGCGTGGCCGAAGAACGCGAGCAAAAGGCCGGTCGCCAGCGTCGAGGCGGCGATATTGGTCACGTTATTGGCGAGCAAGACCGCTCCGAGGAACCGCTCGCGCGTCGCCAACAGCCGGTTGACGATCGTCGCATCCGCGTTGCCTTGCTTTTCCAGCCGCATCATGGCGGCACGCGAAGACGCGGTCAGCGCCGTCTCGCTACCGGAATAAAACGCCGATACCAAGAGGCAGATCACGACCGCCGTAACGGTCAACCAATCGTAAATAGTCATTGCTCCGCAAGCTTCTCGCCGAGGAACGCGCGCACTTGCGCTTGATCGACGCCGGTTTCGACAAAAGCGGCGCCGATCCCGCGCACAAGAATGAATGTAAGCATTCCCCGCTTCACTTTCTTGTCCTGCGCGATCAAATCCATCAGCCGATCGACATGGGGCAAGCCGCCGGGAATGTCTTTTGTTCTGGTCGGTAAGCCGACCGCGGCCAGATGACGGATCGCGCGGTCGGCATCGGCGGCGGGAATAAGTCCCAGCTTCGCCGAAAAGCCGAATGCCAGCGCCGTACCGGCGGCAACCGCCTCGCCGTGCAAGAGCCGGTCGGAAAAGCCGCAAGCGGCTTCCAGCGCGTGGCCGAAAGTATGGCCAAGATTGAGCAACGCCCGCTCGCCAGTCTCGCGCTCATCGCGCGCCACGATCGCCGCTTTGGCGCGGCAACTCACGGCGATGGCATGCTCACGCGCAAAACTTTCGTAAGAATTGCCGCCGGCGAACACGCCGCGCCAGTTCGCTTCGAGCCAGGAGAAGAAGGCGGCGTCGCCGAGCAGCGCACATTTGGCGACCTCGGCATAACCGGCGCGGAATTCGCGCGCCGGCAAAGTGTCGAGCGCAGCGGTATCGGCCAGCACCAGAATGGGCTGATGGAACGCGCCGATGAGATTCTTGCCGTGGGCGGAATTGATCGCCGTTTTGCCGCCGACGGAGGAATCGACTTGAGCCAACAGCGTGGTCGGGACCTGCACGTAATCGAGTCCGCGCCGCACCGCGGACGCTGCAAAGCCGGCAAGATCGCCGATGACACCGCCGCCGAGCGCAACCACGAGATCGCCACGCTCGATGCGCGCCGCAATGATCGCTTCGCAGACCTGTTCGAACATGCGAAAGCTCTTCGAGCTCTCGCCGACAGGAACGATGACGCGGCTCGCCGCCACGCCGGCGCCGGCGAGCGCGGCTTCGACGGCGGCGAGATGATGCCGCGCGACATTCTCGTCGGTGACGACGGCGGTCTTTGCGCCCGGGCGCAAAGCTTCGATGCGCACGCCGAGCGACGCAATCAGGCCGCGCCCAATGACGATGTCGTAGCTGCGCGCGCCGAGCGCGACCTTGACGGTAGCCGGATCGGCACGAAGGGGTGCCGTCATGCGCCAGCCTTTCCCTCGGCCGATCCGGCCGACGTCAGGAACGATGCGAGGGCCGTCATGATGTCGGCAACGATGGTTTCATGCGCCACTTCGCGCGACTGCACGGTGAGATCGGCGAGCGCATAAGTCGGCTCGCGCTCCGCCAGCAAGGTGCGCAAGGTCTCGGCCGGATCGGCGGTTTGCAACAGCGGCCGTTCGTTCCTGCGCTTGCTGATCCGCCGCGACAGCACGTCAAAGTCAGCTTGGAGCCAGATCGAAACGCCTTTCACCTTGATCAGCGCCCGCGTATCCGCATTCATGAACGCGCCGCCGCCGGTGGCCAGCACCTGTGGGCCGCCCTCAAGCAGCCGGGCTATTACCCGCGCCTCGCCGCTGCGGAAATACGGCTCGCCGTGGCGGGCAAAAATGTCGGCGATGCTCATCCCGGCGGCCTTTTCAATCTCGGTGTCGGCGTCGACAAACGGGATCGAGAGCCGGGCGGCGAGCCTGCGGCCGACCGACGACTTGCCGACCCCCATCATGCCGACAAGCACAATCGAACGGCGTCCCAGAAGAGGCAGGATCGCGGCCGCCGAGACCCTCGCGTTGGCGTCATTTTGTAACGCAATGTCAGTCATTTAACGCGCCCGCCAGGTACCTGCCCAGCGCTTCTATGCCTTTGGCTGGAACTCTCAAATGGCCGGCCGGACGACTTGCCAGGCTGAGCCGAACATGATCGTACTCGGTCCTGTTCGCCGGCACCAATGGGATGAGCGCGAGCGCCTGAGATGCCGAGCCTGCTTCGCTTCCTCACCGTCGTCGCCATTCTGTGTGCAGCCGTCTATGGCGGCCTATATTCGCTCGCGCATTTCGTGCAACCGAAGCCGCGCGAGATCACCGTTTCGATCCCGCCCGACAAATTCTTCAAGAACCGCTGAGGCTCGGGCCAAATGGTTCGCAAAGTCGCGCGGCGAACGGCTGGTGCAAGGGCGCGTGTAGCCGAACATTCGGGTGAGCGGCTGGTTGGGCTTTTTCTCGACATGCTGGCGGCCGAGCGCGGAGCCGGGAAAAACACGCTCGCCGCCTACGGCCGCGACCTGGCCGATTTCATCGCCTTTCTCGCGGAAGACCGGCGATCCGTCGCGACGGCAACCACCGACAATGTGCGGGCTTATCTCGGCGAGCTGGCACGGCGCGGAATGCAGCCGGCGACGGTGGCCCGGCGCCTCTCGGCGATCCGGCAGCTTTATCGCTTTCTCTACGCCGAAGGACAGCGCAAGGATAATCCGGCCGCCGTGCTGGAAGGTCCAAAGCGCGCCCGCGCCTTGCCGAAGACGCTCACGCTCGCCGAAGTCGATCGCCTGCTGGGCGTCGCCGGCCAGTGCGATCCGGAAGCGCCGTTGCCCGTGCGGCTGCGCGCCGCCCGGCTCGCTTGTCTTGTCGAGCTCCTCTACGCCACGGGCCTGCGCGTTTCCGAACTCGTGGCGCTCCCCGCATCGGCCGCGCGCCGCGACGCCCGGGTCATCGTGGTGCGCGGCAAGGGCAACAAGGAGCGTCTCGTACCGCTCAACAACGCCGCCAAGCGCGCGATGGCGGAATACCTCGCACTCGTTGCCGAGTCCGGCGGTGGAAGCCCCCACCCCACCCTCCCCCGCAAGCCGAGGAGGGATGGGAGGGGGTGGCTGTTCCCGTCTTTCGGCGACAGCGGCCATCTCACCCGCCAGCATTTTGCCCGCGAGCTCAAGGCGCTCGCCGGAGCCGCCGGATTGCGCGCGACGCAACTAAGTCCGCACGTGCTGCGCCACGCCTTCGCCAGCCATCTGTTGCATAACGGCGCGGACCTGCGCGTGGTGCAGACGCTGCTCGGCCACGCCGACATCTCGACCACGCAGATCTATACCCACGTGCTCGAGGAGCGATTGAAAAGCCTTGTCCGCGATTTGCATCCGTTTGCAGACCCGTGAAAATTAACTACTATAGGGGCATGATCTTCCGAACAAAGAACTAAACGATCTTCTGTGTGCGTCTCAAAGACGTTTGAGGGCAAGACGGTGTGAGAAGGCGTCGTGCACGTACACTTCCGAACTTTTTGAGGCATCGATGAACAGGCAAGATGCGATCGACGTTCTTGTGGGCCATCAAGCCGAATTGCGCTCGCGCGGCGTGAGGCATGCCGCTTTGTTCGGCTCGGCAGCGCGCGGGGAAGCGGGTCCACAAAGCGACCTCGATATTATGATCGAGATGGCCCCCGATGCTTCACTCGACATCTTTGCCTATGTCGAACTGAAGAACTTCATTGCTACCCTTTTTCCTGGACCAGTCGACATCGTGAACAAGAACGCGCTTAAACCGTATGTTCGCCCGCCGGCGACTGCAAATTCGGTCTATGCCTTCTGATCTTGGCCCGCTGACCGATATCCGCGAGAATATTGCCCTTGCATTTTCATTTATCGGTCAAGCGTCCATTGATCAATTCCTTGCAGATCGCCGCACGGTGTACGCGACGACGCGTTGTCTTGAAATCATATCCGAGGCCTCGCGGAGGTTGTCACCCGAACTAAAAGCTCGACATCCGCACATTCGATGGCAGGGGATGGCCGGCGCGGGGAACGTGTATCGCCATGATTACGAGCTAGTACTCGACAAAGCTGTTTGGGACACCGTACATGAAAGCCTGCAACCCTTGCTCACCGTCGTCGATGAGGAACTCCGCTATTTGGAGGGCGGCTGAGGGTTTTGCGCCGCAGTTCTTCGCTATTCTCTTCCTTGACTTGGGCGCGCCCCGCAAGCGAGTTTCCCGCGCGTGCGGCCCTGATTTACCCCGCTGATATAGATGTTTGTGTGATGCGCTCTTATCTCGATTTCGAAAAGCCGGTGGCCGAGCTCGAGGCCAAGATCGAAGAAATGCGCGCGCTGCAGGCCGGCGGGGACGCGATCGCGATCGGGGAAGAAATCAATCGCATCGAGGTCAAGGCGGATCAGGCGCTCAAGGAGCTCTACGCCGGGTTGACGCCGTGGCAGAAGACACAAGTAGCGCGGCATCCGCAGCGGCCCCATTGCCTCGATTACGTCGCCCAGCTGATCGCCGATTTCGTTCCATTGGCCGGCGACCGCACCTATGGCGAAGACGCGGCGATCGTCGGCGGCTTCGGCCGCTTCCGCGGCGAGAGCGTGTGCGTCATCGGCCAGGAAAAAGGCTCCGACACCGAGAGCCGCCTCAAGCACAATTTCGGCATGGCGCGGCCGGAGGGCTACCGCAAGGCCGTGCGGCTGATGGACATGGCCGATCATTTCGAGATTCCGGTCATCGCGCTCATCGATACCGCGGGCGCCTATCCCGGCATCGGCGCGGAAGAGCGCGGGCAAGCCGAGGCCATCGCGCGCTCCACGGAGGCCTGCTTGCGCATCGGCGTTCCTAATGTCGCGGTCATTATCGGCGAGGGCGGCTCGGGCGGAGCCATCGCGGTCGCAACCGCCAACCGCGTGATCATGCTGGAGCACTCCGTCTATAGCGTGATTTCACCGGAAGGCGCGGCCTCGATCCTTTGGCGCGATACCGCGAAAGCGCAGGAGGCAGCGTCCAGCATGAAGATCACGGCGCAGGATCTCGTCCGCTTCGGCGTTGTCGACACCGTCGTGCCCGAACCGACCGGCGGTGCCCATCGCGATCCCCCGTCGGCGATCGCGGCGGCGGGAGACGCTATTGCCGCCGTCTTGACCGAACTGCAGGGCCTCGACCCCGCGACCATCGTCCGCTTGCGGCGCGAGAAATTCATGGCGATTGGGCGGATGCTGGGCTGATTTCTCCGCAAGCCGGTTCCGCCGCCACAATCGCGCCGGGATTCGTCCCCCGCCTGGAACTTACCTGACGCCCGATCGCGCCGGATAAAGCTTTGGTCTTACGGGCGAAATTTGCCAAAAATTTACCATTCCTTCAGCAGCAACATGCTCCAGGTTCATGCGGGCGCCTCTGCTGCCTTGCGAAAGCCACCTCGTAAGGATAACGATTGGTAAGTGGTATGGCCCGGGGATCGTCCACCGGTCGGGGAGTAACGCATTGATCCGCGCCAACCTGGTGCGCGCGCTGACCGCATCGGCGATTATCGCCGGTTCCCTGACGCTTGCCGGATGCTACGGCGAGGACGGCTATCAGTTGCCTACCAAGGCGATGAAAGAGCTGTCGCCACAGATGCTGGGGCTGCTCGAACGAAAGAGCATGCCGAAGGATTTGCCGATCCTCGTGCGAATCTTCAAAGAGGAATCGGAACTCGAGGTCTGGAAGCAGGACACCACCGGCCATTTCCAGATCCTCAAGGTCTATCCGATCTGCCGCTGGTCCGGCGATCTTGGGCCGAAGGTCCATGAAGGCGACCGGCAGGCGCCCGAGGGCTTCTATACGATTACGCCCGACCTGATGAATCCGAATTCCAATTACTACCTCGCCATCAACACCGGCTTCCCCAACGCTTTCGACAAGGCGAATGATCGCCACGGCGCCTTCCTCATGATCCACGGCGATTGCTCGTCGCGCGGCTGCTACGCGATGACCGACGAGCAAATCGGCGAGATCTACTCTCTCGCACGTGAGTCTTTTCTCGGCGGTCAGCAGTCGTTCCAGATCCAGGCCTATCCGTTCCGCATGACGCCGGCGAACCTGGCACACCATCGCACCAATCCGAACATGGCCTTCTGGAAGATGATCAAGGAAGGCAACGATCACTTCGAGGCGTCGCGTCTCGAGCCCAAGGTCGAGGTTTGTAACAAGCACTACGTGTTCGACCCGCAACAACCGCCGAATTCCTCGAAGCCGATCGTATTCAATCCGACCGGCCACTGCCCGCCCTTCGTGGTCAACCCGGAAATCGCCGGGCCGGCTTTGGAGAAAGCGCACGCGGACGAGGTCCAATACGCGCAGCTGGTCAAAGCCAACGTGTCGGTCGCGCCGGTGAGAAGCGGCCTCGACGGCGGCATGAACAGGGTGTTCCTGGCCCAAGTCGGGGGCGGCATACCGCCGGCGAGAGTGCCGGCGCCGGGGGCATTGCCGCCACAGCCGGGACCCGTCGTTACCGTCGACAACGGCGGCACGCAACCGACGTTGGCGAGCAAAATTTTTGGCGGCTTCTTTGGCTCGAAGCAGACTCACGTCGCCGCGACCGATTCGGGAACGCAAGAGCGCGGATCGGAGCCTTCGGCGACCGGAACGGCGGCGGCGCCAAAGGCAAAGCTCGCGCCGCGTCATGAGACTGAGACCGCCGCCGCTTCGAGACCGAAGGCGAGCGAGCCGCACAACACCGAGCCGCACAATGTTGAAGCCCGCAAGAGCGAGCCGCAACAGACTGCAGCGATGCCGAAGCCCGCTCCGCAGCAGGAAGCTAACGCAGCCGCACCTGCGAGTAGCGGCACGATGAACGGCGCGCAGCCGGTCGTGCCTGCCGGTAACTTCGATGGCCGCTGGGGCGGACTCCGGTAATCAGACGACGGTAAGACGGACGACGAAGGGCGGATACTTCTTGCCCGTCCTCGGTTCTCTGCTACGCGTAGCGTCCGTGGCAATGCTTGAATTTCTTGCCTGAGCCGCAGGGGCACGGCTCGTTGCGTCCGACTTTGCCCCAGCTTGTCGGGTCTCGCGGATTACGCTCCGGCGCCGGCGTATCACGCGGCGATGCCGCCGCCGCGACGCCGCCGCCGGCTCCGCCAATGCCATGGCGCGCGAGGGTCTCGGCGCCGGCAAGCGCCAGCGCCATCTCATCCTCGCCGGTGGTCGGATCGATCTTGTGCGCTTCCATGGCGGGCAACGGCATCGCCTGCTGATCCGGCGGGGGCGCCGGCATGATCTCGACGCGCATGAGCTGCGCCGTCACCGCCTCGCGCAGGTTCTGGCTCATCGCCTCGAACAGGCTGAAGGCTTCCGCCTTGTACTCGTTGAGCGGGTCGCGTTGGCCATAGCCGCGCAGTCCGATCACCTGGCGCAGATGGTCGAGCATGACCAGATGCTCGCGCCAGAGATGGTCGAGCGTCTGCAACAGGATCGATTTCTCGATGTAACGGATGACGTTGGAACCCCACTGCGCGACCTTCCCCGCCATGTGCTCGTCGGCGCGGCGCTCGACGCGGGTGAAAATCTCCTCGTCGGCGATACCCTCTTCCTTGGCCCATTCGTCGGCCGGCAGATCGAGACCGAGCACGCGATTGAGCTCCCCCTTGAGCCCCGCCGTGTCCCATTGCTCCGGATAAGCGTTCTCCGGCACGTGCTTGGCGACGAGATCGTCGATCACGTTGTGACGCATGTCGGCGACGACTTCCACCACTGCCGCGTCCTGCATCCACTCGACGCGCTGGTCGAAGATGACCTTGCGCTGATCGTTCATCACGTTGTCGTACTTGAGGATGTTCTTGCGGATGTCGAAGTTGCGCGCCTCGACCTTCTGCTGCGCTTTCTCCAAGGCCTTATTGATCCACGGATGGATGATCGCCTCGTTCTCCTTGAGCCCGAGCTTGGTCAGCATGCCGTCCAGCTTGTCGGTGCCGAAGATGCGCATCAGATCATCTTCGAGCGAAAGGAAGAACTTCGAGTGGCCGGGATCGCCTTGGCGTCCGGAACGGCCGCGCAACTGATTGTCGATGCGGCGGCTCTCGTGCCGCTCGGTGCCGAGAACGTACAGCCCGCCGGCGGCCAGCGCCTTTTCTTTCAAGCGCGCGACTTGCGAGCGAATTTCGGCCGCCTGTGGACTTTTGTCGCGCGCCTGCCAATCCTCGATGTCGGCCAATTCCTGGCGGATTCGCATGTCGGCGTTGCCGCCGAGCTGAATGTCGGTGCCGCGGCCGGCCATGTTGGTGGCGATAGTGATGGCTCCCGGCACGCCCGCCTGGGAGACGATGTAAGCCTCTTGTTCGTGATAGCGGGCGTTGAGAATCGCGAACACCTTGACTTTGGTGGCGCCTTCATCCCCGGAATAGAGCGCGGCGAAAGCATTGGGGTCGGAAAAGTCGTGCTGCTCCCACCCCTGCTTGCGCAGCATTTCGGCGAGCTGTTCGGATTTCTCGATCGACGTCGTGCCGACCAGCACCGGCTGGCCGCGTTGCTTGCAATCCTCAATCAGCGAGATGACCGCCCGGTATTTCTCCGCCGTCGTGCGATAGACCTCATCGTCGTCGTCGAGCCGAATCATCGGCATGTTGGTCGGGATTTCCAGGACTTCGAGATTGTAGATGTCCTGGAACTCGTCCGCTTCGGTCGTTGCCGTACCAGTCATGCCGGCGAGCTTTTCATACATGCGGAAATAGTTCTGGAAGGTGATCGAGGCCAGCGTCTGGTTCTCCGGCTGGATCGGCTGCCGTTCCTTGGCCTCGAGCGCCTGATGCAGGCCCTCTGAATAGCGCCGGCCCGGCATCATGCGGCCGGTGAACTCGTCGATGATGACGACCTCACCGTTGCGTACGATGTAGTCCTTGTCGCGCTGGAACAGTTTGTGTGCGCGCAGCGCCTGATTCACGTGATGCACGACGGTAACGTTCTCGACGTTGTAGAGCGAATCGGACTTGAGCAGGCCGGCATCGCGCAGGCCTTGCTCCAGGCGTTCCATGCCGATCTCGGTGAGCGTGACGGTGCGCTGCTTCTCGTCGACGTTGTAATCGGTCTTGTCGAGATTGGGGATGAAGGTGTCGATGGTGTTGTAGAAGTCGGAACGGTCGTCGAGCGGACCGGAAATAATGAGCGGCGTGCGCGCCTCGTCGATCAGGATGGAGTCCACCTCGTCGACGATGGCGTAGGTGTGGCCGCGCTGCACCATGTCCTCAAGCCGGTACTTCATGTTGTCGCGCAGATAGTCGAAGCCGAGCTCGTTGTTGGTGCCGTAGGTCACGTCGCACTCGTATTGCTTCTTCCGCTCGGCGTCGTCGAGGCCGTGCACGATGACGCCGACGGTGAGCCCGAGGAATTTGTAGATCTGCCCCATCCACTCGGCGTCGCGCTTGGCGAGATAATCGTTGACGGTGACGACGTGGACGCCGCGGCCGGCGAGCGCGTTGAGATAGACGGGAAGCGTGGCGACCAGCGTCTTGCCTTCGCCGGTCTTCATCTCGGAGATCCTGCCTTCGTGGAGCACCATGCCGCCGATGAGCTGGACATCGAAGTGGCGCTGGCCAAGCGCGCGCTTGCCGGCCTCGCGCACGGTGGCGAAAGCCGGCACCAGGATGTCGTCGAGCGACGCTCCTTCGGACAGTTGCTTCCTGAACGCGTCCGTCCGCGCGCGTAACGCCTCGTCGGAGAGCTGCTCCAACTCCTTTTCCAGTGCGTTGATGTCATCGACGCGCGGCCGATAAGAGCGCATGCGGCGGTCGTTGGAGGAGCCGAACAGCTTGCGGGCGACAGCGCCGATCATCGCGTGTTCATCCTTCCGATCCGGGTCGCGCCTGAAAGTTTGGCTTGCGCATGGCCTTTCCCGAAAACCGGCGTCCACTTTTCGGGATCATGCTTTGCGGTTCCAAGCCATCGGCGCGCGTCCAACCGGCGGAAATTGCAGCGTTATTCGAGCTTCTGCAAGGCGATAGGCGGCGCCTGGATTATGGTCGAGACATAGGAGGGGGTGGTTTTGTTGTCAATGCGAGGGGTCTCTTCACGCGCTCGTTAAGCGGCCGCGTCATTCAGCCATTGCCAAGCGAAGGCGATTCGGCGAGTGTCCGCGCCAGCAAAGCCCCGCCTGAGCAAGGCGATTTGCCCACTAGCCCAAAGGATTGCGTTCCATGGCCTACCCTCGCCTATCCGTGTGCCGCGCGCTCGGCGTGCTTGCTTGTGTTGCATTTCTGTCCGCGCCGATCGGCGTTTCTTGGGCGGAGGACAGCGATGCATTGATCGCCCGCGTCAACGGCGTCGATATCCACGAGAGCGACCTTGCTTTCGCCGAGGAGGAGATCGGTGGCAACATGCCGACCATCCCCCCGGAGCAGAAGCGCGACTATCTCATCAATTATCTGGCCGATGTCGTCGTGCTGTCGCAGACCGCCGAGCAGCAAAAGCTCGCCGATCGGCCCGCTGTGAAGCATCGGCTCGCCTTCGACCGCAACAGGCTTTTGATGGAATCGCTGCTGCAGGACGCCGGCAAAGCCGCGCTGTCGGATGCAGCCGAGCACCAGGTCTATGACGAGGCCATCAAGCAGGTGAAAAACGAGGAAGAGGTGCACGCGCGCCACATTCTCGTCCCGACGGAGGACGAAGCGAAAGCGATCCTCGCCCAATTAAAGGGCGGCGCTGATTTCGCCACGCTCGCCAAGGAAAAGTCAAAGGATCCGGGCGCGGCCGAAGGCGGCGATCTCGGCTACTTCACCAAGGACCAGATGGTGCCCGAATTCGCCGAAGTCGCCTTCAAGCTCGACAAGGGACAGCTTTCCGACCCCGTGAAGACGCAGTTCGGATGGCACGTCATCAAGGTCGAGGATAAGCGCATCAAGCCGACGCCGACCTTCGAACAGGTGAAGCCGCAGCTCGACAATTACCTCGCGCACCGCGCGCAGGCGCAACTCGTCGAGAGCCTGCGGAAGTCCGCCACCGTCGAGCGGCTCGACAAGCCCGCCGCGCCGGACGCTTCGCTCAATCCCGCCGCGCCGGCGAAGAAGTGACGAATTCCCCTTGCGAGGCGCCTCAAAAGCCTTAGTGGTCATTCCGGCCGCGCGAAGCGAGGGCCGGAATCCATAACCCCTGCGATTGCGGGTCGAATCTGAAGCGTCGTGGTTATGGATTCCCGGCTCGCGCCTTCGGCGCGCCCCGGAATGACGAACAACATCATGTCTCCTTCAATCTCCCCCCTTGCTCCTGCATCCTTTCCCGAAATGCCGCCGGTCGCCGGAGTGCGGCTGGCGACCGCCGCCGCGGGAATCAGGTATCCGGGGCGCACCGACGTCTTGCTCGCGTTGTTCGATGCCGGCACGACGGTGGCCGGCGTGTTCACTCGCTCGAAATGCCCGTCGGCGGCGGTCGACTGGTGCCGCGACCGGATCAAGGGCGGCGGCGCCAGCGCCCTCGTCGTCAACTCGGGCAACGCCAACGCGTTCACCGGCAAATCCGGCAGGGAGGCGACGACGCTCACGGCCGAGATCGCCGCCGAGGCCACGCGCTGCAAACCGGGCGATGTGTTTCTCGCGTCAACCGGCGTGATCGGCGAGCCGCTCGATGCAACAAAATTCGCCGGTGTCATGGATCGCCTCGTCGCTGACGCCGCACCTGGCGGCTGGCACGAAGCGGCCAAGGCGATCATGACCACCGACACGTTTCCGAAAGGCGCGGCCGCCGTCGTGCGGATGGGTCCAACCGCGGTGACCATCTGCGGCATCGCCAAAGGCGCAGGCATGATCGCGCCCGACATGGCGACGATGCTGTCCTTCGTCTTCACCGACGCGCCGATCGCACCCGTGGTTCTGAAAAACCTGCTGCAGCAAGGCGTCGAAAACACCTTCAACGCGGTGACGATCGATGGCGACACCTCGACCTCCGACACGCTGTTGGCTTTCGCCACCGGCGCCGCCGCGGCGCGCGGCGTAGCGAAGATCGCGCGCCTGTCCGATCCGCGGCTCGCGGCTTTCCGCAAGGGCTTCAATGCGGTGCTCGCCGATCTCGCCGAGCAGGTCGCGCGCGACGGCGAGGGCGCGCGCAAGCTGGTCGAGATCATGGTCGAGGGTGCGGTGTCGAAAAAATCGGCGCGGCGGATCGCGCTGTCGATCGCCAACTCGCCGCTGGTCAAAACCGCCATTGCCGGCGAGGACGCCAATTGGGGCCGCGTGGTCATGGCGGTCGGTAAGGCCGGCGAGCCCGCCAACCGCGATCGGCTTTCGATTTGGTTCGGTGGCATCCGCGTCGCGCATAAGGGCGCCCGCGATCCGGCCTATGACGAGGCCGCCGTCTCCGCCGCGATGAAGAAACCAGAGATCACGTTGAAAGTTGCGCTCGGCCTCGGCAAGGGCCGCGACCGTGTGCTGACCTGCGACCTCACCAAGGAGTACATCGCCATCAACGGCGATTACCGCTCGTAACGGCTCCTTTACCATCGAGGCGAAAGCCGAAGACGGGCCGACGCCATTGAAACGTCCTTTACCGTGCGCTCCCTAAGGTGAAACCCGGCCGTGAGCGTCAAACTTGTCCTTGTTGCCGCCTGTGCCCTGATCGACGCCGATGGGCGCGTGCTCCTCGCGCAGCGCCCGGAAGGAAAGTCGATGGCGGGGCTTTGGGAATTCCCCGGCGGCAAGGTCGAGCCCGGCGAGCGGCCGGAGATGAGCTTGATCCGCGAGCTGAAGGAGGAACTGGGAATCGTCGTCAAGGAAGAGTGCCTCGCGCCGCTGACATTCGCGAGTCACCTTTATCCCGACTTCCACCTGCTCATGCCGCTGTATGTCTGCCGGCGTTGGGAGGGAATTGTCGAAGCCCGGGAGGCGCAGAAGCTAAAGTGGGTGCGGCCGCACGATCTGCGCAATTATCCGATGCCCCCTGCCGACGAGCCGCTGATTCCGCACCTCACGACATTGCTATGATGCGCACAAGAGGCAGAACGCCATGCTCAAGTCTTCGATACACGCGATCCGTACACTCGCTGACCGTTTCCTGCGTGACGAGCGCGCCACTACGGCGATCGAATATGCGATCATCGCTTCCGGCGTCTCTGTCGCGATCGTCGGAACGGTGGCGGCTTTGGGCGCGAACGTGAAGGGCCTTTACACCAGCGTCGCCACGGCGTTGAACTAATTTCCAGACGGGAGCGTATTTTCCGCTCGTCCCCGCGAAAGCGGAGACACGGTGATGAGCGATAACCCATAGCTGGATTCCCGCTTGCGCTGGAATGAGCGGAAATCAGTCGACCGCTTCTCATCTCACCGATTGGCCTTCTCACCCGTCGATATTTCGTGGGTGCCAAGAGCGTCGGCGAGTCGCGCCTTCGCCGAACCGGGTTTGAGCGGTTGTTGCTGGCTCGGATGCGGCGCCCAGCCCGATAACCACACGATCTCGAAAGTCGCGCGGATGCGTCCGTCCTCATCGGAAAAGCGCTCGGCATAAAACCCCGCCATCCGCATCAGCGTCGCCCGCTTGAGCGGTATGCGGCGGCGATCGATGAGCGCGTTGGTTGCGCTCATGCGCCGCAGATCGTGCATCAGCGCGAACGCGGAATCGTAGCGCACCGTGACGCGGTCGGCGTCGGTGACTGGGAGCGCGAACCCGGCGCGCTGCAACAGCGCGCCGAGATCGCGCAAGTCGGCGAACGGCGCGACGCGCGGCGAGGCGCCGCCTTCGACCTCGCTTTCGGCCGCGGCGAAGGATTGCCGCAGCTCGGTCAGCGTCTCGCCGCCGAGAAGCGCGGCGAGAAACAGTCCGTCGGGTTTCAGCGCACGCCGAATTTGCACGAGCACGCCGGGCAGGTCGTTGACGAATTGCAAGGCCAGCGCCGAGACCACAAGATCGAACGCGGCGTCGCGAAATGGCAGCGCCTCTTCGTCGGCGGCAACGAACGGCCACGCCGGCGCGCCCCCAATCGGGGGAACTGCATCGGCCGCCACCATTGTGCCGACCGAGCCTAGGCGCGCGAGCGCAGCGCGAACCGCTTCGCCCGGCGTGCCGAAATCGAGCGCAAGCTCGAAGCGCCGCAGCACCACAGCAAGCCGGTCGGCGAGGTCGCCGGCGACACGATCGAGCAGAAATGTCGCCGCCCCGAGCGACGCTGAGCGCCGGCGGTGAGCGCGGACCAGCATGCGGTCGAAGATCAACGGATTCGGTGGCGTTGGATTTTCAGCCATTGACCAGATTGTCTCACGTACCAGGCGAAGTGTCCCTGGCGCAGGCGGTGACAATTTAGGAGCGGAGCGGTAGCCTCGTTTTATGGGGGAGCCGGCGAGCATTGCTGCGGTTCCGCGCCTCAAGCGCGCGACGGATGCCACACGCGCTGTGCTGGGCTTCGCGCTCGATCTTGCGTTGCCGCGCCTGTGCGCCGCTTGCCGCGAGCCGGTCGAAGGCCAAGGGCTTTGCCCAACATGCTGGTCGAAGCTCTCCTTCATCACCCGGCCCTATTGCGAGCGGCTCGGCATTCCCTTCGTCTATGACCCCGGGCCCGGCATCCTGTCCATGGAAGCGATCGCCGCCCCTCCGGCCTATCACCGCGCCCGCGCTGCCGTGCGCTTCGACGAGATTTCGCGCGCGTTGGTGCACGCCCTCAAATATGGCGACCGGCTCGATCTCGCGCCGATGATGGGACGCTGGCTCGGCCACGCTGGCGTCGAGCTTTTGGCCGAGGCGGATGCTCTTGTCCCGGTGCCGTTGCACTGGCGCCGGCGCTGGGCGCGGCGCTTCAATCAATCGGCCATGCTGGCTGCAGCCGTGTCCGCTGCTAGCGGCGTGCCGATCGCCGCCGGCGCCCTCAAGCGCGTGAAGGCTACGGCCCAGCAGGTGGGGCTATCGCGGTCCGAGCGCGGCGCCAACGTCCAGGGTGCGTTCCGCGTGCCGCCAGAGGGCAAGGCGGCGGTCGTCGGCCGCTGCCTGGTTCTCGTCGACGACGTTCTGACCTCCGGCGCTACCGTCGAAGGTTGTGCAAAGGCGCTGCTGCGCGCCGGGGCCGCCAATGTCGACGTGCTGGTCTTCGCCAGGGTTGCCGATCCGGTGCGAACCTCCATATAAAGGCTTGATATAAATAGCTATCTGCTGGAATTAATAACTCGTTATGACTTCTGTCGAAATCTATACCAGGCAATACTGCTCCTATTGTCACTGGGCGAAGGAACTGCTTTCGCGCAAGGGCGTCAGCTTCAGTGAGATCGACGTCTCGGGGAACCGGCAGATGCGCCAGGAAATGACCCAGCGCGCCAGCGGGCGCACTACGTTCCCGCAGATTTTCATCGGCTCGACCCATATCGGCGGCTGCGACGAGCTCTATGCGCTCGAGGAGGCGGGCAAGCTCGATGCGCTGCTCGGACGGAGCAAGGATCAGCCGGCATGAGTGCGGCGCCGAATTCAGCCTTCAAGGTCGGCCTCGTTCAGATGCGTTCGGGGGTCGATCCGCAGGCCAATCTCGCGACCGCGCTGGCGGCGATCGAGGAAGCAGCGCGCGCCGGCGCCGGTTACCTCCTCACACCGGAAATGACCAACATCATGGAGGGCAAGCGCGATCGCCTGTTCGCCACGATCGCGGATGAAGAGCGCGATCCGACGCTCGCTGCCATGCGCGAGGCGGCGCGCAAACATTCCATCTACATCCATATCGGCTCGCTCGCCGTGAAGGCTTCCCCCGACAGGGCGGCGAACCGCTCGTTCCTGATCGACCGCCGCGGCGATGTGGTCGCGCGCTACGACAAGATCCACATGTTCGATGTCGATCTGGCCAACGGCGAAAGCTATCGCGAATCGGGCAACTATCGCGCCGGCGAGCTCGCCGTCGTCGCCGACCTGCCGTGGGGTCGGCTCGGCGTGACCGTCTGTTACGATCTGCGCTTTCCCGCGCTTTATCGCGCGCTTGCCGAAGCCGGCGCTTCGTTCTTTTCCATCCCCGCGGCCTTCACCAGGCAGACCGGTGAGGCGCATTGGCATGTGCTTCTGCGGGCGCGCGCCATCGAGAACGGTTGCTTCGTGTTCGCCGCCGCGCAAGGCGGCATGCACGAAAACGGACGCGAGACCTTCGGCCATTCGCTCGTCGTCGATCCGTGGGGCAAGGTCCTTGCCGAGGGCGGAACGGAGCCGGGCGTCATCCTCGCCGATGTCGATCCCGCGCAAGTCGCCGCCGCGCGTTCACGGATACCGTCGCTGCTCCATGGCCGGCGCTTCGAGCTGATCGAACCGATGGCCGAGCCCACACACCTGCGCACAGTGCGGGGGCCGGCATGATCCGTTACGCGCTCAATTGCGAGCACGGCCACACGTTCGAGAGCTGGTTCCAGAATTCTGCCGCTTACGACAAGCAGGCGAAACGCGCGTTGATCGCCTGCCCGGTCTGCGACTCCACCAAGGTGGAGAAAGCGATCATGGCGCCGCGCTTAGCGCGCGCCGAAACCACCGAACCGCCAAAGCTGCCGCCGATGCCGGCGGCGGCGCGGCCGCAACGCCCGGCGCCCGCTCAAGCGCCTGTGACCGTCATGTCGCCGCCCGAACGCGAGTTGCGAAAAAAACTCAAGGAGCTGCGCGACCACATCACCAAGAACGCGGATTATGTCGGTCCGAGTTTCCCCGAGCAGGCGCGCAAGATCCACTACGGCGAGATCGAGCACCGTTCGATCTACGGCGAAGCCTCACCGGACGAGGCCAAGGAATTGCACGAAGAGGGCATCGAGTTTCATCCGCTGCCGATCCTGCCCGACGAGTTTAATTGACGCGCCATAGCGCGTCATTCCGGGGGCGCCGCCAAGCGGCCAACCTTGAACCCACAATCACAGGTTCTGCTGATTAACTCTCAGTGCTCGGCCCCAAAAGTTTGTGGTGATAAATTCCGGGCTCGCGCCTGCGGCGCGCCCCGGAATGACGGTACAATTCAATACGCCCAGAGCAGCAAGCCAACGCCGCAGACGACGAGCAGCATGCCGACGGCTTCGCGCGCAGTCGTTTTCTGACCGAAGGCAAAGCGGGTGACGAGCTGCGCGAACAAGACTTCGATCAAAGCGAGCGTGCGTACGCTCGCGGCGGTGGCAAGCGCAAAGGCCAGGAACCAGAACTGCGAGGCGACCGCGCCGGCAAAACCGGCTGATAGCGAAGGCTTCCAGGCGCGCGCGATGGCGAACAATACGGAAGGACTGCGCAGCCAGAGAAAGAGCGACAGGAGAACCGCCTGCATGGCGATGCCGATCGCCAGCGTGAACGTCGCCGCCATGACGTAATTCGATAGCCCGAGGCTGAGAATGCCGCCGCGAAACCCGATCGCCGAAAGCGCAAACATGCCGCCGGCGGCCAATCCGGTAAGTGTCGGCCGCACACCGCCGACCATGCCTCGGGGTTTGGTCGACATGATCACTACGCCCGCGGTGGCAACGACGATCGCCGCCATCATCGGCCAGGTCACGATATCGCCAAGAAAGACGAGCCCGAAGACCGCCACCTGGATCGGTTCGGTCTTGATGTAGGCGATGGCGACGACGAACGAGCGCTCGCCCATGGCGGCGAGCATGAGCGCCGTGGCGGCGACCTGCGCGCCGGCGCCGAGAATCGCCCAGGGCCAGAAAATCCATTCCGGCCGCGGCAGCGGCGTTCCCGTCGCCAGCATCACGCCGGCAAGAAAGACAATCACAAAGGGAAAGCCGAACAGAAAACGGACATGGGTGGCGCCGACCGTGCCGAGGCTCCCGGTGAGCTCGCGCTGCATCGCGTTGCGTACGGTCTGAGCGAATGCGGCGATGACGGTGAAGACGGCCCAGAGCCAGGGCGTGAGCATTACGCCGGCTTCTCCGCGACCACCATGTAGTTCACGTCCATATCGGCGGCGAGCTGCCAGCGGTCGGCGAACAGGTTATAGATTACGCCGGTCTCGCCGGTGACATGCAATCCGCTCTGCTCGATCGCAATCTCGAGTTCGTTGGGCGTCACGAACTTGTCCCACTGATGGGTGCCGCGCGGCAGCCAACGCAGGATGTATTCGGCGCCGACGATCGCCAGCGCAAAGCTTTTTGCCGTGCGGTTGAGCGTGGCAACAAAGGCAAGCCCTCCGGGCTTCACCATCGCGGCGGCTAGATCAACAAACAGGCCGACATCGGTGACGTGCTCGACCACTTCCATGGCGAGTACGACGTCGAATATTTCCCCAGCTTGGGCCAGCCCTTCGGCGGAGGTCTCGCGGTAATCGATGGCGAGGCCCGACTGCGCCGCGTGACGCCGCGCGACCGCAATGTTGCTCTCCGATGGATCGGCGCCGACGACGGACGCGCCGAGCCGCGCCAGCGGTTCGCAAAGTATGCCGCCGCCGCAGCCGATATCGAGAACCCGCAATCCCGCGAGGCTGTCGAGCCGCGTAGCATCGCGGCCAAAATGCGTGGCCGAGCGGTCGCGGACGTAGGCCAAGCGAACCGGATTGAACTTGTGCAGCGCCGCCATTGGCCCGCGCGGGTCCCACCATTGCCCGGCGACGCGCGAAAAGCGCGCGATTTCTTCCTGGTCGACGGTGCCGCCGTCTGTTGGCTGTCGGTCCATGTGCTGCTTCCGATCCGGCAATGCTGTATCTCACTCACACGGTGTGGGGAAGCATCGCGCTTGGCTGTCGCTAATCAGGAGAGGATAAAAGCGCCGGCAATTTGATCGCGTCGGCCCGGGCGATTGCCTCAAGCTCTTCCCACAGTTTCGCCGGGAGCGGGATGCCCGACTTGCGGCGCGCGGCTTCGCTGCGTCCGCCGCGCTCGCCCGGCAACAGGATTTCGTCAAAGCCTGCCTGCCGCGGCAATGCCTTGAGGACCGCTGCCAGCGTATCGGCATCGTGCGCAAAATCCGCGAGCGGCCGAAACGTGTCGACATCGATGGCGAGAATGGCGCTGTTTTGCGTGAGGCGTTTGCGCTTTTCGGCGCCGAGGGCACGCGCCTGGATCGGCGCCGCGGCGAGCACGCTCGCCAGCATCTCGAACATCAGGCCGAGCCCCGATCCCTTTGCACCGCCGAGCGGCAGCAGGATTTCCGCCCGGCTTGGATCGGTGGTCGCCTCGCCCTGCGCCGTCAGCGCGGTGCCTTCCGGCAACTCGGCGCCGACGGCGCGCGCTTGCAAAATCGTGCCGTTCGATATCGCGCTCGTCGCCATGTCGAGAACGATCGGTCCGCCACCACTGGGCACCGCGATGGCGATGGAACTCGTTCCCAGGCTGGCGACCCGCGCGCCGTGATAGGCCACAAACGCCGGACCGGCGACCATGATGACGGCGGCGCAGCCGCGCTCCGCCATCCATTGGGCGTAGCGGCCGATCGCGCCGGTATGCGTGGTCTCGCGCACCAGGCCGAAACACACGCCAGCCGTTCGCGCGCGCTCCGTCGCGATGCCGATGGCTTGCATCATCGCCGCCGGCCCGAAACCTTGGCCGCCCTCGAGTATGAAGGTCGCCGCGTGATCGTCCGCAAGCTGCGGCTTCGCTTTGACGTTGATCTCGCCGCGTTCGATCATCTTGAGATAGAACGGCAGGCGCGACACGCCATGCCCATCGACGCCGCGCAGATTGGCCCAGACCAATCCGTCAGCAACGCTTGCCGCATCGTCCGCCCTCGCGCCTTTGGCTTTGAGAGCATCGCAGATGAAGCGCCCGAGCTCTTGGTGTCCGACCACGATGTTCTTGCGGCTCACGCGCGACCTCCCGTTTCCAGCGTCCAGTGTCGCAAGATCGGCGCCGCCGGCAAGTCGGCATCAGCTCGCGACAAACAGGATCGCGGTGTCGCAGCGTTCAAGCACCGCGGCGGCCGTATTGCCGAAGAACAGCGTCTCGCCCGGGCGGCGGGTAACGCCGAGCACGATAAGATCGTAGCCGCCGCGCTCGGCTTCCTTGAGGATCGCGTCCTCGGCGGCGACATCGATGCGCAGCGCGGTCCGCAGGCGGGCGTCGTAACGGTCGGCGAGCTCGGCGATGTCTTTGCGAACCGCTTCTTCGTTGCGCCGCATGGCGGCCCCGCGGCGGATACGTCCGCGCCGCTCTCCGTCGGAGCGGCCGCTCGCCACGTAAAGCGCGCTCACGCGCGAGCCCCCGGACCGCGCCAGAGCCAAGCCGATCTCGGCGGCGCGGCGCGAGACATCCGTTCCGGTTACAGGGATGAGGATTCTGCCGATCGGCTCGCTCCCGCTCGCCAGCCGGCCGCCGGCTATGGCGACGGCGAGCGGCCCATCGAAGCCGTCGGCGACGCGTGTGATCTCCTGGCCGAATCCCCCCTGCGGCCCGCGCGTCTTCTCAATTCCGACGATCAGGAGGTCGTAACCCTTCTGCGCCTCGTCGGCGACCGCTTCGGCGCTGGTCGCTTTCTTCGTGCGCGCCGTCACTTCGACGCTGCCGCGCGTCTGCTCCTCCGGGTGCGCCGCCAGCGTCACGGTAGTCGCGGCCGCGGCGCGGACTTGTTTCTTCGATTCCTCCCTGTCCTTCCGAGCCGCCCGACGCGGCCACTTGTCCGGTCCAAGCTCGATGATCGTCGTCGGCTTGTCGCCGGAGCCGGCAATGGCCCCGGCAAGCCGCGAAGCGAATGCGCCGTTGGCCCCGCCGTCGACCGCGAGCAGCAAACGCTCGAGGTTGGGAACAAAGCCGCGAGCATCAAGCTCTTCGCGCTCGAGCCGCTGCTTCTCGGCTTTGCGCAGTGGCAGCCGGCGCAGCGCCCAACGCAACATCGGCGGCATCGCCATGGTGGTGATCACCGCCATCGCTACGATCAGCGTGTACAGATTTTGACTGAACAGGCCCGCCGACAAGCCGATCGAAGCGACGATCACTTCGGTCGAGCCACGGGCGTTCATGGCGCAAGCGAGCGCCAGCAACTCCTGGCGGTTGAGCCCGCCCAGCTTGCCGCCGACAAAGGCGCCTGAAAACTTGCCGACGCTGGCAATGACGATGAGGCCGCCGGCGAGCAACAGCAGGCTGGGATCTTTCAGGATGGTCAGGTCGGCGCTCAGTCCCGACAGGCCGAAGAAAATCGGCATGAACAACGCCGCAATCAAACCGCGCAGCTGCTCGTCGATGTGGCGGGTGAGGATCGGCGATTCGCCGATCAGGACTCCGGCGACGAAGGCGCCGAGCACCGTCTGCACGCCGATCAGATAGGTGATCAGCGCCATCGCGATCATGATCAGGAGGATCACGGTGATGACTGCGTATTCGCTGGCGACGTGGTCGTTGGTCCAGCGTATCAGGTCAAACACGATGCGCCGGCCGATCGTAAGGCTCACCGCGAGGAACAGGAGCGTGCCGATGATGGCAAAGCTCACGGAGCGCAAATCGATCTTGCCCGATGACGCCAGCCCGAACGATATCGCGATGATGATCCACCCGCTGGAATCCTCCAGAATGGCGGAAGCGACGATGATCTGGCCAACGTCGCGGCGCATGAAATTCATCTCGCGAACCACCATGGCAACGATCTTGATCGAGGAGATCGACAGTGCGGTGGCGAGGAAAAGCGCGGTGACAAAACGCGCCTGGGGATTGGGCAGGATCGAATCCGGCAGCATTTCGCCGAACCCGAAGCCGCAGACAAAGGGAAGCGCTACGCCGGCGGCGGCGATCGTGATCGCCGCGCGCCCGACTCGCCGCACGAGCCGCAGATCGGTTTCCATGCCGGTCAGCAGCAGCAGCATGAGGACGCCAAGCTGCGAGACAGCGTTGATCATGCTCTTCTGCTCGGCCGTCTGCGGAAACAACGTATGCTGAAAGTCGGGCCAGATCAGACCGAGCACGGAAGGGCCGAGCAAAAGCCCGCCGAGGAGTTGTCCCATGACCGCGGGCTGGCCGAGCTTCTGCATGATCTCGCCGAGACCACGGCCAACAAGCAACAAGACGCCCAGCTCGGCGAAAAAGATCGCCTCCCTCGCCCCGGACGTCTCTTGCGCTGCGGCGAAGGCGACGGAGGCGGTGCCAAGCAAAACACCCCAAGCGAGAAGGACGCGCCGCGCCACGGCCACAGGCGCGGCCGCCCACCTCACCGGTTTGCGGTGACCCAAAGGATGCAGGCGTTACCGCGTTGGTAGATTGTTTGCCAAGCCGCGTAATCCGGAAAAGTAGAACCGATTTTCCGAAAGGAACATGCTTCGCTGACCACCGTGCGTGCAAACCAACGTGCCGACTTTTCCCCCGTTCCCGCACGGGCCGCTATGCAATTTCCGACTGGGCCGTCGCCGTGTCGACCGCTTGGGTCGGCCACCGCTCGTGCGTAAGCGGAACGATCAACCGGATGGAAAAGCCGTCCCGGGTATAGGAGGGGTGCACTTCTCCATTCATTTGCCGCTCAATCACCAGACGGATCAGGCGGGAGCCAAATCCGGTGCGGCGCGGCGTCCGCGCCGGCGGTCCGTTCCGCTCCACCCAATCGAAGGTCAAGGTCATGCCGCGGTGCGTGCGTGCAACCGACCACGTCAGCTCGAGCCTGCCGTGCGGGCGCGATAGACTGCCGTGCTTGACGGCGTTGGAAACGAGCTCGTGCAAAGCGGCACTCAAGCTGAACGTCGGATCCGGATCGAGATCGACGTTGGGCCCGTTGAGCGAGGTCCGATCGAGAAACGGTCCGAGCACAACGCGCAAGAGCTCATGGAGCGACGTCGATTTCCACCCGGCCTCGGTGATCAGCCGATGCGCGTTCGCCAATGCCATGACGCGAGCCTGATAGTTGCTCGTGAGCTCGGCCATGTTTCGGGAATTTTTCGCGGTTTGTGAAAACAGCGCCAGAAGTTGAGAGAAAAGATTGCCGGAGCGGTGACGCAGCTCGCGGATCATCAGTTCGTGGCGCTGTTCCAATTGCCGGCGTTGAATGGCGCCCGCGACCAGATTGGCGACGGCGGCAAGGAAAGAGGAGTCCTGCACACTGAAGTGCCGGCGTTTGCTGGTGCAAACGCCGAGGACGCCATAGGCTCGTCCGTCCTGACCGGCGATGACGGTGCTCATGCCGCTGACGCATTTGTGAATGCGAAGATACGGTGGGGTAGTAAACCGCGCCTCGGTGGCAAAATCGGCCGTGACGACCGGAACCGCGGCCCCCAATATATGTCCAGCGTAATCGTCGCGTTCCTTCGACATGACGATGGAGCCGATGCAGCCGACCTTCCAACCAAATCCGGCGCGCAGCAGAAGATCGGTGTCGCCAGGCATGAGCTCGAGAACTTTGACGAAATCGACCGGCAAGGTGAGCGCGACCGTGCTGACCACGTCGTTGAGGAGCCGTTCGATGTCGGTTTCCGCCAACGCGCGCTCGCCAAGCTGCGCCAGCGCCTCCTGCGCCTTGGCGCGGTTGCGTAGCTCCTCCTGTAGCTTGATCCGTTCGGTGACATCGTGGCAGATGCCGACCATGCGAACCGGCGCTCCATCCTTGAACGTGACCGTGCCGGAGGCCTCGATCCAGTACTCCTCGCGCGCTTCCCGCGGAGCGACCCGATAGCGCACCCAATACAGCCTCCCCGTGCGCAGCGTCTCATGGACGGCTTCGGCAACCCTCGCCCGATCGTCCTCGTGAACGTCGCGTTCGAAAAAGGCATAAGTGCCGTCGAAGCTGCCGGGTGGCAGGCCGTGGATGGCCTCCATGTTGCTCGACCACGTCACCGCGCTGGTACCGATGTCCCACGACCAGACGCCGATCTTGCCAGCTTCGAGCGCGGCACGGACCGTCGCAAAGTCCGGGAAGAATGCGGTTGCAATCTCATCCGGCGCCCAACGCGGTTCGGCCGTTATCGTGGTGTTGACCTCGGGCGTGTCCATGCTCTTAGAGTTCGGCTTCCTCCCCACTCGGGTCAAGCCGTACATATGGACTTTCGGGAGGGGAAACGGCGCAGGCGCGCGTTTGGTTTCGCCGCGAGCCATGAAAAACATGCGGCCGATGTCGCTGAGCGCAGCGGCGACGCGGGTTTGTCAATAAAGACCGAGCGACGTGGGATTGCTGCTCCATTCGGCGCGCGGCCGCGGGTTGTCGGCAACAGCTCCCGCTGACGGCCTTATCGATACCCTCGCGGTCATCGCGCCGGCGGCGCTGCGTTCGATCGCCACGTCTTGTTGATCGTTGATCGCCGCGCTTCGCTGGTCGTTTGCCAGAACCACAACCTTGGTTCCGATTGCGACCCGAGCGTAGAGATCGATCACGTCCGCGTCGCGCATACGGATGCAGCCGCTGGAAACATGTTTGCCGATCGAGGCCGGGTTGTTGGTGCCGTGGATGCGGTAGTCGGTGTTGCCGAGATAAAGCGCGCGGGCGCCAAGCGGATTGCCCGGGCCGCCGCCGACCCAGCGCGGCAGATATGGCTGGCGAGCGATCATCTCCGCCGGCGGAATCCAGTCGGGCCATTCGGACTTGCGCGAAACGGCCTCGACACCGGACCACGTGAAGCCGCTTCGCCCCACTCCGATGCCGTAGCGCAGCGCCCTGCCGGCGCCGAGCGTCAGATAAAGGAACGTATGCGCGGTATCGATGATGACGGTGCCTGACGGCGCGTTACTCGGATACGAGACCACCTGCCGCCGCAACGGCGCCGGCAGATCGTCGCCGTCCGGCATCGCGCTTGCGCCTGGCTGTTCCGTCTGCGTTACAGCCTGATGAAACAGCCCGCTGTCGCGATCGCTCGAATGGTACGAGAGCGACTGCGAAGATGCGGTACCGACGAGGAAAGTTGCGAATGCTGCACTGAGAGCCGCGGTGCAGGCGCGCCGTGACAGCTCAGCCGCTGACATGACACACTCCGCCGATGAGTTCCGCCGATCAATCGCCGACGCGGGTTAAATGTTCCACGCGAACAGCGCGTCAAATGCGCAGCGCTTTTTGATCAAATTTTCGCAGAATTTGAGATACGATTGTTCAGGTCATGCAGCGGCGGAAGACGTTCGCCAGCCGCGGTGCGGCAACCGGGCTAAAGACGCTATCGCATCCGACCGGAACTTTCTCGCGTGTGTTCGACTGAGCCGGCGGCGTCGACAATCCAAGCTCGTGCGGCAAGATCGTCGGTTCGACAACTGGCAATCGATCGCCCTTAAGCGAGCGGTTCACTGAAACTGGCGGACTTGAATTAAACAAGCCCGCACTGGGAAATGAGGGGAACGAAATAAAGCTGGCGGTGAAGAGCGCCACCAGAACGCCCGCGACGCGGACAAACGAAACCCTGCGCATCGGAACTACTCCGAAAATCCACACGGTCCCCCTTGTCCGGCGGCACCGCCGAGCGGCGCCGCACAATCAGCAACGTGCCTTTGACATGCGCAGTTCCGGATGGCGCGCAGCTTCACCTGCTTGTGATGACGATTCTCACAGACGGGTGATGTGAGGCCGACAAAGATATCGGCGCGGAACAAACAGCGAGGTCGCGGCTTATCGGGGGGACCGGCCATCCTTTCCCCCCTCCCCCCGTGCTTGGCCGGTCATGCTGGGCGCAGCCGATGGACCGATCGGCTGCGCCCTAACTTTATGGACGCACTATCCCGTCGCGCCCGGCATTCGGGTCAAGCCTCGGGCCGTGTAGACCTTGTGGGGGGCATCCATGACTTACGGGGACATTTCGGCCCAAAAAATGCGGATGGCCGGGACAAGCCCGGCCACGACGACGTTTCGTAGGTTTGAAAATCGTAGGTTTGAAAAACAGCGGGGCTTATGCAGTCGGTTGCCGCTCGCGTTGCCGCGCCTTGCGCCCAAAGAACAGCGCCTGGCTCGCCACGGCGGAAACCACCGCGAGCTGGAACGGCTTGGCGATGAGGAACGCCGGCTCCGGCCGCTGTCCTGTGAGGAAGCGTTCGGGATAGGCGGTGATGAAGATCACCGGAACCTGGAGCGTACCGAGAAGCTCATTCACCGCGTCCAGGCCCGAACTGCCATCGGCAAGCTGGATATCCGCGAGGATCAGCCCCGGCCGCTTCTGGCGGGCAAGGGCGACGGCCTCGCTGTGGGTGCGCGCCACTCCGATGACCCGATGGCCGAGGCTTTCGACCAATGCCTCGATATCCATAGCGATGAACGTCTCGTCTTCGATAATGAGGACGTCGGTAGCGATTTCGGCCGCGAGTTCGCGACCGGATTCCTCGACCAGACCCCGCAGGGTGGCCAGATCGCAGCCCAGAATCTGCGCCGCGTCATCTTCCGAGAAACCTTCGAGCGCCACCAACAGGAAGGCCTGTCGCGGCCGCGGCGTGAGCTGCGTAAGATGTTGTTCCGGCGCCAAATTCGGCTCCGCGACGGGGTCAGCCTTGCCGTTCACCAACAGCGAGTTCCATATTTTGGTAAACAGCCGATAGAGCGCGACCCGCGGATTTGGGCCGGATTCGAGGATTTTCGGACTGGCAATGAGCGATTCCAGGGTGGCGGCGACATAAGCGTCGCCTGACGCTTGGTTCCCCGTCAGCGCGCGGGCGTACCGGCGCAAAAACGGCAAATGTTGAACTACAGCTTGTGACGTCGACAAGGGCACCCTCCCCTTCCAGCTACCCAAGGCTATTGGCTAAAACGTCGCCGGGCAAACATGGTTCCCGAAAACAGTTCCAGCGGCCGGAACCAACGCCAAAACCACGCGTTGGTAGCCGGCGGGGTTAAGCCATGCGAGATGGCGGTAAACGGTGGGGCTATGGGGCGTGACGTAAAATGACGAACAGTAAACCAGTTAACCTTCAGCCGCCGCCTCCCAGCGAGGACAAGGCGGAAGCCCGGGACGAAATGGGCAGGCCAGCAACTCATCGTAAGAGCGAAGTACGCCTCGGACGCGAAGTCCAAGCGCGCATCGGCCAGCAATTGCGAGCGATGTACGATGACGTTGTCGGCCAAGGGGTCCCGCAGCACATCGCCGATCTGGTACGCCGGCTCAGCGATCAAGACGATGGGGTGGCATGAAGCTCGACCCTGCCATACGCGATCAAGTGCTTGCGACGGTGCCAAGCCTGCGCGCTTTCGCCATTTCGCTGTGCGGCAATATCGACCGCGCCGACGATCTGGTGCAGGAGACTTTGCTGCGCGCGTTGGCCCATATCGATTCCTTCCAGCCCGGCACCAACATGCCGGCATGGCTCTTCACCATTCTGCGCAATCTGTTCCGTTCCGAATATCGCAAGCGCCGGCGCGAGGTAGAGGACGCCGATGGCCGTTACGCCGAGACGCTGAAATCGCACCCCGAGCAGACCGGCCGGGTCGAATTCAGCGAATTCCGCGCCGCGCTCGCAAAGCTGCCCCCGGACCAGCGTGAGGCGCTGATCCTGGTTGGCGCGTCGGGCTTCTCCTATGAGGACGCGGCGGCGATTTGCGGCTGTGCCGTCGGCACCATCAAGAGCCGCGTGAACCGCGCGCGCACGCGTCTTGCCGACCTGCTCGCGATCGACAGCATCGACGATTTCGGTCCCGACCGGGCCACACGCGCCGTGCTTGCCGGCGGCGGCCGGAGCTAAGTCAAGTCGCGCTAGGGCAACTGGCCACGGTGGGTAAGGCCTCCGTCGATGGTGACGATTGTGCCGCTCGTATAGGAGCAAAGGTCGGACGCGAGAAAGACGACCGTTGCGGAAATTTCATCGCACGTCGCGGGCCGGCCGAACGGCATCTTCGCAAACGTTTCCCGCCACCGGTTCTCGTCGCCATAAAGCGTGGCAGCCCGCTTGCGGCCGAGTATCTCGGCGCGGTCGGTTAGGACCGGCCCCGGATTGACGCCGATCACCCGCACGCCGAATTCGGGACTCGTGCCGCCGATGGCGCGGGTGAATGCCATCAGCCCCGCATTGCCCGCCGCCCCGGCGATGTAGCCAAAGTCCAGTTTCTCGCCGCCGGCGCCAATGATGTTGATGATGACGCCGCGGCGCCGCTCTTTCATTTTGCGCAGATAGAGCCGCGTCAGACCGATATAGCCGTAGACCTTAAGGTCCCAGCCAACGCGCCACGCCGGCTCGTCGACGTCATCGATCGAGCCACCGGGAATAGCGCCGGCATTGTTCACGAGAACGTCGACGTCCGCAAAGGCCGTGGCGACACGTTCGCGCGCGGCTGCATCCGAGAGATCGGCGGCCATCGTGCGCACGGTCGCTCCGCTCGCTTTGCGAATGGCCTCGGCTTCCTTTTCCAGGCGATCGGCCGAACGCGCCACGAGACAAACGTGTACCCCTTCGCGCGAGAGCCATTGCGCCACCGAAAGGCCAATCCCTTTCGAGCTGCCGGTAACGAGCGCCGTACGGCCGGTAAGCTGCAAATCCATGTCTAAAACATCGTGTTCGAGTTGGCGGCCTGCTCAGGAATCTCCTGACGCACGTCCCAATGCTCGACAATCTTGCCGTTCTCGAGCTTAAATATGTCGACGATGGCATTGCCCCTGCTACCGAGCGTCGGCACGTTGTGGACGTGCAGGATGACGTAGTCGCCATCGGCGAAGACGCGTTTGATCTCGCTGTGATAGTCGGGGGATTTCTCGCGCAAGAAAGCGAGAAAGGCCTTCAAGCCATCCGGCCCGTCGGCGGCCCTGGGATTGTGCTGGACGTAACGCGGCCCGAGGAATTTCGAGGCTGCCTCGAAGTTCTTCTGATTGATCGCAAGCTCATAGAATTCCGTCACGGCCTTTTTGTTTTCCTCCATCTGTTTGGCGTCTGCAGCATATGCGGCCGGAGCCAGCGCGATCATCGCGGCGGCGAGGAAGAAACGAAGCATGGCAACCTCCCAGTCTTTTGAATCCTTCATTCCGAGGAGCAAGGCAACCAAGCGATCCCCTGTTCGGGTTCTTATCACATGTGTGACGGCAGCCAGAGCGCCAAAATCGGGAAAGTTATCAGAATCACCAGCCGAATGAGATCGGTGACGATGAACGGCAGCACGCCGCGGAAGATCGTCGAAAAACTCACCTCCTGCACCACGCTCTTGATTACGAACACATTCATCCCGACCGGCGGATGAATAAGTCCGAGCTCGACCGTCATGACAATAATCACGCCGAACCAGATCGGATCGAAGCCGAACTGGGTGATCACGG
The DNA here is from genome assembly GCA_963733575.1 of uncultured Alphaproteobacteria bacterium. Taxonomy (GTDB): domain Bacteria; phylum Pseudomonadota; class Alphaproteobacteria; order Rhizobiales; family Xanthobacteraceae; genus BOG-931. Next base: position 4,170 of record CAVTDJ010000003.1, on the reverse strand, counting down.
GAAAGATGATGGGGATGGTCAGAATGATCATCGCGAGCGCGTCCATGAGGCAGCCGAGCACGATGTACATCAGCATGATGAGCGCCAGCACTCCGTAGCGGCCGAGGCCGAGCGCGGTGAGGAAGGTGGTCACTTTCTGCGGCGTCTGCGTCACGGTGAGGAAGTAGCCGAACAGGAGAGCGCCGATCAGCACGGTTAGCACTGCCGCGGCCGTGCGCACCGCCTGCAGCAGCGACCGGCGAATTTCCAGCCGCGTCAGCTTTCCGCGCGCGACGCCGACGAGCAACGCGCCGATCGCGCCCACGCCGCCTGCCTCCGTCGGCGTGAACAGGCCGCCATACAGTCCGCCGATGACGAACACGAATAGAAGCAGCATCGCCCAGATGTCGCGCAATCCCGTGAGACGCTCCGTCCAGGAATGGCGCGGCGCGGAGGGAAGGAAATCCGGCCGCAAGCGGCCGATGATGACGACGGTGAGCATGTCCATCGAGGCGGCCAAGAGCCCCGGAATGATCCCGGCGATGAAGAGCTTGCCGATATCCTGCTCGGTGATGATGCCGTAGACGGCGAGCACGGTGGAAGGCGGCAGCATGGCGCCAAGCGTGCCGCCAGCGGCGATCACGCCGGTAGCGAACGATTGCGGATAGTCGTAACGGCGCATTTCCGGATAGGCCACCGTTGCAAAGGTTGCCGCGGTCGCGACGGAAGATCCCGAGATGGCGGCAAAGCCGGCGCACGCCGCGATGGTGGCGATGCCAAGACCGCCTTTGAAATGCCCGACGAACGCGTTGGCGGCGCGGAACAACTCCCGGCTCATGCCGGAATTGGAGACGAACGCGCCCATCAACAGGAACATCGGAATCACGCCGAACGTGTAGTCGGTCACCGTGCGCATCGAGGTGTGGCCGACGATCTTGAGCGCCGGCCCGCCGCCGACGATGTAGGCGAAGCCGCTGACGCCGACGAGCCCCATCGCCATACCGACCGGCACGCGCAGCAGCATCAGTCCGAACAGAACGACAAAGCCCAGGATGGCGATGAGGTCGGTGCTCACACGCGCCTCATTCGACCGGCTTGATTTGGTAGCGGCCGCCGAGTCGCCCTGGGTAGAAAATCAGCCGATAGGTGCGCACGGCGATCAGCAGCACCGCCGATACGTCGCCGAGCCACGAGACCAGGAAAAACGGCCAGACCGGCAGGCGCAGATCGAACGTGGAGACGTTTTCGGCGTAAGTGCTCGTGACCTTGTCGAAGAGCGTGTAGGTCTGCACGGTCACGACGAATAGCAGCACCAGCGTGGCGAAAACGTCGATGACGCGCTGCATCCGCGGGCCGACATTGGCATAGAGAAGATCGACGGTGATGTGTGTGCCGCGATAGGACGTCGCCGCGATCCCCCAAAAAATCAAAATGCCGAGCAGCAAGCGGCCGAAATCGTAGCTGTCGGGAATCTGCAGGGCGAAGAAGTAGCGGAGCAGAACCGAGACGAAGATGTCGATGGCGACGACCCCGGCGAAGAACGCGGCGATCAGCTCGATGGCGTCGATGAACCGGTCCATGACATTGCGCGGCGGCGGAGCCGCGCTCAACGCCGACATTGGTTGCGGCTCAGCCATGAACCGGGACGAGCGGATTAGCGGTTGCTGAAGTGTTCAATAACCGGAATTGTACTTGGCGAGCTCCGCTTTTAGCTCCTTCAGCGCGGCGTCGGGATCGACGCCCGTCTTCTTCACCGCGTTGGTCCAGGTCTGCACCACCGGACCCGCGGCGGCTTTCCATTCCGCAAGCTGCGCGTCGGAGACCGTATAGACCTCCTGGCCCGGCTCGGCCCTGATCTTGGCGATGCCGTCATGCTCGAAGTCCGCCCAAGGAGCGGCGACCTTTTCCGCCCACTCCGTGGTGCAGTGGTTGTCGATGACTTTCTGCTGCGAAGGCGACATCTGCGCGTAGGTCGATTTGTTCATCACCCAGACGAAGCTCGTGGTGTAGAGCGGCACCTCCATGTGATACCTGGTCACCTTGTCGATGCCGAACAGCACGATCGAGCCCCATGGGAACGTGACCGCATCGGCCACACCCTTCTCGATAATGTCGCGCACCTCGGGGGCCGACGCCTGCACGTTGGTGCCGCCGAGCTCGGTGACCAGCGAGGCCATGGTCGCGTGCGCCGGCCGGATTTTCATGCCCTTTATGTCGGCCGGAGCCATGATCTTTTTGGTGCGCGAATGAAACGAGCCGGGATCGTGCGCAAAGGCGAAGCAGAACTTGACGTCCTTCATCTCCTTCTCGGCGTATTTGCGATACCAAGCATCGAGCGCGGCCGAGCCGCCCTTGGCGTTTGACAACATGAATGGAAGGTTGCCGGCGTCGAAGATCGGGAAGCGGCCGGGCTGATAGCCGGGACTGACATAAGTCACGTCGGCAATGCCGTCGCGCGCCATGTCGTAGTGATCGAACGCCTTGCCGAGCTGTTGCGCCGGATAGACCTTGTATTTGATCGTGCCGCCGGAATCCTTCTCGATCGACGCACCCCAGTCTTCCATGGCCTTTTGCAGCGGATGCGACGGCGGCACCCAGTGCGACAGCTTGAGCTCGAAGGTCTTGTCCTGTGCCGAGGCGGTTCCGAAGCCTAGAGCAAGACCAAGTACGGCAAGGCCGCAGACCTTCAACTGGCGCATCCGGTGCATAAAATCCTCCCCGCGAAGATTAGTTACAATACCAACTTTTCCGGCATTTAATCGTAGAAGTTGCCTGCTGTATATGCGTTTTCGGAACGCATCGATAAAATTGTCAGCAATCGCGTCACGGTTCCTTCACCACGTCTCCGACTGTTTGAAGAAAAACGCGCTGCCCTTAACGCGGCAGCAGCAGCGGCGAGAGTATCTGCGTCCCTGACAACGGGAAGAGCCGGGTGAGCGCTTCGTGCGCGAATACCCGCGCCGTCGGGGACGTTGACATGGTCGTTCGCAGTGCAGTGCGCAGCATTGCTGTGCTGTTTGTTCTATTGTCGCCCGTGTTGGACGGCCGGGTCACAGCCTTTGCCCAGGATCAGGTGGACGTCGGCGCACTCGAGCCGGCAGAGCCATTGCGCCGAGCGCCAGCAGCGGTGGAGCCTTTCGGTCTCGATGTCTTCCCGGTGACGAGCGGCGAAGTTCTGGACAAATGGAGCGGCGTTGTCGCCGACATCCGCGCTGAGAACGAGGTTCTGGCGCGCTGCCGCGGCGAGGTAGAGCCTTGTCCGCCGGCCGCGCAAGAATTACTTGCAGTCATCGCCGAAGGCCGCGCGCATGAAGGCCGCGCCCGCATTGGCGTGATCAACCGCGCCATCAATCTGGCAATCCAGCCCACGAGCGACGTCGCCCAGTGGGGCGTGCCCGATCGCTGGAGCGCGCCGCTTGCCACGCTCACCACCGGACGCGGCGATTGCGAGGATTACGCCATCGCCAAATACGTCGCACTACGGGAAGCGGGCGTGGCGGAGGACGACATGCGCCTCGTCATCGTGCGCGATCTCACCGCCGGCGAAGATCACGCGGTCGTCTCCGCCCGCCTCGAGGAAAAGTGGATCGTGCTCGACAATCGCCGGCTCACGCTGGTCGAGGACAACGACGTGCCGCACGTGCTGCCGCTCTTCGTGCTCGACCACGAGGGCGTTAAACGATTCGCGCCGACGGCCGCAGCGAACGCGGTGGCCAACGCAACGGCGCCTTCGGCGCTCGGCCGCTAAGTCTCCCCCGCATAGGGTCCTTGCGGATCGGCCAGCGCCTGCAGACGCAAGGCCGCCGCGTGCGCGAAGCGCAGCATCACGGTCTTGCGCCGCGCCGGCACCAGCCGGTGCTCGGGCGCCTCGCACACGATCGAAGCGCCGAAGGCGTCGGCCACGATCAGCCCGGTGTCGGCGGGAAATATTTCGCAGGGAACGTTGACGACGGTGGCGAAAAACAGCCGATCGCAGTGCAAACGGTAGTCCATCCATTTCTGGTCGGCGCGGAAATCGGCCACCGACGACTTGATCTCCACAATCAGGATTTCGCCGTCGCCACCGAGCGCAACGAGGTCGGCGCGGCGGCCCGAGGGCAGCGGCAGTTCGCTCACCACCGAATAGCCGAGCGCATGGAGGAAGCGCGCGGTACCGCGTGCGATGGCGAACGCGGTCGGCGATTGCCGTCC
>CAVTDJ010000002.1:0-2195803 GCA_963733575.1 uncultured Alphaproteobacteria bacterium | reverse complement strand
ATTTCAGGCTGCTGCCTTCGTGATGCGCGCTTCGTAGCTGCGCTCTTGTGCCAGCACAGTCCATGCGATCCGCGCCAGCTTGTTGGCAAGGGCCGCGGCCAAAACGTTAGGATGCAAGCGCTGAGCGGCGCGCGCGATCCAGACCCCGAAGCCGTGCTTCGGCCAGTTCGCCGGCCGCAACAGAATGACCCGGGCTGCTTGCATGAAGAGCATGCGCAAGTAACCGTTGCCGCGCTTGGAGATGCGCCCGAGGATGGTTCGCCGGCGAATCAGCCAAGCGTTTTAACGAGCGCGCGGGATTGCCGCAGCAAGTCCTGCACCAGCCGGCGTTCCTCACGGGCGTTGCGCGTATACAGGCCGTGCTTGAGCGCGTTTTGGTTGCCGCGTGGAGCACCTGACCCCGGCGCACCGCCATGCATTCGACAACGTCTTTTTCCCCTTACGGCCGGGGCCATGCAGGGCTTTCCCAAGCGAGTTCTGGCGCCGCAGCGCGGGCTGGACAACATTGGCCCGGTATTACGAGTGTGATTTTTTCTTTTGGCATACTCGAGCCATGCTTCTTTCTCGCCATCCAAATCTGGCATCGCGGGCTGTCGCGAATTGGTGAGCGCTAGCGTTTCATCGGCCTTTTTCAACGCAGCCCGACGCGACCTCGTATGGGGCACCTGCCTGACGACCACTTTTTGTCCGTCCTCTTTCACCAAGACGTGTTTAATGGTCACATTATTCTCCCTCCCAGCGCGGTAGCGCTTGAGTGCGTCTAGCTGAGTTGAAAACGTCCGGATCAATTTAGTCGCCGTGCCCACGGCGAGTTCTTGATGCTCGGTGCCTCTCTGATCGCCGACTTGACGCATGTATTTCATTGCGGCGCCAATGCACGGCGCCCATCTGTGCGCCGTGCATGGCTTCGAGATAATCCTTCGGCGCAATATTCTTTATTACGGCAGCCACAAATTCCAAGCCGTCGCCCCCAAAACCATCCGCTTCAGAAAGCTGCGAATAGAACGGTGCCATAAAATTTTTATTAAGTGATGCCAAATGACTTAAGCATCGATTTAAAGTCCAAGTAGTCCATAGAATATCTCCCTTCCGCGCACTTAAGGCCGTTCTGCTTCACCAAGCGCCACGCCGCGCGCATTCCGCCGCCGCGTGCGTCCTCCGGCGCGGAACGAATTACCGGCACTCCGATTTTTGGTGTGAGATTGCTTCCCGCGCCGCCACGGCGAGGTCGGTGATTTTGGCCAGCGTTGTTTCGATTGGCCATGGGCGACCGACTCCGCGTTCGGAGAGAGTGATGCCCAGATAACAGTCTAATTAGCACGCCGCTGACTAGGTTTCAAAGACGAACGGTAAGTTTGTCAGACCATCGAAGCCGCAGGCGCGATGATCTGATGGGTGCTCAACCAGATTCTCTTATTGCGGGGCCGCCAAAACCTACTTTGCATGGGGTTGTTTTTCAAAAATGGTCTGCAGAAGACGAGAGAAAAGCCGGCTGCGCTACGCCGCGCCCTGGAGGAAGCCGGCGTCGAGTTCACCAATGGCGAGCAGCCTGGTGTCCGCTTCACCAAGGCCGCCGCAGCGAGTTCCGCGGAACCCGCCGGCGCGTCAAATCCGACGGTTGCCGCGAAAGCGACCCGCGGCAAAGCAGCCAAGGCGACTGAGAAGAAGCGATAGATCCGGCGCCGAGTGTGGGGGGAGACGTTCAAAGTGCACGGTGGCGTCCGGCCAATCATTCAATCGGAATGTGGTGTGCGACTTGGAGCCGAAAAGTGGCCCGGTGGCCGGCGAGAGGAGGAAATTGACCTCATCATCATCGGTTTCGCGGCCCAGTTCACCTGCGGCGACAAGTTGTGACAGCATACCTCTCAAAAAATCTGGATCCCGCGATCCGACGGCCTTCACGAGCCGCGCTTCCAATGCTGCGGGCGACATATCCGGCTTGGGGATCTTTGTCGCGAACGCATCGCGCGTTCAGGAAGAAGTGCGGGCGTGGCTGCCGTTTCTTCGGTGCGCGTTGCAATTAATCCAGCGCGTCAAGGGATGGGCAGGCGCAGGTGCGCGAGGACCAAGTATGGTGACAACCTGCGCTCGACCCGCGGATAAAAATGGCAACCCAATGGGCGATCTACGCGCTTGACCCAATCAGGCGAGGCGACATCAATTGCCTTTGCGCGAAGGAGCACTTCTCGTTACTCGAGCCGCGCTCGTCTTTCGTACCAGTCATCGGCGCTCACGATCGTGAACGGCAGGCATGCGTTGAGACGCACGCCGACATATTCCCAGTCGCCGTCACGTCTCTTCCAACCACCCATGATTTCCGCCTCGCAGGCGGCATCTGCATATCCCGTCAGCCGCAGGGCGCGAACAAACTCGCCCCGGTCCATAAAAGGAAGAAATCCGACTTCCCGGTCGTGGATCGTCACTGCGACCCCATCGCGATCGTAGGTATTTTCAGGTTGCGGCGTGAGGAGGGCGGCGCAACGGACTCGGCTACGCCCCCCGCCGATTTTTTCAAGCACCATTTGATGCTGGACAGTCCCGACAACGTTTAATTGAAACGCCTCGTCGCCAAGCAGCACACCTCGGCCACGTGGCCGAACCATCAGAGCCCGTGCGTTCGCGGGAAACATGATCGCCCTCCTGATGAACAGGCTAAACTCGCCCGAAAGGCGTACAACGCGCTGCTTCTGCGGCAAACGCCTTTCCACAACTGAGCGCGACCGTCTCTAAGATGAAGCACGCATGTCTCCGCCATTGCCGCTGGCGATCCTATGTAAAGCCTTAATCTCAGGGTTCTTGAGGCTTTGTCCTTGGCGCGTGTTCATTAGTTAAAGGGGGTCGCTAATGTCCATATGTGACCGCACACAACGGACTCAAGTCGGACATCTCACCAGTTCCAGATAGTGGCCAATTTCTGAAATACGGACCGCGATCAGCCCATGCGGCAACGTCTGCACCGAGCCGTGCCGCATCACGCAATCAAATTGGGAAATCTCGGCGGGCCGCTAGTAAAGGCCTGGCCGCTTCCTTTGCCTCGTCCGCTTGACCATCCTACTGATGGGCGATGACAAGATCAGGAGCGCAAAACCGGGAGTTCAAAAGTTATAGGCTTTGAACGCGGCAATCGCCAAGCCGGATTCCTACGGCACCGATCGATCGGCGATAACATTAATCAACGAGATCGACCAGCGGCTTATTGAACTTGGGCATCGCTGAATGGCGCGTGCTGGCCCTTGATGTTTTTAACGACGAAGCTGAACCATTGAACCGAGCAATCCGGGGGCCAATCAAAGCTCCGTCAAAGATTTTGCGCCGATTGGTCGTTGGGCTTTGCTTATTTCTTGAGACACGCCCCCCTGGCAAGCAAGCCATCAGCAGGGTCGAAGGCTAAAGCGCAATCAAAGACGACACCAAGCCAAAAAGCCCCCATTCGCCGCGTTAGCTTACGGATCGCAGCTGCTTCGGAACCTCTCCAGTCCCGACGTTTGAGATTTATGGTGATCCGGACATCCATCCGCAGACAGATTGGGGACGCGTCAACCCTGTCGGTTTGCGCGCTTGTTACTACGAAGGAAAGCGTTGCGCGGAGACGTTGTTCTTCGATTATTGGCGCCTGCATCGGCTGGGCATCAAGGTCGTTCGCATCTTTAACACCTACGGTCCGCGAATGCACCCGAATGATGGGCGGGTGGTATCGAATTTCATTGTGCAGGCGCTCAAGGGCGAAGACATTACCGTCTATGGGGACGGCACCCAAACGCGCAGCTTCTGTTACGTTGACGACCTAATAGAGGCTATCGTACGCACCATGAATACGCCCGACGAATTTATCGGACCGATCAACATTGGCAACCCAAGCGAATTCACGATTCTTGAACTTGCCGAACTTGTGCTGAAATTGACCCGGTCGAAAAGCAAGCTCGTTTTTAGGCCGCTGCCTAGTGATGATCCACGCCAGCGTCAGCCCGACATCTCGCTGGCTAAGGAAGTGCTCGGTTGGCCGCCCACCACGGAGCTCGGGCAGGGTCTCGAACGCACGGTTCGATATCTCAAGGGCCAGACCGCCACGCTTTAGTGTGGATTCGCTGCCAAAATTGGGCGGTCTGTGACTTAGTTGAGGACGGCAAGGGAGCGTCTAAGGATCGCAACTTGGATGTAGTCGCCCAGCATTGGAGTTAATTCGCAGCAAAATTGTGATGGAGATCACTGTGGGGATCGCATGCCTGGGCTAGATTTTTGTTTAGTGATCCAAGTACGACCCAAAACCCACAAGCGACCCTGGGTAGGGCGGGAGTAAGCGGGAACAGTGTGATGGCCAAACTCTTTCACCGCGTTTGGCCACGGGCAGTCGTTGCTGTTGGATTGATTGTCACCGTGGCCTGGATAGGTCTCTTGGGATACGGGCTTTTCAGGCTAGGTGATTTGGCTTTTTAGAGCCTTCAAGTTGTAACGTACCGCGCGGCGATAACGCGGCGCTTCAACAAAGCCCGCAAATAGTCGTGATTTCCATCAGAAGGACAGCTATTGCGAATTACGAGGGCACTGTCGGCGCAATCTCACACAACCTTTTTGCTGGGTGAGCCAATCCGAATCTTCGCCGTGAGCGTCACCTACAATTTGGGCTCGAAGTTTCAGGACGAGCCTGAACGTTCAAATGGCGGCTCGCAACGATTGCTTATGTGTTTGGGGCAGTTCCCAAGTGGTCGTTCAAAGAAGGTAACCGGCCCGGAATCGCGGCGAGCCAGAATTTTGGGTTGCTCTTCGACTGGATCCGAACCCACTGGTAACGGACCATTTCAACTGTTCGAATGTTTGAATCGAGATTGTCGAGAACAACGTTTCCCTGAGCTAACCGAACAACGAGTACCAAGTGATGTTCACCCCAGAGAGTGACGACTTCGGAAAGAAGGAGCGCGCTTGAGGGCCATCCGCGCGCCAACAAGTAATGACGCTTTGTGACCGCATAGTCGTAGCAAGCTCCCACTTTGGGATGCACCGACCACATTTCGCCTGCCACCCCGACTTCGTCGGGTTGCGGAATGATGTCGCGGTTGACCTCGCGATTCACTTGCATAAGTTCGGTCCAACGCTCGCTAGTAAGTGCGATCGTGCGACGTCTAAAATCGTTGCCGTGAATTTTGCAATCCTCAACATGTTGCAGGCAAAACCGCACGTGACCCATCGGGGCGAACGAAGGAAAACCGTTTTGAATAATAGTAGGTCCAGATTGGGTCTGTAGCTTGGGAGTTTTGTTCAATTCGGGGTTCGAGCGGGTTGCCTCGTGATTAAACTCGGCGAAACGGTTGGCAATTAGGAGGGCGATCTTTTGAGGTTGAACTGGCTCGGGACGGTTTTGCTCTGAAGGCTTGCCTGGAAGCGATGCGACTGCGACATGATCAAACACATCACGCTCTACGAGCCCATCGTCGGCGAAATTCGGCATCGCCGTGCCGATAGGTCTTGGCAGAATGAATATAGCCCGATCGACGATACCGAGCGGAGACGGCAAAAGGCTTTGGCGCCAAGGTGCAGCGTCGATCGCTAGGCGCTGTGCCACTACCGAGGCGCCATCGCGAATGCTAATCGAAATTGGCATGAGGACAAGTAGCAGGCTGGCGATAGCGAAGAAGCCTAGCTGATGCTTTGCACCGCTATCCATAAACGAGCCGTCCGACAGGTGCACGAACGAAATGCCCGGCTTGAAGTCCCGCCGGATGCACACTCGGCCTTTGACCCTTATCGGCGCGTCCTTCGGCGCCGTGCCCCCTAGGATCCTGCGCACGCTGAACTCTCTCTCGTCTATTAATCAAGAGTATCATAGTCTGCCGCGCTCGCGAAAATACTTTGCCGAGGGAACCGTTCCAAGAGTAAGCTCAAACCCGGTTTGTGCCTACAACCGTGCGTGGAGGCGAGATCAGAGTAGCGGCGGGTTGTGTAATGCGTGACGCGTCCAGTTTGAAATCCCCAACCGTAGGGGATTCGAGTTTCTTACCCGGCGAGCACTCCTCATCCAAAAGGGCGAGGGCGTTGTTGCCGTTCCACTGGATCGAGGGCATCACGGTCTGCTCCGACGTGGTGCTGCTCGTGAGCACGAGCGTGCTGTCAGGGATCGCTTACCATCTCGCATTTTTAGGCCGTGTTGGACCGATAGAAACGTTTCTCGCCATCGGAACTCTGGCCGGAGTCAACTTCCCGGCCGTTTTGGCCGCCCGGGGAGATTATCGGCCACAAAAGCTGGCTGATTTTTGGAGGCAGGCGCGGGAAACGACGATCATCTGGCTGTTCGTGTTCTTCATTCTATCGGCGGTGGCATTTTTGCTGAAGGTCAGTGAAACCTACTCACGTGGTGCAACATTGACCTTCTTCGTGGCTGGGTGGTTCGCAATCACGGTCTGGCGTTTCGTTATTGCCCGGCTTATCGGGCATGCGCTGGCCAAAGGCGCCTTTGCTGAACAGAAAGTCATTCTGCTTGCCGAAGAGGGGCAGCTCACCGGAACAGGCATTGTTGAGGAACTTAGGCGCTGTGGTTACCGGCCGGTGCGAACTTTCGAATACGTGCGAAACTCGGTCTCTTCGTGGCTCCTAAAGTCGCTCGAGGAGATCATTCAAGTCAGTCGGCAGGAGCAAATTGGATCCATGTTTCTACTAGTGCCCTGGGACGACCGGCCCTCGATCGAGCGGCTGATGGCATTGCTACGCGTCCTGTCGGTCCCGATCTATCTATTGCCGGATCGGAATGTCTCGCATTTCCTCGGCAGTCGGATTGTCCATATCGGAACCTCCTGGATAGCCGAGCTCAAACGTGCTCCGTTGACCACGACCGAGCAGGCTTACAAGCGAGCGCTTGATGTTTTGATTGCCTTGGCCGGTCTCATCATGCTTGCACCCATGATGCTTCTGGTCGCTGCTCTTATCAAAATTGAGAGCCGGGGTCCAATCTTGTTCATGCAGACGCGTAATGGGTTCAATGGTCGTCCTTTCAGAATGTGCAAGTTTCGGACAATGTTCGTGGCCGAAGATGGACCGGTGATCCGCCAGGCAACGAAAGACGATCCGCGCGTCACCCGGTTCGGCCGGCTGCTGCGCCGCGTCAGTATTGATGAGCTGCCTCAACTATTGAACGTGATCGCCGGCGACATGTCTCTTGTCGGCCCGAGACCCCATGCCTCGGCACACAACTCCGAATATGAGAAAATCATTGCGAATTATGCGTACCGCTACCACGTGAAACCCGGCTTGACCGGCTGGGCTCAGGTCAACGGCTTTCGTGGAGAAACGCAAACGGTCGATCTCATGGCGAAACGTGTCGACTTTGATCTTTGGTATATCAATAATTGGAGCCTGTGGCTCGACTTTAAGATTCTGCTGCGGACCTTAATTCTGGGATTGCAGCCCACCGCCTATTAAATCACGCCGTTTGCGGTGATACGGGCTTTTCAAGCTAGGTGATTTAGCTTTTTAGAGGTTCCAGTAACAGGTACCGCGCGGCCGACATCGCGGGCGCCTCAACAAAGCGCGCAAAGTGTCGCGGTAATTTCCATCAGAAGGAAAAGCTATTGCAAATTACGAGCTTTTTGTTTCCGAAACCTGTGAGCGCTGCCGATATGTCCTTGTCATGAAAACCCTGTATAACCTCGCAGCGTAATCTTGAATTCTGTCTGAGACTCGTTGCATCATGGTAGGGTCGTAGAGGATTTATTTCCAATAAATCGCGTTTGCGGACGTACCAAGGAGGTGGAAATGGGGCCTTTTTGGCTGGGCATCGTCGTCGCGCTTATGCCCTCAGCTCTGCTCATCATGTGGCTCGCTTGGCTGGGGGGCGTGTTTAAACACGCAAAGCCCCGTGACCAATCGGCGAAAGGTATTTGACGCGGAGTTGGCTGGACCTTGGATTGATTGGGGCTAACAGTCTAGCGTCCTCGTGTAAGACGCCTTGGTGCTACACAGCGCTGTTCAGCCACCGCTTCTAGCGTAAGCACATCAAAAGGGCGAAGAACCAAGCTTCGCCGCACCATAACGCAATTCAGCCGCCACGATGATGCTGGTACAGACCTACCGGTCCCCGACGTTGCTGATGCGATCAAGATTCGGCCACGTGGGTGTCGCACTAGAAGAATGGCCGAAACCAAGCGGTGCGGATTCCACGCGAATTTGAGCTACCCGGCAAGGACGCGGTGATGCGTAAAGAAGGGCAGCGGCTCATCATCGAACCGGCGCCGGCAAAAACACTGCTGGCACTTCTCGCGACGCTGCCGACCTTGATGAGGAATTTCCGCCAATCGCAGATTCGCCGGCTGAACCGGTTGATCTTTAACGATGCGATTTCTGCTCAGTACGCAGCACGCACGACGTGACCATCGTAAGCTCAAACCATAGCTGCGGACCACCGTAGCTGTCACCAACCGAGACCTAGAGATGGCAAGGCAACGGAAAAGGCAGTCGAAGATTTTGCTCCTCCTCACCGGTCAAGAGATCAGGGCCAAACGCAAGAGGCTCCCCATTTTCAAAGCGCACGATCTGCGATCATTGATTGGCGAAGCGAAAGCGAGCAAAAACGTGCTTTAGCGAAAGGAGACAATAGCAGCGAATTGGCAACCGCAAGATTCATGCAGGCTTGGCTCGCCCATCAGGGAAATCGAAGGGCTCGTCCCCAAAGTGCTCGAAAAATACGAGGATTAGATGGTGCCTCCGTTCGAGAGCAAAGAGCAACCCACGGACGAGTTTAGCCACGAAGTCGGCATCGTACCAATCCGCATCAAAGCACTTCTGGAGGAGTCAGATTCCATCGAACAGAAACGGCGCGCACTTACGGTCGCCCGAAAGCTGATCGAGGAACAAGAACGGGATGACTACGAGGCTCAGGGAGAGGCCGCAGCTGACCTCATCCGGCTTGACCGCTACGAACGACGTGCATGGTCGCGACAAAAGCGTGCCATCCGCAGCTATGAACCTAAAAATGATGTCCGACATGAATCCAGTCGCAACTTCCGATCGGTCGAACCACGAATAGAATCCGACCTTAAGGCAGGTAATTATATACTTGCCAAGTACAATGGCTGAGTCTACGTTAGGAGTCAAGAGGTTAGGAGTTGGCCATGTCCGTTCTGTCTCAGCCCCATTTCCACAACGAAGCCGCAGCCATTGCGCGGCTTGAGGCTATTGCTTGGCCGAACGGCCCCTATTGTCCGCGCTGCGGCGGCTTTGATCGGATTACGACCGTCAAGGGCGGCCGTGCTGGATTGCGTCGCTGCGGCCCGTGCAAGCGTGAGTTCACGGTTACGGTCGGGACGATTTTCGAGCGCAGCCACGTCAAACTACACAAGTGGTTCCAAGCGGCACATTTGATGGCGAGCAGCAAGAAAGGAATTAGCGCCCACCAATTACACCGCACATTGAATGTTACCTACAAGACGGCATGGTTCATGGAACTTCGTCTGCGCCAAGCGATGCGCGAACTACACCCCGACACGCCGCTTGGTGGTGAAGGAAAAACAATCGAAATGGACGAAACTTTCGTTGGCGGACTCGAAAAGAACAAACACCGCAGCAAGCGCAAGCATCAAGGTACGGGCGGCACCGGCAAAGAGGCCGTTTATTCTCTTTTTGAGCGCGGCGGCAGGGTTCGTTCTCATCATGTCCCTGCGGTCAATGCAGCTAATCTAAGGCCGATTATCAAGGCCCGGATTGATGGTGCAACCGTCGTCTATACGGATGAGGGTACAACTCCAAAGGGCTTGGACGGCTCTTTGAGAAACACGAGACCGTCAATCACAGCGTTGGTGAATATGTGCGCGGATTCGGGTGATTTAGCCTTAGAGACGTTCGACGATGATCTTCTGAATAAATCTGGCGCAAATGGGAAATCCGTCGCTAATCATTCGGAAACCTGTCGTTCCAGCGCCGAGGGGTCTGTTTGATGACTAAAAAAAACGAGCACAAGTCGGATGACAAAGAGCAGTCCAAGCTATTCATCAAAAAGGCTCGCGAGATCGGGGCGGACGAAGAGCATTCGGAGGCAGTTGAACTATTGGGACGACTTGCCAAGAAATCGCCGGAGCCTCGTCCAGCACGGAAGAAAAGATGAGAGCGTACATTCCGGATACTTGGTCACTTCCCATTCCCGTTTCAAAATGTCTCTCGCCTGCTCTACGGCTCTGTCAGCAATTTCTATCCAAGCCGCCTCAGTTTGTCGCTCCTCCGGAAGCTTATCTGGATCCAATAAATCCAGCAGGCTTCTTAGAAAAGCGTCATCCTGTGCCCTGTATTGATTGTCACGCGGGTTGAACCGCAACCTGATTCGCCACAGGATCACTCGCGCTTCATTGGCGATCGGGAAAAGCTCCCCGCTGTCTTTAGCCGCCCTTTCGTCTTGGTCAGATAGATCATTGATCTCCTCATATTTGCGAATCCATCGGTGCGCTGTTCCAACGTAATCCGCGATGTCTCTCCGCAATTTATCAATCCACGTCTGCCGAAATTCGGAAATCTTCGTCGTGTGCGAGATGGCACCTGCGATGATTGCGGCTGCGACTGCCGATCCTAGCAATATCGCTATGGCTTGAAGCATTCTGCCATGGTGGCCTTATCGCAGTACTTGTCAAGTATATAATTCCCCTAATTTGATTTTTCGAGTGTCCTAATTTCCGATGTCGGAACGAAGAAGCGCGTGCCGCCCCTCAAAGATAGGCACGGTGCCGGCAGAGTTGAGTCGGGCTGTGTTTCCAGAGGGCGAACCTCCATCCGACGATGACGGCGATGATGGTGAGAGCGTCGCTGCGTAGCAGCTTGTGAAATCGCGCGGGGCGAGCATCGCAGACGATACCTTGTTTGTTAATTCAGACTGCCCGGCCGCAGACGTCTTAAGGTTTATTTGTGTTTGGAGTTGCACGACCGTGCTGCTACTACTATTCAGTGCAATCCCGCCACAACATTGGGTGGAAGGCGTAGTATGGGGAGTTTCTTGTTTGGACTTTTGGGCGGATTCATCGCCTGGGTCACAACAGAAAGTTTTGCGCGACCGCTGACTAGATTCTTTGCTTTGCGTGCAGAAGCTGCCGAAGCTCTGGCTCTATATGAGGACCGCTTTAATCCAGACCCGGACGCGCCGCCACCGAACTCGGAGTGGCTAGCGGAACGAAAGCTGGCCTATGAACATTGCGGAGCTGGGCTAATAGCATTCGCTACTTCAAACTTGTTTATTGCTCGCCTTCTGTCCCGATTCCCACTGAGAAGTTTCCGGTACCATGCGCGCTCAGCCGGATCGAACATCCTGGGCTTGGCAGAGACACTACCAGGTACTGAGGCGAGCGATTATTTCCGGAACCACGCAGTCACGGCGCTAAAGCTCTGGTATTGGCCCTGGGCCGGCGGGTGAGAGCGTCCTCAAGCGCCTCCACGCAGAATGCCGCCTCCATCGTGATCGATAGGCGCCATGACAGCACGCGACGGCTGACCCAGTCGAGTACGACAGCCAGATAGACGAAGCCGCGCGCCATCGGGATGTAGGTAATATCCATCGCCCACACCTGGTTTGGCCGTGTGATCTCGATGCCGCGCAGCAGATACGGATAGATCTTGCGTCCCGGCTCGGGCTTCGTCGTGCGCGGACGGCGATAGAGCGCCTCTATCCCCATCCGCCGCATCAGCGTCTTCACATGACGGCGGCCGATCTTGCAGCCCTCGGCCACCAGCAGGCCTCTCAACATCCGACTTCCGGCGAAGGGGAACTCCAGATGCAGTCGGTCGAGACGCCGCATGATCGCCAGGTCGGCTTCCGACACCGGCCGCGGCAGGTAGTAGACGCTGCCACGGCTGATGTTCAGGGCTTCCGCTTGCTTAGTGATCGGCAGATCGTGCGCACGGTCGATTATCGCCTTGCGCTCAGCAGCTCGGCTTTGCCGACCGCTCCCTCTAAAAAACATTTTCCAGCGTAAGTTCGCCGATCTTTGCGTGCAGCGACTTTACGTCGACCTCAAACTTACACGATATGTAGCAAGCGAAGTGTCAGTCAAGCTGGCGCGGTGGTCCAACCAAGCGTAACGATGGTGCCTCCAACAACGAGGATGACGGCTGGCCAGTAATCAAGTATCTGCAACAGCTTTTGCTTGACTTTTTTCAGTCCAAGCAATTGGAGTGCGCGAATTGAGTTTCCTCAATCATGCACTGTTAAAACCACTATTTTCTCGACGTTCAATTAATCCGTAGATAAACGGTTAAAATAAATGATAAACGCCGGGAGCGTCGAGTTGGGGGAGTTAATCGAATTCCTGGACATTGCCTGGCTTGGCGTAACAAAAATTAGGCGTCCATGAGATCGGGGGCGTGATGTCGTCTTCTCCGGATATCCCAACCGATGTAAAGAGAGGCATGACGGCGGGTATAGGTCAGCGCCGTCCCCATCCGGTGCCGAGTCCCAGTCTCGCTGCTGGCGCAGAGCGGCCAGTGCGATGCGGTTCACTTGCCTGAGGCATGTGCCAGCGCGCGTCAGATCGATGGTGGCGGCGGCTTGATCGATCGCAGCGGTCTGTACGGGTGCGATCTTTGCGAACGTAGTGGCATCCTCCATCAGCGGCGAAAAATGACAGGCTGCGGGCGACACACCCCCGTCGAGAAGCGATCACGTTATGGTTAACAAGCGATCATCTGACGCCGATCGGTGCGGTTTTTGCTAGAGTAGGTAGGGTAGTCAAATGGCCTCACAAAATTCCGACCTAGCTGTATCTGACCCGGCGACAGCTCGAGGCAGTCTGAGCCTTTTGGCGAAATGCGTGCAGGATCAGTAACTTGCGATCGGGACTGCCCAAACAAAAGATCCGGATGTAATAATTGCGCATATTGTCGTAACAGGAGAGGTCGTTGTCGGTAGCTTCGACAGTGACACGGCAATGCCTGCGATCAGTAGCGTAACGGTATTTAAATGTTGCAACTAAACAAGTCACTAATCAGTGTCGGCGGCGGTAAATCGAGTCCGTTTGAAACAACTTCGCCAGCCGAAATGTTCAAGTCCTTTACGGACTTACTCCGGCGGCAATTTCCGATCATTTTATTCTTTGTTCTGCTGAGCAGCGGTTTTGGCGTAGCGTACGTACTTACCACGCCGCCAATGTTCACTGCGCAAACGTCGATGATCATCGACACCCACAAGGTTCAAATATTTCGAAAGCTGGAACAACCTTCTAACAGCAACGTGGTCGATTCCGGCATGGTCGACAGCGAGGTCGAGATGCTGAGATCGGAAAATGTCAGCCTTGCGGTGATCAAACGGTTTGACTTGGCAAACGATCCTGAATTCGTCGGCCGGGGCGGCGGTCTTTTCCGAACATTACTCGGGTCGGTTTCCGATTTATTTGGTCATGACGTGCCCAAGACCGAATACGAGCGTACTCGGCGCGCTGCGGCGGTGTTCGCGGATCGGCTGACGGTGAAGCGAATCGGATTTAGCTATATAATTCAAATCAGCTTTGAGTCGCTAGATCCCAAACGCGCCGCAGACATCGCCGACGCGGTTGCGAATGGATATATCGTTGATCAGCTGCAGGCTAAGTTTCAAGCGGCGCGCCAGGCGGGCGGTTGGCTGCATGACCGGTTGCGAGAACTGCGCGAGCAGGCTTCAGTAGCTGAGCGTGCCGTGGTCGAGTTCAAAGTCGAGAATAATATTGTCAGTACCGGCGGATCCGACAAACGGCTTGTGGGCGAGCAACAGGTTGCTGAGCTCAACAGCCAGCTTGTGATTGCACGCGCACAAGTATCAGAATCCAGTGCGCGCCTCGACCGAATTCAAGCAGTTCTTCGTGCCGACGCGCCCGACGCTACCATCGATGCAACGGTGACTGACACCTTGAAAAATGAGGTCATCAACAAGTTGCGTTCGCAGTATCTCACCTTGGCTGAGCGTGAAGCTGATTGGTCGAGGCGCTACGGCAGCTATCATCTTGCCGTCGTAAACACTCGCAATCAGATGAGCGAGATCAGACACTCCATTCTCGACGAACTTCGGCGAATTGCGGAGTCCTACAGGAGCGACTACGAGATTGCCAAGCAGCGCCAGGCGGGGAGCGAGCGGGAGCTCGCGCAAGCCGTGGTCCAATCCCAGGTGGCCAACCGGGCTCAGGTGCAATTGACCGAGCTTGAGAGCAATGCTCAGAGCTACCGTACGCTGTACGATGACTTCCTCCAGCGCTATACGGAATCAGTTCAGGCGCAGTCGTTTCCGATTACGGAAGCGCGTGTAGTCACGCCAGCCGCACGCCCACTCACAAAAAGCCACCCCAAGAACTCTTCTGGTGCTTTTGATCTCGGCCTCGGGCGGGATGATCCTCGGACTATTGATTGGACAGCTGCGCGATTTGACGGATCGTGTGTTCAGGACGCGCGACCAGGTTGAGCGGCTGCTGGCGCTGGATTGCCTAGCGACCGTGCCAAACATCAAGGTCGGCAAGCCGAAGGGCGATCCGTCGCGCGCGCCAAACATCAAGGTCGGCGAGCCGAAGGGCGATTCGTCGCCTCCCCAAAACATCAAGGTCGGCGAGCCGAATGGCGATTCGTCGCCTCCCCAAAACATCAAGGTCGGCGAGCCGAATGGCGACTCGTCGCCTCCCCAAAACATCAAGGTCGGCGAGCCGAGTGGCGGTTTGCCGCCTGCCCCAAACATCAAGGTCGGCGAGCCGAGTGGCGGTTTGCCGCCTGCCCCAAACATCAAGCTCGTCGAGCCGAAGGGCGATTCGTCGCCCGCCTCAAACATTAAGGTCGGCGAGCCGAATGACGATTCGTCGCCCGCCGCGGAGATGGTTGACGGATCGTCAAACCCAAGGACCATCGCGCGCCTAGACCAGCTGCTGTGGCAGGTGGTGGATTTTCCGCTGTCGCCGTATACCGAAGCGATCCGCTCGATTAAGATGGCCATGGATCTCACCAGAGCGAGAATATCGAAGAAGGTTCGCAAACCGAAAAAGGTCTTTGGAATTACCTCGAGCTCACCCAGTGAAGGTAAGTCCACGATCGCGGCTTCGCTTGCGCAGCTGATATCCCATTCCGGCAAGCGGGTCATCCTGGTCGATTGTGACCTGCGCGCCCCGAGGCTCACTCGCGTGATGGCGCCGGGTGCGAAGGCTGGACTTCTTGAAGTTATGTCCGGCGACGCGTCTCTCCAGGATGTCATTTGGACTGACCAATCTAAGAAGTTAAGCTTCCTCCCGGCAGTCGCAACGGCTCGCATCCCCCATACCGCCGAAATCATCGGAGCAGATGAAATGCGAACACTGTTCGACCGCCTGCGCGGGGCTTACGATTACATCATCGTGGATTTAACGCCGCTAGTACCGATCATCGACGTTCGGGCAACTGAAGGACTGGTGGACTACTACGTTTTTGTCATCGAATGGGGACGTACCAGAGTCGATTTGGTGGAAAGAGCTCTCAAGGAAGCAGCAGGTATCTACAACAAAATACTTGGCGTGGTGCTCAATAAAGTAGGTAGCAGCGAACTGAAACGGTACGAGGGTTATGGCAGCTATGATCACGACAAATATTACCGTCGGTAGGCTAGACGCGGTCATCTCAGTGCCGGAGGAGAGCGCAAGTAAGCGGTCCTCGGGCCACATCTTCCAGCGGCCGAACTAAGTGAGAAGATGCGAACCGATTTGGACGAGATCGGTTTGTCTCGCGACCGGGCAAACCAACAAAAATAACGCCTTCATTGTGTTGTTCGAAGGCAAGTTCCACGCGGAATCCTCAACGCGCACTGGTTCATGAGCCTCGACGACGCGCCGAAAATGCGAGGCTTCGCGTGGAGACTACGACGAAGAGCGACCTCATAGCGCAATAGGCAACAAACCCCCGATCGACCTAATCGACCGGTCCGCGGTACAACAGCCCACGCTAAGCGAATCATGCTGAAAAAAGGCCCGCACCCTAGTCAAGGATGGGGAGGCTCATTGACCGCCAGGCTCCAATCGCCGCTGGATAAAATTGACCGCCAAACAATCCGGGCTTGACGCAAACCCGACGGCATGACCCCATGAAACCGTTGACGGGAACAGCTGTCCGCGATCGTCGGAATGCTGTCCGCGATCGATCGGAATCACTGTCCGGCTTCAATTGGAACAGCTGTCCGCAATCGTCGGAACCCGCAGAACGCGAGAGAATCCCCCAAAACAAAGGCAGAAGCGAAAATTGCCACCACTGCGGCAACCAGAGTTGACTTATACCAGAAGGGTTGAAGCCAATTGGTATCTTTCAAAGCGGCTTCGAATGATGGCTGCGCCCACCATAGAGTGCAGGCTAAGTGCCCAAACGACCGCTGTCGAATTACAGGACATTTGTATATGCGAAGTAGATCGGACCTAATGAAGAAAGCTGAAAAAGACTGCGCGGACCACAATTCGCCCCCCGCCTTCGGTCCGCGTCTGCGAGAGCCGTTGCACTTTGCTGGACGACGCTTCCGGCCTTTCGCCGCATAGCTTCGCAACCATCGCGTCCCGAACTCCCTCTCAATGGCATATCCGCTGTTGAAAAGGGGGCGATTCGCAGTCTATTCCACAGGTCATCCACAAGTAGATTGGACGAGCCAGCGCTCATCGATCGACTCTGAGCCGGCAAGCAGCCGGCGGAATCCTAAAACGACATCGAAGGCGCCTTCGATCCCCTCAAGCCCCACCTTTATCCGCCGAACCGAGCAAACGCACCGCGGGGTTCTCGTCTTTTATCTCGATGAAGTTCTCAGCCGCCGCCCCCAAAGCTTCACGCGGCGCAACGCGACGCGCCGGAACTTTCCTGATCGCCTGCCACATCGGGGCATCGTTCATCCGCCATCGACGTCGTGCCCTTGCTGCGGCAGCACCTAGCTCCCCGAGATCGGCGAAGATACCCCGAGACCCTCGCTGTGATCCCGCGGCGTTGATTCGTGACCGAGCATGTGCGAGAAAAGTTCAGCTGCCGGGGCTGTCAAACTCGGCCGATCCCCATAGTCTCCGTATTGACGACCGCAGCCGTGGGCCAGGCTCATCAACCAGAAATGCCATCCGGGATTCCCCGGATGAAGTCGAACCGACGCCGTTAGTAGGCGCTTTCTGAACTGGTGCGGGCGCGCGTTGCCGAAGGATTGGCCCAATCGGTGCGCTTCGGGTTGTTCAACGTACCGTACAGGAACCACAAAGGCGCTGCCGTCTTTATCGAGAATAGCGACGCGCTGATGGTAAGAAGAAAGACGACATAAAATGCGATGAAAGTTTTGAAGCGCCAAGCATCTCTGTCGAGGACCGGAGCATAGACGAATAGCGCCCAGATTGCCGCGAGGCCCACAAGTCCGACCTTGACCAACACATACCCGTAGCCTGAGTTGCCGGCATAGCCGCTCGCGAAGAAGTCGCTTATTCGCAAACCCAAGGCCTGCCACGGATCAAGAGTCTTGAGCGAAACTCCTGCAGATAGAAACCGTCCGGCTATCGTGTTGTCCCAGGTTTCTTGCACATGGGCACCGGCATACGTCACAAGCGCAATGATCGCCAGGAACGGTATAAGGAACAGCATCGCGGGTCGGATGAACGGCGCTGCGAGGTAAATAACGACCGTAAGGATACAAAGATAGAAGCCGAACCGCGCGTCAGCTAGCACCAGGATCGTCGCGATGGCGAGCATTTTGGCAACGAAGACCCAGATGCGGGGGCGATCGCGCAGCAACACCCACGCGAACGCAATCGCGCCGAAATTACCGACGGAAACCGGCTCCAGAAATATCCCAGATACCCTATGCTCTCCGAGAAACGGCAGGAGGGTGCGCTCTCCGAAACGGGTGCCGTTGATGAACAGGCCTGCTGTAGTGTCAGTGCCGTGAATGAACAGGCCGGCGGCAGTGTCAGCTCGCTCGGTTCCGCGTGCTAGGTAGTAATCGATCACATCGAAATAGTGCAGGTATGTGTCCAGTGCCAGCCACTCAAACAAGGCGACACCGAGCGCGAGAAAAATCAAGAACGTCACCAGCCAGTCGGCCGAGCGAAACGACCCGAGATAGCTACCCAAGAAGAAAAATACGATCGGTATGAGAAGGTCGCGTGCAATTTTTGGATCAAACTCAGAGCGAATAAGCATCACGGCGAAGAAATAAGCCGTCAGCAGCAAGAGAATCGTATACAAGATGTAGCCGCGGTACCAAATCAGGCCTAACGCCATACTGATCAGTGCAATCTCTGCAGCAATAACAACATTGACACCGACACCGAACAGCGTCGTATTGATAAAGCAAAGCACCAGATTGAAGAGAACGGCGGCAAGTACCACGACCGCCGCCAGGGTCCGTTGAATTGCCTGCGCGTCTACTGGTTCACCGGTTGAAACGGTAGACGGATTCCACACATCGCTCATCGCGCAATGATTTCCCGTTTTGGATGCTCTGAGGTCGTCCGGGTCATTCAAGGATATCCGGAGAAGATCGCCCTACGCAAATTTGTGGTCCACCTTTGATCCGCCGCCTGCAATACTGAAAGAAATAGATCGCCATCGTCACGCGGAAACTGTTCGCCGTGGTCGCATCGCTCACAATGCCCATTGTTGGGGTGTATGATCTTGCGGACAATTTCGAGCAGACCCTGCTGATCTGGATGAGAAGCGATCTGGCACCCGAGAAGCCGCGCCTGACGCCTGGGGCCAACATTAGCGGGGGCGAAACTGCGGGTGGCGACGCGGAACATAGCCAAATCGGGTTCGCTGTCGCCGACGGCGATCGTCTCGGCATCCTTTTCCAAGACCCAGTCTCGAAGCGCAACAAGGCCCGTCCCTTTGTCGACCTCCTTGGCTACGATGGCTGTGTCGATCAGCGTGTGATGGAAGCCGAGCCGATCTAAACCCAAATCCACGAGCAGTTGATGCACAATGTGACTTGAGATTGGAGCCAGCGCGCCATCGCCGATGCTGGACGAATGTGCCGAGCTGAGCAGCGACTGGATCAACCCCAGCGGCTTGTCGCGATAGGTAAAGGCCCGGATGGAATATTGATGGCGTTCATCGAGAAATACACCGGGGATACTCTGCAGGTGACGTCTCAGCGTTTCCAACTGGCGCGCGCTCTCCGCGCCGATGAGAACACGTTCGCGCTGACCCACGGCGTCCCAGAGATAGCTGCCGTGTTCGGCGACGCCGCCGCTCAACGAATAAGCGTTGCAGTAGTCCTTCACTTCAGCAGCCGAGCGCGCCGTATTCAGCGCGACGGAAAAGTCATGAGCGCTCAGCAGCGAGAGCGCCTTCATACCCGCTGCGGTTGTAGAAGGAAAGCCGAACAGCCGGCGATCGAGGACGCCGTCGATGTCCAGCACAACGAGCGGAGCACGCCAGCGCAAGTCGGTCCGAGGGTGGCACTGCGATCCGCAACGTCGCGCCGTCTGTACGATCAGGAAGTTCCAGGCGTTCATGAAGCGCCGATGATAGTCGCGCTGGGCATCGCCGCCGCGCGGCAAACCGAAGAATTGCTCCTGGATCTGATTCATCGCCCAAAGGCAGGAGAGCACTTTGTGCAGGAAAAGGCGCTGCTCCACGGTAGCGTCCCCGGATTCTGCGATATATTGCCTTATTAGGCTGCGCTCCTCCTCCTGCGATAGCGCCAGATTTAAGATCGTATCGGCCAGATCGTAGGCAGGGTCGGTTACGTTGAGTGCAGTCTTTCCCATGCCATGGTGTTCATAATCCGTTTTAAGCGGTCCCCGCGGTCCTAAAATCCATTCATCACGATGCATGTTGCCGTCGATGACCGTGGGACACGGGCATTGCCGCTCGCGCACCAGTTTTCCGACGCGTGATCGCATCAACAGGTCCGGGAGAGACCGGCCGTAGGCCCGGCTGAGCGCCCTCGCCAACAGTTGGCTACCATAGTTGAGCCGCTTCAGATCCATGCTCGCCGCCGCGCTGGTTAAATTCAGGCGGCGGACTCGCGCAGCCACATACGAGGCGGACGCGTCCAGAAGCACATTGGGCTTACTGTCCGACGCGACCGCCGGCTGCGGAATCCATTCCGTGTAGAGAATGCCATCGCGCAGTCCGAGAATCGGCGGCACATATCCCGACAGCCTGTCTCCAATCAGAAAGGCGTGGTAGCCTAACCACCCCCAGCCAACGCTTTTCGCCAAGACGTATCTCGTCTGCTTTTCGCCCTCAGGCGTCTCTAGTTGGACCTCAAATACGCGTTTCAGCCGAACGGCGCGTTCGTCAGACGGGATACTTTGCAAGCGCGCGTTGAATTCGTCCGCGCGTCAGCTCGCGGCGACGGAAACGCCGGCGAAATTTCGATTGCGGAAGTACTCGGTAAGCCGGAACTCCACCACTTTGGAGTTCAGCAGCACCTTCTTGTGCCATTGCTCGGGCGGCAGCGTGACGATGCTGTCCTCGGGAAGCGTCTTGAACCAGCTTGGGTTCGACGAATGGGTCGGCGTGACGAATTTCACACGGCGGAGCGCAAATCCAGCCCGGTGAGCGATATCCAACGCAGCGAGCAGTGTGCGACTCGTGTGCGGAGGATCATCCACGATAAGTGCCCAATAACCGCGCGCAGCGAATCCCTCAAGTTCCTTTTTTTCCCGGTGGCCGACTCCTTTGTTTGGTTCGATTGTCAGCAGCGCCACGCTTTTATAGCCTTCAGCTTCGAAAAAGGCTCTTAGCAAGGGTGCAAAATAAGAACCTGACGTGCGCAGCCCAACGAGCAGAATGGGCTGGGTGCGGTTGGGGAATCGGCGAACGAAAGAGTCCCCGAGCGCCAAGAAATCTTTTTGCGTCAGGTCGAGCCGGCTGAATGGGGTAGGGACACCGACCCGCTGGGTTTGCAAATGCGATGGGAGTGGCGATTCCAGAAGCATCATCAATCTGCGGCCCGCCTCGGCAAGTAATGTTGGTTCGATAGCTTGCCGATCGACGATGAGTGAAAGGAAATCGTTGAGGCTCGCTAGCCAGCGCTTCCGCCAGCGAGCAACCCGCCGCCGTGACCATGGCCTGTCTGAGATTATTTCAACGAGCCGATTGACACTGCGACCGACAATGGTCCCTGCCACTCGACGGGGAAGCCGCAGGGCAGGCCCGCGCAGATACTCGTCGACGCAATTCAGTAATCCGCAGGAAAGAAGAAATACGTTGGTCGTGACCTCGCTGATCTGCCACCCATTTGGCACGATCGCTAGTCTGTCCAACTCTCCGCGAAGATGGCCGACGGCCTCATTCACCGTCAGGTGCGGGTTTAGACACCAATCATAGAATTGATAGAATTCCAGTTCTGCCGGCAACACGCCTTCCTGCGCACGGTGTTCCAGTACAGAGCTGACGACCGGTTGGACAAGCATGTCTAGCTCGTTATCGACGGAACTGCGCGGCGCGCTTGCAATTCAGATGGTCCGCTCTCCCCCGGGCGAATATTGGCATGAGAGTTAACTCGCTCGAGGATCGAGCGTATCCGCTGCATCGCGACCTGCTTAACGAAGCGATTCAACACGCCTTGAAGGGACCACGGCAGAATAAGCATGTCGGCGAGATGTTGTTGCGCCAAGTCCGAGATTTCGCTTAAGAGCAATCGTCTCTGTTCTCGCGAATCGATCCGATCGACGATCGTAACCAAAACACTCTCGACAAACATTTCTTTACTCATGCGCACTGTCTGGCCTCTAGCTAAGTCCATGATGTCGATTGCTATCACCGACAACAGGTGGGCAAGATCGGAAGCTACTGCCGATTGGAATTTGGTGACGTCGTTACAAATGGGGCAATCCGCCCGCGTCGCCCCCGCGTCGATAAGCGAGATCTTTTTGGCCCCGATGTCGAAAAGGACGTTTCCGAGGTGTAAATCGCCATGCCGCAGCCCGTTGGACCAGCACAGCTCCATTGCCATTGCGAATGTGCGCGCGGCGTCGGGGAGAATTTTCGCTGTCAGAGCGTCACTTGTTGATATGTATGAACCGATAGACTGACCGGGGACCGCGGTCATCACCAGTGCAAGCGGTGACTTGCAGACGTACAACGGGCGTGGAACTGAAATCCTCCAGCCATTGATCCCGCGGCCGTCCAGCGCCGTGTGCAGGTCATTTTGCGCCTGCACTATCTCGGAGGTTGACGGCGCTTCCAGTTCGTATAGCGACGGCGCTTCCAGGTTGTATAGCTTCACCACGACCGCGTTGTATGTGCTCCAGATCGGTTGTCGGCCGGTCGAGTTAATCAGGAAAACTTCTGCATCGTGGTTGCCGCCAATCCGTGTGATTGTCCAACGGCTGTTATCGACGCACTTCGTGAATTCCTGCAGTACGCGCACGACCGGCGCCGGGTCGCAGACCTTCGGAACGCGCCCGAAGAACGCGATCCAACGTCCGACGGCGCCGAACACGTTCCCCGCGAGCATTCCATAAGCAGCACCCAACAGGCCCCATTTCGTCATCAATGCCCAGACGAGAGCCACAGTGAGAACTGCTGCGATCGTGGTGACCATAATGATCGCGCGAGGACGCTCCATGGTTGCCAGCGCCATTGATGCTGGCGTGCCGAGAGTCCCAAAAGATGTCGCCAAGGCCAACACAATGAGGGTCTGACCATGCCCTTCGAATTCCTTTCCGTGAAACAGAAAGCGCATCACGTGCTCACCGCCGAAAAAGACTGCCAGACTGAATGCCGTCATCACAGCTGCAGTTAGCGCTGTGTTCCGGATCGCTTCGTGCCAGAGCCCCGGCCCGCCGCCGTGCTTCCATGCTAAGACCAATTTCGGCATGAAGACATTGCTGAGTCCGATCATCAGAGGATTTGCAAAACCGACAATGCTCATGCAGGCGGCGTATACGCCCGTGACCGCCACGCCGCCGATGGCCGCCGCGAGCCAATAGGTGATATATCCCTGCATCTGTGCGGTTATTCGGCCGACAAGGAGCCATTTCCCCAACGCCCAAGTCTGCTTGAGCGAAATTCGCACGTGCCGCAAGCGAATCGTAAATTCCACCCGCGCGTGGTACAGCCATATGGCAGTCGGAAATGCACAAGCTGCGCCAAGAGCGGCACACGCGCTCGTGGCAGACACGCGCCCGTTCGCCCCCAGCCACCCGAGCGCGGAAAGCTGGATTATTGCCACGGCCAAATCCAGGAGGAGGACTCGACCCATATCGAGGTGCGCAAAATCAAACCGCCGAGCGAAATCCCGCGTCAGCGCAAACGGCACGATCCCCGCTATGGCCCAGGTCATAACGACCATCTCTGGGCCCGCGCGCCATACCAGAAAACCCAATGCGGCGACGGTCAGTACCAATATGCTCCCTGCCGAGAACAGAATGTTGAGTGTCAGAGATGCGCCCGCTCGCTCAGCAGGGGTTCCCTCCGGATAGTGTCTCTGGATCAGATAGGGCTGCAAAATAAGAAAATCTTGAAACGCCAGCACAGACAGAAGCAGAGAAAGTCCGAGGGCGTAGATTCCCAATTGCGTTGAACCACTCCAGCGAGCAATCAAAAACGTCGTCAAAAAACCTGTGGCACTCACTAATGCTTGATCGGCCAGCGAAAGGACGTGCTCTCGCGAAACGAGGCGGAAAGCATGCTTCCAGCCCCCGCGTAAATTCTCGGTAATTGCCCTCACGGACGCGCTTACCACGCCAGCAATCCGATAGGCAGCAGAGAGCCGCGATTTTCCAAACTTGCAGTAAGCGGCAAGGCCGAAGTAGCTCGCTCGACCTCACCATCAACCTGCATCAGGTCTGTGATGGGTTCTTTCATACAGCGTGCACATGGTTAAAGAGATCGCCTAAACTCGCGGGCCTTACGGTCTAATAGCCGTGTTATCGCTAAACTTCCAGAGCCAACTTTGCAGAAAACTATCTGGAGATTGAGCCAAATGCTCCGCCTTTGACGTA
The DNA here is from genome assembly GCA_963733575.1 of uncultured Alphaproteobacteria bacterium. Taxonomy (GTDB): domain Bacteria; phylum Pseudomonadota; class Alphaproteobacteria; order Rhizobiales; family Xanthobacteraceae; genus BOG-931. Next base: position 2,171,957 of record CAVTDJ010000002.1, on the reverse strand, counting down.
CCCAAGGATCAAACTTGATTAATTTGACTAACGCACCGGGTTTTAATCGAAAAGCGGGGTCGGCTAGGGTCCAGCGCCCGGTCAACGAGACGTGATCCGCGGTGCTCTTCCGCAAAGAACGATATTAGCGATAACCTGTAATGTTTACGAGCTGCCTTAACGTTAACGTTGTACTACGAAAGCCTCGTGCGGGCTCGAAGGTGTAACCTGAATATACCCTCCAGTTTCTTCTCTTGAACTGCGATGCCGGAAAGTTCGCGGTTGGAGCCGATCGGTAAACGCGTATGAATATCGTCCATGTCGTGCGTCAATTCTACCCCGCGGCGGGCGGATTTGAGAGCGTGGTCCTGGAATTGGCCTCGGCGCAGGTCGCCGCTGGCCACCAGGTACGTGTCGTAACGCTGAACCGACTGTTCAACGCAACCCAACAAGGTGTGTTGCCGACGCGCGACATCGTCGGCGGTGCTGAGGTCGTTCGCGTTTCGTTTTTTGGCTCACAGCGCTATCCGCTTGCTCCTTCCGTGATCAAGTTCATTCGCGACGCGGATGTCGTTCACGTCCACGCCATCGACTTCTTTTTCGATTATCTCGCCTGGACCAAGCCCCTGCACCGAAAGAAGCTTGTGATATCGACGCATGGCGGGTTTTTTCACACGCCTTATGCCGCACGCCTCAAGCGACTGTACTTTTCTACTATCACTAGAATCTCATTGGCTTGCTATGACGGCATCGCGGCCGTGAGCGTAGCCGATCGCGAACTATTCGGCAGAATTCGAAAGCACGGTATCGTCTGTATTGAAAACGGAGTGAACGTTTCCAAATACGTTAATGCTTCTTCTGCCGCGGCGGTAAAGGGCATACTTGCGCTAGGGCGGCTCTCGAGCAACAAACGGTTGGATCGTTTGATTTACTTTGTTGCCGCTCTGCGGCGACGTGATCCGCAATGGAAACTAACGATTGCCGGCCGCCAGTGGGACACCGACGCCGTTGATCTGATGGCGCTCGCGGAAACGCTGCACGTCCGCGACGCGGTAGAAATCGTTGTGGGCCCGAATGAGAATAAAATTCGGCAGCTGATGGGAAGCTGTTCGGTGATCGCGAGTGCGTCGGAATATGAGGGATTTGGCCTGGCTGCGGTGGAAGGCATGTCGGCGGGATTGTTTCCATTGCTGAACGACATTCCGACGTTCCGCCACCTCGTGACGCGCACGAGCGTCGGCATGCTCGTCGATTTTTCCGACGCGGAAGCGGCGTCCGATGCGTTGATCGGAAAATGGCAAGAGATTGAAGCCAATTATCAATGCTGCCGGAGGACGTCAACCGACGCAGCGTCGGTGTATGACTGGCAGCGGGTTTCTCAAGCATACGCGGAAATGTATGACGATGTTTGTGGAACGACCAAGCGGACCATTCTGGGCGTGCCAATTTGTGTCCGCACGGCGTCACAAACAGTGGAACTGCTCGATGCTCGGTTTGAGCGCGCCAACTCAACCATGGTGGCTTTTGCAAATGCTCACGCATTGAATGTAGCCTCTAAGGATGATCACGTTCGGGCCATTCTGCGTAAATCGATCACCCTCAATGACGGACTCGGCGTGGATATCGCGAGTCTCATGCTCTTTGGGAAGGCCTTTCCGCAAAACCTCAATGGGACAGATTTCATCCCGCACTATCTTCAGAACACGCGACATCGCTATCGCATTTTCTTGCTCGGCAGTCGCCCGGGTGTCGCCGAGCGCGCCGGGAAGCATCTCTCCAGACGGTTTCCTCAGCACCAAATTGTCGGCTGTCACCACGGGCACTTTGCGAAGGACGATGCGGCAAAAATTAATGCAATGATCAAGGCATCGAATGCCGATATTGTTCTCGTCGGGATGGGCAATCCGCAACAGGAGCTATGGCTCGCGGGCAACCTGGAAGCGACGGGCGCCGTGCTGGGTTTTGGCGTCGGTGCCTTATTCGTATTCGTGACCGGGGATGCTCGTCGGGCTCCACCGTGGATGCGCTCCATCCGGGTAGAGTGGCTTTACCGCCTCGCCCAGGAGCCATTACGGCTGGCGCGGCGCTATGTGATGGGAAATCCGCGTTTTATCCTGAGAATTCTTCGGCAACGGTTCTCCGGCGCACAAGCGAACAAAATCGAGATCGAATTGCAGTAGCGGGCGACGACGCAAGCCGTCTAAGTCGAGTCTCGGTTCCGCAGCCTATTGTAGTTTTTGTTCGCCCCGTCCTCCGAGTTGTGCGTGCCCAGTAACCACAATGCAACATTGCGCCTTCGCCTGATGCCAATAAACTTGTAAGCTATCGGATGCGACATCGGAAGTTGTTCGGGAGAGTTGTTTGTTAGATAGATTCTGGCGTCGTCTGGAAGTGTTGCGCAATCAGCCGGTTGCACGGCACCAGCCCATCAAGGTACTGCTGCGTTTTGCCAACGCAGAAATAATCAACACATGGCTCGGATATCCTTTTCTTGTTTCTCACGAATTTGGAGTGGCATTGATCGTTGAAAGAGGCCACCACGCAACTCGCAGCCATTATTTCTTCGGGCTCCAAGATTTTACAGATGAGTTATTTGCCATTCATTTTCTGCGTGAGGGCGAACTGTTTATTGATATTGGAGCGAATCTGGGAATCTTTTCGATCATGGTCGCGGCAGCCACGGGCGCTCGTGTAATCGCCGTCGAGCCCTCACCGAGCTCGTCGCAGATCTTCAGACGACATATCGCGTTGAATGGTATGATGGATCGCATCACCTTAATCGAGGCCTGTGCAGGTGATGCAAATGACACCGCATTTATTAAAAACACTGTTGATATGGACAATTTCATTGTCCTGGACGGCGAGGATTTGCAGCCCGGTATGGCGCAGATACCGATGATCCGGATCGACGACGTGATCGATGGTACGATCCCATGCGCGATGAAAATGGATGTGGAAGGCTTTGAGATGCAGGCATTGAAAGGGGCAACGCAGCTCCTGGACCGTCAAAATCTTCAAGCCATCACTGTTGAAATTTCGGACTTCTCACATCGATTTGGCGTTTCTCCAGAGGAAACTCATAAATTTATTGCTGGTTTTGGCTTTACGGCTGTCACCTACGATCCTTTGCTTCGCATGCTGACACCAGTAGTGCCAGGAGATCGCTCGCATAAGACAACTCTGTATAATTATAAGACGATTTACATCCGCAACTTCGACGAGGCTAGGAGACGGCTTTCAAGCGCCCCGCGTCGGAGCCTGTATACGCTCGCGATCTAAACACTTGTCGAATCCCAAGTTACCGTTCGATTAGTGATAGCGAACGAGTCCACGCTTAGCGTCCATAGTCTCTCGTCAGCACCGGCATGATCGGGGCGTCCACCCCGTTCTTTGGCTCGGCAGAGAGCCGATAGTTGCCCCACCAGGGTCCGCCGGCCCAATAGGTCCACGGGATGTTCTCTTGCGCCAAATACGCGAGCAGCTGCTGCGTCAGTTCGAGCCACCGCGGATCGTCGCCGGGGACGCCGAATTCGGTGAGGATACCCCTCACGTGGTGCAGCTTGAGCCACTCGGCAAAAGGGCGAACCCACTCGACGCCTCGGTCCGAAGAGGCACCGTTGAACGTATAGCCGATCTTGTAAGTCCCAGTGTGATCGAGATCGAAGTATTGATGCGCCTCGTACATGATGTGATTGGCGGCATCATCAAGAAGAAAGTCGTCATTGTAGCGCCGCCAGCTCCATGCCCCGCTCCATTCATCGCCGGGAGCGAGCACCAACCGTTCGCGGTCGGCGGTTCGGATCGCATCCAGTCCGGCTTGCGCGGTTTGCTTCCAGAGGCCCTTCGAATTGTGCGGCTCGTTCATCAGGCTGAGCGCGTAGACCGCATCGTTGCCGGCAAATTCGGCAGCCACTTTGTGTGAGAAATCAGCGAAAGCCTCGATCGACACGCCGGCCGTGCCGATAAGCGTCTCGTTGCCGTTGAGGAAATAGCGCCCGAAATTGTGCGGCGAGAGGATGACCCGCATGTTGCGCGCCTGCGCCGCGGCCACGAAGCTTTTGATGCGGCCGAGCTCGGCGCCGTCGAGCTTCCCGAACAGCGACGGCTGCAGCCGCTCCCAGCGGTACGGCAACCGCACCACCGCAAAGCCCTTGCTCGCGTAGTAATCGAGCTCGTGCAGTGGGGGATAGATATAGTCCTTTCCGTAAACTGCCGGATTGCGCTCAACGTTAAGTTCGCCGCTGGAAAGATTAATGCCGCGCGCGAAGGACGATTGGCTCTCGGCCGATAAAGGTGCCCCGTAGACCACATGCCCGCAGCTCAGCAAATATGCCAAAGCGCAGATGAGGCACAAAACGTGAGGAGAATCGCTCAATACCTGCCTAGTCATGGCAACGCGGTCGATCCGGAGCTCCCGACATCAGTCGCCATCTCGATTCCGGAAGAATACCCGATCACGGGAAGCGCCTCCCGGATCGAAAGGCACGGCATATCCTCCGCACGAACGGCCTCGATAGTGGCACGCAGGAGCGCCGGTGAACATCCCATGAAGCTTGGCTGTTGCGTGACATCATGGACATAAAAGATCACCCAGCCGTTGCGGTGGCGAGCCCTGCGCAGAACGTGCCGCAGCTTGTCGCGTGACAGCGTCCGGTCATAAAGCTCGATCACTTTGAGCAAACCGAGATCGATGATCCCGGCATTAACGCCTTCGAAGATTCCACGGCAGGTGTCGAAACGTTTCTGAAGCTGCAGCTTGCGCATCAAAGACACGCAGCCTAAGGGGTAGCAGAAGTTCGTCATTTCAATGCCGGGGCATAACTCCTGCATGTTAGTTTGGTTTCGTCGGCACTCTTCCTCTACCTCGCGCGCATCAAGCTCATCGACTGCGGCGTGTGAGAACGTGTGGCAACCGATCTCATGGCCGCGAGCGTACAGGGCGCGGACTTGCTCGCGGTCGATCACGCGCCAATGGATATCGTTTGCGCCGCAGATGCCGCTGGCGATGTAAAACGTCCCGCGAATGCCGTATTCATCCAAAACGGCGGCGCCGTTCGTGTAGGCCGAATCGGGAACATCATCAAACGTGAAACTCACGAGCGGACTGCCGTTGCGCATGGCGAACGGCTTGGTGGGGAGATGTCTCGCGATTCTCCTTCTAACGCGCGTTAGCAAGGGCGGATACATGAACGACCTCACGACATGCCAGCCGCGACGAGCGAACGCGTCGGGCCGGTCGATTTGGGTTCGAGATCAGCAACAATCTCAAGGAATCGCGCGGCGGCGCGCTCGGCTGTATAGTCGAGACTGCGCCGCATCAAAAAACGTCGGTCCGGAGCGCTATCCAGCGCCGCCGCTATCGCTGCGGCCATCGCGGTAGGGTCTCCGACCGGCGTGAGTGTCCCATAGCGGCCGTCCTGTAAGATCTCTCGCGGCCCATACGGGCAATCGGTGCATACGACCGGCGTACCGCAGGCAAGCGCCTCGATGATGGTGTTGCCAAGCCCTTCGTAGATCGAGGAGCAGACGGCGACACGCGCTTTCCTCATCCATACAAACGGGTCAGCGACCTGGCCGGTGAACACGATGCGCTGCGAAAGCCCATTGCTGCGCGCAAAGGCCTCAAGCGCAGCCCGGTCGGGGCCTTCCCCGACCATCGCGAGACGCCATCGGCGATCGGGTGGCAACAGGGTCATCGCGCGTAAAAGCGTGTGTTGATCCTTCTCCGCCGATAGACGTCCGACGCACACGATGAGATCGCTCTCACGACCGCGATCGCCATCCCATTGCGCGATCCACGTCACGATTGCCGGCGGAAGCACGGCATTGGTGCCCATGACGGAAATCGTTGACTCGGGAACTGAAAAACTTCTCACCATATCACGGCGTGCTCCGTCGGTCAGGGTGATGATGCGGTCGGCATGCCTGTAGAGATGGCGCAGGATTCGATAAGCGATCCGATTCGAACGGGAGGGATCGTGCCGCGCCATTGACGGAACGGCACCCTCACGCAGCACGAGCTTCGGACGCCGCCCACGCGGAAGCGTCCGCACGGCGACTAACGTGGCGAGATTGAGGCTTGGTATTCCTGAGCTTACGACAAGAGCCGGAGCGAGCGTACGGATTATCCGTCGCAGGTCGGGGATCGCGTAACGTATCTGGCGGCTCGGAACAACGACCACGCGGACGGCCGGATCGACCAAAGACCGCAGCGGTCCTTCCTCACGCAAGGCCAAAATAGTGACACGGACGCCTTTGGCCGCGAGCCCGTTGCAGAGCAGCACACTGTCGCGCTCGGGGCCTCCCCCTTGGAACGCGAGCGTGACCATCGCTAGGTCTAATCCATCAATTTCGAACCGCGACGACATGGGCAGAACCAGCCCTCCGCAAGTTGGCGCGCAGACAGTAGTCACTATGTCCGCCGCAGATTCAACTAGGGGCGGAGTTTTTTGTAGTGTCGTTAATTCAGTATCGTTAGTACTCGGCCAGCAGACCCGGACCTGCGCAATCGGCTGGCGGGCTAAATCTTATTCGGCCGTGGCATGTTATTCGGCGTTGGACGCCGATCAAGGGTCAAATTTGGAAGCCGATTGACAACATGGCACTATCTTTGGAGCTTTCTGACCAAGCTTGAGGACGCACCAGGCGAAGAGTTTAGTGCCGCGGAGCGCGATGACGGCGCGAACCAGTTCTGTATTATCTTCAGACATTACCACCAGCTCAGGTGCCGGCATCGCGGTCGCCTTAGGCAATGCTGTCAAGGTCGCTGGCGTTAAGCTCGGCCCACCACTTTTTCGCGGCCTTAACGGCGTTGGAATGGCGCAGCCCGGAAGGGCGAACGCGAGTAAGGATCGCCTCGGTTGGCGGTCTCGTCGCGCGCGCCCAACGAGGCAGATAGTAATCGCTAAAACGCTACCCCGAGCAATGGGAGCACCCGCTGTAGGATTGCTGCGAGACAGACCAACATCACCAAGATTTTGAGCAAATTCCCTAGCTTTGCGCCTTCACCTTGGGGAGGAGCTCAGGAGCTCACGCACGGGAGATAAATCGACGTGTCCTGCACGTCCGACCGCGGTTTGCGCTCTCTCTCGACGAAAGGCGCTTCTCGCTCCGGATGCGGCTTAAGCGGCCGCCTGTCGACATGGTTGAATATCGACGGACGTTTCACTTTGGGTCCCTTCAAACTGGGCGCGAATCCAGCTCCAGAGCGCCTCGATTTCCTGTGCGGCCCGGCCTCCGCGAGCGTACTCGGTGACACCGAGACCTGCGCCAATCGCATCCTGAAAATCCATGCGCGCTGACAGCATCGGCTCGGCTAGAACTCCGAGGCGCGTTAAGCCTTTTGCCGCTTCGCTCGCTCGCGAACTGCGGTAGGTCGGGGGGCATTGGTTGAGGACGAACGCGGCTTTGCGCTTTGCCAGAAAGACGGCTCGAAAAGTCGCTGCCGTCGCCTCTACATCCAAGCGCGTCGGGCGCGCCGGCAGAAGGCAAAGGTCTGCGGCCTCCGTCACGAGGCGGGCCGCCGCGCTGTCGGCGCCGGCGGTGTCGAACACCGCGAGCGTAAACCCAACGCCGGCGAGCCCCTCGAGAATGGCGCGGAGCCGCGGGAGGCGTTCGCCTTCAAGCGGTTCGATCATGACCTTGTTCGGGGCATTCGCGGCCTCTCGGCGCTTGCCCCAGCGTAACAGCGATGCCTGAGGATCGAGGTCGAGCGCAATCACCCTTTCGCCCGCAGCCGCTGCGGCCACCGCGAGCGATGCCGCGAGGGTAGTTTTTCCCGTTCCGCCCTTTTGCGTGAGGAAAGCAATGGTGCGCATCAAGTCTCCGATCGGTCCGTTCCTAACGCGCTGTCATCGCGTCTGGGGTCGAACGTCAACCGATTATACTGGGGGACCACGCCCGATGCTCGGTGACCGTTCGGAATCTCGATGTCGACTGCGAGTGTCGACACGGATTTGCCGCGATCCATCTTGATCTGCACGTTGTCGGGCTCGAACGAGACATGCCGGCCGATTACGGCGAGAATCTCCTCGCGCAGAATGCCTAGCAAATCGGGGTGGCTGCACGCGATGCGCTCGTGCGCAAGTAGGATTTGTAGGCGTTCGCGTGCTATGAGCGCGGAGCCGCGTCGAAAGAAATAGAACAAGCTCATGCTGCCTTCCGTGCGAATAGCCTGTTGAGAATGCCTCTGGTTTCGCTGGGAACAAGCATGGGAACGTGCTCACCCTTGAGCCGGCGCGCGGCATCGAAGTAGGCGCGGGCGGGGGCGCTCAGCGGGTTGTTGAGCGTCACCGGCGATCCGACATTGGAAGCGCGCAGCACCTCTTGGCTTTCGGGAATGATGCCTAAGAGGGGAGTCGATAGGATTTCGAGCACGTCGTTGATCGACAACGTCTGGCCGCGCGCGGCGCGCGACGAATGGTAGCGCGTGATCAGCAGGTGCTTGTCGACGCGCTCGCCGCGCTCCGCCTTGACCGTCTTGGAATCGAGCAGCCCGATGATGCGGTCGGAATCGCGCACCGATGATACTTCGGGATTGGTCACGATGATTGCGGCATCGGCATAGCGCATCGCTAGCGTCGCACCGCGCTCGATCCCAGCCGGACTGTCGCAGATGATCCAGTCGAATTTCGTCCGCAGGTCCTCGATGACTTTGGCAACCCCGGCTTCGGTCAGCGCGTCCTTGTCGCGGGTCTGCGATGCGGGAAGCAGGTACAGAGTCTCCAGGCGCTTGTCGCGAATGAGCGCTTGCGGAAGCTTTGCCACGCCGTTGATGACGTTGATCAGATCAAAGACCACGCGTCGCTCAGCTCCCAGCACCAGGTCGAGGTTGCGCAGCCCGACATCGAAATCAATGACGACAACGTTCGCGCCGTCATGGGCGAGAGCGGCACCCAGGGCAGCCGTTGACGTCGTCTTACCAACCCCACCTTTGCCTGATGTCACGACCAAGACCTGCGCCATATTCCTACCTTTCGTTGTCCTAGTTCATCGCCGAAATTTGCAACGTGCCGCCCTCAAGCCAAGCCTGAGCAGGTCGGCAGCGCAGGCTGTCCTCGATGTCGTCGGCCGTTTTGTAGTAGGAGTTGATCGCAAGAAGCTCGGCCTCGGCGCGGTGGCAAAAGATGCGCGCGCGGGCATTGCCGGTGGCACCCGCGAACGCGCGGCCGCGCAGCGCGCCGTAAACGTGAATCGACCCGCCGGCGACGATTTCAGCGCCCGATCCGACCGAACCGAGAACGGTCACATCACCCTCGATGAAGACCACGGATTGTCCCGAGCGCACCGGATCCTCGATCATTAGCGATGCTGGCTGCTGCGTCAGCGGAGCCGGGCGCGCGGCCGCTGGAGCCGGGGCGGTGGGGGCGATGAACCCGGGCGGCTCGGAGGTTGGCGGGCCGCGGCCGCCGCGAAGGACGGGGGGAAGCCCCGCTTGCCATTTGGCCGGGTCAACCCCTTCGATGCCGAGGACGCGGATGTTGCGCTCCTCGAGATTGGCGACGAGCTGGCCGATTGCAGTCGGGCTGAGGTTGACGGCCGATAGATCGAGCGCCACGTGCTGACCGGCGAAAAAGCCCTCGGAGCGCTCCAAACTGGCGTCGAGCTCGGAGAGCCAGTCCACGATGGGCGTTTGCGGCGTGATGGCGAATGCCATGTAAGAGCGCGGCTGAAACATGAGGCTCGACACTGTGCCTCTCCGGAGCTCGATGATTCTGATTGGTTAACAATCTGCGTATGTTCGGTTAACGCATGGTTAACGGTTCCGGGCGCTGCCGGGCTTGATCTCTCGGGTCTCCCTTTCTGCGGGAACCACGCGACAGCAAATGTGCAATGCGATGAACTTGCCACACTGACGGACGAGAAAAGGGCGCAGCGCTATGGAAGGCAGAAAGAATGTCGGTCGGAGTTTGAATTCTTTGGCTGACCGGCAAAACCTCGGACGCACTTAAAGCGACCACCGCAGAGATCATTGCACGATGTTCACGTGAGCAACAGCGTGGATGCCGTCGTACTTATCATATTTGACGAGAGGCTCTGCGGAACTCGACCAATTCAATGATGCTTGGCGTTTTATTGGCGAAGCGATGACGGCGGTGGAAACAACCAAAGAAAGGCAGTCGGAACCCGATGTTCATCGCATCGCCGGGGAAATCGCGCCGATGACCCCGGAGCGCGATGCAGCGAAAGCGGAAGGGTATTTCGAACGCGCGCTCGCGGTAGCGCGGGCGTAGCAGGCAAAGTCCTGGGAACTGCGCGCGGCAATGAGCACGGCGCGGTTCTGGCGCGATCAAGGCAAGTGGGATGAGGCCGGCGATCTTTTAGCTCGCGTCTACGGTTGGTTCACCGAAGGTTCCGGCACGCTCGATCTGCAGGAGGCTAAGGTTCTGCTCGACACGCTGGCGTCACAAGTCAGGACGCCTGAAACGGCGACTTCCGAGATTGGCCGATTTTTGTTGCAGAAGTCCGTTGATGTTGGCCGCGAACGCCAAGCGGCGGCGATACCATCAGGGTCCAAGTCGCCAAGCTCGTGGCGTGAGAGCGCCACGGCGTTCTCCTTTACATGCGCCGTCGTTATGCCATCCTTTGCGCTATGCCAATCGCTGTCGAGAAGGAGTCGCTGTCAAGTCGTGAATTTGATCGATGTCATTTAGCCTATCGCCAGCGGCGCAATCGCACCCTTGCGGCCGGATGCGGTACAGCGAGCGGCTCGCCTGAGCTTGTCGCTCAACGTGTCTGCGGCCCACCGAATGACGGCGACGGCGGGCGAGCAACTCGATCTCACCTTGCTCACGGATGCTCTTGGTGCCGAGTCCCGAGCGATGCGGATAGACGAATATTTTAGCCGTCGCGTGGTCGTGCTTCTTCCGGCTCGCTGGACCATTACGCGGAGCCGCGTCCGCGCTTAGGTTGACATGATCGAGCGCGAAAAGCGCTTGCGCCCGATCCTTCGGAATAGTCCGTCGCGAGCAGTAGGGAGACCGGCTCGAACGCGCTCCAGGGCACCGTACCATTTTTGCAACGAGGATGGGGCGACGAGCATGCGGAACGCGCCTGCGGAGATTCGCGGCGCTGCACTCGCTCGCGCGCTGCGCGTGGGACGGTGGCGCAATTGTGCATAATTTGCGTCAATTTTTTGCCTAACTTGGGAATCGGTGCTATGCTAATGGTTGGGGTATGAGGAGTTCCGAACATGGAACAACAAGAACTAGCTCGCGATGGCCGGCTTGATGTTGCCCGCCGCCTGTACCATGCGCTCTGCGCGCAATATCCGGATCGGTTCATAACGTTGTTTGATGCGGACGGCGCCTGTGTCTCAGCTCGCAGCGATCGGCCGGATGCGCCCGCCGTCGAAGCTCCGGCAGCCTAGCTTTGGTGAGGCGGTAGTCGTTGATCTGCGCTGCGCCCCATCTAAGGCGATGCCCAATTAGCTGCCCGTCGATTAAACCGGACCTTGCCTCAAAAAAGAACCCCAAGCAGAATACGCGGTTGGGGCTCACAAGTTGTTGCCTCAACTTGGGCTCTTGAACCGGGCGGCGGGGCGTCGGGGGATGGGGAGTCGCCCGGTCGGGCCACTAGTACTTTTAGATACAAAGCGCGCTCTACGGCTGCAATCCGGAACACACGTTAGTGTTAGGCAGTGAGGCTTCTGGATGGACATAGATGATCGCTCTCTCGTAATGGCAATGGTCAAGGTGAAACGCGTTTCAGTTTCGGGCGACGTCACAGGCCATCTACTTGCGTCGGCGAAAGGCAGAGTAAATACATCACCCTGGCGGAATTTGAGGTTCTGGATTCCTTCAGCGCACGCCCGTGTCTCGGCAAAAAGCGACGTACTGACCTGCGTACAACAGGAGATAGATCCGAAGAATTCACGCGGCCGCTCAGGTGGTTAGTCGGTCAATAGTGTCGACCGCAGTGTCCGCACTCTCAAACGTCACCTCGGCCTCCGCATCCGTGAGTAATGCCTCGAACCAGCAACACCACACTTCACCTGCGTGTGCTGCTACATGATTGCGCCCATCTGGAAAGGCACGGCCATCCAGCGCTCCGATGGTTTGCAACAACTTCACAATGTCTGGTGGCAGCGTGATCGGTAGTGAGCTTTCGGCGCAGTCAAGCCAGCAGTCCGCGAGGGCGGAGAGCCGATCATACTGCCGCCAAACATCATTCCATGCCGCGTTCAGCGCAGTGGCTCGTCTCGCGCCTTCCGCGGCAAGGATGTCAATTGCGGCAGTGGCAACTTTCCGCCCGGCTTGTCGCACCGCGCTCTCTGTTTGACTAAGATCAGCGACCAGATTTTCGTGCGCGGCCTTAGCTGCAGTCACATGCTGGCGAGCTTCGTCGCGCATCGTTCGGCGCGCCACAAGATTGTCGGGTAGGCTCGCGTCCGGCAATGGGACGCCCGTTGCAGCGCGTTTGAACTCCTCGGCTCTGTGCTGCACGATAGCCGCATCTACGTCACCGAATGCGATGAGCACTCGTTCCGACGCGCTATGCAATTCGCGCCCGAGCTGCTCCGCCTGCTCGGTATGGTGATGTCGCGCTTTAGCGGCTTCCCTTTCAGCGATGGCGCCGCGCAGCGCTGCGCGTGCCGGATCGTCCGCCATGGTGTTTGTTGGCGGGCCCCGTTCGATCATCCCCATGACACTGGCATCCTTCATCTCGTGAGTATGCTATGGCAGATCGAAGCCCGACAATGGCATTGCGGGCTCAACCTGTTGAGCGCCGTCGCCTCCGTCGATCACGCCAGACGCTTGTGATTCCGTCCTCTGAGTATGGCGGGCGGCGACTCTGGGCGAACATTGTTCCTATCCACTGATGCTGGGAGCATCCGGTAGTTTTTTCACGCTTTCGGAGATGATCTTCATTAATTGTATCACCGATTGGCTCAGCGCGGCGTATTCCATGATGCCCGCTTTGAACGCGACTGCCATCGGCCAGCAGCTTGTCGCGCAAGGTCTGTAGCTCGCCGATGAGATCGTCAATTTGGCGCGTCGATGTTACTGACACCCGGCTTAGCAGAGTGCTGAGCTTGTTGGCCGTCATTTCGCCATCGCTCCCGGTTTGGCGAAAAACAGTGTTGTCCCGTCGTACCAATTCGCGAATGTTTCCCTCGACTTCCATTTCTGCTGATTTATCGATCGGCGTTAGAGAGTTCATGACGCACCCCTTCCATGCATCCGCCCATTTCAGGCGGCTCCACCAGTTTGTATGGCCACATCAAAATGTGACGACTTCGCGGCCTATGCTTATGGACGAGGCGGCGCGTTCCCATGGCGGACGAGCGCTCGAAGACGAGCGCCACAATTCGATGGTAACGCAAATGTTTTTCGAACCAGCACGCCGATTGTGCAACCGCGCCCCGAAATCATCAAACCGAGATCATAACGTCGCCCCATTGCCCGCCGACCCTTACCAAACGTCCGCGCACGTCCGCGTACCGCAATCAAACGCGTGCAGCTCTCAAGCGCGGCAGGGATGTCTCTTTCGTTGCGGGCCTGCAACGCAAGTGTGTGTGTTGCGTAAAGTGTAGGTCCGCCGTCTCGGGGCGATGATGAGGGGGGGCTTTCGGTGGTCGCACCGGCCATTCCAGGTGATTTGCGTATTGGTTGCGGTTATGCTCACCGCAGCTTTTCCCTTGCAATTTGGTTTTGCCGGGGGCGCCGGCGCACGGCCGACGGCCTACAAACCCAATTTCGGCAACCTCGGTAAGCGACTTAACGACGACACGATCGCGATCGTGTCAGGCAACCCAAGCGTCGCCTATCCGACCATCGCCTGCGATCTCCCTGCCGTATTCGATGACGGGGACGATTTCCGCATCCTGCCGGTGATCGGAAAAGGCAGCAGCCAAAACCCTCGCAATATCCGCTTTCTTAAAGCCGTCGATCTCGGCTTAACGCGGTCGAACCTGCTTGACGCTTTTCGGCAGACGAAGGGGGAGATCTAACAGTCGATCTGTGATCATCGGAGCTTGAAAGCACGGGGAGGCTATCATGAGTTCTCCGATCCGCCACGCCAAAGATCTTGATGCTGCTTTGAGGTATGCACCGCCACGGGTGCGCAACCAGGCGGAGCCGGTGCCTACCCAGGCTTCGGCGCCGCCGCTCGAATGGCCGCCGTGGCGCCGACGCCTCGGCAACAGCCGCACTTTCAGCGGCGATCGCGCGGTGCTGGAGGTGCAACGTCAGCTCGCGCTCGACCCCGATAGCGTTCCGGAGCCACCACCAGAGTTCGCAGACGATCCCACGGTGTGGCGGATCGTGCTGCCAATGTTCGGCGCTGCGGGTATCGCCGCGGTCATCGCGTGGGCCATCGTCTCGGTGCCAGGCGCGAGGTTGCCCGGACACGAGACTGTGCACGCCCGTCTTCCGGCGACGCCGATTTCGACCAACGTCGGCACGCAGGATCGGTTGCGGACCGCGGTGGCAACGGGGCCGGAGCGGCCTGACACGAAACTCGGCGGCGGCGAGGAGGTGGTGCAGAAGTCTGGCAAACGAGCTCTTTTGACTGTGCCGGCTGGCGGAGACGCCACGGTCACCGAACGTGCGCCGCCGGTGAGAGCGCAGGAGCCGCCGCCGGCGGCACCAATGGAAGCAAGCTTGATTACCAGGCGACTGGACCGCGATGAAGTGGCGTCACTGGTCAAGCGCGGCGAGGACTTCATCACGTCCCGCGAAATTGCGTCGGCGCGGCTGGTGCTCCGACGCGCTGCTGAAGCCGGCGATGCGCGCGCGGCATTGGCGCTCGCCGGTTCCTTCGACACGAATCTGCTGACGAAGCTCGGCATGGAGGAAGTTGCGGACGCCGCCATGGCCCGCCTCTGGTACGAGCGGGCCAAGCAATTCGGCTCGGCCGAAGCGTCGCGACGACTTCAGCAACTCGCAAACCAAGTTCCCTGATCCGGTGATATGGCGCTGCCCGGCAGCAGCACGCAAAAATTGGGAGGCCATCGTGAAAACGCATCGAACTCGGCCGATCGCGACACTTGCGTTCGCCGTTATCAGTCTGGCGGCGACGCCAGTAGCTGTGCAGACAAGTTACGATTTGGGCGGGAGCGACACCGAGATCAAGACGCCCGATACTACGCCATATGTCGGTCTGGCCGCGGCGGATCGTTCGCCCGGCGCGGCGGCGACGCCGTCGGCAGTACAAACAAGTTACAAGTCGGGCGCAAGCGACACCGAGATCAAGGCGCCCGATATCACGCCATATGTCGGTCTAGCCGCGGCCGGCCGTTTGCCCGGTGCGGCGGCGACGCCGTCGGCAGTGCAAACAAGTTACGATCCGGGCGCAAGCAACACCGAGATCAAGATCGGCAACATCATGCCTTATACCGGCCCGGCCGCCGCCTACGGATTGATCGGCAAGGCGATCGCAGCCTATTTCAAGAAGTTCAACGCCGAGGGCGGAATCAATGGGCGGAAGATCACTTTCATTTCCTACGACGATTCATATAATCCTGCAAAGGCCACCGAGGCAGCGCGCAAGTTGGTTGAGGATGACCGGGTTCTCCTGGTCTTTCAAAGCCTCGGAACACCCTCGAATTCCGCGATTCAAAAATATATGAACGCCAGCAAGGTGCCGCAGCTCTTCGTCGCTTCTGGAGCGAGCAAATGGGATGACCCGGCCAATTACCCCTGGACCATGGGCTGGCAACCAAATTATCAGACAGAAGCTCACATCTTCGGGCAATATCTGCTGGAGAACCATTCCCACGGCAAGATCGCAATCCTTTACCAGAACGACGATTACGGCAAGGACTACGTAAAAGGCTTAAAGGATTCGCTCGCCGGAGCAATCCCGGTTGTTGCCGAAGCCGCGTACGAGACGACTGAGCCGAACGTTAATGCGCAAATGGCGAAGCTCAAGGCGTCAGGCGCCGACATTTTCTTCAATGTAGCAACTCCGAAATTCGCCGCCCAGGCCATCAGGCGAGCCGCCGAGATCGGATGGAAGCCACTGCAACTGCTCAACAGCGTCTCGAACTCAGTTGGCTCGGTGCTCAAGCCAGCCGGATTCGAAAATGCCCAAGGCATCCTAGCCGCGAACTACATGAAGGAGCCGTACGATCCGCTCTGGAAGGAGGATCCAGGCCACAAGGAATGGCTCGACTTCATGGATCGCTATTTCCCGGAGGGCGACAAAAACAACACTCTCAGCGTCTATGGTTATAGCGTCGCTCAGACGCTTCTTCGGGTGCTTGCGCAGTGCGGCGATCAGCTCACGCGCGAGAATGTGATGAAGCAAGCTGCCAATCTCAAGGGCGTCCGACTCGGAATGCTGCTACCGGGCATTGTCATCAACACAAGTGCGACCGACTTCGCGCCGATCGAGCAGATGCAGATGATGCGCTTCTCCGGGGAGCGTTGGGAACCGTTCGGATCGGTGCTGAGCGGCATCGATCCGGGAGCGGTGAGCGAAAGCCTAAGGGCGATCTTCCGCTACGGAACAGCCACCCGCGAAACCGCCGATGGGCTCAACGCCAATACCGTCACGATGATGACCGGCACGTTCGGCGGCACCTATGAGCAATTTGGGGCGGATCTTGCTGCCGTACTCGATGACGGCGACAACTTCCGGCTACTGCCGATCGTTGGGCGGGGATCGGTCCAGGGCGTTGCCGACATCCTGTACCTCAAGGGCGTCGACCTCGGAATTGTTCGCTCCGACACGCTCGATTATATCGAGAAGAAAGGCTACGCCACCAACATCAAGAAACAATTCAATTTCATCGCCAAACTCTATAATGAGGAAATGCACGTGGTCGCCGCAAAATCGATCGGCAGCCTTGCAGAGCTTGACGGTAAGACCGTTGCGGTAGGTTCGGCGAACGGCGGCACCTTCGTAACTGCCATCTCCATCTTCGAGCGACTCAATATCAAGCCGCATTTCCTCTATCTCGAGCAGCGGTTGGGCCTGCAGAAACTAAAGAACGGCGAGATTGACGCCGTGATCGCAGTGGAAGGCAAGCCGTTGGAGGAAATCGCGCAGATCACCGGGGACAACCTGCACTTCGTCTCGGTCAACTACGAGAAAGCCCTCCAGGCTGACTATTTGCCGACCCAACTCACCTCCGAGGATTATCCGAACCTGATCGCGGCGGGGCAGAGTGTTGATACCGTCGCCGTCTCGGCGGTTCTCGCCGCCTACAACTGGGCGCCGCGTACGGAGCGATATCGTCGCCTGGCACTTTTTGTTGATGCGTTCTTCGCCAAAATCAAGGCGTTGCAACGACCGCCATTCCATCCGAAATGGCGGGAAGTGGCCCTGAATGCTACGCTCGCTGGTTGGACCCGCTTCCCCCCGGCACAGGCGTGGCTGGACCGCAACAAGGCGGTAGCGCCGCCCCAGGCAAAGAACGGCCTCGAAGGCACCCAGGATCTTGAAGCGGTGTTCCGGCAATTCCTCAATTCTGAGGCCAACAACGATCGCGAACGAACCGAGGATCGTGAAGCGCTGTTCCGACAATTCCTCGATTGGAAGAGGCGTCAGCCGGTTAAGACAAGGTAGGGCAACGTCCGTAATGTGACGCGCCACAAAATCGACCCACCTAGGTGAAACGCGTCACACGGACTCAAACGACCGCTCGTCTTCCGGTTCTTCAAGCCGGTGGCGCCGGATGAAGTGCACGTGGCCCTTTCGGACATGCACCTCGAGCACCTGGTCGGCGAGGATCGTCTTGCCGCGGCACAGAGTTTCGGTTGCCGCAGGCCAGAAGAAAGCTGCGGCATGCTCGCGCTCACATTGTTGGGACCAGGACGGTTAGTGAGCTCGATCCGTAGGCTTGTCTTCCCGCAGGCCGGGCGCCGGCACCGCTATTCCTAGCGCTGTGTATTGATTGATTTTGTTGCGCAGACATCGGATTGAAATTCCGAGAACATTAGCGGTGTAAGTCCGGCTGCCATGATAATGGTCAAGCGAATTGAGGATGAGTTCACGCTCAACCTCCTCAACCGTGTGACCTACAAGGCAGCGAACTATTGAGGTCAGCTGCGGCAAGCCCGCGCGCCATTGCGGTGGCAAGTGCTCTGCCGTGCTAGCGGATGGTAATCTGGGCATGCTCACCTCCCGATGTGGAGTGCTTCGGGTGCGAAGCACTGGGATCGGAGAACGCCAAACGAGCGGTCTTTTCGCGGTGGCGCGAGCTTGGGCTTCAAATTCGGTCACCGGCTTTCGACCATCCGGCGTGCGCTCTTCCTGCTTGAAACTTTTTTCTGCCCGTTGTCGGGCCTGATCTGAAGTCACGATGAATCGTGCGGCAACAAGGCCGCAAATCAGAAGCGTTAGGCTGAAATCTTCACTTCTTCTTCGTCAGTAGGGTGCCGCAACATGTAACCGCGACCCCACACGGTTTCGATGTAGTTTTTGCCGCCCGATGCGTTGGCGAGCTTCTTGCGCAGCTTGCACATGAACACGTCGACTATTTTCATTTGCGGCTCGTCTATCCCGCCGTAGAGGTGGTTCAAGAACATTTCCTTGGTCAGCGTCATGCCCTTGCGCAGCGAAAGGAGCTCCAGCATCTGGTACTCCTTGCCGGTGAGGTTCACACGCGCGCCGTTGACCTCGCTGGTCTTGGTGTCGAGGTTGATGACGAGGTCGTCGGTCTGGATGACGGACTGGGCATGGCCCTTGGAGCGGCGCACGATGGCGTGGATGCGCGCCACCAGTTCGTCCTTGTGGAATGGCTTGGTCATGTAGTCGTCGGCGCCGCCGCCGAGACCCTTGACCTTGTCCTCGACACCCGCGAGGCCGGAAAGGATTAGGGTCGGTGTCTTCACTCTGGAGACGCGCAAGCTGCGCAGTACCTCGAAGCCCGACATGTCCGGAAGGTTGAGGTCGAGAAGAATGATGTCGAAGTCGTACAGCTTGCCGAGATCGATCCCTTCCTCGCCAAGATCCGTGGTGTAGACGCTGAAGCTCTCCGATTTGAGCATCAACTCGATCGACTGCGCAGTGGCGCTATCGTCTTCAATAATTAATACGCGCATGCGAGTCCCTTTCGTCGCGACCTTGGATTCAAGGTCGGCAGGCCCATTGGCGGCCTTCCGAAACTTTTGGGACAAAGTGATTTGCGGAACCGTATTGAGGGAAGGTTAACAAGACCTTACCAGCGTCTGGAGGCGGATTTGAAAAGCCCCGCGCACAGTGAGTGGCGGGGCTGAGTTCGCAGCGTAGCTCCGGTGCGAGCTGAGAAGTTCAAAGAGCATTTCTGCGCGGTTCGCTCCGGTGGGTCATTCCGGCGACCAAAACAGTCGCTGAGGGCCAACTACAGACATCCTGTCTTGGCATGCTGCGCCTCAGTAAAGCCCGCCCGGGATGTACCCGGGCGGGCGATGTCGTGACGTTTTTCTTTCGGCTATTCCGGCTATTCCGTCCTGCCTTTCATGGCCCTTATGCGCGTATCATCGAGGACTTGGCGAGCGACTGGCATCGACTTGATAAGCGGATCAAGGGACTGTCGAGTGAGATCGAATCCCTGGCACGGCAAGACGCTGGCTGCGAGTGAGTGATGAGTGTGCCTGGTATTCGCCGATCATCTCAGCGCGATGGTGGCCGCGATCGGTACTGGAGATGTGTTCTCCAAAGGCCGCGACTTTGCTACTTGGCTGGGCGTCGTGCCTAGGCAGATCTCGACCGGCGACCGAACGATCCTGGGCAGGATATCTAGACGCGGCAATCGCTACCTGCGTGCCCTGTGCGTGCGGGCGGCATGGGTAGTGCTGATCAAACCGAAGAGCTGGGAGCGCCACGGCCTCAAGCCCTGCTCAAGGCGGCGAAGAAACGGCTGCACCACAACGTGCTCGCGATCGCGCTTGCCAACAAGCTGGCGCGCTTCTGGCTCACGGCCGAAACTTCGAGACGAGGACCATCAATGTGGCCGCTGCCCAATGACCACACGATAGCCGCCCGTAGTTTACTCGCCGAGGTCTGCGAGAGGATGAGATGAGATGGAGGATCGGTCTTCCCGGCGCAGGCAAGCACTGGTGACCCGAATGGCCAAGTCTAGGCCTTTCTGCTAATGAGATCTTACGCACTGATATCCATGGTGCCCTGGAGCAAACACGCTCCAATCGAAGGCCGGATACATTGATGCAAGACCGCCCACCACAGCTCGTCAAAACCTCTTGCGACGCACGGCCGGACCATACATTCGGCTCAGAAGAGGAAATGAGGTTCTTAAATTGGTTTGTCTGCTACTTCTCCGAAAGCCGACGTTGATCGGCGCCTTTGGTACGTCGGGTTCGGGCCATCAAACAGACTCTCGCGATGCACAAAAAGGGGCGCCCAACGGCCGCATTCCGCGTTGCACCTTCAGCCTTTTAATTCCGAGAGCAGCAATTTTTCGTTGTTGGGGTCGATGATGCCAGTAAGCCGAGCCCCGCATTCCTTGCATTCGAGGCTGTAGCTCTCGAATCCGCATGAGTCGATGTGGGGCGCGTGGCTTCTGTAAAATGTGAACCGTGCACTGCACGTCGGGCACGCGATGAGTTGCGCAGACGCTACCTTAGTTGGTTCGTCCCCACCTGTGATTGGGCGGGAATGGCTCATCGACATCGCTCCTCGCGCTGAACATCGCCAGCGGTGAAATTTTTATAAGCGACGCTTTGAAATAGTGCCTGAAACCTATGTCTCTCATTCTATTGCTCCGATTTAACTTCGGCTAACTATTCGAATTGTCGCCGATGACCACAAAAGGCGCGGCGCGGGCATAGCTCAACAGAGCTCGCCTCACCAGCGCGCAATCAAGGTAGAAAGAGAGGAGAAAGCGCGAAGTCGCCGATCACCCGGGCGAGGCGCGGAGCATCGCACTCAACGAAAGGGCGCTCAGTTCCTCGCGACCGTGACGGCTCTTTGCGACTCCGCGGACTCGTGGACGGAATGCGCTCCGGGGCGCTGCCGACGCTCGAACATTCTCCGCTGTTCGAAGACGCTTGAGCGGAAGAATGGGTATTGCCAGTACAGCCGTTCCGCGGCACTTGGAAAATGGACTGTCATCAGGCTGATGGGCTTCGCCAACCGCGGATAAGGCCGCGGTTCGCAGAGCACCTGGTGCTTGAAGGCGCGTCTATAAAATGCCTGATGCTCCGCTCTCACGGCAGCGAGAAGGTGGTCGGCGCGAAAATACTCTCCCGCCAACATGCAGATCCGGAGTGTCACATACGGCAATCCGCGATGCAGACGAGACAGCTTCTCGTCCGCGACAAAGCGGGTCGAGTTGACCAGGACTTTGCCGGCATCCAGCAGAGGCTGCAAAACATCGGGAAAGACTTCGAGCGAGGGAAACTTCGGATGTTCCCCGGAGGCAATATGAAGGCGGAGCGAGCTCGCTAACTCGTCATCGACATACAGCCCGAAAATATAAGCATTGTCGGTTTCATCGTCGGCGTCGGTAAACCTTCCAGAAGAATTTGCCGAAATCGCACCTTCGCGCAAATACGCTTGATAGCGAAGGCGAAAGATCGCTTCTCGGTCCTCGCCGGTATCCGCTCGCCGGCAATCGATTCTTGCCAAGAGCATCGCAAGACGATCGGAAAAACCGCTCTCTAAGCCTAAGGATGCGATTGAAACGAACGTTCGTCAACTCATACTCCGCCCCGCCGTTGAAACCACGGCTTATTTTCGGCTCTCTGAGTAGCCAAGATAAATTTCTATATGGTCGGCAATGATATCGTCACCCCCAAATTTGGGGGGGGTGACTAGAAATCGATCGTTCAGCGGAAGCGGGGACGGGGCAACAGAAGTCTCGTTTTTTTGACGATCCTCGCCCACCGCAAAAATCAACACTGTCTCGACTGCTGCGATACACTCTCCGCTTCCGAGATGGATCAACTTCAACCTTTCGAGTGCACGCCGGCCGCTTCCGCAGTTACCCTGAAAGCTGACGTTCGCTTGCGCCGCAATATCTGACGCGCAGGCCAGGAGCCGACATTCTCTGGTCTGTGGTGGACTGTTAGGCCTGTCACAGACATCAGCACTATGGGGTGGTATTATTGTTGCTGCGTGGATTCAAATGGCTTTCAAATGGCTATTGAAACTGGGGCGCTGCCCGTTCGATTGGACTTGCCGGCATGACACCGGAAGACCTTGCAGCGCTGCGAAGAGCCGTTCTGTCGCTTGAACATCCGGGTCTTGCTGCGCGCCTCACCAATATGGTGGGTAAGCCCATCGAACTCATTGGAGACGTGCTCCCCGCTTCCGCTACGCACGCTATTACGACCGCCACCTCCAAGGCTCTTGAGATGGCCCTTAAGGTAGCGCTGCGGACTATGCAACATACCCCTCACGCCGGATCGCGGCTCCTGCATAAGGCCTTAGCCACGGCATCCGGTGCTGCCGGCGGTGCCTTCGGTTTGGCGACACTTCCCATTGAGCTTCCTGTCTCGACAATCATCATGCTGAGATCCATCGCGGATATTGCGCGAAGCGAGGGCGAAGATCTTTCCGACCCGGAATCGGCACTCTCGTGCGTGCAGGTCTTTGCATTGGGCGGACGGGCTGGCTCGGCCGATGCGTCTCAAAGCGGTTATTTCGCCGTGCGGGGCATGCTCGCGAAGAGCGTAACCGAAGCCGCACGCTTCATCGCAGAGCGCGGCGTTATCGAGGAAGGCGCCCCCGTTCTCGTCCGCTTCATTACGCTAGTGGCGTCCCGCTTTGGCGTGGTGGTGACCCAAAAAGTCGCGGCGCAAGCTCTTCCCGTCGTCGGTGCGCTAGGCGGCGCTGCCGTGAACTACGCGTTTATCGAGCATTTTCAGGAGGTGGCTCGGGGTCATTTCACCGTTCGCCGACTCGAACAAGTCTACGGCAAAAACGTTGTACGGACGGAATATGAGCGCCTTGCTCGGGACCACTGAAGCCCAATTATCCCAAGTCAGCTCTGGGTCAAACTCGACACATTCACAATGTCCGCGAAATTCTGCTGCTTCAACGCCTCGTTCAGCTCGCGGGTGAGCCGCGCAACTCTTGTTTCTCGGCCGGCAGTATACGAGTTGCGACGGCGCACGGCCTTTGGCCCATTTCCACATCGGGCGCTCCTAAAGAACCAAACGCTCAAAAGAAATTACATCCGATTCATCCATTCATCCCATTCAACAGCTGTCGCATCTAACTTGGAAAACGTAGCCTGTAAGGAGAAATGTCCAAGAAGGGTCTCGCGGAACGCGATGCAATCGCAATTCCACACTGCGATAATTAAGAATGCCCGCAAATAGCTTTTCAGCTTGTATCGGGCGGTGTGGCATAGTCGTAGCGTAACATGAGTAGCTTTGATCAAACCGCAGAGCATCGGCACATTGTCGGACTGGACCTGGTCCGCTTCGTGTCTGCCGCGATGGTGATGTTGTTTCACCTCGGCTTCTGGTCGTGGGCCGGGGGTGGCACGATCGCACGCCTCATGCCGAACCTACCTACTTTTCCGGAACTTACGCCGGTCGCTTGGGTAGGCTGGGTCGGCGTCGAAATTTTTTTTGTACTGTCAGGCTTTGTGATCGCGTATTCCGCCGAAGGATCTAGCGCGTTCGCGTTCTTTCGCAGCCGCTTCTTGCGGCTGATGCCCGCTGTTTGGATTTGTGCAAGTTTGGTGTTTGCGGTGCTTCTCGCCGGAGACATGGTGCCCTTCAAAGAACTAATGGGCCATTATCTGAAAAGCCTCGCGCTGATCCCGAAACACCCATGGATAGACCCGGTCTATTGGTCACTTTGCGTCGAAGTATTCTTCTACGGGTTGATTCTGTGTCTTCTACTCGCCAATCGTTTCTGCCAAGTCGAATTTTTCATGGGTGCCATGGGTATCATAAGCGCTCTAGTCTGGGTCATGTTCGGCATCTCTCTGATCACGCCGGCGCTCTTCGGTTCCCTTCTCCCGGTACTAGAACGAGTTCAGTACTCTTGGAAGCTACAGCTGCTCCTGGTCCACCATGGCTGCCTGTTTGCTCTCGGAGTCTATCTGTGGCTGCTGCTGTTTAAAGGAGTTACACTGCTTCGGCTGATCATCGCTTGCGTCTGCTTTGTGGGTGGTTACTTTGAGACCCTGTGGGCCGCCAAGGATCAAGCGCGCCAAGTGGGCATGGACTTGCCAACCGTGGCGCCCGCGGCGATCTGGGTCATCTCCATCCTCTTGATCATTGCCTCCATCGCCATGAACGACCGCGCCTACGCATGGGCAGGCGGACGCGTCCGGGCGATCCACATGCTGGGACTAATGACCTATCCCCTCTATCTGTTTCATCAGACGGTCGGAAATGCGGTGATCCTGACCCTGCATGATCGAGGAATGCCGCGGTTCCTTGCCTTGTTCTTTGGCGCCGCGATCTGCCTTCTCGCCAGCTGGATCGTCGCGGCCGCTCTGGAACCCGGTCTTAAACAGCGCCTTCGACCTACCTTCGCGGGGATGGAGACTTGGCTCGGTCGACGAGAGCGGATCGCGTTCCTATTGCGGGCCACAACACCGGTCCGTAGCTCTTCCGTAGCGATCATGCTAAAGCCCCGGCCGATCGCCTCACCCAAGATCGGGGGCGGAAACGAAAAATGACGAACGCTGATCGGGCGCACCTCACCTTATCCAGTCATTATGTTGACCTGGTCACTGTCAGGACTGGCAGCAGGCGAGCGGCAGCAACTTGCGCTGCGATTGTGGTGGTACGGAAGACGGCATCTAATACCGCTTCCATAGCTGATTGAATCGACCTTTTTGCAGGGCTGGGTGCCGGGCATGGGCCGGGGTTTTTCCTTCAACGCGAGGTGTGATTCGCTGGGACCATCTGATTCGGAGGGAACAGATGGTCAAATGCAGCAAAGGCCAAGTCCGTCGGTTGAAGACAGCGCTTCGCTGGAAAGGAGATCCCCAGCAGCGCCAGCGCATTCAGATGGTGCTGCTGCGCGAAAGCGGAATGACGCAGCCTGCGATTGCCGAAGCGATGGGCGTGTCACTGAGCACGGTGAACCGGGCGCATATGGCCCATGACGGTGGCGGGCTCAAGGCGCTCAAATCCAAGCCGAGCGGTGGGCGCAAGCGCGAGAACATGACCCTGGCTGAGGAAAAGGGCTTGTTGGCGCGTTTTGTCAAAGCCGCCGGGGCCGGCGAGATGTTGAATATCCACGATCTCAAAGCGGCCTACGAAAAGGCCATCGGGCACGAAACCAGTAATAGCACGGTCTATAATCTTCTGGCTCGGCATGGCTGGCGCAAGCTGATGCCGCGTCCGTTTCATCCCAAACGCGACCTCGCGGCTCAGGATGCTTTTAAAAAAGCGGCTTTCCAAATGCTGTGAGGAAAGCCAAGCGAGCGGCCGCCAGGCGCGGTCGTGGCTTGCGGATCATGTTCGCCGATGAAGCGCGGTTCGGCCGGATCAATCGGCCACGGCCGTGCTGGGCTCCGATCGGCACCAGGCCCGAGGTCGCCTCCCAGCTCATCCGCGAATACATCTATTTGTATGGGGCGGTCTCTCCGAAGGACGGAACTTGCGTCTATCTGATCATGCCGACATCGAATACGGCATGCTTCCAGGCCTTCCTTGACGTCCTCTCGCGAAAGTTTGCCAGGCAGGACATCCTGTTGGTTCTCGATGGCGCCCCCAACCACCGCTGTGGCGACCTCGCGCTTCCCGACAATGTCTCGCTGCTGTTTCTGCCGCCCTATTCGCCAGAACTCAACCCGAAGGAGAATCTCTGGGATGAAATCCGCGAGAAAATCTTCAAGAACTACGCCCTCAAATCCATCGACGCCGTACGTACCAAGCTCAAGCAGGCGATCCTCTATATCGAACGCAATCCAAAACTCGTCCAATCAATCACCTCGTTTCCCTATATCGTCAGCTCACCCTGATGTGGAATTGGTATAAGATGCAAGGCGCATCCAATTCATCTGGCTCAACAACTTCCCGGAGCGGCTCTTAGAGATTGTGCGACCAACTCTGCGTGAATTCCTCTTAACTTGACGATTTGATGACGCTTGGGGACGATTGGACCGAGCACGTCAAATCGTTCGGCTAGGGGGGGCGTATGTTCGCACAGTTTTTCAGCATCTTGCACGCGAAATCAACAGCCGCCAGGACTGCTGACCGCGTCGCGGCAGCTAACACCCTTCGGCTGTTAAGCCTACATGTCCACGGCGATTAATTGTTAATGACTGTCACTCCACAACTCCACGAACACAGTTGCGGCGCCAAACGTTCCGGTATACGAATTTTAAAGCAATGATGAGGGGCTTCCCTAACCGAAATGTTGGCGCAACCCGGCGGGTGGCCTCTTTCTGGCGGCAATGCGGAAATCAGAGGTGGTGATCTTTCGTAGTGTCGGCGAGAGTGGTTCCAATGCATTTGAAGTTCCCGTCGTCGCATGGATACCTTAGGGTTCGCTTTTCACTATTCGATATCCTTTGGGCAGACTGACCGAGCTCATCACGCGGCTGGCAATCGGAGGCTTGCTGCACACATCGGCAGCAGCTTGATCGTGCGTGCGGGGGCCCAACAGAGCTCTGAAAGCGCGATTAGCTCATTAAACGCGCGCATTCTTGGACGGGCGCGTGCAGCGACGCACTGACCGATCGGCGCGGTTCGCTTTCGCGCATCGTGCGGTGCCAGCGTGTCAGCACATCGACCAATTTGCGCTTTCGGGTAGAGTCGAGATGTGGCGCGGCGGTTGTAGGTTGAACATATCTGTTTCCGCCTCTTTCGTCTGACGGTGCCTTAGTGGTTCAGCCTTGACTCCGTTTCCACATCCCGCTCGTCGAACCGGACATGCAGATTTCCCGCATCCGGCTCTCGGACAAGACTGTCACGCCTTCACCCACGGCACATCGTGCCCAAGCGCGGTTAGGCGTACGAGCCCGAAGTGCCCATAAAGGTGCGAGAGTGGATAGGTCCCGCCCTTGCGTCGCCTGACCTTGTGCTTGATGCGCAACCACCGGCGCAACCGCATAGCGGTGTAGTTGTCGATCGCCCGGTACGCTTTGGTGACGGCGCCTACTTCGAAGTAGTTCGCCCATCCGCGTAGCGTGCGGTTTAACTTCTGCACCATCTCTGTGGTCTCTTGCCAAGTCCCCGATCGGACGGTCAGCGCGTGGACGTTCTCGACCATGCGCTTGATGCTCTTCTTCGATGGCCGGTATCCCAGGCGCGCCTGGCCGGTTCTCGCTGAATGCATTCGTCCGAACGTGTAGCCCAGAAAGTCGAACTCTTCTTCCGGTACCTTACAGATGCGTGTCTTCTCATCGTTGACCGTGAGCTTCAGCTTGCTCATGATCTTGCGCAATTGCTGCAGCGCCTCATCGGCTTTGCCTTTCTTGCACAGGATCACGAGATCGTCGGCGTAGATCACGATACGACTGCCGAGGCTTCGCTCCAGCCCGAGCTTCTTCCATCCCAGGACGAACCGGCGCATGTAAATATTCGCCAGCAGTGGTGAGATGGGTGAGCCCTGCGGAATGCCGCGCCGGTTGTCCCGGGCTTCGGTCGTGCGCGCCTTCCTTGCTCGATCATCGGTTTCTTCTATCCGGTGGAGTGCGGAGGAAATCGCGCGGCATTCGGATGGCCCGAGCGGCTTTTGACTGGAGGTGCGGGAGCTCGCTAAAAAAGCCAGTGTCACCGCCAATACCGTCACGCGTATCGAGAATGGGGGGAACCCCTGCCGGCGGCGGTGGCCCAGGCGTGCGCCTCCGGCCGCTTGAACTTCGGCAAAATGCCGAATATATTGCCGGCAACTTGCCGATGGAAGACGATTTCAAAATGCAAACGAGCCAGCCAGTAGTAGAGACGGTCTTTCGGAAGCTAGGTGGCCGCGAGGTCCTGGGTCAGAAGGTAACCTCCGAGGCGGATCTTGCGCGCCTGGTTCATCGTCGCATTCCTTTGAGAGCGCTCATCTATGTCAAGCGTGGTGGCTTCTCAGACCAAGAGATCGGGCGATTTATCATCCCTGAGCGGACGCAGAGGCATCGCAGGGCCAAGAGACAACCCCTGACTGTTGAAGAATCTGATCGGGTCGTTCGGCTGACACGAATTCAGGCATTGACTGAGGATGTTTTCGGCGACGTGGAAAACGCGAACCGATGGCTTCGCGAAAATCTGGCAATTCTCGACGGGAAGGCACCGCTAGAAGTAGCGCGAACCGAATCCGGCGCCCGCGTTGTCGAGCAGATATTGGCGAAGATTGACTGGGGCGCGGCGGCATAATGCGCCTTTGGCGGTTATCGAGCCTGCGGCGCGCTCGCGACTTCGATGGGGGCTACGGGCTCGCGAACAGCGGCCGCTGGAATACAACTGGGCGACCAGTGACGTATTGTTCGACGGTGCCCTCGCTCACCGCATTGGAGAAGCGCGTACACGTCGCTGACAGCAGCCTGTTACCGCCTCAGGCCATGGTAGAGTACGCCGTTCCCGATGGTGTTCCGGTGCAAAACATATCGTTTGATAACCTGCCGAGCGATTGGGCCTCGCGCGAAACCTACACGCAGACTCTGGGAGACACATGGCTCGATGAATGCACCGAGCTCATTCTCGTGGTCCCCTCAGTCGTTATGCCCATCGCCGGCGCGCCCGATCGCAACGTGCTGATTAATCACCGTCACTCGGGCAGTGCTCGGATAACGATTACGGCGCTCACGCCATTCATATTTGATCCGAGGCTTTTCCACCCGTAGATTTTTTGGTTGAGGCTACGGCAGTAGGGTTTCTGGCTGCTGCGGCGCCGGCATCCGCCTCCGAAACGCCATCGGCGAAGGTCTCCGAGTGATAGATGCTGGCCCGAGCAATCAGCGCGCGAATGGCGAATGACGGATCACATTGAGATCTCAACAATTGACAGAACGAAGCCAAATTTCAGCGGCGGCGTCGAGTTCATCGACCGAGAACGCCGGCGGCCCAGGGGGGGCCCCTCACGCCCTCCATCAAAGCGATTGCACGAGCTTTTCAAAGGGCGTGTCGGCACATCGGCGTATCAGTCGATCATCGGTAGTGACGAGTGGTGAGGTGCTTCGCTCGGCCAATGCCAGATAAAAACAGTCATAGGCGGCATGACGCAACTCGATGGCGATTGCGAGTGCGCGGTCTTTCAACACACTCGTTGGCACTAATTCTTCGAATGCTTTAGTGACCTCACGCACCGCAGATATGGCAAATTCCGCCGGCATCCTGTCGAAGATCACGAATTTCCAAGCTGCGTTGGTGATCTCGGCGATCACCAGATCGGGCGCGATGAGGTGATCGTCCGATCGCAACAGTGCTTCTGCCCGGTCTGATCCGTTCAGCTGAAAACACCAGCGCAAGGCAACGCTTGCGTCGACGACAATTGTCATTCGTCGAACTCATCGTCGCGGCCGCGCCGAACGGCTGCTCGCACATCGACATCGCCAAGCGGCGGCATCATCGCTCGGAGTTTTTGGAATAAAGCGATCTTCTCTGCCGGCGTTAGGGGTGCAGCGTTGGTGAGAACGTCACGCAACTCTTGCTCGAGCGAGCGACCCTTGAGCTCGGCTTTGGTCTTCAAGCTCTCGATTACACGGTCTTCCAGATTGCGAACCAGAACTTGTCCCATCAGGGTCTCCATGCTATCAAAAAAGATAGCACACTAATCCATTAATGTAAATGGGTTTATGGGTGGGCAAAGCGAAACCTGCCTGTGAGGTCGGGGCTGCTTTTCGCCCGTCCCGGCCGAGCTCTGCGTCGATCGCGTCGATGGGTATGTTCCGGCAGCTCAATAGGCGTCGCGTCCATCGGCCGGCAGGTGTTGCCGGCTACCGATACGGAAACGGCGCCCTCTATCTTGTGGTTTGCGGCGATCCAATGCATCGAGAGCAAACAGGATCTGACCGGCCTGGCGCCAAAGGATTGCTTCATACCGGCTAAGCCGGTCGAGCGGGTAGCTCGGCAAATTGGCCAGACGCAAAAAGCAATGTGCGAGGTCGGTGGCGGGATCAACGGATTTCGGCCCAGAGCTGGGCCGGGCGTCCGTTCCGTTTGCGATGCCGTGCGATGCTCGATCGGGGTCAGCATCGACAGAGTTAGCCCCGAACCGTGCATAAATAATTTCCTGCAACTTTGGTTGAGTTTGGCGGCCCTGCCTGAACTCACGCAGATAGTCAACCTGAATTTCGAACAGGCTGGTTTCCATTGTTGTGGCGCGCCGCAGTCGCCAGAGCAGACTGGCTAACCGCAACACCAGCTCCCGCTCCACTGCTGACTGAGCATCATAATCCGCAATAACGGCTGCTTCGAACGCTTTGTAATCCTTAACATCCTCAAGCGCACCGATCACCGTCTCTGCGGTCAGGCCGTGGCGGACCGCATTGCAGCGGGAACGCTGCTTGCGTTTTTCACTAATTGGACCGGTACTTTTGCACGCGTTGCGACGGTTGGCCTCGATCTGCCTGAAGGAAGTCATGGGGAACTGTCTCTATACCAGTTCAAGTCGCAGCTGCCGACCGACGAGCTTGGCGGCACGTTGCAGGGTCTCGATCGTTACGTTGCTCTTTGCCTTGAGAATTCGATCGACCTGAGCGCGGCTTGTGTTCATTAGCTTCGCCAACCGAGCTTTGCTCATGCCTTGGCGCTTCATTTCCTTGCTGAGCTGCCAAGCCACCACGCGCGTGACAGCCTCCGCCTTAGCCGTTTCGCGGATGCCAGCCTCGTCGAGAAATTCGTCAAGTGTCGATCCCCAATGCGGATTTTTCTTTAGCTTGCTCATTTCATCATCTCCTTCATCTGCTTTTTCGCCAGGGCGATCTCGGCGGGTGGCGTTTTCTGGGTCTTCTTGATGAAGCCGTGAAGTACCCCAATTCGCCCTTCTGCCAGGCGTGCTATCCTGTTGTTTGCGAGCTTGCTGCGTACCTCCCACAGTCCTGCTCCCAGCGATCGGCACAGCGGCATTCCAATCGGCCATCCGACTTGCAGGGTCGCGAGGTCGGTCCCGATCGCCCTGCGATCTTCGGTCGACAGGCTCCGCAGCCATTCCCTGACTGGCTCAGTGCCGGCAGCAGTGCGGTAGAAAACAATCGGTATTTCCGTCAGTCGATCCCCAGCCATTCCCAGCCTTTGTTCGATTACTGTATCATATTTAATACACGGCACAATGGCTGCATGCGGCAACAATGCGAGGATCCCATGATCCGGTAGTCCTTGGACGCGATAACCTGCATGCACCCTAAAAGTTGAACTAAATACCCGGCGAGCGCTTGTTCAAAGCGGATGCTGGGTCAGCCGCGATCATTGGCTTCGTTTTGTCATTCGGGCCTCGTGTGCTGACAGGCCGACCACGCTTCGCTTTACTCTGGTCGGTGCCGACGGTGGCGACGGAAGTCGCGCCATTGGTACCCATTTTGTCCGGAGTTGTTGGCAGTGGACGCGTCTCCAGCCACAGCGCGCGAGCAGTGACGGTGGGATCGATGCCGGCCTTTTTCCACCACGCGGCTTCATCGCCCCAGCGATGGACCTCGCGGTGATGGCCCCGGCAGAGTGGGACCGTAAATTCATCGCTGACCTTGCGCCCGAGTGCGCGGTGCTGCGCGAAGCGCAGATGATGGGGATCTGAGGGTCTACGGCCGCAAATCAGACACGGCTGCTTGGCCACGAACCTGACGTGGTCTCGATCCCCGATTCGGTGGGGCTTCGGTAATGTGAGCGTGCTCTTGTCGACGGATTTCTGTGCCGGCCGGTGCTCTACGCCGGCCGGATTTGTTTTAAGCGGCTCAGAAGGTTGCAAGAGGTCAAACTTCGCATGTTCTGGACTATGTCGGCGTGAATGCGCTGGCGTGCCTCGGGTGTTTGAAGTTCAAGAAGCATCGGCGTCCTCACGATACTCTTGTAAATCATCTCTAGAATATCCTCGGCGCGGTTAGGTTCCCAGACAAGGTTCAGTACACTGGTCTGCACATCATTGAAGCCCAAACGCTCCAAGGTCGTCCTGCTCTCGTGGGGGTCAGCAAAGCGGAATAGGGGTGGCGCAGGCGGCAGCGGGACATCCAGATTTCCGTGTTTGTGGACGGCGTCGATTATCAGCTTGAACATTTCCCCGCCTCGATCCGGGCCGCACCAGACGGTGAATGCGTACCGCCCGCCAGGTACCAGTACGCGGTGAGCTTCTTTGATAGCTTGGTCTGCATCACCAAAATGCAAATGACCAAATCCGCAGGCCACGTAATCGAATGTAGCGTCGGCGTACGGCAGGCTTTCAGCGTCGCCTGCCTGGAACGTCAGTTTGGGATAGTTAGCCCGCGCTTTAGCGACCATTGCATCAGCAAAGTCCAATCCCTCTGCCAATGCTCCGCGCTTTGCTGCGGCGCCTGCCAAGTGACCCGTCCCAGTGCAAATATCGAGAAGCCTGGTCTCGCTGAAATTGTCACCGAGTGCGTCGAGAGTGGGTTCGATCGCCTGCCGGGTAATGGTTGCAAACCACGCATCGTATGCGTTGGCCTTCTGCCGCCATCCGGTCTCCTCAAGTTCTTTGAACGTGGATTTGGCCATAACGGCCCTCCGCCAAAGACGATTTGGTGCCCACCAAACATACCACTACCTCGACGTCAGGGAATGTCTGTTGTTGGCCCGTCGCGTCACTTAGTGCGACGCAGCGGAATGTCTGCACCTGGGTGAATAGCGGAAGTCGCTAGAGCGCGCTCGAAACGGCGCTGTTGACCCGAAAGCGACAATACGATGGCTTCGGTTCACTACGCTGCGATGCAGCGGCGACGGAGGCCGTTCGAGGAATCGCACAGTACGAACTGTAGGCCGTTAGCGAGTTAATTGGACAGCATTGCCGTGTGTATGGCATCCCATTTTCGCACGCGGGTCCAGAACTTTGGATTTTGTGGCGATTGGATTCGCACCCAAATATATTGATCGTACGTCGTCGCGACCAACCGAATATCGTCGCTGAGATTGTCGAGTACCAAGTCCGCATCCTTCACACGTACGACGAGAAGCAGGTGATGCTCTCCAGACGGTACTACGACCTCAGACAACAGCAATGATCGAGACGGCCAGCCACGCGCGAGGAGCTCATGCCGCTTGGTGATTGCATAGTCCTTGCAGTCACCGGTCTGCGGCGAGATCACCCACTCTTCGGTTGCCCCGTTGCCAGCTGTAACCTCCGCCAAGATGCCTCTGTTCACATCGCGATTGACGATGTTGAGCTCGTTCCAGCGTTCCGGCGTTAGCACGATGTTGCGATGGCGGAAATCAATCCCGTGAACCTTGCAATCGTCCGGGTAGCCGAGGCAGAACCGAGAATGCCCGATTGGAGGGAGTGCCGCGGCGACCTGAAAATCGATCAGATGGACAAACGGCGCCGGAGACGCCGATGCAGCGGCAGCAGTCGAGTTGGGGATCCCTGCCACGCCAACCGCGGATGCTTCGGGGGAGCGCAGTGCCACGTTCTGGGAAGCCGAAAGGTCGGGGAAGCGCAGCGCCACGTTCTGGGAAGCCGAAAGGTTGGGGAAGCGCAGCGCCACGTTCTGGGAAGCCGAAAGGTCGGGGAAGCGCGGCGCCACGTTCTGGGAAACCGAAAGGTCGGTGGAGCGCAACCCGATGGCGTGCCAATCGCCAAGCAGGTAACCGGTAATGCCAGCAACGAGAAAGGAAAGCCACACGCCGCACTTTAACGCCAGATTACGCCGCATGCGTAAAGTCTGCCTATCACACCCTCCACCTAGCCTATTTCACAAGGCCTAATTTCTGGCTAATAAAAGGATTTTATCGGTCATGACCTCATTACGGGCGTCCCCTATTCTCTATCGAACAGGTATCGCCGACGCTGCTCGCCACCGCCGACGAAGTGCTCAAGAGAGCCGTGCCGACTTTCCGAGTTTGGCCTCAAACCGCCCCGCTTTCGAGCGGTGGGCGTGTCAGCTATCGAAGCAGGTCCGGCCACGCCGGTTATGTCTGATACCATTTGCTTGATTTCAACTTGGCGGACCTGCGATTTTTTTCTTCTCGCTCGCTGGCACTGTGAACTTCGTAACACCAGCTTTAGTCGGATTTTTCTTGGACACCGGTCCTCCTGATAGCCAACCGCCGCGCCGGCGGACGACCGGCGCGGCGGCTTTCGGGGGTACTTCGGCCGCGCTTCCGGCGAGCCGGCGAGGCCGTTCATGACCCTGGCTGTTCTCTAATTCCGGGCCTGGGTTCAAGCTCCCCGTGAACATCCTTGCCGGGTCCAGGGTTCTCTCCGAAAAATCCGGCCCCAGTTTGTGTTCAACCAAACGCAATTCAAAGAGGCGCAATTCGCTCTTAACGAGATGGTCCAGAACGCCATGGGGGGGACGGCAAAGTTTCCTTCTTATACCCATGTCGTAGCGGCCGAAGCGGTTTGGTTCATCACGGCGGCGTTCTCATACCATGTCAAAGCCCCCTCGAGGCCGGAACGCTCACGGCCTTGCTGGATGAATTCCAGCCGGCGGCACTACCTCTCAGCCTTGTGTAGACGGCTGGCCGCTTTCTGCCGATCAAAGTGCGCGCGTTCCTCGATTTTGCAGCGCCGCGGCTCAAAGCGCGCATGGCACATTGAGAGGGGGCCCCGAATTTCTGAATGTCGCCTAATGGCCCCTTGCGCCGTCGGCCACAATGCAGCGATTCGGTGGCTTTCGGGGGAAAAGCTGACGAGTCTGCGGCAACCGCCATCGAATATGGCCTGATCGCTGTTGGGATTTCCGTTGCCATCATCGCTGTCGTGAACGGCATGGGCACGAAGCTCAAGGGCACTTTCAGCTCGATTTCATCGCAGTTGAACTAGGCCGTCTCAGTTGGCGGCCTCATCTGAGGCTGCTTCGGTCAGAGCACGCTTTTGTTAATAACTAGCGCATACCCTACCCGGTCATGTTCCGTGTGGTAGCGATTACTCTGGTCGCTATGGCGGCCTTCGATCTGTATTTCCTTGACGGTAGGCACGTCCACGCCGTCGAAAGGGTTGCGCTTTCTCTAGTTCATCACATAGTCGGGTAAGCGAATAGGCCGCCTCAGTTGGCGGCCTAGGTCATCTTGTGTACCGGGAACGGCAGGAAGCCAATGTCGGCGCCGCCCCAACCCGGATGCTGAATGGTCGCCCCTTTGTGGCCGCACGCGGTGCAGCGCGCAGATCGCTTCAGCTTGTCGCTGGAAGTGCCAGCGCCCCACCGGATCACAGGCACGGCGCAGGCGAGCGGCGAGTGGTGCGGGCATTTTTCGCAGTAGAGCCATAGCCACGGTGTCCCGCGGTGCAGGCCGCCTAGCGTCGTCTGTGCTCCCGTGTCGCGCTTCATTGGGTGGCTTTCGGCAGGTATTGCGTCTTTGCGCTAGCGGACTAGAATTAGCGCCGTCCAAATGGGTTAGCCCCCGTGAGGATAATGTTCGCATCTTCAGCCCCGGCCAGCCTCAAAACGCAGCCGGGGCTTTTTTCTTGGGCGCGGAAGTGCGGCCATTCGGGGGCGCTGCGACTCGGCTTTGTCCGCACCGCGCCTATCTTTGCTGCGATGTCAGTAAGGCGTGAGCTTAGGCGCCGTCTTCACGTCGATCGGTTCCCTGCCCCGTTTTTGCGCCTTGCCTGCCGCGACTAGCAAAAGAGCGGTCGGCCGGACCAGGTTGGATTCACGAAATCAAGCATGATGGCTTTCGCACGCAATAGGCTCGGCAGCTTGGCGAAGTTGACGGCCACGTCGACAGTAGCGCGAAGGCGCAGGGGGCCACGTAGCCGGTAACGCTCCATTTACCTTAGTGCGACAAGGTCGCTTAGGCTCGCGGACTTGCGCAACAGAGATCTAAGTCCGGCGCATCCCGCACTCCATCAATGTCAAGCGCTACGCGCCGTGCGCGACGGGAGAACACGATGAAAGCTGCGGAGTCAAAGTTGTCGATTTCCGATACAGCAACAAAGACGATCGAAGGAGGCATTCGCGCGCTCATAAGCGCCAACAGGCCGCTCAATGCGGATGAAGCAGCGGCGGAACCTTGCGGCGATATCCTGGCTGCCGGAGCGGCGTCAATCGCGGATATCGAGAACCTTATGGGGGAACTGCTAGTCGCGCGCGACTACCTGCAAGCCGAAGGCGAGCGCGTGCGCCGGCTGACCACCCGCTATGCACACCTGACGCAGACCGCATCAGCCTCAGTCAAGATCATCGCCGATAGTATCGGCAAATGGCGTAACCCCGATCTGGGGATAGAGAAACTTGGCGAGGCCCATACGGCGATGATTGAAGCACCGGCTCCGAAGCTGGTTCCCGACGATAAAGTCCAGGCGACGCCGGACGACCCATTGAGCCGCATTTGAGGCAACACAAGTCAGGAGCCACTAGTGCGCAACAGCGCGGGGCGAGCATCGCTGCCGGCCGCCGCCGTAACCTTAATCTCAAAGCGCGGTGGATTGTTGCTGAAACATGCGCTCTGGTGGCACTCTGGCACTGTGATTCGAGCCGCACGAATGCGTCGTGCGTGAAGGTCAGTTAGCCGGCCTAAATGCCATGCAGCGGACTCGATAAGGTCACGCGGTTGTCGCAGGAACCAATTAAGACCCGCCTTTCGCAATTCGGAACCACGGAGGCCAAGAGGTGCTACTTTTGAGTGCAGTGATCATCGGCGTGTCCGTCGCAGCGTTTATGCTTGGCTGGCTCGACGGGTACAAAAAAGCCTGCCGCGCTCATGGCTGGAACCTGCCTCAGTTCGACTGGCAGAAGGATGCTGTGAAGCTGAAGAATGATGCCGTGAAGCTTCGGCCGTAGCGGTGGCAATTGGCGAATCGGCGCCGGGCAAGCTGAGCCGCCACCGTACCTTGATCCCAAACCGCAGTGGAATGTTGGGAAGTCGCGTGCTCGCTCCTCACCTGGGGCAGCGCGTCTTCGTCTTGCGTACCTGACGCCCGCCTTAGGGCCTGTCCTCAATTGAGGCCTTTGCACGATTTCGATGTTGACGAAACAAACCCGAATCCGAGAGCGAACGGATCGGAATCAAATGCTGAACATCGTTCTATTGTGGAAAGACCTCCAATTCGGAGCTTTTCAAATCATCTGTCCAGTGATTCATGGGCGGTCGGCTTTGAGGAGGGCCGACCGATGCGGCGCTATGGATTACATGATGACGAATGGGAGCGGATCAAAGATTTTCTGCCGGGACGTGATGGGGATGTGGGCGTGACCGCCAAGGACAATCGTCTGTTTGTTGAGGCGGTTTTGTACCGATATCGAACCGGCATGCCCTGGCGGGACTTGCCGGAGCGCTTCGGAGACTGGAAGGCGGTTCACACCCGCTTTACCCGCTGGGCCAAGGCCGGTGTCTGGGAACGGGTCTTCAAGCATCTCGCCGAGGATGCCGACAACGAATACGCGATGATCGATTCCACCATCGTGCGGGCCCATCAGCACGCCGCCGGCGCCCAAAAAAAGCCGGCCAAGACGAAGCCATCGGGCGCAGCAAAGGCGGATTGAGCACCAAGATTAATGCGACGGTTGATGCTTTGGGCAATCCGACCGGCTTCACGCTCACACCCGGACAAGCCTGCGATCTCGACGGCGCCGACATCCTGCTGCCGCAGATCGAGGCCGACATTGTGATTGCCGACAAAGGCTTCGATGCCGACGAGCGCGTCATCGAGCCGCTCGAAAAAGTTGGCAAGCGCACCGTCATCCCGCCCAAAGCCAATCGCAAGCATCAGCGCGAGTACGACAAAGAGCTCTATAAAGCGCGTCACCTCATCGAGAATTTCTTCGCCAAACTCAAGCAGTTCCGCGCCATCGCCACCCGTTATGACAAACGCGCCATCAATTTCCTGGCCGGAATTTATCTCGCCTCGATTGTCATCTGGCTCAATTGAGGACAGGCCCTAGCACTACTTTG
Organism: uncultured Alphaproteobacteria bacterium; assembly: GCA_963733575.1. Lineage (GTDB taxonomy): Bacteria > Pseudomonadota > Alphaproteobacteria > Rhizobiales > Xanthobacteraceae > BOG-931. The sequence goes on along the minus strand of CAVTDJ010000002.1, from coordinate 2,134,191 downwards.
GCAGATTTACTCACGCTGCTTTTCGGCGCCGATCCAGGATCGGCAGTACGGACATCGCTGCGGACTTGATTGCATAATGAGGTTGACGATGGCGTGGCGGACGGCCGGTAACGTCGGTTGAGGAGGCGGGCCGTTGATTCTTTTTTCCCCGCCTCACTTTTGTGAGCCGGCGATGTTGGAGGAACGCGTAGGCAATCATCGTCATCAGCGCATGACGATGAAGGCCTTGCCAAGACCTTCCCTCGAAGTGGTCGAGACCGAGTTCCTCCTTCAGCTGTTGATGGGCCTGCTCGCAAATCCATCGTGCCTTGATCGTCGCGGCCAAGCTGCGCAGGTCCATTCCGGCGGGCAAGTTGGCAAGATAGTATTTCTTCTCGCCGGACATGCGGTGCTCGCCGATGAGCCAGGCCTCGTCCCCTGGAAGATGCTGCTGACCCTTATCCCATATCCGCTGCGGAGGTCCGTCGGCGATGCGCACACGGACAGCAGCAAATCGGGCTTTCAGCCGGCCTTTCGTCCCGTTGCGCCAACTCACAGTTCTCCACTTGGCACCGGCCAGCATGTCTTCAGCTGCTGTCGATAGACTATCTGGCACGTACCGCTTACGTGGCCGGCCTCGAACTTTGGTAACTGGCCAAATGAGCTTCACCCCAACGGGGTACACCTTGAGGTGACGAGGGATGCCAACAGCCCAGGCAAGCTTGCGAGCCGTCAGCCCTTGACGGAAGGGTGCACTGAGACCGTAACCGGCATCCGCCAGCACACAGCGGAAGCGCACGCCGATCGATTTCAAGCGATCAATCTCCGCCAGTGCGATCTCGGGCTTGGTCCGTGCTGTTCGATATTCGGCCGGAACACCAGCTCGCTGCAGCCGCCGCCGATCGCTGATCCAACTGTCTGGAAGAAAAAGCCGCAAGGCCACCATCACCGGCACTTCGCCGCAGGCGAGCGTCAGTGACACCAGAGTCTGGCAGTTGGCGGTCTTGCCTAGCGCTGAAGCATATTGCGCAGCGACGCCGACCGAGTGCGTGCCCTTCTTCGGCACCGCCGTATCGTCGATCACCAACACCGCATCGCTGCCACCAACGAGCCGATCCGCTTGAATAAGCAGCTCCGTCTCCAATGGCGCCGCGTTCCAGACGCCAGCCGCAACAAAATGATGCAGCTGATCATAATCGCCAGGCGCAAGCCGCTCCGCCATTGGCTGAACGCTCTTGCGATCGCCGGGCCCGATCAGCCCTGCCACATAAAGCGGACACATTCGCCGCCGCGCTTTATGGCCCAGGCGATCCAAAAACGGCTTGAGCCAGCCTCGAAGCTCGTCTTCCCAATTCGACGTTGTGCCTACCATAGTCGGCCCTCCAAAAAGCCGACTACCCATGAGTCACAGAAAATCTGATTTGTGAATCCCACCCACCCCAATCATTCGAAAAAAATCTGCCAAAGTAGTGCTAGGCCCCCACGCTGCGCGGGCAAATAAAACCTAAAATGCGCGCCGTATCCTGGATGGGGAGCCGCCCGGTGAGGCCAACTCACCAGCAGTGAGGGACCCATCAACGCGTCGAGACCGGCGGTTGCCCCGTATCGGCATGCGGTACGTCTGTGGCTCGCGGTTTCCAGGCCTGGGCTGGTTGAGGAAGTAGTGCTTTATTGTACAGACACAGCCTCGACAGCTTTCAAGTGGGACAACCCCTCGGACAATTCGCCGTTTGAGATCGACACTGGCGAAATTGACGAAGCGGCTTTGCAGTCCCTGGCTAAGCAATGAGAACGGGGACGGTGGCGAAAGTGGTACTGTCTATCTTGGGATTGCTTTTGCTTGCAGCCTGCAATGACAATGAGTCATCGTCGGCACCCACACCGCGATCAACTGTCGTTCCAATGAACGCCCAGGCGTGGTCGATCCTCTACTCGCCGGGAATGCCGCGGCATCCGACACCAAAAATAGGCGGGGGATGGTACTTCGATTTTCCGACCGACCCCAACTCGGTCCATTATGTGCTCGCCGCAGTGAACATGGCTGCGTCCAGTTACGTCAACGCCAGCATCGTTGTGACCACGACCGAAACGCCTGTGTTCGTCTACAATCGTCAACCAGACAGCACCTGCGTCTATCTGGCGCACGTCCGATTTTTGTTGCAAGAGAAAGGTGACGATCTTTCGGGAACGAATGGCAAGCAATACTTTAGATGGTGGTCGAACAGAGTAGCGTACCAACTAGCTTCCGGCCCCGCAAACCTGAGGGCTCCGCTGACTGATCTCAGTCAATGGACGAGCGTATTTGGCGAAAAAGCAACTGCGAGTGCCGCGGCGGCGGCCGGCTTTAAGCAAGCCATGGCAAATTTAGGCAACGTGGGCTTTTCCTTTGGTGGTGGTTGCTTTTATGGTCACGGTGTTCGTGTAAGTGGTGGAGGCGCGAAATTTGCCGTCACCAGTTATGCAGTCAAGTAGTTTCCTGTTTGGACGTGACACAGTCGATTTCAACTGTAGCGATCGGCATAGTGCAAAGGATCGCACAATGAAGATGGAAGATGTGAACAAGCAGTTGCTGAGCCGGCGTGAATTTAATGGTCTTTGCGCGGCGCTCGGCTCATCGCTCCCCGCAGTCAGCGCAATGATTGCGGCGCTATCAACTGCATCGGCTTTTGCCGCGGCCACCGGCGCGGCTTCAAACGGTGCAGGGCGTACGGTAAAGTTCCACGACGGCACCATTGTCCCGGCGCTCGGTCAGGGCTCTTGGCATCTCGCGCAGGGAAGACATCCAGAAGCTGTTGAGGAAGAAGCGCTGCGCACGGGCCTTTCGCTCGGTATGACGTTGATCGACACGGCGGAGAATTACGGCAACGGCCGCTCCGAGGAATTGATCGGCCGCGCGATTGCCGGTCAGCGCGACCGCGTATTCCTAATCTCCAAGGTGGAGACCAATCACGTGACGGGAAACGGCATAGCGCGCGCTTGCGAGGCGAGCCTCGCCCGTCTCGGCACTGATCATCTCGATCTCTACCTGCTGCACTGGCCAGTTGGGGTCACCGAGCTCTCCGGCGTTGTGGCGGCGTTCGAAAGCCTCCGCGCGGCGGGGAAGGTTCGCGCCTGGGGCGTGTCCAACTTCAAAGTTAGCCTAATGGAAGACCTCTTCCGTGTTCCAGACGGCGACCGGTGCGCGACCAATCAGGTTCTTTACAATGTCGCCAGCCGCGGCATTGAGAATGACCTGCTGCCGTGGTGCGAGCAGCGCGGCATGCCGGTGATGGCCTATTCTCCGTTGGGAGACAGCAGCCTGGTGGGTGACCCCACGCTTGCACGTATCGGCGCAGCACACGGCTGCTCGGCGGCCGCGGTCGCGCTGGCCTGGGCCATCCGCAGCGGTAACGTTATCGCAATTCCCGAATCCGGCTCGGCGGCGCATGTAAAGGAGAACGCCGTCGCGCTCTCGCTGACGCTCACGCCGCAGGAGCTTCAGATACTGGATGCAGCGCATCCGCCGCCGCGCCACTAGAGCGCTGTCTGCTCCTCCCCGCGATTGTGTTGCAAAACTCAAAAATGAGCTGACGGTAAAATTTCGCGTCGCGCCGGCCAAAGCCGAGATTTGGCAATCCAATGCCTTGTAGAGAGCTTACGAAGGCTGCCGGTCGGAAATCAGACTGATCGTGTGACCCCCCACATAATTTTCAGATGAGCGTACCAGCGCCTCTGGAAAATCTTGTTCGTTCGCAAAAACAGAGTTTTGCAACACAATCCCCCGGCGAAAGCCGAGATTGCCTTCGTATTTATGAGTCCACGAACCGCTTTCAATCGACACGATCAACATCTCTTGACCAGAGTGACATACCTTCGAAAAACAGATTTATGGCTTGGGGCGCGGTGAAATTGAATTATGGTGCGCGTATAATCACTGTCCTGATAATGGGAGGGTGAAATGAAATCGACAATGAAATGGCTGCTCGGCTTGAATGTTGTTCTTGCAATTATCACCATGGGTTTCCAGATTTACTATCGTTATCCAAATTGCTCCGATGGTATGGGATGCGGGCTGAGCATGGCCAAAGGTGTTGTTTGGTCGGCAATCTGGCCAGCTTACTGGGCGATCCAGTGGGACTTCCTGAAGTAGCAAGGACGCCGCTATAGGACGGTACATATTTTATGAGCGATGAACCGGTCGCTCGTATTGGAGGACTCATCGTGGTTTTCCTACGATCTCTGCAGGCGGGCCTCCCGCCGGTTGTTTTGACGGAGCGGATTCCCTGAAAACCCATTGTGATTTTTGGCCAAACCGATGGATCGTCGCGCTTTTAATTGGCGCGGCCGTGGTCACGACGGGTGAGGCCGCTGTAATATCGTCGCTGTTGGGCACGCCCCCGATTGCGATCGAGGTTCGTGCAGAGCCGATCACGGCATTCGATCCGCATGATCCCTCGCGCCAACGATTTGGTCAGCTTGAATTTCGCGGTGGCCTGACCCTGAAGTCATCCTACCGGGAATTCGGCGGTCTCTCGGCCATTCGGATCGCACCCGATGGCGCGCATTTCATCTCGCTCAGCGACCATGGACGGTGGTTCAGGGGGCGTCTCACCTATGAGGGAGCGCGGCCAGTCGGAATCGCGGACGCCGTAACGGCGCCGATCCTCGGACCCGATGGCCAAGCGCTCGCGGCTCATGGCTGGCATGATACCGAATCAATCGCCGACGATGGCGGCACGCTTTATGTCGGAATCGAAGGAGTCAACCAGATCGTTCGGTTTGATTATGGGAAGGATGGCCTGCTCGCGCGTGGGCATCCGATCCCGGTGCCGCCGGGCATCCGGACCTTGCCATTGAACAAAGGTCTTGAGGCGCTCGTATTCGTGCCAAGGAATCGGCCGATTGGCGGGACCTTAATCGCGATTTCGGAACGTGGCCTCGACAATGCGGGAAACCTGCGCGCCTTTCTGATTGGCGGCCCAGCTCCCGGCACGTTTACCATCAAAAGAATCGAAAAATTCGACATCACCGACGCCGCTCTTCTGCCGGATGGGGATCTCCTGATCTTGGAGCGCAGCTTCAGCTGGCCCGAGGGACTATTGGTGCAGATCCGGCGCATCCAGATCGGAGACATCAAGCCGGCTGCGGTCGTCGATGGTCCGGTCCTGTTCGAGGCGGACCTGCGCTTTGAAATCGACACATGGAAGGCCTCACTGTTCACCAGACTCCAGCGGGCGAAACCGTGTTGACGCTGATTTCGGATGACAATTTTTCTGCCGTACAGCGCACCGAACTGCTGCAATTCACTCTGGTGGGGCCATGCGCCCGCAGCATCTCCGCCTGTTGACGATCTGATCGCCGGGTAGGCGGTTCTCGTCCGGATGGTTGATCAGTCGGGGCCGTGCGCTCGCGTGTAGCGTAGGGACCATCGAGGGGACAGCTACGCGACCTTTCGCTCAGAGCTCGGGCCGCAATCCGCAGCGGCAAAATCGCAGATCCACGCATCCTTGGCGAACCACTCGTGGGTCATCCGACACAACGAGCAATAGGTGCGGCTGAAGAACACGGGAGTGGATTGGAAGGTTGCGCGGTCAACCTTTATGCCAGTGGAAATGGCTCGCCGTGTCTGGGGGCAACGGATCATCACATTGCTCATTGAGGGTCTCCTTCTCTCGCTGTCCGTGTATCGCGTACTGGGTTTGTGCGAAGGAAAGATATGAGGACGGTGACAATATCCGGGCACAGCACATCACGGCTTCCGGAGGGATTGAAGAGCTCTCGGCGCCGCCATCTAGCGGATCGCCGAATTGCCGAATGTGCCGCTGGACGTCGGTGATGACCTGTCCGGTATTCGCTTCGTACCAGCGCCGATTGAGCTCCTCGGTGGCAAGGCCGAGCTGGTTCGGTATTCGACTGGCAAAAAAGAAGAGGAGGCGATGAGAGGGGCGGGCCATATGAAGGGCCATCGCGAGAACTACGCAACAATACCGCTTTTCTCCAAGTCAACCATACGGACAATCATCGACCCCTTCGGATCATAGGGCACGTCCTCGAATCCCCATCGCCGATAAAACTGGCGAATCTTGTGGTCAATAGGATGGGTGATGACGCCGAAGCTCCCAACCTCGCGAGAGGCCCGCAGAGCCGCCGTTAACGCGAAGAGCAGCAGCGAGCGTGCATGACCCTTGCCTTGATAGGCCTTGTCGACTGCGAGCTGACCGAGCAACATTGCCGGCAGTGGGTCCGGTTTATTGCGCCGATCCGCCTTGGCGAGAAACTCGCGTTCGATCTGAGCGGCGCTTATGACCCTCGTTCGTGCTGCCCAAGGTGAGGGTAGCCGTCCAACCCTCGCTTCTGTCTTGTAGGAAGGCGAGAAAAGCGCGAATATTCACGCCATATTGGCAGTCATCCGGGGAATCTCGGTCTAATGGACCGAGCCCCCGTCGGCGACGGCGGCAGCTCGTGCGAGTTCGAGCGGTTGGAACTGGCTGGAACCCGGCCCTCCGATTTCCGGGGGCAAAAGGGCCCAAAGCGGCTCCAGGGCGGGCCGCCTGTTGGTTTGACAGTCCGGCGGCGCATAGGAGTTATATTTTCTGCAACGGGCTACGGAGGAACGCAGGAGGTCGCCTTGGGCGATTGGCAAGTCATCACTCCGCTAGTGCAGTCCTGGCTCGGTCAATGGGCCGCGCTTTTGTCGAACATTCCCGACGCCGTTATGCTTGCGGCATCATTATTGCCGATTGCGCTCGCGGTTTTTTCGAAGCGATTAATCGTTCTGTTGGTCTGTATACTTCTGGCGGTAACATTCTTTTGTGCGCTAATCGCACCGTCCAACGTGGCTGTGACACTCGCAACCAGTGTCTATTTTGGTAGTGTTATACTTGCAGTATCAGCCATTGTTTCTCGCCGAAAAGCTAAGGTCCATCGGGCCGAACTTGCCCGTTTGCGAGAGGACGTGCAACATCTGCTGAATGCCGAGCACAGACGTTTTCTGAATAAACTGGGATCTTCCAAGAAAGGAGGCGGGGATTAACCGAAGGCGGCTGCGGGAGTCCCCGCCCATGAGCGCAACAGGCTTGTGAGTATCCCCCTTTAAAATGATTCCCTCCATCAAAGCAATTGCACGAGCTTTTCATAGGGCGTGTCGGCACAACGGCGTATCAGTCGTTCATCGGCAGTGACGAGTGGTGAGGTGCTTCGCTCGGCCATTGCCAGATAAAAACAGTCATAGGCGGGATGACGTAACTCGATGGCGATCGCGAGTGCGCCGTCTTTCAATGCACTCGTTGGCACCAATTCTTCGAATGCTTTAGCGACTCACGCACCGCTGATATGGCAGATTCCGCCGGCATCCTGTCGATTGTCACGAAATTCCAAGCTGCGTTGGTGATCTCGGCGATCACCAGATCGGGCGCGATGAGGTGATCGTTTGATCGCAACAGTTCTTCTGCCCGATCTGATCCGTTCAGCTGAAAACACCAGCGCAAGGCAACGCTTGCGTGGACGACAATTGTCATTCGTCGAACTGGTCGTCGCGGCCTCGCCGAATGGCTGCTTGCGCGTTCGCCTCGATCGTGATCACGGTTTCCAGAGCATCGTGATCATCAATTCCAGAGCATCGTGATCACGGTTTCCAGCGGATCGTGATCGCCGTTTCCAGCGATCGTGATCAGCCTGGAAGACGATGGGGAGGCGCTCACCACTGACAGTCTGCAACCCAGGTAGCTTGGCCCTTTGCCCCCCAGAGCAGAGGATCGAGATGCCGACGGAGAGACTGTCAATGCGCCACATTCGTGAAGTTCTACGCCTGCACCACAGCGTCGGCATGTCTCAGCGCAGCGTTGCCCGGAGCCTTGGCCTGGCTCAAGGAACGGTCAGCAAGTACCTGAACCGTACGCGCCGCGCTGGCCTGACCTGGCCTTTGCCGCCGGAGCTGGATGACGATGTCCGGCTCGAGAATCGGCTTTATCCGCCACCATCGGATTTGCCTAGCGATGACCGTCCGCAGCCGGATTGGGCGGTGGTGCATCGCGAGCTACGCCGACCGAGCGTGACGCTGATGCTGTTGTGGGAGGAGTACTGCGACACGACCTCCAACGGCTTCAGCTATTCGTGGTTCTGCGAACGTTACAAGGAATGGGCCGGCCGCTTGAAGCCGACCCTGCGCCAGATTCATGTCGCCGGCGAGAAGCTCTTCGTCGACTATTCGGGCCACACCATGGAGGTGATCGATGGGCTCACCGGTGAAGTGCTCACGGCGCAGATATTTGTCGCCGTACTCGGCGCCTCGAACTTCACCTACGCCGAGGCAACCTTCACCCAAAGCTTGCCCGACTGGATCTCATCACATGTTCGGGCATTTTCCTTTTTTGGCGGCGTGGCCCGGCAGACGGTAAGCGACAATCTAAAGGCGGGCATCACTCGGGCCTGCTTCCACGAGCCGATGGTCAACCGCACCTATGCCGATCTCGCCCGCCATTACAAAACTGCCATTCTGCCAGCGAGGCCGTATCATCCGAGGGATAAAGCTAAAGTCGAAGTGGGAGTCCAAATTGTCGGTAGATGGATTCTGGCGCGGTTGAGGAACCGCCGTTTCTTCTCGATCGTCGCTCTCAACGAGGCAATCCACGGTCTTCTTGTCGATCTGAACGATCGATCGTTACGGAGCTGGGGGCGAAGTCGGCGCGAACTGTTCAACGAACTCGATCGCCCGGCGCTCACGCCGTTGCCGGATGAGCCCTACGAGTATGCCGAGTGGAAGCGCTGTCGGATCAATCTCGATTATCACGTCGAGATTGCCAAACATTACTACAGTGTTCCCCACAGCCTCGTACGTCAGGAGGTCGAGGCACGGATCACCCAGAAGACCGTCGAGATTTTCCTGCGCGGCAAGCGTGTGGCGTCGCATCTGCGCAGCACCCTGCCGCATCGTCCAACGACCGTCGCCGAGCATATGCCAAGCTCACATCGGCGCTATCGTGACTGGACACATGAGCGCATTCGCCGTGACGCCGCCAAGATCGGGCCCGACGCCGACACTCTGATCGACGTCATCCTGCGCTCGCGCCCACATCCCGAACAAGGCTTCCGCTCAGCCATCGGGATTCTCGGGCTCGTGAAGCGCTATGGGTCAGAGCGCGTCGACGCCGCTTGTGCCCGTGCCCTTTTGCTCAACGCGCGCTCCTACAAATCCGTCGCCGCCATCCTGAAGAACGGCACCGACAAAACAACTCCTCCGACGCAGGAGGTGCCCATCCTCTTTCATTCAAACATCCGCGGTCGCAGCTACTACAATTGATCAGGAGATCACAATGCTCATTCATCCCACCATCGAACGCCTGCGCTCACTCGGCCTCGCTGCCATGGCCGACACACTCGTCGAACTGCAGAACAATCCTGAGGCAGCCGAGATGTCGCACGCCGATTGGCTCGGCCTCCTCATCGATCGGGAAGCCACCTTCCGAGACAACCGCCGCCTCTCACGCCGATTGACCGCCGCCAAGCTCCGTCAGGCGGCCACCATCGAGAACATCGACTTTCGGACCTCACGCGGTCTCGATCGATCTCTCTTCCAGACACTCGCAACCAGCCAATGGGTGCGTGACTGCAATCACTTGGCCATCGTCGGCCCGACCGGAACAGGGAAGTCTTGGTTAGCATGCGCCCTCGGCAACAAGGCCTGCCGCGACGGCTTCTCCGTCCTTTATAAACGAGCTCCGCGCCTCTTTGCCGATCTCGCCCAGGCGCGCGGCGAAGGCCGGCTTTCTCGCCTGATGACCACGCTCGAGCGCACCAATCTCATTATCATCGACGACTGGGGACCCGAGCCACTCTCCGCCGACCAACGCCGTGATCTGCTCGAAATCGTCGATGATCGCTACGATAAGGGATCACTGCTGATCACAAGTCAGGTGCCCGTGGCGCAGTGGCACGACGTTATCGCCGATCCAACTCTCGGTGACGCGATATTGGACCGCATCATTCACAACGCTCACCGTATCGAACTCAAAGGCGACAGCCTGCGACGCCGCGCCGGCGAAAAGAAAGCAGCATGAACCATCTCGCTCGCAATTGCCCCCACCAGACCACACGCCCCTCCCGCCAACCTTGACCAGGAGGCTATTTCGGGGACACCATACAATCGTCAGTCGTGCTCGCCACCGCGTTGACGCTCAGCACGCCAAATACCAATGCTGAGCCTGATCACGATCCCATGGAAACCGTGATCACCATCGCCTGGAACGACTGATCACGATCGCTGGAATGCGCAGGCTGCTCGCACATCGACATCGCCTAGCGGCGGCGTCATTGCTCGGAGTTTATGGAACAAAGCGATGGTGTTAAGGGTGCGGCCTTGGTGAGAACGTCGCGCAACTCTTGCTCGAGCGAGCGACCTTTGAGCTCGGCTTTGGTCTTCAAGCCCTCAATCAGACGGTCGTCGAGATTGCGAACCAGAATCTGTCCCATCCAAGAGTCCTATGCTATCAAAAAGGATACATAGCTAATCCACTGTGTAATGGGCTTTATGGGTGCCTTGGGACGATACCGTAATGCCGAAGCTCTCCTTGCTGGGTCGGCGTGAGGCGTTGACGAGCCAGCCGGCGAGCCCGGACCAAGGCTCCAGAGCGGGATACTTCTCTCTCCGCGCTGGTCAGGCGCTTTCTCGTCGAACTGGTCTCCGAGGAGAGCGCCGAGCGCGGCCTCGAGCGCTAGGAGCGCGATCTGCGCGCAAATCCACAATTTCTCCGCCAGCGATCGCTTGTCGCGGGAGGAGTTCTCAATCAAATGCTCCTGTCGGTGCGATTTCGCACTGGCCGGAGCCTACTATAGTTGTTGTAGTGTTGCCCTCCGTTGTTGAACCCGCGTAAGTCAACGTGCCGTCACCGCGGTTGAACTCGTATTGAATATCCTCGCGATCTGCACTGATCCAGTAAATGTCGAACCGAGTAACCCGCAGCGGTCTGCCGTCCGAAAACGAAAGAGTTTTTGCCTCATCATCGATCCAAAAGCTTAGGTGTTCTTCAACTCGGACCGACCTGTCACCTGCCGGCGCACTTGTGATGATCACTTTGGTAGTCGCACAATCGACCGGGGTGCGCGCTAGTGGTCTGATTCATTCGGGCGATTCCCAAATCGCTCGAAGCAGTTCAAGCTCTCGTTATGAGAGCAGGAATTGTCGTCAACGTCACGCCGGCAGATCGTCATCGGCTTGAGGCGATTATTGGCGATGGCAACGCGCCGCAGAAGCATGTTTGGCGGGCCAAAATAATCATTGCGACGGCCGATGGTTGCGGCACGGCCGAGATCATGCGGCGATCCGGCAAGGCCAAACCGGTGGTGTGGCGCTGGCAGGCGCGGTTCATGGCCGAGGGCGTGGACGGGCTGACGCGCGACAAGACGCGCAAACCCGGCAAGCCGCCGCTGCCGGCAGCCATTGTGCAGCGGGTGGTGGACTTGGCGCTCGGGCCGCCGCCGGGCGAAGCAACCCATTGGACCGGGCGCATGCTGGCAAAGGCGGCCGGCGTGAGCTTGCGGTCGGTGCAGCGCATCCTGGAGGCTCACCAGCTCGCGCCGCACCGCGTCCGCACCTTCAAACTGTCGAACGATCCGAAGTTTGCTGAGAAGCTCAAGGACATTGTTGGTCTCTACGTCGATCCACCGGCCCATGCGGTCGTGATCTCGGTTGACGAAAAGAGCCAAATCCAGGCGCTCGACCGCACCCAGCCAGGACTGCCGATGAAGCCCGGCCGTGCCGGCACGATGACGCACGACTACAAACGGCACGGCACAACCACGCTGTTCGCCGCCCTCAACATCCTCGACGGCACCGTCATCGGGCATAACATGAACCGCCACCGCCACCAGGAGTTCATCCGCTTCCTCAACACCATCGAGGCGCAGGTACCGAAGCGAAAAGCGATCCATGCCATCGTCGACAACTACGCTACTCACAAACATCCCAAAGTCCGCGCCTGGCTTGCCCGGCATCCGCGCTGGACCTTCCACTTCACCCCGACCTCGGCGTCCTGGCTCAACGCCGTCGAAACCTTCTTTGCCAAGCTCACGCGCCGACGCCTGACGCGCGGCGTCTTCCGATCAGTCGACGAACTCAAGGCCGCCATCAATCGCTTCGTTACCGAGACAAACGCCGATCCAAAACCCTTCGTTTGGACCGCCGATCCACGCCGCGTCCTCGCCGCTGTCAAACGTGGGAAACAAGCGTTAGAGTCGGTCCACTAGCACCGGCTGCACCAGAGCAGCGAGCGCGATGGTGACCATCGTGCACTCATTCGCGATCTTCATCGCATTCCATATTACCAAAATTCTTGGCGGCTTAAGCGATTTAGCGTCATACAAAAAGCGGTGCTGATTGACCGGGTGTAGCGTGCTGTTTCGCTCAGGATAGGTGATCGACCACTTGCTGAAAAGGTCACTATCCAAACCAGTAGAGCTGTTCACTTCCGCAACTCCGCTGGACGTATCGCTGCGTTGCAATGAACCGCCGCTTCGGGCCCACCGGGAGTGCGCTCGTCGTGTTGCTCTGAACCTCTAAGATTTGTGTGATGCGGGAGGAGCGTAAGTGCGCTAATATTTAATGGGCTGAAGGGGCTTCCAACAAGGGAGTTCTAGAGATGTGTGACTTTAGCCTCCAAAGCGTACGTTCGCGGCCCGCGATGGTCGGCGATAAGCTCGTGACGCGTGACTTCGGCACCGGGACACGCGGCTTCGCCGCCGCGGATGATCTCGGACTGGCCGTGTGTCTGATGCCGGGCACGGAACTGGCCTTCGTCGGGGAAGTTGCGTGCCTGCCGACTGGCCTGCTCGGGTGGAAGACGAAGGCAATCAACCACCAGACGGCCATCTTTCGCCAAGTCAACAAGGACAAGTCGGCCGCACATCACGATGCGCTCGAATTCCCGGATGGGCGGACTGTTATGCTGACGCACCTGTGCGAGGATCAGGCGGCAACAGTGCTTCAACTGCCTGCGCAGCCAGCCACCGCGGTTGAGGCGGATGCCCGGAAGCGCGTCACATACGTCGGCTGACAGTAGCGGAAAGACCTGTGTAGGCCGCCTTAGGAAGCGGCCTACGTTTTCACGAAGAAATTGGCGTTTTTGCAAAGCTGAAATTCCCGCTGCCTGACTCACGCGGTGCTCAATGCGCTGGTTGTAGCACGCAGCCGTGGCGGTCAGTAGTGATAAGTCCAGTATTTACTGGCATTTTCGACCATCACTGCTTCCCCAGAATTAGCCTGGGAACTGCCGGGGAAGCGACTTTAGAGCCGCAGCAGCTCCGGCAGCTTGGCGAAGTTCGCCGAATGATCCCCCCAAAGTTGGGGGTGACAATATCATTGTCGACCATGTAACAATGTCCACCAATGGAACGGCTGGCGGGGTGGCCGCGATGTTCACGACACTGGCCTTCTTCCTAATAGCCGTCCTTCTGATGCTCGGCGTCATCGCCGACAGACTCTGGGGGCGCTTCCAGCGGCGCTGACCCCCAGCTTCAGCTGGGCGGCTTGCCTACGAAAGACCTCGGCACCGACGACGGCGATCACCGTTGCCGACGCGGTCATTCTGAAAAATGCATCAGCAGCTTCAGTTCGTTCGGCGCTGCAGCTGGGGCAGCTCGGCCAAGTTCGCGGCCAGCCGCCGCGAACCCCCGAAACGCACGCGCTGGCAGTATACCAGCGCGCCCCACGTTCTCGTCGGGGCGGGGTGCTACGTGCGTTATTTTGGACAGGCCGTTGGGTCGCGTGGTTGAAGCTGCGCCACGCCGCGTGCTTGGGAAAGACTGACAATGGAAACACAAAGGCTCTCGTATCGTAGTTACGAGATCCAGATCACGCGTACCCTCGTGATGTGGCGGGTCGCAATTTATCACGACAGCTACCTGCGGCCGGTCGACTGGACGCTGCAGCCGATCATCGCGGCCGACGCACAAATAGCAGAAATGCAGGCCCAGCAACGAATTGATGCAGTATTGGACGGCCAGCGTCCCAAAACCTAATTAGGACGCGCCCGCATTGGCCGCAGCAGCTCCGGCAGCTTGGCGATGTTGGCCGCCATCCGCCGAGCCTCGTCCTTGGTGAGCCTGTTGTGATGCTACACGCTATGACAAGCTCGCCCGGAATTTTCTCGCCGCGACCACGCTCGCCGGCGCGCTCTACTCGATCCAGTTGTGAGTCCAGACCCTAGCACTACTTTGGCAGATTTTTTTCGAATGATTGGGGTGGGTGGGATTCACAAATCAGATTTTCTGTGACTCATGGGTAGTCGGCTTTTTGGAGGGCCGACTATGGTAGGCACAACGTCGAATTGGGAAGACGAGCTTCGAGGCTGGCTCAAGCCGTTTTTGGATCGCCTGGGCCATAAAGCGCGGCGGCGAATGTGTCCGCTTTATGTGGCAGGGCTGATCGGGCCCGGCGATCGCAAGAGCGTTCAGCCAATGGCGGAGCGGCTTGCGCCTGGCGATTATGATCAGCTGCATCATTTTGTTGCGGCTGGCGTCTGGAACGCGGCGCCATTGGAGACGGAGCTGCTTATTCAAGCGGATCGGCTCGTTGGTGGCAGCGATGCGGTGTTGGTGATCGACGATACGGCGGTGCCGAAGAAGGGCACGCACTCGGTCGGCGTCGCTGCGCAATATGCTTCAGCGCTAGGCAAGACCGCCAACTGCCAAACTCTGGTGTCACTGACGCTCGCCTGCGGCGAAGTGCCGGTGATGGTGGCCTTGCGGCTTTTTCTTCCAGACAGTTGGATCAGCGATCGGCGGCGGCTGCAGCGAGCTGGTGTTCCGGCCGAATATCGAACAGCACGGACCAAGCCCGAGATCGCACTGGCGGAGATTGATCGCTTGAAATCGATCGGCGTGCGCTTCCGCTGTGTGCTGGCGGATGCCGGTTACGGTCTCAGTGCACCCTTCCGTCAAGGGCTGACGGCTCGCAAGCTTGCCTGGGCTGTTGGCATCCCTCGTCACCTCAAGGTGTACCCCGTTGGGGTGAAGCTCATTTGGCCAGTTACCAAAGTTCGAGGCCGGCCACGTAAGCGGTACGTGCCAGATAGTCTATCGACAGCAGCTGAAGACATGCTGGCCGGTGCCAAGTGGAGAACTGTGAGTTGGCGCAACGGGACGAAAGGCCGGCTGAAAGCCCGATTTGCTGCTGTCCGTGTGCGCATCGCCGACGGACCTCCGCAGCGGATATGGGATAAGGGTCAGCAGCATCTTCCAGGGGACGAGGCCTGGCTCATCGGCGAGCACCGCATGTCCGGCGAGAAGAAATACTATCTTGCCAACTTGCCCGCCGGAATGGACCTGCGCAGCTTGGCCGCGACGATCAAGGCACGATGGATTTGCGAGCAGGCCCATCAACAGCTGAAGGAGGAACTCGGTCTCGACCACTTCGAGGGAAGGTCTTGGCAAGGCCTTCATCGTCATGCGCTGATGACGATGATTGCCTACGCGTTCCTCCAACATCGCCGGCTCACAAAAGTGAGGCGGGGAAAAAAGAATCAACGGCCCGCCTCCTCAACCGACGTTACCGGCCGTCCGCCACGCCATCGTCAACCTCATTATGCAATCAAGTCCGCAGCGATGTCCGTACTGCCGATCCTGGATCGGCGCCGAAAAGCAGCGTGAGTAAATCTGCCAAAGTAGTGCTAGTGTGCCGTCACCTCTATTTGATCCCAAATAGTGCGTATGGGCGGGGTCGTCGCGGCTTCGGCGAAGGGCGGTAGGCGATACATCGCCAGCAGCGTGCTCAGCACGTTGTAATGCGAGATGCGCTCAGCGTATTGGCCGGGTCGTACGCGGGCGCCATAGATAATCATCGGGATTTGGTTTTCAGCGTTGTTATCGTCCTCGTCGAATGTGACGATCAGCAAACTGTTATGTATTTTTGCCCATTCGGCGTATGCGCCTAGATGGACCCTGAGCCAGGTGTCGCCGTCGCGAACCAACCCGTCGTCATGCATATCGTGATCGAGCCTGGGGATGACGAAGCTTTTTGCCCATTCGGCGAATGCGCCCAGATGGACCCAGAGCCAGTTGTCGCCGTCGCGAACCGATCGGCCATGCATATCGTGATCGAGGTTGGGGATGACGAAGCTCACCGTTGGTAGTAGGGTGAAGTCGCTCGGGAACTCACTCAAGTTCCGTTCCACGGCGCGGGCGTTGGCGAACGATTCCCACGGATTATGGCTGCGCGGCGAGCCGACCTCGACATAGCCGACAAAGCTCTTCCCCGCCGCGTCGAGCGCGCCAGCGAGAGTCGGCGCATCGAACGTATGGTCCTTGTTGTCGCGTACGCCCTGTGTTGATCCGCTAAACAGCGCAAAATAATTCGGTTGGCTCGGATGCGAGACGGCGAAGGCGTGGACGAACAATGCGCCGCCCGTCGCCAGGCGATAGATGAACGGTGCACGGTTCGGATCGACGATCTGGTCGAAGGAGTGATTTTCTAATACTGCCACTACGACGTGGTCGGGCTGCGGCAGGTTGTTGTCGGCGGCGTTGGCGGCTTGGACAGGGAATGACAGCATGCCCGCGGCCAACCCCGTGGCGATCCAGCGATCATACATTAATCGATACTCCCAACCCAGATGACCTCTGCAATGGCGCAGACGATACGGGCTGCCCGACACTCCTCTCTTTAAAAACCCAAATCATTTAAAGACCCCAAAAACCTCGTCGTCAGCGGCTGGCTTTTGAAGCTCTCCGCGTGCTCGTCGACAATCCAAGGCGGCGGGAAGCGACGCATGGAGCGCAGGAGGCGTCCTCCGCCGATCAGCGACCTTTCGGTTACGGCTTCAGATTGATTCCACCCGACAGCGTCCAAAAGCAAGTGGCCTGCCTTGCGGGACGGACCTAGACGCGACGTAGGAAGTCGGATGTCGCATCGATCCGCACGTGGTCGCCGAGCAACAAGACGACACATTCGTTGGTTGCCATCTGCTACGCGACGAATGCGATTACCCCAAGCTCTCTTTGGCTTTGGTGAATTCTAGCAGCCTGTCCAGATCAGCCTGAAAGTCGCAGACGGGGTGCGTTGTGGTGATGGTGGTGTACGCCCCGGTCAGCGACCGTTGGTCTCAACTGCGCCGTGTTCAAATGAGCCAACGTTTTCGATTTTAAATCTATATCCGGCTGGAAGCTCAAATGTCAGCCCTTGGCCATCTAGCAGCGAGACATTCTCGGGATGGAGCCAACCTCTACGAATATTTCCCGCGCCATCGTCGACGGTAACGTAGAGGTACCGGTCGCTTTTTGGGTCTTGCGAAACAAGCTCCACAATCGTGCCTGTGTCGAGAATTTCGCCAGCGAGAACTTCCTCAGGCTTGGAATTCTTGTCAGGAGCGAGATGAATAAGTTCGAAAGGAATGACCATGAGTCTCGTATTCGCGGGAATGTCAGGGCTGAGCTGCGATGAGCCGGTCCAGCCAGACCATGACGAGTCGTCGGCTCGAATGAATACCCCGTAGGCTGACTCGTGCCCTATGTCGTACTTAGCGATTTCGTCGGACGCGATTGTTACCGGCAATCCCTTCGGCTTTATGGCGCATTGCTGATCACGGCGACCGACTACGGACCTCAGCCAAGCTTGTGCAAAATCACATATGACTGCGGCCCTACCGAGGAGAACGCTGCCGCCAGGGCCGCCAGTATAGGCGTGTATCCCTTTGCGAAGCTCGAGCCATGGACGACCAGTATGGGACTGGGACATGGCCGGGTTTCCGACCTCCAGGGCGACGAGGACAACGGCGACGGAGACCAGTGGAATTATTCCGATGATTGAGCGCATGGAAGAATTATCCCAGTAAATAACCAGGCGAATTCATGGACGACAGCAGTCCTGCACGCACGTCGATGACCGTCACGGTTGAGTCCGACACCGTGTCGAAGAAACGCATCTGGTCGGGGGCCGCGGTAAATCGACGATTTCGCCAATGTCGGATGAAAGCGCTTCAGCGTGCCTTTAGGCGTTTCGGTATCGAATGCGCGCGTCTGTATCTTTTGCGCCGTGAAATAGTCTAGCAACATGCGGGCAACCGTCGTCTTGCCGACGCCCCCTTCATGTGGCGATGCGCTGACTATCGAAGGCTATCATGTCGTCGTGGACCCTTTGAATTATCTCGTCTACAAACTTGTCATCATCCTTTACCGCCGCTCTCCATAGGCGAAAGATCTGGTCCTTTGTGAGGGAGGGCCGCCGGCGGTTCCGCAGGATCGCCTTTCCATTTTGCACTATCTCGGTTATCACTTCTGGCCTGCACCCGGTTCGGTTGACAGCCGCCTAAGCTAATCCCGCCTGCATCTCGAACTCCATGGGGCTCCTGTAGCCGATTGTCGAGTGTCGGCGTTTGGCATTGTAGAAGCGTTCGATGTAATCGAACACGTCTGCCTTGGCTTCGTCACGCATCCGATACGTTTTGCGTGCCGTGCGCTCGGTCTTCAGCGACGAGAACAAGCTTTCCATCGCCGCATTGTCCCAAACATTGCCTGAGCGGCTCATCGAGCAGACGATGCCGTGATCGGCCATCAGCTTCTGGAACTGCTCGCTGGTGTATTGGCTGCCGCGATCGGAATGATGCAGCAGCGCATCGGGCTTGCCTCGTCGCCAGATCGCCATCACCAGGGCATCGGTGACGAGCTGCGCTGTCATCTCTGCACTCATCGACCAGCCGACGACGCGCCGAGAGAACAGATCGATGACGACAGCCACATAGAGCCACCCTTGCGCTGTCCACACATAGGTGAAGTCAGCAATCCATTTGCGGTTGGGGGCGGGCGCCTCGAAGGTGCGGTCGAGCACGTTGGGAGCGACGGCGGCGACCTGCCGCTCACCCAGATCGGGCGGCAGTCGACGCCGCCGCGGACCGGCTTTGAGAGCCTGGAGCCGCATCAATCGCTCGATCCGATGCAGACCGCACGATATCCCTTCCGCCAGCATGTCGTGCCAGACCCGCCTGGCGCCGTAGGTTCGATCGCTGGCAATGAAGCTGGCCCGGACCTTCGCGCTCAACTCTTCATTGCTCCGGCTGCGCCGACTGTGCGGTCGCCTCAGCCAGGCATAGAAGCCACCCCGCGAGACACCGAGCGCCCCGCACAACCAGTCTGCCGGCCAAATCCCCCGGTGCTTCGCAACGAATCCAAACTTCACGTCAATTCCTTCGCGAAGTAGGCCGCGGCTTTTTTTAGGATGTCTCGTTCCGCCTTCAACTTGATCACTTCGCGCTTAAGCCGCGCGATCTCCAGCTGTTCCGGCTTCATCTGACCTTGGCCAGGGAACGCATGCTGCGGATCATCCGCAAACGCCTTCACCCAGTTGCGCAGCTGTGTCGGATGCACCTTCAGGTCTTCGGATGCCTGCGCGTATGAGACCCCGCGATCCCTGATCAGTCGCACAGCCTCAAGCTTGAACTCCCGTGTAAACCTTCGTCTCTCCATGACTCACCTCCGGTCCCATAAAAACACCTAACTCGGTGTCTTCGAAACCGGGTGCAGGCCATTCCTCCTGATTGCGAGAGGCGGATTTCCTAGCGCAAGCGCACACTGACTCCTCAGCCAATGGTACCATAGACCTACACTAAGCCTTGGAATGTGATGCCGACCACAAAGTTCCACTTTGTCCAATAGTTGCGCGGGGCGAGCATCGGAGGTTCCACGTAAACGCTAATCTCCAAACGACGTGGAATCGTGTCGAGAGCGTGCATCATTTACATCGAGGCAGCGCAGCCCGGCCCCTGACCCCAAAAATGCTGTCTCATTTAGGGCCCCAAGCGCAGCCCCGCGCTTGTGGTTTTCTTATTTCAGGCGAGTCCAAAAGTTTCTGGTATCAGCGAGCCCCATAATCTTCATGGCCGCGCCAATTTCTGAGAGATATCCGAAGGTGCAATCGGGGAGCTTCTGTCCGTTTGGCATCACTATATCCGAGAAATCCGCTCTGCCCTCAGCCGCGGCCTTCATTTGACCTACTAATTTGACTGCTTGCTCCAGGGTGAGAATTACTTTTGCCATCGTGACACAGTTAAAATGGCTGGGGCCCAGCCTTTAGAGAACGCGGGGCAAGCATCGCAGCCGGCCCGCCACCGTAACCTTAATCTCTAAGCGCGGTGGAATGTTGAGAAGTCGCGTGCTCCGAATCGCACCTGGGGCAGCGCGTCTTCGTGTTGCGTACCGACGCCTGCCTTGGGCCCCAAACGAAGCAAGGCAGCAACGCTTGGGGTTCCCCGCTTCTTGCGGAGCGCCGGCGGCCCTCGCTAACGTTTCGGTAGCCTCTGCCACGTACTGTAGGCCTGCTTCGTTCTGGTTGCGTGGCGTTTGAGTAGGCCCTGACTGACTGACCATCGGCCGGGGCTTTCTCTTTGAAGGCGCCAGCACTTATCTGTGATGCTTCAATAAAGGAATGTAACAACCGCAATGAAGGAAATCGCTGCGATTAGAAGCGCCCAAATGAGCAGCTCGCGCCGCTCAATATCAGGGCTGAGAAAGTCATACCGTGGTCGTGGCAGCTGGATCACCACTCAATGCTAGGCCGGATCGCAGCTTGGGAGAAGTCCCTAGGGCGTTTGCGAGGACTTTTCACGAGACCACCATTATGCTGAGAACCTGACCGTTCTTTACGTCCAGCCAATCGACAAACTGAGGGGTGGCCTCCCCGCTGACGATGAGTTCGGCACTCTCTAAGTCTGGACGCCGAAACCGCAAGGTAGCCAAGGCGGCGGACTGATCCTTCATTGCCACAAGGAAATACTCCTTTTGTGGCGGTGCATCGCCCATACGCGGGATTTGCGCGAGAATTTTCCAAGCCTTGGGCATCGCGCCGAATATGCTCCCCTCGGTCCCGCTGGCAAGCCGTCCCGCCTACCTTTTGCAAACTGACCCACTACCCCCAGCCTTGGAATGGGCCTATGTGCCGTGCCATATTAGGGCATCAGGGAGGAGCTAGCATTCTGCTGTGAGGCGCGTCGCCGCGACCTGGTGGGACGTACTGGATTTTCCAGGAAGACGATCCTCGCGAAAACTCACTCGAATCCTACGCCTCCGAGCACGAGGCATTGCTCGCAGGCTATGAGAGAATGGAGCAACTCAAGCGGGCAGCACACCTCCCATCCGCAAACGCCCTCGCTTGGCTTAGGTGCGCAGCAGCAATCACCCCGTCCGGGCATTCCGCCGCTGATCAGTGAAGCCCCGCCGGCTGCTCGCTCTCGTCGGCAGCCGGCGCTTCGAGCACAGGCTGAGATAGTGGGCGCGCCACACTGTTTGTGACCGCAAGGGCGCGACGATTCAGCGCCCGGGATAGTGTGGCGTCGATACCGGTTCGTGCCGATGTTCGAGGGCGCAGGGGGATGCCACTGAAGCGGCCATCCACTCCTAAAAGAGCTTGGCAAGCCCGTACATTAGAAGGCCTATCCAGGCCACGTTGACAAGCAGCGCGACAACCAAGCCTACCAGCGGCCGAGAGCGATGCAATTGCGTGCGCATGATGCTGATTCCGTCTCGCGCCGCAGCGGCGATTGCATAGGGCGCGGCGCTCATGTTCGTAATGCTCATGGCTGCCTCCATTTCCGGGCGATCCGACGACGGCTAGTGTGGCTCGAGGAGTAGGAATGTGACGCGCAGCACAACCGGGCGCTTCCCCACCGAAATTTTTGAGCCCCATCTACGAAGAATTTAAGCTCAACCCGTAAAAAAGGACGGTGGTTAGCCGCCCATTCCTGGTAAGTGATCTGCATCAGCTGCATCAGGTTGCCGCCCGCGGCGTTCGCTCCTGTGGCGCCGGTTGGCCATCGAGCAATAAGGAACCAAGGAGGTCGAACCAGACCCCCGCTGCCAAGGAGGAGAACAAGTGAGCTCGGACCGCAAGTCGGTAGCGAACAGACATAACAGCTGCCTGGCTCGCCAACAGGGAAATCGAAGGCTGAACTCGTCCGTTGGTTGCCCTTTGCTCTCGAACGGAGGGGGTATCTGACCCTTGTATTTCTCGAGCACTTTGGGGACGAGCGTATGATGCCGACTTCACGCATCAAAGCGCTTCTGGAGGAGTCAGGTTCCCTCGAAGCGGAACGGCATGCGCTTAAGCTCGCCCGGAAACTGATCGAGGAGCAGGAATGGGATAAATACGAAGCCTTGGAAGAGGCCGCACCTGACCTCATCCGGCTTGACCGCTACGAACGACGTGCATGGTCACGACAAAAGCGTGCCATCCGCAGCTTTATGAACCTAAAACTCATGTCCGACATGAACCCAGTCGCAACTTCCGATCAGCAGAAACCGCGAACAGAATCCAATCTAATCAGATCGGATTCGCTTACGTAAAGGCAGCTCGTGGCCGTTCCGATAATCTTCCTCCAACAGACGAGCTCGGTCGCGCCGTGGCCCTGTTGCGCTTGTGATCGCGCGCAAGGTATTGTGCCGCTTGACACGCGTGCATCTTCGGCGACCCGGGTCGTTCGGGCGGGCTCCCCTCGGCAACCGCAAATCCGGCACGTGTTTTTTGGGAAACACACGCGATGGAAATCAAGCTGTACTATCATCCGCTCTCGACCTATTCGCGCCGAGTCCGCATCGCGTTTGCCGAGAAGCAGATCCCGCACGAACTGGTTTTCATCGACATGGCGGCGCGCCGACATCGTGAGCAGCCATATCTGTCGCTCAACCCCTACGGCCGCGTGCCGACGCTTGAGGCGGATGGATTCGTGCTCTTCGAGTTGACCGCGATTCTCAACTATTTGGAGGCAACACGGCCGACGCCGCCCTTGGTGCCGGCGGATGCGCGCGGCCGCGCGCTGGTCGACATGCACATGAAGTTGTGCGACCTGCAGCTTACCCGCCACGCAGGAACCATCGTGTTTCCCAAGCGCTTCCTGCCCAAGGAACGATGGAATGCCGCCGCGATGGCGGAGGCCAAGGCGGAGATTGAGAAGCATTTGGCAATACTCGATAAGCATCTCGCCGATAAGGCCTACTTGGTTGCCGAGCAGTTCTCGCTCGCCGACGTGTGTTATGCGCCGTTCCTGGAGTTCTTGCCGCTGATGGAAATCGCTCCTCCAAGCGCCGTTGCGGCTTGGAGCGAGCGCCTGCTTGCGCGCCCGAGCGCCGTTGCCACTCGGCCGGAGAAGTAGGGCAGGGCTGAGCAGCCGGGTCGTAGCGATCGATCGTCTCAATCGCGGCCTATCGAACATCCCGACCAATTCGGCGATGCCCATCGCGAAGCGATCCGCCCCGACACTCCGACCCTCCTCGATGTGGTCATCAACCGCGACACGTTGGGTGCCGAGAGCGGCGACACAGGCGCGTGCAATCTCGGGCAACCGCTTATCGTTTGACTCGGCGGCGACAGCGAGCAGTTGTTCGACACCATGGCGCCCGACCGGCGCGACGATGCCAAACTCCGCAAGATGAGCGCGGATGGCATTGATCACCGAGGTCTGCTGGCGGATGAACAAATGACGGGTACGGTGCAGCGTCAGGCAACTCTGTTGCTCTGGCGTCTTGGGTCGCAACGAACCGCATGTTCGCCCGGGTGACCGCTTCGCAGATCGCCTCGGCATCAACGGCATCGTTCTTGTGCCGCTTCACGTAGGGCTTCACGTAGGTCGGTGGCATCAGGCGCACAGTGTGGCCGAGCGCCTGGAGCTCGCGCGACCAATGATGCGATGAGGCGCATGCTTCGATACCGACCAGGCACAGCGGCAGCTTCTGAAAGAAGGCCAGTACGTAGCGCCGCTTGAGCTGACGCCGGAGGATGACTTTGCCCTCCGCATCGACGCCGTGGACCTGAAAAACCGACTTCGCGATATCGAGACCGACTGTCGTAATCGCTTGCATGATTTGGCTCCTCCGAATCGTGGGGGCCTTAACAGCACCCACACCTATGGCACTCACGTGCCGGTGGAGGAGCCGTCCACAGCATCAAAAGGCGACATTCATCGCGCTATTCGATCACATCGTCGGACCGCGCCAGGAGCGTGGCCGGCACCGTCAGACCACGCGCCTTGTCGTAGTTGCATTGGCACCTTGCGAACACGACCTGTTGCAGCTCGAATTTTTCAGGTTAGAAGAGCGAGAACTGAGCGCATCCCCCACGAAGCATGTCCATGAAAAAGATCGGCTTCCTGTCATTTGGCCATTGGTCTGCTTCGCCCCAGTCGCAGACGCGATCGGCTTCCGACGCCCTCCTGCAATCGATCGACCTGGCCGTCGCTGCCGAGGAACTCGGCGCGGACGGGGCTTACTTCCGCGTGCATCACTTCGCCCGCCAGCTCGGCTCCCCCTTCCCGCTGCTGGCAGCTGTCGGCGCGAAGACCAAGCGGATTGAGATCGGCACCGCGGTTATCGATATGCGGTACGAAAACCCGTTTTACATGGCAGAGGACGCTGGCGCGGCCGACCTCATCGCCGGCGGACGCCTGCAACTGGGCATCAGCCGCGGTTCACCCGAGCAGGTGATCGACGGCTGGCGCTACTTCGGTTACGCCCTGCCTGAAGGGATGACCGATGCCGACATGGCCAGGCGCCACACGGAGGTGTTGCTTGAGGTGCTGCGCGGCGAGGGGTTCGCGCAGCCAAACCCGCAACCGATGTTCCCAAACCCTCCCGGCCTCCTGCGGGTCGAGCCGTATTCGGAGGGCCTGCGCGATCGCATCTGGTGGGGCGCCGCTACGAATGCCACGGGAGAGTGGGCGGCCAAGCTCGGGATGAATCTCCAGAGTTCAACGCTTAAGATTGACGAGAGCGGACGCCCGTTTCACGTCCAGCAGGCGGAGCAGATCCGGATATTCGGCGAGGCGTGGAAGGCGGCCGGTCACACGCGCGAGCCGCGGGTATCGGTCAGCCGCAGCATTTTTGCACTCGTTGACGACCGCGACCGCGCCTATTTCGGACGCGGCAACGAGAACGAGGACACGATCGGCTTCCTCGGCGACAACTCACGGGCGATTTTTGGCCGCAGCTACGCAGCCGAACCGCACATCCTCGTCGAGCAACTCGCGCAAGACGAAGCCATCGCAGAGGCTGACACATTGCTCTTGACCGTCCCTAATCAGCTCGGTGTCGACTATAACGCCCACGTCATCGAGGCGATCCTTAAGCATGTCGCCCCTGGCCTTGGCTGGCGCTGACGCTTGCCAGCCCCAAGAACTTCACGGCGAGTACTGAGCCACGGCTTCAAAAGATGACTCACGCTTAAGTTTGGCGTAACCCTCCGCTCGCCGACATCCGCTTAGGGTCGAAATGCGAGAAACTTAAATTGAGCAAATGCGGTCCGCTTTCCAGCGGTTGCGGCCGTATGACGGACAACAGAGAACCGCCACTTCGTGCCAATTCCGGAAATCAGGAGCGCGCCTGGCCATCCAATTTCATCCGGTCTCATGCCGGGCCTCCTGGCGGCGAGCGTCTCAGGGCTCTGTTGGTCGCAATAGAATATCTCTCGGCCGGGTTCGGGCAGACGACTATGACAACGACTGCATTGAAAATGGCGATAATGATTTTTGGCGTGCCGTTTCGGCGCCACCGCACCCAGTTCAGTCGGCCACTGGAATCGCTCCATCCGTTTGCAGTTTCTCCTCCTGCAACTGGGCGGGGGAACCGAGGTATTCCACGTGAGCGCCCTCGATCGTGCCGTTGAACTTGAAGGGAGCCTGGTCGTAGTACTCAAGCCCCACCGGCGAGCCGAGGTCGATGCCGAAGTCGAGACAGTCGTTGGCGGTAAACCCGAGTGGGGCGCTGACTGGCACGACGCCTGACGCGACTTCCTTGCCGTTGACTTTCAGTATCACCTTGAGCGGACCGGCCGGCTTGCGCTCGACATACGAGGTCTCGACTTCGATCTTCGCCTTTCCGGTGGGCAGTTTATCCTTGGCCTTGATTTGGGTGCGCATTATCTCGAAGAGATTGTATTCGTAGGACAGCACACCATCCTTCGCGTACAAGGTAAGGCCACCGGAAAAACCGCCCAGCGCATACAGCACTCCGTTGGCGTTGGCCGGCACGTCAGCATCAACAGTGACAAGGTTCTCTTTGTTACCGAGGGCCGGCGCAGCGAATTCAGGTACGCGCGTGATCGCGCCCGGAAAGGTCCACGATGTGTAGGGCGGCGCCAGGCGGAGTTCAGGATGGAGCGCGGGAACCCACAGGCCGCCGCCAACCGGCAAGCCATTGTTCTTAGTGAGCTCGATAAGAAACAGATCCTTCATGTCGGCAAGCTTCGCCGGGATGTTTTCGGCAAGGTCGTTGGCCTGCGACCAGTCTTTGTTCAGGTTGTAGAGTTCCCATTTGTCTTTATCGGGGGTCCATTCTTGGATGCCCTTGGGCAAGCCGGGAAGCCAGGGCACGCGCGGACCAAACGCAGACGCCATCCATCCGTCGTGATAAATGGCCCGGCTACCCATGATTTCGAAATACTGGGTGTGTGTCACCTCCTTGGCCTTCGCATCGTTGAACGTGCTGGCAAAGCTGACGCCGTCAAACGGATCTTGTGGGATGCCGTTGACCGCGCGCGGAGGGGTGATGCCCAAAGTGTCATAGATGGTCGGAACAACGTCGTTCACATGCAGGAATTGCGAACGCGGAGTGGCGTTGGGCTTGATTTTTGCAGGCCAGCGGACGGCCAACGGGTTACGCGTGCCGCCGAAGTATGAGGCAAGGAGCTTGGTGCCCTGATAGGGCGTGCTGCCGGCCCACGCCCAACCGGCGTGATACATGTTGTCGGTTTTGGGCGAGCCGAGCACGTCAAGACCACCAAGCGCATCGAGCGCTTTGATCTGCTGTTTGGTGGTGGTGGGGATGCCGTTCTGCGCCAGCAGTTCGCTGATCGTGCCGTTCTGGCCTTCGGCGGAGGCGCCGTTGTCACCCCAGATGTAGAGAATGAGCGTGTTGTCGCCGTAGCCGAGCTGATCAATTTCATCAACAATGCGGCCGACCTGCGCGTCCACGTGCTCGGTAAACCCAGCGAACACCTCCATCAGGCGGCGTTGGAAGGGCTTTTCGTCGTCGGGGATCGAGTCCCAGGAAGACAGCGTGGCCGGTCGCGGGGTCAGCCCCGTGTTCTGCGGAATCCAGCCCATTTGCTTGGCGCGCTGGAAAACACGCTCGCGGTATTTGTCCCAGCCATCGTCGAACTTGCCCTTATACTTGTCGGCCCATTCTTTCGGAACTTGATGCGGGCCATGAGAGGCGCCGCTGGCCCAATACATGAAGAACGGTTTGTCGGGCGCGAGGGCTTTGTGTTCACGCAACCAGCCGATCGCGTCATCGGAGAGGTCCTCGCTCAGATGATAGTAATTGTGGCCGCCTGACGTGTGAGGGTGTTCGACGTAGTTCGTATTTCGGACGAGCTGAGGTTCGTACTGCGACGCTTCACCACCGAGGAAGCCGTAGAAATATTGGAAGCCGTAGCCCGCGGGCCAGTAATCGAACGGACCCGCGGCGGTCGTTTGCTCGGCCGGTGTATTGTGCCACTTCCCCCAAGCCGCGGTGCTATAGCCGTAGTCCTTGAGCACCTCAGCGACGGTGGCGCTGCTCTTTGGGATGGTGCCCATATATCCATCCCAGTCATTCGCCAGCTCGGCAATCTGGCCGCTGGCGACACGGTGTTCGTTGCGACCCGTCAGCAGGGCCGCGCGGGTGGGCGAACACATCGCGGTCGTATGAAACCGATTGTAGGAAATCCCCTCATTGGCGATCTTGCTCAGCGTCGGTGTGTGGATCTCGCCTCCGTAAGTGTCCGTCTGGCCAGGTCCGACATCATCGATGAGCACGATGAGAATGTTCGGCGCATGCTTCGGTAGATGGCTCACGGGCGGGAGCGGACTATAAATTGACTCCTGCATGGTCCGTCCGGCTGTGCTGCCGGACTGTTTGGGCGGGAACGGCAGAACCTCCTGGGCCCCGGCCGGTATCGCAAAGCCCGCACCTAGCGTGAGGGTGAGTAGCCCGCATAACAGCTTCAAACTCATCGGGCGGCTCCTTCGACCGTGAATTGCGCAGCGTAGAATACCAATGTGGTCTTCATGAGGGGCCTGTCCTCACGTCACGAAAGGTCCCGACCCCCACGCATGCTCGGCCATTAATATGACGGGCGCAAGTAACCCAATCGAACCAACGATCGGTGGTATTGAAGCGGGTCCGCTGGGCAGCGGCCAATGTCGCTTTGGGTCGTTAGCGCCGGTTTTGCCGCATCGCTGAGACGTCTGTTATGCAGCGCATCGCGGACTCAAGTCGGACATTGGTGAGGACGCCGATCCGCCAGCCAGAGGGATCCATTTGTTTGACGACGCTTCTTTTTTAACACCTTACGAACGCACGGCGCTTTGAACGCCGTGCATTGCTCAGTTATTTTCCGGGCGGAGTGTACGCACCGGCAACTTTGGCAGCCTTTTCTGCGATGCCCTTGAATTCGCTCGGCGTCCAGGCCCGTACTGTTTCTAATTTGGATATTGAACCAGTTGCCGCTACAGCCATTCCAGTAGCTACCGCATCCGATCCGTCAGCGACCTCGGTGACGAGCACGACGTCGTTTGAGCCCGTCGTAAAGTACATTGCTATAAACTTGCCGCCTGCTTTTTCGACCAACGCCTTGATGACACCGGAGCGATCCGAAGGTTTATCGACCATTCCCTTTACGCCGGAATGGGAATATGAGGCATAGGTGATGAACAAAGGCATCCTCGTCTCCCTTTGAAGGTTGTTTGAGCGTGCATTCTATGACGTGGCATCGACCAGAAATTACGGGTTTAGGATGATGCTCGCCGACGGCTTGAGCACTACCCTAAAATTAGAAAAAAGAAGACCTCGGCGCGTCCATGTGGCAGCTCGCCGGGAAAAGCTACACCTTTTCCACTACGTCAGCAATGTGACGGAGTTGCATCTCCGTACAGTTTGTTATTTGGAAATTCGCTGCCAGAGTTTTCCCCGGGCCAGAGCGGACCATTAGCATCTCGACGAACCCGGCATCCGGAAGCCCCTCTGCATGAACTGGCGCCGATCTCGTGGTCGTCGAGTGACCGCGCAGGGACACGCCGTCGCCTTTAGCAACCGCGACTATAGTCTCGAGCAAGCAGACGAAATTTGACGAGATTAGGCACGCTTATGTCGTGTTGAGGTTTCCGTGCCTGGCCTTGCCATAAAAAGAACCCCAAGCGGTCTACGCACGCTTGGGGCGCCTAAGCTGGCGCTCGATTTTAGTTGCCTAGAGATGCGCTGACCTACGAAGCCTTTGGATTCAGGCAGCTCGCGGTCGAACATCGCGCACGATGGCTTCTCCGTTTTCGATTCGAGTTTTTGTCAGATCGTGCATGGCCTGCAGGTTCATCCAAAATTCGGGGCTGGTGTCGAAGAAGCGCGCCAGACGCAAAGCCGTGTCTGCCGTCACCGAGCGCTCGCCCTTCACGATCGTGCCGATGCGTGTCGCCGGAACCCGCAAAGCGATCGCCAGCGCATTGATCGACAGTCCTAGAGGTTTGAGAAATTCCTCATTCAGCACCTCGCCGGGATGGGTGGTCACGCGGTTGGGGGTAGCAATAGCTTTAGTGGTAGTCGACGATTTCGACATCGGCGGGCCCTTCCTCAGTCCAGGTGAAACAGATGCGCCACTGGTCATTGATCCGGATGGAGTGCTGACCACGACGGTTGCCGGTCAGCGCTTCGAGCCGGTTTGCTGGTGGCGCGCGCAGGTCGGTGAGACTGCGCGCGGTATGGAGCATGTCGAGCTTTCGCAGCGCTTGCTTTTCTATTCCACTAAAACGCTTCACGAACTCGCCCATCCACAGGCGTTGGCAAGCGCGATCGCGAAATGATTTGATCATGCTTCGATGAAGACTATGCCGCGATCGATGCTACGTCAAGCGTACAACGTGTCGCGGTCCATGCTACAAAAGGACTTCGGGATTGTACGGGCATGGCAGAAAGTGGGCTGACCACGCGGTTTGACGAAACAAACCCGATTCTCGTCAAGCACGATTTATTCTGATCGCTCGCCCGTCGCCGCGAACTCTGCCTAGATGGCCACAGCGCGCGGGCCGTGACGGTCGGATCGATGCCGGCCTTTTTCCACCAAGCGGCTTCATCGCCACAGCGATGGAGTTCGCGGTTCGGCCTGAATTTCGAACAGGCCGGTTTCCGTTGTCGTGGCGCGCCGCGGCACCATCCAATGGTTCATCGGACCGATGAATGAGCGCGGTGTTGGGATCATGCAAGTCCGAGAAACCGCGCTAAAGGGGCTAGGGAGCCCAGTTGAGGAAGCAATGGCACGGCCTTCCGACGGTCCGTTACGGCACGTCGCGCGACAAACGCGGGATCACAGCTTTGCGGCTCCGATGCCGGCCGGTCGATGATGTCGGTCGCTGGGACCGATCATTCGATCACTTGAACCAGCGACCTTTACTTTCCTTGACCGTATACCGGTATTCGGTACAATAGACCGATGATACGTTCCTTTGGCGACAAGCAGACTGAGGCGTTATTTCGGGATGAGGTGGTACCCCAGTTTCAAAGCTTTGTCCGCCCGGCAAAGCGCAAACTCGAAGCGATTAACGCAGCAAGCCGGTTGGAGGACTTGAAAGTGCCGCCGGCAAACCGGTTGGAGAAGTTGAGGGGAAATTTGAAGGATTTTTACTCAATCCGCATCAACGATCAATGGCGCGTGATCTTCAAATGGGTCGATGGCGAGGCTCATGACGTTCGGATTGTCGATTACCACTGACAGGAGACGATGATGGCTGAGAATGCTTTTGCACCGGTTACTCCCGGCGAAATGCTTAAGGACGAATTCTTGGCGGAGTACAGGCTGTCGCAGAATCAGCTGGCGAAGGCGATCGGCATCTCGCCAAACCGTATCGCCGAAATCGTCAACAATCGACGGCGCATCACCGCCGACACCGCGCTCCGACTGAGCTTGTACTTCGGCAATAGTCCGGAGTTCTGGTTGAATTTGCAGAGCCACCACGACCTCAAGGTGGCACGAAAAAATCTCAACCCCGAGGAGGCAAAACGCATTAAAGCGCGCCGGGCGGCCTGATGTCCGCAAAGGATATGACTTGATACTAAAGCGGCCGGCGTCGAGTTCATCGACGAGAACGGGGAGGGCTCGGAGTGCGCCTCCGGAAGCTTCTTACAGTCAAAAACCACAATTAGATGTGTTTTGGCGTGGAGCGGGCTGGAATGGGAAAACCACCTTACGGCTGCCCCCGGTTTAAATCGCAGCGTCTCGCCGCTATGCAGATCTTGCGCGACGCCCTACCGGCGTGCGACATCCCTGTCAGTCCTGGAAACCGGCGTAGGTGGGGTCGAAATTACCGTACTTGTTGATGGCTGCGGTGGCCACGCCGCGCAGCACTTCTCGTTACTCGAGCCGCGCTCGTCTTTCGTACCAGTCATCGGCGCTCACGATCGTGAACGGCAGGCATGCGTTGAGACGCACGCCGACATATTCCCAGTCGCCGTCACGTCTCTTCCAACCACCCATGATTTCCGCCTCGCAGGCGGCATCTGCATATCCCGTCAGCCGCAGGGCGCGAACAAACTCGCCCCGGTCCATAAAAGGAAGAAATCCGACTTCCCGGTCGTGGATCGTCACTGCGACTTCATCGCGTTCGTAGGAATTTTCAGGTTGCAGTATGAGGAGGGCGGCGCAACGGACTCGGCTACGTCCCCCGCCGATCTTTTCAAGCACCATTTGATGCTGGACAGTCCCGACAACGTTTAATTGAAACGCCTCGTCGCCAAGCAGCACACCTCGGCCACGTGGCCGAACCATCAGAGCCCGTGCGTTCGCGGGGAACATGATCGCCCTCCTGATGAACAGGCTAACACTCGCCCGAAAGGCGTACAACGCGCTGCTTCTGCGGCAAACGCCTTTCCACAACTGAGCGCGAACGTCTCTAAGATGAAGCACGCATGTCTCCGCCATTGCCGCTGGCGATCCTATGTAAAGCCTTAATCTCAGGGTTCCTGAGGCTTTGTCCTTGGCGCGTGTTCATTAGTTAAAGGGGGTCGCTAATGTCCATATGTGACCGCACACAACGGACTAAGTCGGACATCCTCACCAGTTCCAGATAGTGGCGAATTTCTGAAATACGGACCGCGATCAGCCCATGCGGCAACGTCTGCACCGAGCCGTGCCGCATCACGCAATCAAATTGGGAAATCTCGGCGGGCCGCCAGTATAGGCTTGGCCGCTTCCTTTGCCTCGTCCGCTTGACCATCCTGGAGAAGCTGTCGGCAAGCTAGCCGCATCACTAACGATGCGCGTCGGCTTTCACTTGAAATTTATATCTATAATGATATAAGTCACGTTTAATGGCATTCAAGCCGGTAACGTTTCACGGAGATTCCCTGGGTCGATTGCGCGACTTCCCAGAGGATGCGCGCCGCGAGGCCGGCCACGAGCTCTACCAGGTTCAGAAAGGTCTTGATCCGAGCGACTGGAAGCCAATGCCAACGATCGGTGCGGGCGTACGCGAGATCAGAATCCGTGACCGCATTGGAGCTTATCGTGTGATCTACATTGCGACTCTGGCGGACGCCATTCATGTGTTGCACGCGTTCCAGAAGAAATCGCAAAAAACCGCACAGCGGGACCTGGCGCTTGCCGCCGCGCGACTACGAGCGCTGAAATGAGGATTTAAATGACAAAAGCTCGAACCTTCGCCAATGTGTGGGATGCCATCGAGGACAGTCCTGAGGAGGCCGCGACGATGACGATGCGATCCAACGTCATGAGCGCCATCAAAGAGAAGGTACATGGCTGGAATACGACGCAGGCGCGGGCCGCGCGCCGGCTCGGCATTACGCAGCCTCGCCTCAATGACTTGCTGCATGGCAAAATCAATAAGTTCTCGCTCGATGCCCTGCTAATCTTGGCGACGCGTGCGGGTCTCAAGGTTAAGATCGACGTTCGGTCGGCCGCCTGAGAGACCGTCGAGGCGTAGGCAGCCAATCAAACAACCAACCAATGGAAGTTGCCCCGGTGTCGTGAACAACCAACGAGCCGATCTACCCAACAAGTTTTTGGAAGAAGCCCCGACGCCCGTTCATCGCCAGAAGCGTGGTGAAAGGTCGGTGAACCGTCTCAACTCAGGCGGTTTGGCGAAACGAACCCAATTTCCTCGACGGGAGGCTATTCCGATCAACTGCCCGCCTCATCGAGCAATGGCGCAATCGGCGCGTTCGAAAGTCAACACTCATCGCGTCCGTCGGCCGGCAGATCTTGCCGGTTACCGATACGGAAACGACGCCCTCTCTCTTGTGGTTTGCGACGATCCAATGCATCGAGAGCAAACAGGATCTGGCCGGCCTGGCGCCAAAGGATTGCTTCATACCGGCTAAGTCGGTCGAGCGGGTAGCTGGGCAGATTGGCCAGGCGCAAAAAGCAATGTGCGAGGTCGGTGGCGGGATCAACGGATTTCGGCCCAGAGCTGGGCCGAGCTTCCGTTCCGTTTGTGATGCCGTGCGATGCTCGATCGGGGTCGGCATCGACAGAATCCGCCCGCCCGAACCTCGCATAGGTAATTTCCTGCGACTTTGGTTGAGTTTGGCGGCCCTGCCTGAACTCCCGCAGATAGTCAGCCTGGATTTCGAACAGGCCGGTTTCCATTGTCGTGGCGCGCCGCAGTCGCCACAGCAGACTGGCTAACCGCAACACCAGCTCCCGCTCCACGGCCGATTGAGCATCATAATCAGCGGTGATGGCCGCTTCGAACGCTTTGTAATCTTCCGCATCCTCCAGCGCACCGATCACCGTCTCGGCCGTCAGGCCGTGGCGGACCGCATTGCAGCGGGAGCGCTGCTTGCCTTCTTCCGTAATTGGACCGGTGCTTTTGCAGGCATTGCGACGGTTGGCTTCGATCTGCTTGAAGGAAGTCATTGGGGCGCCAGCCACGGTAATTGGCTTCGTTTTGTATTTCGGGCCTCGCTTGCCGATCGGCCGATCACGCTTGGCCTTTTCTCGGATCGGTGCCGACAGCGGCTAGCGAGTCCCGCCGTCGAGGCCTATTTTGCCGAAGTTTTCGGCAGTGGATGCGTCTGCAGCCAAAGCGCGCGGGCAGTGACGGTCGGATCGATACCGGCCTTTTTCCACCATGCGGCTTCATCGCCACAGCGATGGACCTCGCGGTGATGGCCCCGGCACAGCGGTACGGTGAACTCATCGCTGACCTTGCGGCCGAGCGCGCGGTGCTGCGCGAAGCGCAGATGATGGGGATCCGCGGGCCTGCGGCCGCAAATCAGACACGGCTGTTTGGCGACGAACCTGACGTGGTCCCTGTCACGAAACCGGCGCGGCTCGGGATGGGTCAGCTGGCTCTTGTCGATGCTGTCGGTAATGGTTGTCCCAGTGGGCTCTGCAGGCCGCCGCTCAGCTGACGAAGACGGCTTCAGCGCAGATATCACTGGCGATGACGGTACGTCGGTTGATGTCAGCGGCGCTTCCGAGCGTTGCCAGCCGGCCTGGAACGCCTCTTCGATCTGCCTGGCATCGGCTGCGGTCAAGCTGTTCTTGGCGCCGAGAACCTGATGAGCCCAATTTGCAGCCTCATCAGCCGAGCCAATGTCCTTGAGTTCGGCCGCAAGTTGGTCGCGCAAAGCGGCCGAGGCCTCAGCGCCGAGGATTGGCGGGGAGGGGCGTAAGACCGCCTTTGCACCGCGCCTGCCTCTGCCTGCGAACTGTTGAGGCAGAATGGCCGTGGCCGCCGTTCAGGCGGCTATTGTTATTCGGCGCCGGCTTTTCTGCTCCCGATGCCGAGGCCGTCGGTGCGTTGAGATCGGGGGCGTCGATGTCGTCTTCCCCGGCAATCCCAACCAAGGTGAATAGGGCATAACGCCGGGCATAGGTCAGCGCCGCTCCCATGCGGTGCGGTGTAGCGGTTTCGCTGATGGCGCAGACCGGCCAGTCCGACGCGATCCATTCCCCCGATGAATGCGCCAGCACGGTCGTGAGATTGACGATGCCGGCGGTCTGGTCGATCGCCGTGGTCTGCACGGTGGCGATCTCATGCTGGCTCAAGGTCTTGCGCACGATGTCGAGCCCGCTTGAGAGCGGCGCATAGCGGAACGACCGTTCGACCGCGCCAGCGGCCATCCGGCCGGATCGTCGCCACCAGCGATTTCTCGGGGTTGACGAGCTCGGCCTGCGCTTTGGCCAGCGCCGCGGCGATGGTTCCAATCGGTCTCACTGGAGCGCTGCATGACCGCTGCCTCCTCCACCTCGAGCAGATCGAAGCTGATGGCGCCGGATTTCGAGCGCTTGGCTCGAACGCCGTGGCCGATGCCTGCTTGGCGTCCTCAGGCATCAGCCCCTTGAGCTCGGCCTTCGCTCTCTCATGGTCGAGGAAGGCGGCGCGGGTCGAGCGAAACACGCCGGCGAATTCTGCCCAGGAATTCGACGCACTCATATCGACGATCCGGACGGCCTCGATCCGCGGCTTCGGCGGCTCGACTCCGAAGAGGCGAGGGGGCTCGCCGCTCTCGACGCAGCGCCAGAATTTCCGCTCGGCGGTGACGATGAGATGCTGGTAAAGCGGATCGGCGTGGGTCGTGATCTCGACCCATTTGCCGCCGCCGGTGATCACCGAGAGCACCGCGGTCCTGGCGGCAACGACCCACATATTGTGCTGCAGTTGCGGCATATACTTCTCGGCCGCCGCCTCCTCCGAGAACGACCAAGGCAGCATGAACTTGGCTTCGAACACGGCATCGCTACCCTCGACCCGGCCGTCGAGCGTCGCCGCCATCCACCGGAGTGCCGGATGTCGGATCCGCCGCTGGACATCGGTAATGACCTGCCCGGTATTGGCCTCGTACCAGCGCCGATTGAGGTCCTCGGTGACCACACCGAGCTGGACGATGAGGTTGCCGGACAAGTCCTCCGGCTCGACCTCGCCGCGCTTTTCCCGCCACAGCCGGAGCAGGGCGGCCTCGTCATCGCCCATGATGATCCGGGCGTCCGAGCCGCCGATGAAGGTGCGCCGACCGCCGTTTGTCCACAAGCTCGATTTCATAGCTTCCTTCTTCTCCTAAAATGGCCTCTGCTAAACTTAAGAGGTGGCACTAATAGTTCCATGTGGCACTACATGAGTTCAAGATCCAAGAAAGCCATTGACCAGCCCTCAGATCAGGGCGGCGCGAGCGTTGCTTAGATGGAGCGCAGAGGACCTTTCACGGCACTCAGCCGTGAGCTTGCGTACCATCCGACGTGCTGAACTCGCTGAACAGCAGACGACCATGACGGCCGCCAACGATTTGGCAGTTCGCCATGCGCTAGAATCCGCTGGCGTCGAGTTCACTGATGAAAATGGTGGCGGCGTAGGTGTGCGGCTACGCAAGCGGATGCGATCGAAGTCCGATAAATGACACAACGATAGTCGGCTATTTAATTCTCTAGGGATATCGGATTAATCAGCCTCGGTAAGGGAAACATCCGAACCGCAACTGAGGCCAGCGGCATCGAGTTCATCGAAGAGAACGGGACCAGCGAAGGCGTCCGATTTCGCAAGCCGCGACAGCTCGAAGACGAAAGTAGCATTTGAAGCAACGCTGTTTGCCGCCCGGAGACCATTCTTTTAGCAGCCTCCGAGCGGCGGTGGTCAAATCAGTACCTCAGTTCCGCAATCGAAGTATGTGTGCGGCCACAAAGACCCTTGGTCCCGATCTGGACTGATGCTAGGTTTGTTGCCGTGAGGATCATTGCACTCAGTACGCTGAAAGCGTTCATCAGAAAGCGTTCAAAGGGCGCCGCCCAAACCAAAATATCCAGCAGTTCTCAGACTTGACCTTGGCGTTGGTGCTCCTGCCGCTCCCCCTGTTATATAAAGCGATGGTGCTATTGCTTCGCGAGGCAACAACGGGTCGTCGCCGCATTTTCATCTTGCATATTACCAACATCAAACCATTTGATATCAATGAACTCAGACCCGCCCCGCATCCCGCAGACAACTTCGGACATCACATTGGAGCCGCGAAACCTCTCGGAAATTATCGATCTTATCGTCGACGAACTCGGCCATCGGATGACCGCCCGGAAGTGCCCAGGCCATCGAACATTCGTTCGAATTCTTTCGCCGCTATGACCCTTGTTTGCGCGTGCTGGTAAAGCCGCCATCGCTGACAATGCCAAACAGATCGCCGACAGCATTGCCGCCTTAGAATCCAAACTGGCAGCCGCGCTACCGCTTCTCCACGATTTTCTATTCACGCCGCCGTGGGCGCGCGGCAAGGTGATCCCGGCGGCCGATCTTTTGGCGTTAAAGACGACTTGCAGTGAGGCTGCGCTGGAGCCGTTGCGGCAGATGCGCCGGGACTGTGAAAGTATCTGGGCGATGTATCTAGGTAGTACGAACAACCACTCCGACCTGGTCCGGAGATCGATCGGGCGCAAAGGCATTGCGCGACACTGGCATACGATCTAATGGGCGTTTTATCCGAGAGGTCAATTACTGGCTCCGCTGAGGGACAATACTGTCGCATCGCGTCCCTACTCTTTGAGGCGTTGACCGGTCGAACCGAGGCTGACCTCAAAAGGCATTGCACCTCTGTGATGAAGGATCAGCTCCCCAGCTGGTCCGTCCAGCCCAATGAGGTACAGGTTGCCCCGTCTAAAGCGCGAACCTGCCCCTGACACACATTTGCGAACTGCGCCATGCAGCCAACGTGGCAGCAGACCGACAACAGTTCCAGTAATCGCGCGACGCTAACGCGACATTCGTCGCGGCCGTTGCCGTCGATCAGGGCGGCGCAAATCGTATTTCTGAAATGCCGCTGCAGCTAGCCCGTCGTTTTGCCGCCGCCGCCATCCTCACCGAGCGGATGGAGGCGCGGCTGTTTTTCGTTGACGGAAATGACATCAGCAAGTACGTTTTGATTCTTCAACACGCTAGTGCGGATCGCGCAGATTATCGGGACCTGATCGCACAACGCGCGATCTTACGCCGACGTTGGCGGATTATCTGCGACCACAGCAAGTAAAGTGCAGTCGAATGAGCCCGCGCACCACCCTCGCACGCTGTCGCGCCCATCCGATCGCATTCATCGAGTAAGTTTTGATCGAACCTGAGACCAAAACGCCATTCTTTTTGCTTGACGCAGAGCGCGAGTTCCTCAAGCACGCGTTTGCCATCGACGCCGATGGACCGGCTGCTCTAATCCGGAGCAGGTCTATGCGTGTCCAAAGAAGTCAGGCAAAACGACCTTCGCCGCGATCTTCGTGATCACCATGGTGCTGCTGTTCGGCGGCGCCTATCCCGAGGCTATCTGCGCGGCTAACGACTACGAGCAGTCGCATCGGCCGCGTCTTCCCGGCGATCAAGCGCATTATCGAATGCTCGCCGTTGCTTCGCGCCGAGGCCAAGATCACCGCCGACAAGATCACCATTGCCGGCGCTGTTCATCATGGCCATTCCGAGCAACTACGCCAGCGCTGCCGGCAGCAATCACAGTGATCGCCATTTTTGATGAATTGTGGGCCTACGACAGCGAGCGGCTCGCGTCGGCTGTACGACGAATTGGTGCCGCCGCCGACGCGCGGATCGCCTGCCGCTTAACTGTCACTTACGCCGGATTTCGAAGGCGAGAGCATTCTGCTTGAAGAGCTATACAAGCGCGGCCTGCAGCAAGCAAAAGATCGCTCCCAACCTTTATGCCGGCGATGGTATCCTGATGTTCTGGAGTCATGAGCCCGTCGCCCCTTGGCAAACGCACGCTTGGGTGAACGAGATGCGCCGCAGCCTGCGCCCCAGTCAGTTTCTTGCGCATGATCGAGAACCGCTTCGTCACCACTGAAAGCTCATTCATCGAATTGGCGGCATGGGATAGATGCGTTGATGAAAGGCTCGGTCACGTCGTCGGACAATGCCCGGATGCCGATCTAGATCGGCATCGATGCCTCGATGAAGCACGACAGCACGGCGATCGTCGCCACGACGTGGGACAAAAAGGCTCAGCAAGTACGCTTGGTCACGCACCGTATTTTTCAGTCGGCGTCCGACAACCCACTCGACTTCGAGGCCCCTATCGAGCGCACAGGACTCGCTTTGTAAAAGCGCCTCTTAGTTCGCAAAGTGCTTTACGATCCCTGGCAGATGCAGGCCACCACGCAACGGCTCACGCGAGCCGGGCTGTCCGATTGGAGGAGTATCCGCAATCGCCGCTAACCTAACCGCGGCCTCGCAAAACCTCTTTGAATTGATCCGAGGGCAAAATCTTCATCGCCTATCCCGATGCTGCCATATCGTCTAGCGATCAGCCGCGCCGTCGCAATCGAGACGCCGCGCGGCTCGCGCATCACGAAGGACAAGCAATCGCACAAGATCGACGTGGTGGTTGCCCTCGCCATGGCCGCACTCGCCGCAGTCCAGGGCCAGGGCGAAAGTGGTTACGACACCACCTACAGCGGCTTCAACGACGACGACGACATGAGCTGGCAGGAGTTGCGGTTCAACCTTTATGTGCGAAGCGGCGGAAGGATTGTCCTACCGTGACTGATCTGCAACTTCAGAAGCTGAAACATGACTTACGGCTATGCCGACCATGTCGTCGTTAATCGTGCACGGAGATGCCGTCAGTTCCGATCTTCGCGATGTCGGCTATGTAGAAGGAAATGAGTACATTTCAAGGATGGAGTGTCCGATGACCGCCCGTGTCAAAAAGCGGCATCCCGCCCTTAAGCACGCGGGCTATAGCGGACTGGCGTTCTTCCCGGCGAGAATCCGGTCGAATTTGAAAAATTGCATCAAGAATTAATTCTCGAATTGACTCAGAATGGCGCTCTCGAGTATGAAATCGTTGCGACCATCGCGTACCTCCTGTGGCGCAGAAAAAATCTTGCCACGTTTCGAAATGCGGAGCGGGCTCAGCAGCGCATGTTACAGATCCGGAATGCGATGATCCCGACGGGCTATGGTTTCGCCGAGATCTCATAAATCTGGTGATTTCGATAGAAACTTTCACCGAAACGTCGTGTGCAGCTGAAAGCAAAGCCCGCGAGGAGCTCGGAGAAATATACGGCCTAGTGGAAATGGGCGAAGAGGCGACCATTGATTGCCTTATGAAAGACTTAGAGGTTCAAGACCGATTGACGCGATGATCGACAAATGCCTCAAACGATTGTTGTTCGTGAGGGGACTTAAATCTATCTCGAACGCGCCAGCTTCAGCGCCTCGGGAGCGTATTGCAGGCCCCTCGAAAGCTGCGTGACTGGCAAGCAATCTAGTGTTGCGCGCATCTGTCGCGCTAAAGCCCTTACGCATCAGCCAAAACTAGCGGTGCGCTCGCTCGGTCCCTTCTTTCGTGCCGCCA
Source organism: uncultured Alphaproteobacteria bacterium (assembly GCA_963733575.1). Taxonomy (GTDB): domain Bacteria; phylum Pseudomonadota; class Alphaproteobacteria; order Rhizobiales; family Xanthobacteraceae; genus BOG-931. Next base: position 2,093,949 of record CAVTDJ010000002.1, on the reverse strand, counting down.
AAAATCACTTCATTCGTTGCCGAGATTAATTGGCTACAGGCTCCCAAGGACGCCGCCACGGGACGCACTAAACGACTTCATAGGGAATAGGAAAATTGCATTTTGTACCAAAACACGTAAAAGCTGTAGTTTTGCAAAATGGCAGGACGATTCAATAGGATTTACAGTTACTTGGACGATCGATTTAACAGCATCGCGGGACTTCTCACCTTTCGCAAGGCAGTGCGTCGACGGAATAGCTTATCCCGTGAAACGTGATCGCAGATTTTGGCCAAACCTGCAGCTCGTCGTCGCGCTCTTTATGGCGCGTCCACGCTAACCACTAGCGAGGCCCTGCAGCTCGTCGCTTTGTGCACGCCTCGATTGCGTTTTTACGTGCCTTTGGCGTCGTGGTACCGGAGTGACCCGGCTGTAACTCGGCCGGCTCCACGACCGACGAAGCTCTGCGTAACGCCGTCGAGGCGGTGCGATTGTGGGTTGAAGATGCGATCGATGATGCGAGGTGTTACCACTCCGCGCACCAGCCCTGAGTCCAACAGAGCGATTAACGCGCTCGATTGCGGCGTTACGCGCCGTTCCCGGGATTCCGCGCACTACGGTCGGCCCGGTCCTCGCCATGTACCACTACTTCTTGCCGGCGATGCGCTGACTACGAAAACACCAGTCTGTTTCGCTCTTGGCACCTAGCCTGTTCGCTTGGCAGTTCTTCAAAATCGTCGGCTTTAGCCAATAAGTCCGAGGCCATTTTTTTAAGGCGCTCGGCTAGCCTCCGATCATCACAGTCTTCTGCCAGGCGCTCGCACACGCGTGCCTGGCGTCGGAAATCCACTCCGAGAAGCATGGGGCCGTTCCTCCCTGTACAGATTTTGATTCAGACCTGGAACGACTTGCGAGCCAGCTAGAAGGCAAATGCCAAAGCCGCTACGGCTAAGACACCAAATCCTAGTATCGCAAGTCCGACCGGATCATAGGCGGGCGATTTGAACATCGTGGGCTCCTCCAAGCCGGGGTTCACGAGTATCCCCGAAATGGCGCCGTGGAACGCAGATCGCGCTGCACGCTCCAATTCCCGCATCCCCACGATGCAAGGTTCAACGCTGCCTCGCCAATGATGGCAGCTAGATGACCAACTGTGGATAAATCACGATTAGGACGGGCCGCGGTCTCAAAAATTCAACGCTTGTCGCAGTCATTGACCTGCGGTTCTGGGCGGCTGGCGATGCGCCGCAAGACGAGCGATCTTTCGCGTTCGTGTCACGCGTGACGCGCCCGACGCCCGCCTCCGCAGCCCAATAACCCTGCGACCCTATTATTCTTCAAGCAGGGAACTGGGCAGCTTGAAGCATTGACGTTCGTTCGGGCGGGGATCGAATCGCTTTAGGCTATCTGAGCCGACACATTTGATATTGGCGGCATAGTGCACGGAAACTCGAGACCCCTCGTATAATGCGCGCGCGTGCGCAAACACATGTTGGCGGCCTGCTTTGTTGACATGGAGGCCGACCATCTGCTGGCAGATGGGACATTGTGCGACAAGAGGGTGAAGCCGCCGTCCTCCAAGGAGCTTAAAGAACTCAATGATCCATACGGACAAGTGCCGCATCTTTATCTCCTCAGGTGCCCACACCATCACAGCACACTTCTGTGTCTGAAAATTGATCACTCCTCTGCATGTGCGGTCAAGTAGCCGCCAATTGCCAGGCGGAGGAGTTGGGGCTTATTCGCAAATTGGATGCCGGCTTCAAGCTATAAGGTTCTGGCATGGAAGAACACCGCTGCTGTATGATCTGAAGGGGCGGCGGAACGGACGCGGAGGCGGCATTTGGGAACTTGGCAACTCATCGTTCCGCTGCTGCAGTCGTGGCTCGATCAGTGGGCCGGGCTCTTGTCTAGAATTCCTGAGGGGATGGCACTTGCAGCGTTATTGCTGCCGGTCGCGCTCGCGATCTTTTCGAGGCGAATGGTCGTCGTATTGGGATGTATACTCCTCGCAGCGGTTGCCTTTTGCATATTCGTTTCGCCGTCCAACGCGACTGTGACGCTCGCATCCGGTCTATACCTAGGCAGCTTGATCACTGCACTATCGGGAATTTTTGCACGCCGAAGAGCTGGGACGTTTCAGGCCGAACTCGCCAGCCTTCGATCGAATGTTGACCGGCTGTTAGCCGCTGATGAAAGACGCTTTCTGAGTGACCTGCGAACTTCTTCGGAAGAGCGCAGCATTAGCATCTCGACGAAAGAGGCACCTGGAACCCCCGCTGCATAAACGTGCATAAACCGTGCAGCTTTGCGTCGCGCTTCGGGGCTCGACGGATTAATTATGTTTATCAAATGCTTGCCTCGAACCAGCAAAATTGTGATGAATGGCACATCCCGGATAACTTTCGCTGGCTACAAGGCGACCGTACCCATCCCGTCCTAGGTGCGATCCGGGCACCGAACATCGTGACGGAAGAGGAAAAGAGAAACCGCAACAGGGATCGAGTCATGCGTGCTATCGCTGATGTCTTTCGCCAGGTTTGGCCACTGGCTGGCGTGAGTTTCGCCTTGTTGGCGACCGTGGCGTGGGTGGGCTTTTTAGGATACGGGCTTTCCAGGCTAGGTGTTTTGCCGTTTTAGGCAGGCGAGGCCGTCGGACATGCCGACCCCGGCCTCACGGCTAACGGCGATGGCTAATAGCACCGATCCGCCGCCGGACCGCGATTTCGGTCTTCATATATCTTCACTTTTATGGAGTGGCTTAGGCCAGCGTCAAAACACACCGGCTAACTTTGTGGGAGGAAGGGCTTTATAAGAGGGTAGCAATGAGACGATATTTCTTTGATGTCGTCGGCCAGCAACGCTGCGCTTACGATTATCGCGGTCGCGATTTCCCGACGCCAGAGAACGCCTACCAGTTGGCGGAACTTATTGCGCTCGATTGCTCAGTGAGAGAGCAAGATGAATGGGTCGGCTGCACCATTAATGTACGCAGCCCGGAGGGACACGAACTCTTCTCGATACCCGTGCAATCATCTTATTTAGCTGCCGCATGACACGGGCGAGATTCTTCTCGGCGTTCCCGGAGGCACTGCCAACAGGATCACCACTTTAAGGGCCACTACCATCTGCCACCCGCACATACTTTCAGCCTTGCTGGCATAGAAGAACGATGAACTCGGCCTTTCGGGCAGGTCGCGCGACTGCGCGCTGAAGATGGTTCGGCAGGGGAGATGGTTTGGCAGGGGAGATGGTTTGGCAGGGGAGATGGTGGCAACGCGAGGTGTCGCGTTCGAATCCCGATGCCCGACACGCAATTAGCGCGCAGAAGTAATGGTTCTTGGCACTTTCTGTATTTCCGATCGCGGCGGATTTCCTCCTACTTCGGATTGGTGGAATCCTTTGGTGCGGTGGTGCCGTCCATCTGGCCATTTTTTGAGACGCATTCGCGAAAGAAGTCCCTTTCGGCTTGCGCGTAGGCCTTGTTTCCAGGTGGAGTTGGCGGGGGGTGTGCTTTGACCGCCATATCACGGCACTTTTTTGCGAGGTCCGCGCTGATAGCGGCTGCCGGTGATGCCGCTGAAACGACGATGATTTGCGCAAGTAGGATAACCGCAGCTAAAGCAGCCAAGAAATTTCCCATGAAGCATCTCCCTAGGCACAAGGCCGGCTTAGGAAAAGTGTAGACTACCGAGCCGTTCGGCTCGTGGGGTTAATTCGGGCGTCCTGCAATTCAGCACACTAGCCAGTCGTTGCCGCCGACACCATGAGGCAGGGACGGAAGACTGCTTTCGATGGCAGCTTCGTGTCCTAAAGAATTGGCGCCGCCTTAACCAGCTGACCAAAGAATTGGCAGGGGCACGTTGACCGCTAGTATATGACTTACCTACGCTTATGCTAAAAGGATACGAAATGTTGTCTCTTCCCGCCGGAATTCCGAGCCCCCGCGCGAGAAAGAAGGATTGTCATGCGTGTTGCGATGATCGGCACTGGCTACGTGGGCCTTATTTCCGGAGCCTGTATGGCCGATTTCGGCCACGACGTGGTCTGTGTCGACAAGGACGCGGCGAAGATTGCGGCGCTTGAGCGCGGCGAAATTCCAATTTACGAACCGGGCCTGCATGATCTCGTCCGCTCGAATGTCAAAGAAGCAAGGCTGACGTTTGCAACCGCGCTCGAGAACCCCGTCGGCGCCGCAGATGCGGTGTTCATCGCTGTCGGCACGCCCTCGCGGCGTGGCGACGGCCATGCAGATCTTTCCTACGTCTACGATGCGGCCCGGGAGATTGCCGCGGCACTCGACGGATTCACAGTGGTCATTACCAAATCAACCGTACCCGTAGGCACCGGCGATGAGGTAGAGCGCATTATCAGAGAGGCTCGGCCGGATGCCGACGTTGTTGTGGTTTCTAATCCGGAATTTTTGCGCGAGGGGGCGGCGATTCACGACTTCAAGCATCCCGATCGTATCGTGGTCGGAACTCACGATGAACGCGCCAAGAAGGTTATGGCCGAGATCTATCGGCCGCTGAGTCTCAACGAGGCGCCCATCCTTTACACCACCCGGCGCACCGCTGAACTGATAAAATACGCGGCCAACGCGTTCCTGGCGACCAAAATAACCTTCATCAATGAAATTGCCGACCTCTGTGAGAAGGTGGACGCAGACGTGCAGGAAGTTGCGCGCGGCATCGGTCTCGATAACCGCATCGGCACCAAATTCCTGCATGCCGGCCCGGGCTTCGGTGGCTCCTGCTTTCCCAAGGACTTGCGAGCCCTAATCAAGACAGCGCAAGACCACGAGGTGTCTTTGCGCATTATCGAAGCCGTCGCCACCGTAAACGATACCAGAAAACGCGCGATGGCCCGCAAAGTCTCAACCATATTTTCCGGGGCGCTCCGCGGTAAGACCGTCGCCGTGCTCGGCCTGACTTTCAAGCCCAATACGGACGACATCCGCGAGGCTCCCTCGCTTGCTCTGATCACTGCCCTGCAAGACATGGGAGCCAAGGTGCGCGCATTCGACCCGGCGGGGATGAGTCAGGCTCAAGCCCTGCTGAAAAATGTGACCTATTGCGCAGATGCCTATGATTGTGCCGAAGCCGCCGACGCGCTCGTTGTTGCCACGGAGTGGGAGCAGTTCCGAGCGCTAGATCTAGATCGCCTGCGCGATCTGATGGCATGCCCCGTTGTTATCGACCTACGGAATATCTATCGTCCCGAGGATATGAACCGGCGCGGCTTTGCCTACGTTTGCGTAGGAAGGCCGTCGAGGATGTCAGCCTTTATGGAGGATGTATCGCTCAAGCGGCTGACGTCGCCCGCCAGGGTTAGGGTAAACGCGCCAAGCCTGTAGAGGCTTACGGATTGCGGCATTGAGTGTAGTCAGGCGCGTTTAGCTCGTCAGTGCGTTCGACACATTGCGCCAAATCTGTAATTGGCCCGTCCACACTGAAATCGTAGGCCACTGCTTTCAGCACTAAAGCGTACCGGCCGGCAGGAAATGAAAAGTCATTGTCAGCGGGGCGAATAACGATCATCGCGGGATTGCCATCTACAGGAGCAACTTTCATTTCGTAAGAAATGCCGCGAACAGCCCAGGAAACGCCAACATTGCTTGTCGTCGCGTCTTCTTTGCGACCGAATGTCGAGGCGCGCATGACCTGCGCAACAACCCGCACTACGACTTTTTCAGGGGCATTGTTCACCAGATCGCGCTTGAAGACGATAAATTGAGTCCGGCCATTCGGCAGCTTGGTTGTACTTGCGGTCGAGATCGTACCGGATATTGCAACTCTTTGATCGAGCACTTTGATGGGAAGCGGTTCTAGCTCCGTAAGCTGTCCGTTAGTGAGAGCATAAACGCCGTATGCACCGGGAGTCGGGATGCCAAGCGGACGACTTGATATGCTGTTGCGCGGAATATTCTGATCAGCTTGCACCTTGGATTGGGGCTCTTCATGGAGCCCACGTTCGATCGCGACGTATGTCACGACGCCCAATATTGCCGCCGCTACAAGCGGTAACACCAACCGAATTATAGAAGAAGTAGATCGAGCCGTATGTTCGGCCGTGAATTCGTACCGAGGTTCCGACAACGGAGGCAGATGTCGCGCAGGTGGTATGATCTCGATCCGGGATTCAGCGACAGGAGCGAGGATATTCGCTCCAGGATACGTGTGGTGAGGAATATTTTTCGCGAGATCGGCTTCGATTTGCTCGATAGCGGTCTCGAGCGCCAGCAATTGCTGCGCCCTTTCTGTGGGGCCCGATTCATTGGTTTCCCAATCAAGTTGGCGCCGCAACTTGCTCCGCACAAGCTCGTATATCATCCTCCGCAACTGAGGATTATCTCGCGCGGAGGCCATGATCACGCTGGCGAGAACAGAATAGTAATCTTGCTGCATCAAACTTCCGTCGACGACCACGGCACCCGAGATTGAGTGCTCAGAACTGCGACCCCGGCAAACGTTTCAACGAACCTTTCCGAGCGGTCTCGAATATTCGTGCCCTTCTGGTTCCCTTGCAAGTCAGACCTGACGTGAGGTCTGAACGATTGGTGAGTTCAAAGTTATGTCGATCGCGGACCGTACTCCGGACACGCCGAAAAGTGCGAAGTATTTGCCTGTTCGTGTTGATTGGCTGAGAGGCGCTTAAACTCGATCAGAAACCACATTATAATTGCAATTGCGGCAAGCGACCTGGTAATAAACGAGTGGCTGCACAGAGCTCCGCCCTAGGTCGGTCGGTGAAGTCTTCCGAACTATTTTTAAGTCAAAGGGAACTCGCCTCGGAGATCCGAGGCTGGCATCGCGCGCCCCCCGACCCGGGTCCCTGGATGGTCGCGGCCGCACGCCGTCCAAAGCATAAAATGCCTAAGCTTGTCGCCACTGAAATCTTTGGCCGAGGCGCTCATACCGGCCATTTCTGAGGACGACATTTGCCGGGCAGGGACGATAGTCTATGGTTCTGTCAGCGGCGGTAGTGCGTCGACGGTGGTGAGCTGCTGCGCGGTTTCCCGTTCGGGCTTTTTCACCGGCAGATGGCCTCGCGGCCCTTAATCGCGCGAATGGTTATAAGCGGGGGACTTGCGAAGGAGCTAACGAAACAACTACTGCCGAGACCATTCAAAATGTCTCCTGCCAGTGCCGTAAAGAACTCCCACACCACTTGGTTCGGCTGACGGGCTTCCGGATCACCACGGCGCCATCAAAAGCTACGCCGTGACTCTGAAACGCGGACTTCGCAATATCGAAACCGATCAGGCTAACCTTACCTATAGAAATCGGCTACTTCGATTCGGGTGGTGGGACGCACGATCCCGCGCACCGGCCGCCCTCGTCGATGCAAGAGACTGCAGGAACACAAGAACCACCGTAACCGAAACGACAATTACAAGTGGAGTAATGGTTACGGCCGTTCGTATTCGCATTCTGAGCGGCGGCAGAAGAAAGTGCGAGACCTCCCAGGGCTAGGACGATCATGACGGAGCCAAAAAACGATAAGCGCATTTGCGTGTCCTCCCTAAGTTTTTGATAGCCAGAGTCACGCCGGCCCACGCGTGCCTTAACCCAAGCCAACACAGATTGGAGGCTGGAAGTTCCGCATTTCCCACGTTTGCGCCGCATTAAGACTCTTGTGGCGTTTGGGTCAAAGCACCGACCCTCCACCAGTCCCGCTTCTCGGCTTCGCCGGCAGGTCGGACACGATTGGCCAGTAAGAGGCTAGATCGTCCATGAAGACCATGGCCGAGCCGCTATGCCGATGCCACTGCGCCGTCACGGCGCCTTATTCAAACGAGCTTGGGACCCATTTTCTCGGGCTTGCGGTCCACCTGGGCGAGCCGTAGCATGAGGCCCCTAGGCGAGCGCTCCCATGATCAAGTATCTCTCAATTCCGGCAGTCCTTGCATCCTCCCTGTTGGCCTCAATCCCCGTGTTTGCACAGGCCGACAAAGCTCCATGTGGCTCATTCCGGAAATTGCCGGATGGAAAATGGAACGTCGTAAAGGCGGTCAAGATCGAAAATGGAAAGGTGAGCGCCATGCTAAGTCCAGGGACGGCCATTGGCCCGGGGACTCGTGTTACTGGCGTCGATATCTACGCGGCTCTTGAGAAGAGCTGCCATTAGGGGGAACCCTGTGGCGCTTGGCGCGCCTGCATAGTCTTGGCCGATCCTTGCGTCAGGTCAAAGCAACGAAACGCCAACGGCGCCGTTGTTAATAAATGGCGAGTTTCCGCTACCGCTGCCAAAATACCGGCTAGTAGGTGCGGGGCTGCCGATGGTCCGACCGACCAAGACGATGACGGCTATCAAATCCCTGATGTGCTTAGCTTGCGTTCGACAGGAAAGCACGCGCCCTCAGAAGATTCCATCGCGATTCGAAATTAACGTTTTATGCGCGGCCGGCCTTCCATCTCGCCAAGCGCAACGCTCGCAGATAGCCTTGGCGGGCCATCCGCATTGTCACGCGTCCTCGATTTGGCCTACAATTTGCCCTATGTTTTGCGCTATATTATTCCGTAGCGGGTAAACAAAAAAGCTAGCGCGAAGTGCAGAAAGTTTAAAGCGCGGAAGCGAGCGAAAAATGCAGCGTAAAAAAGCGCATGCGAGAGGGCGAAGCTCTGGCATGGCTGTTCACAGCGCTGCCACTCCAACACGAAAATGAATTTCAAGCCTTTATCCCAACAGTCGCCGCAAAATACCGAGCAATCGATGGCCCCGATCGCTTCGCGTTCTACAGAAGTGGGGACGGAGCAGGACCATTATTCTGTCCTGGCCCGGATGGTTGCCAATGTCAGTGAAGACCATGCACAGTTAAGAACGTTCATTTATGAGTTTGCGCGCGTCAAGCTACGAAAGGAACTTTACCCGCGATTTGTGGAGGGTGCCTGGTCCGAAATAGAGGAGCAGATGCGGGGACTTGAAGCTGCGATCGATCGGCTCGAGGCGGACTTCGCGCAAGGTGCGCCATCCTTGCAATTTAATTCCACACCAGCGTTGACCGATGGAACTCAAATACAATCGATACGCGGCCAAGCGGTCTTACTCTCCGGTCTGCAAAAAACGACGGGATTTGGGGAAGAATACATCGCGGCGCGCTCATTGCTTGCTCATTCGGCGCTGCACCGCACGTCGTCGCTTCCGCTCGTATCTGACCCCAACGATCGCCTCGCGAACGCATATCTCGGCGAGCACTTGCGTTCAACCTTCTGGCGCAACACCCAGCTTATCGCCGCCGCGGCAATCGGTGTCGCCATATTCGTCTCTTACGATGGCAAATCGGCTCTCCACCGATTGGGATTGCATTGGCTGGACGGGCCGATGCAGATCAGTACGACAGATAACGTTGAAAGGCAGACCGTTACAGTTGAAGAAAACCAGTCGACCCCAAAATCCAATGAGGTTCTTCCACGGCGCGCGCCCGATATTCCTGTTCCCACAGAGTATGGCGCCTATGCCATGGTCAATGGACAATTCACTGAACTCGAACAGCTGCCTATCAAGGTTCCGGATCCCCGTGTAGCAATATCGGCACCAATTTCGATGCCGAGTCGGGCTCATCTGCCCCTTGGCCGGTTTCAATTTGTAATATTTCGGCGTGATCTTATGAACAATGCGCCGGATCGAGTTACGGTACGTGTCGTAGCCCGAGTGATGCGGGCACTGAGCTTCGATACGGAAGGCAATGCAAAAACGACGAATGTCGAGCAATCGTGGGTCATTCGGAACAACTCCTATCAAATGAGAGTAGCGCCATACGCGGACAATCCGGAGATGATCGTTGTTCGTCCCGACCCGGCAGATTTTGTCTTGCCGGCCGGGCGATATGCTTTGGTGCTGAAAGGGGCCGGATATGATTTTACTATCGACGGCGCAGAACCAGATGTAGCCCACTGCCTCGAGCGCACCGACGCGCTAAACGTGCCAATTTATTCGGAATGCCGGAAACTATGAAGCTTTGTCGCGCCCTGACGACATTTCGGGCTTGAGGCAAGCGTGTTTCACGCTCCTCCGCTCATCCATCGCTGCGACGCTTTTTTTGAAAAATGTCCGGGAAGCGCTGCTCGAATCCTTCTTCGCGTACTACCAGGGGAGCAAGAAAATCAGGCAGGCTTGCCCGATCGATCTGGTCAAAGCCGGGAAAATTTGCAAGCAAGCTCCGGTCGGGGAGACCGATGTAAATGTCTTGTTGGATCGGGTCGTTGGTTGGAGCGCTAAACATCATGATATCATGCGCTGCGCCCAGCACCGTTTGAAGGTCCACTATCTGATTTCGGATTCTCGTCCAGTCGAGCACATTCAATGTTTTCTTTGCAAATACGGTCATGTGGTAATTAGGCTAGGCAAGAGCATCGGAGTCAAGTCGGCGCGTACCTGGCTGACGGTTGCGCGAAAATGACAGGCGTCTAAACGGCGAAAAACTCAAAATCGTTCGGACGTTTCCCCTAGTAACCTGACCAGCGATCAAATCCGAGCGGCTTGGGCGCTTGCTCGCGGGCCCGCCGTTAAGTTGGCCCGCGGGCGTCAGCCGTTCTGGTTCCACAATCCGACACGCTGAGCCCACAGAGGCTGGAACATCAATGACGGCGCCCAATGACATGGCGGTCCGTCGAGCCTTCGAAGCTGCTGGCGTCGAGTTCATCAACGAGAACGGCGGATTGGGCGTGCGCCTCCGCAAGTCAAGAAAAAGCTTGGGCGCTAAGGCCTAAAGCCCGCATGAGGGTCCTCCCCCGACGCGCACGCGAGAGGGGGGATGCCTTGACATTCAGCGGACGACCAAACCCCGCGGCGGGACGCGGTTCTCAGAGGCGGTCGCGGCATGTAGCGCTTTCGCGCCTTGTCGCGCCAGAACGCCGCGAGTCACGATACGCAAGTAGAACCATCTTACATTCGCGTCCGCTTTTCCCCCCGGGCGTGCGCCCCAAACTGCGGTGGATAACTCCCTTCGAGATCATCCGCAGTTGGTGCGCGGCTCACGGCAACGAGGCAGAATGTGGCACGATCTTGCGTTTACCTTAAGCAAGAACGGAAGGCAGATCTTGACTGAGCGTTTCTATTCGCGCGGGACAAACGGCCAAGTAACAGTCCGCGAGGGCTGCGAGCGCGCAAGTTCGCGGCCACTTCAACCGCGCCTTGACTTGCGCAATCAAACGACCGTCGGGCTCGCGTCGTTCGGCGAGGGCTTCAGGCCTGCCCACCTCGCGGTGGCCTTGCTTGCCGATGCGCTCGGTGACGATGCGCGTGCGATCCGTACCCACGAACACTTCAGCCGCCGCGTAGTCACGCTCTTTCCGGAACGTTGGACGATCACTAGGAGCCGCATCCTTGCCTACGTCGCTATGATCGAGCAGCAAACGCCTGCCAATCTTGCGGTCGGTCCGTCAGCTAATCTACATAGTAGCACCGCATCAGCGGCGAACGTCGGAGAGCGCGACGCTACCTCGATTTCGCTCGGCTAGCCGACTTGCGGCTCGAAGTCGCGTCGCTTGAGTTCAAGCAGTGCATATATAGCCTCTGGGCGAAAAAGCCTGGGCGAGCCGAATACACGAGATCGTCCACGATCCGGTTTCCATTGGTCGCGTTGCGATGCTGCCGGCGTTCGTTGCATTAACGCAACGGATGTGATCGTAGCGGGCTTCGGATCAACTGCTGCGTCGGCGATCAGCTCGCGCGTAAAGGATGATTTCAATGCACGGGCGAATTCTTCGATGAACGGTGCTTGCTAGTCTACCAAGGCAGCACAACCGCGACTCCACTGTTGCGCGCTGTCTTATTCGACGGCCTCAAGCGCCCCGGCCCCCAAGCGCTTGGGGCTTCGTCGAAAGAAAGATCGCACGATCATATCGCAGCGCTGCATCCGGGTAGCAGCATTCAATTGCCGATGGGCCGGCGCGGTAACCGGTTGCTTTTTAGAGCGTCACTTTCGGCAAACAGAATCACTGATTTCCTCCTGATCAGGGGCGACGGCGGGGCGCTGACATTTCACTGTGCAAAAACTTCCGCGCTACGCTGAATTGGCCAACTGCAGCGGCGGCCTATTCAAAGTGAACTCCTAACTTCGTGTCGTCGCGCCAAATCACTTTGCACGTTTGTGACTTGTGATCGGCCATGGTGAACGTAAAAGTGCCCGGAATTCCGAAAGTGGTCTGTACCACAAGGCACGCACCGATTTCGGACAGGTTGCGAACAGTACATGGGATGGGGGCTTTGCCAAGCATGATCTTGCCGGATTTGAGCATCCGTCTGCGCGGTGCTTTTCGGCGATCGGCCATGGTCTTTGCGAACAAGTAAGTTAAGATATCAGTTATGGTATCTTGGACGACAGACCTTACTGAATCCTCAAAAGGAGGCCGCGCTCGGTTCGCCGAGCTGCATACCCGCACCGAAGAAGACTCTAAATGTGGACTCAAAGAGGCTCGCGTCCCGGTCGGGCGGAGCGCCGATCAAGCCCCGATTTGGTACGAAGTCTCATATATTCCGAAGAAGGGCGGTCAAGTCCAGTTTGCGCGGATCCGTGCGCCAAAGCTTGCGATTGGCGCAATACTACAGAAGAGCGCCAATCGACCCTGAAAGGATACCAGAAAAACCGACTGCATGGACTGATGCTTGGCACACAATCCAGGCCAAGATTGCCCGAGCTTCAAGAAGGTGTGGTAAGCTTAGATCGGGGCCTCTGAAAGACAGCATCGGGAGTAAGCGCGAGCAAAGCTGAAAAATTTACTCCTCGACGGAGAAATACTGATGAGGTGGCGATGGCAATCGGCCTGCCGGACGACGAGAGACTCAAAGAGGCATTCTCAATTGTCGAGAACACGCCAGAAATGGGATTGGTGATAGCCAGGCTGCGTGACCTTTTGAATGTTGATCACGTCGTCTACCACTCGTCGAAATTCGGAGCGAGCCCTTCAGCCGATCCATACATTCGTCTGACCTATCCTGCCTCTTGGATCAAGCGCTATCTTCAAATGGGCTATGCCGATATCGATCCGGTCTTGCGCGAGGGGTTTCGGCGCACTCTTCCATTCAATTGGAACGAGCTGACTATTCAGAGCGCAACGGAGACGTCGTTTCTGACGGATGCGCTGTCACATGGTGTCGGACCCAGCGGGTTCTCCATCCCCGTTGTGAACAAGCAGGGGCATCGGGCTCTCTTTTCGATCTCGTCTTCACGATCCGAGCAAGAATGGACGAATTTCTTGGCGGCCAATCAGTCGATGCTAATTCAGATTGCTAACCGTTTGCACCTACGAGTTATTGCAGAGTTATTTGGTAAGGATCGGCCACATCTGACAAACAGAGAGGTGGAATGTCTGCGTTGGTTTGCGCTCGGCAAATCGACGAACGAGATTGCTGTCATTTTGAACATTTCGCCATACACGGCGCGCGATCATTTGAAGTCGGTTCGTTATAAGCTGAATTGCGCAACTTCGGCGCAAGCTGTCAGCAAGGCGAGCAAGCTTGGACTATTGATCTTGTGAAGAGCTCGCTTCAATTCTGAACTATTTTGTCAATTTATCTGTAACGCACTGGTATTCAACATACTTGACAGCCGGGCGCCCTCTCAAGTCAGCGACACGTTGCAATGAAATCCGCAAGCATTTGTCGAGAGACATGAAGCAGAGGAAAGTAGGAAGGAGATTTGCGACATGATTGTCGTAATAGAACCACATAATTATTATAAATATTCGCATTTGATCGACCAGATGTTCAGATTGAGGGCCCGGGTCTTTCGCGACCGACTTGGATGGGATGTTCAAGTCGCGGATGGGAAGGAGCGAGATAAATACGACGACGAGAACCCAGTATATATCATTTACACCGACGTTGCGCGGCAGGAAGTAAAAGGCAGCTTGCGGCTTTTGCCAACGACGGGACCAACTCTTCTAGCTGAGTTTTTTTCTGATACGCTGCCAGAAGCGGCGAATCTCAGTGCTCCGACGATCTGGGAGGGCACTCGGTTTTGCCTCAATGAAAAAGCCCTATTGGGACGCCAGCGTGAAGGATTGTTTTTCGCTTCCGCTGTCCTGATCGCGGCTTTGGGCGATGTCGCAGTCAGGGGAGGTATCGAATTTATTGTCGGAAATTTCGATTCTTCCATGCTCCGGCTTTATCGGCGTGTCGGATGCGAAGTTGAGATACTCGGCGCTACGTCGAGGTTTGGTCGGCCAGTTTATCTCGGGCTGTTCCCCGTGTCAGAGCCGGCTCTTCGCCTGCTAAAACGAAAGCTGGAGAACGTTCGCTCCACGTTCACAAGAACGAGCGAAATGGCTGCTTAAATCGTGTCATGTCGTCGGGAGCGCCTTCAGTCTAGGCTCATTGACATGCCGGAACTTGCGCCGCTTCGCCGTTTGGTTGTCTATGCAAGAAGCCTCACGCCGTTAGGCCCCCTAAAGTTGGGGGGATGACGATTGTATTGCCGACCTTATACAACGTTGTCACAGAAGATTGTCGCGACTGGTCAAGCCAACGTGAGCGTTCCCTAACGCTGATCGGAGTGGCTATGCGGGTGCCAACAATTCCATATGAAAAGACGAACGAGGCGGACGAGCAGGGAATTGACCCCTATGCGTCAGGCATAATCGGAGCAGGTATCCTCCTTAGTATCCTTGTGTGGGCGCTCGCAATCGCAAAACTGATCGATCTTTGTAACGTGCGCTAGTGTTTTTCTGGGAAGCCACGACACCCGAAGAACATGTGAGTCGCCACTTAGGTCAAATGTTGCGGCGCCGCTGGCTTTAGCCAGTCCGCTGGTCAAGGCTTCGCGATCATCAACCATAGACCCAGTCGCTTGCCGGAGACGTTTCGAGCGAGGGCGAGAGGAGATTGCGCCGCGATACGACAGTCGTGCGGTCTCGGTGGATCTACGACCATCGCCGTTAGCGCATGCCGAGCAGGAGCATCGACCAATCGCCAGGGACCACAACCGAAAAACGGTCGCACGATCGTTTTCTGTTTTGACTGCTATTGAATTCGAGCTAAAAAATCGCGCCACTGCTTGGACAGCGGCCGGCCAGGCGCATTGCGCTCGGCGTTAGCTTTATACTTATCAAGACACGGGTGGAGTAAAATTGCTTTGCTGCGAGTTGATGACAGAGTTCCGCCTGAAAGCGGCCACTACAAATATAACAGCGCTATGACGCGGCTTTTGGGTGGTGTGATATTTCTGGAGTTCTTGTGCATCATCGGCGTGAGATAGCCCCCGAAGTGACCGGACACGGTCTCCCACTTAGCAAGTGGCCCTTGGGCGCCAGCCGCCCAATCACAAACGAGCCTATCGAGTGATGAAGCCCCACGGTCTCTTGCTCGATCGCCACGCCGGCGGTGTCGAGCGGCGGCACGACGGTCGGATCGCGGTAGATGAACGCAATGGCGTTGCTGCTCCGACGGCTTCGAGATCGGCTGCGACAACGGTGAGAAGGTGCGGGTCGCCTTCGGACTCGACTGCTGTGATCGGGAAGCCATGAGCTTCCCGATACCACGGTCGGCATCAGAAGCAAGGACGTGCGTGACCTGATGGTGGCTGCTGTCGAGCATCGGTTCGGCAGGGTCAATCGCTTGCCGCTCACCATCGAATGGCTCTCCGACAACGGCAGTTGCTATAGCGCTGGATACCCGCAGCTTCGCTCGCGACTTCGGTCTTGAACCCAGAACGACGCAAATCGAAAGTCCGCAGAACAATGGTATGGCCGAGGCCTTCGTGCGCACGATCAAGCGCGATTACGTCCGCGTCAGCCCCTGCCCGGATGCCCAGACCTGATGCACCAGCTCTCATCCCCGTGAGTTCATCGCAGCTCGCGGAAATCCCTGACCGCTGTCCGATCGTTCGGAGGCGACAACACGGCGCGAGATCGACTCTTTCAAACACTATTCTATTTCTTGCGCGTTTCAAATTGCTCGCGCGCGCCACCTAAGGCGCCATGTCCGAGGTGCGCTACTACCATGGTTCTAGCGGCAACTACGCCTCGCCGATCGCTCCCCAAAATGCATAGACAAATGCTCCTTGCGCGAAGTGCAATCAAACGAAAGCTTACATGCTGCTGGCCAAATGAGATCTCGTCGAACCCCGGCGCGATTTGCCATTGTATAATGGTGGAAAACGGAGGGCAGTGGAATAACGTTCAGATGATGAAGATCCCAGCGGAGCGGTTGACTTAGTTTTGTTCAGTGCTTTGCTTTGGCGTTGAGAGCCGCAAATAAGGCAGCCCCTCCCTTGAGGATGATTTAGCCCCGTATGAAGATAAGCCTGAAACGAGGCGTCTGCGGAGTAACGTCATGTGGACCTTAATACTTGTGACATTTATCGTTAGTGGAGCGTCAACCGGCGGAGTAGGCACGACGACGTCCTTTCTTGACTTCCCCGACGAAGCAAAATGTCGAACCGCCGCGGACGCTATTGGCGGAGCCAATCAAGTGAGTCTCGGTCAGGTAGGACCGCACCCTAATATCTCTCCATCCGCGATCTACCGCATTATTGCTCAATGCGTTGCGCGCTGAGCTCATCCGCTTATTGGCTCAAAATAGAGCCGACGCGCCGGTATTGAAGAGCGAATTAGTACGGCGCAACGATATGTTCGAAATCGGGGGACAAGCGGAAGTGGCTGGACCGTTCTCGAGGCGACGAGGTTGCCCAACTCGGACATGCAGTCGTATAAAAGCTGCAGGGCGAGTGCTGCGGCTTTGTTGATCGGCGGCTGTTCGGCTTCGACCCCATTGCTCGGACGGCGTGGTGTGAGGTTGGGCGGGATCGGTCTCGTGGCGGCAGGCGGTGCCGGCGGCGCAGAGTGGAGTGGAATTGGTAGGGAGGGCTCCACCTGCCGTCAATGGGCACAAAGCCCTTGTCCCCCGGGCTCAATGCCCCCTGCCTGACGCCCGCGGGGAAGCTCAAGTTCTACGAATTGTCCCGTGGAGAAAGCGAGCAATGAGCTTCTCAACTGATCAACGTGTGCCGAATTGGGAGTGCTGCGCAGTGGATCTGGTTGAGCTGCGGCTCAGCCAAGTTTTCATCGCATCTAGCAGCGGCAAGGATTGGAGGCGCCGCACGCGCTGACGCTTGTCGGCCGGCTGGCCGCGGCCGTCGTCTCGACGGCGTGAAATTCAGCAATGCGTGTTAAGGCTTCGGCGACCAGGAGAGTCGCGGCCCTGATAAACGTCCTGGAACTTGCGCTGTGCAAGAGCCCAACACGCCGCCAGCTGGATTTTGCCGCCGGTAACGAGGCGCTCGAACCCGGGATACAGATGCGAAGCCGGACGCTCGCCTCGCCGATCAGGACAGTAGAGATTGATAGCCGCCGGTGGATCAGGAACGCTCCACCGGCGTCAGTCGCGGCCGTAGACGCAGAGCCGGCCAATCTTGGTCCGGCCACCACCATGATGGAGCATGGGGATAGGCGTATCATCGGCAAATAGTCTCCGCGATGCGATGACGTGTTCGGCCGAGGCCTCTCCTGCAGTGGCTCTAAGCGCCAGACGGCTCCGCAACCCAGTTGGCGAGCATCGCGCGATCGAGCTCAACGCCTTGCCGCGCGAAGACGCGAAGATTGGATCTGCCGGTAAAGCGGCTTGCATCGCGGCGACGTGCGCTTCGCTGCCAGCGTCCGCACCATCCGCTGCAGCTTGCGCAACGCGTGAGAGGGCCGGGCGCAAGTCATGACTAAGCCCTGACCTAAGGCTATGAACTTAGAGCGCCGCGCCGGCAGAGCAGCTTGCGCACGGGCGGCTTTCCCTCGGCTTTTAACTTTGCCAAAAGCCCCCTCGCCGTTAACGGCCCAGATGTCAAAGCGTCGGCAAGTTTCCCTGTTTTTTGCCGCTGAGTTTCCCTGTTATTGTAAAAGCTTTCCCTGTTATTTTCGGCGCCGCATTTCGTCGGAAAGCCCTATGATTGCTGCACTACCTTCAGCGGCATGCGGCTTTCCGGGGCCACTTTTGCGCCGTTCCCTGTATTTTTCCCTGTTTTCTCGGGAATTTCCGATGATGAGACCGGTTCGAAAGCGACTGCGTCCGCCACCACAAAATTACTAGGCTTTTTGCGTTTCTGCGGACCATTCTGCGCCTCAACCGACGAGGCCGCCAGTGAGGCCGCCTATCCTTTCAGTAATTTAAGAGCGCCGTCTCGCAATCGAATAGTGTCGCGCTCGCCTGTCTGTGCGCATTCAATGATTTTCTCGGCGACAAGCTCGGTGAGCGGATCGTCGCGGTAAACCAATCCGAGATTGCTCAAGGCGCCTTCAAAAGCCGTGGTGATTACTTTGATGTCTTCGGGTCCGAAAAGGTCATGTTGCAGCAACCGGATAATCGGCACCGGCTCGCCCCCCTTATGATACCGCCAACCGACCGTAAGTTTAATTAGGACATTGGGCGAAATTAGGATGAAGGGCTCGGAAGGAGGACAGCACCCGATAAATACCCACACCCATGGCGCGTGCTGCAGGTCCCCGAACGTCGTCCGGGCTCTGGTATGCGGCCCCATGGTTGACCGCCCTGGCCAACCTGTTCGGCAAGTCCCGCAGGGCCGCGCTGCCGAGCGCGAGAGTTTTACAGGCGCGTTCTAAAACAGCGGCTGCGCTGGTTTGCACATCAGTTGCCATAGCCCGTCCTGCGGACCGTCAGGACTGCCGGCGTTCGTGTGCACCATAGTTGCGCCGGTCACGCGATCGATGGAGCCACCGACATACGATTGAGCACCCAATCCAGTCTCATCAATGAAACTGCCCGCAAAACTAATGGTGATCTCCCGGCCGTTCTCGACGATTGGCCACGGTTTGTGACCGGCGAGGCTTACAGTTCCCTTATCTAAATCAACCGCTATCGCTATCGGATTGGACTTCTCTCCGAGTTGTTGGAGCCTGATTGAATTCACTGTTCCCGAGCAAGACATAAATACGATTCCCGCGTGTGCGACGCCGCTCGTGGCTAAAATGACGAGGGATGCAATTGATATTTTCAACACGGCCATCACACCTGCAAGTCTAGCGAGACACAAAGCCTACACGCTTGACTTACATGCCGTCCACCCATCCCCCGCTTCAGGGAAGCCGGAGGCTCGCAGGCCTTTAGGTGCGGCCCAGCTTTTTGATTTGTAGCAAAAATGCCACGGTACACGCGCAAATTAATCCTCGCCGTCGAATAACCCCGGCGCTGCCACAAAAAAGAACCCGAGGCGGAATACGCGTGGGGTTCCTGAGTTGTTGCCTCAATTTGGGCCCCTGAACTGGGCGGCGGGGTGTCGGGGGACGGGGAGCCGCCCGGGTCGGGCCTTAGTTTTTTAAATCGGGTCTTAAGTTTTTTTAAATACAGAGCGCGTTCTAGCCACATTTCCCTACCGGATTCCAATCGAGCCCTCATTCGACATTCGGGCAGATCATGTTGAGCTGGCGCACCTGGACGGGCGCCGTTCTGCGTTTCCGCTCAAGCGGCGTCGGCACCGAGCCGTTCGCGAGCACGCCACGCGTTCGACGGCCTGCTCGGAGAAAGTTGCGCCAGCTAGGTTTCAATGCAACCGCAGAAGCGATCCTTCTCCGACCGCCGCGAGGAAGCATCCGAACTGACAAATACCTATGTGCGTCGAGCCCGGCGACGGATCTGCACCACACAGCATGTCGCGCAGCGCACGGGGTCAGAGTTGACCGATGCAAGATAAAGAGCGAGGTCGAGCGGGACACGAAGATTGCTTCGGCGAAAGTCTATTCCGCTCGTCCAATCTAAAACTGCGGTTGTGTCAGCGCCGCGCTGTCTTTGCCCTGCAGCGCCCTTGAGTGGCGCTTCGCCTGACCGGCGCGGCAGCGAGATTTGGCGGTATCGCCGAACCCTTAGATGTAACGCTATAATATATGCGCCGGGGGCGTTACTCATCCCAAGGTTTGTGCTATAGTGGGGTTGGCCAACAGCAATGGCCAACATGTGCGACATTAGGGAGGACGAAATGCCGGTAAACTTGGCGAAGAGTCTCGGCGCGTTGGCATTGGCCGCAGGCGTGTTCGGGGCGACGACCGCCGCGATGGCTGCAGACCCGCCGAAGCAAATGAAGCTCTATGTGTTTAGCTCGGGCGCGTTGACTCTCGACAAATCGATTATTCAAAACGGCTCCAGCGGCAAGGTCACGATCCCGGTTGGATTTTTTCTGATCCGGCATCCCAAGGGCGACGTGCTGTTCGATTGCGGTAACAACGACAAGATCATCACCGACCCGGACTATTGGGGACCGTTCGTCAAGGCGCTCGATCCGGGCCGCTCGCCGGATATCGCAATCGACGCCCAGCTCAGCAAAATCGACGTCAAGCCCGCCGACATCAAGTACGTCGTGCTCGGGCATTTCCACGTCGATCACGCCGGCAACATCGGCAAGTTCCTGGACTCGACATTCGTCTACCAGCGCGACGAGATCAAGAACGCGTTCTGGCCGGCGCCGGGCTACGCGGTGTTCTTCATCACCAAAGATTTCGACATGATGCGCAACGGCATAGGTGGAGGCATGCCCAACAAGGTCAAAGCCATCGAACTCGACGGCGATCTCGACCTGTTCGGCGATCACAGCATCTATATCCACCGCTCCGTATCGCACACGCCCGGCAGTCAGATCATGGTGGTGCGTCTGCCCAAGACCGGCACGGTCGTGCTGACCAGCGATGCTGTCTACCTGCAGGAGAATCTTGACAAGAATATCCTGCCGAGCATCGGCAGCGTCTATGATCCGGTCGGCATGCTCGATGCCTACGCGTGGGTGAAGAGGGTGCGGGATGTCGAAGGCGCCGACATCATCTACGCGCACGATCCGGACACCTTCAAGGCCAAGAAGCACTCGCCAGAATTTTACGAGTGAGTGCACGCGAGAGGTAATCGTCACGCCGACGATGCAAACCCGGGCCCCGCGCCCGGGTTTGTGCCCAAGAGTGTGCCAAAAAGCATGCAATAAAGCATGCAGTAGCGTGAGTTGTCATGTCTCCCGTCGTGCTGGCGAAGCATGTGACCAAGTGGTACGGGCCGCGCCGTGCCGTCAGCGACGTGTCCTTTGCAATAGAGCCGGGCGAGATTGTCGGCCTGCTCGGGCCGAACGGCTCGGGCAAGAGCACGATCTTTCGCATCCTTACCGGCTATCTCGCGCCGAGTTCGGGAAGCGTTGAAGTCGCCGGACACGACGTGGTTACGGACTCGCTGGCGGTGCGTCGCGCGATCAGCTACGTGCCCGAAGACGCGCCGCTCTACGACCACATGCGGGTGGTCGAGTTTCTGCGCTTCATGGCGCGCATCAAGGGTTTGCGCGGGGCGGTTGAAAATCGCGCCGTCGAGACGGCGGCCGAACAGCTCGATCTCCAGCGTGTCATGACGATGCCGACTGCAAAGCTGTCGCGAGGGTTTCGCCAGCGCGTCTCGATCGCGCAGGCGCTGCTCGGCGACCCGCAAGTCCTGGTGCTCGACGAACCGACCAGCGGGCTCGACCCGCACCAGGTCATCGCCGTGCGCGATCTCATCCGCTCTCTCGCTGGCCGGCATACTGTGGTGCTCGCTTCGCACGTACTGCCCGAAATCGAGAAGATCGCGACGCGGGTAATGATCCTGCTCGACGGCAGGCTGCTGACCGCCGATGCGCTGAACGGGAGCGCGCGCGGCCTGGTGCTTCGGTTGCGCGCTGCGGGTCCGGAGGCGGTAATCCGCAGCACGTTAAGCGCGATTGCCGGCGTACGTAACATTGCGATCGATCCCGATAGCGACGGTTGGTCGGTCCACTATCTGATCGAGGCCGAACCCCGTCCGTCGCTTGCCGCCGATATCGTGGCCGCGCTCGTCGCCGGCGGGATAGCGGTCTCCGAACTCACGGAAGTTCCGGCCGATCTCGAAAGGGTGTTTCTCGAACTCACCAAGCGACCGGTCCAGGCCGCGGCATGAGAAACTTCGGGGTGCTGCTCCTCAAGGAAGAAACGGCGCTGTTCTCGTCGCCCATCGCTTACGCGGTGATGACGGTGTTCCTCCTGATCATGGGCTACAGCTTCACGCTGACCCTGTTTCTCAGCCATCAGCCAAGCCTCGTGCACATCTTCTTCCAGATGTTCGTGCTGTTCATGCTGACCGCGCCGCTCATTACCATGCGGCTGGTCGCCGAGGAGCGAAAGCTCCGCACGCTGGAGGTGCTGCTCACCGCGCCGGTGTCCGAGATCGCGATCGTGCTGGCCAAATTCGTCGCCAGCATGAGCCTGATCGCGCTCATGCTGGTTCTTTCCGGGTCGTATGCGGTCGTGCTCGCCCTATTCGGCGATCCGGATTTTGGGCCGATCTACAGCGGCTATCTGGGCCTGCTCCTGTTCGGCTCCGCGCTGGTCGGCGCCGGGCTCCTCGCCTCGGCGCTCACCGCGAACCAGGTGATCGCCGCGCTCGCCTCGCTCAGCGTGTTTTTGCTGCTCTGGATCATCGACAATTTCGGTTGGCTGCTGCCGAGCCCGTTCGACACCTTGGTGGTCAATCTGTCGCTCTCGGTGCATTTCCGGCCGTTCGCGGTTGGGTCGGTTTATCTTTCCGATGTCGGTTTCTTTCTCAGCGTCACGCTGCTGACGCTGCTCTTGAGCGTGCGCGCGCTCGCGCGGCGCTGAGGGAGCGCGCGCGGATGCTCCAGCCCGGACGATCCAACGTCGTCGTAGCGGCCCTCGTCGTGGCTGCGATCGCACTTGGCGCGCTCGGCTTCGCCGGCTTTGACGAGGACGCCGCCAATAGCCTTCTCTTCGCGGCCTGGTCGATCGTGCTGCTGGCGCTATTTATGCTGGCGCTTCGCTTGCCATTGCGCGGCAGCGGCTCGCGACTGTCTGCCTGGATATCGGCTGCGCTCATCACCGCCGCCGCGATCGCGATCGTGGTCGCCGCCAACGTGGCGCTCTATCGCCACGACGTCCATTTCGATGTGAGCCGCGAGGGGCGCAACACGCCGCCGCAACAGCTCACGGATATCATCGACCATCTGCGCGGCCCGCTGTCGCTGATTTATTTCTACAACGCGGGTGACGTCAACGCGCTGGCCGCGAAGGAGTTGATCGCGATTGCCGCGCGGGGCCATCCTCTGTTCGCGTTCCGCGCTATCGATCTCGACAAGGAGCCCGGGCTTGCGCGCGATGTCGGCGTCCGCGCCTACAACACCGCCGTGCTTCAGGCCGGCGACCGCAAGGTGATTGTCGAGAACAACACCGACCCCGCCCGTCTGGCGTATGCGGCGCTGCGCGTGCTCAGGGAACGCGTCGAGACAGTCTGTTTCGTCACCGGCCACGGGGAAACCTTTCGCCCGACCCAGGCGCACTTCCACTACAGTCACGTTGAAACGCTGAAGGGCCATGACACGCCGGGCGCCGGCGACGTGCTGGTCGCCGAACCGGAAGCGCTCGACCGGTTGCAGCTTGCGCTGAACGAGATCGGCTACGAGATGCGCGGCATCGTCACTGCGGCCGCGAGCGCCATACCGGCCGACTGCGCGGTCGTTGCCGACATCGGCCCGCGCACCGCGTTCGCGGCAGGCGAAGCGGATCTTTTGGTCAAATACCTGGCGGGCGGGGGCCGGCTGTTGCTGCTGCTTGATCCGCTATTCCCGATCGGCCCCGATCTCGAAAGCCGTTTGCTCGGCGCAGTCGGCCTCTCAACCGAGCCGGCCATCGTCATCGACCCGCTCAATCATTTCCGTACCGACCCTGACAAGGTCGCGGTGCCGTATTATCCGCCGCACCCAATCACCGAGCGGATCGCACTCACTGTCTTTCCCCAGGTGCGGCCAATACGCGTCGTCGCGCCGCCCGCGGGCGTGAACACCGCCATCCTCGCCGCCAGCAGCCAGGACAGTTTCCGCCGGCCGCCCACGGCCGCCGGCGGTGCGGAGCCTTCAGCCAGCGAAGCGTCGGCCCCGGATGCCGAAGACCGCGGCGCCCAGACGCTTGCGGTCGCGGCCGAGGGAGTCTGGCCGGGCGCGACGCCGGACAAGCATTTCCGGCTGGTGCTCGCCGGCACCAGCAAGTTCGCCACCAACGAGTATTTTCCTTACGTCTCCGACGGCGAGCTTTCCGTCGCGATGTTGCGCTGGCTCGCCGCCGACGAGGCAATGCCAAATGTCCAGCCGCAGACCTACGGCCTGCCGGAGATCGTCCTCACCGGCCGCCAGATGCGCGACGTGTTCATTGCCATCGAAGTGCTGCTGCCGCTGACCACTATGCTATGCGGAGTCCTGGTGTGGTGGAGGCGGCGTTGAGCTCGTCACCGCGCAGGAGCGGCGGGATGCTTTTGGCGGCGCCGCTCGCCGCCGGCCTTCTGATCCTAGTTCTGCTTGCGCTGACGGTCAGCGGGCATTGGCCCGAGCTGCGCAGCATGGTCCGCTTCACGCCAATGGGTCTGATCGCGATCGCGCCATCCGACGTTACGCGCATCGAGATTCGCACCGGGCCGGAGAGCGTCGCGCTCCGCCGCGAATCCGGCGGCTGGACCATCGACGGCACGAGCGGCGCCGTTCCGGCCGAACTTGCCTCGCATATCGACGCAGGACTGCGGCTTGTGCATGTCAGCGACCCGGCGCGGGAGATCGCGGCGAGCGAGCTTAGCGCCGGGAGCTTTGCGGAATTCGGCCTCGATCCACCGGCTAGTGTTGTCGTGCTCAGCACCGCTCAAGGGCTGGCCGCGACGGTAAACTTCGGTGTCCTCAATCCGGCCGGCACGTCGCAGTATGTGCGGCTTGGCGGTGCCGCGACTGTCTATCTGATGGCGCGGCACGTCGGGACCGAATGGCAGGTGACAGGCGACATGACGCGCCGGTTGCGCGGACGTGCCGAGCCCGACGTCGCGAGCCGCGGCGCTAATCTGCTGCTGCCGGTGTCGATGGCGCAAGTGTGGGCGGTGGAGATCGTGTTCGCGGGCAAGCTCACCCGCTTCGAGCGGGACGGCGCCGGCAGCTGGTTCCGGCACGTCGGCCAGCACTCTCATACGAGCAGCACCAACGTCCATGTCGCCGACCCGGCGCAAGCCCGCGTGATCGGTACGGCGCTCGATGCCTTTGATACGACCGCGGTCGAAACGCATGCCGCGCGTGCGGCCGACGCGGCGCAGCTGACGCAATTCGGTCTGACGCTGCCGCCCGTCATCGTGCTGCTCTATGCGCGCGACAGCTCGACTGAGCTGGCGCGGGTCGAATTTGGCGCCGCCGCCGATAACCTCGCTCGCTACGCCCGGCTCGCGCCGAACGGCGACGTCGTGACTGTGGCCGAGTTCGAAGTCAGGCGTCTCACCGAGCTTCTCAAGGCCGTAGGGTCGGGCTCGTGAGCAAGTTTCCGTTGCTGCGCTATATTCTGAGCACGATTTTCCTCGGCCTCGTCATCACCTGGATCGTCGCGGCGGCTCACGCACACCAGGTCAATCTCTCGACGGCGCGAGTCACGTTGCGCCCGGATCGGACCGTCAGCATCGAAGTGGCACTCAAAGGCAGCGATGCCGATCGCCTCGCCGGGACGAATGTATTCGACGCGCAGAAGGATTTGGCCGATCCGGCGAAGGTTGCGGCATCCGCGGCGCCGATTGCCGCCTACGTGAGCGCGCATATCGGCGTGACCGGCGCCGACGGCACGCCGTGTGCGCCGGGCGCCGCCGAGGTGGCGCCCGACGGCGACGGCGTGATCGTTCGCAACGCCTTTTCCTGCCGCAACGTCGCGGGTGACCTGGTCTACCATTCGACTGTCCTGACCGCGACGGATCGGACGGCCCGCCAGGTCGTCCTCATCGGTGAGGGCGACAACGCTCCGCAGGCGCTGCTCGACGACACCCATACGACGCTGACGCTCTCCGCCGCCGCGCCGCCGCTGTGGTCGACGATGCGGCGTTATCTTGTCACCGGCATCGAGCATATTTTTCTCGGCTACGATCACATCGCGTTCCTGGTCGCGATCGTGCTGTGGGCGCGACGGCTGTGGCCGGTGATCAAGATCGTCACCGCATTCACGCTCGCGCATTCAATCACGCTGTCGCTTGCCGCGCTGCAGATCGTCGTGATCCCACGCGGCATCGTCGAACCGGCGATCGCCGCCTCGATCATGTTCGTGGCGGTGGAGAATTTCTTCTCGCGCAATATCGACGGCCGTTGGCGGGTGACATTCGCATTTGGGCTCATTCACGGTTTCGGCTTCGCCGGCGCGCTGCAGGAATTCGGGCTGCCGGCGAGTGCGGTCGTCCCGGCGTTGGCCGCCTTCAACGTCGGGGTCGAGATAGGGCAGGTGGCGATCGTCTCGATCGTGATCCCCGCGCTGATCGCGATCGATCGACTCATGGCCGCCGACCGGACGAAACCGATACGCGCCGCGTCGCTCGTCTATGCGCTTTCCGCGCTGATCACGGTGCTCGGCGGTTATTGGCTGGTGGCGCGGGTCTTCGTCGCGTAACCGTTGGCCAAGCCCGGACCCTGAGGAGGAAGGTAATGGACAAGGACAAAGTCAAAATCTTTGCTGACAAAGTATTTGCGGATATGGCGGGCGCTATGACTGCCGGTATGGCGTACCTTGGAACGAAAACAGGATTGTTTCGTATCATGGCCGGCAAGGGGCCGATGCGCGTCGAGGACGTTGTTCGGCATTCCGGGCTGCAGACACGCTACGTGGAGGAATGGCTCAAAGGGATGACCTGCGCCAAATACCTCGAGTACGACGCCGCCGGCGAGACCTACCGCCTTCCGGACGAGCAGGCATTCCTGCTCGCGTCCGATGACACCGACCATTTCATGGGCGGCCTTTTCAGCATCGTTCCAGTGCTGCTCCGTGTGGCGCCTGATGTCGCCACAGCCTTTGCGCAGGGCGGCGGTGTCCGCTTCCGCGAATACGGCTCGGACGGAGTTGCCGGGTTCGATCTGATCAATCGGGGGCAATATGAGCATCGGCTCACCACCTACTGGCTGAAAGGTTTGCCGCAAGTAAGGGCTCGTCTCGAAACGGGCGCGACGGTACTGGACGTCGGTTGCGGCGCCGGCCGTGCGTGCATTGCCATCGCCAAGGACTTTCCGCAGACCCGGGTTGTCGGACTCGATCCGGATGGGGAGTCCATCCGCCAAGCCGAAGCGGCAGCGGCCGCAGCCGGCGTTGCGGAACGCATCACCTTTCGGACCGCGACCACCGACGATGTCGACCCTTCCCTTCCCTTCGACCTGATCACGGCGTTCGACTGCATCCACGATTTCGCCGCCCCACAACGGACGCTTGAGCAAATACGCATGCTGCTCAAATCCGACGGCACATTGTTCATTGTGGAGCCCAAGGCGGCCGATCGGCTCGAGGACAATATCAATCCCATCGCAACCATGTTTTACGGCTTCAGTCTCTTTCATTGCATGACACAGTCACTTGCTAACGGCGGCCCAGGACTCGGGACATGTCTCGGTCCGGGCCGCACCGAGGCGGTCGTCCGCTCCGCCGGATTCGGGACCTTCGAGCAGCTCGATATCAAGAGTGCCGTGAACCTATTCTACGCAGCGCGACCGTGAAATTTGATCCAAGTTAGCCTCGCGCGGCTCGTGAACGGCTTCGCTGGCATGTTGGGGCAACGCGTCGGCCTCGGTCCGGCCTATTGCCACTGAGGTACGGCATCGCGATTGGGGTTGTTGCGATCGACGCTCGCATTAGCACCGCGCTCGAGCAGATATTCGCGGTCGAGCAGTTTGACTGAGTGATTGAGATCAGATTGTGCGATGAGCACGCCCACGTCCTTGCCGCGGAGCGCACCAATGACCTCGGCGAGGCGCCGCGAGAGCGCCGGAGCCACACCCTCGAAGGGCTCGTCCAACAGCAGGACGCGCGTGCCTACGATCAGGGCGCGGGCGAGGGCGACCAATTTCTGCTGGCCGCCGCTCAGCGCCAGCGGCTTACGTCGGCGCATTGCCTCCACTTCCGGCAGAAGGCCATACACAAACTCGAGCCGAGCCGCGGCGTCGCCGACGCGCGTGGCCCAGCTCGGCAAAAGAATGTTCTCCTCGACCGAGAGCTGCGGCACCAGCCGGCGATCCTCGGGCATGTAGCCGATACCGAGCGCGGCGCGGCGATACGTCGGAAGCGCGATCAAATCCTCGCCGGCGCAGCTAATGCGACCCTTGCTCGAACCGACGAGGCCCATCACCGCGCGCAGCGTCGTCGTCTTGCCGGCGCCGTTGCGGCCGAGCAGTCCTACCATCTCGCCGGACCGGACTGAGAGGCTGACGCCGCGTAGCACCTCGACTGATTGGAGCTTGACGTGGAGCGCTTCGATGGACAGCAAGGTCACGGCGTCATCCCCGTCACGTAGCGCTGCACATCGGCATCGCCGAACACGGCGGCGGGCGTACCGTCAGCAATAATGCGCCCCTCATAGAAGGCGAGCACGCGTTCGGCGTAGCGCCCCACGATCTCCATGTCATGCTCGATGAAGAGCACGGTAGCATCGCTGCCCTCGAGCGCGCGCATGATCACGTCCATCAACGAGAACTTTTCTTCGGCCGTGACGCCGCTGGTGGGCTCGTCGAGCAGCAACAGTTTGGGTTGATCCGTCACCGCCATGGCGATGTCGACCAGCTTACGCACGCCGCCGGGCAGTGCCGCGATCGAGTGGTGGCGATATTCGGCGAGACGAAAGCGTGCGAGAAGGTCTTCAAGACCGGCCATCATCGTGGTCGAACGCACGGGCCGCCAGGATGACATTCCATCTTTACTCGCGATCCCGAACGCGATCAGAAGATTTTCCTCAGGCGTGAGGCTGGCGAAGAGCTGCGGTATCTGGAAGGACCGGCTCACCCCATGCCGGCGGACCCGACGGGGTTCGAGCCCGGCGATGTCCTCGCCATCAATGATGACGCGCCCGGCATCGGGGCGGAGATAACCGGTGACGAGGTTGACGAAAGTCGTCTTGCCGGCGCCGTTATTGCCAATCAGACCGAGCCTTTCGCCGCGCCGCGCTACAACCGAGATATCCTTGGCGGCGACTACCGCGCCGAAGGATTTCTGCAGTCCGCTCGTTTCGAGTAGCGTGGTCATTCGCTGTTCTCCGCCGGCGCCGCCGGCTCGACGTTGCTGCGGCGTCGGCGCTGCAGGAGCGAGCCCAGCCCCTGAGGCAAGAACAGAATGACGAGCAGAAGAAATATGCCAAGCGCACCTTGCCAGGTGTTCGGGAAATATTGACTTGAGAATGACCGCACGAGCTCCACAATAAGGCTGGCAAAGAATACCGCGGTGACGCTGGCGTAGCCGCCCAAGATCGCCAGAAAAACGAATTCCCCTGAAGTTGTCCAGAACGTGAAATCGGGATCGATGTGGCCGAGCGAGAGGGCCGAAAGCGCACCGCCAATTCCGCCGAGCAGCGCCGAGATTGCGAAATTGGCGCCGCTGACCGATCGCACCGAAGCGCCCAGATATTCGACGCGGATTTCGTTGTCGCGAGCGGCCAGCGAGAGGAGCCCTCGAAGGGAGTCGAAATGGATGCGGCAAAGCGCGGCCGCGATGGCGGTGATCAGACTGGTAAAGACAAAGAGCGCATAACTGACATCTTGCGGCGTCGGCGGATGGTAGCCGAGAAAGCTCGGAGCGTGCAGGTTTATTCCGTCGGATCCTCCAAGCGAATAGGCCTTGTCGAGAATGCCGTAGGCGATCATCGACAGCGCCAACGTCAAGGTAGCGAAAAAGATGCCGCGATATCCTGCGAGCAGCGGCGCGATAACGAGGCCGAGGACCAAGGCAATGCCGCCGCCCAACGTCGTCAACAGCACCGCATCGCCGATGCCGGTGCCGCGCATCGCCAGGCCGGCAGCATAGGCGCCGGCGCAAAAAAAAATGCCTTGACCGAAGGAGACCAGGCCCCCACGCATGAGCACGACGAGGCCGAGTGCTACGATGCCTTTGGCGAAGGCCAAAGTGGCGACGAGAACGAACCAATTGGGCAGCAAGCGTCCGAAGAGCGCCAGCCCAGCAAAGGCGAGAAGCGCGGCCACAAGAGTGCCGAGACGGCTAGCCATCAGATTTTCCGCGCGGTCGCGCGCTGAAAGAGCCCCTCGGGCCTGAGCGCCAGCACCAGTGCCATCGCGAGATAGACGATAAAAAGCTCCACCGACGGCATCAGGTGAATGGCCGCCGCACGCGCAAGGCCGACGATCAGCGCGGCGATCGCCGCCCCCTCGACACTGCCGAGACCGCCGATGACTACCACGGCGAAGCTGAGCAGGATGACGGAAATACCAATGCCCGGCTGCACCGAAATCTTGGGTGCAGTGAAGGCACCGCCCAGCGCGGCGAGGAAGACGCCGAAGGTGAAGGCGAGCATGAAGACGCGGGTGACGTTGACTCCCATGGCGCCGCTGATGTCGCGATCATGGATCACCGCCAGCACCACCTTTCCGGTGATGGTCCTATTCAGTCCGAGCCACAACAGGACACCAGTGACCGGCGCCAACGCGAGCAGCGCGAAATCATAACCGACATAACTAAGTCCGAAGAGCGAAACGTTGCCGAGGAGACCATAGGGCTCATAGGCATAATAGGGATCGACGCCCCAGATCAGTTTGGTCGCATCTTCGAGTATGAGGAACAACGCGTAGGTCACGAGCACCAGCACCACCTCGTCGCGTCGATAGAACAGGCGCAACACGCCGCGCTCAAGGAGCGGCCCGAGCGCCACCGCGACGAGGAGCGCGGCGCCGAGCATCGCGAAATATCCGAGGAAAGCCGGGCCAATGTTGCCGCCATAATACCAGCCGACCGCGCTCGCCGCCGTATAGGCCCCAACAGCGTAAAGGCTGCCATGAGCGAAGTTGAGAATGTTGAGTACGCCGAAAACGAGCGTTAGCCCGACCGCCACGATGAACAGCCAGGAGGCATCTATCAGTCCATCTACAAAGATTGCCGCCGCGAGATTCACGCGTCGTCTCTAGAAAGAGGAGCCGCCGAAGCGAGCGACGTACTCGCTTCGGCTGTTTTCTGAAACTCTGCTGCTCAGTTGCACTTGGCGCCGGGGAAGCTTTCAGAGATCCAGTCCGCCGCCTTGACGCCCGGTGGCGGGTTCACGCATTCGGCCGGGAAGCGGACGATGTCGACCAGTTTGACCATCTTGGCTTCGGCATCCCACTTGGTCCGCCCCGCGGCGTTGGATTGAATAGCCTGATGACCGTCGCCCAGCGCCATCTTGATGTGGCCCGACGGCGCATCCCACTCGAGACCGACCATCGCCGCCGCCATCTCTTCACTGGTCGGCTTCTTGCCGCCGTTTGCTGCCATCGCTTTTTCGACCGCCGTCTTCAGGCCCAGCACACCCTGAGCGCCGCGATAATGCGGCTGTACGGGATTAACGCCGGGATGCGACTTGGCCATGGCGGCAACGAACCAATCATTGATCGGGCTCGGCTCCGCGAACTGGCCGTTGGAGCCGCGCGCCCCGACGATGACTCCATCTGGCATTCTGTTGCCGAGCGGCTGCAGCACATGGTCCGATGCGCTGAGGATCACGAAACGATCCTTGAACAGACCGCGCGGCGCGGCTTGCAATATAAACGCCTCGAGGTCGCCGCCCCATAGACTCGAATAGACGAGGCTCGGCTTCTCCTGCAGCAGGGTCGAAATCTCAGTGCCGTATTGGCCGGCGCCAAATTTCGGCCAAAGCTCGATCTTTGCCTTCGCTTCAGGCTCAAGCTGCGCCAGGCTGTTTTTGAAGTCCTTCCAAGAGTCCTGTCCCCAGGCATAGTCCTGATTGATGGCACCGATGCCCGTAACCTTGATCTCTTCCTTCGCGAGGTAGCGGGCCATGGCGACATTGTCCATTCCGCCATGCGCGGCCGATCGGAAGACGTATTTGAACTTATTCTCCTCGAAGACGCGCGGCGTGCCGCAGTCCATGAGCACCAGCATCTTCTTCAATTCCTCGGCCGCCGGAGCGACGGCGAGGCAATCGCCCGAGCTGATATAGCCGAGAACCGCGTCGACATGGTCGCGCTCGAAGGCGTTGCGCAGCTCCTCAACTTGCTTGGTGGCGCCGCCATTCTCGTCGATCAGGTCGACCTCTATTTTCAGGCCACCGAAGCCGACCTTGTCATAGGGTTTGATCACGCTGCCGGCGTTGAGCGCGTCGATCACCGTCCTGGCCCCGTCCCAGGCCGGCTTGCCGAAAGATTCCGCCGCTGGTCCGGAAAGAAAAGCGACAAGGCCTAGTTTGAACACCTTATCGTCCTGGGCCGCCGCGCCGGCTGTCCATGCGCCGAGAACCGCCGCGACCATCAAAAAGCGAGCCGCAAATCCACGATAGTTCATGGCTGGTACCTCCCTTTGAGAATTATTGTAGCACGCCTCGCAGGGGCACTTCGCTTGCCAAATAAATTGTGCCTAACTTTGGCGGGTCTGTCCACAACTCGCAAACGGAATAGCTATTTGCCGTCGCTCAGCCGCCTCGTCGGCGACGGCAGCGCCGGGAACTCCCGTGGCTTGCTCCGGGAGGCTACTCTTTCGATGGGGCCTTATGTCCGTGTTTGGCCCCCTTCGACGTTCGCCGCGGCGCAGGAAATCGGTAGCAATCGGAGGCAGAGCGGACACGGCTGGCGCGCACTCGAAACGGCGCTGATGACCCATCTCGGAAGTCGAGCGGCCTCGCCTGATCTGCGCGAATTCGATAACCTCCAAAATCAGCCTTTGACTCACGGGTATGGGCATCGCCATCACGGGCACGGGCGCAATGACGGAGGCTGAGTTGAAGAAGGCTGGCGGACAATTGGCCGCGACCAGGCCGCGCGGGCGCGCATCATCCGCCGCGTTCCAGGCGATCGTCTATATCGTCGCTTTTGTCACTGGTGCGATTGTGATGAGCTTCGAAATGCTGGGCTCGCGCTATCTCAATCCGTACTTCGGCAGCAGCATTTATACGTGGGCGGCGCTGATCTCGACGGTGTTGTCGGCGTTGACAGCCGGCTACTTCCTCGGCGGGTTCATCGCGGATCGCACGGTGTCGGCAGCCGTACTAGGAGCGATCATCTCACTTGCGTCGGTGTACCTCTTGGTATTGCCGAGCTTTGCCGAAGCAATACTGGAGTTCGTTCTCGACACCGTAGATAACGTTCGGCTGGGCAGCCTCTACTCGGCGCTGGCAATCATGTTTCTGCCGGTTACGCTGCTCGGAGTCTATTCGCCGTTTGCAATCAGACTTCTCTTGCGCTCTACACAGCATTCAGGAGCCGTCTCGGGCACGGTGTACGGCGTTTCCACCGCCGGCTCGATCGCGGGCACTCTTGGCACGACATTTTTCCTCATTCCGCTCATTGGAACGCGCGCGATCACGCTCTTACTGGGCGCTGCCGGCGTTGGTTGCGGGCTTTGTCTGATTGTACTGGATCGTATTCATCGGTCGGGAAAAGATGCCAAGTCCGTAGCAGGGCTCATCGCATTCGCCATGCTGGTGCTCGCCAGTAATTGCGCCTGGTCGGAAAGCTTATTCGACGAAAGCGTGCGTGCACAAATGCTCAAACACAGCGACGGACGCGTCGCGCACATCGAAACCGAGTACAACAGCATTTTCATCAACAAGCGCGGATCGTTCCTTGCCCTTAGTGTCAGGTTCAGGAGCGAAAGCGACTCCGGATTCCGCTATTTTCTCCTCAATTCCATCGTCGATCTCAAAGACCCGGACGACATGCCGGTTCCATACACACAGATCATGCCGGTGGCGCTGCTTTATCCGGAAGCGACCAAACGTATTCTGATGATCGGGCTGGGTGCCGGTTCAATATCGACATATCTCGGACGCGCTATGCCGGATGCCCAGATGGATGTCATCGAACTCGACCCTGGAGTCATTGCAGCAGGAAAAAAATATTTCGGTCTGCAAGAGACCGAAAAGGTCCACTTCATCGAGAGCGATGGCCGAGTTTACCTCAACCGTCACAAAGACCTCTACGACCTTATCCTATTGGATGCATATCGGGAGATCGGCGTTCCATTCCACCTGCTTACGCGGGAGTTCTACGGTCTCGTTAAAGAACGTCTTGCGCCGGGGGGAGCCGCAGCATTTAACATCTACGCCGGTACGAAGCTCTACCTTTCGACTCTGGTCACCTTGCGCGCAGTCTTTCAGACCGTCGATATTTATCCTGCTTGGGCAACCCCAGGCGAAGCGCAGGCGATTATGGTCGCTGTGCCGGCAACCGGGCCAAACGCAGACACGTTGACGCAGCGCGCCGTTGCCTTACAGGATCAGCTTCGTTTCCGATATCCAATGCCTGCTCTCGTTGGAAAACGGGCCGCGGACCGGAATTCAGAGGGGGGCGATTTGCTGACGGATGATTTCGCGCCAGTCAATCTTTATGAGACGATGCCCATCAAACCCGATGCAAACCCGCGTCCGCGATCCAGCCCAAAATAACATGGTTCCGGAGCGTTCCGAGACAAACGATCGGTGTCTCTTTTTGGCCCAATTCTACCATTCGCCGTGGTGCATCATTTCGACCGGTGTTGGGGGTGAAGCGGACATTGCGCCGACAGCGTCGATCTGTCGAGATTGACCCGAAGCTGACTCTTTCTGGTTCCTTTATCGGTCTTTAGATCTCGACAATTTGTGCCTTCGCCGGCCGGACGCGTTCGTGCGCAGCCCCCACCAAGGTCCCATTGAGGCGCGCTTACCATTGGCCACGCTAAGCCGATTGAAGGGCATGTCCATCTTGTGCGTAGGTGAGATCGGCGCGATATCGAGGTAGCATGGCAAGCATCGCCGATCTGCCCGCCTTCATCTGCGCTACGCGCGAGGCGATGCGCGTTGGTCGACCTGCCGCCCAAGCGCACCAACGAGGAAAGGTTTCAATATGACCGGCGGTGATGACGACTACGGTGACGCGTTCAAGAGAGCGAAACGTGAACACGACCAACAACGGGAAGGTCCCACAGAGGCCAAGCGGTTGCAGGCTGAATCCGATGCAGACACCGCCGTATTGAGCAATGTGGTGCTGCCCCAATTACAGGCTGCTGCTCAGAAATTGGACCCGCTCGGC
This sequence comes from uncultured Alphaproteobacteria bacterium, assembly GCA_963733575.1. Taxonomy (GTDB): domain Bacteria; phylum Pseudomonadota; class Alphaproteobacteria; order Rhizobiales; family Xanthobacteraceae; genus BOG-931. The sequence continues at coordinate 2,059,004 of CAVTDJ010000002.1, read as the reverse complement.
GGCAAAGTAGAAATTCGGCAGTACGGCCGCACCGGAAAAACCCTACGGCCCGCATCGGTTGCTTTCCGCATAACGGATCACCAGGATCAGCAAGATCAGCCGGGCTATGGAAAGGGCCATGAAAGCCGCGCCTATTTGATTGTTCCGCGTGGTGGGGTGGTCACGGTCACGTGCGGCGACGGTTTCGATGTGACAGGCCAGCCGAAACATCCCAAGAACGTAAGCCAGGAGATCGGTATCCAGCGACGCGATGACGTTACGATCGAGAATGTCAAAAAGCTAATCATGCGTGCGATCGAGGAATACCGAAACGATCGCGACGCACCTGGAGCGCGGACAACAACAATCACCTGAAATAACGAAAGAGCGCGGCGTGACAATGGAACTAGGCCCGTGCTGACGCCCGCTTTGCTGCGGTGCGCAACGCAGCTAGCTGCGCGACATCGATTCTTACATCGGCTTCTGAAACTTGAGCACGAAATTGTCGACCGGCGTGGTCGGTCGGTAACTCGGGAAGTCGTGCGTGTCGTCTGGGCTTCGCCAGAAGTTGCCCTCGGCGACGACGCGGAAGCCCGCCGCTTCGACTTCCTGGCGCAACGTACTCTCCTCGATGCGATGCAGCGTCTTGCCGACCGACGTTCCTTGGCCCGGCAGCGCGGAATGGTCGGCGATTACCAAAAAGCCGCCGGGTTTTAGCGCCGTAAACAACTTACGGTCCATCGCGGCTCGATCGACGTTCATGTATGTTGTGTCGTGGTAGTAGAAGAGGAACGTGACGAGATCGAGATCGTGCACGTCCGGCGGCACGGGGTCGTCGAAGGGCCGCACGTCGGCCACGGCGTCTTTCATTGCGGGAGTCTTTAGTCGCGCGTCGAAAGTAGCCCTGGGTTTCTCGCCGAGATCGGCTGGGTTCTGCCCATAGACGATGCCGCCCGGTGCCACAGCACGCGCAATCAACTCGGTGCTATAGCCGCCGCCGGCGCCCATATCGAGCACCCTCATGCCGGGGCGTACGCCCGCGAAGGTCAGAAACGGCGCCGGATCGCGCCGCTTGTCGGCCTGCCGATCCGCATCGCTACGGTCCGGTGCGGCCAGGAGTGCGGCATAGTCAGGCGCCGGTTGTGCCCCAGGTCCGGCACTGGCGACGAGCAAGGCAAAAACGCCGAGCGCCATGGTTGCGAATTTTCTGCGCACGCACCCTGCGATCATTGGCTTCTCCCGGCAAAACGCTCGATGCTCATAGCAGAAAATGTGACTGGCACTTTCACTTTATTCGGCTTGTGGCTGCCGGGGATGTCCGTTCCCAGCCTTCACGTCAGCATTGGGGGTAAAGCGGACATTCGCGGATACTGAAATCCCGACGGTGTTGATCCTTAGCTGACAATCGCGCATTAATTTGATGTGTGGCGCAAGGTACGCACCCGATCCGCGCCGGTCAAAGCGAGAATTGATCTTCCTCAAAACTTGCACGAAATGAAGTGATCCAATTGCGCGCGACTACTTAGGTCACGCATAAGATAATGACTAACACGAGACTGTCCGTCGAGTTCGATCACCGCCCTTCGGCGCTCGCCTTTATGTTGAACGCTCTGCGTCCTCACCGGGGACTGCGCTCAGCGGGAGGTTTCCCACCCATAGCAGTGCGCTGGCGCAAGCATCGCGTTGATCGGAGCCAACTTCTTGATTTCCTTCAGCTGACGGGGCTGCGTGCGGACGCTTCTCTACCGATAATCTATCCGCACGTGTTCGGCTTTCGGCTGCAAATGGTGGTCCTCACCCACCCGACATTTCCCGTCCCGATTTGGAGGGCGCTGCAGGTCCGCAATCACTTGCGTCAACATCGACCGATCCCCTTGGACTCGGTCATGGACCTGGAGACGCGCGTCGCCGGTCACCGCATTCTGGAAAAGGGAGCCGAGGTGGACCTTCACACGATTGTGCGCGTCGGAGCCGATCTAATGTGGGAGAAGTCTTAATACGTTCTATTATCGGGGTCGGTTTGGGCAGCCGGAAGCCGCTTCATACGTCAGCAACTCTCCGCAAATCCCAGCACCGATAGTTGCGGAATGGCATGTCCCCTCCGGAGTCGGTTGGCGGTTCGCCCGCATGACCGGAGACTATAATGGCATCCATCGATGGCATTGGTACGCACGCCTGTTGGGATTTCAGCAAGCCTTTTTCCATCCTCAGATGATCGCCGGTCAATGCATGTCGCACCTTCCTGTCGCCGATCCGGGGTTACCTCAATGCCTCGATTTGTGGCTGAAAGGCCCAGTTTACTTTAATTCGGATGTCAGCCTTCGGGCTGCGACCATGGAGAATGCCACTGTATTTGCATTGACGTTACGCGGCGATGAGCGGCCGGTCATCCTAGGGAGATGGTGCCGCGCTGACCCACAGACTATGGCTTCAATATCGATCGATGAACCACGGCGCTAGTTGAGAACTATTCGTGATGTCGCTTGTTGGCCCGACGCGGACATGGATGAACCAATTATCTTTGTCTGCTTGTTGGGGTAAAGCAGACCTGACGCAGACGTGCCGTCATGTCTCACTTTGACCCAGCCTGTGTGAAAACGCACTGAGTTATTTGATTCACCATCGACCCAAAGCGGACATGGCTCCTCAATAAGCCTGCTAGGTGAGCCGTAAACTTGCGGTGATCTGGCCCCTCCTGGAGGAGCGGTCTGCATAGCTGAACGGCCACTTCATCGAGGTGCTAAACGGGATGGCCGAAACAGCGTCGTTTAATCAAGCGACCTTTGTTAAAGGAGCGTTGAGCACCTCTGCCGCTGCTTTGGTATAAATTTCGCCAAGACTTTTAATTTGCTCACCAAATGAACCCAATTGAGACTGCATGAATTCGGTCTGAATTGGCACTGCCTCCAGGAAATTCTTTGCTCGGCTTAGTTTATGCATGTAGTCACGAGCCATAGTTATGTTCTTCTCGGCACAGTCCTTTGCTTTTCCGCCTAACTCTGTCTCACCCAACGGGTAAGATGAAACAGTCTTCTGAAGAAAATCGAGGTACTTATCTACTGTCTTGCGAACTTCCTCTCTAACCTGTTCTGTAAACTGATCTAGTGTTATGTTCCAATCTGATATATTCTCGTTTGCCATCGTGGCGTCCTCCTAGGAAACAGATGGGGTAGAAGCGCCTCAAGTTACAGCGTTAGAGGGCGAAGACGTGACCCCATGACGGGCTTTGCGCTAATCCCGCGCCTTTAGTTGATCTAAGTCAACAACTATCCTCACCCCGAGCGATGCCAAGCGGAAGAAGCTTTGCCAGCCTTCGATGGCGCGTGAACATGAGGGCAAGCTAAAATCATCGCGTTCGTGTCGTACGCGGTCCGGCCGGCACTTCAACTATTGAGGAAGCTCCTAAGTATGCTCGATCGGCTCGGGTGCTTCAGCTTCCTCAGCGCCCTGGCCTCGATCTGCCGAATTCGCTCGCGCGTCAACGAGAACTGTTGGCCGACTTCCTCAAGCGTGTGGTCGCTGTTCATGCCGAGGCCAAAGCGCATGCGTACGATGCGCTCCTCGCGTGGCGTCAGTGACGCCAGTACGAGCGTCGTGGTCTCGCGCAGGTTCGATTGGATCGCGGCGTCGATCGGCAGGATCGCGTTCTTGTCCTCGATTAAGTCGCCGAGGTGGGAGTCCCCCTCTTCGCCGATCGGTGTTTCGAGCGAAAGCGGTTCCTTGGCGATCTTCAAGGTCTTGCGTACCCTTTCAAGCGGCATGTGGAGCTTCTCAGCGAGCTCCTCGGGCGTCGGCTCGCGGCCGATCTCGGCGAGCATCTGCCGGCTGGTGCGCACGATCTTGTTGATGGCCTCGGTCATGTGAACAGGCACACGGATGGTGCGCGACTGATCGGCGAGAGAGCGGCTGACCGCCTGCCGGATCCACCAGGTGGCGTAGGTCGCAAACTTGTAGCCGCGCCGGTACTCGAACTTGTCGACCGCCTTCATCAGGCCAATGTTGCCTTCCTGGATCAAGTCGAGGAACTGCAGGCCGCGGTTCGTATATTTCTTCGCGATCGAGATGACGAGGCGCAGGTTCGCCTCTACCATTTCCTTCTTGGCCTGGCGCGCCTCGCGCTCACCCTTCTGCACCATGTGCACGATCTTGCGGAACTCGCCGATCTCGAGGCCGGTCCCGGACGCGAGCGTGTGGATGTTCGTTCGCAACTCCTTGATGCGCTCCTTGTCCTTGGCGACGAAGCTCTTCCAGCCCTTGTCCGAGAGCTTTGCGACGCGGTTGAGCCAGACCGGGTCGAGTTCAGAGCCCAGATAGTTCTTGAGGAAGGCTTCACGCACGACGCCGTGGCTGTCGGCGAGCCGCATCAGGCGGCCCTCGTAGCCGACGAGGCGCTTGTTGATGTCATAGAGCTGCTCGACCAGCGCGTCGATGCGCGCTTGGTTCAGCCGTAGCGATTTCACCTCGCCGATGATCTCGTTCTTCAGCTTCTTATAGTTGCGCGCCTGTGCAGGCGAGAGCGACAGCCTTTTGAGCTGGAGCTGGATGTCCTCGTCCTGCAGCCGGCGCAGCCGCTTGTAGGTGCTGGCGATGATGTCGAAGGTCTCGATCACCTTGGGCTTGAGCTCCGCCTCGATTGCGGCGACAGAGAGCCAATTCTCCATATCGTCGTCGTCGAGGTTGCTCTCGCCGATCGTCCCGTCGGCTGCCGTCTCCTCGCCGTCAGCGCGTTTGTCGGCCAGCTTGAACGGGGTGGCGGGTGCAATGGCCGGTGCCGGCATCTGCGGCGGCAGCCCGGGTTGGCCCGGGGCGGCGACGCCCACGATCAACTGGCCGTCGGGGCCAATCGCCGGCGCCGGCATGACCTTGGCGTCAGGGCCTGCGTAAGTTGCGTCGAGGTCGATGATGTCGCGAAGGGAGACCTTGCCCTCGTTGAGTTCGTCCCGCCAGATGATGATGGCCTGGAAGGTGAGCGGGCTCTCGCAGAGCCCCGCGATCATGGCCTCGCGGCCGCCCTCGATGCGCTTGGCGATGGCGATCTCGCCCTCGCGCGAAAGCAGTTCCATCGACCCCATCTCGCGGAGATACATGCGCACAGGGTCGTCGGTGCGCTCGGCGGGACCCTTGGCCCCGGACTTGGCCGGAACCGGCCGTTGCTGGACTTCGACTAGTTCGTTCTCGCCCTCGGCTTCCTCCTCGGTCTCCTCACGGGTCGCCACCTCTTCCTCAAGCTCAGCCTCCTTGGTCTCGACCACGTTGACGCCCATCTCGCTGAACTTCGCCAGGATGTCCTCGATGTGCTCGGACTTGATCTCATCCGAGGATACCAACGCGTTGATCTGGTCGTGGGTGACAAAGCCGCGCTTCTTGGCGCTGCGGATCAGGTCCTTGACGGCAGCGTCCGAAAGGTCGAGCAGCGGGGTCTCGGGACCCTCTTTCTCCAGCAACTCTTCCTTCTGTGACATCACCTTGATCTTGCTCGCCATGAATCTCTACAATCGACGCTAAGCCGATGGTGCAGTTGAAGAAAGATTTTAGACCAAGATTCTTATCGAGGGTGTCGGTTACGGTGGTTCCGAGATCAGAAGCGAGGAGTGCGCGCGGGGCCGCCTCTTCCGGGGGCCCCCGGGATCACCCGAGGCTTCATCGGTAGCAGACCCTCGCGCTGCAGTTTTTTGCGAGCGAGCTTGCGGGCGCGGCGGATGGCCTCCGCCTTCTCCCGGACTCTCCGCTCGGAGGGTTTTTCGTAATGGCCGCGGAGTTTCATCTCGCGGAAGACGCCCTCGCGCTGCATCTTCTTCTTCAGCACCTTGAGGGCTTGGTCGACATTGTTGTCACGGACGAGAACTTGCACGCGGCGTTCCTCTTCGATCGAGCGCTTGAATGGACCGATGGCCAAGGCGCCCGGGCCACTGGCGAACGGATATGCACAATCCGGATGCCGATGGCACCCGCCGTAAGAACCAACGTCAACACATGAAATTGTGCCTGCCGATGGACACGCTGGCTGCCAATTGGAAGAAACGAAGACTTCGGTACGTCGCCGGTTTTTGGGCAGCTCTGCAGACAATCAGTGCTCGCCTGTATACCCCAAAATGGGCGTGCCGGAGAGAAAGAACAATAGGAGTCACCCATTTTTGTGTCGAGGTCGCCATGTGGCCGACCTGGTCGACCGCGACTGCGTTAGATCGGCGGCGGCGCTCCCGTAGTTGACAATTTCTCCAGTTGTCTTCATATGGCAACGTTTGGTTCATCTATATCGCGTGTAGTCGGCAGGTACCGCCACGACGACTGAACCAATCAGCTCCAGAAATTGCGATCATTTCCTCCCGGGGCTTTTATCGCCACTGCTAGTACAAGAATTCGTTGTTGCGGCGGGTGGGCCGCCAGCGAGGGCCGCGGCTGCCTTACGGATTGATGAACGCAACGCACAGCAGCCCACGGGCTTCAACAGTGCGTCGGCTCGCTCTTCAGAGAATTCACCACCGTCTCTGGTTTTTATCGTTCGTGCGTCGCACGGAGCATTTTACCCGCAACGAGGAGTGAGCCATGCAAAATGGCCCAAAGCCAATCATGAGTGCGCGCCAACCCAGACCGGCAGGGTCATTTGCTGCACGCTCGAAGCGGTGGACATCGAGTGCCGCCCGCCCCGAGCCGACGGGGTCTCAAAACGCGCGAAGAAACTATGAGCGGTATCTGACGCTCGCCCGCGCTGAAGCCCAAATCGGCAACACGGTCGGGGCAGAGAACTACTACCAGTATGCCGAACATTATTTTAGATCGATGTCCTCGGACTCAGAAGGAACGTAAGTGCCCTTGCTGCGACGGACGCTTGCGGTCAGGGCGAAGCGTCCGTGACAAAGGGCGAGCATGTCGCCTGCTGCAATGTTTGGTCGAGGCGGCGGGCTGACGTTCGCGACCAATACGGTGGCCACCCTGCTCGCGGGTGGCCACTTTGGCCCGGATGGTCGTAGTCCTGGCCGTTTCCTAGTCGCCGCTGCTTCCAGGCAACCGCCAGGCGCTTCGCTGCCAAGAGCTCCTTCTTTGATGCAAGCAATTTCAGTGACAAAAGCGCGATTCGGACCGCGCTTTACGTGCAAGCGTGCGCCCCCCTTTGGTTGCTGGTGCAAAAACCCAATATACTAAGGAGACGGAAGCGAACGAGGCTCCAAAGTGATGCTCACCCCGAAAAATGCGCAGAAACGTGTTCCGGCGACGACAGCACATATGAATGACCTGCTTGACGAGGCGCTGAAAGAAACGTTTCCGGCCAGCGATCCGATCGCCATCAATGTCGAGCTTAAATCACCCGAGCGCGGAATAGCCACAACGCCCGGGTTTCGCGCTCCGCGCAAAAGCACACGCTAAGCGCCGTGGAGGCGGTAGGGTGACGGTGGCCGCGGCCGGGCTTGAACTTGGAAGCGACACATGAGCAATCCACTCTCTCGCGTGACCACGCGCGTTGCTTATGGCGCCAGCCAGTTGCCACGCATCGCTTGGTATGTTGGGCACAGCCTCGCCGTACGCCGGCTATCCCAGGCGGCGCAGCGAACAGATGGTATGAAAGGGCGGCCGCGCGCCCATACCAATTCGCCCGTGCCGGACCACAGGCGCCTCTACGCAGATATGGCCATCCTTCTGCAGCGGGACCTGGCCAATATCGAGGCTGGCTTTTACCCGCTGCCCGCCGATCATGATGGATCGCTGTTGACACTCCTCCATCGCTCGCGGCTTTTTTTCGAGGATCTCCCGGAAATCCATCGGCGCCGCGAGAGCAGCGCGCACAACGAAGTCCTAGCCGAGGGGACGCGCGGGAAGCGGCCCCGTTACTATTTGCAGAATTTCCATTTCCAGACAGGCGGCTGGATGACGGACGACTCGGCGAGTCGATACGACACCCAGGTCGAGGTCCTCTTCAACGGGACGGCCAATGCGACGCGCCGGCAGGCCTTGCCTCAGCTCCATGAGGTTTTCGCCGGACGGGACCAGCGCAAATTGAGACTTCTTGACATCGGCTGCGGGACCGGGCGCTTTCTCGATTTTCTCAAACAGGCCTGGCCGCGGCTTCCGGCCCTCGGGCTCGATATGTCTGAGCCGTATATCAGGTACGGCAAGCGTCACCTGAAACGCTGGTCGCGAATAAACCTCACCGTTGGAAACGCGGAGGCGCTGCCCGTGCCCGATGAAAGCCAGGACGCGGTGACAAGCATTTTTTTGTTCCACGAATTACCGCCGAAGGTGCGCCGCATCGCTTTTCGCGAATGTGCCCGGGTGCTGAAGCCTGGCGGGCGCCTCGTCCTCGTGGATTCGCTCCAGCGCGGCGATCGGCCAGACTATGAAGGGCTTTTAGAACTCTTCCCGCAGAATTATCACGAGCCCTACTATAAGAGCTACACCGGCGAGGACTTTGGCGCACTCGCCACACGCTGCGGTCTGACACACATCCGCGACGTCAAGGCTTTCGTCTCCAAGGTGATGGTATTCGACAAGCCAGCGGTGGCCTGACTTTTTTCTAGCCGCGCCGCGTCGGCCGCCGAAATGACGCCGGCGAGCAACAAGATGGATTTGCCGATCGAGGGTGCCGATCTGGATGCGGAACCATCCTTCGTACGGTCCTCTCAGGTCTGACGTGATGGGCCCAAAGCAATTTCGCGCTCTACAAATGCCGATTGTTCCACTTGACGCCGACCGGCTCCGCTGATCGCGCCTGAGGATGACGAAACAGAGGCGAAACAAGCGAGCATCAAAACCATTGGACTTTTCAACTCGGCTTGGATTTATCTTGAAGTTATTAATCTTAGGTATCCGACAACCTTCATGCGGCTTCGGTTCGTCGATCAGCCAAAACGCAATTGGTGATCACGAGGAAAAATCTCTTCCCGGGCTCACCATTCTTTCGCGCTCGGCACTAGGATCCGGCAAGGCATCCGCGCGGCTCTTCCCGCAGCAACGCCTCGGCCATCTCGCGCAGGCGAACCTTTTGCACTTTGGGGCCGTTCGGGCTCTCGACGGTCGGGAACGCTTCCACCGCCACGATTCGCTCCGGGACCTTGAATCGCGCCAATTGTTCGCGACAGCGCGCCTGCAACGCCGCCACATCCAGCACCGCCCCGCCGGCCGCGCGAACGAAGGCCACCGGCACCGGATCGTCGTCTCCCCGCGATGCCGCCCCACCTGCACGCCGGCAACGCCCGGCTGCGCCTGGATGACCGCCTCGATCTCCTCCGGGCTGACCAGGAATCCGCCGAGCCGCATGGCGTCGCCGATCCGCGCCTCAAAGACGAAGCCGCCGCCGTCCAGCCGGGCGAGATCGCCAGTGCGGAACATGCCGTCGGCGGCGATCGCCCTCTCGGTCGCCTCGGGGTTTTCCAGATACTCGACGAAGCTTGACGGCGCGGCGATCCAGAGCTCGCCGGAGGCGCCAGGCGGCAGCGTTGCGCCCGTCTCCGGATCGCGCACCTCAAGCCGCGCCTGCGCGCTGACCGGCACGCCGCCCCCAAGCAGGCGGTTTTCGCCTTTGGAGATGGAGAACAGCGCCTGCACTTCCGAACTGCCGTAAAGGCCATGTGGCTTCATGCCGGCCGCTTCTGCCGCGGCGATCGACGCGGCAGCCGTAGAGTGGAATGCGGCGAAGCCGGAGAAGCGCACCGAGTTCGAACTGGCGTCCGCCCGAGGCGGCGGCGATGCGGCCGAACATATCGTCGCCGCCGATCACGTGGGTGATCCGGTGCCGGCGGATCAGCGCGGCCGCCGCCTCACCCTCGAATTGGCTCTGACAGACGATATGCGCGCCGCCGGCAATCGCAGCCATTGCTGCGGCATTGCCGAACGTTCCGCAGAACGGCACCGCGCCAAGCAGCGCCGCATCGGCCGTATCGAGCCCGGTATGGTGCGCGACATCGGCGGCGTGGCCGGCGATGGCTTGTTGATCGTGCAGGACGAGCTTCGGCCCCCTGGTCGTGCCCGACGTGGTGAAGGTCAGACAAGGCGCTTCCCCGGTCGCCTCGTCAGGCCCCGCGTCGGTAACGGCGCCATCGAGCGACGCCACCGGTAAGCCGGCGAGTTGCGTCACGTGAGGAGGAAGTTGCAGCCCAAATACGTTGCGCAGCGCGGCGCGGTCCGCCGCGGGCAGGGCGGCAAAGATCGCCACGAAATCGACGGGCGGGAAAAGCCCCATTGCGTCACGAGCGCGCGCGCACGCGACCGGCGCAGCAGGTTGCCGACCTCCGCAACGCGAAAGCGCGTGTTGATGTGGATGGCGAGCGCACCAAGCCGGGCGCAAGCGAAGATCGCGGCGAGATATCCGGCGCTGTTCGGCAGCCACAGCGCTACGCGCGCGCCCGGACCCACGCCGCCTTTGCGCAGCCCGGCTGCCACACGCAGCACACGGTCGTGGAAATCGCGCCGGCTCAGCGTACCGGCGGCGTCGGTCACCGTAGGCCTATCCAAGTCGAATCCGGGCCACGCCATCAGCGCGCCGAGCGTGCGCGGATACTTCGGTCCATAGGTTTTCCGCATCGGACAATCCGCGCTTCAGGCCGCGCGTCTCGCCGGTGGCTTGACGCGGCGAACGAGATCGGCGGCCTTTTCGCCGATCATGATCGAAGCGGCATTGGTGTTGCCGCTGATGACCGCGGGCATGATCGAGGCGTCGGCGACGCGCAGACCTTCGATGCCGTACACGCGCAACTCCGGATCCACGACGCTCATGCCATCGATGCCCATTTTACAAGTCCCGGCTTGATGGTGGTACGTCTCGCAAGTCTGTCGCACCCATTGGACGCGTTCGGCGCGCGTGTTCGCCTGCGGCCAGACCGCCCGCTTGCGCCATTTGGCGAGTGCTGGGCTCTCCATGATCTCGATCGAGACTTCCAGCGAATGGACGAGCGCGTTGAGGTCGGCGGGTTCGCTGAGATAGCGCGGATCGAGATGGGGCGGCGCTTTCGGATCGGCGGCGGTCAGTTTCAGTTCGCCGCGCGAGGCCGGCCGAATGATGCCGGGCGCCAGCGCATAAGAGTTGGCCGGTATTTCAAGCGTGGGCAGCGGCGGCGCGTTGCACATGAAGAGCGGCTGGTGATCGGGCACGGCGAGATTTGGGTCGCTCTTGGCGAACAGATGCGCTTCGAGGATGTTGTGCTTCGGCGCGGGAATGTCCCGGCTTGCTTCGTGGACGACGAAGGTCAAGAGATGATCGTGAAGGTTCTGGCCAACCCCGCGCAGCCCGGCCTTCACGCCGATGCCGAGCTTCTTCAGATCGTCGGCCGGTCCGATGCCGGAAAGCAGCAGCAGATGCGGCGAGCCGATCGCGCCGGCGCTGACGATGACTTCTTCCGTCGCCCGCGCGGTGTGAAGCTTGCCGCCGTGCTCGTAGACGACGCCCTTGCAGCGGCCCTTTTCGATCAGAAGGCGATGGCTGTGAGCGCCGGTCTGTACCGTCAGATTCCGGCGGTTGTGCGCGGGTTTGAGGAACGCCGCGGCCGCGCTGCAGCGCCTGCCGTCGCGCGTCGTCGTCGTGTCCGTGTAACCGACGCCGATCAGTTCGGGGCCGGAAAAATCATGATTGATCGGATGGCCGGCGCGCACGGCGGCTTCGATGAAGGCATCGGTCAGCGGGTTCGGCGCGGTGTGGCGCGAAACCGACAGCGGTCCGCCGGCGCCATGATAGTGCGACGCGCCGCCGTAATAATCCTCCGATTTCCGGAAATAGTGCAGCACGCTCGCGTAATCCCATCCCGCATTGCCGAGATAGGCCCAGTGATCGTAATCCGCTGGCGCGCCGCGCACATAGACCGTCGCGTTGAGACAGCTCGATCCGCCCAACACCTTGCCGCGCGGCCAGTAGATCGGCCGGTTGAGCGCGGCCGCCTGCGGCGCCGTGTTGAATCCCCAGTCCATCGGCGTGGTCCAAAGCTCCCACGCGCGATGGGGGAAGGAAATTCTCTCGTCGTCGTCCGCGCCCCCGGCCTCCAGCAGCAGAACGTCGATCGACGGATCTTCGGAAAGGCGTGAGGCGATCGCGCAGCCGGCCGAACCGGCGCCTACGACAATGTAATCGTGATCGGCCACCGCGTTTCCTCCCCTGATCGGGCCGGTGCCGACTCTCGATTGGCGATCGGTCAAACGGCCGGAATGGGCGAGGATTATCCCAGTGATGGGTCGTTTGGATCAAGCCGTGAGAGCATTGGCCTCACGCCTGCGCCTCGCTGTCGAGGTGCGCCATCTGCGCCGGATCGTAGCGCGGACCGGCGGTCTGGCTCGGCGATACCGCTGCATCAATGCGCGCGATGTCGGTGGCGTCGAGCTTGAGCTCGAGCGCGCCGAGCGCTTCCGTGAGTTGCTCGCGGCGGCGGGCGCCGATCACCGGCACGATGTCGGTCCCGCGGGAGCGCACCCAGGCCAAAGCGAGTTGTGCCGGGCTCGCGCCTTTTTCATTGCCGATCCGCCGCAGCGCTTCGACCAGACGCAAATTCTTTTCGAGATTGCCTTCCTGGTAGCGCGGCATGCGAACGACGCGGATATCGCCCTTGGCGCCCGCCGCCGGGATGCGCCCGCTCAAGAGCCCGCGCGACAGCACTCCATAGGCGGTGATGGCGATTCCGAGCTGGCGTGTCGTCGGCAGGATCGCTTTTTCGATGCCGCGGCTCATGAGCGAATATTCGATCTGCAAATCGGCGATCGGATGGACGGCCTGCGCGCGCCGGATGGTTTCAGCGCCGGCTTCGGAAAGCCCGATGTGCCGGACATAGCCGGCCCGGACCATGTCGGCGATGGCGCCGACGGTGTCTTCGATCGGCACCGCCGGATCGACGCGGGCAGGGCGGTAGATATCGATGTAATCGGTGCCGAGCCGCCGCAATGTGTAGGCCAAGAAATTCTTCACGGCTTGCGGCCGGGCGTCATTGCCGCCCCATGCGCCGGCCGGGTCGCGCAGCGCGCCGAATTTTACCGAGAGGACGACTCCGGCGCGCGGTACGCCTTCGAGCGCGCGGCGGATCAGCATTTCGTTATGACCCATGCCGTAGAAGTCGCCGGTGTCGATCAGCGTGATGCCGGCTTCGACCGCGGCGCGGATGGTGGCGATGCTCTCGGCCTCGTCCGACGGCCCGTAAACACCCGGCGACATGCCCATGCAGCCGAGGCCCAACGCGCCAACCGCCGGTCCCGTCCGCCCAAGCGTTACCGTTTGCATGACCCCTCCGCCCGCCGCGTCGCCGCGGCAATTCCGCTTTCAGAGATAGACGCTCTTCGTCTGAGCTTCGGGATAACGCAAGCCCGCGGCGGCGCCAACTGGAATGGCATCGGAATTTGCGCGAGATCGTCGTCGGTCAAATCGACCGCGAGCGCTCCGAGATTTTCCAGAAGTCTCTCTTTTCGCTTGGTGCCGGGGATTGCGTCAAGACTTTTACATGCGCGGGACGTGGCGCGTGCTACGCGGAAATATTTTCGATCGGCAGCTCGATCTCCGCATGAAAGCCGGTCGGCGGATAGCTGAGCTTGATTTGTCCGCCAAGCTCGTCGGTGATCGAAGCCTCGATAAGCCGTGAGCCGAAGCCAGGCTTTCTGGAGGCTTGGGGCGGCGGTCCTTTGCGTTCGCGCCAGACGACGGAAAGATACTTCCGGCCGCCGGTTTCCGAGCGCCGCCACGACACAACGAGTTGCCCGCTCGTTTCCGACAGCGCGCCGTGCTTGGCCGCGTTGGTGGCTAGCTCGTGAAAGACGAGGCCGAGGCTGAGCGCCGCCTTGGGTTTGAGCAGGATGTGAGCGGGCGCGGGTTCGAGCGAAATCTGACTGCTCATATAGGGTTTGAGTTCCGCTTCGATGACGTCGTCGAGCAAGGCGTATTCCCATCCCGAACTCGTCAGCAGATCATGCGTGGCCGAAAGCGCGGTCAGCCGCCGGCCGAATGCGTCGGCGAATTCCGCAGGCCCCTTGGTCTTGAGCGTCATCACGGCGAGCGATTGCACGGTCGCCAGCGTGTTCTTCACCCGATGATTGAGCTCGTTGATGAGAAATTCCTGCTGCTCCTGGGCGCGTTTGAGATGCGTGATGTCGGTGACGATGCCGATCAGCCGGCTGACGTTTCCATCCCGGAACACGAACTCCGCCCGTACCAAAAGCCAGTGAACCGACTGATCGAGCCAACGATAGCGGAACTCCACTTCGAAATGTTGCTGGCCCGCCGCCAACGCATATTCCGCGGCTTCACGAAGACGTTCCTGCTCGCCGGGCAGATAGCCCGCACGGATCTGTTCGACGCCTGGTTTGCTGTCGGGCGGAAAGCCGAGCACGCGATTGAGTTCCGGCGATCCCACCAGGGTTTCGGTCGCCGGTTTGTATTCCCACACGCCCATTCTGCCGGCTTCGATGGCGAGGCGTAACCGCGTCCCGCTGCGAAACAAGGCGTCGGCTGTGCGCTTTTGCCCCGTGATATCCTGGATCGTTCCGGCGTAGCGGATCGCTTTTTCCCTGCCGTTGACGGGAGCAAATACGGCTTCGCCATGCGCGAGGATCCATCGGATTGAGCCGTCCGGCCGGATGATCCTGAACTCATAGGGTCTTTTTTCGCGGATGGCTGGATCGCGGGCGCGCCGCGACAATTCCGCCGTCAGTATTAGATACTCGGGATGGGTGGCCGAAAGAACCTGTGCAAAGGTCACCGGCGCGTCGGGCGCGAAGCCGTAGATTTCCTTGGCGCGGGTCGAATAGACCATTTCGCCGGTCAGCAGGTTCCAATCCCAAATGCCGAGTTGCGCCGCCTCGATCGCCAAGCGTAGGCGCGCCTCAACTTCCTTTCTTTGGGTAATGTCGCGGCAGACGGTGGCGGCGCCGACGATATCTCCGCTGCTGCCGTAGATCGGAGACAGCGTGAGTTCGACGTTGAGGCGGACGCCATCTTTGCGCCGGTGGACCGTTTCATACTGGCCGTAAAATTCGCCGCGCAGAAGTTTGACGATCGCCTCTTGCGAGCGCTGCATCCGGTCTTCCGGAACGATTGTCAGCAGCGACTTGCCGGTCATTTCGCTCGCGGAATAGCCGAACAGCCGCTCGGCCTCGGCATTCCAGGAGGTGATGAGGCCCTCGGTGTTCCAGCTCCAGATCGCGTCGCGCGAGGCGCGGACGATCGCCGCCAAAAGCTGGCGTTCGATATCGTAGTGACCGCCACGATCGCGAGCTTCGCTGGCGGCGGTACGCCCCCTGCGGGCTGGACGCTCCGCGCGGCGGGCAATCGGCTCGCCCATTCCTGCCACTCGACTGTCCATTCCTGTCAGGTCTTTATTCGGCCGGACTATACGCAAATATACGGAAAATCGGTAAATACAGCGTCGATTTTCTCGACAAGGTGACCGATCCGTTTGTTCGAGACGGGAATGGCCGCGCTGTTGGTCGAAATGGTGGGCCAGCCAGCGCGGGGCGAGGCCCAGCCTTGACGCGGCGGCGCTCGGGCGACATGGACGCGAGGGAAGTTCCGGACATGAGTCCGCGGTCGGGAAGGGCTTTGCGATGAATGCACAATTGCCTGCAATTCCCTTGGTCGACGTGCGCGACGGCGGCCCGCCGCGTCACGCACGGGAAAGCGCCGCGCAGGCACGCGCGCTGCGCGACGCCTGTCTCGGCTTTTTCCCGCCGGCGGCGCGGCCGCTGGTGCCGGCGCTCGATTGGCTCTCGCATCGCGCGCTGAAGCGATCGCGCTCGCCGTATTTTGCGGAGATCGCGCAAATCGCGGCGGCGCTCGATTTTTCCGGTGTGTGGTTGCTCAATGCCTCTTATCAATGGGGCTGCACCGCGCGCGCCGGCGAACATCATGGCGTGCCTTGGCTTGTGCGCACGCTCGATTGGCCCTTTAGCGGTCTCGGACACCATACCGAGCTCGCGCACATGCGCGGCGAGTGTGGCGACTTCGTCAGCGTCACCTGGCCCGGCTATGTCGGCGTGCTCACGGCGATGGCGCCGCAACGCTTCGCTGCCGCGATCAACCAGGCGCCGATGTGGCGGCGGACCCGGCATCGCTGGCTCCGCCCGTACGACTACGCCGCGAACGCATTGCAAGCGTCGGCGGCCGCCGACCGCATGCCGCCGGATCAGCTTTTGCGCCGGGCGTTCGAAGCGTGCGGCGATTTCACCGCGGCGCGTCGCTTCCTGGAGGAAACGCCGGTCGCGCGTCCGGTGATCTACACGCTTGTCGGCTGCGCGCCGCACGAACGCTGCGTGATCGAGCGGACTGAAACCGCTTTCGTTACCCGCGAGGACGATACCTGCGCCGCCAACGATTGGGTGCCGTGCCGGCCAAGCTGGGAAGGGCGTATCGGCACGCGGCGCTTTCTTGTCAGTTCGTTCGCCGACGCGGCAGGCTTCAGCCGCGCACGGCGCGACGCGCTGGCGGAGTGGAGCGGCTCGCCGGCGGCGGGCGGGTTCGATTGGGTGCGGGAGCCCGTGCTCAATCCCTATACGCGGCTTGCGGTCGCGATGAGTCCGGCCAACGGAATTTTGCGCGCCACCGGTTACGACATTGCCGGCGGCGAGTTGCCCGAGCCGGTGACACAGACCTGCGAAATCGAACTGTTGCGGCAGGCAGCGTAAAACGCTTCCATTACGGCGCTACGCAAAAGCGAGACACTGCGATGTCATTGATCACCAGCGCGGACGGCACCCGGCTTTATTACGAAGAGGCCGGCACCGGCACGCCGGTCGTCTTTGTTCACGAATTCGCCGGCGATTATCGCACCTGGGAACCGCAGATGCGCTATTTCGCGCGCTCGCATCGCTGCGTCACCTTTTCGGCGCGTGGCTATCCACCTTCTGACGTGCCGAACGATCCGGCGCGCTACGGCCAGGATATCGCGCGCGGCGACGTGGTCGCGATCATGGACGCGCTCGGTATTACGAAGGCGCATGTGGTCGGCCACTCCATGGGCGCCTACACCGCGCTCCATGTCGGCATCCGCCATCGTGAGCGCTGCATTTCGGTGACCGCGGCCGGCTGCGGCTGGGGCTCGGTGGCGGACCCGGCGGCGCGCGAGGCGATGCGCAAAATCGCGGCGGAGAATGCCAAGCTCTTCACCGACAACGACATAGCTACCGCCGCCGCAAGCTATGCCGACACCCCGACGCGCCGCACGCACAAATACAAAGACCCGCGCGGGTTTGCAGAATTCGCCCGCATGCTCGCTGAGCATTCCGCGCAAGGCCACGCGCTGACCATGTCAATGCTGCAGGCGAAACGGCCGACGCTCTGGGACCTGGAGGCGGATTTGAAGCGCTTCTCAGTGCCGCTTCTCGTCATTGTCGGCGACGAAGACGATAGCTGTCTCGAAGGCAGCCTTTTCCTCAAGCGCACGGTGCCGACGGCTGGGCTCCTGGTCATTCCGCGGTCGGGCCATACCATCACCAGCGAGGAGCCGGCGGCGGTGAATGCCGCGCTCGCCGAGCTTTTTGCCGCCGCGGAAGCGGGCCGCTGGCTGGCCCATAAGCCGCCGGCATGATCTGCGGCTGTACCGGTCGCGACTGCGGAGGTAGTGTCCTCATAAATCTAATTGGCGGTCCGCGCACGCGCGGCCGGCGGCTATTGCTGGAGACCTTTGCCGAGAATCAGCAATGACAGATTACTTCGGCACGTAGTCGGTCTGATGCATCTCAAATTATGTCGGACCGGTCTTCCGCACGTTCTCACCGCAGAAACCGAGCAGGTTATCCGCGTCGCTCTTGTCGACCACGAGCGGAAATCGAACTATGGATGCGGACTGAATCGATAGCTCATCTGAATGAAGGTGCCGTAGCGTTGGGTATTGGTCGTAAATGGACTTGGTGGAAGCGAGATCGACTGAGGCGTGGCCGCAGTCGTATCGCAGCCGCCATTGCAGCTCTGATTGGCGCTCGTGGTCCACATGGCCCAGTAGCGTCCGCCAAGGCCGAAAGTGAGATTTTCGGTGAAGCGATAAGTCAGGATGAGTTCGGCTTGGACGCCGCGCCCTATACCCTGCTGCGGGAAATAAGCAACCGGCTCCCGCAGCCAATGGGTGTCGAGACCGCTGAAATGGGCGTACGGCAAGTACGCCAGATCGCCGGTGATCCCGAGACGATCCCATATCGTAGTTTGAGCTGAAATACCGACGCGGAGTGACTGCCATGTGTCGGCCTGCGTGAGGTTCAATTCATTCGATGGTGTTGGGGGGTCGCAAATGGAGCCTGGCAACACCAACTGCATGCAACCGAATGCATTCATGGTTTCGTGGAAATAGCTGTAACCGACGAAAGGCCCGACCTTGCTATCCCGGTTGTGGATCACGTTGAACCCGACATCCGCGGCGGCATATTGAAGCCAGCCGGAGACGTTGGACGCGGTCACCTCGAAGGCCGCAGGCCTGGGCTTTGCTTCAGTTCCATCATTCAGGCCCCAGTCCTCGTCGTTCTGCGTTCCGCTGGTGATGGAGCCGGTGCCGGCAAATCCTTTCACGAACACTTCCGATGGCGTGTCGAGGCGGGCAAACAATTCGCCCGAATGACCCGTCATGTTGTCGTAGGACAACCGGGAGAGGAGACTGCCGCTGCCGCTCGTGTTTTTTGACGTGCCGACACTGTACCAGTAGCGCGCGCCGGCATCGACATCCCACCCTTCTATCGTTGGAGCCGGCCGAGCCCTAACAGGGATTGCTGCGATGCCGAGAGCGGAAGCATCGGCCCATGCGGCTCCCGGGTCCGCTGCCCAATGATAGTTCAACGCCAGCTTTACGACGTGCATATCCGGTGTCACTCCGGAAGTGTTGCCCTCAACCTCGCTGAATTTCGCCTCCCGCGTCACTTTGATCGTGTTCGGAGTCGAAACGTAAGTCGTGGCAAAACGATAATAGTCGTATTCCAGGCTTAGCGACCAAGCCGGCGTGAGAGCGCGCTCGATTCCGGCGCCGACCGTCCAGCCCCACGCGTTGGCGTTCTCGTTTGTCGGTTCGCCCGGAGAAATAGCGCCCTTGAAAATTGCGGTTGAGAAAGAATTGTTGGGACTTATCGATATGTCGCTATCGGTCCACGCGGCGCCGGCTTTGCCATAGACAAGCGTGTGGCCCTGCGGGTCGACGAGAAAGCCAAGACGGCCGGCAAGTGTCGCAAGCACGCGCGGCGTGACCTGGCAATTCGATCCGATCAACGTCGTCGAGGCTTGCATGCATGTGTCGGTGCCATTGGAATCGAGGTAGCTGGCATCGGCGTCGACGCCAACGACCCATCGCGGAGCCACCTGCCAATTGTAGCCGAGCTGAAGGCCGGCCAGAAAACCGTTCGTGGTTACCTTGTCGCCGAACACCGAAGGTCCGTACGGATCGGAGAATGTCGCGGTGCCGGCTGCCGCACCGACGCTGCCGCCGATGTAAAAGCCCGACCACGTCCAGGCCGGCGCTGCGGGCGGGAGCGGCAAATCGGCCGCAGTCGCTGGTGCCACCGGCATCAAGGCTGACACGATAAACGTAGCTCGCAGGAGATGTTTGTTGTGCGCGTTCATGGCTCTCACCGAAAAACAATCGGCGGGGTAGGGGCCAATCTACGCAGCCCAACACAGAACAAGTGGTACTAACAGGAAGAATTGCCGCCGGCTCCGATCGGCGAGCATGAGCGCCAATCCTATTGGGTCGGCGTCACTTGATTCTAGGCGCAGGTCGTTGACGACTGCTTAATTGATCAACGCCTGCAGCGGCGAGGGTATCCGCCCGCCGCGCGCGATCAGCCGGCTCGATGAACGCGTATTGACGGCGATGACAGGAGCGCGGCCGAGCAGGCCGCCAAAGTCGACCCAGTCTCCCACCCGCTTGCCGACCGCCGGGATCAGCCGCACGGCCGTGGTTTTCTTGTTGATCATGCCGATCGCCGCCTCGTCGGCGATGATCGCCGCGATCGTTTCCGCCGGCGTGTCGCCGGGAATGCCGATCATGTCGAGGCCGACCGAGCAGACCGCGGTCATGGCTTCGAGCTTGTCGATGGTGATGTAGCCGCGTTCCGCGGCTTCGATCATGCCGGCATCTTCCGACAGCGGGATGAACGCGCCAGACAACCCGCCGACATAGCTCGAAGCCATGGCGCCGCCCTTCTTCACGGCGTCATTGAGGAGCGCCAGCGCCGCCGTCGACCCGTGCGTGCCGACGCTGTCCAATCCGATCTCTTCCAGTATCCGCGCGACGCTGTCGCCCTCGGCCGGAGTCGGAGCCAGCGACAGATCGACGATGCCGAAAGGCAGTCCCAACCGGGCCGCGGCGGTTCGGCCGACCAGCTCTCCGGCGCGCGTGATCTTGAAGGCGGTCCGGCGAATGATCGAAGCCAGTGTGCCGAAGTCGACGTCGCCGGCGGCTTTGATCGCCCTGAGCACGACGCCGGGGCCGCTGACCCCGACATTGACGGCGCACTCAGGCTCGCTCGCGCCGTGAAACGCTCCGGCCATGAACGGATTGTCCTCGACCGCATTGCAGAACACGACGAGTTTGGCGCAGCCGATCGAATTCGCGTCACGGGTCAACTCGGCGGTACGCTTGATGATGCGGCCGAGGGCGGCGATCGCGTCCATGTTCAAGCCGGCGCGCGTCGAGCCGACATTGACCGAAGCGCACACGCGCTTGGTCGCCGCGAGCGCCTCTGGAATGGCAGCGAAGAGATTGGCATCGACCTTTGTCATGCCCTTCTCGACGTGGGCGGAGAAGCCGCCGATGAAATCGACGTTTACCGCGTGCGCCGCGCGATCGAGCGTTTCGGCTATGCGCAACAATTCTTGCTCGCCGGATCGGCCGGCGATCAGCGATACCGGCGTTACGGCGACGCGGTTGTTGATGATCGGAAGCCCGAATTCCTCGGAGATTTCCGCGCTGACGCGCCGCAGATCGCGCGCGACGCTCTCCACCTTGTCGTAGACGTTCCGGCACAAGCCGTCGCAACTGTCGCTCACGCAATCCAACAAGCTGATGCCGACGGTGATGGTGCGGATATCGAGTTGTTCCGTCCGCACCATGTTGATGGTTTCGAGGATCTCCTCGCCGGAGAAGTTGAGATGTCGCATCGCTCGATCGGTCCTTTAGCGCATCGTGTGCAGGTCTGTGGCCCGTCCTGGGCAAGCGAGCTGCGCCATCGTCGGGGCAGCTAGATGCGGTGCATCGCCTTGAAAATTTCCTCGCGCTGAATCTCGACCCGAACCGACAGCTCGTTTCCCTTGCGCGCCAGCTTTTCGCTCAGCGCGTGGAAGGAAACGGCGGAGCCGGCAAGGTCGACCATCATGATCATCGTGAAAAATTCGCGGATCACGGATTGGCTGATGTCCAGGATATTGACATTGGCCTCGGCGAGCACGTTCGCAATCCCGGCAATGATGCCGACGCGATCGGATCCGATGATGGTAATGATCGCGCGGCCCGCTTGAGGGGCGCTGGGCTGTGTCGCTTGGTTCGACATACCGATGGCTCTGTGGTCAACGCGCTCGCAGGAAACGAATGGTGCCAGCCGCTGTCCGGTATCAGCGGCACCAAGGTATTGTCGCCGTCCCGGAGGCTCCGTTTTGACGCAGCTACGCGAGATCGACGTGAATGCGCAGGTAATACGGGGAGTCGCGTGCGTAACGCAAGGCAGGGCGGCAGCGACCGCGTTTTCTCTTAAAGAGCCCCTAGCCGATGTGACGGTTGAGGAAAGCCAATGTCTTCTCGTTGAACTCGGCCACGCTTTCGTAAAGGGGGGCGTGCGCGCAGGTCTCGAACACCAGGAGCTCGCTGCCCTTGATGCCGGTTTTCATCGCGTCGGCGAAGCGGGTCGAGCACACGAGGTCGTGGCGGCCGAAGGTGATCTGGGTTGGAGCCTTGATGCGGGCGAGCTGTGACAGGGCGTCATGGGCGATCACCGCGTTCGATTGGCGGATGAAGGCGTCGTACGGTTGCTGCGGCCGGCTGCGCACGAAAGCCGCGAGCTGGTCGATATAATCCGGCTTCGCCGCATAAAGTTCCGGCGTGAAGCACCAGGGGAAGATGCCCTGGATGATCATTTCCTGGACGCTGCCCAGGGCCTTGGCGATGCTCTGCCAGCCTTCGACCACGACCTTGAGAAACGGGTCGGACTTGGTCCAGCCGCTGTGCAGTGACAGCGATTTGACCCGCTGCGGATACTTTCCGGCAAGCCATAGTCCGGTCGCGGCGCCGAGCGACAGGCCACTCACATGCGCCCGCTCGACGCCGATCGCCTGCATGAAGGCGGCGACGTCGTCGGCGAACAATTCCATCGAATACGTGCCCGCTGGCTTGTCGGTCTCGCCGGCGCCGCGCGGATCGACGGAGATGCAGGTGAAGTGCTTGGCGTAGTCGGCGACCTGGAAAGCGTAGCAGGCATTGTCGGCGGCGAGATAGGGAATAAGCACGAGCGGCTCGCCCGTCCCCTGCTGCTCGTAGTTCATGGTGATGCCGTTCGCCTTGACCTTCGGCATGTGAACCTCCCCATGCTGCCTGCGTCGCCTTCTTCACAGAGGCGTGGCTCGAAGCCTATATTTGGTAACCCAATCGCGTCAACGCAGAGAGGCGCAGCGTATTGTCCACCGACCGGAGTGAGAGGACACGATTACGTGACGGCGAAATCTGTTTTCGCGCGGTGTTGCGGTATGAACAGCGTCGGCGCGACTTCAAATAAAGCAGTATCGGTCGCGGCGTTTCGGTCGGCGATGTCGATCTCGTCGACGCAGCAGGGGTCCTGCGCGATGCGCCAATGGGATGACGGCGGCAGAAGATACGCTACGCCGGCGTTGACCGGCTTCGTAGCAGTTTCCGAGCGAAGCCCATGAGGAACAGGGCGTACGCGGCGATCCAGGCGAACGCCCCCAGCTTCAACCACATCATGTGCGCGCCAGCGGGAGACGCCGCCAATACGCGGGCCACGCTGGCGATGAAACCGCACGCGTAGGCCGCTGAGAGCAGTGTTGAGAACTCGAAGGGGGCACCGGTCTGCCGGCGGATCATGCTTGACCACACGCCGAGGCACATCAGTCCGATCACGCCCACAGCCCAGGCGTGAACGACCGCATCCGTCCCACCGAGGTCGGGATTCAGAAGGCGGACGGCAGCAAGGGCAAATCCGGCGGGAATCCAGCCATACCCGAGGTGCAGCACGAGGACCGCCGGCATCGTAATGGTTCGCCAGACGCGCCACTGGAGGAGGCGAGCCGCTTGGCCAACCGCCGCGACGGCGCAGGCGAGAGCTGTCGCGTCCAGGGCAGGGGCTACGACCCAGGCGCCGAGCCCAATAGCGGCCCCGATGCCTGCGACCAGTTCGATCCAAATCCACGAGCGCATATGGAATGTCGCGGCGGGCTTGGCGAAAGCGGCGGCAGTCAGGCTTGGTACGACACGGCCGCCGATTATGATGCTGAGGCCCAAGATGGCAGCCAGGCTTACACGCGATCCATACTCGCCTGCGGTCTCGAAGGGTTGGTCACCGGCGGTCAGGGCTCCGACTGACAGCAAGACGAGAAGAGCGCCGACTTTGAGGTCGCGGCGGTCGCGCGCTGCGATCACCTGATAGGCGACGATCAGCGCCAGCAGGGCTATGAAGAGTGCTGCTATCGGTCCTGCCGCAGTGGGTGCCGCAACATGGGCGCCGCGTCCGGTGAGCCAAAGGACAATGAGTACTCGCAGTGCGAGTGGCGAAATCGGGCGACGACCGGTCCAACGAGGCAAGGCGGTTAGCAGAAAGCCCGCAAGCCCTGCCGGGACCATGCCGAACAGCAGTTCCTGCCGATGCCAGATCCCGACCGGGACTCCCGCCCAATCCCGCGGAACAATCCCGACGGCCGCGACCAGCCACATGCCGACGCCGGCGATCGCATCCAGAGCGGCCAGGAAAAAGAAGGCGCGAAATGGTTGCACGCGCCTGACCGCGCATGTCCCGGCAGCCCCACCGATCGACAGGTTGACCTCCATTCGGAACAGGCAACGCGGCGGCCGCCGAAATCCAGCAGAGGGATGGCGCGGTCAATCGAGAAAGCCGACTGGCCTATACCGGCACGAGATCGTGCGAGCAATCGGATCGTGTCGAAGCGACCGCGAAAGCGCCCTCGATGTGCCGTGGCGGATCAGGAGAATTTTGGTCATGCGCTCGGGTCGGACTACACGCGCCGCAGCGGCATCGACCAGGCGAGCCACGCGCCAATGCCCGTGAACGCCGCGATCGTTACGAAGGCGGCGCGGAAGGCTTCGCCGATTTCGGTCTGGACCGCCATCTGCCGCGCCGGCGCGAGCGCGGCGATCGCATCCGGTCCGCGGTCGATCATGGCTCCGAACAGACTTGCCGTTTCTCTATCGGTCCCCGCAAGAACCGAAAACAAAACCGCGGCCACGGCGGCAGTCCCGAAGGCCGCGCCGACGGAGCGGGAGAACTGCACCATGGCCGCGCCGGTGCCCAGCATCCGCTGCCCGGCAACGGCCTGCACGGTGACTTGCACCACGCCCATGACCGTACCCATGAAACACGCTACGGCGCCGAATACCCAAGGCAACGCCCCCAAGCTCAAATGCGGTATCCAGAAAGCAAGGAACAACAAGCCTGCCGTCGCCGCCACATATCCGTAGGATGGAAACACGGCCGTGCGGCCGGTTCGCGTTACCAATTGCCCGGTGACCAGCGAA
Organism: uncultured Alphaproteobacteria bacterium; assembly: GCA_963733575.1. GTDB lineage: Bacteria > Pseudomonadota > Alphaproteobacteria > Rhizobiales > Xanthobacteraceae > BOG-931. Next base: position 2,034,405 of record CAVTDJ010000002.1, on the reverse strand, counting down.
CCGATGCCGATGCCGAACATCAGCGGCAACATCAAGAGGCCGGTTTCGGCTGGCGAAGCGCCACGGACCGCCCGCAGATAGAGGGGCAGGAAGGTGATCAGCGACACCAGCGCAGCGCCGTGGCAGGCGGCCAAGCCGTCGGCGCGCCAAACCGATGGCTCTCTGAACAAGACGGGCGGAATGAGCGGCGAGCTCGACTGCTTTTCCTGCCAGATCAGCGCAAGCAACGCGACTATTCCAAATGCCGCCAGCCCCAGAGTCATCGGCAGCGTGCGCGCTTCCATGCGCTGGGCCTGTTCCAGAGCAAGAATGAACGGGCTGACGAACAACATAAACAACACCAGACCCGGCGCATCGAACGTGGTCCGCCGGCGATCTGCCGGCCGCGTCTGCAGCCGTAGCACAAGGAAAACGGCGGCGAGCCCGAGCGGCACGTTGACGAGAAAAATCGATCGCCAACCGAAAGCCTGCGTGAGGTAGCCGCCGGCGACCGGCCCGAACGTGCTGGAACTGACCGAGATTCCCGCGAGATAGCCCTGATAGCGGCCGCGCTCTCGCGGCGGAATGGTCTCGCCGACGAGCGCTTGCGACAAAGTCATCAGTCCGCCGCCGCCAAATCCTTGCAGCACGCGCGCGGCCGTCAGCAATTCGATGTTCGGCGCGAGCGCGCACAACACCGATCCGGCCATGAACAAGGCGAGCGCCGTGAACATCATGAGCCGGCGGCCGAACGAGTTGCCGAGCCGTCCATAGACCGGCGCGGCGATCGTGTTGGCGATCAGATACGACACCACCACCCAGGAAACGCGCTCGACGTTGCCAAGGTCCGAGGCGATGGCGGGTAAAGCCGTGGCGACGATGGTCTGGTCCGCGACCGCCAGGAACATCGGCAGCATGACCGAGGGAAAGACCGTCCAGAACAGCGATCGCGATGAGGGTTTGTCCGCGCCGTCGGCCGCCTCGGCGGCGGGTGGTTCGGCTTTGGCCCGGGTCAGGTCGTCGTTCATCGAATGATTGGGTTGAAACTATCGCCGGACGGGGGCTTCGCCAATGACGAGAACGCAACGCGGGCATGATGTCGCCGTTGCGCGCCCCCCTTCAATGGGACAGGGAATGGACTATACTATGTGTGTTGAGGGTGGTTCGGGCTTTGCTCGCCAACAGCAGTAGCGGGAGCCAACATCATGCCTCAAGACAATCCACGTAGCGAAAGCCATCGTAGCGAGCAGCAACGCGGCGGAACCGCACGTTCCGAGCGAGGCGACAGCGCACGCTCCGGGCAGATGCGCGGTGAAAACGTGGCCGCGAGCGAGACAATCACAGCGCAGTTTGGCGACATGGGCGCAAGGAGCGTCAATGCCGGCCTGCGCATGCAAACGGAGATGTTCGATGCGCTTCAATCCATCAGCCGCGACTGGATGACCCGCGCGACCTCGGAGGCCGAGCTCGCGTTCAACTTGCCGAACAGGCTGACAGGCGTGCGCACGATTCCCGATGCGATCTCCACCTATCAGGAATGGCTCAGCGAGTGGCTGGCCATGTGCGGCGAAGACGGCCGTCATTTCGTCTCCAACGGCCAGAAAATCGTTGCCACCGGCATGCGCTGTTTTTCCAACGCCTCGCAAGTGGCGACGAATTGACGGTGCAAGCTGCGCAAACTCAGAGTCCATCGCCGACCATATGAGCCCTGTCTGATCCGGTTGGCTTGGCGTTTGCGGACCCTCGTGCGGGAACGTCTTTGCGGCTGAAGAAGCTTCATCCGCAAAGCGCCGTCGTGGATGCGTCGCGCCTACAGCGAGTAAAATGGGGTCTATGTCCGCTGCTTCGCTCCCGGCGGTGGCGCCTGATCGCTATCCTCTCCCGGCAGAGCGGTAAGCGCATCGTCGGCTCCCCGCGTACCGGGCCAGCTTTATCTTAATTGATATGGATCAATGCGTGGGTGCGTCGCCCGCGCTTGATGCAACGAATGCGTATTCTAGCAATGGAAGAAAAAAGCCAAGGCTGACTGCCGGCGTTCAGGAGGGAATAAATGTCTCATATCGTCGTGCTCGGTGGCGGCATCGGTGGCGTCTCTTGCGCCTACGAGCTGAAGAGGGCAGTGCGTAAGCAAGACCGCGTCACGCTCGTTTCCAACAAGCCGTTCTTTCAATTCACGCCATCGAATCCCTGGGTGGCGGTGAAATGGCGCGCGAAGGACGATGTCGTCATCGATCTTGCGTCGGTCCTTCCTAGGCACGGCGTCGAATTCAGCGCCGCCGGCGCCAAGCGCGTTTATCCGGGTGAGAACCGCGTCGAACTCGGCGACGGCTCATCGATCGCTTACGACTTTCTGATCGTCGCCACAGGGCCGGAACTTGCTTTCGATGAGATCGAAGGATTCGGACCCGAGCGCAACACCAATTCGATTTGCGACGTCGACCACGCAACGGCGGCCAACAAACGCTGGGAGGAATTCTGCAAGAATCCCGGCCCCATCGTCGTCGGCGGCGTGCAGGGCGCTTCATGCTTCGGCCCGGCCTATGAGTTCGCCATGATCATGGACACGGATCTCCGTCGTCGGCGCATTCGCGACAAAGTGCCGATGACCTTCGTCACGGCCGAGCCTTACATCGGACATCTCGGCGTCGGCGGTGTCGGCGATACCAAGGGCGTGCTCGAATCCGAGATGCGCCAGCGCCACATCAAATGGATCGTCAATGCCAAGGTCGACAAGGTCGATACAGACAAGGTGCTTGTGAGCGAGCTCGACGAGGACGGCAAGCTGAAAAAGACGCACGAGCTGCCGTTCAAGTTCTCGATGATGATCCCGGCGTTCCGCGGCATCGCGGTGGTGCGCGGGATCGAGGGCTTGACCAATCCGCGCGGTTTCATCGTCGTCGACAAGCATCAGCGGAATCCGAAATACCGCAACGTGTTTGGCGTCGGTGTTTGCATCGCCATTGCGCCGCTGGAGCAGACCGCGGTGCCGGTCGGCGTGCCTAAGACGGGCTACATGATCGAATCGATGGTGACGGCGTCCGCACTCAACGTCGGCCAGCTCGTCCGTGGCAACGAGGCGACGCACGAAGCCACCTGGAACGCGATTTGTCTCGCCGATTTCGGCGATACCGGTGTTGCCTTCGTCGCCATGCCGCAAAATCCCCCGCGCAACGTCAACTGGGCGTCGAGCGGACGCTGGGTCCATGTCGCCAAGGTGGCATTCGAGAAATACTTCCTGCACAAGGTACGCGCCGGCACGACGGAACCGTACTACGAAAAGGTCGTGATGAAGATTCTCGATATCGGCAAGATCAAAATGCCCGCTGCGTGAGCAGCCGTTAGGCGCCGGAATAGCTATGCTTGATAGCTATCCTTGGAGGTGCCGTTCGACCCAAGCGCGGAGCGCGCCCGCCGGCATGGCGCCGCTATGGCGCGCCACTTCCCGTCCGCCGCGCATAAGGATCATCGTCGGTATTGCCTGGATGTTGTAGCGGGCGGCGACCGCCGGCTCGGCATCGGTGTCAACCTTGGCGAGGCGGAGACGGGGTTCGAATTCCTTTGCCGCCGCTTCGAAGACCGGCGCCATAGCGCGGCACGGTCCGCACCAGGCGGCCCAGAAATCCACCAGCAGTGGCAGGTCTGCGGCGCCGGCGTGACGATCAAAATGCGCGGTGTCGAGATTGATCGGATGTCCGGAAAAGAGCGGCTTGTGACAGTGGCCGCATTTCCCGCCTTCGCCGCGTCGTTCGGCTGGAACCCGATTCAGCCTGTGGCAATGCGGACATGGGACGGTGACGGAGTTAGCCATTATCGTTCTCACTAAATGGACAGCCAGGGTGGAAGGCCGGTACGTACCAGCATGTAAATCGCGACAGCGAAGATCACTCCCGCGAAAATAGATGTAAGCATGCGCCGGTTGACCGCCAGGCGAATCGCGGCGCGCATACCGAAAATGCCGCCGGCCAAACCGCCGGCGATGAACAGAACCGCGATCATCCAATCGACGAAGCCCGACACGGCGTAGTTGGCGGCGGTGGTGAGGCCGAAGGTGCCGACCGATAAGAGCGAGGAACCGATAGCGTTGAGGATCGGCATGCCGCTGCCAAGCATGATGCCAGGCACGATCAGAAAACCGCCGCCGATACCGAAAAATCCCGAAATCGCGCCGACGATGAGCCCGACCGCGATAAGGCGGACCGCAATCTCCGGCGTCAGACGAATGCTTGGATCGCCCGCAGCGGCGCGTGGGCGCAACATTGCCACACCGACTGCGATCATGGCGAGTGCGAACAAGAAGAGAAGCTGCTGGCCATCAACGAGCTTTCCGAGCGAGGAACCGATGGCGGCGCCGATGATGCCCGCGGCCGCGAAAGTGGCGGCGCAAGGCCATTTGACGTTGCCGGCGCGCCAATGGCCGAGATCAGGTTGCCTAACGCGTTCACGGACACGGCAAGCGCGCTGGTGCCAATGGCGACGTGTGCGTCCCTGATGCCGACCACGTAGAGCAGGAACGGAACGGCAACGATCGAACCGCCGCCGCCAATTAATCCGAGCGAGAATCCCCACCGCGCTGCCGGAAAGCACCGCCAGCACATCCTGCATCCAGGAAAGAGCCATGGCGGTGCTTCCACGTTCGCGTGGTTTAAAACGGCCAGCCGAAGCGTTTGCGCCCGCCTTCGGCCGCCGCGGCGCGCTTCGATTGTGTCGGCAGCCCGGCGGCCTTCCACGCCATGATGCCGCCGCTCAAGTGAAAGGCGTCGCGGAAGCCCTTCGAGACCAGAAGCCGAGCGGCGGAACCGGTCCGTCCGCCACTGTGGCAATAAAACACGGCCGTCTTCTCGCGGTGGCCGCTGAAATCCTCGGCGTGGAAGCGCGACAGCGGCACAAGATGCGAGCCTTCGATGTGTTCGCGCGCATGTTCATGCGCTTCGCGAACATCGATGAGCATGGCGCTGCCTTCGTCGAGGCGCTTCTTCAACGACACGGGATCGATTGACTTGATCTGCATCTGAGTTTCTCTCCAGTTTTAGTGTGAGGTTTCGCGCGGCCCGCGGCGGCAATAGATGTCGGCGAGCGTCGTCATGACGCTGCCGGCAGCTTCGCTCGCGAGCCGATAGTAAATAGTCTGAGCGTCGCGCCGCGTGGTGACGACACCGGCGGCGCGCAGCTTGGCTAGATGCTGCGAAAGAGCGGATTGAGTGAGGCCGACGGCTTCGACCAGTTTGCCGACCGAGCGCTCGCCCTCGACCAGCTTGCATAAGATCGCCAGCCGGTGCTCGTTGGCGAGCGCGGTGAGAAGACGCGCCGCCTCGGCGGCTTTGGCTGTCAGTTCCCTGGCGTCGTTAAGCCGCAAAGCCACAATGCTCTCCGTCAGTTGAGTAATGCGTGCGCATTTTTGAACTTCACCGGAATGGTGAGGTAGCTCACGCCGTTGGTGTGAGCGGGCGGGAATTTCCCGGCGCGAATATTGACTTGGATCGACGGCAGCAGAAGCCGCGGCGCGGAGAGGGTGGCGTCGCGGGCGTTGCGCATCGCGACGAAGGCGTCTTCGCTCACGCCTTGTTTCACGTGCACGTTCTTCTCGCGTTCTTCCCGCACCGTGGTCTCCCACGCATACGTATCGCGTCCCGGCGCCTTGTAGTCGTGGCACATGAACAGCCGCGTCTCGGGCGGAAGCTCTACCAACTTGCGGATCGAGCGATAAAGCCGGTGGGCGTCGCCGCCCGGAAAATCGGCGCGCGCCGTACCGTAATCAGGCATGAACAGCGTGTCGCCGACGAAGGCCGCGTCCTCGATCTTGTAGGTGATGTCCGCCGGCGTGTGGCCGGGCGTGTAGATCACTTCGGCATCGAGCTCGCCGATCTTGAAGCGTTCGCCGTCCTTAAACAAATGATCGAAGTCGCTGCCGTCAGTTTTGAGGTCGGTGGCGTCAAAGATCGGCCGAAAGATGCGCTGCACGTCCTTGATGTGCTCGCCAATGCCGATTTTCGCGCCGGTCTTGGCCTTGATGTAAGGCGAGCCGGACAGGTGGTCGGCATGGGCGTGAGTCTCGAGCGTCCATACGATCGCATACCCCTCCGCCTTTGCCACGCTCAGCATTGCGTCCACCGAGCGGGTATCTACCTGGCTGCCACCGGGGTCATAGTCGAGCACCGGGTCGATCACCGCCGCTTGCTTGGTGGCCGGGTCGGCGACGATATAGCTCACGGTGTTGGTCGGTTCGTCAAAGAACGCGCGAATGATGGGTTGATGACGCATGGCGTCCTCCTGCTGTGGGCTTGGAGGATATATATTAGGATATGCTAATTTAGCAAGGCCTAAATAAGCCGTGCGAGGTTGGGGCCGTAACGCTGGCGATCAGGCGCGCCCGCGCCGCTCCAGCGCGATCAACGCCGCAAAGCCGACGACCAAGATCGCCGCGAACCAGGCGAGGTCTGAAATACCGGTGAGGTCCGGCAAACGGACTGGCCCAAAGGCGGCGATCGGCAACAACTTGGCCTTGATCCAATCGAAGGAAAAAGCGAAGGCGATCGCGCCCGCCAGCATGCCGACAGCGCCGGCGAGCGCATGCAGGCTGCCGGTTCCGATGGCGGCAAGGCCGGTACCGGGACAGTAGCCGTAGATTGCCATGCCGATGCCGAACAGCACGGCGCCGAGCGAGACCGCCAAAAGGTTCGCCGGCTTGATGTGGTAGGCGGCCAAGCCGCCGGAATGAAAAAAGAAAACGCCGACGCCGCCGACGACGATCGCCGTCAGCATGACCTTGAACAGCGTGTAATCGCGCAGCCGCAGCTGGGCGATGATGACGTTGGTGTCGGTAAGGCGGGCGCGCTGCAGCAGCCAGCCGAAGACGAAGCCGAACAGGATGCCGAGTGGCAGCAGTGCAGTCCCGGTAACGGGGAGGTTCATCGCCGCACCTTGCGTTCGCCAAAGAGGTAAGAGCCGAACAGAATGGCGGTCCCGAACATCAGGATCGTGAATACCCAGCTCGACAGCGCCAATTGCAATGTGCCGCTGATGCCGTGGCCGCTGGCGCAGCCGCCGGCGAGCCGCGCGCCGTACATTTCCACTGCGCCGCCGATGAACGCGGCGGCAAAACGCCACGTCACGGACGGACCGAAGCGGCGGCGCCACACCGCTGGTACCGTTTCGACGCGAAACTGTTGTGTCGCCACGGACGCGGCGAACGCGCCGAGCATCACGCCAACCAAAAACAATGAGCCGTAGGATAGAGACGGCACGGTCTGGGCCCAGTAGCTGTTGTGCCAAACCGCCTCAGCTCCGATGAACGGCATGGCGGCAAAACCCGCCACCGCCGAGAGCGCCGTGGTGATGCCGAGCGGATCGTCTGCGATTGCGAACACGGCCCAGCTCAGCACACCGATGCCGGCGCCCATGATGTAGGGCGTCCAATCGATCCTGCTGGTGCGTGCGGCGCCGATTCCCGTGATGTCGGTGGTTGCACTCATCCGTGTCACTCGCTAATCGGGCAAAAGAGTAGACGACGCCGGTGCGTTTCCTTTGATCTGTGTCAATCGAATCCGCCTGGGCCGGAAAGCCGAAAAAGCGCCGGCCGCCCAGTGGGCGGCCGGTTTTGTACTTATAGCTTCACGCCCGCCTTAGCGGCAGGAGCCGAGCGGCAATCGGCGTCGCCTCATCCGACGAAGCCGACGCGCTCCTGTTCGCGCGCCTCGGTTTCGGTCTTCGGCTGCGCCGGTAGTTGCAGCACGGTCGCCGCCTGGCCTTCGCACAGCAGAGTCAGCAACACGGTGCGCCCATCGGGAAATTCGAGCGCATCGTGATGGGCGGCCATCTTCTCCTTGTTGACCTGACGGAAGATGGCGGTCTGATGGTTGATGGTCTTGGTCTTCCAGCCGAGGAGACCGGCCGGGAGGCAGGCGACTTCGCCGGTGAACGCCAGCTCCGTGCCCGGCAACAAACAGACCGCCATGCCGAGATCGTCGGCGGCGGCGAAGCCACGCGTTCCGGTGCCGAAGTCACGCGTTACCAGCTTGTCGCCGACTTTTGCGGATCGTGATCGCACGCTTTGGAGGCTAAAGTCACACATTGGCGACTCCTTTCTTCCCGGATCGTCATCCGGGGACTTCCTACCCCCCACTACCCTTGCAGTAACGACTTCAAGCAAGAATGGTGCCGGTGCGTGGGAAAAGTTGGCCACGAAGCGTGTTCGCATCATGCTTCGCCGTTCTCCCAGGTCTTTGTTGCCTCATGTCTTTGTTGCCTCGCCGGCAGCTTTCCCGCTCCCTCTTTAGTGCCGTAGTGCCGTCGCGAACCCAACGCGTTTCGCTAAGGAACGTTCGGAGCGGGCGATTTTTTCATCGCATTGTGCCCAGGATAAGGGCGATTTGCCGCTCTCCGCAACAGCGTCTTAGTGTCCTACGGCCGCCTGGCCGCTCACCGGTCCTACGCGCCGTATCAGCAACAGAACGATCGGTACGAGCACGGCGGCGAAAACGGACCAACTGTAGAAAACGTCGATATAGCCCATGAGCGCCGCCTGGTTGGCGACCAATTGGCCCATATAACCCATGGCCCGGCCCTGCGCGCCCGCGGGTGAGCCAAACTGCGTGAAGTATTGGGTCAAATTATGGAGGGCGGATTGAAATGTCGGCGAGGATGGAATCAAATTTTCGACAAGTCGCGCCTGATGGAATTGCGATCGCTGCACCAATTCGGTGTTGGCGAGCGAAACCCCGATGCTGCCGCCGAGATTGCGGGCGACGTTGATGAGCGCGGAAGCTTCGGCGGTTTTTTGCTGCGGCAGCCCGGTATAGGCGACGGAATTAATCGGAATGAACATGAACGGCATCCCGATCGTCTGAAATACCCGCACTGTCGCAAAGTAGCTGAAGCTCGCATCGGGGACGAGCGAGGTCGAGTACCACATCGCCAGCGCAATGATCGTGAAACCGATTGCGATAAAGTATTTCGGCTGCGCGCGGCCGGCGAGCTGACCGACAATGGGCATCATGAACAGCATCGCCAAGCCGCCGGGCATCATTGCCAGCCCGGAAAGCATCGCCGTGTAGGGAAAGTTCGTCTGCATGAGCTGCGGCGTGATCTGGTTCGAGCCGAACAGAATGGCGCCGACCGCAAGCATGACAACGAAGGCCATCCCGAATTGGCGCTGGCAAAGCAGCCGTATATCCACAATCGGGTCGTCACGGGTGAGCTCCCACGGCACGAAGAATATGAACGAGCAGGCGGCGATCGTCGCGAAGGTGACGATCGTGGTCGAGTGAAACCAGTCCTCGATCTGGCCGCGGTCGAGCACGATTTCGAGGCTGCCGAAGGTCAGCGCGATCAGCGCAAATCCAACCCAATCGATCTTGAGCCCGCCGACGAGGCGCTCACGGCGCTCGCGCTCGAGCACTTCCGGTTCGACGACCAGCCACTGCACGAGAATAAGCGAGATGATGCCGAAGGGAACATTGATGAAGAAAATCCAATGCCACGAGTAATTATCCGTGATCCAACCGCCGATGGTGGGACCCACGGTCGGCGCCACGATGACGGCAATGCCGTAAATCGCGAAGGCTTGCGGACGCTTCTGCGGCGGGAACGTATCGGCAAGCATCGCCTGCTCGCTGGTCGGCATACCACCGCCGCCTAAGCCTTGCAGGATGCGAAACACGATCAACGCGGTGAGACTGGACGCAAAACCGCACAGCAGCGACGCGACCGTGAACACCACGACGCAGATCATGTAGAAGCGCTTGCGGCCGATCACGTTCGACAGCCAGCCGCTCACGGGCAGGATGACGGCGTTGGCGATGAGATACGTCGTGACCACCCAGGTGCTTTCGTCGACGCTGACCGCCAGGCTGCCGGCGATGTAGCGCAGCGACACGTTGGCGATCGCGGTGTCGAGCACGACCATGAAAGTGGCGATGGAAACGACGATGGCGATGAGCCAGGGGCTGCGATCGCCCGCCGCCGAGCGGCTCTCGCGGCCGGAATACTGCCGCTGATCGGTCATTTTGTCTTGACGGTCGGCACGACGGACATGCCGGGACCGAGCAGCACGTCGGGTGGGTCGTCGAACACGATCTTGACCGGCACGCGCTGGACGATCTTGACGAAATTGCCGGTCGCGTTCTCGGCCGGCAAAAGGCTGAACGCGGTGCCGCTGCCGGCCTGGATGCTGTCGACATGTCCCTTGAACTTGCGGTGGGGATAGGTGTCGATTTTGATATCGACGGGATCGCCAGGCCGCACCGTCAGCAGTTGCGTTTCCTTGAAATTCGCCGTGATCCACACATCACGCGGCACGAACATCATCAACGCCTGGCCGACGGCCGCGTAATTTCCCTTGGTGGCGGTCAGTCTCGCCACGCGGCCGGCCACCGGCGCGGTGATGAGGGTGCGCGACAAATTGGTGTCGGCCTGCTCCTTCGCGGCACGCGCCTGCTCCCATTGCGCTTCGGCAACCGCGCGCTGCGCCTGAAGAACAGGAAGCTGCTTTTGCGTCGCGATCGCGTTGGCCTGCGCCGCCGCGTAATTGGCTTGGGCTTGCAAGAGACCGGAGGCGTATTGCTGCGCCTGCTCGACCGTGCCCGCACCGTTCTTGACCAGTCCGGTGTAGCGCTGTTCTTGTTGCTGGGCGAAGGCGAGTGCGGCTTGCGCTTGCGCGGTTTGCTTTTCGGCCTGGTCGATGCGGGCCCGCTGCGCGGCGACCTGAGCGTCGACGTTGGCCATATTGGCCTTGGCCTGATCGACCTGCGCGATGGCCTGATCGAGCTGCGCCTTGTAGTCGCGGTCATCGAGCCGAACCAGTACGGCGCCGGGCTCGACCAATTGGTTGTCCGTCACCGGCACGTCGACGATGGCGGCATTGACCTGCGAGGAGATCGACACCGTGCGGGCGTCGATGAAAGCGTCGTCGGTCGATTCATAGCCGCTGGTGTTGAGCCAATAGACCACGACGGCGACGATTGCGGCGATGATCAGCGCGGTGATGACCAGCACCACGCGGCGCCGCTGGCGCATCCGATCCAGCCACGGCTGAGACTTCCGAACCTCGCCGATCGGCGGTCGTGCGTCACGGCCCGGTACAGTGTCCTGGCGACGTTCGCTGTCGGTGCGCTGATCCATAATTGCAATAAACATCCGGCGCGCCAGATGGGTTTCCGCCTGCCCTTCACGGCGACGCTTTCAATGAGTTGACCCTGGGCTTGGTTTAGCCGGTAACGACCGCGGAAACCAGTCAGGAACGGGGCGGGGGTTGCAGGGCAGGTGTGAGTTTTTGGCAAAACTCGTCGAGCTCGCCGGCGTTGATGTCGCTGACGGCCCAGAAGTCGAGACCTCCATCCGTCCAGTGCCGGACGTTAAAGCCGTGCCGCGTTTCGCTCGCTGCAAACTTGTGCGCCGCGGCAGCGCCCAAACTCTGCCTAACGAACAGATTGATCACATGGTTGCGGCGGCGATAGACGATGGCGGCTGCCGTCTCGCCGTTGATGTCGTCGAGGCGGCCGCCGATGAGCGTAAAGCCCTCCGCTGTGAGGTCGATGACGGGCGGCGCCACGTCGAGCTTGCCGTTGAACCACGGCTTGACCGTGTGCTGGTCGCTCGTCTCGACGTCGGTGAGATGGCCGGGCTGCAGCGAGCGCAAGTGCGCCGATACGACTTCGCCCGCGATCCTTTGGTCCTGATCGTCGCGGAACACACCAATCACCAAGCTCGCCGCGACGGCGCCCGAAAGTGCCGCGCCCACCGCAAAGCCGCCGACAAAGAAGCGCCGGTTCAAGCGCCAGGGATTGAACCGCGGCGCCGCCAACCCGGCTGCGCGCGGTGGCGGTTCCGGAAGGGCCGCCGCGATGCGGCTCCGCAGATGCGCCGGCGCCGCCTCCTTCAGGCTCGCGTCGGCCATTGCTCCGCGCATCGCGCGAAAGGCCGCGAGCTTGCCGGCGCAATCGGCACACGTGGCGACATGCGCTTCGACTTCGCGCGCATGGCCGGCATCGAGCTCGCCGTCGAGCAGCGCGTGGATCAAGACCTCCGCTTCGGAGCAGTTCATGTCGCCGACCCTTCCTCGACATTCCATGCCGCGCGCAGCATGGATCGTGCGCGGGCAAGCCGCGACATCACTGTACCGAGGGGTACGCCCACGACCTCGGCGATATCGCGATACGAAAGATTGTTGATGTCGCGCAGCACGACGATCTCGCTGAACGGCTGCGGCAGCGCGGCGACCAGGCGGCGGATGGTTTCGCCATCCCGCCGGCGCAGCAATTCCGCCTCGGGCGAAGGTTGCGGCTCCTGCCATAGCCGCGGCGAGTTGTCCGATTGATCGTCTTCGCCGCATTCTGCGGGCGCCGGTTGCGTCGCGCGCCGCGCGAACTCGGCCTTGCAAACGTTTCTCAGGATCGCCAACAGCCACGGCTTCATGGCAGGGCCGCGATAGCTGTGGAAATGACGCAACGCGCGCAGATAGCATTCCTGGACTGCGTCCTCGGCGTCCGCGGCGTCGCGCAAAAGATAACGCGCCAGCGTGAAGACATCGTCGAGATGCGGCAGCGCCGCTTCGCGAAAGCGCCGGGCTCTGTCGGCGTCGTGCTCAGCTGACATGGTTTCGTGCTCGGCTGTCCACGATGCCGTCGAAGCCGGTTGCCGCGTCCGATCGAGCATCAGCGCGCAGCGTTGCTCCCTGTCTCCGCTTCTACCACGATCGTGCCGGTCATGTGCGGATGAAGGGAGCAGAAGTATTGGTATGACCCCGGCGTGGTGAACGTGAACGAATAAGCGTTGTCGGTGTCCAAAGTCTTCGATCTGAACAACTTGCTCACCGTGGCGATCGCGTGCGGTATGTCGTCCTTGTTGGTCCAGGTAACGGTCGTGCCGGCCTTTATGGTGAGGCGCTGCGGATTGAAGGTGAAATTGTCGATCGACACGGCGCCCGGTGCATTCTGCGCCTGAACGGGCAGGACGATTGCCGCCAGGACTGGCGCAGCGACTGCGCCCAGTGCGGCCGCGACGATCATGTTGCGGAGGGTGGTTCGCATGGATGCCGCCTTCCTTAAGCCTGCAGCGGCGTGTCGACGATCGCGAGGCGCTCTTTGCCTTGCTGGAACGTGATGCTGGCGATGCCGAGCAGGCTCCGCAGTTTGTCGTCGGCGACTTTGAGCGGTCCCGGCGAAGGAGCGGTTCCCGGTACGGGTTGTGGAAACGCGGTCGAGCGGGCGGTGTGGAAAGTGACGTTGCCCTCCACCTTTTGCATTACCTGATGGATGTGGCCGTTGAGCACAGTGACTGAGCCGAAACTCTTGAGATATTCGAGAGCGCGCGCGCCGTCCTCGGTGCCCCAGCCCCATTCCGGATAGACGGTCCAGAGCGGAATGTGGGCGAAGACGACGATGGGCGTGGACGCCGAACGGCCCTTCACGTCGGCTTCGAGCCATTCGAGCTGCTCGCTGCCGAGATTGCCGAGGCCCCCGGCCTTCAGATCGACGACATTGACGAGGCCGATGAAGTGCACGCCGTCAGCGTCGAAGCTGTACCAGCCGGCGCCCTTGGTGCCGCGGCCGTAGCGTTCGCGGTAAAGCTTCCGCTCTTCGTCGAGGAAATCGTGCTCGCCGGGGACGTAGTGCACGTCGAGCCGCGTTTGCGAGATGATGCGGTCGGCGTCGTCGAACTCCGCAACCTTCGACAAGTGACTGATGTCGCCGGTGTGAATCATGAAGGACGGCTTGACCGGCAACGCATTGATCCTGCCGACCGCCTCCTCGAGCGTGCCGCGCGCATTGGGATTGGCCGGCTTGTCGAAGCCGACATGGCTGTCGCTGATTTGCAGGAACGTCAGCCCGCGCGCCTCTTGCGCTACCGCCTTATCGATGAGGCCTAGCGAGGTGGGAACGCCGCCGGAAATGGTCCACAGCACACCGGTGCCGACCCAGGTCATGCATTCGAGCGCCTTCCGCCGGCTTAACCCGTCCTCATGATCAAATTCACGCATTTGCGCCTCTCCTCAAAGCCAAGCCAATCCGGCTGGTTCTGAGGACGAGATCGGCCTGGATGCGGATTTATTCCCGGGGCTATGAAATTTCTTTGGCGGGGCAATCAGCGCGCGAGGGCAGCCGCGTTGGCGCGGGCCGGCGCCGCCGTCGTCGTCGATGTTGGCCGCTTGACCTGCCGCCCGCCGCCCGGCCGCGCCCGCGCCGCGCAAAAATCCTCGACGGCGGCGGCGACGGCTCCGGCGACGAGCGCGCGGCGTTCGGGTGTTGCCAATTGCAATTCCTCTTGCCGATTCACGATCGAACCGGCCTCCAGCAATACCGCCGGCATGCGGGTATCCCGCAGCACGATCAACTGATCGTATCGGTAGACACCGGCGCTGGCGTCGAGAAGTTCGCGGCGCCGGTGACCCATCAGCGGCAGCGTGTAATGAGGGGTGTAATGCAAACTGCGCGTCTGCAGCTCTTGGCCTAAGAACCGCCCGAAGGCGAGGCTGCCCGCGCGATCGGTATTGTCGTTGGAGACGAAGAGAGCGTAGCCGGCGAACCGATCGCTGAAATGGTTTTCTTGTCCCTCGTATTGCCAGGTCTCAAGCAGATAATCCGGCACCGAGTCATGATGGACGGCAATAAACAAATCGGCGTGCATGTCGTTCGCGCGCTTCGCTCGCTCGACCAGACCGGCCCAAGGCGCCGTGGCGGTGATGAGCCGAACGGTCTTGTCGAAGCCGGCTTCGACAAGCGCCTGCTTCATCGCGTCGGCGAGCTGAAGATTGAACGAATATTCGGAAGCGCCGCGAGCGCTAAGGGCGCCGGGCACATCGGCGGTGTGGCCTACGTCGACGACGACGCGAAAGGCTGCGCGCTGGCAGGCCGCGGCTTTGACCGGATGCGCCGCGGGCTCCTCGCCGCGTGCCGGTCGCCACGCGGCGCAGACAAGAAGAATAAATAGGATGACGCGGCAAGCCTTGCCGGCATGCAGGTGCTTGCTCATGACAGGCTCATGATCGGCGGTTCCCCGGCGTGCCCGACATTACCCGGACATTATAGTGCATCGCCGACGCCCATAGCGAGCTTCGTCGACATTGTCCACGCGCCGTTGCCGCCGTTTCCAGTGCCGCTGCGGGCGCGGGCGCAACACGGCCTATCCGGCCGCGTACTTGTGCGCGGCGCGCTCCTGTCGTACCAAACAACATGAGCGGAGTGCAGCCGGTGACGTATTTTTCAATGCGCAATGTTCTGGCTGTTTGCGGCGCGCTTTTCGTACTCGCCTTGGCGTTCCTTATTCTGGCCGATGGGCGCGAAGCGGACATGGTAGTGAACGCCTTCTGGTCGCAGTCGCTCGCAGCCAAGCTCGCTTGGGCCATCGTCGTGCTTGTGCCGCTCGTCCTTGTGCCCGCCGCCGTGTGGCTGGGCGAGACGCTGGTGCGGCAGCGCCAGGCGGCGCAAGCTCTCGCGTTGCGGCTGGACGGTGTGCGGCAAGGCGTCAAGACGCTGATAAAGCCGCAAATCGAAGCCGAAGCGGCGGTGCACCATCTCGTCCGCACCGATCCGGAAGACGCGATGAGCGCCATGAAGCAGCGGTTGAGCGAAGCCGAGCGCTTCACGCAGGTCCAGAACGGCCGCAATGAGATCGGCGATCTCGCCTCGCGCGTCGAGGAGATCCGGGCGCAGCAACAGACATTGCAGGCGCGGCTCGCTCCGGTCCTGGAAAAAAGACGTTCGATCGAGCAGCTTTTCACCGAGCTCCACAGCCGGCAGGACGATATCGAGCGCACGCTCGCCGAGGTGGCCGGCGGGAACGACGCGGTCGCACTCGACAATAGCCTGAAAAAGATGATGGAGTTCGTCGGGCAAGGCCACGAACGCTGCGAGGACATCGAGCGCGCATCGAAAACGATCGCCGGTCTGCACAAGGACATTGCCGAGCTGCAAACGCGGATCGCGCCATTGGCGGCGGCCGATGACGGCGTGGTCAGGCGCGTGAAGGAGCTGAGCACCGCGCGCGACCGGCTCGTCGAGGAGATCGGCTCCATCGAGCAGACGCCGCAAGGGCCGCTTGCCGCGCGCGTGCAGAAATTTGCCGACGACAGCAAGGATCTCGACGATCGCCTGTCACAGCTCGGTACGCAATATTCCAAGCTGGCGACGCTCCGCGACGATATTGCCGGGCTCTTCACGCGCTTCCACCACGCCCTCGACGCGCTGGCGGACCCGAGTGCGGCGGACGGCGCCGCCGATATCGACGCCCGTGTCGAGGAACTCGGGACCTTCATCGAGGCCACGCAGGCGCATCTCGACGAGATCGAGCGCCGGACGGTCGCTTTCGGCCAGCTGAAAACGAAGCTCGGCGATCTGCAAGCGCGGCTCAAGCCGCTGGAGGCCGACGAAGGCGGCGTGGTCAAGCTCATCGGGGAGTTGCGGGAGATTCGCGACCGGCTGTTCGTCAAGATCAATCAGATCGAAGAGGATGAAGACGGCGGTCTCGCCGAGCGCGTAAAGAAGTTCAACGAGACCAAACGAGAACTGGAAGAGCGCGTATCGAGCCTCACCGAGCAGTTTTCCAAGCTGGCGACGATCCGCAGGGATATTGCCGGCCTGTTCGATAAATTGAGCGGCGCGGTCAACGCGTCAGCCAACTGACATGACCGCCGTTCGCGATCCGGTGCTGACGACGGTCGCTGTTGTCGATCTGCGACCCACCCAAATCACAGTCGGCATGCGCGAGGTGCTCGCCAAGCGCAAGCGCTGGCGCGAGACTGGCGCCAAGAGAGGTGGAAAATTTCTCGGCAAGCATATGATCCCGGTGATCCTCGGCCCCAGGCACCGGCACTATGTCGTCGATCATCACCATCTCGCACGCGCTTTGCACGACGAGGGCGTCAAGGACGTCGCCGTGACGGTCGTGGCCAATCTGGATAGCCTTGATCGCGATGCATTTTGGACGGTCATGGACAATCGCAACTGGATGCATCCCTTCGACGCCGAAGGGCGCCGCCGCCACTACAGCGACATTCCCAGGTCGGTGACCGAGCTCGTCGACGATCCGTTCCGCTCGCTGGCCGGCGAATTGCGCCGCGCCGGCGGCTTCGCCAAGGACACGACGCCGTTCAGCGAGTTTCTCTGGGCGGATTTCCTGCGCCGGCGCATGAAGCGCAAGGCGGTCGATGAGGACTTCGACCGCGCGGTCGAGAAGGCGCTGCAATTGGCCAAGAGCCGCGACGCCGGCTACCTGCCTGGTTGGTGCGGGCCCTCGCCGGAAGAGTGATCTCGGCGGAGGTTTCGGGGTCATCATCTGGCCAGAGCCAGGGCAATGCCTCCGAGCGCGCTGACAACGACAACCACCAGCGGCGGTACGCGCCAGACCGTGAGGAGAACGAAGCCGATGAGCGCGATACCGAAATCGCCCGACGTGTTTACTGAACTCGTCCAGACCGGGTTGTAAAGCGCGGCACCGAGCAGACCGACGACTGCGGCATTGACGCCGCGCATGATCGCCTGCGCGCCCACTCTCTTTCGAAAGGTGTCCCAGAACGGCAACGTGCCGAGAAGGATCAGGATGCCGGGAAGAAAAATGCCTATCAGTCCCAGCGTCGCTCCGGCCACGCCGCGCGGGGAGAGGGCGACGACAACGCCGAGATAGGCCGCGAAAGTGAAAAGCGGTCCGGGAACCGCTTGGGCCGCGCCATAGCCGGCAAGAAACGTATCGTCGCTCACCCAGCCTGGCGTCACAAACGCCTCACGCAGTAACGGCAGCACGACGTGGCCGCCGCCGAACACCAGCGCTCCCGAGCGGTAGAAGGCTTCGAACAGCGCTACGCCAGAGGAGATCCCAAAACTCTTCAGGACGGGCAGTCCGGCGAGAAGAACAAAAAAGCTCGTCAGCGCCGCGAGTTCCTGCTCGGCGCGAAACCGGCATCGGCATGTGCCCCGACGCCGTCGACGGCGCGTCGCGGCAAAGCCACAGGCCAGCAATGCCGCCGAGCAGGATTGCGCCGATCTGGGCGAACGAGGACGTGCTGAACAAAATGATAAGCGCCGTCACGGCCGCGATCGAAGCGCGCTCTCGGTCAGGGCAGAGCGTGCGCGCCATGCCCCAAACCGCCTGCGCGACGATTGCGACGGCGACGAGCTTCAGACCGTGGAGCAGGCCCACTCCGAGAGGACCGCCGAGCGCGCCGGCACCATAGGCGAAGAGGACGAGCAAAATCGCCGACGGCAGAGTGAAGCCGGCCCATGCAGCGAGCGCGCCGCGATAGCCGGCCCGCATGTGTCCTATCGAAAATCCAACTTGGCTGGAGGCAGGCCCCGGCAAAAACTGGCACAGCGCCACGAGATCGACGAAGGCCTGTTCGTCGAGCCAGCGCCGCCGAACCACGAACTCCTCGCGGAAATACCCGATGTGCGCGATAGGGCCGCCGAAGCTCGTGAGTCCGAGCCGCAGAAAAACGGCTAACACTTCCGCCACGCTGCCCATTGCGGGCGCAGTCGCATTCGGCGCCAAATCAGGCTCGCCCTTCATGCCGCTTTCTCCATTCGCGCGAACGATTTACCGCCGCCGTCGCCGCGCGCTGCCGATAACGAGAAGCTAAAGCGGAACGCGCGATTGTATGCAAATACTAGGGGATTTCACGGTAGGTGTGGCGACCGTTTTTAGCGAGCAACACAAGCAAGATGAAACTATTCAAATTTATTGATCGTTTCATGGATGAGCGAATTAAGAAGAAAGTGGAAACGCTCAAGACGATGTTGCGTTTCGCGGCCGTTGGCTTGCTTTTGTCGCCGGCCTTGGCGGCGGCCGATCCGATCAATTTGAAGCTTTCATTCTTCACCTCGGATCGCTCGCTGGTCTATCAGGCTTCGATCAAGCCTTTCGTCGATGCCGTCAACGCCGAGAGTGGCGGCCTCATTCACGTCGAGGTCTTTTTCAGCGGCGCCATCAGCGGCGTGCAAAGCCAGCAGCCGCAGCTTGTTTCCGACGGCACGGCCGATTTGGCGTTCATCGTGCCGGGCCGAACGCCCGATCGCTTCCGCGATACGTCCGTGTTGGAGCTGCCGGGACTGTTCCGCGACGCCCGCGAGGCTAGCCGCGTGTTCACGCAGCTCTCGAGCGACGGCGCGTTGTCCGGATATGAGGACTTCTATGTTGTCGGCGCATTTGTTTCCGATCCTGAGGGCATTCACAGCAGCAAGCCGATCGCGTCAATCGCGGATTTAAAGGGCCGCACCATCCGCGTGAACAATCAGACGGAAGCCGATGTGCTGCAAAGGTTCGGCGCGGTTCCTGTCTTGCTTGCGAGCAATAAAGCGACCGAGGCCGTCAGTAATGGGACCATAGACGGGGTAACGTTCCCGCCGTTCATGCTGTCCGAATTCGGCGTCGGCCGTGTGGCCACGTACCACTTCATGATCGGCGTTGGCGGCGTGCCGACGGCGCTGGTGATGAACCGCAAAAAATTCGAGAGCTTGCCGCCGCTGGCGCAATCCATCATTCGCAAATACAGCGGTGAATGGCTGAGCGACTATTCGGCGAAGCAACTCGGCGAGCTGAATCGCGAGGTTGTTAGAGACCTGGAATCCGACCACGGGCGTGTGGTCACTTTTCCCAATGCCGCCGACGCGAAGGCGATCCAGGCGGCGTACGAAAGTGTAATTGCGGAATACGCCGAATCCAGCGAGCACAATCGCGCGCTTCTTGCTCGCGTCCGCGCCGAACTGGCGCAGCTCCGAACAACCGAATGAAGAAGTTCGTCGAAACCTACTTTTCGA
The DNA here is from genome assembly GCA_963733575.1 of uncultured Alphaproteobacteria bacterium. GTDB lineage: Bacteria > Pseudomonadota > Alphaproteobacteria > Rhizobiales > Xanthobacteraceae > BOG-931. The sequence continues at coordinate 2,014,687 of CAVTDJ010000002.1, read as the reverse complement.
ACATTTCGCTGCGTCGCGGCGCCTGGTTTTTCGTCTTCATTCTGGCCGTCCTGGTTGGAGGCACCTGGGCCACGATCACCTTCACCGCCGAACGTGTGTTGAATCGCGACGCCAAGGACACGGCGACGCGATGGGCTAATTTCCTGGCGGCGAACGTCACTGATCTCGAGCAGATTGCCGCCGGCGAACGCCCATCGAAACAAAGCCTCGTCTTTCTCGAGGCTGCCCGTAAGACCGGCGAGGTGTTCCGCTACGTCATCTACAATCGCGAGGGATATTCTCAGCTCGTATCTGACGCACACGGCGTCTCGTTCGTCGACATTTCGGTGCTCAACCGCGAGGCGAAAGAGGCCGCCTCAACCGGCGTACCGCTGGTCGATACAAGATCGGCAGCCTCGCCAGATATGCCCCGGTATTTTTCGGAGGCATTCGTGCCGGTTCGTGTTGCGGACAGGCCGGTTGCGATCGTGGGTGCATTCGTCGACGAGACTTCGCGGCGCGAAAACGTCTACCAAGGAATGTTGTGGGCTTCCGTCGTGCTCTGCGGCTTGATCGGCCTCTCCTTCGGTATTCCCGCCATTGCCTGGTATCTGCGCACCAAGGAGAAGCAGCGCGCCGACCGGCGAATCCAATTCCTCGCCCACCACGACGTATTGACCGGGCTCGCCAACCGCGCCCGCCTCACGGAGAGGCTGGAAGCCGCGCTGGCGGTGCTGCCTTCGACCGGCGCGTTCATCGCCGTTCACTACATTGATATCGATTACTTCAAGCTAGTGAACGACTCATTGGGCCACGACGGCGGCGACTTTCTTCTCAGCACCATCGGCGAGCGGCTGCGCGTAATGACGCGGATCGAAGACATGGTGGCGCGGCTCGGCGGCGACGAGTTCGTCGTGGTGCAAACGGGACTGGTCGGCAAAGAGCAAGCGCGCGATTTCGCCAACCGGATCGTCTCCGTGATCGGCGCGCCGATGACCTTTCACGATCAGGAAATTCGCGTCGACTGCACGATCGGGATTGCGTTGGCCCCGGTGGACGGATCGACGCCGGAGCGCCTGTTCAAGAGCGCGGATCTTGCGCTGTACGACGGCAAGGCCGGCGGCCGCAATTGCATCCGCTTCTTCGCCCCGGAAATGGACGAAGCCATGCAACAGCGCATCAATATCGAACGGATCATTCGTAATGCAGTCGAGCACGAGCAGTTCGAGGTCTACTATCAGCCGGTATTCGAAATACACGGCAAATGTCTCGTCGGCTTCGAGGCGCTGGCGCGGTTGCCGGGTCCTGACGGCTCGTTCATTCCTCCCGCCACGTTCATCCCGCTGGCCGAGGAGCTGCGGCTCATCGACAAGATCGGGGAGTGGGTGTTGCGCGAGGCGTGTCGCACGGCGATGTCGTGGCCGCAGACATTGACCGTCGCGGTAAATTTGTCGCCGGCGCAATTCGAGTCCGGCGGCGTTGAAAGCGCCGTGACCGCGGCGCTTAAGGACTCCGGGCTGGAGCCGCATCGGCTTGAAGTGGAAATCACCGAAACTCTGCTTATGCGCAACGATAAGGCCACCATGGACACGCTCAAGAAGATCAAGCAGTTGGGCGTGTTGATCGTCATGGACGATTTCGGCACCGGCTATTCAAGCCTGAGCTACCTCTGGAAATTTCCGTTCGACAAAATCAAGATCGATTGCAGCTTCATGGAAAGCTTCAAAAAATCTGGACACCAAGTGGAGACGGTGGTGAAAACGATCATCGCGCTCGGCCGCGAGATGAATATGCGGGTGACGGTCGAAGGCGTGGAGACGCAGGAGCAGGTCGACTTTCTCTACAATGCCGACGCTGACCAGGTGCAAGGCTTCTATTTCGGCAGACCCGTTCCCGCTTCCGAAGTCGGCGTGACTATCCTCAGCGAGGTGCGCAAATCCATGACGCGCGCGGAGAAGGAAGAGCAAAAGCCGCTCAAAGCATCCGCGTAAGACGCCGCGATTCATTGACCGACTTCTGCGCGCAGGCAACCCGCGGTGGCCAAGCTAACGCCAACAATAATGGACTTTCTCGCCTTGGCCGATTGGCGCAGGGATTATGCTCCTGCGCACACTCTCTTTGGTAGAATAATCTTCTTTTTCGCCGCCATTGCAGCCTCTATATAGAAGATCCTTTTCCCGGGCGTCGCGGCTCCGCTGTTCGCCGGCCGCCCCCAAATATCGAGACCTTCATGACCTCGCCGCTCCAGCAAAAAATCAAGATCACCGGCCCCATCGTCGTGACGGCCAATCGCGTCGGCGACGGCGCCGTGGTGTATCGGCGCGCTGATGGTGGATGGACCTCCAGACTTGGCGACGCCGCAATCACAACCGATGCCGAGACCGCCCGTGATCTGGTCCAAGCTGCGATTGCCGACGGGCTACGCGCGGTCGACCCCTACATCGCGCCGGTCAAGCTGACACGCAACGGGGAAGTGCGGCCGGGAAACCTACGGGAGCTCATTCGCCTCAGCGGCCCCACGATCGATCTGCCGGTGACGTTCGGCATCTAGAGCATGCCCCCGAAGTTGGATACCGGCTTTCGCGCGAAGATCGCTCGAACGTAAAAGCTGACGCGCATGTACCTCTACGACGATTTCGACCGGACGCTGGTGACCGAACGGGTCGCCGAATTCCGCGACCAGGTCGAGCGCCGCTTGTCCGGCGAATTGACCGAAGACGAGTTCAAGCCGCTGCGGCTGATGAATGGGGTGTATCTGCAGCTCCACGCCTACATGCTGCGCACGGCCATCCCCTACGGTACGCTGTCGTCGGCGCAGATGCGGATGCTCGCGCATGTGGCGCGCCGCTACGATCGCGGTTATGGGCATTTCACCACGCGGCAGAACATTCAATACCACTGGATCAAGCTCGAGGAACTGCCCGACGCCATGGCCGATCTCGCCAGCGTCGGTATGCACGGCATGCAGACGAGCGGCAATTGCGTGCGCAACATCACCACCGACCAATGGGCGGGGGTGGCGCCGGACGAGATCGAGGACCCGCGCGTCTGGGCCGAGCTCGTTCGCCAGCATGTGACGCTGCACCCGGAATTTTCGTTCCTGCCGCGCAAGTTCAAGATCGCGGTCGGCGCGTCGAGCCATGATCGCGCGGCCTTGGCGATCCACGATCTGGCGCTTCGATTGCACCGCAACGGCGCCGGCGAGATCGGCTTCGAGGTCATGGTCGGCGGCGGCCTCGGCCGAACGCCCTTCCTCGCCAAGACGATCAAGCCGTTCCTGCACACGCGCGATGTACTGAGCTACGTCGAGGCGATCCTGCGCACTTACAACGAGTTCGGCCGACGCGACAATATCTACAAGGCGCGCATCAAGATCCTGGTGCACGAGCTCGGCGCCGAAGCTTTCGCCAAGGAAGTCGAGGGCGAGTGGCAAGACATCAAGGACGGCGCGCTCGCGCTCGATCCCGCCGTTTTCACCGAGATCGCCGGCCGCTTCAGCTATCCGGCTTACGAGCGGCTCGACGACAGTCCGCCGGAGCTTGCGCAGGTGGGCCGCACCGATCGCGGCTTCGACGCCTGGATGAGCAATTCCGTCGCCAATCACAAGGTCTCGGGCTACGCCATCGTCACGTTGTCGCTCAAGCCCGAGGGTGGTACGCCCGGCGACGCCACCGCCGAGCAGATGGATGCGATCGCCGATCTTGCCGACCGCTACTCGTTCGGCGAAATCCGGGTCGGCCACGAGCAGAATCTCGTTCTGCCGCATGTCGCCCAGCGCGATCTTCCACAGCTGTGGCGTGCGCTCGATGCGATCGGCGTCGCCACCCCGAATGTCGGGCTTGTTTCCGATATTACTTCCTGCCCGGGCCTCGACTATTGCAGCCTCGCCAATGCGCGCTCGATCCCGATCGCGCAGGAGATCGCGCGGCGCTTTCGCAATCTCGATCTCGCGCGCGATCTCGGCCGCCTGCACATCAATATTTCCGGCTGCATCAACGCCTGCGGCCATCATCACGTCGGCCATATCGGCATACTCGGCGTCGAAAAGAACGGCGAAGAGTTTTATCAGGTCTCGCTCGGGGGCAAGGCCGACGAAGATGCCAAGCTCGGGGCGCTGATCGGCCCTGCGGTGCCGTACGCGCAAGTGGCCGACGTCGTCGAAGACATTGCAGCGGCCTATATCGAGCTGCGCGCGCGGCCCGACGAGTTGTTCGTCGACACGGTCAAGCGTACCGGCGTCGAACCGTTCAGGGAGCGCGTTTATGCAACTCGTTAACGCAGGCCAAATCGTCGAAGACCGTTATGTGCGCGCGCTCGACGCCGCGCCCGTCCCCGAGGGCGTGCCGGTCATCGTGCCCGGACAGCGCTTTCTGGCCGACGCGCGCGAGTTGACCCAGCGTGACGCGCCGATCGGCGTGCTCTGGCCAAACGATCGCCGGGTTGCGGAACTGCAGCCCTGGCTTGATCGGCTGTCGCTGATCGCGCTCGTCTTTCCCAAATTCCGCGACGGCCGCGCTTACAGCCAGGCGCGGCTGTTGCGCGAGCGCCACGCCTATCGGTGCGAACTGCGCGCCACCGGCGACGTGCTGCGCGATCAGTTCCAGTTTCTCGTGCGAGCCGGCTTCGATTCTTTCGAAGTGAAAAAGCCGGCCGACGCGCGCGTGTTCGTGGAGGCGGCAGCACGCTACAGCGTGTTCTATCAGCCGAGCGCCGATGGCCGCCTGCCGGCGCTGCGCCGGCGGCTGCAATATGGCAACGCCCTTCGCACGGTACGCGAAGCGGTGTAAACGCTTAGCCGGCGCCACGGCGCGGAATTCCACATCGTCGCAATTTTCTGCTAAATCGCTCCTCGTTGTGCGAACGAGGATGTCATGACACTTATCGTTGCTGTGATCGCGCCCGGCGCCATGGGCGCGGCGGTCGGGAAAAGACTCGCCGGTCACGGCGTCAAGGTGCTGACCTTGCTCGCCGGGCGCAGCCGTTCGACCGTCGCACGCGCCGGCGAAGCCGGAATGATCGGGGCGAGCGATGAAGAAATCGCCGCTGCCGATTTCATCCTTTCGATTTTGCCGCCGGGCGACGCGCTGTCGCTCGCCGAGCGTTTCGGGCCGACGCTCAAGGCCAGCAACGCCAAGCCGGTCTATGTCGATTGCAACGCCATCAATCCGGCGACGCTCGAACGCGTCGCCGCGTCGATCGCGCCGACCGGCTGTCCGTTCGTCGACGCTGGAATCATTGGCGGGCCGCCGAAGGGGAACGATGCCGGGCCACGGTTCTACGCCTCGGGCGAAGCGGCGCCGCGCTTCGCCACCTTGCGCCAATATGGACTCGATATTCGCGTTCTCGACGGACCGCTCAGCGCGGCGTCGGCGCTGAAAATGTCCTACGCCGGCATCACCAAAGGTACCCAGGCGATCGGCGCGGCGATGATGCTCGCGGCGGCGCGCGCGGGCGCCGCCGACGCGTTGTTCGCCGAGCTTTCCTTCAGCCAGAAGGAAATGCTGGCCTTGTTCAAGCGGCAATTGCCGCTCATGCCGGCGAAAGCCGACCGCTGGATCGCGGAAATGCAGGAAATCGCCGGCTTCGTCGGCGACGATCCGGCCGCGCGCGAGCTCTACGAAGGCGCCGCGCATTTTTACCAGCGGATGGCCGAAGATTTTTCAGCGGACAAGAAGAACGTCGCCGCGCTTATGGCGTTCCTCGACAAGGACACCGGCGGCTGAAGTTCACGCGCTCTTTCGCGCGGCTGGCTGTTGCCGAAATTTCGGCATCACCTCGCGAGCAAACAATTCAGGCGATGCGAGCGCCTTCTCGGCGCCGTACCGCGGCTTCGCTTCGCTGGTAATGACGTTCGGGAGCTCAGCCGGCTGTGGCCGAAGTTTGGGACAACGCGCCGACGAGATCGGCGATGCGCGCGATCGAACGGAAATTCGCCGGCGTCATCTCGCGCTCGGGGATTTTGAGGGCGAATTCTTCTTCGACCAAGAGCATGAGATTGACGAGGTTGAGCGAGGAGAGGCCGTTCGCGCGCAGATCGTCCTCGTGTCCAATGGGCCTGGTAATAGCTTGCTTGCCCATGATCCGGTGCACGAGCAGGGCGACGCGATCCGTCACATCAGCGTTAATACGATCAAGCACGGTGAATACTCGCTTCCGACTGTCGCCTTTTGTTGGTGTGCGCACGGGTCAAATCCATAGCGGCGTCTCATTAATACCCGGTAACGTTTTTACCCCGCAATGCGGTCGCGGTTGGTAACCTTTATACGAAAGAACATAGGAAATTCCGGTCGATTGCCTCAGCATTTTGCAAGTTTAGCAGTACCTCTGTCCCAAGGTCTCGAACAAAGCCCGATCGCGAAAGAGGTAGCCCGTGAGTGCATCCATGACCGTGCGGCCGCGCGTTGCAGCTCGAAGCCTGATCGGCTCCGGGAGTGTCCCCCATGCGGCGGGCGCAGAAAGCCTCGCCGCCCGCGCCGAGAAAGTCGCTTCAGTCGCGGCCAAACATGCCGCGGCGGTGGATCGCGACTCCCGCTTTCCGGCGGAAGCGATCGCCGCGGCGCGGGCCGAACGCCTATTGGGCGTCATGGTTCCGCGCGAATTCGGCGGCGAGGGCGCGAGCATCTCCGACGTGGTGGACGTTTGCTACGTACTCGGCCGCGCCTGCGCCTCAACGGCGATGATTTTCGCCATGCATCAGACCAAGGTGGCTTGCCTTACGCGGCATGGCCGCGGCAGCGCCTGGCATCAGCTGCTCATGCGCCGGCTGTGCAACGAGCAAATGCTGCTCGCATCCTCGACCACCGAGGGCGAGCGCGGCGGCGATGTGCGCAATAGCGCCGCGCCGGTCGAGCGACGCGATTCGCGCATTGCGCTCGAGCGGCAGGCCACGGTCATTTCCTACGGCGAGGCGGCCGATGGCATCGTCACCACGGCGCGGCGTTCTCCCGACGCGGCGAGCGCGGACCAGGTGCTCGTGGTTTTCCTCAAGCAGGACTATACGCTCGAACGGCAGGTCGGCTGGGATGCGCTTGGCATGCGCGGCACCTGCAGCGCCGGATTCAAGCTCATCGCCTCCGGCGCGGCCGAGCAGATCCTCCCGGTGCGCTACGAAGAAATACACTCGCGGACCATGATGCCGGTCGCGCATCTGATGTGGAGCGGCGCGTGGGCCGGCATCGCTGCCGCGGCCGCCGACCGCGCCCGTGCCTTCGTGCGCAAAGCCACCCAACGCGCCGACGGCGCACTGCCGCCCGGCGCCGCGCACCTGACGCGCACCAATGCGTCGTTGCAGAGATTGCGCAGCCTCGTCGCCTCCGCGTTGCAGCGTTTCGAGACGGCGGCAGAGGACCCGCTCGCGCTCGAAGCCGTCGACTTTCAATCCGGCATGAACCTCCTCAAGGTGAACGCATCCGAGCTTGCGGTCGCCACCGTGATGAGCGCGATGCAGGCCTGCGGGCTCGCGGGTTATCGCAATGACGGCGAATTCAGTATCGGGCGTCATCTGCGCGACGTTCTGTCATCGCCGGTGATGATCAGCAATGACCGCATCCTCGCCAGTCTCGCCATGGCGTCGCTCTTGAGCGCCGCCCCGGTATCGCTGCGTGACTGAACAACTCCAAAATAAAATACCCCTAAGAATAAAAATATCCCCGATAACAGTGAGGCGTGATCCATGAACGTGGCATTCAAGGAACCGAAGCCGCAGACCCGCTCGCTCGATGCGCTCGCCGAGGCGCTGTTGTTGCCGTCAGGCATCGACGGCGTTTACGCGCGCACGGCCGCCTTCGAGGATGTGGTGAACGGCCTTGCCGCATTCATCTCGCGCCAACGCGAGCCTGGCACGGAAGTCTTAAGGTTCCCGCCGGTGATGAGCCGCCGGCAATTGGAGAAATCGGGCTACCTGAAAAGCTTCCCGCACTTTCTCGGTTGCGTATGTTGCCTCAACGGCGCCGAAGCCGAAGTCAGGGGCGCCGTCGAGCGCTTCGATGCCGGCGAAGATTGGACGCCGGCCTTGTCGGCCGCCGATCTGGTCCTGACGCCGGCCGCCTGTTATCCGGTTTATCCGCTGGTCGCGAGCCGCGGCGAGGTACCGGCCGAAGGGCTCACGTTCAACGTCGCCAGCGACTGCTTCCGGCGCGAGCCGTCGCGCGACCTCGACCGCCTGCAATCGTTCCGCATGCGCGAATATGTTTGCATCGGCACGCCGGAGCAGATCGACGATTTCCGCCGCCGCTGGATGACGCGGGCGGAGGAGCTCGCCGGGCAACTGGGGCTGCCTTGTCGTATCGAGCACGCCAGCGATGCTTTCTTCGGCCGCGGCGGCAAGTTGATGGCGATGAGCCAGATCGAGCAGGCGTTGAAATTCGAATTGCTTGTTCCGGTGCGCTCAGCGGAAGCGCCGACCGCGTGCATGAGCTTCAACTATCACCGCGACCATTTCGGCACGGTCTGGAACCTGCGCAACACGGCCGGCCAGGTGATGCATACCGGTTGCGTGGCATTCGGCATGGATCGCCTGGCGTTGGCGCTCTTCGCCATTCATGGACTGGACGTTGCGGGCTGGCCGGCGACGGTGCGCAACGCGCTGGCGATGTGACGTAACCCTTCACCTCGCCCTGGCGGGGAGGGGGTGTGGTGTTTTTCGGCAAAATAGGCCGTCTGTGGCACGACGAGTGCTGTTGCCGTGCCGAAGCTAGCGATATAGCGTGCCCAAATAACTCGTCAGTGAACTTGAAATCTTCTTCGCCAACTTACCGCGATCACGATGAAGCCGAGAATTTCCGAGAAGCCCGCCGGCCTTTGAGCGAACCGATGAGCGGCTGGTAAATCATCGCTCCAGTCTCTTGCACCAATCGCTCGGCGAGATCGAGTTCGCTTTCAGCCGCGAAGTTTTCGCCTACCTTTTCTGTTGCCCACAGGATTTGCGCCTGCACGACGTGCGCAAGGCACTCGGGCGTTCGGGTGTGTCGCGCAGTCGCGACACGGATCGATTCTGCCGCCGTGCGGTGGGCGGATTCAAAGTCGCCTTTCAAACGGTAGGCATCGGCGAGATCGGCCAAAATGCGTGCTTCGTTTTCGAGCCCCGCCCTGCGCTCTCGGGCGAACGCCACCGCGCTTACAAGTTTGTCGATGGCGGCATCGGGATGCCCCACGATGATTTGCAAGAGGCCCTGGTAAGCCTGACTGTAAGCCTGCAAGTAAGGTATCCCGCTGGTCGTAGCCAAGGCCGACAGCCGATCGGCATGTCGTTCCGCAAGAACAGCATCACGTGTCGCCCAGGCGAGATCCATGTACCCAAAACTGGGTATCGCGTAGTGGATGGCGTCGATATTTACCCCATCCATCTGTAGAACTCGATCAAGATACGGACGCGCTTCATCGCCGCGACCAAGTATCACCAGTGTCTGGCCGCGCATCGCGGTCAACCAAGGCTCGATATCAAAACCAAGCATTTGTCGGTCGAATTTTCCAATTTCATCCGCATGATCCGTCGCTTCGATATTGACGCGAAGCGCCTCAGACATTCGCCCTGCAAGACGCAATGCATGGCACAAAACGGCCTTGAGCGTTACCTGCAGGCTTGCGTCCTTAGCCCCCGTAGCAAGGGCTTCTGCCTCGCGAATTTTCGCCACGTATTCGTCTGCCGAACCGCTTGCGCCCAGAATCCGGCCATAAGCCGCATGGATCAAAGCATTTGCGCGCACGTCGCGGGCGGCAAGTGCCAATTGCCTGGCCTCTTCAAAATAAATCTGACCCTCGTCCGCCGACATCCCTTCGCGCCAACCAAAATTCACAATCTGGCCGTTCGCCATCATTCGCAAATAGTTTGTGGCATGCGTTGGCGGTTCCTCGCTTAATAGCTCACGGATTTTCTTCCAGTGTCTAAGTGCTTGTTTGGAATCGTTGGCACCCACCCAGACAGCGGCGCCCATATAGCATTGTGCTGCCTTCAACGCCTGTCCCGCCTGCTCGAAGTGAAAGGCCAATAGGCCGGCGCGTTCCTGCACACGATCTTTGAAATGAGTTTCAATTGCCTCGGCCGTCGCCGCGTGCAATTCGCGTCGCCTTGAGTGCAATAAAGATTGGTAAGCGACTTCTTGAATCAGGGGATGTCGGAACGCGTGTAGGCCCTGGTCAAATGGGGGCAATTCGTAGAGCAACTCCGCCCGGCGCAAGCGCCAGGTAATTTCTGCAATCTCTGGCGTGGCCAGACCCGTTACGCGCTCCAGGATCGCGAGTGGCACCTCGCGGCCAATTACCGCCGCAGTCTGGAGAACCTGTTTCGCGGGCTCCCCAAGGCGATCAATGCGAGCGGCAATTACCGCCTGCACCGTAGCCGGCAGGGGAAACGCGGCAACGTCGTCCTTAAGATGATATGCTCCGGCCTGTCCGTCGAAATTCCCTCGGTCGACAACTGCACGAACGAGTTCTTCCAAAAAGAAGGGGTTGCCTTGAGCCCGCTCCGCGATGTTTTGCCGGAGTGATGCGAGGGAAGCATCATTGCCCAACAGATCGTGCAACAGCTGGTCGGCAGCCGTTGGACCGAGCGGTGCCAGACCGATTTGCCGGTAGTGCGAGCGTTGCATCCAAGGCGCGGCAAATCCGGGTCGAAAGTTTAGAAGCAGGAGCGTCTTGGTGCCGACGATAGCGTCGACCAGTGCCTCGATAAAATCGAGGCTGGCCGAATCGATCCAGTGCAAATCCTCCACCAGCACGACGACGGTCTCATTGCTTGGTCGTGAACGCACCAGCCGCCGTATAAAGTCGAGTAGCCGTAGTTTGCGCGTGTCGGGATGCAGTTTCGGTACTTTGCGGGCCGGGTCGGGTATTCCAAGAAACTCAAAGAGAAGCGGCAAGGCGTCGCTGAAGTCGCCGCGAGTTCGCAACAGGTCGATCACCTTCTGTTGAGATGCATTCGGCGGCTCCGTCGGCTTGATGCCGAAAAAGTTCCGCAGCAGATCCAGCACCGGCTGGTAAGGCGTGGCTCCGCCGTGCTCGAGCACGCGGGCCTCGAGTACGCGGATGTTCCGGCGACGACAGGTTTCCCCAAATTCGAAGCACAGGCGGCTTTTGCCAAGACCAGCTTCGCCGATCACGCCAACCACGCGTGCTTCGTTTTGCATGACGCTCGCCAGTTCCAATTCAAGAGCGGCGAGTTCATTCTCGCGTCCGGACAACGGGCTTGGTCGCGGTCCTCGCCGAAAGTACTCACTCGCCGGGGCGTGCTTCAGTTCGGTGAGCTCGAAAATCTCAACCGGAGTGGACAGGCCGCGAACGGTTTGCGGCCCGCGCGACTTGGCGTCGATGAACTGCTTGGCTGCGGCGAACGTGTCGGCGGTCAGCAGGATTTTCCCCTTCTCCGCCATCTGCTCCATGCGGTTTGCCAGATGCACATTGGCACCTGTGACATCGTACGCGTGATTGCGATTGTGAAAGACTACTTCACCGGTGTGGAGGCCCACGCGGATGTTCAGATTTGGATCGGCAAGACGCGCGACCGCATCCTGCATAGCCAAGCCCGCCAGGCAGCCACGCACCGCATGGTCTTCATGAGGTTTGGGGGTGCCAAAAAGCGCCATGATCCCGTCCCCCTGCGTCTTGCTGACGATACCTTCGTAGCGATCAACAGCCTCCTTCATGGAATTGAGAACCGGTTGCAGACGCAGCATCCCCACCTCCGGGTCCATGTCCTCAATGAGGCTCGTCGAATTGCTGATATCCGCGAAGAGAACTGTGATGTGCTTGCGTTCTGCGGCGTCGGGCGCTGATAATAGGAGAGTATCTTCCGACGATTTGCTGTCTTCGGGCGCGAACGGGGTAAGCGGCGCACCGCACTGGCCGCAAAACCGGCTGCCTGGCCGGTTCGCGTGACTGCAAACGCTGCAAGTCCTATCGAGTGGCGCGCCACAAGTGTCGCAATAGGTGTTGCTTAAACTATTTCCACCACCGCAACGCTTACATTTCATTTATCGTGACCTCCCAAGACGCGCAGGAAGCACCATAAACCGGCATGTTAGAATACCGCGAAATTCAAATATTTCTATCTCCGATGATGCGCGGGTAACCGGTATTGCTAAAGGCCGATTGGCTCGGTTTTCGGCAATTTTTTAGTAAGTCCGGCTTGGGATGCCCGACATTGGGCTCCCTGCCAAAGGGCAAGTGCTTACGGTCTGCGCCCGACCGATCGGCAAGTGCCGTGTCCTCTGGAGAACGTCAGCGTCACAAGTTAGGATGGAGTGCGCGATGCCCATGAGTTGTCGGCGCGCCCCTAAACCATCGTTACTTCGGGGAGAATGACATGAACGCCAAGCTGTACGTGACCATAGCTGCAATTGTCGCCATCCTGTACGGGATCGGCTTCGTGCTGATTCCAGCAAAATTGATCGTGCTCTACGGCGCACCGTCGGATCCGCACGCCATCTTGAATCTCCAGTTCTTTGGGTCGGCGCTCCTGGCGTGGGGCGTGATCGTGTGGTTTGCGAAGGACTTCCGGGATTGGGCCGCGCTGCGAGCGGTCCTGATCGGTAGCATAGTCGGCGACGTCGTTGGCGGCCTCATAAACATCTGGGCAACGATCCAGGGCTTGTTGAGTCCGCTGGCGTGGACGTCCACGGCTGTCTACGCCCTGCTGCTGTTTGGGGCGCTCTATTATCTAATCACCGGCTCGCGAAAGCCCGTGCAGACGCATTAATGGCAGCCGGGTTCTGCCGACCAGTGACGCCCGGCTTCCGGGCGGGGCGTCTTTGAGTTCTGATCCCGTACGTCCCCGGCGACGATGATAACCTACGCGGCGAAGTCGCCGATCTGCGGCGGCAGATAAAGAGGCTCCGATCGGCAAAAGAGCGGAGCCGTTCTGTCAGTAGCTTGGCCGGCGAAGTCGCGACGGAGCTTCACTAAATGATATTTGAAGAAGCGAGACAGGAACCGGCGGGCCAGGATCGATCCGACGAACGGCTGGTTGTAGTGCAAGGCCTGTTGTCGAAGTTTCATCGTGCTTTTCCATCAATCCGCTTCCAATTGGCTCCGAATTTCGCAGCGGTAAATGGCAACGCCGCGATCACGGCCGATAAGCGGGTAGTGCATTTGTTTGGTGGGTTGGCTTTTCACCCGAAGGTGACTTCTCAAGCCTTGATTTTTGCGTTGCTTCACGAAACCGGCCACCATTTGGCCCCCGGGCATCGGTTGCCGTGGGACCCACGATTGGCTTGCGAGTGCGCCGCAGATCGGTGGGCTGCGAGCGATGGGCTTGGCTTGTTTCGTACCTCGGCGTCAGGCCGATTTCACCTAGCATCGGCACTTGAAGAGTTGGAGCTTGCTGCCGGTTCGACAAACCAGCCGCCCAAGCGAAAAGCTCCTGCATGGGCGGGCGGGTGCTGGGCTATGTGCTGGACTGAACGCAAGCGATGCATCAAGTCGGACACGGCTTCCCCGCAACTCCGTCATTGTCCGCTCGCGCAAATAATGCTAAGAACGCAATACTAGCTAACAGGGGGGACTTGGTATGGGTGGTCTGCTGCCTAATCCAAATGATCTCCAGGTCATCGCTCAGTTGGATGAACGGTTCTCGGGCGATCAGCTAATTTGGCTCCGCGGCCAGTGCGTATCAGATCCGATGTTTGACGCGCAACGTAGTCTGCGTCGAGCCGCGTGGCGGTTAAAAATTGCGCCAACCACTGGGAATAAACCTGCCGCAAGATGGTCGTGGTTTCTGGGGAAGGGTTTAAGTCAAGCAAATCAAGATGCCATAAAGAAAATCTTGAGAGAGGCGATGGCTAACGCCGCCGACAACATTGTTGGTGTGCTGTTCGATGCCGTAGCAGACTCCGACCTGGCGGCTCGCACCTACACGGTGGTGCGTCAGCAAATACCAGCGGATACTCAGACTGACGACATCTTTCTGAAAATCGTTTTGCACTGCGGGAGTGATATTGACCCGAATGAAAAGGGTGACTCGACTCGACCACCACCGGAGCCAGGCGAACAAGGCGGAGAGTATCCAAGCCCGTTTTCGTATGCCCCCCGGCCCGCAATGAAAGCTAAAAAGGCCGCCAAAAAAGGCACACGAGAGAAGAAAAAAAGCAAAAAAAGAAGCAAGGGCCGCGTCAGGAAAAAATGACGACTGACCGCGCCTACATCGCCTAACTTCCACCGGGGCGGTAGCGAGCGATCGCGGCCGCGTCGCCTGGTAAAGCGTCGATCGTGGAATGGCCGAGGTTGCAACGGCGCAACGGCGGGGCTGCTTAGACCCCCAATACCGCGTGTTCGGTATAGGCGAGGTCGCCGAGGCGGGGGCGCTGCGGACCCTTGAAATATTTCGGCATGTTGCCCGGGCTGTACCAGCCAAGCAGACCGGGCATAGGACCATTCGCGTCGATGATGACGAACGGCTTGCCGTGCCGCGCGAGCACGCGTCCGATCGGTCCGGCGAAGCGGACGAAGTCGCCGACATCGCGGCAGTAAATAAGCTGCGCGCAAGGGACGCCGCGTCTCACCATTCGCGGACGGAATACGAAGGGGTAAGCGCGTTCGAACGTTGCGCACCACAGGCTGATGCAACCGTGCACAGCGTGCTCCAGTAATATCTCTTGGTCGCACGGATTGAAGGCGACCTCGGGCCGCCGCTGTGCGTCGAACACTTCGACCTTCGGGCCGCCAAACAGGCCTTGCAGCATCGGCACGGCAACGAAGATGCCGTCGCAATACCGCGAAAAGCCCTGGGCTTCGATGATCGGCCGTGTGTGCGGCGCCGGCGAGACGTTGAGGTAGGTGACGTTCTTGTACCTGAGTGCCTGCGACACCAGCATCGGCGCGTAGGCGCGGAAGCGAGGCTCTACATACCAGCTCGACAGATTGCAGCGGGTGGCAACCGCATCGCCCGCGGGCATCGTCGCGCAGATGAGCAGAACGGCGCCGACAACGACGCCGTCGCTCTCCAACAGGTAACCATATTTCGGCAAACCGGGCGGCGGCTCATGCCGGGTCAATTGCGCGAAGGCGCCCAGCCAGAAGCGGCGATTGTGGATCGGGAAACCGCGCGCCAAGAGCGAGGCGACGGCTTCGATATCCGCTTCATCGATTTGACGGCAGCGCAGCCCCGGCAAGGGAGAATCCATTGGCGTTGACCACAAAAGCTTCGTGAACTTGATCGTAAGTGTTGCGTGACTATACCCAAGCTAAGTGAAAAAACCGTAGGCACGCGATGTCGGTAAAATTAACCATAGTCCATCAGATGGAACAGATTGCGCGCGAGCACGGCAAGATTCTCGCGCCGCTAAAAGAAGATCTCTTACTGGCGGATTGCGGTCTCGACTCGCTCGGGTTTGCCGTTTTAGTGGCGCGCCTCGAAGATACTTTGGGCGTCGATCCGTTCACGGCCGCCGAAGACGCCGTTTTTCCAGTGACGCTCGGCGACTTCGTGAAAGTCTACGAACATGGCGGGATTTGAAGCGCCGCCGCTGCGGGACTTTCTCGCGAACGCCACGGCGCCACGATTCTTTTGGGACCGTGCCGCGTCGGCTCGCTACACTGATCTTGATCGCGGAACAATTTTCGGCGGCCGGCTCGCCGATTTGGCCGGCCGGTCGGTTCTGCTCGCGACCTCGAGCCAGCTGACCACGGCCCTGGCGCTGATTGAGCTTGACGGATTGGCGCACCGGATGTTGATCCTGCCGCCCGACGCCGAGGCCGAGCATCTCGGCGCTGTGATCGCCTCAGCGGGCATCGATGCTGCCGTGATTGATGACGGCACACCGCCGAACGCCGCGCTCGATCTTCCTGTCAGCATTACTTGCGCGCCATCGATCGTGCCGATGGCCGAAAGCGCGCCTCGCCGCCTGCACACCGAATGGGTGCTCATGACCTCGGGCACGACCGGCGTGCCGAAGATGGTCACGCACGATCTCGCCGGCCTCACCGCGGCCATCCAAGCTCGAAGCCCTGCGGACGGCGCCGCGGTATGGGGTACGTTCTACGACATCCGCCGTTATGGCGGCTTGCAAATCTTCCTCCGTGCGGTGCTAGGAAGAGCTTCGCTCGTTCTCTCCAGCGCCGGCGAGCCCGTCGCCGAGCATCTCGCGCGGCTCGCCGAACACGGTGTCACGCATCTTTCGGGCACGCCATCGCAATGGCGCCGCGCGCTGATGGGTCCGGCGATCGGCAGCATCGCGCCGCGCTACGTGCGGCTCTCGGGCGAGATCGCCGACCAGGCGATCCTCGACAGCCTGCGCGCTGCGTTTCCGCAGGCCGCGATCGGCCACGCTTATGCCTCAACCGAGGCGGGCGTAGGCTTCGACGTCAACGACGGCCTTGCCGGCTTTCCCGCCAGCTATGTCGGCGCCGTCCGCCATGGTGTGGAGGTGAAAGTTTTGGACGGCTCGCTGCGCATCCGTTCGCGCGGTACGGCGTCCGGCTATGTCGGCAGCGAACAAGCGCTCGCCGACGCCGGCGGCTTCGTCGATACCGGCGATATCGTCGAGCAGCGTGGCGACCGCTACTACTTTGCCGGCCGCAAAGGCGGCATCATCAATATCGGTGGCTTGAAAGTGCACCCCGAGGAGATCGAGGCGGTGATCAACCGGCATCCGCAAGTGCGCATGTCGCTGGTTCGGCCGAAACGCAGCCCGATCACCGGCTCGATCGTGGTCGCCGACGTCGTGCTCAAGGCGGAGCGCGCAGCGGAGGGGCCGCAGCAAATCGAAGTCAGGGACGATATCCTCAAGTTTTGCCGCGAGGCGTTGCCGCGCCACAAGGTTCCTGCCGCGATCAGCTTCGTGCCGGCGCTGAAAGTCGCCGCCACCGGCAAGCTTTTGCGCCGCTAGCGATGAGCCAAATGTCAGCGGCAAAGTCCAAGGGGATGCGCAATGTGCTCGTGACCGGCGGCAGTCGCGGCCTCGGCCTTGCCGTCGCGCAAAAACTATCCGCCGCCGGCTATCGCGTGATCGCCGTGGCGCGGACCAAAAACAAGAACGTAACATCGGCGATCGCGCAGGCGGAGCGCGGCAAGGGCGGTGCGCTCCACTTTGTGCCTTTCGATCTCGGCAAGACCGAGGACATTCCCGATCTGGTGCGCGGCCTGCGTAAGGAATTCGGTCCGTTGTTCGGCCTCGTCAACAACGCCGCGCTCGGCCTCGATGGCGCGCTGGCGATGATGCACAATTCCAAGATCGAGGAAATGGTGCGCGTGAATACGCTGGCGCCCATCGTACTCACCAAATACGTGGTGCGGTCGATGATGGCGGACGGCGCCGGCCGCATCGTCAACGTCGCCTCGATCGTCGGCTTTACCGGCTATAGCGGGCTGTCCGCTTACGCCGCCACCAAGGCGTCGATGCTCGGCTTCACGCGTTCCTTAGCGCGCGAAGTCGGACGGCTTGGCATCACCGTGAACGCGGTAGCGCCCGGGTTTTTGGCGACCGACATGACCCACGGTCTCACCGACGAGCAGCGCCAGCAGATCGTGCGACGGAGCGCGCTCCGCCGCCTCGCCGAGGTGGAGGATGTAGCCAACGCCGTCGAGTACCTGCTGAGCGACAAGGCCCGCAATATTTCCGGTACGGTTCTGACCGTTGACGCCGGCGCGACGGCTTAACCCGCTTCGCGGCAAAGGATGATACGGCTATCGTTGCGCCTCGACCTCCCGGGGGAAGCGCAACATGCCGACCGAGCCGACGTTCAACGTCTCCGAACTGATCGACACCCGGCCGCTCGGCGCGTTTCAAGTCCGTATCGTCGTATTGTGTGCGCTGGTCGCATTGCTCGATGGCCTCGATCTCCAATCGATCGGGCTGGCGGCGCCGGGCATCGCGGCCGATCTGCACATTCCGCCGGCCTCGCTCGGCGCCGTGTTCAGCGCGGCTTTGGCCGGCCTCGCGCTGGGCGCGTTCGGTCTCGGCTTGTTGGCCGATCGCGTAGGGCGAAAGGCCGTGCTCATTGGCGCGACCGTCTGCTTCGGCGTTTTCACGATCTGCACGGCGCTCGCACCAGATTTCGGCATGCTCCTGGGTTTCCGGTTTTTCGCCGGCCTAGGTCTCGGCGGCGCAATGCCGAGCTTTATCAGTCTCACGTCCGAATATGCGCCGCGCCGGCTGCGCGCCACCATGGTCGCGCTACTGTGGGCCGGCTTTCCGTTGGGCGGCTTTGTCGGCGGCTTGCTGGCATCCTGGATGATCCCGGCTTTCGGCTGGCACTCGGTCTTCTGGGTGGGAGGCGTGCTGCCGCTTGTCGTTAGTGTTGCGCTTGTGTTCGCTCTGCCGGAATCCGTCGGCTTTCTCGTCGCCAGCGCGGCGCCCGCCGCGCAGGTGTCGTCCTTGCTGCGGAAGATCTTTCCTGATGCGTCGGTCCCGGCCGAAACCAGGTTTGTTTTGAACGAAGAGCGCGCCAGCGGCGTTCCCGTTGCCCAGCTTTTCGCGATGGGGCGCGCGCTCGGGACCAGCCTCCTCTGGGTCAGTTTTTTCATCGCCTTCATGATGCTGGTGACCAATTCGGCGTGGGCGCCGACTTTGCTCAAGCGGGACGGTCTTTCGATCAGCCAGGCGGCGATCGCCATGGCTGCCTTCAATCTCGGCAGCGTGATTGCGACATCTTTCGCCGGATGGCTGGTGGTTCGCGCCGGCGCTGCCGTCATTCTGCCGATAGCGATGGTCGGCAGCGCCGTCTCCACGGGGCTGATCGGCTACGCGGCACCCTCGGCCGGGCTGGTCACGTTGCTCGAATGTTTGTTTGGACTGTTCATGGGCGGCGGCAGCTCCGGTCTCATTGCACTGGCTGCGATCTATTATCCGACCGCCATTCGCTCCACTGGAGTAGGCTGGGCCATGGGCATGGGCCGCGTCGGTTCGTTTACCGGGCCGCTCGTCGTCGGCTCGCTGGTCGCGTTTCACTTGTCGACCGCGGGGATTTTTGTTGCGATAGGAGTGCCGGCGCTCCTTGCGGCGGCGACCACGGCAATTGGCGGCCGCGTGAAGCTGACGTGAACGCGCACGAGTGAAAGGACGGCGGTCTATGGCTTTGACAATCCTGATCGTGCTCGCCGGCCTGATGGGCGCGAGCGGTGTCATGCTGGCCGCCGCCGGCGCGCACGCGGCGCCGCATGCCGGCCTGGACAGCGCCGCCTATATGCTCTTGTTTCATGCGGCGGCTTTGCTTGGCGGAGCCGCGCTCGCGCAGCAGGGTTTGCTGTGGCGGCCGCTGGCGCTCGCAGTGCTGATCGCCTGGGTCGTAGGCGCCGCGTTGTTCTCGGGCGACATCGCATTGCGCGCATTCGCCGGACATCGGCTGTTTGCCATGGCGGCCCCGACCGGCGGCGTTATCCTGATCGCCGCTTGGCTCGCGCTCGCGGCCGCTGCCGTTGGCGCTCTTCTCCATCGCGCCGTGTGATGCGAAGCGTCCTCGCTATTGTCAGGGTTATTTGCCCGACCTATCCTCGATCCATAATAAACATTGGAGAGAGGCACCATGGCGTGGCGAGTGAGGCGGGTCGTTACGGGTCACAATGCGAAGGGACGATCCTGTTTTCTCATGGACGGCCTCGCGCCCAACGTCAAAGAAATGGAATCGATGCCGGGCGTGGCGCTGACCGATTTGTGGGAAACTACCAGCTCGCCCGCCAGTAACGAGGGCAACGCGGACGCGGCGGGCCGTCCGGTCAAGCTCGAGCCGCCCAAGGACGGCACGCTTCTTCGCATCGTCGAATTCCCGCCAGACTCGGTGTGGCGGGGCCGGGCCGACGCCGGCCGCGCCTTCGACTCGATCGGCGCCGGCCATGCGCCCGATCGCGCGAGCGACGATCCGATGCGGCATAAAACCAACACCGTGGATTATATCGTCGTGCTCAAGGGCGAAATCTTCGCCATCATGGACGAGGGCGAGACGCTGCTCAAAGCCGGCGACATCCTCATCCAGCGCGGCACCAATCATTCATGGAGCGTGCGCGGCAACGAGCCTTGCATCGTCGCTGCGATCCTCGTCAACGCCCGCCCGGTTTGATGGCCCCTTGGGTCGCGGCGCTGAGCGCGCTTTGGATCATCGCCTGTTCCGGCGTGCCGCTCGTCGCGAACGCCGCCGCGCAAGCAGCACCGCGTGCCGATGCTTCGGCTTTCGCCCTCGTGGCTGAGGTCCGGCGGACGTTCACGCTCCACGGCAAGCCCATTCCGCCGGAGATTTTCCGCGATCTCGGTGACGGCGACATGGCCGATTCCAGCAGCATCTGGATCACCGCGGATATCGAGGCCGCGATCGGCAGCAATCTTTATGCCGACGACATCAAACGGCAGGGGGCCTGGGTCGCCCAGGCAAAGACCGGCCAGAACGCGAACGGCGGCGAAGAGACCGCTTACAAGTTCGTCGGGTCGACGGAGAGCGGGCTCCTCGTTGTGATTGCCAGCTACAACGGCGGAGGGTCAGGAACCTTTTACACCCTGCACATTCTCGACATTGCCGCGGCGCGCGCCTTCGACCTGGAGGGCAAGCTTTATCGGCGCATCAATCTCACTTTGATCCGCAGCGTCGTGTTGGGAGACCGGTGGGACGGCGATGTGAGCATTTCGAAGAACTCGATCCGCGTCGTCACGACCCGCGATGGAGCGGCGGGCGGTGCCTCGCGCGCGCCGATGACGTTCCCAGCGAAGAAGCCTTGACGCTGCCGCACCCTCTCATCATTCGCTCTATCCCATCCATCATGAACCGGCCTCCGCCAAAACTCTGCCGTGAGAAGCGTCACGTTCCCCGCTTTCAACGCCCGGCAGTCGCCAACCCTTTACGAGGCCATAGATTGCAGGGATCACCACCAGAGTGAGCAAAGTTGACGAGATCATACCGCCGATCATCGGCACGGCGATACGTTGCATCACTTCCGAACCCGTTCCGGTACCCCACATGATCGGCAACAGCCCGGCCATGATCGCTACCACAGTCATCATCTTCGGTCGCACGCGTTCGACCGCGCCAAACATTATCGCTTCGTGAAGATCAGCGCGTGTGAACTTACGGCCCTCGGCCGCGCGCCTCGCCTCACCCTCGCCAAGTGCATGATTGAGATAGATCAACATCACCACACCGGTTTCGGCCGCGACCCCCGCCAGCGCAATGAATCCCACCGCGACAGCGACCGACAGATTAAAGCCGAGCCACCACAACAGCCAGAGGCCGCCCACCAAGGAGAAGGGCAATGACAACATGACAATCAGCGTTTCAGTTAGAGTACGGAAATTGAGATAGAGGAGCAGGAAGATAATTAGCAAAGTGATCGGAACGACAACTTTCAACCGCGCTTCCGCGCGCTGCAAATACTCAAACTGACCGCTCCATGTGATATAGTATCCGGCCGGGAACTGAACGCTCGCGGCGACTGCTCTTTGAGCATCCGCTACATAGCCGCCAAGGTCCCTGTCGCGGATATCGACGAAGATGTAGGCGGCAAGCTGTCCGTTCTCGGTGCGGATTGTAGTAGGTCCGCGCGTTAGTTTAATCGATGCGACTTCTCCCAAGGGAACCGTGCCGCCGGCGCGAAGCGGCACGAGCACATCGCTGGCAATCGCCTGCGGATTGTCGCGCAGATTGCGCGGATATCGAATGTTGACCGTGTAGCGTTCGCGACCCTCGACTGTGGTTGTTACCGCTTCGCCGCCCAACGCGGTCGATATAACATCCTGAACGTCTCCCACCATAAGGCCGTAGCGAGCAAGGCTATCGCGGTTGGGCTCGATATCGAGATAGTAACCGCCGATGATCCGTTCGGCGTAGGCGCTGGACGTCCCGGGAACGGTCTTCAACACCTGTTCGATTTGCCGGGCCAACCGTTCCATCGCGGCCAGATCGGTCCCAAATACCTTCACGCCAACGGGAGTGCGGATGCCCGTGGAGAGCATATCGATGCGCGCCTTGATCGGCATCGTCCAGGCATTCGATACGCCGGGAAATTGCAACGCCTTATCCAACTCTGAAATGAGCGAATCGATCGTAACGCCCGCTCGCCATTCGTTCACAGGTTTCAGATTGACTATAGTCTCGTACATTTCCGGGGGAGCAGGATCGGTTGCCGTCGAGGCGCGCCCAGCCTTTCCATAGACCGACTCCACCTCTGGAAAGGATTTGATGATCCTGTCCTGCATCTGCAGCAACTCCGCCGCCTTGGTGATTGAAATTCCCGGCAGCGTGGTCGGCATGTAAAGTAGCGTGCCCTCGTTGAGATTGGGCATGAACTCGGTGCCGAGCTGCCTAGCAGGCCAAATGGTGACTGCGAGCATGGCGAGCGCTAAGGCAATGGTCAGAATCTTGGCTCTTAACACGGCCCGGATCGCCGGACGGTAGAGCCAAATGAGAAATCGGTTCAGCGGATTCTTTTGTTCGGGAACGATTCGGCCGCGCACGAAGATCGCCATGAGCGCGGGAACCAGCGTCACGGACAATAGCGCGGCGGCGGCCATCGCAAATGTCTTGGTATAGGCGAGTGGACCGAACAACCGGCCTTCCTGCGCTTCGAGAGTAAAGATCGGCAGAAAAGAAACGGTGATGATCAGCAAGCTAAAAAACAACGCAGGGCCCACTTCGCTCGCCGCTTCGATCAGGACTTGCAATCTAGGTTTGTCCGGATGCGCACGTTCGAGATGCTTATGCGCGTTTTCGATCATCACAATTGCCGCATCGACCATCGCGCCGATGGCAATGGCTATGCCGCCGAGGCTCATGATGTTGGAACCGAGCCCGAGTGCCTTCATGGCCGCGAAAGCCATCAGTACGCCGACCGGCAGCATCAGGATCGCCACAAGCGCACTGCGAACGTGCAACAGGAACACGACGCAGACCAGGGCAACCACTGCGCTTTCCTCAATCAGCGTGCGCCGCAAGGTGCCGATGGCCGCGTAGATCAAAGTGGAGCGGTCGTAGACCGCCCTTATCTCCACTCCCTTCGGCAAGCTCCCGGCAATTTCCGCAATGCGACTCTTCACATTCTCGATTACATTCAGCGCGTTTACCCCGAAACGCTGCAAGACAATCCCGCTCGCCACCTCACCGTCGCCGTTGAGCTCGGTGAGGCCGCGCCGCTCATCCGGTCCCAACTCGACCCGCGCAACGTCTTGAAGCAACACGGGCGTCCCGCCTTCGTTCTTCAGCACGATCTTTTGCAGGTCGGGGATGCCCCTGAGATAACCGCGCCCACGAACCACGAATTCGAATTCCGACAGCTCAACCGTGCGTCCGCCCACATCCATGTTGCTGGCGCGAATCGTTTCCCGAACTTTTGCAAGTGGAATTCCAAAGCTTCGGAGCCGTTGCGGATCGATGACCACGTTGTACTGCTTGACAAAACCACCCACGCTGGCGATTTCCGCCACTCCTTCCGCCTTTGCGAGGGCATAGCGCACGTACCAGTCCTGCAAGCTCCTCAGTTCAGCAAGCGTATGTTCCTTGGACAGCAAGGCATACTGATAGACCCAGCCGACTCCTGTTGCATCGGGCCCAAGGCTCGGCGTTACTCCGGAAGGCAAACGACCGGCGGCCGCGTTCAAAAATTCCAGCACGCGCGAACGCGCCCAATAGATATCCGTGCCGTCCTCGAAGATTACATAGACGAATGAGACGCCGAAGTAGGAAAACCCGCGCACCACACGGGACCGAGGCACGGTCAGCATTGCAGTTGCGAGAGGATAGGTGACCTGATCCTCGATAACCTGCGGAGCTTGACCCGGATACTCCGTGTAGACGATCACTTGCGTATCCGACAGGTCAGGAATGGCATCGAGGGGCATGTGGAAGACCGCATAGAGTCCGGCCGTCACGGCAAACGCCGTGCCGATCAGCACCAGCATGATGTTGCGCGCGGATGCCGCAATGAGCCCAGCGATCATTGCAGCGCTCCTTCGCTGGCTAGGCTCTTTAACGCGGCTTTCAAATTGCTCTCGGCGTCGATCAGAAAGTTGGCAGAGGTGACAACGGACTCGCCCTCGGCAAGGCCTTCGCGGATTTGAATATAGCCGGAGCCACGGCGACCCAGCTTGACGGCGCGCGGCTCAAACCGGCCTTCGCCCCTATCAACAATGACCAGCTGGCCATCGCCGCCATCAATCACGGCGTTTTCAGGAACGCCGAGTAAGGCTTGCCCGCTGCCTGTGTCGATTTCGGCCTCGGCGTACATGTCCGGACGAAGCAAAAAGTCAGGGTTGGAAAGCTCGATCCGCACTCGCGCTGTGCGAGTAGATGGATCGAGACGCGGATAGACAAGTGCGACTTTCCCCGGAAAGGTCATGTTGGGATAGCTTCGCACACGAACGACTACGGGCTGATTCTCAGCTATCGCCGCAAAGTCGCGTTCTGCGACATCGACCACAGCCCAAATGAGCGAGTAATCGGCGATGCGAAACAGTACATCGCCCGGCATAACGCGCATACCCTCGACGACATTCCGCTCCAAAACGGTCCCGTCGCTTGGCGCGGTCCACGTGAATGTCATCGGCACTTGTTTTGTGCGTTCGATATCGGTGAGCAGCTGCTGCGGTACGGCGAAATTCAATAGACGCCGGGAGGAAGCCGGCAGGCTGGGGAAGGAAAGATAATCTACGGCTGCGGATGTGATTGCGGGGCTATAAAGCCGGAATAAGGGCTGGCCCTTGCGCACCTCGCTTCCGGTAGTGATGTTTTCAACCGACTCGATGAAGGATTCGGCGCGCAATGAGATCACTGAAATCCGGCGCTCATCGAATTGAATGGTGCCGGGAGCGCGCACCGGCTTGGTAATTACGCGCTTTTGCGCGGCTTCTGACTTCACCCCGATCCGCTGTAACTTGCCCGGGCTTATTTTGATCGAAGACCCATTGTCAACCTCACCCTCATAGACGGGGATGTAATCCATTCCCATCGAGTCCTTCTTTGGGATCGGTGAGAAATCGGCGAGGCCCATTGGGTTGCGATAGTAAAGAATGCGGCTGCCTCCCGGCTGGTTTGTGACCGCGACTTTCTTTTCAAAGCTAACGTCTTCGCTGGCGCGCACCGCGCTCCAAGCGCGACCGTCCGACGTTTGCTTTGGTTCCAGCGAATAGAAGGACTTGCCGTCGGGGTCCTGATAGTAAATGACCGGATCATTGGCGGCACGCGCTGGGGCAGGCGCGGCCCGGCCAGCCGCGGCGATGGCCGGCACCGAGAGGCCATGGCGTCCGACCCAATAACCGCCTGCCCCCGCCGCCAATAAAGCGGCGAGGGTCAGCAGCATGAAAGCCTTGCGGGTCATGGCGATACCCGCAACACCAGCTTAGTTTCAACCGTGCCGTCCTCTCCTTGGACTTTCGCTCCCAACGAAAGCTGCCACCGGCCAGCCATGGAGAGATTGGTCTTGAAGCGATAGACGCCCGGCTCGGTCGCAGGCATTGGGTCGAGGGATTCTTGCATCGTCTCCATGCCATCAGGAGCCATATCGATGCGCTTTGCGAAGATCACAGCGTCCGGCACCGGCGTACCGTTTTTCTTGTTCACCAGTCGGACGGCGACGACAGCGCCGTCGCCTTTCTTCATTTCGCTCTGCACGAGTTGAAATTCATAGTCCCTCACTTCCGCGCGCCCGCGCGCGGTAAGCGATACCAACGACAGTCCGATCACCGCCGCAAGCGCGGCGAATTCTTTGGTCCCCATCTTCATGGTCATGTGCCTATGTTTTCAGGTTGATCACACACTCGAGTGCCGGGCGGCGGCGGGCAAATGCCACGCGCGTTCACCGCCTGCGCACTAGCGCGAGCTGGTCTGTCCGATACGTTCTTGCGTATCGGCCTGAAACTAGGCTTTGGGAGGTCTCGCCAGCGGAGGCGGACTAAGCCCGGCAATGTCCGGGTCGTTTCCCGAGAGCGCCAAGGTCACATGCTCGAGCGGGAAAAGAAGCGCAACATTGGCGGGCAGAGTTAGGATACTGCCTGCTATGCACAGCGCCATCAAAGGACAGTCCTTCGCGCCATGCGGACCGGGCACCCCATCGGGGCAGCACGGCATGTCGCAGGGCATTTCCATAGGCATCGCCGCCTGGTCGCCCACGACGGCATGCGTGTGCACAGGCACCGCCATCGCCGGACTCGCGAGCGGGGCCAGAATGAGACCGAGCAGCGCGAAACCAAAAGAAATGTGGCGGAGGAGGAGCATCACGCGGCTTGAATATCACACCGCCGCGCCGAAGCAAACACCGAAAGCACGCGGGAACACGGGTGTTGTTACACAATCACGTTGCATTTTCAGGTCGCGGCATTGCTGGTCCAGGTCCGCGCCGCCTTGGGACGGCGCCGTGAGCATCGCGAAGAACTTGATCTGCGTCGTCACGATCCGAAACGGCCCCGCCGACAATGGCGGCCGCCCGCCGATGACGATCATGGCGATAAGGCCCTGACCAATTGCGGGCCGCTGGTCTTACCTGGCGCGCGCGGCGCCTCCGGTAATTTGCGACTCAGCGACAACTTGCGCGGCACGAGCGTTGCCAGGGCTTCGTTCCCGTAGGCACTGATCATTGTAGCGCCGGGATTGTGAGCACACGGTCTTGCGGTCACGACTACCGTCCTGCAGAGGCCGCTCGTTCGCTTTAATTACTTCGGTTGCGCTCCGGCGTTCGGGTTGCCGGATCTTGGCCACAGGATATTTCCCCGCTCTTTGCGGGACTCCCACATCGGCGGTGTTTTCGGAAATGGTCCCCTCGCTCTTCGTTGCGAATGGTGTGGGGCCGTCAGAGTGGCCCCTTATGAAGGTAGCGACTCGATGCTTCATCCGCGCAGCGTGATTTTTGCTTCTTTTTGAACAACTAGGATTGAGAAACGAGAATTCGAAACTCTGGCACGAATTTTCCACCTGCGGCTGGCTCGTCGTAACACTGTCGAGTGACGCGAGCGACGGTGGAGATTGGCTTTCCCGCGAGAGGGAACGAACCGCCGTCTCGGAGAGCACGACGCCAATCGCTACGCAAACGATAATTGCTTGCATGTTTCGCGACCGGGCGAAGGCAGCGATCGACTTTATACACCTGACCACGACAAGCACGCTCCCCGTTATGCCTTCCTTGTTATTGGGGAGATTAGGATGCTGCCCTGATCGGCTGTACTGAACCTTGGTAAGTGCTGGATGTGGAATGGATGGGACGAACGATACGTTGGTATAGAGGTCTCCACCCACGATGATTGAGTTTGTGTTCCTTGCCCGTGGGTGCGTCGCCGGTCAGAGCATTGTGATGAATGGCGGACTGTGGCCGGACGGGGTTTTGAATCGACCCGCGAGCGCCCTGGTCGCTGTTTTTGAGTTCCGCTAGTGGCGTTGCGGCGAAACGGCGGCAATTGGGGTCAAGCGCACATTGCCGGCTGTCGCTATGCCGTGCCGCTGGCGGTCGGTGTCACACGTTAGGCGGCGTTGCAGGCGCAAGACTTCCTGGCACGCAAGACTTCCTGGCACGCAAGACTTTCTGGCACGCAAGACTTCCTGGCACGCAAGACTTCCTGGCACGATTTGTATTCGACTGCTCAGCCGATGGGAACCGCCACGAACCTCGTTGCATCGCCCCGCCTTATGCGCATCAGGATGGCATGCTTGGATTGTGCGTGGGCTTCCTCGACCATCTTGCGGACATCTGCGGGCGTGTTCACGGCACGGCGGCCGACGTCCAAGATAACATCCCCGGTTCGCAGACCGCTTTCGGGCACGCGGCTGGTGGGGCTGATGTCGGTAATCACGACGCCCTGATCGCCTGCACCAGCCAGGGCGCTTGCCGGAGCGAGCGTGAGTCCGAGGACCGTTGCCTCGCTCGGCGCTTTTTGCTCCTCCGCTTTAGCTTCAGCGGACGTCCGGGGGAGCTTTCCTAAGGTCACCGTGATCATCTTGTCTTGTCCGTTGCGGAAGATGCCGAACTTCGTCGAAGTGCCGGGCGCGGTTTCAGCGATCTTTCTGGCAAGATCGCGCGTGTCCTTCACGGCTTCGCCGTTCACCGAAGTGACGACATCGCCGACCTCGATCCCGCCCTTGCCGGCCGGACTATGGGGCTCAAGCTGAGCAACAATGGCACCTTCGGCGTTCTTCAGGCCGATGACATCGGCGATCGCCGGGGTGACGGATTGAATCTGGACGCCGATCCAGCCGCGTGTGACATGTCCCTTGTCTTTGAGCTGCTGGACGACGAACTTGACGGTTTCGGCCGGAATATCGAAGGCAACTCCGACCGATCCTCCCGAAGGCGAGAATATCGCGGTATTGACCCCGACCACTTCGCCCTTGACGTTAAAGGTCGGTCCTCCAGAGTTTCCTAAGTTCACCGGTGCGTCGATCTGAATGAAATCATCATAGGGGCCTTCGCCGATATCGCGTCCTCGCGCCGAGACGATTCCTGCGGTGACCGTGCCGCCGAGCCCAAACGGGTTTCCGACCGCAAGCACCCAGTCGCCGATACGCGGCAGGTCGGCGGCAAGTTTCACATACGGAAAGTCCGTGCTCGCGCTGACCTTGATAAGCGCCAGGTCCGTTTGTGGATCGGTGCCAATGACCTTGGCCTGATAGGTTTTGCCGCTGTCAGTCGTAATTTCGAAGCTCGTTCCGTCGGCGACGACGTGATTGTTGGTAACGACGTAGCCATCGCCGGAGACGAAAAACCCGGAACCCAAGGCGATGCCGGACTTCGGAGCGGAGCCATCTGAATCAGGGTCGGGAGAAAACGGCCTCTCCTGCTGCGTTGCGCTTGACGGCGTTAACGCCTCGATTCTGACGCGCACGCCGACGACCGCCGGTTTGACCCGTTCCACAATTTCGGCGAAGCCGATGGGTGCAGGCGTGCCTATCGCGTCCACCTCGGCAGCAGTGGCCGGGGAGCCAATCCTTGGGTCTGGTGCCGTGAGGCATGCCGCAACCGCCAAGGCGATCAGCAACTGCGCAATGGGGAAGCCGCGCCAAACACGGTTATGTGGGATGTGCGAACGAGCGTGATCCATCATGCTAGCGCAATATCATGCAATTATATGCTTGTGCGATAGGGGCGACCAATCGGGGGGCAAAAATGCGCAAAATGTCGGCGATTGAGGCTAAAGCGGACGTTCAGCATACCGCATCCAACGAATTCGAATTATGAACACGTCCTACACGCGCACTGCACCCGCCTGAATACGCTCAAAGAGCGCGCCGTCGAGCCGAACGAACGCCTTTTTCGCCGGGTCGTCGAAATAAATCGCATCGCCCGTTGCCGCCGGATCGAAGCCTTCGCGCGCAAGATCGCTCTTGGTGTGCTTGAAGGTTGCGGTCGCCGCGATCTTGTCCGTGATGCGCAGGAACAGTGGCCGCGCATAGGGCGGCAGCCCGCGCGTGAGATGCTTGCGGAGTTCGACAAGATCCAAATCGCCGTCGGCGATGATCGCAGCCATGCCGGCGGCGCCTTCGGTCGCCGGCACGCGCACGCCGTAGACATTCGCCTCCTTGATGCCGGGGAACGTCATGATCGCCGCGGCGACTTCGGAGGTAGCGACATTCTCCCCCTTCCAGCGGAAGGTGTCGCCGATCCGGTCGGCGAAATAGAAGAAGCCGTTTGTGTCCATACGCATGAGATCGCCGGTACGAAACCAGGCATCGCCGCGCTCGAACACGTCGCACAGGACTTTTTGCTCCGAAGCCTTGCCGTCGGTGTAGCCCTCAAATTCGCCGCCGGAATGCGAGGCGTCTGTGGAAATGCGTCCGATCGCTTCGCCGATCTCGCCGGTCGCGCAGCGGATACAGAAACCGTCGGCGTCGCGCGCCGGCTGGCCGGCCGTGGCGTCGAACTTCACCAGCGACAACGGGAAGCGAGGCGCGAGAAAGGGGGGAATGCGGCCGATAGCGCCTACCTTGCCCTCGACGTTGTAGAGCGAGACGTTGCCTTCGGTCGCCGCGTAGAACTCGAGGATGCGCGGAATGGCGAATCTTTCCTGGAATTTTTCCCAGACGTCGACGCGGAGCCCGTTGCCACAGGCCAGCCGCAGGCGATGCGTGCGTTCGCGCGGATTATTTGGCGCGTTGAGCAGATAGCGGCACAGTTCGCCGATATACTGGAAAAGCGT
The DNA here is from genome assembly GCA_963733575.1 of uncultured Alphaproteobacteria bacterium. Classification (GTDB taxonomy): domain Bacteria; phylum Pseudomonadota; class Alphaproteobacteria; order Rhizobiales; family Xanthobacteraceae; genus BOG-931. The sequence goes on along the minus strand of CAVTDJ010000002.1, from coordinate 1,984,688 downwards.
GCAGTCTCCGTCGACGATGTCGTTCCAAAAGTGCTGCGCGGAAAATCTATCGCGGATCAGCACCGAGCCGCCGCGAACCAGCAACGCGCCGGTGGCAACGACACCGCCGACGCTGTGATACATCGGCAGGCAATCGTACATGCGATCGACGGGACCGGTATTCATCAGGCCGGCGAACCAAAAGCTCCATTGCAGCAACCGCCGATGACTGACATTGGCCGCCTTCGGCAGGCCGGTGGTGCCCGAGGTGTAGATCAGAAGCGCGCGATCCGCGATTGTCACCACGCGGCGCTCGGCGGGCGCCAATCGCTCTCCTGAGAATTCCTCGATTGCGCGGTCGACGGGCTCGAAATCCGAGCCGGTGGTACCGCTATCGCCGTGCGACCAGATTTTCGGCCGTACCGCCAGTTGCGCCGCAACTTCACCGAGCGCCGCGGAATAATCCGCCGCGACGATGATGTGCTTCGGCGCCACGATGCCGACGCAGTGGGCCAGCGAGTCGCCGCGAAGCTGCGTGTTGATGAGCGAGACAACGACGCCGGCGCTGGTGAGGCCGAGCCAGATCGCCAGGTATTCAGGCCGGTTCGGCATCATCAGGCAGACGGTATCGCCCTTGGCAAGGCCTTGATCGAGCGCCCAGCGGGCGTAACGATTGGCGCGCTCGGCGAGCGCGCGATAGGTCAGATTTTCGCTAGCGGAGAGGAGCGCGGGGGCATCGCCCTGCGTTTGCGCCAGCTCCTCGATGACGTTGGATAGGAGGCGCCGCGGGTTCGCGGCAATCGGCGCGGTCGCCTCGAGCGCGCGGACCCAGTCGTGCAGCGCGCTTTCGCTACCCGCTCGGGCCAGTTTCAATCGCGCGGTCTCGATCACCCCCATAGTGCAATGATCGCCCAATTCAGTGAATCTTTCGCTGCGGCGTTCGCTAAGATTTTAAGGTTCCCGAGCGGCAGGGTTCTTCGTCCAGGCAAGGCCGGATGCTATTTGATGGAGCAATTAAGGTTATTTTCTTCTAATTCGCTCGGCGCGCTCTGTCGGCTTTCCCTGCCACGGAAAAGCAACCAAAAGGCGTTATGCATTGGCGCCAATCCAAGATCGCGCGACGGGAAATATGAAAAGCGACACAGTGGCCGTGCACGGCGGTTACGACACCGAGCCGACGACCAGGGCCGTCGCGGTTCCCATCTATCAGACCGTGGCCTACGAGTTCGAGAGCGCCGATCACGGCGCCGCGCTGTTCAACCTCGAAGCCGAGGGCCACCGTTACAGCCGCATCAGCAATCCGACGACGGCGGTGCTCGAACGCCGCGTTGCCGAGCTCGAGGGCGGGCTCGAGGCGCTATGCGTGAGCTCAGGGCAAGCGGCGCTGAATTATGCGCTGCTCAACCTCGCCGAGATGGGGAGCAATATCGTCTCCATCCCGCAGCTCTACGGCACAACGCATACGTTGTTGGCGCACATTTTGCCCAGTCAGGGCATCCAGGGCCGTTTCGCCGAATCCGATCGGCCGGACGCAATCGAAAAACTGATCGATGAAAAGACGCGCGCGATTTTTTGCGAGAGCATCGGTAATCCCGCGGGGAACATCTGCGACATCGAAGCGCTGGCGGCGGTCGCCAAGCGGCACGGCGTTCCGCTGATCGTCGACAACACGGTGGCGACGCCGATCCTGCTGCGCCCGATCGACTACGGCGCCGACATTGTCGTCCATTCGCTGACCAAGTTCATGGGCGGTCACGGCACCACGATGGGCGGCGCGATCGTCGACTCCGGCCGCTTTCCATGGAAGACGCATGCGCGCCGCTTTCGGATGTTCAACGAGCCCGACGCGTCCTACCACGGCCTGATCTACACCGAGCATTTCGGCAAGGCCGCCTACATCGCGCGCTGTCGTAGCGTCTATCAGCGCACTACCGGCGCGGTGCTCGCGCCCATTTCCGCCTTCCTCTTGCTGCAGGGCATCGAGACGGTGGCGTTGCGTGTCGAACGCCACGTCGAGAACGGCCGTCGCGTCGCTGAATTCCTGCGAAACGACCCGCGGGTCGAATGGGTCAATTACGCCGGCTTTGCCGACAGCCCCTATCACGCTCTGGCGCAGAAGTATTTGGACGGACACGCCTGCTCGCTTCTGACCTTCGGCATCGGCGGCGGACTGGAGGCGGGAAAGGCGTTCTACGACGCGCTCAAGCTATTCAAGCGGCTGGTCAATATGGGCGACGCCAAGTCGCTGGCTTGCCACCCGGCCTCGACCACGCATCGGCAAATGTCGGCGCAAGAGCAAGAAAAAGCCGGCGTGCGGCCGGAGATGATCCGGTTGAGCGTGGGTATCGAGCACATCGACGACATCCTGGCCGATCTCGACCAGGCGCTCGCCGCGTCGCAGTCGCGTGGCGCGAAGCCGCTGATCGCGGCCGAATAGGATTTGGGGCGCGAGACCGATGCCGCTTCTCCTCGACACGGCGCGATCGGGTTCGCCAGTCGACCTGCGCGGCAAGAATTGCCTCGCCATCGGACTCGTCAACAACATGCCGGATGCGGCATGTGAGGCGACCGAGCGGCAATTCCTCGATCTGCTCCGGGCGGCAACGGCCAATGTGGTCGTCCGCCTCAAGCTGTTCTCGATTCCGGATGTTCCCCGCGCCGGTCAAGTACGGGAAGAACTGGCGACGCGATATCGCGACGTTGCCGAGCTGGCGGACACGCCCCTCGATGCGCTGATCGTCACCGGCACCGAGCCGCGCGCGGCAAGTCTGGAAGACGAGCCGTATTGGCCGGCATTGATCAAGATTGTCGATTGGGCGCGGGAAAATACGGCTTCGACCATCTGGTCGTGTTTCGCCGCCCATGTGGCGGTTCTCCACGCCGACGGCATCGAGCGCCGCCCGCTCGAAGACAAGCTGTTCGGCGTTTTCGATTGCCAAAAGGCCGCTGACCATCCGCTACTGACCGATTTGGCGCCGCGGCTGCGCGTGCCGCACTCGCGCATCAACGATTTGCCTGAAGGCGCGCTTAGCGCGCGCGGCTATCGCATTCTCACCCGCTCTGCGGCGGCAGGCGTCGATGCGTTCGTCCGGGAAGAACAGGATTCTTCACTGTTTCTCTTTTTCCAAGGCCATCCGGAATACGATGCCGACTCGCTGCTGCGCGAATACCGCCGGGACATCGGCCGCTTCCTGCGCGGCGAACGGGAGCGTTACCCTGCGGCGCCGCAGGACTATTTCAGCGACGAGGCAAAGGCCGTCGCGGAAGATTTTCGCACCCGCGCCGTCGGCGAGCGCGACGCGCGCCTCATCGCCGATTTCCCAATGAGCGCCCTCGGCGCCGGCCTCCCAAATACATGGCGACGCTCCGCCATCGGCATCTATCGAAACTGGATCGACTATCTGAAGGATCGCAAAGCAGAACGGCGGCCGCTGGCGGATATGGAGCAACGCTCCCGCCGCGGCGGTCCGCTTATGTCTGCTGGATAAGCCTGACTTCGCCAATCATCCGAGGGGGCCATACCATGTCACAGCCTGTCGTCTTTGCTGCTCCGGCCGACGTCGAGCTTAATTCCAATCCCGTTCATCCCGACTGGATCATCGAAGGAAAACCGCAGGCGCGGGCGAAGTGCCTGGCGCAAAGTGCGGACGGCACTTCATCGGTGATGGCCTGGTCCTGCACGCCCGGCCGTTTCGAATGGTATTACGCGGTCGATGAAACCGTGCACATCATTTCCGGCGAGGTGTTCGTTACCGACGAGAAAGGCTACATCCACCGGCTTGGGCCCGGCGACATGGCCTTTTTTCCCGCCGGCAGCCATAGCACCTGGCAGGTGACGAAAGAGGTGAGAAAGCTTGCGGTGTGCCGCCACAGCATGCCGCTCCCACTGGGTTTCGTGCTGCGGGCCTGGAACAAGGTAGCGAATCGCCTCACCGGTTTTCCGACCGGGAGCGGACTTGGCGATGGGGCTCCGGTCGCGGTCGAGGGCGCGAGGGTCGCGGCCGCATAGGCTGGGTTGCGGGCTTTGGGCGCGGCGTCATTGACAAGCCGGCGCCGCATCCTTAAGCAACCGCCAAAAGGCGGGATATTGGTATGAAAGTTTGTAATTCATTGAAATCGCTGCGCGGTCGTCACCGCGACAATCGCCTGGTGCGCCGCAAGGGCCGCGTATACGTCATCAATAAGACGCAGCGGCGCTTCAAGGCCCGCCAAGGCTGAGCGGATCGCGCCTGCGCCTGCGGGTAAATCCCCGAACACTGTCACTGTCCGGCTGCCGCATGTTCACGCGCCTGTGAGCACATTTCGGCCTTTGCCGCGCCGCGGGCGATGATTAAACTCTTGCCATGGTTTCGCGATTCCTCCCGACCGCCGCACTCGGGGCCGCCCTTCTGGCCCCGTATTGCTCCGCGACGCCGGCGCTGGCGCAAAATGAGCCCGGAAATTCGCCTGCCCCAGACCGGGTGGCGCCGCCCAGCGCTTTGCCGCGGCTCGAGCGTGGCGACCGGACATACAATCTCGATACGCTCTTCGATGCGCTCAAGATCGCGCCGGATGCGGAAAGCGCCAAGGCGATCGAGGATCGCATCTGGTCGCTTTGGATGGTTTCCGGCAGTGACACCTGCAATTTGCTCATGGGGCGGTCAAAGGCGGCAGCCGACGAGAAGGATTATGACCTCGCCATCAAGCTCCTCGACGCGGTCGTCGAGCTCAAGCCCGGCTATACGGAAGCCTGGAACCGGCGCGCTACGATCTACTACCTGCAAAAGGATTACGGCCACGCGCTCGCCGACATTCGCGAGGTGCTGGTGCGCGAGCCGCGCCATTTCGGCGCACTGTCGGGGCTCGGTCTCATCCTGCAGGAGATCGGCGACGACAAACACGCCCTCGAAGCCTATCGCAGGGCGCTGGCGATCGACCCTCACCTCGAGCATATTCCCGACGTCGTGAAGACGCTGGGCGAGAAGGTCGAGGGGCGCGATATTTGATATTCCCTCCGGATTGCCGGGCTTGACCCGGCAATTCATCTATTTTTCTCTCACAAGCCAAAGATGGATCGCCGGGTCTCGGCGCTTTCGCGCCGGCGGCGATGACGCAGAGGAAATGCAATGACCGACGTCGCCGCCGACAAAGTCACTGTCCGCGAATTGGTGGAAAACTGGGCCGTCTGGCGCGATGCGCGTTTGTGGGATCGCTTCCGCACGGTGTGGCACGCCGAGGGGCGCATGATGGCGACGTGGTTTCAGGGCGGCTTCGAAGAGTTCATCAAGGTCAACGATGAGGGCTGGGCGCGCGGCGTGCGCATCCTGCATTTTCTCGGCGGCAGCTCGATCGATGTCGCCGATCATCGCGCGATCGCCCAAACGAAGATGACAATCTCGCAGCGTGCGGCGGTCGAGGGAGTGATTTGCGATGTGGTCTGCACGGGCCGCTTTTACGATTTCTTCGAGAAGCGCGCCGGCCGCTGGGGCCTGGTGCTGCGCCAGCCCATCTATGAAAAGGATCGGCTCGATCCGGTCGATCCATCGGGCAAGCTCGTGCTCGACCAGGATTTGCTCCAACGCTTCCCTGAAGGCTACCGTCACCTCGCCTATCTGCAAAGCAGGATCGGTTACAAGGTGAAGCCGGACATGCCCGGCATCGAAGGCCTCGCGCTCGATCAGCTTTACGCGCGCGGCGCGCGATGGCTTGCCGGCGAGGCGCTCTAGAGCGCAATCGCTTCAAGTTGAATTGATTGCAGCTCTAGCATGTAGGTGGAGCATGATCTTTTCGGAAAACCGGTTTCCACTTTTCCGGATCATGCTCTAACGCGGAAAGCCGCGATGCCTTGTTTTTCGCGTAACAGCCTTAGATAGTCGAACGAATGACTACGCTTATTGTCATCGCAGCGGTTCTTTGCGCCGGGGCTGTCGTTACGCTCGTCGGCACGCAACTGATAGAGCGGGCGCATCGGCCGCGCGGCCGTTTCATCGATGTCGGCGGCTTCCGTCAGCATGTGATCGAATTGGGAGGAAGCGCCGACACGCAAAGCGCGCCGCCGATTGTCCTTCTCCACGGCGCCGGCTCCAATCTCGAAGATATGCATCTCGCGCTCGGCGAGCGGCTCGCCGTTCGTCGCCGTGTGATTCTCGTGGATCGGCCGGGCCTCGGCTTCAGCGCGCGTAAGGCCGGGGAGGGGAGCTCGCCCGCTTTTCAGGCAGCCGTCTTGCGCGAGCTGTTGGATCGGCTCGGTGTCGATCGCGCCATTCTGGTCGGCCATTCCTGGGGCGGCACGCTGGCGCTGGCTTTCGCGCTCGATCATCCGGAGCGGGTGGTGGGACTGGTTCTTATCGCGCCGCCGACGCACCCGGGGTTTTGGCGCATCACCAAGCTCAACTCATTGCTCGCGACCCCGGTTGGATGGCTATTTGCCCACACGCTGGCGTTTCCGTTCGGCGCTGTGTTGATTGGTGCTGGTTCGCGCACCGCGTTTTTACCGCAGTCGCTGCCTCATCGATATGTAAAGCGTTCCGCGGCCATGCTGGTGTTGCGCCCGGCGACGCTCCTGGCCAACTGGGCCGATGTCGGCAGGCTCGAAGCATTTCTTGCGCAGCAGGCCGAGCGCTATGGCGCGCTCGCCGCGCCGACCATTGTTCTTGCCGGCGATCGCGACCCGCTCGTCCCGCCGGAGCGCCACGGCGTGAAACTCGCCGCCGCGTCGCCGAGCGTGAAACTCACGGTGCTGCCGGGTTTCGGCCACATGCTGCACCACGCCGCCGCCGACGAGATCGTGGCTGCGGTGGAGGAGGTTGCCGCGGAATCCTCTGCTGCGTAGGAAAAAGGTTTACCCCTCGCCGACCATTTGTCCGCCGACAAAAGCGACGCGGATCATGTTGGTCGCGCCGGGCGTGCCCAGCGGAACGCCGGCGACGACGATGACGCGCTGGCCGGCTTTGGCGAAGCCTTCCTTGAACGCGATCTGGCAGGCGCGCTCGACCATGTCGTCCTGATCGCGAGCGTCCTCGGCGATGACGCAGTGAATGCCCCAAACCAGCGACAATTTGCGGCCGGAGGCGACCATCGGCGAAATGGCGACGATCGGCGGCTTCGGCCGCTCGCGCGAGACGCGCAATCCCGTCGAGCCGGAGCTGGTCCAGCAGACGATGGCCGCGAGGTCGAGCGTTTCGGCGACCTGCCGCGCCGCCGCGGCGATGGCATCGGCGCCTGTCGCTTCTGGCTCGGTGTGCAGCACGTGAAGCGACGGCAGATACATCGCCTCGTTGCTTTCCACTTCCTCGGCGATCCGGTTCATCGTTGCCACCGCCTCGATTGGATACTGGCCGGACGCCGATTCCGCCGACAGCATGACCGCGTCGGCGCCGTCGAAGATGGCGGTGGCGACGTCGGACACTTCGGCGCGCGTCGGCACCGGGCTGGTGATCATCGATTCCAGCATCTGGGTCGCGACAATGACGGGCTTGCCGGCGCGGCGGCAGGCTCGTGTCATCTCCTTCTGCACGCCGGGGACTTTTTCCAGCGGCATCTCGACGCCGAGGTCGCCGCGCGCGACCATCAGCCCGTCGGCGAGGTCGAGAATATCGTTCAGCCGCGCCACCGCCTGCGGCTTCTCGATCTTGGCCATCACCGCGGCGCGGCCGCGGGTGATCTTCTTTGCTTCGGCGACGTCCTCCGGACGCTGAATGAACGACAGCGCCACCCAATCGATGCCGGCATCGAGCGCCGCTTCGAGATCGGCGAGGTCCTTCGCCGCCAGCGCCGCGACCGGCACAACGGTTTCGGGGAGACTCACGCCTTTGCGGTTGGAGATTTTGCCGCCGACCTCGACGCGCGCGACGATGCGCTGGGGCCCGGCTTCGGTCACGACGAGACGGAGCTTGCCGTCGTCGATCAAGAGCGTATCGCCCGCCTTGATGGCGGCGAAAATCTCCGGATGCGGCAGGTTCACGCGCGTCGCGTCGCCCGGCGCCGGATCGGTGTCGAGGATAAAATCCTGGTCTTTGTCGATCTCCGCCCAGTCGTTCTTGAAGCTGCCGAGCCGCAGCTTCGGGCCTTGCAGATCGACGAGGATTCCAATCGGACGGTCGCAGTCGGCTTCGACAGCGCGGATCGTCTCCACGAGCTCGCGCATCTTCTCGTGGTTCGTGTGACTCATATTGATGCGGAAAACGTCGGCGCCGGCTTCGAATAGCCGTTTGACGACAGTGCGGCTCGAAGAAGCCGGACCCAGCGTCGCCACCACTTTGGTGCGCCGCTGTCGCCTCATCGGCTTTGGCTTCCGGGCGGAAGGGGCGGGGTCGCGGCGCCGGGCGCCGCGCGAGCGCCGGCGGGTGCGGTCGCTGCGGGCGGCGCCACTGGGACCGGCGCCAGCGCGTTGCCGGCCGGCAACGGGTGCTGCGGCGACTGCTCGCTCGATTTAGTCAGTTGCACGGTCCAGGCGCGCTGCTCGCCGGTGTCCACCTCGAAGAAACCGCTGCGGTCGTAACCGCGCGCCAGACAATCACCGATGCCACGGATGGTGAACTCCTTGTCGCGGGTGCACATAAGGGCCTGCCCCATCCATTCGCCGCCGTGATCGTAGTCGATGGCGTAGACGTAATAATAACGAGCGACGAGATTGCCCTTGAGCACGGTCTCGCAGCTGCGCGAGGGCAAATTCCACCAGCCTTCCGTGGTCCACCCGTCGGCATCCTTGTAGCCGACGGCGACGCCCACCCGGCTGGCGGTGTTATTGCACAGCCGGAAATCGGCCGCGGCCGGCCGGACCGATGCAGCCAGCGCGAGCATGACGAACAGGATTGCCGCAAGCATGCTCGCCGCTGTTCTCGGATAAATCGCGTCGCTCATATCCGGTTCAGAATCCGGTCAAATTTTATGCTCTGTCAACGACAATGGCGCGGAAGTCGGTGACGTTGGTGAACGTCGGACCGGGCCCGAACAAATCGCCGATGCCATTGAAAAACCCCGTGGAATTGTTGTCGGCGAGAAAGGCGGCGGGATCGAGGCCGGCTGCCCGCGCCCGCTCCAGCGTGGTCGGGTCCACAAAGGCTCCGGCCGGGTCGTCGGGGCGTCCGCCGCCGCCGTCGGTCCCGTCGGTATCGGCGGCGAGCGCGGCAATGCCGGCGGCGCCATCAAGGTGTATGGCGAGCGCCAGCGCATATTCCTGGTTGGGCCCGCCGCGGCCGTTTCCGCGTAATGTGACGGTGAGCTCCCCTCCGGACAGGATGGCCGCACGGCGGCCCTCGGCGCGGAGCGACAGCGCCAGCCGGGCGTGCTCAGCGGCGACTTCGCGCGCCTCGCCTTGCAGGCGGCCGCCGAGCAGGACGCATTCGTAGCCGGCGGCGCTCGCCCGCTCCGCGGCCGCCCGCAGGGCATCGGCCGGCCGCGCCACGATCCGATAGTCCGATCCGGCGAAGACTTTATCGCCCAGCTTCGGCGTCTCATTGGCCGGATCGTCGAGCGCATGCGTAACCGTCTGGGGCAAATCCAGCCGGTAGCGGCTGACGATTGCGCGCGCGGCGCCGAGCGTCGTCGGATCGGGCACCGTCGGCCCCGACCCGATGACGGCGGGATCGTCGCCGGGCACGTCCGAGATCGCGAGCGTCACCACCTTGGCGGGATAGGCGCGCTTGGCGAGGCGGCCGCCCTTGATGCGCGAGAGATGCTTGCGCACCGTGTTTGTCTCGCCGATGGCGGCGCCGCTTTTGAGCAGCGCGCGCGTCACCGCTTGCTTCTCCTCCAGCGTGAGTCCGGGCGCAGGCGCGATCCAGTTCGCCGAGGCGCCGCCGGACAACAAGACGAGGACAAGATCGTTGCCATCCACCGCATCGGCGAGCGCGAGCGCGCGTTTGGTTGCCGAGATGCCGGACTTGTCGGGGACCGGATGTCCGGCCTCGATGACTGGAATATGTCTGGTCGGACGGCCATAGCCGTGACGCGTCACCGCCAGGCCGGCGAGCCGCTCCGGCGGCAGCTGCGCGGCATAGTGGCCTTCCGCGACTTCGGTCATCGAACCGGCCGCCTTGCCGGCGGCAAGGATGACGAGGCGTCCGCGCCTCGGCGGTTCCGGCAGGTTCGGCGGCAGGCAGACGCTAGGATGCGCCGCACCCACCGCGCCGCGGAACAGCGATTCGAGCAATTCGCGCGTGGACGTGGCCATCGTGTCCAGCTTCGTGTTCATGATATCCCGCCGCCGGAGTTTGGAAAGACGCCCGTCACGCCTCTATGTTCTTCTCATATATCAAGGCGAGCATGATCTTGTCGGAAAACCGGGTGCTTTTCCGGATCGCGCTCTAACAAATCCGCGGAGGAAGATATGGCTACCGACGAGAAAAGCCGTGTGGAACTCGAAGCCGCCGTCTACCGCCGTCTGGTCGAGCATCTGCGCTCACGCACCGACGTGCAGAATATCGACCTGATGAACTTGGCCGGCTTCTGCCGCAATTGCCTTTCCAACTGGATGAAGGATGCCGCGGAGGAGAAAGGCGTGCCGATGACGAAAGAGCAAAGCCGCGAGATCGTCTACGGCATGCCCTACGACGAATGGCGCGGCAAGTATCAGAAGGAAGCGTCCGCAGACCAGAAAGCGGCATTCGAAGCAAGCCATAAACATTGATGCCGCGTGTCGGTGCGGAATTCTCTGTGCAGTGCTGTGGATGAGCGCACACGCGCCTTGACCTGAACGCGCGTAGTTTCGAAAGCTTCGGCGAACGTTATTGCCAGGAGTAATCGATGGCCACCGCCGCCGCCGCCACCCAGGACGAACAGACCGCGCATCGTTTCGCCAAGGACCAGCTCAAGGCCTTCGTCGAGCGTGTCGAGCGGCTTGAAGAAGAAAAGAAGGCGATCGCGGACGACGTGCGCGACGTCTACGCCGAAGCCAAGGGGAACGGCTTCGACGTCAAGGCGCTGCGCACCGTCGTGAGGTTGCGCAAGCAGGACGTCAACGAGCGCAAGGAGCAGGAGGCGATCCTCGAAACTTACCTGCACGCGCTCGGGATGCTGGGGTAGGGCCCTGCCGGCTTGTGCCGCTCGTCCTCGCGGAAGCGGGGACCCAGATTTTATTACGCGATTGCCTTGCTGGATTCCCGCCTTCGCGGGAATGAGCGGAAATTGAATTACTGCAGCTGCGCGGTGCGCAGCGGATAGCTCACGGTCGACAGGAAAACGACCGCGCTGCCGCTGAAATGCGCGTTGTCGAGGCCGGGGTTCGGATCGGTCGCGAATGTCATCATTACCGAATTGGCCGGTTTGACCATCATTTCAGCCAGGTAGCGGAAGTCGCGCGCACCCAGCGCCGTGATGCACAGGAAACGGTTCACGCTGGGCGACACGACGATGGCGCGCAGCCAGGGATCGGTGAGCCGCGTGGTGTCCGCGAGCAGCGTCGCCACCTTCTTGGTCGACACGGTGAAGATGGCGGAGGCCGTCCGGCCGCTGACGCGCTTCACCGCGACCGTCGTCGCGTTGTCGCCGGTCTGTGCGGCGACCGCATGGTTCATCAGGGCGGCGCGCAGCAGGTCCGTACCGGGCCGCTGCGAGACCGCGGCGGCGCCGGCAGGCGCTTCGCGTTCGGCCTGTTCCGCGTAGGCGAGCGCGATTTCGGGCGAAACCCGATCGTCGTGCGGGGCGGAGAAGGGGCCGACGGAGCCGGTGTTGTCAGGTGCGGCGCTCGCGACGTTGGTGCGGCCCGGATGCGCCACGGCGGCCAGCGCGTTTGTTGCAGAGTTGGCCGGGCGGGCGGCGGTCACGCCGTCCGGTACGCCTTGCCAGAAGCCGCGGGAAAGAATGATTTGGTTCGGACTGGTCGCTGCCGGCGAAGCTTCAGCGCGGGAGATCACGCGCGTTTTCGAGGCAACCTTGACCAGCTTGGTCTTCTCTTCGGCGATCTTGTTGCCGGCGCGCGCGATCTTGTCCTCGGCGCGGTCGATGGCTGCGACGACGGCCGCCTTCGCCCGCGTGCGCAGCGGTTCGGTAGCTGCCGGCGCCGGCGCGCTAGCGGCTCCGCCCGCATCTTCGTCCTCATCGTCGCCGCCGCGCGCCAGATGCAGGAGCTTGGCGAACGGATTGAAGTGGTGAGCCCCGCCGCCGGCGTCGGCGACGTCCACGCCGGCGCTGCGCGCGGCGTCAAGCGACGGTTCCGACGGATTGGCGCCACGCTTACGGATTTCGGCCAGCGCGAGCGCATAGCCCTGAAGGGGGCGGCCATCGGTCGGGATGTGGACGGTGCGCCCATCGGGGAACACGCGGACCAATTGCTCGCGCGTCATGCGCGGCCACATGCGGATGCCGGCGGTATCCATGTGCACGAACGGCGAGCCCGAGGTCGGATAGAAGCCGACGCCGCCACGCTGCAGGCGCAAGCCGATGGCGCGAAGCTGGTCGAGCTGTACGCCCGGAATGTAGAAGTCCATGGCGTGGCCTAGCATATGCTGGCTAAAGCGCGCGACGCCGGAGCTGCGGCGGCGGAGCATGGCGTTGGTTTCGGGCGAACGATAACCGCAGACGACCCAAACCGGCTCTTTCGAGCCGGTTTCGCGCTGCACCTCCCAAATCAGGTCGATGAGGTGCGGATCCATTTTGGTTTCTTGCTCTTTCCGCCAATCGCGCAAGAACCAATTGAGCTTTTCCAGCGCCGTCTCGTCGTAACGGCCGTCGCGCTTGAAAGTGATGGTGATGTTTTCGTCGGTGTGCATGTGGTGCAGCGAAATGCTGCGGGTGTCGCCCTCGGCGATCGCGTTTTGCAGGGCCCGCCCGCCGAACAGGAGGACAAGAGCTGCAAGGCCGCACGAATAGGCGACCCGCGTGACGACAACAGGATAGTCTTTCAGACGCGCCCCAAGGTGCACTGGGCGTCCCCGCGTTGACCCTTGACCCATGTCGTCCGCCGCAACATCCCCGCTGCGGCGAACAACCCTAACGCACAGTTAATTTGGGAAGGGTTAACGCGAACCTGTTGTCACCCCACCCCCGACCGGATGAGGGTTAACGACCCAGTGTGGCAAAATATGGCCGCCCATTGGCCCGCCCCGCATATTGGGGGACGGGCTGTGGATGGAAGGCAGGAGATGGTTAACGGCTGTGCGCCGTGGCGAACATGAATTTATCTGCCCAATCAATATGTTGGGATTCCGCTCCAGCAAGATTGTCGCTATTTTTGCGACAACTTGACATTCGTCACTATTTACGTTACAAACAGCGAATCTTGCTCACCGAGGGGCGCATTCCGGATGCGATCCTGAGTGTGGAGCGAGGCGCGGCGCCTGCGCGCGGACTAGCAATCCGCTCCCGGGCGGCTTCGGGCATCATTCCCTCCGGTACTACGGCCGGGGCGTGGGGTGCTTCCACTGCACTGGGATGGGAGAAAGCGGGTAACGCCCGCCGGAACCACGTCGCAGCAAGCATGGCCTGGAGCTGAGCCAACGGGCGAAAGCCCCTGGCGAGAGCCGCAGTGGAGCGCCGGGAGGCGTTGGCGCGCCGATCGCAAGGCGCGCTGCCGTGCCTCGCACGCACGGCCCAAGACAATTCGCGCCTTTCGGCGCTCCGCTCCCCTCGGCTTATCGCGAGGATGCGAGCAGATTTTTTGGAAGGGGTTTTGCAAAGCTCGGGTGCGCCGCACCGCGAGAATGCCTTGCTTTTCCTCTCTCGCAACGCGGGGAGGATGAAGAGGCATGCATTCATTCCGCCCATTCATTCCGCAGCAGGGAAATTTGCCGTAAAATACCGCAAAGGGGCCGTCCGGGCTCGCCGAGGATCGCAAACATGACGCTTCAGATGCAGGGCGCCCCTGCGCCGGGAGCCGGCGCGGCAGAGCCGATCTGGTTCGCCTCTTATCCGCCGGGTATTCCCAAGACCATCGATCCCGATTCCTATCCGTCGCTTTCGGCGATGTTGCTCGACGCGTGTGCGCGTCATAGCGCACATCCCGCCTTCGAATGCCTTGGCGTTCGCATGACTTATACCGAGTGGGAGCGCGTCAGCCAGTGCTTCGCCGCCTTCCTCGTCGAGGAAGTGAAGTGCCATCCCGGCGACCGCGTCGCCATCATGCTGCCGAACCTGCTTGCCTATCCGGTGGCGTTTTTCGGCGCGCTCCGCGCCGGACTGATCGTGGTCAACGTCAATCCACTCTACACGCCGCGCGAGCTCGAAGAGCAACTGGCGGATTCAGGCGCTACCGCCATCGTGATCATGGAGAATTTCGCCCATAAGCTCGAGCCCGTGCTGGCCGAGACGAAGATCCGGCACGTGGTGGTGGCACGGCTGGGCGACTTTATGCCCACGCTCAAGCGGTCCGTGTTCAATTTCGCCAACACGTATATCCGTCGCGCGGTGCCAGCCTGGCGTTTCGAGAACTTCACGCTGCTGCAAAAAGCCTGCATCCGCCGGCCCAGCACGCACTATGTGGACGCGGCTCCTGGGGCGACGTCGCCTGCTCTGCTTCAATACACCGGCGGCACGACGGGAGTGGCGAAAGGCGCGATCCTCACGCATCGCAATCTCGTCGCCAACACGCTGCAGTGCCGCGCCGTTATCGCCCCGTATCTGCCGGAAGAGCAGGGCAGCGTGCTCACGCCGCTGCCGCTCTATCACATCTTCTCGCTGACGGCGAACCTCCTGGCATTCGCGTTGATGGGCGGACGGAGCGTGCTCGTTCCCGACCCGCGCGACATCAAGGGATTGATCCGCACCATGCGCCGGGCGCAGGTCGCGACGATGACCGGCGTGAACACTCTGTTCAACGCGCTGATCAACACTCCGGAGTTCGCCGCCCTGGATTTCAGCAAGCTCAAGTTCGCCGTCGGCGGCGGCGCGGCGGTGCAGAGCGCGGTGGCGGCGCGATGGCGCGAGATCACCGGCACCGACCTGGTCGAAGGGTACGGCCTCACCGAAGCGTCGCCGGTCGTGTGCCTCAATCCGGTTCGCGGTCCGAAAATCGGCACCGTCGGGCTACCCGTGCCTTCGACCGACGTCGCCATTCGTGACGATCGCGGCAACGATCTCCCCGTCGGCGAAGCCGGCGAGATTTGCGTGCGCGGGCCGCAGGTCATGCAGGGATATTGGCATCGTCACGACGAGACCATGCTTGTGCTGAGCGCGGACGGCTGGCTGCACACCGGCGACATCGGCGCGTTTGACGCCCAGGGATTTTTAAGAATCCTCGATCGCAAGAAGGACATGATCAACGTCTCCGGCTTCAAAGTGTTTCCCAACGAAGTCGAGGACGTGATGGTGCAGCACCCGGGGGTGCTCGAAGCAGCGGTCATCGGCATTGCCGACCCACAGTCGGGGCAGGGGGTAAAGCTGTTTGTCGTGAAACGCCATCCGACGGTTACTGCGGAGGAGCTGACGAAATTCGCGCGCGAACGGCTTGCCGGCTACAAGGTCCCCAAGGTGATCGTATTCGTCGACAGCTTGCCCAAGAGCAACGTCGGCAAGATCATCCGCAAAGATCTCAAGTGATCACGGGCGTCATTGCAAGGAGCATGGCTCGCTATGACGCCAGAATCGCCGCTCAATGCGCCATCAGCACGGGAAGCTTCGCATTGGCGAGGATGTGCCGCGTGGCGCCGCCGAAGATCATCTGGCGCAAGCGGCTTTGCGTATAGGCGCCCTTGACGATGAGATCGCAGCCGAGCTCGGCGGCTTTATTCAGGATGGTTTCGCCGGCACTCACTTTGCCGGGAGTGATGCTGATGGGCTCGGCATCGATTCCGTTCATTTTGAGCGAGCGCGCCAGCTCGACGCCGCTCGGCCCAGCGACGGTCGAGCCTTCGACGGTCAGGATCGTGATGCGCTCCGCGAGCCGCAGGAGCGGCATTGCGAATGCCGTGGCGCGCGCTTGCTCGGTAGAGCGGTTCCAGGCGATCAGCACGTGCGTCGCGAGCGAACGCGGCGCGGCCGGCGGCGCGATCAGCACCGGACGTCCGCTTTCGAACAGCGCGGATTCGAGCGTGACCATCGACGGGCTCTGCCATTCTTCTCCGGGCCGCGCCAGGACGATGACATCGAATACGCGGCCGTAGCTGCCGACAAAGTCGTGGCCGCTCGGGGCGGCTGGGTTCCACGCCCAAGATAACGACGCGGCCGCCTGGTCAGCGCGCCATTTCACGCCATGGCGCTCCATAAATGAGCGGAACAGGTCTTCCGCCTGCCGGACCATTTCCGCATCGTTCTCCTTCACCGCGACCATCGTCAAACCGGCATCCGGATCCATGGCCACGACGTTGGTGACGGCCGGGCGCAGCGGAAAGCCCTCGATGCAACTTTCAAACTTTTGCGCGAGCAGCAGTGCCGTATCCAAGGCTGACGCCATTCCGGCGTTTTGCTCGGTGGGAACGAGGATGGTTTTCAATGCGCACCTGCCCCGCTTGCCGGCGTTTTTCTTGTCCAGGCAATCGCGGCGATCATACTGCCGCCCGCGGAAAGCCGATAGGGTGGCGGCGTTCGTCCATGCTGCTCGCTCGTCCGCCCGCCATCTTGACGACGGTACGCATGGCAGGCTAGCCGCGAGCGCTGGAGACCTTCATGGCTGTCTATACCGATGTCGCGGCGGAAGACCTCGCCCCCTTCCTCGCCGGTTACGACATCGGCGAGCTTCTGGCCTATAAGGGAATCGCCGAGGGCGTCGAGAACTCGAATTTTCTGGTTCACACCAGCCGCGGCTATTTCATCCTCACGCTGTACGAGCGGCGCGTCGCCGAGCGCGATCTGCCGTTCTTCCTCGCGCTGATGGAGCATCTGGCAAGCCGCGGCATCACCTGCCCGCAGCCGGTAAAGAACCGGGCCGGCAAGATGCTGGGCCGGCTTGCCGGCCGGCCGGCGGCGATGGTCACGTTTCTCGACGGCATGTGGATTCGCCGGCCGAGCGCCGCCCACGGTGCGGCCTTGGGCGAAGCGCTGGCGCGGCTCCATCTCGCCGGGGCGGATTTCCCGATGCGGCGCGAGAATGCGCTCTCGGTCGCCGGGTGGCGACAGCTCTTCGAGACCTGCGGCGATCGCGCCAACGAGGTGCGGCGCGACCTGAAACCTTTGCTCGCCGCCGAGCTGGAGATGCTCGAGCAGGAGTGGCCGCGCGGCTTGCCGCAGGGCGTCATCCACGCCGATCTCTTTCCCGACAATGTTTTTTTCCTCGGCGCCAAGCTTTCGGGGCTGATCGATTTTTACTTCGCCTGTACCGACACGCTCGTCTACGACGTCGCCATCTGTCTCAACGCCTGGTGCTTCGAGCAGGACCACTCCTACAACGTCACCAAAGGGCGCGCGCTGCTCGCGAGCTATGCGAAGACGCGGCCGCTGTCGCCGCTGGAATGGGAGAAGTTGCCGCTCTTCGCCCGCGGCGCGGCGTTACGCTTCCTGCTCACCCGTCTGGTCGATTGGCTCAATGTGCCACCGGGCGCGCTGGTGCGGCCGAAGGATCCGCTCGAGTATCTGCGCAAGCTCCGCTTCCACCAGAAAGTTACCAGCGCGCGCGATTATGGAGTGATGACGCCGTGACTCCGGCTCTGCCGCACGTCGTCGTTCACACTGACGGCGCCTGTTCGGGCAATCCCGGCCCCGGCGGTTGGGGCGCGATCCTTTCCTTTGGCGATCATGACAAGGAGATCAAGGGCGGCGAGGTGAACACCACCAACAACCGCATGGAGTTGATGGCGGCGATTTCCGCGCTCGAAGCGCTCAAGCGGCCGTGCCGCGTCGATATTCACACCGACAGCCAATATTTGCGCAACGGCATCATGACCTGGATTGGCAACTGGAAGCGCAACGGCTGGCGCACGTCCGACAAGAAGCCGGTCAAGAACTTCGATCTGTGGCAACGCCTCGATGCCGCGCTCGGCTCGCATCAAGTCCATTGGCACTGGGTGCGCGGCCATGCCGGTCACGATCTTAACGAACGCGCGGATGTGCTGGCGCGGGACGCGATCGCCGTGATTCGCCAGCGGGGCAGGGCGCCCGGCTGAGCCGATGCGTTTCGTAAATGCGTTTACGAGTTCACCGTTAACGCGGAACTCGATTTATTTACCATCATATTTCTGATACCGACGCCGCCTCGGTCGACTTTAAGATCAAGGAGCTGTCGGCAGTTTGCGCAAGTTGTCGACGCTTCGCCGATAAGTTTCTCGATCCGCGTAGGCGTTTGATGATCCAATCGGTGATGTTGTGCGGCATCGGGGTCCTTGGTGGATGCCTGCTGATGCTGGTGTTCTTTCCGCTCGTTCACGAGCGCGCGGTGCGCCTCACCAAGCGGCAAATCGCCGACGCGACGCCGATGACGCGCAACGAGATTCAATCGGACAAGGACCATTTGCGCGCTGAATTCGCGATGTCGGTGCGGCGGCTTGAGATCGGCATGGAAGAGATGCGCGCCAAGGCGACGGTTCGCGCCGTCGACAAGCAAAATGCGGAGATCGCCCGTCTCCAGGTCGAGCTTGACAAAAGAAGGGCTACGATCTTCGCCCTGCGCGCGCGCGAGGAAGTGCGTAAAGGCGCGGTTCGGAGGATCGTCAAAATCCTCCTGTATATTTTTGTCCGTTCGAAGCGCCGGGACGCGCCGCCGCTCATGCCGGAGCAAGGCCCGACCTGGGAATTCGATCAGCGGGCATACGATCGGCAGGCAGATGAGAAGGCGCTCGCGGCCAAAGCGGCCGCGCTCGCCGCACTCAACCTGAAACGGCGCCAGGCAGTCGCGAACAGGTATTGACGAGGAAATTTTGCCGCGTTCTGCCCGGTCCTCGGGGACGGGACGAAATTCGTCACATCTGCTTTAGCAGCGCGTCCGCGCCCGACGCCTCGGCCTTGCCGGGCGCGTCCTCGATGTTGAGCTTCTTCACCACGCCGTCCTCGACCAGCATGGCGTAACGCTTGGAGCGGGTGCCGAGCCCGATGCCCGAGCCGTCCAGCGCCAGATCGAGCGCCTTGGCGAAGTCGCCGTTGCCGTCGGCCAGAAATTCGATCTTGGAGCCCGCGCCGGTCGATTTCCTCCAGGCGTCGAACACGAACACGTCGTTGACGCCGGTGACTGCAATGGTGTCGACGCCTTTGTTCTTGAACGCGTCGGCGTTGTGCAGAAAGCCGGGCAGGTGGTTGTTGTTGCAGGTGGGCGTGAATGCGCCGGGAACGGCGAACAGCACGACCTTCTTGCCTTTGAACACGTCGTCCATTGTCCTTACGGCCGGGCCGTCGGGCCCCATGACGCGGAACTTAATGTCGGGCGGCAGACGGTCGCCAACCTTGATGGGCATGGTCGTATCCTCTCGTTATCCAGATAGGGTTTTGTTCGGCCGGGCGTAAGTTAACGTACCGGGCGAATTAGTCGAGATGGGCCTCGACCTCGATGGCGTCGGCGGGCGAAACCGCGGTGAAGGTCAGTGTCGCGCCCTCGGCGCGCGCGCCGGGCGGCACGCCGTCGAGCTCGAAGGTGAATCGCCGGGTTCGCACTTCGCTGTTCGCTGCGGGGCTCACCGGCCGAGGTAGCGGCAAGCCCCAGTCGGCCGTCGGCCCTTCGGCGAAAAGTTCGACCGGCGTATCGTCAGGCGCGGCGACCACGACGACGATCCGCTCATGCGCGCCGACCGTCTCGCGATGGACGGAGGTGATTTTGAGCCCACCGCCCGCGCCGAGCGGAACATGCCGTGGAACGCGCGCTTCGGCTGCGACGAGTGTCGGCTCCTCATCGCCGCCCTTGCCGGAGAGCGTAAGGTCAAGGTCGGCTTGGGCCGGTACGCAGAGATTGGCGCAGATCGCGTAGCCGAGCTTTACATGCAGCATTGTTGGTTTGCTCGCGTCGTTCGGGACGATGCGCAGCGGCAGCACGACGTTGCCGAGATAGCCGATAGATTGGCCGCCGGCGCCGTCGGCAAATCGCTTCGGCGTCGGCCACAGCGTCGTCACCGATTTGACGTTCTCGGATCCGGCGAAATCGAGCGTAGGTGGAACGCCGGAATCGCCGGGGTAGCGCCAATAGGTCTTCCAGCCGGGATCGAGCTTGATCTCGATGCCGGCCCGCAGCCACTTGGCATCGGCAGATTTGCCCGCGGCGCCGGCGATCAGCCGCGCTGCCGCGTGCAGTTCTCTTTCCCACGCCGAAGCATCCTGCGCCCGCGCCGTCGAGACGCCGCCGGCGCAGATAAGCGCGATGGTCGCGACCGTTAGCCGATGGGCAGCCGCATCTGGCATCATTGCCGCCGTGTGTAAGGCGAAGCGGCCCACACGCGCCACTGACATGATCGTGACTGAGGCCGAGAATAACTATCCGACGATGACAGTGTGAACTTTTGTCGCCGCCATTCGTTTGCAAAAACGGATCGATCGGCTAACCTTCGGGTATGAAATTGCCGCGCGGCGCATCCGGAAAGAATCGGGCTCGTGGAAGGGGGTATCTGGACGGCCAGATGCTGATCGCCATGCCGGCGATGCTGGACGATCGATTTGCCCGTTCGCTCATTTACATCTGCGCGCATTCCTCAGAGGGCGCCATGGGCATCGTCGTCAATCATCTTGCGCCGAACATCAATTTTTCCGACCTTCTCGTGAAGCTCGACGTGATCCCGGCGGCGGATGTGATCCAGCTACCGTCGCGCGCCGGCGTGGTGAAGGTCATGCGCGGCGGACCGGTGGAGACCGAACGCGGTTTCGTGCTGCACAGCGCCGACTTTTTCATCGAGAATTCGACCTTGCCGATCGACGACGGCATCTGCCTCACCGCCACGCTCGATATTCTCAAAGCCATTGCAAGCGGCGATGGGCCGGCGAGCGCGATCCTGGCGCTCGGCTATGCCGGCTGGGCTCCCGGTCAGCTCGAAAGCGAGATCCAGGGGAACGGCTGGCTGCATTGCGCGCCGGATTCGGACCTCATCTTTGGCGCCGACATTGGCAGCAAATACGACAAGGCGCTGAAGAAAATCGGCATCGATCTCGGCATGCTGTCGAGCGAAGCCGGGCACGCCTAGCGGCGCTCGGCAATCATTATTTGCCGCCGATCGTCGAGAGCTGCTGCCGAGTTGGCGTGCCGGCCCTGCCGTGCGGCTGCAGCAGCTCGCGGGCGCGTTCCGGTGTCATCGGCTCGCCGAATACGAACCCTTGCGCGTATTCGCAGCCGAGCTGAAAAAGCTCGACGGCATCGGAATCGGTTTCGGCGCCTTCGGCGACCACGTCCATGCCGAGATCGTGCGCCAGCGCGATGATCGAGCGAAGGATTACCGGCCGCGTGCCTTTTGCCGTAGTGTGCACGAAGGACTTGTCGATCTTGATCGTGTCGAACGGAAAGCGCTGCAGATAAGCGAGCGAGGAATAGCCGGTGCCGAAATCGTCGAGCGCGAGGCCGGCGCCAAGCTCGCGAATCCGGTGCAGCATCTGCGCGGCATGTTCCGGATTCTCCATCACGACCAATTCGGTAATTTCCAGTTTCAGCGAGCCGCGGGTGAGCGGCGCGCGCGCCAGCACCGTGCGCAGGTCCTGGATCAGATCGTGGCGCAGCAATTGCCGCGAGGAAACATTGACGCTGGCAAACAGATTTTCACGCGGCCGCAGCGTGCGCTGCCAGGTGCTGAGCTGGCGGGCGGTACGCTCGAGCACGAATAGGCCAAGTTCGACGATCAGTCCCGTCTCCTCGGCGATGCTGATGAATTCGACCGGCGATAACCGCCCGAGCTTTGGATGATTCCAGCGCGCCAGCGCCTCGAAGCCGGCGACCGAACGGTCCTCGAGCCGCACGATCGGCTGATAGAGGATCGTTATCTCCTCGCGTTCGAGCGCGCGCCGCAAATCGGATTCGAGCGACAGCCGATCGGATTTCCGCGCCCGCATGGCCGGTTTGAATACGTCGATGCGATCGCCGCCGTTGCGCTTGGCGTGGTACATGGCGAGCTCGGCGTCCTTGAGCCGTTCCTCGGCACGTTGCGGATCGGAGTCGCCGAGCGCCAATCCGATCGAGCCGGTGAGGAAGATCTCGCGGTCGTTGAAGGTGATCGGAGTGCGCACCGTGCGGCGGATGGTCTCGGCGAGCGATGTGATGCGCGCGGAATCGCGCTCCGACAAAATAATGAGGCCGAACTGATCGCCGGACAGGCGCGCCAGCGTGTCCTGCGGCTTGATCAGCCGCCCGAGCCGGCGTGCCAGCGTGAGCAAGATCGAGTCGGCGAGCGCCATGCCGACCGAATCGTTGACCTGCTTGAAGCGATCGACGTCGATCACCATCACGGTGGGACGGATGGCGCCGTCGGCTGTGGCGAAGCCGAGCACCGCTTCGAGCCGATCGAGGAACAGCTCGCGGTTGGGCAGGCCGGTGAGGTTGTCGTGCACGGCGTCGTGTAGCAGGCGTTCCTCGGCGGTTTTGAACTCGGTGACGTCGTTGAGCGTGCCGACGAGACGGATCACCTCGCCGTCTGAGCCGACCACGGGACGCGCCCGCAGCGCCAACCACAGATAGTGGCCGTCGGCGGTTCGCATGCGGAAATCCTGCGCGACTCGCCCGCGGCGTTGCTCCACCACGCCGTCGAGCGTGGCGCGGAAGCGATCGCGGTCGAGCGGGTGCAAAACTTCGAGCCAGCTCGCGGCCGCGCCAGCGAGCGAACCGCTCTTGAGCCCGAGCATCGCTTCGGTTTCGGGGCTGGTGAAGACGCGGTCGGCGGCGACGTCCCAGTCCCAGATCATGTCGCCGGCGCCGGTGAGCGCCAGCGCGCGGCGCTCGACGTCGGAGACGATGCCTTGCGCCATGCCGCCGGCGAAGGCGTGCTGCATCACCGTGAAGCCGATCAGCATCACGATGAGGACGAGGCCACCGAGCAGAGCGGGACCGATGATATCGTTGGTGACAAGCCCGAGCACCGTCACCGCCGCGCCAAACACCCAGGCGACCAGCAGAAGCCAGGTCGGGATCAGCATCACCGCGCGGTCAAAACCGTGGGTCGAGAGATAGACGACGAGCCCGAAGCCGAGCACCGCGATGAAGAACAGCGACATGCGGGCGATGCCGGAAGCGACCGCCGGCGAGAACAGCGCCACTGCCACCAGCGCGCCGAGAAAGGCGAGCCAGCCCACGGTGATATGGGCGTAGCGGACGTGCCAGCGATTGAGGTTCAGATAAGCGAACAGGAACACCAAAAGCGTCGCGGCGAGGATCGCCTCGCCCGAAGCGCGCCAGATGCGCTCGGCGCCCGACGACATGTCGAATACCTTGCCCCAGAATCCGAAATCGACCCCGATATAGATGAGCACCGCCCAGCCGAGCGCGGCCGCGGCCGGAAACATCACGCTGCCTTTGACCACGAACAGGATGGTGAGAAACAGCGCCAGCAAGCCGGCGATGCCGATGACGATGCCGTGATAAAGCGTCAGCGAGTTGACCTTGTCCTTGAAGGCGTCCGGCTCCCACAGATAAAGCTGCGGCACGTTGGGGACGCGCAACTCGGCGACAAACGTGATCACCGTGCCGGGATCGAGCGTCACGCGGAATACGTCCGCGGTGGGATTATCCAGCCGCTCCGGCGGATCGCCTGACGACGGCGTGATGTTGACGATACGCGAGCGGCCGAGATCGGGCCAGATGAGGCCGGAGCCGACCATCCGGTAATGCGGGGCGACGATCAGACGATCGATCTGCTCGTCGCCGTTGTTGGCGAGCGCGAATACCGCCCAGTTGGTCCCTGCTTCCCGCGCGCGCACCTCGATGCGGCGAATGATGCCGTCGGCGCCGGGCACGGTCGACACTTGGACGCGATCGCCGTCAGTGTGCTGAAAGTCGACCGCGTCGGTAAGGTCGATCGCAGCGGCGTCGAGGCGGATATTGACAGCCTCGACCGCGGCGGCGCCGGAGACGCCGAGCAGTGCTGTAAACACAAACGCCGCGAGCGCCATGGCGGCGCGTAGAAATGCCACGAGACGACTCCAAACAGCCGGCGCAGTTTGCGCCCCGAAGATCGGGAATTCCCCACGTCACAACTTAGCCGGCTTTGCGCCGAATTGGCGGCCCCGATGGCGTCCGGGCGCCTATTCAGATCCAAGCCGATGAGTAGCCGTTGGCCCCCGTCGGCGCAAGGATTTTCCCGTGTCTTTTCAAAGAGTCAGAACAATTTTGCCGATATGCTGGCTGGTTTCCATGCGGGCGTGGGCCGCCGCCGCCTCGCGCAGCTTGAAGGTGGAGTTGATCAGCGGCTTGACCTTTCCGGCTTCGATCAACGGCAAGACTTTTGTCTCGACGGCGCGGGCAATGGCGCCTTTGTCGGCAACCGAGCGCGCGCGCAGCGTCGAGCCGGTATGGGTGAGCCGCTTGAACATGAGACGGCGGAAATCGACGCTGGCGCGCGGCGATGCCTGGAAGGCGATCTGCACGATGCGGCCTTCGAGCGCCGCCGCGTCATAATTTCGATCGATGTAATCGCCGCCGATCATGTCGAGCACGACATCGGCGCCGCGATCGCCGGTTGCCTTTTTGGTTGCGGCGACGAAGTCGTCGGTCTTGTAGTTGACCGCCACGTCGGCGCCGAGTCGCAGGCAAGCCGCGCATTTTTCCGGCGATCCCGCGGTCGCGACGACGCGGGCCCCGAAGGCTTTGGCGAGTTGAATGGCGGTGGTGCCGATACCGGAAGAGCCGCCATGGACGAGCAGCGTTTCTCCGCGCGCGAGCCGGCCGCGCTCGAACGTATTGTACCAGACCGTGAAAAAGGTCTCCGGAATCGCGGCTGCCTCGATCGGCGAAAGGCCGGCCGGCATCGGCAGTGCGTGGCTTTCATGCGCGATACAATATTCAGCGTAACCACCGCCTACGACCAGCGCCATGACCTGGTCGGTTTCCTTCCAGCGTGTCGCACCCGCTCCGCGCGCGACGACTTCGCCGGCGATTTCCAGTCCGGGAATATCGGTGGCACCTGCCGGCGGTGGATAAAGCCCCATGCGCTGCATGACGTCGGGCCGGTTAACGCCGGCGGCGGCGACCTTCACCAGGATCTCGCCGGCACCTGGCCTGGGCAAGGGGCGCGGCTCGGGCGTTAAGACTTCGGGTCCGCCGGGCTCGCGGATTGCCATGACAGTCATGCGGTCGGGTAACGCGGTCATCGGTCTGATCTTGCGGCTGGCTAAGAAGGCGCGGTCAGTCTTAGAGGCGGTGCGCGCATGTGACAACCGCAGCCATCGCCGTTAGTTTATTTGCCGAAGGAGGGGCGAAATGCCCGCGATCGATCCGGACGATCTGCCGAAAAAGAAGATCACGCACGAGATGGGGCAGGATCTGGCGCTGCTCTCGGTGAGCGAGCTTGCCGAACGCGTCGGGTTGCTCAAGGAGGAGATCGGACGCCTGGAAGCAGAAATGGGCAGAAAGCGCGCCTCGCAATCGGCGGCGGACGCATTTTTCAAAAAGTAAACGCTTTGGTTCGGACCGTCCTGAGGTGCGAGCGAAACAAGCCTCGAAAGATGACGAGATAGAGTTAAACTGCAGAAACGTTCGGCAACTGTCTCTAATTCCTTAACCTTTCGTTAAGCTTTCTCGTTTATTAGGGATATTGTCCATCTTCTGGACATCGAGTGGCTCCTGTCCACTCTGTTTGACGCCTCCCTGTTATCACCTTGAGCCGCCGGCAACGGCGGCTCTTTTTTGTGCCTCATCCGCCGTCTTGATGTCTCCGCCGGCAACTATGTCGGACACTTGGCCGCTTCGCCCGCTGGACTTAGCTGCCGCGGCGCGCGATGCTGCCGCTGGTGTGAGGCGTACCCATGTCCGAGAAGCGTGCGAGTGAAGCAGCCGGCGCGGTTTCCTTTAGCGAGCGGCTGGCGAGTTCCCAGGTCTTTGCCACTCTGTTTCGCGATGGCATGGCCCTGGTCGAGGAGACGGCGAGCTATCTTGACGGCTCCGGCCGCACGGAATCCAAGAAACTCGAGCGCAGCGCGGCTCTGGTTTACGCAACCGAGAGCATGAGGCTGACCACGCGCTTGATGCAACTCGCCTCGTGGCTTTTGCTGCACCGCGCAGTTAAGGAAGGCGAGATGACGCTTGCGCAGGCGCACAAGGAAAAGACCAAGGTGAGGCTCGCGGCCTGCGACCCCGGCGATGCCAAATCGATCGCGCTCCTGCCGGAAAAGCTTCGGGAACTCATCGCGCGCTCCACCAAGCTGCAGGTGGAGGTGCGCCGTCTCGATGCGACCATGCACGCGCCGCCGCCGGTCAAGGTCGCGGTCGGCAATCCCGTCGAGCGGCAGATGGGTCTGTTGAAGGCGGCGTTCGAGCGCGGCGGAGTCTGATCCCGCAATCGAGAACTTGCGCCGCTCATTCCCGCGCGGAATCCGGACGAGGATCGCAATATCGCAATGGAATCTGCTGGTTCCCGCATTCGCCGGAACGAGCAGATAGCGGCATTTGCGCTATTTCTTGAGAAAGCCCGAAAATTTCTTCTGGAAGCGCGACAGCCGACCGCCGCGATCGAGAAGTTGCTGCTGGCCGCCGGTCCAGGCCGGATGCGACTTCGGATCGACGTCGAGATGAAGCGTGTCGCCGGACTTCCCCCAAGTGGTGCGGGTGGTGAATTCGGTGCCGTCGGTCATGACCACTTTGACGGTGTGGTAATCGGGGTGGGTATCGGGTTTCATGGCGTTATTTGAGGCCTTTGCCGCCCTCTTTTGGGTGGTGGTTCTATCGGGAAATTGGGCGGGTCTATAGCGCGGCGAGCGTGGCGAGACAAGCCGCCGCTGCGATTGTGTCGCACGTTGCCAGTGCCACGCTCCGGAGGCATTGTCCGGCCGACGCGGGCGGCGGGCGGCGGCGGCGGGAAAGGTATTGCGGCGCATGAACTTCATTGCCGAAAAGGATGCGGCGATACCTGCCGGCATCGCGCCATCGCTGTCCAGAACCTCTGAACCGGCCGTGTCGGCGGCGGCTGCCGCCGGACCACAGGCCGCGACGCCGGAGCGCAGCGTCAAGCTGCGGCCGCTCGCATCGCTTTTGCCCTATGTCAAACGCTATCGCTGGCGGGCTCTCTCGGCGCTCGGGGCTCTGGTCGTGGCGGCGTTGACGACACTGGTGGTGCCGCTTGCCGTCCGGCGCATGATCGATTTCGGGTTCACGGCACGCGGCATCGCGCTGATCGACAGCTATTTTTTGGTCATGATCGGCGTCGCGGCGGTGTTGGCGCTGGCGAGCGCGCTTCGTTACTACCTCGTCACCACGCTCGGCGAGCGCATCGTCGCCGACCTACGCGGCGACGTGTTCGCGCACGTCACCTCGCTTTCCAGCGCGTTCTTCGATGAGGCGAGGACCGGCGAAGTCATCTCGCGGCTCACCGCCGATACGACGCAAATCAAGGCCGCCGCAGGCACGTCCGTCTCGGTCGCGCTGCGCAATTTCGTGCTGTTCGTCGGCGCCAGCGTCATGATGGTGGTGACCAGTCCGCAGCTCTCGGCCTTCGTGCTCGCCGCGATCCCGATCATCGTGCTGCCGCTGTACGCTTTCGGCCGCGCCGTGCGCCGCCGCTCGCGGTCCGCCCAGGATACGCTCGCCGAAGCGACGGCCTACGCCACCGAGCTGATCGGCGCGGTGCGCGTGCTGCAGGCTTTCACCAACGAGCGGCTCGGCATCCGCCGCTTTCGCGAAGCGGTCGAACGGGCGTTTGACGCCGCCCGCGATTCGATACGCTCGCGCGCGTTCCTCACCGGCATCGCTATCTTCCTCGTTGCCGCCAGCGTCATCGTTGTTTTGTGGATCGGCGCGCAGGAAGTGCTCACCGCGCAAATGACTCCCGGCCGGCTCGGACAGTTCATCCTCTACGCCGTACTCGCAGCGGGCGCGCTTGGATCGCTGTCGGAAATCTACGGCGAGGTGGCGCAAGCCTCGGGCGCGGCCGAGCGGCTGTTCGAGCTTATGGCGATCAAGCCAGCCATCGCGCCACCGGCGCGGCCTTTGACGCTGACATTGCCGGCGCGCGGCGAAGTGGCATTCCAGGACGTGCGCTTTTCTTATCCGACGCGGCCGAACGTGTCGGCGCTTAACGGCGTGTCGTTTCACGTCGGGCGCGGCGAGAAGATCGCCATCGTCGGGCCTTCCGGCGCCGGCAAGAGCACGATCTTTCATCTGCTGTTGCGCTATTACGATCCCCTCGCCGGCCGCATCACGTTCGACGGTGTGCGGCTCTCCGATCTCGATCCGGCCGATTTGCGCGCGCGCATTGCGCTGGTGCCGCAGGACAGCGTGATGTTTGCGACGTCGCTTGGCGACAACATCCGCTTCGGCCGTCCGGATGCGTCCGACGCCGAGGTTGCGCGCGCCGCCGAGCATGCGCACGCGACGTTGTTCATCGCGGCGCTGCCGGCGGGAATGGATACGCCGGTTGGTGAGCGCGGCGTCACGCTGTCGGGCGGACAGCGGCAAAGGATCGCCATCGCCCGCGCCATTTTGCGGGACGCGCCGCTCTTGTTGCTCGATGAGGCGACCTCTTCGCTCGATGCCGAAAGCGAGACTCAAGTCGCCGCCGCGCTTGCCGCGTTGATGCGGGAACGCACCACGATCGTCATCGCCCATCGGCTGGCGACCGTGCTCTCCTGCGACCGCATCCTGGTGCTCGAGCAAGGCCGCATCGTCGAGGAAGGCACGCACCAGACGCTCGCCGCCGCCGGCGGTCTTTATGCGCGGCTGGCGAAGCTGCAATTTCAGGCGAGTTAACCAGGCGAGGCGGCCGGCTCACGGCGAAATGCCGCTCGCTACGTCGGCGTTACGGCCGCCAGCGCATGCGGTGCACAGGCTTGCCGGAAATCGGATTGACGCCGGCGCCGCCGATGGAAAATCCCTGCTTGTCGTAGAAGCGGATGGCGCGGGCATTGTCGGTGTTGACGTTCGAGATCGAGCCCTGCGGGCGAGAGGTATTTGGCAACAGCCATGAGGGCCGTGCCGACGCCCGATGCCCAATGCTCCGGTGCGACCACGATCTGGTCGAGATAGGACGTGCGCGGGTCGACGGTTACGAAGCCGATCACGCCGCTTCCGGCCTCCGCGATCACGATGTCGGCCGACGTCACCAACTCGTTGCGCCAACGCGCGCGCCACCAGTCGAGCCGCGCGGCGAAATCGAGTTCGGGATAGGCGGCTTGCCAAGTGCGAAGCCACAGCGCGATCGCGGCGTCTTCGTCGCTGGGGTCATAGGGGCGCACTGAGCAGCCCGCATGGAGCGGAGCGGAATGCGGGGATACGGCGCCGGGGCCTTTCGTTCCCGGATTTTGCTCCGCTTCATCCGGGCTGCTCATCGCCGTCACTTCTCCGTCAGTTTCAGCTCGATCCGGCGATTGCGGCTGAAGGCTTCTTCCGTGATGCCGGTATCGATCGGCTGGAACTCGCCGAAGCCGGCGGCGACGAGGCGCTGCGGCGAAACGCCCTTGCTGATCAAATACTGCACCACCGAAATGGCGCGGGCGGCGGAAAGCTCCCAGTTCGACTTGAACGGCGAAGTGGCCGACACCGGCCTCGTGTCGGTATGGCCGTCGACGCGCAGCACCCAGTTGATCTCCGACGGTATCTGTTTGTCGAGGTCGAGCAGTGCGCTCGCGAGCTTGTCGAGCTCGGCGCGTCCTTCGGGGCGCAGCACCGCCGCGCCGCTGTCGAAGAAAACTTCCGATTGGAACACGAAGCGGTCGCCGACGACGCGGATGTCGGGGCGATTGCCGAGGATTTCGCGCAGCTTGCCGAAGAAATCCGATCGATAGCGCGACAGTTCCTGCACGCGTTGCGCCAGCGCCACGTTCAAGCGCTGGCCCAGGTCGGCGATGTGCAGTTGGGATTCCTTCTCTTTTTGCTCGGAAGTTCCAAGCGCTTGCTCGAGCGCGGCGATCTGCCGGCGCAGCGCGCTGATCTGCTGATTGAGAATCTCGATCTGCGCGACGGCGCGGGCCGTCACCTGCTTCTCGAGATCGAGCCGCGAGTTGAGCTTGCCGACCTCGGCCTTGCCCGCATCGGCGTTCTCGGCGCCGGCGGCGGCGCCGCGCAGCCGGTCGCGCTCGCCTTCCGCCGCGGAGAGCGACGCGCGCATCTGCGCAATCTCGTCTTCGAGATTGGCCTTGCCGGTTCGCTCCAGCGACAAGAGGTCGGAGAGGCGCGAAATCTGCGCATTCAGCCGGGCAAGGGCGGTGTCCTTGCCGGCGACTTCCTGCGAGAGAAAGAACTGCGCCACCATGAACACGGTGAGCAAGAAGATGATGGACAGGATCAGCGTCGACAGGGCGTCGACGAAACCGGGCCAATAATTCATGCCGCTGTCGCGGCGGCTCCTTGGAAGCGCCATACGTGCGCGCCTACCTCGCGCCTACCTGTCGACGGATTCGCGCGACAGGATTTCCATGAAGCGTCGGATGTCGCTGTTGAGCTTGGCCTGCGCGTCGGCCCAGTCGCGGATCATCTGCTGTTCCGCGCGCATGTGCTGAACCAGGCCCTGGATTGCTTCGGCGAGATTGGCCATCGCCGCCGTCGTCGCCTTGCCCGATCCGGTTTCGCTGACCGAATGACGCAGCCGCTCGATGGCCTCCACGACGCCGGCAGGGAGCGCGCCGCCGCCAATGCCGACCGCTCCATGCTCCTCCACGGTGGTCGCCAGCCAATCCTCGAGATTGGTGTAGAAGCGGTTCTGCGCCTGGCTGGTTTGCAGATCGAGAAAGCCGAGGATGAGCGAGCCGGCGAGCCCGAACAGCGACGAGGAGAACGAAATGCCCATGCCGCCGAGCGGCGCCGCCAGGCCTTCCTTGAGCGCATTGAAAACCGTATCGGCGTCGCCGCCGACGTTGAGGTTGTTGATGATGCCGCCGACCGATCCGACCGTCTCGATGAGGCCCCAGAAGGTGCCGAGCAGGCCGAGGAAGACCAACAGGCCGGTCAGATAGCGGGAAATGTCGCGCGCCTCGTCGAGCCGCGTCGCCAGCGAGTTCGAGAAAGGCGCGCATGGTCTGCGCCGAGATGGCAACCCGGCCAACCCGCTCGCCGCCGAGAATCGCCGCCATCGGCGCGAGCAGCGTCGGCGCCCGCGCGACCGCGAGCCCGGGATCGGCCCGGCGGAAGCTGTTGACCCACTTGACCTCCGGGAACAGCCGGATCACGCGCAGGAACGACAAGATGATGCCGATCAGCAAAACGCCGCCGATCAATCCATTGAGCCAAGGATTGGCCATGAAGGCGTTGACGATCTGGCGTTGGAGCACGAAGCCGATCAATCCGCATAGGATAAGGAACACCAGCATCCGAATGAGAAAGATGCGGGGCGAGGTCAGGGTGGCTTGATCGGGGTTGTTCGCCATCGGCTTTGAGTCTAGCGCCTGTGATCGATCCAATATGGCATAGCCGCGATCGAAGAAAAACGCATGATTGCTTGAAAGGGCGCTCCAGAGCGCCGGATTGCTTCGTCGCTCAGCTTCTCGCGATGACGCTATAGCCAGTGACTGCCGGTCACTGCCAATCAACGGGTCCGGCCCGAAGTGGCCGGCCCGACGACAGGCTCCGCGAAGCAATCCAGGCTGGCGAGACCTACAACGAAATTTACGGCGCCGTGATGGCGTTAGGGGCGCGCGGGTACGGCCGGCGCTTCCGGCGCTTTGGCGGCTTCCTTTCCGGCCTCCTTCAGGAGTTGCAGCAGTTCGCGGTGCATGGTGTCGTTGCCTGCGGCGACGTGGCCCTTGGTCAGGACCGCGTCACCGCCGTCGAGGTCGCTGACGAAGCCGCCGGCTTCGCGCACGAGCAGCATTCCGGCGGCCAAATCCCAGGGCGACAGATCGCGTTCCCAATAAGCATCGAAGCGGCCGGCGGCGATCCAGGCGAGGTCGAGCGTGGCGGCACC
This sequence comes from uncultured Alphaproteobacteria bacterium, assembly GCA_963733575.1. Taxonomy (GTDB): domain Bacteria; phylum Pseudomonadota; class Alphaproteobacteria; order Rhizobiales; family Xanthobacteraceae; genus BOG-931. Next base: position 1,952,931 of record CAVTDJ010000002.1, on the reverse strand, counting down.
GAAGCGGCGCAGGCCGGCGTAGTGTTGCTGGGCGGCGGCGATCTCGTGGCGTCCCAGCGCAAGGTCGCCGCGCCCGTAATGCGGCAGCCCGCAAGCGACGACCGCCTCGGCGAGCCGCTGCCGGGCGGCGACGCGGATGCGGCGGTCGTTGAGAAACGCGCCCTTGCCGCGTTCGGCCACGAACAGCTCGTCGTTCGCCGGGTTGTAGGTAAGTGCGGCGACAATCGCGCCGTTACGCTCGAGCGCGATCGACACCGCGAAATGCGGGATGCCGTGCAGGAAGTTGGTCGTGCCATCGAGCGGATCGACGATCCATCGATGGCTCTTGTCGGCGCCCGCGCGGGCGCCGCCTTCCTCGCCGAGAAAGCCGTAATCCGGGCGCGCCTTGGCAAGCTCCTCGCGCACGATCTCTTCGGCGCGGTGGTCGGCGGCGGTGACGAAATTGCGCGGGCCCTTCAGCGATACCTGCAGATTCTCGATCTCGCCGAGGTCGCGCTTGAGGCTGCGGCCGGCGCGGTACGCCGCCTTTGTCATGACGTTGAGGATAGCGGAGTGAAGCATGGGGGCCTGCGGTACGGCGCAAGTCGCGGTGCCGTCAAGCCTGAAGCTTGATCACGATGGCGGATGCCTGAGCGCGTCGAGCCAGGTTTTTGCGGCTTTCTCGCCGGCGGCGCGGGTGCTCGGGTCGAGTTTGTTCACAAAGTCGTCGAGCGTCAGGTTAGTTTCGCCGCGCGCCTTGGAGATCAGGTGCCACTTCGTTGCCTCGACCGGGTTGGCCGGCGCGCCGTGGCCGTCGGCCAGGATGCGCGCGAGCCGGTCCTGGCCGATCGCGCTCCCTCTGAGCGCTGCCTTGCGGAACAAAGCAGCGGCGGCTTGCTCGTTCTTGGCTACGCCGTCGCCATTGTAGAGCGCGATCGCATACTCGACTTCTGCGTCGGTATTTTCGGCGAGCGAAGCTAGCGCCCAAAGCCGCACCGCTTCGCGCATATCCTTGGCGACCCCGCGCCCCTGTTTGTAGAGGGTGCCCAAGGCATACTGCGCTTCCGGATTGCCGGCTTGCGCGGCGACGCGCAACAGCTCGGCGGCCCGGTTGAAATCCTGCGGGAACAATTGCCCCTCGATATAGAGCAGCGCCAAGTCGTAAGCGGCGAGCGGATGGCCGAGCTTGGCGGCGGCCGCAAGCCATTTGGCGCTGGCGTCGCGATCGCGCGGACCGGCGCGGCCTTGCAGCCGGAACATGGCGAGCGCGAACATCGCGTTGCGGTCGCCGCGGGCGGCCGCGAGTTTATACCACTCGGCTGCCTTCGTGTCGTTCTGCGGAACGCCCAAGCCGTCGGCGTAGATTAGACCAAGGAGCGTCATCGCCTTCACGTCGCCCTTTTCCTCGACGCGGTGGGTGGCCAGCCCGAACGCCGTCAGGAAATAGCCGCGCTGGAAGGCGCCATAAGCGAAGTCGGGTTCGGCGGCCTCGGCAACGCAATGTTGCGGGGCAAGGGTCGCCGTGAGGAGAAGCGCCGCCGCCAGCCCGATCGCCGCTCTGGTGACCGTGGCTTTCATCTCGGCGGGGAATCCTCCGGGGCTTGGGAGACCGGCTCGGCGAGGCGGCCGGCGGCTGCCGCCACCATCGCGGCTGGAGCTTGCGTTTGCGTCCATATCCAATCACCGAGCGCGGCGAAATCGGCGCCAGCTTGCGCGAGCGGCGCGACCTCATCGAGGTTCGCGGCATATCCCACGCATGGCGACTCGAACAGCTCCGACCACCACGCAAGCCGGTCCTCGATCGCGTCAAAGGGCGGGCGGTCACCCCGGCGATCCGGCTCGCCGAACATCACGTAATCGGCGCCAGCCTCGGCTGCGAGCATGGCATCATGACGGCTGCGCAGCCCGCCGGCGCCGGCGATGCGGTCGGGCTTCAGGATGCGGATCGCGGCGGTGAGCGCCGCGATGCCCGTAAGATGGGCGCCATCGGCGCCGGCGCGGGCCGCGATCTCCGGATAGCCGTCGAGAAGAAGCGCGACATCTCGGCGCTGAACGACCGCCGCAATCGTTTTGGCGCGGTTGATCAGCGTGCGTTCGTCGGCAGGTTCGAGCCGCAGCAGAACGGCGGCGATGTCGCCGGCCTGCAGCGCCCCGCCGAGATCGCGCTCGAACGATGCCGTATCGCCAACTTGCGGCGTAACCAAATAGAGCCGCTGCCGGGGCCGCTGCGGATTCATTGCGACGCGTGAGGCGCCGTGACGCCGCGATAAATTCTCACGCTGCCTTCCGTTCGAGATCGGCCTTCCACTGGCCGAGCGCGGCGAGGCCGTTCATCGTGGCGCGATGGCCGAAGGCGCGCTGAGCGGCGGCGACGTTCTCCGATTTGCCCGACCACGCCTTTTGCGGCGCGGTCTGCAACGCGCGGCCATAGGAAAACGTCACGTGCCAGGGAAGCGGGCCCAATTTGTTGATAGCGTCGAGATGCGCCGTCGCTTCCTCGTCGGACTGGCCGCCCGAGAGGAAAGCGATGCCGGGAACGGCCGCAGGCACGCAGGCCTTGAGCACGCGCAGCGTCTTCTCGGCGACCTCCTCGACCGAAGCTTTCTTCGGCGACTTCTTGCCGGGCACCACCATGTTCGGCTTGAGCACAATGCCTTCGAGCGCGACCCGCTGGTAATAGAGCTGCTCGAACACGGTTTGCAGCGCCCATTCGGTCACCGTGGCGCAGCGATCGGCGTCGTGATCGCCATCCATGAGCACTTCGGGCTCGACGATGGGGACGATGTTCTCGTCCTGACACAGCGCCGCATACCGCGCCAGCGCGTGCGCGTTTGACATGAGGCACGCATAGCTCGGAATACCGGGACCGATATCGATCACCGCCCGCCACTTGGCGAACTTGGCGCCGAGCTCGCGATATTCCACCAGCCGTTCGCGCAGGCCGTCGAGTCCTTCGGTGATGACTTCGTTCGGGCAAAACGGCAGCGGCTTGGTGCCTTTGTCGACCTTGATTCCGGGGAGCGAGCCAGCCTGGGTGATGAGCTTGACCAACGGCGTGCCGTCCTTGGCGTTCTGCCGGATCGTCTCGTCATAGAGAATGACGCCGGAAATGCGCTGCGACATCGTCTCGGCGCTGCGGAACAGCATTTCCCGGTAATCGCGCCGCGTGATCGGCGTCGATTTCGACCCCGATGGCGTCGAAGCGCTTCTTGATGGTGCTGGTCAATTCATCCGCGGCCAGGATGCCGCGGCCGGGGGCGACCATGGCCTCCGCGACTTTGTTCAATTCCGTAAGATTCATCGCGGCCCTCCTCGATGTTCAGCGCTTGCGGCCCGGCGGCTTTGTATGCGCTTCTACTCTATTCACGCATGGGAATGGGAGTTTGCTGGCACCAATAATACTTCGACGCCGGGCAATGTCTTGCCCTCCAGGGATTCGAGGAAGGCGCCTCCCGCGGTCGACACATGGGTCAATCGGCCCGTCACGGATGCGACGTTGAGCGCCGCCACGGTGTCGCCGCCGCCGGCAAAGCTGACAAGCCGGCCGGCTTCCGTCAGTTCCGCCACCGCTTCGGCCACTTCGATCGTGCCGTTATCGAAGGGCTCGTATTCGAAGGCGCCAAACGGACCGTTCCAAAGCAGCGTCTTGGAGCGGGCCAGAACCGAGATGACATACTCGATGCTGCGCGGGCCGATGTCGAGGATCATGTCGTCGGCGCCGATCTCATCCACGGACACGACACGCGAGGGGACATGCGCGGCGAGCTTGTGCGCGACGATGGCATCGACCGGCAGCACGATTTCTCTGCGCAGCGATTTGGCCTTGGCCAGAATGTCGCGCGCCGACTGCATGAGATCGTTCTCGCACAGCGACTTGCCGATGGCTTTACCCTGCGCCGCAAGAAACGTATTGGCCATGCCGCCGCCGATGATCAGCGTCTCGACTTTCAACAACAAATGGCCGAGCAGTTCGAGCTTGGTCGAAATCTTGGCGCCGCCGACAATCGCCGCGACCGGATGCTCCGGCGTCTCGAAGGCTTTTTCGAGCGCATCGAGCTCGGCTTTCATGGCGCGGCCGGGATAGGCGGGGAGGTTGGAGACCGTCACGATCGAGGTGTTCGCGGCGTGCTCACGGTGGGCCGCCGAGAAGGCGTCGTCGACGAAAATGTCGCCCAGTGCCGCAAGCTGCTTGGCGAATTTCTTGTCGTTCTTCTCTTCCTCGGGATGAAAGCGCGTGTTCTCCAGGCAAAGAATGTCGCCGTCTTTCATCTTGGCGATTGCCGCTTCCGCCTTCGGACCCACACAATCCTCGGCGAAGGCGACGGGGCGCTTCACAATTTTCGCCACCTCGGCGGCTACCGGCCGCAGCGAAGCCTTCGGATCGGGGCCTTTGGGACGGCCAAAATGCGAGAGCAAGATGACCTTGCCGCCTTTGTCGGCCAGCTCGGCAATGGTCGGCGCGATTTCTTCGATGCGGGTCGAGTCCGACACCTTCCCGTCCTGCATCGGCACGTTGAGATCGACGCGCAGAAGCACGCGCTTGCCTTTCACGTCGGCGTCATCGAGGTTGCGAAAGCGCATGGCGACGAGGTTCAGGTGAGCTTGCCCATCGCAACCGCAGTGTCGATCATGCGGTTCGAGAAGCCCCATTCATTATCGTACCACGACATCACTCGCACGAAAGTGCCGTCAATCACCTTGGTCTGGTCCATGTGAAAGATCGCCGAGTGCGGATCGTGGTTGAAGTCGGTGGAGACGTTGGGCGCATCGGTATAGCCGAGAATGCCCTTGAGCTGCTGTTCGGCGGCGCGCTTCATCGCGGCGTTGATCTCGTCCTTTGAGGTCGTGCGCTTGGCGACGAACTTGAAATCGATCACCGAAACATTCGGCGTCGGCACGCGGATCGAGACGCCGTCGAGCCGGCCGGCGAGTTCCGGCAGCACCAGGCCGACCGCCTTCGCGGCGCCGGTCGAAGTCGGGATCATATTGATCGCCGCCGCACGCGCCCGATAAAGATCCTTGTGCACCTGATCGAGCGTGGGCTGGTCGTTGGTGTAAGAGTGAATCGTGGTCATGAAGCCCTTGTCGATGCCGACGGCATCGTTGAGCACCTTGACGACCGGTGCGAGACAATTGGTCGTGCACGAGGCGTTGGAAACGACCGTGTGCGTCTTCGTCAGCTTGTCGTGGTTGACGCCGTAGACCACCGTGAGGTCGGCGCCGTCGGCCGGTGCGGAAACCAGGACACGCTTGGCGCCGGCTGTCAGGTGCGCCGCCGCTTTTTCTTTTGATGTGAAGATGCCGGTGCATTCGAGCGCGACATCGATGCCGAGCTCCTTCCACGGCAATTGCGTCGGGTCCTTGACGGCGGTGACCTTGATCGCGCCGCTGCCGCAATTGATCGTATCGCCCTTCACCGTGACTTCGCCTGGGAAACGGCCGTGCACGGAATCGAAGCGCAACAGGTGCGCGTTGGTTCCAACCGGGGCGAGATCGTTAATGGCGAGAATTTCGATGTCCTTGCGGCCCGCTTCGACGGCCGCGCGCAAAATGTTGCGGCCGATGCGGCCGAATCCGTTGATGGCTACGCGAACCGACATTCCCGGTCTCCCTACGACTTTTTTAAACGCTCCAATGCGGCCTCGGCCACCTTCTCAGGCGTAATACCAAAATGTTGGTAAAGCTCCTTGTAGGGCGCGCTGGCGCCAAACCCGGTCATGCCGACAAAAGTTCCCTCGGAGCCGATGATCGCATCCCAGCCTTGCCGGATGCCGGCTTCGACGGCGACGTTGACTTTTGCCTTGCCGATGATGGCCGCGCGCTCCGCTTCCGGCGCGGCCAGCAACAGCTCGAAGCTCGGCACCGAAACCACCCGCGCTGACACTCCGCGCGCGGCGAGTAGCTTTTGCGCCGCGACCGCGACGGCGACTTCCGATCCGGAGGCGAATAGCGAGACCGCGGCCGCGCCGTGCTGTGCCGCGATCAGTTCATAAGCCCCGCGGACGCAACGGTTGGCCGCGTCGAGACCCTGGCGAAGCTGCGGCACGTTCTGCCGCGTCAACGCCAGCACGCTCGGTCCGTCCTTCGTCTCCAGCGCGAGCTGCCAGCACTCGACGGTTTCGACCGCGTCGCATGGCCGGAAGACTTTGAGGTTGGGGATGGCGCGCAAAGCGGCGAGGTGCTCGACCGGCTGATGCGTCGGCCCGTCTTCGCCGAGCCCGATCGAGTCATGCGTCATCACATAAATGACGCGCTGTCCCATCAGAGCGGCCAGCCGGATGGCCGGCCGGCAATAATCGGAGAAGACGAGAAAGGTGCCGGAATAGGGAATGATGCCGCCATGGAGCGCCATGCCGTTCATCGCCGCCGCCATGCCGTGCTCGCGCACGCCGTAATGGATGAAGCGGCCGGAATAATCCGCGGCGCTCATCGCCTTCATGGCTTTGGTGCGCGTGTTGTTGGAGCCGGTGAGGTCGGCCGAGCCGCCGATCATTTCCGGCAGCGCCGGCGTCAAGGCTTCGAGCGCGAATTCGGAAGCGGCGCGGGTGGCGATTTCTTTCGGCGCTTCCGCGAGCTTTTGCTTCACCGCGCCGACTGCCGCCGCAATGCGCTCGGCGAGGTCGCCGCCGTGCATGCGGCGCTGGAACTCGGCGCGCTTTGCCGGATCGAGCGCGGCGAGGCGCTGTTGCCAGGCAAGTCGCGCCGGCCGGCTGCGGTCACCCGCGGCGCGCCACTGCTCGCGGATGGGGGCGGGAATTTCAAAAGGCGGCGCGGTCCAGCCGAGCTTTGCGCGCGCGGCGGCAATTTCGTCGGCGCCGAGCGGTGAGCCGTGGCACTTCTCCGTGCCGGCCTTGGTCGGCGCGCCGAAGCCGATGGTGGTGCGGCACGCGATCAGCGACGGCCGCTCGGACATTTTGGCCCCCTCGATCGCCGCGGCGATGGCCGCCGGATCGTGACCATCGATGCGTGTCGCCGCCCAGCCGGCCGCCTCGAAGCGCTTCACTTGATCGACGGAATCGGCAAGCGCGAGCGGGCCGTCGATCGAGATGCCGTTATCGTCGAACAGCACGATGAGCTTTTTGAGTTTCAGGTGCCCGGCAAGCGCGATCGCTTCCTGACTGATGCCCTCCATGAGGTCGCCGTCGGAGGCGAGCGCGTAAGTCGTGTGATCGACGATGTCGCCGCCGAACAGCGAGGCCAGATGGCGTTCCGCGATCGCCATGCCGACGGCATTGGCAAGCCCCTGGCCGAGCGGACCGGTCGTGGTCTCCACGCCGGGCGTGTGGCCGTATTCCGGATGGCCGGGCGTGAGCGACCCGGTCTGGCGGAAGCGCTTGATCTCGCCGATCGTCATCTTCTCGTAGCCGAGCAGATGGAGCAGCGCATAGAGCAGCATCGAGCCGTGGCCGGCCGAGAGCACGAAGCGGTCGCGATCGGGCCACGCCGGATCGGCCGGATCGAATTTGAGGAAGCGCGTAAACAACACCGTCGCGATGTCGGCCGCGCCCATCGGCAGGCCCGGATGACCGGACTTCGCCTGCTCGACGGCGTCCATCGCCAGCGCGCGAATGGCGTTCGCCATGCGGTCATGTTCCGCACGCGCGGCCGGACTCATGGCTGTGGCGGGAAAACGTGAAGGCTGGGCGAGGGCTGCACTCGCCGCGAGAATGCGGTCTGGCTTCGTCATGGAAAGGCCAAGCGCGGCACGAATGCGGACGGCCGCGATCACGAGAATAAGCGGCGATCAGTAGCATGCGAGAGCCTTAAGTCAATTGTGCGAGCGCTCGCCCCGCGGCGTCATGCACAGGGCCAGAGGGCAATCGCTTTGGACGTTGACGCTCTTGCTCGATGCGACGTAAGCTTCTGTTTGTAAATAATTGCCGTCGCACAGCTTTCACCTGTAGTGCGAGCCGCGGATCGGCCGCAGCGGATGGCCAAAATGAGCGAGACCGATTCGATCGAGATCGCGAGCCGGCGTCTCGCGCTCGCACTCGAAGCGCTCGAGGCCGCGGCCGAACGGCGCGGCGAGACCGATCGCGGCCAGGAAGCGTTGGTTACGCAAGTCCACGCGTTCGGTTTCGATCGTGCCCGGCTTGCCAGCGAGCTCGATCACGCGACGGCGCGTTCGCGCGGGCTGGAAACCGCCAACCGCGAAGTCGCGCAAAGGATCGCGCAGGCGATCGAAACGATCCGCGGCGTGCTGACGCACGATGACGGAGCAGACGGCACAGGGTGAAGCGAGCGTAGCCATGGCCCAGGTCAGCGTCACCATCAATGGACGGCAGTTCCGCATGGCCTGCGAGGATGGCCAGGAAGACCACCTTATGAATCTCGCGCGCGAGCTTGACGGGCGCATCGAAGGGCTTCGCGCCAAATTCGGCGAGATCGGCGACACGCGGCTCACCGTCATGGCGGCGCTCACCATTGCCGACGAGCTTGGCGAAATGAACACGCGCATCAAGCGCCTGGAAGAACAACTTGCGGCGACGCAGGAAGCGCACGTGACGACCAACGACCGCAACCAAGTCGCGCAGGCCACGGTTGCCGCCGCCCTGGCGTCCGCCGCCGAGCGCATCGAGAGCGTCACCAAAAAACTCAACCAGACCGCCGGCGGCAATAACATCGCCCTGGGGTGATGGCGCGGCTGCGGCATTGGCACTACATTGACGGTGCGGGGCTGCGGGGTGCGAAGGAGTCAAATCCCCGGGGCCTTACGATCCTGACGGGAGCTGTCCCTGCCGGGCCCCTGGGCTCGGACACATGGCGCCCACCTACTTATGTAGGTTCCCGGGATCAGCGCTCCTACGGCCAGCGCGGCTCCGCACTCTTTCGACTTTGTGTCTCGTCGTGGCCGGGCTTGTCCCGGCCACCCACGTCTTTAGGTTGGCGGCGCTGAGAGACGTGGACGCCCGGCACAAGGCCGGGCATGACGGTAAAGATGGCTGAGGTCCAAACTCAAAAGGCAGCACTCCGCGCCGACGCGATCGCGCGCCGCGACGCACTGCCGGCGGAAGCCCGCAGCGCCGCGAGTGAAGCCATTGCCGCGCGGTCGTTTCCCCTCCCGATCGCGGCGGGCACGATCGTCTCCGGCTTCATGCCGCTCAAGAGCGAGATCAATCCGCTCCTGCTCATGCGCAAGCTCGCAGGGCAAGGCGCACGACTGGCGCTGCCTGTGATCGTTGGTCGCGGCAAGCCGCTCACTCATGCGCGCCTGGGCGTGGGGCGAGCCGCTCTCGTCCGCCGTCTGGGGCATTCGCGAGCCGGAGCCGGCGGCGCCGGAGGTGGAGCCCGATATTCTGCTGGTCCCCTTGCTCGCCTTCGACCGCGCCGGCCACCGCCTCGGCTACGGCGGCGGCTATTACGATCTGACCATCGCGCAATTGCGCGCGCACAAGGCGGTTTTCGCGGTCGGGCTCGCATTTGCTGCCCAGGAGGTTCCTACTGTGCCCGCTACGCCTCGCGACGCGCGTCTCGATCTTGTGCTAACCGAGCGCGAGGTGATCGATTTGCGAGGCAGTTGAGCATGCGCATTCTGTTCGTCGGCGATGTCGTCGGTCGCAGTGGGCGGACCATCGTCACCGAGCGCTTGCCCGGCCTCGTTCGCGACTGGAAGCTCGATTTCGTTGTGGTCAACGGCGAGAACGCCGCGGGCGGCTTCGGCATCACCGAGGCGATCTATAACGAATTCATCGAAGCCGGCGCCGACGCCGTCACGCTCGGCAATCATGCCTGGGACCAGAAGGAGGCGCTGGTCTTCATCGAGCGGGCGCCGCGCCTCGTCCGACCGGTCAATTATCCGACCGGCACGCCCGGCCGCGGCGCGGCTTTGTGCGAAGCCAAGAACGGCGCGCGGGTGCTGGTCGTCAATGTGATGGGCCGCGTCTTCATGGACCCGCTCGATGATCCCTTCGCAGCGATCGACCGCGAGCTTGCGGCATGTCCGTTGCGGCAAGGCGCCGACGCCATCCTCGTCGACATGCACGCCGAGACGACGAGCGAGAAGCAGGCGATGGGGCATTTCTGCGACGGCCGCGCCAGCATAGTGGCCGGCACCCATACGCATGCTCCCACGGCCGATCTGCGCATCCTGCCCGGGCGGCACCGCGTTCGTGAGCGATGCCGGGATGACCGGCGACTACGATTCGGTGATCGGCATGGCCAAGGACGAGCCGCTGCAACGCTTCACGCGCCGCATCCCATCAAGCCGCTTCGAGGCGGCTTCGGGCGCGGCGACGCTCTGCGGGATCGCGGTGGAAACCGACCCGGCGACTGGGCTTGCGGCGCGCGTTGGTGCGCTGCGCCTCGGCGGCTGCCTGGAACAGGCGGTCCCCGCCTTCTGGGCGTGATCTTGCGCACCCGCGTCCTTATTTCCTAGTTATGCCCGCCGTTGAAGACCAAGGACGAGAGACGGACGCTATGGCCGGCCATTCGCAGTTCAAAAACATCATGCACCGTAAGGGGCGGCAGGACGCGGCGAAGTCCAAGCTGTTCGGCAAGCTCGCGCGCGAAATCACCGTCTCCGCCAAAATCGGCCTGCCCGATCCCGCGATGAACCCGCGCCTGCGCGCCGCCATCATCGCCGCGCGGGCGGAAAACATGCCGAAAGACAATATCGATCGCGCCATCAAGAAGGCGTTGGGCGGCGACGCGGAGACCTACGAGGAAATCCGCTACGAAGGTTATGGCCCCGGCGGCGTCGCCGTGATCGTCGAGGTGCTGACCGACAACCGCAACCGCACCGCCGGCGAGGTGCGCTCGACCTTCACCAAAAGCGGCGGCAACCTCGCCGAGACCGGTGCGGTTTCCTTCATGTTCGACCATGTCGGCGTCATCGAATACGACGCCAAGGCGGCGAACGCTGACGCGATGTTCGAAGTGGCCCTCGAGGCTGGCGCCGACGATGTGGTCTCGAGCGAGAATGGCCATGAGGTCTACGCCGCGCAGGACCAATTCGGTTCCGTCACCAAGGCGCTCGAAGCCAAGTTCGGCGAGCCGCGCAAAGCTTCTCTCGTTTGGCGGCCGCAGAATACGGTGGCGGTCGACGACGAGCAGGGCGAAAAGCTCTTAAAGCTCATCGAGAACTTGAACGAGCATGACGATGTCCAGAACGTGTATGCGAATTTCGAGGTATCCGACGCGCTGGTAACCCGGATGAGCGCGTAGCCGGCGCAGTCGCTACACCGGCGCGGCGTGGTATGAATCGATTGGCATGACGCGCCCGATTCGCATTCTCGGCATCGATCCGGGGCTCCGCCGCACCGGCTGGGGCATGGTGGAGATTGCCGGCAATCGGCTCGGTTTTCTTGCTTGCGGCTCGGTGACGACGCGCGATGATGACACGCTCGCGGCGCGGCTGCTCGCCATCCATGACGGCCTGATGCGGATTCTGGAGGAGTTTCGCCCCGACGAGGCGGCCGTCGAGATCACGTTCGTCAACAAGGACGCCAAGGCGACGCTTAAGCTCGGCCAGGCACGCGGCATCGCCATGGTGGTGCCGGCCAAGGCCGGCGTGCCGGTCGCCGAATACGCGCCCAATCTGGTGAAGAAAAGCATCGTCGGCGCCGGGCATGGCGATAAGACGCAGGTGCGAATGATGATCGGCGTGCTCTTGCCGAAGGCCGATCCGTCCTCCGACGACGCCGCCGATGCTCTCGCCATCGCCGTGACGCATGCGCACCACCGGCAGAGCGCGATCCTGCACGCGGCGCTGAAGGTGGCGGCGCGATGATCGGCTTTTCCCACATCGTCATTCCGGGACGGCCCGAAGGGTCGGGCCCGGAATCCATAACCACGGATCACGCAGAATTGGCGCGGAGCCCATCCTGCAAAAACAGTGGTTATGGATTCCGGGCTCCTCGCTTCGCTCGGCCCCGGAATGACGATTTATCTGACCGAGTCGCAGCATGATCGGCAGGCTCAAGGGCGTGATCGACTCCTACGGCGAGGATTCCGTCATCCTCGACGTCAACGGCGTCGGCTATCTTGTTCATTGCTCGGCGCGCACGTTGCAAGAATTGCCGCGCGCTGGTGACCCCGCGACGCTATCGATCGAGACCTACGTGCGCGAGGATCAAATCCGGCTGTTCGGATTTATGACCGACGTCGAGCGCGAGTGGTTCCGGCTCCTCCAAACCGTCCAGGGAGTGGGTGCCAAGGTAGCCCTCGCGGTCCTGGGTACGCTCAAGCCGGCCGATCTAGCCTCGGCCATCGCCATGCGTGACAAGGCGATGGTGGCGCGCACGCCCGGCGTCGGGCCGAAAGTGGCGGAGCGCATCGTCACCGAGCTCAAGGACAAGGCGCCGGCTTATACCGATGTCGATCCGGCGCTGGTGCGGCTCTCCGGCGCGCTCGACGAGAAGCGGGCTCCGCAGCCGGTCAGTGACGCGGTTTCCGCGCTGGTCAATCTCGGCTACGGGCAGCCGCAGGCGGCCGCGGCGGTCGCAGCTGCGGCGCGCAGCGCAGGCGACGGGGCGGAGGTAAAGACGCTCATCCGGCTGGGCCTGAAGGAACTGGCGAAGTGAAACGGCCTGCAAAATTGAATAAGGCGGACAAGGAATTGATCGCCGCGGCGACTGAGGCAATCAAGCTGCGCTACCGCGACGACTGGCAGGAAGTCGGCGCGGCTTTGCGCACGCGTTCGGGACGCGTCTTTACCGGCGTCAACCTCGACGCCTATCTTGGCCGCATGGCGGTGTGTGCCGAGGCCGTTGCGCTCGGGCGCGCCTTTGTCGATCTGGGCGACGACGGAATCGAGACGATCGTTGCCGTGCGCCATCCGCCGCCGGAAGAAAAGGATCAAACCATTGCCGTGGTGTCGCCGTGCGGCGCCTGCCGCGAGCTGATTTTCGACTACGATCCGAAGGCGCGCGTGATTGTGCCCAACGGCAAATCGGCGGTGGTCGTGCCGATCGGCGAACTCTTGCCGAACAAATATCGCCGGGGGTCGGAGACGTGAGCGGCAGCGCCGGGCATAAGCTCGTAACGCCCGAACGCCGCGAGGAAGATGCGGCGGAGGCGACGCTGCGCCCGCAGCTTCTGTCTGAATTCATCGGCCAAGAGCAAGCACGCAAGAATCTCGCCGTATTCATCGAGGCGGCGCGGGCGCGCCGCGAAGCGCTCGATCACGTGCTGTTCGTCGGTCCGCCGGGGCTCGGCAAGACGACGCTGGCGCAAATCGTCGCGCGCGAGCTTGGCGTCAGTTTCCGGGCGACCTCGGGGCCGGTCATCGCCAAGGCCGGCGATCTCGCGGCGCTCCTCACCAATCTCGAGGAGCGCGACGTTCTCTTTATCGACGAGATTCATCGGCTCAATCCGGCGGTCGAGGAAATCCTCTACCCGGCGATGGAGGATTTTCAGCTCGACCTCATCATCGGTGCGGGGCCGGCGGCGCGCTCGGTGAAGATCGATCTCGCCAAGTTCACGCTCGTCGGCGCCACCACCCGCGCCGGGCTTCTCACCAATCCGCTGCGCGACCGGTTCGGTATTCCGGTGCGGCTCAATTTTTATTCCGAAACCGAGCTTGAGCAGATCGTCAATCGCGGCGCGCGCGTTCTTGGCATCGTCGTGACCGCCGACGGCGCCAACGAGATCGCCCGCCGCGCGCGCGGCACGCCGCGTATCGCCGGGCGGCTTTTGCGTCGTGTGCGCGACTTCGCCGCCGTCGCCGGCGCAGCGGCGATTGATCGCGCGGTGGCCGACAAGGCGCTCGCCGCGCTCGAAGTCGATGCCGCCGGCCTCGACGCCATGGACCGGCGCTATCTCACGACGGTTGCGGTGAACTACGGCGGCGGTCCGGTCGGCGTCGAGACGCTCGCCGCCGCATTGTCGGAGCCGCGCGACGCCATCGAGGACATCATCGAGCCTTACCTGATCCAATGCGGGTTCCTGCAGCGCACGCCGCGCGGCCGACTGATCACCGGGCACGCTTTCCGCCATCTCGGCCTTGCCGAACCTGCGCGAGACCCGGCGCAGTTCGGATTGTTTGGTGAGGGAAACGGCGAATAGATTCCCGTCATGTCAGGCCTGGTGGCCCGGCAACGAAGGATCAAATCATTTCAAGTCGCGGCGCGATAAGGGCTTTGCGAAAACACTAACGCGGACTGTGTGGCCGCCCGAACCGGAGCCGACGATCTCCACCCTGACCGAAATCTTCTTCGTCGCGTAGCCGCCGTACCAGCCTTCCGTTCCCTGAAATCCATCGATATCTCCAAGCGCACGGGCGGCCGGGTCTTCAAACCACATCAATTTCGGATCGGCTGATTGGAGCGCGGATTTCGCCCTTTCGGCGATTTGTTTGCCTTTCTCCAGCGATTGGGGCGGCTGCGTTCCCAGGCCGGAGGAATCGCAGTGGTATTCGTAATGAGAGCTTTCGCCGCGTTTATAAACGTAACAATAGTCGATCAGACCGGGAATTGTTTGCGTGCCTTCCCACAGCGCGTCGCCTCTCGGGTCGACGCCGGGCTTGCCCTTGAACTTTGCGAAATTGCTTGAGCGCGCCTGAAGAATTTTTTGGATCGAGCCGCATATGTCGTCGCTGCAATCCGCGAATGCCGGTGCTGATAACATCAGCATGAGAATCGGCACAAAAATCGACAGCTTCATAATCCATTCCCCAGCGCGCTGGGCGCGGCACCAATATAGCGCCCGGCCGATGCCGCCGTGAGAACAATCCTACACCTCGATATCCGCCGCTGACGGCGTAAGACGCCTATGATACACGGCGTCGCGGATAACACCTCTTCGTCGGAGCTGACATGCCAGAAACAATGTCCGGCGGCTGCCATTGCGGCCGCGTCCGATTCCGGGTGACGGCCGAGCTTTCGCGCGTCACCGAATGCAATTGCTCGATTTGCACCAAGAAGGGCTTTTTGCATCTGATCGTGGCGCCCGAGCAATTTGAGCTTTTAAGCGGCGCCGATGCGCTGACGACCTACCGATTCAATACCGGCACCGCGCAGCACACCTTCTGCGCCACCTGCGGCATTCATCCTTTTTACGTGCCACGCTCGGACCCCGATAAGATCGACGTCAACGTCCGCTGCCTCGACGAGGTCGATCTTGCGGCGATCAAACCGCTTTCGTTCAACGGGCAACACTGGGAGCACGCCACCGCGGAGAGGGTGCCATGGAGGTAGCGCAATGATTGCCGTTCACCTCGACGGCGAAATCCGCGACGGCCGCCACGTGCTCGCCGTGCGCGTTTACTACGAAGACACCGATTTCACCGGCATCGTCTATCACGCCAATTACTTGCGCTACATGGAGCGCGGGCGCACCAATTATCTGCGCCTGATCGGCGCCGATCACCGTGCGCTGTTCGAGGCGACCGAAAAGGAGGCGCCGGGTTTCGCCTTCGTCGTGCGCTCGATGACGCTCGATTTTCTCAAGCCTGCGCGCATGGACGACGTGCTCGAGGTGGTCACCGAGCCGGAAGTGGTAAAGGGCGCGTCCATCACTTTGCGGCAAAGCGTCATGCGCGGCGACGAGCTTTTGGTCGGGGCGAGCGTGCGCGTCGCTTTCGTCAGCGGCGGCCGCGCACGGCCGATACCGAAGCCGCTGCGCATCGCCATGAAGGCCGATCTGGATACCCTGCAGCCCTGACTGAACCACTAGCGGACTTCGATGCGGCGAAGGTCGACGGGCCGGCCGGACTCATGTAAAGACTATTTACATGAGCTGGTCGAAGGAAGACAGAGAAGGTCCGCGCGGCTATCACCACGGCAACCTGAAAGAGGCGCTTCTTCGCGCCGCGCTCGAGCTGATCGCGCAAAAGGGGCCGGCCGGCTTCACCTTTGCCGAGGCGGCACGCTGGGCGGGCGTCAGTCCCGCGGCGCCCTATCGCCATTTTCGCGACCGCGACGAGCTTTTGGCCAGCATCGCGCTGCGCGGCTTTAATCAATTCGAGGCCGCGTTGGCGCGAGCCTGGGACGCCGGCCGCCCGGACGTGTTCGTTGCGCTCGACCGGCTGGGCAAGGCCTACCTCGGTTTCGCGCGCAGCGAGCCGGCCTACTACTCGGCGATGTTCGAGGCCGGGATCCCGCTTGCCACCAATCCCGCGCTGCGCGAGGCGGGCGACCGCGCTTTCGCCGTGCTGCGTGAGGTTGCCGAAAAGCTTTGCGCACAGACACCGCCGCGGAATCGGCCTCCCGCGTTGATGGTGGCTTTGCATATTTGGTCAATGTCACACGGCGTTGCTTCACTGTTCGGACGGGGCGATGCGGCACGGCGCAGTTTGCCAATGTCCCCCGACGAGCTTCTTGAGGCCCAGGTGCTGATCTATCTGCGCGGCCTCGGCGTGCCCGAGGCAAAATCCGGCGCCTCGGCCTAGCGGTTTCTCAACGGACGCCCAAATGGCGGAAAGGCGCTGTCCGCCTTCACGAAATTGAGAGGCCCTTGACAGCCCAAAATACCGATGTAAATGTTATTTACATTCACACCTAGGAGGTCCCTCATGGTCCTCGTCGACAAGCTCGATGAACTCGGAAAGCCGGCTTGGATCGCACTCGCGGTCCTCGGCTTCATAGCGTGGTGGCCGGTTGGTCTCGCCGTCCTCGCCTTTTCAATAGGGAGCGGAAGAATGGGATGCTCGCATCGTGGGAGTGGTGGCCCGTGGCAGGGCCGCTGGCAATCGAAAATGGAGCGCATGCAGGAGAAGATGGACCGGATGCGCGCCAAGATGGACGGTGGGCGAAGCGGCGACTGGTGGGGTACGCCGCCGTCGAGCGGCAACCGGGCATTCGATGATTATCGGACCGAAACCCTGCGCCGTCTCGAAGACGAACAGCGCGAATTCAAGGAATTTTTGGAGCGGCTGCGCTTTGCCAAGGACAGGGTGGAGTTCGACCAGTTCATGACCGAGCGCCGCAACCGTCCCCACGACGAAGCTCCGCAGCCGCAACCGCCGGCCTGACTTTTCCTAACGCGGCATCGCACGAGCTTCGGGCCGTCCATCTCGCGGAGGTGGACGGCCCGCGCATTTGCGGCCTCGAGAAAAGCCGCGCGCGTCATTAACCGCGCATTAAGGACAACCGGTCTTCGTTAGCTGCGAACGACCGGTGGTGCGCCCTAGTTTGGACAAGTTTCGCGATGATTTCGGTCCCGCCGGTGACGGGTCCGGCTTGGGTCCTCGCGAAATACTCTGGTCTTGGTCGGCGCGCGTTGCGGCTGACCTGCCTTTGGTCCCGGCGCCGCGCGCCGCTCCGGTCATTGGTCCCGGTCGGATCGCCGAAAGGACGCGCTCATGACTCCTGCCGACATCACAGCGTCGGCCATGCCGTTGACCTCCTCCGACCTGTCGCTCTTCCACCTGTTTTGGCAGGCCCATTGGCTGGTCAAAACGGTGATGATTGGCCTGATCGTATGCTCGGTGTGGGTCTGGGCGATCGCCATCGACAAAACAGTGCTGTTCCGCCGCATTCGAAGGTCCGCTGACGGCTTCGAGAAGGCCTTCTGGTCAGGCCAGTCGCTCGAGGACCTCTATACGTCGCTCGCAGCCAAACCGGGCGACTCGACCGGTGCGCTGTTCGTCGCCGCCATGCGCGAATGGAAAAGGAGTTTTGAGGGCCATGCCCGCTCCTTCGCCGGGCTGCAAATGCGCATCGAAAAAGTGATGGATGTCGCTATCGCGCGCGAGCTCGAACACATGGAGCGGAGGCTTCTGGTGCTGGCCACGGTTGGCTCGGCCGGCCCGTTCATCGGCCTGTTCGGCACGATTTGGGGCATCATGACCAGCTTCCAGTCGATCGCGGCGTCCAAGAACACCTCGCTGGCGATCGTCGCGCCCGGTATCGCGGAAGCGTTGTTTGCGACAGCGATCGGTCTCATTGCCGCCATTCCGGCGACGATTTTCTACAATAAATTCACTTCCGAGGTGAACCGCCAGGCGCAGCGCCTGGAAGGCTTTGCCGACGAATTCACGGCGATCCTGTCGCGGCAGATCGACGAGCGCGGGTGAGGGGCGGATATGGCGGCGAACGTCGTGAGCGCGTCGTCGGGCGGCCGGAATAAGCGGAGCCGGCGGGCGGTCATGAGCGAAATCAACGTGACGCCATTCGTCAACGTCATGTTGGTGCTGCTTATCGTGTTCATGGTGTCGGCTCCGTTGCTCACGGTCGGCGTGCCGCTCGACCTGCCGCAAAGCCAGGCTAAATCGCTTGACCAGGACCGCGAGCCGCTGACCATCTCAGTGAACGTGCAGGGTCAGGTTTTCCTGCAGAATAGCGAGATCAAGGTCGACGACCTGGTGACGAAGCTCAAAGCCATTACCGACGCCCGCGGCGGCGGCATGGACGAGCGCATCTATGTCCGTGGCGACAGGAAAGTGGATTACGGTACCATGATGCGCGTGATGGGGCGGCTGTCGGCGGCCGGCTATCATCGGGTCGCGCTGGTGACCGAGGTCGAGCAGGGCGGGGGATGAAGCGCAGTCTGATCATATCGGGCACCGCGCACGCTGTCCTCATGCTGTGGGGGCTTGTGGCCTTTGCCGCCAGGCCGAACGATGCACCGCAGGCCGAACCGCTGCCGGTCGAGTTCGTTTCCGCGACCGAGTTCTCGCAGCTCACCGCCGGTGTCAAGAACGTGCCGAAGGCAACCGAGAATCCAAAGCCGCTGGCCGACAAAGTCGGCGATCCAAAGCCTGTCAAAGAGCTCGCGCCTAAGGTCGCCGACAAGCCGGAGATCAGGACGGATTCCGCCGCCGCGCCCGAACCCAATCCGGAGCCGAAATCCGCGCCGAAGTCGGTGGAGAAGACTGAGCCGAAGCCGGAACCGAAACCCGAGCCGAAATTAGCCGAGAAGACCGAGAAACCGAAGGACGCCAAACCAAAGCCCGATCAGATCGCCGACGCGCTGAAGAAGGACGAAGCGAAGAAGCCGCCAAAGCCCGAGAAGAAGCCGCCGGAGTTCAAGCCCGATCAAATCGCCGAGGAACTAAAGAAAGACGAGGCGAAGAAGCAGCAGCGCCAGTCGCCCAAGTTCGACGCCAACCAGGTCGCCGCGTTGCTCGATCACCGCGAGCCGCAGCGCCAGCTGGCGACCGCGGAAACCCTCAATGGCGTGGCTTCGCTCGGCGCGCCGACCGGGCATGCCGCGCGTCTGTCGCAGAGTGAGCTCGACGCACTACGGGCAAAACTGATCTCGTTATGGAATCCGCCGGCGGCCGTCAGCACCCATCCGGATCAATATGTCGTCACCATTCGTATCAGGCTGACACGCGACCATCGGCTCGTGGGTCAGCCCGAAGTGCTCACGAGCGGAGACGGCCCTTTGTTCGAGGCCACGCGCGACAGCGCGGTGCGCGCCGTCTTCCAGGCCCAGCCCTACGACATGCTTTCGCTGACAACTTATGATCAGTGGAAGGAAATGGATATCAACTTCGATCCGCGCGAGGTTTTCGGTGGTTGATCACCATAACTTATTGATTTCAAAAATGCCGAATGCACAGAAGACGTACTTTGCGCGCTTGAGCCGGCGGGGCGTCCTGTCGCTCGGCAGTGCCGCACTCGCCGGCTTGATGATCGATCCCAGGGTAGCGGCAGCGGTCACCATCGACATCACGCAGGGCAACGTCCAGCCGATGCCGATCGCGATCCCGGATTTCCTCGGCGGAACGGGGGGCGATAACGATACGGCCGTCGGCGTTTCGCAGATCATCGCCGGCAATCTCAAGCGCAGCGGGCTGTTCGCGCCGATCGATCCCGCCGCCTTCCTCGAAAAGATCGCCAGCGTCGACGCCGTGCCTCACTTCCCCGATTGGCGCACCATCAACGCACAAGCTCTGGTGACTGGGCGCGTGACGCGTCAGACTGACGGCCGTCTCAAAGCTGAATTCCGGTTATGGGACGTGCTCGCCGGGCAACAACTCTCCGGCCAGCAATATTTCACCACGCCGGACAATTGGCGCCGCATCGCCCACATCATCTCAGATGCGATCTACGAGCGCCTCACCGGCGAAAAGGGTTATTTCGACAGCCGCGTGGTGTTCGTCGACGAGACCGGGCCGGCCGAGCGCCGCATCAAGCGGCTGGCGATCATGGACCAGGACGGCGCCAACGTACGCTATCTCACCCGCGGCGACGACCTTGTGTTGACGCCGCGCTTCTCGCCTTCGACGCAGGAGATCACCTACATGGCCTACGGCCAGGGCGATCCGCGGGTTTATCTCCTCAACATCGAGACCGGGCAGCGCGAAATCGTCGGCAACTTTCCGGGCATGAGCTTCGCGCCGCGCTTTTCGCCGGATGGACAGCGCGTGGTGATGAGCCTGCAGGAGGGAAGCAACTCCAACATTTTCGTCATGGACTTGCGTTCCAAGGCGATGACGCGACTGACCGACACGCCCGCGATCGATACCGCGCCATCCTATTCGCCGGACGCCGCGAGGATTTGTTTTGAATCCGACCGTGGCGGTCACCCCCAGATTTACGTAATGGCCGCATCCGGGGGGGCCGCGCAACGCATCAGCTTCGGCGAAGGCTCTTATTCGACGCCGGTATGGTCGCCGCGCGGCGACTACATCGCGTTCACCCGCCAGGCCGGGGGGAAATTTGCGATCGGGGTGATGAAACCTGATGGTTCCGGCGAACGGATCCTCACCGAAGGGTTCCATAATGAGGGACCGACCTTCGCGCCCAACGGGCGGGTGATCATGTTTTTCCGCGATCCGGGCGGCACGGCCGGACCTTCGCTCTACACTATCGATATCGGCGGACGTAACGAATTGCGCGAGCCGACGCCGAGTTTTGCCTCGGATCCCGCCTGGTCGCCGCTCTTGTCGTAGGACTCTCGCGGGTTCCGGCGTTCCCCACATGGTTGCCGCATTCACGCCCTATTAACCATTGCAAAAGCTTTAGGGGGGATCGGTGGGTTTGGGGCTTCTTGGCAAGGCTGCATCAAGGTTGACGGAACCTTCGCTTAACGAAGGCGCTGCTAGATCGCTCCAGGGACCAACCATGTCCGCCAACGACGGAACAATGGAGGCAGCGGAATGAACGTTATGAGCATCGTGCGCAGCGCTAAATTCGCAGCTTTCTTGCTGGGTGCGCTCGCGATTGCGGGCTGCGCCAAGCAGCAGCCGGATCAGACCGGCATGGCCGGCGCTGCCGTGCCCGGCAGTCAGCAGGATTTCATCGTTAATGTCGGCGATCGGGTGTTTTTCGAGACCGATTCGTCTGAGCTCACGCCGCAGGCGCGGGCGACGCTCGACAAGCAGTCGCAGTGGCTCAATCAATACAATCGTTACGCCTTCACCATCGAAGGCCATGCCGACGAACGCGGCACGCGCGAATACAACATTGCGCTCGGCGCCCGCCGCGCGCAGACCGTGCGCGAATATCTCGTCTCGCGCGGCGTTATGGCGCAGCGCATGCACACCATCTCGTACGGCAAGGAACGGCCGGTCGCGGTGTGCAATGACATTTCCTGCTGGTCGCAGAACCGCCGCGCTGTGACCGTGCTCAATCAGAGCTCGTAGCAGGCTTCTTTCGCGAGCAGGTCCGCGAAAGCTTCACACACCAGAAAGCTGATCGGCGCCCTTGCGGCGTCGATCATGTTTTTGCTTCGTGTTCAACCTTGCCAAAGTGACGCTGAAATCGGATCGTAGTGCCATTGTTGCGTTGTTTGACGCGTGCGTACCGTTCGCATTTGCAGAAAATCGGCAGGGTTTTGGAATGTCGAACGCCGCGATCGCTCGCACCGTTCTTTTGCTCGCTGCCGCGTTCGCCATTGCGGCCTGTGGCCAGGACAATCGCTACGCCGCCCCGCCACCACCGAAGTCACGGTCGCTACTCCGGTCGAGCAAGAGGTCACACGCTATTTTGAGGCGACTGGCAACACCGCAGCGATCAATTCCGTCGATCTGGTTGCGCGGGTGCAGGGGTTTGTGCAGGCCATCAGCTACACCGACGGCGACTTCGTAAAAAAGGGCACCTCTTTGTTCACCATCGAGCCCGAGCCCTACAAGCTCAAGGTGGATGCCGCCAAGGCGGCGGTCAGCAGCGCGAAGGCCACACTGAAGCAGGCGGAGGCGGAGTTCGAACGCCAGGCCGATCTGGTGACGAGGCAGGTCTCGACGCAAGCCAATTACGACAAGGCGCTCGCGCAGCGCGACTCGGCGCAAGCCGACCTGCAGTCGGCACAAGCCAACGAGCAGCAGGCCGAGATCAACCTCGGTTACACTAACGTGGTTGCACCGTTCGACGGCATCGTGTCCGCGCGGGCGGTATCGATCGGCCAACTCGTCGGCGCGAACTCGGCCACAGTGCTCTCCACCATCGTGCAGGTCGATCCGATCTACGTGAATTTCAATGCCAGCGAACGCGACGTACTGCAGGTGCGCGCCACTCTCGCCCGCACCGGCCGTACCATCGCCGATTTGCTGGGCATCCCGGTTGAGATCGGGCTGCAAACCGAAAGCGGCTATCCGCACAAAGGCAAACTCGACTACGTGGCCCCGACAGTCGATCCATCGACGGGAACGCTCGCCGCCCGGGCGATTCTCGAAAATTCCGACCGCGCGCTGCTGCCCGGCTATTTCGTGCGCGTGCGAATACCTTCGCAACCGCAACCGGCTTTGCTGGTGTCCGATGCCGCGATTGGCAGCGATCAAGGCGGGCGCTACGTACTTGTCGTCAATAAAGACGATGTGGTCGAACAGCGGCGCGTCGACCCGGGACAACTCGTCGGTGAGCTGCGCGTGATCGAAAAGGGCCTGACCAAGGACGACCGCGTCGTCGTCGGCGGCATCATGCGCGCCATCCCGGGGCAGAAGGTCGCCCCGGAGCTGCGTTCCGCGGCAACGAATTGAGCGAGCCATGTTCTGCCGCGGCGCGACCTCAACATGATCTCAAAATTTTTCATTGAGCGGCCGGTTCTCGCGAATGTCCTCGCCATCCTGATGATTTTGATCGGCGCCGTCGCGCTCTACGGCTTGCCGATCGCCCAATATCCCGACGTCGTGCCGCCGACCGTGCAGGTGACGACGCTCTATCCCGGCGCGAGCGCCCGCACGCTCATGGATACCGTTGCCCTGCCGATCGAGGAGCAAGTGAATGGCGTCGAGGGCATGCTCTACATGCAATCGACGAATGCGAGCGACGGCAGCTATACGCTCACGGTCACTTTCAAGATCGGCACCAATCTCGATACCGCACAAGTGCTGGTGCAGAATCGCGTAGCGAGCGCGCTCTCGTCCTTGCCGGCTGCGGTCCAGTCTCAGGGCGTGACCGTGCAGAAGCGCGCGACAGCGATCCTGTTGTTTGTGACTTTGACGTCCCCTGATAAACGCTACGACAACCTTTACCTCGCCAACTACGCCACGATCAGCATCAGGGACGAGCTGTCGCGCCTTCCCGGGGTCGGCAACGTCAATATTTCCGGCGCCGGCCAATATTCGATGCGCGTGTGGCTCGACCCGGACAGGCTTAAAGCGCGAAGTCTCAATGCGCAGGACGTCGTCCAGACGTTGCAGCAGCAGAGCCAGCAGGTCACGGCTGGTCAGGTCGGAACGCCGCCCGCGCCGCCCAGTGTGGATTTCCAATACACCATCGATCTCCAAGGCCGCCTCGCCGATGTCGAGGAGTTCGGCAATGTGATCGTGAAAACCGGCAATGCCGGCGAGATTACGCGCCTGCGCGACGTCGCCCGCGTCGAGCTTGGCGCCCAGACATACAGCCAGATTTTCACACTAGACGGTCAGCCGTCAGCGGGCATCGGCATCTATCAAACTCCCGGCGCCAATGCGCTGGACGTTGAGCGCGCGGTCAAGGCCAAGATGGAGGTCCTCGCGCGGCAATTTCCGCAAGGGTTGGTTTATTCGATCCCCTTCGACACGACCGTTTTCGTCAACGCGTCGATCCGTGAGGTTTACAAAACGCTCATCGAGGCCGCGGCCCTCGTGCTGATCGTGATCCTCGTCTTCCTTCAGGACTGGCGCGCCATGCTGGTACCGGCAACCACGGTGCCGGTGACCATCGTCGGCGCATTCGCGGCGATGTGGGCGCTCGGCTTCAGCGTGAATTTCTCCACGCTGTTCGCGATCGTGCTGTCGATCGGCATCGTGGTCGATGATGCCATTGTCGTCGTGGAAGGGGCGGCCCACAACGTCGAACGCGGCATGAGCGGGCACGACGCGGCAATCAGCGCGATGAATACGCTGCTGGGGCCGATCATCGGCATCACGCTGGTGTTGATGTCGGTGTTCTTGCCGGCAGCCTTTCTGCCCGGCCTCACCGGCCGTATGTACGCGCAATTCGCGCTTGTGATCGCCGCGACGGCGCTATTAAGCGCGATTAACGCGGTGACGCTCAAGCCGACGCAGGCAGCGTTGTGGCTTCGTCCGCCGGTCGCCGAAGACCGGCGCAACGCGTTTTATCGCGGCTTCAACGCGGTCTATGGCCGGATCGAACGAGCTTATGCCGGCCTCATTGAACGCATGGTGACCCGCGCGGGGCTGATGGCGATCGTCGCGTTCGTCATCATTGGGCTTGCCGGGTGGGGATTGGCGCGCGTGCCGACCGGTTTCTTGCCGATCGAGGACCAAGGCTATCTTCTGGTCGCCCTCCAGCTTCCTGACGGTGCCGCGCTCGGACGCACGCAAAAGACGCTCGATCAGGTCTCCGAGATCGCGCGCGCCGATGCGGCCGTCGACCACGTGGTCACCATCGCGGGCGTTTCTGCGCTCGATAACAGCGCCACGCTCCCCAATGCCGGGGTCGCTTACGTGGTGCTCAAGGATTGGAGCGTGCGGAGCGACCTGCGCACGCTATTCGGCCGCCTGTCGCGCGCGTTCGATAACGTCGAGGCGCGGGTGCTCGTGTTCCCGCCACCGCCGATCCAGGGCATCGGCAATGCCGGCGGCTTCGCCATGCAAGTGGAGTTGCGCGACGGCAGCACCGATTTCGCCAAGCTGCAAAGCATCACCAGCGCCCTTGTCGCCAATGCGCAATCGCAGACCGCGCTGCAGCGTGTATCGACTACTTTCCGCGCCGTCGCACCGCAAATTCGCGTCGACGTTGATCGCGTGAAAGCACAGACGGTCCATGTGCCCGTCGATCAGGTGTTCGCGACGCTCGCGACCTGTTTCGGCTCGGCCTACGTCGAACAGTTCAACAAATTCGGTCGCGTATTCCAGGTCTACGCGCAAGCCGATGCACCGTTCCGGCTGCGGCCGCAGGACATCGAGAACCTTTCGGTGCGCAATCAGCAGGGCAACATGATTCCCTTGGGAACGCTTGTCCATCTCACGCCGATTGTCGGCCCTCCGCTGATTAGCCTTTACAATCTCTACCCGTCGGCCAGCGTGCTGGGGTTGCCGGCGTCGGGCTTCAGCTCGGGCGAAGCGCTTCGTCTCATGGAACAGAATGCGGCGCGGACTTTGCCGCCTGGAGCCGCGATTGACTGGACCGCGATGTCCTATCAGGAAAAGATCGTCGGCAATCAAATGTACTTCGTGTTCGCGATGGCGCTGCTGCTCGTTTATCTTGTGCTCGCCGGTCAATACGAAAGTTGGTACGCGCCGCTGTCCATCATCTTGTCGGTGCCGCTCGCGCTTGTCGGTCCGGTCCTGGTGCTGTCTCTGCTGCGCATAGACAACAATCTCTATACGCAGATAGGCATCATCCTGCTGATCGCGCTTTCCGCCAAAAACGCCATTCTGATCGTTGACGTGGCGCGCGATCGGCGTCTGCACGAAGGCAAGTCCCTGGTCGAGGCGGCGGTCGATGCGGCGCGAGCACGGTTCCGGCCGATCATCATGACGTCGTTTGCGTTCATCCTCGGCGTCGCTCCGCTGGTCGTCGCCAGCGGTGCGGGCGCCAGCGCGCGGAAGTCGATCGGCATTACCGTATTTAGCGGCATGATCGCCTCGACGTGCTTGGCGGTCCTGTTCGCGCCGTCGATTTTTGTGGTAGTGCAGCGTTTCGAGGAGTGGCGAAGCTCCCGCGGGCGTCCGCGCATACAACCTGCCACGCTGAACGAATGATCCGACGCCGGAAAGTCGCATCGCGGAGCATCACAACGAGGATGGCTTCCGGGCGGCCTGTCACAATTTGGACGCAGGGCCGACTATGTTCAAGGATGCCTACCCACCGCAAATGTCTTCGACGATGATCCGCTCCGCTTCCCTGCTCGTGGCCCTGATCGCTTGCATGCTTTGCGCCGGGGCCGCCCGCGCACAGGAATCCGAGGCCGACTTGGTGACGCGTATTGGTCGTCTGGAGTCGAGGATCCGCGAGCTCACCGGCAACATCGAGCAACTGCAGTACCGCAATCAGCAGCTCGAGCAGCAGCTGCAGCGTCTGCAGGAGGAAGCGGCCCGCGGCGAAGAGGGCAGGGGCGCGGCCCGTCCGCCTTCAGCCGTACCGCTGCGGCCGACCGCGCAGTATCCGCCGTCGCCCACCTATTCTCCGCCGCCGGCCGCGAGCGCCGCGCCGCCGGCCGTGGCTCCTCCGGCTGTATCCGCGCCGGTCGAGCCGCCGACAGCGGGGACCCGCCGCGGGGACGCCTTCGACCCGAGTGCCAATCCGAGCGCGGTCGGCGCGCCACGCCAACTTGGCACCAGCACGGCCGCGACCGAACCGCCGCCCCCAGTCTCCGATGCGCCCACTCCCGGACCTCGGCAGATTGGCGCACCCCTCGATCTCTCGACGGGCGGCGCCGCGCCCTCCGGCGAACCGCCGCCTTCCGCGGCGACCGGCACCATGCAGGCGACATTGCCGCCGACCAACTCGCCCAAGGACCAGTACGACCTCGCCTACGGCTACGTTCAGCACAAGGATTATGCGCTTGCCGCGGAAACCTTCCGCGGCTTCCTGAGGCAATATCCGAGCGATCGGTTGGCGCCGGAAGCGCAATACTGGCTGGGCGAAAGCCTGTTTCAGCAGCAGCAATATCGCGACGCCGCGGAATCGTTTCTGGCCGTTTCCACGAAGTATGAGGCGACCGCGCGAGCCCCGGAGGCGCTGTTGCGGCTTGGCCAATCGCTCGCAGCTTTGGGCGAAAAGGAAGCGGCCTGCGCTTCGCTCGGCGAGGTACTGCGCAAGTATCCGCGCGCCTCCTCGAGCGTGAGGCAGGCTGTGGACCGAGAACAAAAGCGTGGCCATTGCTGACGAAGCGGTTCGCGACGAGGAAGTGCGCGCGCTGTTCAGTGGTCTTGAAGGTCTGCGCGGACTTCTCCTTGCTGTCTCTGGCGGTTCAGATTCGACGGCGCTGCTTGTGATCGCCGCGCGCTGGGCCGAAGGCCTCAAAAAGGGACGCAAAGGCGCGCCGAAGCTTCTCGCTGTCACCATCGACCACGGCCTGCGGCCGGAATCCGCGCGCGAAGCGGCGGCGGTGAAGCGTTTCGCGCGCCGGCTCGGAGTTCCCCATCGCACGCTACGCTGGCGCGGCAAGAAGCCCAAAAGCGGCTTGCAGGAGGCGGCGCGCATCGCGCGTTATCGGTTTTTGGCGCAGGCGGCGGCGCATGCCGGATACGAACATATCCTGACGGCACATACGCTCGACGATCAGGCGGAAACGGTGCTGTTTCGCCTCGCCCGCGGCAGTGGTCTGACCGGGCTTGCCGGGATGGCGTATGCGGTGCCGATTCCCCTCGGCGAGGATGCAGCCCTCTTTCTTATCCGTCCGCTGCTATCTGTCTCCAAGGCACGGCTTATTGCGACGCTCAAAAACGCCGGCGTTGATCACAACGAGGACCCGACGAACCAAGATCCGCGTTTTGCGCGTGCGCGATTGCGCGCGCTCATGCCTCATCTCGCGCGCGAAGGGCTCGATGCGCGCGGCCTGGCTCGCTTGGCGGTGCGCATGCGCCGCGCCGAAGCGACTGTCGAATTCGCGGTTGCCGCCGCGCGTGCGGCATTGGCGCCTGGCCCATGGCGCGAAGGCGGCCCCATCGTCTTCGAGACAGTGCAATTCAACGATCTGCCCGCCGAAGTGGCATTGCGGCTCCTTGGCCGCGCCATCGCCCATGCTGGCGACGAGGGGCCGGTCGAACTTGGCAAGCTCGAATGGCTTTACGATGCGCTAAGGCAGTCCCGCGTACCAATACGCCGGACGCTTGCCGGTGCGCTGGTCACGCTTGGCCGCGGCCGGCTTATCGTCGAGCGGGCCCCGCCGCGCCGCAGGCGAAATGGAGGCAGGGCTGGCAACGGCCGCTTTACGAAATGACAGTAGAATAAACAGCTTGCTGGTTCCCCGGCTTCCCTTGGCAGGCGAGGGACCGACGCCTACATTGCCGGGGTATGCGACGTGAAGCCGCCACGATTCGTGGACACAACTAGGCCGTCGGGCGCCGGCGGGTTGCCGGCCGAGGACATGCGATGAACGCCAATCTCCGGAATTTCGCGCTGTGGGTCATCATTGTCCTGCTGCTGCTGGCGTTGTTCACGCTGTTCCAGAACCCGGGCCAGCACACGACCTCGCAGGACATTTCCTTCTCGCAATTGCTCAATGAGGTCGATCAGGGGCGCGTGCGCGACGTTCTGATCCAGGGTCCGGAAATCCACGGCACTTTCACTGACGGGCGCACCTTCCAGACCTATTCGCCGAGCGATCCGAGCCTGATCCAGCGGCTCTACAACAAGGGCGTTTCGATAACCGCGCGTCCGCAGTCCGAGAACGTGCCCTGGTTCGTATCGCTCCTGATCTCCTGGTTGCCGTTTGTCGCGCTGATCGGCGTTTGGATTTTCCTCTCGCGCCAGATGCAAGGCGCCGGCGGCAAGGCGCTCGGCTTCGGCAAGAGCCGCGCCAAGCTTTTGACCGAGGCGCATGGCCGCGTGACGTTCGAGGACGTTGCCGGAATCGACGAGGCCAAGTTCGACCTGCAGGAGATCGTCGAATTCCTGCGCGATCCCGGCAAGTTTCAGCGGCTTGGCGGCCGTATTCCGCGCGGCCTCTTGCTTGTCGGCCCGCCCGGCACCGGCAAGACGCTGCTCGCACGCGCCATCGCCGGCGAGGCGAATGTGCCGTTCTTCACCATTTCTGGCTCCGACTTCGTCGAGATGTTCGTCGGCGTCGGCGCCAGCCGCGTGCGCGACATGTTCGAGCAGGCGAAGAAGAACGCGCCCTGCATCATCTTCATCGACGAGATCGACGCCGTCGGCCGCCACCGCGGCGCTGGCCTCGGCGGCGGCAACGACGAACGCGAGCAGACGCTGAACCAACTGCTCGTCGAGATGGATGGCTTCGAGGCCAATGAAGGCATCATTTTGATCGCCGCCACCAACCGGCCGGACGTGCTCGACCCGGCGCTGTTGCGCCCGGGTCGTTTCGACCGGCAGGTCGTCGTGCCCAACCCGGACGTGGTCGGCCGCGAGCAGATCCTGAAGGTGCACGTGCGCAAGGTGCCGCTGGCGCCCGACGTGAACTTGAAAACCACCGCACGCGGCACGCCCGGTTTCTCCGGCGCCGATCTCATGAACCTCGTCAACGAAGCCGCCCTGCTGGCGGCGCGGCGCAACAAGCGCATGGTGACCCAGGCCGAGTTCGAGGATGCCAAGGACAAGGTGATGATGGGCGCCGAGCGCAAGTCGCTGGTGATGACGGAGGAGGAGAAGCTCCTCACCGCCTATCACGAGGGCGGCCATGCCATCGTCGCGATCAACGTCAAGGCGACGGATCCGGTGCACAAGGCGACGATCATTCCGCGCGGGCGCGCGCTCGGCATGGTCATGCAATTGCCGGAACGCGACAAGCTCTCGATGAGCCTCGAGCAGATGACCGCGCGGCTCGCCATCATGATGGGCGGCCGCGTTGCCGAGGAATTGGTGTTCGGGCACGAGAAGGTGACCTCGGGAGCTGCTTCGGACATCGAGCAGGCGACCAAGCTTGCGCGCATGATGGTGACGCGCTGGGGTCTGTCAGACGCACTCGGCACCGTCGCTTACGGCGAGAACCAGGAAGAGGTGTTCCTCGGCTACTCGGTGGCGCGTCAGCAGACCATTTCCGAAGCGACCGTGCAGAAAATCGACGCCGAGATCAGGCGGCTGGTCGAGGCCGGCTATCAGGAAGCGCAGCAGATCCTCACCGACAAGCGCTCCGATCTGGAAACGCTGGCCAAGGGGCTCCTTGAATTCGAGACGTTGAGCGGCGACGAGATCAAAGATTTGCTGATGGGTAAGCGCCCGAGCCGCGAATTGACGATCGAGCCGTCGACGCCCCGTAACTCAACCGTGCCGACAGCCGGCGCGGGCCGCAACCGGCCGCGTCCCGAGCCCGGTCCGATGGAGCCGCAGCCGCAGGCGTGATTTGCGTCAGGGCGGGGGGAACTCGATGCGGGCGATTGCAATCGCGGGCGTAATCTTGGCCGTGGCGGCGAGTGCGGCGAATTCGCAGACATCGAATGTCGCCGGCCAGCCGGTCCTCCTGGGCCCTCATCAAACCCCAGCCCAACCACCTGGTGCCATCAAGCCCTCGCGTCTGCCGCAGCCAACGGCGAAGCCGCCTCGTGCGGTGGCTAAACCTCCCTCGACGCCTGAGGGGCGCTCGGCGGCGGCCCTGGCGCTCTCCGCCGATCCCGTCTTCGACGAGGGCACCTATCAGCGCATCAAGGAAGCGCTGCTCAGCTACGCTGATGTTCAAGTGCGCGGCGGCTGGCCGATGCTGCCTCCCGACGCGAAGCTCGCGCCGGGGTCGAGTGGGCCGGAGGTTGCCTTGCTGCGCCAGCGTCTCGTCATCTCGGACGACTTGGCGCCCGAGCAGGAGGCGGGAGACGTTTACGATGCCGCCGTCATCGAAGGCGTCAAGCGTTTCCAGTTACGTCATGGGCTCGATGCCACCGGCAGCGTTTCCGCGCAGACGCTCCGCGCAATGAACGTTCCGGTCGCGGCCCGCATGAAACAGCTCGAAGCCTCGATCGAGCGCTTGATCGGCATGGATTTCGTCTTCGCCGACCGCTACGTCGTGGTGAATATTCCGGCCGCCTTCGTGGAGGCAATCAGCCACGACAAGGTCGAGCGGCGCTATCGCGTGATCGTCGGTAAGATCGACAAGCCGTCGCCGACGCTCACCGCCCACATCACCGCGATCAACCTCAATCCGACCTGGACCGTCCCGCTCTCGATCACCAAGAACGAGATATTCAGGCACATGCGCAAGGATCCGACCTATTTGAGCCGCATGCACATGCGGGTTCTCGGCGCGCACGATGAGGAGATCAGTCCGCAGTCGATCGACTGGTCGTCCGACCGTTCGCCGAATTTCACCGTCCGGCAGGATTCCGGCACCTTTAACGCCCTTGGTAACCTGAAGATCGACATGCCAAATCCGTATTCGGTGTACATGCACGACACCGATTCAAGACGATTGTTCGCGGACGATTACCGCTTCGATTCACACGGCTGTACGCGGGTCGACAACGTCCGCGATCTTGCCGCCTGGATTCTCGATGATGTGCCGGGCTGGAATCGCGCCGCGATCGATGCCGGGATTGCCGCCAGCGTGCTCCGGATCGTCAACCTGCCGCACAAAATGCCCGTCGCCTGGGTCTACCTCACGGGCTGGGTGACGCGCGACGGCACGATCCAGTTTCGTGAGGACGTGTATAAGCACGACGAGGCGCTGGACCGTAACGCGCTGGCCGATGCGGCGGCGGGCGGGTTCGTGGCGCCCTTGCCGCGCGAGGTGAAGCAGGTCTCCAATCTCGACAGCCGCTAGATGTACTGCGAGCGAAGCGATCTTGTCACGCTTCGCCGCTACGCTTCCCGCAATAATGTTGACGCTTAGGCTCGCTCCAGCCGCGATCGCTCCCAGGCAGTGGCGACGACCACCGCCATGATCGCTTGCACGGCGACGATGGCGGCAACGCAGCCGTGCCAGCCGGTCGCGTTCCAGACAAATCCGATGAGAAAAGCGCCGGCGCTGCCGCCGATGTAAAACATCGAGGCGTAGAGACCGGCGGCGGACGAGCGTCCCTCCTTGGCGGTGGTGACGACATAGCCGGTCGAAACCGCCTGGCACATCAAGCCACAGGTGGCGCTAATCGTCAGGCCGGCGACGATGGCGATGACCGACGGTGCGAGCAGCATCAACGCGCCGGCGATCCACACGCCGATGACGCCGAGCACGAAGCGGCGACGGCCGAACAGCGCAATGGCGCGCCCGACCCACGGCACGACAAGCGTCCCGCCGAGATAGGTGGCAAAGAGCGCGCCGAGCAGTGTTGGCGAAAAGTAGTAGGGCGGTCCGGCCAAGTGAAAGCTTACATAGGTAAATGTCGCGATAAAGTTGAACAGCACGCCGAAGCCGACGGCGTAAATCGCGACCAGGCGCGGGTTGCGCAAGTGCGCAAGCATTTGCCGCGCCGAGGCGGCAAACCCGCCCGAGCGGACGAAACGGCGCTCGCGCGGAAGCGCGATGGTGACGATGAGCGCCCCGGCGAGCGTGAGCAGCGCCACAGCGGCAAAGGAGGCGCGCCAGCCCACCAGATCGGCGACGGCGCCGGTGACGAAGCGCCCACAGAAGCCGCCCACGCTCGATCCGGAAATGAACAGCCCGGCAACGCGCGGCACCTCGGCGGGCGGCCATTCGTCGCCGACATAGGCGACGGCG
The DNA here is from genome assembly GCA_963733575.1 of uncultured Alphaproteobacteria bacterium. GTDB lineage: Bacteria > Pseudomonadota > Alphaproteobacteria > Rhizobiales > Xanthobacteraceae > BOG-931. The sequence goes on along the minus strand of CAVTDJ010000002.1, from coordinate 1,920,411 downwards.
ACGGTGAAGATCGGCGGCAGTAAAAGCCCTTGCACGAAGCGCCAGAAAATGAGCTGCGGGACGGTCGACGCCAAAGTCATGATCAGCGTCGGCACAACGACGGCAAACGCCGCGGCGGTGATCAGGCGTTTGCGGCCCAGTACGTCGGCTAGCGCGCCGGTGAATGGCGCCGTGAGCGCGATCGCCGCCGTGCCGGCGGTCATCAGCGCGCTGATCTCGCCGGCGCCGACGCCGAATTCGTGCGCGAGCTCGGGCAAAAGCGCCTGGGGGGAATAAAGATTGACGAAGGCGGTGAAGCCCGCCGTGGCAACGGCGAGCGAGCGAAAATCGAAAGCCATGCGGCATTATGGGCGACGCGAGGCGCTAAAGCATCCCTGCGCGCCGAATGCGTCGCACGCCCTGGTGCATAACGGAGTGCTCGATTTTCGAGTTACCTAGCAGCAAGCCTGCGGATGCGCCCCTGTGTTTTGGGCGGTTATTTTCGCGTCTGCTCACTGAGTTTGCTGAGGCCGCTGAATCCGCTTAGAAGGCTTCACGGTCATCAATCGGCCTCCGCCGAAGGTCAAAGAACGGCCTGATCCTGACGTCGCGCCGGAACTCTCGCACGCCGTAAACAGATCTGCCGGTTGATCACAGGCGGGCCTGAACCCGGCAATCAATGGCCCGACGCGGGCCGCATGACAAGGCGTATGGCTCCTCCTCTTCTTCAACTCAAAGACATCGCGCTAAGCTTCGGCGGCACGCCGTTGCTCACGGGGGCGGAGCTGTCCGTCTCTCCCGGCGAGCGTGTGTCTCTGGTCGGGCGTAACGGATCGGGAAAATCGACGTTGCTCAAAATCGCGGCCGGACTGGTCGAGCCGGACCGCGGTTCCGTGTTCATGCAACCGGGAGCGCTGGTGCGCTACTTGCCGCAGGAGCCCGATTTTTCGGGCTGCTCATCGACGCTGGCCTATGTCGAGGCCGGTCTGCGGCCGGGCCACGACCCCCATGCCGCCCGCTACCTCCTCAAGCAACTTGGCCTCACCGGACAGGAAGATCCGGCGCAACTCTCCGGCGGTGAGGCACGCCGCGCCGCGCTCGCGCGCGTGCTGGCGCCAGCGCCGGATATCCTGCTCCTCGACGAACCGACCAATCATCTCGACCTGACGACGATCGAATGGCTCGAGCGCGATCTCGATTCCCGCCGCACCGCGATGGTGATTATCAGCCACGATCGGCGCTTTCTTTCGACGCTGTCGCGCAGCACAGTCTGGCTCGACCGTGGACAGACGCGGCGTCTCGAGCGTGGATTTGCCCATTTCGAGGAATGGCGCGACGCCGTGCTGGCGGAGGAGGAACGCGATCAGCACAAGCTCGACCGCAGAATTGTTGCCGAAGAGCACTGGCTGCGTTACGGCGTCACCGGCAGACGCAAGCGTAACATGCGCCGGGTCGGACAATTGCAGGCGCTGCGGGAACAGCGCCGCTCCTACTGCGCCACCACCGGCAACGCCACCATGACCGCCGGTTCGGCGGCGCCGTCCGGCGCGCAGGTTATCGAGGCCATCGCTATCGGCAAAAGCTACGACGGACGCCCGATCGTCGACGATTTCTCGATTCGCATTCAGCGCGGCGACCGCATCGGCATCGTTGGGCCCAATGGCAGCGGCAAGACCACGCTGATCAACATGCTGACGGGCGTTCTGCCGCCGGATACGGGATCGGTACGACTCGGCTCGACGCTCGCGATCGCAACACTCAATCAGCACCGCGACAGTCTCGATCCCAATGTCACAGTCGCCGAGGCGTTGACGGGAGGCCATATGAAGGGAAGCCTTGGCGACACCGTGACGGTCAACGGCATTGCCAAGCATGTGGTCAGCTACATGAAGGACTTTCTGTTCGCGAGCGAACAGGCCCGCACGCCACTCGGCAAGTTGTCGGGTGGCGAACGCGGCCGCCTCATGCTGGCGCAGGCGCTTGCCAAGCCGTCAAACCTCCTGGTTCTCGATGAGCCGACCAACGATCTCGATATGGAAACGTTAGACGTGCTTGAGGAGATGCTGGCCGACTATCCCGGGACAGTCCTGCTCATTAGTCACGATCGCGATTTTCTCGACCGTCTGGTGAGCGGCGTGATTGTGCCTGAGGGTAACGGCCGCTGGATCGAATATGCCGGCGGCTATAGCGACATGCTGGCGCAGCGCGGCGCGGATCTGACGCGGGAGCCGCCGAGGCAGGAGCCGCAGAAAGCGGCCAGAGAACCCGCTTCGGTCGTTGCAGAGCCGCCGCCCGTCAGGCGGCGCTTGATGTTCAAGGACAAGCATGCGCTTGAGACGCTGCCGAAGACCATCGCCGCGCTCCAGGCCGAAATGCATGGGCTGCAGGCACAGCTCGACGATCCACAATTCTATGCGCGTGACCGCGCAGCTTTCGAAAAAGTCACCGCCTCGCTGGGAGAGCTGCAGCTGAAAATTGCGGCGGCGGAGGAGCAATGGCTGGAGCTCGAAATCCTGCGTGAGGAACTCACCAGCAGTTGACCGGACGGTTTCACGCCGCCCGCTTGCGCCGGTGGATGTCTTTCACGTCGGTGAAGGAAATCGCGGGATTGTGCTCGCCGGTATATTCGAGGTTGAATGCGTTGCGCGCCAGGAAGACGAGATCGCCATCGAAATCCTCGGCAATGGCCGAGTGGTAGCTGGTCACGAATTGATCGAGGATTTTGCGGTCGTCCGCCGCGATCCAGCGCGCAAACTGAAACTCAGGCGTATCCCAATTAATTTCCAGCCCATATTCGGCGGCCAGCCTTGCCTTCAGCACGTCGAGTTGCAAGGGGCCGACAACGCCAACCAGCGCCGGCGAGCCGTCGGCCGGAAGGAACACTTGTGCGACGCCTTCCTCGGCCAGTTGCTGCAGCGCCTGCTTCAGCTTCTTGGCCCTCATGGCGTCGGGCAGACGAACCCGGCGTAAAATCTCCGGGGCGAAGTTCGGCACGCCGGCAAAGTTGAGATCTTCGCCTTCGGTCAGGGTGTCGCCAATACGCAACGTTCCGTGATTGGGTATGCCGACCACATCGCCAGCGTACGCTTCCTCGGCGAGCGCCCGATTTTGAGCAAAGAAGAATTGCGGCGCGTGCAGGCCGATGGTTTTCCCCGTTCTCACCTGCGTGACCTTCATGCCGCGGGTGAGCTTGCCGGAGCAAAGCCGCACAAAGGCGATGCGGTCGCGATGGTTCGGGTCCATGTTCGCCTGAATCTTGAAAACGAAAGCGGACATGCCGGGCTCGGTCGCAGCCACGATCCGCTTGTCGGCCGCCTGCGCCCGCGGCGGCGGCGCCATGGCGGCGAGCGCGTTGAGCAGATCGCCGACGCCGAAATTCTTGAGCGCGCTGCCGAAGAAGATCGGCGTCAGGTGGCCTTCGGCGAAAGCCTGCGCGTCGAAGGGCTTGCAGGCGTGACGTACGAGTTCGAGTTCGCCAGTGAGTGTCGCCGCGTCGAGTTTGGGATTCAAAGCGGTGACATCGGCGATCGTCATTTCGCGCAGCCTGCCGGCAGTGCCTGCATCGCCGTCGAGCAGACGCACGCCGCCGGTCGCCACGTCGATCGTGCCGACGAAATCGCGACCGCGCCCGACCGGCCAGGTGACCGGCGTGGCGTCGAGCGCCAGCGTCTTTTCGATCTCGTCGATGAGATCGAACGGGTCGCGGCTCTCGCGATCCATCTTGTTGATGAAGGTGATGATCGGGATGTCGCGCAGCCGGCAGACCTCGAACAGCTTGCGCGTTCGCGGCTCGATGCCCTTGGCCGCGTCGATCACCATCACGGCCGAATTGACCGCGGTTAGCGTCCGATAGGTGTCTTCCGAAAAGTCCTCGTGGCCGGGAGTATCGAGCAGATTGAATACGCGGCCGCCATACTCGAAGGTCATCACCGAGGTGACGACGGAAATCCCGCGCTCGCGTTCGACGGCCATCCAGTCGGAACGGGTGGAACGGCGGTCGCGCTTGGCCTTGACCTGCCCGGCAAGCTGGATCGCGCCGCCGAACAACAGGAGCTTCTCGGTCAATGTCGTCTTGCCGGCATCCGGGTGGGAGATGATCGCGAAAGTGCGTCGCCGCTCGACTTCGGCCGCGAAGAGCGACTGAGCCGGCGTGACCTCGGGGGCGCGCATAGGCTTGTTCATGGCGGACTGGATGTGGCAGTTCCAGCGATTGCTATCAAGGCCGGAGACTTCGGCGCGGCCGTTGGATGACCCGCCATTGTCCCAAAACCGCAAATTCGCTCGTCATCGGTAACACCCGTCTTTCGTGAGGCAGCTATCATCGGTTTTGCGGCATTTCGCCTGACCATCCGAACGAGTCCGAAACCACCTACGCATATTGATAGCGCGCATGGGTGACGTGCGAGGTACGCCTCTCTGGTCATGACGAGTTGAAATGCCTAGGATTTCTCCGCCCAGGCGCAGGAGCACGAGCGTGGAAAAAGCGCGGGTTGAACGTCACCTCGCGGCCATTCTTGCGGCCGATGTGGCCGGCTACAGCCGGCTGATGGGCGGCGATGAGGAGGGTACACTCGCTCAATTAAAGGCCCATCGGAGCCAGCTCTGGGATCCCGCCATTGAGGGGTATCGCGGCCACATCGCTAACACCGCCGGGGATAGCATTATTGCCGAATTTGGCAGTGTGGTGGATGCCGTCGCCTGCGCCGTTACGATGCAGCGAAGCATGCTTGAACGAAATTCGCAGGTACCGCCGGATAAGCGCGTAGAGTTCCGCATTGGCGTCAATCTCGGGGATGTCATTGCCGATGGCGGCGACATTTTCGGCGATGGGGTCAACGTCGCGGCCCGGCTCGAAGGCATCGCCGATCGTGGCGGCATCTGCATTTCGCGCCAGGTATTGGATCAGGTCGAGGGCAAGCTTGATCTGACCTATCGCGAACTCGGCCGACAGAACTTGAAGAATATAGCCAAGCCCGTTGAAGTTTATGCGATTCATCTCGACGGTGCGGCCTCGCCGGGATCTCAGTTCCTCGCTGCGGCAAACCTCAAGCAGGAGATTCGCTATTGCAGGGCGCACGACGGTGTCCGGCTGGCCTACGCGACGGTCGGCAGTGGGCCGCCTCTGCTGAAGTCGGCGCATTGGCTCGGTCATCTCGAATATGATTGGGAATTGCCGATTTTGCGGCCATTCCTCCTTGGACTTGCCAAGGATCACACCCTGATCAGATACGACGCGCGCGGCAATGGTCTTTCCGATTGGGACGTTCGCGAGCTTTCGCTCGACGCCTGGGTGAGCGACATGGAAACGGTCATCGACGCCGCAGGGCTCGGCCGTTTTCCGCTTGTCGGCTTCTCGCAGGGCTGCGCCGTATCGATTGCCTATGCTGTCCGGCATCCGGAGCGGGTCTCGCATTTGATCCTGTACGGCGGTTTTGTGGTGGGGCAGAGCAAGCGGCCGAACCTGACGGCGGACGCTCGCGAACGCTTTTCCGCGATGAAGACGCTCGTCAAACAAGGCTGGGGCGCCGACAATCCGGCGTTCCGTCAGCTCTTTACCTCCTTGTTGATGCCTGCTGCCACCAAGGACCAGATGGACGCCTTCAATGAGTTGCAACGCCTGAGCGGATCGCCTGAAAGCGCCGTCCGCTATATGGACACGGTGGCCGATCTCGACGTGCGCGAACTCTTGTCCCAGGTGAAGGCGCGCACCCTCGTTATGCATGTTCGCGACGACCCCACGGTTCCCAGCGATCAGGGCCGCGAACTGGCGGCGGGAATACCGGGTGCCCGGTTCGTGGCACTACCGGGCAAGAACCATGTCCTGCTGGAGCAGGACCCCGGCTTGCCCCGCTTCTTTGAGGAATTGAAGGACTTCTTGAAGAGTTCAAACTAGCCGCCGCCGATTAGCGATGCGGCTAACGCCCAATGGTGAGAACAAGCTTGCCCGCGGCCTGGCGCGATTCGATGCGCCGGTGCATCTCGGCCGCCTCTGCCATTGGGAAGATGCCGGCGATCGGCACCTTCAGCCAGCCGTCGAGCACGCCGCGCACAATATACGCGAGACTGTCTTTCCAGGCCTGCGAGTTCGGGTCGACATGGCCGATATGAAGGCGCGTGAAGGTTTGCGAACGGGGCAGGATGCGTTCCCGGATATTTTTGAAGGGCGCGCCCTCTGCCTCGCCGATGCTGATGATATGCCCGAGCTTGCGCACCACATTGAAGGTGCGGTCGAGCATTGTCGCACCCAGCGAGTTGATGGCGAGATCGACGCCACGGCCGTCGGTGAAGGCGAGCACGGCCGGTTCGAAATCCTCATCCCGAGTGACCAGCACCCGCTCGGCCCCATAATCGAGCGCCCGCTTGTCTTTGCCCGGAGTGCCGACAGTCCCGATGACACGCGCCCCCGCTTTGACCGCTAGCTGCGTGGTGAATAGCCCGACCCCGCCGCCGATGGCGTTGATCAGCACCGTCTCCCCAGGCTCGATGCCGTAGATGGTGTGAAGCATGTGGTAGCCGGTCAGCGGCTGCACCGTGAGCGCGGCGCCGACGTCGAAGGGGATCGCGTCAGGCAGCGGCATCACCATGTTGGCGGGAACAACCGCTTTCTCCCCGTAAGCGCCCCCTTGCTCCAGAAAGGCCGCGACGCGATCGCCAATTTTCACTCCGCTGACGCCTTGCCCGAGCTTCGATACCCTGCCGGAAATCTCCAAACCCAGCACGAGCGGATAGGTGCGCGCGTGCGGATAGATGCCGGTGCGGATTTGCGTGTCCGCCCAGTTGCAGCCGGCGAAGGCGACGTCGACAAGTACCTCGCCGGGAGCGGGGCTTGGTTCCGGCAGATCCGCCATGACGAGCTGCTCCGGAGCGCCCGGCGCGTGGATGACGACGGCTTTCACTGTTGCCTTCCAGTTTTTAGCCGCAGATGATGCAGCGCCCCTGCCGGCGAGGAGCGCGCAGTTTATCAAGCCAGAGCGATAAGCGGCAACATGCAGGCCGGAGCATCATGAAGACCATCGGCGTCGATGTCGGCGGTACGTTCACCGATATCGTGTTTTGCGATTTGGACACCGGCCAAGTCGCCGTGCACAAAGTCTCGACGACGCCTGAAGACCCGTCACGCGCTATCATTCAGGGTATCTCCGAGATTTGCCGCGATAACAGCATCGCGCAGAGGGATATTGACTACGTACTGCACGGCACCACGACCGCCACCAATGCTGTGCTGGAGCACACGGGGGCGCGCGCGGGCATGCTGACAAATGAAGGCTTCCGCGACATCATCCACATCGCGCGGCACCAGCGGGCCGAGCACTACTCGATCATGCAGGAGCTGCCCTGGCAGAACCGGCCGCTGGTAAAGCGGCGTCACCGCAAGGTCGTGAAGGGCAGGCTGGTCCCACCGCATGGCGAGGAGCTTGAGCCGCTCGACGAGCCCGGGGTTATCGACGCGGCCAGGGCCTTGAAGGCGGAAGCAGTCGAGGCCGTAGCGGTCTGCTTCCTGTTCTCCTATCTCAATCCGGCCCATGAGGAGCGCGCGAAAGAAATCCTGGAGCGCGAGCTGCCCGGGGTCTTCATCACGACCTCTTCGTCGATCTCACCGCAATTCCGCGAATACGAGCGGTTCACCACGGCCTGCCTGAGCGCCTTCATCGGGCCGAAGATGCGGGGCTATGTGGGCCGGTTGGAAACCACACTGCGCGACGCCGGGCTGCGCTCCGAATTGCGCGTCATGGCATCGAACGGCGGGGTCGCTACACCGGCGATGGTCAGCGAAAAGCCGGCAATGACCCTGCTGTCGGGTCTTGCTGCCGGCGTTCTCGGGGGCGCCTGGATCGGAGCGTTAAGCGGGCGGCGCAAGCTCGTCACCTTCGACATCGGTGGCACCAGCGCCGATATCGGCATTGTTGTCGAAGGCCGCTTTGCCGAGACCGATGCACGCAGCACTTCGATCGCGGGGTTCCCGTTGTTGTTGCCGATGATCGACATCCATACCATCGGCGCCGGCGGCGGCTCGATCGCCTATATCGATCATGGCGGTGCCTTCCGTGTCGGACCGCGCAGCGCCGGCGCCGCGCCTGGCCCGGCCGCCTACGGCCGCGGCGGTACGGAGCCAACCGTGACTGACGCCAACCTCGTCCTCGGCCGGCTCGACAAGAACGATTTCCTCGGCGGCAGCATGAAGCTCGACGAAGACGCTGCGCATCGTGCCATCGAGGGGCTCGCGGACGCGCTCGGGATGAACAAGCTCGATGCTGCCGAAGGCGTCCTCACTGTCATCAACAGCAACATGGCCAACGCGATCCGCTCGCGCACGGTGCAAAAGGGCATCGATCCCCGGGAGTTCGCGCTCGTGGGTTTCGGCGGTGCCGGGCCGCTGCATGCCGTCGAAGTCGCGGCCATGCTCGGTTTTCCGGAAGTGATCGTGCCGCCCTATCCCGGCATCACCTCGGCGATGGGGTTGCTCACCACGGATCTGAAGTACGACATCATCCGTACCGAATTCCAGGTCAGCGGCAGCGTCGATCTCGATCGGCTCAACGCCGATATCGCTGCGATGGAGTTGCAACTAAGAAGGCAATTCGCGGCCGATCATCTCGAATCCGCCAGCATGTCCTTCGTTTGTGATGGCGATCTGCGTTATGTCGGCCAAGGTTACGAACTCAAGATACCGTTTCCAGCCGGCGCGGTCGGAAAGACGGAGCTTGAGGATATCTGGACGCGCTTCCACGAGGCGCACAAACGCGAATACGGCCATTCCTTCGCCGACAATCCGATCGAGATCGTCAACGTTCGGGTGGTGGGCGTAGGCCACATGCCGAAAATCGGCAAACTCACAGCGCCAGAAGGATCGACCCTGGAGAAGGCGCGGGTCAAGACCGGCCAGTGTGTATTCCGCATCGGCGGAGAGTTGCGCCCGTTCGAAACCGTATTCTATCGCCGGCATCTGTTGCCTGTCGGCGAGGTCTTTGCGGGCCCCGCTATCGTGCTGCAAAAGGACTCAACGACAGTCATTCCACCGGGCTGCAGCGCTATCAACGACGCCGCCGGCAATCTGATTCTCAAAGTCGCAGGGGATGCCGATGAACGTTTCTAATCGCTCCAACCACCGGCAGCAGCTAGTGACCCGCGTCGATCCGATCACCGGCGCCGTCATCCAAGGGGCGCTGGAGAACATCGCGATCGAGATGGGCCACAAGCTCATGCGCATGAGCTATTCGAGCATCATCCGCGAGTTGGAGGATTTTGGTGCGGCGCTGACCGATGCCAAGGGGCGGCAATTGTGCGAGTGCAAGATGAGTACGCCGCTGCAATCCGGCCCCATTCCCGGCTATGTCCGCGGCATCCGCAAACGGTTCGAGGCTCGCGGCGACGTGTTCCGCCCCGGCGACGTGATCATGCACAACGACCCCTACGGCGGTGCGTCGCACGGTCCGGACGTGGCGTTCTGCGTGCCGGTATTCGATGGCGGCGAACTGATCGCCTTCTCGGTCACGACGGCCCACCATCTGGACATCGGTGCGCACACGCCCGGCAGCTGCGGCATTGTCGACGCGGTCGACAGCTATGCCGAGGGACTGCAATTCAAGGCGATCAAGATCGTCGACCAAGGCAGGCCTAACGACGCGGTATGGCACATGGTGCGCGACAACATCCGCATTCCGGACTTGGTTGTCGGCGACATGAACGCGCAGATCGCCGCCGCTCAGATCGGCGCGCAGCGCTACCTTGATCTCGTGCGCCGCTATGGCCGCGCCACCGTCAACGGCGCCTACGAAGATCTGATGGATTATTCCGAGCGAATGATGCGTGGCGCCATCCGTGACATTCCGGACGGCGTCTATGCCGCTGAGACCTTCATCGACGGCTATCTCGACGATCCGGATCCCGCGCGGCGCGATCTTAAATTCGCCGTCACTATCACGGTCAGAGGCGACGAACTTACGATTGATCTTACCGGCACATCGCCGCAAGTTTCTGACCGGCCAATCAACTTGCCGTTCGAGGGTACCGTTGACTGCGCGGTGTGGCTGACGTTGCGCTCGATCCTGCTCGACAGTGCCGTCTACGGCAATATTCCCCAGAACGACGGGATCACCCGCCCGATTTCTATCGTTGCGCCGAAGGGCACGCTCGCCAACCCGATCTTTCCGGCACCGGTGATCGCCCGTTTCTCCTCGGGCAATGCGCTCGCCGACACGGTCATGAAGGCATTGGCTCCGGCGGTTCCCCGACAGGTCAGCGCCGGAATAGGCAACCTGCGCGTTATCGCGTTTAGTGGCACCGCCAATGAACGCCCGTGGGTGCATATGGAAATTTTCGAGGGCAGCTACGGCGGACGCTACGGCCTCGATGGCATGGATACCGTCGACACGCTCTATGCCAACACCCGGAATAATCCGATCGAGGATATCGAATCGCATCTGCCGCTGCGTGTCGACCGTTACGAGCTGCGCGAGAACGTGGTTGCGGCGGGCGAGTGGCGCGGTGGCGTCGGCTCGGTGCGTGTTTTCACATATCTTTCCGAGGGCGGGTTTTCGGTCGAGGGTGATGGCCAGAAGTATCGCCCCTGGGGATTTGACGGCGGGCGAGACGGCTATCCGGGCGAGCTGATCATGGAAACGCAAGGCGCAGGCCGCGTAACCCTTGCGTCCAAAGTCCCCTATCAGAAGGTGAGGCCCGGCGACCGGCTCGTAGCCTACGGTCCGAGCGGCGGCGGTTACGGGAATCCATTCCGCCGCGATCCTGCGGCGGTGCTCGACAATGTGCTCGATGGTCTATTCTCGCCGGAGATCGCGCGCGAGCAATATGGCGTGGCCATCGCTGACGGAGCTGTGGACGTGGCCGCGACCGAGAGGCTCAGAAGAGGACGCGGCACGAACTGAGATCAGGCCGCCGCATCGCTCCGTCATTCGCCGAACGGCGTGATGCTTTCGGCGACGATCGCAAACGAGCCGAGGAAGGCGAGTTGTGAATGAGACCGATGAGCGCGCGGAAGAGGACGGCGCTAAATCCGGCAGTGACGCCGATGACGATCGTCAGGAGCGATAGCCGCGCCACCCCGCGAGCCGCAGCGGCCGCCGGAGTTTCATCTTACGGTAACGCGCTTGACGCGCCTCTAGAGCTGCCGGATCGAGCCGAAATCCCAGGCGGTCCCGCTCGGATTTTCGCCGACCCTGATCGTCGTATCGCTGACGAAAGTGTAGGGCGGTACGGGCAGATTGTAAGGCGCTGGCACCCCGCTATAGACGCGTCCAGCCGAGTCATATTTCGAGCCGTGACAGGGACAGAAATAGCCACCCGGCCAGTTGGATACGGGCGTGCTCGCGTTCGGCTGCGGATAGAACATCGGGATACAGCCGAGATGCGTGCAAATGCCGACGAGGACACCGAATTCTGGTTTGATCGAGCGGTGCCAGTTAGCGGCGTACGGAGCCTGTTGGATCTGCTGCGAGTTCGGGTCGGAAAGCTGTGAGATGAGGCTCGCGTCCTGCAGTGTTTTCAGCGTCTCCGGCGTGCGGCGGAAAACGAAGATCGGGCGTTCGCGCCAGCGGACAACCACCTGCTGGCCCGGCGCGATCTTGCTGACGTTGAGGTCGACGGGGCCGCCGGCGGCGAGCGTCGAGGCGTCGGGGTTCATCTGGGCAATGAGGGGTACCAAAACGGCGGCGGTGCCGACCGCGGCTACTGTCCCGGTGGCGATGTAGAGGAAGTCCCGGCGCGTCGATTTGGGCGAGTGGATGCCGGTTGCTGTTGTCGCTTCGCTGCTCGCCATGATCGCGCCTTTCCAAAGCCTGCGGGTTCCCCGCGCTTATATTGGCGCAGGCCCGCGTCAGTCAATCAAGGAGCCGCCAGTGCGGCTTTTGCCCGCGCCAGGGTGGCTTCGGGCGTTCCTGAGGCGTCAATTGGCGCCCAGTCGAGCGGACCGAGATCGTAGCGCTCTTGGGACCGCGCCACCGTCGCGTCGGCATCGGAGGCATCGCGCGCGCGGTCGCCGACGCGGGCGATCCGGGTCTCGATGTCGGCGGTGAGAAACAGGCCGTGCAGTTGAAAATTGGCCGATTTCGCTGCTTCGGCCATGGCGGCGCGCTCCTGTGACTTTGCGAAAACGGCATCGACGATGACCGAATGACCGGCGCCGACGATGCGTCTCGCCCTGTCGCCGAGAATGGCGTACACGCGGGCATTGACTGCGTCGGTATAAGCGTCAGGGGGCAATTTGTCGGTCTCGCCGACGCTGAACAGCGCTTTGCGCTCGACGTCCGAGCGCACGATCACGGCGCCGGGCATCGGCCCGACTGCGGGCGCCAGCATCCGCGCGAGCTTGGTTTTGCCGGTACCGGAAAGGCCGCCGATGGCGACGAACTTCGGCGCGGGCGGTGCGATCGCTTGCGATGCAAAGGCGAAATAGGCGCGGGCCGCGCGCGCGATCGACGTCCGCTCAGCTTCCGGTGCTCGCTCCAGCCGCGCGGCGGTGACATTGGCGCGGATCGCTGCGCGCATCGAAAGAAAGAAAGGCAGCGCCGCCAGCGCGTCGAGATCCTCGACCCGTCGCGTCTCCGCCAGATAGCGGTTGAGCACGATATTCGCGGCCGGCGTCAGTCCGCGCTCGAGCAGGTCCATAAGCAGGAAAGCGAGGTCGTAGAAAACATCTCCGGAGGCGATGATGTCGCTGAACTCGATAGCATCGAAGAGAACCGGCTTGCCCTCGATCAATACGATGTTGCCGAGATGGAGGTCGCCGTGAATGTGGCGGACGAAGCCGCAGCGGCTGCGTTCGCGCAGGAGCGGGACGATGCGCTCATACGCGGTACGGCTCGCGCGCGCGAGCGCGGCGATTTCGGCGGCTGGAAAAATATCCGGGTGCTGCCGGAAAGCGTCGACGTGTTCGTCGATATAGGACCCGAGCGCCACGATCCATGCTTGCGCGTCGACCGTGGGCGCCTTCGCGTGCCCGGCGGCGACGGCGCGGCCGAGCGCGTCGGCCAGCGCCTCGTCGATTTCACCGGCGAGGTGGTCGAGCGTGCGCTTTTCGTCGAAGCGTCGCATCTCGACCGCCCATTCGACTGGCGCACCGGAACCGCCGATGGCAAGTTTTCCTCCGGCTTCGCGCGTGATGGCGACGACACCGCGGTAGATGTCCGGCGCGAACGGTGCATTGACGGCGAGCTCCGCTTCACAGGCCTTTTTGCGCCTGCCGAGCGTCGAATAGTCGAGAAAGGGAAAACGCACGGCGCGCTTGACCTTCAGCGCTCGGTCGCCGGCGAGAAACACTGACGCGGCATGGGTGTCGATGCGCTGCACTTTCCGCCCGCCATGGGTCGCGGGATCGGCTAGGAAGCCGAATACCTCCTGCTGGCTTTCCCTTTCCTCGCTCATGCAGCCGAAACCCTTTGGCGGTAGGCTATCGACCTGAACGCGCCGAGCAAAACACTGGACTAGCGACGCCGGTCACGGCAATCAAAGTTTACAACGCTTGGGGCGGCGAATCGGCCGCGCTCAATCACACCGCGGAGACGCCGATGCGCGGCAAGGATAACAATCGCACAGCCGCCGAGATTCTGGTCGATCAACTCCAGATTCACGGCGTTCGCCACGTATTCTGTGTGCCGGGCGAGAGTTATCTCGCGGTGCTCGATGCCTTCCACGACAGCGATCTCGCCGTCACGGTCTGCCGGCAGGAGGGCGGGGCCGCCATGATGGCGGAGGCGGTGGGCAAAGCGACCGGTCGCCCGGGCGTTTGCTTCGTCACCCGTGGGCCGGGCGCCACCAACGCCTCGCCGGGTATCCATATCGCCCGCCAGGATTCGACGCCACTCGTCGTCTTCGTCGGCCAGGTGGCGCGCGATATGCGCGAGCGCGAGGCTTTTCAGGAGCTCGACTACCGCGCGGTATTCGGATCGATGACGAAATGGGCGACGGAGATCGACGATCCCGTACGCATACCGGAGATCGTCTCGCGCGCGTTCCACACCGCCGCCAACGGACGGCCGGGCCCGGTCGTCGTCAGCTTGCCTGAGGACATGCAGACCGAGCGCGTCGCCGTTGAGGACGCGCCGCCGTTTTCGCCGATCGAGACCTCGCCGGGGGCCGCCGAGATGGCGAAGTTCGCCCAGCTTCTTAGTGCCGCGCGAGCACCGATGTTGATCCTCGGCGGCAGCCGCTGGTCGCAAGAGGCGTCGGACGGCGTCGCTCGCTTTGCGGAAAAATTTGCGTTGCCGGTCTGCACGACTTTTCGGCGGCTTCACCTCTTCGACGCGCTCCATTCCTGCTACGCCGGCGATCTCGGCATTGGACCAAACCCGAAGTTCGTCGAGCGGATCAAGTCCGCCGACCTCGTCGTTTTGATCGGCGGGCGTATGGGAGAATTGCCGTCGCAAAGCTACACACTGTTCGACATTCCGCGGCCGCAGATGACATTCATGCATGTGCATCCGGGCGCCGAAGAACTCGGCCGCGTCTACAGCCCGCATCTGCCGATCCATTCGACGCCGACCGCATTTGCTGCCGCGCTTGAGCATCTCAGCGTTCCGCGCGCTCTGCGCGGACAGGCCGAAGCAGCGCATGCCGACTATCTCGCCTGGACGGAAACGCCGACCGAACAGCCAGGCGCGGTCAATCTCGGCGCCATCATGGTGTGGCTGCGCGAGTATCTTCCCGCCGACGCCATCTTGTGCAACGGCGCCGGGAATTATGCGGCCTGGATTCATCGTTTCTTTCGTTTCCGCCGCTTCGGTCAGCATGTCGCGCCGGCCTCGGGCTCGATGGGCTACGGCGTCCCTGCAGCCGTGGCGATGAAGCGCCTCTATCCCGATCGTCCGATCGTCTGCATCGCTGGCGACGGCGATTTTTTGATGAACGGCCAGGAATTCGCGACCGCCGTGCAATACGGCCTGCCGTTCATTGTCGTGATTGCCGACAATGGCATCTACGGCACCATCCGCATGCATCAGGAGCGTGAATATCCCGGACGCATCGTCGCGACCGAATTGCGCAATCCGGATTTCGCCGCGTATGCCCGCGCATTCGGCGGCTTTGGCGTCAGCGTCGAGCGGACGGCCGATTTTCCGGCGGCGTTCAAGCAGGCGCAAGCTTGCGGTAAGCCGGCCATCATCCGCCTAGCCATCGACCCCGACGCGATTACGCCGGCGACGACGCTCGCCAATATTCGCGCCAAGTCGCTTGCCGAGAAGGGCGGGTGACCTCGTCACTGCGACGAGCGCAGCGGCGAATCAATCCAGAGATTGGCGCGCCGCTCCTTCGCTTCGCTCGTAATGACGTTGTTGCTGAATCCAGGTTCAGGTTTTGTTACATTGCCTAACGCGATTCCGTCCCGCGATCAGTAATGCCCTATCGCCGCACAGAAAATGTCGCCCGCCGTCTCGCCGCCCGCCACGACGCCATTATCGCCGCGGCGCGGCAGATGGCGAGCGAAGGCGGCATGGCGGCGGTGCAGATCGCGGCGGTCGCCGCCCACGCCGGCATCGCTGCAGGAACGGTCTACCGCTACTTTCCGGCCAAGACCGATCTTGTTGCTGCGCTCCTCGCGAAGATTGCCGAGGGCGAGATCGGCGCGCTGCGACGTGCCGCCAGCGCCGCGCCCGGTCCGCTTTCGGCTCTCTCCGCGGCGATCGTGACCTTCGCCGCGCGCGCTTTGCGCGACCGCAGGCTAGCTTTTGCCGCGATTGCCGAGCCGGTCGATGCCGATATGGATGCCGCGCGGCTTTTATTTCGCAAATCGCTCGCGGCTGAATTCGCTGCGCGGATCGCAGCGGCGGTGGCGGAGGGCCGCCTTCCCGAGCAGGATTCAGCGCTCGCCGCGGCGGCGTTGACGGGCCTTCTTATTGAAGGATTGATCGGGCCACTTGCGCCAGACCCATCGGGCCGCGAGCGCGAGATCGTGCAATCGCTGACACTGACTGCCCTGCGCGCGCTCGGCGTGGCCGATGCGCGCGCTCGCGGGCTCGTGGTTCAGACGGCAATGCCGGCCGGCGACGCGCCGCCATGAACAGAAAGACAAATGGCCGGCCGCTGCCGGCCGGCCATTCGCTTGATCGCGTCTTGCTCGTCAGCTGCCGGAGCCCGAGATCACATCGCCAAACAGCTTCCACGTCTCGCCTTCGAACTTTTGCAGTTGCATCTGCTTGATCGGGGCGAAATCCGTCGCGCTGGTCGAGACGACGACGCCGGGCAGCGCCATCGGCAGTTTCAGATCATGAATACTGGCCGCCTGCTTCATGATGTTCTCGCGGGTGAGATCGTTGCCGACCCCTTTGAGCACATGCACTAAAGTCTCCGCCAGCGAGTAGCCGTAAACGTTGTTCACGTCGGCGAGGCTGCCTGCCGAATAATATTTCTTCATCCAGTCCAGCCAGGCCTTGTACTCGGCCGAATTTTGCCATTGCGAATCGTTGGGGTCTTTGAGATAGCCGCCCGTGATAATACCTTGAGCCTTGTCGAATCCTGCAGGCTTCATCACCGCTCCGACCGAAGCCGACACGTTGGTCATAAAGAAATTCGGCTTCCAGCCGAGGTCCGAAACTTTGCGGATGGCTTGGGCGGCGAACTTTGGAATCGCCGCCACCAGAAGCGTATCGGCGCCGCTTCCCTGTAGCGATACGATTTGCGAATCGATGGTCGGATCGGTGGTCTCATAGGTATTGCTGGCCACGATCATCTTGTCCGCTTTGTCGCCCAGCCCTTCGCGCAGGCCAACCAGGTAGTCCTTACCGAAGTCGTCGTTCTGGTAGACTATTGCGATCTTGGCGTTCGGCAGGTTCTTGAGTATGTAGCGGGCATAGATGCGCGCCTCGATGCGATAGCTGGGTTGCCATCCCATCGTCCATGGAAACTTCTTCGGATCGTTCCACTTGTCGGCGCCGGTAGCGACAAACAGTTGCGGCACCTTGTTATCATTCAGGTAGCCTTGGACCGCCGTATTGGGCGGCGTGCCGAGGATGTTGAAGGTCAGCAGCACCTGATCTTCCTCTACCATCTTGCGCACAAGTTCGACGGTCTTCGGCGGGCTGTAGCCATCGTCACGGCTAATGAGATTGATTTTGCGGCCGTTGATGCCACCCTGTTCGTTGATCATGTTGAAGTACGCCGCTTCCGCCTTGCCGATGGTGCCGTAGGCCGAAGCCGGGCCGCTATACGGCATGGTCTGGCCGATCTTGATCTCGGTATCGCTCGCTCCGGGTCCGTACTGCCCGGCGGCCAAGGCCAATCCGCAAGCAAGAAGGACACTGGCCGCTGCCAGGCCCGATGAGGTCAACTGCTTCCTTGTCATGACTTCCTCCTGTTGACTGTTTCTTTCATTTCTTCGACCCGCGGAAACCGCGGCGCCGACGTCGTCGTAGCGGCTAGTTGCCGAGCCCCGAGGTCACCTCGCCAAACAGCTTCCAGGTGTTGCCGTCGAACTTCATCAGTTGCATCCGCTTTATCGGGGCGTAGTCGTCCGCGCTGGTCGAGAGCGTGATGCGGGGCAGGAGCATTGGCAGCTTCAAGTCGTGCATGCTGGCCGCCTGCTGCATGACGTTCTCGCGGGTGAGATTGTCGCCGCATGCCTTGAGCACGGCGACCATCGTTTGCGCGCGCCCGTAACCGTCGACCGCGATGGCGTCGGTGATATTGGCGGATGGATTATACTTCTTCATCCAGGCCAGCCATTCCTTGTACTCCGGCGTGTCCTGCCATTGCGGATCGGTTGGGTCCTTGTCGAACGCCGACGAGATTATGCCAACGCCCTTCTCCAGTCCTGCCGGCCGCATGACCGCTCCGACCGAATTGGATACGTAGCTAAGAAATTGAGTCGGCTTCCACCCGACGTCGTAGGCCTTGCGGATCGCCAGCGCGGCGAATTTGATCGTAGCCGCCGTCAATAGAACATTGGCGCCGCTCCCCTGCAGCGTCACGATTTGCGAATTGATCGTCGGATCGGTGGTCTCATAGCTCTGCGTCGCGACGATGAATTTATCGGCCTTGTCGCCGAGGCCTTGGCGCAGCCCGGCGATGTAGTCCTTGCCGAAGTCGTCGTTCTGATAGAGCACCGCGATCTTGGCATCGGGGATGTTCTCGAGGATATAGCGGCTATAGATGCGCGCCTCGGTCTGATAGGCGGGCGACCATGCCATCGTCCACGGATAATGCTTGGGATCGTTCCACTTCTCCGCGCTCGTGGCGATGAACAGTTGCGGCACCTTATTGTTGTTCAGATAATCGTGGATCGCAGCATTAGGCGGTGTGCCGACCGTGCCGAATATCAGTAATACTTGGTCTTCCTCGACCATCTTGCGTGTCTGTTCGACGGTCTTCGGCGGACTATAGCCATCGTCGCGAGTGATGAAATTGATCTTGCGGCCGTTGATGCCGCCCTGGTCGTTGATCATGGCGAAGTACGCAGCTTCCGCCTTGCCGAACTGCCCGAGGGCCGAAGCCGGGCCGCTATAGAGCACCGTGTTGCCGATCGTGATCTCGGCATCGCTGGCGCCAGGTCCGTATTGACCCGCGGCAAAAGCCAGTCCGCTTGCGAGCGCAACGCCAGCGGCGGTCAGGCCGGCCACGATCGTCCGTCTTATGGCCATGACGTCCTCCCTTTGCACTTCGCGTATTCGCTCGCGATCAAGCGCTAATCGCCGGACCTTGTCATGACTTCGCCAAAGAGCTTCCACGTGCTGCCGTCGAATTTCTGCAACTGCATCTGTTTGATTGGGGCGTAGTCGTCGGCGTTGGTCGAGATAGTAATGCCGGGGAGCAGCATTGGCAGCTTCAAATCGTGAAGGCTCGCCGCCTGCTTCATCACGTTGTCGCGGGTGAGATTGTCGCCGCTCGCCTTGAGTACTGCGACCATGGTCTGCGCTGTTCCATAACCGTAAACATTGAAGGCGTCGGCGACGTTGCCCGATGGATTATATTTCGTCATCCAGGCCAGCCATTCCCTGTATTCGGGAGTGTCCCGCCACTGCGGATCGGTGGGGTCTTTGTTGAAGGCCGCCGAGATGATGCCGACGCCTTTCTCAATCCCAGCTGGTTTCATCACCGACGCGACCGAAGTCGACACGGAATTGAGGAAATGCGTCGGCCGCCAGCCGATATCGTAGACCTTGCGGATCGCCAGCGTCGTGAATTTCGGGATGGCCGCCGTCACCATAACATTGGCGCCGCTGCTCTGCAGCGCGACGATTTGCGAATCGACTGTCGGATCGGTGGTCTCATAGGACTGCGTAGCAACGATCATTTTGCCGGCTTTGTCACCCAGCTCAGCGCGTAGGCCGTTGAGGTAGTCTTTGCCGAAATCGTCGTTCTGGTAGAGCACCGCGATCTTGGCATCCGGCAGATTCTTGAGGATGTATCGGGCGTAAACGCGCGACTCGGTGCCATAGCTGGGCTGCCAGCCCATGGTCCAGGGATAGTGCTTGGAATCGTTCCACTGGTCGGCGCCAGTGGCGACAAACAATTGTGGGACCTTGTTGTCGTTGAGGTAGCCGCGGATCGCGAGGTTGGGCGGCGTGCCGAGCGTTTGGAACATCAGGAGCACCTGGTCTTCTTCGACCAGCTTGCGCACCTGCTCGACGGTCTTCGGCGGGCTGTAGCTGTCGTCGCGGCTGATGAAGTTGATCTTGCGGCCATTGATGCCGCCCTGGTCATTGATCATCGCGAAGTAGGCGGCCTGCGCCTTGCCGATGGCGCCATAGCCCGAAGCCGGGCCGCTATAGGGCATCGTGTTGCCAATCTTGATTTCGGTGTCGCTGACGCCGGGTCCATACTGGCCTGCGGCGAAAGCGGGCGCGTCCGCGATGCCGAGGCTGGCAGCCGCAAAAAGGCCGGTCATGATCGTTTGCTTAATCGTCATGGCGTCCTTCCTTTGAACTCCTCGTCGCTTCCTCCGAACGCAGCGCGAGGCGACTGAACTTGCCGCATCAGGCGCATGAGCCAGGGTCCGAGCGAGCCGACCACGCCGTGCGGCATTGCATACATAAACAACAGCATTGCCAGCCCGTAGATCGCCCATGGGGCGGCATCGGAAATATCGTTGGCGAGGTTAGGCACATACTGGATAAAGAACCCGCCGACGATCGCGCCACCGATCGTTGCAATGCCGCCGACCGCCGAGCCTACCAGAAACGAGACCGAGAGAAATAGGCTATAGCTTTCGGGCGAGACGTAGCCGATGACGATGGCAGAAAGTGCGCCGGCGACGCCGGTGAACAACGTGCTGGTGCCAAAGGCGAGCGTCTTATAGCGGGCAGTGTCGATGCCCATGGCGGCCGCGGCAATCGGGTGGTCGCGGATTGCGACCAGAGCCCGGCCGGTGCGGCCATGCAGCATATTGGCGGCGACGCGTATCGCCATCAGTAAGACGATAAGAGCCAAGAGATAGAGCCACCGGTCTCGATCGAGGCCGAGCCACGCCGGTGGTACCGGTTTGACCAGGTTGATGCCCTGCTGGCCACCCGTCCAGTTGTCGAAATATTTGAGCAATTGCGGCGTCGCCAGCGCCATCGCCAGCGTGACGAGCGCGAGATAAGGCCCCTCGAAGCGCAACGCCGGCAGTCCGAACAGCACGCCGAGCACGAAGCAAATCAACCCTGCCGGCGGCACGGTCGCCCAGTACGGTACTCCGTAGCGATGCATCAGGATGGCGGCGGTGTAGGCGCCCGCGGCGAAGAATCCGCCATGGCCGAGCGAGATCTGGCCATTGTAACCGGTCAGGATGTTCAGGCCGAGCACCGCGATGGCGTAGATCATCACCATCGTCAGCTCGAACACGTGATATTTGCTGAGACCGAAGGGCAGCGCGCCTGCGATCGCCACGAGGATCAGCGCGCCGATCCATCGCCACGCATTGACGGTGAGGCCGCCGTAGCGGTCGGCTGCGAACCGGTCGGGCGCGACGATTGTGATGCTCTTTTCCATCATCACACCCGCCGCACGATCGCAGTACCGAACAACCCGTTCGGCTTGAACACCAGCACAAGTATTATCAAAGCGAGCGCCACCGTCAGCTTGAGCTGGCTCGCAATCAGATAGGTGCCGACCAGATTTTCGGTGACGCCCACGATCAGGCCGCCGACGACGGCACCCACGGGGCTGCCAATGCCGCCAAGAAGAGCGCCGGTGAAAGCATAGAGGAGCACGCCGCCCATCATGTTGGGATCGAGAAACAACACCGGCGCCACCATTATCCCTGCGGTGGCGCCGATTGCCGCGGCCAAGCCCCACCCGATCGCGAGCATGCGTCCGACCCGGATGCCGCACAGGCGTGCCGAAAGCGGATTTTGGGCCGCCGCGCGCATGGCCAATCCGGTGGAGGTGAAGCGGAAAAATACGGAGAGCAAAATAAGCATGATCATCGTCACGGCGATCACGCCGAGGTCGCGCGTGGTGATCAGCGCGCCGAGCAGCGGACGGTCGGGGAACGGACTTGGGAAGTCTTGAACGGTATAGGTGTAGATCCACCCCGCCAGCGAATTGAAGATCAGCAACAATCCGATGGTCACGACCACTGCGGCCAGAACCGGGGCATTTTCGACCGGCCGGATCACGACACGTTCGATCAGCATGCCGCCGACGAACGAGACGACCAGCGTGATGACGAACGCGACCCAGAAGGGCAGGCCGGCATTCACCAGGGTCCAGGCGATGTAGGTAGAAAACATCGCCATTTCGCCTTGGGCGAAGTTCACCAGGTCGGTCGACCGGTAGATCATCACCAGCGCCAGCGCCACGCTCGCGTAAATGGAGCCGGCGGCGAGCCCCGAGAACACTTGCTGCAAAAGCTCGTGCATCGCGGGTCCGTCAATAACCGAGATAGGAGCGGCGGATTTGCGGATCGTCAGCCAATGCTTTCGCGCTTCCGGACGCGACGACGTAGCCGGTTTCGAGGAGATAAGCGTGATCCGCCAATTCCAGAGCGAGGCTGGCGTTCTGCTCCACCAACAGCACGCTTACACGCTCCTCTTTTTTTATCCGCTCGACGATCTTGAAAATGTCTTCGACAATGCGGGGCGCGAGGCCAAAGGACGGCTCGTCCAGCACCAGAAGCCTTGGCTCCATCATCAACGCGCGGGCAATGGCGAGCATCTGCTGCTCGCCGCCGGACAAGGCGCCTCCTTGTTGCCGTCGCCGCTGGGCGAGAATCGGAAAATACCCGTACATACGCTCCATGCTCGCGTGCGTTTGGCGGGCGCGCGTATAGCCGCCGAGACGCAGGTTCTCCTCAACTGTCAGCCCGATGAAGGTTCCTCGCCCCTCCGGCACGTGGGCCACGCCCAGACTCGCGATGTTTTCTGTCGCGCGCTGATCCAGCCGCTTCCCGGCGAACAGGATCTCGCCTTCGCTTCTAACCATGCCGCAGATGGCCCGCAGCGTCGTCGTCTTGCCGGCGCCGTTGGCGCCAAGAAGGACGGTCATGCCGCCTTCCTCGACGGCGACGTCGATACCGTGGACGACTTCTGACTGGCCGTAGAAGGCCTTCACCGAACGCAGCTCCAGGATCGCGGCCATCAGTGCCGCGGTCCGAGATAGGCTTCGGTGACTGCCGGATTGCCGCGCACTTCGTCGGGCGTGCCATCGGCGATCACGCGGCCAAAATTCAGCACCACGACCTGATCCGAAAGGCTCATCACCAAGCCCATATGATGCTCGACCAGAAGCACCGTGATCCCCAGTTGATCGCGGATGGAGCGGATCAACGTGCCGAGGTCCGCCACTTCTTCGTGGTTGAGCCCTCCGGCGGGTTCGTCGAGCAGCAGCAACAACGGCCGGGCGGCCAATGCGCGCGCCAATTCCACGCGCTTGCGCGCGCCCAACGACAAGCTTGCGGCCGGCCGTTTCGACATATTCTCCAACCCGACGAAGGCCAACATCGCGCGAGAGGTTTGCTCGAATTCCCGCTCTTCGCGCCGCGTGGACGGCAGCGTCAAGGCATCGATCAGCGGGCCGTTATGGCCACGCGCATGAGCGCCGACTTTCACGTTGTCGAGTACCGACATCGAGGCGAACAGGGTCGACGCCTGGAAGGTGCGGCCGACGCCGAGCGCGGCAATGTCCGACGGCGTGCAGCGGCGCAGCGACTGTCCGTTCAACCGGATGTCTCCGCGGGCCGGGCGATAGAGTCTGCTGAGGCAATTGAACAGAGTGGTTTTGCCGGCGCCGTTAGGTCCGATCAGCCCTACGATCCGGCTCTTGGCGACCGCGAACGTGACCTCGTCGAGCGCGACGATGCCGCCAAAGTGCATCGACACGTCCGCGATCTCCAACAAAGAAGGGGCCGCGTCGTTGCCTGCGCCGGCCGGTCCGCTCTGCGGAATTTCGGTCATGCGGCTCGACGCGCCATCTTGAACTAATCTCCCCACCCCTCGTTTGTTGTCTTGTTACGCCTCTTCGGGCGCTAGCCTATAGGAGTCGGCTTCCGGAGAGGCCCAACCCGGGGTCGGCGAAAACGTGACACAGGGCGTGTTCGCGCGTCAACGACACGGGCGACTATATTTTTGCTATATTTTGCCGCGCGGTAACCGCGAATAAGTCTAGCCGGATGGGCAACCGCGCGGACGATTTAGTCCCTGATTAGTGCGACATCAGGACCGGGGCCGTCATCGAGCGGAAAATGCTGCGGGTCACGCCGCCGAGCACGAATTCGCGCAGGCGCGAGTGACCGTAACCGCCCATAACGATGAAATCACTGCCGGCATCGGCGGCATGCGAGAGGATCACGTCGGCGACATCGATATCGCCGAGCACTGTGCGCTTGACCTCCACGTTGAGTCCGTGCCGGGCGAGGTGCGCGCCCATATCGGCGCCTTCGATCTCGTCCTGTTTGCCGCGCTCGTTGGCGACGATGACGACCTCGACCTGTCCCGCCCGTTCGAGCAGCGGCATGGCATCGGCGATCGCGCGGGCGGCGGCGCGGCTGCCGTCCCAGCACAGCATGACCCGGTCGAGCTTGAGCGGCGCTTTCTGAATGTAAGGGACGACGATCACCGGCCTGCCGGATTCGAATAGGGCGGCTTCGCCGATCATCTCTTCGGCCGCGCTCGTCTCCGGCTCGGATTGCCCGACGATGGATAAATCGAAGCGCCGCGCGATCCGCCCGAACTGATCGCCGACGCCGGAGAAGCTGGCGCTGAGCGTGAGCGGTTCGGCGCTGACCCCGGCCCGTTTGCACGCCGCGTTGAAGCGGTCGAGGGCAGCCTTTGTCGCGGCTTCGTTTTCGCGCTCCTGGCTCTCGATGACCTCAGCGGGAATGTAGCCCGCGCCGGACACCGGGATGATCGGATCGTAGAGGAAAGCGATCCCTGCGAGATGCGCGTCGAACGCCGCGGCGACCGAGACGGCATAGTCACCAGCGGGGCTTGCCCGTTCACCGACGCTGAGATTGACGACGATGTCTTTGATCATGGTGCAATGTCCTCCCGTCGCCGGCGTGTCGATCGATGGGCATCTATCTCATACCCGGCGGCGGTCGGATTTGAGCAAGATCAAGGACCGCCGGGACGGCTATTTCTTGATATTACCCTCGGCGTCGAACTGCTTCAGGTAGGCCCAGAGGTCTTTGATATCCTGCTCGTTCTTGATGCCGGCGAAGATCATTTTGGTGCCCGGGACTTTGGCTCTCGGATCCTTGATGTAATCCTCGAAGGTTTCTTCGCCCCAGACGATGCCCGATTTCTTGTTGCCGTCGGAATAGCTGAAGTTGGGGACGCTCCCGGAATGGCGGCCGTCGAGACCGTTGAGTTCGGGACCGACAAGGCTCGTTGCGCCGGGACCGATCTTGTGACACGGGGTGCACTTCTTGAATATAGTCGCGCCCTTCTCAGCATCCTGAGCCAGTGTTGCGCCGGCTGATACGACGATCAGCGCAACGGCCGTAACCAGCGTCCTCACCATCATGTTTTCCCTTTCGTGTTTATCCCGGCCGCGACATGTGGCTAGCGTTGGCCGGGCGTCTACGACAGCAAAATTCGCCCCGGCCGTTCAAGCGGGCCCGGCGCAGCATGTCAACCGTCAATTCGTCGCTGCAGCCGCGCGGTTGCGCAGGTCTATTTGACAAAACTTAGGTATGACGCCAGCTCTTCAATTTGATTTCGCGACAGCCCGCTCGCGATATGCGGCATCGGAAGCTCCAGGGCGCCATGATATCCCTCGCCCCACTGCTGAAGCCTTCTTTTTAAGTAGGTATACGCCAGCCCTCCCAAACGCGGAATTTCGCGAACGCCCTGAGCATTCGGGCCGTGGCAAGCGACGCAGGCCGCAATATTCGCCTCCGGCATTCCCAGTTGGTATATCGATCTTCCCTTCTCCACGAGTTCTCTGTCCCCATCGTCGGCGGCTCTGGGGGGCAACATTGCAAAATACAAAGCCAAGGCGTGCGTCGTCCGAGGACTGATATTTGCCGAGGCGCCCCACATGTATTGTTTTGAAAACGGAGCGTCGCGGGTGTGCTCGCCAAAACTTATAAGTTGCTGCTCGATATATTTGGGTCTCTGCCCGGCTAAACGCGGCGCCGGCGTATAGCCCTGCGCCGATGCTCCATGGCACCAGGTGCAATTGCGGATAGCGAGACTTTCCGCGTGACCTGCCCACCCGGAAATGGCCGTGGAAATAATTGCCAGGGCCGCTATTTTCAGTTGGAGGTATTTCATGGCCTGAATTCCACGTTTTCGGGTTTCGTCAGCGGGGCACCCTCAAATACAAGGGTTATTTCAAATAACTGAGATAAGCCGCAACGGCTTCGACTTGTGGCTTGGTCAAACTGTGCGCAACTGGCGACATGATGGCCGACGTGTCCGGTTTTGCCGGATTCTGCCCCCGCTCCTTGCTCCAGTTCGTCAATTTGTTGAAAATGTAGTCGTGGAGCTGGCCCGCCAAGCGAGGAATTTCGTCGCTGCCTACGGCGCTCGGGCCATGACAGGCGATGCACGCCGCAACGTTGGCTTCGGGAATTCCGTTTTGAAAGATTTTTTCTCCTGTGGCCACGAGCTCCTTTGATGCGCCGCCGAGCGGTTTCGGACTGAGCGCCCGAAAATCCGCTGCAAGGGCGGTGATCATCGCCGGGCTCAAGGTATGCGCCACGTTGAACATGATATTGTTCGTCCGTCTGTGCTCGACGAACGCCTGTAACTGGTTTTTCAAATACTCTGTTTGTTGTCCCGCCAGGCGCGGTATGGGGAAAAATCCTCGGTAGCCTTGGCCCGATGGTCCGTGGCAGTCCTGACAGTACGCCAGCTTGGCTTCAACGTCGCCGCGCCTGGAAACGCCCGGCGAGTCCGCGCTATTCGCGCGGCCGGTCGCCGAGAGAGCGATCGCCAAAAGCGCCAACTGCAATGCCAATTGCAAGCCGGCGGCCTTGATAATCCGGGCCCTGCCTCTTTTGCTTGTCATTCCGGTCTGAGCAAGCCGAAGACTTGAGTCCATCGTTTCCTCACGACTTTGAGATGCTCTGAACGAGCAACTCTTAGGTGCGCCACCGCTCCGATATGACTCAATGGGTTTCATAGTCCGGGACCGCTGGGAAGGGTTCACTCCAGATAGTTTAGATAAGCTGCAACGGCTTTGATTTGCTGTTCGTTCAAGCCGTGCGCGATCGGTTGCATGATCGCCGATGCGTCCGGTTTTTTCGGATCTTGACCCCGCTCCTTGCTCCAGTTCGTCAATTTATTGAAGATGTAGTCGTGGAGTTGACCGGCTAAACGAGGAAATTGGCCGTCGCCTTTGGCCTCAGGACCGTGACAGGAAGCGCATGGGGGAACATCGGCGCTGGGAATTCCTTCTTCATAGATTTTTTTTCCCGTGCTCGCGAGCTCTTTCGGCCCGCCTCCGAGCGGCTTGGGATTGAGATCATGGAAACTCGTCGCCAGAGCCGTCAGCATCGCCGGGCTCAGGACGTGGGCCACGTTGAACATGACATTGTTCGTCCGCCTGCGTTCAACGAAGGCCTGTAGCTGGTTTTCCAGATACTCGGTTTGCTGTCCCGCGAGTCGGGGGATGGGGTAGTATCCATGGAAACCTTGTGCTGACCGCCCGTGGCAGTTTTCGCAATAAGTCATCTTGGCCTGAACATCGCCGGCCGGTGCGGCGGTCCTTTCCGGGTTGTCTGCGCGAGCCGCTGTAGTAAGCGCAATTGCCAGGATTATGGATTGCAACGCCAATAACCGGCGAACGACCTTCATGGATCGGCGTTTCCGTCCTTCGCCGATGGTCTGACCGCGCCGAAGCCCAAAGTCCATCGTACCCTCACCACCTTGATGGAGCGGCAGCTGACCATGCGAAGACGTGAAAATTCAGGCCAAGTTTGACGACCTGGATGCTCTGCTTGATGTCCTCGGGACCTACGGTGCCACTGATGTTGTCGATGAACGTCACGCTGCGGCTGCCGAAGCCGTAATAGTCGTATTCGAGCTTGAGGGACCAATCATTCCAGAGCGCCCATTCAACGCCCACGCCCGCGGTCCAGCCGAACCGAGTCTCCAATCCTTCGAAATCGTACGTCGCAAGTGAGTCAAACGCGCTGTATCGGTCGCCCGCCCAGGCGGCGCCGCCTTTGGCGTACAGTAACCAGCGGTCCCAGGCGTATCCGACACGCCCGGTCACGCTGGTCAGGAAGTCCGTCGTGTCCTTGAAGGTTGCATTGTCGCCGGGAATACCCGGCAGCGCGACCGCAGTACTGCCTCCAATATTTCCGCCCGATGCCGCACCCTCGATGCCGAGCACCCAATTGGACGCAAACTGATAGTCGCATCCGATTTGCCCGCCGAGCATGTAACCGCTGATGCCAAGGTTGGCAGCGGCGAATCCGGTTATCGGAGCGACGACACCGGCGCTATCGGTGAGGTCCTTTTGGCCCCACCCGCCGCCGACTTGGCCGCCGCCGTAACAGCTCGTCCATCCGAAAAGCGGAGGCGAAACAGGGGCGGGCAGCTCGAGATCGGCGCCAAATGCAGAAACAGTCAACAGCGAAAACGCAGCGGCTCCGAGCAGTGTTGCTTTCATCGATAACCCCCCAGGATGCGTGAAATCCTGCTACATCGCCACCCACGCATAGAGAAACAGTGTATTGTTGTTGCTGGCGCCGACCGTTGTTCCGTTGAATTCGTTGTACCAGATATATTGCAGCCCGACGCGGACGTTGAACCACGGCCATCCCGGCGCTTGGCTGCTTATAAACGGAATGTAGGCGATCTCAGCGATCCAACCGTCGGTGTTCGGACTACCCCCGTACAACACGGCGTCGGGGGTTCCCCAGGTGGTGAAGTATTGGCCGGTGAGCACGACCCGGTTGTTGTTGCCGTAGGCGAGTGAGGCATATGCTCGCGCTTCGTTGAGAGTGTTGGTCGGGTTGGTGCCCGCGACGATGGAGCTCGCGGCAAGGTTTTGGAACTCGTGAATGTATGAACCGCGCACCGTGATCCAAAAATTGTCGCCTTGATATTGATACTGCGAATCAAAGCCGACATCGGTGTATTGGTCCGTTTGCGGGAAAACCGCGGTGACCGCCGTTCCCGGCATGAGCCAGGGATGGACGCTGGCGTACATACCGAAGGTTCCGACCTCGAGCCAATGGTTGCCCCAATGGGGCTCGTAGGCCGCGCGCCAATAGGGCGACCAGTCGAGCCGCCCCGGCGCAGCAAATGGATCGGCACCCAGACTGTTTAGCGTGTTGGGATCAAGCGTGTGATACGCCGTCGCTTCAAGGTAGAGCGCGTTGTTGACAAACGCGTAGGCGCCCGCGCTGCCTACTTGCGCCGCAAAGGCACCATCGATAATGGGGCCGGGTCCAAATCCGTTACCCAGAGGCGATACCGCGTATGGGAAGATCCAGGCCGGGGTCGTATTCCAGGGGTCTTGGACCGTCGGATTGTTATTTGCCGTGATACCGTACGTAACGGGAACGCCGCCGAGCGCGGTTGAATTCGCATAACGGATGTCGGTGTTATCCCAAGTCCACGTGTGGACGGCGAATGGATCCGTGCCAAACCCTCCCGCTGGCTGCCCATTATAGGTTACTTGCGCAAACGCACCGATATGATCGGTAATGGCGCCGCCCCAAAAGAAGCTCACAGGGGCCAGCGTAACGTTGTTGTTGGGGTTGAATGGTGCAGATGGCTGCGGTAGGGGCGCTTGTGTGTTGGTGAACCCGACAATCGCCATCATCGAGATCGGCGGCACCCAAGTCTTCTGGTCGCTCTGGTCGGAGTTGCCAGAGCTCGGGCCGCTCTTCCCCAAGATCGGCGGCACATAACTATTCCTGTTGGAGTCGCCAGAACCGGGGAACAGCGTCGTACGGTAGGGGCCGCCGCCGTTGGTGTAGCCTTGGATCTTGAAAAGGCGTCCGTACGGCGTCAGTCCGGCGAAATCGGTGTGACAGGTACCGCAAGGCTGGCCCGTCTGTCGCGCGTAGCTCGGTAGCGCCTCCGCTGGCGGCGCGTACCCAATTGTTAGGAAACCAGCGAGTAGAAGGACTGCGGCTGCGGAAACAAATTGAAGATGTCGGGGGATGGACGTAAACCGACTATTCCGCATCATTTGCCATCCAACCTCATCGCGTTACTTCGCGGCAACGGACGGCCACGAAGCCACGATTCTTCGGGGGTTGTGTCAGGATAGGAAATGCATGGCGCCACGCCAACGCAAAACCGACCCCCGGTTGGAATTATTCCAATTAGTGCTTTTTCGGCAACACACTGAAGCAGAGATCAGCAAGCAGGGCGTGTGCTTTGCCGCGCATTAACGCGAAAACAAGCAGCATATGAAAACAGGCAGCATATCTTGGCGGTCCGCAAAAGGTCACGCGTGACGCCGCCGAGAATCCACTCGCCCAGTCGTGTGTGGCCAAAAGCGCCGGCCACGATCAGATCGACCCGCATGTTTTGGCTGCGGTCTTTTGTTTGGTGCAGCGTCGAGCTGCGCGGGGCAACGCCTCTCGGCATTCACTTTGATCGGATGCCGGCCCAAATTAGCTTCAAGGTCGCCGAGTTGCGCGCGCCCTCGCGGCAACGTGGCGACTCTGTCGCAGGGGCCTTTCCCGCTATAGTGCAAACTGATCGCGGAAACGCCGGGAGATTTGATGCCGGTTGCAATGCCTCAATCCGACGGCGCGGTGCTCGCCCGTCGCGCCGAGATCGTCGCGGCGCTCAAGCGCATCGTGCCGGGTGAGGGCGTCATTGCCTCCGGGGAGGCCATGCGGCCCTATGAGAGCGATGGCCTCACTGCCTATCGCCAGCTTCCCATGGTGGTCGTGTTGCCGGAGACGACCGAGCAGGTCGCCGCTGTACTCGGCTATTGCCACCGCCAAGGCGTCAAAGTGGTACCGCGCGGGGCCGGTACTTCGCTGTCGGGCGGCGCACTGCCGCTCGGCGACGGTGTCCTTCTCGGCATGGCCAAGTTCAAGCGCATCCGCGCGATCGATTTCGACAATCGCGTCGTAGTGGTCGAGACCGGCGTGACCAATCTCGCGGTTTCGCAGGCGGTCGAGCACGCCGGCTTCTACTACGCGCCCGATCCGTCGTCGCAGATCGCTTGCACCATCGGCGGCAATGTCGCGGAAAATTCCGGCGGCGTGCACTGCCTCAAAGTACGGCGTCACTACCAACAACGTACTCGGCTGCGAGCTGGTGCTGATGAGCGGCGAGATTGTGCGGCTCGGCGGCAGCCATCTCGATTCCGCCGGCTACGATCTCCTGGGCGTCGTCACCGGCTCGGAGGGTCTTCTCGGCGTCGTCACCGAAGTAACGGTGCGCATCCTGAAGAAGCCGGAATGCGCGCGCGCGGCGCTCATCGGTTTCACCGCGTCGGAGGACGGCGGCGAATGCGTCGCCCGCATCATCGGCGCCGGCATCATCCCGGGCGGCATGGAGATGATGGACCGTCCCGCGATCCACGCCGCCGAGGCATTCGTCCATGCCGGTTATCCCCTCGACGTCGAGGCGCTCCTGATCGTCGAGCTCGATGGCCCGCGCGCCGAAGTCGACCATCTGCTCGATCGCGTCCAGGCAATCGCGCAGGAGTGCCGGGCGGTGATGTGCCGCGCCTCCAATACCGAGGAAGAGCGGCTATTGTTCTGGGCCGGACGCAAGGCCGCCTTCCCGGCGGTGGGGCGCATCTCGCCTGACTATTACTGCATGGATGGCACCATTCCGCGGGCGCAATTGCCGCTCGTGCTGCGGCGCATGCAGGGCATGTCGGTCAAGTATGGCTTGCGCGTCGCCAATGTCTTTCATGCCGGCGACGGCAATTTGCATCCGCTGATCCTCTACGATGCCAACAAGCCCGGCGAGCTTGAGCGCGCCGAGGAATTCGGCGCCGATATCCTGCGCCTCTGCGTTGAAGTCGGCGGCGTGCTCACCGGCGAGCACGGCGTCGGCGTCGAAAAACGCGATTTGATGCCGGTGATGTTTTCAGAGATCGATCTCAATCAGCAGCAGCGGCTCAAATGCGCCTTCGACGAGAATGGCCTGCTCAATCCCGGAAAAGTATTCCCGACGCTGCACCGCTGCGCCGAGCTTGGCCGCATGCACGTGCATGCCGGCAGGGTGGCATTCCCCGATCTGCCGCGGTTCTGACGCGCGCCGGGCATGACTGAAAATCTCAAACCGCGTGACGCTGCGGAAGTCGAGCAGGCCATCCGCTGGGCGCTCGCCGAAGGCAAAGCGCTGGAAATCGTCGGCCGCGGCAGTAAGCGCGCGGTCGGCCGGGCGGCGCAATGGGACGCCACGCTCGACCTTTCAGGGCTTTCGGGGGTCACCCTCTACGAGCCGGCGGAACTCGTGCTCTCGGCCAAGGCCGGCACGCCACTCGCCGAGATCGAGGCACTGGTGCGCGCGAACGGGCAAGAGCTTGCCTTCGAGCCGATGGACTATGGGCCGCTCCTCGGCACCGCGCCGGCAGCCGGTACCATCGGCGGCGCGCTCTCCGCGAATCTTTCCGGTCCGCGCCGCATCAAGGCGGGCGCCGCCCGCGACCATTTCCTTGGGGTCAGCGCGGTATCCGGACGCGGCGAGACGTTCAAATCCGGGGGCCGCGTTGTGAAGAACGTCACCGGCTACGATCTCTGCAAGCTTCTCGCCGGTTCCTGGGGCACGCTCGCGGCCATGACCGATATAACGATCAAGACGCTGCCGCGGGCGGAAACCGAGCAAACCATCCTGGTGCTCGACCTCGACGACAAGGCGGCGGGAAAGGTCATGGCGCTGGTCATGGGCTCCTACGCCGACGCCTCGGCGGCCGCGCATCTGCCTGCTTCGCTCGCCGCACGCATCGCCGATTTCCCTGCCGGGAGCGGCGCCATGACGGCGTTCCGCCTCGAAGGCGTCGCTCCCTCGGTCACGCATCGCAAACGCGTGTTGGAAAATCTCATCGCGCCTTTCGGCGCCCTTGGCGCGCTGGGCGAAGCGCCTTCGCGCGCGCTCTGGCGAGCGATCCGCGATGTTGAGCCGTTCGCCGCGAGCGGGCCCGCCGGTGAGCGTTTTGTGTGGCGCATTTCGACGGCGCCGTCGCGCGGCGCCGAGGTCGGCCGTGCGCTCGCCGAAAGGGCGCAGGCTGAGATCCTGTACGACTGGGCGGGCGGGCTTATCTGGGCGGCATTGCCGCCCGCGGACGATGCCGGAACGAGCCTCGTGCGTTCGACAGTCGCGGCGACGGGCGGTCATGCGACGCTGATTCGTGCGCCAGCCGCGTTGCGGGCCATTGTCGACGTGTTCGAGCCCGAGCCTGCGGCGCTGGCGGCATTGACGAAGCGCGTGCGGGAGAGCTTCGATCCGCGGGGCGTGCTCAATGCCGGGCGTATGTGGGCAGGCCTTTAGCTATGCAAACATCCTTCACCCTCGCGCAACTTGCCGATCCGGATGTGGCCGAATCGGAGAAGATTCTGCGCGCCTGCGTGCATTGCGGTTTCTGCATCGCCACATGCCCGACCTACGTGCTCGACGGCAACGAACTCGATTCGCCGCGTGGCCGCATCTACCTCATCAAGGACATGCTGGAGAACGAGCGGCCGGCGACGGCTGAGGTCGCTCTCCACGTCGATCGCTGCCTGTCGTGCCTCGCCTGCATGACGACCTGTCCGTCAGGCGTCCACTACATGCACCTCGTCGATCACGCCCGCGTTCACATCGAGAAAACGTACCGGCGCCCATTGTACGAGCGCTGGATACGCGCCGCGCTCGCGAACATTCTGCCTTATCCGCAACGTTTCCGAATAGCGCTTGGTGCGGGGCTTGTCGGCAAACCCTTCGCGACGGTTGCGGACGCGATCGGCCTTAAGCGGCTTGCCGCCATGCTCCGGCTCACGCCCGGACGGGGGCCACATCGTCCACTTGCGCCGCAGACTTTCAGGGCGATCCGGCCACGCAAGGCCCGCGTGGCGCTGCTCGCGGGCTGCGTCAACGACGTATTGGCGCCGCGAATCAACGCAGCCGCGATCGGCGTGCTCACGCGCCTTGGGATCGAAGTGGTGGTAGCGAAAGGAGCGGGCTGCTGTGGCTCACTCGTCCATCACATGGGCCGGGAGCCGCAGGCGCTCGTCCAGGCGCGGGCCAACATCGACGCCTGGACGGCGATCGAAAGCCTCGATGCGATCGTCATCACAACGTCCGGCTGCGGCACCACGGTGAAGGATTATGGCTTCATGCTGCGCACGGATCCGGTCTATGCCGAACGGGCGGCAAGGGTAGCGAGCCTTACTCGGGATATCACCGAATATCTTGCCGGTGTGCCGCTCGAAGGCGGCTGTAATCCGCCCGGACTTGTCGTCGCCTATCATGCAGCTTGCTCGCTCCAACACGGGCAGCGCGTGACGCGGCAGCCGAAGGAGTTGCTCGTCAAACTCGGCTTCGTGGTGAAGGACGTGCCCGATGGCCATTTGTGCTGCGGCTCGGCCGGGACCTACAATATTCTGCAGCCCGACATCGCAAGAAGGTTGCGCGACCGCAAAGTCGGGACTATCGAGAGAGTGCGACCTGATGTGATCGCAGCGGGAAATATTGGCTGCATCACGCAGATCGCCGCGGGCACGAAACTTCCGGCAGTCCATACGGTCGAGTTGATCGACTGG
The DNA here is from genome assembly GCA_963733575.1 of uncultured Alphaproteobacteria bacterium. GTDB lineage: Bacteria > Pseudomonadota > Alphaproteobacteria > Rhizobiales > Xanthobacteraceae > BOG-931. Next base: position 1,886,387 of record CAVTDJ010000002.1, on the reverse strand, counting down.
GCGACCGGTGGGCCATGTCCGCCCGCGCTTTCGGAGCATCGGTCGCATTCGGCTGTGCGCCCGTCTGCGGGCGCGGGCTGAACGGGGGCTCGATCGCTATTGTTGCGTGAACCCGGTCTCCCGTGGAGGCCGACGAGATTCCCATTACTTGGAGCATCGATCGGGAGGACGATCATGGCGAAGAAGTCAAAGTCAAAGAAGAAATCCACGAAGAAGAAGGCGGCGCCGGCTCGCAAGAAGAAGACACTGAAGGCGGCTGCGAGGAAGGCTCCGAAGAAGAAAGTCGCGAAGAAGGCCGCGAAGATAGTAGCAAAGAAGGCCGCCCCAAAGCGGAAGACTCCGGCGAAGAAGCCGGCCCCGCCGATGCCGGCGGCGGAACCTGCGCCGGCCCCGGCCTGGACACCGTCACTCGGTTCCGACCTCGGCGGCGGCGGCAGCACCTAAGACCTTCTTGTTGGTCTTCAGTGGAAAGTGCGAAGAGCGGCCGCGCGGTTAACACGCGCGGCTGCAAGCGACGCGCATTCCTTACGCCTCACCTAGAGCCCGGCTTTGGCGCGCGGCCGCGCCTGCGGGCATTGCATCGTGTGGGGCGGGCTCATAGCATTCGCGGGATATGAAAGGCCGACGGCGACTGAGCGCCGTCCATGGCAGGGGGCCCAGCGGTTTCGTCATGCAGGAGGTGCGCGATGGCGGCGACCTATAACATCCTGATCCTGGGCGCGTCTTACGGCTCGCTGCTCGCCTCAAAGCTCTTGTTCGGCGGCCATAACATCAAGCTCGTGTGTCTGCCGGCGGAGGCCGACCTGATCAACGCCGAGGGCTTTCGCGTGCGCCTGCCGGTTCGAGGGCGCAAGGCGCCAGTCGAGATCGATTTGCGCAAACTGCCCGGCAAGGTCAGTGCCGGCGGCACAACAGATGTCGATCCGAAGGCGTACGACCTCATCGGCCTTGCCATGCAGGAGCCGCAATATCGTTCGCCGGGCGTGCGCGAACTCCTCGACGCCGTGGGGCGCGCGAAAGCGCCGTGCATGTCGATCATGAACATGCCGCCGCTTGCCTATCTGCGGCGCATCCCGAGCCTCGACACCGAGGCGCTCAAGCCCGCTTATACCGACGCCAGCGTCTGGAACAGCTTCGATCCGGCCTGCATCACGCTTTGCAGCCCCGATCCACAGGCGATCAGGCCGCCGGAGGAGAAGGCCAACGTCCTGCAGGTAACGCTGCCGACCAATTTCAAGGTCGCGCGGTTTCCCTCGGAACAGCACACCGCCATGCTGCGGCGATTGCAGCAAGACATCGAGGCGGTCCGTTTCGACACGCCTGAAGGCAAGATCGAGCTTCCGGTCAAGCTCAAGGTCTACGATTCGATCTTCGTACCGCTTGCCAAATGGGCCATGCTGCTCGCCGGCAACTATCGGTGCGTCACCAAGGACGGCATGCGCACGGCTCAGGAGGCGGTGCACAGCGACATCGAGACCTCACGCTCGGTCTACAATTTCGTGGTCGATCTCTGCATCAAGCTTGGCGCCAAGCCGGACGATATGGTGCCGTTCGAGAAATATGCCGCTGCGGCGCAATCGCTGACGCGGCCTGCCTCGGCCGCGCGGGCGCTGCAAAACGGCGCTCCGAACATCGAGCGTGCAGACAAGCTCGTGCAGCTCATTGCGGCGCAACAAGGCCTGCGCCATCCGGCGATCGACGCCCAGGTGGCGCTGGTCGACGCTCGGCTCGAGGCGAATCGCAAAAAGGCGGCGGCGTAACTGGCTATAGCCCCGCGCTCACGCCACCTCGACGGCCTCCCAGAAGCCTAATCGTCCGCCGACTTGCGCCATTTCTGGCCGCGGCCGTTCGTATGACCACGCGGCGCGTTTGTGCCGTTTGCCGTCGACCACCACGTCGTAGAATTGGACGCCGTGAGGACAGGCATGATCGTCCGCGGTCTTCTCGGCCTTTTCCAGCCAATCCATGCGCACCGCGGCCTGCGGAAAATATTGGTAGCCGCGGCACGCGACGATGTCGTCGCTCTGAGCGACGATGCGTCCATCAACACTTGCCTTCATGGGACGAACCTCCGTGGGTGGCCGCCGTCGGGCATCTAGTCTCACCATACCGTAATAGTCGCGGACCCAGCTTGCTGCCAGAGGCCTGCCAAAGACGCATTCGATCGCGTGTTGTCCTCTGATTGGATGTGTCCGGCGCGCCACACTCGTTATCAAATTGTAACGATCGCATAAAAAGGCAGCATTTGCCGTATGTTTCAGCTTGGCCCGGCGGCAAACTCGTAAAAAAATGCAAACTGATCTTGGCGCGGGTCTGCCAAGGGGGAATAGGGGGCAGATTATGAAAAAATTCGGTTTTTCGCTCGTCGTTGCCGCCATCTTGGCCTCATCCTCCGCTATCGCCGCGGATATGGCGCTCAAGGCGCCACCGCCGCCTCCGCCGCCGCCGTCCCCCTGGGATATCGCCATAACCGGCGCACTTATGTCGGATTACAATTTCCGCGGCATTACCCAATCGAATCACCAGCCGTCGGCGCAGGTCGGGTTCGAACCGCGCTACAACTTCACGCCAGCATGGCAGGCTTATCTCGGCGTCTCCGGCGAGAGCATCGATTTTCCTAATCGCGCGGCGGCCGAGATCGATTTCTACGGCGGCATTCGTCCGACCTTCGGCAAGCTCGCGCTCGATTTCGGCATTTGGTACTACTTTTATCCGGACGGACAGTGCTTCAACACTGCAGCGCTTTGCACGAGCCTGGGCGGCGCTCCCTCTACGGCGGTCTCTTTGCCGAACGGAAACACCGTCAAGGAAAATCTGAGCTTCTACGAGGGTTACGGCAAGGCCACCTACACGGTGAACGACAATTTCGCTTTCGGCGGCCAGATCTGGGGCTCGCCGTCAGTGCTCAATTCCGGCGCTTCCGGCATCTACTATACCGGCAACGTGACGCTCACCGCGCCGACGACGTGGCTCCCGAACGGCATCGGCGCTTTTGTTTCCGCCGACATTGGTTGGTGGCAGCTCGGAACGTCTGACGCCTTCTATGCAGTCGCAGCGTTCCCCGCTGGCGTTCCCTACACGAGTTATTTGAACTGGGATGCCGGCCTCGGTCTTACCTGGAAAGTGTTCACTCTGGATCTGCGCTACTACGATACCAACTTGACCAAGGCTCAGTGTAACGTCTTCACGAGCGACCAAGGGGCAACGTTCGCAGCAGGCAACGTGACCGCGCAAAACCCCGGCGGTCTCGGCTCCACCTGGTGCGGCGCTGCCTTTGTCGCCAAGCTTTCGATTGCCACCACGATCAACGCGATCAAATAGGCTGGCGGAATCGCTAATAATTTCGACCGGCGGCACTAAAGCCGCCGGTCGCTTCGTTTCAGCGCATCAATCAATAGCTCGGTTCACTCGGCCGCCGAGGCCAGCGGGACCTCACGCACCCGATAGAAAGTATCATCCGGCACCAGCTCGACGCGGCGGCCGTGGAAGGCGCCAAGCGTCGAACGATGGCCGATGGAGATGATGGTCGTGCCTTTGAGCCGCTCGTGCAGCAAGCGGTACAGCGCAGCCTCGGCGGCTTCGTCGAGCGAGGCCGTCGCTTCATCGAGGAAGAGGTAGTCGGGCGCGTGCAGCAGCGCACGCGCGATCGCCAGCCGCTGTTGTTCGCCAAGCGAAAGCATGCGGTTCCAATGCGCCTCCTCGCCGAGGCGTCCGACCAGTTCGGGCAGCCCCACCGCGACGAGGGCTTGGGCGACGCGGGCATCGTCGAACGTGCCCGCCTCCGCCGGATAGCCGACGGCCGCCGCGAGCGGCGCCAGCGGAAAATAGGGCCGCTGCGGCACCAGCATGACCCTGGCATCCTCAGGGACAATCACCCGCCCCGAGCCGAACGGCCAGATGCCGGCGATGGCGCGGAACAGGGTTGATTTGCCGGATCCGGAAGGGCCAGTCACAAGAACGCGCTCGCCGGCGGGAAATGTGATGTGCTCGGCAGCGACGACGGGCTCGCCGCTCGGCAGGCGCACATCGAGACGATCGACGGCGAACGCAGCGCCCGCGCCGCGTGAAACGACCTCCACGGAAGGCGCTGTCACCGCGGCCGCACGGCCTGCCGCGATGGCTTCCTCGAAGCCTTCCAAGCGCGCGATGATCGCACGCCATTCCGCAATATTCCGGTACGAGGTGATGAAATAGGAGAGTGCAGTCTGCACGCTGTTGAAGGCGGACGCAGTCTGCATCAAGCCTCCGAGTTGCATGGCGCCGGCGAAATAAGCCGGGCTCACCACGATGTAGGGAAAAATCACCGAGGCCTGTGAAAAGCTTTGCGTGAAAAACATGAGTTTCTTCTGCCGCTGCATGAGAGCGAGCCAGTTGCCAACTACGAAGCCGAAACGATTGAGGTGGCGCTCGCGTTCGGCAGCCTCGCCGCCGAGCGCGGCGATCTGCTCCGCGTTTTCGCGCGAGCGCACGAGATTGAAGCGGAAATCAGCCTCGAAACGCTGCTGCCGGAAATTGAGCGGAATGAGCCGCCAGCCGATCAAATGAGTGAGCACGGTGCCGAAAATGGCGTAAATTAATGCCGCCCACACCAGATAACCTGGAATTTCGACGCGCGCGCCGAAAAGGTGCAGCGGCGCATGTTCGGAAAGGCCCCACAGAATCACAACGAACGAGAAAAGGCTGACGATCGAATTCAGGAAGCCGGTGCCAATCGTCAGCGTGTATTGCACAAACATTTGCAGGTCTTCGGCAATGCGCTGGTCCGGGTTGTCGGCGGCGTCGCCAAGGAGCTGCATGCGGTAGTGATTGGCCGAGCTGAGCCACTGGCGCAGATAGGTCTGCGTCATCCAGCGCCGCCAGCGAATTTGCAGCCATTGATTGAGATAGAGCTGATAAACCGCAAGGACCGTATAGATGGCCGCCAGCACGCAGAAGAACAGGATGGCGCTGACGAACGCGTTCCAGTCGCGGTCTTGCAACGTATTATAAAAACGATTGTACCATTGGTTCAGGATGACCTGGAGCGCTACCAGCGAGAGCTCGATCACGATCACTGCGCCGAGCAGAATGCGGCCTGCCCAGCGTTCCTCCGAGCGGAAGTAAGGAATGGACAACCGCCAGATCGTAGCGATCGTCGATGCGAGGCGTTTCACGAGGTGCTCCTGTCTTTGACACGCGGGCTGTTCACGTGCCGTGCGTGCGATGCAAAAAGCAGCGCTGGCCCATCACAAAGTTGGGCATTTCGTTGGAGCTTTTCAACGTCCAACTTGAGGCAGTATTGTCGCGCCCTTGCCTTTCACAATAACATAGCCGGGGGCGATGGGGATTGTCGCACTGACTGGACGTAGAATTGGCGCGGAGGCCCGCGCCCAGGCACGCCATGGTCGGACAATTTTCGTCGATGTTCCGCCGCGATGCGCCGCCTCCGAATCGGCGCGGCCGCAGCGCATTGCCAAAGCAGAGAGCATGCCGTTACGCAATGACGGGCGGCAGTCTAGGGAGAGAACCTAATGTGGAATCAGGTTTACAATCCTTTCAGCAACCCTTTCGTTTCGACGATTGCGGCTGCCTTGCCCGTCGTGTCGCTGCTCGTTCTGATCGCGTCCGGCAAGGTCAAGGCGCACCTCGCGGCGGTGATCGCGCTGGTCCTGGCGATTTTAGTGGCGATCTTCCTGTTCACGATGCCGGCGGGGCTGGCGCTACGCGCTGCGGTGCTTGGCGCCGTGACCGGCTTCTTCCCCATCGGATGGATCGTCCTGAACGTCATCTTCCTCTATCGCCTGACCGTGGCGACCGGCGCATTCGCAACGCTGTCGCAAGCGATCGGCGGCGTCACGCGTGACCGGCGCCTGCAGCTGCTGCTCATCGCATTTTCCTTCGGCGCGTTTTTCGAAGGCGCTTCCGGTTTCGGCACGCCGGTCGCGGTGACTGGCGCGATCCTGATCGGGCTTGGCTTCTCGCCGCTTGCCGCTTCCGGACTGTCGCTGATCGCCAACACCGCGCCGGTTGCGTATGGCGCGCTTGGCACGCCGATCGCGGGGCTCGCCAGCGTCACCGGCCTCGATCCGTATCTGCTGGGCGCCATGGTCGGGCGCCAATTGCCGTTCTTCTCGCTCATCGTGCCGTTTTGGTTGATCTGGGCTTTTGCCGGCTTTCGCGGCATGCTGCAAATCTGGCCCGCGATCCTGGTCTGCGGTCTGTCCTTTGCGATCCCGCAGTTCCTGATCTCGAATTTCGTCAATCCTTGGATTGTCGATGTTGGCGCGTCGCTTATCTCGATGGCTTGCCTGATCGGGTTCCTCGGAATTTGGGAGCCCAAGGAACTGTGGCTGTCGCCGGCGCTGCGCAGCCGCGACGAATCCGCCACTACCATGCCGCCGCCGGTGACGAAAACCGCCGCGCCGACGAGTGCCGCAGTCTGGCGCTCGCTGCTGCCCTGGATCATCGTCTGCCTGGTCCTGTTGGTGTGGGGCACCGGGTGGTTCAAAGGCCTAGTCAATCCGATCTTCAGCTGGAACTACGATGTCCCTCAACTGGATAAGATGATCAACAAAGTGGCGCCCGTGGTGTCCAAACCGACGCCGGAACGGGCACAGTTCCTGTTTACCTACCTTTCCTACACAGGCACAGGCATGTTGATCGCGGCCATCATCTCCGGCTTCGTCATGGGATTTTCGCCCGTGAAGCTCGCCGCCGAGTATGGCCGCACCATTAAGGTGTGCGCCTATTCGCTGATTACCATCTCGGCGATGCTGGCGATCGGAACGCTCACACGGCTCTCCGGCATCGATGCGACACTCGGTCTCGCCTTTGCCGGTGCCGGCGTTCTGTACCCCTTCTTCGGCACGCTGCTTGGCTGGCTTGGCGTGGCGTTGACCGGATCGGACACCGCGTCAAACATTCTGTTCGGCAACCTGCAGAAGATCACGTCGGAGCGGCTGGGCCTGTCACCCATCCTCATGGGCGCGGCCAACTCCTCCGGCGGCGTCATGGGCAAGATGATCGACGCGCAGTCGATCGTCGTCGCCTCGACTGCGACCAACTGGTTCGGCCACGAAGGCTCGATCCTGCGTTTTGTGTTCTTTCACTCGATCGCGCTCGCCTGTCTCGTCGGCATCCTGGTGATGCTGCAAGCGTACGTGTTCACTGGAATGATCGTGCACTAACGGAGACAAACTTGATCCGGAGCCTCGAGGACCCCCTGCGGCCCGGCTGCGGGGGTTTGATCTAAGGCCCCGCCGTTGGTTTTGTTAGCGTATAGGAAGCCGCGTTTCGTCCGTAGTGACGAAAGGGGGCTTGACGCGGACTGTCGCGTGCGGCGTACGTCTCACGCCCGGCAGCCGCGTACATCTCGCGGTGGTCGCCCGGCCGCGGTTTCCCAACTACCCATCAACCCCTTGGAGACGACGATGGTCTGCCTGCGTTGGCGTTACGCCTCCTGGCTGGTTTGCCTCATGCTCTCGAGTTTCCTTGTGCCGGCCAAGGCGAGTGATCGCGCGTTCCCGTTCGACCGCGAGCTGACGCTCGACGCGGCGCCGATGCCGGGCTCCAAGCGCGTGCCGATCCTCGAAATCGACGAGAACGGCGCGGCGTCGATCGACCTTTGGTGCGCGAGCATGCGCGGTCAGGCGAGTGTCGGAGGGGATTCGATCAGCATCGTGCCTGGTCCGGCACAACAGGCGCAGTGCGCGCCCGATCGTCAAAGCGGCGACGAGAACTTGCTGGCGGCGCTGGCGCAGGTGACGAATTGGCGACGCCAAGGCGATGTCATTGAGCTTCGCGGCGCGACCACACTGCGGTTTCGCTTGATGACCAACTGACGGTCTCGTACCGGCGATTACGCTTTGGTGGCGCGCGTCATTAGGAAAGGCATGTGGATCGCGTTCTCATCGTAGATGTCGCGGGCCATTGCCTCGAAATCGGCGCGGAGCTGCGCAAGCTTGGGTGGATCGTTTTCCAGCGACGCAACGACCTTCGCCAGGGGGCCGATGGTCTTCTCCTGCGCCATGCGGAAGTGGGCAAGGCTCAGCGCTGGCGCGCTCAGGGTGCCCCGCTCGAACACCAAATCCGTCACCGAGACGCCGAGCCGTTCGCGCACGATATTGGGATCGCCCCATAACGCGGGCGGCGCGGGTTGATCGAACTCCAGGCGGCGGCGGCGGCGAATAGCGCGCCATAAACGAAAACATGCGCCCCGTGAAATGCTCGGGCGGCCAGGTCGAGAAAGCAACACGGCCACCGACCTTCAGGACCCGCAACATCTCTCGCAGCACGACATCCGGACGCGGCGCGAAGATGTGGCCGAATTGACTGAGCACAACATCGAACGAGGCGTCCGGATAAGGCAGCGCTTCCGCGTCCCCTTCGATGAAATCGATGTCGACGGCCGCCACATTGGCATTGTGGCGGGCCCGATCGAGAAGCACCGGTGACAGATCGAGCCCGGACACTTTTGCGCCGCGCCGTGCGGCGGTGACCGCAACGACTGCGGTTCCACAGGCAACGTCGAGCACCCGCTGCCCTGGCGCCACCTGTGCGAATTTCACCAGCTTCGCCGCTGGCATGGTCGTGGTGATTTCCACCGGCGCAAAGACCGCCCAAGCGTCACGCTGGGCCGCTTTGAACTTCGCGAACGGATCGGCGTTCCCGGCGGTCATCGTTACTCCTGCACCACTGGATTTGGCCGAACCTATCCCGCAAGCGCGGGTGGGAACAGAAGGAAAAAGGGCGCGGTTTGCACCGCGCCCTTTGGATTGACGATGAGCGAAGAGATCAGAAACCCATGCCGCCCATGCCGCCCATGCCACCACCGCCGGGCGGCATCGCCGGCATCGCCGATTGCTCTTTCGGCATCTCGGCGACCATGGCTTCGGTCGTGACCAGGAGGCCGGCGACGGACGCCGCATCCTGAAGCGCAGCGCGAACCACCTTGGCCGGATCGACGATGCCCTTTTCGAGCATGTCGACATATTCCTCGCTCTGTGCGTCGAAGCCGAACGTCTCCGACTTGTTCTCGAGGATCTTGTTGACCACGATCGAGCCCTCGACACCGGAATTCTCGGCGATCTGGCGCAGCGGAGCCTCGATCGCCTTGAGCACGATGTTGATGCCGGCCTGCACGTCGGCATTGTCGTTGGTGAGCTTGCCGACCGCCTTCTTAGCGCGCAGCAAGGCAACGCCGCCGCCGGGCACAATGCCCTCCTCGACCGCGGCGCGGGTGGCGTTGAGCGCGTCCTCGACGCGATCCTTCTTCTCCTTCACTTCGACCTCGGTGGCGCCGCCGACGCGGATCACCGCGACGCCGCCGGCGAGCTTGGCAAGCCGTTCCTGCAGCTTCTCGCGATCGTAGTCGGAGGTGGTCTCCTCGACCTGCGACTTGATCTGCTGCACGCGCGCCTCGATGTCCTTCTTCTTGCCGGCACCGTCGACGATGGTGGTCTTCTCCTTCTCGATCACCACCTTCTTGGCGCGGCCGAGCATCGCTACCGTGACATTCTCGAGCTTGATGCCGAGGTCTTCGGAGATGAGCTGGCCGCCGGTGAGAATGGCGATGTCTTCGAGCATTGCCTTACGGCGATCGCCGAAGCCTGGAGCCTTCACCGCCGCTACTTTCAGGCCGCCGCGCAGCTTGTTGACCACGAGGGTCGCCAGCGCTTCGCCTTCGACGTCTTCGGCGATAATGAGAAGCGGCTTGCCCGACTGAACCACCGCCTCAAGCACGGGGAGCAGCGCCTGCAGCCCCGGCAGCTTCTTCTCGTGCAGCAGCACGTAAGCGTCCTCGAGCTCCGCCAGCATCTTCTCGGCGTTGGTGATGAAGTAGGGCGACAGATATCCGCGATCGAACTGCATGCCTTCGACGATCTCGACGTTGGTTTCGAGCGACTTGGCCTCTTCGACCGTGATCACGCCTTCGTTGCCGACCTTCTGCATCGCCGCGGCGATCATCTTGCCGACGGTCGCGTCGCCGTTCGAGGAAATGGTGCCCACCTGCGCCACTTCGGCCGAGGAGCCCACTTTCTTGGCGCGCTTCTTGATGTCAGCGACGACGGCGCTGACCGCGAGATCGATGCCGCGCTTGAGATCCATCGGGTTCATGCCGGCGGCAACCGACTTGGCGCCTTCCTTGACGATCGCCGCGGCAAGCACGGTCGCCGTCGTGGTGCCGTCGCCGGCCTCGTCGTTGGTCTTCTGGGCGACCTCACGCACCATCTGCGCGCCCATGTTCTCGAACTTGTCCTCGAGCTCGATCTCCTTGGCGACGGTGACGCCATCCTTGGTAATGCGGGGAGCTCCGAAGCTCTTTTCGATCACGACGTTGCGGCCCTTGGGGCCGAGTGTCACCTTCACGGCGTTGGCGAGCGTCTCGACGCCGCGCAGCATGCGGTCGCGGGCATCGGTGGAAAATCGTACTTCTTTGGCAGCCATATCCATTACTCCTTCAATTCTTGTTTGGTCGTCACCCGGAGCGCGAGCGGCAATGCCGCGAGCGTCGGAGGGCGCCGAGTTCAGGCGATCACGCCCATGATGTCCGACTCTTTCATGATGAGGAGGTCATCGCCTTCGAGCCTGACCTCGGTGCCGGACCATTTGCCGAACAGCACGCGGTCGCCGGCCTTGACGCCCATGACGATGAGCTTGCCGTTCTCATCGCGTCCGCCGGGACCGACGGCGACGATTTCGCCCTCCTGCGGCTTCTCCTTGGCGGTGTCGGGAATAATGATGCCGCCCTTGGATTTTTCCTCGGCTTCAATGCGCTTGACGACGACGCGGTCGTGCAGGGGACGGAATTTCAGTTTCGCCATGATCATCCTCATCGCCGCTGCTAGGCGGCCCTGTGCGTTTATCAAGAAAGTCTTTGAATTTCAGAGCATTGGCACTCTTAGTCGGTGAGTGCCACAAGCAGTCCGGGACATAAGGTGTGGTGCGAGTGCTGTCAAGCGGCCGACGCACACCGGTTATGGTCCGCGAGTTCGCCGGACCAGACGCGATATTCCGGCGAAACCGCGGAGGTCTAGCCCTTGGCTCGAAAACTCGTCACCATAGCGGTTAAATGTTTAGCCAAAGGGCTAGCATCTGCGGCGCGAGCCGATTTCGAGGGGGAGCTTTCATGAGTGCGTCGCTGCGCGATCTCCGGTTGTTTGCGCGCCTTGCGGCGTTCGCGCTCGTGCTTTCCGCCTGTGCAACGAATCCTCCGCCGGTCGAGGCCCCGCCGCCGCCTGCACCGGAGATTCCGTCTTCGATCCGGCCCGAGGAAGTCGTCGGCCGCTGGGGCTATGGCGCCTTTCACAACGAGGCGGACCGGGGGCGCACGGAAGCCGCCGCCCGAGGTCAATGCGGTCAGCCGGTGGTCATCAATCGCGGACCCGGCGGCGGCGTGTTGATGTACCTTGCCGACAGCGCGCAATTGCAGGAGCTCTATCTCAAGGGCGGCCCCGGCGGCAGGAATTTTATCGGTCCGCCCGGTCCGGCAGGCAGCCCGCAGGATCGCGAAGTGGTTTCGTTCGACGGCCGCATCATGGTGCTGCGCTGGATGAATCCCGAAGTCCAGGGCCGCTACGGCACCGGCGTTTATGTGCGCTGCGCGCCGGAAGGAATGACGCGCGGGCCAAAGCCGCACTAGTTGGCCGGTACCGCGGTTACACCGGCTGGATGTCACTTCCGAACATGGAATCGATGTCGCTCTGCGAAGCGTGATCGCGATCGCCCGGCAGGCGGGGGCCGTGCATCGGCGGTGCGGTGCCGGCGCGGGCAAGTTCGTCGAGCGCGCGGGCGATCTGGCGCTCGAGGCGACCGAGCGTCGCCGTCACTTTGGCGACGCGCTGGCTGGTGAGGTCCTGAAAATTGCAGGCCTCGAAGATTTGAATGACGCGATCGCGGATGTCCTGGGCGAGGCCGTGCTCCAAATCGCCCTTAAGCGCGGCCGATAAGTTGTTCGCCGCCTGATCGATGTCTTCGGCTGCCGAAAGGATTTTCTGCGTCGCTTGCTCACTGCCTTGCATCACGGCTTCCAGCTCACCGGCGATATGCGCCGCCCGCGCGACCGGTGATCGAGCCTCGCTGCGGCCGACATGATCTTGCTCGGTTCCATTGATGGCGGAATGGATGAGGCGCAGTTCGGACGTGAGCCGCTGGATCTCATCCTGCTGCAGCGCCTCGCCCTCTGCGGTGTGCCGGGCGGGCGCTGCCGCGAGCATGGCACGAAGCGCACTTAGCTCTTGCAAGATTTCGGTGTGAGCCGGCGTATGCGAGTCACCGGTCTGCGGTTCGAGCCGCAGCGCTGCCATCTCTTCGATGCGGAAGACCTTGCGCGGCACGGGCATTTTGACCTCCCGGCAAGACTAGAGGGTGGTCACTTAACGGCGCGTTCACGGACCGCACGCCTTGCAGCCGTGCAAACGAGATGAGTAACGATCAGTTAACCATAACTTGATGAACAATGTCCGAAGAACGCGCTTGCCGGACACCGGCGGCGCGAAATTTACCAAACAGTCGAGGTTTGCGCCTGTACTCGTCTCGCCGGCGAGCGAGGTATTCGATCCGGCGTGAAACTGTGAAAGTGCAGAGTTCAGTGATGCAGCGTATTTTTGTTTCTGCGCTCGTGGCGCCTTCGATTGCGGCGTGCGCCGCCTCTTTCCTCACACCCTCCAGCGCGTATGCCGACAGCCAGCCCCTCGATCCAGGTTGGCAGCTTGCTTACGCCGGCCAGCCCGAATACGGCGGTACAGGCGGCGTTATCCAGTACATGTTCGGCGATGGCGGAGGACAGCCGGTCATCGCGCGCGCCTACCAGCCCGCGCCCACATACTACCAATCCGCACCTGCGCCGCAGCCGAGCCGCCATCAGCCGGCGCCGGTCTACTACCAGCAGGAGCCGGCGCCGCAACCGCCCGCTTATCAGCAGCCGACCCCCGCGTATTACCAGCAGGTGCCCGCGCCGCAGACGCACGCGTACCAGCCCGCGCCGACATATTACCAGCAGGTGCCGGCGCCGCAGACACGCGCCTATCAGCCCGCGCCTGTGTATTACCGGCAGGTGCCCGCACAGCAGGCGCGCACCTCCCAGCCTCCGCCGGTATCCTACCAGCAGGTGCCGCCGCCGCAGCCGCCCGGTTACGGGCCTCAGTCCTACGGACCAGCATCGGCGCAGCAGCCGTCCAGCTCCGGACCTCAATATACCGGCTCAGTGCCCCCGCAGCAGGCCCGCAGCTTCCAGACCGCGCCGGTGAACTACCAAACGGTGCCCGCGCCGCAGCAAAGCGCTTACCAGCCGGCCGTACAGAATCCCCAGCCGGCGCCGCCGCGGCAGCTGGCCTTCGGTTATCCGGCACAACAGCAGCAGCAGGGCTACGGCTATCCGCCGGCGCAGCAGCAGGGCTACGGTTATCCGCCGCCGCAGCAGCCGAGCCCCAATTATCCGACGCCGGGCTATGCGCCGTCGGCGTACGGCGACATGGCGCATCCGACGGCCGATCCGCGATACGAGCGTCAGATTGTCGATTATCAGGGCGATGAAAAGCCGGGTGCGATCATCATCGATACCCCGCATTTCTTTCTCTACCTGGTCTTGGACGGCGGCAAAGCGCTTCGCTACGGCATCGGCGTCGGCCGTCCAGGCTTCACATGGGCCGGCGTGAAGGAAGTCTCGGCGATGCGCGAATGGCCCGATTGGCACCCGCCCGTCGACATGCTCGAGCGGCGGCCCGATTTGCCGCGTTACATGCCCGGCGGCCCCGACAATCCGCTCGGCGCGCGCGCTCTCTATCTCGGCTCGACGCTCTATCGCATCCACGGCTCCAACGAGCCCTGGTCGATCGGCACCCAGGTGTCGTCAGGCTGCATCCGCTTGCGCAACGCCGACATCATCGACCTGTACGCGCGCGTGAAAGTGGGCACCAAGGTCATCGTGATCTGATGCGTAGCCCGCATGGAGCGGAGCGGAATGTGGGGACACTAAATCCCGGATTTCGCTGCGCTCCATCCGGGCTGCATGCTTCGGTTGGACTTCACTCCGCGGCGGTGCGGGCGTCGCTCTGGGGCTGCTGTTCCTGCTGGCGCAGCTTCACTTCGTGGTCGGCGACGAAATAGACCGGACGCCCTTTGATCTCGTAGAGGATCTTGCCGATATATTCGCCGACCACGCCGAGCATGATGAGTTGCACGCCGCCAAGCACCATCACACCGACGAAGAGCGACGGATAGCCCGGCACCTTTTCGCCGTAGACCCAGGTCTCGTAGATGATTTCGCCGCCATAGATGAAAGCGGCGAGAGCGAGCAGTAGCCCGAGCATGGTGGCGACCCGCAACGGGGCCACGGAAAACGCCGTCAGTCCGTCGATCGAAAGACCGATCAGCGAGCGCAGATTCCAGGTGGTGCGGCCGTCCGTGCGTGGTGCCGGCTGGTAATCGATGCGGATCTGGCGAAAGCCGATCCAGCTCGACAGTCCTTTGAAGAAACGGTTGCGTTCCGGAAGGCGGCGCAAGGCGTCCGCGGCGCGCGGCGAGAGCAGCCGAAAATCGCCGGCATCTTCCGGGATTTTCGTGTGCGCGCCCCAATTGATGAGCGTGTAGAAACTTTTCACCAGGATCCGCCGCATCGCCAACTCATTGGCGCGATGAGCCTTTGCCGTGTAGATCACGTCGTAGCCGTCATCGAGCCAACGACGGACCAGTGTCTCGATCAGTGCAGGCGGGTGTTGGCCGTCGCCGTCGATGAACAACACGGCGCCAAGCCGCGCGTGATCGAGACCGGCAAGCAAGGCGGCTTCCTTGCCGAAATTGCGTGACAACGACACGACCTGGACGTCGACGGCGGTGGCCGGCAGTTGATGGGCTATCGCGAGCGTGTCGTCGCGGCTGCCGTCGTCGACATAGATCACTTCGCAGGCGAGCGCGTGGCTGGCGTGAAGCGTCTGCGCGACCTCGACGAGCTCCGCGTGCAGACGCGCGAGCGACGCTGATTCGTTGTGAAGCGGAACGACAATCGAAAGCCCATGTGGGGCCGCTGACTGAATAGCGCGCCGCGAGCGCGCCGCGGGGCTGTCGCGCGCCGGTGCTGCCGATCTGGGCTCGATTGCCGTGTTAACCACTGGGCCTTTCCTTTTGACGACGATCTATAGCGCAATCGGTTCCCCCTGTCGCGCGCGCGAGGTCGCAGCCCTTGCCCGCCGGATAGGGTGGCAATGGGGCTGGCGGATGGTTTCGAACGTGATATGCGACAACGGCAATGACGCAGCTTTCTTCCTATGAGCGCGCGCGCGCGAGGCTTCTTGCCGGCTGGCGCAATCGCGCGCTCAGCCTCAAGGCCGTCGCTTTCGGTCTCGTCGGCGTGGTCAATACGGCCGTCGACTACGGGGTGTTTTTGCTCGCGCGCGCGGCGCTTGATCGTTCGCCGTCGGCGGTCGCGGCCTTCGCTTCGGTGTCGGATTTCTGCCAGTGCGGCGCCGTGGCGAGCATTTCTTTGGTCGCCGCAAACACGATCTCGTGGATTGTCGCGGTCAGCGGCTCATATGTCATGAACTCCTCGATCACCTTCGCCGCGGAGACCGGACGCAGGCTCAACTGGCGCGCTTACTTATTTTTTGTCGTTTCAGGCATTGCCGGATGGCTCGCCAATACGGCGACCCTTCTCGTTGCCGCCGAAATCCTGCTGTTGCCCGTGTGGCTGGCAAAAGCGGTCGCCATCCTGGCGAGCTTCATCGTGAACTTTTCGCTCTCGCACTTTGTCGTGTTTCGGGTGCGCGCCAATCCGGCCGGCAATCGGCGCGACGATGTTTGAGCGTCACTCGCCTCGCTTGCGCGCTTTCTGGGCGGCGAGGAATTCACGCATGGCTATGCCGGGCTCGTCGGTCTCGTAGGCGGCCGCGAATGCGTCTATACCGGCCTGAACGGCGGCCGAAAGCGGCAGGTCCTCCCATTGCCGGATCAGCCGCTTTTGCAGCCGCACCGCGCGCGGCATCGAGGTCAAAAGCCGGCCGATCCAGCTCTCGACCGCGTCATCGAGTGCCGGCGGCGGGACGACGCGCTCGACCAGTCTCCATGCCAATGCCTCGCCGGCGGTGAAGGTTTCGCCCAGAAGCATGATCTCTCGCGCGCGTCCCCAGCCGACAAGAAGCGGCAAAAGCGCGGCCTCGATGACGGAGGGAATGCCGAGCTTGACTTCGGGCATGCCGAACAAGGCCGTCTCCGAGGCGATGCGAACGTCGCATGCCGCCGCGATTTCGAGGCCCGCGCCGAAGCAGTAACCCTGAATGCGCGCGATCACCGGCACTGGAAGGTTGCGGATCGCGTCGCAGCAGCGGTGCAGGCGCGTGATGAAGGCTTTCGCCTGGGCGGCATTTTCGATGCCCGCCATTTCGTCGATGTTCGCTCCGACGATAAACGCCTTGGGCCCGGCGCCGGTGAGGACGACCGCGCGCAAACGCTCGCTGGTGGCAAGTTGCGCCATGGCCTTAATGAACTCGCCCATGAGCGCGCTGTTCATCGCGTTAAGACGCCGGGCGTTTTCGATCGTTACGTAGGCGACGATGCCTTCTTTCCGTTCGTCGAGACGGACGTGAAGGAGTTGATCGTCAGAGCGTTCCAACCCGCGCTTCCTCAATGCTCCGGCGCTCCGGCGCGCAACGCCCAGTCCTAGCGCGACGGCTTTTCCGCCGCGTTGTTCCGGTCAAGCTCGGCAATCAGCCGCGCATGGAGCGGATTGTCGCGCGCATAGACGTAATCGAGCGCAGCGACGGAGACGGCCTCGGCGCCGTGCTCGCGCAGAAAGCTCGCGAGCGCGTGCACGTGCTTGGGTGGGCAGTGCAGCGTGAGCATGCCGGAGGAGGTCGGACCGCCGAACGGCGCGGCGACGCCAAATTTTTCCCGCGCGGTATTGAGCAGCGACTCGTTCATGCCGGCAAAGCGCGTGCGCACTTCGCGATACGAATGGGCGCGCTTTTGCGCGGCGAGGCGATCGAGCAAAACGCGCGCGGTTTCGCGGCTGGCGGCATCCCAGGATGCGGCCCGCGCGGCGACAAGGTTTGCCTGCGAGCGCAGGATGATGCCGTCGTCGATCACCTTCAGGCCGTTGGCGGCAAGCGTCGAGCCGGTGGTCGTGATGTCCACGATCATTTCGGCGGTGCCGGCCGCGGGCGCGCCTTCGGTCGCGCCCGCGCTTTCCACGATGCGGTAATCGACGACGCCGTGCTCGGCAAAGAAGCTGCGCGTAAGATTGGCGTATTTAGTCGCGAGCCGCATCTTGCGCTCGTGCTTGAGCCGGAACGCGGTGGCGACGTCGTCGAGATCGGCCATGCTGCGCACGTCGATCCAGGCCTGCGGCACGGCGACAACGACATTGGCGAAACCGAAGCCGAGCGGATCGATGAACACGACTTCCTGGTCCGCGTCGGGGATCATCTCGCGCACCAAATCTTCGCCGGTGACGCCGAGATGGACGGCGCCTTGCCCGAGCTGCGTGGTGATTTCCGCCGCCGACAGATAGGCGATTTCCACGCCGTCGAACCCGGCGATGGCGCCGCGATAGTCGCGGGCGCCGCGCGGCTTGACGAGCTCGAGCCCGGAGCGCGCGAAAAATGCTTCGGCGTTCTGCTGCAAGCGGCCTTTCGCCGGCACGGCGAGGATAAGTGGTGCGCTCATGCGGCCTCTCCGCAAGCGGCAAGCTCGTCGATCGAGGCGGCGAAGCCGACCGCCGGGATCGGCTCGCGTGCGCCAAGCCGCGTCAACAGCCCGTCGTAACGCCCGCCGGCGATGAGCGGGCCCTTGGTGCGAGCGTCGTGCAGCTCGAATACGAAGCCGGTGTAGTAATCGAAGCCGCGTCCGAACGCGGTCGAGAAATGGATCGTGCGCACGTCGACGCCGCGCGCGGCGAGAAAACCGGTGCGCGTCTCGAACAGATCGAGCGCGGGCCCGAGCGAGAGCTTGGCGTCTTCGGCGAGCGCGCGTAGGTCGCCCGCCGCTTCGTCCGGATCGCCGCGCACGGCGAGGAAGCGCTCGATCAGCGCGCGGGTCTCGCGCGGCAGCCGCGTTCCCGCGCCGAGCGCCGCCTGTTCGAGAAAGCGCTCGGCGATCTCGGCGACCGAGCGGCCGCCGACCGCCTCGATGCCGGCGATGGAGAGAAGATCGGTGACGAGGTGATGCGCCGCCTTGGGATCGGAGCCGGCAAGCGCGGCGAGCACGCCCTGATATTCCGGGGGGCCGCTCGCGGCGGCGAGCGCGAGCTGATCCAAATCGTGCGCCAGCGACCACTTCCTGTTGAAATCCTTGATCAAGCGGCGCTTCCAGGCCGGGGCAAGATCGAGCGCGGCGACGAAGGCGGAAAACAGCCCGACATCGCCGATGCGGATTTCCGGCGACGTCAATCCGTACAGCGTGGTCGCTTCGAGCCCGAGCGAGAGCATCTCGGCGTCGGCCGCCGCCTTGTCCTGGCGTCCGAAGGACTCGATGCCGGCTTGCAGAAACTCCGCGGCCGCGCCCTCGCGGTGGCGAAACACCGCGCCGAGGTAGCAAAAGCCGGCCGGCTTGCCGGCCGCCGGCGACTGCAGATAGGCGCGCGAGACCGGAATGGTGAGGTCCGGCCGGAGACACAGTTCGCGCCCGTGGGGATCGCTGGTGAGGAACATGCGCCGGCGGATGTCCTCGCCGGACAGATCGAGGAACGGCTCCGCCGGTTGCAGCACCGGCGGCCCGATCGGCGTGTAACCGGCGCGCACATAGGACGCGACGAGCTTCTGCGCGCGCTGGTCCGGTCCGTTCGTTGCCATGCTCGACATGATGGTCATATCCACGCCGGCGTATGGTTAATCCATTTTACGAACGCGCGGCGATAGCACTGATCCCGCGGCCCTTTAACACGGCAAGCGTCGCTATTCGATGAAGATTGTCGGGAGCCGTTAATGCCTGCGCGGCACGCGGATTGCCCAGCGTTAAGAAAGACCGTGGCGCGCCAACACCTGGCGCACGGCTTCGACCAACCGGTCCTCTGCGACGGCGAACTGCGCCTCGGCCTGTTTCTGTAAATGCTCTTCGCGGCCCTTTTCGAGCTTCGCCAATTCGGCGCCGACGATGAGGTCCTTGATCACGACCTGCGGTCCGGCGGGATTGTTTTTCTCGTCGGAGCCCTGGATCACGACGCAGGGTGCATTGCGCTTGTCGGCGTATTTCATCTGCGGGCCGAATTTTCCCGAGCCAAGATAAAGCTCGGCGCGGATTTTTGCCGCGCGCAGCTTGGCGACCATGTTCTGATAGTCGGCGAGACGGTCCTGATCGAACACGGTGACGACGACGGGGCCGGACTCGGGCTGGCTGTCGAGCTTGCCGAGATGTTGAAGTGCGGCGGCGAGCCGCGACACGCCGATGGAAAAGCCGGTCGCCGGCACCGGCTCGCCGCGAAAGCGCGATATGAGCCCGTCATAACGGCCGCCGCCGCCGACCGAGCCGAAGCGGATCGGCTTGCCATCATCGCCGGCAATCGGGAAGGTGAGGTCAACTTCGAAGACCGGGCCGGTGTAGTATTCGAGTCCGCGAACGACTGAGGGGTCGATCATGACTGCGATCGTCGATCGTAGCCAGCGGCCTTCGTCAATTGATTGATCTCGCTTTAGTTCATCCAAGCCTTGCTTGCCTGTCGAACCTAATTCGACGCGGCCTTCGAGCCACTTTATTGCCTCGTCTCCTTGAAACTCGGGGTGTTCAATCTTGTCTCTTCGATATTGCTCGGTCGACCATGCTTAACTGATGCGGAAAACCCGAGATAACGCATGACGTTGTCCGCTTGAGCTACGCTTAACTCCGCTCCTTTGGTGAAGTCGCCGCTGTCGTCCTTTCTTCCCGTTGTTAAGAGTTGAAACTACCGCAGTAGGGCCTAGCCGATCGAGCTTATCCACGGCGCGCAACACGACAACGCGCCTGCCAGCAGTTGCCTCGCCACCAAGATCCATCGCCTCAAGTAAGCCATCGAGTACTTTGCGGTTATTCACCTTCACCACGTACGAACCGCGCGGAATGCCCAACTCCTCCATCGTATCCGCGGCCATCATGCACATCTCGGCGTCGGCGGCGGGCGAAGCAGAGCCGACGGTATCGGCGTCGAATTGCATGAACTGGCGAAAGCGGCCCGGGCCGGGCTTTTCGTTGCGGAAAACCCAGCCGAAGCGGTAAGAGCGATACGGCTTCGGCAGCGCGTCGAAATTCTCCGCCACGTAGCGCGCGAGCGGCGCGGTCAGGTCATAGCGCAGCGACAGCCATTGCTCGTCGTCGTCCTGGAACGAGAACACGCCTTCGTTGGGCCGGTCCTGGTCGGGCAGGAATTTGCCGAGCGCGTCGGTGTATTCGATGGCGGGCGTCTCGACCGGCTCAAACCCGTAACGCTCGTAGACCTGACGGATCGTTTCCATCATCCGCCGGGTCGCGGCGATTTCCGCCGGGCCGCGGTCGGCGAGGCCGCGCGGCAAGCGCGCTTTGAGCTTGTTTTCTTTACGTTTCTCGGCCATCCGGCGGCCTGACTTTGTTCGGTTGCGTGGACGGCGCGGTTGGTAGCAGCGGCAGGGCAGGGCGGCAAGCAACGCCGAAATTGTGTATAAGACCGCTCCCGACCGATTTCGCCAGAGCGCGTTGAACGGAAAAAACGGCCGTGACCGCAACCGGCCGAACCGCAGGAAAGCAGCAATGACACCTCCCACAGCCACCGCAATGGCGCGGCAGACCAACGACCTCGATGCGTTTTGGGTGCCGTTTACGCCTAACCGGGCGTTCAAGCGCGCGCCGCGGCTGATCGCCCGCGCCAAGGACATGCATTACTTCACGCCCGATGGCCGCGCGGTGCTCGACGGCCTTGCCGGGCTTTGGTGCAGCAATGCCGGCCATAACCGCGATCCCATTGTCGCGGCGATTTCGCAGCAGGCGGCCGAACTCGACTATGCGGCGGCGTTCCACTTCGCCCACCCCAAATCGTTCGAACTGGCGAGCCGGCTCGCGGCGCTGGCGCCGGGCGATCTCAATCGCGTGTTTTTCTGCAACTCGGGCTCGGAGGCGGTCGATACCGCGCTCAAGATCGCGCTCGCTTACCACAACGTGCGCGGGGAGGGCTCCCGCACGCGCTTGATCGGCCGCGAGCGCGGCTATCACGGCGTCGGCTTCGGCGGCATTTCGGTCGGCGGTATCGTCAACAACCGCAAATTCTTCGGCACGCTGTTGACCGGCGTCGACCACCTGCCGGCGACCTATAGCCGCGAGCACCAGGCCTTCACCAAGGGCGAGCCGCAATGGGGCGCCCACCTCGCCGACGAACTCGAACGCATCGTCGCGCTGCACGGCGCCTCGACCATCGCCGCGGTGATCGTCGAGCCGATGGCCGGCTCGACCGGCGTGCTGCCGCCGCCTAAAGGTTATCTCGAGCGGCTGCGCGCGATCTGCGACAAGCACGGCATTCTGCTCATCTTTGACGAGGTGATCACCGGCTTCGGCCGCCTTGGTCACGTCTTTGCCGCCGAGCGCTACGGCGTAACGCCGGACCTTCTCTGTTTCGCCAAGGGCGTCAACTCCGGCGCCGTGCCTATGGGCGGCGTGATCGCACGCGAAGGCGTTTACAACGCCTTCATGCACGGGCCCGAGCACACGATCGAGCTGTTCCACGGCTACACCTATTCGGCGCACCCGCTGGCATGCGCGGCGGGTTTGGCGGCGCTCGATCTTTATCGCGACGAAAATCTATTCGAATGGGCGAAGCGGCTGGAACCGATCTATGCCGACGCGGCGATGACGCTAAAAGGCCTGCCGAACGTGCTCGATATCCGTACCATCGGGCTTGCAGCCGGTATCGACCTCGCCTCGCGTTCCGGCGCAGTGGGCGAGCGCGGCTACGAAGCCATGGACCGGGCCTTTTATGACGAGGACCTTGTGATCCGCGTCACTGGCGATACGCTGGCGATCGCGCCGCCCTTGACCGTGAGCGAAGCGCAAATCGCCGAGATCTTCGAAAAGGTGGGGCGGGTCATCAAGGCGGTGGCGTGATCTCGCCCGTTTCCCAAAAAGCTGGAGAAAACACGAGCGGACTTGCGGCGGCGAAGCGCTTGTGGACATTGATAGCATCCGGATACGAATCACCATCCGGTTTGGTCCGGTCTGTGTACGTCTCTTCGGGCCGAGAGCTTCCTTGCAGGCCTCTTTGAGGGCTTGGGGAATGGGCTTGCCTGGGCGACAGCGGGGTCCGCATGGTGCGCATCAGCGCCATCTTCATCGCTTTCTGCATGGTGCTCATCGCCGCGTCCGTCGGCGTTGTGCTCTATCTTCGCTTTGGCTTCACGGTCGGCCGATTCGGCCCTGATCGCGCTCGGCGTCTTGTCCGCGCTCGCCATCTATAACGCGATCGCCGGCCGTAAATACGATCGCGCCGAGGTGAGCGATCAGGTCTCAGCCCTCGCGCGCGGATCGAGCGACCTCGCGCGCCAGGTCGCTGAATTCGGACGCCGGCTTGGCGCGATGGAGAGCAAGGTCGAAACGGTCGTCGACAGGGCGGGCTCGACGACGCAACCGCTTGCCACGGAGATCGAGGAATTGTCGCGGCTGGTCAGGCAGCTCGCGGAATTGGTGGCGCAGCACGAAATCGCGCTCGGCCGGGAGCGGAGCAACGATCGTGCAACGACGCCGCGTTTTATCGAGCCGTTGCCGGTCGCGGCGGCCGCCGCTCGACCTGCAGATCCGGCCGTCGCGACCGGCGTGCCGGCTTTGCCAAACATTGCCGCGTTCGGCGGCCTCGACAAGGAGGCCATCATCGCCGCCGTCCGCAGCGCCATCGACGCGCAGAAGATCGAGCTCTACCTGCAGCCCATCGTGACTTTGCCGCAGCGCAAGGTGCGCTATTACGAGGCGATGTCGCGGCTCAATGCCGGGAACGGGGAGACCGTCGCCGCCGGCGACTTCCTCCCCTACGCCGAAGCCGGTTCGCTGTTGCCGAAGCTTGACGGTCTCTCGGTGTTGCGATGCGTGCAGGTGGTGCGGCGGCTGTTGCTCAAGAACCGCGAGATCGGCCTGTTCTGCAATGTTGCCGCGGCGACCCTGACCGATGCCGGGTTTCCGCAACTGCTCGAATTCATCGAAGCCAATCGCGCGATCGCTCCTTCGCTGATTTTCGAGTTCACCCAAGGTGCGGTCCGCACCATGGGCCCGATCGAACTCGAAAGCCTTGCGGCGCTTGCCGAGCGGGGATTCCGCTTTTCCATGGACAACCTCACCGATCTCCGCGTCGAGCCGCGCGATTTGACCGCGCGCGGCTTTCGCTTCATCAAGGCGCCGGCGGCGCTGTTGCTCAACCGGGTCAGCAGCGCCTCGTCCAATATTCACCCCGCCGACTTCTCCGATCTGCTCGGCCGCTTCGGCATCGATCTCATCGCCGAACGGATCGAGACTGAGTTGACCGTGGTCGATCTTCTGGACTACGACGTCCGCTTCGGGCAGGGCTTCCTGTTCTCGCCGCCGCGACCAGTGCGCGCCGAAGCGCTGCAAGGCGTTGCCGGCGATGCCGGAAAGAGCGAGCCTGCCAAGACAGAAGAGACGCCTGCCGCCGCACCGGGCGATGTTGCTTCCGCCGCGCGCAGCGGCCTCGCCCAACTCGTTCGCGCCAGCAGCGGCCGCAATTAATTTGGCACGAGTCTCTTGCCCGGCATCATCGAAAGCTTCGCTCCGCTCGCGCGCGACTATGATGTCCTTCTTTGCGACGTCTGGGGCGTAGTGCACAACGGGATCGCCGCGTTTGCGTCCGCGTGCGACGCGCTCGCGCGTTTTCGCGCCAAAGGCGGCACCGTGATCCTGATCACCAATGCGCCGCGGCCGGGCGCGGCGGTGCAGAGGATACTCGATCGGCTCGGCGTGCCGCGCGACGCTTATGACGCGATCATGAGCTCGGGCGACGTCACCCGCCGCATCGTCGAATCGAGGCTGAGCGAGCGCGTGTTCCATCTCGGGCCGCCGCGGGATCTTTCGATCTTCGCCGGGCTCGATGTCACCTTCGCGCCGGCGGCAACCGCCGATTACGTGGTCTGCTCCGGCCTGTTCGACGATTCGACCGAGACGCCGGAGAACTATCGCGAGCTTTTGGCGGACATGCGCGCTCGTTCGCTGTTCATGGTGTGCGCCAATCCCGATGTTGTGGTCGAGCGCGGCGATGAATTGCTCTACTGCGCCGGCGCGCTGGCGGATGCCTATGGAGAGCTTGGCGGCGACGTACTCTATTGCGGCAAGCCGCACGCGCCGATTTATGAGGCGGCGCTCGGCAAGGCGGCCGCCTTTCGCGGCGGCGAGGCGCCGCCGCTAAGGCGCGTGCTTGCGATCGGCGATTTGGTGCGGACGGATCTCAAAGGCGCGGCTTCGTTCGGCGTGGATTGCCTGTTCGTCATTTCCGGCATTCACGCCGAAGAATTCGGCGGGCGCGACGCGCCTGACTTGTCAGGCTTGAACGCGACATTCGCGGCCGCCGGCGCGGCGCCGAAAGCCGTGACGCGACGGCTGGCGTGGTGACGGCGATTACGCCGGCAGCGTTGCTCCGCTCTTCGCGAAAACTGCCTCGATCTTGGCCTTCAGCGTCTGCGCGTTGAACGGCTTGACGATGTAGCTGTTCACACCCGCCTTGCGCGCCGCGATCACATTCTCGGTCTTGGATTCGGCCGTCACCATGATGAACGGCGTCTCTTCCAGCTCCGGATCGGAGCGGACCTCACGCAGCAGGTCGAAGCCGGTCATCGGCTCCATGTTCCAATCTGAGATCACCAAGCCGTAGCGTTTGGCGTGCATCTTCGCGAGCGCGGAGGTGCCGTCGCAGGCATCGTCGACATCCATGAAGCCGAGTTGCCGCAACAGATTGCGGATAATACGAACCATGGTGCTGTAGTCGTCGACCACGAGCACCGACATTAATGGATCGAGAGCCATGGCTCTGCTCCTTGGCGCGGGCAGTTGCGCGGAGTCGAGCTTGTCGGCTCCTCGTCCCGAGGCGGAATGCCCCAACGCGCTGTTCTTCCCCAACGCCGCGGATGTATCATTGTTGGTTGAACGCCGGGTTAATCGCGCTAATTGGCTGTCACCGCGCTGCACAACCATCGCTGGACTGTCCGGCGCGACTTGGCCCATGAGTTGGCTGCTTGACTTGGCCGGGCCGCGACGGCACCTACCGCCCCGCAGGTTTTTCTTAACCAATTGAAAGCCCATGGCGCCGAAGCACTTTCTCGTCGTGCGCGATACTGCGCCTGCTGGCGCGCTGCGCGGCGCGGCCGTCGCCATGGGCAATTTCGACGGGGTCCATTGCGGCCATAAGGCGGTGATCGCGACCGCGCAGGATCGTGCCAAGAGGCTCGGAGAGCCCGCGGCGGTGCTCACTTTCGAGCCGCATCCGCGCGCCTTCTTCAAACCCGAGGAGCCACTGTTTCGCCTGACCGACGAAGCCACCAAATTGCGGCTCCTCGCTTCCACAGGGCTCGATGGGGTGATCATTTTAACCTTCAACGCCGCGCTGGCGAGGTTGACTGCGGAAGAGTTCGTCGGCCGTATCCTGGTCGAGCGTTTCGGCATCAGCGGAGCTGTGATCGGCTTCAACTTCCATTTCGGCAAAGATCGTACGGGCTCGCCGGATTTTCTCGCGGCGCAAGGGCGCAAGCATGGCTTCGCTGTCGATGTGGTTGCTCCTTTCGAGCTCGACGGGCGTCCGGTTTCCTCAGGTCCGATCCGCGAAGCGCTCGTCGCCGGGCGGCTCGACGACGCGGCGGCGCTTCTTGGGTTTCCGTGGTTCGTGTCCGGCGAAGTAATCCATGGCGACAAGCGCGGGCGGGAGCTCGGCTTCCCGACCGCGAACTTAAGCCTCGATGCCGCCTGCGGGCTGCGCCACGGCGTCTATGCGGTGCGCGTCGCGCACGGCGGACGCCGCTACGACGGCGTGGCGAATTTCGGCCGCCGGCCGATGTTCGATAGCGGCGCCGTGCTGCTCGAAGTCTTTCTGTTTGATTTTTCCGGCGACCTTTATGGCCAGAGCATCGACGTCGCTTTCATCGCTTGGATCCGCGAGGAAAAGGTGTTCGGTTCAATCGACGAGCTTGTGCGCGGGATGAACGAAGACGCTCGCCAGGCGCGCGTCGCGCTCGATCGTGCCGGGGATGTCTTTTTGCCGATTTAAAGAAGACTAGCTCGCGTCGTCGGACCCGCTATGGCGTTTCTCGCGCACCCACTGCGCGGCCAGGAAAGCAAGCAGAACGACTGGTACGAGGCGTTGCCAGCCGAGCGTGCGGCCGGCCTGCATTGCGACGCCCAGAATTTTCGGATCGAGCAACCACGAGGACGATGCCTGCGCCCGCGCGGCGCGTTCGAGGATCGCGCGTTCCTTGGCGCGGCGGCGCGACATGGCCATGCTGATCGAGCCGATCAGCGCGATCAGCAGGAAAATACCGGCCATGGCGAGGCCGGCGAAAACGGCGCCCAGTTGTAATGAAAGCCACACGTAGCCGGCGACACAGAGGAAGGCGAAGGCGGTCAGACATGCGATCGCGATGATCGCGGCCCAAACGAACAGGGCCGGCGTTACTCCGCTCTTCGCCTGGACCGAGAGCGTGATGTCATGCATCCAGCTTTTGAGCATTGTGACCTTCGCGATCCACCGCCGCCAAATCCACCGCCGCCAAATCTACCGCCGCCAAGTCGCTCCGAAAAGGAATGCTATGCCGGCGACAAGCGCGAGCGTGGTGTAAGGCCGTGTCTTGATCGATTCATCGATCGCATCGACGAAATTATCGGACACCTCGCGCACGGCGCTGGCCGCGTCGCGGCCTTTGTCCTGCGCCTCGGAAACAGCTTCGTCGACGGTCGACTTCGCGCGACGCCAAGCCGTGTTCCCCAGCGTCGCGACAATCTCGGCCACCTGATCGGCGAGCCGATGAAAATCGTCGCGCAGCTTCTGCAGGTCGTTCTGCATTTCGGCGGAGGATTCGGAGGCCGCCTGGCGTACTTCGCGCACCGCCTCGCGCGCATCTTTGGCCGCGGTGTTCATAACTGTTCTCCGTGCAATGAATGCCCAAGTCGCCGCTGCAATTATATAAGCACGGCAAGAGTTCCATTCAATTGAAATGTCCCACGGCGGGGGTCCTTGAACGCGGTATCAGAGCCGGCACATTCCAGTTTCAAGCGCGGCCTTGCGGCGAGAGCCCTTTGCGCCGTGCCAGCGGCTTGTTAGAAGGCGCATCATGAGCGACACGCCGACAAAAGCGCGCGATTACAGCGAAACGCTATTCTTGCCCAAGACCGATTTCCCGATGCGCGCCGGCTTGCCGCAGAAGGAGCCGGAAATCCTCGCGCGCTGGCGGAGTCTCAATCTTTACGGCCGGTTGCGGGCGGCCGGCAAAGGCCGCCCGCGATTTGTGCTCCACGACGGCCCGCCCTACGCCAACGGCAACATCCATATCGGGCACGCCCTCAACAAAATCCTCAAGGATGTGGTGACGCGGAGCCAGCAGATGCTCGGCTTCGATTCGAACTACGTGCCGGGCTGGGACTGCCACGGCCTGCCGATCGAGTGGAAGATCGAGGAAGAAATCTACCGGGCCAAGGGCAAGCCGAAGCCGGACCTGTCCAATCCGGCGGCGCTGGTGGAATTCCGCAGGGAATGCCGGGCCTTCGCTCAGCACTGGATCGATGTGCAACGCGAGGAATTCGAGCGCCTCGGCGTCGTCGGCGATTGGGCGCACCCTTATACGACGATGGATTTTTCCGCCGAGGCGCAGATCGCGCGCGAACTGATGAAGTTCGCGGCGAACGGCACGCTCTATCGCGGCTCCAAGCCGGTGATGTGGTCGGTGGTGGAGAAGACCGCGCTCGCCGAGGCTGAGGTCGAGTATGAGGATTACACGTCAGCGATACCGTGTGGGTGAAGTTTCCGATTACGGCCGTCGCTGTTCACAACAAAGAAACAAATCTGCCGGAATTCCCCACAAACGACGGAACGAACTCGAAAAATATGGCTACGATCGCGCGTCAATCGTTATTTGGACAACCACGCCGTGGACGCTTCCGGGCAATCGGGCAATCAGCTTTTCCCCGAAGATTCACTACGGGCTCTACGAAGTCATCGACGCTCCCGAAAATAATTGGGCGAAAGTTGGCGACAAATTCATCCTTGCCGAAAAGCTCGCTGTCGAGGTGTTAAGGCAGGCGCGTGTAACTGCTTTCAAGCAGGTTAGCACAGTGCCGGCAGGATCTCCCGCAAGTATCACCTGTGCTGCATCCGCTAAATCGCTTTGCTGGGGATTACGGATTTCAGGTTCCGTTACTTCCGGGCGATCACGTCACCGAAGACACCGGGCACGGGCTTCGTGCACACCGCGCCGGGCCATGGCCGCGAGGACTTCGATGTTTGGACCGCCAACGCGCGTGAACTTGCCGCGCGAGGCATCAACACGACAATTCCCTACACCGTCGATGCCGATGGCCGCTTCACCGAGCAAGCGCCGGGGTTTACCGGCAAGCGCGTGCTCACGGAAAAAGGCGAGAAGGGCGATGCCAACGAGGCGGTGATCAAGGCCTTGACCGACGCCGGTATGCTGATCGCGCGTGGACGGCTCAAGCATCAATATCCCCATTCTTGGCGCTCGAAGAAGCCGGTGATCTTCCGCAACACGCCGCAGTGGTTCATCGCCATGGACCAGCCGATCGCGTTGCTAAGCGGCACGGCGAAACACGGCCGGACGCTTCGGCAGCTTGCGCTCGACGCGATCAAGGCAACGCGCTGGGTCCCAGAGCAAGGCGAAAGACGCATCAACGGCATGGTCGAATCTCGGCCCGACTGGGTGATCTCGCGCCAGCGCGCCTGGGGCGTGCCGATCACGGTCTTCATCAAGGAGAAGCCGGACGGCGCGGTCGAGATTCTCAACGATCCCGATGTGAACGTCCGCGTCATCGACGCCTTCGAGGAAGAAGGCGCCGACGCCTGGTACAGACCGGGTGCGCGCGAGCGCTTCCTCGGCAATCTCGCCGATGATGGCTGGCAAAAAGTCGACGACATTCTCGATGTCTGGTTCGAACTCCGGCTCGACGCACGCCTTCGTGCTGGAGGACACCAAGCACTTTCCCGAGCTTGCTCATGTCGCGCGTAAAGCCGACGGCGGCGCCGAGGCGGTGATGTATCTGGAAGGCTCCGATCAGCATCGCGGCTGGTTCCAGTCGTCGCTGCTCGAATCCTGCGGCACGCGCGGACGCGCGCCCTTCGACATCGTGCTCACTCATGGTTTCGTGCTCGATGAGAACGGCCGCAAAATGTCGAAATCGCTCGGCAATGTCACGGCGCCGCAGGAAGTGATCAAGCAGGCGGGCGCCGATATATTGCGCATGTGGGCATGCGCCGCCGATTATTCCGACGACTTGCGCATCGGGCCGGAAATTCTCAAGACCACGGTCGAGACCTACCGCAAGCTGCGCAACACGTTGCGCTGGATGTTGGGCAATCTCGCGCATTGGCACGGCGAGGAGCGCGTGGCGCCGGCGAACATGCCTGATCTCGAACGGCTGATGCTGCATCGGCTGACCGAGATCGACGCGCTCGTTCGCGCCGCTTACGGCGATTTCGATTACAAGCGCATCTTCGCGGCGCTCAATGCGTTCATGACCGTGGACCTCTCGGCCTTTTATTTTGATATCCGCAAGGACGCGCTCTATTGCGATCCATATTCGTCGGTCAGGCGCCGGGCTTGCCTCACCGTGCTCGATCATCTGTTCCGCTGCACGGTCATCTGGCTTGCGCCGATGCTGTGCTTTACCGCCGAGGAGGCATGGCTCGCGCGCGATCCCGGCGCGACGTCCGTTCACCTTGAAGCTTTTCCGGCCGTGCCAGCGTCCTGGCGCGATGACGCGTTGGCAGAAAGGTGGCGGGACCTGCGCAACCTGCGCCGCGTCGTCACCGGCGCGCTCGAGCTCGAGCGGGCGGCCAAGCGCATCGGCTCGTCGCTCGAAGCCGCGCCGATCGTGTATGTCGCGGACCCGGAGCTTTTCGGTATCTCGACCGAAGTAGATATTGCCGAGTTGTGCATCACCTCGGCCGCCACCTTGGTCGAAGGCGAAGGACCGCGAGCGGCGTTCCGGCTTGACGACGTTGCCGCCGTCGCGGTCGAGCCCCGGCGCGCCGAAGGACACAAATGCGCCCGTTCCTGGAAGATATCACCGGCCGTGGGGAGTGATCCGCAATATCCCGACGTGACGCCGCGCGACGCTCAGGCGCTGCGCGAATGGGATGCCATGCGCAAGGCGGCGGAGTAGGGCGGCATGGCGGACGCGGTGCAGGGAAACGCGGAGCGATCTTACCTATGGGGGCCGTTGAGCGCGGTTGGCCTTGGCGTTGCCGTGGTCATCGGCATCGTCGATCAGGCATCCAAGCTCTGGCTTTTGGACGTTTTCGATCTCGAGAGCCGGGCACGGGTGGCAATCACGCCGTTTGTCGATCTCGTGGTCACCTGGAACGCCGGCATCAGCTACGGTCTCCTGCAGCAGCAAGGGCTCCTCGGCGTCTGGGCGCTACTGGCATTCAAGGGTGTGGCCGTCGTTTTCCTTTGGATCTGGCTGGCGCGGGCATCGTCCAGGCTGACCGCGGCGGCGCTCGGGCTGATCATCGGCGGGGCCCTCGGCAACGCCGTCGACCGGTTACACTGGCCGGGGGTCTTGGATTTTGTGCTTTTTCACATCCAAACCGCCAGTTGGAGCTTCAGCTGGTACGTCTTTAACCTTGCCGATCTGGCCATCGTTGCGGGTGTCGTGGGTCTCCTGTACGATTCGCTCCGGGTGGGAGCGCCGCAAAAGCGCCCTGATCCCGGATAAAAGAACTGGCTTCTGGGACGTGCCGTATCGGCACCTCGGGTGAGGGTATGCCGCAGGATCGAAGTCTCGGCCGCAAGAGCGGCCCCGTAACGCTCGCGCGCGCAGCCGTGCTGCGCGCGGTTATGGGCGCTGCTTTCCTCAGCCTAGTCGCAGGTTTCGACGTGTCCGCGGCGCTGGCCCAAACCTACGGCAGCGACAACGATGGCGCCTGGGATAAGTTCATGCGAACGATGGGTCTGAAAAGCTCGCCGGGCGCTAATTCGGATATCGATTACCATGAGCGCGCGCCGCTTGTCGTGCCGCCGAGTCGCGACTTGCCTCCGCCCGCAACAACTGCGTCAATACCCGCGGCGGATTGGCCGAAGGACAACTCCAAACACACGAAGCACTCCAAAGGGAAAGAGGAGGTTGTTCCGGCGACTGCCGTTCAGACCCCTAACCCGCCTGTCGAGAAGAAGGGCTGGTACAACCCGCTGGGTTGGTTCAACCACGAAGAATATGCCACCTTTACGGGCGAGCCGGTACGCGAGAATTTGACGGACCCGCCAACGGGCTACCGGATTCCGTCACCGGAGCAGCCCTACGGCATCAGCCCGGACAAGAAAGCCTACAAGCCGACCGGTCGAGATCTGATGATGACCCCGGTTAGCGGAGGCGGCGGCCAGTCGGGAAAATAAATAGGACGCGGCTTACCCGGCGGCGACGCAGAATGCGCGTTTTTGCAAAGCGTGCAGCGACGAAGGACAACGACGAGTCCTGAGATTGCGTCGG
Organism: uncultured Alphaproteobacteria bacterium; assembly: GCA_963733575.1. GTDB lineage: Bacteria > Pseudomonadota > Alphaproteobacteria > Rhizobiales > Xanthobacteraceae > BOG-931. The sequence goes on along the minus strand of CAVTDJ010000002.1, from coordinate 1,854,788 downwards.
CGCCACGCCTCGCAGTGCTCCGAGGGCCGCAAAGACGGTGCCTAGGGCACGTTCCGCTCAAGTTTCTGGAGACCGCAACAGTGTCGAAAATACTGCCGCTTGTTCTCGCCTTGATCGCCGCCTCGGCGCTTGCGGCGCGCGCCTCAGCCGACCCGATGGTTACGCACTTCACGCTTGGCAACGGTCTTGAAGTCGTTGTGGTGCCTGATCATCGCGCTCCGGTCGTCACTCACATGATCTGGTACAAGGTCGGCGCCGCGGATGAGACGCCGGGGAAGTCCGGCCTTGCGCACTTCCTCGAACACCTGATGTTCAAAGGCACCGCGACGAATCCAGCCAACAAATTCTCGCAGGAGGTCGCGGCGATCGGCGGGCAGGAAAACGCTTTCACGTCGAGCGATTATACCGGCTTCTTCCAGCGCGTGCCGCGCGAGCACCTCAAGGAGATGATGGCGTTCGAGGCCGACCGCATCACGGGCCTCGTCATCACGGAGGAGGTCGTGCGCCCCGAGCTCAACGTCGTGCTCGAAGAACAGAACATGCGCATCGCCAACAATCCGAACAGCCGGCTGGCAGAGCAGATGGACGCCGCCCTCTATCTGAACCATCCGTATGGCCGGCCGGTAATCGGCTGGCGGCCCGAAATCGAAAGCCTCGACAGAGACGACGCGCTGGCCTTCTACCGGCGCTTTTACACCCCGAACAACGCCATCGTGGTCGTCGCCGGCGACGTAACGTCGGAGGAGGTCAAGGCGGACGCCGAAGAAACCTATGGCGAGATCGCGCCGCGCGCCGATATTGCGCCACGGCGGCGGCCGAGAGAGCCGCTGCAGGAGGCTCTGCGCACGGTGACGCTCGCTGATGCCAGGGTCGAGCAGCCGAGCGTCAACCGCTATTATCTCGCGCCCGCGCAGACGACGGCCAAGCCGGGTGAAAGCGAAGCGCTCGAAGTGTTGGCCCATATTCTGGGCAGCGGCGTGAACAGCCGTCTCTACCGGAGCCTTGTCGTCGATCAGCGCGTGGCGCTCAACGCCGGCGCCTATTATTCGGGGACGGCGCTCGATTACGGCAAGTTCGGGGTCTATGGCTCGCCGCAGTCGGGAAAGACGCTGCACGATGTCGAGGCGGCGATCGACGCCGTCCTGGCCGAGGTCAGCGAACACGGCATTACCGCCGACGAACTCGATCTCGCCAAGAACCGGCTGATTGCGGACGCCGTCTATGCACAGGACAACCAGGCGACACTGGCGCGCTGGTATGGCGCCGCGCTCGCGACCGGCGAAACCGTGGACATGGTCCGCGATTGGCCAGATGCGATTCGCGCCGTGACCGCCGACGCGGTCCGTGACGCCGCCCGGACGTGGCTCAACCGCCAAGCGTCGGTTACGGGCTATCTCGTGAACAATCTTCAGTCGGAGGAGAAGCACTCGTGAAAACGATGGCGCCGGCCCTTTGCCGTTGCATCCAGCGCGGCTTAGCCGTCGCGATCCTGGCGCTTCCTTTTTTCGTCGCGCCGGCGTTCGCGACGACGATCGAGCGGGTGGTCAGTCCCGGCGGCATCGAAGCCTGGCTTGTTCGCGAGCCGGCGGTCCCCATGATCGCCGTTGACTTTGCCTTCGCCGGCGGCTCCGTGCAGGATCCGCTGGGCAAGGCAGGTACTGCCAACCTTGTCGCCTCCCTGCTCGACGAGGGCGCCGGCGACCTCGACTCGAAAACGTTTCATGCCCGTCTCGAGCGCAAGGCGATCGAGCTGGGCTTTCAGGCGGAGCGCGATACGCTCCGCGGTACGCTGCGCACGCTGACTGACAATCGCGACGAAGCGTTCGAGGATCTGCGGCTTGCGCTGACGGCGCCGCGCTTCGACCAGAACGATATCGAGATCATCCGCGCGCAGGTCCTGTCCATGCTGCGCCGCGCGACGACCAGCCCGTCCGATATCGCCAATCTTCGTTGGTGGCAGACCGCGTTCGCCGATCACCCCTATGGCCGCCCGGTCGGCGGCACGCTGGAATTGGTGCCGACCATCTCCGCCGGCGATCTGAAAGACTACACCCGCCGGGTGCTGGCGCGCGCAAATCTGAAAGTCGCCGTCGTCGGCGACATCGACGCCGAGGCGGTGAAGACGATGCTCGACCGCGTGTTCGGTGCGCTGCCGGCGCAGCCGGAGCTGAAGCCGGTCGCATCCGTCTCGCCGCAGGGGCTCGGACGCCGCATCGTCGTAAAGCTAGACGTGCCGCAGGCGGTGGTGACGTTCGGCGGCCCCGGCATCGCGCGCAAGGATCCGGATTTCATGGCAGCCTATATCGTCAACCACATTCTCGGCGGAGGCGCGTTCTCCTCGCGGCTTTATCACGAGGTGCGCGAGAAGCGCGGCCTTGCCTACTCGGTTTCCGACAGCCTGGTGTGGCTCAATCACGCCGCCTTGTTCCTCGGCGGCACCGCCACGCGTGCGGACCGCACCGGCGAAACCCTTGATCTGATCGACAAGGAAATCCACCGCCTGGCCGAAAACGGCCCGACCGCGGAGGAGCTCGCCAAGGCCAAGGCCTACCTCAACGGCTCGTTCGCGCTCAATCTCGATACTTCGAGCAAGATCGCGGCGCTTCTCGTGCAGCTGCAGCTCGACGGTCTCGGCGTTGATTACTTCACCCGGCGACCGGAGATGATCAATTCGGTAACGCTCGACGATGCGCGGCGCGTGGCCAAGCGGTTGCTCGACGGCGGCCTTCTCGTCACCGTTGCCGGCCGGCCCGACGGGATCGTTTCGACCAGCGCCGACTAGGCGCTCCGCACCTGGCCCGGATGCAGTGATCGACATCCGGGCATCATCCGGCTAATCGCCGACCCCGTCTCCGGGTTTCGCTGGCGCTCAACCCGGGCTACGCTTCACGGATGATCCGCGTCACTGCCCATATCAGCGTCGACGAGCGCGAGATCGAAGAAAGCTTCGTGCGCGCTTCGGGGCCGGGCGGACAGAACGTCAATAAGCTCGCGACCGCGGTTCAGCTTCGCTTTGATGTCCGCGGATCGCGATCGCTGCCGGCAGAGGTGCGAGAGCGCCTCGAACGGCTCGCCGGCGCCAGGCTGACACGCGACGGCGTGCTGGTCATCATCGCGCAAAGCCACCGTACCCAGGGGCGCAATCGTCAGGATGCGCTCGACCGTCTTGTCGATCTCATCCGCCGCGCGGCGGTCGCGCCGCGGCCGCGGCGTCCGACGAAGCCAAGCAAGGCGTCGCGCGAACGCCGCGTCGAAGCCAAAAAACATCGCGCCGGCCTCAAGCGGCTGCGCCGGGCGAAGCCGTCATTCGATTGAACAAATTTTGAGCTTGCCCGAATCCGGGGCATCGGCGGTCGCGGCGCTGCCGACAATGCGATGTATTTGCGACGCCCGGTTCAATTTTGTCACGCGTCAATCAAATGATCGTTTTGTCTGCCGAGCTTGCGCATCCCATGTTGCCCCCTTACTTGCGAGTTGGGGAAATGCCCACATCGAGAGCTAATCCGCGCAAAGCGGAAGGGGAAGGGTCGGCGATTCTGCGTATGCGTGCTCAAGCGAGTGGCGACGGTTATCGCCGATGATCCGAGCCAAATCTGGAAAGTACAGGAGAAGTTCATGAACCGGGCACCCCCACTGGAACGCATGGCTCAAAGGGGCAACGCGCATCCTTCCTTTTGAGCGCGTCGCGCTGGTCCTCCAAGGCGGTGGCGCATTAGGCGCCTATCAAGCCGGGCGTCTATCAGGCGATCCACGAAGCCAATATCGAGGTGGACTGGATTTGCGGTACGTCGATCGGCGGCATCAACGGCGCCCTGATCGCCGGCAATTCGCCTGAACGGCGCGTCGAGAGGCTGCGTGACTTCTGGGAAGCGGTCACCAAGCCACCGATCAAACTTCCGAATATCCCTTGGTTCTCGGAGCTGCCGTGGAACGGCAACGGACACGCGCGTTACTGGACCAACAAGATGAGCGCTTTTGCCACGATGTTTCACGGGGCGCCGGATTTCTTCACGCCGCGGCCGTTCCCGCCAGTGAACTCGACGGCCGAAAGCCCCGATCTCGTCAGCTATTACGACACCTCTCCGTTAAAAGCGACGCTGGCGCGCCTGGTGGATTTTGACTTGATCAACTCCAAGCCGCTGCGGCTTAGCGTCGGCGCAACGAATGTTCGGACCGGCGCGCCGGTTTATTTCGACAATCTCCAGCAAACGATCACCTCGTCGCATGTCATGGCAAGCGCGTCGCTACCGCCGGGATTTCCGCCGACTGAGGTCGACGGTGAATATTATTGGGACGGCGCCGTTGTCTCGAATTCGCCCATGCAATTTGTCGTCGATGACCGGCCGCGCTATAGCGCGCTCGTTTTCCAGGTCGATCTTTGGGATGCGAACGGGGAAGTGCCGCTCGATATTCCCTCGGCGAATTTGCGGGCTATGGAAATCCACGGCGCCAGCCGCCTCAATATCACGCTCGAGCAATACAAAAAGATGCACAAATTCCGCCATGCGGTGTCTCGGTTCCTGGACCAGATCCCGGACCGATGCCAGAACGATCCGGAGGTCCAATTCCTGGCGGAGGAAGCACGGGTGAAAGTCGCGACCGTCGTTCAATTGAAGTATCAGTCGAACAAGTATGAAACGGCGGGCAAGACTTTCGAATTCTCCCGTACCGGCATGGAAGAGCATTGGCACAGGGGCTACGAGGATACAAAGGCGGCGCTCGGCGAGCCCGGCATTCTCGAACTACCCCATGTTTCCGAAGCCGCGCGCATCTTCGACGTGCACCGCGGCTGGGCGTAGGTTAGGAGCGCCTGCGGCGAATGCGATTGGCGAATAGCGAATAGGTCGCGCCATTGGCTACTTGCCAATTCGCCATTCGCCGGCAGCTACCCCTCCCGCGGCGGGGCGCGCACTATTAAAGTCGGGCTGCCTTTAGCGAGTCGCGCATGCCCGTTCGCCAGCTTTCCGAAGCCACTCGTCAACCGCATCGCCGCCGGGGAGGTGGTCGAGCGCCCGGCGAGCGTGGTCAAAGAGCTGGTCGAGAACGCGCTCGATGCCGGCGCAAGCCGCATCGACGTGCTCACCGACGGCGGCGGCCGGCGGCTCATTCGCGTGACCGATGACGGCGAGGGCATGCCGCGGGTGGATCTTGCGCTCGCGGTGGACCGCCACGCCACGTCGAAACTTGGCCGACGATGACCTCGTCGCCATCAACACGCTGGGTTTTCGCGGCGAGGCTTTGCCGTCGATCGGGGCCGTGGCGCGGCTTGCGATTGCATCGCGCCACAAACGCGAGCCGCATGCGTGGTCGATCGAGGTGGACGCCGGCGTAAAGTCGAAGCTGAAACCCGCCGCGCTCGGGGAGGGTACGCGCGTCGAGGTGCGCGATCTGTTCTACGCGACGCCGGCGCGCTTGAAGTTCCTCAAATTGGATCGCACCGAGGCGGAAGCCGTGCGCGAGGCGGTGCGTCGGCTTGCGATGAGCCGTCCGGACGTCGCCTTCACGCTCGCCGGCGAGGAGCGTACGCCGGTGACCTTTGCGGCCGCGCTCCCCGGCGCCACTGGACGCCTCACGCGCCTTGGCGACGTGCTCGGCGCCGACTTCCGCGCCAACGCGGTCGAAGTCGCGGCCGAACGCGAGCGCGTCACGGTCGAAGGCTTTGCCGCGTTGCCGACGCTCACGCGCGCCAATGCGCTCGGCCAATATCTCTTCGTCAACGGCCGGCCGGTGCGCGACAAGCTTCTCGTCGGTGCGGTGCGCGCCGCTTATGCAGATTATCTGCCACGCGACCGTCACCCGCTGGTCGCCCTATTCGTCACGCTCGACGCGCGCGAGGTCGATGTCAATGTGCATCCGGCCAAGACCGAGGTGCGCTTTCGCAATGCCGGCCTCGTGCGCGCCTTGATCGTGCATGCGCTCAAACAGGCGCTCGCCCGCGAGGGCACGCGCGCCGCGACCACGGGCGGCACAGCGACGATCGCCGCGTTTCGCCCTGCTACGCAGCGCGGATGGGATTGGCGCCGTTCACCGGCACGGTCGGGCGATTCGCGCCGTATAAACACGCTCATGCCTGGAAGCGGCTTTGCCGAGGCGGCGCAGGCCGCATTCGACGTCGGCACGCCGGCGGTTGCGCTCAATTCCTCACGCGACGCGGCAGTCAAGGCCGAAGCCGCCTCCGGTTTTGCGGAGTCGGCCGCCGAGGTCCTCGATCACCCGCTTGGGGCGGCGCGCGCGCAGGTGCACGAGACCTACATCGTGGCGCAGACCCGCGACGGTTTGGTCATCGTCGATCAGCACGCCGCTCACGAACGCATTGTCTATGAGAAACTCAAAGCCGCGATCGAAAAAAGCGGCGTCGCCCGGCAGATTCTGCTCATCCCGGACATCGTCGAACTCGACGAAGCGGACGTGGAACGCCTGCTCGGCCATGCCAAGGAACTTGCACGATTCGGTGTCGTGCTCGAATCCTTTGGTCCCGGCGCCGTGGCGTTGCGCGAGACGCCGGCTCTCCTCGGCGAGATCGACGGTGGCGGCCTCGTGCGCGACCTTGCCGAGCACATCAGTGAATGGGACGAAACCCTGCCGCTCGAACGCCGCCTCATGCACGTTGCCGCAACCATGGCCTGTCACGGCTCTGTGCGCGCCGGCCGAAGGCTTAAAGCTCAGGAGATGAACGCGCTCCTGCGCGAGATGGAAGTCACGCCCAATTCCGGCCAATGCAATCACGGCCGTCCGACTTATGTCGAACTAAAGCTCACCGACATCGAGCGGCTGTTTGGGCGGCGCTAGATCGGCCGCAGAAAGACAAACTCGGTGTCGTCATAGCGTCGCCGGTCGATTTCAGTAAATCCCTCGGGGGCTGCGAATTGGGCCTTCGCCGCCTCTTCAACGATGATCAGCGCGTCGGGCGTGAACCATCCTCCGGCGAACGCAGAGATGAGCGCGGCGGCTGCGAGGCCGTGTCCGTAGGGCGGATCGAGGAAGGCGAGCGAGAACGGCGCCACCGGATAGGCGGCGCCAAGCTTGGTCGCGTCGCGGCGGAAAATGCGCGAGGCGCCGCCGAGACCGAGCGCTGTGACGTTCTCGCGCAGAAGCGCGCGCGCCTCTGCGCCCTCGTCGATGAACAAGGCGAACGCTGCGCCGCGCGACAGCGCTTCGATGCCGAGCGCGCCGGTGCCGGCAAAGAGATCGAGCACGCGCGCTCCGGTGACAGGATCGCCGAAGGCGTGAACGAGAATGTTGAACAAGGATTCGCGCAAGCGGTCCGCGGTCGGCCGGATCGCTTTCGATTTCGGCGCAGCAAGCGCGCGCCCGCGCAGGCGTCCGCCGACGACGCGCATCAGCGCCCCTGCGGACGCCTGGGGCGGGCGCCGGACGTGCGATCAGGCGCGAAACGGCGGCCGTGCCGGCCGCGCTTTGGCGCGCCTTTCTCAGGCTGTTCCGGCGGCTTGTTCTGACCAAAGCGCTCGACCAGCACGCGGCGTCCCTTGCGGTCGGTGAGGAGCCCGGTGCGCGGCTTTTCCGATGATCGTTCACTCGCCTTTTCGTCGTCGCGCGAGCCGCGGAATTTCCGCCGCAGTTTTTTCGCCGGCCGTTCTTCCTCGTGCGCGCGCCAAGAATGACTGGTCGACTTACGGCCGATCGGCTTATGACCGGTCGATTTTTGAACTGGCGATTTATCATGTGTCGATTTGCCGCCGGCCGATGCGGGGCGTGTCGGCCTTTGCACAGCATTCCCGCGCGTCATTTCTCTTTCCTCGGGCGGCGGAGGAGGGGTGACGGGTGCGGAAAAATCCGCGCCTGAAAGCGCCTCGACGCGCTCGCCCAGTTGCTCGCGCAAGACGCGCGTGCGCACCTCTTCGACGGCGCCTTCCGCCAGATCGCCGAGCTGAAATGGGCCGAAGGAGACGCGGATAAGCCGCGTGACCGTGAGACCGAGATGGCCGAGGACGTTGCGGACCTCGCGGTTCTTGCCCTCGCGGATGGCGAAGTTGAGCCACAGGTTCGAGCCCTGCACGCGGTCGAGCGTCGCTTCGATTTCTCGGTAGTGGATGCCGTCGATCGTGACGCCGGCGCGCAATTCATCGAGCTTGGCTTGCGTCACCGAGCCGTGCGCGCGCACGCGATAACGCCGCAACCAGCCCGTGGCAGGAAGTTCAAGGATACGGGCGAGCGCGCCGTCGTTGGTGAGCAGGATGAGACCTTCCGTGTTGAAGTCGAGACGGCCGACGCTGATCAGGCGGGGCAGGTGTTTTGGCAGGCGCTGGAAGATGGTCGGCCGGCCGCGCGGGTCGGCGTGCGAGGTCATCAGCCCGCGCGGCTTGTGATAGAGGAACAGCCGCGTGCGCTCGCGCGCCGGCAGCGGCTCGCCATCGACGCTGACGCGGTCGCGCGCGCCGACGTTGAGCGCCGGCGAGTGGATCACCGCGCCGTTGACGGAAACGCGCCCGGCGGCGATCCACTCCTCCGCCTCACGGCGCGATGTCAGGCCGGCGCGTGCGATCGCCTTGGCGATCCGTTCGCCGCCCTTGTCGAATTTGCTCTTGTCGTCCATGACGCGTCCGGCAATAACGCCGGACGATCAATCAGGCAATCGCTATGACATCGTTCATGGACATGGCGCTGGAGGAAGCCCGGGCGGCCGGCACCCGAGGCGAGGTCCCGATCGGCTGCGTTATTGTGCGCGACAGCGCGATTGTGGCGCGGGCCGGTAATCGCACGCTCGCCGACCACGATCCGACCGCGCACGCTGAGATCGTCGCCATCCGGGCGGCCGGCGCCGCGCTCGGCTCCGAGCGGCTCTCCGATTGCGACCTCTATGTCACTCTCGAGCCTTGCGCGATGTGCGCGGGCGCAATCGCATTCGCGCGCATCCGCCGCCTCTATTACGGCGCCCCCGACCCCAAGGGCGGCGCGGTAGACAACGGCGTGCAATTTTTCGCCTCCCCCGCGTGCCACCATCGGCCGGAGGTCTATGGCGGCATGGCGGAAGCGGAGGCGTCGGCGCTGCTCAAGGGCTTCTTCCAGGAACGACGCTAGCCTACCGCCGCGCCGAGCTTCTCCGTAACCTCAGCTTTCACTGCGTCGGAGGACCGCAAAATGGCGGTCGCTTGATAGAAGTCCAGCGTGCGGAAGATGCCGACATTGGGGCGGATCACAATGTCCGGCGCGGCGTGAGCGAGCTTGGCCGCGACGATGGCGCTCCCCATGATGTTGAGCGTCGCGTATATCGTTTCCCAGGCGCTCGGGATATCGCCGCGCTCCGCCGGGGGAACGCTCAAGACGTCGACGGCAACGATATAGTCGGCAAGCCCTCGCAGCCGGTCGAAGGGGAGCGGATTCGTCGCGCCTCCATCGATGAGGATGCGGCCGCCGACGGCCACCGGGCGAAACAGGCCGGGAATGGCGATCGAGGCTGCCAGAGCCGCGCGAAGTGGTCCCGATGTGAGGGGCGCCTCCTGCCGGCGATGAAGATCGGCCGCCATCACCGTGAGTGGAATCGCAAGTTCCGCGAAATCCGCGGGGATAGTTTCGGGCAGGAATTGCTCACAGAATTTCTCGGCATCGATCTGCGTAGCGTGGCCGAACGCTCCGGCGAAAAGATCGGCGAGGGTGCCCGCGCGCGCCGCGATGAGCCGGCGCATTGTTTCGCCGCGGTCGTGCGCAAAGCCGATGACGTGGCGGCGAATATCCTTGCCGCGAATCCCTGCCGCGTAGGCGGCGCCGACCAGCGCGCCGATCGAGGTGCCGGCGATGGCGACCGGCTTCACGCCCATCTCGTCGAGCGCCTCGATCACCGCGATATGCGCCAGTCCACGCGCACCGCCGCCACCGAGCGCGAGCGCGAAGGTCTTCATCGGTGTCGTGGCCTCAAGCCGCCCCCGCTTGGCGGGCGAATTCCCAGGCGTTGGCGGCAAGCGGCCGCACGAGCTCGGATTTAGCCGCCGCGACCGCGCTGCTGGCGGTGCCGTCGCGCACGCGGCCGACGATGCCTTGCAGGATCGCCGCGATGCGGAAGAAATTGTAGGCGGAATATACCGGCAGATAGGGACGCGGGTCGAGGCCGGTGCGCTTCACGTAGGCCTCGACATACTTGTCACGCGAGGGGATGCCGAGCGCAGCCAAATCGAAACCGACGAGGGAGCCGGTGCCGGCTTCCGACGGCGGCATGTCCCACTGCATCAGGTGATAGGCGAAATCGGCCACCGGGTCGCCGAGCGTCGACAGCTCCCAGTCGAGCACGGCAACGATCCTGGGGGCGTCGGACGCGAGGATTATATTGTCGAGGCGATAGTCGCCATGCACGAGCCGCGTCGGCTGCGGCGGCGGCAGATGCGCGGGCAGCCAAGCAATCAGCCGCTCCATGTCTTCGATCTTCTCGGTCTCCGAGGCGCGGTATTGCTTCGACCAGCGCTCGATCTGCCGGGCTACGTAGTTTTCGCCGCGCCCATAATCGGCCAATCCGATCGCGGTCGGGTCGTAGCTGTGCAGACGCGCTATCGTCGCGTTCATGGCGTCGTAGACCTGCGCGCGCTCGGTCGGATTCGACGAGGGCATCTGCGCTTCCCAGATCACGCGGCCTTCGACATGCGACATGACGAAGAATGCGGTGCCGACGACGCTCTCGTCGGCGCAATACAGAACGGGCTCGGCGACTGGAAATCCTTGCGCGTGAAGCGCTCCGATCACCCGGTACTCGCGATCGACCGCATGCGCCGACGGCAGAAGCTTCCCCGGGGGCTTGCGCCGGAGCACATATTTCCGCTGCGGCGTCTCGATGAGATAGGTCGGATTGGACTGGCCACCCTTGAACTGGCTAAGCGTAATCGGCCCGGCAAACTCCTTCACACGGTCGCGTAGATAAGACTCGAGGCGGCCGACATCGAACCGCAGCCGCTCGGCGACTTCCTTGGTGCCGGAGAAGGTGCTCTGACGGTCGGCGGCGCTCATATTTTCCCCCGATTTCTCTTTTCCTCCCGATATCGCTAATTAGGCCCTAGCGCCAGCCTGTTGATCTTCCTTATTTTTCGCGCTCGACCGCGCGCCAGCCGATATCGTGGCGGCAGAAACCTTCCGGCCAGCGAATGCGGGAAACTGCCTCGTACGCTCGCGTCCGCGCCTCGCGTACGGTTTTGCCGAGCGCCGAGACATTGAGCACGCGTCCGCCATTCGCGACGATACGGCCGCCCTCCTGCTTGGTGCCGGCGTGGAAGATTTCCACCCCTTCGACGGCGGCGGCCTCGTCCAAGCCTTCGATGACGGAGCCTTTGGCGTATGAGCCCGGATAGCCCTGGGCGGCCATCACCACGGTGAGCGCAGGCTCGGGATGCCAGCGCAGATCGAGCGATTTGAGCACGCCGTCGCGGCACGCGAGCAACGCCGGCACCAAATCCGACATCAGCCGCGGCATGAGTACTTGGCATTCCGGATCGCCGAAGCGGACATTGTATTCGATGAGCTTCGGTCCTTCGGCGGTAATCATCAGTCCGGCATAGAGAACGCCTTTGTACGGCGCACCGATCGTCTTCATCGCGCGCAACGTCGGCTGCACGATTTCGGCCATGACCCGGGCGCTCATCGCCGCGTCGACAATGGGAGCGGGCGAATAGGCGCCCATGCCACCGGTATTCGGTCCCCGGTCGCCGTCGAAGGCGCGCTTGTGATCCTGGGCCGATGCCATCGGCATTGCGGTCTCGCCGTCACAGAGCGCGAAAAACGATGCTTCTTCGCCTTCGAGAAATTCCTCGATGACAAGCTCTGCGCCGGCCTCACCAAGACCGCCGCCGAGGATCATATCGATCGCGGCCTCGGCATCGGCCAAGGTTTCCGCCACGACCACGCCCTTGCCGGCGGCAAGCCCGTCGGCCTTGACCACGATTGGCGCGCCGCGCGCGCGGGCGTAGGCCTTCGCCGGCTCCGCTGCGCAAAAACGCTCATAGGCCGCGGTCGGTATGCCAGTCGACCGGCACAAATCCTTGGTGAAGCCCTTGGAGCCTTCGAGCCGTGCCGCGGCGCCACTCGGTCCAAAAGCCTTGATGCCTGCCGCTTCCAGTTCGTCCACGATCCCGCCGCAGAGCGGTGCTTCCGGGCCAACTACGACGAAATCGATTGCATTCTTGCGGCAAAACGCGATCGCCGCCGCATGGTCCGCGATGTCGAGCGCGACGCACTCCGCTTCTCGCGCGATGCCGGCATTGCCGGGCGCACAGATGAGTTGATCTGTCAGCGGGCTTGCCGCCATTTTCCAGGCCAGCGCGTGCTCGCGTCCGCCGGAACCAAGGAGCAGAATGTTCATGGGTTGAGATATGTTGCCATCGCCCCTGTAGCATGGGCGAGGCCCGGTGCAAGATCATGCAGGGACTTGTCCAGGGGTCTTGACCCGAGGCGATCCGCGGCACTAACAGCGCTCAGGCCGATCACAGCATTACGACTATGAACGAACCACGGCTCAATTTGCCGGAACTGACGGTTTCCGAGCTCTCCTCGGCGCTCAAGCGCACCATCGAGGATGCCTACGGCTATGTGCGCGTGCGCGGCGAACTCGGCAAGGTGAACTACCATTCGAACGGCCACGTCTATTTCGACCTTAAGGACGAACGCGCCTGCATCGCCGGCGTGGTCTGGCGCAGTGCCGCGCCCCGCATCAAGCTCAAGCTCGAAGCCGGTCTCGAAGTAGTGATCACAGGTCGCCTGACCACCTACCCCGGCCGCTCGCAATATCAGATCGTGGTGGAGACGCTGGAGCCCGCCGGTCTCGGCGCGCTCATGGCGCTGCTTGAAGAGCGCAAGCGGCGACTGACCGCCGAGGGACTGTTCGACGAAGCGCGAAAGCAGCTGTTGCCGTATCTGCCGGCCGTGATCGGCGTCATCACCTCGCCAAGCGGCGCGGTCATTCGCGACATTCTGCATCGGCTCGCCGATCGTTTCCCCCGTCATGTGCTGGTCTGGCCGGTGAAGGTCCAAGGCGACGGCTCAGCCGCCGAGGTCGCGGCCGCTATCGCCGGGTTCAACGCGTTGCCGGAACAGGGGCCAATACCGCGCCCCGATCTTCTCATCGTGGCCCGTGGTGGCGGCTCGCTCGAGGATCTTTGGTCGTTCAACGAAGAGATCGTGGTGCGCGCTGCGGCGGAGAGCCTTATTCCGCTTATTTCTGCGGTCGGCCACGAGACCGATGTGACGCTGATTGATTTTGCCGCCGACCGGCGGGCGCCGACGCCGACCGCAGCCGCCGAAATGGCCGTGCCCGTTCGCGCGGAGCTTGCGATCGACGTCGAGAGCCTGGAGCGGCGCGCTCTCGCCGGTTGGCTGCGCAATCAGGAAGCACGGCGGGCTGCCGTGCGCTCTGCTGCGCGCGCACTGCCGAACGCCGACGAAGTGCTGGCCTTGCCGCGGCAGCGGCTCGATCTTGCCGCCGCGGGACTCGCGCAGGCGTTGCGTGCCAATGCGCACATCCATCGCGTGAGCTTCTCGCGCATCGGCGGCAGGCTGAGCGCACACCTGTTGCGCACGCATGTGGAGCGCCGGCGCGAACGCTATGTCGGCATTGCGCACCGGCTGCGGGCGAGCGCCGCCGCGAATGTCACGGCGCATCGTATGAGAATCGCGCGTGAAGGCGAGCGCGTCGGCGCGTTAGCCGAGCGCGCCGGGCGCGCCATGGACAATATCCTGGATGCGCGCTGGGCGCGCTGCGAACGCGATGCGCAGTTACTCGCGGCGTTCTCCTATCGCGGCGTCTTGGCGCGGGGTTTCGCGCTGGTGCGCGATCGAGCGGGCCGGCCGCTGCGCACGGCTGCTTCCGTTTCGACCGGTATGCCGATGGACATCGAGTTTTCCGACGGCCTCGTCGGGGCGCGCGCCGAAGTCGTGCAAGCTTCAACCACGCCACGCCCGGAGCCGGCAAGGCGCAGGCGACGGCGCGACCGCGATCCCGGACAAGGCAGTCTCTTTTAGTTGCTGCGCTGCAATCGTCTTTTTTGTCGAAGCGAAATTCATTCGCGCGCCAAGAAATCGCGCCGCGCGACATTCGCAAGCTGACTGTTTGTTCATGTCGGTGACGAATTTATTGAGATGGAAACTGACTGTTTGTTCATCTTGTTTGTTCGTCGCGTGAAAAGTTTCGACGCCGTGGAACCGCCATCATGTTTTCGTATTGAGCACTTGGCGATCATAAGTTCGCTTCAAGGAGGACAGCATGATTCGAACAGCATTTGCGGCAGCGATCCTGGCTTTGGCTTTGGCTTTCGCGGCCGCGCCTGGAGTTTCGCACGCGGCGCCGGCCGCTCCGCTTCCGGCGGGAGCCGCGAGCGAGGCCGCGTCAGGTCACGTTACTCAGGCTTGGTGCGGCTGGCGCTGCCGTCACTGGCATTGGCATCACCACTGCTGGTGGCGCCACGGCTATCGGCATTGCTGGTAGGGATTGCGGCCCGCTGAACGCGGGACTCCGCAGCAACAGAGAGAGCGCCACTCGCTGTGTGGTGCTGCCGAATCGATCTGGCGCCGCGTCGAGCAATCGGCGCGGCGCATCGCCGCTTTCGCATCGCTTTGTCGCGGATGAGGGTGGGTTTCGTTCCGGTCTACGAGTGATTATGTTGCCGACGAGGGGGCCGATCGGCGCTTGAAGCACGTCCCCGACGGAGGTCTATTTGCTCAATCGTACCGATCGCCCCAGCCCGATGCCCGGCGAGGCCGAAGTGAAGTATCTCGACGGCGATTTTCGCGTGGTGCGGCCTGGCGCCTTCGTACGCTGCGCCGTGACTGGTGCGCCGATTCCACTTGAGGAACTCAGATATTGGAGCGTGGTCCTGCAGGAAGCCTACGCCTCGCCGGAAGCCGTACTGCAGCGACATGCCGGGACTTACGCGCGAAAATCTTAGGGCGTCATTCCCCGGCCGAGGGCAACGTTCTCGATTGCGGCTTCACCACCTTCAAGACCATATCGCGGAACGCATTCGCTTCTTGGACCAGGAGCCGCACCGGCAACGCGTTCGCGCGGGCGGCAAGAGCTCCGGCATGCGGATCGCCGGACAGCCGCGCCAGATCTTTTTCGGTGGTAAGCAACATCAGGTTCGCGGCGTCGGCGCGCGCGATTAGAGCGTGCACCTCTGCCGCCGTGTAGCGGTGATGGTCGGCAAAGCTTGCGCGTTCGGCGATCGTAACGCCGGCCTCGGCGAGTGTTGCGAAGAATTTCTCCGGATCGCCGATCCCGGCAAAGGCCAAAACGCTGCGCCCGCCGATCGCGGCGACGGTAGCTGGATCAGGTTCGAGACAGCCGTGAAATATCGCGAGCCCGTGCCTGCGCGCGCTCTCCGCAACCGTTTTAGCGCCTTCAGATGGCCCGACGACGACGATCGCATGCGCATGCGCCATCTGCGTTTCCAGCGGCGCCCGCAACGGGCCGGCCGGTATGACGCGGCTGTTGCCGATGCCGCGGCGGCCATCGACGAGAAGTATCGCGAGGTCTTTGGCCAGCACCGGATTTTGAAAGCCGTCATCCATGACGATCACGCTCGCGCCGCCGCGTCGTGCGGCTTCAGCGCCGGCCAGGCGATCGCGCGCGACGATGGTCGGCGCCAAGCGCGCCAAGAGGAGCGGTTCGTCACCGACAGCGGCTGCTGAATGGACCACGGGATCGACGCGCACGGGACCGATCAGCCGGCCGCCATAGCCGCGGCTCAGAAAGAACGGGCGCTCGTGCGCGGCGAGAAGGAGCCTCCCCACCGTCAGCGCCGCCGGGGTCTTGCCGGCGCCGCCGACGGTGGGATTGCCAAGGCAGATCACCGGCACGCCGGCGCTGCGTCCGTTTGATTGCATGCGCAGCGCCGCCACCGCGCCATAGATACCGGCGAGCGGGCTAAGTGCAGCGCCGCTGCCAAGCTGCCACCAAAAGGCCGGCTCACGCATCAGCGCATGATATCGAAAAGTCCGCGCAAGTGCCCTAACCTCAGGAGGCCCGCTGCTCGAGCCGAAGCTGCATCAGGTACGGCTCGAGTGCAGCTAGAGTCCGTTCGAGTGCACCCTCGAGCTTCTCGACTGTCACAGCCGCCGCATCGGCCACCGCCTTGCGCGCCGCCGGATTGGCGAGCCAGCCGGCGAGGCAAGTCGTCAAAGTCTCCTCATCGGCGATGAGTTCGGCGCCGTGAGCGGCATCCAGCGCCGCGTAGATTTCGGCGAAATTCCAGACGTTCGGACCATGGACCACAGCGGCGCCGAGTCTGATCGCCTCGATTGGATTCTGACCGCCGTGGCTGGCAATCGAGCCGCCCATGAACACGATGGGCGCGAGCCGGTAGATCAGGCCGAGTTCACCGAGCGTGTCGGCGATGAAGACATCGATGTCCGGCTTTGGCAGATCGCCGCGCGAGCGAAGCGCGACGGATAGGCCGGCCACTTTCGCGGCCTCGGCGATGGCGGGTCCGCGTTCCGGATGGCGCGGCGCAATGATCGTCAGCAGCGTCGGGTATTTTGGGCGCAGTCGCCGGTGCGCCGCGATGATTTCATTCTCCTCGCCCGCGTGCGTCGACGCTGCGGCGATCACGGTGCGAGTAACGACGATCGCGCTCAGCGTGTGCAAACCGGAAAGGTCGACCGGAGGCGCAGGTGCGTCGAGCTTGAGATTGCCGATGCTGCTGATGCGGGGCGCGCCGAGCTGGCTGTAGCGTTGGGCGTCGGCGTTCGACTGCGCCAAGCAAAGATCGAAGCGTCGCAGCAGCCCCGCGATCGCGCCCGGTGCGTGCCGCCAGCGGCGGAAAGAGCGCTCCGACACTCGGCCGTTGACCAGGATCATCGGGATCGCACGGTCCGCGCAGGTCAAGATCAGATTGGGCCACAGATCGGATTCGACGAACAGCGCCAGATCGGGTCGCCAATGATCGAGAAAGCGACCAACAAATCCCGGTGCGTCGAGCGGAATGAATTGATGCAATGTGCCAGCGGGCAGGCGCCTTTCGGCGAGCGTTGCAGAGGTAACGGTGCCGGAAGTCATGAGCACGGCGAAGTTCCTTGCACGAAGGCGTTCGATCAGGGGAATGACGGCGAGCAACTCGCCGACGCTCGCGCCGTGTAGCCAAATGAGCGGACCCGCGGGGCGCGGCAGGCTCGCCTCACCGTAGCGCTCGGCGAGGCGCGTCGGATTTTCTTTGCCGCGTTTCACACGCCACGCCAATAACCGCGGTGCCAAAGTGGGCGCCGCCGCCATGGAAGCGAGCCGATAGAATCGCAGCGCGAGCGGCAGCCGATCGCGCACGCTCATTCCTCCCCGTGGGGCCGATCGACGACCTTAAGACCGCCGTTCATCGCCGCGTTCTGCCGCCCGCGCCGTTGTCGCCCGATACACTTGCACAACATGCGTCCTCTCAGCGCCGCGGTGCCTGGACGTCCGGATCGAGCAGCCGGTGCAGATGCACGATAAAATACCGCATTTGGGCATTGTCGACTGTGCCTTGCGCCTTCGCCTTCCAGGCTGCGTAGGCGCTGGCGTAATTCGGATAGATGCCGACGATGTCGAGTTTGCCGAGGTTTCTGAATTCCATGCTCGCCACACTACTCAGCTCGCCGCCAAAGACGAGGTGGAGCAATTGCTTCGCTGACCGTTGGGGGACGTC
Source organism: uncultured Alphaproteobacteria bacterium (assembly GCA_963733575.1). GTDB lineage: Bacteria > Pseudomonadota > Alphaproteobacteria > Rhizobiales > Xanthobacteraceae > BOG-931. The sequence goes on along the minus strand of CAVTDJ010000002.1, from coordinate 1,837,188 downwards.
CGACATGAAACTCGCTCCGCGCAATGCGCGATCTATGAAGAGGCGAGGCGTTCATCCCTAAGAAGTTCGATGAGTGTCGCATGCCTGTCCCGGCCGGCCGCGACGAGCATCCCATGCCGCGGCACGGGACGATTATAAGCGACGGCATCGCCCCCGACGGACGTCAGCGCGCCACCAGCTTCGTGCACCAAAAGATCAGCCGCCGCAAGGTCCCAGTCGTGACTGTTGACGCCGGCGATGGCGGCGTCGCAGGCGCCCTGCGCGACGCGAGCAAGACGCAGCGCGAGCGAGCGCACGCGCGGCACGACGGTGAAGGGTGGCGCCACCGCGGTCAACCGGTCGAGATAGCTCTTTGGGCCGGCGACGCGCGCTTCTTCAAGTGAAGCGCCGGCCGAGGTCGCGATCGGAGCGCCGTTGCGCGTGGCGCCTTGATCGGCGGTTGCCGTGAAAAACTCCTCGGTGACGGGGGCGTACAGGCAAGCCGCGATCGGCCGCCCGTTATCGATGAGCGCTGCGGAAACGGTCCAATCCGGCGAGCCCGCGAGATAGGCGCGCGTGCCGTCGATCGGATCGACAATCCAGACGTAGCGCGCCGCGAGCCGGGCGGGATCGTCGATGCTTTCCTCCGACAGCCACGCGATGATCGAGCCCTCGCCGATCAGCCGTTCGCGCAGCAGCCGGTCGACGGCAATATCGGCCTCGCAGACCGGCGAAGACTCGCCCTTGATCCAATTGTTGATCGGGGTGCCGAACATCGATAGCGCCAACGCGCCGGCCTCGCGGACGCACGCGGCGAGCCGCGCCGTTGCTTGTACAGGGTCGATGACCTCAGTGGCCTGCAACGGTCATGCCCTCAACCCGCAGCGTCGGCGCGTTGGTACCGTAACGGAAGACGAGGTCGTTTCCCGGCGTGAGGCTCGCGAACATGTCCGCAAGATGTCCGGCGATCGTGACCTCGCTGACGGGATAGGTGCGCTCGCCGTTCTCGATCCAGAAGCCGGAGGCGCCGCGACTATAATCGCCGGTCACCAGATTGACGCCCATGCCGATCATGTCGGTGATGTAGAAGCCATCCTCAATGTCGGCGATCAGCTGGTCCGGGCTCTTGCTGCCGGCGGCCAGATGCAGGTTGCTCGGTCCAGGGGAGGGGGTCGAGGAAACGCCGCGCTGAGCATGACCGGTCGTCTCCAGGTTGAGCTCGCGCGCGGTCGCGCAGTCGAGGATCCAGGTTTTAAGGACGCCGTCTTCGACCAGCTTGCGTTGGCGGCCAGCGATGCCTTCGGCATCGAATGGCCGCGAGCGCAGGCCCCGCGGTCGCAGCGCGTCGTCGACGATGTCGATGCCGGAGGCGAAAATCTTCTCACCGAGTTTTTCCCGCAAGAAACTTGTCTTGCGGGCGATCGAGCTGCCGTTGGCGGCGCTGGCGAGATGACCAACCAGCGAACCGGAGATCCTGGAATCGAATACGACCGGTACGCGACGCGTAGCAACCTTGCGCGGGTTGAGGCGCTTGACGGCGCGTTCGCCAGCCCGGCGTCCGATCGCTTCCGCGCTTTCGAGGTCCGACGCGTGCAGCGTAGACGAGAAGTCGTAGTCGCGCTCCATGCCAGTGCCGTCGCCCGCAATCGCCGTCATGGCGATGCCGTGGCGCGAAGCGATGGTCGCCCCGTGGAAGCCGTGGCTCGTCACCAGCACGAGCCCGCCAATGCCGGCGGAGGCCGATGCGCCGCCGGATTTGCTGACGCCGGCAACCGCGAGCCCGGCAGCCTCGGCTTCGCGGGCGCGGGTTTCGAGCGCATCGACCCCGGGCATGTCGGGATCGATGAGATCGAGCGCGGGCAATTGGCGCGCAAGCTGCGACGCGTCGGCAAGCCCGGCGAAGCGGTCCTCCGGCGCCGCGCGCGCCATCGCTACCGCACGCTCGGCCAGCGCGTCGAAGCCATTGCCCTTGAGGTCATTGGTCGAAACGACCGCCTGCTTGTGGCCGACGATGACCCGCAGGCCAAGGTCGTCTCCCTCGGAACGCTGCGATTCCTCGACGGCGCCGTCGCGCACCTCGACGGAAAGCGACACCGAACGGACGGCGAGCGCGTCGGCTTGATCGGCGCCGGCGCGGCGCGCGGCGGTCACGAGACGTTCGGCGAGATTGGTGAGATCGGATTGATCGAGAAGCGAAGGCATTTAATGGCCGGTTTATGCGGGGACAAAAGGGAACACAAGGTCAAGATGTGACCGCAAGCCGCGCGATTCAACCCAGGAAATTGGCGCATGCCATCGGGCAAGCAGACGAATTGCGGCTGCGGTGGCAACGGCTCGTCAATCATGCGGCGTGTTCGGTGGTGCGATACGACCTCTTAACCAGGGTTTTTAAGCTGATTGCGACGGCGCTCTGGCATTGTCGTGGCAACCGGGCGGCAACAGCCCGGTGGGAGCCGAGTTTTCGGGGCGTCAAATGGAAGCCGGCAGGATCGCTGCCGGGTCGAGCCGCGCATTGCGGCTCGACCCTTTCTCTTTGCCCGTGCGTTTCGAAGCGACCGATGAAGCGGCCGACGAGTGCCGGCGCGTCATCGATCTGCATCGCGAGCGTGTCGTGGTGCGTCGCTGTGTCCGCGGCATGCGCATGGCGCTCAATTTGCCCGTCACTGCCTTCCGCGGCGTTGCCATTCGCCTGACCGGAACAGCGAACGCGCCAGCGACAGCGATCGCCGTCGTGCTCGAGCACGGCGATCCCGCGCTGTCGCTGCCGCTGTTCTCTTCCAGCAAGAGCGACGAGATCGTCGCCGAGTGGCAGTCCTGGGGCCGCGTGCTCGGCTTGCCGCTCCTTGTTGCCGAGCGAGACGGCAGCTTGCGCGAGCCATTCGGGCGTATCGGCGCGTTGCGCGTCGAAACGCCGACCCGGCGCCGCCGCCGGCGGAGTGTCATTGCCCGCCGCCGCCCCACGATTCTGTTGCGCCGCCGGGCAGGGAAGTTGTCGGAAGCGCCGGCCACCTATCGCGGCGAGCGTGAGATCATCGCCAGGAACTAGTCGGCAAGCCCGAGCAATACGCCGCCGTCGATGACGATTTGCGATCCGGTGACATAAGTCGCCGCGGGCGAGGCGAGGAACAGCGCGAGACCCTGGATTTCGTCGGTGGAAGCGAGCCGATGCAGCGGCGTGAAGCGCGCAAAGGCCGCCACCGTCGTCGGGTCCCGCATGTGCCCGCCGGCAATGTTGGTCACGAACGGTCCAGGCGCGATGGCGTTGACCAGGATGTTGTATTTCGCCAATTCAAGCGCCGCCTGGCGAACGAGATGCGCGGCGCCCGCTTTGGCCGGCATATAGGGCATGCCGACAATCGCTTCGCTGCGAATGCCCGCCACCGAGGTCGTAACGATGATGCGCCCGCCCTTTGCATTCTTCTTCATGTGCGGAACGCTCGCCTTGATCGTGGAGTAGATCGAGGTGAGGTTGGTCGCCATGACGAGGTCCCAGCGCTCGTCAGAGACATTTTCGAACGCGCCGTCCGGGTTGCGATCGCCGGTCATGCTCAGGAAACCGGGCGGCGAATCGATGCCGACATTGGCGAACACCACGTCGAGCTTGCCGTAATGATCGGCCGCCGCGTTGATGCTCTTGCGCAGCGCCGGGCGGTCAGTCACGTCGAGCGTTTGGCCGCGCACGTCGCTGCCGCGCTCCGCCAGCCGGTGCACGGCGGCGTCGAGGGACTGCGCATCCTTGTCCATCAATGTGACGCGAGCGCCGTTGTCGGCCATCACCTCCGCGTAGGCAAAGCCAATGCCGCTGGCCGCACCGGTCACGATCGTGGCCAAGCCGTCTACGTCGAATAATTGGGCCGCTTTCATATGTTCTCCCGCGCTTATCGGTTTTGCGATAGCAACATTGCGCGGGATGCGGCGTGGCGTGTCAACCTTTCTGGTCGACCTTTGCTTGCCGTCCTTCGGCTAGCGCCCGTCGTTGCCGCTTGCTCGGAACAGGCCGCTGCCTCGGAGCGCCGCGCGATCCTCGCGTGGCGAAGCCCCGAACGCGTCCCGGTATCGGCGGCTGAAATGCCCAAGGTCCGAGAAACCGCAGGCGAGTGCGATCTGCGCGATGCTGTCGCAGGCGCGCAGCGGATCGGCCAAGTCCCGCCGGCTCTTCTCAAGCCGCCGCTTCCAAATCCAATCGCTGACCGTCGTTTGCTCGGCGTGGAACAGGTCTTGGAGGTAGCGTGGCGAAATGCACAGGAGTGCCGCGACTTTCTCGGTGTTGAGTGCGTGATCGTGCAAGTTGCTCTCGATGGCGGCTTTGGCGCGAAAGATCAGCGCTGTGCGGCCCGATGTCTGACCCTGGAATCCCTCACTCAGCCGCTCGCCGAGCGCGGCTGTGACAAGCGACAAACAGGTCTCCGAGAGCCGGCTTGCGGTCGCCGGAGCGACTTCGGATACAATGGAGGCGGTCCGCCGCACGAAGGGCAGTACCAGCGAACCGACCGGGCTCGCGGCCTCGACCCGGCGCGCGGTCCAAGCCTCGGTTCGGCCGATCCGCCGCACCATTGCGTCGCGCGGCATGTGCAGCACGAGCTGTTCGAACTCTGAGTTGAAGCTAAGCGTGTAGGGCCGCGTGCTGTCGTAGCAGGCAAAATCTCCAGGCTCGAGACGCGCCTCGCGCCCGTCCTGGGCGACCAAACCCACGCCACTCACCTGCAAGCTGATCAGCATGACCTCCTCGCGCGCGCGGCGGATGCGGGTCCGTGTACGTTTCACGATTTGGCCGTCGGAGCGGACTTTGGAGAAATGCAGATCGTTGCAATGCGTGGTCGCGAGCTCACCGAAAAATGGGCGGTCCGCGTGGAGTTGGCAATCGAGCTCGACAAACGTGTCGCAGACCGCATCTTGCCAGAATTGAGCGCGTTTGCGCTCGGCGACTTCGGTCGTCGTCAGGACGGTTTTCATCACACCGCACCCGTTTCGCGCACTCTCGTTGCGCAGTCTTGGACCGCCTCTACAGACTAACACGTGTTGCCGCTCGGCGAAACGCACGCCTCGATGACTGCGCCGTCAGCCAACTTTTACTGCGCGCGCAGCCAAGAGCATTTGGCCGCAACACCCTAGCGTTGCCCGGTCGGGCAGCGCGCCCCAATGCGGCGCCTGTCGTCCGGACCTGGAGGAGCGGAACCATGGCAGCAGCCCATCCGAAGTTCAAAGTAGCCGCCGTCCAGGCGGCGCCCGCCTTCCTCGATCTCGACGCGTCGATCGAAAAGACGGTGCACCTGATCGACGAAGCGGGTGCGGCCGGGGCGCGTCTTGTTGCATTTCCGGAAACCTGGATACCCGGCTATCCGTGGTGGATATGGCTTGGCGCTCCGGCCTGGGCGATCATGCGCGGGTTCGTCTCGCGCTATTTCGACAACTCGCTCAACTATGACAGCCCAGAGGCCGACCGGCTGCGTGCGGCCGCGAAGCGCAACAAAATATTCGTGGTACTCGGACTTTCCGAGCGCGACGGTGGGAGTCTTTACATCGCCCAATGGATCATCGGACCCGATGGCGAAACAGTGGCGAAGCGCCGCAAGCTGAAACCGACCCACGCCGAGCGCACGGTCTTCGGTGAAGGCGATGGTTCGCACCTCGCGGTCCACGATCTCGATATCGGCCGCCTCGGCGCGCTTTGCTGCTGGGAGCACCTGCAGCCTCTGTCGAAATACGCGATGTACGCCCAGAACGAGCAAGTTCATGTCGCGGCTTGGCCGAGCTTTTCGCTCTACGATCCGTTCGCTCACGCGCTCGGCGCTGAAGTCAACAATGCGGCGAGCAAGATCTATGCGGTGGAAGGCTCGTGCTTCGTGATCGCGCCGTGCGCAACCGTTTCCCAGGCGATGATCGACGAATTGTGCGACACGCCCGAGAAGCATCAATTCCTGCATGTCGGCGGCGGCTTCGCGGTGATCTATGGTCCCGACGGTGCCCCGCTCGCGCAGACGCTACCGCCCGACAAAGAGGGGCTCATCTACGCGGATATCGACCTAGGCATGATCTCGGTCGCAAAAGCGGCCGCCGATCCGGCCGGACACTATGCGCGCCCGGATGTGACCCGTCTTTTGTTCAACAATCGTCCCGCGAACAGGGTGGAGACCCTGGCCTTGCCGGTCGACCAGGATGCGGACGCCGATGTCCGCGTGAAGCCGGCATCCAAGGCGGCAAACGTGGCGGTCTTCGCTCCGCCACAGGCAGCCGCCGAGTGAGGGTGCTGTGGAATCCGCCATCCCGCCACATCTGCAAGTAAAGCGCACCCGCCACCGGCGGGTGCCGAACGATTACCAGCCGCCTTACCCGTCTTTCGTTGCGCGTCACCGGCCGGCCGTCGACCACGTCGTGATGGCCTATTTCGGCCTGCAGTATAGCGGCGCCGCGCCGCCTGCGCGTTTGGCCGCACTGACATGGAATGCGGACGCTTTCGCCGCTCCTAACGGACCCCGGCATTGGGACCGGGCCGCCTACACTGACGAGGCGGGCTATTCGAATGTTGTCTCCGTCGCCTATTGGGACGAACGGAAGACGTTCGACGCTTGGTTTCCGGTCGCGCGCGAGGGGTGGACCGGTCCAACGCAAAACCACGCCGGCGTCGGCACATTCATCGAGGTGCTGTGCCCCTCGGTCGATCATTACGAGAACTCTCTTCTCGTCTCTTGGCCGGCCCGAAGGGGTGGCGACACTCGCGGACGGCATGAGCGGCGAAGTGATGGAGCACGCCTATTGGGGCGGCATGCGCGACCGTATTCCGTTATCGCAGACCAGCGAGATGACGCCGGCCGGAGCGCCCCGCCTTGTTCGCGACGGCGACCGTGTGCGCGTGGAACCGCACGAGAATATCTGCCTAATCCGCTCGGGCCAGGATTGGAGCGACACCGAGGCGGCCGAGCGCCGCATGTACCTCGACGACGTTGAGCCGGTTCTACACGCCGGTATGGACTTTTTGCGCGACGAAGGCCTCGCTATCGGATGCCTCGCCAACCGCTACATGACCGTTCTAGATAGCGACGGGCGAGCTACCGAAAAGACCTACGGCATGAGCTGGTGGAACAGCCTCGCAGCGCTCGAGCGCTGGGCCGAATCCCATCCGACACATGTGCGCATCTTTGGTGCGGCGATGAAATATCTTTCGAGCCTCGGCCCCGCTGCAAAGCTCAGGCTCTATCATGAGGTCACCGTCGCTCGCGCGGGCGACCAGTTCTTCGAGTATCTGAACTGTCACGACAGGACCGGCATGCTGAAGGCGATCGCATAGGATCATGGCCGCCGTGAATGGCGCTGCTGGCGCGGTCGCCTCCGGTACTTTTCCGTCCCTGCTGGTACTTTTTCAGCCGATCGCGGCAGCATTTTCGGTCGATGCTCGCGCGATGGCGCAATCTTAGTCAACCGATCGGCATTCGGCTCTTCGCGCAGACAAAAGCCGGTGATAAAGTTGGATGCGTTTGTCGCGCGCAATACGCGTAACCAAACATCGCGCGCATAAAAAATGGGGAGGACGTTCAATGCGACGGATCACGTTCGTGGTGCTGGCCTCGGCAGTCGCCGGGCTCGCGTCCGGGCTCGCGACATTGCCGGCCGCGGCGGCGGACGCGCCGAAATGCGGACTCAACAACGGCAAAGCCGCCACCGGCGAGCCGATCCAGATCGGCGCCGTGGTGGGCAAGACCGGGCCCGCCGATTTCAGTTCGCCGGCGCAAGCGGCCGACGCCTATTTCAAATGCGTCAACAAGAATGGCGGCATCAACGGCCGGCCGATTGCCTATTCGATCGAGGACGACGGCTGGAAACCGGAGCAGGCGGCACAGGTCGCGGCCAAGCTCGTGATGGACAAGAAAGTTGTTGCGATGGTTGGCAACTCTAGCTTCGTCGAGTGCGCGGTGAACGAGCATCTGTACGAAACCGAGGGTTTGCTCGTGGTGGCCGGCGTCGGCGTGCCGCGCGATTGCTTCCACGTCAAGAATATCGCGCCCACCAATGAAGGGCCGCGGCTCAGCAACCTCGGCGCGGCGATGTACATGGTCAAGACCTTCGGCATAAAGAATATCGTCTGCATTTCGCCGAACATCCCCGGCGTGGGCGATTTCTCTTGCGACGGAATCAAGGCCTGGGTTGCGGGCAAGGGCATCGAATATCACAACATCCTGATCGATCCCGCGACGCCAGATGCGACCTCGATCGTGCTGCAAGCGGTTGCTTTAAAGCCCGACCTGATCGAAGTCAGTTTGCCGCGCGAAGGGGCCACGCCGATTTTCGCCGCGGCCGAACAGCAGGATCTTGGCGACAAGATACATTTCTCCGCGCCGACCTCGGTCTACAACGAGCTGTTCCCCAAGGCGATCGGGCCTTATTGGAGCGGCAAGGCGTTCGTGCAGCTGGAGCTCGAGCCGCTCGACAAGGACGCGCCCGACACCAAGAACTGGCATGCAATCCTCGATACCTACGGCCGCCCAAGCGATCAGCGAGACACGTTCTCGCAGGCCGGCTACGTCGCCGCCCGTGTTATCGTCGATTTGATGTTGAAGATGGATCCGAACAAAATCGACCGCGCCGGCGTGAGCCAGGCCCTGAAAACCATGAAGGGATTTCAGGTCCGACATCATGTGCGGGCCCTGGTACTTCGGCGAGGGCGACGAGCATAACGCCAACCACTCGGGTTCGGTGGCCGTCATTCAGGACGGCAAGTTCGTGACCAAGGCGGCCTGCTTCGAGATCGAGGACCCCGATCTAGCGAATATTCGCAAGTTGGAAGCGGCAGCTCACGTCGCCGACTGAAATCGTGCCCGATCTCGGGCCTTTCCTGATCTCGGGGCTCAGCACCGGAGCGGTTTACGTCCTCTCCGGTGTTGGCCTCGTGATCCTTTTCCAGTCGTCGGGCGTGGTGAATCTCGCACAAGGCGCCGTCGGCGCATTGTCCGCTCTAATCGCCTGGAACATCGCCGATGCCGGCGGTCCCGCATGGATCGGATGGATTGCCGGGGTCGTAACCGCAACGGCTGTTTCGCTCGCTTACGGCAGCCTGGTCGCGCCGCGGCTCGCCTACAGCGATCCAATCGTGCGAGCGGTCGCCACGCTCGGTTTCGCGCTCGTGATCCTGGGCTTCATGGAATTAACGTGGGGCGAGTGGCCGCGTGCGCTCCGCCTGCCGACCGATGCGCTCGGCTTTCGCGTGCTTGGGGTTCGCGTCACCTACACAAGGCTCATCGCTATGGGCCTGTCGCTCGCCATCACCGGCGGCATCATTGTCTTTTTCAACCGCAGCAAACTCGGCCTTGCCATGCGCGCCTTGGCCAGCAATCGCGAAATCAGCGCGCTGCTCGGCGTCCCGGTTCTGCGGATCGACGCCTGGGCGTGGGCGATGTCGGGAGCGATTGCCGGAGTGAGCGGCATTCTGTTGGCGAACATGGTGAGGTTGCAGGCGCTTATCCTCACCTTCCTGGTAATTCCGGCCGTCGCGGCCGCCATTGCCGGCCGCATGCGTTCCTTGTACGCAACCGTGATCGGCGGCCTATTGATCGGCATTGCCGAGGCGATGGGTACGCCGTTCCCGTATGTCGGCTCGGTTCGAGGTTTGGCGCCGTTCATTTTCGCCGTGGTCGCGCTTTTGTGGCTGCAACGGCGCGGCCAGATGCTGTTCAGTACCACTTCCGGGCTCGGTGAAACCGATCAGAACATGTACGGAGCTTCTGCCGGCATCGGCCGGCGCGACTTGCTCCTGCGCATCGCAATCGGGATCGCGGGCGCGGCCGTCGTCGCCATGCTGATTCCAGAGATTGCTTCCGCTTATTGGCTTAAGACGCTCACTTCGGCGGTCATTCTTGCGCTCGCCAGCCTTTGCGTTGGGGTGATCTACGCCCAGCTCGGCATGGTTTCGCTTTGCCAGTTTGCGCTTGTCGGCGTCGGCGGCTGGTTTGCCTTGCGCCTCTACCATGCCACCCACCTTCCGTTCGAACTGTCGATACTGGCCGGAGGTGTCAGCGCCGCCATCTTCGGTCTGGTCTTCGGCCTACCAGCGCTGCGCATGCGCGGCCTCTATCTGGCGCTGACGACCTTGATGATCGCCGGCGGGTTCCAGGTGGCCATCGGCGCGCTCGAGTTTCCCGATGGCGGCCCAGGCATCACCGGAAAGATGGTCAGCGGTCAGCGCGCGCACATGGAGCGGCCGCTCATCGCCCTGACCGACGCGAACTATTTCCGCTATTGCATTGCGCTCCTGGTGATCGGCTATCTCATCGTGCTCTGGCACAAGCGCTCGCGCGCCGGGCGGGCCTGGGCGATGATCCGCCGCAGCGAGGTTTGCGCGTTGGCGGCAGGCGTCAACATCGTCCGCTACAAAGTGTGGGCTTTCACGTTGGCTGGATTCCTTGCCGGCGTCGCCGGCGCCTTGCTGTGCGGACTGATCGGGCAAATGGATCAAGGAGCATTTCCGGCGAGCGAGTCTGTGCTTCTGTTTGCGCTGACGGTCATCGGCGGCGCCGGCCACTGGGCCGGGCCGATCGTGGCCGGCCTGCTCTTGCGCGCCTTCCCGGCGCTGCTGAACGACTTCGGCATCAACGGCAATGTCGCGACGATGATCTTCGGCGTGGGTTTGCTGCACGCCTTGATCACCGCGCCTCAGGGTGTGTCGGGGCAGCTGGTCGATCTTTCCCGGCTGATCAAGACGAAAGCCGCAGGGCTTTGGCTGAGGAAGCTCGCGTGATTGAGATCGAAGGCTTGGTGGTTACTTTCGGTGGCGTCAGCGCGGTCAGCAATTTGACCGCGACGCTCGACGCGCCGGTCACCGGCCTGATCGGCCCGAACGGCGCCGGAAAAACGACGCTGCTCAACGTTCTCAGCGGGTTCGTGCGGCCGACGCTGGGAACGGTCAAGGTCGACGGAACCAACATCTTGAGCATCGCGGCGTACCGGCGTTCTGTATTTGGCATTCGGCGCACTTTCCAAACCGAACAGGTGGTCCTCAACCTGTCGGTCATGGACAATGTCGCGGCCATCTTGGATCACGTGCCGCATGGCTCGGGGAGCCGGGACGAGATCATCGGCGCGGCGCTAGCCTATGTCGGCCTCCAGGACCGTCCGCATCGATTGGGCGGCGAGCTTTCCGCCAGCGACCGCCGCATGGTGGAGATCGCGCGCGGTATTGTCGGAGAGCCGCGGGTCATCATGATGGATGAACCCGGCGCGGGGCTCAGCGAGACCGAGGCCGAACATCTTCGCAGCGTCATTGTCGGAATACCGGATCATTGCGGCGCGCAGGTGCTGCTGGTCGATCATGACGTCGATCTGATCTCGAAGACGTGCTCAGACGCGCTGGTGCTCGATTTCGGCGTCAAGATCGCGCACGGCCCCACCGAGGATGTTCTCAAGGACCCGGCCGTGCGTACCGCCTATCTCGGCGAGGCCGCATGAGCGAGGGTCTCTCCATTTCGCGGCTGCGCGTGGTCCGGGGCGGCCGCGAAGTCATTCACGGCGTCGATCTCGAAATCGCGCCCGGACGCATCACCGCGCTCCTCGGCGCCAATGGCGCCGGCAAAAGCAGCCTCGTTTTGGCCGCCGCGGGTGCGCTGCCCACGCATTCTGGCATCGTATCCGTCGACGGCGAGCCGATCACCGGGTTGCGCCCCGAGAACGTGCGCCGTAAGGGCGTGGCCGCCGTGCCCGAGGGCCATCATGTGCTCACGGATCTTACCGTGGCCGAGAACTTGCGCGTGGCCGGCTATCATCTGGAGCGCGACAAGCGCGACGCCGGTATCGAAGCGGCGCTCGAAACCTTTCCCGAGCTGCGCGCCAAACTCGCATCGCGGGCGGGATCGCTTTCTGGCGGTCAGCAGCAAATGCTGGTGCTGGCGCAGGCGATTGTCGATCGACCGCGTTATCTGCTCGCGGACGAATTGTCTTTCGGACTTGCGCCCGTCATCGTGGCACGATTGGTGCCGGTGGTGACGCGGCTCGCCGAGCAGGGCATCGGCGTCCTCTTGATCGAGCAATTCACGCACATCGCGCTGCGGCTCGCGCATCATGTTTGCGTCATGGAACGCGGGCGCATTCGCTTCTCCGGCGAGCCCGACGCGCTCCGGCAAAATCCCGACATTTTGCACAGTGCCTATCTCGCCGGATGAGCAGGGGGAAAGAGTGATATGAGCAGCCGTTTTGTCGATCGTGGCATCCTGGTCACCGGTGCGGGTTCGGGCATCGGACGCGCGGCGGCGCGGCTCTTCGCCAAGGAGGGTGGCCGCGTCGTCGTGGTGGATCAGAACGAGGCTGACGCGCAAGCCACAGTGGCGCTGATCGGCGACGCCGGAGGCGAGGCGTTCGCGGTTGCTGCCGACGTCAGCCGTGAAGCCGATTGCCGGGCGATGGTCGAGCGCGCGCTCGCGGCGTATGGGTGGCTGCACGTTGCGTTCAACAATGCCGGCGTCGGGGCGAGCGGCTTTGCCGTCGCCGACGAGGAGGAGGTCGCCTGGAGCCGCCTGATCGACGTCAATCTGAAGGGCATATTCCTGTCGATGAAATACGAGATTCCGGCGATGCTGGCCGCGGGCGGCGGCGCCATTGTCAACACCGCTTCGGTCGCCGGCCTGGTCGGCGAGCGCGGGATCGGCGCTTATGCGGCGAGCAAGCATGGCGTGGTGGGCTTAACGCGCACCGCCGCGCTCGACTATATCGAGAAGGGCATTCGCATTAACGCGGTCTGCCCGGGCGCCACGCGCACCCAACTCTTGGCGAACTGGTTCCAGGACCCGAAAGTCGAGGCTTTCATTCTCTCCCGCCATCCGATTGGAAGGATAGCCGAGCCCGAGGAGATCGCGCGCGCGGTGTTGTTCCTGGCCTCCGATGACGCGTCTTTCGTCGTCGGACAAGCGCTCGCCGTAGACGGCGGTCTCACCGCGCAATAGGGGTCACGCCGGAACAATGATCACGCGAAGCGGCGCACTGCCGCGTCGAGCAGCAATCCGGCAAACAGGATCAGACCGGCGTCGCGGTCGGATTTGAACAGGGCAAGGCAGCGGTCGGGATCGGCGATGTCGAGCCGGACGATCTGCCAGACCAGATGCGCGGCAAAGGCGATTAGCCCGAGGGCAAAGACGAGGCCGGCGCCGCCAGCCAATCCCGCCGCGCCGAGGAGGATAACCGCGAGCCCATAAAACAGTGCGAGCATCGGCTTGGTTCGCTCGCCGAACAAGAGCGCCGTCGATTTGATGCCGATGAGCGCGTCGTCCTCACGGTCCTGATGGGCATAGATCGTGTCGTAGCCGATCACCCAGGCGATCGAGCCGGCATAGAGGAGCAATGCCGGGGTATCGAGCCGGCCGAAAGCCGCCGCCCAACCCATCAGCGCGCCCCAGGAAAAGGCCGATCCGAGAACGATCTGCGGCCAGTACGTGATCCGCTTCATGAACGGGTAGACGGCCACGATCGCGAGCGAAGCGACACCAAGCACGATAGTGAAAGCGTTGAATGAAATGAGCACGGCAAAGCCAAGCAGCGCCTGCAGGAAAAGAAAGAAGGCGGCCTGAGCAACGCTCACTTGGCCGGACGGGATCGGCCGCGAGCGCGTGCGCTCGACGCTAGCGTCGAGGTCGCGATCGACAATGTCGTTCCAGGTACAGCCGGCGCCGCGCATGGCGAAAGCGCCGACGAAGAACAGCGCGAGATGGAGCAGACTCGGGGCGGCTTTGTGGGCGGCAACCGCAGCAAGGGCGGACGACCACCAGCATGGCAACAGCAAAAGCCATGACCCGATTGGGCGGTCGAGCCGCGCGAGCCGCAGATAAGGACGTGACCAGGCCGGCGCGAGAGTATCGACCCAATTGCCGGTCGCGTCGGCGACCGAACCGGCTGCCGGGCTCATCGTGCCAGCGGGTTACCGTTGAGCGAATCGAGGGTACCCCGGCCGGTCTTGGTGTTGTTCCCGGTGTCCACTGATGGCGTGCCGATGGCATCGCTGAGCGACGGCGGCCGCGGTTTGGCGGCGGGTGCCTCGGTACAGGCCGCGGTACGGAACTTCACCGTCCGTTCATGATTGGATTTGGCCACGGTGATCGCCTGTTCGGGAATACCGCACCAGGTCTTATTGTCCTCGAGGAATTTCAGCACGGTACCCTCAGCGGCGTAAAAGCGCTGCACCGCCGCGCAAATGTCCTTGCGTTCGGCTTTGTGTTGGATTGCTGTGCGTACAGCAATCGCTCTTTCCTCCGCGTCATTCTTCAACTTGACGAAGGAATTGCATTGCGGAGGAGCCGACTGCGCCGCCACAGTGTGGGATTCCGCGGCAATGGCCAGGATGGCCAGCGCCACGGCGACGCTCCACTTCATGTCAGGTCCTTTCCCCGGTTCCGGTGACGTTCACGTGAGTCTTTGCGACCATTAAATGGCTCGTTGATTTCGGCGACAAGGCGGCAGAATCTCAGCCCAGGCGCAGGTGCGACGCCGAAGCACTTGCCAAGAGTGCTAGGCGAAAGGCGCGCTTATCTGCAATGTCGTTCATGTTACTCGTATTTCTCCATGCCCGCATATGATTTTCGCAGTCCGCGGCTGTTCGTCGATGCGCCGCTGGGGGCTGGCGCCAACGTGGCTCTCGAACGCGCTCAGGCCCACTATCTCGGCACGGTCCTGCGCCTGAAGTCCGGCAGCCCCGTTCTGGTCTTCAACGGCCGTGACGGCGAATGGAGCGCGAGCGTGGCTCTTCAAAAACGGACGGCCACGCTGGTCGTCGGCGCCAAGACTCGCGAACAAACCTCGCCGGCGGATTTGCACTACTTGTTTGCGCCACTCAAGTCCGCGCGGCTCGATTACATGGTGCAGAAGGCGGTCGAGATGGGCGTTTCGCGGCTGCAGCCGGTGCTCACCCGCCATAGCCAGGTTGCGCGCGTGAACGCGGAGCGCATGCGCGCGAACGCTATTGAAGCCGCCGAACAATGCGGCATCCTTTCGCTGCCGGACATCGAAGCATCGGTTGCGTTTACACGCCTGTTCGCCGGCTGGGATCCCGGCGCGACGCCTGGTGTTTTGCGACGAAGATGCCGAGCGGATCGATCCGGTGACCGCGCTTACCGGCTTGCCGCGCTCGCCGCTTGCCGTATTGATCGGGCCGGAAGGCGGTTTTGCCGAGGACGAGCGCGCGGCGTTACTCAAGCTGCCGAATGTGGTTCGTCTTTCGCTCGGCCCCCGCATTCTGCGGGCCGACACCGCCGCGGTTGCGGCGCTGGCGCTCGTTCAGGCCGTTATTGGCGACTGGCGCTGAAACCGATCAACTGTGCAGAGCCCGGACCTAGTGGATCATGCCGGGACGATCGATGCAGACGAAGCTGATGTAATCGCCGTATCTGCGATGCATGCTGGTCACCTGCGAAAGGCGGCCCCAGCGTTCGCACCAATTGGCAGCCACCTGGCGGTAAACGCCCCGCTCCAGATCAGGCGCGTAGGCAATGATGCCGCCGGTATCATTCCCCGTAAGCCCTGGACCGGGACCGAGTAAAACGGCACCGGCCCATGCGATACGTCCC
Source organism: uncultured Alphaproteobacteria bacterium (assembly GCA_963733575.1). Lineage (GTDB taxonomy): Bacteria > Pseudomonadota > Alphaproteobacteria > Rhizobiales > Xanthobacteraceae > BOG-931. The sequence goes on along the minus strand of CAVTDJ010000002.1, from coordinate 1,821,679 downwards.
GCGCAGGGAAGCAACAGAGCAAGCGCAATGACAACCCACAGATACCGACGCATTGCCCTTCTCCGCGCCCAGACCGACGAAGCGCAAGCTTAGAAGCTTGCGGTGGGAATGAAAAGCGGGTCGCGATCGCCGCCGATGCGTGAGCTTTCGCGCCGAACGGTCGGCGTTCCTTCACAGCATCGAATAGGCGCTGGCGACCATGCCCACCGGCCGCTTGTCGGAAGCGCCCAGCAGCATGACGCGGCCGAAGCTGGTATTGCGGCCGATGCGCACAACGCGGGCATCGGCCACAACGTCAAACATGACCGGGCGCAGGAAGTGAGTGGTCTGATCGATCGTGCTCATCGGACGGTAGCCGTTCCAGGCCGCCGAACAGGCGATGACCATGGCGCTGTCGGCGAGCGCCATCAGCGCCTGGCTGCAGACCGCCGCACCGTCGCAGCAAATCTTCTTGGAGAAAGGCAACCGCACAACGGCGCCCGGCTGCCAATCCGGCAGCGCGCCTGCAGGCCGAACGGCCTCCACGCTTTCCACCAGCAATGCCAAGTCCTGCACCCAAGGCGCGAAAATCTTGGCCATCAAGCGCCCCGCTGCCTGCAGACCGAACGCCGACTTCGGATGTTACGAGTTGATGCACCTCGCCCATGTCGAATCCCCCAGAGGGCCCTCAGTCCTCTTCGCCGGATCGCGCAGACCGATCGGCCTGCGAGCGCCGGCAAGCCCCATTTGCGTTCCTCTGTCGGTCCGCCTCGCCACTTCTGAGAGGACGGCGCTGGGAGAGGCTCAGGAACAAAATTCGCGGATAGCAAAAACGCCCGTATTTCCCAACGAATCAGACGCAACAAACTCATGAGAGCTACCACGACGCGGCGATTTGGTCGCGGGCTTTAGTTGCAATAAAACTGTTGTCAAAGATCGGCGCGAAGCAAATTCCTATGGACTGTCTGGATGTTATGCATTCCGCCGAAGATTGAGTCTCGATGCTGCCATATGCGGTTATGCAGCTGTGACGCCCACGCGCGATGTGCGGGCGTGGCCGGTTTGCCACGGTGTCCGGCGACCGACGTTTCGGCAGCGTGCCGCCCTTGACCGCCAACCGCCGGCGCGGCACGGTTGCTCAGTTCTGCGCAAGAGGGGCCGCAAGGGCTAAAGCGACATGACCGGCCGGATCGCGTGTCTCGCGCTTGGGTTTGCGCTGAGCGTTTTTTCCGCCTCGCAGCTGAGCGCGGCGGGTTTCTTCGAGAAGAATTTCTGGTTGTCCGGGCCGCGTTACGATCGCGAAATGCCGGCTTGCGACTATGCGCCGGCGCTCGACCGCATCATCGGCGATTTCCATAGCAAAGAGGCTCGGTTTTGGAATTCCGAGCTGCAGATCGTCGGAATCGAGCATATTCACCAAACCGCCGTACTACCCTGGGCAGCACAATCCATTCCCCGCCGGTTTTGTAGCGGTACGGCAGTGATCAACGATGGGGTTAGGCATCCGATCTATTACTCGATCGGCGAGGATACCGGCATGATCGGCATGGACTGGGGCGTCAACTTCTGCATCGTTGGCCTCGATCGCAATTGGGCCTACGAGCCGGCGTGCCGCGCGGCGCGACCGTAACCGATCTCTTGGTCCGATTAGCGCACCCCGCGCCACGGATCGTATTGCTTGTCCGGCAGGTTACGAAGAGCGGCATTGTAGGCCCTGTCGTTGGCCTTCACCTTTGGCTCATTGGAGGAGCCACCCTGACCTGCCGCCTGTGCGGCGTGCTGGCCAATTCGGTCGGCGCTGTTGATCTGGCCCTGGGGCCCCATTTGGGCTTGAGCGCTCGCCATCATCGCCGCCAGAATCAATCCCGCAATCAATAATCTCATAGCTCACCCCTTACCTCGCTTGCCTTTACCTTGCGCGTAGGAGCCTGCGCCCCACTCTCCCGGCGAGTATAGCGCAAGCAGTGGACGCATTAAAATCAGGCAATGTTTAGCCCGCCGGCCGGTCGCCCACCGGGCCAATGGTTCGATCCCGCATGCCTTGGTTGCTTCCGGAACGACTTACTCCGGCGGGCGATTGATATGCCGTGGAAACCGCGATCGAATATCGAAAATATACCGAGGAGTGCCGTCCTTGTCAGGCCAGACGAGCCGACAGTGCGGAGCACGAGGCGATTTTAGAAGAGATGGCCCAGTTGTGGTCACGGCTGGCTATCGAAGCCGGCCAAAAAAGGCTCACTCCAACCGGGCTAATCGGTTCGGTCTGCGCGGTCTATTCTTGTTGAGGGATCGCCGTTCGAGAGGTTTTGGTCAGGTTCGTCTACGTCGGGGAAATCTTGGCCAGAGGGGTCAATGCCCCCGGCGAGGCGCGACCAAACTTGCGCCATTTGCAGCATCGCCGCTTTGGTTTGTGAATTCGCGGTGCCTTGCGCGATTTGCAGGCAGCGCCCGGCAAAACGCCGATACTCCTGTGCGCGCCCCATCCGTAAGGCCTCTCCACCGCCGCTCGCGATAGGAGCAACGCGGCAATGTGAAGTAACGTTCCACTCGGGCGCAAATACCTTATACGATCGTGGGGCTCAAGTTCCCACGCCACCCGTTTCGGCGCGTGAAGTCCTTCAGCGCTCAAGCGCCTGCAGGACGGATTCGCGCAGACGAATCGGATCGCGCTCGCCGCGTTGCGCGAACTCAATGACCTTCTTGGCAACGGCGTTCGCCTCAAGATGATCGCGATCGCCCAGGCCCAAGGTGCGGCAGACGTCGGCGTATGCGCTCGTCATCGTGGCGATCGTTTCGGGCTCGAAGGCTTTATTTTTAAAAAGCCGGTAGACAGCCATACGTCGTGCTCTCGACACTTGCAGACGGATTAAACTCGATTCAAAGCCGCCGACGATCCGCCGTCAACTTTGATCAGTAAAGCTACAACGACAATCCCGAGCGCTCAAGATAAGCGGCTGCGACCCGTCTCGCTAGACACGCACCCGCGGCACAAAGACGGCATGTAGAGATCTTAAGCGGCAGAGACGCAATTCGCGGATTGGCTCGAAAACGGAGCATTGACGCAGGTCAAACCAAGGGGCCAATAGCATTCGCGAGCGTTCTTGCTTTGTTCGGCGGGGGTCGGCTAGAGTGTTTTCCATCGGTCGTGCGCGTTGGGGGTGATCATGCTGACGTTCGGGCTTCGCGCCGCTCTGGCGGCATTGGTGTTTCTCGCAGCGATACCGCAGGCGCCTGCCCAGGACGCTCGGCAGAACGAGGCCGGACAGTTCGACTTCTACGTTTTGTCCTTGTCGTGGTCACCGTCCTTCTGCGCGGCCGCTGCCGAGCGGGGCAGCGCGCGAGGCCCGACACTGCAATGCGGTGCGCGGCCTTATTCATTTGTCGTCCACGGGCTGTGGCCACAATACGACAAAGGATTTCCGGAATATTGCCAAGTCCCGGCGCCACGATTGTACCGCGGCATTGTTTCTTCCATGCTCGATCTGATGCCGGCGCCGCATCTGATTTACAACGAGTGGGACAAGCACGGGACCTGCTCGGGCCTTGCGCCTCGCGCCTATTTCGATGCCGTGCGCAAAGCGCGCGCGCTAGTGAAAATCCCGCCAGAATATACCGAGCTGCAAGAGCCTCTCAGCGTCACGCCGGCCGCAGTCGAGGATGCTTTCATCAAAGCAAATCCCAATCTCTCGATGGAGGGTATGGCCATCGAGTGTGACAAGAAGCGGTTGACCGAGGTTCGGATTTGCTTGTCCAAGGAGCTGCAGTTCCGCAATTGCGCCGAAATCGCTCGGCGTAGTTGTCGGCGCGAGCAAATGATCATGCCGCCGCTGCGCGGGGGCTGATGAATTATCGCCACGCTTTCCACGCCGGCAATTTTGCCGATGTGCACAAACACAGCGTGCTGACGCGCATCCTCGTGCATCTGTGTTTGAAGCCAGCTGCCTTTCGCGTCATCGACACCCATGCCGGTGCCGGCCGTTACGACCTGTCCGGGCCAGAGCCGAGCCGGAGCGGCGAATGGCGCTACGGCATCGAGCGTGTATGGGAGGCGCGGCGGCTGGGACCGCCGCAGGCATTATTGACGCGATATCTCGATGAAGTCGCGGCGCTCAACCCCGACGGCAAACTGCGGATTTATCCCGGCTCGCCGCTGATCGCGGAAAATCTGCTGAGGCCGCAGGACCGCCTCATCGCCTGCGAACTCGAGCCGCGGTCCGCGGCCTTGCTCGCCGGGGCGCTCCGCCGCGACCGCCGCGCCAAAGTGCTGGCGATCGACGGCTGGACCGCGCTGGGCGCTTACGTGCCGCCCAAAGAGCGCCGCGGCCTCGTCATTGTCGATCCACCTTTCGAGGAAGCGGCGGATTTCATGCGGCTGTCGAACGCGCTTGCCGTGGGGTATCGCAAATGGCCGACGGGCATCTACCTGTTATGGTATCCGATTAAGGAGCGTGCTGCGCCCGACGCATTTGCGCGGCGGCTGCAAAAGCTTGGCGTGCCAAATGTCCTGCGCTCCGAGCTCACGCTTGGACCGCCGCGCGCGGCGGCCGGCCTTGTTGGCTCCGGCCTGATCGTGGTCAATCCACCCTTCACCCTCGAAGGGGATTTGCGAACTTTTATGCCCGCGCTCGCCGGGATGCTTTCGCCCCGGGCCGCGTGCAGGACCGATTGGCTCGCCCGGGAGCGGGGGCCGGAGCGGTAGTCGGGGGTAGTCTCCCACTTTTCCACACGCAAAAAATGTGTCTAACTCATCTGTTGCTGGCTTAGACGTTCCACCTCCTGTGGGGGGCCGGCGGAGTGACTGCGGTCGTATGCGGCCAAAGCCTTGCCCGTGTGGATGTCCAGCCAAGCCGTCGCGCCGTGGGGGCCGGCGGCGAAGCAACGACGGGGAAGGAGTTGCTCGATGGCAATGGCCGGTACGGTCAAGTTTTTCAACGGTGAGCGCGGGTATGGGTTTATCAAACCGGACGACGGGGGGCGCGACGTCTTCGTGCACATCACCGCCGTGGAGCGTGCGGGTCTGAAGTCGCTGATCGAGGGGCAGCGCATCAGCTTCGACGTTGAACCGGATAAGAAGGGCAAAGGCCCCAAGGCGGTTAATCTGGTCGTCACCGGCTAAGACGACAACCGCTAGCGCCGCGTGCAGAGCGCGGCCCTGATCCGATGCCGTGCGGCGGCGCTGTCGCCACCGCCGGAGGCTGTTATTTTGTCGCTGTCGTTTCGACGTTGCGACTGTGAACCGCTAGAACCAATGATGCCGCCATGATGATTTTGCGTTCCGCAGCGCCGTCGCCGTTCGGCCGTAAGGTGCAGATTGCCTTATCCGTGCTCGGCTTCGACGACGTAAAGATCGAGCCGGCCGACACCGTGGATCCGCGCGATACGGTGCGCGAGCAGAATCCGCTCGGCAAGATTCCCGTGCTGATCGCCGATGGCGCCGCTTATTACGATTTGCGCGTGATTCTGGAATATCTCGACCATCGCGCCGGTGGCGGCAAGATCATCCCGCGCGATGCAGCCCAACGCTTTGCTGCCCTGCGCTTGCAGGCGCTGAGCGACGGTATTCTCGATGCTTCGATTCTAACGATCTACGAAGGCCGTTGGCGCGCGCCTGAGAACCACGAGGCTAAATGGCTGGATCATCAAGCCGGCAAGGTTGAGCGAGCGCTCGCTGTGTTGGAGGCCGCGCCGCCGGCGATTGGCCCGGATCGCGGGCTGCCTCATGTCGGACAGGTCGCGCTTGCCTGCGCACTCGGTTATCGCGATTTCCGGTTCGGCGGAAATTGGCGTAGCGGCCACCCGCGTCTTGTCGCCTGGTTGGATGACTTCGCCGCGGGCGTGCCGGCATTCGCGGCGACGAAGCCGCCAGGCTGATGCTTGCGCACTGCGTGGCCGGCGATGATGATGGCCCGCAGCGATCGACCGCAACGGTGCGAGCCCTGCGCGCATGGCCGAAATCTTTATCAGCTACACAAGCAGCGACCGCGACTGGGCGTTCTGGATCGCCAAGGAGCTGGAAACGCTCGGCCATGCGGCGTACGTCCACGAATGGGAGATCAAAGGCGGTGACGACATCTATGCCTGGATGGAAAAGCGTCACGAGGCGGCAGACCATGTGCTTTGTGTGCTGTCGGACGACTATCTCAAGGCGCCCTACTCGACGCTGGAGCGCAACGCGGCACTGTGGCAGGCCGCCGGCAAACGGCCCGGCTTCGTCCTGTTCGTCGCAGTGAAGCCCTGCAAGCTGCCGACCCTTGCCGACCATATCCGCCGCTGTGAAATCTTTGGCATCCCCGAAGACCCGGCGCGCATCCGCTTTCGCGAGTTCATGCAGAAACGCGATGCGCCCGCTGCTGCGGCGTTTCCCGGTAAGGTGTTCGCGGTCTCCAATATCCCGATCCGCGTGCCGGAGCATTTTTTGGGCCGCGAGGATGCGCTTGCGGCGATCGAGACCGCGTTCACCCGCTACGAGGGCCGCGTCGCCATCACGGCGCTCCATGGGCTGCGTGGCGTCGGTAAGACTACGCTCGCCGCCGCTTATGCGGAGCGCCGTCGCGGCGACTATCGCGCGACCTGGTGGATAAGGGCGCAGACCGATCCCACCATGCGCGCCGACATCGTCGCGCTTGGCGTGCGGCTCAATTGGGTCGCAGCCGACGAAAAAGAAGAGCCGGCGCTCGCAACGGTGATGGAGCGGCTGCGGCATGAAGGTGAGGGCATTCTGCTCGTCTTCGACAACGCGATCGATGCGGCTTCTCCCTCGATCAGTGGAAGTGGTAGCTCCGCAGGAGGTGGAGGTGGAGGCCGAGGAGGGGGTGGAGGGGCTCCGTCTGTCAGCAGTTCGCCGCCGTCGGCCGCGCCTCCCAGCAGTCGGTAGTTCCAATCCGCCAATCCCGCCTGCTCAACTTCCGCGACGAGTTATTCGCGACGGTGCGTCTCACCCGAGCTTCAAACAAAAACCCCGGAGCTCGCGCTCCGGGGCCTCCTACGTCGTGTTCGCGGAAGAGATCAGAAGCGGTAATTGATGCCGCCGCGGATCAGGTTCGTCGTGAACGACACGTTGTCGGTCAGCGCACCGCAGTTCAGGCCGCAATTGAACTTGCCGAGATCGACGTAAAGATATTCGGCCTTGGCGCTCCAGTTGCCGGCGATGGCGAATTCGATGCCTGCGCCCACGGTCCAGCCGGCGTTGGTCGAGCTGGTCGTCAGGCCAGCCGTTGCGGCGTTGATATTGCCGAACGCGGCGCCGCCAGTGACGTACGGCATGAAACGGTCGGCCGCGTATCCAAGGCGTCCGCGGACGGTCGAAAGCCATGAGTTGCTGGTCGTGCAGCCCGCCGGGCAGCCCGTCGTGGTCGTGCCCTTGATGCCGCTCCAATCGATGTCGCCTTCGATGCCCAAGACCGCCTGGCCGAACTGATAATTGTAGCCGACGGTGCCGCCCACGATGCCGCCGTCAATATTGAACCCGCCGGTCGTGTCCCAGGTCGACCTTCCGAGGCCGCCACCACCGTTCACGCCGATGTAGAAACCGGTCCAAGTGTAGGCCGGAGGCATAAAGGCCGGCGCCTTGTAATAAGGCCTTGGGGCGGGAGGCAGATCGGCTGCCGCTGCCGTGCCGACTAGCGCCACCAAACCGGCCGCAGCGAGAAACAAACGCTTCATTTCGAACCTCCATTCCGCGTTGGTTCTGGAATAGTATTCGCCCGCCTCCTTCCTAACTAGTGCATGGAAGACACACGTCATTTCTCTTTCGAGACAATATTGTGGCGACATTAGACTATAGTGCGTCACGATTATACATAATTATGTCTTAACATCGGCACCATGTTGGTTAAATAACACTTAATTTCTGGAATTAAGCCATGATGGAACCTTTCCAGAGAGAGATGATCCCCTGACTTTGGCTCGGCCGGCAAAAACAGAGAAGCGGAAGCGATGAGCCTCCATACGAGGACAAAACTGTCCTTTCGTAAGAATTTATCGCGATTTTCAAGTTAAGCGTTGATGAAGCGGTAAGTAATGCCAAGTTGTTATCGTTAAGAAAGTCATACCAATTCCGGCTGGTCCTATCGGGTGCAAATCGTGCGATCAACAGCGACTGATCGGGGAAGAGGTCTTGGGGCGCGTCGCTGACCTAGCCCGACGCCGCGGCAAAGCTTACGTTCGCAATTCCCCGTGAATGGCGGCCACGTCTTACGAAACGTCGATCGGCCATCGTGCGGCTTTCGGCAAGTCGAGAAGCATGAGCGTTCCGAAAAAAGACATCGAGCCCGGGATCGAGATCGAGGAAGACGAGGAGCCGTCTCTTCCCGAAACGGAGGAGGCCGACGCCACGGCTGCCGAGCGCGTGGAGGACTCGCTTTCCGCCGGCCGTGACGCGATCCTCCGTTACGCCAAGCTCGCGCCGTCGCAGCCCGGCGTCTATCGCATGATCGACGCGCGGGGCGACGTGCTCTATGTCGGCAAGGCGAAGAATGTCCGGAACCGCGTTCGCGCTTACTCCCGGCCCGCGGGCCTCGACACCCGCATCGAGCGGATGATCGCGGCCACACGCGCGCTTGAATTCGTCGTCACCCGCACCGAAACCGAAGCGCTTCTGCTCGAAGCGAACCTGATCAAGCGCTTGCGGCCACGCTTCAACGTGCTCCTGCGCGACGACAAGTCGTTCCCCTATATCCTGATCACGTCCGATCATTGGGCGCCGCAGATCCTCAAGCATCGCGGCGCGCGCAGGCGGTCGGGCTATTATTTCGGGCCGTTCGCTTCGGTTTGGGCCGTCAACCGCACCATTAACGCGCTGCAACGCGCGTTTCTCCTGCGTTCTTGCAGCGATCCGTTCTTCGAGAGCCGCACGCGGCCGTGCCTTCTTCATCAGATCAAGCGGTGTTCGGCGCCATGCACGAACGAGATCGATTTTGGCGAGTACGCGGTGCTGGTTCGCGAAGCGAATGCGTTCCTGTCCGGCCGCAGCAAGGCGGTCAAGGACGAGCTTGCCGGTGAGATGGAAAAGGCCTCGCTGGCGCTCGACTTCGAGCGCGCCGCCGTCTACCGCGACCGCTTGGCTGCCCTGTCGGCCATCCAGGCGCATCAGGGCGTCAATCCGCGCGGTGTGGAGGAGGCCGATGTTTTTGCCCTTCATCAGCAGGGCGGATTTGCTTGCGTCGAGGTTTTCTTCTTCCGCACTGGGCAGAACTGGGGCAACCGCGCCTATTTCCCCAAGGCCGACAGGTCGATCTCGTCCGGCGAAATCCTCGCTGCCTTTCTCGCCCAGTTTTATGACGACAAGCCGTGTCCGCGCCTGATCCTGATCTCCCACGACATCGAGGACCGCGCGTTGTTGGCGGAAGCGCTCGGCACCAAGAGCGGCCACAAGATCGAAGTCGCCGCGCCGCGGCGCGGCGAGAAAAAGGATTTAATCGAGCATGCGCTCGCCAATGCGCGTGAAGCTTTGGGCCGCAAGCTCGCCGAGACATCCTCGCAGCAGAGGCTCTTGCGACAGCTCGCGGAGACCTTCCGCTTGCCGCGTGCGCCGCGCCGCATCGAGGTCTACGACAACAGCCACATTCAGGGTTCCAATGCGGTCGGTGCCATGATCGTCGCCGGGCCGGAAGGCTTCCGCAAAAAGGAGTACCGCAAGTTCAACATTCGCTCGGTCGATCTTAAGCCCGGCGACGATTTCGCCATGATGCGCGAAGTGCTCACCCGACGCTTCAAGCGGCTCCTCGCCGAGGCGCCCATACTCTCTTCCCTCGCCGGAGATGGTCGCGAGCCAGAGGGAGCAACGGCCGTTGCATGTCTCAATGCTTTCCCCGCCCTCGCTTCGCCGGGGCAGCCTCTCCCGCCAGAGGAATTGGAAATGTTGTCCATGCCACCCGAGGAGGCGGAAATCTTGCAAGCCGAATCCGAAAGCGAAGGGGCCGAATCCCCTTGGCCGGACCTCGTGCTGATCGACGGCGGGCAGGGGCAGCTCGGGGTGGCGCGGGACGTGCTCGCCGGGCTCGGCGTCGAGGTTCCGCTTGTCGCCATCGCCAAGGGACCGGATCGCGACGCCGGCCGCGAGACCTTCTTTATTCCTGGGCGCGACTCGTTCAAGCTGCCGCCGCGCGACCCGGTGCTCTATTTTGTCGAGCGGCTCCGCGACGAGGCCCATCGGTTTGCCGTCGGCTCCCATCGGGCTCGACGCATGCGCGATCTGCGCGAGGCCGGTCTGCAGGAGATCGCGGGCATCGGCCCAACACGAAAGCGTGCTTTGTTGCACCACTTCGGCACGCTCAAAGCCATCGAGCGCGCCTCGGTCACGGACTTGATGCAAGTCGATGGTATCAGGGCCGAAACGGCCCGGCGCATCTATGAATTCTTCCACGAGGGGGCGGCGTGATCGGCTCTCGAGATGACAAGCGGGCAGGGGGCGTCGGCGCGCATGCCGCGAAGCAGACATGCGCATCAAGGCTCTGTCGGCCTTGGCTCGACGGCGGTATGGTGCAGCCATGAATTCGACCACCACGACGACCGGCCGGCTGCGCGTGCACCCCTTGGCGCTCCCCAACATCCTGACCTATGGCAGGATCGTCGCCATACCGATCGTCGTCGGCTGCATGTTCTGGCAAAGCATTTTGGACGGCGGCCTTTGGCTGCGGTGGGTGGCGCTCGCCTTCTTTATCGCCGCCGCCATCAGCGACTTCCTCGATGGCTACCTCGCCCGCATCTGGGCCCAGCAATCCTCGCTCGGCCGCATGCTGGATCCGATCGCCGACAAGCTCCTCGTCTCGTCTTGTCTGTTGATGCTTGCTGCGGAGGATACCATCCACGGCTGGTCGCTGTTTGCGGCGATCGTCATCCTCTGTCGCGAAATCCTCGTTTCGGGCTTGCGCGAATATCTCGCCGAGTTGCGCGTGAGCGTGCCAGTGACGCGGCTCGCCAAATGGAAGACGACGCTGCAGCTCATCGCGGTCGGATTTCTCATCGCCGGCGATGCCGGTGACGCCGTCGTACCGGTCGTCACCAAGATCGGCATCATGCTGCTATGGCTGTCCGCCTTGCTGACGATTTACACCGGGTGGGATTATCTGCAGGCGGGGCTGCATCACCTCTACCAGGAGGATGCGTGAAGCTTCTCTATTTCGCCTGGGTGCGTGAGCGCCTGGGCAAAGAGGAAGAACAAGTCGATCCGCCCGCCGGTGTTGCCACCGTCGCCGAGCTCATGGCCTGGCTCGCCGGGCGCGATGAGCAATATGCCTACGCCTTCGAGAATGCGAAGGCGATCCGCGCCGCCATCGATCGCCGCCATGTACGGCCGGAGGCAGTGATCGCAGGCGCGAGCGAGATCGCGTTTTTTCCGCCCATGACCGGCGGCTGAAAACCTCGATGAACGTCATCATCCGCCTGCAGCGTGAAGTCTTCGACATCGCCGCCGAGGTGGAGCGGATGACGCGCGGCCGCACCGACGTCGGCGCGGTCGTGACATTCACCGGTCTCTGTCGCGCCGACGAGAACGGCGAGCCGATCGCGGCGCTCACGCTCGAACATTATCCGGGCATGGCCGAAGCGGAGATCGCCCGCCACGTCGAGGATGCGCACGCGCGCTGGCCGCTGCTCGGCGTGACGGTGATCCATCGCTACGGGCGAATCGTGCCGGGCGAGGTGATCGTTCTCGTGGCAACGGCATCGAGCCATCGCGAAGCGGCATTCGCGGCGGCTTCGTTTCTCATGGATTACCTGAAAACGCGCGCGCCATTCTGGAAGCAGGTGGAGACGGTCGCGGGCACAACCTGGGTCGAGGCGAAAGCGACCGATGACGCGGCAGCCGCGCGCTGGGCCGCACCATCGCCCCAGCGTGAAGCCGCGAAGTGAACCTTGAGATATGTCAAGGTGCTGACCCTCGGATGAGCTAGGTGAGCTTTACTGCGTTCGTTGGTTCCCGAACCTTTGGGATCGGCGGCGTAAGTAAATCCCGTCGCCCTTCAAGAAAGTCCAGAGCCTGCAACGGAAAGCTGTAGTCGCCGCATCTCCAACGCAGATGATGCCAGCGTCGCATGCGCCGCGCGGGAGTTTTGCGGCGTTGACAATAGGCGCGCTGGGTATCGTCTACGGCGACATCGGCACGTCGCCGCTCTACGCGATGGACGCGTTGTTCCTCGGCCGAACCGGTGCCGGGCAAACGTCCGCCGACGTGTTGGGCGGCGTATCGTTGGTGATCTGGACGATCACAATCATCGTCGCCATCAAATACGCCATCTTGGTCTTGCGGGCGCAGAACGACGGCGAGGGCGGCCTCTTCGCGCTTTACGGCCTTTTGCACGAGCACAAGAAGCGCGGCACGACGCTACTCTTGTGGGCGCTGATGCTAGGAGCGGGGTTACTTTTCGGCGACGGTATGATTACGCCGGCGATCAGCGTCATCTCGGCCGTGGAGGGCCTTCAAGTCGCCGCTCCGGCTTTGGGTAATGTCGTTATACCGATCACGATCGGACTCCTGACTGTGCTCTTTGCTATCCAGTTCAAGGGCACGTCTGGGATCGGCATCGTATTTGGTCCAATTCTCGCGGTCTGGTTTATCGTCATTGCTGGCCTCGGTGCGTGGCAGATCGGACATCACCCGGAAATTCTCGCGGCGTTCAATCCCGCGTACGGCCTGGAATTTCTCGGGCACGCGGGCATGTTCGATACGCTACTCGTCTTGAGCGCGTTGATGCTGGTCGTCACCGGCGGCGAAGCGATGTACGCGGATGTCGGGCATTTCGGCGCGGGGCCGATACGAGCGAGCTGGTTTGCATTCGTCTATCCCGCGCTGCTGCTAAACTATCTCGGGCAGGGCGCCTACCTATTGACTGGGGTGCCGATCGCAGGCGGTAAGCTGTTCTACAACCTCGTACCGGCGTCGATGCTTTTCCCGATGGTTTTGCTCGCCACCATCGCCACGGTTATCGCTTCGCAGTCGTTGATTTCGGCGGCCTTTTCGCTGGCTGCACAAGCGATCCGCTTGGGTCTCTTTCCACGGCTCAATCTTTTGCACACTCATGAGAGGCATGCCGGTCAAATCTATGTACCCTTTATCAATTGGTCCCTTTTCGTTGGTTGCATTCTGCTCGTCGTGACGTTCGGCTTCAGTGCGGCGCTTGCGGCGGCTTATGGACTGGCTGTATCCGGTGTGATGGTCATAACATCGCTTGCGATGGTCCCAGTTGCCCGGCGCTATTGGAACTGGGGGCCAACCACCACGGGTCTGGTGTGGGGCGCTCTAATCGCGGTCAACACCGCCTTTCTGGTCGCGAGTTCACTCAAATTCCTGGAAGGCGGCTACGTTCCGTTTTCAATCGGCGTTGCTCTATTCCTGGTGATGGCGACGTGGCGCTGGGGCCGCAAGGCGACGTTCGCCGCCTATTCGGCAAAATCGACGATGACGATGGCCGAGCTGGTGGCGCTCCATCGCGGCTGCAAAGTGTTCATGGAGCGAAACGCCGTGGTGATGGCCGCTAGTCCGCTGCGGCTGCCGACCGATCGCGCCCCTGCGATCATTCAAATGCTATGGGAACGGCATGGTATCCTGCCGCGCAATCTGATCCTCGTCGAAGTCGCGCATCGTAAAGTCCCCTATATCAGGGATAACCGCTATCGGGTGACGGTCTTCGACCGCGACCACCAAAGAGGCAGTATCATCGCCGTCGAGGTGAGCTTCGGCTTCATGGAGGAGCCGAATGTCGAGCGGTTGCTGGAAGAAATGGCGCGGCACAAACAGATCGACCTGCCGACCGATCGCCGTCAGTGGGTCGTGCATGTCTCGCACGAGAACCTTTTGCCGTCGCGGCAAATGGGGTGGCTCAAGCGCCTGCGCTTTCGGCTGTTCCTGTTCCTGCGCCTGGTTTCGCAACCCGCATATTACTATTACGGGCTTGGCGACGAAGTGCAGCTGTCGGTCGAAATCATCCCGGTGCGGGTGCGGTAGAGCGCGCTCAGTTTATTCCGCCGCGACCTGCGCTGCCTCGGCCCTGAGCTTGGGATTGAGCTCGCAGGCTTCCTCCCAGCTGATCACATTCAGCGATTTGACGAATTTGCCCACCCCGTCCACCTCGGCGCAGAACAGGCCAAGCTCGATGATCTCGTCGTCGGAAAATTGCTTGGCGAGTTCGGCATAGACCTCGTCTTTGTCGATAGCGTGCTCGCCCTGCTTGAACAGGTCGGCGTAATGCAGCGCCGCCTTCTCGCGCGCGGTAAAGTGCTTGCTGCCGGCGTAATCGAACAGATCGCCGATCATATCCTCGGTCAGCCCTTCCGCCTTGGCGACGTTCGAGCGCACCGTCGAGCAATAGCCGCATTGATGCGCGACCGAAATCTTGATGCGGCACATCTCTTTGAGCTTGTGCGGCAGCACGCCGTGATAGAGCAGCTTGTTCCAATACTCGACCCAGGCGGTGCCAAGCTTGCTGCGCGTCATCACGCTGACCACGCGCGGATCGGGCGCGCCGGTGCGCTTGGCCGATTCAATCAATTCGCGCGCGTGCGGAGATTTTTCGTTCTCCTCGATGTAACGCAGCCTCGGCATTTGCTTTCCTCACCTGATCGATCTGGAAAAAGATCAGTTCGCCGTTTTTTGCAGCCAGACCTTGTTGTCATGGAACGCTGCGCCGCCGAATGGCGCAACCGGATCGGCGCCGGTCAGCGTGTTGATGCCGCGGCCGTCGGCGTAGGCGGAATTCGGCCATAGCGATTCCGCGATCAACACCCCGCGGCGCACGCCGTCAAATATCTTGGCGTGCAGCCGCACGGCGCCGCGACGGTTGCCGAGCTTGACCTCTTCGCCGTCCGTGATACCGAGCGCCGCGGCGTCATCGGGATGGATCATCACCTCGGGCCGCCGCTCCCGCGCGAGCGAGGTCCGCGTTTCGGTGAAGCTCGAATTGAGGAAGCCGCGCGCCGGTGACGTCGCGAGACGGAACGGATGCTCGGCATCCGCTTCCTCGATCACCTCCCAGTGGTCGGGCAGCGACGGAATAGAGGGAGGACCATAAGTCACGTGCCAGCGTTTGAACGGCACGGTCGGCCAGTCGGGCTTGAAGCGGAATTTGCCGTCCGGGTAGGCGAAGCCGTTGAGGTAATGCGCGGTGGCAAAATCCGGCTGGCAATCGATCCAGCGGTTGGCTTCGAACTCCGCCAGCGTACCCCAGCCGGATTTTTGCAACGTGGCGTCGATCAATTCGCGCGGCGTCATGGCAAAGCCCGGATGCTCGGCGCCGAGGCACTTGGCAAGCCCGCAGATCACTTCATGGTTCGACCGGCATTCGCCCGGCGGCTCGATCAACTTCGGCCCAAGCAATATGTATTGGCTCCCCCCGGCCGTATAGAAGTCGTCGTGCTCGACGAACATGGTCGCGGGCAACACCACATCCGCCATCTTGGCCGTGTCGGTCATGAACTGTTCGTGCACACACACGAACAGATCGTCGCGGGCGAAGCCGCGCTTGACCGTTTCCTGATCGGGCGCGACCGCAACCGGATTGGTGTTCTGGATGAGCATCGCGGCTACCGGCGGTCCGCCGCGCAGCGCGTCTTCGTCGCCAGTCAGGATCGCACCGACGCGCGACTGGTCGAGCATGCGGATCGAAGGATCGCGCAGGTCGCTGCCTTCGATCAAACTGGTGTCGAGGTGAAAGATCGCGCCGTTGTTGTGAAACGCGCCGCCGCCTTCGTAACGCCAAGCGCCGGTGACCGCCGCAATGCAGCTTGCCGCATGCATGTTGAGCGCGCCGTTGCGCGAGCGCGAAAATCCGTAACCGAGACGGAAGTAGGCGCGCTTGTTCTCGCCGACGAGCCGCGCGAACGCCTCGATCGTTTCCACCGGAGCGCCCGTGATCCGTGACGCCCATTGCGGGTCGCGCGTGCGTAAATGCTTGGCGAGTTCGCGCGGCGCATCGGTGTAGCGGTCGAGATAGTCCCAGTCGGCTTTGTCGTCGCGGAACAGGCAATGCATCACCGCGCAGGCGAGCGCGCCGTCGGTGCCGGGCCGTATCAGGACCGGCAGATCCGCCTGCCGCATCGTTCCGTTCATGTAGACATCGACGGCGACGATCTTGCCGCCGCGTTCTTTGCGGGCGCGCGTCGCGTGCGTCATCACGTTGACCTGGGTGTTTACCGCGTTGGTGCCCCAGATCACCACCAGATCGGACTTCGCCATTTCGCGCGGATCGGCGCCGGCGAGCAGGCCGGTGCCGGCGATGAAGCCGGTCCAGGCCGGATTGACGCAGATGGTGGAGAAGAAGCCGGAATATTTCTTGGCATGCCGTAACCGGTGGATGCCGTCGCGCATGACGTAGCCCATGGTGCCGGCGTACAAGTACGGCCACACCGCCTCGGAGCCGTGCGCCCGTTCGGCGCGCATGAATTGCTCGGCGACGAGATCGAGGGCGTCATCCCACGAAATCGGAACGAATTGGCCGCTGCCTTTCGCGCCGGTGCGGCGCAGCGGATGCTTCAGGCGGTCGGGATGATGCACGCGCTCGGCGTAACGCGCGACCTTCGCGCAGATCACGCCGGCCGTATAGACATTGTCCTCGGCGCCGCGGACGCGGCCGATCGTGTGGTTGCCAAAAACCTCAATTTCGAGCGCGCAGGTCGACGGACAGTCGTGCGGACAGGCCGAAGCGGCGATGCGGGGGCGGACGGTCTGATTCATTTCGACCGTACCTTACCGCGTTCCGGCCGCTTCGAACAACATCCGGAAGGGCCGGCGCCGGACTTCGCGCCCCGGTTCGGCTATTGTGTGCTAGGGCGTGGACTCCGCCGACGGCGCTAAGGCTGATTAGTTACTGCGGCGGCCGCCCACTACCGGCTATGAATGGAATGGTGTGATGGTCGAGATACCGTTATTGTAGTCTCTCTGGTCGGTGGCGAGCTTCAGCAAACTGGCGAGGAACGCGGTGTGGCTGGAGAAGCTTTTTTATAAAGCAATAAGACTAGTGGCTGGACTGTTCGCCATCGTATTTGGAATGGTGGGAACTGCCTCCATTTTCGATCAAGTTATAACATGGCTAAAGTTTGCGATATGGAAGCCCTACACGATCGCTGATGCGTTGCAGTTTTGGGGTATGTCTCATCGATATACGCCCGGTGAGCTCGGGATTCAAAAGCTCATAGACGATGTTCTTTCGTGTCCGGTACTCGTGGGGTATATTCTGCTCGTTGGTGTATGCCTTTTTATGTTTGGACGGTTCGATGCTGAGTTAGGCAAAATTTTGCTTAAGGAGCGGCTCGCTAAGCGCGAAAAAGAAAGAGCAGAGCGAAATGATCTCAGAAAACAACTGATGCGCGACGCTGCTTCCACTGCAAAATCCAAGAGTTCGATTTAAACCTCGTCGTCACCCGGCTCGTTCGCCTTTCTTCCCGTCCGCTCTTGGCCGCCCCTAGCGGAAATTCTACGGCCGCAATGGAGGGGGCGAAGCGGACAGTGACCAACCGTCGCTCACCGATCTCAATTTACGTGTACACTGCCTAGCATCTGGAACTGAAGTTCATTTCATTCCATTCAGTATCTGCAGTACGACATCGCTGCACTCGATTCATGAGGTGGGAGCGAGGTTATGGCCAACGTCGCGAGGGCGCCTCGATTGCTCCCTTGATCTTGAGTTCAGATGAACGGGCGATCTGGAGCGACAGGTGCGGCGGCGGCGGGTGGCACGATCGATGTCGGAGCGATGTCGGATTATCCTTCGCTGCGCCGACGGCATCCAGAGCAAGGTCGTCGCCGCCGAGTTGGGCGTGCACGAGCACACGGTTGGCAAGTGGCGTCGGCGCTTCCTGAAGGATCGTGTCGAGGGGCTATTAGACGAAGCTCGACCGGGCCGGCCGAGGACGATCGACGATGATCAGGTTGCCGCCGTGATTGAGCGCACGTTGCGCTCGACGCCGGCCGATGCGACCCACTGGTCGATCCGCTCGATGGCAGGCGCGACTGGCTTCTCCCATACCACGATCCGACGCATCTGGGCGGCCTTCGGACTGCAGCCGCACCGCTCGGAGACGTTCAAGCTGTCGAGCGATCCGTTGTTCGTCGACAAGGTCCGCGACATCGTCGGGCTCTACCTGTCACCACCCAACCGAGCGCTCGTGCTCAGCGTCGACGAGAAGAGCCAGATCCAGGCACTCGACCGCGAACAGCCGGTCCTGCCGATGATGCCCGGCGTGCCCGAACGTCGAACCCATAGCTACATCCGGCACGGCACGACCTCGTTGTTCGCGGCGCTCGACATCGCCTCCGGCTTCGTGATCGGCAAATGCTACAAGCGGCATCGCGCCGCCGAGTTTCTGGACTTCCTCAAGCAGATCGACGCGCAGGTGCCGCCCGACCTCGATATCCACATCATCATGGACAACTACGCGACACATAAAACCGCACTGGTTCGAGCATGGCTCGCCCGCCGGCCACGCTACCATGTCCACTTCACGCCAACCTCGGCATCGTGGATCAATCAGGTCGAGCGCTGGTTTGCCGAGCTCACTCGCAAGCAGCTCCGGCGCGGCGTCCACACCTCCACCAGCCAGCTTGGAGCGCGACATCGCCACCTTCATCCAGCAGCACAACGAGAGTCCCAAAGCCGTATCGATGGACCAAGTCCGCCGACGAGATCCTCGCCTCCGTCAGGCGCTTCTGCCAAAAAACCAGCGGACGTTATGCAGCGAAATCTACCAAAGTCAGTGCTAGCTTGGCACGCTTCCTGGCGGCGGCGATCTGCCGCCGGATGCGTCAGTCGCGTGCGCTTTGCCGCCAATTCCGAAGTTGCGAAGGTAGAGGAACGCGAATGGATAGGCGAGGACTGCGCCGACCAGTACGGTCAAGCCGGCGGCATAGAAGAGTTCGGAGGCCGGAACATGCGCGGCCATGAGATTGCCGCCGATCACCGGGCCGGCGATGGCGCCGATCTTGGCTATCGCGATGGCCGTGCCTTGGCCTTTCGCGCGAAATGAGGTCGGGTAGATCGTCGGCGTGATCGTCATGATGGCGTTCTGGGTACCGATGACGAAAAAACCGGCCATGAAGGCGGTGATCATCAGTGCGATTTCCGAAGTGCTGTAACCGAGCAGCGCGCTCACGGCGGCGCCGATCGTCGGAATGATGGCGATCAACAGCATGCCGTAATGATCGATGAGCCAGCCGGCCAACAGGCCGCCGGCGATCCCGCCCGCACCGTAGACGCCCGTTGTCAGCGCTGCCTGCGTCGGCGTGAGGCCGATGCTTTGAATGAGCACGGGCAACCAACTGGTCATGAAAAAGACGGCCATGGAATTGAAGATGTAGAACAGCCACGCGAGCGGAGTCATGAAGAAGAGCGGCCCCTCGAACAATTGCTTCGGCGTGAACGCCGAGTCTTGTTTCCCTTCCTGAGGGACAGTGAATTGCGCATCCGGGCTCACGACAGTGCCCGGCTGCATCGCCGCGACAATCGATCCGAGCCGGCCCCAGCGTTCTTTCTCGAGCGCGAGGAAGCGCACGGATTCGGAGAGCATGGATATGATGAAAAGCGATACGACCAGCGGACCGATCCCGCCAATCACGAACATGCTCTGCCAGCCATAGGTGGGAATGACGGCCGCGGCGACGAATCCGGCAATCGCGGCACCGACACTAAAGCCGATGAACGCGATGACGGCCCAGGTCGCCTTGAGGCGCCTGGGTGCGAATTCGCTGACCAGAACGATGCCATTGGGAATGACGGCGTAGAATCCGATGCCGGCGACAAAACGTTCGATCGCAAGGACGGTCACCGACCCAGCCCAGGCTGAAGCGAGCGTAAACACCCCGAACAGCCAACAGCCCAGGATCAGCGTCGACTTCCGGCCGACCTTGTCGCCGACATAGCCGAAGAAAAGCGAACCGAGCATCATGCCGAACAGGCCGATGCCGAACGCCGAGCCGAAGACCGACGGCGGCACCTGCCATGCCTTGACCAGATACGGCACGACAAAGGAAATGCCGGCGAAATCGAAACCCGCGAACAGCATGGCCGCGAACACTAAGCCGATCAATTTCACGGCAAACCAGCCGATCGTCTGTTCTTCGACGATGGCGCTGACGTCGATGACCTGACGGCCGCTTTCGCCGCCCCGCGCGCCTAATGGCGGCTTCGTCGAGGCGATCGTATCCATAGCGCGCCCTCCAAACCAACGACTAAGCGCGTGCGCGGCCGGCCTCTTCCGTGCCCGGTGATCGCACATCGGTGCCGAAGTACACGCCATCGGCGCCCAGCTCCCGCTGCAGCGCCGGAACATCGACGGTCGGGCAGCTCACGCCCGATTTCAGCGCCAAATGGGCGGCCGCGCCGGCCGCCTGGCCCATGACATAGCAGGGGCCCGATACCCGCGCCGATGATTGCCCCTCATGCGTCATCGAGGAGCAGCGCCCGGCGACATAGAGATTTTCAATTCCCTGCGGAACGATCATACGAAACGGCAGCTGGTGGAAACCGCGCGCCTCGGAGATCGTCGGAAAGCGGATGATGACGTCGCCGGCGACATGCGCTTCCACCGGCCAGCCGTTCACGCCGATGGCGTCGGGAAAGTCGGCGCAGTTCATGACGTCGTCGACCGAAAGCTGATAGCGGCCGACGATGCGGCGCGTCTCGCGAATGCCGATCTGCGGCGGAATGTCGACGATGTAAGCTTGCTCGAAACCCGGCACGTTCTTATGGATGAAGTTGAAGACTTGCCAGATCTGTCGCCGCCCTTCGAGCTCACCGTAGGTCAGATCGTCGACATTGGTGGCATCGAGCGCGCTGCCGTCCGGCTTTTTCTGCTGCGTGGCGTTGGCGTACCACTCGCTTTTGTGCGTGATGGGATTGACGATAGCGCCCTTGCGCGGAAACCGCTCCTCGCCGCGGCGTTCGGCTTCGGCCATGAGTTTGGGAATAAGTTGACGGGCGCCGGCAGCCTTGACCGCATCGACGTCGCTCATGCGAAACATGTGGCTGGTGTAATAGGTGCCGCCGGGCTCCTTCGACTGCTCGTAAGGTGCGCCCGCCCAGCGCGCGAGATCCGCATCGCCTGAGCAGTCGATGAAGACGCGGGCGCGAATGGCCTGCCGGCCGGACTTCGATTCAATCAGCAACGCGTCGATGAGGGTATCGCTCCGCATCGCGACGCCGACGGCGAACGCATGGAACAGTATGTTTGCTCGTGCGGACTGCAGCAGATCGTCGGCGGCGAGCTTGAACGCCGCAGTATCGTAGGCCTGCGCCATGATCCTGCCGCCATAGGCCGGGTGGACCGCGGCGAGACCTTCGAACCGATCAAGCCGCGCCAGCAAATCGTCGACAACGCCGTGAACGACCTGACGGTGCTCGACATCGTGAATTTTCGCATGCAGGCCGCAGAAGTTGCTCAGCCCGGACATGGTTCCGGCACCGCCCAGGAATCCGTAGCGCTCCACCAAGAGCGTCGAGCTTCCCTTGCGGGCGGCGGAAACCGCTGCGGCAATCCCCGCCGGCCCGCCGCCAAGCACGACGACGTCATATTCGCCGCGGATCGGCGTCTGTCTGCTGTTCTCGACAACGACGCCGGTCATCGCGTCCTCCCTTGCGCGCGTCCCGTTTTTCGGCTCGCGCGTCGCGCATCGATCAGGTCTGGTTCATGTCGACCGCACCTTATCGCGTTCCAGCCGCCGCGAACAACGGCCGCGGCTGTGCCGGGTCAATCTTGACGGCTACGCGATTGCGATCGCCTGAATTTCCACCAGACAGCCGAAATGGAGTTGCGGCGATACCGCGATCGTGCGGGCAGGGCGATGATCGCCCAACATCCCGGCGTAGACGCGGTTGACGGCCGGCCAATTGGCGATGTCCGTCACAAAGACAGTTACGCTTACGAGTTTGTCGAATCCGGAACCTGCCGCCTCAAGGATGTGGTCGACGTTTTTTAATGCTTGGCGAGTTTGCGCCTCTATTCCAACAGGAATGGCCCCGTTGCCGTTGGCAATGAGTGGAAGCTGCCCCGCCACGAAAACAAATCCGTTGGCGACAACTGCCTGGCTGTAATGTCCGCCCGGCCGCGGCCCGAGATCGCTGCTTATGAATTTCATGGTCGGGTTCTACATGATCGGAAAATGTGCCGCCAGGAAATCCAAAAGCAGCCGGTTGAACTGATCTGGGCTGTCCAAATTCGAGAGATGGCCGGCGCCCGGAATTATTTCGCAAGTCGATCCGGCAATCTCCCGGCTGATTTCTCGGCCATCATCAGGGCTGAACAGCCGGTCGTGCTGGCCTGCGATCACCAGAACCGGTGCACGAATTGCCGACAGGCGGCCACGCAGGTTTAACCGGTTCATTCCCTGCGCCACGAATGAAAGGGACGATCCCTGGACCAAGGCTGTAACCCGCGCCCAAGCGTCGTATATGGAACGGCCACCGGCGCTCTCGCGTAATGACTCGTTGACGAGCATCGGCCACGTCGCGCGTAGGCGCTTCAGGGGCCCGTCTTGCTGCGAGAACAGGGCGATCCAGCCATCCACAATCGCGTTCATCTCGGGCCCGACGAACGACGACCGGCTGTTCGCCACCACCAGAGCGGCGATGCGGTCAGGTTGGTCAAGGGCCATCTGCAGGCCGATCATTCCGCCCAAAGAAAGACCGCAAAGGGCTACGGGACCGGTGCCGAGGTGATCGAGCAGATCGGCAATATCCGAGGCAAGGTCGGGGATGGTGCACAGCTCAGTGGCGGGCGTCGACAAACCATGCCCGCGGAGATCGGGCAGGATGACGCGATATCCGGCGTAGACCAGGGCTGCGAGTTGAGGCGTCCACGACAAGCCATAGTTGGTGAAGCCGTGGATCAACAGAATCACCGGGCCCGCTCCGACGTCTTCGTAGTGCAGGCGGTGACGCCCTAGCTGGAAAATGCCCATTCGGTCTCCATTCTGCCGGCGATCATCCGGCAGGCGGCACAGGTCTCACGATGAGCACGCCAAATCGCGACAATCTGATTCCGATCTGGACGTTTTGTCAATTTCGAGATAATTTGTCCAAGTACGATTGTCGCGGGGTCGATCGTGCGAATGCGGTTGGGCAGCTCTTGAATCGAGGCGGGATTGAAGCCGGCACGCAAACCATCGGCGTCGGGAACGGACCAGGGCGTAAAGAGCGCAATTCGGCCAGACGATCGCGACGCCGATCGTCGTTTGAAGATATTGGCCGAACTCATCGGTCCGCTTACCCGATCGCTCGGCGGCAATTGCGAAATCGTGCTGCACGATTACCGTATTCCCGATCGCTCCGTGGTCGCGGTCGCCGGCAAGGTCACGGAACGGCGCGTAGGCAGCGCCATGTCCGAGATCGGTCTTTCCATTTTGGCCGAAGGGAACGAGGCGCAGGACCGGCTCAATTATCTGACCAAGGCGCCCAACGGCCGCATTCTCAATTCGTCCACGATCGTGTTGCGGGATGAACAACGAAGAGTTTTCGGCGCGCTATGCGTCAACGTTGATGTGACGGCCATTCGCCATGCGGCGGCTATCCTCGATGCGCTGAGCGGCAAACATGCCGAACCAAAGCCAACGACATTCACCAACGACATTCGCGATGTGATCGACGTTGCACTGCGCGAGGTTCTCAGCGGCCGCCCCCCGGCGCTGTTGTCGCGCCAGGAGCGACTTGAAGTGATTCGCGCGCTCGATGCCCGCGGCATCTTCAGCGTAAAGCGCGCTATGGGTCAGGTCGCCAGCGCCCTGAGCGTGTCGCGCGCTACTGCCTATACCTGCCTTCAGATTGTCCGGTCTGAAGCCGAGAAGGAAACGCCGGTCGCTGCGCGCCCTCGCCGCGAGGACCGGATGGCGGGTCGAGCCCGATGACTGGCGAGACGGTCCCTGCGGCAAGCGCCGCCACCGAACCGATCCTCGAGTTGCGCGGATTGCGGAAGACCTTTCCCGGCGTAGTCGCCCTCGACGGGATAGATTTCGATGTACGGCGCGGCGAGGTCCACGCGTTGCTCGGCGCAAATGGCGCGGGCAAGAGCACGCTCATCAAGATCGTGGCCGGTCTCTACCGCGCAGACGCCGGCGATATTCGTATCGCCGGCCAAGCGGCTGACCTTCACGACACCCAGGCAGCGCGGGAATTGGGCGTAAGCGTCATTTATCAGGACTTAGCCCTGGCTCCGAATTTATCGGTTGCCGAAAATCTCTTCCTTGGCCGCGAACTTACGACACGGCTGGGGCTAATCGACTGGCGCCGCACTCACGCCGAGTTGCGCCTTCTTCTCGACCGCCTTGGTATCGATATTTCCACGTCGGCGAAAATATCGACTCTCAGTACGGGACAGCGCCAACTGGTCGAAATTGCCAAGGCGCTTGGCATTGAAGCGAAGCTTCTCATCCTGGACGAGCCGACTGCGTCACTCAGCCGTGGCGAAGCCGAAAGGTTGTTTGGTCTGATCCGGAAGCTTGCGGATGCGGGCGTCGGCGTCGTTTACGTGAGTCACCGGCTGGAGGAAATTGCTCCGCTGGTGAACCGGGTGACGGTGCTTCGCGACGGCCGCTCCGTCGGCACTTATCGTGTCGACCAACTGGATCGGGCCAATGTGGTGGCGTTGATCACTGGTCGCGACTGGCGGCCGCCCGACGCGTCGCGCCGGGGCGCCCGTCCGGTAGGTGAACCGCTACTCGAATTGCGCCACGTCGGCCGCTCCGGTGAGTTCGAGGATATTTCGCTAACGCTTCGCCGCGGCGAGATCCTGGTGTTGACGGGTTTGGTCGGTGCGGGACGGACCGAATTGCTGGAGACCATTTTTGGCGCGCGTCGCGCGACGGCAGGCGAAATCAGCGTTAACGGCAGGACCGTCAAATTCGCCAGTCCGCGCGATGCGATCCGAAGCGGTATAGCGCTCCTTCCCGAAGACCGTCGCGGTCAGGGGCTGGCGCTGGTTATGCCGGTCGTTGCCAACATGACACTAGCTGCCCTCGCTCGTTTTGTCGGCCGCTTGCTGCTCAATCCGCGACGCGAACTGCAACATGCGCGCCACATGATTGCAGACCTTGCGATCAAAACCTCCGGCCCATTTCAGGCCGCAGGGCTCCTCTCGGGGGGCAACCAACAAAAACTCGTGCTGGCCAAGTGGCTGTCAACGTCCGCTGAAATCTTCTTGCTTGACGAGCCGACCCAGGGCGTCGACGTTGGCGCCAAAGATGAAATCTATCGGTTGATCCGCGAAATGTCCGCCTCCGGTAAGGCTGCCCTGGTCGTCTCCTCGGATCTTGAGGAAGTGCTGGAGATCGGCGATCGAATCCTCGCCATTCGCCGCGGGCGCATCGTTGAGGAATTCCGCGGCGACGCTCTCGACCCGATTCGTCTGGTTGATGCCATCACCCACGGACAGGCGGCATGATGAACGGCCAGCCGACCAGGGAGCGATGGCACGCGATGCTGGGGCGGATAGACCCGGCGACGGTCGGGCCGGGTCTCGCGCTCCTGCTGATGATCGTCGTGTTTTCGATTCTCAGCCCCTACTTTCTCACGCGAGCCAACGTCACCAATGTACTTGTGCAGAGTGCGCCGCTCCTCATCCTGGCAAACGGTCAAACCTTCGCGCTGCTTATGGGCGGGCTCGACCTCTCACAGGGATCGATTGTTAGCTTGGTCAGTGTGGTCACGGCTGGCGCGATGATGCGCTATCCCATCGCGCTTGGCGCGGCGGCGGGGCTCGGCGCCGGCTTCGGTATCGCTTTGGTCAACGGTTTGTTGATCGGGCGCGCGCGAATCCAACCGTTCATCGTGACCCTCGGCACACTCTACATGGCCGCGGGCCTGGCGATGGTCTATTCCGGCGGCTCGTCCATTTTCGGTTTGCCGAAGCCCGATGTCGATTACTTCTTCTGGTTCGGGGGCGGCTTCATCGGCCCGGTCCCGGTACCGGTGCTCATTGCCGTTGTGCTGATCGCTGTCGCGCACATCGTTTTGACGCGCACCCGGTTCGGCCGTCACGTCTATGCCGTCGGCGGCAGCGAAGCCGTCGCGGTGATGTCCGGCATCGAGGTCGGAAAGGTCAAGATCCTGATCTTTTTGGTTAGCGGCGGCTGCGCGGCTATTGCCGGCTTTCTAATGAGCGGGCGCGTGATCTCGGGCCAGCCGCTGCTCGGCGCCGGCGATATCCTTTTGCAGTCGATCGGCGCGGTGATCATCGGAGGAACCAGCGTCTTTGGCGGCCAGGGCGGTGTGCTGCGCACCGTGCTCGGCGTTCTTGTGATCGCCTTTATGGTCAATGGCCTGAATCTTCTCGCCATAGAGACCTTTGCACAGCAGGTTATTGTCGGCGCAATCATCATCCTTTCCGTGTGGGTGAATTCGCTGCGTCGACGGCGGACTTGAAAGGAATCCGTATCCGCCGGTCGCGGATGATTACGCCTCGTTGAGGCAAACTAGGAGTCGAGAAATGTACCTTTTAAGGAGAGTGATCCCGACCACGACCGCTGCACAGCTGGTGCTGTCGATCACGGGGGCGGCGGCGCTTGTGGTGGCATCCATGGCGATCGCGTCAGCGCAGGCTCAAAAGGAAATCGCCGTCATGCTGCCGGCGGCCGGCGATCCGTACTTTAAGCTCAAGGCCTGCGGCTATACCTCGGCTGGCAAGGAAGCGGGCTACGATGTCAAGATCTACGATGCGGGTGGTTATGGCAACTTGAACCACCAAGTCTCGCAGATTCAGGACGTGATCCAGCGCAAAGTCAGCGGCATCGTGCTCGTGCCGGCGAGTTCGGACGGTACGGTTCCCGTCGTCGAACAGGCGATCGATGCAGGGATCCCCGTCATCAACGACGGTATCGCCACTCATAGCAGCAAGGTAACCGGGTTTGTCGGCGAACCGTCGTATGTCATGACCGAACTGCTTGCCGCGTATTTGGCCGACAAATTGGGCGGCAAGGGCGAAGTCGCGATGCTGTCGGGACCCGGCGGGCTTGATCTGACCAGGCAGCGTGTCGATGGATTCAAGGATTATCTGGCCAAGTTCCCCGGCATAAAGGTCGTCGCGGAAAAATTCACCTCGACCTCCTCGGCGGACGCGCTCAACACAATGCAAGACTTTCTGCAAGGCCATCCAAACTTGACGGCTGTCTACACTTTCAACGGGCCTGTCGCAGTCGGGGCCGTTCAAGCGCTCCGCGCCGCAGGCAAGAAGGCCGGCGAAGTGGCTGTCGTGACCACGGATATGGAAGTTGAAACGGAGCGCATGATCAAAGAAGGCTGGATACAGGCGACCGTCGTCAGCCAACCGGTGACCATGGCGCAACTTGCCGTCAAGCACGCGATCGCTGCTGCTGAGAAAAAGACGTTCCAAAAAACCGAACTGACTCAAGCCTCCATGATCACGCAGAGTACCGTGAGCGGAGTCGATTTGTCCGGTCAGGAGTGCAAGTAGTCGAAGGCTAGGTTCCTCGAGCCTGCGTGTGGACTGCGCCGCGCCATGCGCGCCGCAGTCGCATGCACGTCGCTACGCCGCCGCGGCTTTGCCCTTCGGTTGCACCTCGGCGGTGTAGTCGCTCATCAATTGCTGGGTGATGCGGGCAGGGGTGAAGCTCCAGTCGGCGATCTGGGAAACGGCGGTCACTTCGGCGGCGGTCCCGGTGATGAAGCATTCGGAGAAACCGGCAAGCTCCTCCGGCATGATGCGGCGTTCGATCACCTCAATGTTGTGCCGGTGCGCCAGTGTAATCGCCGTCGCCCGCGTGATGCCGGAGAGGAAGCAGTCGGCGATCGGCGTGTGGATCTTGCCGTCCTGGACGAAGAAGATGTTGGCGCCCGTGCATTCGGCGACGCGGTCCTGCCAGTCGAGCATCATGGCGTCGGCGAAGCCGCGGCGCTCGGCGCGATGCTTGGAGATGGTGCAGATTGCATAGAGGCACGAAGCTTTGGCGAATGCCGGCGCTGTTTTCGGATCGGGACGGCGGTACTCGGCGAGATCGAGCTTAATGCCCTTCAGCCGTTGTGCCGGATCGAAATAGCTTGGCCATTCCCAGGTGGCGACGGCGAGATGGATGGTGTTGTTCTGCGCGGAGACGCCGAGTTGCTCCGAACCGCGCCAAGCAATCGCCCGCACATAGGCGTTCTTTTGATTGTTCCTCTCGAGCACAAGCCGCTTGGCGGCCTCGATCTCCGCGACGCTGAAGGGGATTTCGAAATCCATCAACTGCGCTGAGCGCTTAAGGCGCTCGGAGTGCTCGATGCTCTTGAAAATCTCCCCGCCATAGGCCCGTTCCCCCTCGAACACGGCGCTGGCGTAATGCAGACCGTGCGTGAGCACGTTGATCTTGCAATCGGCGGTTGGAATGAGCTTGCCGTCGAACCAGACGAGGTCGGGGCGTTGGTCGAAGGGCACTGCCATGGCATTGCCTCCCTGGGCAACATGGACGGCCCGCTCCCTGCCGGAATTCTTGCCGCGCGATGCTGGGCCTTTGCGCTCGCCGGTGGGCTTTTGCGTTGGGAGAAGACTCCCGTTAAGGTCGCATTTGCCCTATGAGAGCGCCCTTCGGCGCCCGGGCAACCTCGCGCTGGGGACGAACCAGGACGGTGTTGCCGTGACATTGCGCTTTTGGGGGTAACAATCAAACTGAAATATGTCAATAGTGCTGACATAATAGCAATAGACCGAGATGGCCGACATCAGCCTGACAACACCCAGTAAGAGCCGTTCCGCGGCAGCGGTTGAGGACCCGGCGGGGAGGGAGCCTTACTGGGACCTCATCGAGCTTCTGTTCTTCGCTTATCGCGACTTCGTCGGCGATCCGGACCAGGTTCTCGACAAACTCCGCTTCGGGCGGGCCCACCACCGCGTTCTGCATTTCGTCAATCGCAATCCCGGCATGAAGGTCGCCGAGTTGCTCGATGTTCTGAAAATCACCAAGCAGTCGCTCGGCCGCGTACTCAAGCAGCTCGTCGACGAAGGCTATGTCGTGCAAAAGGAAGGCGCCGATCGCCGCCAGCGGCTCCTCTATGTGAGCCCCTCCGGTGAAGCGCTGGCGCTCAAGCTCGCCGGGCTGCAGACCGCGCGCATTGGACGCGTGCTCGACGAACTGGGGCCCGGCGGCCGCGAGTCGGCGCGGCGATTTCTCGCCGGCATGATTAGCACCGAGGATCGCGAACGCGTCCTGCGCCTCATCGCGCGCGCCGATCGCGTGCGGCCCAACGGCCGGGATTAATTCTCATGGCGACGCTCACCGTGAATCCGGCCGATGACGCGCCTCATCTGCTCGTCGTCGACGACGATCGCCGCATCCGCGCATTGCTGCTGCGCTTTCTCCTCAGCGAGGGATATCGCGTCACCACCGCTGAAAGCTCACGAGAAGCGCGGGCCAAGCTCGAAAGCCTCAACTTCGATCTTCTCATCCTCGACGTGATGATGCCGGGCGAGAACGGCTTCGATTTTGCCCGCGCCATCCGCGCCGGATCGGCGGTGCCGATTCTCATGCTTACGGCGCGCGGCGAGAAGGAAAGCCGCATCGAGGGCCTCGAAATCGGCGCCGACGATTATCTCGCGAAACCGTTCGAGCCGCGCGAGCTATCGCTGCGCATTGGCAGCATCCTGCGCCGGGCGCGGCCGCCGAGTGCTACGCCGGCGGAATCCGTGCGCTTTGGTCCGTTCGTCTTCCACCTCGCTCGCGGTGAGCTGCGCCGCGGAGAGGAGACGATCCGCCTCACCGACCGCGAGCGCGAGATGCTGCGTGTGCTCGCCGCAAGCGTCGGCGAGACTGTCCCGCGTCAAGCGCTTGCCGGTAACGGAGAGAGCGTCAGCGAGCGCACCGTGGACGTGCAGGTCAACCGGCTGCGCCGCAAGATCGAGCTCGACCCTGCGAACCCTCTCGTCGTTCAGACCGTGCGCGGGGTTGGCTACCGGCTGATGGCGTCGCCGTGAGCGGCACGATGACCAGCTTTGACGACGGCGTCGGACGCCTGCGCAGCGCCGCGAGCCACCTGATGACCGCCGCGAACGCCGCAGCCGCGGCCGCCGGCGCAATTACGGCGCCGATCACCGGGCCGTGGGGCCGCTTCACCCTCTGGCTGAAGATGCTGCTGCCGAAGGGCCTTTATGCCCGCGCGCTCCTCATCATCATCGTGCCCATGGTGGTGCTGCAATCGGTCGTCGCTTTCATGTTCGTCGAGCGGCAATGGAGCCTGGTGAACTATTACCTTTCTTCGGCGGTGACGCGCGAGATCGCCACCCTTATCGACGTCTACAAAAGCTATCCGCAGGGCACCGACCGCGCTCAGTTGCGCCGCATCGCGCAGGAGCGGCTTGGTCTGGTCGTCGATTTCCTTCCCGAGACGCGATTGCCGCCGCCCGGGCCGAAGCCGTTCTTCTCCCAGCTTGATGCGGCGCTGTCCGACGAGATCCGCAAACAGATCGGGTTGCCGTTCTGGATCGACACGGTCGGCCGCTCGTCGACCGTGGAGATCCGCATCAAGCTCGACGACACGATCATGCGGGTCTTTGCCACGCGGGCCGATGCCTACGATTTCAATGCGTGGATTTTCTTGCTTTGGATGATCGCAACCTCGCTGGTGGTGCTCACCATCGCCATTCTGTTCCTGCGCAACCAGATACGGCCGATCGTGCGGCTGGCCGACGCCGCCGAGGCGTTCGGCAAGGGCCGCGAGGTCTCGAATTTCCGCCCGCGCGGCGCACGTGAGGTGCGGCGCGCGGCCGCCGCGTTCCTGGAAATGAAAATCCGCATCGAACGGGCCATCGAGCAGCGCACGACCATGCTCGCCGGCGTGTCGCACGACCTGCGGACCATCCTTACGCGGTTTAAGCTCGAACTGACTCTGCTCGGCGACAGCCCGGAAGTGGAGGCGATCAAAAAAGATGTCGACGAAATGGCGGGCATGCTCGAGGCCTACCTTGCCTTTGCCCGTGGAGACTTGGGCGAGCAGCCGGCTCCGACCGACATGGCCGCTATGCTCGATGAGCTGAAAGTCGATACCGAGCGCCACGGACATCAGGCGACCGTTGCCTTCCACGGCCCGCCGGAAGTCACGGTACGGCCGGCGGCGTTCAAGCGCTGCCTCGCCAATCTCGTTTCCAATGCGGGGCGGTTTGCTTCAACCGTCGCGATCACCGGCCATCGCGACCACCGCTGGCTTACGGTGACTGTCGACGACGACGGCCCCGGCATTCCGCTGGCATTGCGCGAGGACGTGTTCAAGCCGTTCCTGCGCCTCGACGACGCGCGCAATCAGGACGAGGGCGGCACCGGCCTTGGGCTGGCAATCGCGCGTGATATTGCCCGCGCCCACGGCGGCGACATCACGCTGGGCGATTCGCTGCTCGGCGGATTGCGGGCAAGTGTGCGCGTGCCGGTCTGAACGTCTACGCCGTTATTTCCGCTGCAGATCGGCGGCGGCGCGGGCGAGGATTTCCACAAGACTTGCTTCGGTTTCCGCGTCGTCTTCGAGGCGTTTGCTGACGGTTTCGCGCAGATGATCGAAAGTAGCCTCGACCAGCGGCGGCAGACTGCGGCGATCTTCGCGGTCGCTGCGCGCCTCGCGCCGCCAGCGGTTCACGCGCTCGCCGAACGCGCTCAATCGGTCGAGCACGACGTCGACGAGATCGCGATTGGCTTTGAGGTACGCGCGGCCTTCCTCGGTGATGGCGTAAAGTTTTTTGCTGCCTTCGGTCGAGGCGGTGACGTAGCCCGCTTCCTCGAGATAGGTCAGCGTTGGATAGACGATACCGGGGCTCGGGCTGTACCAGTCCGCGGTTTTCTCTTCGACCAGCTTGATGATTTCGTAGCCGTGGCGGGGCGCTTCGGCGATGAAGGCGAGCGCAATGAGCCGCAGGTCGCCCTGCGCCAGCATGCGGCGGGCTCGCATGTCCTCCGGATTCATCCCGCCCATGCCGTGCCGCCCGCCGAAACCGAAGCCGCCGAAGCGGCCGCGGCGATGGCGTCCGGCACCCCATTTCCCGCCATGAGATTCACAATATCCATGCATTTTCCTGCTCCTTGTGCAAAAAGATATATCTTTAGATAGCTCACACCGAGATGTAGCGCAAGATACATCTTTCCTGGATAAGCGCTCGCTAGCGAGATAGCCACAAGCTGCGCAACTGGCCTCGTCTGCTCCATGCCGCGCGCGCCCTCGGCTCCACGTCCTTGTGCATGAACGCAGCGCGCGTCTGGAATTCCGATAGGCGCGTGCAGCGTAAACGCGCCGGGACCCTGCGAAGGATTTGCTCGATGCGCCGCCATAAAATCATGGCGTGCACCGGCGATTCCATCGCTGCCTGCCGGGCGATTGTTTCATCGTAACCGAGCAGGCTTTCGCCAAGTTCACACCACGCCTCGTAGATCGGCGTTCGTGGGTCGCCAAAGGATACCGAATTGATCGCCGGCGGGGTCAGGGGCTCAATCGCGTTCGCGCGCTTGAAGCGCCTGATGTGCCTGGCCGATTTGAATGCCACCAGGTGCAGCCACTCATGGACTAGCGTAAGGCCGAGCATCCGGCCAAAGCGGCGGTCCGGCAGATAGAGCACGATCAAGCCGGTATTGGTCGCGTTGCCGAGAAGAAACCCGTCTTGCCCCGTGACCCTGCGCACCCAGGGATCGAGAAACGACGGCTGGTCGCTCAGGTGCAGGCGGTCGACAAGACGCGGGTCGGGGAGCTCGCGCAGTAGCGCGAGCGCTTCGGCCACGTCGATACGCTGATAATGCGGAGGCTCGGCCGAGATCTCGATGCTGGTTTTGCAGGCGGCGACGCGATAGATGCGTACCAGGCTTTGCCGCCGCACCGGACCATCGCGCAGATAGGTCTTCAGGTTGGGATAGTTCTTGGCGTCGGACGGTGCGCCAAATAGCGTGATCTCGCGGCAGTCGACGCGTGAAAATCCGTTCGGCGCCGCTTCGGCCGGCAGGCCCGAACGGCGCCCGATCTTGCCGCCGACCCGCGGCATGTTGCGTTTGAGGTAGGCGTTGACCGCCAGCACCGCGAAGATGATGAGGATCAGGACCTTCGGAGCATAGTCGAGGACTTGGGCGACCTGGTCAGTCATGGCAGGCTTTTGATCCTCTGGCTTTGCGATTAGCATGATCATTCCCGAAAACCGGTGTCTACTTTTCTTGGATCATGCTCCCGTGCCGCGGCAGCCGCTTGACGGGCGGGCGCCCCGCGGCGAATGCTAGGGTATGTTTGCGACTTTCTTTCACGAGCTGAAGCAGGCCGGCGTCCCGGTGACGCTGCGCGAATACCTCACGCTGATGGAGGCCATGGAGATGGACCTCGCCGGCCGGCGCATCGAGGATTTCTACTACCTCTCGCGCTCCGCCCTGGTGAAGGACGAGCGCAATCTCGACCGCTTCGATCGTGTCTTCGGCCACGTATTCAAGGGCCTCGATTTCATCGAGGAGGCGGTGAACGCGGAAATTCCCCTCGAGTGGCTCAAGAAGCTGACGGAGAAACATCTAACGGCGGAAGAGAAGAAACAAATCGAGGCGCTGGGCGGACTCGACAAGCTTCTCGAAACGCTGCGCCAGCGGCTCGCCGAGCAGAAAGGCCGCCACCAAGGTGGCAAGAAATGGATCGGCACGGCCGGCACCTCGCCGTTCGGCGCCTACGGCTACAATCCCGAGGGCGTGCGCATCGGCCAGGACACGAACCGCAACTTCCGCGCCGTGAAGGTGTGGGACAAGCGCGAATTCAAGGATCTCGCCGGCAACGTCGAGCTCGGTACGCGCAACATCAAGATCGCACTACGCCGCCTGCGCAAATTCGCGCGCACCGGCGCGCTCGACGAACTTGATCTCGACGGCACGATCAAAGGTACGGCGCAGAAGGGCTATCTCGATATCCTGATGCGGCCGGAACGGCACAACACCATCAAGGTGCTTTTGTTCTTCGACAACGGCGGCTCGATGGATTGGCACGTCAAGGCGACGGAGGAATTGTTCTCCGCGGCCAAGACCGAGTTCAAGCACATGGTGCATCTGTACTTCCACAATTGCCTCTACGAGAAAGTGTGGAAGGAAAACCGGCGGCGCTGGACCGAGACGACGCCGACCTGGGACGTGCTGCACACCTATCCGCACGACTACAAGGTGATCTTCGTCGGCGACGCATCGATGTCACCTTACGAGATCGCTGCGCCGGGCGGCGCGGTTGAGCATTACAACGAAGAGGCCGGCAGCGTGTGGATGGAGCGCGTCATTGCGACCTATCCGTCGTGCGTCTGGCTCAATCCAGTGCCCGAGCGCGAATGGGAGTACACCGCCTCGATCCCGATGATGCGGCAGCTCCTCGGCGGGCGGATGTATCCGCTGACGCTCGAAGGCCTCGACGCGGCGATGCGGGAACTGGGGAGGTGACTTCGGCAGGTGACAAAGAACCCAAGTCGCAAAACGCTCTCGTTTGCTGAAGCTGAGGGAAAGATAAGGTTTCCCGCCGTTTTGGCGTGGGGGAATCTCGACCAGCGAGTGCGGGCAGCGTTGTGGAACTGTTTGTTCCCTTATTTCGATGCACACATTGGCGGCGACGACTTGCTCGGCCAGTCGTGGTACGCAACTCCGTTAGGAGAAATCTTGCGACGCGACTATGTGCAACGCAGGCACGGGTTCATAAGCGATTTCATTGAGCATTATCCGTCTAAGCGGCAGTGCTTGGAGGATTGGGCGTCAATATTTCGGCAATATGAATACATTGAACTGTTTGATTTTCTATCGTCCTTCCTTCGCGATCCCGACTGTCCCAAAGCGGTTATCCATTCGGTAGCTGCGGCATTAGACAAGCCATGGAGTCCGTACCGGCTTATCGTAAAGCCTCCAACTGTCGTGCCAGCGATCTCGAAGCAACAAGCGGCAATCATAAAACGGAACCTCGGCGCGGTCTTCGATTCGGATTATGAGGGCTCTAAAACGCATGTGCAGGCGGCGCTTGATGCCCTGAACCAGGAAAATTTTAGGGGCGTCGTTCGCGAATCGATCCATGGTGTCGAAAGCGCGATTCGCGACTACACACAGGATCCAAAAGCAAACTTTGTCAAAAGGCCTGAGAAAGCTAGCTGATCAAGGGGGAATGCATAGAGCTCTATTAGATGCTTTTGAAAAGCTCTACGCCTATACCAGCGACGAAAAGGGCATCAGACATTCGCTCGTGCTCGCTGATAATCAAAAAGTCGGCTTTGATGAGGCGCTATTTTTCGTTTCAGCTTGCAGTGCATTTATCGCTTACCTTTCGTCGAAGGCCAAAGCAAAAAGCGAGCAACCCGCTAGCTAATTGAGCACGAGAAATGGCACACTACATCGCCCTCATCCACAAGGACGCCGACAGTTGCTATGGCGTGTCGTTTCCCGACCTGCCCGGCGTATTCACGGCCGGCGACACGATCGACGAGGCCAGTGGTAAGGCGGCCGAAGTTCTGCAATTTGCTGCGGCGGATTGGTCGGACCTCGATGGCAATAAATTTTCTTCACCGCGCGCGATCGACGAATTGCGCGCCGAACCGAATTTTCGCGAGTGGGCGGCGGATGCCGTGATCGCCGCTGTCCCGTTTCGCGTGAACATTGAAGCCGCCGCGTGATCCGGGCCGCCGTGCGGGAGCTGGGGAGGTAATCAGATCGCGGCCGCCTTTTGCACGCGGCTCTTCGCCTCGGCGATGACTTCCGGAATGGCCGCGTCGTTGCCGGGAGCCATGATGTGGACGCCGGCGACGCCAGGAATGGTGGCCAGCTCGTCGATCAGGTCGACGCAGATGCGGATGCCTTCGCGCGCCGGGTCCGCTGCTTTCTCCATGCGCGCGATGAGCGCATCGGGGATGATCGTGCCGAAGAGATGATTTTTCATCCATTGCGCCGATTTGGCCGAGCGCAGCGGAGTGATGCCGATGAGGATAGCGAGCTTCTGCGTAAGGCCGGCTTGCGCCAGCACCGCCACGTAGCGGCGCAAAAGGGCCGTATCCATGCAGAACTGAGTCTGCACGAACTCTGCCCCCGCGCCGGCTTTGCCGCGGAGCGAATTCGGCTGCCAGTCCCCCGGCGGATCGATCGGCATGTCGGCGGCACCAAGGAAGAAAGCGGCCTTGCCGGCGACCTCGCGCCCGGTCGGCAATTGCCCCTCGTCACGCAGCCGGCGCGCGGTCTCAAGCAACGTCTTGGAATCGATGTCGAACACCGGTTTGGTGTCGGGCTGATCGCCGGCTTTCGGGTCGTCGCCGGTGAGCACCAGGATGTTGCGGATTCCGAGCGCGGCGGCGCCCATGAGCTCGCTTTGCAGGGCGATGCGGTTCTTGTCGCGGCAGGTGATTTGCAGGATCGGCTCGATGCCCGCGTCGATCAGGATCGCCGCCGCGGCGAGCGCGCTCATATGCGCGCGAGCGCCGGCGCCGTCGGTGACGTTCACCGCATCGGCGAGCCCGCGCAGCGGCGTCGCCTTGCGCAGCAGGTCTTGCGCGTCGCAGGAGACCGGCGGGGCGACCTCCGCAGTCATGACAAAGCGTCTGGCCCGCAGCCGTTCGACGAAGGTGCGGGGGAGGGAGGCGCTTACAAGGTTCATGGCGGCCTCATTGCAGGGCGCGGGGGAGAAAAGAGCGCTTATATGTTTTGTGGAGTTACTGCAATTGGGGGTTTAACTGCGCGTTTCCTGGACAGGAAACACCTATCCCGCTAGAGGTTGCGGCACATGAGCGGCGTTAACGATATCAGATCGAACTTCCTCGCCTTTTTCGCGCGCGAGGGGCACGAGATCGTGCCGAGTTCCCCTCTCGTGCCGCGCAACGATCCGACGCTAATGTTCACCAATGCCGGCATGGTGCAGTTCAAGAACGTCTTCACCGGCTTGGAAAAACGCCCCTATACGCGCGCAACGACGGCGCAGAAATGCGTGCGCGCGGGTGGCAAGCACAACGACCTCGACAATGTCGGCTACACCGCGCGTCACCACACCTTTTTCGAGATGCTCGGCAATTTCTCGTTCGGCGACTATTTCAAGGAGCGCGCCATCGAGCTTGCCTGGAAGCTAATTACCAAAGAATACGGCGTGCCGGCCGATCGCTTGATGGTCACGGTCTATGTCGACGACGATGAGGCGTTCAAGCTCTGGAAAAAGATCGCCGGCCTGCCCGACAGCAAGATCGGCCGCATTGCCGGCGCGGACAATTTCTGGGCCATGGGCGATACCGGCCCGTGCGGGCCCTGCTCGGAGATTTTCTACGATCACGGCGACCACATAGCGGGCGGGCCGCCGGGCAGCCCCGATGCCGAGGGTGATCGCTTTGTTGAAATCTGGAATCTCGTCTTCATGCAGTACGAGCAGCTTGCCGGCGGCGGCGGGCGCGTCGACCTGCCGCGTCCTTCGATCGATACCGGCTTGGGACTCGAGCGCATGGCGGCCGTGCTTCAGGGCACGCACGACAACTACAAGATCGATTTGTTCGGCGCGCTGATCGAGGCGGTCGCCGATCTTACCGGCGTCGACCCCGACGGCGAGCAAAAAGCATCGCACCGCGTCATCGCCGATCATCTGCGCGCCAGTTCGTTTTTGATCGCCGACGGCGTGTTGCCGTCGAACGAGGGCCGCGGCTACGTGCTCCGCCGCATCATGCGCCGCGGCATGCGGCACGCCGAACTCCTCGGCGCCAAGGATCCGCTGATGTGGCGGCTTGTGCCGGGGCTGGTGCGCGAAATGGGGCAAGCCTACCCGGAATTGCATCGCGCCGACGGGCTGATCACCGAAACGCTTAAGCTGGAAGAAATCCGCTTCCGCAAGACGCTGGAGCGTGGTCTCGCGATCCTCGACGAGGCGAGCAAGTCGCTGAAGAAGGGCGACATGTTCGACGGCGTCACCGCGTTCACCCTCTACGACACCTATGGTTTTCCGCTCGATCTGACGCAGGACGCGCTCAGGCCGCGCGGTATTGGCGTCGATATTGCTTCTTTCACAGACGCCATGGAGGAACAGCGCGAGAAAGCGCGCGGCTCCTGGGCGGGCTCGGGCGAGGCGGCCGACGAGGCGGTGTGGTTTTCGCTGCGCGAAAAGCTCGGCGGCACCGATTTCTTGGGTTACGAGACCGAAACCGCCGCAGGCGTCGTCGTGGCACTGTTACGCGACGGCAAGGAGGTACGTTCGCTCGCAAAGGGCGAGAGCGGCGCCGTCGTGCTTAATCAGACACCGTTTTATGCCGAATCCGGCGGCCAGGTCGGCGACATCGGCGCGATGACGGGCGAAGGCGTGCGTTTCGTCGTCTCCAACACGCAAAAGCGTGCCGGCGATCTGTTCGTGCACTTCGGCACCGTCGAGCAAGGCACGCTCAAAGCCGGCGCCGCGCTCGATCTGAAAGTCGATCACGCAAGGCGCGGCGCGATCCGGCAAAATCATTCGGCGACCCACCTTTTGCACGAGGCGCTGCGCCAGGTCCTCGGCGATCACGTGGCGCAGAAGGGATCGCTGGTTGCGCCCGATCGCCTGCGTTTCGATTTCTCCCATCCGAAGCCGATGAGCAGTGAGGAGATCGAGCGCGTCGAGGACATTGCCAATGACATCGTGTTGCAGAATGCGCCAGTGATCACGCGGCTCCTGAGCCGCGACGATGCCATCGCTTCGGGAGCGCGCGCGTTGTTCGGCGAAAAATACGGCGATGAAGTCCGCGTCGTCGCTATGGGCGAAAGCGGCGGCAACGCCATGGGCTGGTCAGTCGAACTGTGCGGCGGCACGCACGTCAATCGGACAGGTGATATCGGCCTCATCTCCGTGGTCGGCGAATCCGCCGTCGCCTCCGGTGTGCGCCGGATCGAGGCGCTCACGGCGCAGGCCGCGCGGGCCAACGCCAACAATCTTGCGCGCCTTGCCAAGGTCACGGCGTCCGAATTGCGCGTGCCGCTCGAAGAGATGCCGGCCCGCGTCGCCGCGCTCCTCGACGAGCGCAAGCGTGTCGAACGCGAGCTGTCGGAGGCGAAGAAAAAGCTCGCCATGGGCGGCGGCGGCAAAAGCGACGGCGCCGACGGTGTTCGCGTCGTCGGAGATGTGAAACTTATGGCGCGCGCGGTCGAGGGCATCGATCTGAAAGATCTCCGCAGTCTCGCCGACGAAGGCAAGAAAAAGGTCGGCTCCGGTGTTGTCGCCATCGTCGGCGTCACCGAGGATGGCAAAGCCGGGATCGTTGTCGGCGTCACCAACGATCTCGTTGCGCGCTTCAACGCCGTCGACCTCGTGCGCAAAGGCGCCGAGGCGCTCGGTGGCAAAGGCGGCGGCGGGCGGCCAGACATGGCGCAAGCCGGCGGCCCCGACGGCTCCAAGGCCGTCGCCGCGCTGGCCGTGATCGAAGCCGCGCTCGGTGCGTAGAGCGGACTAAGGATCGGTCACACTTCGACGATCATCCCATCCTCGGCAGTTTCGAACGGAATTTCGGCGCGGCGCGCCAGCATGTCGTTGCCCATATGCGTGAGGATGAGGCGCTTTGGCCGAATTTGCCCGAGATGCCGCTCGAGCGATGACAGGGCCATGTGCGTGGTGATCGGCTTGTCGCGCGTGTAGGCCTCGCAGATAAAGAGGTCCGCCTCGTATCCGATATCGATCAGCGTGTTGGTCCATTCGGTGTCGCCGGAAAAAGCGATCACTTTGCCTTCGGCTTCGAAACGGAATCCGAGGCACGGTCCGGCGCGATCATCATGCACGACGTGAAATGGCGTCACCCGCAAAGCGCCAACCTCGGCACGCTTGCCGATTTCCAGTTCTCGCAGCAGCAACGGGAATCGCAAATCGAGATCCTTCGTCCCAGGAAAGCCGGCATCCATGATCTCAGCGTAGCGCGATTTGAGGCTAGGGGGCCCAGCGATGGTGAGCGCTCGTTCGCGCTTGACTACGTAGTTGGCTTCCAGAAGGAAGAACGGCACGCCGCCGACATGATCTTCATGGAAGTGCGTGACAAAAATGACGTTGATGTCGTTGCGATTGATCGCGAGTTTGTTCATCGAAACGAGCGAGGTCGCACCGCAGTCGATGAGGACATTGATATTCCGTCCGACCAGATGAAAGCAGGTATTGAATTGTCCGCCCGAGCCGAAGGCATCGCCGCAGCCGACGAATTGCAATTGCATGGATTGTCCCCAGGGAGTTGTGATGCCTTTGCGGATGGTCGTTGGAGCCGGCGCTATTTTCGCGTCGGCGTAAAGAAGAGTCCGTGATGGGCATCACACCGAAGCGCCCCGGCCGTCAAAACCGCCGGATACATCCAAACGACTGTCCCCTCATCGTTTTTTTAACTTTACTCCATTCATTCTATGGCGTGCAATGTGGCGGCGGAAGCACCGCGTGCGGCGGCTTGCGCCACGATCGCAACACAAACCGGCGCATGCTGCCGGCTGATGGCTATGAAGGGGGACGCAGGGGTGCTCGCTCGATCTGTTTGCTGTGGTTCCTTTGCCGCGCTGACGGCAGCCTTTGCGCTTTGCGGCTGCGCTGCTCCCGATACGAGTTCATGGTTTTCGAAACCGCTCAATCCGTTCGGGAATAACCTCGGCTACAGCTATTCGCAGCTCGGTGAAACGAGACAGGACCATCCCATTACGGCGAACGATCTGGTTGACCCCAATGGGGCGTGCCCGAGATACACCGCGCCGGCGCCAGTCGCTCCGGGCAGTCCTGACGCTGGCTCTGCGGCCTCGCCGGACACTGCGGCGCTGCTGAGCGGCGGCATCGCGCTCGGTATGAGCGAGTGCGATGTGGTCGCGCGCCTTGGTCAGCCGACCGCCGTCAACCTTGGCAGCAATCCGAACGGATCGCGGAGCGCGGTCTTGACCTTCAAGAGCGGCCCGCGACCCGGCATCTATCGTTTCGCGGGTGGCCGGCTTTCGGAAATGGACCGCGTAGAAGGATTGCCGCCGCCTCAGCCAGAGAAGAAAAAGAGCGCGAAGAAAAAGCCGGCCAACAGCAAAGAGCCGCAGAAGCCCGGGGACAAGACGTAATTGTCGTTCCGGCGCGGCCGAACAACAAATAGGCGGGATGGCCCCGTGCCATCGTGCCGAGGTGACGAAGGGTGGGGCGAATGACCTCGAGCGGCGTGACGCATCGTACCGTCGAAGCGAACGGCATTCATCTGCATCTCGCCGAGCAGGGCGAGGGGCCACTCGTTGTCTTGTGTCACGGCTTTCCGGAGTCCTGGTACTCGTGGCGGCATCAGCTCGCCGCTCTCGCGGCCGCCGGCTTCCGTGCTGTTGCACCCGACATGCGCGGTTACGGCCAATCCGACCGGCCGGAGGCGATCGATCAATACACATTGCTCCACCTCGTCGGCGACATGGTGGGTCTCATTGACGCGATCGGCGCCAATCAGGCGGTGATCGCCGGACACGATTGGGGCGCTCCGGTCGCTTGGCATTCCGCTTTGCTGCGCCCCGATCGCTTCCGCGCCGTGATTGGGCTGAGCGTGCCTTACCGTCCGCGGACACACGTGATTCCGACCTCGGTTATGCCGCGGCGTGACGACGCTGAATTCTACCAACTCTATTTCCAGAAGCCGGGCGTCGCGGAAAAAGAATTGGAGCGCGACGCGCGTGAAACGATCGCCAAGCTGTTGTATTCCGCCTCTGGCGACGTACCGCGCCGCGGATCGGGAGCAGGCGGCGGCGATGTTGGCATGGTATCGCGAGACGGTGGCTTTCTTACCCGTCAGGTGGCTCCCGCCGTATTGCCGGCGTGGCTCACCGACGCCGATCTGGACTTCTACGCCAACGAATTCAGGCGTACCGGTTTTCGTGGAGGGCTCAACTGGTATCGTAACATCGACCGAAATTGGGAGTTGCTGGCGCCGTTCGCGGGTGCCAAAGTGACGGTCCCTGCGGTATATATTGCCGGCGATCGCGATCTGGTGGTTGCTTTTCGCAACATGGACAAGGCAATCGCCAATTTGGCCGAGTACGTGCCGCAATTGCGCGGCACGATCATCCTGCCGGGCTGCGGTCACTGGACCCAGCAGGAGCGCGCGTCGGAGGTCAACGCCGCGATGATCGACTTCCTGCGCAAATTGTGAGCGAGACCGTCGGCGCGATAGCATCGGCCGCGCACCGCTTGCCGGGACGATGACCGACCGCTATAAGCCGCGCACTTCGCCCCCGCATTCGCAATTTCCCAAAGGACGATTTGATGGCGATCGAGCGCACATTTTCGATCATCAAGCCCGACGCAACGGCCCGCAACCTGACCGGCGCGATCAATGCCATGATCGAGAAAGCTGGACTGCGCATCATCGCGCAGAAGCGCGTGATGATAAGCCGCCCGCAGGCTGAGGCGTTCTACGCCGTCCATCGCCAGCGGCCTTTCTTTGGCGAGCTGGTCGATTTTATGATTTCGGGGCCGGTGGTCGTTCAAATTCTCGAAGGCGAGAATGCAATTGCAGCCTATCGCGATCTCATGGGCGCGACCGATCCAGCTAAGGCAGCACCAAATACTATTCGCAAAGCGTTCGCCAAATCCATCAGCGAAAATTCCGTGCACGGGTCCGATGCCCCTGACACTGCCCAAAAAGAAATCGGGCAGTTCTTCACCGGCAAGGAAATCGTCGGCTAACGGACGCGTCTCTTCCGTCTCTCCAATGACGACGGCATCGCGTTCCGGATCGGCGCATCAACAAATCCAAAACGCTTGAGATTTAGCGGGCGCCAAATCATTTGCCGCTGGTGTGCGTTTCGCCAGGCTAGCCGCGCGTCGTTTGTTGCGAATAGGCGGCTTCTTGCAGCCATGCTTGCGCCGCATTTGTCGGCTTGTTTTCACGCGCAATCGGATTTTGGCCTTCCGGCCGATGCTGTCCAGGCGACACGATCGTTTCGGACTTTCCCCCAAAATCTGGCTTGTGGCGCGGAGCGCAGCATCTGCACGCGGCGTGCGTCAGCTGTTCCACGTCTCACTGGCATATGGACTGACTGAGGAGAGAGACGATGCAGAAGGGCACCGTCAAGTGGTTCAATCCCACCAAGGGCTACGGGTTCATTAAACCATCAAGCGGCGACAAAGATGTATTTGTCCACATCTCGGCGGTCGAGCGCGCCGGTTTGCGTACGCTCAATGAGGGCCAAGAGGTTGAGTACGAGCTCGTGAGCAATCGCGGGCGCACTTCGGCAGAAAATTTGAAAGTCGCGTAAGCGAACGCCGGGAATTCCCGGGTCGTGTAACCCCCCAGTTTTCTTAAGCTGGGGGTTTTGTATTTAGCGGGAGCCTTTCTTCTCACCGGGGAAAGCTACGATTGTGTCCGGCCTTCCGCCACTGCGCGCAATGCGCGAGGGTAGATCCGGTGCTCGACCTCGAGCACGCGCTTCGCCAGCGTTTCTTCGGTATCGCTTTCGCGCACCGCGATCGAATCCTGCGCCACGATCGGTCCGGCGTCCACGTCCGGCGCCACGAAGTGGACGGTCGCGCCATGCCGCTTCACGCCCGCTTCGAGCGCGCGGCGGTGGGTGTGAAGCCCTCTGAAATCCGGCAGCAACGACGGATGGATGTTGAGCATCCGGCCGCTCCAGCGCGTCACAAACCACGGCGTCAACAGCCGCATGAATCCGGCGAGGCACACAAGATCGATCCGGCGCGCGCGCAGCTCGTCGTCGAGCGCGCGTTCGAAAGCCTCGCGGTTCTCGCCAAACGGCGCGTGATCGACAACCGCGGTGGCTACTCCCGCTGCACGGGCGCGAGCCAAGCCTGGCGCATCAGGCCGGTTCGAGGCGACAAGCACGATTTCCGCCGGATAGTCTTTCGCCTTCGCCGCCTCGATCAGGGCCGTCATGTTCGAACCGCGGCCGGAAATCAAAATGGCGACACGCTTCTTCATGCGCCTCACCAGGACAGGTCGAGGCGGCCACGAAAATCGACGCGCGCATTGCCGTTGCCGGCGACGACTTCACCCAGCCGCACGACGGTCTCGCCGTTCGCGGTGAACTGCTCGCTCGCCGCGGCCGCCGCGCTGGCGTCCAGTACTGCGACCATGCCGATACCGCAGTTGAAGGTGCGAAGCATCTCACGCTCAGCGACCTCACCCGAAGCCGCCAGCCATTTGAAAACTGGAAGA
Organism: uncultured Alphaproteobacteria bacterium; assembly: GCA_963733575.1. GTDB lineage: Bacteria > Pseudomonadota > Alphaproteobacteria > Rhizobiales > Xanthobacteraceae > BOG-931. The sequence continues at coordinate 1,777,705 of CAVTDJ010000002.1, read as the reverse complement.
ACGGGTACGCGGCTCAAATCCAGCGAGACCGAAAGTCCTTTCGGCAACACCCGGGGAATGTTCTCGATAAAGCCGCCGCCGGTAATGTGCGCGAACGCCTTGACGGCCTTCGTGTTGCGGATCGCGGCGAGGCACGAACGCACGTAAAGCCGCGTCGGCATGAGCAACGCTTCGCCCAGGCTTTGCCTGCGTTCGAATGGAGCCGCCGCATCCCAAGGCAGTCCGGAATTGGCGACGATGCGGCGCACCAGTGAAAAGCCGTTCGCGTGCACACCGGACGACGCCAGCCCGACCACCACGTCGCCGGGCGCGATATCTCGGCGCGGCAGGAGCGCGTCGCGCGCCACCGCGCCGACGGCGAAGCCGGCAAGATCGTAGTCGCCCGGCTGATAGATGCCGGGCATTTCCGCAGTCTCGCCGCCGATCAGGGCGCAACCGGACTCCCGGCATGCGGCTGCGATGCCCGTTACGACAGCCGCCCCGACCTCTGGATCGAGCTTGCTGCAGGCGAAATAGTCGAGGAAAAATAGCGGTTCGGCTCCCTGCACCACGAGGTCGTTCACCGACATGGCAACGAGATCGATGCCGATCGTGCCGTGACGCGAGGTCTCGACCGCTATCTTGACCTTGGTGCCTACGCCGTCGGTCGCGGCGACCAGGATTGGATCGGAAAAACCGGCCGCCTTGAGATCGAAAAGGCCGCCGAAACCGCCGATCTCCGCATCCGCGCCTGCACGGGCGGTCCTACGCAGAAACGGCTTGATCAACTCCACCATGCGGTTGCCGGCATCGATATCGACGCCGGCGGCCGCGTAGCGTCCTTCTTTCACGGACTCACCAATTGGCGAATGACCCTTCCCCGGCGGGGAGGACTAATCGGCGCCTCCTACGTCGGAATCGCCGGGTGCGCAAGCGCGCGGGTGCGGCTATATAATAGGTCGCAGAGCCGGGGCACGCGTTTTGAGTATTCCAAACCTCATCACTTTGGGGCGCATCATCTTGGTACCGATCGTGGTCCTGGCGATCACGTCGGGCGAGATGCGGGCTGCTTTCTTTCTTTTTCTCGCCGCCGGGATCAGCGATGCGGTGGATGGCTTCATCGCCAAGCGCTTCCACATGGCGAGCGAGCTCGGCGCCCTCATCGATCCGCTGGCCGATAAGGCGCTGATCGTGTCGATTTACGTTTCGCTCGGCATCGCCGGCGCGTTGCCCATCGCGCTGGTCATCCTCGTCGTTTCGCGCGATATCATGATCATCTCCGGCTTCATGGTGGCCTGGCTCGTCGGCAAGCCGATGCCGGTCAGGCCGCTTCCGGTGTCAAAAGTGAACACCGTGGCGCAAATCTTGCTGGCCACCTTGGTGCTGGCAGAGCAAGGCTTTGGTTTCGATGCAACGCCGGCCTCGATCATCGTCGCCGGGTTCGTCGCCATCTTGACCTTGCTCTCGATCGGCTTCTATCTCGCCGAGTGGCTCCGCCGTATGAACTCGATCGGGGCCGGGCACTGATCGCTGGCTTGAGGGGTGCGTGCCATGCGGTTTGAGCGGAACTTCGTGTTCTGGACGGCCGCGTTGCTGGTCTTCGTCGGCCTGTTGTGGCTATTGCACCACATCCTCTTGCCCTTCGTGGTCGGGGCGGCGTTGGCCTATCTGCTCGATCCGCTGGCCAACCGGCTCACCCAGCACGGCATGAGCCGGCTCGTCGCCGCGCTGGTCATACTCGCGGCCTTTGTGATCGTATTCGCGGGTCTTTTCGTTCTTATCGCGCCGGTGCTCGCAAATCAGTTTGCAGGTTTGATCCAGCATATCCCGGCCTATGTGCGACACGTGCAGTCTCTGGTGACGGATCCGAGCCATCCCTGGCTTAAAAGCATCATCGGCAGCACAGCCGGCGACGGTGACTGGTCAGCCGGCGTTCTGGTGAACAAATCCATCGCGTATTTGACCGACGTATTGCCTACCTTGTTGACCAAGGGCGAGGCGCTGCTCTCACTCTTCTCGCTGCTCGTCATTACGCCGGTCGTCGCATTTTATCTGCTCGCCGACTGGAAGCGCGTCCTGTCAGCGTTCGATGACTTGATCCCGCTGCCGCAGCGCCAGACGGTGCGAGGGCTTCTGCGCGAGATCAACAGGGCGTTGTCTGGCTATTTGCGCGGTCAGCTCCTGGTATGCGCGATCCTCGGCGCCTACTACGCGATCGGGTTGACGCTGGCGGGGTTGAGTTTTGGAGTGCTCATCGGCGTCGTTTCCGGATTTCTCACTTTCGTTCCTTATGTCGGCTCGCTGACCGCTCTTGTGGTCTCGTTCGGCGTGGCGCTGGCGCAATTTTTACCGGACTGGACGCGGATTCTGATCGTTGTCGGCGTCGTTCTTTTCGGTCAGTTTCTTGAAGGCAATGTGCTGTCGCCAAAACTTGTCGGCGGGAGCGTCGGGCTGCATCCGGTTTGGCTTATCTTTGCGCTGCTCGCTTGCGGCTATTTGTTCGGCTTCGTCGGTCTCGTGCTCGCCGTACCGCTTGCCGCGGCGGCGGGCGTGCTGACGCGGTTTGCCATGGGACGCTACCGCGCAAGCCCGCTCTACACCGGAAACGGGCCGACTTAAGCCGCCATGTCCTATCGCCCGCGGCAGCTCGCGCTCGCGCTTGATCACGCGGAAAGCTATGCGCGCGAGGATTTTCTGTCCGGCCCATGCAACGAGGGTCCGCTCCATCTCATTGATTCTTGGCCCAATTGGCCGGCGAACGCCGTTGCCCTGGTCGGACCCGAAGGATCAGGCAAGACGCATCTGGCGATGATGTGGGCTGCGTCAGCGGGTGCGCGCGTCATTTCCGCCCGCGCCCTCCGCGAGGCCGAGCTTCCATCGGCGCTCGCGACCGGAGCCTTGGTCGTCGAGGATGCCCCGACGAAGGCGGACGAGCGCACGCTATTCCACCTCCTCAATCTAGCCAGCGAGGAACGGGCGTCGCTCCTCTTTACCGCGCGCACTGCGCCAGTAACCTGGCCTGTGGCTATCCCCGACCTCGCTTCGCGATTGCGGGCCCTGCCGGTGGTGACGCTGCAGGCGCCTGACGATGCCATGCTACGCGCCGTGATTGTCAAGCTCGCCACGGATCGTCAGCTCATGCTTGACGAGAGCGTGGTCGGTTATCTGTCGACCCACATCGAGCGCTCCTTTGCCGCAGCCCGCGCCGCGGTGATCGCGCTCGACAACGAAGCGCTACGGTTAGGACGGCCGGCTACGCGTGCGCTCGCGGCGGAATTGTTTCGCGCTGGCGTCGCTCCGTCCTGAGCGGCCGAGTGTTTCGACAATGATCTCGCCAAGCGCCCCGAAATCCCGTTTGCGCGGCGAGGTGCGCCGCCACGCCAGTCCGATCGTGCGCGCGGGCTCGGGATCGGCAAAGCGCAACAGCTTGACGCGGCTGTCGCGAACTTCGACCCCCGGCCGCAACTTCCGGCAACAACGTCACGCCATATCCGTTCGCGACCATCTGCATCACGGTCGCAAACGAGGTAGCGCCGAGACTGGTCGGCGCGTCGCGACTTGGCGCCCCGCAGAATGCGAGTGCTTGATCGCGCAAGCAGTGTCCTTCCTCCAGAAGAATGAGCCGATGTTGATCGACATCCTCGATCGCGACACGCCCATCGGCCGGTAGTGGATCGGCGGCCGGCAGCGCGAGCAGGAATGCATCGTCGAACAGGCCGAGTGTTTCCACGTCGGCGCGGTCGGCCGGCATGGCCAACAGGACGGTATCGAGATCGCCGCCGACAAGTTCATCGAGCAACGTCTTGGTCTGGGTCTCGCGGACTTCCAGACGTAGCTCGGGGTAGGCGCTCTGCAGCCGCGGCAATACGTGCGGCAAAACATAGGGCGCCAGCGTCGGAATGATGCCAAGGCGGAGCTTGCCGGTGAGAACGCCGCGGTGGCGGGCGAAGTCGACGAGGTCGCGGGTGGCGGCGAGAATATGCTCAGCGCGTTGCGCGACTTCGAGGCCGGTCTCGGTGAGGGCGATCTCGCCTGTCCGCCGCTCGACCAGTTCGGCGCGATCTCGCGCACCAGTTGGCGCACCTGCATCGAGCAACGCCGGCTGAGTGACCGCGCAGTCCTCCGCCGCCCGGCCGAAATGCCGATGGCGCGCGAGGGCGGCCAAATAGCGAAGCTGACGCAAGGTGATAAGCTAAACTTATCGAGTATCCCAATCAATACGATTAGACGTGATCGTCGCGGGCACCTACATACGCTACATCCCCGTCAGCCCCACGTGAGGAGGAAAGACATGGCCGACAAGCCCACATTGACCACGAGCACCGGCGCTCCGGTTCCCGACAACCAGAATTCTGTGACGGCCGGTCCGCGCGGCCCACTGCTGCTGCAAGACTATCAGCTGATCGAAAAGCTGACCCATCAGAACCGCGAGCGCATCCCCGAGCGTCCGGTCCACGCCAAGGGCTGGGGCGCCTACGGCACGCTGACGATCACCGGCGACATTTCGAAGTGCACCAAGGCCAAGGTGCTGCAGAAGGGCGCCAAGACGCCGATGATTGCGCGCTTCTCGACCGTCGCCGGCGAACCCGGCGCGGCCGACGCCGAGCGCGACGTGCGCGGCTTCGCTCTCTAATTCTACACCGAGGAAGGCAATTGGGATATCGTCGGCAACAACTTCCAGAAGTCATAATTGTTCCATACGGAACAACTCGAAGAAAATTACGGAACACGATCGGAGACAGACATGGACGCAAAGACTGACAAGAGCGCGGGCAAGTGCCCGGTCATGCACACGAGTGTTGGAGTCAGGTCCAACCGGGACTGGTGGCCGAACCAGTTGAACCTCAAAATGCTCCACCAGAACTCTTCCTTGTCCAATCCCATGGGCGAGACGTTCAACTATGCGGAGGAGTTCAAGAAGCTCGACCTCAAGGCCCTGAAGAAGGACCTCTACGCGCTGATGGCGGACTCGCAGGACTGGTGGCCTGCGGATTTCGGCCACTACGGGCCGCTCTTCATCCGGATGGCGTGGCACAGCGCAGGCACGTACCGCATCGGCGACGGTCGCGGCGGTGCCGGAGCCGGCCAGCAGCGCTTCGCGCCCCTCAACAGTTGGCCGGACAACGTGAACCTCGACAAGGCGCGCCGGTTGCTGTGGCCGATCAAGCGGAAATACGGCAACAAGATCTCGTGGGCCGACCTGATGATCCTCGCCGGCAACTGCGCGCTCGAGTCGATGGGCTTCAAGACGTTCGGCTTTGGCGGCGGGCGCGAGGATGTCTGGGAGCCCGAGGAAGACGTCTACTGGGGCACCGAGGACACTTGGCTTGGCGACAAGCGCTACTCGGGTGACCGGGAACTCGAGAATCCTCTGGCCGCCGTGCAGATGGGTCTGATTTACGTCAATCCGGAAGGCCCGAACGGCAAGCCGGATCCGGTCGCTGCGGCCCGGGATATCCGAGAGACGTTCGCTCGCATGGCGATGAATGACGAGGAGACAGTCGCGCTGATTGCTGGCGGTCATACCTTCGGCAAAACCCACGGCGCTGGCGATGTGTCACTGGTGGGCCCGGCGCCGGAAGCCGCCAGCATCGAGGAGCAGGGCCTCGGCTGGAAGAGCAAATTTGGCACGGGCAAAGGGGGTGACACGATCGGCAGCGGTCTGGAAGTCATCTGGAGCACGACGCCAACGAAGTGGAGCAACAACTTCTTCTGGAACCTTTTCGGCTACGAATGGGAACTGACCAAGAGCCCGGCCGGTGCGCATCAGTGGAAACCGAAGCATGGCGCAGGCGCCGGTACGGTGCCGGATGCGCACGACCCGTCAAAGCGTCACACGCCATCCATGCTGACCACTGACCTCGCCTTGCGGTCCGACCCTGTTTACGAAAAGATTTCAAGGCGCTTCTACGAGAATCCGGATCAGTTCGCAGACGCGTTTGCCCGGGCGTGGTTCAAGCTGACGCACCGCGATATGGGTCCCCGCTCGCGCTATCTCGGCCCTGAGGTCCCGGCAGAGGAGCTTTTGTGGCAGGACCCCGTCCCCGAAGTCGATCACGAGCTGATCGACGCGAAGGACATCGCTGCACTCAAGGGAAAGATCCTCGCATCGGGGCTGTCGATCACCGAACTGGTCTCGACCGCTTGGGCCTCGGCGGCAACCTTCCGCGGCTCCGACAAGCGCGGTGGGGCGAACGGGGCGCGCATCCGCCTCGCGCTGCAGAAGGATTGGGAGGTCAACCAGCCTGCCCAACTGGCGAAGGTGCTCAAAACCCTCCAGGGCATCCAGAAGGAGTTCAACGCCGCGCAGTCCGGCGGGAAGAAGGTTTCGCTTGCCGACCTGATCGTCCTCGGCGGTTGCGCAGCCGTCGAGCAAGCGGCGAAGAAGGCCGGGCACGAGGTGGAGGTTCCCTTCACGCCGGGCCGAACGGACGCGTCGCAGGAGCAAACCGATGTGGAGTCCTTTGCCGTCCTCGAACCGGCTGCAGACGGGTTCCGCAACTACCTCAAGACCAAATACGCCGTATCGGCAGAGGAGCTTCTGGTCGACAAGGCGCAATTGCTGACGCTGACCGCGCCTGAGATGACGGTTCTCGTTGGCGGCATGCGCGTCCTGAATGCCAACTTCGGGCAGTCCCAACACGGCGTCTTCACGAAGCGGCCAGAGACGCTCACCAACGACTTCTTCGTGAACCTGCTCGACATGAGCACCGAATGGAAGGCGACCTCGGGAGCCGAAGACATGTTCGAGGGCCACGACCGCGCAACGGGCAAACTGAAGTGGACCGGCACCCGTGTCGACCTCGTCTTCGGTTCGAACTCGCAGCTCCGCGCCCTCGCGGAAGTCTATGCATGCGACAACTCGCAAAAGAAGTTCGTGCGTGACTTTGTGGCGGCCTGGAACAAGGTGATGAACGCCGATCGCTTCGACCTTGCCTGATCTCAGCTGAACGGTCTTCCTTCGAGGGCTTCTAGAGCGCAGCCACAACCGAATATTTGGTGATCAGCACCCGGTCGAGGCTACGCAAATCCAACGCAAGCCTGTGGAAGCCATGAATAAGAAATCAGGGCGGTGTTTCAAAACAGCTTGAAACGCCGCCCTGACGCCAGGCCCTCATAATTCGATGGTACCAGTTAGCCTGCCGTCATTGGCGGCGCCACGCCGCGGTCAATCTCACGCCGCCGCCGACGCCGAGCGCGACGTGCGCGGTTTCGCGCTGAAATTCTACACCGAGGAAGGCAACTGGGACTTGGTCGGCAACAACACGCCGGTATTCTTCGTCCGCGATGCCTACAAGTTTCCGGATTTCATCCACACGCCTATTACGAGCCCAACTCGTTCAACGGTCCGGTGGAATGGCCGGATGTGAAAGAACCGCCGCTCAAGATCGACGGCGACGCCGATCGCTACAATCGCCGCGACCGCAACGACGACTACCGGCAGGTGACGGCGCTGTTCAATCTGTTCGGCGCCGGACAGAAGGCGCGGCTCTACTCCAATGTCGCCGAGGCGATGGCCGGCGTGCCGAAGGAGATCGTCGAGCGCCAGCTTGCCCATTTCAAGAAGGTCCATCCGGACTACGAGGCCGGCGTTCGTGCGGCCCTCGGCAACACGGCGCCGCAAGCCCAGGCGGCGGAATGAGCGGATTGCAACACCGCACGTAAAGCGAAGAAGCGGCCGGGGATTTCCCCGGCCGTTTCGTACATTTTTTCCGACGAAGAAGCGGGCAGACAGCCTTCGTTGCTCGCGCCGTCAGCCATCAAGGACGCGTAACCCATTGATCTCGCAAGCCGGAAGCCGGGCAGCCGCCTGTTCCGCGGGCCGGCTTTGGAGCAGGCTTGACGGACAGACACGGCACCGCCTTATCTCAGTGTTGTGAATTCATCGAATCGTTACACAGGGCGGCGAGTGTGAAGCTCGGGGAACAAGGAGTATCCATGGCCGACCGTGGCCAAGCGACTGCCGTCGCACTCGAATCCGCTCAAGCGCAGCGGCTGGAGGCCCCGGTGCGGCTGGCCGAACCGGCGGAGCAGCACGCAGCTTCCGCGCTCGCCTCGAGCCCGGAACGCTTCATCAACCGCGAGCTATCGTGGCTCAATTTCAACCGCCGCGTTCTCGAGGAATCCGCCAACCGCGGACACCCGCTGCTGGAACGATTGAGGTTCCTATCGATCTCGGCGAATAACCTCGACGAATTCTTCATGGTGCGCGTCGCCGGCCTTCGCGCTCAGGTGCGCGCCGGCATTGGCACCAAAAGCCCCGAGGGATTGACCCCGGCGGAACAGCTCGTGCGCATCGCCGAGGCCGTGGTGCTCCTCGTTGAGGATCAGCAGACGCAGTGGCGCGAGCTGCGCGCCGCGCTGGCGCAAGCGGGCATTGTGCTGGTCGATGGTCCCGATGTCGCCAAGGCGGAGAAGTCCTGGCTCGAAGATTATTTTCTTTCACATATCTTCCCGCTGCTGACGCCGCTCGCCGTCGATCCGGCGCATCCGTTCCCGTTCATTCCCAATCTCGGCTTCTCCATGGCCTTGCAGCTCGCGCGCGCCAAGGACGGCAAGGCGATGAACGCGCTGATCCGCGTGCCGAACCGCATCGAGCGGTTCGTGCGGCTGCCGCAGGCGGGGGAAAGCGGGGAGGTGCGGCTGATTTCGATCGAAGGCGCGACCAGCCTTTTCATCGGCAAGCTGTTCCCCGGCTACGCGGTGAAGGGCGTGGGCGCATTCCGCGTGATCCGCGACTCGGAGTTGGAAATCCTCGAAGAGGCCGAAGATCTGGTGCGGCTGTTCGAGACCGCACTCAAGCGCCGCCGCCGCGGCTTGGTGATCAGGCTCGACATCGAGGCGATGATGCCAGCGGAGTTGCAGCGCTTTGTGCAGCGTGCGCTCGATGCCACCGACGACAGCCTGTTCAAGGTCGATGGGGTGCTTGCGCTCAACGAGATGTCGCAGCTCGCGAGCCTCGACAGGCCGGACCTCGAATTTGTGCCCTATACCCCGCGCTATCCCGACCGCATCCGCGATCACGGCGGCGATTGCTTTGCCGCGATCCGGCAAAAGGATCTCATCGTCCACCATCCCTACGAGTCATTCGATGTGGTGGTGGATTTCCTGCATCAGGCCACGCGCGATCCGGACGTCGTCGCCATCAAACAGACTCTTTACCGCACTTCGGCGGATTCTCCGATCGTCAAGACGCTGGCCGAGGCCGCCGAGGCCGGCAAGTCGGTCACCGCTGTCGTCGAGCTGAAGGCGCGCTTCGACGAGGAGGCCAACATCCGCTGGGCGCGCGATCTCGAACGCGCCGGCGTTCAAGTCGTCTACGGGTTCCTTGAACTCAAGACTCATGCCAAGCTCTCGCTGGTGGTCCGCCGCGAGGGCGCTTCGCTCGCTTCCTATGTGCATGTTGGCACCGGCAATTATCATCCGGTGACCGCGCGCATCTATACCGATTTATCGTACTTCACCGCCGATCCCGTCATCGCCCACGACGTCGCGCGCGTGTTCAATTACGTGACCGGGTACGCTGAGCCCGCCGGGCTCGAGCGCATGGCGGTATCGCCGCTCACTTTGCGCAGGCGAATCCACGAGCACATCGAGGAAGAGATCGCGAATGCCAAGGCCGGCCGTCCGGCGGCCATCTGGATGAAGATGAATTCGCTGGTCGATCCCGACATCATCGATGCGCTTTATGCGGCTTCGAGCGCCGGCGTAGCGATCGAGCTTGTGGTGCGCGGCATCTGCTGCTTGCGGCCGGGAGTTTCGGGCCTGTCCGAAAACATCCGCGTCAAGTCGATCGTCGGCCGTTTCCTCGAACACGGCCGCATTTATTGCTTCGGCTCCGGTCACAGTTTGCCGCACCGGAAGGCTGCTCTTTACATCTCCTCCGCCGACATGATGCCGCGCAACCTCGACCGCCGCGTCGAAGTTCTGTGTCCGATCATTAATCCGACCGTTCACGAGCAGGTGCTCGATCAGATCATGGTCGCCAACCTCAAGGATAATGGGCAAAGCTGGCAGCTTCTTGCCGACGGCTCCTCGTCGCGCATCAAGCCCGGCGCCGACGAGGAGAAATTCAATGCGCACACCTACTTCATGACCAATCCGAGCCTGTCGGGGCGCGGAAAGTCACCCAAGGATTCCGTCCCCCGATTGCGACATCGCTCGGAGCGCATGTGAGCGAACGGGAAGACTCGCGCTTTTCGCGCCGCGCTGATTTCAACAAATGAGCCGCTCCAAGATCGAAGCCACCCCAGGACGCCTCGACCACGGTCCGCCGCTGGCCGTCGTCGACATCGGCTCGAATTCCGTCCGCCTCGTGGTCTACGAGGGGCTCTCCCGCAGCCCGACGGCGCTCTTCAACGAGAAGGTGTTGTGCGGCCTTGGCCGTGAGGTGCAGACGACCGGCCTGCTTGCCGCGGATGCGGTCGAGCACGCTCTGTCGGCGCTCAAACGCTACCGGGCGCTATGCACGACCATGGGCGTGAAGAGAATTTTGGCAATTGCCACCGCCGCATGCCGCGATGCCAAGAACGGCCCCGCCTTCATCAGCCTCGCCGAGCGCATCATAGACGCCGAGATCGAGATGCTCTCGGGTGCGCGCGAGGCGGAACTGACCGCGCTCGGCGTTATTTCCAGCGTCCATCAGGCAGATGGGGTGGTCGGCGATCTTGGCGGCGGCTCGCTCGAACTTGTCGATGTCCACGGCACCCGCGCGCGGCGCGGTCTGACCCGGCCGCTTGGCGGACTTGCCTTGGCCGACATTTCAGCGAAGTCGCTGAAGAAGGCGGAAAAGTTCGTCAAGAAAACGCTCGGCGATTTACCCGTGCTGAGAGGTTGCGAGGATCGCAGCTTTTACGCCGTCGGCGGCACTTGGCGGGCGCTGGCGCGTCTGCACATGTGGCAGACCGGATATCCGCTGCACGTCATGCATGGCTACGCTATTGTGGCCGGCGAGGCGCTTGAGTTCGCCCGACTGGTGCACCGGGTCGATGTCGAGACCCTCTCCAATATCGAAGTGGTGGCGAATGCGCGGCGGCCCCTGCTTGCCTACGCGGCGCTGGTGTTGGAATACGTGCTCCGCATCGGCAAGCCGAAGCAGGTTGTATTCTCCGCGCTCGGAGTTCGCGAGGGGCTGCTCTATTCGCTGCTCAGGCAGAAGGACAAGGAAAAGGACGCGCTGATCGAGGCGGCCCGCGATCTCAATCAATTGCGCTCGCGTTCGCCGCGCCATGGCGAAGAGCTGATCGAATGGACCGACCGCTTCATGGCGTCTTCCGGTCTCGACGAACCGAGTGAAGAGCGCCGCCTTCGTCACGCCGCATGCCTGTTGGCCGACATCGGCTGGCGCGCGCATCCCGATTATCGCGGCGAGCAATCGCTCAACATCATCGCCCATGGCGGCTTCACTGCGATCGACCATCCCGGCCGTGCCTATCTGGCGCTCGCCGTGTTTTACCGCCACGTCGGATTGGTCATGGACGACGAGCTTTCGCCGCGGCTGCGCGAGCTTGCCTCGACGCGTATGATCGACCGCGCGCGCGTACTTGGCGCGGCTTTGCGGCTCGCCTATGTCGTCTCGGCGGCGATGCCCGGCGTGCTGCCGAGAACGCCGCTTGCGGTGGAACGGCAGCGGCTTGCCCTGCGCCTTCCCGCTGAGTTCGCGGCGCTCGGCGGCGAGCGGGTCTTGAGCCGCCTGCGCTCGCTATCCCGCCTCATCGGCCGCGACCCCGTCATGCTGATGGGCTGACCGCGGAGTGCGTGCGAATTGGAAGGCGGCAGCAAAATAAGCTCGCCGCATTTCACGGAAGACGTTGCCAAGCTTGAACGTGTGCGGTTGAATGCCTTGACCCGCGGCTAAGCCAGTAAAGGTCGGAGCCACGGACTCGGCGCTACAAAAGCACTTCCAGATCGGCGTGCGTGAGGGAAAGCACGGCGAACTCCACGCTTGGTGCCGGCAACAGATGGGGGACGATATGTACGTAAGGCTTAAACGCTTCCTGGCGTTTGCTGCGATAATAACCGTTATCAATGGAGTCAGCTACGCTCTGGTCCCGAGCGCGCTGCTTCCCACGTACGGCGTCGAATCCGGTTCCGGCGCAGTGCTGGGATTCAGATTTTTTGGTGCAGCGTTGCTGACGTTCGGTCTGATCCTCTGGTTTGTCAGGGAATCCAGCGACTGGACCGCGCTGCGTGGCTTACTGCTCGGCGCCGCAATAGGTAACGTTGCCGGGATCGCGGTCTCGCTGTGGGCAATCTTTACTGGAGTCATGAACGGAGCAGGGTGGTTGTTCATTGTGACTTATGGAGTTCTTCTGCTGGGATATGCGTACTCCCTGTGGGCGGGAGCGCGAAAGCACGCTGCCGGCTGATCGCATCCGGTTTCTTCTCGGATAACCGATCTACGTCACTCGCGTTCGACCGCGGCGACTTTGCCTTTCTCGATCGCAAGCGCGAGCTTGCCGTGCTTGAGCGCGAGCGCCTTTTCGCCGAATAGCTCGCGGCGCCAGCCGGTGAGCGCGGGAACATCGGCGGCATCGTGCGCGGCAATGCGCTCGAGGTCCTCGACGGTGGCAATCACTTTGGCGGCGACGTGGTGGTGCTCGGAGATCATGCGTAGCAGCACCTTGAGCAGCTCGACCACCGCTGTGCCGTTCACGGGCGCCGGCAGGCGCGTCGGACGCGGCAATGTTCTCGGATCGCGTTCGAGCCCGCGCGTCACCGCGGCGACGATCGCCTCGCCCCAGCGCGAGCGTTCGAAGCCCTTGGGTAGCGAGCGCAGGTTCTTGAGCTTGTCGGTTGTCGTCGGAGCCTGCACCGCGATGTCGGCGATCACTTCGTCCTTGAGGACCCGCGAGCGCGGCACGTCGCGCGACTGCGCCTCGCGCTCGCGCCAAGCGGCGACCTCGATGAGCACGGCCAGCTCCTTCGGCTTGCGCACGCGCGTCTTCAACCGCTGCCAGGCGTTTTCCGGGTCCATGCGGTAGGTGTCGGCCGACGTCAGCACGTGCATCTCTTCCTGCACCCAGTCGACGCGCCCGCGGCGCCCGAGATCGTCGACCAGCGCCTGATAGACGTCGCGCAGATGCGTCACGTCGGAGATGGCATACGAAAGCTGCGCTTCGGAAAGCGGCCGGCGCGTCCAATCGGTGAAGCGATGCGATTTGTCGAGTGTGTCGCCGGTGATGCGCTGCACGAGCTGGTCGTAGGAGATGGAATCGCCGTAGCCGAGCACCATAGCGGCGACCTGGGTGTCGAAGATAGGATGCGGAATGAGCTTGGCGCGGTGCCACACGATTTCGATGTCCTGCCGCGCGGCATGAAACACCTTCATGACCTTCTCGTCCGCCATCAGCGCGAAGAAGGGGGCAAGATCGATGCCTGGTGCCAGCGCATCGACGACCACGGCCTCTTCGCGCGAGGCCATCTGCGCCACGCAAAGCAGCGGATAGTAGGTGGTCTCGCGCAGGAATTCGGTATCGACGGTGACAAAGGGGTGTGAAGTCATCCGCCCACACGCGGCGGCGAGCTCGAGACGTCGTCGTGATCGGCTGCATCGCGAGTGTGGTAGCGGAATCAAGCATCGATGTCGTCAGGCGGCTCGCGGCTTTATTTCCCGGTCCACGCGATCGCCATTGGCCTCCTTCGCAACCTCAAGTTCGTAGTGTGATTGTAGGTTCATCCAGAACTGTTCGCTAACGCCAAAATAGCGCGCAAGCCGCATCGCGGTATCGGCGGAAATGCCTCGACGGCCAAGCACGATGTCATTGAGCCGGGCACGCGGAACCTTGATCGACCGGGAGAGCGCATTGACGCTCATTGCCAAAGGATCGAGGAAATCGGCCTTGAGAATTTCACCTGGATGAACCGGCGGAATATCGCGTTTGCGCTGTGCGCGTGCGTATCGTGCTGGCAGGTGTCGCGGCATAGAAGACCTTTCATCGGTGGTAGTCTACGATCTCTACGTTGTAGGCGTCGCCTTCTCGCCAGCTGAAGCAGATCCGCCATTGATCGTTTATTCTGATCGAATATTGACCGCGGCGATTGCCGGAGAGCTTCTCCAATTGATTGCCGGGTATCTGCCCGATTTCCTCAAGCGCTGGGGCCGCGTGAAGGGCGACAAGCTTCTGCAATGCACGGCTCTGCACATCGCGTGGCCAGCGGCGATTTGCACGGCCGGTGAAAAGCTCAGCTGTCTCTCGTGAAGCGAAGCTTTTGATCACAGGTCAATGTAACGGACAGCGTGACAGAGGTCAACATACGACTAGCCCCCGCGCACCCGCCCCATGAGGATGAACTCCCAGGGGCTTGGCATCGGGTCGACCGGCACTTCGATAAGCGTAGGACCGTTGCGGCGCGCGAAGGCACTCCGCAGCGCTCGAACTCAGCTCTGGCGGGCTCTTGACCTGCAACGCCGTGACGCCGAAGCTTTCGGCAAAAGCGACGAAATCCGGGTTGGTGAGGTCGCACGCGATGAGGCGGTTGCCGTAACGCTCCTCCTGGATGCGGCGGACGTTGCCGAAGGCGCCGTCGTTGAACACCACCGTCACGAGCGGAATGCGATGGCGCATCGCGGTCGCCATTTCGCTCGCTGTGAAGAGAAAGCCGCCATCGCCGGTAATCGACAATACCGGCACGTCAGGCCGCGCGTGCTGCGCGCCGAGCGCCGTGGCAAAGCCGTAGCCGAGATTGTCCTGATAGCCGGGCGAGATAAAGGTACGCGGCCGATAGGCCGGAAACGCAAGGCGGGCGGCAAAGCCGAGCTGCGTCACCTCATCGACGAAAATGCCGTCTTCCGGCAATTCGGCGCGGATCGCGGCAAGGTAGGAAAGTTGCGGCTCGAGTTTAGCAAGGCGCTTCGCCATGCGGGCGTGGCGCTCACGCATTTCGTCCGTGCGCGACGGCCGGCGCGCGTTGTGCGCAGGCAGGACGTTCGAGCAAGCGCCGTAGTATCGGTGCGGCCGAACCTATCAGCGCGACTTTGGGCTTGGCGATGCGCGCGGGCTCGTCCGGGTCGGCGTCGATGCGAACGATCACCAGATCGCGATCGGTTCCCCAATGCAGGAGCGGCATGTGCAGATGCGTGCCGACGGCGAGCACCACGTCCGCGTCGGCCCACAATTCGCGGCCGAGCGGCAGGTTGACGGAGAGCGGGTCGCGGTCATCCATCACGCCGCGGCCGCGCCGATAGGAGAGGACCGGCGCTTGTAGGAGCTGTGCGAGGAGCCTCACCTCGGTGGCGGCGTCTTGTGCGCCGCCGCCAGCGACGATCAGCGGTCTTTTGGCGGCGCCGAGCCGCTTGGCGGCGGCTTTGATGGCATCTTCGTCGATCGGCGGTTGCGGCACGGCAAGCGGCGCTACCGCGCGCACCGCGCCAGAGCGTCCCCAAACGTCGATGGCGCATTCGAGCGCCGCCGGACCCGGACGGCCCGTGAACATCGATTGCACCGCCCGGGCAATCAGGCGCGGCGCTTCGCTCGGTGCGCGGATGCGCGCCGACCAGTCGGCCAGCCGTGCGATGATGCCGGCCTGGTCGCGGATTTCGTGCAGATGCGCGAAACCGCGGCCGATGGCGTCCTGCGGGATTTGGCCGAAGAGCGCCAGCACCGGGGCATTCATGCCATAGGCGGTCAGGAGCGCCGCCGAGGAATTGAGCAAGCCCGGTCCGGGGACAACGCAATAGGTCTGCGGTTTTCCCGTCGCCAGCGCAGCGCCGAGCGCCATATAGGCGGCGCCCTGCTCGTGGCGGGTATGCACGGTGCGGATTGTCGCGGAGCTTTTGGCGAGCGCATCGAAAAAATCGTCGTTGTGGACGCCCGGCAGCGCGTAGATCGTCTCGATCCCGTGAGCCGAAAGAGCTGCCACGGCCGCCTTGGCCGTCGTCATCCGGTGCGTCCCGGCGCTTGCCCTTCTGGTTCGTGCCTTGGCCATACGGGGACCTATCCGGGTGTCACGGGCGCGCGGCGTTTGCATACGTCTCGCCGCGCGGCAGCATGCGTCGCCGGGTCGAGTCCGGCAATGAGGAACTGCCGGATTGCTCGCCTTGACAAAGGCGTTCTCGCATGCGCTTTCCGCGTTCCGGCCGGAAGATCCAGAGAGAACGTAAGCGACATGCACCGCTATCGCAGCCATACCTGCGGCGCGCTCCGCGCGAGCGATATCGGCAGCGAAGTGCGCCTTTCCGGCTGGTGCCATCGCATCCGCGATCATGGCGGCGTGCTGTTCATCGACCTGCGCGACCATTACGGCCTCACCCAAGTGGTCGCCGATCCCGACAGTCCGGCGTTCAAGGCGGCGGAGACGCTGCGCGCGGAATGGGTGGTGCGCATCGACGGCAAAGTGCGGCGGCGGCCGGAGGGAACCGACAATCCCGACATGCCGACCGGCGAGGTCGAAGTGTATATCCGCGAGATCGAGGTCCTGGGGCGAGCCGCCGAACTGCCGATGCCGGTGTTTGGCGACCAGGAATACCCGGAAGACATCAGGCTCCGTTACCGCTTCCTCGATCTGCGCCGCGAACGGCTGCACCGGAACATCATGATGCGCGGCCAGATCATCGATTCGATCAGACGGCGGATGAAGGAGCAGGGCTTCTTCGAATTCCAGACGCCGATCCTCACCGCCTCCTCGCCCGAAGGCGCCCGCGATTATCTGGTGCCCTCGCGCCTGCATCCGGGAAAATTCTACGCGCTGCCGCAGGCGCCGCAGCAGTTCAAGCAGCTCATCATGATCTCCGGCTTCGACCGGTATTTCCAGATCGCGCCATGCTTCCGCGATGAGGACGCCCGCGCCGACCGCTCGCCCGGCGAGTTCTATCAACTCGACATCGAAATGAGCTTTGTGACGCAGGAGGACGTATTTGCTGCTGTTGAGCCGGTGCTGCGTGGCGTCTTCGAAGAATTCGGCAATGGCAAGCCGGTGACTCAAAGATTTCCCCAAATATCTTATACCGCTTCAATAAATGCCTTCGGGACAGATAAGCCAGATTTGCGCAATCCGCTCGTGATTCACGACGTTACCAATGTTTTTCGCGATTCAGGATTTGGCTTATTCGCACGGGCCATTTCGGCTGATCCAAAAATTCGAATATGGGCGATTCCGGCGCCGAGCGGCGGCAATCGCGCGTTTTGCGACCGAATGGACAGTTGGGCCAAGGGCGAGGGTCAACCCGGTCTGGGCTACATTTTCTGGCGTGACAACGACGACGGCGGTGCCGGACCGATCGCCAAAAACCTTGGACCTGCAAGAACGGCACAATTGAAAAAAGAACTTAATGGTCGGTGGGGTCAACTTGCCCGCGTTCCCTTGCCACTTGAAGAACAAACTACCATGGAACACACCCTGACAGGATCATTTCCAACATCGGTGGCGACTTCGTATCGGAATTTAAGGCCTGACGGCCTTCTTAACGGCGACGCCGTATTCTTTGTGATGGGACGTCCAATTGACATTCATAAGTTCGCCGGACTTGCACGGACAAAAGTAGGTGAAGAATTGGACCTTATTGTAAAAGATCGTTTTGACTTTTGTTGGATCGTCGATTTCCCGATGTACGAATGGAATGAGGAGGAGAAGAAAATCGACTTTTCTCATAATCCATTCTCCATGCCGAACTTTCCCCTCTTGGAATTTCTCAATCTGGATTCAGGACAGCAGGAGAAAATTCTCAGTATAAAGGCCTTCCAGTATGACGTTGTCTGTAATGGCGTAGAGTTGTCGTCGGGCGCAATTCGCAATCATCGACATGATGTCATGCGCCAGGCGTTTTCGCTTGCGGGATATAGCGGAAACGAAATCGCAACCAAGTTCGGCGCCCTGTTCAATGCGTTCCAGTATGGCGCGCCGCCGCATGGCGGCATCGCTCCCGGCATTGACCGGATCGTGATGCTGTTGTGCGGCGAAGAGAACCTGCGCGAAGTCGTGCTGTTTCCGATGAACCAGCGCGCCGAGGATTTGATGATGGGCGCGCCTACGGAGGCCACGCCGAAGCAATTGCGCGAGCTGCATATTCGCGGTTTTGTCACTCCCGGGCCGGGATGACGTTTTGCGCCGGCGCGGTCTGCGTCCGATCTCGGCGTTCATTCCGCAGCCATCGCGATCAGCACGTCGGACAGCGTTGCGAGCGTGGCCTCATACTCAGCCTCCATGCTCTTGACACGCATCAGCCGCAGGATGAGGCGAAGCTCGCGCAAGACTTCGAGCGAGAGCCGGGTGGCGCAACCGAAGGCGCTGGCGATCTGAAACGCCTTGCGCTCGTCGCGCCACCAGCGCTCGGCGATGACGATCGCCGCATCGAGGCTGCGGCCAACCAGCATTTCAGCGCGCGCTCCGAAGCGCGCCCGCACGGCGGGATGATGCGGCCCCAGCCGCATGAAGCGTTCGACCCTGATCTTGAAGCCGTTGACAATTGCGGCCTCGTCGAAAGTCGCGCCGATTTGCGCGAGCGCGACCGCCATAGCCGGCTTTGGGCCGAAACGCGCCGCTGCAGCAGCGCAGCGAACGCGCTCCCTGTCACGCTCCTGGCGCGGCCTGCGCGCAGCGGTCGGAAGTTCGGCGAGCGGCATCGGTTCTCGGGGTCGCGCGAGGGTAAGAACAGGCGCAGCGACGCGCGTGTGTAACCGAAAAAGAGACGAATGTCAATAGATAGTTACCGAATCGGAGACCGTCCGGCGAATCGTCCGTCTATCGCCGCGACGATTGCGTCGCCAGAGCGCGGCCGCTCGTTTGCACTAAAGCCGGCGGAGGTTCGTTGAAAGGGAAGGTCGCCGTCTCAGAACAATTTGAGACAGCAGAGCACCTTGCCGACGATCTCGAGCTCGCCGAGCTGCGTTTCTTCGCTCGGATGATTCGGATTGTCGGAAATCACCTTGACGCGGGTCGGGCGTGCCGAGCGCAGCACCTGCAGCCGCTTGACGACGATGCATTCGAACGTGTCGCGGATGGCATAAAGCCCGTCGGGCGTTGGTGTCTTGTGCCCGGTATCGACGAGGACCCGCTCGCCGGAAACGATCGTGGGCGCCATGCTGTCCCCGGTCGTATCGAGCACCAGAAGCCGCCCCGGCGAAGTGTGCAGCTGTTCGCGAACGAAACTCGTTGGAAACAGCCAACCTTCGCTTTTGAGCGGGTCGGCATGGCGTCCGTCCTTGCGGACCTCCCGCGCCGGCAGGCCGCCGCCGCCGAGGCCGGCGCGGGTGTCGAGCTCGGGAACCTGGCCAGGCGACGGGCCGAGCGGCTCGTCTTGCGGCGTTTCCTCGCGCAGCACGTCGCTTGATTCGACGTGGCTGCCGCCGGTGCCGGGGTATCGTCCCCACAGCAGAATCTGCTCTGGCGTGTAGCCGAGATGCGAAGCGAATGGTTTCAAATGGTCGAGCCGCAGCCTGATCTGGCCGTTCTCGAGACGCGATAGCTGTTGCTTGGAAATTCCCGACAGCCGCACCAGCTCCGAACGGCTCATGCCGCGCGCCTGGCGCGCATAGTAAAGCCCGGTCCATTGCCGCGTCGGTCGAGTGCGTCGTGCCATGCGAGGATTGTCACCAATTCAGTGCAATCCCGCTAGCGTCTAAAACCGTGACTTGACCGTCACTAATCATAGGACTATAGTCACAAACGGTGACGCACTACCGGGGTGCGGGCCTTCCCGGACATGACGCCGCTGGCAAAGCGCGGCAGCTCATTGGAGGCACGATGCGAGGCAAATCGTGGACGGCAGAGCGTATCGCCCTGTTGAAGAAACTCTGGGCTGACGGCGAGACGGCCGTTGTCATCGCCTCCCGTCTTGGTGGGATGTCGCGCTCAGCGGTGCTGGGTAAGGTCTTTCGACTTCGGCTGCATACCGACGACGCCGCAGATTCGCGGCCAAAGCAAAAAGCGGCGGCCGATGTCGGAAGCAGCGAGATTAAGGCGCCCGCGCGGCGTCGGCGGAGCGGGGAGCACAGGAAGCGATTGCATCCTGCACCGGCGGCAGGCAGGCAGCATAAAACGCTTCTCGAATTGACCAACAATACATGCCGCTGGCCGCATGGCCGTCCGGGCACCGACAAATTCTTCTTCTGCGGCGCGCCAGAGGCCGATCTCGAGCATGGCATACCGTATTGCGCGCGGCACATGCGCCGCGCCTACCCGACATGCGTGAGTGTAGGGGAAGCGCCGCGCGTAACGTTGAACGGCGCGCTTCATCGCTGGAGCTAGCGTCTTGGCCTTGGCCGAAAAACGCAATCAGGCCGAACCTCGCCCTGGACAAGCGGCGGCGTCCGAACAAACATTGGCCGACCGCGCGGCAACGGCGGCACGCGCGGAATTACGCGGCGAGCGCGCCGGAATCCTCGGCGCCAGCGGGCCTTCCGAAACGCCCCATTTTTTCGCGCGAACGCGGCGCGTGCCCGATCGCTGGTCGCTGATCCATGTGATGGACCGCCTGGAGGAGGCCTTTCGCATCCTCGCGCGTTTGCCGATCGCGACCCGCCCGCGTGGCTATATCAACTCCATGCCCTTTCCCGTCTATGACCGTGGCGACCTCAATGCGCAACTCGAGACCTATGAGCTGGAGCGCATGGCGCAGTTGCGAAACCGCGTGCGCATTCCGCCGTCGCCGGCCGAGATCGCGCGCATGGAGGAAGCACTGCACTGGCCGACAACGTATCTGTCGGGCGCCGAGTTTCATCACGTCGCGCGCGCCGTTAATCTCGGTTCGCTTTGGGCGGCGTTCGACACGGACATCGACAAGGCTTTGAAGCGGATGAAGATCACGCGGCGCGCCTTCAATGCGCGCAAGCTGCAGGGGCTGCGAATCATTGCGCGGGAGCTTCTCCGCCGCCGCGTTCCGGTTCGGTGAGCGCCCCACAAACTTCCCTGGCATCTGCTGCACGGCGCGAATCAAAAAGCCGGGCGACGCTGATCGCGGCCTATCGGGAAGGATTAGGGCTTGCGGCGATAGCCGTGATCCGCGGCTCGGCCGGGATCCGCATCGCCGCGGCGGGGAACGGGTGTGACGACGGCCTGGGCCGCGCGGAGAACGTCGTCGAAGCAAAGTGGTGGTGCCGGCGCGCCACAGATGCGACGCGCGTCGCCGCGGCCGCGACGGCACGATTGCAGCGTCTCGAATCGCGGGACAGGCCTGCAAGTCCATCCGGGGCTGTTTCGTCGCATTCGCCACGCGATATTTGCGCCGCCATCGAAAACGCCGCGCAGCGCCTTCACGTCATTCTGCATTCCGATGAGCAAATTGCCGTCGAAGCCACGCAACTCATCGCTCGCGTGGACGAGGAAATCCAAAGCCTGCAGCGCGCGGGACAATTGAGGTCCGTGAACCAATCGTATCGCACTCACAGGATGGAAGCTGCGACAAGCGGAGCGAAAGTGACATCCTATGCCGAATGGTTCAACAAATATAAGGCAAACTTGGTGCGCCAGCTCGCGTCCGCGTTGCGGTATGTTTGAGAATCATCTCGAGTGCGCAACGGGCCGCCGCTCCAAGCGACTTTTTGGTCGACAACGTTGAAAAAAATTTTGCTCTTGAAAATCAAAATGATGGCGCGCGCATTGCCGCGCTTGCTCGCTTCGGCGGTTTGACAAGGCCGGTTTTGTCCGGCATTCCTCACGCGCATGCGGGCCTTGCAGAACTGCGCCCGCCGCCACTTTCACCCCTTTCATTTCTGACAGCAGAGCGGTCGTCGCCGGTTGGTGACGCCCTGGGTCTGCTTGTCTCGCGATGGGGGAGGGGGGCGCTGAATGATATTTCCTTCACATCGAACGCGGGGTGAGCACGTGAGCGTCACGGGCAAGGTGAAGTTCTTTAACGAGACGAAGGGCTACGCGAATTGCGACGCCGCGCCGACGAGGATCGCGAAACCCGCGACCGCTGGCATGCCGAAAGCCGCGCAGCGATCGCCGCGGTGACGCAAAAGCTCGACCATCACGCCACCGCGGTGGACATGATGCGGCCGGCGGTCGCCGCGCTTGAGTTGTCCCGATCGAAGCTCGCCGCCTGGGCTTCGATCGGCTTTGCCGGCGTGGTGGTGTTCGGCTGGATCGTGGAGGCGACGGTTAAGTTTGCCGTGACATGGACCTGGTCCCATTTTCACTGAGCGCGCGAAAGTTTTGCGTCCGCCCGATTAGTGCGGGATTACTGCGTACAGGATCAACGCCGCTGAGACTGCGGTCACCAGGATCGTCAGCGTTGCTCCCGCCTGACGACCGAACGACTGCTTGAGCGTCGAATTAAGGCCCCAGGCGCTGAGGAGTCGAGCCGCCAATAAGACCGCACCCAGTCCATTGACCACCGGCGAGCGGTAGGCGAACGCCTCGACGAGGCCGATGAGCAGAAGGGCAAGCGGCGTGTGCTCGGCAAAATTTCCATGGGCCCGGATCGCTTGCGCGAGCGAGGCAACGCCGCCGTCGCCGACATCGACCTTCGCGCGCACGCGATTGACGATGACGTTGACGGTAAGCAGCGCGGCAAGAAGGCCCAGTATGGCCGCGTATATCGAAGTGTAGAACGGAAAGACCGGTGTCATGGCTAACCTCCATACTTACTGCGCCTGATTGGCCAGCTGACGAGGCGGTCCGCCCTGCGCGAACGCCGACGCCTCTTCCAGTCGAGTGGCAAGGGACGGTTTCGACACAAAAGCCGAATTTTTTTGATAATCAGCTCAGTTCGGCAAGCCGGGCAGCGAGGAAGCGCCGCTCGGGCTCGAGGTCGGCGCCTTTCAGGGCCTGCCGATAGGCCGTAGCGGCCTCGTCCTGCCGGCCCATGCGCCGGAGCAGGTCGCCACGCACGGCGGGGAGCATGTGATAGCCGTTGAGCTCGCCGCGTTGGTCGATCGAGTTCGACCAGCCGCAGCGCGCGCTCGGGGCCATCCACCATCGACACCGCGACCGCATGGTTGAGCTCGATGACGGGCGAGGGGTGGATACGCATCAGCACTTCGTACAGGCCGGCGATTTGCGGCCAGTCGGTGTCCTCATAACGTTGCGCTCGCATGTGCAGCGCCGCGATCGCGGCTTGCACCGCGTAGGTGCTCGGTCGCTGGAGGGCGTGCAACGCAGCTTCGATCCGGCTCAAACCCTCAGCGATCTGCGCCTTGTCCCACCGCGAGCGATTCTGCGCCTCGAGCAAAACGGCGTCGCCGTCCGGCGTAGTGCGCGCTTCGCGCCGTGCATCGTGAAGAAGCACCAGCGCCAGTAAAGCGTTGGCTTCCGCGCGATCGGGCATGACCTCGACCAGCAAGTGGCCGAGCCGGATTGCCTCCCGGCAAAGATCGCCGCGGATGAGGTTCGGCCCAGATGTTGCGGCATAGCCCTCCGTGAAGATGAGATAGATCACCGCCAGTACGCCGTCGAGCCGCTCCGCGAACAGCTCGCGCGCAGGCACCTGATAAGGAATCCCGGCGTCGCGGATTTTGGCTTTGGCCCGCACCAGCCGCTGCGCCATGGTTTTTTCCGACACCAGGAACGCCTTGGCGATTTCCGTTGTTGTCAGACCGCAGATGGTCCGGAGTGTCAAAGCAATCTGGGCTTCCTCCGGTAGCGCCGGGTGGCAGCACGTGAAGATCAGGCGCAGCACATCGTCTTCCAGTTCGCCGCCTTCGGCCGAATTCTCGGGGAACCACGCGCCAATATGGTGATCGGACATCAGGTCGGCTTCGATTTGATCGCGTTTGGCAAGAAAGCGCATGTGGCGCCGCAGACGATCGATCGCCTTATGACGGCCGACATTGACGAGCCACGCGCGCGGATTTTCCGGGGAGCCTTCGCTCGGCCACTGCAGAAGGGCCGCGGCGAACGCATCCTGCATGGCATCTTCGGCGAGCTCGAAATCGCCGAGAAGCCGGATGAGAGTGGCCAACACGCGGCCACTCTCATTGCGGAACAAGACTTCAAACTGATCCGCCATGGCTTCGCTCACGGTTCCGATCTTTTCGATCTGTCCGGGCGCCCGTAACGCAGCGTCGCTTGCGGCCGCTAGTTGTACACCATGATCGGCCGCACTTCGATTGAGCCGATCTTTGCGGACGGCACGCGGGCCGCGATCCCCAGCGCCTGGTCAAGATCCTTGGCGTCGATCAGATAATAGCCGAGGAGCGCCTCGCGGGTCTCGGCGAAGGGGCCGTGGGTCGTCATCGGTTTGCCGTCCTTGAGCCGCACGGTCGTCGCCGTGGAGGTCGGCTGAAGCGCGTCGCCCGCCTTGAAGTTGCCGCTCTCGATGATCGATTTGGTGAATTTGCCATATTCTTCCATCATCTTGGAGCGATCGGCGCTCTGACGGTTGGCTTCGTTTTCGTAAATGAGGAGAAGGTACTGCATGTCGCTTCCTTTCGCGATGTAAGTTGCGATCGGCATATAGTCGAACGGGCGACGACGAAATCGACAGCGTCGTTTTACCCGATAGCCTAGTTCCACTCCGCCCGGACGTTGAGCAACGGAGACCAGTCGAGGGCGGCCAATCCCGGTTGAAAGAAGCGCCAGGGTCGTTCAAATACGCTTGAGGATCGTCTGCGATGCTTCAGGCCGTTCGCCGGGACACCAAATTCGCGCTCATCGTTTTGACCGGTGTCGTCGGCCTGTACGGTCTTTTGGCTTACTTTCTGCTGCCGCTGACGTGGCGGCATTATGAGCATCAAAAAGGACTGGCCGGCTTGACCATGATTACGCGGACCGGCGCCGAAATTCCGGGCGATCCGATCAATGTCGGTACGGTTGGGTCGAAGGACGAGGTGCTTTGCGCCATGAATGCCGCGAATTGGTATCCGGCCGATCCAATCACGCTCCGCTCGAGTATCGAAATTGTCGGCAGCGTCCTGCTCGATCGGCCGTATCGCGATGCGCCGGTGAGTCATTTATACTATGAAGGCAAACGTGAAGATCTTGCGTTTGAAAAGCCGGTAGGCACGAGTGCGGATCGGCGCCACCATGTCCGCTTTTGGAAGGCGCTCGATCGTGGAGAGGAGGGCCGCGCCGTCTGGCTGGGCGCGGTGACCTTCGATCGCGGCATAGGCTTGAGCCACCACGACGCGCGGATCACGCATCACATTGGACCTGATATCGACGCCGAACGCGATCTGCTGACCGCCGACCTCACGGCGGCAAAGGTCGTCAGCAGCGTCTACGAGGTCACCGGCATCGGGCCAACGCTCGACGGACGAAATGGCGGGGGCGATACCTATTATACCGACGGCGAGATCAAGATTTCCGTCCTGGTCGAGGGCTGCGCGCAACGGGCCGCAACGACGACCGAATTCGGCAATCCGCTACTGATCGAGTTGA
Organism: uncultured Alphaproteobacteria bacterium; assembly: GCA_963733575.1. Classification (GTDB taxonomy): domain Bacteria; phylum Pseudomonadota; class Alphaproteobacteria; order Rhizobiales; family Xanthobacteraceae; genus BOG-931. The sequence goes on along the minus strand of CAVTDJ010000002.1, from coordinate 1,752,469 downwards.
AAAATCTCGCTTGGTCAGTGGTCGCGAAGATGCTGCTGTCGAATTCGAGCTTACCGGATCCAAAGATAGGCAAATAGCCGACGGCGTCGCCGGAGATTGGCGGCCACAAAGGAACGCTGCCGGAAAATCCGGTAGCGCACCTTTGAGCGAATTCAGTGTGATCGCGATTACAGGCGCTGGCCGAAGCCGCCGCGCAGACGCTTTAAGTCGTGAAGCAAGCGAAAACGTGATCCGGCCAAAGTTCCAAAGGCGGCCACTGCATAGCTGCCACTGCACAACATTTGAACGGTCGGTGCCGCAATGCGCATCAGTGCATGCGTACCGAAATAAAATAATAAACGAAAACAATAAGATACGGGCTGGCACGTCGCTTGCTGCCTCGCAGCAAGAGGGCATTCGGCCTGTCGATGGCTTTAGACGAGCGTCTCGGCGGGCGTTGCGCATTGGAGCCGGGATATGGATTACGTGAAGCCGGCGGACGTCGCCTCCGCCATGGTCAATGCCGGGCGCACCAAGCTTGCATTGCCTCCAGTCGATCTGATGATCCGCGGTGGACTTGCCGGCGCCATCCTTGCCGCAGCAACAAGCCTCGCCATCACCGGCGCGGTCCAAACCAATCAGCCGCTGGTTGGCGCGCTAATCTTCCCCGTCGGGCTAATCCTCATCGTGCTCCTCGGTCTCGACCTTGTCACCGGCAGCTTCGGCTTGTTGCCGCTTCCCTGGATCGAACGTGACACCGACGCCAAGGCCATGCTCGCCAACTGGGGCTGGGTCTTTCTCGGCAATCTGATCGGGAGCGTCGTCTATGGCGGACTCCTGGCAATCGCGCTCACCAATTTTGGCGCCACGGCGCCGGCCGGGGTCGCCGCCAAGATCATCGCCATCGCCGAAGCAAAAACCATCGGCTATGAGGCGCTCGGATACGCCGGTCTCATCACGGTGTTCGTCAAGGCGATCCTCTGCAATTGGATGGTCTGCCTCGCCATCGTCGCCGCGATGACCACCTCGTCGACGATCGGCAAGATCGCTTGCGCCTACATGCCGATCTTCATCTTCTTCGCCCAAGGCTTCGAGCATTCCGTGGTGAACATGTTCATCATCCCGACCGGCATGATGATGGGCGCCAAGACCACCGTCGCCCAATGGTGGTTGTGGAACCAGATACCGGTCACGCTCGGCAATTTGGTCGGCGGCGCTATCTTTACGGGACTTGCGCTCTACATCACGCTTAAGCCCCGCACAGCGGCGCCCGCACCTTTGACGGCGCCGACGCAAGTGCCGGCCGAATGAGCGAGGCCGATCTGAAGTCCGTCGCTGCGGAGCAGACCGGCGATTTCAACCCCGAGCAGAAGCGTTACCTCGAGGGCTTCGTCGCCGGCGTGCAGATCGCCAAAGCGGCTAAAAGCGTCGCCGTTTCCGCCGGTGGTGCGCCCGCTGTGCCCGAGCCGGTTGGGCCGGACGCGGCCGGGCTCAAGGCACAGAACCGCGTGCTCGCTTCCGGAGGCAAGCTCTCCGATCCGGAAAAGTTCAAACGCGAGCAGCATCCCTTCGACACTTACGAGCGGCTGAAGGAACACGCGGCCAATGGGGAATTTCCGAAGCCGCCGGACAATTTCCGTTGGCGCTTTTTCGGTCTGTTTTACGTCGCGCCGAACCAGAACTCCTATATGTGCCGGTTGCGCATGCCGAACGGGATTCTCAAAGCGGCGCAGTTCGCCGGCCTCGCCGATCTCGCCGATCGCTACGGCGGCGGCTATGCGCATGTAACAACTCGCGCCAATCTCCAAATCCGCGAGATCGAGGCGGCTGATGCGGTCGCCATGATCGAGGCGATCCAGGACTTGGGACTGTGCTCGCGCGGCTCGGGCGCCGACAATATCCGCAACGTCACCGGCACGCCGACGGCAGGAATCGATCCGCAGGAACTCATTGACACGCGCCCCTATGCGCGCGAATGGCACTTCCACATCCTCAACGATCGCTCGCTCTACGGTTTGCCGCGCAAGTTCAACGTCGCATTCGACGGCGCCGGCATCATTCCGGCGTTGGAGGACACCAACGACATCGGTTTCCAGGCCGTGCAGGTGAACGAAGGCTTCGGCCTTGCGCCCGGCGTGTGGTTCAAGCTCTGCCTCGGTGGCATCACCGGGCATCACGATTTCGCCCGCGATACCGGCGTGCTGGTGCAGCCGAAGGACGCCTGCAAGGTGGCGGATGCCGTGGTGCGCGTCTTCATCGATCACGGCGACCGCACCGACCGCACCAAGGCGCGGCTGAAATACGTACTGGACGCCTTGGGCATCGAGAAATTCCTCGGCCTCTTGGAGGAGAAACTCAGCAGGAAGCTCGACCGTGCGGTGGCTGGTGCCGTAGCGCCGCGTCCGGCATTCGAGCGCACCGCGCATCTCGGCATCCATGCGCAAAAGCAGGAGGGACTGAACTGGATCGGCGTCGTCGTGCCGGTAGGGCGGATGTCGGTTGCACAGATGCGCGGATTGGCCGACGCCGCGCGCGAACTCGGCGACGGCGATTTGCGCCTTACCGTATGGCAGAATCTCCTCATCTCTGGCGTGCCGGCCGAAAAGCTGGCGATCGCCCAGGAGCGGATCGAAGCGCTCGGCCTCGCCATCAATACCAATGCCATTCGCTCCGGTCTTGTCGCCTGCACTGGCAACACCGGTTGCAAGTTTGCAGCGTCGGACACCAAGCGCCACGCTGAGGAGATCGCGCGGTGGTGCGAAGCGCGCGTGCCACTCGACACGCCAGTCAATATCCACCTGACCGGTTGCCATCATTCTTGCGCGCAGCATTTCGTATCTGAGATCGGCTTGCTCGCCTGCAAGGTGCAGGCGAACGACGACGATGATCCGATCGAGGGTTATCACATCCTCGTCGGCGGCGGCTTCGGACCGAACGCGGCGCTCGGCCGCGAGCTTTATCGCGACGTCATCGCGGAGGAAGCGCCGCGCACCGTCGCGCGCATTCTGAAAGCCTACCTTGCGCACCGCACGTCGCGCGAGGAGACCTTCCTCGCGTTCTCGCGGCGGCACGAGATCGATGCGTTGAAGGCGATGGCCGAGCGTGAGGCTTCCGTATGAGCGTTTCGCCGCGGCCGCCGATCCCGTCATTCATTCCTGAGTCGGCGCCATTCACGCCCGAGCAGCGCACCTGGCTCAACGGACTGTTCGCCGGTTTGTTTGGATTGCAGGAAAGCGTTACGCCGCTCTCCACGGTCGATGCCGCGAAGCTGCTGGCGGGATTGTTCGATGACGCCGGGGCCGCGGCGCCGGCTGAAGCCGACGACGGTGCGCCCTGGCACGATCCCGCCCTGCCGCTGCCCGATCGCATGAAGCTTGCCGAAGGCAGGCCGCTGCCGCGGCGGCTGATGGCGGCGATGGCGCAACAGGATTGCGGTCAATGCGGCTACAATTGCAGGGACTATGCGGACGCGCTGTTCGCCAACTCGGAGAAGCGGCTGAATCTCTGCGTGCCGGGAGGCAAAGACACCTCCCGCATGCTCAAGCAGCTCTATCAGGAGCTCGATAGTGCTCCGGCGCCGGAGATTGTCCCGGCGCAAGCGAACTCAACGCTGGCTTCGCCGCTCGGGCGGTCCCGCGACAATCCGGTCTATGCCACTTTTCTGTGCCGCCGCCGGCTCAACAAACCGGGCTCGGAAAAGGAGACTTGGCATATCGATATCGATCTCGCCGGGACCAATCTCGATTACGTCGTCGGGGATTCGTTCGGCATTTTTCCCGCCAACGACAACGCGCTAGTGGCGGCGGTGCTCGCCGCGTTGGACGCGCCACCTGATTTTCCCATCGGCGATCGAACGCTTCGCGAGGTGCTGACCGACGGCGTCTCGCTCTCGCCGGCGCCCGACATGCTGTTCGAGCTTATCTCCTACCTCACCGGCGGCGAGCGCAGACAAAAGGCGAAGCTGCTGGCCGCAGGCGACGATCCGGACGGCGACGCCGCGAGCCTCGACGTGCTCGCGGCCTTGCACAAATTTCCAGGTATCAGGCCCGATCCCGAGGCCTTAATCGAGGCGCTCGATCCGCTGCAGCCGCGCGTCTACTCTATTTCCTCATCGCATACATGCAATCCCGGCCGCGTTTCCCTGACCGTCGATGCGGTGCGTTACGAAATCGACAAGCGAACACGGCTTGGCGTCTGCTCGACCTTTCTCGGCGGCCGAATAGCGCCCGGCGACAAGATCAGAGTGTATGTGCAGAAGGCGCAGCATTTTGCGCTGCCGGATGATCCGTCGAAACCGATCATCATGATCGGACCCGGCACCGGCATCGCGCCGTTTCGCGCATTCCTGCACGAGCGGCAGGCGACAAAAGCGCCGGGGCGCAATTGGCTGTTCTTCGGTCACCAGCGCAGCAACTACGATTTCTTCTATGAGGAAGAGCTGGTGGCCATGCGGGCGGCCGGGCATCTCACGCGGCTGACGCTCGCGTGGTCGCGAGATGCCAACGAAAAAATCTACGTGCAGCATCGTATGCGCGAGGTCGGCCGCGATCTTTGGTCGTGGCTCAATGACGGCGCACACATCTATGTCTGCGGTGATGCGCTGCGCATGGCCAAGGACGTCGAAACAGCGCTCATCGAAATCGTCTCGCAGCACGGCGGCTGCACGCGGGACGAGGCGTCAAAATTCCTTAGCGAACTAAAGGTCAAAGGCCGCTATCAGGCCGATGTCTATTAGGAAAGACGGACGCGGTATTGCGTCCGCTAGATCTAGCGCCGCTCCAGCAACATGCGCAAACCGTAGCGGGGGCGGAGCGTGATCAAGCCTTGCGGCTCGACGGGAAATCCGGGCTTCAGGTGCAGCCGATAGCGTTGCGCAATCGTGGCGAGCATGAGCATCGCCTCGGCCATGGCGAACGCCGCGCCGATGCAGATGCGCGGGCCCGCTCCGAAGGGAATATAGGCGTAGCGCGGCCGCGCCGCTGCGCGCTCAGGCGCAAATCGCTCCGGATCGAAGCGATCCGGATTCTCCCAGAGCGACGGCTTGCGGTGCAGCAGCCAAGGCACGATCAGCACTTCGGCGCCGGCCGGAATGCGATGGCCCAACACTTCGTCGGCGGCGATGGGTTGGCGCGCCATTGTATGCGCCGGCGGGTAGAGCCGCATCGATTCCTCGATCACCATGCGCGTGTAGCGGAGGTTAACGAGGTCTTCGTAACGCGGCGTTCGGCTTCCCAACACGGCAGTCAACTCATCATGAAGCTTGGTTTCCGCCGCCGGATGTTGCGACAGGAGGTACCAGGTCCACGACAGTGCTTGAGAGGTCGTCTCGTGCCCGGCCATGAAGATGGTCACCACCTGGTCGCGCACTTCCTTTGCGGTCATGCCGCCGCCGGTCTCGGTGTCGCGCGCGGCGAGCAAACGAGCCAGCAGATCCTTCGGCTCGGCGTCCGGCTCGCGGCCGCGCTCGGTCAACAGCCGATCGACTTTGCGATCGAACTCGTCAAAAATTCCCGTTGTGTGAAGCGGCGAGAGCAGATGCGTCAGCCATTCCGGGACGTGCAGCAAATCCAGGAGGCGGGGCCGTACCGTCGTCTGGTATCGGTTGACGCCGGCTTCGACGACGTCGACGATCTCGTCGGAGTCCGAGGAAAACATCGCGCGCGAGATGATGTGCAAAGTCGCATGCATCATCGCCGCCGCGACGTCGACCTCGCGCGGCTCCGCCAGCGCATCCCATTTCGCCAGCAGCGCCTGCGTGACCTCGGTCATGATCGGCGCGTAGCCCGCGACGCTGCGCGGATCGAACGCCGGCGCCATGATCCGGCGATGACGGCGCCAAGTCTCGCCTTCGCTGGTCAAGAGACCGCGACCGAGGCCCGGCTCCAGCAGACGGCGGCTGACCTCGGATTTGGTGTAGTTCGCGGCGTTATCCAGCAGCACGTGGCGGATGGCGTCCGGCTCGTTGATGATGAACGTGCGGCGCCACAGAATCCGCTGCGTGACGATATCGGCGCTGAAATTCTCCGGCTTATGCGTAGCGAGCGCATTCTCGCGAATGGCGCGCATGAATCCCCGAAGACTCAAGCGGCCTTCCGGCCGGCGCGGCACGGCAAGAACCGGAAGCTCGCTGCTGTCGATGACGCTCATCGCCGCTTAAGCCTATTCATTGGACCGAATAGTCGTCATCACTATACCAGACCGGCGATCTTGATAACCGCAGCAATAATGCAGCGGGCATTCTCGCTCAATTCCAACGGGTTAGCACAACTACGCGATTGTCTTTACCGCGCAGTCGGCCTTGAGATCGACATGATGCGGCTGCTATAATTCCACGATGGGGACGCAGGGGTTGAGCGGTCGCAAAGTGGCCGGTGGGTGGGGCACCCGCCGTACGCGCCTCACTTCGATGGTGATGTCTATCGCTATATGGCCGGCGCTCGCCGGATGTTCTTCCTGGTCCAATCCCTATCAGACAGTCAGCGCGCCGCCGCCACCTGCTTCGCCTTCGGCAGTAAGCCAGGCCGGCTATCCTCCGCCACCCGGACCTGCCGTCGCCGCGACCGCTCCGCCTCCGCAGGAGCCGCCCACGCAACCGGGGTCGGCCGCTTCGTTGAAGGCCTCTTACGTCAGTTTCCTCGAAATGTTCCGCGATCCGCCCGAGCCGGCCCCGCCGGCTCCGGCCCCGCCGGCGTATGCCGCGCCTCAACGCTATACCGCGCCCGCTGCCGCGTCATCGGATGATACGGCGGCGAACGCCTATCCGTATCCAAAACAGTCACTCGTCGATGTGTTTCGAGGCTCCACAGAATCGGCGCCGCCTCAGCCGCCGCCGCCCGCAGGGACTCCACTGCGAGATTCCGATCAGGCCGCTTCCGGCTACCCGTATCCGAAGCAATCGCTGTTTAGTGCGTTCAGAGGCTCTTCGGATTCCTCGAGTTCAGCGCAGACGGCGGTGCCGCATCCGCCGAACACTTACACGCCTGCGGGTCAGCCTTACTCTCCGCCGCCGGGTCAACAGACCTACAATCCGCCCCCCGGCGCAACGTCGGCTGGAGCGGCCCCCGCCGCTCAAGCTCCGCAGGCAAACGCCGATTCGTCGGGCGCCTATCCCTATCCGAAACAATCGCTGTTCGATATTTTCTCGAATAAGCCCGCCGCGCAGTAATCTCCGCGCACGCGCGCCGCGGCATCGCAAAGCCGAAATTCATCGCGCCGTGTGCAATGTCGAAAGCCACTCGCCGCCGGTCTGAACGAGCACGTGGCTCGATGTTGCTGCCAATGTCTTTCCCGCGTTCGCGCCAGACCCGATCGCGGTGTACTCATTTGCGACCAAAATCACTTCGCCGATTTTTCTGACGTTGACCGGTTTGATTTTGATTTGCGTCCAGCCTTGTCCGATGATTCCGCGTAGCAATTTGACGATCTCGGCACGGCCTATCGCGGTGACGTAGCCCACGAGCACGCTGTCGGCGGTATACAATTTTGCGGCCGCTTCCGCGCCCCGTGCCCATGCCGCCTCATAGCGCCGGAGGAATTCATTTGCTATTTGGTCCGCCGTATCGTCCATCGTGGTTTTCCGCTGATGCTTCCGGGCGCCGGAGATAGCAATTTTGCTCGCCTCCTCAACACGTATCGAACTCCATGCCTCGCGCCAAGCGCGGAATTGCGCTTCACGTTTGAGAGCATTCGGAAAGGCTCTGTCGGCCTCGGTAATGTCTTGTAACGGTCTTCAGCGAGCACGTGCCGAGCGCCGGGTTCCTGAACATTTTCTAGCTATTCGAGATCAGGTCAGTTGCCAGGTCGGGTTTTAGCTGCCGCCTCAAAAGGCGCTTATCATTTCCACATTGAGACAAGGAGAGGACGCGTGCTGGACAAACAGTTACGGCAAGTGCGGAACGTGCGTGAGCGCGCCGTTCCCATTAGCCAAGTCCTGAACTTCGCGCCCGAGGGTCTTGTGCTGGGTGCTGGCACAGTGCTGGTCGCTGCTAATGGGGTTCGTCGGCTGCGAAGTCTGCACGGTCAGGAGATGCGGGTGCTGGCGCTGTTGTCCGCCGCTTATGGGCGGGCGGTAGCGCCCTCTGTACTTGGCAATATCGGACGCGCCCTGAAATGTTGGAGCGAAGGCGACGATTGCCTTGCTTACATCCATCTGGTGCACGCGGGCCTGCCGGAGTTTCAAGACCCAAACGAGGCGGCGTGCCGCCTGTTCATGGCTGAAAGAGTCATGAAGGCCGGCACAAGTCCACGTGCGATTGTTGAAGCGCTCGGTCTCGGCGCCCCTTACGTCGATGAGGTCGAGAAGCTCTACAATCCCGAAGAGCCCCGCGTACCCGCCGGCAGCGGCCGGGTGAGCGGTCAGTGGACGCGGCTTCTATCGTGGATCGGCGAACTCAACGCGGCGCAAGTGGTGGAGCTTGGGGCGTATGCTTCGCGGGCTCTCGGTCCGGCCGGCGCCGCGGCGGCGGCATTCGGGGTATTGTTCATCCCGTCTCCCAACAATGTTCGTGCTGAAGGCGAGGTGCCGGAGATACCGGGGCTGCGGTACTCCTGGAATCGCGACGAGATCCTGCTTCATCTGACGTACGACGATTCCGAAGGAGGACAGCGCACCTTCGCGGCGTACTTGGATGGCGATGTGTTTCGCGACGAGCACGGACGGGTCATTGGTCGCGTGCTTCCTGGCAGCAAGGTCGCCATCGATGCGGTCGCTGTATCACCCGATTTTGTGAAAGAAGATGAGCCGAGAATGTGCCCGGCGCCGGGTCCTGATAAGCCCGGCAACGACTTAGGTAGAGAATACGAGAACTATGTCAAAAGTATCGTCAATCCCTATCCGAGAACGACGCCATCGGGGTATCGGCTTTCAGCTCCCGAACCCGGAAGAGTCCGGAAAGTTTGTTTACTACGACGATTGCCAACACGAGACTGGATGATGGTTGACGCGAAGGGTTCGGGCTATGCTCAACTCTTGTCGTTTCCAATAACCATGCAGTCGATTGTTTACGAATGGTTGGATGAATTTGGTCGGCAGATTGCGGCGAGCGGCGGTTGACGAGTGCGTTGGTATTTTGCGGAATGGAAGGCGAAGGTTTTTGCCGAGGAACTCTTTGCTGACGCCAAAGGCGGTCGCGAGAGAATTGAGATTGAGTATCTGCTGTGGTCGAAGGGTCGGAAATGACAAAGAAGCTCGACTATCACTATTTTGTTCGGTCCGGCTGGCGCGGACGCCCAGAAGCGCCGAGTGCGATAGGTGCGAAATTCCTGGAGACACTCGACGTGTTGAGTGGCGTCGATCCGATCTTTGCGAATTGGGAGATTACCGACCTCCGGAAGAGATCGTCGTTCCCTCTCGCCGCAGCGCGGCCGCGCATCGCCGCCATAATGGAAAGCAACGTCGTCCGCGACGATTTCAGCGAGCCCTCTCTTGTTTATGGCTATCACGCAATCGCGACTACCGGAAAATTCAAAGACCCGCGGAACGTAAATTTCACAGCCGATGCCGGCGGGAAGTTTGATGGCGGAACAAAGCTTGCGTTCGGGGATTACGGCGTAGCGCCTGATCCTGCGATCGTTGTCTACCCGGTGATCAAGGCGGCCCTACTCGCGATAAATGCGATTTGGCGTGCGCCATGGGCTTGTGCGCAGGCCTTCAGGCTACATTACGAGAAAGCGCCGCTTATTCCGGGGGCGCCTTTGTTCCCTTCGTCGGCGTTCCACATCCCGTGGCTTGCATACCTCTCCGCAAAGCTTGCCGCCGACCTCAAATTGCCGCCCGAAATCATGACCGAGCACACACCCGACGGCGGCCTTCTGATGATCGCATGCGAAGAGCGCCTCGACCCCGCAAATCCCGAGCACGTGCGACGCGCGCGCATTCTTGCCGAGACCATGATCGCCTGCACCGAAGCTTCCTCTCAGTAATGCCGGTCCCTCGGGTGCAAATTGTTGCGTTGGAGGTGCGCTGAAATCCGAGGTTTGGAACGGGAGGCACGACGCCGGAAATCAATCGTGCGCCGTTGCAAGTTGCAAAAAAACTCGAATGTACGTCACGCGAGTTCGAATCCAGTCCGCCCTCTCGTGGCAACCAATTGATTTAAAAGGAAAACCCGTGGCTGGGGAACTAGGATTCGAACCTAGATTAACGGAGTCAGAGTTCGCAAATTCAATCCGACAGGCGCCGCCACATCGCGACATAACTCCTAAAAACCATTAATTTCATTGATTTACTTACGACGCAGCCCGACAGTGGAAGTCGCACATGCGAACTCCGGTGATACCCCGGTGATACCCGGACTGAAGCGGACGAGGACTGCGGACTAATGCGCGGCAAGATTACCAAACGGGCGGTCGATGCTCTGGCCCCAAAGAATGGTGGCGAGGTGGTCTTGTGGGATCAAGAGATCAGAGGTTTTGGAATCCGAGCGCGTACCGGCGGAGCCAAGACCTACATCCTGCATTATCGCGCTGGAACGGGGCGGGGAGCGCCACTACGCAAGCTCACCATTGGCAAACATGGTTCGCCCTGGACGCCTGATAAGGCACGCACCGAGGCGAAGCGGCTGTTGGGTCTGATCGCGTCCGGCGAAGACCCCGCTAAGTGCCGCGCGACTGAACGAAAAACACTCACGGTGGCGGAACTGTGTGATCTCTACTTGGCAGAAGGCGCAACCCACAAGAAACCCTCGACGCTGAAATCCGATCTTGGACGGATTGTACACCACATCAAGCCGCTACTTGGCCGGATGCGCGTGGACAAAGTTGCCCGCGCGGATATCGAACGGCTGCTGATAGATGTTAAAACCGGGAAAACCGCAGCAAGCATGCCCAACGAGAGAGAACGTCGGCCAGGGAGAATCGCGGCAGGCGGCAGCGGCGTAGCAGCCCAGTGCGTCGCGCTAATGAGTACCCTCCTTGCTTTCGCGGTGGCACGCGGATTGCGGTCAAACAACCCGGCGCGCGGCGTTAAGAAGCCGCCGGTCCGTAAGATGGAGAGGTTCCTCTCAGAAGGCGAGATCGCGCGGCTAGCGGTAGCCTTAGACGCCGAATTTAATCGTACTGGTAACCCCTATCCCGCCGCCGCGATCAAGCTCCTATTGCTCACCGGCGGACGGCGCGGCGAAATCCTCGGACTGCAATGGCAACACGTCGATTTCGAGCGGCAATGCCTCCGGCTGCCCGATAGCAAAACTGGCGCCAAGATCATCTACCTCAACGCACCGGCGTTAGAAATTCTCGCCGGGCTGCCGCGTATTTCAACAAATCCGTTTGTTATTCCTGGTAGGGGGGAGGGTAAGCCGCTTGTTGGGATCAATAAGTTCTGGTTCTGTGTCCGCGCTTTGGCTGGACTCACGGGCGTCCGCCTCCATGACTTGCGGCATTCCTTTGCTTCCATGGGCGTACTGGGAGGGTTGGGGCTGCCTGTCATAGGTGCAATTCTTGGGCATAAGCATGCAGCAACGACTGCGCGCTATGCGCACTTGTCAGCAGATCCGATTCGAGCGGCCAACGACGTTGTGGGCAGAAGGATCGCTACGGCGATGAAGAGTAATTTCGGCGGCGGTGAGACCACGACCGGAAAGATAGTCCAAATACCTGAACAGCCGAGGCGAGCCTCATAGCTCGCGGCACAAGGTACGAAATTGGTGTCCCCCGTATTCCTCATCGCTCGTCACAAACCTGTCGAGATTCCGCCCTCGTCGTGCGCCACAGCGAGGGCTCATGGCGGGCAGGGCAACACGAGAGGGGCCTTTGGCGTCGATAAATTTCCCGGTTACTGGTCTGCATTCGCCGGAACAACGTTATGGGCCGCGGCGCAACATGCGGCACGAGGTTATGAATTGAGAGCAAAACGCGAGCGCGCCTGTCACTGCAGTTTCGGATTGACATCGAAATTCGTGCCATGAAATTCGATGTTCAAAAAGCGGTTGACTACATTTTGGATCAACGAAACTCCCGACGTTCTCCGCGCAATTGAACTCTTTACGTTTATCGTGGCACTCCACCTGGGTAGATCACGTGTAAAGGTCTCAGGTAGGAGGGCCTCTCAGCCGCAAAACGAAGGCAATCTTGTGTTTGATGTGTCGAAAAGGCAATTGCGTGCGGCCAGAATGCTCGCCGCCATGAAAACGTTGGATCAATTAGAAACGGACTGGGCCGCAGAGCACGAAGGCCAAGAGCCCACGATGGAGAGGATGGCCAAGCTCGAAGGGTATGAGGAGGTCTTCAACCAAATCATTCTTAAAAATGGAAGTTGGTATCGCTTAAGACACTTGCAGAGCATCCGCGATTTGGAGGACGATCTATCGGAACCGCGCCGCCGGGCGCGTAGCATTGCGCGGATCATTGAGTTCTCATGCCGATTCGTCCCAAACCCTAGCAAGCCGAAACAACTTGGCGGGGTCACGATGGCGACAGACATTGTTACAAAAAGGAGCTATTTCGAAGTTGTGGTAAAGGATTCAACTCTGGAGAAGTGGTGAAAAGACCAACAAAGTGCGGCACCTTTTTTCTATCTCATGTACGTGCAGAAATACCCCTTCTTTCTAGGCAAGATCGTCGGCAAACGTTTTGCGCGCCGATATTTGGCAAGGGTAGATGATCAAACAACGCTTTTGGAAATTTTTTCCGCATACAATTCTATTGTCCAACAACTCAGCCAACGCGGGTATAATTACACGGCTCTGCAGCTCCCGGATTTATCGGGGATCCGGTCCTTGAGCTTCGATCCGTTTAGGCATGGAAGCAGCGACGAGCGTAAAGTGCTGGCGGACATCGACGGGTATCGCAAGTAATAAAGACTAGAATACCCGCAAAATCATGCGCTTGCGCTATCCTGCCGCGTGGCCGGGATAGGAGTTTCGCGAAAGTTATTTCATGTATGTCGCTGATTTTCGCAGCGACGCAAAATCGTGGACCAGCTTTTCGACCAGAAAACAGCGGCGAAATTCCTACGTCTTTCGGTGCGGACGCTCGAACGGTTTCGCGTTGCTGGTACCGGTCCGCGCTATGTTCGCCTAGCCGCGCGTGCCTCTTAGGCCATTTGGCAAAGGCACGGCTTCTCAGCTCTCACCTACGTCGGGGCCTGCACCGATGACTGCCACGATCCGTTTCGCATGAGCTTCCGCGAGGTCTTCGGGTGTTTCCAGGGCAACAGTCGCGAGAGCCCCATCCCACACAGCGGCTATTGTTGGCCGATAGACTGACTTGATGGCACCAACGCAATGGTTGCGTTGACGCTTTCTGATTGACCGCAACAACTCCCACGGCTTTGCAAAAGGGTGGAGATGTCAGTCACCAGCTGATATCGACCCGGCACGATTATCTCGATTGTGGAGCGTCCCGCATTTTGCATTTGTTGCTCAGCTAGAACTTTTCCTTCCACATTGATCAATTTGTATCCAGCGCCTTTTTGCGGCATCCCACTCCAATCAACTGAAATCGCGGATTGACCCATCTGGAATTCGAGGGTTCCATTGATGGCCACCTGTGCCTGCGCGCCCGTGTCATGCCCAGTGAGGCCAACCGGCAAACCGTCCTGGCTGCGAGGTCGCTCGCACCACGCGCTAGGATCGCGTCCGATTTGGGGGGCACTAATCTAACAGCACCGTCCCTACCTTGGCCGAACTGCGTAAGCACAGCCACCGCATGCGGTCGCAAGGGCGCGACGCTACAGCACTCCGGATGGGTTGATGCAGTTGTCGGCATTCAGCCGCTCCCAAATCAATGACGCTTGATTTTCAGGATGGCGGTTTGTTGGTCCGCCACGGCTGGTAGAGGGCTTCCTTGTTACACTCACAGCGAATTTTTCGCGCCGGGGGCGACCAATTCGGTTCTTCTTGCTCGGAAGGTGCGAAGCCGACGTAATGATGCTTGGGGCACGCGCACGTGATGACGGCGTACCATTGGACTTTGCGTTTCGTCTTTGCGGCGGCCATTTGGGCATTCTAACCGATTCGCGAGCGGGGCGGCGCGGTTTGCCCGGCGCCTCGGGCGGCCGCTATCCGAAACCCGTTGAAAAAACGAATTTCTAACAAACAGAGGGACGGTATGTTGCTCACTGCAAGGTGCCCAGCACGCAGCTGAAAATGTTTATGAGGGAGCATTGTGTTGGTCGTCACGTGGGGGTGACGGCCGACCAAAGCCAAGCGGCACCACGCACTCCGCTCGAATCACCGTGAGCTGCGGGCACGATGGGTGTGTCGATGCCATCAGAAAAAGTGTAAATCCCGACAAGAGCGGAAAGTCCCGCGTACAGCTGCACCATGTTGGAGAGGCCGCCGCCGAGCACGATCACATCGGGGTCCAGGAGGTTAATGACAACCGCCAGGCTACGCGCCAAACGATCTTGATAGACGGTTAGGCACTCCAGTGCACATTTGTCGCCACCGGCACCGGCAAGAGCGATTTCCTTCGCCGTCAAATGTTTACCGGTGCGGACGCGATAGTCGCGCGCTAGACCGGCACCAGACAGGAACGTCTCTACACAGTCCGACTTGCCGCAATAGCACGGCGCACCCGGCCGCTCGCTCTCAGTAGCCCACGGCAGGGGATTATGGCCCCATTCTCCGGCGATCTTGTTGTGTCCTGCAATAAGCTCCTTGCCAATGACAACGCCGCCGCCAACACCCGTGCCAAGGATAACTCCAAACACTACATGGGCACCTGTGGCGGCGCCGTCGACTGCTTCAGAAAGGGCAAAGCAATTTGCGTCATTCTCCAACCGGATTGGCCGCCCCAGTCTTTGAGAAAGATCACGGGCTAGCGGCCTGCCGTTCAAGACGGTGCTGTTTGAGTTTTTGAGGAGGCCAGTCCTAGTTGAGATTGCTCCGGGGGACGCGACGCCCAACGAGCCCTTTTGGCAAAGTTCCCTTTCGGAAAAAAGTACAAGGTCGGCGATGGCGTTCAAGGTGCCGACATAGTCTCCCGTCGGCGTTGGCACGCGATGCCGCAATAGCGTGGCTCCGTTTTTGTCGAGGGCAATTGCCTCGATCTTAGTTCCGCCCAAATCGACGCCGATGCGCATTCTACGTCCATGTTGTCTCGATCTAAAATTTACGAAATAACTCGGGACGCGACCATACCACCGTGACGCACCAAACGGCCCACGATGCGACTTGAGATACGATACGCACATGAAACTGAAACCCGCAAGACCTGGAAAAAATCACTGATCTCACGCTGAGTCACTACAACGAGGACGCCGAAGATTTCTGGGAAGGCACGCGCGATCACAACGTCAACCAGAACATCGCTGCGCTATTACAATGCATCGAGGGTGAACCGCCTTTTACAATACTAGATTTTGGCTGCGGGCCTGGTCGCGACCTCAAGGTCTTTGCCGAACTCGGTCACATGGCGATAGGCTTGGAAGGCGCCGCGCATTTTGCCGTAATGGCGCACGCCCATAGCGGGTGCGAAATATGGCAGCAAGATTTCCTCAAGCTCGATCTGCCGGATAACCGTTTCGATGGCGTATTCGCCAACGCCGCGCTATTTCATGTACCCAGCCAGGAGTTACCGCGCGTGTTGTTGGAGCTGCACACCAGTCTGAAACCGGGTGGTGTGCTGTTCAGCTCGAACCCGCACGGCCATAACGAGGAAGGCTGGAATGATGGGCGATACGGCGCCTATCATGATCTTGATACTTGGCGCCACTATGCGTCCGCTGCGGGATTCGTTGAGCTTAATCACTATTACCGTCCCGCCGGACTGCCGCGCGAGAAGCAACCCTGGTTAGCGTGCGTCTGGCGTCGGTAAGGATGAGAGACTATCCAAGGGTAAGATTTCGCGCCACCTGTCCCGATCTGGGCTGTCCGGTTATGTCGTCGCAGACGATGCACATGTAATAATGCCGCCATCAACATTTGATGGCGAGACGTTGCGCGACAACCACCAGCCCTTTCTACAGACATCCCGTCATGATGTTAGCGAGTACGGTTGGGGGTCAACGATCGCTAAACCAACTTTCTTCCCCGACCTTTCGTTGCGGGCCGGTCAGGGTGCCGTTGGCTTTGGCGCTCCGGAAAATTCCTTGATACGATAACCTACGCCATACAGTGTATCGATCATATCGAAGTCGGCGTCGCTAGCCTTGAATTTCTTGCGCAGCCGCTTGACGTGGCTATCGATGGTGCGGTCGTCGACATACACTTGGTCGTAAGCCGCATCCATCAAGGCGTTGCGGCTTTTCACCACCCCAGGCCGACTGGCGAGCGCCTGCAGGATGAGAAATTCGGTGACTGTGAGCACCACCGGCGCGTTCTTCCAAGTGCAGGTGTGGCGCTCCGGGTCCATGCGCAGCAGCCCACGCTCCAAGACATTGTTGTCGGCTTCCTTCGACGTGGCGCCGCCCTTGGGCGCGGCGCGGCGCAGCACGGCCTTGACCCGCTCGACCAAGAGACGCTGCGAAAACGGCTTTCGAATGAACTCGTCGGCGCCCATTTTCAGGCCAAACAATTCGTCGATCTCCTCATCCTTCGAGGTGAGGAAGATCACCGGCAGGTCGGATTTTTGGCGCAGCCTGCGCAGTGTCTCCATGCCGTCCATGCGAGGCATCTTGATGTCGAGGATGGCAAGATCGGGTGGGGTGGTCTTGAAACCGTCGAGCGCGGAGACACCATCGGTGTAGGTCGTGATGCGATAGCCTTCAGCCTCAAGCGCGATTGACACGGAGGTCAGGATATTGCGGTCGTCGTCGACGAGAGCGATTGTCGCCATAGCGGCCTTCTAACATGGGTCGGCCGCAGCATCATCAGCCCGGCCCCGGAAGCCTTTGAACGCGCATGTAGCGGCGGAAGTGTGACTAGGTAAGGTAAAACCGGGGCAATTGCTGTGAGATGGAATGACATGGGAAAGAACCGCAAAGGAAACTCTTGGTGGCGAGGCGGACGAAAAGCGTAATAGCTTTACATGCGTCTGATTTCATGCACCCGGATTTGGCCTTCGATAGGTACCGAGAATCTTATCCCAGAAGAAGTGAATTACACCAAAATTACTATTCGCGTGACGGTGATGCACAAAGTGCAGTTCCTGCTTGCGTCTGAACCACGCAAACCTCTCAAGCCGCGATCCCTCGACGTGATATGCCTTGTCGAAAAAGACGTGCGCGTAAAACGACGCCGCGCTTGCGACTACCATCACCACAAAAATATTTAGCGGCAATAAGAAATAGGCGCACCCCCCGACCAGAAATACGGGAATAAAGAAGTAGGGCGTAATGTTGCCTTCGTCCCCGAGGTACGTCTCAGAAACAAGATGATCGTCGGCATAATGGACGTGGTGGAAGTTGATGTGGTTACGAAACAACTTGCCGCCAATTGGATGGTGGGCGACCTTATAATGCATAAACGTCTGCCCAAATGACATGACCAAATGCGTAGCGGCAGCAGTCATGAGAAATAGCGAAAGCTTCAGAATAAGCGGCGATGCTATCTGGAGCATGAGCAGCTTCCTCCAATTTAGGGAGCCCATTTAGCATCATAGCCCTGTTCCTGTCAGATCCATGATCCCGATTTATACCGCAGGGCTGGCTAACAGTGCGTCAAATCAGCCTTCTGTGATGGCAAGTGCATAATAACTGTCGAGCGCCCGCACCCCACCGGCACAAAGCCAATCCCCGTATGCAGTGTCACGCCGCCCGCTTGGACTTTCGCGGCGGCGTCGACGAAGTTCGCTGCGAGCTTCAACTGTCCCGACGTAGCGGTTGCGGCAGCTTGGCGAAGTTCGCCGCCATCCGCCGGGCCTCGTCCTTGGTCAGCGAAGAGAAAACGTCCCTGATGGGGAAACGTCCCGGTCAGGGCCGTCAGTATCTACTTTCCGTACAGCTGACCGGCCTTGGCAATCGAGGGACCTGCCGTGGCAAGGTCTTGCGGGTTCATCACTGGCCGGAAAGAGACCTTAGCGTTGAATGCGAGAAACCACGGCTCGGCGATTGCCGGAATCTGCGACGAGTCCTTCATGTCGAACACTATGGAGCCTGACCGATTGCCGTCATCGTCCGCAAAGAAATAGGCCGCTTCCGGTTTGAGGTCGGCCAAAATTTTCTCGATGGTAGGACCCAGCGTTCCAGCTTTGGCGGCGGCATTTCCGGCTTCCACAGGAACCGACACTCTCAGCAACATTCGCATCTGATTTCCTCCCTTGAGCTTTAGATGAACATAGGTTTACCCCGACCAAGGCCTTAACTGTTAAGGGAACGCTCCGCAAACCGCAAGGAACGTCGCTCCCCGCCCGTCACCGGCCCTCCCGCGCGTATTTGGCCTTCAAGTCCTCAATCGTGGATATCCACGCTTAGGGGCGGCCATTTCAATTCCTTCTAAAACGATGGCGGCTTCGCGTCGGGGCCTCGTGCGGATGAAATTTCCGCACCGCGCAATACGGATGAACTTAGACCTCCCGAAGGATTGAAAACTCGACCCCCATTTCATTCGTCGTTTGCCAAACGATATGACAAAGTCGCAGGGTTCTGGCGGAATCGAAGGTTAAGTCAAAAACGTTCGGAAGCACGGCCGTGCTTGGGAATTCGAGGCGGGCACCGAACGACGTAATGTCGCGAACAACACAAACGCAAGCAAGCGAGAAACGGCTTGGGATGACTTTAGCAGGCGCAAAGATGCGCGTGCGAGGGACTCGTCTTCGTTCCAACATACGTGAATTGTGGGGGTAACATATTTCCGAATAGTCGAGTCCATCACGCTCAAAACTTTAAAACTCGAAAACCAAAACATTCTATAGCGCCGTTATCCGATTGGGAGCCGTGACGCTAACAATCGATAAGCTGCTGCCAACCGCTCCCCATTCAGCGGCCAAGAGCAATAAGGCTTTTCGCTCCCATAGGTCATGGCTTTCGATTGAGAGGCCTCCCGCACGGTAACACTAACGCGTGATCGCGCATTCTCTCCGAAGGGCGGAATGTTAGTTCTTGTGAATTAGGCCGACCGGGTGGCACCCCGTCCCCCGACACCCCGCCGCCCGGCCAGAAGCCTAAGTTGAGGCAACAACTCAGGAACCCCAAGCGTGTGGACTGCTTGGGGTTCTTTTTTGGGGTCTTTCTGTGGGCAGAGGCCGTCAGAGCCTTGGGGCTTCCACCTCCGGAGAAATTAAAACCCCCGCACATGGCGGGGCTTCGAAAGCAACACAACAAGACTCAGGCTGGCGCAGGAAACTCAGGCCCGTGAGTCGAGAGACAATCCCATACTAAATGCCTTTTGCCGTGTCGCACTCTCGGTTCGCTTAAGCGTCTTGGCGATGCTTGCGGCCCGTTTTTTTCTTTTTGCCAGAGTTTTTAACGTGCGAATTTGCTCCTGTGTCCACGCACGCCGCTTCGATTTCTTGGCCATCTAATAACCTCCGAGTCAAAAAGACGAATATTTGTAGCTGGAAACCCTTGTAACGAAAAGTCCGGAATGTAGCGGTGCCAACGGCTGTGGAAAACGTTTGATAACTTGGGATTGGTAGAGAGCAAAATAACAATGAAGACGTGACAAGTAGTACGGGTGCAGAGCAATGGCGTCGAGTTCTGAAGCGGATGCTGTTCTAGAAGCCGCTATGGACGCTATTAGGTGCCAGATTTTGTGTTGCGCTTCGGGTAAGCGTTTCGTATCTCGGGCACTATCCCCAAATTTAGGGGGGGTAACCTGCCGCCACTTGGGGGCTGCTTGCGTTCAAGGCGAGCGGTGGCAGAATGATGCCGCGTCGGGGGGACTCATCCTGGCGATTTAGGAGGGGCCTCGGACGGTAACGGGGTTACGCCCGAGGTTCTCCTGATCCCGAGCCCTGTTCGACCTTTTCACCCAAGATTGCGCCGGTGGCCGGATTCACATGATGAACTTGGTGGCATACCGGACAAGTCACCGGCTCATAAATGTGGTGGTCCTCCGAAATATCTTCGGCGGCAAAACCTTGAACGCGGTATCTGGTTTTGGGGCAACGGTATGTGAAGAGCGGCATGTCAAAAACAGCTTCCCGCTCCACGTCACAAAATGGATTGATTTAGATCAATCTCCAAAACGGGCCGCTGCAAAATTCAAGAGGGGCCAACGGGATGGAAAGGAGCCAGTACCACAAAAAGAGACCCCAACCGAAGTCGGGGTCTCCCCATTATTGCCGGTAGCTTGGCTCTGAACACTGATCCTCCGGGGACAAAACGGGTGTGAGGATTGGTCGGGCCAGTACCAGCACTTTAGCAAAATTATCAGGATGGCCTAAAATAGGCCAGTCACAAATTCAAAACGGGCCACTGGTAAGGATCTAATACCGCTTCCATAGCTGATTGAATTGACCTTTTTGCAGGGCTGGGTGCCGGGCATGGGCCGGGGTTTTTCCTTCAACGCGAGGTGTGATTCGCTGGGACCATCTGATTCGGAGGGAACAGATGGTCAAATGCAGCAAAGGCCAAGTCCGTCGGTTGAAGACAGCGCTTCGCTGGAAAGGAGATCCCCAGCAGCGCCAGCGCATTCAGATGGTGCTGCTGCGCGAAAGCGGAATGACGCAGCCTGCGATTGCCGAAGCGATGGGCGTGTCACTGAGCACGGTGAACCGGGCGCATATGGCCCATGACGGTGGCGGGCTCAAGGCGCTCAAATCCAAGCCGAGCGGTGGGCGCAAGCGCGAGAACATGACCCTGGCTGAGGAAAAGGGCTTGTTGGCGCGTTTTGTCAAAGCCGCCGGGGCCGGCGAGATGTTGAATATCCACGATCTCAAAGCGGCCTACGAAAAGGCCATCGGGCACGAAACCAGTAATAGCACGGTCTATAATCTTCTGGCTCGGCATGGCTGGCGCAAGCTGATGCCGCGTCCGTTTCATCCCAAACGCGACCTCGCGGCTCAGGATGCTTTTAAAAAAGCGGCTTTCCAAATGCTGTGAGGAAAGCCAAGCGAGCGGCCGCCAGGCGCGGTCGTGGCTTGCGGATCATGTTCGCCGATGAAGCGCGGTTCGGCCGGATCAATCGGCCACGGCCGTGCTGGGCTCCGATCGGCACCAGGCCCGAGGTCGCCTCCCAGCTCATCCGCGAATACATCTATTTGTATGGGGCGGTCTCTCCGAAGGACGGAACTTGCGTCTATCTGATCATGCCGACATCGAATACGGCATGCTTCCAGGCCTTCCTTGACGTCCTCTCGCGAAAGTTTGCCAGGCAGGACATCCTGTTGGTTCTCGATGGCGCCCCCAACCACCGCTGTGGCGACCTCGCGCTTCCCGACAATGTCTCGCTGCTGTTTCTGCCGCCCTATTCGCCAGAACTCAACCCGAAGGAGAATCTCTGGGATGAAATCCGCGAGAAAATCTTCAAGAACTACGCCCTCAAATCCATCGACGCCGTACGTACCAAGCTCAAGCAGGCGATCCTCTATATCGAACGCAATCCAAAACTCGTCCAATCAATCACCTCGTTTCCCTATATCGTCAGCTCACCCTGATGTGGAATTGGTATAAGATGGCGAGGACGCCATTTCTCATCTGGGAGGAAAGTGATGGAATGGTTTAGCCGGAAAACATCCATAGCGGGCACTCAAATTCCCAATTGGGGAATCGTTCTGGGTGCCGTTATTGTAATCTTGCTCATCTATTCATTCATGCACTGAGTCAGGTCAGGTGCAAATCCGGCCGCCGCCGGTCTCCTCGACGGGCAGCCGCGCGAGCATAGGACGCATACGTCGTCGAACAGGATCAGGCCGTGCGGCGACTTGATGCCGCCGTAGGAACCAGCCAAAGTTGATTGCAATGCGCCGGGCCTCGTCGCGGGTAGGGACCTCTAACCGACTTCTGGGGGATGTCGGCCATCAGTTACCATTTTCAACATGGTCACGGTTTTGCTGCATGTTGCTCGATTTTGCTTAATGCCGCGCTCCTCGGGCTTGACGCGCCAGCGGTGCCGGTAGTCACCTGTTACGGTGAATTTCTCAATGACACCGCGGGCGGCGAGCTTCGAAAGCTTTCCCGATCCGTTGTAGGAGGTCATGCCGGTAAGCTCGATAAGCTCGCGCGTTGTCAGCCCGTAGGGAAAGGGCGAAAGGACGGCGAGAATGAGCTCTTTGATCCGGCTTCTCCGCGGCGGCTGCTCGCAGGTCAGTTAGCGATTGCGTGCCCTCTGCAACCTCGTGGAAGTTGGCCGACACGGCAAGTCTCCCTACAGCACGGGGAGCTGAAACCGAAGTGGCCGGACTGCTCTGCCCCCAAGCGTAATATGTTATAAAGTACCCACTTGGCCGCTCCCCGGCTGTTGCAGCGTTGCCACACTGAACAACTATCGGGGCGTAAAGACCGGCATCGCGGCCCGATACAGCCGTTCTGTCACCGGCGCGCTACAGCCATTGTCGCCAGTACTCGCTATGGTGCGAGACACTAGGCGGCCGGGTCCAAACAACGAGCACCTGCGATGATCGCGCACGTGTTGAGCGAAGGCAGACTATTTGGGTTGACACCTTCCGATTGGGCGGTGCTGCTCGTCGGCATGACGTTGTGCGGGGTCGTCCTAACGCCGCTTTTCTGATTAGCAGTTGGGCCTGGCCCGGCTGCGTTGGTCTATCGAGCAACTCTTGCTTGAGCCCGCGTCCCTCCCATCGCAGGGGCTCGGCAGCTTGGCGAAGTTCGCCGCCAAGCGGCGGGCCTCGTCTCTTTGGTGAGCCTGTTGGTCGCCGAGCGGCGCTCGGCTGGTCGTCATAGTAGAAATAGAGATCGTAGCTGCCCGCAATCCAAGCCGCATCCGTCCAAAGCAGGCGGTAGCTTCACGGCGCGGGGCGGCCGGGCGCTGCCTTCGTGGTGGCGGTTCATGTTCGCAAACCCATTCTGCGAGCATGAAAACATCACACTGTGATCTCCGTCACTGTGGCTCGAAGCTGGAAGGCGCAAGAAAAAGGTGGCGGCCTCGGCGGAGACACACACACACCGCCGAGGCCCGTGACAGAGGCTGCTCACAGCTTTGGGGGCAGGGGGCATGCCTCTGCCACAACCTGCAGACAGCTGCGTGCGTAACGCGGCTGTCTATGTCTGTTTGCGCTGAATTCCCCCGAATTCCCCGCGCCCGACTATTTAGTGTTCTCCCTAAAAATGGCGGCGACTGGGCATGATCCGGTCGTAATCGGGGCCCCCAGCGCGCTGTCAGATCGGGATTGCGCAAAGGTTTGCTGGCTTGACGCTCGTGCCGGGACTTGCCGGAGCATGGGGCGTCAAAAATCCCAACGCGAAGCGACGGCCGCACAGGCGACCAGCACGACGCCTACAGCATCGCAGCTTGGCTTTCACGCGCTGACCGGAACAGTAGCCTTGCCGCATTTTTGAAGCCCGACCTCACACCGCCTCAACGTACTTTGGCTCAGGTAGAGGGCTGGATTTTGGGCGTCCCGGGTCCAGTGCCCATCCATAGTATCACCCGGCATTGAGTTTAGGAGGAGGGCTTGCGTGTAGTGAAGTTTACCGAAAAAATATCGGACAATTTTTTTCAGACCTCAGCTAGTCTTACAACAATTTCAATTCGGGAAATTTATTGAGGAGGACTGCAATGGCTCTCAATATCGGAGGACGCCTTACAAGGTGGCAGATATTGCTCGCAACTTTGACATTCGGCTTGCTGCTGATCGTTGCTCCCCACGCAGCATTCTCACCCGAAGTTCACTTTGGATGGGAGGTTGGGCATCCCGTTACGCTGATTGCTGAGGGTATTGGAATTGCGCTCGTGTCGTCGGGAGTTTTAGGCTTCACAATCGAGAGATGGCTAAGATCTGACCTGGCGAAGGATATTATTCTGACTGCGATAGGGCTCCACTTGCCCGACCCCTATAGAGCGGCTTTACGATCGGAGCTCATTCGGTTATCTGGATATAAGTTTGTTTGCGAGAAACACATTCTAAAAATCAAAATCGAACCTGTTGACGCCAATTGCGTGCGGATTACCACGCTTACTGAAAGGACCTTCAAAAATATTTTTACTTCATCCGAGCAGTTTGAAGGATATACGCACATAGACGACTGGCAATTCTCTCAAGGGCAGTCTTCTATATCCGAATGTCAGGCCGAATTGGTAGGCGGCGCTCTACCGCCAGATCAGTTTTCGAAAATAGAAACGCATTCCAATTTGTCGATCTCTGCGAGAACTGCGAAAATAAAAATCAAACCAAATGACTGCGTTCGATTTACTGCAAAAAGTATCGAGTTCAAACGGCCTACGGATGAACTTTCCTTTTTTTATGGGGCGCCAACAATAAACCCCACGATTGAAGTTGACGCTCCAGAGCAGTTCAAATTCCAAGTCTCCTTTGGCCCCGACGAAGAGAAAACAGATCGAGAGCGCTACTCTGCCCGCACTACGCTTGAAGGTATCTATTGGCCGCTACAGCGTATGCGCGTCCATTGGTGGCAGACCCACGACGCCAATTTAGTGCCTGCGTCTCTAGACAATCTAGACATCTAAACTAAAGGGGGTGCTTGCGCTCAATCCGCTGCGGGACCGCGCCCGCGACGGCGGGCTGGCGTAGGAACCCCGGCGCTCCGATCTCATTCGCTTCCCTCGCGTTGACCATTTCTATCGGGGCGAATTCATTCGCGTGATACCCAGGTGATACCCAGCGGCCGATGGAGCCCGAAGTGTAACCTGCAATTCATTGAAATCATTGGCTGCCCTTCCTGGATACGTATCGAACTATGTGCCTTGCTCCGGAGCCGGCGTTTCGGCGTGTTTTGGAGGAGATCAGGGCTTGGGGCTGAGTTGGACGCTACCAATATGTTCGACGACGAGGAACGGGGAGGGGGCAAGTGTAACCTCTTTGAGAACCGCGCAACTGCGCAACCGCTTTAAGGGTCGCATTGCCAAGCATGCGCAAGGTCATTCGCAAAGCATCGCCGGGTTCGATTTGGCTAGAGCCAACAATGGCTGAACGCATTGGCCGAGGATCGTTGACCGGGAGGTGGGAACCGAGGCCAGGAGCCTGCCTAAACATCCGCGGCGGGATCACAATCGAGTGCGATCTCCCGGCCAAGACCAAGCTTTGGCTGACGGGCTGGACCAAGACGATCGCCGGAGGCGAGCTTGTGTCGGTGTTGGTGGAGATCGCCGACGAACGCGGGAGGCCAAGCCGGTGATCAGTCTGCCGTCCACTGGGCAATTGAAAGCGCCCGTCAGCGACGTTTGCCGTGGTGGACCGCATGGTTCTTGGATTTAATTCAAGGTCGGAGGCAAAAGACATGACAGCCGAGCCTCATTTCGATGCTGATGACAATTTCATCCACCGCTGCTGCGAGTGCGGCGAGGAAGCCCTGTTTGGCTACGGCGTGAGTTTGCGCCCGCGGCAGACTTGGAACCTGGTGCTGCGTGAAACACAAGCCGCAGCAACAAACGACACCAACAACTGACGGGCGCAAATTCAACGCCATGCCCGTCGCCAGAATATGACCTGGAGCACCGGCTGGGGCGATCATGAGCTGTCGGCTGGGGGGTGTCCTCATCGTGAATGGGAAATCGAACTTGGAGGAAAAGGTGCAATGACTACGAAGACCAATCGGGCCATTAAAACGCCAGCAGAGCGCATGCGGGGCTACCGCCGGCGGCAACGGCACAAATGGCAAGCGGTCCGGATCGAAATCGCCGCGGCTGAAGTCGACGCTCTTGTGAAGCGGGGCTACCTCGACCCGAAGAATCGCGGTGACCAGACCGCCATCGAGGAAGCGGCCACAGCATTTATTTCCGATGCTGTCAACGGGCACCGAAGTCTCCCCGAATGTGGGCTTTCAAAATTCCCTGATCGGGCGGGTTTGGCATGGTGCGGTGATCAACCGGCGTCGTGATCGGATTGGTCCTTTGCTGGTGGACGGCCGCGGCGTTTTGGCACCGGCGTTGGCGTGATGAGGGTTTTCGATCTGACGTGCTCTGGCAGGAGATTAGCGTGCTGGCGCAGGCGATAGCTCGCCCCCTCGATTTGGATGACGACGGCGTGGTGGAGCAAGCGATCGAGTAGAGCTGTCGCGACGACGGGATCGCCGAAGAGTTCGCCCCATTCGGCGAAGCCGCGGTTGGAGGTGAGGATCATGGCGCCCTTTTCGTAGCGGGCGTTGACGAGTTGGAAGAACAGATTGCCGCCGCCCGGCACGACGGGCTGGTAGCCGATTTCGTCGACCACGAGGAGCGCTGCGCGGCAGAGGTAACGCATGCGCTCGCGAAGCGTACCTTCCTTCTCGGCCTTGGCGAGCGAGGCGATGATATCGGCAAGAGTGGAGAAGGCGACTCTGCGTCCGGCTTTGACCGCCTCGACCGCAAGTGCGGTGGCAAGATGGCTCTTGCCGGTGCCGGGTGGGCCGAGCAGGTGCACCACCTCGGCGCGGTCGATGAACTTCAGCTCGGCCAGTGCCAGGATGCGGTTGCGATCGAGCGAAGGCTGGAATGTGAAGTCGAAGCCAGCGAGCGTCTTGATGGTGGTCAGCCTCGCCAAGAGAAGCGCGGTCTTGATGCGCCGGCTCTCGCGGATCGTGACTTCCTCGACCAGCAGGTGATCGAGGGCTTCGATCGCGTCGATCTCGCCCTGCTCAATCTTGCGGAAGGTGGCGTCCAGCATCTCGAGAGCACGCGGCATACGCAATGCGACGAGGCTCTTCTTGATGCTGTCGAGGGTAGTCGGTGTCGCGTGGAGGGTCATGAGCGATCTCCCGCCGCTGTCACGTCACCGCTCGCGAGCCGCTCGCCGATGGCCCCGTAAAAGGCCAGCGGTCGCTGGGCGACGTGATTACCCGTGCGTGCGATCGTGACGCCGTCCTCATATCCGCGCCGTACAGCGCGCGCGGCCGCGCCCTGTCGGTGGCCGGGATCAATACGATATTGTCGGCGGCCTTCCAGAACCTGATGGGTGGCGACCAGTCGGCCTTGGTCCAGAATGCGGATCACGTCCGGCAGTTGATGCACCTCGACGACGCGCCGAGTGCGGTCGGGAACGCTATAGTAATTGCCGCTGATCGAGACGAGACCGTCATGGCTGACACGGCGCTCCAGCTTCAGCAGCGCATCGAAGGGCGTCGCGGGCAAGCACTGAAGATCGAGCTGCTCGGCCGCAAACGCCTCGGAGACGATCCGCTGTGTCGTGGCGTGCAGCCGGACGTTGGCCACCGTGTCGAGCCAATCCTGCAGCTGGGCGTTCAGATCGTCGAGGTTTAGGAATGAGCGGGCGAGGAAGAAGTCTTTGCGGATGTAGCTGAACGGTCGCTCGACTTTACCCTTCGTCTTCGCCCGATAGGGACGACAGGCTCTGGGCAAGAAGCCATAGTGTCTGGCGAGCGCGATCAGCGAGCGGTTGTAGACGATGTGACCATCGCCATCCTCGCCCGTCACCGCGGTCTTCATGCGGTCGTAGAGGATCTCAATCGGCACGCCGCCGATCGCCTCGAAGGCAGCCATGTGGCAGCGCAGAAGCGTCTGCAGGTCCTGATGCAAGACAAACCGGGCGACGATATGCCTGGAATGCCCGAGCACCAGCGCGAACAGCCAGACAATCCTGATGATGCCCGGTTGGTCTTCGAAGCTTACGACGAAGCGAGCGAAGTCGACCTGGGCCTGATGCCCCGGTGCGGTCTCAAATCGGACCTCGAACGGCTTCGGCCCATCACTTGGTCGGATCGCCGCGACAAAGCGCTTCACGGCCGTGTAAGCGCCGGAATAACCCCGCTCACGTAGCTCGCGCGTCAACCGCGTGGCGGTCAGTTCCGGGAAGGCGGCCACCCGTTCGCGCAGATAATCGAGATAGGGCGCAAGCTTGTTCGGGCGTTCGACCTGGCGCGGTCCATAGGTTGGCAACTCCAGCCCACATTCAATGTATTTGCGAACCGTCTTCGGGTCGCGACCCGTACGCCGCGCGATCGCGGTTACCGACAATCCCTGGCGGTGAAGGTCCAAGATCATCATCAGTTCTCCAAGCTGGACCACCGCCACCCCCTATCCGAATCATGTCGGACGGAATGATCGGCGACGGTCGGACAGCCCGGCGGTCTGGGGCGCGCCCCAGCCCTCCGGGCCAGGCGCCAGCCAGGGAATTTTCGGCGCCCACAATCAGGGAGAATTCAACGCCCGGCGACAGATGCCCTATTCGAAATGTAACGATCGACCGGCTAACGTCGGCGCAAGCGTAATCAGCCGGACGGAAAGGTGTGTCTCATGAAAATTATCGTTATCGGAGCTACCGGCACCATCGGCGTCGAGGTCGCCAAAGCGCTCTCGGCAAGCAAGCACGAGGTCGTCCGTGCGTCCCGCAGCGGTGAGGTCAAGGTCAATCTCGAAGATGCGGCGTCGATCCGAGCCTTGTTTGACAAGGTTCAGGGCGTCGACGCGGTGATCTCCTGCGCTGGCAACGCGGCCTTCAAACCGTTCGCCGATCTGACCGATGCCGACTATGAGCTCGGCCTTCGGAGCAAGCTCATGGGACAAATCTCGCTTGCTCGGATAGCAAAGGATCACCTTCGCGAGGGCGGCTCGATCACCCTTACCACAGGCGTGCTCGCGATGCACCCGATGGTTGGAAGCGCATCCATTTCGATGGTGAATGCTGGCCTTGAAGGCTTTGTGAGGGCCGCCGCGCTCGAGCTGCCGCGAAAGCTTCGCATCAACGCTGTGAGCCCGCCCTGGGTGAAAGAGACGATGGTTAAATTCGGCATGGACCCGACCCCAGGCCTCGCTTCGGCCGACGTGGCGAAAGCCTATGTCGCGGCAGTCGAGGGCCCGCATCAGGGAAAGATCCTCGACCCCCGCCGGCTTGGCGGATAGGTGTCGCGACATGGCTCCCTCCAGCAGAAGGAGTGCCAGGGCGCGGGACGCGCTCTTTTGGACGCGTTGGTGACGTTGTAACGGTGGCCGGTCTCATCACTCGGTGACGCGTAACGGGCACTGTTTTGATGCTCTTTTGGGCACGCCTAACGCAGCAGCATTCGCGTTATCGGGAAAGGCTGCCCAATGCTCCCAGCCAGCGCGCTGGGGCCGATCAGCACCGAACAGTGCCAAACGTGGCAAAATCGTCGAGAAAGCTTGAGCTCGACCGAATAGATCGCATGGATTGCCAGTGAATTTGGCCCAGCGTCTAGTCGCATAAGTCCCCGCGGACCATGCGCGTCGGCGCCGTTACGCCGTAACGGTGCCGCGGAGTTGGGGATCAATACGAGGCTCTTTGCATCTATGCGAGCGGCCGGGGCAGTCCACGACGCAAGATGGACCGATCACATGGCGCGGAAGCAGCCCTCCACGCCGTTACGCTGTAACAGACATCGCGACCAGCACTTATTGAACGTGCAGGAGACCGATCCGAACCGAACTAAGGATGTCCCCGAAGCAGACGATTGATGCCGTCGAGCCGGCCGACCTGAAGCTTGTGCAACAGGTCGAAGTGCTCCCCTATCACCATGCCGTCGTGTTCACAGCTACCTCTTCATAATTGCTTCCCAGGCCGCTAGCATGCAGGCCAATTCTGCTAACGGGTTGATCGGGCCAACGCACGAGGAGAGGAACGATGAGTGTTGATTCTGCGAGCAATGTCGGGGTCGATGTCACCGCCTTACGCGAGGAAGTCAAAAACAAATATCGCGAGGTCGCGATCGATCCGCATGGCAAGCACCACTTCCACACCGGCCGTTATCTTGCCAAGCATCTTGGGTACGATGAGAAGTTCGTCGCCTCGCTGCCGGACGCGGCCGTGGAATTGTTTGCAGGCGTAGCAAATCCACTCTCCCTCCAACCGTTGGCGAAAGGCGAGCGAGTAGTCGACGTAGGGTCCGGCGCAGGCTTCGACTCTTTTGTGGCGGCCCATCAGGTCGGCGCTACTGGCGAAGTCGTTGGCGTTGACATGACCGAAGAGATGCTCGCCAAATCGCGATCAACGGTCAGGACACTCGGATTGGCCAACGTCGAGTTCCGTGAAGGGTTAGCGGAAGCATTGCCAGTCGAAGATGGCTGGGCGGATGTCGTCATCAGTAATGGCGTCATCAATCTTTGTGCCGACAAAAAAGCGACCTTCTCGGAAATCTACCGTGTTTTACGACCGGGAGGGCGGCTCCAGTTCGCCGACATCGCGAACGGCAAACCCGTCCCCGAAGCGGCGATCCGGAATATCGATCTTTGGACGGCTTGAATTGCCGGTGGTCTGCCGTGTGCAGCCTGGCAAAGAATGTTGGAAGAGATTGGCTTCGTTGACGTGAAAGTTGGGCCGCCAGTTGACACCTTCAAAGGTGCGGGCGGCGAGGACAAAGCGCGATTGTTCGCCGTCTACGGCTACGCGTTCTTCGCACGGAAGCCAAGGTGATCCGGAGCGGCTACACAGCACCGAGTCGCCGGCTTCGTACCAAAACTAGCTGCTCCCCTACTCGCGGCAGCCCGCAGCATTAGTATCGCCCGGGCGCTCGGCTTGGATGGGTGGACAAGGGACCGAGCCATAAGAACAGAACACACAGCAATCGCCAGGCTTCGGCCGAAGCATCACACCGCAGCTCGTGCACTCGTAGACAATCCGGCACGCGTCGGTCGGCATACGCTCATTCTTCGCAGTGCCACACGCGGGGCAGGTGATAACGGACTGATCAATCATGGCACTTCTCCTACCGCGACAGTACCTGAAATGTTCAGGTGCACTTGCTGCTCTGGGCGCGTCTCGAAGGGTTGGAAGACGTGCGGTCGGTCGAGTTCGTATAACGCGTTACACGCCCGTGGCTCGATTTTGTGACGCGTTACATTAAAAGCGTCTGTGGCGTCGCCCGAAACTGAAACGCGTTTCACCAGCACTGCGACGGCCTCCACCTCGGATGTCGGCCCCAATTTTTTGAACGAATTTGCCTATACGCGTGGCTTTTGACGACGATCGTGAATTTGTCCGCTATGGTTCTTGAGGATTCCTTCGGTGCACAGCCCGTGCAAGATTTTCTATCTCTGATCATGCGTCATTGGAACGTCATTGCCGATACCTTGCATTCGGGCGACGTGTTTCTGCCGTTGCTTCTAGAAGATGAAAACGGAATAAATCATGCCAACGATTGGGCAAAAGGCTTCCTACGTGGAATGGAGCTACGCCGAACTGACTGGGCTGCTCTCCTGGATGACGAAAAGCACGGCGGCTGGCTCGTGCCGATTTTTGCCCTGGCGCACGAACACGACCCCGATCCTGAAATGCGTCCCTACAAGGAAGCAATCAGCGCTGAGGAGCGCGAGAAACTGATTGTGGGTGCTGCTGCAGGCGTGACTGGGATTTACCGTTACTTCGAAGCACAGCGATTGGTTGAAAAGTAGCCGTTTGATTACGCTACGACCTTCCGCCGCATGGTGCCAAAGATTGGGCGCAACGATCCGTGTCCATGCGGATCAGGGAAAAAATTCAAGCAGTGCTGTGGTAGGACCACGCTGCATTAACTGCCTGGCGAAGAACTTGCAGGGCTTCGGCAGCGGCAACCAGTGACGTTAATTGACGAGCGAAGACGGATTCTCGTCGGCGTCACGCAGTTTGACACTGCTGTTCGGAAACTCTTGCTTGAGCTGTAAGCCCGCCTTCAGCGCCTTGGCGAAAATCAGATATTCCGCTTTCGCTAATCCGTCCACTTCGACGACATAGCGTTCGTGAGTGAGGTCAGCGGCGTGGTCGTTCTTCATGAGAACCTACCTTCGTTCGCCCCGACAGCCATTCAAACAGCAATCTTGGTATGCGTCTCTAATGTTTAGAAATTTAGGTAAATTTCGCTCAATGCGGGGATTTTGTGCGCATTCCAGCGATCGTGATCAGTCGTTCCAGGCGATGGTGATCACGGTTTCCATGGGATCGTGATCAGGCTCAGCATTGGTATTTGGCGTGCTGAGCGTCAACGCGGTGGCGAGCACGACTGACGATTGTATGGTGTCCCCGAAATAGCCTCCTGGTCAAGGTTGGCGGGAGGGGCGTGTGGTCTGGTGGGGGCAATTGCGAGCGAGATGGTTCATGCTGCTTTCTTTTCGCCGGCGCGGCGTCGCAGGCTGTCGCCTTTGAGTTCGATACGGTGAGCGTTGTGAATGATGCGGTCCAATATCGCGTCACCGAGAGTTGGATCGGCGATAACGTCGTGCCACTGCGCCACGGGCACCTGACTTGTGATCAGCAGTGATCCCTTATCGTAGCGATCATCGACGATTTCGAGCAGATCACGGCGTTGGTCGGCGGAGAGTGGCTCGGGTCCCCAGTCGTCGATGATAATGAGATTGGTGCGCTCGAGCGTGGTCATCAGGCGAGAAAGCCGGCCTTCGCCGCGCGCCTGGGCGAGATCGGCAAAGAGGCGCGGAGCTCGTTTATAAAGGACGGAGAAGCCGTCGCGGCAGGCCTTGTTGCCGAGGGCGCATGCTAACCAAGACTTCCCTGTTCCGGTCGGGCCGACGATGGCCAAGTGATTGCAGTCACGCACCCATTGGCTGGTTGCGAGTGTCTGGAAGAGAGATCGATCGAGACCGCGTGAGGTCCGAAAGTCGATGTTCTCGATGGTGGCCGCCTGACGGAGCTTGGCGGCGGTCAATCGGCGTGAGAGGCGGCGGTTGTCTCGGAAGGTGGCTTCCCGATCGATGAGGAGGCCGAGCCAATCGGCGTGCGACATCTCGGCTGCCTCAGGATTGTTCTGCAGTTCGACGAGTGTGTCGGCCATGGCAGCGAGGCCGAGTGAGCGCAGGCGTTCGATGGTGGGATGAATGAGCATTGTGATCTCCTGATCAATTGTAGTAGCTGCGACCGCGGATGTTTGAATGAAAGAGGATGGGCACCTCCTGCGTAGGAGGAGTTGTTTTGTCGGTGCCGTTCTTCAGGATGGCGGCGACGGATTTGTAGGAGCGCGCGTTGAGCAAAAGGGCACGGGCACAAGCGGCGTCGACGCGCTCTGACCCATAGCGCTTCACGAGCCCGAGAATCCCGATGGCTGAGCGGAAGCCTTGTTCGGGATGTGGGCGCGAGCGCAGGATGACGTCGATCAGAGTGTCGGCGTCGGGCCCGACCTTGGCGGCGTCGCGGCGAATGCGCTCATGTGTCCAGTCACGATAGCGCCGATGTGAGCTTGGCATATGCTCGGCGACGGTCGTTGGACGATGCGGCAGGGTGCTGCGCAGATGCGACGCCACACGCTTGCCGCGCAGGAAAATCTCGACGGTCTTCTGGGTGATCCGTGCCTCGACCTCCTGACGTACGAGGCTGTGGGGAACACTGTAGTAATGTTTGGCAATCTCGACGTGATAATCGAGATTGATCCGACAGCGCTTCCACTCGGCATACTCGTAGGGCTCATCCGGCAACGGCGTGAGCGCCGGGCGATCGAGTTCGTTGAACAGTTCGCGCCGACTTCGCCCCCAGCTCCGTAACGATCGATCGTTCAGATCGACAAGAAGACCGTGGATTGCCTCGTTGAGAGCGACGATCGAGAAGAAACGGCGGTTCCTCAACCGCGCCAGAATCCATCTACCGACAATTTGGACTCCCACTTCGACTTTAGCTTTATCCCTCGGATGATACGGCCTCGCTGGCAGAATGGCAGTTTTGTAATGGCGGGCGAGATCGGCATAGGTGCGGTTGACCATCGGCTCGTGGAAGCAGGCCCGAGTGATGCCCGCCTTTAGATTGTCGCTTACCGTCTGCCGGGCCACGCCGCCAAAAAAGGAAAATGCCCGAACATGTGATGAGATCCAGTCGGGCAAGCTTTGGGTGAAGGTTGCCTCGGCGTAGGTGAAGTTCGAGGCGCCGAGTACGGCGACAAATATCTGCGCCGTGAGCACTTCACCGGTGAGCCCATCGATCACCTCCATGGTGTGGCCCGAATAGTCGACGAAGAGCTTCTCGCCGGCGACATGAATCTGGCGCAGGGTCGGCTTCAAGCGGCCGGCCCATTCCTTGTAACGTTCGCAGAACCACGAATAGCTGAAGCCGTTGGAGGTCGTGTCGCAGTACTCCTCCCACAACAGCATCAGCGTCACGCTCGGTCGGCGTAGCTCGCGATGCACCACCGCCCAATCCGGCTGCGGACGGTCATCGCTAGGCAAATCCGATGGTGGCGGATAAAGCCGATTCTCGAGCCGGACATCGTCATCCAGCTCCGGCGGCAAAGGCCAGGTCAGGCCAGCGCGGCGCGTACGGTTCAGGTACTTGCTGACCGTTCCTTGAGCCAGGCCAAGGCTCCGGGCAACGCTGCGCTGAGACATGCCGACGCTGTGGTGCAGGCGTAGAACTTCACGAATGTGGCGCATTGACAGTCTCTCCGTCGGCATCTCGATCCTCTGCTCTGGGGGGCAAAGGGCCAAGCTACCTGGGTTGCAGACTGTCAGTGGTGAGCGCCTCCCCATCGTCTTCCAGGCTGATCACGATCGCTGGAAACGGCGATCACGATCCGCTGGAAACCGTGATCACGATGCTCTGGAATTGATGATCACGATGCTCTGGAAACCGTGATCACGATCGAGGCGAACGCGCAGATTTTGGACGTAACGAGAGGCGCTCGTACTCAGGACCGAACGATAAGGTCGGATCATCCAAGTAGCTTGACTCCGTTCGATTTTGTTCCAATGGGCATTGAAACGCTCGGCAACGCCTTTTCCGAACGATGGCGCATTTTTGCGAGGTGCAAGCATGGGCAAGAAGATCACGGCACTCACGCGCGCAAGTGCACCTATCGCAAAGAACTCGATCTCGAGACGTTGGTGTGGACTCGTGGTCGGGATTTTCCGCTGTCACGCCTCGACAGTTTTGTTCACCTATGCTTGACAGTTAGCTTCTACGTGGGGACGTGTCGGAGGATGTCCACAATGGAAGAATTTCAAAAGGTGGGAGTGATTCGCGGAAGTGGCAATCCACTTCGTCTCTGTACGAATTGCGGTGACGCGATGATAGCCGCAACGTCATCAAAGTACGTGAGCGAGCGATGTGTACGCAACTCTTGGTCCTGCGACATGTGCGGATTTGCGTTTGAGACTGCCGCTATGTTTACTTTGAGGCGGACATCAAATTAAAAGCCGCACCACGCGCTGCGCAAGACGACGAAGCGCGCGAACTCAAACCACCGCGAGACCTTAACCGCGTCAGTGCAGAGCGGTTTTTTGT
Organism: uncultured Alphaproteobacteria bacterium; assembly: GCA_963733575.1. Lineage (GTDB taxonomy): Bacteria > Pseudomonadota > Alphaproteobacteria > Rhizobiales > Xanthobacteraceae > BOG-931. Next base: position 1,717,453 of record CAVTDJ010000002.1, on the reverse strand, counting down.
TCGCCGCTCGCTTGCATCGCTCGAACTTTGATGTCGTGCTGCGGAAACTGATCTTTGAGTTGCAAGCCTTCTCTCAGCGCATCAACGAAACGTCGATGGTGCGATTTCACTCGTCCGTCGATTCGAATGACATAGTGCTCACTAGGCAGACTATGCGTCGCGATGACGTTTTTCATGAGTTACCCCATCAATCGCCACCGCGACATTGAACGAAGACCGAATGTGCAGCAGCGTTCCCGACGACGTAGAGTCTACGCTGATTTGCGTCCTAAATTCGTTTAATTTCCTCCAACCGTGTGAAATTTGGGGTTTTGTTGCAGAAATGCCACGGAGTTGTGGCAGTATTGCTTACTCGTTCTCAGGCTGCAAAATTTCTTGAATACATACCTGATCGATGAGGTGCTCGCGTTTCAAATCGGTCAGATGCGCTCTTTTCGCATCGTTTGTTAGATCGTCATCACCATTACAAGGGTGCGATCATTCATGTCCAACCAATAGCTCCGACGAACAAGCTTGTTCGCCGCGTCTCGCGCCGGGGCAACCTCCATCAGTTCATATGGACGATGAAGGTGCCACGACCTCCGCCGCCCGCCCCATAGCTTCTCTTCGACTGGTTTCACCGTGAGGCACACGGGGAGTCAACAACCGCACGCGGCTTCGGCACGGTGCGTCATTCTCCTTCGCCCCTCGATACAGCAGTCTCGGACAGCGCCTATCTTTGATGGTGTTCTCAGGCTTATCGCCAAAGCTCGACGCCATCACGCCGGCGGAGTCAAAGCCTATTACCCCAGACTGATTTTTGGGGGAGGAGGTCCGGCGCGGTGGTTGGCGGCGAATTGCGACCAGAGCCGACCCAGGCAAGACAGCCGCTTACTTCGAGCTACTTCTCCGGCCTCGTGGCAACCGCGCTTGGGCGAGCGAGTAGGCGCTCGCTCCATGCCGCGACGGCCGTTGGAGGGGCGATTTCCATCAGAGGTAGGAACTCCAGGAACGGCGCGTAGCACACGTCAGCGAGCGAGAACTGCTCGGCGACCAGGTAAGTCTTCCCGGCGAGATGCTTGTCGAGTATCGCCAAGTGCTTCTCGATCTCCGCCCTGGCCTCCGCCATCGCCGCGATGTTCCATCGTTCCTTGGGCAGGAAGCGCTTGGGAAACACGATGGTTCCGGCTTGGCGGGTAAGCTGCAGGTCGCACAGCTTCATGTGCATATCGACTAGCGCGCGGCCGCGCGCATCGGCCGGCATCAGGGGCGGGGTTGGCCGCGTTGCCTCCAGATAGCTAAGAGTCTGTCCGGGAACATCAAACGGGATTACAAAGTTTTCGGAGCATGAGGCGGATTGAGGCGAGGCGCAAGAATGCCAGCGCCTTGCGATTGAGGTTTTCCCAATCCTTGGCAAGCCTTCGGCAGCGGTTGAGCCAAGCAATGGTGCGCTCGACGAGCCAACGGCGTGGGAGCACCACAAATCCTTTGGCGTGATCGGAGCGCTTGACGATTTCAGTTTCAAGATGGGGCAGGATTTTCGTGAGCGCCTTCTGGAATTCCGGTCCTTGATAGCCGCCGTCGGCAAACAACTTTCTTAAGAACGGATACATCCCGAACAGAGTGGCAAGAAGCAGGATGCCGCCGTCGCGGTCCTGGATATCAGCGGGGTGAACGATGGCGTGGAGCAACAAACCCAGCGTATCTACGAGAAGGTGGCGCTTCTTGCCTTTGATCTTCTTGCCTGCATCATAGCCATGCGGATCGATACAAGCCCCCCTTTTTCAGCACTCTTGACGCTTTGGCTATCGATGATGGCGGCGGTGGGGCTGGCTTCGCGTCCGCCTTGCTCGCGGCACTCCACATAAAGCATGTGATGGATGCGATAGAGCGTGCCGTCGTAGCTCCACAAGTCGAGATAATCATGCACCGTGCTACGCGGCGGCAGGTCTTTCGGAATCGCCCGCCACTGGCATCCCGTGCTCAAAATATACATCATCCCATTCATCACTTCGCGCACGTCGACGTGGCGCTTGTTGCCACCGCGCTTGGCTGGCGGGATCAACGGTTCAACAAGCGCCCATTCATCGTCGGTTAGATCGCTCGGATATCGCAATGCGCTACGGTCGTAACGTCCGCGGTTCTTCGTCGTCCACATCGGTGACCCTCCTCGAATCAGGCCACCACTCTTGAATCACAAACGATTCACAGGATTCAAGATGTTCTCGGACGGACACTAAGGATCGCCGTCGACTCGAAGAGCACGAACCCGTCCTCCTCTAGCGTCGGCACACGGCCATACGGGTTGAGCGACAGATACGGCTGCTCACGATGTTGGCGCGCCGCCAGGTTGACGACGACCAACTCGTGCGGGATCTGCTTCTCGGCGAACGCGATGCGGACCCGGCGCGAATAGGTTGAGAGCGGATGATAGTGCAGTTTGATTCCCATGGGGCATTTCCTCAAAAAACACGTGCCATGCAATCGCCGAAACGCCTAAATCCTCCAACGCTGTCAAGTTCGGCAGGATTGTCTCGTCGATTCCGTTGTCGCGGAACGCTATCTCGTACTGTCTGAGGCCGAGGCTCCGCGGCCAGCCCCCGAGGTCCATGATGGCGCGCTCATACTACCCGTCAAGCAATCATAGCTAAATGTGTTCACGGGGCCAGATCGTGATTAGACGACGCGCAATGCAGCCGCCCTGTTTCGCAACCATCCTACCGATTTCTTGTGGATCCAACTCTGTGCCTCGTCCGCAGACGCGAAGCCGCTAACGTGCTGCTCTTGGCCATACTGCCATAAGACTCGCACATACCATCCGGGCGCAGATTTCAGTTGACGCACCTCAAAGGTCGGAGGGCATTTGGCTTTAGCCAGGCTGGCAATCAGGCGCTGTTTGTTGGACATTGCAACCACTTGTTCTTCTCACAGATATTATAATCTCTTTCTTGCAGGACCCTGAACGTCGAAAAGTGCCCCAGCCGAACGTCAGGGCGCGCCGACGAGCGGCTTTTGATGGTCATCTTAGAGTCCGCAAGCAGGGCACCGGGCGAAAACGCGATGCACCGGGCTGCGGAATGCGGGCCCGGCGCATCCCGACGGCGCGTAACTACTTCGACATGTTGTCCTTGGACATGTTGTCCTTGGAGATGTTGTCCTTTTTCATTCCAGTGTCTTTCGACATGCTGTCCTTCTTCATCCCAGTATCTTTCGACATGCTGTCCTTCTTCATCCCAGTGTCTTTCGAAATGCTGTCCTTGCTCATGTCGTCGGCGAACGTGGCCGGTGCAGCGAAGGCGAAGGCAAACGCGATGGCGGCCACCGGCAAAAGCAGACGCGAACGGACGATCATCCTGGTTCTCCGTTAGGTTACGATGGTATCGATCCCATCACCCCTAATTCGAACCGGCCGGCGGAACGGTTACATGCCGGCAAGGGAATTTTGCAGCGTCCGAGTGCCGAACGCCAACGCCGCGGTGACGACGATCGCCACCGCAACCGCGTGCACCGCAAGGTCGGTCGCCGCGGCGTCGAAAGGATGGAAGAAATTCAACAACGTAGCCGCCGCCGCTGCCGAAGCGAGGCCCGCCATCGCCGCCGTCAGCGTCGGCGCCAGCGAATAGGCGCGCCGCAGCATGACGATCAGCGCCGCCGATAGCGGCACCGACAGGCCGATAATGAACAGCAAGCAATCCCGCGTCTCGCCGATCGCCGCGACATGAGTGCCCGGCAGCACATAGGCGCGCATGCAACCGAGGCCGCTCGCTCCCACCCACAACGCCGCCGCCGGCAGCGGCAGCAAAGCCCAGGCCCGGGACCGATCTGGCAGGCTGAGCTCAAACGCGGCGAACGCCGCGGTCGCCATAGTCGCGATCGAGCCAAGCACGGCAAGCCACATGTCGGAAATCGCGGTCATGCGATGCCACATCGCCGCCGTGTCGGCGAACGTCGCGAGCGCGGCCGCGACGGCTGCGACGAGGATGAGCCAGAACAGCGTCCGCAGCGCCGGCGGCGGTAGCGGGCGCATCGGCCGAAGATCTGCCGCCAGCGCGCCGATCAGGCGATCGTTGGAATCGTCCATTTCAATCTCCGCGATCCATCTTGAGGCGCAATGCGTTTAGCGCCCGATGCAAGTTCACCTTGAGCGATCCTTTGCTTCGGCCCGTCAACACTGCGGCATCGTCCAGCGATTTCTCGTCAAGCATGAGATGGTGCACCGCCTCGCGCTGGCGCCGCGGCAAATCAGCGAGTGCCGCGCCAATCCGCTTGACCTTTTGCTTGTGCTCGATCCCGGCCGAAGGATCGACGGTTTCGTCGGGATGGCTCTCGTAGGCGAGTGGTGCGTGCACTTCGCGAGCTCCACGTCGGTGCATCTGGCGCAGGATGTCGATTGCGCGCCGCTCGATGATGACGCGCAGCCACGCGTTGAAGGACCGCCGTGGATCGTAGGTCGCTTGGGCGCGGTGTACCGTCAGCAACACCTCCTGCACCACGTCATCAGTACGGTCAGATGGGACGCCCTGACGGCGAGCGACGCTCACGATGAATGACACGCAATCGCGCAGCAGTGTCTCATAGGCTACGCGATCCCCCATTTGGGCAGCGGCCATCAACGCCGATCGACGAGCGTCCGACTCTGTTCGCCTATTCTCGGCACGCTTCATTGTATGTTTGATCCGCCGCTCCGCTACCGACGGCAACGACATCAGTTGGGACGATATCGAGCACGGAAATAGGAAGGGGCGCAACGGATTGCGCCTCGACGCCGATATCACATTTCCTTGTGCCATTTGCCCCGGCACTCCTTCGAGTGTCTTTCGTTCCGAGGCGGGTAAAAGTTACACGATAATCGGCCGAAGCAACCCGTGAGCAACAACTCCACAGCCAAAAGACTCGATGAGCCAGAAGAGATGAATAAGAACGAGGCGGTGATAAATTCTGCGGACCGGCCACATCTGGCGGGTCCGATCTGGTGTGCGTCGAAAACATCGCGGTTCACGAAAACTTGACCAGCCTACCGTAACCTGGCGCAAGCTTCGCACGAATGAACGGCTAGAGCCGACGGCGCGGTAGCGTTACCCAGTCGATCGCGCCAACCCCATCAGGAAGTTCTCATGGCGGCTGCGGTCTTAGCGCTCTTCGCAGGTATGTTGACTATCGTCGCGCCGTGCACGCTGCCGGTCCTACCGGCTTTGCTCGGTGTATCGTCATGCACGGTGCCGGTGGTGTGCAGCATCTTGCCATTCGGGCAGACGTAAACACCTCGTCGCCGATCCCAGCGAAAGTCACTGCGAGAGAATGTGCCGTCGTCACGTTCGCTAGCATCGCGGACCGGGATGTGCGGTGCAATCCTGTGGCCAACCAGCCAGCCCAGGAAGCGGCCAGTCCCATAAGCGGTATCGGCCGCCAGCCGCTTCGGCTTCAGGTCGAAGCGCCGCTCGGTGCGCTCGAGCATCGTCTTTGTTGACTCAACCTCGTCATAGGTGCGCGCCGGGGTCGGCTCGACATCGACAATGATCGCGTTCGCGATGTCGATGAGATAATTGAGCCCATAACCGAACTGCACGCGCTTGTTGGCCTTGGCCGTCCAGGCCGAGCAGGGATCGCTGGGAGAGATCACCTTCGGTGGCTTGCGGTCGGGATTGGGTTGCGCATCGACATCAAGCCCAGCGAGATATTCCTTGACCGCGCGCGTCTGGCGTTCGGGCTCGGCCCACGCGATCTCGTCCGGCGCCTTGCCGTGGTAGCGGCTGGCATTGGCCTCCATCACGCTGGCATCGACGGCGAACCCGTCGCCCTTGACCAAGCCGGGCGGATGCCCAGGCATCCGCCACATACAGATTCAGTTTTTTCAGATTTTCACGCCGACCGATGGCAACTGCTGCTTCTATTGAGGAGGGTGACTTCGGACCGTCACCGGTGTTTTTTGGCAGCACGTAAATGTGATTTCTCACTAGCGCACGGGGCAATGTGAAAAGCAAGCGATGAAAGTTTCGCTTTGGGTCAAACTGCGACATCGTGGGATGTCTGCGTCACGGCAGCTTTACCCCCGAAAGCGGAAATTCGCTTGCGCCGCAATATCTGTCGCAAGGGGCCAAGAAGAGACCTTGGGGCGTAATCGCCCCAATCAAGGTTTGCGTGATTAGGGATGGGATTTTACCGGACCCGCACAGGGATGATTTCGACAGAAAGCTGCACTTCATCCCCCAGTCCGTAGTAATAATAGGCAGGCTGCGAAACCAAGCGTAGAAACAAGAAAAGGCGAAGGCGCGCCCGCCTGAGCAGGCCCATCGTCTTTCCAGGCAGCAGGTTTTCTTGGGAGACATGCACGATCCATTTACGTCGATCGGCAGGCAAGTCGATCTGCTTGTGCGCAGCCATCTCCTCCAGCAATCGCTCTACATTAGGGTCTTCCATAAATCCGAAGTTCAATTCGACGCCGATAATGCTGCCTCTGCTCTTCTCGCGATCAAAAACAGTCACACGATAACGACCATCTTTGGCGTAAGGAACTTTGGGATGCTTGATTTCGACTAGGATCAAATTTCTCGGCAGTATGCCATGTCGCTCCCAGAGCATTTGCATTATTGCCGGGGCACGATCGGTCAGCAGCCGCAGCGGCGTGGCCGCCATCACGATTGCATTTCGCTCCATGAAAACCTTGCAGTCACGATGTAACCTAACCAGCTCGGCCATCGTCATCGTGGATTTCGCAGAGTAGGCGGCAAAGGTTGCCTTTCGACCCCACCTCCAAGTGGCCATCACCAGAAGCACTCCGATGGCGATCAAAACCGGCACAAAACCCCCTTCCAAAAACTTGAGCGTGCTAGCAACAAGGAACGCGGCGCTAACGACCGTTACAACACCCCACACCAGACCCGTGCGGGTAGGTCCCCATTGCCAGTAGCGTCGCGCAACCGGAAACATGGCCAGCGACGTTATCAGTGTTATGCCGGCCACTGCGAGTGCAAGGGCTGGAGCCAGGGCTGAACTTGCGCCGAACGTCAAGACAAGCACGACGCATCCGGCAAGAAGCAGTCGATTGATGAATGGAACATAGATCTGGCCGGGATATGCTTGGTGAGTGTGCAGGAGATTGAGGCGCGGAAAGAGGCCCAAACGGATCGCTTGCGAGACAAGTGAAAAGGCTCCAGAAATCAGCGCCTGCGAGGCAATAATCGTCGCAACGATGGCGAGCAGAATCATCGGATAGAGCAGCGACTCCGGTACGAGACTGTAGAGAAGCTTGCCGCCCGCGACCGGCGTACCAGTCAAAAGAAACGCGCCTTGCCCAAGATAGTTCAGAAGGAGCGCGGGATAGACAACGGCAAACCAACTCGCTCGCAGCGGTCCGGTGCCGAAATGGCCGACATCGGCATACATCGCCTCACTGCCGGTGACGACCAGCATCAATGCACCTAGGATCAAGAGTGCATCGAACACGCCCGCATGTCTAAGGAAGTCCAGACCGTAAACAGGATTGAAGGCTGCGAGAACTTCCGGGTGTTGTTCGACTTGCCAAGCACCGAGGACGGCGAGAACCGCAAACCAGACCGTCAGGACAGAACCGAAGATTATCCCGATGCCCGCGGTGCCCTTAAACTGCACAACAAAGAGTGCTGTAAGCAGTCCGATCGTGATCGGAATGACCGTATGCCCCAACGACGGCGTCGCGACATGCAGGCCTTCCACGGCAGACAGCACGCTGATCGCCGGGGTTATCATTGCGTCCGCGAACAGCAATCCCGCTCCTAGCATTAGGAGCCATAGTAGCCAGGCGGTGCCGCGCTTCTTGGGTTCAGCTAGGAGGCCATAGAGAGCGAAAACGCCGCCCTCGCCGTCGTTTTGGGCGCGCAAAACCAAGATGGCGTATTTGATGGCTACGATTAGGGTGATCGTCCAAATCACCAGCGATACGCCGCCCAGCACATCATCAGTCGTCTGCGCACCGCCGGGACGCCCAAAAAACAACTGATCCATAGCGTAGAGCGGCGAGGTACCAATATCGCCATAGACAATGCCGAGGGACCCGACGGTCAGAGTCGCGAAGCTGCCGCGCCGCGCATGCGATAAGGAATGGGTGGTTTCATGTCTCGCTGGCAACACTGCTGAGCTTTGCGGGTGCGAGATAATACCTTTCATGGACCAAAAGCCGGACAGACACCGCGGGTAACCGCAGTGGGAGCAACCCGAAATATAAAACATCACCTCGTCATTTGGCGTTGATCTGTGTCAAATGCCTAGCGGAAAAACGCGCACCGTTCTGGCTCTGCAGTGGAAGAACCATCTTCCCTCTTCGGGAGGGCTGGCGATGTTATATGGAGGTTAGACATGAGCTGGCGCATCAGCGTCCTCAAAGCAGGTCTCGTCGTCGCCACATTGTACGGCGCGTGGCACTTGTGCTGGTCAATCCTCGTGGCATTGGGGTTGGCACAACTCCTCATCGATTTTGTTTTTTGGATGCACTTTATAAAACCTGTTTACGTGATCGAGCCGTTTTCAATCGGAAGAGCCGCTATTCTCCTGGTCATTACGACCAGCGTTGGCTTTACGATTGGTTCGATATTTGCGCTAATCTGGAACGCGTTACATAAGACCTGAATCATGCGCTTCGGATCGTACCTCAGTGCTTGGCGCGGGCTCAGGCGGTTTGCATCAACCGCTAGGTCGCAGCGACGACTCTTATTCGCCCGGCCTTATCTCGCTTGTGGTGAGGCCTAATCCTAATTTCCACGTCCTGCCCAAACGCGGATAGGATGCGCATTAACTTTTCGACCGAATACCCTCGTAATCGTCCGTGTAAGAGGCTGGACAAATCTGACTGCGCTATACGCATTTGTCTTGCTGCGACAGACTGCGTCAGTTTCCGTTCGGCGTACAATCGCCAGAGCTGGACACCTAGTGCCGCCTTGAGCTGATTCTTCTCGGCCGCAAAAACATTGCGCGAACGCGAACCCCTTCTATGGGCGGGGAACTTCTTCTTACTGTTCTTCTTAGTTGACATGCCTTTATAGTCATATGGCAATAATCGCGCGTCAAGGCTGTCGAGGAGATAAAGCGGCCCGCAGCACGCACCGAAGTGATACTTTTGCGCGCTCGCATTCCGCGGTAGCAGGTCGCCAACCGGACAGCATGCGCGGTGAGGGTATTAAACGCGCCCGTGTCGCCTATGGGTCAACAGTGTCGCTTTCAGCGGCCGCTAGCAATGTCCGCTATTCATCCGATCGCTACCGAATTGCTGCATTACGGCAAGCGTCGCTGAGGGCCGATTTTGTTGAAAAAGTCGGCAGTTGCGCCGCGTGACGTTCGCTGATTCAGTCGCTGCGACAAGCAGGACTGAGAATCATGATGGGACATCGGCAAGTCGAACAGGCTGCTTTGTTCTATGAGTTCTCTCTCGAAAAGCACATTCCCGCTGACCATCTCTTGCGGCCCATCGACAGGTTCGTCGAGCTTGGCGAGTTGAGGCGGGAGCTGGCCGCCTTCTACAGCTCGATTGGCCGCCCGTCGATCGATCCCGAACTGATGATCAGGATGTTGATTATCGGTTATTGCTTTGGCATCCGATCCGAGCGGCGCCTGTGCGAGGAAGTCCATCTCAATCTGGCATATCGCTGGTTTTGTCGTCTCGGGCTCGACGGCCATGTACCCGATCATTCAACCTTCTCGAAGAACCGGCATGGCCGCTTCCGCGAGAGCGATCTGCTGCGGCGCGTCTTCGAGACAGTCCTGCAGCGCTGCATTCGCGAGGGAATGGTCGGCGGGGAAACCTTTGCGATCGATGCCAGTCTGATCAAGGCGGATGCCAACCGGCAAAAAGGGATCGAGGGCGAGAAGGGGCTGCCACCAGAGGCGACCGGCCGCGCGGTCGAAGAATATATGGCTGTGCTCGACGATGCGGCCTTCGGCGCTGCGACCGATGTCGTACCCAAGTTCGTCTCACCCGCCGATCCGGCGGCGCGATGGACCGGAGCCCATGGCGGACAAGCATTCTTCGCCTATTCCACCAACTATCTGATCGATGTCGACAACGGGATTATCGTTGATGTCGAAGCGACCACCGCGATCCGGCAGGCTGAGGTCCTGGCCGCAAAACGCATGATAGAACGCTCGATCGATCGCTTCGATCTTTATCCCGCGCGCCTGCTGGGGGACAGCGCCTACGGCTCGGCCGAGATGCTCGGATGGCTGGTCTACGAGCATGGCATCGAGCCACATGTGACCGTGTTCGATAAGTCCACGCGCCAGGACGGCACCTTCTCACGCGACGACTTCACCTACGACCATGTCGGCGACGTCTATTCTTGCCCCGCCGGCAAGATGCTAACCACGACCGGCTCACGTGTGAATGATGGAGCGACATTACGCTACCGCGCGAGCAAGTATGACTGCCAAGCCTGCCGCCTCAAGCCCCAATGCTGTCCAAAGGAACCGGCCAGGTACGTACCGCGATCGATCTATGAAGGCGCCCGTGACATGGCACGCCAGATTGCAAGCTCGCGGGAAGGCCGCGCCGCGCGACGACTGCGCAAGAAAGTTGAAATGCTGTTCGCCCATCTCAAACGCATTCTCAGGCTCGATCGGCTCAGACTAAGAGGACCGAATGGTGCGCGCGATGAGTTCCTTCTCGCAGCAACCGCCCAAAACCTCCGAAAGCTGGCAAAGCTGATACCGATGCCAAGCCCTCACCCAGCCTGAGACCATCTGCGACTCGCAATCGGGGGCCTTCGAATGGTCGGGCTGACTCATCTCGAATTACTGACCGACTTATTCAACAAAATCGGCCAACAGAAGACATTCCCCAGACACAGGGCAACAAGAAGGTCGAAGGGATCGCCGTGCTCAGTATGGCACCGGCTTGCAGGTTTGGTAGCCGACTCGAAGAGCGCAGCCTCATCGAGCTCAGTCTGGCAGCCCAGCGTCGTGCAGTGCCTCAGACAACGGCGTTGCAAGGGGTGGAGGAATTCCAAACCCGGCGCAAAAAACGCCGATGGTGAAGCTGGGTTGGAGCGCCAGCACGCTCGCGGCCGCCGCCTTTGCCTCATCGATCCGCCCCGACTTCGCGAGCGCTGCCGCAAACAACACATGGCAAGCGGTAAAACCAGGATTTGCTTGGATCGCGCGGCGGGCGGCGTTTGCGGCTTCCGTATAATGTTCCAGTTGGAAGTTTCCGAGAGAGATTGCGATGAATGGACCGAAGGCCAGCGGATCGACAGGGCTCAAGCGCAACGCTCGCTCGCCCCATGTGATGGCGCGTTCGGCCTCCCCGGCCCAACCGAGCGCAGCGCCTCCAAGGAGGTAGGTAAATGCCGAAGAGGGGCTCACGCCGAGCGCCGCCTCGAATGCCTCTACCGCTGCAACACGGTCGCGCTCCACGATGGAGATGACGAATCCGCCAAGCGTTAGCGCCATCGCATCGCCTCTTCCATGCGCGATCGCTTCGTGGGCGTGGCGGATTGCAGATTTGCGATTTTCCTCATGCATTCCTGCGCGTACGAAGAGGATTTCGTGACCCCAAGCGGCGAAACCGTGTGCGAGTGCGTAATCCGGCTCAAGCGCAAGTGCGTCCGTAAGGAGGGGGATGGCCTTGGCGGCTCCTTCCGGCATGACCGTGTATATGTGCGGAATTGCCTTTAACACGAGATCGTAAGCATCAAGGCTGTTGGGCCGCTTGCGCTTGACGCGCTCGATCTCGGCTTGGTGCATTCTCGGCTCAATTGCGCCGACAACGCTGAGCGTGATCTCGTCCTGAAGGGCAAAAATGTCATCGAGCGGGCGATCGTAGCGCTCGGCCCAAAGATGCGCGCCACTCTCGGCTTCGATCAGCTGGCCGGTAATGCGCACGCGGTTGGCGGCCTTACGCACACTGCCTTCGAGCACATAGCGTACGCCGAGTTCGCGCCCGACCTGCTTCACGTCGATGGACTTGCCCTTGTACACGACTTCAGGTTCTCGGCCACACGGTGAAGCTGATGCCGCCCAGCTACGTGAAGGCCTATCTCAAGCGCAGCAAGAATGATGCGAATGATGCCGCCGCGATCTGTGAGGCAGTGACGCGGCCGTCGATGCGTTTCGTGCCAACAAAATCTGAACAGCAGCAGTCAGGTTTGATGCTCGCTATCGGTATGCTGAGGGGAGCAGAAGTACCGAAGGCGCGTGTGTGCCTCCGTAGCGAGGCGTTCCAACAGCGCCGCCGTCAATCGAGATTTACCGATACCCGCTTCACCCGAGAGCAGTACTAACTGGCCTTCGCCGATCTTTGCCTTCGACCAGCGCCGCAGCAGGATTTCGAGTTCTTCTTCTCGCCCGACAAGTTCGGTCAGACCGCTCGCGTGCAGAGCCTCGAAGCGGCCTTCCACCGAACTCGGTCGCAGCGCAGCCCAGGCTCGTGCCGGCCCAGCGATGCCCTTGAGATCTTGTGCGCCGAGGTCCTCAAACTCGAACAGATTGCCCAAGAGCTTTCGCGTGGTCTCCGCTACGACCACGCTGTTCGGCTCCGCAATGCCTTGCAGGCGCGCCGCAATGTTCGGAGTTTCACCGACGATCCCGCGTTCTTGCGCCTCTCCCAATCCGATCAGATCGCCAACGACAACCAGCCCGGTAGCAATGCCGACGCGGGTCTGTAGGGACACAGGCGCCTTGAGCGCAGCCACCGCCGCGACCAACTCCAGCCCGGCCCGCACCGCCCGCTCGGCGTCATCCTCATGTGCTTGGGGATACCCGAAATAGACGAGCACACCGTCGCCCATATACTTCGCGACGAACCCGCCGAAGCGCTGCACGGTCTCGGTGACACATTTCTGGTAAGCTGAAATGACCTCGCGCAAATCCTCGGCGTCCATGCGGGCAGACATTGCAGTCGAGCCGACGAGGTCCGAAAACATCACCGTCACCTGACGGCGTTCGGCGGTGTCCTTCGGGGATGCGTCGGTTGCGGAGCGCGCATCGAGGGTCGGCGCTTTCGCCTTCGCGTCGGCACCCAGGGCAGCTATTGCGTCGAGCAACTTACGGCGATGCCCGAGTGCCGCTACGCCAAGTTCCTTCAGGTCCTCCGCCGTCAAGTTCGGCAGGACCGTGTCGTCAACCTCGTTTTCGCGGAATACCGCCTCATACCGTTCGAGGCCAAGGCTCCGCAGCCATTCCCCAACGTCCATCACAGCCGCCGCTGCCACGCCAAGCGCATATGATCGTCAAAGCTCGACAAGGTGTCCAGGACGCTTCTATTGGGCGTCTCCTCCTCAGTCGTTGCGCGTGTTACGCTGCGATGTCTCGGCATTCGGAGGCCCGGTGGAAGCTGAGCGCAGACAGGTCACCGTCCTCTTCACCGACATGGTCGGCTTCACGACGTTCTCGGAACGGTCGGGAGAGGAAGCAGCCTATACCCTGATGCGCAGCCTATCGAAGCTGATGGGCGAAGCTGTCCGCGAGCAGGGCGGCATCGTTCAGGGCTTTACCGGCGACGGCATCATGGCCGTTTTCGGCGCGCCGGTAGCGTTTGAAGATGCACCGCTGCGGGCGTGTCGCGCGGCACTCTCAATCCTGCAACGTCTCAAGGACGCCGGACCTGAACTCGAAGCCAAACACGGCGTGCGTCCGCAGATGCGGATTGGCCTCAACACCGGGGCAGCCGTGGTTGGCAAGGTAGAGGACGGTGACGACGCCGGCGTTACGGTTCTCGGCGACACAGTGAATTTCGCAGCACGCCTACAAAGCCTTGCTGCGCCAGGTTCGGTGTTCATGAGCGAGGCAACTCACCGTCTGGTGCAAGGAATGGTCGAGGCGAGCTTCGCGGGCGAGCACCAGATCAAGGGTAAGTCCGATCCGCAAAAGGTCTATCGGCTTGACAGGATTCGGCACGGCGCGACCCGGTTCGAAGCGGCGATGAGCCGGGGCCTCAGCACTTTTGTCGGGCGCGAGCGCGAACTGGAGGTGTTGGAGCGCGGGCTTGACGAGGGCCGCTCCGAACTCCGCGCCATCGACGTGTCAGCCGAGCCGGGCATGGGCAAGTCGCGGCTGCTCTACGAGTTCCGGCAGCGGATCGGTAAGGAGCGCGCTTTCGTCCTGTCAGGAAGCTGCTCGCCGGACGGCCAACAAACGCCGTTCCTCCCGTTCATCGAAGTGATGCGCGGCGCGTTCCGCCTCAGTGCCGGCGAGGCGGAAAAGGACGTTGCGCAGAAGCTGGAAATGGGACTGACCGCTCTTGGTCTGCACTCGACGCTTAATCTCGGCCTACTGCTCCACCTGCTTGGCTTGAAAGCGCCTGAAGGCTCGCTCACCGGGCTCGACGGCGTGCTCATCGGCCTGCGTACGCGCGAGCTTTTGCAGCAACTCTTGGAGGCGCGCTGCCGGCTGTCGCCCGTGGTCATGCTGATCGAGGATTTGCACTGGATCGACAGCGTGTCAGCGGAAGTTTTGGGGAAGTTCGTCGACAGTAAAGTCAAGCCGCGGCTTTTGCTGCTCACCACGCGCCGTCTGGAATACACGCCGCCCTGGCTCGACAACGCATCGGTGACGAAACTGCATCTGGAGCGGCTGCCCGTCGGACACATCCGCCGCTTGTTCCAATCGCGGCTCGGCATCGAAGCATTGCCGGAAACGCTGGCGCGGCAGCTGGCGGGCAAGGCCGAGGGCAATCCGCTGTTCGCTGAAGAGATTGCCAGCTACCTCACCGAACGGGGCATTATTCGCGACACGGCAGGCAAGTTGGAGTTCAATGCGAACGCGATCGCCGCGGCGCTACCCGCGAGCGTACAGAGCCTATTGACCGCCCGCGTGGAACGCCTTGCCGCGAAGGACCGCGCGCTCTTGCAAGCGGCTTCTGTGATCGGACGGCGGTTCGATGCGCAGCTGCTTGCCTCCACGGTCGGCGAGACCGATATTCAAGACCGTCTCGCGGCCATGCAGGCGCTCGATCTGGTCCGCCTCGATGACAAGTCGGGCGATTATCTGTTCAAGCATGCGCTGGTGCGGGACGCGCTATATCAAACACTCCTCAGCGAAACATGCACCGCACTGCATCTAAAAATCGCGGAGGAAATCGAACGCCGGAGTGGCAACCGGCTCCCTGAGGTGGCCGAAGTCCTCGCCCACCACTACAGCCGGACCGATCTCGCCGGCAAAGCCTTCATCTATCTGTCAATGGCCGGCAGCAAAAGCCTCGGCGTGTATTCGCTCGATGAGGCTACAACCCACCTCACCGCCGCTCTTGCTCTCCTCGACGGAAATCCTGATTGCGCCACGGACGATCAGGTCGCCGAGTTCCTTATCCCTTATCTGACTCTATTGCTCATGAATGCTCAAATAAACGCGAGCATTGATGTATTTGAGCGCTATGCGGCACGTGTCGACCGCTTGGGTGACGATCCACGAGCCGTTATCATCCGACATCAACATGTAATCGCGCTCATTATGAACGTTCGCTATCAAGAAGCGGCTGTCGTGCAGCATGCGACTTCGGTAATGGCGGACCGTCTCGGAGATAGCAGGTCGAGGGCGTATGCTTTGGCTGGCGAGATATGGGTGTCAACCATTATCGCACCAAAGCCTCGGCATGAATTCGAAGCGCTTAAGCGGGAAGCAATCAGCGCCGCTTCGGCCACGGCCGATGCTTACATTCACACATTAATTAGGTATTTCGTCGCATGGGAAGAGGCACATCGGGGACTGCTTAACGAGGCTCGCGATGCGGCTGGCGACCTGATGCGTATTGGCCGGCAGTTAAACGACCCACGAGCCACGGGACAGGGCTTGGTGATGCTAAGCTGGATTGCGGTGTGGGAGGATTCCTACACAGAAGCGCTCGAGTATAGCGAACAATCATTGGCCGTTGCAGTCACGCCACTTGATCGAATCTTGGCCACTGCCGCAAAAGGGTGCGCCCTCGTGCCACTCCGGCGAATTGAAGAGGCACAGGCGCTATTGGAAGAGATTCGTCGCCAGGGTATCGCGGACGGCTGGCTCTATATATTGCTTGGCACTGACGTCCCTGTCGGTTTGTGCAAAGTGCTTCAGGGAAATATCGGGAACGGGATCCATTTCATTGAAGAAGGCATTTTGAGGCGAGAGGAGCAAGGTTATCTACGCACTGCCGCATGGCTCGGCCTTTTCCTTGGAGAGGTGTACTTACAAATAATCGCCGGTAACGAAAAACTGCCATTGCCAATCCTATTAAGAAATCTACCAGTTCTTCTGAAGGTCATCCTAACGGCATCGTCTCGCATTCCCGCCTTAATGAAGCGCGTCCTAGAGAATCCTTATTACGATAAGGCCGGATATCATGTAGGCCGTGCGCAAATGGTTCTCGGCCTGTTCTACAAGGCCAAGAAAAAGCATGCGCTTGCGCTTGAGCATCTGACCGAGGCGCAGCGGATTATTTCTCAATTCGGACAAACACCCATGCTGGTGCGCATCGATGCGGCCTTGGCAGAGCTTGGATGATCGCCAACGACTGTTGCTTTGGAATATCCGAGCGGCCCACATCGCCAACTGATTGCTGCGACGCACCCTCGGCGTCCGAGTCGGGTCATTCGCGACGGAGTTCGAACCAGCAGCGGGTCCAGCCATGTCTGCTGTGCCCCGAAAGCGACCGACAACCGTCTCAGGACCTCATGTTGCGATGGGCCATGTATGGACGGTGCCCGCGGTGCAAGAGGAATCTGAGTTTTGCGAAGCGTTCGGGTGCAGCCATGTATCCGGCCTGTTTTCGCGTGGAGGCTTGCCCCGTCGCGATGCAGCCGCTATGGCCGCTGGCCCTGATGTGATCCGCTGATCGGGGCCCAACCAAAAGCACGCGCTCAAGTATCGCGTGGCCCATCACGGGTTTTCCCGATCGACGGTCTCGACCGTTTCGCATCAACGTCGTCATCACCCCTGCAGTTCATGTGCGCACAGACGCAACCTCACTCCTCTGTCGCAAGACCCCTTACGCCGCCGCCGCAAGCGCAGGCGCCCGATAGGTCCCGCCCTTGGCCAGCAATGCCCAGGCGATGCGCGCCATCTTGTTGGCAAGCGCCACCGCCACGACCCTGAACGGTTTGCGGGCGAGAAGCCGCGTGACCCACGGATACTTCTCCGGCTGCTGGCGCGCCCGCTTCAACACCGAATGGGCTCCGACCACCAGAATGCGTCTTAGATATTGGTCGCCTTGCTTCGAGATCGGCCCGAGCTTCTGTTTGCCGCCGGTCGAATCTTGCCGCGGTACGATCCCGATCCAAGCCGCAAAGTCACGACCCGATCGAAAAACCTTGGGGTCCGGAACGGTGGCGGCAATGGCGGTCGCGCCCACAATGCCAATCCCAGGGACGGTCTTGAGCCGCTTGCTCGCCTCGTTCGAGCGGTGCTGAACAATGATCCGCTTCTCGATCGATCCAATCATCGTCTGCACCGCCTGAAGCCCCGCCGCCAAGACGACAAGGCTCGTGTGAGCATCGACCGGCAAGCGCGCATTCTGTTCGCTCGCAATGATCCTCAGTAACTCCTTGATCCCGTCACGCCCTTGCGCAGCCACGATGCCAAGCTCGGCCATATGCGCCCGCAAGGCATTGATCAGTTGGGTCCGCTGTCGCATCAAAAGATCGCGCGCGCGATGCTGCATCAAACGGCTCTGCTGCTCGGCCGATTTGACCTGCACAAAACGCATGGTCGGTCGCCGCACTGCCTCGCAGATCGCCTCGGCGTCGGCAGCATCGTTCTTGTTGCGTTTGACGTAGGCCTTCACGTCCTTTGCCGGCATCAGCCGCACCTGGTGGTCAAGCTTCGTGAGTTCACGCGCCCAATAATGCGCGGTGGCGCAGGCCTCCATGCCGATGAGACACGGCGGCAGCGCCTTGAAGAACGCCAGCACCTGGCTGCGCCGTAGCTGTTTCCGAACGACGACCTTCTCGCTGACGTCGATCCCGTGAACCTGGAACACGTTCTTGGCGATATCCAAACCGATCGTTGAAATTTGCATGTGGACAGCTCCCTGATGTGATTCGTTGACAACGATCACTCTATCGGAGCTCGCTGCCGGGAACGGGCACCGTCCACCACATCATGACCGGACTCATGCACCGCAACAAATTGCTGCTACTTGCTATAATCCGCGGCCGACTGCCAAACATTATGGTACGCCGCAATCCACCACTTGCCGTGGTATCGGATCCCCGCCAGCACGCCCGGCAGCCCAGTACACCAACGTCCATATCAACGATCGCATTGATAGCTCACGCCGTGAGTGAAACGGCGAATGCGCAGGACGCTAGTGCTTAATATCGTCCGGGACTCTGCCGCCGTTTTCCGCGAGCTTAATCATCACTTGCTGATGAAGCCAGATGTTCATCGATGCCGAGTTATTGGTATTACCGGTGTAGTGCAGCTCTTGTGCGAGCTGTTTCCGTGCGCCAAGACCGCTATCCAGATTGAGAAGTTTCATCAGGTCGACAATCGACTTTCGCCAATCGAGGCCCTTTTCTTTCGATTGCGCGGTGAGCTTGTCCAATATCGCAGTAACGTCTACGGACCCAGCCGCCGCCTGGGCGGGTTGCGCAGCCGCAGACTTGGACTGACTACTTGAACTGCTTGCCGGAGCCGCCGGTGCCGACGAAGTCGAATGCCCAAAGATGGCCGACATGATGCTACCGAAAACACTCATTGTGATCTCCCTGAGTTTGAAAAAAGCCGAACTCGCTTCGGCATTTTCCGTGCGGTGTTTCAAGATGCGTAGGCAGGACGCGGCTTTGCTGCGCTACAGTGCGCTAGGCTCGCGCGAGAAAAGCACATTACCGACGCCCCGCCACCGCATGATAGCCGAATAGCACTACGACAGCGCCAACGATTGCCACAATCATGCTCCAGATGTTGAGACCGGTTATGCCTTGCATGCCGACCGCGCTGAACAGAACTCCTCCGACGATCGCACCCACAATGCCCAGGGCGATGTCGAGCCAGAGGCCTTCACCGCTCTTGTTGACAATCTTGCTGCCAATAAAGCCCGCAACAAGACCCAATATAAGCCAGCTGATAATTCCCATGGGTTTTGCTCCAACTCGTGTTGCGCCTGTATCGTAGCAGTTGTTCATCCCATGTCACCAATCCAGATGTCGCGTTGATGACACAATACAAAGCATTGTCATTTCCAAGCTGGGGCCTGCGAAATTCATGTTGGCCCAAGCGGTAACGGCGCCGATTTGGACGCTGCGGGCCAAACTGCTAGTTTGGCGTAACGATAATGGAGGCGGTAATGGGTTTCCTTGATGATGTGCTGAACAAAGCGGTCCCACAGGGAAGCGGCATCGCGAAACCGTTGATGCTGGCTTTCATCGCGCTGCTGGCATCAGGCGCCCTTACGCGCAAGCAGGCGCCTGCCTCGGCACCGGACGCGGGCCCGGGGTCCGGCGCGGACGCTGGCGGATTGTTGGGAGGATTGGGTGGACTGCTCGGAACGCTGGAGCAGAGCGGTCTTGGCGACGTAGCGAAATCATGGGTGGGCAGCGGGCAAAATCAGCCGATCTCGCCTGGCTCACTCGGTTCAGCGCTCGGTCCGTCGATTGTTAAAACCTTGGTTGAAAAGACGGGTATGTCCGAACAGGAAGTGACCGCGCAACTATCGCAAGTTCTACCAGGCTTCGTCGACAAGCTGACGCCGCAGGGCCGCCTTCCCACGCAGGACGAGCTTGCCCGGCTCGGCGGCTGAGTTTCACAAGCCGTTTTGAGGCGGCGCGAAGGTGGTGAGTAACGGCCGCCGCCAGTCGATTATACGGTGGCGATCCTAAGTCTAGAAATGTCGGTCTTCGGATCGATGCCGACTGGAGAAGACCGCTCTCGGAGCATATTGTTGCCGCACGTGCCGAGATGAGGCCGCGTCGTCGGTCAAGCAAGGGAGGAGTCGATGCTCGAAGAATTCAAGAAATTCGCGATGCGGGGTAATGTCGTTGATCTCGCCGTCGCCGTCATCATCGGCGCCGCTTTCGGCGCGATCGTCAATTCGCTGGTCAACGATATTATTATGCCGATCATCGGTGCGGTCACGGGCGGGCTCGACTTCTCGAACTATTTCCTTCCACTGTCGTCGAAGGTGACGGCGACGTCATTGGCCGAGGCCAAAAAGCAGGGCGCAGTGCTCGCCTGGGGCAATTTTCTCACCCTCGTTCTCAACTTCCTCATCATCGCCTTTGCGCTGTTTCTTGCGGTCAGGGGGATCAGTCGGTTGAAAGCTGAAGCGCCGCCCCCGGCGCCGGCGGCACCGTCCAAGGAAGTGCAGTTACTGACCGACATCCGCGACGCACTGAAGAACCGGTGAACCGCGGCTGCACAGTGACGGCAGTGACAAAACGTAAGGCTCAAAGAGTCGCCGATTAAGCAGACCGCGGCGCGTTACTTGTGATGATGTCTCAGATATTCATGCAATGACGCTGATCCCGTTTCCTTGAGCAGCGTCTTGAGCATCATGTCCCTACGGCGGCCCTTGGCGAAGCTTGCGCCGTATTCTTTGCGTAACGACCCTACTCTGGTGTTGCCGTGCTTCTTTTCGATTTTGCCACCTTTGTCACGGTGGCGGCCGTCGAGGCCACGATGTGCCTTTGCCATGATATTCTCCGTAGCAAATTGAATGGTCGCAGAACGAGGCGATTCAGTGCGCTAAGACGCCATCTTGTTCTTGATCAAGCCGACGACGGCCGCGACAATCGCACCAGCGACGCCGCCGCCGACCGCCTGGCTGGCGAGCGCACCGATATCGACGTTGTTGCCTACCCCGGCCATCATAGGAATGAACGCACTAAGAAGCTGACCGCCGACGACGCCTCCGATTGCACCGGCGATGGTGTTGCCAGGTGCGCCCAAACTGATGTCTTTCGACGCTGCACCAGCCGCGTTGCCGCCGACCGCACCGGCGATAATCTGGATGATGAGATTGATGATCATGGTCGACATGAAATCCTCCCCTGCCCGAGAGTTTTCGACCGGCACGCCGCCCCGGGCCAACAAACCGCTCCAGTCACGCGCTAACTTACACCTCCGCCAAGGTTCTGTCCCAGGGTAGGAGGCATCATTGCTTGATCCGGCTGCGCTAGGCTTTTACGGGTGGGTCTCGTTTTTGGCAGCGCGCATTCCCGCTGCCGCGGTATCACGTTCGCACATGTATGCGCCGTGCTTTGTGTTCCCGTAATTTTTGGTTCCACTGTAGTGGTAGATCTTGGAAGTCAGATTGACCCATACAACGGTATCAGACGGGCAGCGGGCCTTTGCCTGAGCTTCAGTTGAAAACTCGTTCGCCCCGGCCGGGACGCCGGGTTTGGGTGCGGCGGTCGGGGGCGGCGGAGGAGTGGGTCTGGGGGGAGGAGTGGCTGCCGTCGGAGCAGGGGCCGGAGGCGGTACCGGAGCGGCAGTGGGTGAAGCGCCGCCGCGGCATTGGGCTACGTAAGCCTTTTCGGTAACGCCGTTCGCCTGATTGGCAGCCTTGTTCGCTTTCCACTCTTCCCGGCATTCCTTCGCAGTCTTTTGTCCCGTAGTCGCTGCCGTCGGAGTCTGAGTAGGAGCGGGAGTAGGAGCCGCCGGTGGCGCCGGAGCGGCAGTGGGTGAAGCGCCGCCGCGGCATTGGGCTACGTAAGCCTTTTCGGTAACGCCGTTCGCCTGATTGGCAGCCTTGTTCGCTTTCCACTCTTCCCGGCATTCCTTCGCTGTCTTTTGTCCCGTAGTCGCTGCCGTCGGAGTTCTGAGTAGGAGCGGGAGTAGGAGCCGCCGGTGACGCCGGAGCGGCAGTGGGTGAAGCGCCGCCGCGGCATTGGGCTACGTATGCTTTTTCAGTAATGCCGTTCGCCTGATTGGCAGTCTTGTTCGCTTTCCACTCTTCCCGGCATTCCTTCGCAGTCTTTTGTTGCGCTATCGCGTGTGAAGATAGCGTCATAAGTCCAAAGACTGCCGAGCACATGACAACCGCGATCTGCCGTCTCATTGTGTCGTTTCCTTTGAGTGGCCGGGACAGTTCAGGTTTGAAGGGGGCCGAGGAGCAAACGTTAGCGTGATGCTAGCAGCCTATGGAAGCGGTCGGAAGTGGTTGGGCGTTCATTCGGAGCAGGCGGCTTCGGGGATCGCGATGTCTCAAATGGGTCGTGTGTCACGAGTATCGCCGGTCCAAACGGCGACGCGCAACTGTACGAGAGATGGAGGTGGGCCCTTCGGGGTCGGCAATCAGGTGCCGATTTCAAACCACCGCAAGCTGCCGTTGTCAAAAGCAATGGTGGTGAGCGTTGCGGAAGCCGGGACATGATTCCGGCAGGCACGGTTGAGAGAGGCGAGCGCAAGCAAACCGCTGATGAAGTGTCGAAAAGAGATTAGGCGATGGCAAAACCGGGGGGTGACCCTTCCTCCGGGATCAGCTTGGGGGATGCCCTGAGACTGCCCAAGCGTCATCCGGCATGTAGGCGGCGCGAAGCTCAACTAGGCTCTTGTACGGAACGTGAGAACCTGTCGCTCCGATGCCAAGGGAGACATCCAAGTGGCGCACACCACGAGGACCAGAGTACCGATGCGGAGCACAGGGACGGAGCGGCTCGTAGTAGGGATGAGGGCTCTGTAATGGAGCCGGACCGAAGGAGCTGCGTTGTTCAGCCGAGTTCACGGGCCAACCGGCAACGGGAGGAGCCCGCGGACAAGGCAAAGCCGTTCGACATCCTCAAACGGGAGGTGTGGGAAGCCTTCAAACATGTGAAGGCCAACCAAGGAGCGGCCGGAGTAGATGGACAATCGATTGTGGGGTTCGAGGCTGATCTTTCGAACAACCTCTACAAGCTTTGGAATCGGTTGTCCTCAGGGAGCTATTTTCCTCCACCGGTGCGGCGAGTGGAAATTCCGAAAGCGAACGGCGGCACGCGCCCGTTGGGCATTCCGACGGTAGCGGACCGCATCGCCCAAGAAGTCGCTCGTCATTTCCTGGAGCCATGTCTGGAGCCGGTGTTCCACGCCGATTCCTATGGGTACAGGCCCGGTCGATCTGCAGTCGATGCCGTGCGCACGGCGCGTCAGCGGTGCTGGCGCTACGATTGGGTGCTCGACATTGATGTCCGGAGCTATTTTGACAGCATCGATTGGGAGTTGCTGCTCAAGGCGGTTCGACAACATACGGATTGTCCATGGGTGCTGCTCTACATCGAACGTTGGCTGAAGGCGCCGCAGCAGATGGAGGACGGCAGCATCGTCCCGCGCACAGCAGGAACGCCGCAAGGAGGGGTGATCAGTCCACTTCTAGCGAATTTGTTCCTGCATTATGCGTTCGACATGTGGATGACGCGAATCTATCCGCACATTCCATTCGAGCGATACGCGGATGACATCATCTGTCACTGCAAAAGCGCCGACGAGGCGTGGGTATTATGGAGCGCGCTTGCAGATCGCTTCTCGGCCTGCAAGCTGATCTTGCATCCCGAGAAGACGAAGATCGTCTACTGCAAGGATGCAAACCGGCGCGGCGATTTCGCATGGCGCCATGTACCGTGCTCAGACGACAGCGAGGAGCGTAGCTATTCAATATAGTTCAGCAATGCGTTGATTGTAACACAGGCACTAAGCCGCCGGCGCCGTTCGAGGTGTTTGATTTGTTAGGCTATGCCTTGTCTCCGCCGCTCGAGACTTGCCCGTTCCTCTTCAGGTGTTTCTCCATCTAAATCGTTGTGCAAGGCCACGGCGGCCGCCCCATGATTGTCTGCCATCGCTTCTCGCGCGGGATGATCGACTTAAGTGCTTCGCCGCCAAACTTTTAGCGCGCCAGGATTCGGCCGTCGATCGCCTCGGTATCCGTTGAACACGTTGCGCAGTGGGGCTTTTCGTCTCGGCGGCACAAATTCGAGAGCAACAGTGGCTCAGAATCCATTCCGCTCACCGTGAGACTTGAGATTGGTGCAATGTGCCGGCTGCACGCCCGATAATTTTGGAGCGGTATCCGTTCTCAATAATTAGGGATTGATTTTGCGACCGACTGCAGGGCAGCGAGCACATACCGCAATTGGCGCGCCGTTTCGCCATGAACGATCACTCCGCACTCAAACGACCGGTCCAGGGCAGACCCCATAAAGTTGCTCGAGCCCACGTAGAACGAGGACGCGTCGGCCAGAACGACCTTTGCATGAAAGGTTTCCCGGCGCGATGGTAACAAACGTCCGTCCTCGCCCGGACCGGTCCTTTCAAGGCGCGCAGCTATCTTGCCGAAAAGCTTCAGCTCTTCTGAGGTGATATCACGAATGTATTTTGTCACAGCAAGCCTTCCTCTCGATAGACGGAGCGCTCGTCTCGCTGTTCATGCAGTGAGATAGGCGCTGTGCAGGATATCCGGGTTTTGGCGCAGCGCTTCCGGTGCGCCGGAAAAGCAAATGCGTCCGCGCTCCATGACATAGGCATAATGAGAAATTCGCAAAGCGATATGCGTGAACTGCTCGATCAGCAGCACGCCGATTCCGTTGGCGGCAAAGGCTTCGAGCACTGGCACAAGCCGCGCCACGATCACGGGAGCGAGACCGAATGACAACTCGTCGGCGAGAATGTACCGCGGTTGGCTCACGATCGCCTGTCCAAGTACCAGCATCTGCTGCTGGCCACCCGACAGCGTGCCGGCGTGCGCGGCAAGTCTCGGCTTTAGTTCCGGAAAAGTTGCTAGAGCGCGGTTGACAGCACCGTCGAGTTCTCGACGGCTCAACGCGGTGCCCGCGACGCGTAGGTTTTCCTCGACCGTGAGTTCGGTGAGAACGCGATGCCCCTCAGGCACGGCCACAACGCCGAGCCGTCGCACATTCTCCGGCCGCAGGCCGTTGATCGCTTTGCCGTCGAGCACGATCTTGCCGCGCGACAAAGGCAATGCGCCAGCGATCGACAAGACCAAGGAACTCTTGCCGGCGCCGTTGGCGCCCAGGAGCGCGGTGATCTTGCCCGGTGCAATATCCAGGTCCACGCCATGAATGATCGGCTTGCCACTGCGTTCGACTGCCACGCCTACTGCGCATAGACCACCGTTCATGCCGCGACGTCCTCGATGGTGCCAAGATAGGCGGCGCGGACCTTCGGTTCCTTAAGGACCTCGGCGGTCGGGCCGAAGGCGATTTTGCTGCCGAAGTCGAGCACTAGCGTTTCCTGGCAAGTAGCCGAGATCAGATCCACGTCATGGTCGACCAATAAAACCTGAGCGCCGCAGAAGTTTGGAATGCCGATGATCACATCGCGCAGATTGTCGGATTCGCTCTGGCTCAAACCGGCGCCCGGCTCGTCCATCATCACCACCCGCGGCTGGGCTATGATGCTGCGCGCGACTTCGACCAGCCGCCGCTCGCTGGCATTGAGCGTCGCCCCGATCCGCTCCGCTTGGCGGCTCAAGCCCACATAGTCCAACGCTTCCCCGATGAGATCGCGCCGGGCGCGGCCACCGGTAGGGAGATTATCGAGCGCCGCGGCCACGTTGTTCCAGACAGTGAGATTTTCAACGACCTGCTCGGTCTGAAACGTACGCCGCACGCCGAACGCCGCCCGCCGGTTCATTGCGATCCTCAGCAGGTCGACGCCGTCGACAGCTACGCCGCCCGCCGCACGTCTGACAAATCCGCTCATGACATTGAGCAGAGTGGTTTTGCCAGCGCCATTCGGACCGACTAGGCCGGTAATTTGCGCGCCGATATCGGCCGACAGATCGTTCAGGCCGCGCACGCCACCGAATGTGACCGTAAGGTTGCGGATTTCGATCACAGCTTGCGCTCCATGGGATGCGGCATGATGGCCGAGAGCTTGCCACTCAGCATGCGGCCTAGCCCGACAACTTGGCCAGAAATGCCCTGCGGGGCCGTTATCAGCGCGTGCAAGAGACCAGCACCGAACACCATGATCGCCAGGTTGCCATCGATGTGCCAGTCGGTGAGGAGCCCGGGGACCGCGCGCAACAGCAGGCCGGCGAAAATCGGTCCCGACCAATGAAATGCGCCGCCGATCACGGTGAGCGCAAACAGCATGATCGATTCGCTCGCCGGAAAAGCGCGACCGTCGAGTTGACCGATGCTGCCTGCCATCAGAGCGCCGGACACGCCGGCAAGAAAGCCGGCAATCGCAAAGGCAAGAACCTTATAAGCCACGATATTCACGCCCATCGCGACCGCCACCGGTTCGCTGCGGCGGATCAATGCCCAGGCCCGTCCCGCGCGCGTACGCTCAATCAGCATGGTGACCAGGAACGCGATCGCAATCACGACGACGACATAACGGAAATAGGCGGCATCACTCGGGGCCAGCGGCGGATGCGGCATGAATTGGCGCACGCCGCCATAAACCTTGCCGCTCAAACCCGGGCCGCCGTCAGGGAAACTGGTTGCATTGATAACGATCTGGAATGCGCCAGCGATCATCAAGGTGACCAGCGCAAAATAGAGCCCGCGCATGCGCAACGCCGGCAGACCGAAAATCACGCCGCAGATCGAGGCTGCGGCGCCGGCCGCCAGGAGATCGAGTTCAAATGGAAGGTGAAAGGCATGAAAGAGGCGTAACGCAACCCAGCCGCCGACTCCGAACAGCGCGTATTGGCACAGCGAAACCATGCCGAGTTGGGCGTAAAGCATGGCGACACTGAGGCTGCAGAGGGCCACAATGATCACGGACGTAAAGGCTTTGAGCCAATAAGCGGACGTTAAATCGGGCAGCGCGATCGCTACAACCAACGCCAGCAAAATGCCCACACGCAATTGCTTCCAGAGACTTCCCGTCGCCTCAAAGCTTGCCGGGATCGAGCGAAACTGATCCATGCGGCTTAGCGTCAGCCCGCCGCGCTGATACCAGAGCAAAACCGCGGCGGCAAAAACGAACGGAGCCGCCGAGCGAACCGCCGAAACACCGGGGAACGGCGTGGCGATTGCCTCGAGCACGCCGATGGCCAGGCCGCCGATAATCACGGCAGGCAGTGAGGTGAGCCGGCCGAGGATCGCCGCGGCAACCGCGGGCACGACCATGTAGGTCAGAGGAATCGCCTGAAGCCGCACCATGTTCGCCAAGAATATGCCACTGACGCCGGCCAAAACGCCTGAGATTGCCCATGCCCAAGCGTCGACATGCAGGACCGGAACGCCCACCAGACCGCTGATCTCACGATCATTGGCAAGTGCGCGCATCGACAAGCCAAGCCGACTGCGCTTGAGAAAAATAACCATGCCGAACGTCACCGCGACGCCCAGGCAAAAGGCAATAGCGCGCGTAGCGATGACGTGCACGCCGATCACCTCGAAGCCCATCGTATCGGTCGGCAAGCGCAAGCTGCGCGGCCACTCGCCCCAAATAAATTCGCAGAAGCCGAGCACGACGAGCGCAAAGCCGAGGGTCGCCACCGCCCGCACAATCGGATCGCTGTGGGCGAGACGCGGCGCGATGATGCGCCCATAAAAGAGCGCCAGTAGCGTTGCTGCGATAACTCCGGCGATCCAACCGAGCCACTCGGCCCCGCCGGAATCGGCAATCTGCCAAGCCAAAAGAGCGCTCAACGCCCCGAGCGCGCCTTGGGCGAGATTGAGCACCCCGGACGCTCGATACAGCACCACAAGCCCAACACCGGCGAGGACATAAACCGCGCCGGTGCTGAGCCCCGATATGACAAAGGGACCGAGGTCGGGCATTACTCAGATTTATAGTGATCCATCTCCTCACTCAATCCGCGAGGTGAAGATCTTTTTCCATCTTGAGGATGCCGGCCAAATCGGGATCGATCATTTGGAAGCATGATTTCCGCGTGACGAATTTTCCGTCAACTACTTCAGCAACCGAGCCAGCGTGAACCGCGTTGTGTTCATCGCCGGGCCCGAAATACCATGGACTGCACGACACATCGGTCTTGAAGTCCTTGATGTTACGGAATGCCTCGGCAACGGAGGCGCGGTCAATCTTGGCCGGATCCATTTTCAACAGGGCGGAGGTTGCGGCCGCCGCTGCTAGGTAGCCGGCTTCCGAGAAGGTATTTCGCTGATCGCTCGGCTTGCCGAACTTGTCGAGCACCGCGTGCCAGTTTTCGACATCGCCGCCTTTCTTGTCGAGCGGCTCAAGCTCGAGTTCGATGAAGACGCGGCCGCCTTTGTTCCAGTAAGGACCGATCGCCTTCGGCAGGCTTGCGTCATAATGCGAGGTCGGCGCGGTGATGATGACCTTGCCACCCAATTGCTGCTGCTCGGCCGCCGCGTAGAGTGGAGTGCCCATTTCCTTCGGCGTGTTGAAGTCGATTGCATCCGGCTTGAACGACATCGCTTCGAGAATCACCGAGGTGGCGTCCATCGAACCCGGATCGACCAGAATAGTCTTCACTTCCATGCCGACGGTTTTGCCATAAGCCGCGACGCCTTCGCAGGACCAGTCGCCGACATTGGGAATATTCGGCCCGATGCAGACTAGACGTTTGACCTTCAAGGCGTCGTGCATGTATTGCGCGGCGCCAATATTGCTCATGCGCGGACCACCGTTGGTGGGCGCGATGTTGCGTGAGTGAAAGCAATCGCGCGGCACGCCGACGCCGGCGATCACCAGCACATTGTTGGTTTCGTAGAACTTGGCGTTGGCGGCGCACTCAACGAAGCTCGAACTGCCCACCATGCCGACGACCTTGGTGTCCTTGACCAGCTTGGCGGCTAATTGGGCGGCCGTTTCCGGATTCCACTGATCATCTTCGATGCTGTAGTGGATCGGCCGACCGTTAATGCCGCCATTGGCATTCACGCAGGCGAAGTAAGCGGCGGCAGCTTGTGCCGATCCGCTAAAGTCGCCAGGACCGGTCTTGCCGACCACGGCGCCGATTTCAATCGGCTCGCCGCTCGCGGCTTTTCCATTGTTCAACCCACATTTCGGAGCCGCCGCAGCCTCAGCTGGGGGTGGCGCCGTCAGCGATGCCAGTCCGGTAACAAAGCACGCCAGTGCAATCCACGTAATCCGTCGCATGAAACGCCCCTCTCTAGTTTGTGCAAGGCACAATTTTCACTCTTGTCACTCTGCTTGTTCGACTTAAGACCACACGACCTGGATTTCGGTGTTTTCGAACAAGCCCTCTTCGCCGAACTCGACACCGAAGCCGGAGTTTTTGACTCCGCCGAACGGCGCATTCGGCTGGATCGGGCCGTGTTTGTTGATCCACGCTGTGCCGCATTGCAGCTGCAGGGCGATGCTTTTGGCCTTCTGCCGGTCCTTCGACCAGACCGAACCGCCCAACCCATGAGGATTGTCGTTGGCGCGCGCGATCACTTCGTCGACATCGGCGTAGCGGATGATTGGCAGAACCGGGCCGAACTGCTCCTCATCGACGAGTGGATTGCCATTATCGAGATCGGCAATCAGCGTCGGAGGAAAAAACAGCCCTTTCGCCGGTACGTCGCCACCAAGCAAGACGCGACCGCCGCCACTCTTGGCGGCTTCGATTAATTGCGCCACCTTGTCGAACTGCATGCGGTTTTGCACCGGGCCGAGAGCGCTGTTCTCGTCGAGGCCGTCGCCAACCGGAATGGTCTTGGCGACCGCGGCGAGTTCGCTGCACACTTGGTCGAAGATGCTGTCGTGCACATAGAGGCGCTTGAGCGCCGCACAGGTCTGACCATTGTTAATGAAGGCGCCCCAGAACAGGCCTTCGGCGATCTGCTTGGGGTCAGCGTCTGCCAAAACGATGCCGGCATCGTTGCCGCCGAGCTCCAGCGTTAACCGCTTCAAGGTTTCGGCGGCGCTCGCCATCACCTTCTTGCCGGTGCGAGCCGAGCCGGTGAAAGCGATCTTAGCGATGCCGCGATGGGCGGACATGGCCGCGCCCAACGTATCGGGGCCGGTGAGGCAATTCACCACCCCCGGCGGCAAAACTTCGTTCATGATCTCCACCATGCGCAAGGTCGAGAGCGGCGTGTAGGGCGACGGCTTATTGACGACTGTGTTGCCGACGGCGATGGCGGGAATGATGTGCCAGGTAGCGATGATCAGCGGCCAGTTCCAAGGCGTGATCGAGCCGACGACGCCGATCGGTTTGCGATGCAGTTCGATCCGGCCCTCGTTATTGTCCTGCAGCACCTTGACCGGGAGCGCGATATCGGCGGTGTAGTGCGTCCAGGCTTGAACACCACCAAGCTCGAAGCGTGATCCCATGCCGTTGAGCGGCTTACCCTGTTCCTCGGTCAACAGCCGCGCGAGTTCCTCTGCGTGTTCGCCGATTTTCTTTCCCGCCGCGTGGCAGAGCGCGCGACGCTCGGCATCGGGCTTTTTCTTCCATTTCGCGAAGGCGTCGCTCGCCGCCGAAACCGCACGGTCGAGATCGGCCACGGTCGCCGCCGGCGCACGGCCGACGATTGCACCGGTCGAGGGATTGCGGACCTCGAAATGGTCCTTGGTCGCGACCTTTGCTCCATCGACAATGAGTTGAAATTCACTCACGAAGTCCTCCTTGTCATGACAACTGCTCGCGACCCAGGATGAATTGAGCCGCGCGCTCGCCAATCATCATGCTCGGCGCGTTCGTGTTGCCGGAAATGAGCGTCGGCATGATCGA
Organism: uncultured Alphaproteobacteria bacterium; assembly: GCA_963733575.1. GTDB lineage: Bacteria > Pseudomonadota > Alphaproteobacteria > Rhizobiales > Xanthobacteraceae > BOG-931. Next base: position 1,686,981 of record CAVTDJ010000002.1, on the reverse strand, counting down.
CGCGTCCGCGATCCTCAGCCCCTCGACGCCGCGAACCTTAAGGTCCTCAGTGACGACCGCCATCGGATCGTCAACACGTCCCATCCTGCAGGTACCGGAAGGATGAAAGACAGTTTTGGCTACTGTGCGCACGTAATCGCGCAGGGCACCGGAATCTTTCTCGACACCCGGCTTAGGCAGTGCGCGACGCTTGATGATGCGCGCGAGTGACGGCGCTTCGGTGATTTTGATCGCCACCTCCACGCCGCGCACCAGCGTCTCCACGTCAGCAGGGTCCGCCAGCGAATTGGCGTTGAACAGCGCTGTGTCTTTCGGATTGGCCGAGCGCAGCTTGACCGTGCCGCGCGAACGTGGACGCAGGAAGCAAGGGCCGATGGCGATGCCGTGTCCTGGCTCCGGTTGGCGTTCCGCGAAGCCAATGAAGGTCGGCAGGACGTTAAATTGCACGTCCGGCGTACCCGTCCCAGCAGTATCGACAAAGCCGCCACATTCGACGACGGTCGACGTCAACAGACCGGTCTTGGTGAGCATGTACTGGAGCATGTGCTTTGCGGCGGCAACGCCTTTGTCCTGACCGAATAGCGAGAGGATGCTGACCTCGGCCTGAACGGTAGCTTCCAAATGGTCCTGATAATTCTCGCCGACTCCCGGGAGATGCGACACGCTGGCGATGCCATGGCTCTTCAAGTGTTCTGCGTCACCGATGCCGGAAAGTTGCAGGATCTTCGGCGTAGCGATAGCACCCGCGCTAACGATGATCTCGCGCGCAACCATGTACCTATCGCCGTTCTCAAGCAGAACGCTCTTCGCTCGCTTGCCTTCGAATTCGATTTTGTGAACGCGACGTCCCGTGAGGATGGTCAGATTGGCTCGACCTTCTGCCGCGCGCAGAAATGCTTGCGCGGAAGACTGCCGGCGGCCGTTTGCAGTGGTGGTCTGAAAAAACCCTACGCCCTCTTGCCGGGCGCCGTTGAAGTCTTCGTTATAGGGCAGGCCCGCTTCCTGAGCTGCGCGAATGAATGCCCAGGACAGCGGATGACCGTAAGGCCGATCTGAAACTTTGAGAGGCCCTGCGGCGCCGTGGAATTCGTCGGAAAGGCGCTGATTATTCTCAAGATCGCGGAATGCCGGAAGAACGCGCTCGTACGACCACGAACGGCAACCCATTTGCGCCCAAGTATCATAATCCTGTCGCTGTCCGCGGATATAGACCATCGCGTTTATCGAGCTGCCGCCGCCGAGCACGTTACCTTGCGGGACGATCGAGGGGCGTCCGTTTAGGCCCTTCTCAGGATCTGAGGCGTAAAAATGAACGTCCCGCCCTTTTTCGATGACCTTGAAAAAAGTTGCGGGGATGTGAATGAGTGGGTCTTTGTCGGCCGTGCCGCTTTCGATCAACAGAACCTTATTTGCGCTGCTCTGCGAAAGCCGGTTCGCGAGCACGCAGCCTGCCGACCCACCGCCGATGATGATGAAGTCAAATTGAGCCATTGATCCAGACCGAGCCATCGTCCAGACGACTGGCAACCTCGTTCGCCGCCGCCATGTCAGAACTCCAGACGGAGCCGCCTATTCCTGATGGATTGTCGTTTGCGCCGGCTACTGCTTCGGCGAGATTGCCATCGCGCATGATTGACAAAGCCGAACCAGACCGCTCCTGGTTGACTAACCGTCGCCACGGGCAGACACCTGCAAGCTGGCCGTTCGCAGGAGTGGATACGTCAGCACAACGGGTTGTCTGAACCTTCCGGCCGCCGATCGTAATATCGTAATAGTCCAACTCCCTGTCCTCCCCATGTGATTATTTTGGAGGTACTGTCGAGAGTTGGCACCGCGCCGTCTTGGACGCATGCGAAGCCGGATTGGACAATTGCGCAATTCTTCGAGAATCAGGCGCGAAGAAAGTCCCGCGGCGACTGCTGGAACACTTCCTTGAAGCTCCGGTTGAAGTAGGAAATGTCGTTAAAGCCTGCGGAATAGGCGACATCCGCTATAGTCGCTTTACCCGCGCGATTGCGCATTTCGGCAAGTTTGTCGCGCGCGAGAAACAGTCGGCGCGTGCGGATCATAGAGGTCACGGTCCAGTCGACCCGATTGAAATCGTTTTGCAGCGTTCTGGCGGAAACGCCTAGCCGCCGCGCGAGCCAGGCTAACGAAAGACATTCGTCGGTGAGATGGCGATCAATGAGCAACTGGGCGGCCTCCAGCCGGCTGTCGCTTGAATCCACGACCAGATAGTGAGCGTCCGCATCCCGGGCGAAAGCCTGTCGCGTGGCCTGGAAGAGCAGGTGACGCAGGTGCGGCGCCCTGGCGTTCTCCGCGCTAGTCTGCGAAATCTTGGCGACCAGCCCTCGTAGCACGGCGGACATGGGATCTTCGACGCCGAGTTGACGCGACACTTCCAGCTCCGAAACCTTCTCCGAAAGAAGTAGCTGGCGCGGGAGGTGAACGGATAGGTGATCCGAAAATTTTCCGGCGAAACTTAACAACAACGGCGTCGATGAATCCAATAATATGCAGTCGCCGGGACCGATTTGAGATTGCGTTCCGTTCTGTTCGATTCCGCACTCTCCTTCCAGTTGAATAATAAGGAAGAAGTTTCCGCCAAAATCTAAGCGTATGTCTTTCTGATCGCGACAGACCGAGCTTAAATTATTTGATACCCGGGCCAGTTCTAGCCCCGAGGCGTCTTGGAGAACAACGTCGCCCCTGACCTTGAAAACATCGTCCGCGAGATGGGGATGGAACCGCCCGCAAACCGAGTGGAGGCGGTGCTCAAACTCTTCAGCAGCGAGTTCAGACCAAATCTTCGGGTTCCAGTCGCGAAACTCGACGAGACTCATCGCGTCCTCCCGGGCGTCACACAAACAGTTTCGCTCTGCCGGCTGCAGCTTGGAAACGCCGGACTCTTTATCTTTATCTTTGTCCTTTATTTGCTAGCATTACCTTGCACCAAGCGCAAATTGCCCTCGAGCGTCCGCCAATTTTCTGGCGCGGAAAACGTAAGCCAGCGCGGATTTTGGCAGCTTTTCACGACGATCTAGTTCTTCGCGTCGGCGTGAGCACAGGTGACCTTGCTGGTTGCCTGGTCGGCGGGAGCGACGACCCGCCTGATAGCACCAGCCGAGTTAGGTATCGAGGCCCGGTCATCTTCGTCCTCTAGCGCCGCGCAGCCGCTTGCTTTCGCGCCACAGGGGCGTTCTATAGCTCCTTACCGATCAGGCGATCGACCGAGTAGGGCCCACCGCCCCGGATCGCGATGGCGAACATCACGATGCCGAGCAGCAGTATGTATTCGTATCCGCCGTTGCTGACGGAAAATCCGGCATTGAGATGCACGGCCAAAAGGCCGATCAGCAGCTCAATCGCAAGCGCCGCCGCGAAGAACCGCGTGAACAGCCCGATGATGATGCAGATGGCGCCGACGGTTTCCAGAAACATGGCGGCAACCGCAAACGCCACGGCGGGCTCGAGTCCCGATTTGGCCATCAAACCGCTGACGCCGGCGAGCCCGAATGTGCCAACCTTAAGCCAGCCGTGCATCAGCAGGATATAGCCGATGATTACGCGCATGGCGGCGAAACCGAGTGCCGGCGGGTCGCAAATTGTTTACAAGCTCTCGTGCATTTTCATTCTACGTGCACGCACGATATCCGGAGTGCATGGACTTATACGGCGGGAGGCCCGGCCGCTTTCATCTTCGCCGTATGAGCGGCACCCCGAAGGATGGGGAGAATTTGGAAGTGCTCGAAGCCTTCATCGCGGTAGCGAACACGACCTTCATTCTAATCGTGCAGGGCATGAATTTGCGCGCGCTTGTGAACGGCGACCCACTTTTGGCGGAGTGGCAAAAGGGATGGTTCGCGGGAAGCTAGGCGCGTACTCATAAATCCGGCTCAGGTGGCGCGGCTCGCTGAATGTCCGCTTCGCTCCGAAATCGACCGAATTGCTACGTCGCCGCGAAATGTCGCTATGGGCCGATTCTGTTGAAAAACTCGCTAGTTGAAACGGTGTAAGCTCACTGATTTAGTCCTGTTGGAAAAGCAGGAACTGAGTTGATGATAGGACCACGGCAAATCGAACAGGGTGTACTGTTCTACAACTTCTCGCTCGATGCGCATGTCCCGGCGGATCATTTGCTGAGGTCGATCGACCGCTTTGTCGAGCTGTCGGAACTGCGCCGCGAGCTCGCGCCGTTCTACAGCACGATGGGTCGCCCGTCGGTCGCTCCCGAACTGATGATCAGGATGTTGATCATCGGTTATTGCTTTGGCATCCACTCCGAACGGCGCCTGTGCGAGGAAGTCCATCTCAATCTGGCATATCGGTGGTTTTGTCGTCTCGGTCTCGACGGCCATGTACCCGATCATTCAACCTTCTCGAAGAACCGGCACGGCCGCTTCCGCGAGAGCGATCTGCTCAGGCGCGTCTTCGAGACGGTTCTGCACCGCTGCATCCGCGAGGGACTGGTCGGCGGGGAAGCCTTTGCGATCGATGCCAGTCTGATCAAGGCGGATGCCAATCGGCAGAAAGGGATCGAGGGTGAGAAGGGGCTGCCACCAGGAGCGACCGGCCGGGCGGTCAAAGAATATATGGCTGTGCTCGACGATGAGGCCTTCGGCGCTGCGACCGATGTCGTGCCCAAGTTCGTCTCACCGGCCGATCCGGCAGCGCGATGGACCGGAGCCCATGGCGGACAAGCATTCTTCGCCTATTCCACCAACTATCTGATCGATGTCAACCATGCTGACGATTGCGGGTGATCCCAAGCACCTGGGCGCCCGCATCGGCATCACATCTGTCCTGCATACCTGGGGCTCGACGCTCACCCATCATCCCCATGTCCACATGATCGTGCCGGGCGGCGGCATCGCGCTCGACGGCGCACGATGGGTGTCGTGCCGGTCCCGGTTCTTTCTGCCATGGCGCGTGCTGGCAAAATTATTCCGCCGGCTGATGCTGGAAAAGCTTCTCGCTGCCCACGCTGCCGGTCAATTGCAGTTCTTCGGCCAGCACAGTCATCTCGCCAAACGCACTGCCTTCACTGTCTTCCTGGCGCCGCTGCGCAAGATCAGATGGTACGTCTACGGCAAACGGCCGTTCGCCGGACCCGAGGCGGTATTGGCTTATCTGTCCCGCTACACCCACCGCGTCGCCATCGCCAACAGCCGGCTGATCGCGTTCGACAAAACCACTGTCAGTTTCAAATACAAGGACTATCGGCTCGAAGGCCCCGATCGTTACAAAGTGATGACGCTCGCAACCGACGAGTTCATTCGCCGCTTCCTCATTCACGTCCTGCCCAAGGGCTTCCATCGCATCCGCCACTACGGCCTGTTCGCCAAGGCCGCCTGCAGCGACAACATCGCTCGCGCCCGTCAACTGCTCGGTCGCCAAAAGTCCCAAGGCGATACTACCGATAATAATGATGGCAACGAGACGCCCACCCTCTCGCGCCCTTGTCCATGCTGCGGCGGACACATGATCATCATCGAGATCTTCAGCCGCGGCTCGACGCCACGATATCGACCGGCAACTCCAATCATCGCAATCAGGATCGACACTTCATGAGCATGATCGCCCAATCACAGCGCACAAAAGATCATGATCTGTGCCGCCGATCCTCGACCGGCCACCATGATGCTCGTCCGGACATGCCGCCAGCGCATCAAATTCATCAGTCTGTTCCGATCGACGACTGCCAAAGCAAGCCACTCAGGCGATTAAACGCCATCAATCATCGCGCTCAATCGCATCAGACCCAATCAAATACACCAGCCGCGGCGTTCAAATCCCCATAGCGCCCGCGGCACCGCCGTACCTTCCCCCATCGCGGTTTCCTCCCTTGGAGGCTTTCGGACGCCGGCCGCCGGTGCATGCCGCACCGCTGCCAACGGCCGGCATCCAAAACCCTTCACAGGAGCCGCCGTGACCCAGCGGTGCGCAGCCCCGAGGCCTTTGAAGGCGGCCATCACAACGAACCGACCCGACAATCCGCCTTTATGTGTCGAGTTCTGTCCGACCCGACCGAAGAAAGTCCAGGAACCCAATTCCCCGACACCGCAGTGTCTGTTGCAAGGTCAGCAGCTTGCAATAATCAGTCGTTCCCCTTGCCGTACTGGTGGCCATCCCATTTCGGAGGAGCGTGAAAGCTCTCACTGCATGTTCGGCATTATTATTGTTCCATGGGACGTTGTTAAAATCGAGAAATGTAAAAAGCCTATCCCTATTTTTCTCGATTCTCTTTTGCAGTGAGGACCCGAACTCCGTTGAACAATTGAGTGATGCTACACTGGCGAGAAACCGCTCCGCCGAACGCTTATGTTTTCGAAGATGAACTTTCTTAAGCCCATATCTATCAATCGTCGAGACGATGTCCCGGAGCAGTGCGCCAAACCCGGTGGCAATGAACGCCAGCTCGTCATTGAATGGGTGTTTCAGTAGGTCCTCGTTCATGTCCCGCATCAAATGGATTAGGCATTTTTGTTGCCGACAAGACATCGAGTCATACCCGCCGTAAAAATCGCTCACCAAGACGCCGTCGAACCCAGCTAGAACTTGGTTGACCGTGGCTGCGTCGCGGGATGCCGAATACACGTACGCGACTGAAGTCAGGTTGGCGAATATCCACACATAGTGGCCCCCTCCGTAGACTACCCCTTTGGTCTCATCAGCATGGACAACAGAACCGTCAGTAACCTGCGCAAGGATAGCTCGGTAGGTCGGTTCGTACTTCTGTGCCATCTTTCGTTTAATCTCATTCACCATCGTGCCCAGAATGCGGATGTCGAAGACCGTGGCGAGGTGTTCGCTAATCCTCTCGTGCGAGAGGCGCATCTCGATCAGCAGATAAACGACGTAAGCCCGGAGAGTTGAGCCGAACTTGGAGTCCACTTTATAGGGCGTCATCTGCGCCTTGCAGGCTCCACACCGATAATTGTTGTACCGGTATCGAATGGCCCAACGCTTGATGCCGCGCCGCGTGGCCTTTAGATCGAAAACAACGTCGGACGCGCGTACAGCTATCCATATCTTCGATGAACCGCATCTCGGGCAACGCTCTGGTCTGTCATCGACCACCACCTCCTTATCGACCACAATCTTCCTAGCCCATTTTGTGGCTCTCACGATGCTTCGACGAATGGTCCTATCGGTTCGCACGTAGACCTTCGACCTTTGGTAGTCCCAGTACGCAGCAGCATTGATCTTATCGAACTCCGGCAGCGCGCCCGAAAATTTGCCAAAGGTCCGTTGAAACCCGACTTCAAGAGCGTTAACATTTACAGCTTTCAATTTGGTTTGATCATTGTCGTCGCTATTGCTACAGATACGTTCGATCGCACCCGTGACCAGTTCTGCCGCGCGGCAATCCTCGATATTGTAAGCAACTAATTGCTGCTGTAGTCGTTGATCGCGAGTTAGTTCCCAACACCGCCGCAGCAGAATGGCGCCGCTGCCCGACGCATGTGGCCACGTCCATTCAAATCCGAGCCAACGCGCGATGTCCTTCAGACTGTTCGAGTATGTCGGGAAATAGATTTTTCCGTAGATGCTTGATATCAGATTCGTTGATCCATCGACGATCCGCTCGATGAAGGCGCCGTCTTGGTCGGCAGCCTGCCACCGGTCTCTCATGAGCTTCAAAAAGCGGCTTTCGTACGCGCCATAGTGGATCAGCCGTGGATTGTTTATTTCTTTGAGCGTACGTAAAAATTCGCGCCAAATGCTCAATTCGTCTTCTGGTTCATCGGCCCAAAGAGATCGTTCAACGGCTTTACCGTGCTTCTGGTATCGCAGACCTATGAGGTAAAAAAAATCACGGCCCGGCGCTCCCTCGACATCAATGAACACGGGCGTCCCGTCTATCGCCAATGCCGGCGAGCCCACGACGTGAATCTGAGATTTTTTGATAGCGACAGCTTTGAGTTTGTGGTCATGCTTAAGCTGAGGAGCGGGATGTGACACGGTCTTCTTCAGGCGCTTTCGTCGCCGAGGACGATAGCCATAAGAAAGCTGCGTGATTGTCGTGATGCCTTTCTCGGTGCATTTTGCCCGTTCTTTCTCCGTCATTGCTCTTAGTAGACTCAAGTCCTCTCGGTTGATGGCGACGTTCTCGGCACCGTGCCTGGAAATCACAGACCGGGCAGTGCTTATTCAATGCGACCTGCCGCGGCGTTTCGGTCCTACAGTCCTTGGCGATTGCTTCAATAATCTGCCGCGTTTTCTGCAGCAGATCGATGGTGTGTAAAGTTTTGATGCGTTTCCCATCTCCAAAGATGATTTTACCAGTCGGTGGTATCTCGGTTCCCGTTGCCTGTCCGATTGCCAGGGCGCAGAAGGAGACAAGCAGATGGTCGGATTTCCCCACCTTCTCGCAATCCAAGTGGAGGACGGGGACATATTCGTCGCCAAGCATCCGTCTCTTGGCCCGATCACCTGCCTCGATCGCTACCGAGGAGCCCGTGGTGTAAAATGCAGTTTCCGAGTTGACGAAAGTAGCGGTCTTCTCAGTACGGGAACTGCGCGTTAAATCGCAGAAGCTGATTGACAGGATATTTCTGATTGTCGTTCTGTAGGCCTTCGAAATGTCTCGCTCAAGGTCGGTGAAGAACGTATCGGATAGCCTCTCTCCGTGAGCTGAGAGAAGTGCTTTGGTCGGACATTTCAGGTAGGCAGCGAAGGTTGCCGCTGTGATAGTGGCCCTCGATTCCGTGTGTTCGATCTGGACCATCTTTGTCGCCTTGATCAATTCAAAATCGCGCACCGTGCCCGAGTTGTGGCATCCAAATATGATGTCATTGAGGGGTAGAAAGCCGTCGTGCGAACGGCCGACCATCGACTGGCTTCCGGCCGGCGACGTCGGCTTGGGGTCTTGGTTGTGTAGAAACGCCCAGGGAAGAGGCGACAAAAGGTCGTCGAAGTTGGCGAGGCGCATTGATTTTCTGGATTGATACTATGCCCTCATCGCTGTGATGAGTGGCTGGATGCCGATGATGTTCATGACGCGGGTGAGATTGTAGGCGAGTACGTGTAGCGCCATCTCGCTGGCGACCCGTGGCAGTGTCTTCATGAGGAAGTGGGTAGCCCCCATCCGAGCCTTGATCGTGCCGAAGGGATGCTCGACCGTCTCACGCCGCTGACGCATCTTCTCCGGATGCTCATCAAGCCGGCGTTGCACGGCCTCGAGAATATGCTCATGCTCCCATCGCGAGATCAGTCGCTCCTTGCCCTTGGTACAACTGTTCTTGATTGCACAGCTATGACAGGCGGTGGTCCGGTAGCGACGCAGGACCATGCCTTTGTCCTGGGTTGTAAAGGAATAGGCGAGCTTCTCGCCTGCAGGACAAACGTAAACGTCCTCATCAGCCACATAGCAGAAGTCCTGCTTGCCGAAGCGTCCTTCCGCCTTTGCGTTCGACGTCATCGGCTTTGGCAGCGTAACCGTGATGCCAGCCTCCTCGCATTCCAGGATCTCCTCGCTGTTGAAGTAACCGCGGTCGGCGACGGCATCGAGCTTTTCCACGCCCAGCACCGTCTTGGTCTCGTTGGCCACATGGGAGAGTTGCGATCGGTCGGTTCCGTCGTTGGTTACCTCATGCATGACGATCAGATGATGGTTGGCCTCGACGGCAATCTGGACGTTGTAGCCGACGACGCCGGAACCGCGGCCGCTGGTCGCCATCGAGCGGGCATCGGGATCGGTCAGCGAGATCTGCTGGTCCGGTGTGGCGAGCATCTCCACCTTGAGAAGCTCAAGACGCCGCATCTGCTCCTTCAGCTTCTCGATCTTCTCTTTCAGGCGGCTCGTCTTGGTTTTGAGCGCCTCGGACGGTTCCTGCCGGTCGGCGGTGTCGAGCTGCTGCAGATAGCGCGCGACACTCTCCTCAATCTGAGCCAGGCGCCGCTCCATCTTGGCGCGCGTGAAGTTCTTGTCGCGGTTGTTCACCGCCTTGAACTTGCTGCCATCGATCGCGACGTTGGCTTGCGTCAGCAGGCCCATCATGCGGCACAGCGCGATAAAGCGCGCGCACACTTTGCGGATGGCAGCGCCATTGTCCTTGCGAAAGTCGGCAATCGTCTTGTGATCCGGTACAAGCCGGCCCGTCAGCCACATCACCTCAACGTTGCGGCTAGCCTCATGCTCGAGCCGTCGGCTCGACTGAACCCGATTGAGATAGCCGTAAATGTAGAGCTTCAGCAGAACCGACGGATGATACGAAGGCCGGCCAGTCGCCTCAGGATCGACCCCGCCAAACCCTAGATCGGCCAGATCCAGTTCCTCAACAAAGACGTCGATCACCCGAACCGGATTGTCCTCGCCGATCCAGTCTTCCAGGCATTCCGGAAACAGCGTGCTCTGCCCGCGATCCGTGCCCTCAACGAAGCGCTTCATCCGATTCCTCCGCAAATCGCAGAGGAATCATATCGCGGGAATCAACTCAGGCCATGCGTTTTCACACATGGGGTAATTCCGGGATCGAGCCAGACGAAGGCACAGGGAATCAGCTCTCTAGAAACATACGGGGCCATCTCATGTGGCCTTACAACGATGGAGAGCGACGATGGAATACTATGTCGGACTGGACGTGTCTTTGAAGCAGACATCGATCTGCGTGGTGAACCAGACGGGATCGATGGTGCGAGAGGGCGTAGTCGATTCCGATCCTGAGGTGATTGCCGCGTTCGTCAGATCAAATGCGCCGGGCGCGGTTCGGATCGGCCTCGAAACAGGGCCGACCTCCACGTGGCTATGGACCGAGCTCAAGAGGCTTGGCCTGCCGGTGATCTGCATCGACGCGCGCCACGCCAAGGCGGTGCTCAAAATGCAGATCAATAAAAGCGACCGCAACGATGCGGCCGGTATCGCCCGCATCATGCAGACCGGCTGGTTCAAGGAGGTGCGCGTCAAGGATCTCGCTAGCCACTCGGTCAGGGCGCTCCTGGCGAGCCGGGCGTTGCTGGTCAAGATCAAGCGCGATCTGGAGAACCAGGTCCGTGGCTTGCTCAAGAATCTCGGTTTCGTCATCGGCCGCGCCAAGTTCAACACCTTCGCCGTACGAGCCGAGGAGCTAATCGAGGGTCGTTCCGAGTTGATGGCTGCGGTCAGGCCGCTGCTCAAGGCGCGCAATGCCATCGAGCAGCAGGTCGACGATCTCGACCGCAAGGTGATGCGGCTGGCACGCAATGATGCCCAAGTTCGACGGTTCATGACAGCACCTGGCGTCGGTCCAATCACGGCTCTTTGCTTTCTTGCGACGATCGATGACCCCACTCGCTTCAAGAGATCGAGAAGCGTCGGAGCCTATGTCGGACTGACGACCCGACGATACGCATCCGGCGAGATCGACTGGACGGGCCGAATCTCGAAATGCGGCGATGCGATGCTGCGAAGTTACCTCTACGAGGCAGCCAATGTCCTGCTCACCCGCGTCGCAAAGTGGTCGACGCTGAAAGCATGGGGCATCCGGCTTGCGAAACGAAGCGGGCTCCGCAAAGCCAAGGTTGCCGTCGCTCGAAAGCTTGCCGTCATTCTGCACCGAATGTGGATCGAAGGCACCGAATTCAAATGGTCATCAAAGGAGGCTGCTAATCAGCCTGCATAGCAGGACAATCGAGTTCCCGCCGACCAGCGGGAAACGAACGTCCCTGCCGGGACGCTGGCGTTGGTGCGATCGCCCCAGGCTTTGCGATGCTCGAAAGAGCAAAACGCGCTTCACACATTGATCCACCAGCGTCATCTTACGCCATCATGCGGAGGGCACGCCCCTACCGCGGAGAGAACCCTGAACCCGGCAAGGATGTTCATGGGGAGCTTGACCCCTGGCCCGGAATTAGAGAACAACCTCGGTCAATCGCGACCGAGATCGTCATGGCCGACGTTTGTACTTGTCCGCTTCGTCCCCTACCGGCGCATCGCCAAGCATGCGGCGATGATGGCGGGGCGCTATGCCCACGCCAAGCAGTTCAAGCGCCATCGTCGTCAGCTGCGGCTGCTGCGCACCCGGCTTGGCCGCCTCATTCGCGACATCCGGCGCAAGATTGCCGGCCGGCCGCAGATCGAAGCCGCATTCGAATGGCCGCTCGCGTGCGCCAACCAGATCCGCTCACAGCAGCAGCGTCAGCGCGGGTGGAAGCTCTATTCGTTCCACGCGCCCGAGGTCGAGTGCATCGGCAAGGGCAAGGCCAGCGCGCCCTATGAGTTCGGCGTCAAGGCCTCGATCGTCACCACAAACGCCCGCGCACCCGGCGGCCAGTTCGTGCTCCACCCCAAGGCTCTCCCCGGCAATCCCTACGACGGGAACACGCTGGACGCCGTTATCGAAAGCACCCAGAAGCTCACCGGCTGCCAGATCGAGCGCATCTACGTCGACAAAGGATATCGCGGCCACAAGGCGCCAAATCCGCGGCGCGTCTTCATTTCCGGCCAGAAGCGCGGCGTCGTCGGAACCATCAAGCGCGAGCTTCGCCGCCGCTCTGCCATCGAAGCCGTCATCGGCCACATGAAGGCCGAAGGCCACCTCGGCCGCTGCTATCTCAAGGGCCGCGAAGGCGACGCCGCCAACGTCGTTCTCACCGCCGTCGGCTATAATCTCCGCCTCGTCCTCGCCTGGCTGAGAATTTTTCCGCGCCTCTTCCTGCTCGCATTATGGCGCGCACTTGCCACCCCATGCGCGCTCACAACGGCTTGTTAACAGCCGAACTCGGTAGCGCGATTGAGGTTATACGAATCGGCGATTGCTTCCCGTTTCGTATTTTCGCGAAAAATTCGTGGACCTACAACTTTCGACTTTTGCAACACAATCGGCCAACTCCGGAAGTCGCGCAGTCAACGGTCGATTTGCCTTTTGAGTTGGTGACCCCTCCTCGAATCAGGCCACCACTTCTTGAATTACAACCGATTCATATGGTTCAACTACTCTTCGGACAGACACATAGAAATGGCCTGGGGCCTAGGGAGGTGGATAGCGCCGCGGCAATAGGCGGCTAATGTTGCCGAGCGGGTTAGGCGGTTGCTGGCTTGCCGGGGCACTTTAATCAGCAAAGCCAAAAGGGAGAACAATGAACGGTAAAAGCCAAGGCATTAGTGAAGACTGGCTATCGCTCATCATTGGGCTGATGGTGTTCGTCCTCGCGCTCGGCTTGATCGGGGGCGAGGACATTCTCGGTTGGGCGGTAACCACTGGGGTATGGACGGACCCGAGTAAGGCGCTGGCACCCGTTTCGAAAGCCTATGCCGGCTTGGGCGGCGTCGGGTCGCTGGTTGCCACTTATATCGGATTGCTGGCGCTGATGACGGCCGGAGCGGCGGCCCTGCGAGCCGATATCGGGCGCTTCATCCTCGGTTTCACCGTGGTGTTCTGGCTCAGCTACGTTTGCTGGATCGTGGGAAGCTACGCCAACCTGGCCGTGAACACACCCGCCGATATGCAGAAATTCGGCGTCAGCTGGTCGCTGAGGCTTACCGCCGAGGGTGGCTTTGTCGTCGCCCTGATCGTCGGTCTAATCGTCGGCAATTTCCTGCCCGGTTTGGCCGAATGGATGAAGGAAGCGATCCGGCCAGAGTTGTACATCAAGATCGCTATCGTCATTCTCGGCGGCTTCCTCGGAATCGTCTCGGCGGAGAAGCTGAGCTTGGCGACCGAGCTGATGTTCCTTGGTCTGGCATCAATCATCGTCGCCTACCTGATATTCTGGTCGGTCGTGTATTACGTGGCGCGCGTGTGGTTCAAATTCAGCCGCGAATGGGCAGCTCCGCTCGCGTCAGGCATTTCCGTCTGCGGTGTGTCGGCGGCAATCGCCACCGGGGCCGCAATCCGCGCCCGGCCGGTCATTCCGATCATGGTGTCGTCGCTGGTGGTGATCTTTGCGGTAGTCGAACTGCTTATTTTGCCATTCATCGCAGGCTATTTCCTCGATCAACAGCCGATGGCAGCGGGCGCGTGGATGGCGCTATCGGTTAAGACCGACGGCGCGGCGGTGGCGAGCGGCAGCATCACCGAGTCGCTCATTCTCGCCAAGGCCGCCGCGCAGGGCATCAAATATCAGCCAGGTTGGATTCTAGGTACGGCCGCAACGGTGAAGGTGTTCATCGATATTTTCATCGGCGTATGGGCTTTCGTGCTCGCGTGGATCTGGACCAGGCATATCGAGGTGCGCAAGGGCGATACGGCAAAAGTCAGCGAGATCTGGAAGCGTTTCCCGAAGTTCATTATCGGCTATGTCGTAACGTTCCTGATCATCCTGCTGGTGGCGCTCACTGCGTCTGCCCCGGTGGTGGCAAAAGTCAAGGCGGCGATGGGCGAAGCCAATACCATCCGTGGTATTTTCTTCGTGCTGACGTTCTTCACCATCGGCGTCATGAGCAACTTCCGGAAACTCTGGGAAGAGGGCATCGGCCGGTTGGCCGCGGTATATCTTGTGTGCCTGTTCGGATTCGTTATCTGGGTGGGACTGGCGATTTCGCTGATTTTCTTTGCCGGCGTCAAACCGCCACTCATGGGCTAAAAGGGGAATATCATGGAACAGCAGCAACCTGAGTTGGCCGAAGAAATGCAGAAGATGGCCTATGAGCCGCTTCTGCCGATCGAAAAGAAATTAATCGTCTGGAGCCTTTCGCTAGGCGTCGTGCTTTTCGTGGTGCTGGTGCTCATCAGTCGGGCGCTCATCCACGCATAGTGTGGCGATCCGACACTTGATCCGCAATATGCCGTCGCATCCATGAATGCAAAACGCGAAGGCAACGCTGCGCCTCAGGCTTCGACAGCATCGACAGCATGGGCATCACTCCGCATTAAAAAATCGCGTTCATGATCCGGCTATCGTCAGCGCGCGTGCCTTCGAGCTTCCGGCATCAACGGTTCCAAAAGAGCCTTCTAGCAAAAATGAAAGTGCGAAAAAGAAGGCAGAAGGCGCCGATACTGTAAATCAGCAGGAGCGATTTGCATCTGGGTACGAGCTACAAATTGATTCTTAAATTCAACTTGAGCCCATGCTTTTTGTAACAATTTGGGTCACCAACCATGCGACAAATTGTGCAAGGCTTAAGCCATTCTTTCCATTAATCGACCAAAGACTGCCGCCACAGCGTGGTTATATTCCATACACGCTGTCGCTATAATGTTTTCATATTTCCAAAAGGTTTCCGCATCTTTAGCAGGGAAATATTCCGTTCGCGCCGCTTTTGCAATGCGGTTGTATTCTGTCCGTGCTACCGTTTCAGCGCGGTTGTATTCTACTTGCGCTGCTGCTGACAACAAACTCGTAGCTGCCCATTCCCAATTTAATTTGTCGGCATGAACAACACAAGTTTCTTCAGTTATTTCGACTCCGTGCGGAAATAAATCCTGAAATAATGCTAGGGCCTGTCCTCAATTGAGCCAGATGACAATCGAGGCGAGATAAATTCCGGCCAGGAAATTGATGGCGCGTTTGTCATAACGGGTGGCGATGGCGCGGAACTGCTTGAGTTTGGCGAAGAAATTCTCGATGAGGTGACGCGCTTTATAGAGCTCTTTGTCGTACTCGCGCTGATGCTTGCGATTGGCTTTGGGCGGGATGACGGTGCGCTTGCCAACTTTTTCGAGCGGCTCGATGACGCGCTCGTCGGCATCGAAGCCTTTGTCGGCAATCACAATGTCGGCCTCGATCTGCGGCAGCAGGATGTCGGCGCCGTCGAGATCGCAGGCTTGTCCGGGTGTGAGCGTGAAGCCGGTCGGATTGCCCAAAGCATCAACCGTCGCATTAATCTTGGTGCTCAATCCGCCTTTGCTGCGCCCGATGGCTTCGTCTTGGCCGGCTTTTTTTGGGCGCCGGCGGCGTGCTGATGGGCCCGCACGATGGTGGAATTGATCATCGCGTATTCGTTGTCGGCATCCTCGGCGAGATGCTTGAAGACCCGTTCCCAGACACCGGCCTTGGCCCAGCGGGTAAAGCGGGTGTGAACCGCCTTCCAGTCTCCGAAGCGCTCCGGCAAGTCCCGCCAGGGCATGCCGGTTCGATATCGGTACAAAACCGCCTCAACAAACAGACGATTGTCCTTGGCGGTCACGCCCACATCCCCATCACGTCCCGGCAGAAAATCTTTGATCCGCTCCCATTCGTCATCATGTAATCCATAGCGCCGCATCGGTCGGCCCTCCTCAAAGCCGACCGCCCATGAATCACTGGACAGATGATTTGAAAAGCTCCGAATTGGAGGTCTTTCCACAATAGAACGATGTTCAGCATTTGATTCCGATCCGTTCGCTCTCGGATTCGGGTTTGTTTCGTCAACATCGAAATCGTGCAAAGGCCTCAATTGAGGACAGGCCCTAGCACTACTTTGGCAGATTTACTCACGCTGCTTTTCGGCGCCGATCCAGGATCGGCAGTACGGACATCGCTGCGGACTTGATTGCATAATGAGGTTGACGATGGCGTGGCGGACGGCCGGTAACGTCGGTTGAGGAGGCGGGCCGTTGATTCTTTTTTCCCCGCCTCACTTTTGTGAGCCGGCGATGTTGGAGGAACGCGTAGGCAATCATCGTCATCAGCGCATGACGATGAAGGCCTTGCCAAGACCTTCCCTCGAAGTGGTCGAGACCGAGTTCCTCCTTCAGCTGTTGATGGGCCTGCTCGCAAATCCATCGTGCCTTGATCGTCGCGGCCAAGCTGCGCAGGTCCATTCCGGCGGGCAAGTTGGCAAGATAGTATTTCTTCTCGCCGGACATGCGGTGCTCGCCGATGAGCCAGGCCTCGTCCCCTGGAAGATGCTGCTGACCCTTATCCCATATCCGCTGCGGAGGTCCGTCGGCGATGCGCACACGGACAGCAGCAAATCGGGCTTTCAGCCGGCCTTTCGTCCCGTTGCGCCAACTCACAGTTCTCCACTTGGCACCGGCCAGCATGTCTTCAGCTGCTGTCGATAGACTATCTGGCACGTACCGCTTACGTGGCCGGCCTCGAACTTTGGTAACTGGCCAAATGAGCTTCACCCCAACGGGGTACACCTTGAGGTGACGAGGGATGCCAACAGCCCAGGCAAGCTTGCGAGCCGTCAGCCCTTGACGGAAGGGTGCACTGAGACCGTAACCGGCATCCGCCAGCACACAGCGGAAGCGCACGCCGATCGATTTCAAGCGATCAATCTCCGCCAGTGCGATCTCGGGCTTGGTCCGTGCTGTTCGATATTCGGCCGGAACACCAGCTCGCTGCAGCCGCCGCCGATCGCTGATCCAACTGTCTGGAAGAAAAAGCCGCAAGGCCACCATCACCGGCACTTCGCCGCAGGCGAGCGTCAGTGACACCAGAGTCTGGCAGTTGGCGGTCTTGCCTAGCGCTGAAGCATATTGCGCAGCGACGCCGACCGAGTGCGTGCCCTTCTTCGGCACCGCCGTATCGTCGATCACCAACACCGCATCGCTGCCACCAACGAGCCGATCCGCTTGAATAAGCAGCTCCGTCTCCAATGGCGCCGCGTTCCAGACGCCAGCCGCAACAAAATGATGCAGCTGATCATAATCGCCAGGCGCAAGCCGCTCCGCCATTGGCTGAACGCTCTTGCGATCGCCGGGCCCGATCAGCCCTGCCACATAAAGCGGACACATTCGCCGCCGCGCTTTATGGCCCAGGCGATCCAAAAACGGCTTGAGCCAGCCTCGAAGCTCGTCTTCCCAATTCGACGTTGTGCCTACCATAGTCGGCCCTCCAAAAAGCCGACTACCCATGAGTCACAGAAAATCTGATTTGTGAATCCCACCCACCCCAATCATTCGAAAAAAATCTGCCAAAGTAGTGCTAGTTGCTTGGCGCCTTTGGCTATAAGAATCTCCGTGGTAATTTTCATCGCTCTCTTGGTATTCATTTTTAGTCTCCTGGGTTAGGTCTTGGGATTAAGCTCCGCCTAGCAGGTTGTTGAAGCCTGAAGAAATGCGGTCAGCGATCGATTTGCCGCGGAATGGAAGTGAACCAGAACGCGCTCCTGTCTCCAACATTCCTGGACGAGGTTCATCATAATAAAATTCGCGCGATGAGCCATTTGTAACGAGTTAAACGACCGAACCATTATGGTCCCAGAAGGTACGCCCGCCAGGCGGCGCAGTCGCGTCATGTGATTGCGAAAACGCGCTGGTGCTCAAAACGAGCTGCAGAACGAAAAGGAATGCGATCCGTATCGGCATCGCCATCTCCGAACGCGACAGGACGTAACGGCTTTTGCAATGCTATCGGAGGTATACAGGCGAGCCATTGATTCTTGATCAACGCTTGGGCATCGCCATTAACTCCTCGTGGCAGTCGGTCAGTACTCCTCCGCCAGCATGATGGTGATGACGCGCTTGGTGACGGCTGGGTCGGACGGGTCGGGCGAGTGATACGCCAGATTCTTGTCGAAATAATCGATTTTGAAAAAGATCGTGTGGCCATCGGCTTCGAACGAGCCAAAGTCATGTTCTCCGTATGGATCGTTGGCATGGCAAAAGTCGTCATAGACTTCGATGGTCTTGACGATGCGCGCGACTGCTTCGGAGCCGAGTGCAGCGATGCCTGTCGTCATAACCGCATGGCCTTGGCTGAGATTGTGCCGCAGCTCGTCGTTGAGTGTTCTAATGCGTTCGGTCTGAGTGGATTTGGTCTCGGTCGTCATGGTCGTCTCCAGTGTGATTGGTGATGCCCAAGCGAATCCATCCGCCGCGACAGCACGACGGTGGATGGGCCAGGCGATGGGGTGAATTTTGATCGGAGCTTAGGAAGGGGACGGCCCCGAGTGCGCAGCTGTCGGGACCGCCGACATTCGTTATTCGGCCGGAGGGCTCATCAACGCGATTGCGTTGCGATGGCGAACAAACTTGGGCAGCTTCGGGTAGTCCCGAAACCGCAGCGTCAGCATGTCGCCGTTGCGAGCGATAACGATGGCCTCCCACCAGCCATATTCCAGGGCTTCCTGGGCGATGACGAGATGCCCAGGTGCGATCTCGTCCCAGGTCCGGGGCAGGCCGGTCGCGACCGGCGGCTCGTCTTGGTCTTTGCCGACCGCGGCCTGAGGTTCGACCGCGAGCTCCACGATGATCTGGCTGTACAGGCTTTGCCGGACGTTCGGCACGAAGCCCCGGCCGTTGCTGTAAAGCCTGCCGACCGGCAGCTTCTTGGCAAGGGCGGCCAAGTCTTTGGTGGCCGCTTGATAAACCTTGAGGTCCATGAGCTGGGCGGCCTTGGCGACCAGATCGGCATCGGTAGCCGGGAACCGAGCCCCCTGCGGCTTGTGGTTCTCGTCGTAGCCGAGCACGATGAGCGGGGCGGAGGGAGCGGACTGCTTGGCAGCGGCGTTTGCTTTGGTGGTCGTCTTGGTCATCACAGGTCTCCTGAAACGCCGAAGGGGCCCAGCGGGCCCCTTTGCGGTGGAATGGACAGGTTTTGGCAGTAGGCCCGCAGTTTTGCGGGCGGATATTTGGGTCGCATGACAGTTGTTCTCCTTGCAATACAGTCCTTGAGAGGTTGAATTGCCTCTCATTTGAAATTCTATAGAGTTTTCTCAGCATCGTCAAACGATTGAATGCTTTAAGATACTTTGATAAAGCTTTACGTTACTTCTGTTTACTTAGAACTATACGATCACAAATCTTGCGCAATTGGCAATAGACGTTTGTGCAAGACTTGCGATCATCAATCCGATTGCCGTTGCACACGTCGAGACCCGATTGGGCGCAGTACCGCCAGATCGCATGCTGGACGAACCGCGGAAACGGCTGCGGAAAACTGGGGTTGAACTGCCGGGCATCGATCCGGTGCGCCACGCCTTCTAGGATGTCGGCGCAGCCGCCAGCCTGGTAGCAGGCTGCACCATACGAATGGTCGGCAGCGAATCTTGCCAGGATGCCGGTGCGGACCAGAAAGTTGTGAACCAGGGTGTCGATGGCGATCATGCTGGCGCCGACCTCGTGCCAGAGATGCAGGCGTTTAGGGGCGGCTATCAGGATGCACGACAAGGTCATGGTCAGGACCTTGTCGGAAACGCCGTAGACCTCCCGGAGCGGTCCAATCAGAGCTTCCCGCAGCCGGGCGAGCCGGTTGGGGCTGGCTGGGTCATCGGCACCTTGGAATTGCCGGTCGATCCAGCCGACCAGGTCGCCATCGGCAATGTCGCGGACGAATAAGAATAGTGAGTAGGCCATCTGGTTGAGCCGACCGTTGCGCAGGTCGTGGGTCGGCAGGGGACAGGCATCAATATGATCAGGCTCTGAACATGTCCGGCTGATCTTGTCGTACCGGCAGCCGTGGAAATGCCAGTAGCTTTGCAGCTTGCGGCAGGTGGGACTGGCGGCAACCTTGGCGTCGATATCGTGCCATTGGGCCCGACCGTGGCGCTCCATGTAATCGTAGGCGACCTGGTCCGAGATGCCTTGGTAGCTCAGAGCTGACATCAGCCAATCGAACAACGTCGCGGTGTTGTGGCGTCGGATGGCGGCGGGAATACCGTCGGCCCGCAGGTCGGCGCGAATGTCGTCGATCAGACTGGCCGCGCCCGCGAGGCAGCAGACACTGTGCACCACCCGAACGGCGTGATCGATTGCCGACGGCTTACGGCGATACGGATGCGACCAGCGTTGCTGAGGCGGGGAAATCTTGGTGCGGGTTGCCGTTCTTGAAATCATGGCCGTCAAAGCATGGCGACCAGCTTGCGCTGCACGTCAGTGTCGCCGTCGATGTATCGCTGGGTGGTCTGGATCGACCGATGACCTGCCAGGAGCTGAACGTCGCGGAGCGAACCACCGGCTTTGTGGACGAGCCGAGCGGCTCTGGTGATGAACGTCCGTCGTCCTGAATGCGATGAGCAGCCGTGCAGACCGATGTTGCGGAATGCGCGATTGAACCAGACCACGATGCTCAGTGGCGTCATGGGCCCGCCGCGCTCGGATCGAATGACGGGTCCGACGCCGGTCGAAAGACTGCGATAGGCGGTGAGTGCCTCGCGAAGCTCGGGGTGCGCCGGGATCAATCGGCCACTGCCGTTCTTGGCGGCGTGGTCCCGCAGCTCGATCACTGACCCGATGGCGCCGGTTGGATCGACCACCATGTCCCAGGTCAGCTTGGCGATCTCACCGGCACGCAGGCCAGCCTTGGCGGCGAGCAGGACGATCACACGATTGCGAAGGGGATGCCGGGTGCAGGTAGCAAAAATCAGGAGGTCGTTGACGTCGCCAACAGATAGGATTTTGGCTTGCTTGCCAGCCATATCGAGCCGCTAAGTAGATCATGATTTGTATAGCAAAATAGCTTCGAACTAACAACGATTACCTAGGTAAGAAGATCAATCCTGAATACTGATAAGGAAAGTCACATTTCCTTATCAGTGCAAGCAACGGAGAATTTATCCACCTCAAATACCAAATTTCGCCCGACCTAGATTGACGAATGTTCCCTTTTCGTTCACACTCACGTCTGCCTCATTGGGGAACGTCCAACCATGTCTGCAGAACTTGTCTTGCTCGTGATTGCGACAGGGTGTGCCGGTGTTGCGGCGCTGTTTGCGATCCTTGGTTTTCTCAGGACCCACCACTTGCCTGATGCGCTTACCGCGCAAGGCGCCACGCAAATTCTCAGGGCGGAAACAGACATCGTTCGAGCGGCCGTGGAGGACCAAGCACGCGGCCTCCGACAGGAGCTTGGCCAATCGTTGAAGGGATTCCAGGAAATGACCCTTGCTGCGTTTGGCACGTTGCGGGACGGCATCGATGTTCAGGTTCGTGGGTTTGGGGAGCGGCTCGATGGAGGAACCAAAGCCATTGATGAACGCGCTGCGGCGATCTCAACCAAGCTCAATGACGAAATGGCTCAAATGAGATCCGAAGCGAATACCAATCGCGAAACCATGAGGACCCTGATCGAGCAGAAGCTCGACCACAGCATCGGCCAGCAAGCCGACGCCTCGAAGGTTCTTAGAGACGAACTCGGTGGCAATTTTCACCGGCTCGGCGCCCGAGTTTCGGATTCACTCACCGAGGCAGGTCAAATCCAAAAGGAACGGTTAGACAACGTAACCGGTGCCCTGACCGGCCTGACCGAGAAGCTGGAAAAAGCCCAGGACAGCCTGCGGACTGCGGTGGAGAGCAGGCTCGACGCGATCCGGCAAGAAAGCGCAAGCAAGCTCGATGAGATGCGCCAAACAGTCGATGAGAAATTACAGACCACGCTCGAAAGCCGGTTGGGGGAATCTTTCAATCGCGTGGTCGAGCAACTTGAGCGCGTGCACAAAGGCATCGGCGAGATGCAGACCCTCGCCGCAAATGTCGGTGATCTGCGAAACGTCCTCACCAACGTGAAGGTCCGGGGCACTTACGGCGAGGTCCAGCTCGCGCTGTTGCTGGAGCAGTTTCTGTCGCCAGACCAGTTCGTGAAAAATGCCTGCGTTAGGCCCGATGGTGGCGAGCGCGTCGAATACGCGATCAGGTTTCCCGCGGATGGGGAGCAGGTGCTGTTGCCCATCGACTCCAAGTTTCCCCGCGAGGATTACGACCACCTCCAGGAAGCGATTGCGGCCGGGGACGCCAAACTGGCTGCGCAATTCCGACGCGACCTTGAAAACAAGATCAAAGGCTGTGCGAAGGACATTAGCGCCAAATACATCAACCCGCCGCACACGTTGGAATTCGCGATCCTGTTTATTCCGACCGAAAGCCTATATGCGGAGGTACTGCGTCAGCCTGGCCTGTTCGAACAGCTACAACGGGATTACCACGTAATCATCGCGGGACCGACCAACTTGGCTGCGCTGCTGACCTCCTTCCAAATGGGTTTCCGGTCATTAGCCCTTCAAAAACGGTCGAGTGAGGTCTGGCAGCTCCTGGGCGCTATCAAGACCGAGTTTGATAGATACGGAACTGTAGTCAATACGCTGTCGAAGCAGCTCACAACGGCGAGCAACTCGGTTGAGAGCTTGGGCAGGCGTACCCGTGCCATGTCACGAAAGCTGAAGGGCGTTGAAACCCTACCCTGTGACAAGACTGCTGAAAGTCTTCTCGGCTTTTCAGCCGATGATTTCATCGGAGGCGGCGATGACGGCGGTGTTGTGGTAGAAGAGTCTGCGCTAACTTGACTGGCTCCAACGACGCCGCCCGCTGGCCGAGCTCATCGGTCGCACAACAAGGAGAGCGGCGGTTTCCTAAACCGAAGGTCGCAAGTTCGAGTCTTGCCGGGACCGCCAGTACTTCCAGTGTGTTATACCAATCCTCACAATGATTGACCGACAACCGCCCAATCGCGGCGGGCGATGGACATGATTTTCCACGGCTGATCGATGAGGGTGTTCCAGGCGAAGCAGCAGTGGTTGACGATGTCGTCGAAGGATTTGAAGATTTTGTTGGACAGCCAGTTCTGACGCATGAACTGCCAGATATTTTCTTGGCTGTTGAGCTCGGGCGCTCGCGGCGGCAACGGCAGGAGCGAGATGTTGCTTGGAACCTCGAGGTCTTTCGCGCCATGCCAGCCGGCTTGATCGAGGATGAGAACGGCGTGAGCGCCAGGGGTGACCTTCGTGGCGATCTCGTCGAGATGAAGCTGCATGGCCTCGGTGTTGCACGCCGGCAGCACGAGGGCGGCTCCGGTTCCATGTTCGGGGCATACCGCACCGAACAGATAGGTTGATTGGGTGCGTTGATCATGGGCGGCCCCGGGACGTGAGCCTCTTCTGGCCCAGCGATAGGTAAGCTTGTTCTTCTGGCCGACCCGCATCTCGTCCTGGAACCAGACTTCTACCGGTGTGCCTGGCGCGAGTTCCGCGCGGACTTCCGCCACACGTATGGCAAAGTTTTTTTGAATGCGTCCATGGCTTCGGGGTCCTGCTTGTATGCCTTCGGCCTGGCGCTCAAATGCGAGAAGCCCAAGTCCTTCAGGGCGCGATAGATCGTGTCGTCCGATACCGAGAGCCCAAATTCCTCGTGCAGCCGCATGATCAGATCGCATGCCCGCCAGCGCACCACGCCGTGGACCGCGGGAATTGGGCCCTCCTCTACGGTTCGGGCGAGAAAAGCCTTGTGCTCCTCGTCAAGCTTGGGAGGCACGCCCGGTGAGGGAACGTTGATGAGACCGTCCGGCCCTCGCTCGTTGAACCGGATCACCCAGTCCCGCAGCGTCTGGCGGTCCATGCCGCCAATCTTCGCCGCGTCTTCCCGCGAGGTCCCGTCTAGCACTGCCGCAATCGCCAAAAGCCGGCGCGCCCAGAAAATTCGGATCTTAAGCCAAGGTGATAAAGATCAGCAGCGACTGGCCGCAAAATTGGAACGGTGCCGGAAGGAGTACCGTTGGGCAACGTCGAAAAGGCGTGGCGCCCAAACCTCCTCGGATATTTCAACTACGCGCTGCGATCGTGGTCGCCTCGGCAATACCGAGGCTGCCCGATGAAAGAACTACCCGTGCCTGCCGGGCCGGCTCAGCCGGGTGTGCAGGACGGCGACCAGCACGCCGGTGTCGCCGCCTTTCGAAATAACGGCGTGCAGCCGGCCGATGCAGCTGCTTTGCCTGCAGGCGGCCGGCACCCGAGGTTTCATAATGACACATCGCAAGATCGGGCCACCTTCGTTGCCCGCGCCATCATGCAGACGTTCCCATCGCAATTTGCGTCCGATGAGGAGTTGCATGGCAAACTTGTAAACTGCCTGGGGATAACTGCACTCAGAAGGAGAACAGAAAATGTTGAAAGACATGATGACTACGAAAGGAGAAAGTCCATGAGTACGAAGAGCAAAACCTCTGATCCAGCCGTTAATAGTGTTGTTTTTGAAGTGTACGACGAATATGCAACTACAAGCGCAGCTCACAGTGAAGGCAGGCTCGGGCAACGCTTGTATGTCCGTGTCGATGGGGGCTTGTCTACGAAGGCTACCATACGGCTGTTGCGATCGCTCGTTTCCAAACTTGAGATCAATGGCTTGCCGGTGGAAGAAATGACAGACGAGTGGTCGCCGCTGGACTTTATCCCAAAGTACGGCCGCTGATAGGCGCTGAGAACCCCGTTCCACTAAAGCCCGACAACAGTGATCGGCGACGAGTTGATTTCAAACAAGCCACCCCTCCTCGAAGCCGATCACTGTCAGACAATACCGAGCCACCGGCCGTGATTCTGTCCAGCCGTTTCGTGCAAGGTCGGCTCAGATGGCGCCAAGAACACGTTTCACAATGCCATTCAAGCATCCAAAGGTTAGAGCGCCCGTAAAGCGCACCGAACAGTGATGGCCAACGAACGTTGGTGCTCAGAAAAAACGCTCGATCCATCACTCAAGGAAAACTTTTTTGGAAGCAAAATCTCTCTGGGCAAATAGGCCGTTTTCAAAGCAAGAGGCTCGCCGTTTCTGACAGTGTAAAGGAAGGGGAAGTGCAACCATTCCGACTTTGTTTGCCCATGTCGCCAATGGACAGGTTCGAGCGTTTCCGTTCCGCGATTGCACATCTTCAACTCGACGGCGTCAATCCGTCGAGTTTGGACCCTGATCGGACATGCGCAAGAGATCGGCGCACGACGAGGGCAAGGGTGCGGCTGCAAGGTCTCGCCCCACCGAACACGGTCATGATCGCAGAAGGCACCCGAAAACGTCTCAGCCATCTGTTCGAGTTGCAGGACCTCGCTGCCAAAGATCCGAATACGGAAACGCGTTTCGGAACTAGGTTATTATGGTTTGAATATCGCCAAAAAACCCGAGGATTTGCCGATGAGCATCAAGTTTGAGGGTGAACCGCCGTTCTACTTGGGAATAGCGGAGGCGGCCTCCGCTCACGTGCTTGACACGACCGTGGTGATGCGAGTGACGGTCTCTGTCCCTGAGATGCGACCAAAGCCCGTCCCGGTTCGATTCACGTTGGCGTCGGATGTTGCGAAGGCCCTGGCAGAGCAACTAATGATCGCAGTGAGAATGGCAGAAGCCCATAAGCAGCAGAGACTTTAAGCCGGTGAGACGATTGGCAGCAGGTAGCCTAAAATATCAGGCACGGTTTCGAGGGTCCCAAACGATGACGTGGTCGGACATGTCGCGAGATCTGAAGCGGTTGCAGCGACCTTTCTCGAGTCAAATGCTAGTTTTTTCGCTGAACTTTGTTCGTTCGGGGAACGTCCATTAAATAGACGTTCCACTCGTCCGGATTGTTGCCAGCATCCAGGTCGATTTCCCCGTCGCTAATTGCTTGGTCGCGAGACTGCTTCCATTCGGCATGTTGTCCCGCCGTCGCCTCTCGCACTTGAATGGCGGACTTGCCGTCCCATAGCGGTTTGCATGCCGGGATGATCATGGGGTGGCAACGCCCCTCATTTCTCTTGTATGCGATTTAGGTAATCGACAATCACCGAAATGCGACTTCGGACCATGACGTCAAAGCCCCAAATGGGCATTTCACGATTACCGTGAGCGGCGATCAGCGTTCGCCCATCAATTATCTCATTTACCGCAGCAATCGGAAATACCCCGTCGTTCCTTTTTGTGAGCACCGTCAGATCGGGAGGAGGTACTTTGAGCACCGCGCTGATAAATCCGTCTCCCTTGCCATCCACGCCATGGCATGGCCCGCAACTGGATAGATACTCCGTTTTACCCGCATCGGCGTCTTGAGCCCAACCCGGCGCATTGAAGCCTGTAGTTACGGCAGCGATCATCAGCCATTTGAATGTACTCTTTGTCATGGTGGGCTCCCCGTGGTGTTCCATCTCCGCCTTTTGCCAAAATAGCATGCTATCGGAGCCATTGCGGCGAGCGTTGTGATATAGATCAATGCGCCCGGCTGGTCCCTGCACATTGGCCGATTTATAGGGGAATATTATGAGCAGCCCAAAAAGCTACAATGGAAGTTGTTTCTGTAGCGCGGTGCAGTTCACGGTGACCGGTGAGCCCGTGAGCATGGGCTATTGTCATTGTAGTTCGTGCCGCCACTGGTCGGCTGGTCCCGTCAACGCCTTCACTTTGTGGAAGCCGGATAGCGTGAAGATTACGCGGGGTGCAGAGAATATTGGCACCTATAACAAAACGCCGCAAAGCTATCGCAAGTGGTGCAAAACCTGCGGCGGTCATATCTTTACCGAGCATCCCGGACTGGGATTGACGGATGTCTATGCCGCCGTCATTCCTGACCTCCCGTTCATTCCGGGCCTGCACGTGAACTACGGCGAGACGACGCTCCACATTCGGGACGGCCTACTGAAGCTCAAGGATTTTCCGAAGGCATTTGGTGGTTCAGGGATTGAATTGCCGGAATAGACTCAAGAGGATTTAAGCAATTGGATGCTCTGCAGAAGCACAGCGTCACCTGCTGGGTGGAGGGGCGCCACCGTAGGTATTGACTTTAAGTCAATCCCGCGAGGTGCGGTTTCACGTTGCTTCGCACCCTGATGAACTCATTCAAATTCGCTTCGCTCGCTTGGAATGCAATATCGGACAGCTTGCCCCGAAATAGTTCGTATCGCAGCCAAACGCGATAGGTGTTGACGACATCAGTTTCGCAATAGTCGGCGATCTCCTTGATCTTCCCGTCGAGGAAGTATCGCTCAACCTCGGTGCCATCGATGCTGTCGGGCTTTCCTGGCAAGCCCATGATCCTGCTCAGCTCGTTCAGCGAGGCTTTCGTGTGTGGAGCAAAAGACGAGAGCACGTCGCACAGGTCGAGCGCGTCCTCGGTGTAACGGTTGAAATAAGGCCGGGCTGTCAGCCCTGGTGCTGTCACTGCGTGGATCATCGCACGATAGCGCAGGACGGGAAGGTCAAACGTGTTGCCATTGAACGTCACGAGCTGCGGTGTCAGCTCGGCGATGCGGTCGACGAACGACTCGATCAATTCCTTCTCGGGTCGCTCTCCGACATGCGGAGCGCCGATTGCGTCTACTGCCCAATGGTCACGCTCCTTATGAGCGACGAGTGCGCCGATGCAGACAATCGAGTGATAGATGTGCTTTGGGAACTTGTTGCCGAGTGCTTCTCGGATTTCTTCGTTCGATTTTCCAAGGTGACCGTTGGCGGCAGCATAACCTGCAATATCAGGTACGGTTTCGAGGTCCCAAACGATGACGTGATCGGACATGTCACGAGACCTCGGCAGTGCCAATAGTGAGTTGCTGTCTAATCGGTGGACATTTCTTGCCTACCGCAGGCTCATTTTGTGGGCCGACGCAATTTATCGCGGGACCATTCTTAGCGTGTCAGGATTAAAAGCTATTTTCATTGCTTTATTTCCAGAAAGCTTCCTCTATCCTATAGCAGTCCGCAAGAGGCACTGAAGTGATCCTCCCCGCCGGGGCGCAGTCATTCTTGAAGCATCAGGTCCAACATGGCAGATCACTCCGAACGCCGATTTGTCCTTGCCGATTTCACCTATATGGATCGTGCAGGCGTCCTCCGACTTTATGAAGCAGGCCACACTTATGCCCTGCCGCGGGCCATCGCCCATGCTGCGACTAAGCGCGAGCTCGTCGCCAAGCAGCTGCCAGCAGGGTGGATGCCGCCGAGTATGTTTCAGTTTCCAAAGGTGCTAACTGAGGCTGAGGTGATCGAGGCAGAAGAAGAATTGAAGGCCCTGCAACGTCATGCATTTGCGATAGTCGATCCCGAAGTAGAATCTTAGATGCGAGCGCCTACGGGAGGGATCGAAATTAATTATGTCAATTCCTGACTATCAGACTTTGATGCTGCCGCTGTTGAAACGGGCAGCGCTCGGCAAAACTCGCGTGCTCGATGCTGAAAAGCAATTGGGTGAGGAGTTTGGTCTTACACCGGAGGAGCGAGCCCAGCTTCTTCCGAGTGGAAAACAAAGGGTCCTTCACAATCGCGCGCATTGGGCTAAGTTTTACTTGATGAAGGCTGGCCTTCTCAGTTTCCCAGGCCGCGGAACATTCGTCGTGACCGATGCAGGTCAAGAGCTGCTTGCCCGCAATCCAGGCAAGATCGATCTTGATCTGCTAAAACAGTATCCATTCTTCGAAGAATTTTACCGAGGCGACCACGGGGACAGTGAACCTTCTCCCACAGCTACCGCGCCCCCTGTGCAGTCTGATTTTCCCTCGGCAACTCCAGAGGAGCAGATTGAAAAGGCTTTTATTACGCTTCAATCAGCGTTGCGCACTGACCTGGTGCAACGCCTGTTACAAAACACGCCAGCGTTCTTCGAAGAATTGATAATCGATCTTTTGGTTAAAATGAAATATGGCGGGTCGCGACCTGACGCCGCGGCACAGCTAGGCCGGTCAGGCGACGGTGGAGTTGATGGTGTCATCAGCAAAGATCGGCTGGGTCTTGATCGCATTTACGTTCAAGCCAAGCGATACGCGGAGGAAAACGTCGTCGGGCGACCGGCGGTGCAGAACTTCGTCGGCAGCCTGATGGGATTGGGCGCAACTAAGTGAGTATTTGTAACGACCTCAAAGTTTTCCGGTGATGCAGTTGCATACGCGCAGGGCTTAACAGAACGACGCGTGATCCTAATCGATGGCAGGCGACTAGCAGAGCTGATGATCGGGCACGGTGTGGGCGTGCGACTGAACAGGGCCATCGAGTTTAAAAAACTAGACGAGGATTATTTTGACGAAGAAGACTAGGGAATTGGCCATGAAACCTAACATCGCCATCGTGCCAAGAAATTAGGCCATGACCAAAATCTTGGATAGCAGCGCCGTCCAGAAGCTGGCGCGTGATGTTGAAGAGTCAACACGCTCTACCCGTGAGGGTGTAAAATACTTCATAGAGCCCGCGCCGGGAACGCTCGCGCGCGCCAAATACAAGCGTCACCACATTGTGTTTGGTCGTCGAGGCTCTGGAAAGTCGAGCTTGCTCGCTAAGGTTACAGCTGACTTAACAGTAAATCGTACCCCGATTGCGTATGTGGATTTAGAGGAATTCAAAGACCACAGCTATCCCGATGTCCTATTAAGTGTGCTCATTAAGGCGTTCCGGGAATTCAAGAAGTGGTTGGAAACCGCCGCCATCAATCCACCAACGAAGACTTCATTTTGGACCCGTTTCTTTGGAGCAAAGCCGGAACGAAAAGGATTCAATCGAACTCAAACCAAGACGCTCACTGCCGAGCTAACGGCAATCATAACCGAATTAAATGCGGCGCTCTTTGCTTCTGACGAAGAGAAAATGCAAACAAGTATGCGTAAGGAAAGCGCTGACGAGCTTGAAACTGCACTTTCATCTCATGTTGGAATGACAGGAGCCAAGCTCGAAGGCAAAGTAGCAGTCAGTGGGAAAGAAATTGCGAGCCGCGAAGATAAAACAGAATATGTTTCTAAAGAAGATTGAGCTTCTGCAGCGAAATATCATGCGCTATAAATCTTTGTTCGCAAGCATGGCCGAATTAGCAGAGGGGCCTACATTCTTATTGTTGGATGATCTTTACCACATCCAGCTTGGCGACCAAGCATACGTACTGGATTATTTTCACCGAATCGCTAAGGGATCAAATCTCTGGATAAAAGTGGGCACGATCCGACACCGCTCGCGCTGGTACGTGTATGGAAGACCTCCGTACGGTATGAAACTGGGAGATGACGCAGAAGAAATCGATTTGGATGTCACTCTGGAGAAGTACGATCTAACAAAGCAATTTCTGCTTCGTATTTTGGAACAGTTCGCACGCACCCATAAGCTTCCATTGGACGATTTTCTTACCAATGGTGCACGAGATCGATTGGTGCTTGCGAGCGGCGGCGTGGCGCGCGATTTCCTAACTATCTTTCGAAGAGCGATTGATATTGCTAGGGAGCGAATTGGTAAAGGTGACACGTTTCGCGGCGACAAGATTGGCACAGAAGATGTTAACAAAGCCGCTGGGGAAAATGACAAGTTCAAGCGAGAGGACTTCTCGCGAGATGCCGGTAAAGATGAGGAGAGAATGCTATTGGACAGTTTTGAAAAGGCCAGCGACTTTTGTCTAAACAAAGCGAAAGCGAACTGCTTCTTGATCGATAAAGACTTGCCCGGCGGCGACGCAGCGAACATTGCCGAGCTTGTCGATCTCAAATTTCTCCATCATGTGCGATCACGCGTAACCGTTCCAGATCGAGTGCACCGGTTGTATGACGCATATATGTTGGACCTAAGTCAGTATGCGGGTGAAAGAGCCGGCCTCGCAAATCTGAACAGGACGATAAGTGGAGTTTCTGCCTGACAGCGGGCACGCTGTGCCCAGCGAATCAGGAGAGATAATGAGCAGACGACCCCGCCGGAACCACACACCGGCCTTCAAGGCGAAGGTGGCGCTTGCCGCCATCAAGGGCGATCGAACGCTGGCTCAGCTGGCGGAACAGTTCGATGTCCACCCCAATCAGATCACATCGTGGAAAGCGCAACTCGAGGGCGGGGCTGCCGATGTTTTCGGTCCCGGGAGCGGCAACGGAGCAATGCACCCGGCGGTCGATGTGAAGTCACTGCACGCAAAAATCGGCGAGCTGACGCTCGAGAATGATTTTTTAGAGGGAGCGCTCAGCAAAGCCGGGCTGCTGAGCGCAAGGCGATGATCGACCGTGCGCACGATTTGCCGATCACCAGGCAAGCGGAGGCTCTGAACATTAGCCGTGGCAGCGTCTACTACCTGCCGCGGCCGGTGTCGGAAGCCGACCTGGCGATCATGCGGCGTCTCGACCGACTGCATCTGGAGTTCCCCTTCGCCGGAAGTCGGATGTTGAGAGGCCTGCTGGTGGCCGAGGGGTGCAAGATCGGCCGCCGTCATGTGAAGACGCTGATGCGGCGGATGGGGATAGAGGCGCTCTATCGCCGTCCGCGCACGACGAAGCCCGAGCCGGGACACAAGATCTATCCGTATCTGCTGCGTGGCGTCGAGATCACACGGCCAAACCAGGTGTGGGCGATGGACATCACCTACATCCCGATGGCGCGCGGCTTCGTCTATCTGGCTGTCGTGCTCGACTGGTTTAGTCGTCGCGTGCTGTCGTGGCGCGTATCGATCACGATGGAGGCGGCATTCTGCGTCGAGGCGCTGGAGGACGCTCTCGCCCGCCATGGCAAGCCGGAGATCCTCAACACCGATCAGGGCAGCCAGTTCACCGGCGCGGCGTTCACTGGCGTGCTGATCAAAAACGAGATCGCCGTCAGCATGGACGGCAGGGGCGCTTGGCGGGACAACGTGTTCGTCGAGCGGCTTTGGCGCAGCGTTAAATACGAGGAGGTGTATCTGCGGGCCTACGAAGGCGTCAGCGACGCCCGCGCTTCGATCGGCCGCTACTTGGACTTTTATAATGGCCGACGTCCACACTCGGGCCTTGACGGCATAACACCAGATCACGCCTACTTCACGCCGCTGCCTCTCCGCTTGGCAGCCTAACCCCGGCAGAGGCTCCACTTATCGAAGCGGAAAAACTGTTCAGACAACCGGCTCCAGCTCTGAACGCGCGCGTCGAAATTTTGAAATCATAGAGTTTTGGGGCAAAGGAGCCGAGGATTTATTGCGGAAAACGCGCTTCATTTATTTGGAACGGCCCAAGGACTAGGCATTCCCAGCACTAGCGCCCTTTGCCCGACTTCGCCCCGGCACGCCGTGCAACAATGTCCATGAATACTGCCCGGGCGTCGGCCTTTAGTGCCTCAACAATCCGCAGCAATTCCAATACATCTACTCGGCGGAACAAGCGCGAGGCCGTATCTTCCACGAGTTGCTCGCCACGGTGTTTCCGAGGTCGGCGTCCGAGATTGAGGCGGAATTTGAACGTACCGGTGAGTGGAGAGGAAGACTCATCCACCTGGCCTCGCGACCACTTCTGACGCAACATGATCGCGCCGCGCCGATCAAGCCCAACGCGGCGTCGAGCCCCAATAAATCCGACCCACCCAGTTGATCATCCGGCGCCTACAACATCTCCAGCCGGTAATTCAATCTGAAAGACGGATCCTCGATCAGCGGTGGAGTGTGCCGAGAGACGCCCATGGTGCGCTTCAATAATGGAACGGCAAATCGACAGGCCCATCCCCATGCCTTGCGACTTTGTCGTAAAGAACGGATTGAAGATTCGGTCGACGTTTTCCGAGTCAACGCCAGGCCCGGAGTCTTCCACCATGATCAACACGCCGTCGGGGTCGCGGATCACCGATTTCACCCGTAACGTCCGTGCGCGATCGGTGACGGTATCCATGGCTTCAATCGCGTTAGTAATAAGATTGGCGATCACCTGCTGCAATTGAACCGCATCCGCAAAAACCGGTGGCAGTTTCGGACTCAGTTCAGCCTGCATCAGAATTTGGTGATTTTGCAGTTCGAAGTGCAGCAGCGCCAGGACTTCACGGATCACTTGGTTGACGTCCAGCAACGCCCTTTCCCGTCTATCGTTCTTGAACATCGCCCGAATGCCGTCGATCACTTCGCCGGCCCGATGACTGGCGTCGGATATCCGATTTAGAGCGGCTCGCACCTCCTTAAGATTGGGCGGCTTCTTTGCAAGCCAGCGCAAACTTGCGCTGCAACCTAAGTGTCCGTCCGAGAACATCTTGAATCCTGTGAATTGTTTGTGATTCAAGAGTGGTGGCCTGATTCGAGGAGGGTCACCGATGTGGACGACGAAGAACCGCGGACGTTACGACCGTAGCGCATTGCGATATCCGAGCGATCTAACCGACGATGAATGGGCGCTTGTTGAACCGTTGATCCCGCCAGCCAAGCGCGGTGGCAACAAGCGCCACGTTGACGTGCGCGAAGTGATGAATGGGATGATGTATATTTTGAGCACGGGATGCCAGTGGCGGGCGATTCCGAAAGACCTGCCGCCGCGTAGCACGGTGCATGATTATCTCGACTTGTGGAGCTACGACGGCACGCTCTATCGCATCCATCACATGCTTTATGTGGAGTGCCGCGAGCAAGGCGGACGCGAAGCCAGCCCCACCGCCGCCATCATCGATAGCCAAAGCGTCAAGAGTGCTGAAAAAGGGGGGCTTGTATCGATCCGCATGGCTATGATGCAGGCAAGAAGATCAAAGGCAAGAAGCGCCACCTTCTCGTAGATACGCTGGGTTTGTTGCTCCACGCCATCGTTCACCCCGCTGATATCCAGGACCGCGACGGCGGCATCCTGCTTCTTGCCACTCTGTTCGGGATGTATCCGTTCTTAAGAAAGTTGTTTGCCGACGGCGGCTATCAAGGACCGGAATTCCAGAAGGCGCTCACGAAAATCCTGCCCCATCTTGAAACTGAAATCGTCAAGCGCTCCGATCACGCCAAAGGATTTGTGGTGCTCCCACGCCGTTGGCTCGTCGAGCGCACCATTGCTTGGCTCAACCGCTGCCGAAGGCTTGCCAAGGATTGGGAAAACCTCAATCGCAAGGCGCTGGCATTCTTGCGCCTCGCCTCAATCCGCCTCATGCTCCGAAAACTTTGTAATCCCGTTTGATGTTCCCGGACAAACTCTAAGGCAATCGATGCCAATGGTTGGTTGATTTCATGGGCCATCGAGGCGGCCAACTGCCCCGCCGTTGTCAAACCGGTAACCCTCGCAAGCTCGGTTTGCGTCGCTCGCAATTTATCCTGCGCGCGTTTGCTCTCGGTAACATCGATGATCGATCCGATAAACATTTCCGGTCTGGACTCCGGCGCTCGCGCTACGGAACTATGGCCCCATATCACCGTGCCGTCCTTACGACGGTATCCTTTCACAACCACGTAATGATCGATCTTTCCCTGCTGGAGCTCAGCGAGTTCGGACCTGAGCCACTTCACGCTCTTCCTCAAGGGTGATGTCCAGGGGTGTGAGTTGCCGCAGTTCCTCGTCCGTGTAGCCAAGGATGGCCTGAAACGCTGGATTTGTTGCTAAGTAATGCAGGTCTTGATCAAACGTCGAAATACCAATGCTTGATGTCTCAAATATTGACTGCCAACGCGCCTCGCTCGCTCGAAGCGCTGCCTCAGAGCGCTTGCGTACGAGTGCTTGGGCCATTACCTCCCCAATGACTGTTACCCGCGCGATGAACTCGGCTGGCCATTCCCGCGTGGAGCGGAACGCGCCAAAGCCGATCGCCGCGACAACGCGCCCGTCAACGGGCAGCGGAATGACAAGCACGGAGCGAATACCAGCGCGGCGATTGTATTCCGCTGCGGCGGCTGCTTCCGGTGGGATGTCTTTGTCTGATCGAATAACGATGGTACGTCCCGCACGAAGCTCCCTGGCAAACCAACTCAAGTCAGCTGGTATTGGGCCACGCAAAGGCGGCTCCACGCCTTCTACCGCTACCGAACAAAGAAAGTACTGCTTTTTCTCATCGACGAACTCCCAGAAGGCGCTGCGGTCAAAGCCAAGAAACCTTAGCAGCTGCTCTAGCGCACTTTCGATTTCGGCGATGACTTGGTCAACGGCGACGTTCGCAAAGCGGGCGGAAAGATCGGAAAGCAAACGTTCAAACGCCAGGAGTTCTTGGAGTGATGCGCCAGACGCGTTACTCGGTGCCGCCACGCTTCTAGCGCGCGAAACGCGTTTCATCTTGGCACGCGTTGGCAACACTTTCTCCTGATCACTGGGCGCATCCGCGCGAAGCAGGCCGCCGAGCGGCGCCTAGCGGTGAATTCCCTATGCCTACAACATGCAGGCTCTTAAGCATAGGTCGGAAGAAGCTCACGAACCAGCCCCGGATTTTTGCTCCGGCGAGCCGATGCATGTTCTCTCCGGCGTTGACATGCACCTCCTGCGCCATTGCCTTAAAACCGATCGTCTTCGTCCAGCCGGTCAGCCCAGAGCTTGGTTTTGGCCGACAGATCGCGCTCGATCGTGTTCCCGGCGCGGCCGCCTCGCGGCTTGTGAGCGGCGTAATTTCTAAAGTGCCGGGTACTCTGAGACCGAAAGTCGTCTTGGCTCCGTAGCCGATCCTGCGCCGGGCCGGCGGTCGCGCTGGCCCGGTGCTTGATGCTAGAGAACAAACTTGCTCGAGTGATTAGTACGGACGGCAGTAGGCGATATGGCAAAAGGCCCCATGGAGATTTCCGCCAGCGAATATGCACCTGCGCATCGCAATCAACTCGGCCCTAACCAGTAATACACCAAAGGCTGCGCCGGACGCGCCATTAGGACTGCGGGCCAGGCAATGATATGCCGATGCTGATGTCGAGACGGTTGCAGCGATCGTCAACCCAACGAGGGCTGCTATAACAAAGCGGCTCATAATTGATCTCCATGATTTAAGTTGGGATTCCCCGTATGACTCCCGAACCGGCGTGAATATTGTCGTTTTTCCGGCCTTCTGCAAGACAAACGCAAGGTGCGGACGGCTACCGACACCTCGAGCAACCGGAACGGTGGTCGAGGGGCTGATCTGCTCATTTTTCGCTAGTGTCCTGATTCTGAAGTTTCTATGCAGCTGTTTCGTGAGCGCTGATTGTTTGGCGGCAGAAACGCTCGATTGATGCCAGGATGCCGTCGGCAGATTTGGTCCTCATGCTTTTGTATAGCAAAATAGCTTCGAGCTAACAACGACCGCAATCAAACAAGTTCAATCCTTAATACTGATAAGGAAAGAGGTATTTCCTTATCAGTGTGTGCGGACGATGTTTGATCTGCCTCAGAGAGAAGCGATGTTGAGGCTCCTGTGCACCCGTGAACAAAAGTCGGGCGGAGGGATGAGCGATGAAGCCACGGGAGCGATGCGAGACGGGCGAACGGGACTTCTTCCGCGACATGAGGCACGCGCTGGTGAAGTTGGCGCGGGCGATCGACTGGCGGTTCCTGGAGGGCGAGTTCGGGGCGGTTTACATGGACGGTCCCGGCAGCCCGCCTTTGCCGACGCGGCTGATGGCGGGGTTATCAATCCTCAAGCACACCTACGACCTGTCCGACGAAGTGCTGTGCGAGCGCTGGGTCGAGAACCCGTATTATCAATTCTTCTGCGGCGAGGAATTCTTCCGGCATGAGCTCGTCTTCGACCGCTCGTCGCTGAGGCGCTGGCGCCAACGCATGGGCGAGGAGAAGCTTGCGGCGCTGATCCAGGAGAGCCTGGCGGTGGCGACCAAGACCGACGCCATGGCGCCGAAAGACCTCGCGCGCGTGATCGTCGATACCACGGTGCAGCCCAAGGCGGTGATGTTCCCGACCGATGCCAAGCTGATCAACCGGGCACGCGAACGGCTGGTGCGGCTGGCCAAACAGCGCGGCAGCAGGCTTCGCCAATCCTATCGCCGGATCGGAAAGCGGGCGCTGATCGCACACCAGCGCTACGCCCATGCCCATCAGTTCAAGCGCGCCAACAAGGCGCTTCGCAAGCTCAAAACCTATGCCGGTCGCGTCATCCGCGACATTGGGCGCAAGACCGCCGGCAACGACACGCTCAGCGCGGTCTTCGTGCGGCCTCTGTACCTGGCCCGCCGCGTGCTGGAACAAAATCGTCACCAGCGTGGCCGCAAGGTCTATTCCTTGCATGCCCCCGAGGTCGAATGCATCGGCAAGGGCAAGACGCACAGGCCCTGCGAGTTCGGCGTCAAGGTAAGCGTGGCGACCACGCTGTTTCGCTCACGCGGCGGCCAGTTCGTCACCCATGTCGCAGCGCTGCCCGGCAACCCTTACGACGGCCACACGCTCGCCAAGGTTATCCCGGCGATCGAAATGCTCGTCGGCAACGTCCTCGAACAAATCTTCGCCGATGCTGGATATCGCGGACACAACGCGCCGCCCGAATACAAGTTCAAGGTCTTCACCGCCGGTCAGAAGCGCCGCGTTACGCCGCAGATCAAACGACAAATGCGACGACGTGCTGCCGTCGAACCGGTCATCGGCCATCTCAAAGCCGAGCACCGCATGGGCCGAAACCACCTCGCACATTCGGCTGGCGATGCCACCAACGCCGTGCTCGCCGCCGCCGGCTACAACTTCCGACTTCTCATCAGGTGGCTGAGGCTCTTGTTGCTCACAATCCTGAGCGCGCTCGCCCCGCCGATCAGACTTCAACCTACCTGAAAATTGAAAAGTTCACAGACGACTAAACAAGTAGGCAGAGCAGCTGTTTACAAAACCGCTGTCATGCTTTGTTTTTAAAAGGTTTTTTCGTTACATGTCGCGTCTATGTCGCGCCGAGCGCCGGGAAGAATTTCATGGCCTCGTTCATCTCGGTGCCATCATCGTCGCTGGGAAATAAATGCCCGTAAACGTCAGCGGTCAGATTGATCGTCGAGTGACCAAGCCGTTCCTGCACGATCTTCATCGGCAATCCGAGGCCGCCGTCCTTCTCGCGATTGATGCACCAGCTCGCGTAGTAATGTCGGAGTGCGTGCAGAGCATATTTTGGTTTGCCGTCCTCATCTACAACACCGGCCGCGACCTGCGCCGGTTCGAAGCCCCGATGCAGGATGTTGGCGTGATGCTCGATCTCGCCGGCGCCAGATGGAAACACGAGATCAAACTCACCCTTCGGGCACTTAAGCTTCCACTCGCGGAGCATGTTCACGACCGGGGCGGGGAGGGGTATCGTGCGCTCCCCGGCCTCCGACTTCGGCTCGCCAATCTTTTGGTACCGATCGGCGCGCTGCCTGACGTGCAGTTTGCCCTGTTTTAGGACAACGTCCTTCCATTTCAATCCGCGCAACTCTGACGCGCGAAGCCCGGTGAACATCGCCGTCACGATGATTGGCCGCCAGCGATCCGACAGTTTCGCGATGATTGCGTTGATCTCTTTCGTCTCCGGGACGTCAACTCCCACCTTCAGTTTGCCGCGCTTGCGCCGTTCTGCTTGCCGGTCCTTTCCGCGCTTGCGATCGCGCTTCATGCCGCGCACGACGTTCGTGGCCACGAGTCCGCGCTCCTGCGCGTCGGCGAGCATCGTGCCGAGGCTGACGAGGACTCGCTTGGTCATTGCAGGCGAACGCTTCGCGTCGTCACCGTGTGCTTTCGCCCCTTTGCCCTCCTTCGCCGACTGCTCCGGCGAGAGTTTGCCGGTGCGCAGGTCGTCCCTGAATTGGCGGATCACCGGGACGGTGAGCTGCGCAAGCCTGTACCTGCCGAGGTGGGGGACAATGTGAAGGCGCAGGTGCTGCTCATAGGCCGCGACGGTGGCGGGCTCTAGCTGTTCGGCCTTGCAAGCCTCGATCCACAGATCGCCCGCTTCCTTCACGGTCGGCGTCTTGTTGGGCGCGATGTGGATGCCCTTGCCGACGTTGACCGTCACCTGCGCCGCGCGGGCGTCGGCGTCTTTCTTGCGGTCGAACGTCTCGATATGGCGGGAGCCGTTGACGCTGTAGTCGACGACCCACGCTTCTTTGGTCTCGCCCTTCCGCGTCGTCCACGTTCGCTTGCGAACAGACATGCTCGACCTCCCCTGCCGTAGCCGTTCGTAGTATGTTGCAATGTGTCGCAATTCTCTCCGCTGGTCAATGGCGAGGCCGCTGGTGCGTTTTCGGTGCCGCGGCTACCCCTGGTGCGTTCGGACGCGGAAAACGCATGGGCGAGGTCCGCAGGTTGTAATAAGCTACGGCGACACCCGGCGCGCGCTAGTGAGGTCTTGCCATGTCATACACCGAGCGGATTAAGCTCATCCAGGAGCTGGAGACGCTCCGAAGTTCCAAAGTCCTCTGCTATCTGACGAGCGTGCGACAAGGCATCGTGGCTCAGATGTCCGACGACGCCGTACGGGAAATGTTCGATCACTTGCTGCTATTGCCCGCGCGTCCTGTGAAGCAACTCGATATTTTTATTTGCAGCAACGGTGGAAGCGGGACGGTGCCGTGGCGGGTTGTCAGCCTTCTTCGAGAATTTGCCGAGAGGCTAACTGTACTCGTTCCTTACAGAGCATACAGCGCCGCGACGATGATAGCGCTGGGTGCTGACGAAATCATTATGGGTCCCTTCGCGGAGATGGGACCCATCGACCCAACAGTGACCAACGAATACAACCCGATCGATCCCGCGACCAAACAAAAGATTGGTATCAGCGTGGAGGATGTCAAAGCGTACGTTGGTTTTATTAAAGAGACCGTAGGCATCCGACACGAAGATGAACTCGTCAAGGCGATTGAAATTCTCGCCGCGAACGTACATCCGCTCGCGCTGGGCAATGTTGAGCGGTTCATTGCACAAAGTCGAATGATCGCGGAAAAAATTCTCAAAACTCACATGACCGAAGAAGCGCTCAAACATCAAATGGATGAAATAATCGAAACGCTCGCATCCAAGCTTTACTTTCACGGCCACCCGATAAACAGAAAAGAGGCGCGCGTAGAACTAAAACTGAAGGTGGCAGAAAACGTGCCTCCCGAACTAGAATCGTTGATATGGAAACTCTATCTGGACTACGAGGCAGAACTTGAAAATAAAACTCCCTTCGATCCGATGGCCGGCATTCTCCAGGCTGCGCTTGCGCCTACGGTAGTTCCCAACCAAATGGCGGTGATTCCCCCGGGAACCTCTTCCACAGTCTCTTCTAAGCTCGCGATCGTAGAAAGCGCGCGCCTCTCAAGCGTGTTCGACATAGATCGAAGATTTGTCGTCGCTGCTTTCGGGCAACAGGGCGAACCCCTGGTCCGGGCCGAAGTCCTCAGCCAAGGATGGCGCCAGGTGCGGGCTCCCGAGCCGGCTCCAGCGCCGGTGTAGTCCCGGTTAGTTCGCGAGGTTTCTCTGTCGGCGCGACTGGCTTGGCAAATCCTGGATTGAAGGTGCTATCGAAGCCAGCGGGCTGCGAGCGTGAATGACCGACTTCCGACCCATACCTCAGGACGGCAGCGTAAAAGCGCGGACGCACGATCGTTGAGATCGGGGTCAGTGAAAGCGCATTCGTCTCGCTTGTGTTCATTGGAAGATACCTTACCGAAGCGCGATCTGATGCCAAGTCAAAGTATATAGGCGGTGGTTAACGGAGTCTTGAAGGGAAATAATCCTATTCCAAGGCCCTGCGAACGCCCGCGCCAGCCGGCGAGAGGCAAAGGCACACGCCCGCTTTCTGTGACGACTAGGAGTTAGTGAGCCGATGTGCGGCCGCTTCACAAACAAGGTAACTGATTGTGGCGCTGTACCGGCTCACCCTCGACGCGCCTCCGCATAATCTACAGCCGCATTTCAACATCTGCCCAACGGATCCGATCGACGTTGTGACCGAGCACGACGGCAAGCGCGATTACGTCCGCATGCGCTGGGGCATGGTGCCCCGGTGGTGGCCGAAGCCGCTCAAGGAGCTGAGGGCGGCGACGTTCAACGCGCGCGCAGAAACGATCGCCGACAAGCCATTCTTCCGCGACGCCTTCAAGCGCACTCGCTGCCTGATCCCAGCGTCCGGCTACTACGAGTGGCAGGACACGCCCGGCGGCAAGCAGCCCTACTACTTCACACGCGCATAGCCAGACGCGCCGGGTGGGGCAGGGTTGATCCGCGACCACCGAACCGAACAAAGTCGCACGCATATTCTAGCTTTGGGATTTCGCCGCTCGTCAGCGGCGTGCCCGGATATGGCCAACAACCAATTGTCGAACGGGTTTAGCGAAGGCGCAAATATAAAACGGTGAACTCCTGAGCAATTTGGTCCGCTCGGCTCGTGCGACAGTCCCGGAATGCTCCAGCCGCTTCCGCGGTACCCCGAAAGCCGACATTAGGTTCCAGCGCAGTATATCTGTCGTAATGGGCCAATCTCAGCGTGAGTAGGGCATCATCTGCGAGACGCGTGATAAAAGTAGCATAGCAAATCGCCGAGAAATAATGTTAGCGTATTGGCGTACTTCGCTAGGCGTGCCGGCGGCATATTTCAAAGGAGACAGCCATGGCCAAAGCAAAGAAGCGTGTTGCGACGCGCAAGAAAGGCTCGAAACGCGGCAAGGCAAGTGCCAAGCCTGCACGCAAGAAGGTGGCAAAGCGCGCGACGACGAAAAAGGCGAAGTCCAAGGTCCTGCAAGCAGGCAGGGGTGCTCTGAAATCTGCGGCTGAGAAAAAGCGGCCATTGAAAACCGCGGCAAAAAAGGCACCAAGGAAAGCGCCAAGAGAAGTGGTTGAGATACCAGCCGTCGAAGACACGATCATCGACGTGATCGATGAGCCAGTGCCCGGCGTGATTCGTGTCACGGAGTACGAATCCATTCGGACGACCTCCCCGGGCGCGGCGCCAACTCCGGGACAGAAGAACGATAACTGATCCAATTGCAAGATGGACGGAGGACCGCCTATTTACGGTCCTTCACTCAACGGTATCTACCCTCAGCGTATGGACGCTACGT
This sequence comes from uncultured Alphaproteobacteria bacterium, assembly GCA_963733575.1. GTDB lineage: Bacteria > Pseudomonadota > Alphaproteobacteria > Rhizobiales > Xanthobacteraceae > BOG-931. The sequence continues at coordinate 1,644,867 of CAVTDJ010000002.1, read as the reverse complement.
ATCGCGGTATCGATTCGCTGAAACTCACGATTTTCGACCATGACAAACACACAGGTTTCCTTGGACTGATCGGCCCATAGATCGCCGATAAGCCGTTTTTCCTTCGTGTCTTCGGTGGTAGCTAGATGCGCGCCCTTATATTCGACCACCAACACTCTGCCGTCCTTCAACAGCGCAACGAAGTCCGGGTAAAACTTGTCAGACGACGTTTGCAGCCAAAAGGAATGAGGTTGCCGCGATGTGTTGCGCACCCACGCCTTCACTTCTGGCAAACGTTCGATGTAGACCGCGCAATCGTATTCCTCGCCACTTATTTCAAGATCGCCGACGAGCCGAAATAGGTGCTTTTTAAATTCTGTACCGCCCCTGTACGGTGCGTTGTAGGCATAACGTGTTTCATCGAAGACTAGTGCAAGGTCTGCGCTCGTCTCGAATTCAAGGCCACTCTGCGGAAAGAGTGCACGCTCGAATGCGGTTGCTTCGCGGGCACGGCGGTGCTTGCCAATTACGGAGACGAGCGCTTCGACGAGCCTAAATTTTGCCCGTGCTAGCGCATCGATACTCATAGACTGGCGTAATCCAATCAGGTCCAGCGCCTTGGAAATAAATAGCGTGGACGAAGTGCGCGTAATGTCACGGCGACTTGAATAGGGCAGACGGCGATCCAACCAATTGATCAGCGCCGACTTCGTCCAACCACGCTCTTGGAGTGCGAGCGAAAGCTGTTGATGAAGATCATTGATGAAATTGACGGTGATTTGCCCTGCTGCGCTCACGTCAACGTGCGCTTCATCCGCGTTTGGTCTTGGTGGGACGAACGCCTCAAGTAACGGCGTCGGGTCACACTCTTCAAGCTTCCAAGGAATATCGAGGAAGTGAGTGCGATCAAACAATTCGAGTGCCCCCGTCCGGCGTACCGCAAGGCGTGGCACAGCGAAACGGATTGGTTCGGGCTCCGGTTCCAATCCCTTTAGCCGTGCGCCACGCGACTTGTGCACAAGCGCTTCCACTGCCTTCGCTACCGTTTCAGGGACAGTGAGCAACATCGTGGTCTTATCGTAGTCTGTGAGAGCGCCACGCGCCCTGATGCGACCGGCAGCCACATCGACTTGTACGCGCCCCCCCGTCGCGTTTTCGATAGCTTCCTTAAATACGGCGGCGTCCACCCCCTTGGGCAATTCCTCTTCGTAAATGAAGGCAGACCCGCCTGCTTCCAGCCCGTGAATAGGCTCCGGTGCGAGCTTCACGAGCGCGGTTGCTTCAACCCGCTCAAAGCCATTATTGATGAGTTCGTCGCGCAACGTCTCGGCTGCCCGTTGGAAGCTTGTCGTGGTGGCGAAGGCATAGGCGCGGTTTAGCTCATCCCTTAACTTGCGCTTAGCGTGGGGCAGGCGGAGAACGCGGCCCAAGATTTGTTCCACGGCACGCGACGATTTTTGTTCAGCCACAGAGCACAACACATAGGCGAAAGAACAGTCCCATCCTTCGCGAAGCGCCGCTTGCGTGATGACGAAGCGGATACGGCATTCACGGTCGAACAGGTCCACCTTATCCAACTCGCGAGTATCGCCGGTCGCAATCGCGATATGCTTGTCTGGCACGCGAAAGTCTTCCATCAGAAGCTTCTTCACCTCTTCGGCATGAAGTGTTGGACGGTCTTTCGACCGAGGCGCGGCTTGAATGAGCATCACCGGTCGCACAAACTCACCTGTCTCGCGCTCCTCCTCCTCGGCCTTCAATGCGAGTTCATCAAGCCACGCCAAAGCGTCGCCTATCGTTTCTTTCGGGTCCGGCCGTCCGCGCAATACTACGGGAAGCTTTATCATCTCAGCTGCCTTTAGTTCGGCTGCGGAGACATGATACAGAACGTTGGACGCATAGACGCCCTTCGCCGGATTGTGCTCTTCGGGCGTCACGGGGGTTGCCGTGAATTCGATGATCAGCGCGGGCTTCAACCGCGCAAGCGTCTCAAACGAAAGATCGGTGCGAGCATTATGGGCTTCGTCCACGATCACGGTGGGCCGACGAGCGCGCAATACATTCGCAAAGGATGGAATTGGGTCGCCGCCCGACCCCGCTTCCAATGCAGCCCGCAGCCCATCCGCCAGCCCGGTGAAATGGTCCATGAGTTCGCCGTTGGCCTCATAGACCTTGCGACCTTCGGTTTCCTCGACACGGAAAGCTTGGAGGGTCGCAACGACTATCGTGGCTCCACCATCGTAGTCCGCTCGACGCGCATAGAGCGCATCCGTCACGCTCATAACGCGGACATTTTCCCCGAACCTATCAGCGAGCGCTCGCCGGTTCGGGTGCGCCCTGTCCTTCAGCGTATCTAATACCAATTCCACATCAGGGTGAGCTGACGATATAGGGAAACGAGGTGATTGATTGGACGAGTTTTGGATTGCGTTCGATATAGAGGATCGCCTGCTTGAGCTTGGTACGTACGGCGTCGATGGATTTGAGGGCGTAGTTCTTGAAGATTTTCTCGCGGATTTCATCCCAGAGATTCTCCTTCGGGTTGAGTTCTGGCGAATAGGGCGGCAGAAACAGCAGCGAGACATTGTCGGGAAGCGCGAGGTCGCCACAGCGGTGGTTGGGGGCGCCATCGAGAACCAACAGGATGTCCTGCCTGGCAAACTTTCGCGAGAGGACGTCAAGGAAGGCCTGGAAGCATGCCGTATTCGATGTCGGCATGATCAGATAGACGCAAGTTCCGTCCTTCGGAGAGACCGCCCCATACAAATAGATGTATTCGCGGATGAGCTGGGAGGCGACCTCGGGCCTGGTGCCGATCGGAGCCCAGCACGGCCGTGGCCGATTGATCCGGCCGAACCGCGCTTCATCGGCGAACATGATCCGCAAGCCACGACCGCGCCTGGCGGCCGCTCGCTTGGCTTTCCTCACAGCATTTGGAAAGCCGCTTTTTTAAAAGCATCCTGAGCCGCGAGGTCGCGTTTGGGATGAAACGGACGCGGCATCAGCTTGCGCCAGCCATGCCGAGCCAGAAGATTATAGACCGTGCTATTACTGGTTTCGTGCCCGATGGCCTTTTCGTAGGCCGCTTTGAGATCGTGGATATTCAACATCTCGCCGGCCCCGGCGGCTTTGACAAAACGCGCCAACAAGCCCTTTTCCTCAGCCAGGGTCATGTTCTCGCGCTTGCGCCCACCGCTCGGCTTGGATTTGAGCGCCTTGAGCCCGCCACCGTCATGGGCCATATGCGCCCGGTTCACCGTGCTCAGTGACACGCCCATCGCTTCGGCAATCGCAGGCTGCGTCATTCCGCTTTCGCGCAGCAGCACCATCTGAATGCGCTGGCGCTGCTGGGGATCTCCTTTCCAGCGAAGCGCTGTCTTCAACCGACGGACTTGGCCTTTGCTGCATTTGACCATCTGTTCCCTCCGAATCAGATGGTCCCAGCGAATCACACCTCGCGTTGAAGGAAAAACCCCGGCCCATGCCCGGCACCCAGCCCTGCAAAAAGGTCGATTCAATCAGCTATGGAAGCGGTATAAGGTCTGTTCCCTAATTGTCTGTGATGGGACCAACCAAAGAACCGTTGGATTATCCGTGCGAAGATATGAGTCCGCCGCTACTGCGACCGAATGCGCCGCCAATATCGTCTTCCCGCCGCCCGTTGGAATCCGTAGGCATATGTATGGCAACCCGGGCAGTCCGGGTGCAGGCACGAACGGCCGCTTAGCGATGCTGTAAAAAGCGGTATCGGCGTCATTTAGCTCCACCGTCTTTTCGAGAAAGAGACGAAGCGCTCGAAGCGACTGCCGCTGGTACTCTTTGAGTGCAAAAGGCGCAGGGGCCACGGATTAAAGCCCCTCAATTTGATACGGAACTTGTTTGAACGTCACGCCGTGAGTATTAAGCCGCTCTTCTGGTACCGTGCAGCCTTCGGCATATACGACGCGCTGTCCACTAAAATTCGATTTGGGCGATGGCAGCCTATCGAGAACACCGGCGGTCAAGACGTTGCCCGCCTTGGTGTTTGCTACTCCGATTGAGTTGGAAGCGTGCAGAAGATAGATTGCGCGGCCTTGGAATGTGCCGATCAGTGGGCTTCCACCATTCACGCGGCTAGGAAGTGGAGAGCCTGTTTCACAGAAGAAAACGTGGGCAGCCAAGTCTGGATATGTCACGGAAAGATTGACGTTTCCGTCTGCGTCGAACAATGACTCGCCGAGCGTACAAAAACGAAAGCCGCCACCAAGTCCAAAGACGTGTTCAAACGAACCATCTCGTTTCTCACGATCATATCCGTCAATGACACGCCGAAGACGCTCGGTCGTAATGTCACGAGCAATCGCAGCGTCCATTTCGATAAGTATGAAGCGGCATTCGACCCCCCTAGCTCGCAACTTGAGTGCTGCATGTCCCGACGTACCGCTGCCAGCAAAGGAATCTAGGATCAGGCAGTGCCCATCAGCGATCTGTTCGAAAAAGCGCTCAATCAGCGCTGTGGGCTTTGGGAAGTCGAACGCCTGTCGCCCAAAAATCTCTCTGATTTCGTCGCTTCCATCTGCTGTATGCACGTCATCGATTACGGACGGCATCGCCATGAATTGGTTTAGAGTTTGTCCGGGAACATCAAACGGGATTACAAAGTTTTCGGAGCATGAGGCGGATTGAGGCGAGGCGCAAGAATGCCAGCGCCTTGCGATTGAGGTTTTCCCAATCCTTGGCAAGCCTTCGGCAGCGGTTGAGCCAAGCAATGGTGCGCTCGACGAGCCAACGGCGTGGGAGCACCACAAATCCTTTGGCGTGATCGGAGCGCTTGACGATTTCAGTTTCAAGATGGGGCAGGATTTTCGTGAGCGCCTTCTGGAATTCCGGTCCTTGATAGCCGCCGTCGGCAAACAACTTTCTTAAGAACGGATACATCCCGAACAGAGTGGCAAGAAGCAGGATGCCGCCGTCGCGGTCCTGGATATCAGCGGGGTGAACGATGGCGTGGAGCAACAAACCCAGCGTATCTACGAGAAGGTGGCGCTTCTTGCCTTTGATCTTCTTGCCTGCATCATAGCCATGCGGATCGATACAAGCCCCCCTTTTTCAGCACTCTTGACGCTTTGGCTATCGATGATGGCGGCGGTGGGGCTGGCTTCGCGTCCGCCTTGCTCGCGGCACTCCACATAAAGCATGTGATGGATGCGATAGAGCGTGCCGTCGTAGCTCCACAAGTCGAGATAATCATGCACCGTGCTACGCGGCGGCAGGTCTTTCGGAATCGCCCGCCACTGGCATCCCGTGCTCAAAATATACATCATCCCATTCATCACTTCGCGCACGTTGACGTGGCGCTTGTTGCCACCGCGCTTGGCTGGCGGGATCAACGGTTCAACAAGCGCCCATTCATCGTCGGTTAGATCGCTCGGATATCGCAATGCGCTACGGTCGTAACGTCCGCGGTTCTTCGTCGTCCACATCGGTGACCCTCCTCGAATCAGGCCACCACTCTTGAATCACAAACAATTCACAGGATTCAAGATGTTCTCGGACGGACACTTAGAAGATCATCCTTGAATTTCTTCTCGCGCGGTCTTCCGTCCTTCTTTGTCGGGAAAAGTATGCGATGTTCGACGATCATTTGTTCCATGCGCTCACGCCCGTAGCGCCACCCCTTGTCCGCTGGCGGGCGAAATTCAAATCCCGTTGCTGGATCAGTGATCGGATAGTGCAGATTTGGGCGCTGCTTCGCGTTAGCGAGGCCGAGAATGCTCCGACTCATCCACAATCCACGCGGATCGGAATCAGGATTGTTGAATTTGTCTTCGTCTCGTTCGGTTCCTCGGAATCGCGCATCCTCGCTAACCCGATACGCAAGAATGTACTCGTGATCATTCGAAACGTTGGTCGTGCTGCGAGAGTCTAAGAATTTGCGGCTTTTCCAAACGAAGCACGAAATGAATCCTGTCGGATGAAATATTTCATCCATCATCATTTTGAGCCGAGCTAGCTCAATATCATCAACGCTGATTAGAATGAACCCATCAGAGGAAAGAAATTCGCGGAGTAGTCGCAGACGGGGATACATCATGCACAGCCATTTGTCGTGGCGTGAAAGGTCTTCCGCCTCCTTTCCCGTCACTCTTCCGAGCCAAGAGCGTATTTCTGGCGAGTTGACGTTATCGTTGTAGACCCATCCTTCGTTGCCGGTGTTATAGGGCGGATCGATGTAGATGCACTTCACCGTGCCCGCGTAGTAAGGCAGTAGGGCTTTCAACGCTTCTAGATTATCGCCCTGAACAAGCAAATTTCCGGCGTCGGGGTCACCTACCGACTTTGATTTGTCGCAATGGAGCAGCCGATAGGGTACGTCGCGGTGATGGTTCACCACGGCTTTCTTCCCGATCCAATCGAGTGTCGGCATCTGCGAACTCTCTCCCTTTATGCCGCCGCGTAGTATATGCGCTCGCCCTCTGAACCGGCGTCGTTACCGAAAACTAAATCTTTCCCGTCACATTCGGTAGTTGTACCGGGGCACGGGGGTATCTTTGGCCGACTACATCCTATGGCGGCGACTGACCGAAACGGACTTCAATGCGATGAATGGATTGGCATCGCCCCGGGGAAGGGGCGGCGGAGCCATGCATATATCACTTGGAGTCCAGACTGATGCATTTCCCATTGATCGCTTCTTACGTTCCCGTGGGAGAACGACCGTTCGTGTTGAGACACCACCCCAGCGTGGCGCGTACGGACGCGGCAGCCTGACGTTCGCAACCAATCCCGACCGGCGGCGAGGAGAATGGCTGATTCGGGACCAGTTCAGCCACCGCCATCCCGCGTGGTCACCACGCGCAGGTTTTCCGACGAAATACAATAACGCCAACCCGCCGCACATTCTGGTCTTCCGCATTGGCAATGCTTTTTACACTCGGTTCGCAACTGCAAAGCAGATTGCAGCATCTGGCGGTGACCTGCCAAAGCTGATGCTCACGATGGCGAAGGGAATTGCACCAGTTACACCCGCGCTACTCCGAAAATTTCATATAGCCAGAAACACCCTCCTTGATGCCCTCGAAGAGCAGGCCGATAAGAGCCCTGAGGAAACCTTCAATCCAAAGAATGTGGAAGATGGTCGGCGGCGGGTCCTTTCCGCCGTGCTACGCCGACAGGGTCAACCGGCATTTAGGCGCGACCTTTTAAGAGCCTACGGCTCCAAATGCGCGATGACGAACTCCCGCACACTGTGGGTCTTGGAAGCGGCACACATAACGCCGTACAAAGGTACGAAGACCACGCCTTAGCGAATGGCCTGCTGCTTCGCGCGGACATACATACACTCTTCGATCTCGGCCTCATCTCGATTGAACCCGAACAGCGGAAAATCAAAGTGTCCGAGGTGCTCGCCGGCTCCGTGTATGCTAAGTTAGATGGCAAGAAGATCGCAGAGCCGAAAACAGCCAATGCCCGACCAAGTACGGCCTCATTGAGAGCGCATTTCACTCTCTTTCAGCCATAGCATCGACGAGCAAGCTATCGCCGAGTAGGCTTGATTTACGGCAGATCGTCGAAGAGTTGTGGCTGATTGGGATCGCGCTTTTCGTCTGGTTCCGTAGCGCCCGCCTCTGGCCCTACCTTCAATTCCGCTTGTGCCTGAAAAAACCCCTCCGCAAACACTGAAAGCATTTCAACCTTTCCCACGCTTCAAACTTGTGTTTCACCAACGGCTGCTTAAAGTGAACCAATGACCAAACGTGACAAAAATAGACGAGTTTTTGCAGAGCTAAGTGCGTCACCGACCTGCCCTTCTGATCGCAATAGTCCAAAACAAAATTTGCTATTGCGCGTCCGTCATAAGCCATCGGTTGACCTTGTTCTTGGTATGTTCTAGCACCGATTCGGAATCGAATACAAGAGCAAAACCAATTGGCTAACAGGCATTAGCCGTCCCCCGATTTTCGCGGAACGCGTAGGGAGGCCGGAGCCTCGCAGCACCAGTCGAGCATTGCCCCGTGCCGGCCCGCTGCGGTGTCAGGGAGCGTAGCGTTCGGCCGTCTTAGTTTGTCATCCACAACGCTGCCGTTCGGTGCTACGCTCGGTGGCAACATTCTGATGCATGCATTAGGTCTGGCAGCATTTATGTCCACCTTCCACAAAGACGGCGATAGATGATCGCGGATCATGTGCCCATTCCGTGCTTCGCCGTCTATGGCGGCATCAGAAACATATCGGTCCGGAACCGGTAGGACGCTTGCAAAAACACGCCGGCTTGCTCGACCGCTCCCTTGAAGATTTGCGGCGGCAAAGGCGTGATCGGCATGCCGTTGCCGACCGTTCGAATAACCTGCCCGTCCGTCGTCCACAACGACCAGTACCGTCCACCCACGCCAACGCTGAATTGGGACGTGATGTAGTAGGAAATCATCGCCTCAAGCTGCACTCCGGCGCCTTTGTTCGAAGTCTCCGGATTGACGCTGGCGATCTGCCCGGTATTGCCAAAGAAATGATCGTCGACACCGCTGAAGTTTACGTACGGCAAGTAGGCAACGTCCGCGCTGAGCGTCAGCCGATTGATCAACATCGTTTCGCCTCCGACGCCGACCCGCAGCGCCTGCCACTTATCGGTCTCGGTGATGATCGCCGAACCCGTTGACGGCACGTTGGGAATGCAGTTGATGTCGGCGATCGGCGCACAACCGAACGCGTTCATTGCCTGATTGAGGTAGAAATAACCGGCGAAGGCCCCGACCTTGTAGCCCGGTCCATCCCAGAAATTTACGCCGGCATCGACCGCCGCGTAAGAAATGCTACCGGTGACGCTGGATAGCGTGTTTGAGTAGGCGGCGTACGTCCCCAGCAGAGGTATGCCAAAGTCTTCATCGTTCATTTGACCGTTGCCGGTCGCGCCGGTGCCGACATAACCCTTAACAAAAAGCCGCCACGGGCTGTCGATGCGGCCGAAGAACTCGGCGGAATTGGTTTGCATGTCGGAATAGGTGAGCCGCGAAACGCTGGTTATGCTGGGCAGACCCGCATTGGTGAAATTGCCGATATCTTTCTGGAAACGGCCCCAGCTGCCGAAGTAGCGGAAGCCGCCTTGCGCGTCCCAACCGGAAAGCCAACTCGGCGCTGGGAGCGGATTGTTGACGGCATACTCTGCAGGGGCCGCGCCGGCCCATTTCAGCGGGTCCGCCCCCCACTTATAGTTCACACCCATTTTCACCAGCTGGATGTTTTGCGAAACGCCGGACGTACCCGGCGGAACGGAGCTTAAGGGGATACCAAAGGCGTCGATGATCGAGGTGCCAAGATTTGCAACGTTGCGGCTGCTGAAGCCGAGATAGTCGTATTCGACCTTGAGCGACCAAGCCGAAGTCAGTGCGTGCTCAATGCCGAAGCCGACTGTCCAGCCCCAAAACGTAGCGTTGGTGCTGTTCGACGCGATGTCGGGCCCAACAAAACCGGCCTCGGCGTTGTTGATCGCCATATCGATCCGATCATTGGCGAAAGCGACCCCGGCCTTGCCGTAGATTAACGTCGCCGACCTGAAAGGGAGGATGCCGATCGGTGCGATATTGTGGAGCTCGTCGGCCGGACCCATTGCGTAGCCGATACGGCCCGCGAAGGTGCCGGCTGCCTGCGGACGAACCCGACACGTCGCGTTAATGGCCTGCGCTGAGGCGGCGAAGCAGGTGCTGGTCCCATCAGACGATAGCGCGCCAGCGTCAGCTTCGACTCCAAAAACCAATTCTGAACCGGCCGGCTGCCAGTTGAAGCCAATCTGACCTCCCCCAAGAAACCCGGGGCTTCGCACAGTGTCGCCGAATACGGAGACACCGAATGGGTCGACAAAATTAGTGGCGCTCACTGCTAGGCCCGCGTGCGCGCCGACGTACAACCCTGTCCAGTTCCAGGCTAGAGGCGGCACAACTGCGACTGGCTGCGCGTAACCTGCCGCAAGGTTTTGGCGCCATGCAGGATGGTCCGGCGATAGCGGTGCTACTTGAATGACGGTGTAAGCTGGGACAGCGGAGCCACGCAGATATTCAAGCTCGTCCGCGACGGCCGTGTGCGAAAATCCGATCGCCGCCAACGCGAGTACCCACCGACGCATGTTGCTCGCCCGAGCGCGTTTACCTGCCTCGATAGTGATCCATTAACCCTAACAATCCACTAAACTGCGCATATCGCAGCCAAGGTAATTCAAAAGCGAGCGGCGCAACGGGCCACGAAAATCGCTTCGCGCAAGCTCAGCACGATTTCCGGAGTGGCCAAAAAGCGGATGAATGTTTTGAGCCACGGGATGTTCAGTCAGAGCACTCGCCACGTGAGGGGCCTCGTCTTGGAGCGCGCATGATTGATCTTATCAACGAGGGCGCTGCCCAAAGCGTCCTTGGCGATATGACGGTACAGCGCATGGGCATGTGCACGGTGCCGCCGTCAACACCTAACAAAAGATTAACGATGGTCTGAGTGCAAAACGTATGCGCGACCCGCTTTTCTTCGCGCGCGAGACTCCCGGCCTGTCCAGCATACCCGGGGGTCCGTCAGCCTCGCATCACGCTGCAAAATTTGGAAGGCGTTTCACGGCGCGTCCTCTCTGACGGCGTGCTGCCGTTCGCAAAACTGATCCGGCTTATTAGCTCACCAGGTCGAACAAAATCAGAATGAGGAATTCTTATAAGGCGGTTATAAAAGGCCGGGTCCGATGCCGCTACGGTGAAGATATGAAGATTGGAATGAAAGCCTGCGAGTGCGGCAACGATGCTCCTGCCATCGCAATTGTATCGGTAAGCAAACTGCGCTGGCACGACGAAGCGACCTTGTTGGAGGGTCTGGAAGCCAGGAAGCTTCGCGAGTATGGCGTCGCCGGTTTCTTGGGCGAGACCCGCGTTTAAAAACCAAACAGTATAGACGCCCCCAGTTAGGGGAAGCGGTTGACCCACATGCTCCCGGTACAAAGCCATCCCGAACTTTGCGGCGAATACGGTCAGATAGGCCTTTGCTAGCGGCCCGTTAACGCGAAATTGTACGAAGGGCTTAATAATGCCGAGTTCATCGCGCTTCAAAACCGGCCCGTGTTTCTCGGGCCTAAAAAATTCCTCAAAAAATCCCGGCGCTAGCCGTGCGAGCGTTCCCTTGCGATGCACGGCCTCCTTAACGAGAGCGGTATCGGCCTTGTAGTCAGAGCTTAGTCGCGCAAAGAAGCCCGCCACCAAGTCAGCCACTCCGGTCCCCTGATTGCATTCGTCGCAACACGCAAACTCCATTCCGCTCGGCCGACTTTTAGAGGAGAACATACTGCGCGGGGGCATGTGCTCTACAGACGTGGGAGTGCTGGCGCAGTAGATACAACGTGCCTCACGCGCCAGAATTTCGGCGCGACTTCTACTTTTTCTCTTGGCCTCGCCCATGTCGTCCGATTCGCGGTGAACTATTGCTTGATTTGACTCGCTCGGCATCGCGCCTACGCAACGACACTCTAGGATGGAACATGTTCTCGGATGACCAGAATCCCGTTGCGTAATGTGAACCGCTCACCGGGATAAGTGGCGATAGCGGCGTCAAGTGCGGCATGTCCAACAGCGACGCTCGCCGATGCCGCAATGACCCACCGAATGTGCTGGTCGTGGCGGTCCCATAGCTCCACGCGAAAGGGCAGCCGTGTAGGAATGTCGTGCAAGTTCGGATTGGCCAACTCCCGCATGAGTTCGTCAATTCGGAAATAGAACTCGGATGTAGTGCCCCAAAGCTGTTTACAGTCCTCGCGAAGCTGTTCGAGGAGGCCGAGGGTATGAATTTGACCATCTTCGGGGGCTTGATCATGAGAACAAAATGAGAACATTATCGTTGGAAGTCAAGGCGGGAGAGAATTGGCTCTATAGGTGAATTGGCTCCTTCCGGAGCGGGCAGATGTGCGGGCGTTCCACAACCCAGGTCACTTTCCCATCGTCTTCGGTCTCGCCTTCACCGCGGCTGGCCGCTTCAGGCATCCGGCCAGCCATTGGTCCACGTGCGGGAAACCTGCCAAGTTGACCCTGCCCATCCGGGCCCAGGACAGCACCGAGGCAACGTTGAGGTCCGCGACCGTGAAAGTCGGGCCCACTAAATAACCGGTTGTCGCCAGCCGTTGATCGAGCACCGCCAGCGGTTTCTGTAGCTGCTGCTCGCCTTCATCCGCCAGCTTCGAATCGCGCTGGTCCTCAGGCAGGAAAAATCGATGGAGCAGCACCGCCAGCGCCGGTTTCTCCACCTCGGTCATCGCCCAAAAGCTCCATTGGATCGCCTGCGCCTCGTCCTCCATTGTCTTCGGCAACAAGCCGCTGGCGTGCTTCTTGGCGAGATAGAGATTGATGGCCATGGATTCCCACAGCTTGAACCCGTTATCATCGATGGCCGGGATCCGGCCGTTCGGATTCACCGCGAGATATTCCGGCGTCTTGGCACTGCCGTCGGCGAAATGGATGGGGACATTCTCGTAATCAAGCCCGAGCTCGTTGGCCATCCAGAGCGCGCGATAGGCGCGCGATAGAGGAACCCCATATATCTTCAAATCGCTCATGGTGGCCTCTCCGGCTCTCGGACGTTCGGTCGGGACCGAGAGGATACCGAGCTTTCGCGACCTGGTCATCCGTCAGCCCCTTGAGGCAGGGGGCCAAGCGAGAAGATCGCGGGCCTGCTGCCGCTTGCCCTGATCGCGCCACAGCCGCGCCATGCTCATCGCGGCGCGTAGTTCCCATGACTTCGCCTGCTGCAGACGCGCGACGGTCGCGGACGATGTAGCAAGCGTTGTTTGTCTCGTCGAGCGTCCAGGGCGGCGGGAAGCGGCGCGGTGTCATCGGGACGGTTTGCGCTGGCCGCCCCAATCCTCTTCGGCTTCTCGCCGAACCGCAGGCGCGGCCGGGTTTTTGACCTTGAGCCAATCGTTCGATCGGCCGAAACGATATGGCGAGCCGAGGCGTTTCGACACGATGCCCTCGCAGCCGAGCTTGCAGGCATGATGGAATACGACCGAGCCTTCGACGTTGAAATGCTTGTTGAACGCGATGCCGGGATGCTTGTTGCCAATTAGCTTCTTGAGCATACCCTTGCGATCCTCGATCGGTCGCCAGCGCAAGTCTTCACCATCGATCTCGATAAGGTCGAACGCACAGAGCGTCGCGCGCGGCCCGTTACGATAGCTGCGGACCAAATTGAAGACGGCCAAACCGGTGGCATCGCTGATGATGGCTTCGCCGTCGATGAGACACGAATACACCGGCAATGCTGCGACCGCTTGCACGGCGAGGGGAAAGCGGTAGGTGAGGTCTTTGCCCTTCCGACTGATCAGTCGCACTTTTTTGCCGTCGCGCCGGGCCATGACCCGAAAGCCGTCGTGCTTGATCTCGTGAATCCAGTCTGGCCCCGTCGGCGGTGTTTTGGCGAAACTGGGCAGGCAAGGTTCGATGGAAATGATGGGCAAACGCGACCGAAACAAAGGCATAGCTCGCAAGATAATCCGTTGAGCGGTGGTGTCGAGTCATGCAGAGCGCCTGGGGGGCCACGCCAGCGGGCCTCGCCCATGCGTTTCCGGGGCTGGGCAGGGCACAAAACGCATTAGCGGGCTTAAACCCTGCGCAGGAAATCTGGCAGCTTGGCGAAGTTCGCCGCCATGCGCCGGGCCCGGCACTGTGCGCTGAAGGCACTCACTACGTGAGGTATTACGTTGTCATCGTGTGCGCAGTTCGTGGGTGCTCAGGATAGAGATTGGAGGTGAGTGCTGCCATGGCGTCGGTGCGAGCACTCTTTTGCTCGATAGTCAGGCGATATCCTGCGAGAGCAAAAAAAACAGCGATTAAACCTGCAGCGACCACAGCACCGGCTCCGATGCCGACGGCGGCGGGCGAATGGCCTGCAAAACCTAAGACCGTTAGGCCAGCGCCGACGAAGGCGATGCCGAGTACCAGCAGCAGGCAAATGTGAAATCTCTCTAACGTCTGAGGCGGGTTATTTTGGACGGGCCGCCCGGGGGGTGCGTTGATCATTTGGTCCGCTCGTGGGTAAGTCAGGCTACCTTGGCCATATTGGCAGCGATGCGCCGTGCCTCGTCGCAGCTTAGCAGATTCGCTGCTGACCGTCGCCCAAGGCTCGTCCTCGAAATAGGCGGATCACTGACAGAATGCACCAGCGGGCCACGGCTTAAGGCAGCGCCTGGCGGTCTAAAAGCGGTTGTCCTTTCGGCGCAGCAGCTCCGGCAGCTTGGCGAAGTTCGCCGCCATGCGCCGCGCCTCGTCGCGGACTGGCTGCTGACCAGCGGCGCTATGGTTGCAATTGTGATTGTTGTTGCGGCACGGCCCGTGTTGGCGCGGCACCTATTTGCATTGTTCAACGACGCAGGTCGTCATCATTAGTGTGTTGACCGGGGAAACGTTGTCTAGGAGCGAAGAGAACTTAAGTTTTGAAATCGATGATGCGGCAAAGTCTGTGGCCTTTGCGGATGGACGATCCTTGGCAGTTACTCGCCTCGACCGCAATTGGTCCAGCGCAAATCGCGACGGCATTTTTTACGAATTCGATCGCCAAGGCGGCACGCTGAGCTACGCCAGCTCGACGACGAACAATAACGTTACTTCCACAATCGTGGGGTCGGGGCGATGCGGATGATGGGCAAAGCTAATGAAGGGCCGGGAATTATTGAGTTGCGGGAGCCATATTCAGAGGGGTGATGAACTGCGCGAGAAGCGTCGAACGTGCTGTAGAGGCCGCCAAACGGCGGTATGAGCGCCGCTGCCACGTGGATGACTGGTGGGCTTTCGCGGACGACGTTGAGCTGGAGATCGACCTAGGCTCGCGTGTGCATTGACGCCCAGAACGTCGTCCGGCCTCATGCCTCGCTCGGGTATAAACCACCAGCACCGGAGGTGCTCATGATCCGCGAGCGTAGTAAGGTGACCAATGGAGTTGTGTAGATGGACCGCGCATTTCTTGTCTCATCGATCAGAGTAGGCTGGACTCCCTTCAAGAGGAAGTAGTTGCAGCCTCGTTGGCGTGGCGTTCCAAGTCCCGCTCCCACACGCCGGGCTTGTAGGACACGACAAGCACAGTTCCGTCATCCGCCCATTGCACGCTCAGCACTTTGCCACCGTCCCACACGTCGATCACATAGGGCAAGTTCACCGGCGTTGACTTCCCGCGTTGCGCGGCAAGATATTTTGCCGGTGGCGGGACCTGCGACGGCCGTTGCTGAAAGGGCGTTTGCAGCGCGATGCGCAAGTCATCGTTGTCGCACGTCAGAAGCCGCAGCTTGTTCCCTACGGTCTGCCATGAACCGTGCGCCCTCACGACGGTCAGCGCCAGGTCGCGTAATTCAACTGCACGCTCGCGCTTGCTCATAATGCTCTCGGAACGGCGTTGATCCCGCAAGCCTGGAAGTCAAGAATGGATGCTATGGCGAAGCTGTTAATTGACTTTCGCGCACAACGCCTTCGTGCGGGTCGTGGCTGCTTCTCACCCGGTATTCAAACTCGCCATCATGCTCCGGCATTTTTTGGATGACGATGTACGCGCCTCCCGGGAGATTTAGGTCGCGGGAGGGTTGGACAAAAACGGTCTCGCCGACCTTAAATTTGTATGTCGGCATGGCGCGCCTCCGCGCAAACTACCAACCGCTGCAATCGTACACGATCGACACCGATGAGACAAAGCGAGACTAGGCAACATCCGAGAAGGGGCACCACGACGAAACTGAGGGCGAGGTTCGAGTTAGACAGGGCGACCTCTTCGGCATCCGATCAAGCTAGCCTTATCTGGATTGTGGCACCCCGCTCGACCGTAGTAGTCTTAAATGTCGCGTGCGGTTATCGGCTTGAGGAGGCAGGGCCATGAACAACGTTCCAGAGTGGCGACTCTCGGGTGATTGGTTCGACATCTGCAGCTGCAACATTCCATGTCCCTGCGAATTCGCTCAGGCGCCGACCAACAATGCGTGCCAAGGCATGCTTGTCTGGCATATCCGAGAAGGTCAATTCGGCGACGTTCGGCTTGATGGCTTCAACCTGCTGGCGCTCGCCGCCTTCGAAGGCAACCTTTGGGCGGGTGCCAAGGCTAGGCTAGGTCTCTTCATCGACGAAAGAGCTGATGAACGGCAACGGCAAGCGCTGCAGGCAATCTTTGCAGGCCAAGCCGGGGGCTGGCCGGCGGGATTTGCTGCCTCGATTGGCGACTTCCGCGGCGTGGAATTCGTTCCGATCTCATTTGAACTCGCCGACGATCTGGCTTACTGGCAGGCCGAAATTCCAGACCGCGTCCGCGGGCGGGCCGAGGCGCTGACCGGACCGACGACGCCGCCCGGCAAACGGGTGCAGACAATAAATCCGCCCGGCTCGGAGGTCGGCCCCGGCCAGGTCGCGACCTGGGGCCGATCGGACAACGCTCGCGGAGAAGGTTTCGGCTTCAAGTGGACAGCCAAGGACTGGTCCAGCAAACACATTCCATTCGATTGGACCGGACCTGGTTCAGCCTAACGCAAGAACCGCGCCCATGCCCGGATCGGTTTCGGACAGGGTCCGCGCGACTTACTTGCGCCTCACCTCCGCATTGGGCCCTGCGCCACTCGGCGTATTTGTGTCTCTGATGGTGTTGACCGGCGCCGCCTGGGGGGTGACCCTTTACCAAGCTCTCAGCATGAGCGCGCCAATGGGCGTTGTTGTAAGCGGCGGGATGGCCGCCGAGGGCATGGGTGGTATGGCCATGAGCGGCATGTCGGCCGCCAGTTGGTCCTTTGCGGGCCTCGCCGTCTTCGTAACGCTCTGGACCGTGATGATGATCGCGATGATGTTGCCGGCCGCGGTGCCGATGATCCTGATCTTCGCTTCGGCTCAGGCTCGGCGCGATCGACAGGTGGCCGTTCCCACCTGGATCTTTGTCGCCGGTTACATTCTCGTTTGGGGAGCGGCAGGTCTCCTCGTCTATGTACTTGTGCAGATCGCCACCGAATTGGTGAGCCATCTTGCCTCGTTGGACCGCGTCATTTGGGCGCCGCTCGCGCTTGGCGCCGTACTGACAATTGCGGGGCTGTATCAGTTCACGCCGCTCAAGCGAGTCTGTCTCCACTATTGCCGCTCGCCCCTTGGCTTTATGGCGCAGTACTGGCGGGAGGGATGGGTTGGCGCGCTTGGCATGGGGCTTCGGCACGGACTCTACTGCCTCGGCTGCTGCTGGGCTCTTTTCGCTGTGCTGGTTGCCGCCGGGGTCATGAGTCTCGCCTGGATGCTCCTGCTCACGCTGGTTGTATTCGTCGAAAAGGTGCTCCCGCACGGTCCGCGTACTTCAGCCGTCGTGGGCGTGGCGTTCATCGCTCTCGGAGTGACAGTCGCAAGTGGCGCCATCTCGATGCCCTGGGCTAGTTGATCTGAGCTGTACTCGTCGCCGGCTCATTGTTTTTTCCCAAGTCTGATTGCTCGGCGCCCTGTTGAAGCGAGTGTATCCGCGTTTCCTCGATGACGCCTCGTTGGGCGAAGGAGTATGTCAGGATCAATTGCGATCAGTGAAGTTGTAAAACCACTTTCATTGTTCGTCACTGTTTGTAGGGGCGTCGCATCGTCCATATCAATCCGGCGATATGCAGCTCTGCGAACAATCCGGAAACAAAGTCCACGGAATTTCCACCGGTCGAAGCGTCGTTTTCGCGTTGTGTTCTGTTTCGAGTTGCCGGACGGGGGGAGTAAACGGTGCAAAAAATGACTGCAAACAAAGGATTGGTTGGTGGGCGCTGTAGGGATTGAACTTACGACCTCTCCCCTGTGAAGCGAACGCTGTGCAAGGCCAACCATGGCCGCATCACCGCCGCCGACTTGAAATCGGTGCCGCAATCGGTGCCGGATGGTCTGTGAGATTCAGCTAAGTGGTGGTCGGAGTGGCAGGATTTGCGTTGCCGCGCTCGGGCCATTGGTTTTGTTAGTGAAATTCAAATCGCCTGCTGGACTTGTGTACGCGTGTTGTGTACGCGACGCAAGGAGCGACCGCTCCTTCAAGTCCAGTTGTCACCAGCCAATCGCGGCCGATGCCTGGCGGATTTGGTGCGGCCACGTGCGCCAGCGCGCCGTATCGCGCGGATGACCGAACCCGCTTCTGGCGTAATCCGTAACGCTGGGATGCTGTCCTCTCGGACAACATCGCTACCACGTAGCTGGGTGATTTCACCGGGTCGGGCGCCCGTGTACGCACATAGCCATGGAACCCAGCGCCTCGCCGCGTTCTCAGGTGTGTCCGTGTCCGCAATTTCGAGCGCTGCCCTCAAAATCGTGCGGCGCTCATCAGGTCGGAATGCTTTCTCCCGGAGCTTGACCGCTTTGGGAATGGTGACTTTCACATTGCCGAACGGATTGCGCGGTATGCGCCTGTGTTCAGCAGCCCACCCAAAGACTGTCTTGCTGGCGGCAATGTAGTTGTTGTCAACCGTGCGCGCCGAACGCTTCGGACCAACAAGGCTTGTTATCCACTCTTGCGCCTCCTCGGGCACGATTGAAGCGGCGCTGCGCTGCTGAAAATGCGTAGCCATAGCCTTAAACACATAACTCCAGCTTTCTACCGTACTCCGCGCCGGCTTTTTCTCAGAGACCCATTTGTCAAATAGCTGCTGCGGCGTCTCACCGCTGTCTGCCCCTTCAAACTTTGGAAACCGCTCAGCATACTTGTCGTCCCCGTAGTCACCTTGAGCGACGCGCATCAGTCTACGCAATGCGGCTGAGAGGTCGTCGTACAGCCAATCGAGAAAACGGTTGCGCGCTTCGCTGTTGAGCGCTTGCCCCTTCATCGCCAGGAATTGCGCCGTCTCCCCTACGTCCGCCAAAACAGGCCGCACGGCTTCTCTAAGTTCTTCGTCTTCGTGCCAGAGGTCATCAGGATTGTTCCGCTCCCATCTGTCATCCCCAATAGCTTCCCGAAGCGCTTGATGGATTTGGTCGCGCACGTCTTCCCATTTCTGTTGGTCGCTGATGGGATGACGCGCGATAAACCATTCGTACCACTCGCCCGCTAGCGCGCGGGCTTGTTGAGGCGTGAGCGCGATGCCTTCACCATTACGCTCTGCGCGAATGGCGGCAATGCGCCCCGCTATCTCTGCGTCCCACTCTCGAAACAACTGCTTGGCGGCCTGTATTCCGGTGCTGGCAGGGGCAGAGAACTTGGCCTCAAGGCGTGGCCCGTGGCGGCGGCCGTATTCCTCCCGCACGTCATCCGGAAGCCGCTTGCGAGCGCTGTAGGTGCCCTTGCTGTCTTGACGTAACTTGACCATCCGTAACACGCGCCTGTGTACGCCCTTGTGTACTCGGGGCGACCCAAGTTCGCTAGGTGTTGCAGATAGTTCCGGGAAATCAACGACCAGCTTGGTGGACTGGTCGGAGTGGCAGGATTTGAACCTGCGACCCCCTCGTCCCGAACGAGGTGCGCTGCCAGCTGCGTTACACTCCGCAAGCGGTGGTGCTCGTCAGGCTACCACGAGAGGGTTGGCGGAGAGATTGGTCCTCAATTCACGCCAGGTGATACCCAGGTGATACCCCGCACCCAATGGGGCCTCAGGGGCAACTTGCAATTCATTGAAATCATTGGCTGGGGAACTAGGATTCGAACCTAGATTGACGGAGTCAGAGTCCGCTGTTCTACCGTTGAACTATTCCCCAGTGTTTCGCGCGGTCGCGAATGGTGGCGCCGAGGGCCGCGCGCCGGAATAGGCGCTCTGATCTAGGACAAGTCACGCCTTTTTCCAAGTCTCAAAAGGGCCGGCCGCCGGCTAACGCGTGGGCTCAGAGCGTTGCTCGCGGCCGGAAAGTCCGAAAATCACCGTGCCGATGCAGAGAATGCTGCAGGCGGCCGAAAACAGAAATACCGCTTGCGGCTCGCCCCGATCCATCAGCATTCCGTAGATCATCGGCGCGATCATGGAGCCGATATTGAAACCGGACGATACGAAACCGAAGACGCGTCCGAAGGCGCCGTCAGGCGTTACCGCGCGTACCAGCATGTCGCGCGATGGGCTGACGATGCCGACGAACAATCCTGACAGCGACGTCATCGCGACGAGCGCATAGGAGGAAAAACCGATCACGCCGACGAGCGCGGTGACGATGCCGGCGAAAGCGAGCCCAAGTGCTGCGACGGTGGCGTGACGGTTGGTGCGCGAGGCGAGCAAGCCGCCGACCAGCACACCGAGCGCGTTCATCAGAAGGAGACCCGTCAGCGCGACATTGGCGAGCGTGTCGGGCGTACCGTAAAGCGCGCCGAGCGCGACCACGAGGAAGCTGTTGAGCCCGCCCATCAGCGAGATCAAAATAAAGAAGCCGAGATTGAGCATGATCGGCGGCGAGAGCAGGAGCCGCCAGCCGCCGTCATGGCTCGGCGAAGCGCCGGCGCTGCCGGCGGCAGAGGGCGCGCGGCGCTGCTCGGCCAGCCGGTCGGCTGCCGTTGGCCGCTGCGCGATCAAGAGCGCCAGCACGGCAAGGCCGAGTATCGCGGCGCCGATATAGGCGCCGCGCCAGCCGAAACGGCTTTGCATCGCCAGCAGCGTCGCCGGCGCCACGGCGGCGCCGAGAATTCCGGAAAAGGTATGGAACGAAAAGATCTGGCCGATGCGCGACGGCGGGCTGTGGTGGGAGAGAAGCGAGTAATCGGCGGGGTGGTACGCCGTGTTGCCGAGACCGGCTATGGCATACATCGCGATGAACACGACGAACGAATTGACGAAGCCCGCAACCGCAAAAGCGACGCTGCCCAGAGCGACGCCTGCGATCAGCACGACGCGCGCCCCGATGCGGTCGACCAGAAACCCGGCCGGCGTCTGCAACGCGGCGGAGACCACGTTGAAGGCGGTGAGCGCGAGCGCAAGGTCAGTATAGCTCACGCCATAATCCGCGCGCACGAACGCGAACAGCGGCGCCAGCATGATCATATAATAGTGGCTGACGAAGTGAGCGGCGCAGACCGGCGCAACCACCCGCAATTCGCCGAAGCGGCGGGCAGGGACTGCGATCGCCTCCGTCATCGGATCGAAGGCCCTGCACCCGACCCGTTGGCGTCGTGCAGAGCCTGCCAGATGCGGAACGGCGTCAACGGCATGTCGAGATGCCGGATGCCGCGATCGGCGAGCGCATCGAGGACCGCATTCATGACCGACGTCAGCGAGCCGGCACAACCGGCCTCGCCGCAGCCCTTGACGCCGAGCGGATTGGTTTTCGCCGGCGTCGGATGCTCGGCCAGCACGAACGGCGGCACATCCGTTGCGCGCGGCATTGCGTAGTCCATGAACGAGCCGGTGAGTAATTGTCCGTCACCGTCGTAGACCGTCATTTCCATGAGCGCCTGGCCGATGCCTTGCACCACGCCGCCATGAAGTTGGCCGGCGACGATCAACGGATTGACGACGGTGCCGAAGTCGTTGACGCAGGTGTATTTCACGACTTCGGCCACACCGGTCTCGGGATCGATCTCGACCTCGGCGACATGGCAGCCGTTGGGGAAGGTGGCGGCGCCAGGTCCGTTGCTGATGTGCGAGACGTCGAGCGACTGCGGCGCGTCCGCCGGCAGCTTGGCGCCGCCGTTGCGCAAGGTCTGGGCGAGCTCCATGATCGAGACCGAACGGTCCGTTCCGGCGATGACAAAGCGGCCGTGCCCGAACTCGATATCGGAGACCGCCGCTTCGAGTACGTAGCTCGCGATCGCCTTACCCTTTTCGACCACCATTGCGGCGGCTTCGACGATCGCAGTGCCGCTGTGCATGATCGATTTTGAGCCGCCGCTGCCGCCACCCATGGCAAGCCGGTCGCTGTCGCCCTGAACCAGCGAGATTTTCTCGAACGGAATGCCGAGCTTCTCGCTCAGCACCTGCGCGAAAGGCGTGGCGTGGCCCATGCCGAAATCCATAGTGCCGGTCGCGAGCGTCACCGTACCATCGGTATTGAAGGCGATATCAGCCAATTCTTTCGACGGCGGCGCGGTAACTTCCAGAAAATTGCCGATGCCGAGGCCGCGAAGCTTGCCGCGTCGCGCGCTTTCGCGTTTGCGGCGGGCAAAGCCTTTGCCGTCGGCGAGCTCAATCGCCTGCTTCGTCAGCGCAGTGAAATCGCCGCTGTCGTAAGTTACTTCGGAAGCGGTCCTGTAGGGCAGTTCCTGCGGGCGAATCTGATTGCGCCGGCGCAATGCCAGGCGATCCACACCCATCTCGGCCGCGGCAGCGTCGATCAGCCTTTCTATAAAGTAGTTGCCCTCGGGCCGGCCGGCGCCGCGGTAGGGACCGATCTGCGAGGTATTGGTGAAAACGCACTTTGACGAAACCTCTATCAACGGTGTCCGGTACATGCCCTGCACGTTCTTCACGATGTTGAGCGTGCCGGGTATCGGTCCCATGGGCGAGAGGAACGCCCCCATATCGGCAAAGCCGGTAAAGCGGCCGGCGAGGAAAGCGCCGTCTTCGGCCAACGCAAGTTCGCCGATGAAGTCTTGATCGCGGCCGTGACTGTCGGAGAAAAAGCTGCCGGAGCGTTCGTCGGTCCATTTCACCGGCCGGCCGAGCGCGCGGGCGCCATGCAGCACGCAGACATATTCAGGAAACAACACGCCCTTCATGCCGAACGAGCCGCCGACCTGGCCGGTCAGAATGTGCACGGCCTTGGCGTCTACACCGAGCGCGTCGGAAACTTGAGCGCGCATGCCGGTTACGCCTTGCGAGCCGACATATAATGTGAAGCGACCGCCGTCATAAGCCGCGAGCGCGGCGCGCGGCTCCATCGCGTTCACGACTACGCGGCTGTTCACAAGCTTCACTCGGGTGACGTGGGCTGCAGCGGCAAACGCGGCTTCGACTGCGACAGTATCGCCAAAGTGAAAATCGAGCGGAACATTGCCCGGCACATCCTCGTACAGCAGCGGGGCGCCATCGCGGACGGCCTCTTCGGCAGAGACGACCGCGGTGAGGGGATCGATCTCGATCTCGACGGCTTCGGCGGCGTCCTTCGCGGCGAGGACGGTCTCGGCGATCACGCAGGCGACCGGATCGCCGACGTAGCGCACTTTGTCCTTCGCCAACGCGCCGCGCCACGGCTTCTTCATCGGCGAGCCGTCGCGATTTTTGAGCGGAAAGGCGCACTTGAGCGGGCCATAGCCTTCGAGGTCGGTGGCGGTATAGACCGCAAGCACCCCCGGCATTTTTCGCGCCGCGTCCGCATCGATCGCGCGGATGACGCCGTGGCCGTTACGACTGCGCACCATCACCGCATAAGCCTGACCCGGAAGATTGACGTCGTCCGTATAGCGACCCTCGCCACGCAGCAGCATCGGATCTTCGCTGCGCGGCACGGACTGACCGATCGCAAATTTCTCGACGGCCAACCGCTCCACCGGCAAGTCATCCGCTGGTCGGTCGGCAGACTGGTGCAAATTCATGGCTGAGCAATTCCGCGCAGATTCATATGGCGGTGACATAGTGGACTTGGTGCAGCGCGACAAGCCAGCGGCCCACATGGCTCATAGGCGCCAAAAGCACGGTATTGGCCCATCCGCCACTGACTGATACATTTATTCCGATTTGAACTTGAACATGGCCCGTGGCCGTCGAGCTGTAGAGCTCCGGCGCGGCAGGAAGGTACTGGATGAACCAAGGGGCGCCGCCCACCGGCGGCCTCAATGGCCGTGGGTCGTCGCGACGGCGCTGGCCGCGCCGAACGCCTTACGGCATCCGGCGCGATGGTTTCCGCCGCGATGACGATCAAGCGTTCGCGAACGAGCGCTCCGACGGAACCTATGCGGCGCTCGATCTCGGCACCAACAATTGCCGGTTGCTGATCGCCCGCCCGACCGCGGACGGGTTTCGCGTGGTCGACGCGTTCTCACGCATCATTCGTCTCGGCGAGGGCGTGGCATCGACGCGCCGCATCAGCGAGGCGGCGATCACGCGCGCCGTCGAGGCGCTTCTGATCTGCCGCGACAAGATGCGCGCCCGCGGCGCGAGACGCGCGCGGCTCATCGCCACCGAGGCCTGCCGCGCGGCGGAGAATGGCGAAGAATTCCGCGCCCGCGTCGCCGAGCAAGCTGGTCTTGAGCTTGAGATCGTCGATTCCGCGACCGAGGCAAGATTGGCGGCGGCCGGCTGCACCGAGCTGTTCGATCCCACTGCCTCCGGCGTTATCTTGTTTGATATCGGCGGCGGCTCGTCGGAAGTCGTGCGGCTTGGCAAGCCCAACGGCGCTCGCCGCGGGCCGCCGCATCCCGATATCGTCGGCTGGGCATCGCTTCCCGTCGGCGTCGTCACCCTTGCCGAACGTTACGGCGGCACCGTGGTACCGCGCGAGATTTACGACGCTATGGTGGAAGAGGTCGCTGCCTTCGTGGAAAAATTCGCGGCCGCGCATCGCGGCGATCTCAAGGGCTTTCACATGCTCGGCACTTCGGGCACGGTCACGACGATTGCCGGCGTGTTCTTGAGATTAAGGCGCTACGATCGCCGGCGCGTCGACGGCTGCTGGCTCTCGGACGACCAGGTGTCGCGCGTGGTCGCAGAACTCGTGGAGATGAGTTTCGACCAGCGCGCGGCCAATCCGTGCATCGGCGCCGAACGCGCCGATCTCGTGCTGGCGGGCTGCGCCATCCTCGACGGCATTCGACGATTCTTTCCTTGCGAGCGCTTGCGCGTGGCCGATCGCGGCCTGCGCGAGGGCATGCTGGTCGAAATGATGCGCGCCGACGGCGTGTGGGGCGAAGCCTGACAGGTCATGGCGCGGCTCAAAGGTGACAAACGCCGCACGCCGTCTTCGCGCGCTTGGCTTGAACGCCAGATTAAAGATCCCTACGTCGCCCGCGCCAAGCGCGAAGGGTTTCGATCCCGCGCCGCCTACAAGCTCGCCGAAATTGACGACAAATTTCACCTGTTGAAGGCGGGGACGCGAGTCGTCGATCTCGGCGCGGCGCCCGGCGGCTGGAGCGACGTCGCGGCGCGGCGCGTCGGCGCGAGCGGGCGGGTGATTGCGCTCGACATTCTCGATATGAAGCCGATTGCGGGCGTCGAATTCATCAAACTCGATTTTCTCGACCAGACCGCGCCGGAGCGCCTGAAGGCAACGCTCGGTGGCAAAGCCGATATCGTTCTTTCAGATATGGCGGCCAATGCCACCGGCCACCGCCAGACCGATCATCTGCGCATCATGGCGCTGGCGGAAGCGGCGGCGCATTTCGCCCGCGACGTGCTTGGCCCGGGCGGGAGTTTCGTTTGCAAGGTTCTACAAGGCGGAACCGAAGCGGCGCTCCTCGCCGAGCTCAAACGCGATTTTTCAAGCGTCAAGCACATCAAGCCGCCGGCAAGCCGCAGCGATTCCGCCGAGCTTTATCTGCTCGCTCGCGGCTTTCGCGGCAGCGGAGCGGAACACGCCCCGGATTGACGAGCGGCGGAATGCTTGCTGCGGATTTGATCAAGCTGATTAGAAAAAGGGCCTCCAACGACTAAGAACGCTTGTCCGGTTCTGCCGGACTAGGCGCGTGGCGCCCGGCGAGCTCGGCGCCGGCGTCAGGCGGAAGCCGCACGAAGATAAGACTTGCGGCGGCGGTGAGCGCGCCCACCACGAGGAAGGCCGGCGGAAAATCTGCGGCGCCCATCGTACTGCCGTGCTTGAGCCGCAGCGTGATCTCAACGACCAGCGCGCCCACGGCGACGCCCGTCGAGAGCGCCAATTGCTGAGCGACGGAGACGAGCGTGGTGGCCCGGCTCATGAGCTGGGGTTCGATCTCGGCATAGGCGAGCGTGTTGATGGCGGTGAATTGCAGCGAGCGAAAGAAACCGCCGGCGAGCAGGATAGCGATCATCGCCGCAAACGGCATGCCGGGCAGGAAGCTCGCGCAGGCCGCGAGAAAGGCCGCGCTGATGAGGCTGTTGTAGACGAGCACAGGGCGATAGCCGAAGCGTTTGAGTACGCCGGCGACCGCCGCCTTCATGAACATCGAGCCGAGCGCGCCGGTAAAAGTAATGAGGCCGGATTGGAACGGCGTCAGGTTAAAGCCGATCTGCAACAGGAGCGGCAGCAGAAACGGCAGCGCGCCAATGCCAAGCCGGAACATGAAGCCGCCGAAAATGCTCGCGCGGAATGTTGGTAGCTTGAATAGCCGCAGATCGAGAATGGGTGCCGCCTTGCGCCGCGCGTGCAGCACGTACGCCGCCGCCGAAACGGCGCCGACGCCGATGAGCGCGGCGACAACGCCGGTTGGCAAGAACGCAAGACCCATGATCGAAAGGCCGAAGGCGAGCCCGCCGATGCCGAGCCCCGACAAGACGAATCCGACAAAGTCGAACGGTGCGGGCGGTTCGGCGTGCAAGTCCGGAACGTAGCGTGTGGCCACCACCACGCCGACAAGACCGATCGGCACGTTGATGATGAAAATCCAATGCCACGATGCGTAAGTCGTAATGAAACCGCCGAGCGGCGGACCGCAGATCGGCCCGATCAGCGCCGGAATGGTCACCAATGCCATGGCGTTGACCAGGAGCCGCTTGTCGATGCTGCGCAGCAGGATCAGGCGCCCGACCGGCGTCATCATCGCCCCGCCGGTGCCCTGGACAATCCGCGCCACCACAAACTCCTCGAGTGAATGCGAAAGCGCGCAGCCGATCGAGCCGAGCACGAACACGCCAATGGCGATGCGAAAGACGTTGCGCGCGCCGAAGCGGTCAGCCATCCAGCCGCTCGCCGGAATGAAGATGGCGAGCGCGAGCAGATACGAGGTGACCGCAAGTTTCAGCGCCAGCGGGTTGGTGCCGAGTGCGCGTGCGATCGCCGGAAGCGACGTGGAGATCACGGTAGAGTCCATGTTCTCCATGAACAAGGCCACCGCAACGATCAGCGGGACGACGCGGTCGTAGGGACGGGGCGGCGTGCTCAATGGCATGCGCGGCTAGCGATTTGCTTTGAGCCGCTGCAAGCCTTCGGCGGGCTGCTGGAACGATGGATCGATCTCCAGCGCTTTGCGGAAGTCGGCGACGGCGCCTGTTGTATCGGCGAGCCGCTCGCGGATCAGTCCGCGCGTCGAGAATGCGCTCGCCGACCGCGCATTGAGCGCGATGGCGCGATCGGCGTCGGCCAATGCCTGGACATTTTCGCCGCCGAGATAATGCGCCCAGGCGCGATTGTAGAAGGCGAGCGCGGCGTTCGGCGAAAGCTCGATGGCGCGCGTATAGTCGCCGATGGCGTCGGTGAAATCGAGCCGCTCCCGCTTGGCATTGCCTCGATTGATGTAGGCGTCGGCCAGGCGTGGATCCAGCTTGATGGACTGATCCAGATCGGCGATAGCACGCTCGCTCTCGCCCTTCGCCAGCCAGGCGCTTCCCCGGTTGTTGTAAGCCGTGGCGGTCGGATTGAGCTTGATCGCCTGATCGTAGTCGGCAATCGCGCGATCAAGATCGCCTTTGCGCCGCCAGGCGATGCCGCGGTTATAAAGCGCCGCGGCGTAGCTCGGGTCGACGCGCAACGCTTCATTGTAATCGCCGATGGCACGATCGGGATCGCCCTTGTCGTCGAACGCATTGCCGCGGTTGTTGTAGGCGACGGCGAATTTCGGATTGAGCTTGATGGCCTGATCGTAGTCGGGAATCGCACGCTCGAAGTCGTGCTTTTGATAGAAAGCATAGCCGCGCTCGTTGTAGGCGCCGGCGTGCTGCGGATTGAGCCGGATGGCTTCGCTCAAATCGGCGACGGCGCGGTCAAGGTCGCCGTCGCGGCGGTACGCGATGCCGCGGTCGTAATAGAAGCGCGCGTCCTTGGGGTCGAGGCGGATCGCTTCGTTGTAGTCGGCGATAGCGGCATTGCGGTCGCCCTTGTCGTCGTGCGCATTGGCGCGGTTGCTGTAAGCGTCCGCATTGTTCGGATCGAAACGGATCGCGGCGTCGAAATCGGTGATGGCGCGGTCGTAGTCGCGCTTCTGATAATAGACGAGGCCGCGATTATCGTAAGCGAGCGCGAATTGCGGCGACAGCTGGATGGCGCGATCGAAGTCCGCGAGCGCGCGAGCCGTGTCGCCTTTGGCGCGCCAGGCATCGCCGCGATTGTTGTAGGCCGGCGCAAAATTGGCGTCGACGCGCAAAGCCTGATTATAGTCGGAGATGGCGCGATCGAGGTCGCCCTTCTCGAACCAGACGATGCCGCGATTGTTCAGCGCCGATGCGTTCTTCGGATCGAGCTTGACGGCCTGATCGTAGTCGGCGACGGCATGGTCCAAATCGCCTTTGCGGCGAAACGCCAGCCCGCGATTGAAGTAGGCCGCGGCATAGTTCGGCGAAAGCCGGATCGCCTCGTTGTAATCGGCGATGGCGCGGTCGAAGGCGGCCTCCTCGTCGAAGGCATTTCCGCGCGTCATGTAGGCGCCGGCATCGTTTCCATCGAGCCGGATCGCCGTGTCGAGATCGGCGATGGCGCTATCCAGATCGTGCTGGGCCAAGCGCACGCTGCCGCGGTCGGCGAAAGCGCGCGCGTAGTCGGGATTTAGCCTGATCGCTTCCTCGAAGTCGTTGATCGCGCCGGCGAAATCGCCCTTGGCGCGCAGCGCCATGCCCCGGTCGTGATGCAGGATCGCCAGATTGGCCGGCTGATAACGGCCGGAATCGATCAGCGCGGTGCAGGATGCGATTCGCTCCTCGCTGGTACCGCGCCATTGCCCCGTACATCGGCGCTCATCCGGCGTCGCGTCTTGCCCATGCGCGGTGATGGCCAGGCTCACCAGCGCAATAAGCGCGAGGGCAACCCGCGTGGCTGAAGGGAGGGGCAAAAAGAGCCGCGGCATCGTGGTTTCGCCCGGCAGGGCAAAACGCCGAATCTTGTCTGGCATTGCTCCGTCTCGGTTATCGGCAATCTACTCCGCTGTGCACTGGCCGGCAAAGCCGTGCCTCACCATCTATGAATCGGGGGGCGGACGTGCTAGGAACCGCCGCCAACCCAAAAGCGGGCCACAGAGGTGGATGAGGAAGCGGGCAGGGCGAAGCCCGACCCGCGCGGTCTCATCCTTTTACCGGCCTCTAGAGACGCCCGCACCAGCAAGCCTGCGGTAACGCGCTGGCGCAAGCGGAGTTGGCAATGCTCAAGAACAATCCGCGCGAAGGCTTCACTTTCGACGACGTGCTGATCAAGCCCGGCCTGTCGGATGTCCTCCCCTCGGAAGTCGATGTCCGGTCGCGAATCACCCGCGGTATTACCCTCAACATCCCAATCGTCGCCTCGGCCATGGATACGGTTACGGAGGCGCATATGGCGATCGCCATGGCGCGGGCGGGCGGCATCGGCGTCATTCACCGCAATCTCGATCCGGCCCTTCAGGCGGCGCAGGTGCGGCAAGTCAAGAAATTCGAATCGGGCATGGTGGTGAACCCGCTCACGATTCATCCCGGCGCGACGCTCGCGGACGCGCTCACGCTGATGCAGGAGAATCATATCTCCGGCATCCCGGTTGTCGAGGGCGGCGGAAACGGACGCGCCGGCAAGCTCGTCGGCATCCTCACCAACCGCGACGTGCGCTTCGCCACCGACAAGAGCCAAAAGATTTCCGAGCTGATGACCAAGGACAACCTGGTCACGGTGCAAGAAGGGGTCGGCCAAGCCGAAGCCAAGCGCCTCCTGCACCAGCATCGCATCGAGAAACTCCTTGTGGTCGACAGCGATTACCGCTGCGTCGGGCTCATCACGGTGAAGGACATCGAGAAAGCGGTCGCGAACCCGAACGCCTGCAAGGACGAGCAGGGGAGGTTGCGCGTCGCCGCTGCCACCAGCGTCGGCGACGCCGGCTACGCGCGCAGCGAGGCTCTGATCGAGGCGGGCGTCGATCTCGTCGTGGTCGACACCGCTCACGGACATTCGCGTCGCGTGCTCGAAGCGGTGACCCGCATCAAGCGCTTGTCCAACGCAGTCCAGGTGGTTGCCGGCAACATCGCCACCGCCGAGGGCGCCAAAGCGCTGATCGACGCCGGCGCCGACGCGATCAAGGTGGGTATCGGGCCGGGCTCGATCTGTACCACCCGCGTCATCGCTGGCGTCGGTGTGCCGCAGCTCACCGCTATCACCGACGCCGTCGAGGCGGCGCAAAAGAGCAAAACGCCGGTGATCGCCGACGGAGGCATCAAATATTCCGGCGACCTTGCCAAGGCGATGGCGGCCGGCGCCGATTGCGCCATGGTCGGTTCGCTCCTTGCCGGCACCGACGAGACGCCGGGCGAAGTTTTTCTCTATCAGGGCCGCTCGTACAAAAGCTATCGCGGCATGGGTTCGGTTACTGCCATGGCCCGCGGTTCGGCCGATCGTTACTTTCAGCAAGAGATCAAAGATACGCTCAAGCTCGTGCCCGAAGGCGTGGAGGGCCAGGTGCCCTACAAAGGCCCGGTCGCTAATGTCCTGCATCAGCTCGCCGGCGGACTGCGCGCTGCCATGGGTTATGTCGGAGCAAAGAATTTCGCCGAGTTCCACGAGAAAGCCGAGTTCATGCGCATTTCCGGCGCCGGTTTGCGCGAGAGTCACGTGCACGATGTCACCATCACGCGCGAGAGCCCCAACTATCCCAGCCGCGAGTAAGCGGCCGCCATGAAATGGGCGCCCGCCGATCCGTTCGCCGAAATCCGTAAGGCTACCGACCTGCATCGGGCCCGGCACGGCTGCGGCGCTTATCCTTATGACAACGGGCCGCTGCTCAGCACGCTGGCGGCGGCGGTCAACGCGCGGCGCATCCTAGAGCTGGGAACGGCGCTCGGCTACACGGCGCTTTCCTTCGCGCGTGGTGCTCCGGACTCGACGGTCGACAGCGTCGAGCGCGACGCGCAACACGTGCAGCTCGCGCGCGACGCCATCGCGGCCGCCGCCCTCGACCATCGCATCACCGTGCATGAGGGCGACTTCGCCAAGGTGCTCGCCACGCTCGATCCCGGCTATGACCTCGCCTTCTTCGACGGTCACACGCCGGTGCCGGCGTTGCATACAGCGTTGCGCAATCTGCTGCGGACTGGCGGCACGCTGATCACCGCCAATTTGAATCATGGCGGCACCGCCGATGCGGTTCATAAAGCCCTGTTTGACGGCAAATCCTGGCGCAGCGCACTTATCGACGAGGAGGGCGAAACCGCGATCAGCGTCAAGCTGTAGGGAGCTAGCATTGGCGGCGGCGCGGGCGCCGTGATAAGGACGTGCAATAACTAAACCTCGGGGCTGAGCCGATGTCGCTGCAAGGTGTTCTGCTGCCGCTGTTCGTCGAGGTTATTCTCACCTTCGCGCTCATGCTGTGGATGGGCAGGCTCCGCAGCGGCGATTATCGCTCCGGCGCCGTGAGGTCGGCGGATATCGCGCTACGCGAGCCGAACTGGCCGCGGCGCACCACGCAAGCCGCGAACGCGTACTCCAATCAGTTCGAGCTTCCGGTCCTGTTCTATGTGCTGACGATCCTCGAATGGGTCACCAGACATGCAGGCTATATTTTCGTTCTCCTGGCCTGGATTTTTGTGATCTGCCGTGTGCTGCAAGCTTATGTGCACGTTACAAACAACAATGTGCGTCTGCGCAGCGCCTTCTTCTCGGCTTCAGCGGTGGTGCTCATGATCATGTGGGCGATCTATATTGTCGAGGTGCTCACCGGCGTCATCGTCTAATTAGGTTCATGCTCCAGGTTTAACGCCATGCCGCTCGATTTTTGCCACCCAACCGCGCCGCACAAGAAGCTCAAGCTGCCGGAATGGTACGTCTCGAACCTCATGCTCGACCGTGCGCTCGACGCGATCGTGCGCCGGGTGAAGAAGCTCGACCGCAATCACGACATTCCCTACCTCGCCGGTTACAGCGAGGACGGCAAGACCATCTACATCGACCGCCACATGCCGCCATCCTTCAAGTTCCGCGGCCGCAAGATCGACACCGATCGCTTTCTAATCCTGCATGAGGAGGTGGAAAAAACACTGATCGATCAGTTGGGGCTGCACTATCTTCACGCCCACCAGATTGCGACGCGCGCTGAGCAGGCAGCGGTGCGCGCCGCGGGCGTCACCTGGCACGAGTACGACAGGTTCATGCAGAAATACGTCAAGCGCATCGGCGATGAACGTCTGACCAAGGTGCCCGACGATCTCGACACCAAGCCCTATCGCGACGAGCATGACGACGATCTGTTGCAACGGATGCTCGCGTCGATCGACAAAGGCGAAGTGCCTAAGGGGTTCCGCGGCAAGCAATTGCGCGATGCGGCGCGCGAGATCCGCGAACATGTTCGCAGTCACGACACGCGCGGCGCCCGGCGGACCGCCGCGCTGGAGCAGGCTATGAAATGACGGCTGGCCGCCGGGCAACCGCATGACCCCTGCCGCTCGTCTTTCGGCTGCCATAGAAGTCATTGCCGACATCGACGCACGGCGACGGCCGGCTGCCGACGCTCTCAAGGATTGGGGCCTCGCGCATCGTTTTGCCGGCTCGTCCGATCGCGCCGCGATTGCCGGTCTTGTCTACGATGCGTTGCGGCGCAAATCGTCGTCGGCGTGGCTCATGGGCGAAGCTGGCCCGCGCGCCGTGCTCATCGGTATGCTGCACCGTGAGCGCGGCCTTGGTGTCGAAGGCATCGCGGCGCTCTGCAGCGGGGCGCGGTTCGCGCCAGCGCCGTTGACGGAAGCCGAGCGGTCCGCGCTTACGGGCAATACGCTTACGAGCGCGCCGATGCCCGTTCTCGGCGATTATCCCGACTGGCTCGATCCGCATTTTTCCCGCGTCTTTGGCGAAGAGCGCGCCGCGGAGGGCGCCGCGCTCGCAAGCCGCGCGCCGCTCGACTTGCGCGTCAATACGCTCAAGGCCGAGCGCGAGGAGGTGCTGCCGAAGCTCTCGCATCTGAACGCCGAGCCAACGCGATGGTCGCCGATCGGTCTGCGCCTTCGGCTTTCGGCGGATGCGAAAAGTCCGGCGATCCACGCCGAGCCCACGTTTCTCAAAGGTGCGATCGAGGTCCAGGACGAGGGCTCACAGCTCGCCGCGCTGTTTGCCGGCGCCAGGCCGGGCGAACAGGTTGTCGATCTCGCGGCCGGTGCCGGCGGCAAAACCCTGGCGCTGGCGGCGGTGATGGAAAATCGTGGCCAGCTTTACGCGACCGACATCGACAAGCGTCAGCTCGCGCCGATCCACGAACGCATGGCGCGGGCCGGCGCGCGCAACATCCAGGTGCGAACGCCGCGCGGCGAGGCAGATGTGCTCTCCGATCTCGTGGGACGCATCGATCTCGCGCTCATCGACGCACCCTGTACCGGAACGGGCGCCTGGCGGCGCAATCCGGATGCCAAGTGGCGCGTACGTCCGGGCGCGCTGGCCGAGCGCGTGAAGCAGCAGGAGGTTTTGCTCGATCGTGCCGCCGCGCTGGTGAAGGCGGGCGGCCGCGTCGCCTACGTCACCTGCTCGGTGCTCCAAGAAGAAAACGGCGACCAAATCCGCGCTTTCCTGTCGCGGCATCGAGATTTCACCGTGCTGCCGCCGCGCAATGCCGTTGCCGCAGTGCTCGGCGAGCGCGCCATGCTGTTCTGCCGTGCCGCCCTGCTCTCGGAAGAAGGGCTGTTGATGACGCCGCGGGCGACCGATACCGACGGCTTCTACGTTGCCGTCATGCGCAAGGCGTAGCATAGCGGTGGAAGATGAGCCGCCGCGCCCTTGACCACGGCAGGTCAGGGCCGCACATACCGTCCTCAACGGCCATGCACGACACCATTCTCATCGTCGATTTCGGCTCGCAGGTCACCAAGCTGATTGCGCGGCGGGTGCGCGAGGAATCAGTCTATTGCGAGATCGTGCCTTATCAAAAGGCCGAGGAAGCCTTGCGTACGTTACGGCCGAAGGGGGTGATCCTCTCGGGCGGCCCGGCCTCCGTGCTCGACAAGGACGCGCCGCTGGCGCCGATGGCGATCTACGAAGCCGGCGTGCCCGTGCTCGGCATCTGCTACGGCGAGCAAGCGATGGCGCGGCAGCTCGGCGGCAAGGTCGAGGGCGGCCATCATCGCGAGTTCGGCCGCGCCGAGGTCGAGGTGACCAAGCCGTCGGCGCTGTATGACGGCGTGTGGGAGGTCGGCCAGCGTTATCCCGTGTGGATGAGCCATGGCGACCGGGTCACCAGACCGCCGGAAGGCTTTGTCGCGACCGGGACCTCGGCCAATGCGCCGATCGCGATGATCGCGGATGAAAAGCGTAAGTTCTACGCCACCCAATTCCATCTCGAAGTCATGCACACACCGCACGGCGCGGCCATCTTGCGCAACTTCGTGCGCAAAATCGCCGGCTGCTCCGGCGATTGGACCATGCGCGCGTTCAAGGACGAGGCGATCGAAAAAATCCGCCGTCAGGTCGGCAAGGCCAGGGTGATTTGCGGGCTTTCGGGCGGTGTCGATTCCGCCGTTGCTGCCGTGCTCATCCACGAGGCGATCGGCGACCAGCTCACCTGTGTGTTCGTCGATCACGGCCTGTTACGGCTCGCCGAAGGCGAACGCGTGGTCGCCTTGTTCCGCGGCCATTACAACATCCCGCTGGTTCACGTCGCCGCGGAGGAGCTTTTCCTCAAGGCGCTCGACGGCGTCGACGATCCGGAAGAGAAACGCAAGACGATCGGAAAGCTGTTCATCGACGTGTTCGAGGCGGAAGCGAAAAAAATCGCAAGCGATGGGAAAGGGCCGGCCGATTTCCTCGCCCAGGGCACGCTTTATCCGGATGTGATCGAGAGCGTGTCGTTCGCCGGTGGTCCGTCGGTAACGATCAAGTCGCACCACAATGTCGGCGGCTTGCCCGCGCGCATGAACATGAAGCTCGTCGAGCCGCTGCGCGAGCTATTCAAGGACGAAGTGCGCGCGCTTGGCCGCGAGCTCGATCTGCCCGAGGCATTCGTCGGCCGCCATCCTTTTCCGGGTCCCGGCCTCGCGATCCGCTGCCCGGGGGCGATCACCCGAGAAAAGCTCGACATCCTGCGGTTCGCCGATGACGTCTTTATCGAGGAAATCCGCCGCGCCGGCCTCTACGACGACATCTGGCAGGCGTTCGCGGTGCTATTGCCGGTGCGAACCGTTGGCGTGATGGGCGATTTCCGCACCTACGACTTCGTCGTCGGGTTACGCGCCGTCACGTCGACCGACGGCATGACGGCGGACTTCTATCCGTTCGACATGGCGTTCCTTGGCGCGGTGGCGACCCGGATCATCAACGAGGTCAAAGGCGTCAACCGCGTCGTCTACGACGTGACTTCAAAGCCGCCTGGGACGATCGAGTGGGAATAGGGGGTCTTTTCGCGGAGCCCGGCATGAATCATCAGTCGAATCGCTGATCTCTATTCTCATGCGCGTCCTTCTCTCCGAAGGTTCCGGGCTCACATCGCGGCAGGTTGCGGCCCGATTGGGCAACCTTGGACACCATGTCGAGTTGCTTTCCTCGTCGCGGCTTTGTTTGACAAGATTTACGCGGCACGTCCGCAAAACGCACTTTGTGCCGGCCTTCGGAAGCGATCCGCTCGCTTGGCTGGATGCGGCATCTGCAATCGCCAAAGCCCGCAACATCGATTTTCTGTTCCCAACCCAGGAGCAGCTCGCGGTTCTTTCGGCCCGTCGAGAGACGTTTGGCGTCGCGACGGTGGTGCCGTTGTTCCCATCTCTCCTCCGTGTGCAAGACAAGATATCCGCAGCGCGAACGCTGGACGACATCGGCATCCCGCAACCAGCATGGCTGATCGTCGGCAGCATTGCCGACTTAGACCGGGTGTTGAATTTCCCCGCCTTCGTCAAACGGCCGATCAGTACGGCCAGCAGCGGCGTTCGCCACGTTTCATCACAGGCCGAATTGCAGAGGGCGGCGAAGGAAATGGGACTTGGTGAGCGTGCATTGCTCGTGCAATCGCAAACTTCGGGGCCGCTCGCAATGATCCAAGCCGTCGCGGACAATGGACGCTTGGTTGCTCAGCACGCGAACCTTCGTATTCGCGAAGGTGTAGCCGGTGGCGCTTCGCTCAAGGAAAGCGTGACGCTCCCGCTGATGCCTGAAATTCTCGAAAAGATGGTACGAGCGTTGAATTGGCACGGCGCCTTATCCTTGGACGTTATCGTGACTCCCACCGGACCGGTCGTGATCGATGTCAATCCGCGGCTCGTTGAGCCGATGAACGCATATTTCGCGGGAGTGGACTTGGTTTCTGTCATGCTTGATCTCGCGCAATCGCGTCACCCGGCTGCGCAGCCTGCCGGAAAAGCCGGCGTTCGTTCACGCCAGCTTCTGCTCGTGATTTTGGGCGCGGCGCAGCATGAGGGCACGCGGGCCGCGATCGTACGGGAACTCGCCGACGCCGTGTTCCGACGCGGCGCGTATGCGGGCGCTTGCGAAGAATTGACTCCCCTCAATCGCGATTCAATCTCAGCCGCTCCCGTTATCGCAGCCATCGTTGCCACAATGCTTCAACCATCGCTTTGGCGCGTCTTTCAGTCCGCGGCGGTTGCATCCTATGCGCTGACGCCTGAAGCCTGGGGCGAAATTCTTTCGGTAAGCGCGCACGGCGCGAGGTCTTGCGATTGAGCGGCTTCCAAAGGGCGAGGCGGTGACAACTTGGCATGAGGCACTCATATTGAGCGGAGGCAGGCTTTGCCGATCACCATTTACGGCATCAAGAACTGCGACACGATGAAGAAGGCGCGTGCTTGGCTCGACAAGCAGGGCATCGACTATTCATTCCACGATTACAAGGCCGCAGGCATCGAGCGCGGGCGTCTGGAGCGATGGTGCAAGACGGTCGGCTGGGAAACTTTGTTGAATCGCGCCGGCACAACCTTCCGCAAGTTGCCGGACAACGACAAAGCCGGCCTCGACCCTAAAAAGGCCGTCGCCTTGATGCTGGCTCAGCCGTCAATGATCAAGCGGCCGGTTCTCGATCTCGGTGGCGGCAAGTTGCTTGTCGGGTTCGCACCGGAGCTGTACGCCCAGTTCATGGCGTCTAGAGCGGGATGAGTTTAGCGCGAATTGATTTGGGATTCCCAAATCAGGCGGGTTCTGATTCAACATGCTGGCTGGGGACGGAGGCCAGCATGGATGGGCAAAGGCAGAGCTTGCTCTATCGATCTTCGCGAGCGGGTGGTTGCGGCGGTTGAAAGCGGCGGCATGTCGTGCCGCCGGGCGGCGGCGCAATTCGGGGTGGGGGTGAGCACGGCGATCAAATGGGTGCAGCGCATGCGTGCGACCGGCAGCGTTGCGCCAGACAAGATCGGCGGGTACAGGCCGAAGTCGATTGCCGGCGCGCACCGCGCCTGGTTGCTGGAGCGGATCAAGGAGAGGGACTTCACCTTGCGCGGGCTGGTGGCCGAACTGGCCGAGCGCGGTCTCAAGGTTGATTACCGGACGGTGTGGAGATTTGTGCATGCCGAGAAGCTGCGCTTCAAAAAAAAGCGTGGTGGCTGGCGAACGCGACCGTCCCGACGTCGTCCGGCGGCGCGCGCAATGGGCCAAGTATCAAAATAAGATCGCGCCTGAGCGCCTGGTCTTCATCGACGAGACCTGGACCAAGACCAACATGGCGCCGCTGCGCGGATGGGCGCCGCGCGGCCTGCGGCTCCCGGCCAAAGTCCCGCACGGTCACTGGAACACAACGACCTTCCTGGCGGCGTTGCGCCACGATCGCATCGACCCCCCATGGCTTATTGACGGCCCGATCGATGGCGAGAGCTTCCAGCTCTATGTCGAGAAGGTCTTGCTTCCCACGCTGCGCCCCGGCGACATCGTCATCATGGATAATCTCGGCAGCCACAAGGGCAAAGCCGTTCGCCGCATCATCCGCGCAGCCGGCGCTAAGCTGATCTTCCTGCCGAAATACTCGCCCGACCTGAACCCCATCGAGCAGGTCTTCGCCAAGCTCAAGCATCTGTTGCGCAAAGCCGCCGCACGCAGCGTTGAAGCCGTGTCGGCCGCGCTCGGCAAAATCCTCGCAGCTTTCACGCCCGGCGAATGCGCCAACTATTTCCGAAACGCAGGATATGCACTAACCTGAATCCATCACGCTCTAGCTAATCAGCGGCTCGGCATCAAATCCGCACGCGTCAGCGCCCGTCACTTCTTGTGCTTGAGCGTTTGCATGAAGGCTTTTTCCTCCGGCTGCAGGTAGACCACCTCGGTCAACGCGCCGATGACGCTGTTCGTATCGAAATAGGCGAACCGCGTTTCGTTGTGGCGGCCGCCCTGAACCAGAGTGAAGCCGCTCGCTTCCATGTCTTTCACCCCTTGCGCATAATTGCCGACTTCAATGCCGTAATGGTGCATGCCGCCCTGGGGATTGTGCTCGAGGAATTTCGAATAGGTGCTCATGCCGGCTATCGGTTGGATCAGCTCGACTTGCGTGTCGCCGCACCAGCCGAAAGCGATATGCAGCCGCAGCGGCGCCGGTTTGCCCATATAGGTCTCGTCCTGGAGCTCGGGCTTTTCGATGAAAAGAAATTCCGGAACGCCGAGTTTGTCTTTGAAGAAGGCCATTCCCTTATGAATATCGGGCACGACAAATCCGATTTGAAAGACGTTTTGGGCCAAAGTGCTGGTCACTCATTCCTCCCTTACAATCGTTGACGGCTTCTGACCCGCCGCTGGCCAGTCCGGTGATGATACAAGCTTAACGAAGTCTGGCAATCGCCCACGGGTACTGCGCCATGCGAGCCTAATAGTCGGGCGCGAACGCTGGTAATTGCGGCGTTCGATAAGATTTTTGTCCGACGTCGCTGAGCTTCGTGCCGCCCTTCTCACGTCCACCGTGCGTTAAGAATGCAAGTTTGCAAATCCTTCAACAAAAAATTCAACGTCATTTTCCCGCCACCGTCCGACCATGCTTTGTCCGAAGAGGTGCGGCTTTCTGCGGTGCAGAAACGGAGCAGCAAAGTTTCGTTATTTGGTATGGGGCATGCGCCTTCGGAGCGAGGGTGGAGTTCATATATGATAGTGCGTGCATTCGTCGGCGGCGTTGTATTCGCGGCCGGCACTGCTCTTGCCATCTGTTCGGCGTCGGCGGCGGATCTGCCGGTGGCGCCGAGGCCGGCTCCGGTCGCCCCGGTCGCCTATGCTCCCGCCGCGATTTATAACTGGACCGGCCTCTACATCGGCGGTCACCTCGGCGGCGGCTTTGGCAATTCATCGTGGAGCGATCCTGTCACCGGCGCAAACAACACGTTCAACACTGGAGCCGGCTTCCTCGGCGGCGCGCAGGTTGGCGGTAATCTGCAGCTCAACATGCTAGTGCTCGGCGTCGAAGGCGATTTCAGCTACGCGCGGTTGAAGGGCAGTGGCACCGATTCGATCGGTAACACGCTCAACACCAACACAAACTGGACGTCGACCGTCACCGGCCGCGTCGGCGCGGCTTTCGATCGCCTGCTGGTCTACGGCAAGGGCGGTGTCGCCTTCGCCCAAGACCAAAGCGGCTTCTCCGATCTCGCCGGAAATAGCGCGAGCACCAGTTTCATGCGGACCGGCTGGACCGCCGGCGCGGGACTCGAATACGGCATCACCAAAAATTGGTCGGCCAAAGTCGAATACGATTATCTGAGCTTCGGCGCGCAGACGTTGAATTTCACCACGCCAACCACGCCTCTTTACACTTCGAATACCGGCCTCAACGTCCAGGAAGTCAAGGCGGGCATAAGCTTCCGCTTCGGCGGGCCGTGACGCACTGACTTTTCGGGTACCGAGAAACGATCTCCCAGCGCCCCCTCTGACGGCGGCAGGTCGGCTTCTTCCAATGAAAACTCCGGGTCCTGCCGCTTGAGCGGCGGGCCCGCGCCGTCATTGACAAGAGCGTGCTGCTCGTCATGATCCCGGCGTGCAACTGGGGCCGGGACGCGCCTCCGTCCTATCACGCTTCAACTCCGGAGTGGGCTCAGCCATGGGCCTCGCTATCGAAATCCTCGGGCTTGTTCTGTTTCTCGGCGTGCATGCATTTGTCTCCATGCGCGAGCAGCGCGGCGCGTTGATCTCCAGGATCGGCGCGGGGCCATACAAGGGTCTGTTCGCACTGGTTGCGATCATCGGGATTGCGCTGATCGGATACGGCTTTGCGCGCTACCGCGCCGAAGGCGTTATCCCAGTGTGGCATCCGCCCGCATGGACCCGTCACATCGTCGTCGCGCTGATGTGGCCGGCGAGCATCGCGGTCGTTGCCGCTTATATTCCCGGCGACATCAAGCGCGTGCTCAAGCACCCGTTCCTGGTCGGGGTTAAAATCTGGGCCTTCGCGCACCTCTGCGCGAACGGTGATCTCGGCAGCATGATCCTGTTCGGCTCAGTGCTCGCTTGGGCGGTCTACGACCGCATCAGTATGAAGCACCGCACCGATTCCGGAGCTCCTCCGATTCCGGTCGGCGGACGGCGAAACGACATCATCGCGATCGTCGTCGGTACCATCTTCTATCTCGCGCTCGGTTTCGTGTTTCATCCTATCGTCATCGGGTTGCCGGCCTTCGGAACGCCGGCGTTGGGACATTGAACAATGTCGATGCATGACGAAATCCGCCGGCTTACCGCGCCGGACATCGGCGCCCGCAAGGGCGCCGAGCCGATTGTGTGCCTGACCTCCTATCACGCGCACACCGCGCGCATCCTCGATGGCTATTGCGACGTCATCCTGGTCGGCGATTCGCTCGGCATGGTGATGCACGGGCTCGAAACCACGGTGCCGGTCACCCTCGACATGATGATCCTGCAAGGTCACGCGGTGATGCGCGGCTCGAGACGGGCGCTGGTGATCGTCGATTTGCCGTTCGGCTCGTACGAGGCCTCGAAGGAGCAGGC
This sequence comes from uncultured Alphaproteobacteria bacterium, assembly GCA_963733575.1. Lineage (GTDB taxonomy): Bacteria > Pseudomonadota > Alphaproteobacteria > Rhizobiales > Xanthobacteraceae > BOG-931. Next base: position 1,604,125 of record CAVTDJ010000002.1, on the reverse strand, counting down.
CTTCGCGTCCGCCGCCCGGGTCCTGAAGGAAACCGGTTGCGGCGCCATCAAGCTTGAAGGCGGCCGGCGCATGGCGGAGACGATCGCCTTCCTGGTTGAGCGCGGCGTGCCGGTGATGGGCCATGTCGGCCTGACCCCGCAGGCGATCAACACCATCGGATCGTTCCGCGCGCAGGGCCGTGACGACAGCGATTGGGTGCCCATCGAGGCGGACGCACGCGCCGTGGCGGATGCCGGCGGGTTTGCTGTCGTGCTCGAAGCGATCGCCGAGCCGCTCGCCCGCCGCATCACGGGCGAAGTCGCCATTCCTACGATTGGCATTGGCGCGAGCGTCGCGTGCGACGGCCAAATCCTCGTGCTCGAGGATATGCTCGGGCTATCGCCTCGCGTGCCGAAGTTCGTCAAACGCTTCGGCGATCTCGGGCCGTCGATCGAGTTGGCGGTGAAAAGCTATGCCGAAGACGTGCGTTCGCGCAATTTTCCCGGCCCCGACAACGTCTATCCGATGCGGAAGAAGAAATCTTAACGGCCGAGCCGGCGGGCTCGCGTGGACCGCTCCTGCACAGGAACTCAATTGATGCCTGATCGCCCCGATAAGGGCAGGACCTTTGCCTTGCTCGCGCCACATGACTATTCTAGCTCCCAGAGTGGTTTTCCGAGCCTAACCGCCCGGAATTCCTAGATTTTGTCGATCCTCGGTTCGGAGAGCCTGCTCCCGGCTGCGCCTGTGGAGCGGAGGCGGTTTTTCTGAACCTGGGCTCGTGCTGGGGCAGGGTCCGTGGCCGATATTTTTCAGGAAGTCGACGAGGAAGTCCGTCGCGAACAGCTTAAGAAGCTGTGGGAGCGTTACGGCAATTACATCATTGCGGCCTGCGTGCTCGTCATCGTGGGCGTGGGCGCCTGGCGCGGATACCAATGGTGGGAAACCAAGAAGGCTGCCGAATCCGGTGCTGCCTTCGAACAGGCGGTGACGCTAGCGGAATCCGGCAAGCCGCAAGAGGCGGAGGCGGCGTTCGCTAAGCTCGCGACCGACGGCACCGCAGGATATCGCGTGCTCGCGCGCCTGCGCGAAGCCGCCGAACTGGCGCGGACCGACCCCAAAGCCGCGGTCAAGTCCTATGGCGAGATCGCCGCGGACAGAGGTGCCGGGCAAGTGATCCAGGATCTCGCCACGCTGCGCGCCGGCTTTCTGCTTGTTGACAGCTCTTCCTATGGCGACATGCGAACCCGGCTCGAACCGTTGACCGGCCCGGAGCGGCCGTTCCGGTATAGTGCCCGCGAACTGTTGGCGCTCTCGGCGTGGAAGCAAGGCGACATGGGCGCGGCGCGGCAATGGGCCGACATGATCATCACCGATCCGCAAACACCGCCGGGTGCGCGCAGCCGCGCCGAGGTTTTGAGCGAGCTCGTCGCCGCGGGCGGCAAGGGCTGAGCGGATGCCGACGCGACGGTTTTCCTCCTCGCTGGTTAGAATAAGTTTGGCGCTTGCATTCGTGCTCGAGCTCGCCGCTTGCACGCCGGGTGGTCAGTTCGACCCCACGGAAGTCGTGTCCACGGACATATTCAACACCAAGAAAAAGCTTGCAGGTGACCGCGCGCCGCTCTTCCCCAATGGCGTACCTGGCGCCGAGACGGGTGTGCCGCCGGACTTGGTGAAAGGCTACCAGCCGCCACCGGAGCAGGCCGCGGAAGCCGCTCCCGAGGCCAAGCCGGCGCCAGCGGCGGAGAAACCCAAGCTAAAGCCCAAACCGAAGCCGAAGGTTGCGCGCGCGCCGGCCCCGGCGCCGGCCGCACATGATGCGGCTTGGGATCGGAAGGCAGCCGCCCCACCGCCACCAGCGCAGTCGTCTTGGCCGGCTCCACCGCAATCCGCGCAAACGAATTGGCCGGCCCCGGCCACCGGGCAAGCGGCCCCCGCCGCCCAAACGAACTGGCCGGCGCCGCCGCCAACAGGGCAAGCCAAGTAAGCCGCAGGGCGGAAACAAACTAACTTCTCCTGCTTCCGGCGTATTCACGCCGACCAGTTCGGGATAAAGAGCGGCGTGCGGCGCGAGGCGCCGTTGTGTTATTGCCGGTCACCCCTCAGATCGCGTCATGTCCTTTACCGTCGCTATTGTCGGCCGGCCGAACGTCGGCAAATCGACCCTGTTCAACCGTCTGGTTGGCGCGCGCCGGGCGCTGGTCGACGATCAGCCCGGGGTCACACGGGACCGGCGGGAAGGCGAGGGCCGGCTCGGCGATCTGTCCTTCAAGGTCATTGACACCGCAGGCCTCGAGGAGGCCGTCGGCGAGAGCCTCTCCGCAAAGATGCAGGTGCAGACGGCGGCGGCTATGGCGCAAGCCGATGCCGTTCTCTTCCTGGTCGATGCGCGGGCCGGCGCAACGCCGACCGATCGCACCTTCGCCGATCTGGTGCGCAAATCCGGTAGGCCCGCGATCCTCGTCGCCAACAAGAGCGAAGGACGAGCCGGCGAAGCGGGGGCCCTGGAGACCTACTCGCTTGGACTCGGCGATCCGGTCGCCATCAGCGCCGAACACGGTGAGGGGCTGACCGGCCTCTACGAGGCGCTGCGCACGGCGCTGCCCGAGCAAACCGAAGAAGTCGACCGCGATGAGGTTCCGACCGCCGAAACCGAGGAGAAGCCGATCCGCATCGCAGTCGTCGGACGGCCGAATACCGGCAAGTCGATGCTGATCAACCGATTGCTTGGCGAGGAACGGCTCGTCACCGGACCTGAAGCCGGTATTACGCGCGATGCGATTGCGGTCGATCTCACTTGGCGGGGACGTCGCCTGCGCATCTATGACACGGCCGGACTACGGCGCCGCTCGCGTGTCGAGGAAAAGCTCGAAAAGCTTTCTGTTGCGGATACGCTGAACGCCATCCGCTTCGCCGAAGTAGTGATCGTGCTCGTCGATGCGCAAAACCCCTTTGAAGAGCAAGACGTCAGGATTGCCGACCTCGTCGAGCGGGAAGGGCGCGCTGTCGTCATCGGTTTCAACAAAGTGGACTTGGTCGAGCGGCAGCCGGGTGTTCGCCCGCGACTGCGCGAGGAAACCGATCGCGTGTTGCCGCAGATCAAGGGCGTGCCGGTTGTTGGATTGTCGGCGCGCACCGGAGAAGGGCTTGATCGGCTGATGGCGGCGGTCATGGACGCCCATGCCGTCTGGAACCGCCGCGTGCCGACGGCCGCGCTCAATCGGTTCCTGTCGCAGGCATCGGAGGAACATCCGCCGCCTGCCGTTCGCGGCCGTCGGGTGCGGCTCGACTACATCACGCAGCCCAAATCGCGGCCGCCGACTTTCGTGCTATTTTCTTCGCGCGCATCGTTACTTCCGGAAACCTATCGCCGCTATCTGATCAATGGCTTGCGCGAGGCTTTCTCGCTGCCGGGCACACCGATCCGGCTCACGCTGCGCGCCAAGGTGAACCCTTATGCCGGGCGAAAGCGCCGCTGATGGAGCGGCCGACAGGCGAACCGAAGGTAATAGTCGGCGCGGTGCGGCGCGAGGCCGCCTTTATCTTCATCTTCGCGACCGTCCTTTTGGACATGCTCGCCATCGGCATTGTCATTCCGGTATTGCCGAAGCTCGTCGTCGATTTCGTTGGCGGCGACACGCAAGAGGCGGCGAAGATTTTTGGTCTATTCGGTACCGCTTGGGCCTTGATGCAATTTTTGTTCTCACCGTTTCAAGGGGCGTTGTCCGACAGCTTCGGGCGGCGCACGATGATCTTGATCTCCAATTTCGGCGTCGGCCTCGATTATGTGCTGATGGCGCTCGCACCGACGCTCGGGTTGCTTTTTGTCGGCCGGGTGATTTCCGGTATCACGGCTGCGAGCATCGCCACTGCTTATGCCTACGTCGCCGACGTGACGCCGGTGGACAAGCGCGCGGCGCGCTTTGGCCTTCTTGGCGCGGCTTTTGGCGCGGGATTTGTCCTCGGGCCGGCGCTCGGCGGAATTGCCGGCAGCATTTCGCCGCGGCTTCCGTTTTGGATTGCCGCCGGCTTGAGCCTGGCCAACGCGTGCTACGGCCTCCTGATCCTGCCGGAATCGCTGCCACTTTCGGAGCGCGCAGGCTTCAGTTGGCGGCGTGCCAATCCGTTTGGTGCGCTGGCATTGTTGCGTTCGCACGCCGAGTTGTTCGGGCTCGCCTTCGTCAACTTCCTCGGCAATCTCGCCCACGCCGTGCTGCCGAGCGTCGGTGTCCTCTACATGATGTACCGCTACGGCTGGAACGAACGAGTCGTCGGTTTGACGCTCGCGGGCGTCGGGATCGCATCGATCATCGTGCAAGGCGCCGTCGTCGGCTCGGTCACGAAGCGGATCGGCGAGCGCGCTGCACTGATGCTCGGCCTCGCCTTCGGCGTCGTGGGTTTCCTGGTGTTTGCTCTGGCGCAAACGAGCATGGAATTCTGGGTAGGAATTCCGCTGTTGGCGTTGTGGGGTTTGGAGAGCCCGGCCTGCATGGCCTTGATGAGCCGGTTCGTCAGCTCCTCTGAACAAGGCCAGCTTCAGGGCGCCAATTCAAGCGTTACCGGCATTGCCAATCTGTTCGGGCCGGGACTTTTCACGCTGGTCTTTGCGTTCGCGATTGGAACAGGGCGGGATTGGCAGCTTCCCGGCGCGCCGTTTCTGATCGCGACGGTGCTGCTTGCTTTCGCCGCCATCCTTGCCGGGCGGGTGACGCGGACATAGCCTAGGCCGGCCGCATGAACTCCAAGAGCTTGCCGGCGCGGAAATCGTAGATCTTTCCGGTTTCAGAAAAGCTCGGCAGGCACATATCGAGGATTTTCTCCGCCACCTGCTCCGGCGTCGGCAAGGTCATCGGGTCCTCGCCCGGCATGGCCATGGCGCGCATGCGGGTGCGGGTCGGGCCGGGGTCAAACAGATTGACGCGCACCGGCGTCGAACTTGTTTCCGCGGCGTAGGTTCGCGCCAGCGCGTCGAGCGCAGCCTTCGAAACCGAATAAGGAGCCCAATAGGCGTAGGCAAGCGTAGCGATGCCCGACGTGACGAACACGGCGCGGCCGGCACCGGAGCGTTTCAGCAGCGGATCCACGGCGCGGATGAGATGCCAGTTGGCGGTGACGTTCACCGCCATCATGTCGTCCCAGGCTTTCGGCTCGATGTGGTCGAGCGGAGAAGGCACGCCCGCTATCGCGGCATTGCCGACGAGCACATCGAGCCGCGCGTAGCGCTCGTTCAGCGCGGCAGCGAGCCGACAAAGGCCGTTGTAATCGCGCATGTCGACCGGGGTCAGCGTCGCGGAGCCGCCCGCGGCGCGTATCGCATCGTCGAGTTCCTCGAGACCGCCGACCGTGCGCGCCACTGCGACCACATGCGCGCCTGCACGCGCGAGCGCGAGCGCAGTCGCATAGCCAATACCGCGCGAGGCGCCGGTGACGAGCGCGACCCGATCGGCGAGAGGCAGAGACATCCCTCAGCTCGCCTCGGCGAGCAACGAGAGCTGGTGCGGTGGAGCGTCCTGCGCCGTGCGGTCGGTGAGCGGCGTCGGATATTCGCCGGTAAAGCAGTGGTCGGTGAATTGCGGACGGAGCGGATCGCGTCCTTTTTCACCCATGGCGCGGTAGATGCCTTCAACCGAAAGGAAGGCAAGCGTGTCGGCGCCAATGAATTTCCGCATCTCTTCCAGATCGTGGGTCGCGGCGAGAAGCTTGTCCCGCTCGGGTGTGTCGATGCCGTAATAATCCGGATGGGTGATCGGAGGTGACGCGATGCGGAAATGCACTTCGCGAGCGCCGGCGTCGCGCATCATCTGCACGATCTTCACGGAAGTCGTGCCGCGTACGATTGAATCGTCGATCAGTACGATGCGCTTGCCATTGACCACGGCGCGATTGGCGCTGTGCTTGAGACGGACGCCGAGCTGGCGGATCTGTTGGGTCGGCTCGATGAAGGTGCGCCCGACATAGTGGTTGCGGATGATGCCGAGCTCGTAGGGGATGCCGGAGGCTTGCGCGTATCCCATCGCCGCCGGAACGCCGGAATCGGGGACCGGTACGACAACGTCGGCGGCCGCGGGCGCTTCGCGCGCGAGTTCCGCCCCGCAGGTCTTACGCACTTCATAGACGCTGTGGCCGCCGATGACCGAGTCCGGCCGCGAGAAATAGATGTATTCGAAAATGCAAGGCCGGGGCGCCATCGGAGGGAACGGCTTGTGCGAATGCGCACCGTCCTCATCGAAAATGAGGACCTCGCCGTTCTCCACATCCCGCACATACTGCGCGCCGATGATGTCGAGGGCACACGTTTCCGACGCCAGGATCGGGCAGCCGTCCAGCTTGCCAAGCACCAGCGGGCGGATGCCGAGCGGGTCGCGCGCGCCAACCAGCTTCTTGTTGGTCAAGCCGACGAAGGCGTAGGAGCCTTCGAGCACGCGCAGCCCTTCGATGAAGCGATCGATGAAACGGTTGCGGTGCGAGCGCGCCACGAGATGGAGGATTACTTCCGTGTCCGTGGTCGATTGCATCATGGCGCCTTCGCGCACGAGCTCGCGGCGCAATGTCAGGCCGTTGGTGAGATTACCGTTATGCCCGATGGCAAAGCCGCCGGCATTAAGCTCGGCGAACAGCGGCTGCACATTGCGCAGAATGGTCTCGCCGGTGGTCGAATAGCGTACGTGGCCGACCGCGGCGTTGCCCGGCAGGCGATCGATCACCTCGCGGCCCGAGAAGGCGTCGCCGACGAGCCCAAGGCGGCGCTCCGAGTGAAATCGCTTGCCGTCGAAGGAGACGATCCCGGCTGCTTCCTGGCCGCGATGCTGGAGGGCATGGAGCCCGAGCGCCGTGATGGCCGCGGCGTCGGGATGACCGAATATGCCGAATACGCCGCATTCTTCGCGCAGCCGGTCCGCGTCAAGATCGAGAAAGGCAGGTTCTGTCATGGCCTCGGCCCGCGATCCTCTCAATGCACGATTCTCCTGGCCTCAAGCAAATGCTGCATCCCGGCGCGGTTCGATCGGTCATAGCCCGCGTCGGCGCGATTGGCCGCGGGTATGTCGCGTTCGCTATGCTGGTCCGGCGTTTCGGCGTCCTCCGGACGCGGCCGCTTCAGCTTTTTCAAGATGGTGCTTTCCGGGTCCTCCGGCAACATCGACATCAGCCATTGCCCGGTCCCGGTCAGGACCACCCGCGATTTGGCGCTTTTCACCCATTCCGGCTGGCTGCGATCAGGCACGAGCCAGTTGAAGAACATGAATGCGACAACGACGATCACGAGGCCGCGGGCGAGCCCGAAAAGGAAGCCCAGCGTGCGATCGAGCGCGCCCACCCGGCTGTCGAGCACCATGTCGGAGAGCCTGACCGTCAGAATCGACACCACCAGAAGCGTGAGCAGGAATACCCCGCCGATCACGGCAACGGCGGCGACAATGTCGTTGTTGAAGTACTGCTTGGCGAACGGCAACAGCTTGGAATAGGCATAGAGGGTCGCGCCGGCAGCCAGTACCCAGGCGATGATCGAGAGCACCTCGCGCATGAAGCCGCGCACCATGGCGAGGAGCCCGGAGACCAGCATGACGAGGATAAGTACGATATCGAGCAGAGTAATCGGCATGATCTGCTGGTCCGCTCGCTAGTCCCGCCTTGTTTAACGATATGCGTAGGTGGCGCGAAGAGGAAAGTCCGCCGCGTGTATAGCCGGACCGGGCGGCCTCGTCACCCGCCTTCTCGTGCGCTCAACAAAGCACCCGATATCGGCCACGATCCAGGGCTGCTATCTCTCATAAACGTAGCTTTAACCCGCATTCGGAGCCACACACATGCCCGCAAACCGAGCAGCCGCGATCGGGCTTCTTTGTGCGGGCGCGATCGGCTTCGCTGCGATGGCCGTGCAGGCGGCGGCCCAGACCGGAGGCGGGCCGCTGATGGCGGCCTACAATAATAGCGGTCAGCGGCTCTTTCAGGCGCTTGCCACAAAACCCGGCAATATTGTGCTGTCGCCCTATTCGATCGGCACGGCCATGGCCATGACCCTCGCTGCGGCGCGGGGCGACAACGCGGCCGAGATGGCGAAGGTTCTCGACCTCGAACTTTCCCGCGAACAGGTCAACGATGCCAGCGCGGCGGTCATAGCCAGTCTCAACGCCGCGTCGTCCGCGCCTTTCGAGCTGCGCGTTGCCAATGCGGTAATGCTGACAAAGCGGGGCGATGCGATTTCTGAAGCCTATGTAGCGACGCTGCGCGAGAAATACGCCGCCGAGGTGTTTCGCGGGGCCAACCTCGCCACCGTAAACGGCTGGGTCAGGGAAAAGACGAACGGCAAGATCGATTTAATTCTCGACCAGCTCGATCCGTTGACCGCGCTCGTCCTGATCGACGCCGTCTATTTCAAGGCACCCTGGCAGACGGCGTTCAAGGCCGCCGCAACGACGCCCGAGCCGTTTCACCTGCTCAACGGCCAAGCCACGGTGCCGACGATGCACATCAGTGATGATTTTCCGCTGGTCGAGCGCCCTGGATATCGTGCGATCCGCCTGCCCTATGCAGGCGGGCGGATGGCGATGGTCGTAGTGTTACCGGACAACGACGTTGCAGATTCCGTGCGGCGGCTCGATGCCGAGGAGTTGCCGTCATTGATCGCGGCGTTGCGCGGTCCAACCAGCCCGGTCGACGTTTCGCTTCCGCGTTTCCACGCAAACTTTCGGGCGAGCCTGGAGGAACCATTCGCCAAGCTTGGAATGCACCGGGCCTTCGATGTACAGACCGCAGATTTTTCCGGCATGACGGGCGAACCTCAATCGCAGGTCCCTTTGGCAGTCGGTCGGATCGAGCACCGCGCCGTCATCGATGTCACCGAGCAGGGGACCGAAGCGGCGGCCGCGACAGGCGTTGTGATTGCTCCCACCGCAATGAAGCCGCAGCCGAGCAAGACATTCCGTGTTGATCGGCCGTTCCTGTTCGCCATCGTCGATGACGAGACCGCCGCCATATTGTTCGAGGGGCGGATCGTCGATCCGCGATAGGCCCGACGAAAATCTAACTGTCCTGACGGCCGACGCGGCGCAGCGTCGGCATGCCATCCCGGGCAATATCGGCGACGAGGTCGGCAAGCGTGCCAATGGTCGCGAGGGCAAAGCCATCGGGGGCTTCCGCACGCGCGGCTTCCGGAACGATCGCTCTTCCGAAGCCGAGCTTCTGCGCTTCCTTGAGGCGCGCGGCGGTCTGCGCCACGGGCCGTACCGCGCCCGAGAGCGAGACTTCGCCGAAATAGACGGCGTCCGCGGGGAGTGGCGCGTGCGCAAGCGAAGACACCAAAGCCGCGGCGGCGGCGACATCGGCCGCCGGCTCCTGAATGCGCAAGCCGCCGGCGACGTTGAGATAGACATCGTGACCCGAGAGGCGAACGCCGCAATGTGCCTCGAGCACCGCCAGCACCATCGACAGGCGGCTCGGGTCCCAACCGACGACGGCCCGGCGCGGAGTACCAAGCGAGGTCGGCGCCACCAGCGCCTGAATTTCCACGAGCAGCGGCCGCGTTCCTTCGATGCCGGCGAAGACGGCAGTGCCGGCGCTACCGAGCTCGCGCTCGGAGAGGAACAGCTCGGAGGGGTTGGCGACTTCGTGCAATCCCGATCCGGTCATCTCGAAGACACCGATCTCGTCGGTGGGACCGAAGCGGTTCTTCATGGCGCGGAGGATGCGGAATTGCTGCGACCCTTCGCCTTCGAATGAGAGGACGGCGTCGACCATATGCTCGACGACGCGCGGACCGGCGATCTGTCCGTCCTTGGTGACGTGACCGACCAGGATCACCGCCGCGCCGGTTCGCTTGGCGAAGCGAATGAGCTCGCCCGCCGAGCCCCGCACTTGCGTAACGGTGCCGGGCGCGGACTCGACGGTTTGCGTCCACATGGTCTGGATCGAATCGATGACCAGAAGCTCCGGCGCCTTCCCGTGGGAGAGCGTCGCCACGATGTCCTCGACCGAGGTCTCTGCGGCAAGCTCGACGGCGGCGTCGTTAAGGCCGAGCCGTTCGGCGCGCAGTCGAATTTGAGCGACGGCTTCCTCGCCGGAGATATACACCGCGCGGCGACCATGGCGTGCGTAAGCGGCAGCGACTTCGATCAACAAAGTCGATTTGCCGATGCCGGGGTCTCCGCCAAGAAGCAGCACCGAGCCGCGCACCAGCCCGCCGCCAGTCACGCGATCGAATTCGGCGACGCCGGAAGCAAGGCGCGGCGCTTCGAGCGTTTGGCCCTTCAGCGGCTCGATAACAAATAGGCGCCCTTTGCGCGAAGAGCGCGCGGGCGCCGCCGCGCCTTCCTCGACCAGCGTGTTCCACGAGCCGCAGGCGTCGCAGCGGCCCGACCAGCGCGCGGAGGCGGCGCCGCAACTCTGGCAGACGAAATTCTGTGCGCGCGCGACCATCACGATTGTCCCTCAACCGCCACGATAAACGAGATGACAGCGCGGGCCGAGCCGGACGAGAATTTCGTAGCCGATGGTGCCGGCGGAGGCGGCGACTTCGTCGACGGGAATGTTCTCGCCGATCAAGGTCGCCGTATCGCCGCGGCGAACGGCGCCATCAGCAAGGTCGGTGACGTCGACGCAAACCAGATCCATCGAAATGAGTCCGACGATCGGGCACCGTTTGGCCGCGACGATCGCGGCTCCGCCTTGTTTGCGGTCGGTGCCGCTCGCGGCACGCAGAAGCCCATCGGCGTAGCCGAGCGCGACGACGGCGATCCGCGAGGCCCGCCTTGGCGCCCATGCGGCGCCATAGCCGACGGTCTCGCCTTGCTGCACCTTGCGTACCTGCAGGATGCGCCCGGTGAGTTCGACGACGCTGCGCATCGGATTGGCGCGGCCGGGCGTGGAATTCACGCCATAGAGCGCGGCGCCGGGCCTGGCCATATCGAAATGCGCCGAATCGCCGAGGAAGATGCCTGAGGAATTGGCGAGTGAGGCGGGAACGCCGTGGTAAAGCATGCGCAGCTCGCGAAAGAGCCGGATCTGATTGGCGTTCAGGGGGTGATCGGCGATTTCCGCGCAGGCGAGATGGCTCATCAACAGTGTGATGCCGTGATTCTCGCGCTGCAGGCGGAGCGCAAGCGCCGCGGCTTCCTCCGCCGAAATGCCGAGCCGGTTCATGCCGGTGTCTACATGAATCGCCGCGCCTCCGTGCCAATCCTGGGCGGTGACGAAGGCGTCCCACTCCGCCAGCTCGGCTGTGCTGTTGATGACCGGCTGCGCGTTCAGCTCGGCAAATGCTGTCCCGGCCTCGGGCGAAAATCCATTGAGCACGTAAATCGTGGCTTCGGGCGCGGGGGTCCGCGCGCGCCGCGCTTCGGCAATATCCGCAACGAAAAAGGTCTTGCAGCCGGCCTTTACGAGCTTCGCGGTGACCGGCTCAAGACCGAGGCCATAGGCATTAGCCTTGACGACGGCGGCGCATTCGGCGGTGAGGACTTTGTGCGCAAGTGTACGCCAATTCGCTTCGATGGCGTCAAGATCGACGGTGAGAGTGCCGCCGGTTTCGGGGTCCGCGAGCGGCCCGTCGGATTCGGGAAGCGGTTCTGCGAATGCCATGGCCGCGTTATGACCGGCGTCACGGCGCTGGTAAAGCGGGTAGGTTACTGCGGATACCGCCTTGCGGCTCGCGCGCTTCTTCGGCGCGGATGCACGATTTGACCACGGCGCGGATGCAAAGCGGCGTAGCGATCGAGCGAGACGTGGACCGAGGGCGGCTTAAAAACTCTCCCGGTGCGCAGAATCGAGATTGGCGAAGCGGGTGACGGCGGCGTCGAATTGCAGTTCGACGGTGCCCGTCGGGCCGTGGCGCTGTTTGCCGATGATAACTTCGGCCTTGCCTTCGACGCGATTGCCTTCGGCCAGCCATTCCTCGAATTTTTCGCGGTTCGATTCCATAGGTTTGCGCATCTGGTGGTAGTATTCCTCGCGGAACACAAACAGCACCACATCGGCGTCCTGTTCGATCGAACCCGACTCGCGCAGATCGGAAAGCTGCGGCCGTTTGTCCTCGCGGGCCTCGACCTGCCGCGACAATTGCGAGAGCGCGAGGATCGGGACGTTGAGCTCCTTGGCAAGCGCCTTGAGCCGTGTGGTGATTTCGGTGATCTCCTGCACGCGGTTTTCGCTGGCGCGGCGGGTCGAGCCTTGCAGCAGCTGGATGTAGTCGATTACCAGAAGATCGAGGCCGCGCTGCCGCTTGAGCCGGCGCGCCCGCGCGGCCAATTGCCCGATCGAAAGACCGCCGGTTTCGTCGACGTAGAACGGCAAGCTTTGCAATTCGATCGAGAACGTCCTTGATCTTCTCGAAATCGGCTTCGTCGATGGCGCCGCGGCGGATTTTGTTCGAGGGGATTCCGGTCTGCTCGGAGATAATGCGGGTGGCGAGCTGTTCGGCCGACATTTCCAGCGAGAAAAAGCCGACGATGCCGCCGTTGACCGTTGCCATATGCCCGTCGGCGCGCACCTCACCCGCCCACGCCCTGCCGACGTTGTAAGCGATATTGGTGGCCAGCGCGGTCTTACCCATGCCAGGGCGGCCGGCGAGGATGACCAAGTCGGAGGGCTGCAGACCTCCCATCCGGGAGTCGAGATCGGTCAGCCCGGTCGCTAGTCCCGAAAGGCTGCCGTCACGCTGATAGGCGTACGCCGCCATGTCGACAGCGGTGGTGAGCGCTTGGGCGAAGCGCTGGAAACCGCTCTCGTAACGTCCCGTTTCGGCAAGCTCGAACAGCCTGCGCTCGGCGTCTTCGATATGGCTCTGCGGCGTCGCGTCGACGGGTGCGTCATAGGCGAGATTGACCATATCCTCGCCGATGGTGATCAGGTCGCGGCGGATCGACAGATCGTAGACGGTGCGGCCGTAATCCTCGGCATTGATGATGGTTGTCGCCTCGGCGGCAAGCCTCGCGAGATACTGGTTGACCGTCAATCCCGCGATGTCCAGGTCCACGGGCAGGAACGTCTTGAGCGTCACCGGCGTGGCCAGTTTTCCGGCGCGGATGAGGCCGCCGGCAAGCTCGAAAATGCGCTGGTGTATGGTTTCGAGGAAATGCTTCGGCTCGAGGAAATCCGAGACGCGATAAAACGCTTCGTTATTGACGAGGATTGCGCCGAGAAGCGCCTGCTCGGCCTCGATATTGTGCGGCGGTGCGCGGAACATCGGTTCCGCGGGAGCCTGCTTGCGTGCAGTCGAATCGAATGCTGCCATGGTCCCGATCAAGGGATTTGCATGTGGCCGATTTGCGGACACTCAACATCGCGGATCACTCAACGACAGCGTTACTCTGAAATTCGCGACCGTTGCACTTAAAACCACGAGAACATCGTCGATAGTCGAGCGGGGACCCGATGGGAAATGCTCATTGCGGCTTTCCCCGTTACACACTGCCTGCCGCCGGACCGACGTTGAAAGCGCGAATGACTCTTGACGTCCACTGTTCGCCTGCGGGACTCGACGTGCTACTCGCCGGCCAAGCGTAGCGGGGCGGTATAGCCGCTTTCGATCGTACGCAACCGCGCTTCCTCGCGCCCGATGTAATCGCGTGTCTGCGGCACGACGCCTTTGCGCTTCGCCATCTGGATCTGGAACACCACCATGTCGCTCTCGCGAAACGCCATCTCCGAGGACGCCAGGTAGAATTCCCACATCCGCACGAAACGCGCATCGTAGAGCCGCTCGGCGTCCTCGCGATGTGCGAGAAAGCGCTCGCGCCACGCCTTGAGCGTCTCGGCATAGTGGAGCTGCAGGATTTCAACGTCGGTGACGACGAGCCGCGCCCGCTGGATGGCCGGCAGCACCTCCGACAGCGCGGGGATGTAGCCTCCCGGAAAAATGTATTTGGCGATCCAGGGATTGGTGACGCTCGGCGGCCCGCTGCGGCCGATCGTGTGCAAGACAAAGACGCCGTCGCCGTCGAGCAGTTGGGCGCACTTGCGAAAGTACCGGTCGTAGAAGCCGACGCCGACATGCTCGAACATGCCTACCGACACGATGCGATCGAAGCGGCCGGCGACGTGGCGATAATCCTCAAGCCGGAAAACCGCGTCCTGCGTCCGGCCGCGTTCATGCGCGCGCTGTTGCGCCCGCGCGAACTGCTCCTGCGAGAGCGTGATGCCGGTCACTCGCGCGCCGGCAATCTCGGCGAGGTAGAGGGCGAGCCCGCCCCAGCCGCATCCGATATCGAGCACCGTGGCGCCGGGTTCGGGCCGAAGCTTCGCGGCGAGGTGGCGCCTCTTTGCAAGCTGTGCGTCATCGAGCGACTGGTCCGGGGTCTCGAAATACCCGCAGCTATATTGCTGGTCGGCATCGAGGAAGAGTTGGTAGAGCCTGCCGTCGAGGTCGTAGTGGTGCGCCACATTGCGCCGCGACCGGGACGGCGGATTGAACTGGTGGATGCGCCGGATCAAATAGCGCCCGAGCCGCGACGGCAGCGCCCATTTGGGCGGGGCGATGTGCTCCTGTCGCAGCAGTATTTCCAGCACATCCGCGATCGAGCCTTGCTCGACGACGAACGTGCCGTCCATGTAGGCTTCGCCCAGCCGGAGCTCGGGATTGAACAAAACCGTGCGCTGGGCTTCTGCGCTAGTGAAGCGCACGGCCGCGGGCGGGCCGCTGCCATCGCCGAAGGTGTACTTCTTGCCGGCCGCCGTCGTGATCGTCAACGAACCGTGGCGGATAAACCGCCGCAAGAATATCGATAGCAACCAATCCAAGATTGCCTCCACGCACTTCTTACGCTGCCGCGCTAAACGGGGCGGCGCGTCGTTAAATCGGGCTGGCCCGCGCGATCGAAGTCGGGGCAGCGGGCTTCGTTTGCCGTCATTAAAACAAAATCCTCGTTGACCAGCAATGCAGCGAGGTCGGTCTTATCCTCCTCAGGGGGCCTGCCAAATCCTGCTCACATTTGGCCGGTTTTGGGGTAAGGAGAACCGGCCAAGCCGCGATGGTTTGAGGAGTTGAGGGTGATCCGGGGTTTCGTACTCACAATCGGCCTGCTTGCGGCGTTTGCGCCGGCAATGGCGCACGCTCAGACGAACCTCGACCAGGGCAAGTCGGCGTCACAAATCTTTGCAGCCGCTTGCGCCGAATGCCATAAAGCCCCCCGCGCGCTCGCTGCCGGCAAGAATAGCTCCACGCTGACGGAGTTCTTGCGCGAGCACTACACGACAAGCCGCGACCAGGCGGCCGCGCTTGCCGCTTATGTGCTGGGTGGGCGTGATACCATTGCGGCGCCGGCGCCAGGCAAGAAACCGCCGGGAGAGCGTGCCAAGGCGCAGAAACCGGCCAAACCCGAAGAGGGAGCGTCCGCCAACGCGAAGCCGCACCGGCCGACAGAGGCGGAGGCCAAGCCGAAGGAAGAAGTAAGCCCCGGGGAAATACCGAGTTTGGTCAACCCAATTATACGGCCCGAGCAGCGGTCGGCCGCGCGAAACCGTCACAAAGATCCGAAAACTGGCGAACCTCCGCAGGAGCCCGCCGCGGCCGTCGTGGAACCAGCCCGGTCCGAAACGCCGCCGAGCCAGGAAGCGGCTCCGACGCCGACCGCAGCCGTTCCGACGGACGCCGCACCGGGCGAGACCGCGCCAGTGCCGCGGGATAACGTTCCCGACTGACGGTTTGCGCCGATAGCTAGTCTTTATCGGCCGGGGGAGGGCTCTCGGCCGATTCAGTGTCTTCACGAGCCCGCACCGATTCCGCGGCTTCCGGCTCGAAAAATGCTTCGGCGGCAATGGCCGCTTCTTCCTCCGGCGTCGGCTCTTCACGCAACCGTGCGACGTCCTCGCCGCGCTCGATGCGCGCAGCTTCTTCGGCGTTGCGGGCGACGATTATGCTGATCAACGTTTCGATCTCGGGATGCAACGCGATCGGAACACTGTGCCGGCCGATCGTCTTGATCGGCGTGTTGAGCGCGATCTGGCTGCGGCTTACAGTGTATCCCGCTGTCCCCAGAAGGCCGATGAGGTCGCGCGGCGAAACCGATCCGAAGAGCTGACCTGCTTCCGAGGCTTGGCGGACAACAGTGAAGCTCTTGCCGTCGAGCTTCTCGGCGACGTGACCCGCCTCGCTCTTGAGCGTGAGCGAGCGCGCCTCCAGCTCGCTCTTCATGGTTTCAAAGCGCGTGCGGTTTTCCGCGGTGGCGCGCAGCGCCTTGCCGCGCGGTAGCAGGAAATTACGGGCAAAGCCGTCCTTGACGCGCACCACTTCGCCCATCTGGCCAAGCCTGGGCACTCGTTCGAGCAAGATCACTTCCATGTCGATCTCTCCTTGCTCAGCGGATCACGTAAGGGAGCAGCCCGAGAAAGCGCGCGCGCTTGATGGCCCGGGCGAGTTCGCGTTGTTTCTTGGCCGAGACCGCGGTAATGCGGCTCGGAACAATCTTGCCGCGCTCCGACACAAACCGCTGCAGCAGCTTGACGTCTTTGTAATCGATCTTCGGCGCGTTAGCGCCCGAGAACGGGCAGCTCTTGCGGCGGCGGAAGAACGGCCGGCGCGCCCCGCCGGATTGCGGTGACATAGCCATGGTCATTCCTCCGTTGTCGTCGCTATCGGCGTTTCAGTCTCGTCAGAGACTTCGCGCGGTCGCCGATCGCGGTCGCGCGGACGGTCTCCCCTGTCGCCGCGGTCTCCTCTGTCGAAGCGATCGCCCCTGTCGCCCCTGCGGTCGTCGCGGTCACGGTCGCGTTCGGCCCGGCGCATCATCGCCGAGGGGCCTTCCTCGTGCTCGTCGACCCTGATCGTCAGATAGCGCAACACATCCTCGTTCAGCCGCTCCAGCCGCTCGATCTCGTTGATTGCCGCAGGCGGAGCGTCGAGGTTCATCAGCGTGAAATGCGCCTTACGGTTTTTGCGCAACCGATAGGAAAGCGACTTCACGCCCCAATATTCGGTTTTGGCGATCGATCCGCCCAGTCCTTCGACGACGCTCTTCAAATGCGCGGTCAATTCCTCGACCTGCTGCGCGCTGGCGTCCTGGCGCGCAAGATAGACGTGCTCGTAGAGCGACATAGGTGCCCTTTCCTTACGTTGTCTCGTTCGCTCTCGGCGCGAAGCCCCTCGAACCCTTCGGGAAAGGCTCGAATGCTCTGAAGGCGGGAACACCGGACGCCGGACCGGCTGGTCCTACCGAGCCACCGGATATGGGCGGGGCGCGGCCGTCCGTTCAGCCCCCGGCCGGAGGCGAGCGGAAAAGCAGGCTTTATACGCAGCCTGCACGGAAAGGCAAGTGAATCAGGGCCGCTGCGAAGGGCCGGCGGACTGGATCATCTCCGCAAGCCGTACCGCAAGGCTCACACCCTCTCTCATCTGCCCGTCGCTCGCTGTGCTAGAGCGCCGGGCCTGACGCTCCTTCTGCAGGCCACTAAGAAGGGCGTCGAGGCTTCGCTGCAAAAGCTTCTGCCGGAACGCGGGATCGTGGCGCGCGCGGTCAAGTTCGGCCTCGGTAACCGGCGAAAATGGGTTCATCGAAGCGAACTCGTGCGGAACGTCTTAACCACGCTGGCCCAGTTTCATCGAGCTTACCGAGTACGGGTTGTCGCTTTGTTACCCGGCGCTCCCGACTTGACACGGCCGTGATCGCGGTATCTTTCGCCCCTCCTTTCAGGGGCAAGCCCCAATGGCGGTCGCTTTCGTTTTTCCCGGCCAAGGCAGTCAGGCGGTCGGCATGGGCAAGGCGCTGGCCGAAGCCTTTGCGCCTTCGCGCCAGGTGTTCGAGGAAGTCGATGCGGCGCTCGGGGAGAAGCTCAGCGAGACGATCTGGAATGGTCCGGCGGAGACTCTGACGCTCACCGAGAATGCGCAGCCCGCGCTCATGGCAGTCTCGCTCGCTGCGTTGCGCGCGCTCGAAGCGGAGGCTGGCGTCGATCTCGGGCGCGACGCGGCTTTCGTTGCCGGCCACTCGCTCGGCGAATATTCGGCGCTTGCCGCCGCGCAGTCGCTCACCGTCGCTGATGCGGCGCGCCTTCTGCGCATTCGCGGCCGCGCCATGCAAAAGGCGGTGCCTGTGGGTGCAGGCGCCATGGCTGCGCTGATCGGGGTCGAGCTCGATGCCGCCAAGTCGATCGCCGCCGAAGCCGCGGCGTCCGGTGTTTGCGCGGCCGCGAACGACAATGGCGGCGGGCAGGTTGTTTTGTCCGGCGAGAAAGCCGCGGTCGAGCGCGCCGTCGAGATCGCCAAGGCGCACGGCGTCAAACGAGCAATGATGCTGCCGGTATCCGCACCGTTCCATTGCGCGCTCATGCAGCCGGCGGCGGACGCAATGGCCGAGGCGCTTTCCAAGGTTTCGGTCAAGCCGCCGTCCGTTCCCCTGGTCGCGAATGTGCTCGCCGCGCCGATCAACGATCCGGCTGGCATTGTGCGCTCGCTCGTCCAGCAAGTGACCGGCACGGTTCGCTGGCGCGAGTCGGTCAAGTTCATGGCGACAGCCGGAGTGACTACGTTCTATGAGGTTGGCGCCGGGAAGGTGCTCGCGGGGTTGATCAAGCGCATAGCCGATACGGCCACTGTGTCTTCGATTGGCGCGCCCGAGGACATCACCCGGTTCAAAGCTGCGCAGGGTTGAGCTTTGCGCGTTCGCGAGGACGGTTATGTTTGAACTTGCCGGGAAGACCGCATTGATCACGGGAGCCACCGGCGCCATCGGCGGCGGCATTGCCCGCATCCTTCATGGGCAAGGCGCGACGGTCGCCATCTCCGGCACCCGACGCGAAATCCTCGATCGGCTTGCGACTGATCTCGGTGGTCGCGTCCATGTGCTTCCCTGCAATCTCGCCGACGCGGCGGAGACGGATGCTCTGGTTGCGCGCGCCGAAGAGGCGATGGGACAGCTCGACGTGCTCGTCGCCAATGCCGGTGTCACCAAGGATAACCTTTTCGTGCAATTGCGCGATGAAGACTGGGACAAGGTGCTTGCGATCAATCTGACCGCGACCTTTCGCCTCGCGCGCGCCGCCGTGCGGGGCATGATGCGCCGCCGCTTTGGACGCATCATCGCCATCACCTCGGTGGTGGGAACAACCGGAAATCCCGGCCAAGCAAACTACGTCGCGGCCAAAGCCGGCATAACCGGCATGATCAAGTCGATCGCCCAAGAATATGCGAAGCGCGGCGTGACCGCCAACTGCGTTGCACCGGGATTTATCGTCACGCCGATGACCGACAAGCTCAACGACAAACAGCGCGAAGTCATCCTCGCGAAGATTCCGGCGAACCGCGCGGGTACGATAGACGAGGTCGCGGCTGCGGTCGCCTTTCTCGCTGCGAACGAGGCCGGCTACGTGACCGGACAAACGTTGCATGTGAATGGCGGAATGGCCATGATTTGAATGCGATAGACCCCGCGACGATGCCGTGCGGCCGCGCTGGTCAACGCAATTGAAGTGTGGTAACCGGACCGTGAGTTTGGTTGGGGGTCGTCGTTTAAGCCGGAGAGCGGGGGGAGTCAGCGTCCGCCTCTGTTCGGTGTCGACCCGTGGCCATCGCCCAAGGCTCACGAAGACTTGGACGGGGCCGAATTGTTATGATCGGGTCGCGTTGAAAGAAGAGGTTGGAAACGATGAGTGATATTGGCGAGCGGGTTAAGAAGATCGTCGTTGAGCATCTCGGCGTCGAGCCCGACAAGGTCACAGAAAACGCCAGTTTCATCGACGATCTCGGCGCCGACAGTCTCGACACGGTCGAGCTCGTCATGGCCTTCGAGGAAGAATTTGGTTGCGAGATTCCGGACGACGCGGCGGAGACCATTCTCACTGTGGGCGACGCGATCAAGTTCCTCGAAAAGAACGCGAAGAGCTGATACCTGGCACCACCCTGCGGCGCTGCACGCATCGCGCGCCCATGCGTGACGTTCGCATGCCCGTAAGGCCGGGCACAAACCGCAGCGGCAGGCGTCACCGAGGCGGCATCGGCCAAAGCGTCTGTGCGGAGCGCTGATGATGAGACGCGTCGTCGTCACGGGTCTTGGCATGGTGACGCCGCTCGCTTGCGGGGTCGAGCCGACGTGGCAGCGGCTGCTTGCAGGACAGAGCGGGATCGGACGGATCGAGACTTTCGAAGTCTCCGATCTTCCCTGCAAGATCGCGGGCCAGATTCCACGCGGAGACGGCACGGACGGCAGCTTCAATGCCGATCAGTGGATGGAGCCGAAGGAACAGCGCAAGGTTGACGACTTCATCCTCTTTGCCATGGCCGCCGCGAAACAGGCGCTCGATGACGCCGACTGGCATCCGCAAGACTACGAAGACCAGATCACGACCGGTGTTTTGCTTGGCTCGGGCATCGGCGGCATCGAGGGCATTGCGGAAACAGCGTTGATCTTGCGCGATCGCGGTCCCCGCCGCGTGTCGCCGTTCTTCATTCCCGGCCGGATCATCAATCTCGCTTCAGGCTACGTCTCGATCGAGCATTCGCTGAAGGGTCCCAATTCCGCCGTGGTGACGGCTTGCTCGACCGGCGCTCATGCGATCGGCGATGCCGGCAGGCTTGTTGCGCTCGGGGATGCCGACGTGATGGTGGCCGGCGGCACGGAATTGCCGGTGAACCGCTTGTCGGTTGCCGGGTTCGCGGCGTGTCGCGCGCTCTCGACCGGATTTAACGACACTCCCGAACGCGCCTCGCGGCCGTACGATCAGGATCGCGATGGATTTGTCATGGGCGAAGGCGCCGGCACAGTGGTGCTTGAAGAGTTCGACCATGCGAAGCGGCGCGGCGCCCGCATCTACGGCGAACTCATCGGCTACGGCCTCTCGGGCGACGCATTTCATATCACCGCGCCGGCGGACGACGGCGACGGCGCGCTGCGCTGCATGAAGGCGGCGATCCGCCGAGCCGAAATTTCACCGGGCGACCTCGATTACATCAACGCCCACGGCACCTCGACGCCACTTGGTGACGAAATCGAGCTCAAAGCCGTCGAGCGATTGGTCGGCAATGCCGCAGGCAACATCAGCATGTCGTCGACGAAGTCGTCGATCGGCCATCTGCTCGGCGCCGCCGGGACGGTGGAGGCAATCTTCTGCCTGCTCGCCATTCGCGATCAGGTGGTGCCGCCAACGATCAACCTCGACAACCCCTCCGTCGCCACCGCTCTCGATCTCGTGCCGCACAAAGCCCGCAAGCGACCTGTCAACATCGTGCTGTCGAACTCGTTCGGCTTCGGCGGCACCAATGCCTCGCTCGTGTTTCGCCGGATGCCGGACTAGTGCCAGTGCCGTCAACCACCGTTTCGCCATATTTGCTCCGCACTCGCCTGCAATTCAGTACGGGTCCAACCGCATACCTGCGGGCCGATGCGGCGGAAATCGGCGAGTCTCGGTTCGCTCGGCAGGGATCTCACTTTATTGTTGATCATGCGTAGTACCAAAGTGGATATGCGGCGGTGACGGATTCCGCTCCGCCGCGCAACGGAAGGGACCGCGCTGCAGCGCCTCCGCGGGCTGCGCAGGCACGCACCGCGGATAAACCTGCGCCTGCCGCACCCGGCGGAGTGATTGCCAAGGAACAAACCCCAGTCGCGTCGAAACCGGCCAATCGGCAAGAGGCGCCGCGGACAGTCGCCGCTGCCGCTGGCGCCATCAAGTCCGGGCAGAACGCTTCCGTCGCGCAAGGTGCGCGTCCGGCCGCCGCGAGCAGGGAGAAGTCAATTAAGGGAACATCGGCGCGGCCGACGAACGGGAATGGCGGCGCACCGCTTGCCGGTTCGACCGCGCGCCCTGCATCGGTTACGCTGCCAGCCGCCCGGAAAGCCTTACCGGGCGCCGGAAAAGCCGCGCCGGTTACCGGAAAAACTGTCCCGGGCGCGAGCGAGCCTTATCTGCCGCTGTCGGAGCGGTTCGTGAACGGAATCGGCGCCGCTTCTATGGGTTCAAAAAATCCGAAACACATCACTCCGCGCAGCCCGCGAACGGCGCTGGAGCCGGATACTGTCGAGGTGCCGACAAGCCGCTCCAAGAAAGCGCGGCATCCTTTTGTGGTCATCGGCAACGCGATCATCAGTCTCTTCGTTCTTGCAGCGATCGTCGCCGCCGTGGCACTTGTGATCGGCAAGCAGCGGTTCGATGCTCCCGGGCCGTTGCCGGACGACCGCGTTGTCAATATTCCGCGCGGCTCCGGCATCCGCGACATTGGCGACGTCCTCGTGCGTGACGGGGTGATCGATCAGCCTTGGGTGTTTGTTGGCGGCGTGTTCGCGTTGAAGGCGCGTGAGGATCTCAAGGCCGGCGAATATCAATTCAAGGCGCACGCGAGCGTGCGCGACGTGGTCGCAACCATCGTCGAAGGCCGCGTGGTGGCGCATCAGCTCACCGCTCCGGAGGGCTTGACCTCCGAGCAGATCGTCGCCCGCCTCCTGGACGACGATGTCCTCACCGGAAACATCAAAGAGATCCCGCGCGAAGGCACGCTGTTGCCCGACACCTACAATTTCACCCGCAGTGTAACGCGCGAGCAGATGATCCAACGCATGCAACAGGCGCAGCAGCGTGCGCTCAAGGAGATATGGGACCGTCATTCTCCCGACTTGCCGATAAAGACGCCGGAGCAGCTCGTCATTCTCGCTTCCCTGGTGGAGAAGGAGACCGGAAAGCCGGAGGAGCGCACGCGTGTCGCCGCCGTGTTCGTCAACCGGCTGAAACAAAAGATGAGGCTGCAATCGGATCCGACGATCATCTACGGACTGGTCGGCGGCAAGGGCACGCTCGGCCGGCCGATCATGAAGAGCGAGATCGATCAGCCGACGCCGTACAACACCTACCAGATCGACGGATTGCCACCGGGGCCGATCGCCAATCCGGGTCGCGCTTCCCTCGAAGCAGCCGCTAATCCGGCCCGCACGCGCGAGCTTTATTTCGTCGCCGACGGGACCGGCGGCCATGCCTTCGCGGAAACTTACGAGCAACATCAGAAGAACGTCGCGCGGCTGCGGGCGATGGAGACCGATCAGAAGGATCAGGCTCCTGCCGACGCGCAGTTGGTTGCCTCGCCGCCGCAAGCCGCGGCTCCGCCTGCCCCGACGCCGCAACAGCGCCGCAGCGGCCGTCACAATCAAAACACGCAGACGACGCATTAACGCGTCATCGCCCTTGTGACCGCGAAACGCCGCCGCTAAGTTCGGCGCGAATTTTTTTGCGATTTCCCACGGGGGTTCACGTTCCATGGCGCTTTCGAGCATGACGGGATTTGCTCGCGGTCATGGCGTCAGCGGCTCCTATGCCTGGGCGTGGGAGGTCAAGTCGGTCAACGGCAAAGGCCTCGATCTGCGGCTTCGCCTGCCGCCCGGCTGGGATGCGATCGAGGGCCCGGTTCGCGCCCGGGCCGCGGAGCGGCTGTCGCGCGGTTCAATTCACGCGAGCCTGACGGTGGAGCGCAGTGGCGTCCAGCCGGTCGTGCGCATCAATGCGGGGGTGCTGGAAGCTATCATGACCACGGTGCGGCAACTCGCGCCGCGTATCGAGGCGTCGCCGCCGTCGCTCGATGGGCTTCTCGCACTCAAAGGCGTGATGGAGGTCGACGACGCCGCGGAGGACGAGGAGCAGCGGCGTAATGCCGAAACGGCTGCGAGTGCCGGCTTCGCCGAGGTGCTCGGCGGCCTTGCCGAGATGCGCCAGCACGAAGGCGCGGTGCTTGGCCGCGTGCTGGAGGCCCGGCTTGGGGAAATAGCCGCGCTTGCCCTGCGCGCCGAGCTAACGCCCGGCCGGCGCCCTGAGGCGATCCGGGTACGCCTCGCCGAACTGGTCGCGGCGCTCCTGGCGCAGTCCGATCGTTTCGATCCCGACCGGCTGCATCAGGAAGCGATTCTGATTGCTACCAAGGCCGACGTGCGCGAGGAGCTTGACCGCCTTGCGGCACATGTCGCGCAGGCACAGCTTCTCATCGGGCAGGGCGGACCGATCGGCCGCCGGCTCGATTTTCTCGCGCAGGAGCTCAATCGCGAAGCCAACACATTGTGCGCCAAGGCGAACGATCTGGAACTCACCAATATTGGCTTGGAGCTCAAGGCCGCGGTGGAGCAATTCCGCGAGCAGGTCCAGAACGTGGAATAGAGAATGACGCGCGCGAACGGGAAGCAAAAACAAATCGCGCGTCGCGGACTGATGCTGGTTTTGTCCTCGCCCTCGGGCGCCGGCAAGACCACGCTTTCGCGCATGTTGCTGAAGGCCGACCGTGACGTTGAGCTGTCGGTGTCGGTGACGACGCGTCCGCAACGCCGCGGCGAGATCGATGGACGCGATTATCATTTCATCGACGCTTCGCGCTTCAAAGCCATGGTGAAATCGGGCAAGCTTTTGGAATGGGCCGAAGTTTTCGGCCATTCCTACGGCACGCCGCGGCGTCCGGTTGAGAAGGCATTGCAGACCGGCCGCGACGTCCTGTTCGACATCGATTGGCAAGGTACCCAGCAATTACGCGAGAAAGCGCGTGACGACCTCGTCAGCGTCTTTATCTTGCCCCCCACGGCCAAGGAACTGGAGCGGCGGCTCGAACGCCGCGCCCAGGATAGTCGCGAAATCATCGGCGCGCGCATGGGCAAGGCAGCGGGCGAGATGAGCCATTGGCCGGAATACGACTACGTCATCGTCAACCGAGATAAAGAAGACGCGTTCGCCGAAGTGCAGGCCATCCTTGCGGCGGAGCGGCTCAAGCGCGAGCGGCAGATCGGCCTCTCCGCCTTCGTGCGCGGCCTGCAGGCGAAATTGTAGGCTACACAAACGCGGTTCAACACTGACGCGTCGGGAGAGCAACTAAATGCACTGTCACCGCAAACGGGAGAGCAATTAAATGCACTGTCACCGCAAACAACCGTAATCAACCGCTCATTCACCGAACGGCGAAAGAGTAAATAGCCTAAGATGAGCGGCCTTGATCCTGGTCTAATGTCCGGCACGAACGGAGGACCAATGAGTGATCTTTCGAAGCTTCGCGAGGACATGGTCGAAAATCAGATCGCGGCGCGCAGCATCCGGTCCGAAGCGGTCCTCGGCGCTCTGCGAAAGGTCCCGCGGGAGGCGTTTCTTCCTGAGCGTCTGCGAGAATTCGCCTATGAGGATTCGCCGCTCCCCATAGCTGCCGGGCAGACCATCTCCCAGCCTTATATTGTGGCGCTCATGACCGAGGCGCTGGATTTAGGGCGCGGCGAAAGGGTGCTCGAAATCGGGACGGGTTCCGGCTATGCGGCGGCCGTGCTGGCCGAGATCGCAGCGGAAGTCTACACGGTCGAGCGTATTAGCGAGCTTGCCGAAAAAGCGGCTTCGACGCTGGCGGCTCTCGGGTACCGCAACGTCCATGTCATGCATGCCGATGGGACCCTCGGCTGGGCGGCGGCAGCGCCTTATGACGCGATCATCGTCGCGGCGGGCGGACCCGAGGTTCCGGAGTTGCTCAAGGACCAGCTGAAAGTCGGCGGCCGACTGGTGATCCCGGTCGGCACCGATCCGCGGGCGCAGGAGCTTGTACGCGTCACGCGAATTTCGAAAGACAAGTTCAAGAGCGAAGATATCGCCGATGTCCGCTTTGTGCCGCTTATCGGCAAGGAAGGATGGGCGCCGGCGGAGCTACCATTTCCGCCGAGACCGCGCCCGGCGCGGCTCCGCCCGGACGAGGGTGATATTGTGAATGCAATCGCCGCTTCCTCCGAGCCCTTCAACTCGGTGGGAGAGGCGGACCTCGACACGCTGCTAGAGCGGATCGGCGATGCGAAAATCGTACTGCTCGGAGAAGCGACCCACGGCACTTCCGAATTCTACCGCATGCGCGAGCGCATTTCGCAGGAGCTGATAACGCGAAAGGGCTTTCGATTTGTCGCTATCGAAGGGGATTGGCCCGATGTAGCGCGTCTCGATCACTATGTGCGGCATTTCGAATATCCGCCGAGCGAGTGGACGGCCTTCGCCCGCTTCCCGACCTGGATGTGGCGCAACAACGAGGTGCGGTCGTTCGTGGATTGGCTGCACGCCCACAATGCGGAGCGCGCGCCGCAGGAGCGGATCGCGATTTATGGCCTTGACCTATACAGCCTCTACACTTCGATCGGGTCGGTGCTGAAATATCTGGACGAGGTCGACCCCGACTCTGCGCGGATCGCCCGGCAGCGCTATGGTTGCTTGACTCCCTGGCAGGCCGATCCCGCAACCTACGGCCATGCGGCGCTGACCGGCGCTTACCGGACGTGCGAGAAAGAGGTCGTCCAGATGCTGAAGGATATTCTCCACAAACAAAGCGACTACACGACCCATGACGGCGAGCGCTTCATGGATGCGGTGCAGAATGCCCGCCTGGTGACGGACGCCGAGCGCTACTACCGGATCATGTATTACGGAAGCCGCGCCTCCTGGAATCTGCGCGACAATCACATGTTCGAAACGCTGAAGACCTTACTTGACTTTCACGGCGTCGAATCCAGGGCCATCGTGTGGGCACACAATTCTCACGTCGGCGACGCCGCCGCGACGGAGATGTCCGCGCGCGGCGAGTACAATATTGGGCATCTGTGCCGGGAAGAATTTGGAAAAAGCGCCTATTCCATCGGGTTTGGAACCCATTCGGGGACGGTCGCGGCGGCTTCTGATTGGGACGGACCGATGGAAATCAAGGCGGTGTCGCCCTCGCTGGAGCAGAGCTATGAACGGCTATGCCACGAAACCGGCCGTCCGCGATTTATGCTGCCGCTGCGCGGGCGTTCGGCCGTGGAGGTTAGCAAGAGGTTGGAGAAGCCGCGGTTGGAGCGGGCTATCGGGGTGATTTATCGGCCGGAGACAGAGCTCGCGAGTCATTATTTCCAGGCCGTTCTGCCCGCCCAATTCGACGAATATATCTGGTTCGACGAATCACGCGCGGTGACCCCGTTCGAGACCAAGGAACTCGAAGGGCTACCCGATACCTATCCATTTGGCTTGTGAGGCCGACATGCCGGCGGCGAAGGAAATCGAATATGTCCTCGCCAAGCTGCGCTGGATGCGGGCGGAACATATCTGGCCCAACGGATTACGATATCTGTGGACAGACGCCTTCGGCGTCGTCCTCTTAGTTTCCCTCTATCGCGCGCTGGCCAAGGACGCATTCTTGGATGAGGCGGAATGGGTGGTGGCGGACGTTCGATCGCGTGCTTGGGCGGCCGCGCGGCATTCGCATCGGCGAGGAACCCGACCGCGACGGTCAATACTTCCATTATCTTGCTATGTGGCTTTACGCCCTCGCCGTGATGGGGCGGCATATTCCGCGATACCGCGAGAAGGGCATCGATCTCGTTCATCAGGTCCACGACGCTTTTCTCGTGCCCGGGCGTGGCGTGATCTGGAAAATGAAGGAGGATCTGAGCGGTCCGTATCCAGGCTATGGCTTGGGCGCGCTCGATGCCTTCGATGGGTATATTTCGTATCGGATGCTCGATGAGAAAGAACTCTCCCGCGAAATCGCTGATATGCGGAAGCTCATCGATCAATCAGCACCTGGTCTCGTGATTACTCAGGATCTGGGGCTCGGCATGATGTTGTGGATGACCCAATTCTTTCCCGAAGAGCACTGGGCGCAGCTACAAAGAAAACTTTGTCTCGTCACGCTCGATCACATGTGGCGGCAAGACGGGTATTTCTGCCGGCAGCCGGATCTTCCACGCACCAAATTCGCATTCACCAACTACGGAGTGTCCATCGGCCTCCAGGCGGCCAGCGCTATGCCAGAACGCGTCGAACGGCTCAATGAGTTTTTCGAGACCTACCTCTCAGGCGATGAGTACGATCGCGCAGCCATTACGCACGTGATGGCGTGCAGTTCACATTTTCCTGGGTATTTTATCCAGCATTACGCCTGACTTCAACCGTCTAGGCGCTTGGGCTTCGCCGAACCACCGCATCGGTGCATGGAGGTGAAGCCGATATTCTTTCCGAGAACCCTTTTCAGTTTGGGATCATGTTCTAAGCTGACAACACAGTGCGGCCGACGACGCGGCCGGCGCGCAAATCGTCGAGCGCTTCCTGCGCTTGCGCAAGAGGGCGGTCGCGGGTCGGGATCGGCGCGATGTTTTTGGCGCGCACAAGGTCGAGAAGCTCGCGCGCTTCGGCGAGCGTGCCGGTCAGCGTGCCCTCGATCGTCATCGCCTTGATGCCGAACATGGCAGTGGCGATCGAAAAGTTGCCGCCAAGAAGGCCGGTCACCACAACCTTGCCGCCGCGCGCCAGCAAGCCCGTCGCGAATTGCAGCGACTTGTCGGAGCCGACGAAGTCGCAGATCGCGAGCAGCCCCCCGGTCGCCGTCATCACCGACTTACGCGCCTGCGGATCGGACGGATCGTAGGCTTGCGCCGCGCCGGCCGCGAGCGCGGCGCTTCGTTTCTCCGCATCGATGTCGGCGACGATCGGCGCCTCCCGAAATAGCGCGCGGGCGATGGCGAGGCCCATCATGCCCACGCCGCCGAGTCCGACGAGTAGCACCGGCCCACGCTCGGGCCGGTTTGTGTGGCGCTTGAGCGCCGCGTAGGCCGTCAACCCGGAGCACATCAGCGGTCCGGCAAAGGCCGGCGACAGCGGCGCGTAATCGAGGAGGTAGCGCGGATGCGGAACGAGAACGTGGGTGGCGAACCCGCCATCGACGGCGATGCCGAGATGACGATGATTCGAGCACAAATTCTCCTCGCCGCCGACGCACGCGGCGCAGACGCCGCATCCAATCCAGGGATAGACCGCGACGCGGTGGCCAATGTTCGCGTCGGCCGCCTTCTCTCCAGCGCCTTCGATCACGCCGGCGATCTCGTGGCCAAGCGTGAAGGGCAGGGTCCGTCCCGCGCTGACGTTCGAGCTTTTTATCGCCGCCGAGCGAGAAATAGCCGTCCTGCAGGTGCAGATCGGAATGGCATACGCCGCAACGCTCGATGCGCACGAGCACTTCGCTGCCGTGTGGCGTGGGGCAGTCGACAACGGTCTCGCACAGCGGTTGCCCGTAGGCGACGAGGGATTGGCGATGCATCTTGGTCATGGCGGCGTTCTCTCTGACGGCGTCAAGCGCCGGCATCATGCCCGAGACCGCGGTGAACGGCGAGGGCTCGCGCCAAGGATACAAAGCCGGCGACCGGGATATCTTCGGCGCGCGCCGTCGGGCTTAAGCCGGCGGCCGAGAGAAGATTCGATACGTCGGCGCCGAGCGAACGAAGGCTTTGACGCAGCATCTTACGCCGCTGACCAAACGCGGCTTGGGTCACGGTTTCGAGGAGCTTGCGATCGCAGGTCAACGGCTCCGATCGCGGCACGAGACGCACCAGGGAGGACGTGACTTTGGGCGGCGGCACGAAGGCGGAAGGGTTGACGTTCGAAAAGAATGCGCGGCTCGCAACGCCATTGCACCAGCACCGAAAGGCGTCCGTAACTTTTGGTGTCGGGAGCGGCAACGATCCGTTCGGCGACCTCACGCTGAAACATGAGGATGGCAGCATCGTACCAGGGTGGCCATGGTTCGATGGTGAGCCAGGAGACGAGCAGCGCGGTTGCTATGTTGTAGGGCAAGTTGGCGACGATGCGCACCGGCCCGCGATCAAGACGCAAGCGCGGATCGAACGTTAGCGCGTCTCCCGCGATGACGTTGAGGCGCCCGGGATAGTGTTCGGCGATCTCGTGTAGAGCCGCAATTGCGCGTTTGTCGCGCTCGACCGCGATGACGCGGGCGGCGCCGAGGTCGAGGAGCGCGCGGGTGAGGCCACCGGGCCCCGCGCCGATCTCCAGCACCGTCACGCCCGCCAGCGCTCCCGCCGCCCTCGCGATGCGCGCCGCAAGATTGAGATCGAGCAGGAAATTCTGTCCCAGAGATTTCTTGGCGATGAGACCATGCCGGCGAATGACTTCGCGTAATGGCGGCAGGCCATCCGGCACGGAGGTCACGACGCGGGGAGCGGTGCCGGGCTATCCGCCATGGCGAGCTTCTTCGCGAGCCGCAGTGCCGCAATGAGGCTCGTTGCATCGGCGGTTCCAGTGCCGGCGATGTCGAAGGCGGTCCCGTGATCGGGGGAGGTTCGCACGAACGGAAGGCCGAGCGTGACGTTGACGGCGTGATCGAAAGCAAGCGTCTTGATCGGGATCAGCGCCTGATCGTGATACATGCACAAAGCTACGTCGTAGGTCGCGCGTGCCTGCTTGTGAAACAGCGAGTTGGCCGGGAGCGGACCTCTCGCATCGATACCGTCGGCGACAAGGCGCGCGACGGCCGGTGCAACGATCGCGTCATCCTCCTCGCCGAGCGCACCGTTCTCGCCAGCATGGGGATTAAGTCCGGCGATCGCAAGCCGGGGGCGCGGAATGCGAAACCGCACGGAAAGGTCGCGCGCGACGATACGCCCGGTCTCGACCACGAGCTCGGTCGAAAGATGCTCGAAGATTTCCCGCAACGGCAGGTGGATCGTCACCGGCACGACGGCAAGCTCCGGCGACCAAAGCATCATCACCGGCCGCAGCGTTTTGCCGGTCGCTTCCTGCACCAGCTTGGCCAGGAATTCGGTATGGCCGGGTTCGGCAAATCCCCAATCGTAGAGCACGTTCTTGGCCACCGGATTTGTCACGACAGCCGCTGCCGAGCCAGACATAACGTCTGCGACGGCGCGGCGAATGGAGGCGATGGCGGCCGGAGCGCTCGATCGGTCCGGGCGGCCGGGCTCGGCGCTCACCGCGACGTTGACGGCAACCACGGGCAAGGCCGACGGGAACGTTGCGCCGGCGGAAGTCGGCGTGACGATCGAGATTGGGATGTCGAGACGGAGCCGATCGGCGCGGCGCCGGAGAAATTCCGGGTCGGCGACGATGTAGAACCGCGGCAACTCGAGCTCGACCCGTCGACGCCAGACTGCGAGGGCGAGGTCGGGGCCGATCCCGGCAGGCTCGCCGAGCGTCAATGCCAAGGGCTGCACGATGTCGCTTCTGTCGCCTATTTGTCTTCGGGCACCTTGTATTCGATCATCGCCTGGCGCCGTAAACTATCGAGATAGCGCTTGGCTTGGGCGCCGAATTTTTGCTGAAACATCTGGTCGCGAATTTCCTTCATTCCCGGCGTATCGGATTTGGTCTCCTTCTTGTCGCAAACCGCGAACATCTGCACCCCTTCCGCCGTCGTTTCCGGGGGGGTCAGATGGCCGATCGCGGTGCCGTCGAGAATATCGCGCAATTGCTGGGCAAGATCTGCGGAGTATTTCGACACCTGGTCGCGCACCGCGACGTCCGGGAGAGCCCGCGCAAAGGAAATGCCGTCGTTGCAGGTCAAAAAGCGGACGCGCAGGGCTTCGGCCTCGCGTTTGCGCGCTTCGTAAGCAGTGTCGGCCGAACCCCGCGGCACAATAAAGACCACGGGCCGCATGATGTACTCGTACCCGATGTCCTTTTTTTCCTCGGGCTTGTGCAGCTGGAGTTGGGCTTCGACGTCCTTGTCCCTGATTTCCAGGCTGGCCTTGTACCGGCCGCGTACAAGGTTGGTCCAGGCGATCTGCGCCCTCAGCCGCCGCTTAAGGGTATCGCCACTCGCGCCGCCGTTCGCAAGCAATTGCGTCAGCTTCTGCGCGTCGATTCCCATGCGGGTCGCGACATTGGAATAAGAATTGTCCACTTCCGAATCAGGCACTTCGAGGTTGAAACGCTTGGCCTCGTTCACCTCCAAAATTTCGTCGATGAGGCTATCGAGCACTTCCTTGCGCGGTGGCACCTTTTTAGTGCTCATCTGAATGAACTTGCTGCGATGCTCGACATCGAGCGTCGTGATCGGCTG
The DNA here is from genome assembly GCA_963733575.1 of uncultured Alphaproteobacteria bacterium. Classification (GTDB taxonomy): domain Bacteria; phylum Pseudomonadota; class Alphaproteobacteria; order Rhizobiales; family Xanthobacteraceae; genus BOG-931. The sequence goes on along the minus strand of CAVTDJ010000002.1, from coordinate 1,572,407 downwards.
GCCGTTGACGAACGCAACGACCTGCTGCGCGCGGGCGACTGAAGGCGCCGCGAGCAGGATCGTCGCTGCGAATGCACTCGCGGCAAAAGCCTTCCAGCGGTCAGGCGGCGGGATCTGCGGTCTCACTTCTTGTTGCTCCTTCGACAGACAGCGCGCTGTCCCTTTCCTCCAGCTCCCAAGCTTCCCCAGCAAACTCGATATTACCTTCGCAAAAGCAAATTTAAAATGCGGTAGCGATGGGAGCCAGCACGTCGGGGCCGAGCGTGCGTAAGCTCATCTGCAGCATGAAGGTGTTGTTCGGTGTCGGTGTCGTACCGGTATAGATATAAGAGGTAAGATAGTTCAGCGACACAAGCAGACAGTCGTCGGTGTAGCCGATCCCGAACCGGGTCTGTTCGAATTGGCTGACTGCGAGGTCATAGCGGATCGACCCGAGCACGACCCAGTTCTGCGTCACTTTAACCGAAGCGCCCGCTAGAATCTCCTCGCGCCGGTTTATAAAGCCAATATCCGGTTGCTGCGCGTAGTCGCCGTACATCAGCTGCAGCGTCCAACGGTCGAAGTTGGCGCGAGTCTCGAACTCGAGCCGCTGTGGCGTGAAGGTGGCCTCATCGAAACGCCCGCGCGCGATGAATGAGAAAACCTGGTTCGGCTGATACATGATCCGTCCGACGTAGTCGGACAGGGTCTTGTCGAGACCGCTTTGCAACCCAGTATTGGTAAGATCGGGGGTCGAATAGGAGTTCAATCCATAGAGCTGATAGGATTGCCCGAAGAGGACATTGATCATGCCGGCTTTGTTCACCTGAGCCGTATATTGGAAACCGGCGTTAAGGCGGCCGCCGCCCTCGATGCGGTCGTAGCCGGAAAATTTATCGATCGAGAACAGATTGGCGTCGCTGAAGACCACGCTTTGAGCGTCCTCATTGGGAAACTTTCCGATCTGCGTCTCGTTCGGACGCAGAACGAGCTGCGCGATCGGCTCGATTGTCTGCGTGCCCCACGGCTCCACATCGACGAACGGATAGCGATACTCGACGCCGACGTCCGGCATGGCGCGCGCAAGCTCGCTTTGGCCAGGTTCGATATAGTTCGATGTCCCTGGCTGATTTTGGACCTCGAGAGCGGCGACATCGCCGCGCACCCCGAAGAACGGTGTGATCATCTGGCCGTCGTTGGTGACGAGGGTGCGGCGCCAATCCACCTCGGCTGAAGAGCGCGTATAAGTTCCGGCGATGCCGCGCAAGAGGCAATTGGAGGAGCTGAGGACAGCGGGATTATTTGACGCACACAAGCCGTTGTTGGCCGCGTTCTGGTTGATAGCTTGGAATTCCGCTTCCTGTCGGGTGAGGCTCGTCAGATTGAACTTGTAGCTGAGCTCGCCGCCCATGACCGACTGCGGCAGTACGTTGGAATAGTCGAGAACTGGGTGAATGACCGGAATTTGGGCCTGAACGTCTGCGCCTGAGAAGCCGTAATAGTAGATCGATCGGATATCGAAATAACTGCGGTCGCCGGCGCCGGTGAGATAAACCTGAGAAACGCCCTCGGCGGCGACACCCGTGTGAAAGGGATCGAACGATCCGAGGAACTGGGAGAGCTGGTAGTCGAACAGGAACTGGGGATCGGTCATCAGGAGCCCGGTCCATCCCCACACCCATTTATCGCTCAGCGCGAACTGGCCCGCGGTTTGGATTGCGCCGCGGAACACGTTGGCCGTTGGACTATTGATGCCGTCGCGATTGGCGAAATAGCCGGGGTCTTGCTGGAAAATCCCGGCGGCCTTGATCGAGTATGAGCCATCCATCAGGCGCTGGCGCCACATTCCCTGGAACAGCTCACCTTGCTTCGATGTCACGGTCGTCGAAGCAGTCAAATCGTAGTTTGGCGCCAGCGCCCAGAAATAGGGGATTTCGACGCCGACCCCGTAGGCGGTGCCATAGGTGATGTTCGGAAACAGAAACCCGCTCTTGCGCGTGACCGAAGGATCGGGCGCCGACAAGAACGGAAAATAGGCTAGCGGCACGCCGAAGAACTCGACGCGAGCATCCTCGAAATAGACCATCTTCTCGCCGCTGTCATGGATGATCCGGGCAGCCTCGATCTGCCAGAGCGGCGGCTTTTTCGGATCGTCCTTGCAGGGCTCGCAGGCGGTATAGACGCCGTTTTGCATGACCGTGTAGTTGCCCTTGACACGGTCGGCTCGTGCGGCGGCGAAGCGCGTATCGTCGACGGTTTCGAGCCGCAGTGAATCGACAAATCCATCGCGGTAATCGTCGGTAAGGTCGATGAATTGACCGTACGTGATCTTGCCGTCGGCCTCCGTCATCCTGACGTTGCCGCGCGCTTGCAGACGTTTTGTTTTTTGGTCGTACACGATCTCGTCCGCCTCGACGGTGGACCCGCTATAGTAGATTTGGACGTTGCCGACCGCCGAGACGGTGTTGTTGGTATAGTCGTATCTGATCTCCGCTGCCTGAACGAGCATCGGCGCGTCGGACGCGGGCGGAGGCGTCTTTGGCGCCGGCGGCCGCGGAGGGAAATGCATCAGATTTCCCACGCCTTGGGCCGACAACGGTTCGGGCGCGAGCAAAGAATAGCCGGTGAAGACGAGCAACGCGGCGAAAAGCGCGATGCTCACCCTGACATGATTACGCAAGCCGGGAACAAAAGGAAGGAACGGATTCGTCACTACCCGTCCTCCTGGTGCAACAGCACGACGAATCCAGTGAGCCCGCCGACCACTACCGGAATCCACGCCGCCATGACCGGCGACATGAGCTCCGATTTGCTCATGTCCTCCGTGAACTTTGACAATACGAACAGCAGAAATCCGGCGGAAATCCCGCCGAGGACCATCTTCTGCACGCCCCCGAACCGGAAGAAACGCAGGCTCACCGACGCGGCGAGCAAAACCATGGCGGTGAGCAGGAAGGGACGCGACAGCAGTAGCTGATATTGGAGCCGATAACCGGCGGCGACCAATCCAGCCCGGTCGGCCAGCTCGATATAGGAGGGGAGTTGCCAGAACGGGACAGTTTCGGGCGTGGCGAAGCTTTCCCGCACCTGCTCGAGCGTCAGGTTGGTGGCGAGCCGATAGGTGTCTTGAACCACGGGGGGATTGCCGCTCGCGTAGATACGAGCGTCGTCAAATCGCCAGTAGCCTTGCTCCAGCGCCGCGTTCTTTGCCTCGATCCGTTCCTGGAACTGACCGTCGTTGTCGAAAGTGAATACGCTGACGCCGCCGAGCTGGGCGCCCTGCTCGCGGCTCGACTTGGCATTGATGATGGCAGCACCGTCGGCGCTCTTCTGGCGCACCCAGAACCCGGTCGTATTTCCGTGAACAGCCGAGGAGGGAAGCTCGCCCATCATCTCGGCTTCGAGGCGCTTGGAGCGCTCGTGCATCACTGCGGCCAGCGGATTGTACACCGTAGTAGCAACCGCGCCGAACAGGAACGCCGCGATCATCGACGGTGCCACGAATTGCCAGGCGGAAACGCCGGCCGCGCGCGCGACCACGAGTTCGAGGCGCCGCGACAGCGTCAGATAGCACGACATCGCGCCCACGAGCACCGCGAATGGCAAGATGCGCTCGGAAAGCTGGGGAACGCGGAAAATGGAAATCTCGGCGAGGACCAAGGCGGTGGCGTTTGGCCAGTCGGAACTGCGACGCAAAAGCTCGACGTAGTCGATCATCGCGGCAAGCGCGACCACGCCGAAGAACGTACCGGCGAGGGATTTGAGAAAGCGCAATCCGAAATAGCGTGACAGCGTACCGGCAATCATCGGCTCGATCCTCAACTCGCCGTCGCTTTCGCGAAACGTTCAGTGATGACGGTGGCGATTTTCGACACCGCCGCCGCCGGTTGGATGGCTTGGCCGCGTGAAATTTGCCACGATCCGGCGACGATCGACCCAACCAGCGCGACATATTGCACGGCGAGAACGCCCGGCACGTGTGCTCCGATAATGACGCTTAGGAAGCCGACAAGGCGCAGCAGCGCGACCACGCCGATCAGTCCCAGTAGCGCCAGCGTGCGGCTCTGTCGCGTCGTTTGCGGCGGACCGAGGAATGCGTAGGCAAGAATGACGAATGCCAATGGGTAGAGCGGGGTGGCGAAGCGATCGTGCAGTTCCGATCGATACTCACTTGGCTGCGCCACGAACTGCGTATCGTCGGGCCGGGGCCACATGAGTTCCCAAATGTATCTCTCGCGGGTGTTATAGACGACGTTCTGCGGGCCGACGCCGAACTTTGACAGATCGAACGCGTACCGGTCGAATGTCACGATCCGCGGATCGTGCTGGTTTACTTGGAGACGCTGAACGCTGCCTTTTTCGAGCACAAGGAATGAGCCTGTGTCGTTCTTCACGATCTCGCCCTGCTCGGCCAGATAGGTGGCGTGTTCGTTGGGGTCGCGCCGGTCGTCGAGGAATATGCCGAGCAGGAGCCCGTTCGGTCGCCGGTCGGCGATGTGAAACGTAAGATTGCCGCCCACCGTGGTGAAGCGTCCGGGTTGAACGATGTTGGTGAGAATGTCGGCGCGAACCTGCGTGGCCCAATCGCGCAGTTCGCGCAGGCTGCGAGGCGACAGATAGACGGCGATCACTGAGACCAGGACTGAAACCACCAGCGCCGCGGCTATGAACGGACGAACCAGCCGCCAGGGCGAAACGCCGGCTGCGTTCATCACGATGATTTCGGAATCCGAACTAAGCTTGTTAAGGACGTGCGCAACAGACAGCACCAGCGAAATCGGCGCGATCATCATGATCAGCAGCGGAATAAGCAGTCCGGTAATGCCGATGAAAACGAAGAGGGTTTGCCGCTGGCTCGTGATCAGGTCGAACTCGCGGATCGCCTGCGTGAACCACATCACGAGGGTCAAGCTGACAAGGGTGATCACGAACGCACCCATTGTGGTGCGAAACATGTACCGGCCGATCGACCCCATCGGACTCAACTTCCCCGCAGACGGCCCCATAGCCGCCACGGCCCCGAAAGGCGGGCGTTGCCCCCTGAGCCGAGCTCCCCGAACGCAGCCAGTTCATGCGTTCACAAAATGGCCTCGCCAAGGCAAAGCCATTGAACTTGCAAAGCTAAGGCTTGCTAAGGGTTGCTAAGGGTTAATGGATTCTCTCCGCGAGAGTGTGGAATGGCCAGGGCCCCGACATTGGCACAAGGCGCTTTGCAGGAGCGCGCGGTCCGGGTCATATGTCGGGCCAGGAAGCCTCTGGCCCGCGCAACAAGGAACCGCCCATGCCCGACCCCCTCAAGATCGGCTTCACCCCGTTCGACCGCCTGAGGGGCGTTCTTGTTACGTTCTGTGCGGAAGGCCTGAAGTTCGGTCCGGCAACTCAAAAAGCCCTGTCTCCTACCGGCGATTTGTATCGGCGGGCGGCGGCGGCGGATCGGTTCACCGGCAAGAGCGGCTCAACGCTCGAAATCATTACGCCTTCCGGTCTCAAGGTGCCGCGTCTGATCGTGGTCGGGACCGGCAAGGAGCGGGACCTCAAGGAACGTGACCTGGTCAAGCTGGGCGGCGTCGCCATGGGAAGAATCCCGACGGCCGCCGCGCAGGCCACGATCGTTGCCGAATTTGCGGGGGGTGCCCTGAAGGCCGAACAGATCGCCGATCTGGCTCTCGGCGCGCGCCTTCGTGCGTACCGATTCGACCGTTACAAGACCAAGCGCAAGGAAGGCGAGGAGCGGGCCGACAAAGTCGAAGTGAATTTTGCCTGCGTCAACCCTGCCGGAGCGGAGAAGGCTTGGGCGCGCGAGACCGGTATCGCGGATGGCGTGGTGTGGGCGCGCGACCTCACTAATGAGCCGGCCAATGTGCTCTATCCTGGAGAGTTCGCCCGCCGCGCGTCGGGCCTGAGGAAGCTCGGCGTCCTGGTCGAAGTCCTCGACGTGGCGGCCATGAGAAAACTCGGCATGGGCGCGTTGCTCGGGGTGGGGCAAGGCTCGGCGCATGAGCCGAAGGTCGTCGTCATGCACTGGAATGCCGGCAAGCGCGGCGGCGATCCGATTGCTTTCATCGGGAAAGGCGTGTGCTTCGATAGCGGCGGTATCTCGATCAAGCCGGCGCAGGGCATGGAAGACATGAAGGGCGACATGGCGGGAGCCGCCTGCGTCGTCGGCCTCATGCACGCGCTCGCCGTGCGCAAGGCCAAGGTCAACGCGGTCGGCGTCATCGGGCTTGTAGAGAACATGCCGGACGGAAAGGCGCAGCGGCCGGGAGACATCGTTACATCCATGTCCGGGCAGACGATCGAGATCATCAATACGGACGCCGAAGGCCGCCTCGTACTTGCCGACGTGCTGCACTACGTCAACAAGCGGTTCAAACCGCGATTCATGATTAATCTGGCAACGCTTACCGGGGCCATCATCGTCGCGCTTGGGCAGGAATATGCCGGGCTTTTCTCGAACGACGACAAGCTTGTCGAGCGGCTGACCAAAGCGGGTGAAGCGACGGGCGAGCGAGTGTGGCGCATGCCGCTTGGGGCCGAATACGACAAGATCATCGATTCGAAATTCGCCGACATGAAGAATAGCGGCGGGCGCTGGGCCGGATCGATCACGGGCGCGCAGTTTCTGCAGCGCTTCGTCAACAAAACACCGTGGGCGCATCTCGACATCGCCGGCACCGCGCTCGGCTCGCCTCAGACCGATATCAACAAAAGCTGGAGCTCCGGCTGGGGCGTGCGCCTGCTCGACCGTCTCGTCGAGGACTATTACGAGCGCTGATCGCGGCGGCGCCCGAACCTCGGGATTTGCGGCGAGAATTACAACCGTCCTCGACGACCGTTAAATGGCGCCGCGTCGCGATCACGCGTCCGCCACCTTGAGCACCAGCTTGCCGAAATTCTCTCCACTGAACAGTTTCAGCAAGGTTTCCGGGAATGTCTCCAGACCTTCGACGATATCCTCGCGGGACTTGAGTTTTCCTGCGGCAGTCCAGCCGGCCATGTTGCGGATCGCCTCCGGATACCGGGAGGCATAGTCGAACACGATCATGCCTTCCATCCGGGCGCGGTTCACGAGCAGCGAGAGATAGTTGGTCGGTCCTTTGACCGGAGTCGTATTGTTGTATTGCGAAATGGCCCCGCAGATCACGACGCGAGCGTGGCGGGTCAGTTGGGCGAGGACGATATCAAGGATGTCGCCGCCGACATTGTCGAAATAGACATTGACGCCGTTCGGGCAATGCGCGCGCAGGCTTTTGCGCACGTCCTCCGCTTTGTAGTCGATCGCCGCATCGAAACCGAGTTCGTCGACGAGGTAGCGGCATTTTGCGGCCCCGCCAGCGATTCCGATCGCCCGGCATCCCTTTATCTTCGCGATCTGCCCGACGGTCGCCCCGACGGCGCCGGCGGCGCCCGAGATCACGACCGTCTCGCCCGCCTGCGGTTGCCCAACGTCGAGCAGGCCGAAATAGGCGGTCATGCCCGGCATGCCGAGCGTATTGAGAAATGTCGGCAGTGGCGCGATCTTGGGATCGATCTTGGTAAGTTGCACGCCGTCGAGGGCGGCGTATTCCTGAATTCCGAGTCCGCCGCTGACGTAATCGCCCACGGCGAAGCCCGGATGTTTAGACGCGACGACCTTGCCGACGCCGCCCGCGCGCATGACGTCGCCGATGCCAACAGGCGCGATATAGGATTTTCCTTCGTTCATCCATCCGCGCATGGCGGGGTCGAGCGAGAGATACAGCACCCGGGTAAGGACCTCGCCGTCGTGGGGCTCCGGCACCGGGGTTTCGGTGAATTGCCAATCGCTGCGCTTCGGCAAGCCAACCGGACGCGCCGCGAGCCTGATCTGACGATTGATGCCGCCACTCATGACGCGTCCCACCGCCTTTGTTGCAGAATTTTTATGGTCTAGCATGATCGCCGCCCGATCGCGAAAGCAACGAAGAGTGCGCGCTTCCACGTGACCGAAATTCTCTTTTATCACCTGAAAGGGCAATCGCCGGAGCAGGTCTTACCGGCGCTGCTGCAGAAATCGCTTGATCGCGGCTGGCGGGTGGTGGTGCAAGCGTCGTCCGAAGAGCGCATCGAGGCGCTCGACGCGCATTTGTGGACGTGGCGCGACGATTCCTTCCTTCCGCACGGCACTTGGCGCGATGCCGAAGCCGCTCATCAGCCCATCGTGCTTACGCTCAGCGAGGACAACCCGAACGGTGCCGTCGTGCGTTTCCTCGTTGAGGGGGCGGCGATGCCCGGCAACGCCGCCGCTTATCAGCGCATCGTCTTGCTTTTCAACGGCGAAGATCCCGACGCTGTCGAGGCGGCGCGCGCGCGCTGGAGCGAGGCAAAATCTGGGGGGTTCGAGGTGACTTACTGGCAGGCCGACGAGAAAGGCGGCTGGCAGCGTCAGGCCTGACGGTCGGATGAACTCGCGCTTCAAGGCCGACCAATATCCCATTGAAATTTAACTCATTTCCATCTTAATCATTTACGTTAAGAGAGGATCGCAAAACCCTCTTTGTGACACTATATTTTTTGCTCTAGGTGCTCTTAGGCTATATAGTGCGGTTCCATGAATAAGCGTTCAGTGAAAAGGCGGCCGGCAAAAGCAAGCCGCAATCAAGTCGTTCGGAAGGCTGTTGCGCGGCGAGTTTCGGGCAAGGCGGAGCCGAATACGGCAATCCAGATACCTTCTGTGACCGTGGCAAAGAAATTCGCGATGCCCGGCCCGATGTTGCGCGCGCATAAATTCCGCGTTGGTCAGACGGTATTGTACACGTCGAGCCCGATCAGCCGCCCGGGTGCGAGCGGAGCCTACAAAGTCGTGAAGCTTCTGCCTTCAGACGGCGACGACTATCAATACCGGATCAAGAATTCCGGCGAAGCGTTTGAGCGCGTGGCCAAAGAGAGCCAGCTCGAAACCGAGCATTGACGGCGGAATTTTTCGCGCGCGGCCTCGCACTCATCCGAAGATTGTCGAGGGCTGGTGTCTCCGGCACCCCTGGGCCATACTTCTTCGAAATAGGCGTCCTCGCCGGTAGCGGAGCGGTTGATGCTCGGCGTTGATCCCGACTTCGGAACTTCAGTGTTGCATTTGTGGGTCGCCGCGGGATCGGCGGCTTTGCTCCTGTTTTGCGTGCTCGCGCTTTTTCAGCCGCAGTTGGGAATTGCGGCGACCCCGGCGCGCCGCGCCAGCTTCGTGATTGCCGGCGCAGCTCTCGGCGCGGCCATGACGTGGGCGTTCCTCGATCGCACGGCATGGGGCGATCGCGGTGCCGAGCGCCGAGCGCTGGAGTTGCGTGCCGAGCAATTGACCGCGCAGGTCCTTGCTCCCGGCTCACCGCTTGCGTGTCTCGACGCCTCGGCAGGCGAGAGCGTCGAGGCGGCGTGCGAAAAGGCGCTCTTTGTTTCGCCGGCAAGCGTGGCGTCGGCGTCTTCTTACGTCGCAGCGCGGCTCACGCTCCTGTCGAGCATGGTTGCGTATGTCGCACGCGGGGGTGCGGACATCGACGATGTGTTGTCGCCGTTGCGACGCTCGCTTGAAGCCGACCGCTTCGGTTTCGTCGCACACGTGCTTGCGGTTCGGGACGGTTGCACGAGCGAGAATTGCAAAGCGTTTGCCCTTCTCCGCGATGCGAACCGGATTCGTACCAATCTGAGCGTTGAAACGCTCGATCATCTTCTTGAGCGTTACGCTGCGCTTTGGACCGCCGGACCTGAGGGCGCGGTCGCCGACGCGGCACAGGCGCAATCAAACGCCACGCCTTCGGCGAACGCGCAGAGCGCGCGCAAGATGGTCAATATCGATTTCCCCTCGGCAGCCTCGATTCCGGCGGTTAGCATCATGAATGCTGAGCCCACGGGGCCAGTATTGCCGGGCGCGGCAGCAGCGGCGGCCTCCAATCCGAACCCGTCTTCCGCCGGCCAACCCGTGTCGCGACACTCGCGGAAGCAGACGGCTAATCCCCCGGTGCCAGCTGCCGCCCCGGGGGCAGCCGCGGTCGAGCCGGTTTGGCCGGAGCCTGTGCCTGCCCCGCCGCCCGCGTCATCCGCGCAGCCTGCGTCGGCGCCGGTTCAGCTCAGCCCGCCTGCGCCAAACGCGAGCGCCGGCGCCGCGGTGCGCACGCAATGAGTTGAGCGCAAGCCGAGCGGCTCCCGCAAGTCCTTCATCATGTTCAGCTCAGTCCTCATTGCCAACCGCGGCGAAATTGCCTGCCGCATCGCCCGCACCGCTAAAAGGCTGGGCGTGCGCACGATCGCCGTTTACTCCGCCGCGGATGAGCGCGCGCTACATCGGCGCATTTGTGACGAGGCCTACTTCATCGGCCCGGCGGAACCGCGCGAAAGCTATCTCAATATCGAACGGCTGATCGAGGTTGCAAATAAAGCAGGCGCCGAATGTATTCATCCCGGCTACGGGTTCTTGTCCGAAAGCGGCGATTTTGCCGAAGCTTGCACGCAAGCGGGTTTTGAATTCGTCGGTCCGCCCGCCGCCGCAATCCGCGCTATGGGGCTTAAAGATCGTGCCAAGGCGCTGATGGAGAAAGCCGGCGTCCCGATCGTGCCCGGCTATCACGGCGACCGACAGGACGCGAAGTTTCTTTCGGAACAGGCCGAGGCGATCGGTTATCCGGTGCTGATCAAGCCGGCAGCGGGCGGCGGCGGCCGCGGACTTCGCCGCGTCGATAGCAAGGCAGAATTCGAAGCTGCGCTCCAAGGCGCCGTGCGCGAGGTGGCGGCAGCGTTCGGCTCGGGCCGCGTCCTGATCGAAAAATATGTCGCTGCGCCGCGCCACATCGAAATCCAGGTTTTCGCCGACAAGTACGGCAACGTTATTCATCTTGGCGAGCGTGATTGCTCCTTGCAGCGCCGCCATCAGAAAGTGATCGAGGAAGCGCCCGCGCCGGGAATGACCGAAAAATTGCGCGCGCTGATGGGCGCGGCCGCGGTCGAGGCGGCGAGGGCGGTCGGCTATGTCGGCGCCGGCACGGTCGAGTTCGTCGCCGACGGCAGTGAGGGATTGCGAACCGACGGCTTCTGGTTCATCGAGATGAATACGCGGCTGCAGGTCGAACATCCGGTGACCGAAGAGGTCACGGGATTAGACCTCGTCGCCTGGCAGTTCCAGGTCGCTGCGGGAGAAAAGCTGCCGCTGACGCAGGCGCAGGTCCGCTTTGACGGTCACGCCATCGAGGCGCGTGTTTATGCCGAGGATCCCGAGAACGGCTTCCTGCCCTCGACCGGTCCGATCGTGGGGCTTGGCTTGCCCGCGGATCTACGCGTGGAAAGCGGTGTCGAAGCGGGCGGTGAAGTAACGCCGTTCTACGATCCCATGATCGCAAAGCTGATTGCGCACGCGCCGACGCGCGAGACCGCGCTCCATCAGATGACGAATGCGCTCGATCACACGCTGGTCGCCGGCGTGCGCAGCAATGTCGCTTTCCTCGGCGCCCTCTGCCGCGCGCCAAACTTCCGCGAAGGCAAAGTTGACACCGGCTTCATCGATCGCAATCTCGTCGCGCTTGGTGCCGTGCCACACGAGCCGGATGGAGCGGCAGCGGCGCTCGGGGTCGCGCATCTGCTCGACGGCAACGAAGCGCAAAAGGCTCCAGCAGAAGAATCCGCAGAGGCAAACTCACCTTGGGCCGCACGTGACGGCTTTCAGCTTGGCGGCGCGCGCTCGATCGCGCTTCCGATCCTTATTGACGGGGAGGGCGCCGATGCGAGGGTCACATATGGCCGGGATGGCATGCGTGTTGTGATCGCTGGCGCAACGCCGGCTGCCGATGCGAAAGTGTTCGCGGCAGATGAGGAGGTCCTCGTTCTGCGTCACGGGCGGCAGACCCGTGTGCGGCTCAAGGATGTTTCCGCCGCTACCGCGGAAGCGGGCGCCGGCGATGGCCTCGTCAAGGCGCCCATGCACGGTAAGGTTCTGGAGCTTTTCGTCGCTGCCGGCGATACCGTCGCCGGCGGCCAACGCGTCGCCGTGATCGAGGCAATGAAGATGGAGCATACGCTACGCGCGCCATTCGCTGGGATTGTCGCAGACGTTGCGGTCGGCGCCGGCATCCAAGTTGTGGAAGGCGCGCAGATCATGGTGATCGAACGGGCCGCGGAGGAATAAACTAGAAGGATGCCGCTCCATCTCATCAAGCTCTGCGTTGGCGCTGACTCAGTCCACGACCTTGAGAACTGGATCAAGCAAAGGCTTAAAGACAAGCGCAAACGCGGAGAAAAGCCGGAACACATCCATCGGACGCGCATGGTGCCCAAGCGCGCGGCGGAGCTGGTCGACGGCGGCTCGCTCTACTGGGTGATCCGGGGTGAGATCGCCTGCCGCCAGCGCATCCGCGATGTCAGACCATTCCGCGACAAGGAGGGCATCGGGCGTTGCGGACTAGTGCTCGACCCCAAGGTGGTCCTGATTGCGGCGCGGCCCTATCGGGCGTTTCAGGGCTGGCGTTATCTCGCGGCGAAGGATGCCCCGCGCGATCTCGAAAAGGCGGCCCCTGGCGCCGCCGCAATGCCGGAAAAGTTGCGGCGCGAGTTGCGCGAACTCGGCCTCATGTGAGCCGAGCATTGCTTCCACGGCTGCGGCTGCATAGCGCAGCCGCAGGCGATCACGTACAGTCCGCCGCAAACGGCCGAATGGCCGGAGGTCGCGGAGTGAGAACATGATTATCGGGAGCCAAGCGGACGTTACTAAGGCGGTGCTGAGCGAGCTTGAACGCGCGCCCGATCCGCGCTTTCGGGAGATCATGACCGCCTTTATTCGCCACCTGCATGATTTCGCCCGTGAAGTGAAATTGACCGAGCAGGAGTTTCAGACGGCGGCCGCTTACGTCAACGCGCTCGGCAAGCATACGAACGACAATCACAACGAGGCGGTGCTGATGGCGGGCACGCTCGGCTTCTCTGCGCTCGTCTGTCTTCTCAACAACGGCGATAACGGTCAAACCGAAACCGATGCGAGCCAGCTTGGCCCCTTCTGGCGGATGAATTCACCGCTGACGAAGAACGGCGGCTCGATCGTGCGCTCGCCGACGCCAGGACCTGCGCTTTTTGTCGATGCCTATTACCGCGACGTCCACGGCAGGCCGATCGAGGGTGCGGAAATCGATGTCTGGCACTCCTCGCCGGAAGGCTTTTACGAAAACCAGGACCCGACTCAGTCCGACATGAATTTGCGCGGCAAATTCATCACCGACGCGGAAGGCCATGTCCGTTTCCGCAGCGTGAAGCCGGCCGGTTACCCGATACCGATCGACGGCCCCGTAGGCGAGCTTTTACGTGCGCAAGGCCGGCACAACATGCGTCCGGCTCACCTGCATTTCCTCGCCTACAAGGACGGATTCAAGACGCTCGTCTCGCAGATTTATCCGCCCGACGACAAATACATCGACAGCGACGTTCAGTTCGGCGTCACCCGCCATTTGCTGGGAAATTTTGTGCCCCACGACGAAGGGCCGGCTCCGGCTGCCGACGTCAAGCCGCCATGGTATTCGCTCAAACATAACTTCGTCATGGAAGCCGGCACGGCGCGCTTGCCAAGGGCCCCGATCACCGGCAAGGCGGCGGGCGAGCGGCCGCAGATTCCACATCTCGAACCGGCGTAACGGTCGTCTGACCACGCCGTGGCGCGTAACGCCGGCGACATTACACCGCCACGTTATCGATCAGCCGCGTCTTGCCGATGCGCGCAGCGACGAGAAGGCGGAGCGGTCCTTCCTTGAGAAAGGCAGCGGGCGCGAATGTCTCGGCGTTGCGCGCCTGGAGGTAATCAAGCGCGAAGCCAGCTTGCGTGATCGCCGCTTGGCCCTCACCAAGGACCGGGCCGATTGGAGTGCCGGCCGCAATCTTCTTTGCGCAATCGGCGAGCACGCGATGAAGCACAGGCGCCACCGCACGCTCGCCCGGCGATAGGTAGGCGTTGCGCGAGGAGAGTGCGAGCCCATCTGGCTCGCGTACGGTCGGTGCGCCGACGATGCGGGTTTTTAGGCTGAGGTCGCGCGCGAGCTGCGTCACTACTTTGAGCTGCTGATAATCCTTCTCGCCGAACAGCGCGATATCCGGTCCGCACTGGATCAGGAGCTTGGCGACCACGGTCGCGACGCCGGCGAAGAACTGCGGGCGGAAGGCGTCTTCGAGACCGGCTTTGGCTGGACCTTCCGGCACGATCCGCGTTGCAAAGCCGGACGGATACATGGTTTCGGCCGACGGCGCCCAAATAAGGTCGGCCTTCAAGGCGGCGAGGGCCGCGACATCCGCGGCGAAGGTGCGGGGATACGCGGCCAGGTCCTCGTTCGGCGCAAACTGGGTAGGATTAACGAAGATCGACACGATGACGCGATCGGCGCGGCGTCGCGCCAATCGCACCAAGGCGAGATGACCTGCATGCAAAGCACCCATTGTCGGCACGAGTGCGATCCTTTCGCGCCGCGCGCGCCACGGTGCGAGCGCGTGGGCAAGCGCCGGCAATGTGCGCAGGATTTGCGGGCGGCGCTGTTTGGATCCTGAAGAGTTTCGGGTCATGGCGTTGCAATGCAAGCACACACGCGCGCATTCGTCATGCGCCGGTGGTTAATGATTAACTTATCGGCGCCGATGCTGTATCTTGATTCTGCGCGTTGCAAGCTGGAGAAACGGATCGCCACGCAGAGGTTGCGTTCCATGTTGATGCAGGCGGATGTTGGCAAGCCGTTCTCGGCCCACGTCATCGTCCTTGGCAACGAAAAAGGCGGTTCGGGTAAGTCGACCACGGCTATGCATGTTGCCGTCGCGCTGCTGCAGGCGGGACAGCGCGTTGCCACCATCGATCTCGACTTACGCCAGCGCAGCTTTACTCATTACGTGGAAAATCGCCGCGATTGGGCGGCGCGCGCCGGCGTCAAGCTCGAACATCCCCGGCATTTTTGTGTGGCGCGCGGCTTCGGCGAGCGGATCGATGAAATCGAGGCGCAGGAGTTCGGCGCCTTCGCCGAAGCGATCGGCGAAGTCGAGCAAAGTCACGATTTCGTCGTGATCGACACGCCGGGCACCGATTCATATCTGATGCGGCTGGCGCATTCGATGGCCGATACCCTGATTACACCTCTCAACGACAGTTTCATCGATTTCGATGTGCTTGGCTTGGTCGATCCGACCACGTTCGAGCTGATCGGGGTCAGTCACTACGCTGAAATGGTCCGGGAGGCGCGGCGGCAACGGCGCTTGGTCGATGGCGGTCTGACCGACTGGGTCGTCGTGCGCAACCGGCTCTCCGCGCTCGGCTCCCGCAACAAGCGCCTGGTGGGCGCGGGAGTGGACGCACTTTCGCGACAGCTCGGTTTTCGTGCCCTCGATGGATTTGCCGAGCGCGTGGTCTATCGCGAGTATTTCCCGCGCGGGCTGACCGCGCTCGACGGCATCGACGAGATTACACCCAGCCTGCGCTCCAACGCCTCGCACACGACGGCACGCGACGAGGTCAAGAACCTGATTGACTCGCTGAAGCTGCCGATCGACGAACGCGGCAAGCGCCGCGCTGCGGCGCGAGCCGAATGGGCAGCTTCCGCCGGTAAACCGCTCGATACCCACGGTCTGCTCGCCGAGTGACAGCAATTCGGCCGGGCATTGCGCCCGCGCCCGTTGGAGGCCACCTTATGGCGAGGTTTTGAATCCCGCCGCAAAGGCCCCAATGAGCAAAGAGCCGTCGGACCGGGCGCCGGCGCCGAGCCAAGGTCCAAGCCAGAGTCCGAGTCAGGGTCCCAGCCATTCCCGAGCCACCGACAGGGCTCCGGTGGCTTCCTCGCGCGCTGAGATCGACGCCTTCCTCGGCCGCGTCAGTGCGCTCGGTCCAGCGGCCAAGACCAGCGGGCGCGGCCGGCTCATCTTCGCGCTCGACGCGACCATGAGCCGGCAGCCGACATGGGATCAGGCTTGCGTGCTGCAGGCCGACATGTTCCGCGAAGCGGCAGCCGGCGGCGGCCTCGACATCCAACTTGTCTATTATCGGGGACTTGCCGAATGCCGCGCCTCGCCCTGGGTGGCGGAGCCGCAGCGGCTTGGCGCTTTGATGTCGCGGATCGATTGCCGCGGCGGTCAAACCCAAATTGCAAAGGTCCTCGCCCATGCCCGGCGCGAAAGCGACAGCACGAAGGTCGGCGCCCTCGTTTTCGTCGGCGACGCGATGGAAGAATCGCTCGACAATTTGTGCGCCGGCGCGGGCGAGCTCGGCCTGCGCAATGTTCCGGCCTTCATGTTCCAGGAAGGAAACGATCCGGTCAGCGAGCAGGCTTTTCGCGAGATTGCGCGGCTCACGCGCGGAGCGTATTGCCGCTTTGCTCCTGGTGCCGCCCATGAACTTGGAGAGTTGTTGCGCGCGGCGGCGGCTTATGCCGCCGGCGGCATGAAAGCCCTCGCCGATCTCGAGGCGCGGCGCTCGTCCGGCGCGGTCAGACTGCTCGATCAGCTAAAATAACATGCCTTTTCTTCTTGGTGTCGTCGTTCTCATCTTGTTGCTGTGGGCCGGCAACGCCTTCTCCAAGGCGGATCCGAAGCAGGCCGCGCGGCTTCTGCGGGTCATCGGCGGCGGCGCCGCACTGATCTTTGCGGCATTTCTTCTCATTCGCGGCGAGATCGGCGTTGCCATCCCGGTCGGCGCGGTCGGATTGGGGTTGCTCGGCTGGATTTCGCTGTGGCCGGCGAGTTTCGGCCGGCGAACGCAAAAAAATCCGGGCCAAGCCTCGCGCGTGCGTTCGGCATTCCTTGAGATGGAGCTTGATCACGACAGCGGGGCCATGCACGGCCGCATCCTCGCCGGACGCTATGAGGGCGTCTCGCTCGATACTCTCGACGTGCCGACCCTCATCGGACTTATCGGTGAGATCGACGACGACAGCCGCCAATTATTGATGGCTTATCTTGACCGCAGGGAGCCCCGCTGGCGTGAACACGCGGAGCACAATACGGCTGCGGGGGACGGGAGGAGCGCCGCGCCCAGCGGAAAAATGACGGAAGAGGAGGCTTATCAGGTCCTTGGCCTTCAGCCCGGGGCGAGCGCCGACGAAATCGGTCGGGCCCACCGCTCCCTCATGAAGAAACTGCATCCCGACCAGGGGGGGTCGACGTATCTCGCGGCCCGCGTCAATCAGGCCAAGGATGTTCTGCTTCGCCGCCATCGCTGAGATTCCCAAAGCGGATCTTTGCGTGGCATCCCGTCCGTGAATGACGTCTCGTCGCGCGTCCCGGTTGGTTCGGGCTCTGTTCATTTGTTTTAGTTCTTGACCGTGATGCAGGCGATATCGCTGCGCTTGAGTTGCTTACAGGCGGCTTCTGCCATCGCCTTGTCGAAACCGGCGAAACGCGCCCGGTAGAGCGCTTTGTCGCCTTTCACAACGCGCTCGGTAAAAGAATCCGCTGCCGCAAGCATGGCGGGCACCTTAAGCTTCGCGGCGCTCAAGTGTTGCTTGGCCTCGTCTTCGCCCTCGTACGCACCGATCTGGATCAGCCAACCGCCACGCGCGTGGGTCGGCGGCGAAGCGGGCTCAGCCCTTACAAGCTCGGTCTTCGTCAACTCCGGCTTAGTTTGTTCAGATTTGGTCGGTTCAGACTTGACCGGTTCAGACTTGCTCGGTTCAGATTTGGCCGGCTTGGCTTTGGCCGACGGGACGATCGCGGCAGGCTCCGTCGAGGCAATTAAGACGGTGCTCGGCGCTTCAGGCAATTGTACCACGGGCGGTGTGTGGACGGCGGGTACTGGTAGCGGTAGCGGAGCGGCAGCCGGCACAAGGTTGGGCATCGGCGCTAGTGGAGCGGTCTGCACCGGCGCGGTGCGGTAGGTGATCGTCTTCACCAGAAGCGGCTGAATCGGATCGCTGGAACCGGCCGGAGCACTGCCATTCGCCTTTGCGCTCGCGCTTGCGGTCGTTGTCGCGTCGGCGTGCGACGCGAGCGGCGCCTTGGCGAACGCCACCGGCTTCGCTTCGCTGCGTTGCTCGGCTTTTTCGGCGAGGACCGGCTTCGGCTCACTCCGCTGCTCGGCTTTTTCGGCGACGACGGGAGCCGCGTGTCGGAGCGAGGCTTCTTTGATATGATCGTTGATCAGTTCGCGCATGCGGGCATCGCGCTCGAAAGCGGAGCGGCCGCCGAGCACGACGGCAATGATGAAGCGCCCGTCGCGATGAACCGAGGTGACGAGATTAAAGCCCGACGCGCGCGTATACCCCGTTTTGATGCCATCGACGCCGCCGACCACGCCAAGCAGGTGGTTGTGATTGCGCATCGCATGGCCACGGTAGACGAACTCCTCGGTCGAGAAATACCTGTAGTAGTGCGGGAACCGCTCCTGGATCGCGCGCCCGAGCAATGCCTGGTCTTGCGCGGTGGTGTTCTGGTCGTCGTCGGGAAGGCCCGACGCGTTCACATAAGTGGTGCGGCTCATGCCCAAGGCATGGGCCTTTTCGGTCATGAGCTTGGCGAACCCGTTCTCGTCACCGCCGAGATTTTCGGCAATCGTCACGGCGGCGTCGTTCGCCGACTTGGTGACGACCGCCTTGATCGCATCTTCGACGGCGATGGTCTGGCCGGGCTTCAAGCCGAGTTTCGTGGGCGCCTGTTCGGCCGCGTGCTCGGAAACCTTGAGCGGCGTGTCGAGCT
Organism: uncultured Alphaproteobacteria bacterium; assembly: GCA_963733575.1. Classification (GTDB taxonomy): domain Bacteria; phylum Pseudomonadota; class Alphaproteobacteria; order Rhizobiales; family Xanthobacteraceae; genus BOG-931. The sequence goes on along the minus strand of CAVTDJ010000002.1, from coordinate 1,553,795 downwards.
TGATTTTGCCTTGATCGAGCCGCTCGAACAGCAGGAATAGCGTCATGATCTTGGTCAACGAGGCCGGATGGCGCAACGCGTCGGCGTTCGACGCGTGCAGCGCGTTTCCCGTGTTGCCATCAACGACGATCGATGAAGAAGGCGGTGAGTAGCTTTCGGCGTGTGCGCGGCGGTAAACACGAACCGTATGCCGCGTGATCACCGCCTGGCGCACGTAATGCACGTGCAAACGATGGTAACGTGCGTCGGCTGAATCGCTGGAGAAAGTGACGGCCGCCAAGACTGCCGCAACGCCCACAACGAAACCACGAAGCCCATACCAGGCCTCAGAACGCACTCGAACTCATTACGCACCCCGTCCCTGACGCGCACGGAGCCCCTGGTGGGAGCCCACCCTGTTTGCTCCTTCGGGACGCTGCGTCCCCCGTGGTCAGCGGCCGGCTCGGTCCGGCCACCCGTCCTAGTGGCGAGGCGTTTTCCCCGACCAAGGACCGGTCGTCACACGGACGACACGGTCAAGCACGCTAGGCGAACGCGGTTGCAAAAGCGTTAACCCCAACTGGCCGCGCAGGACCGAGCATAGCGTGGCCTATTGTGCACGGCTTCAACACCCCGTTGAATTTTTTGTGCAGTGCACTATAATAATAATGGTTATCGCCGGAGAAGGCCTTTTCAAGGCGAAGGCCAGCCGAGTAGCTAAACTTAACCACGCGCAGCGCGGGTCTGCAGGGAGATCATTATGAGCACCGACCAGATGCAGAAGTTCGGCAAAGACGGCATGGACATGGCGATGGCGTCCTTTGGCGCCTGGACCAAGAATGCGCAAGCCATTGCCTCCGAGTTTGCCGACTACTCGAAGAAGTCTTTTGAAGATTCCACAGCCTTCTGGGAGAAGCTCATGGGAGCGAAAAGCCCGGAAAAAGCGATGGAGGTGCAAAGCGAATACTTCAAGTCCTCGTACGAGGATTTCGTCGCCCAGTCGACCAAGATTAGCGAGCTTTACGCCGACCTCGCCAAGGAAGCCTACAAGCCGTTTGAAGGCGTGCTCGGTAAGGCTCCCGTTCTGAAGTGATACCGCGGCGCATCGGAGCCGCGTGAGCCCGGCTTGATCGAGTCGGGCTTCCATTTATCTCTATTGCATCCTTGAAGCTCGGCTTAGGGGCCGAATAGCGCGGCGTTAGCCTGCTGCGAACGTGCGGCGCTGCCTTTCCGCGGGATCAGCCGTATTTGTCACCCGTCGGCCCAATCGGACATGCGAGTCGGCGCTTGGCACTAAATGTGCCGGCTCCTGAGCCGTGCCATCGCGTTGAAATACCACACTCAGCGAATGCGAAGCGGAACGCACAGCGATGGCATGCAGCTGTGCCATGGCGGCGCCACCTCGTCGATCTGGAAAGCGAGCCCTTCCGTATCTATGATAATGTGTCGGGGGTGGCGAAAGCCGCACGAACCGCCGATCGCGCCCTAACGGTCTGGACGATAGACGAAAGCAATGCCGCCGAACGACGATCCTGTCACCAAGCCGCCCATCCGTCTGGCGGACGACGACCGCAAGCGCAAGAGCGATCAGGGCGGGCCGGGGACGGCGGTCATCACCAAAACGCGGCCGCAGACCAAGCGGCCGAACCTTTATCGTGTTCTGTTACTCAACGACGACTACACGCCGATGGAGTTCGTGGTCCACGTCCTCGAACGCTTCTTCAACAAGGATCACGAGGCCGCGCATCGGATCATGATGCACGTCCACCAGCATGGGATCGGCGAATGCGGGGTATTTACCTACGAAGTGGCGGAGACCAAAGTGACGCAGGTCATGGACTTTGCCCGCAAACATCAGCATCCTTTGCAGTGCATCATGGAGAAGAAGTGATTCCGGGGAAGCCTAAAACAAAATGAAGAGATACTGAATGCCAACGTTCTCGCGCAGCCTTGAACAATCGCTCCATCGCGCCTTGGCGCTCGCCAACGAGCGCCATCATGAATACGCCACGCTTGAGCATCTGCTGCTCGCGCTGATCGAAGATCAGGACGCGGCGGCGGTGATGCGGGCGTGCAATGTCGACTTGGACAAGCTGCGCCGCAGCCTTGTCGCTTATCTCGAATCCGAACTGGACAATCTGGTCACCGACGGGGCAGAGGATTCCAAGCCCACCGCCGGCTTTCAGCGCGTCATTCAGCGCGCGGTGATCCACGTCCAGTCCTCCGGACGTGAGGAAGTGACCGGCGCGAACGTACTGGTCGCCATTTTCGCCGAACGCGAGAGCCATGCCGCGTACTTCCTGCAAGAGCAGGACATGACGCGCTACGACGCGGTCAACTACATCAGCCACGGCATTGCCAAGCGGCCCGGCATGTCGGAAGCGCGGCCGGTGCGCGGCGCCGACGAAGACACCGATGCCAAAAACGGCGACGAGCCGAAGAAGAAGGGCGATGCGCTCGATGCTTATTGCGTCAACCTCAACAAGAAGGCGCGCGAGGGCAAGATCGATCCGCTGATCGGGCGGGACTCCGAGATCAGCCGCACCATCCAGGTGCTGTGCCGGCGGCAGAAGAACAACCCGCTCTTCGTCGGCGAAGCCGGCGTCGGCAAAACCGCGATCGCCGAAGGGCTGGCGCGCCGTATCGTCCATGGCGAGGTGCCGGACGTGCTGCGCAACGCCACCGTGTTCGCGCTCGATATGGGCACGCTCCTTGCCGGCACACGCTACCGGGGCGACTTCGAAGAACGGCTCAAGCAGGTCATCAAGGAGCTCGAAGCCTATCCCGGAGCGATCCTGTTCATCGACGAGATCCACACCGTCATCGGCGCCGGCGCGACCTCCGGCGGCGCTATGGATGCCTCGAACCTGCTCAAGCCCGCTCTGGCGTCGGGCACCGTCCGCTGCATGGGCTCAACGACTTACAAGGAGTATCGGCAGTACTTTGAGAAAGACCGGGCGCTCGTTCGTCGCTTCCAGAAGATCGATGTCAATGAGCCGACCATCCCGGACGCGATCGAAATCCTCAAGGGCCTCAAGCCGTACTTCGAGGATTACCACAAGCTCAAATACACCAACGATGCGATCAAGGCGGCGGTCGAACTGTCGTCGCGGTACATCCACGATCGCAAGCTCCCCGACAAGGCCATCGACGTGATCGACGAGTCGGGGGCCGCGCAGATGCTGCTGCCGGAAAGCCGGCGCAAGCGGACCATCGGCATCAAGGAGATCGAGACCACGATAGCCACAATGGCCCGGATTCCACCGAAAGCCGTCTCCAAGGATGATGCCGAAGTGCTTCGCCACCTTGAAGAGACGCTCAAGCGCGTCGTCTACGGCCAGGACAAGGCGATCGAGGCGCTATCGGCTTCGATCAAGCTCGCCCGCGCGGGCCTGCGCGAGCCGGAAAAGCCGATCGGCTCCTACCTGTTTTCCGGCCCGACCGGTGTCGGTAAGACCGAGGTGGCGCGACAACTCGCTGCTACGCTTGGCGTCGAGATCATCCGCTTCGACATGTCGGAATACATGGAACGCCACACCGTATCGCGGCTGATCGGCGCTCCGCCCGGCTACGTGGGCTTCGACCAGGGCGGACTATTGACCGACGGCGTCGACCAGCATCCGCACTGCGTGCTCCTGCTCGACGAAATCGAGAAGGCGCACCCGGATCTGTTCAACGTGCTCCTGCAAATCATGGATCACGGCAAGCTGACCGACCATAACGGCAAGCAGGTCGACTTCCGCAATGTGATCCTGATCATGACCACGAATGCCGGCGCTGCCGACATGGCGAGAGCCGCCTTCGGCTTCACGCGCAGTAAGCGCGAGGGCGACGATATGGAGGCAATCAATCGGATGTTTGCGCCGGAATTCCGCAACCGGCTCGACGCGATCATCACCTTCGCGCATCTGTCGCAGGAAGTTATCGCGATGGTGGTCGAGAAATTCGTCCTCCAGCTCGAGGCGCAACTCGCCGATCGCGATGTGACCATCGAGCTGACCGACGAATCGACGAAATGGCTGATAGCGAACGGCTATGACGAACTGATGGGCGCCCGGCCGATGGCGCGGGTGATCCAGGAGCACATCAAGAAGCCGCTGGCCGATGAAGTGCTGTTCGGTCGCTTGAAGTCCGGCGGTCACGTGCGCGTCGGCGTGGTCACCGACGAGTCCGGCAAGAGCCAGCTCGGTTTCGAGTATCCGGACGGACCGGTCACGCCACGCCCGGAAAAGCTGCCCGAGCCTCGCCGCGCCAAAAAGCGCCGCTCGTCACCACGGAAGAAGCCACCGTCCGGCGGGCCTGGCGGCAACCCGCCGCCGCGTGGCGGCTCGGTGCCGAAAGTGCCGCTGGTCAAGGTTTAAGCGAACCAAATCCTCCCCCGAAAGGGGGAGGAATAGCTTTAACCGTTGGCTTGGACATTCCGACGCGTCGGCGGCGTTGACACTGCGCGCTCCGCGGGGCTTTTTGCGCGCCATGCGGCGGAAGCGAAAACAATGACCATCGACAAGACCTATCAGCCTGGCGCGGTCGAGGGCCGCATTTACGCGGAGTGGGAAGCGGCCGGCGCCTTCCGCGCCGGCAAGCCGGAGCGCGCCAAGGCCGAGCCTTATTGCATCGTCATTCCGCCGCCGAACGTGACCGGCTCGTTGCATATGGGCCACGCGCTCAACAATACGCTGCAGGACATCCTCTGCCGCTTCGAGCGCATGCGCGGCAAGGACGTATTGTGGCAGCCGGGCATGGATCACGCCGGCATCGCGACGCAGGCGGTGGTCGAGCGCCAATTGATGGAACGCCAGCAGCCCGGCAGCCGCGAGATGGGCCGCGAGGCCTTCGTCAAACGCATCTGGGAATGGAAGGCGGAATTGGGCGGGGCGATCCTCAGTCAGCTCAAGCGGCTCGGCGCCTCATGCGACTGGTCGCGCGAGCGCTTCACGATGGACGAAGGCCTTTCGCGCGCCGTGGCGAAAGTGTTCGTCGAGCTTTATCGGGCCGGCCTCATCTACAAGGACAAGCGCCTCGTCAATTGGGACCCTAAGCTCAAGACCGCGATATCCGACCTCGAAGTGCAGCAGGTCGAGGTCAAAGGGAATCTTTGGCACATCAAATACCCGATCGAAGGCAGCGATGAATTCGTCGTCGTGGCGACGACACGCCCGGAGACCATGCTCGGCGATACGGCCGTGGCGGTGAATCCCGAAAACGAACGCCTCAGGCATCTGATCGGCAAGACGGCGATTCTGCCGCTCGTCGGCCGCCGCATCCCGATCGTCGGTGACGACTACGCCGATCCGGAAAAAGGTACCGGCGCGGTCAAGATCACGCCGGCGCACGACTTCAACGATTTCGACGTCGGCCGCCGTCACGACTTGCCGCTCGTCAATGTACTCGACGCGGAAGGAAAGCTCGATCTGAGAGACAACGCCGCGTTCCTGCAGGGAGTGCCGTCCTCGTCAGCGCTCGACGAAACGCTGTCGCTGCACGGTCTCGATCGCTTTGCGGCGCGCAAAAGGATCGTCGAACACCTCGAGGCACGCGGCCTTCTCGAGAAGATAGAGCCAACCACGCACACTGTGCCGCATGGTGATCGGTCGGGGGCCGTCGTCGAACCGTTCCTCACCGATCAGTGGTATGTCGACGCCAAGACGCTCGCTCAGCCGGCCATTGCGGCAGTGCGCGAGCGCAAGACCGTGTTCGTGCCCGCGCAATGGGAGGCGACGTTCTTCAATTGGATGGAAAACATCCAGCCCTGGTGCATTTCCAGGCAAATTTGGTGGGGTCATCAAATTCCGGCGTGGTACGGGCCGGATGGGAAAATATTCGTCGCCGAGAGCGAAGACGACGTCGTCGCCGACGCGCTCGCGCATTACACCGACATCGAGGAGATCACCGCCGAGGAGGGGCACGACATCGCCGCCGATCCAGAGCGGCGCGCGCGCTTTGCCAATGAATATTTGCAGCGCGACGAGGACGTGCTCGACACCTGGTTCTCGTCGGCGCTATGGCCTTTCTCCACGCTCGGCTGGCCCGACGACACGCCGGAGCTGAAACGTTATTACCCGACCAGCGTGCTGGTCACCGGCTTTGACATCATCTTCTTCTGGGTCGCGCGCATGATGATGATGGGTCTTCATTTCATGCGCGAAGTGCCGTTTCCCACTGTCTACATCCACGCGCTCGTGCGCGACGATCGCGGGCAGAAAATGTCGAAGTCGAAGGGCAACGTCATCGATCCGCTGGAAGTCATTGACGAATACGGCGCCGACGCGCTGCGCTTCACGCTCGCCGCCATGGCGGCGCCGGGTCGCGACATCAAGCTCTCGGCGCAGCGCGTCGAGGGTTACCGTAATTTCGCGACCAAACTTTGGAACGCCGCGCGCTTCGCCGAGATGAATGGCTGCGCTAGGATCGAAAGCTTCGATCCGCGTGGGGCAAAAGAAATTCTAAACCGCTGGATCGCCCACGAAACGGCAAAGACCGCGGCTGAGATTACCGAAGCGATCGCGGTCTACCGCTTCAACGATGCGGCAGCCGCGGCGTACCGTTTCGTCTGGAATATCTATTGTGATTGGTACCTTGAACTCGCGAAGCCGTTACTCACCGGCGCTGACAGCTCCGGAAAGGACGAGACTCGAGCAGTGGTCGCTTGGGCGCGTGACGAAATACTAAAACTCTTGCACCCGTTCATGCCGTTCATCACAGAGGAATTGTGGGCGGTCACAGCCTCGACAACGCGCGAATCCCTGCTTGCTCTCAGCGAATGGCCCTCGCTCGAAGGCATCGGCGACGCTAAAGCAGAGGCCGAGATTGGCTGGGTAATCGATCTCATTACTGCAATCCGTTCGGTGCGCGCGGAGATGAATGTCAATGCGCCACTGCCGCTTGTTATGGTTAGGATAGGTGATCACGTTTGGGAGAGGGCCGTGCGCTGGTCTGAATTTATAAAGCGGATGGCCAAAATTTCAGACGTGAGCAGGGCGCCCATGCATCAGCCAGGTGCGGTGCAGCTCGTTGTGCGCGGCGAGGTCGTGGAGCTACCGCTCGCTGGCGTGATCGATCTTGCCGCCGAGCGTGCGCGGCTCACTAAGGAAATGGCGAAGTGCGACGCGGACATCGCCCGCGTCGATCAAAAGCTTGGCAATGCCGACTTCCTCAAGCGCGCCCCCGAAGAAATCGTCGAAGGCGAGCGCGAAAAGCGCGAGGAGGCGCAGGCCCGCAAAACCAAGATCGCCGAAGCGCTGGAGCGGCTACAAGGCGCGGCGTGACCGAGCCGATCGCGCTGTCATTAGGAAATTCTTGTGGCGACATCTCGATCCCTGCCGCTTTCGTTGTTGCTTCTTTGGCTGGTCGGCATTGCGCTACGATTGGCGATTCTGGCAGTGCCGCCGGTGATCCCGGCGCTGCGTAACGAATTCCATCTTTCCGGCACCGACATCGGCGTGCTGAGCGCAGTGCCGGTTATTGTGTTCGCGGTGGCGGCCCTGGTGGGCTCGCGCCTGGTTGCGCGTATTGGCGTCGTGCCGGCGGTTGTCGCCGGCCTGCTGCTGACCGCGTTGGGTTGTGCATCTCGGGGTGCCGCGTCGGACGTGACGCTCCTCTTCGCTGCGACTGTCGTTATGGGCATCGGCGTTGCCGTGACCCAGCCGGCCATGCCGGCGTTGGTCGCCGGATGGCTGCCGCAACGTGTCGGGCTCGGCACGGGCATCTACACAAACGGACTGTTGATCGGCGAAATCCTGCCGGTGGCGCTTTTTCCCGTGCTGTTCCCCGCACTTGGGGAGAGCTGGCGGGCGACCTTCGTATTGTGGGGGATACCAATCGCGTGCATCGCGCTGGTGGTGATGGCGGCAGCGCCCCGCGAACGGGGCGCCCGTGTCTCGGTCTCGGGGCGTTGGTGGCCGGATTGGCCAGCCCGTGACATCTGGCGCCTCGGCCTCATTTTTGGTGGAGTTGGTCCGCTCTATTTCGGTAGCAACGCGTTCTTGCCGGGTTACCTCAACGAGGCCGGCCGGCCCGACCTCATCAGTCCGGCGCTCACAGCGCTCAATCTCGGCCAACTTCCCGCTTCGCTGCTCCTCATCGGTTTTGCGCGTCACATCGAAAGCCGGGCGTGGCCGCTCGTATTCTCCGGCCTATTAGGCCTCGTTGGCCTCGCCGGCATCGTTGCGACGGCAAGCGTCGTCACCGTGGCCTGCGCGGCAGTACTTGGTTTTGCCGCCGGCGCTGCGTTCGCACTCGGTCTCACGTTGCCGCCACTGTTGAGCAAGCCGGCCGAAGTCGCCCGTGTATCGGCGGCGATGTTCACGATCAGCTATTCAGGCACTGTTGCTGTCTCGATCCTCTGCGGCGCCGCCTGGGACGCTACCGGGGTTGCAAGATTTGCATTCCTGCCCATCGCGCTCTCGGTGTTGCCGTCGATCCTGCTGGCACCGACGATTCAATTTGGCCGCAACCTGGACCTCGTCGTCGAGGGAGAACAATTGCCGTGAGGATTTTTCTGGCAGGCGCAACGGGCGCGATCGGACGGCGGCTTACGCCGCTCCTCCTTGCCGCCGGGCATGCTGTAACCGGAACAACGCGTTCGACCGACAAGGCCGCAGACCTGAAGGCGCGGGGCGTCGAGCCGGTGGTCGTCGACGTTTTCAATAGCAGCGCCCTGCGCATTGCCGTCGTGAGCGCGCGTCCGGAGATTGTGATCCATCAGCTGACCGACCTTCCGCAAGTCCTTGATCCTGCGCATCTTCGCGAGGCGCTCGCTCGCAATTCCCGTCTGCGCATCGAAGGCACTGCCAATTTGGTCGCCGCGGCGCGGGCAGCGGGCTCGCGCCGGCTGATTGCGCAGAGCATCGCTTTCGCCTACGCCGAAGGACCTGAGCCGCATGCTGAGAGCGATCCGCTCGCGTCCGTCGAGGCTGGGCAACCGGGCGCGGTCACCGCGCGGGGCGTGCGCGCGCTGGAGGAAGCGGTGCTCACCGCGTCCGGCATCGAAGGCGTGGCGCTGCGCTACGGGCGGCTTTACGGCCCCGGCACCTGGAGCCCAGCTGCGAACGGCCGTGCGCCGCTGCACGTCGATGCAGCTGCACAGGCGGCGCTCCTCGCCGTCACCCGCGGGGCGCCGGGCATCTACAACATCGCCGAGGATGACGGCGCGGTCTCGGTCGAGAAGGCTCGCAGGGAGCTCACTTTCGATCCGGCCTTCAGGCTGGCGCCTTCATTGGCTTGCTGAGAAAGCGCGAGTCTTTCAAGCCATAGCGCCAAGGCAGATCGACCGCCTTGCTGATGCCGATCCGCGGTCCGGCTAAAAGATCCACCACGCCCGCCCGTGCGTATAACTCGAAAGGCGGTGCGTCGACCGCCATTCCGTTGTGCGTCTCGGTAATACCCAGCGCCTCGCAGACCCGGCCCGGCCCGGCGCAAAGGAGCCGTTCGTCGGCCGTGCCACGGCGCCGGCGCATGGCCGCGAGGCCTTGCGTGGGCTCGATCGCGCGAATGAGAACGGCGCTGGCCGAGCCTTTGGGCTCACAGACGAAGTTGAGGCACCAGTGAATGCCGTACGAGCGATAGACGTAGGCAAAGCCCGGTGGGCCGAACATGACCGCATTGCGCTTAGTCGGGCCGCGAAAACTGTGCGCTGCGGGATCGGTGTGGTGATAGGCCTCGACCTCCACAATGCGGCCGCCCACACCGTCCAACAGCATTGTTGCGCCGATGAGATCGGGCGCGACGTCGTGGACGCTTCGGCTGAAGAAGGTCTGGCCCAGGCGTTTTGGCATTCGCCTATCGTCGCAGGGTCGGCACCTATTGGTAAATCGAGAGTTAAACAAAAGCCCTCGCAGGCGGTGAATCTGTGGCTCCCCGGCAACAGCCCGGGAACATTTGCTGTTCTCGCAGTGCAGCGACGATAAGCGCCCCTTTTTGGCCATAGGATTTTTCGAGATCGATGGCCGGGCTCGATGGTCGATAGCGAACATATGGCGCTCCGGTCCGCTTTCGAACCGGATGTGAGGAGCGAGGGGGCCAGTGTGGCCCGTACGAGTGAGATGGACGCGAAGACTAACCTAAAATCCAAGCTGCCAAGCCGTCACGCCACGGAAGGGCCGGAGCGCGCGCCGCACCGCGCCTTTTATTACGCGATGGGGCTGACGCGCGAGCAGATCCACCAGCCCTTCGTCGGCGTTGCGACCTGCTGGAATGAGGCCGCTCCCTGCAACATTGCGCTTATGCGGCAGGCGCAGGCGGTCAAGCGAGGGGTCGTCGCCGTCGGCGCTACCCCGCGCGAGTTCTGCACTATCACGGTGACCGACGGCATCGCGATGGGCCATGAGGGCATGAAATCTTCGCTGCCATCGCGCGAGGTCATTGCCGATTCCATCGAGTTGACGGTGCGTGGCCACTGCTATGATGCCCTGGTCGGTGTCGCCGGTTGCGACAAGTCGCAACCCGGCATGATGATGGCGATGTGCCGGCTCAACGTGCCGTCGATCTTCATTTACGGCGGCTCGATCTTGCCGGGCACCTTCAAGGGTAAGCCGGTCACGATTCAGGACGTCTACGAGGCAGTCGGGCGGCACTCGATCGGCGCCATGTCCGACGCCGATCTAGAGGTTCTCGAACAGAACGCCTGTCCCTCGGCCGGAGCCTGCGGCGCGCAATTCACCGCCAACACAATGGCCACCGTGTCTGAGGCGATCGGGCTGGCGCTTCCCTATTCGGCGGGAGCCCCTGCTCCTTATGAGATCCGCGACAAGTTCTGCATGCTCGCGGGCGAAATGATCATGGAGCTGATCATCAAGAATATCCGGCCACGCGATATCGTGACCCGTAAGGCGCTGGAGAATGCCGCGGCCGTGGTTGCCGCCACCGGCGGCTCGACCAATGCCGCTTTGCACTTGCCGGCCATCGCCCACGAGTGTGGCATCGAGTTCGATCTCTTCGATGTGGCCGAGGTCTTCAAAAAGACTCCTTATATCGCGGATTTGAAGCCGGGCGGCCGCTATGTCGCCAAAGACATGTTCGAAGCTGGCGGCGTTCCGCTACTGATGAAGACATTGCTCGACCACGGTTTCCTTCATGGCGAGTGTCTCACCGTCACCGGCCGCACGATCGCTGAGAATCTCAAGTCGGTGAAGTGGAACGACGATCAGGACGTGGTTCGTCCGGCCGATAAGCCGATACTGCCGACCGGCGGTGTCGTCGGTCTTAAAGGCAATCTCGCGCCCGAGGGCGCGATTGTTAAGGTTGCCGGGATGGAGCGCTTGCGTTTCTCCGGACCGGCGCGCTGCTTTGACGGTGAGGAAGCCTGCTTCGCGGCGGTGAAGAACAGAACGTACAAGGAAGGCGACGTGCTGGTGATCCGCTACGAGGGGCCCAAGGGTGGGCCCGGCATGCGGGAAATGCTGACGACGACGGCCGCGCTTTATGGACAGGGCATGGGCGACAAAGTTGCCCTGATCACCGACGGCCGCTTCTCCGGCGCTACCCGTGGCTTCTGCGTCGGCCATGTCGGGCCGGAAGCCGCGGTGGGTGGTCCAATCGCGCTCGTGCGGGACGGTGACATCATCACGCTCGATGGCGAGAAGGGCACGCTCGAAGTCAAGCTGACAAAAAACGAGCTGGAGCAGCGCGCGCGGGAATGGAAGCCGCGCGGGGACGAGTTCACCTCGGGCTATTTGTGGAAATACGCGCAACAGGTGGGACCGGCGCGTCAGGGCGCCGTTACCCATCCGGGCGGTTCGGTTGAGAAAGCGTGTTATGCGGACATCTAAGCGAGTAGTTCGTGTTGCCGGGACTGGCGTCCTGGTCGCCGTTGTTGGGGCGCTGGCCTCCGTCACCGTGCCCAAGCCGGCTTTCTCCTTCGACGGATCGACCACTCCGAACACGGTCTTGCTGACGCCCGGCGACGGATTGCGCGGCGGGACCGGCACGCCGGAAAGCCTCGACAAGGCGAAGGCCCTCACGGCGCTTCAATATGCAGCCGATCAGGGACACCTCGCGGCGCAATGGAAGGTCGGCCGTATGTATGCGGTCGGCGACGGCGTTCCCCAGGATGACCAGCGTGCGTTCGTCTACTTCAGCCAGATCGCCAATACCCATCCGGACGAGCCGCCAGGCACCACGCAGGCGCGCCTCGTGGCCAACGCCTTCGTGGCACTGGGGCACTATTATCTGAAAGGCATCCCCAATTCGGCGGTCGCGCCGGACGCAAGCCGGGCGCGCGAGATGTTCGCCTACGCCGCGTCGTATTTTGGCGACGCCGACGCGCAGTATCAGCTTGGCCGCCTCTATCTCGACGGCGCGCCGAGCGATCCGCACCAGGCGGCGCGCTGGTTCCAGCTGGCGGCGACGAAGGGCGATTGCCGCGCCGAGGCAGTACTGGGCGACATGCTGTTCCAAGGCCACAAGGTGCCGCGACAAGCCGCGCGCGGCCTGATGTGGCTCACTCTCAGCAAGGACTGCGCCGGTTCCGAGGAACCCTGGGTTAAGCCGCTCTACGACAACGCCTTTCATCGCGCGAGCGATGACGAGCGGGCGATGGCGCTGGTTTTTCTCGAAGACTGGATCAAGGGTCGCAGAGAATAAGCAGCGACCGCCGGGCTGCGAACCGCGCCAGCGCTCAAAGCTTGTAGCTTGAGCGAAAACCGCCCCAATGTTTGCCGAATACGCGGATCGGAGCGTCGATCTCTCGCCTCATGATAGTAAGGCCGGCTCCCATTTCGCGCGCATAAACCTGAATGATGTAGGGCCGTACGTTTCGCGCGGCAGCGAGACCGGCGCGGTCGTCGAAGATCCGCCGATTGCGTGAGTGGGCGATGTTCCACGCCGTCTCGCCGGGCCGTTGCGGAAGAGAATATTTGCGATTGTGGACCGGCAAGTAGCCGTTTCTGTCGACCGCAACGCAGAATATCATGCGATCGTCGCTCGCCAGCAACGGCTCTTGAATCGGCGGCAATACCTCCTCCAACGCGGACAGAAATCGGGTGCGGCATTGCACCGGGTCGGTACCCTCGACAGCGATGTAATCGTTGTCGAATAATTCTGACTCCGTCAGCGTTCCCCGTTCGACAAGTGCCTCGAGGGCGTGTGAGATGTCGTTTGCGACATCGACCGCCCGCGAGATGATTTCGCGGTTCTCCTCGCGAATCGACGCGAGTTTGCGCTCAAGCTCGGTCCGAACGGTTGAGCTCATCTCTAAAAATTCGAGATGCAGTCCAAGTGATGAGTTATCGGCGACGCGAAGGCGGGTCGTACCGATGCCGTCAAGCTTCGCCTGCAGGATGGAGCCTCTCGCAATCGGCCGCATGTTGTCGACGCGAACCAAAGCGCCACCTTCCGAAAGGTCGGCGGTCTGGCCGCGAACGGAGCCGGTATCTGTCCGCAGTTCAACGCCGATTTCGCAAGGCAGCCGATCATGCCGCCTGCGATCTCCGGCTTCGCTCTGGCGCAAGAATATCGTCACCCGCATCTTGAGTTTTTCGGCGAGCTTGATGACGTCCTTTCCGTGCTGCTCGACGGATTTTCCGTACGCATTGGCTCCCGCCGCTGCGTCGCGGATTTCCGACGCGCCGGCGGACACGGCGTCGGCGAATCGCAGGGTCTCGGCGGCGTTGCGCGCCACCGCCGTCGTCGCGCTATTCTGTTGCTCCACCGCGGCGGCGACGTTGCCGAACAATGGCCGAAGGACTTTGATCGCTTCGGTGATGCGCTGCACCGCCTCGAAACAATCTGCGGCGTCGCTCTGCAGCGCATCGATTTTCTGAGAGATATCTTCCGTAGCCTTTTGCGTCTCTTGCGACAGTTTCTTCACTTCGGATGCGACGACTGCAAAGCCGCGGCCGGCCTCGCCCGCGCGGGCGGCCTCGATCGTGGCGTTGAGCGCAAGCAAATTGGTTTGCCGCGCGACCGTCGAGATCAGGTTCAGAACCTGACCGATTTGAGTCGACGAATTCTTGAGTCCGTCGACGCCGCGCCCAGCTAACGTGGCCGATTCATTGGCTTCGTCGGTAAGGTCGTCGGCCCTGCGCACTTGGGACCCGATGTCGTCTGAGGAGCGTGCGAGCTCCTCTATCGCTGCGGCAAGTTGCGTCAGGTCCCGGCCGGCGCTGCCGGCATGAGCGACCAAGCCTTCCGTCTTCAGCGTAATTCTGTCGGACGCGGCGGCGGAGTCTTCGGCTTCCCGGCAAACGAGCTCACAAGCGCGTTGCACGTCGCCGATCATGGCGCCGAGGTCGGACTCCAGAAGATTGATGGTTTCGCGGATGTTGCCGACCTGGCTGCTTACCTGCACCGGCTGATCCGTTGCGAGCTGGACCGGCAATGCTTCGGGTTCGCGGCGCGCTGTGTGGTCAACAACGCGTTCCGCACGCTTGAGGGGAAGCCACTGCATTCGAAGCCAGAGGTTCGGTAAGCCGATACAGTCTGGGGTTCGTATGGTGAATATTTGGTTAAATGCGCCGGTCGCAATGCTGTCCGGCGAATCCGCAGAGCGCTCCAGTTCCGGCTACTTGGCCGCTTCGATAGCCAAATCGAGCCACACCGGTACATGGTCGGACGGCTTTTCCCAGGTGCGCACGTGGCGGTCGATGCCGACGTTGGTCAGCCGGTCGGCGGCTTCCGGCGACAGCAACACGTGATCGATACGGATACCGTTGTTCTTCTGCCAGGCGCCGGCCTGATAGTCCCAGAACGTATAGAGCCCCGGCTCATCGCTTGTCGCGCGGACGGCATCGGTCAATCCGAGATTCACAAGCGATTGAAACGCCAGGCGCGTGCGCGGCATGTACAATGCGTCGCCGAGCCAGGCTTGGGGATTGCGCACGTCGGCAGCGGTCGGAATGACATTGTAGTCGCCGGCAAGAACCAGCGGTTCGCCGAGCGATAACCGTTCGCGCGCATAGACAAAGAGCCGCTTCATCCAGCCCATTTTGTATGAATATTTTTCAGTGTCCGGAGGATTGCCGTTGGGCAGATAGATGCTTGCAACCCGAAGCGCGCCTTGCGCGGTAGAGACCACCGCCTCGATGAAACGTGCGTGATCGTCGGTCTGGTCGCCAGGGAGGCCGTTGCTCACTTCGTCGAACGGGAATTTCGAAAGGAGCGCCACGCCATTGAATGCCTTTTGTCCGTGGACGGCCAGATTGTAGCCGAGCGCCTCGAACGGCTCGCTTGGGAACGCGTCATCGACGCATTTCGTTTCCTGCAAGCACACGATGTCGGGCTCGCGCTCGGCGAGCCACGTAAGCGCCGAGTCAAGGCGCTGCTTGATTGAGTTGACGTTCCAGGTCGCGATGCGCACCGGCTAACGCCCTATTTTAGGGGAAGCATGATCCTATCCGAAAACCGGCTCCACTTTTCGGGGTCATGCTCTATAAGGCGAAGCTGGTCCCGCACCCGCAGGAGGCGGTGGCCTGCGGATTGTGAACCTTGAACGCAGATCCGATCAGGTCATCGACGAAGTCGATCTCGGACCCCGCCATGTAGTTGAGCGAGACGGGATCGATCAGCACCGTGGCGCCGGCGCGTTCGATCACCATGTCGTCGGCCGCCTTGGCGCGCTCGGTGTCGAACTTGTATTGGAAGCCGGAGCAGCCGCCGCCCTCGACGCTGACGCGCAGCATGGTGCCGGTAGGCTCCTGACGAAGGATTTCGCCGATCCTGCGCGCCGCCCGTTCGCTTACCGTGACGTTGGCTGTCATAAATCTTCTCCGGCCGTGCAATTGCGCCGATTGCCACGGCATACCTACGATAGTTAAGTGCGGCAAAAGCCAAGGTCAATTGGCCAAGGTCAATTGCGGAGGCCGGGCAAACCGATGGCGATCAACGCCGCGACGCTTCGCGCGCCTTATGCGTGCGATCCGGGGCAAAGCCGTGGCCGGCTTCATCCGGAGCCTGTCAGCAAGGGCCGTAGCCCATTTCGCCGCGACTGCGACCGCATCATCCATTCGACCGCCTTTCGTCGCCTCAAGCACAAGACTCAAGTCTTCGTATTCGATGAGGGCGATCACTACCGTACCCGGCTCACCCACACGCTCGAAGTCGCACAGGTCGCGCGCGCGCTCGCCCGGGCGCTCGGCCTCGACGAGGATCTCGCCGAGGCGCTGGCGCTTGCTCACGACCTCGGACATCCGCCCTTTGGTCACGCTGGCGAGCGCGCGCTCGACGAGTGCCTGAGCGTCTTCGGGGGCTTCGATCACAACGCGCAAACTTTGCGTGTGGTGACCGCGCTGGAGCGCCGCTACCCGGCCTTCGACGGCCTCAACCTCACCTGGGAAACGCTCGAAGGGCTGGTCAAGCACAATGGCCCGCTCACCGGCCGGGATGGAAAGCCGCTCGCCCGCTACCGCGCGCACGGCGTGCCCGAGACGATCGGCCAGTATGTCCGGATGCAAGACCTGCAATTGTGGAGCTTTCCCAGCGTAGAGGCCCAGGCCGCCGCATTTGCCGATGACATCGCCTATGATGCCCACGACATCGACGACGGCTTGCGCGCCGAGCTGTTCAGCCTGGATGACATTGCCGCTGTCGCACTCCCAGGCACGATCATCGCCGACATTCGCAGAACCTTTCCGGCGCTGGATCCTAGCCGCGTCGTGCACGAGTTTATCCGCCGCCTGATCGGCCTCCTGATCGAGGATGTCATTGCCGAGACCGGGCGCCGCCTCGCCGCGCTGACGCCGCGCTCGGCGGACGACGTGCGGCGAGGGCCGTCGGCGGTCGTCGGATTCTCGCCGGCGATCGCGGACGCCGAACGTGTCATCAAGACCTTTCTCGAAACCCGCATGTACCGTCATGAGCGGGTGAAGCGCGTCATGGGCGAGGCGGCCGGCGTTGTCCGCGAGCTCTTTGCCCGCTACAGCGCCCATCCCGGCGATCTGCCGGGCGAATGGCGGGAAGGGCTCGTCGAACTTGATGAGGCGGCGCGCGCTCGCCGCATCGCCGATTTCATCGCCGGCATGACCGACCGCTATGCGCTGGCCGAACATGCGCGGCTTTTTGACTCGACCCCGGAATTGCGTTAGGCGCGCGGCGCAGAGTAGCTACGGGAACCCAATGGCTCGCGACAGGAAACGGAATACCTTCGTTTATTCCATCAAGACGACGAAGAAAAACATTGTAACAATAGTCCGCGAGCGGATTTACTCTGCAAATGCTGCCTTAATTGCTGTCGGCACACTCCCTCATGACGTCGATCAGACGCGGGTCGTTGTGGAGCCGCCGCGTGACCCGTCGCACGGAGATTTAGCGTCTAATGACGCGATGGTGCTCGTAAAGGGAAGTAACAAAAGCCCGCGTGAGCTCGCGGAGGCGGTAGCGGAACAGCTTCGTGCAGATTCCGGAATCGAGAAAGTAACCGTCGCTGACCCAGGATTTATCAACGTCACCCTCAAGCCAGAAGCTTGGACCACCGCGCTGCGCGTAGCAGTTCAACGCGGCGAGAATTATGGACGGAGCCATTTAGGGCGCGGCAGGCACGTAAACGTCGAATATGTTTCCGCCAATCCAACCGGACCGATGCACGTAGGTCATGGCCGCGGCGCTGTGTTTGGTGACGCGCTGGCGAACCTTCTAGAATTCGTCGGCTTCAAAGTTACTCGCGAGTATTACGTCAATGATGCCGGCGCGCAGGTCGACCAACTCGCTCGTTCCGCTTACTTGCGCTACCGCGAAGCGCTCGGTGAAGAGATAGGGGCGATTCCCGAGGGGTTGTATCCGGGCGAGTATGTGAAAGAAGCGGCCTATTTGATAGGTCAACAGTATGGTGATGCACTGAGAGGTCGGCCTGAAAGCGAATGGCTTCCCGTTGTGCGCGATCTCGCGATCAAAACCATGATGCGCATTATTCGGGAAGACCTCGACGCTCTTAACATTGAGCACGACGTATTTTTTTCAGAGCGCTCTCTCATACACGGCCCGAAAGACGAGGTCGCTGCTACGGTCGATGGGCTGCGTAAACGCGGCCTTGTGTACGAGGGTAGGCTGCCGCCGCCGAAAGGCGGGTCGGTCGAAGACTGGGAGGATCGCGAGCAGACGCTGTTCCGGTCGACGGCATTCGGCGACGATGTCGATCGTCCGCTCAAGAAATCCGACGGCTCGTACACATATTTCGCTTCCGACATCGCCTATCATCGCAACAAGCTCAAGCGCGGCTTTCGCACGCTGATCGATATTTGGGGTGCCGACCATGGCGGCTACATCAAGCGCATGCAAGCGGCGGTGGCCGCACTGAGCGACCGCAAGGCGGAGCTCGACGTCAAGCTCGTGCAGCTTGTGAAGCTGCTGCGTGCCGGCGAGCCGGTCAAAATGTCCAAGCGGGCAGGGGAGTTCGTGACGCTTCGCGAGGTCGTGGATGAAGTCGGACGCGATGCCGTCCGCTTCATGATGTTGTTTCGCAAGAACGACGCCGTGCTTGAATTCGACCTCGCCAAGGTGATCGAGCAGTCGCGCGACAACCCGGTTTTCTATGTCCAGTACGGCCACGCCCGCGGCCACTCGGTATTTCGCAACGCTCGCGAGGTATTTCCCGATATACCGCCAAATGTCGCGGGTTTGCTGGAAGTTGCGAATCCGGAACTGCTTTCAGACCCGGCGGAACTCGCCCTGGTGAGGCAAATTGCACTCTATCCGCGGGTCATCGAGGCGGCCTCGTATGCGCACGAGCCGCACCGAATTGCCTTTTATTTGTTCGATTTAGCCAGCCAATTTCATGCTTTATGGACGCTTGGCAATGCATCGCCACATTTACGCTTCATTATCCACAATGATCGACAAATGACATTGGCTCGCCTCGTGCTTGTACAAGGCGTGGTCACAGTACTTGCGTCGGGGCTCGCGTTACTTGGCGTCGGGGCGCCGAATGAGATGCGATAGTTCCCTGCTGCCTGGGGCGCGGCCAAAGCGGTCGCGGGGGATCGCTGCTCGATATAGCTTAAACGCCAGAATCGGAGCTCAGTCCGATGGCCGATAACACTTACCGCTCTTACCGCAGCCACGATCCGTCGGCGCGAAACCAGGCTAATCCGGCTTCGCAGGGGGGCGATCCGCTTGCGGAATTGGCTCGGCTCATCGGGCAGGGCGATCCCTATTCCGAGGGCGGATCTCACGAAGCTTATAATTCGGGACAATCGGATGGTCCGGCGGTTGCCGCCGTCGATTGGGCAGCCGAGGAAAGCTACGCCGCGCCGGACAGTCGCGCAGATGAGCCTTACGTGCCGCCTCCGCCCACCGCACCTTATGCGCCGCAAGAGCGTGGCTATGAAAACGAGGCGTCGACCGGCGGCCGATATTTTGCCGGCCCTGCAGCGACGTTCAACGGCTTCCGCGAAGAGCCCGGCGCCTACGACCACGACGACCCGCCGGCGCTTCCTCCGGCCCGCCAGCTGCCGGGCTACGCGACCGCACCTGATCACGGCTATGAGGCTGATGAGCAGGAGCACCACGGCGACGAAGCTTACGGGGCAGAGGATTATTACGATGAAGCCCCGAGCCCGCGCCGGCGCAGCGGCTTGGTCCTAGTCATGGCCGTGTTCGGCTTGGCGGTGCTCGGCACCGCGGGCGCGTTCGGTTATCGCGCCATGTTCGGCGGAGCGGTTCTGCCTACGCTTCCGCCTATCATCAAAGCGAGCAACGGTCCAAACAAGATCGTGCCGAGCGCTGGCGATTCCCATGCAAACAATTCGAGCCAGGCCGGCGTCGCGAGCACGGGTTCGACCGAAAACCTCGTCTCGCGCGAAGAACAGCCGGTCAATATGGACCCGCCGAAGGCCGCCCCGCGCGTCGTATCGACCATTCCGATTATTACCGGGCAGGGCTCGGTTTCGCCTGGCGTGGCTCCGCCCGTTGCACCTGGCCCGGTTGCGGCCGCGCCGGCTACCAACTGGCCACCGCCGCCGTCGCTCGGCGGCGCTCCGCCGGTTTCAGTAGCGCCGCCTATGCCAACGACCGCGCCGCCGGCACAGGTTTCGTCGGAGCCGAAGAAAATCCATACCGTCACGATCCGGGCCGATCAGTCCGGCGGCGCCGAAGCGGCGTCTACCGCTCCCGCTCCGCGGACGTTCGACACACGCCGCGTCGACGTCACCCAGGACGAACGCGGTGGCAAGCGCGCCGCCGGCAGGGGGCAATGCGCCGCTCTCGATCGTCCCCGGCGGTCCGGCTGAAGCTCCGGCGCCCTCGCCGGCACGGATGCGTGTGGCTGCGCGCACGGCGCCCGCCCCGACGGCGGTGGCGAGCGCAGGCCCCGTGAACGGGGTAACCGCGCCAACGGCGTCTGGTGGCGGCTATGCAGTGCAAGTCACGTCGCAGCGTAGCGAGGCCGAGGCACATGCCGCGTTCCGCACACTTCGGGCTAAATTTCCCAGCCAGCTTTCCGGGCGCGAGCCGATCATTCGCCGGGCCGATCTTGGCGCCAAAGGCACGTATTACCGTGCTCTTGTCGGTCCCTTTGCCTCGGCGGAAGAGGCTGCCGGATTATGCAGCGGGCTGAAGTCAGCCGGCGGCTCTTGCATCGTCCAAAGGAATTGACGGCCCCGCGCTTGACCCTGCTCCGGCCCGCGGGCTAAGCGGCCGCGATGCGCGCTTTCATTACCGGCCTTGCCGGACCGGGACTTACTGAGAAGGAACGCGCATTCCTTCGCGACGCGCAGCCATGGGGATTCATTCTCTTTCGGCGCAATGTCGTCGAGCCTGAATCGTTACGCAGATTGGTCGACGATGTTCGCACCACGCTCGGGTGGCCGGCGCCCGTGCTGATCGACCAGGAGGGCGGACGCGTGCAACGGCTCGGCCCCCCGCATTGGCCTCTTTACCCGCCAGGGGCCGCTTATGGCGCGCTCTACGAGCGCGATCGGGAAATGGGCCTTGCCGCGGCGCTCCTCGGCGCCCGCCTGATTGCGGCCGATCTCGCGGTGCTGGGTATCGACATCGATAGCCTGCCGATCGCGGACGTGCCGGTTGCGGGCGCCGACCCAGTGGTCGGGGACCGCGCCTATGGCACCGAGCCCGCAAAGGTCGCTGCGATTGCCGGTGCCATTGCGCAAGGACTGGGAGAGGGGGGCGTTCTGCCGGTCCTCAAGCACATACCCGGCCACGGCCGGGCAACCGCGGACAGCCATGCAAAGCTGCCGGTGGTCACGGCCGATCGGGCGGTGCTTGAGGCGACCGATTTCGCCGCTTTCCGCCCGCTCGCGGAGTTACCCCTGGCAATGACTGCGCATGTTGTGTTCACAGCCATCGACCCCATCGCGCCGGCCACTATTTCGGCAACTATAGTGCGTGAGGTGATTCGTGATTCGATTGGCTTCAAAGGGCTCTTGATGAGCGACGATATTTCGATGGGCGCCTTGTCGGGCTCGATCGGCGAGCGCACGCGCGCCGCGATCGGAGCCGGTTGCGACGTGGTGCTTCACTGCAACGGCGAGATGGCGGAGATGCTCGCGGTCGCCGCCGAAGTTCCCCTGCTTGCCGGCGAAGCCGCGCGGCGGGCCGCAGCCGCGCTGGCAGCGAAGAAGCCCGCGAAGTCGATCGATCTCGCCGCAGGCCGCTCCGAATTCCTGACACTGATGACCGGCACGTGGCAGCCGGCGCAGGGGTACGCATGATCGCCGAGGATTTGCAGTTCGTCACCGAGCTGCCGGAGCGGGGCGCGGACGAGCCCGCGCTGGTGATCGATGTCGAGGGATTTGAAGGGCCGCTCGACCTTCTGCTGACGCTCGCGCGCCAGCAGAAGGTCGATCTTGCGAAAATCTCGATCCTGGCGCTCGCCGACCAGTACCTCGCCTTCATCGAGGAGGCGCGCAAGCTGCGGCTCGAGCTCGCCGCCGATTATTTGGTGATGGCGGCGTGGCTCGCGTATCTGAAATCGCGCCTGTTGTTGCCCGAACAGCATGAACCCGATGGCATCAGCGCCGAAGACATGGCGACCGCGCTGGCGCAACGCCTGCGGCGGCTCGAAGCGATCCGGCAGGTGGCCGAGCTATTGCTCAACCGGCCGCAGCTCGGCCGCGAAGTTTTTCCGCGGGGCCTCCCGGAGCCGATCGCCGAGATAAAGAAACCGGAATGGTCGGCGACGCTCTACGACCTTCTTTCGGCTTATGCCGGACGGCGACAGACACAGGCGCGCGCTTACGTACGCATGCCGAAGCGCACCGTGTGGTCGCTCGCCGAGGCGCGTGAGGCGGTCGAACGGCTGATCGGCCAGGCGGCAGACTGGTGCGCGCTCGATGAATATCTCATCGCCTACATGGTCGAGCCTTCGCACGCAGCGACTGTTCGCGCTTCGAGCTTTGCCGCCACTCTCGAATTGGTGCGCGAGGGCGTCGTTGAAGTGCATCAGCGGGGGGCATTCGCTCCGATTTACGTCCGCAAGCGGCGGGAAAAGAGTGAAGGAGTTGTTGTAGTGGAATCTGGGAATGGATGAGGGGGAAACCGGGATGATCTCAAACGTGGCAGAGATGCGTGTGATCGTCGACAACAAGGACGAAGAAGTAGTTCGCGCTGAGGAGCTGCGCATCCTCGAAGCATTGTTGTTTGCCGCCGAGGAACCCCTCGACGAGAAAGCTTTGGCGGGACGGCTGCCGGCCGGCGCCGATGTGCGCGCGCTGCTCCAGCAACTGCAAAGGGAATACGAGCCGCGCGGCGTCAATCTCGTGCGCGTCGGCGGCAAATGGTCGCTGCGGACGGCCGGCGATCTCGCCTGGCTGCTGACCCGCGAAACCGTGGTCACCAAGAAGCTCTCGCGGGCCGCGATCGAAACGCTCGCCATCGTCGCCTATCACCAGCCGGTCACGCGCGCCGAGATCGAGGAAATCCGCGGCGTGACCACATCGAAGGGCACGCTCGATGTGCTGTTGGAGACCGGCTGGATCCGGTTGCGCGGCCGGCGCAAGGCGCCCGGCCGGCCGGTGACATACGGCACTACCGAGGCGTTCATGTCGCATTTCGGCCTCGATGCACTGACCGATCTTCCCGGCGTCGACGAGCTCCGCGGCGCGGGCCTCATCGATAAATCGCTCCCGGCCGGCTTCACGGTCCCGGTGCCGAATGACGATCCAGCGCTGCGGGAAGACGAAGACCCGCTGGAACCCGGCGATCTCGACTTCGGACTGGCGCCGCCGGCCGGTCGCACCGAGGAATAGGCTGAATCTCCTCACTTAAGCGTGAGGGCTGCCTGCGGTTTACCGCCCCGTCGGGTTATGCTTGTTTTTGCCGCCTCCGACGCCTAGTTTCAGGCTGAATTCGCGACCCTAATGCGGCCGCGGGCGCTGTTGCGCACGGAGGATTTCATGGGCTCTCTGAGCATCTGGCACTGGCTGATCGTCGGCGCCGTCCTGCTTTTGGTCTTTGGCGGGCGCGGCAAAATCTCGGACATGATGGGCGATGTCGCCAAGGGCATTAAGGCCTTCAAGAAAGGCATGTCGGAAGAGGACACCGCTGCCGCCGCGAAGTCCGACGCGCCGGTCAGGTCCATCGACCACCAGCCCCCCGCCGAGGTAAAGCGGCGCACCGAGGCCGAAAGCAAGGTCTCCTGACGTCCCTTGCGGCTAGTCCCGCCGGACATCCTGCCGGCGGTTGACGCGGAATGGGGCGGTTGAGCCGGCCAGGAAGTTTGCATGTTCGACATCTCTTGGACCGAGTTCCTGCTCATCGGCGTCGTGGCTCTGATCGTGATCGGGCCCAAGGAATTGCCCTCCGTCCTGCGCACGCTCGGGCAATGGACGCGCAAGGTGCGCAGCATGGCCGCCGATTTCCAGAACCAGTTCCAGGAGGCGATGCGCGAAGCGGAAATGACCGACCTTAAGAAGCAGGTCGACGACATAGCGCACGACATCAAAAGCTACGATCCGCTCAAGGACGTGCGCGCCGACGTCGAAGCTGCGGGGAAGGACATTCAATCTTCGCTGGAGCAAAAGCCGGCGCCGACGACCTCTGCGACGGAGCCTGCGCAATCGCTCGCGCCTGCCGTGGCTGAACTCACCCACCAAGACACCGTCGCCACGGCCATCGGGCCGGTCGCGCCGGAAGCCGTCGAACAGTCTGCTCCGGAAACTCCCGCTCCCGCCCCCGAGCCGAGCCCTTATTCCCGCGAGGCGGCTGTCGTCGCCGCGGCCATAGCGCCGGTTACGCCGGAATCGATCGAGAACGCGGCCAAGCCCGACCGAGCGGAGTCCGGCGGATGAGCCGCGAGGACGAAGAGAAGGCGATCGAGGCCACCAAAGCCCCGTTGATGGATCACCTGATCGAGCTGCGTGGGCGGCTCATCAAAGCCGTCGCGGCTTTCGCACTCGCAGCGATAGTCTGTTTTTTCTTCGCCAAGCAAATCTACAACGTGCTGACCTGGCCTTACGTGTGGGTGGCCGGTCCGGAGAATTCGAAGTTCATCTACACCGGCCTGCTCGAATATTTCATCGTGCAGCTCAAGCTCGCGATGTTCGGCGCGGCGTTCATTGCCTTTCCGGTGATAGCCAGTCAGATCTACATGTTTGTTGCGCCGGGGCTCTACCGGAACGAGAAACAGGCGTTTCTGCCCTATCTCGTCGCCACGCCGATCTTTTTTGTGATGGGTGCGGCGGTCGTCTATTTCGTGGTCTGGCCGATGCTCACGCGTTTTTCGCTCGGCATGCAGCAATTGGGCGGGCCCGGTGAGGCGACGATCGAGCTGTTGCCGAAGGTCGAGGACTACCTCTCGCTGATGATGAAGCTCGTTCTTGCTTTCGGCATCGCCTTCCAGCTTCCGGTGATCCTGACGCTGCTCGGCCGCGTCGGCATCATCACTTCCGACCAGCTCAAATCGAAGCGCCGCTACTTTATCGTCATCGCCTTCGTGATCGCGGCCGTGCTCACCCCGCCCGACGTTCTGAGCCAAATGTCGCTTGCGCTGCCGCTGGTCGCCCTCTACGAGGGCTCGGTCTGGTCGGTGCGCTGGGTCGAGAAGCGG
Organism: uncultured Alphaproteobacteria bacterium; assembly: GCA_963733575.1. Classification (GTDB taxonomy): domain Bacteria; phylum Pseudomonadota; class Alphaproteobacteria; order Rhizobiales; family Xanthobacteraceae; genus BOG-931. The sequence goes on along the minus strand of CAVTDJ010000002.1, from coordinate 1,528,888 downwards.
GCTGCAGCCGAGCGCGCCGCTGCCGCCGCGGCGGCGTCGGCCAAGCCCGCGGAGTGATTGGCGCGTATTATTCGCGTTGTTGATTTGTCATGCCCGGGCAAAAGGCGCGAAGCGTCGTCTTTGCGCTATGACCCGGGCATCCACGTCTTGAGCCTTTAGTCCATGCACGACATCCGTTTCATCCGCGACAACCCCGAAGCCTTCGACCGCGCGCTAGCGCGGCGCGGGCTTGAGCCGCAAGCGCAGCGGCTGATCGCGCTCGACGAAAAGCGTCGCGAAAAGATTCTCGCGGCCGAAACCGCGCAGGCGCGCCGCAACGCCGCGTCGAAGGAAATCGGTGAGGCGCGAAAACAAAAAGACGAGGAAAAAGCCAAGGGATTGCTGATCGAGGTCGCCGCGCTGAAGGAATCAATCCCGGCGATGGAGGTGCAAGAGAAAGCGGCCTCCAAGGAGTTGCACGACGCGCTGGCTGAAATTCCCAATCTGCCGCTCGACAAAGTGCCCGACGGCAAGGACGAAAAGGACAACGTCGAGCATCATCATTTCGGGGCGAAACGCGAATACACGTTCAAGCCCAAGCAGCATTTCGATCTCGGCGAAGCGCTCGGGCAAATGGATTTCGAAACCGCGGCCAAACTCTCCGGCGCGCGTTTCGTGGTGTTGAAGAAAGGGCTCGCTCTGCTCGAACGCGCTCTCGGCCAATTCATGCTCGATGTGCATACGACTGAGCACGACTACACCGAAGTAGCGCCGCCACTTTTGGTGCGTGACGACGTGATGTTCGGTACGGCGCAGTTGCCGAAGTTTGAAGAGGATCAGTTTGCGACGTCAAAGTCAGTAGATCAGTTTGAGCATGTGAATCAGGTGATCGAATGGTTGAAGGAAAAGTTCCCTGACAAAATTCAGAACGGTGTCTTGCACGTTGATACCGCTGATTTGGGGATCATGGCGAAGGAGTTGGAACGTGTTCCGATTGCCGAACGATTTTGGCTCATTCCGACTGCCGAAGTCCCGCTGACCAATCTCGTTCGCGAATCCATCATCGATGAAGCGCAATTGCCACTGCGATACACCGCCTGTACACCGTGCTTCCGCGCCGAAGCCGGCGCCGCCGGCAAGGACACGCGCGGCATGATCCGGCAGCACCAGTTCACCAAGGTTGAGCTTGTTTCGATCACCACGCCAGAGCAATCGAAGGACGAGCACGAGCGCATGCTGTCATGTGCCGAGGAAATTCTGCGCCGGCTCGGTCTGCATTATCGCGTGGTGACGTTGTGCACCGGCGACATGGGCTTTGCGTCGCAAAAGACTTACGACATCGAGGTATGGCTGCCGGGCCAGAATATGTACCGCGAGATTTCCTCCTGCTCGGTGTGCGGCGATTTCCAGGCGCGGCGCATGAATGCGCGCTATCGCACCAAGGAGGGCCGCAACGTGCGCCACGTGCACACGCTCAACGGCTCCGGCGTCGCCGTCGGCCGCGCGCTGATCGCGGTGATGGAGACGTACCAGCAAGAGGACGGATCGATCGCGGTGCCGGATGTGCTGCAGGGCTATATGGGCGGCATGAAGAAGATCGAAAAACCATAAGTCATGCGCATTCTGGTTACCAACGACGACGGCATCCACGCGGAAGGGCTCGACGTGTGCGAGAAGATCGCGCGCGAATTGTCCGACGATGTCTGGGTGATCGCGCCGGAATACGACCAGTCGGGCGTGGCCCATTCGCTGTCGCTCAACGATCCGCTGCGGCTCCGCCAGGTGGCCGAGCGGCGTTTCGCGGTGCGCGGCACCCCGACCGATTGCGTCATCATGGGCGCGCGCTATGTGCTCAACGGCAAGGGGCCCGATCTCGTCCTGTCCGGAGTCAACCGCGGTCGCAATGCCGGCGAGGACGTGATTTATTCCGGCACCGTCGCCGGCGCGGTGGAAGGCACGGTGATCGGCGTTCCTTCGCTCGCTTTATCGCAAGCCTATGGGGCGCGCAGTGGCCGCGAGCCGCAATGGGCTACGAGCCTGCGCTATGGGCCGGACATCATTCGCAAGGTCCTCGCCGAGGGCATCCCGCGTGACGTTTTGGTCAACGTCAACTTCCCCGATTGTGCGCCGGACGCAGTCAAACGCATCGCGGTCACCGCACAGGGCCGCCGCCGTCTGGAGCGGGTGCAAATCGATCAGCGCAAGGACGGCCGCGGCAATCCCTATTACTGGATCGGTTACGTGCGGCAGCGCGGCTACGTGCCCGCGGAGGAGGGTACCGATCTGGCGGCGCTCGACGAGCATTGCATCGCGGTGACGCCGCTGCGGCTCGACATGACCGACGAGCCTTATATGACGAAGCTCGCCGAGCTGTTCGAGTGAAAACTAGCCGCGGCTCGGAGCAGCGGCCTCGATCGCCTGCGCCAGCGCGTCCGATTGAAACGGCTTTTGCAGCGTGGGCGTCTTGCGATAGGGCTCCGGCACGCCGCGCTGGCCGTAGCCGGTCGCGAAGACAAACGGCAGGCCGCGCTCTACCAGGACCTCGACCACCGGCGAAATCGGCTGGCCGTTGAGATTGACGTCGAGGATGGCCAAGTCGAACTCGCCGTCTTTCGCCAAAGCCATAGCCTCATCGATCCGGCCGGCTTCGCCGGCGAGCGTATGGCCAAGGTCGGTGAGCATGTCCTGGAGCAGCATGCGGATCATCAACTCATCCTCGACCACGAGGATGCGCTTGCCCACCACCGAAATTTCCTCAGACGTCATCGAGATTCCCGTGCCTCTGACGACAGCTTGAGAGTACTTGTTGAGAGTACTTATTGACAGTACTTGCCCGATCCGGCCCGCCGCAGCAATCCCCGCGCGGTCGGCCATTGGGGACCAACCAGCGCGTAAATGCGTTAACGCGTAAGCAACGCGATCGGTTCCGCGTGCGAGCCGAGTTTATTCGACCGCTCCGCTGTGGGATCCAGACTCCCAGTACAAGCAGCGGCACCGGAATGGTACAACGCGCGGCGAAGCGGGTTGAGGAGGGCGAAAATCGCCGTGGCGGAGATCAAGGCAACGGACGTGGAACGTATGGAGTTTCAGCTCGCGCTGCGCCGGCACGGCATCAGCGATCAAGCGGTGCTCCGCGCCATGGACGAGGTCCCGCGCGAGCATTTCGTCACGGCCGAGTTTTCCGACAGCGCCTATGCCGACCAGGCGCTACCGATCGCTTGCGGGCAGACGATCAGCCAGCCTTATGTGGTCGCCTATATGACGGAGCAGCTCGAAATCGAACCGCAAAACCGGGTCCTCGAGGTCGGCACCGGCTCGGGTTACCAGGCCGCCATTCTCTCGCGGCTGGCGCACGAAGTGGTGAGCATCGAGCGCTACCGCACGCTTGCGGATACCGCGCGCGAACGCCTCAAAACGCTGGGATACACCAATGTCACTGTCGTTGCCGGGGATGGATTTGCCGGCGTGCCGGACCGCGCGCCTTTCGACCGTATCATGGTCACCGCGGCGGCCGCGGAAATCCCCGACGCGCTTGCCGATCAGCTCGGCGAGGGCGGCAAGATGGTGCTGCCGCTCGGCCCGCGCAACGGCACGCAGTACATCGTCAAGCTAACCAAGACGGCAGGCGGACTGACACGGCAAAATCTGATCGCCGTGCGGTTCGTGCCGCTGCTGCGCGGGCAGGCACGAGAATTGTAACCATATTGCCAGCCTTACGTCTTTCTTAGACTCTCCTGCCAGTGCTTAAAGGCCTGTTTACCGCAACGATGTTTATTCGTTCGCAGGTATAGTTGCGTGCGAGCGAGTAATCATGTGCGCGTCGCGTAGTTCGGCCGTCTGGCCGCAAGTGGTTGCCATTGCGTTAATGGGGTTGGGCGCAGCTAGTTGCAGCGATTCCGGCCGCTTTTCGGATTTCGGCTCCGACGGCTCTTCGCGTGGCGAAGTGACCGGCTCCATCCCGCAGGGAGGCAACCGCGTCGAAAGCCATCCGCTTCCGCATCTGGCCAGCAATGCCGGAGAGGGGACTTCGGGCGGCGGCCGCGGTATGGGCTCGTATCAGCCCGGCAATAACGATGTCACCGGCTCGCTCCCGGCAGCGCCGCCTCCCCCGAGCTTCAGCTGGGAAGGCGGCACGCCGATCATCGTCGCGCCTGGGGAATTGCTCGAGACGATCTCGCGGCGCTACGGGGTGCCCGTCGCCGCCATCATGGAAGCCAACAGCATCACCAGCCCGGCGACTGTGCGTCCGGGTCAGCATCTGGTGATCCCGCACCGGCGCGGGCCCGCATCGGCTCTATCCGCTCCGCAGACGCGTATCGCTTCAACCGCGCCAACTGTGCCGTCCGCGGCCCCGGTCGGTCCGCCGCGGACCGCGCTTGCGCCGGCGGCAGGCGTCCATGTCGTGGCGCCGGGCGAGACGCTTCACAGCATCGCGCGGCTCTATGGCAAGCCGGTCATGGTGCTCGCCAAGGCCAACAATATTCCCCCCGACACGATGGTGAAGGTCGGCGAGCGCATCGTTATTCCGGGGGCGGGCGCGGGGCCGCGGCCGGTTTTAGCCTCGGCGGCCGCAGCGGCGTCGCCGGCCGCGCCACGCGGCGAAGCCACGGTGGGATCGCTCCCGAGCCAAAATTTCGCGACCGCGGACTCTCCTCACAGTGCCCGGCTCGCGTCGCCGGCGCCGGTCGAGCAGGAAAGCGCGGTCAAAACCGCGGAGCCGGCTGGCGGCCTGCCATCGTTCCGCTGGCCGGTGCGCGGCCGCGTCATCGCCGGCTTCGGGCCGAAGCCAAACGGTTTGCAGAACGACGGCATCAATCTCGCCGTGCCGGAAGGTACGCCGGTCAAGGCGGCGGAAGACGGCGTGGTCGCCTATGCCGGCAACGAGCTCAAGGGCTACGGCAATCTCGTGCTTGTGCGCCATAGCAACGGTTTCGTCACCGCCTACGCGCATGCGAGCGAAATTCTCGTCAAGCGCGGGGATCCGATCAAACGCGGTCAGGTCATTGCCAAATCCGGCCAGACCGGAAACGTTACCTCGCCGCAATTGCATTTTGAGATCCGCAAGGGCGCCACTCCGGTCGATCCTTCGCAATATCTCAACGGCGCGTAAGGGCGGACGACATCCGATAGAGGATGGATCAGGGCCTGACCGTCCTAGTTAGACGGTTCTTCGGGCTCGAATCCAAGCGCAACGCGGGCCTCGTTAAACAGCCGATAGACTTCGTCGCGGTCCTGCACCGGCGTGAACTCTGCCAGCTGCTCGTGGAACAACGGAATTTTGTCGTGCCATTGGCCGTTCTTGAAACAAGCGACCCAGCCGCCGTCGAAAACAGCAATTTCGCCGTTGTCTCCGCGCGTCACGTGCGGTTCCGGTCGTCCGTCCGGGCGAACGCGTTCGAACCAGCGTAGGTTCGGATCAGAGCTCATATCCGCCTCTCAGGTGAGGTGGCGCTGGTCTGCCGCCACTTTCACGCCAAGCCTTCCCGCCAAATCCTGCACATATTGCCAAGCCACACGGCCGGAGCGGGCGCCGCGTGTGGTTGCCCATTCGAGCGCTTCGCGGCGCAGCTCGTCGCCGCTTAGCGGAATCCGGTAACGGCCGACATAGCCCTCGACCATGGCGAGGTATTCGTCCTGGCTGCAGCGGTGAAAGCCGAGCCACAATCCGAACCGGTCCGACAGTGAGACTTTCTCCTCGACCGCCTCGCCGGGATTGATTGCGGTCGATCGCTCGTTCTCCACCATCTCGCGCGCCAGCAGGTGGCGGCGGTTCGAGGTGGCGTAAAAGATGACGTTCTCCGGCCGCCCCTCGATGCCGCCTTCGAGCATCGTTTTGAGCGACTTGTACGAGGTGTCGTCGGCGTCGAAGGAGAGGTCGTCGCAGAATACGATAAAGCGTTGTCGCGCGTTGCGAAGAAGCGTCATCAATTCCGGCAGCGACTCGATGTCCTCGCGGTGAATTTCAATCAGCCGCAAGCCTGCGCCGGGATGTGCGGCTCCTACCGCGGCATGCGCGGCTTTGACCAGCGACGACTTTCCCATGCCGCGCGCGCCCCATAGAAGTGCGTTGTTCGCCGGCAAGCCGCGCGCGAAGCGTTCGGTGTTTTCGACCAGAAGATCGCGCACCCGATCGATGCCCTTGAGGAGCGACATCTCGACACGGTTGACGCGGACGACCGGCGCGAGGCGGCGCCCTTCGGGGTGCCAGACGAAGGCCTCGGCAGCGACAAAATCCGGTCCGGCCGGCGGCGGCGGAGCCAGACGTTCGAGAGCATCTGCGATCCGCGCGAGCAGGCCATCGGCGCTGCCATTGCGGGAGGGTTGCTTTTTAGCCCCGCCGGTGCGCTTCACCGTTGGCTTATTGCGAACGCGATGATGAGTTTTGGCCATGTTTCTACCGGTTTGCGCCATCCCCTTAGCGGGGCTCCGGAACCCTCGCAAGCGCGCCGGAAGGTAAGCCGTAACATTGCAATTGGGCCAACGGCCGCTATAGTCCGCGCCGAATTTCCCGCGCAAAATCGGCCCTATGGCATGGCCGGCGCGTCCTTAGCGGACCCGGAGGATTAATGCTGATCACGCCCGCATACGCACAAATCAGCTTGCCGTTTGGCCTCGGCGGCGACAGCGGCGGTATGATCACGTCGCTGCTGCCGCTCATCTTGATTGTCGTGATCATGTATTTCCTGGTATTGCGCCCGCAGCAGCAGCGGGTGAAGCAGCACCAGGTGATGGTCAAGGCGCTTCGCCGCGGCGATACTGTTGTGACCAATGGCGGGCTCGTCGGCAAGGTCACTAAGGTCGTCGATGACGATCAGATCGAGGTCGAGATTTCCGACGGGGTCCGCGTGCGACAGATGCGCTCGATGGTGTCCGAGGTGCGGGCCAAAGGCGAGCCGGTGAAGGACGAGAGCTGACCGCGTATCCTCGGCCAGCGCGGCGCGATCGCAACGAGGACAATCGTATCGATGTTGTTTTTCACGCGGTGGAAGGCGGCGGGTATCCTGCTCACGGCGCTCGTCGTGTGCCTGTTTGCCTTGCCGAATTTCTTCTCCGAAAGCGCGATACGGAAATGGCCGTCGTGGGCGCAGCGCCACATCGTGCTCGGCCTCGACCTGCAAGGCGGATCGAGCCTGCTGCTTGAGGTCGACACCGCTGCTGTGCGCAAGGAGCGGCTACAGGGCGTAGCCGACGACGTGCTGCGCATTCTGCGCCAGAATCGCATTCCCTTCACCGGGCGCACTATTCACGGCAATGGCGTGGAAGTGCGCGTAACCCGCGAGAGTGACGTTGATAACGCGGTCAGTAAGCTGCGCGAGCTTTCGCAGCCGCTGTCCGGCATACTCGGCTCCGGCGGACAGCGCAACGTCGACATATCCGAGACCGGCGGTCTGATTACGCTCACTCCGTCGGACGCTGCGATCGTGGAGCGGATCCGCCAGGCGGTCGACCAATCCATCCAGATCATCGAGCGCCGCGTCAACGAGCTCGGCCTGGTCGAGCCGACGATCCAGCGCGAGGGCGCCAGTCGCATTCTCGTCCAGGTGCCGGGTCTGCAGGACCCTTCGCGGCTGAAGGAGATTCTCGGCAAGACCGCGAAGCTCGATTTTCGCATGGTCGATCAGTCGATGACGGCGGAGCAGGCAATCGCGAGCCACCCGCCGCAGGATTCCGAAATTCTTGACGGCGAGGGCAACCAGAAATTTCTCATCGAGAAGCGGGTGCTTGTCTCCGGCGCCGATCTCGTCGACGCTCAACCGGGTTTCGACCAGCGCAATAGCGAACCAATCGTCAGCTTCCGCTTCAACTCGAGCGGTTCGCGGAAATTCGCGGAGGCGACGCAGCAGAATGTCGGCAAGCCGTTCGCCATCGTACTTGATAACAAGGTGATTTCGGCGCCGGTCATCCGCGAACCCATCCTCGGCGGGTCGGGGCAGATTTCCGGCAATTTCACGGTGCAGTCGGCCAACGATCTCGCCATCCTTTTGCGCGCCGGCGCCTTGCCGGCGCCGCTCACCGTGATCGAGGAGCGCACAGTCGGACCCGGCCTCGGCCAGGATTTCGATCAATGCCGGCGAGCACGCGGCCTATGTGGGGGCCGCGCTCGTCGTCTTCTTCATGTTGGTGACCTACGGCTTGTTCGGGCTGTTCGCCAACGTCGCGGTCGCCGTCAACGTCGCCATGATCTTCGGCGTGCTGTCGATGCTCAGCGCCACGTTGACGCTTCCCGGCATCGCCGGAATTGTACTGACCGTCGGCATAGCGGTGGATTCCAACGTGCTCATCTACGAGCGCATCCGCGAGGAGGTTCGCACCGGCCGCACCGCGATCAGCGCCATCGATGCCGGGTTTTCCCGCGCGCTGGCGACCATCCTCGACTCCAACATCACCACCTTCATCGCCGCGGCGGTTCTGTTCTACATCGGAACGGGACCGGTGCGCGGCTTCGCCGTGACGCTCGGCATCGGCATCCTCACCAGCCTGTTCACCGCCTTCACGCTGACGCGGCTGATCGTGGCTTACTGGGTGCGTTTGTGGCGGCCGCGCACGGTACCAATTTAACCCTTTAGAGTGTGAAACCGCCCCGTGCGCCTCCTTCGCATCGTTCCCGATGACACCAAATTCGACTTCATGCGCTTCCGGCGCATCAGCTTTCCCATATCCGCGATGCTGTCGATCGCGGCGATCCTGCTGTATTTCTTTCACGGACTGAATTTCGGCATCGACTTCGTCGGCGGCACGCTGATGGAGGTGCAGACGAAGGCCGGACCGGCCGATCTCGCCAAGATGCGAGGAACCATCGGCGGGCTTCATCTGGGCGATTTCCAGCTCCAGCAGTTCGGCGCGCCGAACGACGTGCTGATCCGCATTTCGGAGCAGTCGGGCGGCGACGCCGCGCAGCAGCAAGCGGTGCAAAAAGTCCGCGATGCGCTCGGCAACGAGGTTGAATACCGGCGCGTCGAGGTGGTTGGACCGAGCGTTTCCACCGAACTTCTGTCCTATGGCACCATCGGCCTCGTCCTCGCGATCGGCGCGATCCTCATCTACCTCTGGTTTCGTTTCGAGTGGCAGTTCGCGCTCGGCGCCATGATCGCCAACGTGCACGACCTCGTGCTCACCGTCGGATTCATGTCGCTGACGCGGATCGATTTCGATCTCACCAGCATTGCGGCGCTGCTCACCATCCTCGGCTATTCGCTCAACGACACGGTGGTGATCTACGACCGCATCCGCGAGATGCTGCGGCGCTACAAACGCATGCCGATGCCCGACCTACTCAACGCTTCGGTGAATGCGACACTGTCGCGCTCGATCGTCACCCATCTCACGGTGTCGTTGTCGCTGCTCGCGCTGCTGCTGTTCGGCGGTCAGGCGATCCGCAGCTTCACGGCGACCATGATGTTCGGCGTCGTGCTGGTCGGCACCTATACGTCGGTGTTCATTGCTTCGCCGATCCTGATCTATCTCGGCGTCGGCCGCACCCGGCAGGGCGAACCCGAGGATGCCGAGGCCGAGGCGCCGCCGACGGTGCCGGCGGCTCCGTCGCCACCCCCGCCATCGAAGCCTTCGCCGCCGCGCCAGCGTGCGCGGTCGCGCCGCTAGTGGACTCTCCCCATCTCCCGCAGCAGGCGCTGATCGATGCCCATGGCGATGGCGGCTTTCGCTTTGCCGGCATGTCGCATCGCGGCTCGCTGCTGTGCCTGCCCGACGGCATCTGGGCCTGGCCGGTGGCGAGCGTCGCCAGGTTGACGCAGGAGGCGCTGGCGCTCGTATTTGCCCGCGCGGGCGAATTGGACTTTTTCATTCTCGGCACCGGCGCCGAGCCTTGGACCGTGCCGGAGGAGTTGCGCTTACGGTTTCGCGAGGCCCACATTTCTCTCGACGCGATGACCTCCGGGCCGGCCGTGCGCACCTATAACGTGATGCTGATGGAGAGCCGCCGCGTCGCCGCCGGTCTGATTGCAGTCGATTGAATGCTAAGCTTGCTCGTATGCAGGATGCGTTCGCCTATTGCGCCGAGCTTGTCCGGGCGGCCGATCGGGACCGCTTCATCGCTTCGTTGTTCGCACCAGCGGAACTACGCGGCGCGCTCCATTCCCTCTATGCGTTCAATGCCGAACTGGCGCGCGTGCGTGACGTGGCGCACGCCGCATTGCCTGGCGAAATCCGCCTGCAATGGTGGAGCGAGGCGATCAATCGCGATCGCGACGACGAGGCGCAGGCCAATCCTGTCGCTTCAGCGCTTCTCGCCACAATCGAGCGCCATCAGCTCGCGTCGGAAAAGCTGATCGATCTGATCGAGGCACGCCGCTTCGACCTTTACGACGACCCGATGGCGAGCATTGCCGATTTGGAAGCTTACGCGCAAAAAACATCCTCGGCGCTCAGCAGTCTCGCCGCGCAAGTTATCGTCGGCGTTGAGGTTGAGGCGATTGCTGGACCCGCCGGCATCGCTTCCGGTATTACAAGCATCCTGCGGGCCTTTCCGATTCACGCTGCGCGGCACCAGCTCTATGTGCCGACGGAGCTGCTGGAACGCCATCAGGTTCGTTTGCACGACCTGTTTGCCGGCCGCTCCTCGATCGGACTTGCGGCGGCGCTTGCGGAACTGCGAGACCTTGCGCGTCGTCATCTGATTGCCGCCGGCGAGCGTATGACGGCGCTGCCGCGGGAGGCCGTACCGGCGTTGCTCCCTGTCGCTCTGGTGAGGCCGTCGCTCGACATGCTGGATCGTGGCGAACCGTTTACGCCCGCCGAAATTTCGCCGTGGCGGCGGCAATGGCTCATTTGGCGCGCGGCGCAAAATCCGGCGCGGATTGCGGGCTGATTCACTCCGCAGCGTCGGCGTGGCGCGTGCCGTTGATCCAGCGATCGAGATCGGCGAGTGCTCGGGTGCTGAGCGCGCTCTTGCGCGCCAGGTTCTTAGCCGAGCCGCGGCCGAACTTGCGCCCCTCGCGATCGTAAGAGGGCGTTGCGTCGAGCGGCGGGAACAAGCCGAAATTAATATTCATCGGCTGGAACGACGCCGGTCCGGCGTCGATGGTTTCGATGTGACCGCCGGTGATATGGCCGAGGAGCGCTCCGTGGGCGGTGGTCGGTGGCGGCAGAAGCGGCCGCTCGCCAAGCCGCTCGGCAGCGGCAAAGCGGCCTGCGAGCAGACCAATCGCCGCCGATTCCACGTAGCCTTCGCAGCCGGTGATCTGTCCGGCAAAGCGCAGCCGAGGGTTCGCCTTGAGCCGCAGCGTGTCGTCCAGAAGCTTCGGCGAATTGAGAAAAGTGTTGTGGTGCAGGCCCCCGAGTCGGGCGAACTCAGCCTTGGCGAGTCCTGGGATGGTGCGGAAGATGCGGGCCTGCTCGCCGTGCTTCAGCTTGGTCTGAAACCCGACCATGTTGAACAACGTGCCGAGCTTATTGTCCTGGCGCAATTGCACCACAGCATACGGCCTTTCGGCCGGCCGATGTGCGTCGGTAAGACCGAACGGCTTCATCGGTCCATGGCGCAGCGTTTCACGCCCGCGCTCGGCCATCACTTCGATTGGCAGGCAGCCGTCGAAATAGGGCGTCGCCGTCTCAAAATCATGGAACCCGATTTTCTCGCCGGCGAGGAGCGCATCGACGAATGCGTCGTATTGTTCGCGCGTGAGCGGACAATTGACGTAGTCGGCGCCGGAGCCTGCGGGCCCGGTCTTGTCGTAGCGCGACTGGAACCAGGCGATGCCGAAGTCGATGGTTTCCCGGTGCACGATCGGCGCGATGGCATCGAAAAAAGCGAGCGCGTCTTCTGCGGTGAGCGAGCGGATCGCGTCTGCAAGTGCCGATGAGGTGAGGGGGCCGGTCGCGACGATGACGCTGTCCCATTCCGGTGGCGGCGCCTGGATTTCTTCGCGGCGAATATCGATGAGCGGTTCATCCTCCAGCGCCGTGGTGATCGCGGCGGCAAAACCGTTACGGTCGACGGCGAGTGCGCCGCCCGCCGGCAGCTTATGCGCGTCTGCCGCGCGCATCACCAGCGAACCGAGCTGTCGCATCTCGGCATGCAGGAGGCCAATGGCGCTTCCCTCCGCGTCGTCGGAGCGGAACGAGTTCGAACAGACCAGCTCGGCGAAGTCGCCCGTCTTGTGCACCGCGGTCGCGCGAACGGGTCGCATTTCGTGCAGCACTACGGGCAGGCCCCTGCGCGCGATCTGCCAGGCGGCCTCGGAACCGGAAAGGCCGCCGCCGACGACATGGACCGGCGGGATATGCGCCGTCGCCTGGGAGCGCGTCATGACCTCAAAGTAGGCGCATGAGGTGAGCGGCACAATGCAAGGGAATTTGGCGGGAATTTACCGGGCTGACGGCAGTTGGCGGCAAATGGACGCTCTGCTATACGCGTGGCGTTCAATAGCGAATTCACGGTTCGAGGCTGCCGCTATGTCCGTTGACGCCGACACTGTCCGCCGCGTCGCGCATCTTGCGCGCATTGCGGTTGCCGAGGACGAGGTCGAGCATCTTCGCGGCGAGCTCAACGCCATGCTGGCCTTTGTCGAGCAGCTTGCGGAGGTCGATGTCGCCGGCGTCGAGGCCATGACATCGGTGACGCCCATGGCGATGAAGATGCGTAAGGACGAGGTAACCGAGGGCGGCATCGCCGACGCCATCATGGCGAACGCGCCGGCGCGCGAAGATCATTTCTTTCTTGTACCCAAAGTGGTGGAATGATGTGCATCGCTTGCGAACAAGACGCGATGTGGTTTGCCTACCTGCAAAGGAAAGGCCTTATTACGCCTGACGGCTATCTGGTGGAGCAGCCACCGTCAGTCTTTGCCGCCGAAGCGGTCGAGCCGGCGGCCGTTCCTGAAGAAGCAAAAGCGGATAGCCCGCCCGAGCCGGCAGAAAAAGAAAAGCTCGCCCGCGACGATCAAACGGCCTGATGACCGATCTCACCTCGCTCACGCTGGCGCAGGCGCGCGACGCGTTGCGCGCGAAGAAATTTTCCGCAATTGAGCTTACAGACGCGCACCTTGGCGCCGTCGAGAGGGCGCGTGCGTTAAACGCCTTTGTGTGGGAAACGCCGGAGCAAGCCCGCGACATGGCGCGGGCAGCTGATGCGCGATTGGCGAAAGGCGAGGGCGGTCCGCTCGAAGGTCTGCCGCTCGGCATCAAGGATTTGTTCTGCACTGCCGGCGTGCGCACCACGGCATGCTCGCATATCCTCGAAAACTTCGTTCCCACTTACGAATCGACGGTCACGGCAAATCTGTGGCGTGACGGCGCGGTTCTCCTCGGCAAGCTCAACAACGACGAGTTCGCCATGGGTTCGTCGAATGAGACATCGTATTTCGGCCCGGTGGTGTCGCCATGGCGGCGGCGCGGAGGGGACGCGAAGCTTGTTCCTGGCGGCTCATCGGGCGGGTCGGCGGCGGCGGTCGCGGCCAACCTTTGCGTAGGCGCCACCGGCACCGACACCGGCGGCTCGATCCGCCAGCCGGCGGCATTTTGCGGCATCGTCGGGCTTAAGCCGACATACGGCCGCTGCTCGCGCTGGGGCATCGTGGCGTTTGCGTCCTCGCTCGATCAGGCCGGGCCGTTCGCGCGCACGGTGCGCGATTGCGCGATCTTGTTGCGCTCGATGGCCGGTCACGACCCGAAGGATACGACCTGCGCCGATCTCCAGATCCCCGATTACGAGAAGGCGGTTGGCGCGTCGGTCAAGGGTATGCGCATCGGCGTACCGAAGGAATATCGCATGCCGGGCACGGCTCCCGAGATCGAGGCGCTATGGCAGCGCGGCGCCCAGTGGCTCAAAGATGCCGGCGCCGAAACGGTCGACATTTCGCTTCCGCACACAAAATACGCGTTGCCGGCCTATTACATTGTCGCACTGGCGGAGGCTTCGTCCAATCTCGCCCGCTATGACGGCGTGCGCTACGGGCTGCGCGTTCCTGGCCGCGATGTCAACGACATGTACGAGCACACGCGCGCGGCCGGCTTCGGCAAGGAAGTGCGCCGACGCATCATGATCGGCACCTATGTGCTCTCGGCCGGCTATTACGATGCCTATTATCTGCGGGCGCAGAAGGTTCGCACGCTGATCAAGCGCGACTTCGAGGCGTGCTTCGCCGCCGGCGTTAACGCCATTCTGACGCCGACGACTCCGTCCGCTGCCTTCGCGATCGGCGAAAAGGGTCGCGCTGACCCGGTCGAGATGTATCTCAACGACGTGTTCACGGTGACGGTGAACATGGCCGGACTACCGGGGATTTCCGTCCCAAGCGGCCTCGACGCGCAAGGGCTACCCCTCGGCTTGCAGCTTATTGGACGGCCGTTCGAGGAGGAGATGCTATTCGCGCTGGGCAGCGTCATCGAGCAGGCCGCCGGAAAATTTGCTCCGGAAAAATGGTGGTAGGGCGCCCGACCTTGGCGCTAAAGTCCCGCTGCAAGCAATCACCGCCCGCGCGTGGCGCGAATCTCCCGCGTTTCGTCGGACTGCGCCGCCGTCTGCTGAGCGGTTTCGTAGCGGCGTCGCGGCAGTGCGGAGGGATGTTCGCGCTGGAGGAAATCGACGAGCTTTTCACGCACCTCGCAGCGCAAATCCCAAACCGCCGACGCGCTATTGGCGCTCACGAGCGCACGCAGCTCGATCGTCGTTTCCTTGCAATCGCTGACCTGTAAGTTCACGACCTTGCCGTTCCACAATTTGGACTGCGAGGCGATGTCGGTGAGCTTCTTGCGGATGGCGTCGACCGGCGCGGTGTGGTCGACATAGAGAAACACCGTGCCGATCAGCTCGCCGCCAATTCTGGTCCAGTTCTGGAACGGCTTCTCAATGAAATAACTGAGCGGTACGACCATCCGCCGCAAATCCCACAGCCTGACCACGACGTAACTGAAGGTGATCTCCTCGACGTTGCCCCACTCGTTCTCAACGATCACAGCATCGTCGATGCGGATCGGCTGTGCCACGGCGATCTGCACGCCGGCGAGGAAGTTGGTCAGCACCGGCCGGGCCGCAAGGCCGGCGATAATGCCGGCAACGCCGGCAGAGGCGAACAGGGTGACGCCGAATTGGCGCACTGCCTCGAAGGTCATCAGCGCCAATCCGACGGTGATGAGCACGATCATCACGTCCAGGACGCGTACGAGCACGCGAATTTGAGTGACGTGTTTGCGCGCGAGCAGATTGTCCGCGACATCGATCCGAAAACGCATGAGGTACAGATCGGCTGCAATGCGCAGCACGGTCACCGCGATCCACCCGAGCAGGCAAATGGTCGCCAACCCGAGGAGCCGCGCGAGTACGCCCTGGGTGTCGCCGCTAAGCGGCGTCGTGGGTAGCGCGATTGCCAACGCGATGAGCAGCAGGCCTAGCCGCGCCGGCCCTTTCGTCGCGCGGAGGACCGTTCGCAAAAAGGGCCGGCGTTCGCCCAACACTCGCCGTACGAGTGCGAGCACGGCGGCATGCAACAGCAGCGCCACGATCGCGGCGCCGACGAGGAGCGCCGCCGACAAGGCCCAATCCACTGTGAAGGAGAGGGTTCCGCCAAACTTGCTCTGTATGTGCTGGACAGCGGCTTGCCACATGCGACAACGATAACATGAAATCTAAATCAACCGCCGGGAAGAACAAACGCGCCGTGTTGACGGTTCCGGCGCACCGTTCCCTGGACAGCACCGGTCTGAAATGGCATCAACGTGTCGTTAAACCAGCGACGGCCAAACGCGATCGGCGATATCGGCGATGAAGACCTTCCTCCTGCGTTTTTTCACTTGGTGGAACGGCCAAACCTTCGGAACCCAGTTGTGGACGCGGCTTTATGGCGAATTCGTTGGCGAGGACGAATTCGGCGATCGCTATTACCGCACGCGGAATGGCAAGATCGATCCGACACTCGGGTTCGAGCGACGCTGGGTGATCTACAACGGGATCGCTGAGGCCTCCACCGTTCCGCCGGCCTGGCATGGCTGGCTGCATCACGTCGTGGATATTCCACCGACAGAAGACAGGACCAAGCCGCATCCTTGGGAAAAGCCGCATCGGCCCAATCTCACCGGCACCCCTGGCGCCCACAGGCCGAGCGGGTCGACCTTGGCGCAGGGGCGGCGCCCCAAGGCCACAGGCGACTACAAGGCCTGGACGCCGGGCAGTTAGGCTAGGGTCCCGAATACCGCGTTCCTGCCGGGATCGCTCTAACCTTCGCCCTTTCCGCGCCGCATTCGCCATGTTAACGGGGCGATCCGCGATGACGCGTTTAACTCCGGTCGCGCCACCAGGCTCCATGTTCCGTATCGCCGCTCTATTAGCCGTGCTCGGCGGAACGCTCGCAGCGGGAGCGGTTCAGGCGCAGTCCGTCTTCGGTGATTCGCCGCCCCGGCCGCCCGCTAACGTCCCCAACGGATCGTTTCCCCCGCAACCGCCGCCGGTGCAGTTCCCTGGGCAGGCACCGCTCGCGCCAGCGCCGGCGGGTCCCCCGCCGTCGGGCATCCAAACGCAAGCGTTACCCCCGCCTCCGGGGGCGACGTTGGCACCCGCTCCGACGCCAAACCAACTGCCATCGGGCGGCCAGCGTGCGCGCGCCGCACCGCTGCCTGCTGGTGCGGTGCCGCAATCGGCTAATCCGCCCCCGCCGCAACCGGCGGACGCCGCGCCGCAGCACGACGACACTGTCGTCACTGAGATGCCGACGCAGAAGATCGAGAACGGCCGCGCGGTGTTTTCCGGACTCGACAAAATCACCGGCCGCATCATCTCCTTCGACGCGGCGGTCGGCGAAACGGTCCAATTCGGCGCGCTTCAGGTCACTGCACGGGTGTGCTACACGCGCCCCCCGACCGAAGCGACCAACACGGACGCTTTCGTCGAAGTGGATGAAGTGACGCTTCAGGGCGAGATCAAGCGCATTTTCAACGGCTGGATGTTTGCTTCGAGCCCCGGCCTGCATGGGGTGGAGCATCCCATCTACGATGTCTGGTTGACCGATTGCGCGGCTCCCGCGCCGACAAAGATTGCCGAGCCGGCCGTTCAACCGACGCCGGCGGCGGCTATGCCGAGCACCCGCGCGCCTGCTCGCCCGCGCCAAGCGCCTGCGCGCCAGCAGCCGGCACCACCGGTTGCTCCGGCGCCTCCGGTCCAAGTCCAGCAGCGCTGAAGGGGATCAGGGCGCCGCAAGGCGTGCCAGCGCCGCGCTCCCAGAGACCGGGCGATCTAGCGCGAGTGCGCCAAAATCTGCCTCGCCGACGAGCGCCGCGTCGAGCAGCTTGTGGTAGGCCGGCCGCGAAACCTCGACAGCGCCGAACGTGCGCAAGTGTTCAGTGACAAACTGCGTGTCGAGCAGCCGGTATTGGCCGGCCCTGAGCCGCGCGACTAGGTGGACGAGGGCGACCTTGGAGGCATCGCGGGCGCCGTGGAACATGCTCTCGCCGAAGAAAGCGCGCCCGAGGCTGACGCCGTAAAGGCCGCCGACCAGGTCGCCGTTTTCATAAATCTCGACCGTATGACAATCGCCACGCTCATAGAGCTTGCCGTAAAGATTGCGAATGCGTGCGTTGATCCAGGTGCGGGCGCGGCCCGGCATCGGTCGTGAACACCCATCCAAAACCGCATCGAAATCGCGGTCGACGAAGACCGTGAACCGATCGGAGCGCACTGTACGCGCAAGACGGCTCGGCACGTGGAAGCGATCTAGCGGAATAATGCCGCGGCGTTCCGGTTCGATCCAATAGAGGGCCGGGTCCTCGGCGCTTTCCGCCATGGGGAAGATGCCGCAGGCATAGGCCTTGAGCAGCACTTCCGGCGTGATGTCGACGAGTGCGGACTCGCGGCTTGCCATGTGTTCGTTTACCCACCGGCAGGCGGTTCTTTCAAGGGCAGGTCCGGCGCGGATAGGAGTTTTGCGTTCAGCGGCACCACGAACCCTGCGTGTCCGCTTCTACCAGAAGCTGCGGGGCTGCCTTAACTCGCCGTAAACCACCAATTCCGTAAGATTTTCGCCTCCTTTGAACGTATTTGCTCCTCGGAGCGTTACCCAGCCGTGCAAATGATTGACAACTGCCGCATGGAAACGATCGTCAGCGTGGCTCACCCGATCCGTATCCTCCTCGTCGAGGATGAGTTCCTCATCAGTGAATGGGTCGCGGAGTCTCTTTCCGAGCAAGGTTTTGCCGTGCGTACTGCGACCAACGGGGCGGACGCGCTGCGGCAGCTTGCGTCGGCGCCTGTGGACGTATTGTTCACCGATATCAATTTGCCCGGCGGCATGGACGGCACGATGCTCGCACGCCGCGCTCGCGAGCTGCTACCCCATCTGCCGATTGTCTACGCTTCCGGCCGCGTGAACATGCTCGATGCCGCGACGCGCGTACCGGGCTCGATTTTCGTTGCGAAGCCTTACGCCCCGGCAGTCGTCGGCAGGCTTCTCGCCAGCACCTTCAAAGCGACGGCCGAGCGCTTGCCGGCGTGAACGCCTACTGCTCGATGGCTCCGCGCGCGAGAAATTCCTCGAGCCAGTGGATGTGATAATTCCCGTCGATAATCTCCGTTTCTCGCGCCAAAGCGCGAAACAGGGGCAGCGTGGTCTCGATGCCGTCGACGACGAATTCGTCGAGCGCGCGCTTCAACCGCATGAGGCACTCACCGCGCGTTTTGCCGTGGACGATGAGCTTCCCGACGAGCGAATCGTAGAACGGCGGAATTGCGTAGCCATGATAGACGGCGGAATCGATTCGCACGCCTAATCCGCCGGGCGGATGGTAATGAATGATCTTACCGGGGGAAGGGCGGAACGACACCGGGTTTTCGGCATTGATGCGGCATTCGATGGCATGGCCGTGGAATTTCACGTCGCTCTGCGCCAGCGCAAGTTCGTTGCCGGCCGCGACGCGGATTTGTTCCACCACGAGGTCGATGTCGGTGATCATCTCGGTCACCGGATGCTCGACCTGAATGCGCGTGTTCATTTCGATGAAGTTGAACTTGCCGTCCTCGTAGAGGAACTCGACGGTGCCGGCACTCAGATATTTGATGTCGCGCATGGCTCTGGCGACGGTTTCGCAAATCTGATCGCGGGCGGCCGCGTTGAGAGCGGGTGAGGGGCCTTCCTCCCAAACCTTCTGGTGACGGCGCTGCAGCGAACAATCGCGCTCGCCGAGATGGATGACGCGGCCGTTGCCGTCGCCGAGAACCTGAATTTCGATGTGGCGCGGCCGCTCGAGATATTTTTCGAGATAAAGCGTGTCGTCGCCGAAAGCCGCCTTCGACTCGACCCGCGCCATGGTAAGCGCCGAAGCAAGTTCGTTCTCCGCACGAACGACCTTCATACCGCGGCCGCCGCCGCCGGCTGCAGCCTTGAGCATGACCGGAAAGCCCATGTCGCGCGCCAATTTCTCGGCCTCTTCGTCGGAGCCGAGGCCGCCGTCGGAACCCGGAACGGTCGGGATGCCGAGCTCAACGGCGGCGCGCCTGGCCGCGATCTTGTCACCCATCAGGCGGATCTGTTCGGGTCGCGGACCGATGAATTGCACGTTGTGCTCGGCGAGAATTTCCGCGAAACGGGCGTTCTCGGCGAGAAATCCGTAGCCTGGATGAACGGCGTCGGCGCCGGTGATTTCGCAAGCCGCGAGTAGCGCCGGAATGTTGAGATAGCTGTCCTTGGCCGCCGGCGGGCCGATGCAAACGCTCTCGTCGGCGAGCCGCACGTGCATGGCGTCCGCATCAGCCGTCGAATGCACGGCGACTGTCGGGATGCCGAGCTCTTTGCACGCCCGCAACACGCGAAGCGCGATCTCCCCTCGGTTGGCGATGAGAATTTTATCGAACATGCGGCCACCGCTTGGAAGCGAATAGCGAATGGCGAACAGCGAATAGAAGAAAGCTAAGCGTCACGTTCTTTCCCGCACTCCCAATTCGCTACTCGCTATTCGCCATTTTGTTCGATGATCATCAGCGGCTCGCCGTACTCTAGCGGTTGACCGTCCTCGACCAGGATCTGGGTCACCGTGCCGGAACGGGGCGCGGGAATTTGATTCATCGTCTTCATCGCCTCGATGATGATCAGCGTCTCGCCGATCTTTACTTGGCTGCCGACATCGACAAAGGGCCGCTCGCCCGGCGCCGGGCCGCGATAGGCCGTGCCGACCATCGGCGAAGCGACGAGGCCCGGGTGTTGCGCCAGCTCGATCGGAGCGGCCACCTGCGCCGCGACCATGGCCGGGATTGCGCCGACCGATCCTTCCGGCGATCGAGCCCGCGGACCGTACGCATTCAAATTTCGCGCGACGCGAATCGAAACTCCGTCTCGTTGGATCTCGATCTCGGAAAGGCCGGTTTCGTCGAGCAGCTTCGCCAGTTCGCGGATCGAATCGTGATCGATCGCAGGCGTCTTGGACATTGGCGGGTTCCCGGACTTGCGCGCCACGGTCAGTCCTTGGTGCCGATCATAGCGGCGAGACCGGTGATCGCGAGTGGGTAACCTTCGATGCCGAAGCCGCATAGCACGGCGCGCGCGACCTGTGACACATAAGAGCGCCGGCGAAACGGCTCACGTGAGTGAATGTTGCTGATGTGCACTTCGACGATGGGTGCTTCCATGGTGGCAAGCGCGTCAAAGATCGCGACTGAGGTGTGGCCGTACCCCGCGGGATTGATGACGAGCCCAGCCGCCTTCTCGGCGCGCGCCTGCTGAATCCAATCGATGATCTCGCCCTCGTGATTGGACTGGCGGAATTCCAACGCAAGCCCGTGCCGTTGGGCCGCCGCGCGGCAGAGCTTTTCCACGTCAGCGAGGGTGGCACGGCCGTAAATTTCCGGCTCGCGCGAACCAAGCAAATTGAGATTGGGTCCGTTGAGGACGTAAACGGTCTTCGCCATTTCGCGAGCTATACCTGGCTGTCGTCGCGCTGCGGGCGAAAGCCCGACGCGCCGGCCCTGTTTATAGGGAAGGCACTCGCAAAGGGGAAGCCGGAACGACGACACCGGGGTGAGCGGCCGCCACGATGAAACCCAAAATTGGACGCCGCGAGCCCCAAAGCGGGCCATAGATCCCATAGACCCTTTCGGCGCGACGTGAACCTTGGGAGGGATTCCATGCGCCGCAGAGCATTTATCGGATTTGTTGCGTGTTGTGTTGCATTGCTGCCTTTCGTGTCGTCGGCCGTCGCTGCCGAGGGCATGCGCATATCGGGCCCGATCGTCCACGATAACCTTGCAATCTATTTCGTGCATGGCTCGGCAACCGAGAACACGGTCCCCATGAGCTTGGAAGAGGCGCTCGCTAATGGGCGCGTCAAGGTGCGCGAAACCGGCACGGTCAACGAGCTGACGGTGGAGAATGTCGGGGACGATGAGGTTTTCGTCCAGGCCGGCGACATCGTAAAAGGCGGTCAGCAGGACCGTGTGTTGTCCGTCGATCTGCTGTTGCCGCCGCGCTCGGGGCAGGTACCGATCGCGGTGTTTTGCGTCGAATCCGGCCGTTGGTCGGCGCGCGGTCACGAGGACGCGCGGCAATTCTCAACCGCCGCGGCGGCTATGCCCTCGCATGAAGCGAAGCTCGCAATTCGGTCCTACATGGCAAACGCACCGAAATCAGCACCTGTTGGAGCGCCAAGCCCGGCGGATCCACCTCGCGCCGATACCGGATCGCGCCAAGCCCAGATCTGGGCAACGGTGAAAAAGATGCAGGATCACCTGACACGGTCGGTTGGCGCGCCGGTTGCCGCGCCCGCCTCGCCGTCGAGCCTGCAGCTCTCGCTCGAAAGTGACAAGCTCAAGGCGGCGCAAACCGCATATTTGAGTGCGCTGCAAGGCGGCGAGCTCGACCACGACGTGGTCGGTTACATCGCTGCTATCAATGGCAAGATCAGCGGCGGTGATGTGTACGCCTCGCCGGGTCTGTTTCGAAAAATGTGGCCAAAGTTGCTTGCCGCCAGCGTGACCGAGGCAATTGGCGAAAACGATGCGCCAAATGCCAAACCGCCGCCGGCCGACGAACCCCCAGCCTTTCTAGCGGCTGCAGAGAGCGCTCCCGGATCGGACCGCGTCATGAACAATAACGTCAGTCTTGCGACCCGCGACGGCGCCAGTTCGCTGTTTGCGGAGACGCGGCGCGCTGACGGCGGCTGGGTGCATCGGAACTATTTGGCGAAGTGAAACCGTCCGACAACAAAAATCCTCCCCCGGCACGGGGGAGGATACTTGATCGCGCTATACGAGTGTGCGGTTTTCGAGCTGCTATTTGTGCTCGGCGTTGATCTTTTCGCGAAGTGCGTCGATGCCGACCGCTCCCACCACGACTTCATCGCCGACCACGTAGCTGGGTGTGCCGCTGACGCCGAGCGCATCGGCGAGCTTCATATTCTCGTCGATTGTCTTCTTAACCTCGTCGCTGCTCATATCGCGCTCGATGCGGGCCATGTCGAATCCGACCTCCCTGGCGACCGCAAGCGCGCGGGCTTTGTCGGCCGGTCCGCGGCCGCCCAGAAGCTTCTGGTGAAAATCAATGTACTTTTTCCCGGTGATGTCCTGCATGCGTACGGCGACCGCAACATGAGCGGCTTCAACCGATCCCTCTCCCAGAACCGGGAATTCCTTGAGAACGAATTTGAGATTGGTGTCGGTCTTTATCAGATCGAGCATGTCGGAAAGGGCGCGCTTGCAGAAGCCGCAATTGTAGTCGAAAAATTCGACCATGGTGACGTTGCCCTGCGGGTTGCCGAGCACGACCTGGTGCGGCGAGCTGAACAGCGTCGCCTTGTTCTCGACGACCGCCGCGCGGTGCTTCTCGGCTTCCGCCGCCTGCTGACGTTTTTCCAGCTCCGCCATGACGTCCTGCAGCACCTCGGGATGGGCGAGCAAGTACTCTTTGACGATGCTCCCGATTTCCTCGCGTTGGTCGCTTGAAAATGTTTGCGCCTGCGCCGGCGCGGCGGCCGGCGTCGCGAGCGATATCGCTGCTGCGATCAGGATTGCCATACGTGAGTAGAATGTCATTGCGATTGTCCTTTTTCGATCATTGACCTAGTCGGAGAGGATTTCTTCCCTTGTTAAAGGCGACAATATCGTCGGCGCGCACCCAGCCTGGCGATCCGACCGGAAACCGCATCTTGGCCCGCGCCGCAAGTTCACGTGCGGTCTTGTTGTCGCCACGCGCGAAAGCAGCCTGTGCGGAGGCAAGATCGGCATCGGCGAAATCACCAGTGTGGCCGTAGGCCATGGCAAGCTGCTCATAGGCGTCGCCGGATTCAGGCTCTTTGACGAGCGCCGCGCGTAGAAGCGGAATCGCCTCCGAAGCCATTTTGGAGTTGTTGGTGGCGATGAGGGCCTGCGATAGCAGGATCTGAATGAGGGCGGGATTGGGCGCGAGCTGGACGGCCCGGCGCAAGGGCGCGATCGCGTCTGCCGCGTGGCCGCTCTCGAGTAGGGCCTGACCTTTCAGCTCGTAGAAATAAGCATAGTCGGACTTTGACTCGATCAAACCGTCGATCTGGGCAAGCGCGGAGCGCACGTCACCGAAGCGATAGGTGGCAATGGCGCGCGCGTAGCGGGCCGGCATGCTCGTATCGGATGACGGGTAACGCCGCATCACCGTGTCGGCCCGTTCGATAAACCCGTTAAGTTTTGCCCGCATCATGTCATGGCGGAATTGAAGTTCGGGCGGGTCCTTCTTGTCCCAATATGGGGTCTTCACCAGTTCTGCCAACTCGGCCATGCGTTCCGCGGGCATGGGGTGGTTCTGCACGTAAGGATCGACATACGCCGCCGAGAACATCATCTCATCGGCGAAGCGCTTGAACGTCTCGTACATGCCTTTGGCCGACTGTCCGGTCATAGTCAGGAAACGGACACCGGCGCGGTCGGCCTGTTCTTCCTGTGCGCGCTGGTAGGCGAGTAGCGAGTGCTGCAAGTAGGATTGCGGCGCGCTGAAAACCGCAGCGCCGACGTTGCCCGCATCCACGCTTCCGGACCGCGCGCCCGCCACCACGGCGCCCACCCCGAGCAGCATAGCCACGATCGCGGCGGTCTGCGCGTTGGCAAGTTCCTGGCGCATTTTGGACAGGTGGCCGCCGACGATGTGACCGGTCTCGTGCGCAAAGACGCCAATGAGCTGATTTGGCGTGGTCGCTTGCATCAGCGCGCCGGAATTCACGAAAATGCGGTGCGCGTCCATGACAAATGCGTTGAACGATTTGTCGCTGATGATCACGACTTGCACGTTTTGCTGGCTTAAGCCGGCGACGTGCAAAATCGGCGTCGTATAGTCGCGCAAGAGCTGCTCGATTTCCGCGTCGCGAATCATCGGAATGCCGGCAGACGACCCGGTCTGCGCCCGTGCCGGCGCGCTTGCCAGAACGACCGAGACGGCAGCGATCAGCGCGACAGCGCGCGACGCTGGTCTCACCGGGTGCACCTTGCTAGGAGATCTGGCGACGATCATCTGGGACAAAGTATCAGTCCCTCGGTCCGCGGACCAAGGCTATGGACGGAACCGTTTACGGTCAACACAACGCCGAGTGTTGTAGGCTAAGCCAAGACTGACGAAACGCGGCGAATGCGGCAGCACCGGGGCGGCCCCTCCGGGCCGACGATTCGCCGAGGGGGGATGATGCTTGAGAGAGCTAAACAACTCGTCCAACCTTCCGCGCGGAGCGCTGTGCCGCCGTTCATGGTCATGGACGTCATGGCTGCTGCGGCCCGCCTCGAGGCGCAAGGCCGCCGGATCATCCACATGGAAGTCGGCCAGCCAGCGGCAGGGGCGCCGGCAACTGCGATCGCCGCCGCGCGCGCGGCTTTGTCCTCTGCCCGCCTCGGCTATACGGAGACGCTCGGTATCACCTCGCTCCGCCGGCGTATTGCGCACGCGTATGCCGAATGGCACGGGCTCGACATCGATCCGGCCCGCATTGTCGTTACGACCGGCTCCTCAGCCGGCTTCATTCTGGCGTTCCTCTCCGCTTTCGAAACGGGCGATCGCGTGGCGGTGGCCTTGCCTGGCTATCCGCCGTATCGCCACATTCTTACCGCGCTCGGCTGCGAGCCGGTGGGTATCGAGACGAGCGCGGAAACGCGCTGGTCGATGAGCGGCGAAACTCTGCTTGCCCACCACCGTATAAAGCCACTCAAGGGCGTAGTGGTTGGTTCGCCGGCCAATCCAAGCGGCACGATGATGACGGCATCGGCGCTGACCGAGCTGATCCGCTGCGCGGAAGACGCCGGCATCGTCGTGATCTCGGACGAGATTTATCACGGTCTCGACTACGCCTTTGCCGCCGAGTGCGCGGCGCGCATCTCCTCCGATGTCATTATCAGCAATTCCTTCTCCAAGTATTTCTGCATGACGGGATGGCGGATCGGTTGGATGGTGGTGCCGCAGCCGCTGGTCCGCGCGATCGAGCGGCTGCAGCAAAACCTTGCGATTTCGGTACCCACGCTTTCGCAGATCGCCGCCGAGGCCGCTTTTGACGGACGCGAGGAACTCGAAACGGTGCGGCGCGGCTACGAGGAAAACCGGCGCATTTTGCTCGAGGGATTGCCGCGCGTCGGCCTCGATTCATTTCTACCTGCCGACGGCGCCTTCTATCTCTATGCCGACGTCTCTCGGTTCACCACCGACAGCTTTGCATTCGCCACGCGGATGTTGGAAGAGGCGGGCGTGGCGGCCACGCCCGGCGTCGATTTCGACCCGTTGCGTGGAAGGAATTTTTTGCGGCTATGCTATGCCGGCGCGCGCGAGGAGATGCGCGAGGCGGTCGAGCGGATCGGCACTTGGCTCGAAAAATATCCTGGCTAAGAGAGGCGGGCGATGAGCGACGCGCTTTTTGAGATTCTGCGTAAGGTGACGACTGCGACGATCACCACAATGCTCCTGAAAAAAGGCATCCGGCGCTGCTGGATGAACGGCCCGAAAGCGCTCGTGCCGAAGGGCGAGCGTGTCGTCGGTCGTGCGTTCACCTTGCGCTTTGTGCCCGTCCGCGAAGATCTTGCGACTCCGGAAAGCTGGGGCAATCCCATATCGACGCGGGCGGCCATCGAGGAAATGCCGGAAGGCGCCGTCGCGGTCGCCGACGCCATAGGCGTGCCGAGCGCCGGCATATTCGGCGATATTCTTTGCGCCCGCATGAAAAAGCGAAACGTTGCGGCGCTTGTCACCGACGGTGTCGTGCGTGACCGCACTGGCGTGCTGACCAGCGCGCTGCCGGTCTGGTGCGCAGGCATTGCGGCGCCGGCGTCCGTCAACGGTTTGACGTTCGTCGGCTGGCAGCAGCCGATCGGGTGCGGCGGGTGCGCAATATTCCCCGGAGATGTGATCGTGGCTGACGATGACGGGGCAGTCGTTGTCCCGCAAACGATGCTGGAATTCGTCGCGCATGAAGGCGCCGAGCACGAGCTTTATGAAAGCTGGGTGTTCAGCGAAGTCGAGAATGGCGTGAAACTGCCGGGCCTTTATCCGCCGAACGAGGAGGCCAAGGCGCGCTACGCGGCGTGGCGAAAATCGCGATCGTGATCATGTAATTCGACATCGCGGCTCCGATGTTTTTCACCCTTTCCAAAATTCTCGGTTTCTTTGCGTTTGCATCGAATTTTTTGATCGCGATCGGGCTGATCGGCCTCGTGCTCTTGTCCACCCGCTTCGCGCGGCTCGCCAGTTGGCTCGTCGTGACGAGCCTCGTGCTCATTGCCGTTGCCGGATTATCGCCGCTGGGCAACGTGCTGATCCTGCCCTTGGAGCAGCGCTTCCCGCCTTGGGACGCTTCGCGCGGACCGCCGGACGGCATTGTCACGCTCGGCGGCATGATCTCGCCGGATGTATCGAGTGCGCGTGGCGCAGTGGCACTCAACGAGGCGGCCGAACGCATTACCGCCACCGCCGAGCTGGCGCGCAGCTACCCGAATGCGCGCATCATCCTCAGCGGCGGCACCAACGCCTTGATTTTCGACGGAGCCATCGAGGCCGTCTTCGCCGTACGGCAATTGGAGGCGCTCGGCGTCCCGCACGACCGCATCACGGCGGAAGAGCAGTCGCGCAATACGATCGAGAATGCGGTGTTCTCGCGGCTTATCGCCAACCCGAAGCCTGGCGAGCGGTGGCTTCTGGTGACTTCGGCCTATCACATGCCCCGCGCGATGGGGGTATTCAGGACGGCCGGCTTCCCGGTCGAGGCTTATCCGGTCGATTGGCGAACGCGCGGACCGGCCGACAGGGTGCGGCCGTTCGAGTTGCTCGGCGACGGCTTGCGGCGGACGGACACTGCAGTGCATGAGTGGATCGGTCTCGTCGCCTATTGGCTCACGGGCAAAACAGGCAGTTTGTTTCCCGCACCGTGACAATTTTGTGAGTGGCCGCGTTCTTGCTCGCGCGAAAGCGGTGTGCTCACCTCTCTCGTCTGATCTCATCGCGAGATAATCGATGCTTAACACGGTCCGCGGGATTGAAAATCCCTTTTTTCCGGCCTTTGCGGTCGCCGCTGGCGACTAAGATTGGCTGTTTCGCAAGCGCATGCCTTACCGCCGTCGAAAAATGTGGGTGGGGACGGAACCTCTTGGTTGTTCTTCTCGCTCTTTGGTGGTGCGGTCCAGGCTATTCGATGGAAGGATCAAGCCCGCGCTTCAAGGCGGTCGCGTTCGATTATTTTGTTATTTTCGATCCAAATTCTGTTGTCCCGGCAGTTGAAAAAGTATTTCCGGGCAAGGGCCTAGAGTTCACTAAAATGTGGCGCGCCAAACAGTTCGAATATGGATTTTTACGCTCCATAACGAACCGGCACGCCGATTTTTTCAAAGTGACGGACGATGCACTGATTTATACCGCGCAAGCGATGGCTCTCAATTTGTCCTCTGAAGCACATGACCGTCTCTTGAACGCGTACCTGACGCTGAAGCCTTGGCCCGACGCGATTGATGCACTCGGTAAACTCAAAGCCGCGGGCGTGCGCATCATTACCATTGCAAATTTTAGTCAGAAGATGCTCCGCTCAAATGCAAACTCGGCGGGGATAACGGGTCTGTTTGATGAATTGCTCAGTACGGAAGTCAATGGCACCTATAAGCCCGATCCCCGCGCGTATCAACTCGGGATGGAAAGGCTGGAACTGAAGAAGGAAGAGATATTGTTTGCGGCTTTCGGGGGATGGGACGCTTATGGCGCAAGAAATTTCGGATACACGACCTATTGGGTGAACCGATTTGATCTGCCCGTTGAAAAGCTTGGAATTGAGCCCGACAAGACGTCAAACAATTTGCAAGGTCTGCTTGATTTCGTCCTGCGTAAACCCTGATCTTTTTTCCGCTTTGCCGCTGCGCGCCAAGTGCGAGATCTCTTTGATCCGGAATGTCGAAGTGCGGGGCGCCATTTGCACGCACGAGAATTGCATGATCAATTGCCGCAGTGCGAACTCCAGACGGGGCATCCATGGGGCTTCAACTCGTTATCGGCAATAAGAATTACTCGTCCTGGTCATTCCGGCCATGGTTAGCAATGAAGGTTGCCGGCATCGCGTTTCAGGAAACGCTGATCTCGCTCGATGCGCCCGATTTCAAGTCGCGGGTGAAAGCATTAGGTGGCGCCGGCAGGGTGCCAATGCTGATCGACGGCGAAACATGCGTCTGGGAATCTCTGGCGATCCTCGAGTATTTGGCCGACAGGTTTCCAGCTGCGGGGCTGTGGCCGCAGGACCCGGCAGTGCGCGGACATGCGCGGGCGATCGCGTCGGAGATGCACGCCGGTTTTCTGCCGCTGCGGCGGCAATTGCCGATGAATGTGCACCGACCGGTGCTACCGCGCGCACTCGATGCCGACGCGAAAGCCGATGTGGCGCGCATCGATGCAATTTGGAGCGAGTGCCGCTTGCGGTTCGGGAGCGCCCGGCCTTTTCTCTACGGTACGTTCGGAGCGGCCGACGCGATGTATGCCCCGGTCGTTTGGCGTTTCCACACCTACGCGGTCGAGGTGAACGCCGCCGCGCGCGACTATATGCACGCAATTAAAACGCTGCCGGCTTGGAGTGAGTGGCGCGAGGCCGCACGGCGCGAGACCTGGGTGCTCTCGCACGATGAAATCGACTGGCCCGAAGTGAAGCGGGAGTGAAATGCGGGGGGAGCAACCCTCGGAGCGTTGGATTCCGGATTTCACGGCGCTCACCCGGGCTATGCTCTTAGAGGCTGACGATGTCCTTGCCAATCGGCCAGAGCGCGAGCCCAGCAAGCTTCAGATGCGCCCAGGCGAACGGCAACCCGATAATGGTTACCGCGAGAAGGATCGCCGTGATCAGGTGACCGAGCGCGAGCCACCATCCAGCGAGAACAAGCCAGATGATGTTGCCGAGAAGTCCCAGCGGGCCGCTGCCAATTCCGGATGGCCGGTTCACGACCGTATTGCCAAAAGGCAAGAAACTGTAGCCCGCGATCGTCAGGGCCGCGCGGGCCCAGGGCAGCCCGATAATCGTGACGGCCATGATCGCGGCGGCGAGCAGCCAACCTGCGGCCATCCACAGTCCGCCGAAGACGATCCAAAGCAAATTCAGTATTAAACTCATCGGCGACATTTCGTTTGTCCTCGGCTGATCCCTGCTCCTCCACGGTCACTATGTAAGATTGGTGGATGTCAAAGTCATGAGGTCGCGATGATCCGGCTTTGCAATTCCAAAAGGAAGGGCCGCTGATAGGCGATAATCTTCTCCAGTGCGATCGGCAGCGTGAAGTAGCCGATGCGGTCGATCTCCGGAAAGTGCTGGTGTCGTCCAGATCGCGGCGGCCATTCGATCTCGAAGGCGTTGCTGGCGAAGGACGTTAAATCGAGGTCGGCTTCGAATGCCCATGCGTGCACGACCTTGCCGCTCTTCTGCTTGACCGGGGTCAACGGCACGAAATCGCCTGCGGCGGCGAGGTTCGTCTCTTCGGTAAATTCCCGCTCTGCCGTGGCGAGAAGATCGGCGCCGGGTTCGGCGAGGCCTTTGGGAATGGTCCAGGCTCCCTCGTCCTTCTTCGCCCAGAACGGCCCGCCCGGATGCGCAAGCAGCACTTCGAGGGCGTTCCTGCGGCGGAATGCCAGGAGGCCGGCGCTGATTTCTGCCCTGCGGCGCATCCGCGCAATTTAACTCTAAAACTGCGGCTCTCTACCGCAGGCCTTGCTAAAAGGGCTAGTCTCTGCATGATTTTGTCACGATTGCGCCCACAATGCCGGCCTCCTCGCCCGTGCTCACTGAGTGCGCCGTGGGAGGGGGCACATCGAACCATTTCCTGCACGGGAGCCAACGCCAATGCGATATCGATTTATCGCCGCCCTTACCGCTTTTGCGGCCCTAGTTTCGCCCATTGCCAAGGCTGATGACACGCCCAAGGACGTCAAGGGCCTCTATTTGATGAGCGACTATCCGGCCGTGACGCTGCGGCCGGGTGAAACCTCTTCGATCAGTTTGAAGCTGCAGAATTACGACCTGGCGCCCGAGCGGCTGGCTTTGTCGGTCTCCGGCGTTCCTTCCGGCTGGACTGCGACGCTGATGGGCGGCGGTCAGCCGGTTGCCGCGGCAATGGCCGCGACCAATTCCAGCGTATCGCTCGAGTTGCGGCTCGACGTACCGAAGAATGCCGCCGTGGGCACCGAAACGCTCACGGTCACCGCAACGGGAGGTTCGACGAACGCATCGCTGCCGATCGCGGTCACGCTCGCCAAGGACCTTCCGGCCAAGCTGACGCTGACGCCGCAGCTTCCCGAGTTGCGTGGCACCTTGAAGTCGAGCTTCGAGTATCAGCTCGCCATCAAGAACGACAGCGGCAAGAAGCTCACTGTGAGCCTAGCCGCCCAGACGCCACAAAATTTCGACGCTTCCTTCACCGAGGGATACGGCACCCAAGAGCTCAACGCTGTGCCGATCGATGCCGGCCAGACCAAGAACGTGAAGCTCAAGGTAACCCCCCCGAATACGGCCGCGGCCGGAAGTTACAAAGTCGTGGCGCGGATAGGCGCCGAAGACGCCTCGGCCACGGCCGATCTCACGATGGACATTACCGGTCAGCCGAGGCTCGATGTCAGCGGCCGCGAAGGCCTCGTCTCGACGCGCGCTACTGCCGGTAAGGAGAGCACCGTGCCGGTGGTCATCACCAATACCGGCACCGCGCCAGCAGACGACGTCGAGCTCAGCGGTTCGACGCCGAGCGGCTGGAAGATCACTTTCGATCCGAAGACGGTCGACCACATCGCGCCAAACGCAAACAAGGAAGTGCAGGCGCTGATCACGCCGACCGAGAAGGCGATCGCCGGCGACTACGTGACGACGATCCGCGCCTCGAACTCGTGGCGAGTCGGCCTCCACCACCTTCCGCGTCACGGTGACGACGTCGACTATGTGGGGGATCGCCGGCGTCGGCATCATCGGCATCGCGCTGCTCGTCATGGTCGGTGCTGTGGCAAGGTTTGGTCGGCGATGATCGAAGACAACGTCATCGAGGCGAATGGCCTCACCAAGAACTACGGCGCCGCGGTCGCTGTCGATCACATCTCGTTCACCGTTGGGCGCGGGGAGATATTCGGACTCCTCGGCCCCAACGGCGCCGGTAAGACCACGACGATTCTGATGCTGCTCGGCCTCACCGAGATTTCCAGCGGCGATGTGAGCGTGCTCGGGTTCAATCCGGCACGCGAGCCGCTCTCGGTCAAACGCCGCGTCGGCTATTTGCCCGATACGGTCGGCTTCTACGATCAGCTAACCGCGGCCGACAACCTGAGCTACACGGCTCGGCTGATCGGCTTCAAGAAAGCCGAACGCGAGAAAAGGATCGCGGACGCGCTCGATCGGGTCGGCCTCGCCGAGTTTGCCGAAAAGCGCGTCGGCACTTTTTCTCGTGGCATGCGTCAGCGCCTCGGGCTTGCCGAGATTCTGATGAAAGGGGCGCAGATCGCCATCCTCGACGAGCCGACATCCGGGCTTGACCCGCACGCCACTGCGGAACTGCTTTCGATCATCCGCGGCTTCAAAGGGGAGGGCGTTTCGGTGCTGCTCTCCTCGCATCTGCTTGAGCGGGTGCAGAGCGTATGCGATCGCGTTGCGCTGTTCAGCGGCGGCCGTATCGCGCTGATGGGTTCGGTGGCTGAGCTTGGCCGCGAGGTCCTCGGCGGCGGCTTCGTCGTTGACATCGAGGCGGATGGCGCTGGGCTCGCGGAGCGGCTTGCGCTCATTCCAGGTGTGAGCGCCGTCGAGAGAACCGACATCGGCAAGCTCCGTCTGCACGCCGACCGCGACGTGCGGCCGGAGGCTGCGGTCGAGGTTGTCGCGATGCAGGGCCGCCTCAAATATCTCGGCGTTCAGGAACCTAGCCTCGAGGCCATCTACACCCGCTATTTCGAAACCAAAGCGAATGAGAGCATGACTACGAAGGATGGAGCGCGTCATGCGGCGTGAGGGCTCGGCCTTTCAAGGCCTTGGGGTGGTCACACTCAAGGAGCTGTCGGACCATCTCACCAGCGTCCGCATGCGCGTGCTCGAATGGCTCGTGGTGCTGGTCGCGCTTGCGGCGCTCTACGGCGCCATCCAGCAGATCAAGGAGACGACGGCGGAGGATCCCTTCCTGTTTCTGCGCTTGTTCACAACGTCGCGTGAACCGCTGCCCTCGTTCGTCTCGTTCATCTCCTTCCTCGTTCCGCTGATGGCGATTGGGCTCGGCTTCGATGCCGTTAACGGCGAGTACACCCGGCGCACGCTGTCGCGCATCCTTGCTCAACCGATCTATCGGGACGCGCTGCTGTTCGGAAAATTCCTCGCCGGGCTGTTGACGCTGGCCATCAGTCTGATCGCGCTTTGGCTGATCGTGATCGGGCTTGGGTTGCTGCTGATCGGTATACCGCCCGGAGCGGAAGAGATCGCCCGCAGTTTTCTCTTTCTTCTCGTGACGATCATCTATGCTGGCGTGTGGCTCGCGCTTGCGATGTTGTTCTCTATCCTGTTCCGGTCGGCTGCGACGGCTGCGCTCGTCAGCCTCGGCCTATGGTTGTTCCTCACCTTCATCTGGCCGGTGCTCGCCGGGGCCTTCGCCCAGATCATCGCCCCTCCGGATCCGCGCTACATCGCGCTCGGCTTGCAGACGCCGGCGACCGCGCTGACTGAGCAAATCTTGGCCCGTCTGTCGCCTTCGACGCTATTTGCCGAAACCGTGGTGGCGTTCCTCGATCCGACGACGCGGTCGCTCGGGCCGATCTATCTGAGCCAGATGCAAGGCGCTGTGCTCGGCGCGCCGCTGCCGATCGGCGAGAGCATTTTGATCGCCTGGCCGCAAATGGTCGGCATGGTGGCGAGCGCCATCTTGCTGTTCGTCATTGGATACGTGATCTTCCAGCGCCAGGAAGTGCGCGCCTAGATCATGCTCGAATGAATAAGGCGAGGGCGGTTCTGTGCTGCCCTCCGCGCTTTCCCTTCGCCGCCCAAGTCGGATCGGATAAATCGCGCCGCACGCCGTTCATGGCGCGTTGCAACGGCGCTCGTGCCATAGTCAAATCCGGCTCAGAGAGAGGGATTCGTGACCGCAATTAAATCCAACATCGACACCGCATCGCCTGAGTTCCGTGCCAACAAAGCGGCAATGGGCGCGCTCATCGCGGAGCTTCAACAGCGCCGCGCCACTGCGGCCGAGGGTGGGCCGGAGCGCTCGCGGGAGCGTCACCTTGCGCGGGGAAAACTTTTGCCGCGCGATCGTGTGATGACGTTGATCGATCCCGGTGCGCCGTTTCTTGAATTGTCGCCGCTCGCGGCCGACGGCATGTACGAGGACCCCATTCGCGCCGCCGGCATCATCACCGGCATCGGCCGGATTTCCGAGCGCGAATGCGTGATCGTCTGCAACGATTCCACGATCAAGGGCGGTACCTACTATCCGCTGACGGTGAAGAAACATCTCCGCGCGCAAGAAGTTGCGCGCGAGAACCGGCTGCCATGCATCTATCTGGTCGATTCCGGCGGCGCCAACCTGCCGCAATGGACTGACGTTTTCCCCGATCGCGAGCATTTCGGGCGTATTTTTTACAACCAGGCGACGTTGTCGGCCGCGGGCGTCCCGCAGATCGCGGTGGTCATGGGTTCGTGCACCGCGGGCGGCGCCTACGTGCCGGCGATGTCGGACGAAACCATCATCGTGCGTAATCAAGGCACGATCTTTCTCGGCGGTCCGCCGCTGGTGAAGGCGGCAACCGGCGAAGTTGTTTCGGCCGAAGATCTCGGTGGCGCCGACGTGCACGCAAAGAAATCCGGCGTCGCCGATTACTACGCCGAGAATGATCGCCATGCGCTGGCGCTCTGCCGTCGCATCGTCAACAACTTGAACACCAAGAAATCGATCGACATCCCGCTCGCCAAGCCGGTCGAGCCGAAATACGACTTCAGGCGAGCTCGACGGCATCGTGCCGGTTGATCTCAAGAAGCAGTTCGACGTGCGCGAGGTGATCGCGCGGCTGGTCGACGGCTCCGAGTTCGGCGAGTTCAAGGCGCTCTACGGCTCCACGCTCGTCACCGGCTTCGCGCACATTCACGGCATTCCCGTCGGCATTTTGGGCAACAACGGGATTTTGTTCTCGGAAAGCGCGCTCAAGGCGGCGCATTTCATCGAGCTTTGCTGCAAGCGCCGCGTGCCGCTCCTTTTCCTGCAAAACATCGTCGGCTTCATGGTCGGCCGCGACTACGAAGCCGGCGGCATCGCCAAGGACGGCGCCAAGATGGTTACCGCGGTCGCCTGCGCACAGGTGCCGAAGATCACGCTGGTGATCGGCGGCTCCTATGGCGCCGGCAATTACGGCATGTGCGGCCGCGCCTATGGCCCGCGCTTTTTGTTCACCTGGCCGAATGCGCGGGTGTCGCTGATGGGCTCCGAGCAGGCGGCGAGCGTGCTTGCGACGGTGCGGCGCGATAATATCGAGGCGGTGGGCAAGACCTGGTCGGCGGCGGAGGAGGAAAAATTCAAGAAGCCGATCCGCGACCAGTTTGAGACGGAGAGCAATCCCTATTATGCCACCGCCCGGCTCTGGGACGACGGCATAATCACGCCCGCCGAAACGCGCCGCGTGCTGGCGCTCTGTTTCTCCGCCGCGCTCAATGCGCCGATCCCGGAGACGAAGTTCGGGGTGTTTAGGATGTAGGGAGATTTCAGCGTAGACGAAAAATCCAACGAACTTCGTCTCCGATAAACTTCTTGCCCTCGCATACGGGGCATGGAGAGTAATACTTTTTCGCGGAGGGCTTCATTTTTGAGTAAGACGGTCTTTTCTTGTGAGTGAGCAAGCACTCAAAGCGCGGAACGTCTCTACGCCGATCAAAACCATAAATATCAACTCTTGTTGCTTTTCCAAACCAATGTTTTTCGAAGTGAGACGTCGGCCGGCCCTTTCCATTTAGCGTTCTGCCGACATATAGACAGCGTTTTCCGTTCCAAAAAGCGTATACGCAATTTTTTGTTGTAATGTTTTTATCGTACCATTTCTTAAACGATCGTTTCTTTGCTGTTCTTCCGAATCCCTTGCCCTTTTTAGAATGCCATTGTCGTTTGTAGTCATGCTCGCTTAGTAGGCGTCGCGAGTATTGAGATTTTAGGTAATCCTCTTCTGCGATGTTTCGTAGACGTTTTATTGCTGAGCTAATGTTCCTTCTAGCGAGCTTAGGAGCTGTCCCGCTGATAGGCCACATGTAGGCCCGTAAGCCATGTGTTCTTTTTCGAAAAAGCTTGACTAGTTCACGGTCGAATTGTTTTGCTGCTCGCGACATGGCTTCCCCCAACCCTCGCGAGTACTTTAATCATTTGCACCTCTTTGGGCAAAACTTCGAAAAACAAACAACGAACAAATGGCAGACAACGCTGGCTGGCAGTGCTTCAGTGGAGGGCCTGGGGCGGCAGCGGGAATTTTAGATTTTCAACCCTACGCCGCCCTCGGCCTAATCGCCTTGAGCTTGTCGCCGCTCGCGCGCTTGCGTTCCATCAACTCGTAATCCGTCTGCAACCCGATAAAAATCGTTCCGACGTGTTGAAGTGGCGTGCCAAGCGTAGATCGGTGTCGGCGGTGATGGAGCGCTTGCCGAGCACGATCTCGTTGATCCGTTGCGGTGGCACTCCGATCGCACGCGCCAGCGCGGTCTGCGACAGTTTCATCGGCTTCAGGAACTCCTCAACCAGGATTTCGCCGGGATGGGATTCGCGAGCAGGGGAGTCCTTGTCTTCATTCTGATCGTCACGCCTTCTTTCGCTTCTTCTCCGGCAGTTTCGCCGCTTTGCGTAGCGCCTCATTGATGCGGCTTTGCCAGCCGCGGCCGGTGCGGCGGAAATGTACGAGGACGTTGGGATCGAGCCGCAGACTCACGGGCTGTTTCGGGTTTCGCGACTTCGGCCGTCCGCGCGGGCCGTGCGGAATAGGTTTGCCGCCACGGTGCCAGACGCCGCGCGCGAAATCTTCCTTGGTCAATTCCGGAATCTCGTCGTAATCCTTCTTGCCGAGCACGTACGCGTCAACTTTCTTCAAATCGCTTGCGGTAGCGCGCCTTTTCTCGGTCATTGGCTTTCCTCATCGAAATGATATGCCGCGCACGGCCACGCGGGGTCCAACAAACGATCACCATGCGGCCGTCCAGGTGACCTACCGAATTGACCCGCGTCTCGCCGTAGTCGCGCCTGAGATCGGGAATGTCGATCGTCAGTCCGGCAAACACAGTTTCAGCGCGCTCGAAATCCAGCCCGCGTTCGCGCAAGGTCCATTCGCGCTTCGCGGGATCGTAGGTGATCGCCATCCTGAATTAATGTATGTACAATAAAGCGCGACCCCAGGCAAGAGGAGTAGTAAAATTATGCCCAAGACGATCGAGCACATTCATTGGCGGGACGCGCCGGATTTGTGGATGCCGTACGCGCCGGCGATTAAGGTCAGAGGCGGCACGACCGTCTACCTTGCCGGTGTCACCGCGGCGCCGGTCTATCATCATCATCCGCATCGGCCGGAGGAGTTCGATGCCATGCCGCGCGACATGGCGGGGCAGGCGCGGGCGGCGCTCGAAAACCTCAAGCGCGGGCTGAATGCGGTGGGCGCAAGTTTCACCGACGTTGTCACCGCCGATCGCTTCGTCACCGACCTTTCCGATCAGGATGCGCTCAACCGTGTCTGGGGCGAATATTTTCGCGACGCCAAGCCGGCGACGACTACTGTCCAGGTCGTGAGGCTTGCTACCGATCCGCGCTGTCTCGTCGAAATCAACGCGATTGCCGTCGTCGATTGAGGAACACGCCGACGGCCGTTTGGCGATTGTGACCGGAGAGACCGGACGTGGTACCGTCCTGCCCGTCGGAAGACAGAGGAGGTCGGCACTGTGTCGAATGTCAAATACGAGCGCGCCCTTATCGTTGGGGCCGGCTCTGGCCTAAGCGCGTCGATCGCGCGGCTGTTTGCGAAGTCCGGCCTCAAGGTAGCGCTCAGCGCACGCGGCGTAGATGATCTCGCCCCGCTCGCCAAGGAGATCGGCGGCAAGGCTTTTGCCTGCGACGCGACAAAACGTGCTGACGTTGTCAAGCTCTTTGCGGATGTTGAAGCCGCGTTCGGCGCGCCCGACGTGACTGTCTACAACGCGAGTTTCCGTACGCGCGGGGCGTTTGTGGAACTCGATCCCGCCGAGGTCGAGAAGACGCTGATCGTTTCGGCATTCGGCGGGTTCCTCGTGGCGCAGGAAGCGGCCAAGCGCATGCTGCCACGCAAGCACGGAGCGATCCTCTTCACCGGCGCGTCGGCGAGCGTGAAGGGCTATGCGCAATCGGCGCCTTTCGCCATGGGCAAGTTCGCGCTGCGCGGGTTGGCGCAGAGCATGGCGCGCGAGCTTGGCCCGCAAGGCATTCACGTCGCCCACGTCGTGATCGATGGCGGCATCCGTAGCGCAAGCAGGCCGGTGCCGCCGGATAAACCCGACAGCATGCTCGATCCCGATGCCATCGCGCAAACCTATCTCAGTCTTCTGCAGCAGCAGCGCAGCGCTTGGGCTTGGGAAATCGAGCTACGGCCCTGGGTGGAGCGCTTTTGAGTTCGGGAGCGCGTCTCGGCTACAATCGCGCCATGCCGGAAAAATTTGCAAAAGCGGCTCTGATCGCGCTGGCCCTCGTCATTGCCGCCGCCACGTGCGCGCAGGCGCAGACGCGGCACAAACGCGAACCGCGCCGCGCTCCTGAACCGGCAGTTCCCGCCGTACCGATCGACAAGCGCGACAGCCTCGTTGCCGCACCCGGCGCGTACGCCGGCAAGCCGTACTGGCTCGCGCTCGCCCAATGCGGCGGCATCTATTTCAAACTGAACGTCCTCTACACCGACGCCGCAGTGCACGCCCGCGTCGTCAAACCCGATTCCCGGGCC
Source organism: uncultured Alphaproteobacteria bacterium (assembly GCA_963733575.1). Taxonomy (GTDB): domain Bacteria; phylum Pseudomonadota; class Alphaproteobacteria; order Rhizobiales; family Xanthobacteraceae; genus BOG-931. Next base: position 1,490,591 of record CAVTDJ010000002.1, on the reverse strand, counting down.
AATGCCGAGTACACCAAGAAATTTATTGAGGCGATCAAGACCGCAACCACGTATTTCGACGGCGCGGAACATTTCTTAATAACCGACCGCGGAATCGAGCGCACCGACGCGGTTCTCACCTATGACGGCCAATCGCGCGCGGCGGGTGAACGGCTGAAAACCGTCGATGCGGCGCTCGCGGCGGCGAAGGCCTGTCCAGCGCTTTATCAAGCTTGTCAGGAAGCGTTTTCCAAGCAGTGCAGTGAACCGCTGTTGCCTGCGAGTTGAGCAGTTGCTTCGGCGGACACCTGATGCTGCGCGGAAGGGGGGATTTATGAAGTCTATGTTGGCGGCTTTGATCGCGGCAGTTCTGCTCGCGATGCCGAAGGCGGATGCGCAGGATGCATCGACACAGCCGGGTGCGGCAAACGAGCCTTACGAGCCCAGTATCGGCGACATCATGGTTTTCCAACAGACGCGCCATATCAAGCTTTGGTTTGCCGGCCGCGCCGGCAATTGGCCTCTCGTCGACTACGAGATCGACAAGCTGAAAGAAGGCTTTGGCGATGTGAACAAACAGATTGGCGGCGACACGGTGGAGAAGGCCGTAGGTTCTCCAATCGCCGCTCTCGAAAAGGCGGTCGAGGCCAAGGATCGCGAGGCATTCACGCGCGCCTTCGATCAGCTCAGCGCGGGCTGCAACAGCTGCCATCGCACGCTCGATCATGCTTTCATCGCGATCCAGCGACCGGCATTGCTGCCCTACAGCGATCAGTCTTTTGCACCGCAGAAATAACTTCGCCCGCGTCAACGCGCCGCGCGTGGCGACACATGGGTGGCACATTTCAAACCGATATCTAGGTGCGACGTTGATATTTGCTTCAAACAGGAGGCCCGCCATGACCTATCGAGTCTATTCCGGCCCGCGTGGTTCACAGTCCATCTCCCCGCTGGAGAAGGATCGTCACCTCTACAAGGAGTTCAGCATTCTCGACGAGGCGATGGGTTGGGCGCGTCACATTAACGACAGCGGCCGTGTCGCCTTGCTGATCGAGGGCGATGACGGCACCCGGATGACCAAACAGCAGATCGTGGCCGCCCTGAAGAGTCCCGACGCAGGCGAGCCGCACCACAACGCGGCCTAGCACGGTGTGATATTTTGGCGGTCCCGGCTGCGGCGCATTTGGTTCTGCAAGTCGACCCCTCGGGTAGTCGCGGCTATGACGTTGGCGGAAGCGCCCGATATAAGCTTCAGCCATCCCACAGCCGCGACAACGTCACAGTCCGACAAGCGTTGTCCCGTAGGAACCGGTCTCTTGGACGGGCCGCTTTGTCCTTGTATTGCCGGGCAATAGCGCCCCATACTGCGCGCACGATGCCCGTCGGCATGGGCGGCGTGTGGATTTTTGCAACAGCAGCTGAGCGAAATCGCAATGGCGACGCCGCGCGTTTGCAACGTGCTGATGATCTATCCGCGCTTCCAGGCACACAATTTCTGGAATTATTCGGAAGCCTGCAAGCTCATCGGCGCACGTTATCCGACTGCTCCGCTCGGATTGATCACGGTTGCGTCCATGCTGCCGGCACATTGGAACGCCCGGCTCGTCAACCGCAATACTGAAGACGTCACTGCGGAGGACTTTGCCTGGGCCGACATGGTCATGACCGGCGGTATGTTCAATCAGCAGACCGATACCCTGCGGCTCATCAGGCTTGCCCATGATCACGCCAAGCCGGTGGTCGTTGGCGGGCCGGATGCAACCTCCAGTCCCCACATCTACCAGGAAGCTGACTTTCGGGTGCTGGGAGAGGTCGAGGAAATCCTCCCGGAATTCATCGCGGCCTGGGACGTTGGCGAGCGCAGCGGTTGCTTTACGGCCGAGAAGTTCCAGGTCGATGTGACCAAGACCCCGGCGCCGCGATTCGATCTGCTGAAGACCGACCAGTACATGTATATCGGCGTGCAGTATTCGCGCGGCTGTCCGTTCACCTGCGAGTTCTGCGACATCATCGAGCTTTACGGGCGGGTGCCGCGCACCAAGACGCCGCCGCAGATGCTCGCGGAACTGCAATCGCTGTACGATTTAGGCTATCGTGGTCACGTCGATTTTGTCGACGACAATCTGATCGGCAATCGCAAGTCGTTGCGGATTTTCCTGCCGCATTTAATCGCATGGCAGCAGGCGCACGACTTCCCCTTCGAGTTCTCCACCGAGGCCTCCATCAACCTGGCCGACGATCACGAGCTGTTGGAACTGATGCGCAAGGCGAATTTCTTTGCCGTCTTCGTCGGCATCGAGAGTCCCGATCCGGCAACGCTGATACACACCAAGAAAAAGCAGAACACCAGGCGCAATTTGGCGGACAGTATCCACAAGCTTTACGGCGCCGGCATGTATGTGACCGCCGGCTTTATCGTCGGCTTCGACAGCGAGAAAGTATCGGTCGCGGACGCCATGGTGGACCTCATCGAAGAGGCTGCAATCCCTGCGGCTATGGTAGGCCTGCTCTGCGCGTTGCCGAACACGCAGCTCACGCGGCGTCTCGAAAAAGAGGGCCGGCTGCATGCCGATCACGACCGCTGGACCGACGAGAGCGCAGATCAATGCGCGCTTGGTCTCAACTACGACAGTCTGCGGCCGGAGCGCGATATCCTGATGGACTACCGGCGCGTCCTGGAGCGCGTCTACGATCCCGTGGCATATGCCCAGCGGCTCGAACGCCTCGCCGCCATGCTCGATTGTTCGGGTCGGCCAAGGGAACTGGCGAACGGCGACAGAAGGCGCAATCTCGCCTCAATGGAATTCGTGCACAAAATTCTCAGTCACGCGCCGGAGGCGCGCGAGGCGTTCTGGAAGGTATTCAAGCACGGCCGCAGCGCGAACCCGAGCGCGCTTCGGCACATTATGGCTTTGATGACGCTCTACATCCATCTCGGGCCATTCTCGCGCTTTGTCATGGGAGAAATCGATCGCCGGATCGAGGCGCTCGATGACGCCGTTGCGCTGGTCACCGCCGGCGCGGCAAAGGCCACCGCAACGGCGGAGACCGCCGCGGCTTTGGGCTAACGCTGGCCGCGCGGCGCATCAGCGATCAAACGCGCGGTATCGCCGCAAGATCGGGAATCTCGCGCCGCGGCGCCAAGTCGGCATACTCCTCCGGCATGCGCGCGCGATTGATCCAGAAAGCGCTGAAGCCAAACGACACCGCACCCATGACGTCCCAACGGTTCGAGGACACAAAGGCGACGTCGGACGGTCCGACAGCTAATGCGTCGGTGACGAGCGCATAGACTTCCGGCCGCGGCTTATAGAGTTGTATGGCATCTACCGAAAGGACCGCGTCAAGCAAACCGGCGATTCCCGCCGCGTCGACTGCGGCCGCGAGCATTCGCGGCGAACCGTTGGAGAGGATGGCCAGCTGGGCGCCGCGCGCCTTGAGCGTGGTGAGCGCACTCCTCGCTTCGGCAAATGCGTCGAGCGTGAGATAGGCATCGAGGAGCTTAGATCGCAGGGCACGATCGACCGACGGCACGCGCGCGAAGGCAAAATCGAGCGCGCGCTGGGTCAGCGTCCAGAAATCGACGTAGTGGCCGGCGAGCGTCAGGGTCCAGGTGTATTCGAGCTGTTTTGTTCGCCAGATTTCGGAAAATCGCTCCGCGTCGGCGCCGGCTGCGGCGCGATGGCGCGCAATGGCGGCATGGACGTCGAACAGCGTACCGTAGGCGTCGAATACGTAGGCGCTCACCATCGCGATCTCCTATGCATCATGGTGACAATGCCCGCGGCAAGGGCACATATAGGACGACGGAAGGATGATTCGATGAGCCGGCCCGTTGTCTGGTCAAAGACCTTAACCTTTTTCGAGGACGACTGGCACGAGGGCAACGTGCCGATCATGGGTCCACGCACCCACGCGGCTTGGCTCTGCACGTCGGTGTTCGACGGGGCGCGGGCGTTCGAGGGCACTGCCCCTGATCTCGATTTGCATTGCGCGCGCGTCAATGAATCCGCAAAAGCCATGTACCTCAAGCCGCTCGTTCCGGCGGAGTCCTGGATCGGTCTTGCACGCGAGGGCCTGAAGCGTTTCGAGCCTGATGCGGAGCTTTATATCCGGCCGATGTACTGGCCGGAGGACGCAGCAGGAGGCGCTGTGCGGCCGGACCCCGAAACCACCCGCTGGTGTCTTACGCTCTACATCGCGCCATTGCCGAAGCCTACAGGCACCGCTATCACGCTGTCGCCGTTCCGCCGCCCGACGCGTGAATCCGCTCCGGTCGATGCTAAAGCCGGTTGCCTCTATCCCAACAACGCGCGCGCTATGATCGAAGCGCACTCGCGCGGCTTCGACAATTGTCTGATGCGCGACATGCTGGGCAATGTTGCCGAGCTCGGCACGGCCAATATTTTCATGGTCAAGGATGGCGTCGTCTACACGCCAGCCCCCAACGGCACTTTTCTTGCCGGCATCACCCGCGCGCGGGTGATCGCGCTCCTGCGCGACACCGGCGCCACTGTGGTCGAGACGACGCTGCGCTATTCAGACTTTCAAGCAGCCGATGAGATTTTTTCCTCGGGCAACTACACCAAAGTGTCGCCGATCACCCGCATCGACGACCGCGATTTGCAGCCGGGCCCGTTCTACCGTCGGGCGCGCGAGCTGTACTGGGAGTATGCCCACGCGACGGCCTGATGAGTTTCGCTGAGAATGTCTTTTCGGAAGGCCGGCTCCCGATTTCCCGTGGTCTATTCTAGTCGGGACCCTTCACGGTCATCAGCGACGAAATCGATCGGCCGCGAATGTCATAGACGCGCGCATAGACGACGCCGTCGCGCACGACATCGAACATGACCGGAGCATCGAGTTTGGCGCAGTAGAACTCGCCGAGCATCATGGCGAAGTCAGCCCCTTTCGGGTCCCAGATCGCCGAATATTGCGGGCCTAGCGCGACGGCCACGGCCGGATGCGGCCCACAGACCGCGACGGTCCATTTTCCGTCGGGAGGTGTTTCGCCGCGCTGCACGAGCAGCGTTCGCAATTCGAGCGACGCCTGCCGCATCGACAGTCCCCAGTAATCGAGCATATAGCGCGGTCGCGCTCCAGCGACGCCGCCGGCGATATGATTGAAGTGCGTGTACTCGTAAGGATGCAGCCGCACCATGTCCATAACGGGCGAGATGAGGCCCGCGATCAGGAGAACTGCGGCGGCCGCGACAGCGGCGCGACCGTATGGCCAGAGGCGTCGCGCAATCCACGCGCCAGCAAGGCTGCCAAGCACAGCGAAGGGCGGCGTCAAGAACACAAAATGGCGGATGCCGTTGTACATGGCCGGTCGCGTCGCGACCGTGATCAAAACCGGAAACACAGCCGCAAGCACGACGGCCAAAAGAGCGGCGCGGCGCCCGGCCAAGGCGTCCGGACGTTCCGGTTCGCCGCGCGCAGTTGCAATGATCGCGCCGACTGTTCCGCAGAGCCCGAGCAGCAGCATTACTTCAGGCAGTGTGAGCGCGACGAGGGTCGGCACATAGCTGCGCGGCATGTCGGGGACCAGAATCAAGCGGCTGTCGAACAACTCGCGCCAGGGCTTTTCGAAGAAATTGGAAAAGTATTCGACGGCGCGAAAGGCATTGAGCGGCGAGACTACCGACCATGGCCAGACGAGGCCCATGACCAAATAGGCGAGGACGGCACCCGGAATGAAAGGCGCGAGGAAGGACCCCATTTCGCCTAGAGCAGTTTTCGCTCCATTTTGGCGCGACCTGAGGGCAACAACGAGCAGAAGCGGCAGGAACGCGTTGACGACCGCAAAGCCGCCCATGACCCGCGAGCCGATCGCAAGTCCAATGCCGATACCGCACAGCGCCACGGTTGCCGGCTTCGCGTGCGGATACTCGTCGAGGGCGCGTACGATGCCGAGGAGCGCAATCACCATGGCCACCGCGAACGGCGCGTCCTTGGCGTTCATGAACATGTGGCCGTAATAAAGCGGGCAGGTAGCAAGGAGGACAAGCGCGATCAAACCGGCGAGCGGGCCGCCGAGGCGACGCCCCAACCGCCAGGTGACGGACAGGCCGACGAGACCGACGGCGGCGCCGACCAAGCGTCGCGTTTCGAACAGGCCGAAGGGCAGAACTTTCGCGGAAAGGGTGGCGAGGAGATCGAACCCGCCACCATACATATAGAGATTGACGAACGACAGCGCACGTTTGTCGGCAAAGCCGGACGAATACAGCGAGACGAGCAGACTGCCGTACTGCGAATGGGTGTAGTCGTCCCAGCCGAGGCCGTAGTTGCGGAAGGTGAGGGCCGCGAGCGCCGCAACAACAATCAGCGAGCCGATCGCAAGCCCGTCGAACAGCCGCGCGCCTGCAAGCGCGTCCGCGGGTGCGCTGCCGGACTTCACCGCAGCCGACGACGCGATCGGAGTGATGTCGGATGAACGCTTCGTCGTGAGGTTCAGCACAAGAGCCTCATTGCATCCCGGGCAACGCCTCACCGTGCCGATTGATGAGGCCTTTTCGCGACGTCGTTTGCAAAAAAGCGGGACCAGAGGTCCCGCTCATTTCACGCTCGTCGCAACGATAGCGGTTATTTCATCGCCGCCTCGTACATCTCGGCCACGTGGTCCCAGTTGACCAAGTGATCGAGGAACGCCTTGAGGTAGTCCGGCCGCCGGTTGCGATAATCGATGTAGTAGGAATGCTCCCATACATCGCAGCCGAGGATCGGCTTGGCGCCATGCACGAGCGGGTTTTCGCCGTTCGGTGTTTTCATTACGGTGATCTTGCCGTCCTTAACCGCGAGCCAGCACCAGCCTGAACCGAATTGGGTGACGCCGGCCTGGACGAAGTCCTCCTTCATCTTGGCAATGGGGCCGATGTCGCTCGTGATCTGCTTTTCGAGCTTGCCGGACAGCTTGTCGCCGCCGCCGCCCTTTTTCATCCATTTCCAGAAGTTGATGTGGTTGTAGTGCTGGCCGGCATTGTTGAAGAGGCCTTGGTTCTTGCCGAACGTGCTCTTCACGACTTCTTCGACGGGCTTGTTCTCCCACTCAGTGCCCTTCGCCAGATTGTTTCCCGCAGTCACGTACGCTTGGTGATGCTTGTCGTGATGGAATTCAAGCGTCTCGCGGGACATGTGTGGGGTAAGAGCGTCGTACGGATAAGGCAGATCGGGTAGGGTGAATGCCATTGGTCTACTCCTCAATGTGAACAGGAAACGGGCGGGGGATGGGGGGCGCGTCCGTAAAACTGCCTAGCCGAGACAAGGTTTCCTTTAAATAGGCTTAACGGGCGGGTGTGGGCAATGTCCGACGCAGTGAGCGGAGCCGTTCGACGCGGCATGAACAGCACGAGGAGCCTTAATTCCTCATGTTCTCCAACGCATTATCGGCCCTTTAGCGTTGCTGGAAGCCGCGCCTGACCTGGCAGAAACGCCTGCATCTCCGGGTGCTTGGCGTGCGGTTTCCGACATATGGCGCAGCTATTTAAGTCCTTGCGCCATGGCCGGATGGCCGCCAAAATAGTTTCTTCGTCGCCGCCGGCGTTTGGCTGGGGCGGGGGACGGGCGTTATGCCAGTACTTTTGTTGCTTTTGGGTGTCGTGACGACGGTCGCGGGTTTGGTGCTCGTGGCCTCCGGCATGGCGATTCGCGGCGGGACGTTCGATGCTGAGGTCGTCACCCCAGGCATGATCGCAGCCGTCGGCGGGCTTCTTCTCATCGGATTGGGATTAGCCGTTCGCGAGTTGCGGCGCATCGAACGAGCGCTCGCGGCGCGGCCAATGCCGCGCCTGGTTCGCACTGGCGAAGCAGCCGCTGCTGCTGCGGCCGAAGCGCCGGATGTGCCGGTGCGCTTACCGTTTCCGCCCAACCCGACGACCAATCCGCAACCGGCACCTGCCGCGGTGAACGGCGCCGCGCCTGCATCGACCGAGGACGGTGCATTTGAGCGGCTGCGGGTAAAATTCCCGACTCTCGCACGGGTAGAAAACGGGCCGATCGTTGAGGCAGCCGGCGTCCCTCTGACTCCGCAGGCGCCTGTGCAGGTTGCCCAGGAGGTGGCCGAGATGAAGGCCGCCGTGACTATCGTTCGCGCTACGAACGGCGCCGCCGCGCCGGGTCGCGTGGTGCCACGGCTCGACGCCAAGCCCCGCCCGGCGGCCTCGCCCGCCAGGGCTAAAGGTTCGGTGTTCAATGCGCTATGGCCCGTCACACCGCGACGGGACGGCCAAACCGCGCCGGCCCAAGTTGGCGCAGCAGTGCCGCCGCCCGTCATCGTGCCAGCACCCGTTGATGAAGCGGCAACGACTCCCGGCCCTGCGGCTGGCGACGCTGCCGCCGCCGTCCCGGTCTCCGTCCTCAAGTCCGGCGTAGTCGAAGGAATGGCCTATACGCTGTATTCCGACGGGTCGATCGAGGCGAAGCTCCCGCAGGGCACCTTGCGGTTCGGCTCGATTACTGCGCTGCGCAATCACATTGAGGGCACTGCTTAAAAGCTGCGGCGTGTTCGGACAGCAAACGCTTCGATGACCCTTTCTTTGGCCCTTATCCCTTCTGCTTATTTTTCGTGCCCGCACCTTCATTCCTTTAGCTTGCGAAGCTTAGGCGCCAAGAACTTCTGTATACAGGTGTGATATTTCTTTTGGTATTCATGCCCGATCGCTATTTATTGCTTTAATTCCTGGGCTGACTCCTCTATCTTAGAAATGTTCGCAGGTAGCCGCGGTCGCGCGCGTACCGCGGTAGTGTATCCGGCGCGGGGGCGCGGTTACTCTTGAGACATTAGGCCTAACATGGCTGAGAATTCGGGCGAAAGCAGTTACATCCAGCTGACCGCGAATATCGTCTCCTCTTATGTGAGCAACAATACCGTTTCCAGTGCCGAAATACCGAGCCTAATCAGTCAAGTGTATTCGGCGCTAATGCGAGTCACGAACGGCCAGGTTGCCGCGCCGATAGAGCCGCTCAAACCCGCCGTTCCGATCAAGCGCTCCATCACCGCCGAATATCTGGTTTGCTTGGAAGACGGCAAGAAGTTCAAGTCTTTGAAGCGGCACCTGCGCACCCAGTACGATATGACGCCCGACCAATATCGTGCGAAGTGGAGTTTGCCGCCCGACTATCCCATGGTGGCGCCGAACTACGCGGCAGCTCGATCTCAGCTCGCCAAACAGATGGGACTCGGGCAGCAGCGCCGCCGCCGCAGGGAACGCGGCTGATGATCGCTCTACCGCTCAACGCTGCAAGACTCCGATCAACCGGTTGGCGAAGCTGAGCCGTTCCGTCATCACTCTGACGACGTAGGCAAGAAGAGCCTGGCTCAGGGCCGGCTGCTCGCGCTTGATGCGTTCGAAGGCATCCGCATCGAGCTCATAGAGGACGCTCGGGGCTTCGGCTTGGATCGTCGCACTGCGGGGGCTGCTGCTTATCAGGCCCATTTCACCGACCGTCGTATGGCGGCCGAGGCTGCGCACGCGCGCGGTGCGATTTCCAGGCAGATCGACGATGATACCGACACGGCCCTCGAGGATGAAATGCATCGACGCCGCCTGTTCGCCTTGCCTGGCGATGACGTCACCGGTCTGAACTTCGAGCCGTCGGCAATATTCGGCCAAGCAATCGGCGAGCTGCGGGTCGCCGAGAGCTTCGGACAACCAGGCGCGCAATGAACGGGAATCGGCGACTTCGGCTCGGTGGGCCTCAATGATCGCCTGCTCGCAGGACTCCAGCGCCCGGTCGAGATCGGACGCAACGATGACGTCATCCGAAATGAATTTGGCGTTGCGAAACGCCCGTTCCAATTCCGGCGTGAGATTGACGAGAACAATTCGGGCCCCGGTTTCGTTTGTGGCCTGCTCGATTTGCGCAAAGCTCTGCGTCGCCGACGAGTCGATGCCGGTCACGCGATGAAAATCGAAAATCAGAAAGCGACATTCACGTTCCCGCGCGAGCAGCGCCTTGACGTGCTGGTAAAGCCGATTGGCCGAGCCGAAGAACAAATAGCTCTGCAACGCCATACCCTGAATCTCCCGGCCGTGAGCGGCCAGAAGAGACTGCTCGTGCGATCCGCGATCGAGCGAAGAGCGATACTCCGAACCGTCGAAACTGAATTTGATCGCATTCACGCGACTGACGCTGAGCGCAAAGGTGGCACATCCAATCACTATGCCGGTCAGCACGCCGGCGATAAAGCCCCAGTTGATGATGAGGAGCGCAATTGCGATGAGCGACAAGTACTCGATGCGTAGCAGTTGCCGCGATGATTGAATGATCCATTGATAGACCAGGCCGGCGCCAAGAAAGAACAACAAGCCGGCAAGTACGAATTTCGGCACGTAGCCGAGGAATGACGGATCGGCAACGAGAAACGCGGCTGAGATCGCTGCAACCGTCAGTCCGGATATTCGGCCGGTTGCTCCGGCCGTGTTGACGAGAATGGAACGGCTGAGCGAGGTGCAGCTCACATAACCGCCCAAGGCAGCGGTCGCGATGTTGGCGACCCCGAGTACGTTGAGATCGCGGTCGATGTTGGCCTCGGTGCGCGTCGCGATTTCGATGCCCGTCGTATTAAGCAACAAGTTGATGACGGTGACGAACATGACGGCAAGCAAATCGCCGGCGAGCGGGGGAAGGGCCGTCCAGGAAAAGCTGCGAAGTGCGGCTGGCTGCCACGGCGAGATAAGTCCGGCCACGGGTTGCGGCCGGAACATCCAGCCCTGGATCTGCGCCTCGACGACCGAAGAACCGGTCGATAACAAAATGAGATACGTCGCGGCGAACGCCGCGCACAGAACGGCGGGCAGAATGAATGGGCTTTTGGAGCGTCGCAGCGCCAGATGCAGTGCCACGGCCACGATTGCTCCGGCCGCGAGCTTGGCGGCGATCGAGCCGTTGATGAAAGCGTCGAGATTGGCAAGCACCGGCCGCTGGTCGGTAACGACCTGCATTGCGCCCATGATCATTAGCCAGCCCGTGGCGCCGAGAAAGCCCCCGATCACCGGAAAAGGCACGAAACGAATAGCCCGTCCGGCATGGGTGACGCCGAGGATGCAAAGCAGCAGTCCCGTGAGCGCCGTCGTCAATGACATAGCTACAAGGGTCGGCAACAGAAGCTCGGTGCTGCCATGGCTGGCGAGACGTTGCACGAGGGTTGCCACCATGGCGGCCATGACGACGGATACTGAACTGTCCGGTCCGGCGATCGCGAAAGGCAGCGAGCTGCGCAGCGCCACGATCGATCCGCCGATAGCGGCCGAAAGAAATGTCACCGCGACGCCGTAGGAGAGCTCGTGCTCGAGCGGGCCGGTGAAAATCAGCGCAGCATAGGACAGGCAATATGCGATCGACAGGATGCTGCAGATCGTCCCGGCAAATGCGTCCGTCAGCGCCGAGCGGAACTTTTGATGACTGAATGTGCTGCCTGCCCCGACACCGCTGACGGCCATCGTTTGACCTTCCCGAACCGGCAAAGCGGCCCCGCGGCAGACTTATAACATGATCGCGCGGGTGACCAGATTGCCCAATTGCCGGCGGCTTGTTGAGCGGCGCGTCGTCACATGTCGGTCATGCGGCGGTCAAACCGTGGCTGCGGCCAGCGCCGCGCGCGCGTCCGAACGGATGCGTTCCACCATCGAGCGGAACCCGTTCGAGCGCTGCGGCGTCAAATGCTCGCGCAGGCCCATTTGTCCGAACAGCGTCAGCGCATCGATCGCAAGAATGTCCTTGGCGTGCCGACCGGAAAACATCGCGAACAGGACTGCGATCAGTCCGCGCACGATGTGCGCATCGCTGTCGCCCGCGAAGGTGAGCACCGGTCCGGCCGCGCCATTCGGCCGCACGCTGGTATCAAGCCAGACCTGGCTCGCGCATCCCAGCACCTTGTTGGCGTCGCTGTGCGCCGCGTCCGCAAGCGGCGCCAATTCGCGTCCCAGCTCGATCAGATAACGATAGCGATCGCCCCAATCGTCGAGGATCGAGATATTGTCGATGATTTCTTCGATGTCGGGCATCGCGTCAGGGTCCCTCGTCGCCCCTTATATAGAGCGCCGAGGCGGCGAGGTCGATGTTCTCGCCGCGCCGCTGCGGAAGGCCGGATTATGCGGAGGGCTTGGCGCGCGGCGGCGGTCCGCGCCAGGCGGGCGCCAGATCGGCAGGAGTCAACGTGCTCTGCGAGCTGTGCTCCGCGGCAGATTTCTGCAGCGCCGCTTTGGCGCCGTTGGGCTGGCGGGAGCTGCCGCTCGGCAGCGACCCTGTCTCGCGCGGCGCCATCGCTTCGCTCAACACATCGTAAAGCATCTTTGCGCCGGCTTGCGCCCGATAGCCGATTGCCGTTGCTACCTGCGAACCGACCGTGCAGGCGTCGGGCTGCCGCTCACAGAAACCGCGCAAATCTCCGACGGTGGCGGAGGCTGCGGAGATGGCCTCGGAAGCGCTGACCTCGTTGCCCGGCTGGCTGCGCTGTGCGGAGCCGATGGGCAGCAGGATCAGCACGAGCCCGAGCCAGAACGCCATTCGCAACAGAAAGAACATGGAACCCGCATCCCCGGCGGCCGGTATTGCCGCATGTAGGCTGAACCTAGCAGGTACCCTTGAAAGCCGCGTTGGCGGTGCAGGAACGTTTTTCCTCATAATCGAGCAGAATACGCCGCAAATTTTCGCGCAATTTGAAAAAATATAATTTACCTAAAATTTGAACGAACGCGCCTCAGGCACGTTTCGCGAGATTCCCGCCGGGAATGAAATGGTTTCGCTGCAATCCGCTATTGGCCGTGCCGCATGCGCCGCCGGCGCGATCTCGATCCGCGGCAACGGGCCGTTCACCATGATGGGGAAATCCCGTATTTGTGCACCCGCGCAACGCGTGTCCGCAACGTTCCGGCGCGGTGCGCGGCTGGCGCCTTAGCGTTCGCTTAAGCGGCGTCTGACACGATCTCGCGACAGAAAAAAGGGGAGCGCGTCTGCAAAGCCGGGCGTGCGTTCGGGATCGTGGGCCTCTTCGCGCCAGTACGAGATTATATTGAGACGCTGGTGCACCCGTCGGCGCAGCAGGATGCCTTGACTGCGGCGCGGCATCGGGCTTTCATTGCCCCGCGACTGCTTGGCAGCATCGTCGCCTTGGCATCATTCCCGGCTTATCTGATCGCACGCGGCGCGCCGAGCGCAATTGAGCTGTTGGTATTAGCCTGGCTCGTCGTCCCGATTCTCACCGCTTGCTTTCTCTCGCGCACCGGACGCTACGAGAGCGCCCATGTGTTGTCATCGCTGGCGCTGACCGGATTGGTGACGGCGGTGGCCGCAACGACGGGCGGCATCGCCTCTTTCGCTGCGATCTGGCTCGTGGTCGTCCCGCTCGAGGCGGCGCTCTCGGCATCCCGACGCGTCGTCGCCGTCGCTTCGACCCTCGCGTTGACCGCGGCCGGTCTTTTGATGCTGGTCAGCGAATTCGGCCTGCTGCCGGCTCCGGACCCGACCGGACATGCAACGCTCGTAACGCTCGGCATTGTGTCGGCTGCCCTGTATGCGGCGGGGCTCGCATTCGAGGCGGAAGTGCTTACGCGCACAAGTTTCTGGCTGCTATACGCCGAGGAAGATCGCTACCGGCTCTTGGCGCGCAACATGACCGACGTGATCATACGTCACGGCCGCGACGGCGCGGTGCTGTTTGTGTCTCCCGCCGCCCAGTCGTTGTTCGGCTGCGGAATCGCGGACTTGCGCGGCCAAGGCTTGTTCGGCCGCGTCCACGTCGCCGACCGACCCGCTTATCTGAGCGCATTGGGCGATACGGCTGCGATAGGAGAGAGCCGCTCCGTCGAGTTCCGCGTGCGGCGCGAGGGTTCCGATGCCAACGGCCGCTACGCGGGACAATTCGTTTGGATCGAGATGCGCTGCCGGCCGCTCGAACAGGCAACGGTCGAGGCCGGCGGCTGCGAACGCCGCGAGGTCGTCGCCGTGCTTCGCGATGTGACGGAACGCAAGCACCAGGAGCAGGCGCTCGAGGACGCGCGCCTGGAGGCCGAACGAGCCAACGCCGCCAAGAGTCGTTTCCTCGCTACCATGAGCCACGAATTGCGCACGCCGCTGAACGCCATCATCGGCTTCTCGGACATGTTGAAGAAAGAGTCGGTGCTAATGCTCGACGTGCCACGCCGCAACGAATATGCCGGGCTCATCAACGATTCCGGGCATCACCTGCTCGCCGTCATCAATGGCATTCTCGACATGTCGAAAATCGAGACTGGCAATTTCGAGATCACGCCGGAGCCTTTTGCGGCTGCGCAAGTCATCACTGGCTGCTGCGATCTTTTGGCGTTGCGGGCAAACCAGGCGGGTGTTGTTCTCGAAAGAATGCCGATCGGCGAGCTCCCGGAGATCATCGCCGATAAACGCGCGCTCAGCCAGATCCTGTTGAACCTCCTTTCGAACGCAATCCGCTTCTCAGATCGCGGCGGCAAAGTCGTCCTCGGCGCTCGCGCCGAAGCTGGAAGCATCACCTTCGTGGTCGAGGACAACGGCGTCGGCATCAGCGACGAAGATTTAGCCCGCGTCGGCGAGCCGTATTTCCAGGCACGCGCTTCTTACGACCGCCGCCACGGCGGCACCGGTCTCGGATTGTCAATCGTCAAGGGCCTGGTGCGGCTCCATGGCGGCGAGATCAGCATCCGCAGCCGGGTGGGGGAGGGCACGCGCGTCAGTGTAAGCCTGCCGCTCGATTGTGAGCGAGCCCCGGCGCCAAGAGAGCGATCCGTCCAGGCTCCGGCTGGTGTGACAAGCTATTTGCCGGCGCACTTGCCGAACATTGCGGGCAATCGGCAAACGAGCCCCGTAACGGTGCGAGAGGACGCCGGATCTGCAATCGACATTCGGGTGAAAAAAAGTGCGTGAACGCCGCAACAACAGTCGCCGCGCCGCCATGCGCGGAGCCGGCGCGGCCGGCGCGGCGGGCGCTGTCGCAGCGATCGGGCTGCGGCTATGGGCGAAGGCCGCGCATCGACCGGTCGATTCGATGGCGATCTTCGCCGCAAGTGCCGCGAGCGTCATCATCATCCTCAATGCGGTCTTCCTGCAATCCGGTCCGCATCCGGCGCCATTCTTCGCCAATCCAACGTCGCTGCCGCATCCGGCCGAAAGTCGTCCCAACGTTTCGCTCATTACCACGCCTAAACCTCCGGAAACGCTGCCCGCGCGTGCGACGGTCGGCTCGCGGATGCTACAAACCGCTTCCACGCGTCGCAATGATCCGATCGCCGATCTCATCGGATCGTCCGTTGGCTCCTCATCGCGCGTGCTGGCGCTGCAACGCGTTCTCTCCGACTTTGGCTATGGCCAACTCAGACCGACCGGCACTCTCGATAATCCGACCAGCGCGGCGATCGAGAAGTTCGAGAGTGAGCACAAACTGCCGGTGACCGGACGCCTCTCCGATCGCCTCCTGAGCGAACTTGCCGCCATGACCGGGCATCCGATCGAATAGAGTATGATCCCGAAAAGCGGACTCCGGTTTTCGGGCAAGATCATGCGCGAATCGAAAGCCCTTGTTTGCGGCTAGCGCCGGACCGAGTCATATCTCGGCTTAGCCACCTGCCGAGCCGTACGATGCGTCTTAAAACCGCACTTTGGGTTGCCGCTTATCTGCGGCGCTGTAACGTCGAAGGCATATTCGGCGTCGTGCGGCGGCGCGGCGCGGAGGAAGCAGGAGCCGTCTTCGTTCGCGTCAGCAGGCTCGACGGCACCTCGGATTTGTTCGGCCCGGCGCCGCAAAGCGCATTCGATGCCGTGCAAGGGGCGGCGCGTGCTTTCACGCCGTGCCTCGCCACCCAGTCGGCGCCGGACGCGGATGTCGAGGCCTATCTTACGCGGCAGTTGAAATTCGATCCCGACGTCTGGATCGTCGAGGTCGAGGATCGCGCCGGACGCAATTTTCTCGATGTCGTTGCCGGCTAAGCTGATGTTCAGGAAGCGTTTCGACGCTCGCCTGTTCGCGAGGCGGCGGGGTTTCGTTGTACCGCCGTGCCGAGCCGCGCGCGCCAGTGCGGGTCGTCGTTCCACGCAAGCGGCCGATGTTTGGCGCGTACACGCTCATACCGTTGCAGAGCCTGCCAGATCGCGATCATGCCTTCCGCAGCCGGCGCCGGCATTTCATCATAGAGCGCGGCGAGCGCATGGACGCGCGCAACAGAGTGACCGACTGCGGGATTGACGAACATAAGGATGCGATACAGCGCGTCGCGCGGCATGCCGAGTGCTTTTCCCGCCGCCACGACCGGCTCGCCCAGTTCGTCGCGCGCGATGCGCCTTGCCTGCTCCCGTGTAATCTCAAAGGCGCGTGCGAGGTGATGCGCGAAATCCTCGCGCTTGCCGGTGAGCGCGGCAGCTTCGAGTTGCTGACGGATCGACGGATCGCGCGAAACGCGAATGCGTCCGGTAGGAATGGGAGCGACAACGTGGAGGTTGAGCAAAATGAGCCGCCGTTCGTCCGCATTCGCCGCAAAGAAGCGCTCGTTGAGTTCGATAGCGGTGGCGACGTCGATCGCGCGAAATAGTTCGGGGCGCTGTTCCGCCTCAACCGGCACGGGCTCTTTAGCGCTGGGCTTCGCGGCGGGAATCGGCTCTGCCCTAACAGCACCGGCCGCCGGCTGCAGCAGGGCATGCGCGCGCAGCTCGGCGGCGACATCCGGCAAGTCGCGGGCCAGCCACTGCAGGACCCGCAGCGGCGGTGAGAGATATCGCGCAAACCGCTTCGCCACGGCAACACGCGTGGATACGTCAACGGCTTCCAGCAGCCGCAGCGCCAACTCGGTGTAATGGCGCTCCTCATCGGGCGTATGGCTGAGCCGGTGCACGTAGAGGTCGGTGAGGACTCGCAGCAAGGTTGGACGCATATCGATCCCGCTGCGCGCGCCAAGATCGGCGAGACCATCGAGGCCGAAGAAGTTCTGATGTTCCATTGCCCGTGACTCGATCACAACAGCGCACCCGGCCCAAATCGACCGCGCCAAGCACCGAAAAGTGGATCGCCCCAAGTGGATTGCCGTGAGCTTAAGGCACCGCCGTTAGCGGAGCGTTAACCCTGCATGCGGCTTACTTGGCAGACCCGATGCGCGTGCAGCGGGGCAGGGGGTCCGCAACCGAGCAGGGTGCGGACAACGGCTGGGCCGCCAATATGGGCACCATTGTCAAATTCCCAGACGAGGGGCGCATCGTGCGCTTCGGCCGCTTGGACGCGGCGGAAGAGTCCGCAACCGTCATCATCCTCCCCGTCGTCCGCATCGAACGGCATGACAAGCTCCGCGCGGAGGGTGCCGAACCTCACACTCCTCCTCCGGCGGAGAATGGCGGTCGCCGACGCATGAGACGCCGCTGAGCGGACGTGCATCGATGTCGCCGCGAGCCGGTCGCCTTCGGGACGCTAAGCTACCTCTGGCCATCCTAGTTTCGCTGGCGCTTCCCGGCTGCTCCAGCATCGGCGATTTCGGCCGACTGCAGCAGCCTGTCGTCGCCGACAACATCCACGCCTGGGTTGGCCAGGAGGCCGCAGCGCGCGCCGGCGCGCCGATATCGCTCGACAACCTTACCGAGGACGAGCGCACCCTGCGCGACCTTGCGTTTCCGCTGATCGAGCAGCCCTACGACCGCATTCGTTGGGACGCCGTGCTGTATGAATACGGCCAGAAGCGCGAATTCCAGCGCGCATTGTGGGTCGTCGATCCCACCGCCTATTACCGTCATCTCCTGGCCGCCAACTATCGCTCGACGGCGGGCCGCTACAATCAGTTGATCGACGATATCCGCAATGACGTGGTGCGCATCGGTCCGTTCTTCGATATGGCGCACCGGGTCGTCGAGCTCGACCGGAAGCGGCAGACGACCATGGACCTCCTACCCGATATTTCTCCGCCGGATCGGTTCAACGCGCTGGCGCGCATCGGCGAGAATACATTTACGATCGCTTGGGTGCAAAGTTCTCTGGCGCAGCGTTGCGCCGGCTATCGCTTTGCACTCGACCATCTGGTGGTCGCCGAGCCGGAAAACCTTGCGGTTCAAGCCGACATCGCGCTCAGCCTGTTGCGGCAGCAGATCGCAGCCAACCAGTTGGTCCAAGCGCCGCAGTTTGCAGCATTGCCGCTCGACGTTGTCGCGCAACCGGCTCCGATCATCAAGTAATGATCAAAGAAACTACTGCGTGGGCACGGGCTCGATACGGCACTGTGCGCCCGCGAGCGCGCGCCGCGCCATGGCCATGAGGCTCGGCTCGGGCGCCAGCGCGCGCAGCACGATCAGCCCACGCCTTGTCGGCGACTCGATGATCAGCCGGTCGGCGGCGGTGACGTCCTCTTCCTCGGGCACTTGCGCATGCTGCTCGGCCGTCATGAGGTCGAGCTCGATCGCGCGCCGGCCGGCTGCACGGTCGTTGATCGCGTAATAAGCGACGCTGTTGCGCGTGTAGAACGTGACCGATGTGTAGGCCTGGCTCAGCGGCGCGCTGAGTTTGAGCGCGCCGGTGGCAAGATCGTACCGGCACACCGCCACTGCGAAGGCCGGATCCATGAACGGCATGGTCGCGTCCCGAGCGGACGGCGCCGCCAGCGGCACCACGGCGTTCACGGGCGTGAGCTGCGAGAGTCGCGAATAGGCATCTTGCGTCGCCGCCTGCGGCATCGCCAGCACCGTCGATAGATGCACGATGCCGCCAAGCAGCAGCGCTGCGAGAATCCATAGCGGCAAGCGGATCATGAGCAACCCTTACGCACGACCGCCGGCATCGGCCCTTCTTTCGTGGTGAGCGAGGCGACGCCGATCGGCGTGTCGTAAAGGCGCCACACCAGGACGAATTGTTCGATGCCTCCGCTCGGCAGCCAATTTCCCGGGCGCGCGCGCGGCCCAACATTGATGGCGAAGCCGCCGCTGGCCTCGCGCACGATCTCCGCGCTGGTGAAGCCGTGGCGGTCGATCGTGTTGGCGACCAGCCGGCCCTGCGCGTCATAAAGCGTCACCGTCCAGTAGCGCGCCGCAGGCGTCATTCCGTTGATCACGAAAGTGCAGCGGCCGTCGAGCGGGTTTCCCGCATCGTCGGTGCGGGCGTAAAAGGCGACGCCGTCGCCGGTGCCGATCGGCAGCTCGCCGCTGCGGGCAATGGTGGCGCGGGCATAGGGATCGATGTCGACCGAGCCGCTCTTCGGCCATGCAGTCCAGGCGCCGATGTTCATCGCGCCGAAAGCGACGCCGCGCGTCAGCGTCAGCCAAGTCGCGCCCAGCCCGAGAGCCGCCGCGAGTATCAAAGTGAAGCAGGAACCGAAGAACAGGCGCACGTTCAACCCGATCGAATATTAGTGATCTCGTGAGGGCGGCGTTCAATCGCCGCGGGAAGCACCGGCGGATTGCTGTTCGCTCGCCGCCGTCAACGTGTTGCCACGGCGCTCGACGCCGCCGAGCGCGCCAGGCGTTCCGGCGGGGGCTCGCTGCGCCGGAAGCGCGCGGCTCGCGTCGTCCAGCAGATGCTCGACATGGACCAGTGCCTCGGTTCCCTTGCGGGTAAGCAGGATTTGCTGCGGCGCCGGCGCGCCCTGAAGCGTCGCGTCGGCCACCGTCGGCGCATGCTGCGGCGGCGGCAGGCCGGGCAGCGGCCGCAATTCGATGCCTTGGTGCGCATAGGCCATGATGTTGTGCCAGATGAGGGCCGGGATCGTGCCGCCGGTCATGCGCTTGGTTGGCGTATAATCATCGTTGCCCATCCACACTGCGCCGCAGAAATTTCCCGTGTAGCCGACGAACCACGCGTCGCGGTAGCCGTTGGTTGTGCCGGTCTTGCCGGAAACCTGGATGCCGTCGAGTTGGGCCCGCCGGCCGGTGCCGTTTTGGACTACCGAGTTCATCATGCCGATCATTTCCAGCGCCACCTGCGGTGAGATCACCTGCTCCGGCCGCTTGCCGTCGCGGTCGAAGCGCCACACCGTTTCGCCGGTGCCGGTGCGCACTTCCAGTGCGGCATGCGGGGCGACCGTTTTGCCGAGGTTCGGAAAGGTCGCGTAGGCGACGGCGTGTTCGAGCACATTGACCTCGTCGGCACCGATCGGCAGCGAGGGCGTATCGGGGAGCGGCGTCCAAATGCCGAAATTGCGCGCGGTCTGAATGATCTTGGCGCGGCCGAGTTTTGGATTGCCGTCGCCCAGCGCGATCGAGAGCTTCACCGGAATGACGTTGATCGAATTGGTGATCGCCTGCGTCAACGTGATGGAGCCCGAATAGCCGCCGGAATAATTGTGCGGGCACCAATTGCCGATGCACACCGGAGAATCGACGACGATCGAGTTCGGAGTGAAGCCGTTCGCCAATGCGGTGGCGTAGACATAGGGTTTGAACGAGGAGCCGGGCTGGCGCAGCGCGTCGACCGCGCGGTTGAATTGGCTCGCCCCATAATCGCGGCCGCCGACCATCGCCCGTACCGCGCCGTCGAGATCGGCGATGACGGCCGCCGACTGGCTTGCGCCATAGTCGTGGCCGTATTGGCGCAGGGCCGCTTCGACCTCACGCTCGGCATCGCGTTGCAAATTGGGATCGAGTGCCGTGCGTACGACGAAAAAGCTCTCGTTCACCGATTTCGGGAAGGTGTCGACGAGCTTGCGCATCTCGTCGAACGCCCAATCGAGATAATAATTCGGCGAGTCTTCCTGCTTGCGGTCGATCGGCGTCGCTGGATTGCGCCGAGCGCCGTAGACTTGGCCCTCGGTCATGAATCCGGCCTCAACCAGATTGTCGAGCACGACATTGGCACGGGCGCGCGCGGCCGGCAGGTTAACGAGCGGCGAGAACTTGCTCGGCGCCTTGAACAGGCCGGCGAGCATCGCCGCTTCCGGCAAAGTCACGTCGCGCACCGATTTGCCGAAATAATATTGCGCCGCGCCGTTGACGCCGAAGGTGCCGCCGCCGAGATAGGCGCGGTCGAGATAAAGTTTCAGGATCTCGTTCTTCGACAATCGCGTTTCCAGCCACAGCGCGAGGAACGCCTCGTTGATCTTGCGCTCGATGGTGCGCTCGTTCGAGAGGAACAGATTCTTGGCGAGCTGCTGCGTGATGGTGGAGCCGCCTTGCACCACGCCGCCGGCCCTGGCGTTGCTCAGCAGCGCGCGAAACGTGCCGTAGAAGTCGATGCCGAAATGCTCATAGAAGCGCCGGTCCTCGGTTGCCAGCGTCGCCTTGATGAGATGATCAGGCATGTCCTCCAGCGCCACCGAATTGTTGTGCTTGATGCCGCGATTGCCGATTTCGTTGCCATAGCGATCAAGGAAGGTGACGGCCAGTTCGGATTTCTTCAGCCAGTCCTCATCCGATGTTTCGCGGAACGCAGGGATGGCGAGCGCCAGCATGAGCAGGATGCCGCCGGTGCCGAGCGTCGCGGCTTCCGACAACGGCTCGACAATGAGCCAGCGCCGCCAACCAGCGACGTGGAAACGGTCCATGATGGCGGTGAACCGCTCGTACAGCTCGCGCGCCCATTTGCCGCTCTGGAAGACGGCGAAATCGATGCGCGCATCGATATCGAGCAGCAGCCGCTTGAGCTTGAGCCGCCAGTCGCTGCCCCGATCGGGAAACATGTCGGTCACGCGCTAAGAACTCCCGGAACGGGTTCGGGCCCGTCGTTGTCGCTTTCAAGCCATGAGATTTAGCCGAGCCGGAGGCGGCAGCCAATGACGCGTCTATGACAGTGTGAATGGAATTTGGGGGCAAATTGGGCGTAAGAGGCTTTGCGGCGAACCGTCGCGCGCACAGACGCCGGCCGGGAGAGCAGATGTCGAGCGATCAAGGCCCTGAAGAAATTCCGTTCTGGCGACGCAAATCATTGGAAAAAATGACGGATTCGGAATGGGAGAGCCTCTGCGACGGGTGCGGCCGTTGTTGCCTGAACAAGCTCGAAGAGGAGGGGACCGACCGGACCTTCTACACCGACGTTGGCTGCAGGCTGCTGGACGGCAAAACCTGCCGCTGCCGCGACTACGAGAATTGGCTGGAGCAGGTGGACGACTGCGTGCGACTCACGCCGGAGAGCCTGAAAACCATCACCTGGCTGCCGCCTTCCTGCGCCTATGTGCTGCTCGCCGAAGGCAAGGATCTCTATTGGTGGCATCCGCTCGTCTCCGGCGATCCGGCGACCGTGCATACGGCCGGCGTCTCGGTGCGCTCGCATGCGCTGCAGAGCGAGAAGGATGTTCCCGACGAAGACCTCGAAGGCCACATCGTCAACTGGCCGCTGAAGCTGCCGAAAGGGGCAAGGCGGCAACGTTAGAGAGGCGACCGCCGTGCTTGCGAAGCGCCGCAGCGCGACTTGCGATCGGCGCGCCAACGCCTCTCGGCACTTCTCCTGCGGCACTCGCCACCGCTGTTAGCTCGTGGCTCGTCGGGTACCAATTCGTTGGGATGTGGAGACCGATTCGATGCACTAATGCACTGCAACATGATCGGTTGCAGCGTTTGATGGCTTTGATCGCCATACTTAAACGTCGGTGTCATGGAACCCAAGCTTCGCCACCTAACCACCCTGAAACACTCGGCAATCATCCCTGAAAAGGCAGGCCTGCTTTGCGGATGCGGCGGTTGCATTGAGCCGTCGCGCAAGCCAAGTGATCCTGGGAGGTGAGCGGCGATTCTAACTTTTGCGGCGCTGACCAGAGATTGCACTCGCCAGAACGCGCGACATGACGGGAAACATGCCTCGCGAAATCAGCCCTGACGACGCTCACAGCATCGCTCCGGACCTCTTGGGCGAGGAATCCGCGCGCTTATCCGCCGAGAAGGCCGCCCTGTCTCGATCCGTCGAATCCGCGGCGCTTGTCTTGCCGCCGCTCGACCATGCCGCCATTCGTACGATCATCGCCGGCATCATGCTGGCGATGTTCCTTTCGGCGCTCGAGCAGACCATCGTCGCGCCCGCGTTGCCGGCGATCGGCAAAAGCCTTGGGGACCTCGACGATCTTTCCTGGGTGGTGACCGCTTACCTCATCGCCGCGACGGCGGCGACGCCGTTTTTCGGCAAGCTCACCGACATCCACGGCCGCCGCACCATCATGCTGCTGTCGATTGGGATTTTCATCGCCGGCTCGCTCGCGTGCGCGCTGGCGCCCACGATCTGGGTCCTGGTCATCGGCCGCACCCTGCAAGGGATCGGCGGCGGCGGGCTTATCCCGATCGCGCAGACCATCATCGCCGACCTGCTTTCGCCGCGCGAGCGCCCCATGGCGCAGAGCTACACGTCGGTGGTATTCATGAGCGCCAGCATTCTTGGTCCGGTGCTCGGCGGCTTGCTCACCGATCATCTGCACTGGTCATTCATTTTCTGGATCAATCTGCCGCTGGGCGCCATCGCGCTGGTGATGACCGCGCGTGCGCTGCGCCGTCTGCCTCGCCACGACCGCCCGCACACGCTCGATATTCCCGGCGTAACGCTCATGGTCGCCGCCTCGGTCGCGTTGCTGTTGGCGCTCGATTGGGGCGGCGCGCATTACCGCTGGATCTCCTGGCAGATCATCGTCCTCATCGTCGGCTCCGCGGCGCTGTGGATGTTGTTTGCGGCGAGGCTTCTCACCGCGCGCGAGCCGTTCATTCCGCTAGCCATCCTGCGCTGCAAGGTGACGAGCGCGATCACCTGCGCGGCGTTTTTTTCTATCGGGACCATCATCGGCGTGACCATTTTCACCCCGCTCTATTGCCAAATGGTGCTGGGGGCGTCGGCGAGCGTGTCTGGGCTTGCCTTGATCGCATTCATGGCCGGCGCCACGCTCGGCTCGCTGTTGACCGGGCGGCTGATCGTACGCCTGACACACTACATGCGCGTGCCAATCGTCGGGCTCATCGTCGCCATCGCGACGCTCGCCTTCCTCGCCGTGTTTCCGGCGGGGCTGTCGCTCGGCGCGTTCACGTTGCTGCTCGGAGTCCTCGGCATCGCGATAGGACCGATGTATCCGGCCAGCACTATCGTCATGCAGAATGCCGTGAAGCTGCATCAGCTCGGCACCGCGACCGGCGCCCTGAATTTCTTCCGCTTGCTCGGCGGGGCGATCATCGTCGCCACGTTCGGGGCCATCGTCCTTGGTAACGCCGGCGATCATGCCGGCGTCGTGACATTGGAGAAGCTCGCAGTGGGGCACCCCGACTTCGCCCCGGCGTTTCGTCTCGTGTTCATCGCTGCCGCGGTCTTCCTCGCCATCGCGCTTGCTTGTGTTCTGGCTGTCGAGGAGCGGCCTCTGCACGGGCCAGTTCGGCTTACCGATCTTGCAGCGGAATAGGCGACTACGGCGTGAGCGGCGAGCCAAGCGTCTGCGCCGTTTCGACGATCCACTTGCGATAGGGCGCCAGCGCAGTGGCGCCGGTCAGGCCGCCGCAGCCTGGGCCCATGTGGGCACCGGTCGACCAGCTCACGATGCCGACGAGTACGTTTAGGCCGCCGCGATCGCGAAAGACCGGCGCGCCGGAATTGCTGGTACAGGCGCCGAGCCCGGTGCTTTGGCCTTTCGTGCGCGGATCGAACAGGAGGATTTGCGCATCGCCGTCGACTGCGGCGACGAGTTTAGCCGCGCGCAACACGCCGCCGCTCGCGGCGTCGCCGCGAACACCCACGCCATAACCGGCGATCATAAAGGCATCGCCGGCGGCGACCGGCTCCGCTTCGCCGCCGAGGGGCGCCGGCGCGAATCGTGCCGAAAGCGGTGCGGCGAGTTTTATAAGCGCCACGTCGGCGTTGGCGAGATGGCGGAAAAGTCGCTTAAGCTCGAATTGCGGGTGGCGGGCGATGGTTGCGGCAGCCCTCAGTTCCGGGGTTTGACCGGATTGCGCGTCGACAAGCTTGTAGCCTGCGCCCGGCAGCACGCAATGCGCCACGGTGAGCAACAGGTCGCGTGCGATCACCGTGGCGGTGCAGGCCGTGTCGTGCGAGCCGACGAGCATCCCCACGGTCCGCGCCAGCGCCGGGGCCGGCGGCGCGCCGCCGACCATAGCCGGAGCGGGCGCCGCCGAAAGCGCGGCGAGTGCGCACAACAAAGGGGCGGAAGCCGAAACGCGCATCTGTACCTTTTCCGTTTGGTTCGCGCGAATTGTCCTGAATTCCGCGGCAAGGTGCTAGCTTGCTTCCGATCGGCCGTTCAGGTCTTGTTCACTGGCCAACGCCTAAGAAGGCCGCATGGGTACCGCCGAACGAGCGATCGCTGTCGCCTTGTTAGCGCTGGCCGTTGCGCTTGCGCCGGCGCGCGCGCAGGAAACAGTTCGCCCGGGCCACGGCGGCGCCGACCCTGCCGCCCGGGCCTGTCTCAATCAAAAAGAACGCCGTGCGCTGGTCGAGAACGGCACCGTACTGCATCTCGCCGTCGCCATGCATGCGGTGCGCAGCCGCGTGCCGGGGACCTTGGTGCGCGCGCGGCTTTGCCGCCGGGGCGAAGGTTTCGCTTATGTGCTGACAGTTCTTGGCCACGATGGCAAAGTGACGCGCGTCGTCGTCGACGCGGTCAAAGGCACGCTGGTCGGCGAGCGTTGAGCGGAGCTAATTTTTGCGCCTTCTCGTTGTCGAGGACGATCCCGATCTCAATCGGCAGCTTGCGACCGCGCTGACCGACGCCGGCTACGTCGTCGACCGCGCGTTCGATGGCGAAGAAGGTCACTATCTGGGCGAGAGCGAGCCCTACGACGCCGTCATCCTCGATATCGGCTTGCCGAAAATGGACGGCATTTCGGTGTTGGAATCCTGGCGGCGCGCCGGCCGCGCCATGCCGGTGCTTATCCTCACCGCGCGCGATCGCTGGAGCGACAAGGTGCAAGGCTTTGATGCTGGCGCCGACGATTATGTCGCCAAGCCGTTTCACCTCGAGGAAGTGCTGGCACGGGTGCGGGCGCTTCTTCGCCGCTCCGCCGGCCACGCCAAGAGCGAATTCACCTGCGGGCCGGTGCGCCTCGACACCCGTACCGGGCGTGTGAGCGTTGACGGCAATCCGGTGAAGCTGACTTCGCATGAATACCGGCTTCTCTCCTATCTCATGCACCATACCGGGCGCGTCGTCTCGCGCACGGAACTGGTCGAGCATCTCTACGACCAGGATTTCGACCGCGACTCAAACACCATCGAAGTGTTCGTCGGACGCATCCGGAAAAAGCTCGGAGTCGATGTGATCCAGACCGTGCGCGGTCTCGGCTATCTGCTCACCCCGCCCGATGCGCGCTAACTCGCTCGCGTTTCGCCTGTTTCTCTGGGCGACCGGCTTGACCGTGCTCATCCTCATGGTCACCGGCGTGGCTTTGTCTTCGCTTTATCGGCACGCCGTCGAACGGGCCTTCGACCACCGGCTCGATGTCTACTTGCGCACGCTGGTAGCCGACGTGGCTTCGCCCGAGGAAGGCGCCGACAAAATTCCGCAATCGATCGGCGAGCCGCTGTTCGAGCTGCCGTTGTCGGGCTGGTATTGGCAGGTCGCGCGGCTCGATGCGCCGAAGCCGGAGGTTCATTCCTCCCGTTCGCTGTGGGATTCGAATCTGCCGCGCCTGACCGACGCAACTGCCGACTCCAGTGCCGCCGGTGGGTACCGCAAGGGCTACGCGCAGGGTCCTGAGGACGTGCGTCTTCGCCTCGTCGAGCGCAACATCGATCTCGGCGACGACGGCCGTTATCTGATCCAGGTGGCGGGTGACGCGTCCGAAATCGACGACGAGATGCTGAGCTTCGACCGTACCATCGGCGCGATCTTTGCCGCGCTCGCCGTCGCGCTTCTCTTGACCACGGCGTTGCAAGTGCGTTTCGGCCTTTCACCGCTCAAGCGCATCTCCGAAAGCCTTGCGGCGATTCGGTCCGGCCGCGCCGAGCGGCTGGAGGGCGAATTCCCCGTCGAGATCGCTCCGCTCGCGCGCGAGACCAACGCCCTGATCGAGGCCAATCGCGAGATCGTCGAGCGCGCGCGTACGCATGTCGGTAATCTCGCGCACGCCCTGAAAACGCCTTTGTCTGTTCTCGTCAACGAGGCTGGCGCACGGCCGGGCGATCCGCTGGCGCAGAAGGTTCTTCAACAGGCCGACATCATGCGCGATCAGGTGGCGCGCCAGCTCGAACGCGCGCGGCTTGCGGCGCGCTCCAGCGTCGTCGGCACGCTCATCGACGTTCCTCCGGTCGTA
Source organism: uncultured Alphaproteobacteria bacterium (assembly GCA_963733575.1). Classification (GTDB taxonomy): domain Bacteria; phylum Pseudomonadota; class Alphaproteobacteria; order Rhizobiales; family Xanthobacteraceae; genus BOG-931. The sequence continues at coordinate 1,463,477 of CAVTDJ010000002.1, read as the reverse complement.
ACCGCGCTAGCGCGCACCATGGAGAAGCTCCACCGGGAACGGGACATCGCCATCGCCGTCGACGTTCCGGAACACGCGCGCTTTCGCGGCGAGCAGCAAGACCTGGAGGAGATGATCGGCAACCTGGTCGACAATGCTTGCAAATGGGCGCAGTCGCGGGTCGCGATCGAGGTCGTAGCCGACCGTCCCGCTAGCGACGACGCCAAGTCGCGTGTGCGCATCATCGTCGACGACGACGGGCCCGGGCTGTCGCCGGCCGAACGCGAGCGGGTCGCATTGCGCGGACAACGGCTTGACGAGAGCAAGCCGGGCTCCGGTCTCGGCCTCTCCATCGTCGTTGAGCTCGCCAGCCTCTATGGCGGCGTGCTTACGCTCGGCACCGCGCCGATCGGGGGCCTGCGCGCCGAACTGGCGCTGCCGGCGGGTTGAGAACTACTGCGCCAGCGGATTCAACTATTTTAGTCCGGATGGGCAATTGCGGCAGCCGCACTGTCTACGTTCACGAGAAGCGGGCCCATATCGTAACCCCTCGTTCGAAATGTTTGCGCGTCTTCGGTCGCATCTGCATCGCGCGCAGACCGCGGCGGAGCGCGTCGTTGACGATATCTTTGAGGCTCTGTTCCCGCTCGCGCTGAAGGCGGTCAAGCTGAACAGCCACATCGTCGTCGAGCGTGAGTGTCGCGCGCATGCATCAAAACATAAATGTCATGATGTCTTGATGACAAACGCGCGGATGCTGCGCGGACAGAGTTTCGCCCCAATCGTCCGTCGTGGATGGTGGTCCGGGAGCCGGGGGCGCCAAGCCCTGCGGGCGCGCGTAGGGGATATTATGCCAGCGAACAAGTGTGTGGCGTCGGTTTCTGTTGCGTTGGCGCTGGGCGGATTGAGCGTTGCGGCATGCTCGTCCAATACTGGACCGAAGGAGGTCGGCGGTACCGCGGCAGGGGCGGTCGCCGGTGGCCTGATCGGCAATGCGATCGGCGGCAGTACCGGCAATCGCGTCGCCGGGACGCTGATCGGCGCGGCGCTTGGCGGCTTCCTTGGCAATCGCATCGGCGCCGCGCTCGATGATGAAGACAAAAGACGAGCCTACGCGGCGCAGATGCAAGCGCTGGAAACCGGCCCTTCGGGCGCTCCCGTCGCCTGGCGCAATCCGGATTCCGGACGCTATGGCAATGTGGTGCCTGGCCCGGCCTACCAGATGAACGGCGAGCCCTGCCGGCAATACACCCACACGGTCTACATCGACGGACAGCCGCAGACCCAGCGCGGCACTGCCTGCCGCAATCCCGATGGTAGCTGGACGACAATCACCTGACCGGTCCCGGCCCTTTCGCGTTGGCCCGGACCGCGATCGGGAGGTAGTGGTGGCGGCCCCAAATCAACCTTATGCCCCTGAATTCCCGGCGTTTTGCGTAACGCCTTCTTAAGCGCCCGCCAACTAAAACTATCCGGTTGCCCTCGGGGTGAGGGGGTACCCAAAGTGGTGTGCCCGAAAGTGGTTTGCCCAAAGGTGGTCAGCTCATGACGAGCGAGGGGCCAGCCGTCGAACGGTTGCGCGATTATCTCCGGACGTTGAAGCCGGAGGCTCGCGCCATGCTGGTCGCCGAGCTCGAACGCGGCATGCTGCGCGGCGACGAAGCAGCCGGAAGCGAACTCATCCTTCAGGAATTACGCCGCGCCATCCGAGCTTCCGGGCAGCCGGTGGCGCGCATCGGCGATGCCGCCCGCTTGTTTTTCGCGCCGCTGGAGCCGTTCCTTATTGACGATGCCGCCGACCATAAGCGCCTTGGACGCATCGCGCGCGTGTCGCTCGAACCGATCTGGGACTGGATGGGCCGCGATCTGATGCCCGCCGAGGCCAGGGCCCTGAGCGAGGACATCAACCGCGCTCTCGCCGACGCCGACCGGGGCAAGGCGGAACAGTTGACCCGCGCGCTGCACGATCGAGCGATCCTGCGCATTCGGGAAGCCACCGCCGCGGTCACCGGCGACGATAGGGCGCGCCGGCGCGCCGTGCAGGTCGGCACGCCGCGCGCGCTCGATGATCTCGGGACGCTTGCCGGCATCCTCGCCAGCCGCGATGTGCTTGCCGACCTGGCGCGGCGGCTGCCGAACCGTATGCGCGCTTTCGAGCGCGAACACATCGATCCGGTAAAATCGCTGCTCGATGCTGCGACGGCGCAGAAAACATCCGCAACTGCGCCGGCAGGCAAAGCGGATGTGTTTCTTTACGGCCTCATCCTGGTCATGAACCGCCTGGCGTCGCCCTGGCAGCTCATCCGCATCGCGACCCGCGCGGCGGAAAGCGACGACACCGCCCGCATCGCCGAAACGCCTTATGCGGCGGCGGTCACGATCGTGATCGGTGAAGTCGAATGCACGGTGAGCGACCTGCGCGCGGAGCTTAAGGCGCGCCGTCCAGTAACCTCGCTGCTCAAGAGTATCCACGATGCCGCGCGCGGCTTGCGCTCGGAAATCGACCTCTCCGGCGATTCGCCATGGAGCCGACAGCTCACCCGCATCCGCACCGAGGTTTCCAACGTGCTGAAAGCGGAAATCGAGTTGACGCCGGGCCGGGTGCGGCGGCTGTTGCGGCCGCGGCCGGCCAGGGAGATCGCTGCCGGTTCGCTGCTCGATTCGACCGACGTGAGCGAGGCCGAGATGCTGGTCGAGTTCGTTGGCGCGTGTCGCGTTTATGCCAATGAGCTCGCGGTCAACGAAGTGACGATGCGTAGCTACTCGGAGCTGCAACATTATCTGGAGAGCGGCACCAAGATTCTGCTCGATGCGCTACGTCACGCCGGCGATGTCGACCGACCGTTCCGACAGTCGCAGGTGGACGCCGCGATCCGCTTCTGCCGGATTGTGTTCGGGGCGGATTATGCCGGTCTCTTGGCCAAGGCGGCCGAAATCGCGGTCCTGGCCGCGACGGCCGAGCGCAAGCCGGCTCGGGCATAATCCGGTACGGGCCGGGCGATCCGGCGGGCGGCGGGCCGGCACCCTTGCCACAGTGCGCAATTGCCGCGCCGGTGCTCCCATTGCCGCCGCAATGACGCCGTGATGATGTAACCGCCGGCGCGAGGCCGCGCCGGCCCCTGCTGCGGTTTCCCCGGAAATCGATATTGGCTTGGATCAATACGTTCCCGGCGTTCCGTGGATTAAATGGCGACTATGATTCTATGGGTCATTTTTGGGTTGATGACGGCGGCGGCGATCTTCGCCGTATTGTGGCCGCTTGGACGCACTGCACGCGCGCCTGGCGGCGGTAGCGACCTTCTTGTCTACAAGGATCAACTGCAGGAAATCGACCGCGACCGCGCAGCCGGCCTCATCGGCGAGGCGGAGGCGGAAGCCGCACGGCTCGAAGTTTCGCGGCGGCTCCTTGCCGCGGCAGATACCCAACCGGCTGCCGCGTCCGCCGCGGCCGCACCGCGCAGCCTGCACCGGCGCCGCGCCGCGGCTATCGCGGCCTTGGTCATTCTGCCGTTCGGACCGCCGGGCCTCTATGTCGCCCTCGGCTCACCGAACATTCCCGGGGATTCTGCTTTCGCCCGCGTCGATACACCGAATGGCCACGAATTGATCACAAGCCTCGTCAGTAAGGTCGAAGCGCACTTGGCGCACAATCCAAACGATGGCGCCGGCTGGGAGGTGCTCGCTCCGGTCTATATGCGGCTCGGCCGCTTCGATGATGCGGTTGTGGCGCGAAAGAAAGCGCTGGAGCTCAACGGAGCGACTGCGGCCGGCGAGGCCGATCTCGGCGAGGCCGAGGCCGCCGCTGCCAACGGCATCGTGACTGCGGATGCCAAGGCGGCATTCGATCGCGCCGTCGCCCGCGATCCGCACGAGGTGAAAGCCCGCTATTTTCTCGGGCTTGCCGCCGAACAGGATGGCAAGAACGAGGAGGCCGCCGCGGTCTGGCGCTCGCTTCTCGCGGAGGCGCCAGCCGGCGCGCCGTGGGTCGGATTCGTGCGCGAAGCACTGGCGCGCGCGACCGGGTCTCCGGTTGCCGCGCCCGGGCCAAGCACCAACGATATAGCCGCAGCTTCCAATATGAGCGACGACCAGCGCCGCGACATGGTCCAGGATATGGTCGCGCGCCTTGCCGACCGACTCCACGACAACGGCGCTGACGTGGACGGTTGGCTGCGCTTGGTGCGTGCTTATGTCGTGCTCGGCGACCGCGACAAGGCCAAGAACGCGGCCGCTGATGCTAAGCGCGCGCTTGGCGACCGTCCCGATGACATCAAGCGCATCGACGATCTGGTCAAAGGCCTCGGGCTCGAGGGTTGACGCGAGATCATGTCGGGAAAACGAGAGCTATGACCCGTAAGCGACGACGCCTTGTTTTGATCGGGGGCGGGCTCTGCATGCTCGCCATTGCCGTCGCGCTCATGCTCAATGCGTTCCGCGATTCCATCGTGTTCTTCAACTCGCCGAGTGACATAGCGGAGAAACACATCGCGCCCGGCACCCGCATCCGGCTCGGTGGACTGGTAAAGACCGGCAGCGTTAATCGCAGCGACAATCTGAAAGTCCGCTTTGACGTTACCGACGGCAGCCGCGAGATACCGGTCGCGTATCAGGGCGTCCTCCCCGATCTGTTCCGCGAAGGGCAGGGCGTCGTGGCCGAAGGGACGCTCGACGGCTCCGGCACATTCAACGCCGACACCATTCTGGCCAAGCACGACGAGACCTACATGCCGAAGGAAGTTGCCGACGCCTTGAAGAAATCGGGCCATTGGAAGGACGATTACGCGCAGCGGTCGGCAATGCCGGTCGGAGGAGGAAGCAAGTGATTGCCGAACTCGGCCATTACGCGCTGATTCTCGCGCTCGGTCTCGCGCTGATCCAGGGCTCGATGCCGATCGTGGGCGCGCGCAGCGACGATGCAGCGCTCATGAGCATGGCGGCGCCGGTGGCGCTCGCGCAATTCGTGTTCGTCGCGCTCGCGTTCGGCGCGCTCGCCTTCTGTTACGTGACGTCCGATTTCTCGGTGCTCAATGTTTACGAGAATTCGAATTCGGCGATGCCGCTGATGTATCGGCTCACCAGCGTCTGGGGAAATCACGAAGGCTCCATGATGCTTTGGGTCTTCATCCTGGCTTTGTTCGGCGCGCTGGTCGCCGCCTTCGGCACCAACTTGCCGGTGAAGCTCAAGGCGAACGCGCTTGCGGTGCAGGCCTGGATCGCCGCCGCCTTCCATCTTTTCATTCTCACGACCTCAAATCCGTTCCTGCGCATCGCCGATGCGCCATTTGAGGGCCGCGATCTCAATCCGATCCTGCAAGACCCCGGCCTCGCCTTTCATCCGCCACTTCTCTATCTCGGGTATGTCGGCTTCTCGATCTCATTTTCGTTCGCCATTGCCGCCCTTCTCGAAGGCCGCATCGACGCCGCCTGGGCGCGCTGGGTGCGGCCGTGGTTGCTCGGCGCCTGGATGTGTCTGACGCTCGGCATCGCCGGAGGCTCGTACTGGGCTTATTACGAACTCGGCTGGGGCGGCTACTGGTTTTGGGATCCGGTGGAAAACGCCTCGCTGATGCCGTGGCTCGCCGGCACGGCGCTGTTGCACTCCGCGGTGGTGATGGAAAAGCGCGGTGCGCTCAAAGTCTGGACGATCCTGCTCGCGATCCTCGCCTTCTCGCTGTCGCTGATCGGCACGTTCCTGGTGCGATCAGGCGTGCTCACCTCGGTTCACGCATTCGCCACCGATCCTCGGCGCGGCATTTTCATCCTTGCTATACTCGTCGCGTTCATCGGCGGCGCGCTGGCGCTCTATGCATGGCGGGCGCCGCTTCTCAAACAGGGCGGCCTGTTCGCGCCGATCTCGCGCGAAGGTGCGCTGGTTCTCAACAATCTGTTCCTGACCTGCGCCTGCGCGACTGTTTTCGTCGGCACGCTTTATCCGCTCGCGCTCGAAGCGTTGACCGGCGAGAAGATTTCCGTGGGACCGCCGTTCTTCAACGCGACATTCGGTCCGCTTTTCGTGCCGCTGCTGCTGATCATGCCGTTCGGGCCATTGCTCGGATGGAAACGCGGCGATCTTCTCGGCGCCGCGCAACGCTTGTTGGTCGCGGCGATGCTCGCCGCCGTCGCGATTGCCGCCGAATTCGCGCTGCAACATAGCGGTCCGGTGCTGGCGCCCTTTGGGGTCGGGCTCGCGGTCTTCGTCATGGCCGGTGCGGTCATCGATATTGCCGAGCGCACCATGATCCTGCGCGTGCCTCTTGGCGCGGCGCTGCGCCGCGCAGCGGGACTGCCCCGTTCGGCGTGGGGCACGGCGTTTGCGCATTTCGGCATCGGCGTCACACTCCTTGGCATCGTCGTCGTCACCGCTTGGGGCTCGGAGCGCATCGTCGCGGTCAAGCCCGGCGATACCATCGATCTCGCCGCTCGCTACCGGCTGACCTTCGACGGGTCGTTCAACCGGCCGGGGCCCAATTATCGCGACGTCGTCGGTCGCTTCACCGTTCGCCGCACCAACGGGGATCTGCTCGGCGTCATGGAGCCAAGCCGGCGCACCTTCCCCTCCCGCAACATGGCGACGACCGAAGCGGCGCTGATGCGGCGCGGCTTTTCCCAGCTTTACCTGTCGCTCGGCGATCCGAATCCGGACGGCACCGCTCCGGTGCGGCTCTATTTCAAGCCGCTGGTGCTGCTGATCTGGCTCGGCGCGGTGATCATGTTCGTCGGCGGCGGACTGTCGCTCTCCGATCGGCGACTGCGCATTGGCGCCCCGCGACCCTCGAAAGCGCAATTGGCGCTGCAGGCGGCGGAGTGAGTGCGATGAAGATCTTGCGCAACAACTTGGTGCCGGTGTTTTTGTTTGCGGGACTACTTTTTTTGCTGCTGACGCCGTCCACCCTGCGGGCCGTGGAGCCGAACGAGATGCTGGCGGATCCCGCGCTTGAAGCACGCGCGCGGACGCTGTCTAAGGAATTGCGTTGCATGGTTTGCCAGAACCAGTCGATCGACGATTCCGAGGCGCCGCTCGCGCACGATCTGCGCGCGCTCGTGCGCGAGCGACTGAAATCCGGCGACAGCGACGCGCAAGTTCTGAATTTTCTTGTCGCCCGTTACGGCGAATTCGTGCTGCTCAAGCCGCCGCTCGCGTGGCACACGGCGGCTTTGTGGGGCCTGCCGCCCGCGGCGCTGCTGGTTGGCATTGCGGCGATCATCGTTGTCGTCAGGCGCCGCCGGCGCGCGCCGCCCGCGGGGGAAACCGCGAATCTGACCGCTGCCGAAGAAGCCCGACTCTCCGATCTCCTGCGCAGGAGCTAACCTCCGTCATTGGGAGGAGCACTATCCGGCTTTCGCGCTGGATTGCCTTGCCTCGCTCGCAGTGACGGCAATCTCGGCCTCGTTACCAATATTACAAAGTTTTAATGCCGCCGACAGAGCGCGGTAAGGCGACCTATCCCACATTCCTCGGCAATACAGGGCCTCGGGGGCCTTCCGTCGCAAGACGGGCAACTGATTTGGAGACGGTAATGAACGGTAATATTTCACCCTCACGCCGCGTGTTGTCTGTGCGGCGTTTTGGGCTCCTGGCGACAACGATCGCCGGCCTCGGCGCAGCGGCTTTCTTCGTCGCGCCTGGCCTGACGCCGAATGCTGCATTCTTTGCAAACCCGGCACATGCGCAGAATCTCTCGCAGGAAGCACAGAAGCTCGCGCAACATCCCGTCGGCTTCGCCGACATCGTCGCCAAGGTCAAACCGGCGGTGATCTCGGTCCGCGTCAAAATCGACCGGCCGGTCAGTCCTTCTCTCAGCGAAGACGAGAATCCGTTCCCTCCCGGTTCGCCGATGGAGCGCTTCTTCCGCCGCTTCGGCATGCCGAACAATGGTGAAGGCAACGGCGGCCGTCAGGTCATCACTGGTCAGGGCTCCGGCTTCTTCATTACCGCCGACGGCTACGCCGTAACCAACAACCACGTGGTCCAGAATGCAGACAACGTGCAGGTCACGGCAGATGACGGCAAGACTTACACGGCCAAGGTTATTGGCACCGATCCTCGCACCGACCTCGCCTTGGTCAAGGTCGATGGCAAGGACTTCCCGTATGTGAAGCTTGCCGACAATGCGCCGCGCGTCGGCGATTGGGTTCTTGCGGTCGGCAATCCGTTCGGACTTGGCGGCACCGTGACCGCCGGCATTGTTTCCGCCCGCGGCCGCGATATCGGCGCCGGTCCTTATGACGACTTCATCCAGATCGATGCGCCCGTCAACAAGGGCAATTCTGGTGGGCCGAGCTTCGACGTCGACGGCAACGTGATCGGCGTCAACACCGCCATCTTCTCGCCTTCTGGCGGCTCCGTCGGCATCGCCTTCGACATCCCCGCCGACACGGTGAAGAACGTAGTCACGCAGTTGCGTGAGAAGGGCAGCGTCACCCGCGGGTGGATCGGCGTGCAGATTCAGCCGGTGACCCCCGACATCGCCGAGGGCCTCGGCCTAAAGAAAGCCGCCGGCGCCCTCGTCTCCGAGCCGCAAGCCAACAGCCCCGCGGCTAAGGCCGGTATCGAGAGCGGCGACGTTATCACGTCCGTGGACGGCAACTCCATCACCGATGCGCGCGAGCTTGCTCGTAAGATCGGCACCATGGCGCCGGGCACCTCGGTGAAACTCGCGGTGGTGCATCAGGGTCAGGAAAAGACCGTGACGCTGACGCTCGGCACGTTGCCGAACGAGAAGGCGGCATCGAATCAGGAGAACCAGCACGCCACGCCCGACAACGACGTGCCGAAGCTCGGGCTGACGCTTGCTCCCGGCAACAAGGCTTCTGGCGGTGAAGGCAACGGCGTGGTGGTCACTGCGGTCGACCCGAGCGGTGTCGCCGCCGATCACGGCTTCCAAGTCGGCGACGTCATCCTCGATGTCGGCGGCAAAACGGTTTCCAACCCGTCGGATGTTCGCAAACAACTCGCGGACGCCCGCAAGGAGGGCAAGCACGCTCTGCTGTTTCGAGTGAAGTCGGGCGAAGGCACACGCTTCGTCGCTCTGCCGCTCGGCAACGCCTGAAGAGTAGTGGGGCGATCCGCCGGCATCCGTCGCCCCCGCTGGCGGGCGTACCCTGGGGACGGGCCGTAAGGCCCGTTCCCACCAAACACCAACTCTGCCTCCCGGCATCCGTCGCCCCCGCCGGGGTGGAGTTGGTCGAGGGGGTGGCGGGCCACGCTCGCCGCCCCCTCACTTTTTCTGCGATCCTGTTGTTGGAGGAACCGTGCGGAACGATATCATGGGTCACGAGGCCACCCAGCCGGATCTTCCTTTCGCCTTGCCGGTACAGCGATCACCCATGCGCCTTCTCATCATCGAGGACGACCGCGACGCCGCCGATTATCTGGTCAAGGCGTTTCGCGAGGTCGGCCACGTCGCCGACCGCGCGACCGACGGCGAAGAGGGACTGGCGCTTGCGCTCGACGGGCAATACGACGTGCTGATTGTCGATCGCATGCTGCCGAAGCTAGACGGGCTGTCGGTCATCGGCACGTTGCGCAGCAAGTCCGTCGAAACCCCGGTGCTTATCCTCTCCGCGCTCGGCCAGGTCGACGATCGCGTCAAAGGCTTGCGGTCCGGCGGCGACGATTATCTGGCGAAGCCTTACGCCTTCTCGGAATTGCTGGCGCGGATCGAGGCGCTGGCCCGCAGGCGCGGAAGCCGCGGCGAGGAGACTGTTTATCGCGTCGCTGACCTCGAGCTCAACCGGCTTTCTCATCAGGTAAGCCGCGCCGGGCAGGAGCTGCAGCTACAGCCGCGTGAATTCCGCTTGCTCGAATATCTGATGCGCCATGCCGGCCAGGTCGTCACCCGTACCATGCTGCTGGAGAATGTCTGGGATTACCACTTCGATCCGCAGACCAACGTCATCGACGTGCACATTTCGCGGCTGCGTTCCAAGATCGATAAAGGCTTTGCGCAGCCATTGCTGCATACGGTGCGCGGCGCGGGTTACATGATCCGCGACGACGCGCGGTAGCCTCATTCCGCTGGCGCGCGTTGCGCGTCAGGTTCTCCCACAACACCGCCGGCAAACAGCGCCGCGATCCTTTCCTGTGGAATGCCCCAATCGGCGAGGACGGATCGCGTTCCTTCTCCAAGCTTTTGCGGTGGCGTCGGGAGGGCAGATGGCGTCCGGCTGAAACGCGGCGCCGGTGCCGGTTGCATCACGCCGCCGACCTCGACAAACAATTCGCGGGCGACGTTGTGCGGATGATGCGGCGCCTCGGCCATGGTGAGAACCGGCGCGAAGCAGGCGTCCGTTCCTTCCAGGAGCGCGCACCATTCGTCTCTGGTACGTGCCTTGAAAAGCTTTTCCAGCTTGCCGCGCGTCTCCGGCCCATCGTCGGTCGTGTAGGGAATGCCGATGAGCTCGAACAACTCCTTGCGGAATTTTAGCTCGATCGGTGCAATCGACACGAAGCGGCCGTCCGCGCATTCGTATGTTTCGTAGATCGCCGATCCGGAATCGAGAAGGTTAGTTCCGCGCTCGAGACGATGCAGGCCCGCGGCGTGCAGGCCATAAAAGATCGTCATCAGGGAGGCGGCGCCTTCGGTCATCGCCGCATCCACGACCTGTCCTTTGCCGGATCGCTGCGCCTCGAGCATGGCGCAGGCCATGCCGAAGGCGAGATAGAGCGCGCCGCCGCCGAAATCCGCAGCGAGGTTCAGTGGCGGCGTGGGCTTTGACCCGGCGCGTCCGATGGCATGGAGCGCTCCCGTCAAAGCGAGGTAATTGAGGTCGTGGCCCGCCGCCTGTGCGAGCGGGCCCGATTGTCCCCACCCGGTGATGCGGCCGTAAACGAGCCGCGGATTGCGCGCGAGCGCCGCCTGCGGCCCGAGGCCGAGCCGCTCCATCGTGCCTGGCCGGAATCCTTCGATCAACGCATCGGCCTTGTCGATCAAGTCGCCCGCGAGCTCAAGCCCATCAGGATTCTTCAGATCGACCGCCACGGACGGTCGCGAGCGTCCCAGCAAACCAAAGCGCGTCGGCATGTCTATGCCAAGTCCGCTCGGGGTCAGGCGGTCCAAACGGATGACGTTTGCGCCGAGGTCGGCGAACAGCATCGCCGCCATCGGCCCCGGGCCGATACCGACAAATTCAACGATCCGAAAGCCGGCAAGAGGTCCCATGATCCGATCTTCAACCTTTCTTGTTTTTCATTGGCGTCTGGGAAGCTACTCTGGCAAAGGATCGGGCAGCAAAGGGAGTGTGCCTAACTTCTTGTCAACAGGAAACCGCATTCATCTTTCGCCGGGAGATCACAATGACTTTGAGCAACGCGGCACCCTTCCTCGCGGCGCGTGATTTCCTGATCCGCCATCGCGAAGACTACGACATCGCGTACCGCGATTTCCGTTGGCCGAAGTTCGATCGCTTCAACTGGGCGCTGGATTATTTCGATGTCATGGCGGGTGGCAACGAGCGGCCGGCGCTGTGGCTCACCGATGAGGGCGGGGGCGAAATCAAGCTCTCCTTCGCCGAATTGAGCGAGAGGTCGAACCGCATCGCCAATGAGCTTCGCCGTCTTGGTGTGCGTCGCGGCGACCGCATTCTCCTGATGCTCGGCAACGTCGTTCCGCTTTGGGAATGCATGCTGGCGGCGATGAAGCTCGGAGCGGTGATCGTGCCGGCAACGATGCTGCTGGCGCGCAACGATCTCGCCGACCGCTTCGCGCGCGGCCGTGTGCGCCACGTCATCGTCAGCGCGGATGTTGCATCTAAATTCGTCGATTTGCCCGGAGACTACACGCGCATCGCCGTCGGCAGTGAGGTGCCGGGCTGGGTTGCGTATGAAAAGGGTTACGAGGCCTCGCCGCACTTCGCGCCGGATGGCGAAACGCGCGCCGACGATCCGTTCCTTCTTTATTTCACGTCCGGCACCACGGCGACGCCGAAGCTCGTTCTGCACAGTCATCAGAGCTATCCGGTCGGCCATCTTTCGACAATGTATTGGCTCGGATTGCGTCCCGGCGACGTTCATCTCAACATCTCATCTCCGGGATGGGCCAAGCACGCGTGGAGCTGTTTCTTCGCGCCCTGGAATGCGGGCGCCACGGTTTTTATTGCCAATCAATCCCGCTTCAACGCGCGCGGTCTGCTCGATACCGTCGCGCGTTGTGGCGTGACAACTTTCTGCGCGCCGCCGACCGTCTGGCGCATGCTGATCCAGGAGAATCTCGCCGCCTGGTCGATGCGGCTGCATGAGCTCATCAGCGCCGGCGAGCCGCTCAATCCCGAAGTCATCGAGCAGGTGAAAGCCGCGTGGGGGCTGACCATCCGCGATGGTTATGGCCAGACCGAGACGACGGCGCTCGCCGGCAATACGCCCGGCCAAAGACTGAAAGCAGGCTCGATGGGCCGGCCGTTGCCGGGCTATCGCGTCGCGCTGCTCGATCACGACGGCGCTACGCAGAAGGAGGGCGAGATCTGCCTCACGCTCGATCCGCGGCCGACCGGGCTCATGCAGGGATATCAGGGCGACGGCGGCGGAGTCGTTCCGATCGGCGGATCCGTTTACCGGACCGGCGACGTCGCTTCCATCGACGGCGACGGATACCTGACTTATGTCGGCCGCGCCGACGACGTGTTCAAATCGTCCGACTACCGGATCAGCCCGTTCGAGCTTGAGAGCGTGCTAATCGAGCATCCGGCGGTGGCCGAAGCTGCCGTCGTGCCGTCGCCCGATCCAATGCGGCTCGCTGTGCCCAAGGCCTTCCTCGCGCTGACGCCCGGGCACGCGGCGGACCGCGATACGGCGCTGTCGATCTTCCGGCATTGCCGCGCCGCGCTCGCCCCCTTCAAACGCGTGCGACGGCTCGAATTCGCCGATTTGCCGAAGACGATTTCCGGTAAAATCCGCCGCGTCGAGCTGCGGCGGAGCGAGGCGGCCAATCGGGAACACGACAAGCGGGGTTCGCTCGAATTCTGGGAAGATGACTTCGAGAACGAATTGCGCCAGCAGCGGGAGAAAGTGTGAGCCGTGTCGGCGCTCGGAAAACTTCTGCGCACGACGGCGTTTCGGCTGACGCTGGTCTATCTGTTGATCTTCGTCCTGTTCGCGGCGTCGCTCCTGGGCTATTTCGCCCTCAACACGCGCCGGCTCATCAACGAGCAGATCACCCGCACCGTCACCGCGGAAATTACACGTTTGCGCGAGCAATATACTGCAGCCGGCATCAGGGGGCTGGTGCTGTTCATTGACCTGCGCTCGCGGCGGCCGGGGTCCAGTCTTTATCTGGTGACGGCGCCGAGCGGAGAGGCGCTCGCCGGCAATGTCGGAGCGCTGGCGCCCGGTGCGCTCGATCATCCGGGCTGGCTCGAAACGTCCTACCGCCGTATCGAGGCGACCGACGAGGTCGAGCATCGTGCACTGGTGCAGGTGGTGGAATTGCCCGGCGGCTTTCGCCTTTTGGTCGGACGCGACCTCGAGGAGCGCGAACGCATCTACGGCATCATCGCCAATGCCGGACGCTGGTCGTTCGCCCTCGTCGTCGTGCTTGGGCTCGCCGGCGGATTTTTCGTGAGCAGCCGCGTGCTCAAGCGGATCGATGCGATGACCGACACGGCGCACACCATCATGGCCGGCGATCTCTCCGGCCGGCTTCCGATCGCCGGCACCGGCGACGAGCTCGACCGCCTCGCCGGTAACGTCAACGCCATGCTTGAGCGCATTGAGGCGCTGATGCACGGCCTCAAGGAAGTCTCGGACAATATCGCCCATGACCTGAAAACGCCGCTGACCCGGTTGCGCAACCGCTGCGAACAGGCGTTGCGCGGCGCCAAGGGCGATGGGGATTACCGCGCCGCTCTGGAATCGACCATTGCCGAGTCCGACGAATTGATCCGCACCTTCGATGCGCTGTTGATGATTGCGCGCGCCGAATCCGGACACGCGCGCGACAACATGATCGAGTTCGACGCCGCCGAGATCGCACGCGATGTCGGAGAGTTGTACGAGCCGCTGGCCGATGAGAAAGGCCTGGCGCTCAAGGTCGAGGCGCCGCTTGCGGCGCCGGCGCGAGGCAATCGCGAACTGGTGAGCCAGGCGCTGGCCAATCTCATTGACAACGCCATCAAATATGCCGGGCCGGAGGCGAGCAAGATGAACGGCGCGGCGGCCGAAATCGTGGTGGGAGCCAGCGTGGAAGGCGAACGCATCATCCTGACCGTGGCGGATCGCGGTCCCGGTATTCCCGATGCCGATCGCGGCCGCGTCGTCGAGCGCTTCGTGCGGCTTGAGCAAAGCCGGTCGCTACCGGGCTCGGGATTGGGCTTGAGCCTTGCTTCCGCCGTTGCCCGTCTACACGGCGGCGAACTTAAGCTCGAAGACAATCACCCGGGCTTGAGGAGCATCATCGCTCTGCCGCGCGCTGGACCGGCGGGTGCGTGATGCGGCGGCCCGCCTCCGGCAAACGGCCTAAACAAAAACTCGACGAAGCGGCGTTGGTCACGCGACTGGCCGGTGCACTGCCACGCGCCTCGGCGCGGGGTCGCGCGCGCGTGGCCGAATGGCTTTCGAGCATCGCGCGGATTGCCGGCGGAAAGTCCCTCGCCTCGCTTGTCGAACAGCACCCGCCGCTCGCTACCTTGCTCGCCAGTTTAGCCGTCGCCGCGCCGTATCTTTGGGACCTCGTTCGCGCCGATCCGGTACGCTTGCTCCGCCTCCTTAGCCGTGAACCGGAAGAGGGGATTTCCTCACTTCTCGCTGCGACGCAGGAAGCTGCCGCGGCGGCGCGCGGGTCGGCCGTTCTGATGCCTATTCTTCGCCGTATGAAGGCGGAAGCCGCGCTCCTCATCGCGCTCGCTGACATCGGCGGCGTGTGGCCGGTCGCGCGCATCACCGCGGCGCTCACCGACGTCGCCGACACCGCGCTTGGCGCGGCCGTCCGTCATCTGTTCGGCGAGGCCGCCCGCCGCGGCAAGCTCACTCCTTCCAATCCGCAAACTCCTGAAGTGGGGTCCGGCTACGTCGTGCTCGCGATGGGAAAAATGGGCGGCTGCGAGTTGAATTTTTCCAGCGATATCGATCTGATGGTCTTTTTCGATCCTTCCGTTCCGGCTCTGGCGCCGGACGTCGAGGCCGCACCGTTCTACGTTCGGCTGACTCGCGATCTGGTGAAGCTCCTGCAGGAACGAACGGCAGATGGCTACGTCTTCCGCGTCGACCTGCGGCTGCGCCCCGATCCCTCCTCCACCCAGATCGCCATCTCTACCGAAGCCGCGCTGGCCTATTACGAGAGCCGTGGACAGAACTGGGAGCGCGCGGCTCTGATCAAGGCGCGGCCTTGTGTGGGCGATCTCGCCGCCGCCGAGAGGCTGCTCCGCGAACTCTCGCCCTTCGTCTGGCGCAAATATCTCGATTATGCCGCGGTCGCCGACGTGCATGCCATGAAGCAGGAGATTCATGCTTACAGAGGGCATGGCGAAATCGCGGTTGAGGGTCACAACATCAAGCTCGGCCGCGGCGGCATCCGCGAGATCGAGTTTTTCGTACAGACGCAGCAGCTCATCGCCGGCGGCCGCCATCCCGGTTTGCGCGGCCGCGAAACTGTTGCGACGCTTGCCGCGCTAGCCGCTGGCGGCTGGATCAATGCCGTAGCGCGCGACGAGCTGACGGCGGCTTACGATTTCCTGCGACGCGTCGAACATCGTCTGCAGATGATGGCAGACGAGCAAACGCATACGCTGCCTGCGGACCGCGTTGCGCTCGGCGAGTTCGCTCGTTTTCTCGGGTTTAAGAACCGCGAAGATTTCGCCGCGGTGCTGCTGGTGCATTTGCGCGCGGTCGAAAAACACTATGTCAAGTTGTTCGAGAGCGCACCTGCACTGCTCGCGCAGCAGCAGAACTTATCGTTTCCGACGGGCGACGGCGATGCCGGAAGCGAGACGCTCGATCGCCTGGCGGAAATTGGCTTTCGCCAACCGCGCGAAGTCGCGGCTGCCGTGAAGCGCTGGCATGCGGCGGGCTATCCCGCCTTGCGCGGTGAGCAGGCGCGGAAAAATCTCACCGAGCTCGTCCCGGTCATCATCGATCAATTCGCGCGCGCGGAGAATCCCGACGCGGCTTTTGCGGCTTTCGATCGGTTCTTGGCCGGCTTGCGCGCCGGCGGGCGTCTTCTCTCGCTGCTGCGGCAAAACCCGGAGCTCATCCGCTTCATTACGCTCATCCTCGGGGTTGCGCCGCGGCTCGCCGATATTCTGGCCCAACATTCGCATGTGATCGACCCGTTGATCGATCCGAGTTTCTTTGGCGCTCTTCCCGACGCCAAGCGCCTCGACGCGGAGCTTGCGCGTGCCCTCGGCGAGGCGCGCGGTTACGAAGATATGCTCGATGCGATCCGCTTGTTTGGCCAGGAGCACATGTTCCTGATCGGCGCGAGAATTCTTTCCGGATCGCTTTCGGCCGAGCAGGCGGGCGGCGTATTCGCCGGCCTGGCCGACGTCCTCATCCGCGGGCTGCATGCCCGCGTCGAGGCCGATTTCGCCGGCACGCATGGACGCATCCGCGGCCAGGAGACGGCGATCCTCGCGCTTGGCCGGCTCGGCGCGCGCGAGATGACCGCGAGTTCCGACCTCGATCTCATCGTCGTCTACGATTTCGACGAACAACATCCGAACTCCGATAGCAAGCGTCCACTCTACGGCGCCCAGTATTTTGCGCGCCTGACCCAGCGCCTTATCAGCGCACTGACGGTGCAGACGAATTACGGCGTGCTGTACGAAGTCGACATGCGGCTGCGTCCCTCGGGTCGTTCCGGGCCGCTGGCCACGCAGATCGAGGGCTTCATCGGCTATCAGGAGCGCGAGGCCTGGACGTGGGAACATATGGCGCTCACGCGCGCTCGCGTCGTCTCGGGATCGCCGGGATTTGCCGTGCGGGTCGAGGCGGCCATTCATGATGTTCTCCGCCGCAAGCGCGACGCGCGCACGATCGTCGCCGACGTTGTCGAGATGCGCGCGGCGATCGCCAAGGAAAAAGGCGACGCCGATCCCTGGGATCTCAAATACGCCGCCGGTGGGCTGGTCGACATCGAGTTCATAGCGCAGTGCCTGCAGCTCGTGCACGCCGCCGCCCTGCCGGAAATCCTCGATACGTCGACGGCGCGTATGCTGGAGAAGGCCGCGCGTGCCGGCGTGCTCAAGGCCGACGCCGCCGCGGTGCTGCGGCCGGCCGTGTTGCTCTTTCACGATCTCACGCAAATTTTGCGGCTCTGTCTGCCGGGCGCCTTCGATCCAAAAACGGCGAACCCCGGCGTGCTCGCTCTATTGGCACGCGCCGCCGACTTGCCGGATTTTCCCGCGCTCCAAGCCCATGTCGTCGAAACGCAGCGCCAAGTGCGCGAGTGCTTTGTGAAGATTTTGGGGAAAGTGCCGTGACCGGTTTGGGCAGGGTGCCTTAGCGGTGCCCCGAGCCGTCACCCTTCGAGGCTCGGCGCTAAACGCCGAGCACCTCAGGCTGACGGTCAACAATTTCAGCCTCAGCGCGCACCACCTCTCGCACCGCCAGCGGCAGGCGCACGACGACGGTCGTGCCGGCGCCGAGCGCCGAGCGGATGCGCATCGCGCCGCCGTGCAGCTCGGCAAGCGATTTGGCAATGGCGAGACCGAGGCCCGACCCTTGGTGCCGCTTGGTCAACTGGCTTTCCACCTGCTCGAAGGGCCGGCCGAGCTTGTGCAGCGCGTCCTTCGGAATGCCGATGCCGCTGTCCTCGATGGCGATGGTGACCATTCCGCCGCGCGACCGCCCCCGCACAGTGATCTCGCCGCCGTCGGGCGTGAACTTCACGGCGTTCGACAGAAGATTGAGCGCGATCTGCTTGAGCGCGCGGCGGTCGGCCTTGAGCGTGATGCCCAGATCGATCCGCGAATTCAGGGTCAGGCGTTTCTCGTTCGCGCGCCCCCCGACGACACGCAGGCTGTCCGCGAGGATGTGGTCGAGCTCGAGGTTTTCAGGGCTAAAGTGGACGCTGCCCGCCTCGATCTTCGACATGTCGAGGATGTCGTTGATGACGTCCAGCAGATACTCGCCGCTTTCCCGGATGTCGCGCGAATATTCGGTGTATTTTTCCGCGCCGAGCGGGCCGAACATTCCCGATTCCATGATCTCCGAGAAGCCGATGATGGCGTTGAGCGGCGTGCGCAGCTCATGGCTCATATTGGCCAGGAATTTCGATTTGGCCTGGTTCGCATCCTCGGCGCGCGTTTTCTCCTCGGCGTATTTTTCGGCGAGATCGGCTAGCTCGCCGGTCTGCAGCTCCAGCGCCTGCTGCGAATAGCGCAAATCGTTAATGGTCGCGATGCGCCGCTTCTCGCCCTCGACGAGCTTCTGCTCATGCTGCTTGATCTTGGTGATGTCGGTGCCGACGGAAACATAACCGCCATCCTTGGTCCGGCGTTCGCTGATATGCATCCAGCGTCCGTCGTTCAACTGCGCCTCGAAGGTGCGCGCGCCCTGCGGCTGGCCATCGTCGTTCACGCTGGTGGTGCGAATGATCGGCTTCTTTCCCGCAGCCACGACCGTTTCATAGGCCGTGCCCGCCGCCACCGCCTCATCGGGGAGGCGATGCAGTTCCTGGAAATTCGAATTGCACAGCACCAGGCGATTGTCGGCGTCCCACAATACGAACGCTTCCGGTATGGTTTCGATAGCGTCACGGAGCCGCAAGTCTGCGGCCGTTGTTTTCTCGACCAGGTTCTTCTGCTCCGACACGTCGACGGCGATGCCGATGAGATGCAGCCCCGTTTCGCCCTCTTGACGCGCCAATTCGCAGCGCACCCGCAGCCACAGCCAGCGGCCGTCGGCGTGACGCATGCGGAAGGCATGATCGATCGACTGCACCTGCGCCTCGGCGAGTTGCCTGGCAAGCGCGTACAGGTCGATGTCGCCCTCGTGCACGAGGGCGTTGAGCTCCCCGAAGGTGAGCAGATCGTTCTTCGCCGGCAGACCGAGGATATCGAACATCGAGTGCGACCAGAACACGCGGCCGCGCGCGAGGTCCCAGTCCCACAGCCCGCAGCGGCCGCGGTTGAGCGCGGTGTCAATGCGGCCACGTACGGTGTCGTGGATGAGATCGGCTTCGCGGGCGCGCGTCGCTTGCCAATGGAAGGCGAAGCCGAGGATCAAGACAACAAAGCCGGTCGTTGCCGACAGCGTGACCGTCAGCGCCGTTGTCGAGCGCCAGCTTGCGAGCGCGTCGCTCGCCGTCTGGATGACGGCGACCACGCCCAGCGGATTCCGCAACGCCCGCACCGTCGCCAAGGCCGCGGCGCCGCCAGGCAGCGTGATCTCCAGCGTGCCGGCCGCGGCGCCGAATGTGGTCAGCGGCTGCGAGGGCCCAAGCAGGTCGAGGATTTGGCGGCCAAGCTTCTGCGGGTCGTTCGGCACGCTGCCGACGATCGTGCCATCGGCGTCGGTGATCAGGATCGATCGCTCTTGCGTCGCAGCCCATGCCGGCAGCGCGCGCTCCAATGTCGCCGAGGCGCGGCCGGCATTCGCCCTTCCATCCCGTCCCGAATGGTCGAGCTCAATAGCGAGCTCGTCGGCGAGCGCTTCGATGGCCTGCCGCGCGCCGAGCATGACTTGCCGGCGCTGCTCGAGAACCTGCACCACGGCGCCAACGCAGATCGTCATCAGAAAAGCGATGATGAGAACCGGAACGGCGCGGCGCAGAAGCGGCTCGGCGCTCAACAGCCGGCGGTACGCGGGCTTGGCAATCGATTTTGCCAAACCCTGGATCGAATCGGAACGTAGAGACGCACTCGCCGTTTCGGCGCGCGCCATGCCTGCCTCCGTTCGGACGGTCCCCTGCACCCGCGATCGGAAGGATGTGCCGCATGTCTTTCCGAATCATGATCATAAGAATTGATGCGAATCGATTTGTCGAGAGTCCCGAGTTAATATTTTTCTAAATGCTATCCCACGCTTTTTTGTCGCGCTGCCAGACGCGTTCAAAGCCTGAGTCAAATCAAAGATGTAGGCCTGAGTTGATCAGTGCAGCGTCCGATAACCGGCGATGACGGGCTCGATGGCGATCCGAACCACAAATGATAATTTCCAACCGTAGCGATCGCTTGGTATCCGTGACCCTTTTGCGGCTCTTGGAAATCCGATTGCCGATCATCGTTGGCTGCCGGGCGAGGGTTACGCGATACCTCAATGTCGGGATCGCAAGACCGATGTGCAATCGGATCAAATTGTCCGACGCCCCTTGACTTTCGGCGAGCGTGGGATGGCGACTGCGTCGAGCAAATGCCCGAGTGATCAAAAAGGCGTCGCCGCCCTAACGAGTACCGCGAGCGTTACGTTCTGTCGCTCCAGATAGGCGGACGTCCGATCAGCAGTGGCCCAAAGAATACGGCAAAACCGCCAAACGCCAGGAACCATGCCGACGCGGCGGCATAGAGCAAAGCGCTCGACGGCTCGAAAGCCGCACATATGCGTGCGAGGGCGGCGAGCAGGGCGCACAAATAGATCAGCTGCGTCGGCGCCGACGCGACAAGCGTTTGCCCCGTGTGGCCCAGGGTCGCGCGCGTCATGACCGCAAGCGTCATCAGGCCGACAGCGCCAGTCGTCCAGGCGTGCAAGCCGGCGCTGATCGGCCAATAAGCAGGCCACAGGATCGCCGCACCTGACAGAAGGAAACCGATCGGCACGAAGGCGTAAGCGACATGGAGAACGAGAACGAGACGATCGGCGAACGTACGATCGCCCGCCCAGCGCAAGTGACGAATTGCCTGCAACACTCCAGCGATCATCAGCAATGCGCCAGATACGGTCGATTGAGGAAGCGCGATCCATGAAGCGAGAGCAACAGCACTGGCGCCAAGCGTCACCGCATCGAAACGTGAAAAAGCGCTCGGAAGCCGACCGGGGTTATTTCGCGCCAGCCAATTGTGGGTGAAGCTCGGCACGATGCGTCCACCCACCAGCATGATCAGTCCGATCATCGCCGCAATGCCGATACGGACCCCATACGCGGCGCTTCCATGCCAGATTGCCTCCAGATGAAAAACAATGTTGCCGGCGATCAGCACGCCCAGCACGACGAGAACCCGGAGGTTGCGCCAATTCTTGCCGGCGATGATCTCGCCGACGGCCACTGCGGCAAACGTCATAAGGAAAGCGATGTCTATTGCCGCCGCGAGCCACGCACCCCAAATGGCGGAGCCGGCAATGGCCACACGACCCATCAGCCATAGCGTAAAGAGGCCAGCCAACGGAAAGCCATTGACCGGCAGCCGCCCGGTCCAATTAGGTATTGCAGTGAGCAAAAAGCCCGTGATCGTCGCGGCAATATAGCCGTAGATCATCTCGTGGATGTGCCAATCGAGCGGGCTGAATGCGGTCGGCAACGACATTTCGCCGAAATATTGCGGCAGCCATAACACCACGCTGAGCGCGGCCCAGACGGCCGCGCCAAGAAAAAAAGGCCGAAAGCCGTACGAAAAAATCGCGGGGCCCGCATATTCAAGGCGACGCCGAAGGGCGGCGGGTGCGTTGTTCATGAATCCTAATGCCCCATGCCGGACATCACCTGACCATTGTAAATGTCGGGATTGGGCGGGCCTTCAACGGTCAGCACACCGAGCAGTCCGCGTTCGGCTCTTGCCAGCGCGTGGTCAACCAGAGTGTAGTTTCCCGGTACTTTGGTCTTGAACTCGGTGATGACGGCGCCGCCCGGCGCGACACTCGTGGTTTGAATGCCTTCGAGCGGCGGCGATTGCAATCCGCCAAGCGCATAGACCTTGTCGAAAATCTCGCCGATCACGTGGAAGGACGATGTGAAATTCGGGCCACCGACGCCGAAGAAGATACGCACCGTGTCGCCGACTTTGGCCCGCAGCGGATGCAGTTTCGATAGCGCACCGACCGAGCCGTTGAAGACGAAATATTCCGGACGTTCATTCAACAGCTTTTCGACGCTGAATTCCGCGCTGCCATGCTGTCCATAGGGGACGTCCGTGTAGATTTCTCCCTGCATGACATAGAACTCACGGTCGACATGCGACAGCCCTTCCTCCGGTTCGACCAGGATGAGACCGTACATGCCGTTGGCGATGTGTTCGGAAACCATCGGCGTGGCGCAGTGATAGACGTAAAGACCCGGCACCAGCGCTTTCCAGGTCATCGATTTTTCGTGCCCCGGATCCACCTGAAGCGCGGCGGCGCCGCCGCCCGGTCCGGTCGCCGCGTGGAAGTCGACCGAGTGAATCATCGCGCTGTCGGCAGAATTCTTCAGGTGAATGTCAATGGTATCGCCGATCCGTACCCGAATGAATGGTCCGGGAACCTTGCCATTGAACGTCCAGTAGCCGAACGTCGTTCCTTCCGCCAACCGTCCCTCGACTTCCACGCTGAGGAGATCGACGCGCACGGTCTGTGGCTCACGCTTGCCGATCGGTGGCGGCAAATCGGTCGGCTCGCGCGAGATGTCGGCTTCTACGAGCGTCTGCGGCGCCGGTCGCAACGTGACAATGAATTGGCCCTGCATGCCCGCCAGTTGGTGTCCGGGAACGCTGCAGAAATAGATGAAGTCGCCGGATTTCGTCGCGCGAAACGCGATCGTGGTGCTTGACCCTTTGCCGGTTACCCGCGGTGACTTGGTGTTTTGATCGGGAAAGACGATGTCGTGTTCCGCACCCTCGCCGTTGATGAGGGTGAGCTGGACCACCTGTCCCTCGGCGGCGGTCAACAGCGGATTGACCTTGCCGTCGATCGAGCCGCCTACGCCGATATAGACCATGCGTCCTTCAGCAATCCCCGAGCGCAAGGTGTATCTGGCATCGGAAATGTAGCCGACATCGGCATTGGGCGTGGCCTGCGGCGCCTGATCTGGTGCGGCTTGCGGCGCTTGATTTGACGCTGCCGGTGTCTGCTGAGCTGTTGCCGCCGGAGGCGGACTACCAGCGGCGGCAGGTTGAGCGCCGACGGCGGGCGCCGCGAAGAAGGCGATGACGTCTGCGCGGTCATGGTCGGTCTTGAGACCGGGGAAGGGCATCTTGTTTCCGGGAACCAACTTCTGCGGATCGCTCAGATAGGCGTCCAGCGTCTTGGCATCCCAAACAATATTCGCCTGCTTCATCGCCGGCGAATAAGTGTAGCCGGCCTCGGTTCCGGCCTTCCGGCCGATGATGCCGGCAAGCGAGGGACCAAGTATCACTTTGCCCGGTTCCATCGAATGGCATGCCTGACATTTTCTGAACACGAGTTGCCCAGCGGCAGGATCGCCCGCGCTCATCGATATCGGACCCGGAGCAGTCTGTGGCGACGTACTTGTTTGCGCGGCGGCCATATCGTGACTCATCCCCTGATCGTGAGAAGGAGGAGTAGAGGGCTCGGCCGCGGGTTGTCGAACGTCTGCGGTAGCGACAGCCAGAGTGGATGAGCGAGGTTGTTCAGTCTTTATCGAAACAGCGGAAGGCGCCGTCGCGGCAGCCGGCTGCGGAACCTGCGCGGCGGTTTCAGGCCGGGGCGTTTTCCCATCCTGAGCAATGGCGGCCGGCGCCGACGGGGAGGGCTGGTGCGAGGCGAGAAAGAAGCCGCCTGCTAGCAAGCATAGACCGATGCCCACAATGTACCATTCGCGCAGCCTTGCGCGGATTGTAGCCCACATTGATTGCTCCCCGGCGTTCCGATCTTGGCGCTGTCTGTGAGTTGTCGGCGCCTCGCACCAAGTTTGGCAACTCTAGTAACGCTTCGTATTTGCAGCAATGTGTCACATCTGCGCAGCAGGCTTTGATGCAGATCAATGTGTCGCGCGGCTGCCGCTTAGTGATCCGCCAGCGTGCGGCCGACGATATCGCTGACGTCGCGCGACAGCGTCGGCGCTGACGCGACGCGGCCCAAGGTCGCCTCGGCGCGGTCGCGGCGGCGCGCTTCGAGCGCCCGCCAGGAGCGGAACGCACCCATGAGGCGCGCGGCCACCTGCGGATTTTTTGGATCGAGTGCGAGCACGATATCGGCGACGAAATTATACCCGGCGCCGTCGAGCCGGTTGAACTGGGTATGATTGACTTGCGCGAACGAACCGATCAGCGACCGCACCCGGTTGGGATTGGCCATCGAAAACGCCGGGTGCGACGTCAGCGCGCGTACGCGCTCCAGGGTCGCCGGCTCCGGGATCGCCGCCTGCAGCGCCAGCCATTTGTCGATGATCAGTGGATCGTCGGCATAGCGGGCGTAGAAGTCTTCCAGCGCTCGAGCGCGCTCGGGCCGGTCGTACAGCGCGAGGATCTCCAGCGCCGCCATGCGATCGGTCATGTTGTCGGCGCTTTGGTATTGGGCGAAGGCAAGCGCGATTGCCTGGCTGTCCTCCGTCGCCGCCAAAAAACCGAGGCAGATGTTTTTGAGCGCGCGCCGTCCGGCGCTTTCGGCATCCGGCTGATATGGACCAGGCGTGATCATACGCCGGTACGTATTCGCAAGCGCCGCGCCGACGCCATCGCCGATCGCCGCGCGCAAGTGCCGGCGGGCGCCATAGATTGCATCGGGATCAACGTCGCGTCCGATCTCGCGCGCTATGTCGGTCTCGCTCGGCGGTGCTAGCGTGAGGGCGACGAAGGCGGGCTCTAGTTCGGTATCGCCAAGGATCGCGCCGAGCGCCGCCATGAGGCCGTCGTTTTCGCGCGCCGGGGCGCCGCGGCGCAGCGCCGCGACGTTTTCGGTCAAAAGCGACATCGCCAGCGTCTGCACCGCCTGCCAGCGATTAAAAGAATCGGAGTCATGCGCGGCGAGGAAACGAAGATCGTCGGGCGCGATCGGCAACGAGAGTTTGACCGGCGCCGAAAAACCGCGATTGAGCGATGGGATCGGCAGTTCCGCAATGCCGGCGAAAACGAAGCTCCGGCTCGGCTCCGTCAACTCCAATACGCCGCGATCGAGCGGACGCCCGTCGAGCACGAGCGGCAGATCGTGGCCATCTTTGCCGACCAGCCCGAGCGCGATCGGGATCACCATCGGCGCCTTGGCCGGCTGGCCCGGCGTCGGCGGGATCGTCTGCGTTATATCGAGCCGGTAGGTTTTGGCGCGCGAATTGAAATCCGGCACGACCACGATTTCCGGCGTTCCCGCTTGCGTGTACCAAAGCATGAACTGCGAGAAATCGCGCCCGCTGATGTCGGCGAAACACCGGACGAATTGCTCGACCGTCGCCGCCTCGCCGTCATGTCGGGTGAAATAGAGGTCCATGCCCTTGCGAAACAGATCGGGTCCGAGCAGGACCTTGATCATGCGCACAACCTCGCCGCCCTTGTCGTAGACGGTCGTGGTGTAGAAGTTGTTGATCTCGTGATAGATCTCGGGCCGCACCGGATGGGCGAGCGGCCCGGCATCCTCGACGAACTGGTGCGAGCGCAACGCGCGCACGTCGCTGATGCGCTCGACGGCGCGCGAGCGCTGGTCGGCGGAAAATTCCTCGTCGCGAAAGACGGTGAGACCTTCCTTCAGGCAAAGCTGGAACCAGTCGCGGCAGGTGATGCGGTCGCCGGTCCAGTTGTGGAAATATTCATGCGCGATGACCGCTTCGATATGGGCGTAGTCGGTGTCGGTCGCGGTCGCCGGCGACGCGAGCACGTATTTGTCGTTAAAGACGTTGAGGCCCTTGTTCTCCATCGCTCCCATGTTGAACGCGGAGACGGCGACGATCATGAAGATGTCGAGATCGTATTCGCGCCCGAACGCCTCCTCGTCCCAGCGCATGGCGCGCTTGAGGCTGTCCATGGCGTAAAAGCAGCGATCCTCCTTGCCCGGCTCGACGTAGATGGCGAGCGTCACGTTGCGGCCGGACATGGTGGTGAAACTGTCGGCAACGTGGGCGAGATTGCCGCCGACGAGCGCGAACAGATAGCAGGGCTTTTTGAAAGGATCGTGCCAGACCGCGAAATGCCGGTTGGCGCCAGGTATATCGCCCTGCGCGATGAGATTGCCGTTTGAAAGCAGGACCGGCGTCTCGCTTTTGTCGGCCTCGATGCGCGTGGTGTAGACCGCCATCACGTCGGGACGGTCGAGAAAATAGGTGATGCGGCGGAACCCCTCGGCTTCGCACTGAGTGCAATAGGTAGCGCCGGCGCGGTAGAGGCCCATGAGCTGGGTATTGGCCGCCGGGTCGATGACGGTCTCGATCTCGAGTTCAAACGGCCGGTTCGGTGGCTGCGCGATAGTGAGCTGCTCGGGCGTCGCGACGAAGCTTCCAGTTGGCAGCGGCTTGCCGTCGAGCGCGAGCGAGCGGAGCTTGAGTTCCTCGCCATCGAGCACGAGCGGCGCCGGCGTGCCCGCGCTGTTCGGCCTAAGCTTGAGCTTGGAGCGCACAATGGTCGCGCTGGCGTCGAGCGAAACGTCGAGCTCGACGGTTTCGATGAGCCAATCGGGCGGACGATAATCCTTCAGACGGATGGGACGTGGTTCTTCGGTGCGCATGATCGGTTTGATGTAGAAGTTTTGCAGGCCAATTGAAACGGGAAAGTAGCTCGGATTTTGCAAGGCGAAATCCCGGAACTATGCCGCTCGATCGACGGCCCTGGATTTCGCCGACGCTCGATCCGGGCTACGTTGCCGATCATGCCAAACATGCGTTCGATGGTGCTCGATGCGCCAAAAACTCCGCTGGTCATGCGCGAGCGGCCGATCCCGCAGCCGGCGCGCGGCGAGATTCTGATCGAGATCGCCGCCTGCGGAGTTTGCCGGACCGACCTGCACGTCGTCGACGGCGAACTGCCGCATCCGAAGCTTCCGATCGTACCCGGACACGAGATCGTCGGGCGCGTCGCGGCTTTCGGGCCGGGCGTAACCGGCTTCACGCGCGGCGAGCGCGTCGGCGTGCCGTGGCTCGGCGCCACCTGCGGCGTCTGTCCGTATTGCCGGTCCGGACGCGAAAACTTGTGCGATGCTCCGGTGTTCACCGGTTACACCCGTGACGGCGGTTATGCGACGCACACGGTGGCCGATGCGCGTTTCTGTTTCTCGCTGGCGGAAAATCTCGGTGCGGCGGAGGTGGCGCCGCTTCTTTGCGCCGGCCTGATCGGCTGGCGCTGCTACCGCATGGCCGGGGAGGGGACTGCTCTCGGTCTCTATGGTTTTGGCGCCGCCGCCCATATTTTGGCGCAGGTCGCGGTGTGGCGAGGACGGCGTGTCCACGCATTCACCCGCACGGGCGACGTTGCTTCGCAAAACTTCGCGCGCTCGCTCGGCGCGGTATGGGCCGGCGGCTCGGATCAGATGCCGCCGGAACCGCTCGATGCCGCCATCATCTTCGCACCGGTCGGCGCGCTGGTGCCGGCGGCACTGGCCGCGGTGAAGAAGGGCGGACGCGTCGTCTGCGGCGGCATCCACATGTCGGATATTCCGAGCTTTCCGTATCGCCTGCTGTGGGAGGAGCGCCAGCTTGTCTCGGTCGCCAATCTCACGCGGGCGGACGCACGCGAGTTCCTGGCGATCGCGCCGCAGGCTGGCATCAAGATGCAGGTAACGCGCTATCCGCTAAGCGACGCGAACAAAGCGCTAACCGATTTGCGGGAAGGCCGCTTCGAAGGCGCCGCCGTTCTTGTTCCGTGAATTATCATCGCAGTTGGGACACGATGCAGGTCATCGCGAACGAAACGAAGCTAAGGCCGGAGCAATCCAAGATAAATTGCTCCGTCCCCGTGCAGATCGCAATAACGAATGAGCCCCTACGATAGCTCAGCGAAAATCCTTATTCTCTGGCCATTTTGGGAGCGGATCATGAGTCCCTCGCTCTCCGCCGGTTTATTTCCGTCCCGCCGGTTTCGGCCAACGCGAACCCTCCTGAAAAATCGCGCTTCCGGCTTGCCCGAGCTGATGTCGAGCGCGCCCCGGTTGTCGCGCAATTTTGATGCATGCTCTCGCACACTACGCACGAGTCATCGGCCCGTGCATGGACAAAGCGCGCGAATAGTGCTATACGAATGGCGCTATTTCTTATACATTTAGATTTTCCCGCAAGTATGGCTCAAAAGCAGGAGGACTCTGCTATGTCGCACGCGAAGCAGGCTTCGAAGCGAAAGCGTCGGAGCAAAGCCGTACCGATGGTAGGAATCGCCGGGGTGTCTTTGGCGATGGCAGGTGGCGCATCAGCAGCAACTGCGCCGACAGCGAATTTACCGTCGCAATCCACCACACCGCTCCATGAAATTACTTTCGGTGAGGAGGAAATCTCTGACGTCAGCTTGGCGACGTTCTATGTCTTCGACAAGGAAAACGCCGGAGCACCTCAGCAGGGCCTAAAACTTGCAGCTGGCTGTAGAGGCTGCAGATGCGGCGGCGGGTGCGGCCGAGGTTGCAGATGCGGCGGCGGCTGCCGCTGTGGAGGAGGAGGCTGCGGCTGTGGAGGAGGAGGCTGCGGCTGCTGGGGCGGCTGCGGTTGCGGCTGCTGTTTGTCTTGGGGAGGTTGTCGCCTCTGCTAGACTTCGGCACTTTCCGATTACGTTGACCGACGCAGGTTCTTATGGCCGGGTTTGATCAGGCTCTACCCGGCCAACTGCGTATTGTTTGCAGCGCTAAAACGTTAGATCCAGAAATGCCGGCTCCGGAAACGCTAGCGCGCGAGCTAGACGACGGAACTTCGGCAACCGGAGAATCCGCCTTGCACTGGCGGTCCGGAGTTGTGGCGAAGGTGCGCGTACTGACCTCATGACAGGCGATCACGGGAATAGCGTTATCCAGCTTGACAGCAAAGACGTTCCGCAGTTCGCGCCGAATTTCACCGTCTATGTGCTGCCACACGATGTCGTGTGCCTCTATTCCGAGGACCGGAAGTTTTTTCTTCACGGCAAGCTTTATTGTGCGCTCGCGTCCGCGATAGGCAAAGGTGGAAGGAACTTTCGGGAGCTCGTTCGCGAGCTGGAAAAGGATTTTCCATCTGACAAAATCCACGAAGCCCTAAAGCGGCTGGTCGACCGCCGCTACGTCCTCCCGGCATCGCGTTCTTCCGCTGGCGCCGTGGCCGCCTATTGGGCGAGCCTCGGCCTGTCGCCGGAAACCGCTGAGAGGAATCTCCAGAAATGTCGCGTGCGTATTCAATCGATCGACGTGCAGGGTGCAACGGGACTCGGCACAGCCCTGACTGGGCTCGGCGTTCGCGTCGTGAAGCGCTCCCCTGACCTGACGGTCGCGTTGGTGAGCGATTATCTCGAAGGACGACTGGCCGAATTGAACCGCCAGCACTTGTCGGATCGCACGCCCTGGCTGCTCGTCCAACCCTCCGGCATTTTTCCTCTGGTGGGGCCAGTGTTCAGCCCAGGCAAGAGCGCCTGTTGGACCTGTCTTGCCGACCGGATGAAGCGGAACCGAGAGGTCAAGGCGCTTCTCAACCGCGGGCCGGCGCGCCGCGTCGCCGTATCGCCTCTCGCCCAGAACACGTTCGGACAGAGTGCCATCCAGCTTGCGGCCGTGGAGATCGCGAAAGCGATCGCCACCGAGTTTCGTACCGACTTGCGCGATCACATCATCAGCCTCGACCTGCTGGGCTCGACCATCGTGCGGCATTTCGTGGCGGCCCGCCCGCAATGTCCGAGCTGCGGCCGCAAAAAGCTGCGCGACCCGCGCCGTGCGCCTTTGCCGGTCGAGCTCAGCAGTGGCGGCAGGCTGGTGATGACGAGCGGAGGCTACCGGACTGTTTCGTCGAGGGCCACGGTTGCACGTTTCCGAAAGCACGTGAGCCCCCTCACCGGCGTGGTCTCGCGGCTCGAACGGATCGAGGCCGATTTGCCTTTGAACACCAACTACTATGCCGCGCACAATTTTTCGGCGCCCGCCGAAACGGTCAATGACCTCAGAGCAGGACTGAGTGGCGGCAGCTTCGGCAAGGGCAGCACTGCCGAACAAGGCGAAGCCAGCGCGCTCATGGAGGCGATCGAGCGTTATTCCGGAATTTTTCAGGGCGATGAAATCAGAGTGAAACGGCGGTTCACTAATTTCGCGTCAGGAGAGGTCATTCCTCCGAACGACGTCCTGTTGTTCAGCGACGCGCAATACCGGCAACACCGGGCCGTACCCGAATCGGAACATTCGCAGATGGTCCCGGTCCCATTCGATCCATCGGCCGAGATCGAATGGTCGCCGGTGTGGTCCCTGCGCGACGAGCGCTTCAAATACCTTCCGACCAGCCTGTCGTATTTTTTCTACAAGGGCCCCGCTGAGATGAGCGCAGATTCCAACGGCTGCGCGGCCGGCAACACGCTCGAGGAAGCGATCGTCCAGGGTTTCCTCGAGCTGGTGGAACGGGATGCCTACGCAATCTGGTGGTACAATCGCTTGCAGCGGCCGGAAGTGGACCTCAGCCAGTTCGATGATTCCTACATCCGCGATCTGCGAACCCAGCTTGCGGAAACCGGACGCCGGATGTGGGTGCTCGACGTCACCAGCGATCTCGGGGTTCCCAGCTTTGTGGCGATATCGCACTGGATGCAGAACGGGCGGGAAAACATCGAGTTCGGTTCCGGCGCGCACTTTGATTCCCGAATTGCCTTGCTGCGCGCGCTGACGGAGCTGAACCAATTCCTGTCGATCGGTCTCATGGGAGGCGGAACGGGAGAGAAAAATAGCCTGGACGGCACCACTCCATTACAGCTGCAGGACCATCCCTTTTTGACGCCAAACCACGATCCGATGGTTCAACCAGGCTTCGGCGCGAAGTTCGGCCGCCTGGAACCGCGCGAGCAGGTGACCGCCTGCGTGAGTCTCGCAAAGCGAGAGGGCCTCGATTTCCTCGTCCTCAATCAAACGCGCCCCGACATCGACGTCCCGGTCGTCAGAGTGATCGTTCCGGGAATGCGGCATTTCTATCGCCGCTTCGCACCTGGCCGTCTTTACGACGTTCCGGTAAAGCTTGGATGGCGTGACCGGCCGTCGTTGGAAAGCGAGCTCAATCCGGCTCACCCACATACCTGAGGGTCATCCCGGCTTGCGCGCTCCCGGAACAAAGACACGGCCAAGGGCTGCGCCAGCAATTGTTTCCGCCAGGCTCAGCAGTCATGTCGCGCTCGAGGCACACGCGAACGGAAAAATCGTCGCCTGCTTCGATGGCTATTCAATCGGTTTGGGAACGTTCAGCGCGGGCACGGCGGATCGCGCGCAAGGCCTGCGCAGGGGTCTGCCGCTCCCCTCGTTTGCATCGGACGGCCGGAACATCGACAAGGAGCTTCTTTTATTGGTTCGGCGATTGGCCGGGCACGGTCTGTTGGAATACCGTCTCCAGGATACGCGAAACGACGAGGACCGCGTCGTCATCGAACCGCAGACTGCCGACTATTGGCCGCGAACGCCAAAGCTCGGCAATGCCGACGTTCTCGTCCTGTCGCGGTTTGCGTACTTGCGACGGCGCGGCACCGAGATAGTCCTGGAATCGCCACGCGCCGGCGCGTTGTTCAGAATTTGCGATCCGAGCATTGCAACCGCCGTTGCCATGCTGGCCACACCCCAACAAATCAAATGGCTCCGCCGGCAGGACGGTTTTCCGAGGGTCGAGCTTCTTGCCCTGCTGGTGGATTGTCAAATCCTTTTCAAGATCGACGCTGCCGGCGATCGTGGCCTCCGACCGACCGAGGGCGGCGACAGCCTCGTTCTTTGGGATTTTCACGATCTTCTGTTTCACACACGCAGCACAGAAGGGCGACAAGCCAACCCGCTGGGCGGCGTTTATCCATATGCGGGCCTCATATCTCCGCTGCCGGCGGTGCGGCGCCGTTGGCCCGGGAAAAAAATCGATTTACGCAAGTTTTCGGCGGCGCATCCGCAAGCGATTTCGCCGGTCGCAAAGCTCCTGCGCGACCGTCATTCCGTCCGCAGCTTCGACGATCAGCGACGGATCACACTTGCGGAACTTTCGCAGTTTCTCGACAGCACCGCGCGTGTGCTGTCGACATGGCAAGGCAGGGACCTCGGCGAGGCCGGTCCGGTAGTTGGCCACACCGTCAGACCGTATCCCTCGGCGGGCGCCAGCTACGAGCTCGAGCTCTATCTGGCTGTCGACAAATGCGAAGGGCTTGCCCGAGGATTCTATCATTACGACGCGGGCGGACACGCGCTGATAGCGATCGCCACCCGCTCGCCTGAGTTCGAAGCGCTGTTGAAGGGAGCCGAATTTGCATTGGGGGCGCCCGCCGCCCCTCAGGTCCTGATCACGATTACCGCGCGCTTTGGCCGGATTTCGTGGAAGTACAGCTCGATCGGCTATGCGCTCATTCTGAAGGATGTCGGCGTGCTGATGCAAACGCTCTATTTGATGGCGACTGACATGGAGCTCGGCGGATGTGCGATCGGGACTACCAATATTGATCTGTTCGCGAGGATGACGGGAATCGAGTTTCACGTCGAGGGCCCAGTCGGCCAATTTGCCCTCGGTCGCGCCAGCAAACCGGGCGCCTCCGACTGACATGCGGCAGCGTCGGTAGCGCACTACTGGTCTGTGTGTTACCAGGACCATCGGCGGCTGCGAACGTCGGAAGGATCGCGCGGTTGCACGCGCTCGAAATATCCGATGGCAGCCGGCTTGCGCTTCCCCTCCAGCGCAAACAAGGCGCCCTGAGGGTCCATGCATTGTACCGTCCAGCTGCCGCCCGGCACTTCGAGCGGTCCGCTAAGGATCTTGCCGCCGCCAGCCGTCACGCGCTCCGCCGCGATGTCGATGTCGCCGACATTGAAATAATAGAGCCAGTACGGGTTCGGCACCGTCGGCGGCTTGGTGAGCATGCCGCCAATCGTGCGCCCCCCGGCAGAGAACAGCTGATAGGTGCCCAATTCGTCGGTGTCGGCGTCCGCCTTTTGCCAACCAAAAAGTTCGCCGTAGAAAGCCCACGCTTTTTCCCAGTCGGCGGCGAGCAACTCATGCCAGCCGACGCGACCGAGTCGCTCCGGCTCGGTGGGCTGCTCTTGGTCGGGGTTGAGCCACTTGAACAACGCGAGCTTTGCCATTTGCGGATCGGAGAAAACTGAAAAGCGGCTGACGCCAGGGACCTCCGTCGGCGGGACCAGTAGGGCCCCGCCAAGGCGCCGAACGCGCTCGGCGGCGGCGTCTACGTCGTTGACCCCGACATAGCCGAGCCAATACGGTATCGAGCCCTCATTCCTCGCATCGTCCGGCATGTTCATGAGCCCGCTTACCGAGGTGTTTCCGTCGGTGAACAAGATGTAGGTCCTTCCAGGGGTCGATGCGTCCCACGCGCCCCAGCCCATGACCTTCGTATAGAAGGTCATGGCAG
Organism: uncultured Alphaproteobacteria bacterium; assembly: GCA_963733575.1. GTDB lineage: Bacteria > Pseudomonadota > Alphaproteobacteria > Rhizobiales > Xanthobacteraceae > BOG-931. Next base: position 1,430,255 of record CAVTDJ010000002.1, on the reverse strand, counting down.
CGTCCTTGTCTGTCGTGATCAACTCGTACCAGACGAAATGGCCGCGGGAATTGACCACGTCTGTTTCTCCCATTCGAACCTGCGGGGAAGTCGCGACGCGCGCTTCGGCTTCAACCTGTCTGCTTTACTGCTGGCCGCGGGGACGGGCGCCGAAGCCGGGCTCGTCGGTTTCGATCGCATTGCGCAACCTGGCAAGGGTCTCCGCCGAGCCGACCAAGCGATCGGGGGGTATCCGCCGCGCCCTCATTAGTTCAGAAAATATCCGCTCCTGTGCATTCGCATTGAGACCGATTCCGGCCAGGTATTGCAAGCGCAGATCGCGATCCGTATTGATGGCCGCACCCTTCAGCCAGCCGGCAAGATCGGGACCGCGCCCGGCATAACTTGACAGCAGATCGATCGCCGATACGAAGCCGACATCGCGCAAGGACTGGGCCGCCTGCGCGTTCTCGGCGCGATTGAATCGTTCCTCCACCTGGTCGACGTTGATCGGCGCCGGATCGGCCTGGCCGAACAGCACCACGTCGGCGCCGTCTTCCCGGTCGTTGATCCAAACGATCCCATCCGGAAAGATGGCGAAGAAGGTTGCCATCTCACTCTTCACCGTCTCGATCGTGCTCTCGTAGAGCGGAACCCACTGCGTGACCACTCCGCCCGGCTTGAGATGCCGCTTCACGAGCTCGAAATACTCCCGCGTATAGAGCGTGGCCGCGCCTTTGACCCATGGGTGAATCGGGTCACTGGTGATGATGTCGAACTGCTCCTTAGAGGTGAGGATAAAGCGGCGGGCGTCGTCGTAAACGATCTCGACCCGCGGGTCCTTGACCACATTGTAGTTCTCCTCGCTGAAATAGCCGGAGACCTTCTGCGGGATGAGCGGTTCAATTTCGCAGATCACGACGCGTTTAATTTCGGGGTAGGTGACGAAAGTGCCGGCCGTGACGCCGGCGCCGAAGCCGACTACCAGAACTGATCGTGGCTTTGGATTGAGCAGCGCCGACAGGTGCCCCAGCATGCGCTGCAGGCGCATGTCGCTTGGATAGGTCGACGCTTCAGTTTTACCGCTGACATGAAAATAGCGTCTGCTATCCTCGTCCCTCGACACCGCGATCGAGGCATTCATGCCCTCGCCGATATAAAGCATCGTCGGCTCGTAGACCGGGTTCATGATCTTGCGGCCGAAGGCATACAGCTCCCCGGGAACAGGCGGCGCGCCATAGGCAAGCACCGCGGCTGCGACCGGGACGGCAACGATGGCGCCCAGGACCACGGTAAGGCGCAGGCGCCGGCCGGACGCCGGGATGCCAGCGCGCAGTCTCGCCAGCAGGATCAGCATGGCGGCAAAAGCTGCAGCGGCGATCAAGATGCGCTGCGCCCATAGTGTGCCGACCGCCGGGATGAGGATGATGCTGAACGCGACCGCGCCAACGATCGCGCCGACCGTATTCGCCGCATACACGGCCCCGACCATGCGTCCCGAATCCTTGTGCTGCGGAGCCGCAGCCGCGAGCGCAAGCGGAAAGCTCGCCCCCCACAGGCAAGCCGCCGGCAGCACGGCCCACAGGCAGCGCGCCAGATCGAGCTGGAACGTCAACCACGGATTAGTGCTGAGCCGGGGATCGACCGGCCAGTACGGCAGCCAGGCGTCGATGCTGAATGAAGCCCAGGCGATAGCGGCAATCAGGAAAAACTGGCACCAGCCGAGCATGATGAGCGGGTTTCTTCCGCTGCGCGCCAGCAGCGATCCGGCACTGCTCCCGAGCCCGAGCCCAAGAAGAAATACCGCCAGAATGATCGAGAACGTGTAGACCGACGCGCCGAGCAGCAGCGACAACAGCCGCGTCCAAACAACTTGGGCCCCGAGCGCGGTCAGACCCGACATCGCGATTGTCAGGTAAACGGCCGAGGATTCCAGCCGGAGCGGTATACGATCGGCGGGAGTTGGGGCAGCCGGCGCGCGATGGGCAGCAACGGTCGCGAGCAGCAACGCGAGCGTGGCGCAGAGCGCGTTGATCGCAACGGCAACTAAGGTTGCGGTCGCCATGTCATATAACCGCAGCAGGTAGAACCCGGCGAGCAAGCAGCCAAATACCGCGCCAGCCAAATTGCCGGTGTAGAGAATTCCCAGCCAGGACACGCCGTGCGGTGTGCTCTCGACCCAACGGGCCGCGCACGGGAGGGTTGCGCCCATCAGCACCGTCGGCGCCAACAGGAATGCCACGCAAAGGAGCGCTCGGAACAACATGCCAGTGAAGCCGTGACTGCCGATGCTCGAGTACAGGTCAGCTGCCGAGGGGAGAAAATACAAGATCAAGATCGCGAACAGGCCGATGCCAAACTCCATGGCAGCGTAGACCCGCAACGGATGGAGCGAGGCCGGAACGATGCGAGCGAAGGCGAGGCTGCCGAGGCACATCCCGCCCATAAAAGTCCCCAACAGCACTGCGAGTGAGGTCGCGGTCGAGCCAATGACGAATTCGAGGAGCTGGAACCAGACGATCTCGTAGATGAGTGCGGCCATGCCGCTGCCGACAAAAAAACAGAGCACGACTGGGTAGAATTTGCCGCGGGCTGCAGACTGCGGCGCTCGGTTGATGTCGCTCATCGACACCCCTAATAAAACTCAATGCAAATGATGGGATTTGGCAAAAGCATGCCCGACCTGCATCGTGCTGTCCAGCGCTGAGCGGCTCGATCCCGATCTCGGAGCCGAAGCGATAGCGCTGCTCTAGCGTCGAGGTTCGGCGTGGCCGATGACGCGCGCGATGGTTGGGAAGCGCCGGCGCAGCCCGCGCTCGATGCCGTCGACCAGATCGTGGACCGCGCTGACCGTCAGCGTCGACTCGGCGCGGCAATGAAAATTGACGATCTCGCCGTCGGCGGTCTCGCGCACGCGCACGTCGTGCACGTCGCCAAGGCCGGTCGCGCCGGTAGCGAGGGCCGCGAGCGCTTCGCCGATCTCCGCAACGCGCGCCGCGGCGGCGTCGTGGCCGGCGAGGAGCACGGCCGGCAGCGGCTCGATATGCGTCTCCACCTCGACCTCAGGCCCCAGCTCTTCGCGGATCGCCTCCTCGAGCCGGGTCGCGGTCTCGTGCGCGGCGGCAAGCGGCAGCGTGCCTTCCACCTCCAGATCGGTCGACACCGACAAACGATCCGCGAGCGCTTGCACGGCAACGTGGTGAACCGCAAGTCCGCCGTTGCGCGCGATCAGCATGACGCGTTCGCGTACGGTTTCGTCGTCGAGCGCCCGCGGCTCGGTGGTAATTGTGACTTCGGCCTCGGGGATTTCGGCGCGGATGTCGCGCGTCAGCCGTTCCCTGATGGCGGTAACGCGATCGAGCGGCAGAGTGCGGCTCATGCCGATGGCGAGTTCGACAAACAGCACCGCGCCGGCCGGGCGCGCGCGCACGCGTTCGACGCCGACGATGCCGGGCACGCGCCGCGCGATCGCTGCCACGCGCTCGCTCACGCCGGCCGGAGCCGCGTCGGTCAATGCGTCGATGGTGCGCCGGCCGAGCCGCCAGCCAGCGATGCAGATGAACACGGCGACCACGAGCGCCGCTGCCGCATCGGCCCAGGAATAGCCGAGCGCCACGCCGCCAAGTCCGATCAGCACCGCGATCGACGACCACATGTCGGAACTAAAATGCAGCGCGTCGGCTTCGAGCGCCTGGCTCGAAGTCCTTTCGGCGACGCGCCCGAGCGTGCGCGCGCGGAAAAAATCGACAACGATCGATGCGGCGATGATGGCAAAGGCGGCGGCGGTCGCTTCGACCGAATAGACGCGCTCGCCGAAGAGCCGCTGCACCGCCTCGTAGGCTACACCGACGGCGAGCAGAAACAGTAACGCGGTTTCGGCGAGCGCCGCCACGCTTTCCACCTTGCCGTGGCCGTATTGATGCTCGGCGTCGGCGGGCTTGCCGGAGACGCGCACCGCGATATAGGTCAGCACGGTCGCCGCGAGGTCGAGCAGCGAATGACCGGCCTCCGAGAGGATTGCCAGCGAGCCGGTGAGCAAGCCGACCATGGCCTTCGCCGCCGTTAGCGCTGCGGAAGCGCCAATCGATCCGAGTGCGGCTTTTTCCTTGTCGTTCATGCGGGGCATCGGCGCGAGACTACGTGAGCGCGGAAAGACCGATCAGCAACGCTAGAAACGCGCACAAGGGCGAATAGGCAAATGTATCGAGCCGCGCGAAGCGGCTATCTCGCATTCTCTTGAAGAACCCAACATAGCGGAAGTCGCCGATGGCGCGGAACGCAAACACGGCTGCCATCAGCCACGCGGCCACTTGAACAAAACTGCTTAGCCCAGGAACGGCAGGCAGATTTAGCCAGCCGATCCGGACCGCCAACAAGGCAGCCATCGCAGAAAGGCCGACAGCGACCATAGTGGTGGTCATTGCAGTTGGCTTCAGGACCGGTCGCTCATTCGCGGTGGGAATGGCAACGCCTTTGCCGGCTTTGCCGCCGGCCGCCCAATAGAAGTGCAGACCCGAAAGCATGGTCAGGATCAGGATTGCGGCCGTTCCGGCGATCATGCTGTGTACTCGTCGTCGTATTTGGGGGTCCCTCGCACGACCCGCGAGGGGTGACTGTGCCGTCAAATTTCGCTATTGCCCAGCCTATCTAGGGAAATGACTCGGACGTGATCGATAACGCACGCAAATTCTCCGTCGCGCCAATGATGGAATGGACCGACCGGCATTGCCGGTTCTTCCATCGCCTGCTCACGCGCCACGCGCTGCTTTACACCGAAATGCTGACAACCGGCGCGGTGCTGCACGGGGATCGCGGGCGGCTTCTGCGCTACGATCCCGCCGAGCATCCGCTGGCGCTACAGCTCGGCGGCAGCGATCCGCGCGCGCTTGCGGCGTGCGCGCGCATCGGCGCCGATCTCGGATACGGCGAGATCAACCTCAACGCCGGCTGTCCTTCGGACCGCGTGCAAGATGGCCGCTTCGGTGCCTGCTTGATGACGGAGCCCGAACTCGTCGGAGACTGCGTAGCGGCGATGAACGCCGCCGTGCAGGTGTCAGTGACCGTCAAATGCCGCGTCGGCGTCGACGATCAGGACCAGGAAGAGGCGCTGGAGGCCTTTGCGCGGGCGGTCGAGCGCGCGGGCGTCAACGCGCTGATCGTGCATGCCCGGAAAGCGTGGCTCAAAGGTCTGTCGCCGAAGGAGAACCGCGAAGTGCCGCCACTCGATTACGAGCGCGTCTATCGGCTTAAAGCCGCGCATCCGCGGCTCACGGTCGTGCTCAACGGGGGCGTCGGCAGCATCGAGGAGGCGCTTTCGCACCTTCCTCACGTCGACGGCATCATGATGGGGCGTGCCGCGTATCAGGAGCCTTGGCGGCTTCTCGCCGTCGATCCGCTTTTGTTCGGCGATCACGCGCGCTTTGCGTCGCCGAAAGAAGCTGCCGCGGCGCTGGTTCCCTACATCGAACGGGAGCTGGCGCAGGGCGCGCGGCTGCATGCCATTACCCGGCACCTGCACGGCCTGTTCCGCGCCGTTCCGGGGGCTCGAGCCTTCCGCCGGCATCTTGCGGGCGCCGCGACCACCGACGCCGGCCCCGAATTTTTGATCGCGGCGCTCGGCTTGGTTTCCGAAAGCCACCGCGATCGCGAATTGGCGAATGTCGCTGCCTGAAACAAATCTCCGGATGTAAAATAAAAGAATGCTTCTCGGCGTCGGGCTGCACGATGGAAGCTTGAGATCGCGTTCGGCAGTTTTCTTCTGCTGGTCTCGCTGCGCTTCCTCGTCAGCCTCGTTTGAAGCGCAATCGGGCCGCCCCCATTCACGGGTAGCCGCGCAGCAACAGCCGGTCGCCGCGCACTTCCCAGCTCTGCAGCCGGTTGAGGAAGCTCATGCCGAGGAGGCTCGTCCGCAGCTGGCCCGGCTGCGCCACCAGCGCCTCGACCGAGCGCTCGACCAGACCGCCGATGGCGATGCGATCGAGCGTTACCGGCGCCGCGCGCGTGCGCCCGTTGGCGGTGTCGATGTTGGCCGTGTAGGCGAGGACTTCGAGCGGCAGGCCGGCGGCCTTGGCGTCGTCGCGCGTGAGTACGACCGAGCTGGCGCCGGTATCAAGCACCATGGCCACCCGCGCGCCGTTGATCTGCGTAGTTACGTCGAAGTCGCCGCCGGACGCGCGCGCAACCTCGACGGAGCGCCCGTGGGTGATCACGTGGCCGGGAATGATCTCGGCCATGACGCGGTCGGCGACGTCGCGCAATTCGAACCGGTAGGAGTAGCCGACAAGCAAAATCAGCGCGAACGCGACCCAAAGAAGCGCGGCGGTGAGGGCTTGTGCAAAGCGCTCGCGGAACATGATCAGTGCGGCGGCGCCGACAAACACAAGCAGCGCGATCTTATAGGCGAGCGAGGCGAACTCGCCGGTCGACAGGGGACCGACCGTTCCTGCGCCGTGGCGCGCGATCAGAACGAGAAACGCGATCGCGAGTCCGGCTAGCAGAAGCCACAACAAGCGTTGGCGCACGGATATCATCCTCTTACCGGCGTCGTTCGCGCTGCACTATAGGAAGTTCAGGCGCCGAACAACGCTCGGCGCGCGCGGTTCGTGGAATTGTCGGACGTTGACGACAACGGCGACGAGGACATTTCCGCGTGCGGCTGGATCGGCGGCGCGTCGCCATCGGAAATCGGTCCGAGCGCCGACATCACCCGCTCCGGCGGGAAGGTCACGACCACTTCGGTGCCGATACGCAGCTTCGACTTGAGCGTGAATGTGCCGCCATGCAGATCGATGAGGTTCTTGGCGATCGGCAGTCCCAAGCCAGCGCCCTGTTCGGCCGATTTGATCGAGTTGGAGCCTTGGCCGAAGGAGGCGAGCACGACGGGTATTTCCTCTTCCGGGATGCCCGGTCCGGTATCCTTGACGCTCATGTATTGGCCGCCGGACGCGGTCCAGCCCACTTTCAGCCAGATCTCGCCGCCCTGTGGCGTGAACTTGATCGCATTGGAGAGGAGGTTCAGACAAATCTGGCGCACCGCGCGCTCGTCGGCCCATAGCCGCGGCATGTCCGGCTCGAACAGTTCGTGGATGGTGATGCCGCGATTGCCGGCGCGCAGCTTCAACAGGTGGTGGCAATCCTCCACTACGCGATTGAGCGAAACCGCTTCCTCGTTGAGCTCGTAGCGGCCGGCCTCGATGCGCGACAGATCGAGAATCTCGTTGATGAGGTTGAGAAGATGCACGCCCGAATTGTGAATGTCGCCGGCGTAGTCCTTGTACATGGGCACCGCGTGAGTACCGAAAATCTCGCCCTTCATGACTTCAGAAAAACCCAGAATGGCGTTAAGGGGCGTGCGCAGCTCGTGACTCATCTGCGCGAGGAAGCGCGATTTCGCGATGTTGGCGGCTTCCGCGCGGCGCCGCGCTTCGTCGGAGATCGACTTCGACTGCTCGAGTTCGCCGATGAGCGCGTCTTTTTCCGCGCGGGCTTCGAGCGTGGCGAGCGTCGTCGAATAGAGCCGGTAGGCCAGCAGCGAGAAATAGCCCTCCGCCGCCAGCGCCATCACCGCAAGGATGTAATCGTGCAGCGTGCCCTTGAAGACGAAGTCGAGCGCGATCGCGATGGTGACCGGCAAGGTGAGCGCCAGCACCGCGACCGGCAGGCTGGATGCCAGCATGCTCGATATCGCCACGACCAGAAGCATGACGAACAACATGAACGTGCCGGTCTGTTCGTCGACGCCGAGCGGATGGATGAGGATGAAAGTCCATGCCATGCCGAAGAACAGGTCGAGCAGGATGAAGCGCAGCCGCCAGGCGCGCAGATTGGCGGTGCCCGGCTGCTCGTCCAGAAATTGCCGGCACGCACGGATGATGACGAGATGAATGATGAGCGTTCCGCCCGTCCACACGCCCGAAATCAGCGCGCCGGTCCACAGGGCGGAGAGAAGCCCGATGGTGACAACCAGGAGCAGGATCACCAGCGATCCCGACAGCCGGTTCTCGGCGAATTGGCGCAGCAATTCGTAGTCGAAAACCGGTCGCGTGCCGCTGGTCGAGGTCAGCCGATCGCGTGCTTCACGCACGTGCTGGGTGGCAAGGCGACGTTTCGTCGACGGGGTGTCGGCGGCACCGGGCGAAGCGGGCTCGCGCGGTTCGCTGGTCGTGTTGGGCATTACATTCCGGGGCTGGCGATAATTTGCGTCAAAAGTCGCCCAAATTCCTTAAGACGAGGCTTAAGTCAGTACGCGGCTTCGACTTAAAGGCCAGCAAATGTTCAGATTTCAGCCTCCCGGTTGACAAGCGGCCGGGGCGTGCTGGTGGGCCGCCCTTGCCCACGATAAGGTCGTGCCGTCAAAGGGATACCGGAGGGGGAGCCCAAATTCGATGAAATTCTATGACGGCGGCCGCGCGCCCAATCCGCGGCGGGTGCGCATGTTTCTTGCGGAGAAGGGCATCACGGTTCCCACCGAGCAGGTGGACCTCGGCAGGCTACAGCAGCGCACGGAGGCCTACACCGCGATCAATCCGCTGCAACGGGTGCCGGCGCTCGTGCTCGACGACGGTACCGTGATTACGGAATCCATCGCTATCTGTCGCTACTTTGAAGCGCTCCAGCCCGACCCGCCCCTGTTCGGCCGCGGCGCGCTGCAGAGCGCGCTGGTCGAAATGTGGACACGGCGCGTCGAATTCCATCTCTACCTGCCGGTTTCGAGCGTCTTCCAGCACTTGCATCCGGCCATGAAGGCGATGGTCGATCCGCAGGTGACGGAATGGGGCGAAGCCAATAAGCCTCGCATCTTCCAGTTTCTGCAGTTCCTCGATGGCGAGCTTAAAAGCCGGCCCCATGTCGCCGGCGAAGGATTTACTGTCGCCGATATCACCGCGCTGGTGGCGGTGGATTTCATGAAAGTGTCGAAGCTTACCGTGCCGGGGGAGCTGGTCGATCTGCGGCGCTGGTACGCGAGCGTCTCGGCCCGCCCGAGCGCAGCGGCTTAGCGCGCAGGCCGAATGGGAACTTAACGGCGATAAACGAATTGTCCACACGGACGCGACGGCATTTTTTTTGCCATCGCAGAGGAGACGCCATGGACAAGAAGATCGCCGGTCTGCTGGGGGCAGCGGCCGCCTTCACGGCTGCGAACAGCGCCCAAGCCGCAGCCCCGGCGCCGACCGGACTTGAACCGGCTGCGACCTACCGGGACCTTCTAGAGCCGATACCGAACGCCCTGGCCTTGCTGAAGTCCGAGGAAACGCAGAGCACGGAAGCTCCGGCCACCGGCAACGCGCGGCTGGCCCAACATCATCATCACCATCACCATCGCTGGTGGCGGCGTCGGTACCACCACCACCACCATCATCATCATCACCACTATTAAAACGGAAAACTATTTTTCTTTCTCCTTGGCCTTGGCCGCGCGAAGCAGATGACGGTAGGTGCCGTCAAAAACCGTGTCGGTGCTCGACACCCAGGTCGAATCTGCCGCCAGCTTGGGGCGGCTGGCATGAATTCGCCGGCCGCGTAATTCGCGTTCGGCCGCTTCCTCGTCGTTCATCGGCACGAGCGCGAAGTCGGCCGTCACCGGCAAAACCAATATCTGCAGCATCGGCTCGCCGGGACGAAAAATGTGGGTGCGTCCTTCGGCAGGCGATTTGAATACGACGAACGAGATCATCGGCCACCATTCCGTTCGCAACAATGCCGGAACGGCGATCGGAACGGTGTTGGTCGTGTCGGTGTAAAAACGCGGATGCGGCTCGATCCGCACCGCCCAATCCTTTCCGACTTTCAGATCGAGGAGCAGCTGACAGGTGTAGTAATCCTTGCCGAAGCTGCGGAACGGCGGCCATTGCAGATCGCCGTCGGGCGCAGGCCCGAAATCGCCGTCAAAGACGAATTCTCCGTCCCTTTTGCTGACGCGAAGCTCGTTTTCGTACGGATAGAAGATTTCGATCCCGTATTGCGCCCCTTCGGTAAACGGCATGCAATGCCAGGCATATTCATGCGCGCCGTCGGTGCGTGGCTCGGGCTTGCCGGCCCAACCGGGCATTTCCAGCTTCGTCCTGCGCGGCCGCAAGCCGGGATTCACCAATCTGAATTTGATTTCCTGCATGGCGTCGCCTCTTTGTATCGATGGCATAGGCTCCAAAGTCAGCGCGGGACAGGGAGTTCCGCAAAATCAATCTCAGGAAGAATTGCGCGGATGCCCGCCTGCCTTTTGGGTCAGGATAAGGAGGCACGCGACGCTGAAAGTGCCGATGACTGCCGAAGCGATCGGCGCGCTTCTTCACCTTTGCAACAACGCGATCAGGCTCGATGTGTCCCAGCGGCGTCCGCCCATTTTCTGCACTTGCGAGTAGAACTGATCGACCAGGGCGGTGACAGGCAGATGTGCGCCGTTTCGGCGCGCCTCGGCCAAACAGATGCCGAGATCCTTGCGCATCCAATCCACCGCAAAGCCGAAATCGAATTTGCCCGCAGCCATTGTCTTGTAGCGGTTCTCCATCTGCCAGGACTGTGCCGCGCCTTTGGAGATGGTGGCAACGAGCTTTTCGATGTCGAGCTCGGCTTTTTGCGCGAAGTGCAGCGCCTCGGCAAGCCCTTGGACGACACCGGCGATGCAGATCTGGTTCACCATCTTGGCGAGCTGGCCTGACCCGGACGCGCCCATGAGATTGCAGGCGCGCGCATAGGCAGCGATGATTTTTTCGGCTTGTGCGAACGGGCCCGCGCCGCCGCCGCACATCACCGTGAGCGCGCCGTTTTCGGCGCCGGCCTGGCCGCCGGAGACCGGCGCGTCGATGAAATCGAAGTCGCGTTTTTTCGCCTCGGCGTGAAGCTCGCGCGCGATCTCGGCTGAAGCGGTGGTGTGATCGACGACGACCGCGCCTTTCCGCACGCCGGCAAACACGCCGTCCTTCCCCAGCATCACCTCGCGTAAATCGTTGTCGTTGCCGACGCAGGCCATGACGAAGTCCTGGCCCTCGGCAGCCTGCCGCGGCGTGGGTGCGCTTTTGCCGCCGTGCTGCGCCATCCATTTTTCGGCTTTGGCGGCCGTGCGGTTGTACACGGTCACCTCATGGCCGCCCTTGGCCTTGAGATGCCCCGCCATCGGGTAGCCCATTACGCCGAGCCCGACAAACGCCACCTTCGCCATTATCTCCTCCATCAGTTGGCGGTTTATATCGCATATTCCGTTACGCTGAGGTGCGAGCGGCTAAGCCGCGAGCCACCCAAGTCGGCAGCCGCCTCAGCATGACGGAGTGGCGCGGCGATATCGGCAATTGAGCCCGCAGCCGCGCCGTCCTATCTAGTCGGCATAACGCGCGGAGGCGGGCATGACATCGCTCAAGGATGAAGTTCTGGCAAAGCTTGCGAGCGTGCCGACGCCCGACGGCCGGCCGCTGACGGCGTCGGGAAAGCTCTCCGAGATCGTCGCCAACGACGGCAAGGTGTTTTTCTCCATCACCGTCGATGCCGCGCAAGTCAAGGAATGGGAAAGCGTGCGCGAGCGCGCCGAAAAGGCCGTGCGCGCGGTACCGGGCGTCCAGTCGGTCATGATCGCGCTCACCGCCGAACGCGCGGGCGGCGCCGCGAGCGCTCCGCCGCGGCGGCCGCAAACCGCTCCGGGCGGCGCGAGATCGCCCGGCGGCGCGCCTGGAGCGCACGGACACGGCCCAGCGGCGCCGGCCGGCATTCCCGGCGTCGCCGCCATCATCGCCGTGGCTTCCGGCAAGGGCGGCGTCGGCAAGTCGACGGTGGCGGTCAATCTTGCGCTCGGGCTGCGCGACCTCGGGCTCAAGGTCGGCATTCTCGACGCCGACATTTACGGGCCGTCGCTGCCCAAGCTGCTCGCCATCAAAGAGCGCCCGCAGACCGTTGGCGGCACCACACGACTGAAACCGATCGTGCGCCATGGCATGCCGGTCATGTCGATCGGCTTTCTCGTCGAGGAGGAGACGCCGATGATCTGGCGCGGGCCGATGGTCATGTCGGCGCTGACGCAGATGCTGCGCGAGGTGGAGTGGGGGACGCTCGACGTGATGGTGGTCGACATGCCGCCGGGGACCGGCGATGCGCAGCTCACCATGGCGCAGCAGGTGCCGCTTAAGGGCGCGGTGATCGTTTCGACGCCGCAGGATCTGGCGCTGATCGATGCGCGGCGCGGTATCGCTATGTTCCGCCGCGTCAACGTGCCGGTCCTCGGCATCGTCGAGAACATGTCGACCTTCATCTGCCCGCATTGCGGCACGCGTTCCGATATTTTCGGCCACGGCGGTGCGCGGCACGAAGCGGAGCGGCTTGGCGTGCCGTTCCTCGGCGAGGTCCCGCTCGCGATCGACATAAGGGAAAAATCCGACGCCGGGACTCCGGTTGTTGCGAGCGAGCCGGACGGTCTCCACGCCCAATGTTTCCGCGACATCGCCGCGCGCGTGCGCGACGGGCTCAAGGTTGAGAGTCGCCCCGCGCCGAAGATCGTGATTGAGGCGTAGCCGGTCATTCCGGAGCGGGAACGATCGAGCAGGGGAAGCGCTGATCCCCCGGATTTCGCTCCGCTCAATCCGGGCTACAACGGCTACGTTGAGAACTACTGCGTATAATTTTGCGCCAGAAACTTGACTGCGGATTTGCTGAGATTGCGCCGATCGCGCTCGCCGCGCTGCGCCATCTCGATGATGCATTTGGCCAGAACCTCGCGCGCGCCGCGCTCATAAGCGGGCCGGGCAAAGGTAGAGCCCGATTGCTTGATCTTTTCCCAGGCATCGTCGAACGCCGCACTTAAGATTTCGACGGCCTCCGGGTCGAAGGAAGTATTCGCTAAGAGCGGAATGATCGACATGGACGCTACTCCTCGATCAGGCGGGAGCGCGAACATCTCTCAGCCATTAATGCCTGAACGCTAGTCAAAGGTACGCCGGATTTGTGACGGTGGCGATCCCAATTTTTCGGCCCCGCAGCCGACAATCAAGGCGCCCGCAACACCGCGCGACGGGTTCGAGTGGCGCCAAGTTCAACGAGGACAAAGGGCTCGCAGGTAGCGGTACGGTCCGAGCCACGGCCGACGCGAGCGCCAAGGCGCACGATTGTGTCGCGGCGAACGCCAGTCAGATCACCGCGAACGCGGATGCCGTTGGCTTGGAATAAGCTGAAAGAATCGCTCGCGCACTGCGAGAAGATTTTCAAGTTCTACAGTGACGAGGCCGCCGACCGAGGCAGCCTAAGCAAAAAGAGACCCCGACCGAAGTCGGGGCCTCCCCGTTAGTGCCGGCTACTTGGCGCTGAACACGTGATCCTCCGGAGACACAAGGAAGTGTGAGGATTGGTCGGGCAAGTACCCTGCACTTTAGCTGGCGGCCTTAGTCGCCCCTATCTGGCTCTGAAACGACGCTGACTTGGCCGCTTTTGACGTTAGTCGCGTGCTCGGTAAGCCTCTGCCAAGTTTGGGCCATTTCGACCAGCAACGTCCTATGCTGGGGATCAGCAGTTGTGCGTGCTGCTTGAAGGCATCGCGCCGCGTATCGCTGGTAATCTTTTGAGGCCGCCATTTTCCGTGCCCTAATCCAATACCTCACATAAGAGGTATTCCCGCATACTCAACATCTAATTGTGCTCCTGGTTCCAATGTCCTCAAGACGGGCCACTCTCAAATTCAAAGGGCCACCGACAATGGAAACGGGCCAGTGCCCAGGTAGCGGCTGAAAAGCCGTTCGTGCGGCGCATTTAATGAAAGAGATCGCCAACTGAGGCGGCCCCCTGTGCAGCTGAAAGGAATCCGCTAATGGTTGCCTATGTTGTCTTCACGCGGGAAAAGATGCGCGATCCTGATGAATATGAGCGGTATCGGGAACAGTCGCGATCCGTAAACGCAAGCCATCCATTGAAGCCATTGGCGCTCTACGGCAAACACGAAGTGCTCGAAGGCCCGGCAATAGAGGGCGCGGTCATCCTGGAGTTTCCAACCGTCGAGGCGGCCAAGACCTACTACCACAGTCCCGCCTACCAAGAGGCCGTCAGGCATCGTTTCCTTGCCGCCGACTACCGGGTGTTCATCGTTGAGGGGATGTGACGCTGGCGCCCGGTGCAGCCCTACGGCGAATTAGGACAGCCCAAAAATCGAATTAGGACAGAAGGCTCGGAACTAGGCCAGTACCTGCCGCCGCATCGATCATATAGAGTTGAGAGGCCGCCAACTGAGGCGGCCTATTTCGGCGCAACGGATATAGCTGACGCCAGTGCCGCCGCGTGCGCTGATCCGTTCTGCCCGCGCGGAGCGAGATGCAGCCAAGCTACAGCCATGTTGAGCAATGCTTGCCGGTGTTCGTCGTTGTCGGTTTCTTCGGCCCAACGCAGGCATTCTTCGGCGTAAAGCTGGTATTCGGAGGTGGTTGTCATGATGCGCTACCCCTATCAACCCACACATCATTTCCGGACAAACAATGCCGGTTCCGCCATCCGGTTCCAATGAATTTAGGACACTCGAAAAATCAAATTAGGACAAAGGCATCGGAGTTAGGACAGCGCCCAGGTAGCGGTACTGGCCGGTTCCGGCCAGCACCCAGGTAGCGGTACTGTCCGAATTAGGACAGGCGCAAGCGGCTAAAGATCGGCGTTCCTCGCAGTGCTGTGAGAGGTGGTCCCACTTCCTGAGACAGCCGGCTAAGGTGGATTCTCCGATGCAGAGGACGAACCACCATGAGGACGCGGAGACGGTTTTCGGCTGAGTTCAAAGCCAAGGTTGCGCTTGAGGCGATCAAGGGCCACGAGACGGTCGCAGAGCTGGCGAGCAAGCACGAACTGCACCCGACCCAGATTGCTGCCTGGAAGCGCGAGGCGGTCGAGAAGCTCGCCAAGGTGTTCGACGAGAAGGGCCCCGAGCGAGACAAGAGCCGCGATGGCGAGATCACCAAGCTTCACGCCAAGATCGGTCAGCTTGTTGTGGAACGGGATTTTTTGTCGAAAGCCTTCGATCGCTGAGCCTGGATCGGAGGAAGACGATGATCGATCCTGGTCATCCACGGCTCTCGATCGTGCGCCAGTGCGAGCTGGTGTCGATCAATCGCTCGTCATTCTACCGTGAGCCGACGGGGGAGAACGAAGAGACGCTCAGGTTGATGCGTCTCATCGACGAGCAGTTCCTCGAGACGCCCTGGTACGGCTCGCGACAGATGGCTCGGCATCTGCGCCGCAACGGCTGGTGCGTTGGGCGCCATCGCGTCCGTCGTCTGATGCTCAAGATGGGTTTGGCGCCGATCTACCAGCGCCCGAAGACCAGTGAGCCGCTTCCGCAGCACAAGACCTATCCGTATCTGCTGCGGCATCTGACCATCGACCGGCCGAACCAGGTCTGGTGCGCAGACGTGACTTACATCCCGATGCGCAGAGGCTTCCTGTACCTGGTCGCGATCATGGACTGGTTTAGCCGCAAGGTTCTGGCGTGGAGGCTGTCGAACACGATGGATGCTGACTTCTGCGTCACCGCGCTGGAGGAGGCCATCGCCAGCTTCGGCAGACCTGAGATCTTCAACACGGATCAAGGCTCGCAGTTCACCAGCTTTGCCTTCACCAACACCTTGAAGGACGCCGACATCCGCATCTCGATGGATGGTCGTGGCCGCTGGATGGACAACGTCTTCATCGAGCGGCTGTGGCGATCGTTCAAATATGAATGCGTCTACCTCAATGCCTTTGAGACCGGCAGTGAGGCAAGAACCGGGATCGCTCGTTGGATCGGCTACTACAACGTTGACCGACCACACTCGGTCTTCGGCGGCAGGACGCCCGACGAGGTCTATGCTACGCAGGCAACCGAGGAGAAATTGGCGGCGTAATCGAACCCAGAATCCACCTTAGCCAAGCCGCCATTCTGTCCCGTAAGGCGGGACCACCTCTGTGACGGGCGAGAAGCCGCCAAAGACTATATTGGGTTCTGTCGGGGACGACGAGGCCGCCAACTGAGGCGGCCTCGAATAAGGGTCTAGAGCGAAGCGGCCAAGACCGGAGCCGAATAGGTGCCTAGGAGCTATTTTGGTTCGGTCGAGGCCGCCCCCCGGCTCCAACTCCACCGGGTAGTAGGTTTGAGCCGACGGCAAGCCTACCTTCCTTACACAAAACTGCTTTTGATTAGAATCAATCCAGCCAATGAAATTAGGACAGTCCGCGGAACAAATTAGGACAGAAGCCTCGAAATTAGGACAGCACCCAGGTAGCGGTGCTGGCCCCTATTGCCAAAGGGGCCAGTACCCAGGTAGCCAAAAGAACATATTGCGAACGGAGAACAGATCGTGTACACTTTGACGATAGCCATTGCCACTGAAGGGGGACATCGGGGGCCATCCGGGCGTCCGTTGTGGGGCCTTCGAATCCCGGCCATAAGGAGCACGGAACATGAGTGCAGCGCTTCGTCTCGTCGAAGGATCGTCCATGGACAAATCGAAAGCCCTTGATGCCGCGCTCTCGCAGATCGAGCGCAATTTCGGCAAGGGCTCGATCATGCGCCTCGGCAAGAATAGCCATTCGATGGACGTGGACACCGTGTCCACCGGCTCGCTTGGGCTGGACATCGCGCTCGGCATCGGCGGCCTGCCGCGCGGCCGCGTGGTCGAGATTTATGGGCCCGAATCGTCCGGCAAGACCACGCTCGCGCTGCATTGTCTCGCCGAAGCGCAGAAGAAAGGCGGCATCTGCGCCTTCATCGATGCCGAGCATGCGCTCGACCCGATTTATGCCCGCAAGCTTGGCGTCAATGTCGACGACCTTCTGATCTCGCAGCCCGACACCGGCGAGCAGGCATTGGAAATCGCCGACACCCTGGTTCGCTCCGGCGCCGTCGACGTTCTGGTCATCGATTCGGTCGCCGCGCTGGTGCCGCGCGCCGAGCTCGAAGGCGAGATGGGCGACAGCCAGCCCGGCCTGCAGGCGCGGCTGATGAGCCAGGCGCTGCGAAAACTCACCGCCTCGATCAACCGCTCCAATACGATGGTGATCTTCATCAACCAGATCCGCATGAAGATCGGCGTCATGTACGGCTCGCCGGAAACCACGACCGGCGGTCATGCGCTCAAATTCTACGCCTCGGTCCGTCTCGACATCCGCCGTATCGGCGCCATCAAGGAACGCGACGAGGTGGTCGGCAATCAGACCCGCGTCAAGGTGGTCAAGAACAAGCTGGCGCCGCCGTTCAAGCAGGTCGAGTTCGACATCATGTACGGCGAGGGCGTGTCCAAGAACGGCGAGCTGATCGATCTCGGCGTCAAGGCCGGCGTCGTGGAAAAATCCGGCGCCTGGTTCTCCTACGATAGCCAAAGGATCGGCCAGGGCCGCGAGAACGCCAAGACCTTCCTCAAGGGCAACCCCGATATCGCCGGGAAAATCGAAGCGGCGATCCGGCAGAATGCCGGCCTCATTGCAGAAAAAATTCTCGCCGGCGAAAAGGACGAGAAGGACGAGGGTGGCGATGACGACGCTGCCGAGGGGTGAGCGCGCTTACGCTTTACCCTGCCGGATAGGGCAGCGGACGGGGGTGTAGCGCATCCAACAAGAATTCGAGAAAACTTGAGGTGCGGGGGCAGAACCTTGCCGGCTCCACCGCCTGGGGCCGCAGCGTAACAGGAGCACGCGAGTCTGAATTGAAGCGTCGCTCTACGAATGGATCGAGTGGCGCTTCGCTAAGAAGGAGATGGCCGGGCTGAGCCCGGCCAAGGCGTTGAACGATAGCCGATCGGCTGCGACCTACGAACTGCGCCGCTCCGCGGTCCAGGAACCCGAACACGACGTGGTCTTCCAGGAGCCGCCGCCAGCGTTGACCGCGAGGCGGCCGGAGCCGGCGGCGCGTGTGTCGCCGTGGCTTACGATAACGGTCACGGCGCCGTTCGCTGCGACCTTGCCGCTGACGTTGATGGCGAAGTCGCCGCCATTGGCGAGAACACCGTTGGCGATGCGCATGGGATAACGGTAGCTTGCGATGCAATCGCCTTTTTTGGTGACGATCGACACGCTCCAGACACCATCATAGCGCGGCACGGCAAAGCTTGCCGTCGCGGCCAACGCGATGGACGCGCCAACAATCGCGGCGGCGCTCAGTCGAATGTGGTTTCGTAAAGAATTCATCGAAGGCCCCTGTTTTTTCAGGCGAAACAACCCGTTTGCCAACCTTATCGAGTGCGGCACGCGGGCCCTGCTTGTACCCGCTTATTTCCGCAATGGGTAAACCTTGTAAAAGATAAAGGTTCAAATCGAGTTGATAGCCGTCACAAAATTGTCGGCGGGGCTCGGGGCTTACTCGCGTTGGTTGTCGCCCGGGAACGGCTCGTCATAGCCGTGGCGGCTCGAGTAGAAGAGAAGCGCCATCAGCCCGCATCCGACGACGAGCGAAACGACGATGCCGAGAGCCATCGCGACATAGCCGACGGTCGGCATCGGCGGGCCCGCGACCGAGATCCAGGCGCCGGCGGCATACCACAAAGACGCTGCGAGGATGGCAATCAACGCCGCCACGAGCGTGATCGTTCCGAGACTCAGATTTCGCTGCTGCATAGCTAGGCAGATAGGACGGCTCGCCGCTGCGCGCCAGCGGGCGGCGGATCGGACGAGGGTCCAATAGCGGACGGGGACCGTGAGGCGAGCAACGGCAAAGCTGCCGTGCGGCCCATTGCGGCGGCCTGTCCGCGTCTCATGCCATCGCCTTCCTCAAATTCTCGTCGACCTTGTCGAGGAAGCCGGTGGTGGTGAGCCACTTCTGGTCGGGGCCGATGAGGAGCGCGAGGTCCTTGGTCATGAAGCCGGATTCGACCGTGTCGATCGTGACCTTTTCCAGCGTCGCCGCGAACTTCGCCAGTTCGGCATTGTTGTCGAGCTTGGCGCGGTGCGCGAGCCCACGCGTCCAGGCAAAGATCGAAGCGATGGAATTGGTCGAGGTCTCGCGGCCCTTCTGATGCTCGCGATAGTGCCGCGTCACGGTGCCGTGCGCGGCCTCGGCCTCGACGATCTTGCCGTCCGGCGTGGTCAAGACCGACGTCATCAGCCCGAGCGAGCCGTAGCCTTGCGCCACCGTATCCGACTGCACGTCGCCGTCGTAATTCTTGCAGGCCCAGACATAGCCGCCCGACCATTTGAGCGCCGCGGCCACCATGTCGTCGATCAGCCGATGCTCGTAGAACAGCTTCTTCTTCTCGAACGCGGCTTTGAATTCCTTATCGTAGATTTCCTGGAAGATGTCCTTGAAGCGCCCGTCATAGACTTTGATGATGGTGTTCTTGGTCGAGAGATAGAGCGGATAGCCGCGGTCGAGCGCGAAGTTCATCGACGCGCGGGCGAAGTCGCGGATCGAAGCGTCGAGGTTGTACATCGACATCGCGACGCCTGGGCCGGGGAATTGGAATACCTCGCGTTTGATTTCCGCCCCGTCGTCGCCGATGAAGGTGAGATAGAGCTTGCCCTTGCCGGGCACCTTGAAGTCGGTGGCGCGGTACTGATCGCCATAGGCATGACGGCCGATGATGATCGGCTTGGTCCAGCCGGGCACGAGCCGCGGCACGTTCTTGCAGATGATCGGTTCGCGGAAAATGACGCCGCCCAGGATGTTGCGGATGGTGCCGTTCGGCGAGCGATACATTTCGTGCAGGTTGAACTCCTTCACCCGCGCCTCGTCCGGGGTGATGGTCGCGCATTTCACCGCGACGCCGACCTTCTTGGTCGCCTCCGCGGCTTCGATGGTGATCTGATCGCGGGTTTCGTCGCGCTTGCGGATGCCGAGATCGAAATACATCAAGTCGATGTCGAGGTACGGGTGGATCAGCTTGTCCTTGATGTCTTGCCAGATGATCCGGGTCATCTCGTCGCCGTCCATCTCGACGACCGGATTGGCAACTTTGATTTTCGCCATCGGAGTTACGACCTTTGCAGCGCGGAATGGATGGGGAAGCGGCGGGGACGGTGCGCATTGGAGAAAGGCGCCCCCACCGCGCCGGCGGCGTCGCTATAGCACTCGCGTGTTGTGCGCGGAAGCACAATGGAGAATGATTTGCGGGAGCCGCTGCGGCGTTCGCGCAGCGGTCCTTCATCGCCAGGCGAGGGCGCGCGATGCGGGGTGTCTCAAGGCCCTCTCAACCGGTAAGTATCGTGCAAAAATCGCTGTGGCCTGTGCTGCAAGGAAAATATGGCCGTGGCCGGCGGGAGCTGCGGCGCCGGCTGCTCGAGCCGATCCTAGTCGGCTGGCCGGTGTTGCGCGACATCGTGATGAACGCGCTGGCCGCGCGCGGTCATCTGATACTCTGCGAGAGCGGCGACGCGCGCTTTTTCGTCGACCCCGGCGATCGCGCGGTAGGCGCCGCGCTCATCTGGCGCGGCGCTCACCAGCGCAGCGAATTCGACCGTGCCGTTGCGATCCTCTCCGCCGCCGGGCGGCTGCGATCCGAGGGCGTGTTCGTCGACATCGGGGCCAATATTGGGACGCACACGGTCTACGCGCTGCGCGGCGGCCGCTTCGCCCGCGCGATCGCGTTTGAGCCCGAGCCGGGCAACGCTCGTCTGCTTTCCATGAATCTCGACGTGAACGGCGTGGCGCAACGCGCCGCCGTGATGGCGAAGGCGGCAGGCGCCGCGCCCGGACGGGCGGTGTTGCATCTTCACCCGCGCAACAAGGGCGCGCACGCCATCGGATTTGCGCCTGCCGTCGACGGCGTCGATCGGCTTGAGGTGCCGGTCGTGCGCGTGGATGACCAACTGCGCGAGCTTGGCGTGGCCGCCGGCGACGTTGGGCTCGTCTGGATGGATGTCGAGGGGTACGAGCCGCAAGCCATGGACGGGCTGGGCGAGATTTTGGAGCGCGCGGTTCCAATCGCCTTCGAGTTTTCCCCGCATCGCTACGATGCGGCGACGAAGCGCCAACTCGTGCAACGCCTCGCCGCCCATTACGCGCACATGCATCGTCTTTCGGATCCGGCCGCTCAGCGGCTGCCCATTGCCGCGCTCGCGTCGATCGCTGGGATCGACGACGTGCTGGTATACTGACAATGCCGGGCGCGGGCACCGACAAGACCAAGCGCTGGATCACGCGGGCGGGACCGGTCGTCGTCCTGGTCGAGCCGCAACTCGGCGAGAATATCGGCGCCGCCGCCCGCGCCATGGCCAATTTCGGTCTGTCGCGGCTACGGCTGGTGGCGCCTCGGCAAGCCTGGCCCAACGCCAAAGCTCGGATCATGGCCGCCGGCGCCGACCGCATTCTTGACGGCGCCGAGCTTTACGATGGCCTCGAAGCCGCCATCGCCGATTGCACCTTCGTCCTCGCCGCCACCGCGCGCGCCCACGACCAGGCCAAGCCCGTGGTTGGCGCGGCGGAGGCGGCCGCTTTGATGGCGCCGCGCATTGCCGCCGGCGAGCCGGTCGCGGTCGTGTTCGGCTGCGAGCGCAATGGGCTCGAAAACGAAGAGGTCGCGCTCGCCGATCGCATCCTCACGCTACCGGTCAACCCGGCCTTCGCCTCGCTCAATCTGGCGCAGGCGGTGGTGATCGTCGCCTACGAATGGTTCAAGTCGGCGAGCGGGGCGAAATTGCCGTTCGCCATGCCGGAGAAATCGGCGCCCGCGCCGAAAGAGCAACTGCTCGCTTTCTTTTCATCGCTCGAACGTGAGCTGGAAAAGGTCGAGTTTTTCCGGCCGCCGGACAAGCGCGAGACCATGCAGATCAATCTGCGCAATATCTTTACGCGCATGCAGCCGACGCAACAGGATATTCAAACCCTGCACGGCGTGATCATGGCGATCGCCGAGGGCCGCAAGGGACCGGCGCGCGGCGGCGTGCTCGACGGCGCGCAAGCCGAGATGCTGCGCGCATTGCTCGCCGAGCATGGCGGCGGCGTGCCCTTGGAGCGCGGCCCGGCACGCGGGCTGGCGCGGCTTCTTCGCCGCAATCCGACCGAGGCTGAACGTACGCTATGGCAGGCGCTGGTGAACGACCGCCGCTTCGCCAGCCGCGGCTTCAAGCGGCAGACGCCGATCGGGCCGCACATCTGCGACTTCGTGTCGTTCCCGCTGCGGGTCGCGATCGACCTCGTGCCGGCGGATGAAGAGCCGGCAGCCGCCAAAGCGCGTACGGACAAACACGCATGGCTCGCCGAGCGCGGCTACAAGATCGTTGCAATGCCTGTCGCGGAGATCGAGACGGATATGGCCGGGTCGTTAGAGCGAATCAATCAGGCGATAGGATGAAACCGGATGGCCGTTTCTGTAAAAGTCGGGGATCGTCGCACGGCAGGTTGATCGTCCAGTCGAGCTAACTGAGGAACGACGAGCAACGCATGCAATTGGCAAATTCGGCAGCGCGCTACGGCGCCATTGCGATCCACCACTACGCGTTTGGCGACCGCACACTGACGTGGATGTTGCCGGGCGCTAGGTCAAGCACTCGTCGCTAGCCCTTAAGCACCTTCATCGCCCCGGCGATGCCCGCGCGCAGCATCGCAAGATCGCTCATCACCGCGAGGAAACGCACGCCGCGCGCGGCGAGCGCCACGGCGCGTTCGGCGGTGTGACAAAACGCGCCGGGAATCTTCCCGGCCTTTTGCGTGGCGGCGATGATGCGGTCGAGTTCTCGCTCGACCTCCTTCGACAGCGGGTCGAGGCTCTTGCCTTCCGACAGCGCGATCGAGAGATCGGAAGGCCCGAGGAAAAGACCGTCGATGCCTGACGTGTCGACGATCGCATCGAGGTTGCCGAGCGCGGTTCGGGTCTCGATCATGGCGAGTGTGATCACGTGATCGTTCGCTTCGCGCAGATAAACCGATTGATCGGGGAGGCCGGCCAGCGTGGTCACGCGATGCGGCCCCCAGCTTCGCTCGCCGATCGGGGGGTATTTGGCCGCCGCCGCGAAGGCGCGCGCATCTGCGGCGGTGTTGATCATCGGCGCGATGATACCTTCGGCGCCGAAATCGAGCGCGCGTGAGACAAGCGCGAAATCGCCGACCGGCACACGCACCACCGGGGCCGCGCCGCCTTGTCGCACCGCGGCGACGCCGGTCAGGAGCGCGCTCACGTCCCACAACCCGTGCTGAGCCTCGAGCGTCACCGCGGCAAAGCCTTCGCGGGCCAACGTCTCGGCGACGATCGGATAGGGCAGGCTGCACCAGCCGCTGAACACGGTTTCTCCCGCGCGCAGCCGCCGGGCCAAAGTGAAGGCGGGTATGGCCATGATGTGTGCTGCGTAACGTTTGCGTGACGTGTGCTGTGGCGCTTATTTCCCGGCCTTGATGTCGGCGATCGCCTTTTCCATCAATTCGGTCATGATGCGGCCGATCTGGTGATCGGACTGCACGACACCCTTGGCATCGAAATCCTCGCGGATCTTGTGCATCACGTCGTGCGCGCCCACATCGATGTCGCTCACCACGACGGACTTGGCGTAGCTCTCCGCCTCGGCGCCGGTGAGCCCGAGTTTTTCCGCGGCCCAGAGGCCAAGGAGCTTGTTGCGGCGTGCGGTGGCCTTGAATCTCAGCTCTTCGTCATGCGCGAATTGCTGCTCAAAACCCTCTTCGCGCTTGTCGAACGTGGTCATGCCATTCGTCCTGATGCTTGGTGGAACTGCTCGAAGCGCTGCGGCCTTGCATATAGAGGGTGCCCCGTCAAGGCAACCGTGTACCGGAGCGAACATCGTCGTTGCGGCGGAGGCCTTGCGGGTCTATGTCGATTGTACTCGGCGTTGCGTTCAGCTAGCTTTCCCGTCGCGGACGGGTCGCGTTTGAGTTGCACGCCCATTACCGCCGCCGCGGACCTCGACGACAGAACTGGAGCCACGGCAATCCATGGATTTCACCAAGCCACGGTACACTCCGATGAGCCGCCGTCGCCGCATCTATGAAGGCAAGGCGAAGGTCCTCTATGAAGGACCCGAGCCGGGAACTCTCATTCAGCACTTCAAGGACGACGCGACCGCCTTCAATGCCAAAAAGCATCAGGTGATCGAAGGTAAGGGCGTCCTGAACAACCGGATCTCCGAATACGTGTTTCAGCATCTCAACGATATCGGGGTGCCGACCCACTTCATCCGCCGCCTCAACATGCGCGAGCAGCTTATTCGCGAGGTCGAGATCATTCCGCTCGAGGTCGTGGTGCGTAACGTCGCCGCCGGTTCATTGTCGCAGCGGCTCGGCATCGAGGAGGGCACGCAGCTGCCGCGCTCGATCATCGAGTTCTACTACAAGAACGATCAGCTCAACGATCCGATGGTGTCGGAGGAGCACATCACCGCTTTCGGCTGGGCGACGCCCCAGGAAATCGACGACATCATGTCGCTCGCCATTCGCGTCAACGACTTCCTCTCCGGCCTGTTCCTCGGCGTCGGCATCCGTCTCGTCGATTTCAAGATGGAGACCGGGCGGCTCTGGGAAAACGACATGATGCGGATCGTCGTCGCCGACGAGATTTCTCCGGACTCCTGCCGGTTGTGGGACATCAAGTCGAACGAGAAGCTCGACAAGGACCGCTTCCGCCGCGATCTCGGCGGGCTTTTGGAAGCCTACACTGAAGTTGCCAAGCGCCTCGGCATCATGAGTGAAGGCGAGCGGCCACAAGGCGCCGGTCCGGTTCTCGTCAAGAGCTGAAGTTTGCGAACGATCAAGGTGCGTCGCGGTGCGCTTGCGGCCGCCGCGACCGACACCTATTGAAGAGGCGAGGCTGGAGCTTCGGTCATGAAAGCCCGCGTCACTGTCACGCTGAAATCCGGTATCCTCGACCCGCAGGGCAAGGCCATCGAAGGTGCGCTGCGATCGCTCGGCGTGAGCGGGGTTGCCAGCGTCCGCCAGGGCAAGGTTTTCGACATCGAGATCGAGGGCGCGGACCGCGCCGGCGCCGAGGCCGCGCTCAAGAACGCCGCCGAAAAACTCCTCGCCAACACCGTCATCGAGAATTACCGGGTCGAAGTGACTGGATAAGAGCGATGCGCCCGAGCGTGCGCGCCGCGCGATTGTCCGATGATTACCGAGTGCAATCCTAGGAAGAATACCGGGGCGAATGCGAACCGAATAAAAAGGCGCCAAAGGCGCATCAGGAATGGGAGGATACCATGCTGGTAAAGCTTGCCACTTCCGTTGCGCTTCTCGCGCTGATCGGCGGCGTCGCGTGCGCGGAGGACGCCCCGGTCAAGGTTGGCGTGCTCAGCGATATGTCGTCGATCTACGCTGACATCACCGGCGAGGGCTCATATGCCGCCGCCCGGATGGCGGCTGAGGATGCGGGCCCGGTCCTCGGCCAGCCTGTTCAGGTGATCTCCGGCGACCATCAGAACAAGGCCGATATCGGTTCGGCCATCGTCCGGCAGTGGTATGACACCGGCGGCGTCGACATGGTGACGGATGGCGGCTCTTCGGCGGTGGCGCTGGCGGTCGAGGAGGTGTCGCGCGAGAAGCATAAGCTCGTGTTGTTCAACGGCCCGGCCAGTTCGGACATCACGGGACCGCGTTGTTCGCCCTACGCGGCTCACTGGAACTACGACACCTATGCGTTGGCTCATGTCACCGGTTCGGCGATCGTCAAATCCGGCGGCCAGAACTGGTTCTTCATCGGCGCCGACTATGCCTTCGGCCACGCGTTGGAACGCGACACGGCCGCCGTGATCGAGCAATCCGGCGGCAAAGTCCTCGGCGCCGTTTACCACCCGATCAACACCTCGGATTTTTCCTCTTTCCTCTTACAGGCGCAGGCGTCCAAGGCGCAGATTATCGGGCTTGCCAATGCCGGCGCCGACACCATCAACTCGATCAAGCAGGGCGCCGAGTTCGGCGTCGTCGCCGGCGGACAGAAATTCGCCGCGCTGCTCATGTTCATTACCGACGTGCATAGTCTTGGGTTGAAAGTGGCGCAGGGCCTGCAATTCACCTCCGCCTTTTACTGGGATATGGATGACGCGACGCGCGCCTTCTCGAATCGCTTCCTCGACCGCGTCCACCACATGCCGACCATGGTGCAGGCGGGCGTCTACAGCGCCACCCATCACTATCTCGAGGCGGTCAAAGCCATCGGCAGCAAGGATCCGGACAAGGTGATGGCCAAGATGCGCGAGACGCCGATCAACGATTTCATGACCAAGAACGGCAAGCTGCGCGTTGACGGCCGGGTCGTGCGTGACATGTATCTTCTTCAGGTGAAGAAGCCGGACGAATCAAAAGGGCCGTGGGACTACGTCAACGTGGTGGAGCGGGTGCCGGGGGACCAGGCTTACCGTCCGCTCGACCAGGGCGGGTGCCCGCTGGTCAAGAAGGCGGATGCGCAATGATGTTGTCGCGCGCCGCCCAACAGGAGCTCGTATGAAGTCGGCGGTGCTCGTCTTTCCCGGCATCAATCGCGAGCGCGACATGGCGCGCGCGCTCCGGCTTCTCTCTGGCCGAGAGCCGGCGATGGTCTGGCACGCCGACACCGCATTGCCGCCGGGCACCGACCTCGTCGTCATCCCGGGCGGCTTCTCCTATGGCGATTATCTGCGCTGCGGGGCGATCGCGGCGCGCGCGCCGATCATGGACGCTGTGCGCACCTTTGCCGCCGCGGGTGGGCTCGTGCTCGCGGTATGCAACGGCTTTCAGATTGCGTGCGAGGCCGGGCTCTTGCCGGGCGTGCTGATGCGCAACGCGCAGCTTCGCTTCATCTGCCGCGACGTTTATCTCCGCGTCGAGCGGTCCGATACACCGTTCACGCGCGGCTACAATGCCGGGCAGGTGATCCGCGTCCCGGTGGCGCATGGTGAAGGCAACTACATAGCCGACGGCGAGACCATCGCGCGGCTCGAAGGCGAGGGCAGGGTGGTCTTCCGCTACTCGTCGCCGGACGGCATGGTCGATCCGAACTGGAACCACAACGGCGCCATGAACGCCATCGCCGGCATCATCAACGAGCGCGGCAACGTGCTCGGCATGATGCCGCACCCGGAAAACCACGTCGAAGCGTCGATGGGCCGGACCGATGGGCGCGGCCTGTTCGCGGGGCTGGTGGATTATTTCAAGCAGGCGGCGTGACAACTATCTTCCCGTGTGGGAGGAGGGTTGATTGAACCGAGCCGCCGTACGTGATCTCCAACGAACCCGCCATCACTCCCGAGCTCGTCGCCCAGCACGGGCTTAAGCCTGACGAGTACGAGCGCCTGGTTGCGCTGATCGGCCGCATGCCGAGCTTCACCGAGCTCGGCATCTTCTCGGCGATGTGGAACGAGCACTGCTCGTACAAATCCTCAAAAATCCATTTGCGCACGTTGCCGACCAAGGCGCCCTGGGTGATCCAGGGGCCAGGCGAGAATGCCGGCGTCATCGATATCGGCGACGGGCTCGCGGTCGTGTTCAAGATGGAGAGCCACAACCACCCGAGCTACATCGAGCCCTACCAGGGCGCGGCGACCGGCGTCGGCGGCATTCTGCGCGATGTCTTCACCATGGGCGCGCGGCCGATTGCCTGCCTCAATGCGCTCTCCTTCGGCGATCCGAAGCATCCGAAGACTCGCCATCTCGTGTCCGGCGTGGTCGCCGGCATCGGCGGCTACGGCAATTCCTTCGGCGTGCCCACGGTCGGCGGCGAAGTGCGCTTCCATCGCCGCTACGACGGCAATTGCCTCGTCAACGCCATGGCGGTGGGCTTGGCCGACGCCGACAAGATTTTCTATTCGGCGGCGTCCGGTGTGGGCATGCCGATCGTCTATCTCGGCTCGAAGACCGGCCGCGACGGCATCCACGGCGCCAGCATGGCGTCGGCCGAGTTCGGCGCCGATGCCGAAGAGAAGCGCCCGACCGTGCAGGTCGGCGACCCGTTCTCGGAAAAGCTCTTGCTCGAAGCTTGCCTGGAGATCATGGCCAAAGACTGCGTGATCGCGATTCAGGATATGGGAGCCGCGGGCTTGACCTGCTCCGCGGTCGAGATGGGCGCCAAGGGCGACCTCGGCGTCACGCTCGATCTCGACAAGGTGCCGTGCCGCGAAACCGGCATGAGCGCCTACGAGATGACGCTCTCGGAGAGCCAGGAGCGCATGCTCATGGTGCTCAAGCCCGAGAAGGAGAAGGAAGCCGAAGCGATCTTCCGCAAATGGGGGCTCGACTTTGCCGTCGTCGGCGAGACCACGCCGACCAAGCGCTTCCTCATCCACCACGGCGGGGATGTTATGGCGGACCTGCCGATCAAGGAGCTCGGCGACGAGGCGCCGGTCTACGATCGGCCATTCACCGAGACCGCGACAAAACCCGTCATCGACGCAGCTTCGATCAAGCCGCCGATGGGGATTGCCGACGCGCTGGAAAAACTGATTGGCTCGCCGGACCTCTGCTCCAGGCGCTGGGTCTTCGAGCAATACGACCACGTCATTCTCGGCAACACGGTGCAACGACCCGGCGGCGATGCCGCCGTAGTACGGGTCAAGGAGGGCCCTAGGGCGCTCGCGCTCACCTCCGACGTGACCCCGCGCTATTGCGAGGCCGATCCGTTCGAAGGTGGCAAGCAGGCGGTAGCGGAGGCGTGGCGCAATCTAAGCGCCGTTGGCGCGCGTCCGCTGGCGCTGACCGACAATCTCAATTTCGGCAATCCGGAACGGCCGGAGATCATGGGCCAGTTCGTCGGCTGCATCCGCGGCATTGGCGAGGCGGCGCGCGCGCTCGATTTCCCTATCGTGTCCGGGAATGTCTCGCTCTACAACGAGACGAACGGCCGGGCGATTTTGCCGACGCCCACGATCGGCGGCGTCGGCATCCTCGCTGACTTCACCAAGTCGATGACGCTCGCGTTCAAGGCCGAAGGCGAATCGATCCTGCTGATCGGCGAAACGCGAGGCTGGCTCGGCCAATCGCTCTATCTGCGCGACATCTGCGGACGGGAGGAGGGTGCTCCGCCGCCCGTCGTCCTCGCCGCCGAGCGCCGCCACGGCGAATTCATTCGCGCCCTGATCCGCGACGGGCTCGTAACCGCGGTCCACGACCTTTCCGACGGTGGGCTCCTGGTCGCACTCGCGGAAATGGCGATGGCTTCGCGCATCGGCGCCGTGCTCGAGGCCCCGTCAGGCGTTGCCTCCCACGCCTTCTGGTTTGGCGAGGACCAGGCCCGATACGCAGTCACCGTGAAGGACGCCAACGCCGTCGCGAAGCGGGCAAAAGCGGCCGCCGTGCCACTCACGCGGATCGGTGCGACTGGCGGGCGTGTCCTTTCGTTCGGCGATGAGCGGCCTCTACCGATTGAAAGTCTCGTTCAGCGCTTTGAGAAATGGCTTCCCGCCTACATGGCGGGTTCGACCTAACACCGCGCCGAGCCGCCAGTTGCCGAGTGTGGCCTACACTGGCGTTTATCTGATCGCGCGGGCGATGGCGGTGTAGCAGGCGGGCGACAGGCGCGGCGCGTTTTCCGCCAGACACGCAATGATGCGGCCTCCGCCAGGAGGGACGTCCGCGCATAGCGTTTGCTGCTCCGCCCTGCAGAACGAGAGGATCGCAAGCGCCTCTCGGGGACGCATCGGCGGGATCGGCCCAAGCGGCGCGACTGCCGGGGGTGGCGCTGCCGCAGGCGCCACCGGTGCCGCAAGAGGCTGCAGTACGCCCTCCTCGCCAATGGCTGCCACCGCGCTCCTGCACGCGGGGGAAAGCGCGGCCGCATTGACTTGCAGGCATTGCAGCGCGGCAGCACTGCCTGGCTTCACGCCGGGGCAATGCACGCCGAAATCGGTGCGGCACGCGGCGCGGACGGCATCGATTTGCTTATGGGTCGGCTTCTTGTGTACGGCCACGGCGGGCGCAAGCTCAGCAGGCGGTGGCGGCGCGTTCACGAGTGCGGGTTCTGGCTTCGTGACCGCTGGCGGGGGCACTGCGTCCGCGGCCGGTTTCGTCCCGATGACATCGAGCGCCGACCGGCATGCCGGCGATACCTTCCCGGCGTTGCGCTGCAGGCACTCGAGGGCTTCCTTGGTGCCCGGCTGAACGCCTGCGCAATTCGACATGAAGTCGGAGCGGCAGGATTGGCGGATTGCTGCGATCTGTTCGGCTGAGGGCTGCTGCGCGAATGCCGTTCCCAACCAACTGCTCAATAACAGACCAGCCAGAATGATGGCGCCCGACGCTCCGGAATGCTCGGTCTTCACCGCCCCCCTCCCTTGCTTGTTCGCATCAGGTTGCCCGAACAGGATAGCGCTCGTCCAGCATGCGTTGTATTGCCATACCGCCTTACCCTTGCGCTTGGTGCTAGTCTGTTAATCCAACCGGATGGAGAGCCGGCAAATCATGGAGACGCCGCCATGGCCATGGCCGCGAGCGATATCGAGCGGCTGATCCGGGCAAGTATTCCGGACGCCAACGTGACGATCCGCGATCTCGCCGGTGACGGCGACCATTACGCGGCGACCGTCATTGCCGAATCCTTTCGCGGCAAGTCGCGCGTCCAGCAGCACAAGATCGTCTATGATGCGCTCAAGGGCGAAATGGGCGGCAAATTGCACGCCCTGGCCCTTCAGACCGGCACGCCGGAGCGCTGAGCCCTTCAGGCGCCGGAGGAGCTTTCCTCTTCTCTAGCTGCCCGTAGAACCCCGTCCTTCTGGCCAGGGTGCTCAGGACCAATTCCTTTCCCGGCTCTTCCCGACGAGATTTTGATCAAAAGGGATCAATTCATCGCATGGGCTTTGCGGGGACTTTGCGGTACATATATGGGGCTTCGAGAGGGTTCAAAATCGGCGCGGGGCAGCCCGCGGCCAGCAAGGAAGACCGCGATGTCTATCGAGCAATTCATCGAAAACGAGGTGAAGGCCAACGAAGTCGTTCTGTTCATGAAGGGCAC
Source organism: uncultured Alphaproteobacteria bacterium (assembly GCA_963733575.1). Lineage (GTDB taxonomy): Bacteria > Pseudomonadota > Alphaproteobacteria > Rhizobiales > Xanthobacteraceae > BOG-931. The sequence continues at coordinate 1,399,509 of CAVTDJ010000002.1, read as the reverse complement.
GCCGCAGTTCCCGATGTGCGGGTTCTCCGGACAGGTGGTGCAGATCCTCGATTACCTGGGCGTGCCGTATAAAGGGCTCAACGTCCTGGAGAACGACGATCTGCGCGGCGGCATCAAGAACTACTCCAACTGGCCGACGATCCCTCAGCTCTACGTCAAGGGCGAATTCGTCGGCGGCTGCGATATCATCCGCGAGATGTTTCAGGCCGGCGAATTGCAAACCTTGTTGAAGGACAAGGGCATTGCCGTGAAGGAAAACGCGTCGGCTTGAGCGTGCTCCCTCCGTGGCCGGACGTGCCGCGGCGTTCGCTGTTCTCATTCTCGCCACCATCGCCGATCTGGCGGTAGCGCTGCTGCTGGTCGCAGTTTCCGGCTTTGTCGTCGGGACCGGGCCGGAAAGCATGCACGCCGAATTCGGTGATGGTGTCGGCGTGGGTTGCGATAGTGATTTTCTGCCTCGCGGCTCCGGTCGGTGGGTTCGTGTTGCGCGTCTATCGGCGGCCGGGTACCGGCGCCGTGCTCGCGTGGCTGCCGCCGCTGGTCGTTCTGGCCGCCGTATCGCTCCCGCCGCCTTACTGATCGAGCCTAAAGCCGGACGATCACGGCCTCGGCCGCCGATTGGTGAGCACCACGATCAGCGCGAGCACGATGGCGATTCCGACCAGGCTTTGGGGCGGAACAGCGCCGGCGAATTTCAGCACGTTGTCGGCAACCGCTGAGACAAAAACGCCGGAGTCCTGTCCAAGAATCAAATAAATCAGGATGACGGCGAGGATCGTGAGAAATCCGATCTCGACGAAGGCCCAAAGATATTGTTTGGCCTTTTGCAGATAGTCCAGCATCACGCGACCTCTAGAACGCAATCGTTTCAGGTCGAATCTATTGCCGCTCTATCACTTCGGTGGAGCGCGATCGTTTGGGAAAACCGGCATCCACTTTTCCGGATCATGCTTAATGCGTTGGGTGGGAGCTTGCTCGCCACCCAACGTTGTTCCGGCCACGCGCGTTGTTTGTACGAACCGGGTTGCGGCTTCAGGCCGTCCGCCGCGCCGAAAACAGCCAGATGATGATGCCCAGCGTGATGAGCCCGACAAGGCCCGCATCGCCGAGGCTCTTGACTAAGGCCATGATGTTGGCGGTAACGCTTCCGAAGAATGGCAGGTTTGTCCCGACGAGAAGCGCGGCGACGATCGCCAGCGCCAGCAGCATCAGTCCGATGTCAGTCAACGATCCGATCCAGCCTTTTACTTTTCCTAACGCATCCATGTTACGTTCTCCCCGTGTTGAAGCCCCGTGCGAACGCAATCAACAAATTGCATACAATTTACGCTGCAGAGCGTACTAGCGAGAATCCGCCATTTCAAGTTTGCGCGCCACAAAGAGGTGCATAACTTAGGCACGCCAACCCCTTTCGCGGCAAATGCCGCGCTGCAACACGAAATGAGTCGAAATCTGAAAGCACTGCAGCAAGGCGCGGATTTTAGATCGAGAAATTTGCTGCAGCGCGCTGGCCGCGCATCAGCGCGAGTAGTATTCGACGACGAGGTGCGGCTCCATCACTACCGGATACGGCACGTCTCCGATCAAGGGCACGCGTGAGAGCTTCGCCGTCATCTTGGAGTGGTCGACCTCGACGTAATCCGGCACGTCGCGCTCGGCGAGAGCGGTTGCTTCCAGCACCAGCGCGAGCTGCTTCGACTTGTCCTTGACCTCGATGAGATCGCCCACCTTCACGCGGAAGCTCGGGATGGTCACGCGCCGGCCGTTCACCTTGATGTGCCCATGATTGACGAACTGCCGCGCGGCGAAGACGGTGGGCACGAACTTCGCCCGATAAATCACGGTGTCGAGCCGGCGTTCGAGCAGCCCGATCATGTTGGCGCCGGTGTCGCCTTTGAGCCGCCGCGCCTCGTCGTAGACACCGTGGAAATGCCGCTCCGACATGTTGGCGTAATAGCCCTTGAGCTTCTGCTTGGCGCGCAATTGCACGCCGTAATCGGAGAGCTTGCCTTTGCGCCGCTGGCCGTGCTGGCCGGGGCCGTATTCGCGCTTGTTGATCGGTGACTTTGGACGGCCCCAGATGTTCTGGCCGAGCCTGCGGTCGATCTTGTACTTCGCCTCGTGGCGCTTGGTCATTCGCGTCCTCATAAGAATGCTGGTTGAGGATCGCGCCCTCCTCTGTCCCGGACTTTTGCCCGGAACCGACAGGTTTTGCCGCCGAAGCGCCGGCGCAAACCGCGGGTCGCGAAACACAGCGCGGGCCGCTTAAGGCCCGCACCGCGCGCGGTTTCTAGGGGGAAACCTGCGCAGTGTCAAACCGGCCTTGATTTCATTCGGCCTCGGTGGCGGCGGGGTTGGCCCGAACGGATGCCGAAGCGCGCCAGGGCCGCCGCCGGCGCACGTCCGGAGGTGAAAATGGCGCGCGTGGCGCCGGTGCGCTCGCCGGGCGGCGCGGGACCGAGAAGATCGACCACGCGCCGGGCGATCGCCGGCGCCGGATCGATAAAGTTGACCGGCCAAGGGGAGAGCTGCCGCAAGCGCTCGATGATGAGCGGATAGTGGGTACAGGCAAGGACGATGGTGTCCGTACGCGCGCCGTCGTCGTGAAAGCACGGCGCGAGCTCGGCGGCGAGTGCCGCATCACTGGCCGGCGCGCCGGCAAGCTCGGCCTCGGCATAGGCGGCAAGCTTCTTCGAGCCGACGAGAGTCACCTGACAGTCCCCGGCGAAGTCGCGGATCAAGGTGCGGGTATATTCCCGCGCGACCGTCGCCTCGGTGCCGAGCACGGACACGCGCCGCGCGACCGAGCCGGCGCAGGCCGGCTTGATCGCGGGCACGGTGCCGACGAAAGGCACCGAGAAATTTTTGCGCAAGTCGGGAAGCGCGATGGTCGAGGCGGTGTTGCAGGCGATGACGACGAGATCGGGCCGGTGCGTGACGATCAGCTCGCGCATCAGTTCGACGACGCGGGCGACCAGCGCGCGCTCCTCCATCGCCCCATAGGGAAAGGCTGCATCGTCGGCGACATAAACGAAATCGGCGCTCGGTCGCGCTGCCGCGATCTCGCGGAGGACAGTGAGCCCGCCGAGGCCGGAATCGAACACCAAGATGGTTTCGTGAGCCGCCATCGCCCGACACATGACATAAGGAATTGGGGTCGGGCAATCGGTCCGGATGGAACGACTGAACTGGGACATCTACTTATTAATCGAGGTCGGGGTGCAACGGTTGGCCAATGTCGTCATTGCCCCCAAAAACGCACTTTCCACGCCATTCGTTTAAAGTCGGCTCAGGGCCACCAATTGCGGGCAATTAGAATTTCGGCAACTCTAATGGTAAGCTGACGTTCGGAGTATTGGGCGAACTGCTAATTTTGCCCGAGGTCGACCGAGGAGAAAGAACGGTGTCTCGCGCGATGCTGTTGGACCGCGTGATCGGGGACTCATTTCCAGAGTCTGGCCAGCGCCGCTGACGTCAAAGCTTTCGAAGGGGTGCCATACTCGGAGCGAATTGCCGCCGCCAGCACCTTTGATGCCATAAAGTTGGGTGCCGCGCATAACGCGGATGCACCCGCGATTCAGTTCCTGCCGAATGCTAGTCCTGAGGACACGCCGATCGTGATCACGCATGGTCAGTTCGTCGCGCGCGTCACGCAGGCGGCGAACATGTTTCACGCTTTGGGCGTCGGCGCCAGCGATGTCGTCAGCTTCCTGTTGCCGCTGCTGCCGCAAAGTTTCTTCACGCTATTCGGCGCGGAAGCTGCCGGCATTGCTAATCCCGTGAACCCCCTGCTCGAAGCGCATCAAATCGCCGAGATCCTGGAAGCGGCAGGCACCAAGGTGCTGGTCGCGCTTGGGCCAACGCAGGGCAGCGACATCTGGAATAAGGTCATCAAAGTACGCAGCCAACTGAAGCACCTGAAGGCGATCGTTCAGGTCAACGGGCCGGACGACGAGGCGAATGCAATCTACTCCTTCGACGCACTGATCAGCAAGCAGCCGGCAGACCGCCTGGTCAGCGGTCGGCAAATCGCCGCCAGCGATGTCGCCGCCTACTTCCACACCGGCGGCACTACCGGCACGCCGAAACTTGTTCGCCATACCCACGCAAACCAGGTGTACCAGGCTTGGGCATGCAATCTGATGCTCAAGTCCTCACCCGGCCGCAACCTTCTGTTCGGCATGCCGCTGTACCATGTCGGCGGCGCACTAACGCAAACCCTGGCAACGTTATCGAGCGGATGCTGTCTGGTGGTGCTGTCGCCGGCCGGTTGGCGGAATCCGGCCGCACTGAAAAATCTTTGGCCGCTGGTTGAGCGCTATCGTCCGGAAATCTTCTCCAGCGTGCCGACGGTTCTGGCGGCTTCGCTCGCAGTGCCGGTCGGTAACGCCGATGTTTCCTGCCTGCGCCTTGCGGCGGGCGGCGGATCGGCAATTCCAGTTGCGGTCGGTAAGGCACTGCAGGAAAAATTCAACATTCCGGTGCTCGAGGTTTACGGCATGACCGAGACTGCCAGTGTGCAAACCATTGCTCACTTGGACCGACCGATCAGGCTTGGCTCGGTCGGCCACCCGATGCCGTACAGCCGCGTTCGCGTCGTCAAGATCGATGCTGCCGGTCGCTACCAGCGCGACTGTGCCGCCAATGAAATCGGCGTTGTCGCGATGGCCGGACCCGGCGTGTTCAGCGGCTATCTAAATGACGCACATAACAAGGGCGCGTTCGTTGAGCCGGGCTGGGTCAACTCTGGTGACCTAGGGCGCCTCGATGAAGACGGCTACTTGTGGATCACCGGTCGCGCCAAGGACACGGTGATCCGCGGCGGCCACAATATCGACCCGGCGCCGATCGAGGAGGTGTTCTTTCAGCATCCTGCCGTCGGGCTTGCCGCGGTGGTCGGCCAACCCGATGCCTACGCGGGCGAACTGCCGCTGGCCTATATTCAGTTAAAGGCCGGCGCGAAGGTGGCGCCTGGTGAGCTGGAAGCCTGGGTGCGCGAGCGCACGCCGGAGCGGGCCGCGGTGCCGGTACAGATCGTTTTAATCGATCCGATGCCGTTGACCGGCGTCGGCAAGGTATTCAAGCCACAGCTGCGGTGGAATGCGGCGCAACAGGTGTTCACACAGACGCTGGCCCCGCTGATCGAGCGAGGCATACGCTGTGATGTCAGCGTCGGTGCCCATCACACGCATGGCAGTTTGGCAACTGTGACGATCCAAGGCGTACCGATCGGGTCACGAGAGGCTGTTGCGCAGCAGGTTCACGAAAGGCTCAATCCATTCGTGATCCGCCATGAGATCCATTGGACTTAGAGCCGGTGACGTGTAGGCCTCAGCGACCAATTCGGCCCCAGAAACACCAAATCTAGACCGTATATGACCCTCTGAGTTCGTCCGTCTTTGCTCTGGCCGCCACCGTCAAAGCGAGCGTCCATCATGTCGTCGCGATGGTCACATCGCAAAGCAGCAACTTCGAGACCTCCCTAGGCGCGGCCGAATACGCGGCGGAAGATCGCATCGACTTGCGCGAAATGAAAGTCGAGATCGAAGTTGGCGGCGAGTTCCTTCTCGCTCAAGTGCTTGCGCACCTCGGCGTCGGCCTTGAGCAGCGTCAGAAAATCGCCTTCGCCGCGCCAGGTCTTCATGGCGTTGCGCTGAACGAGCCGGTAGGCGTCCTCGCGCGTTACGCCTTTCTGCGTGAGCGCCAACAGCACGCGCTGGGAGTGCACGAGGCCGCCGAGGCGATCGAGATTTTTGCGCATGTTGTCCGGATAGACGATCAGCTTATCGACGATCCCGGCAAGGCGCGCGAGCGCAAAATCCAGCGTTACGGTCGCGTCGGGCCCGATCATGCGCTCGACCGAAGAGTGCGAGATGTCGCGCTCATGCCAGAGCGCGACATTCTCCAGCGCCGGCGTCACATAAGCACGGACCATGCGCGCCAGTCCGACCAAATTCTCCGACAACACCGGATTGCGCTTATGCGGCATGGCGGAGGAGCCTTTCTGGCCTTCGGAGAAATACTCCTCCGCTTCCAAAACTTCGGTGCGCTGCAAGTGGCGGATTTCGGTTGCCAGCCGCTCGATCGAGCCGGCGGCGACGCCGAGCGTCGCGAAATACATCGCATGGCGATCGCGCGGAATGACCTGGGTCGAAATCGGCTCGACCGAAAGCCCCATCGCTTTCGCCACGTGCGCTTCGACGCGCGGATCGACTTGCGCGAAGGTGCCGACGGCGCCGGATATCGCGCACGTCGCGATCTCGCTGCGCGCCGCCTTGAGCCGCAGTTTGGCGCGATCGAACTCGGCGTACGCGTAAGCGAGCTTGAGCCCGAACGTCGTGGGCTCGGCATGAATTCCGTGCGAGCGGCCGATGGTCGGCGTCAATTTGAATTCGCGCGCGCGGCGTTCGAGCGCGGCGTTGAGTTTTTCCACATCGGCAATGAGAAGGTCGGCGGCGCGCACGAGCTGCACATTGAGGCAGGTGTCGAGCACGTCGGAAGAGGTCATCCCCTGATGCACGAAGCGCGCTTCCGGTCCGACGATCTCGGCCAAATGGGTGAGAAAAGCGACGACGTCATGCTTGGTCTCGCGCTCGATCTCCTCGATGCGCGCGATTTCGAACTTGGCCTTCCTGCCCTTGGCCCAGATTTTTGCGGCGGCCTTCTTGGGAATGATCCCAAGGTCGGCCATGGCGTCGGCGGCATGCGCCTCGATCTCGAACCAGATGCGAAAGCGCGTCTCCGGCGACCAGATCGCCGCCATTTCGGGGCGGGTGTAACGCGGGATCATCGATGACCTCGGTGAGCCATGGGATTAGTTTACAGGGCTTTTGTTTACAGGGGGTTGGCTCTATCAGACGCGATGTTGGCCAGCAATCGACGCTACTGCGGCGTCGCGGGCGTGATCTCCGCAATCCGGTCGGCGAACCATGCCAGGTCTCGCTTCCATCCGGCATTGTCCGGAAAAAGGTTTGCCATACGCTCGACAATCGCCTGACCTCGCCGCAGCGCGTCGAGCGCCTGCTCGGTCTCGCCTTTCTTCCTGAGTGCGGCCGCGACTTTGCCGCAGGATACGGCAACGTCGCGCTGCCAGCCGGCATTGCCGGGATCGATGTTGGCGGCGCGTTCGATGATCACAAGGCCCTTTCGATACGAGTCCAGTGCGGCCGCGGAATCGCCTTGCGCCATCTGCACGTCGCCAGCTCTGTTCAGCGTTATCGACAAGTCGCGCTGCCAGCCGGCATTGCGGGGATCGGCCGTTACCAGACCCTCGATGATGGCAAGGCTCGCTTGATAGGAGCCGAGTGCAGCGGAGAGATTATTCTGCAAACTCTGCACGTCGCCCACCCTGTTGTATGCCAGCGACAGATCGCGTTGCCATAAGGCGTTGGCGGGATCGGACTTCGCCAACGGCTCTCTGATAGCAAGGCTCGCCTCGTAGGAGGCGAGGGCGGCGGACAGATCGCGCCGCGCGGTCTGCACGTCGCCCACTTTCTCGTACGACACGGACAGGCCGCGCTGCCAACCGGCATTGCCGGGATTGGACTTCGTCAGCTGCTGCATGATTGCGAGGCTCGCCTCATACGAGCTGAGCGCTGCCGGCAGATCACCCTGTGCCGCGTGCACGTTGCCGACCCTTTCGTGCGATACTGACAAGTCGTGCTGCCAGCCGCCGTTTGCCGGATCGGATTTCGCCAGCCGGTCGGCAATGACGAGGCCGTCGGTATAGGACGCGAGCGCGCCCGCAAGGTCGCCCTGCGCGGCCTCCATGTCGCCGATCTTGTTCAACGACAACGAAAGGTCGCGCTGCCAGTCCGTATTGTGAGGGTCGGATTTTGCCAGCCGCTCGGCAATGGCGAAGCCGGCGCGGTAGGACATGAGCGCATCGGCACGCTCGCCCTGTGCCGCCTGCACGTCGCCGACCTTGTTCAACGACACCGACAGGTCGCGTTGGCCGGCCGCGTTGTTGGGGTCGGATGTTGCCAATCGCTCGAACGTGGCGAGGCCGTTGCGGTAGGAGGTGAGGGCGGCCGTAAGGTCGCCCTTTGCCACTTGGATGTCGCCCACCTTCATGTACGCGGCCGCCAGATCACGCCGCCAGCCTGCATTGCCGGAATCCGATTTCGTCAGCCGCTCCCGGATCTCCAGGCAGTCGTTGTAGGATTTGAGCGCACCCGCGAGGTCGCCCCGCGCCACCAGCGCGTCGCCGATCCTCTCGTCCATCACAGTGAGGTCGCGTTGCCAGCGAGTGTTGCTGACGTCGGATTTCGCCAACCTGTCAAGCATCGCGAGGGCCGCGCGGTAAGACTTGAGCGCATCGACTACATTGCCTTGCGCGAGCCGCACGTCGCCCAATCTCCCATACGCGGTGGCGAGGTCGTGCTGTGTGCTGCCGTTGCCCGGCTCGGACTTAGCCAACTGGTTTCTGATGGCCAGGCTTTCGTTAAAGGATTTGAGTGCGCCCGAGAGATCGCCCTGTGCTAATTGGACGTCGCCTACGTGGATGTAAGATACCGATACGTCGCGCTGCGCGCGCGCGTCGTTCGGATTTGTTTCCGCCAGCCGCTGTGCGATGGCGAGACCGTCCTGATAGGATTTGAAAGCGGCCGCGAGATTTCCCTGCGTTACCTCGGCATTGCCGACCTTTTCGTACCCAACCGACAAATCCCGTTGCAGGAGCGAATTTCCCGGATTGGATCGCGCGAGCCGTTCGGCAATGGCGAGGCTCTCTTGGTAGACCTTCAGCGCGGCCGCCAGATTGTCCTGCGTTACCAGCACGTCACCAATCAAGTCCTCGGCCACGGACAGCGAGCGTTCCCACTCCATGTTGCCCGGTTCAGCGGCAAGCAGCTCTTCGTCGATTTGCCGCGCCTGCTGCGCGGCGGAGAGCGCACCCGCTGTGTCGCCGATCGCGAGCAGCGAATCCGCGGTTTCGTCGAGCGCCGCTGCCTTGCTGTGTTTGAGATCGGGCGTCACCCGTCCGGATTTGGTGAGCTGGTCCTGCAGCGCACGCGCCCGATCGAGGATGTCTTTGATAAGCTCTGCGGGAATTCCGATGGTGTTGCGGAAACGCTGCGCGAGGTCGAAGACGAGACCGTTGGCGGTTTTGGTGGCGGCGGCAAGCGTCTGTTCGGCGCGCTCCCGTTCGCGGACGGCTTGTTGCTGCTCCTTGTAGGCCCAGATGCCTGCGCCGGTGGCGGCGATCGCGAGCACGAAGAAAAAGATCGCGGCGGCGGCCACCAGCCGTTGCCGCGCACGCGCCCGATTGCGCGAGGCGCCGACAAAGGCGGTGAGGCCGGCCGGCAGCTCGCTGCCGAAATCCGCGACAAGCTTTTCCGCTTCAGCCAATGGAACGCCGGGTTGGATGAGGCGATCAGTGGGCTGTCCGTGGTCGCGCCAGCGCCGCTGCGCGTCCTCCACCTCCGCGCGTACCCGGTAGAATTCGCGGCTCGCTTGCGCGGCGGCCGCCGCCTGCGACCAACTCGTGAGCACCGCATCGTGCGCGAGCCGCAACGTCGGACGGCCGGCGGCGTCTTGACGCGCAATGATGATACGCGCGCCCAGGAGGGCATCCGCGAGCGCAGCTTGCGTCGGCTCCGCGGAAACGTCGGCCTGTGCGACGTCACGCAGCGTCAACGTCTTGCCGTCGCGCGCCGGTTCGGCCAATTGGCGCAGCAGCTGCGGCAAAGTTTCGATCGCTCCGGGCGGCAAGCCGGCAACGGCGCGCTCCGCCTCCGCAGCAATGGCGCCTTGCAAGCCGCCGAGCGCGTCATAGGCGGCATGCGTCAGCCGTGTCTCGTTGTCGACTTCGGCCCGCCGTTCATAAAGCTGTCGCAGGGTGAACTGAAGAAGCGGCAGACTCTCGGCGGTGTGGGCGTCGGCAAGGAGCCGATCGTCGAGCGCGCCCTTCTCGGGAAGCGTCTCGAACACGAGGCCGGCGGCGGACGCGGGGGCGCGCACGATTTCGGTAAGTTCGGCAGCTCCCGGCGGGCCGAGATCAAGGCTTGCGGCCGCCTCCTTCATCTCCTTCAGCGTGGGCTGCTTGAGCATCAACTCGTAGAGATCGGCGCGCAGCGTGGCGACGCACCAAACCCGGCCCGCCGCCAGGAGCTCTTTCAGAGCACCGGCAAAGCCGGCGCGCTCGTCGTCGTCGACCGTTTGCGCGAACAGCTCCTCCAATTGATCGACCAGCAGCACCAACACCGAACGCAAGGGTTGATCGGCCCGCCTTTCGTGCTGGGCCGCCTCGGCTATGCGAGCGAGCGCGCCGACGATCGGCCGCGCCGCCGATGTGCCGCCGCGCCGCAGGTTGTCGGCGAGGGCGTCGGGGGTCGGAAAATCGCCTTGCGCTAATTCCGGCAGGGCCGCGAATAAAGCCGCAGCTAAAGACGCAATCGCTCCGGCCCGGCCCTCGCTCGGCTTCATGATCGCGACGCGCCAGACATCGACCGATGCGACGACGCCCGGTGTCGTCAGGCGCGGAATCAATCCCGCGCGCGCCAGCGAAGATTTCCCCGAACCGCTGGCGCCGACGATCAGCAAAAACGGCGTCGCGTTCTCCGCCGCAGCTGCAAGACGCCGCCGCGCTTCGTCGATCATGCGGTCGCGGCCAAAGAACACCGCCGCGTGTTCCGCCTCGAACGGCGCCAGCCCGCGGAAGGGCGAGCCTTTTTCTTTCGGCCATTTCAGCCGCGGGCCGAGCAGTCCGTGGCTATCAAGCCATTGCCGCAGCAGCAGCTCGACTTGCCGCTCGAAATCGTCCGCGGTCGCGAAAGTCTGAAACGCGGCCTTGAAGTGTCCTTGTTCTGATTTGAACCATTCGGTCCAAAACGATTCCAGCGCGTCGAGTTGAATTTGCGCCTGACGCCGGCGGTCCGGGTCGGCCGTTGGCAGCGCGGCGTCCGCCGTCTTGCGAAACACATACACGTCGGGAACGCCCTTGGCCTTCGACGCCTCCAGGGCCGTAAGCAGCTCGTAGGCGGTGCCCGACGGATAGGGTTTCCCGTCCGGCATACGTGCGAAATCGACCGGCAGCTCGGTACCGACGCGCGTCCAGAAAATGGACACCAGGACATCGCACGCTACCGCTTCGGGGATTTGCGGCTGAAAGCTGCGGTCGGCTTTGTAGAAATGGTCCTCCCAGAGCACTGTTTCGAAACGGACCAAGTTTTCGAAGTCGCGATTGAGCTTGGCCGCGACGGCCTGCACGCGCCCGCGCTCGGGCGCCACGTCGACCGGCGACGAGACGAAAACCCTGACGACGCGCACCGTCCCCTCGACGTTCACCGCGCTCTCCCGCGCAATCCCGCCCGGGCCAACTCTGTTGCGCTCACGCCGCGAAGCGCGCGCGATCGTGCGGCTGCCGGAAATCGACCGGCGTTCCTTTGGGAATGATGCCGGTCGGATTGACGCGGGTGATCGAATAATAGCCCATGACGTAATAGCGGGGTTTGACGGTCTCGGCGACGCCCGGGACCTGATAAAGCTCGCGCATGTAGTTCAGAAGATTTGGATAGTCGGCAATCCGGTTGCGGTTGCATTTGAACAACGAGAAATAGGCGACATCGAAGCGCACCAGCGTGGGAAAAAGCCGCCAATCCGCTTCGGTGATCTGATTTCCGACCAGATAGCGCTGGCGTCCGAGCCGCGCTTCGATCTCGTCGAGGGTAGCGAACAGCGCGTCGTAGGCTTCCTCGTAGGCGGCCTGCGAGCGCGCAAAGCCGCAGCGGTAAACGCCATTGTTGACGTTGGCGTAAGTCTGCTCGTTGATGCTATCGATTTCAGCGCGCAACGGCTTCGGGTAGAAATCCGTCGGGTCGGCGCCGATGCCGGCGAACTCCGAATTGAGCATGCGGATGATCTCGGAAGATTCGTTGTTGACGATCCGCTTCGTCTTCTTGTCCCACAAAGTCGGCACGGTGACCTTGCCGGTGTAATGCGGATTACTCGCCGCATAGGCCTGGTGCAGATAGTGGAAGCCATTGACGCGATCCGGCGGGCAATCCGGAAAAGCGGAATTGTCCTCGAACGTCCAGCCTTGTTCGCGAAGCCCTGGAACGGCGATGGCGACGCTGATCGCGCCGTTGAGCTTCTTTAGCGCCAGATAGATTTGCGTGCGGTGCGCCCACGGGCACGTATAAGCGACGTAAAGGTGATACCGCCCGGCCTCGGCCTTGAAGCCGGATGAGCCGTCCGCCGTGACGCGGTCGCGGAACGCGCTGTCCACCCGTTGGAAATTGCCGGCCTTGCCGATTTCCGTCGCTGGGTCCTCGTCACGCCATTGGCCGTCGATCAGCATGCCCATTTACGCGGCCTCCCCGCGCGCGAGTGCCGCCGCGTGGCGGATCGCCGCGATATTCTTGCGATAGGATTCCGCCGAGCCGTCCTTGAACACGGCGGAGCCGGCGACCAAGGCGTTGGCGCCGGCGCGCGCCACCTCGGGCGCGACCTCCGGCGTGATGCCGCCGTCGATTTCGATGTCGATCGGCCGCCCGGCGGCGAGCGCGCGCAGCTTGCGCAGCTTCGCGACGGCGGCGGGGATGAATTTCTGCCCGCCGAAACCGGGATTGACCGACATGACCAGGATCAGATCGACGAGGTCGATGACCGGCTCAATCGTCTCCGCCGGCGTTCCGGGATTCATGGTCACGCCCGCTTTCTTCCCCAGCGAGCGGATCGCCTGCAGTGAGCGGTGAATATGGGGGCCGGCTTCGACATGCACGGTAATGATGTCGGCGCCGGCTTTGGCAAACGCTTCGAGATAAGGATCGCACGGCGCGATCATCAGATGCACGTCGAGCACCTTTTTGGTGTGGCCGCGAACCGCCTTCACGACGTCGGGCCCGATCGAGATGTTGGGGACGAAGTGGCCGTCCATCACATCGACATGGATCCAGTCGGCGCCGGCGGCATCGACCGCGCGGACCTCCTCGCCCAGTTTGGCGAAGTCGGCAGCTAGGATCGACGGGGCGATAATGAGCGGGCGCTGCACCGGGTCCTCCGACAGTTGCCGTTCGCCTAACACGGCATGCGTGGCCGGGCAACGCGGCGCGGCTGCATGGTTAGCGGGTCGGGGCTTGTAGTTCTGCGGCCGCGTGCGCATACGATAGCATCGAGCCGTCGCGGAGGTTTTTCTGGCGCATACCGACATCATCGTGCTTGGAGCCGGCATCGTTGGCACTTCCGTCGCGGTCCACCTCGCCAAGCGTGGCCTGTCGGTCGCGCTGATCGATCGGCACGGGCCAGGGGAGGGGACCTCCTACGGCAACGCCGGCATCATCGAAGGCAACACGGTATTTCCGGCGGCCTTCCCGTCGAACTTTGCGGAGCTTGCGCGCATCGCGCTCAAGCGCTCGCCGGTCGCCAATTATCACCTCGCGTTTCTCCCGTGGGTCGCACCGTGGCTCGCGGCGTTTCGCGCCGCGTCCCAGCCGGCGCGTTTAGTCGAGACGGCGCGCCTGATGCGGCCGTTGCTTGCCCGCGCGGTCGCCGAGCATGAAACCCTCGCCGCCGAGGCGGGCGCCGAGCGCCATCTCAGCCGCCGCGGCTGGCTCAAGCTTTACCGGACCGACAGCACTTTCGCTGCGCAGGCGTCCGAGCTCGAGCTTGCCGCGCACTTCGGCATTGCCAATGTGCCGCTCGATCGCGAAAGCGCGCTGGCGCTCGAGCCGGCACTGAACGGTGTATTCCGTCACGCCGTGCACTGGACGGGCGCTGTGAGCGTCAACAATCCGCTGGCGCTAACGCGCGCCTATGCCGCGCGCTTTGCCGCGCTCGGCGGGTTGATGTTGACCGGGGACGCGCGCTCGCTCCATCGCGCCAATCCGCATTGGCGTGTCGACACCGATTCCGGGCCGATCGACGCACGCGACGTTGTGATCGCATTGGGGCCTTGGACGCCGGACGTGATCGGTCCGTTCGGCATCAAATTACCGCTAGCCGTCAAGCGCGGCTATCATCGCCATTTCCGCCCCCAGGGAAACGCCGCTCTCAGCCGTCCGGTGCTCGATGCGGAGAACGGCTACGCGCTCGCGCCGATGGAGCAGGGTATTCGCCTCACCACTGGAGTCGAGTTCGCCGCGCGCGATGCCGCGCCGACGCCGGTGCAGTTCAATCGCTTGTTGCCGGCGGCGCGCGAACTATTTCCCCTCGGCGAGCCGGTCGAGCCGCAGCCATGGCTGGGCGCGCGGCCATGCTTTGCCGACTCGCGGCCGGTGATCTCGCGGGCGCAGCGCCAACGCGGACTGTGGCTCGCCTTTGGGCACGGCCATTGGGGTTTGACGCTTGGCCCGGCGACCGGCCGGTTGATTGCCGAGATGATGACCGGCGCGACGCCGTTCTGCGATCCGAAACCGTACAGCGCGGATCGGTTTACGCGCTGACGCTGCCGCTATTCCCCAATGGTGCGGATGACGCTGGTCTCAGGCCGCGTATTGTTCGACGACAGCTTGTCCTGGTGGGTGACCATCTCGTCATACTTCGGAATCGTCGTCAGTTGTTGCCGAGGCACCATGTGGACCACCTTGTAGCCGCCCGCCTTGAGCTGGCGAATGAGCTCCGGCAACGCCTCAGCGGTCGCGTGCTGGAAGTCGTGCATGAGGATGATGCCCTTGCCGCGCTTCTCCAGCTTGGTCATCACCGATTTCACGACCAGTTCAGGCTTATGTATCTTGAAATCGAAGGAATCGATGTCGGTCGAGAACACCGCGATGTTGCGTTCGCCGAGATAGGAGAGGACCTGCGGCGGATGTTGCAGGTCCGGAAAGCGGAAGAACGGCGCGATTGGCGCGCCGGCAGCGGCCATATGCACGGCGCTGTTGCCCATCTCGATTTCCTGCTTCGCCTGTTCGATATCCTTCGCATAGGGATTTCGCGCCAGATCCTTGTGCGACCAGGTATGGGTGCCGACCGTCATCCCGGCCTCGAGCACCTGCTTGGTAATTTCGGGATGCCACACCGCATGCTCGCCGATCTCGAAGAAAGTGGCTTTCAGACACTCATCGGTCAGCGCCTTGAGCACAGCAGGCGTGTTTTGCGGCCAGGGCCCGTCGTCGAAAGTCAGAACGACTTCCTTGTCGCGTAGGAAGTCGTATTGCTTGAAATGCTCGAAGCCGAATCCGGGTCCGCCCGTGGTGTCGATCTCGACGATGCGCGACAGGCCCATTCCGCCCGGCTTGTCGCAGGTAGGAATGTTGCTGGCTGGCTTGTTCTGGGCGGATGCGTTCGGCGCGGGTGCGCCTGCAGCGGAAGGCGTCGGAGCAGGCGTCGTCTGCGCTAAGCGCGTTGGTGCGGCTGCCGGCGGCGCTGCGGAGGTTCGCGACGGCGTTGCGGCGTTTGCCGGCGCTTCGGAACCCGTCGCTTGGGCAATTTGACTGACCGGCGCCCGGGCGGGCAGGGGAGGTACGTTTTGCGTCGCCGAAGCGACGTGCACGGTCGAGGCAGCCGTTGCAGTTGGGGCGGCCCCCTTTTGCGCGGAGACGACCCCAAAGGCCGCGAGGCCAAGGATCATCAACGCGGCAACGATGATGACGACAAAGCGCATTGCATCCTCTGGCAAAACTGACACGGGGGCTTATGCGGAGTGAAGGCGCAATCGGGGAATGAGTCAACGGCGCCGGCGCACCAATGGTGGAAAGATAGGAATTGTGGTTTCCGCGGCACGCCAAAGAGAGCGAAAATGCCGGAAATTTCGTTATGTTACCGCCCGAATCGATCTTTCCAACTTCCTAACGCGCCCGTGACCGGCAGTGCCGTTGCTACGAAAACGCCACGCGCGATGGCCCTTGCCACGACATTTGCGGCAAGCGTGCCAAGCTTGGTTAATCCCAAAAGCGAGTCGTTGAGCGGCTTGCGGCCGGTCGAGGCCGTGAAGACGACATCCCCGTCGAGCGGGGTATGCACGGGGTAGATCGCCCGCGACAAACCAGATTGCGCCATGACGGCGAGGCGCTTTGCCTGTGCCTTGGTCAGGATTGCGTCGGTGGCCACGACGACAAGGGTCGTGCTTTCGCGCGGGCCGCCTTTGGTGAACGGTTGGAGCGCCTCGGCCGAAAAGGTAGCGGGCCACCCGCGGCCGCCGAACTCGCCGTCGCGCTCGAACGGTGACGCCCAGAACCAGGGGCCACCTCCGATGACGGTGCTGCCCACCGCGTTGACGGCAGCGAGTGCACCGACCACGTGGCCGTCAGGCGTTTGCGCCGAGGCTGAACCGATGCCGCCTTTGTAGTCGACCGTTGTCGCGCCGGTGCCGGCGCCGACGCTGCCGAGCGCGAAATTGGCATTTGCAGCGGCCGCTGCGGCGTAACCAAGTTCGCGATACGGCGGGAAGCGGCCCCATTCCTTGTCGTCGCCGCCGCCGAGGAGATCGAAAAGGATCGCCGCCGGTACGATCGGCACGCGCGCGCTGCGCACCGCGAAACCGCGACCCTTCTCCCTCAGCCACGCTTGCACGCCCGACGCTGCATCGAGGCCGAAAGCCGAGCCGCCGGAGAGCGTAATGGCGTCGATGCCTTCGACCGTCAGCGCCGGATCGAGCAGCGCTGTTTCGCGCGTGCCCGGCCCGCCGCCGCGCACGTCGATCGAGGCAACGGCGGGTTCGTCGAACACGATCGCGGTCGCGCCGGAACCAAGGCGCATATCCTCGGCATGGCCGATCTTGATACCGGGAACGTCGGTGATGAGGTTGCGCAAGTATGACTCCCGGTCATTCCGGGCGCGCTGAAGGCGCGAGCCCGGAATCCATAACCACGAAACGTGCAAGGATAACACCAGAGATTTTTCTTCCATTGCCGGGATCATGGATTCCGAGCTCCGACCTGCGGTCGGCCCCGGAATGACATGCACCGTCAATGATCACATCCTCGCGGGCGCGCCGCTGCCGCGCTTGCGTGGCGAGGGCCGGCCGGGCATTGAGTGCGCCATGAATGTGACCATCGCCGCCGCGCTCGCCGCCGGCATGCTGAGCTTTCTATCGCCCTGCGTGCTGCCGCTGGTGCCACCGTATCTGGTTTATCTCACCGGCACGTCGATCGAGCGCTTCGCCGACGCGGAAACTGAACCGCGAGTTCGGCGCGAAACCATCGCGGCCGCGCTCCTGTTCGTGCTTGGCTTCTCCACCGTGTTCGTTGCGTTGGGCGCCAGCGCCAGCGCCATCGGCGCGGTGGTGCGCGCCTATTCGGGCGAGCTCGCCATCCTGGCCGGCGTTGCCATCATCATCATGGGGCTGCATTTCTTAGGGCTGACGCCGATCGCGTTTTTGATGCGCCAGAAGCGTTTTGAAGTCGCCAAGCCGGTGGGATTGTGGGGCGCTTATCTGATGGGGCTTGCTTTTGCGCTCGGCTGGACGCCGTGCATCGGGCCGATCCTTGCGGCAATTTTGGCCGTGGCGGCGGCGGAAGACACCGTCGCCAAGGGCGCCGGCATGCTCGCCGTTTATTCGCTCGGCCTCGGTATTCCGTTCATCGCCGCGGCGCTGGCCGTCGAGCCGTTCGCCGCTTTCCTCGCCCGCTTCCGCGCGCATCTCGGCCTCGTCGAGAAAGCGATGGGCGGCCTTCTTGTGCTCACCGGCATCGCCTTCCTCACCGGCGTTGTCTCGCAAGCGAGTTTCTGGTTGTTGGATACGTTTCCGATGCTCGGGAAGATCGGGTAAGCCGAACTCAGCTCGGCCCTGCTTGCGTGATCTCGTCGTAGTTGCCGTCCTTGTCCCAGCGATAAACGGCCCAGCCGCCGGCGGCGATATCGCCCTTCTTGTCGAAGGAGATTGGACCGAGCACTGTGTCCCAAGTACCGGCGCGCATGGCGGTGGCGACTTTTTGCGGATCGATGGTGCCAGCCTTGGCGGCGGCCTGCGCCCACACCTGATAGGCGGAGTAGGCGTAGAGCACATAGCCCTCGGGATCGACCCCCTTGTCCTTGAACTTCTTTACCACGGCGGCGGCCGTCGGGCGCTTGCGCGGGTCGGGCGGAAAGGTGAACAGCACGCCTTCGCCCGCGGGGCCGGTGATGGAAGCAAATTCGCGGGAGGCGAGCGCATCGCCCGCCATCAGGATCGTTTTCAGTCCTTGATCGCGCATCTGCCGCACGATCAATCCGGCTTCCTGGTGATAGCCGCCGTCGTAGACGATATCGATGGTGTTGAGCTTGAGCTTGGAAACGAGCGCGGTGAAGTCTTTGTCGCCCTGATTGTAGGATTCGTTGAGCTTCTCTTTCACGCCCGCGGCATTGAGCGCCTTTTTGACCTCGTCGGCGAGGCCTTTGCCGTAGGTCGTCTTGTCGTTGATGATGGCGATGTTCTTGTCCTTGAAATGCTTCGCCAGATAACCGGCGGCAAAGCCGCCCTGCTGATCGTCGCGCCCGCAGGTGCGGAACGTGTTCCACATGCCGCGATCGGTAAACAGCGGATTGGTCGAGGCCGGCGTGATCTGCAAAACGCCGCCGTCGAGATAGGCGTCCGAGGCCGGGATCGACGACGATGAGCAATAATGCCCGACCACGACGGCCACTCCCATCCCGGAAAGTTTCTCCGCGACCGACCGCGCTTGCTTGGGATCGCACGCGTCGTCGCCGCTCTCCAGCTTGAGCTTCCGCCCAAGCACACCGCCCGCCGCGTTGATATCGGCAACGGCCTGTTCGGCCCCGTCCCGGATCTGCCGGCCGAAGGTCGCCTGACCGCTGGTCATCGGGCCAGCAACGGCGACGGCGATGTCTGCCGCCATCGCCGGCCCGGCAAAGAGGACGGCAAGGAGCGCAAAGGCAAAGAGCCGCAGGTTGTTCATTACTGTCCCCTTTAAGTCACAGCTTTGCCGGCAAGGATGTAACGTCGGGCCGACGATAGCACCGCTATGGCCGGTTTTCTTGCCCGATTTCGCGCCAGCCGAGCGGTCCGGCGCGGACATAAAGCCACGGATATTGCCGCACCATCTGAGTCGTTCGCGTCGCGCGCCAGGCGATGAGGCCGAGAACAATGAAGAACAGCGCGTCGCAGCAATAGGACGCCGCCGACCAAAGCTCTCCCTGGAACAAGGCGAAATGAAAGAACCGCGCGGCGGCGCCCAGTAGGAGCGCGGCGACGATAACCTGCGATGGCGGGCGCCAAGTGAGCGCCAGCGCGCGGCCGGAGAGCCAGGCGGCGCCGCCGCCGATGATTCCAGTCAGCAGGATCACAGGCGCGATGCCTTCACCAGTGTAGAAACCTCCCATATCCGATCCAATCAGCGCGCGCCGCCTTCGAGATAGGCCGCGCGGATTTCTGGCCGCTGCAACAACTCGCGTCCGCTGCCTTGCAGCGCGATCTCGCCGTTGACCATGACATAACCGCGGTGCGCGAGCTTGAGCGCATGATAGGCATTCTGCTCGACGAGGAAAACGGTGAGCTTATCGCGCTCGTTGAGCGCGCGAATGGCGGCGAAGATTTGTTGCACGAGGAGCGGCGCCAGGCCGAGCGACGGCTCGTCAAGCAGGATGAGCCGCGGCCGGCTCATCAGCGCGCGGCCGATCGCCAGCATCTGTTGCTCGCCGCCCGAGAGCGTGCCGCCGCGCTGACTCCTGCGATCGCGCAGCCGTGGAAACAGCGCGAACACGCGCTCGAGGTCGGCAGCGAAATCGGCGACGTCGGTGACGGTGGCGCCAATCTGTAAATTCTCCATCACCGTCATGCGCGCAAAAATGCGGCGGCCTTCCGGCGATTGCGCGATGCGGAGCTTGGCAACCGCGTGCGTGGGCAGCGCAGTGATGTCGCGGCCGGCGAAGGAGATAGTTCCTTCGCGCGCGCGGGGATTGCCGAACACCGTCATCATCAGCGTCGATTTGCCGGCGCCATTGGCGCCGATGAGCGCCACGATCTCGCCTTCATGGACGTTGACATCGACGCCTTTGAGCGCGACCACGTTGCCGTAGTAGGCTTTGACACCGCGGAGCGAGAGCAGTGGTTCGCCTGACGCGGTCACCGCCCGACCTCCGCGCCGATCGTCTCCAACTCCTCGTCCGCGACGCCGAGATAGGCGGCGATCACTTTGGGGTCGCTGCGCACGTCGCGCGGAAGCCCGTCGGCGATTTTCACGCCATAGTCGAGCACGACGATGTGATCGGAAATCTCCATCACCACGCCCATGTCGTGCTCGATCAGCAGGATCGAAGTGCCGTGCTCGTCGCGGATGGCGCGCAGGAAGTCATTGAGCTCGGCGCTCTCGTGGTTGTTGAGGCCGGCGGCCGGTTCGTCGAGACAAAGCAACACCGGATCGGTGCACATGGCGCGGGCGATTTCGAGCCGGCGCTGTGCACCGTAGGGAAGCGCGCCGGCGGGATCGTCGGCGCGGTCGGCAAGCCCGACGCGATCGAGCCAATAGCGGGCTTTGTCGACGGCGCGGTCTTGTGCGCGCGCATAAGTGCGCGAGCCGAACAGGCCCAAGACAGTGAAGCCGGAAGCGACCATGAGCGCGTTGTGCTGAGCGACGAGGAGGTTTTCCAAAAGCGTCATGCCGGCGAACAGCCGCACGTTCTGGAATGTGCGCGCCACGTGCGCCTCTTTCGCAATACGGAATTCGGGCAGGCGCTCTAAGAAGAACGTAGCGCCGTTTGCATGGGTGAGCCGCACTCTGCCGACCGTCGGTTTATAAAAACCGGTGATGCAGTTGAAGAGCGTAGTCTTGCCGGCGCCGTTCGGCCCAATGAGCGCGGTGATCTCGCGCTCGCGCGCGAAGAAGGTGAGATCGCTCACGGCGGTGAGGCCGCCGAAGCGCATGGTCAGGTGCTCGACCGTGAGGATTGGCGCTGGATTCATACGGGAGCTTCCGTGCGGGCGTCCCGCACGACGGTGGCCGGAATGTCCTTGCCCTCGCGCAGCGACACCGAAGGCGTGCGCGTCGAAACCAGGCCCCGCGGCCGATAGATCACGATCGCAACCATCGCGACGCCGAACACGAGCATACGGTATTGATCGAACTCGCGGAACAATTCGAACCCACCGAGCATCACGGTGGCCGCAACGGCGACTCCGAGCTGCGAGCCCATGCCGCCGAGGACGACGATCGCCAGCACCAGCGCCGATTCCGTGAACGTAAAAGATTCCGGACTGATGAAGCCCTGTCGCGTGGCGAAGAACGCGCCGGCGAAACCGCCGAACATCGCGCCCATGGCGAACGCGGTCAGCTTCGTCATGGTGGTGTTGACGCCAAGCGCGCGACAGGCGACCTCGTCCTCGCGCAACGCCTCCCAGGCGCGCCCGATAGGCATCCGGCGCAGCCGCAGCGTGACCCAGTTCGTCAACAGCGCGAGCGCAAGGATGAGGTAGTAGAGAAACACCGCCCGATGTGTGGGCGAATAGTGCAGTCCGAACGTCGCAGCAAATCCGTTTTCGGAGGAATTGAACGGCAGGCCGAAGAATGACGGGCGCGGAATTCCGGAAATGCCGTTCGGTCCTCCGGTGAGGTTTTGCCAGTTCAGCAGGATGAGCCGGATGATCTCGCCGAAGCCGAGCGTCACGATGGCGAGATAGTCGCCGCGCAGCCGCAGCACCGGAAAGCCGAGCAGCATGCCGGCAAAGGCGGCGAGAATGCCGGCGAGCGGCAGGCAGATCCAGAAGGACAGCCCGAAATTTTGCGCGATCAGGGCATAGGAATAGGCGCCGACCGCATAGAAGGCGACATAGCCGAGATCGAGGAGTCCGGCGAGGCCGACCACGATGTTCAGTCCGAAGCCGAGCATCGTGTAGGTGGCGATAAGGATCGCGAGATCGAGCAAATAACGGTTGGTATAGAAAACGATCGGAACGATCAACGCGAAGACGAGGAAAGCGGCGCCCGCATAGATACCGAGCCCGGCAACCGTCGCCTTCGCCCGAGCCGGCATGAGGCGATCGATGGAAAATGTGGTTTCGCGCCGGATGAGAACAAGCGCAAGCTTGCCGACGAACACCGCTGCCACGATTTCCGCGAGCAGGCCGAAGTGCGTCGTAATCACCAACGCACTGGTCGGTCCCTGATCGGTGCGGACGCCGATCATCAGCACGAAAAGACCGAAAGCCACGAGCGCGGCGATCGCGGCTTCCTTCACCGCCGCCGGGAGGTCTGGCGGTTTGCTCGGCTCGCTCTCACGCGGCACGCGGCCCACGCTTTCCTCACACCTTTTCGACTTCCGGCCGTCCCAAAATGCCGGTCGGCAGGAAAATGAGCACGATGATGAGGATGGCGAAGGCGGCGACGTCCTTGTACTCAATCGAGAAATACGCGGACCACATCGTCTCGATGAGCCCGATCAGGATGCCGCCAAGCATGGCGCCTGGTAGCGAGCCGATGCCGCCGAGCACCGCCGCGGTGAAGGCCTTCACGCCGGCGAGAAAGCCGATGAAAAAGTCGACCACGCCGTAATAGAGAAGAAACATCAATCCGGCGACCGCCGCCAATGCCGCGCCGATGACAAACGTAAGCGAAATGGTGCGATCGACGTTGATGCCGACGAGTGCCGCCATTTTCAGGTCCTGCTCGCAGGCGCGCATGTTGCGGCCGAGGCGCGTGCGCGCCACCAGAAACGAGAAGCCCGCCATCAGCACAAGCGTCGTGACCACCACGATGATCTGAATGTTGGAAAGCCGGACGGCGAAATCATTGCCCTCGAACAGCGTGTAGCCGCCGCGCACGAGCGGCGGCAGCGGCTTGACGCGCGCGCCTTGCGCGACCTGGACGAAGTTCTGCAGCACGATCGACATGCCGATCGCGGAGATCAGCGGTGCCAGCTTGAACGAATGCCGCAACGGCCGGTAGGCGATGCGCTCCACGGTCCATCCGTAGAGCGCCGTGAGTGCCATGGAAATCAGGAGGACCAGGAACAGCGCAACCGGCACGGCGCTAATGCCGATGGCCACCAGCACAAGGAAGGCTATGAGCGCCAGGAACGCACCGACCATGAATATGTCGCCGTGCGCGAAATTGATCATGCCGATGATGCCGTAGACCATCGTGTAGCCGATGGCGATCAGGCCATAGATCGAACCTAGCGTGATGCCGTTGATGAGCTGCTGGACGAAATATTCCATGCGTCCGCTGCCTTGCGAATCCTACGAAAGTCTTAACAGGGCGGGCACCGTGCGGCAAAGCCAGTTGTTGCACGCGCGGCGAGCAGAGGGGAACGATTCATATCACGTAAGAGTTTGTATTTTCCCATGATTTTCCAATTTGTTGTCGAAAAAATGAGCAATGGAACTAGGAACCCCAATGTGCGCTAGGGGTTATCTTGAGGTCGGACGGGGGGTTTTCCAAAATCCATGGAGCACGTCCAAATGGCCAACGAACAACAGAATCAGAATCCGCAGCGCAACCAGCAGCAGCAGAACAACCCGCAGCAGGGCGGTCAGAACAAACCCGGCCAGCAGCAGCAAGGCGGACAGGGTAAGCCCGGTGAGCAGCATCAGGGCGGCCAGAACAAGCCCGGACAGGGCGGTCAGCAGGGCGGTCAGCAAGGCGGCGGCATGAACCGCTAACGTTTGCGTTGCAGCGCGGCAGCCCGCTTACCGGCGGGCTGCTGCTTTTTTGTAATAAAATACGGTTTGTTTTTTCCCCGGCGGCTTCTACTTCGGCGCGATCGGCTTATGCTTGGGGTATGGCCAGTACGCTGCCCTTGTTCCACCTTTATGGAGATCCCCCGGACGATCAGGCGTTCGATTTCATCCACGTTGAGACCATCGCCTCGCGCTCATCGGTCCACGACTGGACCATTCGCGCGCACCGCCATCGCAATTTATTTCAGATTCTCTTGATAGAGCGCGGCGGCGGCGAGATGAGTTATGAGGCGGCGCGGCTGCCATTCGCGGCGCCGGCCGCCATCCTGGTCCCGGCGGCAATCGCTCACGGTTTCCGTTTCGAGCCGAACGTCACCGAGGGCTGGGTCATGACCTTCACGGAGGATGCCGCCTTCGCTCTTGCCGATCGCGCGGGCGAAGCGCTGTCGCGATTGCGCGCGCTTGCCGCGCATCCCATCGTCCCCATCGCCGGCGACTCGGAGCGTACGCGCCTGTCTGCGCTGTGCATGGAGCTGTTCGAAGAGGGAAGCCTGGCGCGCGAGGGTTACCGGATGTCGATGCGCGGCCTGTTGGCGCTCATCGCCGTCGGTGTTGCGCGCCTCGCCGCAAGCCGCGCGCGCACCGGCAGCGTCACTTTACAGCCGGCGGATACGA
Source organism: uncultured Alphaproteobacteria bacterium (assembly GCA_963733575.1). Lineage (GTDB taxonomy): Bacteria > Pseudomonadota > Alphaproteobacteria > Rhizobiales > Xanthobacteraceae > BOG-931. Next base: position 1,375,346 of record CAVTDJ010000002.1, on the reverse strand, counting down.
CGGTCGCGCAATTGCGGGCAATGGTCGACGAATTCTTCCGCCGCGAGCATCAACTCGGCTTTTATGCCGATAAACTCGGCATGACCGTCGATCGGCTCAACGACCACGTCAAACGCGCAACCGGGGTCACCGCCGGCCATCTCATCCGTCAACGCGTGCTTACCGAAGCCAAGCGCCAATTGGTCTTCACCACCCAACCGATCCAGGACATCGCCGAAGAGCTGGCGTTTTCCGACCCGTCGCACTTTGCCCGGTTCTTCCGCAAGCACACCGGCACGACGCCGCATGAGTTTCGCGATCGCCGCGGCTGACTTCCTCATTGCGAGGAGCAAATGTGGCCCGGATAGAGCGGAGCGGCGTCCGGAGCGGCATTTTGGCGGTCAGATCGTTCCGGGTTTCGCCCTTTGGGTTACTTGCTATTTGCCCAACAAAAATCCCAGCACGGTATCGGCATACACCTTCGGCTGCTCCATGTTGGCAATGTGCGCGGTGTTGAGCACAGCGAGCGTCGCGTTGGACATGTGCTGGGCGATGAACTCGCCGGCTTCGAGCGTCGTGGCGGGATCGTGTCTGCCGGCGATGACCAACGTCGGCGCGCTGATCTTTGCCAGCAGCGGACGGTGGTCCATGTCGCGGATCGCCTCGCCGCAGCCGACGTATCCCTCGACGTTCGTGGCCAAGAACATATCGCGGATTTGGTTTATCGTTTTCGGCGAGCGTTCGCGAAACTCTTTGGTAAACCAGCGTTCCATATTGGCGTCGACGACCGCGGCCAATCCTTTTTCGCGCACGAGCTTGATGCGGCCATTCCACATCGCCTTGTCGGGAAAGTAGCAGGAGGTGTTGGAAAGGATTAGTTTGTCGATGCGGTTTGCCGCGTGCGCGCCGAGCCACATGCCGACCATGCCGCCCATCGATAGCCCGCACCAGTGAATCCTTTCGATGCCAAGTCCGTCGAGGATCGCGAGCACGTCGCGTCCGAGCCGGTCCATCGAATAGGGGCCCTTCGGCACGCTCGATTTGCCGTGGCCGCGGCGATCGTAGCGCACGAGCCGGAAATGACGCGTAAAGGGCGCCACTTGCTCGTCCCACATGTGCAAATTGGTGCCGAGCGAGTTTGACAACATCAGCACCGGAGCGTGTTCCGGCCCTTCGGCCTCCACATGGATGGTGCAGCCGTCGACATTGATGTCCGGCATGAAGCGCTCCTCCCGACGTTGTTCCGAACGAAGTGGCGACCTTAGCCGTCTCGCTTATGCGGCGCCAATCCGGAAGAGGTGGCCATGGCCTTCCCATGCGCCGCGTGAGGCGGTAAGCGATTGTATCGGCAAGAATGACCGGTCGAGGAGCGGCCCAAAATGGCAATGACGATGAACGGCGAGTATCAGCTTGCGGTCCCGCGGGAGACGGTTTGGGAAAAACTCAACGACGCCGAGACGCTAAAAGCCTGCATTCCCGGCTGCGAGCAGCTCGACAAATTGTCGGCTACCGAAATGCAGGCGGTGGCCGTCGTGAAGATCGGGCCGGTGAAGGCAAAGTTCAAAGGCAAGGTGACGCTATCCGATCTCGACCCGCCGAATGGCTACAAGATTTCCGGTCAGGGCGACGGCGGGGTTGCGGGCTTTGCCCAGGGTGGCGCCACGGTGAAGCTCGAGCCGAAGGACGGCGGCACATTGCTCAGCTACACGGTCGAAGCGCAGATCGGCGGCAAGCTCGCGCAGCTTGGCCAGCGCCTCGTCAATGGCGCGGCGAAAAAGCTGGCCGACGACTTTTTCAAGAAATTCGCGGTCTCGGTCAGTCCGCCGAGCGCCTGATGGGCACGAGCTACGCCTGCCCACCCTCGCCAGCGCGGCTATTCGCCTACGGGAATCCCTTGACCGCTGGCTAGGCCGCGGTTCAGAGTAATACTAGTTCTAAGGTCGAAAATCGGGCAAAATCGTCGCGTTTTCGCCCTTGAAGCAGTAAACGGCCGCGAGCCGTCCTGCAAAAACGATGTTTCTGGGAAATCCGAGGAGGCGCATATGGCAGCCGTTGCCCTCACTGTGAACGGCAAATCCGTCACCGCCGATGTCGATTCACGCACGCTGCTCGTGCAGTTGTTACGCGAGAATCTGCGGCTTACCGGCACGCATGTCGGCTGCGATACCTCGCAATGCGGGGCCTGCGTCGTCCTGGTGAACGGCAAGGCCGTTAAATCCTGCACGGTTCTCGCCCTGCAGCTCGATGGCGCCGATGTGCTCAGCATCGAGGGCTTGGCGCCGGCGGACGGGCCACTGCATCCGATGCAGGAGGCCTTTCGCGAGAATCACGGGCTGCAATGCGGCTTTTGCACGCCCGGCATGATCTTGACGGCGGTCGATCTGGTGCGCCGCAAGGGCCATGAGCTCGATGACCGCACCATTCGTGAGGAGCTGGAAGGCAACATCTGCCGCTGCACCGGCTATCACAATATCGTCAAGGCGATCGCCGCCGGGGCGCGCGCCATGCAGGGTAGCGGCGCCGCGACGAAGGCTGCCGAGTAGCCGCCGAACGCGGAGGTTGATTTTTTAAAAGAAAAACGCCGGAGGAAACTGCCATGAGTGCGACCGGGATCGGCGCCGCAGTGCGCCGCAAGGAAGACCACCGCTTCATCACCGGCAAGGGCCATTACACCGACGACATCAACCGGCCCGGCCAGCTTTACGCGTTTTTCATCCGCTCGCCGCACGCGCACGCGACCATCAAATCGATCGATGCCAAGGCCGCTTCCGGCATGCCTGGCGTCGTAGCGGTGCTCACCGGCGCGGAACTCGCTGCCGACAAAATCGGCAATCTCATTTGCGGCTGGATGATCCATTCCAAGGACGGTTCGCCGATGAAGATGGCGCCGCATCCGGCGCTCGCCAACGGCAAGGCTTGCCACGTCGGGGATCCGGTCGCCGTGGTGCTCGCGGAAACGCTGGCGCAAGCGCGCGACGCAGCCGAGAAAGTAAAGATCGACTACGCGGTGCTGCCGGCGGTTGCCGATCCGGCGGCGGCGCAGAAGCAGGGCGCCCCGCAGATCCACGAAGTAGCGGCGAACAACACCATTTACCAATGGCATTTGGGAGATGCCAAAGCGGTGGATGCGGCTTTCAAATCGGCCAAGCACGTCACCAAGCTCGACATCGTCAACAATCGGCTGGTGCCCAACGCCATGGAGCCGCGCGCCGCCATCGCTGAATATGACAGCGGAACCGGCACGCTCACCCTCTGGAACACGACGCAAAATCCGCACGTGGCGCGGCTCGTCATCGCCGCCTTCGTCGGCATGGCGCCCGAACATAAGCTGCGCGTCATCGCGCCGGACGTTGGTGGCGGCTTCGGCTCGAAGATTTTCATCTATCCCGAGGAAGTGGTGGCGCTCTGGGCGTCGAGGCGGGTAGGGCGGCCGGTGAAGTGGGTTTCCGACCGCTCGGAGGCGTTCCTCACCGACGCGCACGGCCGCGATCATGTCACCCACGCCGAAATGGCCTTCGACGACAACGGCAAGATTCTGGGTCTCCGCGCCAAAACCGTCGCCAATCTCGGCGCCTATATGTCGACCTTCTCGTCCTCGGTGCCGACTTATCTCTACGCGACGCTGCTGTCGGGCCAGTACGCCATTCCGCAGATTTATTGCGAGGTCGATGCGGTCTACACCAATACCGTTCCGGTCGATGCTTATCGCGGCGCCGGGCGACCGGAAGCGACTTTCGTCGTCGAGCGGCTGGTCGAAGTCGGCGCGCGGGAAATGGGCCAAGACCCCGCCGAGCTGCGGCGCAAGAACTTCGTCAAGACATTTCCGCATCAAACGCCGGTGATCATGGCCTACGATGCCGGCGATTATGATGCCTCGCTCAAGAAGGCGATGGAGCTTGCCGACTACAAGGGATTCGCCAAGCGCAAGCGCGAGTCCGCGCGCCACGGCAAGCTGCGTGGCATCGGGCTTTCGACCTACATCGAAGCTTGTGGCATCGCGCCGTCGCAGGCGGTCGGCTCGCTCGGCGCCGGCGTAGGCTTGTGGGAATCCGCGGAAGTGCGCGTCAATCCAACGGGTTCTGTTGAGGTCCTCACCGGTTCTCATAGCCACGGCCAGGGTCACGAAACCACCTTTGCGCAGCTGGTGTCGGAAAGGCTCGGCATTCCGATCGACAATATTTCGGTGGTGCACGGCGATACCGACAAGGTGCAATTCGGCATGGGCACCTACGGTTCGCGCTCCGGCGCGGTCGGCATGTCGGCGATCGTCAAGGCGCTCGACAAGGTCGAGGCCAAGGCGAAGAAAGTTGCCGCGTACATGCTTGAAGCGGCGGAGGGCGACATCGAGTTCAAGGACGGAAAATTCAGCGTCGCCGGCACCGACAAATCCGCAGCGTGGGGTGACGTGGCGCTGAACGCCTACATCGCCCACAAATTCTCCGGTCAGGAGCTCGAACCCGGCCTGAAAGAGGGCGCGTTCTACGATCCGACCAATTTCACCTTCCCCGCCGGGTGTCACATCTGCGAAGTCGAGGTCGATCCGGAGACCGGCAACACCGAGATCGTCGCCTGGACCGCGGTCGACGATTTCGGCGTCGTGATCAATCCGATGATCGTGGAAGGGCAAGTCCACGGCGGCATCGCACAAGGCGTGGGGCAAGCTTTGTGTGAACGCGCGGTCTACGACAAGGATGGCCAGCTCGTGACCGGCTCGTTCATGGACTACGCCATGCCGCGTGCGGACTACTTCCCGAAGTTGACCGTCGACACGACGGTCACCAAATGTCCGTCCAATCCGCTGGGCATCAAGGGCTGCGGCGAAGCCGGCGCAATCGCGGCGCCGCCTGCCGTCATCAACGCCATCACCGACGCCATCGGAACCGAAGCGATCGCCATGCCGGCGACTCCGCCGGCGGTTTGGGCGGCGTTGCGTAAGTCGGGCCGATCCGTGCCGCACGCGGCCTGAATAGGTAAAGAGATAAACGGAGAACTGCGATGTACAGCTTCACCTTCCATCGTCCGGAGACGCTGAGACAGGCGGTCAATCTGCTCAGCAAGAATGGGGACGCCAAGCTTCTGGCCGGCGGTCATACGCTGTTGCCGACGATGAAGCTGCGCCTTGCCGGCCCGCCGCAACTCGTCGATCTGTCGCGCATCGAGGGATTGGCAGGCATCGAGCTGAGCGGCCGCTCGATCACCATTGGGGCGATGACGCGTCATGTCGACGTCCATACCTCGCCGGTGGTGCAACAGAATGCCCCGGTGCTTGCCAAGCTCGCCGGCATGATCGGCGATCCGGCGGTGCGTCACATGGGCACGATCGGCGGCTCGATCGCCAACAACGATCCGACCGCCGACTATCCGGCCGCCTGCCTCGCGCTCGGGGCCACCATCATCACCAACAAACGCCGCATCAAGGCGGACGATTTCTTCACCGGCATGTTCTCGACCGCGCTTGAGCCGGCGGAAATCATTACCAAAGTGAGCTTCCCGCTGCCGAAGAAGGCGGCCTATCAGAAATTCCGCAACCAGGCGTCGCGCTATGCGCTGGTCGGCGTGTTCGTGGCCAAGCGCGGTAGCGAGATTCGCGTCACGGTGACCGGCGCCGGCGCCAACGGTGTGTTCCGTGTCCCGACGTTCGAGGAGGCCTTGAAGAAGCGGTTCTCGCCAAAGTCGCTCGAAGGCCTGACGGTTTCCGCCGAAGGGCTCAACAGCGACATCCACGGCAGCGCCGAGTACCGCGCGCATCTGATCGGCGTGCTCGCCCGGCGGGCGGTCGCCGAGGCGATTGGGAAATGAGACCTGCTTAGCGCACCTGGGATCGGCGGCTGAGATCGAACGACGCGACGTTTCCCACTTGTCGTCGCCTGCGGATCACTGCCATCCGCTCCGCCACCGCTGCCTGACGTGAAAGGTCGTCAGTTCGACCAAGTAATCGTCGTCTGCCGGCCGCTGCTGCCGACCCGTCTTCCGCTTGGAGTGCTTCTGCAACGTAGGCTCGTTCTCGCCGGGTCGAGCGGGCTTACCTTTGCGGCCGACGACAAGACGCATGTAATCGCGCTCGACTGGCGGTCTTTGCAGAGGGTGCTCCATTGCCGCCTCTCTACCGCGGCGCGCCCGCGTTTCCTTCCGGACGGCGGTGCGTTGCGGGGTCGCAGGACGTCCGCTGGTCTTTGCTTGCAAGCGGCATCAGCCTATCGGTTAGAAACAATCTTTGCAGGAATCATAGGCTGAACCGAGGCATGCGATGCATGCGGGCGCTCCGACCCCGCTAAGGCAAGCAGTCGCGCAGCTGATGGCAACGGCCGACAAACGGATTGCAGCCTTGTTGCGTCAGCGATTGGACCTGATAGGCGCGAGCCTGTCCGCGCATCACGGGGGCCGCCTGGATAGGTGAATTCATGTCACATTCCTCGCTAGTTGGCGTCTGGTTAACAGGTCACGCGTCAGCACTGGCCGATATTTGGCACGCACGCTCCCGCACAGCCTACGAATGGTAGACAGGCGCCGACGCAGCATCTGCCCGGGCCACAGCAATCGGATTGCGTGACACCCTTGTTTTTGTGATCTGCCGAGAAGGAATTTCGGTCGACGGGTTTTGCCTGGATTGGGGATTTCACGACTGGCACCTTTCTGTTGTTGGCTCTTACGGGACAAAGAGCCGCGATAATGCGTGCCTCAGTAGGCACTTAGGTTGTCACACTCCCGCGGTGTGAGGCGTTGGATCGAGATACGGTTTTGCTCATAAAGTTGCCGTCCGTGTCGCCCACGAGCGGACCTGACCGACGGTGACCGGAAGCACTTCGCTCACATCAACGGTGTAGCGATAGACTCGGCTGGCGCGCCGTTCATTCTCAGGGTCGAACATTTGCAGCTGGACATCCCAGCAGTCCGAGTCGGGACGACAGATCGGGCTCTTGACGACCTTGATGCTGTCGAGCGCGAGGTTTCGTCCGGCGGATTCGGCAAAGGCGACTTGGGTCTGGTAGGCGTTCGTCGCGGCGAAGTTCAGCGCGCGCTCTTGCGGCGCAACGCCGAAATTGCGGAGCTCGTAGTACACCCGATTAAGGAAGTTGTAGATATCGTCGTCGGATGCAACGTCCTTGCCGACCGCGGCTTTCGCCGCGGCGATCAGTTCGCGCGATTGCCATTTATACATCCCGCGTAAGTCGGGATACACGACCGGCACCGTCATGCCATTCAGCAGGCGCGTCGATCCGGCGATGAGGCCGGGTATCGACACGCGCTGCTCGCGGTTGCGGGTTTCGTCGAGCGACGACTCGAGAGCCTCGAGCATGGCGCTATACGTCTGCAGCGCAAACGGACCCGCCGGCTGGATCGCATAGAGCGGGATTTGATCCTGCATCAGAATGAAAGTGATGCCGGCCGCGAAATGAGGGTTCTGCCGCAAAAAGGCAAACAGCTCTGCGGGGTTGTTGGCGCGGACCGGATCGCCCAGTTGCTGGACCAGCGCGTCGTAGCGGGCTTCGGTTCCGAAGTCGAACCACAGCGCGCCAAGCGCGAAAACCGGTTGCGGAGATTGACCTCCGCCACATGAGCAGGACTGCTCGCTTTTACCGCACGAGCATGCTTGCTCGCCCTTGCCGCACGAGCAGGCTTGCTGGTTCACGCCGGCCGCCGCCGCGCCGTTTTGCGCCAGCCCAGCAATCGGCGCGAATGTGCCCGGTAGAGCGGCCTTCCCTTGCGGTTCGATTCCCGTTGTTGCGGTGTCCTCGGTTTGCTTTTGTCCGCAATTGCAGGCCGACGGCGAAACACCAGGCGCATCGAGGACAGCAGAATTACTTGGACTCGAATGAGACATTACAGACTCCCCCCTGCCTGAATACGTGGACTGTCGGTGACTCGTGTCGTAACTCGTGTCCTTTCCTAAGAGCGGTTCTGGCCCAGCGGATTGAATTGTCGCGACGGTGTGTCGTGCGCTACCCGCGCGATGAAGCATCGCCAATGCTGAAGCTGCGTCGAGGGTGCCGGCCAGATAGCGGTCGCACGCACCATCGCCTTCGAGCTCGCAAGGCGTTGCGCTTTCGATGAGGATTTGGCGGATATCGAGCGGATCAAGGTGATACCCTTCGCGGCGTGCAACGGACAGCAGCAACGCGGCAACCCCCGACACGATCGCTGCCGCAAAACTCGTTCCACTGCCGGTGCTTACGCCCCCTCCGGTCGTCGCCACCGGCAGATTCTCACCCGGCGCGAGCAATCCGTTCCGCCTGTAAGCCTCCGCCCAATTGCTCGTGGCCAGAGGCTTTCCTGCTTTGCCGAGTGCACCGACCGATAGGACGAACTCTACCGCAGCGGGTAAATGAATGCAAGCACAACCATCGTTGCCGGCGGCCGCGACCAGCAGCACGCGACGCTCGACCGATTGTTGAACGACTTGCTCGAGGTGGGCTTTCGTCTCCGTGGTGACGGACTTTTGGCCGGCGCTGATGTTGATGATGGAGACACCACGCTCCAGTCCGAAACTGATGGCACGCGCGAGATCTAATTGAGAAACGGGCCGCGCCTGCCCTTCGTTTGCTTTGCGAAAGAACAACGGCAGCACGAGGCCTGAACACCCAGGCGCCAGTCCCCGAACGGAATCTCCGCGTCCAAAGATGAGGCTGCAAATGCTCGTCCCGTGCGGGTCGGCCTCAACCGCATCCGGCGGGATCATCGCTTGCAGAATGTCGATCGAGGCTCCTTGCAAGGCCGGATGGGACAGGTCCGGAATTCCGTCGGCGATCCCAAGGGTCACGGACGGCAATCCCGGCGCGCAAGACGCAAGGGCAGTCCGAATGCGCAGCAATGGATCGAATGGTTGCATATCCATAAAATACAAGCATAGAGAGTATCTTTCTCGTGGTCGAGTCCACAAAGACGGGAGCGGTTTTCGGCTGCGGAGTTCATGTATGATGAGAAGTCCGTTGCCGAAGCCGTAGGCTGTTGGCCGCTTCTTCGATCTACGCCCATAAGCTTGCTGTCCCCGAGGTTCGCTGTGAAATCGTCCGTTCCCCGCCCGTTGCCCGCTTCGATCGACGCCACCGTGGCCCTGCTCGCCGAGGCGGAATATCTGTCCGACCGCTCCCTCGGCACCGTGCTCTATCTGGCGCTGAAAATGGGCCGGCCGCTGTTCCTCGAAGGCGAGGCCGGCGTCGGCAAGACCGAAATCGCCAAGGTGCTTTCGGCCACGCTCGGCCGGCGGCTCATCCGCCTGCAATGCTACGAAGGCCTCGACGTCTCCGCCGCCGTTTACGAGTGGAACTACGCCGCGCAGATGATCGCGATTTGCGCGGCCGAGGCCGAAGGCGAGCACGACCGCGAGCGGATCGAGCGCGACGTGTTCTCCGAGCGTTTCTTGATCAAGCGTCCGCTTTTGCAAGCGCTCCAGCCCGATACGGCCGGCGCGCCGGTACTGCTGATCGATGAGATCGACCGCACCGACGAGGCATTCGAAGCCTTCTTGCTCGAAGTGCTGGGTGACTTTCAGGTCACGATTCCGGAAATGGGTACGGTGAAGGCCGAGCATCCGCCGATCGTCGTCATCACCTCGAACCGCACGCGCGAAGTTCACGACGCGCTCAAGCGGCGCTGCCTCTATCACTGGGTCGGCTATCCGAGCGCCGAGCGCGAGCTCGCCATCGTGCGCGCCAAGGTGCCGGGCGTGAGCAAAAAGCTCTCCGAGCAGGTGGTGGCGTTCGTGCAGGCGCTGCGCAAGCAGGATCTGTTCAAATCGCCGGGCGTCGCCGAAGCGCTCGACTGGGCCGGTGCGCTTTCCGAGCTCGACGTGGTCGCGCTCGATCCGGCGACGGTTTCCGACACGCTCGGCGTGCTGCTCAAATACCAGGACGACATCGCCAAGCTCGAAGGCAGCAAAGTCAAGGAGCTGCTCGACGAGGTGAAGTCGGAGCTGCGGGCGGCGGAGTGAACGATGACGGAGACGAAGGTTCCCCCGCACCCCGAGCCCGTCCCCGCAGGGGAGGGGGAGGAGAAAGCCGGTCGCCTCGCGGAGAATATCGTGTACTTCGCCCGCGCGCTGCGCGCGGCGGGAATTCCGGTCGGCCCGGGCGCGGTGCTCGACGCGCTCGAAGCGGTGAAAGCGGCCGGCGTCGGCACGCGCGAGGATTTTTATTGGACGTTGCACGCAGTGTTCGTGAAGCGCCACGAGCACTCGATGCTGTTCGATCAGGCCTTCCGCATTTTCTTCCGCCGCCGCGGATACATCGATCAGCTGATGGCGATGATGCTGCCGCAGGCGCCGAATACGCCGCGTCCGCCCGAGGCCGGCGCGACGCGCGTGCATGAGGCGCTGTTTTCCGGCCTCGATGACAAGCTCAAGAAGGAGCAGGAGATCGAGCTCGACACGCGCATGACGATGTCCGACCGCGAAGTGCTGCAAAAGAAAGATTTCGCGCAAATGACGAGCGCCGAGATCGCCGCCGCCAAGGAGGCGATGAAGCGGCTCGTCCTGCCGCTTGCCGAAGTGCGCACGCGCCGGCTCGCGCCGCACCCGCATGGCCGTCTCATCGACATCCGCCGCACGCTGCGTGCCAGCATGAAAGGCGGCGGCGATTTCATCGATCTGCGTTTTGTCGGACCGAAGTCGAAGCCGCCGCCGGTTGTCGCGCTGCTCGACATATCGGGCTCCATGAGCCAGTACAGCCGGATTTTCCTGCATTTCCTGCACGTGCTCACCGATACGCGAAAGCGCGTGAGCACGTTTCTCTTCGGAACGCGGCTCAGCAACGTCACGCGCGCTCTGCGCGCACGCGACCCCGACGACGCTCTCGCCGCCTGCTCGGCGAGCGTGCCGGACTGGTCGGGGGGGACGCGGATTGCGTCGTCCCTCCACGTTTTCAACAAATTGTGGGCGCGGCGCGTGCTCACCCAGGGCGCCATCGTACTGCTGATCACCGACGGGCTCGAGCGCGACGCTGACGACACGCTCGCCTTCGAGATCGACCGGCTGCACCGCTCGTGCCGGCGGCTCGTCTGGCTCAATCCGCTGTTGCGCTTCGAGGGCTTTGAGGCGCGTGCGCGCGGCATCAGGGCCATGTTGCCGCATGTTGACGAGTTCCGGCCGATTCACAATCTCGAATTGTTAGCCGAGTTGGTGGCGTCACTTCAGCCCGGTCGTGGCGGCCGGGAAGGGGACCCAAAAGCATGGATGCAGAAAGTGGCCTGACGGCCTATATTTAGTCAGATATAGCGGTGAGCGGAGGTCACATATGCTCTCAACCGATAACGACATTCTCAAAGCCGCCGAGGACTGGCGCAAACAGGGCCGCGCGGTCGCGCTTGCGACGGTAGTCGAGACCTGGGGTTCGGCGCCGCGGCCGGTCGGCTCTAATCTCGTCATCGACGAGGAGGGGAATTTCCTCGGCTCCGTGTCCGGCGGCTGCGTCGAAGGCGCCGTCGTCACCGAGGCCCTCGACGTCATCGACAGCGGCAAGCCGAAAATGCTGGAATTCGGCGTCGCCGACGAGACGGCGTGGAAAGTCGGGCTCTCCTGCGGCGGCACCATCCGCGTATTTGTGGAGAAGGTGGAATAGGGCGGAAGTGGCGAGTAGCGCATAGGGAGTGAAGCCCTCCCCATTCGCTGTTCGCCATTCGCTATTCGCGATATGATTTGTCATGAACCTCGACCTCCTCACCAAGCTCAACACCGAACGCGCCGCACGGCGCGCGGCGATCGTTGTCACCGACGTTGTGACCGGCAAGCAGCGGCTGGTGAAGGCCGCCGATATTGCCAAGGATCCGCTCAAGGCTGTGCTCGCCGAGCATCTGCGTAGCGGCCGCAGCGGAATGGAAGAGACCGCGGAGGGGCGCGCCTTCCTCACCGTCTACGTACCGGCCCCGCAGCTCGTCATCACCGGAGCCGTGCATATCAGCCAGGCGCTGGCCCCGATCGCCACGCTTCTCGGCTACGACGTGACCATCGTCGATCCGCGAACCGCCTTCGCATCGCACGAACGTTTTCCGGATGTGAAGGTCATCGCGGAGTGGCCGGACAAGGCGTTGCCGCCGCTCGGCATCGACCGTTACACCGCCTTCGTCGCGCTCACTCACGATCCGAAGATCGACGACCCCGCGCTCGTTCACGCACTGTCTCGCGATTGCTTCTATATCGGCGCACTCGGGTCACGCAAAACGCATGCGCGTCGCGTGGATCGGCTCAAGCGGCAAGGTTTGAGCGAAGCCGATGTTTCGCGCATCCGCGCGCCGATCGGTATCGACATCGGGGCGGTGTCGCCCGCGGAGATCGCGGTCGCGATCATGGCGCAAATCACCGAGCGTCTGCGCGAGGAGCCAGCTTCCGACCACCCGCTCGTCGAGGCGGTGTCATGAAATTCGGAGCGGTTGCGCCAGCAGACGCAATCGGCGGCACCGCAGTGCACACGATCCGCCAGGGCGCGCTGGTGCTCAAGAAGGGCACGCTGATCGGTCTCGTCGAGGCCGCCGCACTCGAGGCCGCCGGCATCAAAGATATCGTGGTGGCGCGGCTCGAAGCGGGCGACGTTTCGGAGGACGCCGCGGCGGCCGACATTGCGAAAGCGATCGCGGGCGAAAGCGTGCATGTCGATCGTGCCTTTACCGGCCGGGCCAATTTGTTTGCGCAATCGGCGGGCGTGCTCGTCGTCGACAAAGAGGCGATCGACCGGCTCAACCGCGTCGATGAAGCGATCACGGTGGCGACACTGCCGGCCTACAAGCCGGTTGTCGCCGGCGAGATGATCGCGACCGTGAAGATCATTCCGTTCGCGGTGGCCGCCGCGGCAAGGGATAAGGCGCTCGCGGCGGCCAAGCAGCCGCTGGTGCGCGTCGCGCCGTATCGCATCCACAAGGTTGGTGTGGTGTCGACGCTGCTGCCGGGCCTCTCGCCCAAGGTGATCGACAAGACGCTGAAGATCACCGGTGAGCGGCTTGCGCCCGCCAACGCCACGATCGTCGCCGAACGGCGTGTGCAGCATGACCGTGCCGCGCTGGCGCGGGCGCTCGGCGAGGTGCTCAAGCAAGGCGCGGAGCTGGTCGTCGTCTTTGGCGCCTCGGCGATCGCCGACCGGCGCGACGTGATCCCCGCAGCTCTGGAAGCGGTCGGCGGCCAAATCGAGCATTTCGGCATGCCGGTTGATCCCGGAAACCTGTTGCTGATCGGCACCGTGGCCGGTCGTCCAGTGCTGGGCGCGCCCGGCTGCGCGCGTAGTCCCAAGGAGAACGGTTTCGACTGGGTATTGATGCGGCTTCTCGCTGGTCTGCCGGTTCCACGCGAGGACATCACCGGGATGGGCGTTGGTGGCTTGCTCATGGAGATCGTCACCCGGCCGCAGCCGCGCGACGAGCCGCTGCATCCCGCCCGCAATATCGCGGCACTTGTGCTTGCCGCCGGCCGCTCGAGCCGCATGGGCGGCCCCAACAAGCTTTTGGCCGAGATCGGCGGCCGGCCGCTCGCCCGCATCGTCACCGAGGCTGCGCTCGGTTCTCGTGCGCGGCCGGTGATCGTCGTCACCGGCCATCAGCGCGAGCGCGTGGAGGCGGCGCTGGCCGGCCTGCCCGTCGAATTTGTGCACAATCCGGATTTCGCCGACGGCCTCGGCACCTCGCTCAAGGCCGGTATCGGGGCGCTGCCGGCTCAATCGGATGGGGTCGTCGTTTGCCTCGGTGACATGCCGCAGGTTGACGCCCCCATGATCGACCGGCTCGCCGACGCGCTCGCACCCGACAAGGGATCGCTCATTGCCGTGCCGACCATCGACGGCAAGCGCGGCAATCCGGTCGTTTGGTCGCGCCGATTTTTTCCCGAGCTTATGGCGGTCGAAGGCGATATCGGCGCCCGCCATTTGATCGGCCGCTATGGCGAGGCCGTGGTGGAAGTGCCGCTTTCCGGCACTGCCGCGCTGACCGATATTGACACGCCCGAAGCGCTGGAAGCGGTGAGAGCGGAGCTCGAGGGGACGTAAGCCTCCCGTCTTTGAGCCCGGTGTTTTCCTACCTCCCGCGAAGCGGCGGGGCGGGGAGTTCTTCACCAACTAGCAACCCTTCCCCGCTAGCGTCTCCGCCTTCCCCCTGGGGAGGGGCTCTCATGATCGCTTTTACGCGGAATTTCGCGCTCGCCTGCGCGACGGCGTGCTTCCTGGTAGCAACCATTGGTGCAGCCCACGCCGCAGGCGCGTTTGCCGTCGGCGTGTGCGGCGCATACGGCTACGGCTACGACTATCGCAAGATGTCCGATGCCCGCGCCGCCGCCATGAAGAAGTGCTCGGGCAACGGCTGCAAGATTGTCGGGGGTCTTCGACGTGGCTGCGCGGCGGTGGCCGTTGACGCCAAGCGTCCGTGCGGTTCCTTTGGTTGGGCGATCAATTCGCACCTGGGCAAGGCGGAGAACGCCTCGCTGCGCCGCTGCTACGAATTCGGCGGTAAAGATTGCGTGGTGCGCGCCTGGGCCTGCGACGAAAAGGGCTGAGCGGACGGCGCGCTTAATCTCCAGCTGCTGTATTCGAGAAAGCGCCCTGCAGGTAGCCAGCGCTTTTGCAACATCGCTGTCGCTACGTTGATCCCGGGCCAAGCCTCTCCCACACTATTTTCCGCACCGCAGCTGTCGCGGTCCCATTCGCGCTAAGCCCTTAACGTGGACGCCCGAACCGGCGGCCGCATCGGCCTGCCGAGTTGATTAACATCAACGCGGGCGAGGCTGGTTTCGTCTGCAATGTCTATGACGAGGGCGGACGAAAGAACGGAAATCCACGAGAGTTGCGGCAAGTCGCCGCTTGAATATGACTGACTGGTCAGTCATAAATGTTTCATGGCGATCTCCTCGAAACGAAAGCTCAAAAAGTCTGGCGCTCGCGCCGTAGGTGCCCCCCGCGGCCGCGCCGCATCCCGGCCAAGCGCGCGCACCGCGAAAGCGGCGGTGCGCCGTGGCGCCATCCTCGATGCTGCGCTTGAAGAGTTCTCGGCGCGCGGCTTTGCCGCAGCACGGCTCGATGACGTGGCGCGCCGCGCCGGCGTCGCCAAGGGCACGATCTATCTCCACTTCAAGGACAAGGAGGCGCTATTTCAGGAACTCGTCCGCTTCCAGCTCAACCCGGTGGTTAGCGCTTTTGAAGCTGCGCTGACCAGCGATCTGCCGCTGCGCGCGATCATCGACCAGGCGATCGAGGTGTTTGTTCGCGACATTTACGGCACTCACCGTAAGCAGGTGATGCGGCTGATCATCACCGAAGGGCCGCGCTTTCCGACGCTGGCCGAATTTTACTATCGCGAGGTTCTGGCCCGCATCCTCAAGGCGGTGCGCGCAAGGCTAAGCCGCGCTCTCGAACGCGGCGAGATTTCCGATGACACGCTGGTACGTTTTCCGCAGTTGCTCGGCGCGGGGTCGGTGCTCGCGGTTGTTTGGCACGGCCTGTTCGATCGCTTCGAACCGCTCGACGTGCGCGCGTTGATGCGCGCCTATTTCGATCGCCTGTTTTCGGTAGAGCGGGGGGCGACAACATGAGCGCCCAATTGCGCGCCGCCGTCGTTGTCGCCTTACTCGCGGTCGCGCTGGCCGGCTGCAACAAAACCGACGACGGTTATCAAGGCTGGGTCGAGGCCAATCTCATCTTCGTCGCGCCCGACGAAGTCGGCCGCGTGCAGACGCTTTCGGTGCGCGAGGGCGACGTGGTCAAGAAGGGCGATCCGCTGTTCACCATCGACGACGATCTTCAGCAAGCCGACCTTGCGCAAATCAAGGCGTCGCTGAAGAACGCACAACAAACTTACGATCGCGCTTCGATGTTGCTCAAGACCGGCGCCGGCACGCAGAAGGACTACGACGCCGCCGAGGCAGTGCTTCGCGATGCGCAGGCGCGCCTCAACTCTGTGCAAACACGCCTGTCGCGGCGGAGCGTTTACAGCTCCGTCGACGGAACCGTCCAGCAAATCTACTTCCGGCCGGGCGAGATGGTACCCGCCGTCCGTCCGGTGTTGTCCATGCTGCCGCCGGGCAATATCAAGGTAAGATTCTACGTGCCGGAATTGGTTCTGCCGAGCATCGCCTATGGCGATGAGGTCCGGGTCACCTGCGATGGCTGCACAAGCGATCTGACTGCGCGCGTGAGCTTCATTGCCAGACAGTCGGAATACACGCCGCCGGTAATCTACAGCCTCGAGGAGCGCGCCAAGCTGGTATTCCTCATCGAGGCATTGCCCGAAGAACCTCACGATCTGCGTGTCGGCCAGCCGGTCAGCGTGAGGCTCTTAGCGCTGAAGGCGCCGACGCCGCAGCCGCAGGCGTCGCGATGAACGCGGCGCCCGCCGCCGACCCCACCGCCGCGGCCGGCGCACCGGCCGATATCGTCATCGATGTTCACGGCCTAACCAAGTCGTTCGCCGGCAAGGTTGTCGTGCGCAACCTGTCGATGCAGGTCAAGCGCGGCACGATTTTCGGCTTCCTAGGGCCCAACGGCTCCGGCAAAACCACGACCATCCGCATGCTGTGCGGGTTGCTCACGCCCGACGAAGGCAGCGGCACCTGCCTCGGCTACGACATCCGCACCGAGGCGGTGAAGATCAAAAATCGCGTCGGCTACATGACGCAGCGTTTCAGCCTCTACGAAGACCTCTCCGTGCGCGAGAACCTCGAATTCGTCGCGCGCATCTTCGGCCTGTCGCGCCCGGCTGCCGCGGCCAGGGCGATGATCGTGCGGCTCGGCCTGCAAGGCCGCGAGGCGCAAATCGCCGGCTCACTCTCTGGTGGCTGGAAACAGCGGCTTGCGCTCGGAGCCTGCACGCTGCCCAATCCTCAGCTTCTCCTGCTCGACGAACCGACGGCCGGCGTCGATCCCAAGGCGCGGCGCGACTTCTGGAACGAGATTCATGAGCTCGCGGCGAGCGGCCTCACCGTGCTGGTTTCCACGCACTACATGGACGAGGCGGAGCGCTGCCACGAGATCGCTTATATCGCCGCCGGCGAGGTGCTCGTGCGCGGCACCGTTGACGAAGTGATCGCAAACTCGCACCTTGCAACTTTCACGGTCAGCGCGACCAACGGCGAAACTCTCTCGCAGCTTGCCGGCGAGCTTGCCGTGCGCCCGGGTATCGAGATGGTGGCGCCGTTCGGCGCCAGCCTGCACATATCAGGTCGCGATGGCGCAGCGCTCGAAGCGGCGGTCGCGCCCTATCGCGACCGGCCGGCACTGCACTGGGAGCGCGCTTCGCCCTCGCTCGAGGATGTCTTCATCGATCTCATGGGCCAAGCGAAAGGCAATTTCCAATGACCGTGCTGGCGGCAATCGGCGCACAAGGGTTTTGGCGCCGCGTCGGCGCCATGCTGCTCAAGGAATTTCTGCAGCTGCGCCGCGACCGCATCACCTTGGCCACAATGATCTCAATCCCGCTGCTGCAACTCATCATGTTCGGTTACGCGATCAATACGACGCCGCGCGACTTGCCGACCGCGGTTCTGCTGCAGGAATCGAGCGACGTCGGCCGCTCCATCCTCGCCGCCTTGCGCAACACCAAGTTTTTCAAGGTGACGCGGCAATTGCGCAATGAAGCCGAATTCAATCAGGTGCTCGCCTCCGGCACCGTGCTGTTCGCGGTGGAAATTCCCGCCGGCTTCGAGCGCGCGCTGCGGCGGGGCGATCAACCGGCGTTGCTGGTCGCCGCCGACGCTACCGATCCTGTGGCCACCGGTTCCGCGATAGCGGCGCTGTCGGAGATTGTCGAGACCGCGCTTGTCAACGATCGTTGGATACCAGCCAGCGGCCAGCGACCGTTCGAGATTCGCGCCCACGCGCGCTACAACCCGGCCGCGTCGACGCCGCTCAATATCGTTCCCGGCCTTCTTGGCACCATCCTGACCCTGACGATGCTGATCTTCACCTCGCTTTCTGTCACCCGGGAGATCGAGCGCGGCACCATGGAGAGCCTGTTGGCGATGCCGATCACCCCGCTCGAGATCATGCTCGGCAAGATCGCGCCCTATGTGCTGGTAGGTTTCGTGCAGGCAGCGTTGATTCTAGGCGCCGGCGTGCTGATGTTCGGCGTGCCGATCGTGGGCAATCTGGCGCTCCTGGGCGCGCTCACCACGCTGTTCATCGCCACCAACTTGTCGTTCGGCTACACCTTCTCGACGCTGGCGCAGAACCAGCTCCAGGCGGTGCAGATGTCGATGATGTTTTTTCTGCCGAACATGCTGCTATCCGGCTTCATCTTTCCCTTCCTCGGCATGCCACGCTGGGCGCAAGTGATCGGCGAATATCTGCCGCTGACGCATTTCGTTCGCATCGTGCGCGCCATCATGCTCAAGGGCTCGACGCTTGGCGAACTGCAATACGACACGCTGGCGCTCGCCGGATTGATGGCGCTCGCGATGGCCATTGCCGTCACGCGTTTCCGCCGCACGCTCGACTGATTTTCGCGGAGCGGCGCGGGTCCGCCCGCTCAATACCGCGTGTTGAAGCCGAGGCGCAGATAGGGGCCGGAGCGGCGATCGGATTCAATGGCCCAGCCGCCGGCCGCCGACCATTCGAGTGCGTCAATACGAAAACCGTCACGTGGGCGCCGAATCGCAACTGTTGATAATCGACGCACCAGATCGCCTGGGTCTCGGGGCCGACAAAGAACGACTCGGAAAATCGCCATCCGATGGCGGCGCGCGCCGACCCGATGAGGCCGATGGAGGCGATGGAGCCGTCGAGCGCGACCATGGTCGCCGGACTCGGCTGGTACCAAATGTCCGTCGCGAACGCCGCGCCCGCGTAAAACCCGTGCAGGCGGCTGCCTGGATCGAAGGGCGTAAGCCGGTAGTCCTGAACCACGGGTCCTGCGTACAACGCGACCGCGAGGCCGTCGCTTGTCAATCGCCAGCCGGGGAGGGCGGCAGCAGAGAGCAGCGTGCCGTCTACGTCCATGTGCAGCCCGTCCGATGGATAGGTGTAGCCGCCGCCGTTGAGCAAGAACTTGAGCGTGAAGCCACCCTTATCGAGGCCGTCGGGCGACCACAAAAGACCGCCATTGAGGAACGCGCCGAAGTGCCATAGCTCTTAAGAATCAATGGGTTTGCCACTGAATGATACTCGTTTCGTTCGCCGGTTTGCCATTTTCTCTGCGCGCTCGCGCTTTTCGACGGCTTGCATGGCGAGTATCTTTTGTTGCGCTCGGCGAGTGTACGCGTGGGCCTGCCCATACGTCCGGTGACCCAATACAGCCATGATCTGCTTGTCCGTGCAGCCCGCCTCGGCCAATGCGATGCCGGCGTTCTTTCGCAGTCCGTGCGCGCTAAAGCCCTTCGCGCCAATTCGGGCCGTATTGAATGCGATGACGTTGGAGAGGGAATCCTTCGAGTAGCCCCGGCCAAATTGAGTTGTCAGGATAAAATCGGAGCGGCGCTCAGCGGCGTCGAGCGCGGCCCGCAAGCGGTGATGACACGGTACCCATACCAGCTCGTTTGTCTTTTCCTGTCGAACCGCTATGCCCGTACCGTCGTACTGCGACCACCGCATAGCGGCCACGTCGCCCAGCCTTTGTCCGGTAAATAACAACAACAATAGCGCGAGACGCATGCTGGCAGCGGGCTTTGCGTGTGCTTCGAACCCTGCAATCACGGCCTCGGGCCATGGCTCGTGTTCGTAGGTTTTCTTGTGAACCTTTCGGATATCTCGCGTCGGATTCGGTCCCAAATCCAAGGCGAGCACTTCCTTGGCAAAAATCCAAATCATCGAAATGAGAATGACGGCCAAATCAGCGGAAGAAGTCGAGCGCATAAAGTCTGAGCGCATGACGCGCACGTGCCACTCTTGGAGGTCCGAGAGCAAGCCGCGTCCGTAGCGCTCGCGAAGCAAGTCAGCCATGCGGCGATATCGAATTTGTGTGCTTGATGCTTTTGCTTCAAACTCCTTCGACGCGACCCATTTTTCAATGGCCCAACCCAATGTT
The DNA here is from genome assembly GCA_963733575.1 of uncultured Alphaproteobacteria bacterium. GTDB lineage: Bacteria > Pseudomonadota > Alphaproteobacteria > Rhizobiales > Xanthobacteraceae > BOG-931. Next base: position 1,355,450 of record CAVTDJ010000002.1, on the reverse strand, counting down.
CCGGGACCGAATGCAAGGCGGCCTGAGGCGACTGGGCGGGCGGCGTGCGCCACGCGCAGCTCGTCGTAGCGCTTGCTGAACTCTGCGCTGCCCGGCACATCGGGGTGCGGCCACCGCTCACCTCGATAGCGAAAATAAAAGCGCGACTTGCCTGTCTTATCCACAAACGAGTGAACGTATTTGAGCCGAAGGATTGCCACGTCAACGCTCTCTTATGATGTCGTCGAATGTATTGTGCGAAGCGGAGGGAGCATCAGCGGGTTCCTCCCCGAGTTCACTGAACGCGGATTCTAGCGCAAGGCGATTCCACACGCGAATGCCGTCGATGACCTTCGGTCGAGGCAGCTGCCCACGCGCGACAAGGGCAAGAAATTTGGACCGCGACATTCCAAGGTATGCAGCCGCCCGGTCGCCGCGCAGCCCCAACGGCGGATAGGCGAGGGTGTCTTGCAGCTTGCTACGCGCCCCGGGCCTTCCCTCTAAACGCAGTGATGGGCGGCGGCCGCGGCCAACCCCGTCAGGTACTGATGTCTGCTTGTGTTCCGGTTTCTGGATTGGCTTTCTTGGGGAGAGGGCATGTGAGGATGGCGATTTAGGAACAATGCTCGACTCTCGCGCGATTTGATCACGTGCGAGCTGGCGCTCGCTTGCGATCAACGCACTCATGAATTGCGGGGAGCCCCAAGGTGAGGGAAGCTTCCGACCGGTTTTTCGATGTCGATAGGATCGGCGAAAGGTGTCGTCGACCAATTTGCGTTTCAGTTTTTGGACATTGAGAAGAGTTGGGGGATTTACTATTGGCGGTCCATTTTGCTGAAAGCCGTGACGACTGAGCGTGTCGATGCCCCGGTCGAGCCGTTCTTTTGTCCAATCATTTGAGCTGGGCGGCAGCAATCCGAGCCGAATCCACGCCGCAAACGTGCTGACCAAGAAGCCGCAATGTGCCGCTGCGGCGCGTCGGTCTAATACCTCTGTCGAAAATGCCTTGTCTGTTTGAACGAACATCCTGCCTTGTTTTATGTCTAGCGAGACATGTAAAAATCATCCGGTTCGAAGCGATCGAGCAGGCACGCAGACGCCCGAAGGACTGTTGCGCATTTGCGAAGTCACCGCCGAACGCGATGCAGGCGTGGAATGGTCGCTTGTCTTATTGTGGTTGACCTGTCCATTACGAGCAGATCCGCGCAGTGCCCAGCTTAACTACGTGCGGCAACGGCAAGGGCCATTGCAAGTGAACTCAGAACCGCTCTGCCGGATGACGCACGTGCCGTCACATTCGAGAGGGGAAATTCTACTTTCGCTGGTGGCGTTCTGAGAGCAAGTTCGTGAACTTGCAGTTTTTCCCTGCTCGTTGGGCTCAACCACCGATTCCCAAAAATAGGGGCCGATGTAACATCCATCCTTGGAGAAGGTGGAGGGATGGGGCTCTGAAGCGGTTAGAGTAACACCTTGGCGCAGCATTAAAGAAACTTGACAGCTCGCCGGGTACGTTTCCGACTGAGCTGCGATCTTCAAATCGCGTAGATCTATGGCAAGATTGTTCATGTCGCGACTCCTCGAAGTTGCGGCCATCTCGCGAGGACCCTGGCAGGGGTTTGCTTGCGAGGTTCTCCGGCAGGGCTTCGGCTCGCCGGAGTTCTGCTTTTTCAGGCCTAACAAACTGAAAAACTGGGGCAACCGAAATGAATTCAATGATGATAATAGTTGTGACGTCTTATTCGTTGAGTAAATTGAGAGAACTGCGATTCGATCAGATTGCGATGTGTGGAAATTCATCCTATCGGAGATGGTGACATGTCCAGACGAGCGAATCCGGTTTTGCCCAGCTTTGGTGAGAACCTAAAGGCACTTATTGGGAGTACACAAACGATCCATTCGTTCGGTAAGGCCTTCGCGGATGCCGTTGCAGATCATCGGGATGTGTTCGGGTCTTTCCTACGCCAGATTTCACCATCAGCTGTTGCCCGCTGGTGCAAAGGCAACATTCCAGATCCCGCGGGATTCACTGCCTTGGCCATCTACGTCCATCACAAGACGGAGCTAAGAAAAATGAGAGAGCATAACATCGAGTGGGCGGCGATTGACGAACTAAAAAAGGACTTGCAGAAACTAGAACCAGAACAGTTTCTTAAAAAGTATAATCTCGGAAAAGGGCGTAGCCGTAATTTTGTTTATGGCTTGCACTCTGACTTCATTGCGAGGCCGCGATCCAAGATCAAAGAGCGGCCGGTTGGAATGATCGGTATGTTCACAATCGGGTGGAACGAAAACAAAAGGGCAATATTTGACGGCTGCGTTTATCTCGGTTTTCAGAATCCGGCCAGGAAGGAATTGTTTAGTCGGTGGACTTCAGATAAAATCAATGATCAAATTGACTTGATAAATTTTGTTTTCAGGGTCCAAAATCCAAATACAGCATCATTAGGATATAGCGCGGATGATTTTTACGGCCAGTTTGCATTGGAGGCCTCAAGAGATATTAAACCGGTCGTTGGCGACCTGGCTTTCGTGGGTCACTTCATTGATTACACGCCCGTGTTGCGCGATGCTGGGGGTTACGTTTATGCGGAAGAGCTTGGACCCGATATGATGATTTCCATCGGGCCGCGTCTTGAAGAATACATTGAGCAGTTTACAGGTAGGGCACGGGGTCTGGAGGCGAGCAATAGGACACTTTTCAGATAACGAATGGAAAACCCCGCGCACGTGAGTGGCGGGGCTGAGTTTTAGGCGTAGGCATTGGTGCTGAGCTGGAAAGTTCAAAGAGCATTTGTGATAGTCCGCTTCTGCGAAGCGGACAGTGCCGGTGGCACAGTGTTTGGTGCACTTGACAAAGCACGATTGTTGTTTGGTCGTAGCAATGGGTTGGTTCGCACCGGTGGGAGCAAACAGCGTCACGCTGTCTGTCAGACGCTCCAGACGTAGCCCGCCGCGGCGCTCCTGTCTGCGGGAGCGGCTATCCGCGGCGTCGCGATGACTGGCGAATTGATTTAATGAGGTTCGGCGCTGATCACCGGCAAATTTCAATTGAAGGGTTTGCTTTCACTTACCAAAACACCGCTTGGCTTTTTGTCCAACAGAGATGGGTCAGGTGAGATAATTTGGAATGAAGCACTTGCCGCCGGAAAATTTGGTACCCTCTCACAAGAAATTAGCTTGATCCATTTTGATCCATGGTCCAGATTGTTAATTGTGCAAAGTATTTTGCCTTCATTCGCGAGACTATCCAGAGTTGCTAGTTGTTGTTCCGAGCCGAATGACATTGGGCTGTATTCGTAGACGATTTCAGTATCACGAATGCGCTGCGGATCTGTGAAGTACGCGGCACCAAGTTTAACTTTTTCCCACGTAGTCAGCGGCTTATAGACTGTATCCGTGTTGACAGTCGGGACTAAGCTAAATTCGGCTGTTAGCCGCTGAGTCCGTAGGTCCTCGGCTCCCGCGGGTGAGATCGCAGCACACACAACGAAGGAAAGTGCAAATAGGATGCGCATTGGCGTCTCTCCGGTTTAGAGGTGGGGGAGTAATGCTGTCATAACGGTGACAAGGAGCGTGGGAGTTCCTATTCCGGCAACGAAACATCCCCAAGAGTCTATCTCGTGATGAAGTGTCAAAAATATGCTTCCGACGCTAGTAAGAATGAGTGCTACGCCCCAGCCTATGATTGGTAGCGCTAGTGGGGCGGCCGGAGGGGCGGTCGTGTAGGCAGTACCGAAGTTGGTCAGAGGCACGGCAAGTGCAATGGCTACACCTAGCAAGGTGAAGATTACGCGAGCAAATCCTTGCGCCAACCAATTTGTGATAATGTAAGGCTTGCACCGTTGGCCAGGACCCCAGTTAGGACAAGTGAAAGCGGGTTGTTTTGCCACAGGTCTAGCCCCGAGACTTAGAAAAATCTCCCCAACTAGTGGGGAGAAAAAGCTCACTTTGCACCGCCACGCCATACAAGTCCGAAACCGATGATGGCGAGGACGATTGCAATTACCATGAACGCGAACGCAAGTCTAGGTTGCGATTTCGCCGTGGCAATCTCGCTTATTATGATGGAAAGAACCGCTGTAACGAAAAGCGCAAATTTCCGTGTTTCTCTGATTCGGTGGGTGTCGGGCGTTCGGTGCCCCACATTCTCGTCAGTAGGAACCGGCGAGGACCAGGCACTAATAAGAGCGCCGAAAAGAACTGGCATCACACTCCTCCTTGCTACAAACGCGCGATTGGTCGTGCGTCTGAGGGCAAGGGGGAGCGAACGAATAGATTGCCCCGCGCACATGAGTGGCGGGGCTGAGTTTCGGGCGTTGGCATTTCCGCTGAGCCTGAAAGTTCAATGAGCAGTTATTTGTCGCGGCGCTCGCTTTTGCGGCGATCGTTTTCCTAACGGATTGTTTGCTGAGCGCGTTCGGGAGTTTCGTCCTTCGCGTCCGATTTCGGCGGGCGCAGGACGATCTTACCGTTGATCGGGAGCGCTTGATGATGTTGAAGCCTTCGCCATGCTGATGCACGGCGAGGGGAGCGGCGATAGGCATACACGGTTTACATGGAAGCGCCACTTGACCTGTAAACGAAGATGTTGCGCGAGGAGTTGACTGTAAACCGATTCACTTTATTGCGCGCAGACGGAATTATTTATCTGTTGGAGAAATCCATGCGCAACATAGTCATGACAATCATCTTCACCGGCTTAGCGCTTTGCGGGGCTATCCATTCCGCTCGCGCGGAGCTGAAAGTCCAACCGAGAATCGAGGTCGCTTGCCGCCCCGGAGCGCCGGTCACGCAGACCCTGCTTAGATGGAAGAGCGTTTGTACAAATAACGATTGCTTCGTGTGGCGCCTCACCTGCTCGAACGGGAAAAGCTACGACATGCAATCGAAAATCCACCCGGCGACTACTGAGCTACAGAACGTTTTCTACGAATGGGCCCCCTGGTCGTTTGTGCTGTATTTGCCGCCGTTCCTTATATACGCCGGTCTCGCGATCGTGGGCTCGGAAGCTGCGGTGCCATTGGCGGCGTTGAACGTCTTACTCGTCGGCTATGCATTATGTGCAGCCTGGTCGTTGTATTCCAGCATTACCGGCAATCCGTGGGGCCGCTGGACCGAAGAAGAGCGCCTGTTTCTCCTCAATCCATATGTGTACGGCGCCATCCTCATTGCTTTCGTATTGATTAACTTGTCAGCGGTGCGGCGTGGACTGGAAGCTTTCTTCTATCGCCATGCTCCAGGTTCCGGATTTGCTCCGGTGATGGTGCCGGCCCATCCCATGCACGCCGCAGAAATGTCCGTGGCCCTCATGCCCAACATCTATGAGTTCGTCGATCCGGCGGAGACCGCCTCCTACTATCGTCGCCAAACCGAACACCTCCGGGCGGTCAGGGACAAATTGGACGCGCAGACGGCCCTGGCCAAATCAGTCATCCGCAATCGACGAGCACGTAATCGCTTCCAACAGCACGACTGATAAGGAGTGTGCCATGGGTATCAAGCCGACCATTGAGATGATGCCGCAACGTTCGCTTGCGGTTCCTTCGCGCGGACGCGTGACGGTGGCCACACCGCCGCAGATGGTCACTGTTCCCGCGCCGATCGCGACGCCGGTCACCGTCTGGGGCGCGAAGCGCCACACTCGTTATTATGAGGCGCTTACCGGCATGACCAACGCGCACAGCGGCTATCTGCGAGCGCGCGCTGAGCTGGCAAAATCCTTCGTCGCCGCGGCACGGGCGGCAAATGAGGTGGCTGAGCTGCCGGAGATCTGTGAGAACGATAGCGAGGTACGTCGCCTTAAGCGCGAGCGCGATTATCTTGATGCCCGCCGGGAAGTAGAGGAGGCCCGCTTTGGACTGCTCTCCACCCAAGTCGAAGTCGACAAACTACGTCGGCCGCTCATAAAAAAAGCCGCAGCGAGTAATGCAGCTGCCATCGAAGCGCTCATGAAAGCCAAGGTCGATAGGGAAGCGCTCGGCGAAGACACCTCCGAGTTGGACCAAACCCTGGCGCTGCTGCAGCGCACGTAGCATGACCCTCAAAAAGGGGCTGCCGGACGTTAGAGGCGCGCTTACTGCACGCTTTCCGTTTTCCGCGCCGCCGCCCGCGCGCAGCTACGAAGTCGGCGCCGTGGCGCTCGGTCGGGCCGATGGCATGCCGGTGGCGTTGCCACGCCGTCCCCGCTTTGAGCACTCCCATGTAATTGGTACTACCGGGGGAGGAAAAACCAATCTTCTCGAACATCTAATTCGACAAGACATCAAGAACGGCGATGGAGTGTTCGTTGTCGACCCCCACGGCGGACATCCCGGCAGCCTGTTCCGCTCACTCATCACCTGGCTGTTCGCCAACGGCTTCCATAAGACGCGCACTATTCATCTGATTGATCCGAACTGTGCGAGCTTTACGACTGGCTTCAATCCACTGGAATTGCCAGACGACCAAACGAGCCCGTCGGTAATCGCCGGCACCACGCTCGAAGCGTTCGAACGGGTGTGGGGCGACGAAAATACCCAGATCAAACCGACGATCCGGCGCATTTTGAAGGCGACCTTTGCCGCACTTGCGGAGTTGCGCATGACCCTCGCGGAGGCCGATTTTCTGTTTGATCATCACGACTCGCTCGGCATTCGAGAATTGCTGATCAGCCGGCTTCATGATCGATACGCGCGGAAGGTATTTTCCGATCTTGACCAGCTTGCCAAAGCAGACCGCACGGGCATGCGATTTCGCGATGAGGTCGTAGGCCCGCTGAATCGGCTTGCGGAATTTACCAGTGCGCCGGCCATACGCCGCATCGTCGGCCAGCGCCACAACACGATCGATCTGCGCGAAGCGCTTGATCAGGGTCACATCATTTTGGTCAATTTGAGCGGCGGCGATGCAGTCAACGATGCGGATTGTGAACTGCTCGGCCGGTTGCTGACACGGTTCCTATTCTTCCACGTCAAGCGGCGCACTACGAAGCGACCGTTTTGGTTCTACCTCGACGAATGCCAGCGATATTTGTCAGGCGATATTCCAAGCCTGCTCGCGGAGGCCCGTAAATTCCATACGGGCGTCCTGTTGAGCCATCAGTGGCAATCGCAGTTAGGTGATCCCGACGATCAAATTCTGGCGGCCGTACATAATGCCACCAACTTGAAGATTGGCTTTCGCGTCAAACATCCCAAAGAGGCTCAAGAGATAGCTGAAGCCATTATTCCGCTGGATCTGGAGACGCCGGTCCGGGCGCTCATCAAGCCCACCGTGGTCGGACATCGGCGAACCTACTTTGATAATTGGAGCGTGGCCGAGAACGAATCGTGGGGCACGTCTGTATCGGCATCGACTTCCGAAACAATCACCGAAAGTGAAGGCGACAGCGTTTGCGATACCGTATCCGACAATGTCGGCTGGAGCAGTTCGGACACGACCACCCGCAGCCAGACCCAAAGCTACGACGGGTGGGGCGCGGTCCAGACCGTGCCGTCACAAACGTCAATCGGCGTCACCGGCAGCGCCGCGACCGGCCAAAGCGGCGGGAGTGCGACGGGGTCGTCAACCGCGCACAGCTCAGGCCGTTCTGTGAGTACGAGCCGTGGGGGGACCGCGACCGAAAGCTACTCCCACGGCCGCTCCGAAAGCCACGGCGCTTCTGAGGGATTGGAGCCGGTCTATCAGGATTTGCCCAGTGCCGTGCACAGCTATCAGAACGCCCTCTATTTTGCGGCCCAGAGGCTTCGGTGCCTAGCGGCAGGAGAGGCGTTCGCATCCTTCGTCGACAGCGCTGGTCTGCACGCCGCGCACGTGCACGTACCCTACGTTAAGCCGGTGTCAGTTTCTGACAGCACCTTTGTAGCCATTCGGACGTTGATCTTCTCGCGAAGCCCATCGGCGATAGAGACGCGCAGTGCAATCGCCCGACTTGAGCAGCACGAGGCCCAACTCCGAATTGAAGCACAGCAGGTGCCGGAGTTGCAGCTGGAGCCGGAGAACTTTCGGGTTCCGGCGCGTAGCCGAAAGGCTTAGGCGTTACCGCCGAGCACACCGTAATCGTGGGGTAGAATGTAGCTATGGATATTGCAGCTCCAACCAAAACACGGGCGAAACTGTTTCGGCGTGCTGAGGACCCGCGGGGAATGGAGTTGACCTCACGGGATTTGGCACTCTTAGCGCATGTTGCGCGACATCGCTTCTTAGCCTCGACTCATTTTGCACTCCTCGATGGCGGAAGCCCGCAAGGCGTGCTGCGCTGCCTGCGCTCATTGTACGACCACGGGTACCTCGACCGCCCTAAATCCCAGCTCGCAACGCTACACGATCAGGGACCGCGGCCGTTTGTCTACGGCCTGGGGCAAAAGGGTGCCCGCGCACTTCGGGAATATGGCCATCGCATCGACAACCGAGTGGACTGGTCGGACAAGAATAAGCGAGCGGGCGCGATCTTTCTCGCCCATACGCTCGACATCGCGGATTTCATGGTGAGTTTTGAGCTGGCGTGTCGCGCTCATGGAGAGATCACTCTCGTTCGGGAAGAAGAAATCCTAGCCACTGCCCCCGATCAGACGCGGTCGGCACGGGAGCCGCTGCGCTGGGAAGCGGTGAGCGTGGAGCAGGGAAGGCGAGAGCGGTGGACGGTCGTTCCGGATGGATTGTTCGGGGCGACATTTCCTGACGAAACTGCCGCGTATTTCTTGCTGGAACTTGATCGCGGGTCGATACCAATTTCACGGAGTGGCGGAGATCATCGGAGCATCCGAAGAAAGCTGAAAACCTATTACGACGGATGGCGCGCGCAGCGACACCTGGAACAAATCGGCGTAAAGCAAATGCGGGTGCTGACGATAACCAGCTCTCAGGAACGCATGCACAACATGGTGGGAGCCGTTCGCGGCATCACCGATGGCAGGGGATCGAATTTCTTTTTGTTCGTCGATCGCGCGACGCTTGCAGCGAGTGATCCGCTGAGTGTGCATTGGACGACCGGGAAAGGGGAGCGGGTGAGGTTGATCGACTGATGGGTGTTCGCCCGTACCATTATTCTAACGGCCCGCCTCGCCTCCACCTCTCGGCCGGGCGTTCGCGAGAAGCGAGCGGGGAAAGAACTCGCAATATTGCTCCTCGTTGAACCAGGCGCATTTGATATCGAATAGGCGAAGTCCGGCGAGCCGCGTGAGCGCCAGCGCATAGAGCGTGAGCTGCGCGATCGGCTTGTTAGTACGCGCGTCGGGCTTGTAGTCGAGAATGTGGACGGCACCATTGCGTACTTGGATGAAGTCGATGTGGCCGGTAAGGGCGCGCGGGGAGCCTCCTTCCGGCAAGAGCTGAAGTCCGTATTCAACTTCAAGTGCGTCAATATCGGCGGCGGTCAACCAAATCGGAATTTCGATGGCAACCGTCACGGAATCGTTGGCGAGCATGAAGCGCTGTAGCGTCTCGTGCCGCAAGCGATTGTCGCCTACCGTTGGGATGATGAGCGCCGCGGTGCGTGTCGCGAAGTTCTCTTTCTCGACGACGATGAGGTGATCGCGATTTACGAAATTGGCGAGTTGCGAGGCTCGCGAGCTCTCGCGAAATAGCTCGTGCGGACAGTCCTGCGGAACGCGCTCAAGGAAATCGGCGAGTGGCGCGAAACGTCTATGCTGTTTGTTTTCGCGCAGTAACGCGAGCTTCGGGCGATGGTAGGCAAAGCTGTAGACCTGCCGATGGTACAGCTTCGCTGAACGAACGGTTTGAGCCGGAGCAAGTCGCTCCTCGCCGCGGATGCGCCGGTACGTGGTCAACTCTTGATGCTCACTCATCCAACTCGCAAGGGTGGATGGGGAGACCTTGTAGCCATGACGGGATTTCAGTTTGGCTGCGGCCGCGGGAAGGGAATAGCCGAGGTTATAAAGCGTGACGCCGTCGAGAATGATGCGAAGCGGATAAGTTTTGTACCGCAATTCCGCGGGCGCCGGAGTGAACACGCGCCGGCAAAGTTTGCATTGCCAGAGTTGGACAATCTCCAGCCTCTTGCGGCGGGTGCCCTTGCGGATGAGGCGCGTGCTGCCGCAGTGCGGGCATCGGTCTGGTGGTTTGACGGTGTGAGGAACGCGATGAGCGTGTGCAAGTGGAGCGGCCATACGAGGGGCGATGGCTGCACTTTACCACGCCCTGGGCGCGTCACGGATGCTGGAAGATGGGATGGTGTGCCGGGGCTTGGTTGAGCGGCGCTTGTGCGCTGGTTGCGGACAGTGCAATACGGCGCGGGCTCCTCTTGCATTCAAGGTTAAGTCACGACAAGAAAAGCGAAGGGACCGCGGAGATTGCGATGGCCACGAAAGTCCCCGATCCCGTCGACAGACATGTCGGGAGTCGGGTGCGGATGCGCCGGCTGATGCTAGACATGAGCCAGGAAAAGCTCGGTAACGAACTCGGGATAACATTCCAGCAGGTTCAGAAATACGAGAAAGGCACAAACCGCATCAGCGCCAGCCGGTTGCAGGCGATGTCCCACATTCTGCAGGTAGCTGTGCCGTTCTTCTTCGAAGGCGCTCCCCAGATCGCGGGCCACGTCGGGAAGGGCGCAGCGGCTCCGTCGCCCGCCTGTGTCTCCGAATTTCTAGCTACGTCCAATGGAATGAAATTGGTCAGGGCGTTCGCGCAGATCGGCGACGCTAAACTAAAGCGTTCCCTTGTCCTCCTCGTCGAGGAAATCGTCGGCGAGAGCGGCAGCTAAGCTGGTGCGCGAGATTCACGTCACGGATTCTGGGGGGGTTGACCCTGTCGCGGGGCTTGGTTGAGCCGCGGATGGGGATTGGTTGGCGCGAGGTGTGTGGTGGGGGAGGGCTGGCAGCCGTCCACAGCTCACGTCAGTCTTGCAAGAAGGCCGCAAAAACGCGAATATTCGCAGCTTAAATGGCGCTTGCCGGCCAGACTGCCGTCGGCGGGAACCTAAAACCTGAATGGGAGGATCACATGTCGAAAATCGTCAACGAAGTGCTCGCCGCCAACGCGAGCTATGTCTCAGCATTCGGCGCCAAGGGAAAGCTGGCGCTGCTGCCGGCGCGACGTTTCGCCATCCTCACCTGCATGGACGCCCGGCTCGACCCTGCGAAATACGCCGGCCTCGCCGAGGGCGATGCGCATGTCATCCGCAACGCCGGTGGACGCGCGACCGACGATGCAATCCGCTCACTGGTAATATCGCACAAGCTTCTAGGGACGCTCGAATGGTTTGTCATTCATCACACGAATTGCGGAATGGAGCTCTTCTCGGACGGCATTATGGCCGATCTGCTTGAAGATGATCTCGAAACCGCCACGTTCGACGGCAAGGCGTGGTCGAATCCGCATCACCGCGGCGGCCACGCTGCTGGCCATTTCATCAAATGGCATACAATCGCAAATCAGGCGGCGACCGTGCTTCAAGACGTGCGGCGAATTCGCGAGCATTCGCTCGTACCGGCGGCCATCCCGATCTACGGCTATGTCTACGATGTGCATAGTGGTCGTCTGGAGGAGGTGAAGAAGGCGACCGAGGCGGGTCGCGCTGCCGCCTGAGATTTGTCTCAACGACGAATAGGCTGGAGATTGTCGGGCCAGCGGCGCGAGCTGTGGTAGACGCGCGCGATCTCGATTTTTGAACCGCGGACGCGGTAGGGAACGATGTAGGGCGTTTTGGGTATCACCAGTTCGCGCGTGCCGGGGACGCGGCCGGGCGCGCCGAGTTTCGGGTTTTCCGACAACAGATACTCGACGCAGTAGAGGATGTGCAGGGCGACGCGCTTTGCGGCGGCCGGGTCATGTTCGGCGATGTGCGCGCGCAAGGCGATGAGGTCGTGAATGCTCTCGGGAGACCAGATGAGCGTCATAGCCTTTTTGGAGAGCGGCGCTCCTTGCGCGTCTCCCAGGAGGCAACCCATTCGCTCACGCGCCGGTGCGCGATGCCTTTGCCGCGGTCAAGCGATGTGAGGGCTTTGTTTATCCCAGCGACTTGCCACTCGTTGGTGTCGAGATAGGCGGAAATCGCTTCCGCCGCGAGGAACGAACGGGAGCGGCCGGTATTCTTGGCGAGCTTCTCAAGGCGGCTCTTGGTCGAGCGCCCAACGCGAACTGAAAATGTCGTTGTAGTCATATGTACACAGTATAGCACAAAGCCTCGGTTATCGCAGGCCGCAAGAAATCGGCGGCGGTTTCGGGTCACGACGCGTCAACGTTACAGTTGGCGATCAGGGGCAAGTATGCGCACAGAGTCACGGCTGACGCCGAACCGCTGATATACGTAGGTGTCCATCAACCACAAACGGGGCCGTGGTATGTGAGCGGCCAACATCAGTTTCGCCCTTTGTTTCGCATCAGGGAACTGATTGCCCCAGCCGGAGAAGTCCCTGACCAGAACCTCCAAGGCTAAAATAATCACCGCAATAGAGACGAGGAGTTCGTTTGCCCGTTTGGGGTTTCGGAGTTTGCAAGCTTTGTTGAAGATTCGTCCAAACGGCTTGCCAACGTGGATGAAGGCGCGCGCATCCGATTGCCACAGGATGTCGGATAGGCACGAGTAGCCGTGCACGGCGTGGTACCTTTCGATTAGCTGACGACACTTTGTCGCCAACTCATCAGGCACGAACCGAAAGTTGATATTCGCATCGGGGCTATTATCAGCAGCCACGGCGAACTTTCCTTCTGGCGAGACCGCGTCAACTTCACTCATGAACTTGCGTGATTTGGATATATCGAGCGTTGGGGAAAAGCGATCCTAAAGCGTGGCGCGGGCGAAGCGGCCCGGCAGAGTAGCAGGACTGTAGTCACGTCACGGATTTTGGAAGCTTGGCGAGTGTTTGGTGGCTTGATTGAGCGGTGGATGGGCGTTGGTTGCGCAGGCTCCGGTGTGCCGATGGAAATTTCAGCAATGCTTTGATCTAGATCAAAGCCGGAGGCCTGACTACCGCTTTGATATTATCCATGTCCGGGGAGCGAGCCCAAGATTTAGCACGGTTGTGCACAGAACTGGTGCGCAGCGGAAATGATTTCCCGACCGTGTGGAACACATTGCTCAAAAGCCACGGCCTCGTTGACGGCCTCCCGCAGTCCAGACTTGAAGGCTCGCGATCCGTGTTGGAGATTCGGTTGATCACGGGTGAACGGTTTGTGTTTGACGGCGACGCCAAGAAATTCAGCGTGAAATAGCTGAAGGGCGGTCGAGGCGATTGTGTTTGATGGTCACCAAGCGCACTAGTCACGCATGGCCAAGCTCCGTTTCGACGACTCTGACTATTCGGTTGTCGTGAAGAAGAGGGGAGCGCCTCCGAACTCATGGAGGTGGCAGATTTATCGAGCTGGGAGATCGGTCGCGATAGGGCAGTCGCCAGTCTTTTTTCACACGATGGCGGCCGCTAACAAAGCAGGAAAAGCGGCACTCAAGCAGCTCTTGGGTAAGCTCAACGCTTAACTGAGTAGGCGAGAGGCGCCGCCGATTTTCACGTCACGGATTCTGGAGGGTTTGAACTCCCCGCGGGGCTTGGTTGAGCCACGAGGCGGGGTCTGTTGTGGCGGGTGCCTTTGCGTTTGAGGCGAGTGCTGCCGCAATGCGGGCAACGTGAGGGAGATTTGACGGTGTGGGGAACGCGATGGGCGTGTGCAAGAGAAGTGGCCATACGACGGGCGATGGCTGCATTTTACCACGCGCTTGGCACGTCACGGATTGTGGAAGGATTGCAGGTTGCACGGTACTTGGTTGAGCGGCGCTTGTGCGCTGGTTGCGGACAGTGCAATACGGTGCGGGCTCCTCTTGCATTCAAGTTTGAGTCACGACAAGAAAAGCGAAGGGACCGCGGAGATTGCGATGGCCACGAAAGTCCCCGATCGCGTCGACAAACATGTCGGGAGTTGGGTGCGGATGCGCCGGCTGATGCTAGACATGAGCCAGGAAAAGCTCGGCAACGAACTCGGGATAACATTCCAGCAGGTTCAGAAATACGAGAAAGGCACAAACCGCATCAGCGCCAGCCGGTTGCAGGCGATGTCCCACATTCTGCAGGTACCTGTGCCGTTCTTCTTCGAAGGCGCTCCCCAGATCGCGGGCCACGTCGGGAAGGGCGCAGCGGCTCCGTCGCCCGCCTATGTCTCCGAATTTCTAGCTACGTCCAATGGAATGAAATTGGTCAGGGCGTTCGCGCAGATCGGCGACGCTAAACTAAAGCGTTCCCTTGTCCGCCTCGTCGAGGAAATCGTCGGCGAGAGCGGCAGCTAAGCTGGTGCGCGAGATTCACGTCACGGATTTTGGAAGGGAAGAGTTGGCGGCGGGGCTTGGTTGAGCCGCGAGGCCGGGTCTGTTTGTTGGCTTAGCGCGGCGGCTAAATCGGTCGAGCGTGGATTGACTCGGAACCGGTGATTGCGGAACATGCCTCCTGGGGTTGTGGGGAGCTTGGGGGCATGTTAGCCGGCGTATGCCGTCTCGCGGCGGCATTGGCGATCGTATTATCCCCGATAGTTGCGGACGCGCAGGTCATTCCGCCGAGCGAGCAGCCCGGCCGGGCGCGCGAGCAATTTATCGTACTGCCGCCCCCACAGGCCCAGCCTGGAGGGCCGGCGATTTCTTTGCCGAGTACGGTCGCGCCGGCGGGTGCCGAGAATATTCCGCTCTTTGTCACGGGCATCCAAATAGTCGGTTCGACGGTCTACAGCGCGGACGAGCTGGCCTCTTTGTATCCGGGACTGGTCGGTCACGAATGGTCGCTTAAGTCGGTTTACGAACTGGCGCAGCGCATCACCGCGAAATACGGCAACGACGGCTACGTGCTTTCGCGCGCCATCGTGCCGCCGCAGAACCTCGATCCCAAAGGAGCTGTCGTTCGCATCGAAGTCGTCGAAGGATACATCGACAAGGTCGAATGGCCGACGCGGCTTGCTCGCTACCGCGATTTCTTCACCAGCTACGCCGCGAAGATAACGGTCGAGCGGCCGGTCAATATCCGCACCATCGAGCGGTATTTGCTGTTGGCGGGTGATTTGCCGGGTCTGAAATTCTCAACCAGCCTGCGGCCGTCTGCGGAGGTCGGTGCCTCCGTGCTCGTCGTCGAGGTCTCGGAGAAGCCGATTGCAGCCTTGGGCCAGGTTGACAACCGCGGCACTCCGGCCCGCGGTCCGTTCGAATACCTCGGCTCGGCGACGGTCAATAATTTGCTCGGATGGCACGAGGCGCTGACGCTCACCTATGCCGGCGTGGTGCCGCTGAAAGAACTCAATTACGCGGCGATCAACTACCGGCAAGTGCTCACCAGCGAAGGACTGGCGTTCTTTGCGGATTTCAGCGACGCCTGGGGGACCCCCGGAACGGTACAACTGGAAACGCTGCAATATCGGACGCTCGGTCCCTATTTCGACGCCGGCTTCTCATATCCTGTTTTCCGCTCGCGCGAGCGCAATCTCACGCTCTCGGGCTTCTTCTTCGCTAGCAACAACGAGAGCGACGCACTTGGCGCGCCGTTCAATGACGACCGGCTGCGCGGGTTTCGCGCGAGAGCGGATGGCGATTTCGCCGACGCACTACAAGGCATCAATCAAGTATACGCCATTTTCAGTCAGGGCATTGAAGGTCTTGGGAGTACCGAAAACGGCAACCCGCTTGCCTCGCGGGCCGCAGGGCGCGTCAACTTCGACAAACTTGAAGGGTATGCGAGTCACACCCAGCCCCTTATGGCGAATTTCTCCGCCTATGTTGCGGCTTACGGACAATATGGCTTCACGCCGCTGCTCTCGCCTGAGCAATGCGGGTATGGCGGACGCTACTTCGGCCGCGCGTTCGTTCCGTCGCAGTTTCTCGGCGATTCGTGCATCGAAGCTATTGGCGAACTGCGCTACGACTTGCCGTGGTTGATACCACAAGTCTCGCCGCTACAACTCTATGGCTTCAGTGATTACGGGCAGCTCACCACACGCGAGCCGTCGCCCGGCACGCCGGCCGTTGTAAATGCCGCCTCGGCGGGCGCCGGAATACGGCTTGGGTGGCAAAGCTATCTGAATGTGGATCTGCAAGTCGCAAAGGCGATTGAGGGACCGATCAACGATTGGCACTTGTTCTTCATTATCGCGGCGAGATATTAGGGGCACGTACGATGAACCGATGGCGGATTTTGTTGCTGACTACCTCGGCCATGGTGCCGCTCGGGATAGCAGCGGCTTTGGCGGGACCCAACGGCGCCACGGTGGTCGGCGGAGCGGCAACGGTGCAAGGACAGGGCACTGGTACAGTCGTGGTCAATCAGTCCAGTCAGAATGCCATCATCAACTGGAATACGTTCAATATCGGCTCTGGGGAGACGACGAAAATCGTAATGCCCAATGCGAATTCGGTCGAGCTTGACCGCGTCACCGGCGGGCTTGGCCCGTCACAAATCCTCGGCTCGCTTTCCTCAAACGGCCGCGTGTTTCTCGTCAATCCCGACGGGATACTTTTCGGCGCGGGCTCCAAGGTGAACGTCGGTGGGTTGCTGGCAACGACGCACGATATATCCAACAGCGATTTCATGGCGGGTCGCTACAATTTCACCGGTCCGGGCAATCCCTCGGCATCGATTGTCAATCAAGGGAGCATCACCGCGCAGACCGGCGGCTTTGCCGCGCTGGTGGCACCGGGCGTGCGCAACAACACCGGCACTATCACGGCGACGCTCGGGCAGGTTGGATTGGCGTCGGCCAACAGCTTTGCCCTCGATTTCTATGGCGACCGCCTCATCCAACTGAATGTCGGCGATTCCATTGCCTCGCGGGTTATCGTGTATGCTTGGTAGGTGGGCTGTTGAGCAGCCATAGCTAACTCCTTTGCGGTTTGTATGAGGGTCAGTACTCATCGGCGCGCATGATGGTAAGCACGCGCGTCGTTTGCTCGGGGTCCGCGGGATTCTCGGAGCCGAACTGCATGGCGAGGTCGTAATAGTCGATGTTCCAGAAATACGTCTCGCCCTCGATTTGGAAGTTGCCGAAGTCGTGCTCGCCGTGCGGGTCATTGTCCTTCGTGAAATTGCTGAAGGACTGAACCGCCAAGAGCACGCGCGCTTTGATATCCAGCGGGAGTTCATTGACGCCCGCCGTCATGACCACCCGGCCGCCGACGAAGGTGCTGCGGAAGTTATCGTTCAGCACCCGGATGCGGTCGGATTGCTTGGGAGCGGCGATGCTAGTCATCGTCGCCCTCCTCGCCGGCATCTTCGCTTTTGTACGGCGACATGTGCCGCGCGCCGCAGTGCGGACAGTCGTCCTCGCACGTGGCCGACCATTCGTCGGTCCATTCACGACCACACCGGGCACACCGGTAGTAGTTGCGAAACCAGGCCATGGCCGAACCTCACGCGGCCGCGGGTGCGGTCGCGTTGAGCGTGGCGACATTGGCCCGGATGACGGCGAGTGCCTCGTCGAGCGTATCGACATGGGCGTTCGCGAGGTCTTGCCCGACGAATTCGAGTTCCTGTTCGTCGAGCAGGGTCGCTTGCATGACGACCGAGAACTGGCCGCCGATGAGCGGCGTAATCTCGATGTTCACGAACTGGATGGGGAAGGGAGCCGGAAAGACTTTGCCGGCCGCTTTGTCAAAGTTCATTGATTTCTCCGTCTTGCACGACCGGCGCCCGAGGGTTCGGGCGGCGGCCAACAAGGCGGAGACGGCGATAAGCATACACGGTTCACGCTGAAGCGCACCGTTGACGGAAAAGGAAATTTGTTGCGGAAGATGTGGGCGGTGCTGTGCGCGGCAGTTCGAAAATGGCTTCCACAAACACGCCAAAACCCGACCCCCGGTAGGGGATCGGGTTTGGGAACGAGCCGCTACTCGGCTGAGTTTACCGAGCGCGACTGCGGCTTCTTTGCAGAAAACCGCTTGTGCACGTCGGCGATGGCGATAGCCTCGGCCTCGACGATTTCGAGGACGACGCGCAAGCTTTCTGCAGCTGCCTGCAGACGCGCTACGCGCTCGGGGAACGTTACTTTCTTGTTCATATGAAGTGAATGAACT
Source organism: uncultured Alphaproteobacteria bacterium (assembly GCA_963733575.1). Classification (GTDB taxonomy): domain Bacteria; phylum Pseudomonadota; class Alphaproteobacteria; order Rhizobiales; family Xanthobacteraceae; genus BOG-931. Next base: position 1,337,500 of record CAVTDJ010000002.1, on the reverse strand, counting down.
GGCTGGTAATTCGACCTGCCTCGCTATGCGAGAGCATGGGTACCAGCTCGGCGGCCGGCCAGGCGAGCGGTCAAGGGCTTGCCCCTTGACGGCGAGACGCGGCAGCCAATCCAGTAAAGAAAGGGAAGGGGAGCGGCTCGTGCGGGATATCTCGAATAGTCCGCTCCAGCGGAGCGGACGCTGCGAAAGCTTAGCAGTCTGGGGCGGCCGTTTCAGGTAGTGTCTAAGTGTCCGTCCGAGAACATCTTGAATCCTGTGAATTGTTTGTGATTTAAGAGTGGTGGCCTGATTCGAGGAGGGTCACCGATGTGGACGACGAAGAACCGCGGACGTTACGACCGTAGCGCATTGCGATATCCGAGCGATCTAACCGACGATGAATGGGCGCTTGTTGAACCGTTGATCCCGCCAGCCAAGCGCGGTGGCAACAAGCGCCACGTTGACGTGCGCGAAGTGATGAATGGGATGATGTATATTTTGAGCACGGGATGCCAGTGGCGGGCGATTCCGAAAGACCTGCCGCCGCGTAGCACGGTGCATGATTATCTCGACTTGTGGAGCTACGACGGCACGCTCTATCGCATCCATCACATGCTTTATGTGGAGTGCCGCGAGCAAGGCGGACGCGAAGCCAGCCCCACCGCCGCCATCATCGATAGCCAAAGCGTCAAGAGTGCTGAAAAAGGGGGGCTTGTATCGATCCGCATGGCTATGATGCAGGCAAGAAGATCAAAGGCAAGAAGCGCCACCTTCTCGTAGATACGCTGGGTTTGTTGCTCCACGCCATCGTTCACCCCGCTGATATCCAGGACCGCGACGGCGGCATCCTGCTTCTTGCCACTCTGTTCGGGATGTATCCGTTCTTAAGAAAGTTGTTTGCCGACGGCGGCTATCAAGGACCGGAATTCCAGAAGGCGCTCACGAAAATCCTGCCCCATCTTGAAACTGAAATCGTCAAGCGCTCCGATCACGCCAAAGGATTTGTGGTGCTCCCACGCCGTTGGCTCGTCGAGCGCACCATTGCTTGGCTCAACCGCTGCCGAAGGCTTGCCAAGGATTGGGAAAACCTCAATCGCAAGGCGCTGGCATTCTTGCGCCTCGCCTCAATCCGCCTCATGCTCCGAAAACTTTGTAATCCCGTTTGATGTTCCCGGACAGACTCTAAGGTGCAGGTGCTGGAAGAGTGGGAGAGGTACCGTGACTACGGAAGATGAACTTCGGCTTGAGGTCGAAAACGTGGACCTGCGTCGCCTTCTGGCGCAAGCCGGATTAGCTGCGGCCGATCAAAAGGTCGCGGAGCGATTGCAGCGTCTAGTCTTGGAGGAACTGCACCATAGGGTACAGAACACGCTTGCTATCGTGACGGCGATTACCACGCAGAGCCTTCGAACCGCCAAGAGTTTGGACGACGGCAAGGAAGCAATTGAGCAGCGGTTAGACCCCTCGTTGCTTGAGGAACATGGGGCATTGGATATTTCCCTTGTAACCGACCTCCCGCTCTTTATCGATCCGTTTCTCCTTTTCAATAGTGAGAAACCTGAGTATCGCGCATTACACGACGGCCTTATCAAGTATTTAGTTTTCTTGCGCGATAAAGCTCAAGCCGGCGTAGCCGATGAGCCAATGCTACGAGCGTGGTATTGCTTTCCGGAGGTAAAGCAAACCTGGCTCGGATTCTCAGTGAAGGGCAATCAGGGAAGCGGCCTAGGAATCGACTTTGCGCGAGCACTGCACGGAAATCTCCACCGCCTCTTTCCGACGTTTGGTGATGAGCAGATCACGAAAGGCAGCCATCTTGAAAAAGTCTGCCTTATCCGTGAAGGAGTCGGCAAGGACAACATCAGCGATTTTGTCACGAACTTGATCAAGGACTTCCTGTGCAGCTACACGGAAGAGTTTGCGACGAAACATCTCATTGCGGAACTGCGCCGAACTGTAGCGATCTCGAACGGCACGTTCAACTATGAGACAGAAACTTGGTCCAGCAAGCGGTACGCGCTCCCATGGATTGACGGAGACTACGTAATCCTTTGCCCGAAAGACTTGCTCACTCGCGATGAAAATTGGATTAACAAGATCGATCTGGTGAGGCGCTTTGAAGAAATTCCTCCGGCAATTTCTGACGAGCAATTAAGGTGGCAGGTCTCCAATTATTTTCAGCAAGTGTTGCCCCGGTATCCCCGGAAAGAAGCTAGTCAAAAAGAATACGATGAAGCTGCAAGACAAACGATTCTGCAATTTCCTCAGCTTATCGACTACTACATCCGGCAAAGGGAGCAGAGGGGTGATGAGGCCAGTAGCATAGCGTCCGAGAGAGTGCGGCTGACGGAACAGCTATTGATTCTGCAATTGAAGGAATTGCAGCGCCTTCTGCAGAGTCAAACAGCCTTTTACAGCGTCCCAGGCAATACCTACGAGGAAGCGCATGAGCGTGTCGCATGTAGGAATCGCCCAAAGAATGATTGATACCGTGAAGAGCAACGCCAATCGAAGTGGTTACTTCGATTGCAATAACTATTTGCAGAATAAACGACAATTCCGTTCTGAGCAGTACAAGGCGGTTGTACACACCTTCTAGCACTACTTTGGCAGATTTTTTTCGAATGATTGGGGTGGGTGGGATTCACAAATCAGATTTTCTGTGACTCATGGGTAGTCGGCTTTTTGGAGGGCCGACTATGGTAGGCACAACGTCGAATTGGGAAGACGAGCTTCGAGGCTGGCTCAAGCCGTTTTTGGATCGCCTGGGCCATAAAGCGCGGCGGCGAATGTGTCCGCTTTATGTGGCAGGGCTGATCGGGCCCGGCGATCGCAAGAGCGTTCAGCCAATGGCGGAGCGGCTTGCGCCTGGCGATTATGATCAGCTGCATCATTTTGTTGCGGCTGGCGTCTGGAACGCGGCGCCATTGGAGACGGAGCTGCTTATTCAAGCGGATCGGCTCGTTGGTGGCAGCGATGCGGTGTTGGTGATCGACGATACGGCGGTGCCGAAGAAGGGCACGCACTCGGTCGGCGTCGCTGCGCAATATGCTTCAGCGCTAGGCAAGACCGCCAACTGCCAGACTCTGGTGTCACTGACGCTCGCCTGCGGCGAAGTGCCGGTGATGGTGGCCTTGCGGCTTTTTCTTCCAGACAGTTGGATCAGCGATCGGCGGCGGCTGCAGCGAGCTGGTGTTCCGGCCGAATATCGAACAGCACGGACCAAGCCCGAGATCGCACTGGCGGAGATTGATCGCTTGAAATCGATCGGCGTGCGCTTCCGCTGTGTGCTGGCGGATGCCGGTTACGGTCTCAGTGCACCCTTCCGTCAAGGGCTGACGGCTCGCAAGCTTGCCTGGGCTGTTGGCATCCCTCGTCACCTCAAGGTGTACCCCGTTGGGGTGAAGCTCATTTGGCCAGTTACCAAAGTTCGAGGCCGGCCACGTAAGCGGTACGTGCCAGATAGTCTATCGACAGCAGCTGAAGACATGCTGGCCGGTGCCAAGTGGAGAACTGTGAGTTGGCGCAACGGGACGAAAGGCCGGCTGAAAGCCCGATTTGCTGCTGTCCGTGTGCGCATCGCCGACGGACCTCCGCAGCGGATATGGGATAAGGGTCAGCAGCATCTTCCAGGGGACGAGGCCTGGCTCATCGGCGAGCACCGCATGTCCGGCGAGAAGAAATACTATCTTGCCAACTTGCCCGCCGGAATGGACCTGCGCAGCTTGGCCGCGACGATCAAGGCACGATGGATTTGCGAGCAGGCCCATCAACAGCTGAAGGAGGAACTCGGTCTCGACCACTTCGAGGGAAGGTCTTGGCAAGGCCTTCATCGTCATGCGCTGATGACGATGATTGCCTACGCGTTCCTCCAACATCGCCGGCTCACAAAAGTGAGGCGGGGAAAAAGAATCAACGGCCCGCCTCCTCAACCGACGTTACCGGCCGTCCGCCACGCCATCGTCGACCTCATTATGCAATCAAGTCCGCAGCGATGTCCGTACTGCCGATCCTGGATCGGCGCCGAAAAGCAGCGTGAGTAAATCTGCCAAAGTAGTGCTAGGCCGTGTGGACGGATCTAGCCAAGTATAGCGCGACGGGATTCCCAAATCACTTTTTCTGTAACTCATGGGCAGTCGGTTTTTGGAGGACCGACCATGCTCACCACCATGACGGAAGAGGACTGGACGATTGTTTTGAAGGTATTCGAGGCATCGCGCTCACGGCGCGGTGACAAGGGGCGGAACGACCGGAAGTTTCTCGAAGCCCTGCAGTATTTCGTGGTTCACAACATCACTTGGCGGGCTCTTCCGGAAAAGTTTGGGCATTGGAACAGCGTCTGGAAGCGGTTCTGGCGCTTGAGCCGGTCCGGAACTTTCGAAGCTTTCTTCGATGCGCTGGCGGCAATGAGCGAGACGGCGGGTCTGGTGCAGATGTTCGATTCCACCGTGGTGCGCGCCCATGTCTCGGCGGCGGGCGCAAAAGGGGGCAGCACGATCAGGCGCTCGGCCGCTCGCGTGGTGGCTTCTCTACCAAGATTCACCTGAAGACTGATTTCGGCGGCTTGCCAATTGCCTTTCATCTCACTGGTGGTGAGGCCAGCGACAGTCGCAACTTCGAGACGCTTCTCGACATCGGCCCCGATATCAATCCGCGCGCCGCGCTCGGTGACAAGGGCTACGATTCCAAATCAAACCGCGAGGCCGCACGCCAACGCGGAATATGCCCGGCAATCCCATATCGATCCAACACCAAAGACATGCCCGCTTTCTTTCCAAAAGCACTCTACAAGGCGCGGGCACGCATCGAACAAGCGGTCGGCAAGCTCAAGCGCTTCAAGCGTATCGCGCTTCGATGCGAGAAGACGGCGCAGAATTACGGTTCGTTCGTCGCGCTTGCTCTTGGCTTTATCTTGATCAAATCCGTCCACACGGCCTAGCGCTTTTGGGATAAGTAATACTTCTTCAAATTTACCACGACTTGCTGGCGATTCCGCGATTGCGTTCTTTGCGTCCCTAATTCGAGCGTGGATAATTCGATCACGGTACTTCTTTAATCCAGCAAATCCGTCTGCTCCAAGTGTAAGGGCTATCGCATCCCTAATTGACTGTTCTGCTTTGAGCTTTTCCATCGCCGTTTTTATGATTTCAATTTTACCGTCCGTGCCGTTAATCCGGCTTGTCAGTTCATGTCCTAGGTCGAGTTGGCCTAGGCTACAAGTCACGGTGAGATCAAGAAGTGCTTCGGTCTCGTTGTATGCAAGGGCTACGCTACCAATCCACGCTAGCTGGTTTTCAGATAGGTCTTTTCGAACATTTCCAGTCCGTTTTATTGGCCTGTCGCTAGCGGGCCGTTTCATGGTATCCTTCCTCACATGGACACCGACCAATTCAGTAAAGAAGCAACCGAGCAGCGCCAGCGAAAGATATTGCAAGGCGCGTTTAGCGGCCCTCCCACGCCGCTAAAGGATATCCCAACGCGGACTGGCGAGTCCCGCCGAATCGCCAAGAAAAAACCTCATCGGCGCTTGCGCCGCCAGCGCAAGAAACGCGCCGCCTGAAATCGAAAATCCGACTTAGTGAGGTTGATGATAGGTGAGGCGCTTGCCCTGACCGCACCGGATCGCGGCGATGGTGCGAGCGGTGTCATTGTAGCCTAGCGCCTCACGATGATTGTATCGAAAATCAAACTCCGCCAGATACCGATGCAAGTGCTTCTCCGCGCAATGCTGGTACACACCACGCATGCCGCGTTTGAAGATTGAGAAGTAGCCTTCCACAGTGTTCGTGGTGACCTTATGAATCACGCCATCTTTGATTGAGATCAAATTGCTTTCCCGCGCATATTCCTTCGCACTGTGCTTCACGGTCTCATGCGCGGCAAACTCAATGCCGACATCGTAATAGAGGTTACTTTCGTCAGTGTGCAGGCGGCTCTCGCGGGCGATGTTCTCGCGCACGATGCCGATGACGCTATCGAGCGTGGCATACGGGACATGGAACGACCGAACCTCGCCACCGCGTTCCACTAACGCGATGATCGCCCGCTTGTGGGCCACGCCGTGCGTTTTCCCAGAATACGGCTTGCCGCTGGTCTTGGTTGAACGGCGCTTCGCTTCCGGCACATTGCCGAAATAGGTTTCGTCGGCCTCCACGACCATGCCCTCACCACCCATAGGAGGCAGGTCGAGGCCACCACGGCGCATCGCTTCCATCACGCGATGATGCAGGAACCAAGCGGTATTGTACTGGCAACCCAACTCACGATGGAGCTGGTGCGCTGAAAATCCCTTCTTGCTGGAAGCCGCCATATGGAACGCCACAGCCCACTGGGTAAGCTTGGCGTGGCTGCGCTCCATCACCGTGCCGGTCATGACGGTGAAGTCCTTGCGGCATGTCGGAGCGGCGCAGCGGTATCGGCCAAGCTTCTTGGTCGCGTAAATCTTCAGGCTTCCGCACTTGGGGCAGATCGGGCCGATAGGCCAGCGGGCCGCTTCAAACCACAGCCGAGCGGCTTCCTCATCGTGGAAATGGGGTTCGGCAAACTGGTTCTTGGCCATCGGAATTGCTCCTTATGGCCTAAATACTAGCACTTGTGCGTTGTGGTGTCAACTACGCAATTGCCCCATAAGTTGTAAGACCGGCTTACGGACGGAGCACGATGCCGGGCTGCCCTGCAAAATGAAGGGGTATGTGGACGCAGCGACGCAGGGTATACGTGCCCGTGTTGCGATCTGGGATGAACAAATGACCGCTGACGTCTCGACTTCCGACCGATTTTCTTCCGGCCGGGTTGCTGGGCTGTCGCGCCGGCGGCTCTCGATCGGCTTCCTCAATTGGGCCCACGCGCTCGATCACTTTGTGATTTTGATTTATCCAACAGTGGTCATCGAGCTCGAGGCCGCTTATGGCCGATCCTATTCCGAGCTGATCGCGCTCTCGACCGCCTCCTTCATCGCGTTCGGACTGTTCTCGCTGCCCGCAGGCTGGCTCGCCGACCGCTGGAGCCGCCGCAACATGATGGTCGCGTTCTATGTCGGCTGCGGCCTGTCGCTGATCGGCGCGGCTTTCGCGCCGTCGCTCGGCGCGCTCGCGGTCGCGTTGTTCGTCCTTGGCATCTTCGCGGCGATCTATCATCCGGTCGGCACGGCGATGGTCGTCGAGAGCGCCACCCAGCGCGGCCGCACGCTGGCGCTCAACGGCGTCTGCGGCAATCTCGGCATTTCGCTCGCTGCCGGGATCACGGCGGTTCTGACCGCGGCAATGTCCTGGCGCGGCGCTTTTTTCGTCCCGGGCGTCGTTTGCCTCGCGACCGGCGCAGCCTATCTCTGGATTATTCCCGACGAAGCCCGGCACAAGGCATCGCGCAGCTCCGCCCCCGACGTGCCGTTGTCCGCCGCCGTTGCGGCGACGATCTTCGGCCTTTTCATGGTCGTCGCATTGTGCGCCGGGCTAGTGTTCAACACCCTCTCGGTCGCGCTGCCGAAGCTTGTGGACGAGCGCGTCGGCGGCAATATTTCGCTTGTCGAAATCGGCGGATTGACGACGGCGGTCTTCATCTGCGGCGCGATTGCGCAGATGGCGGTCGGCCGGCTGGTGGAGCGCTTCCGGCTGATTATCCTGTTTGCCGTGCTCGCGATCATGCAATTCGCCGGCGTGGTGTGGACCGCCTATGCGAGCGGCGCCACGGTGCTGTTCGCGCTTGCTTTCACCATGGCGGCGATCTACGGCCAGATCACGGTGAACGACCTCATCATCGCGCGGTATACCGCCGACGCCTGGCGCGGCCGTGTCTACGCCGTGCGCTACTTCCTCACCTTCATGATCTCGGGCGTGGCGGTGTCGATGATCGCCGTCTTGTACGGCCGTGGCGGTTTCCCGCTCGTCCTTGACGCGACCGCGTTCGTCGCGCTGGGCTTCCTGCTCGCCGTCCTGGCGATCGCTTACATCGCCAGCGGTGTGGAACGAGAGCGAGTGCCGCACGCGGCGCCGGCGGAGTGATCTAACCCGCTCATTCCCGCGAAAGCGGGAATCCAGCACTGTGGCGAAAGACTGGGTCCCCGCTCGCGCTGGGACGAGCGGTATTGCTTTCCAGCTTACGCCGACGCGGGCTGTCGCGCCGCGAGCGCCATCGCGATCAACGCGGCGCCGCCGAACACCATGTTGATTCCGACCAGCAGGCCGAGCGCCCACAGCGCGGTTCCCGGGAGCCCGGCGAAGATGATGGCGGCAAGAATGAGGTCGATGATGCCGCTGACCAGCATCCATACCCACTGGCCCGTAAGCTGATTGCGGTGCTCGATGGCATACATGATCGAGGCAATGCCCTCGATCACGAAGAACGCGATCAGCACCAGCGTCAGCGACACGCTGCCGCTTACCGGCCAAAGCAGCAGCACGATGCCTGCGGCGATGCCGATGATCGCCGAGATCAGCGCCCACCAGAAGCCGGGCGCCTGCCGCGCCCAGAACGTCGTCACCAATCCGACGATGCCGCTGACTAAAAATATCCAGCCGATGATGATGGTGATCGCGAGGGTGGCGACAAGCGGCAACATGATCGCCGCAATGCCGAGAATGACCAGGATGATGCCTTCGGCCAGAAAAAGACCCCAATGCGTATGGACCGCGCTGGCGAATGCGCGTCCGATCATCTCGGTCTGTCGCTCCATAGCCATCGTTCGCTCCCCCTAAAAAAACCTGACGGCCAGACGTTGCGGGCGCGCCGTGACCAGCCGGACCATCAAGAAATACCGCGATTCTCAGCATACAACGGCCAGGGACATGAAAAAACCTGATCGCCGCAGGTGAATACTTGCATAAAATTGGGCTCTTGCATAATCGCGCAAGGCGCCTATTTATCGAAACAGCGACGTTGACGCCTTCGGGCTCCGTCGCGGGACGGCCACGGTAAACGACGGGTGACGCCGGATGTACGCGCACCTAGTCGATCGTGGCCGTTAGCATTTCTGGGGTCACTTCACGGCGCCGGCTAGCGGATCGTGCCGACGGAATCCCGTCGGCGGCTGTCATAAAGCTGTAATCGTCGGCCGTCATGAGATTGAAACAATCCAGCGAAAGTAGGGGACGCGATATGGCGGACGCGGCCGTTGATTTTGGCATCTTGGCCGGTGCAGGCGCTCCGGTGCGCACCTTCAAACCCGGCGATGTCATTTTCCGCGAGGGGGATCCGGCGGAGGAGCTGTTCATCGTCAAGAGCGGGAAGGTCGAGATCCGCGTTGGCAATCGCCTGCTCGATACCTTGCCGGAGCTGAGCATTTTCGGCGAGATGGCCCTGATCGATCACGGTCCCCGTAGCGCGACGGCGGTCGCGGCAACCGACACGACAGTCGTTCCCGTCGGCGAGAAGCAATTTCTTCTCATGGTCAGCCGCACGCCTTACTTCGCGCTGAATGTAATGCGCGTCCTGGTGCAGCGTCTGCGTACGTCCAACACCGTGATCTACTAGGCGCTCAATCGCTCGATCAGCGCCATGGCGGCCGCCGGCGCGCGAATTTTGCCTTCGTGGATGACGTAGACGAAGACATCGCGCGGCGCGGCGTTCTGCGTGGCGTGTGCCGGATCGACCCGCGGCAGGTCCTCCGGCACTTTGCCTTGCGCCCAAATCCGCAACCGGCCGACCCAGGCGTCGAGTTCCTTTGGCGGGTAAGCCGTCGGGACAGAGTCCTTGCCCTTTTGCAAACGCGCATAGATGAAATCGCCGGTCACGTCGGCGAGCGACGGATAGGTCGCGTGGTCGGTGAACACGACCGGTGTGCCAAAGCCGCGGACGAGCGCGATGAATTCCGGCGTGCAAAAGCTTGCATGCCGCACTTCCACGACATGCCGCAGCCGTCGGCCGTCGGCCTTCGTCGGCAGCAGCGCAAGGAATTTTCCGAAGTCGCCGGCGTCGAATTTCTTGGTCGGGGCGAACTGCCAAAGGAGCGGCCCGAGCCGATCGCCCAGCTCGAGTACCCCGGAATCGAGAAATCGCTTGATGGAATCGCCAGCTTCGGCAAGGACGCGCCGGTTGGTGGCGAAGCGCGGTCCCTTGACGGAGAACACGAAACCGTCAGGCGCGGCGCTCGCCCACTTGCGGAAGCTTTCCGGCTTCTGCGAGCCGTAAAAGGTCGAATTGATCTCGATCGACGTGAGGTGGCTCGCGGCATAGGCGAGCTCCTTCGCCTGGGTGAGACCCTTTGGATAGAACACGCCGCGCCATGGCTCGTAATTCCAGCCACCGATGCCGACGCGGATTTGACCGGATTTGGCTGCCATGCCGCCCGCCTCAGCTCAGTTCGGCGAGCAGCGCCTTCGCCGCTTGCAAATCCGGCTCGTCGAGGCCTTCGGTAAACGCACCATAGAGCGGCGCAAGAAGATCGCGCGCTTCCGCTTTGCGGCCACCGTCGGCGAGCAATCTCGTCAGGCTGACGCAGGCGCGCAGTTCGAGAGTGCAGCACGATTGCTGGGCTGCAACGGTCATCGCCCGCCTGAAGATGGTTTCCGCCTCGGCGGCGTTGTCGCGCGATTGCGCCAGCAAGACGTCGGCGCGCAGTCTGATCATCTCGGGTTGGTAAAATCGATCGTTTTGCGCATCGTTCTCTTTCATCGCTCGGTCGAGCGTGCCAAGGGCGCCGTCGAGGTGTCCGGCACGGATCTGCTGTTCGGCAATGATCGCCAGCATGATCGGCTGCAGAACGGCGGCGGGCCCTTCATCGGCCGCCTTCAGCATTTGCTCGATCCCGGCATTATGATCGCCATCTTGCGATCTCAACCATCCGCGCACGAAACGCGCGTAGGTCAGGGGCCAGGAAAACTTGTTGCGCTCGGCGAGCGGATAAAGCTCGTCTACCACCACCCGGCACGCCTCGACATCGTGGAGCAGCAAGAACGTCAGGCCGCCCATGTTCAGGCCATGGGCGAGCGAAAAGGCATGACCTAGGGCACGCGCATTTTCGATGCTATGCCATGCCACCTGTCGCGCTTGATCGAGAGCTCCGAGGCCCCAGAGGCTGATCGCGTGAAAGCTTTGCGCACAAACGCGGGCATCGTGTCCGCCGAAATAGTAAGCGTGATCGCGATGACGTTCATCGTCGTACAGGCGAATAACTTCGAGTGCTGCTTCCTTCATCGCGTGGAGGTCCGCCGTCCGCAGCAGTCCCGGGACACGCGCATGATAGGCCTCGACCAGAAGATCGGGGTCGTTCAGCTCGCGCGCGATCGTGAGAAGTTCATCGGCCAGCGCGAACGCTTCCTTGGTGCGGCCCGACATTGTGGTGTGGAACCAGATGCCCCACGTCGCGAGAAAGCGCTCGCGCCCGCGACCGAGCATTCGGCTCAGCGTCAGGGCTCGTTGGTAGGCGGTGGCCGACTCCTTCGCGGTCGGGCCAATTCCGATCTGTTGAGCGAGACCAAGTCCGAGGCAAACGTCAAGCTCGAGACCCGCGCGCTCCGGCGTTTCCGGCATCGTGGTGACGAGACGCAGCGCGTTGGAATAGTGAGTGATCGATTCCCTCATGGCGAAGCGGCGCAGATCGCGCTCGCCGGCCCGGTGCCAATACTGCACCGCTTTTTTGTTTTGTCCCGCCCGCTCGAATTGCTGTGCGATGACCTCGGGCGTCGCATTGACCACTTCCGAAAACCGCTTTTCCAGCACCATCGCGATGGCGGAATGAAGCTGCTGCCGCCGCGCCCGCAGCATGTTGGAATAGGCGGAGTCCTGCACCAGCGCATGCTTGAAGGTGTAGACGGCATTCGGCGGCGTACCGCGCAGGAAAACCAGTTCGGCCTCGGTGAGCCGGATCAGGGCGTCCTGCAGCACCACATCCGGTAGTCCGGCCACGGCGGCTAGGACCTCATAGGAAAACTCCCGTCCGATGGCGGCTCCGATCTGCAAAACCTCCCGCGCCGACCCGAGGCGATCGACGCGCGCCATCAGCGAGGCTTGCAGCGTGGCCGGAATGGCGAGCGGCTGCGCCGGCTGATCGAGCACGTATTGGTCGCCGGACTCGTGCAACTGCTCGCTCTCAAGCACGGACTTGGTCAGCTCTTCGACAAACAGCGGGACGCCGTCGGTCCGTTCGACGATCTGATCGAGCAGGCCGGGCGGCAGCGCTTTGCCGCCGGTGATGTGGTCGACCAGTGTTGCCCGTTCGCGCTGTGACAGCCGATTGAGTGTCAACATGGTGACGTGCGGTTGTCCGGTCCAGGACGGCTGATAGTCGGGACGAAACGTGATGACGAGGAGGATCGGCAGGGATTGCAGGCGCTCGATCGTCAGCGTCAGCAGTTCGAGCGTCGTCGGGTCGGCCCAATGCACGTCCTCGAACAGCATCAACAGCCGACCGCGCCGCGCCAATGTTTCGAGCTGCTCCATCAAAGCGGTGAGAATCCTGCCGCGCTTGCGCTGCGGATCTCTGTCCGCTGCCGCGACGGAAGGGGAGGGAGCCAGTCCCAAATGCTCCGCGAACAGTTCGACGTCGCCGCCGCTTCCCGCCTCCCGGGCAAGCAGCTTTTCGAGCTTCGTTCGTTTGCTCGCCGGCGTGTCGTCGTGGGTAAAGCCGGCAGCGTGCTGCAGCTGCCCCAGGATCGGCTGAAGCGCGCTGCCTTGGTGATGCGGCTGACAGAAGTAGCGCAAGCAAACATGCGCTTCGTGCTTGAGATTATCTTCCAGGGCCGAGGTGAGGCGCGATTTGCCGATGCCCGGCTCTCCCGCCAGCAGCACCACGCGGCCTTCACCTTCCTTGACCTGCTGCCATCGCCGCAACAATAGCTCGAGTTCCTCCTGGCGGCCGACCAGAGGGGTCAGGTTCGCCGCGCGCATCGTCTCGAAGCGGCTTGCAATCGTGCGCTCGCGTAAAACACGCCACGCCGCGACAGGCCCTTGAAAGCCTTTGAGCTCGGTCGGTTCAACCGCCTCGTATGCGAACAGATCGCCGGCCAGCCGCCGCGTGGCGGCGGCAATCACGACGGTGTTCGGCGCGGCGACCGATTGCAGCCGCGCGGCGAGGTTCGGCGTCTCGCCGACGACGTTACGCTCCTGCACTTCGCCGGCGCCGACAAGCTCGCCAACCACGACAAGACCGGTGGCGATGCCGACGCGCACCTGGTGCCGGCCGTCGTCGGCAAAAAGCAGCGCGATGGCGTCGACCAGCGCAAGCGCGGCGCGCACGGCATTTTCCGCGTCGGTTTCATGCGCTTCGGGATAGCCGAAATAGACGAGCACACCGTCGCCCATGTATTTGGCAACGTATCCGCCGAAACGGACCACGACGTCGGCCGCGCATTTGTGGTAAGCCGCGATCACTTCGCGCAGATCTTCCGGATCGAGGCGCGTGGAGAGCGCGGTCGAGCCGACGAGATCGCAGAACATCACCGTAAGCTGGCGGCGCTCGGCCGAGGTGGCGGCGGCCGCTGGCGCCGCTGCGGGAGCGGGCGCCGGTGCTCCGGTCTCGCCGATCTTGGCGCCGCACTGCGCGCAGAAGCGGGAGCCCGCCGCATTGGCGTGGCCGCAGGCGGCGCAGTTCAACGCCTGCGGCGTGCCACACTGTGGGCAGAAACGGCTGTCGCCTGGAATTTCGTTCCCGCAGCTCGCGCAGGCTTTGGATTTGGCCATATCGGATCATATCGCGCGGGGCACGCTGCTGGCGACCGTCATATCGCCGTCACGGCCTGGCGCGATAGTCATAACGTAACCGGCGGCGGGATTCGACCCGACGCCGTCGCGGCCACGGTGGCCGGTGACGCCGGACGAACGCGCACCGTTCATTCGTGGTCGTTTCTTCGCCCTCCAGTCTTGTCCCAGACTGTTGTCCCAGAACATGAAGGCCCGGGTTTTCCTGGGCCTTCATATTTTTTGGCTACCCCCGGGTTAGCAATTTCGGCCGGATTGGACCTCATGGGAGCGTGATGGAGCTCGTTGGCGCGGTCACCGCCCTCCTGCTATGAAGCCTCGCCGTCGCCGGCGGGCGTCTGTCTGCCCAGAGCCGTGCCGTCACAACAGAAGGACGTTCAATTGGTTGCGTTGCGCGGTGCAGCTTTGCCGGAACGGTGCTATGAGTCCGCGGTCGTCGCCACCATTCTCGTTCTCGTCTGCGTTCGGTTGGCATGCGCGGCGCTGACGCCGCTGAGCTTTGATGAAAGCCTCTATTGGCTTTGGTCGAAGCATATCGCCGGTGGCTACTACGATCATCCGCCGGTCAACCCCATTCTCATCCGGCTTGGCACGACGCTATTCGGCAATACCGAATTCGGCGTCCGCGCGTTCGGCGTCCTGCTTGCCTTGCCGGCCAGTTGGGCGGTTTGGCGATCGGGCGCGATCCTGTTCGAGAATGAGAAGGTGGGCGCCACGGCGGCGCTCTATTTCAATCTGACGTTGGTCATGGCCGTGGGATCGGCCATCGCGACCCCCGACAACGCGGTGGTCATCGCGACGGCGTTCCTGCTGCTGACGCTGGCAAAGCTTTATGAAACCGGTCGCGGCGCGTGGTGGCTCGCGATCGGCGTGGCGTTCGGCATCGGTATGTTGTCGAAATACACCACGATTTTCTTTGCGGTTGGCATCCTTGCCTGGTTGTTGCTGGTTCCGGAGCTGCGCAAGTGGCTGTTCACGCCCTGGCCCTGGATCTCGGGCGTCATCGCGCTCGCTCTGTTTTCGCCGACGCTGATCTGGAACGCGCAGCATCACTGGGCGTCGGTGCTCTACCAATATAACCGGCTAGTCGTTCACGAATGGTCGCTGCGTTATCTCGGGGAATTCTTCGCGACGCAGATCGGACTGGCGACACCGCCTGTTTTCATCCTCGGCGCGATGGGGCTTGCGGGACTTCTGCGAGGCGAGGGCGGGCCGTATGGCGCGCGCGTCCTGGTCAACGCCATGGTGTGGCCGATCGTAATCTACTTCGTCTGGCATACGTTCCATGGCCGCGTCGAAGGCAACTGGCCCGAGCCGATCTATGTGGCGTTCGTAATTGCCGCCGCCGTCGCTGTAGAAAAGATCGAATGGAACGGCGCGTGGGCATCCATCGCGTTCTGGTCGCAGCGACTCGCGGTACCCATCGGACTTGTTGTGGCGGCCTTCATTTATGTGCAGGGCGTCTTCGGGATCATTCCGCTCGGGCCAAACGATCCGACCGCGCGCATCTTGGGCGCGGGCTGGCAGGAACTAGGCATCCAGATGGATGACGTGCGCCGCCGGCTTGGCGCGCCGATCGTTCTGACCATGGACTACGGGCTCACCGGCTGGCTTTCGTTCTATCTTCCCTCGCATCCGCCGGTCGAGCAGATCAACGGCCGCATGCGCTACGTGAACGCTCCAGAGCCCGACCCGGCCCTCTTTCGCGGCACGATCATGTACGTTTGCTGGGCCGAATGCGGCGAGATCCCCGCGATACGTAAACGCTTCGCGACCGTAGAGCCGGTGGTGAATTTGACGCGCACGCGGCACGGTGTGCCGGTCCAAGACTACCACATCTACAGCTTAACCGGTCCGGTCGGTCCGCCACTTGACCCGCCGTAGCAAGATCGTGTCTTAACCGGGTGCCCGAACAGCGGATTTGACACCGCACCCACAGAATGCAACGGCAGGGCGCTGCGATTGCCGGGTGGAGGAGGTCGATGCCGGTGCCTTTACATGCGCGCGCCACCCCGCGGCTCTCCATCGTTGCGCCGTGTTACAACGAGCAAGAAGGCCTCGAAGAATTTCATCGGCGCATGACCGTCGCGGCTCAGGACGCGGTGGGGGCCGACTACGAGCTTGTTTTGTTGAACGACGGCTCGGCCGATCGCACCTGGCCGATCATGGCCGACCTTGTTCGCCGCGATCCGCGTGTCGTCGCGGTCAACCTTTCCCGCCGGCACGGTCACCAGCTGGCGATGACGGCCGGCTTGTACACCTGCCGCGGCGACCGCATCCTCACCATCGATGCCGATTTGCAGGACCCGCCGGAACTTCTCGGCGAGATGTGGCAGCTCATGGACCGCAGCGAGGCGGATGTCGTCTATGGGCTGCGCCGCCAGCGTGAGGGCGAGACCATGCTCAAGCGCGGCACGGCGGCGTTGTTCTACCGGCTGATGCGGCGCGTCGGCTACGCCGACATGCCGGTCGACGCCGGCGATTTCCGCCTGATGACGCGGCGCGTACTCGACATCCTCAACAGCATGCCGGAGCAGCATCGTTTCATTCGCGGCATGGTGAGCTGGATCGGGCTTCGCCAGGTGCCACTCACCTATGACCGCGCCGCGCGGCATTCGGGCACGAGCAACTACCCGCTGGCCAAGATGATGGGGCTGGCGTTCGACGCGCTGACGTCGTTCTCCATCATGCCGCTGCGGCTGGCGTCCTATCTCGGGCTGCTGCTCGGCTGTTTGAGCCTGCTCATGCTCGGCTATACGCTCGGCAGCTGGGCCCTCGGGCATGTCGTCGAAGGCTGGACCAGCTTGTTGACGGTGGTTCTCATCCTCGGCTCGACGCAGCTTATTTTGTTCGGCCTGCTCGGCGAATATGTCGGGCGTCTCTATCTCGAGACCAAACGGCGGCCGCTGTTTGTCATCGATCGGATTCTCACACAAAACGCATCCGCGCCCGCGCCGTACCGCGCAGCGAGCGAGCACGCGACCGTTCCCGGCGACGTTTAGACGGCTTGCCTCGCTCGCGCTTGCGCAAGCCAAGACGCCAAAGAAAAAGGGCGCGGCTTGTGCCGCGCCCTCGTTCCGATTGGATCTTGGACTTTTTTAGAAGTCCATCCCGCCGCCACCGGGCGGCATCGAAGGCATGTTGTCCTTCTTCTTCGGCAGCTCGGCGACCATCGCCTCGGTGGTGATGAGCAAACCGGCAACCGAGGACGCGCCTTGCAACGCTTGGCGCACGACCTTGGTCGGATCGATAATGCCCTTCTTCACCATGTCGACGTATTCGCCGTTCTGGGCGTCGAAGCCGAAGCCGTAGGCGTGGTTTTCCAGGATCTTGCCGACGATGACGGAGCCGTCCTCACCGGCATTGGTGGCGATCTGCCGGGCCGGAGCCTGCAGTGCCTTACGCACGATCTCGACGCCGGTCTTCTGGTCGTCGTTCTGCGTGCGCACCTTCTTGAGCGCCTCGGTGGCGCGCAGGAGTGCAACACCGCCGCCGGGCAGGATGCCCTCTTCGACGGCCGCCCGGGTCGCATGCATCGCGTCGTCGACGCGATCCTTGCGCTCCTTCACCTCGACCTCGGTGGCGCCGCCGACGCGGATCACCGCGACGCCGCCCGCGAGCTTGGCAAGCCGCTCTTGCAGCTTCTCGCGGTCGTAGTCGGAGGTGGTCTCCTCGATCTGCGCCTTGATCTGGGTGATGCGGTCTTCGATGTCCTTCTTCTTGCCGC
The DNA here is from genome assembly GCA_963733575.1 of uncultured Alphaproteobacteria bacterium. Taxonomy (GTDB): domain Bacteria; phylum Pseudomonadota; class Alphaproteobacteria; order Rhizobiales; family Xanthobacteraceae; genus BOG-931. Next base: position 1,320,162 of record CAVTDJ010000002.1, on the reverse strand, counting down.
CGCCGTTGACGATCGTGGTGTTCTCCTTGTCGATCATCACCTTCTTGGCTTTGCCGAGCATGGCGATGGTTACGTTCTCGAGCTTGATGCCGAGATCCTCGCTGATCGCCTGACCGCCGGTCAGGACGGCGATGTCCTGCAGCATGGCCTTGCGGCGATCGCCGAAGCCCGGAGCCTTTACCGCCGCGACCTTCAGGCCGCCGCGCAGCTTGTTGACGACGAGCGTGGCAAGCGCCTCGCCCTCGACGTCCTCGGCTACGATCAAGAGCGGCTTGCCGGTCTGCACGACGGCTTCGAGCAGCGGCAACAGCTCATTGAGCGCCGAGAGCTTCTTCTCGTTGATGAGGATGTAAGGGTCCTCCATCTCAACGCGCATCTTGTCGGCGTTGGTGATGAAGTAGGGCGAGATGTAGCCGCGGTCGAACTGCATGCCCTCGACCACGTCGAGCTCGGTCTCCAGGCTCTTGGCCTCTTCAACCGTGATCACGCCCTCGTTGCCGACCTTTTCCATCGCCTTGGCAAGGTAATCGCCGATTTCCTTGTCGCCATTGGCGGAGATGGTGCCGACCTGGGCGATCTCGGCGTTGGAGGTGACCTTCTTGGAGTTCTTCTTCAGCTCCTCGACGACGGTCTCGACCGCGAGGTCGATGCCGCGCTTGAGGTCCATCGGGTTCATGCCGGCGGCAACCGCCTTGGCGCCTTCCCGCACGATGGCGGCGGCGAGAACCGTCGCCGTCGTTGTGCCGTCACCGGCGATGTCGGAGGTCTTTGACGCAACCTCGCGGACCATCTGGGCGCCCATGTTCTCGAACTTGTCCTCAAGCTCGATTTCCTTGGCGACGGTGACGCCGTCCTTGGTGATACGGGGAGCGCCGAACGACTTGTCGAGCACCACGTTGCGGCCCTTGGGGCCGAGTGTCACTCTCACCGCGTTGGCGAGAATGTCGACGCCGCGCAACATCTTGTCGCGCGCATCGACTGAGAATCTAACTTCCTTGGCAGCCATTTGAATTCACTCCTGGTTGTTGTCGTCATCCTGAGGTGTGCGCGGCGAAGCCGCGAGCCTCGAAGGATGGCTTGGCACGGGCTGTCATCCTTCGAGGGCCGCTTCGCGGCCACCTCGGGATGACGGTTTGCTTTGTTGGTTACGCGGCCTTCTTCTTGGCCAGCGGTTCGTCGATGACGCCCATGATGTCGGACTCCTTCATGATCAGGAGCTCCTGGCCGTCGATCTTCACTTCAGTGCCCGACCACTTGCCGAACAGCACGCGGTCGCCGACCCTGATGTCGATTGGGATCAGCTTGCCGGCCTCGTCGCGGCCACCGGGGCCAACGGCGACGACCTGGCCCTGCGAGGGCTTTTCCTTGGCAGTGTCGGGAATGATGATGCCGCCGGTTGATTTTTCCTCGGCATCGATGCGCTTGACGACGACGCGATCGTGAAGCGGGCGAAACTTCATGGTGTCCTCCTAAGATATTGAACCGAATTAAGTTTGTGGCGAGAGCGGTCTCCTCGGGGTCCCTCGGCTGACCGCCCGGTAGCGGACATAGGGGCGTGATTTCCACCCGCAAGAGCCGCCTGAAAATTTTTTAGCACTCACCGGAGAGGATTGCCAATAAGAACTCTCTCGACGGTTAATGACGGGCTGTTAGCAGGGACCCAAGGATGCTGCTAGTGCCTTGAAAGTAAACAGCTTATTCAAACTTAAGGCTTGTAATGGAGGAGCGAGTCTCGGAACATCCCCTGATGGGACGGAGGGCACAATGGTTTCGAAGCAGACTTGGGTTTCGCAGGACTTTCGGCGGCAGCTCGACGGCTACGGACTGACCACCGCCAATATCCTCTATCGTCGGCCGGATCACCCCTGGCTTCTACAGACCTATGTCTGGCAGGACTATGACCTCTGCCCGAAATTTCCCCAGTTGAACAAATTCCTCAATTTCTGGCTGGAGAAGCTCGAAGGCCCGCTGCACTCGGTCACTGTGGCGCATGCGCGCTTGATCAAGCCGGCCGAGATCCGCGCGGTCGATGGCGAGTTCCGGCTGCATTGAGCGGCATCGGGCGTTCAACGTCTGATCCCTCACTCCTGATCTTTGGCCATCATGCGCGTCCGCTTCGCTTTCGGCCCGGTCACGCTCGACGCCGAGCTGCTCGACACGCCCACCGCGAAAGCGATCGCGGCTTCGCTGCCGATCGCGGGATCGGCGCTGACATGGGGCGAGGAGGTCTATTTCGAAGTCCCGGTCACCGTGGCGCGGGAAAAGAATGCGCGCGCTGTCGTCACGCCCGGCGAGATCGCTTACTGGCCGGAAGGCCACGCGATTGCCATCGGCTTCGGCCGCACGCCGATCTCGCGAGGCGATGAAACGCGGCTTGCCAGCCCGTGCAACATTTGGGCGAAAGCGCTCGGCGACGTGAAATCGCTCGCCACGGTGCGCTCGCGCAGCAAAGTCGAAGTCACGGCGCTGGATTAACGTCGGCATTTGCGCGCCAAAAGACTGGATTGCTTCGCTGAGTTTGTCATCGGGCCGGCCACTTCGGGCCGGACCCGTTGGCTCGCAATAACGAGGCAGTGCCGTCACGCTGCGCGTTCGCCTCGATCGTGATCACGGTTTCCAGAGCATCGTGATCATCAATTCCAGAGCATCGTGATCACGGTTTCCAGCGGATCGTGATCGCCGTTTCCAGCGATCGTGATCAGCCTGGAAGACGATGGGGAGGCGCTCACCACTGACAGTCTGCAACCCAGGTAGCTTGGCCCTTTGCCCCCCAGAGCAGAGGATCGAGATGCCGACGGAGAGACTGTCAATGCGCCACATTCGTGAAGTTCTACGCCTGCACCACAGCGTCGGCATGTCTCAGCGCAGCGTTGCCCGGAGCCTTGGCCTGGCTCAAGGAACGGTCAGCAAGTACCTGAACCGTACGCGCCGCGCTGGCCTGACCTGGCCTTTGCCGCCGGAGCTGGATGACGATGTCCGGCTCGAGAATCGGCTTTATCCGCCACCATCGGATTTGCCTAGCGATGACCGTCCGCAGCCGGATTGGGCGGTGGTGCATCGCGAGCTACGCCGACCGAGCGTGACGCTGATGCTGTTGTGGGAGGAGTACTGCGACACGACCTCCAACGGCTTCAGCTATTCGTGGTTCTGCGAACGTTACAAGGAATGGGCCGGCCGCTTGAAGCCGACCCTGCGCCAGATTCATGTCGCCGGCGAGAAGCTCTTCGTTGACTATTCGGGCCACACCATGGAGGTGATCGATGGGCTCACCGGTGAAGTGCTCACGGCGCAGATATTTGTCGCCGTACTCGGCGCCTCGAACTTCACCTACGCCGAGGCAACCTTCACCCAAAGCTTGCCCGACTGGATCTCATCACATGTTCGGGCATTTTCCTTTTTTGGCGGCGTGGCCCGGCAGACGGTAAGCGACAATCTAAAGGCGGGCATCACTCGGGCCTGCTTCCACGAGCCGATGGTCAACCGCACCTATGCCGATCTCGCCCGCCATTACAAAACTGCCATTCTGCCAGCGAGGCCGTATCATCCGAGGGATAAAGCTAAAGTCGAAGTGGGAGTCCAAATTGTCGGTAGATCGATTCTGGCGCGGTTGAGGAACCGCCGTTTCTTCTCGATCGTCGCTCTCAACGAGGCAATCCACGGTCTTCTTGTCGATCTGAACGATCGATCGTTACGGAGCTGGGGGCGAAGTCGGCGCGAACTGTTCAACGAACTCGATCGCCCGGCGCTCACGCCGTTGCCGGATGAGCCCTACGAGTATGCCGAGTGGAAGCGCTGTCGGATCAATCTCGATTATCACGTCGAGATTGCCAAACATTACTACAGTGTTCCCCACAGCCTCGTACGTCAGGAGGTCGAGGCACGGATCACCCAGAAGACCGTCGAGATTTTCCTGCGCGGCAAGCGTGTGGCGTCGCATCTGCGCAGCACCCTGCCGCATCGTCCAACGACCGTCGCCGAGCATATGCCAAGCTCACATCGGCGCTATCGTGACTGGACACATGAGCGCATTCGCCGTGACGCCGCCAAGATCGGGCCCGACGCCGACACTCTGATCGACGTCATCCTGCGCTCGCGCCCACATCCCGAACAAGGCTTCCGCTCAGCCATCGGGATTCTCGGGCTCGTGAAGCGCTATGGGTCAGAGCGCGTCGACGCCGCTTGTGCCCGTGCCCTTTTGCTCAACGCGCGCTCCTACAAATCCGTCGCCGCCATCCTGAAGAACGGCACCGACAAAACAACTCCTCCTACGCAGGAGGTGCCCATCCTCTTTCATTCAAACATCCGCGGTCGCAGCTACTACAATTGATCAGGAGATCACAATGCTCATTCATCCCACCATCGAACGCCTGCGCTCACTCGGCCTCGCTGCCATGGCCGACACACTCGTCGAACTGCAGAACAATCCTGAGGCAGCCGAGATGTCGCACGCCGATTGGCTCGGCCTCCTCATCGATCGGGAAGCCACCTTCCGAGACAACCGCCGCCTCTCACGCCGATTGACCGCCGCCAAGCTCCGTCAGGCGGCCACCATCGAGAACATCGACTTTCGGACCTCACGCGGTCTCGATCGATCTCTCTTCCAGACACTCGCAACCAGCCAATGGGTGCGTGACTGCAATCACTTGGCCATCGTCGGCCCGACCGGAACAGGGAAGTCTTGGTTAGCATGCGCCCTCGGCAACAAGGCCTGCCGCGACGGCTTCTCCGTCCTTTATAAACGAGCTCCGCGCCTCTTTGCCGATCTCGCCCAGGCGCGCGGCGAAGGCCGGCTTTCTCGCCTGATGACCACGCTCGAGCGCACCAATCTCATTATCATCGACGACTGGGGACCCGAGCCACTCTCCGCCGACCAACGCCGTGATCTGCTCGAAATCGTCGATGATCGCTACGATAAGGGATCACTGCTGATCACAAGTCAGGTGCCCGTGGCGCAGTGGCACGACGTTATCGCCGATCCAACTCTCGGTGACGCGATATTGGACCGCATCATTCACAACGCTCACCGTATCGAACTCAAAGGCGACAGCCTGCGACGCCGCGCCGGCGAAAAGAAAGCAGCATGAACCATCTCGCTCGCAATTGCCCCCACCAGACCACACGCCCCTCCCGCCAACCTTGACCAGGAGGCTATTTCGGGGACACCATACAATCGTCAGTCGTGCTCGCCACCGCGTTGACGCTCAGCACGCCAAATACCAATGCTGAGCCTGATCACGATCCCATGGAAACCGTGATCACCATCGCCTGGAACGACTGATCACGATCGCTGGAATGCGCAGTCACGCGCGCCACCGCCTCAATATTTGCCGCCGGAATTGCCAAAATCCGCCTCCGCACCGCTCTAATTTCGCCTTTGCGCTTCGATCTAGTGCGCATCGTGTCGCCAATGCCGGCTCACCGGGGGACCAGCGGTTAATCGGCATTTAACTAAAACTCGCCTTAATGGTTGCGCAGGTCTGCGGGGTCCTTCGCGCAATCTTTCGCTGACCGGGGACGCGCTTGTCCGCGTTCGATGTGCCACCGCGTGGCCGTCGAACGCTGCGTCAACAAGCAATCTTCATTTTGGGTTCGAGGGGGAATGGCGTTCAGTACCGAGTGGCGTGATCATTCTGGGGAATACGATCATCGACGTTTATCGGGGAATGCGCGCCGGCAAAGGCTGTTCGGCGGCGCAATTCTCGCCTGCGTCGCGTTGGCATGCGCCTGGAGTCTCTGGGTCAATCTTGGCGCCAATCATGGTGCCGATCTTGGCGGCGCCGCCGTCGATAGAACCTCTTTCGTGCGGCCGACGCCATCGCTTGCTGCGAATGCCTACGCGAAGCTGTCGGCTGCATTGAAGACCGCTGCTTTGAAGACTTACGCGAGCAGGTCGACCGCTTCGAACGGCTACGCTCTGCTGTTCGATCACCATTGGCTGGGCTTTCCGCCTGGAACGTTTTCAAAGAGCGCAGCTCTTCAAGCCGACAGCCAGGCGGAGGAAGCTTCCTCCACGGGCTCGATCGGCGATCAGGCCGCTCCGAGCACAGCAACGCCGGCGCCACAGCTTCGATTGCCGCCAATCCGGAATGCGTCGCTCCGCGAGGCCGCACACACGAGCCGGACGGGTTCAAATACGCCGGCCGAAAAGCCGTCGATCTTCGAGCGGCTATTCGGCAAGCCTGCCACGGTGACGCTCGCCTACGCCAATCCCGATGACGGCGATCTCGGCGGCCAGACCATCACATCGGGCCGCTACGATCGCTCGACCGCCGTCTACGATATCTCCGCGCATACGGTTTACCTGCCGGACGGCACCAAACTGGAAGCGCATTCGGGTTTCGGCAGCAGGCTCGACGATCCGCGCCACGCCGACGAAAGAATGCGCGGCGTCACTCCGCCCGCTGTCTACGACCTGAAACCGCGGGAATCGCTGTTCCACGGCGTGCAGGCGCTGCGGCTGATCCCGGTCGACGACGGCAAGACATTCGGCCGGACCGGTCTCCTCGCCCACACTTACATGCTCGGCCCGAATGGCGATTCGAACGGCTGCGTGTCTTTTCGGAACTACAACGCATTCCTCCACGCCTACACGAGTCGTCAGATCAAGCGACTGGCCGTGGTGACGCGGTTGGAGTGAGGCGAAGCTCGTCATTGCGAGCGGAGCGAAGCAATCCAGCTTCTGAAACCTTGATGCTGCGGCGTTCGAAGCTGGATTGCTTCGTCGCTACGCTCCTCGCAATGACTCCTCGACCGTTTTCCTCCCCCGCTTCGTAGCAGGGCCGTCCGGGGAATGATTCACTGTGTCACGGTGCATGCTCGGCCGAACCGATGCAAATCGGTTCTTTCTGGTTGTCGAGACACAGAAAGGACCGAGCATGCGCTATCTCGATAGCACCTTTGGAAGTCTGCTCAAACCGATCAACCAACGTCAGTTTCCCGCCGCGGTGGCGCGCCACGACGGCGACGCCTACGATAAGTCGTTCAAGAGCTGGGACCATTTGGTAACCCTGATCTTCGCGCAATTGGGCCATGTTGAGAGCCTGCGCGGGCTGGAAGTCGCGTTCAATGCCAATGCCCATCATCATTATCACCTCAACGTTGGCGAGCTTGCTCGCTCGACGCTTTCGGATGCGAACGCGCGGCGTGCTCCGGCCGTGTTCGCCGATACCTTTACGATGCTGGCGGCGACGGCCGACCGGCAGACGCGGCGCGAAGGAGCCGCGATGGTGCAGTTGATCGACGCCAGCCCGATACCCTTGAGCGCGTTGTGCAAGTGGACCAAATGGAACGGCCGCATCCGCGGCTTGAAGCTGCACGTGGTCTACGACGCACAGGCCAATTGTCCAAGCTGTGTCGCGATCACGCCGGCCAACGTCAATGACGTGGAAGTCGGCCGCCGCATGCCGATCGCCGCCGGCACGACCTACGTCTTCGACAAGGGCTATTATCATTTCGGCTGGTGGCAAAAGATCAATGATGCCAAGGCTTTCTTCGTCACCCGCAGCAAAGCGAACACGCGCTGGCGCGTCACCCGATGGCGCGGCAAAGGCCCGCTCGCCGGCGATGGCTTCACCATCCTCGACGATGCCGAGGTCAAGCTTGCCAGCAAAGGCGATTCTCGTCTGCCGATCCCGCTGCGCCGCATCCGGCTTAAACGCGACAACGGCGCCAAGTTCACGCTGATCACCAACGATCTTGCGCGGAGCGCCCTCGGCATCGCCGCGCTCTATAAGAGCCGCTGGCAAATCGAACTGCTGTTCCGCTGGATCAAGCAGCACCTGCGCATCCGCAAGTTCCTCGGCACCAACGAAAACGCCATACGCCTGCAAATCCTCGCCGCCATGATCGCCTATCTGCTGCTGCGCATCGCCGCGCGCTTACATTGTGTCAAAGTACCAGCGCTCCGGCTTGCCGAGCTCGTCTGTCAACGTCTGTTCACCCGAACATCCATCGCCGAAATCGACAAACCACCGCCTTCCAACCCACGCAGGCCGCAACCCAATCAATCCGCCAACCAACTGCAATTCTGCTATGCCTGATTTTTCCCCGGACAGCCCTGCATTCGCGGGGGAGGGGGACCACGCGAAGCGTGGTGGAGGGGGCGCGCGGCGTCGGAGCTTTCACAGTGCCGAGCCTGGATTAATTGGAGCGAAATCCGGGAGAGAAATTCACGCGGCCTCCAGCCGCGCCAATTCCGTTTCGAAGTCGAAGCGCAATTGCGCGCCTTCTTCTTCCGGCAGCCAGTTGGTCATCTGCGGGAAGATGGTGCGATAGAGCGAAACGCGCGCTGAATCCCACGGCATCTTCTGCGCCGCACGCGCTTCCGCTAGAATTTTATGAAGGTCCGCGCGCACCTGATCGGGATCGGCGCGATAAACGGGGGTCGGCTGATCGTCGAACAGTTCTTCCTGTTCGTCATGGCCGAAAAGGTCGCCTTGGCGGGAAGAAGCCATCTCTTGCACGGTTCGATTGGCAAATCGGGTTCAATCATGCGCGATCTTGTCCGCTTGCGCGAGCGAGGCAGTCGACTTGTCCACGCAGCCCACGGGCCCGTGGAAAAGTGGGGGTTCGCTTTGTGTATGTGGCATTAAGTGCACTGTCGCTGTAATTCTGCGGTTCAATGTTCGAGTCGCGGGATTGATGCGCTCGATCGCGGGTCTTTTGAATTTTAGGCTGTATGTCATACGCTGGCCCCGATGACATCGTCGCCGGTCAAATCTTCCGAGAAAGCAGAAGTATTTATCGCCCGCTGGCAGGGCCAGGAGGGCGGCCAGGAACGCGCGAACTACAGCCTGTTTTTGACCGAGCTTTGCGATGTGCTCGGCCTGCCGCACCCCGACCCGGCCGGCGTTACGCGCGAACGCAACGATTACGTCTTCGAGCGGGTCGTAACGCATCATCGCGACGACGGCGACGGCGTTGGCCGAATAGACCTTTATCGCAAGGGATCGTTCGTTCTCGAAGCGAAACAAAGCCGCTGGAAGGGCGGCGACAAAGCCATCGCCGGGCAGAGCGATCTCTTCACTGCGGAAAAAGACCCGGAAAAGGACGCGCCGGAGCGCGGCAAGCCCGGCGCCCGCCGCGCCTGGGATGTCTTGATGATCAATGCCAAGCGGCAGGCGGAGGAATATGCCCGAGCTCTCCCGCCCTCGCACGGCTGGCCGCCGTTCATCCTGGTCTGCGACGTTGGCCACTGCATCGAGGTCTATGCCGACTTCACCGGACAGGGGAAGAATTACACGCAGTTCCCGGACCGGCAGAGCTTCCGCATCTATCTTGAAGACCTGCGCAAAAGCGGAAGTGCGCGGCCGCCTCAAGGCGATCTGGCTCGATCCGCAATCGCTCGACCCGACACGCACCGCCGCCAAGGCCACGCGCGAGATCGCGGGGCGGCTCGCCGAAGTCTCGAAGGCGCTGGAGGCGAAAAAATATCCGGCGGAGGAAGTGGCGCAATTCCTGATGCGCTGCCTGTTCGCGATGTTCGCCGCCAGCGTAAAGCTGCTGCCTGAGGAATCGTTTCGTGGCCTGCTCGACGATTGCCGCAACGACCCGAGCAAATTTGTTCCTCTCCTGACCGACCTTTGGAAATCCATGAACGACGGCGAGTTCGCCGCGTCTATTCGTACCAGGGTGCTCAAGTTCAACGGCAACCTGTTCGCTGATGCGAGAGTGCTGCCGCTCGGCCGCGAGGAAATCGGCGAGCTTTACGAGGCGGCGCAGAAGGACTGGCACGAGGTCGAACCAGCGATCTTCGGCACGCTGCTCGAACAGGCGCTCGACCCGGCGGAGCGGCGACGGCTCGGCGCGCACTACACGCCGCGCGCTTACGTCGAGCGGCTGGTAATCGCAACCATCATCGAAACGCTGCGCGAGGACTGGCGCAACGCGCAGGCTACGGCCGAAACCAAGCGCGCGGCGGGCGACAAGAATGGCGCCGCCGACGCCGTGAAGGCGTTTCACGATAAGCTCTGCGAAACGCGCGTGCTCGATCCCGCCTGCGGCACCGGCAATTTTCTCTATGTGTCGATGGAACTGATGAAGCGGCTCGAAGGCGAGGTTTTGGAAGCGCTCCTCGATCTTGGTGGGCAGGAAGCGTTGCGCGGACTTGGCGGTCACACTGTCGATCCGCACCAGTTTCTCGGTCTTGAGATCAATCCGCGCGCGGCGGCCATTGCCGAACTCGTGTTGTGGATCGGTTATCTGCAATGGCACTTTCGCACCCGCGGCGGCACGCCCGAGCAGCCGATATTGCGGAAGTTCAAGAACATTAAGGAGGAGAACGCGGTGCTGACCTGGGACGGCTACCCTGCGCCGCAGTTTGTCGATGGCAAGGAGGCCTACCCCAATCCGCGACAACCGGCATGGCCGACGGCGGAATTTATTGTGGGGAATCCTCCGTTCATCGGCGGCAAAGATATCCGCAGCCGTTTGGGTGATGCCCGTGCGGAGGCACTATGGACCGCCCATAAGCAAATGAACGAATCTGCTGATTTCGTCATGTATTGGTGGGATCGCGCTGCTGAACTTCTGACGACCAGTGGTTCTGTACTTCGGCGCTTTGGATTCGTGACCACCAATTCGATTACACAGGAATTTTCCCGTCGCGTAATTAAACGGCGGATGGAAGGAAAGCATCCGATCTCGTTGATAATGGCGATTCCGAATCATCCTTGGACTAGGGCTACTGACGAAGCGGCGCAAGTTCGGATCGCAATGACCGTAGCGGAATCGGGAAATTATTTGGGCACATTGAGAGAGGTAGCAGACGAGCAGAACCTTGGTACCGATCAGCCCCAAATCAAATTTCTGGATCGAATCGGCCACATCAACCCAGATCTAACAATTGGTACAGATGTCGGAAAAGCTATCCCCGTTCGCGCTCAAGAGGGCTTAGCCTCCCGCGGCGTGTCGTTGCACGGTGACGGATTTATCGTCACACCGCAGGAAGCGAAACATCTGGGACTTGGCAAGCGTGTTGGACTTGAGAATTATATCCGAGAATACCGAAACGGGCGCGATCTTACAGCTCATCCGCGCGGAGTGATGGTAATTGATCTGCTTGGACTAACAGTTGAAGAAATTAGGCGACGCTATCCAGAAGTCTACCAACATGTGAAAGCTGAAGTTAAGGAGAAAATTAAGATCAACAAGAATGGTGAGGAGGAGTTCGTGGGACGAGATTGGAACAATCGTCCATCGTATCGTGAACAGTGGTGGGTTTTTGGCGAACCGAGGCGTGAATTGCGACCGGCCCTGAAAGATTTGACACGGTACATCGCCACCGTTGAAACTATGCACCATCGTGTTTTTCAATTCCTGGATGCGTCGGTTCTTCCAGATAACAAGATAGTAGTTTTAGCGAGTGCAGACGCTGCCGATCTTGGTGTGCTGTCCTGCCGCATTCATGTCACTTGGGCGATTCGAGCGGGTGGATGGCTGGGTGCTGGGAACGATCCGGTGTATGTGAAAACGAAGGTATTTGACCCGTTTCCATTCCCATCAACGAGCGAACTCCTGAAAGCGCAAATCCGCACGGGTGCTGAAGAACTCGATGCCTTTCGCAAGCAGCGGCAAAAGGAGCATCCGTCGCTCACGCTCACCCAGATGTACAACGTGCTGGAAAAGCTGCGCGCCAAAGACGTGGATGGCCGGAACAAGTCCGGCCATGACGACGAAAAAATCGCCCTCACGCCCGAGGAGGAGCGGATTAAGGACGATGGTCTGATCCTGATCCTCAAGGAACTGCATGAAAAACTCGACCACCTCGCCTTCCAGGCCTACGGCTGGCCGGAGGCTTTGGGCGACGAGGAAATTCTGGAAAAGCTCGTCGCGCTCAATCGCGAACGCGCGGCGGAAGAGCGGCGCGGCCATGTGCGTTGGTTGCGCCCGGATTATCAAATTCCGCGGTTCGGCAAGGATGTCGACAAGCAAGCGGCGAAAGAGGAGGGCGCGCAGATCGCCGCCGACCTCGGCCTGCCCGAACCGACCGCGCGCAAGCCGTCATTCCCGGCCGATCCCGTCGCGCAGACCGCAGCCGTATTCGCCGTGCTCGCCGCCGCTCGCGGCCCAATCACCGCAGATACATTGGCGAGCCGCTTCCGCAAGACCAAGTCTCTTGAGAAGACAATTTTCAACGTCCTAGCTTCTCTTGCTCGCTTGGGTCACGTCACCACGAAGGACGGGGAAAATTTCGAGATTCGCCGGGTCGCTTAGAGGATTCGGGCTGCCCCGGCTGTCTTGCATCATGGTAACATCAATGGTACTATGATTGAAATCGTCGAATGCCTAAATGCGCAGGGCACAAGCCCCTATAAGGCGTGGTTTGATAGTCTTGACTCGCAGGCTGCCGCGATAGTCACCGTGGCGATTGAGCGTTTGGCGGACGGAAACGTGTCGCGCGTGAAGAGCATCGGCGAGGGCGCAGCGGAGATTCGGATTGATCGCGGGCCGGGCTATCGGGTTTATTTTGGCTGGGATGGCAAGACGCTCGTCGTGCTCCTTGGCGGCGGCACCAAGCGCCGGCAGCAGCGCAACATCGCCGACGCCCTTGCGCTGTGGCGCGCTTACAAGGCGCGCAAAGCAACGTTGCAAAGAGGATAGCAAATGCCCCTGACCCGCAGCTTCAACGAAACGGTGCGGGCGCGCGCCGCCCGCGATCCCGCGTTCCGGGCGGCGCTGTTCGACGAGGCGATCAAAGGGCTATTCGCCGGCGACGCGGATACCGCCAAGGCCGCGCTGCGCGCCTATATCAATGCGACCATCGGCTTTGCGGCGTTGGCGAAGGCCACGGGCACGCCGCCGAAGAGCCTGATGCGGATGTTCGGGCCGCACGGCAATCCCACCGCGGCCAATCTGTTCGGCGCCATCAAAGCGCTGCAAAAGAAGACTGGCGTTCACTTTGAGGTGCGCGTCACGTCGTCCGCGGCGTGAGATCGTCCCCGCGCGACCAAAAGCCCGAACGTCACCGCCTGCGCGTAGCCGTCCGCGCCGGGATTGCAAAGTCGCTCCGTTGCCACTTGCAGAACGCAAAGCCATCGTCTCGAATATAGTGACGATGCTTGACATTCGTCCCTATTTCAGTTACATTCCTCCCAATCTCGCTCATCGACGGACGCCTTCGGCCGAGGGTACTCCCGAAAGCGGAGCGAGTGCGGTGCCCGCGGGCGGAACGATACACTCCGCTTCCGGGCAGCTTCGGGCATCATCTGACCGGCACTACGACCGGTCCGGGAGGTGCATTCCCTGGACTGGGACAGGCGGGCGCGGGTAACGCCCGTTTAGCGGCGCAAGGTTCTTCGCCCCCGGTTGGGCGAGCTTTTAAGGATCATGCGCTCTCGCCACGTCCCAGGAAGCCTGGCCTGGAGCTGAGCGAAAGGGGCGAGAGCCCCCTGGTGAGAGCCGCGGTGGAACGCCGACAGGCGAGCGCGCTGCGATCAGCGCGCGCCGCGCGTAAAGCGCGGACGGTAGGTCATGCGCTTGTCGGCGTTCCGCCTCCCTTTCTATTTGTTGTGGCGATACGGAGTGAGGTTTTTCAACCGCTCATTCCCGCGCAAGCGGGAATCCAGTCTGGGTCCCCGCGAAAGCGGGGACGAGCGGAGAAGAACCGATCTTGCTACTCGCGATCCACAAAACTCGGGCGCGGATGCGTCGCGAGAAGAGTGCTGCTTGTCCGCCCCCGCGGAGTGAAACGAAGCGGGGGAGGGGGACCGCCCCGCAGGGGTGGTGGAGGGGGCATGCTGAGCAGAAACGAATCTCAAGCGTTGATGCAAGCCTCTCGGCCGACGCCCCTTCCACCGCCCTTCGGGGGGTCCCCCTTCCCCGCTTTCGCGGGGCAGGATGAAGCGCGAGCTTTTGCAAGGACGAACCTTGAGCAAAAAAGCACCGGCGAAGCTGACATCCGAGCGATATCTGGCGCGGTTCAATACCGAGAAGGCGATGCTTGCGCGCGACTATTGCAACCTTTTCAAATTTTGGCGGACCTGCCCGTTCAAGCGCTGCCGCAAAGCCAGACGCTGCAGCGGCGCTCAGAATGCTTGCCTGAAGCGGCGGGAGAAGGAGGTCCCGCGCGAAATCCAGTGGAAGGCGCGCCAACAAATCCTGGCGTCGACGCCGGCGAGTGCCGGTCCGCCGGAGCGCGCGGCGCGAGAGTTCCTTCCGGGCAGTTTTTATGAGTAGCGATGCGACCGCTTTATCCGCCCCCGCGTAGTGAAACGAAGCGGGGGAGGGGGCGTAGGCGGCCTTTGGCCGCCGTACTTTGCGTAAAGAACGCCGACGCGAAGCGTCGGCTGCGGCGAAGCGTGGTGGAGGGGGCCTGCAGCGGTGATGCTCACCTCGCCGCCGACGCCCCTTCCACCGCGCCTCGTTGCACGAAGCGCGGTCCCCCTTCCCCGCTATCGCAGGGCAGGAAGGAGGGTGCTCACGGACGATTGGAATTGGCCGGCAAATCTCCGCTCGCGCGCCGCTGCGCGAAAAACACGGTCAAATCCCATGCGTTGCGGATATTGACCACCAGCAGAAGAATGAGCGCGCCGGCCAACAACGGAGGCCCGATGCTGGAATGACGGAAGATGAACACCGCCGCCACCAGCGCGACCGCGTAGCCAGCCGGCGGGCTGGCGCCATAGGCGAGGCGGTCGTCAATGTCGCTGACGGCACTGCGCATGACGCGGGTCAGTATCAAACTTGAATAGGCCAGGCCCACGGCCGCGCTTACTCCGACAATGACTGCGAGCGATGTATCGGTGTTAACGGGAACGAGCGACACCAGGCTCAAAAACAGGACGAACGTGTAGTGAAAAACGATCGGACTCGTGAAGGTGCGCGTCGGGCTCGCCCGATCGGCGCTGAGATAGCCGGCGCCAATCGTTGCGGCGACGAAGAGCAGCGCGACCAGCGCTGCGGCTGCCGTGCCGAGCAAGCCATAAAATTCATGCCAGCCGTCGAGCATAAGCGTTACTCACTTGAGCACGATCTTATCCGACACTCCACCCGCAATGACGCGCCGTGGCTCGGGCTTTTTCGGGATCATGGGTTTTTAGTGGAGCATGATCTTATCCGAAAACCGGGAACCACTTTTCGGGATCATGCTCTATCCCCTGCCGACGAACGGCATCTTGTTCGCCATCACCGTCATGAACAACACATTGGCCTCGAGCGGCAGGCTCGCCATGTAGGCCACGGCGCGGCCGACATCGTCGGCGTTCATGCGCGCTTCCGGCATCGTTCGTCCGTCCGCCTGCAGCATGCCCTCGGCCATCTTTTCGGTGAGCGGCGTGGCGGCGTTGCCGATGTCGATCTGGCCGCAGCAGATGTCGTAATCGCGGCAGTCGAGCGCGGTTTGCTTGGTCAACCCGCTGACTGCGTGCTTGGTCGCCGTGTAGGGCGCGGTACCGGGGCGCGGCGTGTGGGCCGAAATCGAGCCGTTGTTGATGATGCGGCCGCCGCGCGGATTTTGCGCCTTCATGGTCTTGATCGCTTCCTGGGTGCACAGGAACAGGCCGGTGAGATTGGTCGCCACGACCGCCTGCCAGCGCTCCAGCGGTATATCCTCGATCGGCATGCCGCGCATACTGACACCAGCATTGTTGAAGAGGAGATCGAGCCGGCCGAAAGCTGCCTTGGTTTTGGCGAAGAGCGCGAGGATCGAAGCCGGTTCCCTGACGTCGGTCGGCACGACAAGCGTGGTCCCATCGGCCTCTTTCGCTACCTCGTGGAGCTTGTCCGCGCGGCGCCCCGCGAGCACGACGGTAAAACCATCCCGCGAAAGCGCCAGCGCGGCCGCCTTGCCGACGCCGCTGCCTGCTCCCGTTACCAACGCGATTTTTTGTTCGGCCATCGGCGTCTGCTCCTTATCTATAAGGGCAAACGGGATAGCACTTCTTCCGGCGGGCGGGGAGAGGGAGCAAGCTCAGCTTGCGAGCGCGATTTCCTGGTCGGGATTGCCGACGCGGTAGTCGTCGGGCGAACTCGAGCCGCGCGCCGATGTTCGAGGCGGGGCCGGGCCTGCCGAAGCGGTAGCCCTGCATCGAATGTACGCCGGCGGCGCGCAGGAACAAATGCTGCTCGGCATTCTCCACGCCCTCGGCGGTCACCCGCATGCCGAGGCCGCGACCGAGACTGACGACGGCGTGCACGATGGCGGCGGCGTCGGGCGCCGTCTCGATCGATCGCACGAAACTGGAGTCGATCTTGAGCTTGTCGAACGGGAAGCGCCGCAGATATTGCAGGCTGGAATAGCCGGTGCCGAAATCGTCGAGCGCGAAGCGCACGCCGATGGCTTTGAGGCGCAGCATCGACAGCTCCGCGCTTTCCAGATTGCCAAGGAGCGTGCTCTCGGTGAGCTCCAGCTCCAGGCGATTCGCGTCGAAGTCGGTTTCCTTGAGGATGCGCTCGACCACGTCGACGAAGTCCGAGCGGCGGAATTGCAGCGGCGAGACATTGACGGCCACGGTCAATCCCGGCCAGTTCCTGCCGTCGAGGCAGGCGCGCCGCAGCATCCATTCGCCGAGCTCGACGATGAGGCCGGAGTGCTCGGCGATCGGAATGAACACCGACGGCGGAATGACGCCCGCGTTCGGATGGGTCCAGCGCGCCAGCGCTTCGACGGCGACCATCGTATCGCCGCTGGCGTTGACGATCGGCTGATATGCGGCCGCCAGGCCGTCATTCCTGATCGCATGCAGGAGATCGCCTTCCAGGAGCTTGCGCTGCGAGAGATCGGCGTCCATCGCCGCGTCGTAGATGCAGGCGCGGTTGCGGCCCTCGTTCTTGGCGCGGTAGAGCGCCATGTCGGCGTAGCGCAGGATGTCGGCGGCATCGCGCGCGCGGCGGTCGATCACGGCGATGCCAATCGAGGCGCCGATGATGATGTTGTGACCGCTGATCAAATAGGGCGCACAAACCGCGGAGATGATGCGCCCGGCGATCGCCTGCAACGAATAGGAATCCGAAGTGCATATGGTGATGATGGCGAATTCGTCGCCGCCGAGGCGGGCGACGAGATCGTCCCCGCGCATGACGCGGCTCAGGCGCTGCGTGACGTTGAGGATGAGCTCATCGCCGATATGGTGTCCAAGCGTGTCGTTGACGTCCTTGAAGTGATCGAGATCGATGTAGAACACGGCCGCCGAAGGGCCGCCGTGGCGCACCTCGCCGATCACTTTCTCCAGCCGTTCGCCGAAATAGATGCGGTTGGGAAGCCCGCAAACCGGATCGTGCAGCGCAAGGTGCCGTAACCGTGTCTCGCCGGCCGCGATTGCCTGCGTCGTGCGCCGCATGTGCCGCATGACCAGGCCGCCGAGCAGGGCGAAACCGGCGATCGCCACGGCAATGTAGGGGAGCACGCTTCCGGCGATCTGCCCGCCGGGCTTCGTCGGTTGCCACGCCAGAGTGGCGATACTACCGCCCTGAGGGTCGGCAATGAGGGCGACGTGTTGGTCGCGGGCTTGGGCCGGATCGTCGATCTTGCGCAGCCCGGACAATTGCAGCCGGGCGCCAATGTCGCGCAGCAGGTCGTCGTCGATATATTTGATGGAGAAGACGATCGGCGCGGCGGCGTTGCCGAGCGCAAGATCGCTATTGAAGCCGACAGCCACCGCGGCGACAATCGCCGGTCTGTCCACGACCCGCGCGATCAAGCCTGTGGACCGGCCCGGCTTTAGCGGATCCTGCGGACCGATAAGGGAGACGGCGCGGCCGGGTAGGGCGCTCAGCCGCCCGCGCAGAAAATCGAGGACAGCAATAAGCTCTACAGGCAAGTCAATCGCACTGCTGTCGCCGGACGAGCGACTACGCGCGTATTCGACGTGATCGGAGCCATCGACGACCAATACGAGGTCATGGTCGAAAAAGGCCTGCAGCCAATTGCCAACGCGACGCTCGACCCATTGCGGATCGTAGTTCTCGCGGATCGCCTGGGTCGCGCCGTTGGTTTCGGCGACGCTCTCGACCTCGCGCAACACGCGCGCGCCGCGACCCATGATCGCCTGCTGAATCAGTTGCCGCTCGCGATCGACCGAAACCTCATCCGCCCGCCGTGCGGAGGTCACGATCGCAACGATGAGGCAAACAACGCCCACGGCAACGATCGCGCCGATGGGCACGATCAAGCGCAGACGCGCTCGGTCCCAACGCGACCGGTTGCTGTCCTCGGCGATTTGCGGCCGCGCCGAAGTGATCACACTCCCACCCTTTGCGTGTTCTTGGTCGCCGCGACCATAGAGCCAAAAAGATTGCAATTCGCTTGCAGTTTACGGCTGCAAAGCGTTACCACGCCTATCGAGCGTGAATTCCTTGCATGGG
This sequence comes from uncultured Alphaproteobacteria bacterium, assembly GCA_963733575.1. Lineage (GTDB taxonomy): Bacteria > Pseudomonadota > Alphaproteobacteria > Rhizobiales > Xanthobacteraceae > BOG-931. The sequence goes on along the minus strand of CAVTDJ010000002.1, from coordinate 1,301,862 downwards.
TTAACGCCGCGTAAATCGGAATTTTGCGCTTTTAAACTTTGCGCTTTTAAACATGGACACGTACAGAGCAATCGCGGTGGCTTAACAGCCAATTTCGGTCGATTCGCGGTTCCGATTGGCCGCTCACCGCTTGTTGCTGTAGGGCGGGCGAGGAATGGCAATGTGAGCGGCGCGTAAGGCGGCCGACCAGCGTTCGCGCAAATCGGTGAAATACGGCTCTCCCGGCTCGATGCGATAGATCAACTCGGCATCGCAGGTGTCGCGCCGCACGACCAAGAGGTCGATCGGCATGCCGACGCTCAGATTCGAGCGCAAGGTCGAGTTGATGGAAACGAGACCGACTTTGAGTGCGTCGTAAAGATCCATCCCATAACCGACCGCGCGGTCGAGCACCGGCTTGCCGTACTTGTGCTCGCCGATCTGCAGATACGGCGTGTCGGTGGTGCATTCGATGAAATTGCCGGCCGAGTAAATCATAAACAGCCGCATGCGCTCGCCGGCGATCTGACCGCCGAAGAGGAAAGAGACGTCAAAGTTCACATCGGAGGCCTCGAGTGCCTTGCCTTCGGTGGCGTGGATGGTGCGGATTATATGTCCTACGCGCTGGGCGGCCTGGAACATGCTGGGGGCGTTCATCAGCGTTTCGTGCTCGCCGGTTTCGAGATTGTCGTAGCCTTCAGTGAGGATGCTCACCACCGATTGGCTGATGGAAAGATTCCCGGCGGAGGCGATCGCCATGATGCGTTTTCCGGGACTGGTGAAGACGTGCAGCTTGCGGAAAGTCGCGATGTTATCGACGCCGGCATTGGTGCGCGTGTCGGCGAACATCACCAGCCCCTCGCGCACCAGAATTCCGCAGCAATAGGTCATCGATTCGCGAGCTCCCCAAGGGGGTCTTTATAGCGGCAGCGGTTCGTTTGCAGCAATGGCGTGCCGCCTCGACGCGCGCCGCCTTCACTGATCCACTTTGATGGCAACGGCCGATCGCTCCTCGCCGGGGCCGTAGCGCGTGCCCCGGACCGGCGCGGCACCGAGATAATCGAGGCCGATAGCGATCCGGACATAGGCGTCAGTCGGGCAGACGCGGTTGGCCGGATCGAAACCGACCCAGCCGAGATCGGGCACAAAGGCTTCCGCCCAGGCGTGACCGCCATCCTGCGCGGCATCAACGTCGGCGCAAAGATAACCGGCAACGTATCGGGCGGGGATTTGCAGGCTGCGCGCGGCGCCAATGAAGATGTGCGTCAAGTCGCGGGTTATGCCACGCTTACGCGCAAAAGCTTCTGCGGCCGTCGTAGCTTGCGCCGTATTGTTTTCGCAGACCGTCGTCTCGTCGTGCAGCCGATGCATTAGCGCGTGCAGTTCGGCGAGAACATCACCGCTGTTCGCCGCTCGACTATCGAGCGCGAAATTCCTTATAGCTGCGTCAGCCTGCGTCAATGGTGTGTCGCGGAGGAAGAGGCTCGGCGGGAACCGCTCCACAGTGCCGCGCACCACCCCATCGGTATTCTGCGTCTCGACCTCACCGTCGATATTGATGCTCAATTCCTCGAATGGACCCTCGGCGGTGAAGACATGGGTGAGGTTGCCGAAGGCATCCTCATGGGCATTGAGCCGCGCGTCGGCGGAGACGTCGATACGCCAGCCCAATACGTACTGGCCGTCGTGGTTGCGCGGGGTGAGCCGCAGCACCTGGATCACGCCCGTGGCCGGCGGGTCGTACCGATGGACGATGCTGTGGGCGATGCGAAGGCGCATAACGGATGAAGGAGGCCAGACGACGGATCAAGGATGATAGACGACCAAGTGCCGTTCTGTCCTCCGTGCTCTGGCTTCCGCCGCGCTACATCAAATACTGCTGTGCTATGGCGGTTCCGAGCTGGTTATTGTCTTCGACGAAATCGTCGATGTATTCGTGCAATCCGGTCTGGAAGATTTCCTCGATGCGGCTGTTTTGCAGCCGCGCACGGACCGCGCGTGCCTGCCGCTGCGCATTTCCCTGGCGGCCATAAGCGTGAGCGATGCGGTCGAGATTCTGCACGAGGTTCTCATAACAACTGGCCAGCGAGCGCGGCATCTCGTCCTTGAGCATGAGCAGGTCGGCGACGAGCCACGGCTTCACGTTCTCGCGGTAAACCCAGTGATAAGCGGTGAGCGCCGACACCGAACGCAGGATCGCGGCCCACTGATGGTAATCGAGCGGTCCGCCGACTCTTTCGTGCGCCGGCAACAGCAAGTGATACTTGACGTCGAGGATGCGCGCGGTGTTGTCGGCGCGTTCGATATAGACGCCGAGCCGGGAAAACCAGTAAGCATCGTTACGCAGCATGGTGCGGTAGGCGGAGCCGTCGAAGCGGAGCGAGGATTCCTGGACCCAGCGCAGGAAGCGCGCGAACTCCTCCCGCGAGCGCGGACCGTTGCCCCACTTCTTGAGCTCCAGCCAGGCGCCGTTGATGGTGTCCCACATTTCGATGGTAAGCGCGGTGCGCACCGAGCGCGCGTTTAGCCGCGCCGTCTCGATACAGTTGCGGATCGAGGACGGGTTATTCGGCGAGAAGGCGAGAAATTCGGTGACGGTTTCCTCGCTCGCTTCCGAATAGGCGGCAAAGAAGGCGCTGGCGCAGCCGGCCGTGGCGACCGCGGATTCCCATTCGTTCGAGGTACCGACATCGGTGAGCGGCAGTGCCGTCAGCCGGTACGTCGTGTCGAGGATGCGAGCCAGATATTCCGCGCGCTCGACGTAACGGGCGAGCCAGTAGAGATTATCCGCCGTGCGCGACAGCATCGCTAGCTCGCCCTCATCCGGCCAGCACCCACGTGTCCTTGGTGCCGCCGCCCTGGCTCGAATTGACCACGAGCGAGCCCTTTTTCAGCGCGACGCGCGTCAGTCCGCCCGGTACGATGCGGATGCGATCGCGGCCCGATAACACGAAGGGGCGCAAATCGACGTGGCGCGGCGCGATCCCCTCCTCGACGCAAGTGGGACAGGTCGAGAGCGCGAGCGTCGGCTGAGCGATGAAATTTTTCGGATCGGATTTGAGCTTGGCGCGGAACGCAGCGACCGATGCCTTATCCGCCTTCGGTCCGATCAGCATGCCATAGCCGCCGGAGCCGTGCACCTCCTTCACCACAAGGTCCTCGATGTTGTCGAGCACATAAGAAAGGTGTTCGCTCTCCCGGCAGCGCCACGTCGGCACGTTCTTCAGGAGCGGTTCCTCGCCGAGATAGAATTTCACGATGTCCGGCATGTAGCTGTAGACCGCCTTGTCGTCGGCAATGCCGGTGCCGACCGCATTAGCCAGCGTGACGTTACCCGCCTGGTAGGCCGACATCAGACCCGGCACGCCGAGCGCGCTGTCGGGCCGGAACACCAGAGGATCGAGGAAATCGTCGTCGATGCGCCGGTAGATCACATCGACCCGCTTGAGGCCCTCGGTCGTGCGCATGTAGATGACGTCGCCCTTGGCCACGAGATCGCGGCCCTCGACCAATTCGACGCCAAGCTTGTCCGCCAGGAACGAGTGCTCGTAATAGGCGGAGTTGTAGACGCCGGGCGTGAGCAGCACGACTGTCGGCTCGGCCGAGGCGGTTGGTGGCGCGATCGATGTCAACGTCGCCAGGAGTTCGTCCGGGTAGTTCTCGACCGGCGCCACCCGGTAGCGCGAGAACAGCTCGGGGAAGAGCCGCAGCATGATCTCGCGGTTCTCCAGCATGTAGGAGACGCCGGAGGGCGTGCGCGCGTTGTCCTCGAGCACATAAAAGTTTTCGGCGTCCACGCGCACGATGTCGATGCCGGCGACATGAACGTAAATGTCGTGCGGCACCTTTTGCCCGTTCATCTCCGGGCGGAAAACCGGATTTTGAAAAACCAGATCCTCTGGAACGATGCCGGCCCTGAGAATCTCGCGGCGGCCGTACACGTCCTTGATGTAGGCATTGATCGCTTTGACGCGTTGCTCCAGACCGCGTTGCAGGATTTGCCACTCGGACGCCGTGAGGATCCGGGGAATGACGTCGAAGGGAATGAGTCGTTCTTGCGCTTCGGGGTCGCCATAGACCGCAAAGGTGATGCCAATGCGGCGGAAGAAGTGTTCGGCCTCGCGCCGGCGGAAATCGAGTACGTCGGGGGGCACCTCGCCCAGCCAATCCGACAGCTCGGCATAGGCCGGCCGGACGGCGCCCTCGCTGCCCTTCATCTCGTCGAACATGTCGGCCCTCGGCCCACTCGAGCTCGCACGCGAAACGCCTGCCGCATCAATGGCGGTAGCGTAAGTGTAGCAATCTTTGCGCCAACTCGGACGGGCGACGGGAGGGCATCACGCGCATGCCGACGCCCCCCACTGCTTATGTTTTAGGCGATTTGACCACCACGGCGGCGGCGACCTTTCTCGAGGGCCAAATGGCCTGTTTCACTTGGCCAGCGAAGGCATAAGCCGCCTTGTTCAACATCGAGGAACGCATCCTCACGGCCGGCGGGCGGCCGTCATGAAGACGCCGCTTGCGCGGGCACACACAAAATCGTCCGCCATGACGAGCGCACGTGCAAAGCACAGCGATTTGCCGGTCTTTATGACTTCGGGCCGTATTTCCACCCATTGGCCGATCTTTGCAGACGCAACGAAATCGAGGCTCAGACTGACTGTCACGAAGGTGGAAATATCCGTCAGCTGCTGGCCGCAGCTCAGTCCCATTGCATTGTCGGCAAGGGCGGAAATCAGACCTCCATGAACGAAGCCACGACTATTCGCATGCGATGCTGCGGCTCTAAATCCAAGACGAATTTCGCGCGCCGAGCGCCGTGCATAGATCGGCTCCCAAGGATCGGTGAGGCCGCTGCGGCGCGTATGGCGCTCGAACCCCTCGGGTACGCCGTCATCGCTCATGGCGAGGCTCAGCCGACGTCAGAGAGCCGTTTGCCTTCTGCAACGATCCGTTCGAGAAGCGGCGCTGGTTTGAAGTCGTCGCCCATGGTTGCCTCGAACTCCTTCAGCTTGGCGAGGACTTTTTCGGGACCGATCAAATCGCCATAGAACATCGGACCGCCACGATAGACCGGCCAACCGTAGCCGTTGATCCAGACGATATCGATGTCGGAGGCGCGCTGCGCCTTGCCTTCATCGAGGATTTTTGCGCCTTCATTGATCATCGGGTAGATGCAGCGCTCGAGTATCTCCTCATCCGAGATTGTGCGCCGGTTGATGCCCTTTTTGGCGGCGAAATCGAGGATGATCTTCTCCACCACAGGCGATGGTTTCGCGTTGCGGGCTTCATCGTAGTCGTAGAAGCCCGCGCCGGTCTTTTGGCCGCGCCGGTCCATCTCGCAGAGGATTTCCCGGATCGTCGAAGATTTGCTCGCCTCCTTCGACCAGCCGATGTCGAGGCCGGCGAGGTCGCTCATGGCGAAGGGTCCCATCGGCAGACCGAAATCGTAAATGACGCGATCGACATCCCATGGCATGGCGCCTTCGAGGATGAGCTTTTGCGCCTCGCGCTGGCGCTGCGCCAGCATGCGATTGCCGACGAAACCGTGGCACACGCCAACGAGAACGGCGGTCTTGCCGATCTTCCTGGCCAGCTGCATGACGGTTGCGATCACCGGCTTCGCGGTCTTCGCGCCACGCACGACTTCGAGGAGTCGCATCACGTTCGCCGGTGAGAAGAAGTGCATGCCGATCACGTCGGCCGGCCGGCTCGTCGCCGAGGCAATCTCGTCAATGTCGAGGTAGGACGTGTTGGAGGCGAGGATCGCGCCTTTTTTAGCGATCTTGTCGAGCTTGCCGAAGACCTCTTTCTTGATCTCCATATTCTCGAAGACTGCCTCGATGATGAGATCGCAGTCGGCCAACGTATCGAGATTCAAGCCGGGACTGAGCAGCCCCATGCGCGTTTCGACATCGGCCTGCGTGAGCCGGCCTTTCTTCGCAGTGTTCTCATAGTTGCGGCGGATCCTGCCGAGGCCACGGTCGAGCGCTGCCTGTGCCGTTTCGACGATCGTCACCGGAATGCCGGCGTTGAGGAAATTCATCGATATGCCGCCACCCATGGTGCCGGCGCCGATGACGCCCACTTTCTTGATGGGCAGGACCGGCGTGTCGTCTGGCACGTCGGCGATCTTCCACACCTTGCGCTCGGCAAAGAATACATAGCGCTGCGCGCGCGACTGCGCGGTCGGAACGAGGTCGAGGAAGGCTTGCCGCTCGAGCTTCAAGCCTTCGTCGAAGGGCAGCTCGACTGCGGCCTTCACCGCCCGCATCGCGGCCTCCCAAGCTTCGAAGCCGCGGAATTTGCGCGCATTCTCGCGACGGATCTTTTCGAAAACCTCAGGCTTCCCGCGCGCCGCTTCGATCTTGTCGTTGCGGTCGCGGATCTTGCGCAGCGGCATGTGCGTGTCGATGACTTTGCGGGCGAATGTTAGCGCCCCTTCGCGCAATTTCCCTTCCTCGACCAGCGTGTCGACGACGCCCCAATCGAGCGCTTGCTTGGCGCCAAACGGCGTACCCGAAAGGATGGCATTGAGCGCATTCTCGACGCCGCTCAATCGCGGCAGGCGTTGCGTACCTCCGGCGCCGGGAATGAGACCAAGCTTGATCTCGGGCAGCCCGAGCTTCGCTGACGATACCGCGACGCGGTAGTGGCACATGAGCGCCACTTCGAATCCGCCGCCCAAGGCCGTGCCGTGAACGGCGGCGACGACCGGCTTGGGACTGCCTTCCAGCGCACCCTGGAGCTCGGGAAGTGTCGCGCCTTTCGCGGGCTTGCCGAATTCGGAAATATCCGCGCCGGCGATAAAGGTGCGGCCGCCGCAAATCAGAACGATGGCTTTGACGGCCGGATCAGCCGCCGCCTGCTGAACGCCGTCGCGAATGCCGTTGCGCACATCGGCCGAAAGCGCATTGACGGGCGGCGAGTTGATCGTGACGACGGCGATGTCGCCTTCGCGGCTCAGGTCTGTTACGGAATTGATGGCGCTCATCGACGTTTCCTCTTCAGCTTGCCGGTTTGCTTTGGTCTGAATAAGCTGGCGCAAAATACATCATATGCAAGGGGAAGGAACGGCCGTGTCGCTATTCGACCTCAGTGGAAAAGTGGCCGTGGTCACCGGCTCGTCGCGCGGCATCGGACGCGCAATCGTCGAGCGAATGGCCGAGCAGGGGGCAAAGGTCGTCGTCTCCGCACGCAACATCGAACCCTGCCGCGAGGTGGCGGCCGCGATCAACGCGAAGTACGGCGAGGGCCGCGCCATCGCCGTTTCGGCAAATATCTCTTCGAAGGAGCACATTCAGCGCCTCGTCGACGAGACGCTGCGCGCCTTCGGCCAAATCCACGTGCTCGTCTGCAATGCCGCTTCAAATCCCCATTACGGGCCGATGCACACCATCACCGACGAGCAATTGCGCAAGATCCTCGACAATAACATTGTCTCCAACCATTGGCTGATCACGCTCGTGGCGCCGCAAATGATTGCCCGCAAGGATGGCGCGATCATCATCGTCTCGTCCATCGGTGGTCTCAAAGGCAGCCCAGTCATCGGCAGCTATTGCATTTCCAAAGCAGCGGATATGCAGCTCGCGCGCAATCTTGCCGTAGAGCTTGGACCGCACAATGTTCGGATCAATTGCATCGCCCCGGGTCTTATTCGCACCGACTTCGCGCGCGCTCTCTGGGAAAATCCGGACAATCTGAAAAAGAGAAACGAACAGACGCCGCTCGGCCGCATTGGCGAACCGGATGAGATCGCCGGGGCTGCAATTCTTTTGGCCTCGCAGGCCGGAAGCTTCATGACCGGACAAACCATCGTCGTGGATGGCGGCGTTACGATTGCTTGATCGGAACTGCGCGACAGCGAAAGCCGCATAAGGAGAATTCGCCGATGGCCGATCTGGAAACATTCCGCAGCGAGACGCGTGCCTGGCTCGAAGCCAGCTGCCCGCCCGACATGCGGCTCCCGTTCGATGACGACGACGATCGCTTTTGGGGCGGGCGCAACGCGACGTTCAAATCCGAAGGCCAGCGTCTCTGGTTCAAACGCATGCTCGCGCGCGGCTGGACGGTACCTGAATGGCCCACGGAATATGGCGGCGGAAGGCTCTCGCGCGAGGAGGGCAAAATCCTGCGCGGTGAAATGCGCAGGCTTGGCTGCCGCTCGCCGCTCAACTCATTCGGCATCTGGATGCTTGGTCCGGCCTTGCTCAAATACGGAACGGAAGAGCAGAAGCACCACTATCTCCCTCAGATCGCGCGCGGCGAAATTCGCTGGTGCCAGGGCTACTCGGAACCCAATTCCGGGTCCGATCTGGCCTCCCTGGCAACCCGTGCCGAGGACAAGGGCGATCATTTCCTCGTCAACGGCCAGAAAATCTGGACGAGTTACGCCGATAAGGCCGATTGGATTTTTTGCCTGGTGCGAACCGATCCGGCCGCGCCGAAGCATCTCGGCATCAGCTTCATTCTCTTCGATATGAAATCGCCTGGTGTGTCCACGAAGCCGATCCTGCTGATTTCGGGAAAGTCGCCTTTTTGCGAGACTTTCTTCGAGAACGTGCGCGTTCCCAAAGGGAATGTGGTCGGGGAGCTCAACAAAGGCTGGGAAGTCGCCAAATATCTGCTGACGCACGAACGTGAAATGATCAGCTCAATAGGGATGACCGCGGGACGCCCGCTCGGGCAGGTCGCGGCCGATTCCGTGGGAACGGAGGCCGGCGTCCTCGCGGATACATGCCTGCGCGCGGACATTGCGCGCTTCGAAATCGACGCGTTCGCGTTCCAGCTTGCTCTGGAGCGCACCGGCGATCTCTTGAAAACCAAACAGGTGAACCCGGCGATTTCCTCGATGCTCAAATATTACGGCGCAGAATTAAATAAACGCCGGCATGAGCTCCTGATGTCGGCGGGAGGCTCGGAGGCGCTCGAGTGGGAAAGCGCGCGCTCCCGCAGCGGCGACGCCGCCCGGAGCTGGCTGCGCACCAAGGCCAATTCGATCGAAGGCGGAACGAGCGAAGTGCAGCTCAACGTGATTGCCAAGCGCATCCTGGAACTGCCCGGCGCGTAAAGGCGGAGAGGGATGATGGCGCTTATCCTCAACGAAGAACAGATGATGGTGCGCGACAACGCGCGCGCCTTTCTCGCCGACAAAGGTCCGGTGGCGCATTTGCGCAAACTGCGCGACGCGCGGGATCAAGCCGGCTTTTCGCGCGAGCTGTGGAAGGCATTCGCCGAGATGGGCTTTTGCGGCATCCTCGTGCCCGAGGCTTTGGGCGGTTCCGGGCTCGGCTATGTCGAGGCCGGTGTGATCATGGAAGAGATCGGCCGCAATCTCACGCCATCACCGTTTTTATCGACGGCGCTTGTTGGCGCGACCACGCTGTTGCGAGACGGCAATAGCGCGCGCAACGGCGAGCTGTTGCCCAAGCTCGCGAGCGGCGACCTTCTTCTGGCATTGGCGGTCGATGAGCGAACGAAACACGCACCAAGCGCAACCGCGCTCAAGGCCGAACGCAGCGGCAACGGTTTCGCGCTGACCGGCGACAAATGCTTTGTCGTCGACGGACACGTTGCCGACCTGTTCATCGTCGCCGCGCGCAGCGCCGGCGCGCCCAGCGAAACCGACGGCCTTACGCTGTTCCTCGTTGACGCCAAGGCAAAAGGCATTGAGATCGAGCGCACGATCCTGGTCGATGCCCATAACGCCGCACGTATCCGTTTCGATCGCGTACAGATTGATGCCGACGCCGTGATCGGTGAGATCGACCACGGCTGGCCGCTGCTTGAAGCCACGCTTAATGTCGGCCGTGCCGCTGTTGCCGCCGAACTGACCGGCGTAGGCGAGGAGGCGTTCGGACGCACGCTTTCCTACCTCAAGGAGCGTAAACAATTTGGTCAGCCGATCGGCTCGTTCCAGGCTTTGCAACACCGGGCCGCTCACATGTTCACGGAGCTCGAGATCACGCAGGCCGCGGTCTTGAAGGCGCTGCAAATGCTCGTCGCCGATTTCGAGCGTGCGGCGATGTATGTCGCGGTCGCCAAAGCGCGCGCCGGCGCGAGCGCGACGCTTGCGGTTCAGGAAGCCGTGCAAATGCATGGCGGCATGGGCATGACCGATGAATTTGATATCGGCCTGTTCATGAAGCGCGCGCGCGTCGGCCAGGAGCTTTTCGGCGACGCGGGCTTCCACGCCGACCGTCTCGCCCGCTTGCAGAGCTATTGAGTTTCGGTCGCGCAACGGAGGAGACGTGGCTGTACCGAAAAACTTTCCGGTCATTTCGCTGGCGCGAGCCACTGCGCTGCTGACCCGTCCGGGTTCGCCCTTTGAGATGGATGAGCGCGACATCCGCGGCGTGCGTACGCGCGTGTGGAAGAACGCACCGCCGACCATGCGTGAAGTCTTTCTTTTAGGCCGATCCCACGGCAGCAAGACATTCGTTGTCTACCGTGACGAGCGCGCGAGCTATGAGGATTTCGCGCGCGCCGCGCTCGTCATCGCCGAGGCGCTTCAACAGGCCGGTGTCAAAAAAGGCGACCGCGTTGCCATCGCCATGCGCAACCTGCCGGAATGGCCAGCCGCTTTCTTTGGCTGTCTGCTCGTGGGCGGCGTCGCGACGTTGCTAAACGCCTGGTGGACCGGGCCGGAGCTCCAGTACGGCCTCAACGATTCCGGCGCCAAGGTTGCCATCGTCGATCGTGATCGGCTGGAACGGCTGTTCGAGCATCTGCACAATTGTCCAGCGCTGGAGCGTATCTTCGTCAGCCGCGAGAGCGAGGAGGTGGCGCACCCCAAAGTCACCAAGCTCGAATCCGTGACCGGCGAGGTGAATTCCTGGCATCTACTGCCTGATCGGCCGCTGCCGAACGTGCCGCTTGATCCGGAGGACGACGCCACCATCCTTTACACGTCAGGCACGACCGGGAAGCCGAAAGGCGCTCTCGGAACGCATTGCAATGCCACCACGTCAGTGTTGGGCCGGTCCTTCGGGCTGGCGCGAGCCTTCCTGCGCCGCGGCGAACCGATACCGGCGCCGGATCCGAATGCGCCGCAGAAATGCACGCTGCTCGTGATTCCGTTGTTTCACACGACCGGCTGCCACGCCACGATGATCCCGCTGCTGGCCGTAGGCGGCAAACTGGTCTTCATGCACAAGTGGGACCCCGAACTGGCCATGCAGCTTATCGAACGCGAGCGCGTCACCAGCGCCGGCGGCGTTCCGACCATCGCTTGGCAGTTGCTCGAGCATCCCGCGCTGGAAAATTATGACCTGTCGTCGCTGGAGAGCATCGCTTATGGCGGCGCACCGGCGGCGGCCGAGCTGGTGCCAAAATTGAAAGAAAAATTTCCGGCGTCGGCGCCGGCCACTGGGTGGGGGATGACCGAAACCTCCGGCGGGTTTACGGGTCACGCGGCCGAAGACTACGAACTGCGGCCGGCCAGCAGCGGTCCGGCGCTGCCGGTCGGCGACATGAAGATCATGGACGACGCCGGCCTGGAATTGCCCGCCGGCGCCATCGGCGAGCTTTGGGTCAAGGGTCCGAATGTCGTGAAAGGCTATTGGCGCAATCCGGAGGCCACTGCGGCCACTTTCATCGACGGCTGGTTGCGGACCGGCGACATCGCCCGGCTCGATGAGGAAGGCTTCTGCTACATCCTCGACCGGGCGAAGGACATGCTGATCCGCGGCGGCGAGAACATCTACTGCATCGAAGTGGAAAACGCCCTTTACGAGCATCCCGCCGTCATCGATGCCGCCATCGTCGCCATTCCGCATCACTCGCTTGGCGAAGAGCCGGGCGCGGTCGTCACCCTCAAACCGGGCATGACGGCCGACGATGAAGATCTACGCGCTTTCGTTGCCGAGCGGCTCGCGGCGTTCAAGGTGCCGGTGAAGATACTCTTTTCTGCCGGCATGCTGCCGCGCAATCCGAACGGCAAGATCCTGAAGAACGAGCTCAAGCGCTTGTTCGTCGAACACGCGCATTGAGCGGAGCTGCCGCGTCTCACACCCGCGTGTTAGTATATTTGCGCATTTCGAGGCGTGAGATCGCGCGGCAATGGACTTCGTCCGGACCGTCGGCGAGCCGAAGCGTGCGGATATGCGCGTACGCCTTCGCCAATCCTGCGTCGCTGCTGACGCCCATGCCGCCATGCGCCTGAATCGCATCGTCAATCACGCGCAGCGCGATGCGCGGCGCCGCTACCTTGATCATGGCGATTTCGAGTTGCGCCGCCTTGTTGCCGACCTTGTCCATCATGTCGGCTGCCTTGAGACAGAGCAAGCGCGTCATCTCGATGTCGATGCGCGCTTCCGCAATACGCTGCTCCCAGACGGAGTGCTCGGCGAGCTTTTTGCCGAAGGCCGTGCGCGACAAAAGCCGCTTGGTCATCTTTTCCAGCGCGACCTCTGCCGCTCCCAGCGTGCGCATGCAATGGTGAATGCGCCCCGGACCGAGGCGGCCCTGCGCGATTTCAAAGCCGCGGCCTTCGCCGAGAAGAAGGTTGCTCGCCGGTACGCGAACATTGTCGAGAAGGACTTCGGCGTGCCCATGCGGAGCGTCGTCGTAACCGAAAACCGGCAGCATGCGCAAAACCTTGATGCCGGGCGTATTGAGCGGAACGAGAATTTGCGACTGCTGTTCGTGCCTGACGCGGCTCGGGTCGGTCTTTCCCATGACGATGGCGATCTTGCAGCGCGGATCGCCGACGCCTGACGACCACCATTTGCGGCCTTTGACTACATAGTCGTTGCCGTCGCGGGTGATCGAAGTCTCGATATTGGTTGCGTCCGAAGAAGCCACCGCCGGTTCGGTCATGAGGAACGCCGAGCGGATTTCTCCGGCAAGGAGCGGCCGCAGCCATTTCGCTTTTTGCTCCGGCGACCCGTACCGATGCAGCACCTCCATGTTGCCGGTGTCCGGCGCCGAGCAATTGAAGACTTCCGAAGCCCAGGAAACGCGGCCCATCTGCTCGGAGCAAAGCGCATAGTCGAGGTTCGTCAGTCCGGCGCCGCGATATTCGCCTTCGTCGTGATCGGAGGAGGGCGGCAGGAAGAGATTCCAAAGGCCCTCGGCTTTGGCTTTGGCTTTCAGCTGTTCGAGGACCGGAATGACTTTCCAGCGCTCGCCTTCGGCGTCCTGGCGCTCGTAGGTCTCGACCGCCGGGTAGACCTGCGCGTCCATGAAGGCCGCGACCCGATCGCGCCAATGCTTTTGCCGCTCGGACATTGAAAAATTCATGACGTTTCCTCTCGCTGGCTTTGCGTCACGTATACACCGGGACATCGCAATTCGAAAAATCCTAATTCAAAATCCGGTTTGCGGCAGTTTCGGCCCGCCGTCGGCGCCATGCTTGAGCCGTCCGGGCTGTCGCGCTAGAGGAGGCCTGAAGGCGCGGAGATCTACCATGGCCAGCATGGCCGAGAGTAACGCTAAGGGCGAAAGCGAGATCATCACCGCCGGCCTCCTGGTCATCGGCGATGAGATCCTGTCTGGGCGCACCAAGGACAAGAACATCGGCTTTACCGCCGAATATCTCACCGCCATCGGCATCGACCTCAAGGAAGTCCGCGTCGTGCCCGACGAAGAGCCGGAAATCGTCGCTGCGCTCAACGCGCTACGGGCGCGCTATACTTACGTGTTCACCACCGGCGGCATCGGCCCCACCCACGACGATATCACTGCCGATGCCGTCGCCAAGGCGTTTGGCGTGTCGATCGACTATCATCCGCGTGCGGTTGAGATTTTGCGTGCGCGGCTTGCGGAAACCGGGGGCGTGATGAACGAGGCGCGCATGCGCATGACGCGCGTGCCCGCCGGCGGCGAACTCGTACTCAACAAAATCTCGGCGGTGCCCGGTTTCCGCATCGGCAACGTCATCGTCATGGCCGGCATCCCGGCAGTCATGCAAGCCATGCTCGAATATGTGACGCCGCAGCTCAAGACCGGCGCCAAGATGCTTTCGGAAACCGTGCGCGCCGACTGCCGTGAGGGTGACATCGGCACCGAGCTTGGCGCGATCGCGAAGGCCCATTCCGACGTCATCATTGGCTCCTATCCGTTCATGGATGAGAATCGCGGTGCCAACGCCCATGTCGTGATGCGCTCGCGCGACCCGGAAAAGCTCGCTACCGTCAAGGCAGCGGTCGAGGCGATGCTTAAGCGGGTGCACTCTCAGCTTACGGGCGGGTAGGTCGCTGCAACGCGGCTCAAATCGCCGTGATAGGAGGCGCCCTGAGCTTCACAGCGATGCGCCTTGCAGCGGCGCGACCTGATAATTACGTTCGGCGCGCACATTTGGGTGTCAGGGAAGCCTCCAATGAGCGAAACCGAAGCCCTTTTTAGTGTTCTGCGGCAGTCGTCCGATCCCGATTGTGCCTCCGCCATAGAGCGTTTGGTTCGCGACGCGCCCGATCGGGACCTCTGCCGCATCAATGCGCTCGCTTTCGCCGCCAAAAAAGGGCTCGATGAAGAGCGGACTATTGCCGCGTTTCTGCACGCCGCCCGGCTTGGTCTATTCGAATTGTCGTGGAATGTTTTGTGCCCCGGCTGCGGCGGCGTGCTCGAGGCGGGCGCAACGCTCAAGAACGTGAACCGCGACGAATACGATTGCGGCCTCTGCGCCTGCGGTTACAAGCCGACCCTTGATGAAATGGTGGAGGTCACCTTCACCGTGAGCCCGCGCGTGCGCCATATCGCGGCCCACAACCCGGACACGCTCCCCGAAGCCGAATATTACCGCCAGATTTTCTGGAGTTCGGGCGTCGATCTGCCGGAGACGCTGGACGAAAAGCTCGCCGAGTTCACGGTCGATTCGATCGAACTGCCGCCGGGCGAGAAAGCGGTGCTATCGGTGCAGCTCCCCAGTGAGTTCGTCATCGCGTTCGATCCAGTGACGCACGGAACGCAGTTCATCGACGTCAAGGGTGAGCCGACGCGCGAACGGCAATCGCTGACGATGGTGTTCAACAATGTGAAGGCGCCGGTTGGGACGATCGAAATGCGGCCGGGGCCTTTGCGGTTGTCGCTCGAAAATCGCACCGATCGCCGGGTCCTGCCGGGGCTGTGGATCGCCGGCGATCCGCTCCACAATCTGCTCGGGAAGCGGCGGCCGTTCCTGACCGCCAAGCGCCTCCTCACCAACCAGACTTTTCGCGACATCTATCGCACCGACACGCTCGACGTCGATCAGCGGCTCAAGATCACGAGCCTCACCTTTCTGTTCACCGATCTCAAGGGCTCGACCGCGCTCTATGAGCGGGTCGGCGATCTCGTGGCCTACGATCTCGTGCGCCAGCATTTCCACATCCTTTACGAGGTCGTAGCGGCGGAGGCGGGAGCGGTCGTAAAGACGATTGGCGACGCGGTCATGGCCACGTTCTCGACGCCCGACCGGGCGCTGGCGGCGGCGCTGCGCATGCGCGAGGAAATGACCCGCATCAACGCCGAGCGCCACAACGATGATTTGCTGCTAAAAATCGGCATACACGAAGGCCCGTGCCTCGCCGTCACGCTCAACAACAGCCAGGATTATTTCGGCCAGACCGTGAACATGGCCGCGCGCGTGCAGGGCCTTGCTTCGTCCCGCGCTATCTTCGTCACGCAGTCGGTGGTCGAAGATCCAAAGTCGGCGAAAATCCTCGAAACGACGGGGCTGACGCCGACAGTGCAGCGCGCTGCTTTGCGCGGCATCGCCGACGAGACGACGGTGTACGAGATTCCTTGATTGCCTTCGCCGGTTTGGGTCTGGTATCGGCTGAAGGCATCATTCTCCCTCGCCGCAAGGACCTTCGATGACCCAGGTCGAAGTAGAGAAGCCCGCCGAACCGGCCCCACGCGATCCTGCGAAGATCTTTCCGGTGTCCTGGGACCAATTTCATCGCGACTCGCGCGCGCTGGCCTGGCGATTAAGCGGCGCCGGCCCGTTCGAGGCCATCGTCTGCATCACCCGCGGCGGCCTCGTCCCGGCCGCGATTGTCGCCCGCGAGCTCGGCATCAAGCTGATCGAGACGGTGTGCGTGTCGAGCTATAGCGGCACCAGCCAGGGCGACCTGACTGTGCTCAAGAACGTCGCGCCCAATATCGTTGCGCTCGGCGGCGGGCAGGGAGCGCGCGTGCTCCTAGTCGACGACCTGGTCGATACCGGTAAGACCGCGAAAGTGGTGCGGGAAATTGTGCCCCGCGCGCATCTCGCCACGGTCTATGCCAAGCCGATGGGCCGGCCGCTGGTCGACACCTTCATCACCGAAGTGTCGCAGGACACCTGGATTTATTTTCCCTGGGACACCGGGCTCGCCTTCCAACCGCCGATCAACGAAGCCGGATTGTAGAGGGGACCGCCTATGGACGTTGTCACATCCAAGGAAACCGCAAGGTGCGACACCGCCGAGACCCATTCGCACGTCGTGCGCCCGGTCGAGATGGAGTGGAAGAGGACGCGCTTTGCCGGCTGCGAGGTGAAGGGACTGTTGCTCGACAAGGAAACCGGGCTCGTCACCGCGCTGATGCGGCTCGCGCCCGGCGCAGTGCTTCCCGACCACGAGCATGTGAAGATCGAGCAGACCTATATGCTCGAAGGCAAGCTGGTCGACAAGGAAGGCCCGGTGGCCGGCCTGACGGTCGGTCCCGGCGAGTTCGTCTGGCGTGAAGCCGGCAGCCGTCACGTCGCCTGGACGCCCGAGGGCGGATTGATGCTCGCTATGTTCCAGGTGCCCAACAAGTTCTTCGAACAGGATGGCCGCGTCACCGACATTTCCGGCGCCGACTGGGACAGCCTCTGGGGGCACGTCTTTAGAGAGTGAGCCGCGCCGCGACGGATGCTACAAGAGCGGCGGCGCGGACGTGGCGAAATGGTAGACGCAAGGGACTTAAAATCCCTTGGGGGAAACCCTGTGCGGGTTCGAGTCCCGCCGTCCGCACCACCAAGTGGCAAGTTCATATTGAGATCGCAAGAAGGCGAACCGACCGCCAATGTCTGCTTATTGGGCTAGAGCAGACTAGCGTACGACGTGCTCAAAGCGCCGCAAATGACCCGACTGGGACATTCGGACGGACAAGCGGAACGCACAAATTACGAAACAACGCCGATGGGTGTCGGTTGCTGAAGTTTAGTGCCCATAATGCTTCAAACAATGATTAGTGGCCGCGTATCGACGAAGACTCGAGCGTTGCCAGCGTGCTATAGGATACGCGATCTGGCCCGCGTATGCACCGCTCGCGCAACGGGGAGAAGCCGCCGTGTTATCAGCAAGCGAACAAGCCATCGCGCAGGCCGCGCTCGCGCCGGGCCCGCATGCGGTCATTTCGGCGGACCGCGAGGGAATCATTCGCGACTGGAACGAGACCGCTGAGCACATTTTCGGCCACAGCGTAGGCCAAGCGATCGGGCAGACCCTCGACCTTGTGGTTCCGGAGGAGGAGCGCGCCGACCATTGGCACAACTTCCGGCGCGTAATGGCGACTGGCTTGCTGAACTACCGGCCCGACCACGTGCTCGATGTCGAGGGACTGCGACGGGATGGCACGCGCGTGATGCTCGATGTCGCGCTCATTGCCATCTCCGACGAGGCGGGGCGCCTCGTCGGGATCACAGCCATCATGCGCGAGGCGGACCGTAATCTCATCGCGTGAGAGGTTGGTCGCTGGTGTTGGCACCAAATGGACGTGCCATCCCATCAGACGAATGTCGGTTATCGGGGGCAAATCGCGCCCTCGTTGGCGGTGTGGTCGATGTTTGCTGTTCAGTAGCCCATCATGCCGCGGTTGTAGGCACTGATGTTCCGGTAGCCGATATCATCGCCCATGATCACGGGGATGTTTGGTTTTTGCCGCTGCGCGGCTGCCGGCGCGCTCGCTGCTGTCGCGGCGAGGAACAGCGCCAAGAGCCCCAACTGGATGTTCTTTGCGATGCCCATCATAAACTCCCATGTCTTGGCCGCCGAAATGCGGTAGCAACTAGCGGCGCGAGCTAAATCCGTCGAACGACACGCGCAAAGCGACGCGCGGAGGAGTAGAATGTTTGGTTGGTCGGGCTTGCCGTGGTGTGTGGGCGCCCAGCCGTGGGGCGCCCGTGCCTTGCGTTAGACGCGCGTGGCTAGTCGCTCGCGTGATTAGCGGCAGCTTTCTTGACTTGCTCTAAGATGCCACTAGACGCGCGTGGCTAGTCGCTCGCGTGATTAGCGGCAGCTTTCTTGACTTGCTCTAAGATGCCACTGAGGTTGTAAGTTTCGGGAGCCTGCAGCGGCGGGTACTTTTCGTACGACAGCAGGTGCCCCTCCCAAAGCTGCTGACCGATCGGCAGCATGTTCCAGTCGTACTGAAACGCGGTCATCGGGGCGCCGAGCGCACCGCCCAAGCTCATCGCCGACTTCTGGTCGATGCCGACAGACTGCTCGAACGGATCGCGTTTGATATTCTGGACCAAGGTAAAGTGGAACGGGATAAGTGGCATGATCCAGCCAGCCGGCCCAGGCTGTGACATCGTGTAATACATCTTCCAGTTTTTGTAGCGCACCGCCGAGGGCGTCGATCCCGAATAATAGAAGAAAAAGTCGCGCGCCGACTTTTCCAACGTGCCTTCGAGATAACCGCGCTGGTCGAAGCCATCGAGCGTGGTTTTGACGATGCCGGGATACTGGCCGTTCTCGATCTGCTGCTTTAGCCCTTCGCCTTTCGGTCCACCAGCGATGTCGACGAACGTCGGTAGCCAGTCGAGGGCGGCGAACAACTGGTTCTTGACCGTGCCCGGCTTGATATGGCCCGGCCAACGAACGACCATCGGGGCGCGGTAGCCGCCTTCCCAAGCCTCTCCCTTCTGGCCTTTGAACGGCGTGACGCCGCCGTCCGGGAAGCTGATCGCCTCGGCACCGTTGTCGGTGGTGAAGACGACGATGGTGTTTTCAAGCTGCCCCATGTCTTCCAGTTTCTTGAGGACGGTGCCGATATTGTCGTCCATCTGCTTCATGCCGGCCTCGTTGACACCCCAGTCCTTGCCGCCCCGCTCGCCCAGCATGGCCTCGTACTTCGGCGACAACACGGTCACGACGTGCATGCGCGCCGGGTTGTACCAAACGAAGAAGGGCTTGTTGGTCTTCTTAGGATCGTTGCGGTCGAGGAAGTCGACGACCTTGGCCGATATCTCTTCGTCTACGGTTTTCGACCGCTCCAGCGTCAGCGGGCCCTCGTCCTTGCAAGTCTGGTTCTTCTCCGTGCCGTCCGAGGACTTGCACGCGATGACCGGGCGCGGCGGCATCAGGCACAGCGTGGTTTTCTGGTCCACCGCGCCGGGAGGGTCCGAAAGGCCGGGGACTGGCGTGTTCTTGCACGGTGGCGCACCCCCTGCGCTATCGGCGAACTGTTGATGTCGGGGAAGCTTACTTGCTGCATCGCATCCAGGTGATAGAGATAGCCCCAGTATTCCTGGAAACCGTGCGCCGTCGGCAGCGCCGCAGTGTGGTCACCCAAGTGGTTCTTGCCGAACTCGCCAGTGGTGTAGCCGAGATCGAACAGAAACTTGGCCAGCGCCGGAGTTCCGGGCTGCAAATAGGATGGGCTGCCGGGTAGTTGCGGCGGGATCATTCCGGTGCGCAGCGGATACATGCCGGTGAAGAAAGCATTACGCCCGGATGTGCAGCTCTGCATGGCGACATAGTCCATGAAGATCGCGCCCTCGTTCCCGATGCGGTCGATGTTGGGTGTTTCGCCGACCATTAGGCCGCGATGGTAGATGCCCGGCTGCATCCAGCCGATATCATCGCCCATGATGAAGAGGATGTTGGGTTTCTGTTGCTGCGCCGAAGCCGACGTGACTATCGTCGCCACAGTGGCGAAAAGTGTGAGCAGACTGAGCAAGAGACGTTCTGGCTCTGGCCATACGCATGGTCCATTTCCTCCCTCTTAGCGGTAGCCCCGAAACGGGCGGGCGACCTTTGCCCTGTTGCACTCGCGCACAAGGAAATAATGGACGATCAGCGACAATTAGACGACAGAGAATAGGGCGGAAGTAATCAATATTATGCGATTGACTGAGAGTGGTAGGCCAGCTTCACGTTATTCGCGACGTTGAGCGTGCGTTTACAATTGCATAGCTGCAAGTCCGCGCAGACGAACGATCGAAAAAGATAGATCCGCGCGGCGCCGCGACTTCTCAGGTGGACCCGTCGCGTCAGAGGAGGCGGCGATGGAATCGCCTCGGCTAAGGGCGGGCCTATAGGCCGTTCAGCTGCCTATTCAGACGGCCGAACTGGCCACGCTTTATTAACGAAGTGGGCCGCTCAGATCTGGCTGATAAATATTGTCCAAGTAACGAGCCTCACCGGGCTTGGCACGACCACGGCACTGATCAATCTACTCGCACTCCGAAACCAGATCGCGAAGCGGGCCCAAATCCAGAGTCAATTCCTGGTCTCCCAGACCGAACGCCGCCTTGAGTTCGCCCATACGGGCTTCGAGCTTGAGCAGGGTTTCACCTAAGCGCTCAATCTCCTCTTCGCTCAGAGTGCCATTCTCCACGCGTCGCACAGCCTGTCGCTCAAGCAGCTTGCGCAGCAGCTCGATAACACTGAGCACAAGACGTGCCAGGTCGCGCTCGACGCTCTTAGGGTCGGCGACGATGCGCGCCGGCGACTCTCGTCGATCATCAGCGAGCGGGCCGGCAAACCTGTCGAGCAGGGCCTGATCATCCGGTGCATGAATGACCTTTTGCCTACGGACATATGCTGCGTCATCCCGCATGGCACGTTTCACTCCGATTTGTCGCGCGCTCGCTCGCCAGCACTTACAAAAGAGTAGGGAGGCCAGGGTCCAGTGCAGAGCAGCGCAAGTTCCGGATGGGCGTTCGCCACTTCGCCAACGATTTGGCGAAAGCATGCAATGTGGTCGCGTGGCACAAGAAACGCCGCCGAGATCCCACGCCGATCATCCGGTTCGTCGTCCAGCCTGCTTGCATTTGCGTGACTTGCGAGCAGTTCATAAGCTTCCCGAACCAGCGTCAGCCTGGCGCGCTGCCGATCTCGAAGCTCCCGCTCCCTGACAAGCCTCGCCCACAGATACGCGGAGCCCGGCCCGGTTCGGGACGGGGTGAAACTGTTGGCCGAGGCGGCCGGACGATCGCCGCCGTGGCAGTCCAACGCCGCCGATTCACGAGGACGCACGGCCGCCGTTGCTTCCGCCGGGCCGTGCTCAATTGCGGTCAAGAACCTCATGCCGATCTCGACCTGACCGCGCACGCGCTCGATGTCCTGTACGAGCGCACCATAGGCCCGGCACAACAAGTCGCTCACGCGCTGCGGCGACGGCAGCAGAGTTCCGAATCGCACCGGAACCACCGCCCGATCGCTCATAAACGCCTCTACCACCTCTTCGTGCCGCCACAGCTCGTCTCCGGTCTTCGATAGCTGTGAACCGTTGAACGTGCTGACAACAGCGACAACATCGCGCCACACAACCTTGGCCAGCGGTTCGTCCTGCTGGCCCAACTGGATCGGCAAAGGCTCTTCCGGCCGATCGGTAATCGCATATACGCAGATCATTCAGCGGCTCCCGTGCCCACCTGCGCCGTCGCGCGAGCGTCGTGTTTCAGCCGTTCCGCGGTATCGACCGAGGCGAGCAGAACCTTGAGCCCGACATAGATCAGATCCACGCCGGCGACCGAGATCGTGGCATCACCCCACAGAACGACGCCTTTGTTGAGGGCGCGATCCAGGAGTTCGGACAAGGCAAGCTGGTCTCTATTGATTAGACGTGGCTGCATCCGCGATGCCTTCCTGCCGAACCGACACAAAGTGATACGGCGGCCACGGACCAGTCAGCTCATGGTCGAACCCGCGAGCGGCAAATTCTTCCTGCAGCGCCGCGAACATCTGCCGGAATGGCCCCAGAGATCCCGCAGCCACGAGGTAGGCTGCGTTCATCACCATGTCCTTGGACCTGCCATGCACCGCCGTCGGCTGGACCTCGATCTCCGTGGACTCGCAGGCGCAGCTATCGAGGCTTCGCCGAATTCGCTCCATCGCGCTTGCGATCGCCGCAATAGCCTCGCCATCGAGCGCCTTGGCATACTTCTTCTGCAGAAAGAACCGAGCCCCCGGCGAGGCGTGCCCGAGCATGTCGCGTAGCTGGCGAATGGAATCCGAGTTCGGTTTCGATCGCGCGACGCAGCGTGTCTTGATCGCAATGCAGCTTTACGCCCCACTCGGAGGCATCTCGAACCCGATCAAGCGTTTGGCAAAGCTCACGCCGGTGGCGCGCAAGGGCGTTCGACGCCTGCGAGGTATTCAGATAGATCGTGCCGAATCTGAAAGGCACGACATCGTAGCTGGACCGCAGTTCTTCCAGAACCTTCTCATGTGCCAAAATCCGATCCTTCAGCCATGCCGCGTCATTCAGCGCCAAACGAAATTCGCTCGGACCGAACTGAGCGGCGGGGACCACGCTCACGAAGGCTATCAAATTCGCATGCACCAGTTGGTTAACCGGCGCTGCCGGAACGATGCCTTCGAGCCGAGGCGGAGCAGTTTGGCGCCCACGCGCAGCGCGCGCCACGCCGTAGACGTACACGACACTCTGATCGGCGGCCGCATCTTCGGTTTTGCCGGTAGTCATGACCGAGTGTCCGCGCTCGCGACCGGCAACTCCTGGCGACGTACCATCACCAGTATGGAGCCCTCGACGGTGTCGCGGTCGAAGCGATAGCCGGTTTCACCGGGGACCTCGTCGCCAGCCGCTGAAGGCAAAGCTTCGGCATAATTCATCAAAGTCTTGTATGCGTCGGTGAGCCTCGTCGCGTCGCCTTCGTTAACGGGCGCCGCGGTCGTGACATCGGGATGCACTTGCCGAATCTGCCGACGATAGGCCGACTTGATTTCCGCAAGGCCCGCTTTCTCGCCGAGGCTTAGGACCCGGCGGGCGCGGTCGACAGCTTCGAACGACGGCAAGCTCACCTCGACGGTGGCAAAGCTGTAGGGCGGCAGCGGGCCTATGCAACGAAAATTGAGCCGCTTCCCGAATTCCTCGTCGAGCTCAGCCAATCGCCGGTCCAGCGCATCGCTCGCATCCTTCGCCAGCAACAAAGCCAGATTGGCGACCATTCGGTCGTCCATAAGGGAATTTTCGACCAGGTCGGCCGCGACGGATCGTACTGTCGCCACGATGCGGCTTCGGCAGGTTTCGCGGCGACGATCAATCGAGTCCTTTACAAACTTTCCGATCGCGAGACGTTGTTCGCTGGTGGCGCCCGCGGCCTGAGCGGCGATCTGAGCCTTGAGCCGGACAACCGCGTCCTCCGCAGCGACTTCGCGGAGGATATCGTCAATGCTCCATGAGACGATGAGCTCGATCTGAACGTGCTGCGAAAGCTCGATAAGCGGCGCTGCCAGAACCGCGGCGCCACGCATGAGCATGCTGGTCACCGCGGCTTCGTCCGGCAAAGTCGTACCGAATTTGACCGGCAGCGCCGCCGAGGTTCGCATCACGGATTCCACGACGCGTTGATGCGCCAGCAGGTAGCGAACCGCGTCCTCCCGCGACAAGGCACGGAAATCGATAGGAGGAGCTGTGCCGACGACGGCGGCGAGCGCGTCTCCGCGAATTGTCCGCACCTGAGGTTCGGGTGCCCACACGCCGGCGACATGGAACGGTTGGCGCTCGGTGGCCGGGACGATGGCATAGACATAGATGCGGCTCATGGCCGGCTCCTGTTGGCATCGCGCTCGGTGAGCGCCAGGTCGAAATGCCGTTTGGCGATTGTCAGCTTGGGCAGCAGCTCCACCGCATGGCTGGCCCCCGCGCCTTCCTTTGCGCGAGGAGTCCTGGTCGCGGCCGGTTCGATCACCTCACGGATTGCGAACAACGCCGCCTGGCGGCAGAGTCCTTCGAGATCGGCGCCCACGAGTCCTTCGGTGCTCTGCACCAGCGTGTCGATCTTCACGTCCTTGCCCAGCGGCATGCGCTTGAGATGGACTTGCAGGATTGCCCGTCGCGCCGCTGCGTCGGGCATCGGCAACTCGATGTGAAACTCCAGCCGGCCCGGACGCAGCAGGGCCGGATCCAACCGGTCCATGCGGTTCGTCGCCGCCAGCACCACCACGCCCTTCAGATCCTCGATGCCGTCGAGCTCAGTAAGCAGTTGCGCGACCACGCGCTCCGTGACCTGACCGCCTCCGCCGCCACCGCGGCGCGGCGCCACCGCGTCGATCTCGTCGAAGAAGATGATGCAGGGAGCGGCCTGGCGCGCCTTGCGAAACATCTCGCGCACGCCTCGCTCCGACTCGCCGATCCACATGCTCAGCAGCTGTGGACCTTTCACTGCGATGAAGTTCGCTTCGGTTTCGCCGGCGAGCGCCTTGGCGAGAAGCGTCTTGCCGGTGCCCGGCGCGCCGTGCAGAAGGACGCCCTTGGGCGCACGGACCCCTGCCTGTTGAAAGAGGGTGTCGTAGCGCAGTTGCCACAGCACGACCTCGGTCAGCAGCCGCTTCACCTCGTCCAACCCGCCCACGTCCTCCCAGCGCATGTCGGAGATCTCGGTGGCGACCTCGCGCAGAGCGGATGGCTCGACTTCCGCCAGGGCTCCCTCGAAATCCGTCCGTTCGACTTTGAGCGCAGCCAGCTTGTCGTAAGGTATTTCGGTGGTCTTGAAATCGATGTCCGGCATCAACCGTCGCAGCGCGCTCATGGCGGCTTCGCGGCATAGGGCAGCCAGGTCGGCGCCGACGAATCCGTGGGTGATGCCGGCGATCCGCTCCAGGTCGACGGCCTCGGCCAGCGGCATCCCGCGGCTGTGGATTTCCAGTGCCTCGCGTCGGCCCTCCTTGTCCGGAATTCCGATCTCGATCTCCCGATCGAAACGCCCGGGCCGGCGCAATGCCGGGTCCAGCGAGTTCGGAAGATTCGTGGCGGCGATCAGGACCACCTGGCCGCGCGCTTCGAGACCGTCCATCAAGGATAGCAGCTGGGCGACGACGCGACGCTCGACCTGACGCTCGCCCGCCATCTGCTCGCGCTTCGGTGCGATGGCATCGATCTCGTCGATGAAGATGATGGAAGGCGCGTTTTTTTCCGCCTCCTCGAACATCTTGCGCAGATTGGCCTCGCTCGCCCCATAGAGCTTGTCGATGATTTCCGGGCCGTTGATGTGGATGAAATGAACGTTGGATTCGTGGGCGACGGCGCGCGCGATCAAAGTCTTGCCGGTGCCCGGCGGGCCGTAGAGCAGGACGCCCTTGGGTGCCTCGACGCCAAGATGCGCGAAGACCTCGGGATACTTGAGGGGGAGTTCGATGATCTCGCGGACGCGGCGCATCTCCTTGTGCAGTCCACCGATATCCTCGTAGGTGACCGCTTCTCGACGCGGCGCGGACCCGCCCTCACAAGTGATGACGGTCGTAGGCGCGACGATGACGGGCCCCGGCGGCGTTGCCTTCGTCACGACGAAATTGCGCATCTGCGTGCCGAACGGATTGACGCGAACGCGGTCGCCGGGGACCATCGGTAGGCCGTCGAGCAGGCGGGTCAGATAGCGACCTTCGAGGCCGCGTGCGGCGCGCGCCGGCGCATCGGTCGGCGCCAACAAGATCGTGCGGGCCGTCTTCGGCGCCGTCAAGCGCACGCTCACCTGCCCGCCAAGACTGGCGCCGGCGTTGGCGCGCGAGATGCCGTCAATCTGAATCGAGCGCTTGCCGCGCAGCTCGACATGAGCCGGCATAACGCGAGCCACGGTCGTCTGCGTTGAAGTGACGTCTATGACGTCACCGATCTCGACACCGAGCTCGGCCATGTCCTTCGGATCCAAGCGAGCGAGACCACGGCCGACGTCCTTGGGGAGCGCTTCCACAACCCGATAGGTAGTATTGAGGGGGCCGCCATCCATGTTCGTTTCTTTCGCCGATCGAGCCCGCCCCCAATCCGGACCTGCAAGCGTTGAGCCTTTCTCTGTTTCGTTATGCCTTACAGCAGTGGCAAGCGCGCCGCACTGTGCGGCGCCCGCTGCCCGCGCTTCGCCTTGCGCTGGGGAGGTTTCACATGAAATTTGGTCTCCAGCAGATCGAGGCGCTGTCGCAACATCTGGTTCTCCCGCTGCAGACCGTCGGCCCGTGACGAGAGCTTAGGATCTGTTTCCCACCAGTTGATGCCGAGCTCTTTGGCCTTGTCGACTGAGGCTATGAGCAGACGCAGTTTGATATTGAGCAGATCGATCTCAACCAGCGAGATGGTGATGTCGCCGGCGATCACGATACCCTTGTCAAGGACACGCTCAAGGATATCGGCGAGGTTGGTGGTCTGAAGCGAATGTTCCATGTGTCGATCGGCCGGTTAATCTACAGTGCCCAGCGTGCCAATCCTGACGATCAGAGTCGCAGTCTTCATGCGAAGCTCGGAGAAGCTCCTGCAGAGGCCGCAGTTCGGATTCGCCCGATCGAAGCTCGCGCAACCCAACAAGACGTTCACCTCTTCAATGAGCCTGCTTGCATTTGGCGCCTTCTCCGACGCTGTCCCCGCTGCGTTAATGGCCTTAGTCAGCGCCTCGATCTTGGCCTCTTGCGGCTTGAACAGATCGATCGGACACTGGATTTCGGATCGCGAGCTGGCGCCGGTCATGACTCTTCCACCGTCTGGTCGCGGAAATAGCGCCGGTGGCGACGATAGCTCAACAGCTCGCCCGTGGGTCCGAGCACGGCCTCGTAGGACGCGATCATGTCCGTCGCCGCGGGTATGCGCCTGAGTTCGACCAGATCGACCGTGACGTGCCAGCCATCCGGTTCGCGCAACACCGCGGAAACATGATCGGCATCGAGGCCGGTGATGCTTTCCAATTCCGCCTTCGCATACTTGGCGACCGCCGCCGCCCCGGTTGCCTCACCTTTGCGGCGCCCGATCGGCGGATTTTCGGCGATAGCTCCATCGGGAGCGATATCAGCCGTCGCTTCGGGAACGATCGATTCACTTTCCTTCAGATGCCGTTCGTGCGATTCTGGAAATCGCGGGAGGCGCTGTGCCATGATCTAACGTCCTTCCTTCAACCTTCGGGCTTGATTCAGCCGCTGCAGCAGTTCGCTTTCGGCGCTCTCGAATTCCTCGAGCGTCATTTTGCCGAGCTCATACTGGTGCTCAAGCTTGAGAAGATCCTTGCGAATGTTGTCTTCGTCGTAGAGTTCTCGTTCGGCGTGCTCCGCGATCGTCTGGACGATCCACAACATGCCCCTTATCGGACCGGCCACCGGCACCGTCACGATTGAGCTAAGTAATCCCATTGTCCACCTCACAACTCATTTCTGTTACCACCCGGCTGGGGTGTGTCCGTCATCTCGCCCACTGCATCGTGACGTTCACGAAGTTGTAGGGGGCGACGGGGCCAACGCATTTAATGAGAAGGCGGCGCCCCATTTCCGTATCAAGCTTGCGCACGTTGGAATCGAATTCCGCCTCGCGCGTCCGCGAGATCAGGAACGCGGCGTTCGCCACCATGTGGTCCGCAATCGTAGCGTTGACCTGGGTCTTCTCCGCGAGCGGTCGCAACCGTTCGAGGACGCTTTCGGCGTCCTGGACGCGCCGGGCCTTCAGCTCAGCCTCGACAAGTTCGCCGAGGCGAATCCGGTCATAGTAGGTCTCTTCGAGAGAATGGCCCGCCAAGCTTTCGCGCATGCGGCGGATCGTCGGGTTTTGCTGAACGATCTCCTTGAAGACGACGTCCTCGTACCAGAACGCCTTGAGTCCGAGTTCGATCCGGCCCTCCATTCCGTCAAGCAACGAGTTCAGCTCCCGATAGCGCGCCTTCAGCAATTGGTCGCGCACTGCGTCGGGCCCGGGCGCCACGCTGTCGAAACGGATCGGCAGCACGGTATGGTCCGCCATGACTTCGTCCAGGACCCGCATATGGGCCATCATGTTTCGCCGCGTGTTGTCGTATCGCGCCTCAGGAGAATCGCTCGTGACCACCGCCAGATCGTCGAAATTTATTGTGTGGACCACGTCGCCCCGCTCGCCCATTCCGAGTGTCTCGAAGGTCCGCGGCTCGTGACACCGCACGATGCAGTAAAGGTACTGAGGGAGCTCACGCTCCGTGTGAACCTTCGGCGAGCGTGCGGGCGCGAGTTTCATGGCGAGCCACCATCATGCCCGATGGCACTGTGGACGATGGAAGTAGGCGCCATTCGCGACTGGCGCCGCGGTTTGGCCGCGGAATGCGTCCGAACCAATGAGAAACGAAGCGGCAAGTGTCTTTGCTGGATTGCGTCGGCAAGAAGGCCCAGCGCCTCGCTACTCCAGACCTTCATCTCGGCGGGAGTAAAATCGGTTCTCAGTCGCAGATAATGGTCGCGGAATTTTTCGTAGAGTAGCGGCGCCGCCGGATCGAGATGGCACAGCACGCCTTCGATCAGGGCGGCCTCGAGCGCTTGCGCTTGCTGTCGGTGGTCGGCGCGCAGGAATGGCGCGGTCTCAAGCGCAAATCCCAAATACGCCTGCAGATCCCCGACCAGCAGAAGCCCGGCCACCTGGACAGCGGTCAGCTTGCCGTCCTTGGCCCGCTTTTCGAGGCCTTGCACCAGGGAAGTCCGCTTGGCGACGCCCAAGCGGGCTTTCTCCACGACACCCATGTCGAGGTGAAACAAGGCGTCATCGAAGCCAGCGCGAACCACGATCTCGTTTGCGAACACTTCCTGCGGCGAATGAACGCACAGACGATCGGCCAGGAGATGGAGAACTCCGACGATTTCCGTAGTCGACGTCCGGCTCTCAGCCGTGACTTCGACCGAGAGCTCGCGAGCGGCGCGCACCGTCTCGTTCTCGGCCAAAGGATGGCCGTGCTCATGCGCCAGCAAGGCGCGCAAGGAAATTGCATCATTCCAGATGCCTTCCTTCTCGAGGGCATGCCGGTTCACGAAGACTGTGCATTCCGCCAGATCGGCTGCATCGTAGATGTTGACCATCGGCCGGCGGTCGATGTCGTCGGCGACGACCGAGGACAACAATGCCGCACTTTTGATTTGCGCAACGAGCGGCTGCAGGTTTTCAACCACGAACATGTTGACCGAGCTGTGCGGCCATGTGCCCAGGCGGCTATAGTGCCGGATCACCGACTCTTCTTCTCGGATCAGGCAATCGAGATTGCGCTGCGTATCCGCAATCACTTGCAGCGTCGTGTTCTCCACGCGGGTGCGCGAGAAGTGCTCGATCGCATTCGACATGACTAGGCCTTCTTCAGTCGCAATTCCAAAAGACCGTTCTTGAAGGACCGCCGCAGCGATGCGGCATCGACCGGGCTCGGCAGCAAGACCTCCTTGGCGTAGCGCCGCTCGCCCGACGAGCTGAGCGCAAGAACGTCGCCACGGACCTCGATCTCGATCGCATCTTCCTTGGCGCCAGGGAGCTCGGCGGCGATCACGATTTCGCTGCCTTCGTCGAAGACGTCGATCAGCGGTTCGCGTACATCGACGACCTCCGGGCCTTCTTTGGTGGTGCGGATGTTGCCGAAGCGTTCGACGTGCGGCTCGCCGCCGAGCCCGACCCGCACGCTCACGCCATAGACGCCGCGCCCCTTGTCGCCGAGGCCTTTGACTTTGAACTCTCCAGTCCGCTCGATATGCTGCTCGCCGGCCTCCACAAGCTTGCCGAGGACGCCGACAAAGTCTCCGAGCCCCTTGAACAAGGAACCGAAACCGATATCGACCACCGGTTCGGCTTCGGCGTGTCCGGCTTTCTTGCGTGTGGCACCCTTGTGACTTGACATGACAGAACTCCAATGTTGGCCGTTGCTGCGGCAGACCGCCGCAT
Organism: uncultured Alphaproteobacteria bacterium; assembly: GCA_963733575.1. Classification (GTDB taxonomy): domain Bacteria; phylum Pseudomonadota; class Alphaproteobacteria; order Rhizobiales; family Xanthobacteraceae; genus BOG-931. Next base: position 1,272,117 of record CAVTDJ010000002.1, on the reverse strand, counting down.
TCAGTAATCGATACTAACGTCGCCGCGCTGCACTGCTGCTACACGGCTGTCCGGCTGCTCCTCAAACTTGATCGAACGCGTCCCGTCGCGCTGATTGACGGCATAGTGCGGCCCACCGATTTTGCGGATCAGCCGCCCGATCCGCGTGATCTCCTTGTCGAGCACGCCGAGGCGAAGTTGGGTCACCTGCTGCTTCTTGGTCCACACCGCAAGTTGGCGTGCGAGCAACGCTCGCTGGTGCTCAAGACGCGAAAGCGTGGCCGCGAGCTTGCTGCGGTCGGCGGTGGAGCCTGCGATGCGAAGACTGCGAAGCCCGCAGGCTTCGTGAAGCCCCCTGATATGCATCATCGACGCGTCTCCACGGCCATTTGGCCGAGACGCGCTCGGGCCGGCTCCGATTTTCTCTTCTGTCGCTTATCAGCAATCTCATCTTGGCTCTGATCGGCCGGACAGTGATGCTGCACCAGGCTTATCAACATCTTGCGCTGCTGCACCCGTTCATCGTTCGATCGACTTTTGAATGGGGACCTCGCGCCGAGCAGATCAAGGCAGGCCTGGACGAAGCGGGAATCGGCGGACGAAACTTGCAGGTCTTGATCGGCAACGACCCTCGCGATCATGATGCTGCCCCGCAATGTCGGCGCTTGGTCGTATTCGCCCGATGCCCGATAGTCGCGCACCAGGTCGACGATACGCTCCACCTTGGATTCCGCGAGGCCGGAACGCGCGGCGGTGATTGCCAACTCCGTCTCGCGGTCCAGGTAATCGACATCGATCATGACCATTCGGTCGCTCAACGCATCCTGGGCATCGTGAACGCCGGAATATTCCTGCGGGTTGCTGGTGAAAATGGCGCGGAAGTCGGGGTGAACCCTGACGTAGCTCTCGTTTTGATTGGGAACCGGCAGAACCAGCAACCGCTCCTCCAGCACTCCGAGGAGAATGTTATTTGCCTCAGGCCGCGAGCGCGTGAATTCGTCGTAAATGAGCGTGTGGCCTTCCCGGCACGCCGTCGTCAGACGATGGTCGGACCATTTGCGGGTGGCGTCCTCCTCGTATTTCAAAACAGTATGGATGAAACGGTCGACGACTTTGCGGTACTGATACCCGAACTGGCCGCCGACCAGGTTGGAGGTCGTCATCTCGTCGTCACCAGTGAGAAACACCACCGGCCGTCCCAACTGGGCAGCCACATGAAACGCCAGCGTTGTCTTGCCGGAACCGGCGGGACCGCGGAAATGAACCGGATATCCCGCGCTCAGGTAGCCAAGCGCCCGATTTCTCAAATCCTGGACCGCGGCTGTCTCCACGAAATTAGTGCTTGGACGAAGGGAAATTGTGCTTCCAGCAAGCTGACTGACTGAACGCGACGCTGTCGACATGTCTGTATCTCCGTGCATCAATACTCTTGGGCTGCGGCATGCTGGTCAGCGCATCCGGGAACACTCTCGCACTGAAGAGCGCGATACCAGAGTTGCTGCGCCGCTTCGTAACGTTCCGGTTTGCTCTGCCACGAGCGAAACTGTCCGTGGATCCGCCTCAACGCGGGCTCGCACTCCAGCCAAAACTCGTCGTCGAACACCGAGAACAGCAGTCGCGGTCTGAAATGCGCTTGTCGGGAGAGGCTGGCCGCCATGCTTCGTTCGAAATCGGTGCCGAAGCCGACTGATATTTCCGTGACCACATAGGCCACTGCATCGCCAAAACCCAAGGCAAATTTCTGCTCAAGTCCGAGTTCACGCGCGATAGCCGCGGCTAATACGGATAGAACTCGAGCCAGCGCTTCCAAGCCACCCTTGGTAGGGTTCTCGCCGCTTTTTCCCAAGGTGACGAGATCAGAGTAAGCGAGCGGCAGCCCTCGCTGCGAATGTCGCGGCGGCAGCAGGGTCAGCATAAAAACGCCCGGAGCAAACTCTCCGATCGATTCGGCCGAGCCCAGCGCGAGCGATAGCTTCCCCCACAATGCCCCAAGCAATGACCAAACATCGGAAAAATCAGGCTGCAGGACGATCTCCGGCTGCAGTCCGTCGCGCACCACCACGCGGCAGCCCAGCCCGGCGAAGGCCTGCAACGCGGGCGGCAATGTGATCTCTATGCTGCCGCTCGTCCTCCCTGCGGATCTGATCTTGCTCGTGCTCATATACATCGTTCTTGCGTCCACTTTCGATCCGGCGTCGCACCTCGTCTAGCGCGTCATCTAGCGGCGCATCTAGCAGACGACCCGGGCGCATTTCTGTTTCCGCGTGCTTCAGGCGCGGCGTGCAACGCGGACGGTTTCGATTCCTGTCTGGCGCGATCGGACTTCGAGCCCGCTCAGACTTCTCTCGGCTAGGCAGCCCCGCTAAGCCTGAAGTTCGCCCAGATTCCGTGCGCCTTCATGCGGTCCGCATGCGTCGCATTGATGACTCTGGCCATGCCGGCGTGCAGTTTACGGTGCCCTGCCTTGAGCGCTGCTTCCTGCTGCTTGGCCATGTTTTGGTGTGCGTTCGCAAATTCCGAACGCAGTTGTGCGGTTTTGGTCATGATGGAGGCCGCTTGGCGTTCGAGATCGCGGTGCAGCAGGTTGCTCGCCTTCGACCGCGCACCCGTCCACCGTGTCATTTGGCTCATCGTCGCCTGACGATCGGCTGCGACATTCTTCTTCGTCTTTGCGATCTGGTGGGCCATGGCACGACGATAAGCCGCTACATCCTTGCTTAGGGAAGCAAGAAACTTGTGTGTGTGCGCGGCATATTCGCGCCCGAGTTCTCCCCGCACCGTTGCGCATGTCGTCAACATCGACTTCGTGGCCAGACGCATGGCATCGGTAGCCGCCTTGCGCAGCTTTGATGCCTGAACAAGATCTTTGGTCAGTCGGCTAATTTCTCGGGTTTGTGACATTGTAGCGCCCTTTCGCTGCAGAGCTCGCGTCGCCTGTGCGAGCGAACATCGACGTAACGTGGGAAACTTTCGGGACCGAAACGGCGATGTTCCTTGACGGATCACGAATGCCGTTTCAGCCCCGTTTCGTTTCATTGTCGCAGCCCAAACAGGTTAGGCCTCGGCAGCCGCGGTGAGACCGATGGCCTCAGCGTACTTCAGATAAGTATCGACGCTGGCGACCACGATGCGGGCCTCGATCGCAAGCAGCTCGATCCCGACCAGAGAGACGCGAGCCCATGCGTCGATGACGACGCCCTTATCGAGAATGCGGTCGACAACCTCGGCGAGGCTCGTCGACGCAATGGTTTTTTCTACCGCCATGGCTTTCTCCTTCTGTTGTGTTCAGTCATCTGTGTTCAGTCGTTCAATGACGGCACCAGAGCACACGCGCATGCGCGACATAAGTGGGTCGAATACCTGCGCCGTGGGGGGTTTACCCTAAACAACGGCAGCGCCATGCTAGGTAAGTAAGAGCACGAGAAGCGTCATCTGCGCTCGTCCTTGCGCGAACGATCGAATGTGATTGCCGAAGGTTCGGTGACAACAAGGCGGAACGCGTCAGCAAGGCCGCGTTGCCTGGATCCAGTGTTCACCGCAATTTCGTGCCGCAATAGCTGAAAACGGCTGTCGTCAGTTCCAACTACAAGTCGTCCAGCCGCATCCGATCAAGGCACGGGAGCCGAATCGCCGGCTGACCACCGCACTTCAAGCAGCCGGCAATTCTCATAACCAACCCGACGACGTTGCCCGCCTCCATCTTCTGCATGAGGTGCCCGCGGTAGATTTCAATCGCCTTCGGGCTGACGCTCAGATGGCGCGCCGTCTCCTTGTTCGACATACCGTCGAGTACGCAATCGAGAACCTGTCTCTCCCGGCGCGACAACGTTGCGAGCCGATCCAACGTGACCTTGTGCTGGCACCACATTCGATGGGCCGCGATGTCGCTGCGAACCCAATGCTGAATTGCCTCGATCAGCAGTTCCTTGTTGAACGGCTTTTCGAAGAATTCGACCGCTCCCAGTTTCATGGCGCGGACCACGGTCGCCAGATCGCCGTAGCCAGAGACAAAGATCACGGGAACCAATCTTGCACGCGTTCGCATCCAAGTCAGCGTCTCGAAACCGTTCGATTCCGGCATCCGCAGGTCAAGAATGACGCAGCTCGGTCGAGCGGGATCGAACTTTTCAATGAACACGGAAGACGATGAATAAGTTACGGCTTTCAAACCAACTGTCTTGAGCAGGAGCTGCAACAAATCCCGTATGCTCTCATCATCATCAACCACATGGACGACCGCATCCGGCGTCGCTGGGCTCCCGTTGCCTTCCCGGTGATGGCTGGATGACAAGGGTCTCATCCCGGCCCCTTTGGGGCAGCGTGTACGTGGCCATGATTTGCTACTGGACAAGCGGGCGGCCCGCGGGGCGAACAACCCATAATAAAGTCTGTGCTTAAATCGTTGCGGAGCGATGAAGATAACGTTGAAAATCCCACGTTCTGCATCCGAAAAATACGGAGCTTGTTCGGCTCGGGTCAATTGACGGGAGTAGCAGAGCGTAGCAAGCACTGGCACGAGCGGCGCTCGTCAGGAGCTCGCGGATTCGGCGGTCCCGTGAGATTCGATGTTTCACTTGTTCGAGTTGCAATCACGCGCGCCCGCGGCGCCCGCTAACACGAATGCGTCGAGCCCAGCGCCACAGATCAAGCGATTGCCAAAGGCGTTAATCTGCGGGAACAGTTAAACGAACGCCGCACAAAATAGCCGAATTTGAACAAATGGTGTTTGAAGACGCGAGAACGTGCTTCCTATCGGGGATGTTCGAACCTGCCGACAAAAGATAACCGGGTTCCCAGCGTCTGCTGATATCGGCTTTGGGCGGACATGGAAGTGATTAGACCGCACTCGAGACGTCGAAAATGAGGGTGGGGAATGCGAGTGCTCTCCGTGGCCGCACGACCGCCTCTGGAGCGAGAGCCGGCATAGCGGGGCTGCAAGTTCAGATCGATGTCGCGGGAAGCGTGGTTACCAGCGATATGGCTAATGTTTGCTCGTCGGACTAGAGCCGACTCGCGTATGACTCGTTCGAAACGACGCGAATGATGACCCCATGGCGGTCATTGGCTTGACCAGTCCGAGTCAGACGGGGGACGAGGCGCTCGCCGATGCGGCAGCGACCGCCAAGCGCAATCCTATCCACTAAACGCATGCGCCAAGACATAGGCGGCCGCTGCGGCGAGCCCACCAACCAGCAGGGTCTGCCCAGCCGATTTGGCTTTGTTGATACCGGTGAACTGGCCTTTTATGCCGCCGAACAGAATGAGAGCCAATGCGGTGAATCCGACCGAATATGCGAAAGCTTCTGAGATGTTCGACATCATAATATAGGGCGCAAGTGGAATAAGGCCACCAATGGCATAGGACGCGGCGATGGTGCCGGCGCTGATTGGCGCGCGCTTTGGATCTGGTTCCTCCAAACCAAGCTCGAAATGCATCATAAAATCCAACCAACGCTTACGGTCGGAGGTTACGGCCGTGACCACGGCTTTAAGCCCATCGCCTGTCAAACCGTAGCGTTCAAATATTTCTGTAACTTCTTGAATCTCTTTGTCCCGAAGATTGTCAATTTCCCAGCTCTCCCGCGCTTGCTCTGCCCCATAATGCTCGGCGTCCGTCCGAGCTGCAAGATAACCCCCAAGACCCATTGCAATCGCGCCCGCGACGATTTCCGCGAGACCGGCGGTCACGATGACTTTCGTGGAGGAAACGGCGGCAGCGAGGCCTGCCGCCAACGCGAACGGTACGGTGAGGCCGTCCGCCATTCCGATTACGACATCCCGTACGGTTTCAGTTGCAGTGAAATGCTTTTCTACGTGGGGTGTTGCAGGCATGGGCGAATCATCCTCGATTAAAATTCCGGGTCATCACTGTTGTCCGTGTTGACCCGGGGCAGGCGTAAATCCGCAATGTCCGCTCAGAGGGCTTGGGACGCCATGAGTTCCTTCACGATGGACCTCGTGATTTCGACCAATGATTTATGAGTTGTTGCGCGATTGGTTTCAACCATCGAACCGAGCGATTGCCTGCTTCCTACTCGTTTGTATCAGACGCGGATTGCGTTCGAGTCTCGCCGTCCGCCCTACTACGCCAATCGCCGCCGCGCCGGCGAGGCGCGTCTTCCTCATGGAATGCGTCGAGAAGAGCGCACTGCGACCGCGAGCGGTCCGCGTGCGGGCTTTGGTGCGGGCCGGCTGGCGCGGTACCGCGGTAGCAGGTGTTTCACCAGGCCGAAGCTCGCGAGCAAAAGGCTCGCCCACACCGCCATGCTGAAATAGAGCGACATCCAGGCGATTTCGCCGTCCCAGCGCTCAATGTCGCGGGTGACGACCCAGCGCGTGGCGACGTCATGAAGGCCGGAAAACAATCCGAAAAAATTCTTTCCACTCGCGATTTCGGACTGCCAGCGGACAAAATACATCGGCACATCGGCGGTGCACATGAACACCACATAGCCGGCAATGCCGGCGGCGGCCGCCGCGATTGCCAACTGCACGACGCCGCGGAATCTGTTCACGAGATCCAACAGCGCGATCGCGATGAGCAGGAAAGTCGCCGTCCACAGCGAGTTTTCCAGCATATTGCCCAAATAATTCGTCGTGATCACGGCATACCAGGAGCAGCCTTCCGCCAGTACGATCAATGGAACGAAGGTCTTCGAGATATTTCGCGCCGTGTCCGCGTTCGCAACATTTGCGAGGGCGCGCAAAACAATGGCCCATTGAATGACGAAGCAAACTTCGGCGATCGTGGCGACAGACCGCCCGACGAAGACGCTCGAGAGCCACGTGTCGAACAGGCAGATTCTCTGCACATCGGCGCGCGGCAGGACGGAGCGGAAGGCGCAGCCGAATACATAGGCGGCGCTCAGGAGCAGGAGCGGCTCCAGCACAAATGCACCGCCGCGCCGCACGACGCTTGTTTTGCGGAAGCGAGAGTACAAGCCAAGCAGCAAGGTGACGTTGCCGGCGCTGACCAGGATCAAAAAGCTCCACCAGATCGCAACCGGATTTGACCAGGTCAGCCAGTCGAGCCGCATCGCCCACCCGCACGCGTTACCGAAAGATCGTAGAAGTGTAACGATACCGTCACACAACGCAAATCGCCGCGCTACGGTTCCGGTTAATCGTTGATGAGCCGTTCGATCAAGCGCCAACGAATTTGGCCGGCCGCTTCTCCAGAAAAGCTGATACGCCCTCGCGGAAATCTCCCGAGGCGCCAGCGATGCGCTGCATTCGGCATTCGAGATCGAGCTGTTGCTCGTAAGAATTCTCCGGGCTTTCCCAATATAGGCGGCGGATGAGCCCGAGCGCCACGGTGGGGCCGTTGGCGAGATCGTGCGCCAACCGCACCGCTTCGCGCATGAGCGCGTCGTCATCGAAGACGCGATTGACGAGACCCCAGGCAAGCGCGGTTTCGGCAGGCAGCCGCTCGCAGAGGAGGGACAGTTCGATCGCGCGCGCCCGCCCGATCAGCCGCGGTAGTAGCCAGGTCGAGCCGCAATCGGGCACCAGTCCGATGCGGCGGAATGCCTGGAGGAAGTAAGCGGAGCGCGCGCAGAGGACCAGGTCGCCCATAAGCGCGACGCTCATGCCGGCGCCTGCGGCAGGGCCGTTGACGGCAGTCACGATCGGATAGGGCAGATCGCGCAACTTTCGAATGAACGGATGAAACACGGTCTCGAGCGTGTGGCCGGCGCCGCGCGGCATCGATCCATTTCCGCCGCGCCCTTGCAGGTTGGCGCCGGTGGAGAAAGCACGGCCGCTGCCGGTGAGTACGAGGCATCGGGTTTGCGTCTCCGACGCGCCAAGCGCGTCGAGCGCATCCGTCATCCCCTTGAGCATTTCCGCCGACAATGCGTTCAATACGTCGGGATGATTCATCCGCAGGATGGCGACAGCTCCATCGCGCTCCAGACTCGCGCGCTCGAACTCCATGTGCGTCTCCTTTGTATACTCGTCACCGGTGCCCGATGGTCGCGCGTCGGATGGCTGTGAGTGCTGGGCCGATTGATAAGATTTTTGGCTCGGGCGCCCGTTGTCGGCGAACGACCCTAATTGCGAGCAGGTTTTCACGCAATAATAAGCGGGGTGCCTATGCGGAATTCTTAGACATAAAGCAGGTGCGGGGCGACAAAGTACGATGATTATAAGCGTGCGCGATGCGTCATCGGTACAGCGTGATGCTGATAATCCCGCCGAGGTCGCCTTCGTGGGCGCCCTCTTTCGGGAAGCCGGTGATGTCGATCTCTCCCTGCGGGGACCCATGACATGCGAGGCAACTGGCGCCGTAATATTCCGGAATGAGGGTGCGTTGCGCCTGCACGCCGCTCTTCGTGGCCATTGCGGTGTAGGATTGATCCCTCGGCCATGAGGCAGACAAAAGCCGGGTCTGGACGACGTCGAGCTCCCATTCGTCCGGCTGAACCTTGGGATTTCGAATCAACTGTGGCGGCGCGGTGACTTTTATCTCCGCTATGCCGATAGCGCGGCGGCCAAAGGCCTCATTCACCAGGCGTCCAAACACAGCGGGAATAAAACCCTTGAAGCCGACGCCTTGCCGGTTGAGCGTCTCCTGGTGAACGTCCATGACCTCGACGATGGAATCCATCTGCATGCGAATAAGCCGGCCGTGGAGTGAGCCCGGATCGATTGAAGCCGGATTGATCTCCGTCGCCTTCTGATAAATGGCGCTGGCTTCCGCGAGCACCATTTCTCCATCGAGTCCCTTATTAGCGGTGTTCGGATCGTTGATGCGATCCTGATTTTTGGAAATTACGGTACGGCCGGCGCGCAGCATCGTGGCCAGGCTCTTTGCGATTTGTGCGTCGTCTTCCGCCGCCAAACCGAAGGCCGGAATGTTCGCGACGATCGCCAGCGCTACCGCCGCGCAGACGCCGGCGCCTATCGCGCCGATAGGGGACGCGCCACGCCGAGAGCGGACACTGCCGCGCAGGCGCAATGCATTCAAGAAAGTGTAAGGTGCCGACACGTTTGACCCCTTCGATTGCTTGCGCGCGGCGCTCAGGCCGCCGCAACCCTTTTCAGGAAACCCTCCACGGCCTTGTCGAGGGTGCCCGTTTGCGCCGACAGCGTATGGGCGACCGCGAGTACCTCCGAGGCAAAGCGGTTGGTCTCGCCGATCGCGTCGGTGACATGGGTCATGTTGCTGGCGAGTTCTTTCACGCCCGCGGCCGCTTCTTGCACGTTGCGCGTGATCGTTTGCGCCGCTTCGTTCTGCTGCTCGACGGAGGAGGCGACCGCCGTGGTGAACCGGCCGATATCGTCCGTTACTGCATTGATCGATTGTATGACGTCGACCGCTTCAATTGTAGAAGTCTGAATCGCCGCGATTTGCGCGGTTATATCTTCCGTCGCCTTCGCGGTTTGGCTGGCGAGTTGCTTGATCTCGTTGGCGACCACCGCGAAGCCGCGTCCGGCGTGTCCGGCGCGCGCCGCTTCAATCGTGGCATTTAGCGCAAGCAAGTTCGTCTGTTCGGCGACGTCGCGGATCAGCGTGACGACGGCTCCGATACGGCTTGCGCCCGCGGACAGCTTGTCGCCCAGCTCATGCGCCGAGCGGGCGATGTCGGCGGCGCGATTGACGACCCCTCTCGTCTGAGCGGCTTGATCGTTGATTTCATGGATCGATACGCCGAGCTCTTCCGTCGCATCCGCCACGGTCCGAACATTGCTTGATGTTGCCTCGGAAGAAAGCGAGACCGCGCGCGCCTGGGTGTCAGTCTCGCTGGCAATCGTCGATAAGCCGCGCGCCGTCGTTTCCATCGCGGCAGCATGATCTGCAAGCGTGGTGACGACGGAGGTCGCCGTGGCGCGAAAATTGTCGATGATCTCGTCGATGGACATCGCGCGCTCGCGCTGCGCTATCTGCTCGGTTCGTTCGCGCTGCACGAGCTTGCGCCGCTCTATTTCGCCGGCGCGCAAGACCTGCAGCGCGCGCGACATCTCGCCCATTTCATCGCCCGTCGATATCGAGGGCAGCATGGTATCGACGTCGCCGGACGCGAGGCGCCGCATGGCGTTGCTGATCGAGATCAGCCGTTGAACGAGCCGGCGCTGAACGTAAAGTGTGCCGACGCCGACGGCGGCGATGATACTGACAAAGGCCACGATCAGGAGCAGAACCCGGCTGTGGTCGAGGGTGCCGGTGAGTCTCGCTGTACTGCGTTTGACGCCGTCCTGCGCGTCTCTCACCAGATTCGCAACTGTCGCATCAAGGTCGCGTTGAATAGCGACGTTCTCGTCGATCGTGCCGTCGGCCCGGGTCGCTACGAAAGTTTCGCGCGCATGCCGCGCAAAAATGCTGTTAGCGCCGGTAGCCAGCGGCAAAAGCTGTTCCGCGATTTTGTTGACGTCGTCATCGGACAGCTTGACTGCCGATTGGCGCAATCCCTCGGATGCAGCTCTAAGAAGATCCTGAATGCGCTTGAACTCGGCCGGCTCCCGCAGCGTTGAGGCTTCGCTGATTAAGCTGACCAGCAGATGCGCCCTGGCGGAGACTTCAAGCGCCGGGCCGGAGTCCGGAAACTGCGACAATCGTTGGACGAGCCGCGCGTCCATCCGGTGGAGCGTCTCAACCAGCATGACAATCTGAGTACGCAAATCTGTGCGTTCGGCGATGATATCTTCAAGCGCGGAAAGGTTTGCATTCAGCCGCTGCGACAGGTTCAACAGCTTGCCGACCGCCGGATTAGCACGGTCGAGCGTCTCCAAGCGTTGCAAGGATTCGCCGAGATCGTCGCGTTTGCGTGCGATCAGCGCGGCGATTTTCTTTTGATCATCCGCCGTTCGTGCATTGATCAGCCGGGCCGCCGCCGCCGAAATTTCGCCTGACATGGCGGAGAGCTGGATCACATTGGCGACGATCGGCATTTGCCGCGCAGCAAAATCCTCCAACCGGGTTTCGACTGTCGAAAAAGACAGCAGGGAAACTGCAGTTGAAACGACAGTCAGGCCGGCGACTACGCTGAAAGCGGATTGAAGCTTGCCACCAACGCCGAATGGCGCACGACGCCAAATCGACGGCCTCGGCAGCGCGTTCGCGTCGGGCAGGCCAGCCATCTTGTCCGCTTGCTAACCGTTGCTCCTGTAGCCCGCAGCCGATAGCGCTGCGAGCGATCGCCCGTACGGCGAAGCGCATGCCCAATCCAAAGGTTGCAAAACATCGTAAAGAATAGGTTTACGGGTACAGCTATAGGGCCGCCAAACCCTGTAAACGTCGGTTTTGAAAGATGATTGTATATTCGGGCAACCATGACGGACTCGGTCGCAATTTTAACGACCAGGGCAACGGCATATCGAGGTCTGCGCGCCTTAGCATTTGAAGAAATTTGATTAGGGGCCTTCCCCCTGAGTGGCAAGAACAGCGCATTAGGCCGCAGGTCGTGGCCGCCAACATCTCTGCCGGGCAGTTCAGCTGGTCAGCAATCTGGATCGCGTCGTCACCGATTGTCTGCCAAATACGGCATTGCTGCAGATCAGTTGGAGTTGGAACTCACCGAATCCGTCCTGATGGACGCGACGCAGAGGCATAGTGGTGAGTTCGAACGGCTGTGCCGCATCGGCGTGCGCATCGCCAGCGACGACTTCGGTACCGGGTATCCTCGCTCAATTATTTGCGCTCGTTTCGCGTCGCGCGCTTGAAAATAGACCGCCGGTTCGTCGGCGGTGTGACGACCAATTCCGACGACGCGACCATCGTGCGGGCGGTCATCGGGCTGGCGCGCGCATTGGGCGTTGAGGTCGTGGCGGAAGGTGTGGAAACCGCCGAACAGCGGGCTTTCTGATTTCCGCCGGCTGTGAGGTCGCTCAAGGCTACGTGTTCGGCAAGCCGATGCCGGCCGCTGAGGCGACCGCGCTTTTGCGGCGCACGCCACCGGCGAAGGCCGAAGCGGTTAAAGCGATCGCCGGCCCACCCACCCGTCCGCTGGACACTGCGCTGTGCGAACATATTTAACGCGCCTTTAACGGGGAATTCCTAGGCTAACCGCCCACCAAAAAGGCATTTGCGTGCGATGTCTGGGAATTATCGCAACCGCGCCGAATTGCGAAAGAAGCCGCGCCGCCAATTTCATTATGCAGCAAAGATCATCACGGACGAAACGCAGCCGCCGCGGCCATGCACGATGTCAGACGTTTCGCATAGCGGGGCGCGTCTGGTGCTCGACGCCGACACCGAGCTGCCGGATCGCTTTCTGTTGCTGCTCTCCGCGAATGGCGGCGCGCGGCGTCGCTGTCGGGTGATTTGGCGTGCCGGAGTGACCGTTGGCGTCCAGTTCGCGAACCGCTGATTGGGCGCTACCGAAAATCGCGGTATTGTGCGGCGGCGCGCCAGCCGCGGGAAAACTTGAACCGCATCTCTTGTCGCCAGGCGGCGCGCCGGCGCCTGCCTTATTTGCGGCGCAGGGAAGCTGCAAACAAAAGCGCGGAAAATCTGTCGCCGGCGGGGCGGCGCTGAGCTCATCCTTTGTTGTCGGCTTCTATGAACTCTAGTAACGGCGTTCACAAGTCCGTCCATTGCCGCCGAGCGGGCGCGATCGGACTGCTCTGCGTCTTCGTCGCTGGCATTCTCGCTGGATGTACGATGAGCGACGGAGTAGGGGCCCTCACGGTCGATCCCGGCCGATATTCCGTCTATCACTGCAAGGACATGGCGACACGATTGCAGGGTTTGCTGACGCGGGAAAATGAACTGTCCAATCTCATGGAAAGGGCGAGCGAAGGCGGTGGCGGCGGCGTCATTATCGGCAACCTGTCCTATCGGTCCGATTACGAGAACACGCTGACAGAGGAGAAGCTTTTGCGGCGCACGGCCGCTGAGAAGAATTGCGAGCTGCCGCCGCAGGCATCGCCTGCGTTGCCTACTCCGGCTGCCTATTCTACGCCACCCACGTCGGCCACTGCGCCAACGCCCTATCAAAGCGATCAGACCATCCGCTGAGCGCCAGCCAGCTTCACGTTTCGAGTTGGTGAATGGTTCGGTTGGCGGTCCGCAGCCGCCCGCTCAGCTCACGGCCGACGGCAGCCAGGAGCCGAATGGCGAGGCTCGGGAACTTCGCCGCCATCGCGGCGAAGTCCGACCTGGCGAGTGCGAAGCACGCCAGCTCTTCATCGGCGAAGACCGTCGCCGAGCGTACGCCCGCGTCGAGCAGCGCAAGCTCGCCAAACATCGTGCCGGGAGCAAACGTTGCCAGGCGGATGTTGCCGTTGGCCAGTTGCAGATAGGCGCTGGCGGTACCTTTGGTGACCACGAGAAGCTCGTTGCCGGGATCGCCTTCGCGGAAGATTACGACGCCCGGCCGATAGGACGCGCGTCGCAGGTGCCGCTCGATGATCGCCAGGTCAGGCGGGCTGAAATCCGCGAACAGGCCGACCTCCTTCAGCGCGATCTCTTCACGGCAAAGCCGCGGCTCCGTGCGCAATAGCTCGTTCTCCGCCCATTCGATGGCGCGATCGACGTCCGGCAGGATATTTGCATGCCCGATTGACGAAAGAACGCCGAAATTCTCCAGCCGCTCCGTCGCCATTGTTTTCTCCGCGGCGGCCAGCAACAATTCCTTTTTTTGCTTGGCGAGGCTCGATTTGAGTTCGAGCAAAATGTTGGCGCCGGTCGAGTTGATTTCCGTGAGGCGGCGCAGGTCGAGGATCACGCACGATGTTTCGCGCTGTAGGGCGCTCTCGATTTCGCTTAGCATCTTTTCCCCGGTACCGAAGAACAGCGCTCCCTGCAACTCCATCACCAGGATCGCTTCGCCGGCGCGTTCGAGAAATTCTCTTTCCGGCGCGGTACGCGAGGTGCGCGAATGAACCGCGTCGCAGCGATAGCTGCGCCGGATGACCGACCGGCTCATGCGGAACACGAACAGCGCGATCGCGATGGCTACGCCGATAAATACCGCCAGCACGATGTTGAGCGCGATCGAAACCACCGCGACCACGACAACGACGGCAAGGTCGAGCGCCGCGTTGAAGCGGTAAGCGGCGGGCCCGCGCCGCAATCCGCCGACGAGCCGCAGGCTCCAGAGATCAAGGTGCTGCACGGCGACCACCATGATCACCGCCGAAAGCACCGTGCGCGGGATTTCGCCGAGCCAGCGGAAGAGGACGGCGCCGGCGATCAAAAGCGTCGCGGCGTTGACCAGAACCGACAGCGGCGCGCGTGCCCCGAAGGCGCGGTTGGCGACGCTCGGGCCGATGTTGATGCCGCTGGTGATACCGCCGACGCACGCCGCGGCAAGGTTGCCGAGACCGAGGCGAACGAGCAGCCGATCGCCGTCGGGGCGAGGCTCGCCGGCCGCGGTCACGAGCTTTGCGCAGAGGAGCGCGTCGATCGAGGCGATTATCGCGAGCGCAATCGCGCCGCCGAGGATCGTCGGCACCAGCGCGACAAGATCGCCGCCCCGCGCCAGACCGGCAAAATAGGGAAAAGCCGTCAAGCCTATGTTCGCGCGGGGCCCGCTGGCGACGACCGGGCCGAGGTAGGCGCCGAGACCGGCAAGCTTGCCGAGATAATAGAGGATGCAGCCGGCGCCGACGCCGACGAGAATTGGTGGAACTTTCGGCGTCAGCCTTCGCGCGTTCCACATCGCGGCAAAGGTGATTGCCGCAATCGCGAGGCTGAGCGGCTTCATCGACGCCAGATACTGCGGCACCTGCGTGAACGAAACGCTGCGGTCGAAACCGCACACATTGCCCAATTGCACGAGAAACAAAAGCGCCGCCGCGGCATTCTGGAACCCCGCCATCACCGGCTGCGGCGCGAACTTGATCAGGGTCCCGAGCTTGACGAGTCCGAACAACGCTTCGAACGCGCCGCCAAGCAGCACGACGCTAAACGCGATCGCCAGGATCAGCGGTGTCCCGCCGGCGTCGATCACCGGCGTGTCGGAATGAACGAGGCCGTAGATCAAGACGCCGAGGAAAAAAGTGCTGGTGACGCGCGGGGCATAGATGGTGGTCGACTTATCGCCGAGCAGCACGCAAACGATGGCGACGACGCAAGCGGTCGCTATTCCCGCCAGCGCGCCGGACGCGAAATAATTGTCGCCGAGGGAAGCGAAGGCGAACATGCCATAGCCCATCGCCAGCGGAATGGCGACGGCGGCCGACACCAAGCCGCCGAAAACCTCGTTGCGTGCGGACAACAGCGGTTTCATGGCGATGCGGTTGGCAAGCTGACTAAGCCTTACGTTTGCTACTATCGGAGGCGCGGCATCGGCGCTAGCGGATTCTACGTCTTGGCGTTCCGCGGAGTGCGCCGGGTGCGTAGCCGTCGCGGAGCCGGGCGATCTGCCGGCGTTCAACAAAAAGGTGATTGAGGAATTCCGCCACGCCCACGCCGCGGCCAAGTAAACGGGCAAAGTAACGTGCTTCTACAAACCGCCCATCACCAGGGCGATCATGACCCCGGCGATGGCGAGCAGCACCAGCACGGCCGCGCTGGTGGCGGTTGCGCGACCGCCGGCGAAGAAGGCGGCATATGCGGCCTTGAGCACATTATTCGACGAAGCGGCGATCAGGATTGACGCCGCCAGCGCGCTGTTCGCCATTCCTGACGTGCCGCCTTGCGCCAAATTGAGCACGAAAGGATCGATATCAGTCACGCCGACGATGGCGGCGAGAGAATAGATACCGGAGGTTCCGAACTGCGTTTTAGCCCAGTTCGACACGAACGACACTGCGACGAAGAGAATTGCAAAGAGAGCCGCGGGACCAAGCTCCAGGGGATTTCCGCCGGACGGTTGAAGGGACGAAATCTGCGGCTTCGCTTCCGGTGCCCGCGCTGAAAAACGGTATTGCAGCGCGGCAACCGCCAAGCCGACTAGCGAAAGGCCGCACAGCGGCAACGCCAGTTCTCGCGCCAGTGTCAAATTGAAGAACGCCACGACGGCCAGGATACGCAGATACATGATGGCGGTGGCGAGCGTGATGCCGGCTTGCGCATGCCCTCGCATCGCTCCATCGGACTTCGCCTGCCGCGCCAACACGACGGTCGTCGCCGTCGACGAATAAAGGCCGCCCAATGCCGCCATCCATAATCCGCGCGCTGCCGCGGTCCAGTAGTGTTGGGCCAAGTAGCTCACGTAGGACAGACTGCAGACGACGACCAGCGCGAGCCAGGCCTGGCGCGGCGTGATGGTCGTAAGCGTCGTCACCGGTGTGTTCGGCAGGAGCGGCAGGATGATCCCCGTCAGGATCAAAAACTCGCCGGCGGTGATGATCTCCTTCAACTCGACGCGCCGCGCCAGCGCGTGAAGCGTTTCGCGCCCGGTGAGGAGCAGGACGGCGGCGACGGTAAACGCCACCGCTACCCACGGCGGCAAGGAAAGAGCGATGGCGCCAAGAAGATAGGCGTGGACATTGAGCACCGGCACGACCAACCCGACATTCGGCTCGCCTTCCTCGTCCTGCTCTTGCACATGCTGGCGATAGAAGATCGCGAGCCAGGCCCCGAGCACGATGAGGCCGCCGGTGAAGGGAATGAAATGTGTCGGGTCGAACAGGTAAAGCACGCCGCCCCCGAACGCGAGCATCGGAAAGGTGCGGATGCCGCCCGGACGTTTGGTGTCGGTGCGCGCGAAAAAGTCCTCGAATGCCAAGCCGAGAAACAGGCTCAAGCCGAGAAGGAGCGCCACGCTCGTCAGTGAGGGTGCTGCAATCATGAGAGGCCGAGTTGTAGCTCGAGTTGTAGCTAAAGACTTGGCTAAGGCGGACCATGGCGGCTTGATTGGACCTATCATACATAGCCTGATAGGGCGAACGAAGCAGCCCGATCGGCTGGGCAGTTTACCTGACGCGCCGTACCGGGCCGGACGCCGCGGATTTTGGGGAGAAGGGCGATGAGCTGGTTACCCGATAAAGACCCGGTGCTCGGCGACAAGCATTCGTGCGACGCGCTTGAACTGATCGTCATTCCCCGCGTGCGCGATCTCGGCGGCGGCTTTTCCGTCCGGCGCGCGCTTCCCCACAGCAAGCGCCAGATGGTCGGGCCCTTCATCTTCTTCGACCAGATGGGGCCGGTGCAGCTCATGGCCGGGCAGGGCATGGACGTGCGCCCGCATCCGCATATCGGGCTTGCGACCGTCACCTACCTGTTCGACGGCCGGGTCACGCATCGCGACAGCGAAGGCAACGAATTGGAGATTACGCCCGGCGCGATGAACCTCATGACCGCGGGCCGCGGCATCTCCCATTCCGAACGCACGCCCGCGAGCATGCGCACCGGTGGCGGTGGCATGTTCGGCATCCAGAGCTGGATCGCTCTGCCGCAAGAGCACGAGGAAATGGCGCCGTTGTTCGAGCATTTCGACGCCGCGAGTCTCCCAACCATTGAGGATAACGGCGTGCGCGCACGCGTGATCGCCGGCGCAGCCTTCGGCCAAAAGTCCCCGGTCGGCATGGTGTCGGAATGGTTTTACGCCGAAGTGCTGCTCGACGCGGGCGCGAGTACTCCGCTCGACGCCGACCATGAGGAGCGCGCCATCTACGTTGCCGAGGGCGAAGTCGATATTGCCGGCGACAAATTCGCGGCGCCGCAGCTCCTGGTGTTTCGTCCTGGCGACCGCATCACCGTGACGGCGACGCGGCCGTCGCGGCTGATGCTTCTCGGCGGTGCGGCGCTGGAAGGCCCGCGTTATCTGTGGTGGAATTTCGTCTCCTCGCGCAAGGAGCGCATCGAAGAGGCGAAGGAGGAATGGAAAACCGGCCGCTTCGCGCCCGTGCCGGGCGAGACGGAGTTCATTCCGTTGCCGGAGAACTGAATCTGGTCGCCAGTCAGGGCGGCTGCAGCTTCTCCGATAGCTGCATTTGCCGCCAACACTTGGCGCACTAGCGGGGCGTTGCGGACAGAACGGGAATCGTGATTCAGTCCGGGTTCGGTCCTCGGTGATTCGGGCCCAATGTCCGCGGCGCGCCTGCAAAAGCTCAATCCGCAACAACGCCGCGCCGTCGAGTATGGCGGTCTGCCGCTTGCCGAGGCCGGGCCGCTGCTCATCATCGCCGGGGCCGGGTCGGGCAAGACCTCGACGCTGGCGCATCGCGTTGCTTACCTAATCGAGCAAGGCGCCGATCCGCGGCGCATCATGCTTCTGACCTTCTCGCGGCGCGCGGCGGCGGAGATGACGCGGCGGGTCGATCTGCTCGTCGTCGAATTCATGCGGGGCAGGGGTAGCGCACTAGCCAACGCAATTTCCTGGGCCGGCACATTCCACGCGATCGGCGCGCGGCTCCTGCGCGAATATGCCGAAACGATCGGTCTCGCGCCCGCCTTCACCATCCACGATCGCGAGGATTCGGCCGATCTGATGAACCTCGTCCGTCATGATCTCGGCTTTTCCAAAACCGAGAAGCGCTTTCCGGCGAAAAACACCTGCCTCGCGATCTATTCGCGCGCGGTGAACGGCGAGCTGCCGCTGGATGAGGTTTTGGGCTCGTCCTTTCCGTGGTGCACGATGTGGCAGGACGAGCTTCGGGCGCTGTTCGCGCAGTATGTCGACATCAAGCAGCGGCAACACGTGCTCGATTACGACGATCTCCTGCTTTATTGGGCGCACATGATGCACGAACCCTCGATCGCAGGCGAAGTTGCCGAGCGCTTCGATCACGTGCTGGTCGACGAATATCAGGACACCAACAAGCTCCAGGCCTCCGTGCTGCTGGCGCTGCGACCCAATGGCAAGGGTCTCACCGTCGTCGGCGATGACGCGCAATCGATCTATTCGTTTCGCGCCGCGACGGTGCGCAACATCCTCGACTTTCCCGGTCATTTCAGCCCGCGGGCGGCCATCGTCACGCTGGAGCAAAATTACCGCTCGACGCAGCCGATCCTGGCCGCGGCCAACGCCGTCATCGAACTGGCGGACGAGCGCTTCACCAAGAATTTGTGGTCGGAGCGAAAGTCCGCCGAGCGCCCGCAGATCGTCGGCGTGCGCGACGAGGCGGATCAGGCGCTCTACATCGTCGAGAAAGTTCTGGAGAGCCGCGAGCAAGGGCTTGCGCTCAAAACGCAATCTGTCCTGTTCCGCGCCTCGCACCACAGCGGGCCGCTGGAAGTGGAACTGACCCGCCGCAACATTCCATTCGTGAAATTCGGCGGGCTGAAATTCCTCGAGGCCGCGCACGTCAAGGACATGCTGTCCTTCCTGCGCTGGGCGGAGAATCCGCGCGACCGCGTCGCCGGCTTCCGCGTTATCCAACTGCTGCCGGGCGCCGGTCCGGCGACGGCGGTGCGCGTACTCGAGCGCGTTGCCGACCGTTTCGACGCCGTTGAGGCGCTAGGCGAAATCAAACCACCGGCGGCAGCGGCCGAGCATTGGCCGGCCTTCGTCGAAGCGGTTCGCCTTGTTCGCGGCAGGGCGGCGGGCTGGCCGGCGGAACTTGACCTCGTCCGCCGCTGGTACGAGCCGCATCTAGAGCGCATCCATGAAGACGCCATGCTGCGCCAGCCCGATCTCCTGCAACTCGTGCAGATCGCTTCGACCTATCCCAGCCGGGAGCGGTTTCTGACCGAGCTAACGCTTGATCCGCCGGACGCGACGAGCGATCGCGCCAGCGATCCGCTTCTCGATGAGGATTACCTCATTCTCTCCACCATTCACTCGGCGAAGGGGCAGGAATGGAAGTCGGTCTACATCCTGAACGCAGTCGATGGCTGCCTTCCTTCCGACTTCGCGACCGGAACGAGCGCCGAGATTGAGGAAGAGCGGAGGCTTTTCTACGTTGCCATGACGCGCGCCAAGGACCACCTGCACGTGATCGTGCCGCAGCGCTTCTTCGTGCATGGGCAAAGAAGCAACGGCGACCGGCATCTCTATGCGTCACGCACGCGATTTATTCCGGCGGCGCTGCTCGATCGTTTCGAATGTTGCGCCTGGCCGCGCGTCGCCGCCGCGGCGCAGGCATCCACGAAGCCTGCCCGCGCGCCGGTCGATATCCGCGAGCGCGTGCGCCGGACGTGGGGATAGTGTTTCGGCACCGATCTGTTTGCGGAATGCTGGCTTCAAACTCCGCGATTATAATTTCAGAACACCCTTCGCCTAGTTGCGCAGACCCGCGTCTCGAATTGCCGGTAAGTTTTGGCGGCCACCGGAAGCGACGGACACGCCGCCTCGGTCGCTTGCGACACGAATGGCCCTTAAGAGACATGCGGCAAGCAGCTACTCCATTACCTCGCTGTGCGGCCGAGCAGCGTGAGCGGAATAGGAGCGGCATTCAATGCTTTTTGCTCGCATTGATTAAGCAAGAAATTAATTATTCGGTTTCATCGTTTTTGAATGCCGACACTAAGCGAAAAGATTACCGTGGCAACGGCGGCCGTCGATTTCGACCTGGTAGCCGAGCGGGTGAACGCATATGCAGCCTGGGTTGCACAATTGCGACGCGGGCAGCCAGTTCCAGATCTGCCCTCCGACATTCCCGATCCATTGGCGCGGCTTGGCCAGGAACTGCAGTTCCTTGCCGATAGCCTGAGCCGGCGAGAGCAGGAACTCCGACGACTGTTCGACTTGGTGGGAACGGTCGAGCAGGGCGTGTTGGTGGAAGACGTCCTGAACCGGATATTCGATGGCTTTACTGGGCTGATCCCCTTCGAGCGCATCACCTGCGCATTTCTTTCCCGCAACGGGACTCACCTGACCGCCTATTGGACGCGTTCCGAACTTGGCCCACTCCAAATTTCGTCAGGATATTCGCAACCGTTGACGGGAAGCAGCCTTAACCAGGTCCTGCAAACCGGTCAGCCACGCATCTTGAACGATCTGGAAAGCTATCTGGAAGCCAAGCCGCAGTCGGACGCGACGCGTCGCATCGTGCTGGAAGGTGGGCGATCAAGCCTTACCTGCCCGTTGGTCGTCGAGCATCGGCCGATCGGCGCTTTGTTTTTCACAAGTCGGAACAAAAACTCGTATCAAGAATCGCACCAGAGCACTTTCCGCGAAATTGCAAACCAGGTTTCGGCCGTGATCGACAATAGCCGTACCTACCTGCATATCATCGAGCGTAACCGGCAACTGATTGAGGAGGGCAGGAGGCTCGAAGAAGTAGCAAGTCGGGATGCTCTAACCGGGGCGCTCAACCGTGGCGCTATTATGCGAGCGGCGGAACGGGCGTTGACAGAGGCAGCCCAGACGCTCAAACCAATTGGAGTTATTATGGCGGATCTTGATCACTTTAAGGCGATCAATGATAGCCTCGGTCACGGTGCCGGCGACAGGGCCTTGAAGGAATTTACGCGTCGCCTTGCAGGACACGTCCGCGAAAGCGATCAGATTGGTCGGTATGGTGGCGAAGAATTCCTTATTGTTGTAGCCGGTCCTACAACACCTGAATCGTTGAGCAAGACGGCCGAGCGCCTGCGCCAAGCGATTGCCGACTCGCCCTTTGACCTTGGCGGCGAAACCAGAACCATTTCGGCGAGCTTCGGCGCGGCAATCTCAAATGGCGTCAACGAGTTGACATTGGACGTAGTCGGGGCCGCTGACCGTGCCCTCTATTCAGCGAAGAGCAGCGGTCGGAACCGCGTCGCGATCGCCTGAGAAACGGAAATTTCCGCAGCAGGCCGAAAGGGCGAGATCAACGAGCATCGCCGAGAACACGGGCCGGCGATGAGGTCTATATCGTCATCGAGACCGCCAATACCCGCAGGTCTCGGATGACCAATGTCCTCGCATCGTTGAGCGCGTCGCATCAGAGAGCCCGGCCACAGCGTGGTCATAGTCGTGCAAAGCGCAGACGCAGCGAATTGGCGATGACCGATACCGAGCTGAAACTCATCGCTGCCGCCGCAATGATCGGGCTCAGCAACAGCCCGAAGGCCGGATAGAGAACGCCCGCCGCGAGTGGAATGCCGAGTATGTTGTAAACGAAGGCCAGCGCCAGATTCTGCCGGATGTTGCGCATGGTCGCCCGGCTCAGCGCGCGAGCACGCGCGATGCCGGCAAGATCGCCCTTGACCAACGTTACGCCGGCGCTTTGCATCGCGACATCCGTTCCGGTACCCATTGCCACGCCAACGTCGGCTTCAGCCAGCGCCGGAGCATCGTTGACGCCGTCGCCGGCCATCGCGACGATGCGGCCTTCGCTTCGCAAGCGCCGGACGATGGCGTTTTTCTGCTCCGGAAGCACTTCAGCTTCAATGTCGGTAATGCCGAGCTTGGCGGCGACCGCCTGCGCGGTGGTGCGATTGTCGCCGGTCAACATGACGATGCGAACCCCATCGGCTCGTAGGCTCGCGAGTGCCGCGGGCGTCGTCGCCTTGATCGGATCGGCGACCGCGATGATGCCGGCAGGCCGGCCGTCAATGGCGACAAACATCGCCGTCGCGCCTTCGCGCCGAAGCTCGTCGGCTCGTGCCTCCAGGCCGGCGCCGGCAACTCCGATGTCGTTCAAAAGCTGGGCATTGCCGACGGCCACTTTTCGGCCGCCGATCGTGCCGGTAACGCCCTTGCCGGTGACTGAACCGAAGTCGGTCACATCTTTCAGGTCGACGCTACGCTGCTTGGCGGAAGCCACGATCGCCGCGGCAAGCGGGTGCTCGCTCGACCGTTCGAGACTGGCTCCGAGCGACAACACCGTGGCTTCGTCGAAGCCCTCGCCAGGAACCACCGCGACCACGCGCGGCTTCCCTTCGGTCAAAGTCCCGGTTTTGTCGGCGACGAGCGTGTCGATCTTCTCGAAGCGCTCCAGCGCCTCGGCGTTCTTGATCAGGACGCCAGCGGTCGCGCCTTTGCCGACGCCGACCATGATCGACATCGGTGTCGCCAGACCGAGCGCGCAAGGGCAGGCGATGATGACGACCGACACGGCTGCAACCAATGCGTAGGCGAACGCAGGCGGCGGTCCCCAGATCATCCAGACAATGAAAGCCACGACCGCGACGAGAATCACGGCGGGAACGAACCAGGCGGACACGATATCGGCGAGCCGTTGGATCGGCGCGCGGCTGCGCTGCGCTTCCGCCACCATGTGGACGATGCGCGCGAGCATCGTATCCGCGCCGATTTTCTCGGCGCGCATGATGAGGCTCCCGGTGCCGTTGATCGTACCGCCAATGAGCTTGGCGCCCGGCTCTTTCTCGACCGGCATCGATTCGCCGGTCACCATCGATTCGTCGATGGCGCTCCGGCCTTCCTCGACGGCGCCGTCAACCGGCACGCTGTCGCCAGGACGGACTCTGAGGCGATCGCCGATCTGGACTTGCTCCAGCGGTACCTCTTCATCGTTGCCGTCATCGCGGATCCGCCGCGCCGTTTTCGGCGCGAGGTTTAACAGGGCGCGGATGGCGCTCCCGGTCTGCTCGCGCGCCCGCAGTTCCAGAACTTGGCCAAGCAGGACGAGCACCGTAATGACGGCAGCCGCCTCATAGTAGACGGGAATAATGCCCCCTTCCTGGCGCAAGCCCTGCGGAAAGAGTTCCGGAGCGAAGGTCGCAGCAAGGCTGTAGGCATAGGCGGCGCCGACACCCAGCGCGATCAGGCTGAACATGTTGAGCGAGCGATAGCGAACCGACGCCCAGCCACGCACGAAGAACGGCCAGCCGGCCCACAGAACGACTGGTGTTGCGAGCAAAAACTGCAGCCATACCGAGACTTGCGGCGAGATATAGTGGTGAAGGTTGAGGCCCGGAAAGTGCGCGCCCATTTCCAGCAGCACCGTCGGGACGGCCAGCACGGTGCCGATCCAGAAGCGGCGAGTCATGTCGACAAGTTCGGGACTTGGGCCGCTTTCCTCGCCGACGCCGACCGGCTCCAGCGCCATGCCGCAGATCGGGCAGGAGCCCGGTCCCACCTGCCGGATCTGCGGATGCATCGGGCAGGTGTAGATGGTGCCCTGCGGCGCTACTGGCGCCGGCGCCGGTTTGGCGGTCTCCTTGCTAAGGTATTTCTGCGGATCGGCGATGAATCTGGACTGACATTTCGCGCTACAGAAATGGTACGCGACGCCGTCATGTTCCGCGCGATATTTCGAGGTCGCGGGCTGGACCGTCATTCCGCAGACCGGATCGATCGCGGTACCGCCGGCATCATGTGAGCAGCAAGCCGAATGTTCCATGACCAAACCTGCTTGAAACGGGTACCCGGTAGGGGTATATAACCGTCATGCGATCGAATGCCAAGACGTTAGTGCTCAAGCGGCTGAAGCGTATCGAGGGCCAGGTGCGCGGCTTATCGCGCATGGTCGAGGACGACCGCTATTGCATCGACATCGTCACTCAGCTCTCGGCCGTACGCGCCGCCTTGCGCAAGGCGGAGGAGGAAATCCTCGCCGACCACGTCGCGCACTGCGTCGAGCACGCGATTACGTCCGGCAACAAGGGCGAGCAGCGCCGCAAGGTCGCGGAACTGATGGATGTGCTCAGCCGTGCCGAACGTTGACGTTTTCCAGGCGGCTTCGGCTCTCCGCCTGCGCTCGCACGAGAATTTTTATATCTCTTTGGGTCTGCCGTTTGATTGACGTGGATCAATGTGCCGGTCGCACGGAGAGACGACCATGAAAAGCATTTTCACTCATCACTGTGGAGGATGGCTATGAACGTGCGCCCCTACATTTACCTGCCGGCCATCGGCTTGGCGCTAGCCTTGGCGTTTGCACTCGCTCCCGCCGGCTTTGCCCAAACTGCATCGTCGCCGGGCGAGACGAGCCAGGGTGGTCAGTCCGGCATGATGGGCATGATGGGCCAGGGCGGCATGATGCGGATGATGGGCCACGGCATGATGTCCATGATGGGAATGGGAGATCACGTCGAGGGTCGAATCGCCTTCCTCAAGGCCGAGTTAAAAATAACCGACGCGCAGATGAGCGCCTGGAGTGCCTTCGCCGACGTGCTGCGCGCCAATGGCCGGCGGATGACGGAAATGCGGAACTCAATGATGCAGGGTGGAATGATGGGCCAAGGCGGCGCATCCATGAGCGCACCTGATCGACTTGATCGGATGGAACGGATGATGACCGCTGCGCTTGATGCAGTGAAGGAAACGAAATCGGCTCTCACGCCACTCTACGCCGTGCTTACCGACGAACAGAAGAAGATCGCCGACGGGTTATTGATCGGCCACATGGGCACGATGTGATTGGGCATGATGTGATCGAGGCGTAGTTCCGTGCGCGGAAATGCGCGGCTATGCCGGTGATAGTTGAATCGGAAAGCGCACAGGCGGCCGGCCTCACGGCCGCATTGGTTCCAACGAAGATCACAGGTGACTTTAAGAGATTCATCATGCAACGCCGAACCGCGCTGAAATTAGGACTGGGCCTGATCGCGGCCGCGATTACGCCAGCCTTGGCCGCCGAGGATCCGATAAAGCTCACGCTTTATAAGGACGCGCTCTGCGGCTGCTGCGGTGCTTATGCGGATTACCTGCGCCGAAATGGCTTCGCGGTGACAGTCAACGAAACCCGCGATTTGCCGCTCATGAATCGGCAATACGGCGTGCCAGACGCGTTCCAAAGCTGTCATTTGGCGACGGTGGATCGCTACTTCGTCGAGGGCCACGTTCCTATCGATGTTATCAAGCGGCTACTGGCAGAAAAGCCGGCCGTCACGGGAATTACTTTGCCTGGCATGCCGGAAGGATCACCGGGCATGGGCGGAAGTAAGAGCGCGCCCTTCAAAATCTATGCTCTTGGCGACGGACCGCCGAAGCTTTACGCAATCGACTAGCGATATTATGTCGCGCAGCGGTTGATACTGCATGGGCGCCGCATGCGTGAGAATTATTCGCCGCACACGCGAAACAGTTCTCACCGCTTGCAGAATCGCGTCCGCAACCTCTCGGGATTTCCGCCGCGATCGAATTCCTCTTGGTGCGCGTGGCGTATGCAGGTCGAAACACCCTTCACACCATAGGCCGAGCAGTAGCCAAACAGTCCCGTGAAAAGCGGAACGACGCCGATCCATCCGATCCAGTTAAAACCGGTGGCCGCAAGCCCCCATCCCATCGCAAAGGCAATAAGAGCGAGCCCGATGATTACACGGAGCACGCGGTCAATCCGCCCGACATTTTCTGTCATAACACTTCCCTTTCCGCCTGATGCCACAGTTTAACTGCGTCGGGTACTGAAGCTCGACTAAGTTTTATGTCAGGGGCAGGCGAAGGAGAAACATTGACCTGGATCGACGGGGTCACCGACGTTGGCGGTAGCTCAGCCGAATTTTTGCCGCGCCAGCGCCGCGCCTTGGGCGAGCGCTTCGAGTTTTTTCGTAGCGATCTCGCGGCGCATCGGTGCCATGCCGCAATTGGTGCAAGCAACGATGTTTTCCCTAGGAACGTAGTCAAGCGCCTTCGCGATCACGGCGGCGACTTCGTCGGGCGTCTCGATCGTGTCGGTGGCGACATCGATCACGCCGATGAGCACATCCTTGCCGTCGAGTAGCTTGAGCACGCTCATCGGCACGTGCGAGTTGATGCATTCGAGCGAGACCTGGTCGATGCGGCTTTTCGCCAAAGCCGGGAAGAATTTCTCGTACTGCCGCCACTCGGTGCCGAGCGTCGCTTTCCATTCGATGTTGGCGGGAATGCCGTAGCCGTAGCAGATATGCACGGCGCTGGTTGCGGCGACGCCGTCGATGGCGCGGTGGAGCGCGTCGATGCCCCAGCCGGCGGCCTCGTCCATGTAGACGTTGAAGGCCGGCTCGTCGAACTGGATGACGTTGACGCCATCGGCAGCAAGCCCGCGTGCCTCTTCGTTGAGCAGCGCCGCAAACGCCATCGCCATCTTCACGCGGTCGCCGTAATGAGCGTCGGCGATGGTGTCGACGATGGTCATCGGGCCGGGCAGGGTGAATTTGAGTTTGTGTGTAGTGTGCGCGCGGGCGAGCCGCGCCTCGCGCGCGTGAACGCGGGACTTCAGCCGCAACGGACCGACGACGGTCGGACACCTCGCCTTGTAACGATTGTTGCGAATGCCCATCTCGACGCGCCGGTCGAAATCGATGCCCTCGACCGCTTCGAGAAAGCCGTGCACGAAATGCTGGCGCGCCTGCTCGCCGTCGCCGACGATGTCGACGCCCGCGTCCTCCTGCAGCTTGAGCGCGAGCAGCGTGGCGTCGTCCTTGGCTTCCGCAAGCTCGTCGCCTTCGAGACGCCACGGCGCCCACAGCCGGTTCGGCGCGGCAAGCCAAGCCGGTTTCGGCAGACTGCCGGCGATGGTCGTTGGAAATAAAGGGATGGTGGCGGTATTTGCTGACATAGGTGAACTCCGGCGAGCATTTGTCTTGACGATGTCGCGCGCCGCCCATTATCGGAAATGTCTGCCGCAATGCGCAATCGCGTCGGAGGTGCCATGGAGGACCTGGAAGCTTCTCCGAAGCTCGACTTTATTTTCGCAGCCCACGTGACCGTTGAGCCGCCGCTCGATCTCGGCGATGTGGGCAAGGGTGGGCGGCGCATCATTCCGATCACCGGTGGAGATTTTTCGGGGCCGCAGATCCGGGGCAAGGTTGTGCCCGGCGGCGCCGACTGGCAGGTCTTGCGGTACGATGGCGTCGCCGAGCTGGAGGCGCGCTACACGCTTCGCACCGACGATGGCGCGTTGATTTATGTGCGCAATCTCGCATTCCGCCACGGCCCGCCGGAGGTGATCGCGGCGCTCGCCGCCGGCCGGTCAGTCGATCCGGCAAGCTACTATTTCCGCGGAACTACTTTTTTCGAAACCAGCGCGGCGCGCTATGCCTGGATCACCAAGCACATCATCGTCTGCACCGCGGAACGCGAGCCGGCCGGCGTGAAGCTCAAATTTTATAAACTTCTATGACGGAGAGCGACGCGATCCGCGTCGAGCATCACCGATCGAGCCGCTCCAACCAGGCTTTCAGCGCGATCGCATTGTTGTGGGTCTCATCGCGCGCGGCGTAGAGCAGCGTGACCGGCTGGGTGCGGAGCCATTCGTGCAAGCTGGCGGCGGCGCTTTTTGCCGGCTCTTGTGCAAGTTCCCGGGCGTAGGCCGCAACGAACTCGTCCCATTTTGTTGAATCGCCGTGAAAGCGCCGGCGCAGCTCGTCGCTCGGCGCAATGTCTTTCAGCCACAGATCAACACGCGCTTTTTCCTTGGCGATGCCGCGCGGCCACAGCCGGTCGACCAACACGCGAAAGCCGTCGTCCGGTTCAGGCGCCTCGTAAACACGCTTGACGCGAAAGCTACGCACCATCGCAGTTGATCCTATTGCGTTCGCTAGGACTGGGTGCGGCCCTCATTCTTGCTGCTGCCGAGCACCATCAGGGTCGACGTGCCATGCGCGAGCACGCGACCGGTGGAATTGAGGATGCGCGCTTCGGCGGACATGATCTGGCGGCCGCGACCGATGACGCGCCCTTCGGCGCGCACGCGGCCGGTATCATGTTTGATAGGGCGCGTGAAATTGGCTTTGGTCTCGACGGTCGTGTAGCCCACACCGGCCGGCACGAGCGTGTGCGCCGCACAGCCTGTGGCGGTGTCGATCAGCGTCAGTGCCCACCCGCCGTGCACCATTCCGAGCGGGTTAAGAAAATCCGGTTTGGTCTCGCCTTCGAATGCCGCGAAACCATCTCCAATCTCGACGATCCAGAAATTCAACGTCTGGGCGATCGGTGGGGCGGGAATTTTGCGGTCTATCATGGCCTGCAGCATTTCCCTGCCGGTCATTCCGGCCACCTCGTCGGGGTTCGTCATGCCGTAAATAAAAGAGGGCGCCGCCAGCATGTTTCGATTTCCTTGTAGATACAAATGATGTAAATACATACAACCATGGCCAAACGACCGCAAGCCCCGGCAAAGACTCTAGTCAGCGACGCACAGGCGGCCGTCGGCTCGTGCGCCGCCTGGGCCAGCCGGATGGCGGCGCGCCGGATCACGAATTTTCTCGAGGAACGCATGCACGGCAGCGGCCTGAGCATCACGCAATTCGGCTTGATGGCGCAGATCGCCGCCGCGCCCGATGACACGCTCGGCGCGCTGGCGGAGCGAACCGGTCTCGATCAATCGACCCTGTCGCGAAACCTGCGCGGCCTGGAGGCAGCGGGCCTCGTCGAAATCGCGATCGCCGACGAGGATCAGCGCCGCCGTGCGGTGTGGCTCACGGAGGAGGGCGCTCGTCTTCTGCAAGCGGCGATCCCGGTCTGGCGGGAGGCGCACGCGGCATTGGCCGAGCGGTTCGATCCGCGCCTGGCACTTCGGCTCGGCGCGGCCTCGGAGGAGCTGGTCAGTAAGTAGCGACAGCTTTAGCTCTTCTCGGCCGGAATGACGATCTGCGTCTGGATCACCAGCGCACAAAGCCTACCGTCATTGCGCGTGATCTTGGTCTGCCAGACCATCGTGGTACGGCCGCGGTGCAGCGCCGTACACTCGGCGCGCGCCGTTTCGCCGACGGGGATGGCGGCGAAAAAGTTGGTCTTGCTCTCAATCGTCGCCGTACGTGCGCCTTTCGGCATGTTCACCGCCGTCGCGACACCGCCCAGATTGTCGGCGAGCGCCATGATGGCACCGCCGTGAAGAATGTCGGGGACGGTTGCGAGTTCGTGACGAACGGCGAGTTCAGCTTCGACGCGTTCGAGTGAAATATGGGTGAGCTTGACGCCTAGAAATTCGGCGAAAGGCGTTTTCAGATCGATGCTCATGACGGCTTCTCGCTCAGAATCTAGTAGATCACGACACTGCGGATGCTTTTGCCCGCGTGCATCAGATCGAACGCTTTGTTGATGTCGGCAAGGGGCATCGTGTGGGTGATCATCGGGTCGATCTCGATCTTTCCCTGCATATACCAGTCGACGATTTTCGGCACGTCGGAGCGGCCGCGGGCGCCGCCAAAGGCGCTGCCGCGCCACACCCGGCCGGTAACAAGCTGAAACGGCCGCGTCGCAATCTCCTGGCCGGAGCCGGCGACGCCGATGATGATGCTTTGGCCCCAGCCGCGATGGCAGCTCTCCAACGCCGCGCGCATGAGATTGATGTTGCCGACGCATTCGAAAGTATAGTCGGCGCCGCCGATCTGGTCGGCGCTACTCTTGGTCATATTGACGAGATGGGCGACGAGATCGCCGCCGACTTCCTTCGGATTCACGAAATGCGTCATCCCGAAGCGTTCGCCCCAAGCCTTCTTGTCCGGATTGAGATCGACGCCGATGATCATGTCGGCGCCGACGAGACGCAGGCCCTGGATGACGTTGAGCCCGATGCCGCCGAGGCCGAAGACGATGCACTTAGCGCCGGGCTCGACTTTCGCAGTGTTGATCACCGCGCCGACGCCCGTGGTGACGCCGCAGCCGATGTAGCAGACCTTGTCGAACGGCGCGTCCTCGCGGATTTTCGCCACCGCGATTTCCGGCAGCACGGTGAAATTGCTGAACGTCGAGCAGCCCATATAGTGATGGATTTTTCCGCCTCCGACCGAGAAGCGCGAGGAGCCGTCGGGCATGACACCCTGGCCCTGGGTGGCGCGGATGGCGGTGCAGAGATTGGTCTTGCGCGACAAGCAGGAGGGGCACGAGCGGCATTCCGGCGTGTAGAGCGGAATGACGTGATTACCTTTTTTGACCGACGTCACTCCGGGGCCGACATCGACGACGATGCCGGCGCCCTCGTGGCCGAGGATCGCCGGAAACAATCCTTCCGGGTCCGCGCCCGACAAAGTGAACGCGTCGGTATGGCAGATGCCCGTCGCCTTGATCTCGACGAGAACCTCGCCCGCGCGCGGGCCGTCGAGCTTCACGTTAGTTACTTCGAGTGGTTTGCCGGGGGCGAATGCCACGGCCGCGCGCACTTCCATGGTGTTCCTCGTGTCGGATTGTCTTGTCGAGCAGCGATGACGCGCCATCGTCTGCATGCGCCGACACCAAAAGCAAGAGCGCGGCCGAAGCCGCTCCCGTGTATGATTGCGACGACTGGACCTGGAGATTGAGCGCGTTTCGGCGCGAAACCGGAGGGAGCGGTCATGCGGCAGATCTGGATCACGCGGGCCGGGGCGCCTGAAGTTCTCCAAGTCAAGGAGGCCCCCGATCCCGAACCCAAGAGCGGCGAGGTTCGCATTCGCGTGGAGGCGAGTGGGATTAGCTTCGCCGATATTCTCGGCCGCATGGGTATGTATCCGGACCTTCCTCCGATCCCGGTCGTGCCCGGTTACGAGGTTAGCGGCCGTATCGACGCCATAGGCCCGGGCGTCGACGGGAGTTGGAGCGGACGAGACGTCGTCGCGTTGACGCGATTTGGCGGCTATTCGGACACGGTCTGCGTCCCGGCAGAGCAAGTCTTCAAACGTCCCCCTGGCATGTCCGCCCCGGAAGCGGCGGCTATTCTCGTCAATTATTTTACGGCTTGGCAACTGATCGTGGTCATGGGCGGCTTGAAACGGAATGAGACCGTTCTTGTCCATTCGGCGGGAGGCGGCGTCGGCATCGCGGCAACGCAGATCGCAAAACATGTCGGCGCACGCGTCATCGGGACCGCGTCCGCTTCCAAGCACGCCGAATTGCGCGCGCTCGGCGTCGACCATCTCATCGACTACCGAAAGGAGGATTTTGAGGTGCGGACTCGCGAGATTACCAACGGTCGCGGAGTCGAACTCATTCTCGATGCAGTCGGCGGCGAGTTTTTCAAGAAGGGATATCGCCTGCTCGCTCCGACAGGAAGGCTGGCCATGTTCGGCATTTCGGCGGCAGCGAGCGGTAAAGAACGCAATATCCTTGGAATGCTGGCGATGCTCGCGCGCACGCCGTGGCTTCAATTCAATCCTCTCTCGCTCATGAATGCGAATAAGGGCGTCTTTGGCGTCAACCTCGGCCATATGCGGGGCGAGGTCGATCGAATGCGCGAATGGGGTGATCGATTGCTGGATTTATGGATCCAAGGCGTCGTCAAGCCCCAGATCGCGCGCAGCTTCCGCTTCGACGAAGCTGCGCAAGCCCACCACTTTATTCAGGATCGCCAGAATATCGGTAAAGTCCTTCTGGTGCCATAAAGTCGCTTCACCTCGGCTGCGGCTCAAAAGCAGAGCGCGGCCGAAGCCGCGCTCTCATCGTCGAACGATGGTGAACCTTACGACCGCGGCTGCGGCACAATGCGGATGTATGGCTTCGGCGTCTTCCAGCCCTGCGGGTAGAGCTTCTTGGCTTCCTCGTCGCTGATGGCGGCGCCGAGGATCACATCCTCGCCCTGCTTCCAGTTGGCCGGCGTGGACACACGGTGCTTCGCGGTGAGCTGCAAGGAGTTGACCACGCGCAGCACCTCGTCGAAATTGCGACCTGTGGTCATTGGGTAGACGAGGACAAGCTTGACCTTCTTGTCAGGTCCGATGACGAACACGTTGCGCACCGTTTGATTGTCGGCCGGCGTGCGGCCGTCCGAGGTGCCACTGACGCTCGCCGGCAGCATGCCGTAGAGCTTGGAGACATTGAGATCGGTATCGCCGATCATCGGATAGTTAGGGGCAAAGCCGACGACGTCCTTGATGTCCTGCGACCACTTCTTGTGGTTGTCGACCGGATCGACAGAGAGCCCTATGATTTTGACGCCGCGCTTGTCGAACTCGGGCTTCAGACGCGCCATGGTGCCAAGTTCGGTCGTGCAAATCGGCGTGAAATCCTTGGGATGGGAAAACAGCACGACCCAACTGTTGCCGATCCACTCGTGAAAGCGGATTTTGCCTTCGGTCGTTTCGGCTTCGAAATCCGGGGCGGTATCGCCAATTTGGAGCGCCATGGAAACCTCCGTCGCTTGGGCTGATTTGAATTGTCCGGGAATGTGTTTCTTTACATAGCTTTCAAACGACGGCAATTCTAGGCCTTGCACCGAGCATAATCCGTCCGAAATTAGCGGGAGCCTGAGAAGGATTGAGGTTCGCTCACGCGCGTAAGTGGAAGAATTTTCTGAGACTTTAAGCGGCGCCTTTGCCGGTTGGCTTACCGTCCAACGCTCCCGGCCAAGCGTGACCAATATCACAGCCTGTGCCCCGACTTTGCCCCATGGTTGCCTTTCGGCGGCCTGCCTCGCATTTCACACTTGGCGCCAGGCTTCGAATCTCAAGGCCCCACGGAGCGCACTGTGATGGAACTGCGCGGGTCGGCGGAAGTTAGCACAGCGAGCCAGAGGCGACGATGAAGTTCTCGATGGATCAGGATTGTCTCACTGTCGAAGCGCTCGTTGAGGCGATTGCAGATTCGCCGATCGTGGTGGCGCGTCCGGCGGCGCGATTCCCGGCCGGCTTCGAGGCGGTGGACGTCGCCATCCTGGACTGGATCGCCGCCGAAGGACGGCGCGTCGGCCGCGGCTACGCCTTGATGTGATCGCAGCCGCTCAGGGCGGCGGGTTTGCGAGTGCTGTAGCGGACAAGCCGACGGTCCGTCCGGGAAATCCCGCAGCGTCGAAGTAGGGCGTGGCCCCTATCATCTGCACGTTGATGACGGTCGCGAGCCCGTTGGGGGCGGGGTCCGACATCACAACCCGTCCGGTGGCCGCGGGCACCGCGCCATTCGGTAACGTCTCGGAAAGCACCCGGCCGACAAGCTTGCCCGTGTCGCGCACGTCAAGCTGCATCAATGCCGCGATCGTGCGTCCGACGTCGGCATTGCTGGCGGGCGCCGGATCGACGAAATTCGATTTGAAGTCCGGGCCCTGCATCGCCATGAAATTCCAGGTGTCGGCGCGGCTGAAAGAGCCGTGCATGCCCTGGCCTTCCTGCAAAACGGTATCGGCAACTTCGACGGTGCAGCGCACCGGCTCGCCGCACACCGTGTCGAAAGAACGAAAGCTGATTACAATCGCAGGGTGCGGGGTCACCGCGGCGCCTTCGAGCGCGATGTCGTCGAGGGTAAGCGTGCCCGGAAATTTGCCGAGCTTCGTATCGACGAAAATGCCGCTGACATAATCTTGCATCAACAGCGCATCGATCACCCGCTTGGCGATGTCCTTGTCGCCGTCAGGCAGATAAATCAAGTCCGACCCGCCGTTGGCCGCCACCACGATCTTCGGATTGTTCTTGTCGCCGCCGACGAGACCGTTGCCGTGTTTGGTGTGTTGGCCTTCTGCCAGCGGCTTGTAGTTGTCGTCCGGATCGATCAGCGGCAGGTTCAGCGCCTGCGCGAGATCGAGCGCGACGAAGCCGAGAGGCAAGCGGCCTTCCGGCGTGTCGACGAACTTGGTTTTCACCGTTGAGCTCGTTTTGCTCTCTTTCGAGATCGTGGAGAAACCGTGGTCGGCGACGGTGATGATGTCGGTGGTGTCAAGCAGTCCGAGTTCGCGAAGCGCCGCGCGGATACGCGCCAGATCGTCGTCGGCATTGCGGATCGCGGCGAGCGAGGTCGGGCCATTGATGCCGGGAACGAGTGAATTCAAGCTGTCGCCCTGATAATGCTGCGTCCCATCGGGATCGCGCGACCAGAACACGAGGATGAATGGTTTGTTGCGCTCCTTGAACAGCGGCAGGATCGCCCGTGTCGTGACGGCGGCAAAGTAGTCTTGCTGCACGGTGTTCGGCGTGAGCGTGCCCGGCGTGGCCAGATTGCCGAAATACCCGTTCGCGCCGCGCGGCGGCGGAGCGAGCGGCAAGTTCGCGGCTTTGAGCCGCTCAGTAATTTCCGCCGATAGCGGAATACCTCTGGGGCTGCCGGTTGCGTCGTCGAATATGATCGTTTGCGCGCCGGTTCGCTCCGTGTGATCGAAGATCAGGGTAGGCCCGATCTTGCCGATCGCCGCCGTGCTGTAGCCCTTGTCGCGGGCAAGCTTGAGGATCGTAGCCTCGTCGAGATAATTCCCGGAAGAATGCTCGTCGACATCGGCCAGAACCGAGTCGCTTTCCAGAAACGGCGTGAGGGTCTTACCGGCCCCTGGAACCTCGAAGCCGGCGTAGATCGTATTGGAGAAGTCTCCCGTGTCGCCGAGCATGTGGCCGGTCGCCATGGCGGACGCGTTCGCGGTGGTGAAGGTCGGAAACAGCGCATGGCTGTTGCGCAGGTTTACACCCTCGCGCGCGATCGCCGCCATGGTGGGGGCGGTGGAGTCATCGACCATCCGGGAACGCAAGCCGTCGGCCACAAAGAGAACCACGTTGTGCGGCCGCGGCGGCGCTTGGGCGAGCGCAAAAGACGCCGTGAGGGTTGTTACGATGCTCGCGATAATGACTAGCGGCCCGCGCATTGAAAGACCTCGGCAATGGAGAAGGGCGCCTTTTGAGCATAGTTGTGACGAAGACGTGACGGACGCAAACGATCGCTTCCACGCACTGACCGCTTCAACGGGCGCGATAGCCGGCGCGCTAGTGGACTGCGGTCATTGACATTTTCGCGCCGACACCGCAAAGCCAAAGAGCCGGTTCGCGAGTTTTGATGCCGCAATGTTCAAGCGAATCCTGATTGCCAACCGCGGCGAGATCGCCTGCCGGATCATCAAGTCCGCCCGCCGGATGGGGATTGCGACGGTTGCGGTCTATTCCGACGCCGACCGCGACGCGCTGCACGTCGAAATGGCCGATACGGCGATCGCGATCGGCCCGCCGCCGGCGGCGCAAAGCTACCTCGTCATCGAGAAGATCGTTGCCGCCTGCAAGGAAAGCGGGGCCGAGGCGGTGCATCCGGGTTACGGCTTTCTGTCCGAACGCGCTGCCTTCGCCGAGGCGCTGGCCAAGGCCGGCATCGTGTTTATCGGCCCGAACCCGAAGGCCATCGCCGCCATGGGCGATAAGATCGAAAGTAAACGCGCGGCGGCAGCCGCCAAAGTCGCGACCGTGCCCGGCTATCTGGGCGTGATCGAGGACGACCGCGAGGCGGCGAAGATCGCGGATGAGATTGGCTATCCGGTCATGATCAAGGCCTCCGCCGGCGGCGGCGGCAAGGGCATGCGCATCGCCCACAGCGCCGCGGAGCTTGCCGACGGATTTGCTCGCGCGCGCTCGGAGGCGAAATCGAGCTTCGGTGACGACCGCGTATTTCTCGAAAAATTCATTACCGATCCGCGTCATGTCGAAATCCAGGTGTTGGGCGACCAGCACGGCAACGTCGTCTCTCTCGGCGAGCGCGAGTGCTCGATCCAGCGGCGCAACCAAAAAGTCATTGAGGAATCGCCGAGCCCCCTCCTTGACGCGGCGACGCGCGCGAAAATGGGCGAGCAGGCCGTCGCGCTGGCGAAGGCGGTCGGCTACGACAGCGCCGGCACGGTGGAGTTCGTCGCCGGCCAGGATCGCAGCTTCTATTTTCTGGAGATGAACACGCGGCTTCAGGTCGAGCATCCGGTGACGGAGCTCGTCACCGGCGTCGATCTCGTCGAGCAGATGATCCGCGTTGCAGCAGGCGAGCAACTCGCGCTCAAGCAGAGCGACATCAAGCTTAGCGGCTGGGCGGTCGAGAGCCGCATCTACGCCGAGGACCCCTATCGCAATTTCGCGCCGTCGATCGGGCGGCTGGTGCGCTATCGCCCACCCGCCGAAGGCGAGCATGCCGGCGTGACGGTGCGCAACGACACCGGCGTCGCCGAGGGCGGCGAGATCTCGCTCTATTACGATCCGATGATCGCCAAGCTCGTCACCCACGCCAAGACGCGCCTTGAGGCAATCGATGCGCAGGCCAATGCGCTCGACGCTTTCACCATTGAGGGCATCCGCCACAACATCCCGTTTCTCGCCGCGATCATGCGGCATCCGCGCTGGCGCGCCGGCAAGCTTTCGACTGCTTTCATTGCCGAAGAATTTCCTAAGGGCTTCGAGCGCGCGACTCCGACTGGAGCAATGGCGCGCACCATCGCCGGCGTCGCGGCTGCGATCGATCATGTGATGGGTGAGCGCAAGCGCCGGATTTCGGGCCAGCTGAACAGCGCGGTCACCCGCGAACGCCGGCGTGCGATCTGGCTCAGCAGCGAGGAGCTTCATGCCGATGTCGCGCACGAGGGCGACGCGATCACGGTGTTGTTCGAGGATGGCAACAGCCATGTTCTTTCGTCGAACTGGATTCCCGGCGTGCCGGTCTGGTCCGGCACGCTCGACGGCGCTGCCGTTGCGCTGCATGTGCGCATGATCCCGAACGGCTTTGAGCTCGCCTATCGCGGCATCGAAGTGAAAGCCTTCGTCTACACTGAGCGGGAGGCGCGCTATGCGCGCCTGATGCCCGCGAAGAAGCTTTCCGGTAGCGAGAAATCCGTGCGCTGCCCGATGCCCGGTCTTGTCGTCTCGCTTGCGGTAGCCGAAGGGCAGGAGGTCAAAGCCGGCGAGACATTGGCCGTCGTCGAGGCGATGAAGATGGAGAATGTTCTGCGCGCCGAGCGCGATGGCACGATCAAGCAAATCCGCGTCAAGCAGGGCGACAGTGTCGCCGTCGACGCGGTGATCATGGAGTTTGCTTAAACGTCGTTCCGGGGCGCGGGCGGAGCCCGCGTGCCCGCAATAACGGCTCACCGGCATGCAAGCACTGCGCCTTCTTTTTTCGCCGTCCGGGCGGCTGCCGCCGCGGACGTTCATCATTGCCGCAGTCGCCGTTTATCTCGCCGGCGCGGCGTCGCACGCGCTCACGGTGCCGGACGTTATTGCACGCTCTGGGCTGTGGCCCTTCCTGGCTGCGCAAGCCTTGCTCGTTTGGATCTGGTTCGCGCTGCACGCTAAGCGGCTTCATGACTCCGGGCGCCCCGCCGGCCTCGCAGTCGGTGTCAGCGTGCTCTACATTCTCTCGGTCGCGGTCCTTGTGATCGTGGCCGCTTCGTTCTACGGCGCATTGGCCGGGCAGGTGCCGGACGCGAGCACGGCGAGTGCGCTCGGCCTGATCCTCTTGATTTCGATCATTGCGATCCTGCTCGGCTCGCCGCATTACGATTTGGCTTGGCTGATGGTGGCGATCTTGCTGCTGATTGCCTTCGTGCCGCTTGTACTGGCGGCCGTTACCACCCTGTGGGCGGCGACGCGGCCAAGCGGCGAAGAGCGCGGGGCGTGATGCTGCACTTCGCGTATGGCTCGAACATGAGCCGCGCGCTCATGCGCAAGCATGCGCCGGACGCCGAGCCCCTGGGCGTCGCGGCGCTTGCCAACTATGGCTTCGTAATCACCGCGGACGGCTACGCTTCGGTCGCGCCGACGCGCGCCGAAACCGTATACGGCGTGTTGTGGCGGCTCACCTCGCGCGACTGCGTCACGCTCGCCGCCTGGGAGAACATTGCCGCCGGGCTTTATCGCGCCAAGGCGCTGCCGGTGCAGCAGGGCGGGCACCGGCGAATGGCGCTCGTCTATGTCGCGCGAGCGCGCCAGATGGGGCGGCCGAAGGGCGGTTATATGGAACTTGTGATTGCGGCGGCGTTGGAGTGGCACTTGCCGCAAGCCTACACTGCTTCTCTGCGATACTGGCTACCGAAGCGCCCAGCCGGCGTGGGCCCGCGCAAGCTCGGAGAATTCGGATGGACGTGATCTTTCAGGTCATGATCCGGGGCCAGGTGCAGGGCGTCGGTTTTCGCGCCTGGGCCGAAGTAACTGCCCTCGAACTCGGCGTTGAGGGCTGGATACGCAATTGCCGCGATGGCTCGGTGGAGGCCGTGCTGGCGGGTTCGGAGGAGGTTGTTCTGACGATGATCGAGTTGTGCCGCGACGGTCCGCCCGGCGCCCGCGTGGAAGCTGTCGATCAGCGCGAGGCGGAATCCGCGGACCTGGCGCTGCGCCGTCCCGGCGATTTGTTCTCGGTGCTGGCAAGCTTTTGAGCGTCGGCCGTTGCGCCGAACAGCGGTTCGAATTCCGCCCGCAGCATTTTATCGACATCCGTCATCGACATCGGCCGGGCGAGATCGGCGAGAGAGGTCACGCCGTAGCGCTGCTCGGAAACTCCGCACGGCACGATGCCGGAGAAATGCGACAGATCGGGTATGACGTTGAGCGAAAATCCGTGCAGCGTCACCCAGTGCT
This sequence comes from uncultured Alphaproteobacteria bacterium, assembly GCA_963733575.1. Taxonomy (GTDB): domain Bacteria; phylum Pseudomonadota; class Alphaproteobacteria; order Rhizobiales; family Xanthobacteraceae; genus BOG-931. Next base: position 1,233,296 of record CAVTDJ010000002.1, on the reverse strand, counting down.
GCACGCGGATGCCGATGGCGGCGATCTTGTCCTCGGCGCCTTCACCCTTGTCGGGACGCTTCACCCATACCCCGATACGATCGTCGCGGCGCTCGCCGCGCACGCCAAAGGCGGCGAGCGCGCGGATGATCCATTCCTCGATGCTGGCGACGAAACGGCGCACGTCCGGCGCGCGCCGCTTGAGATCGAGCATCACGTAGCCAACGCGCTGGCCGGGACCATGATAGGTGAACTGGCCGCCGCGGCCGACCGCGTACACAGGAAAGCGCGCCTCGATCATGTCTTGCGGCTGCGCGGAAGTACCAGACGTGTAAAGGGGAGGGTGCTCGAGAAGCCAAACCAGTTCAGGTGCCTCTCCCCGCGCAATCGCCGCCACCCGCGCCGCCATGGTGGCAAGCCCATCTTCGTATTCGACCGCGCCTTCGCTCACGAGCCATTCGACCGGCCGCGAGCCGGCGACGGGAAGAAATCCGGGTTTCAGGTCGTTGCGCGTGTTAACCACCTCGTAACCATGGCGTGGTGAAACAATACCGCACTGAGTTTGCACCGACAAAGCCGCGCGAGGACCCCTTGGCGACACTCGACAACGTCTCGATCGACATCGCTGTGGTGTTGGGCAAAACGTCCATGCCGATCCACCAGGTTCTCCGCCTCGGCCGTGGCGCCATCATCGAGCTCGATTCATCCGAGGAGGACGAGGTCCGTATTCTCGCCAACAACATGCCAGTAGCGAGGGGCACCGTGATCGTCAGTGGCAACCGCATCGCCGTGGAGGTCAAGGAGCTTCTGCCACGCTCGGCGGAGTTGGCCTAACTCAATCGCCCTTCAATGCTCTATCGCCATCAATAGATATATGGATCTGCCGGGCTTGTCCGGGCACAGGGTAACTGTTACATCCGCGCGGTCGCGCGCCGTTTCCGGCACGCGTCCACCCCACATGCGGTCGTGGCGGAATTGGTAGACGCACTAGCTTGAGGTGCTAGCGGGGCAACCCGTGGAGGTTCGAGTCCTCTCGACCGCACCACTCCCAAAATTTAGCATTGATTTCGTTGATCTTTCGGCTCTGGCGCCCGCACCTGCTGCAATCGTGCGGGAATAGAAGTTCGCTAGTCGTTCTCGTTGCGGGTACGTCTTCTACAATTCGGGGTGTTGTCGGACTGGTTCAGCCGCAAGGTTCTAACGTGGTGGCCATCGAACACAGTGGATGCTGACTTCTGCGTCACGGCGCTGGAGGATGCGATCGCCCGCTTCGGCAGGCCCGAGATCTTCAACGCCGATCAAGGCTCGCAGTTCAACAGCTTTGCCCACACCAACACTTTGAAGGATGCCGACATCCGCATCTCGATCGATGGCCGCGGCCGCCGGATGGACAACGTCTTCATCGAGCGGCTGTGGCGATTCGCTGAAATACGAATGCGTCTTCCTCAATGCCTTCGAGACCGGCAGTGAGGCAAGAACCGGGATCGGATATTGGAGCGACTGCTACAACGCCAATCGACCCCACTCGGCCTTCGGCGGCAGGACGCCCGACGAGGTCTAATGCCATGCAGGCAACCGAGGAGAAATTGGCGGCGTAATCGAACCCAGAATCCACCTTAGCCAAAGCCAAGCCGCCAGTCTGTCCAGTAAAGCGGGACCACCTCTCATCACTGCGGTCTTGTGTTCGTCATCAAGCACGCAGCACTCAACATCTATTCCGAAATCCTCCTTGAAACTGCCCCTGTGCGTTAGCGCGCGCGGGCTTACTGGCCCACCGGGCCAAAGTCGCCTCTCCATCGGCAACCAGTCCACAGGACGTAGAAAATCCCGTTCGGCACCTCGCGCACATCACCGAGCGTCGCGCTAGCAGGCTACGCGGCAACGCTGATCGCCGCCTCAATCGGGCAGGGTCCAACGACAACGGCGATAACATTCCGCGAATTCGGCGGGCCAAGCGTGAGTTGCGCGGTTGGCGGCGCTTCAAAGCCATATTCCAGTATTAAAATGCTAAATATTTGGGAGTTCGTGCTAAGCTCGCGTTGACTGGTGAACGCAATTCCCCACCGAGGGCCCGCGGCGGAGAGCACTTTTTACGGGAGCGACGCCGGAGATGCGTACGGCCGTGATGTCATCGCGGAACAAGCCGCTCAAATTGCCGCTTCGGATCCGGCGCGCGGAAGCAACCGACATCGCCGCCATCATCGCGCTTGATGAGCGGGTGACCCGCCTCGTCAAACACGATTATTGGCATGAAATCTTCGCACGGTATGGCCAAGGCCGGCACAAGGATGCTTTTTTCCTCGTAGCCGAATCGCGCGATCGAAGCAACGATGCCCGCGTGCTTGGGTTCATCATTGGCGAGGTTCGCGCGTGGGAATTCGGGTCGGCCCCTTGCGGCTGGGTCATTGCCCTGTCAGTTGAGCCCGAGGCGCGCCTACACGGCGTGGGCGAAGCCCTGTTCGAGGCGATTTCAATTGAGTTCAAGAAGACCGGTGTGAGCAAGATGCGGACGATGGTCGCCCGGGACAACCGCCTTCCTCTCATGTTCTTCCGCGGCGAGGGCATGATGGCGGGACCCTATATCCAGCTTGAGAAGGATATCGATTGAACCCGCCATGCGGGAGTGCTGACGCGCAGGGTGAGCCCCTGACCGGGGCGTGGAAGTCATGAAATTGCAGATAGCAAGTCATCTGGCCATCTACGCGCTCCTGGAGCTCGCGGCGCGACCGGAACGCCAGCTTTCCGTCGCCGAGATCGGCGAAAAATATGATGTTTCCAGTCATCATCTGGCGAAGGTCATGAATGTGCTCGGGCGCGCCAAGATGGTGCGCTCGGTGCGCGGCGCCGGCGGCGGCTATCAGTTCGTGGGCAACGCGCGCCGCACGACATTGCTCGACGTGATTCAACTGTTCGAAGAGCTCGGTGGCGGAGGGTCCGAGACCGGCGATTCACATGAGACGACGACGGTTGAGGGGCGCGCTTTGCGCCAGATTCTCGGTGAGATAGACGACATCACGCGAGCGACCCTTGGATCGATTACGATCGTCACGATGCTAAAGCTCGTCGATCGCCGACGGGCCAAGAGTTCGATGCGATCTCCGCGTGCCGCCGTCCGTCGATCCGTTGGTGCGCCGGCCTAGGCGCGCTTCAGCAAGCCAAGCTTGTCCCTCACGGTTGCCCAAAGGGCGGCTTCGGGTAATGGATCTTCCGTACGGACGATCTCCGGCCAATCCTTGGCCAGTTCAGCGTTGAGGGCGATGTATTGATGCATTTCAGCCGGCACCTCGACATCCGCGAAGATGGCATTCACGGGGCATGCTGGCACGCAGGCCCCACAATCGACGCAGGCATTTGGATCGATCACAAGAAAATTGGGGCCGGCGTGGAACGCGTCCACCGGGCACACCTGGACGCACTCGGTATGCTTGCAGTTGATGCATGCCTCGGTGACGACGTAAGTCATTGCTGTCTCCTTTAACTTGTCGGGCGTCAAGCCGCCGTTTCGAGCGGCTCTGGAGCAGCTTTCGTGACGACCGGGCAGTTACCGGTAACGCGGCATGGCTCGACGCGCTTTTTCGGCGCCAGTGCGGACCAACGGCGCGCCGCCGCAGTCTCGCTCGGCGCCTGCTGTGCTGCCGTTGGCGGGATGGGTTTGCCCTCGGACAGCAATTTCTCGACGCGGCGCAGGCCGAGAAATGCCGCGCCGTAAGCGCCGTTCAACTGGCCAAGCCCGTCCGGCGCCACATTGAACGCGGCGCCGAGGCTCGATTCGAGCGCCTTGATCATCGCCGCATTGCGCGTCATGCCACCCGTGAGCATGTAGCCGGGCTCGAGCCCGACCCGGCGCATGAGCTGGATCGCCCGCCCACCGAGCGACTCCATAGCGCCCATCACAATGTCTTCGGCCGGTATTCCCTTTGAGAGATGGCTGATCACCTCCGACTCCGCGAAGACCGCGCAGACACTGCTGATCGGTACCGGCTTAGTCGCGCGCAGAGCATAGGGGCCGAGGTCAGCGGTGGTCAGCCCGAGATAGCGGGCGGTCTTTTCGAGAAACGCGCCGGTGCCCGCCGCGCATTTGTCGTTCAAGCGAAATACTTTCACGCGTCCCTCGGCATCGACTCTGATAGCCTTGATGTCCTGCCCGCCGATGTCGAGAATGGTGCGCGTATCGGGAAACAGATGCACCGCGGCTTGGGCGTGCGCGGTGAGCTCAGTGATCTGAGTATTGCGAAATGGAACCGTGTAGCGGCCATAACCAGTTGCCGCGACATAGGTGATTGTCGAGCGGTCGAGGTTGCTGCCCTTCAGCAGCTCTTCGAAAACGGCCTCAGCGGCCAGCGCCAGCTTGAAACCGGTCCGGCGGACCGCGGTGCCAACCACTTCGCGTCGCGCGTTGAGGACGATCGCCTTGGAATAGGTCGATCCGATATCGATTCCCGCAACATATAGCATTTGCCCCTCCTAAGCCGCCGCTAGGCGGGCCTGATTCCCGAAAGCGCGATCGTGCGAAAACAGCGCGGCACCCAGGGCACCACAGAAATGCGCATCGGGACTAACGTTGATCTTGGTTCCCGCTGCCTCCTCGAGCAGCTTCACGATGGCGACGTTGCGGCTCACACCGCCCGTGAACGTCACCTCCGACTCGATTCCGACACGACGGGCCAACGACACGCATCGGCTGGTGATCGCCTGGTGCACGCCCATCAGCACATCCTCCGGCAGCAGACCCTTAGCCAGATGACTGATAATCTCCGACTCAGCGAACACCGTGCAGGTCGTAGTGATGCGCACCGGATTCTGTGATTTCAGCGCGAGAGGCCCCAGGTCTGAGAGCGGCATCTCGAGCGCGTAGGAAGCTGCCCCGAGGAAGCGACCGGTGCCCGCGGCGCATTTGTCGTTCATCGCGAAATCACCGACCTGACCATCATCCTTCACGCGGATCGCCTTAGTATCCTGACCGCCGATGTCGATGACGGTGCGCGTCCCCGGAAACAGGATGGCGGCGCCACGCGCATGGCAGCTGATTTCGGTGACCTGCTCATGACCGAAGGTCACGTTGTAGCGGCCATAACCCGTGCCGACCACGTAGAGGACCTGGTCCTCTGTGATTTTGGCATTTGCAAGTGCCGCTTTAAATGTATCCTCAGCCACGGTCACCATGCTGGTTTCCATATCGAGCAGCGCGCGCCCGACGATGATCTTATTCTCGTCGATGATCACCGCCTTGGTCTGGGTGGATCCGACGTCAACGCCCGCCACGTATTTCATGCGGCCCTCCCCGTTGCGGATGGAACGGTCTTGCCGGCAAGCGGCGCGCCGCCGCCGTTCTGATGCAATGTTTCGAAGAACGCATCGACGCGATTCTTAATCTGCGCATCCGACCAGTAGCGCGGATCGATCAGATCTGACTCGATGTAAAGGCTCGGCATCTTCAGCCGCTTGTTGAGATAATCGCGCGTATCGGCCATTCCGGACGATACAAAGCGGCAGCTCTTGATGCCGTGGAAAACGATCCCATCGACATCGTAATCCCTGATCTGCTGCGTCAAGCGTTCGTGCGCGAAGAACTGGTTGGAGAGGCCGCGCTGCGCGGCGAGCGCGGTGACTTCGGCAAGACTCTCGAGCGGCCGCGAAGTGTCGTAGACCAGCTCCCCCGCGTCCATTCCGCCCGCGGCGAATGTCAAGTAATCGGAGTATGCAAACACACCGCCCCAGGTCTCGAATAGCTCGACCATGCGCCGCATGGAAACGTAGCAAGGCGTGCCCGAGAACAGCAGCCGGTAACGTTCTTCGGCAACACGGCCTTCCCCGCGTGCGACCTTGGCCTTCAACTCTGCTTCGAGCTTGCGCATGAACTCGACGCCCTCGGGAGCGCCGCGATACACATTCATGATGCCGATATAAGTAAGGCCATCCAGCATCGCGTTGTAGGGCGCGGGGCACACGCGATTGAGAGCCATGACGTTGTTCCAGTGGAGCACCATCTTGTTGACGCGGTCTTCCACTTCCGCCAGGCGATCCATGTCGAAGCGCTTGCCGGTGATTGTCTCGCACCTCTGGATCAAATCTTTGAACTGCGCTTCGACCCAGCGCGAGTCCGCCGCATGCTGTGCATCACCCGGCCGTACCTGCCAGTTCGCCGCGCGCTGCCCGGGAAGGTCGAGCACGAAGGTCGGCGTCTTCAACAATCGTTCCCAGATCTCGGCCCATTTGATGAATGTGCTGCACATATTCGAAGCGATGGCGATCTGCGCCTTGGGAATGCGCCCTGCCGGATGCTCATGCTCTTTGAGGATCAGACCGACGTTGGCTTTCACGTAGGAGCAGACGTCCGGTGACATGCCGTAATCCTCGGAGAGGCGGATGTACTCCTCCGATGCCTTGCGCACTCCGGTTTGCAGCGAGTTGATTTCAGGAAACACCAGCTGGAAATCGAATGCGCGGAGGATTTCAACCGCATTGCCCATCACGAAGACGTTGGCGACGTGCTGTCCCCGCGCGGGTGCTTCTTCCAGCCCCGTGTACCAATCGCGCATGAGACGCTGGCCTTCAATCCGCGCGTCGAATGTCGTTGCGACGGCTGCGGTCACCGGTGCGGCTTCGACCGTTTCGATCGTCATGGCGTTCTCCTCCTAGGCAGCGACTGCAAACAACAAGGATTCGGCAAAGGTCTCGAGCTGCATCGCCATCTGCTCGAACGATGTCATCTTTTCCTCGAATTCAAGCACCAAATACCGGATGTTCGTCTGGTCCAGATGCTTGGACCAGGCGAGCTGCTCGTCGAGCCCGGGTTCGCAGAACTTCGCTGCGGTGAGAATCGCGGCGTCGGCCTTGCTCGTGCGAATCATCTCCATGAGGTAGCCTTCCTTGGTCTTTCGCTCGTCGTGCTGCACCGGGCTTGCCGCGGAGCGTTCGACGAAACTCTCGGCGAGCGCCCAGATCGGATCGCCCGTCTCCGGAACGTCCTCAGTGATCCAGCGCAACCCGATGAGAAGGTCGTCATCGACGACGTAACAATTGCCGTCGATCGCTTCGAGCATCTCGAGCGGAGGTTGTTCGCAAAAGCCGCCGACGAATACGACCCGCGGCTTATCCTGGGCCGGCAGGTTGCGCCGGCGGGCGGCGGCTAATGCGGGTCCGAGCAGGGCGCTATGCTCCTCGCAGGGCATTCGGCTGCGCGCACGCGTCAGCAGGTAGGATTCGGTACAGCTCAACTTCCAGGGTTGGTCGCGACGCAGGGCGTAGAGCTCACGCAGCAGCTTCCGGTTCTGATTGTAAATGCGGATGCTAAGACGTAGGGCCTCGTCGTCGACGCTGCGTCCGGTCCTTTTCTCTAGCTCGCTGCGCAGCCGTTGAAACTCCGCAGCGACATAGCGGACAGAACCCGGGGTATTCACATTCTGCGGCAGATACAGGATCTGCGCGAGCTGTTCCGGAAAGTTGCGGGCCCAGATGCCGGCGAGGTGCTTTGCCGCGTCGCAGATCGGATGGGTAATGAAGCCGGTCAGACCCTGCAGCGAGCCGTTCAAACCGAGTTCCGCGGTCGAGCGGCAGATCGAGCACACGAACGAGCCCATGCGGGCGTCGGCATGCTTCAGCTCGAGCCGGTTGCCGCCGCCAAGCATGCTGACCGGCAGCAAGCCGGCGGCATGTGCAATCTCTTCCGGGAAATATACCGGGAAGTGCCCGAGCATTCCGGTGAACCTCTCAGGCAGCGAGTTCGACCTCCGGGATCGGCGCCATGCGGAGGGCATTGCAGTGCTCGAGCACCTCGTTGAGCTCGGCTTCATTGCGGCTAGGATTGGTCACGGGCATCCTCCTTCTCGGTAACGCTTAAACTACGATTTCGGTACCGTTATGCGTATTTAACCCTGAAATGCCTTCCGGCGTCTTGACTATGGTCAAGCGCTGCGTTTTTTTTTACGTCAAAGTTCGCAGCGCGAGATTTTCCTCAACTCAGAACCTCGCGGGCCGACGGAAAGAGCATCATATCTTCCCGCCGCATATGATCGCCGAGAAGCTCGGCAAGCTGCGAGGTGATAGCGCCGAGTTTCCGGCTATCTCCATTATTACAAGCGGCCAGAAGCTCATCGCGTAAGGCAAGGATATCGCGATGCTCCGCACGAAATTGTGCGACGAGCCCTTCGCCGCCGCTCGCACGCGCATAAGCCGGAAACAAGATATCGTCCTCCTGAGCAATATGTATCTCGAGGGGGGCCTGAAGCTTTGCCGCGCAGCTTTCAATGGCTTCGCGTAATTCTGGACCGGCGCCAGCTGCCAAATCGAGAAGTCTGTCGGTGCAGGGAAGCAGTTCAGCATGCTCCGCTGAAAGCCGATCGATGAGAGCGGCAAATGTCACTGCGTCGGTGTTCGTCGTCATAGGAAATCTCCCTTTTCAGTGTTACGCCATGCGCGTATCGGCGTGCCGCTTCTCAATCCGGTTACTGTCGCCCAAGATGTTCGGGGGGGGCAGCAAGCCCGTCGGATGTCGGTGACGCGGGTCTCGGGATCGCCAATGCTTTGGACGACACAATGCCGCTCCGTAGGGTAAATACGCATTCGCGTACGTTAATACGTGTTTACCGACACTAACTTTGCGCGAGCGCAAATAACAACGATTTTTTCGTAAGGTCGGTTGCCGACCCGGGCCGCCCCCGCTACCGGCCTATCTAGCTGCGCATGACTACCCGAATTTCCAGTGCGTTCGACTCACGGCCGAACGGTGCGACGACCTTCGGCTGCAGGTGGCTTCCGTTTGGGGAGGGGACGCTTATGGCCCTTGATGACTGCATTGCGCAGTTCGGCCAGAAAAGCCTGGAGCGGAATCCGATATTCAAGCGCTGCTTCCTCAACGGTGTGGAATGCCCCAACCGGACATCCAGCACATGCCATACCGTAATGCATGAACAGCGACACTGTCTGCGGCCATCGGAACATGACCTCGTTTACGGTGTGGTGCGACTTCGGAATACGGTCGTTCATGGGACGCCCAGGCGCTATAATGTCTTTACATTGTCTTTCACAATATCGGCTAACTCAATGGCCCGGCCGGCTGAGCTCCGGCGGGGAGGAGCGGCGGCGTTCAAACCGGACCGGGCCTTGGGCGCGGCGCGCAATGGTGCCCGCCGCGCCTGTAGATGTTAATTAGCGCCCACCGATTGTCGGCCGATCCGCACCCGCCAAACATCGGGGCCGCGCTCGATGTATTCCCAGCTCACCTCGCCTGGTCGCTCGGCCTGAAATTGATAGTAGAGAGGCTTTGGGTCGTGGTCGTTGACCAGGACAAATCCCTCGCCACCGTTCAGCTTCTCGTAGGTATCAAAGATCAGCGCATGCCGCTGTGGCGGCGGCAATTGTCGAACGTCCAGCACCGTGCTTCTATCCATAGTAGATCTCCTCTGTTCGGGTTGTCGGGGATTGGCAATGACTGCGGGTAAGGGAATGCAAGACGCCGTTAAGACGTTCGGCTTCGCGGGAATTGTCATGACGCAGCAATGCCCAACCCTCGCCCGCGAGACGACAGGCCGCATCAGTTAGCCCCGCACGCCCTAATTCGAGAACCGAGCGAATGAAAAGTCGATTCAGGGCGGCCAAAACATCATCCGGCATATGCTTAACCTTCTCACATTGCGTTCTTGCATTGCGTCGCGGCTATCGCCCCGATCGGCAGATGTGAAGCAACGATCAATTGCGCCTTTCTTTTTCACTCACCCAACTCGCGACCTGTCTTAGTGTGCACACGTCGCCGCATTCGATCATTGCTCACGCGCAAATAGAACGAAATTTTTCGAACGAATGTCCGGATCAGCGCGCGCGCCGGCGGTCGGCGTATCATGCAGGGTCGCTTGAGGACTTCTCTGCGATCATCACCAGCCGATGTGGCGCAATGACCGTTATGCGACGCCGACCGCTTTTGATGATGCCGTCGAGCTGCCATTTACTCAGTGTGCGGCTAACCGTGAACAATCGCGATCCCGCAATCTCGGCGATGTCCTGCCGCGAAATCGGGAAGTTGATCTCTATGCCTTCTGCCGTCTTCCGCCCTGATTGGCGGACCAGTCGAAGTAGTGCGTGGGCAATTCGCTGTTCGATACGTTCGGTAATTGCCTCCTGAAGACGCGATTGCGTATCGCGGAGTTGCGCGCCCACGTATTGCAAGGCGTTCATTGCAATCTTCGGATATTGATGCGCGAACCTCACCATCAACGCGGCATTCCAACCAGCAACGAGACTGTCAACCTCCGCCAACGCGGTAACGGGATAAGTACCGGCAGCCATGAGCGCAACGCAACCAAACGGATCGCCGGGACTTAGGAAGCGCGCTGTGACCTGCTGTCCATCGGACGTTGACTGGATCGCCTTGACGCGGCCGTGAAGGAGGATGAACAACCGATCCGCAACTGTTTGCTGCTCGAACACCATTGAGCCTTTCGAGACGCGCTTGACCCTCCCTGCAAGCGCGATCTCGCGCAAGGCGTCGAACGGCAGGCCAGTAAATAAGACGGAGGTCGCAATCATGGCCGGTTCCGGAGTTGATCCGGGAGAAATGTGCCCGGCGAATCCATTGTCTGAAGCGCTGAGAATCCGGACCAACGTGCCCTCCACTTACGCCAAAGAAGACGCCCCGCGTTTTAAGCCAGCCGCTGCCATGAACCCTGTCGGTGCCTGGGACAAGAGATACGGCAATATCCCTTATTACTAAGCAGTCGGCAAAACTCGGCGCTCATCTTCGCGGCGGTTGCGTGCCGCTCCACGAATTGTAGACCGACATAGAAAGGCAGGCAATCCTGCATCATCTATGCTGTAAGCCGCCCCGGAGGGGCCCAACATTGCTTGCGCACGCGTGGCTCCTGTCCGGTCGTTGCAATACAAATATCGTCAGTTTGCGCTCGCGCAACGACCAGTCCAGCCGCGCGCCCTATTAGGGGGACGCAAAAACTGGTTGGTCGCCGTGCAATCCGGCCGGAGGAACTTGCCATGGTCGGGGTTACACTCTCCCGTTGGACGATGTTCTATTTTGCGTTTGCGCTGGTCAGCCTTCTGGCCGCGCAATGTCTGATGGCCGCCGGCTATGGATTTCCAGGCTCGCCGATCGAAGCGCCGCAGACTCTCATCGTTGTTCATATGGTTGCTATTGGGTGGCTGAGCCTTCTGATGTGCGGAGCGCTGTTTCAATTCGTCCCCGTTCTCGTTGCCAAGCCGATCTACAGCAATTTCCTTCCCCTCCCGACTCTGGTCTGTCTCGCAACGGGCTTGATCGCTCTGCTGCTTGGCTTCCTGCAACTCGCAGGCACACTCGCATCGGACGTTAGCCTTCTTCCGATTGGCGCAACCCTTCTCGGCATCGGCTTCGCCCTGGCCCTGTGGAACCTTGGCCGCACGCTCTGGAGTGCGCAGGCGCTGGGTCTGCCGGCGCGTTTCGTCGTCGGGGGTTTATTTAGCCTCGTCGCGACCGCCGGGTTCGGGGTCATTTTCGCTTTCGTGCTCGGCGGCGCGACCACGGAGATCCACTTCGCGAAACTGACGGCCGCAGGGCTGCCTCTGCATGTGATGGTGGGGTTTGGCGGATGGCTGACGTTCACGGCGATGGGCGTGAGCTATCGTCTGCTCGCCATGTTCATGCTTGCGCCGGAGCTTGACCGGCCGAGCACGCGAGCCGCGCTTCATCTGGGAACCGCCGCCCTCGCTATTGTGATCGTGGCTGCCGCAGCGACCGGGCTGGGCGGAAGCCCTAAGTTCATGCTTCTGACGGCCGGTGCCCTCGGACTGGCGGCTTTCGTCCTCTACGGTGCGGACATCGTCCACCTCTACCGCGCGCGTAAGCGCTCCAAAATCGAGCTCAACAGCCGCATGGCGGCGTTCGCGCTCGCGTCGCTTGCGGCATCCGTTCTGCTGATAATCGTCCTGCTTGCACTTGGGCAACTGCAGGACAGAGTTGGCGCAGTTGTTTTCTTGGTCGCCTTCGGCTGGCTGTCCGGTCTCGGCCTCGCCCAGCTCTACAAGATCGTCGCTTTCCTCACCTGGCTCGAGTGCTACGGCCCGGTACTCGGCAAGACGCTGACGCCGCGCGTCCAGGACCTCGTCGTTGAGACGCGCGCGTTCAAATGGTTTCTGCTTTATTTTCTCGCGGTCTGGGCGGGAACCATCGCGTTGCTTGCCGACTACGCGCCTGCCTTCCAGGGTGCCACTGCTACGATGCTCGCAGCAACAATCGGTATCGTTACGCAGATCGTACGTGCTCGACGCCTTGCCGACGTGAAGACTGCCGTCCGCCTCCCGGAAGGGACGTGCAGACCGCGCCTGCTGCTTTCACTTTCCCAGCAAACCTGACCTGAAGGAGCACCGGTGCCATGACGACAGCATTTGTAGACCTCGACGTTCGCCCGATCCTGCGCGACGGCGGGGAGCCGTTCCAAAAGATCATGGAAACAGTGGCAGCGCTGGCCCCCGGAGAGGGACTGCGGCTGGTTGCGACCTTCAAGCCGACTCCGCTGTTGCAGGTACTCGGCTCGAAGGGGTTCACGCACGAAACCAGGCAGCTCGAAGGTGGCGACTGGGAGGTCTTCTTCCGCCCGACGCAAACGGCCGCCACAGAGACCTCGCCTTCGGCGTCGGCGGACAATTCCGATTGGCCGCATCCGCTGCAGCACATGGACAACCGGGAGCTCGATCCTCCAGAGCCAATGGTCCGTATTCTGGCCGCAACCGAAGCCATGAAGGAGGGTGAGGTTCTTTCCGCCTTGTTGTGTCGCGAGCCGACGTTTCTATTGCCGGAGCTGGCGAAGCGTGGTCATGCCTGGCGCGGCGGCTTCGAGCCCGACGGGAAGACCTATAAGATCCTCGTGCGCGTCGGCGCGGCCAAGGCGGCGGCCGCATGACCCTCGGGATTCCTCGTGCAACGGCACAAACTCTACTGCGCAACGGGACATTACGGGCCTAAGCCATGTTCATCCAGACCGAGCCGACGCCGGACCCGGCGACCCTGAAGTTCCTGCCCGGCCGCCAAGTATTGGCGAAGGGCACACTCACTGTGCACAACAAGATGCAAGCTGCGAACTCCCCGCTGGCCGAACGGCTGTTCGCGATTCCGGAAGTGTCGACCGTCGTCTGCGGCAGCGACTTTATCATTATCTCGAAGGACGGTGGCGACTGGCGGCTGCTAAAGCCGGCGATTCTGGGCGCAATCATGGAGCACTTCATGTCGGGTGCGCCGGTGGAGACAAATGCCGGCGACCGGTCGTCTGAATTCCTCCATCCGGCCAAGGGCTACGACGATCTTGTTGATCTCATCAGAAGCGCGCTGCGCCAAGTGATTGATCCGGAGCTTGGTTACAACATCGTCGATCTCGGCCTGATCTACGACGTTGCCGTCGAAGCAAACGGCGCCGCCCGTGTGACCATGACTACGACTACGCCCGGATGCCCGGCGACGAGCTATCTGCGGCAGGGCGCAAGCGACAGGGCAAGCACCGTGCCGGGTGTCGAATCCGTCGAGGTCGAGCTCAGCTACGACCCGCCCTGGGTGCCGGAGATGATGAGTTCCGAGGCCAAGGCGCATTTCGGGATTCGCGATGAAGGTAGCCGGTGAGCCAACCCCCGCGAATCGCCCGAAAGAGCCAACATGACGGCTTCTTATGTCCCGATGAGTTGGCTCGTCGAGATCCTGCGGTCAAGCGCCGATGAGGCAGGTGCGCGACGCTTCGCCCAATGTGAACATCAGCGCAAGGGCAAGGGTGGTCGCGGAGGCGGCGGCGGGGGAGGCGCCGAGGATGACTGCACAGCCGGTGACTGGGCAGCCGGCGGTTGCGCGGCTGGCGGCTGCGCGGCGGGCTGCGGGGGTTTGTGTGGTGGGATGGGCACTGCCCTGGACGGAGGCAGGGATGACATCCTCTGTCTAATGTCCTGTTCGACCGCCTGCAGCGTCGCGATATTCTGAGCCATCTGTTCTTGCTTGGCAGCGAGCTGTTCTAAGCTGCGCCGTACGACGGCGAGATCGCGCGCCATGGGCTCAAGCTGCTGCACCACTTCAGGAGAAGTTGCAGCCGCTGCGGGCGCTGGTCTCTGAGTGACAGGCGCTGATTGCGGAAGTGCCGCTTCTTGCGCGGAAACCTGACCGTCGGGGGGCGACTTCGTCGTCGAGACGGATAACAACCAGCCCAGCGATGGAGCCCAAGTCCCGGCCATCTCCTTTGCTTCGTCACCGTGAGACTGCCATGCGAGCATGGCGCCGCCACCGATCAGAGCCGCAATGAAAAAACGGGCAAGGGTGCGGAACATTCGCCTGCCAATCGACGGACTGTTACTCGCGAGCTGATCGTTCTTGAAGCCGGAGGGGGGAGGCGGCACATGGAGCGACGGCTCCGCTCGCCGCAACCCGGCATAATAGTCAGATCCTTCCGGAGCCATCCCAATGCGCTGATCGGATGAAATGCGCCCGGCATCCAGACCGCGCGCCGGCCCGCCGGACCGAGCCTCTTCGGCTGCCGGCCACTCCTTCGGCACAAGAGGGGCCATATCGCGTTCGTACTGATCCTTCCGAGGTGGGCTTTGCACCTTGGCACCTTCCTCCAACTTCAATTGCAGGAACAGCCGGTTCTTCCCGCTCGGCTGATCAATGGCGCAAGTGGCCATCACCGTGTGACAAAAGGAAGGCCGGAGGGCAGCAAGCATAGGGCGATTGAGCCGGCCGGCCCGGCACAGCCGTGGGTAAAGCCCGCTTCCTAGCAGCAATCGTCTGAGCTGTTTTCGAAGTCTCCTTGACAAATTCCAGCAGTGACGTACGCTTGTAACGATTTGCCGGAAAATCGACGCCCTGATCGGCTCAAAGACCGCGATAGGGTGCCAAAAGGGAGGTTATCGAACGCCGAAGCCGGCCGATCGACACCGATTCATCATCTCATCTTCGGCATTGACCACCCACCGTCATGAGCGGCGGTCGCGAGCGAAATACCAACGGTTCCGTTTGCAGCCTGGCCAACGGACATCGTCCGCAGTTGCAAACGGCTGCCGACCTACCAGCAAGGCCAGACCAAAACGACCTACGGGAGGAGAAGCGCAATGAGTTTTCTATCGAAGTGGAAGCCGAGTGCGGCGACGATTGTCGCGGCCACGGCTGCGGTTGCCGTCGCGGGATTGCTGTTTGCGTCCGGCGCGCGCACCGACGAACTCACGCACTACGATTCGAGCAAAAAAGACTTCTGGCTGCATCCGCCAGATGACTGGTTCATGGGCGACGAAACGCAGGAGCAGAAGGGCACCCACGTGCTCAACACGCTCCCGCCGCCGACCGGCTTCACCGATCAGGAGATCGAGGCCACTCTGAAACAGATCAAGCTGCCGCCCGGCTTCAAGATCGAGCTGTGGGCGAGCGGGCTTCCCGGCGTTCGGCAGATGGCGTGGGGCAAGGACGGCACGCTATTCGCCGGCTCGTTCTTGAACACGAACGTCTATGCGGTCACCGACCAGGGCGGCAAAAAGACGGTGAAGACCGTTCTTAAGGGCATGAAGATGCCGACCGGTCTCGCCTACCGGGACGGCGCGCTCTACGTCGCCGATATCGACAAGATCTACAAGTACGACAATCCGGAAGCCAATCTCGACAGCATGCCGCAGCCGCAGGTGGTCTATGACGACATGCCGCCCTACATTCCGCACGGCTGGAAATATCTGGCGTTCGACAAGAACGGCTGGCTCTATGTCGCGTTCGGGCCGCCCTGCAACATCTGCCTGCCGCCGACCTCGACGGCGCAGATCAGGCATATCAACCCAGCCAACGGTCTTGCGGAAATCGTCGCTCTCGGCGTTCGCAACAGCGTCGGCGGCGACGTCGATCCGCGCACCGGCGACTACTGGTTCACCGAAAACGCCCGCGACTGGCTCAGCGACGACACTCCAAGCGACAAGCTCAACCACATCACCAAGATGGGTGAAGATTTTGGCTATCCGTATTGCCATCAGGGCGACATACCGGATCCGAAATTGGCGATGGGGCATAAGTGCTCGGAATTCGTTCCTCCGGCGCTGAAGCTCGGCGCACACGTTGCTCCGCTCGGCATGAAATTCTACACCGGGGATCAGTTCCCGGCCGATTATAAGAACAGCATGATTATCGCCGAGCACGGCTCATGGAACCGTCACCAGTTCCAGGGCGGGCGGCTGATGCGCGTTACCGCCGACCCGGATGGCAGCAATATCAAGCAGGTCGAGTTTGCCTCCGGCTGGATTGGCTCCGACGGCAAGTATCGTGGCCGGCCGAACGACGTGCTACAGGCAAAAGACGGGTCGCTGATGGTCGCCGATGATTTCACCGGCGCCGTCTATAGGATCAGCTACGCCAAGTGATCTGTCACTACGGTCGCTCCGCGCTTATGCGCGGAGCGATCGTTTCTGAAACTCTGCGGGTCCAGCCGGAACCTCCGGCTTGGACCCGCTGTTTTGAACGCGACATGGCACCAGCACGATTTCTCCCGCTCGTATTCGGCGCGTTCGTTTTTTTCGCCAATTGCGGGCGTGCGCTGGCGGCGGATGTGGCGGCCGGTAAGGCGCTGGCAGAGGGATGCGCGGGATGTCACGGCGCGGACGGCGTTTCGCAACTGCCGCTCTCGCCGTCGCTCGCCGCTCAACCTGACGAATTCGTGCAATGGCAACTCGTTTATTTTCGCTCCGGCGCCAGGAAGAGCGAGGTGATGAGGCCGGTCGCCGAGTCTTTGAGTAACGAAGAGATTCGCAACCTCGGCGCCTATTACGCTTCGCTTCCGCCGCCGAAGCCGCAGGCTGCATCCGATGCGCTCGCGCAGACCGGCGAGAAGATTGCCGCGCAGCACCGTTGCAAGTCGTGTCATTCCGAAGATTACAATGGCTTTCGCGCCGCAGCGCGCCTTTCGGGCCAGCGCGAAGATGTGATGGTCAAGGCGCTGCACGAATTCAAATCCGGCGTGCGCGTGGGATCTGGCGTCGCCTCCATGGCGGATGTCACCTTCGAACTCAGCGATGCCGATATGCAGGCGCTCGCACACTTCATGGCATCGCGGCCCTGACGATCCAAGGCGGGCGCCGACGCGGACCGCTCGCGATTTTGTTGGGCGCAAGCAATGGGCCGCCGCCCTTTACGGCTCGCATCGCTTCGCGGTTCCAATCCTGACATTCGCTTGCTCAGATTTTCCGTGGTGTGCAAAAATCGCCCGGCTACTGGGCGACAAAACCACAGCGCAGGGAGGTCGTTTCATGCACAGGCGTACGATGCTTGCCGTGTCGGCTGCAGTGCTGCTCGCATCCGCGGCGGCGCTTGCTCAAGATAATTCCAGCAACCTGGACAAGCTTGGACAGTTCAAGACCACAGGCGCATCCCCGAATATCCCGACTGTTCCGCAAGGCGGCGCCAAGGCTGCAGCACTCAAAAAGAATCTGGAAAAGGTCAAGCTGCCGCATGGCTTCCATATCGGGCTGTATGCAATCGTTCCCGATGCGCGCCACATGGCGGTTGGACCGCAGGGCGTCGTGACCTTTGTCGGCACCCGCAAGGCGCAGGTTTATGCCGTGACCGACCGTTCGAAATCCGGCGTCGCCGAGGAGGTGAAGCCGTTCGCATCGACGATCGATCTCGTCATTCCGAACGGCCCGTGTTTCTCCAAGGACGGCTTTCTGTTCATCGTCGAGCAGAACAGAGTGCTGATGTATCCGGCGGCCGAGTTCTTCTATGAAAGCCCGGACGTGGTAGCCGTGCCGATCGTGCCGCAGGGCGAACTCATCCCGAAGGAAGATGAGAGCTACAATCATACGGCGCGGACCTGCCGCGTCGGGCCCGACAACAAGCTCTACATCACGCTCGGTCAGCCCTTCAACGTGCCGGCCCCTGAAAAGCTCGATGGGTTCAAGAAATGGGGCCTCGGCGGCATCATCCGCATGGACCGCGACGGCAAAAACCGCGAGGTCTACGCTTGGGGCATCCGCAATTCGGTGGGCATGGACTTCAATCCAAAGGACAAGACGCTTTGGTTCAACGACAACCAGGTTGACGGCATGGGCGACGATATTCCGCCCGGCGAGCTCAACCGCGCGACCAAGGTCGGCCAGAATTTCGGATTCCCGTATTACGGCGGCGGCCATACCCGCACCGACGAGTACAAGAACGAAACACCGCCGGCCGATGTGGTCTTTCCGCAGGTGGAGACGGTTGCGCACGCCGCCGATCTCGGCATGACTTTCTACACCGGAAAAATGTTTCCGAAAAAATATCAGGGCGCCATCTTCTCGGCGCAGCACGGCTCCTGGAACCGTACCGTTCCGGTCGGCGCCCGCGTGATGGTGACTTACCTCAAGGAGGACGGCAGCGCGGATAAGATGGAACCGTTCGCGGAGGGTTGGCTCGACGAGAACGGCGAATACCTGGGGCGGCCGGTGGATGTCGCACAGCTCAGGGACGGCTCGCTGCTGGTGTCGGATGATTTCGCCGGGGCGCTCTATCGCATCTGGTACGACGGCAAATAGCGAGCGAAGATCGCGAGGTGATCCGGCGTGTCAGCGGCGCCGCGCTTGTTTGGCGCGGCGCCGTCTTTTGCAGGCGAGTATGCCAGGGAGTTAGACCATGGCAACGCGAAGTCTGTTTGCGCTCTTAGTCGCAGCCGGGTGCGTGCTCACGTTCACCGCGCGCGCTGGGTTGGCGGCCGGTGATGTGGCCGCCGGGCGGCAGAAGGCGCTGATGTGTCAGACCTGTCACGGCTTGGATGGCAGGGCGAAAATTCCGGAGGCGCCGAATCTGGCCGGACAAAGCGCGGCCTACCTGGTCAAAGCCCTGAACGACTACCGATCCGGCGCGCGAAGGAATGACGTGATGTCGCTGGTGGCACCGATGCTCAAGGACAAGGACGTCGACGACCTTGCGGCTTATTACTCTAGGATCGAGGTCACTGTCGGGCCGCCGCCGAAATAATCCTCTACCGATGGTGCCGGTAATTCCGGTTCGCCGGAGGGGACTGCGGTCCCGGGCGGATCGGCCCATTGCGTAATGGCGGCAAGGGCGAGGTACCCGGCACTGGCCGAGCCGTCGGCGAGCACAACCTTACGCCACGTGCGATAGTCGGTGGCAAATGACTTCGCGTCCGGCGCCGGCAGCGCGATACGTTCGGTTGCCGGCGACACAACGGACGCCGGCCAATTCGCATCGCCTCGATCGCTTATCGCCGGATCGCCCGCTATCTCGATCCGATCGGGCGGTGCCGGGACCACGTGCACGACGCGGAAGCCTGCCTCCTTCAACTTCTTCAACAGCTGCGGCAGAGCGGCGACCGTGGCCGGATGGATATCGTGAAGAAGCAAGATGCCCTTGCCGCGCGCTTCGAGCCGGTTCATGGCGCGGCGGACGATCTCGCCCGGCCCGATGCGGCGATGCCAATCGTCGGCGACGGTATCGGAGCTAAAGACAATGAGCGAACGCGCGGCAAGCTCATTCTCGATAGCGTCGGAGCGCGCCAGACCGGGGATGCGGAAGAAGGGTGCCAACTCTTTCGGATCGCCGAGCGCCGCGCCGACATCGGCAATGCCCTCGTCGATCTCCTGTCGCACTTTCTCGATTGGCAGTTTTTGCAAGCGGGCTGGATGGTCCTCGGTGTGCGTGCCGATGGTGTGGCCCGCCTCGTATATGCGCCGCACCACGGCGGGATACGCCCGGGCCATGCTGCCCACCAGAAAATACGTGGCCTGTACGCATTGCGCGGCAAGGATATCGAGCACCGGGTTGGAGTAGCGGGGCAATGGGCCGTCGTCGAAGGTCAGCACCACTTCCTTGTCGGCGAGCGGCAGTGATTGCGGATACTGCATCACGCCGACACGTTTCAGTTCGCCGGGCTCGAGGGCGAGCACGCGGCCCGTTCCAAGCGCGTCGGGGTTTCCCGGACATCCTTGCGCGCGCGCCGGCATGGCGCCGGTCACGACCGCGGCTATCGCAACGGTCGCGCTAAATCCGGCAATCAAAATAAAGAAGACCGACGCCCGAAGGCTTCGCATGCCTCTGTTTCCGGTCCCAACTCGCCGCCGAAACTGCCCCTTGGGGCACAGTACGCGTTGCCCAGCTTAATGCAACGTTAATTGGTCAGAAGCGAGCCGCACTGCTGTTGAAAACCTGGCTCGCCGAGCGTGCCGTGTCTTTCCTCGCCGTTAATCAGGCTCCCTTAAAACCTGTGGCTTCGGTGTGTTTATTTGAGGGGCGTAAGCATGGCGGCCGCGGCGGCAGCCCGGAACTGGTGGGCGGCACATCCGCAACGCTCGCGCCAGTTGGCGCCGCTGTCCGCCGACGGCAACTACACCAGGGTTGCGCGCATCGCGCCACTACTACCGCTGTTGCTCGCCGGCGCGATGGTGCTTTGCGCCGCAACTGGTTTTGCCGTCACGCGGCTCAGCAAAAGCCGCATCGAGGCTGAGCAGCACGCGGCGCTGCAACTCGCGCTTGAGGAGTTTCACACGCAGTTTGGCGATATCGACGCGCCGGACGATGTCCAGTTGCCGTCGATCGCGCGCCGCGCCGGCCTCTTAGATTTGCGGTTCGACTCCAACCCGACCGGGGATGGCGCACGCGAGGTGCAATCCCTGCACGACGCGCGCGGCCGCATCGTCGGCTGGTTCAGTTGGGGCGCCGACGGCGGACTCGTTGGCGCGATGGACCGCCTGTGGGGAATCCTGGCTGCGGTCGGCGGCGCGCTCGCAGTATGTGCCCTCGTCGCTGTGCGCGCGGCGCGAGGACTTTCGCTTTCGCTCGATAACAGTGCCGAGACTGTTCGCAAGTTGACGAGCCAGGATGCGCTAACGGGGCTGCCCAATCACCGCGTGATGCTCGAAAGCCTCAATGACGCGCTGGCCAAGCGTCGCTCGGGCAGCGTCATCTTTGCGCTCATCGACCTCGATAACTTCCGCGAGGTCAACGACACGCTCGGGCGGGCCGGTGGCGATGCTGTGCTTGTCAATATCGCCGAGCACCTTCAGGCGGGTTTGCTGGCGGGCGCCAAGCTCGGTCGCTTCGAAGAAGACGAATTTGCCGTGATCCTGACCGGCGACGACGAGCACAGCGCGACGTTACTCATCGACTCGCTTCGGGCTGCCCTTCTTCGCCCGATCTTCATGGACCGGATGTGGCAGGTCACCGCCAGCATCGGCATCGCGCAAGCACCCGAAGATGGCGCGACTGGCGAGGAGCTCGCGCGCCGGGCCGGTCTCGCGCTGCGTGCCGCGAAGCGGGAAGGCCGCGGCATGGCGCGATGCTTCGAGCCGCAGATCGAAACCGAGTACGCGGAACGGCGTTTCCTCCTGCGCGAACTCCAATCCGCAATCGCGCTCCAGGCATTCGACGTCGAATATCAGCCGATAGTTTCCGCCGAGGGTGGCGCCATCATCGGAGTTGAAGCGCTGCTGCGCTGGACCCACCCGACCCGGGGCGCCATTCCGCCGTCCGTTTTCATTCCGCTGGCCGAGCAGAGCGGCTTGATGTCCCAGCTCGGCGAGATCGTGCTGCGGCGAGCGCTGTCCGACGGCGCGCGCTGGCCAAGCTTGTCGGTGGCTGTCAATCTCTCGCCATTGCAAATCCGCGATCGCTGGCTCGTCGATCTTGTCGGCGCCATCATGGCGGAGACCGGAATCGCCTCTTCGCGGGTCGTGCTCGAAGTGACTGAAAGTATCTTGATCGACAATCCGCAGGAGGCGCGAGCGCGGCTCGAAGCGTTGCGCGCGCTTGGCGTAAGCATCGCGCTCGACGATTTCGGCACCGGCTTTTCGAGCTTGAACTACCTGCAAAAATTTCCCTTCGACAAGCTCAAAATCGACCGGGCTTTCGTCGCTTCGATCGGCACGTCAGGCAACACCGGCGCCATCATCCAGTCGATCGTCACACTCGGCCATGCGCTCGGCATGAAGGTCATCGCGGAAGGCGTCCAGAACGACGAGCAGCGGGTCCTTCTCCGTCTTGCCGGATGCGACGAGATGCAGGGCTACTTGTTCGCCAAGCCCGGCCCGGCCGCGGAGATTGACAAGGCCTTGGCTCGTCCGGCCCGGGCGGTGACTGCCTAGGCGCCGCGCCGCGGCGCTGACAGACCGACGGCTAATCGCTATCTTTGCCGCGCAGCCCACGGCCCCCAAGCCTGTGGGATGGAGCGCGCAATGATCTTGAACAGCCTTCCCGGCCTCGATTTCGGCCTCGGCAGCGATATCAATATGCTGCGCGACACGGTGGGCTCGTTTGCGCAAGGAAAGATCGCCCCCCGCGCCGCCGAGATCGACCGCTCGAACGAATTTCCCCGAGAGTTGTGGCCGCAGCTTGGGGCTCTCGGGCTTCTCGGCATCACGGTGGAAGAGGGGTGGGGCGGTACTGGACTTGGCTATCTCGCGCATTGCGTGGCCATGGAGGAGATTTCGCGCGCTTCCGCGGCGGTCGGCCTGTCCTACGGCGCGCATTCGAATCTCTGCGTCAATCAGCTCAGGCGCAACGGCACTGACGAGCAGAAGAAGCGCTATCTGCCGAAGCTGATCTCGGGCGAGCATGTCGGCGCACTGGCGATGTCGGAGCCGAACGCCGGCTCGGACGTTGTGTCCATGCGCACGCGCGCGGACCGGCACGGCGACCGCTATGTGCTCAACGGCTCGAAAATGTGGATCACCAACGGTCCGCTTGCTGAAACTATGGTGGTGTATGCCAAGACCGATCCTACTGCCGGGTCGCGCGGCATCACGGCCTTCATCGTCGAGAAAGCTTTCAAGGGTTTTTCGACCGGCCAAAAACTCGACAAGCTCGGCATGCGTGGTTCCGATACCGGCGAGATCGTATTTGAGGATTGCGAGGTGCCGGCCGAGAACGTGCTCGGGGTCGTCGGCAACGGCGTCAACGTTTTGATGTCCGGCCTCGATTATGAGCGCGCGGTTTTGGCCGCGGGACCGTTGGGGGTGATGCAGGCTTGTCTCGATTTGGTCATTCCTTACGTCCATCAGCGCACGCAGTTCGGCCAGCCGATCGGCCGCTTTCAGCTCATCCAGGCGAAGCTCGCGGACATGTATGTCACGCTGAACGCCGCAAGGGCTTACGTTTATGCCGTTGCGAAAGCGTGCGATCGCGGCGAGACCACGCGTGAGGACGCCGCCGGGGCTATTCTCTATGCGTCCGAGCGCGCCACATGGATGGCGCTCGAAACCATCCAGTGCCTCGGCGGCAACGGCTACATCAACGATTTCCCCGCCGGACGGTTGTTGCGCGACGCCAAGCTCTACGAAATCGGCGCCGGTACCAGCGAGATTCGCCGCATGTTGATCGGCCGCGAGATTTTCGAGAAGACGCGGTGATAGGCGCGCACGACGCTGCCTTGCGGGAACTCCGGAAAAGAGCCAAAAGTAATGCACTCGGCATTGAGAATGACGAGTTGTCGACGTTGAGTGCCGGGAGCCAATGAAAAAACTAAGACGTTTCGGAACCTTACCGTGGGTGCAAAAATCCATCGGTGTCTTGGCCGCGGAGTATCTGCGCCTGGTGTGGAAGACGAACGCCTTTGCGATCGATCCTCCGGATTGGTATAGCCGATTCAACCTGGACACGCCGGCCATCGCCACGATGTGGCACGGCCAGCATTTCATGATGCCTTTCGCCAAACGCGATGAACATCGCGTCAAAGTCCTGATCTCGCGCCATCGCGATGGAGAGATCAACGCCATTGCGGCCAAGCGTCTCGGCATTGAGCCGATCCGCGGTTCGGGAACGAGCGGACGGGACTATCACCGCAAGGGTGGCGTCAGCGGGTTCAAGGCGATGCTCGACGCGCTGGAGCAGGGTTACAACGTTGCGCTCACCGCCGACGTGCCGAAGGTTTCCCGCGTCGCCGGACGGGGCGTCGTCCACTTGGCCCGCGCGTCGGGGCGGCCGATCTATCCGATCGCGGTAGCGACGAGCCGCCACATCCAGATGCATAATTGGGATCGCTCAGCGATCAACTTGCCGTTCGGACGCTTCGCGATCGCCGCCGGCGAACCCATCCGCGTGGCGGCCGACGCCGACGATGAAGCAGTCGAGAAAGCGCGGCAATTAGTGGAGGATCGGCTCAACGCGGCGACGGAGCGGGTTTACGCCATCGTCGACGGCCGCGCCAAGGACTTCGAGTGGAGCCGGCGCCGCGCACGCATCAACCTGAGCCCCGATCATATTCCAGAACCGCGTTGAGCAAGACCTGCGCGCCGGCGGCCCATTCTTCGAAGCTTGTGCGGTTGTCAAAATCTCGTTTTCCAGCGCGCTCGTGACTCCCTCTCTCCACCCGAAGTCGGATGTTTCCGACTTCGCTCATTTGATATGCCGAACTCGGGAGCACCCGAGTTCGGTGCGGGAGAGGTGCAACAGCATCCCGTTCTCGCGACGCGTTTGCGCCCGAGCTATGCCAATCACCACGAAACAGTAGCCCGGATAAGCAAAGCGATATCCGGGAACGATGCCGAAGCTTTCAATGCCGATCCCGGATTTCACGTCGTTCAATCCGGGCTACAAACTCTTAGGCTCGCTTCCGGCAAATAAAGGAAGCGGAACGCCGGCAGGCGCATTGGTCCATCCTCCGCGCCTTTCCTCTTTTCCCTCTCCCGCATCGGGGTCCCCGCCGCGCGAGCGCGGCGGGGGTGCCCCTCGGGGGAGGGTAGGGAGGGGGCGCGGCTCGCGCGAAGCGTCGCGCGCTCGCCTGTCGGCGTTCCACCACGGCGCTTGCTGCGGCGAGCGAACGCCACAGCTCAGCTCCAGAACGCGCTTCCTGGGATGTGGCTAAGGAGCGGGCGTTATCCGCTCCTACCTGTCCCAGTCCAGCGACTAAGTCGCAGACCGGTCATCATGCCGGCCGGGCGTTTTCCCGAAGCCGCCCGGGAGCGGATGTGACGAGCCCCCGCCCGCGGGAACCGCTCTCGCTCCATCAGCCGGTGGTCGCCGGCTGGCGTCCTTTCGGTGAGCGAGATTCTTTAGCCGGTAACCGAAATGGGGACGAATGTCAATATCGTCCCTGTTACAGAGACATAAAAATTCAATAAGAAATATTTTGTGCTTGTTCATTCCGTAGAAATAGAATAGCTTTCCACAGAGAGGAACTAATGCTATTCTTTCTTTCTTGGTGGCTGAGGGGAAAGTTAGAATGACTAGCGATCCGCGCCCGCAATCCGCCCCGGACGAATCAAGCGTCGTCACAAAGGCCGCGCTCCGTGCTGCGGAACGTCTCGGAATTAAAAACACTGTCCTGGCCAAAATCCTAGGTGTTTCCGAACCGACGATTTCGCGCATGCGTCAAGGCGCGTATAAACTCGACCGCGGACAAAAGGCTTTCGAACTCGCCATACTGCTCGTGCGCCTCTATCGCTCGCTCGACGGCATCGTGGCCGGCGACGATCATGTCGCCGCCGATTGGCTCAAAAACAAAAACACCGCACTTGACGGCATTCCGCTTGATCTCATCCAGTCGGTGTCCGGGCTTACCAATGTCATCGCCTATATCGACTCCCGCAGAGCTGTCGTCTAACTGCCACGCCGCAACGGGACGGTGCTGGCGGGTCGTCGAGGCCCAGTATCAAATATCGACGACAAAGCTGACCGACACGGCGGCAGAACAGCACGCACTGGAACTGCTCATCGAGGAAACAAAACCGCCGGTTCCTCCCGAGTGTCGGCATCTGAACTTTCTGCTGTCGACACCCTTCCGTTACGGCGCGCCCTACCCGAGAGGATCCCGGTTTAGAAAGCCGGGCCGGACATCGGGGGTGTTTTATGGTTCCGAAGAGTCCCATACGGCCATTGCCGAATTGTGCTTTCATCGACTTTTGTTTTTTTCGGAATCGCCAGACACCAAATGGCCCGGCGACGCGGGTGAATACACCGCGTTCGCCGTGGAATATTCGGCTCCTCGATCGATCGATTTAACGCGGGCGCCTTTCGAGTCCAGGTCGGCGATTTGGACGCATGTCACGCGTTATGACGAATGCCAAACGCTTGCTGAGCTGGCGCGTGAGGGTGACATAGAGATCATCAAATATTCCTCAGTGAGGGATCCGTTGCATCGACTTAACATCGCAATACTGTCGTGCCGCGCCTTCGCCAGTGCCGAGCCGA
Organism: uncultured Alphaproteobacteria bacterium; assembly: GCA_963733575.1. Classification (GTDB taxonomy): domain Bacteria; phylum Pseudomonadota; class Alphaproteobacteria; order Rhizobiales; family Xanthobacteraceae; genus BOG-931. The sequence continues at coordinate 1,207,222 of CAVTDJ010000002.1, read as the reverse complement.
ATTCTCGCCAAACCTGGCGGCTTCTTTTGGGAAGCAACGGCGCTCGAGCGCTGTGTGAGATGCCGCGGGCAACATTAGATTTTAACAGGCAGGCCTTCCAAGACGACCCGCGGATCGCGGCGCTGCGGTGGGAGCGGTAATTTTTTCGATCCGGCGGGAATTAGAATTTTAGTGACAGTGCACCAATTATTTTACGTACAGAAATTAGGTGCATTGTCACTGTAATTCTGCGTTGTGCGATTTCATCGCTTGCCCCGGAACGCCTTCACTATGTCCGGCGCGCGGTAGCAAAGGATCGCGACGGCAAGGATGACCAGCACCCACGGCGGATCGAACCGGTTTAAGAACTGGATGAAGCTACTGGCAACCTCGGCGTTCATAGTCTTTCTCTCAGCTTGCGCTGACGCGCGTAGCCCGGACCGATCGCTTCGAAACACAGCGATTGCGTCATCTTGACCAATGGCGCGGGCTTGGGGCCAACAGGCTCAGATCAGGCCAAGCCTTGACGACCAAGTTGTTATACGTATATTATACGTATAGGTCAATACCGAGCGCGCGACTCATGAAAACGAAGCTCAAACAGTTCCGAGTTCGAGCGGGCTTGACGCAGACAAAGCTCGCAAAGAAAGTGGGAGTAACTCAGCCCAACTACCAGCGTTGGGAGTCAGGCTCGGCGCCTGTCCCCGAACAGAAACTTAAGAAGCTCGCCAAGGTACTGGTGACAAGTCCTGAAGCACTCTTAGGTAGGCATCCACCGATAGAAGCGCGGCTTTACGACGACTCGGCTGGCGATAACCTCAACTACTATGGTGAAGTAGCCATCCACTTCTGCGGAGGGGGAGCGCCGCTTTTGCTCTCGATTGCTGAAGAAGCATTCAGCAGTCTCCATCATGATCTTCAGTTAAACGCCGAGTTCGTCACTGTAGGAAGCCTAGCAAATCAGACCGTGGCTATTAGGACCAAGGCCATCGCCGATTTGTATTTTTCGAGCGAGGCGTATGACACCTACGGTCCTGAACATAACACGTACAAAGACCATGCGTTGTTGCAGATGCCCGATTTGCGCGACTGGGAAATCGTTGAGGCCCTTGAACATGGCATCGGTTTAGAGGACTTCGACAGTGCGGATGTGCAACGCGTTCAACAGATGATCATGATTGCAGACGAGCAATACGCGCAGCTCGTTGCCGATGGCCGCATCAAGCCGGAAGAACTCGAAAACGAGCGGAAAAAGAACCAGGAAGAAACCGATAGAATATTTAAGTTGGCCTCTACGACAACGTACCAACTATCCACGGGTCAGCGGCGAGACGTGTACGTCGATAGTCATGAAGACCTCTACAATGCCTTTTATGAATTGATCGAATTCGATGGAGGCGCGCCAGCCGATGATATGATCCTGTTGAAAGCTGAGGGCAGACACCGGACTATATTTATCAGCAAGATTGCCTTGGACTACGTCTCCATCCCGACGCACCAGTATGAGGCAGGCAGCGTTGAGGCCGCAGCCGCCGATCTACAAGACAAGGAAGAGTAGCTGAATAACACGAAATCAGCGATAGCGAGTGGTTGGGTTAGCCGAAGCAGTGCCTGCGACCGTTGTGCGACGGAACGGCGGATTGTGCTGCGCCAATCCGGCCTACGGGTTGAGCGATGACAACAACAACGCTGGCGAGCGCCCAACGAACTGAAGGTGTCGGTTTTGCTCTTCCAGTAGCAAGTGGCCCGCATGAGCGAAGCGACATGCGGGGTTTTGGTTGGAGAGGCAGACCCCGGATTTCGCTTCGCTCATCCGGGCTACGCTTGCTGAATTTCGTGCAACAAAGGATCATAGGTGTCCTCACCCAAACGCATTCCAATCCTCGACGGCCACAACGACGTGCTGCTCCGGCTGCACATGCGCGGCGGGGCGGACGCGGCCGCGGCGTTCCTCCAAGGCGAGGACAAGGGCCATTTGGATCTTCCTAAAGCGCGCACGGGCGGATTTGCCGGCGGCTTGTTCGCGATCTTCGTTCCCTCGCCGAAACGAAAAGATCGCGCCGGCGACGCAACGCCTCCCCAAGAAACCGGCAGCGTCATCGGCAGCGATCCGGCGCCGCCCGCCGTCGATATGGCGGAGGCGCAGCGGGTCGTCTTCGCCATGGCGGCGCTGCTGTTCCGGATCGAGCGGGAGTCGGAAGGCCGCGTGCGCGTCTGCCGCAATGCCGGCGATATCGAAAGCTGCCTCGCCGACGACGCGTTGGCGGCGGCGCTGCATATCGAAGGCGCCGAAGCGATCGACGCGAATTTCGAGCTCTTGGACGTGCTGTACGCGGCGGGGCTGCGCTCGCTCGGCCCGGTGTGGAGCCGGCCGAATGCGTTCGGCCACGGCGTGCCGTTCCGCTGCCCGTCTTCGCCCGACACCGGCCCCGGTTTGACCGACCTCGGCAAGGCGCTGATCGGCGCCTGCAACCGGTTGCGGATTCTGGTCGATCTGTCGCACCTGAACGAACGCGGTTTTTGGGACGTTGCCGCGATCAGCAATGCGCCGCTGGTCGCCACGCACTCCAACGCGCATGCCATCAGCCCGCATTCGCGCAATCTGACCGACCGGCAATTGGTGGCGATCGGTGAATCCGGCGGCCTGGTCGGCGTCAATTTCGCGACGAGCTTCCTGCGTCCGGACGGCCGTCACGATAAGGACACGCCCGCAGAACTGATTATCCAACATATCGAGCACATGCTCGAACATGCCGGCGAGGATGCTGTCGGATTTGGCTCCGATTTCGACGGCGCCATGATCCCCGCGGAACTCGGCAATGCCGCCGGACTGCAAATTCCGGTGCAGGCGATGCGCAAGCGCGGCTTTGGCGAGCCGCTGATCGAGAAGGTGTGCTTCCGAAATTGGCTGCGTGTGTTGGGACGAACGTGGGGGAACGGCGCCTAGCCAAGCGCGGTAGGATGGGTCGAGCCCTCGCCGAAGAGAAGTTTCATTTGGGAGGCCGGCTTGGCGACTCCCTTTCCCCGCTTGCGCCACACGCGGGGAGAGGGAGCCGCGAGCGGCGAGACCGAGGCCTTGCTCCATTGCTCAGCCTCGACGACGCCTTACGATGGGTATCGCTTACGCTCCGCCCTCCGTCTTCTCACCCCAGCCGTCGGTCGTATTCCAGCACCGCATTGAGCAGCACCTGCGCTCCCGCGGCGCACTCCTCGAAGCTTGTCGATTCCGCTTCGTTGTGCGAAATGCCGCCGAGGCAAGGCACAAAGATCATGGTGGTCGGCGCTACGCGGGCGACATAGGCGGCGTCGTGGCCGGCGCCGGAAATCATGTCGCGCGATTTGAAGCCGGCCTTCTCCGTGCCGACGCGCACGCATTCGATCAGCTCCGGCGCGAATTTGACCGCGGGCGATTCCCAGATCCGCGCTTCCTTGTAGCTGAGCTTCAATGGTTGCAGAATCTCGCCCAGCGACGCGCGCAGTTTCGCCTCCATCACGTCGAGAACGTTGTCGTCCGGGTGGCGGAAATCGACGGTGAAGAAAACCTCGCCAGGGACGACGTTACGGCTGTTCGGCTTGTTCTCGATCAACCCGACTGCGCCGACGGCGTTCGGCGCGTGCTCCAGCGCGATCGCGTCGATGCGCTCGATCATGCGGGCGGCGCCGAGGAGCGCATTCTTGCGCAGCCGCATCGGCGTCGCACCCGTATGCGCTTCCTGGCCGGTAACGGTGACTTCGTACCAGCGCATGCCCTGGACGCCCTGGACGATGCCGATCATGCGGCCTTCGTCTTCGAGGATCGGGCCTTGCTCGATGTGCAGTTCGAACATCGCCGCAAATTTGCGAGCGCCGGCTTTCTCTTCGCCCTTGTAACCGATGCGCTGAAGCTCTTCGCCGAATGCCTTGCCATCGCGGTCGGTCCGCGAATAGGCGAATTCGGGCGTGAAGACGCCGGCAAAAACGCCCGAGGCCAGCATCGCCGGTGCGTAGCGCGAGCCTTCTTCATTGGTCCAGTTCACGATCTCGATCGGGGCGTTGGTGTCGTAGCCGGTCTCGTGAAGCGTCCGCATGGCTTCGAGCGCGCCGAGGACTCCGAGCGCGCCGTCAAATTTGCCGCCCGTCGGCTGCGTGTCGAGATGCGAGCCCATGGCGATCGGCGCAAGGTTGTCGTTCTTGCCCGGCCGCCGCGCGAACATGTTGCCGACTTCGTCGACCGAAACCGTACAGCCCAACGCCTCGCATCGGGCCTTGAACCAATCCCGCACCTGCCGGTCGAGGTCGGTCAGCGTGAGGCGGCAAATGCCGCCCTTGGCCGTGGCGCCGATGCGCGCCGTCTCCATCAGCGTATCCCAAAGCCGTTGCGCGTCGATCTGCAGGTTTTGCATGGGTGAAAACTCGGCCTGATCACGAAGTCCCGCGCCGCCGGATTGGCGGCAAGCGCATGTGACAGCATTGTTGTCGTGTTGCGAGGAGTTCGTCAAAACTTGTTGATCCCCGCGTTATAGACATTTCGATCGCTTTTATCGACTTGCGTCGTGAGGCCCGATAAACTGGACCCGTGGATTTGCGCTGAATCCGAACGGCCGAACCGAAAGATTGGAGAGTTGGCCATCCGGGCAAACCTGCGACTGCAATTCCTGATTTTTATTCCCAGGAGAGGGAAGCCGCCCCTGATTTGGGCAACACGATCATAAGGAGGAGAGCAATGAAAGCTTTGCTGTCTCGTCGCACGATCTTCCTCATGGCCGGTCTGACCGCCATCGCCGTCTCGGCGGGGCCGTCGCAAGCCGCGCCGATGACGTTCAAAGTCGCGCTGACCGGTGCGCAAGAAACGCCGCCGGTGGAAACCGCCGCGACGGGAACGGCCGATATCACCTATGATCCGTCCACCATGGTGGTTACCTGGAACGTGACCTGCAGCGGGCTGTCCGGACCGGCCACGATGGGGCATTTTCACGGACCGGCGAAACCGGGCGCGGCCGCGGCGCCAGTGATCTGGCTGAGCGCGAAGGGCTCGACCACTCCGATTGAGGGGCCGATCAAGGGCCAGGCGACGCTCACGGCCGAGCAGGCGCAGCAATTTCTTGCCGGCGATTGGTACATCAACGTGCATACCGCAGCCAATCCGAAGGGCGAGATCCGCGGCCAGGTAATGCCGCCCAAGAGCTGATCGGGTTTGCGGGGTCTAACGACGAATGGGCGCGACGGGCGCATCGAGCCATCGCGTGTGCGGATCGCTCGCGCGGGCCGCCCTCATTGTTTTGCTCGTCGGCACGATGACCGGGACCAGCCGCGCCCAGGACGATAAGCCGACGGCACAGCAGATTGCCGCGGTCCGCGCCTGCGCCGAGAAAAATCAGAGCGATGTCGATGAGGCCGAGAGGCAGTGCCTCTTCAATCTCGTCGCGACGCCGTGCCAGAGCACGCCGGAAGGTCAATCGAATCTCGGAATGGCCGATTGTTTTCGCGTCGAAGCAATGATCTGGGACGATCTGCTCAACGACAACTATAAGAGTCTGCGCGGTGACCTCGACGATCAACAAAACGCAAAGCTGCGCGACATGCAGCGAGCCTGGATCGCATCTCGCCAGAGCACCTGCGGCTTCTACGACGTTAAGATCCAGGGCTCGGTGGCAATCCCGATGAGCGCGGCGTGCATCGCCCGCGAGACGGCCCGCCGGGCGTTGCTGCTCAAATTCTTCGACGGATTGTGAAACTGGAGGCAAGGAGACAGGGTCGATGACCGAGCACCGTTCATCGAACGACCCGCGCCTTGGCCCTTTCGGTAATGGGGACCATTCCTAACTCATTGAATCCATGGCGAATCAGCTATGCTGCCCGCGGTCGGGAACGCCGGGAGCGAACGCCATGCTACGCGTGCGACTGAAAGCGGATGGGCGTTTGGTGGAAATCCTGCCCGACGGCCGCGAACAACCGATTTCGCCTTCCGATGGCCGGCCCACTCCGCGCGTCAACGGCGCCGGGCCATCGGCGAACGGCCGTTTCCTCGATGCCGCCTATGCCCGGAATGTCCGCGGGCAGACCGGGCTCACCCAGACCGCCTTTGCCACCCAAATCGGTGTTCCGGTCGAGACTGTGCGCAACTGGGAGCAGGGCAAGCGTTCGCCGCGCGGGCCTGCCCGGGCGCTGCTCAAGGTCATCGAACGGGCGCCCGAAGCCGCTTTCGCGGTGCTGGGCGGCAAGCCGCGGTGACAGGTTAGCGCTCGCGGTCGTAAAATCACCTCGGTGAACACGAATAAAGAAAGCATCCCGACCGCCGAGGCCAAAGGCGCAAGAATTCCGCTGCTCGGCCTGGGCACTTGGGACTTGCGCGGGCGCGTCTGCGCGCGCGCAGTCGAGCAGGCTTTGCGCCTAGGCTACCGGCATATCGACACCGCCGAAATGTACGACAACGAGCGAGAGGTGGGGGAGGGCGTTCGAGCGTCAGGTATCAAGCGCAGTGAGGTGTTCGTCACCACGAAAATCTGGCCGTCGCATTTCGCCCCGCGCGAGCTCGAACGCGCCGCGCGCGATTGCCTGGTGCGGCTGCGCCTGAGCGAGGTCGACCTTCTGCTGCTGCATTGGCCCAATCCGCAGATTCCGCTTGCGGAAACGCTCGGCGCGCTCGGCAAGGTCAAGCGCGACGGCCTTGCCCGCCATATCGGGGTGTCGAACTTCACCGTTGCGCTCATCGACGAAGCCATAAAGGCGAGCAGCGAACCGTTGGTGTGCAATCAGTTCGAATGCCATCCGTTCCTCGACCAGTCGAAGCTCCATCGCCGCCTGCCGGCAGCACGGCATGGCCGTCGTCGCCTACAGCCCGATCGCCCGCGGCAACGCGCGCAACGACGAGGCGCTTTCACGCATCGGCGCCGCGCACGGCAAGAGCGCCGCGCAGGTCTGCTTGCGCTTCCTGGTTCAGCAAAACATCGTCGTCATTCCGCGCACGAGCAAGGTCGAGCGGCTGGCGGAGAATGCGACGATTTTCGATTTTGTGCTCAGCGAGCGGGAGATGGCGGAGATTTCCCGCCTGGCGCACCGCGACGGCCGCATCGTCGATTGGGCCTTTTCCGGCCAGCCGAACTGGGATTGATATTTTATTGATATTTTATAGCGGCATTGTGTGCAGCTTGGCCGGTTTCAGAACTCGACGTTCGAGCTCTTCTAGTTCGTCCGGCTCAATCTTCGCAGCGGCGACCCATTCCTGGATCAGCGGTAATGACATGATGGTTGTGCAATATTGTGCTGAGACCGGATCGACGGCGACGTCGTAAGTCAAAAAGCGCGTGCAAACCGGCGCGTACATGGCGTCGGCGGCGCAGGATTTTTCCCCAAACAAATAAGGTCCCTTGTACTTCTCTAAGCATTCACGCCAGATCGTGGTGATGCGCTCGATATCGCCGCGCGCGCCCGCCCAGGACTTGAAGCCCGGGAAATGCGCCTTGAGGTTCATCGGCAAGGCCGAGCGCAGATTGCTGAAGCCCGAATGCATCTCGCCGCAAATCGAACGGCAATGGGCGCGCGCTGCGCCTGATCGGCGGGCAACACGCCGGCCTCGGGTTTGGTCTCATGCAGGTATTCGGCGATCGCCAATGTGTCCCAAACCTTCAGCCCGTCGTGGATGAGGCGGGGCACAAGAAAGGAGGGGGATAGCAACAGCAATTCGGCGCGCGTGGAAGGATCGTCGGTGCCGACGTGCTGCTCATCGAAATCGAGGTCTGCCATTTTGCACAGCAACCAACCCCGCAGCGACCACGAGCCATAGTTCTTGCTGGCAATGGTGAGGATGGCCTTGGACATCGCGCTTCTCTCGTCAAAGACTAATGCTGAATCAACAGCTTAAAGTCGAACTTTCATGCGATGCGCGGCGCTGGCGCGTGCTTTTAATCGCCCCAGCGCACGACCCGTTCCCATTGTGCAAGATGTTCACAATTTTGTCGCAGCGCAACAAAAAATGCACTAGCCTTTCCAAGTTGGGGGTCGGGGTGGACCGTCGCCAGACGGACCGCGGCACCCGTGGGTAACGGATGCTGTATCTCGCCTATCAAACCCAATCCGACGTTATGGCTCCGGTGCGGACATGGGCGTCCATGGCGCTGGCCGGCCAGCCGCTGATCGGCGAGAATTCCGTCCTGCGGAATCTGACCGCTGCCTACGAGCTGATCTCGCGGGCAGGTCTCACGCACACCCGGCCCCCATTCGGCATTACCTCCGTCAATGTCGGCAACCGCGAGGTCGAAGTGCACGAGGAGGCCGCGGCGCGCACGCCGTTTGGCACGCTGCTGCATTTCAAAAAAGACGTGGCAACGGCGCAGCCGCGGGTACTTTTGGTGGCGCCGCTGTCGGGGCATTTCGCCACCCTGCTGCGGGCAACGGTGCGCACCATGCTACCGGATCACGACGTCTTCATTACCGACTGGCACAATGCGCGCGACGTGCCGCTGATGGAAGGCCGCTTTGGCGTCGATGAATATGTCGACCACCTGATCAAATTCCTCGAGGCGATGGGGCCGGGCTCGCACGTGCTCGCCGTTTGCCAGCCCTGCGTCGCCGTGCTCTCGGCCGTTGCCGTGATGGCGCAAGCGGGCAATCCGGCGCAGCCGCGCAGCATGACGCTGATGGCCGGTCCGATCGACACCCGCGTCAATCCAACCAAGGTCAATGAGCTCGCCAACAAGCGCGACATCGCCTGGTTCGAGCGGATGCTGACGGCGTCGGTGCCGATCCGCTATCCGGGCGCATTTCGCCGCGTCTATCCGGGCTTCGTTCAGCTTACCGCGTTCTTGACCATGAACATCGAGCGCCACGTGAAGGCGCATCGCGAGCTTTATGACAATCTCGCCAGTGGCGAGGTCGAGAAGGCGGCAACCACCAAGGCCTTCTACGACGAATACTTCGCCGTGCTCGACCTCTCCGCGGAGTTTTATCTCGAGACGGTGCGGTTCATCTTCCAGGAATACGCGCTGCCGCTCGGCAAGCTCAAATGGCGCGGCGAGACCATCGACCCGAGCGCGATCCGGCGTACCATGTGCTGACGGTCGAGGGCGAGCGCGACGATATCTGCGCCGTCGGCCAAACGGTCGCGGCGCACGATCTCTGCAAGAAGCTGCGGCCCTACCTCAAGCGCCACCACATGCAGGCCGGTGTCGGCCACTACGGCGTGTTCTCAGGCAAGCGCTGGGAGAACCAAGTCTATCCCATCGTCAAGAACGTGATCCTGTCGAGCGATTGAGCGCGGCGCCAAGCGCGTAGTACTCTCGGGTCAATCGTCGGGCGGTCGCGACACCGGGAGGACGACATGACCACAAGCGTCAAGCAACTGCTGGAAGCCGCCAACGCCGCGGTGCCGCGGATCACGCCGGGGCAGGCGCGGGAACTCATCGCGAAGGGCAACACACTGCTGGTCGATGTGCGTGACGCGCCGGAGGTGGAAAAAAGCGGCAAAGCAGCCGGCGCCGTCCACGTCTCGCGCGGTATGCTGGAATTCCGCGCCGATCCCGAGTCACCCTACCACGACAAGAATTTTGCGAAGAACAAGACTGTCATCCTGTATTGCGCTTCTGGCGCACGCTCGGCGCTCGGCGGCAAGGTCCTCAAAGACATGGGCTACGACCGAGTCTACAACCTCGGCGCGTTCAAGGAATGGACCGAGAGCGGCGGGGCAGTCGACAGGCCTATCGAGCCTGGGATGTGAGTTCGCGGATACCGCGCTCACCGCATCGCCGCGGCGATGTTGCCGCCGTCGACGGTGGTAACGTCGGCGGTGGTTTTCAGCGCCAGCGCCTGATGCAAGAAGGCCTGCGCGACATCGTCCGCCGTCACCTCACGCCCGAGCAGGTTGCCGCTCATATAGTCCTTCTCGCTTAAGCCCCGCGCCTTGGCGCGCGAGGCGATCATTTCTTCCGTCAACAAGCCTGAGCGGATGCGGTCCGCGTTGACGGCGTTGGCGCGAATGCCGTCGGCGCCATAGTCGAGCGCGTACTGGCGCATGAGCGCGAGCAGCGCCGCCTTCGGTATTCCATACGGGCCGAAATTGGGCCCCGGATTGACTGCCTGTTTGGAGACGTTGAACAGGAGGCAGCCGCCTGTGCCCTGCGCCAGCATGATTTTGACGGCCGCCTGCGCCACCCGCTGATGGCCGTAAAAGTTCAGCTCGAAACTCTTGCGCAAGACCTCTTCGTTCACTTCGCCGATACGTCCTTGCCACGCCGCGCCGGCATTTGAGACCACGATATCGACGCCGCCGAAATTCGCGGCCACCGCATCGAGCGCTGTGCACACGGAGGCAGCGTCGGTCACGTCGCATTGGACCGGAAGCGCCGTCGGGCCGATCGCTTTTGCTTGGTCGCTGGCGGCGGCAAGGTTCACGTCGAGGAGGGCGACTTCCGCGCCGGCGGCCGCGAAGGCTTTCGTGGTCGCGGCGCCGATCGCGCCGGCGGCGCCGGTGACGGCGGCGATCTGACCGGCAAGCGGCGGCTCTTTTCGCGCGCCGAGCTTCTTCTGTTCGAGCGGCCAATACTCGCAATCGAACATGTCGGCTTCGGAAATCGACTCGAAGCGGCCGATGTGCTCGGCCGCGTCGACCACAGCGATCCATTCGTAGGCGATGTCGGCGGTAATGGCAGCCTCGCGTTTGCTTTGCCCAAGGCCAAAAAAGCCCAATCCAGGCACCAAGACGACGCGGGGGAGGGGATCGAGCTCTCGCTTGATTCCGCCGACACGCTGATTGTTGCGCGCGAAATATTCGCGATAGTGCGCTGCAAATATCTCGACGGCCTGGTGTGTTGTCCGCGCGAAATCGTCGAGCTTTCCCAGCTCCGGATGGGGAAGCACCAGAGGCCAATTTTTGATCCGTATCGTGTGGTCTGGCGTGACCACGCCGGCCTGACGGACGCGATCGAGATCGGTCCTGTCAAGAAAATCAAGCACGGCATCGCTGGTGCGAAATTCGAGCACCGACCGCCGCCATGCGCCTTCGATTTTTTCGTCCTTTAAGCTGCAAGCGCCACGGACGATGGGCAATACTGCAGCAACCGGCGCGATCTCGCGCCAGAGCCTGGCGAATACGACCGTCTTACTGTTGCGCTCAATAAAATCCTCGGCGAGCGACACCATCTCGATCATGCGCTCATAGGCCTCGCGCGCGCTCTCGCCGAACGTGACGATGCCGTGCTTGCTCAGGATGAGACCTTCGCTTGCTCGCGCGCGCTCAAAGACTTCGATTGCCTTCTTGGCGAGGCCGAAGCCCGGCATGAGGTAAGGCACGAATGCCAGCCGGCCGCCAAAAACGTCGGCGCACCGTTCTGCACCGTTTGGCTGATCGATCACGCTCAGCACCGCGGTCGCGTGACTATGATCGATGAATTTATGCGGCAGGAACGCGTGCAGTATGATCTCGACGGAAGGATTTGGCGCCGTCGGATCTATGAGATTGGCGCGCTCGATCGCTACCAGCTCATCGTCTGCGATTGCATCGAGCGCGCGCAAACGGCGCAGTGGAGCAAGCCGCACTGCCGGAAGACCCTCGGGTTCGATCTCCGCCATGTCGGCGCCGGAGGCTTTGACCCGCAGAACCTCGACCTCTTCGCCGAGCAGGTCGCGCACGCGCGTCTTGATCGACGTGTTGCCGCCCCCATGCAGCACCAGCTTGGGATCGCGCCCGAGAAGCCTCGTCGTATAGATGCGGAGCGCGAGATCGCGCTCGACGCCCGCCTTGGCGCCATGAGCGACTATTGTCTCGGCGTCACGGTCGACCCACCCGCTCTTCATGGCGTGTCGACCGTTTCATCAGCCGCCGGCGATGCGGCGTGACCACCATCCGCGGCGCCGCGGCTGATCGGAGTTTTCGCTCTCGCCGACTTCGGTGGTGACCGGCTCCGGCGCCGGGGATGAGGACTGGGCCGGCGCTGGCTGGTGGGATACTTCGCTGCTGCCACCCGTCGGCGCCGGCTCGCGGACGGTTGAGCGCCGGCGCGGTGGCTCTGGTTGAGCCGGCGGTGGCGACGCTTGTGCCGGCTCCAAATCCGCCGGCTCTGCCGGCGGAGGCGCCTCTGTCAGCGCCGCGTCGAGGTCGGCGACCGCCTCGTTCAGCTCCGGCTCCGTTGCGGGCGGTGCCGTCAGCTCTTCCGCCGTGTCGACAGCGCGATACGGCTCGCGAGGCTCGGGCTCGTACGAGCCCGGTGTTCCCTCGCGCTCCCGATCCATCCGATTGCGCCGGCCGCCACGGCGGCCGCGCCGCCGCCGCCGTCCACCTTCGCGCTGCGGCTCGTCTCTGTCGAGGGTGCCGCTGTCGCCGGCCTCTTCTGCAAGATCCTCGGCGGGCATGTCGCCAATGGGCTCCGCGGCAGCTTCGCCACCTGCTTCGCTGCCCTCCTCGCCGGCGTCTTCCCGGCGATGCTGCTGCGCAAGCGCTTCGCCGCCATTGTGTCCGCGCCGCCGCCGCCGTCGGCGCCGGCGTCCGCCGCCTTCGCCTTGCTCGGCGGTGACCTCGGCCGCGGGCTCGCCACCTTCCTCGGTGTCGGTGGCGCCGGCCTCTTCGAGATCGTCTTCTTCCTCCAGCGGCGCGACAGTTGCTTGGCTCTGCTCGGCGAGCGCTCGCGCCGCGTCGATCGAATGCACCTGGTCACCGCGGTCGATCGTGAACGTCTGCGGCGCGACCAGCGTCTCGTCGGCGCTGATGGTTATGGTGATGGCGAAGCGCTCCTCCAGCGCCCGCAAATGCGCGCGCTTCTGATTGAGCACATAGAGTGCGACGTCGGGCCGCGTGCGCGCGATGAGATTGTGCGTCGCGCCCTTCATCAGCTGATCCTCGAGCGCACGCAGCACCTGCAACGCGAGTGACGACACCGAGCGGACATGGCCGCTGCCGCCGCAATACGGGCATTTCTCCGTGGAGCTCTCGAGCACGCTGGTGCGGATGCGCTGGCGCGACATCTCCAGCAGGCCGAAATGCGAGATGCGACCCACCTGGATGCGGGCGCGATCCTGCTTCAAACATTCTTTGAGCCGGCGCTCGACGGAGCGGTTATTCCGCTTCTCGTCCATATCGATGAAGTCGATGACGATTAGCCCGGCGAGGTCGCGCAACCGAAGCTGACGCGCAATCTCGTCTGACGCCTCGAGGTTGGTTTTGAGCGCAGTGTCTTCGATATGATGCTCGCGCGTCGCGCGGCCGGAATTGACGTTGATGGCGACCAGCGCTTCGGCCTGATTGAGCACGATGTAGCCGCCCGAGCGCAGTTGCACCACCGGCGAGAACATGCCGTCGAGCTGGTTCTCCACTCCGTAACGCGACAACAGCGGCTGCGTGTCGGCGTAGAGCTTTACGTTCTTCGCATGGCTCGGCATGAGCATGCGCATGAAGTCCTTCGCCTCGTGATAGGACTCGGGCCCGGCGACCACGACCTCGTCGATTTCCTTGCTGTAGAGGTCGCGGATCGAGCGTTTGACCAGCGAACCCTCTTCGTAGACGAGCTTCGGCGCCGTGGATTTCAGCGTCAGGTCGCGTACCGTTTCCCACAGCCGCAGCAGGTATTCGAAATCGCGCTTAATCTCGGTCTTGGTGCGGCTCGCGCCGGCGGTGCGCACGATCACGCCCATGCCCTCCGGAACTTCGAGCTCCTGCGCGATTTCCTTGAGCCGCGAACGATCTTCGCCGCTCGTGATCTTGCGGCTGATGCCGCCGCCGCGCGCCGTATTGGGCATCAAAACCGAATAGCGGCCCGCGAGCGACAGATAGGTCGTGAGCGCCGCGCCTTTGGTGCCGCGCTCCTCCTTGACCACCTGCACCAGCATGACTTGCCGGCGCTTGATGACCTCTTGGATTTTGTACTGGCGGCGATAGCGCGGCGCGCGATCCGGAACCTCCTCGAGGGCGTCGGCGCCACCGACCGACTCCACGATCTCTTCGGCGTTTTCTTCGTCCTCGCCGTTCTCCGTCTGGTCGCTGCGCTCGGCGGGTTCGTGTCCGTCGTTGGCTTCCTCGGCGGCTTCGGCCGCGATTTCACTCGTCTCGGCCGTGGTAGAGGCACTTTGCTCGGTCTCGGTGTCGCCTTCGGCCGTCATGGAAACGGACGGAAGAAGCGCCTCGGATTCATTTTCGATTGTCCAATCGCTCTCTGACGGACCGGTGGAAGACTCAGGCGCGGCCGGCTGTTCTGGTTCTGCCGATTGAGAAGCGCCAGCCGCGTGCGCGTCGGTGTCTTCTTCGCCTGCGGCGGCCGGCGGTTCTTCGCCGCCTGCCTGCGCTTCTGCCAGCTCCTCCGCTGCGACCGCATCGCCCGCCGGCGTTTCGGCCGGCTCGCTGCGCACGATCTCCTCGTCGCGCCGCGCAGGGGAGGGTCTGCCGCGGCTGCGATGCCGGCGGGAGCGCCGGTCGGCGTCGTCTTCGGCCGCGCGCTGGGCCCGGCTATCTTCGTCGATCAGCGCCTGCCGGTCGGCGACGGGGATTTGGTAGTAATCGGGATGGATTTCGCTGAAAGCGAGAAAGCCGTGGCGGTTGCCGCCGTAATCGACAAATGCTGCCTGCAGTGACGGCTCGACGCGCGTCACTTTCGCCAGATAAATATTGCCTCTTAATTGTTTGCGTTGCGCGGATTCGAAATCGAATTCCTCGACGCGGTTGCCGCGCAAGACGACCACCCGGGTTTCCTCCGGATGGGTCGCGTCGATGAGCATTTTGTTGGCCATTGCAAATCTCGTAAGGGCCGGCGTGGCCGGACGCTCCGTGCCGGTGCGGCGACGGAGGACGGCGAGCCGCCCGTTTGTCGGTGAAGGAAACGGATCGGGAACTCCGAGCGCGGCAAACGGCCATCGGCCTGCCGGCCGGCGGGCGTCGTATGAACGCTGCCGTACCGATCCGATCGAACCTCTTGCGCCTCGAACATGAACTCCAACCGTGGTGGACGGCAGCTCTTAAGCCGCCGCGATTACTCTGAGCGCTGACAGTATCGGCGACACCGCTTCGGCGGCGCACTTCGCCGCCGGCACGCGCCGGCTGCCCTGCTCCTTTAAGGGCATCGGGCTTGCTTATTCGTCCGCATTCGGTCGGCGCCTGGATGGCGCCGGAACGGATTGAAAGCTTCCGTCCGCATCGGCTCCCGCAGTCGGTTGGGAGCCATCGCAGCGGACGGGCCGGATGCCCTGACGGGACACAACCGGAATATTTGACCGTCAGCACCTCTTCTTAAGGCCGCGGGCACGGAATTGGCAAGCCGCCTGTGGGATTTGTCCGAAAGCGCACCCATTAAGGCACCCGGGCTGATGATCCGCGTCCCTCCAATGTGGGTACTTAAGTTTCAATTAACCACGCCTGCCTAATGGAGTAAGACAGGCACGGAGGGTTGGAAAACCGATGGCTGTCCGGGCGGCGAGCTGGGCTTTCCTCGGTCTTGTCTTCGCTGCGGGCGCCTCAGCGGCCGAACGGCCGGCCCCGCAGGTCCCGTCCGCCGATTCGTTTCCGGTCGCGACTGATGCGCGGCTTGGCGGGGACGAATCGCGGACGCGATTCGTGATGGATTTCAGCCGCAAGATCGACCTCCACGCTTTTACGCTCGCCGATCCGTATCGGGTCGTCATCGACATCCCGCAGGTCACATTTCAACTTCAGTCGAAAGCCGGCGAAAGCGGGCGCGGCCTGATCAAAGCCTTTCGTTTCGGGCTGGTGATGCAGGGCGGCTCGCGCGTGGTTTTCGACCTCGCCAAGCCCGCGCGGATCGACAAGGCCTTCGTTGTCGATCCGACCGACGGCGCGCCGGCGCGGCTGGTGCTCGAGGTTGTCGCGACGGATCGCGAGAGCTTTTTGCGCAAGATCGCGATCGACAACAAGCTCGGTCGCGCCGATTTGCCGCGCGCGAACGGCCCCGAATCCAAGAGCAGCGATCCGCGTCCGCTCGTCGTCCTCGATCCCGGCCACGGCGGCATCGACACCGGCACAAAAGGGCCGGCGGGAGAGGAGGAGAAGGATATCGTTTTGAATTTCGCCCAACGCTTGCGCGACCGCGTCGAAAAGACCGGCAAATATCGGGTGCTCATGACGCGCACGGACGATACCTTCGTGCCGCTCGGGGATCGCGTGCGCATTGCGCGCGACGCCGGCGCAGCGCTGTTCATGTCCATTCACGCCGACGCGTTACGGCACGGGGAGGGCGACGCCCAGGGCGCGAGCATCTATACGCTGTCGGAAACCGCGACGGATTCCGAAGCCGCGCGGCTGGCCGAGAAGGAGAATCGGGCCGACGTGATCGCCGGCGTCGATCTCAAGAGCGAGCCGGAGGACGTTGCCGGCATCCTGATCGATCTTGCCGAGCGCGAGACCAAGAGCTTTTCCGTGCAGTTCGCGCATAAACTGGCCGGCGAGATGAAAACCGTGACGCGATTGCACAAGACTCCCTTGAAATCAGCGGGGTTCCGCGTTTTGCGGGCGCCGGACATTCCTTCGGTCCTGGTCGAGCTCGGCTATGTCTCCAATCGGCAAGACCTGCAATCGTTGTTGTCCGAGACCTGGCGCAACCGCACGGCCGATACGATGGCGCAAGCGATCGACACCTATTTGGCGGCTCATATGGCGGGCGCCCACGCCGGCACGAACTGATGCCGCAATGGCCTCAGTTTGAACAAAAAACGGAGCGACGACACGCGATGCTTACCGGGGGTTTCTGGCGTTCGGGGGCGATAGTGCCGCACCGGGTGATCACCGCGCCGTGGGGCGGGAAGCGATCCGGCGTAAGCGCGGGCGGGGCGGGACGTTTGCCGGGACGTTTGCAATGAAAATCTTGCTGCGGTTCCTGGGCTTTTTATTCGCCGCCGGCACGATCGTGTTCGTCGTCGGCATTACGGCGGTTGCAGGCTTATTGTGGCATTTCTCCAAGGACTTGCCAGATTATTCTCAGTTGCAGAATTATGAACCTCCGGTCATGACGCGGGTGCATGCCGCCGACGGCGCGCTGCTTGCGGAATACGCCAACGAGCGCCGCCTTTATCTTCCGATTCAGGCGATTCCGAAGCTCGTGACCAGCGCTTTCATCGCGGCTGAGGACAAGAACTTCTACCAGCACCCCGGAGTTGACATTTACGGCATCGGCCGCGCCACACTCCTCTACGTCCAAAATTACGGCGGCAGCCGGCGGCCGCAGGGCGCTTCGACCATCACCCAGCAGGTGGCGAAGAACTTCCTGCTGACGAACGAGCTGTCGATTACGCGCAAGATCAAGGAAGCGCTGCTCGCGTTGCGCATCGAGCGGACCTATTCGAAGGACAAGATCCTCGAGCTCTACCTCAATCAAATCTATCTCGGGCTCGGCGCCTACGGAGTCGCCGCGGCTTCGCTGCTCTATTTCGACAAGTCAGTGCACGAGCTGACGATCGCCGAGGCCGCCTATCTGGCGGCACTGCCCAAGGGCCCAAACAATTACAATCCGTTCCGCCGCCGCGACGAAGCGATCGGGCGCCGCAACTACGTGATCGACCGCATGGTCGAGGATCGCTACATCACGGCGGAGGCCGGCGACAAAGCCAAAAAGGACCCGCTCAACGTCGCCGTGCGGCCGACCGGCGCCCACACCTTTGCGGCTGAGTACTTCGCCGAGGAAGTCCGCCGCTACATCTTCGAGAATTATGGGGAGAAGAAGCTTTACGAGGGCGGGCTTTCGGTGCGCACCACGCTCGACCCCAAGATGCAGGTGCTGGCGCGCAAGACCATGACCAACGGGCTCGTCAATTTCGACGAGACACAAGGCTGGCGCGGCCCCGTCAGCAAAATCGAGATCGACGGCGACTGGGGCGTCAAGCTCGCCGACGTGAAATCGCTTTCCGATATCGATCCGTGGCGGCTCGCGGTGGTGCTCGAGGTGAATGATCAGTCGGCGCGTATCGGTCTACAGCCGCTGCGCGACCCCGGCGGCGCCGTCGTCAAGGAGCGCGAAGTCGGTATTCTGCCGCTCGATGGGGTCAAGTGGGCGAAACCGGCGAGTGGAGCGGGGGCGTCGAAGCCGATCCAGCGCGTGAGCCAGGTGCTGTCGCCGGGAGACGTGATCTATGTCGAGCCGGCCAAAGAGCAGGGGCAGTTCCGGCTACGCCAGTTGCCCGAAATTTCCGGCGCCATGGTGGTGATGGATCCGCGCACCGGCCGTGTGCTGGCGATGGTCGGCGGCTTTTCGTATGACCAGAGCCAATTCAACCGCGCCACGCAGGCGCTGCGGCAACCGGGCTCATCGTTCAAGCCGCTGGTCTATGCCACCGCGATCGACAACGGCTATACGCCCTCGACCATCGTTCTCGATGCGCCGATCGAGATCGACACCGGGCAGGGCGGCGGCGGCGTCTGGAAACCGGAAAACTACGGCGGCAAGTTCTTTGGGCCTTCGACGCTCCGCTTCGGCCTCGAACAATCGCGCAACGTGATGACGGTGCGGCTTGCGCAAGACATCGGCATGCCGCTGATCGCGGAATACGCCAAGCGGTTCGGTGTCTACGACGATCTGCCGCCTTACCTCTCTTACGCACTCGGCGCCGGCGAGACCACGGTGCTGCGCATGGTCACCGCCTATTCGATGCTCGATAATGGCGGGCGGCGGGTGAAGCCGACGTTGATCGATCGCATCCAGGACCGCTACGGCCACACCGTCTACAAGCACGACCAGCGCGAATGCGTCGGTTGCGATGCCGACAAATGGAGCGGTCAGACCGAGCCGACGCTGATCGATCGCCGCGAGCAGGTCATCGATCCGATGACCGCTTATCAGATCACCTCGATGATGGAGGGCGTCGTTCAGCGCGGTACCGCGACCGTGGTCCGCGATGTCGGCAAGCCGATCGCCGGCAAGACCGGCACCACCAACGAGGAAAAGGACGTCTGGTTCATCGGCTTTTCGCCGGATATCGTCTGCGGCGTCTATATGGGCTTCGACAAGCCGCGTCATATTGCGCGACTGGCCACGGGCGGTCATTTGGCTGCGCCCGTGGTCCGCGATTTCCTCAAAGTAGCCCTCGCCGATAAGCCGCCGATACCGTTCCGCGTGCCGCCCGGCATCAAGCTCATTCGCGTCGACTCCAAGACCGGGATGCGCGCCGGCCCCGGCGATCCCAAGGTCATTCTTGAAGCGTTCAAGCCCGGCACCGCGCCGCCCGATAGCTACTCGGTCATTGGGGCCGAATCCGCGAGCAGCGGGCCGCTGTCGGTTTCGCCCGACGCCGACCGCGCCATCCGCACCGGGACCGGCGGATTGTATTGAGGCCGCGGGCGGCGCGTTGCGTTCGGCCTCGCGACCCATTAAATCGCTCATCATCATGCGCGCGGAAATCGAAAAAATCGTCGCCGAGATCAAGCAGTCTGCCGGGCTGCTGAGGAGGCATCTTTGACGTCGACAAAGCGCGTGCGCGGCTTGCGGAGCTGAACCGGCAGGCCGAAGACCCCAATCTCTGGAACGATCCGCCGCGCGCCAGCCGCGTGATGCAGGAGCGCACGGCGCTCGACGATCAGCTCAACGCATTGTCCCGCATCGAACAAGAACTCGACGATCAGGTCACGTTGATCGAGCTCGGCGAGGCTGAAGACGATCAGAAAGTCATTGCCGAAGCCGAAGCGGCGCTGCGCAAACTCAAGGCCGAGGTCGCGCGCCGTGAGCTTGAGGCGCTTCTTTCCGGCGAAGCCGACGCCAACGATTCCTACCTCGAAGTGCATGCCGGCGCGGGCGGCACCGAGAGCCAGGATTGGGCCAACATGCTGCTGCGCATGTATGTGCGCTGGGCCGAGCAGCACGGCTTGAAGGTTGACTACATCGAGGAAACCAATGGCGAAGAGGCCGGCATTAAATCGGCCACCATCGAGGTCAAAGGCCATAACGCCTATGGCTGGCTCAAGACCGAGAACGGCGTGCATCGCCTCGTGCGCATCTCGCCGTTCGATTCCAACGCCCGCCGGCACACGTCGTTCGCCAGCGTCACCGTCTATCCGGTGGTCGACGATCGCATCAATATCGACATCAAGGAAGCCGACGTCCGCACCGACACCATGCGCGCCGGCGGCGCCGGCGGCCAGCACGTCAACAAGACCGAGTCGGCCGTTCGTCTCACCCACATTCCGACCAACATCGTGGTGGTGTGCCAGAACGATCGTTCGCAGCATCGCAACCGCGCTCAGGCCTGGCAGATGCTGCGCGCGAAACTGTACCAAGCCGAATTGAAAAAACGCGAGGAGAAAGCCGCCGCCGATCAGGCCGCCAAGACCGATATCGGCTGGGGCCATCAGATCCGCTCTTACGTCTTGCAGCCCTATCAGATGGTGAAAGATCTGCGCACCGGCGTCTCGACCTCGAACACCGGCGGCGTGCTCGACGGCGACATCGATCAATTCATGGAGGCGGCGCTGGCGCAAAAGGCCTTTGGCGGCGAGGCGGCGGACGTGGAGGATGTCGAGTAGCGAATAGCGGTGCTCACCAATTATCTATTCGCTTTTCGCATATCTGTAAGCGCCGCCCTTTTCGAGCGCACGCTGGTAAGCCGGACGTGCGTGGATGCGTTTCAGGAAATCCATCAGTTTTGGCCGTGTCTCATCGAGGCCGGCGCGGGCGCTCGCCGCTTCGAGCGGAAAGCTCAGCATGATATCGGCTGCGGAGAAGCGCTCGCCGGCGAACCAAGATGCTTTCCCCAATTCAGCTTCCAAATAATCAAGGTGAAGTTTCAGCTGCGAATCCACGAAGCGTTTTGCCGGAAGCCCCAGCAGTCCCAACCTGTTAATAACGAGCTTGAGAAGAAGCGGCGGCATCAGCGAGCCTTCGGCGTAATGCAGCCAGTATTTGTAGCGCCAATAGAGGTCGGAATCCCGCGGCGGCGCGAGGTCGGGTCCGTAGCGCTCAACCAGATATTCGACGATCAAGCCGGTCTCGGCGAATTTTTTTCCGTCGTCTTCGATGACCGGCGATTTGCCGAGCGGGTGCACGCGCTTTAATTCCTCGGGCGCCAGCATCGTTTTCTTGTTGCGCTGGTAGCGCACGACTTCGTAGGGCTGCCCCAGTTCTTCGAGCAGCCACAGGACGCGCTGACTGCGCGAGTTGTTCAGGTGATGGACGCGGATCATGTCGGTGGTGAATAGCGAGTGGCGAATAGCGAATGGTAAACTGCAGGCAGCAAAATAGCGACACAACTATTCGCTACTCGCTATTCCCTATTCGCCCCTCGAGCTTGGCGCCGGCGTTGAGGAACCGCTGCGGATCGACCGCATCGCCGTCGATGCGCGTCTCGTAATGCAGATGAGGGCCGGTCGAGCGGCCGGTCGAGCCCATCCGCCCGACAACCTGGCCGATCTGGATGGTGTCTCCGACTTTTACGTCGATCTGCGATAGATGGCCGTAACGGGTCGAAAGCCCGTTACCGTGATCGATCTCGACCATTCTGCCGTAACCGCCGCTCCAGCCTGCATTGGCGACGGTACCGGATGCCGTCGCGCGGATAGGGTCGCCGGTGTCGCCGCGGAAATCGAGGCCGGTATGCATTGCCGCGATGTGGAGAAACGGATCGACCCGCACGCCGAAGGTCGAGCTGAGATCGACTTCGCCGGTCACGGGTTTACGGACCGGGACCCTGACAAGAGCGTGGCTGAGCTGCTCGGCTTGCGTGCGCGCGAAATTCACCCGCGTGAACGCGCGCTCGAATCCGTTGCCCTCGCCCGGCAGTTTGATGGGGACGAAGGGACCACCGCTCGCGGCTGGCGACAGCGCGTCGAGCTTGAGCCCGAGGCCAGCGAGGACGCCGCGCAGCTTGCGCGCTTTGCCCTCGTAGCGCTCCTGCATCTGAGCGAGCGTGCCGTCCTGGCGGCGTTCGACGCGATCGAGCGACGCCTCGATACGTGAAAGTTTCGCGCCGATGTCGGCCCCTTTGCCGGATTTAGCGATTGCCGGCGCGCGATCGAGTTCAAGCGATGATCGGCGGTCGCGAGCCAGTAGCGCTGCGGGTGATGCGCTTGGCGTTGCGCTTGCCGTCGATCTGATCGCGCCTGTGGTCAACGGATCGCCGATGCCGGCTAGTGCCGCCGCATGCGACTCGAGCGTTGCCTGCCGGCGCGATATATCGTCGAGTTTTTGCTCGAACTGTTCCTGATCGAGAAGTTGGCGGCTGGTGGTGCGGTCGATACGGGCGCGTAATTCGGCAATGCGGTCTTCGTACGCGTATTGTTGCTCGGCTTGACGAGCGATGAGGCCTTTTAAGAGATCGTCGCGGAAGGCGAAATACGTTGCGGTCGCGACCGACCAGCCGGCCATGATGACGACCGTGCCGACGAAAATCCAAAACGCAACCGGTCCGAATCTGATTTGCCGTCCGGCGTGGGCGATGGTGTAGCCCGCGCCGCCGACCGCTCCGCTTCCGCTCCGCTCGCGCTGATCGACCTGTCCGGCATGACGCGCAATCTGCCGCGGTTGAGCCGGTTTCCCGCCTGACATCGACGCTCCCACCCAGGCCGGTTTCGGCCGCAAGAGGAGCGGATTTGAGCGTTGTATGGTTAATTTTCAGGAAATCGCCGCCGATATTTTGCGGCGTTGGGTAAACGTTTTGGCAACTTTGAGCATCTGGAAAACGTCACAGCGCTTTCGCGGCGGCGAGCACCTCCTCGGCATGCCCCGTCACCGAGACCTTTGGCCACACCTGGGCGATGCGTTGGTCCGCGCCGATCAGAAAGGTGGTGCGCACGATGCCCATGAATTTGCGCCCATACATCGACTTTTCTTGCCACACGCCATAGGTCTCGAGCATGCGGTGCTTTTCGTCAGACGCGAGCGCGATCGAAAGCTTGTGCTTAGTCTTGAACTTGTCCTGCGCCGGCACCGGGTCGGCGGACACGCCGAGAACTTCCGCCCCGGCTTTGCCGAAGGCGCTCTTGAGGCGGGAAAAGTCCATTGCCTCTTTGGTGCATCCGGGAGTGTCGGCCCGCGGATAGAAATAAAGCACGAGCTTGCGCCCGGCGAAGTCTTCGAGCGAGATCGCTCCGCCACCATCGCGGAGCAGGTTGAACGCCGGCGCTTTGACGCCGGGACCGAGTTCACGGGACATATGCCTTCCTTTCGACGCTTTCGCAGCGGCATTCTGACCAGAATACGGGTGCGCGCGGACGGGGGTCGATCTTCGCGAGCCTGATCGGGCCCCGCAAGCCGGGGTGCGGGGGATGCGCGATGGGGGATGGGCAGCATCCGGCGTGACCCCTGGTCAAACACTTCTCTAGAATCAGAGCCTTGTTAGCGTTGCTTAGCCTCAGATTTTAAGCGTGCGGCACGACTTGAGCTTCGATCGGGACGTTGCGTGGCTTCACGGCGCGTCGTTCTGAAGGCACCACGGACGAGGGGACGCCCGAGGGGCATGACGAACCAGGACAGGCAGCGCGCGACGCTTCCACGATGGAGGTCGGTTGTTCCCCTGCGTCGGCCAGCACGACTTGCCCCGATCGATAGCGGCCGACGCATGGGGATTGGCGAAGGTTTATCCCGGCGGTCCCGACTCTTCTTCGCCCAACACCGGCGTTTGATCTGGGGCTTCGCAGCCGGGATTGGCATTCTCGGTGCGGTCGTGGCGCTGGGCTCCCTCACGCTGTGGTGGCGGCTCGCCAACGGACCGATCCAGCTCGATGTGGTGACACCGTGGCTTGTCTCCGCCATCGAGGAGAACTTTGGTAGCAGCCATCGCGTCGAGATCGGCGGCACCCAGATCGAGCGTACCGAGAATGGCGGCACCGCCGTGCGCATCCGCGACATCGTCGTCCGCGACGCCGACGGTACGGTGGTGGCAAGCGCGCCGAAAGCGGAAGTCCGCGTTTCGGGCATGAGCCTTCTGAGCGGCCACATGCGCGCTGAAAGCCTCAATCTGGTTGGCGCGGAAATGGCGGTGCGCATCGAGCAGGATGGTGGCGTCACTGTTTTTGCCGGCGCCGACAAGCGCCCGATCGCAACAGCCTCAGTGCCGGCCACCGCCGCCGCGGCCTTGTTGCGCTCGGCGCAGCAGAAGCAAGATGCGACAACGCAAGGGGCTTCATCGGCCGCGCCGCGCGCAGGTGTTGCTCCGGCCACCGCGCCTCCGCCGGATGCCCAGCAGATAGCTGCCCACCGCGCCCGCGACATTTTCGCGGCCCTGCTTTCCTGGATCGACGGCATCAGTGAGACTGGTCTCGACGGTCACGATCTGCGCGAGCTTGGCCTCAAGAACGGCAATCTCACCGTCAACGACGAGCGCACCGGCAAGCATTGGACGTTTCAGGATATCAGCCTCAGCGCCGAGCGGCTGCATGGCGGCGGCGTCGAGCTAACGGTCGGCTCGGACAACCCCGCGGGGCCATGGGCGCTTACGGCCGCGGTTACGCCGACCAAGCAGGGTTATCGCAGGGTGCAACTCGAAGCTCGCCGCGTCTCTGCCAGCGACCTTCTTTTGGCGTCTCGTTTTGACTACGGGAATCTGCGCGTCGACATGCCGTTGTCCGCGAGCATGAGCGGGGAGATTGGTCCGGACGGATTGCCGCACGCCTTTACCGGCCGCATCGTCGCCGATGCGGGCTCGATCGGCGAAGCGGATGATGACGACGGCCTGATTGCGATCGATCGAGCCGAATTCAAACTGAATTGGGATGCCGAGAACCGCCTCCTGTCGGTACCGTTCCAGATCCTCTCCGGCGGCAACCGCATCACCCTCCTGGGGCAGATCGAGGCACCCCAGGAGGCAGGCGGAACCTGGCTGTTCAAGATTGGCGGCGGCACGGTCGTGCTGAACACGTCGAACGCCGCCAGCGAACCGCTCGTCCTCAACCGGATCGCGGTGGGCGGCCGCTATGACGCGGCGAAGCAGCGCCTCGTCGTCGATGAGGGGGATATCGGCAATACGGGCGTTGGCCTCGCCATGTCCGGCAATGCCGATTTTTCCGGAGGAAATGTTCGCCTGGCGGCAGGCCTCGCCGGAACGCGCATGCCGATCGATGCCCTGAAACGGTTGTGGCCGGTTTTCATCGCACCCAAGGTGCGCGACTGGTTCAACGAGCATTTCTTGAGCGGCACGCTCGAACGCATTGTGATCGCGGTGAATGCACCGCTCGACACGCTCAAGGCGACCGGCCCTCCGATCCCCGACGACGGACTTTCGATTGATGCGCTTGCGACCGGCTGCGTGATCCGGCCGGTTGAGGGCCTGCCGGCGCTTCGCGACGCCGACCTGAACTTGCATATCGTTGGGCGCGATGCGATGGTCTCAGTCGGCAAGGCAACGGCCGATACGGCCTCCGGGCGCAAGCTCGGGTTTTCGTCCGGCGTGTTCGAGGTGCCGGACACGGCGCCGCACGCACCGCCGGCGCGCGTGCGCTTCAAGATCGATGGACCGATACCCGCTGCGGCCGAACTTTTGCGCATGGACCGCCTGCGCGACGTTGCGGACCTTCCCTTCGAGCCTTCGGCGATCCGCGGGAACATGAGCGCCCAGGTCACGTTGGGGATGCCGCTCCAAGCCGATTTGCCGACTGGTTCGACCAATTACGCGGTCACCGTCGACGCCACGAATTTTTCCGCCGACCACATGATCATGGGGCAAAAAGTCGAAGCCACGCTGTTGCGGGCGAGCGCTACGCCGCAAGGCTTTCAGCTCAAGGGCGACGTCAAGATCGCCGGCGCGCCGGTTAATCTCGAATACCGCAAGTCGCGAACCGAGGCCGACGCCGAAGTGCGCATTCAGGGCATGCTCGACGACACGGCGCGGAACAATCTTGGCTTCAATTTGGGCGAAGCCGTCAGCGGCGCGATTCCGATGCGGCTCTCAGGCCACGTCGCCACCACGACCGATCGCGAAGGCCGCTTCGCCGTCGAGGCCGATCTCACGCCGGCGCAAATCGAGGGGCTTTTGCCGGGCTGGTCGAAACCGTCAGGCAAACCGTCGCGCGCGACCTTTACGCTGGCCACCAAGCCGCAATCGATCCGCATCGAGGATCTGACGATCGAGGGTGCCGGTGGCGGCGTGAAAGGGACGATCGAGTTCGATGGCTCCGGCGAAGTGCAATCGGCCAACTTCCCGTCCTACGGTTTTTCCGATGGCGACCGGGCCAGCCTCAAGATCGAGCGCGGCGCCGAGGGGGCGCTGCGCGTGATCATGCGCGGCGAGGTGTATGACGGGCGCGGCTTCGTCAAAAGCGCGGCCGGCGGCGCGCCTGCGACCTCCAATTCCAAGCGTCACGCGGTGGACGTCGACTTCGATATGAAGCTCGGGGCTATCGTCGGGTTCAATGGCGAAGCGTTACGCGGTGTCGAACTCAAGATGTCGCGCCGTGCCGGAGAGATCCGCAGCTTCGGCCTCAGCGCCAAGATCGGCCGCGATGCGACGCTCACCGGCGATCTGCGCGGCCGGCCCAACGGACGGCAGGTGGTCGCCCTGGAAAGCAGCGACGCCGGCGCGTTCTTTCGTTTCAGCGACATTTACTCACGCATGACCGGCGGGCAGCTGTCGCTCGCCATGGACCCGCCGTCGGGAGACAATCAAGCGCAGCAGGGCACCCTCAACGTCCGCAATTTTGCGGTCCACGACGAAGCGCAACTCGAGCGCGCCATGAACAACGGGACGCAGGCTCGCCGCAACGCCATCGACTTCTCCGGCATGCGGGTCGAGTTCACAAAAATGCCCGGGCGCGTCGGGCTTCGCGACGGGGTCGTGCGCGGGCCGTTGCTCGGGGGCACCATCGACGGCGTCGTCGACTATTCCCACGACGAAATGCACCTGCGCGGCACGCTGGTGCCGCTTTACGGCCCGAACAATCTGCTCGGACAGATTCCGGTAGTCGGGCTATTCATGGGTGGCGACAAGGAGGGTCTTTTCGGCGTCACCTATGAGGTGGTAGGCCGGCCGGGCAATCCCGTGCTGCGCGTCAATCCGATATCGGCGCTGGCGCCGGGTTTGCTGCGCAAGGTGTTTGAATTTCCCGCCAATGGCGGCGACCCCGCCGCTACAGACAGCACATACGGGACCGGTGCCATTCGCTGAGTGCTTAGACCGGCTTGAGCAGCACATGACGCTTGCGGCCGAGCGAGAGCTTTACGACGCCTTCCTTCGTGATATCGGCTTCGCCGATCGCCGCTTTGTCGCTGGTGACGCGAACGTCGTTGATCATGATCGCGTTGTTGGCGATGGCGCGCCGAACTTCGCCGTTCGAGGCGGCGAGCCCGGCCTTGACGAAGGCGGCAAGCACGCCGAGCCCGGCGCTGATCTCGGCGCGCGGTAGTTCGACCGTCGGCAAATTCGCGCCGAGCCCGCCTTCCTCGAAGGTCGTGCGCGCCGTCGCCGCGGCTTCGTCGGCCGCCGTGCGGCCGTGCACCAGCGCGGTCGCTTCGGTGGCGAGAACTTTCTTGGCTTCGTTGATCTCCTGATCCTTGAGCGACGCGAGCCGGGCGATCTCGCCGAGCGGCAGCACCGTGAACAATTTCAGGAACCGCTCGACGTCGGCGTCCTCGGTGTTGCGCCAATATTGCCAATACTCGTACGGGCTGACCAAGTCGGCGTTGAGCCATACCGCGCCGGCCGCGGTCTTGCCCATCTTGGCCCCCGAGGACGTGGTGATCAGCGGCGAGGTGAGCGCGAAAAACTGCGCGTTGTGCAGCCGGCGGCCGAGATCGATGCCGTTGATGATGTTGCCCCACTGATCGGAGCCGCCCATCTGCAACACGCAGCCGTAGCGCCGGTAGAGCTCGACAAAATCGTAGGCCTGCAAAATCATGTAGTTGAATTCGAGGAATGACAGCTCGTGCTGGCGTTCGAGACGCAGCTTCACCGAATTGAAAGCAAGCATCCGGTTGATGGAAAAGTGGCGGCCGATGTCGCGCAGGAAATCGATGTAGTTGAGCGTGTTGAGCCAGTCGGCATTGTTGGCCATGACGGCGTCATTCGCAGAGGATTTCGCGCCGTCGCCGAAACGCAGGAAGCGCGTGAAGATCTCGCGGATACCCTTGAGATTGTCGTTGATCGCTTCTTCGGTGAGGAGCCGCCGGCTCTCGTCTTTGCCGGAGGGGTCGCCGACCCGCGTGGTGCCGCCGCCCATCAGCGCGATCGGCCGGTGGCCGGTCTGCTGCAGCCAATAAAGCAGCATGATCGGCAACAGCGAGCCGACATGCAGGGAACCCGCGGTGCAATCAAAACCAATGTACGCTGTGATCGTTGACGAACGTGCGAGCGCATCCAGCGCCTCAGGCTCGGAGACCTGATGGATGAAGCCCCGCCCGGCGAGGACGTCGAGAAAATCGGACTTGTAGGTGCTCATCGGGTTCCGGAGCAATAATCTGCCGCTCGCCGTGGCGGCGGCGCTGGTGTAACAGGTTCAGCCACTGATTCAACCGAAGAACTCAAGACATGGCCGTGGGTCAGACATCCTTCGAGACTCGCGCTGCGCGCGTGCACCTCAGGACGAGCAATAGGCAAACTTCATTATTCTCGCGGCGCATTTCGCGCCCGAGTTTTTGCAAACGCTCCTGAAGCGAACGGGGAACGGTGAAGAGCGAGTGGCACGCGGCCGGTTCTCTATTCGCCCGCGCCTGTCACTCTTCCCGCTCGCCACGCCAATTCGCTATTGCTACGACAACGAAGGGGGCGAAACGCCGACAAGCGCATGATGCTCCTGTCCGCATCATCGGATGCGGCGCGCGCTGACCGCAGACAAGTGTACGCAAGTCGGCGCACACAACATCCGCTTAGCGCGCTCGCCTGTCGGCGTTTCACCGCGGCTCTTACCGTCGGGGCTTTCGCCCGTTCGGCGCAACTCCAGGCCAGGCTTCCTGGGACGTGGCGGGACGCAGTGTCCTGTAAGCCCGCCCCAACCGGGGGGCGGAGACCCTGCGCTTCTAAACGGGCGTTACCCGCGCCCGCCTGTCCCAGTCCAGGGAATGCACCTCCCGGACCGGCCGTAGTGCCGGTCAGCATGATGCCCGGAGCCGCCCCGGCGCGGGGTTACGAATCCCGCACGGAGGCGCCGCACTTGCTCCATCAATCGGCCGTCACCGGTGACGCCCTTACGTGAGCAAGGTGGCGGGATATGTAACTGAAGCGGGGACGATTGTCAAGGTGGTGTCACCATAAAGAGGACGACGGTTTTCACTCGGCACACGCCGACTGGACCCCCGTATCCATGCTGAGATTCGGCAGGCGCGAGCGCGGAGGGACGGAAGCCGGCAGCGTATTACTATACTCGGATCGCCTGAAATGCAGGGGGCATTCGATGTCGAGAATTGCAGCATGGCTCGTTGTCGCCGTGAGCCTCGCGGGTTGCGATGTGATCGGTACGCTGATCGACGGGTGGAAATACGCCAAAGCCGTCGAAACCGATCTGGAGGCTTCGGTCGGCATGAAGCCGGAGGTCGGCTTCAAATGGACGAACGGGCAGCTTGAGTCGGTGACGGTGACGTTTCCCCGCCTCTATGACAAAAAGCCGTTGCCCGAGTTGGCTGCAACGGTGCGCCGTGCGGTGACAAGTCATTTCAGGCAAACGCCGAACGATATCGTGCTCGGCTTCTCGTTGGGAAAATTGGGTTCGGGCACGACCGCGGAATTGGGCGAGGTGAATTAGTTTCGTAGGTGGGAAAGGCGCGAAAGCGCCTGCCGACGTAAGAACTCAAAAATCTGCTTGGGCTTCGCTGCGCTCGGCTCCCCTACGCTCGCTCAACTCTGCCCGACCGCATCAGGAACAACATTTTGGTCGTAGGAGATGATACCTTTGGATTCCGGTGACAGTGCACTTAATTGACGCTGCGGCGCCATCTGGGCCACGCTGCGGCATGGGCTCGCGTCGGTATCCCGCTGGTCAAGCACGCGCGGGCATCTAAAAGGCAGAGCGACGCCAAAGACGTGGGAGGCCGGGAGAAGCCCGGCCGCGATGAGCGGGGAGCCCCGGGTCTCACGCCGCCGAGGTGCGCCGGTCGCCGCCCTTGGTGCCCAACCGCTTGTCGAGATAGGCGCTCACCGAGCTCATCAACGGCTCGATCTTGCCGTCGAAAAAGTGGTTGGCGCCGGGCACGACTTTCTGCTCGATGACGATGCCCTTTTGCGTCTTGAGCTTCTCGACCAGCGTGGTGACGTTGCGGTGCGGCACCACCGCGTCCTTGTCGCCGTGGATGATGAGCCCGGAAGACGGGCAGGGCGCGAGGAACGAGAAGTCGTAGAGATTGGCGGGCGGAGCGATCGAGATGAAGCCCTCGATTTCCGGCCGGCGCATCAGAAGCTGCATGCCGATCCAGGCGCCGAAGGAGAAGCCGGCGATCCAGCAGCTTCGCGCTTCCGGATTGACCGTTTGCGCCCAGTCGAGCGCGGCGGCGGCATCCGAGAGCTCGCCGATGCCGTGGTCGAATCCGCCCTGGCTTCGGCCGACGCCGCGGAAGTTGAACCGCAGCGCGGAAAAGTTGCGGTGCACGAAGGCGTAATAGAGCTGGTACACGATCTGGTGGTTCATCGTGCCGCCAAACTGCGGATGCGGGTGCAGCACGATGCCGATCGGCGCATTCTTTTGCCGCGCCGGGTGGTAGCGGCCCTCGATGCGGCCTCCCGGTCCGGTGAAGATGACTTCAGGCATGATTTCGAACCTCGATTGATCCTGCAACGAGCGGCGTTGCTCGGGTGCTTGACGGCACCGGCAGGCGGACATAAGTGTTTAAAACCATTTCAGATTTTGGAAATGGCGGCTCTACATAGCGACGAAGCGAGCGAAGCTCGCGACTTCTAGCACGAGGCTAGGGGCAAAAAGCAAGCACCGCGACGCAATCGGTCCCGTGGTGAGCCGCAAATGCGCATCCGAGCGCCCGATAGCAAGGCCTCGGCCAAGGTACCGCACAGGCGGAGCGAATTTTGGCAGAGCGGACTTATCTCGATTGGAACGCGACCGCGCCGTTGCGGCCGGAGGCGCAGCGGGCCTTGCAGGACGCGTTGACGCTTGCCGGCAATCCCTCCTCGGTCCACGCCGAGGGACGCGCCGCGCGGCATCTGATCGAGCACGCCCGTGAAGAAGTCGCGCAACTCGTCGGCGCCCGGCCGGCCAACGTGATCTTCACCTCGAGCGGCACCGAGGCGAACGCGCTGGCGCTGACGCCGGCGATCGAGACCGCGGGCGAGAAGCGGCCGCGCGACCGGCTTTTCATGTCGGCGATCGAGCATCCCTCGGTCCGCGCCGGCGGCCGATTTCCCCGTGAGGCGATCGAAGATGTTCCCGTCGATATGGATGGACGCCTAAACCTTGCGGCGCTGGCGGACGCGCTGTCCCGGGCGTCCCGGCCGCTCGTTTCAATCATGCTCGCCAACAACGAGACCGGCGTCATTGAGCCGGTTGCCGAAGCTGCCGCGATCGTGCATGCGGCGGGCGGGCTTCTTCATGTCGATGCGGTCCAGGCGGTCGGGCGTATCCCGTGCGATATCGGTGCGCTTGGTGCCGATCTATTGACGCTCTCGGCGCACAAGATCGGCGGACTGAAGGGCGCGGGCGCCTTGGTCCGGGCAAGCGACGATATCCATTTCGCCGATCCGCTCATCCGCGGCGGCGGTCAGGAGCGCGGATTGCGCGCCGGCACGGAGAATGTCGCCGGCATCGCAGCCTTCGGCGCGGCCGCCGTGGCCGCGCGCCGGCAGCTTGTAGACGAAGCGGCCCACATGCTGGCGTTGCGGAACCTCCTGGAGGAGGGCTTACGCGCGATCTCACCACGGGCGGTTATCTTCAGCGCCGGCGCCGAACGATTGCCGAATACAACGCTTTTCGCCCTTGAAGGCGTAAGGGCCGAAACCGCGATCATCGCCTTGGATCTCGAGGGGGTGGCGGTGTCCTCAGGAGCTGCTTGCTCCTCGGGGAAGGTCCAGCCCTCCCATGTCCTTGCTGCGATGGGGGTTTCGCCCGCGCTCCTGCGCGGTGCGGTGCGCGTCAGCCTGGGCTGGACCACGACGAAAGTCGACGTCGAGCGGTTCTTAAATGCTTGGAGAAAGGTGTCCGGTGCATTATCTAAGGGTTCTAAAGAGCAGCCCGGCATGGCTGCTTAAGTAAGCGAATTCTACGGCCGTTCGAACGGCGCCATGGGGTGACCAGGGACAGCTAGACCTGACCATACCGACAAATCCAACCCGCGGTCCTTGAAACCGTGAGCGGAGGGACGAATGCCGGCAGTACAAGAGACCGTCGACCAGGTCCGTGGTCTCGACGTCGATCAATATAAATATGGTTTCGAGACGCTGATCGAATCCGACAAGGCCCCCAAGGGTCTTTCCGAGGATACGGTCCGCTTTATCTCGGCGAAGAAGAACGAGCCCGAGTGGATGCTGGCCTGGAGGCTCGATGCCTATCGGCGCTGGCTGACCATGTCCGAGCCGAAATGGGCCAAGGTCGAATACGGCCCGATCGACTACCAGGACATCTACTACTATTCCGCGCCGAAGAAGAAGGATGGTCCGAAGTCGCTCGACGAAATCGATCCGGAGATTCTGCGCACCTACGAGAAGCTTGGCATTCCTTTGCGCGAGCGCGAGGCGCTGCTCGGCATCCAGAAGACTGGTAACGGGGACGGCGCGGAGGGCGCCGAAGGGGAGCAAGCCTACCGCCGTGTTGCCGTGGATGCGGTGTTCGATTCCGTCTCGGTCGCAACGACCTTCAAGGCGGAACTCGGCAAGGCCGGCGTTCTGTTCATGCCGATCTCCGAGGCGATCCAGCAGCATCCCGATCTGGTGAAGAAGTATCTCGGCTCGGTGGTGCCGATCAGCGACAATTTCTTCGCCACGCTCAATTCAGCGGTGTTCTCCGACGGCTCGTTTGTCTACGTGCCGCCGGGCGTGCGTTGCCCGATGGAGCTGTCGACCTATTTCCGCATCAACGAGCGTAATACCGGGCAGTTCGAGCGCACGCTGATCATCGCCGATCGCGGCTCCTATGTGAGCTACCTCGAAGGTTGCACCGCGCCGATGCGCGAAGAGAACCAGCTTCACGCGGCGGTCGTCGAGCTCGTGGCGCTCGACGACGCCGAGATCAAATATTCGACCATTCAGAACTGGTATCCGGGCGACGCGCAGGGCCGCGGCGGCGTCTACAATTTCGTCACCAAGCGCGGCGATTGCCGCGGCAAGAATTCGAAGGTTTCCTGGACCCAGCTCGAGACCGGCTCTGCCATCACCTGGAAGTATCCGAGCTGCATTCTGCGCGGCGAAAATTCGCGCGGCGAGTTCTACTCGATCGCCATCTCCAACGGCTATCAGCAGATCGATTCCGGCACCAAGATGCTGCATCTCGGCAAGAACACGACGAGCCGCATCATCTCCAAGGGCATCGCCGCCGGCCACTCGAACAACACCTATCGCGGCCTCGTCACCGCCCACCGCCGCGCCACCGGCGCGCGCAACTTCACCAATTGCGATTCGCTCCTGATCGGCGACAAGTGCGGCGCGCACACGGTGCCCTATATCGAGGCGAAGAACTCCGCGACCGTGTTCGAGCACGAGGCGACGACCTCGAAGATTTCCGAAGAAATGCTGTTTTATTGCAGGCAGCGCGGGCTGTCGGCGGAGGAGGCGACCGCGCTGGTCGTCAACGGCTTCGTCAAGGACGTGCTGCAGCAGCTCCCCATGGAATTCGCGGTCGAGGCGCAGAAGCTGATCTCGGTCAGTTTGGAGGGTTCGGTCGGATAAGTCCTCATACCGCTCGTCCCCGCGAAAGCGGGGACCCAGTGTCGGTAGCAAGAACTGGATTCCCGCTTTCGCGGGAATGAGCGGAAAAAGCACACCCACTTACTTTAGAGCGCGGGAAGAAAATGCCGTTATTGGAAATCAAAAATCTGCACGTCGAGATCGACGGCAAGGAGATTCTCAAAGGCCTCGACCTCACGGTGAATGCGGGCGAGGTGCATGCCATCATGGGCCCGAACGGCTCGGGGAAATCGACGCTCGCCTATGTGCTGGCCGGCAAGGCCGGCTACGAGCCGACCGCAGGCGAGGTGCGCTTCGACGGCAAGAACATTTTCGACATGGCGCCCGACGAGCGGGCCGCCGCCGGACTGTTCCTCGCTTTCCAATATCCGCTGGAAATCCCCGGCGTCGCCACCATGACCTTCCTGCGCACGGCGCTCAACGCGCAGCGCAAGAAGCGCGGCGAGGCGGAGCTTTCGACGCCGGAATTTTTGAAAAGAGTGCGCGAGGTCGCCAAGAAGCTCAGCATCGATCAGGAGATGCTGCGCCGCGCAGTAAATGTTGGTTTCTCCGGCGGCGAGAAGAAGCGCAACGAAATCCTGCAAATGGCGCTGCTGGAGCCGCGGCTTTCGGTGCTCGACGAGACCGATTCCGGTCTCGATATCGACGCGCTGAAAATCGCCTCCGAAGGCGTCAACCGGCTGCGCGGCCCCGGCCGCTCCTTCATCGTCATTACGCACTACCAGCGGCTCCTCAACTACATCGTGCCGGACGTGGTGCACGTGCTTTCCAAGGGCCGCATCGTCAAGACCGGCGGCAAGGAACTGGCGTTCGAGCTCGAAGTGCGCGGCTATGCCGAATATCAGGAAGAGGCGGCGGCGTGAGCGCGAAGCTCGCCCCGCGAGTAAAGACGAATGAACGCAATGGCTGACGTGAAGGTAATGAAGACCGCGGCGGAGACCGCTCTGGCGGACACCTTTACCCAGGCGCGTCCGCTGTTGCCGGGCGGGACGGCGATCGCGGCGCAACGCGCGGCGGCCTTCAACCTGTTCGCCAAGGAAGGCCTGCCGCATCGCCGTGTCGAGGATTGGAAATACACCGATCTGCGCGCGCTTATGCGCGAGGCAAAGCCGCTCGCGAGCCCGCCCGATGCGCAGGCGAAGGCGCGGGCGAAGAGCGCGGGCGCGTTGCTCGCCGATGTCGAATGCCGCCGGCTCCTTTTCGTCGACGGCGCTTTCGTCCCGGAACTCTCCGATATGGCGGCGCTGGAAGGCGGCCTGACCGTCGGATCGCTTGCCGACGCGCTGGCCGGGAACGATCCCGCGCTCGCCGCGCATCTCGGCAAGCTCGCGCCGTCGAGCGATGTCGCGGTTGCGCTCAATACGGCGCTGATGGGCGATGGCGCCGTGATCCGCATCGAAGCCGGCTGCACGATCGAGAGGCCGCTGCATCTCATTTTTGTCGCGTCGGAAAAGCCGGCCGCGATTTTCGTTCGCTCACTCGTCGTCGTCGAACGTGGCGCGCGCGTGATGCTGATTGAAAGCCACGAAGGTCCTGCCGGAAGTGATTATCAAGTGAACGCCGCGCTCGAATTGTTTGTCGGCGACGAGGCGCATGTCGACCACGTCAAGATCATCTGCGAAGGGTCCGATGCGTTGCACGTCTCGACGCTCGCGGCTGCAGTCGGCTCCAGGGCCCGATTCAACACCTTCACTTTCACAGCCGGTGGCGCGGTGGTGCGCAACCAGCTCTTTCTCAAATTCGACGGCGAGGAAACCGTTGCGAATATTCGTGGCGCGACCCTTATCAGGGGACGCCAGCACGCCGACACCACCCTCGTTGTCAATCACATTGCGCGCGGTTGCCAAAGCCGGGAGGTTTTCAAGTCGGTGCTCGACGACGAGGCCCACGGCGTTTTCCAGGGCCGCATCATCGTGCGCCCCGGCGCGCAGCAGACCGACGCCAAGATGATGACGCGGGCGCTCCTTCTCTCGGAGCGCGCCGAGGCGGACAACAAGCCGGAGCTCGAAATCTTCGCCGACGACGTGCAGTGCGGCCACGGCGCGACTGCCGGCGCGCTCGACGAGGAACTGAAATTCTATCTGATGGCCCGCGGCATTCCGGCGGCCGAAGCCGAGGCCCTGTTGATCCAGGCATTCCTCGGTGAGGCGGTCGAGGGCATCGAACATGCCGGCCTGCGCGAGGCGCTGATGGATCACGTCGTGGCTTGGCTGAAGGCACGCGCATGATCCCGAAAAGTGGAGACCGGTTTTTGGAAAAGATCATGCGCAATGCAAAAACACTAGGGCACCGAGGCTGACATGCACCCGGCGGTGACCAACGGCGCCTATGACGTAAACCGCATCCGCGCGGATTTCCCGATCCTCGCCACCCAGGTCTACGGCAAGCCGCTCGTCTATCTCGACAACGCGGCCTCGGCGCAGAAGCCGCAAGCGGTGCTCGACCGCCTGAACCAGGTCTACACCTCGCAATACGCCAATGTGCACCGCGGGCTGCACTATCTCGCCAATGAGGCCACCGAGGCCTACGAAGGCGCGCGCGAGAAAGTGGCGACGTTCCTCAATGCGGGCCGCAAGGAAGAGATCATCTTCACCCGCAACGCCACCGAGGCCATCAACCTCGTCGCCTATACTTTCGGGCGCGAGCGCATCAAAGCCGGCGACGAGATCATCCTTTCGATCATGGAGCATCACTCGAACATCGTGCCGTGGCATTTTCTGCGCGAGCGCCAGGGTGCGGTGATCAAATGGGCTCCCGTCGACGACGAGGGGCATTTCCTCATCGAGGAATTCGAGAAGCTCATCGGTCCGCGCACCAAGTTGGTGGCGATCACGCACATGTCGAACATGCTCGGCACGCTGGTGCCGGTGAAAGAGGTGACGCGGATCGCGCACGCGCACGGCATTCCGGTGCTGATCGACGGCGCGCAAGCGGCCGTGCATGCCGATGTCGACGTGCAAGACATCGACTGCGACTTCTATGCCTTCACCGGCCACAAGCTTTACGGCCCGACCGGGATCGGCGTGCTCTACGGAAAATACCGGCACCTTGACGCCATGCCGCCGTTCAACGGCGGCGGCGAGATGATCCGCGAGGTTTCCCAGGAACGTCATCACCTACGGCGATCCGCCTTACAAGTTCGAGGCCGGCACGCCGTCAATCGTGCAGGCGATCGGGCTCGGCGCCGCGCTCGACTATGTCGCGTCGGTTGGCAAGCCGCGCATCCGCAGCCATGAAGCGGGCCTGGTGCGCTACGCCCACGACCGGCTCCGGGAGATCAACTCGCTCCGCATCTTCGGCACGGCGAAGGAAAAGGGGCCGATCGTCTCGTTCGAGATCAAGGGCGCGCATCCGCACGATGTCGCGACCATCATCGATCGCTCGGGCGTGGCCGTCCGCGCCGGCACTCATTGCGTGATGCCTTTGCTCGCGCGCTTCGGCGTCACGGCGAGCTGCCGCGCCTCCTTTGCCATGTATAATACGCGCGAGGAAATCGATTGCCTGGCGCAAGCGCTCGTCAAAGCTCAGGGCTTCTTCGCATGACGGATGAACCAAAACCCGACGCAGGCGGCATTGGCGCCGCGGAAAATACCGCGGAGCGGCCGTCTGCCATTCCGGCGGACGAAATGGCGCGGCTGACCGACGAGATCGTCAGCGCGCTCAAGACCGTTTACGACCCGGAAATTCCCGCCGACATCTACGAGCTCGGGCTGATCTACAAGGTGGACGTCGACAACGAGCGCGTGGTCAAGGTCGAGATGACGCTGACGACGCCGAACTGCCCGTCGGCGGCGGAGCTGCCGGCCATGGTGGAGAATGCAGTCGCCAGCGTGCCCGGCGTGCGCGAGGCCAAGGTCGACATCGTCTGGGATCCACCCTGGGATCCAAGCCGCATGTCGGACGAGGCGCGCGCGGTGCTCAATATGTGGTGAGTTGCACGCCGGACGCCGGCGCATTAGATCAAGTGAGTGCGATTGTTAGTAGTTTTGACCTACAACAGTTCGCAACAAGCGTGTTCGCGTCAACCAGCGCGACCATGAGGAGGACTTAAACGATGGCGACCGCTGCCCGCCAAAGACCTCAGGTGATGCGGCTCACCGATGCCGCCGCCGAACGCATCAAGGCGGTCATGGCGAAAGCCGAGCGCCCGATTGCCGCGGTGCGCGTCGGCGTCAAGAACGGCGGCTGCGCCGGCATGGCCTACACCATGGAATATGCCGAGACGGTCAATCCGCTCGACGAGGTGATCGAGGACAGGGGCGTGCGCATCCTTATCGACCCCAAGGCGGTGCTATTCCTGCTCGGCACCGAGATGGACTACAAGGTCGATAAGCTCTCCGCCCAGTTCGTCTTCAACAACCCGAACCAGACCTCGGCCTGCGGCTGCGGCGAATTGGTGCAGCTCGAGCCGGCGAGCGGCGAAGCGAGCGCCGAGGCGCACTAGTCGCGCATATCTCAATCCGTCATTCCGATGCGCGCCAAAGGCGCGAGCCCCGAATCGATATTCACAGAACTACGAAACGTGACGTCGAGCGCCGTCCGTAAGCGGAGGTGATTATGGATTCCGGGCTCGCCGCTTCGCTCCGTTCCGGCCTTTTGATTTTGCCAGCCATCCAACGGGGCCGCCCTTTTCAGGCGCAGGCCAACTTCGAAGGCACTCCCCGAAATGGTCGCCCGCTCGGCCACGGGATAAGAGCGGGAACACGCCGTTTTAGCCAGGCGTGATGGGTCTCAAGGCATGGGGTTCATCATGTGCCTACCGCGCCCACATGCTTTTCGCGCTCGCCTCGGCAGGCGCGTCCATGGCTCATTCCAGGTCCGCTTTGCCCCTGATGGCGACCGGAATACGTCCATTAAGGAAGGTCCGAGCCGGGCCAACAGCGGACATATGGCTGCGACGCAGCGAACTACGGACCGTTGATCCACCTCAAAGCATTCCAGGATCGAACAGATAAGGGCTTCCAGGGCGGTTATTAGAAATATGCGTTAGCGAGGAAGTCCTAACCCATAGGACGGTGAGTGCAATCACAAGCGCTATAGTGACGATTGAATATTCGATAATAGCGAAAACCGCGTCTTTCTTTGATCAATCAAGTCTCCCCGGATGGCTCAAGCGAAGATCATTTTAGTGCAACGTTGCTCAGGAGGAGCCTTCAGTAAACCGTTAGGACCATTAGGTCGGGGTCATCGTAGACGACCGGGTAGGTCAAAAGGTACCGGTCTTCCGGTCCGTCCTCGGGATGCCAATGGAACAGCAATCCTATGCTGTGGCGGTAGATGACGACGTATTTTACCTTGCTGGCCGCCAGCTGGCGCTGCTGTGCCTTGAGATCCCAGCTTTCCAGGTGGTCCCGAAGAGACACGACCACATCGCGCGAGATATTCCCCTGGACAATTGGGCGGGAGTGGCAGGTTTGTTGCAACATATAGAAATTACCTTCGAAATAACCCGCTGATCCGCCACTGGGGAGGTTGAGAATGCCGAAGCCCTTTTCAGGGTCATCGCGGATGACCGCGAGGCCGGAGGGGCAATTTACCGGAGTCACGGCAAGCCGATGCGCGGGAAAAAAATCGAGCACTATCGCCGCTGCCACCGCAGCCATTCCCCAACGGGCCATAGGCCGCTGCCGGCGTCGCCATGCCAGGGCAACGGCCTGACCAATACCGATAGCCAGGAACATATAGACAAACACAATCGCCCGCGACGGAGTCCGCATGTTGCGGAAAAAGGGCAGCTGGGACAGCGCAGCATCTGGCATCGGAATGGTCCGATGCCCTAGCACATGGAGCGAATTACCGCTGGCAAGTATGCAGAACGCCGCCATTCCGCACAGGACGTAGATCAACAGCCGAGCGTCATTGCGGCGGGCGGCGAGGCACAGCCACGCCAGCACCGCGATATTGATGAAGCCGAGGTAGACCGTCGCTTCCCATTCATTGCCACTCAGCCGTCGATAGATGCTGTCGGCCAATGACGCGAGAAGATGAAACCGCGGAAACGCAGGATAGGCGAAGACGTCGGCTACATATTTGTCGCCCCCATCCTTGTAGACTGAAGCACTGCCCATCGCGGTCCTCACCATCGGGACCAACAAAGGCGACAGCGTTGCAATGACGCCTGCGAGGCACGCGACAGCAGTGAGCAGTTGCCAGCCACTCGGTAAGGCGCGGTCGCGGATGGCGACGTATACGGTGTGGAACGCAATGAAATAGGCTAGGTAGAAAAGGTAATACCAGCAGGACAACGCGTTAAGCGCATAGAGGACGATTGTTAAAAACAGAAATAGCAGGCTTCTCCTTTCGATGGTCAGTAGATAGGTGAGCACGAAGAACGGAATGAATTCGATTGACGAAACACCAACATGATGCATCACATGTTCGAC
The DNA here is from genome assembly GCA_963733575.1 of uncultured Alphaproteobacteria bacterium. Lineage (GTDB taxonomy): Bacteria > Pseudomonadota > Alphaproteobacteria > Rhizobiales > Xanthobacteraceae > BOG-931. The sequence continues at coordinate 1,167,212 of CAVTDJ010000002.1, read as the reverse complement.
GTGCGATGGATTGAAGGCAAAGAGAAAGCCTCCGAGTAGTGCGCCGGCCGTGTTCGCGGTGAGATACCGCACCAGATAGAAGGCGCCAGTGCCAGCTAGGGGGAAAGAAATCAGTAGACTGACGTTCTGTAGCAAGATCAGAGACGTCGTGTTGGTGCCGACGACCTTCGAGAGCAGAGCGATGGCAAAGACTTTTGGGTAAGCAAAATCATGGTAGTACAGCGGGGTTCCTTCTGGAAACCGTATCAAGTTGGTGAAAAAAAAGTGGCCGGGGTTTCTCGCAACTGCGGCATACCACACGGTCCAGAAATCCTGCATGTTATCTTCCGGCGGCCCGATCAACGCCGAATTCAGGTGTTGCACCCATTGCCAAAAGAAAATCACCGCCACCCCAGTGAACAGCAAGAGAACCCCCGAACACAGCGCAATGGATTCGACGGGATGGTTCGCTCGGGGACGCCGCGATAACTCCTCCGCGCGGGAGTCGGAGTGGGAAGTCAGCATCGACCCCACGTTCCCCAGTGTGCTTGTCCCATAAGGTCCCCTCAGGCTTGGGATCGTATACGGCTCAAACTATGACACCGGAAGGCGGGTTGCGTTGGCTCTTCAGGCAATTTAGCCGGGCGGATCGAGCCAATAATGTTCGAGTTGGGTCATGAACTGCCTCGCCGACACCGCGGCCGGGATGGGTCAATCTCGACAGATCGACGATGTCCGCGCAATGTCCGCTATGCCTCGCATCGATAACGAATTGGCGAGCCGCTAAAACGTCGAGAAGGGCCGGGAGGCGACATCACTCGGCCCGGCTAGGAATCAAGCTATGCGATGCCGATAAGCCGCAGTTAAACTGACGGTGCCAGACCGGGGCGCTATTCCGTGGCGACAGGGACGAGCAAAACGCTCAGATTGTGGGCCGGGATGCTGCAGCAGCTGTGCCGCAGACCACACGATTGCGTCCGCCGCTCTTTGCGTCATAGAGCGCCTGATCGGCCGCTTTCATGAGATCGCCAATTCCGATCATGGCGTCGGTACGCACCGCAACGCCAATGCTGATCGTCGTCGAAATCCGATCTGACTTTGCGATCAGCGGAGTTTCAGCAACATTACGGCGCAAACGTTCGGCCACCACCTGAGCTTGTGCCAAATTCGTTTCCGGCAGCAGGAATGCGAACTCCTCACCGCCGATGCGCGCGAGCACGTCGGAATCACGCTTGCAGGCGCGCGCGAGCGTCGTGAGATGAACAATCATCTGATCGCCGACTTCATGTCCGAAGCGGTCATTGATCGATTTAAAAAAGTCGATGTCGATCATCAGGAATGACAACGGCCGCCCATAGCGTCGTGACCGGTTCCATTCGCGATCGGCGAGCGTCATAAAGTGACGCCGATTGTAAATCCCGGTCGCTCCGTCCGTGGTCGCGAGCCGCTCAAACTCTTCCGAGTGCCGCACGATGTCGGTCACGTCGCTATAGGTCAGCATCCGCCCGCCGCCGGGAAGCACGGCGCACTGGCACCGAATAACCCGTCCGCTGCTTAGATGCTGATCGACAGGAGTCTGATCGCCGGAGCTGACCCAAGCGAGCCGTTCGGCCACATACTGGTTGAGTTCGTCGGGCGAGATCGCGTAAGCGCCGCTCCGCCGCGCATGTTCCAGCATCTCCGCATAAAGCGGCTTACTATCGACGAACTTTTGCGGAGATTTGAACATCGCATGCGCCGCGGGGTTGGCGTATCGTGCGCGCAATTCGTGGTCGAGGAGGATTACGCCGTTTTCGATATTGTCCAGCGCGGCGTAAAGCGTTGTGAGTTCCTCGGTCGCGGCACCAGGCCCCGGTTGCGCGCATGCAGTCGCTCTGCCGGGGGGCGCCTCCCAGCTGAGGTGTTTGGGTGTTGAGCTTCGCTCGCTCGGCCGCGATCTAGGCATTGCCTTGGGCTCTCCGATGCGACTGCGGGTCGGCGTATTGCGAACATCGACCAAGCAACACGACCCGTTTCCGGCGATCCAACGCCGCGCATCAGCATGTGCGAAAGATAGGAGAATTCTGCTCACTCTATGGTCGCCGCGGACGTATTTTGGAGCAGGTAGTGAAGACAAACTTAAATAGTCAGCGTAATTAACTGAAAAACCTACCGGGCGCTTCAGCTCGATGTGCCGGAATTGTCCGACAATTTTGGGCTATGAGGTCCGGTACGGGTCCAAACTCGGAAGAACTCACTTTGAGCAAATCGCTTCCGAGTTGCCCCCGGTAGCGGACGTTCGATGGGTTGGGTATTGCGGCAGCCGGCCTAGCGTAGCGGGCTGCCAATGCGGTCGCTGTGGACATGCGGCGCTAGATCGAACCGCAGCGTGAAGCAACAGGCGTGATAAATGGTATTACGCCACGCGCGCCGTAGCTACGCTGCTTCCCCCAGCGGCCTCGGGATCGCTCTCGGAGATCACGCGATTGCGGCCGTTGCGCTTGGCGGCGTAGAGACACACGTCGGCGCGCTCGATCAGCGATTGCGGCGTGTCGGTCGGCCGCAGCAGCGCCACCCCGATGGAAATCGTCACCCGGCCGAGGCGCTCGCCGCTCGATCGTTTCATCAATTCCTTGGTCATGACGGCGCGCCGAATGTGGTCGGCAACCGTGATTGCCGATCGCAGCGCCGTCTTCGGCAGCGCGATGGCAAATTCCTCGCCGCCATAGCGTGCCGCGATGTCTTGTCCCTTGACGTTCTGCTTCACCGACATGGCGACGAGGCGCAGCACCTGGTCGCCGGTCAGATGTCCGAATTTGTCGTTGAAGGCCTTGAAGTGATCAACGTCGCTCATCAACAGTGTCAGCGGCTCGCTGCTTTGTTTCGCTTCGGCAATGGCCGTGCTGAGCTCGGAATCGAAAAACTTGCGGTTTGCCAGCGTGGTGAGCGGATCGGTGAGGCTTTCGGTCCGCGCCGTCTCGAGATTTTGCTGAAGCTGCTCGATCTCCTGCCTGGACGCCGACAGTCGCGTCTCGAGTTTCTTGTTGTTGGTCTCCATCTCCTTGGCGCCGGTCACAAGCCGTTCGATGACGACGCGCAGCGCCGCGCCGTCGTTTGCTCCTTGCAGTTTATCGCTGGCGCCTTGCAGCTTTTCGCTGGCGTCGGAGAGGCTGGCGGAATAGCTGTTCGCCGAACCGGCGGCGCTGTCGATCATGTCGAGCACCTGCTTGATCTCGTCGGCCATGCGCGAGCCGACCGTATCGATGCGATTGCTGACGCGATCCGGCGAAAGGTGGGTGTTGTAGATTTGATCGATGTCGGCGTCGCCGAGCGTGCCTTTTTGCGACAGTGTTTCGTTGATCGACCGGTTGAGCTCGGGATTATAGCCGGTCGCGTATTGATACCAGACTTCAAAATTTCGCGGCAAAGCCGGCTGGTGCAGGGCGCGGATCTGTTGAAGTGCAATCTCGGCGAAGGCAAGGGTGCGTTCGTGCTCGTCGCTGGGGACGTCCATGAATCGTCTCCAACCGCCTGGAAAATCCGCTGCCAATTTCGATAGCGCGACGGGCTGTCGCGAATTTGCGAAATTTAAGAGAAAGCGATGAAGGACCGGTAAACAAGTGTGGGCGGCAACGCCGGCGTCTAGAGCCTGGCTTCTACAGCGCGGCCGTCAGAACAATCGGGAAGGAAGCTAGGCCTTCAACGGCACCGGCCGCAGCAGGAAGGCTGGCAGATGCGAAACGTCGTCGTCGACGAGGACGCGGGGCTTCGCCGGCTGCGGCGGGCGCTGCGGTATGCGTGCAATCGAGGCGGAAGCTGCAGGCCGTTGCGGCTGACGGTGGCCATCCGCGCGACCGCGGCGGGATCGCGGTGCACCCTGGCGCTGTGGCGACCCCGTTTGCCGCGAGGGCTCCATTTGCTCCGCCGCCGTCGTGGCAGCTCCATCGCCCATCCAGGGGATCGGCTGGCCGATCAGCTTCTCGATCGCCGCAACGGCTTTGGCGTCGTTCGACCCCGCCACGATGGTGATCGCGGTGCCGGTTTTGCCGGCACGGCCGGTGCGGCCGATCCGGTGCACGTAGTCGTCGGGGTGAATCGGGACGTCGAAGTTGAAGATGTGGCTCACTTCGGGAATGTCGAGCCCGCGGGCGGCAACATCGGAAGCCACGAGTAGCGCGACCTCGCCCTTACGGAACTGTTCGAGCGCGGCCATGCGCGCCGGCTGGTCCATGTCGCCGTGCAGCGCTTGCACCGAAAAGCCGTGGCGGTGGAGCGAGCGATGCAGGGTCGCGACGTCGCGCTTGCGATTGCAGAAGATGATGGCGTTCTTCAGTCCGTCGTCCGAGCGGAGCAGCCGGCGCAGCGTGTCGCGCTTGTCGTGCGGTTCGCGTCCGGATTTGGCGAGAAGCTGCGTGGTGGCGGCGACGGTACTGGCCGGTCGGGAGACCTCGACGCGCACCGGATTGTGCAGGAACTGCTCGGTGATGCGGCGTATTTCCGTCGGCATGGTGGCGGTGAAGAACAGGGTCTGGCGGGTGAACGGAACCAGCTTGCAGATGCGCTCGATGTCGGGAATGAAGCCCATATCGAGCATGCGGTCGGCCTCGTCGATGACGAGGAGTTCGACGCCGTTGAGCAACAGCCGTCCGCGCTCGTTATGATCGAGCAGGCGGCCCGGCGTCGCGATCAGAACGTCGACTCCGCGCATCAGCTTGGTATCCTGATTGTCGAACGAGACGCCGCCGATGATGAGCGCGACGTTGAGCTTGTGGTTGGCGCCGTATTTGGCAAAACTCTCTTCGACCTGCGCCGCCAGTTCGCGCGTCGGCTCCAGGATGAGGGTGCGCGGCATGCGCGCCCGGGCGCGACCTTTCTCCAGCATGGTCAGCATCGGCAGCACGAAGGCCGCCGTCTTGCCGGTGCCGGTCTGCGCGATGCCAAGCACGTCGCGCCGGGCAAGCACGTGGGGAATGGCCTGATCTTGGATGGGGGTGGGAGTTTTGTAACCGGACGCCGCAACGGCGGCGAGAACTTTTTCGGACAAGCCGAGATGGGAAAACGGCATAAAACCTCGTATTGCGACCGCCGGCAGCACCCTATTGATCGGACCGGGGAAAACGGGCAAGGGCGGTCGAATCTGCCTTGCTTTCGTTGCCCGCAACATAGGATCGATTGGGCGAAAGTCAACCTGCAATGGCTTGGTGCAACGCACTAAGTTAATTGGATTCCTTCATTTTTTTCTCGAAGCGGTGAAAAAGAGCGAAGCGCGGATGACTGACACTTCGTCCGACAACTTGCCGATCGTTCTGGTTCCCGGGCTCAATTGTTCGGCCCGCCTTTACGCCGAGCAAATCCCGGAACTCTGGCGCTTTGGCCCAGTCATGGTCGCGGACCATACCCGCGACGACAATATCCCCGCGATCGCGGGCCGCATCCTGGCCGCCGCGCCGGCGCGCTTTGCGCTCGCCGGCCTGTCGATGGGCGGCTACATCGCCTTTGAAATCATGCGCCAGGCGCCGCAGCGCGTTGTCAAACTGGCTCTCCTCGACACCGGGGCGCGCCCCGAGTCTCCGGAGCAGACGGAGCGGCGCCGGCAGCCGATGGAATGGGCAAAGAGCGGGCGTTTCGCCCAAGTTTCCGAGGACGCGTTTTTTTTCTTTGTGCACCCCGACCGTTATGCGGACGTTGCGCTCAAAGACCTTGTAAGAACCATGGCTGAGGAAACCGGCCCGCAGGCGTACTTGCGCCAGCAGCAAGCAATCATGACGCGGCCGGACTCGCGTCTCGTCCTCGCTTCCATAAAGTGCCCGACGCTGGTGCTCGTCGGCGAACAGGATAGAGGGACTCCTTCCGAGCTTGCACGCGAGATCACCGCTTGTATTGCCGGGTCGCGCCTCGTTGTCGTTCCCGATTGCGGGCATCTCTCGACGATCGAGCGGCCGGTGGCCGTGACCAAAGCCTTGGTCGAATGGATGCGCTGGTAGCGTGCCTCTTGTGCAGTTCCCGCCGCAGAAAAGACAGCCGGTCTGGACTATCTGCACGCTAGCGGGCAAAATTCCTGGCCGGCTCAAGGAGGAACATTCATGAAATTCGTCGCAGGCGCAGTAGGCGCGCTCGTCATCGGACTGCTTGCCAGTAGCACTCCGGCCTCTTCCGAAACCATCGATCTTTCCACTTGGACATGCGCGAAATTCCAAGCCGCCGACAAGGATGACATCGGCGTGATCCTGGCTTGGCTCGACGGCTATTATCGCGACGAGGACGATCCGGCGGTCATCGACACCGACAAATTCGTCGCTAACGCCAAGAAGCTCGGCCAATATTGTGCGAAGCATCCCGACATCGGCATCATCACCGCGGCCGACGAGCTGTTTTCGAAATAGCAGCGCCGGCGAATCAAGCCTCCGGCAATTGCGGTCGCGCGCTTCGCTTCAGGCGACCCGCTGGCACCGGTGCCGGGCATCACTGCTCGACCCCAGCAATGAGGCAACGCGCGGGATCCTCACTCCGCCGCGGCGGTCGGAATTACCAACGGGACAATAGAAGGGGGATCAAACGTCGAGCAATTCCTCGCCGGCAAATTCGGCGCGCTCCTGGATAAAGGCAAAGCGCGCCTCGGGCTTGGTGCCCATCAGCCGCTCGACGGATTTTTCCGTATCCTTCTGCGCGTCGGCGAGGAGCACGACGCGAAGGAGCGTGCGCTTCTTCGGGTCCATGGTGGTTTCCTTGAGCTGGGAAGCCATCATCTCGCCGAGCCCCTTGAAGCGACTGACTTCGACCTTGGCGTTGGCGTGAAATTCCTTTTTCAGGATTTCATCCCGGTGCTTGTCGTTGCGGGCATAAAAAATCTTGCCGCCATGGCTGAGCCGGTAGAGCGGCGGCACCGCGAGATAGAGGTGGCCGTTGTCGATCAGGCCGCGCATCTCGCGATAAAAGAAAGTGATGAGGAGCGAGGCGATATGGGCGCCATCGACGTCGGCGTCAGTCATGATGATGACGCGCCCGTAGCGCAAATCCTCGTCGCGATAATGCGCGCCGGTGCTGCAGCCGAGCGCCTGGGCAAGATCGGCGAGCTGCTGGTTCTGCGCGAGCTTGTCCTTGCCGGCGGACGCCACGTTGAGGATTTTTCCGCGCAACGGCAGGATCGCCTGGCGCGCGCGATCGCGCGCCTGCTTGGCCGAGCCGCCGGCGGAATCGCCCTCGACGACAAAGATCTCCGAGCCTTCGGCCGCGCTGTTGGTGCAGTCGGCGAGCTTTCCGGGCAGGCGCAGCTTGCGCACGGCGGTTTTGCGCGCGATGTCCTTTTCCTGGCGGCGGCGGATGCGCTCGTCGGCGCGCTCGACCACAAAATCGAAGAGCTTGTTCGCCTGCGCCGGGTTGCCGGCGAGCCAGTGGTCGAACGGGTCCTTGATCGCCTGCTCGACGATTTTTTGCGCTTCGGCGGTGGCAAGACGGTCCTTGGTTTGGCCCTGGAATTCCGGCTCGCGGATGAAGACCGAGAGCATGGCCGCAGCGCCGGTCATCACATCGTCGCTGTTGATGGAGGCGGCACGCTTGCCCTGGCCGACGCGCTCGGCGTGGTCCTTAAGCCCGCGGGTTAGCGCCGCGCGCAAGCCGGATTCATGCGTGCCGCCATCGGGCGTCGGGATGGTGTTGCAATAGGAGTTGAGGAAGCCGTCGGCATCGGCGGTCCAGGCCACCGCCCATTGTGCCGCACCGTGGGCGCCGGTTTTGCCGGCGCTGCCGGTGAAAATGTCCGCCACGAGGGTCGTGCCCGCGAGCGTTTCCGAGAGATAGTCCTTAAGTCCATCGGCGAAATGAAACGTCGCCTGTTCCGGCACGCCCTCGACGCCGCGCAACAGCTCCTTGGCGCATGACCAGCGGATCTCGACGCCGCCGAACAGATACGCCTTCGAGCGCGTCATTTTGAACACGCGCTCCGGCTTGAAGTGCGCCTTGGCGCCGAAAATCTCCGGATCCGGCCGGAAGCGGACTTTCGTGCCGCGGCGGTTCGGCGCCTTGCCGGCGTCCTGTAGTTTGCTCTTCGGCTTGCCGCGCTCGAATGCCATGCGGTAGAGCCGCTGGCCGCGCGCGACCTCGACCTCCATGCGCTCGGACAGCGCATTGGCGACGGAAACGCCGACGCCGTGCAGGCCGCCGGAGGTTTCGTAGACCTCGGAGTCGAATTTGCCGCCCGCGTGCAGCGTACACATGATCACTTCGAGCGCGGACTTGTTCTTGAATTTCGGATGCGGGTCGACCGGAATGCCGCGGCCGTTGTCGGTGACGCTAACGAAGCCATCCGCCTCCATCTCGACGTCGATCCAATCGGCGTGGCCGGCGAGCGCTTCGTCCATGGAATTGTCGATCACCTCGGCGAAGAGGTGATGCAGGGCCTTCTCGTCGGTGCCGCCGATATACATGCCCGGGCGGCGGCGGACCGGCTCGAGGCCTTCCAGAACCTCGATGTGGCGCGCGGTATAGCCGGCTTCGGCGGCCGATCCCCGCAACGTGCCGCCGCCGCGCGCGACGCGGCGTACTGCCGCCCGCGGTTCGCCAACATTGGCGAACAGGTCGGGCGTTTTCGGCGGTTTCGGGGTTTTCGCTGCTTTGCCCATGCGGAGCTTTCGACCTTAATGACGATATTGGAGGAATTGGCCCAATTCACCCCGAATGCGGGGCGGCGAATTGACCTTCAAATATGCCACGCGGACGGCAAAAGAATGAGGCCGCCCGGAGGAGGGGCCCGACGAACGCATTGACGCTTCCCGACACGGCATCTATATCGCCGCCCATGACTCGGTCGCCCAAGATCATCCGGTCGATTACCATTGCCGCCGCCACGCGTCGCCGCCGTCGCGGCACGGCACGGGCACGCGTTCGCGCGTAAACGCTCGTGCCGCCGGCTCCGCGGCACATCTCCTTAAATCCACCCGCGGACGCTGGCTTTGTGTTTCAAGCCAAAGGGTTGAATCATGTCTGCGAAAGCGAAGATCGGCGTCATCGGCGCCTCCGGCTATACCGGTGCGGAATTGGTGCGGCTCCTTCTCCGCCATCCCCGCGTGGACATCCTGCTGCTGACGGCGGACCGCCGCGCCGGCAAGCCGATGGCCGAAGTTTTCCCGCAATTCTCGCCGTATGCGCTGCCGGCGCTTAAGGCGCTCGATGATGTCGATTGGTCGGCGCTCGGCCTCGACCTCGTCTTCTGCGCGCTGCCGCACGGTACGACGCAGAAGGTCATCGCGGATTTGCTCAAGCGAATGCCGGCACTCAAAATCGTCGATCTTTCCGCCGATTTCCGTCTAGAGGACCCGGCCGCCTATGCGCGCTGGTACGGGCATCCGCATGCCGCGCTCGCGCTGCAGAAGCAAGCAGTTTACGGCCTGAGCGAAATTTATCGGCCACAGATCAAGGCGGCGCAGCTTGTCGCAAACCCCGGCTGCTACACGAGTTGCGCGGAGCTCGCGCTCATCCCGCTTCTGCGAGCCAAAGCCATCGACCCCGACGAGATCGTCATCGATGCCAAATCCGGCGTGACCGGGGCGGGCAGGGGCGCCCGCGAGGATATGCTGTTCGCGGAAGTCTCCGAGGGGTTCCATGCCTACGGCGTGGGGCACCATCGTCACATGGCCGAGCTCGATCAGGAGTTTTCCAAGGCTGCCGGCCGCGACATGATCGTCACGTTCACGCCGCATCTCGTGCCGCTGAATCGCGGCATCCTTTCAACGATTTATGTGCGTGGTATCAAAGCCTCGCCGCAGGATCTTCATGCGCTGCTTTCAAAGTCTTACGCCAGCGAGCCGTTCGTGCACGTGCTACCTTTCGGCGCTCTTCCGCAGACACGGCACGTGCGCGGCTCCAACATGACGTTCATCGGCCTTGCCGCCGACCGCATCGCCGGCCGCGCCATCGTCGGCTCGGCGCTTGACAATCTGACCAAGGGCGCATCCGGCCAGGCAGTGCAGAACATGAACCTGATGCTCGGTTTTCCCGAAACGATGGGGCTCGAACAAGTGGCACTGTTTCCGTAGAAAGCCTGCGTGCCTCACGCTTGCATCTTCACGTAACTGCCCGGCGCATCCTCGATCGGCGTGAGCTTGCCGTCGCCCGGCACGCGCGCCGGGACTTCGGTCCAGCCCTGATGCTTGAGCCACGCCAGCCAATCCGGCCACCATGAGCCGGGATGTTCGGTTGCCTTGGCCAGCCATCCTTCGAGGTTCGCGCTGCGCGGCCGCGGCCCGGTCCAGTACTGATACTTCTTCTTGTTCGGCGGATTGACCACGCCGGCGATGTGGCCTGAGCCGGACAGCACGTACTTCACCGGGCCACCGAAAAATTTACTGCCGAGCAGCACCGACTTCGCCGGCGCGATGTGATCTTCGCGGGTGGCGAGATTGTAGATCGGCATCTTGATCGCCTTCAGGTCGATCGGCGTGTCGCCGATCATCAGCCCGCCTTTGGTGAGTTTGTTGTCGAGATAGCAATTGCGCAAATAAAACGAGTGGTTCGCGGCCGGAAGCCGCGTGGCGTCGGAGTTCCAGTAAAGCAGGTCGAACGGGAAGGGGGCCTTCCCCTTGACGTAATTGTTGATGATGTAAGGCCAGATCAGATCGTTCGAGCGCAGCAAGTTGAAGACCGTGACCATCGACTTGCCTTCGAGGTAGCCGCGCTCGGCCATCCGCTGTTCGACCACCTTCAACTGCTCCTCGTCAACGAACACCTTGAGATCGCCGGCGTAAGTAAAATCGACTTGCGCGGCGAACAGCGTCGCCGACACGATGCGTTCGTCTTTCCGGGCAGCCATTGCGGCGAGCGCGATCGCCAGCAGCGTGCCGCCGACGCAATAGCCGATGGTATGGACTTTCTCCTCGCCGGTGGCCTGTTTGATCGCGTCGAGCGCGGCAAGGGGACCTTCACGAATGTATTCTTCCCAGCTCTTTTGCGCGAGATGCCCAGCCGGATTGACCCAGGAGATGCAAAAGACGGTAATACCCTGATCGACGCACCACTTGATGAAGGATTTTTCCGGTGTCAGATCGAGCACGTAATATTTGTTGATCCAGGGCGGCACGATCAGCAGCGGTTCCTTGAGCACCTTCTCGGTCGAGGGTGCATATTGGATGAGCTGCATGATGTCGTTCTGGAAGATCACTTTGCCGGGCGTTACTGCCAGATTGCGGCCGACCTCGAACATCAATGAATCGGACTGGCGAATTCTTAAGTCGCCGCCGCCGGCTGCGATGTCATCGGCAAGCATGTGCATGCCGCGAACGAGGTTCTCGGCGTTGCTCGTCAAGGTCTCGCGCAGCAGCTCGGGATTGGTCAGAACGAAATTTGATGGCGACAGTGCGTTGGCGATCTGCCGCACATAGAACTCGGCCTTCTGCCTGGTGTGCGGATCGAGGTCGGCGGCGTCGCTGACCAGCTGATTGGCCCAGCGGCTGGTGAGCAGATAGGCCTGCTTGAGGAAATCGAAGAATTGGTTTGAGCTCCACTCCGGATCGGCGAACCTTTTGTCATTGGCGGCGGGCGCAGCGACTGGCGGCGTCTGTTCGCCGGCGAGGCGCTTGGCGGCCGACGCCCATAGATCGAGATAGGCCTTGCCGAGCCTCGTCTGCAGCTGAACGGTACGCTGGGGGTCGGCCAGCCAATATTGCGCCACTTGCCCGAGCGTCTTGGCGACCTCATTGATCTCGTCGGCGAACGCCCGGTTGCCTTGGCCGTTCTCGCGAGGCTTGAGATAGGCGGCGAGCGCCCGCCCGCCTTGCTCGACAACCCGCGCCAAATTTCGCGAGAACGTCTCGACGTCAACCGCGCCGATCTTCACCGGGTCTTGCGATGGAGCCCGCACGAGCGTTCCCTCAATTTCCCTTATGGGCAGGAAGAGCCGGCCCTTGCAGCAGAAATGGCCTGCTCAATTCGCCGGCGCAAGGCGAGCTTGGAGGCACTCCAGCAAAAGGGATGCCGCAAAACTCAGCACCGGCTGGCCGGTCCTGCCGGGTCCCAGGGGACCTTGTTTCTACCATATTAGCGCGATATCTGACTGCTATGGGTCACCTTTAAGTTGTTTTTTGTAAACCATTGAGGCGGTAAGATATATTTAGCCAAGGGAGGTCGGCGGACGGCCGGTTAGGCGGACTTAAGGGGAAGTGCCAGCCGGATCGAAATTGGCGCCCATGGTGGGCCAGCGGGGACGAGGGTGAACAGCTACGGCCGCGTCGCGAAACTTGCGCTCGCAACCTTGGCATTAACTGCCTCGGTGGCTTTTCTGGTATCCGGCTGCTCTGAGGTCGTGTTTCCGGCGGTTCACGATATGCCGGCGGCGCGAACCGACGCGACGCTGACCCCCGATCAGGTCAAGCAGGCAACGGACGACCTCATTTCCGAGCGCAATCACCTCAGCACCGAAGCGCAAGGAAATGTACAGCCGATCGCTGTGACCAACGCTCCGGCTACCACCGGCTCCTTGCCGAAGAAAAAATCGGTTTCGTCGGTTCAGCCTGCTGTGGCACAACCCGCCTCCGGCGCGAGTGCCTACGCCAAGCCGTGATAAGAGGGTAGAGGGATCGTCAAGTCGACGGACCGGTAAACGAATGGAAGAATTTTATCGCATCCGCCGGTTGCCGCCGTACGTGTTCGAAGAGGTCAACCGCGCCAAGGCGGCAGCGCGCAATAGCGGCGCCGACATCATCGATCTGGGCATGGGCAATCCCGATCTGCCGGCGCCGGCGCACGTCGTCGAAAAGATCAAGGAGACGATCGGCAAGACGCGCACGGATCGCTATTCGGCCTCCAAAGGGATACCGGGGCTGCGCCGGGCGCAGGCCGCCTATTATGCCCGCCGCTTTGGCGTGAAGCTCAATCCCGACACGCAGATCGTCACGACGCTCGGATCCAAGGAAGGTTTCGCCAACGTCGCGCAGGCGATTACCGCGCCGGGCGACGTGATCATCGTCCCCAATCCGACCTACCCTATCCACGTGTTCGGATTCCTGATGGCGGGCGGTGCGATCCGTTCGGTGCCGGTCGAGGCCAACGCGGCGTTTTTCGGTGCGCTCGAACGCGCGGTCAAGCATACCATCCCGAAGCCGATCGCCATCGTCACCTGCTACCCGTCAAATCCGACGGCTTGTGTCGCCGATCTCGATTTCTATCGCGATCTCGTCGCCTTCGCGAAGAAGCAAAACGTCTTCCTTTTGTCGGACCTCGCCTATGCCGAGGTCTACTTCGACGATAATCCGCCGCCGTCGGTTCTTCAGGTTCCCGGCGCCATGGATGTGGCGGTCGAATTCACCTCGATGTCGAAAACCTATTCGATGCCCGGTTGGCGCATCGGATTTGCGGTCGGCAACGAGCGCCTGATCGCGGCGCTGGCGCGTGTGAAATCCTATCTCGACTACGGCGCGTTCACGCCCATCCAGGTGGCCGCGACGGCGGCGCTCAATGGTCCTGACGATTGCATCCACGAAATGCGCGCGATCTACCGGCGCCGGCGCGATGCGCTGGTGGAATTGTTCGGGCGCGCCGGCTGGCAGGTGCCGCCGCCGCGGGCCTCGATGTTCGCCTGGGCGCCGATCCCCGAACCGTTCCAGCCGCTCGGCAGTGTCGAGTTCGCCACGCTCCTGGTCGAGAAGGCGAGCGTGGCGGTATCGCCTGGAGCCGGCTTCGGCGAACATGGCGAAGGGCATGTGCGCATCGCGTTAGTGGAAAACGAGCAGCGCATCCGCCAGGCGGCCCGCAACATCCGGCGCTTTCTTGAAACGGGGCCGGAAATGCTGCACAACGTCCTACCCCTCGCGACGCGACGTTAGCCGGCGTCGCTTCATCCCAGGTTAGCGACGTTTTATGGCCGAGCCGCTGAAAGTCGGTCTTGCCGGACTGGGGACGGTCGGCACGGCCGTCGTCCATCTCCTGGAGCACGGACGCGAAAAGCTTAACGCGCGCTGCGGCCGTCCGATCGAGGTCGTCGCGGTTAGCGCGCGTTCGCGCAACAAGAAGCGCGATATCGATCCGAAGAAATTCCGCTGGGTTGCCGATCCCGTGGAGCTCGCGGCCGATCCCGCAATCGACGTGCTGGTCGAGGTCATCGGCGGGGCAGGCGATCCGGCCAAGCGGGCCGTGGAGACCGCGCTCGCCGCCGGCAAGCCGGTGGTCACCGCCAACAAGGCGCTGCTCGCCAGCCACGGTCATAAGCTCGCTACGCTCGCGGAACGCCACCGCGTCGCGCTCAATTTCGAGGCGTCGGTCGCCGGCGGTATCCCGATTGTGAAGACCCTGCGCGAGGGGCTCAACGGCAACTCGTTCACCCGCATCTACGGCATCCTCAACGGCACGTGCAATTACATCCTCTCGCGCATGGAGGAGGACCGGCTCGACTTCGATGAATGCCTGCGCGAGGCGCAACGCCTGGGCTATGCGGAGGCCGATCCTTCTTTCGATGTCGAAGGTCACGACACGGCGCAAAAGCTTTCCATCCTGGCAAGTTTGGCGTTTGGCACCAAGGTCGATCCCGGCGCGATCTATGTCGAAGGTATCTCGTCCATCACGCTCGCGGACCTCGACGCGGCGGCCCAGCTAGGCTACCGCGTAAAACTCCTCGGCGTGGCGGTGCGAACCGAAGCGGGCATCGAGCAGCGCGTGCATCCCACCATGGTGCCGAAGGAATCCGCCATTGCGCAGGTCATGGGCGTGACCAATGCGGTTACGATCGATGCCGAGGGACTTGCGCCAATCACGCTGGTCGGGCCGGGCGCCGGCGGCATGGCGACCGCCTCGGCCGTCGTGTCCGATCTCGCCGATATTGCACGCGGGGTGCGTACGCCGCCGTTCGGCCGCCCGGCTGCGCGCATGACTGCGATCCGCAAGGCGCCCATGCAGCGTCACGAGGGCGGATATTACATCCGGCTTCTGGCGCGCGATCGTCCGGGCAGTGCCGCCACCATCGCGCGCCGGTTGGCGCAGCGGCAAATCTCGCTGGAGTTGATCGTGCAGCGCCACGAAATCCGGGCGCAAGGCGCCGGGCAACCCGGGCGCTCGGGCGAGCCCGTGCCCGTTATCCTGATCACTTATGCAACGAGTGAGGATGCGGTGCACAAGGCGCTCGCCGCGGTGCGCCGCGACCGTGTAATCTCGGGACAGCCGCAGGTCATCCGGATCGAGAAGAACTAGGCGCACGAAGACATTGCAGGGATAGAAAAAAGATGGCGTCGATCACCGTTCCGCACAGCCTGATGCTGGAGCGAATTCTCGCGATCGAGATCGTGCGCGTCACCGAGCGCGCGGCGGTCAATGCCGCGAGGCTGCGCGGGCGCGGCGACGAAAAGGCCGCCGACCAGGCGGCCGTCGACGCTATGCGGCGCGAGCTCAACAAGCTGCCGATCGACGGCACGGTTGTGATCGGAGAGGGCGAGATGGACGAAGCGCCGATGCTCTTCATCGGCGAGAAGGTCGGCGGCAAAGGCGGATTCAAAGTCGACATTGCCGTCGACCCGTTGGAAGGCACGACGCTGTGCGCCAAGAATATGCCCGGCGCCATCGCCACGCTCGCCATGGCCGAAGACGGCACGCTTTTGCACGCCCCCGACATCTACATGGACAAGATCGCGATCGGTCCCGGCTATCCCAAGGGTGTCGTCGATCTCGATGCGCCGGCGGACGAAAACATCCGCAATCTCGCCAAGGCCAAGGGCGTGAAGCCTGAGGCGATCACCGCCATGATCCTCGATCGCCCGCGTCATGCCGATCTGATTGCGGCGGTGCGCAAGGCCGGCGCTTCGGTGAGTCTGATCACGGACGGCGACGTGGCCGCGGTCATCCATACCGCTGAACCGGATAAGACCGGCATCGATATTTCTCTTGGCATCGGCGGCGCGCCCGAGGGCGTGCTGGCGGCAGCGGCGCTGCGTTGCATCGGCGGCCAGATGCAATGCCGTCTGGTGGTCGACACCGAGGAGAAGCGTGCGCGCTCCGCCAAAATGGGCATCAAGGACCCGCGCAAGAAGTACCAGATCGAGGACATGGTGCGCGGCGACTGCCTGTTCGCGGCGACCGGCATCACCGATGGCCGCATGCTGCAGGGGGTCAAGTTCGGCGAGGGCATTGTCGAGACCCAAACGGTGGTCATGCGCTCCATCACCGGCACCGTGCGCTGGATCAGGGCCGAGCACCGGCAGCTGGATAAGTTCTAAGCCGCGCACTCGTAAATCAAGGTTGGCAGTCCCCAGTTGGACAATGTCGCTTTGCCCCTAACAGCAGACTCGAGGCCACAATCGTTGAATGTGCGCGATGGGCAGAGCGGACCTCAGGCGAGCGCGATCGCGTCGAAGTCTCCTGCCGGCAATAAAATCTCGAAGACCGATCCTCGATTAGAAGCGGAACGTAGGGAGAGACGCCCATTATGGGCCTCGATGATGGATCGGCAAATCGACAGACCCATCCCAGTGCCCTCGGATTTCGTCGTAAAGAACGGATGGAAGATGCGGTCCGCGTTTTCCGGATCAATTCCGGGCCCGGAATCTTCCACCATGATCAACACGCCGTCGGGTTCGCCGATCACCGATTTCACCCGTAGCGTTCGGGCGCGATCGGTGACGGTGTCCATAGCTTCAATCGCATTCGCAACCAGATTGGCGACCACCTGCTGCAGTTGGACCCGATCCGCCAATACCGGCGGAAGACCGGAAATCAGCTCCGCCTGGACCGAAATTTGGTGTTTCCGCAACTTGGAATGCAGCAGCGCAATAACTTCGCGGATCAACTCATTGACGTCCAGCAACGCCTTTTCTTGGCTATCGTTCTTGAACATCGCCCGAATGCCGTCGATCACCTGGCTCGCCCGGTTGCCCTCGCTGACGATGCTCTCGAGCACGGTGCGCACCTCTTCAAGATCAGGCGTCGGTCTCGAGAGCCAGCGCAAGCCCGCACTGCCTCCTGTTACGATCGCCGCCAGGGGTTGTTTGATCTCATGCGCCATCGAGGCCGCCATCTGCCCGGCTGCGGTCAAGCTGGTAACCCGCGCAAGCTCGGTTTGCGTAGCCAGCAATTTATCCTGCGCACGTTTGCTCTCGGTAATATCGATCATCGTTCCGATAAACGTTTCCGGTCTGGACCCCGGTGCCCGCGCCAACGAAACATGGCCCCATATCACGGTGCCATCCTTGCGACGGTATTGTCTCACAACCTCGTAATGATCGACCTTTCCCTGCTGGAGCTCAGCGAGTTGAATCTGAGCCATCTCACGCTCATCCGCAACGGTAATGTCCAGAGGTGTGAGTTGCCGCAACTCTTCGTCCGTGTAGCCGAGGATGGCCCGAAAGGCCGGATTTGTTGCTGTGTAGCGCAGGTCTCGATCCATCGTCGAAATGGCTATGCTTGATGCCTCAAATATTGACTCCCAACGCGCCTCGCTCGCCCGAAGCGCAGCCTCGGAACGCTTGCGCACGAGCGCCTGGGCCATTACTTCTCCAACGATCTTTAGCCGCGTGATGAGGTCGTCTGGCCATTCTCGCGTGGAGCGGAACGCGGAAAAGTTGATCAGCCCGACAATGCGGCCGCCGACACGGAGCGGGATTCCGAGGCTGGAGCGAATACCGGAGCGGCGACGGTATTCGATTTGTTCGATCGCCTCTGGAGGAAGATCATCGAGTGATCGCACGCGCATGATTTTGTCCGCACGGAGTTGGTCGAGATACCAACTCAGAAAAGCCGGCACCGGGCCGTGGGGATATCGTTCCACTCCGTCTGTGGCTACTGAGCATAAAATATTGGCCCAGCCATCGGCAGTGAATTCGCCGAAGTTGCTGCGATCGAAGTCGAGAAACTCTAGAAGTTGAGTCAGCGCGCTCTCGATTTCCAGTTCGATTTGGTCGCTGGAAACGTTGGCGAAGCGAGCGGAGAGATCGGCAAGCAGACGTTCAAACGTCAGAAGTTCTTCGAGCGATGCCTCGGCGGCGCGGCGGGGTGTTGCTGCCTTTTCGACGTAAATCTCTTCGGTCACCGGCGCCACCTTTCCGATCACCCGCACCTCACCGCCGGCCCTTTTTGAACTCCCCGAGCGGCCAGGTATGCTGCTTCGTACTATCAGCGATAGACCCTGCGATGGACATGGACCCCGCCCCTCGCGACAGGATGTCGGACGACCACGGCGCCGCCACCTGCCCCAACGCAGCCGGCCCGGTACACTCCACGCGCGCAGATAACCGCGCTTGCTTCTGTGGTACTCAAGGCGACGACGCCGCCATTGCTATTATCCCCGGGGCTATGCTTGGAGCTCCCGCTCGCTAATAGCCTAGGCGCACGACGCGAAGGCTGTCAATTAGCAGGGGTGGTTCGCGCAAGCCGGAGGAACGAGCTGTGAGTCCCCTTTTGATGTCTGTGATTGTGTTGGCATGCGTCTTAGGCGGGATGGTTCTCGGCATGTTTCTCCGCAACAGGTTGCCAGAGCATCATCTGAGCGGGGATACAAAGGATGTCGTGAAGCTGGGAACGGGTCTGATTGGGACCATCGCCGCTCTCGTGCTCGGATTGCTGATCGCCTCAGCAAATAGCACTTTTCAAACTCAGAGCAGTCAAATCCAGCAGTTAACCGCCGACATCGTTTTGCTCGACCACACTCTGGCGCAGTATGGGCCGGAAACGGCATCGGTTCGCAATCTGCTGCGGCGCGGGGTTGCCTCTATGGCCGATCGGATTTGGCGCGAGAATTCTTCCCCTTCTGGGAAGGCGCCGCAGTTCGAGGCGAGCGCCGCAGCCTTATCGCTATACGATGAGATTCTGAAACTGTCGCCGCGGAACGAGACACAACGTTCTCTCCAAGCCAGGGCAATAGGCACCCTGCATGACCTGGGAAAAACGCGCGTACTCCTGTTCGCCGAGGCGGGGATGGCAATCCCCATGCCCTTCCTGGTGGTACTGATTTTCTGGCTCGCCATCATATTTGCAAGCTTCAGCATTTTCGCCAACCATAACGCAACTACCGTTGTCGCCTTGTGCATTTTTGCGCTTTCGGCGTCTGCTGCGATCTTCCTGATCCTCGAGCTAAGTGAGCCATTCACGGGCCTCATGATGATACCCAGCGAGCCACTACGCAACGCGCTTACTTCCTTCAGCCCCTAAGGAGGGCTTTGCTGAATGTCGCTTATGGGTTCATTCGCTACCGATGCGCTTGGTGCCCGCTTCGCACGATGTTCGGAATGGCCCTGATATTGTTGAACAACTCTGTTTTTGCGAACCAACAAAATTTTCCAGAGGCGCTGGTGCGCTCGTCCGAAAATTATGTGAGGGCCGCATCATCAGTCGGATTTCCAACCGGCAGCCACCGTAAGCTCTTTAACAAGGCGCTGGATTGCCAATTACCCGTTTCGACGGGCGCGACGTCAAATGTTACCGTCAGCTCAATTTTGAGTTTTTCAACAATATCGCCAGGAACAGACATTGCATGGACAAGGAAGCGCGTATACGCCTGCGAACGAAGCAATCCAAATACTGCCGTTATTGCAGCTCTTGAGATTATCAAGAAAAATGTCGGCTAAGGATACTTACCGCGACCTGCACGGCCATTCTGGACTGCCGTTAATGCCGACGGTGATGCTCGGTATCGGCTTGCTCGTGCTGCTCGCAGTTGGCTCTGTCCTTTCGCTGCAGTGGATCACGGGCCGTTCGATCATTCAAGATTTCGCGGGTCGCTTGATCGCACGGAGCCTTGACACAACCGAGCTGGCTCTGCGGCAACATCTCGATGCGGCGGTCAATCAAGCGAGTTTTATCGCTGAAACGATTAAGGCTGGTCGGTATGAATTTACCGACCCTGCGCTGGCAGACTTCATGGCCGGAACAATTGCGGCGGCACCCCAGATCGGCAGTGTCATTCTAACCGACGGTAACGGCAAGGCGTTGCGCCTGGTGCGCGGCGCCTCTGGTACATCCTATCAGCTCGACCGACTGGACATAACTGAAGATCGCCAACTTGCCGATATTGCCAGCGAGATTCGCGCGCAAGCGAATTCTTATTGGGGCAGGCCTGTCTATCGTGAAAAGTCAAATACGACGTTCTTGAACTATCGCGTCCCAATCAGGAAAGGAGACATCTATCTCGGGTCTCTAGCAATCGCGATCTCAACCGAGGCCCTTTCCACGCTCACCAAAAAGCTTAGCGATCCGCCGAACAGATTGTCATTTATGCTGTACGGACGCGATGAACTGCTCGCACACCCGCTTATGACTGGTGGAACTCGGGGACGCTCACCGGAAATGCCTCTACCGGCGCTTTCGACATTCGACGATCCCGTAATCAAAGATCTCCCTAATTTGCCACGACTCGAAGAAGCCGGACTTACATTGCCTCACGCGCGGCAAGTGTCAGTCGATGCAAAGCGCTATTTTATTTTCACCCGTGATGTCTCCGGCTACGGCGCAGTCCTAATCACCGTCGGCGAATACTTCTTGGCAAGCGCAGTCGACGCCCCGATCAGAACGTTTTACTGGGCCATTATTGGCGCCCTTGGCCTGCTTGCCATATCATTGATTGCTGCTGCACTGATGGCGGGAGCAATCTCCGGTCCAATCAGGCGAGTAACGAGAGGTGCGGTTACAATCGGTGCTCTCGACTTCGACAAAGTAGCACCTCTGTCTCGAGGCTATTTCCGCGAAATCAACGACCTCGCGCGATCCTTCAATTCGATGCTCGATGGCCTGAAGGCGTTCGGCCGCTATGTTCCGCTAACTTTAGTAACGCGACTCGTGAAGGAAGGCCGGGTTGGTACAGCTTCGGAAGAGCGGGAGCTTGCGATTATGTTTACGGACATCGTGGGCTTCACGACAACATGCGAAAACATGTCCGCCGCCGATGTCGCCGAGTTCCTCAACGACCACCTGGCCCTTGTTTCCGGCTGCATTGAGCGCGAGAGCGGAACGATCGACAAATATATCGGCGATGCCGTGATGGCCTTTTGGGGGGCGCCAAACCAAGTCGAGAACCCCGCCGAGTGCGCCTGTCGATCAGCGATCGCAATACAAAACGCAATTTCGGCTGATAATACTCAGCGGGCAGCCCGGGGGCTCAAGCCCATACACATCCGTATCGGTATTCATCTTGGCCAAGTGGTCGTCGGCGACATAGGCGCTCCCAATCGCATCAACTATACAATTGTCGGTGATGCCGTGAATGCGGCGCAGCGCCTTGAAAGCCTCGGCAAGACTATTGATCCTGGCGCAGAGGCCGCCGTGTTAATCAGCCGCGAAATCTTCGAGAAATTACCGGTTGGCTTCGAGGTTGTTGACCGAGGCGCCCAGTTGGTCAAGGGCAAGCATCAAGCGCTTGGGGTCTACCAGCTGCTCGCAGGACCACTCAGGGGCGGGAGTGAAAGATTGTAAGTGCAGGATATTATTGGTGCGGCAGCACCGAGTGCGCCGGTCTATCTATGCTTAGGGCGCGTACTCATAAATTCGGTTCATGTCCGCTTCACTCCGAAAGCGACGCAATTGCTGCGTAGCAGCGGAATGTCGCGAAGTGCCGGAACGGGATATTCCAACACTTAGACCACAGCCACGATCACGTGTGCTTGAATTTTGGCAGCAACCTCGCCGCTGCCATGTCTGTGTGCAATCGCGGATGCGGCGTAGTCGGTTGCAGCTTCCAGTTTTCCCGCGTCTCTGGCTTCGATTTCGTTGCGAAGAAGAGTTCCCTGACAATAAGCAACGGCCGGAAGGCGCGGCGAGGATGCACGGCTTTGTTCGGCTCTCGTCTCGATCACCACGCGGGAGAAACCTGCGTCCTCCAGCTCGCTACGGATCAGTGCCGTATCGTGGTAGCCGTGCGGCGTGCGTGCCAGAAAGCGCGGCGGATCGTTCGGAAAAATCTTTGCGAGAGCATTCGTCACATCATCCGCAAATACATTCTCCTCGATGCGATCCCATACGTTGAACAAAAGATGTCCTCCGGGCTTCAGGACTCGCTTTGCTTCGCGGTAGGCAGATGAGCGGTCGGGAAAGAACATCGCGCCGAACTGACAACAAACGAGATCGAAGGCCGCATTTTCAAACGGTAGCGCCAGAGCATCCGCTTGTCGCCATTTGATGCGACTGTCTGGAGCTTGTCGCGAAGCGGCGTAGTCGAGCATCGGCTGGTTGAGGTCGGTTACGATATAGCTTGCGCCGGGGGACAGTTTTGGCGCCAATGCGCGGGTGATAATCCCGGTGCCCGCGGCGGTTTCCAAAACGGCGCTTGGCGAGAAGGACGCTGCTCGTTGTGCAAGATCTGCGGCGAACGGCTCGAAAATCAACGGCACCATATAGCGGTCGTAGTTTTCCGGAATCGAGCCAGCGAACACCTTGTCCGTTTCCAACATTGCTATCACCCGCCGTCCGTTTGATGGCTCGCGAGACTAGCATATAATTGTCCGCTTTGGGTCGTTTTCGACCGAGAGGCGTCCAACAGCATATGCGGCTATGTCGGCTGTAGCTCCGCGAAAGCGGAAGTAAGGTCAGGCTATTGGTGTCTATCATGACGGACGTGGCGGGTTGATGATAGTGCCCGGCGCGTGATTCAAGCTCCCAATGGAGCCTCGAATCATGCGCTACGAACTCACCGATCTTGAGTGGTCGGCCATCAAGCCGTTCCTGCCGAATAAGCCGCGTGGTGTTCCACGGGTGAATGACCGCCGTGTCCTCAATGGCATCTTCTGGGTCTTGCGATCCGGGCCCCATGGCGCGACCTGCCTCAGGCGTTCGGTCCGTATACCACTTGCTAGAACCGCTTCGTTCGCTGGCGTCGAGCAGGCGTCTGGGAGCGGATCATGAATGCACTGGCAAGTGCCCATGACGCCGCCGTCCAGATGATCGACACGTCTATTGTACGCGTGCATCAGCACGCCGCTTGCGTCCCCCGCAATCGAAGTCAATCCATGGGCCGGTCTCGCGGCGGGCTGACCACCAAGATTCATGCAGTGGTCGATACGAACGGCCTGCCTGTCCGGCTCGCGTTGACGGCTGGTGAGTCACACGACAATCGGCTTGCAGGTAAGCTCCTTATGAGTCCACGCCCTGGGCAATCGAGCGAATCCCGCGTGAATCGGCTAGTGTGATTCGATGGGCTTCGAATCACGCGAGTTTGCCGTGAGTGACGGCCTCTTTCTTGGCGTCGAAAACTCGGCGACCGGACGCGCCTGGCGCGACCGGCTCGACGCGCGCGGATCGGCGAGGGCGCTCGCGATCGCCCAGCGCCACGATCTTCCCGAACTGCTCGCCCGCATACTTGCCGGCCGCAATGTCGGGGTCGATGCAGTGGAGGCGTTCCTCGACCCGACGATCAAGCGATCGATGCCCGATCCGAACGTGCTCACGGCGATGCCGGAGGCCGCCGCGCGGATTGCCGACGCCATCCAACGCGGCGAAACCGTCGCGATATTCGGCGACTACGACGTTGATGGCGCAACGTCCGCGGCGGTGCTCGCGCGCTTCCTGCGCCAGGCCGGCATCGAGCCGTTGATCCACATCCCCGACCGCCTGTTCGAGGGTTACGGCCCGAATGTCGAGGCTGTGCGCGCGCTCGCCGCGGGCGGCGCGACGCTCTTGGTGACGGTCGATTGCGGCACGACCAGCGTCGAGCCGCTGGCCCAAGCCCGCGCGCTTGGCGTCGATGTCGTCGTCATCGACCACCATCAAGCGGACGAGGCGCTGCCGCCGGCGGTCGCCATCGTTAACCCGAACCGGCGCGACGATCTTTCCGGGCTCGGTCATCTGGCCGCGGTCGGGCTGACATTCATGACCCTTGTGGCGGTGAACCGCCTCCTGCGCTCTCGCGGTTTCTGGACCTCAGAACGGCCCGAGCCCGATCTCCTGTTGTTTCTGGACGATGTCGCGCTCGGCACCGTGGCCGACGTAGTGCCGCTCACCGGGCTCAACCGCGCCTTCGTCGCCAAGGGCCTCATCGCGCTGCGCCGGCGTGAGCGCGTCGGGCACGTGAGCCTGATGGACGTGGCGCGCCTCTCCGGTCCGCCGGAGGCATGGCATCTCGGATTTCTGTTGGGCCCGCGCATCAACGCCGGCGGCCGCATCGGCCGTGCCGACCTCGGCGTGCGGCTTCTGATCGAGGAAGACCCGATCGAGGCGGCGCGCATCGCCGCGGAGCTCGACCGGCTCAACCGCGAGCGGCAGACCATCGAAGTTGAGACCGTGGCGCAGGCGGAGGCCGAAGCCATGGCCGCACTCGGCATCGAGGAGACGGGCGCGGTGGTGGTCACCGCCGCCGAAGGCTGGCATCCCGGAGTCGTGGGTCTCGTCGCGGCGCGATTGAAGGAAAAATTCGGCCGTCCGGCGTTCGCCATTGCGCTCGAACCCGGCGGCGTCGGCACCGGCTCGGGCCGCTCCATACCCGGCGTCGATATCGGCCGCGCCGTCCGGCGCGCCGTGGCGGAGGGTCTCATCGAGAAGGGCGGCGGGCATGCCATGGCGGCGGGCGTGACACTCCGCAAGAGCGCGCTGGCGCCGCTGCGGGCCTTCCTCGAAGCAACCCTCGGTCCCGATGTGGAGATCGCGCGGCGCGCGAATGGTCTTTTGATCGACGGCGCGATAAGCGCGGCGGCGGCCGACGCCGGTCTCGTCGCGCTCATCGAGCGCGCCGGGCCGTTCGGTTCGGGCAATCCGGAACCTGTGATCGCGCTGCCGGCGCATACGATCGTCTATGCCGAGGAGGTCGGCCAGGCGCACATGCGGGTGCGGCTCAAATCCGCCGACGGCGCCGGGGTCAACGCCATCGCCTTTCGCGCCGGCGGACAAAAACTTGGCGCTGCGCTCTTGCAAAACCGCGGCCGGCAGGTCCACGCCGCCGGCACCTTCGCGCTCAACCGCTGGCAGGGCGAGGAGCGCGTACAGTTCCGCCTCACCGATATCGCGCCGGCGGAGCCGTTTGCGGGGCGGTGAACCCACGATCTCCTGCCGCCTACACCTCGATCTGGCCTTCGAGATAAACGACCGCTCGGCCGGCGATGCTTACCCGGTCGCCGTTAAGCGTACACTGGAGCGCGCCGCCGCGCCGCGAAAGCTGGCGAGCTTCTAGCGCCACTTTGCCGAGGCGCTTCGCCCAATACGGCACCAAAGTGCAGTGCGCCGAGCCGGTCACCGGATCTTCCGGAACGCCTTGCGCCGGAGCGAAGAAGCGCGAAACGAAATCAATGCCATCCTCGCCCGGCGCCGTCACGATCGCCGCCCAGCAGTCCACTGTGGCGAGCGCGGCAAGATCGGGCTTGAGCGCCGCAATGTCCGCGGGGCTGTCGTAGACGACGAGGTGATCGCGGGCGCGCAGCACCTCGCGCGGCGCGCCGCCCAACGCGGCGAGGAGACCCGGAGGTGCGGCGCTCGGAGTAGCGGGCCGCGCCGGAAAATCCATGACCAGCATGTCGGCGCGTTTGCTCACGACGAGCGTGCCGGCTTTCGCGGTGCGGAAACGCACGCTATCGCGTTGCGGCTCGAGAAAGCGGAAGACGACATGGCCGGCGGCAAGCGTCGCGTGCCCGCACAGGTCCACCTCGACCGTCGGCGTGAACCAGCGCAGTGCGTAATCGCCCCTGTCGCGAACGAAGAAGGCGGTCTCGGACAGATTGTTCTCGGCCGCGATCGCCTGCATGGTCGCGTCCGGCAGCCATGCGTCCAGGGGACACACCGCGGCGGGATTGCCGCCGAACAGGTTGTCGGTGAACGCATCGACCTGATAAATCGGCAGGCGCATCGTTTTGTCTCCCGGCGGCACGCAAAGGAACCGCCGTGTCTATTGGCACAACCCGAAGCGTGCGGCTATGTGGGTGCGAATCTGCGCCGGAAGAGGACGTGAATGGCCAAGCTTGATCTCTCGGTCGCCGTCGGCGACTACGACCGTACCCGTGCGCTAATCGACGGCACCGTCGCCATTGACGGCGTCGATCCGGTCTATATGACGCTCGTTCCCGAGGAGATTTTCTTTCGCGCGTTCCGCGCGGCCGAATTCGACATCTGCGAGCTGTCGCTGTCGAGCTACACAGTCAAGACCGCGCAAGACAATTGTCCCTACATCGCCGTGCCGGCTTTCGTCTCGCGCGCGTTCCGTCACACCTCGGTCTATGTGCGCACCGACCGGGTGAAAAAGCCGGCGGACCTCAAGGGCCGCAAAGTCGGCGTGCCGGAATATCAGCTCACGGCCAACGTGTGGGCGCGCGCCTTTCTCGACGACGACTATGGTGTCAAGCCGGCGGACATCCATTGGATACGCGGCGGCATCGAGGAGGCAGGACGGCCGGAAAAGCTCACGATCAAGCTGCCCCCCGGCGTGCGTCTCGACAATGCGCCGGAAGGCGCAACGATTTCGGCTTTACTGGAGGCCGGTGAGATCGACGGGTTCATCGCGCCACGGCCACCGGCGCTTGTCGAGAAGGGCCGTTCGAACATTGGCTGGCTGTTCAGCGATCCGACGGCGGTAGCCACGGATTATTTTAAACGCACCGGATTTTTTCCGATCATGCACGTCATTGGCATCCGCCGCACGCTGGCCGAGCGGCATCCGTGGCTTCCCGGCGCCGTGCTCAAGGCGTTCGAACAGGCGAAAGAGGCCGGGCTCAAGAAGCTGTCCGACACTTCGGCGACAAAGGTGACGCTGCCGTTCGTCGAAGAGCGGCTCAAGGAAGCGCGCGACCTCATGGGTGAAGATTACTGGTCATACGGCGTCGCGCCGAACCGCAAGGTGCTTGACTATTTCCTCGGCCAGCATCACGCGCAGGGCCTTTCCCCGCGGCGCGTTTCGGTCGACGAATTGTTTCACCCGGCGGCGTATGAGACGTTCAAGGTGTGATGACGCTGCATAAATCGTTGAGCAGGATACCGTTGGTCGAAAGCGCCGTTGCGGCGCTGATAGTGCTCTATCCGTTTTTGGTGATTTTGGTGCGCAGCGGCACCAACGGCTGTTTTGTCGCGCTGCTGATTATCGCAATCCTTCATATCCTGAGAACGCCGGCGAAATACGCCGGCGCCGCACGAGACGGAACCTTTTACTGGTTCAGCGCGGCGATGGCGTCGCTGGTGATCGCAACCTTCATAAGCCAGCTCTATCATTGGAACTTCAAGCTTGCTCCTTACGATGGCCCGAGCCGTTTTCTGCTTTGCATCCCGGTCTATCTATATCTTCGGCAGGTTCCGGCGCGGTATCTCACGGTGATTTAATATGGCTTCGTGGCCGGAGCCCTCGTCACGCTTGTCATCGCCTTTTTTAAGCCGGAGGGGTTTCGACTGCGCTGGTATTTCATCGATAGCATCCACTTTGGCGAAATCGCGTTGGTTCTCGGCGCCTTGGCCTGCATGTCAATCAATTGGGACCGGTCCGACTCCTACGGCGTGATTGCATTGAAGATCGTGGCCCTGGTCGCCGGCCTCAATGCCAGCGTCTTGTCGGCCGCTCGCGGCGGGTGGCTGGCAATACCGGTGGTATTTGCCGTCTGGGCACGATTGGTCAGCAAGCAATTCAGCCGGGCCGTGCTCGCGTTCGGCGCAGTCGGGCTCATTCTGGCGATGGTCGGATCGTATACATTTTCCGCGTCCGTCCGCGATCGCATCAACACCTTGGCGTCCGATCTATCGACGCTCGATACGAACCCGAATACGTCGAACGGGCTCCGATGGCAGATCTACGTCGCGGGATTGCACACCTATATTCAAAATCCGATTTTCGGCATCGGACCGGATCAGTTTGCGAATTTGGCCGCGGAACTGGGCGACGAAGGTTATCTGACCCATCGAGGGGTGGAAGTGGCGCGGATGGAAATACACAATGAAATCCTCGTTCACGCCATTGCGCTTGGCACGTTCGGGCTTGCGGCCATTCTGCTGATTTATTTCGTTCCGCTTTATTTCTTCTTGCGCGCAGCCCGTCGTCCGGATCGCATACCGCAACGAGCGGGCGTTCTAGGCGCGTGTTTCGTCGTCAGCTTTGTTGTGTTTGGTCTCTCTGTCGAGACCTTCGACCTGAAAACTCCGGCCACGTTTTATGCTCTCACCGCTGCGGTGCTGCTGGCGATTGCGACCAACACCGCGGACGCCGAAGACAAGGTGTTGCCAAGCTGACTTTCGCATCTTGCCGGCGCAAGGCAAGTTGCGCGCACGGACAAATCGTGGCTAGTTGGCCGGCATAACTGTCGTGCAGGTGGGCGGGCATGTTCAGCATCGTTATTCCGACCTGGAACAATTTGGATTATTTGAAGCTTTGCATCGACAGCATCAAAAGGCATTCGAGCCGCGATCACGAGATATTGGTGCATGTGAATGACGGGGGCGAGCGCGACAAAACCCGCGAATGGGTACGCTCGCAGGGCATCCGGCATACCTATGCGCGGCAAAATCTCGGTGTGTGTGTTTCGGTCAATTACCTCGCTGCGCAAGCCTCCCGCGACTGGCTCCTCTACCTGAACGACGACATGGTGTGCTGTCCCGGATGGGATGAAGCGCTCATCAACGCCGTGCAAAGCGCGCCTAGCCCGCTGGCAATGTTCTTCAGCCAGATGATCCAACCGGTCGAGACCGGAAATCCTCTCGTCATAGTCCAAAACTTTGGCCGCACGCCGAGTGAATTTGACGAGGAGCGGATGCTTGCGGGCTATATGTCTTCCACGCGTCCGGACGTTACAGGTCAGGGATCCCAGCCGACGCTTGTTCATCGCATGTGGTGGCAGATCGTCGGCGGCTACAGCCTCGAATACGGCCCGGGGATGAGCAGCGACGATGACCTGCAGATGAAATTTTGGGTCGTTGGCTGCCGGCACTTTCGCATCGTGAGCGCAAGCCGCGTGTATCATTTTTCGCAGAAGAGCACGGGGCGCGTCCGCCGCAACAGCGGCTCGCGCACCTTTCTGATGAAATGGGGCATTACGCAGCGACAATTCAAGCGCCATTATTTGTCGCAATGCGAACGGATGGCTGCGCACGAGCGGCTCACCGCAACGCTACCGCACGCCACTGCGACCAGCAGGTTGAAGCGTATTGCCTACGGCCTGAGAGACTACCCGCTCGGAGATCTGGAAGCGTGGGATCCGGCTCCGGGCCGCCACATTGGCGATTTGAAAGCCGGCGACTAGCGGGCCTCAAGGTACTCCGGCGCGACCCGATCGAGTTCCGGCGATAGCGCCGCCTGCCATTGCGGCGGCGTGATGCCGAACACGTTTTGCAGTCGCGTCAGGTCGAGGCGCGAATTATGCGGTCGCCGCGCTTTCGTCGGATATTCGTCGGTGCGGATCGGAACCACCTGTTCGACGGCAAGCCTGATCCCGCGGGCCTTTAATCCGTCCACGATGGCGCAGGCAAATCCGTGCCAGCTGGTCTCGCCGGATGCAGTGAGATGCACAAGCCAGCCGGATCGTGCACAGTGCTCCCGGAAATTTTCAATCCCGTCGGCGAGCACGCGAGCGACGGCGTCAGCGATGAGCGCTGCCGACGTTGGCGCCCCGATCTGATCGGCAACAATGCGCAGTTCCTTTCGCTCGCGCGCTATGCGCGCGATGGTACGCAGGAAGTTTTTGCCCTGCGCAGCATAAACCCAGGAGGTGCGTACGATCAGGAAGCTGCCCCTGGCAGCGCGGATTTCGTTTTCGCCGACGAGCTTGCTTCTGCCGTAAGCCGACAATGGATGGGCGCCGTCGTCCTCGCGCCAGGCGCGTTCGCCCGATCCATCGAACACGTAGTCGGTCGAGAAATGGATGAGCGGAACATTTCGGGCCGCCGCCCAGCGCGCCATAACCCCGGGCGCTTCGCCGTTCACACGCATGGCTAAGTCGGATTCGTCCTCGGCCTGGTCAACGGCGGTGTAGGCCGCCGGATTGATGATGAGGTCGGGGGCCAATCGATCCAGCACATTCGGGATGGCGTGCGGCATCGCCAGGTCGATCACCGTCCGGTCGGCGGCAAAGGTCGTGGCGAAGCCCCGCAAGCGGGACATGAGCGCTCCGCCGATCTGGCCTGTAGCGCCGGTGACCAGAATCCGCATCAAGCCGGCTCGAAGCGTGGCAACATCCCATCCAGTTGAGCCAAGCCGCGGCCCATGCGGTCGCGCGGCGAAAGAATGGGAGCGTCGCAGCCCCAGTCGATGCTCAGGTCCGGATCGTCCCAGCGCAAAACTTTTTCGTCCGCCGCGCTGTAGAACTCATCGCACTTGTAAAAAAAATCGGCGACGTCGGAGCGAACGACGAATCCATGCGCAAGGCCGCGCGCTATCCAGACTTGGCGCCGGTTCTCATCGTTGAGCTCCACAGCGACGTGCCGTCCGAAGGTTGGGCTTCCGAGGCGTACGTCCACGATGACATCGAGCACCGCACCACGCAGCACGGTCGCCAGTTTGCCCTGCGGCTTGGGATTCTGGAAATGCAAGCCTCGCAGTGTGCCCTTGACCGATCGCGAGATGTTGTCCTGGACGAAACGCGGCGCGATCCCGCTCGCCGCGTAGCGATCCGCCTGAAAGATTTCCATGAAGAAGCCGCGAGCATCGCCAAATATCTTTGGTTCGATGATCAGTGCTCCCGGGATTGCGGTTTTGACGATGTTCATGTCGCGCAGCACAGTTGACGTACGACGTCGCTCCTTACGCCTTCGCCGGTCGCAGTTTCACGTGAATGTTCTTCTCCTGCGTATAGGCGATCATTTCCTCGAAGCATTCCTCGCGCCCGATGCCGGACTGGTTATATCCGCCGAACGGCGCGCCGAGGAAATGCTTGCTCACCTCGTTGATCCACACGAAGCCCGATTGCACCGCGGCGGCGGTGCGGTGCGCGGTCGAGAGGTCGTTGGTCCAGATCGAGGCGGTGAGGCCATATTCGA
Organism: uncultured Alphaproteobacteria bacterium; assembly: GCA_963733575.1. Classification (GTDB taxonomy): domain Bacteria; phylum Pseudomonadota; class Alphaproteobacteria; order Rhizobiales; family Xanthobacteraceae; genus BOG-931. The sequence continues at coordinate 1,136,438 of CAVTDJ010000002.1, read as the reverse complement.
CTGAATTCACCTGCTCGAGCATTTTTCCCTCATCGCTCCATTTGAAGATGGCGAGGACCGGACCGAAAATCTCTTCGCGGGCGATGCGCATGTTCGGCTGCACGTCGGCGAAGACCGTGGGTTCGATGAAAAGCCCCTTCGCCAGCGCCGGGTCGGAGGGCCGGCCGCCGCCGCAAAGAAGACGCGCGCCTTCCTGCTTGCCGGATTCGATGAAGCCGAGGATGCGCTCGTACTGCGTCTTGGAGATGATCGCGCCCATCGTCGTCGAGGGATCGGTGGCGAGGCCGGGGCGGAAATGGGCGATCTTGGCCTTCACTTTGGCGAGAACGGCCTCGTACATCGACTCATGGATGAAGGCGCGGCTGGTCGAGCCGCACGACTGCCCGCACCAGGTGAAATTCATGCCGCCGACCACGCCGCCCGCCACCTCATCGGGATCGGCATCCGGATAGGCGATCAGCGCGTTCTTGCCGCCGAGTTCGAGCATCACCGGCTTGAGTGTATCGGCGGCGGCCTTCATCACTGCGCGGCCGGTCGGCACCGAGCCGACGAGCGCGATCATGGCGACGCCGGGATGGGCGGCGAGCGCCGAGCCCGCTTCCCGGCCGCCCGGTACGATATTGAGCACCCCCGGCGGCAGGATGCCGCCGATCAGCTCGGCGAGGCGGAGCGAAGACAGCGGCGCCTGCTCCGGCGGTTTCATCACCACGGTGTTGCCGGTCGCCAGCGGGGCGCCCGATTTGCCGGCGCAGAACATGAACGGGTGATTGAACGGAATGATGCGGCCGACGACGCCACGCGGCTCGCGCACGGAGAAATTGACCACGCCCGGACCCATCGGGATCGATGCGCCTTTCATTTCCGTCACTAGGCCTGCGTAGAATTCTATTTGCGCGGCGGCGATGGTCGCATCCATAACCATCTCGTGGACCGGATTGCCGCAATCGGCGGCGTCGATCATCGCCAGCTCGTCGGCATGCTCGCGCAATACATTGGCAATCCGTTTGAGCAGGCGCGCGCGTTCGAGCGGCGGCGTATTGCGCCAGCCGTCGAAGGCTTTTTTGGCTGCATCCACCGCGGCATCGACATCCGCCGCACCGCAATCGGCGATAGGGCCGAGCGACTCGGCCGTGCCGGGATTGATCGAGTCGACATAGCGGCCTGATTTCGGCTTGTGCCATTCGCCGCCATAGAACGCGTCGCGATGCTCGGGCAGACGGAGCGGCTCAGCCTTGACGGTTTTGAGCGGCGCTGCGGTGTTCATGATCGTTTCCTCATACTCAGCTTTTGGCGCGGGTCATTGCCGCGGTCATGTTCGCGGTGTAGCCCGGTTCGACCCGCACATCGACGACGGCGGCCCCGCCGGCGTCGACGGCGGCGATTGCCTTTTCCAGTGCCGGAGCAAGATCAGCTTGTTTGGTGATCGGACCGAAAGCGACGGCGCCCTGGGCGCGGCCCATGGCGGCCACATCGATCTCGGGATCGGCCATGCGCTGGCCGATCCATTTGTTCTCGACCGGGCGGTGACGCATGCGCGCGATCCGCTCCTGGTGCAGTTCGTCGTTGTAGAACGAGCGATTGTTGGCGATGACAAACAAGAGCGGAATTTTATAGTGCACCGCCGTCCACACCGCGGTCACGCCCATGAGGTAGTCGCCGTCGCCGCAGATAGCGATCGGCAGCCGGCCGGAATTTTTCAGCGCCAGCGCCGCGCCGACGGAAATGCCCGGGCCGCCGCCGACGCCGCCGCCGCCGTCTGAGCCGAGAAAGTCGAGCGGATGGCGGAACGTCCACCAGCGATCCTCCCATGAGATCGGCAGATGCGTGAGCGTTGTCAGCCGCTCGCCGACGACCTTTCGCAATGTGCCGGCAATATTCTCGTTGGTGAAGCCGGCTGGCTCCTGATCGGAGGTCGGCGCGCGCGGGTTCGGCGCCGCGCGCGGCTTGCCGCCCGCGCCGATCGCCTTGACCAATTCGGGCACGACGAGATCGGGATCGGCGGAGAGGAAGAGATCGACAGCGGGCAAGGCCTGGTAATCCATGCTCCAGCCGTTGTGGATTCGATGATCGAGCGAAACCTGAATGACTTTCGCTGAGGGAGCGGCGCGGAGCGCGCCGGCGAGATCGACCCAGTCCAGGCTCAAGATCACGTCGGCGCTGCGCACGGCTGGAACGGTGTCGGGCGTGACGTCGCGCGGCGCGCCAACATGGAGCGGATGATCGGTCGGGAAACTGGCGCCGATCTTGAGATCGGTGACCACGCTGGCATTGAGCGCTTCGGCCAGCGTAACGCGGGCGTTCCACGCCTCTTGGCTGCGCGAGGCGCGGCCCGCCAGAATCACGACCAGCTTGGCCGATTTCAGCATCGCCGCCGCCTGCTGCACCAACTCGGCCGGCGCCGCGGTCGCGATCGGCGGCATGTAGCGTGCCGTGTCGATCGGCGGCAGTTGCTCGGCTAGTTTTGCCTCCTGCATCTCCGCGTCGAGATTGATGTAGACCGGGCCCTGCGGCGCCGTATTGGCGATCCAGGCGCCCCGGAGGAGTGCTTCGCGCGCCGCGCCCGGCGTGGCCGGCTGATCGTCCCATTTGGTGTAGCCGCGCACCAGCGCCCCCTGGTCGCGCGCGGTATGGATCCAATCGATCCACGGCCGCCGCTTCATGGCGTCGACCGGACCAGTCGCGCCCAAGACGACGACCGGCATGCGGTCGCACCAAGCATTGAACATCGCCATGGTGGCGTGCTGGAGCCCGACATTCGAATGCACGGCGGCGGCGATCGCCTTGCCGGTGACCTTGGCATAGCCGTGGGCGATGGCGACGGCGGATTCCTCGTGCACGCATAGGAGCATCTGCGGGGTCGTATTGCCGAGATAGTTGACGATGCTGTCGTGCAGGCCGCGATAGCTCGCGCCAGGCGTCACTGCGATGTAGGGAATGTCGAGCGCACGCAGCGTGTCGGCCACAACATCGCTGCCGAAGCCGGGTGCATTGGCGCCGGCGGATGTCGGGCGCTCAAGTGCGGCGATCGATGCATCGGGCGCGGCCGGCTTTGCGGATTGGCGCGCGGCCGCGGGTTGGGGCGGAGTCATCGGGGCGCATTCCTCAGTTTCTATCGTTATCGGTTGGGATCGAACCGGATCACGAGCCTTGACGCAAGCGGGCCAGAAGCTTGATCCCTGCATAGCCATCGGCCGGTTCCAAGCCGACTTTGCGCTGATAATTACGTACCGCAAGCATCGTGTCGTTGCCGATCCGGCCGTCGGCGCCACCGGTATCAAAGCCGAGCGCGGTGAGGCGGCGTTGAATTTCCTGCACTTCGGCGAGCGTCGGCGCGCGCTCGCTGCCCGGAAATTTCTGCACGAACGGCTCGCCGCCGACGCACCTGTCGCCGAGATGCACAAGGGCGAGCGTGTAATTCATCGAGGGGTTGTAGCTGCGCACGGCAAAAAAATTCGGGCCGAGCAGGAAGGCCGGTCCGCCCGGCACCGGCACCCAAGGCTTTGCGGTCGCGTTCGGTTGCGGGAATGGCTCGCCGTCGGCGCGAACGACACCGAGTTTTTGCCAGTCCGCGTAGCTGCGTGAGACGTCGCCGCCGGCCGTCGGCGGCAGGCGCACTTCATACCCCCAATGCTCGCCGCGCCGGTATTTGCCGCGCTCGACGAAGTAGCGCGCGGTCGAGCCCAACGCATCGTCCGGCGGACCGAACGGCGAAATCTTGCCATCGCGGTCGTAATCGACGCCGATGTGGAGCCAAACTTCCGGCATCCATTGGGTATGCCCCATGGCGCCGGCCCACGAACCGATCATTTCCTCAGGGGTGCTCCAGCCGCGTTGGATGATCGTCAGCGCATTGATGAGCTCCTGCTCCCAATAATCGCGACGGCGTGGCTCGGCCCAGGCGAGTGTCGCCAGCGACGGAATGATCGGCCGCATGCGGTGCTTCTGCACGATCGGGTCGCCGAAGGTCGAACTCGACGCCCCAGACGCCGAGCATGACCGCGCGTTCGACGCCAAAATCGCGTTCGATGCGCGACAGCAGCGGCGCGTATTCCTTCGCCTTCTCCTTGCCGGTGATGATGCGCCAGTCGGAGACGCGGCGGTTGAGATATTGCCAGAGCTGCTCGTTGAATTCGGGCTGATTGTGGATCGCCTCAAGCCCGGCCGTGTCGGGCTTTACCGCGTTCATGACGCGCCCGTAGGTCTCCGGCGTGATGCCATGCGCGAGCGCCTTGGCGCGAAACGCGGCGATCCACTGTTCGAACGGCATACGCGTGTTTTCCGCGCTCGCGGTTCTCGCCAACATCAGTCCGGCAAACGCGCCGGCGATGGCCTTTAACGAAGTGCGTCTCGCAATGTTCAGCGGCGGTTTTGCGCTCAATGCTGGGCTCGCTCTTGGTCTGCGTTTTTGGCTCAGTGTGGGCGGCTTCAATATTCTTCGCGGACGGTGCGGCGGGCGGCGTTGCTTCCGCTATCGCGTCCGGTACCGGGAGATCGGACATGGTGGCTGGATTTGGCGGGGTCGTCACGGAATAATTAGGCGCTGGTACGACATCGACCTCTCCCCACGGCACGGGCCTGTCCATGGCTGGCGTCGCGGCGGCGGTCTCCGTGCCCGCCGTGAGGCTATCGATGAGTTGCCGCAGACTGTCGGCGAAGCTATCGGCATTGAAATTCAACGGATCGTCATGTCCGTTGCGGATGTTGGCATCAAGCGCCGCGTGGAAAGCCGGAACAAGCCAACGCTCAGCGCGCACGCTGGCGATGACGTAAAGAAGTGCCAGCCGGTCATATTGCGCGGCGGTAAAGCCTGGATTTGGGCTCTGCGCGTCGTTGTGTGAACCTCGCCGCGGCTGGATGAGTTCGACGTGAAGGAAAAGCCCCTTCAAGGCGCCGGCGAAATTTGCTGCTTGCTCGAACTTGGTCTCGCGCCAGGGAATAGCCAACTCATGACTAAGCAGCATGCCGCCGGAGCGATTGATGACAACGTGGGCTTTTCCCCAACCGTCCGAGCACCTGAAGGTATTCAGGCTATTGATTTTCTGACTGACGTTGATGTCGGCAGGAAACGAGCGGCGTCCGTAATACGGCCCGCTCGTGTCGTGGATGACGAAATACCGCGCCATGGGCGCATTCGGATCGTTGTCATTGGCCCGCGATACCGGGATCCAAAGATACGCGGCGAAATCCCATTCCATATCCTGCTTGGAAATGAGAGCGCTCAGCGCCTCGCGGCTTGGCAATCCGGTCTCACCGTTGACGCGATCCGCGAGTGCGGAGGGTAAAGTTTCCCGCGCTGGCGCGAGATTCCGCGAAGCGTCCATGCCGCGCATGAGGCATTTGGCCTGATCCGCGGGCTCGCCGGCAAAGCTCAGTGTCGCCGCGTCGAACACGCACGGCCCCATGGTCTTGATAAAATAGGGTGGCCGGAAGTGATTTGGTCTGCACGTGGCGCTCAATGCGCCCGCTGTGGACGCACCCAGTATCGCGCATACCAGCCCCGTCACGATCAAGCGGCTGCTGGTCTGCCGTTCGATGCGAGCGCCGGACCAAGTCTTCATCCAAGGAAGCACGCGCCGGTGACCGTCAATCTGTGCCGCAGTGTGCACGGCCCTCAATCCCAAAATCGAAAACGCGCTACTATCGTCACCAACGCGCGACCTGCCAAGCGGTGCCGAAGCGTCAGCGGGCAAAAAACGCCGAAAAGTTTCTCCTTCTTCGCTTTTAGATAGAAATTTGCTGCTCACGATGAATGAATGTTCAGGTGCGACCCGGAAACAGGCGCGTCAGGCGTGCATAGGGGGATTGAAATGCGCGCCGGTCGCTGGCTCTTACTCGCGCCCGGTCCCCAGTTTATCTTATCAGCACGCGCCACCATGCGGCTTGGACGAAGGAGTTGGCAATGGATCAGGTCCTCGAACAGCGCTCCGCGCCCGAGACGATTCCGGAGATCGAGGCGACGCTTAATTATCTCGTCAACGATGGCGTGAAAATCTTCACCGAAGCCGGCGGAGCGGGCGCGCTCGACAGACGCGGTGGCACAACCGATCCGCGGCAGGTCGTCATCCGCAACGGCCGCCCACACGTGAAGGATTTCGTGCTCGATCGCGAGGGCTTCCGTTTCGTGCGTCACGATACCAAGGTCGCGGATTTCTTCGACGAGGCCGAGGTGCGCCGCGTCTACTATCCGGAAATGGAGGCGCTGGTGAAGGCCGGGAGCGGCGCTTCCCGGGTGGTCGTCTTCGACCATACGCTGCGGACCGGTGACGATGCCGTGCGCGAACAACGCAAGATTTCGCGAAGTCGTGCCGCGCGTGCATAACGATTACACGGAATGGTCAGGCCCGCAGCGGGTGCGCGATTTGCTGCCCGACGAAGCGGATGAGCTTCTTCGACGCCGCTTTGCCATCATCCAGGTGTGGCGGCCGATCCGTCATCCGGTGGAGAGCTTTCCGCTCGCGATCTGCGACGCGCGCACCATCTCGCCCGACGATCTGGTGATTTCTGAGCGGCGCTACCCCAATCGCGTCGGCCAGACCTACGCCATTACCTATAATCCGAGCCACAAGTGGTTCTGGTTTCCGCGCATGCGGCGCGAAGAGGCGATCGTGTTCAAGGTTTTTGATTCACTCAAGGATGGCCGCGCCCGCTGGGGTGCGCACACGGCCTTCGACGATCCGACCTCGCTGCCCAACGCGCGTCCGCGCGAGAGCATCGAAATCCGCACGCTGGCGTTTTTCTGAGGAGTCATGCCGGGGCGCGCCAAGGGCGCGAGAGGGCTTATTTCCGCTCATTCCCGCGTCAGCGGGGATCCAGGTACGGTGGGACTTCCAGGTCCCCGCGTTCGCCGGGGATGCGCGGGGACAGCGGCCTGTTACTACTTCGCCCGCTCGACGTAGCTGCCGTCGGCGGTCATCACCACGATCTTGGTTCCGGTGGTAACGAAGGACGGCACCATGGTGCGCACGCCGTTGGAGAGGACCGCGGGCTTGTAGGACGAGGCCGCCGTCTGGCTTTTGATGGATGGCTCGGTTTCGACCACTTCCAGGACGGTCTTGGCCGGGAGCTCGATCGAGACCGGCACGCCCTCGTGCAGACTGATCGTCACTTCCATCTCCGGTTGCAGGTACGCAGCCTGATCACCGATAATGTCCGCCGGCAGCGCGACTTGGTCGTAGCTCTCCATATTCATGAAATGGAAGCCGTCGCTGTCCTGATACATGTATTGGTGCTTGCGGTCCTCGACGAAGGCCCGCTCGACCTGCTCGGTGGTCTTGAAGCGCAGCGAGACTTTCACGCCGTCGGCGATACGCCGCACGTCCATTTGGGTCACGGGGGTACCCTTGCCGGGATGGATATTCTCGGTGGACACGATGACGCCCAGCTTCCCGTCGATCTCGACGATATTGCCTTTTCGGAGCGAGCTGGCGATGACTTTCACGGTTTCCTCGACTTTTTGGCTCTGAGTCGGGGCGCACCATACCGATCCTGAGCCCGATCGCCACATATTTCCTTGGCTCCCTGCGTACAAGGACATGCCAGACCGCTTCCCCGCCGCCTCGCCGTTTTGGGCTCCGCACGTTCACGCCGACCGCCGGCCGTTCCTGCTGGCGCGCAACCGGATCGTGGCGGCGCTTCGCGCGTGGTTTGCCGCGCAGGATTTTGTCGAGGTCGAGACCGGCGCCCTGCAGGTGTCCCCGGGAAACGAGACCCATTTGCGCGCTTTCGCCACCAGCTTGGCACCTCCAAGTGGCGCGTCGTCCCGGCTTTATCTACGGACTTCGCCTGAATTCGCCTGTAAAAAACTTCTGGCAGCCGGCGAGCGCCGCATCGTCGAATTTGCCAGGACGTTCCGCAACCGGGAGCGCGGCGCGCTGCACCATCCGGAATTCACGCTCATCGAGTGGTATCGCGCCGGCGAGCCCTACCAGACCCTGATGGCCGATTGCGCGGCGGTCTTGAGGCAGGCGGCGGAAGCGGTTGGGGCGAAGCGTCTCAGCTTTCGCGGCCGAACGGCGGATGCGTTCGCCGAGCCGGAGCGGCTTACCGTGGCGGAAGCCTTTGCCCGTTTCGCCGGCATCGATCTTTTGGCGACGTTGTCGCACGGCGAACCCGACCGCGAACGGCTCGCCCGCTCCGCAAGCGCGGTGGGCATCCGTGTCGCCGCAGACGATCGCTGGGGCGATATTTTCAGCCGCGTGCTGGTGGAAAAAATCGAACGCAATCTCGGCATCGGCCGCGCCACCATTCTCGATCAATATCCGGCGGTACAGGCCGCACTGGCGCGGCCGGCCCCTGATCCGCGCGTCGCCGAGCGCTTTGAGCTTTATGCCTGCGGCGTGGAACTCGCCAACGGTTTCGGAGAACTCACCGACGCAATCGAGCAGCGCCGGCGGCTCGAGCAAGAAATGGCGGAGAAGGAGCGCATTTATGGCGAACGCTATCCGATCGACGAGGATTTCCTTGCCGCGTTGGCGGTGATGCCGCAGGCTTGCGGCATTGCGCTCGGCCTCGACCGTCTCGTCATGCTGGCAACGGGTGCCGAGCGCATCGACCAGGTGCTGTGGAATCCGCTCGGATAGCCATCATGAGAGAATTTTAGCCGTCTAGTTCTGAGTTCTGCTAGCCGCCGCCGGAGAAATCCGAGTTCGAGCGCAATCCTAATCCACCGGGTGCATGCTGGCTACGCCCTCATCTCCGGCGTTTCTCTGCTGTCGCGATTGCTTCGGCGATGACGGCAAGCGGCAGGATGAGCTTGAGCGGATCGTCGAGCAGGGTAAGAGCGCCGAACCGCTCGTACCATCTTGCGGCTCCCTGGTCCTTGGCGTCGATGGCGAGCGCGACGCCGCCGACTTCGGCGGCAACGGCCAAGGCGCGCGCACCGGCCGCCAACAACAAATCGCCGCCGAGTCCACGTCCCTGCACTGAGCGATCGACGGCCAGACGCCCGAGCCGAAAGACCGGCACGTCGTAGCGGCCGAGCTTCTTGGTGAGCAGCGCGGGCGCGCGGGCGAACACAATGGCGCCGGGGCTGATCGAGTAGAATCCGAGCACGCGCGCCGGCGCGGCTGGCGATACCGCGACAAAGGTCTTAGCGCTGCCGGACTCGTGGTTCTGTCTGGCGTAACGGTCGAGGTATTCGTTGAGGGCGGCCGAGCCGCAGTCGAAACTCATGCGGTCGTGGTGCCGCCCGATGGGTTCCTCGCGCCAATTCAGCAATGCCGCTATTTCCGGGCGGCGCGGCGTCGCGCCGCGGCCAAGAGGGCAGGGGTCGATTTGGGCGGGTTCTCCAACAGTTCCAACACGCGCTTGCTGTCGCGCGCGCTGAGCACGATGCGCTCGGCGCGGTCCACGACGTTGCGTGCGGTAGGCAACACGTTGCGCATGATGAAGCTGGTTACGTCGAGCCGCTCGTAGGCGGCGGCCATCGCCAAAAGCCGCTTTTCCTCCTTGGTCGCCCGCAATTCGATACGATCTTCGCGATTAGCGGTGGTCGTCGCCATCGCAGACTCCTTGTCGGCTGGAAATTTGTACGGATTATATCCGTACGCAGCTAGGAAGGTCAATGCCGCTATTGTCAGCTTCGCGGCGCGGGCACATTCGCTCGCGTTTGCTGGCCAAGACTTGCTTACAAGAGGTGGCATCGAGCATAAGGCGTCCGATTGCTTGAACTCGAGGCCATCCATGGTTGCCGCCGCCCAAAAGAAAGCCTTGCGCACTCCATCCGCGCTCGTCGATGCCCACTTGGTGGGCCGCGATCGTCTCGCGGCGCTACGGGAGGTCGCCGCGCGCTATGCCGTCGCCATCACGCCGGTGATGGCGGACTTGATCGAGCGCAACGATCCGCACGATCCGATCGCGCGACAATTTGTCCCGGACGCGCGCGAGCTTGAGCAGTTGCCGGAGGAGCGGCGCGACCCGATCGGCGACGATCCGTTCAGTCCCATCGAAGGCGTGGTCCACCGCTATCCCGACCGGGTGCTGCTGAAAGTCGTCAATGCCTGCGCGGTCTATTGCCGGTTCTGCTTCCGGCGCGAGATGGTTGGGCCGGGGCGGGGAGGGCTGTCGCCGGCTGCGCTCGCGGCTGCGCTCGATTACGTCGGCGGCCATCCGCAAATCTGGGAAGTCATTCTCAGTGGCGGCGATCCACTCATGCTGTCGGGGCGGCGGGTGGGGGATGTGGTGACGAGGCTTGCCGCCATCGACCACGTCAAGGTGATCCGCGTGCACACGCGCGTGCCGGTCGTCGCGCCTGAGCGGATCAATGCCTCACTCATCCGCGCGCTACGCACGGACAAGGCGACGTTCGTTGTGCTGCACGTCAATCACCCGCGCGAGCTGACCAAAAAAGCCAGTGCAGCCTGCGCGCGTTTCGTCGATGCCGGTATGCCGATGCTCGCCCAGTCAGTTTTGCTGCGCGGGGTGAACGATGATGTCGAGACGCTCGGCGCGCTGATGCGTTCGTTGGTCGAATGCCGCATCAAGCCTTACTACCTGCATCAGGGCGATCTTGCGCCGGGTACGGCGCATCTGCGCACCAGCATCGCCGAAGGCCAGGCCCTTATGCGCGGCCTGCGCGGCCGTTTCTCGGGCCTGTGCCAGCCGACCTATGTGCTTGACATCCCCGACGGGCACGGCAAATCGCCGATCGGCCCAAACTACCTGAGCGAGGACGGCGCAACGATCGAAGATTTTAACGGGCGGCGGCACCGCTATCCGCCGCAATGTTGAGTTTTTGTCTAAAAGTCTTTCTCGATTCCCGCAGGCGCGCTAAGCGGCAGTTTTCTGTAAGTCAGGAAAGAAAACCGCCGTCTCGAAGCCATAGCCGCAAGCATCGCACGACCAAGTATGGCGTACGCAACGCTCGTTGAGATGTTCGGACCAGTCGGGTGCGAGAAGCCACGCGCTGCACTGGGGGCAAACATTCTTTTTATACGTGGCCAAGCGCGAGCGCGCTGCAGTTTCGTGTTGCAGTGCCATGATTTCCTCCTGCCGACCGCCTCCCGTGAGTGGAACCCTAGACTGCCTCTGTGGCATCCCCGTGACCCGACTGCGTCGGCGAGTGGACCGGGAAGCGAATCTTCTGCGACAGGAGGTTCAGGAACACTCGGCTATTGGCTAAAGTTTATGGAATAGAGGCGGTGCCGGGTGCCAAGGATACCTTGATGAACGCGATGCGCTTTGATTGGCTCGCGCTGACGGTCCTGCTTCTGTCTGCAGCCGCCGCAGCGGCACAAATGCCGCCGCCAACAGCCACTGCGCCGGTACCGAACCCAAACCCGAGCAGTTCACTCGTTTTGCCGGCGCCGCATGAAGTTCCGGTATCCCCGACGACGCCAGGCACGTTGCCTGGATCGACGGCAGCAACCGGGGAAAACACCATCGGAATTTATGGGACGACCGGCCAGCCGTTGAGGAAATTCCATAACCATCGGCGGCACCGGCATCATTCCGGGGACCGCACTGCCCGGTGAAGGCCGATGGGCAAAACCCCCGCTTCCAAGCTCAAATCGTCAATGAGGTCGGAGTTTGCTGCGTCACGATAGGAGCGAACGGTTGCGCCGAGTCTTCGTCGTAGCTCGTCGCCTCCTGGACCAAACAACGCCGGCTTGTGATTTTAGCATAAGGGCGCCAGCTCTCGGGTCGGCGGGCCGGCGGTCTAGCTCCCCCGCGTCTGCGGCTGCAGCATCGCCAGGGCCTCGCCGAGCGTGCAGCTGCCAAGCGAGCGGAGCCTGTTGTCGATCACCATCGCCGGTACGGTGCGGATGCCGAGATCGACGACGATGCGGCGGCCCTCGGGCTTGCCGACGTCGAGCACTTCGAGCGTGAGTCCTACGCGCGCGGCAGCCTCCGACCACACCTTCTCCGCCGCCGGACAGGTGGGACACCACTGGGACACCAGCAACTGGAGCTTCATGTCGATCCTCTATTATGAATGCTCACCACTGCGGCTGGCCGCGCTTTGATCCTGATCAAAGAGCGGAACGCGCGGAGTCGCTATATTTTTATGATGTGGAACATCGGCGAAGCCTTCGCCCACGATCATCGCCGCTTGGAAAAGGCGCTCGAGGCATCGGCGGCGCACGTCCGCGCGGCTCAGTGGGACGCAGCGGCGATCGCCTTCGCTGCGTTCCGCGGCGGTATCGAGCGGCATATGCAGGTCGAGGAGCAGGTCCTGTTCCCGGCGATCGAAGGCGGAGCGGAAACGCCGCTGACCGCCACGCTGCGCAAGGGACACCGCGACCTGCGCGTCTTCTTCGATGAGCTCGATGACGCGCTGAAATCGCGTGACGCCGAGGAGTATGGCCGAATCGCTGCGAGCATGAGGGCGCTGCTCGCGCGCCACGACGAGAAGGAAGAAGCGGAGCTCTATCCGGCCGCGCAGGCGCGGCTGGGCGCGGAAGCGGCAGCGGTGGCCGCGCGGCTGGGCGGCTGAGGCCGCCGGCACGCGGCGGCCGGCGCTGGCGAGGAGGGATCATGGCGGAATACCGAGGCTGCCTTCTGCCAGAAGATCTCTATTACGATCTCGACTACGTCTGGCTGCGGCCCGGCGCCGACGGGCTGATCATCATCGGCGTGACCGATCCCGCGCAGACCATGGGTGGACGCGTGCTTGCCGCGCACATCAAGAAGCTAGGCACGCCAATTCGCCCCGGCCGTCACGTCGCCACGCTCGAAAGCGGCAAGTGGGTCGGCGGCGTCCCCGTTCCCTTCGCCGCGGTCGTGGTCGAGCGCAACGAAGCTGTGCTTGCCGCTCCGCACCTCGTCAACGTCGACCCCTATGGCGCGGGCTGGATCGCGCGCCTGCGCGCCGACGACCCGGAGAGCGCCTTGACTGGCCTTGCCACGGGCGAGCCGGCCATGGCCGCGTTGCGGCAATGGATCGACCGCTACGACGTTGAATGCATGCGCTGCTCGGAGTAGAGCACGCTCGGTTTGAGCGAGCTAAGCCGGGATGAGCGTCGGCAAAATCCGGGATGGGATCATCCCGTTTTTCGCCACCCTCGTCGTGCGTCGTTTTCTCGTTCTAGTTTTGCTTGGTCGACCAAATCGAGAAGCCCCCGAGGGGACAAGATCGGGGGATGAACCGGAATAACGCGGCGCGAACCACGGGTCTTCAGGCGCCTTTCAGGATTTCGGTGGGGTTAAATGATACTTGGCGCGCCACGGTCGACGAAGATGGGCAATATTGTTTCGCCGTGATGCTGTGGGCAAATGCGATAGAACGCGCGAACGCAGCCCAAAGTCCGACAGAATAGCCGTGCTTGCTGCATCTTATCGGCTTCGCCCGAGGGCGCCCGAGGCGCCCTGCGGGCTTGGAATTCGCGCCCCGACCCGTGCCCTCTGGACTGTAACGCGTTACGCTGTCACCCGTTACAGATGGAGAAGTCCCATGGCGGCAGCGGCCGAAAGGATGAAGATGATGCGGCAGCGCCGGCGCGCACGGGGGCTGCGCGAGTTGCGTCTCGTCGTTGCCGACCCCCCGCTCGCGGGCGGTGCGACGACGGGTGGCGAGCAGGTCGCCGGCCTCGACCTGGAGCGCGAGCGCGACGTGTTGAAATGGATCGAATCGGTCTCCGAGTTTGATGCAGATGCGACGCGGTGATCTGGTGACCGTTGCCGCGGCCGGAGACTGTGGAAGCCCCGTCCGGCGGTCATCGTGCAGACTGATGCCTTTCCGGAGAACCATGCTTCAGTGGTGGTTTGCCAGTTGACTTCCGATCTGGTGGACGCTCCGGATTTTCGCGTCACCATTGAGCCTCGGCCCGAAAATGGATTGCGGCTCAATCACGCAGGTGATGGCCGATAAGCCGGTCACCATGAGACGCGAACGGATCGGGCAGAAGATCGGGCGTCTCGACAACCGAGACATGGCTCGGCTCGGAATTGCTTTGGCATTCGTCTTGGGGCTCGCGGATTAGCGATGCTTCTGGTCCAGGCGACGGACAGCAAGATTCACGTGCGGCTGTCGGCGGACCGATGCGGTACTTTCCGACATCCGGCAACGATATCGTGCAAAATCGCACATTGGCGCGCCCTACGGGACTCGAACCCGTGTTACCGCCGTGAAAGGGCGATGTCCTGGACCGCTAGACGAAGGGCGCGAACCACGCGCAAAAGCGCGCCGGAAAGGCGCGACATATAAAGAGGTTTGTCGGCAGCGGCAAGCAACAGGGGCGACTCACCAGTTTCCGGCATTGGGCATCGACGTCCAGGGTTCCTTCGGCGGCAGGGCGGCGCCTTTCTGCAGCAGTTCGATCGACTGCTTATCGGGCGAACGCACGAACGCCATCATGCCGTCGCGCGGCGGGCGGTTGATGGTCACGCCCGCCTTCATCAGCCTCTCGCAGAGCGCGTAGATGTCGTCGACCTCGTAGGCGAGGTGGCCGAAATAGCGCGCCTCGCCGTAATCCTCCTCGCTGCCCCAATTATAAGTCAGCTCGACCAGTGGCGCCGCACGGTTGTGCGGCCCCTTGGCCACGAGCTCGCCGTCGCCTGGCGCTGCGAGGAACACCAGCGTGTACTTGTTCTTTTCATCGACGTGCCGGCGCGCCTCCTTCAAGCCGAGCTTGTTGCAGTAGAAATCGAGCGCCGCATCGAGATTGCGCACACGCAACATTGTATGCAGATACCGCATGATGGCACCTTGGCTGGTGTTGGACTGACGTTCTTCCGGAATCCTTGGCTAAGGTATGTATGACATTCGTATGAGGGCAGAAAGGATGGTCGCGGCCGGTCTCGATAGCGCAGTCACAAGCCTCCGCGAGATGATTGAGGCGGCAAGCGTGGTCCTGCCGTTCACGGGGGCCGGCATCTCGACCGAATGCGGGATACCCGATTTCCGCTCGCCGGGCGGGATCTGGACCAAGAACCAGCCTATTCCGTTCGACGAGTTCCTCTCAAGCCAGGAAGCGCGGAACGAATCCTGGCGGCGGCGTTTCGCCGTGGGCGACGAGTTCGTCCACGCCCAGCCCGGCCGGGGACATCGGGCGCTCGCGAGCCTCTATCGCGCCGGCAAAGTGCCGGCGGTAGTAACGCAGAACATCGATAACCTGCATCAAGCCTCTGGCATCGCACCAGAACACGTCGTCGAGCTGCACGGCAATACGACCTATGCTTTGTGCCTCGATTGTCAACAGCGTTACGAACTATTGTGGGTGCGGCAACGCATGGAAGCCGGCAACGGCTGCGCGCCTGACTGCCCGGCTTGCGGCGGCTTCATCAAGACCGCGACCATATCGTTCGGCCAGGCTATGCCGGATTCCGCAATGCGGCGCGCGCGGGATCTGACCTTGTCATGCGATCTGTTTCTATCGATCGGATCTTCGCTCGTGGTCTGGCCTGCGGCCGGATTCCCCTTGATGGCCAAGCGGAACGACGCCCGGCTGATCATCATCAACCGCGAGCCGACAGACTTCGATGACATCGCGGACCTTGTCGTACGTGAGGATATCGGTGCGGTGCTCGCGCCGTTCGGCGACTGCGCGTCATCCACCGATGTTCACAGGCTGTGACGCTTTTCGCGCAGTGTTGCATTTTTGTGCTTTCGCCTTGCATGGCGGGTGTTATCTTCAATTCAAGAGATTCGTGAAGCGCCCGCGCGGGGCGCCAGCACAGAAGCGGCAGCCACTGCGTCATGGCGTCGGACGGGATCGAACCAAAATCAACCGGGCTTGGACTCGGACCGGACGTTGATCTCAGCGACGAGACGGCCCGCGTTATCGAGATGTCCGGCATCATCAAATGGTTCGATGTGGCCAAAGGCTACGGCTTTATCGTTCCCGACAACGGCATGGCGGACGTGCTTCTGCACGTGACTTGTCTGCGCCGCGACGGTTATCAGACGGCCTATGAAGGCGCGCGCGTCGTGTGCGAGGTGCTGGTACGGCCCAAAGGCCTGCAAGCTTTCCGCGTCATAACGATGGACGAATCGACGGCGATCCACCCGGCGCAGATGCCGCCGCCGCGAACCCATGTTACTGTGACTCCGACAAGCAGTCTCGAACGGGCACAGGTGAAATGGTTCAATCGGCTTCGCGGTTTCGGCTTCCTCACGCGCGGGGAAGGGACGCCGGATATTTTCGTCCATATGGAAACGCTGCGCCGGTTCGGCATCGCGGAGCTGCGGCCCGGCCAGTTCGTGCTCGTCCGCTTCGGACCCGGGCCCAAAGGCCTGATGGCGGCCGAAGTGCGCCCCGAGAGTGGACCGCTCGGTCCCTCGTCCCACTAGCAGCTCGCCTCATATCGCCCCGCGGCCCGGCGCCGCTTGCCGCTACATTACTGTTTGCCGCTCTCACCGCATGCTTCGCGCTGTGGCCTGTCGTACCGGCGCGGGCGGCCGGCCAGGCGACGCTGGAAATCGTCAGCAAGACCGGTGTGCATGCCTTTGCGGTCGAGCTTGCGACGAGTGATGCCGAGCATTCGCGCGGCTTGATGTTCCGTAAGGAATTGCCGGAAGGCCGCGGCATGTTGTTCGATTTCGAGCAGGACCGGCCGGTCGCGTTCTGGATGCATAACACCTACATTTCGCTCGATATGATCTTCATTCGCGGGGATGGGAGCATCCTGCGCGTCGCCGAGGACACCGAGCCGTTGTCGGACCGCCTCATCCCTTCCGGCGGGCCGGTGCGTGCCGTGCTCGAAGTGATCGCCGGCACCGCGCGCAAGCTTGGCATCGCCGCCGGCGACCGTGTGGAAAGCCCGATGTTTGCGGGCGGCCGCTGAGCACCGGGCGCAGG
This sequence comes from uncultured Alphaproteobacteria bacterium, assembly GCA_963733575.1. Taxonomy (GTDB): domain Bacteria; phylum Pseudomonadota; class Alphaproteobacteria; order Rhizobiales; family Xanthobacteraceae; genus BOG-931. Next base: position 1,119,702 of record CAVTDJ010000002.1, on the reverse strand, counting down.
CCCCCTCCGCTTGCTGCGGGCCGGCGAAACATGTATCCAACGGCGCGCCGGGCGGGGTATAGCGCAGCCTGGTAGCGCGGCAGTTTTGGGTACTGCAGGTCGCAGGTTCAAATCCTGCTGCCCCGACCACCCGCCTTCGCTGCGCTTCGGCGGGCGAAGCGGCCGTTGCCCTTAGGATCGTTCAGCGATGACCGCTCGCATTTACAAACCGGCCCGCACGGCAATGCAGTCCGGGCAAGCCAACAGCAAGGAATGGGTGCTCGATTACGAGCCGGAACAGCCGCGCACGGTCGAGCCGCTCATGGGCTGGACGAGTTCCGCCGACATGAAGCAGGAAGTGCACCTTTCCTTCGACACCAAGGACGAGGCGGTCGCCTACTGCGAGCGTCAGGGCATTCCGTGCCAGGTGTTTGAAAGCAAACCGCCGGTCCGCCAGCACATTTCCTACTCCGACAATTTCGCCTATTCGCGCCGCCAAGCCTGGACGCACTAAACAAGCCTGGACGCACTAACAAGCGGTTGGCCGCGCATCGGTGTCTCAGGCCCGGGCGCGTACGGCGCGCTCGGCGGAAAGCTGCCGGCCCTGCGAGGCCGCGCGCTGACGCAGCAGCGAAATGAAGCGGTCCTCCGGCATGGGCTGACCCAGCAAAAATCCCTGACCGTGATCGCAGCCCATGCTGACCAGGGCGAGCGCGTCGGACGCCTTCTCGATGCCAATCGCCACGGCGATGCTGCCAAAGCTGTGCGCGAGATCGATGATGGTCTTGCATAGCGGCGCATTGACTCTGTCCGTGCCGCACTCGGTGACGAAAATGCGGTCGAGCTTGAATTCAGCGAACGGCAGCTCCTTGCCGCGCGCCAGCGAGGAATAACCGCGGCCGAAATCGTCGATTGCGAGATGGACGTCGAGAGGCCCCAGCTTTTTCGTGATGTCGTGCGCGAGCGCGAGATCGGTGATGATCTCCTCCTCCGTCAGGTCGATCGTTAGCCCCGGCCACTTGTCGAAACGCGGGCGATACGTCTGCACGATGTCGGCCGCAGCGACCTTGACCAGTGCATTGACCGGTATGTTGACCGCAAGCCGCAGGTTGACGCCGAGCCTGGCGAAGCTGAGGTTAGCTTCCAGACCGCGCGTAAGCGCCTGCTCGGACAGCGTAATCAGCTCGCTTCCGTGGCGCCGGGCATGAACGCGCCCGGCATGAGCACGCCGTTTTGCGGATGCCGCGCGCGCGCGAAAGCTTCTATGCCGACAAGCTGCTTTTTGCGCAGATCGATTGTCGGCTGGTACCAGAACTCGATCCAGTCATTCCGCAAGGCCTCGTCGAGATTGATGCGGGTGGCGATTGCCGGCGGATGTCCGAGCTTGAGCTCCTGTAAGATGTGCAGAACGGCGCTCGTCTCGAACGGTTTCTTGAGTGGCGCCAGCATCTGCAGCCGCTGTTGCTGGCCGATGCTTTTGACGTGCTCCAGCACGGCCGAGCCGCGGCTGCTCATGAGCTGCACGTAACCGCCGTAGCTCTTTTTGCCCAGTGCGACCACGCATTTGATCGCGTCTACGGATTCGAGCGCGATGTTGAGGAAGACGAAATCGGGCGCGCGCCGGGTCAGCGCAGTGCGAAATGTGTGGCCGTCGGCGAATCCTTCGGTATCGATGCCGACGCCGTGCAGCACGAGCGACAGGAAATGACGCGCGACGCCGAGAAACGCGAGGGCACCGCGCGCCCCCCGCTCTGTTTTGTCGTCGACGGAGATGCAAGCATCCGGCCACCGAGCCGGGGGCTGCGGATATCGGCTGCGCCGTGACTGCGCTCATTGCCAAACTTATTCACTAGCAAGCGAAAGAAGCATCATTGAAAGCAAATTGTTAACCGGCGGTTTCAACCCGGTGCTGGCGGCGCGCGCATGCGATTTAAGAGCTAGTTAGCTCGTCGCGCCGAAAAGACGAACGACGCGCGAGCGCTGCGACGCGAGCGCAACACACGAAGTCGTGACCGCGCGGTGCATTGTTCTGGCTCCGATTGTGATTGGCGCGGTGCGCGCGCCTTGCCGTAAGAATCATCCGGCGCGATGCCGCGGCGAACCGCGGGGAAAATGTTCGGAGGAACGGATGAATATCCTGCGAGCGCTCGTGATTGTCCCATTGGTCGGTCTGGCGGTCAGCGCAGCGCGCGCCGCGGAGCCTGCCGTCGTGATACCCGCCCCGACGCTCGACGAAGCGGCGCCGGCCGGGGGTAAATCGCAGACGATCGTCTTGGCAGGTGGCTGCTTTTGGGGCGTGCAGGCGGTCTTTCAGCACACCAAGGGCGTAACGGCTGCCGTCTCCGGCTATGCTGGAGGCGAAAAGCAGACGGCACGCTACGAGATGGTGGGCGACGGCCGGACCGGCCACGCCGAGTTGGTCAAGGTGACGTTCGATCCGCATCAGATTTCCTACGGGAAAATTCTGCAGATCTATTTCTCGGTGGCGCACAATCCGACCGAGCTTAACCGGCAGGGACCGGACGTCGGCACCCAATATCGGTCTGCCATTTTCTATGCCGACGACAACCAGAAGCGGATCGCCAACGCCTATATCGCCGAGCTCGACAAGGCGCATGTCTTTCCTCGGCCGATCGTGACCCAGCTCGAGCCCTTGCACGGCTTCTATCTGGCCGAAGATTATCACCAGGACTTCGCCGTGCTGCATCCGTCCTACCCCTACATCGTCTTCAATGACCTGCCCAAGGTGGACAATCTGAAACGTCTGTTCGCGGCCGACTACCGCGACATGCCGGTCACCGTCATGGCGGCGAGCAAACCGGGCGAATAGTTCCATCTGTCATTCCGGCCGCTGCGCCATCGCGGCTCGGCCGGAATGACGACGTGCAGCCTCCCGTCTATAGCCATCGACCCCGCCCTGAAGTATCGTCGCCAATGGAGGCGGTCCGCGAGTGGCCGCCCCGCAAAAGGGGTGAATACGGGGAGGTATGCCATGGCTATGGCAACGACTTACGCGCCGCTACCGGAGGCCGAACACAGCGCGCAACTGCGCAAGGCGGTCATCGCATCGACCATAGGCACGGCGATAGAGTGGTACGACTTTTTCCTCTATGGCACCGCGGCCGGGCTCATATTCGGCAAGCTTTACTTCCCCAACCAGGCACCGCTTGCGGCGACGCTTGCCGCCTTCGGCACCTACTTCATCGGCTTCGTCGCCCGACCGGTCGGCGCGGCGATCTTCGGCCATTACGGCGATCGCATCGGCCGCAAGGCGACGCTGATCGCGACGCTGCTGCTCATGGGCATTGCGACGTTCCTCATCGCCTTCGTGCCGACCTACGAATTGATTGGCATCTGGGGTGCGGTACTGTTGACCGTCCTGCGGGCGGTGCAAGGCATCGGCGTCGGCGGCGAATGGGGCGGATCGGTGCTTCTGGCCATGGAATGGTCGCGCACCCACGGCCAGCGCGGTCTTGTCGCCTCGTGGCCGCAATTCGGCGTCCCATGCGGTTTGCTTTTGGCGAATCTGGCGGTCCTAGCCTTCAGCGCATGGTCGGGCGACGAATTCTTGACTTGGGGCTGGCGAATTCCGTTCGCGCTTTCGATCATCCTTGTCGGTATCGGTCTTTGGATTCGGCTTGGCATCCTTGAGACGCCGGTGTTCCAGAAGCTCCTGGACCAGGACAAGATCGAGAAGACGCCGATCCTCGAAGTCATCAAGAAACAGCCCCGGGAGATCATCCTCTCCGCATTGTTGCGGCTGTCGGAGCAGGCGCCATTCTACGTCTTTACCGCGTTTGTATTCGCGTACACGGTCGGTACGCTGCATATGTCGCGAAACTTCATCCTCACCGCAGTGATGGTGGCGGCGTGCGTCTCGTTTGTCACCATCCCGCTCGCCGGCCACATCTCCGACCGCATCGGACGCAGGAAGATGTACCTGATCGGCGTGGTCGTCATGGGCCTGTTCGGGTTTCTTTATTTCGGCATGGTGGATACGGCCATCCCGTCGGCGGTGTTCATCGCCATCGTGCTGTCGCTGATCCCGCACGATATCCAGTACGGTCCGCAAGCGGCGCTCATCGCCGAGTTTTTCACGCCGCGGCTACGCTACAGCGGCGCCTCGCTCGGCTATCAGCTCGCGTCGATCATCGCCGGCGGCCCGGCGCCGATCATCGCGACCGCCTTGTTCGCCACGTATCGCTCCGGCTACGCGGTTGCCATCTACATCGCCGCGTGCGCCGCCATCAGCCTGGTGGCGGCCGCTTTTATGCCCGATTACACCGGGCAGGATATTTCGGCGGAGTATGACGCCTGACGCGCGTCGGCCATGTTGGCGCGCGCGATCTCAATGTGAAATAACGGAATGGCGGTGAACGCGGGCCTGCTCCCTCCCCCGCGCCGGGGAGGGAGGGGCCACGCGCAACTCCGCGAGCCATGCAACTCCCCAAATCCCGGGGCGGGCACCACCGCACGGATCAAGATGGATACAGGCGCATCGGCAGAAGCACTCCAGAGCGCGAGAGTCCGGCCGTTTTATCTGCAGCTGTGGTTTCTGGTCCTGGTCGCCATGGCCATCGGCGTCGCGCTCGGCCACTTCTATCCGGATATCGGCGCGCGAATGGAGCCGCTCGGCGACGCCTTCATCAAGGCGATCCGGGTGCTTATCGCGCCGATCATCTTCTGCACGGTCGTGCACGGCATTTCCAGCATGGCCGATATGGCAAAGGTCGGCCGCGTCGCGCTCAAGGCGCTGATCTATTTCGAGGTGCTGACCACGGTCGCGCTCGTCATCGGGCTTGTCGCCGTTAATTTGTTTCAGCCCGGCGCCGGCATGAACGTCGACCTGTCGCACATCGATACGTCGAGCGTCGCGCCTTATCTCGAACAAACGCACCGGCGGACGACCGCGCAATTTCTGCTCAACATCATTCCCGACACCTTCATCGGCGCGTTCAGCGAAGGCAACGTGCTGCAGGTTCTCTATGTCTCGGTGCTGTGCGGGTTTGCGCTGAGCTGGATGGGCAAAGCCGGCGAGCCGCTCACCGGTCTAATCGCGCTGGCTGCGCAGATGTTCTTTCGCATCGTCGCCATCGTGATGTGGGCGGCGCCGATCGGCGCGTTTGGGGCCATCGCCTTCACCGTCGGCAAATTCGGCGCTGGCTCCCTGCTGTCCTTAGGCAAGCTCTTGGTCAGTTTCTACATCACCTGCCTGATCTTCATCTTCGGCGTGCTGTGGCCGATTTCGCATTGGTGCGGCGTTAGTCTTTTCAAATTCATCCGCTACATCCGCGAAGAGCTTTTGATCGTGATCGCGACCACGTCGTCGGAAACGGTGCTGCCGCGCATGATCGCCAAGCTCGAGGCTGCGGGTTGCGAGGAGAGTGTAGTCGGACTTGTCATTCCCACCGGCTATTCGTTCAACCTCGACGGCACCTGTCTTTATCTGGCGACGGCGGCGGTATTCTTGGCGCAAGCAACCAACACGCCGCTGTCCATCGAGAATCAGATAGGGCTTTTGGCGGTGTTGCTCCTGGCCTCGAAAGGAGCGGCCGGCGTCGCCGGCGCGGCGTTCATCGTGCTCGCGGCGACGCTGGCTGCGGTCGGAACGATCCCGGTGGAGAGTGTGGCGCTCATTCTCGGCGTGCACCGCTTGATGTCGCAGGCGCTGACTCCGACAAACCTCATCGGCAATGGCGTGGCCACGCTGGTCATCGCCAAATGGGAGCGGGCGCTCGACGAGCGCCGGCTGCAGGCGGCGCTTTGCGGCGGCAGGAGTGCCGCATCGACGGCCTGAGCAATTGTCAGCTCGATGCGTTCGATTTCCCGCTCGCCTTGCTTGCCAAAGAGGCACAGCTCGACCTTGGTGGGATCAGCGGAAAACAGCGCGACATTATGCCGAGGCCGGTCCAAGTGGCGCGGCGCGGATGCGGCAAACCGTCCCGCTGGCTCGCTCTGCCCATCGCCTGCGGCGTGGCGATGTCGGCGCGGGCATCCATGCGTCACCTGTCGTTCCCGGCATGGGCCACAACAGGCCAAGGATATTTCCGTTCTCACGCGTGTTGGGCCGGTCCCCATCCTTTGGCCGACGCACGGGTCGTAGAGTGCCCAAGCAAGAGCGCGACCACGGCTGCAGTTGCTTAAGCGTGGAACGTCTGCGACTGTAGAGTTAATGACGTCGGCGTCAAAAGGTCGGCAGAGTGTGCAGGGTGTTTCGGTGCCTCTCGGGCAGGACAAAAAAGATTGCTTGAAGATACGGACATGATGAAATGACTTGGCGTGTTGGCGTTCTCTTTTCACAGACCGGGGTTACAGCGGCAATCGAGCGCTCCCAGCTCAACGGCACACTGCTTGCGATCGATGAGATCAATAAGAACGGCGGTATCCTGGGCCGAGCGATCGAGCCTGAGATCTACGATCCCGCTTCCAATCCCAAGCAATTCAAAGCGCTGGCCGAAAGGCTTCTGACCGTCAATCGGGTGCGGCTCATCTTCGGCTGCTATATGTCGAGCACGCGCAAGGCGGTGCTGCCGGTGGTCGAAGCCTTCCGCGGCCTGTTATTCTATCCCACCCTTTATGAGGGCTTTGAATATTCCCTGCATTGCATCTACACCGGAGCCGCTCCAAATCAGAACTCGCTGCAACTCGCCAAGTTTTTGCTTCAGCACTACGGCAATCGGTTTGTCCTCGTCGGCTCAAATTACATTTATCCCTATGAATCCAATCGGGTGATGACGGATTTCATCAGCCAGTCGAAGGGCAAGGTTCTGGACGAGATTTATGTGCCGCTCGATGCAAAATCGAAAGATTTCGACAAAACCATCAGCAAGATTGCCCATCTAAAACCCGATGTTGTGTTCTCCACGGTCGTCGGCCAATCGACCGCGATCTTCTATGAAGCTTTTTGGCGCGCCGGCTTCGATCCGAACAAAATGCCGATCGCCAGCCTGACGACGAGCGAAGCCGAAGTCGCCGAGATGAATCCCGAGGCCGCCGAAGGCCACATCACAGCAGCACCGTTCTTTGAGGCTCTCGCGACGCCGGCAGCTCGACGGTTTATCAGTGCGTACAAGCTCCGTTATGGTGCGAATGCGCCGGTCACAGCCGGTGCCGAGGCAGCGTATTTTCAGGTCCATCTCGCAGCCGCTGCGCTCGCGCGAGCAGGTACCGACGATCCCGAACAGCTTCTGCCGGCGGTGCGCGATGCGGAATTTGACGCACCGCAGGGCCGCGTGCGGATCGATGCGAGCAACAATCACACTTATCTGTGGCCGCGGGTCGCAAAACTCGATGCCAAAGGAGCCTTCCAGATAGTCTGGAACCCCGGCGTTCGCGTCAAACCGGACCCGTATTGTGTTGTCATGAGCCTCGACGATTGGTCGGCGGATCGTCCGCAGCAGATCCACGCCTGAGCGGAGGATTGCCTTGGCTATCCGCATCTTGCGGGACCTTCGCGGTCTGCGCGTTCAGGTGATCCATCAGCCCGACGACGAGGGCGTCGAACTTGTGGAGCACCTGCGCCGGATCGGATGTACAGTCGAAGCACAGTGGCCCATTCCGGATGCATTCTCGCCGACAGCGGACGTCGTCCTTCTCACTATCGACTACGAAAGCAGGGACAATCTTTGTCGGCTCTTGCGCGGCCAGCAGGACCAACCAACCCTGATCGCGATCGTCGGATACGAAAACCCCTCGACGCTGGAGCTTGTCCTTGAGTCCGGCGCGTTGGCCGTTATCGAGCGGCCTATTCGGCCGTTCGGGCTGCTGACCAATCTCATGATGGCGCGCAATTTGTGGACGGAGCGGCGGGAAACGGCCAAGCGGTTGCGCAAAGTCGAGCGGAAGCTGGCCGGCATTCAAAATATCCAGAAAGCAAAATCCATTCTAATGGAAAGACAGGAACTGAGCGAAGAGAGCGCGTACCAGACGTTGCGGCAGCAAGCGATGGCCAAGCGCATCACCATGGAAGACATGGCGGTCGCGATCATAAACGCAAACGAGCTATTGCAATCGCGCCCGAAAGGTGTTTAGCTTTTTGCGCTACAGCTTTGCTGTGGCGCGTCGTCGACCACCAATGATGTTGGTTCGACAAGGCTAGGTAGCCCGAGGGGTTCGCGAACCCCGACGGGCTTTTTTTGTTGCTAGGCGACGGACAGCGGGAAATCCGTCGGCCTCTCACAACAGTCAGCCGAAGTCCGACTTCGGCGCGGGGGAACGATTCTAACTGGCGCGATGCCAACGCGCCAGCGCGTTTGATTTGCGTGTCACAACGTCAACAGGGGAGACTACGTGTGATGGTGATGAATCGGCGGAAATTTCTCAAGACAACAAGTGCTGCCGGCGCGGTCGGTGCACTTGCGAGTCCCGGCTTCTTCTTGCGCTCCGCGCAAGCGGCTAACACCGTTCAGGTCGGCGTGTTGTTCTCGCTGACCGGCGGACTTTCGATCATCGAGAAATCGCTGTCCGACGCGACGTTGATGGCGATTTCGGAGATCAACGCCAGCGGTGGCGTGAAGGGAATGAAGATCGAGGCGATCCTCGAGGACGGCGCTTCCGATCCCAAGACCTACAACGAAAAAGCTTCCAAGCTGGTCATCCAGGACCGCGTGCCGACGGTGTTCGGCTCCTACACGTCGGCAAGCCGCAAAGCGGTTCTGCCGGTGTTCGAGAAGCGCAACAATCTGTATTTCTATCCCACCTATTACGAAGGCTTCGAGTGCTCGAAGAACGTCGTCTACACCGGCGCCGTTCCCAATCAGCAGCTTTCCAACTTCATCCCGTGGATCATCAAGACGCTGGGCAAGAAGAAGTTCTTCATCGTCGGGTCGAACTACATCTACCCGCGCGAAATGGCCAAGGTCTCCAAGATCTTGATCGAGAAGAGCGGCGGCGAGTGGATCGCAGACGAATATCTTGAGCTGGGCGATTCCGAATGGGGATCGATGGTCAACAAGATCAAGAGCTCGGGCTGCGACGTCGTTCTCTCGAACGTGGTTGGCGACTCCGTGGTCGCCTTCTATCGCGAATTCAAGAACCAGGGGTTGACGCACGACAAGTTGCCGATCTGCGCCACCGTGACCTCGGAAATCGAGATCGCGGCCATGGGCGCCGAATACGCCGTCGGCAGCTATACGTCGTTCCCGTACTTCCAGGCCATCGACACCGACATCAACAAAGCGTTCGTCGAACGCTATCGGAAGTTCGTCAAGGACCCCAAGGCGGTCACGCATCACGCACTTGAATCGTCCTATTTCCAAGTGTTCCTCTGGAAGCAGGCCGTAGAAAAGGCGAGCGCCATCACGCCGACGGCCATTCGCGATGCAGTGAAGGGCCAGGAGTTCGACGCGCCCAACGGGCACGTCAAGATCGAGCCGGAGAACCTGCATGCCTGGCTGACACCGCGCATTGCGCAATGGCTGCCGAGCGGACAGGGCAAGATCATCGACGAGTATAAAGCCCCGATCAAACCGCTACCCTACGTCGCGTATGGTGAGACAGACGACAACCTGTTCTGCACCTCCAAGGGGCTCGACACCGCGAAGCTGAAGAAGACCTGATCTCATCCGGGCATGCGGCCGCCGAGGGTTTCGGCGGCCGCTTTGGTGATGCCATGATCGACACATTGTTCATCGGCCTTAGCGTGGGCTCGATTCTGCTGCTCGTGGCACTGGGCCTGGCTATCACCTACGGCGTCATGGGCGTCATCAATATGGCCCATGGCGAATTGGTGATGGTCGGTGCCTACACGACGGTGATGTCGAGCATTTGGCTGCACACCGGCTTCTTGATCGCTATTCCGCTTGCCTTCGTGGTGACGGCGCTTATCGGCCTCGCAATCGAGCGGGTTATTGTTCGGCGTCTCTACGGCCGTATGCTCGACACGCTGCTCGCTACCTGGGGCATCGGAATACTGATACAGCAGGCTGTGCGGCTGGAATTCGGCCTGTCCTTTTTCGGCATTCACATCGACGGTCTCGGACCGGGATTGCAGAACGTGACGATCCCGGATGCGCTGCAAGGCGCGATGTCGATCGGTGGCGTGGAAATCAACGCTTATCGCTCCTTTATCATTCTGGTAACCGTGGTGTTCACGCTGATCACCTGGTTCATTCTGTTTCGCACATCTGTCGGCACGCAGGTTCGTGCCATTATCCGCAACCGACAGATGGCCGCCGCCTGCGGCATCGACGTCGAGCGGATGAATGCGCTGACCTTTGCTTTCGGCGCGGGCCTCGCGGGCGTCGCCGGCGTCATGATGTCCGGATTCAAGACCGTGTTTCCCGACATGGGAACGCCGATGGTCGTCGACGGGTTTCTGGTCGTGGTCGTCGGCGGCGTCGGAAGTTTGTTGGGATCCGTGCTGTCCGCCGGCATGCTCGGAGAGATCAACGGCGTCGTCGCCTCCGTGACCAACGATATCGTCGCCCGTGCCGTCGTCTTCGGCGTGGTCATCCTCATCATCGTTGCCAAGCCGAAGGGCTTGTTCTCCTTCAAGGAACGCTGAACGGATGACCAAGCGTCATATCGAGATAGCAGCGTACGCGCTTTTCATCGCGCTCATCATGCTGGCGCCGCTGGTGCTGGATCCGTTCTGGGTCAATCGGATCGCCAAGTATCTCGTGTTTGGAATGCTCGGCATCGCGGTGGCGCTGTCCTGGGGCTATGCCGGCATTCTCAACCTTGGTCAGGGCCTGTTTTTCGGCGGCGGCGCTTACATGCTCGCTATGTCGCTGAAGCTCGCAAGCCAGACGAGCTTGCAGCAGGGTTCGGACAGCCCGGTACCGGACTTCATGCTGTGGAACGCCGAGCCCGGATCGAAAACCGATCTTTGTTGTATCAACAAAGCATCGTTCCTGTGGATTCCGTTCCAAAATCAATGGTTCGGCGTGGCCATGGGTATCGTGCTTCCGGTCTGCATCGCTGGCGTCCTCGGCATGATCATGTTCCGCAAAAGGATTGCGGGCGTCTTTGTTTCGATCATCACGCTGGCGTTGGTTCTCCTGGTCCGTCTCCTCATCATCGACGCGCAGCCGATAACCAACGGCTTCAACGGATTGACCGATCTTGGCTGGTTCAAGCTGTTCGACTTTGAGTTCGATCCGTTTGTAGTCCAGACCTACTACCTCATCGCCGTTTCGCTTGCGGTCGTGCTTGTAGGCGCGCGTCTCTTGATTGAAACACGCGCCGGCCTGATATTGCAGGCGATCCGCGACGATCAAAACCGGGCGAGATATCTTGGTTTCGACGTGCCGCGCTTTCAAACGTTCTTCTTCACCGTCTCGGCGGGCATCGCGGCGTTTGCCGGAATGCTCTACGTCATCGCGGCGGAATTTGCGTCGCCGACGTTCATGGATCTCACCTTTTCTATCAGTATGGTGGTGTGGGCGGCCGTCGGCGGACGCGCGTCGATACTGGGCGCCTGCATCGGCGCCATCCTGATCAACACGCTTACCGCCACTGTCAGCGAGACCAAAGGCTTTGCGGAAGCCTGGAAGGCCATTATCGGTCTGGTCTTCGTGCTGGTCGTGTTGTATCTGCCGCGCGGCGTTGCCGGTCTCGCCCACGATCTCAGCGATTGGTTTGTCGGCCGCGTCAACGCCACGCGGCGCAAGGCTGCCGGCGCGCAGCAGCCGAACGGCGTCCAGCCGGCGGAATAGGAACGGCGATGCCCGCAGCGCTCACGATTGACGGTCTTTCGGTCGATTTTGACGGTTTCAGAGCCGTCAACGCCGTCTCGATGATCGTCGATGAGGGCGAATTGCGCGTGCTTCTTGGCGCCAACGGTGCTGGCAAGACGACGCTCATGGATCTGATCTCGGGCAAAACCAAGAGCACCGAAGGACGCGTGTTTCTCTATGACAACGACGTCACCAACAAGGAAGAGCATGAAATCGCTCGCGCCGGTATGGGACGCAAATTCCAGATCCCGAGCGTGTTCAAGGACCTGACCGTCAGGCGCAATCTGGAAGTGGTCAGTTGCCGCGATACGCGGGTAGTGGCGAATCTCGGATTCGGATTTTCGCGCGAAGGTGAGGAACGCGTCGACGAGGTGCTGGAACTCGTCGGGCTCTCGGGGCAGGCGACAATGGTCGCGGCCAATCTCAGCCATGGTCAAACCCAGTGGCTCGAGCTTGGAATGCTGATGGTGCAGAACGCGAAGGTTCTGCTGCTCGACGAACCCACCGCCGGGATGACTCAGGCGGAAACGCTCAAGACCTCCAAGATCATCAACGCGCTCAAGGGCAAACACACGCTGCTCGTCGTGGAGCACGACATGGCGTTTGTCCGTGAGATCGCGGAGCGCATCACGGTCATGCATCTCGGCCAGGTTCTGGCCGAGGGCAACGTCTCTGAAATCGAGCAGAACGCGAAAGTGCGCGAAGCCTATCTTGGCTCGAGGGCGATCAGCTGATGCTCAAGCTTGTCGAAGTCGATAGCTATTACGGCCGCAGTCACATCCTGCACGGCGTGAACCTCGATGTCGGAAAGGGTGAAATCACGACGATTCTCGGCCGTAACGGCACCGGAAAGACCACGCTCCTCAAGACGATCATGGGCCTGACGGACCGAACGACCGGCGCGATCAGATTTGAAGAGACCGATATCGCAGCCGAGCCGACATTTCGGCGCGCACGCGCCGGCTTTGCATATGTACCGCAGGGCCGCGAGATCATTCCCGATTTCACCATCCGCGACAACATCCTGCTGGGCGCTTTCGCAAGGCCGGATGGGCGCCGCTCGATTCCGAGCCTCGTACCCGAGCTGTTTCCCTATCTCATCGAAAATCTCGATCGCCGCGGCGGCGTCCTGTCCGGCGGCCAGCAGCAACAGGTCGCAATCGCCCGCGCTCTCGCGGCGGAGCCGAAGATCCTGCTGCTCGATGAGCCGACCGAAGGAATTCAGCCGTCGATCGTCGAAGAGATCGAGGAGGTGATTTTGCGTCTTAATCGTGTCGAGCACCTCACCGTGATCCTCGTCGAGCAAAACGTCGAGTTTGCCCGCCGCGCCGCGCGCCGCTTCGCCATCATGGAAAAGGGAAGTGTGGTCGCGGCGGGAGACATCGGCGACCTGAGCGACGATTTGGTCCACCGCCATATGGCGGTTTGAAAGTGTTGCCGGGACCGCGGCTCACCGCGGCACCCGGATCGAAGCAAGAGCCTGTCACCAAGGAGAATGTTCATGTTGCACGGCGATATTTCGAGCAGCAAAGACACCGTCGGCGTTGCGGTGGTGAACTACAAGATGCCACGCTTGCACACCAAGGCGGAGGTCCTCGACAACGCGAAAAAGATTGCCGACATGGTCGTGGGCATGAAGCTCGGATTGCCGGGTCTCGATCTGGTGATCTTCCCGGAATATTCGACCCACGGCATCATGTACGACTCGAAGGAGATGTACGAAACCGCCTCGACGGTGCCGGGCGAGGAAACTGAAATCTTCGCGGAAGCGTGCCGCAAGGCGAAGGTGTGGGGCGTTTTTTCCCTCACCGGCGAGCGCCACGAGCAGCACCCGAAGAAGGCGCCCTACAACACCCTCATCCTGATGAACGATTCCGGCGAGGTCGTGCAGAAATATCGCAAGATCATGCCGTGGGTGCCGATCGAAGGCTGGTATCCGGGCAATTGCACCTATGTGTCCGACGGACCGAAGGGCCTCAAGGTCAGCCTCATCATTTGTGACGACGGGAATTATCCCGAGATTTGGCGCGATTGCGCGATGAAAGGGGCCGAGCTGATCGTCCGCTGCCAGGGCTACATGTATCCCGCCAAGGATCAGCAGGTGATCATGGCGAAAGCAATGGCGTGGGCGAATAACGTCTACGTCGCCGTCGCCAACGCCGCCGGCTTCGACGGCGTCTACTCCTATTTCGGTCATTCGGCGATCATCGGCTTCGACGGTCGTACGCTCGGCGAGTGCGGCGAAGAGGATTACGGCATCCAGTATGCCGCGCTCTCCACGTCGCTGATCCGCGACGCACGCCGCAACATGCAATCGGAAAATCACCTCTTTAAGCTCGTGCACCGCGGCTATACCGGCAAGATCAATTCCGGCGAGGACGTGCGCGGCGAGGCGGTCTGCCCCTACGACTTCTACAAGAAGTGGATCACGGATCCGGAGGGCACCCGCGAGATGGTCGAGGCCATTACGCGGCCGACGGTGGGGACCGAGGAATGCCCGATCGAGGGCATTCCGGCGAAGAAGGTCGCTCATCGTTAGAATGGCGCGGCGCCGCAACCGTGCCGCTTCGCGAATGATAGCGAGGCGGCACGGAGCTGAAATTTCAGTCTGACGGGCAAAGGTCGTATGCTGCGGATCGAGCAGGTGCTCGGAAGCCGCCTTGATCCGGCGCTTGCCGAGCGGATTCACGAGTTAGAGCATCAAGGAGCCGTCGATCTTCTGACGGTGCCGGCCGCCGATGTGTCGCGGCATCGCTTCCGCGCCACCACGCAAGGCGGAACGGAGGTGGCGATCGCGCTGCCGCGCGATCAGCAGCTGTTCGATGGCGCGGTGCTCGTGCTTGAGCCTGACCACGCCGTCGTGGTCCGTGTGACGCAAGAGCGCTGGTTGCGATTGCAGCCACGCGCCATCGCCGATGCGATCGAGCTCGGCTATCACGCGGGCAATCTGCATTGGCGTGTGCGCTTTGCCGGCGAAGCCCTTCTGGTTGCCATGGAAGCGCCGATGGACGAATATCTGGCTCGCCTGGGCGCGTTAATCCGCGATCGCCGCGTTATCCCCTCGCTGGCCGATGCCGACGAGGTCGCGCTTTGACCGATCTCCTCACCATCCTGCAACACGCGGACTCCGCCTTCCCAAGCGGCAGCTTCGCATTTTCCAACGGGATCGAAGGGCTGTCGGCCATGAACGCCCCGCTCGACCGGGGCGGATTGCAGGCTGTCGTCGCGATGTTCCTCCGCCATCGCTGGGCGACATCGGACCGCGTCGCTGTCGCCCTGACGCATCGGGCGAATGGCGCTTTCGATAAAGTTGCCGAGATCGATCGTGCCGTCGAGGCGGCGACCCTCGCCGAGCCGCTCCGTAACGGATCGAAGCGAAACGGCAATGCGCTGCTCGCGGCGCATGTGCGATTGGGGACGCCCGGCGCGCGGGAGCTGCGGGAACTGATTGCCGCTAGCCGAGCATATGGCCACTTGCCCGTCGTCCAAGGCTTTGTCTGGTGCGCCGCTGGCATGAGCGAGGCGGCCGCGGTCGCGGTCTCCGGCTATTCGACGGCTGCGGGGCTAATCGCAGCAGCGGTACGATTGGGGCGCATCGGTGCGGTGGAAGCGCAAGCCGTGCTCACGGCGACGCTGGCGACAATCGCGGATTTGCCCGCACCACTGCCGCCGAACGCTGAGATCGAGAGCTTCATGCCGTGGGTCGACGCCGCGGCGTCGCGGCATGCCCGCGCGCATTTGCGTCTGTTCGCAAGTTGAGGGAACCGCATGCTGCTAACTCCAACCGAGCTTGAACGTCTCACCATTTTTTCGGCAGCGGAGCTGGCGAGAAAGCGCCGGGCCAAAGGCCTCAAGCTCAACCATCCCGAAGCTGTGGCCATCATCACCGACGAAATCCTCGAAGGTGCGCGCGAAGGGCGAAGCGTTGCTGATCTGATGTCGGTCGGATCGACGATCCTCACCACAAGCGACGTGATGCCGGGTGTGGCCTCGATGCTGCCGATCCTTCAGGTCGAAGGCGTTTTTCCCGACGGCACGAAGCTTGTCACCGTCCATGAGCCGATCCGGCCAATAGCCGGCGCCGCAGCCGATACGCTCGAGCCCGGCGCGATCCTCGCCGCCGAGGGCGAGATCGAGCTTTCCGCCGGCCGCCCACGGACCAAGCTCGAAGTGGTCAATACCGGCGACCGTCCGGTCCAGATCGGCTCGCACTATCATTTCTTCGAAGTGAACAAGGCCCTCGATTTTGATCGTGCGGCGGCGTTCGGCATGCGGCTCGATATTCCCGCAGGTACGGCCGTTCGCTTCGAGCCCGGCCAGCGCAAAGAGGTGGCTCTCGTTGGTTTCGGCGGTCGCCGCGAATTGTCCGGTCTCAATGCTCTGACGGACGGCCCCGCAACGGATCAGTCGGTGCGCGACGCCGCGCTGCGGCGCGCGCGCGAGGCTGGCTTCAAGGGTGCATGAGGTTTACGCGTGGTCACGATTGCCCGAAGGGATTATGCGGCCTTGTATGGCCCGACGGTCGGCGATGGCGTTCGTCTTGCCGACACATCGCTGGTCGCGGTCGTCGAGAAGGATCACGCCGTCTACGGCGATGAATGCTTGCACGGCGGCGGCAAAACACTTCGTGACGGCATCGGGCTTGCGGCCGGCGTGACCAGCGCGCAGGGCGCACTTGATTTTCTCCTCTGTAATGTTCTGGTCATCGATCCGGTTATCGGCATCGTCAAGGGCGATCTCGGCATCAAGGATGGGCGGATCGTCGGCCTCGGCAAGGCCGGAAATCCAGCGATCATGGATGGCGTCGATCCGCGCCTTCTTGTTTCCGCGGCCACCACCGTGCGCGACTGTGAGGGAATGATCGCTACGCCCGGCGCCATCGACGTGCATGTGCATTTCGACTCGGCCGGGCTGTGCGAGCACGCGATCTCCTCCGGGATCACCACAATGCTCGGCGGTTCGCTCGGGCCGATCACCGTCGGGATCGACTCGGGCGGCCCCTTCAACGTCGGCAAGATGTTGCAAGCCGCGGAGCATTGGCCGATCAATTTCGGTTTTCTCGGACGCGGCAACTCGCACAAGCCGGCGTCGCTCGTCGAGCAGCTCGAAACCGGCTGCGTCGGGCTGAAGATTCACGAAGACTGGGGCGCGATGCCGGCGACGATCGACGCATGCCTTGCCGTCGCCGACGATCTCGATTTCCAGGTGCAGCTGCACACCGACACGTTGAACGAGTCCGGTTTCGTCGAGGATACGCTCGCCGCCATTCGCGGCCGCGCGATTCACATGTATCACACCGAAGGCGCCGGCGGCGGCCATGCGCCCGATATCATTCGTGTCGCGGGAATTGCGAACTGTCTGCCGTCATCGACCAATCCGACCAACCCGTACACGGTAAACACCTTCGACGAGCACCTCGATATGACGATGGTGTGCCACCACCTCAACCCGGCCATCCCCGAGGACGTGGCATTCGCCGAAAGCCGCATTCGCGCGCAAACTATTGCAGCGGAAGATGTTCTCCACGACATCGGCGCCATCTCGATGCTTGGCTCGGACAGCCAGGGCATGGGCCGTATCCATGAAGTGATCTGCCGCACCTGGCAGCTTGCCTCGAAGATGAAGGATCAGCGTGGCGCGCTCCCAGAAGAACGGCCCGGCTTCGGCGACAACGCCCGCATCCGCCGTTACATCGCCAAATATACGATCAATGCCGCGCGCACCTTCGGCATTGCCGATCACATCGGCTCGCTCGAGGACGGCAAGATGGCCGACGTGGTGGTGTGGCGCCCGGCGTTCTTCGGCATCAAGCCCGAGCTCGTCATCAAGAGCGGCTTCATCGCCTGGGGCGCGATGGGTGATTCCGCTGCATCACTCATGACCTGCGAGCCGATCCTGATGCGCCCGCAATGGGGTGCTTTCGGCCGCGCCGCGCCGGCGCTGTCGGCGAGCTTTGTGCACCCGCTGGCGATCGATCGCGGGCTGAAGACCGAGCTTGGGCTGTCGAAGGCGCTGCTGCCGACGCACGGGACGCGCAGGCTCTCAAAGTCCGACATGATGTGGAACGACGCCTGTCCGAACATCCGCGTCGATCCGCAAACCTTCGACGTCTTTGTCGACGGTGAGCTGGCGACGTGCGCGCCGGCGCGCGAGCTGCCGCTGGCGCAGCGTTACATGCTGCGGTGACCGCCATGCATGATCGCGTAGCTGTTTCGGCTTCGCACCAAGCGCCCAAAGTCGGCGCGGCGCGGATCGGTATTGGCGGGCCGGTTGGCTCGGGAAAGACGGCTCTGATCGAGCGTCTCATTCCGATCCTGATCGGGCGCGGCATCGACCTTGCTGTGGTGACGAACGACCTCGTGACCAAGGAAGACGCCGAACGGCTGCGGCGTTCGGGCCTCATCGATCCAGCGCGGGTCTTAGGCGTCGAGGCCGGCGCTTGCCCGCACACCGTCATTCGCGAAGACCCGACGCTGAACATCGCGGCGGGCGACGATCTCGAGCGCAAATTTCCCGGCGTCGAGCTTATTATCTTCGAATCCGGCGGCGACAATCTCGCCTCCACCTTCTCGCTCGACCTGGTCGACTGGTGGATCTTCGTGATCGACGTTGCCGGCGGCGACGACATTCCACGCAAGCGCGGGCCTGGCGTCCTGCGCTGCGACTTGTTGGTCGTAAACAAGACCGACCTGGCGCCATTCGTCGGTGTCGATCTCGAAGCCATGCTGGCGGAAGCAAGAGCAGTGCGCGAAGGCCGGCCGATTCTCGCGACCAACGCGCGGACGGGAGACGGTGTCGCGGCCGTCGCCGACGCTGTGAACCAGGCCGTGTTGTTTCGCTGAGCCGGAGATCGGCCGACATGCTGGAGAGACTCGCGCGTTCCGGCGAACTGCTCGGCAAGTCCCGCATCGGAGGCGATCTGTTCCCGGTTATGGCCGGCCCGGAGCGTCTTCCAGGGCCGGTGGAAGCTTCGCTGTACTTCGGTCGCGGCGGGGGACGAACAGTGCTGGCTCGGCAGCGCGTGCCGTATCCCTTCCATGCCACAAGGACGTTTTATCTCGACCGGTCGCGTCCAGAGATCGCCACCCTCTATCTGCAATCGGCGTCGGGCGGTCTTTACCGCGGCGATAGTCTCGCGCTGTCGATTGCTGTCGGTCCGGAAGCGGCCGCGCACCTGACCACCCAGGCGTCCACCATCGTACACCGCACACACGAAAACGCTGCCGCGCAGCGCACCCGCATCGAGATCGGGGAGCGCGCCTTCGCGGCGGTGACACCCGACCCGCTGGTGCTGTTTCCCGGCGCGGAGATTTCCTGCACGACGGATATCACCTTGGCGATGACCGGTCGCGCCATCCTCACCGAGGGTCTGGCGCATCACGACCCGGAAGGGCAGGGCCGTCCCTTCGGCCGCTACAGTAACGCCATCACTGTGCGCAGCACCGGCGGAGCGGTTCTTCTTTCAGACCGCGGCTCGATCGCCGGTGAACTGATGTTTGGCCCGACCTCGCCGCTCGGGCCTTTTCATGCTGTCGGCACGCTGCTGGTGTTGGGACAGGGATCGGAGCGCTGCGATCCGGGCCTTCTGGAACAGCGTCTCGAAGGCTGCGGTTGCCTTGCCGGAATATCGAAGCTTCCGAACGATGCCGGAGTCGGAGGGCGCATCCTCGCCGCCAATGGCGGCGCGCTGGCACGCGGCCTCGAGACGGCGTTTGCGGTTGCCTTTGAGGCGCTGATCGGGGTGCCGCCGGCGCGCAGACCCAAATAACTCAGCAACCAGTGTCAGCGCCGCGCCAGGCGAAAATAAAGCTCGGCCAGACGCGACGGCAGGTCTTCCAGGCGCCGCACCGGCATGTGCTGGCTGCGGCCGAACACGGCGGCGCCGGAGCCGGCGCCTGACGGATCGAGCGTGACGCCGAAGACATCGATGCCGCGCGAACGCAGGCTGAGCACGGCGCGCCGCGCATCCTCAACAAGATCGCGTGGATCGACGACATCGATGTCGGACGGCTCCCCGTCCGTGAGCACGAGTATCAGCTTGCGATGGCTGCGCATGGACGCGATCTCGGCGCCGGCATGACGCAGCGCCGTGCCTAGCCGGGTCGACAGGTGCGGTTCGAGGTGTGCGAGCCGGGCCTTGACGGCCGCATTGTAGGGCTCGCCGAAGTCTTTCAGGCAGAAGACGCGAACGTCTTCGCGGCCGGCCGACGCGAAGGCGCGCAGCGCGAACGGATCGTTGAGCGCCGCCAAAGCCTCGGCGAGCGCCGCGACCGCCAGCCGTTCCACGTCGAGCACCGAGGCGCCTGACGGCAGCGCCCGGTCGCGCGTCGATTCCGATACATCCAGCAGAATCGTGACCGAGAGATCGCGCTTGCGCCGCTCCATCGTGCGGAACACGCGATCGTCGGGCAGATCGTCGGCACGCAGCGCGATGGCCGCATCCAATGCGGCATCGAGGTCGAGATCGGGGCCGTCGCTGCGCCGCTTCAGCCGCTCGCGCCGGCCAATCTTGGCGCCGCGCACCAGACGCCGGATCCGGGCGCGCACGGCCGGGATATTGTCGAGCGCCGTGTCGATCACGCCAGCGTCACCCGGCCACACCGGTGCCGCGCGGACCGTCGTCCAGTCAGGCCGCTCGGTTCCGGCATCGCAGTCCCATTCAGGATAGGTGGCGAGGGCGAGGCCGCGTTCGTCTGGGGCGCGCTCGCGTGCGCGTCCGACCGCGTTCGGCGACGGCTCCGCTTCGTCGCGGCGGCGATCGGGATGATCGGCTTCGTCGCGGCGTTCGATCCGCGCCGCATCGACCGTCAGTTCGACAACGTCGTCGGGAGCTGGCGCCTGCTCGCCGAAATCCCACAGCCCGAGCCCATCGTCACGATATACCGGCTCGACCACATAGGTGCGGGCGTTGAATTGTACGCGCATCTGCCCGAGGTCGTTGCCAAGCAGACCGCCGATCCGCCGGCTGAGCGAAACATCGTCAAGGCGATCCATCTCGGCGGCAAAAAGCTCACGGCCCTTGCTGATGAAGCCGTCCGGGTCGGCGTATTCCGGGTCGAATAATGCGCGCGCAAGCCGTGCCAGCAGCGTCGGCGCGGTGATCACGCCCGTCGGCTCTGCAATGTGAAACGGCGCCCACAATCGGCGCAATCCGGGAAAGGCGCGCATCGCCAAAGTCTCGACGCGCGCATCTTCGACCAGCCCGATCAGCGCCATTTGCAGCGGCTTGAGCGATCCGATCGGAAAGCGCGTCCGTGTCAATGCCACATGCGCCGTCGCGTGTGCGACGCAGGCGCGAAATAATTGCGGCAGAACGCTTTTCGGTGTGCCGCGAAAGACCGGGGGGACCCGCACGACGCCACCGGCGATATTCACGCGGCGCGCAAGTTGTCCGCCCGGCGGCGCCACAGCGCTGCGTAGCACCGGCGGACGGCCCCACAGGGCGGTGGCGTAAGCCTTGAGAACTCGCTCACTGCGGGAGAATGTCAGCGCGCCGGCTGCCTGCTCGAGTACTTGCGCGGCAAGCCGGTCTTCGAGCGTGAAGAAAGCGCGCCGCCGCGCCCGATCGCCGCGCGTGTATTTGAGACCCGTGGCGATGAAACTTTCAAAGCTCGAGCCGTCGCAAGCCTGAAGGATCATGTCGGTGCGGCTCGCCACCGCCAGGACGGACTCGGGTGCTTCGCGGGCCAGCCGCACCAAGCCGCGAGACCACAGCGCGATTTCTCCCGTTGTCGGCAGCCGCCGCAGCGCGGCAGGCAACGCCTGCAGACACGCGAGGGCCGCTTGCGCGCCTGCGCCGCGGCAGATATCGGCGGTAGCGTGGGCGAAATCGGCGAAGTCTTTCAGACCCAGTTCGGCCCTGAGGTCCACGCTCGCGCGCCAGAAGGCAAACTGGCATTCCGGGCCGGCATTGACGAAAGCAAGGTCAAGCGAGCCCTCGGCCCACCGCTCGAGGTCTGCATCCGCAGCGCCGGCCGAAATCGCTTCCCAGCAATCGCGGAACGCGCCGCGCAGGGCGTCGCGGTGACGAATCAGGTGATGCAGACGTGTAACCGCGCGGTCTTGCTCCGTCTCGATGACCTGAAGTTGCGCACGGCTTCGTGGGCTCATGGTTCTCTATGGCGACTTTATCAAAGACACGCCGCGACGGCCGCCGTCAGCGCCTCGCGCATATCGAGATCGTCGGTGATCGGCAGTACGATGCTTGCTTGCGAGGCCGCTTCGAGCCCGACGCCGGCCGCAACCAGTCGGCCAGCGTGGATCAGCATGCGCGTCGAGGCGCCTTCTTCCAGCCCGTGTCCGCGCAGATTGCGCGAGCGCAGCGCGATGTCTACCAGCCGCCGCGCGGTCTTGCGGTCAGCCCCCGATTCACGGCTGACGATCTCGGCTTCGACGTCAGGCGTGGGATAGTCGAAGTCGATGCCGACAAACCGCTGCTTGGTCGATTCCTTCAAATCCTTCACCGCGCTCTGGTAGCCGGGGTTGTAGGAAATCACGAGCTGAAAGTCGGGATGTGCGGCGACCAGCTCGTTCTTCTTTTCCAGCGGCAGCATGCGCCGCGCGTCGGTGAGCGGATGGATCACGACCGTCGTGTCCTGGCGGGCTTCGACGATTTCGTCGAGATAGCAAATCGCCCCATAGCGCACCGCGAGCGTCAGCGGGCCATCGTGCCAGACGGTCCCTTCCGGCGCGAGCAGGAAGCGGCCGGCAAGGTCGGCAGCGGTCATGTCCTCATGGGCGGCAACGGTAATGAGCGGCCGCCCGAGTCGCCAGGCCATGTATTCAATGAATTGCGTCTTACCGCACCCCGTCGGGCCCTTGAGCATGACCGGCAGCCGGCTCGTATAGGCCGCCTCGAACAACGCGACTTCGCCCCCGAGCGGTAGGTAATAAGGCTCTGTTTGGATACGGTAGGCTTCGAGTTGCATGGCCCATTCCTGCGCCTGGTGCCGAGACCAACCGGAATGAGCAACGACGCCCGCTCGTCCGCGGCGGTCCGGCGTCACTGCCAATATCAGGCGCGACGTCTTTGTCGCGCGCTTTAGGAGGGCTTCGCGCCCTTGTTAGGCATTACACCACCGGGGCGGACCCTAATGCAAGTTGCATTGGCCCGCCTTGGCGCTTCAAACAATCGGAGTTAATTCGCGGGGAGGTGGCGGTGGGGGCGGATGGCACGCCATATAGCTTCAGCCGTCACCGGCATTTCCACCTCCGTCACGCCCAAAGGCGCCAGCGCATCAAGCACCGCGCTCAAAATCGCGGCGGGAGCCGCAATGGCGCCGGCCTCGCCGCAACCCTTTGCTCCAAGTGGATTGTGCGTGCAGGGCTGGCTTTCATCGAGTTCGGATTCGATAACGGGAAGATCGCTCGCGCGGGGCAGGGCGTAGTCCATAAACGTTCCGGACAAAAGCTGGCCGTCGCGATCGTAGACGCAATTTTCAAGCAGCGCCTGTCCCAGTCCTTGCGCGACACCGCCGTGGATTTGTCCTTCCACGATCATGGGATTGATTACGGTACCGACATCGTCAACGCCCCAATAACCGACAATATTCGTTTCTCCGGTATCGGCATCGATTTCAACCTCACAGAGGTGGGCGCCGTTGCTGAATGCAAATGCCGGCGGATCGTACACCGCGGTCTCCTGCAATCCCGGCTCCAGAGTCTCCAACGGAAAATTGTGCGGCACGTTAGCGGCATGCGCGATTTCGGCGAAAGACAGACGCCGGTCAGTGCCAGACACGGCAAACCAGCCGTCGGCAAAAACAATGTCGCCGGCGGAAGCTT
Source organism: uncultured Alphaproteobacteria bacterium (assembly GCA_963733575.1). Lineage (GTDB taxonomy): Bacteria > Pseudomonadota > Alphaproteobacteria > Rhizobiales > Xanthobacteraceae > BOG-931. The sequence goes on along the minus strand of CAVTDJ010000002.1, from coordinate 1,096,261 downwards.
CCAGCAAATGGGCGGCGATCAGTTTGCCTTTTTCGATGACTTTCCCGGCTGCGCGATCGAGCGCCGAGCCGCCGACGGCGATCGAGCGCGAACCAAATGTGCCGGTGCCATAGGGCCCCTGATCGGTGTCGCCCTCGATAATGTCGATCTTGGAGAGTGAAACACCGAGGCGCGCGGCAAGGATCTGCGCCATCGTGGTCGCATGGCCCTGGCCGTGATTGTGGGTGCCAAGGAGTGCTTGAATTCCGCCGTCGGGCAGCACGCGGATCAACGCCGCCTCGAAAAATCCCGTGCGTGCGCCGAGCGCCCCGGCAAAACGCGACGGCGCTACGCCGGAGGATTCGACATAGCAAGCCATGCCGATGCCGCGCAGACGGTCCTTGCGGCTGGCTTGCGCGCGGCGCTTGGGAAAACTGGCGTAGTTGGCCATTTCCAAGGCGCGCGCAAAAATTTTGGGAAAGTCGCCGCAATCATAGGTCGGTCCGATCGGCGTCTTGTAGGGCATTGCTGAGGAGGGAATGAGGTTTCGCTTACGGATCTCGGCCCGGTCGATGCCGAGCTCCTGGGCCGCACGATCCGCAAGCCGCTCGAGCACGTAGCAAGCCTCGGGTCGCCCGGCGCCGCGATAGGCGTCCGTCGGCAAAGTGTTGGTAAAAACGCCGGTGCAGCGCACGGATATTGCCGGGGTCGTGTACACGCCGGCCAGGAGCGCGCTGTAGATCGCGCTCGGAATAGCGGCGCCGAAGGTGGAGACATAGGCTCCCAGATTGGCGACGGTTTCGAACTCTTAGCCCTAAAAAATGCCCCACCTCATCGAGCGCCAGCTGCGCATGGGTTACATGGTCACGGCCCTGATTATCGGAAACAAAGCTTTCGCTCCGGCTTGCGACCCATTTTATCGGCCGCCGCAAACGTCGAGCCGCCCAGGCGACGATGGTCTCCTCGGGATAATGCTTTCCCTTATAGCCAAAGCCGCCGCCGACGTCGGGAGCGACGACACGAATGGCGCCTTCCGCGACGCCGAGCTGTTCCGATACAAAGCGGCGGATGTGATGGGGCACCTGCGTCGCGCAATAGAGCGTCAGCCGTCCATTCGCGGCATCTGCAACGGCGAGGATCGCGCGTGGTTCGATAGCCGCGCCGATCAATCGATTGTTGATGAGATCGATGCGCGTCACATGCTTCGCTGCGGCAAACGCCTTTCCGACGGCGGCTTCGTCCCCGCGTGCCCAGCGAAAGCAGATGTTTTGCGGGGCGCTATCATGCAGTTGCGGCGCTGTCGCCGCGCTGGCTTCGCGCGCTTCGACGACGACCGGCAGGCTCTCGTAGTCGACTTCGACAAGTTCGGCCGCGTCGAGCGCCTGTTCACGGGACTGCGCGATCAGCGCGGCAACAGGCTCGCCGACGTGGCGTACGCGATCACGGGCAAGCGCCCAGCGCGGCGGTTCCGCCATTGCGCTGCCGTCGCTGGAGCGGATGGCCCAGAGCGCACGCATCGGGCCGACGCTGTCCGCAGCCATATCGACGCCGCTGAAAACGGCGACTACGCCGGGCGCATCGCGCGCGCGTGAAGCGTCGATCTTGCGAATGACGGCGTGTGCGTGCGGGGAGCGGACGAGCGCGCAATGCAGTTCACCGGGAATGCAGATATCGGCGACGAAACATCCGCCGCCGCGCAGCAAGCGGGCGTCTTCGACGCGTCGCACCGAGGCGCCGATGCCCTCCTGGATCTTCGCCGCGGCGTCTATTGCAGTTCCTCGCGCAGCAGCCCGAGCCGCTCATACACAACTTTGTCGGAGACGATAAAGAAGTCGGCATCGCCGTCCTTGGCCTCATGGCTCGCCCAGGTCCAGTGTGGGATGCTGAACACATCGTGCTGCGACCACTCGAAGCTATGATCGCCGATTTGCGAGCGGCCGGCGCCTGAGACGACGAGACAGATCGCGTTACAGGTTGCCCGTCTCGGGCGGGTCGGTGCGCCCGCGGAAAGCCGGGCCGAGTAACAATCGAGCGCAGGCATAACGGCGCCGCCGGTGACCGGGTTGGTGTAGCGCACCGTCCGCGCACCGTCCGGACCCTGCGGCAGCGCAGAAAGCAAGCGGCGCGTCGCTTCGCCGGAATAGTGGTATTTCGGCGAATGGGCAGTCTCACGGGGCACATCGGCGCCAATCACGCCCGGCTCCGCCCACAGACGCTCGTCGCCTTCGTCGACCTGCCAAAATTCATTGCTGCCGGCATCGCCGGGTTCGAAGAAATTGGCGTCCAGCGACCGGATGAGCGGGATGTTCGCCGCATCGAACCAGACGATGCGGTGATTGCTGTCGTTGACGTGGCCGTGCCAGCACATCGGCGGCGTGAGAATGAGATCGCCTTCACGCATCGCGCAGCGGCGCCCGTTGACGATGGTTGCGGCGCCGTCGGCGCGGGTAGCAAAACGAATGGCCGCGAAAGTGTGGCGGTGCGGGCGTGCGTGGTCGCCGGGATCGAGCACGGTGAAAGCCCCGATCAAGTTGTTTGTGGTCACGGTCTCGCCGGCGAAGGCCGGATTGACGAGAATGAGCGCACGCCGCTCGACGTCGTCGATGGCGACCTCGCCGACCGAGCGCTCAGCGAGTTTCTCGATATCCTTCCAGCGCCAGATCAGCGGCGCATCGCGCGGTTGCGGGCGGACCGGCGTGATCTTCTTGAACCGGTCCCACAACGGATGCAGGTTCGCCGCTTCGAGTTCGGCGACGAAGGAGGTGCCGGCCTGTTCGGCCGGCGCGCGCGTCGCGGTATCGGCAGCCTTGACCACGGCCGGCCTCCGGTAATGTTGCCGGGTCAGGTCTTCGGCGGCGCCATCTTCGCCAGCACCTCGTCGACATTTGAACCGTCGATGATGACGTGCTTGATGAAGACGCGCTGCTCGACCTTGTCACCCTTGAGATACGTCGCCAGGACATCGACGCCGAGCCGGCCCCACACGACCGGGTTGAGCTCAACCGTCATGGCGATGTTGCCGTCCTTGACGGCGTGCAGCGCCGGCGGCACGCCATTCATGCCGGTGACGATCGTTTGCCCGGCCCGATTGGCCGCAAGCACGGCCTGCATCGCCCCAAGCGCGAGATCGTCGTTGGCCGCGTAGATGGCCTTGAGATCCGGATTGGCGACGAGCGCATCTTCGCTGTTCTTGAGGCCGCGTTCGCGCGTGAGGGGGCCGTCGGTCTTGAACACGATCTGGATGTCCGGATATTTGGCCATCGTTTCGGTGTAGCCCTGAGCGAGGTTGCGGAAGGTCGGCGCGCCGCTCGGGCCGAGCAGCATCGCCACCTTGCCTTTGCCGTTGAGGTGCTTGGCCGTCCATTCCGCGATGTCGCGGCCGACTTGCACTTCGTCCATCGCCACGTGCACCGTCTGGTTCGGCGAGGTCGAGCCGCGCGCAAGCGACACGATCGGGATCTTGGCCGCCGCCGCCGCGTCATAGGCGGCGTTGACGCCGACCGCGTCGATCGGCGAGATCAGGATGCCTTTAACGCCCTTGGCGACAAGGTCCTGGACGCCATTGATCTGCTTCAGCTTGTCTTCGTTGGAGGACACCGTAGCGACGTCCCAGCCGAGTTCCGTCGCGCGCGCACGAATGCCGCGGAGCATGCCGATGTAAAACGGATTGTCGTCCTGCGGCAGCGCCACCCCGATAGTGATCTTGTCTTGGCTGAACGCAGGGGAGGAAGGCAGCAGCAACGAGGCCGGCAGCAACAGGCCCGCAGCCAGCGCCAAAGTGCGGAATTTGGACATCACGCTTCTCCTCGATCAAGTGCGCGAGCGTAGCCGATCTGCGGCAGCGGCCGCAATAATGACCGTACCGACCGCGACCCGCTGCCAATACGAATCCACGTTCAGAAGGTTGAGGCTGTTGCCGAGCACGATCATGATGAAAACCCCGATGACGCTCTTGTAGAGCGTGCCTTCGCCGCCGTGCAGGCTGGCGCCCCCGAGCACGACGGCGGCGATGGCGGTCAATTCGTAGAATTCGCCCGCGGTCGGCTGGCCGGACTGCAGGCGCGCGGCGAGCATCACGCCTGCGACGCCGGCCAATGCGCCGCACCACACATAGGTCGACGCGATGATGCGCTTGACCGGAACGCCCGAAAGATAGGCGGCCTCTTTGTTGCCGCCGGTCGCATAGATGCGCCGCCCGTAAGGGGTCAGATGCAACAGCGCCGACAGGGCGACGAGCAGGAGGGTTGGGACCCAGACGAGATAATGGACCCCGAAAAGGCGGGAATTGCCGAAAGCGATGAACGCGCTTGGCAGCCCGTCCTCGCCGCTCACCGGCGCGCCGCCGGTGATGATGAAGACGATGCCGCGGACGAGAACCATCGTCCCGAGCGTTGTGATGAAGGGATTGACGCCGAGCATGGCTACGACGAGGCCGTTCGCCCAACCCACCAGCGCGCCGGCGGCGACGCCGGCAACGATCCCGGCCACGATGCCAAACTTGAGCATCGCCATTCCGGCAATGCAACCGGCGAGCGCGACGGTCGAACCCACGGAGAGGTCGAACCCTCCGCCTACAATCACGAAGGTCATTCCCATGGCGATGACCGCCATGATCGAGGATTGGACGAGAATATTCGTGAGATTGAGCGGCGAGAGAAAGCGGTTGGTCAGGAGCGCGGTCGCCACGCCCAGCACAATGAGCGTGATCAGCGGAGCTTGTCCCGCCCAGTTCAGTCGCGTGCTCTTCACCGCCGCTTTCATGCGACGATGGCCTCGTGCAGGCGTTCTTCGTCGAGCCGATCGCTGCGGTCGAGGCGCGAGGCGATGGAGCCGTGACGGAGCGCCAGCACCGCGTCACACAGATTCGCCAGTTCGGAGAGATCGCTCGATGACAGCAACACGCCGCCGCCGCGCAGGGCGAAGTTGCGGAGGAGGGCGTGGATTTGCGCCTTGGCCGCGATGTCGATGCCTTGCGTCGGCTCGTCGAGCAGAAGCACATCGACGCGGAGCGCAAGCCATTTCGCGAGAATGACTTTCTGCTGATTGCCTCCGGACAGCGCCGAGACTTTCAGCTCCGGGCGCCGCGGACGGATATCGAGGAGGTCCATCAATTCGGCGACGAGGCGGCGTCCGGCGCGGCGGCCACCCCGGCCGGTACGGCGAAACCGGCCAAGGCTCGGCAGCAGGATATTGTCATGCACGGACTGATTCATGATCAATCCGAGCCTGCGCGACGGCGGCACGAGACCAATGCCGGCATCGATTGCGGCGATCGGATTTTTCAGGCGGCGAAGTCGGCCGCTGACGCGGGCTTCCGTTATTTCCCGTGAAAGACCGAAAAGGCGTTGCAGCACCTGTGTGGTGCCGCTGCCGAGCAGACCCGCAAGGCCGACGACTTCGCCGGCGCGCAAACGGATTGAATCGGGGCGAATTTCGATGTCTTCGAGGAGTGCGTTGCCGGGAGCCCTTTGCGCTATGCTTTGTTGCTCCGCCACTCGGCCGGTCATGGCCTGTACGAGATCGGCGGAGTTGAATTCGCCCCGCCGCACCAATGCAGCGACGCGGCCGTCGCGCAGAACGGTGCATCGGTCGGCCAGCTCCACGATCTCCTCCAGGCGATGAGATACGTAGACAATGGTGGTGCCCTGACTTTTCAATCTGCGCAGTACGGAGAACAGCCGCACGATCTCGCGATTTTCCAGCGCGGCCGTCGGTTCATCGAGGATGAGCACGGCACATCGGCGGTGCAGAGCCTTGGCGATGGCGATGATCTGCTGCTCGGCGAAGCCGAGCTGACATACGGGCAGATCGGGATCCGGCGCAAAATCAAAAGATGCGAGCTGTGAACGCGCCTCTTCGCGCATCCCCTTACGATCGACGAACGCCGCGACGCCCAAGAAACGCCGCAGCGGCGGATCGCCAAGCGTGAGGTTCTCGGCGATCGACAGCGCCGGGACAAGCCGCAGCTCCTGCGGAATTGTGACGATGCCTGCCGCAATGGCGTCGCGCGGGCCGTTGAAGCGGCAGACGTTTCCGTCGACCGCGATCTCGCCCTGATCGGGCCGATGCACGCCGCCGAGTATGCGCACGAGCGTCGATTTTCCGGCGCCATTCTCACCGACGAGCGCATGCACTTCGCCCGGCAGTGCGTCGAAGTCGACACTATCCAGCGCACGGGTCGCGCCGAAATGCTTGGAAACTGCACGAACGCTGGCCGCCGGAGGAGTCATGCGTGCGGCAACTCGCTAGAGCGCTGCTTGCGCGATGCGCGGTTGCCCGTCAGCGAGCTGCCCGCCGTCGATAGCAGCATCATCATCCGGCGCGACCGCGCAATCGCGCATCGGCATGTTGTAGTGCCCCTTAGTTGTGCGCTTTCCGCCGCACTGCGCGTTAAGTCTCCTGGAGAACAAGAAATTGCCGCCGACGCGCGCGTGAAACAGCATGGCTTGACTGGCATGATGGATGGCTTCGCGCACGGCCGCAGCACCTCACTATTGGGCGTTTTGCTGCGAAACCTTACCAAGAGATGGCGCGCGACAACAGGTCGTCGATGATAAGGGGATAAGGACGTCAGGCGATCGATCTGGCTGGCGACCCGGCAGGATTAAGAGGCAAAATGGCCGCGAGTCCCATGACAGGGAAAATGATAGCGCCCGCCGCGAATCAGGTATCTTGAATATATTGCTGACGCGAGTATGGCGCGCTACGCGTCAGTCAGGGGCAACGGCTAGACCTTAGCCCCGGCTGCCGAGCGCCGGGGCCTCTTTTTGGTAGCGGCGCTCTAAGCGCTCGCGCCAAGGCGGGGAGGATCACCATGCTTTTAGTTTTGGTTCACGTGCTGATCATCTGCGTTGTCGGCGCAATCTTATTCTGGGTCATCGACAGGTTCGTGCGCGATGGACGGCTAGGAAATTTGCTCAAAATCCTGGTGGTGCTGATCTGTCTCGTGGCAATCCTGCAGCGGGTGCTTCCGGTGCTTGGTGTAGGATTTTAGCGAACATTGCCGCGCTCTCTTTGGGTCGCGAGGACAGAAAGCCCGGAATTAGGACAGCATCCGTCGGTCATGGCCAACGGTAAGGGCCTCTTTGAGCCCCGACCGTCGAACGCCGGGGCTTCTTTTTGCGCTACTCTTTAATTGCTCCGCTGCGCCAATTCAGAACACAAATGCGATGGCGACGATGAGCAACACGCCAGCCGCCAACATCAAAATCTCCATGGCGTCATAGCGTCTAAGGATTTTCGCGGGCATAACCGAATGCCCTTACGCGGCACGATTGACTGGAGGACGACCCGCTCGCTCTTGTAGTGCCGCTTGCGTCCAGGTTCGCGCAAGGTCAAGCAGACCCCGCTTGTCCTCGTCGTCGGTTTTGGCGTCGCAGGCTAAAAGGATCGCCTCTTTGGCGTATTGCCAGAACTGATCTGTTCTCGACATGGGGCACACCATCCGGTGCCCCGACATCCCGACAGCTACATTACGCTCCTTGTGGGAGTAGTCCAAGGGCCCTGGGCAATGCCTTTGGCTTGGCGTGGAAGCCGCTTGTCCCTTGACGTGAATCCCGAAGCGGGCGCTGGTCCCGATGCCTGTCGCGATGGACCATGACAGCTATGCCGGCGGCTACGAGGCCATACTCAATTGCGGTGACTCCCGACTAACGAATTTGGCGCCAATCTCACCGTCGCGCCGCCAGATCACCTTGTATTTCTCCCGGACGATATCGTCGCCGGAAAGGAGCAGGACGAATTCATCGGGAACGTCGAACCCCACGACATAGATCCGCACGCCGTCGTCAGAAATGTCTAGAATGAGGCACTCGCGCGGCGCAGTGTCAGCTCCGATCTGTATCTTCACTATATGGTAGAGGTGGTGGCGGTGTGATTTGCGTCTCTCCGAAGGCTTCAGCGAGTGCATGATGCGCGACTCCAAATTGCGGGCCGCGCCTCAACGAATGGCAACAACCCCTCTGAGTGAAATCACGTAGCGAACGGCTATTGCGCGTGGGCTAACGCCCGTGCTCGGGTTTTTCTCGAATTTGCCTAAATCGGCATCGCGCCTGCTTGCTCCCGTTCCGCTGGCGCGCGCTTAATGGTGGGACGAGGACTCCGCAGAGCACGAGCGACGGTTTGTCGATTGCGTGGGCTCATTCCTCGGCATCACCCCGATACCGAAGCAAGTGTTGGCGGGCCCGGAGCGCGCTAACGACGACGTCGCCGGTGTGTTGAGTGAGGTACGGTCGGAGCAGAAAACCTTGCAGCCCCTCGACAACCCGTTCGGCCCGAGGTTGTCACCCATGTCTTAGGTACGTTCCGTTACCCATGTCTCCGGGCTGGACATGATTGAATTGGCGACCCCGGCAGGATTCGAACCTGCGACCTTCAGCTTAGAAGGCTGTTGCTCTATCCCCTGAGCTACGGGGCCGCACGGCGACGAGCTTATACAGAATCCCGCGGCAAAACGCCCGGTAAATCCAGCAAGGCCGGCGACCCCGGACGATGGCTAAATGTTTAGTTTGAACCGATCCTTCGGTCACGACCTCGACACGATCGTTGCCTCAAATCCGCCAGCGGGTGAAATTGCGCGCCCCACGGGAGGAGTCCACCGATGATTTCGCTCATTCGCGCCGGCGTCGCCGCCGCGCTGCTGGTCGCTGCGCCACTGGCCGCCAACGCCGCCGAAAAGGCGTTCGAGAACAGCGAGCTCGCCGACAGCGCGATCAAACTCGAAGCGCAGATCAAGTCGGATGCGGGAACGCCGACCAAGCCTGTGGCGCAGCTTCGACGCGATGCCGACGCCGCGTTCACAAAGAACGATTTCCGCGCCGGCATGGCGCTGCTTGGGCAGATCGTCGCCGCGGTGCCACGCGACAGCACGACCTGGCTGCGTCTGGCGCGGACCATCATGCAAATCCGCCCGGCTGACGACAACGAAAAGAAGCTCCTGCTCGAACGCGCCTCGACGGCCGCCTACATCGCCTACCAGCGCACCGCGAGCCGCAGCGAGGAGGCGGACAGTCTCGCTTTCCTCGGCAACGTGCTGAGCCAGCGTGAGCTGTGGCGGCCGTCGCTGGACGCGCTGCGGCTTTCGCTCGAGTTGCGCGAGGTCGCCGACGTGCGCGGCCAATACGAAAGGCTGCGCGAGCAGCATGGCTTCCGGGTGCTCGATTACAGCGTCGACGCCGATACCGCGTCGCCGCGCGCCTGCTTCCAGTTTTCGGAAGACCTGCCGGCGCGTACCGACTTTTCGCCCTTCATGGTGCTCGCGGGCACCAACAAGCCGGCCTGGTCGGCGGCCGAGAAACAGCTTTGCGTCGAGGGATTGCAGCACGGCGAGAGTTACACGGTCACGTTGCGAGCGGGCCTGCCCTCGACGGTGCACGAGACATTGTCGAAGTCGGCAGACTTTTCGATCTATGTGCGCGACCGCAAACCCTTCGTGCGCTTCTCGACGACGGCCTATGTGCTGCCGCGCACCGGCCAGCGCGGAATTCCGGTCATCAGCACCAATACCCGCGCGGTCGCCATCGAAGTTTATCGGCTCGCCGACCGCAGTCTCGTGGACGCCATCGGCAGTGAAAACACCGGGCGCGGCGACTTCCAGCGCAGTCTCAGCCGCTACGACGTCGAGCAACTGCGCGATGCGCGCGGAATTTCCGTATGGAAGGGCGAGCTTGCCGTAGATTCGCCGCCGCTCAACGCCGACGTCACCACCGCTTTCCCGGTCGATCAGGCGGTTGGCGATCTCAAGCCCGGCGTCTACGTCATGGTGGCGCAGCCGCTGGAGTTGAAGAACGCCAACAATTACGATTCTCTGGCGACGCAATGGTTCATCGTCTCCGACATCGGTCTCACCGCGTTCTCCGGCAACGACGGCATCCACGTCTTCGTCAATTCGCTGGCCACGACCGATGCCAAGAGCGCCATCGATGTGCGGCTCATCGCGCGGAGCAACGAAGTGCTGGCCACACGCCGCACCGATGCGAGCGGCCATGCGCAATTCGAGGCGGGACTGGCGAGCGGGGAGGGGGGCTCAGCTCCCGCGATGCTTGCCGCGACTGACGCCAAGGGCGACTACGCGTTTTTGAGCCTCAAAGCGCCGGCTTTCGATCTCACCGATCGCGGCGTCGGCGGCCGTCCGGCGCCGAACGGCCTCGATGCTTTCGTCTATGCCGAGCGCGGCGTTTATCGCTCCGGCGAGACGGCCTACCTGACCGCGCTTCTGCGCAGCCCGCAGGGTGCCGCGGGGCTTGAGGTGCCGCTGACCTTCGTCATCGAGCGCCCCGACGGCGTCGAGTTTCGGCGCACGCTCATCGCCGACCAGGGCCTGGGCGGCCATGCTCTCGCCCTGGCGCTGCCAGCCTCGGCGCCGACCGGCACTTGGCATGTGCGCACCTTCACCGATCCGAAACGCCCGGCGGTCGGCGAGACCACCTTTTTGGTCGAAGATTACGTGCCCGACCGGATCGAGTTCGATCTGAATTCGCCGACCGGTCACATCTCGCAAAAAGTCCCGGCCAAGATCGATGTCTCCGGGCGCTTCCTCTACGGCGCGCCGGCGGCGAACCTCGATCTGGAAGGCGAGGTGACGATTGCGTTGGCGAAAGAGCGGGCGGGCTTTGGCGGTTATCAATTTGGCCTGGCCGATGAGGAAGTCGATAACGTCCAGCAGCCGCTGGAAGACTTGCCGGCGACTGATGCCGCGGGCAAAGCGAGCTTCTCCGTCAATCTCGACAAGCTGCCGTCGACCACGCATCCGCTCGAAGCGCAGATCGCCGTGCGCATGGCGGAGCCCGGCGGCCGCGCCGTCGAGCACAAGATCACGGTGCCGGTGACGGCGACCGGCAATATGATCGGCGTGAAGCCTTCATTCTCGGGCCGCTCGCTTGCCGACGGCGCAAATGCCGCCTTCGATGTCGTTAGCGTCGCCCCCGACGGCGCCACGATCGCCCAGCGCGGGATGCACTACGAGCTTTTGCGCATCGAAACCCATTATCAATTCTACAAGCGCGACGGCAGCTGGAATTACGAGCCAGTCAAGACCACCAAGCGCGTCGCCGACGGAACGATCGATACGACGCTCGACAAGGCGGCGCGCATTTCGCTGCCGGTGAACTTCGGCCGCTACCGGCTCGAGGTTTCGTCGGCCGATCCCAACGGTCCGGCTGACGTCGGTTTCTTTCGACGCCGGCTTCTATGTCGAGGCGAACGCCGATACGCCCGACATGCTCGAAATCGCCCTCGACAAGGGCGACTACGCCCCCGGCGACACGATGACGGTCGCGGTGACCGCGCGCAGCGCCGGCCGGCTCACGCTCAACGTCGTCGGCGATCGCCTGCTGGCGAGCCAGACGACCGACGTGCAGCCCGGCGTGGCGCAGGTGAAACTGCCAGTGGGGCGCGACTGGAGCAACGGCGCCTATCTGGTCACGACTTTGCGCCGGCCACTCGATGCACCGGCGCAGCGCATGCCCGGCCGCGCCATCGGCGTGCAATGGTTCTCCGTCGATCGTGCGGAGAAGACGCTTGGCGTTGAGTTGAAGCCGCCGTCGCTGCTGCGGCCGAACTCAGCCTTGCACATTCCGGTCAAGGTTTCCGGCCTTACTGCCGGCGAGGAGGCGCGCGTCGTGGTCGCCGCCGTCGATGTCGGCATTCTCAATCTGACCAACTACAAGCCGCCATCACCCGACGACTACTATCTCGGCCAGCAAGCGCTGTCTGCGGAGATCCGCGATCTCTACGGCGAATTGATCGACGGCATGCAGGGTGCGCGTGGGCAAATCCGCAGCGGCGGCGACGAGGGCGCGCAGTTGCAGGGAAGCCCGCCCACGGGACCGCCGGTGGCGCTCTATTCCGGGCTGGTGAAGGTCGGTCCCGACGGAAACGCCGAAGTGGACTTCGACGTCGGCGATTTTGCCGGCACGGTCCGCGTCATGGCGGTGGCGTGGAGCAAGGACAAAGTCGGTCATGCCTCGACCGACGTCATCGTGCGCGATCCCGTCGTGCTGACGGCGACGCTGCCGCGCTTTCTGCTTCCAGGCGACCACTCGTCCGTCCATCTCGATCTCGACAATGTCGAAGGCCAGGCCGGCGACTACGCCATTGCTGTGACCAGCGCGGACGCGCTCGCGGCGAGCGCAACGCAGAAGCTGACCTTGCGCGCGAAGGAGCGCGGCGCCTTGAACGTTCCGCTGATCGCCAATGCTGCGGGTAACGGCACGGTGCGTGTCGCCGTGAGCGGGCCGGGTGGCTTTGCGCTGGGGCGGAGCTTCGTGCTCACGGTGCGGGCGCCGGCGCAGATCCTGGCGCGGCGGACGGTGAAGCCGATCGCCAAAGGCGAAAGCCTGACGCTGTCGAGCGATCTTTTCGCCGACCTCGTTCCGGGCACCGGCGCAGTCTCGGTATCCGTCGGCTCGTTGGCGGCGTTCGACGCGGCAGGCTTGCTGGCGGCGCTCGACCGCTATCCGTTTCGCTGCTCGGAGCAGATCACGAGCCGCGTGTTGCCGCTCCTCTATGTCAGCGATCTTGCCAAGGACGCACATGTCGCGCTCGATCCGGCGACGGACCAGAAAATCCACGACGCCATCGAAGCGCTGCTGACGCGGCAGGATTCCAACGGCTCGTTCGGCTTGTGGAGCGTGGGCGGCGAGGACATCTGGCTCAACTCCTACGTCACCGATTTCCTGACACGTGCGCGCGAGCGCAAGATCGCCGTGCCCGACGCGGCATTCAAGCTTGCCCTCGATCGGCTCCGCAACGCGGTCGCCAACACCACCGATCCGGGCAAAAACGGCGGCACCGATCTCGCGTACGCGCTCTATGTGCTGGCGCGCAACGGCCTGGCGCCAATCGGCGACCTGCGTTACCTCGCCGACGCCAAGCTCGATGCGCTGTCGACGCCGATCGCCAAGGCCCAAATCGCCGCGGCTCTCGCCATGGCCGGCGACCGCGCGCGGGCCGAGCGCGTCTACGCGGCCGCGCTTGCCGCGATCGCCCCCTCGCAGCCCGATCTGATCGGCCGGGAGGATTACGGCTCGACGCTGCGCGATGCCGCGGCGCTGGTCGCGCTCGCCAGCGAAGGCGGCGCCGCTCGCGCAACGGTCCAGGCAGCCGTGCAGCGGGTCGAGGACGTACGCGCGAACTTGCGCCCGACTTCGACGCAGGAAGACGCCTGGCTGCTGCTTGCGGCCAGCGCCATGGCGAAGGATGCCGGCAAGGTGTCCCTCGACGTCGGCGGTACGCCGACACCGCATGCGCTCTACCGGACCATCCGCGCCGGCGATTTGAAGGAGCCGTTGCGCATCGCCAACACCGGTGAGGATCAAGTCCAGGCGGTCGTGACGGTCACCGGCGCACCACTCACGCCGGAGCCCGCGGCAGAAAAAGGCTTCAAGATCGAGCGCCAGAACTACACGCTCGACGGCGATCCGGTCGATCCGAAAGAGGTCAAACAGAACACGCGCCTTGTGGTGGTACTGAAGGTCACGGAAGCGCAGCCGCAATTCGGCCGGGTGATTGTTGCCGATTATCTGCCGGCGGGATTCGAGATCGACAATCCGCATCTCGTTTCGTCTGGCGAGACCGGCACGCTGTCGTGGATCACGGACGCGGCGGAGCCGGCCAATTCCGAGTTCCGCGACGATCGTTTCACCGCCGCCTTCGAGCGCAAGAAAGACGATGCGCCCGTGTTCACGGTCGCCTATGTCGTGCGCGCCGTCGCGCCCGGCAAATACGTGCGCCCGCAAGCCAACGTCGAGGACATGTATCGTCCGGATCGTTTCGGCCGCACCGCGACAGAGAGCGTGGAAGTAACGGCGGCTAAATGACCGTGCAGCGTCATTGCGAGGAGCGTAGCGACGAAGCAATCCAGACCTCTGGCGGCGAGCCTCGATTGCTTCGCGGAGCTTGTCATCGGGCCGGCCACTTCGGGCCGGGCCCGTTGGCTCGCAATGACGGCATCAGATGGCGCTTTGCAATATTCGTCGCTGCGCTGGTCTGCGTTGTCGCGTTCGGCACGGCCGGATGGTGGCTCGCGTCGCTCGGGCCGGCACCGACCGGCAAGGAGCTCGTATTCTCCTCCCGCGTGGTCGATCGCGACGGCCGCCTGCTGCGTGCTTACGCCACGAACGAAGGTCGCTGGCGATTGCCGGCGCGGACTGCCGATGTCGATCCGCGGTTCTTCGATCTACTGTTCGCCTATGAGGACAAACGGTTCCGCGCGCACCATGGTGTCGATCCGCTGGCGCTGGCCCGCGCGGCGTTGCAGCTCGTCGGCGGCGGGCGGATACGCTCTGGCGGCTCGACGCTGACCATGCAGGTGGCGCGGCTTCTGGAGCCGCGAACGAGCCGGAGCTTTGTTGCAAAGCTTCATCAGATGGTGCGCGCCGTCGAGATCGAGCACGCGCTGACCAAGGACGAAATACTCTCGCTCTATCTCGATCTCGCGCCTTATGGCGGCAACATCGAGGGTGTCCGCGCCGCCGCGCTCGCCTATTTCGGCAAGGAGCCGCGGCGGCTCTCGCTTGGCGAAGCGGCGCTCCTGGTCGCCTTGCCGCAATCGCCGGAAGGAAGACGGCCCGACCGGTCCGCCGCGGTGGCGCGTCAAGCGCGGGACCGCGTGCTCGATCGCTTCGCCGCATCGGGGAGCGTTCCCGCTGACGAGATTGCGCTCGCCAAGGCCGAACCGGTGCCGGCAGGCCGCCGCCCTATGCCCTTGCTCGCGCCGCACGCGGCTGATCGCGCGGTTGCCGAAGCAACGGGGGGAAGCGAAGTCCGGCTCACAATCGATGCCGAGTTGCAGAAGAGCTTGGAGGAGCTTGCGCGCGAGCGCGCGCGCACGCTGGCGGTGATGCTCGGCCCCGATATCTCGCTGGCGATTCTGGTTGTCGATAATGCGACGGGCGAGGTGCGCGCGCATGTCGGCGCGCCGGACTATTTCGACGTTCGCCGCGCCGGGCAAGTGGACATGACGCAAGCGCTCCGCTCGCCCGGTTCGACATTGAAGCCCTTCATCTATGGTCTCGGGTTCGAGGACGGCTTCATCCATCCCGAGACTTTGATCGAGGATCGGCCAACGCGCTATGGCGCGTACAGGCCGCAGAATTTCGATTTCACTTTCCAGGGCACGGTAACGGTCCGCAGAGCGCTGCAGCTTTCGCTCAACCTGCCGGCGCTTGCCGTGCTCGACCAAGTCGGAGCAAGCCGGCTCGCCGCACGCCTCACGCAAGCCGGTGCGGCGCTCGTGCTGCCCGAAGGCGAAGCGCCGGGGCTCGCCATTGGTCTTGGCGGCGTCGGCATCAAGCTTGCCGATCTGGTGACGCTTTATACCGGAATTGCGCGGCTCGGCTCGGTGTCGCCGCTTCGTGAACGACGAGGGCTTGCTTTCCGGGGCGGGGAGGCCGTCCGTCTTATGGAGCCGGTTGCGGCGTGGTATGTGAGCAACGTACTTATCGGCACGCCGCCGCCTGAAAATGGCGTGCCCGGCCGCATCGCGTTCAAGACCGGCACCAGCTACGGCTACCGTGATGCCTGGTCGGTCGGCTTCGACGGCAGGTACACGATCGGCATCTGGGTCGGCCGCCCCGACGGCGCGCCGGTGCCTGGTCTTGTCGGGCGCGCGGCGGCGGCGCCGATCCTGTTCGACGCTTTCGCGCGACTGCCGACACCGCCGGTCCAGCTGCCGCGCGCTCCACAAGGAATTCTGGTGACCACGAGCGCGAAGCTACCGCCGCCGCTGCGGCACTTTCAGCCAGGCGACCGCCTCAGTGCGGCGACGCAGGCGAAACTGCATATCCTCTTTCCGCCCGATGGCGCGCGGCTCGAGCTGGGCGCGGCCGACAGCCAGCCGCCTCCCGTCCCTCTCAAGGTCACGGGCGGGGTCGCTCCGCTTACCGTGCTTGTCAATGGCGTGCCGGCATTGTCGCAGCCAAGGGGATCACTGTTCTTTCAGCCCGCCGGCCCCGGATTCGCGCGCGTGACGGTGATCGATGGCTCCGGCGCGGCAGACAGCATTGTCCTACGGTTAGAAGACAGCGGCGGGGCGGCAACGACATCGGTCCACGGGCCGCCCTCGACCTGTCCGCCTGCGGCTTGCGGCCATCCCTGACCGGTCCTTCCCTGGTGGGCGCGTTTTCATTATGTTCGGCGCGCGCATTTGCGCACCGGGAGAGGCATGGTCACGAGCAACGACGCGGCGCCGCGGACCTTTTCGTCAGCAATCGGGTTTGCCGCGCTCTGGGCGCTCGTGCAGCGCATAGTCACCAATCTTCGCTGGTGGATTGTTGCCCTTGGACGCGCGCCGCGGGTGCAGCCGCCCCAGTGGGGCGTGAGCGCCTTTGTCGCGATCGGCTTGACCGTCGCCGCGATCGTTGCCTCGATGTTTTTCGTCGATACGGCGGCGACCGAATGGGGGCGGCATCTGCCGCATTGGCTTACCGACGCGGCCGAAGAAATTACCAATTTCGGGCTCTCCGGCCGGTTTCTCTATCCGCTCGGTTTCATTCTTATAATGCTTGCAGCCTTGTTGGCGCCGTCGCTGCCGCCGATGACGCAAGGCGTGATTGCGGCGCTCGCCGCCCGCTTCGGCTTCCTGTTCGTGGCGATTGCGGTGCCGAGCCTGTTCGTGACCATCGTCAAGCGCATGATCGGCCGGGCGCGCCCCTATGTCGGCAATCACGACGATCCGTTCGCTTTTGTGCCGTTCATTTGGCGGCCTGAATACGCCAGCATGCCATCCGGGCATGCGACGACAGCGGCTGCTGCTGCGATAGCGATCGGCGCCATCTGGCCGCGAACGCGCGCGATCATGTGGCTTTATGCGCTGATCATCATGCTTACCCGCGTCGTCATCGTCGTCCATCATCCGAGCGACGTGATCGCCGGCGCGCTGGTCGGCGTCGTTGGCGCGCTGCATGGTGCGCCGCTGGTTTGCGGCGCGGCGTCTGGTGTTTTTCGCGGACGATTTGCGGCCCTATCCGGGCCCTTCCTGGCAGCGGCTCAAAGCGGTCGCTCGCCAGCTCGTCGGCGGACCGGCGGCGTCTGCAAATAAATAAAGCTTCAAGCACGCGCCGCGACGGCAAGCGCCGCAAAGCCACGTTCAAGGTCGGCAATGAGGTCCTCGACGGCTTCAAGTCCGATATGAAAGCGCACTGTAGGGCCTCCCGGCGCCCAGCGCGTTGCGGTGCGCAGGCTCGTGCAGTCGAACGGAATGGCGAGGCTCTCGTAACCGCCCCAGGACGCGCCGATGCCGAACAGCTCGAGCGTGTCGAGAAAGGCATACACCGCCTTCTGCGGCACAGGCTTGAGCACCATGCTGAACAGTCCCGAGGCTCCGGCGAAATCGCGCTTCCACAGGGCATGGTTCGGATGGCTTTCCATCGCCGGATGCAACAGGCGCAACACCTCCGGCCGCTGTTCCAGCCAGCGCGCCACCGCGAGGCCGGATTGGTGGTGTCGGTCGAGCCGCACCGCGAGCGTGCGCAGCCCGCGCAGGCCGAGATAGATGTCGTCGGGACCGACGCACAGCCCGCTCAGGCGCACGTTGTTCTTCAGGGCCGCGACCGTCGCGTGGTTGGCCGCGACCGTGCCGAGCATCACGTCGGAATGGCCGCCAAAATACTTGGTGCCGGCGTGGATCGACAGATCCACGCCGAAATCCATCGCCCGGAAATAGAGCGGGCTCGCCCAGGTATTGTCCATGAGCACGAGAGCGCCCTTGGCATGCGCCGCCTCGGCGATGGCCGGAACGTCCTGCATTTCGAAACTCAGCGAGCCCGGCGATTCGGTAAAGACGGCACGGGTGTTCGGCAGTATCAGCTCCGCGATCGCACCGCCGATGAGCGGGTCATAATAGGTGGTGGTGACGCCAAGCCGGGTGAGGATCTGGTCGCAAAAGCTGCGGGTCGGCCCGTAGGCGCTGTCGGTGACGAGCAGGTGGTCGCCGGCATGCACGACCGACAACAATGCCGCGGAGATAGCCGCAAGGCCCGACGGGAGCAGCGCCACGCCGGCGCAGTTTGGCCCTTCGAGGTCCTGCACTGCGAGCTCAAGCGCCTCCGTCGTAGGCGTGCCGCGGCGCCCGTATTGATAGCGCGCGCGGTGGGCGACGAAGTCCTCGGCGCTCGGATAGAGCACGGTCGAGGCGTGATAGACCGGCGGGTTGACGAAGCCGTGATAGGAGGCGGGATCGCGGCCGGCCGTGACCACGCGCGTCTCCGGGCGCAGCGGGAGGCCACTGCCGTCTTTCTTGCCCTCTTTCATCGCCATCGACTCTCGTGTATCCCGCCCAGCGTTTGCTGCGCCCATGTACCGTTAATTGTGCCATTACTTCGGCCATAGTGCGTTGTCGTCAACCCTTGACCTTGTAGTGCGATCGTTCTCAGATGCCCGCGGCAAGGGGAGCCGCGATCTCGCCCGAGAACGACGCTTTTTGGCAGCCGCCGATCCTGAAAGGCCTGATCATGAAACGCCTCGCTACCGCAATGGCTTTGGCAATGGTGCTTGCATTCGGGACGCAGGCGGCCTGCGCGCAGACGCTCGCGGCGATCAAGGATCGCGGTGAGCTTGTCTGTGGTGGGAATGGCACTCTAGCGGGCTTCGGCCTGCCCGACCCGCAAGGCAACTGGACCGGTTTCGACGTCGATTTTTGCCGAGCTATCGCGGCGGCGATCTTTAACGATCCGACGAAGGTCAAGTTCGTGCCGTTGACGGCGAAGGATCGCTTCACGGCCTTGCAATCCGGCGAGATCGACGTGTTGTCGCGCAACACGACCTGGACGTTATCGCGCGACACCTCGCTCGGGCTCGATTTCGCCGCCGTCACCTATTATGACGGCCAGGGCTTCATGGTGCGCAAGGCGCTCAAGGTGAGCTCGGCGCTGGAGCTCAACGACGCCTCCGTGTGCGTGCAGCAAGGTACAACCAGCGAGCTCAATCTCGCCGATTATTTCCGCTCCAACCACATGGGCGTCAAGACGGTGGCGTTCGCGACCGGCGACGAAGCGCTCAAGGCCTATGAATCGGGCCGCTGCGACGCCTATACGACCGACTCCTCGGGTCTCTATGGCGAACGGCTGCAGCTCTCCGAGCCGACCCAGCACATCGTGCTGCCGGAGATTATTTCCAAGGAGCCGCTTAGTCCCGTTGTGCGCCACGGCGACAATCAGTGGACCGACATCGTGCGTTGGACGCACTTTGTCATGCTCGACGCCGAGGAGCTCGGCGTGAACAAGGCCAATGTGGACGAGAAGCTGAAATCCAGCGATCCGGAAACGCGGCGGCTGCTCGGCGTCGAAGGCCAATATGGTGAGGCGCTTGGCCTCACCAACGACTGGGCCTATCGCATCATCAAGCACGTCGGCAATTACGGTGAAAGCTTCGACCGCAATGTCGGGCAGGGCTCGCCGCTAAAGATCGTGCGCGGCCTCAATGCGCTGTGGACCAAGGGCGGCCTGCAATACGGTCCGCCCATTCGCTGATCGCCGGTTGCACGCCCGTCGTTCCACAGCGGGCCGGCCAATGGCAGAGAAAGTCCAACAGCTGCCGCGTCGTACGCGCCGCCTGAGCAGCATCGCGCTTCAGATCGCAATCATTGCCGTCATCGGCGGCCTCGCCTATGCCGCGGTACTCAACGCAGCGCAGAATCTGGCGCGCGCCCATATCGCCTCCGGCTTCGGCTTTTGGAACAATACGGCGGGCTTCGATATCAGCCAGACGCTGATCGCCTATTCGGCGAGCACGTCGAGCTTTGGCCGCGCGTTCTGGGTCGGCCTCCTCAACACGCTTCTCGTCGCCGCCATTGGCATCGTGCTGGCGACGGTGCTCGGTTTCATCGTCGGCATCGCCCGGCTCTCGCGAAATTGGCTGGTCGCCCGTCTCGCCGGCGGCTATGTCGAGCTGATCCGCAACGTGCCGCTCCTGCTGCAACTTTTGTTCTGGTACAACGCCGTGCTCAAGTCGCTGCCGGAGTTGCGCGGCAGCGTCACGTTTCCCGGCGGCGGCATTCTTAACAATCGCGGCCTGTTCCTGCCGCGGCCCGAATTCGGGTCCGATTTTGCGGCCGTCCTCATCGCTTTGTTTGTCGGCATCGTCGCCGCGTTTGCGCTGCGAGCCTTCGCGGGCCGGCGCCGCGACCGCACGGGTGAGGATATGCCGGTTCTTTGGCCCGCACTCGGCCTCGTTATCGGGATGCCGCTGGTCGCCTTTGTGCTGGCAGGCTTTCCGCTCGCCTTCAGCGTTCCGCATCTGGGCCGCTTCAACGTGAGCGGCGGTGTTGAGATCCTGCCGGAATTCGCCGCGCTGGTGCTCGCGCTCACGGTTTATACGGCCGCTTTTATCGCGGAGGTCGTGCGCGCGGGGGTGCTCGCCGTATCTGCCGGTCAGGTAGAGGCGGCTCAAGCCCTCGGTCTGCGTTCCGGCGCGACGCTGCGCCTCGTCGTCCTTCCGCAGGCGATGCGAGTCATTGTCCCGCCGCTGACCAGCCAGTATCTTAATCTGATCAAAAATTCCTCGCTCGCCGTCGCGATCGGCTATCCCGATCTGGTGCAGGTCTTCGCCGGCAGCGTGCTCAACATCACCGGCCAGGCGGTCGAAGTGATCGCCATCACCATGGCGGTTTATCTCGCCATCAGTCTGTTCATGTCACTCCTCATGAACCTCTACGCGCGGGCGACCGCGATCCCGGAGCGCTGATTGCCATGAGCGCCATCGGCGATCAATCGTATCTGCGCGAGATGCCGGTCGAGCCGCTGCCGCGGCCGACAGCGCGAGCCGGCGCGTTCGCTTGGCTGCGCGCCAATCTGTTTTCCACTCCGGCCAACATCGCCTTGACGCTGGTCTGCATCTTGGCGATCGTCTGGGCGGTGCCGCCGCTTGTTCGCTTTTTCCTTGTCGATGCGGTGTGGTCGGGAGCCGACCGTGAGGCCTGCCTTGCGTCGGCCTCACAACCGAATCCGGGCGCCTGCTGGGCCTTCGTGCGCGTGTGGTTCTCCTATTTCGTGTACGGCTTTTATCCGCTCGGCGAACGCTGGCGCGTTGACCTCTTCTTTCTGACTTTGGCGTTCGGCATCGTCTGGCTGTTGTGGCTGTCGGCGCCGCGCCGCGATATCGGCGCCTTCTATTTCTTCGTCGTGTTGCCGATCCTGTCGTACGTATTGCTCCACGGCGCCCCGCTCATTGGGCTCACCGTCGTCCCTACGGCGCTGTGGGGCGGCATCCTCGTGACCGTCGTCGTCGCCACGATCGGCATGGTGTTTTCGCTGCCGCTCGGCGTCCTGCTCGCGTTGGCCAGACGCTCCGAAAAACCGGTCGTCAAATGGGCCGCGGTAACGTTCATCGAATTTGTTCGCGGCGTGCCGGTGATTACCGTCCTGTTCATGGCCAGCGTGATGCTGCCGCTGTTCGTTCCCGAACGCTTCGCGCCGGACAAGCTCGTTCGCGCGCTGATCGGCGTTGCCCTGTTCGCGTCCGCCTATATGGCGGAAGTGGTGCGCGGCGGCCTCGCCGCCGTTCCGCGCGGGCAATACGAGGCGGCACGAGCGCTGGGGCTGACCTACTGGCGCATCATGGGGCTTGTCATCCTGCCGCAGGCGCTGCGCGTCACGCTGCCGAACATCGTCAACACCTTCATCGGGCTGTTCAAGGACACGACGCTGGTTTTCGTCGTTGGAATCTTCGATTTCCTGCGCACGATCGAGGCGGCGCGGGCCGACCCGAAATGGGCGGCGCCGAACATGACCGCGACCGGCTACGCCTTCGCCGCGCTCTTTTACTTCGTCTGCTGCTATGGCATGTCGCGCTACGCGCGCCGCGTGGAAGCGCGGTTGGCCCGTGCCGGGCGGCGATAAGGGATTGTGATGGACGAGCGCGCGGACCAGGCAAATGCGGCGTCGCCGCCGTCCGAGGTGGCGGTCGAAGTGGTCGGCCTGCACAAGTGGTACGGCGAGTTCCACGTGCTGCGCGACATCAACTTGAAGGTCGCCCGCGGTGAACGCATCGTCATCTGCGGACCGTCCGGCGGCGGCAAGTCGACGCTGCTTCGCTGCGTCAACCGGCTGGAAGATTGGCAACGCGGCCGCATCGTTGTCGACGGGGTGGAGCTGACGGAGGATCCGAAGCGCATCCTCGCCGTGCGTCGCGACGTCGGCATGGTGTTCCAGCACTTCAACCTGTTTCCCCACCTCACGGTGCTGGAGAATTGCACGCTGGCGCCGATCTGGGTCCGGCACATGCCGAAGCGGGACGCCGAGGCGCTGGCGATGACTTACCTCGCGCGTGTGAAAATACCGGATCAGGCTGCCAAGTACCCGGCGCGTCTGTCGGGCGGCCAGCAGCAACGCGTGGCGATCGCCCGCGCGCTGTGCATGAACCCCAACATTATGCTGTTCGACGAGCCAACGTCGGCGCTCGATCCGGAAATGGTGAAGGAGGTGCTCGACACCATGGTCGAGCTGGCGAGCGACGGCATCACCATGCTCGTGGTTTCCCACGAGATGGGCTTTGCGCGGCAGGTCGCCGATCGTGTGATCCTGATGGCTGACGGACAGATTGTTGAAGTCAACGAGCCGAAGAGTTTCTTCGGCAACCCGCAACACGAGCGGACGCGGCTCTTTCTCAGTCAAATCCTTTACTGAAGCGACAGGTGGTGGCGCGCTGGAGTTACCGGCGAATTGCGGCGGATTTTGTTGAATAACGCGGCTTGTTTGCGCCCCAGATAAACAGGTGTTCATCTCACAGCAAACAACAAACAAAGATTACGCAGTTTTAATCTGTACGTTTGTCATCTGACCAAACTTTAACTTGAGTCTCGGCCGCGGCAGACTTTTACTCGCGGCCACACTCAATCTCTCTTTGGAGGAGAACATGTGGAAGCCAGTGGTCGTTGCGACGGCAGCTCTTGCCATCGCCGGCTCTTCGATCGTGTATGCGCAACAGCGTTCCGGCGGACCGGATGGTTACGGTGATGGCGGTCCGCGCTTCGAGCATCGTCACCGGCCGAGCGCCGAAGACATGGCTGCGTTCACCGACGCACGCATCGCCGCGCTCAAGGCCGGTCTCGAACTCACGCCCGACCAGGCGAAAAACTGGCCGGCGTTCGAGCAGGCCCTGCGCGACATGGCGCAGCTGCGTGCGCAACGTAGGCAGGCGCGGGAAGCTGCGAACCGGCAGGACCAGACTCAGACCGCGCCGTTCGAGCGGCTGGCCCATCGGGCCGACAACATGGCCAAGACGAGCGCCGCGCTCAAGCGCATCGCCGATGCCGGGGCGCCGCTGTATCAAAGCCTCAACGATGCCCAGAAGGAGCGCTTCCAAAAGCTCGCGCGCATCCTGCGCCCGCATCATCACATGCACGCCCGCAACGAAGAGGGCCGCGGCGGTCACGGTTGGCGCGAAGGCCACGGTTACGGCCGCGACGGTCAGGGCGGCGGTCATTGGTGGGGGCATCATGCTCGCCGCTTCGGCCAGAACGATGGCGATCAGGGCGGCCGGTTTCACCGCATGATCGGCAATGAGGATCAGGGCTCGCAGCTTTAAGTCATCGGCACCATAGGGCGTCCGCTGAATCCTCCCTCCCGCAGCGGGCGCCACAAGCGGAAGCCGCAAGGCGCGTCCCTGCGGCTTTCGTTTTTGTTGACGTGAAAACTGATCGTGCGAAGGATCGTTAGGCCGTTGCCGTTGCCGCACAGCCCTCCGGCTTGAACACGCGTTCGTGCGACGCCGGAAATTTTGCAAGCTTCGCCACGGGCCGGATCGGGCGCCGAGTGAATTCGCCGCCGCAATTGGGGCAACGCCCCTTGAGGCGACCCTCGGCGCAGCTGCTGCAAAATGTGCATTCGAATGAACAGATCATGGCGTCGCGGGAATTCGGCGGCAAATCGATGTCGCAGCATTCGCAGCCCGGCTTGAGTAACAGCATGGTCGGCCCCCGTCGCGGCAGCGTTGCGATTCCGCATGAAGTGTATCTCGGACCGAGCGTGTGCGAAATGCGGAATCGGGAGCCGCCGACAACGTCGGAGCAAATTGGCCGTAGTCAGGCCGGCGCCGCGAGAGGCAATTGTTGCGAGCTAATCCGTATCGAACGGGCCCGCCAACAGGGTCGCTCCCGGCTCGACTTTTCGCAGCGCCAGCCGCATTGCCTCCGCCTCGTCGTCCATTCCCATCCAACGCAGCTTCAAAATTCGCTTGACGAGTTCACGCGTTGAACATTTCTCGCACTTGTTGTCGGGGCTTTTTCGGATCTCGGGCGACACTTCCATGGACAGCCCTCCTCGGTATTGTTTTTCTTATGAGCAGCACAATTGACCAGTCGCCAATTCGCTCCCCGATCGCCAACCCACCTCGGCCGTCGGTGGCGGCGAAAGCCTGTAATTCTAGCGACAGCTCGGAGGAAGTATCTTTGATGTGGATCAAAATTCTTATGGGCGCTCAGGCTGGTTGACGCCTCACTGTTGCGGTGTCCGCCAATTTCCGGCGGGCGTTGCTTTGATGCTCGTCAATGCGGCGCGGCGCGGGGCCTCCATATGATTGCTTCCATAACGATCGGAGGGCGCGGTGTGTGAGCTATTTGGCCTGTCGAGTCGGTTCGCGACGCGAGCTACATTTTCGCTTCGTACGTTCGCGAGCCGCGGCGCGCCCGGGGGAACAACGATCGACGGCTGGGGTATCGCATTTTATGACGGGCGCGATGTCCGTATTTACAAGGAGCCGGAGCCGGCAGGTGACAGCCTTTGGCTCGCCTTCATCGAGCAGCGTCACCCGGCAAGCCCTCTCATTGTCTCCCACATCCGCCGCGCGACAATGGGCGGCATCTCTCTCGCGAACACGCAGCCCTTTACTCGCGAATTCGGCGGCAGCGTGCACGTTTTTGCGCACAACGGCCGCCTCGCTGGCATCGAGGTGCAGTACGCTGCCGCTAAACAGCGCTTTCGGCCGGTCGGCGAAACCGACTCCGAGATGGCCTTTTGCATCCTCGCCGAGCGCTTGTCGCCGCTCTGGAGCGCGGGCGAAATTCCCCCACTCGAGCGCAGGCTCGACATCGTCACTCGGTTCGCAGCAGAGCTCCGCGAGCTGGGGCCGGCGAATTTCCTTTACGCAGACGGCGACGCCCTGTTTGCGCATGGGCACCGACGCATCCAGGCCGACGGGACGATCACACCACCCGGACTATGGCTGCTGCATCGAGAGTGTGCCGTCGATATCGATGGATTGCCGCAATCGGGCGTGACGATCGAGGCTGGCGGCGAAGGCCAGGTGATCACCTTGCTTGCTAGCGTTCCACTGACCGGGGAAGGCTGGCGACCTCTTGCCGAAGGTGAAGTGATCGTCGTCGAGAGCGGCCAAGTCGTGCAGCGTATGGCTGACCTGCGCATGGCGCAGAGTGGGATGCTTGCCGCTATTTGAGCACACGGCCATCCGGGCTCTTGACGGTCACGGTAAAGGGGATGCCGGCGCGCACGCTCTGCGAGACGGTGCAGAAATCCTCGAACTGGGCCAACGCCTGGTCCAGACGGCCCAGGGTTTCCGGCGCGACGCCGAGGGTGATGGAGACATTCATCGCCAGCACCCGGAGCCTGTTCCTTTCGTTACGGCCGATCTCGCAGGTCACCGTGGTCGTCAGGCGTCCGGGGTCTTCCTTGAATTTGCCGTGGGCGAAGACGAGACTCGAGGAAAGGCAGTTGGCGACGGCGGCGGCAAGGAGCTGCGATGGGGAGGGGCCGGCGCCATCGCCGAGCGGCGGGGGCTCGTCCGCCACGCTCTGCGCGATATCGGGACCGAAATCGACGACGAATCGATACTTGTCCTGTCGGGTGACTGTAACGGAAATCGCCTCGCTCATTGTGCGTGCTCCAATGCGTTTTGCTCTAAGCGGGTGCGTGTGCCGCGCAGACCGCATTCAAGGTAGCGACAAACTTTTCGCCTTGATGCTAATCAATGGCCTTCGCCGGCAAACGACATAAGCAAGATTGGTTGTCGTTATTGATCAACCCGCGCCGAAGGTCGCACAATGCACCGAGTACAGTTGGATGTCGTCGGCTTCTGCACACAGCATCCGGCATCAGCTCTGAAAGATGAGGCAGGTGGTCGTGCCATGGGCGAGCAGGCGTCCTTTGCTGTCGGTAATTCGGCCCTCGGCGGTGCCAACCCGGCGGCCCCGGCTCATCACAATGCCCTCTGCCTTGATCGGGCCCGTTTCTGGCGTGATGGGCCGTAGGAGTGAAATTTTGAATTCGAGCGTGGTCTGTCCGACGCCTTTCTCCAGCGTTGACTGGACCGCCAAACCCATACAGCTATCGAGCAGCGTAGCGGCGAAACCACCGTGCACGGTGCCAGCCGGGTTGAGGTGGATGTCATTGGGTTCCGCGGTGACTACGACGCGCCCGCTCTCCGCCTCGGTCACGTCGTAACTCAACGTCTGGGCCAACGTGTTCAGGGGGAGCGTCCCTTCGGCAAGCCCCCTGACGAACTCCAGGCCGCTCATTTCTTTTTGCTTGTCGGCGCTGACTGTCCCATACGACTTCGTAGCGATACGGTCTCGCATCTGGTTTACCTCTCGATCGGACACAGTTTCAGCCGCCCCGAACGCCATGCGGTTGCCTTTGGCCGTGTCCATGTATTCGCGCACGCGGCGGATGAGGCCGTTCTCGAGCTCAAGGACAAAGCAATAGTCGTTGTCGTAGGCATTTCCATTCGCCAGCGTCGCGCGCAGGCGTTGTTCGATGACCACGATGTTGCCGTCGGCGTAAGCGCCACGGAACTCGGCGGCAACGTCGGCGACGAAGAACTTCCAGACCTCGGCTCCGAACATGCGGCCGATATGTTCTCTGCCGACAATGTGCCAGGGACCTTTCAACGCGACCGCCGTCGCATTATTCGCGGGCGCGAGCCATTCAGCATCTTCCGTGAAGGCGGCGGCAATCCGCCGGGGATCGCGCGTTCTAAATGTCTGCCAGGCGGCGATTGCGCCTTGTTTGTTGGCTTCGGAATTCATCGCTTGGAGACCTCTTGTGGTTCTTCGAACAGCGGCCGTTCGCCGCGCTCGTGTGCCAGCAGCCAGCGCTTGCGATGCAGTCCGCCGCCATAGCCGGTCAATGAAGCGTCGGCCCCGATCACCCGATGGCAAGGGACGACGATGGCGATGGGATTGGCGCCGTTCGCCAGCCCGACCGCGCGTACCGCTTTAGGACGGCCGATCTCTGCGGCCAGCGTGCTGTAGCTCACGGTGCGGCCGGCGGGAATCCGGCGCAGCGCCGACCAGACGGCGCGCTGAAATGCCGTTCCGTTCGTCGCCGTCGGCAGATCGTCGATCGCATTAATGTCGCCCTCGAAGTACGCAAGCAACGCACGCGCGGCCATGGAAGAGCGCGAGGCTTCGCGCAATTGGGCCGCGTTGGCGCCGTAGTGCCGCCGCAGCAGGTCCTGCATGCGCGGCTCATGATCGTCCCAGTCAACCGCGCGCAGGCGGTGCGCTTCGTCGCTGACGATGCGCATGCGGCCGGTCGGCGTCTCGATGCGCTCGACAAAAAAGGTTTCCGCGGTCACGGCAATGCCTCCATGTGAGGTCATCGATTATGCCCCGGTCGGCAGCGGGAAACTGGCGCTTTTCGGACGCATTCATCTTCAGCGATGACCATGTCCGAAAACCGCTAGACGAGAGCCGGCCGCGCGGCCCAGTGTGTCGGCATGGACCTCGATCACCACGCCTGCTACCGCGCGATCTGCCAGCGCGATGCCCGCTTCGATGGGCGCTTCTTCACCGGCGTCAAAACTACCGGCATCTATTGCCGTCCCATTTGCCCGGCGCGGATACCGCAATCGAAGAACGTGATCTTCTTTCCGACCGCCGCGGCGGCGCAGGAGGCGGGCTTCCGCCCCTGCCTGCGGTGCCGTCCGGAAACCGCCCCGGATATGGGCGCGTGGCGCGGCACCTCGAACACGGTCTCGCGCGCGCTCAATCTGATCGAGCTTGGCGCGTTGGATAAGGCCGATGTCGATGGGCTAGCGGGCCGGCTCGGTGTCGGCGAACGGCAGTTGCGGCGCTTGTTCCGCCAGCATCTTGGCGCTTCGCCGGTCGCGGTGGCGCAGACTCGTCGCGTGCTTCTCGCCAAGCAGCTTATTCACGAGACGCGGCTGCCGATGGCCGAGATAGCGTTCGCCGCGGGCTTCGGCAGCATCCGCCGCTTCAACGAAACGTTCCAGGCGCTGTTCGGCCGCCCGCCCAGCGAATTGCGGCGCGCCAGCGGACCGGATTTTCCAGCCGGACCGGCGGGCGAGATTGCTCTTCTGCTGCGCTACCAACCGCCGTACGACTGGGCGGGGATGATCGAGTTTCTACGCCGGCGCGCGATTGCCGGCGTTGAAGAGGTCACCGCCGACCGTTACGCCCGATCGGTGCAGTTGGATGGCTTGCAAGGAACTGTCGCGGTCCAGCGCGGCGAGGGCAACACGCTTCGGGTCACGATGCGCTTTCCCAAGCTCTCGGCTTTGCCGGCTATCATCGCGCGGCTGCGGCGTGTGTTTGACCTAGGAGCCGATCCGGTCGGCATTGCTGCCCATTTAGCCGAGGACCCGACCCTGGCGCCGTTGGTCAAGGCGCGGCCCGGCTTGCGCGTGCCCGGCGCGTGGGACGGCTTCGAATTGGCGATCCGCGCGGTGCTGGGGCAGCAAATCACCGTTGCCGCCGCTGCCACTCTGGCCGGCCGCTTGGTCGCCGCGCATGGGGAACGCCTTGCGATCGCGGAAGGGGCTTTGACGCATGTATTTCCGAAACCCGAAGCTCTGGCGTCCGCCGACCTGACATCACTTGGCATGCCACGCAGCCGGGCGGCCGCGCTCTCGGCAGTGGCCGCCGCTGCGGTCGCAGACCCGCGTCTCTTCGATGCGAATTGCGGGCTCGATGATGCTGTGAAACGGCTGCGCTCAATCCGCGGCGTCGGAGAGTGGACGGCGCAGTACATCGCCTTGCGCCAGCTCCGCGAGCCGGACGCCTTTCCCGCCTCCGACCTCGGTCTCATGCGCGCCATAGCCGGCCGCGCAGGACGCCCGCATTCCTCAGCCGAACTTCTCGACCGCGCCGATGTGTGGCGGCCTTGGCGCGCTTACGCCGCCCAGCATCTTTGGGCTTCGGCCTGAGGGCTCGCCGGGGGACTCGCTAGCCGCGTTCAACCGGAAGATCGGGACGCGAGCCCCATTCCGCCCATGAGCCGTCGTAGAGGCCTTTCGGCTCCTTGCCGATGGATTCCAGCGCCAAAGTCAGGATCGCGGCGGTGACGCCGGAGCCGCAAGACGTGATGATCGGCTTATCGAGATCGACGCCCGCCTGCGCGAACGCCGCTTCGATGCGCGCGCGTGGGGCGAGATGGCCGTTCTCGATCAACCGGCCATAAGGCAAATTGAACGAGCGCGGCATGTGGCCTGAATGCAGGCCGGGGCGCGGTTCCGGCGCCTTGCCGGCGAAGCGCTCGGGCGAGCGGGCGTCGACGATTTGTGCGCTGTCGTCCGTCAGCGCCATGCGTACATCGGCGAGCGTGGCAACTGCGCCGACATTCATCTCGGCCTTGAACTTCTTTGGTGCCGGCTGGGCGTCGCCTTTTTCCAGCGGTCGGTCTTCGGATTTCCATTTCGGCAGTCCGCCATCGAGAATGTAAACTTTCTTCGCGCCGAAAATTCGGAACGTCCACCATACGCGCGGCCCCGAGTAGAGACCGACGCTGTCGTACACGACGACGGCATCGCCATCGCCGATGCCGAGCGCGCCCACCACGTTGCCGAATTGCGCCGGGCCCGGCAGCATGTGCGGTAGATCCGTCGAATCATCGCTCACGGCGTCGATGTCGAAGAACACGGCGCCGGGGATATGGCCGCCGCGATATTCGGCCCGGGCGTCGCGTTGCTGCGTCGGCAAAAAATAAGAGCCATCGACGATGGCCAGGTTGCGGTCGTGCAAATGCTCGGCGAGCCAATCGGTTGAAACGAGCCAGCGGCTCGTGGGGGAGGGAGCAAAAGTATCCTCAGGTTTCAGCATGGCGATCATCTCGTGACAACGCGCGCGCCGCCGCGACGTTCACGCGTAGGGAACTTTGATTTGCGAGCGGCGCTCGAGCCAAGACGGAACCGGAAGCTTCTTTTCGCGGAGAAACTGCGGATTGAACAGCTTCGATTGGTATCGCGTTCCGTAGTCCGCAAGGATGGTGACGACGGTGTGCCCCGGTCCAAGCTCTCTTGCCAGGCGAACGGCGCCGGCGACGTTGATGCCGGACGAGCCGCCGAGGCAGAGGCCTTCGTGTTCGAGGAGGTCGAAGATGATCGGCACCGCCTCCTCGTCAGGAATCTGATAGGCGGTATCGATCGGCGCACCTTCGAGATTTTTGGTGATGCGGCCCTGACCGATGCCTTCGGTGATCGAGGAGCCTTCGGATTTCAGCGTGCCGGTGGTGTAGTAGCTGTAAAGCGCGGCACCCATCGGGTCGGCGAGCGCGATGCGCACGGCGCTGTTGTATGATTTAAGAGCCATGGCAATGCCGGCAAGCGTACCGCCGGTGCCGACGGAGCAGACAAAACCATCGACCTTGCCATCGGTCTGGCGCCAGATTTCCGGCCCGGTCGTTTCGATATGGCCCTGCCGATTGGCGATGTTGTCGAACTGGTTCGCCCAGATCGCCCCATTCTTTTCGGTCTTGCCCAATTGCTCGGCGAGTCGCCCCGAAAGCTTCACGTAATTATTGGGGTTGGAGTAAGGGACGGCGGGCACCTCAACCAGCTCGGCACCGCAGAGCCGCAGCATATCTTTTTTTTCGTTGCTCTGGGTCTCCGGGATCACGATCACCGAGTGAAATCCCATCGCGTTGCCGACCAGGGCGAGCCCGATGCCGGTATTGCCGGCAGTGCCTTCGACGATGACGCCGCCGGGCTTGAGCTCGCCTTTTTTCACGGCATCCTGGATGATGAACAAGGCGGCGCGGTCCTTCACCGACTGGCCGGGATTCATGAATTCGGCCTTGCCGAGAATGGTGCAGCCGGTCGCCGCGGAGACGCGCTCGAGCTTGATCAGCGGCGTGTTGCCGATCGCTTCGACAATTCCTTGGCTGAACTGCATCGCCGCAATATCCCGAACGGGCGTCGACCCTAAAAGGGCGCAGACCCTAGATGAGTAAGCCCTTGGAAAGCAAGAGTAGATCAATTGCGGCGAAACGAGAAAGGTTGTCGAAACCATAGCTTTGCATGAGTTCCATCGAGATACCCCTATTCACCGATTGTTTCCGGCCACGGGCTATTCCGGCGAGGACGGGGCTTCCAGAAACGCTCGCTCGGAGCTGGTCAATCTGGGGAACGCGATGAATCTCGACGTTAATACACTGTTCCTCGTGACCATCTACGTCGAAGCAATCCTCGGATTGCTGCTATTATTCGCCTGGGCGCAGAATACCGCGATCACCGCGGTGGCGTGGTGGGGTTTTGCGCACCTCTTGCGCGCCGCCTCGGTGATGTTGTTCGGCCTGTACGGCTCGGTATCCGATCTCATCTCGATCGATCTCGCCAACGCTATCCTGTTCACGTCGTTCGCTGTCACCTGGACCGGCGCGCGCGTCTTCGATCATCGCAAGCCGCAGGCGGTTTTGCTGTTCGCCGGCGCCGCCTTTTGGCTTGCCGCCTGCCGCATACCGGGCTTTGCCGATTCCTTCGATGTGCGCGTGCTGCTCAGCTCCGGCATCATCACCGCCTACACCTGGGCTACGGCCTTCGAATTCTGGCGCGGGCGCAGTGAGCCGTTGGTCTCACGCTGGCCGGCGATTTTCTTGTTGTTCGCGCACGGAGCGCTTTATCTGTTGCGCACGCCGTTCGGCGCCATGCTGCCGTGGTTGCCGAGCAGCAACCAGGTATTCGAAAGCGTCTGGCTCAGCGTGCTGAGCTTCGAAGCGCTGCTGTTCACCATCGCGATCGCCTTCATCCTGCTGGCAATGGCCAAAGAGCGCACCGAGCATCGCCACAAGACCGCGGCGCTGATCGACCCGCTGACCGGCATCTCCAATCGCCGCGCGTTCCTGCAGGACGGCGAAGCGCAGCTCAAGCGCCAAACGACCGATCCGCGTCCGATGGCCGTGATGTTGCTCGACCTCGACAATTTCAAATCGATCAACGATCGCTTCGGTCACGCGGTCGGCGATCGGGTGCTGGAGATTTTTGCCGATGTTTCGAGCGGCTGCCTGCGCCGCATCGATCTCTTCGGTCGCCTCGGCGGCGAGGAGTTCGCAGCCTTGCTGCGCGACACCACGCGCGAGCGGGCTTTGGCCGTGGCCGAGCAGATCCGGAGATCCTTCGCCGATGCGACGCGCGAAGTCGAAGGCCGGCCGGTGGGCGGGACGGTGAGCATCGGGATTGTGATCAGTCACGACGCCGTGCTCGACCTTTCGGCGTTGCTGGCTCAGGCCGATCATGCGCTCTACCGCGCCAAGGACTCTGGCCGCAATCGGGTCGAGATCGCTTCGATCGAGCTTATCCTCGATCGCGCCAGGCGCAGCGCCGCCGATCTTATCGCCGCCGTTGGCGGTAAGTCTGCCGCCAGATCCGCCGCAAAATCCGCGGCCTGAGCTTCGGCGCGGGCGCGAGGTCGAGCGCACTCGCCCCGGCGCGAGGCGGGTGGGCTCACGCGGTGCCATGGCGCATCGCCGCCCGGCCGGTGTTCGCCAATGCCCGCGACCGAAGCGGGTTCATATCTATCCCGGGATTTGGTAGGGTGGCTAACCCTTTGCCACCGGGAGACCGATCATGTTGGACGTTACCAAGCCACAAAGCACCGCGCCGTTCGACACCGCGCGGCTCGACCGGCTGATGGACGATGCCGGGATAGACGTCCTGGTCGCGACCTCGAAGCACAATGTCCAATATCTCCTCGGCGGGCATCGCTCCTTCTTCTTCGACAACATGGACGCGATCGGGGTCAGCCGCTATCTGCCGGTTTTCGTTTACCCGAAAGGCGCACCGGGAAAGGCTGGCTATTTCGGCCACGGGATGGAGACCTATCAAACTCAGATAAAGCCTTTCTGGGTCTCCGAAGTGAGCACGAAAAGCGGAGGCTCGGTCGACGTGATGCAGAAGGCCGCCGACTACGTGCGCGGGCTCAAACCGAAACGCGTCGGCGTGGAGCTAGCATTCATACCGGCAGATTCCGCGGCCACACTGCGCAAGGCAATCCCCGACGCGGAGCTCAAGGATGCGCTCTTCGTGCTGGAACGCTTGCGCGTGCGGAAAACTTCCGAGGAGCTCGAGAAGCTGCGGATCGCCTCGGACCTCGTCATCGATTCAATGCTCGCGGTCATCCAGAGCCACGGCGCCGGCGCCACCAAGGCGGAATTGAGCGAAGCGCTGCGCCGCGAGGAAACGTCGCGCGGACTGACATTCGACTATTGCCTGATCGCTGCCGGCTCAAGCCACAACCGTGCGCCTTCCGAACAGCGCTGGGAGAAGGGCGACCCGCTTTCGCTCGACTCGGGCGGCAATTACCACGGTTATATCGGCGATCTTGCGCGCATGGCCATCGTCGGCGAGCCCGACGCCGAGCAAGAAGATCTGCTTGCCGAAATCGAGGCCACCCAGCAGGCCGCGTTCAAGCCGATCCGTGCCGGTGTCAACGGCGGTGAGATTTATGCGGCGGCCGAACCGGTGTTGAAGAAATCGAAGCTGCACAATCACTACGAGTTTCTTGCCCACGGCATGGGGCTGGTCAGTCACGAGGCGCCGCGGCTGACCAATTCAGGTCCGGTTCCGTACGACGCCTACGACGCGCAGCGGCCGCTCGAAGCCGGCATGGTGATTTCGGTCGAGACCACCCTGCTGCATCCGCAGCGTGGCTTCATCAAGCTCGAAGATACGGTCGCGGTGACGCCGACCGGCTTCGAGATTTACGGCAACCGTGCCCGCGGTTGGAATCGCGCCGGCGGCTGATCCGGGCGACTAGACGAAGCGGTTAAGCCACTTTTACGCGGAAAGCGCCAGGTTTAGGTGGCGCCGCGGTCGACGTTGTAGCGGCCGCGCTCGAGTTCCTCGATGTCGCGGCGCAGCCTGCGCAAATAGGCAAAATACGCGGCGCCGCCGACGATCCAAGTTGCTCCGGCGACGCCGAAAATCATCGGATCGGCTTCTGGCCACAATTTCTTGATCAGCGCGCACGTTATCGCCCAGGCGATGATGACAAGGACCGCACGCGGCAGCAGGTAAGCCATGTTGGTGTCTCGCAACGGTAGCGAGATACGATGGTGATCCAGTATGGTTATCATCCGGTAAACCTAGCTCATGCCCGCTCGGCATCCGCCGGCAGTTGTGTGTGAAGGGAGTGCGCGATGCGCATTGTTGCACTTGAGGAACATTTCACCGTCCCTTCGCTGGTGCGGAGGATCGAGCCGGATGCCATCGCGCGGCACGGTTTTCCGCCGGGTTTCGCCAGCCAATTTGGAAAGCAATCGTCCGATCTCGGCGCGTTGCGCATCGCCGAGATGGATGAGGCCGGCGTCACTGTGCAAGTGCTGTCTTCCTCCGGTCCCGGCGCGTATTTGCTCGATGGCGCCGAAGGCATTGCGTTCGCACGCGACATCAATGACGTTTTGGCGAAGGCCGTCACCGCGCGTCCCGATCGCTTCGCCGGGTTTGCGCATCTGCCGATGCGAAGTCCGCAAGCAGCCGCTGACGAGCTTGAGCGGGCGGTGCGCGATCTCGCTTTCTGCGGTGCGATGATCAACGGCATGACCGAAGGCCGCTTTCTCGACGATCCGCGCTTCGACCCGATCCTGGCGCGAGCGGAGCAACTGGACGTGCCGATTTATCTGCACCCGAATTTGCCGCCGCAATCGGTCCGCGACGCCTATTATGGCGGATTGCCAGGCCTCACGGGCTTTCGCCTGTCGACAGCGGCGTGGGGCTGGCACTCCGAGGTAGCCATTCACGTGCTGCGGCTCGTCCTCTCCGGCGCGCTCGATCGGCATCCCAAGCTCAAGCTGATCATCGGACACATGGGCGAAGGACTTGCGGCCATGATGGTCCGATCCGACAAGATCTTGTCAGCCGAGGCGCCTCACCTGACGCGCTCGGTCAGGAAGACGATCCTCGACCAGGTCTCGGTCACCACGAGCGGGCTGTTCACGTGGCCGCCGCTCGAGGTCGCGCTTGCGGTTTTCGGTATCGATCGCATGCTTTTCTCGATCGACTATCCCTACAGCAGCAATCGGGTCGGGAGGGATTTCCTCGATACGCTCAAGCTGCCCGCCGCCGACCTGGAGAAATTCGCGCATGGCAATGCCGATCGGCTGCTCGAGCTGTCGGGCGCGTTGTAGGGGAGGGCTCAAGCCATTGACTTTTGGCCCGAATCTTGATTGTCGCGGATCGAGAATATGAAACTTCCGTGACCGACGAGGTTTCAAGATGGATATGGCTCCGAATGCTGGTGTCGGCACGGCGCGCGAGCCGAGCCCCAAATCCGAGCACGGCAAGCCGCAGGCGCACGGGCCGCACGGCAAGCATGGGCACACCCAATCGTTTCTGGCGCTGACGGCGCTGGGCGTCGTCTTCGGCGATATCGGAACGAGCCCGCTCTACGCTTTTTCCGTCGCGCTCAAGGCCACCGGCCACGCGCCCGCTGCCGCCGAGGTGCTCGGGATCGTCTCGCTCACCTTCTGGGCGCTGATGGCGATCATCTCTCTCAAATACGTTGTTTTCGTCATGCGCGCCGACAACGACGGTGAGGGCGGCATATTGGCTTTGTTGTCTTTGGTGGAGCACCACGACGGAACGGCGCAGCGAGCCAAATTGTCGATCGTGGTCCTGCTCGGCGTCATCGGCGCTGCGCTCCTTTACGGCGACGGCGTCATCACGCCGGCGATTTCTGTTCTGTCGGCTATCGAGGGCCTGAAGTTCAGTCCGAGCGCCGCGAACTTCATCGTGCCGGCGACGCTCGTCATTCTGGTCGGACTTTTTGCTCTTCAATATCGCGGGACGGGAAGCGTGGGCCGATTGTTCGGGCCGGTCATGGTCGTATGGTTTGTCGTCATCGGCATCCTCGGCATCGTCAATATCTGGGCGGCGCCGGCGATACTCGCGGCGTTCGATCCGATCGAAGCGATACGCTTCGCCGTGGCGAGCCCAATTACGCTCTTTCTCGTTCTGGGCGGTGTATTCCTGGCTTTGACGGGCGGTGAGGCGCTCTATGCCGATATGGGCCACGTTGGCCGACCTGCGATCCGGGTGGCGTGGTTCGGATTGGTCCTGCCGGCGCTGGTGCTAAGTTACTTCGGGCAAGGCGCGCGTGTTCTCGCCGATCCAAAGGCGATCGAGAATCCGTTTTACAGCCTGGCCCCTAAGTGGGCGCTCATCGCGCTCGTGGTGCTGGCGGCGATGGCGACGATCATCGCCTCGCAAGCGCTCATTTCCGGCGTGTTCTCGATGACGCGGCAAGCCATCCAGATGGGCTTAAGCCCGCGCTGCAAAGTCATTCCGACGTCGAGCGATGAAGCCGGCCAGGTTTATCTTCCGACCGCCAATTGGCTGTTGATGGCCGGGACCCTGCTGGTCGTGATCATGTTTCGGACCTCCGACGCACTCGCCTCCGCTTACGGCATCGCGGTGTCCGGGACCATGCTGGTCACCACGATGCTGCTCTATCGCGTTGCGGTCGGACAATGGAACTGGCCGCCGATCGTCGCCGGCGCCATTATGGCGCTCTTCGCCGGCATCGAGGCGATCTTCCTGGCGTCGAACTCGCTCAAGATCGTCCAAGGCGGCTGGTTTCCGCTGTTGGTCGGCGGCGCCATCGCGACGCTGATGCTGTGCTGGCGTAAGGGTTCTTTGGAGGTGAGGCGGCGCCTCTACGACATGTCGATTCTGCCGCTCGATCGTTTTTTGACTTATGTCGACGATCTCGTCATCGGCCGTGCGCCGGGTCTCGGCGTCTGGCTGACCAAGGTCGAGCACGGCGCCTCGCCGATGCTGATCCGCCATCTCCAGCACAATCGCGTCTTTCACGAGCGGGTCGCGCTGTTGAGCTTCGTGCCCGATCGCCGCCCGCGCGTGCCGTTCGGCGAACGTCACAAGGTCGAGAACATCGGCCACGGCTTCTACCGCGTGCAAGTGCGGCTCGGCTTCATGCAAACGCCTGATATCCCGCGGACCTTGCAAAACATCCAAATTCTCGGTTTCGATTCCGATCTCGACCGCAAGCATTACTACCTCGCGCACGAAACCGTTGTTCGCCGCGAGAAGGGTTCGGCGATGGGGCCGGTTTCTTTCGCGATCTTTTCTTTTCTCAGCCGCATTTCCAGCCGGGCGCCGGATTATTTCAAAATCCCCCACGATGTGGTGATCGAGGTCGGTTTTCGGGTCGAGATTTGATGCCGGCATCCAGGCTGTTGCGCAGCGTAATCGGCGAGAAGCCGTGCACAGCGCGTTTGGCTCATAACAGCAGCGCATCAGCGGTCTGGCTGATATCTCGCCGGATACGATAGGCTGCATCGCATTGAGCAGTCGTGAAACGCGTGGGCCGGCTGCGCCGATTAACCGGCTTCATCGGTGACGTGAGGGAGGAGACTATGGAAATGACAAACATGCGGCGACGGTCATTCTTGCAGGGCGTCGCCGCTGCGACTTCCGCGCTCCCATTCATGGAGTCGATCTCAACCGCGCAAGCGCAGCCCAGCACCGCCGGGCGAAAATTGCTGCTCAAAGGCGGCTACGTCGTGTCGTGCGACAGGTCCGTCGGCGAGCTTGCATCCGGCGACGTGCTGATAAACGGCAGTAAAATCGAGAGCGTCGGAGTCGATTTGCCGAGCAGCGACGCGGAAGTGATCGACGCTAGGAACAAGCTCGTCCTTCCCGGGCTCATCGACACGCATCGGCACACCTGGGAAACGCAGCTCCGGTCGATGATTCCCGAGGGAGATTTCTTCGTCTATCTGAAGATCATTCTGCAGACGGTGGCGCCGCGCTATCGTCCGGATGACGTCTATATCGGAAATCTATTCGGCTCGCTCGGTGCGATCAATTCAGGCATTACGACAATGCTGGATTGGTCGCACATCATGCTGACGCCTGAGCATGCCGATGCGGCGGTTAAAGGACTTGCGGATTCCGGCATCCGCGGCGTTTTCGCCCATGGCGATCCGGTCGCTCCCTTCGCCGACTGGTGGAGCCCGAAAAGCGAGCTGCGCCATCCGGCGGATGCGCGGCGTGTCCGCCAGCAATATTTCAGCTCGGACGATCAACTGCTGACGATGGCATTAGCGCTGCGGGGACCTGAATATTCTTCGTGGGACGCTTCCGTCGACGACCTGAAATTGGCGCGCGATCTCGGTGTGCCGATCACCATCCACATGGGCGTGCCGGGCGCTAAACCCGGAGCGATAACGGCGCTTAATCAGGCAAAGCTGCTCGGTCCCGATATCACCCATGTGCACACGTTGCGCTGCACGGACGACGAACTTCAGATGATCGGCGATAGCGGCGGCTCCGTGTCGACGTCATCGGCAACGGAGCTGATGTCCGGTCACGGCTTTCCCAGCCTGCAGCGCTGGCTGCGCCACGGTATCCGCCCCGCGATAAGCATTGATAACGAGACGCGCATGCCAACGGACCTGTTCACCCAGATGCGCGCGCTGCTCATGACGGATCGGGTCCTTGAGACGCAGCGGGTGATCAAGGAAGGCGGAAAGCCGATCCTTGTGCCGGTGCGCGATGTGCTCGAGCTCGCAACCATCCAGGGCGCGCGGACGCTCGGTCTGGATCGCAAAACCGGCTCGTTGACGCCCGGAAAGCAGGCCGACATCATCATGATCAATCTTGACGACCTCAACGTGATGCCGGTGAACGACGCAGTTTCGTCCGCGGTAACTGTTTGCAACGCGAGCAATGTGAGCTGGGTCTTGATCGACGGCCAGATAAGGAAGCGCGATGGCAAGCTTGTCGGCGTCGATATGGAGCGCTCGAAGCGGCTTATGGCGGAATCCCATGCCTTCCTGACCCGCGGCCTCTAGCTCCCGCGGAACTTCGCTTTCCGCTTCGCGTGGAACGCTTCGACGCCTTCGCGGAAATCGTCCGATTGGCGCAGGCGGCTGTAGCAATGCCCTTCGAGCTCGATGGCGACGGTGAGCGTTGCGTCTTCCGTGTCGTTGAGAAGTTTCTTGGCCGTGCGCTGCGCGATCGGCGAGAAGGCGCGCAGTTCGTCCACCAGCGCGTCTGTGGCCGCTTCGAGCTGACCGTCGCCGACGCATTCGGTCGCAATGCCCCAGTCGAGCGCTTGCTTCGCGGGGATGCGCTTCGAGCGCATCACGATATCCTTGGTCCGGGTGATGCCGATAATCTTCTGCAAGCGGGCGGAGCCGCCCGATCCTGGAATCTGGCCGAGCCGTTGCTCGGGCAGCGCGTAGAAGCAGGTTTCTGACGCGATGCGAAAATCGCAGGCCAGCGAAATCTCGAAGCCGACGCCGAAGCAATAGCCGCGGTTCGCGGCGATCACCGGCTTGGCGCAGCGCGCCGGCGCGGCGATGTTCCAGGCGAGCTTGGAGACGTGCTCGGGAGAGGCCTCCAAAAATCCTTTGATGTTGCCGCCGCTGGAAAAATGCTCGCCAATCGCGCGCAACACGATCACCCGCACCCGCGCATCTTCGTCAAGGGCTTCGAACACCAGGCGCAACTGGTCGCGTTGCGGCATCTCGATGACGTTGAAAGGCGGCCGGTCGAGAATCACGTCGGCGCGCTCGCGTTCGGGATCGATATCGACGCGAAAGCCGTCGAGCTTTGCGAGGCGCGCGTCGGCAAACGTCATGGGAGTGCTCATGGCAAAATTCCTTGATGCTTCCTTATTGGTTGGCTGTGGCGGCGTCGCGCTCGGCCCGGTATTCACCGGCCACAAGCTTGCGGCGCAAAAGCTTGCCGACCGGAGACTTGGGAATCTCCGCTACGAAAACAAAGCGGCGCGGGCGCTTGAAATTGGCCAGGCCGGAGCTGCGGCAGAAGGCGTCGAGCTCGCCGGCCTCCACCGGCGCGCGCCGCTTGACGAAGGCGCAAACGACTTTGCCCCAGCGCTCGTCCGGCAAGCCAGCCACGGCGACTTCGGATACAGCGGGGTGCAGCGACAAGCAGCTTTCGATCTCCACCGGGGAGACATTCTCGCCGCCGGTGATGATCATATCGTCGACCCGGCCGGTGACGAAGAGATCGCCGTCAGCGTCCATCAGGCCGGTGTCGCCGGTAAAATACCAGCCGCCGCGAATGGCGGCGGCATCGGCATCCGGGCGGCGCCAGTAGCCGTCGAACGATTCATCGCCGGCGATAAGCGCGACGATTTCGCCTTCTTGGCCTACGGCCGCGATTTCGTCGGCCGAACGTGCGCCGAGACGAACCACGCGGATCAACTGATTGATGCCGGCGCGGCCGGCGGAGCCGGGCTTGGCGGGCGCGTTCGGGTCGATGGTGAAAGTGTATATTTCGGAACTGCCATAGTGATTGACGAAAAGCTGCGGCCCAAACGCCGCCTGCAGCGTTTTCAACAGCGCGTCGGTCATCGGCGCGCCGGCAAACCCGAGCTTGCGCACCGAGCTGACATCCGCGCCGGCGAAGAGCGGGTGATTGACGAGATCGTGGTAGAGCGTCGGCACCAGGTAGAGATTCGTGATCCGCTCGGCGGCGATGAGTTGCAGCGCCCGCTCGGCGTCGAATTGCGGCAGACACACGAACGTGCCGCCGACCAGCGACATCGCCAGCAGCGAACGAACTCCCATCGTGTGATAGAGCGGCATCACGCCCAGCGTGCGTTCGCCGCGCCCGTAGAGGTTCTGTGCCACATGAGCGACGGCGGCGGCGCGCTCGGCGCGATGCCGGCGCGGCACGCCTTTCGGGCGCGACGTCGTGCCGGATGTGTAGAGCATCAGCGACCATGCATCGGCGTTTGCGCGCGGCACAGCGTCGGCGGCTTTTGTCTCAGTAAGGCGCGCAAAGGGCAGGTCGGTCGCGCCGGCAACCGCTACGGCGATGCGCCGCAGGCCCGTCGCCTCTTTCGCGGCAGCCACGGCATTGGCGGACACGTCCTGATAAACGATCGCCCGCGCCTCGGCATTCTCGATGCCAAAGTCGATCTCGTCTTCTTTTGCGCGCCAGTTCAACGGCGTGACGATGATGCCTGCGAACTGACAGGCCCAATGGATAGTGGCGGCCTCCCAGCGATTTTGCAGCACGGTGATCAGGTGGTCGCCGGCGTTAAGTCCGATGTCGTCGAAAGCGGTAACCAGCGCTGAAATTTTTGCGTACCACGCCTGATAAGTGAGCCGTACGTCGCCGTCGACGATGGCGATCGCTTTCGGGTCGCGTGCGACGCTCGCCAGGAAACTTGTCCCGAGGTCAAGCATGATCGGCTTCCTCGCGCCGCTGACGAACCGCTTGCAGCGCGGCCTTCACGATCGATCGGTAGCCGGTGCAACGGCACAGATGGCCGGACAGAAACTCGCGTATCTCCGGTTCGGTTGCGCCGGGCCGATCGCGCAGCAAGGCATCGAGTGACATCAGGATGCCCGGCGTGCAGAAGCCGCATTGCAGCCCGTAGTTCTCGCGGAATGCATTTTGCAACGGGGAAAGGCGATCGGCTGCCGGAGCCAGCCCTTCGACGGTGCGGATCTCTGCGCCTTCCGCCTGGACCGCAAAAGCGAGACAGGAACGCGCCGGAACGCCGTCGATCTGCACCGTGCAGGCGCCGCACACCCCGTGCTCGCAGCCGACATGTGTGCCCGTCGCGCCGAGCACGTGCCGAATGAAATCGCTCAGCAGCATTCGCGGCTCCGCTTGTCCCGCAACCGCGCGGCCGTTGAGCGTGAAGCTCACGCGGTGCGGCGAGGCGGCACTCAACCGCGGCATCGGGCGGCCTCTTCGAGCGTTTGTCTGCCAAGCCGGCGAACGAGCTGGCGCCGGTAGGCGGCCGTAGCATGCAGGTCGTCGCGGGCGTCGAGATCCCAGGCGAAAGCATCAAGCGCATCGTCGAGAGCGGGATCGCCCGGCGGCGGCAGCGCTCGTGCCATCGGGCGATCGGCGACTCCGCCGATTGCGAGCCGCGCTGTCTTTGCATCGACCATTGCCGCGCAGGCGACGATGGCAAAATCGCCGTGACGCCTGCCGATCTCGTGGAAAGCATATCCGGTGCCTGTACGGGCCTTGGGAAAGCTTACGGTTTCGATCAACTCGTCGTCCTTGCAATCGGTCGACATCATGCCGGTAAAAAACGCAGCGGCGGGGACGCGGCGCGACTTCCGGCACGAGCGCAATTCGATTTCACCGCCGAGCGCGATTAGCACGAGCGGCAGCTCGGCGCTCGGATCGGCATGCGCAACGGAGCCGCAAACGGTCCCTCGGCTCCGCGTTTGGGCATGGCCGACCCAGGGCAGCGCCGCTGCAAGGAGCGGCTGGCTGGCGGCGAGATCGCTTTGGCATTCCAGCTCGCGCTGGCGAACCGCGGCGCCGACCCGGATCATTCTCCCCGTGGTCTCGATGCGATTGAGTTCCGGCAAACGCATGATGTCAATCACGACACGCGGTCGCGCCAAGCGCATGCTCAGCATAGGAACGAGCGTTTGTCCGCCGGCGAGAATGCGCGCGTCGGCACCATCCTGCGAAAGCACATCGAGAGCTTCCTCGATGCTCTCGGCGCGAACATAATCGAACGCCGCCGGTTTCACGCGTTTCTCCTCAACAGCCGCAGCAGTCGCGCAATGATGCCGCCGCGTTGCCTGCCGCCACCCGCGTACGCCGCCAGCGCCGAGAAAAATTGCGCGATGACGAGCTTTGCCGCGCCGTCCAACAATCGGCCGCCGACGGCCGCAACCTTGCCGCCGATGGCAGCTTCGTAGCGGTAGCTCACGAACGTTCCATTTGCTCCATCCGGTTCGAGCGTCACCCGCCCACTGCCGCGCGCGAGGCCCAACGCGCCTTCGGCCAATCCCGTCAACGTGACGGCGTGCGGCGGATCGAGATCCGAAAGCTCGATGTCGGCGCGATAGCTTCCTTTCACGGGACCGACGCCGAGCGTCACCTGCGCGCGGAAGTGCGTATCGGAAATTTTCTCGATTCCGTGCGCACCCGGCACGACGGCAGCGAGCGTGGCGGGATCGAGCAACATGCGCCAGACGCGATCGGGCGCGGCGTCCACGCGTGCCTGGCCTTCGCCGAACAGGCGCCGCTCGCCTTTGGCTGCACGCGGAGCGGGTACCGGCCGTCCGGCGCGCTCCGGTTCAGGACCATGAATATGGGCGGCAAGCTTGGCGGGCGTTGCCGGCAGATCAAGCGCGTCGAGACCGAGGGCATCGGCTATCGCATTGGCGATGCAGACCGGCGTCGACATGCAATTGCCTTCGCCGACGCCTTTGGCGCCCAGCGGCGTGAGCGGCGACGGCGACTCGCGATGCAAAATGATCGGCTCCGGCACCTCCATCGTCGTCGGAACCAGATAATCGGCAAACGTTCCGGAGAGAAAGCTGCCGTCGGGCGCGTAAGCATATTCCTCATAAAGCGCCGCGCCGAGCGCTTGCGCATATCCACCGCTGATCTGCCCCGCCACCATTGCCGGATGCAGGATGCGTCCGCAGTCGTGCATGGTGACGTAACGGTCGATGCGCACGGCGCCGGACGTTTGATCGATCTCCACGCCGCAGAAATCGAAAATGAAACCGTGGCACAGTGAACTATTGACCTCATCGGCTTCAGTCGGCGCCGTGAGCTCCGGAGGCGTCCAAAACACGGTCTCGCGGATCGTCTGGCCGAGCTCCGAGGGAATCGTGCCCGGCGCCCAATGTCCGGTGGCGGCGAGGCGTGAAAAGGGAACGGAATTGTCCGGGTTCGAACGCGCGGCGACGCGGCCGCCAGCAAATACAATCTGCGCCGGCGCGACGTTGAGCTGCGCCGCCGCAATGCGCGCGAGGCGATCACGCAGATTCAACGCGGCGATCCGCGCCGCGCCGGCGACTGCCGGTGCAAATCGGCTGGAGTAATTGCCCGACGCGATGGACCAGCCATCCTTGGCGGTGTCCACCTCGGCGACTACCCGCACATCCTGCGGCCTTAGTCCGAGCGCATCGGCGATCACCTGCGCCAGAACGGTCCGATGGCCTTGGCCTTGCGGCGTCGAGGCCACCTGGACCGAAACCGCGCCGAGCGGATCGAGACTGACGGTGGCGGTGGACTGAGCGCCATTCTTCGGTCCGGCGCGGCGCCGCTCTTCTGGCGTCAGCGCCGTCGTGATGTAGCCCATGTTGGAGACGCTCGGTTCGACGACGGCCGCGAATCCGATGCCGTAAAGCTTGCCTTCTGCGCGTGCCGCATCGCGACGCGCCTGTAGTTCGTCGAACCCGCCCTCGCGGACTGCCGCCTCAAGCGTCGCGCCGAAATCTCCCGAATCCAGCGATGCGCCGGTCGCGGTCCGATAAGGCATCGCTTTTGCGGGCACGAGGTTGCGGCGAATGACGTGCAGCGGATCAAGCTTCAGCTCGATCGCAATGCGCTGCATCAGCCGCTCAAGCGGGTAATAGGCTTGCGGCCCGCCGAAGCCGCGGTTGAGTCCCGTCGGCGTCT
Organism: uncultured Alphaproteobacteria bacterium; assembly: GCA_963733575.1. Lineage (GTDB taxonomy): Bacteria > Pseudomonadota > Alphaproteobacteria > Rhizobiales > Xanthobacteraceae > BOG-931. The sequence continues at coordinate 1,051,714 of CAVTDJ010000002.1, read as the reverse complement.
TGTTGGTGAGAACCACTCGGTTGCGCACCTTGACGTGGCGGACGTTGTACGCGCCAGTCAGATTGCCGTGCATGCGATAGAGCGTGGCGGGCTCCGGCGCGCGCAGATGCGCGCCGCAATCTTCGAGCTGATCGAAGGCAAGCGCGGTGATGCGGCCATCGCGATCGACTGCGGCCTCCAGCGTCGTGACGCGGTTCGTCGCCGAGACCGAAGCGGAAAGATGCTCCAGGCGATCTTCGATCCACTTTACCGGCCGCCCGGCGATCCGCGCGGCGACCGCCATGAGCACGATGTAGGGAAATATCGCTTGCTTGACCCCAAAGCTGCCGCCGGAATCCGGCGGTGTCCGGAGCCGGAAACGATTGCCGGGGACCTTCAACGCCCGGGCCATGACCGGATGGAGGCTGAAAGGCCCCTGGAAGTTTGCAAGCACGTCGTAAGCGTCTTCGCCGGGATCGTATTCGGCGACGATTCCGTAGGTCTCGATCGGCGTGCACGAATTGCGCGGATAATGGACGTCGACGCGGATGCGGTGTGGCGCGGCGGCGAACGCGCTCTCGGGATCGCCGTAACGAAAGCTCCGCTCACCGATAACGTTGCACTTTAGTCCAGGATGGAGGATCGGAGCGTCCGCAGCCGCGGCGGCGAGCGGATCCACGACCGCCGGCAATCGGCGATAGCGGACCTCGATGAGATCGAGGGCATCTTCGGCGCGATAGCGGTCGGCCGCCACGACAATGGCGACCGGCTCGCCGACATAACGAACTCGATCGACGGCGATGGGCCAACACTCGATCGCGGCCTTGACTCCAACCACGAGGCTCGAGGTCAATGCCCTGACGTCGGCGCCGGTGACCACCGCGACGACGCCGTCCGCCGCGCGCGCGGCCGTGCAGTCGATCGCCTCGATTTCGGCGTGCGCATGCGGCGAGCGCAGGATCGCGGCGTGCAGCGTCCCGGGACGTACGCCGAGATCGTCGAGATAGCGCCCGCGCCCGGTGAGAAGCGCCGCGTCTTCGAATTGCAGGATGGAGCGCCCGACCCAACCATTTGCGGCCGGCGTGGCGTCGACGTCCTCGGTTCGGATGCCCATGAGGCATTATCGGCCGGCGGCTGCGAGGCGCCAAATGAAGATGGCGGCGCGCCGGTACCGCGGCAGCCTACATCGCCTCCTACTGGCCGACTGGCATGGGCGGACGCGGGGCTTCGCCGGGCGGGTCCGGACGCAGCATGTCCGGGATCCGTTTGAGCGTGGCAAAAAAGCCCTTGTCCTCCGGGGCCGGAGGCGCCGGCTGAGGCGCGGGCAAGGCGTTAACGTCGGTAACTGGCCGCGATTTTATCTCGACTGCAGTGAGCGGAGCGGGCTGGACCGGAGCTTGCGGCGCCGGTTGCGGCTGCAGGTCGGCGGCACGCGGCGACACCGCGACGGTGCCAGTGCTGGACGGACTATCGACCGGCAGTGGAGGCGGCCCGACGGCGGCGGGCGCCGGCTGAACATCGGCCGGATGTAGCGGCACGTCGGGCGGCGCCGGCCGATTGGCGTCGACATTAGCAAGCGCGGCCCGGACCCGGGCTTCGACTGATTCTTCGTCGTTTGGCTTGCTCTCGGCTGCACCCGTGTCAGTCTTCATGTGCTTGCGCGGAACCACCGGCTTGGCGGCGTTCACGGTCTTCCGTGCGGGCTGCGCGGCGGGAGCATTGGCATCCTGCTGAGGTGCGAGGCGCTGCTCGTTGGTGTCGGCCGAAACCGGCGGGGCCGACTGGGCGGGTACGCTCTTGGACAGGCCGCTTGCGCTCGGAGCAACCTGAACGGCGGCCGGCGCCGGCAACGGAGCGGACAAGTGCCCGCCGAGATAGGCGATGAGATAGCCGCCGACCGCGGTGGCAAGACCAGCGGCGATGATCTCGACGAACTTCACGAAGAAACGCGAGAAGTAGGAAACCTTGTCCGACACGGACATCTCCCAGAGAATCAACCGGTCCCAGCGTAGATTCAAACGGGTAGTATCAGGCGAATTGAGTCCAGAAAAATGACGATAGCGCGGAAAATGAGCGGGGAACAGGCGACACCCAGCCTGAAAGACGTTCATCGCGCGACGCAGACACGCTTCGCGGCCGAAGCGTAAGAAGTAGCGCCGGTCTGGAACTCGCTAGGGGTCGGCGGAATGCGCGCGCGACAACCAGAGGTGTTGCTAAGAGCTTGATTGGATGTGGCTCCCCGGGCCGGATTCGAACCAGCGACCAACCGGTTAACAGCCGGTTGCTCTACCGCTGAGCTACCGGGGAACAATGCGGCCGCTCGCACGCAAACGCGGCTTGCCTATAACAAAGCCGCGCCAGCATTGAAAGCCGCAATGAGAGTGGAGGCCACGCCCGGAATTGAACCGGGGTAAACGGTTTTGCAGACCGCTGCGTAACCACTCCGCCACGTGGCCGTAAGCGTCACCGGTCCGTCTGACGGCCGGCGCCTAAGATGTGGGTCTATAAAGGAAGGCCACGGGTCCGACAACGGTGCGGCCGCGCGACCGCCCTGCATGCTTAGCGGCGCGCCCGCTTGCGTTTTGCCGGACCCTGCAGCACAACGCTCCTTCGCGAATATGGGAACCCGACGCATGTTTGACACCGCCAACGCGCGCCGGCTCATGGTGGAAGGTCAGGTCCGTACCGCCGACGTCACCGATGCCGACTTGCTGGACGCGATGCTGACTTTGCCCCGCGAACGATTCCTGCCGCCGTCACTCGCGCCGCTTGCTTATGTCGATAACGATATTCCCATCGCCAAAGGCCGCGCGCTGCTCAAGCCGATGGTGCTGGCCAAGCTCATTCAGGCCGCTCGCGTGGGCCGCGGAGATCGCGTGCTCGATGTGGGGTGCGGCACCGGCTATTCCTCGGCCGTCATGGCGCGCCTCGCGGGCTCGGTGATTGGGTTGGAGGAGGATGCCGAACTGGCGCGTCAAGCCAAAGAGGCGCTTGCTACAGTCGGTGCCGCCGGGGTCGAGGTCGTAGTCGGGTCTTTGACGGCCGGTTGGCCGGCCGGCGCGCCCTACGACGTGATCCTCCTCAATGGTGCAACCGAAATCGTGCCCGAGGCGCTGGGCCGTCAGCTGAAGCCCGACGGCCGGCTCGTCGGCATTTCCGGACGCCCGCCGGCAACCAAGGGCATGATTTATCATATCATTGAAGATCGCCTGGTCGGCCGGCCCATCTTCGATGGCGCCGCCAAGCTGTTGCCCGGCTTCTTCGCGCCGCCCGCATTTGTTTTCTAGCGGATTTCGGGATTTTAGCCCGCCCTAAGGGTAGCTTCGGCTCCGGCCCGACCTGTGGCGCATATGTGCCAATGCCCGGAATTTTCGAATAATCGCAGTCCCGGGGGTTTCACCCCGCTGATTAGCCGCATAATGTCGCACTTGGTTTCGTCGGCTGACTCGGTTGGCCGGAATGTGAAGTTGTTGTCCGGGCGGCAGTCCCGCGGGGGATGCGGGGAGGGCAGGGCGGCGTCGTCTCATGGGTGGCAGAGGGGTGCGGGCGTATATTTGGGCCGTCCTAAGTCTCTCCCTAGCCGGTGCCGGTCTTGGCATTGGCTGTTCGGGAGCGGCTGCAGACACGCTCGAATGGGCCTTAGTGCAGGCGTACCAGAATAATCCGTCGCTCAACGCGCAGCGCGCGTCGTTACGCGCGACGGATGAGAACGTGCCGCAGGCGCTATCCGGCTATCGGCCAAAGCTGAGCGTCACCGGCAATGGTGGCTACAACTACCAAAATGCGACCTCGCAGTTTCCGTTAGGCGGGGTGCTGACGACCAACCAGTTCGCGCAGCAATTCGTGTCTCGCGGCATCGGCGCGACCGGCACCTACACGCTGTACAACGGCTTCCAGACGGCCAACCGCACGCGCCAGGCGGAAAGCCAGGTCGAAGGTGCGCGCGAGACATTGCGCGTCACCGAGCAGCAGGTGCTGCTCGACGCCGCAACGGCCTACATGAATTTGTTGCGCGATCAGGCGGTCCTCGATCTGAACCGCCGCAACGTCGAGGTGCTCACCGAGCAGCTCAAACAGACCCGCGACCGCTTCAATGTCGGCGAGGTAACACGCACCGACGTCGCTCAGGCGGAATCGCGGCTGGCCGCCGGACGATCCTCGCTCTTAGGTGCCCAGGCGAACGTGGTCACCTCGCAGGCCAATTATCGGCGGGTGATTGGTGTCGATCCGGGCCGGCTCGCGCCCGGCACGCCAGTCGACCGGCTGTCGCCGAGCGTACTGGCGAAGGCGATCGCGCAAGGGCAGGCGCAGAGCCCCTCGGTCCTGGCGGCAGCGTATGGCGTCGATATCGCGCAGCTCGCGGTCAAGATCAGCGAAGGCGCGCTCTACCCCAATTTGACGGTCACGGCGACCGCGTTCCAAGGAACCAACCCCGCCTTTGAGGTCCTGCGGCAGACCGCAGCGTCCGTTGTGGGTCAATTGACGGTACCGATTTATCAGGGCGGCGCGGAATTTTCCGCCATCCGGCAGTCCAAGGAAACGCTCGGCCAGCAGCGGCTCAATCTCGACATCAACCGCGATCAGGTTCGCGCTACCGTAGCGGCGAGCTGGGGCCAGCTCGACGCCGCCAAGGCACAAATCGAAGCGACGACGGCCCAAGTCAACGCCGCCGAGATTGCGCTCAACGGCGTGCGCGAGGAGGCGCGCGTCGGTCAGCGCACAACACTCGACGTGCTCAACGCGCAGCAGGAACTCGTGAACGCCCGCGTCGCGCTGGTTACGGCCCAGCATGATCGCGTGGTCGCGTCCTACACCTTGCTTGCGGCGGTTGGTGGGCTCTCGATGCCGCACCTCGGCCTCAACGTCCTGATCTACGATCCGATGGTGCATTATCAGCAGATCCGCGACGCGTGGGTCGGCGTCCGCAATCCCGACGGCCGTTAGGCCAACGCGCCGGCCACTCCGCGGTAACCGTTCGACGAGCGCCAGCCACAGATGTCGTTGCCATCGACTTTTGCTATGACATACTCAACCGTGGCGGTGCATAATTGCGTCCATGATTCGCAATCGGCAAACCCGCTAGCAGTCATGCCTGCGGGGGCCGTGGCGGGGGATACGCACGGATTAAGGCGAGGATGCGCGGATGACGCAGCCGGCGAAGTCGCAAGAACCGTCGATGGAGGAAATTCTTGCCTCTATTCGCCGCATCATTGCCGATGACGATGCCAGCAAATCGGCGCAACAGGCGGCCGAGCCGGCAAAGCCAGTAGCCCAGCCGGCGTCGCCGCCGCAAACTCCTCCCGTTTCGCCGTATAACGGTCAATCCGAGCCGAAGGCGTCTGAAGTCGATTCCGGTGCCGCGGCCGATACCACCGAGATGGACGGTGGAAGCCTTGAGGAGGATAACGCCTCCGACATTCTCGATCTTACCGAATCGATGACGACGCCCGCGTTCAGTCAGCCGGCTCCTGCGTCGAGCCCGACGCCCAATCCGGCGCCGCAATTTCGCAAGATCGAAGGTTATTCCGACGTGAGCTTCGATGAAGCTGAGCATAAGCCGGCCATGCAAAGAACCATGGAGGAGCCGGCCCGCATCGCGCATGGGGCCGGCGATGGCGAGCGCGGACTCCTCTCGAGTGCGACGAGTGCCGCAGTCGACTCCGCATTCAACACGCTCGCGCAGACTGTACTGGTACAGAACGCGCGCACGCTCGAGGATTTGGTGCGCGAGATGCTGCGGCCGATGCTGAAGTCCTGGCTCGACGACAATCTTCCCGGCATGGTCGAGCGCCTGGTGCGGGCCGAGATCGAGCGCGTCGCACGCGGCCGCTGAATAAGCTTGGACGCTCGTCCCCCGCGTAAGCGGGGACCCAGTTCGACATTCCCGCATCCGATACTGGATTCCGGCTTTCGCGGGAATGAGTGGAGAATTTCACGCCCCCTTAAGCGCGGCGGCGAGCTTTAGCGCGTTGTCCGAGAGCACCGCCGGATCTTCCTTGAAGCTCGCCGGCGGTTTGAGCGATATGCCGATCTTTCGCGGGATGACGTGGATGTGCAGGTGGAACACTACCTGGCCGCCGGCCGATTCGTTGAATTGTTGAATGGTGAGACCGTCGGCGGCGAAGACCCTCGTCGCCGCCCGCGCAATTGTTTGCGTCGTCTTGATGAGGTGAGCGAGATCGTCGGGATCGATATCGAGAATGGTGCGTGCCGGCGCCTTAGGGATCACCAACGTGTGGCCCGGCGCCCGCGGCATGATGTCAAGGAAGGCGAAGGCCTTGTCGTTCTCATAGACCTTATGGGCCGGCAATTCGCCGCGCAGTATTTTCGCAAACACGTTATTTGAATCGTAGGTCGTCATCGTGCCCTCTGCTTCCGCGCATGATCGCGAAAAGTGGATACCGTTTTCGGAAAAAGATCATGCGCAATCGAAAGTCGCGACGATCCTAATCAATCCGTCTCGATCGCGACATCCTGGCGGTAGGGACTGGTGGCGGCAAGCTCGGCGCCGACGGCCGCGACATAGGCGCGCTCGCGCTTGAGATAATCGGCGATCCCTCGCCGCAACGCCGGATCGGCGATGTAATGGGCCGAGTAGGTGGTGGTCGGCATATAGCCGCGCGCGATCTTGTGTTCGCCCTGCGCGCCGGCTTCGACGCGCGGAAGCTTGTGCGCGATCGCGTAATCGATCGCCTGGTAGTAGCACAGCTCGAAATGCAGGAACGGGTGATGCTCCACCGCGCCCCAATGGCGGCCGAATAAAGTGTGCGAGCCGATGAAATTGATGGCGCCGGCGATCCAGCGCCCGGAACGTTTGGCCATCACCAACAGGATGCGATCGCGCATCGTCTCGCCGACGAGCGAAAAGAACGGCCGGGTGAGGTAGGGCCGGCCCCATTTGCGCGAACCGGTCTCCATGTAGAACGCGAAGAAGGTATCCCATACATCCTCGGTGAGGTCGCTCCCGGTGAGCCAATGCACGGTGACGCCGTTGGCCAACGCGTCAGTGCGTTCGCGCCGGATGGTCTTGCGCTTGCGCGCCGCCAGCGCGGTGAGGAAATCGTCGAAAGTGGCGTAGCCGGGATTTTGCCAGTGAAACTGCTGATCCGTGCGCTGCAGGAATCCGAGCTCGCCGAGAAAACGGAATTCCGGCTCGGTCGCAAAGGTGACGTGAACGCCCGACGCGGCATCGATGCGGCAAAGCTCGGTCAGGCCGCCGGCAAGGGTTTTGCGGATTTCGTTCGCCTGCGGACCCGGTCGCACCAGCAGCCGGCGCCCGGTCGCCGGCGTAAACGGCACGGCGACTTGCAGCTTCGGATAATAGCTGCCGCCGGCCCGCGCGTACGCCTCGGCCCAGCCATGGTCGAACACGTATTCGCCCTGCGAATGGCTCTTCAGATAGCAAGGCGCGGCGGCGACGAGGGTGCCGTCAGCCGTTTGCACGAGCACATGCTGGACGTGCCAGCCGGAACGGCCGCCAACCGATTTCGAGGCTTCAAGCGCCGAGAGAAAATTGTGTGATAGGAACGGGTTAAAAGCCTCTTCCTGATCTATCGATTGAGCTGTTAGTGCGGGCGCTTCGCACCGCTGATCGGCCTGCGGGTTGGCACAGGCGTCCCACGCTTCGGCGCCGACCTTGCCGATAGCGTTCACCGCGATAACGCGCAATTCTTCTGCCGCAGGCTTAATGCGATCCCGTTTTTCATTTTCGGCATGGTTCATGGCCGAAAGCCTTCGAAAATGATCTGATCGGCCCAGCGCGCGGCGCGTTGCCGCTCGGCCTCTGTCCGCACCACCCAGGTGATTACCGGCAGGCACAAAGCACGCCGTGCGACCAGCGGTGCGAACGCCGGCAGATTATCGATCGCATAAGCCACGAAGTGCGGCCGTACCGTCAAGGCAGGGAGCAGGGACCCCATACTGTAACGCAACCAAGGCGGCATCTGATCCCAATAGGGATGCGGCCGGTATTTTGCCGCAACAATGCCCCGCGGCAGGCGCGGGGCTTTTTGCCGCAGCAGCGCGAGCTGTACGGGATCGAAGGACATCGGCGCGACCGGTCCGCTGTATCCGGCAAGGACCGTCGCCACGCGCGCGGGGAGGCGGCCGTCGCCGTCGAAACGGCTCTTCATCTCGATGAGCATGGTGGCGCGGCCGCTGACGAGGTCGCAGAGTTCGCCAAGCGTCATCATGCGCTCGTCGCTGCCGCGGAACAGGACGCGCTGGAGCGCGGCGGCAGTTAGGCGATCCAGCCGCGCGTCGCCTTCGGTGAGGCGGCCAAGCACGGGATCATGATGCACCATGGCCTCGCCGTCGGCGCTGATCTGCACATCGACTTCAACGTTGTAGCCGCCGGCAATGGCCGCGCGCACGGCGCCCGCCGTATTCTCGATGACGCCACTTGAGGCGTCATGCAGCCCGCGATGAGCGATCGGCCGCGCGGTGAGCCAATCGAGTGTGGCGCGCACCTTCAGGATACTTCGAACAGGCCCTCGACCTCCATCGCCGCGTCCTGCGGCAAAGCCGCGACGCCGACCGTTGAGCGCGCATGCTTGCCCTTTTCCCCGAAGGCCGCGACCATCAGGTCGGAGGCGCCGTTCATGACTTTCGGGCCTTCGAGGAAGTCCGGCGCCGAATTCACGAAGCCGCCGAGTCGTACCACGCGCGCGACCTTGTCGAGGTCGCCGAGCGCCGCCTTGACCTGTGCCAGGAGATTCACCGCACAGGCGCGTGCGGCTTTCTGACCGTCTTCGATGGAGACGCCGGCGCCGAGTTTTCCCTTGGCGACCAGCTTACCGGCGTCGAGGCAAACCTGCCCGGAAACCATCAATAAATTGCCGGTTCGCACGAATGGAACGTAATTGGCAACCGGAGCAGCCGGTTCGGTTAGCACGATGCCAAGCTCGCTCAACTTCTTCTCTACGGTGCCAGCCATTGCCGCCCTCCAAATCGTGTTCAAGCCTCGCGGTTTCTTCGCCGATCATAGCGTATCATGCAAGGGAGGCTTCCGGTGCCTTCCGCAGTTGCGGCCGGCGGGCCACGTCCTTATCTTTGGCGCCATTCGGAAGACACAACCACGTAAGATTACGGGGGAACCGGCAGGGGCTATTCCGGAATCCAGCAATGCGAGAGAGATTAGAGAGATTCATGGCCACAGCTCACATCTTCGCATCGCGCGGCGCCGTCCTTGCCTGCACGCTGGTTTTCGCCGCCCCGGTATCCGCCGTCAAAGCCCAGGACGGCCCGATCGTCCTGGTGCCGCATCGCGCCGTGTACGACCTCACGCTCGGCCGGACCCGCGACAACGCGCAGGTGGTCGGCGTCAACGGGCGCATTCTTTACGACTTCGACGGCAACGCCTGCGACGGCTACACGCTTCAATTTCGCCAAGTCTCTGAACTGGACTCCGGCGAGGGCAAGGTATCGACGAGCGACCTGCGCTCGACCACATGGGAAGGCGGCGACGCCAAGCGATTCAAATTTACGTCGCAAAATTTCGTCAACAAGAATCTCGTCGATTCCGTCGACGGCCATGCCGAGCATGGCATCGGTGCAACAGCGGTTGATCTTGCCAAGCCCCAGCAAAAAGTGCTCGACCTCGACGCCGCAGTGGTCTTCCCGACCCAGCATATGGTGCGGGTGATCGGTGCGGCGCGCGCCGGCAAGTCCGTTCTTGATTTTCCGGTCTTTGACGGGTCGGACACCGGCGACAAGGTTTACGACACCCTCACCGTGATCGGTCACAAACTGGCCTCCGACGAGCGTAAGCACGAGGACGCCGCGGCGGCTGAACCGAAGCTTGCCGGTGTTCCGCGCTGGCCGACAACGATCAGCTATTTTGAAAAGAGCGCAACGCAAAAAAGCGCCGAACAAACACCAGTTTATGCGATCGGCTTCGAGCTTTACGAGAACGGGGTTTCGCGCGCTTTGACGCTCGACTATAATGATTTTGTGGTCACCGGGAAGCTCTCGTCGCTGGAGATCAAGGACGTAAAGCCCTGCCAGTGACGCTCTAGCGCTTTTCCGGCGGCGCGAAGGCAAGTCCCCTGATCACGGCGTCCTCCCCGAAGCGGGCGCGCACGCGGTCGACCGCGTGTTCGGCCTCGGCCGCCCGGCCGTCGACGAAATCCGCCGGATCGGCGTGATCGGCCGTAGTGAGCGCGCTCATGCCGACGCCGAGAAGGCGGAATTTCGTTCCGTCGGTTTCGCGTTCGAGGAGATTGCGCGCGGCAGCAAAAATCTTTCCGGCGAGTTGCGTCGGCGAGCCGAACGAATGCGCCCGGGTGCGAATCCTGAAATCGGCGGTTTTGAGCTTCAGCGTCACCGTCGCGCCGGCGAGCGCCTTCTCTTTCAATCGGGCGGAGACCTCCTCCGTCTGCGACCAGAGAATGCGCTCGAGCGCCTGGAAGGTGGAGATGTCGCGGTCGAACGTCGTCTCCGCCGACACGCTTTTGGTTTCGCGATCGGCGCTGACTTTGCGCTGATCGATGCCGCGGGCGAGGCGAGCGAGGCGGCGGCCTTCTTCGCCGTAGCGGCGCATCATCTCCACTTCGCTCATAAGCTGCAGATCGGCGATGTGGTGAAAGCCGTCGCGGGCAAGCCGGGCGGCGCTGACCTTGCCGACGCCGAAGATGAAGCTCACCGGCTTCGGCGCAAGGAATTTTGGCGCTTCGCTTGCCCCCAGCACCGCAAAGCCCCGCGGCTTGTCGAGGTCGGACGCGATTTTTGCCAGGAATTTGTTGCAAGACAGTCCGATCGAAACGGTGATGGCGAGCTTCTTCTCGACCTCGATGGCAAAGCGCGCGAGCACCTTTGCGGGCGAAAGCCCGTGCAGCCGCTCGGTGCCGGAGAGATCGAGAAACGCTTCGTCGATCGACAACGGCTCGACCAGCGGCGTCAAGGCCAGCACCATCTGGCGGACGTCGCGGCCGACGCGAACATACTTTTCCATATCAGGCCGGACGACGCGGGCGTGCGGGCACAGCCGCAACGCTTCGAACATCGGCATGGCCGACCGCACCCCGAAAGTGCGGGCGATATAGCACGCCGCCGCCACCACGCCGCGGCGGCCACCGCCGACGATCACCGGCTCGGCGGCCAATGCGGGATCGTCGCGCTTTTCGATGGTGGCATAGAAGGCGTCGCAGTCGACATGGGCGATGGAAAGCTCTGCGAGCGCGTCATGGCGCACGAGGCGCGGCGAGCCGCAATTGCCGCAGCGCGCAGCCTGCGCGGCGGCATCGGCGAGGCAGTCGCGGCAGAAAGCGCTCACGGCACGTTCCGCTCCCTACAACCCGCCCCCGAGCGCGCCGCGGGCGCGCGCGACCTCGGCCGGATCGATCCCGGCGCTGGTTGCAAACGCGATCAGGAGACTCTCGTCACCGAGCATATGCTCCAGCACGCCCGCGAGAAAGCCGGGTTCGGCCGCGGCGGCGCGGATTTGCGCGAGCGGTATGCCGGTTACGCCGAGGAAGCGGTTCAGCCGTTCCGGTTCTTCGGCAATGTATGCAAGCGCCTGAATTGCCAGCATTTCCGCCGCCTTGCGCGTCGCTCGTACAGGCGTTTTCATGAGGTTGCATTTGCCTTTCCGTAATGAATCCGGGCTAGTTTGAATGCCACTCGGGGCGCATGTGCCGCGCGCCGGAACTGGGGCAAGCGAGGGATCGGGGATGGCCAAAACCGTCCTAATCGTGGAGGACAACGAGCTCAATATGAAGCTCTTCCACGATTTGTTGGAAGCCCACGGCTACCAGACGGTCGGTACGCGCAACGGCATCGAGGCGCTCGACCTTGCTCGCAAGCATCGGCCGGATTTGATCCTGATGGATATTCAGCTTCCCGAAGTCTCCGGCCTTGAAGTCACCAAATGGCTCAAAGACGATCAGGATCTGCGGGTTATTCCCGTGGTCGCCGTCACCGCCTTTGCCATGAAGGGCGACGAGGAACGTATCCGCGAGGGCGGCTGCGAGGCCTACCTCTCCAAGCCGATCTCGGTGGGGAAGTTCATCGAGACCATCCGCCATTTTCTCGGCAATCCGTAGGACAAGCGAATGACTGCCCGCGTTCTCGTCGTTGACGACATCCCCGCCAACGTCAGGCTGCTCGAAGCCCGGCTGTCGGCGGAGTATTTCGACGTGATCACGGCGACGAGCGGCGAGGAGGCGTTGACGATCTGCGAGCGCGCCGAGTGCGATCTCGTGCTGCTCGATGTGATGATGCCCGAAATGGACGGCATTGAAGTCTGCCGGCGGCTCAAGACCAATCCCGCCACGCATCACATCCCGGTCGTTATGGTGACCGCGCTCGACCAGCCCTCCGACAAGGTGCGCGGGCTCGAAGCCGGCGCCGACGACTTTCTGACCAAACCCATTCCCGAACTGGCGCTGATTGCACGCGTGCGTTCTTTGTCGCGCCTTAAGATGGTGACGGACGAGTTGCGCATGCGCGCCGTAACTTCGCGCGACATCGGGATCGAATTGCCTGAGCGCGAAGCGGTCGCCGATACCGGCCGCGACGGCCGTGTCCTCATCGTCGACGATCGGCCGGCGTCGTATGAACGCATCGCCGCCACGCTGGCGGCGGAGCATAGCGTGGAGGTCGAGTCCAATCCGAACGAGGCATTGTTCCGCGCTGCCGACGGCAATTACGATCTGGTTATCGTCTCGCTGGGCTTGGAGAATTTCGACGCGCTGCGGCTGTGCAGCCAGATTCGCTCGCTCGACCGCAGCCGCAACGTGCCTATCCTCGCCATCACCGAGCCCGACAACAACGCGCGCATGGTGCGCGGACTCGAAATCGGCGTGAACGATTATCTGATGCGTCCGATCGACAAGAACGAGCTGTTGGCGCGGGCGCGCAGCCAGGTGCGCAAGCGCCGTTACACCGAACGGCTGCGCGACAACGTGCAGATCTCGATCGAGATGGCGATCACCGATGCGCTAACCGGCCTGTTCAACCGCCGCTACATGGAAAATCACCTGGCGACGCTGATCGAGCAGGCCGGCGCGCGCGGCAAGCCGCTGGCGCTGCTGGCGCTCGACATCGACTATTTCAAATCGATCAATGACACCTACGGGCACGACGCCGGCGACGACGTGCTGCGCGACTTCGCGCTGCGCATCAAACGGTCGATCCGCGGCATTGACCTCGCCTGCCGCTGCGGCGGCGAGGAGTTCGTCATCGTCATGCCGGAAACCGACATGGCGGTCGCCGCCATGGTGGCGGAGCGTCTGCGCCGGCGCATCGCTGCCGAGCCGTTCGCCATCAGTCAAGGCCAGCGCAGCATTCCGGTCACGCTCTCGATCGGGATAGCGTCGCTCCGCGGGCAAGACGACAAGGCGGCGAGCCTGATCAAGCGCGCCGACCAGGCGCTCTATCGCGCCAAGCGCGACGGGCGTAACCGGGTCGTGCCTGACGCCGCGTAAGCGCCTCGTCCGCCATTTCTATTGCATTTTCGGCGGTTGATATCTCCAGCCGTTGCGATAGCCTTGCAACGGTAATCAGCAATGAATGGCAGGCGTCTTCTTGAGCGAGCCGGACAACGGCCCGGGAAGGCGCGGTGCGTGGATAACCCTACGGAGTGCTCAGGTCCGCCGCATCTCCTGGGTCCGTGGGGTTCGGCCGGCACAGGGGCGGTGCGGAGTGGCCTCCTCATGACACCGCTTCCGGCCGGCCACCTGGCCCGGCGCCTTGAGTTCGCAGTATCCCTAGAATGCGAATGCCCGGCACTGGGCCGGGCATTAACGCCAATTTCTAAGCCGTCGCGCTTACTTGATCTTGGATTCGCGGAACTCGACGTGCTTTTTGGCTACGGGATCGTATTTCTTCATCACGAGCTTGTCGGTCATGGTGCGCGAGTTCTTGCGCGTGACGTAATAGAAGCCGGTGTCGGCGCTGGAAACCAGCTTGATTTTGATGTTGGTGGCTTTGGCCATGGTCGGTCCTCGAAATCGGTGCGCTCGCTGGCCGTCAACCTAGTCGCCAAACCTTGAATGTCAAGAAAGCGTTGGATGTCGAGAAAGTGCCTTGCGATCACAAGGTCTCCCGCAAAAACCGCCTATGGAGCATGCGGTAGAGCGGGACCGGATGGTCGTGGCTCATGCCGGTGGCGATGCGGTCCTGCAATTCTTCGAGCACGATCGCGGTGATGCCGGGAATGTCGAGCTTGCGCGCCTCGGTGATTGGCATCCAGACGACTTCGACGAGCTCCGCATCGGCCCCGACAAAACCTTCCTCGTGCCGCGCAACCGAGGTGAAGTCGGCGGCGAAAAAGCGGCTGTCAAAGCGGCGCGGCCGGTTTGGCGGAGTGATGGCGCGACCGATGAAATGCACGACGCTGAGATTGGGAATGATGCCTGCCGTGGCGAACGGCTGCCAGACCTCGGGCGTATTGGCGATCGGGTTGGACCACGGCACACCGAGCATCAAACCGGTTTCTTCATAGGTCTCGCGGATGGCGGCGAGTGCGAAGGCAGCCGCCTTGGCAGGGCTTGGCCGCTTCACCCGCTGCATCAGGCGCTCGGTATCGCGCTCATGCAAAGGCGCCGCGGTCGGCATCAGCCTGTCTTTGATTTCGACGCGCCCGCCGGGAAAAACGAATTTTCCGGGCAGGAACCGGTGACGCTCGTGCCGGCGCCCGAGCAGCACCTTCGGCACCGCCTCGGAGCGATCTATGAGAATAAGAGTGGCCGAATCCCTCGGCCGCAGATTGGGCGAAGATTGATCGCGTACAGTGCGGGTCAGCCGGTCGGCTCGGTCGCCCGCATTGCCGCGGCCGACTATCGGTTCAACGTCATTACTCATGAATTCCTGCCTCGATGCCCGGATCGCTTTGACCGGCGCACAATTTTGCGCTCGCGTGGCGGTTTGTGTCGAGTCCGCTCCGCTCCGGCGGCATGATCGGTATGCACTAGCCGGAAACGCAATGCACCGGCAACCGGCGCCGCCTCGACCAATTCGACCGTCACCGGATCGCCGAGCCGATACGTCGCCGAACTGCCGGCGAAGGCGCGGCCGGCTTCGTTGAAGCGAAAATACTCATCGCCGATGTAACGCGCCGGAATCAAACCGTCGGCGCCGGTCTCATCGAGCTCGACGAACAGGCCGGCGCGGGTGACGCCGGAAATATGTCCGTCGAACGTCGCGCCGACGCGGTCGGCGAGGAAATGCGCGATCAGCCGGTCCGCGGTCTCGCGCTCGGCCTTCATGGCGCGGCGCTCAGTCGCCGAGATATTGGCGGCGATTTCGGCGAGCGCGCGCGCGTCGGTCGCCTCCGCAAGGCCATCAGCGCCAAGCTTTTGCGACCGGATCAGCGCGCGATGCACGACGAGATCGGCGTAGCGGCGGATAGGCGAAGTGAAGTGGGCATAGCGGCGCAGATTGAGTCCGAAATGGCCGAAATTCTCCGACGAATATTCCGCCTGCGCCTGACTGCGCAGCACCACCTCGTTGACAAGTCTTTCGACGTCGCGGCCCTTGACCCGTTGCAGGATGCGATTGAACGCATCGGGCCGCAGCGCGCCGCCTTTCGGCAGCGAGATATCGAGCGTCAGCAGAAATTCCCGTAGCGCGTTGAGCTTCTCCGGCGACGGCTCGTCGTGCACGCGATAAATGAGCGGCACCCGCACGCGCTCACATGTTTCCGCGGCTGCGACATTGGCGAGGATCATGAACTCTTCGATAAGCCGGTGCGATTCCAACCGTTGCGGCATGATCACGCGATCGACGGTGCCGTCGGACTTGAGCATAATCTTGCGCTCAGGCAGCTCGAGATCGAGGGGCCCGCGTTCGTCGCGGGCGTGACGCACCGCGCGATAGGCGGCGTAAAGCGGCTCGAGAATTTTTTCCACGATCGGTTCGGTGATTTCGTCAGTGCGGCCGGAAATCGCGAGCTGCGCTTGCTCGTAGTGCAGGCGTGCCGCGGAGCGGATCATCACGCGATGGAAAATGTGCGAGCGCTTGCGGCCGTCGGCGCCTATCACCATTCGAACCACGAGCGCCGGACGATCCTCCAGCGGCCGCAGCGAGCAAAGATCGTTGGATATTCGCTCCGGCAGCATCGGCACGACGCGGTCGGGAAAATAGACCGAATTGCCGCGTTCGACAGCGGCGCGATCGAGCGCCGAGCCCGGCCGCACATAATGTGCGACGTTGGCGATGGCGACGCTGACAATGTGTCCGCCGGTATTGCGCGGGTCCGGATCGCGCGTGGCATGCACCGCGTCGTCGTGGTCCTTAGCGTCGGGTGGATCGATGGTGACGAACGGCACGTCGCGCCAGTCTTCGCGCCCTTCGAGCGTCGCCGGACGCGCTGCCTCCGCCTCCGCGATGAGCGAACGGCTGAAAACGTGCGGGATGCCGTGTGCATGGATCGCGATCAGGCTCACCGCCTTTTCGCTCGTGAGCGAACCGAGCCGCTCGACGACCGAACCGGCCGGCAGGCCGAGCCTGCCGTGACGCGACACCTCGACCGCGACGAGATCGCCATCCACTGCACCGCCGGCGTGATCGCGCGCGATGGTCAGTTCACGGCCGAGCTGTTTTTTGTCGATTGGTACCAGGCGGCCGCCGCCGCCCGGGAGGCCGCGAAAGATGCCAAGCACGCGGTGCTTGGCGCGGTCGATCAGCTTGATGACGCGGCCGGTTGTTTCCTCGGCCGTTCGCTCGACGCGCAGAAGCGCGCGGTCGCCGACGCCGGCGATTTCTCCCGGCCGCGCGCGGCGGGAAATGGCGACGCGGATCACCGGCGGGGCGCCGTGGGTTTCTTCATCCCATTCCGTTGGGCGCGCCAGCAATTCGCCATCGCTGTCGCGGCCGGTGATGTCGGCGAGCACGACCGGGGGCAAGGTGCCGGCGCGGTGCAGCCGCTTGCGGTGTTGTTCGATGTGGCCGCCCTCGGCGAGCTCGCGCAGCATGCGTTTGAGCGCCGCCCGGTCGGCATTCTTCGCGCCGAATGCGCGCGCGATGTCGCGCATGCCCACCTTGCCGGTGCGCTCGCGAATAAAGGCAAGAAGCTCCTCGCGCGAGGGGAGGGAGGTTCGTTTCATAGGCCGCTCATTGGCCGTGTCCTTGGCCAAAGATCGTCGTCAAGTCCTGTTGGGTCGGATTATTCGGCAGCTTGCGTGGACTTGCGTGAAGGCTTGTTGTTGGCGGACCGCTTGGCGGCTCGCGCGGCTGGTCTTTTGGATGAAGCCTTAACGTGCCTCGCCGTGCCCGGCGAAGGGCGTTTGGCCTTGCGCGGCCGCGCGTGCGGGGCAGGGCCGCGTTCCGCCCGCGCGTCGATCAGGGCGGCGGCTTCCTCAAGTGTAATCGTCTCGGGCGTCTTGTCGCGCGGCAGCGTCGCGTTGACGCCCTCGTGGCTGACGTAGGGTCCATAGCGGCCGTTCTTCGCTACGATCGGGCCGCCCCTGGTCGGATGCGCGCCCAGCGCCCGGCCCGGATCGGAGCCGAAGCGGCGGAAGCGCGGACCCTTGGCGATCTTTTCCGCAATCAGCGTCACCGCCCGGTTCAGCCCGATGTGAAAGATATCGTCGCCGGCGTCGAGATTGGCGTAGGTCTTGCCATGCTGCACGTAAGGTCCGAAGCGGCCGATGCCGGCGCGGATCGGCTCGCCGTCCTCGGGATGGCGACCGACTTCGCGCGGCAACGAGAGGAGCGCGAGCGCGCGCTCGAGGTCGACGTCCTCGGGCACCGTTTCCTTCGGCAGACCGGCGCGTTTCGGCTTTTCACCGTCGACCGCCTCGCCAAGCTGCACATAGGGACCGAAGCGTCCGCTGCGCAAAGTCACTTCGAGGCCGGTCTTGGGATCCTCGCCGAGTTTTTTGGTGCCGATGTCGCCGGAACCGTCGCCCGGCGCCGAGAGCTGGCGGGTATAGCGGCATTCCGGATAGTTCGAGCAGCCGATGAAGGCGCCGAATTTCGAGAGCTTGAGTGTGAGCCGGCCGCCGGCACAGTTCGGGCATACACGCGGATCGCCGCCGTCGGCCCGCGGCGGAAAGAGGTGCGGTGCGAGCAGCGCATCGAGCGCGTCGATCACATTGGAGATTTTCAGGTCTTTGGTCTCGTCGATCGCGCCGATGAAGTCGCGCCAGAAGTCGCGCAATACGTCACGCCACGCCACTTCGTTGTTGGAGATGAGATCGAGCTGCTCCTCCAGGCCCGCCGTGAAATCGTACTCCACGTATTTGGCGAAAAAGCTTTCGAGGAAAGCGACGACGATGCGGCCGCGGTCTTCCGGATAAAGCCGGCGCTTGTCGAGCCGCACGTATTTGCGGTCCTTGAGCACCTGCAGGATGGAAGCGTAGGTCGAGGGCCGGCCGATGCCGAGTTCTTCCAGGCGTTTGACCAGCGAAGCCTCGGAATAGCGCGGCGGCGGCTCGGTGAAATGCTGGGCGGCGGCGATCGCGCGCTTGGTAAGGCGCTCGCCCGCGCTCATCGGCGGCAGCCGGCGCGACTCTTCGTCGTCGGGATCTTCGTCCTGCCCTTCCTGATAAAGGGTGAGGAAGCCGTCGAACTTCACCACCGTGCCGGTCGCGCGCAATTCGAGCAGACGGGCGGCGACCTTGGCGTTGATATCGGCCGTCGTGCGCTCGAGCTCGGCCGATTCCATCTGGCTCGCGACCGTGCGCAGCCAGATCAACTCGTAGAGCCTAGCCTGATCCGCGTCCAGAAAGCGCTTGGTTTCGCTCGGCCGTCGGGGGAGATCGGTCGGGCGGATGGCCTCGTGCGCTTCCTGCGCGTTCTTCGCCTTGGCTTCGTAACGCCGCGGCGCATGCGGCACATACTTCGCGCCGTAATCCGCCTCGATCAGGCGACGGGTGGCGCTGATGGCTTCGCCGGCGATCTGCACGCCATCGGTACGCATATAGGTGATGAGGCCAATCGTCTCGCCGCCGATCTCCACGCCTTCATAAAGGCGCTGTGCCACACGCATGGTGTGGGCGGGAGCAAAGCCGAGCTTGCGGCTTGCTTCCTGCTGCAGCGTCGACGTGGTGAAGGGCGGTTGCGGGTGCCGCTTGACCGGCTTCGCCTCTACGCCGGTGACGGTGAACGCTGCGGTTTCGAGCGCTTGCTTGAAAGCTTCCGCCTCGGCTCCCGAGCCGATGTCGAGACGCTGGAGTTTCTTTCCGTCGGCGCCAACGAGGCGCGCGTCGAATGTCTCGTTGCGCGGCGTCGCCAGGGTCGCGATCAGCGACCAATATTCCCTGCGGACGAATTTCTCGATTTCCAGCTCGCGGTCGCAGACGAGCCGCAGCGCCACCGATTGCACGCGGCCCGCGGAGCGCGCTCCGGGAAGCTTGCGCCACAGAACCGGGGACAGCGTGAAACCGACCAGGTAATCCAGCGCCCGGCGCGCGAGGTAGGCGTCGACCAACGCCTGGTCAATGCGGCGCGGGTGATTCATCGCCTCGGTCACCGCCTGCTTGGTGATGGCATTGAAGACCACGCGTTCGATCGTTTGTCCCCGCAGCGCTTTCTTTTGCTTGAGCACTTCAAGCACGTGCCAGGAGATCGCCTCGCCCTCACGGTCGGGGTCGGTCGCCAGGATCAGCTTGTCGGCGCCTTTGGCGGCTTCGGCGATGTCGTTGAGGCGTTTCTGCGCCTTTGCATCGACCTCCCAGATCATGCGGAAATCGGCATCGGGATCGACCGAGCCGTTCTTCGCCGGCAGGTCGCGCACATGCCCGAAAGAGGCCAAAACCTCGTAGCCGGGCCCAAGGTACTTATTGATCGTCTTCGCCTTGGCGGGCGATTCTACTACTACCAGATTCATGATAACCCAATGATTTATTGGCCTTTTCGGCCGTCTCGGGCATACCCGGACGGCTGCCGGCCGCCGGGAACATGGGTAATGCAACCCCGCCTGTCAAATCGTTACCGCCCGGAAGGGCGGCAGCGGCGACACTCAAAACACCGCCAAACATGGCAAATTGCGGTCCTCACGAGATAATTCCGATGCGGCTAACCTTTGCGCCCTACGGTTGCTATTAATAATTATATATATAAAAAGGACATATTATCTCCCATTAGACCTCGCGCTTGCGGGGGCGGGGCGGCGGAAAGCAAGAGGCGATGGCATTCGAAAATCGCGGTACGCCGCTCGAGACCTCCGGCGCCGCTCTCTATATTGCGTCCTTGGCGGAAGAGTTGGCGCGGCTCGCCAAAAGCCACGATCTCGATGCACTGGCTTACATTCTCGAGATGGCGCGGCTTGAGGCCCACCAGATCTCCAAGCGTTGGGACGGGGCGAGGGCTGGCAGATCGAACGGCCCAAGCTAAAGCGAGGACCGCCTAACGTCCTTGCACGCCCACGCGATCGAGGAAGGCGCGGCCGGGATAGCCGTCGGGGATCATGCCAAAGCGATGCTGAAGTTCACGAACCGCGTCGCGCAAGTCGAAATCGAAATGACCCTCGAAGTCCTGAACTTTGTAGCCGAGCGCGGCGAGCCGGCGCTGGAGCGCAATGCGTTGTTCGCGTGAAGGCTGGAAATCATCCGCCGGCCAAGCGCCGCGAAAGGCAGGAAGGCCGCGCAGCCGGTCCGCTAGCTCCGCGACCGCAAGCGCGTAAGCGTCCGAATTGTTGAATTGCTTGAGCACAATGAAATTGTCAGTCACGAGGAAGGCTGGACCCGCGGCGCCGCTAGGAAAAAACAGAATGGCGGTGCCAGCCGCGGGAAGAAGTCCGCCTTGGGCTCGGCTGACGCCACGCTGCGCCCATTCGCCAAATGTGCCGCGGCTCACGCGGTAGTCGAATCCCCGCGGCACGGCGACCTCAAAGCCCCACGGCAGGCTCGGCTGCCAGCCGGACTTCTGCAAATAGTTCGCGATGGAGGCGAGAACATCAGGCACGCTGCGCCAGATGTCCGCTTTGCCGTCGCCGTCGAAATCGACGGCGTATTTCAAATAGCTCGACGGCAAAAATTGCGCCTGTCCCATGGCGCCGGCCCAGGAGCCGACGAATTGCCGGCGCGGGATACGGTCGTCCTGCAAGATCTTCAGCGCGCTGAGAAGCTCGTCGCGAAAAAGTGGATGCTGAAAACGGGCCTGTGCCAGCGTCGCGAGCGATCGGAAAACGTCCCAACGCTGCTCGCCCTCGCCGAAGGAGGATTCGATGCCCCAGATGCTGACGAGGATATTTTGGTCAACGCCGAATCTCCCTTCCACGCTGTGCAACGTGCCGGCCCATTGTCCCGATTTCCGCAAGCCCGCCGCGATCCGCGAGGGTGAAGCGAGGCTCGCGAGATACGATCCGAACGGCTTGCCGTATTCCGGCTCCCGGCGCATCGCCGCGATCACGCCGGGATCGGGCGTCAGTCCGGCAAAAGCGGCATCGAAAGTCGTGCTCGTGATGCCAAGCTTTGCAGCGTCGGGCCGCAAACCTTCGAGAAACGCAGCGAAGGAATTGCCGGTCTCGCATTCGGCGGATGCGCTTGCGAGCAATAGCGCCAGAACCAGAAACGCTTGCCGCAACATCATCTTCGGTCCAAAAGGCTGACTGCCCATGTATGATCGCAGCACCATTGGAGATGCGAACGGGCCGGTCAATCCACCAAGACCTGTCCAGGAGGTTTGCGTGCGCAGCGTCGTGATCACGGGAACGTCCACGGGCATCGGCTGGGGCACCGCGAAGGTCCTCATCGCCAACGGCTTTCGCGTTTTCGGCAGCGTGCGCAAAACGTCCGATGCGGAACGTCTCGCGGCGGAGTTCGGCGACCGCTTTGTGCCGTTACTCTTCGACGTGACCGATGAAGCGGCGGTGAAGGCGGCCGCGGCCGATGTGCGCACCGCGCTCGCAGGCGAGAAACTGGCCGGCTTGGTCAACAATGCCGGCGTCGCCGTCGCCGGCCCGCTGCTCGAATTGCCGATTGAAGAGTTTCGGCACCAGATTGAGGTCAACCTGGTCGGGGTGGTCATCGCCACAAAAGCTTTCGTGCCGCTCGTCGGCACCGATCCACAGCTCAAGGGCAAACCCGGCCGGATTATCAACATCAGCTCCGTCGGCGGGCGAAACGCCGCGCCGTTCCTCGCCCCGTACGCAGCCTCGAAATTCGCGATCGAAGGATTGTCGGAAAGCCTGCGGCGCGAGCTGTTGCCGTTTGGGATCGACGTCATCGTCATCGGACCGGGCGCGGTGGCGACGCCGATCTGGAGCAAGGCCGAGCAGGTCGATGTTACTCCCTATCTCAATACGCCGTACGCCGCCGCGCTCGAACGAATGCGCGCCTACATGCTCACCCTCGGCAAGCAGGGTCTGCCGCCGGAGCGGATCGGCGAGGCGGTACTACATGCACTGACGACGGCGAACCCGAAAGTGCGCTACGCGGTAACGCGGCAGCCGTTGCAGGATTTTTTGGCCCGCAAACTGCCCAGGCGCGTCGTCGATCGCATGATCGGCGGCAGGCTCGGATTGCTGCCGGGTCGCCAGTCGATCCCCTAAGCCAGCGACACGAAGCCGCCGCCATGGCGTTCGAGTTGTCCGGCGATTTCGAGCTCGAGAAGCACCATCCGCACCACCGCCGGCGAGCTTTTCGACAATCTCACCAGATCGTCGACCTGAACCGGGGTCGGCCCGAGCAACGCAACAATGCGTGCGCGCTCATCGGGCGCCGGCTCGGCATCGTCCCCGGCACCGTCTTCCGCGCGCGCCTGCGGCTCCCGCGCGGGGAGTTCCTTCTCTTCCATGATCGGCCGCAGCACGGAAACAACGTCGGACGTTTCGGTCACCGGCGTCGCGCCTTGTTTGATGAGACCGTTCGTGCCTTCGGAGCGAGGGTCAAGTGGGGAACCCGGAACGGCGAAGACTTCGCGGCCCTGTTCGAGCGCAAATCGCGCGGTGATCAGCGAGCCGGAGCGTTTCGCCGCCTCGACAATCACCACGCCGAGCGACAGCCCCGAAATCAATCGATTGCGGCGCGGAAAGTCGCGCGCGCGCGGCTCCCAGCCGAGCGGCATCTCGGAGAGTGCTCCGCCCGCAGGCAGGATGGAGTCGAGGAGTTCGGCGTGCTCGGGTGGATAGACGCGATCATGGCCGCCGACGAGCACCGCGATCGTTCCGGTCGCGAGGCTCGCTGCGTGCGCGGCCGCATCGATGCCGCGGGCTAAACCGGAGACGATGGCAAAACCGGCCTCGCCGAGTTCGCGCGCGATCCGTTGCGTGAATTTCAGCCCGGCGCCAGAGGCGTTGCGCGAGCCGACGATCGCCACCATCGGCAGCGAAAGCGCGCGCATGTGTCCACGGATGGCGATCAAGGGCGGCGGGTCGTCGATCATCTGCAGCCGTAGCGGATAAGCGGGTTCGCCCAAGGCCACAAGCACGGCGCCGAGCTTCTGTGCCGCGGCGATTTCACGCTCGGCGTCATCGCGCGGGCAAATTTGCACGCTGCCGCTGGCGCCGCCGCGGCGCGCGAGCGACGGCAGGGCTTGCAGCGCGACGCGGGCCCCGCCGAAATGGTTGATCAGCGCACGAAAGGTGCGCGGACCGACATTCGGACTGCGGATGAGACGCAGCCAGTCGATCCGTTGCTCGTCCGTGAGCCGGACGCCCTTTGTGCCCTCGTTCACCTCGCCCCCGGCGCCACGATCGCTATCCGTGCAACCATACCCCACAAACGCAGGCCGCGGGCAGGGGAGAAGGACCAGGTTACAACAAAGCACTAGTTGCAAAATGGCCGCCGAGCTTGCACAATTCGTCGCGGAAGCCGCTCCGAGTGGAACAGTTTGCGTCGTGGGGGTCGCTTTGGGGACGCGCGCATTCAGGATCGCGCTGATCAAGCCGTCGCACTATGACGACGATGGCTACGTCATTCAGTGGTGGCGCTCGTTCATCCCGTCCAACAGCCTTGCCAGCGTGTATGGACTGATCGAGGATTGCGCGCGCCGGCGCGTTCTCGGCCCTGACGTTGAAATCGAAGTTGAAGTGCGCGACGAATGCAACAGCACCGTTGACGTGCGCGCAGTGGCAACGCGCATCCATGCCGCCGGCAGCGGTATGGTCGGCCTCGTCGGGGTCCAATCGAACCAGTTTCCGCGTGCGCTTGACCTCGGGCGACAATTCCGCGCGCTTGGTGTGCCTGTCGTCATGGGCGGCTTTCACGTCAGTGGATGCCTCGCCATGCTGCCGATGTTGCCGCCGGACATGCAAGAAGCGCTGGATCTCGGCATTCACCTTTTCGCAGGCGAGGCGGAAGGACGCATGGCCGAGGTCCTGCGCGACATGGCGGCCGGGACGGCAAAGCCGATCTACAATTATCTCGACAACATGCCCGAGCTCGCGGCGGCGGTTCCTCCAATCTTGCCGCGCGAAGTGATAACGCGCGTTGGCACGCATTATTCAAGCTTCGACGCCGGCCGCGGTTGCCCGTTCCAATGCAGCTTTTGCACCATCATCAACGTCCAGGGCCGCAAGTCGCGGTACCGGACGGCCGACGATGTCGAAACGATCGTCCGCGCCAACGCAGCGCAAGGAATCACGCGGTTTTTTGTTACCGACGACAATTTCGCCCGCAACCGCAATTGGGAGCCCATCCTCGACCGCCTGATCGAATTGCGAGAGCGCGACAAGTTCCACATCCGCCTGATACTTCAGGTCGACACGCTGTGCCACCGCATTCCGCGCTTCATCGAGAAGGCGGCGCGTGCCGGCTGCGGCTTCGTGTTCATCGGATTGGAAAACATCAATCCGGAATCCCTCATGGGAACCAAGAAGCGCCAGAACAAAATCTGGGAATACCGCGAAATGCTGCTGGCCTGGCGCCGCCACAACATCATTACCTACGCCGGCTACATCCTCGGCTTCCCGACCGACACGCCCGAGACGATCGCGCGCGACATCGATATCATCAAAAGGGAATTGCCGGTCGACATTCTCGAATTTTTCTGCCTGACGCCGCTGCCGGGATCGGAGGACCACAAGAAGCTCCATTCACGCGGGGTGCCGATGGACCTCGATATGAACAAGTACGATCTCGAGCACGCCTGCACCGGCCATCCGCTGATGTCGAAAGAGACGTGGACGAAAGTCTACGCAGATGCATGGACGCGCTATTACACCGACGAGCACGTCGAAACGATCATGCGGCGCGCCGTCGCCTCCGGGCTTAGCCGGAGGAAGCTGCGCGACCTGCTGACGATGTTTTCCGGTTCGGTGCGGATCGAAGGCGTGCACCCGCTGCAATTCGGGATTCTTCGCCGCAAGGCGCGTACCCAGCGCCGCCGCGGGATGCCAGTCCTCAATCCGTTGGTGTTCTATCCATGGCGGATCGCCGATTTTGCCAAGACACTGACGCGATGGCTGCGACTGTCCTGGCGGTATCACCGCATCATGGCGCGGATCCTCGCGGATCCGGCTTCGCTCAGCTATCTCGACGAGGCGTTGCGACCCCATTCCGGCGAGGGCGAGGCCGATCAACTTGTCGAAATGTTTGCCGATAAAATCCCGAACACTCACGGTGCACCGGTTGCGGCGCGCGAAAGGCCGGTAGCCGCCATCGTATAGCGGCGCTTCCCGCGGGCCGGCAAATTCGTAGTCGTAAGAGTACTACGTTTTGGGTGATGTCTTGGCGAAGCGAGCATTCAGAGTCGCGCTGATCAAACCGTCGCATTACGACCCCGACGGCTACGTCATTCAATGGTTGCGCTCCACGCTGCCTTCCAACAGCCTGGCTAGCGTTTATGGATTGACCGAAGAGTGCGCGCGGGACCGCATTCTCGGTCCCGACGTGAACATCGAAATCGAAGCCTGCGACGAATGCAACACGATCGTCGACGTTGCCGCCGTGGCCAGGCGCATCCGGGCTGCCGGCGGCGGCATGGTCGGCTTGATCGGCGTTCAGTCGAACCAATACCCGCGCGCTCTCGACCTCGGACGGCAATTCCGCGCCCTCGGGCTACCAGTGGTCATGGGCGGCTTTCATGTCAGCGGCTGCATCGCCATGCTGCCGACGCTCCCGCCCGATTTGCAGGAAGCGCGGGATCTCGGCATTCATTTGTTCGCTGGCGAGGCCGAAGGCCGCATGACCGAAGTGTTGCGCGATATCGCGGCGGGCAATGCCAAGCCGATTTACAATTATCTCAATGACCTGCCGGAGATGGCGGCGGCGGTCCATCCGATCCTTCCTCGCGAGGTCGTCACCAGGGTTGCCGGGCACTATTCCAGCTTCGACGCCGGCCGCGGCTGTCCGTTCCAGTGCAGCTTCTGCACCATCATCAACGTGCAGGGCCGCAAGTCGCGCTACCGCACTCCCGACGACGTGGAAGCGATCGTCCGCGCCAATGCGGCGCGCAACATCACCCGATTTTTTGTCACCGACGACAATTTCGCGCGCAACCGCAACTGGGAGCCGATCCTCGACCGCCTGATCCAGTTGCGCGAAAACGAGAACTTCAAGATACGCCTGATGCTTCAGGTGGATACGCTCTGCCACCGCATTCCAGGCTTCATCGAGAAGGCGGCGCGCGCCGGATGCAACGCCGTCTTCATCGGCCTGGAGAACATCAATCCAGAATTGCTGATGGCAACCAAGAAACGTCAGAACAAGATCTGGGAATATCGCGACATGCTGCTGGCTTGGCGGCGCAACAAAGTCGTGACCTATGCCGGCTATATCCTGGGCTTCCCGACCGATACGCCCGAGTCTATCGCGCGCGACATCGACATCATCAAAAAAGAATTGCCGATCGACGTTCTCGAGTTCTTCTACCTGACGCCGCTGCCTGGCTCAGAAGATCATAAAAAGCTTTATTTGCGCGGGGTGCCGATGGACCCCGACATGAACAAATACGACCTGGAGCATGCTTGCACCGCTAATCCAAAGATGTCGAAGGACGCATGGATGAACGCTTATAACCAAGCGTGGTCGCGGTATTATACCGATGAGCATGTCGAAACGATCCTGCGCCGCGCGGTCGCGAGCGGGATCAGCCCGAAGAAGATTTTGGACTTGCTCATTATCTTTTCCGGATCGGTTCGTATCGAAGGCGTTCATCCGCTGCAATTCGGCTTTTTCCGCCGAAAGGTGCGCACGCAGCGCCGCTACGGCATGCCGGTCGTCAATCCGTTGGTGTTCTATCCTTGGCGTGCCTACGATATTTTGCGCGCCGTCGGCCGATGGCTGCCGCTGGTGTTGCGCTATCGGCGCATCATGGCGCGGGTGATGGCCGATCCGGTCGCGCACACCCACGTCGACGAGGCCTTGCGCCCGCATATCGCGGAGGGTGAGACCGATCATTTCGTCGAAGTGTTTGCGGACAAGATTCCGCACACCCACGGCGCGCCGGTACGCGCCGCGGCTGCCGCCGCCGGTTAACGCAAATCCGATCCGGCCTGCGCGTTACCGCCGATTTTGCCTTCCGTCCCGCGCAGGAGCCGCGCGATGTTGCCGCGGTGCATGATCCATAAAATCGCCGACAACAACAAAAACAGCTGCGCATCCGGAAAATTGCCGTGCCACCACAGAAAGGCCGGTGTCGCGGCGCTGGCAATGAGCGCTGCGAGCGAGGAATAGCGCGTCAGCGCGGCGATCGCGAGCCAGATGACGCAAAAAACGATTGCGGCGGGCCACACGAGGCCGAGCAGAACGCCGATATAGGTGGCCACGCCCTTGCCGCCGCGAAAGCGCAGCCAGACCGGAAACAAATGGCCGAGAAAAGCGCCGACGGCCGCGACGACCGCATAATCATGGCCCAGCAAATAGGCGGTAAGGAGAACGGCCAGGGTGCCCTTGAGCATGTCGCCAATGAGTGTCGCGGCGGCAAGCCCCTTGCGGCCGGTGCGCAACACGTTGGTGGCGCCGATATTGCCGGAGCCGACCGCGCGAAGGTTCGGTCCGCCGCTCAGCCGCGTCAGTAAAACGCCGAATGGAACTGAGCCGCAGAGGTAGCCGAAGATGAAGGCCGCGGCGCAATAGGCCGGCGCAAGCGACCCATCGATCGGATGCAGCATGGCGGCGTTCCCCGGAAAAAGATTGATCTAACCGGCGCGGACCTTTTTGCCGCGTTCGCGCGGCGCAAAGCCCGCCGCTTCTGCTTCGGCTTCGCTATTGTGCACGATGAGGTGTTTGAGTTTCTCCGCAGGCGCCCGCGCGAGCGAGCCCAATCCGGGCGAATACGTCTTTCGCGCGGTGTCGCTGACGACAAAATGTGCGGCGGCTTCCGCTTCGATGTCGGTCTCGCAATAGAGGCATCGCAGCCTGCATCGCTGCGCCGATTTTTCCTCCACGACGTAGAACTTGTTGGCGGCATATTGGCGCTCGGCCGGATCGCGGGTGATGCAGTTTGCGTTGACGCACTGGATGCCCGTTCCGATCGGCTGCACATGCAGCGGATGTTCGGGCTTGGCGAAACCGCCGGCGAATTTGTACAGCGACTTGTTCTTGTGCAGATGCAGAAGGAGCGAGATGAGCGCCATGCGAACGGGAACGCCGTAGGCGGCCTGGCGGAAATAGATGGCGCGGCGGTCAGTGTCGAGCGCGGCGTCGAGCTCGTTGACGCGGGGCAGCGGATGCATGACGCTCGCTTGCGAGTATTTGGCCTCGCCCAGAAACTTGGCGTCGATCTTCGGATAAGGCCGCTCTTTCTCGGTCCAACGCTCCTTCTGGAACCGCGTGACGTACACGGCGTCGATTTTCTTCTGCAGGACGACACCGTAATCCACTTCCGGTTCCGCATAGAGCGAGAGCTGATGCGGCTGGTCGGCGGTGACGTAGAGCGCGTCGATGGAGTCGGCTTGTCCGGGCGCCTTCGAGATCATCCGGCAGTGAAATTCCTCGCGCAGCCGGCGATCGACATGCGGCGGCAGCTCCATGCCCGGTGCGGGGAGGGGATCGATGGTGGCGCCGAAGCGCGCCAGCGCATAGACGAAGGAGTGGATGGTGCGGCTGCCTTTGAGGTCGCCGGAGATCGCGATCTTCATGTTCCTGAGGCCTTTGTTCTTCGACCGCAGCGTGAAGAGATCGCACAGCGTTTGCGTCGGGTGCTCGTGGCTGCCGTCGCCGCCATTGATCACGGGAATCTGCGAATATTCGGCGGCCAGGCGTGCGGCACCGTCGCGCGGATGGCGGATGACGATGATGTCGGCATAGTTGCCGATGACGCGGATGGTGTCGGCGAGGCTCTCACCCTTGGCCGCGGAGCTTACCGCCGGATCGGCGCTGGTGATATTGGCGCCGCCGAGCCGCAGCATGGCGCTTTCGAACGACAGCCGGGTGCGCGTCGAGGGCTCGTAGAACAGGCTCGCAAGGATGAATTTGGAGGCGACGCTGGTGCCGCGCCCGATCCGGTAAGGGATATTTTTGTCCTTAAGTTCCTTTAAAAACCCGTGCGCGACCTGGAAGATCGTCTCGATCTCCTTGTTGGTCAGATCGTTGATGGAGACGAGGTGGCGCGTGAGCGGCTGGGATTTCGTCATCAAAGCGGTGCTATAGGCCCAATTCGAGCGGTCCGGCAAGCCCGCCTTGACGCCGGTCTGGGTATATCTGCCGCGGAAAGCACCGGAACTCCTGACCGGATCGTGCTAACATGCACCACCCCCAAAGAGGGCCAATCGCCATGAACACGCTGCCGCGCTTCGACACCCAAGAGGTGTTCAATCAGTCGCCGCTCTACGAAAACATCGATCTGTTTTCGAGCGACGTGCCGCTTCAGGAAGCCGTCAGGGCAAACGGAGCCGAGCACGAAGCGCCGGCGCTGGCGGCGTTCGGGCGGCAATGGGGTAGTGCGGAGATGTTCGCGCTGGCGCGTCGCGCCAACGAGAACACGCCAAAGCTCTATACCTTCGACCCGAAGGGCTTCCGCCGCGACGTGGTCGAATTTCATCCGGCCTATCACGATTTCATGCAGGCAAGCATCGCTGCGGGACTGCACGCCTCGACCTGGACACCAGCAGGCCAGCGCGCCGCGCCGCCCGCGGAGGTCGTGCGCGCCGCACGCTACTACATGGCGTCGCAGGTCGAGAGCGGGCATTTGTGTCCGATCACGATGACACGCGCCGCTTTGGCGCCGCTTGCCGCCGATCCGGCGCTCTTGGCGCAAGTAGCCCCGAAAGTGGTCACCACGAGCTACGACCCGGTCTTCCGGCCTTGGTGGGAAAAGCCGGGCATCACGCTCGGCATGGGCATGACAGAAAAGCAGGGCGGCACCGATGTGCGCGCCAACATTACCACTGCCACGCCGACCGGGGATTCTTACACCATCGTCGGCCACAAGTGGTTTCTCTCTGCGCCGATGTGCGATGCTTTCCTGGTGCTGGCGCAGGCGCCGGGAGGGCTGACCTGCTTCTTCATCCCGCGATTTCGGCCCGACGGCTCGGTCAATGCGCTGCGGCTGCAACGGCTAAAGGATAAGCTCGGCAACCGCTCCAATGCGTCGAGCGAAATCGAATTCGCCGGCGCTTTCGCGCTGCGGGTCGGGGACGAGGGCGCCGGTGTGCGCACCATCATCCAGATGGTGCAGTTAACGCGGCTCGATTGCGGCCTTGCCTCGGCCGGTTTTATGCGGATGGCGCTGGCGCAGGCCGTGCATCACACGCGCTACCGCTCGGTGTTCCAGAAACATTTGTACGACCAGCCGATGATGCGCACGGTGCTGGCCGACCTGGCGCTGGAGGTGGAAGGCGCGGTCGCGCTGATCATGCGCCTTGCGCGCGCATTCGATCGCGCCGCTACGGACCCTCAAGAGGCCGCCTATGCGCGCCTCGTCACGCCGGCGGCCAAATATTGGATCTGCAAGACCGCGCCGAGCTTCATTTACGAGGCCATGGAATGCCTCGGCGGCAACGGTTACGTCGAGGAGAGCGTGCTGCCGCGGCTCTATCGCGAGGCGCCGGTCAATGCGATCTGGGAAGGCTCGGGCAATGTCATGTGCCTCGATGTCCTGCGCGCGCTCAAACGCGACAAGGAAGCTGGCGACCTTTTCGGCGAAATGGCGCGCGATGCCTCGTCTTTGATCGGCAAGGACGCGGTGCTCTTTCAGCCAATGAACGAGTTCGCCAGCGAAGCCGCCGCACGGGTCACAGTAGGAAAACTCGCGGCCCTCGCGGCCGCGGTGGCGCTCGAGGCGAGCGCGCCGCCCGCGGTCGCCGAGGCGTTCGTGCGCACGCGCCTCACGCAGTCGCATTCCGCGCTTTATGGCGCCGACGGCATCGAGGCGCGCACGTCCGACACGCTGCTGCAGCGCTCGCTGCCGGAGGGGTGAGCACCCTAAGCGCGCACTAACCGGTCGAGCGCGCCTTGCAGGATGTATGCGGCGGCGTGCTGGTCGATCACGGCTTTGCGCTTGGCGCGGCTGGCGTCGGCATCGATCAGCGCGCGTTCGACCGCGGCCGTCGATAACCGCTCGTCCCAAAGCGCGATCGGAAGCTCGGTGAGCTTCGCGAGGTTGCGGGCGAAAGCGCGGGTCGCTTGCGCGCGCGGGCCTTCGGTTCCGTCCATATTAAGCGGCAGTCCGAGGACGAAGCCGACGGCGCGCCGCTCACCGGCAAGCTTGAAGAGGTGCTCGGCATCGAGATTAAAGCGTTTGCGAAAAATGGTTTCGACCGGCGCAGCGAGACGCCGATCCGGGTCGCTGACGGCGACCCCGATGGTTTTAGTGCCGAGATCGAGACCGATCAGCGCGCCGCGCGCCGGCAGGAGCGCCGCCGCGTCCATGAGGGCAAGAACGGGCATGGCGTGTCGTTAGCACGCAGGACGGAGGGCGGCCAACGCCGCAACGCCGACTTCCGGAGGCGATGGCGCATGGGATGCGTCGACAGCGACGCCACCTAGCAGCCATATTGATCTTCGACGGCTACTCAAGCCAACCACAGGACGATGGAGACGGCCCATGACGTTCGCGGTCATCAGCAACAGCTTCAGGGACGGCGATTATCTATCGAGCGATTTCATCCTATCGGCCGATTTCGGCTTTGGCTGCGCTGGCGGCAACAAGTCACCGCACCTTAAGTGGTCGGGCGCGCCGACGGGCACAAAGAGCTTCGCCGTCACCTGCTATGACCCCGACGCGCCGACTGGCTCAGGCTTCTGGCACTGGCTGGTGGTGAACATCCCGGGGAATGTGAGCGAGCTTGCCGAGGGCGCAGGCAATGGGCACGGCAAGCTGCCGGCGGGGGCGTTGCAGACGCGCACCGACTTCGGCGCACCCGGCTATGGCGGCCCGTGTCCGCCCGAAGGCGACCATCCACACCGCTATCTGTTCACCGTGTTTGCTGTGAAGACCGAGAAGCTCGACGTGAAGGCTGATACCTCTGCAGCCGTCGTTGGCTTCAACTTACATTTTAACACGCTGGCGAAGGCGGAAATCATGGGACTCTTCAAAAGGTGAAACTGCCGCCAGTCTTGAATGAAAAACGCCCGCGCGAGGCGGGCGCTTTTTCATCAACGCAAGCGTGCGTTAGCTATGCATACCCTGCGAGGCGATCCGATCGATGTCCGAACGGGTGATGCCGATGTCGGCCAGTTCGCGGTCGCTGAGATGCGAAAGCTCGCGCCTGACGTCGCCATACCGCTTCCAGGCATGGAAGAGGCGTGCGATCGATGAAATCATGGTTCTTGGTCCTTTCCCCGGCAGTCCCCGGCGAAAGCCGGAATTATGGTTGGAATATAGGACCGAGTGTGCATCGCACCATCGAAATTGCTGCAGTGCAGCTAAGTGCTGGATGCATGCCAGACCGATTGAAGCCTAAAGATATTTTTAGCCCAAGGCCAAAGGCCGCTTCACGTAGCCGGGTGCAATTCCCGTATCCCGTTCAAACCCGACCACGCCCGCATTCGGCCACCGGATGATCGATTCTCCGCCGCACTTGCCCACTTATATTTGCGGCGGTGTTGCGTTAGTCGAGGATACTACGATGGGGACCACTCGGGATCATCGAAGGTGCGCGGAAGAATGCGTGGCGATGGCACGGGCCTCGGACGACGATAACGACAAGGCCCTGTGGTTGACGCTGGCGCAGTCGTGGGTGCGGCTGGCCGAGCACGTCGCTCGCGCCGCCACCGCGACCGAACACAGCGCCGATGGCGGCGAAAAGGCTCTCGCCGTTCACGCCTCGGACTAATTCTGCGAGACACGGCAGGGCTCGGCGAGCGCTAAGGCGCCGCCGAGCTCATTTAGTCACATCACTGTCCGTGACTGGCCAGCACTTCGCGGCAGGCGTTGCTGATCTTGGGACGATTCGTTTCCAGGCAGTTGAGGATGGCGAAGATGTCAGAGTTGTCGTTGTCCCTCACCAGCTCTCTGCAAAACCTGATAACGTCGGGATGGCAGGCGGCGCGTTCTTTGTCGTCCCCTTGCCCGAGCGGGTGCGCGACAGGCGGAGGCTGCCGCGGCAGTCCTTCTGCGCGCACCACAGTCGCTGCTGTAAGCAAAAGCGCGGTCGCTAAGACGAAGGTGCGAAACATGATGTACCCCCACAGGCGGCCCACCGCCGTCACCGACTATCTCACAAGTGCTTGCCGCGCGTCACGCCGCCCGGTGGGGTAGCCCACGACTTTTTCGCGCGCGCCGATGGGAACCTCGCATTGGGGGCACCCTTGCGTGCCAACACTCCACGGAGATAAACCTCGCCGCAGGGCGGTTAGCTCAGTTGGTAGAGCGTCTGCTTTACACGCAGAATGTCGGCGGTTCGAGTCCGTCACCGCCCACCAGCCTTCACAAGCCGAGCGCAGCGCACGCTGCCGCGCCGAAGCCCATTTTGCGAAGGCTTCCGCGAAGCTGCGCTGGAGGACAGAAAGACAGGGTGAAAGAGGACGGAAGGTCGAACCTTCCGTCATCAGTCTGTACTCCGCCGTCCCTCAGATGGCTTCCTTGAGTTCCTTTGAGGCGCGGAACGCGACTTTCTTGCTTGCCTTGATTTGGATGGCTTCGCCGGTGGCCGGGTTGCGGCCCATGCGCGCCGCACGCTTGCGCACTTGCAGGATGCCGAGGCCGCCGATGCGGATGCGCTCGCCCTTTTTCAGATGCTTGACGATCTGGCCGACCAGACCGGCGAGGATGGCTTCGGATTGCTTTTTCGTAAGTTCGTTATCCTCCGCAAGGCTTGCCGCAAGATGCTTCAATGTAACGGTTGTGGCTGGTTTGGTCGCCATTAGACCCTCCTCGATGAGCCTGTAACGGGCCAAAAGTGCCCGTCATCGCGATGCAGTTAGACGATTCGGCTTCGACTGACCACGCTTGTTTTGCCGATTCCACCGATGTTTTCGCGTGTCCCGGGCTATCTGGACTCGCTCTGTGGCGTGTACAAGGCAAGCCGAAAGGGCCGATTTTGGGCCGGAATCCTTGACTTGCGAGGAGGCGGGCTTTAACTCCGCACCGCGCCCGCGGGGGCGTAGCTCAGTTGGTTAGAGCGTCGGCCTGTCACGCCGAAGGTCGCGGGTTCGAGTCCCGTCGCTCCCGCCATTAAAATCAACGCCTTAGCTCTTGTCTGCGGTCGTGTTTCGACCATCCGGCATGCACGCCTGCGGCATACACAGCTCCAGCTTGCGCCTTTTTGTGCGCTGCGCTAAGGGACCGATGTCCGTTTTCCAGCGCGAATCCGCAGAGATTTGGGGCAAATCGGCGCGGTCCCGGCTTGCGCGGAACCGTCGTATGGGGGGCATGTTCCTGAGGTAGGGACGAAGGCCGACCAGAGGGGCTGCCGATGACTGAATCGCTCCATCAACTCCTGCTTGCTTATCTGCCGCTCGTGGTTTTCATCGGCGTGGCGGCCGCGATCGGGTTGGCCCTTCTCGTCTCCGCGTTTCTTCTTGCTTACAAGCAACCGGATCCGGAAAAGCTCTCGGCTTACGAGTGCGGCTTCAACGCCTTCGACGATGCGCGCATGAAGTTCGACGTGCGCTTCTACCTCGTCGCCATCCTCTTCATCATTTTCGACCTCGAAGTCAGCTTTCTGTTTCCATGGGCGGTGGCGTTCGGCAAGCTTGGGCTGTTCGGTTTCTGGTCGATGATGCTGTTCCTTACGGTGCTCACCGTCGGGTTTATCTATGAATGGAAGAAGGGAGCGCTCGAATGGAGTTGAGCGGACCCGCGATCCTTACCCCGCGCCAGGAATTGCTCGCCGCGCGCACCGGAAAGCCGGGCGGCGCCGACGATCCGTTTTTTACCAGTCTTTCCGGCGAGCTGTCCGACAAGGGATTCCTCGTTGCGGCGGCGGACGACTTGATTGCCTGGGCGCGCGCCGGCTCGCTCATGTGGATGACATTCGGTCTCGCCTGTTGCGCGGTCGAGATGATGCAGATGTCGATGCCGCGCTATGACGCGGAGCGCTTCGGCTTCGCGCCGCGCGCGTCGCCGCGCCAATCGGACGTGATGATCGTGGCTGGCACCCTGACTAACAAAATGGCTCCAGCCCTGCGAAAAGTCTACGACCAGATGCCGGAGCCGCGCTACGTGATCTCTATGGGATCGTGCGCCAACGGCGGCGGCTATTACCATTATTCATATTCGGTAGTGCGCGGTTGCGACCGCATCGTGCCGGTCGATATCTATGTGCCCGGCTGCCCGCCGACCGCCGAGGCGCTGCTCTACGGTGTGCTCCTGCTGCAGAAGAAAATCCGCCGCACCTCCACGATCGAACGCTGAAGATGGATGAGACACTCGACACTCTCGGCCGAACCATCGCCGATGCGCTGACTGCTTCGGTTAAGAGCTACACGATCGCGCATCACGAACTGACGGTGCAGGCCGAGGGTCGCGACATCGTTTCGGTGATGCGCTTTTTGCGCGACGATCCGCGCTGTCTGTTCTGGAATATCGTTGATGTCACCGCGGTCGACTGGCCAAGTCGCGAACGGCGTTTCGACGTCGTCTATCACCTGCTTTCGCCCAAGCACAATGTGCGCGTGCGCGTGAAAATCGAAACCGATGAGACGACGCCGGTCGCTTCGATCATCGAGGTATTTCCGGGCACCGACTGGTTCGAGCGCGAGGTTTACGATCTTTACGGCGTCGTCTTCACCGGCCATCCGGATATGCGGCGGCTGTTGACGGATTACGGCTTCGACGGCCATCCGCTGCGCAAAGATTTTCCGCTGACCGGTTTTGTCGAGGTGCGCTACGACGACGAGCTCAAGCGCGTCGTCTACGCGCCGGTGCGGCTGGCGCAGGAATTTCGCAATTTCGATTTCTTGTCGCCTTGGGAAGGCACCGACTACGTGCTGCCGGGTGACGAGAAAGCGGGAAAAATCGGCGGCGGTGGGCAAGACTCTGGAAAAGGGTCTTGACGATGAAGCCGACACTCAAGCCCGGGCTCACCCATCGTATCGTGTACACCGTACCCGAGAGCACCACGGTCCCCTACACGTTTCCTGATTCCCCCATCGTCGCGTCCATGCCCAAAGTGTTCGCCACCGGATACATGATCATGTTGATGGAGCGGGCCTGCACAGAATTCCTGGCCGCGCACCTCGATCCGGGGGAGGGCAGCCTCGGCGTGCATGTCAACGTGAGCCATCTCGCTGCGACGCCTCCAGGCATGACAGTCACGGTCGACGTCGAATGCGTGGAAATCGTTGGCCAACGGATCGCCTTCACCGTCAAGGCGCATGACGGCGTCGATCTCATTGGCGAAGGACGACACGAGCGCTTCGCGGTCGCGTGGGACAAATTCAATGCTGGCGTAGCGGCCAAGGCCGCGAAGCTTGCGCAGGTTGCATGATGGCTGAGGCCAAAGGGCGCAACTTCACGATCAATTTCGGGCCGCAGCATCCGGCGGCGCACGGCGTGCTGCGCCTCGTGCTCGAACTCGACGGCGAAGTGGTGGAGCGGGTCGATCCGCATATAGGCTTGCTCCACCGCGGCACCGAAAAGCTGATCGAGCACAAGACCTATCTGCAGGCGATTCCCTATTTCGACCGGCTCGATTACGTTGCGCCGATCAACCAGGAGCACGCCTTCTGCCTGGCGGCGGAGAAGCTGCTCGATCTCACAATTCCAAAGCGCGCGCAGGTGATCCGCGTGCTCTATTGCGAAATCGGCCGGCTCCTGTCGCACCTCCTCAACGTCACCACGCAGGCGATGGACGTGGGCGCGCTCACCCCGCCGCTCTGGGGCTTCGAAGAGCGCGAAAAGCTGATGGGCTTCTACGAGCGGGCCTCAGGCTCGCGCATGCACGCGGCCTATTTCCGTGTCGGCGGTGTCCATCAGGACCTGCCGCCGAAACTGATCGACGATATCGGCGCCTTCTGCGATCCCTTCCTCAAGGTCTGCGACGATCTCGAGGAACTGCTCACCGAGAACCGTATCTTCAAGCAGCGCAACGTCGATATCGGCGTCGTGAAGCTGGAAGATGCCTGGGCCTGGGGTTTTTCGGGCGTCATGGTGCGCGGCTCGGGCGCGGTTTGGGATTTGCGCAAGGCGCAGCCCTACGAATGTTACTCGGAGCTCGATTTCGATATTCCGGTGGGCAAGAACGGCGACTGTTACGATCGCTATTGCATACGCATGGAAGAGATGCGCCAGTCGATCCGCATCATGAAGCAGTGCGTGGAGAAATTGCGCGGGGCGGACGCACAGGGTCCGGTCGTGGTCGACGACAACAAGATCGCGCCGCCGCGTCGCGCGCAAATGAAGCGTTCGATGGAGTCGCTCATCCATCACTTCAAGCTCTATACCGAAGGCTTCCACGTACCGGCCGGCGAAGTTTACGCCGCGGTTGAAGCGCCCAAGGGCGAGTTTGGCGTCTATCTCATCGCCGATGGCAGCAACAAGCCGTACAAGTGCAAGATTCGCGCGCCGAGCTTCGCGCACTTGCAGGCCATGGATTTTCTCTCGCGCGGCCACATGCTCGCCGACGTTTCGGCGATCCTGGGCTCCATCGACATTGTTTTCGGCGAGGTCGATCGATGAGCGCCGCCGCGGTGATCGAAGGGTGCTCGCCGATCTGGGCCGACTATGTGTGGTTCGCCAGATCCGAGGGGTCGCGCCTGTATCCCGCTATCCGGGAATTTCTCGCAACCCTGGAAGCCACATCACGCTCCGTCGGGTCCGACGCATTGGATAAATACAAACGCCGGATCAGGCAGACATTGACGAAACCCCGGCTGAAGTACTTTCTCTACTCGGTTTGCGGTAACCGCGCCAAAACAGAAAAATACCGGAACAGAATCGTCAACGCGCCACGAACGATGCGCGATGCGGCGGCGAATATCGGCGTGACCTCGCTGCAAGGTGGAAAATTGTCGCAAATCATGGACCGGTGCGGCAGCGATAAGGGCAACGGCTGCCACAACTATAGTCTGATCTACGAGAAACTGTTGGGTGGTCACCGCGAACGCGTCGGGCGCGTTTTCGAGCTGGGTATTGGAGCGATGGGTGCAGACGGTGCCCCTGGCGCCTCGCTGAAAGGATGGCGGGAATATTTCCCGAACGCGCTGATTTTTGGCGGCGATATCCAGGAGCGGCTGCTGTTCGAGGAGGACCGGATCAGGACCGCCATGGTCGATCAGGCCGATCCGGACTCAGTCGACCGGATCTTCAAGCGGTTCGGCGGTCAATTCGATTTGATCATCGACGACGGCTGTCATGAATTCGAAGCCAACAAAATCCTCTTCGAGCTCGGGTTCAGGCAACTGAAAGATACCGGTATCTACGTGATCGAGGATGTCGTCAGCCGGCTTCGGGACGATTACAAGGCGTTCTTGCGGCAGTACGATGCGGCAATTCTGGATATTCCTCACGACTTCAATCACGAGGACAATTGCATGGCGATTGTCGTCAAGGGTTGAACGGATATGCAACGGCGCGACGAAATGAACTTTATGATTGGCAGCGAGGTCGACCGATGAGTGTGCGCCGCCTCGCCGAAAAGCAGCCGCCAAGCTTTGTCTTCACGCCGGAGAATCTCGACTGGGCGAAAGCGCAGATCGCCAAATATCCGCCGGGCCGCCAGCAGTCCGCGGTTATTCCGCTTCTGTGGCGCGCGCAGGAACAGTCGGGCGGCTGGCTGCCGCAGAAGGCGATCGAGGCGGTGGCGGAATTGCTCGGCATGGCGAGAATTCGCGTGCTCGAAGTGGCGACCTTCTACACGATGTTCAATCTGAGCCCCGTCGGCCGCTTCCACGTGCAGTTCTGCGGTACAACGCCGTGCATGCTGCGCGGCGCCGATCAGCTCAAGACGGTGCTGCATCGTATGATCGGTCACGAGAACGAGGTGAGCGCCGACGGCACCTTCTCCTGGACCGAGGTCGAATGCTTGGGTGCCTGCGTCAATGCGCCGATGGTGCAGATCAATGCCGATTACTACGAGGACCTGACGCCAGATACGCTGAGCCGCATCCTCAACGAGCTCGCAGCGGGCAAGAAACCGAAGCCCGGTCCGCAAATCGATCGGCGGAATTCCGCGCCCATCGGCGGCGCGAATACGCTGACGGACCCGGCGATCTACAAAGTGACGACGCCCGAAGCTGCGCTCCAAGACAGCGATGCGAAAAAGCCGGGTGACCCGGCTGATCTTCGCGATGCAGCGGTGCCCAAGCCTGCCGAAGCCGACGCAACCGATCGCAGACGCGGATAAAAGATGCTCGCCGACAAGGACCGCATATTCAAAAATCTCTACGGCCATCACGGCTGCGGCCTCGACGGCGCGCGTGCGCGCGGCGGCTGGGACGGCACCAAGGCGATCCTTGAAAAAGGCCGCGACGCCATCGTCAACGAAGTGAAAGCCTCGGGCCAGCGCGGCCGCGGCGGAGCGGGGTTCCCGACCGGCCTCAAATGGTCGTTCATGCCCAAGCAGACCGACGGCCGGCCGAGCTACCTGGTTATCAACGCCGACGAGTCGGAGCCCGGCACCTGCAAAGATCGCGAGGTCTTGCGGCACGATCCGCATCTGTTGATCGAAGGCTGCTTGATCGCCGGCTGCGCCATGGGCGTGCACGATTGCTACATCTATATCCGCGGCGAATTCATCCGCGAACGCGAACGGCTCCAGGCGGCGGTGGATCAGGCCTACGAAGCACGGCTCATCGGCAAGAACAACTTCCACGGCTGGGACTTCGACATCGTCGTGCACCACGGCGCCGGCGCCTACATTTGTGGCGAAGAGACGGCACTTCTCGAGAGCCTCGAAGGCAAGAAGGGACAGCCGCGGTTAAAGCCGCCGTTTCCCGCGAATATGGGCCTCTATGGCTGCCCGACCACCGTCAACAACGTCGAGACTATTGCGCAGGTGCCCGACATCATGCGCCGCGGCGCCGCCTGGTTCGCCGGCATCGGCCGGCAGAACAACACCGGCACCAAGCTCTATTGCATTTCCGGTCACGTCGAGCGGCCGTGCAATGTGGAAGAGCAAATGGGAATTCCGCTGCGCGAGCTGATCGAGAAGCATGCCGGCGGCGTTCGCGGCGGCTGGAGCAATCTCCTTGCCGTCATTCCGGGCGGCTCGTCGATGCCGCTCGTGCCCGCGGGGCCCGATCAAGCCGACACGTTACTCATGGATTTCGACGGCTGCCGCGAAAAGAAGTCCGCGCTCGGCACGGCGGCGGTCATCGTCATGGACAAGAGCGCTGACATCGTCCGCGCGATGGCGCGCATTTCGTATTTCTACAAGCATGAAAGCTGCGGCCAGTGCACACCGTGCCGCGAAGGCATGGGCTGGATGTGGCGGGTGCTCAACCGCATGGCGGAAGGCCGCGCGCAAAAGCGCGAGATCGACA
Organism: uncultured Alphaproteobacteria bacterium; assembly: GCA_963733575.1. Taxonomy (GTDB): domain Bacteria; phylum Pseudomonadota; class Alphaproteobacteria; order Rhizobiales; family Xanthobacteraceae; genus BOG-931. The sequence goes on along the minus strand of CAVTDJ010000002.1, from coordinate 1,011,101 downwards.
TGCTGATGCAGGTCACGACCCAGATCGAAGGCCATACCATCTGCGCCTTCGGCGACGGCGCCGCCTGGCCGGTGCAGGGTTTGCTGCGGCATTTCCGGCCCGAGATCGAGCGCCGCATCGACGAATACACCGCCAATCCGGACACGGAGGGCTTGCTTGATCCACCAGTGCCTGAGGCAGCGGAGTGAGACGATGAGCGCAACGCAACACCTCGCCCAGCTCAACATCGGACGCCTGCGCTATCCGACCGACGATCCGCGCGTGGCCGACTTTATGAATAATCTCGATCTCGTGAACGGGCTGGCGGAGCGCAGCAAAGGCTTTGTTTGGCGGCTGAAGGACGAGAGCGGCAACGCCACGAATATCCGGCCGTTCGACGATCCGCAGATGGCCGTCAACATGTCGGTGTGGGAAAGCGTCGAAGCGCTCGAGCGTTTCGTGTGGCAGACGATCCACAAGCGGTTTTACGGCCGCCGCCCGGAGTGGTTCGACAAAATGGAAGGGCCGCACTTCGTCATGTGGTGGGTACCGGCCGGTCATCTGCCGACAGTGATCGAGGCGAAGGAGCGGCTTGCGCATCTCGCCGCGCACGGTCCTTCCGATCATGCCTTCGGCTGGGAAAACGTCCCGGCCGCGCAATTGTGGAAGACGGCGCGCTGCGCGGCGCCGGATGGGCAGGCGGCATGACCAAGCTCATCGTCGACGGCAAAGAGATCGACGTCCCGCCGGAATACACGCTTCTGCAGGCATGTGAGGCCGCGGGTGCGGAAATCCCGCGCTTCTGCTTCCAGGAGCGGTTGTCGATCGCCGGCAATTGCCGCATGTGCCTCGTCGAGCTTGCCGGCTCGCCGAAGCCGGTCGCGAGCTGTGCGTGGGGCGTGCGCGACTGCCGTCCCGGTCCCAAGGGAGAGCCGCCGGAAATCAAAACTCGCTCGCCGATGGTGCGAAAGGCGCGCGAAGGCGTGATGGAATTTCTGCTCATCAATCATCCGCTCGATTGCCCGATCTGCGACCAGGGCGGCGAATGCGACCTCCAAGATCAGGCGATGGCCTACGGGGTCGATCAAAGCCGCTTCCGCGAGAACAAGCGCGCGGTCGAGGACAAATATCTTGGCGCGCTGGTCAAGACGTCGATGAACCGCTGCATACAGTGCACCCGTTGCGTCCGCTTCGCGACCGAGGTTGCGGGCGTCCCCGAGCTGGGCGCCATCGGCCGCGGTGAGGACATGGAGATCACGACCTATCTCGAAGAGGCGATGACGTCCGAACTGCAAGGCAACGTCGTCGATCTCTGTCCGGTCGGCGCGCTGACCTCGAAGCCCTACGCCTTCGCGGCGCGTCCCTGGGAGCTCAACAAGACCGAGTTGATCGACGTCATGGATGCGCTTGGCTCGGCGATCCGCATCGACACGCGCGGGCGTGAAGTGATGCGCATCCTGCCGCGTACCAACGACGAGGTGAACGAGGAGTGGATTTCCGACAAGACCCGCCACGTGGTCGACGGGCTGCGCACGCAGCGGCTCGACCAGCCTTACGTGCGCGTCAACGGGCAACTGCGTCCTGCGACCTGGAGCGAGGCTTTCGGCGCAATTGCGCAAAAACTCGCGCGCGCCAATGCCAAGCGGATCGGCGCGCTGGTCGGCGATCTTGCCGCAGCCGAGGAGATTTTCGCGCTCAAGGATTTGATGACGCGGCTTGGAGTTGGCAACCTCGATTGCCGGCAGGACGGCTCGGCGCTCGACCCGAAATGGGGCCGCGCCAGCTATCTGTTCAACGCGACCATTGTCGGAATCGATGCGGCCGATGCGCTGCTTCTCGTCGGCGCCAATCCGCGCCGCGAGGCGGCGGTGCTCAATGCGCGCATCCGCAAGCGCTGGCGGATGGCGAAGAGTTTTCCCATCGGCTTGATCGGTGTGAAGGCGCCGCTCACTTACATCTACGATTATCTCGGCGCCGGCGTGGAAACGCTCGCCGACATCACGCGCCATAGCTTCGCCGACGCGCTGCGCAAGGCGGAACGCCCGCTCGTGATCGTCGGCGCGGACGCGTTGGCACGGCCGGACGGGGCGGCGGTCGCTTCGCTCGCGGCGAAAGCGGCGATCAATCTCGGCGCTGTCAAGGATGGCTGGAACGGCTACAGCGTTTTGCACACTGCGGCCTCGCGCGTGGGCGCGCTCGATCTCGGCTTCGTGCCGGGCGACGGCGGCTTGACCGCGCGGCAGATGGCCGCGTCCGGCACGCTCGATCTGCTCTTCCTTCTCGGCGTCGATGAGATCGACATCGCGCCCGGCGCTTTCGTCGTCTATATCGGCACTCACGGCGACCGTGGCGCGTCGCGCGCGGACGTGGTGTTGCCAGGTGCTGCGTATCCAGAGAAATCCGCGACCTACGTGAACACCGAGGGGAGGGTGCAAATGGCCACGCGCGCTTCCTTCCCGCCCGGCGATGCACGCGAGGATTGGGCGATCCTGCGCGCTCTGTCAGACGTTCTGGGCAAAAAGCTCCCCTACGACTCGCTCGCGGCGCTGCGCCAGACCTTCTACCAGGCCTATCCGCATCTGAAGCGCATCGGACAAATCGCGCCGGGCGACGTCGCCGACGTGCAAAAGCTTGCCTCGCTTGGCGGCACCACGGACAAGGCGCCGTTCCGCTCGAGCGTCGCGGATTTCTACTTCACCAATCCGATCGCGCGCTGTTCGGCGGTGATGGCGGAATGCTCGGCGATAGCAAGTGGACGCTCGGCCATGACGGCGGCGGAATAAAGGGCCAAAGCGATGGAGGCGTTCTGGTCCGACTACATCTGGCCGTTGGCGATCATGGTGGCGGAAAGCGTGCTGCTGCTCGTGATCCTGCTTGTCGCCATCGCCTACGTGCTCCTCGCGGATCGAAAGATCTGGGCCGCGGTGCAGCTGCGGCGCGGCCCCAACGTTGTTGGCCCGTGGGGATTGTTTCAGTCGTTCGCCGACCTCCTGAAATTCGTGCTCAAGGAGCCGGTGATTCCCGCCGGCGCCAACAAGGGTGTGTTTCTGCTGGCGCCGCTCGTCACCTGCACGCTGGCACTTGCCGCTTGGGCGGTGATCCCCGTCAGCGCCGGAATCGTCATTTCCGATATCAATGTCGGCGTCCTCTACATCTTCGCCATCTCCTCGCTCGGCGTTTACGGGGTGATCATGGCGGGCTGGGCGTCGAATTCCAAATATCCGTTTCTGGCGGCGTTGCGCTCGGCGGCGCAGATGGTGTCCTACGAAGTTTCGATCGGCTTCGTGATCATCACGGTGCTGCTGTGCGTGGGCTCGCTAAACCTCACCGCCATCGTCGAGGCACAGAACAGCCGCTGGGGTTTCCTCGGCTGGTATTGGCTGCCGCTTTTGCCGATGTTCGTGATCTTCTTCGTCTCGGCGCTTGCCGAAACGAACCGCCCGCCGTTCGATCTGGTCGAGGCGGAATCGGAGCTTGTCGCCGGCTACATGGTAGAATACGGCTCGACGCCGTACATGATGTTCATGCTCGGGGAGTACGTCGCCATCGCCACTATGTGCGCGATGGCCACGATCCTGTTCCTCGGCGGCTGGCTGCCGCCGTTCCCGGTGGTGCCGTTCACCTGGATCCCCGGCCTCGTCTGGTTCGTGCTTAAGTCGAGTTTCATATTCTTCATGTTCGCCATGGTGAAGGCGTTCGTGCCGCGCTATCGCTACGACCAGTTGATGCGGCTCGGCTGGAAGGTCTTTTTGCCGATCTCGCTAGCGATGGTGGTCGTCGTTGCCGGCGTTCTTACGGTTATTAGAGGCTGACATGCGACTGGATCAGGCAGCCCGTTCGATTTTCCTGAAGGAGTTCGTGCAGGCGTTCTTCCTGTCGATGCGCTATTTCTTCAAGCCGAAAGCGACGCTCAATTATCCGTTCGAGAAGGGTGCGCTGTCGCCGCGCTTCCGCGGCGAGCATGCGTTACGGCGCTATCCGAACGGCGAGGAGCGCTGCATCGCCTGCAAGTTGTGCGAGGCGATCTGCCCGGCGCAGGCGATCACCATTGAAGCCGGCCCGCGAAGAAACGACGGCACCCGCCGCACCACCCGCTACGACATCGACATGGTCAAATGCATCTATTGCGGGCTGTGTCAGGAAGCCTGCCCGGTCGACGCCATCGTCGAGGGTCCGAACTTCGAATACGCCGCCGAGACGCGCGAGGAGCTTTACTACGACAAGGAGCGCCTTCTGGCGAACGGCGACCGCTGGGAGCGCGAGCTCGCCAAGGCCATCGAACTCGACGCACCGTACCGCTGAGACGCCGCAGCAATGATCCTCCAAGCGATCTTCTTCTATCTCTTTGCCGGCGTGTGCATCGCCTCGGCGATCATGGTCATCGCCGCGCGGAATCCTGTGCACTCCGTGCTCTTTCTCATCCTCGCCTTTGTCAACGCCGCCGGCCTGTTCGTTCTCATTGGCGCCGAATTTCTGGCGATGATCCTCATCGTCGTGTATGTGGGCGCCGTCGCGGTGCTATTCCTGTTCGTGGTGATGATGCTCGATGTCGATTTCGCCGAGCTTCGCCACGGCTTCCTCAATTACCTCCCGGTCGGCTTCCTGCTCGGCGCCATCCTGCTCGCCGAGCTTGTGTTTGTGGTGGTTGCGTCGGTGATCAAACCCGGCGTGGCCAAGGCCATCACCGCACCGATTCCGGCGGCAAGCGACATCAGCAACACGCAGGCGCTCGGCCTCGTGCTCTATACGCGTTATGTCTACTTCTTCGAGGCGGCCGGATTGATCCTGCTCGTCGCCATGATCGGCGCGATTGTGATGACGCTGCAGCACAAGCCGGGCGTCAAGCGGCAGAACGTCGGCGATCAGGTCGCGCGCCGGCGATCGAGCGCGATCGACGTGGTCAAGGTGAAGTCAGGGCAGGGGCTGTCATGACAATCGGCCTCGGACATTATCTTTCGGTGGCGGCGATCCTGTTCACGCTCGGGATTTTCGGCATCTTTCTCAACCGCAAGAACGTCATCGTCATTCTGATGTCGATCGAGCTCATCCTGCTCGCGGTGAACATCAATCTGGTGGCGTTCTCCGCTTTCCTCGGCGACATCGTCGGCCAGGTCTATGCGCTGATCGTGCTCACGGTTGCGGCGGCGGAAGCCGCGATCGGGCTTGCGATACTCGTCGCTTACTTCCGCAACCGCGGCTCGATTGCGGTTGACGACGTGAATTTGATGAAGGGCTGAGCGGCATGTATTTGGCCATCGTCTTCCTGCCGCTTCTCGGCGCCGTCATTGCCGGCGTGATTTCGCTTGTCGGCGCGCGCAATCGCCTTCCCGGCGAGGATCCGCCGCCGCCTCACGACGATCATGCCGCTTCGCTCGTGCCCGAGGGCCACGCGCACGGCGCGCCGCTGCCGCAAACAGAGCGCGCCGAAAGCGATCACCCGAGTGTTGACAAGGACGAGATTGCCCGGCCGACCGCCGGCTCACAAGCGGCCGAGCTGATCACGACCACGCTCCTTGCGATCTCTTGGGTGCTTTCGTGCTACGCCTTCTACGATGTAGGATTTGCCGGGCATGACGCCCATGTCACAATCTTCAATTTCATCACTTCAGGCGATCTGAAGGTCGATTGGGCGCTGCGCATCGATCCGCTCACCGCCGTGATGCTGGTCGTGGTGACGACCGTCTCAGGCCTCGTCCATCTCTATTCGATCGGCTACATGGCCGACGATCCGTACAAGCCGCGGTTCTTCTCCTATCTGTCGTTCTTCACCTTCGCCATGCAGATGCTGGTGACCGCCGACAATCTTGCGCAATTGTTCTTCGGTTGGGAGGGCGTGGGCCTCGCGAGCTACCTCCTCATCGGCTTCTGGTTCCACAAACCGGAAGCCAATGCGGCGGCGATCAAGGCATTCCTCGTCAACCGCGTCGGCGATTTCGGCTTCGCGCTCGGTATTTTTGCGGTGTTCCTGCTGACCGGCTCGATCACCTACGACACGGTGTTCGCCCAGGCGCCTAGCCTCGTCGGCAAGAGCTTCCACTTTCTGAGCTTCAACGCCGATGCGCTGACGGTGATCTGTCTCCTGTTGTTTATGGGCGCGATGGGCAAGTCAGCGCAGTTCCTCCTGCACACCTGGCTGCCCGACGCCATGGAGGGACCGACGCCGGTTTCTGCGCTCATCCACGCGGCGACCATGGTCACCGCCGGCGTGTTCATGGTGGCGCGGCTCTCGCCGCTGTTCGAGCTGGCGCCGGATGCGAAGACGTTCGTTATCTTCATCGGCGCCACGACGGCGATTTTCGCCGCGACTATCGGCCTCGTGCAGAACGACATCAAACGCATCGTCGCCTATTCGACCTGCTCGCAGCTCGGCTACATGTTCGTGGCCATGGGGTCCGGCGCGTATTCGATCGGTATGTTCCACCTGTTCACGCACGCCTTCTTCAAGGCGCTGCTGTTCCTCGGCTGCGGCTCGGTGATCCTCGCCATGCATCACGAGCAGGACATCCGGAAAATGGGCGGCCTATGGCGCAAGATCCCGTTCACCTACGCGACGATGCTGATCGGCACCCTGGCGCTGACCGGATTTCCTTTCACCGCCGGCTTCTTTTCCAAGGACGCGATCATCGAGGCCGATGATGTCGTCGCGGGAACCGTGGCGAGCTACGGGTTCATCATGACGGTCGCCGCCGCCGCGCTGACCTCGTTCTATTCCTGGCGGCTCATCTTCAAGACGTTCCACGGCGAGCCCCACGATCATCATCACTACGAAGCGGCACATGAAAGTCCGCTGGTGATGCTCATACCGCTCGCCGTCCTGGCGATTGGATCGATCGGAGCCGGTTGGCCGTTCCTGCACCTCTTCGAAGGTCATGGCGCCGAAGAATTTTTCCGCAATTCGTTGATGTTCGGACCGGGCAATACGGTGCTGGAAGATATGGAACACCTGCCGCTTTCCGTGACGCTGGCGCCGACGGTCATGATGATCGGCGGATTCTTGGTAGCGTACCAGTTCTACATTCGCCGGCCCGATATCCCTGCGGCGCTAGCGCGCGATCAAGCCATGCTCTACCGCTTCCTGCTCAACGCTTGGTACTTCGACCGCATCTACGACTTCCTCTTTGTCCGCCCCGCGATGTGGCTCGGCCGGCTCCTGTGGAAGGGCGGCGACGGTTTCGTCATCGATGGCTTCGGCCCCGACGGTGTCTCCGCGCGCGTGCTCGACGTGACGCGCAATGTCGTCCGGCTGCAAACCGGGTATCTCTACCACTACGCCTTCGCCATGCTGATCGGGGTGGCCGCGTTCATCACCTGGTTCATGTTCGCGGGGATGCATTGATGACGAGCTGGCCGATCCTCTCCGTCGTCACCTTCCTGCCGATCGCCGGCGCGGTGTTTATCGCGTTTTTGCGCGACGACGAAGCCGCCGTCCGCAACGCGCGCTGGGTCGCGCTGTGGACGACGCTCATCACCTTTGCGATCTCGCTGATCCTGGTCTGGCGCTTCGATCCGTCATCGGCCGATTTCCAGTTTCTGGAAAAGCGGCCGTGGCTCGGCGGCGCGATCAATTACTCCATGGGGGTCGACGGCATTTCGCTGCCGTTCGTGATCCTGACGACGGCGCTGATGCCGATCGCGATCCTGGCGAGCTGGACCTCGATCCAGAGCCGGGTGCGCGAATATATGATCGCCTTCCTCGTCCTCGAGACGCTGATGGTCGGCACCTTCTGCGCCCTCGATCTGGTGCTGTTCTATCTGTTCTTCGAAGGCGGCCTGATCCCGATGTTCCTGATCATCGGGGTATGGGGCGGCCCGCGCCGGGTCTATGCGAGCTTCAAGTTCTTCCTCTACACTCTGCTCGGTTCGGTGCTGATGCTGCTTGCCATCATGGCGATGTACTGGCAGGCCGGCACGACCGACATTCCGATGCTCCTGCACCACGCTTTCCCGCGCACGCTGCAGACCTGGGCCTGGTTCGCGTTCCTCGCCTCGTTCGCGGTCAAGATGCCAATGTGGCCGGTCCATACCTGGCTGCCCGACGCGCATGTTGAAGCGCCGACCGCCGGCTCGGTCATTCTCGCCGCCATCCTGTTGAAGATGGGTGGCTACGGATTCTTGCGTTTCTCGCTGCCGATGTTTCCGCAGGCGTCGCTCGATCTCGCGCCGTTGATCTACGCGATGTCGGTCGTTGCCATCGTCTACACCTCGCTCGTCGCCCTGATGCAGGACGACATGAAAAAGCTTGTCGCCTATTCCTCGGTGGCGCATATGGGCTTCGTCACCATGGGGCTGTTCGCCATGACGGCGCAGGGCGTCGCCGGCGGCATCTTCCAGATGATTTCGCACGGCATCGTTTCCGCGGCGTTGTTCCTTTGCGTCGGCGTCGTCTACGACCGCATGCACACCCGCGAGATCGCGGCCTATGGGGGTCTCGTCAACCGCATGCCGATTTACGCCTTCGCCTTCATGGTGTTCACGCTGGCGAATGTGGGATTGCCGGGCACGTCCGGATTTGTCGGCGAGTTCTTGACGCTGATCGGTACCTTCCGCATCAACAACTGGGTGGCGACGCTGGCGACGCTCGGCACCATCCTCTCGGCTGCTTATGCGCTATGGCTTTATCGCAAGGTGATCTTCGGCAAGCTGGAGAAGCCGAGCCTTTTCAACATCAAAGACATCGGCTGGCGCGAAATGGCGATTTTGGCGCCGCTCGTGATCCTGACCATCGTGTTCGGCATCTATCCCAAGCCTGTGCTCGATATGTCGGCCGTGTCGGTGACGCAACTGATCGACAACTTCCAGCACGCAATCTCAAGCGTGCAAGCGGCGTCGTTGGCGAGGTGAGGCGATGAATGCCGCTTTGACCATACCCGGCCTCGTTCCGCTCCTGCCGGAAATTGTGCTCGGCGTCGGCGCCATGGCGCTGTTGATGCTCGGCGTCTATCGCAGCAGCGAGCGCTCGGTGGTTTTGATCGATGCCGCCTCGATCGTGCTGCTCGTCATCGCCGGCGTGATCGTCCTCCTGCTGCCCGAGGGCAAGCTCATCACCTTCGGCGGCAGCTTCGTGGTCGACAGCTTCGCCCGTTTCCTGAAAATCCTTGCGATACTCGGCTCCGCCGCCGCCATCCTGATGTCGATTGACTATGACCGGCGCGAGGGGCAGCAGCAGTTCGAATATTCCGTGCTCATCGTTCTCTCGACCCTCGGTATGCTGATGCTGATTTCGGCCGCCGACCTCATCGCACTTTATCTCGGCCTCGAATTGATGAGCTTGCCGCTTTACGTGGTGGCCGCGAGCCATCGGACCTCGCTGCGCTCGACTGAAGCGGGACTTAAGTATTTCGTTCTCGGCGCACTGTCGTCGGGAATGCTGCTCTACGGCGCCTCGCTGGTTTACGGCTTCACCGGCACGGTGAGCTTTACCGGGATCGCGCAATCGGCCGCGGACGCTGGCACTGGATTGATCTTCGGGCTCGTCTTTCTGTTCGCCGGCTTCTGCTTCAAGGTCTCGGCCGTGCCGTTTCATATGTGGACGCCGGACGTTTATGAAGGCGCGCCGACGCCGGTGACGGCGTTCTTCGCCGCCGCGCCCAAGGTGGCGGGCATCGCCATGTTCGTGCGCGTGGCGGTCGCCGCCTTTCCGGGCATCAGCGCGCAGTGGCAGGAAATCGTCGCCTTTGTCTCCATCGCCTCGATGCTGCTCGGCGCGTTCGCGGCCATCGGCCAGCGCAATATCAAGCGGCTGATGGCCTATTCGTCGATCGGCCATATGGGCTTTGCGCTGATCGGGCTTGCCGCCGGCACCTCCGAAGGCGTGCAGGGCGTCCTCGTTTACATGGCGATCTACGTCACCATGACGCTCGGCGTGTTTGCCGTGATCCTGTCGATGCGGCGGAGCGGCGGGATGGTCGAGTTGATCGACCAGCTTGCCGGCCTCGCGCGCACGCGCCCGGCCATGGCGTTCTTCCTGGCGATGCTGTTGTTTTCGATGGCCGGCGTGCCGCCGCTCGCCGGCTTCTTTGCAAAGTTCTATGTCTTCCTGGCCGCGATCAAGGCCGGGCTCTATGTGCTCGCCGTGATCGGCGTGCTGGCGAGCGTCATCGGCGCCTACTACTATCTGGCGATCATCAAGACCATGTATTTCGATGAGCCGGCGGAAGGATTTTATGGCATGCCGGATGAGCTCAAAGTGGTGCTCGGGGTTTGCGCGCTGTTCAACATTCTCTTCTTCCTCTATCCGGGGCCGCTGGTCGGCGTGGCGAGCGCTGCCGCCCATTCGCTGTTCTGATGCGGCTTCACTCCGCGGCGGTGGCGGCGGGTTACCGGTTGGCGATTCATGAGACCCTGGCGTCGACCAACGCGGAAGCGCTGGCGCTCGCTCGGGGCGGCGAGCGCGGCCCACTCTGGATCGTGGCGCAACGGCAGACGGCGGGCCGCGGGAGGCGGGGAAATGAATGGGCCTCTCCGCCCGGCAATCTCTACGCGACGCTGCTGCTGCGCGATCCGGCGCCGGCGGAATGCGCGCCGGAATTGTCGTTTGTCGCCGCACTGGCCGTCCATGACGCGATCCTCGAGCGCGCCCCGGCATTGCGCGCCGCGCTGGTGCTGAAATGGCCGAATGACCTTCTCTGCGGCGGCGCCAAGCTTGCCGGCATCCTCATCGAGGGCGAGCGGCCCGCGGAAGAGCTTGCCGTTGCCATCGGCATCGGGGTCAATTGCCAAAGCCATCCGGCGCGGACGGCTTATCCCGTGACTGACCTGAAAGCTGCGGGCGCCGATGTTTCTGCCGAAAGCCTATTCGAGTCATTGTCCGCCTCCATGGCGCGGCGCCTCGGCCAATGGCGCCGCGGCGCCGCTTTTGACGCCGTCCGCGCCGACTGGATTGCGCGCGCCGCAGGCATGGGCGGCGATATGCGGGTAAGGCTTCCCGGCAGCGAGATTTTCGGCCGCGGCGAGGGGCTCGACGAACGCGGCCGGTTATTGCTGCGGCTTGCCGACGGATCGCTGGAGGTGATTGCGGCCGGCGAGGTATTCCCGGTGACAAGCGCGGCGCTTGCCAGCTTTCCAGCCGCGGGGCGTGTCGACTGATGGCCGCCACCGAGCTTGTGTTCGCGCCGCTGGGCGGCGTCGGCGAGATCGGGATGAACCTCTCGATCTACGGCGTTGGCGACGGCAGGCGGCGGCAGTGGCTCATCGTCGATTGCGGCGTTTCCTTTGCTGGCGAGGATCACTTGCCCGGCGTTGATCTCATCCTGCCGGACATCCGCTTTCTCATCGAGGAGCGGCGTAACATCGTCGGTCTGGTTCTGACCCACGCCCACGAAGACCATATGGGCGCGATTATCGACCTATGGCCGCGGCTGAACGTGCCGTTCTACGCCACGCCGTTCGCGGCGGCTTTGTTCGAGGCTCGCCGGCTGTCCGAACCGGGTGCCCCCAAAATCCCCGTCAACGTCGTGCCGCTTGGCGGGCATTTGCAGCTTGGCCCGTTCAGGGTCGACCTCATCAACGTCGCGCACTCGATCCCGGAATCCAATGCGCTTGCGATCCGCACGCCGCTCGGCACGGTGCTGCATACGGGGGATTGGAAGATCGATCCCACGCCGCTCCTCGGTGCACCGACCGACCAGGCGAAACTCACCGCACTTGGCGACGAAGGTGTGCTCGCTCTTGTGGGCGATTCCACCAACGCGGTGCGCGAGGGCCGCTCGCCCTCGGAAGCCGATGTGGCCAAAACGCTGGCCGAGCTCATCCGGACTGCGCCGGCCCGTGTGGCGGTGACGACGTTTGCCTCCCATGTCGGGCGTATCCGCGCGGTGGCCGATGCTGCGCGTGCCGCCGAGCGCGAAGTTGTCGTGATCGGCCGGGCGATGGAGCGCGTCGTCCAAGTCGCGCGCGAGACCGGTTATCTCGACGGCGTTCAGGATTTTCGCGAGGCGCAGAGCTACGGCTACCTGCCGCCCGACAAGGTGTTGGCGTTATGCACCGGCAGCCAGGGCGAACCGCGCGCCGCGCTCGCGCGCATCGCCGAGGACGAGCACCCCGAGGTTACGCTCACCAGCGGCGACCGCGTGATCTTTTCCGCCCGCACCATCCCCGGCAACGAGAAGGCGGTGTCCCGCGTCATCAACGGTCTGGTGGCGCAGGGGGTAGAAGTCATCACCGATCGCAATCATCTGGTTCACGTTTCCGGGCATCCGCGGCGCGCCGAGCTGCTCGATATGATCAAGTGGGTCAGGCCGAAAATCCTCGTCCCGGCGCACGGCGAAGCGCTGCACCTCGCCGAGCACGCCAAGCTCGCCCGTGACGCCGGAGTTCCCCAAGTGCTCGTCTGCCGCAATGGCGACCTCGTCCGGCTGGCGCCCGGACCGGCGCAGATCGTCGACGAGGTACCCTCGGGACGGCTCTACAAGGACGGTGCGCTCCTGATCGATGCGCAAGCGCGTACCGTGGCGGCGCGGCGGCGATTGAGCTTTGCCGGCATCGTGTCCGTGGCGTTGGCGCTGAGCGACAAGGGGGAGCTGGTGGCCGACCCGGAGATCGAGCTGATCGGTGTACCGGAGACCGATGCGGCCGGGCAGTCGATGGCTGAAATCGCCCGGGAGGCGGTCGAGGAGGCGTTCGAAGTGCTGCCGAAGCCGCGCCGGCGCGATCCGGACGAGGTTGCTGAGGCGGTGCGGCGGGCGGTACGCGGAGCGATTGCCGACCGCTGGAACAAGAAGCCGATTTGCCACGTCCACGTCCTGATCGTGTGACTCCGCCGGCCGCATTGTCCAACGCGCAAACTACTCATATTTTTAGTGGAATCGCGGATCGGCGTGACAAATGTTCAAGTGGTTTGCTCCCCTGTTGCTACTTGTCGGCAAGCCGGAGGTCTTGCTCCGCCTCGTCGTCGGCGTGCTTGCAGGTGCAGTGCTGTTCTTCGGAGTCTGGCTGATATCGAACATCGCGTTGACGTTCGACTCGCTGAAGAACCCCTATATCGCAGCGGCGTATGGAGCGGTGCTGTTCTGTTTCTTCGTGGTCGTGGCGATGGCGGCGCGGCTGCGTCTGCGCCGGCTGTCGTCGCCGGCGAAACTTGTTCCGCCGCGGGTGGAGCCGGAATTGCTCTTGCCGAAGGAAATCGTCGGTAAACGCGCGAAAGAGCTCTCCAGCAAATGGGAAGTTGAAAGCCGGCGCGCCGCGCGGCAGCCCGAGCGCACAAGCGCGTTGCCGGCCGCGGCGCCCGCCGAGCCGCAGCCTGCGGCTCGCCCGGCGCGGGCGACGCTGACCGTCACCGGCCCGGCCTATGCCGGCAAGACGGCCCTGATCGGCGTGCTGGCCGAAGCGAGCCGCGTGCACTCCCCTGACACAAGCGACATAGTGCGCCTGATTGATGCCGAGCCGATCGACGGCGATGAGCGGCATATTGCGGCTTTGGTCGCGAAAGCCGCGCTGAGCGATGGCGTTTTGTTTGTAGTCGATCAGGACTTGCGCGCTCCTGAGGTCGGCGCCATCGGGCGCTTCATCGCCAACGGCAAGCCGCTCTACCTCGTTCTGAACAAGGCGGACCAGTTCAACGCCTCCGATCGCGACACGATCATGCTTTCAATCCGTGCAAAAATGCCGGCCGGATTTGCCGCAAGCCACGTCGTGTCTGTTGCCGGCGCCCCGAGCCCCGTGGAACGCGAGATCGAGGACGCGCGCGGGGCGGTGCGGGTCGAACTGCGCCGGCCGTCGAGCGACATCGCCGCGCTGATGAACCTGCTAAACCGCGTCATTGCGCCGAGCCCGGGTCGGTCGCTGCGATTTGAAGCGGCTTCATAATCGAGGAACGCCGGTCGTATGCAAGATCAATCGATATTGCCCGATACAATCGAAGCGCTCCGCAGGCTGTCCGCGGACTCGCGGTTGCGTCCGCGAGAGCGAGCCAGCATCGAAAAGGAGATGCACGACATCGAGGAATTCACCTCAAAGCTCGAAAACGGCCGTGTCGAAATCGCTGCGTTCGGCGAAGTCGGGTCGGGCAAGAGCGCGCTTCTTAATGCGCTCGCCGGCGAAAAGATTTTCGCGGTCTCCGCCGAGCACGGCTCAACGGATAAAGTGGCCAAGGCCGGCTTCAAAAACACCAAGCTCATTCTGGTCGACACGCCCGGCATTAACGAGGCCGCCGGCGAGCTGCGGGGCAAGCTTGCCGAAGAGACCGTGCGCTACACCGATCTTGTGTTGTTTGTCGCCGACGGTGACCTCAACAGGGTCGAGGTCGACGCGCTGAAGCAGCTTTGCGATCTCCACAAACCGGTATTGCTCGTCATCAACAAAGCCGATCTGTACGGCCCGGCGCAGATCAAGGAGATTTCCGAGTCGATCCTGCGCAAGGTCGGTCACCGGATCGGCGCTTCCGACATCGTGTTCGCCGCCGCGGCTCCGAGAGAGAGCGAGCGTGAAATTCACAAGTCCGATGGAACGATCGAAGTCGCACGGTTTCAGCCGAAACCTAAGATCGAGCTCCTCGAAACGCGCATGCTCGAAGTCCTCGACCGCGAGGGCAAGGCGATCATCGCGCTCAATGCCAGCCTGTTCGCGACCGACGTGAGCGAGCAGATCAAGCAATTGAAGCAGAAAGTACGCGGCAAGGAAGTCACGCGGCTGATCTACTATTTCATGTTGGGGAAGGCGCTGGTCGTCGGCGCCAATCCGTTGCCGGTATTCGATGTTCTCGGCGGCATGGCCACCGACGCGCTGATGGTGCAGCGCATCGGTGCGATCTACGGCACCGAATTTTCGCTCAAGAACGCCCAAGGCATGGTCCTGGAAATCCTGCGGGCTTGGGGTCTGATGGCGGCGGCCGAGTACGGCTTGCATCTTGCCGCCGACCTGTTGCGAACGGTCACCTTCGGCACCAGCACCGTGATCACCGCGTTGCCGCAGGGACTCGCTGCCGCCTGGAGCACCTATGTCGTCGGCAATGCCGCGAACATCTATTTCCGCGACGCCGGCTGGAGCGGGCGGTCCCCGAAAGACATCGTGCAGAACATCCTCGCCGGCGCCGAAAAGCAGAAGACAAGCATTCTGGAGCCGATCAGGGATCAACTGAAGGCAAAGTTCGGCCGCTGAATAATCGTTGCCGGCGGCGGCGGGAAAGCCGCTATAGATGGTGTCTTGTCGAGATGCGGGAGACGAGGCGGAGATGATCGGCAGGCTCAATCACGTGGCGATTGCGGTGCGCGACATCGGCAAAGCGGCGGCCGTCTATCGGGACGTGCTCGGCGCAGAGGTTTCGGCCGCGGTGCCGCAACCCGACCATGGCGTGACCACGGTGTTCATCACCTTGCCGAATACGAAGATCGAGCTGCTGGAGCCCCTCGGCGAGGGCTCACCTATCGCAAAATTCCTCGAACGCAATCCCGACGGCGGCATGCACCACGTCTGTTACGAGGTCGACGATATCCGCGCCGCTCGCGATACGCTGAAAGGGGCAGGGGCGCGCGTTCTCGGCGACGGCGAGCCGCGGACCGGAGCCCACGGCAAGCCGGTGCTATTCCTGCATCCGAAAGATTTTTCCGGCACGCTGGTCGAACTGGAACAGCGTTGATGCCGGTCACCACCGCCGCCGCCATTTTCTTTCTGATTTGGTGGGTGGTCCTGTTCGCGGTGCTGCCGTGGGGAATCCGCAGCCAGCATGAGAGCGGCGAGGTGGTGCCCGGCACCGATCCCGGCGCGCCGGCGATCCCGAACCTAAGCCGCAAACTGCTGTGGACGACGCTCGTGTCGCTGGCGATCTTCGCTGCGTGTTACGTGGTCTATGTCTACCACTTGGTCACGCTCCAAGGTCTGCTGGCGCTGTTCGGGATGCACTGATCGGCCGCGACGACCGCCCAATGCCCAAAAAAATAGCAGGGCCAAAGCCCTGCCAGGAGATCCTAACCCGATCCTTAATCCGCGCTTTGCTTTCCCGATTTTGGCTTGTCAGCGTGGCGGCAGCGTTGATCTCGCGCCGTTGGACCTTGACTTGTCCTCCCAAGACTTGGACCGCCTATCCCGGATACCAAGATGAGGTACACGGTACCGGGATCGCGCAATCGGGTACGTACTCGATCTTCGATCCAATGTCATCATCTTACCGGCGGTCGATGACAAAAAAATTTAACTCGCCTCGGTTTCGTGGCAGGTGATCCTTCCAGTCGCGGCCCCTTGTGATTCCTACGCCCTTACGGTTTCACTGCCGGGGCAGTTACCGATGACCCGGAACAACGAGATTTCATGCGCCTTTCCCGCTACTTCCTGCCCATCCTGCGTGAAACACCAAAAGAAGCGGAGATCGTCTCCCACCGCTTGATGCTGCGCGCCGGCATGATCCGCCAGGAGGCGGCCGGCATCTATGCCTTCCTTCCGCTCGGGCTACGCGTCCTCGACAAAGTGTGCCGGATCGTACGCGAGGAGCAAAATCGCTCCGGCGCCATCGAGCTGTTGATGCCGACCATCCAGTCAGCGGAACTCTGGCGCGAGAGCGGCCGTTACGAGGCCTATGGCAAGGAGATGCTGCGCATCAAGGACCGCCACGAGCGCGAAATGCTCTACGGGCCGACCAACGAGGAAATGATCACCGAGCTCTTTCGCGCCTATGTGCGCTCCTACAAGGACCTGCCGCTGAATCTCTATCACCTGCAATGGAAGTTCCGCGACGAAGTACGGCCGCGCTTCGGGCTCATGCGCGGGCGCGAATTTCTGATGAAAGACGCCTACTCGTTCGACATCGACTTTGACGGCGCCAAGCACGCCTATAACCGCATGTTCGTTGCCTATCTGCGCACCTTCGCGCGGATGGGACTGCAGTCAATTCCCATGGTGGCGGAGAGCGGTCCGATCGGCGGCAACCTTTCCCACGAATTCATCGTGCTCGCCGACACCGGCGAGAGCGAAGTGTTTTGCCATCGCGACTATCTCGGCTTCGCGGTTCCAGGGCCGGACGTGGATTTCGACAGCGTCTCCGGTTTGCAGGCCATCGTCGACAAGTGGACGGACCTTTATGCGGCAACCTCGGAGAAGCATGACGCCGCCGCCTTCGCCAAGCTTGCGCCGGAAAACCAAATCTCGGCGCGCGGCATCGAGGTCGGCCAGGTTTTCTATTTCGGCACCAAATATTCCGAGCCGATGAAGGCCCTGGTGGCCGGTGCCGACGGCGTCGAACGGGCGGTGCATATGGGATCCTACGGCATCGGGCCGACCCGGCTTGTCGCCGCCTTGATCGAGGTTTTTCACGACGAGGCTGGCATCCGCTGGCCCGAAGCGGTGGCGCCCTTTACCGTTGCCATCCTCAACCTCAAGCAGGGCGCGAGCGACACCGATGGCGCCTGCGAGCGGCTTTACGCGGCGCTGAGCGCTAAGGGGATCGACACGCTCTACCACGATCTCGACGAGCGCCCAGGCTCGAAATTTGCCACCGCCGACCTGATCGGAATCCCGTGGCAGATCCTGGTCGGGCCGCGCGGCCTTGCCGAAAGCAAGGTCGAGCTCAAGCGCCGCTTCGACGGATCGCGGGAACTTATGACCCCCGCGGACGCTCTCGCCCGGCTGGGCGCTTGAGAGCTGGCGCCTGAAGCTGTGCGCTGCCTCGCCAGAGCGCGATCTTTCGGGGCTTGAATCCGCCAGAATCATGTGAAACTCCGATCTCTTGCGGGGACCAGACATTGATGCCGACCGGCACTCATCCCTTCGCGCCTTTCGAGTGGATGCTGTCGCTGCGCTACCTGCGTGCGCGGCGCAAGGAAGGATTCATTTCCGTCATCGCCGGGTTCTCCTTCCTCGGCATCATGCTCGGCGTTGCGACGCTGATCATCGTCATGGCGGTGATGAACGGCTTCCGGCAGGAGTTGTTGGATAAGATTTTGGGCCTCAACGGCCACCTGCTGATCCAGCCGCTCGAATCCCCGCTCACCGATTGGCAGGCCGTCGCCGACCGTATCTCCAAGGTTCAGGGCGTGCGGCTTGCCGCCCCGATCGTCGAGGGGCAGGCGCTTGCGTCTTCGCCGTTCAATGCCTCCGGCGTCCTGGTGCGCGGCATCCGCTCAGGCGATCTGGCGAAGCTTTCCTCAGTCGCCAGGAACCTCAAGCAGGGCACGCTCGAGGGCTTCGACGAAGGGCAGGGCATCGCCGTCGGCAGCAGGCTGGCGGAGCAGCTTTCGCTGCGGGCCGGTGACAATCTCACCCTCGTCGCGCCGCGCGGCGCGGTGACGCCGATGGGAACGACGCCGCGCATAAAATCCTACAAGATCGCCGCGGTGTTCGAGATCGGCATGTCGGAATACGACGCCGCCTTCGTCTTCATGCCGCTGCCCGAGGCGCAGGCCTATTTCAACCGCACCGGCGACGTGACCGCGATCGAGGTCTACACCGACAATCCCGATCGGGTGGACAGCTATCGCAAGCTCATCACCGAGGCCGCGGCGCGGCCGATCTATATGATCGACTGGCGCCAGCGAAACGCTACCTTCTTCAACGCGCTTCAGGTCGAGCGCAACGTCATGTTCCTGATCCTGACGCTGATCGTCCTCGTGGCGGCGCTCAACATCGTCTCCGGCCTGATCATGCTGGTGAAGGACAAAGGCAGCGACGTCGCCATCCTGCGCACCATGGGCGCGACGCAGGGCGCGATCATGCGCATCTTTCTCATCACCGGCGCCTCGATCGGCGTGGTCGGCACGGTCGTGGGCTTCCTGCTCGGCACCATCATTTGTCTGAACATCGAATCGATCCGCCACTTCCTGTCGTGGCTCACCAATACCGAGCTGTTCTCGCCCGAGCTTTATTTCCTGTCGCGGCTTCCCGCCGACATGGATGCCGGCGAAACCACGGCCGTCGTGGTGATGGCGCTCGGACTGTCGCTGTTGGCGACGCTCTATCCGTCCTGGCGGGCGGCGCGGCTGGATCCGGTCGAAGCCCTGCGGTACGAGTGATCACGGGCGATGGACGAGAAAACAACGAGCATGGAGCCCGCGCCATCGACCGCCGACGGTGAAGACCATCCGATCCTTTTCCTGCACCAGATCAACCGGCGGTTTCGGCAGGGCGACACGACGCTCGACATTCTCAAGGGTGCCGAGCTGGCGGTGTGGCCGGGCCAGTCGGTGGCGCTGGTCGCGCCTTCCGGTGCGGGCAAGTCGACGCTCCTCCACATCGCCGGCCTGCTCGAACATCCCGACGCCGGCGAAGTTTATATCGACGCGGTGGCCACCACGCATCTGACCGACACCCAACGCACCCGTATCCGGCGCGGCGATATCGGCTTCGTCTATCAATTTCATCATCTCCTGTCGGAGTTCTCGGCGCTGGAGAACGTGATGCTGCCGCAGATGATCCGCGGCCTCAAGCGCAACGAGGCGGAAGTGCGCGCCGGCGAGCTCTTGTCCTATCTCGGACTGAAGGAGCGCCTGACGCACCGGCCGGCCGAGCTTTCCGGCGGCGAGCAGCAACGCGTCGCGATCGCGCGGGCGGTCGCAAACGCGCCGCGCATCCTCTTGGCCGACGAGCCGACCGGCAATCTCGACGTGCGCACCGCCGAGCGAGTGTTTGCCACGCTCGGCCAACTGGTGCGCGCTTCCGGCCTCGCCGCCATTATCGCCACCCACAACCTCGACATTGCCGCGCAGATGGATCGCCGCGTGACCATCCGCGACGGGGTAGTGGTCGAGCTTGCCTGAGGCATAGCGCAGAGCGCCATTGCGAGCCAACGGGCCCGGCCCCAAGCGGCCGGCCCCAAGCGGCCGGTCCGATGTCAGGCTCCGCGAAGCAATCCAGTACCGCGTTTCGAATCTGGATTGCTTCGTCGCCCCGCGTCTCGCCGCATCCAAAAAACACGAGGCCGCCGGGAGGCGGCCTCTATAACGATCAGCTCCGCCGTTTCAGCTTACCAGCAGGGAGCACACCAGCATCGGAAAGGGCCGCATACCCTGTGTCTTCCAGGCGGGCACCAAGGACCCCAACGTCCGTTGCAGGCCGCCTTGTGGATGATCGTCGCGTTCTGGGCCTGCGCGTTCAGGCTCGAAGCGCCTTGGGTTTGCGCGTTAGCCAACGTCATCGATCCGAGTACGAATAGTGCTGCAGCCAAAGTCATGCTGACTTTTCGCATCTGACCCTCCTCCTGGGTGGTGGTGAATGAAAGCGTGAAAGACGAACCTCTACGCACGGCGAACAACAGCTCGCATGATAGCTGGTTCGGAAGTGCTCCGGCGAGCCATCATGACGAACGCAGTTATCCGGTCACTAACTCTGAACACTAGCACGGAGCGCACCAGCAGCGGGCCGGACCACAGACCCGATGCATTCCCGGAGGGCAGAAACGGCCGGGACCGCCGCAAGCCGCTCTGACGATCGGCGTCGCGTTTTGCGCCTGGGCGTGGATGTTGGCCGCGCCCTGGGTCTGGGCTTCGGCCGTCCATGCGGCCGATCCCAAAAGCAGTGCCAACGTGATTGCGAATTTAGCCATCGAAGCCCTCCTCTTTGCGTAGTGAATGCATCGTAAAGAAAGAACGCGACCGTACGGCAACACCTGCCTTACTCCTGGCTCCATGAGCCGCGGATGAACAAGCCTTTCAGTTTCTATACGGACGAGCCGGCGATTCGGTTCAGGGTCGCGCTGGCAAGCGCGTTTTCCCTAGGCTTCCTGCCCCTTGACTGAGGAACAATAAGCGAACTATGTTCCCTTTTTGTTCTAGACGAAGGGGAGAGACATCATGGTTCGCGCGGTTGCCGAGGAAGCCTTAGCGCTCGCATCGATCACCTTGTTCCTGGCCATGGTCGCCGTGTGGGCGCAGGTGCTAGGGGTCGTCTGATCCTTCAAGCGTCGTGGCCGGCTAATACGGCCTTCCCCGAAGACATGGGCACAAGGACGCGCCACGCGCACGTCTGGGCACAAACGCAAACTTCCTGTGCGCGGCGATGACCAATTAGCGCCCGGCCATGGACAGCGCCGCGTGCGATCCCGCATCCTCGCCTCTTTCAGAATCACCGTCCGTGAGTATCTAACGATATGCCCGCCGCCACGCCCGGTTTCGTGCATCTGCATGTCCATTCGTCCTATTCGCTGCTGGAAGGCGCACTGACGATTGCGCGGCTGGCCGAGCTGGCGAAAAAAGACCGCCAACCGGCGCTGGCGCTGACCGACACCGACAATATGTTCGGCGCGCTGGAATTCTCCGAAAAAATGGCGAGCGCTGGCATTCAGCCGATCGTCGGTTGCGCGCTCGGCGTCGACTTCGGCGACCAGGACAATCGCGGCGCGGCCATCGGGCAGGGCTTGTCGCGGATCGTGCTCCTTGCCGCGCGCGAGGACGGTTACCGCAGTTTGATGCGGCTTTGCTCGCGCGCCTATCTCGACACCGAACAGGCCGAACAGCCGCACATCAAGCTCGGCTGGCTCGCGGAAGAGTCGAAAGGCTTGATTGCGCTTAGCGGTGGTCCGAACGGTCCGCTTGATACGGCGATCGTCGCCGGGCAGGGCGCGCTCGCGGCTGCGCGCTGCGAAGAATTGCAGCGCTTGTTCGGGGATCGTCTGTACGTCGAATTGCAGCGTCACGGGATGCCGGCCGAGCGCACGGCGGAGCCGGCCCTGATCGATCTGGCTTATGCCCGCGGCATTGCACTTGTCGCCAGCAATGAGCCGTTCTTCGCCACGCGCGAGGACTACGAGGCCCACGATGCGCTGATGTGCATCGCCGAGGGAAGGCTCGTTGCCGACGGCGATCGCCGCCAGCTCACGCCCGAGCACCGCTTCAAGACCCGCGCCGAAATGGCGGCGTTGTTCGCCGACCTGCCGGAGGCGCTTGCCGCGACGGTCGAGGTCGCACAGCGCTGTGCGTTCCGCCCGCGCACGCTGGCGCCGATCCTGCCGCGCTTCTCCATGGGGCCGAAGGTGGGCGAGACGGCTCGCGCACCGGAAACGGCGGAGGTCAGGCAAGCGCAAGAAGCAAACGAAGCGGAAGAGCTGCGCCGCGAGGCCCGTGCCGGCCTTGAGCGGCGTCTGGTGCGGCACCCGATTGCGCCGGGCCATACCGCGGACGATTACCATGATCGGCTCGCCTTCGAGCTCGGCGTCATCGCGAGCATGAAATACGCCGGATACTTCCTCATCGTTGCCGATTTCATCCAGTGGGCGAAAGCGCAAGGCATTCCGGTCGGGCCGGGCCGCGGCTCCGGCGCGGGATCGCTGGTCGCCTATGCGCTGACCATCACCGATCTCGACCCGATTCGCTTCGGGCTTCTGTTCGAGCGCTTCCTCAATCCCGAGCGCATTTCGATGCCGGACTTCGACATCGATTTCTGCCAGGACCGGCGCGACGAGGTGATCCGCTACGTGCAGGAGAAATACGGCCGCGAACAGGTCGCCCAGATCATCACCTTCGGCACCCTGCAGGCGCGCGGCGTGCTGCGCGACGTCGGGCGCGTATTGCAGATGCCCTACGGGCAGGTCGACAAGCTCTGCAAGCTCGTGCCGCAAAATGCGCTCAATCCCATCACGCTTGGCCGGGCGATCGAGGACGAGCCACGCTTGCAGGCCGAGCGCGATCGCGATCCGGTCGCCCGGCGCGCGTTCGACATTGCGCAAAAGCTCGAAGGGCTGCACCGCCACGCGTCGACCCATGCCGCTGGCATCGTCATCGGCGACCGGCCGCTCAGCGAACTGGTGCCGCTTTACCGCGATCCCAAATCGCTGATGCCGGTGACCCAGTTCAACATGAAATGGGTCGAGCCCGCGGGACTGGTGAAGTTCGATTTCCTCGGCCTGAAAACGCTCACCGTGCTCGACCTCGCGGTGAAGCTGGTCAAGCGCCGCGGCGTCGATATCGATCTGTCCAACCTGCCGCTCGACGACGCCAAATCCTACGACATGATGGCGCGCGGCGAGACGGTCGGCGTGTTCCAGGTGGAAAGCGCGGGCATGCGGCGCGCCCTCATCGACATGCGCCCGGACCGCTTCGAGGATATCATCGCGCTGGTTGCGCTCTACCGGCCGGGCCCGATGGCGAACATCCCGACCTATTGCGCGCGCAAGCATGGCGTGGAGCTGCCGGATTATATTCATCCGAAGCTCGAGCCGATCCTGCGCGAAACCTATGGCGTCATCGTCTATCAGGAACAGGTGATGCAAGCCGCGCAGGTGTTGTCGGGCTACTCGCTCGGCGAAGCCGATCTCCTGCGCCGCGCGATGGGCAAGAAGATCCGCAGCGAGATGAAGGCGCAGCGCGACCGTTTCGTCTCGGGTGCGCTTGCGCGCGGCGTCGAGTCCGCTCAGGCGAATGCGATCTTCGAATTGCTGGAGCGCTTCGCCGACTATGGCTTCAACAAAAGCCACGCCGCCGCCTACGCGCTGGTCGCCTACCAGACCGCCTACATGAAGGCGAATTTCCCGGTCGAGTTTCTCGCCGCCTCGATGACGCTCGACATGGGCAATACCGACAAGCTTGCCGAGTTCCGCACCGAGGCCCAGCGGCTCGCTATCAAGGTCGAGCCGCCTTCGATCAACCGCTCGGGCGTCGAATTCGATGTCGCGGGCAACACCATCTTCTACGCGCTGGCGGCACTGCGGGGCGTGGGCCGGCAGGCGGTCGAAAGCATCCTCTCCGCGCGCGGCGAGCAGCCGTTCACCGACCTCGCCGGCTTCGCCCAGCGCATCAATCCGCGCGCGGTCAACAAGCGCGTGCTGGAGAGCCTGGTCGCCGCCGGCGCCTTCGACGTCATCGAACCGAATCGCGCGCGGGCGTCCGCTGCCGTGGACACGATGCTGGCCACGGCGCAACGCGCACACGAGGATGCCGCGATCGGCCAGTCGGAACTGTTCGGCGGCGCGGCGGCGCCGGCCCCGATTGCCCTGCCGGCGATTGAGCCTTGGCTACCGGCCGAGCGCCTGCAGCGCGAATACGAGGCGGTCGGCTTCTTCCTCAGCGGTCACCCACTCGACGATTATTCCTCGGCGCTCAAGCGGCTGCGCGTGCAGTCCTGGTCGGAGTTTTCGCGCGCGGTGAAGGCGGGCGCCGGGGCCGGCCGTGTTGCCGGCACCGTGGTGGCGCGCACCGAGCGGCGCACCAAGAACGGCAGCAAGATGGGCATCATTGGCCTTTCCGATCCGAGCGGCCATTACGAGGCGGTGCTGTTCGCCGAAGGCCTGGCGCAGTATCGCGATCTTCTTGAGCCCGGTACCGCGGTGCTGCTCTTCCTCACCGCCGAGGTGCAAGGCGACGAAGTGCGCGCCCGCATCCAGTCGGTTGAGCCGCTCGACCAGGCAGCGGCGAAAATGCAGAAGGGTTTGCGCGTGTTCCTGCGCGACGATGCGCCGATCGAAGCCGTGGCGAAGCGGCTCGAACCGATCAAGCTCGGATCGGCCCGCAACGGAGCCGATCACGGCGACGGCGAAGTCTCGATGGTGCTGATGCTCGGAAACGGCAACGAGGTCGAGGTGAAGCTGCCCGGGCGGTTCAAGGTGTCGCCGCAGATCGCCGGCGCCATCAAGGCGGTTTCCGGCGTTGTGACCGTCGAGGCCCTCTGATCCAACGTCACTCCATCGTCATTTTTAGCGAGCATTGCCCCGCGCGGTTTGAAATTGGCATCTCCTCTCGCTATCTGAAGCACGGCGCGGTAAAGAACCGCCCCTTCGCTTTCCCAACCAATTCCCACCTGCGGCGCCCGCGGTATGTTTCGGATCGAGAATCTCGTCTTTGACGCTTGGGGCCGCCGATTTTTCGATTCTGCGAGCGTTGCGGTGCCCGCCGGGACGAAGGTCGGGTTGGTCGGACGCAACGGGGTCGGCAAATCGACGCTGTTCAAGCTCATTGTCGGCGATCTCATCCCGCTAACCGGCGAGATCCTGCTGCCGAAAGCCGCGAGGATCGGCTCGGTCGACCAGGAGCATCCCGCCACGCCGACGAGCCTCTTGGACACAATTCTGGCCGCCGATACGCGACGCGAAGCGCTCAATGCCGCGTTGGAAACGGTCGAACCGGAGGAGCTCGCGGAGATCTACCAGCAACTGAATGCGATCGATGCGGATCGCGCACCGGCGCGTGCGGCGGAAATTCTCAGCGGGCTCGGCTTCGCCAATTCCGATCTCGATCGCCCGATGGCGGAATTCTCGGGCGGCTGGCGCATGCGCGTGGCGCTCGCTGCGGCGCTTTTTGCGCAACCGGACTTGTTGCTCCTCGACGAGCCGACCAACTACCTCGACCTTGAAGGCGCGCTGTGGCTGGAAGCGCGGCTCAAGAAGTACCCGCACACCGCTTTGATCGTCAGCCACGATCGCGAGCTTCTCAACAACTCGGTCGACGCCATCCTGCACCTGAGCGCAGGCAAGCTCGAACTTTACACCGGCGGCTACAACGATTTTGAAACGCGGCGGGCGGAGAAGAACCGGCTGCAAACCGCGACGCGGGTCAAGCAAGAGGCCGAACGCGCGCATTTGCAGCGTTTCATCGACCGGTTCAGAGCGAAGGCGAGCAAAGCCACGCAGGCTCAGTCGCGAATTAAGCGCCTCGCCAAGCTCGAGCCGATCGCCGAAGTGGTCGAGGAGCGTGTGGCGCCGTTTACGCTGCCCTCGCCGAAAAGGCCGCTGGCGCCACCCTTGCTTCAGCTCGAAAGCGCGGCCGTTGGCTACAACGGGAGTGCGGTTCTGCGAAATCTCAACCTACGGCTCGATGTCGACGATCGGATCGGGCTTCTTGGCGTGAATGGCGCCGGCAAATCGACGTTCGCCAAGATGCTGGCCGGTGCGCTTCCGCTGCAATCGGGCCAGATGAAGCGGGAACAGCGCATCCGGGTCGGCTGGTTCCATCAGCATCAGATCGAAGCGCTCGATCCCGACGATACGCCTTTGGACATTCTTCGGCGTGAGCGTCCGGACGACAGCGAGTCCTCGCGCCGCTCGCGCCTCGCCCAGTTTGGGCTCTCATTCGACAAACAGGAAACCACGGTTGCGAATCTTTCCGGCGGTGAGCGCGCGCGGCTCCTCTTGAACCTCGTCGCGATGGCCGCGCCGCACCTCTTGATCCTCGACGAACCGACAAACCACCTCGACATCGACAGCCGCCGCGCACTCCTCGATGCGCTCAACGACTACGAGGGAGCCGTCATCCTCATCACCCACGACCGCTCCTTGATCGAGCTGGTCGCCGACCGGCTGTGGCTGACGGCCGACGGCTGCATCAAGCCATTTCGGGGCGATATGGACGACTATGCTCGCTTTGTCCTTGAGCGCGCGAAGCTCGGGACGTCGCCTTCGCAGCCGCCGGCGAGCGATCAAACGGGTGGCTTGGCCGAGATCGCCGCCGCTGCGAAAGACCAGGACAGCGCAGCCGCGGCCCGTCTTGCGGCCAAAAAGGCTGCAAAAAAGCGGCGCCGCAGGGGCCTTTGAGGTAGGCGAACCGATCGGCTGGTCGCTGCAAACGTTCAAGTTGCGTCGTGGGGCGATATCCCTATATAAGGCGCCCAACTTCACACGCGGACCTTGGCCTTAAAAGCCGTCCGGTGCCCGGCCACAAAGCTCGGGCTCAGCGGTCCGCGGCGGATCAACCGGAGAACGACTATGGCGCTGCCCGACTACAGCATGCGCCAGCTTTTGGAAGCTGGCGTCCATTTCGGCCATCAGGCCCATCGTTGGAACCCGAAGATGGCCCAGTACATCTTCGGCACCCGCAATAACATCCACATCATCGACCTGACGCAAACCGTGCCGATGCTGCATCGCGCCTTGCAGGCGGTCAGCGACACGGTGGCGAACGGTGGACGCATCCTGTTCGTCGGCACCAAGCGCCAGGCGCAAGACGCGATCGCCGAAGCCGCGAAGAAGTCCGCGCAGTATTACGTCAATTCGCGCTGGCTCGGCGGAACGCTGACCAACTGGAAGACCGTGTCGAACTCGATCAAGCGGCTACGGGCGCTGGAGGAGATGCTCTCTTCCAACGAGGCGCAGGGCTACACCAAGAAAGAACGGCTGACGCTGCAACGCGAGCGCGACAAGCTCGACCGTGCGCTCGGCGGCATCAAGGACATGGGCGGCCTTCCCGATCTGGTTTTCGTCATCGACACCAACAAGGAAGACATCGCGATCAAGGAGGCGCGACGCCTGGGCGTTCCGGTCGCCGCGGTGGTCGACACCAACTGCGATCCGGATGGCATCACTTATGTCGTGCCCGGCAACGACGACGCCAGCCGCGCCATCACGCTCTATTGCGATCTCATCGCCAAGGCGGTGATCGACGGTATCTCGCGAGGGCAGGGCGAGCGCATCGATCTCGGCGCTCTGGCCGAGCCGCAGGTGATGGAGGAATTGCCCGCGGAACCCGACAAGCTCGGCTTCCAGGCGCTTTCCGGCCCGCGCGGTGTTGCCGACGATCTCAAGAAATTCCCCGGCGTGTCGCCGGCTATCGAAAAGCAGCTCAACGACCTCGGCATCTTTCACGTTTGGCAGATCGCCGAGCTCTTGCCGATTGCCGCGCATAAAATCGGCGAAGAGGTCGGGCTGCCGGGCCGCGTCGAAGGCTGGATCGCCCGGGCGAAGGAACAGATGGCGACCGAAGCCGAGTGAGCTTCGGACAATGGCCCCGTTCTTGCGAGGAGCGAAGGCCGGTCGGCTTCGGAACGATGCGCCTGCGGCGCTCCGTGCCTCGCGATGACGACACGCGACAAGGATCAACTAACATGGCGAACATCACCGCGAGCATGGTGAAAGAGCTCCGCGACAAGACCGGAGCGGGCATGATGGATTGCAAGGCCGCGCTCGGCGAAACCGGTGGCGAGCTCGAGGCCGCGGTCGACTGGCTGCGCAAGAAGGGATTGGCCAAGGCGGCGAAGAAGGCCGGACGGGTCGCGGCCGAGGGTCTGATCGGCGTTGCGCTGGCGGCGACCAGGGGGATCGTCGTCGAGGTGAATTCGGAGACCGATTTCGTCGCGCGTAACGATCTGTTCCAGGGTTTGGTGAAGATGATCGCAGACGTCGCCCTCGACGCCGGTGCGGACGTCGACAAAATCCGCGCCGCGCGCATCGGCGACCTTACGGTTGCCGACGCGATCAACGAGACCATCGCTAAGGTCGGCGAGAACATGACGCTGCGCCGCGCGTCTGCACTGTCCGTCGGCAAGGGCGTCCTGGCGAGCTACGTGCACAATTCGGTCATCGACGGGCTCGGCAAAATCGGCGTGATCGTCGCGCTCGAATTGGCCGGTAAGACCGACGAGCTCAAAGCATTCGGCCGCATGGTGGCGATGCACGTCGCTTCGGCCAGTCCGCAGGCGGTTGATTCGTCCGGACTCGATGCCGCTACGGTCGAGCGCGAGAAGAACGTGCTCGCGGAGAAGTTCAAGGCGCAAGGCAAGCCCGCGAACGTGATCGAGAAGATCGTCGAGTTGGGACTGAAGACCTTCTACAAGGAGGTTTGCCTGCTCGATCAGGGCTTCATCTTCGACGACAAGAAGAGCGTCGCGCAGGCGGTGAAGGAGAGCGAGAGCAAGGTCGGCGCGCCGATCAGAATAGCCGGCTTCGTGCGCTACGCGCTCGGCGAAGGGATCGACCGGCCCGAAGGAGATTTCGGCGGCGAAGTCGCGGCTCTCGCCGGCGCTCACTGAGGGTAAGAGGGTGCGCGGCGCCCTGTTGTTTCGGGCGCGAATACGATAGCCGTAAGGCGCGCCGACTCGGACGGCGAGGGGCGGAAGGTTGCGATGGCCAAGTCGAACTACCGACGGGTGATCGTCAAGCTCTCCGGCGAGGCCCTGAGCGGCCCGGAAAAATTCGGCATTCACCAGCCGACCATCGACGATTTTGCCGCCGATCTCGTTGGCGCCCACAATATGGGAATAGGCCTCGGCGTCGTGGTCGGCGGCGGCAACATCCTTCGCGGGGCGACAATTTCCGAGGATGGACTGTCGCGGCCCACCGCGGATTCGATGGGAATGCTGGCGACCGTCATGAACGCACTCGTTCTGGAAACCGCCATCGAGCGCGCCGGCGTGGGCGCCCGCACCATGTCGGCTCTCGCTATGCCGCAAGTCTGCGAAACCTATGAGCGCCAGCGCGCGCTGCGGCATCTGGAGGATAACCGCATCCTCGTTTTCGCGGGCGGCACCGGCAACCCGTACTTCACGACCGACACCACGGCGGTCTTGCGCGCGGCGGAGATGGGCTGCGATGCCGTTCTCAAGGCGACCGACGTCGACGGGGTCTATACGGCCGATCCAAAACGCGATCCGGCGGCGAAGCGGTATGACCGCCTCGATCATCAGGAGGCGCTCGATCGTAATTTGAAAATCATGGATGCGACGGCGTTCGCGCTTGCCCGGGAGAACCGTATGCCTATCATCGTTTTTTCGATCCGGGAGCACGGTGCGATCGAGACCGTCTTGCGCGGGAAAGGTCATTTCACAACGGTCGGCTGACGGTTTGCGTTGACGGGCGGAACCGACAGTCCGGATCGCGGAGAGCGCCATGGCAACAGCGACATTCGACATGAATGACCTCAAGCGTCGTATGCAGGGAGCGATCGCCTCGCTCAAGCAGGAGCTTGGCGGCTTGCGCACGGGACGCGCCTCGTCGGCGCTGCTGGAACACGTGCAGGTCGAAGCCTATGGCAGCCACATGCCGCTCAATCAGCTGGCGACGATCAGCGTTGCGGAGGCGCGCCTGCTCAATGTCCAGGTGTGGGACCGATCGATGATCCATCCCGTCGAGAAGGCCATTTCCGACGCCAATCTCGGCTTGACGCCGTCGACGGAAGGGCAGGTGATCAAGCTGCGCGTTCCCGAGCTCAACGAAGAGCGGCGGCGCGAGCTCGTGAAGGTAGCGCACAAATACGCCGAGGCCGCGCGCGTCGCCGTCCGCCACGTGCGCCGCGACGGTCTCGATCTTCTCAAGAAGCTGGAGAAGGACCACAAGATCAGCGAGGACGATCACGAACGGCAATCCGGCGAGGTTCAAAAAGCGACCGACGCGACGATCGCCGAGGTCGACAAGATGCTCACCGGCAAGGAAAAGGAGATCATGACGGTTTGAGCGACGCGGCGAGATCGAGAAACGAAGCGGCCGAGCCGGTCCCGGCAGGGGGCGACTCATTCGAAGTGCCGCGGCACGTCGCCATCATCATGGATGGCAACGGGCGCTGGGCGGCCGCCCGTGGTTTGCCGCGGGTCGAAGGTCACCGGCGCGGCGTGGAAGCTTTGCGCCGCACCGTGCGCGCCGCCGCCGATCTCGGCATTTCGGTTTTGACCATTTTCTCTTTTAGCTCGGAAAACTGGTCGCGCCCGCCGTCGGAAATTCTCGACCTCATGGGGCTGTTGCGCCGCTTTATCCGCAAAGACCTCGCTGAACTGCACAAGAGCAACGTGCGCGTGCGCATCATCGGCGAGCGCGAGGATCTCGATCGCGACATCTGTCTGCTTCTCCAAGAGGCGGAGGATTTGACGCGCGGCAACGACGGTCTGACGCTGGTCGTGGCTTTCAATTATGGCGGACGGCAGGAAATCGCGCGCGCTGCGCGGCGTCTGGCAATCGAGGTTGCGGAGGGGCGGCTGTCGGCCGACGATGTTTCCCCCGAGCGCCTCGGAACATATTTCCACGCGCCCGATATCCCCGATCCGGACGTCATCATCCGCACCAGCGGCGAGCAGCGGCTCTCCAATTTCCTGTTGTGGCAGGCGGCCTATAGCGAGCTCGTTTTCGTGCCGATCAATTGGCCCGATTTCGATCGCGGCACGCTCGAAGGGGCGATCGCGGAATATCGCCGCCGCGAACGCCGCTTCGGCGGATTGGCCGCCAATACCGGATCGTGACCGCGCCTGACCATCCCGGCGGCGGCAGCGCAAGCGGGACCAGCGGCAGCAACCTCACGCTGCGCGTCGGTTCGGCGGCCGTGCTCGCGCCGATTGTGCTTGCGGCCACTTACGCCGGCGGCTGGATATTTTTTGCCCTTTGCGCCCTGGCGGCCGGCTGCATTCTCTGGGAGTGGACATCGCTGGTGACGCGTCGCGCCGATCCGCGAATCCTGGCGCCGGGATGGGCAGGATTGGTGGCAGGTGCGGCACTGATCGGCCTTAATCTGCCCGATGGGGCATGGGCCACGATCGGCGTTGGGGCAGCGCTCGCGGGGCTTGTAACGCTCGCCGGGCGGGCGCGGTCCGGTGATGCAGCCGCGAGCTTCGCGGTTTGGGCCGCCGGCGGGGTAGTCTATGCAGGCGCCGCCTTGCTCGGCCCAGCGCTGCTGCGCCAGGATCCGGATTTCGGTCTCACGGCACTTTTATTTCTGTTTGCAACTGTCTGGATAACCGATATTTTCGCCTTCTTCCTCGGCCGCGCTATTGGCGGGCCTTTGCTATGGCCGAGCGTCAGCCCGAAGAAAACCTGGTCGGGCGCGATTGGGGGGCTGGCCGGGGGGGTTGTCGCCGGGGTCGCCGTCGCCTATGCGAGCGGTGTCGGCAAGCTGGGGATTGTAGGCGTCATGGCTTTCGTGCTTTCAGTCCTAGCGGAAGCCGGCGACCTGTTCGAGTCTGCGGTCAAGCGGCGTTTCGGCGCAAAAGACGCGAGCCAGCTCATCCCGGGTCATGGGGGGCTGATGGATCGTCTCGACGGCTTCCTGGTGGCCGCATTTGCTGCCCTCCTGATCGGAATGCTTCGCCAAGGAACGGCTGCGCCGGCGCGCGGCTTGCTGGTATGGTGAAGCCGATGAAGAAAAAGCAGCCTTTGGCGAGAGCGGATTTGGCGCCTGTGCCGCGTACGGTCACGCTGCTCGGCGCTACCGGCTCGATTGGCTCGAGCACGGTCGATCTGCTGCGGCAGGAGTTTGCTCGCTATCGCGTCGAGGCGGTCACAGCCCATCGTAACGCGGCCGCATTGGCGCGACTGGCGCGTGAGCTCGGCGCCCGATTTGCCGCGGTAGCAGACCCCGATGCTTACGGCGAACTTAAAGCCGAGCTTTCCGGCTCCGGCATCGAAGCCGGCGCCGGCGCCGATGCGGTCGTTGAGGCAGCGCAACGCCCCGCCGATTGGGTGATGGCCGCGATTACCGGTGCGACGAGTTTGAAGCCAACGCTTGCCGCGGCCGAGCGTGGGGCCACGGTCGCCCTCGCCAACAAGGAATGTCTCGTTTGCGCTGGCGCGCTGTTCATGCGGCGGGCGGCCGCCGCCGGCGCCACCGTGTTGCCGGTTGATTTAGAGCACAATGCGATTTTCCAGGCGCTGGGCGCAGGCCGCCGCGAGGATGTGCGCCGCATCGTTCTGACCGCTTCGGGCGGACCGTTCCGGACCTGGCCGCTCGAGGCGATCCGCAAAGTGACGGTGGAGCAGGCGCTCAAGCATCCGACCTGGTCCATGGGACCGAAGGTCACGATCGATTCGGCGACGCTGATGAACAAGGGCCTCGAGCTCATCGAGGCGCATCATTTGTTCGCGCTGGGACCGAACGCACTCGACGTGGTTGTCCATCCGCAATCCGTCGTTCACGGGTTGGTGGAATTCCGCGATGGCTCCGTGGTCGCACAGCTTGGATCGCCGGACATGCGCATCCCGATCGCCCATTGCCTGGCGTGGCCGGTGCGCATGGGCACCCCCGCGGCGCGTCTTGACCTTGCGCGCCTCGCCACGCTGACCTTCGAAGAGCCCGATTTAAAGCGCTTTCCTGCCTTGGCGGTCGCGCGGCGCGCGCTCGCCGCCGGAGGAGCTGCTCCGACAATTCTCAACGCGGCAAATGAGATCGCCGTACGCGAATTCGTCGAACGGCGTCTGGGTTTCAGCGGTATTCCCGCCTTAGTCGAGGCTACTCTCGATGCCGCGGAGCGGCGCGGTTCGACGGCCGAGCCTCAATCGGTGGAGGACGCGCTCGCTATTGACCATAACGCAAGAAGGTTAGCGACTGACCTCTTGCCCGAAATTGCCGCAATGGCATCCTAGTGTTCGAGCCCGGGTCGGGAAGAAAATCAGGGGTTTGGGGTAAAGAGCGTCATGGGGACCTATTTTCTGGCGCACTTGTACGCGCTCGGCGGCGGCGTTGTCGGGTATATTATTCCCTTTCTGTTCGTCCTCAGCCTTGTCGTGTTCTTCCACGAGCTCGGGCATTTTCTGATTGCGCGCTGGTGCGGGGTGCGGATTTTGGTGTTCTCCATCGGCTTTGGGCCGGAAATCATCGGCTTCAATGACCGCTATGGGACACGCTGGAAAATCTCGGCGATCCCCCTCGGCGGCTTCGTGAAGTTTTTCGGCGACGACAATGCGGCGAGCGCTCCGGACACCGCTCGCCTCGCGAGCATGGACGCACGCGAGCGCTCCCAAAGCTTCGCGTTTCAATCCGTCGCCAAGCGCGCAGCCATTGTCGTAGCCGGGCCATTGGCGAATTTTCTTTTGGCCATCGTGATCTTTGCCGGAGTGTTCATGCTCTACGGCAAGCAGACGATGAGCGCGCGCGTCGATTCGGTGCAACCGGGCAGCGCGGCAGCGGAAGCCGGTTTCATCCCCGGTGATATTGTCGTCGCTATCGACGGTCGCGCCATTGACAACTTTGCCGACATGCAACGCCTCGTCGGCGCCAGCGCCGGAGAAGTCCTCGATATCACCGTTGATCGCGACGGGGTTCAGCAAGTCCTCAAGGCCACGCCGGCTCTCAAAGAGGTCAAGGACAATTTCGGCAACGTGCAGCGGGTCGGGATTCTCGGCATCAGCCGGTCGATGGCGCCGGAGGATCTGAAGCTGCACCCGGTGGCTCCGCCGCAGGCGATCTGGATGAGCGTTCAGGAGACGTGGTCGGTGATCGACCGGACGCTCGGCTATATCGGCGGGGTCATCGCCGGCCGCGAGGCGGCCAATCAGCTGGGCGGGCCGATCCGCATCGCGCAAATGTCGGGACAGGTTGCGAGTTTCGGCTTTGTTCCACTCATTCAGCTTGCCGCGGTGCTGTCGGTGTCGATCGGGCTTCTCAACTTGTTTCCGATCCCGCTGCTCGACGGCGGTCACCTTTTGTTCTACCTGATCGAAGGCGTTCGGGGGCGTCCGCTCTCGGAACGAGCCCAGGAAGTGGGCTTCCGCATCGGTCTCGCGATCGTTCTAATGTTGATGATATTTGCAACTTTCAATGACATCGTTCATCTGACGACGTCGTGATCGGGGCCGCAGGGGGAGCGACGGGGCGTTTGGGGCAAAATCTGGCGCCACACCAGAGCGGGGTGAATTTGTCACGGAATTGAACGTACGTTGAGGGAGACTGCGACTAACCCGCCACTGGGGGCGGCCACGAGGGGAATAAGGGCGCTTAGCGCATGGACATGTGTGTGCGGGTAAGACGAGGGCTTGTCGTGGCCGGCTTGCTCCTCGGCGTAGTATTGTTTGGCGTGGCGTCCAGCTCGGGAGCGGCATTTGCCGCGCCTGCGGAAGCCGGCGCGACTTCGATTGTGGTCGAGGGCAACCGCCGCGTCGAAGCCGACACGATCCGCTCGTATTTCAAGGTTGCGCCGGGCGAACGGCTGGACGAAGCCAAGATCGACTCTGCCCTAAAGGCGCTTTACGCCTCCGGTCTGTTCCAGGACATCCATATTTCCCGATCCGGCGGCCGGCTGGTCGTGACGGTGGTGGAAGCCCCGGTTATCGATCGGCTCGCCTTCGAGGGGAACAACAAGATCAAGGACGAGCAGCTCCAGCAGGAAATCCAATCGAAGGCACGTGGCACGCTGTCTCGCGCCGCTGTGCAGGCCGACGTCCAGCGCATCATCGAGGTCTATCATCGCAACGGACGCTTCGACGTTTCAGTGGTGCCGCAGATCATCGAACGACCGAACAACCGCGTCGACCTGATTTTCGTGGTCAAGGAAGGGGAGAAGACGGGCGTCAAATCTATCATCTTCCTCGGCAACCACGCCTACTCGGATTACCGGCTGAAGGAGGTGATCAAGACTTCCACCTCGAACTTCTTGAGCTTTTTGCAGACCACGGACGTCTATGACCCCGATCGCATGGAAGCCGACCGCGATCTGATCCGGCGCTTCTATCTGAGCCACGGCTATGCCGACGTGCAGGTCGTCTCCGCGACCGGCGAATACGATCCGGTGCAGAAGGGCTTCA
The DNA here is from genome assembly GCA_963733575.1 of uncultured Alphaproteobacteria bacterium. Lineage (GTDB taxonomy): Bacteria > Pseudomonadota > Alphaproteobacteria > Rhizobiales > Xanthobacteraceae > BOG-931. The sequence goes on along the minus strand of CAVTDJ010000002.1, from coordinate 976,072 downwards.
TCATCACTTTCACGATCGAGGAAGGACCGCTCTACCACTTCGGCACGGTCGACATACAATCGAACATCCGCGCGGTCGATCCGCAGACGCTCCGGGCCGCTCTGCGGATGCGGCGTGGCAACGTCTACAATGGCGATGCGGTCGAAAAAACCGTCGAGGAAGTCACCGTCGAAATCACCAAGCACGGCTACCCCTTCGCCACGGTGCGGCCGCGCGGTGACCGCAATCCCCAGGATCGCACCGTCAGTGTCGTCTTTGTCGTCGACGAGGGCGTTCGCGCCTATATCGAGCGCATCAACGTCCGCGGCAATACCAGGACGCGCGACTACGTGATCCGGCGCGAGTTCGACATTTCAGAAGGCGATCCCTACAACCGCGCCCTGATCGATCGCGCCGAGCGGCGGATCAAGAATCTCGCCTACTTCAAAACCGTGAGGATCACCAACGAGCCCGGCTCGGCGCCCGACCGGGTGGTGATCAATGTCGACGTCGAGGAGCAATCGACCGGCGACTTCTCGGTCATGGGCGGCTACTCAACCGCCGACGGACTTATGGCGCAAGTGTCGATCTCCGAGCGCAACCTCCTGGGAACAGGCCGGTACGCCAAGGCGTCGGTCACTTACGGCCAATATATTCGCGGCGTCGAGCTTAACTTCGTCGAACCTTATTTCCTGGACCAGCGGTTGTCGGGCGGCATTGATTTGTTTGCTCGAGAGACGCTAACGAGCTTCTATTTGTCTTACGGAACCCAAACCTACGGCACCAATCTTAAACTGGGCGTTCCATTGCGCGAAGACTTGAGCCTGCAGCTGCGGTATTCGATTTATTCGAACAAGATCACGCTCGCTTCAAACTTGGACAACTGCAACAACATCAACCCGAATTTCTCGAACACCTTTCCGACGCCGAACGCGATTAACGCTGCGGGCGGCGCCGGCGTTCTCAATGCTGCCTATCCCGGTTATGCCGGAGCTATAGCCGCGGGCACCCAGTCGAACTGCCTTTTCCTAAACGGCGTGCCTACACTCGAGGCCTCGCTGCCGGTCCGGGAGGAACTCGCCCAAGGAGCTTATCTGACGTTGTTGGCCGGATACGGGCTCACCTACAACACGCTCGACAACAACAAGCGCCCGACGAGCGGAATGCTCATCAGTTTCGGTCAGGACTTTGCCGGTCTCGGCGGTAATGTAGCTTATATGCGGTCGAACGTGGATTTCCGCGGCTATTACGAAGTTGTATCCGATCTCGTCGGAGTGATGCATCTGCAAGGCGGCGACATGTTAGGACTGCGCGGCCAAGGGGTGCGCATGCTTGACGACTTCAAGATGGGGCCCAATGTCGTCCGCGGATTCCAGCCCGCCGGCATCGGGCCGCGCGACATCACCAGTGGCACTTCACAAGATGCCCTCGGCGGCACGATGTACTGGGGCGCCAGCCTCGAGTTCCAATATCCGTTCTACTTCCTGCCCAAGGATTCTGGCTTCCGCGGCGCCGTCTTCGTCGATTCCGGTGCGGAGTGGGGCTACAAGGGAGAAACCTCTTGGCCGGCCAATGGAGAAGTCAACGGCCTCATAACCACCTCGACGGGCGCTTCGTTTATTTGCGGCAATTGCGCAATGCAATTCGTCGATACGCCCACACCGCGCGTTTCGGTCGGCGGCAGCGTGATTTGGGATTCCCCGTTCGGTCCGCTGCGTTTCGATCTCGCTTACCCAGTCCTGAAACAGTGGTATGACCGCACGCAGTTCTTCCAATTCGGCGGCGGCACGCGGTTCTGATTGCGCGGTCCGACTCTCGTTGAGGCCGGGCGCATGCCGGATTTCTTCCCAACCAACCGCGAACTGACGATCGGCGAGATCGTCGCGCTTACGCGCGCCAAGCCGCACGGGGATATTCCACTCGACCGGCGCATCGGCAACATCGCGCCGCTTGATACGGCGCGTGCGACCGACATCACTTTCCTCGACAACGCAAAATATCTCGGTGCATTGGCCGGCACCCGCGCCGGAGCGTGCCTGTTGTCGCCGCGCTTTGAAGCGGCGGCGCCGGATGGACTGGCGGTGCTGGTAGCGGCGGAGCCGTACCGCGCGTTCGTTGCGGTGGCGCGCGCGCTGTTTCCCGCGGCGTTGAGGCCGTCCTCGATGTTCGGCGCGAGCGGGCGCGCGGCGGATGCGCACGTGCATTCCTTGGCGCGGATCGAGCCGGGCGTGACCATCGATCCGTTGGCGGTGATCGGGCCCGGCGCCGAAATAGGGGCGGGCACCATGATCGCCGCCGGCGCGGTGATCGGGCCGGGGGTCGCGATCGGACGCGATTGCGCGATCGGCGCGAGTGCTTCGATTCTTTGCGCGCTGATCGGCGACCGCGTGATCATCCACGCCGGCGCCCGCATCGGCCAGGATGGGTTCGGCTATCTTCCCTCACCGGCGGGCCATCAGAAGATTCCGCAGACCCGCCGTGTCATCATTCAGGACGACGTGGAGATCGGCGCCAACACCACCATCGACCGCGGCTCCACCCGCGACACCGTCGTCGGGGAGGGGACCAAGATCGACAATCTCGTGCAAATCGCGCACAACGTCCGCATCGGGCGGCATTGTTTGATCGCCGGACAAGTCGGCATATCGGGCAGCGCCGAAGTGGGAGATTTCGTCATGCTGGCCGGAAAGGTCGGCCTCGCCGACCATGTTACAATCGGCGCCGGCGCCATACTCGGCGCTCAGAGCGGCGTGATGTCGGACGTTCCCGCGGGCGCCCGGTGGATCGGTTCTCCCGCCCAACCGGTGCGCGACTTTATGAAGGGCGTAGCCATTCTGCGCCGTCTCGCGCGACGCGGCAAAACCGACGGGGAGGGTGAATGACTGGCGAAACCCTCGGCATCGCCGATATCCGTGAAATCCTGCGGCTTTTACCGCACCGCTATCCGTTTCTCATGATCGATCGCGTCATAGACATGCGCGGCGACGATCATGCGATCGGCATCAAAAACCTTACATCCAACGAGCCGCAATTTCTCGGCCATTTTCCGAATAATCCGGTCATGCCCGGCGTGCTCATGATCGAGGGCATGGCGCAGACCGCGGGCGTGTTATGCTTGCGCGGCTTGCCGCCGCGCGAAGAGCCCCGCTCGGTTTTTTTTCTCACCATAGACAAGGCCAAATTTCGCAAACCGGCGGGCCCCGGTGACACACTCGAGTATCACGTCGACAAGATCGCGCGTCGCCGCAACATGTGGTGGTATCGCGGCGAAGCCAAAGTCGGCGGCACGTTGATCGCCGAGGCCGAAGTCGGCGCGATCGTTACCGAGGGCTAGATGGCCATCGATCCGACCGCGAGCGTTGCGGGCGGCGCGCGTATTGGTGACGGCGTCGAGATCGGGCCCTATTGTCTGGTCGGTCCGGACGTCGAGCTCAAGAGCGGCGTGCGTCTGATCGCCCACGTCAATGTCACCGGCGTCACGACCCTGGGCGAAGGCACGGTCGTCTATCCGTTTGCGTCGCTCGGCACGCCGCCGCAATCGGTTCACTATCGAGGCGGTCCGACGCGTCTCGTCATCGGCGCGTGCTGCGAGCTGCGCGAAGGCGTGACGATGAATACCGGTACCGAAGCCGGCGGCGGGGTAACGAGCCTCGGCGACCGTTGCTTTTTGATGGTCGGCTCGCATGTCGGGCACGATTGCGCGGTCGGCGACGACGTAACCCTCGCCAACAACGTCGTGCTCGGCGGTCACGTCATAGTCGGCGATCACACGTTCTTTGGCGGTCACGTCGCCGTTCATCAATTCGTGCGGATCGGCGAAGGGACGATGGTGGCTGGCATGTCGGGTATACGCGAGGACATCATCCCGTTCGGGTTTGCTTTAGGCCAGATTGCGTCGCTCGTCGGGCTCAACATCGTCGGCTTGCGCCGGCGCGGAGCGACGCGTGCGCAGATGCACCGGCTTCGCCGCGCTTATCGCAGTCTGTTCCTTGCGAGAGGACGGTTTGCCGAACGCGTCGACACCGTTGCCGGCGAATTCGCCGATGATCCGATGGTCGGCAAAATCATTTCGTTCATCCGCGCCGGGGGCAAACGGCCTCTGATGCATCCGGGCGCGATACCTCCGCGGGCCGAGAATGGCGGCGATGCGTCCTGAGGACTCAAACATTGCGCAGGTGGATATCGCGCGCGACCCGGTTGCCATACTTTGCGGCGGGGGCAGCTTTCCCGGCGCGGTGGCCGAGGCGATTGCGCGGCGGGGCGGGCGCCCGGTGATGTTCGGCGTCAGGGGCTGGGCCGATCCCAAGGTGATCGAGCGCTATGCCCATCACTGGATAGCGATTGGGCAGATCGGACGTTTCTTCCGCCTCGCGCGCGCCGAGCATTGCCGCGAGGTGCTGTTCATCGGCACCGTACTGCGACCGCCGCTCTCGCAGATCCGTCTTGACTGGACCTCGATCCGCCTGATGCCGCGCGTCGTTCGTTTCTTTCGCGGCGGCGATGATCGACTGCTATCGGGACTGGCTCGCCTTCTGGAGGACGGCGGGGTGCGGATCGTCGGCATAGAGGAGGTTGCTCCGGAAATTATCGTGCCCGAAGGTACGCTTGGGCGTTACGCGCCTTCGCCGCGCGATCGCAGCGATATCGTGCGTGCGCTTGAGGTGATTGCGGCGCTTGGGCCATTCGACGTGGGTCAGGCGGTGGTGGTCGCGAACGGTCACGTCCTGGGGGTCGAGGCGGCGGAAGGCACCGACAATTTGCTCGCTCGCATCGCCGATTTGCGCGCACAGAAGCGGGTGGCAACGCCGACCGGCGTGGGAGTTCTCGTCAAGGCGCCGAAGCCCGGCCAGGACCGCCGTTTCGATCTGCCGGCAATCGGGCCGCAGACCATCGAGAGCGTCGCCCGCGCTGGTCTTGCCGGGCTTGCCGTCGCCGCCGGCAGCACGATCGTTGCCGAACCGTCGCGTGTGACCGCTGCGGCCGACCGCGAAAAGATTTTTTTCGTCGGGGTGGACGAGGCCGCGCCCGGATGAACGACGCACCCTCGCCGCAACCGTTGTCGATCCATCTTGTCGCCGCGGAGGAATCCGGCGACGTTCTCGGGGCGACTTTGGCGCGGGCGCTCGTTGCGCGTACCGGAGGCGCGATCCAGCTCGCCGGCGTCGGTGGCCGAGCCATGGCGGCCGCCGGGATTTCGAGCCCCTTTCCAATCGACGATCTGTCGATTATTGGCGTTACCGCAATTCCGCGCCGACTGCCGACGATCATGCGCCGGATTCGCGATACGGCAGATGCCGTCGTCGCGGCGCGCCCGGATGCGCTCGTCATCATCGACAGCCCGGATTTTACCCACAGGGTGGCGCGCCGCGTGCGGGCCCGCGCGCCCGGCATTCCGATCCTCGATTATGTTTCGCCGTCGGTGTGGGCGTGGCGGCCGGGCCGCGCGCGCGCGATGCGGGCCTATGTCGACTACGTTCTCGCCATTCTGCCATTTGAGCCCGCGGCCTATGTACGGCTCGGCGGCCCGCCCTGCGTGTATGTCGGCCATCCGTTGTTGGAGCGCACCAGTGACCTGCGCCCCAACGCCGACGAGGCGGAGCGCCGCCGTGCTGATCCACCGCTCCTGCTCGTCCTGCCTGGCAGCCGGTCGAGCGAGATCCGTCGCCTGCTGGCGATTTTTGGCGCCGCCGCCGCGCAGGTCGCGGCGCGCATCGGGCCGGTCGAGCTCGTGCTGCCGACCGTGCCTCATCTTGAAGCGCGGGTGCGCGAGGGCGTTGCTGATTGGGCGGTGAGGCCGCGCATCGTGGTCGAGACCGCGGAGAAATGGGCCGCCTTCCGCACCGCGCGCGCGGCGCTCGCCGCCTCCGGCACGGTGACGCTGGAGCTTGCGCTTGCGGGTGTCCCGACCGTTGCCGCCTATCGGTTGCCGCTGATCGAGGAAATTATCCTGCGGCAGCTCATAACGCTGGATACCGTGATCCTCGCCAATCTGGTCATCGGCGAGAATGTTGTTCCGGAATTCTTGCAGCGGGATTGCACGCCGCAAAAGCTCGCCGGCACGCTCGTGCCGCTATTTTCCGACACGCCGGAGCGTCTGCGGCAGATCGCCGCTTTTGGGCGCCTCGACCAGGTGATGGCGTTGGATATGGCGCCCAGCGTCAAAGCCGCCGCCGTCGTCCTCGATGTCGTACGCCGCGGCCGCCGCGATCTCGCCGTAACCCCCGCCTGCTAAAGTTAACCGCTTGTTGTCAGCGGCGCGCTATCAATGCCCTAACCATCCTGCTAACCAGAGCCACGCGTGTCCGCGTAACCCCCACGATTTACGGGCGCATGACGAAGAAGGCCAAAAAGCAAAAATCGATCCGCGCCGCGATCACCGGCGTCCACGGCTACGTGCCGCCGGACGTGCTCACCAATGCCGAGCTCGCGCGGATGGTGGACACCAGCGATGAATGGATCGTCGATCGAACCGGGATCAAGGAACGGCACATTCTCAAAGGCAAGGGCCTTGGCACGTCGCATATGGGCGCCGAGGCCGTACGCGGCCTTCTGAAGAAGACCGGCACCGCGCCGGGCGATGTCGATCTTCTGATCTGCGCCACGACGACGCCTGACTTCGTGTTCCCCTCGACCGCCAATCTGATCTGCGATATGGCCGATATCCGCAACATCGGCAGCTTCGACGTTCAGGCCGCGTGTTCCGGCTTCATCTACGCGCTCACCATCGCCGCGCAATTCATCGAGCTGGGGACGTACCGCAAGATCGTGGTGGTCGGCGCCGACAAGATGTCGGCGATTATCGACTATACCGATCGCGCGACCTGCGTGCTGTTCGGCGACGGCGCCGGCGCCGTGCTCATCGAGCCGAGCCGCAAATACGGCATCGTCGACACCATCATTTCGTCCGACGGCGCCGGCATGAAGCACCTGCACCAGAAGGCCGGCGGCAGCCGCATGCCGCCGACGGCGGAAACCGTCGCCAAGCGCCTGCACTACGTCCATCAGGAAGGCGCCGCGGTCTACAAGTTCGCCATCGCGCGCATGGCCGAAGTCGCAACCGAATTGATGCGGCGCAACCGCCTGACGAAAGACACGGTCGACTGGCTGGTACCGCATCAGGCCAATATGCGCATCATCGAAGCGACCGCCGAGCGCATGAAGCTTCCGGCCGAGCGCGTGATGGTGACGATCCACAAATACGGCAACACCACCGCCGGCACGATCCCGCTTTGCCTGTGGGATTACGAGAACAAGCTCAAGGTCGGCGACCGCCTCATCCTAGCCGCCTTCGGCGGCGGCTTTACCTGGGGCGGCGTGTACTTGACCTGGGCATACGACACGCGCTGAGCGGCCCAAGCCGCGTTCTCGGATGCGGCGTCGCGCGGGGCCGCGCGGCGTTAGCGCGGGACTTTGCGGACAACTGGTCTGAAGCCGGCGGTTTTCCCGGCAATGCCGGTTAGTTAGTGGTGCGTTAACGCAGCGGGCATTAATCTTGTGACTTTCCTAAGCGTTGGAAGCGCAATGGCCGTCGAGCCCGGGTTTCAAGTTCGCCTCGGAATTTATGGAATTGACGCCGACGTTGTCAATCTGCGCGCCGAAATTTGGCGACTGCTTGCCCCTCGCTTGGACAAGATCATTGCGGCGTATTTGGAGCATGTAATCGAGGTTGCTCCCTTGTACAGAAAGAAAATGGAAGAGAACCGGGAATCATACACCGGCACGACGACGTTTTATACCGAAAGGCTTTTGAATAACCCGTTCGATGAGGAATGGGTGAAGGACGCCTACGATCGTGCGGCTTCCGAAATCAAAAGCGGTCTGGACATGAGAACGCGCAGTGCTGGCGCGATTGCCTTGCTAAACGACTTAAGCGAATGCATTTTCGAGCACAATCGGTTCTCGCCGCGCAAAGGCTTTCGATTATTGAATGCGGCCACTCGCATTTTCATGCTGGACGCCGCGAACGCCGTCGCGTGTCACAACAGTATGGAAGTTCAACAAGCAAGAAGACGCACAGATGAACTCGCAAATGCCATTAAAAGTTTTTCTCACGCCGTCGAAGGCGTGCGTGAGATCATCGCAAATGTAGCCAAGTCCATCAGTTCGAACGTCCGATCAACTCGCTGAACTGGCAGAAACCGCTTCTGGCCAAACGAACACGGCGGCGCACGCCGCGGAGGATACGGCCGTCAGGATCGGTAGCATCGCCGCAGCGACCGACGAACTCAACGCCTCAATAGAAGAAATTCATGCGCAAGCCATGGGAAGTGTGCAGACCGCGCAAAGCGCTGTGTCCCATTCCGCGCGCACGGACACGAACATTCGCTCACTTTCTCAGGCGATCGAGAAGATCGGCTCCGTGGTGAATCTGATCTCGGAAATCGCCGCTCAAACCAATCTTCTCGCTCTGAATGCGACGATCGAAGCCGCGCGGGCAGGGGACGCCGGCAGGGGGTTCGCGGTCGTTGCTTCGGAAGTCAAGTCGCTCGCCATTCAGACGGCGAAGGCCACTGACGACGTCGGGAGGCAAATTTCGGTTATTCAAGAGGCAATGCGACGGTCAATAAGCGAAATCACATCGACCAATCTATCCATCACGGAGATTTCGGGAGTGTCCGGCTCACTCGCCGAAATGGTCATGCAACAGGCGCGCGCCACAAACGAAATCGCCAAAAATGCGAACAGCGCTTCTCTCAACGCGACAACGGTCACCGATGTGTTGAAAACGATGCAAGATACGATCCGCTATACTCAAAATGCCGCGAACCTGGTGCATGGCTTCGCGGGAGATTTATCCGGCCGCTCCACGGAGATCGGCGATGCCATGGACACGCTTTTCAAAGCGGCCGCTCAAAGTTCGACTGTCAAAGAGCTCGCCAACCTTGCCCGGTCGTCACGCCGTTGAAATACAAATTGCTGCTGTGCGTGCTGAAATTTGATTTCGGCGTGAGCAAAGCCGGTTCCGGCCGATCTCAGCCAGCGCTGGCGACAGGCGTGCGACAACGACGGCATCTCCCGCATTTTCATTCTGCAATTTCTAACAATATCGTCGTGGCCGAACGGGCTATAATGTGCGGTCCGGGAAGGACGCCAAAAGGGAATGCCCATGCACGACACGACGGCCGCCCCGCCGCAGGACAAGCCACTCGCCAGCTATGGCCGCACCCCGCGCTATGCGGAGCTGCATCGGCGTTACCCAAGCGTCGATTATCTGCGCCGGCGCGCCCGCCATCACATTCCGCACTTCGCCTTCGAATATTCGGATGGCGGCTCCGGCAAAGACGATGCCGGGATCAGACGTAATTGGGCGGCGCTCGACGCGGTCGAGCTGGTGCCTCGCTACGGCGTCATGCCGTCGCTGCCGCCGTGCGACGTGGAACTGTTCGGACGCCGTTTTTCCGCGCCGATCGGCGTGGCGCCGATGGGCGGCCCGGCGATCATTTGGCCCGGCGGCGATGCCCATCTGGCGCGCGCCGCCCAACGGGCGGGTATTCCTTATACGCTGAGCACAGCCGGCGGTGCGACCATCGAAGAGATTGCCCGCATTGCGCCCGATGTTTTCTGGTTTCAGCTTTATCGGTTTCCTAGCAACGGCCACGCCATCGGTCTCGATCTGGTCGCTCGCGCCGAGGCCGCCGGTTGCCGCGCACTGGTGCTGACGCTCGATGTGCCGGTGCGCACCACGCGCCCGCGCGAAGTGGCAACCGGAATTGCCGGCGCTTTCAACGTAAACCTTGCAATCCTTTCGCAGGTCGTGCGGGCGCCGGGCTGGGCTGCGGCGCTGTGGAAGTACGGCGTACCGCGCTTCGCCAACCTGCGTTCCTATGTCGGCGAGAGCGCGTCGCTCAACGAGGTCATCGCCTTCGCACAACGCGAGATACGCGGCGCCTTCACCTGGGACGAGGTGCAAATGTACCGGGACCGCTGGAAAGGACCGCTGATCGTCAAGGGCGTCCTGCATCCGCAGGATGCCGAAAAGGCAGTGTCGCTCGGCGTCGATGGGATCCTCGTTTCCAATCACGGCGGGCGCCAGATCGAAGCGTTGCCGGCGGCGATCGACACGCTTCCGGCTATCGTCCGTCAAGTCGGCAAGCGCGCGACCGTGATGATGGATTCAGGCGTGCGCAGCGGCAGCGATGTGGTGCGCGCCTGCGCGCTCGGCGCCGCGGCTACTTTCGCCGGCAAAGCCTTTTTGTGGGGACTTGGCGCGCTCGGCGAGGAGGGGCCCGGACACGTCATCGATCTGTTGATCGAGGAGGCGCAGGCCGCGCTCGGTCAATTGGGCGCGCACTCGGTGGAAGACACGCGCGCGCTCACGATCCGGCACCCGGGCGCGCTGCGGTTCTGACCCGCAATCTGCCGCGCGAAGGGTCAACTTTTGCATCCCAGATGCGGCGCGCGTCACCGGAGCCGTTTTGACAAATATCAACACGATGTGACGCCGTTGGATCGATTTTTTATTTGTTGGAGTTCGGCTATGCTCATTGCGATATTCGCGGACATTCATGCCAATCGGCAGGCATTCAGCGCTTGTCTGGCGCAGGCACGCGATTTTGGTGCAGAGCGAAACGTGCTTCTCGGCGACTATGTCGGCTACGGCGCTGATCCGGAGTGGACGGTTAAGACGGTCATGACCCTGGTCGAACAGGGCGCGATGGCCGTGCTCGGCAATCATGACAGTGCGGTCAGCGACTCGCGCGAACAGCTTAATGTCGAGGCCCAGATTGTCATCGAGTGGACGCGCGGTGAACTCGGATCCGCGGAGCGACGATTTCTCAAAGAGTTGCCACTTACGCTTAAGGATGACGACCGCCTCTATGTCCATTCGGACGCAAGCAATCCGAAAAGTTGGCGATATGTAACGGGCGTTGAGGATGCAGCCCGGAGTATAAGCGCTACCTCGGCTGCCATCACATTTTGCGGCCACGTTCACCGGCCGGCGCTCTACACCATGTCGGCAACCGGCAAGATTACAGCGTACACGCCAATAACCGGCTCCGCAATTCAATTGCTTCCCAGCCGGCGGTGGCTCGCAGTGCTCGGCTCGGTGGGTCAGCCCCGCGACGGAAATCCGGCCGCTTCTTATGTATTGCTGGACACAAAACGGCGCGAGCTAACTTACCGGCGCGCGCCGTACGACGTGGAGGAAGCTGCCGCCAGAATCCGAAACAAGGGCTTACCGACTTGGCTCGCCGACCGGTTGTTGGTGGGGAAGTGAAGCATGGTCAAGCCGTCGCTCGAACTCGAGGCGATGATCGACGGCTTCCGCATCGAGGAATGCCTCCATCAGGGAGGCATGGCCGCGCTTTGGCGGGTCTCCCGTGCGGGCGAGACGATGCCTATGCTGATGAAGGTACCAAAAATCGCAGAGGGCGAAGACCCAGCGGCGATCGTCAGCTTCGAGATGGAGCAGATGATCCTGCCGCGCTTGTCCGGCGTCCACGTTCCAAAATTCGTTGCAGCGGGCGATTTTGGTGTGCAGCCGTATATTGTGATGGAACGCATCCCCGGGAAAACTCTGTTGCAGCGCCTCCCCGAGTTTCCGTTGTCCTATACGGAGGTTGCCGACGTTGGTTTGAAAATCGCTGAAGCGCTGGACGATCTGCACAGGCAGAACGTGATTCACCTCGACGTGAAGCCGAGTAACATCATGTTTCGGCCGACGGGCGACGCTGTTCTCCTCGACTTCGGACTTTCGCACCACGACCAGCTTCCCGATCTGGTGCAGGAGGAATTTCGGGTACCTTTTGGCACGGCTCCCTACATGTCGCCGGAGCAATTGCTCGGCATTCGCAATGATCCGAGAAGCGATCTATTTGCTTTAGGCGCTTTGCTATATTTCTTTTCAACGGGAGTACGTCCGTTCGGAGAAAGCCAGACGATGTACGGAATGCGCCGCCGGCTCTGGCGCGATCCGGTTCCTCCACGCCGATTGAAACCCGACTATCCGGCTTGGCTGCAAGAAATTGTTTTGCGTTGCGTTGAGATCGAACCTGCGTGGCGCTATCCAACCGCGGCGCAACTTGCGTTCGAATTGAGCCACCCCGGCCAAGTCAAACTAACCAAGAGATCTGAGCGACTGAGGCGGGATCCGCTGGCCACCGCTCTGAGGCGGCGTTTCAACAAGAATATCGCGAGATCAATTACGTTGCCCGCGACGGCGGCGCAAATCTCTTCCGCCCCGATTGTCGCGGTCGCTGTTGATCTAACGGAAGGATCGACGCTGCTCAACGATGCGCTCCGGGTCGCGGCGGAACGCATTCTCGCGACGCTTCCGTCCGCACGGCTTGCTTGCCTTAACGTGCTCAAGCTGGGCCGGATTACACTTGATTTCACGCTGGACGAAGAGGGCCGCAACAAGCGGATCGATCGTCTCGTTGCTCTTCGGCACTGGGCCGAGCCCCTAAAGCTCGATGACCACCGTCTGACGGCGCACGTCCTTGAGGCGGTCGATCCGGCGAATGCGATCCTCGAATTCGCCCAAGCCAACCACATCGATCACATTCTGATCGGGGCCCGGCAAAACTCATTGCTGCGCAATTTGCTTGGCAGTATCTCCGCCAAAGTGGCTGCAGAAGCGCCTTGCACGGTTACAGTCGTTCGACCTGCTCGAATAGAGGAGACCGGCAAGTCGTGATCGGTGGACGAAAACCCTGGAACATCGGAATTTATCGGTCGCGATAACGCAGCCGCAGGCGACCTTGAGCTAAATCAATGCTTGCCTTGTCCTAACGGCGATAGTGGACGATGTCGGCAGGCAGGCAGATTGCCATGTACAAGCACATTCTGATTCCCACTGATGGCTCTGATTTGTCGAAGATGGCGCTTCAGGAGGGTATGGCATTAGCCAAGGCCCTTGATGCCCGCGTTACCGTCGTAACCGTAACAACGCCGTTCCATGTCTTCACGGGCAACCCCATCATGGTCACGGACACGCCTGAGCAGTACAAGGAGCGCGTGGCGGCCCTCGCAGGCCAATATCTGGATGTGGCGAAGAATATTGCGGTGGCGGCGGGCGTGACGTGCGACTTGCTGCATCTTGAGCATGAGCACCCGTATCAAGCGATTATCGATACCGCCCAGAATCGAGGCTGCGATGCCATCCAAATGGCCTCGCATGGACGGCGTGGGATATCAGCCATTTTGCTCGGTAGCGAAACCCTCAAAGTGTTGACGCACAGCACCATCCCCGTCATCGTGTGCCGTCGGCCGCGTCCGGCTACCCTCGTTCGGGAGTCATTTGCGTCGTAATTGTACGGTCTCGCCGTTGCTCACGAAGCTCGATTTACAAGGACACGCCCTAGTCCTGATCCGTTTCGCTCGCTAGAAGGATCGTTCAAGGCGGAAGCGCGCCCATGGCGGTCCTCGCGGAACCAGCGATCGAAGTCACCGATGACCGGCTTGCGGCCCGCAATGCGCTGGTGCTGGCGGTTGCGCAGGCGCTTGCCGGCGGCAACAACACCGTCATCGTGGCTACGGGCGGGATTGCCGGATCGATTCTCGCCCCCGACCCGATGCTGGCGACGCTGCCGATCAGTTTCATGGTCGTCGGCATGTGGATCGGCACGCTGCCGGTCGGGATGTTGGCCAAGGCCTTTGGCCGCCGCTTCGCTTTGCAAACCGGATCGGCGTTCGGGATTCTCTCCGGCCTGATCTCATGCATGGCTATGCTGTCGGGATCGTTCTCGCTCCTCCTTGTCGGTGCGCTGTGCGGCGGCCTCTACGCGGCCGCGCATCAGTCCTATCGCTTTGCTGCGACCGATACCGCGAGCGTTCATTTCCGGGCCAAGGCGGTGTCCTGGGTCCTCGCCGGCGGCATCTTTGCCGCGGTGATCGGACCGCAACTTGTCATTCTCACCAAAGATGTTTGGTCGCCTTATTTATTCGCCGGGACCTATTTGGCGCAATCGGCGTGCGCCATTATCGCCGCGGCGGTGCTGACCTTGCTGCGAATTCCGGGGCCGGCGGCCATCCACACCTTCGCCGACGGGCAGCCGCTGGCCGAAATCATCTGCAAGCCGCGCTTCATCGTCGCCGTCGCCGGCGGGCTCGCCAGCTTCACCATGATGAATCTGATGATGACCTCGGCGCCACTCGCCATGGTGATGTGCAATCACTCAGTCGGCGACGCCGCGCTCGGCATCCAATGGCACGTGATCGGCATGTACGCGCCGAGCTTCTTCACCGGAGCCCTCATCCTCCGCTTGGGCTTGCGCACCGTCATGGCGACCGGACTCGCTTTGATCGTCGCCGCCGCCGCGGTGGGCTTCGCCGGCACCGCATTGTGGAATTTCTGGATCTCGCTCGTGTTGCTCGGCGTCGGCTGGAACTTTGGCTTCATCAGCGCCACCACACTCGTCACCGAATGTCACGGGCCGCTCGAGCGCAACAAGGTGCAGGCGTTCAACGACTTTCTGATATTCGGCTCGATGGCGCTTGCTTCGTTCTCTTCCGGCGCGCTGCTGGCGCGATACGGCTGGACCGCGATCAACGAAATGGTGTTCCCCGTGGTCATCGCGGCGGCGGTACTGCTCGCCTGGGGCACGCTCGCGCGCCGACAGACGCCAGCCTGATGACGATCCAACAAGTCCACGAAGCTTTCCGATCATGACCTCGCCCTCGCTGACAGACGACCTGCGCATCCTGGCCGAGCTTGAGCGTAAGGTGTTGTGGCTGGCGAGCTGGACCATCCATCACGCCAACCATGAGCGCGAAAATGTCGACGGGCTGAAGGTCGGGGGCCACCAGGCGTCCTCCGCCTCGGTCGCCGCGATCATGACCGCGCTTTATTTTCACACCTTGCGGCCCCAGGACCGTGTCGCAGTCAAGCCGCACGCCGCGCCGATCTATCACGCCATCCAATATCTGCTGGGGCGCCAAAGCCGCGCCAAGCTCGAGAATTTCCGCGGCTACAAGGGGGCGCAATCCTATCCGTCGCGCACCAAGGACACCGACGACGTTGATTTCTCGACCGGTTCGGTCGGGCTCGGCGTGGCGCAGACGCTGTTTGCATCGCTCGTGCAGGATTATGTGCGCGCCCACAATTGGGGGCTCGAGCGGCCGGAGGGCCGTATGATCGCGCTCCTCGGCGATGCCGAACTCGACGAGGGCAATATCTTCGAGGCCTTGCTCGAAGGCTGGAAGCAGGGCCTGCGCAATTGTTGGTGGATCGTCGATTACAACCGGCAAAGCCTCGACGCCGTGGTGCGCGAAGGTCTGTGGGAGCGCTATGAAAACCTGTTCCGCAACTTCGGTTGGGACGTCGTGGTGCTCAAATACGGCTCCCTACAGCAAGCCGCGTTCGCCGAATCGGGCGGCGAGGTGCTGCGCCGCTGGATCGATCGCTGCCCGAACCAGCTTTATTCCGCGCTGGTGTTCCAGGGTGGCGCGGCCTGGCGCAAGCGTCTCACCGACGAGATCGGCGACCAGGGAGCGGTCACCAAGCTGATCGACTCCCGCAGCGACGACGAATTGGCGCGGCTGATGAATAATCTCGGCGGTCACGATCTGCGTGCGATCATCGACGCCTTCGACCGGATCGATCATGACCGGCCGGTCTGCTTCATCGCCTACACCATCAAAGGCTTCGGCCTGCCTTTCGCCGGCCACAAGGACAACCATTCCGGGCTGATGACGCCGGCGCAGATGGAAACTTTTCGCGCGGCGATGAACATCCGGCCCGGGCAAGAGTGGGCCGCGTTCGAGGGTTTGCGCGAGCCGGCAGAAAACATTCAGGCATTCCTCGACCGCGTACCGTTCGCGGCCGCAGGCGAACGCCGCTTGCAGGCGGCCCGCGTCGAGGTACCGGAAGAGCTGGCGGTTACGATCCAACCGAAGATGTCGACGCAACTCGGCTTTGGCGCGTTGCTCAATGAGCTCGCGCGCGGCACGACGCTGCTTGCCGCGCGGATTGTTACGGCCTCTCCCGACGTGACCGTCTCGACAAATCTTGGCCCGTGGGTCAATCGGCGGCGCCTGTTCGCACGTGAGGCGGTGCCGGACACATTCAAGGGCGAGCGTATCCCGTCCACGTTCACGTGGGAGTTCTCGCCCAACGGCCAGCATATCGAGCTCGGCATCGCCGAGATGAGTTTGTTCTGCCTGTTGTCGGCGCTGGGTCTCTCGCATGCCATCAACGGCGAGCGGCTGCTGCCGATCGGCACGCTGTACGACCCGTTCATCGCCCGTGGGCTCGATGCCCTGAACTATGCCTGCTACCAGGATGCGCGGTTCATCGTGGTGGCGACGCCATCGGGCATCACGCTGGCGCCGGAAGGCGGCGCCCATCAGTCGATCGCGCAACCGCTGATCGGAATGGCGCAGGACGGGCTTGCTGCGTTCGAGCCGGCGTTTGTCGACGAGCTGGCCGCCATTCTGGCGTTCGCTCTGGACTACATTCAGAGGGACGGCGAAGGTGAAGCGAACGAGCGCAACTGGCTGCGCGACGAGACCGGCGGCTCGGTTTATTTGCGTCTGTCCACGCGCCCGATCGAACAGATCAGGCGCGGCATGACCCCGACTTTGCGTCAGGCAATCGTCGATGGCGCCTATTGGCTGCGCGAGCCCGGGCCCAACTGCCAGGTGGTGGTTGCCTACACCGGCGCGGTGGCGCCCGAAGCGATTCATGCCGTCGGACTGATGGCGGAGGACCGCCGCGATGTGGGCCTCCTTGCCGTCACTTCGGCCGACCGGCTCAATGCCGGCTGGACCGCCGCATGCCGCGCACGCGAGCGCGGCCTCGTGCACGCCCGCTGCCATGTCGAGCGGTTGCTCGCCGGCCTGCCTCCGCACTGCGGTATCGTCAGTGTCCTCGACGGACATCCGGCGACGCTGGCGTGGCTGGGCGCCGTGTACGGCCACAAGGTGCGGCCGCTCGGCGTCGAGCATTTCGGCCAGACCGGTTCGATCGCGGATCTCTACCGGCACTATGGCATCGACGCCAACGCCATCATCGCCGCGGCGCAAGCCATCGCGCCGGGCGGGCCCATCCGCCATCTCGGCGTGGCGTGATCGCACCGGGTCATCTCGAAGTGCAACGGTCAGGCGCGTCGCTTGCTTCGCTTTCGCTGGCGCGATACGGCTGGATGGCGATCAACGAAATGGTGCTCCCCGTGGTCATCACGGCGGCGGTGCTGCTCGTCTGGGACACGCTCGCGCGCCGGCCGGATCCGGTATGAGGCAGGCGATAACGCGTGATGCGTCGTGACCCGGTGTCACTCAAAGACGGAAAGACGATGGCCAGCGACAACAAGAAAGTCGAAACCGGCGGCGCTCCAAAAAGCGAGGCAGCCACGAAGACCAAGAGCACTTCTGCTGAGAGTTCACCCAAAGCCGAGGCCGGTGGCGCTGCAAAAAGCGAGGCCGCGGCAAAGAATAAGAGCGCTGCCGCTGAAAGTACACCCAAGGCCGAGGCCGCCGAGAACGTCCGCCGCACCTTCCAGCTATAGCCGCGGCGAGGGCCAGAAGCCTGTCACCAGGGCTTATAAGGAAAACTGGAACGCGATTTTCGCCAAAAACAGTGTGAAAAAGAAGGGCGTGAAAAAGAACGCGAAGAGGAAAAAGCGATAATTCGCGCGACGGAGCAGGCCGGAAGGGCGAATGATCCGGCTCGTTGCTTGCGTCTCTGTGCCTTTTTAATATACCCGTGCGTTTCCGGCCTTCTCACCAACGGAGAGTCCAATGGACGATCGGACCGTGAGCCAAAGTACGGTGAGCGATGAACCAGCTTTGCGCGGGCTCTACCAGGAGCCGATGGAGCTGGCCGTCCTCAAGCAGCTCGACCGGCTCGACGATCACTGCCGCAACTTCCTCGCCCACTCGCCTTTCGCCGTCATCGGCTCGACCCGCCCGGGGCGCGGCACCGATGTGAGCCCCCGCGGCGATGCGCCAGGCTTTGCCCGCGTGCTCGACGATCGCACCATCGCCATCCCGGACCGTCCGGGCAACAATCGGCTCGACACCATGTCCAACATCGTCGCCGACTCCGAGGTGGGTCTGCTGTTCTTTATTCCCGGCATCGATGAGACGCTTCGCGTCAACGGTACGGCGAGGCTTTCTCGCGAGCCCGAGCTTCTTGCTGCCGCTGCCGTCAACGGCCGCGAGCCGCGCCTGATCATTCTAGTCACGGTGAAGGAGGCGTTCCTTCATTGTGGCAAGGCGTTGAAGCGCTCCAAGTTTTGGCACAACGATTACCGCGTCGAGAAGCGGGACTTCCCATCGCTCGGGCGCATGATTGTCGAACAAACGAAGCCGGCCAAGATCACCGTCGAGCAGGCTGATGCCTTCGTCGAGGAGGGCTACGCGAACAAGCTTTATTAGGGCGGGGTAAGCTCGCGCGGCTGCAGAGTACGGCGGGAGCGTTCTCGGTCAGGCGACCCGGCGGTCCTTGCCCTCCCAGAACGGCCGACGCAGCTCGCGCTTGAGAATCTTTCCGGCGCCCGACATCGGCAGCGGATCGGTTCGTACCTCGACGCTGCGCGGGCACTTGTAGTGACCGATCCGCTCTTTGCAGAAATCGACCAGATCGTCGGCCTCGAGCGTCGTGCCCGGCTTGACGACAACGACCGCATGAACGGTCTCGCCCCATTGCGCATGCGGAATACCAATGACGGCGCACTGCAGGACCCCGGGATGCTGGGCGACGACGTTTTCCACTTCGGTGGAATAGACATTCTCGCCGCCGGTAATGATCATGTCCTTGATGCGGTCGACGATATAGACGAAGCCTTCTTCGTCCATGTAGCCGCCGTCGCCGGTGTGCATCCAGCCGTCGACAACGGCTTTCGCCGTTTCCTCCGGCCGGTTCCAATAGCCCATCATCACGTTGTCGCCGCGCACGGCGATCTCGCCGACCGTGCCGGGCGGGACCGGGCGGTCGTCGGAATCGACGATCCTGATTTCGACGCCGAGCGCAGCACGCCCGGCCGAGCGATGCCGCCCTTTGGCTCGTGCGGCGCCGACGTGGTCCTCCGGCGTCAACAGGGTCGCGATCGGGGAAAGCTCGGTCATGCCGTAGGCCTGCATGAAACGAACGCCGGGCAGACGCGCCATGGCGCGGTCGAGAAGCGCCTCGGAGATCGGCGAGGCGCCATAGATGATCTGCTGCAGCGACGAGAAGTCCCGTCCCTCGATCCCGGGATGATCGACGAACATCTGGACCATCGTCGGAACGAGCAAGGTGTTGGTGACGCGGAAGCGCTCGATCGCCTGCGTGACAGCTTCGGGTGCGAACGCCTTGATGATCGCGTTCGTGCCACCGTTCAGCAGCGTGGAGAACATGCCCGCCCCGTTGGCAATGTGGAACATCGGCGCCGCGTTGAGGTAGATCGCGTCCCGCGGAGTAAAGCCCTCGGCGAGGCTTTGGAGCGCGTTGAACGTCAAGTTGCCGTGGCTCAACATGACGCCTTTCGAGCGCCCTGTCGTGCCGCCGGTATAGAATATGCCCGCGAGATCATCGCGGCCTGCCATCGCGTCGGGGGTCGGGCTCGCTGCCGCGAGCAATGATTCATAGCCGGCGACGCCCGCGGGAGGCTCGCCGTCGTCGGCATGCACGAGCGTAAGTGCCGGGATTGCCGCGGCCAGCGCCTTGCCGGCCTCCATGAACGCGTTGTCGACGATCAGCAGACGGGCGGCGCAATCCTGCAGAGCGTCGCGGTTCTCGGCGACGCTCCAGCGGATGTTCAGGGGCACGATGACGGCCCCGGCCCAGCCTGCTCCGAGATAAAGTTCCAGATAGCGGCTGGAGTTCAACATCAAGACCGCAACGCGATCGCCCTTCGCCACGCCGAGTTGCCGGAGTGCGCCGGCCAGGCGGCTGACCCGCTCCCCGACCTCGGCCCAGGTCAGTTTGCGCTCGCCCTCGAGAATGGCGATGCCCCGAGGCTTAAGCTGAAGCGCGCGCCTCAGCCCGTGCGTAATGTTCATGTTCCCCTCCCTGAGCGTCGTCTTGGCGACTTAAGGCCCAGAATACGGCGCTTACAGCAATGGCGAAACGTCGGTCTGCAGCGTTCGCCGCCGTTGCGCCGCCCGTTCATTTTTGGCAATGTCCGCGCGGATTTGCGGCGGATGCGCGCTTTTGCACGCGCACGCGACGCACGGGGTTCCTTCCTTCCGGGCCGGGTCTAGCTCTGGCCCCCATCAACCGGGGTTCTTTCATGACGACGTTGTGGCTCATCGTTCTTTGCGGCGTTCTGGCGATCATCTACGCCATCTGGGCCACTTACTCGGTGATGCAGGCCGATCCCGGCAGCGAAAAGATGCAGGAGATAGCTGCGGCAATCCGCGAGGGCGCGCAGGCCTATCTGCGGCGGCAATATACCACCATCGCCATTGTCGGCGTCGTGATCTTCCTCATCGTCGGCTATTTCCTTGGCTGGCTGGTCGGCATCGGCTTTGCCGTCGGCGCCATCCTTTCCGGAGCCACCGGCTTCGTCGGAATGAACGTTTCGGTGCGCGCCAATGTCCGCACAGCGCAAGCGGCCATCGGCTCGCTCGCCGGCGGTCTCGAGCTCGCGTTCCGCGCCGGCGCCATCACCGGGCTCCTCGTCGCCGGCCTCGCTTTGCTCGGCGTGACGCTCTATTTCGGCTTCCTCACCGGCACGCTGCATCTGGCGCCGAACGATCGCACTGTGGTCGATTCAATGGTGGCGCTCGGCTTCGGCGCCTCGCTCATCTCGATCTTCGCGCGGTTGGGCGGCGGTATTTTCACCAAGGGCGCTGACGTCGGCGGCGATCTCGTCGGCAAGGTCGAGGCCGGTATTCCGGAGGACGATCCACGCAATCCGGCGACGATTGCCGACAATGTCGGCGACAATGTCGGCGACTGCGCGGGCATGGCGGCTGATCTGTTCGAGACCTATGCGGTGACCACGGTCGCGACCATGGTGCTCGCCGCCATCTTCTTCGGCACGGCCGGCGCCGACATGGTGACGAAGATGATGACGTTTCCGCTCGCCATCGGCGGCATCTGCATCATCGCTTCGATCATCGGCACGTTCTTCGTGCGGCTCGGCGCCAGCCAGTCGATCATGGGCGCCCTGTACAAGGGAATGATCGCAACCGCGATCCTGTCGCTCCTCGGTATCGCCGGCGTGACGCATTATCTGATCGGCTTCGGCCCGCTGACCGGCGTGACCTATACGGGAGCCGATCTGTTTTACTGCGGCATCACCGGTCTCGTTGTGACGGCGCTGATCATCGTGATCACCGAGTACTACACCGGCACGAACTATCGGCCGGTGCACTCGATTGCACTCGCGTCCGTGACCGGCCACGGCACCAACGTCATCCAGGGTCTCGCCATATCGATGGAAGCAACGGCCCTGCCGGCGCTGGTCATCATCGCCGGTATTTTGATCAGCTATAGCTTTGCGGGCCTGTTCGGCATTGCCATCGCGGTGACGACGATGCTCGCGCTTGCCGGCATCGTCGTCGCGCTCGATGCGTTCGGGCCGGTCACCGACAATGCCGGCGGCATCGCTGAAATGGCGGGTCTGCCGAAGGAGGTGCGCAAATCGACCGACGCGCTCGACGCTGTCGGCAATACCACCAAGGCGGTGACGAAAGGATACGCCATCGGCTCGGCCGGGCTCGGCGCGTTGGTGCTGTTCGCCGCCTATAACCAGGACCTCAAATTCTTCATCGCCGGAGCGGACAAACACCCCTATTTCCAGGGCGTCGCGCCCGATTTTTCGCTTGTTAATCCGTACGTCGTCGCCGGTCTGTTGTTTGGCGGCCTGTTGCCCTACCTCTTCGGCGCCATGGGCATGACGGCGGTCGGTCGCGCTGCATCCTCGATCGTTGAGGAAGTGCGGCGGCAATTCCGCGAGAAGCCGGGCATCATGCAGGGCCGGGACAAGCCGGATTACGGCCGCGCCGTCGACATGCTTACGCGCGCGGCGATCAAGGAAATGATCGTCCCGTCGTTGTTGCCGGTGCTTTCGCCGATCGTCGGCTATTTCATCATCTACTTCGTCGCCGGCGGCGGCGCGCAAGGGAAGTCGGCAGCGTTTTCGGCGCTCGGGGCGATGTTGCTCGGCGTGATCGTCACCGGTCTCTTCGTCGCCATCTCGATGACTTCGGGCGGCGGCGCCTGGGACAACGCCAAGAAGTACATCGAGGATGGCCATTACGGCGGCAAGGGGTCTGACGCCCACAAGGCCGCGGTAACCGGCGATACGGTCGGCGATCCCTACAAGGATACGGCGGGCCCGGCGGTCAACCCAATGATCAAGATCACCAACATTGTGGCGCTGTTGCTGCTCGCGGTGCTCGCGCACTAAAGCCAAGCATCGCTGGCGATGAGGCTTGCTGGGTTGCTTCGTCGCTTCATTGCGAGTGTAGCGAAGCGATTGACGTTTCGTTGGCCCGGCTGCGAAACTTCGGTCGCTTTCGCTCTCCGCGTTGACAT
The DNA here is from genome assembly GCA_963733575.1 of uncultured Alphaproteobacteria bacterium. GTDB lineage: Bacteria > Pseudomonadota > Alphaproteobacteria > Rhizobiales > Xanthobacteraceae > BOG-931. Next base: position 953,685 of record CAVTDJ010000002.1, on the reverse strand, counting down.
GGCCAAGGCCGCGTCAGAACGGCAGTCCGAGGTGACCGCTTTGCAGCGTGGCGAAGAGCTGCTTGATGAAATTGTAGTCCGAGCCGGCGGTCGGCGTGGTCCGGCTGATGAAGTCGAAGACCTTGCCGTCCTTGATACCGTACGACGCAACCCGCTCGACGCGTCTGTCTCTGTCGAAGTAGATCGCGACGACGCGCTGGTCGGTGACGTTGGTCGGCATGAACGAGGCCATGCGCTCGGCCTTCTGCGAGATGTAGTAGAACGCCTCGCCCGAAACAGTGGCGACGGTCGAGGGGGTGCCAAGCACGATCAGCACCTGTTCCTGCGATGCCCCAAGCCGGATCTGCTCCAGCGCGCCTTCGGGCAACACATAGCCGCGCTGAAACGTCTCGCCGAGGCAGCCGCCAAGCGGAAGCGCAAGCGCGAAAATCAGCGCATAGGCCGTTACGCCGCGCCGTTTTCCCTTTTGCCCCAGACCGCCCCGCATTTCCCGCATTCCACCTTGTATCCGACGGCTGCCTGCCGTACCCCCGAAACGTCCAATTGGCAATTTGTCAAGCTGGGCGGGGTAGCGGAGCAAGCCTCGAGTAGTGAGCTATCTCTATGATCTTACCGGCATTTCGGCGCAGTCACCACGGCCGCAACATTCACGCGCTCTATGGCGCCATCGTGGCGCAGGCGCGTTCGGCGGTCTTTTATACTCGTTATGGAGTCCCGGACACTGTGGAGGGCCGCTTTGAGCTGATCGTGCTGCATCTCGTGTTGGTCCTGGCACGCCTTGGCGGGGACAAGGGTGCCGCCCCCACGCGCACCATCGGGCAGCAATTGTTCGATGTCTTCTGCCGCGATCTCGACGACAACCTGCGCGAGATGGGCGTCGGCGACCTTGCGGTGCCGAGGGAGATGCGGCGCTTTGGCGAGGCTTTTTATGGCCGGCAGGCGGCCTACGCCGCAGCGCTGGCTGACACGGACGAACGGGAGCTTGAGAAGGCGTTGGCGCGCAATATCTTTGGGGTGGCCGGCGTCGACGATAGGGCGGCGCGGCTTGCGCGCTATGCGCGCGCGGCTGCGAGGCAATTGGACGCCGAAGAGAAAGACGCGCTCCTAAGCGGCAAGACTTTGGCCGGTAAGGCGGTCTTCCCAAGCCCCGAGGCCTTTACGCATGCCTGAGCAGCATACCGAGAAGCGCCCGCCGACACCGTGGCATGTCCCCGTTGCGGTCGAAGACGTGGGCGAAACCGGGCAACGCTTCGACCTCGTTGCCGACGCGGACACACGCGCCGCCGTAGCGCGCGTTGCCAGGTTGCGCGATTTGCCTCGGCTCGAGGCAAATTTCGAAGTGACGCGCCGTGGCGCTGGGGGCTTGCGCGTTGCCGGCCGTATTTCGGCGACGGTGGGACAAGCGTGTGTCGTCACGCTCGAACCGCTTGCCAATGAAGTCGACGAGGAGGTCGATCTCGTTTTCGCGCCGAAGCCCGCCGGTGAGAGGGAGAGTGGCGAAAGCGAAACGCCCAGCGAGTGGTCGCACGAGACGGAGCCGTTGATTGGGGGATCGATCGATCTCGGCGCGCTCGTCACCGAATTCCTCATCCTCGGGCTCGATCCGTATCCGCGCAAGCCCGGAGCGGTGTTCCAGCCTCCGCCCGATGCAAAGCCGAACGAAGGCCCATTTGCTGCGCTCGCCGCGCTGAAGAAGGACGGCGATGGCCGTTGATCGCAGTTGTGTCCGGGCGCCGAACCGCTATTCTCCCGTCGGTCTCGCCTCTCCCTTGTCCGGACCCGGAGCATGATCCCGAAAAGTGGAAGCCGGCCTTCGGAAAGGATCATGCGCAATCAAAAAAATCGAAACTGCGATCCGCTTCCGTTGAATTGGATTATGGTCTAGGCGCGGTCATCGCATGTCGCAAAGGGTCCGCATTGCTCTTGATGCGATGGGGGGAGACCATGGCCCTGCCGTGGTCGTCGCCGGCGCGGAGCTCGCGTTGGCGCGCCATCCCGAGAGCGAATTCCTGTTCTTCGGCAACACCTCGCAGCTCGCGCCGCTCGTCGCCAGGCATCCGGCGCTGCAATCCGCGTCGCGGCTCGTGCACGCCGAAATCGCGGTCAAGATGGCGGATAAGCCGAGCCAGGCGCTCCGTTACGGCCGCCGGAAATCCTCGATGTGGCTCGCGATCGACGCGGTGAAGAAGAAGGAAGCCGACATGGTCGTGTCGGCGGGCAACACCGGCGCCCTGATGGCCATGTCGAAGTTCGAACTCAAAATGCTGGCCGGGATCGATCGGCCCGCCATCGCGGCGCTGTGGCCGACCTTGCGCGGCGAATTGATCGTGCTCGACGTCGGCGCTTCGATCGGCGCGGACGCCGAGCATCTCGTCGATCTTGCGGTGATGGGCGCGGCCACCGCGCGTATTCTGTTCGGCCTCGAGCGTCCCACGGTCGGTCTTCTCAACATCGGCGTCGAGGAGGTAAAGGGTCTCGAACAAGTTCGCGAAGCCGGGCGTATCCTGCGCGAGAAACAATTGCCCGATCTCGAATATATGGGTTTTGTGGAGGGCGACGACATCGGCATGGGTAAGGTCGATGTCGTCGTCACCGAAGGCTTCGCCGGCAATATCGCGCTCAAGGCGGCCGAAGGCACCGCGCGCCAGATTGCCGAATATCTCAGGGCTGCAATGAGCCGTTCACTCAGCGCGCGGATCGGATATGTATTCGCGCGTTCGGCATTTCGGCAATTGCGGGAACGAATGGATCCACGTCGAGTGAATGGCGGCGTCTTTCTCGGCCTCAACGGCATCGTCATCAAAAGCCACGGCGGCACCGACGCCGAGGGTTTCGCGGCGGCGATCGAACTCGGCTATGGCGTCGTGCGCGATCAGCTCCTGGCCAAGATCACGGCGGCACTCGGACGGCCGGGGAGGCAGCCGCACCAAGCCTTGAGCGGAGCCGCCTCGTGACAGTTCGCCGCTCCGTCGTCCTCGGCTGCGGCAGCTATCTGCCGAACCAGGTCCTCACTAACGCCGACCTCGCACGCCAGGTCGACACATCCGACGAATGGATCGTGCAGCGCACCGGCATCCACGAGCGCCGCATCGCCGCGCCGGGCGAATGGACCTCGCACATGGCGACGCACGCGGCGCGCGCCGCGCTTGCGCACGCGCACCTCGATGCGCAGGCGATCGATCTCATCGTGCTCGGCACTTCGACGCCAGATAACACTTTTCCGGCCAGCGCCGTCGCAGTGCAGGCCGAACTCGGCATCACGCATGGCGCCGCCTTCGACGTCCAGGCGGTGTGCTCGGGATTCGTGTATGCACTGGCGACGGCCGATGCGCTGTTGAAAACCGGCGCATTCTCGCGCGCGCTGGTGATCGGGTCGGAGACATTCTCGCGGCTTCTCGACTGGACCGACCGCGCCACCTGCGTACTCTTCGGCGACGGCGCCGGGGCGATCGTGCTCGAAGCGCAGGAGCAGCCGGGCACGCGGGAGGATCGCGGCGTCCTGACCGTACGGCTGCGTTCCGATGGCCGGTACAAATCGAAGCTCTACGTCGACGGCGGACCATCATCGACCGGCACCGTCGGCCATTTGCGCATGGAAGGCCGCGAGGTATTCCGCCACGCCGTGGCGATGATCGCCGACGTGGTCGAGGATGCCTTCAAGGCCAGCGGTTATAGCGTTGCCGACATCGACTGGTTCATTCCGCATCAAGCCAACAAGCGCATCATCGACGGTTCGGCGCACAAGCTCGGCATCGCGCCGACGAAAGTCGTCATCACCGTCGACCGCCACGGCAACACTTCGGCGGCCTCGATACCGCTGGCATTGGCCGATGCCGTCGCCGACCGCCGCATTAAGCGTGGCGATCTCCTGCTTCTCGAGGCGATGGGCGGCGGTTTCACCTGGGCCGCGGCGCTCGTGCGCTGGTGAGGCATTCTTAGCGGCCCATAATCTTTCGGAAACCAGTTTCCGGTTTTCCCGATCATGCTGTAAGGCCCACCAAGGGCGTTGACCGCTCGCAGAGAAGCTAATATCGTTGATAATTCAGTACGATACGATGATCGATTTGCATCGATCGCCGAGAGCGGGGCTGGCGATGACGAGAAAGACGATCACGCGGGCGGATTTGTGCGAGGCGGTTTATCAGAAGGTCGGTCTGTCGCGCACCGAATCCGCAACACTCGTCGAGTTGGTTCTCAAAGAGATCACCGACTGTCTGGAGCGCGGCGAAACCGTAAAGCTGTCGTCTTTCGGCTCGTTTGTCGTGCGCAAGAAAGGCCAGCGTATCGGCCGAAACCCCAAGACCGGCAAGGAAGTGCCGATCTCGCCGCGCCGGGTCATGGTGTTCAAACCTTCCGCCATCCTCAAGCAGCGCATCAATTCCGGCGCGGACGGCGGCGCGAACGGTAAGTGATAACCCGCGGGAGGTGGGCTTGGAAAAGGCGCCCGACGCATTCCGCACGATCAGCGAAGTCGCCGAGGAGATCAACGTTCCTCAGCACGTGCTGCGCTTCTGGGAGAGCCGCTTCGCGCAGATCCGGCCGCTCAAGCGCGGCGGCGGCCGGCGCTACTATCGCCCCGACGACGTGGATCTGCTGCGCGGTGTGCGCCACTTGCTTTACGGCGAGGGCTACACCATCCGCGGCGTACAGCGCATCCTGCGTGAAGAAGGTTTGTCGTTCGTCCAGAGCGTCTGGCGTCCCGGCGCCGAACCGCCGCCGCCCGAGCCGGAAGAAGACGAGGCAGACGAACAGGCGCCTCCGCGCGCAGAGGAAGAGCCGTCCTATTTCGGTCTGTCGCCGCAGCTCGGCAAGGCGGCCGCCGAGCGCACGGCCGGGCGGCGCGAACCGACATTGGTGCCGCCGGTAGCAATCGAGCCTGTGCGGCAACGGCTCGGTGTCGACAGCGAGGACCGGCGCAAATTGCAGGCTGCGCTCGATGACCTTATCGCCTGTCGCAGCCTGATCGACGCCGCGTTTTCAGATACTTCGCTGCCGGACAATCAGACGGACGATGCGAGTGAAGGCGAACGCGGGATTTGAACGCGCTGCCTCGACTCGCATATCGATTGAGTTAGATATGATGCCCGGCGATGCTGCCGGGCTTTTGATGACGCACGCGTTGCGTCTGCACCCGCACGCATCCGTTCGTGCCGCAGACATTCGTGACCTGTTGGACCGCATTGTGCGCGGCGGCAACGCTTAGCGGAGAACGCGCCGCGACCGGCATCGCCTCGGCCCGGTGAGAAAGCCCTCCGCCCGACAGAATACCGGCAACGGCAAGAGCTGTGAGAATTGTTCCGCGCATGGATGTCCTTCGAAAGCAGGGGCCATGCCAACCGGCCGGCAGATGCATCCGGACGGTGGCGAATCAGGCAGCGTACGGGTCATCATACCGGACTTCGGCGCGCGCCAGCGTGGTGTCACGGTCCTGTCAGAAAATGGTTGGATGAAGGGATTGGTCGGAGCGCCGAGATTTGAACTCGGGACCCCCAGTCCCCCAGATCAGGGTGCCTATCGGAAATCATTGGGCAATTTTGCAAACGGGCTTCCTTTCGGGCGACCGCGGAACAATGAGTTAGGGCCAGCTTTGCAAACGGGCTAGACCGTACCCGAGTTGTCCGAAGCTCCGTTCGTGTCCGCCCATCCTCACAAAGCCGAAGTTCGCCGGCTCTGGTGACACGTCGGTCAAGCCGGGCCCAGAAACCGACATTCCAGCGGCGTGGTCAATCAGGGGCTTCGTTTTGAGATACTCACAGAACTAACTGAATATATCGGCATTTGCGCCAGTTAGCGCTACGGCAGGCCCAATTCACTTGGAACGCTGACAGACCCATTTGTCCCAAACAATGCGTTTAGTGCCGCCGTTTTCAATATCCGTCGCGACTGCAATATTCGTTTTTTGATCCAAACTGTATTTTCGTGTCGGAACGTCAGTGGATGGATTCGCATTCCACGAGATCGTGTCAGCTTTGATAGTCGCCGAAACGACGCCAACTTTCGACCATGGCGTGACGCCATCTGCTTCCAGTACCTGATAAGTCACTTTTTTTGCCACACTATCGAAAGTAATACGCATCGGGAGAACATGTCCGTTTGGCTGCTTGACGCACTTGAATAGGATCGTTTCGGCGCGCACCGGGGTCGGAGCCAAAACTAGCGTCGGAACCAAAACCAATAATGTCGTTGCAAGGAATGCGCTCAGGTAGGTATTCGAAACTCGCCTAATCGACATCAATGCGTCCTTTTGATTTGCACGCTCGCTAACGTGGTTGGCCATGTGGTCCAATGATAGGTAAACTCAAGTTCCACGAGTGCTACGGTTTGGCACCGAGGCGTTTCAGGGCTTCTTTCGAGTTGACGTCATTCGGATTAAGCTTCACCGCTGCTTGGTAATCGGCGATGGCCTTGTCGGGTTGGTCGGTCTTTTCATAGACGACGCCTCGAATTCCGTAAGCGTTTGCGCGATTGGGCTGGAGCACGATCGTCTTGGTGTAATCGGCGATAGCCTTATCGTATAGACCCTTCTTGAGATACAATGAGCCACGAGCGAGATAGATGTTGGCGTCGTCGGATTTGAGCGCGATGGCCGTATTGAAATCGGCGAGCGATTGGTCGAGGAGACCCTTAAAGTAATACGCTGCGCCTCGATTATAGTACGCGACAGATTGGTTCCCCGGGTTGGTCTCCTGGCCCGACTGGATCAAAGCCGTGCATCCGGCGATGCTGGTGTCGGGATTAGGACTGTCACAGTGCGAGCGATTTTCGCCAAGAGTCTGCGTCCAGGCCGGTAGCGCAACCACCGCCAATGCCATGCCGATCCAAATCGCGCGCATGAATTAACCCCTCAGAACAAAACTATACAACTAATGCATGAGAGCGACAAAAATTATCAACCAAATTCATCACCAAAAGATGCCGATATCCAATGTCGTGCTGACCTGATGACCGCGCAAAGCTTCGGCCTTCGGCGTTTTCGTTCTTCCCGTCTCACTCTCGAAGCCGACTGGCTTAGCAAGCAGACTGGCCATATGTTGACCTGGCACCGTTAGGGGGAAACGATGAAACTCTTTCGTGCGGGGTTAGGAGCGGGCGTATGAGTCTGCCGGGTTTACCTTTAGTGGTCGCGATTACCGGTGCGACGGGCGTCATCTATGGCGTGGAGATGCTACGCGTGCTGAAGGAATTGGGCCAGGAAACTCATCTCATCCTGAGCGAGACCGCGTGCATGAACCTCACAATCGAGACCGACAATTCTCTTGATGAGGTCAAATCCCTGGCGAATGTTGTATACAACAACAAGGACATCAGCGCCGCGGTCGCCAGTGGTTCGTTCCTTACTCGCGGCATGATCGTCGCCCCATGCACGATCAAGACGCTTTCGGCGATCGCCAATTCCTACACCTCCAACCTCATCGTGCGTGCCGCTGACGTGGCCCTGAAGGAGCGGCGGACGTTGGTGCTGATGGTGCGCGAAACCCCCTTGCACAAAGGGCACCTCCATCTCATGAGCCGCGCCGCTGATTGCGGCGCGGTCATCCTGCCGCCGACACCGGCTTTCTACCACAAACCCGTGACGATCATGGACATCATCCACCAGAGCATCGGCAAAGCCCTCGATCAGGTCGGCATCGAGCACAATTTGTTCAAGCGCTGGACCGGCTACGGTCGCAACAAGTTGCACGTGGCCACATAACTTGGCATCCTCGATCGCTACGATCCGCTCAAGGCGCGCTCTGCCAAGCGTTCTTCGACGGCGACATAACCTTGGACGAGGTCGAGGGCATGCTGGTCACAACCGCCGTGAACAAAGCGCGCGGCGATCTCGTCTCTGTGGCCGGAATGCCCGGCCTGACCCTGCCGCAATTCGCCGACCGCTTGAAGCGGCTGCATCAGGGCTGTGAGGCGAGAAGCGCCCGTGAGTTCAACAACAATCTACCGGCGATTCGGTGGCTCTGATGGAAGACGGGCCGCACGCGCGGGCATTGCGCTATTTGCGCCAGCATCACGTCGCTAGTCTGGCGACTTCCGGCAGCGATGGACCCTGGGCGGCAGCAGTTTTCTACGTCAGCGATGGCTTCACGCTGTACTTCCTTTCCTTGCCAACGAGCCGCCACGGCCAGAACCTTGCGCGAGACCCCCGTGTTGCCGCGACGATCCAGGAGGATTACGCCGACTGGCCGGAGATCGCAGGAGTACAGCTGGAAGGAATGGCCAGCGATTTCTCAGGCGAGGATGAGGCTCGGGCGCGAAGGCTTTACGGGGAGAAGTACCCTTTTGTCGACGCACTCTCGCAAGCGCCCACGGCCATCGCCAAGGCAATGGCCCGCGTGCGCTGGTATCGGCTTGTCCCGCAACGCGTCTATTTCGTGGACAATTCGGCCGGCTTCGGCCATCGCGATGAACTCGACCCGAGCTTGATCTAGATGTGTGGAGCCTGAAGACGTGGAAAATGGCCTCCGCGCATCCTACTCAATTTGACGGTATTGCCACGCCAAATTGAGTTCTTCAAAGGTCCAAAATCCCGTTTGCAACATTAGCTTTAGTTGGCCAATGGTAGTTGAGGCTGCTTGCCATCGAACAAGCTGACCGCCGCTATCGCACTCACAATCAATAATAGGCCGACGACCGAAGTTACATTCATTGGTTCAAGCAGCAACACGGCCGAACTCAGCAGGCCAATCGCCGGCACCAGCAGCAGTGTCAACGATGTCGTCATCGCCGGTAAGGTTCGGGCGACCGTAACAAAGGCCCAGAACGGAAAGGCCGTGATCAGGGGGCCGCTGTAAAGTGCGAGAATTACCGCGTCTGTGGAAAAGCTCAGGTGCGGGAGAGGCCCCTCGACCAACCAGGCCAAGGCAACCAAGGGGATTAGGCCAATGAGCATTTGCCACGGCGCCAAAGCCAGGGAGGTACTCGCCCACTGATGCATGCGGATGTGAATGATGGTTGCCGCCCACAGCGCGGCGGCCGCTAGCAGATAACCATTTCCAACTACAGCCTTGCGGTTATACCAGTCGAATCCCACCGGATTGAACATAACGGCGATGCCGGCCAGCCCTAGCGCCAGTCCAATCGACTTGCCCAAACGCAGACGCTCACCAAGGATCAAGATCGCCCCCGGAACTACCCATAGTGGCATCGTGTAAGAGAGGATGGCAGAGCGCCCCGCCGGCACATTGGCCAAGCCGAGGTTCATCAATGCCAGAACAGCCGCCATTTGCACCAGACCTATGCTGAACACGATGGGCAGATCGGTGCGGGTCGGTAGTTTGATTCCGTCGCTCCAGAATGCCTGCACCAGGAACAGACTGACAGCCCCCAAGGCCAAGCGCATGCAAGCGAACCAGAGCGGGCTGATGTGAGTTAGGATGATCTTATTGACAGGCCAGTTGCAGCCCCAAATCAGGACCAGGCAAACTACCAGCACGGTCGCACGGCGCCGCCGCATCGCGTCCGCGCCGCTCGCCACTTCCATGTGTAAAACCCCTTCCGCAATATCCTCGTTTGTGGCGCAGCCGAACGATTCGTCAATTGAGCGGCAAATCGACCTTATCGGGAAGACATAGATACGGAAACTTTGCTTCCGCGGGTTGCTCACGCTGCGCGACAACCGGCGTCATGCATGTCGGTGCAAACCGGTACTAGCGACTTTTAAGCCGGAATTCTGGCCGATCAATCTTCGCCGCACCGGGAAGAGACTGACGTCGAACAGACGTGAGATCAGGCCCCAGGCTCCGGCCGGAGCGAACCGCATGAGGATGACGGCGAGGGCGCCGAGCAGGATCAGATACCAGGACCCGAGCGCCGCCAGATAATATTGCAGCAGATAGAATATCGCCACGCCGACGATCGGGCCTTCCATCGTTCCGATGCCGCCAATGACAACAATGAAGATGACATAGGCGGTCCAATCGACGAGCGAGAACGCGGCGTCGGGCGATATCCTGGCTTTCTGCAGAAAGATGAGCGCACCCACCATGCCGGTCGCTGTGGCGGTCAGGACGTAGATCAAAAACTTGGTGCGGAGAACATCGACGCCGGTGCTTTCGGCCGCTGCCTCCGAGTCGCCGATGGCGGACAGCGCCAGACCGTGACGCGAACGCAGCAGCCGATAGACCAGCGAAATGTTCCGACCGCGAGCGCGAGCGCATGCGCAAGCCAGTAAGCCATTATATCCCGCGCCGCGGGGCCGCGGACCGCAAACAGGTTGCGGACGAAATCGATCCCAGTCGGACAGATTGGCCGCTCGCTCGACGGCATCCACCTCTGCCCGCCGCAAGACCGCTTTGCCCGAAGCTTCGACAAGCCGAATTACCTCGCGCATTTCGAGTTCAGGAATGGCGCGTAGTCCCTGAGGCGTTGTGCTGGGAAATACGTTGGCTCGATCGCGGCGGCTCATTCATGATCGTCGATGATTCCATTCGGTACACCCCCGACGAGAACTATCGAATTGAGGAAGACCGCGCCTGTGGCGACACAGTTGCAATTCTGCACCTTTATCCAAGGGAGGCGTCTCTAGCGGAATGCAAAAAGAGGCGGTATTTCAGTAAGTTGGTTGGTCGGAGCGCCGAGATTTGAACTCGGGACCCCCAGTCCCCCAGGCGGATGCATAAGGGTCACGAACCCTCACGGGGACTGACGGCCGAAGGTTGATAAGTTAGCCATTTTGCTTGCTCTTAGCGCAATGTTCGCTATCGTTAGCAACGCGGGGTAACACTCTCTAACGGGCGTGTTTTGTTACCCAGGGGGTACCCCAATGACCATCAGTCCGCTAAGGCGGATTGCGAGCCGGGGCAAAAATGGCAACCAGATTGACGGCCATCAAAGTTGAGAATGCACGGCCGAACCCGTCAAAGCGCATCGAAATCGCTGACGCCGGCAAGCCGGGGCTCTATCTGGTCATCCAGACGAGCGGCCGAAAGAGCTGGGCCGTCCGCTACCGGCGCCACGCCGATCGCGCGACCCGCAAGTTCACCATCGACGGTTTTCCGTCCCTGGCCGTGGCGCGGAAGCTCGCGCAGGAAGCGCTCGACAAGGCGGCCGAGGGCCACGATCCGGCCGCTGAGAAGATCATCGAGAAGCGCCAGGCGCTGACGCGCGCGGCGCAGAATGATCCGGCCGATCTGGAAACCTTGGTAAAGGAGTTTCTCCGCCGACACACGCGCAAGCGCAATGGCGAGCCAATCCGGGAGAGCACGCGTCGGGAGACCGCGCGGCTGCTCGGGCTGAAACCGGACGCCAAGAACGAATGGATCAAGACCGGCAACGGGGTGCTGCGGCGCTGGAGAGAGCGAATCGTCACGAGCATCGGCAAGGGCGATGTTCTCGACCTGCTCGACGATCTGGTCGAGAGCGGCCCGGTCAACGCCAATCGGACGCTCGCCTCGCTGAAAACATTCTTTGCCTGGTGCGTCGCGCGCGACCGCCTCGATAAATCGCCGTGCGCCGGTGTCAAGGACCCGTCGCCGGAACGAGAGCGCGAGCGCGTCCTCAAGGATGGCGAGCTTGCCGCGCTTTGGCGCGCGGCAGAGGCGGATGGCTCCCCCTTCGGTCAGATGGTGCAGCTGTTGATCTTGACCGGATGTCGCCGCGATGAGGTCCGCGATGCGCGATGGGACGAATTCGACCTGGCGGCCCGGCTTTGGGTGATCCCGCCGGCGCGGACCAAGAATGGCCGCGAGCATCGGTTGCCGCTATCCGACGGTGCCCGGCGGGTCCTCGGCACCGTGCGGCGCATCCAGGGCCGCGCTGGATTGCTGTTCACTACGACCGGCGCGACGCCGATTTCTGGCCTCTCGAAGGCCAAGAAACGCCTCCACGAGGCGATGGCTGCGGAGCTTGAGTTCGAGCCCGAACGTTGGACACTTCACGACCTCCGCCGCACCTGCATAACCGGGCTGCAACGGCTTGGCTTTCCGATGGAGATCGCGGAAGCGGTCGCCAATCATAAAAGCGGGACCTTGGCCGGCGTGGCAGGGGTGTATGCCCGTCATGATTATGCCGCCGAGAAAAAGACGGCGTTGGACGCGTGGGCCCGATTTGTCAACGGGCTTGTGATCAGCTCTCCCTCCAAAGTGATTAGTCTGCCGCGCCGGTCGCGATCGGTGTCCAAATGAATTCAATCTTGAAGGTGGCTGCTCCGACGTATCGAGCCTCAGGTTGAGCATTAACGGAACTTGATTCGTTCTAACATTTTAGTCATCGATATCTTGCATATTCGGCGCATCCTGGGTATGAAATTGCCAACGTGACGATTCGCGCCTCGAAGCCGCCGCTTCGGGGCGCTCTGCGTTTCCGGGGGCGACATTCGTCCCCGCTCGACACGCTGATATCGCGATAGCCCCCGTTCGTCCGCCCGGCACGCGAAGCGGCTTCCCCCGCCTCCTAAACAGATTTTCAAACCACAGAGAATCCGGCCCTGCAAGGGCTGGGGAAAAGGCAAAACCATGAATACGCAAGCGGCCATCGAGGAAAGATTTCTCCCCGCCGCGCAGACGCGCGCGCGTTACGGCGCTGTGTCCGATATGTGGCTCTGGCGACGGTTGCATGATGACAGCGGCTTCCCACGGCCACTGGTACTCAATGGCCGCCGGTATTGGCGGCTTTCGGAATTGGTCGCCTGGGAAAAAAGCGCGAGCGCGCGTCAGTCGGCCGACAAGGCTACTGAGGTCGCGTAGTCATGGAAAGCGCGCCAAAGCAAAATGAGGACCGGATCGCCGCCGCCGCGCTTAATTTTTTGCTGGCGCCGGAGACTCGCCTGCCGAATGAGATCAAGATTGGCGATAGGCATCGCAAGGATCAGGGCGATCTGACTTCGCTGGTCCGTTCCATCAACAAATGCGGCCTGATGCATCCGATAGTAATTACGCCGAGTAACCAGCTCATCGCGGGAGGACGACGACTGGTAGCTTGGCAGCATCCTGAATGTGAATTCAGGAATCAGCCGATTCCCGTCACCGTCGTCAATATTGACTCGATCATAGCGGGCGAGCTCGACGAAAATGAAGTGCGCAAGGACTTCACGCCTAGCGAAGCCGTCGCAATCAAAAATGCCTTAGAGCCGAAGGCGAGGGCCGAGGCAAAAGAGCGCCAACGACAACACGGCGGTACTGCACCGGGTCGCAAAGCTGAACAGTCTGCGAAAGTTGCGCATAGTGACCAAGGGCGGGCCATCGAAAAAGCGGCCAAGGCTACCGGACGAAGCGCGCGAACCCTGGAGAAAGCGGAAGCCATCGTTAAGGCGGCAGAGACGGATCCCGACAAATACGGCAAGCTCGTGCAGGATATGGACCGCACCGGCCGCGTCAACGGTCCGTACAACCGGCTCAAGAACTCTCTCGCTGCCGAGGCAATAAAAAAAGAACCGCCCTGTTTGCCGATGAACGGGCCCTATCGATCGGGGATCATCGATATTCCCTGGGCGAGCGAACCGAATGCTTCGCAAAGCAAGGATCACGGCGCACGGGGCTACTATCCGTACCCAACTATGACGCCTGAAAAGGCGGCAGCGATGCCGGTGCCGACCATCCTGCATGCCGATGTCTCGGTGTGGCTCTGGATTCCTAATTTTCATCTGATGCATGGCCATCACCTGACGATCGCCAAAGCATGGGGATTGCGGCCGGTCACATTGCTGACCTGGATCAAAAAAGGCTGGGGGCAGGGCCAGCGGGCCCGCGGGGCGACCGAGCACGTGATCCAAATGATCCGCGGCAACGTGCCTTGTTTGGGTGGCGATACCAGGACGTGGTTTGAGGGTCGCGGCGACATTCACTCACAGAAGCCGGGGGAATTCTACGAGTTGGTGGAGAAGCTTACGCCCGCGCCGCGCTATTTCGAGCTTTTCTCGCGAGGCGCTCCGCGCGCCAATTGGGACCTGCATGGCAATGAAGTGGGCACGATAGCAGCGTCCTCGCCGCGATCGAGAGCGCGGGTATTTCCGCCTCGAAAAGCGCCGTCATGACTGATGCTTCCCCGCTCGCCGTCTACGACGGTCAGCGCTGGATCGGGTCCATTGACGAACGCGATAAGCGGCGTTTCGTCGCCACAGACTCGGCCGGCTGCGTTCTCGGCACGTTCCCCACTTTGCGGGAAGCGGCCGATGCAATCACTCGGAGCGATCGTCCGAATCGCGCAGAGACGAGCAGATCGTGACGTGGGCGAGGTCGTTCTCAGCGCCGGCGGCAAGATGTGGCGTCTGCGCGCCGCTCTGCGTGATATCGCAGAGGAAAAACTCGTCGATGGCGAGCGGATGACGTTTCTGGACTTCCTAGTGCTGTTCTATTTGCATCACAGTGTCGATCGCGAGAGCGGTTGCACCCAGGCTTCGCACGCAGAATGCTCGTTCGCGATCGGCTGCAAGGTGCGCGCGGTTGAGAGATCGACGGCGCGCCTCGCCAAATTCGGTCATATCCAAATCGAGCGAAAGCGGATCGGCCATCGCCGGGATGGCAGTCAGGTCTTCGGCGCTTCGGGCGGCAAGAACCGATATCGGCTGATTCTTGAAAGACCGTCCGAGGGAACGGTCTCTTCGCAGGATGAAAGACCGTCCGTAGAGACGGCCTCGCTGCAGGAAAGACCGTCCGTCGAGACGGTCATCAAAGACCGTCCCCAGGGACGCGAAAGACCGTCCCTAGGGACGCGAAAGACCGTCCCTAGAGACGGGGTCTCTTTATCCCTGAATTCTCTATCCCAAAAGAATCTCCCTGGCGCACGCGCGCGCGCGCGTGAGGGCGCGCGCACATACGCCCACGAGGACACCAGCGAGCGGGACGGCCCTTGGTGGGCGGTGAAGGAGTTGCTCAGGCGGCCAGAGAATCTCGGGCCCGATCTGGTCACCTCGTGGCTCGATCGGCTCAGCCTTGTGTCGATCGAGAACGGCACCGTCGCCCTCACATCGCCCACCAACTTTTTGACCCGTCACGTCTCCAACAACTTTGAGCCCGCGCTGCTCCGCGCCTGGAAGGCAATCGACGGCTCGGTCACCTGCCTGAGAATCACGACGAGCGCGCGCCGGCTGCCGAGCGGGCAGGCAAGCTGAGTGACGAGCCCCCGACAGTGCGCGTAGGCGCAGATGGTGCCTGGCATCATGCGTTAGACCGAGGCGCGACCCACGGGGGTCTTCCAACATTTGTCGGAGAGCGCGACACCGCGCGCTAAGCTGAAAAGGCATTTCCGTCGAAGTCAGAAACTTTTTTTGCTGCCCCGTGAAAACTAAAGAGGCTCGGAAACATTGGCGAAACAGACAACCAAACAAAACATCGACCACCAACCGCAATCTAATCGCGGCACTTGCATGCGTTGCGGCCGCGCGTTTCAGTTCCAGCGAACGCCGAGGCGCCAGGGTCGTCCGCCGAAATACTGCAGCGCGCAATGTCGATCGCAGCGGCGAAGCCAACAAATAACGACCTGTAAGCACTGCGGCGCGTCCTTCGCACTCAATCGGCGGAAAGGCCAGCGCGGCCGCGATCCGGGGTTTTGCTCCTCTCGTTGCCGCTCAATCCGGCGCCGGGCGGGTCGATCACGCGTCGAGATCGTGTGCGTCGAGTGCGGCAGGTCGTTTATCACGGCGGCGGATAGGCAACGAAAATGTTGTTCCTTGTCGTGTGCCGTGAGATTTCGCTCCCGCCGGGCCGGAACGACCCGGACTGCCAAGGCCAACGCTAACCGCACGCGCACCTGCGAATGCTGCGGCGTCAAATTTCTGATGAGAAATCCGAGCGGGAGGGCGCGGAGAGGCGCAACGAGGGAAGGAAGGTTCTGCAGCCGCCGTTGCTGCGATGAATTCCAGCGCAAGGAGGCGCGCGAAGCGCGCGCGTGCGGCGATTTGTTTGAGATGGAGAGGACGCCGTGAGCAGTGCGGAGCGGCAATCCCGCTATCGCAAACGGGCCGCGGCGGGACTTCGCAGGTTCCAGCTATTCGCGGCCGAGGACGACGTGAGGGCATTCTTGGAGACGAAGGGGTTGTTGCTCGCATCACGCACTAACGATTTTGCCGCCGTGCAGAAAGCATTCGACAAATGGGTGAATCAGATCCTCGTAGATTTTGTTACGCGTTACTTCCCAAGTGAAAGCGATTCGCATATCCAACGGCATACAGGCGCGCTTCGGCGTGAGGTGTACAAAAAGTGTGGCAATGGAGATGACGACGATGCTCAGCCGTAACGACGACCTGGCTACCAGAATCGCCTCGCTGACGGACATCCAAAAATTGATTCCACGTCCTCGAAGAAAGTAGACCAGGCGCGGCAGGATTGGTTCGAGGCAAAGGACAAAACTGCTGCCACACGTACCGCCTATGGCGAAATTGTACGGGAGCACTTTCGAGATGACGCCCATCCCGCTGTCCGTTCCGCGGCTGCCGCGCTCGAACGGGCGGTGGAGGCTGAGGAGACGGCGCGCGACAAATTCTCACGAACGCAAGAGCGAGTGGCTGCGGAGTTTTTGGCCAGCACCAAGGAGAAGGTTGTCGCGGCGGTACCCGTTTTGGAGGAGGCGGTCGTGCTCCTGATGAACGCGATCGCGCCATTCGAGGATCTCTACATGCAGGCTGTTCGTCGCCAGATGCCGGTGCCGAGAATGCTCGATTTTGTGCCGACGGCGCAGCGTGAGTTACGACGGTTGATCGCCGGAATCAACAGTTGGGGTCGCAACTAGGTCTTTCGTTCGTTGTGCGCGTAGCGTGGTGCTTGATCTCCAATCTAGGGACAGGGCGGCGGCGAGCTTCGACCGATATGAAATAGGCGCAGCTCGCCGCCTTTCTTACGTAGGGGGTCTCCAAAGTTTTTGCGAGGGGCGCGCGACCGCGTAGGGCAACCAAAGGCGCGGAGACGAAATTAGAAAACAAAAACCCCACTACGGGACGGGCGGGAATTAATACGGAAAACCCAAGCCGAGCAACATGGAGAAGTGACAATGGCGAATGAAAAGACTCTCGTACCGCTGCAGGATCAGAGGGGACGAGGCGACTTGGTCGTCAAGAAAGGTACGGTGACGGGACAGTCGCAAGATGTCGCTTCAGCGGTCGGGGCATTCGTCGGAAATCTGGCCGCCGAAGCCAGCGTTTTCGACGACATCTGCGTAAACGTCAGCAACGAGACGGAGCCTGACGGCAAGACTAAGTCGAACCTCAGCGTTCGGATGTATAAGCGCGCAAAAGCCAGCTGACGCTCGATGGCCACGCCGTCCATTTCCGCGCGGATACTGGGCCTGATCGAGATGATCGACGGTCATTTAAACGTGATTTTTGCCGGCCGCGAAATCGACCGCGAGCGCCTGGCCGAAGTTGAAAACCGGCTTGCAGCGCTCGATCGCGGCATGGATGCCGGCGAGGCGACAGATCGCGCACGCGCTGCAGTGCTAGCGCGCGGGGGGCGGCACGCGGAAACCATCAGACAACATGCAGGCGCCCGCAGCGGGGATCGCAGGCCGTGAGCGACGACCAGCTCGTACTTCGCGGATTGGCGGTCCCGTTTGGGCAATCGCGGCCCTATGGCCAGGAATATTTGCAGGTTGCGCCGTTGGCGTTTCATGAGTGGCTGAGGGAGCCCGATTGTCATTGCGGATTGCTTTGGGACGGGCACAAATCGGATGACGTTATCGCGACCACTGCTGATCGCTCCTTGCGGCTTTTTGCTGACGGTCGCGGGCTGTGGTTCACAGCGATAATTGGGAATGTCTTCGATAACCTTTGGCGCCGCGCCGCAATTTGCCGGAGGAAGGAGCCGTTGGATCAGGCTAGCGCAAATTTCATTGTGCGCGAAGAAAAAGCTGATCGGTATCTCGGCGGCAAACGGCAGACCATCACGCGCGCAGGGGTCGATCATATTGCGATTGTCTCGCTTGCTGCGTTTGGGAAATTGACCGGCATCTGGCCGAACGTGCCGCTTGATCTTGCACCGCCGCGCATTCGGGATCTGGCCGCCGAGTTTGACGATCGGATTAGCGTCTCGACAATCCGCGAATTCAATTTCCAAGCGAGCCGATAGCTCATGGCCGACAGCGAAGGAGTCACCGAGCGCTTGCTCCGAGCCTCAGTGCTCCGAGGCTATCCTGCCTCCAAGGGCCAAGGAATTTCGGACATAACGTCAGGATGCCGGGTGTCATTCGCGGCAATGCCGTGCTCATCGCGCAGTACGTCGATTGCGGTAAGGCAACTTTTTGCCAGCGCCGACTCTTGCGGGGTGCCACCGAGCAGGCTGAACAGAAATTTTCGCACCTGCGCCACTGAGGCTGGGTGAATGTAGAAGGAATTGGAGCTCTCGGATGCGGGCACTTGCCGTACTGCGACCGCGCGAACGGCACCGGCCATGCGGCCGTCGTAGGTTTGGCCGCTCGCTGCGTACTTCTTGACCATCGCGATCAGGTCGTCGTCGCTGCCGACGTCGGTGAAGAAATACTCAAGCATGACGCGGGCGCGGCCGGCACCACTGGCCTCGTAGCGCCTTCTCAGTTCGGCTTTAAGCTGCGGGAACTTTTGTGCGTACACGGCCAGTTCGCGCCCGACATGCCAATCGGCTGCGTTGGGCCCTTGTCCGAATACGCCTTCGATGAACAGATCGACGTACAACAGCACCGCGGACGCTGAATTGCGGCCCAAGATGGCCTTCATCCACTCAAAGTCGCTCGCAATGTCCTTGTGAGTACGGGCAAGAGTTGCCAGCAACGCTTCGCCTTCGGCACCCGGCACCTCGGCAACGGCGGTCAGAACACGCTCCCAGCGCTGCGCCCACTCGCGGCCGTAGAACGCTTTCACCTTAGTGAGCCCCTCAACTACAGCTTCGGGGCGGCCGGTGAATGGCAAAAGCTCAACCCACGGCTCAATTTCCCATGTGTTCTGCCTCTTTTGCCAAGCGTTCTGTGGAGCCTCTGAGAGCCACTGGTCCACACCCTGCATCACGATATCGACGTTAAGCACCTTGCCGTCCAATGCGATGGCTGCGAGCAGTTCCCGCTTCGATTGCAGGGGTTGCGGCAAGGCCATCACGCGCGCGATCAGAGCGTCCTGGTCGCTGTGAGGCATAGCTAGCGCTATCCGCGCCAGCTGGACGGCGAGGATTTGGCCTTCCCTGTCGGTCTCTGGCCTCGCCAACCGATCTATTGCCGCGAAGATCGGCGCCGCGAGCGCATTCGCCGGTTCGGGTTTGGGCGAAACGGCGCGGTAGGCCCGGGCGGCGGCAACCTCATCGAACCACGGCCATCGCCGGAAGGGGCTTGGCTCCAGCAATTTCAGTTGCTTGTCTGAGATCGCCTTGAGGACCAACGACGCGTCAAAGCCGAACACGCGGTCCTCAAGATAGCCCGCTGCAACTGCCGCCGCTTCGTCACCGCCGACTCGGGAAAATACTTCTCGATACTGATTACCGTAGCGCATGCTCGCATCTGAGGTTGCACGAATGTCGCCGCGCCTTCTGGCATCTGTATAGTTGTCGCGGGCGATCTTCAGCCGTGCGAGGTCTTCGTCGAGCAGACGCTTTAGCTCAGGAACAAGCTCACGGAAGCCGAAGCGTCCAATCGCGTTTGAAACCTCGTTCAAATGGTACCGCGCCGCGCCGGGCGACGAGATCAGTACGTTAACCCAACGGCGCAAGATTCCGATCAGCTGCGGTTTGACGGCGGGATCCACCGGCAGGGGCAACTTCCGGTCATTGCTGTCGCCATGCAAAGACACGAGAGAGGCGAGCGACGCGATGAGGATCGGGTCGTCCGTATCGCTGCGCGCGATAACGGCTTCCACAAAGAAAGGCACGCGGCTTGCCGCAATCCGCGAACGGTGGCGGTAATATTCGTCGCTCAAACCGCGGTCGTCGCGCGCAACCTTCAGTGCGTGAGCACAAGCCAGATATTTGTCGACTAAAGCCGCTACGGTCTTCGGTCCAGCGATGACCGCGACAGCGTTGACGTCCCGGTTGTCGCGGCTGACGTCAAGGATTGCCGCGGCGATCGGTCCTTCGTCGGTAACGTCCAACTGGCCCAGAAAGTCGTCCGCGTGAAAGGGCAATTCCAGGCCTTTCTCAAGACGCTGGCGCAGGCCTTGCAGCACGGCGGCCGGTGCACGTTCTTGTGCATAATACAATGTGGTGCCGCCGTGTTGGTCTCTGACCGGGAAACGCGCGTCGGCAATGGCGGCTGCGATGTCAGAGTTTCGGTCCGGATAGTTTGGCGACTGTTCGAGAAGCAGCCGAAGTCGTTCAAGCGGGTCGGTCGCTTGAGCCAGCGCCTTGTCGCGCTCGCTTCGCAGCCGTGCAGCCGCCGCCGGATCACGAATCTCGTCCGCATAGCCACGCTTTGCCACGAGTGCCCATGTTTCGTCGTGCGCTTGCGCCAAGAGGATTGCCACGTGCCGGTCGGCGCGGCGGAATTGGAGGGATTGAACGACTGCCGCTTGAATTTTTGGGCTCGGGTCGGTCTTCGCAAGCTCGGTAGCCAAATCCATACCATCCACGCCGCTCTCGGACGCGATAAGCGCGAGCAGATGCTCGCGCGTCGCTTCAGGAAGCACCGCGACCTTCGAGTGGAAGTCGGGGCCGAGCACTGATGGCCGGAAACGTGGCGCGGTGCGCAGCGTTGGCAGCTGAACCTGCGTGTTCGCGTTCGATGCCAGCGGCCAAACGCGCGATTCAAATTCAGGCTTGCCCGTCATGATCATAAAGCGCACCGCGCGATCGACCGTTGCCGGACGGTGCCAGCGGTCAACGAAGGCGATGATGTCAGCTTTCACGATCTCCCAAACCGCGGGCGGTGACCGATAGATCATTTCGGCGGCAAGCATCGGATCGACTGGAAGCGCCAGACAAACCGCATGAGCGACGACCGTCACGCCGCCTTCGTCGCGTGACACACGTTCGACCGCGAAGAAGATGGATTCCTCCCAGGCGGGTTGATCAAAGACGGCCGCGCACAACCGGACACGTGAGCCCGTGTCGCCCTTGGCGCTCGCCCGCATGAGTTCGGCAACCTCACGGCTGGCAAACCATTCTTGGAATTGCTGATGCTGAAACGCGATAGCACCATTGCCGGCCCCGGAACGCATCAGCGCATGGTGGCTCGTCAGCATCTCTAGAACCGTCAGCGGTTCAGGTTGACCCACTATCTGGCCCTGCTGGCGCAGCTGCGCGACCGTCGTCGCGACGATCCGGCGGGCGTTGGCCTCGGTCATCGTGGTCGAGCCGGTGGCGTTCAAGTAGGACGCCAAAGCGGTCAGGATCTCGGCGTGGCACCCGAACAGGGTCGCTTGAAGGGCTTCAGCGTGATCGCTTGCCCGCTCGTGCTGTTGAACGAACAAACGAAGCAGTTCCTCCTTGGTGGTCGGGCGGGAGCCCCGCGAACCGCCTGAGAGGAGGGCCGACAGATAGAGCGGAGTGGCGATAAGTTCTCGCACACCTGCGGTGCGCCAGGCATCATCAACGGTCTTCTCGCCCGCGGTGCCGAATTGGGCGTGTGCGATTGCCATTTCCTGATCTTCAGACAATGGCTCTATCGCAATGCGCGGGCCCGACGTCGGCACATCGAGCATCTGTCGTCGAGTCGTGGCGACGATGCGAACGTAGGGGCAGTCATGCCGGATTCGGTCGAGTTCGACCCTCAACTCCTTGCGCGCAGCAGGGTCGAGCTCGTTCCAGCCGTCGAGCAGCAGCAATACACGGCCGCGTTGGAGAAGCCGTAGTAGGTCATCACGGCTGATGTCCATGAAGGCGGAACGCTCTTGCAGGCTGGCTAATAAACTCGAAGAGCCTGCCGACCAGTCGCCGAGGCGGAAGTACAGTGGAACGATGGAATTGGCGGCCAAAACATGTCCGGCAAGTTGCAGGACTGTGGTCGTCTTGCCTGTCCCGGGTGGCGCGACGATGGTTACCTCTGGCGCAACCTCTACCGCCAGAGGAAGCTTGCTGATACTAAACGGCGGTGCGCTTTGATCGTCATATAGTCTCAAGGTCAACTCAACGGAATTTCCTGACCAAATGGGCCCCCGCTTGTAGGCGGCCAAGTCGGCGCCGGCGGCGGCGTGGACCTTTTCAAAAAGCTTGTCGAAATCGGCGTCGGGGACGCTCGCGTTTTCCGCCGCGATAATCGCCCCGACACGCGCAGCTTCTTCGGTCGGCGCGGGCACGCCTAAAGCGACAAGTTCGCGAAACGCGCGCTCATGCGCACCACGCTTCCAGGCAATTAGGATCTCGACGGTGAATTTTTGCGGGTCGGCGTCAATCAGCCTTCCACAGTTCTGGCACAGCCATATTCCATTGTCTGTCCCGCGCCGTGTTTCATGGGTTTGAGCGGGGTTGTAACGGGGGCCGCCCGGCGAAGCTGCACAAATGTGCGCCGCGACGCCGATTGTAATCACTCCGTCTTGCGCGGCATTCGCGCCGACAGTCGGCCGAGCGCATTCGGGATTCGAGCAGCGGTAGCCAACGCCTTTGGCGATCTCGGTAATGGTCTGCCTTGGAAAGTCGTCTCGCACTTTTCGCCCGAAATAGCATGTGTCCCGCTGCCGTATTCAATTTAATCGAGGAGCGGCAAATCTTCTATAAGGCGAATCTCACCTGTACCTGTGGGACTTGGGCGACGATACTTGGCACTCTTTCCCAGGAGCCGTGAATGCCAAGGGTCCTTCCGAGCCAGATCGTCGAAGCGATAGACAGTCTTTTCGGGCCGAACCGGAATGAGCTCGATGGGCGCGCGGTCGCCCACGTCTACCGCGCCGAGGTCCACGCGCTGCTGGCTCTTTTGGACGAAGTTCCGAGAGAATTAATCGACCTTCGTTCGGCCGAATATCTCGAATTCACCCGCTGCCGCGCGGTCCTTGCCACGTCACTCGTGCGCTGGAATCTTGGAGACATCACGCCGGCCAGAGACGTAGGCGGCAAGGACGTGGTTGAGCGCATCCGGCGCTTGATGAAACAATGTCACGACGAACTGCCGCCTGCCGAGCCCGAGTTGTCGTTTATATCCGATGCAGACATCCGCCTCGGCATCGAAGACCGCATTCACGCGGCGTGGACCGATTTCGACGCGCGCGAATGGATGGGAGCGACCGTGTTCGCGGCTGCGGCTTTAGAAGCACTGCTACTATGGGCGTTGAAGCGTCTGAAGCTTTCCGAAACGCCCAAGCGGCCGCTAGACGAACTGCACCTTGCCGAACTGATGCTCATAGCGGTGAAGAACCGCGTGATCGACGAAGCTTGCGCGCGGCAGGCAGGCCTGGCGAAGGACGCGCGTAACCTAATTCATCCGGGTAGAGCGATGCGGTCAGGGGAGGCGTGCAACAAAACGACCGCACTGACCGCGCTCACTGCCGTCTACCGCGTGATCGATGAATTGAACAGGACGGGCTGATCGCTTGTGCCCTCGGCCTGGCGGTTTGGGAATCCCGCGGGCCGCAAGTAAAACAAGATCGGCCCCATCCGCAGATATCATATTGCGGCGTCGCTCTGCGCATCACAACGACCTATTTGCCTTAAGGAGGGATCTGTCAATGACCGACTTATCCGCGGCATCTACCGAGCCCAAAGAGACCACTCACTTTCGAATAGTGTTCGTTGTCCAGCTGCTGGGCGTTCATTTGGACCAAGATCGCGATTTCCGATTCGATTTCAACGAGCCGCGCCGAGCCGTCGCTCGCTTCACCCGAGACAATCTCCATCCAGATGCAGCGGTTTGTACCGCAACATGCATCACCGAAATTCCGGCCACGATCGCGGCGAAGCTGGCTACTCCATTCAAAGATGACGTCGCGGCGCTGGGTTCCCTGAGCAAGGTGGAGCTCGCCGTATTGGACGATATCTTGAAGGATCTCAGATCCGTTCTGAAGTCCACGATTGACGTGTTTCGCTGGCGGCACGGTTTGGCAGAAGGCCCGATGAATGCCGCGCAAAATGTGGAGGCGTTCTATTCTGGCGATGGCAATAGGTGGCTCAAAGTGTCCCTCGTTCGCAGCGTCCACATCGGAGTTGGGATAGCATTCAAGAAGAGCCTAAGGGACGTGCCACCTGAGGAGATCGTTCGCCTGGTAGAGTCAGGCAAGCAAGAGCCCGTTGCCCATCAGCTCTTTCGCGAAGCATGGGAACTGAGAAGGTCGAATCCTCGGAGCGCCGTCGCAATCGGCATGGCTGCAGCAGAGATTGGCGTGAAAGATTTGATCGCTTCGCTCGTGCCCAACTCGCATTGGCTCGTCAAGAAAATGCCCTCTCCGTCCGTCGTAAAGATTCTGCGCGAGTACCTGCCAATCCTGCCGGTGCGCGCGCGATTTAAGGATAAGACACTGAAGCCCCCCGCGGAGCTCATTACGCTCATCAAAAATGGCATCGAATACCGCAATGATCTGGTCCATGCTGGCGCCGCCCTTCCAGATTGGCTGGAACTGGAACACATTCTGTGCGCCGTCAACGACGTTCTCTGGATTTGCGAACTCTACGCGGGTGAAGAATGGGCAGGCTCATACGTATCTGGAGACACGACAAGCGTGTGGCCTGCTGGTGAGTGATTAGAGTCGTTCAGCGCGGTGCTATTTCACACGCGCAGGCAACGTCGCTCGCCGGCTTCGCGTGAAGGCTGAGGTCGCGCTCTGGGTATGCAGATTTTGGGATCGGTCGAAGCGCGATATGGATGCCGATCTTGAGCATGCGCGATCGGTCATCGAAGCCGCCTGCGCCATTGTCGGACTTCCGGTTCCCGAGGAATCGAACGAACCGTTGCCGATGCGCTCGACTAGGAGCTAGCTAGAGGGCGAACACAGGGGACTTGCTTCCGCGAGAGGGGACTATAGTCCCCTGTGAACATCCAGGAGTCCCCTGTGAACATCCAGGCATTTGGATTGACGCCGCGTGGATATTCCTCAGACTTGCAACATGCGGGCATTGAGCGTCAGACAGCCCTGGGCCGGTTTGATCGTCGCGGGTCTCAAGGACATCGAGAACCGAAGCTGGCGGACAGAGTATCGCGGACAGCTGCTCGTTCACGCGTCTCTGGGGCGCTCCGGGCGCACTCTGAGCGATATCGAGCGCATGTATTGCATCGCGATCACGGACGGACTGGTGAAGCTCTGCACGCTTACCGGAGGCGTTATAGGCGCCTTCAACGTCGTCGATTGCGTGAGCGAAAGTACCAGCCCGTGGTTCGACGGTCCGATCAACGACAAGGGCAAGCGCAATTTTGGGCTCGTTCTGCGCAATGCGCGAAAGCTGCCGTTCTGCCCCATGCCCGGCCGGCTGGGCCTTTTCCCGGTCACGCCGAACGTTGCCACCCAAATTGCCACCGGACTGCTTACGACGGGCCAGAACGAGGCGGGAGCGCAAGTCGGTGGTCGGGCTAAAATCATCAATGATATGGGCCTATTCGAGATAGGCCCGTAGCAGGCGGGACAGGCGAAAGAGAATTACAAAACCGCTGCTCTACCGCTGAGCTAACCCGGCAAATCGAGGATTTAGGCCAGAACGTTACCGGGAATTGCCGCCGGATTGCCACCGCTGTCGGTTTGCTGCCGCTTGCAGTAGGCAAAGGAATTCCTTCAATCCCGAAACGCATGCTCCAACCTAGGTCGCAGGCCATTTTTTGCCACTAAGATAAGCCTCGTGAGCCTCGATCAATATATAAATTCGGTTGTGCAGATTGGATAAACGCCCCTCGAAGTGTTCACCTACTTCATCGCCGCCCATGAAATCAAAATAAATCTTGATCGTGTCCACCACGATTAGCGCCAGCGCCGTGATGACCTGAGGTCTTGGACGTTTCCACTCAGTTCTCGGCGTGAAGCTCCCCTCACTTTCATTCCACCGAAGATGATTTCCATACACCTCGTTCCAGTTCCCGTGAATAGTTTGCGAACCTCCCCCGAACGCGGCCCGATACGCTGCCTCAAGCCCCACGTCCCGCGTTTTTTCGCTGATGTTTTTTTCCCCCCATGGCCGTCGATCAGTTGGGTCAACGTCATTCAGTGACATTTCTGCTGCTCTCTCCATGCGGCCGATAGACTGAAGCATTCGGTCTTCAATTGGCAGTATCAGGCCGCTCCGAGCGCGAATATTTGCCTCTACCACGTCGCGGAGCTTACGCTCATGGCGTAACGCGCTTTTCACATATGAATTGATCATGTTCTTCGAGAAATTGGCGATCAGAAAACGAACATTCACTGACGTTTCAAAAATCAAACGAGCGAAAATAAAGCTAATCTCTTCCCGTCGTTTGCAGGTCTGATCGATGAATGCGTCTAAGAGCTTATAGAGGCGCACCATATTTCCGCCGACAGCGGCGTGGTCGCGATCCCACGCAGTCGATGCGCCAAGAGTGTTGGCCGCGACGCAAGCGTAACTTGCAACTTCGACCATCAGCGAAACTGCAAGGGCGACAAATTCGTCTTCACTTGCAAAGGCTTTGATTTTCGCGGGATCAACTTCAACCCATTCGACCTCTGGCACCTCCTGGCTCGCCGTTGACGACTTGGTCATGTAAGCGTCACCGCTATGCCGGGCCGATTTGGGTTATTCGAATTTGTTACCCCGGACGTTACCCCAGACGATTTTTGACCAATCTCTGATTAAGCTAAGTGTTGGTCGGAGCGCCGAGATTTGAACTCGGGACCCCCAGTCCCCCAGACTGGTGCGCTAACCGGGCTGCGCTACGCTCCGCCGATGCGGCCGGACTATAATTAGGCGTTTCCCAAGGTACAAGGCACAAGGCACAAAGCACAAAGCACAAAGCACAAAGCCGCCACCTGCGCTCGCACGCCAGCGTGCGACCACGTAGAGTGCGTTACGTTCTTCTTCGTCGGCCACCCGCCAAATTGGAACCAGCGTGAAGCGGATTTACAACGCGACCATCAATTCGATGCGGGGGTTAGGCTACGGCTTTCGGCACGAAGCGGCCCTGCGCGAGGAAATGCTCCTTGTGGCTGCGGGCTTGCTTTTGGGCCTGATCGTTGCGCCGAGCGTTGTTTGGTACGTGATGATGGTCGGATCGCTTCTCGTCCTGCTGGCGGTGGAATCGCTCAACACCGCGATCGAGAAGCTTGCCGACTACGTCACGCGCGAGCGCCAGGTCGAGATCCGACGGATCAAGGATTTCGGCTCGGCGGCCGTGTTCTGCGCCATCTGCCTCGCCGGCGTCATCTGGCTGGCCGCGCTCGTGGTGCGCTGCGGGCTGATCTGAAGGCTTGCTAGCGAGCGCTTGCTAACGGGTCGAGGCGCGGCCGAGCCCCGCTACGACCGCGCGGTGATGCCTCGGCTTGCAGTGCAAGCTTCCGGATCTGCTTTTCGCGCTCCTGGGCGAGCATCGCCCAAGCCTCGGCCATGTCCTGAAATTGCTTCTTGTGCATCGAGTCCCTCATCCTAGACGCCATTTTTCGGCATTCGGCCGCATGCTGCTCGTATTCCGACACCTTACGCAACGCTGGCTCCCATGATCTAAGACCATTCCCGATACACCATCAAATGCCAGTCGATCGCGCCGGTTCCGCTGAGTTCAAACAAACAAGCGGACCGTTGCAATTAGATCACAGTGGGCTTGGGAACATCGCCGCGTCGGCATCGAAACGCACTTAACGGCGACGGGAATTGGAGCGCAAAAGCTCGCCGGAACGAGCGAAATTGGCCGCTGCCGGTAACGCGATCTTAATGGCGGACAGCTAGCACAAAAGCGAACCCATTCACCGACAGCTTGCTCGTTTTTTCGCGCGAGGATTCATCGTGGCATACACAACAGCGAGCCCCAGGCAGGCTGTCGGCGGCGTCAGTCTCGATCGTGCCCTGCGCAAACTGTTTCCTTCAACGTCGAAACTGACGTTCAATCCGCTGTTCCGCTGGACGGTGAACGCGTTCGACGTCATTCCACGACTCGTCTTCCCCGAATTCCGTACGCTGCCGCCCAATCACCTGCGCATTCGCATCGGCGTCGGCAACCGCATCCTCAACAATCAAACTCATTTCCTCGTCCATGCGCGCGATTTCTGGATGTTCGTGTTCAGCGAAGGCATTGCCGGCATGCAATCCGACATCCTCGATATCGGGGTCGGTTGCGGGCGCTGGGCACACTGGCTGCGCGACTACAATTTCCGCGGCCGGCGTTTCAGCGGGACCTATGTCGGTGTCGATATCGACGAGGAAACGATCGAATGGTGCCGGAAAAACTATGACGCGGAGCGCTTCCGCTTCTGCCATTCGAGCGATGCCAGCGTGTCATACAATCAGGCCACCGCGGAGCATTCCGCTTACCGTATTCCGCTCGCGGACGCTTCGTTCGATCTGGTCTTTTCCAATTCGCTGCTCACGCATCTTCTGGAAGCGGAGCTCGAGAACTATCTGCGCGAATCCTGCCGGCTCTTGAGGGCCGGTGGGGCGATGATGCACTCGCATTTCAATATCGAGCATCCGCCGGCGACTTACGGTACGCGACACACTTTCCAGCACCGCTTGGGCAACGCGCTGATCGAGTCCGAGGCGCAGCCGGAAGCGGCGGTCGCCTACCATACCGACTTCCTGTTCGACCTTTGCCGGCGGATCGGTTTTTCCTCCTGTGAGATCGTTCACATGCCAGGCGGCGCCCAGCATCAGCCGATCCTGCTTTGCCGCAAGTAACGGCAACTCAAGCCCTAAGCCGGGATTAGCGCGCCGGCCTCACCGGCCGCGACGTCTTGCAGCCGGCGGCGGCGCAGGTTGATCGAGGCCGCGGTCAGTCCCCAGATCAGTCCGAGAATTAGAAAGAAGTGGCGCCAGTGGTCGGTGTCCACGATCAAGCCTTCGCCGGCTTCGCCGACGAAGGCGGCATATCCGGCGATGAGATAAGTTTGCCAGGGCGCCGGTATGAGCGCCGCTCCCAGCCCGATCGCCAGGGTGACGAGCACCAATGTCAAATAGGCGGTGCCGCCGATCCATCCATAGACCAGAAAGCCCTGCATGTAGACGTCGTGTTGCTGGGTTCCGTAAATGCGTCCGAACTCGAAGGGCCCCAAGCCGTTCGGATGATCGAGGATGACGCTCAGCGCGAGTTTCTGCTCCCAGAAGCGGCCGCCGGGGCCTACGTCGTAGGGCTGGATCGCTTTGGCTCGCTCCAGGAACATGTCGCGAATGGAATCGATCGACATCATGGCGGCCACCAGCAGGACCACTGCGATCACGGCGACGATGCTGAACAGCAAAACCCGGCCGCGCCTGCGCGGATCCGGCGTCGTGACGAAAAGAAGCCCAACGGCGACAGCCGCGGAGATTGCGAAATGCGCCCAAGCGCCACGCGAGAAGCTCAAAAACAGCCCGCCCAGCAAGAACATCATGAGCACGAGGCCGGAGAGCCGGACCCCCCGGGTCATCAGGCCGATCAGCAGAACCAGGATTGGAAAGATCAGGAACGGGCCGTAGACGTTCGGGTCCTTGAACGTGGCGCTGACGCGCTCATTGAAAAGAAAAATGTCCGAATGCGGGAGCAGGTGGAAGAAGCCGATGTAACCGGCGACCGTCGCGATCAGTGCGGCGGCGATGTAAGCGCGGCTCAAGATCGTCAGCCGGACCAGATTGCCATCGCAGAACAGGCAGGCGAACATGGTGGCCGCCACCCCCAGATAGAGCGACGTTGCCACATACTGGATGGTTTGTTGCTGGTCGCCCACCTGGATCAGCGACAGACAGCCGCCGACCAGCCAGATTGTCAGCAGCACGAGGAGCGGCGCGATCTTGCGATCGAAGGGCACGCGCGCGGCGGCGCACATGACCAGGAGCGCCATCATCAACGCGTCGTGCGGCGAAGGTTCGATGAAGGCAATCGAGCTCGTCAGCATCGTGACGAACAGCACGATATTCAAGAGCCGCTGCGGCAATGCGACGGGAGCGTAGCGCTCGCCGTCGGCGAACGCTGCCGGGCTCTCGAACGCGCTCAATACGCACTCTCCGTGTGGATGAGCGCGAACGGCGTTTGGGCGAGGATGTAGAGGTCGAGCAGGATCGACCAGTTTTCGATGTAGTAGAGGTCGTGCTCGACGCGCTGCTGGATTTTCTCCTGGCTGTTGGTCTCGCCGCGCCAACCGTGGATCTGCGCCCAGCCGGAAAGGCCCGGCTTGACGCGATGGCGCGCGAAATACCCGTCCACTGCCTCGTCATAGAGGCGGTTCTCGGCCTTGGCCTGCAAGGCATGCGGGCGCGGCCCGACCAGCGATAGATTGCCGGCGAACACGACATTGAAGAGCTGCGGCAGCTCGTCGAGGCTGGTCTTGCGGATGAAACGGCCGACCCGCGTCACGCGCGGATCGCCAACGGTCACGAGCTTGCTGGCGGCGGCGTCGGCTTGATCGACATACATCGAACGGAACTTGTAGATTTCGATCAGCTCGTTGTTGAAGCCATAGCGCTTCTGCTTGAAGAGTACCGGGCCGCGGCTGTCGAGCTTGATGGCGATGGCGATGATGGCCATGATCGGCAGCGCGCAGATCAGCGCCAGAGAGCCGACGATCTTGTCGAACAGCCACTTCATCACGACGTCCCAGTCGGCGATCGGCTTGTCGAATATGTCGAGCACCGGAACGTTGCCGACGTAGGAGTAGGAGCGGGGGCGGTAGCGCAGTTTGTTGGTGTGCGCCGAAAGCCGGATATCGACCGGCAGCACCCAGAGCTTCTTGAGCATCTGCAGGATACGGCTTTCCGCCGAGATCGGCAGCGAGAAGATCACCAGATCGACGCGGGTATGGCGGGCGAATTCCACGAGGTCGTCGACCGTGCCGAGCTTGGGAACGCCGGCGCAGCTCGCCTGGCTGCGCTCGTCGCCGCGATCGTCGAATACGCCGACGACGCGCACGTCGGAATCGCGCTGCGCGGCGAGCGACACGATGAGCGATTCGCCGTTGTTGTCGCAGCCGACGACCACGGTGCGGCGATCGAGCCGGCCTTCCTGGGTCCAGTGGCGGACCAGAAGAAACAACCCGCGCCGGAAAGCGATCAAGGCGAACAGCCCGAGCACATAAAAAGTGCCGAGCCACGCGCGGGAGAACTGGTCGCCGGCTTTGGCGAAGAACGAGATGCCGATGGCGATCAAAAACACCACGGACCACGCCGAGGCGAGCCGCATGTATTGCTTCTCATGGCCGCGGAAGGCCTGCACCTGATAGATATCGGCAACCTGGAATGCCAGCATGGCGAGAAGCGCGATGCCGAAAATGGCGGCGAAGTAATACCAGGCGAAGCCGTGGCCCGGCACCACGTAGCCGACATAGACACCAAAGCCGACGGCCACGATCAGCGCCGCTTCGATCATGCGCACGAGCCCGGCAAGCACGATCGGCGAATACGCGGGCTCGTAATTCGCTTCGGCGAGCGTAAGCGCCGCGGGGGAAAGCTGGTGCGGCTTGGCCGGCTGCGCGCCGGCGCGCGGCATCGCCGATACCGCCGAATGCACGGCGGAAGCGGTGTCGAAAATCGTCTTGAGCTCGGGCTTGGACATGTTTGCCATATATTCACGGCCCGCGCGCAAAGCCGCGCAGGCACTCCACAGGCCAAGGTAGTAAACAAAGTTCAAAAATTGGTTATGCGAATTGCGCGAGTTTTCGCAGTGCAATCGCCTCGCGATAGGCGACAAGCCCGCCGTCCACCATGGCCGCGAGCGAGAATTCGTCGTGGACGCGTGACTTGACCAGTTGCGCAACGCGCTCGATCTCCGCCGGCGCGTCGAGCGCGGCGGTGATGGCGCCGACCAGCACGCGGATATCGTCGGGCGCGATGAGGCTTGCGGTCTGCGGGCCGAAGATTTCCGGGATACCACCGACCCGCGTGGCAATGATGGGCAGGCCGGCGGCGGCAGCCTCCAGCACCACATAGGGAAGCGATTCGGCGCGCGAGGGGATGACCAGGATGCGGCCCATGGCGAACGCCTCGCGCGCCGGACGGTGGCCGACAAAGCGGACCAGATCGGCGACCTCAAGCCGCTCCGCCAGCGCTTTGAGCTCCGGGCCTTGCGGCCCTTCGCCGGCGACGGTCGCGCTCACGCGCCGGCCGGACGCTTTCAGGATCGCCAGCGCCTCGATGAGGACATCGAATGCCTTGACGGGCCGCAACTCGCCGAGACAAACGAGATCCGTCGCATCGGCGCGGGGTGCGATCGGCTCGAATTCGGCATCGCCGACGCCGTTGTGCACGACCCGCACCATTCCCGGCGGCCGGCCGATTTCAGCGCGGAACAGGCCGGCGACGTAGCTGCTCTCGAACAGGAACAGATCGGTGCGCCACTTCAGCAGCCATTCCAGCCCGCGATAGAAGCCGCCGGCGAGCGTGCCCGGACGGTAGACCAGCGAGCCGCCGTGGGGCGTATAGACGCGGATCGCGCTCGGCGCGCTGGGCGCAAGCCGCGACAACGCGGCGCCCTTGGCGCCATGGCCGTGAAGCACGTCCGGCGCGGCGAGCTTGATCTGCTGCGAGACGAAGCGCAGCGCGCCGATATCGGACGGCCCAAGCTCGCGGGCGATGGCGACGCGTTGGAGCCCGAGCGCCAGATGCGGGGCGAGCTCCGCGAGCGCGGCATCGGCGCGCTCCCCACCGGTCGTCGAATCGACAATGAGGCCGACGCGATGGCCGCGCTCGGCTTGGCCGTACGCCACGTCCATGACATGGCGAAACAGCCCGCCGAGCGGCGCGCGCAGGATGTGCAGGATCTTCAACGACCGCGCGGGGGCGGTTTGCACCACGCCAGCCGCTTCCACGTCCATTGCGACGTTGACGGCGGCGTTCATCGATGCGGCAAACCGCCCGTCGCGCATGGCGCGAATCCTTAAAAATCGCGGCAGAGAGTTAAGTAGATGAGCATTGCCGGGGTTAAAAAACCCTTTGCACGCCCGGGCGCGATGCCGCCCGGGCGTGCAGCAATGCCACGTTTAACCAGATAGCAACCATAATCGACTGTTATCGGCATCGGCTGCTCAGGCCGCCACAGTGAGTCCGTCAGTTAGTCGGTTTAAGCGTAGGTGTAGGAGCCGCGAAATGAGTTTGGCGTCGCCATCGCCCCGGCCTTCCCTGCGAGGGCAATTCATCGACGCGGATTTCGATCTGTCCGGGCTCGGCGCCGCGCTCTGGCGCAAGCGCTATTCGATCTTAAGGCCGACGATCATCGTGGCGCTGATCGCGTTCGCCGTGGTGATGTTGATCCCGCCCAAATATCAATCGGAGGCGCGGGTTCTCGTCATCGGCCGCGACAATGTCTTCCTCCGCCCCGACGCCGACAAGGACGTCATCGACCGCGGCGTTGTCGACCCGGAAGCCGTGACCAGCCAGGCGCAGCTCATCCTGTCGCGCGATCTCGCCTCCGAAGTGATCGCCAAGCTCAAGCTCAACGAGCTGCCGGAATTCGATCCGGCGCTCGGCGGCATCTCGCTGGTCAAATCGCTGCTCGGCTTTCTCGGCGTCATCAGGAATCCGATGAACATGACGCCGGAAGAGCGCGTGCTCGAGGCGTATTACGACCGGCTCACCGTATTTCCGGTGGAGAAATCGCGCGTCATCGTCATCGACTTCCTCTCGGAAAATCCCGATCTTGCCGCCCGCGTCGCCAACGCCATTGCCGACGCTTATCTCAAGCGCCAGCAGGAGGCCAAGCAGGACCAGGCGCGCAGCGCCGGCGTCTGGCTCTCCGGCGAGATCGACAGCCTGCGCAAGAAGCTGGCGGACGCCGAGGCCAAGGTCGAGGCGTTCCGCGCCAAATCCAATCTCCTGGTCGGCCCCAACAACACCACGCTCTCGGTCCAGCAGCTCGGCGACCTGAACGCGCAACTTGCCGCCGCGCGCGCGCAAAAATCCGACGCGGAGGCCAAGGCCAGGCTCATCCGCGCCATGCTCAAGTCCGGCGAGCCGATCGAATCCTCCGACATCCTCAATTCCGAGCTGATCCGGCGGCTGTCGGAGCAGCGTGTGACGCTCCGCGCGCAGCTCGCCGAGCAATCCTCCTCGCTTCTCGGCAATCATCCGCGCATCAAGGAATTGAAGGCGCAGATCGGCGACCTCGATCTCCAGATCAGGAAAGAAGCCGAAATCCTTGCGCGGTCGCTGGAAAACGACTCCAAGCTCGCCGACGCGCGGGTCGCGGCGCAGCTCGCGGCCTTCGACCAGCTCAAGAGCCAGGCGGTGACCTCCAACGAGGACGACGTGCAATTGCGTGCGCTCGAGCGTGAAGCCAAATCGCAGCGCGACCTCCTCGAATCGTATCTGGCCAAATATCGCGAGGCGAGCGCGCGCGGCACCATCGAGTCGGCGCCGCCCGACGCGCGGGTAATTTCGCGCGCCACAGTGTCGAACGTCCCGGCCTATCCGAAGAAGCTGCCGACCGTGCTGATCGCAAGCCTGGCGGCGATGTTGCTCAGTGCCGGCATGGTATTGACGCGCGAGCTGTTGGCCGCGCCGGCCGGCGGCGTCGCGGCCGTGCCGGTTGCGCCCGCGGCGCCGGTTCGCCGGCGCCGCCAGACCGAAGCCGCCGCCGACGTCGCACCCGCGGCCGACTTCGATGCCGCCGCCGAGCGGGCAGGGCCGCGCCCGGCCGCACCGGGCTCGCTTGCGGCGCGGCTCCGCGCCGTGATGAGGAGCAAGCCGCAGCCGGAGGCGCCGCCGCCGCCGGTCGGCGTGCCGGTGAGCGCGATCGAGGACTTCGCCCATAACCTGCACCGGGTCGGCGTCGCCGGCAGCCAGATAGCGTTCTTCGCCGCCGCGCCGGATCTGGACGTGGATAGCATCGCCATCAGGTTCGCCCGCGCGCTCGCCCAGGGCTCGCTGGAAGGTCTGCGACAAGACGCGCGGGAAGACGCGCGCGTGGTGCTGGTCGGGCTCGGCGCCGGCGATGCCGCGATCGAGGATATTTCCTCTGATCCGTCTGCGCCGGGTCTCGCCGAGCTTGCCGCAGGCGAAGCATCATTCGGCGACATCATCACCAAAGACCGGGCGTCGCGCCTCAATCTCGTTGCCTCGGGCGGCACCCGAGGCGCGGTTTTGTCCGCGCCCGGCATGGGCAAGAACTTCGAGGCGCTGGCGCATGCCTATGCGCATGTCGTCATCGACGCCGGCACGCTCGGCGCAGCCGACATGGAAGCGCTGGCGCGCATCGCACCGCATGCGGTCCTTCTGGTCGAGACGGTCGCAAGCTTCGCAACGACGAAAGGGCGCGACGCGCTGATGGACGCGGGCTTCGACAATGTCACGCTGCTCATCGCCGGCCGCACCGGCTCGCAGACGCGCAAAGTCGTTCCCCCCATCCCCGCCGCCGCCGCGTAACCTTCCTTCATCCGCCCCCGCGAAGTGAAATGGAGCGGGGGAGGGGGACCATGCGAAGCATGGTGGAGGGGGCGTCGGCGCAGAGGCTGTATCTGGGATGCGATGCTAGCGTTATCGCCGCGCGCCCCTTCCACCGCCCTTCGGGCGGTCCCCCTTCCCCGCTTCGCGGGGCAGGATGATTTCCCCGCAACTCTTTCCGCCTCCCCGCGTCATAATCACAGCGCCGACCGAAACGGAGAACGGACATGACCCTGCAAGTTCCGCTGCCGCCCGCGGCGAAGATGGAAGAGCTCGCGCGCATGCTGTCGTCGCCGCAACATCTTGCCTCAACCCACGTAGCCGCGACCCGCCGCGGGCTTCTGCTCGCGCCGCTTCTCGCCGCGTTGCCGCTCGGCCTCCTCACCGATCCCGCGGCGGCGGTCGATCCGTCGCAGACCCAGGTCACGCTGCCCGAGCAATTCAAATGGCTGACGCCGAGCTGGGCGGCACCGCACGCGTTCGAGACGGCGCCGGTGTTCGGCGCGACCGACCAGCCCGGGCCGTATGTGGTGCTGGTGAAATGGCATCCGGGCTACATGAGCGCGCCGCACACTTACGTCACCGACCGGCTGTGCTTTGTCATCTCCGGCACCTGGTGGGTGAACTCGGGCGAAAATTTCGCGCCGGAGGCGACCGTGCCGGTGCCCGCCGGCGGCTTCGTGCGCCGCGTGGCGCGCACGCCGCACTATGACGGCGTGAAGAAGGGCGAAGCCGCGCCCGCAATCATCGGCATTTTCGGCCAGGCCCCGATCGATCTGAAGCTCGTCGATCCCGGCAAGCCGTTGTTGCGGGAGGTGTAGGGGGGCGTGGCCTGGATTGAGCGAAGCGAATCCGAAGTCTACCTCTCCAACATAACACCCGAATGTCGCCCCGCTCCCCTTCGGCAGACTTGCCGGTCGAGAGGAAGTGGCGGATGTTCGTTGCATGAAGGTGCGTGACGTCATCCGTCTCATTGAACAGGACGGCTGGTTCCTGGTTGCCACGCGAGGCTCGCATCGGCAATACAAGCATCCAACGAAGCTCGGCCGTGTGTTGCCGGCAAGCCGTCGGACGATATGGCGCCTGGTACGCTCAACAGCGTGCTTAAGCAGGCCCAACTGAAGGGGCAGCGGTGATGCGTTACGCAGTGGTGATCGAAAAGGCTGAAGGCAACTATTCGGCCTACGTGCCAGACTTGCCCGGCTGCGTTGCAACCGCAGCAACGATTCCGGAGGTCGAGGCCGAAATCCGCGAAGCGATTCGCCTTCACATAGACGGTCTCAAGGCAGACGGCTTGGGCGTCCCGGCACCGACGAGCATCGCGGAATACGTCGAGGCGTAAGCAACTGCGGCTTCACGTAGCTTGGATTGATTTCCGCGAAATCCGGGAGAAAAATCCTTCTCGCCGCCTCCGCTTCGAGCCGGACGCGACCGTGCGGCTCGGAATGCCGACTGGCATTGCGAAGTTTTGTTTCGTGATCGGGCTATGCCAGATTTCGTGGCTGCCCTTGCCCTGCCGAACAAGCATGCAGCCCGCGGCACGCAGCAGGTCGCGCAAGGGCCGGTCGAACTGCGGCGCCATTCAGGCCGCGGGCCGCTCGGCTTCGCGCAACGCGGTGATTTGCAGGAACAGCTCGCCCGGATCGACCTCCGGATGATTGTCGGGCAGCAGATCGAGCGCGATTGCGGAAATCTTCGCCCACAGTTCGTCGAGCGTCGGCGCGTCGGCCGCGGCGGGAATGTCGTCGCAATGCCCGCTCCAGACCGAGGCCTCATCGTCCCATGCGGCGGAAATCGTGAAGATCACCGGTTTCGACATGTTCGCTCCGCTGGCGGCAATGCCGCCGTGAGGGCACCACCACCACCAACCGCGCTTTTATCATATCGTGAGCGTGCGGGGGAGGCCGGGTGAACTCGGGCGAGACCTTCGCGCCGGACGCGACCGCGCCGGTGCCCGCCGGCGGAGGGCGTAGCGCCGCGTCGCGCACACGCCGCACTATGATGGGTGAAGAAGGGCGAAGCCGCGCCCGCAATCATCGGCATTTTCGGCCAGGCGCTGATCGACCTGAACTCGTCGATCCTGGCAAGCCGCTGTTGCGGGAGGTGTAAAAGCATGCTTGTTCGCGTGGCATAGAGGCGGGCGATCTTGGCGACCCTGACACTCCCGGATTTCCCACTATAGTTGCCGCCGGGACGAATGGCGTAGGCGCGGCGGGGCCGGTTAGCCGCAGGGGTAGGAATGTTCGAACAAACCTTCAAAAAACATCGATGACGTTCTGTGGAAAGAGGCTGGATGCGCCACGGAACTGGACTACACCGAGCAGACGTCGTGGATGCTCTTCCTCAAATACCTTGACGACCTGGAGCGCGCCAACGAGCAGAAGGCCGAACTCGCTGGCAAGAAATACCAGCCGATTATGGACGCCAAACACCGTTGGTCGGTGTGGGCGGCGCCGAAGAAAAAGGATGGCTCGTTCGATCACGACAGGGCGCTGACCGGCGACGACCTCATCAAAATGTGTTGATGAGAAGCTGTTCCCCTACCTGAAAGGCTTCCGGACGCGCGCCGAGGGCGCCAACACCGTCGAATACAAGATCGGCGAAATCTTCAGCGAGATCGAAAACAAGTTCCGCAGCGGCTATTCGCTGCGCGACGCGCTGGAGCTAGTCGATGGCCTTAGCTTCCGCTCGCAGCAGGAAAAGCACGAGCTGTCGCATCTCTACGAGGCAAAGCTCCGCAACATGGGGAATGCCGGGCGCAATGGCGGCGAATATTACACGCCTCGCCCGCTCATCCGGGCCATGATCCAGGTGGTCAAGCCGCAAATCGGCGAGCGCATCTACGACGGCGCCTGCGGCTCGGCAGGCTTCCTTTGCGAGTCGTTCGACTATCTTACCAAGGATCGCGACAAGCTTTCGACCAAGGACCTCAACACGCTTCAGACGCGAACCTTCTACGCCAAGGAGAAAAAGAGCCTCGCCTACGTGATCGGAATCATGAACATGATTCTGCATGGCATCGATGCGCCGAATATCGTCCATATCAATACGCTGACGGAGAACATCAGCGACATCCAGGACAAGGACCGCTTCGACGTCGCGCTGGCCAATCCGCCGTTCGGCGGCAAGGAGCGGCCGGAGGTGCAGCAGAATTTCCCGATCAAGACCGGCGAGACCGCGTTCCTGTTCCTCCAGCATTTCATCAGGTCGCTGAAGGCCGGCGGCCGCGCCGGCATCGTCATCAAGAACACGTTCCTGTCGAACACCGACAACGCCGCGGTGGCGCTGCGCAAGGAGCTTCTGGAAAACTGCAACCTGCACACGGTGCTGGACATGCCGGGCGGCACGTTTCAGGGCGCGGGTGTCAAGACCGTGGTGCTGTTCTTCGAGAAGGGCGCGCAGACGCGGAAAATCTGGTTCTACAAGCTCGATGCCGGCCGCAATCTCGGCAAGACCAATCCGCTCAACGACGACGATTTGAAGGACTTCATCGCGTTACAATCGAAGTTCAAGGACAGCGCGAATTCGTGGACGGTCGATGTGAAGAACATCGATAAGACGACCTATGACCTTTCGATGAAGAACCCGAACAAGGCCGACGAGGCGGAATTGCGCGATCCTAAGGACATAATCGCCGAAATGGCGGCGCTTGATGTGGAGAGCGCGGAAATTCTCGCCGGCATCGGCAGGTTGCTGTGAGGGAGGGTTGGACCAGCAAGCCCTTGGGTGAACTATGCCGCATAGAAATTGCGCGACACCCCCTCGTTCAAGTCGCAAATTCTGGGATGAGGCAAAGTCGACACAGAACGTCTGGCTTTCTATCGCCGATATGCCTAAGGCACTTCACGCGAGGATTTCTACAAGCGCGGAACACTTGTCGGATGAGGGAGCGAGACGCGTCAAAATCGTCAAGGCGGGAACTCTGCTTGTTAGCTTCAAATTGACGCTCGGAACGTCTTGCTTACGCCGACATCGATCTAAGAACAAATGAGGCGATCGCGGCGCTCACACTGGTCAATGAGACGCTGCTCAACAAAGAATATCTGTACTGGTATCTGACATTCTTCGATTGGCAAAAGGCCGCCGAAGGCGAGGACAAGATCAAGGGCAAGACGCTCAATAAAGCGAAACTTGCAGTTCTTCCTGTTCTCGTACCCCCAATGCCCGAGCAACAACGTATCGTTGCCATTCTGGACGAGGCCTTTGCGGGGCTGGGGACCGCGACCGCCAACGCCGAGAGAAATCTCAAGAATGCGCGCGAGCTTTTCGACAGTTATCTCAATTCGGTTTTTGAGCAAGAGTGGGAAAGGAAATCGCTTGGCGGCGTCTGCGAGAATTTAGACAGCAAACGCGTTCCAGTGACGAAAAAAGACCGGAAGGCGGGCTCAATTCCCTACTATGGCGCGTCGGGCGCGGTTGACTACGTCGCCGATTTTATCTTTGACGAAGACCTTTTGCTCGTTTCTGAAGATGGCGCGAATTTGGTGATGCGCACCTATCCAATCGCGTTTTCCATTAGCGAAAAAAGCTGGGTAAACAACCATGCTCACGTTCTGCGATTTGCAGATTCAGTATCGCAAAAGTTCATCGAATACTATCTGAATTCGGTTTCTATCAAGCCCTACGTCAATGGCATGGCGCAGCCGAAGCTGAACCAAAAGGCGTTGAATTCAATTCCAGTGCCGTTTCCGCCGTTGGATGAGCAAGAACGGGCGGTGACGCGTCTTGACGAACTCGCCACACAAACGGAACGATTACGAGAGACTTACGACGGGCGGATCGCGGCGTTGGCGGAACTCAAACAATCCATCCTGCGAAAAGCCTTCTCCGGCAAACTGACCTCACCGCCGCCGCGAGCCATCAAGGAGGCGGCCGAGTGAACGAGGCGGAGACTCGAGCCGAACTGATCGACCCCGCTTTGCGGGCGGCGGGGTGGGGCGTTGTCGCCGACAGCCGGGTACGTCGCGAGGAGAGAATTACGCTCGGCCGTATCGAGGGTGCCGGCCGGCGCGGCAAGCCCGAGATTGCCGACTATGTCCTCACCTTCCGCAACCACAAGCTGGCGGTGATCGAAGCCAAGGCGCGCGACAAGGGCGACACCGAAGGCGTCGGCCAGGCCAAGGCCTATGCCGAAAAGCTCCAGGCGCGCTTTGCCTATTCGACGAACGGCCGACGCATTTACCGGATCAGCGGCGCTCGGTGGCCGGCGTGGCCATTGGCTCTCCTCATAGGCGGCGATCAGGTGCGCCTGCGCCGCCAGCCGGGCGATGTCGGCCGGGTCGTCCGAGTCCCAGAGCCGATCGACGAGAGCGCGGGCGCGGGCAAGCTCCGCCGCGCTATCGATCAAAATCAGGTTTGCATCCATCACACCGTCTCCGCATCGATTTTGTCATACTCGGCATGGCTGACGAAGAACCGGATCGCCGTCGTGTTCGTCAAGCGTCGCCGGTCCGGTTGAGCAGCGCGGCCAAACGCGCCCGTAGCGCGGGCAAATCTTTCTCCACCACCCGCCAGACGCGGGCGCGGTCGATTACCGCGTAGCCGTGGATCAGGATGTTGCGAAAAGCCACGATCTCGGGGAGGTCGGGAATCTCGGCCGCGAGCGCCGCATCGAGGCGCGCGAGTTGGCGCAGCGCCTCGCCGGCGATCTCAAATTGGCGCTCCACCGCGGAGCGCAACACGATATCTCGGTCGAAATCTTCAAAGCTCTTCTCTGCCGTCATTGCGGCGATCGCGTTTGCCGCATCCCGCGCATCCCACAGCAGGCTTTTGGGATCACGCTTCAAAGACAGGCTCCCGCGAGCGCTCGATGCTCGCCTTCAAATAAGGATTGCGCATCGCGCCCGGCTCGACGAGGTCGACACTTCGGCCGAACAGCTCCTCAAGCAAATCCTTGAACCCGAAAAAGGACTTCAGCGACAGCGCGTCGGGCTCCCGGAAATCGAATTCGACCAGGAAATCGAGATCGCTCCGCGCCGGATCGAAATCTTCGCCGCGCGCCGCCGAGCCGAAGACAGCAAGCCGCCGGACCCCGAAGCGGCGGCAGAGCGCGGCGATCTCCGACCGGCGTTCCGCGATTAAAGGCAGCACAGTCGTTCTCCGCGTTTTTGGCTTCGTGCTCTCATCGATGCCATTCTGGCGCAGCCCCAGCGGAGTCGCCACAATTGTCCCGGCCCCGGCGGCGCTTTCGGCAGTTCGGGATAGCGCGGCCATGTCACCGGTTGGGCGACAAAACCCTTGACAATCGTCCCCAATCCAGTTACAAACCCCAAATCTCGCTCACCGAGGGCGCCTTTCTAGAGGGCACTCCTGAAAAGCGGAGCGAGGTGCGGTCCCCGCGGGCGGATTTGCACTCCGCTCCCTGGCAACCCGGACACCGCCCGGCCGGCACGAAGACTGGCCTGCGAGGAGCTCGCTGTACTGGAGGATGGGGAACGCGGATAGCTCCGCGTCAGGTCACCGTCCCAGAAAGCGCGGCCCGGAGCTTGAAGCCGATTGGCAGCAATCCTGCCGAACGGCAAAGCCGCAAGTGGAGCGCCGGAAGGCGGGCGCGCCCCGAATTGGCGCGCTACCGCGCAGGCGCCGGCAAGTGGCGACACTTGTTGGTGTGGCGCGGGGCATTGGACGGTGCGCCTTTCGGCGCTCCGCCCCCTCGGCTTTTCCGTTGGGGGCACAGAGATTCCGTCGTGGCTTTGCAAAACCCGGGCGCGGATGCGTCGCGGGAATGCTTCTGCTTATCCGCCCCCGCGTTGTGAAACGGAGCGGGGGAGGGGGACCGTGCTGTTCGCGCGGTGGAGGGGGCCTGCAGCGATGGGGCAAGCCTCTTTGCCGACGCTCCTTGCACCGCCCCTGGGGGCGGTCCCCATCCCCCGTTTCACGGGGGAGGATAAGCGGCAAAGGATTATCAACCAAGCGGCTGCAATAATGGAACCGCATACTCAAGGAAAGCGCAGCGACAGGGACGTGCTTTGGCCGGGCTCAAGCAGACCATCATCCGCGGCGGGTTGGAGGGGCTTTACTTCACCGGCGCGCATGCGGCGCTGAGGCGGTTCGTCGGCGGCGTCGGCGTCATTCTGACGTTGCACCACGTGCGCCCGCCGCGGCCGGACCGGTTTCAGCCCAACCGTCTGCTCGAAGTGACGCCGCGGTTTCTCTCCCGCGTGATCGCGCTGCTGCGCCGCTCGGAGATCGACGTCGTCTCACTCGACGAGATGCACCGCCGCATGACCGAAGGCGATTTCGCCCGGCGCTTCGTCTGCCTCACTTTCGACGACGGCTATCGCGACAACCTACAGCACGCCTGGCCGATCCTCAAAGCGGCCGGCGTGCCGTTCGCCATCTACGTGCCGACCAGCTTTCCCGACCGGCTTGGCGAATTGTGGTGGCTCGCGCTCGAAGCGGTGATCGCGAAGAACGCGCGCATCGGGCTGGTGATCGACGGCGAGAACCGCACCTTCGACTGCGGCACCGTCGCCGAAAAGCGCGCGCTCTACGACGAGATTTATTGGTGGCTGCGCAGCCGGCCGACCGAAGCCGAGATGCGCGGCATCGTGCGCAATCTCGCCGCCTGTTATCAGGTGGATGTCGCGGCGTTCTGCCGGGATCTGTGCATGACCTGGCAGGAGATCGCGGAGCTTGCCGCCGATCCGCTGGTGACCATCGGCGCGCACACCGTCAATCACCAGATGCTGGCCAAGCTGCCCGAAAAGACCGTGCGCTCGGAAATGGATTTAAGCCGCACGGTGATTGAGGCCGCGCTCGGGGTCCGGCCGGCGCATCTGTCGTATCCGTATGGCGACCCCGGCTCGGCCGGGCCGCGCGAATTCGCCATCGCCGCCGAGCTTGGTTTCAAGACCGCGGTGACGACGCGGCCGGGCGTTCTCTTTCGCTCGCACGCCGCGCATATGACGGCGCTGCCGCGCATTTCGCTCAATGGCGAGTATCAGCAGCTCCGTTATGTGCGGGTGCTTTTGTCGGGTTCCGCGACCGCGATGTGGAACGGTTTTCGGCGCGCGGAAGCGGCATAAATTTCTTACCGATCATTCCCGCGAAAGCGGGAATCCAGGTTGGGTCCCCGCTTTCGCGAGGACGAGCGAAAAAAGCTCACGTACGCGTTTCACTTTTGCCGCTCATCCAAGAGATGATCGGGATCGCCGGCAAGGCCCAGCCGATGCCGGCGATTGCGTAATAAAGAATGGAAAGGATGGCGTTGTCGCGGATGGCCGGGAACTGCGCCAGCGCCATGGCGACCGGTGCCCAGACGATGACGAGGACGAACAGCGCGATGGCGCCGATGAATTTGCGCAAGCGTAGCGGCATGGAGGAGCGATACCAAATGGCGTCATTGCGAGCGATAGCGAAGCAATCCAGCTCCTTGCTGCGACATTCTGGATTGCTTCGTCGCGTTGCTCCTCGCAATGACGCCGTTGCGAGGGCAGGGGGCAGCACTATATGGTCCGCGCGCTGGCGACAAGCGACCCCAAGCGACCCGATAATGAGCACGATCACCAAGATGCACGCGCGCGCGATCCGGCTGTGGCTTTATGCCGTCGCCGCTTTGGTGCTGGCGATGGTGCTGGTCGGCGGCGCGACGCGGCTCACCGAATCCGGCCTCTCGATCACCGAGTGGAAGCCGGTGATGGGCGTACTGCCGCCGCTTAACGAAAACGCCTGGCAGGGCGAGTTCGAAAAATATCAGGCCATTCCGCAATACCGCGAGCTCAATCGCGGCATGAGCCTGCCCGAGTTCAAGACGATCTATTGGTGGGAATGGACGCATCGCCTGCTCGGCCGGCTCATCGGCGCCGCGTTCCTGTTGCCGTTTTTGTGGTTTCTGTGGCGGGGCTGGGTGGCGCCGTCGTTGCGGCCGCGCCTGTGGTTCATATTCGGTCTGGGCGCGCTGCAAGGCGCCGTCGGCTGGTGGATGGTCGCGTCCGGCCTCGCCGATCGCGTCGAGGTCTCGCAATACCGGCTGGCGACGCATCTCGTCCTCGCCTGCGCGATCTACGTGGCGCTCATTTGGACCGCGTGGCGGCTAGGCGAGCGTCAGGCGCACCCAATGCCGGGCCGCGTTCGCGCGAGCGCCGTGGGGCTTCTCATTCTGGTGCTGGGCCAAATCTATCTCGGCGCCCTGGTTGCCGGGCTGCGCGCCGGTTACGCGTACAATACCTGGCCGTTGATCGACGGCGCCCTGGTGCCGGACTCCGCGCGGCTCTTTTTCAACACGCCGCTGTGGCGGAATTTCTTC
The DNA here is from genome assembly GCA_963733575.1 of uncultured Alphaproteobacteria bacterium. GTDB lineage: Bacteria > Pseudomonadota > Alphaproteobacteria > Rhizobiales > Xanthobacteraceae > BOG-931. The sequence continues at coordinate 909,210 of CAVTDJ010000002.1, read as the reverse complement.
GAGAATGCGCTGACGGTGCAGTTCAACCACCGCATGCTGGCTTATCTTCTTTTTGTTGGCGCGTTGCTGCATTGGGTCGATGTTGCTCGCACGGTGAAGAACGAGCAGGCGCGCGTTGGCGCGTTTGTGTTGTTCGCGGCGATCGTCCTGCAGGTGGCGCTCGGCATCGCGACTTTGCTGCTGCAGGTGCCGATCTCGATCGCGCTCCTGCACCAGGCGGCGGCTATGCTGGTTTTGACCGTGGCGACGTTGCATGCGGCGAATGTGGCCGCGCGCGCGCCGCGCGCGCTCGCGTCACCGGCGCGGGCGTGAATGACGGGTCAATCCGCCAGCGCTTGCTCGAGGTCGGCGATGATGTCTTCTTTGTCTTCGATGCCGATCGAAAGCCGCACTACGTCGGGCCCAGCGCCGGCCTGGATTTTTTGTGCGTCGGAAAGTTGCCGATGTGTCGTCGAGGCCGGGTGAATGATCAGCGAGCGCGTGTCGCCGATATTGGCCAGGTGCGAAAAGAGCTTCACGTTGGAGACGAGCTTGACGCCGGAATCGTAGCCGCCCTTGAGCCCGAAAGTAAACACCGCGCCAGCGCCGTTCGGGCAGTATTTCTTGGCGAGGTTGTGGTAGCGATCGCCCGGCAGTCCGGGATAGCTCACCCAGTCGACCTTCGGATGCGCCGAAATCCACTCGGCGACCGCGAGCGCGTTGTCGCAATGTTGACGCATGCGCAACGGCAGCGTCTCGATGCCGGTGAGGATGAGGAAAGCGTTGAACGGCGATAGCGCCGCACCGATGTCGCGCAACGCCAGCACGCGGCAGGCGATGGCGAAGGCGAAATTGCCGAAGGTCTCGTGCAGCACGATGCCGTGATATTCCGGCCGCGGCTCGCACAGCATCGGGTAGCGGCGCTCGCGCGACCAGTTGAACGTACCGGCGTCGACGATGAGGCCGCCGATCGAATTGCCGTGGCCGCCGAGAAATTTGGTCAGCGAATGAATGACGATGTCGGCGCCGTGATCGATCGGCTTGCACAGATACGGCGTGGCAAGCGTGTTGTCGACGATGTAGGGCACGCCCGCGCGTCTCGCAATTTGTGAAACCGCCGCCATGTCGGTGATGACGCCGCCCGGATTGGCGATCAACTCGGTAAAGATCGCTTTGGTTTTCGGCGAGATGGCGCGCTCGAATGACGACACGTCGTCGGGGTCCGCCCAGACCACGTTCCAGCCGAAATTCTTGAACGCATGCGTGAACTGATTGATCGAGCCGCCGTAGAGCTTCTTCGAGGCGACAAATTCGTCGCCGGGCTGCAGGAGGCAGTGAAAGGCAAGCACCTGCGCTGCGTGTCCCGATGCGGCAGCGAGTCCCGCGGTGCCGCCTTCGAGGGCCGCGACGCGCTCCTCGAGCACCGCGGTCGTCGGGTTGCCGATGCGCGTATAGATGTTGCCGAAAGTCTGCAGACCGAACAGCGAGGCGGCGTGATCGACGCTTTCGAACACATAGGAGGTGGTCTGATAGATCGGCGTGGCGCGCGCGCCGGTCGTCGGATCGGGTTGCGCGCCGGCATGGACCGCGAGCGTAGAAAACCCGGGAATGCGTTCGCTCATAGGCCGATCCTTGGTTTTCCGGGGGCGGGGAAAAGCGCTCCCGGTTTATAGGACCGGCCAAGGCCGTCAAGGCGCGGAAACGTGGTTCGTTAATGCGCAACCGCCGCGCTGTCGGGCGCGGCGGCGGCGGGGAGTTATTTCTGCGGCGTTAGTGCACGTTCGTCAGCGCGCGCGTGTAGGAGCAAGAGGCGACACGGCTCGGAGATTCGCAGGCGGTTGGAGATGAGACAATCAGCGATGCGCTCGCGATCCGGGATGAATTGCGCGCATACGGTCAAAGCATCGTACATGCACGCTTTCCGGCCCTGCTGGTCGTCGTCGGCCTTGCCGGCGGCGGGTGCGAGCACGAGGCCAAGCAGCGTAAGCGCAAGCGCAGTGCCGATTTTCATAGCTCACTCCTGACGGTTCGCGACGCCAGCAGCGTCGTGTTGAGCCAAAAGGAGCGCTAGATTTGTCAGGAAACAAATGAAAAAGGTTCAAGAAAGTTCCGCCGCATTTTAGTTACAGGTGTTTTTGCGCTGCACGTGTCGCGCTGCGCTCTTCGACCGCTTCACGCTCCACCGTCTTCGCGCGGCGCGCGCTCGGCGGCAGCAGCGGCGTCGGTCGCACCGCCGGGCGAGCTGGTGCGGTTGAGCGATAAGCGCTGGATGCCGCCGCTTGTTGCCGCTTTCTTCGAGCTGATGGTGCGCGTATTGACGCCCATCCAGGCAATCTCCGAAGACAGGCGGCCATATTCGATCTTCGGGCAGCGGTTCATCACGACTTTTATATCGTTAGCTTCGGCGAGCGCCGCCGCTTCGTCGTTCCGGATGCCGAGCTGCATCCAGATCACACGCGGCCGCGGATGGAGCGTGAGGGCTTCATGCACGATATCGAGCGCGTATGGGGAAGGGCGGAAAATATCGACCATGTCGATCGGCTCGGGAATATCGGCGAGCCGCGCGTAAAACCGCCGGCCGAGCATCTCGTGACCGGCATTTCCCGGGTTCACCGGGATCATGTGGTAGCCGTGTTCAAGGAGGTATTTGAAGGCGAAATAGCTTGGACGATTTTCCTTCGCCGAGGCGCCGACCATCGCGATCGACTTCACCGTATTGAGGATTCCGCGGATGTAGCTGTCGGGATAGGAGTTGTGATTCATCGGATCGCTCGGCGTCAGCGGTCCTCCCATTTCGGTTCGCGTTTCTCGATGAAGGCGCCGATGCCTTCCTCGGCGTCGCGGGCGAGCATGTTCTCGACCATCACTTCCGAAGCGTATTTGTAAGCCTCGGCGAGCGGCATCTCGAGCTGGCGATAGAACGCCTCCTTGCCGATCTTGACCGTCAAGGTCGATTTCGCAGCGATTTTCTTGGCCAGTTTCAGCGCCTCCTCGCGCTCGCTGCCGGGGTCAACCACGAAGTTGACGAGACCGATGCGCGCGGCATGCTCGGCCGAGATCATCTCGCCGGTGAGCAGCATCTCCATTCCGTGCTTGCGCGAGACGTTGCGTGAGAGCGCCACCATCGGCGTCGAGCAGAACAGGCCGAGATTGACGCCCGGCGTCGCGAACTTGGCGGTTCGGGAAGCGACCGCGAGGTCGCAGCTAGCCACCAACTGGCAGCCTGCGGCAGTCGCGGTCGCCTGCACGGCGGCGATGACCGGCTGCGGCAGCGTAACGATCTGCTGCATCATGGTGCTGCAGGTGGTCATGATGTGCTTGAAATAGGCGCGGCCACGATCGCCGTCGGAGCGATGGCGATTGAGTTCCTTGAGATCGTGGCCGGCGGAGAAAACGGGCCCGTTGGCGGCTAGAATGACCGCACGCACGTTGTCATCGTGTGCGATCGCTGTAAGTGCGTCGCCGAGCGCCTCCAGCATCGCTTCGGAGAGGCTGTTGCGGCTCTGTGGCTGGTTGAGCGTAAGCACAGCAACGCCAGCGAAGTCTTCGCGCAACAAGATGAGCGAGGCAGCCGCGGCTTTGGCGGCAGTAGCGGTTTGAGTGTTCATGAGTTCGTCCTCGAGTTCCGGTCCTGGAGCGCGGATTGGCAAGTCCTCTTAGCCATTGTATCCGATCCGTAGCGCGGGGGCAGGGGTATGAAGCACATGGCGGCGCCGAAACTTACGGCCAAAGAGCTTGAGGATTTGCTCAGCGCTGAATTTCCGCAAATGCTCAACGCACAAAGCGGTTATGGCATCGAAGAAGTCTGGTCCGGCGGCAGCCGCATCCGGAAACATTTCAGTCCGCGATCACTGCGTCCCGGCGGGACGATCAGCGGCACAACCATGATGACGCTCGCCGATTTTGCGCCGTATGTCGCAATCCTGGCGACAATCGGATGGGTCCCGATGGCGGTAACCACTCATCTTTCCATCAATTTTCTGAAAAAGCCGACGCCACGAGATCTTCTCGCCGAGGCGCGGCTGATCAAGCTCGGGAAGCGGCTTGCGGTTGCCGAGATCGGCATTCGCTCGGAGGGGGAGGACGATCTGGTCGCTCACGCGACATCGACCTATTCAATCCCCTCTCAGAGGTAAAATGATACCTCAAGCCCAAATGGCTGTAATATTGACAAAATATGCCTACGTGGTGTTGACGCGGAACGCAGCTGCGGATAAATAGCCGCTCAACGCGCCGGGATAGCCCGGGCGCATTCCCGAACGGATGCGAACATGAAAAGCTTTTCGGCCAAGCCCGCCGAGGTCGACAAGAAATGGGTCATGATCGATGCCGATGGACTTGTCGTCGGCCGGCTTGCCTCGCTCGTTGCGATGCGGCTGCGCGGCAAGCACAAGCCGACCTTCACGCCGCATGTCGACTGCGGTGACAACGTCATCGTCATCAACGCGGCCAAGGTCGTGCTGACCGGCCGCAAGGTTGAGCAGAAGGTCTATTACAAGCACACGGGCTATATCGGCGGCATCAAGGAACGCTCTGCCAAGTCGATCCTGACTGGCCGCTATCCCGAGCGCGTCGTGGAGAAGGCTGTCGAGCGGATGCTGCCTCGCGGGCCGCTCGCCCGTCGTCAACTCGGCAACCTTCGGGTCTATCCGCACGCCGAGCATCCGCATGCGGCGCAACAGCCGGAACGGATCGACGTTGGCGCCATGAATCGCAAGAACAAGAGGACCGCGTGATGGCCGAGACCATCCAGACGCTCGAAGAGCTTTCCACGCTCAAGCCCGCGGTGGCGCCGCAGCCGCCGAAATACGTTCAGAAGCTCGACAAGCAGGGCCGCGCCTATGCCACCGGCAAACGTAAGGATGCGGTGGCGCGGGTTTGGATCAAAATGGGCGGCGGCAAGATCCTCGTTAACGATCGGCCGGTGGAAACCTATTTTGCCCGCCCGGTGCTGCGCATGCTGATCCAGCAGCCGCTCGTCGCTGCCAACCGCCAAGGGCAATACGACGTCGTCTGTACGGTGTCCGGCGGTGGGCTTTCAGGTCAGGCGGGCGCGGTGCGTCACGGCTTGTCGAAGGCGCTCTTGCGGCACGAGCCGGACCTGCGACCGGTGCTCAAGCGCGGCGGCTTTCTCACGCGCGATCCGCGCGTGGTCGAACGCAAGAAATACGGCAGGGCCAAAGCGCGCCGCAGCTTCCAGTTCTCGAAGCGGTAAGGGGACGGCCTCCGCCGTCATCGCGACGGCGCTTCGCGATCAATCTGGCGGGACGAGCATCGGGTTCTCGCTCGTGCAGAGTTCGTCGACTTCGGAAATCGGCTTGGGGTCGGGCGTGCAATGGAGCGCCCGCTCCGCCAAGAGTTTCGGCGGGATCGCCGACGCTTGGGCTAAGCTCCGCGACCGCGCGCGCAAACGGCGCGTCGGTTGTTTTCAGCAATTTTCTGTTTTTTCCAAAAATCTTTTCCAAAAAACTGCTCCATACGTCACACGGTTGGCAAAGCCTGAACACGGAACTTTCAGCGCGCGCCGCCGGACAGTGATACGCAACAATCCGAATAGCACGGTCGGGAGCTTCCGTTCATGGCGATCAACATCGCCGCAGCTCCGGCATCGCTCGATGTCGGAACGCTGTTCGTTATCGCTATTTGCGTCACCGCCTTGCTTGGCCTGTTCCTGCTGTTCGCCTGGACGCAGGAACGCATCCGCGCGCTCGCCTGGTGGGGCGCGGCTTACCTGGCCGGCGGGGCGTCGGGCGGGCTGTGGCGGTTCGGCGACCTGATTGCTCCAGGGCTGCCCGCGAGCGTCGCCACCGCCTTGTTGTTTGTCGCCGTCGGCATGATCTGGAGCGCCGCGCGGCTGTTCCATGGGCGTCCGGTCCGCTGGGTCGCCATGGTGTTCGGCGCCGCGTTCTGGCTGGGCGCGTCGCTTTTCCCCGCGTTCGCGGAATCGGCTGCGTCACGCATTGTGGTGAGCTCGCTCATTGTCGCCGGCTACACGTTTTTGACTGCAACCGAGCTGCGCCGCGAGCGGCGCAAATCGCTCATCCGGCGCTGGCCCGCCATCTTCGTTCCGATGTTGCATGGCGCCATCTTCCTCTTCCCGGTGGCGCTGGCGACACTCTCGCCCGATGGCGACGGCGTTCACAGTCTCGCGCGCGGCTGGATCGCGGTATTCGCAATCGAGATCGTGCTCTATGTCGTCGGTACTGCCTTCATCGTGCTGATCCTGGCGAAGGACCGCACCGTACGCATCTACAAGATGGCGGCGGCCACCGACCCGCTTACGGGTCTGTTGAACCGCCGAGGATTTTTCGAGGCCGCAGGGGTGCTGATCGAGGGCAGGCGCCGCAACGACATGGCGCCGGTCAGCGTGCTCGCCTTTGACCTCGATCATTTCAAGTCGATCAACGACCGCCGCGGTCACGCCGTTGGTGACGCCGTGTTGCAACTGTTTGCAAAGGTGTTGCGCGAGACACTGCGCGCGAGCGACGTGGTTGGCCGTTTGGGCGGGGAAGAATTTGTCGCTTTGCTCCCGGGTACACTGGGCGAAGCCGGTATTGCCGCCGAGCGCGCGCGATCGGCGTTCGCCGCGGCAAGCATTGTACGTAACGGCCAGCGCATTGCCGCGACCGTCAGCATCGGCATCGCCTGCGGATCGCCGGCGGGCGCCGTGGACTTGCTCATTACCCGCGCCGATGACGCACTCTATCGTGCCAAGAGAAAGGGGCGCGACCGGATCGAAACCGCCGACGAAGAAGCTGCAGGCACGCCCGAGGTGAACCCCTCGGTGCAAAACGAAGCATTCCGACGCAAACTTCGGCGAAAAGAAAAGGGCGCCGCGAACGATGGCGCCTTGGAAAGTTGCATCGCCTAGCGATGTTGGGAGGATGGTTACGCCGACTCACTTCGTTCGAGCGTAAATGCGCACGCTCTACGCCGAATAGTACATGTCGAACTCGACCGGATGTGGCGTGTGCTCGAAGCGGATGACTTCGCCCATTTTCAGGTCGATGTAGGAATTGATGAAATCGTCGTCGAACACCCCGCCCGCCTTAAGGAAGGCGCGGTCTTTGTTGAGCTCCTCGAGCGCCTGCCGCAGCGAGCCGCAGACGGTCGGGATTTTCTTCAGCTCCTTCGGGGGTAGATCGTAGAGGTCTTTGTCGATGGCCTCGCCCGGATCCATCTTGTTCTTGATGCCGTCGAGACCGGCCATCAGCATCGCCGCAAACGCCAGATAGGGATTTGCCAGCGGATCGGGGAAGCGAACCTCGACGCGTTTCGCCTTCGGGTTCGTCGTATAAGGAATACGGCATGACGCCGAACGGTTGCGCGCCGAATAGGCGAGCAGCACCGGCGCCTCGAAGCCCGGCACCAGGCGCTTGTACGAATTCGTCGTTGGGTTGCTAAAAGCGTTGATCGCCTTGGCATGTTTGATGATGCCGGCGATGTATTGCAGGCAGGTATCCGAAAGATCCGAATACTTGTTGCCGGCGAAGACCGGCTTGCCGCCCTTCCAGATCGACTGGTGACAATGCATGCCCGAGCCATTGTCGCCGTAAACCGGCTTCGGCATGAAGGTCGCCGTCTTGCCGTAGACCTGCGCGACTTGCTGGATGCAATATTTGTAGATGATCAGCCGGTCCGCCATCACGGTGAGCGGCGAGAACTTGAGCCCAAGCTCATGTTGGGCCGACGCCACCTCGTGGTGATGCTTCTCGACGACGCAGCCCATGCGGGCCATGGCGGCAAGCATTTCGGAGCGCATGTCCTGCGCCGAATCTTGCGGCGGCACTGGGAAGTAGCCTTTTTTGGTGCCGACGTGATGGCCGAGATTGCCGCCTTCGTAAGACGTATCCGAATTGGACGGCAACTCAACCGAGTTGAGCTTGAAGCCGGTGTTGTAAGGATCCACCTTGTACTTCACGTCGTCGAAAACGAAGAACTCGGCCTCGGGACCGAAAAAGACCGCGTCGCCGACACCCATGGATTTGACCATGGCCTCGGCGCGCTTGGCGATGCCGCGCGGGTCGCGATTGTAGGGTTCGCCGGTAGTCGGTTCGAGAATGTCGCAAATGAGCGACATCGTCGTCTCAGCGAAGAACGGATCGATGCAGGCGGAGGCAGGATCCGGCATGAGACACATGTCGGATTCGTTGATCGCCTTCCAGCCCGCGATCGAGGAGCCGTCGAACATCTGCCCCTCGGCGAACGTTTCTTCCTCGATCATGGAAACGTCGAAGGTGACGTGCTGCCACTTGCCGCGCGGATCGGTAAACCGGAAATCGACGTATTTCACGTCGTTGTCCTTGATCATTTTCATGACATTCTTCGGCGTCGTCATGGCAGGCGTACCCTTTCGTGGTGTTGGTCAATGCCTCGTGGCGCCGGTCGCTGCGTCGCGTGCTAAGCGCAGGCAGTCAAACCAGCCGTTCAGATGGCGTCTATTCCGGATTCCCCCGTCCTGATCCGGATGGCTTCTTCGATAGTCGAAACGAAAATTTTCCCGTCGCCGATCCGCCCGGTCTGGGCGGCGCGGCGGATCGCGTCGATTGCCTTTTCGACCATGTCATCACCAAGCACAATCTCGATCTTCACCTTGGGCAAGAAGTCGACGACGTACTCGGCGCCCCGGTAAAGCTCGGTGTGCCCCTTTTGTCGTCCAAAGCCCTTGGCTTCGGTGACAGTTATTCCTTGCAGTCCCACTTCCTGCAGCGCCTCCTTCACCTCATCGAGTTTGAATGGCTTGATGATGGCCTCAATTTTCTTCATCGCGTTCCGTTCTCCCGGCTCCGGATGGGGCACGACCACCGTTGGAACCGAGGCTTCGTTAGCAGGTCCCGTGCCAAGGCGTCGAAGGCATGAAAAACCCAAGTAGATCAGCCGACTATGGTCTAACTTCGTGCCATCGGTGGAGGGCTGCGAAAGGCTTCCGATAGCAAAGTGGGCATATTGCCTATTATCGCGTCAATCGCGCGTCGTACAAGATCAACGATTTTCCCCGGCTGCCGTAATCGCTATCCTCGACGCATCATGATTGAGCTTCTCACTAACGCCGAAATGGCCCTGGCCGACCGGCAAACGATCGCTCGAGGCGAGCCCGGCATCCGATTGATGGAGCGGGCCGGAGCGGCGGTCGCCGACGCCGTGCTCGCACGTTTCCCAACGGGAAGCCGGGCCGTCGTCGTGGCCGGGCCAGGCAACAACGGCGGCGATGGATTTGTCGCCGCGCGGCTGCTTGCCGAGCGTGGCTACCGGGTGGAAGTCTTGCTGGTGGGTGAGGCTGCTCGGCTTACGGGCGATGCGGCGCTGGCGGCAAAAAAGTGGACCGGTCCAACGACCGCGGCGAGCGCTGGCGCACTCAGCGGCGCGCAAGTCTTGATCGATGCCCTGTTCGGTGCCGGGCTCGACCGGCCGGTCGATGGTGTTGCCCGCGTGATGATCGAAAGCATGAACGCGCAGCCAGCGCCGGTCATCGCCGTCGATTTGCCAAGCGGGATCAACGGCACCACGGGCTCCGTGATGGGCGCGGCGGTCAAGGCCGCCAGGACGGTCACATTTTTTCGCAAGAAGCCCGGCCATATCCTTCTCCCGGGACGACTCTATTGCGGCGCGGTTTCTATCGCCGATATCGGCATCGCCGACTCCGTCTTGGCGCAAATCGCCCCGCAAACGTTCGAGAACAGCCCGGCGCTCTGGCGTACTCATTTTCCGTCGCCGCAAGACATGGGGCACAAATACGACAGGGGGCATGCGGTCATTGCGTCCGGCCCCTCCTGGTCAACCGGCGCAGCCAGGCTCGCGGCCCGCGGTGCCTTACGGGCAGGGGCCGGATTGGTGACCTTAGCTAGCCCGCGCGAGGCGCTCACGGTCAATGCGGCCGCGAGCCTCGCCGTGATGGTGAGGCCCGTCGACGGCGCTGGCGAGTTGGCGACGTTTCTCACTGACCGCCGATTGAACGCATTCGCGATCGGTCCCGGCGTAGGTGTGGGCGAGGGAACCTGCGAGCTCGTTTTGGCCGCTCTTTCGGGCGATCGCTCGGTGGTTCTCGATGCCGATGCCATTACCAGCTTTTCGGGCTATCCCTCACGGCTTACCGAGGCGCTGCGACAGCGGCGCGGACGCGCCACGATCATGACGCCGCACGAGGGCGAATTTTCTCGTTATTTCGGTGCCTTGGATGAGCGAACTAAAGTCGGATCAAAGCTTGAAAGGGCGCGTCTTGCGGCGCAACTCATTGAGGCTGTCGTGCTGCTCAAAGGCGCCGATACGGTGGTTGCAGCCCCGGACGGCCGCGCGGCGATTGCGGCGAATGCGCCGGCTTATCTCGCGACCGCAGGCGCCGGCGACGTGCTGACCGGCATGGCGGCCGGGCTCTTGGCGCAGGGTATGCTGGGCTTCGAGGCCGCCGCAGCCGCCGTGTGGCTGCATGGCGAAGCCGCGCTTGCGTTCGGCCCGGGCCTCATTTCCGAGGATTTGCCTGAAGCTTTGCCCACCGTATACCGCGCTCTGCTTGCGTAGCCGCGCTTGGAGCGCGAACGCGCGTTGCGAAGCGCGCTTTGGCTATTTTTTGTGGTGCCGGACGGACTCCGCATGATATAAGCCGCGCCGCCGGGCCGCCCTCCTGTCGCGGGCGTGGCGGAATTGGTAGACGCGCGGGATTTAGGTTCCCGTGACGAAAGTCGTGGGGGTTCGAGCCCCTCCGCCCGCACCATCTGGGCGGATATTTTTTCCCAAACGGCCGGCGCATTCGCGATCAGGCGGGCTTAAACGAGTAATGTCGATGCAAGTGACTGAAACTGCCGCCGCGGGCCTCAAGCGGGAATATCGCGTCGTGGTTCCCGCGACCGATCTCGAGGCCAAGGTCAATGAACGCCTCGATGACCTAAAAGCCCGCGTGCAGCTGCGCGGTTTCCGACCGGGCAAGGTGCCGGTGGCGCACCTCAGGCGTCTCTATGGCAAGTCCGCCATGGCGGAGGTGATCGAGGCCGCCGTGCGCGAAGCCAATTCCAAGATCGTCACCGATCACGGATACAAGCTTGCCACTGAACCCAAAGTGGTGCTGCCGACGGAGGAGGGCGCGGTCGAAGGCGTTATCGCGGGCAAGTCGGACCTGGCCTATACGGTCGAAATCGAGATTGTGCCGCCGATCGCCCTTGCCGATTTCAAGACCATCAAGCTCACCCGGCTCACGGCCGAGGTGGCCGATGCCGAGATCGATCAGGCGTTGCAGACGATCGCCGATCAGAACCGCCCGTTCGCCGCCAAGACGGAAGGCGCGGCCAATGGCGATCGGGTCACGATTGGGTTCGAGGGTTCGATCGACGGTACGCCGTTCGAGGGCGGCACCGGGGAAGATGTCCCGTTGCTCCTTGGCTCAGGCCAATTCATTCCGGGCTTCGAGGAGCATCTTGCGGGGCTCAAGGCCGGCGAGAGCAAAACCTTCAACGTTAAGTTCCCCGACGATTACCGGGCGCCGGCGGTTGCCGGCAAGGACGCGACCTTTGCCGTCGCCGTCAAAGCAGTGGAAGCGCCCGGCGCGGTGACGATCGATGACGATTTCGCCAAGACGTTGGGACTAGAGTCGCTGGCGAAGCTCAAGGATGCGGTTAAAGAGCGCATCGCGCGCGAGCATACGATGGCATCGCGCCAAAAACTCAAGCGCGCGCTGCTCGATCAGCTCGACGAGCGCCACAAGTTCGAGCCGCCGCCGAGCCTCGTCGCACAGGAGTTCGACAGCGTCTGGTCGCAGATCGAGAACGACCTCAAGCAGCAGAACCGCACCTTCGCCGACGAAGGCACCACCGAAGAAAAGGCGCGCGAAGAATACCGTGGCATCGCCGAGCGGCGCGTGCGGCTCGGTCTCGTCATTGCGGAGATCGGCGAGAAGAACAATATCAAGGTCACCGATGATCAGCTGACCGCGGCCGTGGTGGAACAGACGCGGCAGATGCCCGGACGTGAGCAGCAGGTTTGGGACTATTACCGCAAGAATTCCAATGCACTCGCGGCCTTACGGGCGCCCTTGTTCGAGGACAAGGTGGTCGACTTCCTGACCGAGCTCGCCGAGGTGACGGACAGGCAGGTTTCGCGGGACGAATTATTCAAAGAAGACGAGGAGTGAGACGCTTGGCGCGGCCCGAAGCCGGCCACGTGTCTTGTCGCAGGGACTTCCGCACATATCTGCCATAGTTGCATAGTCGATTGCACAGTCGATTTCTTGGCCGTGGTCGGGCCGCGGCGGTTTCGACAGCTGCACCCGACTCAGCCACATTGTGCGAGCACGTTGAGGCCTAGCTTTGAGTTAAGCCCTAGCTTTAACAGGTGACCCCATGCGCGACCCGATGGACACTTACATGAACTACCTCGTCCCCATGGTGGTCGAGCAGACCAACCGGGGGGAACGGGCCTATGACATCTATTCCCGGCTGCTGAAGGAACGGATCATCTTCATCACCGGCCCGATCGAGGACGGCGTGGCTTCGCTGGTCGTTGCCCAGCTCTTGTTCCTCGAGGCGGAGAATCCGAAAAAAGAAGTCTCGATGTACATCAATTCGCCGGGCGGCGTCGTGACCTCGGGCATGGCGGTCTATGACACTATGCAGTTCGTCCGACCCGCCGTATCTACCCTCTGCATCGGTCAAGCTGCTTCCATGGGTTCGCTGCTGCTCGCGGCAGGAGCCAAGGATCTCCGTTTCGCGCTCCCCAACGCACGCATCATGGTGCATCAGCCTTCCGGCGGGTTCCAAGGCCAGGCCACCGATATCATGGTCCACGCCCAGGAGATCCTGAACCTGAAGCGCCGGCTGAACGAAATCTACGTGCGCCATACCGGTCAGCCGCTGAAGAAGATCGAGGATGCGCTCGAACGCGACATGTTTCTCACTGCGGAAATGGCGAAGGATTTTGGCCTTATCGATAAGGTGATCGCGAAGCGGCCTGAGGAAGCGGGCCTCAAGACCGAGCAGCCGGTTCTCACGAAGGTATGAGTGCGCCGGCAGGCCGAATCGATGCCAAACTGAGGCTCGGTCCGGCGTCAAGCCGAAGTTCCGCAGTGTGGTCCGGAAAGCACACTAGATCAAACTCGTGTTATCGTTAATGGATTCTTGATTGGCACGCCATTAGCATGCACGCTTGCACGAACTGAGTGGGTATTGTCACTGTAACGTGTTGTTCGGGCTCAGAGCGCGGAAGCTGCTACGGTTTTTTAGCCCGGCGGGTAGTAAGGTGGGCGAGGGTCAAACGGCGCCCTCGCTGTGAAGACGGAGACGGGAATGAGCAAAGTCGGCGGCGGCGATTCCAAGAACACGCTTTATTGCTCGTTCTGCGGCAAGAGCCAGCACGAGGTGCGTAAGCTCATCGCCGGGCCGACAGTCTTCATTTGCGACGAGTGCGTCGAGTTGTGCATGGACATCATTCGCGAGGAGAACAAGTCCTCGCTGGTGAAGTCCCGCGACGGCATTCCGACGCCCCGAGAGATCCGCAAGGTTCTCGACGACTACGTGATCGGCCAGGATCACGCCAAGAAGGTGCTCTCGGTCGCCGTTCACAATCACTACAAACGGCTCAATCACCAGAGCAAGCACAACGACGTCGAACTGGCGAAATCGAACATCCTGCTGATCGGGCCGACCGGGTCGGGCAAGACGCTGTTGGCGCAGACGCTGGCGCGGATCCTCGACGTGCCCTTCACGATGGCGGATGCGACCACGCTGACCGAAGCCGGCTATGTCGGCGAGGACGTCGAGAACATCATTTTGAAGCTCTTGCAGTCGGCCGACTACAACGTCGAGCGCGCGCAGCGCGGCATCGTCTACATCGACGAGATCGACAAGATATCGCGCAAGTCCGACAACCCCTCGATCACCCGCGACGTGTCGGGCGAGGGCGTGCAGCAGGCGCTCCTCAAGATCATGGAAGGCACGATCGCGAGCGTGCCGCCGCAGGGCGGCCGCAAGCATCCGCAGCAGGAATTCCTCCAAGTCGACACCACGAACATCCTGTTCGTCTGCGGCGGCGCGTTCGCCGGCCTGGAAAAGATCATCTCCGCGCGGGGTCGTTCAACGTCGATCGGGTTTGGCGCCAGAGTGTTGGCGCCTGAGGACCGCAAGCAAGGCGAGATCTTCCGCGAAGTCGAGCCCGAGGACTTGTTGAAGTACGGCCTCATTCCGGAATTTGTCGGCCGGCTTCCCGTCGTCGCCACGCTCGAAGATCTCGACGAGCCCTCTCTCAAGCGCATTCTCACCGAGCCGAAGAACGCTCTGGTAAAACAGTACCAGCGCATGTTCGAGATGGAGACGGTGGACCTCACGCTCGCTGATGAGGCTCTTTCGGCGATCGCACGTAAGGCCATCGACCGCAAGACCGGCGCGCGCGGCCTGCGCTCGATCATGGAGAGCATTTTGCTCGATACTATGTTCGATCTGCCGAGCCTCGAAGGGGTCGAGGAAGTCGTGATCTCGCGCGAGGTCGTCGAGGGCGCGGCCAGGCCGCTCTATATCTACGCCGACCGGTCCGATCGCGCCGGCGATGCCGGCGGCGCGAGCGCCTGAGTGGTGCCGGGTTCCGGCACTTCCGATTCGGCGTGTGGCGGGCCGCTGCGGCTTCTCAGCACGGCTGGTACCTCGGAAAATCCGGCTTTCTTGACACACTCGTACTGCAACGCCACCTATTACGAGCGGCCAAACGATCGTTCGAATGGTCGCGGAATAGTCCGGGCAGGGTTTCACACCGGCCCTTTGGGTGCGGACAGGCCATCGTCCGCGATCCCCTTCCCGGCCACACGGCAGTCCGTTGTGACAGCGCATCCTGCGGGTCTCGATGGACGTGCACAACAATAAGGAAGTGGGGCCATGACAACTGCCGCCAAGCCAAAGCCGCCGCTCGTGACCGGTGAAAGCCGGGCTTATCCTGTGCTGCCATTGCGGGACATCGTTGTCTTCCCGCATATGATCGTTCCACTCTTCGTTGGGCGCGAGAAGTCGATCAAGGCGCTGGAAGAGGTGATGCGCTCGGATACGTTCATTCTGCTGGCGACCCAGAAGAACGCTTCCGACGACGATCCGGCGACGGACGCCATTTACAGCGTCGGCACGCTCGCGAGCGTTTTGCAGCTTCTCAAGCTGCCGGATGGCACCGTCAAGGTGTTGGTGGAAGGCGCCGCCCGCGCTGAAGTCAAGCAATACACCGATCGTGAGGAATACTACGAGGCCGATGCGGTCGTGATCGCGGATTCTTCCGGCGATCAGGTCGAAGCCGAAGCGCTGGCGCGCTCGGTCGTCAACGAGTTCGAAGGCTATGTGAAGCTCAACAAGAAGGTGTCGCCCGAAGTCGTCGGCGTGGTTCAGCAGATCGACGATTACGCAAAGCTCGCCGATACCGTGGCCTCGCACCTGGCGGTCAAGATTCCCGACAAGCAGATGATCCTGGAGACGCCCAGCGTCACCGAGCGCCTGGAGAAGGTGCTGGGGCTGATGGAGAGCGAAATCTCGGTGCTGCAGGTCGAGAAGCGCATCCGCACGCGCGTCAAACGCCAGATGGAGAAGACGCAGCGCGAGTACTACCTCAACGAGCAGATGAAGGCGATCCAGAAGGAGCTCGGCGACGAGGATGGCAAGGACGAGCTCGCCGAGATCGAAGAGAAGATCAAGCGCACCAAGCTCTCGAAGGAGGCGCGCGAGAAGGCGCAGCACGAGCTGAAGAAACTGCGGCAGATGTCGCCGATGTCGGCGGAAGCTACCGTCGTGCGCAACTATCTCGACTGGCTGCTCTCGATCCCGTGGAGCAAGAAATCCAAGATCAAGAAGGATCTCATGCTAGCGGAGCAAATTCTCGATGGCGATCACTTCGGCCTCGAGAAGGTCAAGGAACGCATCGTCGAATATCTCGCGGTGCAGCAGCGCGCCAACAAGCTGACCGGACCGATCCTCTGCCTGGTCGGCCCTCCCGGCGTCGGCAAGACCTCGCTTGGCAAGTCGATCGCGAAGGCGACGGGTCGCGAATTCGTGCGCGTCTCGCTCGGCGGCGTGCGCGACGAGGCGGAGATTCGCGGCCATCGGCGGACCTATATCGGCTCGATGCCGGGCAAGATCATCCAGTCGATGCGCAAGGCGAAGACCTCCAATCCGCTGTTCCTGCTCGACGAGGTCGACAAGATGGGCGCCGACTTCCGCGGCGATCCGTCGTCGGCGCTCCTCGAGGTACTCGATCCGGAGCAGAACCACGCGTTCAATGACCACTACCTGGAGGTCGACTACGATCTCTCCAGCGTAATGTTCATCACCACGGCGAACACGCTCAATATCCCGCCGCCCTTGATGGACCGCATGGAGATCATCCGTATCGCCGGCTACACCGAGGACGAGAAGGTTGAGATTGCGCGCAAGCATTTGATCCCGCACGCGCTGGTCAAGCACGGTCTCGAACTGAAGGAGTGGTCGATCGACGATGGTGCGCTGCTCACGCTCATCCGCCGCTATACGCGCGAGGCGGGCGTGCGTAACCTCGAACGCGAGCTTTCGACGCTGATCCGCAAGGCGGTGAAGGAGCTCACGATCTCGAAGAAGCAGTCGGTCGAAGTCACCGACGCGGTTCTTGCCGATTATCTCGGCGTGCCGAAGTTCCGCTATGGCGAAGTCGAGGACGAAGATCAAGTCGGTGTGGTCACCGGCTTGGCCTGGACCGACGTCGGCGGCGAGCTTCTGACCATCGAGGCGGCCATGATGCCCGGCAAGGGCAAGATGACCGTCACCGGCAATCTGCGCGACGTGATGAAGGAATCGATCTCGGCTGCGGCGTCCTACGTGCGCATGCGCGCGGTCGCTTTCGGCATCGAGCCGCCGGCGTTCGACAAACGCGACATCCACGTGCACGTTCCGGAAGGCGCGACGCCGAAGGATGGTCCGTCGGCGGGCGTCGCCATGGTCACCGCGATCGTGTCGGTGATGACCGGCATCCCGGTGCATCGGGACGTTGCCATGACCGGCGAGATCACGCTCCGCGGCCGCGTGCTTCCGATCGGCGGTCTCAAGGAGAAGTTGCTTGCCGCGCATCGCGGCGGCATCAAGACCGTGCTCATTCCGGAAGAGAACGCCAAGGATCTTGTCGAGATCAACGACAGCATCAAGAGCGGCCTCGATATCATCCCGGTCTCGCGCATGGACGAGGCGCTAGCTCGCGCGCTGGTGCGCAAGCCCGAACCGATCGTGTGGGAGGAATCGACCGCGAAGCCAGTCGATGTTGCCGAGACGATCGAAGAGGACGCCTCCGGCTTGACCGCGCATTAGGACGCGCTCCACTCAAAGAACGCCATGAATGTGGCGATGAAGAGTTCCAAACGGCGCCCTATGGGCGCCGTTTTTGTTATTCCGGCCGCTCATGCCGGCGCGCGTGTTCGGCAGGACACAGCGCGGCAAAATTCCACCGGGCCGATTGGCGTGCCGCATGGCATTGGCTACTATTCAAAATGGGCGGTCCACGAGGCTGTAAGCTGTAAGCTGTAAGCTGTAAGCTGTAAGCTGTAAGCTGTAAGAGGAGCAGGGGGTTTCGCGATGAAAATCATCTATCCACTGATCGGCTGCGTCACTCTTGCGTTGACTGCGGGGGCAAGCGCCGGCCCGCTCGCGGACGATTTTTGGCTGCTCGGAAACTTTACGCAGAACGTCCCGTGCAAGGGCGACGGCAGCGATCCCGCCGAGCTGAAGGTTAAGATTTCGACGGAAGAGATCAACTCCAAGGTCGGCGTCTGCAAGTTCCT
Organism: uncultured Alphaproteobacteria bacterium; assembly: GCA_963733575.1. Classification (GTDB taxonomy): domain Bacteria; phylum Pseudomonadota; class Alphaproteobacteria; order Rhizobiales; family Xanthobacteraceae; genus BOG-931. The sequence goes on along the minus strand of CAVTDJ010000002.1, from coordinate 891,482 downwards.
CGACGCGAAGGCCGACGGTAAGCGCATCAACACGCACGTCGAATGCCAGTTTCCAGCCGGGCCGCTCATGGGTGACATCACCTTCACCCAGAAGGCCAATAACACGATCGATTTCGTCGATCGCGACAAGACTTACACCGCGACCCTCTATCGCTGTCCGAAGTGACCGGACGTAAATTGCCTCCTGGCCGGGGCCGGATCGGTGCTACGGTGACTTGGGTGAATAGAGGGGGTCCCGTTATGCTTCGATACGCAGTCGCCGCCGCAATGCTCGCCGTCATTCTGCCCAGCGCGCCGTGTTTTGCGGTTACATCGAAAGATAAAATGGCGACCTGCAAATTCGGCGCCGATGACCAGGGCCTAAAGGGTAAGGCGCGCGATGCATTCGTCAAGAAATGCATGTCCAATAAGGACGAGCCGCGCGGCCAGCCTATGGCCGCGCCTGGCGCTCCGCCACCCCCGCCACCCCCGCCGCCATCGCAGCATTGATTTTGCCGGCTGCGTTCGCCTCGCCAGGTTAAGCAATCCGCCGGTTTAGTCCCGATTTCGCGTGCCGGCTTTTGTGACAAAGGGAAACGTTCAATGAGAATGATCGCCTACCTCCTTGCCATTATCTGCATCATCGCCGCGGTCATGTATTTCGTGATGCCGGCCGGATCATTGCCGACATTCATGCCGGGCTATGAGGCGGGCTCGGTGCATATGCACGTCAAGCATGCAATCATCGCCATCGTCGCCGCGGTCATTCTGTTCCTGATCGGTTGGCTGATTGGCCGCCGGCGTTACTGAGCTCCTCTGCGCCATTCCCGCGCGAGCGGGAATCCACCTCACTTCGCCCCGCGCACTTTACGCTGCACGCGTTCGTCGAACCGCGTCACGCTGACCACGACGCGCTGGTGCGTGCCGACGCCGATCGTCTCGGCCTCGTCGTGGGCTTCCACACGGAAGGTGATGGTGCGGCCTTCCACGCGCACTACCTCCGCCAGGGCGGTTACCTGTAAGCCGACCGGCGTTGCCGCGACGTGGCTGACGTTGAGATGAATGCCGAGGCTTTGGTGGCCGGGAGGAAGCAGGTGCTCGACCGCATTGAGCGCGGCCGCCTCGATGACGTTGATCATCACCGGCGTCGCCAGGACCGCGATGCGTCCGGAGCCGACGAAAGCGGCCGTGTGCTCCGGCCGGACCAGGAGATCCGCGGCTCCCCTGAGGCCTGGGTTGATGCGGCTGAGATCGATCATGATGGTTCCGAGGTGCGTTGAAGACGTGCTCCTTGACCAATCCTGAAACCAATGTCCAGCTTGCCAGTGACGTTCGGGCGGGGTCCAATGCGTCCATGAACCTGCCGCCGCTGCGCACGTTGTTCTTCGAGGACCTTTCGGTCGGCATGGCCGAGCGGCTCGCGAAGACCGTAGCCTCGTCCGACGTCGTCGGCTTCGCGCAACTGACCGGCGACCGCAATCCGATCCACCTGTCCGAGCATTTCGCCGCCAAGACCTCGTTCCGCACCCGCATCGCCCACGGCCTTTACACCGCGAGCCTTATTTCCGCGGTGCTCGGCACGCGGCTTCCCGGCCCCGGCGCGGTCTACATTTCGCAAACGTTGAATTTTCGCGCCCCTGTCAAGATCGGCGACACCGTGGTGGTCACGGTGACGGTCGCCGAGCTCATGCCGGAAAAATCGCGCGCGCGGCTCTCCTGCCTCTGCGAAGTCGACGGCGAGGTGGTGTTGGACGGCGAGGCATTGGTGAAAGTCCCGAGCGCCCATGCGAAGGGCAAGCGGCCGGTGATGCGATTGTAGCCAAAAAGCAAATCAAATGAGGCCGACATGTTTGAACGCGATGAAGTGCTGCAAGCCTTGCACAATCGCTTGGTGGCGGCGGGAATAAATCCGCTCGACCCGAAGGTGCAGTCGATCTGCGAGATCGTGAACGCGTTCTATGCGGAGAGGACGCGCGAGGTGCTGCAAAAGATGCAGGAGGTGCTGAGCAAGATCGAAACATGAGCATGACCCGGAAAAGTGGAAGCAGGTTTTCCGAAATGATCGTGCACTCTTAGGCCGGATTGAGCGCAGTGAAAACTCGCCCGATCGTCGGCCGCGCGGATGCCGACAAGGTCGACTAGCACCCGTCGGTGGTCACGGAAGCGCGCGAGACCCGCCTCTCGGCCGACGACGACGGCTATTTGATCGTCGGGAAGCCGTCGGCGTAGGCTGCTACGGCGCAAGATCGTGAAACTCGGGGCGCTTGGCGAGGTAATCGCGCACGAACGAGCAGTGCGCAAACGACTTTCAGTTCGCGCGTGCGCGAGCCGCTTGCAGCGCGCCCTCGATGAGGCGTGAGGCGACGCCGCCACCGCGCGCCCTGCGGCAGTACTTCCGTGTGCGTGAAGGTGATCACGCCATCGGCGAGGCGATAATTCGCCACCGCCAGCGCACCATCGGCGTAGCGTTTAAGCGGAAGAGGACGGGGTTGTCGCGGAGGGTGGAGGGCATGGCGGCGTCCTACAATTAACTCGCGGCGGCCTGCGCGATGGCCTTGATCGCCGCTGTCATCGCTTCCACGGCCGCTGCGTTGCCGAGGCCGTGCCGGCGCGCGATCCATTCCGGGTCGTTATAGCTCACCCAAACTTTCCCATCGCCGTCCTCCCACACCAGCGCCTTCAAGGGCAGATCGATCCCGGCGCGTTGCCGGTCTTGCATCAGCGCGGTGCCGCCCTTGGGGTTGCCGAAAATGATGAGGTCGGTGGGACGCAGCGCCATGCCGGCTTCTGTGGCGTTGGCCGCATGATCGACACGGGCGAATACGGTCATGTTGCGCGCCGGCAGCGCCGCCAGCAAGCGCTCCAGCGTCTCGCGCGCCGAGAAGCGGCTGGCGAGAGATACAAAGCCGTCGTCGCTCATGGCTTTAGTCCTGTTGCAGGGCGAAATCAGCTTTATGTAGGTTGTGCCAAAAGCCAGGATAAGATGACTGTGTGCGGGTTTTTGATGGTCTGCGCGGCGCTAAAAAATGAAAATCGCCACCTTCAACATCAATAACATCAACAAACGGCTGGCGAACCTCCTCGCCTGGTTAGGCGCCGTCAAGCCGGATGTGGTGTGCCTGCAAGAGCTGAAGGTCACGGATCGCGAATTCCCGCGGGCCGCGATCGAGATAGCCGGCTATGGCGCCGTGTGGCGCGGGCAAAAATCGTGGAACGGCGTCGCCATTCTGGCGCGTGGCGCCGAACCGATCGTCACACGCGCCGAATTGCCCGGCGATCCCGACGACACGCAGGCGCGCTACATCGAGGCCGCCGTGAACGGCGTGCTGATCACGTCGCTCTACGCGCCGAACGGCAATCCGCAGCCGGGGCCGAAATTCAAATACAAGCTCGCCTGGATGGATCGCCTCGCGGCGCGTGCCGCGGAGCTATTCGCTGCCGGCGTGCCGGTCGTGCTGGCCGGCGACTATAATGTCGTTCCGACCGATCGCGATATTTATCCGACCAAGTCCTACGCCAAGGACGCGCTGCTCCAGCCGGAAAGCCGCGCGCGATATGCGCGCATCCTCGGCCAAGGCTGGCGCGACGCCATCCGCTCGCTCCATCCCGACGAGCCAATGTACACGTACTGGAGCTACTTGCGAAACCGCTGGTCGCGCGACGCCGGGTTGCGCATCGATCATCTGCTGCTGAGCCGGGAAGCCGCTAAGCGGCTTGTCGCTTCAGGCGTCGACCGCGCGGTTCGCGGCAAGGAGAACGCCAGCGATCATGCACCGGTCTGGGTCGAGTTGCGCGACGGCGCGTTGACCAAACGAAGTCTTTCCGGCGCCGCCGCAAAGGTCGCGTCAAGGCCTGACAAGCGCAACGCGCAACCGGCAAAGCCACCATCAATGAATCCGTCAACGAAGCCGTCAACGAAGCCGTCAACGAAGCCGTCAACGAAGCCGACAGGCCCTGGGCCGCTGCTGGTGATCGACGGCGATTCCTTCGCGCACCGCTCCTATCACGCACTGCCGAAAAATATCCGCAGAAAGGGCGACAGGCCCGCCGGCGCCATTCTCGGCTTTGCCAACCTTCTGCTGCGGCTTTACCGCGAGGAGCAGCCGCGCGCCGTGCTGGTCGGCTGGGACACTTATGAAGAGCCGACCTATCGCCACCAAGAATTTCCCGCCTATCAGAGCGGGCGGGAATTCGACAACGATTTATTGGAGCAACTCGCGGTCATCCCGGAGTTCGTCGCCGCCTGCGGCTTTGCCAATGCCAAGCGCGCGGGCTACGAGGCCGACGACTTCCTCGCCGCCGCATCGGCCGCCGAAGAGCGGCGCGGCGGCACCGTCCTCGTCGCCAGCGGCGATCGCGACACGTTCCAGCTTGCTTCGGCGAAAACGACGATCCTCTACCCTGTCCGCGCCGGCGAGATGGCGCGCATCGGTCCGGAGGACGTTTACGCGCGGTACGCAGTTGAGCCCAAGCAAGTCCCGGATTTCATTGCTTTGCGCGGCGACCCGTCGGACAAATTGCCGGGCGCGCCTGGCGTCGGCGCGACTGGCGCTGCGGCGCTGTTGCGAAAGTACGGAAGCCTTGCCGCGATCCTGAAGGCCGGCCGCTTTCCGAGGCAGGCGGAGAATTTGCGGCTCTATCGTTCGATCGCCACCATGGACCGTAAGGCGCCCTTGCCGCGATTTGCTGCCCAAAAGCCGACGTGGGCCAAGGCCGCCGCGCTGGCGCGCGCATGGGAGATCAAGCAATTGGCCGGAAGGCTGGAGGAACTTGGTCGTAGCTTCGATGAAGTAAAGCGCAATGCGGGGAAGTGTTGACGCGGCGGAGCAGAACTCGGCTTCGCTGCGCGGCCACCCGACAGGCGCCGTTAAGCCGAGGCTAGGCGCCGCCGCAGAAACGGCACGACGAACAAAGCTGCCACCGGCAGGTGCAGCAGGATGCCGCAAAGCGCGATCAGACCGACTTCGGCGCTGGACAGCAAGCCGCGCCCGACTTCCAGTGTCAGCACATAGATCGTGAAGGGCAGGAGCAGGACGATCGAGGTGACAAGCCCGGGATTGTAGATGCGCAACCGGATCGTGGTCACAACGTGAATGATGCCGTTTATCAGGGTGAGGCCGACCCAGCCGAGGCCGACCCAGCGCAGCGCCTCCGGGAACAGCACGGCGAGGCCGACCGGCCGCCAGACATATCCGATATTGACCAGCGCGACGCCGGGGATATTGACGGGCCAGTCGTCATTACCGCTGTGGAAGACATGGGCATCGGTGAACTGGCGGAAGCCGCCTGGCCACAGGTGTTCCTCGATCTGGTGCATGAAATAAATCACCAGCAGCGCCGCGAACAGCGCGCGCTCGCCGGTCGCATCATGCCGGAACACGGCGATCCAGGCGGCAACGCCGATCGCGGTGAGAGCGGGCAGGGCTTTCTGCCAATCGGCGGCAATTCGGGACAGGAGAGGCATCACGCGAAATCCTTGTGGCGATGACACGGAACCGGGACACTGCCAAAGCGACGCATGGGTCCGGCGATTGGAGCACCATGCACTGGAGTGGCGGCGCCACGGCCGATGGGCCGCCCTTTACACCGACTTGATTAAGAAATCCCTTGATTGACGATGGGTTTTGCTGCGCTCAACCGACACTGCGGGGTTCCGCGCAATCGGGAAAATCGCTATCCTTCACGTCCACTGTGGTTCATCCGGGAGTTCTCAAAACATCATGACTAGGAGATTGTTTGCGTCCGCGTTGGCGGCATTGGCGCTGCTATGGGGCGGCGTGTCGCTTGGCGCCGAGCCATTCGGCACGCCGGAGGAAGCGAAAGCGATGCTCGATCGCGCCGTCGCCGCGCTGAAGGCCAACGAGGCTGTCGCGCTGAAGGATTTCAACGATGAGAAAAACAAGCAATTCCGCGACCGCGACCTCTTCGTCTTCTGCTTCAGCCTGCCCGATGGGAATTTCACCGCCTACCAAAGTCCCTTGCTGCTCGGCACCAATGTCCGCGAACTGAAGCTGGAGAACGATCCGATCGGACAACGCGCTTATGACGCGGTAGCGAAAGCGCCGGAAGAAAACGCGGTCACCATGGAGTACAGCCTGCCGAAGCCCGGCACGAAAAAGCCCGCTCCCAAGGAAACCCTCGAGACGCGCGTCGGCAATCAGGCCTGCGGCGTCAGCTATTTCAAGTAGCGGTCTTCATCCGCCTCCTCGAAGTGGGGGAGGAAAAAGCAAAAGCGTTCTCGCGACGCTGCCGCGTCCGAGCTTTGTAAAGCCCTGCCAAAGATTCGCCGACACTGACGCGGCGGCGACACTCTGTAATTGTCTCGCCTCGGCGTGAGGTTCGTCCGGCCACGCAGAGGCCTCAGCGGACCAACGCTGTCATAGCCGGCGTGAGAGCCTATCCAGAATCATACGAGCGGCGATGGCCCGCTTATTCCGGCTCAGCCATGCGCCGACCGCGGTCAATCCTCGCCGACGCCGAATTCACAGCCTGGCGCGAAATAATAATAGCGGGCAACGCCGTAACGGTCGTGCTCGACGACTGGCCGGCACCGGGCCAGCCACTTGCGATCGCGCGCCAGGACGCGCGCCTTGTCCGCCTCGCCGAGAGGTTCCGGGACGAGCCTGACGTAGGGATCGCCTGCCGGTCCCCCTCGCGTCACGCAGTTGAAACCCTTCCACGTGCCGACGCAGCTCGTGTCACCGACGCCTCCGGCATATGCCGACGTCGAGGTCATGACCGACAGGATAATCGCAGCGCCAACATGCGCGGCCGACCACGATGCCGACGGCGCTCCGTCAATGCGACTGGTTAACACCGCTCTCCCCCTGCAAGGGCGTCCCCGATTGGGTTTAACTCAATCGCGGAGCCGGCCTACAACCACAATGACCCTGCCCGCATATCACTGGGAGGGCGCAGCGTGGTCAGCGCGAACTTTTGCGCCGTCATAGGCTTTGCGAACAGAAAGCCCTGCACCAGATCAAAATCCATCTCACGCACGGTGAGAAAGTCGGCTCGGGTCTCCACGCCCTCGGCGATAGTGCGTACGCCATAGCCATCGGCAAGATCGACGATCCAGCGGCACGCCGTCTGTTTCAACCGATCGTCGGCGCAGCCGGTGATGAATTGGCGATCGACTTTGAGTTCGACGAAGGGAAAGTCGTTAAGTCCGACGAGCGACGACCACTCCATCCCGAGATCGTCGATCGAGATGGCGATATTGTGAAACCGAAGCTGCCGGGCGACATCTTTGACTAGCTCTAGATTAGCAATGAGATCGGTGCCGTTGATCTCGATGACCAGCCCTTCGAATGCGGGGTGCTCCGGCAATTGCTGGCACAGCCACTTGACTGATTTTGGGTCCTTAAAAAAGCTTGCTGGCAGATTGATTGCAACCTCAACGGGACCGTGCTGCTCAACGAAATAACGCCAATCCTCCACCGCCTGGCGAACCACAAACTCCGACAGCGCACGGAAGTGGGGATCGCTGTCATCTGGCATGAATAGTGTCGGTGAGACGATTCCCCAGGTCGGATGACGCATACGGATGAGCGCCTCTGCGCCGCGCATGACGAGTGCGCGCGTGTCAATCTTGGGCTGATACCAAAGTTCGAGCCAATCGAAACGGAGCGCTTCGGCCACGTCAACGGCAAGGTTCGGTGGCGCTTCGGTGGGTAGGAGCGTGGCGACACTTCTGCGCAAGCCCTCGGTGCCAAAAGGCGTGGCGAGCGCGGGCAGCATCGCAATGCCAAGCCGCTCGCCGACTTCCCGGACGGCCGTCACCACCGACGAGTCGCGCGGGCCGAGCAGGAGGACCTTGCCGTCGAACGCTCTTGCTGCGAGGGCCTTCAGCATCGCGGCAGCCTCGATCCCGCCTGCCGACAACCCCACGACAACGAGGTCGGGCAGTTGTGCATCGAACGCCGCGCTCAACTCGCTGACTTGCGCGCACTCGCAGGTGATGAAGCCGAGTTCTTCCAGAACCTCTCCGACGAACTTACGAATATGCTGCTTGGCATCCGCGACGCAAACGCGAGGCCTGACTTTTCGCCGGCCGAATGTAGCCGCCTTGATCGCTTCTTCAGGTCTTTGATTTTCCAAGGTGCCCTCCTGCATTGATGCAGTTGCGCACCTCAGTTCCCGACAATCCGGAAATTATGACGGTTCGCGACGGGCGGGCTGTAAATCCAATGTAAGTATTAACTCAGACAGTCAGTATAAATTTGTAACAAAATGATATGTGAAAAGGTTGCTCTATCACTTTGCGCGAAAGCGTAAGCCGAAGCGGACCGACCAAAACCGTCCGACTTTCTTGAGCTGCAATGGAGGATGCCGCGGGCTTTCTTTCAGCAGCGCATATTTCTTGTCGGCGCGGGGCGCGGATCCGTTCTGGAAGCTACGCATAACCTTACCAAAGCCGCGGCTCGCGAAGTGCCTCATAGCTCGCGGGTGCGCCTTTGCGGAAATCCGCAATGGCGTCATCGGCTATCCGGTAGAGCTTGCCGCCCATGGCGCCGCGCTCGATCTTCTGATCGAAGCGCGCGGCGCCAAACGCGTCGAACCGGGAGTGAAATTCCGCGAACTGGTCGGGCGGCAACTTGGCGACGGCCTTTTCGATGTCTTCGATTTTCATGGTCTTAATGTATCATGGAATATGCGAGGAAGTAGCCGGATCGAGCGCAGCGAAATCCGGGACGCCCTCAAGGCATTAAAGCGGCCCCCGGATGTCGTGACGCTCCATCCGGGCTACGCTTGCGTGCTTTACCGCCTTCAGCTTGTTTGTATTATCCTCCCGCGGAGGGGCCCGCCGTGCAGATCGACAAGATGTCAAAGAAAACCAGCAGATGGGTCGTCGCTTCCTTTATGTTAGTCGGCGCCGGCACGGGGCTGCTTTCGTACTTCGATTTGCAGTACGCGCCCAGGTTCCTGCAATTCTCATTCTTTCATTTCCCCGGCACGATCGTCGCCAGCCTGAACGGAGGACCGCCGGTAAACACGACCGCTGTTTCGCCAGTACCGGGCCTGTTCTTTGGAACTCTGCTCGCCTTCAGTCATTGGACGTTCGCGCTTCGCGACAAACTGCGTCTCGTTTTCATCGTCTTAATCACGACAGCGTCGTGGGTGCTCGCCTACAACACGACGGTGCTGACGTATCAGCAAATCGACAAATACACGAGGGTGATACAGTCGGCTCCCGCCGCGGACGACGCCAACGCATCAAACGCGGCTGACCGGAAAAACCACGATGCCGGTGCCGGCGCCACTAGTGACGCCAATGCTTCTGGAACTGTCGCGCCCTTGACGATCCCCCGCCATTTTCCGCTCGTTGCCGCGATATCCGGCATGGTCGGGGGATTCATCGGTGGTTTCGGAACGTTGCTCGGAGTTGCGATTGTCAACAGCCGGCTGCGCAGGATCGAGAAGCTTCTTCCCGTGCTGGTCGCCGCGACCGTGATCGGTTCGCTCGTGGCGTTTGTGGACCAACCTGACCCTTATGAAACCGTCGGCTCCATACTGTTGTTTGTCTGCTGGCAAGCGGCGATCGCTGGCATGATTGCGCGTATCTTATTTTCCGCCGAATCGGCGACTGAACAAGTTGCATCGCCGTCTTCGTAGCGTGGGTAGAGCGAAGCGAACGCCACTGTTGGGACCGCACACTCGTGACGGATTTCGCTCCGCGCAATCCGGGCTGCGCTCGCTTCTATCTGGCGCCGGCGCTCGCCGCCGCGACGGCGCCTCCGGTTGCGGCCGCGGCGCCGGCCCGGCGCTGGCGCCGCCATAGCACGATGACCAGCCAGATCAGGAACGCCTTGAGCTCCAGCGGCAGATCGTCGGGAAGCTCGGCGTCGAACTTTCGGCCGAAAAAACCTTGCCGCGCGATCGAGCCGATCGCCACCTCGTTCTCGGTGAGCGCGTAAGCGCGCCCGAACGCGGCTGCGGGCTTGAGCGTGTAAATCCTGCCGCGGCAGCGCACCGTGAACAGGCGCTGGAATACGCTCGGCTTTTCCGCGCTGGCGAGGCTGCGGCCGCCGGCTGCCAGATAAAACGCGCCGCGCATGAAGCCTTCGCGCGCGGCGGTATAGCGCGCGCCGCCGATCGTGATGGTGGCCCGTTCGCGCAGCATCGCGCAGTCGATCTCGCCGACCGGCGCGCCGTTGCGGGTGATGCTGTAATGGCGTCTGTTGAAAAAATGCGTCGGGCCGAATTCGAGCAAGCTCATGTTTGCGTCCGTAGCCGCTCATCGGGCCGATCAACGCGGACCGGACCTGTTGGCTCAACCCGCCCGACGCTTGCTGACGGCCAGTTTCCTCAGGGACATTTTCCGTAGAGGGTGCAGTTACGCTGCGCGCCGCCGCTCCATTTGTTCTTTTGGCTGTCGTTCCATCCGGCTGACGCAGTGGCGATGGTAAAAGCCGCAAACAATGTTACGAATGCGAGTGCTACGACGCTTTTCATGCTTATTCTCCCGTTTGTCGCTGCATTCGTAGTGACTCTCGATGGCATGTCAACGGCGTCTCTCGGACCCGTCAATCGACGGCTCCGACACGACCGGGACCATACGCTTCATAAAGCTCGACGCGCCTGGCGCGTCGGGTTGTCAATAGCCGGCCGCCGGATAGCGTGTATGACATTGGCGAAGATCCGGCTGTCGATGGGAGGTGGGCTCATGACGACGAACGGGAGGGGCGCGCGGCATTTGTGGGCACTTTTCGGTCTTTCAGTGATTGTCTTTGCCGCCGCTGATAATGCGCTGGCGGAGGAGCGGCAGGTCATCCTGGCTTGCGATCCGCCATGGGAGGCCATTGATAAGTGCGAATCGTCGGGAGGTCGCTTTGATTCCCTGCACTGTAGATGCGTCAGCCCTAGACTGAAGCCCGTATGCAGTTTGGTTTGTTTCGACGGCGAGCTCGATACCAAGCTCTGCAGATCCATTCGCTCAAAATAGCAAGGTGTCCGCATCGGCGAAGCGGGTCCAGCCCGCGCCGCTACAGCAAAAAATCGCTTGGATCGTGTCGGCGTTGCCAGTCTCGGAGCGCTGCCGGCAGACCTCGGCGCTTCGATTTGATTCGAGTGCGGAGGCGGCTTCGCATCGGGCCCGTCCTTGGGTAGCGCGTATTCCAGCAGTCGCCGGAACGATCGCGGCAGCGCCGCAACCGCCTGCACTTCCTGTCGGCGCACGTGCTCCAAAATCGCAGCAGGTCGGCGTAGCAGCGCGCCAGAGTGACCCAGCTACGGACCATGGGTTCTCCATTCTTTGTTCGTGCTTCCGCCCCAGCGCAGCGGGGGAGGAAAAGCAAAATCCTCCTCGCGACGCATCCGCGCCCGAGCTTTGCAGCACCACCAAGGAAAATTCGCCACCCCCGCAAAAATCCGAGGGAAGGCGGAGCGCCGACAGGCGCACCATCCATTGTCCGCGCGGTACCGAACAAGCGTTGCCGTTTGCCGGTGCCGCACGCGGACGCGCGTCCAGCGGGACGCGCTCGCCTCTCGGCGCTCCACCGCGGCTTTGCCGATTGGCGGGATTGCCGCCGATCAGCGTCAACTCCGGCCGCGCTTCCTGGGACGGTGACCTGACGCGGAGCTATCCGCGTTCCCCATCCTCCAGTGCAGCGAGCTCTCGCAGACCGGTCTTAATGCCGGCCGGGCGGTGTCCGGGTTGCCCGGGAGCGGAGTGCAAAATCCGCGCGCGGGGACCGCTCTCGCTCCGCTTTCAGGAGTGCCCTCTAGAAGGCGTCCCTCGATGAGCGAGATTCTTTGGCTTGTAACGTAATCAGTGACCATTGTCAATGAAATTGTGACCAACTCAACGTGGTCATTGCGGAAATGGGTTTGCTCAGGCGTCATAGCCGTCGTCGGAGTAGTCCCCATCTTCGCCGTCAAAATCATCGTCGACGTCGCTGTCGTCTTCGGCGGTTTGAAATGATTCGTCGGCGGCTTCGGAATGACTATCCGCGGCGTCGTGCGCGTGGTCGCCGATGTGATCGATGCCGGCGTCGCGCGCGAGCTGGCTGTCGGCTGCGCTGCCGCTGGTGTTGCCGCTCCAGGGCGAAGCCCGATCGCCGGCAAAATTTCCGAGCGCGCTTGGATCGTGTCCGCCCGCGTGGTGGCCGAACATCGATCGAATGCCATTGAGCAGCAGCGCACTGCCGATCATGCCCGCGGCTGTCGAGGCCGCACTGCCGAGGAACGATCCGCCCGAGCCAAAGGCCGGAGCGGCGGGATATCCGGGCGCCGGCGTTTGCGGCGGATAGTCCGCCTGCGGCTGATAGTCCGGCGCTGGCGCCCGCACGCTCGGTACCGAGCCGCGCGGCTCGCGCGGGCTAAATGCCGCGCGCATGCTGCCGAGGAAGCTGGCTTGCGAGCTTCCTTGCCGTTGTTCCGGCTCTTCGGCGCTGCTGACCTGCGCTTGCAGCTCCTCGATGCGCGCATTGGCGCATTTGAGCGCCTCGTCCTGGACGAGTGCCGTCTGCACCAAGGCGTAGAGCGCATGCGGCGCCCGTTGCGCGCCGTCCGCGATTAGGCGCTCGGCATCCGGATCGCGCGGCATGGTTTCGAGCCTGGCCAAACGATCGAACAGCTCGTCCACGAGCTGGATTTCTTGCGGGGTCATGGGGTGTCTCCCTGGCTGCGCACGCGCCGCTTATGTGGGTGGCGGAATGCGGCGCGGGGAGGGGGTTACGGCTGTGTAGGGTGGGCAAAGGCGCGAAGCGCCGTGCCCGCGCGTCCACTGTAATTCCGCGTGGGCTTCGCAGAGCCTGTCATCGGGCCGGCCGAAGGACCGGACCCGTTGGCTCAGCCCACCCCACGCTTGCTATCGAAGGCGTTATTGTCTCTTGTACTTTGCCGCTTCGGCTTGCAGGACGGCCGCGCGTGCCGAAGCATCGACGTTCACGCCCGCTGGCGCCACGGACTGCGCGAGCTCATTCGTGAACGCACTCCCGCCGCCATCCTGGACGACGATGAAACGCGTCGTCGACAGCGGGATAATGGTCGTATCGAAGCGCGCGTCGCTCGGCAGCATCGGCAGTCCGCCGATGGTCTTTTTGGAAACATCGGCGGCCGTGGTCGCGCCGCCTCCTCCGTCATGCGCGCCTTCGGGATAGGCGACCATCCACTTCCGCGACGATGCGTCGTAGAAATATTTGGTCTGCGCAATCGGGCTCGCATGACCATTGGGCTCGTCGGTGATCGTGCTCTTGGGCGAATTGACGACGTGAATCGACACGCCACCTGGCGAACCGACCTGCAAAGTCTCGACGACGACACCGCCGGGAAAACTCTTACCATCACGGCTGTTTGACACCGTTATTTGCAATGCCTTCGGATACCAGAAGGAAAAGCCATGCTTGGTGTCGGTATGCTGGCGCATGCCGTAGGTCTCGCCGGCGCCGGTTGCGGCGGACGTCTTTGCTGCAGGCGCCGCGGATGCGTTGCTATCGAAAAATACGACCGCGCCGATCGCGACGACGATGGCAATCATCATGCGGCCGAAAATGGTCATGGCAACAGTATCGCAAGAAAACCAAGGTCTTCAAAATCATTTAGGGCGTCGCGGAAATTACCGTTTGACGCCGCGCAAAGCGTTCACGTCATAGGAATCGGGTGTCGCGGCCTCCGTTTCGGGTCCAGATACGAATTCTGGAGGCCTTATGACGATCACAGCTTATTACAGTACAGTTCTGGACCATCCGGTTGAAACCGTGTGGTCCCTCATCCGCGACTTCAATAATTACCCCGTCTACATCGACGGCGTTACGGAGAGTGTTATCGAGGACGACAAGCGCGGCGACGAGGTTGGTGCGGTGCGCCGGTTCAATTATGGCGACAACTGGATCAGGCAGCGCCTTGGCCACCACTCCGACCGAGAGCGTTCGCTGACTTATATCGGAATCGATCGGCTTGCATTTCCGCCCGGCATCGTTGCCGCCGCGCCGTCGCCGAGCGGCTACGAAGGGACCATGCATCTGCTTCGCGTCGCCGAGGGCGAACGCACGTTTATAGAATGGACGGTAGAGCTTGATACCGCGCCGGGGGAAGAGGAGCCCTGGCATAGGCTGTTTCTGTCATGGATTCCGGAATGGACGGATTCGCTGCGTCGGACTTTGGCGCGGTGATACGCTGCGGAAGTTATGATTTACGGTGACAGTGCATCTAATTCACGCATGCGCGACCAAATAAGTGCACTGTCACCGTAATTCGTGGCAACCCTCAACACCGTACGTCGGCCTTGCAGGGAGGCCGGAAAAGCGCCAATGCATAAGCCGGTTCGGAAGTCATCTGGGGGAATCTTGGCTATGTCTTCGTGGCGTGTTGTGGCGATGGGCGTGGCGCTGGCCGCGTGCGCGTGTTTGGGATGGCCCGGTCATAGCTACGGCCAATCCGGCGCGCAGGTTGGTTCAAAGCCGCGGGGAGCCACCCATCTCTATGTGTTGCTCGGCTTGGCCAACATGTCGCCGGGGCTCAGCGAATTCGGCAGCGAGATTGGACGGCGCGGCATTTCGACGACGGTTAGAAATTATGGCGACTGGCCGGAGCTCGCGCAAGATGCGATCCAGCAATACAAGAGCGGACGGCTGCGCTCGATCATGATTGTCGGTCACTCGCTCGGTGGCGGCGCCGCCGTGGCCATGGCCGCGAAACTCGGCCAGGCGGGCGTCCCGGTCCAACTGGTGGCAATGCTCGATCCGGTGGGCAAGTCGAAGATTTCCTCCAACGTCCGCCGATCGGTGATTTTCCGTCCCAGTGGCGGTGAAAACCACTTCTCGGTCATCGCGGCGCATACTCGGGATTTGACCAGGTACGTGCTGGGATCACGGTGACAAGCTGGAATTGCCGTGACCGCGCGCAAGGAGGGGTAGGTCAACGGGTCGGCTCAAAGTAGCCGGCCCGATGACAGGCTCCGCGCAATCCGGGAGAGCCTCGACGCTTCACTTCCGGCCCGGATTTGGTGGGATTACGGTGACAGTGCATCTAATTCACCTATGCACGACCAAATAAGTGCACTGTCACCGTAAATCCCAGCATGGACCACCGGGTCAAGCCCGGTGGTGACGTCTTTTAATTTGCGCGGTCCTTGCGGAAATCGTCGATGGCCTGATCGGCCATGCCGTCGAGCTTGCCGGACCTGGCGTCGCGCTCGATCTTCTGATCAAAGCGCGCAACGTCGAATTCGTCGAACCAGGCGCGGAATTTCGCGAACTGGTCGGGCGGCAGCTTGGCGACGGCTTTTTCAAGGTCTTCGATGGTCACAGGCCGAATATATCAGAGCGCCAACCGGCTCGCGCTCGACATCGGTGTGCCGTCCGGCCGTATGCCTCACCGCCAGCCAAGGGCAGGGGCGACGTGTTTGAGGATCGCCTCGATGACGTGTGCGTTATAGTCGACGCCGAGCTGGTTGGGCACCGTCAGGAGCAGCGTGTCGGCTTCGGCGATGGCTTCGTCCTTCGCGAGTTGCTCGACCAGAACGTCCGGCTCGGCGGCGTAGCTGCGGCCGAAAACCGCGCGGATATTGTCGCCAAGGAAACCGACCGTGTCTTCGCTCTCGTTCTCCCGCCCGAAATAGGCGCGGTCGCGATCATCCACCAGCGCGAATATGCTGCGGCTGACCGACACCCGCGGCTCGCGCGTGTGTCCGGCCCCCTTCCAGGCCTCGCGGAATTTCCGGATCTGGGCCGCCTGCTGCACGTGGAGCGGCTCTCCGGTCTCGTCATATTTGAGCGTCGAGCTCTGCAGGTTCATCCCCAGCTTGGCTCCCCACTCAGCCGTCGCGTTTGAAGCCGCGCCCCACCAGATTCGATCGCGCAGACCCTCTGCGTACGGCTCGAGGCGCAGCAGACCCGGAGGGTTCGGGAACATCGGTTGCGGATTGGGGCGCGCGAAGCCTTCGCCGCGCAGCACGTCGAGAAAAACCTCCGCGTGGCGCCGGGCCATATCGATATCGGTCTCGCCTTCAGGTGGGACGTAACCGAAGTAGCGCCATCCGTCGATCACCTGCTCGGGTGAGCCGCGGCTGATGCCGAGTTGCAAGCGTCCGCCGCTGATGATGTCGGCCGCACCTGCGTCCTCCGCCATATACAGCGGGTTCTCATAGCGCATATCGATGACCGCAGTGCCGATCTCGATCCGCTTGGTCCGCGCGCCGACCGCGGCGAGCAGCGGGAACGGGGAGCCGAGCTGGCGGGCGTAGTGATGCACACGGAAGTAAGCCCCGTCCGCACCGAGTTCCTCGGCGGCGACAGCAAGCTCGATCGATTGCAGGAGCGCGTCGGACGCCGTTCGCGTCCGCGATTGGGACGAAGGAGTCCAATGGCCGAACGAGAGGAAGCCGATCTTTTTCATGAGCCTGCTGGAGTAAAGGTAATGCACGGCGCTTGTGGGCAACTTACCTACCCTTGCAAGGGGAGAAGAAATTCACTCCGCCGCCTCGATGCGGCGTTTCGGCTTGCCGCGGCCAGAGCCGCGCGCCAGCACCGGCTTCAAAAACGCCCCGGTATAGCTCCGCTTCTCGCGCACGATGTCCTCCGGCGTGCCGGCGGCGACGATTTCGCCGCCGCCGTCGCCGCCTTCGGGGCCGAGGTCGATGATCCAGTCGGCGGTCTTGATGACTTCGAGATTGTGCTCGATCACGACGACGGTGTTGCCGGTCTCGACCAGCTCGTGCAGCACCTCCAATAATTTCGCCACGTCGTGGAAGTGCAGACCCGTGGTCGGCTCGTCGAGGATGTAGAGCGTGCGGCCGGTGGCGCGCTTCGATAATTCCTTGGCGAGCTTGACGCGCTGCGCCTCGCCGCCGGAGAGCGTCGTCGCCTGCTGGCCGACATGGATGTAGTCGAGGCCGACGCGGTGCAGCAGCGTGAGCACGTCGCGCACGCGCGGCACCACTTTGAAGAATTCCAGCGCCTCCTCGACCGTCATGTCGAGCACGTCGGCGATGGATTTGTTCTTGAACAGCACCTCCAGCGTCTCGCGGTTGTAGCGCTTGCCCTTGCAGACGTCGCAGGTGACGTAGACGTCGGGCAGGAAATGCATCTCGATCTTGATGACGCCGTCGCCCTGGCAGGCCTCGCAGCGCCCGCCCTTGACGTTGAACGAGAAGCGGCCGGGCTCGTAGCCGCGCGCCTTTGATTCCGGCAGGCCGGCGAACCATTCGCGGATCGGCGTGAAGGCGCCGGTATAGGTGGCGGGGTTGCTGCGCGGCGTGCGGCCGATCGGCGACTGGTCGATGTCGATGATCTTGTCGAGGTGCTCGATACCTTCGATGCGGTCGAAGCGGGCAGGGGCCTCGCTGGCGCCGTTGAGCCGGCGCGCCAGCGCCTTGTAGAGCGTGTCGATCAAGAGCGTCGACTTGCCGCCGCCGGAAACGCCGGTGACGCAGGTGAACAGGCCGAGCGGAATCTCGGTGGTGACATTTTTCAGGTTGTTGCCGCGGGCGCCGATCAGCTTGAGCACGCGGCCGGGATTCTTCGCGCGCCGTTCGGGTACGGCGATCTCCCGCGCGCCGGTGAGATATTGGCCGGTGAGCGATTGCGGATTGGCCATGACGTCCATCGGCGTGCCTTCGGCGACGATCCGGCCGCCATGCACGCCGGCGCCGGGGCCGACATCGACCACGTAATCGGCGACGCGGATGGCGTCCTCGTCGTGCTCGACCACGATCACGGTGTTGCCGAGGTCGCGCAGCCGTTTCAGCGTGTCGAGGAGCCGGGCGTTGTCGCGCTGATGCAGCCCGATCGAGGGCTCGTCGAGCACGTAAAGGACGCCGGTGAGGCCGGAGCCGATCTGCGAGGCGAGGCGGATGCGCTGGCTCTCGCCGCCGGAGAGCGTGCCGGAAGCCCGCGCGAGCGTGAGGTAGTCGAGCCCGACATCGACCAGGAATTTCAGCCGCGCGCGGATCTCCTTGAGGATGCGCACGGCGATCTCGTTCTGCTTGGCGGTCAGCTTTTCCGGCAGCTCGCCGAACCAAAGCGCCGCGGCCTTCACCGACAGGTCGGAGACTTCGCCGATGTGCCGCTCGCCGAGCTTCACGCACAAGGCTTCGGGCTTGAGGCGGTAGCCGTTGCAGGCCGCGCACGGCACGTCGGTGAAATAGCGCGCGATCTCCTCGCGCGCCCATTCGCTGTCGGTCTCTTTGAAGCGCCGCTCGAGATTGGTGATGATGCCTTCGAACGGCCGCTTGGTCTCATAGGCGCGAATGCCGTCGTCGTAGGAGAAGCGGATTTCGGTGTCGCCGGAGCCGTACAGGATGGCGTCCTGCGTCTTCTTCGGCAGGTCTTTCCACTTGGTGTCGAGCGTGAAGCGGTAATGCTTGCCCAGCGCCGAGAGCGTCTGCGTGTAATAGGGCGAGCTCGATTTCGCCCAGGGCGCGATGGCGCCTTTGCGCAGCGTGCGCTCCTTGTCGGGGATGACCAGCTCGGCATCGATATGCTGCTCGACGCCGAGGCCGCCGCATTTCGGGCAGGCGCCGAACGGATTGTTGAACGAGAACAGCCGCGGCTCGATCTCGGGAATGGTGAAGCCGGACACCGGGCAGGCGAATTTCTCGGAGAAGACCAGGCGTTCGGGCCCGCTCTTGTCGTGGATTTTCGCGACTTTCCTTTGCTCCCCTCCCCCTTGTGGGGAGGGGTTGGGGGTGGGGGTCGTGCGGTCTCGTCGAGACGGTACCCCACCTCCCGACCCCCCACCCCGACCCTCCCCCACAAGGGGGGAGGGAGAAGGGGTATCCGCGAATTCCGCCACCGCCATGCCGTCGGCGAGCTTGAGCGCCTGCTCCAATGAGTTCGCAAGCCGCGTGGAGATATCCGGGCGGACCACGAGGCGATCGACCACCACGTCGATGTCGTGGGTGAATTTCTTGTCGAGCGCCGGCGCCTCGGCGATCTCGTAGAACGCGCCGTCGACTTTGACGCGCTGGTAGCCTTTTTTCATAAACTCCGCGAGCTCCTTGCGGTACTCGCCCTTGCGGCCGCGCACCACGGGCGCGAGCAGATAAAGCCGCGTGCCCTCGGGCAGCGCCAGAATGCGGTCGACCATCTGCGATATGGTCTGGCTCTCGATCGGCAAGCCGGTCGCCGGCGAATAGGGCACGCCGACGCGCGCCCAGAGAAGCCGCATGTAATCGTGGATCTCGGTGACGGTGCCGACGGTCGAGCGCGGATTGCGCGACGTGGTTTTCTGCTCGATGGAGATGGCGGGCGAGAGGCCGTCGATCTGGTCGACGTCCGGCTTCTGCATCATCTCCAGGAATTGCCGCGCGTAGGCGGACAGACTCTCGACGTAGCGGCGCTGGCCCTCGGCATAGATGGTGTCGAAGGCGAGCGAGGATTTGCCCGAGCCGGACAGGCCGGTGAACACAACGAGCCGGTCGCGCGGAATATCGAGATCGACGTTTTTGAGATTGTGCTCGCGCGCGCCGCGGATCGCGATGACGCGATGATCATTGACGCGACCATCTTGGCGGCCGGCGTTCTTATCCGAGCTGTCGAACAGATCGTTCATTTATCAGTCCCGCTCGTCCCCGCGTAAGCGGGGACCCAGACATCCGGCGGATTTGCCGTGCAGCAGTCTGGATTCCCGCTTACGCGGGAACGAGCGGTGGAATCCGGAAACTGCCTTCAGGGCAATCGCGCCGAACATAATGAGAACGCCGGGGTTTTGCCAGTGCGTCGACGCCTTGTACCCGGCGTTATTCGCGGTCCTGATTCCAGCAGGGGCTCGACGGCATGTTGCAGGCGAGGTCCGCGGGGTTGCCGGAATGCGACCAGACGTAGGGATAAGAATAGTACATCGGTTCGGAGCCGGCATCGCCGAACGTAATCGACAGGCCGGGAAAATCCCAGCGATGGTAGGCATAGGGATTGAGCCGATAGGTGACGGGGACCGGGCCCCGGTAAGGCGCCGGGATCACGACCCGCGGCACAGCGCGATGACGATGGCCTGCCGGTGCGGCCGTTGCCGCCATCGTGGTGGCGCACACCAACACAATGCCGGCGCCGGCTGCCGTGAGCGTGCCGTTCCGACCGGCCCTCGCCGATCGTCGCCGATCCGTCACCATCCGCCGAATTTGAAGTTGAAGCCGCCGCGGATGACGTTTTCGTTGAGCGACACCGAGGTGGCTGTGCCGCCGCAATTCACCGGGTTGCAAGCTTGGTTGCCGAGATCGACGAACAGATATTCGACCTTGGCGGTCCAATTCGGCGCGAAGGCGTATTCGAGGCCCGCGCCGGCGGTCCAGCCGGTCTGTGTCGAGCTGCTGAAGGGCAGCGCACCCGCGGCAGCCTGGACATTGGCGAAGGCGGCGCCGCCGGTTCCGTAGACCAGGACGCGGTCCCAAGCCCAACCGGCGCGGCCGCGCACGGTGGCGAGCCAATCGCTCTTCGTTTCGCAACCCACACCACAATTGTTGAACGTGGTGGCGTTCATGTTGGCCCAATCCCAATCGCCCTCCACGCCGAACACGAACGAGCCCATCTGGTAATTGGCGCCGGCCGTGCCGCCGAGGAGGAAGCCGTCGACGGCAAAATTGCCTGTCGCCGGCGCAACAGGATCGGTCCAGTTGCTGTTGCCGAATGCCCCGCCGCCGTTGACGCCGACATAGAAGCCGGACCAGTTGTAGACCTGCGGGACCGGGATGTAGGCCACCGGCGGCGCCGGCGGCCTGGCCATCGGAAGATCGGCCGCGAGCGCTTGTCCCCCGGCGGCGAGCGCGAATGCGCCCGCGATCAGTATCCGCTTCATGCAATTCTCCCCTCTGTGTCACCAGCGACCGCAGTCGTGGTGGGTCGCGCGCCCCGCGAATGGCAACGTCCGGCATTCGGGCCCGGCCGTTGCCGGTCACCGCAATTGCAGTGGACTCGATACCCGGGAACGATGGCGCAACGATGACCTCGACGCCAACACGGCGGCGGCGCGGAAGTTCCACAAACAAAAGCCCCGGGCAACGCCCGGGGCTTTGTTTGCTGCGTCAGCCATTGCGGCTGTTATCAGAAGCTGAACTTGTAGTTGATGCCGGCGCGGACGAGGTTCTCCTTGAAGGAGACGGCGGGAGGATTAGTAGGCGATCCGCAGGCCGTCACGCACGTGCCATTTTGCAGGCTGACATACAGATACTCGACCTTGGCCGTCCAGTTCTGCGCGAACGCGGCTTCGATGCCGGCGCCCGCGGTCCAGCCAACTTCCGTGTTGGACGTGGCGGCAAAGCCGGAACCCACCGTCGTAGCAGTCACGTTGCCGAACGCCCCGCCGCCCGTCCCGTAGAGCAGGATGCGGTCCCAGGCCCAGCCGGCGCGGCCGCGCACCGTGCTGAGCCAGGTGCTTGAGGTTTGGCAGGTGATTCCGGCCGGTATGCCGGCCGCGGCGCCAAGTGGGCCGCATCCGAGAACGGAACTGCCTTTAATGTCAGACCAATCGCCATCGGCTTCGAGGCCGATAACGAACCCGCCCATCTGATAGTTGAACCCGACCGTGCCGCCGACCAGGCCGCCGGCGGTATTGAAGTTGCCGGTCGAGGCGCCAATGGCGCCAGTGCCAGTCCAGTTGTTGCTGCTGCCGAAACCGTAGCCGCCGTTGATGCCGATATAGATGCCGCCCCAGTTGTAGACCGGAGACACCATCGGAATGTAAGTCGCCGGCGCCCGCGGCGGCGGAGCAACCGGTGGCGGGAGATCGGCCGCGAGTGCTTGTCCCCCAGCTGCAAGCGCGAACGCGCCAGCAATCAAAATCCGCTTCATGCCAGTCTCCTACTCCGTCACGCGGCGTCGCTTACCGATCGTCCGCATGATCCCCTTACAGCCCCGCCATCGGCCAATAACTAACTGATGACGCTCGAAAATGATGTTACCAAAAGGCAACATCGACCGACAATTCACCCTTACAATTTGTCCATAAAATGTCGCAATCGAGGGACGCGGCATTGCGCGAGATCAAAATCCCGCTGCGATTTCCGCGGGAAGGTTGGTTAATGTCCGCGACACGCGCACGCTGAGTATGATCTTCCGAACAGTCCCCGGCGCGGGGCCACCTCGAACGTTGGTTAGCAATCGGTTAGCGAATCGGCGGAGGGTCTTGCATTTGGCTACGTTACACTTGACAACGTCGCCAAGTGTAACATTGCCCTTGCATTTCAGTCGAGAACAAAATAAGAACATGTGACTTGCCCGCCGCGCGCGGGTTAGCGTGTGGATAACGCCGATCGCGCTTGGATCGCTCTTGCGGGGGGCAGGGCGGGCACTAGGGTGCTAGCGCATCGCGAACGAAGCGTGCGAACGGAGCGTGTGATGGCAGGAAGCGTCAACAAAGTGATCCTGATCGGCAATCTGGGCGCCGATCCCGAAATTCGTCGCACCCAGGACGGACGCCCCGTGGCCAATCTGCGGGTGGCGACGTCCGATTCCTGGAAGGACAAGACGACCGGCGAGCGCAAGGAAAAGACCGAGTGGCACCGGGTCGTCATCTTCAACGAAAACCTGTGCCGGATCGCCGAGCAATATCTCAAGAAGGGCTCGAAGGTATTCATCGAGGGCCAATTGCAGACGCGCAAATGGCAGGATCAATCCGGCCAGGACCGCTATTCGACCGAGGTGGTGCTGCAAGGCTTCCGCGGCGAGCTCACCTTGCTCGATCGCGCCGGTAGTGGCGGCGCGGCCGGCGGCGAGTTCGGCTCTGACGAAGCCGGTGGAGAATTTGGTTCGTCCGGACCGACACGCAAGGTGGCGGCCGCGGCCGGCGCCGGCGCGCGAAGCCCGCGCGGCGACATGGACGACGAGATTCCGTTTTGACGGATCAGCCCTAGCGCGCGAAGCGTCTTGCCCGCGGCTTGTTGATGCGAACTCCCGGGGAGAGGGAGAAGAAGCGCTCCGCTTGCAATGACGGCACGTTGAGACCCTTGCCCATGACTCTCGCTCCGCTCCTGACGGCGAGCCCTGTCATTCAAATCCACGCCTTTGCCGCGATGGCGGCTTTCGCCCTCGGCGTCGTGCAACTCAGCGCACCCAAGGGAACGACGGTCCATCGCACCATCGGCTGGCTGTGGGTCTTGCTGATGCTGGCCATCAGCATCAGCGCGTTTTCGATTCACACGATCCGGCTGTGGGGGCCGTGGAGCCCGATCCATTTGCTGGCGATTTTTACACTGATCACGCTGCCGATCGGGGTGCTGCATGCACGCCGCCACCGGGTCGTGCAGCATCGCTGGGTCATGATCTCGATTTTTGTCGGTGCGCTGGTGATTGCCGGCCTGTTCACATTCGTGCCCGGCCGCATCATTCACGCCGTCGCCTTCGGCTCGTGAGCGGATCGCGATGCGGGTCCTGGTGACCGGCGCCTATGGCTTGATCGGCACGGCATGTCTCGCGCACTTGCACGCTGACGGCCACGACGTGATCGGCGCCGGCCGATCGATCGCTGCGGCGCGCCGGAGTTTGCCTTATGCGCAATGGATCGAAGCGGACTTCGCGCGGCTTGGCGACGGTGCCGCGTGGCAGCCGTTGCTGAAAAACATCGATGCCGTCGTCAATTGCGTTGGCGTGTTGCAGGACGGCCTGCGCGACGACGTGCGCCGTGTTCAGCTTACGGGCACCAAGGCCTTGTTCGACGGCTGCGCGCGCGCCGGTGTCAAACGCATCGTCCATGTCTCGGCGATCGGGGCTGACGCCGACGGACCTTCGGCGTTTTCACGCACCAAAGCGGCGGCCGAGGCATACTTGGCGAAGCTGCCGATCGATTGGGTGATTTTACGTCCGGCGCTGGTCCTCGGGGCTGCGGTCTATGGCGGCACCGCCATGCTGCGCGGCGTTGCCGCCTTTCCGGCAATCGTTCCGGTCATCAGCGGCAACGCCCGCGTTCAGGTGGTTGGTTTGGATGACGTTGCGGAGACCGTCGCGCGGGTGCTTGCGCCGGACGCGCCGAGCAAAGTGGTGTGGGACTTGGCGCATCCGGGGGTTCATAGCCTCGCGGGCGTTGTGACCGCGATCCGCGCCTGGCTCGGCTTTCCGCCGCGGCGTACGCTGCAGCTGCCGGACGCGATCGGAAAAATCATCGCGACGCTTGCCGACGCCATCGGCTGGCTTGGCTGGCGCAGTCCCGTGCGCACGACCTCGTTGGCGCAACTGACAAACGGCGTCGTCGGCGATCCCGATCCCTGGATCGCGGCGACCGGTATCCAGCCAAAAAGCCTCGACCGAATTCTCGCCGCGCGGCCGGCGAACGTGCAGGACCGCTGGTTCGCGCGACTCTATTTGCTTAAGCCGCTTGCAATCGTCGGGCTCGCTCTCGCTGCGATCGCGCCGAGCCTCGAAGAACTGCTCACGTTCTGGAGATTGAGGCCCGACCTGTATGGCTTGTCGTTTCCATCGATCGCGAGCGACGTGCTGCCTGCCGTTGCTTCGAGCGCAATTACGCTTGTCGCGGGCTTCGGTCTCCTTGTTCGCGCCACCGCGCGGCTCGCGCTGATCGTGCTGCTTGTCCTAAAGTTGCTGTACGTCGGGGATTATCTTTTCACAGCATTGCGTTTTGCGGTTAGTCCGGCTGGGCCACTGTCGATCGATATCCCCATCATTCTGGCGATACTGTTCCTCCTCGCGATCCTGGACGAGCGCTGATGGAATTCATTTTCATTCTCAAGTTTATCCACGTGCTCGGCGCATCGATTCTGTTCGGCACCGGCCTCGGCATCGCCTTCTTTATGTTCATGGCCAATCGCACCGGTCATGCGGGGGTCATCGCCATCGTCGCGCGTTTCGTCGTCATCGCCGACTTGATCTTCACCGCCACCGCAGTCGTGGTGCAGCCGATCAGTGGCGTGGCGCTGGCGTGGGCGATCGGCCTGTCGCCACTCGAGGAATCGTGGATCGTCCTGTCGCTTCTGCTTTATGTGATCGTGGGGCTGTGCTGGCTGCTGGTCGTTTTCATCCAGATTCGCATGCGCAATCTCGCGAACGACGCGGCGATAAACTCGAAGCTGCTGCCCGACCAATATTGCCGGTTGTTCCGGGTCTGGTTCTGGCTCGGCTGGCCGGCTTTCGCCGGCGTGCTCTGCATATTCGCGCTGATGATCTGGCAGCCGCGATGGTGGTGAAGCTTTCGTAGCGGAGCATGATCCGGAAAAGTGGAAGCCGGTTTTCCGAAACGATCATGCTCTACCAAAAACGATTTTAGCCGGTGAGCGCGAGGGCTTCTGGGTCGCGCTCGGCCAGCGCGTCGAGAGCCGGGCCGGCCAAGACGTAGGTCAGGCAGTGCGGCAAATGCTGGAAGCCGCTGCGCTGATAAAATGCTTGCGCCGGATTGTCTGCGCGCACGGTAAGCTCGACGATCGGGCTGCCGAGGTTGCGCGCATGGGCCGCGATGCGCGCCGTGAGGGCGCTCGCGATGCCTTGTCCGCGGTGCTCTCGTTCGACGAAAAGGTCTTGCAGAAAGATCACCGGCCCGTCCCAGCCGGTGATGGTGCGCTGGCTGCACGTTGCCATGCCGACGATCGCCCCATTGCCCGCTTCGGCGACGAAGGCGGTAAAGCCGGCGCGGGCGCCGAAACCGTCGCGCAACCAGTCGGCCGCATTCGCGCACACGGCGTGAAGGGAATTTTCGCCTTCGGCCAACAGCCGCTTGAGCCGCATCAGATCCGGAATGTCGACGGGCTGCGCTGCGCGCACGCCAAATGAGCTCGCCGGCGTGTCTTTGCTTTCCATGCTAGTGGTCTGATTCATTCGGGCGATTCCCAAATCGCTCGAAGCAGTTCAAGCTCTCGTTATGAGAGCAGGAATTGTCGTCAACGTCACGCCGGCAGATCGTCATCGGCTTGAGGCGATTATTGGCGATGGCAACGCGCCGCAGAAGCATGTTTGGCGGGCCAAAATAATCATTGCGACGGCCGATGGTTGCGGCACGGCCGAGATCATGCGGCGATCCGGCAAGGCCAAACCGGTGGTGTGGCGCTGGCAGGCGCGGTTCATGGCCGAGGGCGTGGACGGGCTGACGCGCGACAAGACGCGCAAACCCGGCAAGCCGCCGCTGCCGGCAGCCATTGTGCAGCGGGTGGTGGATTTGGCGCTCGGGCCGCCGCCGGGCGAAGCAACCCATTGGACCGGGCGCATGCTGGCAAAGGCGGCCGGCGTGAGCTTGCGGTCGGTGCAGCGCATCCTGGAGGCTCACCAGCTCGCGCCGCACCGCGTCCGCACCTTCAAACTGTCGAACGATCCGAAGTTTGCTGAGAAGCTCAAGGATATTGTTGGTCTCTACGTCGATCCACCGGCCCATGCGGTCGTGATCTCGGTTGAACGAAAAGAGCCAAATCCAGGCGCTCGACCGCACCCAGCCAGGACTGCCGATGAAGCCCGGCCGTGCCGGCACGATGACGCACGACTACAAACGGCACGGCACAACCACGCTGTTCGCCGCCCTCAACATCCTCGACGGCACCGTCATCGGGCATAACATGAACCGCCACCGCCACCAGGAGTTCATCCGCTTCCTCAACACCATCGAGGCGCAGGTACCGAAGCGAAAAGCGATCCATGCCATCGTCGACAACTACGCTACTCACAAACATCCCAAAGTCCGCGCCTGGCTTGCCCGGCATCCGCGCTGGACCTTCCACTTCACCCCGACCTCGGCGTCCTGGCTCAACGCCGTCGAAACCTTCTTTGCCAAGCTCACGCGCCGACGCCTGACGCGCGGCGTCTTCCGATCAGTCGACGAACTCAAGGCCGCCATCAATCGCTTCGTTACCGAGACAAACGCCGATCCAAAACCCTTCGTTTGGACCGCCGATCCACGCCGCGTCCTCGCCGCTGTCAAACGTGGGAAACAAGCGTTAGAGTCGGTCCACTAGGCGGTGATGTCGACTTTGCTGCGGGTCGAGCTTGCAGCCGATGCCGCGCTTGAGGTTTGGGCATCCACGTCGCTGATCGACACGGAAGGATGCCGGCCGTGCTTGTGTTGACCGGGCGGTTGCGCCTGCAGGCTCGGTGCGTAAGCGCCGGCAGCGGAAGCTCCAGAAATGGACATATCGCGATCTCCGGGCGGCGAGGTCAGTTGGAAGCGAGAACTCGTCTGCTCGCAAACGAAACCTGAACTTTTATAGTTAATGGAGGATTAGCGCCGTCACCCGGCGAGGAGGGCGCGGATGCCGTCGACGACAAATTGCACGGCCAGCGCCGCGAGCAGGACGCCGAGAAGCCGCGACAGCACGATGTTGCCCGTGAGGCCGAGCAGGCGGCTGATCCGGCCGGCGAGGATGAAGACGACCAAGCAGGCGACGGCGACGAAGACCACGACCGCCATCAGCAAGCCGGTGAGCGGCAGACTACCCGCGGCCCGTCCGGCCAAAAGTACCGTCGCGGTGATGGCGCCGGGGCCGGCCATCAGTGGGATCGCCAGCGGGAAAGCGGCGACGTTGCGCACGTGCTCTTCGACCGCCTGCTCGGCGGCCTGGCCTTCGCGGCGCATGCGCACGCCGAGCACCATCTCAAAGGCGATGGCGAACAGGAGGAGGCCGCCGGCGATGCGGAATGCCGGCAGCGAGATGCCAAGCGCGCGGAATAGCCAATCGCCGAGGAGCGCCGTACCGATGAGAATCGCGCCGGCGATGATGCTGGCGCGCAAAGCGACGCTATTGCGCGCTCGGCGTGGCAGTCCCTCGGTCACGGCGAGAAAGGTAGGCGCCAGGCCGATGGGATCGACCACGACCAATAAGGTCACCAGCGCCGAGATGGCAAAGTCGAGCGGCATGGCCTTCTCACGATCGAGGACGGGGCGGACGGTGCCAGTATCGCCTATCGCGGTCTCGTGTCAGCGCCAATAAACGATAAAAATTCGCGACCTTTGGGTCTGGCGCCGGGACCCGCGAAACCGACCTGATTCCTGGCAATAAGGCCTTGAAATTGAAGTATAAAATCATACCTACCCATTGTCGAAAGAGGTGGCGCGGCAACGCTCGATCGGCTATGAAATTCACAGCAGATTCGCGCAGGATTCTCGCCCTTGGCAGACCAGGAAAATCCCCCGCCGACGGACGGCGGTCATTCTGACATTCGTCCGATTTCGATCACCGAGGAAATGAAGCGCTCGTACCTCGATTACGCCATGAGCGTGATCGTGGCCCGCGCGCTGCCGGACGCGCGCGATGGGCTCAAGCCGGTGCATCGGCGCATCCTCTACTCGATGCACGAGAACGGCTACGAGTGGAACAAGCCGTATCGCAAGTCCGCGCGCGTCGTCGGCGATGTGATCGGTAAATATCATCCGCACGGCGACCAGGCGGTGTACGACGCGCTGGTGCGCATGGCGCAGGACTTTTCCATGCGCCTGCCGCTGATCGACGGGCAGGGCAATTTCGGCTCGGTCGACGGCGATGCGCCGGCGGCCATGCGTTACACCGAGGTGCGTCTCGAACGGGTGGCCGGTTCGCTGGTCGAGGATCTCGACAAGGAAACCGTCGACTTCCAGGCCAACTACGACAATTCCGAGCGCGAGCCCGTGGTGATGCCGGCGCGCTTCCCCAATCTTCTGGTCAACGGCGCCGGCGGCATCGCCGTCGGCATGGCGACCAACATCCCGCCGCACAATCTTGGCGAGGTGATCGACGCCTGCGTGGCGCTGATCGACAATCCCGGGCTGTCGATCGACGATTTGATCGCCATCGTGCCGGGTCCCGATTTCCCGACCGGCGGCATCATCCTGGGCCGGGCGGGCATCCGCGCCGCTTATCATCTCGGCCGCGGGCCCATCGTCATGCGTGGCAAGGTCGAATTCGAGACGCTGCGCGGCGAGCGCGAGGCTATCGTCGTCTCCGAAATCCCTTACCAGGTGAACAAGGCGCACATGGTCGAGCGCATCGGCGAACTGGTGCGCGAAAAGAAGATCGAAGGCATCGCGGCGCTGCGCGATGAGTCCGATCGCGACGGCTACCGCGTGGTGGTCGAGCTGCGGCGCGACGCGGTGCCGGACGTGGTGCTCAACCAGCTCTATCGCTTCACTGCGCTGCAATCGTCGTTCGGCGCCAACATGGTGGCGCTCGACAGCGGCCGGCCGCTGGTGATGAACCTGAAGGACCTGCTGGTGTGCTTCGTCGCGTTCCGCGAGGAGGTGATCTATCGGCGCACCAAGCATCTCCTCGGCAAGGCGCGCGACCGCGCCCACGTCCTGGTCGGCCTCGCCATCGCCGTCGCCAATATCGACGAAATGATCAAATTGATCCGCGGCTCGAAGGATGCCAACGAAGCGCGCGAAGAATTGATGAAGCGCGATTGGGCGGCGCGGGATGTCGCCACCATGGTCACCTTGATCGACGATCCGCGCCACAGCGTGTCGGAGGCGGGCACGACGAAGCTCTCGGCGGAGCAGGCCAAGGCCATCCTCGATTTGCGGCTGCAACGGCTGACCGCGCTCGGGCGCGACGAGATCAAGGCCGAACTCGACAAGCTCGCCGAAGAAATCGCCGACTATCTCGACATCCTGCGCTCGCGCGTGCGCATCCAGACGATCGTCAAGGACGAGCTCGCGGCCATCAAGAAAGAGTTCGCCACGCCCCGCCGCACCGTGATCATCGATCAGGAAGGCGAGATGGAAGACGAGGACCTGATCCAGCGCGAGGACATGGTCGTCACCGTTTCGCATGCGGGGTACGTCAAGCGCGTGCCGCTCTCCACCTACCGGGCGCAGAAGCGCGGCGGCAAGGGCCGCGCCGGCATGCAGACGCGGGAAGAGGATTTCGTCACGCGCCTGTTCGTCGCCTCGACGCACGCGCCGGTGCTGTTCTTCTCCTCGCGCGGGCAGGTCTACAAAGAAAAGGTATGGCGGCTGCCGCTGGCCGCCCCGCAGGCGCGCGGCAAGGCCTTGATCAACATCCTGCCGCTCGAGCAGGGCGAGAGCATCACGACCATCATGCCGCTGCCCGAGGACGAGTTCGAGCTGGGACAAGCTCGACGTGATGTTCGCCACGACCCGCGGCACGGTCCGGCGCAACAAGCTGTCGGATTTTTCCGACGTGCGGCGCTCCGGCATCATCGCCATGAAGCTCGACGAGGGCGACGCCTTTGTCGACGTGCAGATCTGCACCGAGAACGACGACGTGCTGCTGACGTTGGCGGCAGGCCAATGCATCCGCTTCGCGGTCAACGACGTGCGCGTATTCCAGGGCCGCACCTCGATGGGCGTGCGCGGCATAGCGCTTGCGGACGGCGACAAGCTCATATCGCTGTCGATCCTGCGTCACGTCGAGGCAACCGCAGATGAACGGGTCGCTTATCTCAAGCGCGCCAATGCGGTGCGGCGAGGGAGTACCGGGGAGGGCGAGGAAAACGGCGTCGACAATGAAGAGGCAAATGGCGCGATCGAGCTCGGCGAGACGCGCTACGTTGTCATGTCCGAGGCCGAGCAATTCGTGCTTACCATCTCCGAAAAAGGCTTCGGCAAACGCACCTCGTCCTATGAGTACCGCACTACCGGCCGCGGCGGCAAAGGCATCGTCGCCATGTCCATTACCGAAAGGAACGGCCGGCTGGTGGCGTCATTCCCGGTCGAGGAGAGCGATCAGATCATGCTCGTCACCGACGGCGGTCAGCTCATCCGCTGCCCGGTCGACGGCATCCGCATCGCCGGACGCTCGACGCAGGGCGTCATCGTGTTCTCGACCGCCGAAGGCGAGAAGGTCGCGTCGGTGGAGCGGTTGAGCGAGGAGGGCGACGAAAACGGCGCGGAGTGATCCGCTGCGATCGTTGTCGTCATCAGCAGCAGGATTTGCTTTTAGAAGAGCAATCGCTGTTGCAGCAACACTTACCGTTTTGTGTGTTCACCAGGGGCGCGACCCGAATCCATTCAGAGCGCGGCGCAACTGAATCCTTCTCCATCAAATTTTTAGTCGGTGACATGCGCTCCACGGGAGCAGGCAGGTTCGATAGAGAAGCGACGATCATGTTTTTGGTGACAGCGGTGTGTGGAGCGCATTGAATCTTGTTGTCGCCCGCCGCGAAAGTAGGATTGCCGGTCAAGGAAAAAGCAAATACCAGAATTGCAATCGATGTGAGCAACCATTCGATGGGTGCAAGCCGAAAGCGTGCAGCGAAGGCGATAACTGACTGCTTCATACGATCCTCCCACTCGAGTTTGCAATCAAACCTAGCAGAGACCGGCACCCAACGCAATTTTGGCAATCGCCGTTGCAGCTGTTCAGCGCTGGACTCGCTGACGCTTGCGCCAGCTAGAAGCAAAGATGGGTGAGAATGTTTCCGCGCTTGTCTCTCATGACGTAGGGACATTTCAAGCGCTCGAGAGCGGCCTTGGCATCTTCGTTGCCGAGCGCTGCGGCTTTCTCATAATACGCTTTGGCCGCGCTCGCATCCTTCGATCCGCCTCGCCCGGTTTCCGCGAAATTGCCCATCCAATCCAGTGCTTCGGGATGACCTTGCGTGGCTGCCCTTTCAAACATCGCCCGCGCGGCAACATCGTCCTTCGGCCCGCCGGTACCCTCCGCCATCATCAATCCAAGCTGATACTGCGCTTCGGCTGAATTTGTCTCCGCCGCCCGCGAAAGCAGGGCGCGCGCCTCGGCGGGGTCCGCAGGTGTCCCGCCGCTGTTGGAGAGCGCCGCGAGATTGGTGGCGCCGCGGGGGTTGCCGGCGTCGGCAGCACGCGCGAACAGCTTGCGCGCCTGGTCTTGGTCCTTGGGAACGCCCGATCCGGTTGCGAATAGCGTGCCGAGTTCGACCATGGCCGCGGTGCTTCCCTTGTCAGCCGCCTTACGGTAGGCGCTGATGGCTTCCGGCAATTGTTGATTGGCCGCGTAGGCGCGGCCGAGCTCGTAAAGCGCACGGCGCGATGCGGCAGCGGCGATCTTGCAAAATTTGATCGCTGTCGCGACATCGGACTGAGCAATAGCGGGAGCGCCTTTGACATCTGCCGGCTTGTCCGGATCGGCCGGGTCAGCGGCGAGCCGGTCGCAAAGCACAAGATCGGCTGATCCAGCGTGGGCTGAGGAATGAACGAAGGCGATGCTCAGCGCCAACAGGACGATGCTGAAGTTGCAAGCGATCGAAGCGGCGACAGATCGGCTTAGCATGATCCCAATTGTATCGGGCTTTCGTGTCGGCTTCTTGCCGCCCGTTTTTGCGACGAAGCGACCTTAAAGCCGCAAACCGGGCCCAGCAAGCGCAGGAGCGGTGAACTCCGCGCCCGCCTCGGCGCGGCATGACGATTCAACGGCTTTCCTGCACAAGGCTTGTTGCCCGCCAATGGCGTAGCACCGTGGCTGCTTGGCCGCCGCTCGCCGGCATGGCAAAAACTCCGTGCGGAGCAGAGAGGCCCCGGGAATTGTAATGGAAACTTTCGTCATTTCCCCGTTGGGGGTCGCCGACGACTCGATAGAAGTCGTCGAGCGCAAAGGTCTCGGTCACCCCGACACGATATGCGACGCGCTCGCCGAAACCCTCTCGCGCAACCTGTGCCGCGAATATCGGCAGCGTTTCGGCACGATCCTCCATCACAATGTCGACAAGGCCTTATTGGCGGGTGGACAGGCAGAGCCGGCCTTCGGCGGCGGCAGGGTGGTCGTTCCGATCAGTATCTACCTTGCCGGGCGGGCAACAGCTCAAATTGGAAAAGATATCGTTCCCATTACGGAAATAGCGATCGAGGGGTCGCGAAAGTGGCTGCACGCCAATCTGCATGCTCTGGACGCCGAACGTCACGTTCGAATTTACAATCTGATACAGCCCGGCTCGTATGATCTGCAGGCACTCTTCTCGCGACGCCCTGAGTTTGCAATTCCCCTCGCCAACGACACGTCGATTGGTGTCGGCTATGCGCCGATGAGCCCGCTCGAGCGGCTGGTGCTTGCCGTCGAAAAGCGGATCAACGGGCGAAACCGCGACCAACATCCGGCATGGGGGGAAGACGTCAAGGTGATGGCGGTGCGAAACGGCGATGCCGTGCATCTGACAATTGCCTGTGCGATGATCGGGCGTCATCTTTCACATCTCGATGACTATCTCGCGGAAAAGACCGCAATCAAAGAGCTCGTGGAAGCGCTGGTTGAGCAACACGGCTTAAGAACCAGCGAAGCCCTGATCAATTCGGCGGATGATCCATCGGTCGGTGTCGTCTATCTGACGGTTACCGGAACGTCGGCAGAAAGCGGAGATGACGGACAGGTAGGGCGGGGCAATCGGGTCAACGGCGTGATCGCCCCTGGCCGGCCGATGAGCCTTGAGGCGGCCGCAGGCAAAAATCCGGTGACGCATGTCGGCAAGATTTACAACGTGCTCGCCCGCGTGATTGCCGAGACGCTGACGCGGGAAATTTCGGGGGTCGCGGCGGCGCAATGCCTGCTGGTCAGTCGGATAGGCGCCCCGGTGACCAGCCCGGCCCTCGTACATCTGAAGCTCAGAACCGGTGACGGGCGACCGCCTGACCAACTGAGGCGCCGGGCCGAGGAAATCGCCATCGACTGCCTGTCTCGTATTCCGAAGCTCATCGATGACTTCGTCGATGGGAAGATCGGGGTATTTTGATCTTGGAATTATTGCTCGGCACTTAGCTCTTGCACAGGAGACGCGTCAGCGCCTCTTTCAACGGGGCGCGCGGATTGCCATCGGCCGATTTCGCACGCCAGGCAACGAAACCATCCGGGCGAACGAGCACAGCGCCGGTCTCTGTGAGTCCATAAGCGGAAGCAAAGCGACTTTCGGGATCGCGAAGCTCTTGGCCAAATGTATAGGCATCGAGCGCGAGGCGAACGTCTTTCGCAGCCTCGCGCGCCGCCGCGCTCCAGGCTTTGCCTCCCGACGCGGCCAACAGCGTAAAGCCGTTGCCGAAGAGATCGAGTGTCGACACGCGCTTGCCGTCCTTCTCGATCCACAGATGCGGTGCGCGCGAGCCGGGCCGCCCGAAGGTCTCGCGCGGATCGGCGTGGATCGCCGCATTGTCGTCCTCCGACACGATTGCCGGCGAGCGATAGAGATAGCCGAGCTCGATGTTGAAATCGTTGACCTGAGGCTCGAAATCCGTGGCGCCGAGATAGGTGGCCGAGCGCGTGACATAGCGCGTATAAGCCTGCTCCACGGTGAACTTTCCCGCCGGGCGGCGCTCCTGTTCGTAGGTCGCCAGCAGGTCCGGTCCGGCGATCCCGTTCAGCACCAGGGCTATTTTCCAGGCGAGATTGTGTGCGTCGTGAATGCCGGTATTGCCGCCGAAACCGCCGTTGGGCGGCATGACGTGAGCCGCATCGCCGGCGACGAAGACGCGGCCGGCCCGATAGTGTCGCGCGACATCGGATACGGAGCGCCAGCGCGCCACGCCGTCGATCTTCACCGGAAAGTCAGCGAGGCCGATGCCGGCGCGCAACAACTCGGTCAGCCGCTTCTCGCTGGTATCGGCCGCGGCGTTCGCGGCTTCCGGTTTCGACGTGTCGCCCACAGTGTTGACGACGAGGAAGCCCGCCTGATTGTCGCGGTCCAGCCGCATAAAGCCGCTCAAGGTCGGGTTAATGATGTACATGACGCTGAGGTTGCGCCCCGTCATCAGTCGCGCGACATCGGCATGGAAATAGATCGTGATGCTGTTGGAAAAGACGCCGCGGCCGTCGAAGGGAATGCCGCATAGCTCGCGCGTCCTGCTGTGCGCTCCATCTGCCCCGACGAGATAACGGGCGCGGAGTGTGCGCTCGCCGCCATTCTCGGAATCCTTCACGGTTGCGGTGACGCCGTCGCCATCTTGCTCGATTCCGATGAGCTCCATGCCGCCGACAACCTTGGCGCCGGCTTTTGCGGCGCGCCTGAGCAGAATCGATTCGAGTCCGGGCTGGGTGATGAACAGGCGCCGCGACGGGCTCAATGCCTCGACTCCCTCATTGAGGCTCGGAATGAAGGCCGCGATTTGCTTTCCCGCCAGCAACTCCAGCGCGACGATCGCGCCTTCGGGCATGAACTCCTTTTCCGACTGCGCGCGGACTTCGTCTTCGATCCCGGCGGAACGGAACAGTTCGAGCGTGCGAAGATGGAAATGCGCCGCCCGCGGCAAGGCCGAGACGCCGCGCAGCCGCTCGATCACAGTCGCGGCCACGCCGTGCTGGGCCAGGAACATCGCCGTCGATAGGCCGACCAGGCCGCCGCCAACGATGAGAACCGGCGCGTCGAAATTGTTCGTCGCCACCCTTGCCTCCTCCTGCCGTGCGCCAAGTGCGATGCTTATAGTGTCCTCGCCGCTTCGACCATATTTCCGGTGAGGCAGGCGTGCATGTGATAGATGAAATTGTCGGTATGATACTCGCCGCCGGTCCATTCGGTCAGGCCCAGCGATTTTTGCCAGCCAAAGCCATTTCGCGTCCGCCTTCCACCGCAAGGTCGGCGTGACGCCAAGCGAATATCGAAAAGGCTAGCGCCCGCACTGCTGGCGAAGCGTTTGGGTTTCTTGGCCGCGCGGAATAGCGCCTTCGCAGCGTTTGCGCATTCGCGTCTTCAGAAATTCGAGCAGACGGAGCCGAGGCCGTTCATAATGCTTCTGCAGGTAAGCCCCTCATCGTCACCAGTTCCTTGCCAAGTCTCCTCCTTCCCGCGCCGAGGGCGATAGGCATATTGCGTTCCGCGCGACGCGGGCGCGTGATAGGCATAAGCGCATTTCCATCCGTATCGGAGCATGCAGCTTTTGAATTGCGCGGATTCGTAATCGACAGCGCCGTTCGGATCGCATCGCCGCGCATCAACCTCGCGATTCGCGTCGCTTCGCCGGACGCCGTTGGGCATCAGGTCGTTGAAATGCACGACGGTCCCGGTCGCGGCCTTGTCCGCCGCGTCGAGCGTCCGCTTGACGGCGCTGGCTCGGAATCCGCGGCTAAGCATGCAGCTTTTGAATTTTGCCGACGCGTAATCCCGCCGATCGCCGGGATCGCATTGTGTGGTCGCGTTCGCGACGCTGGCGTCGAGTTCCGCATCCGGCAGCCCTCGCGTGCTCGCAAAATAGTAAGTGTCGTCAGCCAGAACTGCCTGCGCGCCGCAAACTGAAAGAGCGGCAAACACCGCCGCCGCGGCCGAGCCATGTCGAAGAGTTTTACGGAGCGACATCGCATCCTCCTGTCCGCGATTGCGTGGCATCAGCTTGATGCGTCGCGCATGAACTCGCGATGTCCGGTTGATTAACTCCGCGTCATGTTCGGAATCGCTTTAGAGCGAAGCTTTCACTGCCCGCGGCCCGCGGCGCTGGCGAAGCGCCTGGCCTCCTCGGCGGCGCGGAACAGCGCCTTCGCCTTGTTGATGCATTCCTGTTGCTCGAGTTCGGGATCGGAATCGGCGACGATGCCGGCGCCGGCTTGAACGTACATGACGCCGTCCTTGATCAACGCGGTGCGCAGAACGATGCAGGTGTCCATGTCCTCGCCGGCGGAGAAATAGCCGACGCAGCCGGCGTACAACGCGCGCTTTTCTTTCTCGAGCTCGTCGATGATCTGCATCGCACGCACCTTGGGCGCGCCGGAAACCGTGCCGGCGGGAAAGCCGGCGGCGAGCGCGTCGAGCGCATCGCGGTCCTTGCGCAGCTTGCCTTCCACATTCGAGACGATGTGCATGACCTGGCTGAAGCGCTCGATGAAGAACTGATCGGTCACTTCGACGGTGCCGATTTCCGCCACGCGGCCGACATCGTTGCGGCCGAGATCGAGCAGCATCAAGTGCTCGGCGCGCTCCTTGGGGTCGGCGAGGAGCTCCTCCTCGAGCGCCTTATCTTCGTGGGGAGTGGCACCGCGACGCCGCGTGCCGGCGACCGGCCGAATGGTGACGACGCCGCCGCTCGTCTTGACCAGGATTTCCGGGCTTGAACCCGCGACTGCAAACGCGCCGAAATCGAGAAAGAACAGATAAGGCGAAGGATTGACGCGCCGCAAAGCGCGATAGAGCGCGAAAGGCGCGAGCGCGAACGGCACCTCGAAACGCTGCGACAGCACGACCTGAAAGATATCGCCGGCCGCGATGTACTCCTTCGCACGCAATACGATCCGCTTGAACTCTTCAGGCGAAGTATGTGAGCGCGGCGCCACGTCGAGCGGCCCGGCGTCGGTCTCAACCGCCGCCGATTTGTCGAGCGGCCGGTCGAGGGCGTCGACGATCGCCGACAAGCGATCGACCGCGCGTGCCAGCGCCGCTTTCGCCGTAATCCCGGCCTGCGGCCGCACTGGCGTCACGACGGTGATCGTATCCTTCACGGCATCGAACGCGACAAGGAGAGTAGGGCGGATCAGGATGGCATCCGGGATGCCGATCGGGTCGGGACCGGGCGCGGACAGAAAATCCTCAATCAGCCGCACCATGTCGTAGCCGAGATAGCCGAATACGCCGGCCGCCATCGGCGGCAGCGCGTCCGGCAGCGCGATACGGCTTTCGGCGATGAGCGCGCGCAAGGCCTGGAGCGGCGCGGCTCCCGCCGGCGCGAACGCTTCGGGATTATTCTGCGGCGAGCGGTTGATTTCCGCGTGCGGGCCGTTGGCGCGGAAGATGACGTCCGGCTCGAGACCGATAATCGAATAGCGGCCGCGCACTTCGCCACCTTCGACTGATTCAAGCAAAAAGCTCATGGAATGGGGAGTCCGGGATGATGAACTATTGGGCCGCGCGCCGGTGATCTTGAGAAAGGCGGAAACCGGCGTTTCCAGATCGGCCACCAAAGTCGTCCAGACCACCTGCGGCTCGCCGGCCGTATAGCGTTCGGCAAACGCTGCAGCCGAAGGCTCGATCTGCATGTCTAGTTGGTATCCGGAATGCTATCCGGAGCGCTATTGCCCAAGGCTTGCGCCAGCGCCGCCTGATTGATGCTGGTGCCGAGATCGTTTTCGAGCCAGCCCACGTATTGCCCGAAAATGTCATCGCTCTCCTGGCGCTTGACCGCATCCTCGATGCGTTTGGCGTCGGGCGAGCTGGCGTCGAGTTTGGGCGTGGTCACGTCAGTCACGCGGAATACGACCCAGTCGCTCGGCTGCTCGCCCTCGGCGCTGCCGAAGGCGTCCTTTGCGGTGTGAAAGACCGCAGCGACGACTTTTGCCGAGATGCCGTTCGCTGCCTTGCCGTGGGTAAGCTTGTCGGCCGTTTCCACCTTGAGGCCGTCATCCTTGGCGACGGCGTCGAGCGGCGTGCCGCTCTTGAGCTTGTCAAGGAGGTCGGTCGCTTTGGCCTTCAGCCGCGAAGCGATCTCATCGTCGCGCCAGCGCGCTTCGACCTGGCTCTTGACTTCGTCGAGGGCGCGATCGCGCGCCGGCGTGATGCCGTCGACGGAGTACCAAATGTAGCCGCCATCGACCTCGACCGGTTCGTTATCGACCCCGACATCGGAGGCAAACGCGGCGCTGACTATCTGGTTGGCATGCGCAAGATTGCCGGCAGGCTTGCCGCTCGGATCGCGCCCGGAGCGATCGAGATCGTAGGTCACGACGGGCAGCTTCAACTTCTCCGCCGCCTGAGCCAGCGTGGCGCCGCCGGCGCGCTCGTCTTCAATCTTGTCGTGAAGTCTCTGCACTTCGGCCTTGGCGCGCTCGGCCGCGATATCGCTGCGGATCTGCGGCGTCAGCTCGGTTAGCGACTTTGCGTCTTCCGGTTCGATCTTGAGCACGGTGACAATCACCGCGCCGAAACGGCCCTTGACCGGGGCGCTCACCTCGCCGTCTTTGAGCGCGAACGCGGCATCGGCCACGGCCGGATCGATGATCTCCGATTTCGGCACCGTACCGAGATCGATGTCTTGATCCTTGAGACCGCGCTCGGCGGCAAGCGCGGCGAAAGTCGTGCCGTCCTTCAGCCGCGCTTCGGCGGCCTCGGCTTCCGGCATGGTCGGAAAGACGATCTGTTCGACATGCCGCCGCTCCGGCTTGATGTAGCGGCTGCGGTGCTCCTCGAAAGCGGCCTTTATGTCGGCGTCGGAGATTTCCATCCATCTGCCCATTTCCGCCGGCGTCAGCGCAATGGCTTCGATCTTGCGGTATTCCGGCGCGCGGAAAAGGATTTTCCGTGCCTCGAAATACTTGCTCAGCTCATCCGCCGTCGGTTGCGGAATGTCGCCCGCCTGTGCCGGGCCGAGCGTGACGTATTCGATGCTGCGCTCTTGGTTCTGGAACTGGTTGATGGCTTCGAACCATGCTTTCGGCACTGGCAGATCGCCGGTAAGCGAGTCGATGATCTGCCGGCGCAACATCACGCGGCGTTGTTCGGCGACGAACCGCTGCTCGCTATAGCCGATGCTGCGCAACAACTGCTCGAACCGCCCGCGGTCGAACTGGCCGGTCGCGCTGCGGAACGTTGGATCGGCGGTGATGCGCTGCACGATTGCAGCGTCGGAAAGGCCGAGCCGCATCTGCCTCGCCCGCTGGTCGAGACCGGCCTCGGCGACCATCTCGCCAAGCACTTGACGGTCGAGACCGATAGCTTTTGCTTGTTCCGGCGGAAGCGGATGCCCGATTTGGCGGCCAAGCTGCTGCAGGCGATCGTTATAGGTCTGCCGGAATTGTTCGATCGGGATTTCGGTGCCGCCGATCTTGGCGAGCGTCGAGCGGCCGAAACCGCGAAAAATGTCGTTGATGCCCCAGACGGCGAAGCTTATGGCCAGCAAGCCCATGACCGCGCCCATGACGGCGCGGCCGAGCCAATTCGCGGAGGCTTTACGGATACCTCGAAGCATTGCGTCCAACGCGCTGAAGTGATGCCGATTGGGATGCCCGGCGGGAGCGGCGCATCATAAGGACCGATCTGCGGGCCCGCAACCGACGGGTTTCCCTCCTAAAACGCCCCTTTTCCGCTTGCAATGGGTCTGCTGACGCCTCTTTGTCGCAGCTAAAGTGGCGAGCCGGGCCGTTGCCGAAATCTATGCCGTTACCGAAATCTATTGTTTGTCGGCGAAATCTATTCTCGCGCTAGCGCGTCCGACACCTAATATGCCGACATGAAGGGCCGTCTTATCAAATTACCGGCGCCGTACCTCAAGCGCGTTTGGCTCGACCAATCCCGGGTCACGGACGCGGCGGCCTACCCGTTCTGCCTGCCGTTTTTGTGCGACGGATTTGAACTAGATTTCGAGCAGTCGATCACGATCATCGTCGGCGAAAATGGTACGGGAAAGTCGACGCTGTTGGAAGGAATTGCGGCGCTCGCAGGCTACGACGAGGCGGGCGGAGGCAAAGGCTATCGGCCGGTCGATCACTCGCGGGCCCTCGAAGTTATGGGCGGCCGGCTCGCAAATGCCCTTCGCGCCTCCTGGCTACCAAAAATCACGAACGGATGGTTCTTTCGCGCTGAAAGCTTCTTCTCGGTCGCACGCTATCTTGACACGGCGGCCTTGGAATCCGGCGGAGCGCCGCCGGATTTTCTTTCCCATTCTCATGGCGAAGGTTTTCTGCGGTTCTTTGAAGAACGCTGCGACCGACAGGGAATTTTCATCTTCGACGAGCCAGAATCGGCTTTGTCGCCCTCCCGTCAGATCGAATTTTTGAAGCTTCTGCGCCGCATGGAAAAGTCCGGAATTTGCCAAGTCATCATGGCAACCCATTCACCTATGCTGATGGCATATCCTGCGGCGCGACTGTTACGTTTGTCGAAATACGGGCTCGATTCGGTTACGGTCGAGGAGACGGATCATTATCGGCTCATGCGCGAGTTTTGCGCCGACCCCGAGACGTTCATCGAAACCGTTCTTGCGGATTAACGGCCCTTTGTCGCAAGCTCTGCGGCTAAGTGAGACCACAATCCTGAGACCTAGATGATGGCGCGCCGCCCGCTGGTCGCCGGCAATTGGAAAATGAACGGCCTTAAGGCCTCGATCGGCGAACTTGAGAAAGTCATCGCCGGGGCGCGGACGCTTGCGAATGTGGAGCTCGTGGTGTGTCCGCCCGCCACGCTGGTGGCGAGCTTTGCGGTGGCGACGCGCGGATCGGGCATCCTCATCGGCGG
This sequence comes from uncultured Alphaproteobacteria bacterium, assembly GCA_963733575.1. Classification (GTDB taxonomy): domain Bacteria; phylum Pseudomonadota; class Alphaproteobacteria; order Rhizobiales; family Xanthobacteraceae; genus BOG-931. Next base: position 850,605 of record CAVTDJ010000002.1, on the reverse strand, counting down.
CCAGGATTGCCATGCGCTCGCCTCGGGCGCCTACACCGGGGACATTTCCGCGGAAATGCTCAAAGATGCCGGGGCGGCCGCCGTCATCGTCGGTCATTCCGAGCGCCGCCAGTACCATGGGGAAACCGATGCGGCGGTGCGGGCGAAAACGGTCGCCGCGCGACGCGCCGGCCTCCGCCCAATCGTGTGTGTCGGCGAAACGCGTGCCGAGCGCGAGGCCGGGCGCGCGCTCGCCGTGGTGGGCGCGATGCTCGACGGGTCGCTTCCGGACGATGCGTCCGATTTCATCGTCGCCTACGAGCCGGTTTGGGCGATCGGCACCGGCTTGACGCCGACAACCGGCGATGTCGGCGACATGCACCGCTTCATCCGCGAGCGGCTGGGCTCGCGGTACGGCGAGGCGGGGGCCGCGGCCCGGATTCTCTACGGCGGCTCGGTCAATCCGGCAAACGCCAGGGAGCTGCTGGCGGTCGACAATGTCGATGGCGCCCTCGTCGGCGGCGCTAGTCTCAAGGCCGACCAGTTCCTGGCGATAGCCGGCACTTACCGGTAACGAAGCCGGGGCCAAAACCGCCATAGAAAATCCACAGCGGATCATGTAGAGACGCCCGCGACTTCCTATATCGGGGAGCGTGGGGCGGGTAGATGCGCCTTGTGCCGCCCCTGGCCGCGAGCGGACATCATCGATGCTGACTGTTGTTATCGTTATTCACCTTATGCTCGTGCTCGGCATGATCGGGGTGGTTCTGCTACAGAAATCCGAGGGCGGCGGGCTCATTAGCTCAACGAGCGGCTTCATGACCGGCCGTGGCACGGCCAACGTCTTGACCCGCACAACGGCATTGCTCGCCGTGGGATTTTTCGTGACCAGCCTCGCTTTGTCCTGGTTCGCGGGCCTCGGCCGTCATCCGGCTTCGATCATCAATACGGGCGGCGCGCCGGCGACCCAGGAGGTGCCCGGCGGACCGCCGACTGCGCCGCTGAGCCAAAGCGGTCGGGGCGTTCTCGACCAATTAGGCGGCAAGGTCCCAGGGGCGAATACTCCTGCCGCGCCGAGCCCAGCACCGAGCGGCGGGCCGCAAGTACCGCAATCACAATAGGCGTCTCACCGATGCTGCTAGCGACTTCCCCGGCACTCTTGGAGATAGCGGCGGGGGCAGCTTCCGCGCGGCCTGAGGATTCCGATAGAGCTATTTGGCGTTACATAGTTTTTTGCGCTCAAGGGCGCCGGTGCGCGACAGCCATTCCGGAATATCGCTCGTCGAATCGGGTGATCGCGGCTAGAGCTTAAATCCCATGGCGCGGTACATTTTCATCACCGGCGGCGTGGTTTCATCGCTAGGCAAGGGTCTTGCTTCCGCGGCGCTCGGCGCGCTGTTGCAGGCGCGCGGCTACAAAGTCCGCCTGCGCAAGCTTGATCCCTACCTCAATGTCGACCCGGGTACGATGTCGCCGTATCAGCACGGCGAGGTGTTCGTCACCGACGACGGCGCGGAAACCGACCTCGATCTCGGTCACTACGAGCGCTTTACCGGCCGGCCGGCCACCCGCACCGACAACATTACTACCGGCCGCATCTACCAGGAGATTCTCGCCAAGGAGCGGCGCGGCGACTATCTCGGCGCCACCATCCAGGTCATTCCGCACGTCACCAACGCCATCAAGGATTTCATCCGCGACGGCAATGAGGGCTTCGATTTCGTGTTGTGCGAGATCGGCGGCACCGTCGGCGACATCGAGGGTCTGCCGTACTTCGAGGCCATCCGCCAGCTCGGGAACGACCTGCCGCGCGGTCACGCGATCTATATCCACCTCACGCTGATGCCCTTCATCCCGAGCGCCGGCGAGCTCAAGACCAAGCCGACGCAGCACTCGGTGCGCGAATTGCGCGCCATCGGCATTCAGCCCGATATCCTGCTTTGCCGCAGCGACCGGCCGATCCCCGAGAGCGAGCGGCGCAAGCTCGCGTTGTTCTGCAATGTGCGGGAAAGCGCGGTGATCGAGGCGCTCGACGTCGACAACATCTATGCCGTGCCCGAGGCTTATCACGCCGGCGGTCTCGACGGCGAGGTTCTCGCCGCCTTCGGCTTCGAATCTCCGCCCGAGCCTGACCTCACCACCTGGCGTCTTATCAACGAGCGCATCCGCAATCCCGAGGGCGATGTGACCATCGCCATCGTCGGCAAATACACCGGCATGAAGGACGCCTATAAATCGCTGATCGAGGCGCTCTCGCACGGCGGCGTCGCCAACAAGGTGAAAGTCAATCTCGACTGGATCGAGAGCGAGGTATTCGAGAACGAAGACCCCGCGCCGTTCCTCGAACACGTCGACGGAATCCTGGTGCCGGGGGGCTTTGGTCAGCGCGGTGCCGAGGGAAAAATCCGCGCCGCGCAGTTCGCGCGCGAGCGCCAGGTGCCGTATTTCGGCATCTGCTTCGGCATGCAGATGGCGGTGATCGAGGCGGCGCGGAATCTCTGCGGCATCGAGGAAGCGAACTCGACCGAATTCGGCGCCACGCGCGAGCCGGTCGTCGGCCTGATGACCGAATGGATGAAGGGCAACGAGCTGCAGAGACGCGGCGCCAGCGGCGATCTCGGCGGCACCATGCGGCTCGGCGCCTATCCGGCGATCCTGCAACGTGGCAGCCGCGTCGCCGACATCTACCAATCGACCGAGATTTCCGAGCGCCACCGCCATCGCTACGAGGTCAACACCGCCTACAAGGACCGTCTCGCGCAGCACGGCATACGCTTTTCAGGTATGTCGCCCGACGGATTGCTGCCGGAAATCGTCGAAAACGCGAACCATCCCTGGTTCATCGGCGTGCAATTCCACCCTGAGCTGAAATCGCGGCCGTTCGCGCCGCATCCGCTGTTCTCCTCGTTCATCGGAGCGGCGGTGGAGCAGAGCCGGCTGGTGTAGCGGCACCCCTCGTCATTCCGGAAGCCGCCAATGGGTCCGGCCCGTAAAGTGGCCGGCCCGATGACAAGCTCCGCGGCTGTCCGGAATGACGAACACGCGTTGACCCATCGCCTTGGGCTCGTCATGGTCGCACGAGACCAACTCTCCAAAAAGATAATCTTGGGAGGAATCCTCATGATCTACGAATTGCGCATCTATGCCTGCATACCCGGCCGGCTGCCTGTGCTGCTCAAGCGGTTCGAGGACCACACACTGAAGATATGGGACAAGCACGGCATCAAGCAGGCTGGCTTTTGGACCGTGTTGGTCGGCGACGGCAACAACGATTTGCATTATTTGCTCGCCTGGGAATCGCTCGCCGAACGCGAAAAGAAGTGGACCGCTTTCCTGGCCGATCCTGCTTGGCACAAGGCGCGCGACGACAGCGAGAAGGACGGGCTTATCATCGCCAACATCAAAAGCGCGTTCCTGCGGCCGACGGCATTTTCTTCCGTGAAGTGACTGAACGGCGGCACGTGCGGGTGCCCATGCGCTGGTTGACCCCTCGCGCTCGGCAACGCAAGGTCGGCCGCTGAGGACCTCTAATGGCCGATACCGCCGCCAATCCTGTCGTTACCGTCGGCAAGGTGCGCTTCGGAAATGCGCTGCCGCTCGCCCTGATCGCCGGGCCGTGTCTGCTAGAAAGTCGCGCGCACGCGTTCGAGATGGCGTCCGCGCTCAAGGAAATTACGACGCGGCTCGGCATCGGCTTCGTCTACAAAACCTCCTTTGACAAGGCGAACCGCACCAGCGCCAAGAGCGCGCGCGGCGTCGGCCTCGACAAGGCGCTCGCCGTGTTCGCGGAGTTGCGCGACAAACTCGGCGTGCCGGTGCTTACCGACGTGCACGAGCCGGATCAGTGTGCGGCCGTCGCCGAGGCCGTCGATGTTTTGCAAATACCGGCGTTCCTCTGCCGGCAGACGGACCTGCTGATTGCCGCCGCCAAAACCGGGCGGGTGGTCAACGTCAAGAAAGGGCAATTCCTCGCGCCCTGGGACATGGCAAACGTCGTGGAGAAGATCACCCGCGCCGGCAACCGCAATGTTCTCGTTACCGAGCGTGGTGTCTCGTTCGGTTACAACGCGCTTATCTCCGACATGCGGGCGCTGCCGGTGTTGGCCAAGATGGGCGCGCCGGTGATCTTCGACGCTACTCACTCAGTGCAGCAGCCGGGCGGGCGGGGCACGTCCTCCGGCGGCGAACGCGCATTCGTTCCGGTGCTGGCGCGGGCAGCCGTAGCGGTGGGCGTTGCCGGCCTCTTCATCGAGACGCATCAGAACCCGGACAAGGCGCCGTCCGACGGCCCAAATATGTTGCCGCTCAATGACATGGAGCCGCTTCTTGAGCAATTGATGAAATTCGACGCCTTGGCGAAAGCCGCCGCCACAACCTCAACCAAGACTGCGGCAAAGCCGTAGATCGCCTAGCCCTTGTGGCGACGCGGAAAAATCACCATCATCAGCGCATTGGCCAGGGGTGCCGCGTAACACAGCGCGGCTGAGATCACACCCGTCGAACCTGTCTGGGTCATACCAGCGAAGGGAGCCGCGTTGAACGACACGATTCACGCCGTCACTCTCGTGAGAAGCCGGCCCCGCGTCGCCATTATCGGTGCGGGCGTGGTCGGGCTCGGCATTGCGTGGCGGCTCGCCGGCCGCGCCGCGGTGACGGTCTTCGACCGCGGCAAAGCCGGTGCGGGCGCAAGCCACGCGGCTGCCGGCATGCTCGCCGCTTGTTGCGAAGCTGAGCCCGGCGAAGAGGCGCTCGTTGCGCTTGGCCGCGAGAGTCAGGCGCGCTGGCCGGGCTTTGCCGAAGAGCTGGAGCGCGCCAGCGGTGTCGATGTCGAGTTGCGGCGCGAGGGCACTTTGGTGCTTGCCTTGACCGCCGACGATCAGGCGGAAATCGCGCACCGTTTGGAGTTTCAGCGGCAGCTCGATCTGCCGCTCGAATGGCTGTCGGCAGCGGCCACGCGGGCGCGCGAGCCGCATCTCGCCGGCAAGATCGCCGGCGCGCTGTTCTCGCCGCAGGATCATCAGGTCGATAACCGCAAGCTCGTGCAGGCGCTGCGCATCGCCGCCGAGTCCGCCGGTGTGAAAGTTTGTGAGCAGCGACCGGTCAAGGAGATCGTCGTACAAGGCGGACGTGCGAAGGGTGTCGCGTTCGAGGACGGCACCATCGCGGCGGCCGATATCGTGGTGCTCGCCGCTGGCGCCTGGTCGCGCGGCATCGGCGGATTGCCACCCGACCGGCGGCCGCCGGTGCGTCCTATCAAAGGCCAGATGCTGTCACTGCGGATGGATGCAGCGGCACCGCTCCTGGCGCACGTGCTGTGGGCGCCGGGCGCTTATCTGGTGCCGCGGCACGATGGCCGGCTCATTGTCGGCGCGACCGTCGAAGAGAAGGGCTTTGATGCTACGATCACCGCCGGCGGGGTGCTGACGCTGCTCGAAGCCGCCTGGCGCGCCATGCCGGCGATCGAGGAACTGCCGATCGACGAGATTTGGGTCGGCCACCGGCCCGGGAGCCGCGACGACGCGCCGATCCTTGGACCCGGGCCGCTGGAAGGTCTCTTCTACGCCACCGGCCATTACCGCAACGGCATCCTGCTGGCGCCGGTGACGGCCGACGCGATGGCGCGCCTGGTACTTGGTGACGTGGTCGATCCGGCCATAAAACCGTTCGGCCTGGAGCGCTTTTTGCCGGCGCGGGCAGCCGAGTAAAACTTGGAGCAGGCAATGACCGAAGCTTTGATCCAGGTGAACGGCAGTAGCGAGCCGCTGACGACAAACACCCTCGAAGCGTTGCTGGCGGAGAAAGCCGTGGATACCGGCCAGCGCGGCATCGCGGTCGCACTCAACGGCGCCGTCGTTCCGCGCGCCGCCTGGCCGAAAACACCATTGCGGCCCGGCGACAACGTCGAGATCGTGCGCGCGCGCCAAGGCGGTTAGGAGCATCACATGTCAGATCCGCTGATCATTGCCGGGCAAGAGTTTGGCTCGCGCCTTTTTCTTGGCACGGCCGGTTATCCAAATCGCAAAATCATGCTCGACGCTGTCGCCGCGAGCGGGACGGCGATGGTGACAGCTTCGATCCGCCGTATCAGCCTTGCCGGCGACGACGAGAGCTTGATCGATTTGCTGGCCGGCCGCGTTAAATTTCTCCCCAACACGGCCGGCTGCCAGACCGCGCAGGATGCCGTGCTCACGGCGGAGCTGGCGCGCGAGGCGCTTGGCACCGACTGGATCAAGCTCGAAGTGATCGGCGACCGCGAGCTGCTTTATCCCGACGTCGAGGAGTTGCTGCGCGCCACCGAAATGCTGGTCGCCAAGGGCTTTATCGTGTTGCCCTATTGCACCGAAGACCCGGTGACCTGCCGCAAGCTCGCCGACGCCGGCGCCGCCGCCGTCATGCCGATGGGCTCGCCGATCGGCTCCGGCCTCGGCATTTCCAATCCGCATCTCATCGAGCTTGTCTGCACGCGTTCGCCGGTGCCGGTGGTGCTCGATGCCGGCATCGGCACCGCCTCCGACGCCACGCTCGCCATGGAGCTCGGCTGCGCGGCGGTGCTCGTCAATACCGCCGTGTCGAAAGCGCGCGATCCGGTGCTGATGGTAAAAAGCATGCGTGCCGCCGTCGAAGCTGGCCGCCTGTCGCGGCTCGCCGGCCGCATCGCCAAGCGCACCCACGCCGAGCCTTCGAGCCCGCAATTCGGGCTGGTGGGGACGTAGTACTGCCGCGGCTGTCTCGCCCCAACATGCGGCGCCATCATGTTAAGTTAGCGAAAAGGAATTGGCCGGTAGGCTATAGATGCGGGAGAGGCTAGCTATGGCCGAAAGCTCAATCGAGTGGACGGACGCGACCTGGAATCCTGTCGCCGGATGTTCAGTGATCTCGCAGGGCTGCACCAACTGCTACGCCATGCGTATGGCGGCTCGACTTGAGGCAATGGGCCTGGAGAAATATCGCGGCCTGACCCGTAAGAGTGGTCGCCGACACGTCTGGACGGGCAAAATACGCTGCGACCAAGCCGCGCTCGATGTTCCGCGTACCTGGGCGAAACCGAGACGCATCTTCGTCAACTCAATGTCGGACCTTTTTCACGAGGAAGTTCCGGCTGAATTCGTGGTCCGTGTTTGGGCAGTAATGGCGGAGACATCAAGGCACACGTATCAAATACTGACGAAGCGTCCCGATCGCATGGTCGAGGTTATTACCAGTCAATCCTTACCGTTGCTGCCAAATGTCTGGTTGGGCACTAGCGTCGAGGATGATCGCGTTCTCGGTCGCATCAACATTCTGCGTCGTGCGCCTGCTGCTGTTCGTTTCATTTCCTTTGAGCCACTAATCGGATCAGTTGCGAACGCAGATTTGTCCGGAATTAAATGGGCGATTGTCGGTGGCGAAAGTGGACCGCACGCAAGGCCGATGCGCCCAGAATGGGTAGATGAGATCGAAAGCCTCTGCCAATCAGCCGGCACAAAGTTCTTTTTCAAGCAATGGGGTGGCCCAAACAAAAAGGTGACCGGTCGGCGTTACCGAGGGCGCCTCTGGGACGACATGCCGGCCTTAAGAATGTGATTTGCGATCCGGGTCGCCAGTCCGATGGCTGGGTCATCTGGGTTGGAAATCGCAAAGAAGAGCGAGAACATTTGCGGTTTCTTGTCAATTGGTAGGGGTAGCGGCGGCAGGACGGCCGGAAAGATTGTTTTGAGCCTGGCTCGAACATAATCCTGTAGCGCTCCAACATCTGCCGTTCGTCGCAACGGCGCCTGTTCAGCGAACAGGCCGCCCTGTCCCGGAGCATACAGTTCCCGCTCCCACGCGTCTGTTCCAAGAACTCGGGTAATCGCGCGCGCTTGTCGTCATCAATCGCGGCGGCGCTACGTGCCGCCTGCCTGTACAAGCCCGACAATGAAAACAAATACCAAACGTCAATGGCCCGGGTTTCGGCTATGACCTGCAGTGTTTGCCAGTTGACGCTCATTCCGTAGGGATCGAGGAACATGACCGCCCGGATGCGCTGCCAATTTGTGTAACTTATGATTTTGCGAATTTCATCATTGGCGTCGCCCGCTATGACGTGGATGTTCCGGCCGGGGTGTTGATCCCGCATCTCGCGCAAAGCTTCGACTGCGCGGGGTCGCTGTTCTACGAAGATTAGCCTGTCGAATGGCGGATCGATGTCAACGGCGATCTTTGCCGATCCTCGTCGCCTAACAATGCTCTCGGGCGCCGACGCGCCCAGAAATCCCCCGTGGCGAGCGGGCACGCGCTCCGTTCGCTCACCCGTACCCGCAAAGGCGTCGATGTACCAGAGTTCCGAGAACTTACCTCGAAGTGCCATGGTGAACGCTTGCAGATATGCTTCGACGACCGAAAGCTTTAGCTCGGTTGCTTGACTCCCGAATTCGTGGTCCGCAGCGGTCACGAGTGTCCCAACCGTCTTCTCAGTGGGACACGAATTTATCACCATTTTCAGTTGAATTCACGGGTTCAGAACGGAGTCAGACCAGCATCTCCCGCACCAGCGGAATGACCTTACCGCCGTAAAGCTCGATGCAGCGCATGAGCTTGTCGTGCGGCAACGTACCGGCGCTGTATTTCAGATCGAAACGCACGATGCCGAGCGCCTTCGCGGTCTTGGCGATTTTTTTGGCGACCGTTTGCGGCGCGCCGACATGGAGCGCGCCGCGCTCGACTTCCTGGTCGAATGACGCGCGTTCCATCGGCGGCCAGCCGCGTTCGGCGCCGATCTTGTCGTGCATGGCCTTATAGCCCAGCCAGTATTCCTCGCGCGCTTGCTCGTCGGTATCGGCGATATAGCCAGGCGAGTGCACGGCGATCGGCAGCACGGGCTTGCCGAGTTGCGCAAAGGCGCGATGGTACAAGTCGACATAAGGCCTAAACCGCGCCGGGTCGCCGCCGATGATGGCGAGCGCCAGCGGCAGCTCGTAGCGGGCGGCGCGGACGACGGATTCCGGGCTGCCGCCGACGCCGACCCACGTCCGCAGCGGCCCGCCCTCGATCGGGGGAAAGACGCGCTGATTTTTCAGCGGCGGCCGTGTTTGGCCCTGCCACGTCACGGTGTCCGATCGCAACAGCGCCACGAACAGGTCGATCTTGTCTTCGAACAACACTTCGTACTGGGAGAGGTCGAAGCCGAACAAGGGAAATGACTCGATGAACGAGCCGCGCCCGATCGTCACCTCGGCTCGCCCGTTCGAGGCGGCGTTGAGCGTCGAAAATCGCTCGAAGACGCGGATCGGGTCATCGGAGGAGAGCACCGTCACCGCCGAACCGAGCCGGATCCGTTTGGTGCGCCCGGCGATGGCCGCGAGCACGACCTCGGGAGCAGACACCGCGAAGTCGGGCCGGTGGTGCTCGCCGACACCAAAAGCGTCGACACCCACCTCATCGGCCAAAACCCCTTCGTCGATGACGTTGCGCAGAACCTGCGCGTGCGACACGGGTTGGCCGTCGGGGCCGATGGTAATGTCGCCAAAAGTGTCCAATCCGAATTCGAAATGCTGTGCCATGGTCTCACTGTTCGCGTTGGTCGCCGGCGCTGCCAAGCACGAATTGTGTGCAGTGCCACCGCCATCGTCTGACGCTTAGAACGCGAAAATCAGCGGCGCAACGTCGCATCAGGCATGGCCAGACCGCGATTCAGGCCGGTCGCACCTTTAAGAAGCTCGATTTGTCCTGGCCAGCCGCGGCCGGGCGATTTACCAAACCGCACGTTCGGCTTGATTAGCGACCCCGGGCGCGGTCATATCAGCCTTTCGTGGGGTACCTACTTTCAATAATCACGGGAAACGCCTCCGCACCTGATAAGTGCGGCGATCAGAAGGATGCACGCGATGATCAGGATAGGAGTTGCAGCCGCGACCGCGCTCGCGCTGGCGGCGGGACCGGCCATGGGACCAGCGATGGCCCAGCAGAAAACGGTCAAGATCGGCTTCGTCAGCACGTTCAGCGGGCCGACGGCCGCTATCGGCAACGACATGCGCAATTCGTTCGAGCTTAGCCTCGACCATCTCGGCCGCAAGCTCGGCGGCCTGCCGGTCGAGGTCATCTATGAGGACGACCAGCAAAAGCCCGATATCGGCGTGCAAAAGACGCAGAAGCTGATCGAATCCGACAAGGTCGATTTCATCGTCGGCTACATCTGGTCCAATGTGGCGCTGGCTTCGCTCAAACCCCTGGTCGACAGCAAGACCGTAACGGTCGTGGCCAATGCGGGCGCGTCCCAGCTCTCCGGCGAACTGTGCTCGCCTTACGTGTTCTCGACATCTTGGAACAACGACCAGACGCCGCAGGCGATGGGTCTCTACATGAATCAAAAGGGGATCAAGAAGGTCTTTCTGATCGGCCCCAATTACGCTGCCGGCAAGGACATGCTGCAAGGCGTGCGCAATACCTTCAAAGGTGAGATCATCGGCCAGGAGATGACCCGCTGGCCCGATCAGCTGGATTTCTCCGCCGAGCTCTCTAAGGCTCGCGCCGCGCAGCCGGACGCCATTTTCGTGTTCTATCCCGGCGGCGCCGGCGTCCAGTTCGTCACCCAATATGTGCAAGCGGGCCTCAAGGGACAAATTCCGCTCTATACGGCCTTCACCATCGACGAGCTGTCGCTGCCGCGGCTCAAGGACCTGGCGGTCGGCATCCCCGGCGCGCAGGAATGGGTCAACGATCTTCCCAACGAAACCAACAAGAAATTCGTCGCCGACTATATCGCCAAGTACAAATCGAGGCCCTCGTTCTATGGCGCGCAGAGCTATGACGCGGCGTCGTTGCTCAACAGCGCCGTCACGGCGGTCAACGGCGATCTTTCCAAGAAAGAAGAGATGCGCAAGGAAATGGAGAAAGCCGACTTCAAATCCGTGCGCGGCAATTTCAAGTTCGGCAACAACCACATCCCGATCCAGAACTTCTATTTGCAAGACGTGGTGAAACAGGGCGACGATTACGTGCTCAAGACGGTCGCGACCATCGTCGAGAACGATCAGGATCGTTTCCATGACCGCTGCCCGATGAAATTAGGGCAGTAGTTTTTGCGTCTATTCGGTCGCGCTAAAGCCGTCATCCGGAAGCGAGCACGCGAGCCTCGCCCGGGTGACGGCGCAACGGAATAGCTGTCGAGGCCATGCTGTATTTCATCGAGCAATGCCTCAACGGTGTGCAGTTGGGCATGCTGCTGTTTCTGCTGGCGGCCGGGTTGACGCTGGTGTTCGGCATCATGGACCTCGTCAATCTGGCGCACGGCTCGCTGTACATGCTCGGCGCCTATTTCGCCGCTACTTTCGCCATCCTGACCGGAAGTTTCGTCCTTGCGCTGATCTTGGCGCTGGTCGCTTCGCTGATTGCCGGGATGGTGCTCGAAGTCGTCGCCATAAGGCCCCTTTACGGACGCGATCATCTCAACCACGTGCTCGGCACGTTCGGACTTCTCCTGTTTTTCAATGAGCTGGTGCGGCTGATCTGGGGGCCGGCCGGCATGACGCTGTCGCTGCCGCCGCAGATGCTGACCGCGGTGCAGATCCTCCCGGGCGTCTATTATCCGGTCTATCGTCTCGTCATCATCCTTGCGACGCTTGCGGTCGCGGCGCTGCTTTACACGCTCGTGATGCGCACGCGGCTCGGGATGCTGATTCGCGCCGGCGCCTCCAATCGCGAAATGGTGGGAGCGCTCGGCATCAACATCAAGCTCCTCTACACGCTGGTCTTCGGCCTCGGCGCCGCGCTCGCGGGCTTTGCCGGGGTGATGCAGGCGCCCATTCTCACGGTTCAGATCGGCATGGGCGAGAACATTCTCATCCTCGCCTTCGTGGTGATCATCATTGGCGGTATCGGCTCGATCCGCGGCGCGTTCGTGGCCGCGGTCATCGTCGGCCTCATCGATACCATCGGGCGCGCCTTCCTGCCCGATATGCTGCGTCTCATGCTGAGCGCGAATGCCTCGCAAACCCTGGGGCCGGCGCTGTCGTCGATGTCGATCTACATGCTGATGGCGGCGATTTTGGTGTTTCGGCCGGAAGGGTTGTTCCCGGCGGCGAGCAGATGACCGCCTCCCTCGATCCTTCGCTCGATGCCGCGTCCGGGTCGCCGCTTACCGCGCGCGCGGCATTCACCGTTGTCTTGCTGGCGATTATCGCGCTGTTCCCAGTCTATACGATGCTGACCGGCAATACATTTGTGCTGACGCTGTTCACCCGCGTCCTCATTCTCGCGATCGGCGCCGTGAGCCTCAATCTCATCATGGGTTACGGCGGCATGGTGAGTTTCGGCCACGCCGCTTATCTCGGCATCGGTGGATACGCCGTCGGCATTCTGGCGAAGGAGGGCATCGGTTCCGGGCTCGTACAATGGCCGGTCGCAATCGTCGCGTCGGCGCTCTATGCGCTTGTCGTCGGGGCGCTCAGCCTGCGCACGCGCGGCGTCTATTTCATCATGATCACACTCGCCTTTGCGCAGATGATCTATTACGTGGCCATCGGCCTCGACCGCTACGGCGGCGACGACGGCCTTACGATTTATAAGCGCAGTGCGTTCGGCGGCTTCATCGATCTCAACAACAAGATAGTGTTTTACTATCTGTGTTTCGCGCTGCTGCTTGGCAGCATTTATCTGGTTTCGCGCCTGGTCAAATCCAGCTTCGGCCTGGTGATCCAGGGGACCCGTTCCAACGAGCGGCGCATGCGCGCCATCGGCTTCCCGACTTTTCGCTACAAGCTTGTGTGTTTTGTCATCGCCGGCGCGCTGTGCGGCCTCGCCGGGGCGCTTCTTGCCAATTACACCAATTTCATCAGCCCGGCGCTGATGCATTGGACCCGTTCGGGCGACCTCATCGTCATGGTGGTGCTGGGCGGGCTGGGCTCGCTATTTGGGCCGGTCATCGGCGCGGTAACCTTTCTGCTGCTGGAAGAGGGGCTGTCTCGTCTTACCGAATATCCCAATCTGATCCTCGGACCGGTTCTGCTTCTGGTCGCGATTTATGTGCACGGCGGCATCGAAGGTTTGCTCGAAGGCCGACGCCGTGGCTAAGCCGCTCTTGCAAATTGAAGGCTTGACTCGACGCTTCGGCGGCGTGGTAGCGGCCGATGCGATTACGCTCGACATTGCCCCGCATGAAGTCCATGCCGTGATCGGCCCGAACGGCGCCGGCAAGACGACGCTTATAGGCTTGCTCAGTGGCGAAATCGCCCCGGAAGACGGAAGCATCCGTTTCGACGGCGAGGATATCACTGGGCTCGCGGTCTATCGCCGCAGCATGCTCGGGCTTGCGCGCTCGTTCCAGATCACTTCGCTGTTTCGCGACTTCACCGCGCTCGACAATGTTGCGCTCGCCGTGCAGGCGCACCGTGGCCATTCGTTTCGCTTCTGGCGCAACGCCCGCAGCGAGGACGAATTGCGCAAGCCGGCGCTCGCGGCGCTTGCTCGCGTTGGCCTTGCCGAGCGCGCCCAGGTGCGCGTTGATAAACTCAGTCACGGCGAGCACCGGCAGCTTGAAATCGCCATGGCGCTTGCGACGCAGCCGCGCCTTTTGTTGCTCGATGAGCCGATGGCCGGTATGGGGCCGGAGGAGTCCGCGCAAATGGTGCAGATGCTGCGTCAGATCAAGGGCAGCATGACGATCCTTCTGGTCGAGCACGATATGGAGGCGGTGTTCGCGCTGGCGGATCGCCTCACCGTGCTGGTCTATGGCCGTATCATTGCCAGCGGCCGTCCGGAGGCGGTCAGGGCCGACGCCGCCGTCCGCCAAGCGTATCTCGGCGAAAAGGAAGACGGCGCAAAAGGCGCGCGTCATGGCTGAACTGCCGCTCCTCGAGGTTGCCGATATTGAAACGAGCTACGGCCTAAGCCGCGTGCTATTCGGCATTTCGTTCGCCATCGCGCCGGGCGAAATGGTGTCGCTCATGGGCCGCAACGGCATGGGGAAAACCACGACGGTCCGCTCGATCATGGGACTGACATCATCGGCGGCGGGTTCGATCCGGTTCCGTGGGACGGAGATCCGCGGTTTGCCTTCCTATCGCATTGCCAAGCTCGGACTCGGATTGGTGCCTGAGGGACGCCAGATCTTTCCCAACCTGACCGCTCGCGAGAATCTTCTCGCTACCGCCGCCAACCGCGGCGGCGCCGCCGATCCGTGGACCATCGAGAAGGTCTTCACACTGTTCCCGCGGCTCGCCGCCCGCGCGGGCACGATGGCAAATCTCCTGTCGGGCGGCGAGCAGCAAATGCTGGCGGTCGGGCGCGCGCTGATGACTAATCCGCGCCTTCTCATTCTCGACGAAGCGACCGAAGGATTGGCGCCAATGGTCCGCGAGGAGATTTGGCGCTGCCTCGAACTTTTACGCAGAACGGGACAGTCGATCCTGGTCATCGACAAGAACGTCGACGCACTGACCCGCATCGCCGACCGTCACTACATCATCGAACGCGGCCGCGTCGTATGGGTTGGAACTTCGCAGGCATTGGCGGATGCGCCCGACATCCAGCATCGCTATCTGGGGATTTGATGTTACCCCGCTGCGCTCACCCGATCGGCGGACTGAGGTAAGGGATCAATCGCCCTGGCGAGCCGTTTCTTCATCGCGTGGATGCAGCCAATTGTCCAAGATGATGGCCGCGAGCAGCACGACTCCGCGGATAATGTTCTGTACCTCGCTGTTGACGTCCATGATGGTGAAGGCGTTGAGCAGCGTGCCGATAAGCGCGCAGCCGACGACAACGCTGAATACGCCGCCGCGCCCGCCGACAAGGCTTACGCCGCCCAGCACGACAACGAGGATCACGTCAAAGATCTGCGTGCCCTGCACGATCGTCATCTGCATGCTGCCGGTCTGGCCGATCCAGACAAGTCCGGCGAGCCAAGCGAGTGCTGCCACCAGGACATGCTCGAGCACGATCAGGGGGCGCAACGCAATGCCGGAAAGACGCGCCGCGTCCGGGTTGTCGCCCTGCGCATAGATGAAGCGGCCGATTGAGGTCCGCGACAGGAAAGCATGGATCACAAGCGCGGCAGCGGCAAAGACGAAAATCGGCATCGGTATACCGAGCAACGCGCCGCGGCCGGCGAACAGCAGCGCCGGCGCGTCTTGGGGAGCATAGACGACATAAACCGGAGCGATCCAATACGCGACACCGTAGATGACGAAAGTGGTGGCGAGCGTGACGAACAACGCGGGCGCCTCGACAAAGGCGACCATAACGCCGTTGGCGACTCCGATGGCCATGGCAATGACGAGGGCAACGACCGCTGTCCAGAGCGGGGGAAGGCCGTGGCGATTGGCGATGAGTGCGATACACCAGGGGCCTGCCATCAGCGCAACCTCGCTCAGGTCAATACCGCGACTGATGACGATCACCCCCATACCAAGGCCGAGGATGCCGAGAATTGAAATGCTGCGGACGAGGCCGAGAATGTTGGGCGTCGTCGCAAAGCCCGGCAAAGCCACAGCGAAGACAATCAGAAGAAGCAACGTGATTGCCGCGACAACCTGCTCTTGACTGAGCCGGCTCAGCCCACGCCAAGGCGCCGTCTTGCCGGGCGTTGTGGTGGTTACGGTTGCCATGTCGTGGTCCTTACTCTTCCTTCCGCTGGTGTCGGCGTTCATCAGTGGATGGCGGCGTACATGATTTTGTCTTCGGTCGCGGTCGCTCCGTCGAATTCGGCGACGATGCGGCCGAGTCTAGCCACCAGGATGCGATCTGAAACAGCGAGGATCTCCGGAAGATAGGAGGAGATCACCACAACGGCCTTGCCTTCCTCCGCCAGGCGGCGGATCTGGGCATGGATCTCCGGAATGGTGCTGACGTCGACGCCCCGGGTTGGCTCATCGAAAATTATGATCGAGGGGTCCTGCACCAGCGACTTTGCAATGACGACCTTCTGCTGGTTGCCGCCGGACAGTTCGACGATACGCGCCTTGCGCTGGAGCGCGGCGATTTTTAGCCGGTCGACCCAATAGCTCGCCAGTTTGTTGCGCATGAAGCGCGACAACAGGAAGCTCCAGCCTTTCCTGGTCGCGAGCTTACTCACGTAGACGTTGTCATCGATGCGCATTGTTTCAAAGTAACCGTTGAGCTTGCGGTCCTCGGTGATGTAGCAAATGCCGTCGTTGATCGCCTGCTTCGGCACGCGATAGCGGATCGGTTTGCCGCGCAGGTAGATCATGCCGCCATTGATGAGATTGCGTTTCAACGCCCCGTAGATGATCTTGGCGATCTCCGTGCGCCCTGAGCCGATGAGACCGGCAATGCCGACAACCTGACCGGCATAGACCGAGAAAGACATGTTCTTGACCACCGCGCCCATCGTGACGTTCTCGACGGTCAGTACCTTCTCGGTCGCGTGATGCCGCCCTTTTGCGTCACGATGGCGGGCGTAGTGGGTTTGCGTGATGTCGCGGCCTACCATGTGACGCACCAGCTTCTCGCGCGTCATTTCCGAAGTCTTGGCCGTGATCACCAGTTTGCCGTCGCGCAGCACGGTGATGCGGTCGGAAATCTTTAGCGATTCCTCGAGCGCGTGCGAGATGTAGATGACGGCGACGCCGCGAGCACGCAGGTCGCGCACCAGATTGAAGAAATGCACAATTTCTTCGGGCGTAAGGCTGGCGGTCGGCTCGTCGAAAATGATGATGCGGGCATTGTTGTAGATAGCGCGGGCGATCTCCACCATTTGCCGTTTGGCGGTGCCGAGGAGCGCCACCGGAGTCGCGGGATCGACGTGGAAATTAAGGGATTGCAGAAGCTGCTGCGCCTGGATGTTGAGCGTGCGGAAACGCGTGAGCAGTTTTTCGCTGCCGAGCTCGATGTTCTGTGCGGCGGTCATGGTCGGCACCAGGCTCGTTTCCTGGTAAACCATGCAAATGCCGGCGGCGAGCGCATCCCGCGGCGATTGGAAATCAACCGGCTTGCCGTCGACGCAATACGTGCCCGAGGTGAGCCGGATCGCTCCGGCAATCGCCTTGCAGAGTGTCGATTTGCCGGCGCCGTTCTCACCCACCAGCGCGTGCACTTCGCCTGCGTACAGATCGAAATCGACTCCTTCTATGGCGTGCACGCCGCCGTAGATCTTGCTGCCCTTGCTGACGCTCAGCACCGGTCGGCGCACTCCTTCTGGCTGCGCCATCTCGGCCGGGCGGTCCAGAACGGTGATCTTGTTCATGTGTGCGCGTCCGCGTGATGCAGCAATACGCAACCGCTGCCCTTCGATACAATGACAACGCCCTGAGCCGTTTCGATGGCCGCGGTGATGCCGTGATAGCGCCCGCCAACCCGGCTGTGCAGCGTCTCCACGACTTCGCCGTCCGCGTCGAGCCGGGCGACGAGCCCGTACGATCGAGGGGGCGCCCAGGGCTTCTGGATTCCGAGTGCCTTGATACTGCCCGACTGCATGGGTTCAAGGCAGTCACCGGTGCTCGCGAGCCCAGGCGCAATCCAGTAGGCGGGCGGAATCGTGCGCATCATTTCCTCGCGAAAATCGTCCTCCCGCAACACGAACTCGATCAAATGCGTGCGCACGCCAAAGAGGCTGAGCCAGAAGCCGCCATCGGCGGCGCGGCCGAGACGCGACGGATAGCCGGGCATATTGCGGATCACGATCTGCGGCGCTGCGATGGCACCGGGCGCTTCGATGAGAGCGTGGCTCAGCCGATGCCCGAAGCTTTCGGTGAACCAAAGGTGTCCGTCGGCTGCAACGGCGAGGCCGCCCGGATAATTCAGCCCGCGCAGCAACACGCGGGCGTTGTCGAGCGCCGGCCCGCAGGCAACGATCCGCCCAAGTGTGTTGCGCTCCATCAAGTCGACGCACCATTCATCCGCGCGATGGCGCGTACTGCCGTCGCTGAGGAAAATGGTGGCGTCGGGTGCGACGGCGACCGCGGTCAGGCAGCGCAGCGGCCCACCCTCCGCGTCGGCGAGATAGCTGGTCCGACCCGACGGCTCGACCGCAGCGAGACCGCGCGCGGTGCAAGCAAGCAGCCGGCCGTCCGGATGAAAGGCAACCGCCCCGACGTCGTCGTCGAACTCCGTGAATATGGCGCGGTTCTCAAAACCCGCGCCGCTGAGCCTCCAAACCTTATTGCCGGCGGAAACGCAGATCGCACCGTCCGGAGCCTCAGCCACCGCGTCGGCGCCGAGGAGGGGATCGCCGATCGGCATCGCCTGATCGAGGCGGTCGTTTGGGCTGAACGCGCCGTCCATCGACGGAATGGCGTGCGGGTCGCGATCGCTAAACAGGATCTGCTCGAGGTCACGCCGCAGGTATGAAAGAAAACTCATTGAATTACACCCGCCGCTTGTCGCCCCAATACGCCGCGTAGCCGGTCCAGGTCGGATCGGCGCCTTGCAGCCGGATGCGTCCGATCCGGTTGTTCTCGAGCCCGCCCAAATAGAGATAACCCTTGTGCTCGCGCATCGACGTTACTGTCGAATGCGAAATGCCGGTCGGATCCCAATAGGATTCAAGCACCTCGCCGGCTTCGTTGAATTTCAGCACGCAGCCGTGATTAAGTCCGGCGCTCAGCCACTCGTCTGTTGGCACCTGCTTGACCATGCGGCGGCGAAATGCCGGGTTGCGCGCTGCCAGGTCGAAGGTCGGAGTGCGGATGCCGACAAGCGCCACCCAATAATTGCCGTCGGAGGCGCGGTTGATGTTGTCAGGAAGGCCGGGCAGCTCGTCGATCAGGATCTCGGTCTTGCCGCTATTCGGTCCGGCGAGCCAGTAGCGAAAAATGCGGCACGCCGAGGTCGAGGCGATGAGCACTGAGCGGCCATCGTGGGTGACGCACATCCCATTGGGAAAGTAGAAGCTTTTGATGATCGGTCGCGTCTTCCCGGTGGCCGGATCGTAGCAAAGGACGCGTCCGTTGGGCCGGCCCTCTTGGATGTCGACAAAGCTGGTCGTTGTCTCGTAGCGGGTGGTGCAGTCGCTGAAATAGATTTTACCATCGGGTGCGATGTCGAGATCGTCCGCCATGCGCACTCGGGAATCGTCATTGAGCTTACTCCAGGTGCGATTGGTCTCGTCGGTGACCTTGAACACCTCGCCGCTCGGCTTCACGCCGTAGACGCCCATGCCGCCGACGCAGACGATGAGGTTCTCGTCCTTGTCGAACTGCATGCCGTACGGGCGGCCGCCGATGTGGGCAAACACTTCGCGTTTTTCGAAATGCTCGCCGGAAAAGCGGATGATGTTGCCGTCGCGGGTGCTGCCGTAGAGCCGGTCGGCGCGATCGAGGATCACATCCTCGGGGCCCTCGACTTGATCGACTCCGATCGCTTCTGCGCCAACAAGACGGTCATTTTGCGCAAAAGGTGACCCGCTGTTAGCCGCAATCGGTGGCGCGTGCGACAGCGGGATCCGCGCGGGGTTGACATAGATCTTCTGGATCACCTTGCCGCGGTTCTTTGCCCATTTAACGTCGATGCCGACTGCGAGGAGGAGAATGACGCCGATGACGGCGGAGGTGATGTAGCCGGGGATACCGATACGCACGAGCCCATTGGTCATCATGAAGATGATGATCGCGCCGAGAAGTGCCCGCCATACCGTGCCGCGGCCTCCGAGGACCGAAGCGCCGCCGATAATCACCGCCGTCAGTGCCTGAAATTCCCAACCCACCCCGGTAGTTGAATCCGTGCTGCCCTGGCGCGCCGCGTAGAAGACGCCACCGGCAGCGCAGAGCACGCCGGACAATATGTAGGTAGCCAACAACATGCGATTGACGCGTATGCCGGCGTGGCGCGCCGCCTTGCGGCTGGCGCCGATGGCGGTCAGATGCCACCCGTAGCGGGAGCGGCTGAGAAAAATGTGACCGACAAGCAGGACAACGATCAAGGTCGCCGCGTTGACCGGAACGCCGAGAATGCTGCCATCGCCGAGAAAGTCCCAGGCATCGTTGTCGACCGAGTTTGTGGCGAAGACGGTAGCGAAGCGCTCGTTGAGCAAATTGACGCCTGCGCGCAGGATGATCAGGGTCACTAAAGTGGTGAGGAACGGCCGCGCCTTGAGGTAACCGATCAGAATGCCATTGCCGGCGCCGATGATGGCGCCGGTCAGCAGTGTGGCGAGAACCGTGAGCCAAGCGGGGAAGCCGAGCACGAACAAGCAGAAGAGGGCGGTGAAATTACTGACGGCGAAGATCGCACCGACACTCAGGTCAATGCCCCCCGAGATCAGGCTAAAGGCCATGGCGAGCGCGACGAAGCCGAATTCGGCGAACAGCCGCATCAGCGACAGCGCGTTGGCGACCGTGCCGTAATCCTTGATCGTGAGCGAGAAATAGACCACCAGCGCGATCATCACGGTGAAGGGAATGACCGGCTCGAACCACTGCTTGAGAAGTAGCTCGGATAAGAATAGCCGCGGCGACCAGGAATATGGCAGCCGTTGCGCCCGATGATCCGGCGCCTGCAAGACGGTTGTCGACATCGGCACTACTCCGCCGCGACATCCGCTCCCGCCGTGGCGGCGGGAGCGGTGATTTCAGTCGGCAATGATCGCCTTCGCTGGCTAGTTCGAAGCCGTTGACGTTGGCGGCTTCGGCACCGCATAGCAGTTGGCACCGCTAGCATTGCTCTTATCGAGCCACACCGGCCGCGTGTAATACTCTTGATGCTTGGTGCCGGGCTTGTTGCCGCCTTCCAAGAGCGTTTCGGCCGCAACGAAAGCATCGTGGCCCTGTTCGGTCGCCGTGTAGCTCAGGAACTTGTAGAAGTTCCCTTGTGCGACCTGATCGCAATCGAGTTGAGAGCCTTCGCCCGAGGCATAGACTTTCACTTTGTCGATCTTGCCGGCATTGCGGATGGCCTGAGCCGCACCCGATTCCATAATGCCCCAGAAGCCGATGCTGGCGCATAGATTGGGATGCTGCTGAATGACGGTGGCGGTGATGTTCAGCGCGTTGTTGGCATCCCAAAGGGCCGCCTGGTTGGAGACGATCTTGATCGCCTTGTCCTTGTTCAGAACGTCCACGATTCCGGCGATCTGATCGACGCTGGCGGCCGCGGTGAGTTCGCCCTGGACGATCTGCACTTCGCCCGACGTTCCGCTTCCCGTCCCGCACACTTTCACGACATCCTCGGCGAGCATGCGCCCGACCTCATACCAATCGGCGCCGACGAAAGCGTCCGACTTGTAGTTGGACGACATGTTCATCTGAACGACATGGATACCTTGCGCTTCGGCCCGCTTCAGTTCTTTCATGAGCAGCGTCACGCTCGGATTTTGGACGACGATCACGTCGGGCTTCTCGTCGACGAGCGCGGTCAGTGCCTGCTGCATGGCGGTTGGGTTGTTGGCGGGATCGCGCACGATGAATTTCATGCCGCGCCATTCGGCCTCGGTTTTGATAACCCGGCCCCATTCGTCCATCAGCGGCACGCCGGTGGCGATCGGCAGAAAGGCGATGGTCTTGCCTTTGAGATCCTTGTCGTAGTCGGCGCGCAGCTCATGCGCAGTCTTGGTCCCGCCTTCCTCCTGCGCAAACGCAGAACCCTGGAGGCCCCAGACGGCGAACGCTGTGAGTGAGACTGCGATTCCTGCCCACGAATATCTTCGTGTCATTGCCTATTCCTCCCTTGTGAAGCGGCCGGCGCTATTATGTTCCGGGAAAAACCCAGGCTTGCGCCGTGCAACCGCGATTGTGCCGATATTTAACCGGGTGTCGAGGGCTTTTGCGTGAGAACGCGCAAACTGAAGTTCGCACAAGCACTACTGCAGATCGTGCACGCTCCACCCGCAAAAACTTTAAGCTTGAAGGATTTTCCGCTTCTGCATAGCATCGCCTCGTCTTCGCTCGCACGGAGGTTGGCGCCATGATCAAAAAACTCGGGCTGGCTGCGCTGGCGGCTTCCACCATTGCCGCACTGACCGTCACGACGACGGCGTGGGGCGCCGACAAGCCCGTTTTCGGCTTGGTCATGTCATTTAGCGGCTGGTTCGCGCCGATCGACGCCGATACGATCGCGGGAGCGAAACTCGCGGCCGCGGAGATCAGCGCCGCTGGCGGCGTTCTTGGTCAGCCGATCGAAGTTGTCGAGTTCGACAACAAATCCGAGCCGCCGCTCGGCGCCGATGGCGCCGTCGAGGTCATCGGCAAAGGTGCAAAGGCGATCCTTTTCCCGAGTGATTTCGATTTCGGTGCGCCGGGGGCCTACGTCGCGCTACAGAAAGACGTGGTCGCGTTCTCCGGCGCCTCGGATCCGAAATTCGGCGTCCAGGGCGTGGGTCCGCTCGCGTACTCGACCTCGAATGCAAGCCAGGCGCAGGGTGGCCTTCTCGCCGAATGGGCGTTCAAGCAGAAGGGCTGGAAAACCGCTTACGTCCTTTTGGACAACACCATCGCCTACACCAAATCGCTCTGCGGTAGCTTTGCGACACGGTGGACTGAACTTGCCGGCAAAGACGGCTTGCTCGGCCAGGACACGTTTCTCAATAACGATCCGTCGATCGCCGCGCAGGTCACCCGCATCACCAGCCTGAGCAAAAAACCCGATCTGATCTTCTTTTGCTCCTACGCGCCCGGCGGGCCCAGCGCCATCCGCCAGCTGCGCGCTGCCGGCATTGCCGCGCCGATCGTCACCGGCGAGTCGCTCGACGGCGACTACTGGATCGGTTCGGTTCCGGACCTGAGCAATTTCTACGTTATCAGCTACGGCTCGAAATATGGCGACGATCCGGATCCCGAAGTGAATGGCTTCTTCAAACGCTTCGAAGCCAAATTCGGCCGCAAGGCCGATGTGTCGTACGGGCTTCGCGGCTATTCCGCGGTGCAGGCCTGGGCGCTTGCCGCCAACAAAGCCGGGTCGCTCGACGGGTCCAAGGTCGCGGCCGTTCTCGACACCTTCGACAAGAACCCGCTCGTCATCGGGCCAACGACATACACCGGCAAGCTGCATATCCAGACGACCAGGCCGATGGCGATCTTGAGCGTCACCGACGGCAAGTTCAAATCTGTTGGACGCTTCACGGTGGAGTCGTTCCCGGCCTTCCAATAGACGGCGGGTCATCGGCCGGACGTCAGCCAATGCACCTTGCCGCGCAGGAGGTGAGTGTCCGGTTTGGCGGGCTCGTAGCGGTTGACAAGGTCAGCATTCGGCTCAATCGCGGCGAAATTCTCGGGCTCATCGGGCCGAACGGCGCCGGCAAGACGACCCTCGTCAATGTCCTCTCCGGATTCCAGCGGCCGCTCGCCGGCACGATCGCGATCGGCGAACGCGATTGCACCGGTTTGGCGCGCCACGGCTTTCCGCGCGCCGGAATCGTGCGGACATTTCAGGCCGTTCGCCTGTTTCGCGGCCTGACCGTGAGCGAGAACGTCGAGACCGGCTACGTGGCGCAAGGGCTCGGGCGCGCCGCGGCGCGACGGCGCGCTTTGGAAACCCTCGGCGAACTGAAGCTTGCCGACAAAGCTCACCGCACCGCCACCGGTCTCAGCTATGGCGAAGAACGCCGGGTTGGCCTCGCGCGGGCGCTCTCAATCAACCCGCACTTTCTTCTTCTCGACGAACCGGCGGCCGGGCTTGCCGCGGCCGAAGCGGACGAACTTCGCAAACTCATCATCGACATCAGAGCCAAATACGATTGCGGGGTGTTGGTGATCGAGCACAACATGGCGCTGGTGATGAATCTCTGTGAGCGGATTCACGTCCTCGACAGCGGCAAAACCATCGCCGTGGGTACCCCGGCAGAAATCCGCGCCAACGCGGGTGTTCGCCGCGCGTATCTCGGCGGCAGCACGCTCCAATGAATTCGCCGGCGCCGCTGCTCACCGTCTCAGGTGTCGTCGTGCGCTATGGCGCAGTCTCCGCGGTCCGGGGTGTCGATCTTCAGGTCGCAGAGCGGGAGATCGTGAGCATTGTCGGACCGAACGGCGCCGGCAAGACATCGCTCGTCTCGGCCATAGCCGGGATCGTCACTCCCGCCGAAGGTGCCATCGCGTTTGCAGGTCGGCCGCTTGGCGGTGTCGCGCTCGAGGATGTAGTCGCGCAAGGTATAGCGCTTGTTCCGGAGGGGCGGCACATTTTTGCGAGCCTCACGGTGATCGAAAACCTGTTGCTCGGCGCGACGATCCGGCGTGATGGCGCCGCCGTTCAGGCGGACATCGAGCGATACTTTGCGACCTTTCCCATCCTGGCGCAGCGCCGCCGCCAACCGGCCGGACAACTCTCCGGCGGCGAGCAGCAGCAGCTAGCCATCGTGCGCGCAATGCTGTCGCGGCCGCGGCTTATCATGCTTGATGAGCCGTCGCTCGGCCTCGCTCCAATGGTGGTCGATCAGGTCTATGCGGTGTTGAGGTCGATCCGCGATCAAGGCGTCAGCATCCTGCTTGTCGAGCAGAACGCCGAGCGCGTGTTCGGTCTTTCCGACCGCGTGTACGTGATGAGCAGCGGAGAGTTCGGTCTAAGCGGCAGCGCGGCCCAGATCAAAAACGACCCGCGCTTCGATGCCGCCTATTTCGGGATCCACATGCAGGAAGCGGCCACGCCTCTGTGATGGAGCAATTTGTCCAGACGCTTGTCGATGCCTTGAGCGTGGGAAGCCTTTACGCACTGACTGCGCTGGGCATCGGCCTCATCTTCGGGGTGATGCGCTTGATCAATTTTGCTCATGGCGAGCTCATCACGATTTCCGCTTACACGTTGCTGGCGCTTTTCGGCATGCCTGTCCCCGTCATGCTGTTCGGCGCGATCCTGGCAGCGGTCGTTCTGGCATTGTTGACCGAGCGCGCGGCCTTTCGCCCGTTGCGCAATGCCGATCCTACGACGTTGCTGATTTCGTCGTTCGCGGTGAGCTTTTTTCTGCAAAAAGTTCTCATCCTGTTGGTCGGATCGCGCCTTAAGGGTCTCGATTTCCTCCCCGGGCTTAATCGACAGACCGAATTCCTCGGCGTCCGTCTGCAAATCCTTCAGGTCGTGACGATCCTCATCAGCGTCACCCTTTTGGTCGGCCTGACCTGGTTCCTGAAAGCGACACGCCTTGGACTTCATATGCGCGCGGCGGCGGAGGATTTCCGCATGGCGCGAGTCCTCGGCGTTCGGGCGAATAGCGTCATTGCCACGGCCTTTGCCATCAGCGGCATTCTCGCCGCTGCGGTCTCCTGTTTGATCGTCATTCAGACCGGGACGGTTCAGCCGCGCATGGGACTGCAATTGGTGATCATCGCCTTCGTTGGCACGGTGATCGGCGGCCTTGGAAGTCTGCCCGGAGCGGCGCTGGGCGGCTTTCTCGTCGGCGCCGCCTCGATCCTTCTGCAGGCGCTACTACCTCCCGATCTGCGCGCCTTTCGCGAAGCGTTCGTATTCATCGCCGTAGCACTCGTGCTGCTCTTCCGTCCGCAGGGCTTGATCCCGGCGCGTGGCTTGAAGGAGCGGATTTGATGTCGGCGAGTGCCGGCGGAAACGTTCCGGCAACGCGAACGCTCGAGCGACTCTGGCCGCTCGTCGCGTTGGTTGCGGCCGTCGCTGTGCTCGCGGTCGTGATGTCGTTTGCACCGGCCGTTTTGCAACGGCGCGCGACCCAGGGATTGATCAACCTGATCGCCGTGGTGGGGCTTTATGTTTTTGTCGGTAATTCGGGCGTGCTGTCCTTCGGCAATGTCGCATTCATGGCGGTCGGAGCCTACGTTTCGGCGCTCTTGACCATGAAGGCCGCGGCAAAGTCCGTGTTCCTGCCCGATTTGCCAGCCGTCATTGCGGGGGCTGAGTGGCCCACATTCGCGGGCGCGCTCGCCGGGGGCGCCGCAGCAGCTTTGGTCGCGCTCGTTGTCGGTTGGCCGCTGATGCGGCTTTCGGGTGTCTCGGCGAGCATCGCGACCTTCGCCGTCCTTGTCGTCGCCTATGTCGTCTTCGGCAATTGGACGGCGGTGACCGGCGGGCAAAACTCGCTGATGGGGCTGCCGGCCTATGTCGGGCTGTGGACAGCCCTGGCCTGGGCCGTTGCGGCCATTGCAATCGCCTTCATCTATCAGGAGACGCGCTCGGCGCTCTTGTTGCGAGCCTCGCGCGAGGACGAGGCTGCGGCGCAGGCGTCGGGCATCAATGTGGTGCTGCATCGCCTGATCGCTTTCGTCATTTCGGCTTTTCTCTCGGGTATAGCCGGCGTCCTGCTTGCCCATTTTCTGGGGATCGTACGTGTCGAGAATTTCTATCTCGACCTTACGTTCTTGATCGTGGCCATGCTCATCATCGGGGGGAGGGGGAGTCTCACCGGTGCCGTCGCCGGCGCCGTCGTCATTGCCGCGCTGACCGAATTGCTGCGCGAGATCGAAGTCGGGTTTCAGATTGGAAAGACGGTCATCGCCGCACCACCTGGCTTAGGCGACGTCATCCTTGCGCTGATCATGCTGCTCATCATTCTCTTTCGTCCCGACGGAATTGCCGGCGGACGCGAGATCAGATGGCCATTCCGCCGGCCCTAGGAAGGCGCGACCGTTAGACGATTTCATCCTCTAGCTGAGCGAGGCGAAATAGCGGATGGCGAAATCGATCCATTCCGGCGCGGACCAGTCGGGATGCTCGGCGCGAACTGTTGGCGCCAGTTCGGCAACGATTGCATCGGCATGTTTTCCGGACGTTCGCTCCGCTGCGACGCGTCCGCCGAGATCGACCATGTAGTCACGCACGGCGGCGAGAATTTCGACGCCGCCTATGTCGCCGTGGCCCGGAACCACGATGGCGGGCTCCCAGGCTATGAGTTCGGAAAGGATGGCGGCCCAGCGCGCTCCATCGATATCGGCGTCATTTGGCGGAAACCAGGGAAAGATTGGAAAGATGCGCTCCTCGGCGAGATCGCCGGTGAATAGGATGCGCTCCTCGGGCAACCAGACGACCTGATCGCCGGCCGTATGCGCGAGACCCCAGGTCCGCAGCTCGACCTTGCGGCCGCCAAGATCGATCGTTGTCGAGGCATCTTCATAAACGTCGTCAGGCAAAACCAGCTGCGTCTCTTCCAAGGCCGCCGCAACATGCGGCCCGAACGTCTGGAACATGCCCAGATAACCTTGCCCCTTGGCCTGTAGTTCATCCCGTTGCGACCGGTTGTAGTGAATTCTTGCCACGCCCTTGAAAGCCTGGGCGCCGAAGCCGTGCTCCGGATGAAAATGCGTCAGCGTCAGCACCAGCGACCGTTCGCCCGCGAGGCGCTTCGCTACCTCTAGCACCTTCCGGCCATTAGTCGGTCCCATGCCGGTGTCAACGACCACGGCTGCGTCCGAGCCAAGAATGATCCCGATGTTGGGCACGAGCGGAATGCGACGATCTGAAATGACAAAGACGTCCGCCGCGATTTCCACGATCGCAGTCGGGTCCACGACTGGAGCCGGCGGCGCGGCGTTCGTCGAAGCTTCGCTCATTGCGGGCACTCTTTTCCGATTCAATCTCGCCGTCGTCCCGGCGGCTTCGCAATTGGACATTCCACGTCTACAACGTCAAGATCGATCGAAGAGGAAAGCGTCTATGAGCGATGCGCTTATCGCCCTTCATTTTCAAAACGATATCTGTCATCCGCAAGGGAAAATTCCGTTTTCTTTAAGCCGCAACACCGACACTGCGCACGATTTTCTGGAAGCAAGCCGGCGGACGTTAGCGGCAGCGCGGCGGGCAGGTTGGACCATCGCGCATATGCACATCGTTTTCGCCGAGGATTATTCGGATCTGCCGCGCAACTGCCGCCTTTTCCAGAAGACCGAGGCGCTCGGTGCTCTAAAGCGCAGCTCTTGGGGAGCGGCACCCTATGCGGGGTTCGAGCCCGGCGACGGTGAGATCTTCGTCACCGGCTGCGCCAACAGCGCGTTCCGGCGCACCGACCTGGAAGCGCTGCTGGGTCAACGCGCGGTCGGTCGCGTGAACGTCATGGGCTTGGCCACACAGTTTTCGGTCGAACATACCGTACGCGACGCTGCCGACATGGGATATTTCGTCCGGCTATTTGCCGATTGTTGCGCGTCCGGCGACCAGGAGGCCCATCGCGCATCGCTTCGCACGCTGACCATGCTTGCCGATATCGTAGGCAGCGATACCGCGTTTCACGAATGATTCAAAAAAAGGGGAAAACGATGTTCACCGAGGGGTTATTGCGCGGCAGACGCATCCTGGTGACCGGCGGCGGCACTGGACTGGGCAAGGGGATGGCGGAGAAATTCCTGATGCTCGGCGCCGAGGTCTTCATTTGCGGCCGAAGAAAATCGGTGTGCGAGGCGACGGCCGCCGAACTCACCGGCAAGCATGGCGGCAAGGTGAATGTCTACGGGGTCGACATCCGTGACGCAGCGGCGGTCGACACGATGGTGGCCGACATCTTCGCCTCCGGACCGCTCACGGACCTGATCAATAACGCGGCGGGAAATTTCATCTCCCGAACCGAGGATCTGAGCTCGCGCGGATTCGACGCCATCGCCAACATCGTGATGGACGGGACATTCTACGTCACCCACGCGGTGGGGCGCCGCTGGATCGCCGGCGGACATCGCGGCAACGTCGTCTCGATTGTAGTGACTTGGATTCACAATGGCAGTCCCTACGTGGTGCCTTCGGCCATGAGCAAGTCTGCCATCCATACAATGACCATGTCGCTCGCCACCGAATGGGCCGGGCACGGGATCAGGCTCAATGCCATCGCGCCGGGCGTCATCCCGACGGAGGGTGCGAGTAAACGGCTCAGTCCGGGTGAGACGCCGGGCGCTCGGGCCGCTCGTGTCAATCCGATGAAACGCGTCGGACGCATGGAGGAGCTGCAAAACCTCGCGACGTTCCTGATCGCCGACGGCTGTGACTGGCTGACCGGACAGACCATCACGCTCGATGGCGGACAAAGCCACGCAACCGGCGCCAGTTTCTACGAATTGCGAGACTGGACCGACGCGCAATGGCAGGCCGCGCGCGAAGCCATTAAGGCGCAGAACGAGAAAGACCGCGCACAGCGCGCCGTGTAAGGGGCAATCGAACGAGTTGATCTGACGACGCCAATCCGTCGTCTTTGTTCGTCACTGGGCGATGGTGTTGGCCGCCCGCTTCTTGTCCTGCGTGCGCCGCCAATTGAGCCAACGCCCGCCGAGCGTTTGGCCGACGCACTCCTCCGCAACCGCGACCGCGGCCGATAATTTCTCCAGGTCGATCCCCGTCGTGCAGCCGGCGCTCTCGAACATATTGACCAGGTCTTCGGTAGCGGCGTTCCCGGCGGCTCCCGGGGCGAAGGGACAACCACCAAGGCCGCCCACCGACGAGTCGAATTTGCGCACGCCTTCGCTGAACGCGGCGTAGCAATTGGCGAGCGCCAGACCCTTGGTGTCGTGGAAGTGACCGGACAGAAGCGCGGGCCCGTAACGGCGCACCAGAATGCTGAAGACGTCGGCGACGTGGATTGGGTCCGCCGCTCCGATCGTATCGGCCACGATCACCTCGCGGGCGCCGGCATCGAACATTGAAGCGGCCAGCCTTATCACCACGCTGCTATCGACCTTGCCCTCGAAGGGGCAGACGAAGGCCACCGAAAGATAGGCGCGTCCGATCAAACCATCAGTGGAGGCCAGCCGCATGATCTCGCCGCACACCGCTTCCGCCTGCGCTAGGCTCATATTGATATTGCGTTGGTTCATCGTCTCGGTGCAGGACAACGTCACGGCGACCGAGTGCGCGCTAGCCGCCTTGGCGCGATCATAACCCTTCACGTTCGGCACCAGGACCGAATAGTCGATCCGGTCGCGCTCCGGCAGTCGCGCCATGAGTTCGGCCGCATCGGCCATTTGCGGCACCAGCTTCGGGCTAACGAAGCTCGTTGCCTCGACATGACGGATGCCGGCGGCGAGCAGCGCATCGAGGAGCTTAAGCTTACGCGGCGTGTCAACGAGGCGGGGCTGATTTTGCAGCCCGTCGCGCAGGCCAACCTCGTTGATGGTGACGCCGTCGGACACTTTCGGTTTCCTCATCCGACGACGCCGCTTGCGCGCAGTTGCGCAATCTCTTTCGCGCTCTTGCCCAGTAATTCGCGCAACACCGCATCGGTGTCGTATCCGAGCTCGGGCGGCGGAGAATAACTGTCGGGTCCGAAATCGGACAGCTTGATGGGATTTCCCGGCAGGGAAACCGTGCCGCCTTGGCGCAGCTCCACATCCACAACCATGTTGCGTGCCCGCACCTGCGGATCGTTGAGCGCGTGTTCGAAATCATTGACCGGCGCGCACGGGACCTGATGACGGGCGAGCGTCTCCAGCCAGTCATCCGCGGTTTGCTCGGAGAGAATCTCTCGGACGCGGCGATTGATGAAGTCGCGGTTGGCCCAGCGTCCCGGCTGAGTAAGGAATGCCGGATCGCGCAAATCGTCGGCGCCCAGCGCCTCGACTACGCCGCGCCAGCCGTTGTCGGTGATCACGGCAATGATGATCCAGCGGTCCTTGGTTGGGAACGTGTCATAGGGCACATGCACGAAGTGACCGTTGCCCAGCGGTTTCGGGTTTTCGCCAGTTAACAGAAACATGGTCGCCATGTAATTGAGCAGGCTGATTTGCCCGTCGAGCATTGAGATGTCGACGTGCTGCCCGCGCCCGGTCTGGTTGCGCCCCGCAATCGCCGCGAGCACGCCGATCGCGGCGAACATCCCGCCGCCGAGATCGCCGATCGGAATGCCGGCGCGGGTCGGCTCGCCGTTCACCTGGCCGGTGATCGACATGCCGCCGCCCATGCCTTGGGCGATCTGGTCGAAAGCCGGGCGCGCGTTAGCGGGTCCGGTTTCGCCGAAGCCGGTGACGGAACAAGTAATGATGCGCGGGTTGTATTGGGATAGCGTCTCCCAATCGATACCGAGGCGTTTGGGTACGCCGGGGCCGAAATTGTTGACGACAACGTCGGCGTGTTTGATCAACTCGTAGAAGAGCGACCGGCCTTCCGGCTTTTTGAGATCGATGACGACGCTTTCCTTGTTGCGATTGAGGGTCAGAAAATAGGCGCCCATGCCGTGGCGGCTGTTTTTGGGATCCTTGGCGAGAAGCATACGCGTGCCTTCACCGCTGCGCGGCTCGACTTTGATCGTCCGCGCCCCGAGATCAGCGAGCAACATGGTGCAATACGGGCCCGAAAGCATGTGCGTCAGATCGATCACGGTGAGGCCGGAAAGTGGCTTGGGCATTAAAATCTCTCCCTCGAAAGATTGTATACGATATGGCTCGACAAACTGAAAAGCATCCGGGAGTAGGGGGGCAGCCACATGCAGCGCAACCAGGAATGTTGCGGAACAAGGTGTCGGGGCGCTAACCTCAAAGCCCAATAACGAAGGAACGTTTATGGCCGAGGATCTCGATCAGAACTATGCCAATCCAGGCGAGCGCCATGGTCTCGGTCGCCCATTTTCGCCCCGGCGACAATTCCAGTAGGGGGTGCGCCGATGAGCGCACGAGAGATCGATGCGGCAAGACTGACTTCTGACCCGGTCGCGCCGGAGCAACTGCGTGCCGACATCGGGCGGCTGTTCGACGCGCTCGGCGCCGGCGGCGTCGGCATCGTGCCGCTCGACGTTGCCTACGCGGTCGTCGCGACCACGCCGAGCGGCATCCGGCGTATCTTCGAGGTCAAACGGCGCTCGTACGATAAGCCATCCGGCATGTTCGGAAATTGGCGGTTAAGCGCCGAAATCCACCTGATGGACGAGCGCAAGCACGCCATGGTCCGCGAGATCGTCGAGGAGGAACGGGTGCCATTTTCGGTGGTGGCGCCGTTCCGCGCCGATCATCCGCTGTTTGCCGGCGTCGATCCCTTCGTGATGAAGAATTCCTCGAAGGGCGGTACGCTGGACATGCTGCTCAATGCCGGCCAGTTCCACGACGCCATTGCCGAAGGATCGATCGCGCGAGGCGCCGCAGTGTTCGGCTCGTCGGCAAATGTGTCGCTTACTGGCAGCAAATACCAATTTCAGGATATCGAGCAACCAGTCCGTGCGGCCGCGGCAGTCCACTTCGATTATGGAAAGTCGAAATACGCGCACCAGGACGGTCTTTCCAGCACCATCGTCGATTTTACCGACTTCTCGGTCGTGCGCGTCGGCCATTGCTTTGACCAACTGGCGAAGGCTTTCGCGACGCGCTTCGGCGTCACGCTGAAGACCTGATGGTCCTCGCGCGAAACGGCAAAGACGAGTTTGCATACCGGGAGACAATCTTTGAGTTTGTTCGATGTTGCCGGTGATGCCAAGCGCGCCTTCGAGGCCTTAAGTCGGGGCGGAATTGCAATCGTGCCGCACAATATCGGGTATGCCGTGCTCGGCGGTTCGGGCCCGGCGTTGCGGCGCATTTTCGAGACCAAGCGGCGTGGCGCCTCCAAGCGCAACGCCATGATCGCGAACCTGGCGATCCAGAGCGACGTGCACCTTTGCTCGCCGCGCGGTCTCGATATCGTGCGGGCGATCGTCGAGGATTATCACCTGCCGCTCGGCTGCATCGCGCCTTGCCGGCTGGATCATCCGATGCTGACGAGGCTGGGCGCGGAAGCGCTTGCCGCCAGCACTCAGGACGGCACGATGGCGATGCTGCTCAACGCCGGAGCCTTCCACACCGAGATGACCCGACTTAGCCAGGAGGCAAATTTCCCGCTGTTGGGCTCATCTGCAAATCTCTCGCTGAGCGGCACCAAGTTCAAAGTCGAGGACATCGAACCTGAGATCATCGCGATCGCCGATGTCGTGATCGACCATGGACTGCAACCGTTCCATCCTTATCGCGCGTCCTCGACATTACTCAATGTCGAAACGCTCGAAGTGGTCCGCTTCGGGTCCTGCTACACCGACATCGCCTACATTCTCAAACGGCATTTTCGCGTCGATCTGCCGCCGCCGCGATGATGAAGTTCCACAATCGGCCAAAAGGGAAACGCCATGTCATCTCCGGTGCTGCGCCAGAAATTGACCAAGCGCGAATTCTTCTACGCGCCTGGCTGTCACGACATGATGGCGGCACTGATCGCCAAGAAACTCGGATTTGAGATCGTCTATGGCTCGGGCTATTGGATGACAGCCTCGGCGCACGGTATTCCCGACGCCGGTATTGCGACCTACACGCAGATGGTCGATCGCATGGCAGCGCTCGCGCGCGTCTCGGGCGCCGTCGTGATAGCGGACGCCGATACCGGCTATGGCGGCCTGCTCAACGTGCACCATACCGTACGCGGCTACGAGCAAGCGGGAGTAACCGCGATCCAGATCGAGGATCAGGAATTCCCCAAGAAATGCGGTCATACGCCGAACAAGCGCATCATTCCGCTCGAAGACATGGTCGAAAAGATCAAGGTCGCCTGCGACGCGCGGCTCGATCCGGTGAACACGCTGATCATCGCGCGGACCGATGCGCGGCAGAGCGAAGGTCTCGACGGAGCGTTGCGCCGCGGCGAAGCTTACGGCGAGGCGGGCGCCGATATCATCTTCATCGAAGCGTTGATGTCCGAGGAGGAGATGGCGGCGACCTGCCGCCGGATCGGCCGGCCGCTGATGGCCAACCTCGCCAACGGCGGCCACACGCCGATTCTGCCACTCGCGACCATCAAGGAACTTGGCTTCGCCTGCGCGATCTTTCCCGGCCTCACCGCGCTCGCCGCGAATTTCGCCGTCGAGAAGGCGTTGTGTGTCTTGAAGGAGAAAGGCATCGGCGAAAGCGCGGAGGTCCCGCTATTCGACTTCAATGAATTCTGCCGGCTCATCGGCTTCGAGGAAGTCTGGGCTTTCGAACGCAAATGGAGCAGAGAAGACCACGTCGCACGCGTATGAGGCTTATCCGCGGGTCGACGAGCAATCTGAAACGAGGAACGCTTAAATGAGCGCACTGGCTGAGAAATCCTCGTCTAGCGCGGATCGTCCGATGGCGGACGAGCTTTCACACTTTGCCGTGGAGCTCACCTACGACGCGATCCCGGCCGCGGTTCGCGAGCGCGCCAAGCATTTGATCCTGGATTTTGTGGGCGTCGCCCTGGCGTCGACAAAATATCCGTTTGCGTCCGTTTCGCTTGGCGCGCTCGAGGAGTTGGCGACCGGAACATCTGCAGTTATCGGCATCGGCCGCCGTCTCGCGCTGCGCGACGCGGTGCTCATGAATGGGGTTCTCGTCCACGGTCTCGACTTCGACGATACGCATACGCGCGGCGTGATCCATGCGACCGCCAGCAGCTTCCCGTGCGCCTTGGCGCTCGCCGATCGGGACGATGTGAACGGCAAAAGCTTCTTGGCGGCCTACGTCGCCGGAGTGGAAGTCTCAACCAGAATTGGCGCGGTGGCCAAGGGCGGCTTTCATAAAGCCGGCTTTCATCCTACCGGATTGATTGGAGCGTTCGGCTGCGCGCTGGCGGCCGCGAAGCTTCTGAAGCTCGATCCCGAGCGCGCGACGATGGCGCAAGGCATCGTCCTGTCGATGGCGAGCGGCAGCATGGAGTTTCTGGGGGAGGGGGCCTGGACCAAGCGCCTGCATCCCGGCTGGGCAGGCGCCGCAGGCATCACTGCCGCAACATTGGCCAAGCATGGCTTCGTCGGCCCCCGGCATGCCTATGATGGCCGCTTCGGGCTCTATGCCAGCTATCTCGGACAGCACCTCGCGAAGGCCGATCTGGCGCTCGTCACCGAAAATCTCGGCCGCAGCTGGCAGGTCGAACAGGTGGCGATCAAGCCGTTCCCGGCTTGCCACCTCGCCCACGCGTCCGCCGATGCGGCCATCGCTTTGCACAAGGCCCATGGACTGTCGGGCAACGCCATCCGGCGTGTGCGCGTTCTCGTGCCGCAGGAGGCGGTGGAAATCGTTTGCGAGCCGATAGCCAACAAGCGCAAACCCGCCAACGACTACGAGGCGCAATTCAGCATCCCTTACATTGTGGCGACGGGCTTGCTGAAAGGCCGCTTTACGCTTGCAGATCTCGACGATGCAGCGCGCGGCGATCTGGCGGTGATGAGTTTGGCGGCGCGTGTCGACTACGAAGTCGATCCCAAATCGACATTCCCGAGGCACTATACGGGTGAAGTCGTCGTAGAGACGGAGGATGGACGCAGCCTCAGGCATCGCGAGGGAATTAATCGTGGCTGCGCCGATCGGCCGCTGACCAATGACGAGGTTGTCGAAAAATTCCAGGATAATGCCCAACGTGCCGTTTCGCGTCACAGTGCCGAACGGATTCTGAACGCGGTTCTGAACCTCGAACGCGCAGGCGCACGAACGCTGGCCGATGCGCTGTGCGAAAGGTCCTGAAGCGACAAGAAGTTTGAATGTCATGAACGTGGTCGGCAAAATCGTGGTGGTCACCGGCGGCGGCAGCGGAATTGGAAAGGCGATGTGTCACGCATTCCACCGCGCCGGCGCCGCCAAGGTCGTCGTCGCCGACATCGATTCGGCTGCTGCCGATCAAGTGGCGAAAGCGATCAGCGGCCGCGCGTTTTCTTGCGACGTTTCTCAGGAAGCGCAAATCCAGGCGTTGATCGAGACGACCGAGAGGGAGCACGGGCCGATCGATCTGTTTTGCTCCAACGCGGGCATCGCGTCCGGGTTCGATCCGCGAACGGAAAATGCCGCGGCCGCGCCAGACGAAGCGTGGAACAGGGCTTGGTCCGTCAATGTCATGGCGCATGTTTATGCGGCGAGGGCGCTGATCCCGTTGATGAAGGGGAGGGGCGGCGGGTATCTTCTCAACACGGTGTCGGCTGCCGGACTCCTGTCGCAGATTGGCAGCGCCATCTATACGACGACCAAGCACGCCGCTCTCGGCTTTGCCGAGAATCTCGCGATCATGCACCGTGACGACAACATCAAAGTATCAGTGTTGTGCCCTCAAGGTGTGGACACGCCGATGTTGCGCAGCCTTCCCGCCGGGCCGCAATCGTTGGACGGCGTCCTCTCCGCCGACGAAGTCGCTCAAGTCGTCTTGCAACGCCTTGACTCCGAAACCTTTCTCATCCTGCCTCATGCGGCCGTCCGACGTTATGTGCTCAGGAAAGCGGAGGATGCGGATCAGTGGCTGGAAGGGATGGTGCGCCTCAAACGTAAGATGATGGCGCCATCGTAGAATTTAGTTCTGTTTGTCTTTTTGATGATGCCGCGAAAGCGACAGACACGGATGCAGAGCATGCTCACCCTCTATCATTGTGACAATGCCCGCTCCTTCCGTCCTCTTTGGACGCTGGAGGAGATGGGCCTGCCGTATGAATTGAAAATGCTACCATTCCCGCCGCGGCAGTTGTCGCCGGATTATCTTGCCATCAATCCGCTCGGCACCGTGCCTGCGTTTTTCGACGGGCCGATGCGGATGACCGAATCCGCAGCAATATGCCAGTACCTCGTCACTCGCTACGGTCCGAGCCCCTTGGCGGTCGAGCCGTCGGAGGCGGATTTCGGTCCCTATCTCAACTGGCTGCATTTCGGCGAGGCGACGCTAACCTTTCCGCAGACGATTGTGCTGCGGTATTCGATGCTGGAGCCACCGGAGCGCCGCTCCGAACAAGTCGCGGCTGACTATTCGCGATGGTTTCTCTCTCGCTTGAGAGGCATCGACGCCGTCGTCTCCAGGCAATCGACGCTCTGCGCCGGACGGTTCACCGTCGCCGATATCTCCGTCGGCTTTGCCTTGATGCTCGCCGAACTCACAAAACTCGATGCGAAGTTTACGCCGGCGGTCGCGGCGTATTGGAAATCGCTCAAGGAGCGCGACGGCTTCCGCCGCGCGCTGGCCAAGCAGGAGGCCGCGGGCCGCGATCAGAGACGTCGCAAAACTGCAAAAGGAACCCTCACCAGTCGCCTTCCGCTGAGACGCAGCATGCGCTGTGCTCAGCTTGGACTTTCGCGCGACGCTCCGGGTATCGTCATGTCTACTTCACCACCTCTGACGCACTATTTTTCTCCCGAACATGAGCAGTTTCGATCTGCATTACGGGAATTTGTCGCCCGGGAAATCACGCCCTTCGTCAACAAATGGGACGAAGCGGGCACGTTTCCGCGAAGCCTTTACCGCAGCGCTGCCGAATTCGGCGCGACCGGCCTTGGTTACCCGGAAGAGTACGGCGGCACGCCGGCCGATATTTTCTTCCAAGTAATCCTGGCAGAAGAATATGCCCGCAGCGGCTGCGGCGGCGTGCAGGCGTCGCTCAACTCGCACACCATTGCGCTGCCGCCCGTCTTGCTTGGCGGCAGCGAGGACCTGAAGCGCCGCGTTCTGCCTCCGGTGCTCCGCGGCGAGAAGATTGCCGCGTTGGCGGTCACCGAGCCTGGTGGCGGGTCTGACGTTGCCGCTTTGAAAACGACGGCGATACGTGAGGGCGATCATTTTGTCGTCAACGGCGAGAAGACGTTCATCACCTCGGGCATGAGGGCCGACTTCATCACGACCGCGGTGCGCACCGATTCCGGCAACAAGGGGGCGGGCGGCATCTCGGTGCTGGTGATCGACGGCGACACGCGCGGCCTTACGCGAACCGAGCTCAAGAAGATGGGTTGGTGGTGCTCGGACACGGCGCACCTGCATTTCGACAACTGCCGCGTGCCGGTGGCGAACCTCGTAGGAGCGGAAAATCAGGGCTTCAAGACTGTCATGAACAACTTCAATTCGGAGCGGTTGTTCATGTCTGCGGTGGCTTATGGATTTGCACAGGTCTGCTACGAGGAGGCGTTGGACTGGGCCCGCCAGCGTAAAACCTTCGGTCGTCCGCTCGCTGAACGCCAGGTCATTCGCCACAAGCTGGTGGACATGATGCTGCGAATCGAGGCGGCGCGTTGCCTCGTCTACGATCTTGCCTACCGCCTCGAACACCGGCTCGGCGATCGCGCTTCGCTTGTGGCACGCGTCAGTATGGCCAAGATTCTAGCGACGCAGGCGATGCAGTTTTGTGCCGATCAGGCGCTGCAGATCCTCGGCGGCATGGGCTACATGCGCGGCACGCGCAGCGAGCGCATCTATCGTGAGGTGAAGGTCATGATGATCGGCGGCGGCTCCGAGGAAATCCTCAAGGACCTCGCGGCCCGTCAACTCGGAATCTGAACGCGCGCAAGCCGCCGTGGCGATCGCGGGCCGGTAGGGAGGACTAAATCGTGCTGGTGACGCGCGACGAGGCGCATTACGGCCGCGTGGTGCGGTGTTACGTCGAGCGACCGTCGAACATCGATACGATGTTGCGCGACGTTGCGGCCCGGCATCCGGACGCACCC
Source organism: uncultured Alphaproteobacteria bacterium (assembly GCA_963733575.1). Classification (GTDB taxonomy): domain Bacteria; phylum Pseudomonadota; class Alphaproteobacteria; order Rhizobiales; family Xanthobacteraceae; genus BOG-931. The sequence continues at coordinate 812,482 of CAVTDJ010000002.1, read as the reverse complement.
GCACTATCGGAGAACGGCCGCCGCCTGAGCTATGCGGAGCTGGAGGCAGCGGTCGAGCGGCTCGCCGCGAACCTTGCGGGTCTTGGCATCGCGAAAGGCGACCGCGTTGCCCTGGTGCTCGGCAATTGCGGCGAATTCGTCTTGTCCGTTTTTGCGCTGGCGCGGCTTGGCGCCATCTCCGTGCCGATCGGAATCCGCCACCAGCGGCCCGAGAATGAATTTGTGCTCACCCAGTCGGGAGCCAAAGCGGTCATCTTCGAGGCCGAGCTCGCCGATCGCATTCCCGGACCGGACGCTGTGCCTGATCTCGAGCATCGCATTGTCGTCGGCGGTAGTGAGACCGACGCGATAAGCTACGGCGAATTGCAAAAGAATGCGCCGCCAATTCCGCGCCCTCACATCGGCGAAGAGGACGTTTTCGCGATCCTTTACACATCGGGCACGACGGGACGGCCCAAGGGCGCGATCCTTACCCATCTGGGGACGATCCATTCTTGTCTGCACTATCGGGAGTGTCTGTCGCTCGGTGCGGAGACAAGCCTTCTCGCCGTGCCGGCCTCCCACGTCACGGGGCTTGTGGCCAACATACTCACCACCGCTTTGTGCGGCGGTTGCACTGTCATCATGCGGACGTTCAAAGCCCGCGATTTCCTCGTCCAGGCAAGCGCCGAACGCATCACCCATACCGCCATGGTTCCGGCTATGTACAATCTTGCGCTGCTCGAGCCTGAGTTCGACAGCGTCGACCTCACCGCTTGGCGGGTGGGCGGCTACGGCGGCGCCCCGATGCCCGAGGCGACCATCCAGCGTCTTGCCGAGAAGCTGCCGCGGCTGGTGCTATCGAATCTGTACGGCGCGACGGAGACCATTTCGCCAACCACCATCATGCCGCCCGGCGACGGACTCGCGCATGCCGATAGCGTCGGCAAGATTGTTCCGTGCGGCGAGGTGCGGATCATGGACGACGGCGGCCGCGAGGTCGCGGCGGGCCAGCCGGGGGAAATCTGGATTGCCGGCCCCATGGTCGTGCCGGGCTATTGGCAAAATCCCGAAGCCGACAAGGAGAACTTTGTCGGCGGGTATTGGAAATCAGGCGATATCGGCAGCAAAGGCCAGGACGGTTACGTGCGCGTCTTCGACCGCAAGAAGGACATGATCAACCGCGGCGGCTACAAAATTTATTCGGTTGAGGTCGAGAACCTGTTGGTCCAGCATCCAGCCATTCTGGAATGTGCGGTCATCGGGCGGCCCGATCCGGTGCTGGGCGAAAAGTCCCATGCATTCGTGGTGCCGCGCGGGCATGAGCTCAACCGTGAGGAGTTGCGCGATTATTGCGCAACGCGCCTTGCCGATTATAAAATTCCCGACGGCGTCACGATCCTCACTGACCCGCTCCCGCGTAACGCCAACGGCAAAGTGATCAAGACCGTTTTAAAAGCGCGCCTCCTCGGGGCCGCGCACGAGACGCGTTAGAGTGCGCCGCGTGTACGCCATTCGACGATGCTGGTTTCCCCGGCGCGCGGCTCGGCGAACGCATAAATACACCGTTGGAAGGTTTGTTAGAGTCCGCTTTGGAACTGTAAGCACCCGCCCGGGGTGGCAGGCCATACTGACGCGATGAGCCAATATCGGCCGGTCCTGCCGTTGGATGGATTGGAAACTGGCTCAGGGCTCCAATGCGATTTCTGCCAGTTTCGCAACGGTGTTCATATTGCGCGCTGTGCCTATTCTGGCTGCTGGAATTCTGAGTTTAGAGCGGCCCATACCACTTCCATAGTGAACGAAAATCTCTCTATCACCGAGGCGCATCTGCTCATCGCTTTGCCCGACCGCATGATCCAACGCGTTGCGTAAGGGGCGGTGATCGAGGAAAATTGCATATGTGTACTTGGGTTCCGCCTCTGGGAAGGGATTGGCCTTGAGAACAGCCATCATTTCCGGTGCCGTCCGAAGCACGACTCCTACCGGCTTGCCGGCATAGGCATGCAAACGAGCCTCAAGCTCGGCCTTTACTCTTGACGGCGCGGCCTTGCTTTCGAAGACGACATTGCCGCTTGCGATGTAGGTCTCGACGCGAGCGAAGCCTGCGTCACTGCACATGGCTCTCAGGTCGGCCATCGGGAGCTTACCAGTTCCCCCGACGTTCACAGCACGAAGTAGCGCGATGTACTTTGTCATGCTGCAATCGTATCACGCGCAGCTTGATTTAGGAGCTTTGACCCAGCATGGAAGTGTCCCCTTATCTCTACCGAACGCGCAACTCGGTCGAGCGGTCTCCAACAAGATCAAGCAATGTCGCCGCATCGCCACTCGCTACGACGAGCTCGCAGCCAACTATCTCGCGTTCATCAAGCTCGCCGATTCGGATTTGGCTAGGTGCTTATGAGTCCGCACCCGAGGCGGCGACGCAAATTCGGCGCTGCCACGCAATTTTCGATTCAACCTACGCAACCGGTATTGCGAACAGGCGTGGATTTGCGCTTCAATCGCAACGATTGCCCGGGGTGTCAATCCGATGGAGGGAACTATGACCTATCTGCAACGGCGTGAGGTGGTCTTCGGTCTTGCCGGCGTAGCGCTGGCCCAAGCAATGCTCGGACGGGTCGGCATGGCGTTCGCCGCCGACAAAATAAAACCCAGTGCGTCGAGTGCACTGATCGTGGTCGACGTGCAGAACTGCTTCCTGCCCGGCGGCAGCCTGGCCGTGAAAGAAGGCGACCAAGTGATCCCAGTGATTAACCGCATCGCCACGGGCTTCGAGAACGTGGTGATGACTCAGGATTGGCACACGGCACACCATGTCTCGTTCGCGTCAAGTCATGAAGGCAAGAAACCGTTCGAGGTGATCAAACTCGCCTACGGTAATCAGGTGCTGTGGCCGGACCATTGTGTACAGGGGACCGAAGGCGCCCAAATTGCCAAGGACATCAATATTCCTAAAGCCGAGCTGATTATCCGCAAAGGCTTCCACAACGAGGTCGACAGCTACTCGGCCTTCCTCGAAGCGGACAAGGAGACCCATACCGGACTGGCTGGCTATTTCAAAGAGCGTGGGATCGACACGGTCTTTATCACCGGGCTTGCCACCGACTTCTGTGTCGCCTGGACGGCGATCGATGCCCGCCACGCCGGCCTGACAGCTTATGTCGTGGAGGACGCCTGTCGCGGCATCGACGTCGGCGGATCGTTAGCCAAGGCCTGGGAAGACATGACCGCCGCCGGGGTCAAGAAAATCCAATCGAGCGATCTCGCGGTCTAATTGGTTTCCGGCTCGAACATTGCTGCTCGATCCCGCGAAAGCGGGATCGAGTGACGCAAGGCTGCCGCGAATTTAGCGGTTCTTGTCGCGAAAGCGGTCCATTAGCGGTTTGTCCTGGCCGCCGTCGATCTCGATCATGGTGCCGTTGACCATTTGCGCCAGCGGGGAGGCCAACATGACCACCAGGTTGGCGACCTCCTCGACTTCCGCAATGCGGCCCATGGGGATGGAGGCTGGCGCGAGCGTGTCGGCCTCCTCGTAGGAGATCTTCATGTCGCGCGACATGGCTTTGACCAAGCCCGCCCAGCGTTCGGTGCGCACCGGACCTGGATTGACCGCGACAAAGCTGACGCCGCTCTTGCCGTATTGACCTGCGAGCGAAAGTGTCAGGTTTTGTCCTGCCGCATTGGCCGCGCCCGGACATATTTCCCAGTAGGATGGCTTCACGCCGTCATTTCCGATCAGGTTGACCACACGGCCGGCGCCCTGCTTGACCATGATCGGCAGCACATAGCGCAGGCAGCGTACGTAGCCCATGAACTTGAGCTGAAGTCCCTTTTCCCAGTCGTCTTCGGTTAGATGCTCAATCACGCCGCCCGCCGCGGATCCGGCATTGTTGATCATGATGTCGACGCGGCCGAGCGCTTTGTGTCCTTGCTCGATAAAGCTTCTGGCGTCGGCGTCCTGGCGCAGGTCGGCGGTGAGGGGGATGATCTTGCGGCCGGTCGCTTGCGCGATTTCCCTGGCGGCGGCTTCCAGCGGCTGCTTGCGGCGGGCGCAAATGGCGACGTCCACGCCTTCCTTCGCCAGCGCCAATGCGATGCCCTTGCCAATGCCTTCGCTGCCGCCTGTCACCAGCGCCATTTTGCCTTGAAGCTTGAGGTCCATAAGTTCTTCTCCCTCGCAGGCCGCTTAAATCGAACGCCGAACTGCCGCTTATTGACTAGCGGGGCCTGTGCGATCGGTCCAGCGACTCGGGTTTTTCGGGCTGATTGTGATGCTCTGCCGTGCGCCGTATCAGCCGCTTGAGCCGTTGCGGCGTGATCGGAAGTTCGGTGACGGCGTTGTGCTCGCCGAGCGCATCGTCGATTGCCGCGGCAATTGCCGCCCCCACCGCATTCGCGCCGCCTTCCCCCGCGCCTTTCAATCCCATTGGATTGAGGGGGCTGGGGGCGTCTTCGGAAATGATGACGTCGACCGGTGGCATCTCGCGAACGGTCGGCATGAGATAGTCGGCGAACGTCACCGACAGCGGCTCGCCGCGCTCGTCGTATAGAAACTCCTCGAGCAGCGTCCCGCCGATGCCCTGCGCACAGCCGCCGACAATCTGTCCTTCAATCAGCATCGGGTTGACGGCTTTGCCGACATCGTAGGCGACAAGATAGCGCTCGATTTCGACGGCGCCCGTGTCTCGATCCACCCGCGTCACCGCGATATGCACGCCGTAGGGATAGTTCATATGATTGGAGTGGAACCAGCCCTCCGCCGAAAGGCCCGGTGTGCGCCCTTGGCGCAAAGGCGAGCCGGGCGACAGCGCGCGAGCAATTGCGCCGAGGCTGACCGAGGGACCTTGTTCCACGTCGGTGCGAACAACTTCGCCTTCTACAACGTCGAGGACTGCGGCAGGCGCCTGCAGCAATTCGGCGGCCACCTCGATCGCTTTGTCCTTGACGGCGGAAGCCGCGATCCGGGTTGCCTCTCCGGTCATGACAGTCACGCGAGAGGCGAACGCCCCCATGCCGTACTCGATGCGATCCGTCTGCCCGTGGATTACCCGGATTTTCCGGTAGTCCACACCAAGGGCATCGGCGCAGATTTGCGCGATCGCGGTTTCCATGCCTTGCCCGACCGAGGCGGAGCCAGACACAACTTCCACCATGCCGTCGGCGTCAACGCCGACCTTCACCTGATCGAACGGTCCCAGTCCGCTTTTTTCCACGAACAGCGCAACGCCCGCCCCGACAAGCTCACCGGCGGCCCGGCGTGCGGCCAGCTTTTCGCGCAGTTTCGGCCAATCGATCGCTGCGAGCGCCTTGTCGAGCAACTTCGCATAATCGCCGGAGTCGAGAACGATATTGGTGCCAAGCGTGTCGAGCGGACGGGCATATGGCATTTCGTTTTCGGCAATCAGATTTCGCCGGCGTATTTCTATTCGATCCAGAGTTAGCTTGTCGGCGATTGCATCGAGCAACCGCTCGCGCACGAACGTGCTCTCGAAGCGGCCCGGAGCCCGATAAGTTCCACACGGGGTTTTGTTGGTCAGCCGGATGTGCGCGTTGGCGCGGTAGGCCGGAATGCGATAGGGGCCAGGCAGCATTGCCGCGGCGAGATCGGGCACGGTCGCCGCGTGGGTGCGCATGTAGGCGCCCTGATCGTAAAATATCTCATCCTCGATCGCGAGAATGCGGCCGTCGCGATCGACGGCGGCGCGAACGTGATGGTCCTGCTGGCGCGAATGGTTGGCGGCGATGAGGTGCTCGCGTCGGTCCTCGATCCACTTGACCGGCCGCCGCATGCGCAGCGCGGCGGCGCACACCAATACGTCCTCCGGATAAAGCTCGCCGCGAATGCCGAACCCGCCACCGACATGCCCCTCGTAAAGATGAACCGAGGACGGGGCCCGTCCAAGCATGCGGGCAATTTGGTCGCGATTCCAATGCGGCACCTTGGCGGCGCCATGAAGCTCGAGAACATCGCGCGCCGCGTCGTACCGGGCGATCGCGCCGCGGGTTTCGAGCGGCACGCCCGAATGCCGTCCGATCGACAACGTGGCGGCGATCACCGCGTGGGCGGAGCGAAAAGCCGCGTCGACATCGCCGTAACCTTTGCGGACGATGGCGGGCTCGGTCGACCGGCCGGCTTCGAATTCGCCGGGCTCCTCGTCGGCGCGCAGAATTGCCGGCAGTCTTTCGACGTCCTGGATTACAAGCTCGGCCGCATCCTCGGCGAGATACGGATCGGTCGCGAAGACAGCCGCGACCGGCTCGCCGACGTAGCGCACCCGCTCGCTCGCCAAAAGCCTCTGGCGATAGGGCTCGAGCCCCTCGATCCGGCTGAGACGAAAGTCGATCGGAGGAATGTCGGCAACATCGGCCGCCGTCCACACGGCCTGCACGCCTTTCATCGCGAGCGCCGCGGCAGCATCGATCGACCGCAGCCGGCCGTGCGCGAAATTCGAACGCACGATGCGCATGTGCAACTGTTGCGGAAACGAGACATCCGCGGCGAAGCAGCCTCGGCCCATCAGCAGCGGCTGATCTTCCAGGCGCGTCAGCGACCTGCCGACATATTTTGATTTTGGTTTTGCGTTTGAAGGCGCCATCGATCGGCTATCCGATCCCGCTCACGCTGTCCGTTGACGTCGAAGTTCGCCGGCGGCCGCGCGCACCGCCTTCACGATGTTTTGGTAGCCGGTGCAACGACATAGATTGGACGAGAGCACGTCGACAAGATCTTCATCACTGATGTCGGGCTCGCGCTCCAGCACGCCCGTGATCAGCATGAGAAAGCCGGGCGTACAGAACCCGCACTGCAAGCCGTGATGCTCCATGAAGGCGCGTTGCAGCGCGTTGAGTTCGTCGCCGTTGGCCAATCCTTCGACCGTGCGAATTTCCTTGCCGTCCGCCTGGACCGCGAACATCAGGCAAGACCGCACCGGCGCGCCGTCGACGATCACCGTGCAGGCGCCGCACACGCCGTGTTCGCAACCGATATGAGTACCTGTCTGTCCGCAATCCTCACGGATAGCGTCAACTAACGTGCGGCGTGGCTCGACGCGAATTGCATGGGCCTGCCCATTGATCGTGAGAGTGATTTCGCTTCGCGCGCTCATGCGTGCTTCTTTCTCGCTTGACGCAACGCGGCGCGGATGCGCTGCGGCGTGGCGGGTATTTCATTGATCGTCACGCCGAACGGCGCGAGCGCATCATTGACCGCATTGAGGATCGCGGCCGGGGCGCCGATCGCGCCGCCCTCGCCGAGGCCTTTGGACTCGGTGATCGTCGTTCCACTCAGCGTTTCCAGATGAAGTAGCTCAATCGGCGGAATCTCGCGGCTGGTTGGCGGCAGAAAGTCCGCGAGCGTCGCGGTCAGGATGTTGCCAGTGTCGTCGTACACAATCTCTTCCAACAGGGCATTGCCGATGCCTTGGGCGACGCCGCCGGTCACCTGGCCGTCAACGATCATCGGGTTGACGAGACGGCCGGCATCCTCCGCCACCACGAACCTCTCGATGGTCACCCGCCCCGTGTCGGGATCAATTTCGACGATGCCGGCATGGCACGCGTTCGAGAAAGTGCCGGGCGGGTCATAGCTCGCAGTCTCGGAAATTGCCGGGTCGATCTCGCCCTTGAAAAGGTGAAACTGGTGGTAGGCGGCGCGCGCCAAGTCTTCGATCGGTATCGCGCGGTCGGTTCCGACCACCCGCGCGGCGCCGTCCTCCAGCACGATGTCGTCCGCCGCCGCTTCGAGGAGGCGGCTGGCGATCTTCTTTAGCTTCGCACGCACCTTGCGCGCCGCCAGCACGCTTGCGCCTCCGGCGATCACGAGCGAACGGCTGGCGAAGGTGCCCCAGCCATACGGCGTGCGGTCGGTGTCACCGTGGACGACCTTGATGCGGTCGGGCGTGAGGCCGAGCTCATCGGCGACGAGCTGGGCGAGCGTTGTGCGTAGGCCCTGGCCGTGGGGACTCGCGCCGATCCGCAGCTCGACGTAGCCGGAAGGATCCATCGCCAGTTCGACCGTTTCCCATCCGGGTGTCACGCCCATGCCGCGCGCGGCGAAGGCCGGTGTGCCGTATCCGGTCCGCTCGGAAAATGTCGCAAACCCAATGCCCAGATAGCGGCCCTGCGATCTCGCCTGCTTTTGGCGCTGCCGGAACGCAGGCACGTCGAGCGCCTCGCTCGCCATGTCGAGCGTCTGCCGATACGTCGCCTCGTCGTAAATGAGTCCCGTCGCCGAGGTGTAGGGGAATTTTTCAATGAGGTTGCGCCGGCGCATTTCGACCGGCTCCAAGCCGAATTGCGCGGCGGCGACATCCATCAGCCGCTCCAGCGCCATGGTGATTACCGGCCGCGATACGCCCCGATAGGGCGCGATCGGACAGGTGTTGGTGAGGACGCCGCGCGCAACGCAGGCATAGGCACGCACATCGTACGGACCGGGCAGTTCGGCCATCGCCATCAGCGGCTCAACTGCGCAGGTCGTCGGATAGCAGGAATAGGCGCCGACATTGGCGATGACTTCGGCTGAGAGCGCTACGAATTTGGCGTCGGCGTCGAATGCACCCTGAAGCCGGATGTATTGGTCCCGGCTATGGAACGAAGCAATCAGATTCTCGCGACGATCCTCGGTCCAGGCAACCGAGCTGCGCAGCTTCCGGGCAAGCCAAACGAGGACGACATATTCGGGGACGAGCGACATCTTCTGGCCGAACCCGCCGCCGACATCAGGCGCGATAACGCGCAGCTCGCTTTCCGGCATCCCGATAAGGTCGGCGATCGCTGTCCTCATCAGGTGCGGCATCTGCGTGGCACAGGTCAGCGTCACTCGCCCTGACAAAGGATCGAACGCGGCGTGGCCGGCGCGCGCCTCGATCGGCGTCGCGTTCTGACGCCGCGAGCGAATTTCTATTTCGACCATGCGGTGCGCCGCGCTTTGCACGGCGGCAAATCCCGGCGTCTCCATTTTTCCTTCGACAACGATGTTACGTGCGGCCTGCGCGTGAACAAGCGGCGCGCCGTCGGCGAGCGCCGAGCGCGCGTCGATGACACGCGCGGCTTCCTCGATTTCGACCGATACCGCGTCGGCAATATCCTCGGCTTCCCCTTCGCTCGCTGCGACAACGGCCGCGATTGGCTCGCCGACGAACCTCACGAGGCCGGATGCCAGCACCGGCTGAGCTACCGGAACGTAGCCGAATTTATGGAGCGCCGGATTGATCGGCTTCACCGCTGCAAGGTCGGCCGCGGCGATTACAATGGCGCTGTCGGGCACCGTGATCTTTTCGATGCGGCCGGCAGCGACCGAGCTGCGGACGAACCGGACCCGATGGGCGGCCGGCAGATCGGCCGTGAACCGGCCGCGACCGGTGAGCAACGCCGGATCCTCCACGCGGCGGATCGAGCGGCCCACCCACGCGGAATTCAAGTCTTTGGTCGGTGCACTCATGCGACCGCGCGCTCCAGAGCGCGGCGCGTCACGGCGCGCACCAGATCGAGCCGGAATTCGGCATCCGCATGCACGTCTTCCAGCGGATCGACCGCTGCTGCGGCGGCTTCCGCCGCGGCGCGGAACAGTTCTTGACCCGGCTTTTGGCCCGCAAGCGCGGTTTCCGCTTCGGACATCCGGCGCGGTCGTCCCTCGGCCCCCCCAACGCCAACGCGCGGCTCAATAATGACACCGTCCTGCAGCCGGAAGGTGACGAGCGCCATCGCGATGGCGTAGTCGCCAGCGCGGCGGCTGAATTCATAGAAGCCGAAACGCGCATCCGGCGCGAGCAACGGCACGCGCGCCTCGAGCAACAATTCGTCCTCAGCGAGCGCCGTCATCATCATGCCCTCGAAGTAATCATCGGCCATGATGACACGGCGGCCACGCTGACTCGCTGCGACGATTTCCGCCCCGAGGGTCACCGCGGTCAGGCACCATTCCGAAGCCGGATCGGCATGGGCAAGGCTGCCGCAAAACGTACCGCGCAAACGGATCGGGTAGTGCGCGATATGCGACACGACGGCGGCAAGCAATGCGCCGGTCGGTCCGGAGACGACCGGGCGATGAAATGCCGCATGACGTACACCCGCGGCGATCGAGAGCACGTCGTCATCGATCGCGAGGCGATCGAGACCCGTCACTGCATTGATGTCGATAAGATACGCAGGCCGCGCCATGCGGAATGCCATCATCGGCACCAGGCTTTGACCGCCGGCAAGAACGCGGCCGTCGAGCGGGCCCAATTCCGCCAGCTTCGCCACTGCGTCATCGATAGTTTTTGGCGCGTGATAAACAAACGGCGCGGGTTTCACCGGGCAAGTTCCATGTTGGCCTGAAAGTGGCTTGTTTGCATGCTAAACAGTCATAGGCCTTTGAAGTCAACGCGACTTTCTAGTTCGCCGCCTCCCGTGGGTCCGGCACGTCGCGCGGCATTGCGTGCCGGCTGTTGCTGATCGGGTCGCGCGCAGCTCTTATATCCGGAAAACGCCCTTCAAATAATGCTTGTTGATGTGCGACAGCATCGCCGCCGGAGTTCGCCAACACCGCAGCGGATCGGTTCCTTCATGCAAAAAGCAAATGTTGCAAGACACGCAGTCGACCGGGCCGCGCCGTCCCGCGGCAATTTTATTGACGAGATCGGGTTCACGCACGAAGGGACGCGCCATCGCGAGAAAATCGGCGTCGCCTGAGCGCACGATATCGTCCATCGTCTGTGTCGATCGGAGCCCGCCGACGAGTATGACCGGGATATCGACCGCCGCCTTTGCCGCGCGCGCGAACGGCCGATAGTAGGCTTCGGCGACCGGCTGCGAAAAACTACGGTGGAGCATACCGCCGGCAATTGCCCGCCGCCGGCTGACGCCGGCATAGGGCCGGATGTTCTCGCGATAGGATGTCATCACGCCGTACGTCACTTCGAGGCCGTTGAGACCCGCGGCTGCGAGGCGCCGGGCGATGGCAAGACCGTCCGGCAACGAGAGTCCGCCCTCGACGGTGTCGGCCAAGCCGAGGCGCGCCGTAATGGGAAAGACGCTGCCTGTCGCCTGGCGCACGGCCCGGAACACTTCAACGATGAAGCGAGTCCGCTTTTCGGCGTCGCCGCCCCACCGATCATTGCGGCGGTTGGCGTACGGCGAATTGAACTGCGACAGCAAATAGCCGTTGCCGGAATGAAGATGAATGCCATCGAAGCCGGCGCGCTTCGCGCGCGCAGCCGCAGCGGCGAAATCTGCAATGACCTTTTCGACCTCGGCGTTTGATATTTCCACCGGCGGCCGCGCGAAAATGGCGTTGGGCACAATGGACGGAGCCAACGGCACGATTGCGTGAATGAGCGATTGGCTGCCGGCGTGGCTCAGCTCGGCGAAGATGACGCCGCCATCTCGATGTACCGCCTCGGTGATGCGGGCAAGGGGGGCGATGCGGCCATCGTGATCGAGCCCGAGCTGCCGCGGCTCATATTGGCCCCGCGGTTCCACATAGATGTGTCCGGTGACGACGAGGCCGGCGCCGCCGCGAGCAAGATCGGAATAGAGCCGGACGAGGTCGTCGGTGGCGTCGCCGTCATTCGTCGCCATGGTCTCCGACGTTGCCGCGCGAACGAGTCTGTTCTTGAGAACGAGCCGGCCAATCTTTCCCGGGACCATGAAGGCGAGCGGCTCGAGCGGCATCTTTCTTATCGCTCCCCTCAACTTCGCTCGTTGTATGAGTAATGATCAAAAATGTTATATTTATTGAAATTGCGCAAGCAGCGCTATAGGACATTTGAGCTCAAATACCGCTTTGTCGGGGGGCTCCTACCGCCGACGACATTGCGCCGGATCGCGTGGACATGCAGTGATCCGGGGCATAAATGCCCACCAGCAGTCTCAAGGAGCGCGCCATGGACGTTTTCGTGTACGGCAAAAGACAGTCCTTGCCGGAGGGCTTCGATGAATTTCTGGCGGTTTCGAATACCGCGATCGTATCGATCGATCTTCATCAAGGCCACTTGGCGGACACGCCGGACTGCCCCTGTCCCGCACCGAGAGCCCGCGAGGTCGTCGACGGCGTCAACCGCTTTCACGCCGCCGCGCGCGCGTTGGGCGTTCCCGTCATTCACGTCAAGAGCGTCGTGCGGCCGGACGGCAGCGACGACGTCAATGGCATCAAATCGGCCTGGCGGTTTGTCTTTCCGCTCTACGTCGGACCCATTCCCAATTCCGATCAGCACGCAATTCAAGGCACCCGTTGGACGCAATTCGTCACCGAAGTTGCGGAAGGCGATCACGTCGTTGAAACCAAAAAGCGCTTGTCGGCCTTTTATCCGACCGATCTCGATTTCCTCCTGCGCAACATGGGCGTGAAGCGTCTGGTACTGAACGGCTGCATGACCGATTGCTGCATTCTCAACAGCGCGTTTGACGCCAGCAATCTCGGCTATCGCGTCACGGTAGCGCGCGACCTTGTCCGCGGCACCAACGCGGAGATGGAAGACGCGGCGCTGAAAATGATCTCGCTGCATATCGGCCTCGTGGCCGAAAGTCGCGACCTCATCCAGGAATGGCAAAGGCAAAGTGAGGCCGGCAAAGCCCCGATCGCAAGACTGCGCAAGAAAGTCGCGAGCGCTTAATCGGCGCTCCTAAATTGTCGCGACGTCACGCATGGCTTACGGCGACCCGCGTTCATCGTGGCGCCGGGCTTTCATTCCCGCTTCAAATTGAACCACAGCGTGCGAACTTTTTTCTTGCCGTGGTTCCAGAAACGATGTGGCCGTCGGGAGCTGTAAGCGATGAGGTCGCCGCTCTCCAATTGGTAGGAGACACCGTCGACCTCCACCGTCAGCTTTCCCTCAAGGAGGTAGCCGTACTCGAACCCATCGTGGGTGACCGGGTTTTCGGCGCTGCCGGTACGCGGAGCGTATTCGTTGATCGCAACCGATACACCCCGTGCGCGGTCTTCGCGCAGCAGCCGCCGCACCACGTGCTGCGCGGTCTCGACCGCGTGCTGGTCGGAGGCCCGCACCACGAGTTTTTCATCTGACGGCGGCTCGCAGACAATCAAATCGGACATGGTGACGCCGAGCGCGCTGGCGATGACGACGAGCGAGCCGATCGAGGGGGACGCGCGGCCACGCTCGACCAGGCTGAGCATGGAAGGACTGAGACCCGTGACCCCCGCAAGGGCCTGCAAAGTCATACTTCGAGCTCGCCGAAGCTCGCGAATACGCAGTCCGATGGCCGCAAGCGTGCTGGCAGTCGTACGGGCGGCCGCTTTGGGTGTGCCGGCCGCGCCCGGGCCGCTCGCACCTTGCGGGTCTCTTTCCCAGTCGAGGGCGGTTGCTTCGTCAAGCATCCGCGCATTTGAACGGTTTCGGGTAGACATCGTTGCGTCACCTGTTGCCGTTCGATATTATTAAAAAATATTCAGTGCAACTATACTTTCGGGTCAAATGGCCATAGTGCGCGGGCCCGAGGCATCGGCGCTGGCGTCGACCGAGCTGGATATCGAGTGTTCGGTGACTCCGCAATGCACGGTTGTGATGGTCGGCCTGAGGCTTGCCAACACGGCCATGCCGCTCAGCGTCGCGATCCGGCCTGGTTCCTGTTTCGAAGACGATTGCCGACCCGAACGTCCAGCGCGCTTCTTTAGGCTTTAATCCGCGCCGGCAAGACCCCTAACTGCTCGTCCCCATCCTTCAGGAATGTGCCAATGAAAATCGTCGATCTCAGTCACTTGATGAATGTCCATACTCCGGGCTGGGTCGGTTATGCCGGCAATCAGATGTATTACGCGCAAAACCTGCAAACCAAGATGATCGTCACACAGCGCATCGATTCATCCCTGCACGTCGGCACGCACATCGACGGCGCCATGCATGGAACCGACGGAATGGGCGACATGGCGTCCTATCCCCTGGACTTTCTGGTGGGTCCCGGCGCCGTGATCGATGTGTCCCCGCATTTGGACGACTGGGGTGTCATCACCTCCGGAATGATCGAAGCGGCTCCCGTAGAGGTGAGGGAAGGGGACATCCTCATTATCCACACCGGATGGCATCGTTATTGGGAGGGCCAGCCGCAGCAAGACCTCGTGCGCTACTTCTGCATGCATCCCGGCGGCAAGGTCGAATTGCTCGAATGGATGCTCAAAAAGAAGATCAAATGGTTCGGCATCGATTGCGGCTCCGGGGACCATTCGATGAATACATCGATCCGCCTGATGCGACCCGATCTGGCCAAGCGTTTCGAAAAGCGGGTCGGCAAAACCTGCGAAGAATTCTTCGGCGACTTCAGTTACGTCCACAAGAAGTCAGGCCGCCACGTCACAGAAAACATGTTTCCCTTCCATAGCTACGCCTTCTCGGAAGGGCTGATCCACGCCGAGAATGTCGGTGGCGACATCGAGAAAGTGCTGAACCAGCGTTTCCTCATTGGCGCCTTCCCGTGGCGCTACGAGGGGTTGGAGGCTTGCCCGTGCCGGATCGTCTGTTTCTCGGATTGCGGCGATCGGGTTGAAGCGATTGGGGACGTGGCGAGGGCGATCCTTCCTCGTCGTTCCTGATCAACCCATCCGAAGACGTATCGCCACATCAGCCCAGGCGTGTTCGCCGGCACATTTCGCGCAGATGATCCTCGACCGTGTTCGGGGGACATTCCGGCGCATCGCCCGGCGCGAGGTAGGCGGGATGCACTCAACCTTGCGCGCGCAATGGCCCTTGGAAAAGGCGGGACCGAATGCAGCTCGCGCCCTGTCAATCCGGCGGGTCGCGGACGTGGCGATGCTACTGAGCCGCAGGACGCGATCGTTGCTGCGCGCGGGTAACCGGCGTGATATGGACAAAGAACTGTGCGCGACCTGAAATTTGCGGATAGGAGAGAGATCATGCGCGGTTACATCCTCGCCAGTCTTGCCGGTGCGCTCTCTTTGACGGCGGCCATGCCGGCATCTGCGCAGGAGACGATAAAGATCGGCGAGCTCAACAGCTACAAAAGTCAGCCGGCCTTCCTCGAGCCCTACAAGAAGGGCTGGGAAATGGCGGTCGAAGAGATCAACAATGCCGGCGGCGTTCTGGGGAAAAAGCTTGAAGTCGTTTCCCGCGACGATGGCGCCAATCCGGGAGACGCGGTGCGCGTCGCCGAGGAGCTCACCACCGGGGACGGCTTTAACATTCTCTGCGGTACGTTTCTCTCCAATGTCGGCCTCGCCGTCACCGAATTCGCCGGCAAGAAGAAAGTCTTTTTTCTAGCCGCCGAGCCGCTGACCGACAAGATCACCTGGGCGAATGGCAACCGCTACACCTTCCGCCTGCGGCCCTCGACATACATGCAGGTCGCGATGCTGCTGCCGGACGCGGTTGCAGCCAAGAAAAAACGCTGGGCTCTTGTCTACCCGAACTTCGAATACGGGCAGTCCGCCGCCGCGGCCTTCAAGGAGATGATGAAGGCCCATCAACCGGACGTTGAATTCGTCACCGAGCAGGCGTCGCCGCTCGGCAAGATCGACGCCGGAGCCGTGGCACAGGCGATCGACGATGCCAAGCCGGATGCGATCTTCAGCGCGCTGTTCGGCGGGGACCTGACGAAATTCGTGCGCGAGGGCGGCACCCGCGGCACGTTCAAGGATCGCGTCGTGGTAGACCTGCTCGGCGGCGAGCCGGAATATCTCGATCCGCTGAAGGACGAGGTGCCTGTAGGCTGGATCGTCACCGGCTATCCCTGGAACGAAGTCAATACGCCCGAGAACAAGGCGTTCGTTGCCGCTTATCAGAAACGTTACAATGACTATCCGCGGGTAGGCTCGATCGTCGGCTATCTGACGATCAAGTCGCTTGCCGCAGGCATCGCCAAGGCCGGCTCGACCGACACTGAGAAGCTCGTCGCGGCCTTCGGCGGCTTGAAGGTGGACAGCCCCTTCGGCCCGTTCGTCTTCCGCGCCAGCGATCATCAGGCGACGCTTGGCGCCTTCGTCGGCAAGCTCGCTCTGAAGGACGGCCACGGCACCATGGCCGATTTCAAGTATGTCGATGGGGCGAGCGTGCTGCCGTCCGATGCCGAGGTGAAGAAATTGCGGCCAGCGGCGGCGGATTGAGGACGCCGGAGGCGCGATGAACTGGGAAGGCCTTGCGTTTCAAGCCGTCGACGGCTTGGCCTCGGCGTCCGGCTTGTTCTTTGTCGCGGGCGGACTTTCCCTCATCTTCGGCGTCACCCGCATCATCAACATCGCGCATGGCTCGCTCTACATGCTGGGCACCTATATCGCCGTCAGCTTGGTGACGGCGATTGGCGGCGCGCTCGGTTTCTGGGGCGGAATCATCGCAAGCGCGATTATTGTCGGCATCATCGGGGCTGCAATCGAGGTCCTGCTACTCCGCCGTATCTACTCCGCCCCGGAATTGTTTCAGTTGCTCGCGACATTCGCGCTCCTTCTGGTCATCAACGATGCCGCTCTGTGGTTATGGGGGCCGGAGGATCTGCTTGGACCGCGCGCTCCGGGGCTGCGTGGCGCCATCGAAATCCTTGGCCGCCGGTTGCCGAGCTACGATGCATTCCTGATGGCTGCCGCGCCGTTTGTACTCGGCGTGTTGTACGTTGTTTTCGCGCGCACGCGTTTCGGCCGCCTGGTGCGGGCCGCGACCGAGGACCGGGAGATGCTCGGCGCGCTCGGCGTCAATCAAGCGGTCCTGTTTACAACCGTCTTCGCATTGGGCGCTTTGCTTGCCGGCCTCGGCGGCGCATTGCAGCTCGCGCGCGAGCCGGCAAATCTGGGCATGGATCTGACAGTCATCACCGATGCCTTCGTGGTAGTCGTTATTGGAGGCATGGGCTCGATCGCCGGGTCGTATGTTGCCGCCGTGATCATCGCCGAGGTCAAGGCTTTGTGCATCGGAGTCGGGCTCGTGACGCTCGGCGGTTTTTCCGTGAATTTTTCGAAGTTCACGCTGGTCGCCGAGTTTCTGGTCATGGCGGTGGTGCTGATCGCCCGGCCCCAAGGTCTCTTCGGACGTCCGCAGGCTGCCGTGCGCAGCGTTGGTGTGGCTGAGGCGCCGCTTCGGCCTGCGTCGCAACCCCTGGCAATTTTCAGCGGGGCGGTGCTTGTTGTGTTGATCATGCTGCCGCTGCTGGCGCGCTCCTCTCCTTATACGCTTGTGCTTGGTATCGACGTGCTGATCGCGGTGCTGTTCGCGACCAGTCTGCATTTCATCATGGGACCGGGCGGCATGCATTCGTTCGGCCACGCCGCCTATTTCGGTCTCGGGGCCTACGGCGCGGCGCTGGCGGTGAAATGGTTTGCCGCGCCTATGGGCGTCGCGCTCGCAGCCGCGCCGGTCATAGCTGCACTCGGGGCGTTGCTTTTCGGCTGGTTCGCGGTGCGGCTCTCGGGCGTCTATCTCGCCATGCTGACGCTCGCTTTTGCCCAGATCGTCTGGTCGATCGTTTTCCAATGGCAGGAAATTACCGGCGGCTCTAACGGCGTGCTCGGCATCTGGCCGAGCGTGCCGTTCGATCGGCTCTCCGCATTCTTTCTTCTTACGCTCGCGCCTGTAGCTGCTGGTGTTTTGCTGTTGCGGCGCATTCTGTTCGCACCGTTCGGCTACGCCATGCGCGCCGGCCGCGACTCGCCGCTGCGCGCTGAGGCGATCGGCATCGATGTGAAGAGGGTGCATTGGCTTGCATTCGCCATCGCCGGCACCGTTTGCGGCGTTGCCGGCGGCCTGTTCGCCTTCGCCAAGGGCTCGATTTCTCCGGAAACGATCAGCATCGGCCGTTCCATCGACGGTCTTGTGATGGTCCTTCTCGGCGGCATTCAGACGTTGTCCGGTCCGATCGTCGGCGCTTCGGTTTTTGCGGTCTTGCAGGATTTCGTCATGCAGCAGACTGAATATTGGCACGCGCTTCTTGGTGGCATCATTCTCGTTCTGGTGCTCGCCTTTCCCTCCGGTATTGCCGGCGGCTTCATGCGGCTTGCCGCGCGGTGGCGTTCCTCATGACCGGGCTGGCGGTCGCTTCCTTGTGCAAAAGCTTTGGCGCCGTACGCGCGGTCGACAACGTCACTTTTTCAGTCGGCAGCGGCGAGTTCTTGGCACTGATCGGTCCCAACGGCGCCGGCAAGTCGACCTGCTTCAACACCATCAACGGCCAGTTGGCCCCGGACGCCGGAACGATCCGCTTCGACGGCCACGACATCGCCGGACTGCCGCCGCGCGAAATTTGCCGGCGCGGCATCGCCCGCACGTTTCAGATCGCCGCGACCTTCGGCTCGATGACCGTCGCCGAGAACGTGCAAATGGCGCTCATCGCGCACTCCCGCGAGACCTACCGGTTATGGCGCCGGGCAACGTCGTATCATCGGGCGCGGGCGCTCGAACTGCTGGGGCAGGTCGGAATGCATGAGGCCTCGGATCGGCCATGCAGCGAGCTTGCCTACGGCGACGTAAAGCGCGTGGAGCTTGCGATCGCATTGGCGAGCGATCCGCGCCTTCTGCTCATGGACGAGCCGACCGCCGGCATGGCGCCGCGCGAGCGCAACGAACTCATTGCCTTGGTCAAGTCACTCGTCATCGAACGTGGCGTCTCGGTGCTCTTTACCGAACACTCCATGGACGTGGTTTTTGCGTTTGCCGACCGCATAATAGTAATGGCGCGCGGCCGCCTGATTGCCGATGGCAACGCCAAGGCGATCCGCGACGATCCGCTGGTACAGCAGGTGTATTTCGGAAGCGGACGGACGTTCGAGCGGGCAGGGGCCGCTTCATGAATCCGCCGCCCGCGCTTGCGGTCGAGAACCTCAACGCCTGGTATGGCGCCGCGCAAGTTCTTTTTGACGTCACGTTCACCGTCGGGCGCGGCGAGGTCGTCGCCCTGATGGGAAGGAACGGCGCGGGGAAGTCGACGACCATGAAGGCCGTCATGGGACTTCTTTCGCGGCGAACCGGTACCGTGCGCGTCAACCAACACAACGTCTCCGTGCGCAAGCCCTTTGAGATCGCGCGCCTGGGCGTCGGCTTTGTCCCGGAGGACCGTCGAATCTTTTCCGATCTCACAGTGCTGGAAAATCTCGATGCCGGGCGCCAGCCGGCCCGCGTGTTCGCCGACGGCACACCGGCGCCAGCTTGGACTCCGGAGACCTTGTTCAGACTGTTCCCAAATCTCGCCGAACTTCGCCACCACCTTGGCGCGCGCATGAGCGGCGGCGAGCAGCAGATGCTGACGATCGCACGTACGCTTATGGGCAATCCGCTCGTTGTCTTGCTCGACGAGCCATCGGAAGGCATCGCGCCCCTGATTGTCGAGGAGATAGCCGACACGATCGTAGAGCTGAAAAAACAAGGCCTCTCGATCCTGCTCTCCGAGCAGAATGTCGGCTTCGCCCGGATCGTTTCTGACCGCGCTTATATGCTGGAGAAGGGCCAGATCCGCTGGGCGGGAACGATGGCCGAGCTCGCGGAGAGTACCGAGATTCAGCGGGCCTATTTGACGCTTTGAAGTTGAGTCTCTTGAAGTTACCGGGCGGCGGCGCGAGGCAACGGCGATGCTGTCATACCTCGCCGAATTTCGGATGCCTGCGCTCAAGAAATGCCGCAACGCCTTCGCGGAAATCCGGCGTGGCGGCGGCTTTGACGAATCCGTCGCGCTCGGCGTCAAGCTGAGCGTCGAGCGGTGTATGCGACGCTTGATCCACGAGGCGCTTGAGCGTCGTGTGGGCAGTCGAGGGACCGGCGGCGATGCGGCGGGCCAGCGCGTCGACTTCGCCGGCGAGGGCATCCTTGGCCACAACGCGGTTCACGAGACCCATTTTTTCTGCCGACCTCGCGTCCAGGGTGTCGCCAAGCATCAGCCATTCGAGCGCTCGCTGCGGTCCGAGGAGGCGCGTCACCGTCCATGTCGTTCCGCCGTCGGGGTTGGTCCCAAGCTTCGTATAGGCCGGAACGAATGACGCATCCTCGCTCGCGACGACGAAGTCGCACGCCAGCGCAAGGCCGAGCCCGCCGCCCGCTACCGCGCCATGCACTCCCGCAACCACGATCGCGTCGAGCCCTCGAATACGCCGAATGGTTCGATGAAACAGGCCGATGAGCCGACCGATGACTTCGGGGGCTTGTTCACCGGCCGATCGGAACACCGTTATGTCGCCGCCGGCCATGAAAGCGCGCCCGGCGCCCATTAGCGTCACGACGCGCAGAGTTGGCTCGTCCGCAAGACGATCGAATGTATCCGCCAGTTCGAGCGCCAAATCGTGGTCGAGCGCGTTAAGGCGCTCAGGCCTGTTGAGCGTGACCCGTGCGATACCATCTTCGACGGCGACCAGCACCAACCCTTGGTTGGTCAAGCTTTGTTGGATCACGGCGTCCTCCCAAATCCGCGTATTTGTCATTCGCGCGCGGCTGATCTAGTCTCCCGCAAAAATGAATCTAACTCAATATGGGAGGAAGCCATGCCGGAAGTGCGCTACGAGCGACTGGGGCAGGCGCTGTGGCTGACAATTGATCGCCAGGAACGGCGCAACGCCCTCAATGAAACCGTGCTGGATGGTTTGCGGGCAGGCGTGCTCGCCGCTGCGAATACTGAGGGGGTCCGCGCCATCGTCATTACCGGAGCAGGGGAGAAGGTCTTCTGCGCCGGCGGCGACCTCAAGCCCGATGCCGAAGGGGATCCGTTCAGCGTCAATCCCGCCGCCGACAATCCGGTCGTCAAATTATTCCGCGCCATTGTTGACAGTCCGCTCCCTGTCATCGCCCGGGTGAACGGCCACGCTCTTGCCGGCGGATTTGGCCTCGTTTGCGCTTGTGACTTCGCGGTTGTAGCCGATCACGCGCGCCTCGGCACACCAGAGGCGCGCGTCGGGATATTTCCGATGATGATCCTGCCTTTCATGTTGCGCACCATGCCGCGACGAAAGCTGCTCGAATTGTGTGTGACGGGCGAGCCGATCTCGGCTGCGGAAGCGCTGGCGCACGGCATCGTCAATCACGTGGTGCCGCTCGCTGCGCTCGACGAGAAGGTCAATGCACTGATTGCCTCGATCGCGGCCTCCTCGCCCACCGCGATTGCGGTAGGCCGGCGCGCGCTCGCGACCATCGATGGTCTTTCGCTGGAGGCCGGTCTCGAATACGCACAACGCCTGCTGCCGCAGCTTGCCCGAACGCAGGACGCCCGCGAGGGCTTCCGCGCGTTCAACGAAAAACGGTCGCCGGTCTGGGTCGGACGGTGACCGTCATGGCGCGCGATACTGTGCGCATCGGATGCGCCGCGGCGTTTTGGGGTGACAGCAGCGCGGGCGCCGAGCAGCTTGTTCGGCGCGGCGACATCGATTTTCTGGTGTTCGATTATCTGGCCGAAATCACCATGTCGCTGCTTGCGCGCGCTCGCGCCCGCAAGCCTGACCTCGGCTATGTTCCGGACTTCGTCGAAGCTGTTGCTCCGCTCCTTCCTGAGATCAAACAACGCGGCATCCGCATTGTTTCGAACGCGGGTGGCATCAATCCCCATGCGGCGGCAATCGCCTTGCGCGACCGGGCGAAACAAGCTGGCGTCGCTCTTGAGATCGCGGTCGTCACTGGGGATGACCTGACAGATCGTGCCGAAGACGTTCGAGCGGCTGGCGTAACCGAGATGTTTTCTGGCGCGCCCGTGCCGGAGCAGCTGACGACCATGAACGCTTACCTGGGCGCGCAGCCAATCGCTGTGGCGCTCGACCGCGGGGCGGACGTGGTGATCACTGGACGTTGCGTCGATTCAGCGGTGGTGCTCGGGCCGCTTGCGCATGCTTTCGGCTGGTCATGGACCGACTACGACCGCCTGGCGCAGGGCAGTCTCGCGGGTCATTTGCTCGAATGCGGTGCGCAAGTTACCGGCGGCCTATTTACCGACTGGCGCGACGTCCCCGGATGGGACGACATGGGCATGCCGATCGCGGAGTGCACCGCCGACGGGTCATTCGTCATATCGAAGCCAGCCAGCACCGGCGGTTTGGTCAGCCCGCTCTCCGTTGGCGAACAGATGCTTTATGAGATCGGCGATCCCGGCTCGTACGTCCTTCCCGACGTCGTCTGCGATTTTCGCGACGTGACCATGACGTTGTGCGGTCCGGATGAGGTCCGCGTTGTGGGCGCGCGTGGGCGTACGCCGACGCCGACTCTCAAGGTAAGCGCGACGTGGCACGACGGTTACCGGGTAATGGGGACGCTCACACTCGGCGGTTACGAGGCGGCTGCGAAAGCGCAACGGGTCGGCGAGGCGATCCTAGCGCGCGTGCGGCGCCTCATCGCAGAGCGCGGAATAGCGGATTTCTCCGAAGCTTCGATCGAGGTGCTGGGTGCCGAGAGCATGTATGGGCCCTGGCGTCAGCCGCAGGCCGCGGTCAGTCGAGAGGTCGTTCTCAAGATCGGGGCACGGCACCAAGACCAGCGAGCCCTGGAAATTCTGGCGCGCGAGATTTTCCCATCCGGATCGTCGATGGCGCAAGGCCTTACCGGGTTCTTTGCCGGCCGGCCGAACGTGCAGCCCGTGCTGCGCCTTTTTTCCTTCCTGTGGCCGAAGGAAAACGTCGTGCCGGTCGTTCATGATAACGGCGGGTCGGCCAACGTTGCATTCGCCTTATCGCAGCCGCTGTCGGCCCCGCGGGCGAACGCGGCGCCGGAAAGGGCGATTGGCGTGGCGGACGCAACTGTGCCGCTTATCGCGCTTGCCGTTGGCCGCAGCGGCGACAAGGGAAATTCCGCAAATATCGGCATCATCGCCCGCAAGTCCGAATATCTGCCGTGGTTGCGCGCGGCGCTCGCGGAGGACGTCATCCGGGATTGGTTCGCGCATACCGGCGTGAGTAAAGTCGAGCGCTTCGACCTGTCCGGCATGCATGCGCTCAATTTCGTGCTGCACGATGCGCTTGGTGGCGGCGGCGTCGGATCGCTTCGCGTCGATGCGCAGGGAAAAGCATTCGCTCAGATGTTGATGGATCATCCGATTCCGGTGCCGCTCGCGCTGGCGCGTTCGTTGGCGAATTCCGGCGCTCATGACATTTTGCACACCGTGAAGACCGCGATACCGACATGACCCAGCAATTCGGAAAGACGGACGACGAACTTGCGACGATGCCGCTCACTTTCAGGGACGGCCTATTTGCCGATCAGGTAGTGCTCGTCTCCGGCGCGGGGCGTGGGATTGGCAAGGCGATTGCATTTCAGTTCGCCCGGCTCGGCGCCAAAGTTGCTTTGTGCGGCCGGGACGCATCGCGGCTTGACGCGGTAGCCGCCGCGCTTTCGGGACTTGGCGCCGAGGTGCTTGCGCATGCGATGTCGATCCGCGATCCGGACGCGGTCGCGCGGCTGTTCGATGCCGTGGGTGAGCGGTTCGGGACCATCGATATCCTCGTCAACAACGCGGGCGGACAATTTCCACAGGCCGCCATCGACTTCTCGCCGAAGGGCTGGAACGCTGTCATCGACACCAATCTCAGCGGCACCTGGTACATGATGCAACAGGCGGCACGGCGCTGGCGCGACGCCGGCCGCGGCGGCCGCATCGTCAACATCGTCGCGGTGACATCACGCGGCATGCCGGGCGTCGCCCACACCTGCGCGGCGCGGGCGGGGGTGGTTTATCTGTCGAAGACGGTCGCGATCGAATGGGCTCCGCTCGGCATTCAGATCAACTGCGTGGCGCCCGGCGCGATCGCGACCGAAGGCATGAACGTGTATTCCGACGAGGCGCGCCGGACGCTCCCTAACACCAACCTGATGCGGCGTTTCGGCGACGTCCGCGACATCGCAGATGCGGTCTGTTACCTCGCCGGCCCCTCGGGCGCGTTCATCACCGGCGAGGTGCTGGTCGTCGACGGGGGCAATCAGATCTGGGGCGACCAGTGGACCATCCCGCGGCCGGAGTGGTTCAACACCGGCGCCTGAAGGCCGCGCTAATCCCGCATCAGTTCGCCGCCGATGATGAGCCGCCGGATTTCCGACGTGCCGGCGCCGATTTCCAACAGCTTGCTGGCGCGATAGAGCCGGTTGATTTCGGTTTCGCGCATATAGCCGGCGCCGCCAAAAATTTGCATCGCGTGATCGATCACCCGCGTGCAACCCTCCGCGGCGTAGAGGATGCTTGCCGCGGTGAGCTTGTGAATTTCGCCGCGACCGCCGCCGCCGACTTCCAGATCGTTCGTTTCGGCGAGCGTGCGGTAGCAGAAGGTCCGCATGGTTTCGATGGTGGTGTACATGTCGGCGAGTTTAGCCTGGATCAGTTGGAATTCGCCGATCCGCCGGCCGAATTGCCGGCGCGTTTTCGCGTAGTCGAGCGCCATTGCAAATGCGCGCTCCGCCATCCCCACATTGATCATGGCGACGATGGCGCGTTCGAGATCGAGGCCGCTCATCACGACGGAGACGCCGGCATTTTCTGGGCCAACGAGGTTTTCGGCGGGCACCCGGCAGTCGTCGAAAACGAGCTCGGCTGTGGTGCTGCCGCGGAAGCCCATCTTGTCGAGCTTCTGGGCGACCGCGAAGCCGGCCATGCCGCGTTCGACGATGAAAGCGGATATGCCCTTGGCTCCCTGCGACTTGTCGGTTTTGGCATAGACCAGCAAGACGTCGGCGACGGGTCCGTTGGTGATATAGAGCTTGCGACCGTTGAGCAGGTAATTTTCGCCGTCACGCCGCGCCGTCGTGCTCATCGATCCGAGCGCGTCGGAGCCAGCGCCGGGCTCGGTCAGTCCGAGGGCGCCGATGGCGCTGCCGTCGCACAGCCGCGGCAGGAAGCGCGTGCGGATGTCGTCCGAGCCGTTCCGCGCGATGTTATTGAGGCACAAATTCTCGTGCGCCACGTAGCTGAGCGCGATCGCCGGATTCCAGCGCGCTAGCCCCTGGGTAATCAAACCCGAGGTGAAGAAGTCGCCTCCCGCGCCGCCGAGTTGGGTCGGCGCGGTGACACCGAGGAAGCCCATACGGGCAAGCGCCGGCATCGCTTCCGGCGGCCACCATTCCTCGTCGTCCATCCGCTGCTGCAGCGGCCAAAACTCGCTTTGCGCGAAGCGGTCGCTCACAGCGAGGATTTCCTCCTGCTCGGCGTTGAGCCGGAAACCGTTGGCGGCAAGTGAACTGGCGCGCGTCTCGGCTCCTACAGAAGCCATACGGAATTCCTCCCATCGTCTTTTCGTGGGAGCTGAAGGCGTCCCGCGTTGACATGGCAAAGTGAAGCGTATTCAATATGCGCAATCAAGAGCCGGGCGAGATAAAAGATCGAGCGCCCGGTCACAAAAGGGAGGACAGAAGGGCATGCGACCGCTCCGCCAGTCATCGTTTCGTGCGGCGAGTGCCTGATGCCGGCCATCAGTCCGGAGCGGATGCGCGACCGCTACGAGACCATACTCGCAGCCGCTTCGCGCGCCTTTGCCGAAAAAGGCTACGAAACCACTTCGATCACCGAGATCGCCAGGGCGGCGGACGTATCGGACGGCCTGATCTACAAGTATTTCTCCAACAAACGCGACCTTCTGGAACATGTCCTCCAGGACTTTTACGAGCACGTGATCCAGAATCTCGCTGCAAAAGTCGCGCGCGGAAACGGCTTTGGCGAGCAGCTTTACATCCTGATCAGCGAGCACCTGTCGACTTTCGTAGCGGAACGGAATCTTTGCCGCCTTTTTATCTCGGAAGTTCGGATCGCCAGCGATTATCGGGGTTCGGCGATTCAGCAGCTCAATCGCCGTTATACCTCGATCCTCATCAAGATGGTTGATGAGGCTGTGGCGAGCGGCGAGATACCGCACACGGTCGATCCGCGTGTGGTGCGCGACATGCTGTTCGGCGCCATCGAGCATTCCGCCTGGCGCCACACCATCGCAAAGCGACCGCTCGACGTACAGGGCATGGCGCGCTCCATCACGGGTATTTTCCTCAAGGGTCTCTGCCCAAATCTGCCGCAGGGACGTCCATGACGGCGCAGAACGGATTGGGCGGCTGGCCTTTCCGGCGCGTACTCATTGCCAATCGGGGCGAGATCGCGCTCCGCATCCTGCGCACTGTGCACGCGCTCGGGCTCGAAGCCGTCGTCGTTCACCACGCCGCGGACGCGGCGACGCCGGCGGTAGTGGCGGCCGACCGAGCAATCGAGATTACAGGTTTGACACCGGTCGCCGCCTACCTCGACGGCGCGCGGATCGTCGCCGCGGCACGCGAGAGCGGAGCAGGCGCAATCCATCCGGGCTACGGCTTTCTGTCGGAGAATGCGCATTTCGCGCGTCAGGCAGGCGAGGCGGGCATCATTTTCGTCGGCCCAACACCGGAAGCGATCGAACTGATGGGCGATAAGATCCGCGCCCGCAATTTTGTCGCGGCGCGCGGCTTTCCGGTCGCGCCATCGGCGATCGAGGACGATGACCCGGCGACCTTCGCGGATCGCGCGCGAGCGGTCGGATTCCCGCTGCTGATCAAGCCCGCGGCGGGCGGCGGCGGCAAAGGTATGCGCATCGTCCGCGAAGCGGCGATGCTCGCCGACGAGATTGTGCGCGCGCGCAGCGAGGGCGCTCGCTATTTCGGCGACGGCCGCCTTTATGTCGAGCGATATGTCGAGCGGCCGCGCCACATCGAGGTGCAGGTTCTTGGCGATGCCCACGGCAACGTCGTGCATCTTTTCGACCGCGAGTGTTCGGTGCAACGCCGCTTTCAAAAGATCGTCGAAGAGGCGCCGTCGCCGGCGCTCGACGAGCAAGAGCGCGGGCGCGTATGTGAGATCGCGACCGGCATTGCCCGCGCCGCGGGCTATCGCAACGCCGGAACGATCGAGTTCATTTACGGCGCCGGCGATCTTTATTTCCTGGAAATGAACACGCGCCTGCAAGTCGAGCATCCGGTGACCGAGATGGTGACCGGGATCGATCTCGTGGCCGAGCAGCTTCGGGTCGCGGCCGGCGAACCTCTTCGCTTCACGCAATCTTCGCTGCACCTCGACGGGCACGCGATCGAGTACCGCATCTATGCCGAGAGTCCGGCCCGCGGTTTCATTCCGACGACCGGGCGTATCCTCAAAATGAGTTTGCCGGACGAGCCTGGTGTGCGCGTCGATTGCGGCGTTTCGGAGGGGCAGTCGGTCACGACAGCGTTCGATCCGATGCTGGCCAAATTGATTGTGCACGGTCGCAACCGCGAGGCGGCGCGAAGCCGTGCCCGCGATGCCCTCGGCCATGTTGCCGTACTCGGCTGTGAAACCAATACGGCCTTCCTCCGGCGTCTGACCGCTGACCCGGATTTTGCAGCAGCAAGACTTCATACCGGCTTTTTGGATGAGCATCCGGCGATCGCTGCCGAGCCGCCGCTCGGCGCCGATCTTTCGCTGAAGTTGATCGCCGCGGCCGCCCTTTCAACCCGCGCGGCGCGCGACGCCGCCGACGCGGTCCCGGAAATTTTCAGCGCCATGGGCGCCTGGAGGAATTGATGCGGCGCGCGGGATCAGCTCGTGGAAAAGCGCGGGGTCGAAAATGACCGTGCCAAGTTTATTGAAACACGCGCTCTCCGTGCCGGTCATCGGGGCGCCGATGTTCCTTGTTTCTTTTCCGCCGCTGGTCATGGCGCTGTGTCGCGCCGGTGTCATCGGTGCTTTCCCGCACGTAAATGCCCGGCCATCCGCGCAGCTCGATCAATGGCTCACCGAGATCGAAGCCGATCTGCGCGCGTACAGAAGCGCGCATCCCGCTGCCAAAGTAGCTCCGCATTGCGTCAATTTAATCGTGCATCGAACGAACGCACGCTACGAGCCTGATCTTGAGATCATCGTCACGCACAAGGTGCCTCTCGTCATCACGTGTCTCGGCGATCCGCGCCGCGCCGTCGAGGCGGTCCATGGCTACGGCGGCGTCGTGTTCTGCGACGTCGTCAATGCGCTCCATGCGCGCAAGGCGATCGAGGCCGGCGCCGACGGACTGATCTGCGTCGGCGGCGGGGCTGGCGGCCATGCGTCGAACCAGAGCGCGTTCTCGCTCGTGCGCGAAGTCCGCGAGTTCTGGGACGGCTGCCTCGTACTTGGCGGCAGCATCAGTGACGGCCATCAAATCCGCGCCGCCGAGGTGCTCGGAGCGGACCTCGCGTACATGGGCACACGCTTCATAGCGACGCGGGAGTCGCAAGCCCAGGACGCCTACAAGCAGATGATTGTCGACTGCGGCGTTAAGGACATCATCTACTCCGACCGGTTTTCCGGGGTATTCGCGAATTTCCTCCTGCCGTCCATCACGCGGTACGGCATCGATCCGGAGACGCTACCTAAGAAATCCCCGGATATGAGCGGGCTTTCGGATTCCGAGGCGCGCACCTGGAAAGACATCTGGAGCGCGGGCCACGGCATCGCCACCATTCACGACGTGCCGAGCGTCGCCGAGCTCGTCGGCCGGCTGGCGGATGAGTATCGCGCGGCATGCGCGGTTCCGGCAAGCCCGGCGCTGGCGGCCTCCTGATGCAGCACACCTTCGTCATCGCCGACACCGAGCATGAGGCGTGGCTATCGCGGCGCGGCCAAACTTATGTGCTCCACGCTGAGGACCGGACTGTACCGGTCGCGCTCGCGGCTCCTGAAGGAGGGGAACAGCTTCTCAACGTCGGCGCAGAAACTTCCCGCGTTCTCATCGCTGCCGACGGCGATTTCGTTCATGTCCACATCGACGGATCGACGTTCACCATCCGCTATGTCGATCCGGTACAGCGCTATGGCAGCCATGCGGGCGGCAGCGCTGACGACATTGCCGAGGCGCCGATGCCCGGTGTGGTGATCTCCGTTCATGTCGACGAAGGCCAACGCGTCTCGCCGGGCGATACGCTGATTGTCATCGAGAGCATGAAGCTAGAAACAGCCATCAAGGCCTGGCGGGAAGGGGCCGTATCCGCCGTGCACGTCGCGGTCGGGCAGGCGTTCCGGCGTGGCGCTCCGCTTCTCACTCTTGCGCCGCTAGCGGGGGCCTGACCATGCGGCGCATCGAAAGCCGGATCGATATCGCCTCCGAAGAGTTCAAGCTTAACCGCGCCCATAATAGTGGCCTGGCGGACACGCTCAATAAGCGCCATCGCGCCGCCCGCCGCGAGCGCCCGGCGCGCGATCTAGAACGCCTGTCGCGGCAGAACAAGATGTTCGTGCGCGACCGCATCGAGCTGTTGCTCGATCCCGGTACCCCGTTCCTCGAACTCTCCACGCTTGCAGCCAACACCGAATATGGCGGCGAGGTGCCTGGTGCCGGCATCGTCAGCGGCATCGGCATCGTCAACGGACGCGAAATCATCATCCATGCCGACGACGCGAGCGTGAAGGGCGGAGCGTGGTATCCGCTCTCGGTCAAAAAAATCGTCCGCACACTCGACATCGCCATCGAAAACCGCCTGCCGGTCGTGCACCTGTGCGACAGCGCCGGAGGATTTTTGCCGCTGCAAGCAGACATTTTCGCCGACCGCTACCTGGCCGGACGTATCTTCCGCAACCAGTCGATCCTTTCGAAGCTGGGCGTTCCGCAGGTCGCGATCGTGCTCGGTCACTGCACCGCCGGCGGCGCCTACGTGCCGGCGCTGAGCGAGTACAATGTGATCGTCCGCGCCACCGGCGCGATCTTCCTCGGCGGCCCGCCTCTGGTGAAGGCGGCGACCGGCGAGGACGTGACGGTCGAGGAACTTGGCGGCGCCGATGTGCACACGCGCATTTCCGGCACCGCCGATTATCCTGCGACCACCGAAGAGCAGGCGATCGCGATCGCGCGCGAGCTGGTCGCCCAGACGCCGCGGCCCACGAAGCTCGACATCGAGCAGATCGCTCCGGAACAGCCTTATTACGATCCCGATGAGCTTTACGGAGTCATTCCGCGGGACATCAAGGTACAGTTCGACGTACGTGAGGTGATTGCGCGCCTCGTCGACGGCAGTCGCTTCCACGAATATCAACCCGCCTACGGAACCACGCTGGTCTGTGGGTTCGCTCACATCTGGGGCTTTAAGGTCGGAATCCTCGGCAATAACGGTGTGTTGTTCAACGACAGTTCGCTCAAGGGCGCGCACTTTATGCAGCTATGCAACCAGAGCCACGTACCGATGATCTTCCTGCAGAACATCACGGGCTATATGGTTGGTCGCGACTACGAGCACCGCGGCATCACCAAAGACGGCGCCAAGATGATCATGGCGGTCTCGGGGTCGGAGGTGCCGAAGATCACCGTGATCTGTCACGGCTCGTTCGGCGCCGGCAATTATGGCATGGCTGGCAGGGCATTCGACCCGCGCTTTTTGTTCATGTGGCCGCAGAGCCAGATTTCCGTCATGGGCGCGGAACAGGCCGCTAACGTTCTGGCCGATATCAAGATCCGCCAGCTTTCGCGCGAAGGAAAGAGCCTTTCGGTGGCGGAAATCGCCGCGATCCGTGAGCCGATCCTGGAGGAGTACCGCCGCCAGTCAAGCGCCTATTATTCGACGTCGCAGCTATGGGACGATGGCATTCTAAACCCGCCAGATACCCGCAACGCGCTGGCGATGGCGATCAGCGTCGCGCTCAATGCGCCGATCGACCGCCCGCATTACGGCGTGTTCCGGATGTGATTGCGAGATGAGGCTATGACACATCCGAGAGAGCGGGAGGAGGGCGATAGAATTCTCCGCTGCCGGGACATAGAGCTTGCCTTCGGCGGCTTACGCGCGCTCAAAAGCGTCTCTCTGGACATCACCAAGGGGCAGATTTTCGGGCTTGTCGGCCCTAACGGCAGCGGCAAGACCAGCATGGTCAACGTGATCACCGGCTTTTATCGTCCGCAGTCCGGCAGCGTGAACCTGTTCGGCGAGGAGGTGGTCGGGCTGAAGCCGCACCGCATCGCCGGGCGCGGCGTCGCCCGCACGTTCCAGAACCTCGCTTTGTTTCGCGGCATGACAGTACTGGAGAACATCCTCCTTGGCCGCCACGTGCACATGGGAGCGAGCGCGCTCGCGAGCCTGTTCTACTGGGTCTGGGCGTTGCGCAATGAAGTGGCCAATCGTCGCGTGGTCGAAGAGCTGATCGACTTTATGCAGATCCAGGACATCCGCGACGAACCGGTCGAGGTCATTCCGCTCGGCATGCAAAAACGGGTCGAGCTCGCACGCGCGCTTGCCGCCGAACCGACGCTGCTGATACTCGACGAACCTATGGCCGGCATGAATCAGGAGGAGAAAGAGTACATCGCCCGTTTCATCCTCGATGCTCGCGAGGAGCGCAACACGACGATCCTGTTGATCGAGCATCATATGGACGTGGTCACCGCCCTCTGCGACCACGTCCTGGTCCTGAGCTACGGAGAGAAAATCGCGGAAGGCGCGCCCGAGGAGACGATTGCGGACCCGCGCGTCGTTTCGGCTTATTTGGGCCAGCGCGCCGCGGCGCGGCGAGCGGTGGCGGCGTCATGAACATGCCGCTGCGAACGCCTCCCGCCGTGACGTCGTGGCCGACGACGGAGGACGGCCGACCGGCGACGCTGATCGCGGCGCTCGCGCGTAACGCCGCGGAATCCGGTAATCGGGCCGCTTTCCGCGAGCGTGACCGCGGCGTGTGGCAGGAGCGCAGCTGGGCCGACATCTTTGCCGAGGTCGTTGCGCTCGCGGCGGCGCTTGAAGCACTCGGCCTCGGTCCGGGACAGGCGCTCACGGTGATCGGGGACAACCGTACACGTCTTTACTGCGCGATTCTGGCGGCGATGGCCTTGCGCGCCTTTCCCTCCCCGGTGTTTCCGGACGTGCCGCCGGACGAACTCACGGCCTATACGCGCCACGGTGAGCCGCGCATCGCGGTCGCCGAAGACCAGGAGCAGGTCGACAAACTGCTCGAGCTGCGAGAGCGGACCGGACGGCCGACCACGATTCTGTACGACGATCCGCGCGGCCTTTCCGGCTACAAGGCCGACGGGCTCCTGTCGCTCGACGCCACCATTGCGCGCGGCCGCGCGCTGATCGATGCCGATCCGGCACTTGCGGCCGATCTCGTCGGACGGGCGCGAGCGGACGACATTGCGGTGTTGCTGCATTCGTCAGGCACGACCGGAATGCCAAAGGGCGTGCCGCTGCGACACCGCAATATCGTAGCAGGCGTCAGCAACGCAGTCGCCGGCGGCTATTTCAAAGAGCACGAAGTTAACTATGCCTATCTGCCCATGGCCTGGGTCGGCGATCTCGTGTTCACAGTCGGCGCCGGAACGCTCCTACGGTTCACGACCCATATCCCGGAACGGCAGGAAACGGTGTTGCGCGATTTGCGCGAGGTGGCGCCGACGCTGTACCTCGCGGCGCCGCGTGCGTGGGACAACATGCTCACCCGCATCCAGATCGGCATGGCCGATTCTACGCCGCTCAAGCGCAAACTGTTCGATTACTTCATGCCGCGCGCGCTGGAGATCGAGCGCAGACGGCTCGCCGGCAAATCGCCAAGCGTCTTGGAACGATTGTTTGGAGTCTTCGGTGAGGTGTTGGTGTTTGGTCCGATCAAGGACTTTCTCGGGATGACACGTACTCGCCGCGCCTATACTGGCGGCGAGGCTATTGGTGAGGATACGTTCCTGTTCTTCCGCGCGCTCGGCATCGGTCTCAGACAATTCTACGGTCAGACCGAAACCGCGGCGCTCACCGCCGCGCAGCTCGAAGGTGAGGTCACACTCCATAGCGTCGGAAAGCCGATGCCGGGGGTCGACGTGAAGATCAATGACACCGGGGAGATCCTGGTGCGTTCCGGTTCGGTGATCGACGAATATTTCGACGATCCGGAGGCCAGCAAAAAGGCGCTCGTCAATGGCTGGCTGCACACGGGGGATGCGGGCTACATCGAGCCCAACGGACAATTGGTGGTGCTCGGACGCGTGAGCGAAGTTGTGCGCACGCTCGCGGGCGAGCGTTTCATCCCGAACTATATCGAGAACCGCATCAAATTCAGTCCGTATGTCCGCAATGTCGCTGTCGTCGGCGCCGGCCGCAATGTGCTGACCGCGATCGTGTGCATCGATCTTGAGGCAGCGGGCCATTGGGCCGAAGAGCGCGGCATCTCATTCACCTCGTATGCGGACCTTTCGCAAAAGCCCGAAATCTACGAGCTCGTCGTCTCGATCCTGCGCCATGTGAATGAAAGCCTGCTGCCTCCATTGCGCATTCGCCGCTTCGTCAACCTGCACAAAGATTTCGATCCAGACGACGGAGAAATCACGCGAACGCGTAAGTTGCGGCGCAATGTCATCGAGGAGCGCTATAGCGCCTTGATCACCGCGCTTTATTCCGGATCGGCATCAGTCGTCGAGAACACGCGCATTACTTACGAGACCGGGCAGACCGGAACGATCAGCCGGACGCTCTCGATTCGCGAGGTGGGCTAGCCGTGGACTACGGGCTGCTAGGAGAGCTTGCCCTGACGGGGGCCCTTGTCGGAGCGATGTATGGCCTCGTCGCGCTCGGCATCGTGCTGATCTACAAGACGTCCGGCACCGCCAATTTCGCCCAAGGCGCGATCGCGATGATGGGCGGCTATGTTGCTTGGGTTTTCGCGGCCGGACTAGGACTGCCGATGTGGCTTGCCATAGCAGCGGCCGTCGCGGCCATGTTTTGCTTCGGTATGCTGGTCGAACGGACAGTGCTCCGGCGAATGGTCGGCCAGCCGGTCATTATGGTCGTGATGCTGACGTTCGGCATCGAGCTGTTGCTGCGCGGGGCTGTGCCCGGCTTGTTGGGCTCGGCGGTGAAACGCCTCAGCCTGGGCATTCCCCAGGCGCCGGTTTTCCTGGGCGACATGCTGATCAACCGCGCTTACCTGATCGGGGGCGGGATTTCAGCGGCACTGATCGTGGCCGCGCTCGTGCTCTTCAATTCGCGTGCCGGCATCATCATGCGAGCGGTTTCCGACGATCAGGGCGCATCGTGGTCGGTCGGCATACGGGTGGAGCGTGCAATCGCAATCGCTTGGGGGTTCTCGGCGGTAGCGGCAACGTTTGCTGGCATCCTCTGGGGAAGCATGCAGGGGATCGATTGGAGCCTGTCGCTATTGCTGATGAAGGCGCTCGCCATCGCGATCCTCGGCGGGCTCGATAGTATTCCAGGCGTCTTGCTCGCGGCCCTGATTGTTGGCGTATGCGAGAGCCTGGCGACAGGCATCCTCGATCCGCTGGTCGGCGGTGGAACGCGCGACATCGTCGCCTCGATCATCATCGTGATTACGCTGATGGTGCGTCCATACGGCCTGTTCGGCCACGAGCAGATCGAGAGGGTGTGATGCTCTACCGGCGCGCCGGCATCCGCCACACCGATTATCGTCACGAGCGGCAGCTCTGGCCACTACCATTTGATCGGTTTCTGATCGCAATCGTGGCCGCATTGCTGCTTGCCGCGCCGTTTATCGTCGACCGGCTCTATCTGGTCGCTTATCTGCTCCCCTGGCTGATCTGGTCCTCGGCGGCGTTGGGCCTTAACCTTCTGATGGGCGGCGCCGGCCAGATTCATCTCGGCTACGGCGCCGTGATGGCAATCGGCGCCTATACGAGCGTCCATCTCGTGCGCACCGGCGCTCCCTTTGAGCTGGCGATGCTGGCCGGAGGTTTGGCAAGCGCTCTGATCGGCTCCGTTTTCGGTGTTGCGGCGCTGCGGGTCAAAAGTCTCTACCTCGCCATGGCCACGATCGCGATGCAGTACATCGTCGACTTCGCGATCACCCACATTCCGGGAGTAAGCGGGGGCGGGCAGGCATCGATTCAGGTTCCGCCGGTACGTTTTTTGGGACTGCTGATCGAAGGTGACCTGCGGACCTACTATATGGCGCTCCTGGTCTGCGCGGTGATCGCTTCATTCATGCTCAATGTCGGGCGCACAGCCTTCGGGCGCGCGCTGGCGGCGATACGCGAAAAAGATTACGCTGCCGAGATCATTGGTATCGACACGTTCAAATACAAGCTGCTCGCTTTTTGGACCAGCTCTTTCATTGGCGGTGTTGTTGGATCGGTGCTGGTCGTCTGCTATCTGCGCAGCGTTTCGCCGGATCAATTCCATCTCGACCTCTCGGTCCAGATTCTCGCCATGGTGATCGTCGGTGGTCTCGGCAGCGTTCTCGGCAGTTTCTTCGGCGCCGGGCTGGTGCTGTTTGCGCCGATCGTCTTCAACAATCTGATTGGCTTTGCGGCCGATCGGTTTGGGATCGCGATTGGGGCCGATCTGCGCGCTCACCTGCCGCTGATGCTCTACGGCGCGCTCATCATCGGCTTTCTGGTCGTCGAGCCGTTGGGCTTGGCGAAAATCTACGACAACGTTCGCAATTACTTTCTGGTCTGGCCGTTCCGCACGGCCAGGAGGTGAAACAACCGCGGCCGGCGGCGGACTTTGAAGCCGGCAACCAAGGGAGGACGAAATGAGACTGACACGGCGTACCTTCGTCGCCAGCACGGCGGCCACTGCCGTATTTGGCATGCGTTCGGCCGTTGCGGCCGACGACAAAGCTATTCGTTTTGGAATGCCGCAAGATTTCACGAAGATCTATACGTTCGTGACCGCGGAATACAGCCAAGGCCAGCGCGACTATTTCAGCCTGGTGAATGGACGCGGTGGTGTCAACGGCTATACGATCTTTGCCGACGTCAGCGACCACGCCAACGATCTGCCGCGAGCGATCGAAGCCTACGAGCGGCTCAAGCGCGAAGGCATGGTGCTGGTCGACCCGCTCTCGACGCCGGTGGCACGGGCGCTGGTGTCGCGCGCGCTCGAGGACAAGATCAACCTCATCACGGCGTTTTCCGGCCGCAGCGACGCGGCTGACGGCACGGTGTTTCCGTACGTGATGCCACTCTCGCCGAATTATTGGACGCAAGCCGGCCTGATCATCGATTTCTTCCGCCAGCAGGACAAAGATCTTAAGGGCAAGAAGGTCGTGCTGGTCCACATCGACACGCCGTTCGGGAAAGAGCCGATCCCGATCTTTCAGGCTCTCAGCCAGAAGCTCGGCTACACATTCGAGACTTTCCCATACACGCCGCCCGGCAACGATCAGTCAGCCATCTGGCCGCAGGTGCGCCGCGCCAAACCCGACTGGGTCGTGTTCTGGGGAGCGGGTGTCGGCCAAACCGCCGCGCTGAGCGAAGCTTTGCGCAACGGCATTCCAATGGATCGCATGTCCTCGAGCGTCTGGCTCTCCGAATCCGACATGGACGTCGTAGGCAAAGATGCCGCCAAGGGCGTGCTCAAGTTCGAGGCTTGCGCCAGCGGGCAAAGCCCAAAGGTCATTGCGGATATCATCAAGGAAGTTGCCGGCAAGGGAAAGGGAGCCGGCCCGGAGGCCAAGATAGGAACTACCTACTACAACATGGGCGTGATGATGGGCGCGATCATGGTGGAAGGCGTGCGAGTCGCTTTCTCGAAGGCCCCGAACGGCCCCATCACGGGCCCCTGGCTCAACGATGGCTTGACATCCATTACCGATTTCACCGCTGAAGGTCTGCTGCCGGCCATGACCGTTACCAAAGAAGACCATCAAGGCGGCGGAAAAGGCCGGATCGCGCGGTGGGATGGAACGAAATTCGTTCCGCAAACGGACTGGTTCTCGGCAAACCAGGACGTGGTGTGGGCCGAAATCAAGAAATCCGCAGAAGCGTTCAAGACGACCGGAAAGTAACCATCCAAGTAGTCCGGCAAGCGGAAATGCTGCTCAGCCTCAACAATATCGAGGTGGCTTACGACCGCGTGTTTCTCGCGGTCAAAAGCATTTCCATCGACGTGCCCGAGGGGGGCCTCGTAGCCCTCCTCGGTGCCAACGGCGCCGGCAAAAGCACGACACTGAAGGCGATCAGCGGTCTCCTGCGGCCCGAGCGCGGCGAGGTGACAAAAGGAGACATCGCATTCGCGGGAAAGGATCTCCTCGCGCTTGACCCGCCTGACCGGGTACGGCTCGGACTCGCGCATGTGCTCGAAGGCCGCCGGGTTTTTGTGCATCTCACGCCGCGGGAGAACCTGTTGGCGGCGACCTCAATGCACCGCGATCGCGGACACATCAACACACTTGTCGAGCGAACCTTCGCGTGGTTTCCCCGCTTGGCCGAACGCGCGAACGCGATGGCCGGTTATCTCTCCGGCGGCGAGCAGCAGATGCTTGCAATCGGGCGAGCGCTGATGACGGAGCCAAAATTGCTGCTGCTCGACGAGCCAAGTCTTGGGCTCGCTCCGATGCTGGTTGACGAGATCGTCGATATTATCACGCGCATCAACCACGAAGGCCGGGTTGCAGTGCTTCTGGTCGAGCAGAACGCCGCGATGGCGCTCGATATCGTCCAGCATGCCTATCTGATGGAAAGCGGCCGAATCGTCATGAGCGGCCCGGCCGATGTGGTAAAATCCAATCCGGATGTCGAAGCCGCGTATCTCGGCGGCCACCACGGCGTCGATTACCTGGCCGTCAAGCATTACCGCAGACGCAGGCGTTGGCTTGCGTAAACGCGAACCGCAGCGCGCCGCTTGTGCGCGTCAGGCGTGGCCGTGCGCTTCCTTAACCTTGGAACGATCGATCGCGCCCGCGGCCGTCTTCGGCATCGCACCGACGAACACAACATATTTGGGACGCTTGTAGCGCGCGATCCTTGCGCCAACAAAATCGATGATCTGTTGCGCCGTGGCATTTTGACCGGGTTTGCAGGTGCAAACCGCTTTGATCGCCTCGCCCCATTGCGCGTCGGGAACGCCTAAGACGACCACCTCGGCGATTGCCGGATGGGCAGAGATCGCCCGTTCGACCTCGGCCGGGTAGACATTTTCGCCACCCGGCTTGATCAGCTCCTTCGTCGGCGAGCGGCCTTTGTACCAAAGATACCCCTCGGCATCGAAGGCGCCTTGGTCGCCGGTGTGGTGCCAGTCGTTGCGGAAAGTGAAGGCGGTATCCGCCTCGCAGTTCCAGTAACCTTTGAAGACGGTAGGGCCGCGCACCGCGATCTCGCCGACTTCGCCGACAGCGACGGGATCGTCCTCCTCATCGAGAACAGCGACTGTTGCGAGGAAAGTGGGCCGCCCCGCCGCGCCGGGCTTGTCGCGATACGGTCCCATCGTAACGAAGCCCGATGTTTCGGACTGTCCGAAGACCGACCAAAAGCGTGCTTGCGGGCATTGCTTCTCGAAGCGGACGATCGTCTCCGGGCCGTCGAGGCCGGTCATCAATCGCAGGCTTGCGAGATCGGCAGTCCGGCCTTCCGCGGCGTCGAGCAGCGTCGTCAGCATTGGCGGGAATTCGGCGAGCATCGTTACTCGCTCACTTCGTATATTTGAAAGCGCGGCCTCCGCATCGAACTTCGCCATTACAATGCTGGCGCCGCCCGCATGCTGGGCGGCGAGCAGCATGCCGAGGCCGGCGACGTGGAACAGCGGCAGAGCGCCGAGATTCACGTCCGCCGGAGTAAGCGACCACTGGTGCATGAGCTGCACGCTGGCAGCGATGAGATTGGCATGCGAGAGAACCGCGCCACGCGGGCGGCCACCCACCGCGGCGGTGTGAATCATCACGAACGCGGTATCTGCCTGAGAGTGCGGCGCAGTAAGAGGATCGCCCCCAGCGCCAGCTTCCAGAAGCTCCGAATAAGGCGCGAAAGGAGCGGCGCTGCCGCCAATTCCGTACCAGCGCTCAACCGTCGAAATCGAATGTTGCGGGCTTTGCATCACAGGTTGGTTGCCAGCGTCGGCGATGACTATTTTTGGCGCTGCATCGGCGATCACATAGGCGATCTCTTCCGCGCTCAAGCGCCAATTAATCGGGACGAAAATGGCGCCGAGGCGTGCGACCGCGCCGTAAAGATCGACAAACTCGAGGTTGTTCTGCGACAGCATGACTATGCGGTCGCCCGCTCGGATTCCGGCCCGGGCGAGGCCAGCAGCCAAGCGCTCGGCACGCGCCAAGTAGGCGGCATGCGTTATCCGCTCTTTGCCAAGAGCGAAGGCGAGGCGATGCGGATAGAGGCGCGCATTGCGCTGCAAGGCGTCGAACAGCGTGAACTCGCGCAGCCCCATTGGCATTCCTCCTAGGCGGGCGTTTGAAGATCACCGATCTTATGTTCGACTGAGCGTAAATCTCGCTTCGCCGCTGTCAACGCCCCCTGACGCGCCCACGTGCGCGCGGCCCAGGGATCTACCTACGACCGGCATCGCGGCCGACTTTATAACCAGCTTTCTCGCGATCCCAAGTCGCTTTCGTGACGCCGCGCTCCCGGAGCTTGTATTTGGTGACCTTGCCGTTTTCGGTCACCGGCAGCGCACCGACGAATTCGAGAAAGCGCGGCACCGCGAAATAGGGCATGCGCGGCTGGCAGAAATCCAGCAGCTCCGCGTAAGTCACCTGCGCGCTGGCGCGCAACACCACGGCCGCCATCACCTCATCCTCGGCAAGCTCCGAGCGCACCGGAAAGACTGCGGCATTCTCCACCTGCGGATGGCTCACGAGCACCTGTTCCACCTCATAAGCCGAGATATTCTCGCCGCGGCGGCGTATGGCGTCCTTCATGCGGTCCACGAACTGGTAAAAGCCGTCCTTCTCGCGCACCACCCGGTCGCCGGTGTGGAACCAGAGATTACGCCACGCTTCCACGGTCTTGTCCGCCATGCCGAAATAGCCGGTGGCGAAGGCGAACGGCTCGTCGGCGCGCAGCACCAGTTCTCCGGCATCGCCATCAGGCACGTCGTTGTCTTGCGCATCCACAACGCGCGCATCAAAACCGGGCCGCAGCTTCCCCATGCTGCCCGGCCGCTGTTCGGCAAGCGGTGACCCGATGACGAAGTTCGTTTCCGTCGAGCCGTAGCCGTCGATCAGCCCTATACCGAAGCGCGCCGTAAACTGCCGGTGGAAATGGGCGGGCACTGCCGGCGCAAGGGCGACGCGTACGCTGTGGGCGCGATCAGCAGGGCTTTCCGGTTGCGACAAGAGTATCGGCACCATGGCGCCGAGGAGATACGTAACGCTCGCCCGTTCGCGCCCCAGCGCCGCGATGAAACCGGAGGCTGAAAAACGTGGCTCGACGACCAGCGTCGCGCCGGTCAGGAGCGCTTGATAAAAACTGTTCAAGGCGTTGGTGTGGAACATCGGCAAAGTCGTCATCAGTACGTCGGTTTCGCCAACGCCGAGGAGTTTCGCGGTGTAAGCGCCCCACCAGAAATATTGCGCATGCGGGCAGCACACGCCTTTCGACAAACCCGTCGTCCCCGACGTGTAGAGGATTGCA
Organism: uncultured Alphaproteobacteria bacterium; assembly: GCA_963733575.1. Lineage (GTDB taxonomy): Bacteria > Pseudomonadota > Alphaproteobacteria > Rhizobiales > Xanthobacteraceae > BOG-931. Next base: position 772,347 of record CAVTDJ010000002.1, on the reverse strand, counting down.
AAAGTATCGCCTGGCTCGACAGGATGCGGCGGCAAACGCTCCCCAGGCTCCGGAAACGCGCTCGACTTAATGCCCACCAAGTTCTGCTCTTTTCCGTCGCCGACGAGCCATGCCGCTTCGAGCGAAATACGCGCGGGGTCAACGGCCGCGAGTGCGGCGGTCAATTCGCGCTCGATGACAAGGATGCGCGCGCCGCAATTGCCAAGGATGTGCTCAAGCTGCGCGCCGCGCGAGGCGGTATTGATCGGAACGGCGACGGCCCCGAGCCACGCGCAGCCGAGGATGGTGAGAAGCAGCTCCGGTCGGTTGCCACACATGATGGCGACGCGGTCGCCCGCTTTCGTGCCCGCGCGCGCCAGCGCGCTGGCGTAACCGGCCGCAGCCGCGCACGTCTCGGCGTAAGTCAGGGCCGTGCCCCCGATCGCCACTAGGCATCGCTCGCCGTATCGCTCGGCCTGGCGGGCGAGCATCTTCGGCAAGGTGCGATCGAGCGGCGGAAAAAGCTTGGGGAGCGACGGTGCCGGATCTGCGCCGGGCGGCACGCTCGCACGCACTGACATCGGGGCGCTCCTCCTCGGGCGAGAATTCCATTAGCACAAAGTTTCACGCCGCGTTATTTTAGGCTTAAAGTATCGGAACTTGGTAGCCGATGGACAGGCTGACATTGAGGGTCGTCGAGGCGCTGGCCGCCACCACGCTCGTGCGCATCATCCGCCTGGCGCGAACCGACAGCGAGCCGCTGCCGCCTTGGGAAGCCGGGGCGCACGTTAACGTGACTTTGCCGTCGGGGGACACCCGCTCCTTCTCGCTGGTGAACGCCAGGGCCGAGACCCATGCGATGACCCAGCCGCGCGAATACCTTCTCGGCATCAGGCTGGAAAGCCCAAGCACCGGCGGATCGGCCTACATGCACCGCCTTGCGGCCGGAGATACGGTGACGGTCACGCCACCGTCCAACAATTTTCGGCTCGAACCTACATCGCAAGAGATCGTGCTGGTCGCCGGCGGAATTGGCGTGACGCCGATCCTGTCGATGGCGGCCCATCTTCACACGGCCGGGCATCCCTACCGCTTTTTCTACGCGGGGCGCAGCCGCGACCAGCTTGCCTTCCTCAAGGAAGCGGAGGCGCTCGCCGGATCGCGCCTTTTCGTGCATGCCGACGACGAAGAGGGGGACGTCTTCAATCTGCCGGGCTTGATGTCGACGCTCAGCGGCGGCGAGCAACTTTATCTGTGCGGGCCCAAGGCCATGATCGATGCTGGCGTCGCCGAGGCGGCGCGGCTTGGCTGGGGCGACAAGCGGTTACGTTACGAGGTTTTCAGCAAGGTCGCGCCCCAGGCTGGCGACACTGCCTTCGAGGTGGTGCTGAAGAGTTCCGGCAAGAGCTTCACCATTCCGGCCGACAAGAGCATCCTCGACGTGCTGATAGAGGCGGGCGTCGATCCGATATACGATTGCCGGCGCGGCGAGTGCGGCATCTGCCAGGTCGCCGTTTTGGAGGGCGAACCCGATCATCGCGATCACATCCTCAGCGAAAGCGAGCGCGCTGGAAACAAGCTAATGCAGGTTTGTGTCTCGAGGGCAAAGACAACGCGGCTCGTTCTCGACATCTAGTGCATGCCGGAAAAGTGGGTACCGGTTTTCCGACAAATATCTTCCTCCACTGAAAAGACGACAGGAGACGACGCATGGGCCAGTACAAAGCAAACACAGCAGCGGTTCATGATTTGGTGCGGGAGACCGAAGTCCACCGCGACGTCTACGTCGATCAGGAGATATTCGATCTCGAGATGGACCACCTGTTTGCCAACACTTGGATCTATGTCGGCCACGACAGCCAGGTGCCTAACCCGGGCGATTATTACGGCACGACGATCGGCAAGCAGCCGGTGCTTATGGTCCGCCACACCGACGGGGTCGTGCGCGTTCTCTACAATCGCTGTCCGCACAAAGGCACGCGCATCACCATCGACACCTGCGGCAACGCCGGAAAATTCTTCCGCTGCCCGTATCACGCGTGGTCCTTCAAGACCGACGGTTCGCTGCTCGCGATCCCGTTGCGCAAAGGCTACGAGCACACCGGGCTGGAGCAAAGCGAGGCCATCAAGGGCATTCCACCGGTGCGGAACGTGAAGAATTACCGCGGCTTCGTGTTCGCCAAGATGAGCGACGTCGGGCCGGACTTCGAGGAATATTTCGGCGAGAGCCTTTCGACGATCGACAATATGGTGGATCGCTCACCTGTCGGACGGCTGGAAGTGGCCGGCGGCGTGCTGCGCTACATGCACAACTGCAACTGGAAAATGCTTGTCGAGAACCTGACCGACACCTGCCATCCGATGGTCGCCCATGAATTGTCTGCCGGCACGGCGATTGACGTGTGGAAGAAGATGGCTCCCGGCAGCAACAAGAAGCCGGCGGCGGTCGAGATCTTTGCGCCGTTCATGTCGCCGTACGAATTCTTCGAGAAAATGGGAATCCGAGTGTGGCGCAACGGTCACGGCCATACCGGCGTGCATCATTCGATTCATTCCGATTATTCGGGGATCCCCGGCTATTTCGAGAAAATGGTTGCCGCTTACGGTGAGCAGCGGGCCAAGGCGATCCTCGACGAGAACCGGCACAATACGTCCTATTTTCCGAACTTCACCGTGAAAGGACCGATCCAAGCGATCCGCTTATTCAAGCCGATCGCGCGCAACCGCACGCTTGCCGAATCCTGGACCTTCCGCCTGGTCGATGCGCCGGACTTACTGCTCGAGCGAACGCTCACCTACAGCCGACTCATCAACGCCCCGACCTCGATTGTCGGCCACGATGACCTCGAAATGTACGAGCGCGCCCAAGAGGGATTGCACGTCGACGCCAACCCTTGGGTCAACATTCAGCGCCTGTATGATCCCGCCGAAATCGAACAAGAATCCGCTGTCATCAACGGCACCTCGGAGTGGCAGATGCGAAATCAGTTCCGTGCCTGGTCGAAATTCATGACCATGTCGATGTGACGGGGTTTTGGGAATGAATGCGCCGACCGACCGGGATCTGATCGGCTTCGTCGTGCACGAGGCGCGGCTGATCGATCAGCATCGTTTCGAGGAATGGCTCGATCTGTTTGCGGACGACGGCCATTATTGGATGCCGCTGGAATGGGGCCAGACCGATCCGCGGCTGACCACGTCGCTCATGTACGAAGACAAGCTGCTGCTGCGCATCCGCGTCGAGCGCCTCAAGGGCAACCGGACGTTTTCGCAAAAGCCCAAGAGCCGCTGTCACCACGTGTTGCAAATCCCGCAGATCGACAAGCGGGACGAAGCGGCGAATGAATATATCACGTGGACTCCCATGCACTATGTGGAGACGCGTCTCGACGAGCAGGATCTCTACGCCGCCTGGGCGACCCACACGTTGACGATGGTTGACGGCAAGCTCAAGATCAAATTGAAGCGCATCGATCTTGTCAATTGCGACGCCGCCTTGCGCAGCATTCAGCTGTTTATGTGAGATTGAAATGAGCGAACGCCCGGTCGCCATCGTCACCGGCGGAAGCACCGGCATTGGCGCTACGATTTGCCGCCGCATGATCGAGGCTGGCTACGAAGTTGTATCGCTGGCGCGCCGCAAGCCCGATTGGACGCACCCGGCGCTGCATGCGGCCGAAGTAGACCTCACTGATGGCGGGGCAACGGAGGAAGCGGCATCGAGGCTCGCCAAGCAATACCCAGTGCGCTGCGTGGTTCACAATGCCGGCATCGTCCGGCCGAATCTCCTCGCCGACGTTAGCCAACAAGACCTACACGATCTCACCCAGCTTCATCTCGGTGCCGCAATCCTGATCGTGCAGGCCGTGCTGCCGGGAATGCGGGAACGAAAATTTGGCCGCATCGTGCTTATATCGTCGCGGGCGGCGCTTGGTCTGCAAACGCGGACCGCATATTCGGCGACCAAGGCCGGCATGATCGGTATGGCGCGAACGTGGGCGCTTGAGCTCGCACCGTCCGGCATCACGGTGAACGTCGTGGCGCCCGGCCCAATCCAGGACACGGACATGTTTCGGGAAGTAATGCCCTCGGGTGGCGAGCGCGAGGCGGCTCTGGCCAGATCGATACCGGTTCGCCGTCTCGGGCGCAGCGATGATGTCGCGCGCGCCGTCATGTTCTTCGCCGACCCCGACAACTCTTTCGTCACCGGCCAGCTTCTCTACGTCTGCGGCGGCGCGAGCGTCTCCAGCTTCAGCCTTTAGGAACATAAATGGACCCGATCCGCATCTGGTATCAAAGCTATGTCGATGAACCAAACGGCAAGGTCTATTGGGATCGGCTGCGGCGTCATCTCGCGGACATCGTCGATCCCGGTACCAAGGTCGAGATCAAAGGTATCACGCCGCACGACAACTACGCCCATCCGATCGTCGAATTCCGTTGCGCCAGGGAAGTGATCTGCAACGCCGTCAAAGCCGAGCGTGACGGCTACGATGCCTTCATCATTGGTCACTTCCAGGACGCCGGGCTTTATGAAGCGCGCTCGGTCGTGGACATTCCGGTCGTGTCGCTTGGTGAAGCCTCAATGCTCTATGCGTGCCAATTGGGCCAGCGGAGCGGCATCGTCACCATCAATCCCCGCTACATTTCGTGGTTCCACCACCAGATCGGCAAGTATGGGCTGGAGCGGCGCGTCACCGGCGTGCACGCGATGAAATTCGAGCCAGGGCAGATTTTGAAAGCCTATGAATCGGAAGCGCTCGCCGCGGACGTTGTGCAGCTCTTTGCCGAACAGGCAAGGCCACTCGTTGCCGCCGGCTGCGACGTGCTCATCCCGGGAGGCGGCATCCCGATGCTGCTGTTCGCGGCCCTCAGCGGTCATGCCGTCGAAGGCGCGCCGGTGATCAACGGCATTCCGATCGTGGTGAAGATGGCCGAGCTCGCCGTCAAACTGAAGCGATTGAACGGATTAGGCGTCAGCCGCGTGTCGGATTTTGTCAAAGCGCCCCGCGAGATCATCGAGGAGTTCTTGACGAACCCGAAGGGTCTGTGACCTCACACGAACTACTGCATCAGCTTCCACTTGCCGTCGACGAGTTTCACGAGCACTTGGGCGCGCTCGTCGACGCCAGAGGTGGTGCCAGGCTTGAAGTTGTAAACGGCATGCGTGCCGACCAGCTCTTTCGTCGTAACAATGGCGTCGCGCAGCGCAGCGCGGAATTCCGGTGTGCCGGGTTGTGCACCGGTGGCCAACGCCCGCTTGGCCGAGTCAAGCATGATAAGCCAGGCGTCGAACGCATACGGACCGAAACCGCCCCGTGCCGGCTCGTTGTTGGCCTTTTGGTAAGCCGCTTGGTATTCCAACGCGATCTTGCGCGTGGGGTTGGACTCTGGAAGCTGCTCTGCAACCACGACCGGGCCTGCCGGACAGATCACGCCCTCGACAGCGGCACCGCCAACCCGGATGAAATCAGGATTGATCAAGGCATGGGTGCCATAGATTTGTCCTTTGTAACCGCGCTCGGCGAGCGCAATAAAGGGAAGGGCGCCCGGCGTTCCTGAACCGCCCATCATCACCACGTCTGGCGCGGCCGCGACGGTGCGCAGCGCCTGCGCGGTAACGGACGTATCGGCACGGGCATAACGCTCATTCGCCACGATTTGTATGCCGGCTGGTTCGGCGGTTTTTTTCAGCGCCCCGTAAACGAGATCGCCCCACGCATCGTTGAAGCCGATATAGCCGACGGTCTTAACGCCCGTCGCCTTCATCCGGTTGATCACGGCTTCCACCATCAAGGGCGGCGGCTGGGGAATCGAAACCATCCAGGCGCCGGCATCGCCCTGCTCGCCGGTGGGAACAAGAGCTAGGAGCGGAACCTTTAGCTCGCGAGAAACGGCTGCAATCGCCAGCGTGATCGGCGTATTGCCGGCGCCCATGAGAACATCGATCTTGTCCTCTTCGATCAGCTTGCGGGCATCTCGCGTGCCCGTGGACGGATCGGACGCATCGTCCAGCTGCAGGACCTTGACCTTGATGCCGTTAACATCGTCCCTGTAGACCACGCCCGCGGCCGTCCCCTTGGCGTAGGGAATTCCGATCGAGGCGCCCGGACCGGTCATGGATGTGACCAGGCCGACGGTGATATCCGCGGCAGCAGCGGGAAGAGCCAGAACCGAAGCAGCCGCCACGGCGCCGACAAGACGTAGGAAATTTTTCACGAGAACCTCCCGGTTGGCGGCCGCCGCCGATCACCACTGTGCTTGCTCGATGAGTGCTGTTGCGTAACTTTTTAAGCTTGAAACAATTGCCCGGCAATGGTTTTCTTGAACGTCAGCAAGCACGATCGGAGCCGAAATGTCGCGGTGGTTTCGGCTTCAACGGACCATGAATGAGAGGGCTTTGAGCGGGCGAATGCGCCACGGAGCTGAGACGTTGGGGCAAGGATGACACCCGACATCGCTCTCATCCTCGGCGTGGACGGCATCGCCACCGGATCGATCTACGTCCTGGTCGGGCTGGGCCTCGTGCTGATCTTCTCGGTTACGCGCGTGGTTTTCGTGCCGTTCGGCGATATCGTCGCCTTCTCGGCGCTCACGTTGGCTTCGCTGCAACTCGGCCGCATGCCGGGGACGGTCTATCTGGTCGCCACCTTGGCGATCGTCGCGTGTTTCGTCGTCAGCATTCACCATTGGCGACGCGGCCAGCCGCATAGAATCGGACGCGGTCTCCTCGGCTACGGCGTCTTGCCGCTCATTCCAGCGGTGATCGCGTGGCAGTTCGCTGAAACGAGCTTGCCCACCTGGGCGCAAATCCCGCTCGCCATTGCGCTCGTTGTGCCGATCGCACCGCTCATTGAACGGATCGCGCTGCGGCCGCTCGCAGACGCTTCGGTTCTTCTACTTCTCATTGTTTCGGTCGCTCTGACGTTCGGACTCTCCGGCTTGGGCCTTTTATTCTTCGGGCCGGAAGGGTTCCGCACCAAACCGCTGACAAATGAAATATTCCGCTTCGGCGCGGTGATCGTCACCTCGCAGACAGTGCTGATGGTGGCGACCGCCGCGGTCTTCAGCATGCTCTTGTTCCTGTTCTTCCGGCATACGCTATCGGGTAAGGCGTTACGCGCGACGGCCATTAACCGCGTGGGCGCACGCATTGTTGGCATACGGCCTGGGAGCTCGGCCACGCTCGCTTTTTTGCTTGCCTCGCTCCTCGGCGCCATATCGGGAATTCTGATCGGCCCGGTGACCACGCTCTATTACGACTCTGGTTTCATCATCGGTCTCAAAGCTTTCGTCGGTGCGATCATTGGCGGTCTCGTGAGCTATCCGGGCACGGCGATCGGCGCCGTTCTCGTCGGCCTGCTCGAAAGCTTTGCCTCATTCTGGAACAGCTCGCTCAAAGAGGTGGTGGTCTTCAGCGTTCTGATCCCGGTACTGCTCTGGCGTTCACTCTCGCTCGCTCAGGTCGACGAGGAAGACGCGGAGGTGGAGCGGTGATCGTGCGCCCGGGCATCGTCCTCGCCACCGTTACAATAGCTGCACTCGCCGCGGCTCCTTTGTGGGCCGCCGAATTCACCATCACGCTCCTCGACTACATCGGCATCTACGCGTTGGTCGCGCTTGGCGTCGTGCTGCTGACTGGCGTCGGTGGACTGACGTCGTTCGGCCAAGCCGCCTTTGTCGGCATTGGCGCCTATGCAACGGCCTGGCTGACGACGGTTCATGGCGCCTCGCCGTGGCTCGGACTCGTGTTCGCACTTGGCTTGACCGGCATTGTCGCGACTCTGCTCGGCGCCATTACCCTCCGGCTCGGCGGTCATTTTCTGCCGCTGGGCACAATTGCCTGGGGTTTGTCGATCTTCTTTCTGTTCGGCAACCTGGACGCGCTCGGCCGCAACAACGGCATTGCCGACGTGCCGCCGATCTCGATCGGCTCGATTTCGCTCGCGCCGACAAGCGCGATCTATTACCTGATCGGGAGCGTGCTTGCGGTCGCGACGCTCGTGATGGCAAACCTGCTGGACTCACGAGAAGGGCGCGCCATTCGCAGCCTGCGTGGCGGCGTCGTGATGGTCGAAAGCCTTGGAATCAGCGTTTTTCGTGTCCGGCTCGTCATCTTTGTTATCGCTGCATTGCTCGCGGGAATCTCGGGCTGGCTCTACGCCCATATGAGCCGCTACGTCAGCCCGGCACCGTTCGATCTCCGCATGGGCATCCAGTATTTGTTCATGGCGATCCTCGGCGGATCGGGACACATCCTTGGAGCTGTGGTCGGGGCCGCGTTGCTTACATTGTTGCAGAATGCGCTGCAGGACGTGCTGCCGCACTTTTCCCGCAACGGCGAGCAACTGGAAGTGATCGTTTTCGCGGTCATTTACGTGCTGGCGCTGCAATTCGCCCGGGGCGGCGTGATGCCCTTCGCGCTCCGCTATCTGCCGCGCCGGGCGAAGCCGGCGATCGCCGGCGCAGAACCGTTGCCGCGACGGGCCATGCCGCAAGGCGGCACTCCGCTTCTCGTCGTCGAGCGTCTGCTCAAGCGCTTCGGCGGTCTTGATGCGGTCAATCAGGTTGGATTCGAAGTCAAGGCCGGGGAAATCGTCGGCCTGATCGGCCCGAATGGCGCTGGCAAAAGCACCGTGTTCAACGTCATAACGGGTGCTCTCACGAGCGATGACGGCAAGATCGTCTTCCTTGGGCAGGACATCACCCGCGCGGGTCAGCGGCATATTGCCGAAGCCGGCATCGCCCGCACCTTCCAGCATGTGAAATTGCGGCCGAGCATGTCGCTGATAGACAATGTGCTCCTTGGAACCTACCTGCGAACCCGCTCGGGCTTCTTCAAAGCCGCGCTGCGCCTCGATCGCGCCGAGGAAGCGCGCGCCCATTCGGAGGCGTTCGCCCAACTCATGCGAGTCGGACTTGGTGACAAACCTTACGACCAAGCCGGCAATTTGCCACTCGGCCGTCAACGCATCCTTGAAGTCGCCCGCGCGCTCGCCGCCGATCCGGCGCTGATCATTCTGGATGAGCCGGCAGCCGGATTGAGCCGACCCGAAAAAATGGCGCTCGCCGAATTGTTGCGCGGCTTGCGCAAGGAAGGCGTCACGGTCCTGTTGGTGGAGCATGACGTCGAGTTCGTCATGGGTCTCGTTGATCGCATCGTGGTGATGGATTTCGGCTCGAAGCTCGTCGAGGGACCGCCGGCCGCGATACGCGCGGATCCGCGCGTGCAGGAAGCTTACCTCGGCAGCGTAATATGAAGCCGTTGCTCGAGATCGAAGATCTGCACGTCGCCTACGGCAAGGTCGAGGCGGTCCGCGGGGTCGGCCTCACCATGCATCCGGGCCAGATCGTGACTGTGATCGGTCCGAACGGGGCCGGCAAAACCACGCTGCTCGCGGCCGCCGCCGGGCTGCTGCGTTCGCGCGGCAAGGTGATCTATAATGGCATCGATCTTGAACGGCTCGACGTCGAGGAGCGGGTCGAGCGCGGATTCTGCCTGGTGCCCGAGCGCCGCGAGTTATTCGGTGATATGGCCGTGGCGGACAACCTTCTGCTTGGCGCCTATATACGGCGTCACAACGGGTCCGACGTGAAGCAAAGCTTGCAGCAAGTTTACGCCCTGTTTCCTCGCCTCGCAGAGCGCCGAAAACAAAAAGCCCACACGCTGTCCGGCGGCGAGCGGCAGATGCTCGCGCTAGGCCGCGCACTGATGGCAAAGCCTCGGCTTCTATTGCTCGACGAGCCCAGCCTCGGGCTTGCACCGATCATGGTACGCGAGATTCTTCGCATCGTCGCCTCGTTGCGCGATCTGGGAGTGTCGATACTCCTCGTCGAACAGAACGCGCGCGCTGCACTGGAGACGGCCGACTACGGCTACGTGCTCGAAATGGGCGAGATTACCCATCAAGGTACTGCCGCCATGCTCGCGCACGATCCGCGCGTGGTCGCAACCTATCTTGGCGGTTCCAATTGATGACGAAGCAAGCGGCGTATGACGATGTCGTGCTGGCAGCGCCGGTGACGATCCCTTACGTCCGCTATTCCATCAGGAGCGCGCATTGGTTTTTGGGTCGTGCGGTGGCTCAACTCGCCGCCGCCGCAGGCATCCCTAAGACGCGGATCGACGGTCTTGCGGTTGCGAGCTTCACGCTCGCGCCCGACACCGCCGTCGGCCTAACCCAGCATCTCGGCATGACCTTGCGATGGCTCGACCACGTTCCCATGGGCGGCGCATCGGGCGTCGTCTCGATGCGCCGCGCCGCGCGGGCGGTGCAGAGCGGCGACGCAGAGATTGTAGCCTGCATTGGCGGCGATACCAATCACACCGACAGCTTTCGCCGCAACACGTCGACCTTCAGCCAGTTCTCCGAGGACGCGGTTTATCCTTACGGCTCAGGCGGCCCGAACGCGAGCTTTGCGTTTCTGACCGCCTATTACATGCGCACCTGTGGCGCACAGCGCGAAGACTTCGGCAAACTGTGCGTCGCACAACGCAACAATGCGCTGAAAAATCCCCTGGCGTTGTTCAAAAAACCGCTGACGCTCGATCAGTATCTTGAGGCGCGCCTCGTGGCCGATCCGCTGCGGCTATTTGATTGCGTGATGCCTTGTGCTGGAGCGGAGGGCTTCCTTGTGATGCGGCGCGCAACCGCCGAAAACCTGGACCTGCGCTTTGTGCGTCTCCTGGGTGCGATCGAACGGCACAACGCCTTCCCCGACGATCCGGTGCAATATCGTGGCGGTTGGGCGATGGACAAAGACGCTCTCTACGAGCAGGCGGGCGTCGGACCTGACGACATCGATTTTCTGGAAACATACGACGACTATCCGGTCATCAACGCACTTCAGTTCGAGGGCCTTGGATTTTGCCGTGAAGGGGAGGGGGCCACTTTCATCCGCACCAATACATTCGAGACCGACGGTACTTTTCCTGTCAACACGTCGGGGGGACAATTGTCGGTCGGACAGGCGGGCGCGGCGGGCGGACATCTCGGCATCGTCGAGGCCATGCGCCAACTCACGGGTCAGACTCACGGCGCTCGCGTTCCGAACGCGCGGCATGGACTAGTCTCCGGCTTCGGCATGATCAATTACGATCGCGGGATTTGCAGCGGCGCCGCCGTGCTCTCCGCGGCGTGACTTCTTCATTTGAAGGAAGCGAATGTCACCCGAAACCGTAAAACGGCCGAAGCTTAAGAACCCGACCCTGCGCACGCCGTTGCCAACTCTGCCGCCCGCGTCTCGCAGTCGCGTTGCGCTCGGATTGACCGCTGCCGCCGCACGCGGCCGGCTGGAACTGCAGGTCTGCCAGGATTGCGGTATGGTCCAATACCCGCCGCGCGAGGTTTGCCGCGCCTGCCTCTCGCACCGTCTTGTTTGGCGATTGCAGGATGGCCGTGGCCACCTGTTGACCGAAACCTTACTACGCAACGCCCAGGAGCTGTACTTCCGCGAACGGCTGCCCTGGCGCGTCGGCATCGTGCGCCTCGACGCCGGCGTCAATGTGATCGCCTATGTTCACGCAAGCGTCGGCGCCGCGCCGTGCCGCGTTCGTGTCGATGCGGCGCTCGACCGGGCGGGCCAGGCGGTGCTGCTTGCTGTTTCGGAACAGGGGAGGCTTGATATGTCAGACGATCCCAAGCTGCGCGAGATGACCTGCGATCCGCGGTTTCGAAACATCCTGGTCACCGATGGCAAGTCAGCGCCCGGGCAAGCGGTTGTGCGCGCGCTCGCAGCGGCCGGTGCAAATTGCATTTGGGTCGGCGTGGCCGAGCCCTGGAAAAAGGCGCCAGCCTTCGAGACTTTGCACGAGCTGCCGCAAGCGAAGACTGTACCGCTTGACGTGACCGATAGCCGCTCGGTGCGCGAGCTTGCCGGCGAGATCGGTGGCAAAGTCGATATCTTGATCAACACCGCCGACTGCCATCGCACGTTCACGATCGCATCACGCCGCGGCGTCGAAACCGCGCAATTGGAAATGGAGGTGAATTATTTCGGCTTGCTGCGGCTGGCCCAGGAGTTTGCTCCGGTGATGAAGGCGCGCGCGGCCGACGGACCCGCGAGCGCGATTGCCTGGGTCAACCTGCTATCGATCTTCGCGTTGTCCAACTATCCGCCTCACGGCACTTACTCGGCATCAAAAGCGGCGGCGTTCTCCTTGTCCCAAGCGTTACGAGCAGAGCTGCAGGCGGCTGGCATACGCGTCGTCAATGTGTTTCCCGGTCCGCTCGACGACGAATGGGACCAGCTTGAACGACCGCCCAAGCTCTCGCCTGCAGCCGTCGCGTCGGCCGTAATTGAGGCGCTTAAAGGTTCGATCGAGGACGTCTATCCCGGCGACGTGGCTCAGGACTGGCTCGCACGGCATCTCGACAATCCGAAGGCGCTCGAGCGCGAGCTGAGCGAGGAAGCGCAATGAAGGCGCCAAAAACGGGCGGGGCGAAGACACCGCCGACCGACCTGCGCGCGATCTTGAGCGGTCTCGTGACATCGGGCGGTGTTCGACTTATCGACCTGACACAGACGCTCTCACCGGATTTTCCGCCGATCGTGCTGCCGCCGGAAATGGGTCAAAGCCACCCGTTCCGCATGGAGGAGATTTCACGCTACGACGATCGGGGACCCGCTTGGTATTGGAACAATCTGAGTTTTGGCGAGCACACGGGCACCCATTTCGACGCTCCGATTCACTGGATTTCGGGCCGCGACCGGCCGAACAATTCCGTCGACACATTGCGGATCGAGCATTTCATCGCGCCGGCCTGCGTGATCGACTGCAGCGCCGAGGCGACCGCCGATGCCGATTTCCTCCTCACGATCGGTCATGTCACCGCCTGGGAAAAGCAACATGGCTGCATCCCTGCCGGTTCATGGGTCTTGATGCGGACCGACTGGTCGAAACGCGCCGATCCTGTCGCCTACCAGAATCTCGACGACGCCGGGCAGCACACGCCGGGCCCCGATCCTGACTGCGTTCGTTTCCTGGTGAAGGAGCGGGACGTGCTCGGCTTCGGCACCGAAACCATCGGCACCGATGCCGGCCAAGCTGCGCACTTTGCGCCGCCGTATCCGTGTCATTATTACATGCACGGCGCCGGCAAATATGGGCTGCAGTGCCTGTGCAATCTCGACCGCTTGCCGGCGACGGGCGCCATCGTCATCGCCGCGCCGTTGAAAATCCTGCAGGGGAGTGGGAGTCCTTTGCGCGTTTTCGCCATCGTGCCGGCGAGCTCCGGAAACAGCTGAGCTCTTCGCTGTCGAGCCCGTCTCGGCGGTCACAAAATCTTGGCTGCACTCACGATGTGAAGCGGCGAGGCTGGCTCGCCAGCGCTTGTCCTGTCGGACGATGGAGCAAATGCCTGCCGAACTAATCGTTGCGCGTCACGAATGAAACAACCGGCTATTTTGTGTTCGGCTTTCCCGAAGCCTGCACGCGCGTCAGCAGAAACGCCTTTTGCGTGCCGAAAATTTCGAACATCATTTTTTTGTCCTGGGCGGAAAGAACGGAAAAGAACTCAGCTATCCAGCCCGCGTTTGCCTTCGCGGCAGCGCGAAACAGCTTCCTGCCTTTGGGCGTAAGCCGAACCAGAGACGCGCGGCGGCTGTGCGGATCGGCTGCGCGCTCGACCAGGCCATCCGCCTCAAGCTCGTCCGTCAGGCCGGTAATATTGCCGGTCGTGACCATGAGACGATTTGAGATTTCCCCCATTCGGAGCCCGACCTTGGTGGAGTCCAACTGGGCCATTAGATCGAAACGAGACAGGCTCATCTTGAACGACGCGCGCAACCTTCGACGAGCTTCGTTGGTGATGAGCTTGTGGACGGCCATCATACGAAGCCAAAGCCGCAAATCCTGATGATCCGTCAACGCCGCCCGGGTCTCGAGATCGTCAAGCGGCTCGCCCGGAGCAACATCGTTTCGTGCGAAGTTCATCCGTGTCCTTGCGGTTCGCCGTGGCCCGGCCGACGTCAAACCAACAACTAATGCTTCCATACTTCGCCTGCAACGTCGACTACCAGCTGCAATTTTGCCCGCTCGTCGGCCAGCGTCAGCGGACTACCCGTCAGGTTGGTTGCAAACCCGCACTGCGGACTCAGTCCAAGCTGATTGAGCGGAGCGAACTTCGCAGCGTCGTCGATCCGCCGCAACAATATCCGTTTATCCTCCAATTCCGGCGTCTTACTGCTGATCAAGCCGAGGACGACCATCTTTCCCTTGGGCAATAACGTCAAAGGCGAGAAATCACCGGCTCGCGGCGAATCGTATTCCATAAAGAATACGTCGATCCCGGGAATGTTGAAAATCCGTTCTGCGACCCGCCCGTAGCCGCCGGTCGCCAGCCACCGCCCACGGTAATTTCCTCGGCACAGATGCATTCCCACGGTCAGGCTGCCTGGCTTGTCCCGTACGGCTGTGGACAGCACGTCTACATAAGCCTCGATAAGCTTGTCCGGATCTTCTCCCAGGCTGCGGATTCGCTCGTTGACTTGCTGGTCTTCCATCATCGCCAACGGCACCTCATCGAGTTGCACGAATGTGCAGCCGAGCCCGGCCAAATCGGCAAATTCTTCATGATAGATCGCGGCGAGGTCGGAAAAATATTCGGCCATATCCGAATAAGCGCTCTGATCGACGCGCTCGCGCCCGCCTAAGAAATTCACATACGGGGGGGCCGGCATCGTCACTTTGACGGTGCGCGATGTCAGAGAATTCACGAACTTGAATTCTTCCGTCGTGATTCCACGCGTGCGTTTGAGTCTTCCGGCCGTATACGGAGCATAGGCCTGGGCGGTATCGCCCGTATCGTTCGAAAACGAAAATGGCGTTGCCTTAACCGTCATGCCTTCCACGTTCTTCACAAAATGACTGAAAAACGCCCCGCGGCGAAACTCGCCGTCGGTGACGGCGGGCAGGCCGATGTCTTCCTGCAACTTGACGACCTCGCGAATGGCGCGGTCCTCCAAGCTGCGGAGCTCGTCTTGGTCAATCGTTCGGTCACGCATTTTGTGCCGCGCCTCGATTATCTCGCGTGGGCGCAACAGGCTACCGACATGATCGGCTCGGAAAGGCGGTACACCATTCATTTTGCTCTCCTGGACGCAGAGGATTCAAGAATTTGAAGGCCAGATTGGCGGAACAGCACATGAGACGTTTTGCGGCGAGCGGCCGTTCCCGTGCCGAGCAGAAGGCATCCCGGCGTCAGCTATCGACAGCAGGATGCGGGGAGAAGTGCTGGTTTTTTATTGAAACATCCTGCCACTCATCAGCTTCGGGAAGCGGCGGTTTTTTGGTCGCGATGTTGGGCCACGTTTTTGAATATGCAGCATTGACACCCAGCCAATGTTCCATACCGGGCTCGGTATCGGGCTTGATCGCAGCGACCGGACATTCCGGCTCACAAACCCCGCCATCGATGCATTGGTCGGGATGAATGACCAACATGTTTTCGCCTTCGTAAAAGCAATCGACCGGACAAACCTCTACGCAGTCTGCGTACTTGCATTTGATGCAGCTCCCAGTGACGGCGAACGTCATGATGCGGCGCGACCCGCGATCGGGTTGTTTATTCGCTGACCGGCCGATTGTCCGGCAGCGGCGTCCGTCGGGATTGTCGAGGATGGCTGATCGTGTTGCCACGGAGGCGCCGTGAGCCTGCGACGTCGATCCGGCGTCAATGCGACCCCCGGGACGTCGAGATTTTCTCTGTCCCACAATTGGCAAGTGACGGGTTTGTGCTTTTGGTCCAGCGCCTCACAATAATTGCTGTATGTGCAAGTCCGAACCGACCATCCCTCGCCGCAGGATAGCTTGAGAAACCAGTCGGGATCGGCGAGTGATTGGCGGGCAGCACCCACGATGTCGCAAGCCTCCTCGGCGAGGAGGCGTTCCGCCATTTCGAAATTATGCACACCGCCGGTGCAAACGATCGGAGTGCTGAAGCCGGCATCCCTGATTGCTCGCCGGATTTGCGCCGTCGGCACGACATTGCGACCGAACGGACCTCGTTCGTCGGAAATAAACTGCGGCATACACTCGTATCCGCTGGGCCCGGTATATGGATATGCGGCCGCCCCCACGCTCGGCTGTTTGGCGTCGTCGAATTTTCCTCCCCGGGACGTCGAAATGAAGTCCATGCCTGCGCGCGCGAACTCCACGCCGAAAAAAGCGGCGTCATCGACCGAACTTCCGCCGTCGACGCATTCCTCGGCGAGATAGCGGCAACCGATTACATAGTCCGGTCCGACATTCTCGCGAACCGCGGCCAGGACTTCCAAGGGCAGTCGAACGCGTTGTTCTCGCGATCCACCGTATCCGTCATCTCTGGTATTCGTTCGCGAAAGAAAAGACGCCATCGTGTACGCGTGTGCGTAATGAAGCTCCACGCCATCGAAGCCCGAGGCCTTCGCGCGCAAAGCTGAGCCGGCGAACAGGGCGGGCAGCACCGCCGGCAGATCGCGAATATGCGGCAGGTCCATGTCGGTGACACGCTCGCGATAGCCGAACCGAAGCAATTCACGCTCGCGCGGTGTGAGAATTTGATCTAGTTCCTGATCCCTAAGGGCCGCCAGCCACGCCCTTACGTCCTGATCGCTGAGAGCGGATTCGCCGAGAGCGCGCCGATGCGCGTCCGTCACCCGAAGGTATTGTTGCAGGAATTTTTCGCGTTCCGGACGGCGTCGGATCGAAAGGAAATCGATCAACTGAATATACAGTTTGGTGCGTCCCGCACTCGCTTCGCGAACCGCGGCGGTGAGCCGCTGAAGCCCTGGTACGAATCGATCGTGTCCGATCCGCAAGAGCGGCCCGCTTGGCACATCGCGAATGCCCGTGGCCTCCACCACGATCGCGCCCGGTCGGCCGCCGGCAAAGCGACAATACCATTCGATCACGTCATCGGTGACAAAGCCGTCGTCAGTGGCGCGCCAAGGCACCATGGCAGGCACCCAGGTCCGCTGCCGCAACGAAAGATTGCCGGTATCGAGCGTCGAGAACAGGCGCGACTTGCCGGCTTCGGCGATCGACGGAATATAGCCTTGAGCAGCTTCAAAATGGATGCGTTGACTGGGTCGCCACATGTTCGTTCCGCCTGCGTCGCGTGGCTCCTCGATAGGGACCCGTTTGACTCAACCCAGACATCTTAGATATAAATAGTTTAGTTGTAAACCTTTGGTCGACGGATCTGGGGATGGGAAAGCGACAAGCAGCAGAGGCCGCCGGCGAGCTTATGCTGGGCTTTGGTCTGGAATTTGCCGCACTTTACAATCGCGCCGCTCTGGAAAGACTTGATCGGGCTTTTCTGACGTTTTTAAAAGACGCCAACGCCGATTTATCTGATCGTCTCGTTCAGGCACGTCGGGGTGACGAACCCCGCAACGGCAAAACCCAATCCGAATTGCTTTTCGACATCGTCCCGGAGATCGCCATAGCCGGAGCGAGCCAATGAGCAGCACTGTCGAGTTACCGAATGCTGCACTTGATGCAAGCGCCTATACCGATGACTTTGCGCGTCGTGGACTGCCACCGGCGGATTTGTGGCCGGTGATCGATCACGAGGCGCTAGCGCGCCTCGGTTACCCCAAGCGAATAAACGCTGCCGCCGAACTGCTCGATGCCGCGGTGGCGCGAGGACTCGGCTCCAGACCTTGCTTGCGTTCGCCGCGCGCGACTTGGACATATGCCGAGCTTTTGGAAAATGCGAATCGCATTGCCGGGGTCCTGGTCAACGATATGGGCCTTATACCCGGTAATCGGGTGCTCCTGCGGTCGGCGAATAACCCGATGCTTGCGGCGTGCTGGTTCGGGGTGCTCAAGGCCGGGGGTATTGCCGTTACGACAATGCCTTTGCTGCGTTCGCGAGAGCTTGCGCAGATTTGCAATAAGACGGAAGTCCAGTTGGCACTCTGTGATGCGCGCCTTGCCGCTGAGCTCGAAGCGACGCGGCCACTGTGCCCAACGTTGCAGCCGGTTCGCTACTTCAATTCCGATAGCTCCGACGGTCTGGAACGGCTGATGGAAGCGCACAGCGCCTCCTTCACGAACATTCTGCCCTCCCATGACGATGTTGCCTTGATTGCATTTACCTCGGGCACGACTGGTCCGGCCAAGGCTACCGTGCATTTTCATCGCGACGTCTTGGCGATTTGCGATTGTTATCCTGCCGAGGTGCTGCGGTCGGGGATAGAAGACGTGTTTGCCGGCAGCGCTCCACTCGGGTTTACCTATGGTTTGGGCTCGCTTTTGCTATTTCCCATGCGTCGGGGCAGCTCGACCGTCCTGCTTGAGCAATGCACTCCGGAGATCATGCTGCAGACGGTGCAGGATCTCCACGTGACGACATTGCTGATCGGCCCGACGATGTATCGCGGCATGGCGCCGCATACTCATCGTTTTGATCTGTCCAGCTTAAGCACCTGCTGCTCGGCCGGGGAGCATTTGCCAGTTGCAGTCTATGAGGAGTGGTTGCGTCGGACGGGCATCCGCATACTCGATTTCATGGGCTCGACGGAAATGCTTCATGCATTTATCGGCGTTCCGAGAAACGCCATCCGTCCTGGTTCGACCGGGACGGCTTTGCCCGGCTATCGGGTCACAGTCGTCGACAATTCAATGAACGAGGTGGCGCCCGGTACTGTCGGCCGCCTTGCCGTGCGTGGGCCGATAGGCTGCCGATATTTGAACGATCCCGAACGGCAGAAAGCCTATGTCGTCAATGGGTGGAATCTGACCGGCGACGCCTTTCACGCCGATGCGGACGGCTTTTTTTGGTACCACTCCCGCACCGACGACATGATCGTGAGTTCCGGCTACAACATATCCGGGCAGGAAATCGAGGAAGTCCTGCTTGAGCATCCGCGCGTGCGCGAATGCGCGGTCGTTGGCGTCTCCGACTCCGCTCGCGGCCAGATCGTCAAGGCTTTTATCGTTTTACGCGATGCAAACGAAGGCGGCGAAGACTTGTCGCGCGTCATCCAGGATTTCGTGAAGAGGTCGATTGCTCCTTACAAATATCCGCGCGCCGTGGAGTTCGTCGATGAATTGCCGAAGACGCAAACCGGCAAGGTCAATCGAGCGATCCTCCGGGCGCGTGGCTAAACGTGAGCAACGCGACCCGGGTTGAGACTCCTCAGGCGGTTTTTGCCGCTGACAAGGGCAATTCGGCATGGAGGATCTGTGGTCCTTCGACCGGTCCCGCCAAAGGAATTCCAAGCGGAGCGATGATTGAGCTGCCGCCGCCCGCAAAATCCCCCAGCGCCTCCCGCGCGAGCTTGGACTTCACAACCAAAGTGCTTTAGGTTTAAAATTCTTAGAGACCGACAAAGAGACGTTTGTCAATCCGATGCGGAGTCTACCGTGGTCGTATCAGATTCCGCGCGACCCGCCCCCGATGCCTAGGCGGACCGCGGAACATGGCTGAGCTCGACGCGGCGCAGGTGAAACGGCGGGCCAAAGAGTTGGGCGCCGACCTCGTTGGCATTGCCAGCGCCGCGACCTTGAACGCTTTTCCGCCGGATCCGCGCTGGCCACAGACACCCGATCGCATCTCGCCCTATTGCAAAAGCGTGATCGTGCTGGTGCAGCGCATCCCCGCCGGCGCATTCCGCTGCAAGAGCAATGTCCCTGTGCAATACATCGACATGCTCGTGCTGCGAAAGATGGACAAGGTGGCCTATCGGCTGGCCGAGGAACTGGAAGACGCCGGCCACCCGACCTTCGTGACCGCCGCGCAGGAAACCGATTGGAACTACAAGCGCGCCAGCTATGGGCGGCTCTCGACGCGACACCTTGGCGTTGAAGCCGGTCTCGGCACGCTAGGCCTCGAAGTCAACATCCTGACGCCGGAGTTTGGGCCGCGCGTCTATCTCACCGGCATTCTCACCGAGCTCGAGCTTGACCCGGACCGGCCGCTGACCGAGCAGGTTTGCATTGGCGAGTTGTGTAGCCGCTGCCTGCATGCGTGTCCCGCCGACGCCGTGCTGCATTTCGGCATCGACAAGCGTGCCTGCGCCACCGAGGCACAGGAGTTTGGTTTTTCCACCATCTTGCAGTTTTTCGAGCGCTTCATCGATGCACCGCTGGTGGAGAAGGAGCACATGGCGCGCTCGCGCGATGTCTACGGCTTCTGGCAAGGGCTGCTGCGTGTTGTCGGTTCGTTCGGCGACTGTCCGCGTTGCCTCGCTGTCTGTCCGGTGGGAAACGACTATCACGCGCATCTCGCCGACGCGCAGAAGGCCATACCGGAAAGAACGCCCGAGAAAGTCGCGCTCGGCAAGCGCTATCGCGACAATCGTGTCCAGGGTGCCGAGGTTGCCGGCCTCAATGACTGGAACAGGCGGTGGGTCGGGCCGGAAGGCTACAAAGGCATGGTGGCGCGGCAGCTTCAGGAATTCAAAAAAAAGCAGCAGCAGCGAAACCAAGCAGCATTGGCAATGACGGAAGAAAACGGGCGTAAGTAGTAGACATGGTCTCGGCTTTCAAACAGCCGCTCACCGCAGCGGAGATCAAGGAAAAGGCTCGCGCACTAGGCGCGGATCTGGTCGGTATCGCTGACGGCGCAACGCTGGACCGCAATCCGCCCGACCCACGTAATCCGCGGCGTCCGTCCGACATCAGCGATCTGGATGCGGGCCGCGTCATCGTACTGGTGAAACGCGTGAGCCGTGGCAGCGCCCGCATCGCCGCCTGGAACGATCGTCACAAATATTATAACGACGAATTGGCGCTGTCCCGCCTCGAGGAAGTTTCGCTCGAGCTTGTCTACTGGCTCGAAGACAACGGCTATCCGGCGATTGTCGTGCCGCCGACTCACGTCGACCCATGGACTTACGACGGCGATCCGAGCCGGCACGTGACGACGCTCCTCTCGCTCCCGCATGCTGCAGTGGAGGCGGGGCTTGGTACGCTCGGACTCAATCTGCAATTGCTGACTCCGGAGTTCGGGCCGCGGGTTCTGCTCACCGCCGTCCTCTGTTCGGTCGATGTCGCCTGCGACGGCAAGAGGGAGACCGCGCTTTGTCTCGGACCAAGTTGCGGGCGCTGCCTCAAGACCTGTCCGGCCGATGCCGTCGGTCATTGGACACGCGACTGGCCGGCTTGCGACCGTTTCCGTTCTCCGCACGGCTTCGCTCAGCTCAGCGAACACGTCACGCGCATCATCGCGGAGCCTGATGCGTCACGGCAGAAGGAGTTGGTTCGCTCCGAGGACAGCTTCAATCTGTGGCAGAGTATTCTGCGCGGGGCAGGGGTCATCACCGGCTGCCGGCGTTGTGCCGATGTTTGTCCGGTAGGCGCCGACTATGCGGCCATGTTGAGCGATGCGCTCGACACGATTCCGGAGGACACGCCGGACAAGGAGGCCCGCGCTGCCGCGATGGATGCGCAGGAAAAGGCCGGGCATTTGCCGGACGCCTATTCCGAGCAGCGCCGCTGGATCGGCGTCTTGCCGGCGCGTGGCTCCTGACATCATGCCGCCGCTTGTCGACCTTCCAAAAACGCGGGCCGCTATTGACCGGGTGCAATCCGATGGCAAGAAGCGGGCGCTGGCACAGGCACTCCGAGCGCCTTTCTATAGAGGCAAGCTCGATCACGTGAATTCGGATCGGCTCGACGATCCGGATGAGTGGCGCAAAATCCCGATTTTGGACAAGGAGACGCTCCGCAAGCTCGAAGATCGGGAATTCTACGAGCATTTCTGTCTCACCCCCGAAGACGGCATTGCCGAGTATTGGCGCTCCGGTGGAGCTACGGGAACGCCGCTGTTCTACCCTCGCAGCTACGGCGACATCGCCGCCGCAATGGTCGGCTTCGCGCGAATTTACGATTGTACGAGCTGTCGGCGGGGCGGACGGGCCCATGTGTCCTTTCCGCTCGGCATTCATCCGGTCGGCCAGATGCTCGCGCGTGCCGCGTCGTCCCGCGGCATCGCCGTCAACTGGGCCGGCTCCGGAGCCACCACGCCCTCGGCCATGCAGCTCGAACTGATCGATCGGCTTCGGCCAACTATCTGGATGGGCATGAGCAGCTACGGCCTGCATCTCGGTAATATGGCGGAAGCGCGCGGGCTCGATCTTGCCGCGCGATCGATCGAGACGGTGCTGTGCTCGGCCGAACCCCTGTCAGATGCGAAACGCGAGAAGCTCGGCCGCCAATGGGGCGCCCAAGTGCGTGACACCTTCGGTATGACCGAAGCCGGCATGATGGGCGCGGAGGACGAAGGGGCACGCGGATTTCGGGTTTGGACGGACATGTTCCTGATCGAGGTGCTCGAACCGGAGACGCACGAGCCGGTCGAGGAGGGGGTGGTCGGCTGCCTGGTGGTCACGCCGTTGTGGACCAACAACGTGACCCCCTTTCTGCGCTGGAGCTCCGGCGATCTCGTCATGTGGCATCGGGGCGACGACGATTCGGGTCCATTTTCAATTTTTCCGCTCGTCAAACACGCGCACCGGACCAGCGGTTTCTTCAAAATCCGCGGGGTCAACGTCAATCACTCGGAGTTCGAAGATTTCATTTTCCGCAACCGCGATATCAGCGACTTCAAGGCCGAGCTGGTCACCGAGAGGGATCTCGAATCCATGCTGTTGACGATCGAAGTCCGGCGTGGCCTCGACCCCGTAGCCGCAATTGCAGGCCTCAAATCGGCGGTGCGGAACCAATTTGGGCTGACGCCGCACATCGCGGTTGTGGAAACCGGCAGCTTGGCCAAGGAGTTTGAATCAAGCGTAAAAATGCCGCGTTTTGCGGATCGACGCCACTAGCGGCATTGCCGGTCGATTGCAGGTCAATCACTCAAATCGAGCGATGACCTCTCCGGGAATAGCGAGTGCGGAAATCTTTTCTGGATCGTTCTTATGACGCGCTGCCCAGACCCGGGTCTCGGCACCTTCGAACGCAAGTTCGCCATCGAGTGTGATCTGGTGTTCAACGTCAAAGCTTGAGCGGCGGAACTCGGCCACGCGAGATGCAATCTCGAAGACGTCGCCAAACCTGACGGGCTTGAGGCAGTTGGCGCGCACGTCGACCAGAGGGAGTATGCCGAAGGTTGTGGCGAAATCCTGCCGCTTGACACCGAGCGCGGCCTCGAAGAGCGCCCAGGTGCCAATGTCGAAGTACTCGAAAATGCGTTTGGCAAGAACGATCCCGACCGGGTCGCAGTGCCCAGATTCCACGACCATCCGACTTCGGAAAACGAACGACGCCAAAGCCTATACCTCCAGATAAGGACTGCTTAATTGGCGGAAGCGGCGTCCGCCAGCTATTTAAGTTTTGATATTACAATCTCTTAGCATGATGCGTTTCGGCAGGAGGTGAGGACACGTGCGTACCCATCACGGTTGGCTCGTGCGCCCTTTGAGCTCATGGCGAGCGGAGCGTATCAGGCGACGTCTTGCTCAAGCACCGAATTTGCATACCATCCAGCGTCTGGATCAAGCCAACCGTCCGGGTATTTGACCCGGCCAAGCCTTTTCTCGGCCTCGAAATGTGGTCCCCGATCAAACATCGGTAGTCTGCCTCGCAATTTCGCCAGCTGCCGGCGGCGCTCGGCCGTCTTTCCAGCATCCGCCTGCCATTTTCGGCCGATTTTCAAAAGGACGACTCCGTATTCGTCCCTCGCGGTTTCCGGAGAGATGAGCCCGCATTGGACGTCATAGACCACCTTTTCGACCTCGCGTAGGAATGGATCGCCCCAGCCACCTCCGCCCGTCGTGACGATGCGGACGCTCGAGCCGGCGGGGACAATCACCGTGTCGCACATGCCGGGATAAGACGCCGTCGTACCGTCCGGCGAGGTGACGGTTACCGCGTAGGATTGTCCGGCTCTACCGCCATTCACGCCATAGCACCCGAGAATGGAACGGTCCGCATTTGAAATCAGACGTGCCTCGGCCAGCGTACGGATGCGTTTATCGTAGCCGAAGCCACCGCGGCGGAATCCCGCGCCGCCGGAATCTTGCTTGAGTCCCAATTGCTCGATCAGCACCGGATAGCGGGTTTCCGCGAACTCGGCAGGCAAGTTGCGCGAGTTTGGCACGACGTGGACAACGTCGGAGCCATCAGCCCAGGGCCGGCCAGGCCCGCCGCCGCCCAACACTTCGCGGAACAAAAAGAAATCTTCCTGTGTGTCGCCGCCGGAAAGCCCCCAAATCCGGATTGTCTCGTGGTCCGCCGGCATCTTGCCGCCCGTAGCCTTCGACAGGCAGGCCGCGAACGCGCCCAGGGAGCGAAGCATCAGGAAGAAGCGCATGCCGGTCGGCCTGCCGAAATGCGGCGTGATCAGTGTGCCCTTGGGCGGGAACTTGACTTCGATCACGTCGAGCACGCCCTCGTTCGAGTCGATTTCGGCGGCGCGCTCCGGAGTGGCAGCGAGCGAGCGCAACGTCGGTGCGAGCCATTTCCGGAAGTAACGTCCGTCGGCCTCGTCGAGCGCCCAGTTAATCGGACCTTTGGCCTCCGGGTCCGTGCCGGTGAAGTCCAGCAGGATCTTGTCCCGCGTTTTGGTCATGGTGAGCCGCAGCGTGTGAAAACGCGCTTCGTCCACACCATCGGCTTCGATGTAGTCCTCGAAATGATAGACCCCGTCCCGGATTTTCGGCAGGATCTCGCGCCGGAACACTTCGGCCGTATTCTTGAGAATCTGTGCGAACGCTTCTTCCAGTGTGTCGACGCCATAGCGTTCGGCGAGCGCCTCGATCCGCCGACATCCCAGGCGCGCCGCGCCCTGCTCGGCATCGAGATCGCCTTTGAGATGCTCCGACAGCCGTGAATTGCGCACGATGATCCGGAAGGCCGCCTCGTTGCGCTTGCCCCTCTCGTAGAGCTTGATCGGGGGAACAAGCAGTCCCTCCATCCAGCTGTCGGTGGCATGGACCGGCAGGCTGCCCGGGACCGATCCGCCGACATCGTCGTGGTGACCGAACACCTGGCTGAAGCCAATGAGCCGGTCGCCAAAGAAAATCGGCACCGTGGTGCACAGGTCGGGGACATGTCCGATGCCACCGCTCGAATTGTAGGGATCGTTCCAGAAGAACACGTCCCCAGGATGGATATCGTCGGCCCCGAAGTATTCGAAGACCGGCTCGACGATTGCCGAATACGACCGGCCGGTAAGCTTTCGTCCTTTGGCGTCGAACAGCGCCACCCGATAATCGTGCTGGTCGCGGATCATGGGCGAGCGGGAGGTTCGTTCGACCGCGGCCTCGATCTCGAGCTCGGCAGCCCGGATCGTGCCGTGGATGACTTCAAGCTCAATCGGACCGAGCACCCGCCGTGATGCGGAGCGTTGCATTGTGTGTCCTTTTCAGCGTCCACTCACCAGGATCAGATTGCGAAAGCGATCTGTGTGCAACGACCAGGACGGCGGCATAACGGTCGTCGAGCCATATTCCTCGACGATAGCCGGCCCGGCGATGTGCTGGTCCAGCGCAAGTTCCGCACGACGAAACAACGGCAAGTCGATCCAGCCCGTGGATCGCCAGTACACTTTGCGTTCGCCAAACGGAGCCGCTGGCGGACGCTCAGTTGCAACAGTCTTGATCTGCGGACGATTCTGCGTGCCGATCGCACGCACGCGCAAATTGACGAGCTCGAACGTCCTGCTGGCCGCGATAATTGAATCCGAAGGTGCTGTCGTGGACCTTGTGGAACTCTTCCCACATGAAATCCAGGGCCGCATGATCCGACAAGCCGGACGGTATCTCGACGTGAACCTCGTGCCCCTCGCCAAAATAACGCACGTCGGCAATGAAATGGATTGCGATCGCGTCTTTGGGAATTCCCTCAGCCTCAATGTCGGAAAACCCTAGCCGCTCGAGCTCACGCCAGACGCGGATGATTTCATCGGCGTCAGCCGAGCTCTGCCGCCGAACGAGCGTGCGAATGTAGTCGCGGGTCACGTCGCAGACGTGCAGTCCGAATGCGCACAGGTTGCCGGGATCGGGCGGCGAAATCACCGTGCTGATCCCCAGAAAATCGGCAACCTCGGTGGCAAACAAGCCGCCCGCTCCGCCAAACGCCACCATCGCGTAGTCGCCAGGCTCACGGCCGCGTACGGTCGTGACCTGACGAATGCCGAATACCTGGTTCGCCGCCGCTATTTCCAGCGCGCCGGCGGCAAGTTCGTCCGGGTCCAAGCCGAATTCCTGACCGAGCGACACGAACGCCCGCCGCGCGGCGCGGGCGTCGAGCTCAATTTCGCCGCCCACGAGTGCGCTCGGCAGCCGTCCGAGCGCCACCGCCGCATCCGTGACCGTCGGTCTCGTTCCGCCTTTGCCGTAACAGATTGGACCGGGATTGGCGCCGGCACTCTGCGGGCCAACCTTGAGCTGCCCATAGGAGTCGGTCCAGACCACCGAGCCACCGCCGGATCCGACGGTGACGATGTCGAGCATCGGAGTCTTTACGGGATAGCTCTCGACCATCGACGTCGAGGTGAAGCGCGGTTGATAGTTCTCGATGATGGACACGTCGGTCGAAGTACCGCCAACGTCGATCGTTAGAATGTCACGATAGCCGGCGAGCTGCGCCGTATGGACCGAGCCGAGCACGCCGGCAGCAGGTCCCGACAGCAACATCGTGACCGGCCGCTCGCCCGCGGTGGAATACTTCACGATCCCGCCGTTCGACTGCATGATGAGGAACGGAATGTTGCCGGAGGTCGCGGTGATCTTGTCGGCTGCCCGTTGCAGGTAGGTTCGGCAATAGGGCTTGACGAGCACGTCGATGAGGGTCGTCATCGCCCGTTCGTACTCGCGGTATTCGGGAAGAACGACCGACGAGAGCGAGACGAAGACGTCCGGAAAATGTTTCGCGATCAGCTCGCCGACGCGCTTCTCGTGCGCGTCGTTGGCATAGGAGTGCAACAGGCAGACGGCGATGCAGCTCACGCCATCCTCGACCAGCTCCTCCACGGCGCCGATGACGGCCGCTTCGTCGAGCGGTTCGAGTTCACTGCCGTCGAAGCGCATGCGACCGGGCACCTCGCGAACCAGATGCAGCGGGACGAGACGACGCGGCTTCACCCAAAAAAACGAATTGCCGTAGCCGTCGGGCACGGACTGGCGCGCGATCTCAATGAGATGGCGGAAGCCCTTGGTGACCAGCAGGCCCAATCCGTCGAACTTATGCTCGAGCACGGCGTTGGTGGCGACCGTCGAGCCGTGCAGCAGCATATGCACGGCGGCGGGTCCGGCGCCGGCCGCCGTCAACACTTTTCTCACGCCCTCGACGAGGCCGATGCTGGGATCTTCGGGAGTTGATGGCGTCTTGGTCGCAGTGATGTCGCCAGTATCCTCGTCAATCACCACGACGTTGGTAAAGGTTCCTCCGGTATCGATCGCGATTCGTAGACCCATTCTTGATATCCATTATACGGATACAACATCCGAATACCGCATATTGAACGCAAACGGCGTCCGGCCGCAAGTCTTTCCTTTACCGGCGCTCCTCGCGCACGTGCGGCTGCCCGAGCGCCGCCGGTTCGTTCGAGCGACCAAACCTCGCTAAGCTCGCCCAGACCATGACCGCGATGGTCGCGAGATACGGCGTCATCAACAGGAAATATTGCGGGATCTGAATTCCGGCGGCGGCGATGCGCGGAATGATGGCTTCGATGCAGCCGAAAAGCAGCGCACCGAAAAGCGCGCGCCATGGCTGCCATCGGGCAAAGATCACCAGGGCTACCGCGATCCAGCCGCGACCACCGCTGATATCCGGAATCCAGAGCTTTACATCGACGACGGAAAGATAGCCGCCAGCGAGGCCGATTAAAGCCGAGCCCACCGCGATCGAGCCGACCCGGTAGAGCGAGACGCTGACGCCCGAAGCATCCGCCGCTTCCGGATTCTCGCCGACCGACCGCAGGCGCAGCCCAAGCATCGAGCGCTTCAGAACGTAGTCGACGAGAAAGAAAATCGGGATGGTGAGAAAGACGACCAAGTCCTGAGTGAAAAGGATTCGGCCGACGATCGGTATTTCTGAGAGCGGCCAAATCGCCACTTCGTGCAAACCTGTGATGGCGCGGTTGGTCCAGCCCCCAAGCGTCCCGACCAGGCTGGTCAAACCGTGGCAAAAGAACACGATGGCGAGCCCGGCGATGACCTGGTTGACGCGCAGGAAGACGACGAGGACCGCAAACAGCAGCGAGACCACTGCCGCGGCGAGCATGGCGGTAATGAGCGCGACACCCGGATAGCCGCCGAGCTCAAGCTCGGTAGCGACGCCCGCGAGCGCGCCGACGAGCATGAAACCTTCGGCTCCCAACGACAGCACGCCGGCGCGCTCGCTGATGATCAGGCCGAGCGCGGCAAGGGCGTAGGGCGTCGCAAAGCTGGGTGTGCCAGCGAGCCAGTTGACGATGAAATGCAGCACGAATTTTCTCTTCTACCGCACCCAATGGACCCGATGCCGCATCAGGAACTCCGACGCGGCGACGCTGATGACGATGATCGCCTGAATGAGCTGAACCATCGCGAATGGAATCTGATAAAACACCTGAAGACTGCGGCCACTGACGAACAGCACCGCCACCAGCACGGCAACGATCATGGCCGCGATCGGATTGTTGCGGGCAAGGAAGGCAATGAGAATCCCGGAGAAGCCGTAGCCCTCGAAATAGGACTGGGTGAGACGGCCCTCCTGCGCGCTGGCAATGACAAACCCGGCGAGCGCTGAAAGTGCGCCCGACAACAGGACCGAGACCAGGATGACCAGCTTGATGGGGACGCCGACCGAGAGCGCCACGCGGTCGTTGTCGTGCACGAATTTTGTATAAAAGCCAAACCGGGTAAACAGCACCAGCCACGCGGTCAGTGCGGTAAAAACCAGCGCCAGGAGCAGGGCGGCGCCAATCCCCCAACCAAGCTCCGGCAAGCGCTCGAAGGCGCGAAACTGCGGCGAGTGTGGAAAGTTGTCTTTAGGGTCGAGCCACGGGCCATACACAAGATGCAGCAGGAAATTGAGCGCGACGTAGTTGAGCAGCAGCGTCACGATGATTTCGTTGACGCGCAGCCGCATCCGCAGCCAGGCGGGAATCATGATCCAGGCCATGCCGGCGAGCGCGGCAAACACCATCATGATTGGCAGTCGCGTGACCGACGGCCCGATCTCGTAGAATGATACGAAAGTTGCGGCGATCCCGCCCCAGATCATCTGTCCTTCGATACCGAGGTTCCAAAACCGCACACGGAAGGCGACGGCAGCGCCTACGCCGACAAAGATCAACGGCGCGGCTTGAAACAGGATGGAATGGAAATTTTCCGGGTCGGTGATTGTTTCGACGACGAACTCGTCGAACAACGCCGCGGGCTTTACTCCGGCCGCGACCAAGAGAGCAGCCGAGAGTCCCAGTCCGATCAGCACGGCGCAGCCGAGAATCAGCGCCTGATGCCAAGCGGAGATACTTTGACGGACTTCGAGGTTGATACGCCCGATGTGCAATCTGCGGGCGGTGATTTCCGGAAGCCGCAGGTCCGCCTGCATTTTCGGCGGTGCGGCGTTTTCAAGCATGATGCACCATAACATGCCCAACCGCTTGCCGGTCGGCTGGCGCCTCGAACTCGGCGGCGATCCGGCCGCGCGTCATAACGCCGATTCGATCCGAAAGGTTGAGCACCTCGTCGAGGTCATCGCTGATCAGCACAATCGCCGCTCCGCCCGCGCGGGCTTTGAGCAGCCGTTCGTGGACCGCGGCACAGGCGCGAACGTCTAGACCGCGGCTCGGACTGTGAGCAATGATAACTTTGGGGGCGCGGCTGAACTCCCGCGCGATGATCAGCTTCTGCGCATTGCCGCCGGAGAGCAGGGCCGCCCTCTGACGCAGGTTGCGCACGCCTTGGACATCGAATTCGCTCACCGCGCCCGCGGTCGCCTTGCGCATCGCGGCCCCGTCGGTCCGCACCCACGAGCCGTAGCAGCCGTCGTGGATCTGGCCGACGCAGAAATTGTCGATGATCGACAAGCCACCGGCTACGCCGTAGCCGAAACGGTCGGCGGGAATGCACGCGAGACCCAGTTCGCGCAATCGTTCCGCCGACGCTCCCGTTGTGTCGGCCGCACCTTCCAATTCGATTGATCCGGTGAGCGGTGCGCGCACTCCGGTAAGCGCTTCGACCAGCTCGGTTTGCCCGTTACCGCCGACGCCGGCGATGCCATAAATCTCGCCGGCGCAGACGTGAAAAGTCGCGTCCGTAACGGTCACGTGCCCGTCAGCTCGCGCCGCTTGCAATGCCTTAACCACCATTCTCGTCCCGCCTGGCCGCGATGAGGCGCGGCGCGGCTCGGCGACAGTCGTGCCCACTGCGAGCCTTGTCAGCTCGGCAGCATTCGTCGACCGCGAGTTCGAGCACCGCAACCGCCCGTCCATTGCGCATCACGGTGACCCGGTCGGTGAACGTCGTAACCTCGCCAAGTTTGTGGGTGACCAGAACTACGGCGGCGCCGCGCGCGGCGAGGGCGCGAACGGTGGTGAGAAGGCGCACCGCTTCTTCATCGGTCAGAACCGCGGTTGGCTCGTCGAGGATCAGGATTCGCGCCCCGGCGAGCAGCACCTTGATGATTTCGACCCGCTGACGCTCGGCGATCGACAGTTCATCGATACGGCTGCGGGGATCGATCTCAAAGCCAAGCTCGGCGGCCTGGGTCTGGATTTGCTGTTCGATCGCTCGCACGCCGGGTGCGAAGCGCCCCCGCCAGTTGGCAAGCAGTACGTTTTCGGCGACAGTGAACGGCTTCACCAGCTTGAACTCCTGGTGCACCATCCCAATGCGGCACGCCGCTGCATCGCGCGGGCCCGAGAGCACGACCTCTTCGCCGTCAACAAAAATCCGCCCAGCTTCCGGAGTGTAGAGGCCGGCTGCTACGTTCATCAGCGAAGATTTGCCGGCGCCATTCTCGCCAAGGAGCGCATGGACCTCACCGGCCCGAGCCTCGAAATCCGCGTCGTTGAGCGCCACAAATCCGTCGAAAGACTTCCTGACCCCCACGAGCTTCAGGGCCGCGACCATCGTCGAACTCCAAGCTCCGGGCGGCGACGTGGCAGCGCTGGATGCGCCGCCACGGCACCTGGTCCGCATTACTTCTTCTGGGTAATCACCCCGGGAACGTACCAATCCATTTTCCAGAGGTCTCCGTCGCCGAGCACTTTGCCGGCTTCCACGCGTTCCTTGCCGTCTCGATCTTTGAGCGGGCCGGCGTAGACCTGCTTGCCGTTGATGATAGCCTGTCGCTCCGCCATCACCTTATCCACGACCTCCTTCGGCACGTCGGCGCTACAGCAAGCGATATCGGCGCCACCGTCTTTGATTTCGATGAAATCGCCGTAAGGACTTGTTTTCCAGTTACCCGCCGCGATTTTTTTAAGCTCGGGGATCAAATATTTGTCCCACACCCAGACCGACGAGCAGAGCGTCGCCTTCGGGGCGAATTCGCGCAGATCGCGATGATGGCCGGTGCCGTGGATCTTGCGTTCTTGGGCAACGATCTGGACCGTCGGCGTATCGACGTGCATACCGATCACGTCGATGCCTTCATCGGCCAGCGCTTCGGCCGCCGCGCGTTCCTTGACCGGATCGTTCCACGCGCCGGTGAAAACTGCATTCACCGTCGCTTTCGGATTCAACTGCTGGGCGCCCAGTTCGTACGCGTTGACGGTCCAATTCACGATGCCGAACGGATTGGCGCCGACGAAACCGAGCTTGCCGGACTTCGAAACCCCGCCGGCAACCATGCCGCACAGATACTGGCTCTCGTAGGTCCTGCCGTAGAACGATTGCAGGTTCGGGCCGTTGGTCGTGCCGGCGGCGTTGAGGAATGCCACGTCCGGATGTTTCGCTGCTAGCTCCTTGAACGTGTCCGAATATCCGAAGGCAGTACCGATGATGACATTGTAGCCGCGCTGGATGAATTTTTCGGCGGGCGGCGTGATTTGCGCCGCATCCTCGGCGATGTTTTCGACGTAGGGGATTTGCTGGCCCATGGCTGCTTCGATCTTGGGCCTGGCTTCGTCGAAAGCTTGCGTCCATCCGCCGTCATTCTTGGCCTTGAAGTACAAGAACGCTATCTTCGGTGGACCTTTCAACGTGAATCCATCTGCGCCCCAGGCGGACCCGGCCGCCAGCAACGCAGCCGTCCCGGCGGCGAGCGCCAATTTGCTGAACATTGTACGTCTCCCTCTGGCTTCGGCCGACGGCACATGCCGGCGGCGACTAAACCCCGATTGCAATCGCGGCGTTCCTTGTGGCGCTGCCTCCCGCGCCGGCGAGGACGCTGCTACCTGCCGACCCGTTCGAGTGCCGCCTGGATCAAGCTTGGCGTCAGCGGCACATGATGAAATTTTCCAGCTCCAAGCGGCTTGAGTGCATCTTCGACCGCTGATGCAATGACTGCGCCAACTGCGATGCAGCCGGCCTCGCCCACACCCTTCACTCCAAGTGGATTAAGCGGCGAGGGGGTTTCCAGGTGCAGCACCTCGACGTTCGGAATTTCAGTTGCGTAGGGTATGAGGAAATCAACGAAATTCGCATTCGCAAGGTTGCCGCTTGGTTCGTATTCCAACCGCTCGTAAAGTGCGCCACCCA
The DNA here is from genome assembly GCA_963733575.1 of uncultured Alphaproteobacteria bacterium. GTDB lineage: Bacteria > Pseudomonadota > Alphaproteobacteria > Rhizobiales > Xanthobacteraceae > BOG-931. The sequence continues at coordinate 739,797 of CAVTDJ010000002.1, read as the reverse complement.
ACCCCTGCGCAATTCCGCCGTGTACCTGCCCCTCGACAATCATCGGATTGATCATGTTGCCGCAATCGTGGATGCACACGTATTTCTGGATTTTGACGGTGCACAGATCAGGATCGACTTCCACCAGAGCACCGTGAACACCGTACGCCCAAGTGGCACAGGGCGGGCTGTAGTAGTCCGTGGCCTCAAGTCCCGGTGCCTGTCCCTCCGCGAGCGGAGGTCCGTCGTGGCGGCTCGCCGGAGCGAACTGCGTCGCCGCCTGCGCAGCTTCATTGAAAGCATAGCGCAGGGGGTTGCTCGCAGTTGCAACAGCGGCGAGCGGCACAAAACGATTTGAGCCTTTCACCCAGGCCGCGCCATCGTGCAACTCGACATCCGCGACATCGACTTCCAGCATGTTGGCCGCGGCCTTGAGAGTCTTCTCCCTGACAACGACCGCCGTCTTGTGGATGGCGTTGCCGCTAACGACGGCAGCGCGGCTCGCAAATGTCGCCACGCCCCAGTCGAACGCCTTCGTGTCGCCCTCGACCACGATCACGTCTTGCGTCTTGACGCCAAGCTGATCGGCCACAATCTGCGCGAACACAGTGTCATGGCCTTGCCCCTGCGAAGGCAGCCCGGTGTTTACGTACACCTTGCCGGTGATGGGGTGGATGCGGACATGCCCGCCCTCGTAGGGGCCGAGTCCGGTCCCTTCGACATAAAATGCGAGTCCAAGACCGAGGTATCTTCCCTCCGCCTGCGCTTTCCGCTGCGCAGCGGAAAAATTAGCCGCGTCGAGCGCATTCAGGATCATGTCGAAGGCTTTGTGATACTGGCCGCTGTCGAGAGTTACTTTCAAGCCGTCGGCAAACAACAACCCCTCGCGTGGATAGGGAAATTCATCCTCGCGGATGAGATTGCGGCGACGGATCTCGAAACGATCCAGCCCAAGCTCTTCGGCGAGCTGGTCCATTGCGCGCTCGATGGCGAAGCAGGCTTGCGGCCGCCCGCAGCCTCGATACGGGGTCACTTGCACCGTTGGCGTGTAGAGCGCTTTGAATTCCACCCAGATGTTTGGAATGCGATAAGCGCCGGCGATCGATGTCGAAGCCACCTGGGCGACGGCGATGCCGTAGGGAATGAAAGCGCCGGTGTCGTGCAGGAAACTGTCCCTAAGCCCGATGACCTCGCCTGTTTTTTTCGCGGCGAGCTCGATGTAGTGGATCTGCGTTCGCTCGTGCGAGGCTCCGATGAAATTCTCGCGCCGGTCCTCGATGTATTTCACCGGACGCCCAAGCTTCATGGCCGCCATGGGAACCAGAAGCTCGTCGGGATGAAACATCATGATCTTTTGGCCGAAGCCGCCGCCGACATTGGGCGCGATGACGCGAACCTTGTCTTCGTCCAATTTCAGAATTGACGCCAAACCGCCGCGCAACGAGATCGGGGCCTGAGTGCCATCCCAAACGGTCAATTCCTCGGAGACCTGATCCCAGACCGCCGCGACAGCGCGACATTCCATCGGCGCCGCAGTCGAACGATCGACCTGAACGCGGATTTTTGTGATGTGCTCGGCGTTGGCGAACGCCTCGTCCGGCTTGCCCGAGATCTGGACGAAATGAGCGGCGATGTTGTTGGGCGCGTCGTCGTGAACAAGCGGCGCGCCTGGAAGCACCGCCTTCTCAAGGTCGATTTCCACGTCCAGCGGATCGTAGTCCACCTCGACAAGCGCCGCCGCGTCCTCGGCAACGTAGCGATTGACGGCGACCACCATCGCCACCGTCTGTCCCACGTAGTAAACGTCGCCGCGCGCCAGCGGGCGCTGCGTGTGCGGATGCTCCATCGACGGATGCGGAATGAGCAGCGGCATCTTGATGTCGAGCTCGCCGATATTGTCGCAGGTATAAACCACGGCTACGCCAGGGTGCCGCTCTGCTGCAGCGATATTGATCGATCGGACACGTGCGCGCGCAAACGGGCTGCGCACAAACGCGGCATGCAGCGGTTGCGCCAGGGGAATATCGTCGACGAATGCACCTTCGCCGCGGAGGAGCTTGGAATCGATATTGCGCTCGATCCGCGCGCCGAATTGACGAGTCGACATCCTCCGGTCCTCGACTAGGCTCGACCGAGCAATTGTGCTGCTTTGCGCACGGCGGCGACGATGTTGACGTATCCGGTGCAGCGGCAAAGATTTCCAGAGAGCATGGTGCGGATGCCATCGTCGGAAAGATCGAGCGCCTCCGGTTCATTGAAACGACCGAATATGTTCATAATCATTCCCGGCGTGCAGAAGCCGCACTGCAGCGCATGGCATTCCTTGAACGCCTGCTGAATGGCGTGAAGCTCGCTATCGCCGGGCGCCAGCGCCTCAATGGTCGTAACTTCGGCTCCGTCGGCCTGAGCTACCAACGTGAGGCAGGAACGGCCAGATTTGCCGTCGATCAGCACCGTGCAACATCCGCAGATACCGTGCTCGCAGCCGACGTGAGTTCCGGTGAGACCGAGCTCGTGACGAAGAAAATCCGACAGCAGCATACGCACGCTGACGGTTCGTCGTACCGGCTCGCCGTTGACTGTGAGCGAAACCTCGAGCGTCGGGTCATTCGATACCTGGGCGAGCTGCCTTTGCAGATTGCCGCGGGTCATTTGCCCATCCTTGCACGAGCACGAGCCGCCGCCTTTACGGCCAAGCGGCGCACGAGCGTCGCGACCACACGGCGGCGATAGGCGGTGCTCGCATGCATGTCGTCGGGAGCGGTGACAATGTGGGCCGCGGCTTCGCCGGCAGCTCTAAGCTCCGCTTCGCCAAGAGCGGTACCCGTCAGCAGCTTCTCCGCCTGCAACAATCGGATGGGGCGAGCCGCGACGCCGCAAGCAGCGAGGCGAATGTCGCGTGCCCGGCCGTTGGCATCCATGCGAGCAAGCGCTCCAACTCCGGCAATCGCATAGTCGCCATGCCGGCGGGTGACCTCGTCAAAGGCCCAGCCGCTGTCCGCTGGCAGGACCGGAAATCGCGCCTCTACGGCGATCTCATCGCGCTTTCGGGTCGTCGTCAGGTGAAAACGGAAAAATTCATCGGCTTTGATTTCGCGCCGGCCCGACGGTCCCTCTACCATCACGCTGCCGCCAAGCAGCACCAGGATCAGCGGCACCTCGGCTGCGCCGTCGGCATGACAAAGGCTGCCGACGACGGTGCCACGATTGCGGATGGGAACGTGCGCAACGTGCGCCATCGTCTCGGCGATCAGCGGGTTGGCTTCGCGCACCCGCTCGTCGAGCTCGAGCTCGCGATGGCGGGTCATCGCTTTGACGACGATCTGGCCTTGCTCGATTGAGATGCCCTTGAGTTCGACGACATGCTGGATGTCAACGAGAAGCGACGGGCTGGCGAGCCGGAAATTCATAGCCGGAAGAAGGCTTTGGCCGCCGGCCAGGACCACGGCATCGGGGTCGCCGGCAAGAGCGATGACCGCTTCCTTGAGGGTCCTCGGCGCTTGGTATCGAAACAGCGGCGGCTTCATTCTTCCGCGATCCCTCACACAATAGGTGTATCCACGAGCTGAATACGATATCTACATAACGGACGAACTGTCAATCAAGTCACACGGACGCCCGGACGCGTGGTAGGATAACTTCGCCGCCAGGACGCCGTAAGCGCGACAGCGCGACATAGACCGGGAAATGACCACCATGCACCGACCTCTACCCGAGAGCTCTTCGCCGATCGCAGGCGCCAAGCTGGCGCGATCGGGCCGCAAACCAAAAACGCCCGCCAAGAATGGGAATGGCGTTGAAGATTTGCGCGGGATGTCGCGGTCGCTCGCGATCATCGAACATCTTGCAGTTCGCCCGGGGCGGGTAGTGGACGTGACCCACGAAATGGGGCTTCCCTGGGCGACGGTCCACCGCATTATCACGCATCTCACCAAGGCGAACTTTCTCCGCCGCGATCCCGAAACCAAACGCTATGAAATCGGACCCGCTCTGTGGTTCGCGGGCGCTACCTACATGGCAAACCATCGCGTGCTGCGTGCTGCGTTACCCTATCTTCACAAGGCCGAGCAGATCGAGGGCATTGCCGTTCAACTCGCCGAGCGTGTCCGCCATCAGGCCGTCGCCATCTACTCGGCGCAGCCGTACGCAACCGACATCGCCAAGGCGCAATACGGCTTTCATTTCCCGCTGCATTGCGGCTCAAAAGGTCGCGTGCTGCTCGCCTTCGAAGAGCCGGAATTCGTCAAACAATATCTGCGGCGCCCGCTCGAAAAGCTGACCGAGCTGACGATCACCGATCCGAACGAACTGCGCGAAGAACTCCAGAATATTCGGCAGAAGGGTTATTCGGTCACCATCGCAGACGTCCAGCCCTTTACCGGCTCCATCGCTGCGCCGATCCGGGATGCAAGCGGCAGCGTCGTCGCCTCGCTGTGTTTTATCGCGCGAAAAACGCTACTTCAGAATAACCGGCGCCGCGACGAACTCCTCGAACACCTGCTGCATGCGGCACATTTGGCGTCGATGGACCTTGGCTGGCGAGCGACGCGGGCTTGAGATCGCAGGTGCTTTCGATCTCACCGGCGTTCCTGATAGGAACCTTGAAGGTTTTTGAACGTCTCTGTCAGCGCATCCACCGCGGCGGCGATGAAGGCCTTGCCCGCTTCCGCACTCGCTTTGGCTGGATCGCCGAAAATCGCCGCGTGGCCGACGTCAGGCCGCGGACGGCGCATGTACGTACGGGTCGGATTAGTCGGGGCGACGAGATCCCAGCCGACCGGGCCAAATTTTGCGCCGGCGAGCTCGGCCATTTTTACGAGCTGCGGGCGCGTCGCGAGCTGAAACGAAGTCTCGAGTTCGCAGCCGTGACCCATGCCGCCGGGGACCGACTTGCGCATGGCGTGAATCTTGGCTGCGCCGGGCTCCCAATAGCTCACAGCCGAAACGACAAATTCGAAATCCCGGTCAAGCTCATCGACCAGATGCCGCGCCACCGCGTCGTTGGCGGTGCCGCTGGGGCGATTGCCGTTCAAGATAATCAGGTGACGAAAGCCCTGCCGTATCAACGCAGCGCCGATCTCGAACACCATGGTCTGATAAGTTGGAATAGAGAGAGAGATCGTGCCGGGAAAGAATTCGAAAGTCTTGGAAATGCCGTAGGCGACCGGCGGCGCGACGACCGCGTCGATTCTTTCCGCCAGCTCGAGCGCAATATGTTCGGCCTGATGCGTGTCGGTATCGGTGGGCATGTGCGGGCCATGGGCCTCGGTCGCTCCGGTCGGAAGAATGACAGGCTTTCGCTCGGCGATGATCTTGGCGATCTCCATCTGCGTCATGCTCGACATACGACGTTCCATATTCATATCCTCGCTCAGCTTGCCCAACTCAGGAATAGCGCAGTTGCCACAGGCTTCTGATCGGCGCAAGCAATCACTCAAGAGAAACTCGCATGAAAATTGTACGATCGTTCACGGTGGCGAGCCCGCCGGACTCCGTCTGGGCGTTCTTTCAGGACGTGCCGGCAGTGGCCGCGTGCCTGCCCGGCGCCGAGCTTGTTAAATCAGGGGATGCGGGTGTTCACCGCGGCAAAGTCGGAGCAAGAACTCGGCCCCTTCACAGCTACCTTCGAAGGCGAGGCCAAAATCACAACGGACCCCGGCACCCGGTCCGGTCACGTCGAGGGGCGCGGCGTCGACAAGAAAGGCGGCAGCCATTCGCGGATGGTGCTCGATTACAAGCTCAACAATCTAAACGGCTCGACGCGGGTCGATATCGATGTCGATCTGACGCTGTCCGGGCCGATTGCTCAGTTTGGTCGGACCGGCTTGGTCACTGAAGTGGCCAACGTGCTGATCGGCGACTTCACGCGCAATCTTGAGGCCCGGATGTCGACGACCGATCAGACCCGGCCAAACCTGGGGCAACGGTCCACACGAATAAGCGCCCTCTCGATTTTGATCGCTATCATTCGCACGAGGCTTAAAGTCTTGTTCGGTCGCACGCAAAGCTGACGCTCCCCGGCGAGCCTGACTCGCGCTTTGTCGTCCGCCCGCATTTCGACCTGCGCCAGGCACATCGGAGCCTTCACTCAATGTCTTCGAGTGAGCCCATAGCAGCCCAGCGGACAATCGTGATCGACCGATATTGGTCGCCGCCTTTAGGGACCTTTGACAATCTTCGTCACCCGCGTTCGTGCGAAGCGTTCTTTGCCCTGGGACTTAAAAGCATCCGCACTTGAGCATTTCCGGTAAATCGTCACATTCGCAACCCACTAAGGCCAAAATCCGTTGGGATCACTGATGTGGCATCGGGAGTGTACGGCGGGCGCAATAGTGGACAGCGATGGAGGCATCAATGCTAACTCCAAAGATCCTGCCCGCCATCCTCATCGTGGTACCAGCTGCTATTTTGTTGACGGCACAAGCAAGCCTTAGCGAGCCCACGGCCGAAGAGTGCAGGACCAGACCCGGTTCCTCCACGCCGCGGGGCGGCCATTGGTACTACCGCATCAATCGCACTGACAAACAGCGTTGTTGGTATCTGAGCTCCGAGGGGATGGAGGTGCGTTCGCATGGGCGTGGAACGACGTCGCTAGTGTCGTCGCCGACTCCGACGCCGGAGCAAGCGAGCGCCGCCGAAACAGAACGCGCAGCGCCCGCGCAAGCGACACCCGCACGAACCGCGTCTGCGCCAATGGCGGCCGCACAGGCCGCGCCCGCGGAAGGTGCAGTCGTCGAACCATCGATCCGTGAGCATGGAATGGCAACAGATTTTGCAGCGCGCTGGCCAGATCTCCCGAAATCCCAGGATTTGGACGGGCCCGAGCTCGCGGCAATAAGCAACAGCTATGCCGATAGGGATGCGGCGACGGACGCGGGGGCGCAAATGCCATTGACATGGCCCGTCATTGAAGACCACACCGCTCAGCAGGCCTCCGCGGGTGAAGCCGTCCTCCGATCAATATCTCTCGCCGGCGCTCTAATGACAGCGTTGCTACTACTCGCGGCATGGGTTTTAAAGCTCGCTCACCGGCGCCACCTATCGCGTATCCGCTCAACGGCGGAACCACGGCACGGGGACCTCACTGCGCGAACTCCGACGCCAACCGACCCGGCTCATGACCTCAAGACAAGCCTGGCGGAATTGATGCGCGACTTACAACGGGCCGGAGCTGGGAACGACTCGCTTCGATCATTTGTGCGGCCTGCTAATCGAAGGCCAAAGGGCCCGCCAGATCAAACATTGCCGAAAAGCAGAGGCCGCGATCAAAACCGTTACGCCCTTGAAACAGTTTGAGCCCAACGCATGCAGTTCGGAGAACGTGAGGCAGGTAGCGGCGTGATCCCACTTCCTGAAACCATTCAGCTAAGTTGGAAACGCGGATAGGTCGAAATTGCGAACATGATCGGCCGGGATGGCCTGGCCACAACAGCTATGGCAAACATTACAAGGGACGCGTCGCAGTTGCGGAGTAGCAGGCCAATAGCTTGAGCGCGAGACCTTAGCTTCGCCGTGCAATAGTGCCCCCGCGACTTTCGGGTCTCACAATTAGCAAACGTATCGAGCTGCGAACGGAATAGTCCGAATTCGTACAGGGTAGGCGCTTGATTGACCTCATCAGCATCTCGACAGGTCGCCTGGAGAGAGTTTCTCCTATTGCTATTTTGCCGATCGGCGCTAGCCTGTTGCGCAATAGGCGCCCGCTCATTTCGGCCTCGGCGCGTTCATTTGGATTGGCATGCCTGCCCCACTCATCGTCGGCATCCGCGGGGCTTCCGGCGCCAGCTACGGCGTGCGGCTCTTGGAAGCGCTTCATGCCAGTAAGATTCCGGCACACCTCATTGTCTCGAAGTCGGCACTGCTGACGCTGAAAGAAGAAGTCGACATTTCGTGCCGCCGGTGCCCGCCTTCTATCCTCGGCCCGCGATCGACGATATCGTCAATCAGATCGTCGGACGCTGCCTCAACCTGTTCGATATCGATGTCGGATTGGTCAAGCGCTGGCGGGCCGAGCCCGGCGTAGTCCCGCAGTGAAAGAAGACCAGTCGCGCTTTTGGACGTTTTCGCTGACCGTGTATGGCAACTCCGCCGTCCAAAAGGAGTGCCTCGATCTCCAGGATCATTACGGCATCGACGTGAACCTGCTTCTATTCTGCGCTTTCGTCGGCGCCGTTCACGGCGCGGTAATGCCGGAAAACGACCTGAAGCTGGCGGCCGGTCTCGTGAGCGAATGGCACAATAAAATCGTGACTAATCTCCGTGAGGCCCGGCGCGCGTTGAAGCCGTTCGCGAGGGACTTCTCATCCATCGCTTCCGCAGCCGGGGCGTTGCGCAACAACGTCAAAGCTCTGGAGCTTGAAGCCGAACAGATCGAACAAACGATCTTGGAGGAGTGGTGCGCTTCACGCCTCGGCGCCTGGCCGCGAACGCAGGCAGCCGAGGCGGCGGCTGCCAACATCCGCGCCTTGCTTGCGTTGGGTGCGGGAACGGCCAGGGAGCTTGAGCTGCCGCATCATCTCGCCGCTGCCGCCACGGCCGCTGCGCGCTGAGCAAAGGGCGGGATCGGGTCAATTGCAACCCGTTGACATAGTAAACCAGCATAATAAACTTACTTTGCTATCTGGAGTCCCGCGTCATGCAGGCGAGGCCCGTCGCACCGTCGGTCGAACTCGCGACACGAGCGAGCGCGCAGCCGCTCGACGCGAGCCTGCGGGACTATCTTGAAACAAACTCAGACATCGTGACCCGCATCACCAAGCCGGTGCGCATGGACGATATCGGTGCGCTTTCGGCGCAGAGCGATATGCCGATTGTGTTCGAGAATATCGTCGGGAAACCCGGCTTTCGCCTCTGCGACATGTTCGTCAAAACCCGGCGCTCGCAAGCGCGCGCTCTCGGCGTGACGCCGGAGAATTACCTGAAAACCCTGGCTTTCCGCCTGCGTCAGCCGCCGCGCGGGTTGAAGAACGTCAGGACCGGGCCGGTCAAGGAGATCATCAAGACTGGCAGAGACGTGGACTGGACGGTCCTGCCGGTTCCCCGCCACAAGGATACGGACGAGGCGCCGTATGTCACGGCGATGAACATCATCCGTGACCCGGAAACCGGCTTCTACAATTCCTGTCATGCCGGCACATATGCCGTCGGGCCGCGGCGGGGTTTGATCAGCTTCATCACCCCGCATTCGCACATCATCATGAACAAGTACCGGGCGATGGGCAAAGACAAGATGCCGATCGCCTTCGTTTTCGGTATCCCGCCGGCCTACGAGATCATGGGCAATTTCTCCGGTCTGCACATGGATATGTGGGGCGAGATGGAAATGGTCGGCACCATCATGGATCGGGACGTCGAGATGGTGCCGTGCGAGACCATCGAAATCACCGTACCGGCCCAGGCCGAGATCGTCGTCGAGGGCTATGTCAATCTTGGGCAGAAGTTCCCCGTCGGCGAGGTGACCTCGCCGTCGATGTATCACCTGCCGCATTCGGAGCAGGTGCCGGAAGTCGAGATCACCGCCATGACGATGCGGCGCGACCGGCCGCTCTATCGCAATCACCAGACGACACCCGACACCGATCACCAGACGCTGCCGCGCCTGTGTCACGAGGCTGTGCTCTACAATCGCCTCACCGAGATCGGGTTGAAAGTCACCGATGTGCGGTTTCCCACCTGGGGCGCCGCGCTCTCCTGCATTTTGCAGTTCGACTATCCGCGCGAAGGCTTCGTCAATGATGCGCTGATGACCGCCATGGGAGCGCCATGGCTCAACACTAAAATGGTGGTTGCGGTCAGCCCGGACACCAACATCGACGACGCGCGCGAGGTTTATCACGCGATGGCGACTCGCGTTGATCCGGCGCGCGACATCATCATCGTGCCGCATACGCGCGGTTCGCCCTTCGATCCCTCGGGCCGCCCGATTGAAGGACAAGTGCCGCTTCGCACTGTCGGCAAGATCGGCATCGATGCGACGCGCAAGTCGCGCCACGACCCGGCCGACTTCGAGCGGGCATGGCCCGTCAACTGGGGCAAGGTCCGCCTGGAAGATTTTCTCTAGAGAGGAGTGAAAACCATGAACAAGCCGGTTACGCCGCCTAAGCCTCACGTGCTGGTGGAGGCACAACCCTTCATCCCCTATGTGCCCGAAAAGGATATTTCCCCGAAACTCAAACCCGTGCTCGATCCGTACAAAAAGCGGATGGGCTTTTTGCCGAACGCGCTGAAGCTTTATGCCTACCGGCCCGAGATTGCCGAGACGCTGTGGAAGCTTAACAGCAACGTCATGCGCGATCCGTCATCGACGCTCGATCAGTTGCTCAAACGCAAGCTCGCGGCGATCGCCTGTGCCACCAACGGCTGCGCCTATTGCACGGCGCACAGCTGCTCAATGCTGAAAAAGCCGCGCGGCGATGATTTCGAGGGTTGGGGCCTTAGTGAAGACGAGTTGCAGGAGCTGATCACCGGCGATATCGAGCCGAAAGACGACTTCGAGCGCGTCTGTTTCGATTACGTCCGCGCCGCCTCGGAAGACCCGACCTCCGTCCCGGACGAGATTTTGCAACGGCTGAAAAAGAATCTGACGCCGGCGCAGATCGTCGAACTCGCATGCGTGGTCGGCTTCTGGAAGTTCTACAACACCGTGCACGACAGCTTGCATATCCCGGTCGAAAGCCAGCTCCTGCAAGACACGGGCTATGTCGATCTCTAAACCGCGCCGGAAGCGTGCGAGCGGGCGCCGTGTCGCGGCGCCCGCCGTCGAGATCAAAACCGCGAGGTTTAGTCTCCCCGCGACAGTGTCGCGGCCCGCGCTGCTGGAAGGAGGTTCCGACCAGCGCTTCCGCCGGCTTGTCTACGATCTCCTCACCATCGCCAGCCGGATGACCATGGTGCGCGAGCATCTGGCGGGCGGCATGGGCATCACCGCTCCGCAATTCAGCTTGCTGCTGGCTATCGGCCAATTCCAGGGTGACCGAGGCGTCGGGGTGACGGCCGTTGCGAGAGTCCTTCATGTTTCGAGCGCATTTGTTGCAACCGAGACCGGCAAGCTGGCGCAAGCCGGACTGCTGACCAAGCGCGCTAATCCCAAGGATCGGCGCGCCGTGCTCTTGAGCTTGACGCGGACGGGACGAGCGCTCATCGAGCGCAACAGCAACGAAATCCGCTCGGTCAACGATGCGTTTTTCGGTGCGCTGACGCGAACCACGTTTGCCGCGCTGTCCACGACCATGGCCGAGCTGGTGCATAGCTCGGCACGGGCAACGGCCCACCTGAATCGCGCCGAACTCGCCACCTGGCGTGAGGCCGCAGAATAGTCGCAGCGGAACGAGCGCGTGACTGCCCGCAAGAGCAGCTTCGCATGCTTAGAAAAAATGCTTGTGAAATTTCACTGGCAAGGCAAGCTCGCCCCTGGTTTAGGAGCCTAACCGATGGTGTCCTATTTCGTTCGGTATCGTGGAAGCGCCGCTCATCCTGCGGCTTTCGTCGCCCATTATCGCGACCACCATGCAAATATTCTGCGCGGCTTTCCGCACATCAAGTCGCTCGTCCTGCACACGCCGGCGGCGGTCCGCGACCCGTTCCCGGTGCGGGCGGGCGGTACGGCACTGCTCGCGCAAATGATGTTCGAGAGCCAGACGGCGCTCGATGCCGCCTTGCAATCGGAGGCCCGCAAAAATGCACGCGATGATTTCGCGCGTTTCGGCGCATTCGACGGCGAAATCACGCACGAAGCGCTTTCTGGCGAGGTGATTTTCTAAATGTCGACGGAAAACGCTCGCCGCATTCTGCAACGGGATCCGCAGCCGCATCTTTTTCGTCCGCTGCCGCTGCGGTCGATCCAAACCCGCAACCGCATCATGATGTCGCCGATGTGTCAATATTCGGCGGAGGACGGCCTCTCCGACGACTGGCATTTCGCGCATTTGGCCGCGCGCGCGGTGGGCGGCGCCGGGATTGTCTGCGTCGAGGCGGCCCACGTGGAGCCGCGTGGCCGCATCACCAAGCATTGCCTCGGACTTTGGAATGATCAACAGCGCGACCGCCTTGCGCGCATCGCCGCTTTCATCGGGGCGCAAGGCGCCGTGCCGGCGATTCAAATCGGCCACGCCGGGCGCAAGGCTTCAGTCACGCGGCCGTGGGAGGGCACGCTGCCTTTGACGGACGCGGATGGCGGGTGGGAGGTGCTCGGCCCGTCTCCGCTCCCTTATGGCGGACGGTCTTCGGTGCCGAAGGCGATGGACGACGCCTCGATCGCGGAGGTCATTCTCGCTTTCCGCCACGCGGCGCGCCGGGCGGGCGAAGCTGGTTTCAAGATCCTCGAGTTGCATGCCGGACACGGCTATCTGTTCCACCAGTTCCTTTCGCCATTGAGCAACACGCGCACCGACCGGTATGGCGGCTCGTTCGAAAACCGCGCGCGTTTCCTGATCGAGTTGCTTGATGCGGCGCGCGAGGAATGGCCGACGGATCTGCCGCTTTTTGTGCGCTTGTCGGTGACGGACTGGGTGCCCGGCGGATGGGACATCGAGGAAGCGATAAAGCTTTGCCGCTTGTTGAAGGAGCGTGGCGATGTCGACGTCATCGACTGTAGCAGTGGCGGAAACGATACCGCCCAGCGCATACCAGTCTATCCGGGCTATCAAGTGCCATTCGCGGAGCGCGTGCGCCGCGAGACCGGTATCACTACGGTCGCGGTCGGGCTGATATCGGCTCCGGAAGCGGCGGAAGAAATCATCGCCAATGGGCGCGCAGACATTGTCGCGATCGGCCGGATGCTGCTGTTCGATCCGTATTGGCCGTTGCACGCGGCCAATAAGCTGAAAGCGAAGACCGTGCCTTGGCCGGTCCAATACGAGCGCGCCAACATTTTCTAGGAATTGTACGAGGACATCGCCCGTGTTTGCGCAACAGATCGTCAACGCCATCATGCTTGGATCGGTCTATGCGATGGTGGCGGTGGCGCTGACGCTGAGCATCGGGGTGCTCAACTTCCTCAATTTCAGCATCCCCGGCCTGTTCATGATGGGCGGAATGATGGTCTGGGCGCTTGCGCATGCCGGCGTTCCGCTTCCGCTCGCGATGGTCGGCGCTCTCGCGCTCGCGGCCGCCGCTTCGCTCGTCGTCGAGCGTTTCACCTGGCGTTGGATGCGCACCTCATCGCCTTTCGTGCCGCTCGTCAGCTCGATGGCGTTCCTGCTTCTGTTCGAGCATCTGGCGATCGCCTATTGGGGCTCGGACATGCGGGTGATGCCGGACGCGCTCGCGAACGGGAATTGGCGTTTTGCGGGACTCGTGATCGGCATTCCGCAACTCGTCGGACTGATTTGCTCGGCGGGACTGATCGGGGCGCTCTCGCTGTTGCTCAAGCACACGAAATTCGGCCGGGCGTTGCGCACCATTGCAGAAGATTCGGAAACGGCCCTGATGCTCGGCGTCGACATCAATCGCATCGTCGCCGCCGTTTTTGTCGTCGCCGGACTTTTTGCCGCTTTCGCCGGTATCCTGTTCGCGCTCAATTATCGGCAGGTGCACCCGTTCATGGGCGAGGCCGTGGGCCTCAAAGCCATCTCGGCCATGATTGTCGGCGGCATGGGCAACATCTGGGGCTCGATCGTCGGCGGCCTTACCATCGGCCTCGCCGAGGTCTTCGCCATCCGCTATTTCGGCGCGGACTTCGTTGATATCGCCGTCTTCGGCCTTCTCCTGTTCATCTTGTTCGTGCGGCCCACCGGCCTGTTCCGCGGGATGCAAACGGCGCGAGCCGGCATATGAGCGGGTATCTCGAAGGCGTCTTGGTTCTGCTCGCGATCAATATCGTATTCGCCTACGGTGCCTATCTGCCGCTGGCCGCGGGCCAACTCAATATCGGGCTGGCCGGATTTGCGGCGATCGGCGCTTACACTTCGGCCTATCTGAGCAATCAATTCGCCGTTCATCCGCTCATCGCGATTCCGCTCGGCGCCGTTCTTTCTGGCCTCGTCGCGCTTGCCGTCGCGGTACCGGTACTGCGAACGCGCGGCATCTATCTCGCGCTCGCGACATTCGCGCTGGGACAGATCATCAGGGCCGCGATTCTCAATCTGGAATTTATCGGTGGCGCAGCGGGCTATCCGGTTACGGATTATATCCGATTGCCGGTGGTGCTCGGCTTTGCGATCGGGGTAGTAGTGGTCGTATCTCTCCTGTTCGGCACGCGCTTCGGCATTGCGGTGCGCGCGGTGCAGGACGACGAACGGGTGGCTGACCTCATGGGCGTGGAGGTGCGCGGATTCCAGATCGCCGCCTTCAGTCTTGGCGCCATGATCGCCGGCATCGGCGGCGGCCTCTACGCGCATCAATTCGGCTACATCGAAGCGCAATATTTCAATGTCGGGCTGAGCATCACGATCGTCCTCTACGTGGTATTGGGCGGCACCCAAACCGCGGTGGGCCCGCTGATCGGCGCAACAATATTCACCCTTCTGCCGGAGCTTCTGCGGGAGAGCGAAAGCTGGCGCTATGTGGCGTTCGCGGCGGCGGTAATCGTGCTGATGGCGCTGCGGCCGCAGGGGTTGCTGACGCGCGGGCAATTGCAGCAATTGTTCGCGTGGCGTCATCTGCGGTCTCCGGCGCGCGACGCCGACGGCTTGGCGGGGCATGTCGCATGAGCCCGGACCCCATCCTCGAAGTCGAGCGTGTGAGCAAGCATTTCGGCGGGCTGAGCGTGGTCGAGGAACTCACCTTCTCGGTGCGGCGCAGATCGCGCACCGCCCTGATCGGCCCGAATGGCGCTGGCAAGACGACCGTTTTTAATCTCATCAGCGGCGTCTTTCCGGTCGATTCCGGCTCGATTCGCATGGACGGTGCCGACATCACATTCATCCCCTCGCGCAACCGCATCCGGCACGGCGTCGCGCGCACGTTTCAGAACGTGCGCCTGATGCCCCACCTCTCGACCCTCGAAAACGTCATCGTCGGCCAGCATTCGCGCAGCGGCGGGTGGCGCGGCGTTCTTCATCCGGTGAACCTCATACCCGGCAACCGCTGGCGCGAAGAGGCACGTGCGGCACTCGCCGATGCGGGGTTGGCGGACTACGCCCGCGCCTCCGTCGGCAGCCTTCCGTACGGCGTGCAGAAACGCATCGAGGTGGTGCGCGCGCTGATGGCGAAACCCGCGCTTCTCCTCCTCGACGAACCGGCTGCGGGCCTCAACCCCGCGGAAACCGAAACGTTGCAGGTCTACCTGGAAAAGCTCACGGCAGATGGCGGCCTGACGCTGCTCGTCGTCGAGCACGACATGCATTTTGTCGGCGCGCTGTGCCGCGACGTCGTGGTCCTGAGTTTTGGGAAAAAAATCGCCGAAGGTTCGCCGGACGCGATCCGGCAGAACCGGCATGTGCAGGAAGTCTATCTCGGCAAACCGGCGGCGAAGCCGATCGCGCCCGCCGTGCCGGAGAAAACGGAGTATCGCCGTGCTGCTTACGGTGCGTGATCTCGACGTGCGCTACGGACAGGTCGACGCCGTTCGCGCCGTGTCGCTCGACCTCGCGCGCGGCGAGGTCGTCGCGGTGCTTGGCGCGAACGGCGCTGGAAAGTCGTCGCTGCTACGCGCCTTGCTTGGTGTCCAGCGGCTTGCCGGCGGTCGCATCGAATTCGACGGGGAGGATATCACCGCATGGCCGGCGAGCCGCCGCGTCGCGGCGGGACTTGTCTTGGTCCCTGAAGGGCGCCGGATCGTTGCAGCGCTTACGGTCCATGAGAACCTGCTCATGGGCGCGTTCAGTCGCCGACTGACACGCGGTGTTCTTCGCGAAATCGAGGACATCTACGCGCGCTTCCCCAACCTTGCCGCACGCCGTAACAGTCGCGCGGCGGTGCTTTCGGGCGGCGAACAGCAAATGCTCGCGATCGGCCGCGCCATGGTGGCGGCGCCCAAGCTGATGATGCTCGACGAACCCTCGCTGGGCTTAAGCCCCCGCCTGTCGGAAGAGGTCTTTACCTGCATCCGGTCGCTCAGTCGCGGGGCGGGGATCACCATTCTTCTCGTCGAGCAAAACTCGCAGCGCGCGCTCGAGCTTGCTGATCGCGCCTACGTAATCGAGCTCGGACGCGTGGTTAGCCAAGGCAAGCCCGAGACGCTGCTCGCGGATGGGACCTTGCTCGAGGCTTATCTGGGCCGCAGCACGGCAACGCAGGCGCGGCCGGGGCAAGCGCAGACCGTATGAAACCAGTCGGTGGATCCGGGAATGGCAAAGGAGAGATCGGACATGAAAAGACGATTGTCACTTTCAATACTGGCTGCCGCCGCTTCGATGATAGCGGCGGTGGGAACGGCGCGGGCAGACGATATCGTGCTCGGCTATCTGCATGCCGGAGCCGGCCCGTTCGCCACGTTCTCGAAGACAAACTTGGTCGCAGCGCAGATGGCCGTGGAGGAGATCAACGGGGCGGGGGGCATTGCGGGCAAGAAACTCCGCATCGCTGCGTTCGATACCGCCGGCAAGCCCGATCAAGCGGTGGTCGGACTTCGCAAGCTCGCCGAAGACGACCAGGTTCTGGCGATCATCGGCCCGTTCAGCTCGAGCGAATGCCGGGTGGCATTTCCGGCGGCGGAACGCGCTGGTGTCGTGACGATGTCGATGGCGTCGTCGGCGCCCAAGCTGGCGGAGCCTTTTACCTACGCATTCCGCAACACCTCCGATGAAGGCTACCTGTTCAGCCGCGTGATGCGGGCGCTCCAGGAGCACAACTTGCCTACTACGACCGCGGCGCTGGCTTACGCGACCGACGATGTGGTCTCCAAGACAATGGGCGAGGTCGTTCTTCCCAACGTCATGAAAAAGGCCGGCGCCGATATCAAGCTGAGCGTCACGTTCCAAAACCAGGCGTTCGATCTCGCGCCACAAGTTTCGCAGCTCGTTGCCGCTCCAACCGACCTCATCGGCGTCGGTTCCGGCCCCGAGGCGGCGACGCGTCTTGCGCAGGAGCTAAGACGTCAGGGTCACAAGGGCCGGCTCGTCGCCGGATCGACGATCGCCGATCCGGAACTGCCTCGGCTCATGGGCGCGGCGGGCGACGGAACGACGATCCCGACGACGTTCTACGGCGCGTTGGACGACCGTACCAAGAAATTCGAGGCGGAGTTCATCAAGCGCGCGAAGGCGGCGGGCATCGATCGCACCGCGGCGGCGCAATTCGACGCCGCGACCTACGACATTGTCCTGATCTACGCCCAGGCGATGAAAACCGCGCAGGTAACCGGCGATCCGGCAAAGCTCGCCGCGGAGCGCACCGCCATTCGCGATGAGCTGAGAAAGATGAAGGACTTTCCTGCCTTGGAGGGTCCGATCTCGTTCGGCACGAACGGCGACGCGGTCAAACCCGCTTACGTGATCGAGATGAAAGACAGCAAGTGGGACCTGCTGGCCCATTATCCGGCCGGTGGTTGAAGGGCAGGGCAATTGCCAGTTTGTTTGGCGGGCCGCCCGCTCACGGCTTTTACGGGAGGAATTGCGTTGCATCGCCAGGAAACGCTCGATGTTAGTCGGGTCCGGCAACTCGTCGTCGCCGGCTGGACCGGCCGGGACATTGCGGCGCTCGAAAGACATATCCGCGAGCTCGAGGCCATCGGCGTAAAGCGGCCGAAAACCACGCCGATTTTCTACCGTGTGGCGGCGTCATTGCTCACGACCGACGACACCATCGAGGTGTTAGGCGATCATTCGAGCGGAGAAGTCGAGTGCGTCGCGTATTCTTTTGAGGATGGCACGTTCGTGGGTCTTGGATCGGATCATACCGATCGCAAGGCGGAGGCCGTCGGCGTTTCCCTATCCAAACAGATGTGCGCCAAACCGGTGAGCCGCGAAATCTGGCGGCTGGAGGACGTGGCGCCGCATTGGGACGCGCTCGTGCTGCGATCTTATGTAGAGACGGACGGCGAGCGGCGCCTTTATCAAGAAGGCTCGGTCGCGGCGATGCGACCGCTCAGCGAGCTGTTCCGGCTCTATGGCGAACGGGAGTGCCTGCCGGCCGGCACCGCCATGTTCTGCGGAACGCTCGCCGTCCACGGCGGTATCACGCCGGCAGAAAAATTCGAAATGGAATTGGAGGATCCGGTGCTCGGCCGAAAGATCACGCACAGCTACCGCGTCCAAACGCTACCCGATCAAGGTTAGGAGGCAACGATGGGCTTTTATGACAAGGGACACAAAGAATTCCACGCCCTCGATATGAACGAGGGCTGGCACACGCCGGCCGGTTATCCGGCGGGCATTCAACAGAAGATCATCGCCGGTGATCTCGACGAAAAGGCCCGCCACGGCAATCGCACCCGGCTTTTGCGTTTTGCCCCCGGCACCTACACCACAAAGCCCTTCGTGCACGAATATTGGGAAGAGGTTTTTCTTGTTTCAGGCGACCTGATCGTCGGCAATAACGAGCAGGGAAGGGGCGGGGAGAAATTCCAAGGCTACACCTACGCGATCCGTCCGCCCGGTATCTATCATGGGCCGTTCAAGTCGGAGACCGGTTGTCTCCTCTTGGAAACGCATTTTTACGGCGAAGGCTGAGCGTTCCATGCAGCAAAAGGCACAGCGCGCGCCAAACATCGCCGATCCACCTCTCTCGCTTCGCGACCAGGCCTATCTCGAGATCAAGCGGCGCATCAATCGGCTGGACTATCGTCCCGGAGCGTACCTCAACGAGGCGCAGATCAGCCGCCAGTTGAAGATCGGGCGCACCCCAGTGCATCAGGCGCTCGATCGCCTGATGCTGGAGGGGCTGGTGCAAGTGATTCCGCGCAAAGGCGTGGTGGTGCAATCGATCTCGCTCGATCAGGTACTGCATATCCTCGAAGCCCGTCTCGTCAACGAGCCGCATTGCGTGGGGCTTGCGGTCGAACGCGCGACGAGGAAGGACATCGCGCGCATGCAGGAGCTATTGGCCACCGCCGGCCCGTTGATCCGTGCACGCGATCGCGACAAGCTGATGAACCTCGACCGCGCGTTCCATCGGCTGATTTCGGACGCCGCCCACAATTCGATCCTCGCCGACATTCTGACGATGTTGCACGAACGGTCGCTGCGATTCTGGTTCATCGCCTTTGGCGACGATCTGCAACTGCGCCGCGTCGATGACGAGCACCGTGCGGTCCTCTCCGCGATCAAACAGGGTAACCGCGCCGAAGCCGAAGCGGCGATGCGCACTCATATCGAGTCTTCGCGAGATCATATCATGCGTGCGATCTGACCAAAGGAGTTCTCCGACATGCTGCGTACAGGCAATGAGCACCTCGACTCGATCCGGGACGGACGTGTTGTCTATATCGGATCGGAGCGGGTCGAAGACGTGACGCGGCACCCGGCCTTCCGCAACGCCGCGCAAACGGTGGCGGCGCTGTACGACATGAAGGCCGATCCGGCGTTGCGCGACGAGATGACATTCGAGGAAGATGGCGGGCGCCACGCAATCTATTTCCTGCGCGCGCGCTCGCGCGAGGATTTGCAGCGGCGCATGATCGGCCACCAGCGCATCGCCGATTTCACCTACGGCATGTTCGGCCGCTCGCCCGACCACGTCGCCTCCTTCGTCACCGGGATGGCGATGAAGCCCGAGGAGTTGAAAGCCCCCTACGGCCATCCCGACAACCTCCTCGCCTATTATCGCCATATCCGCGACAACGATCTTTATATCGTCTACGCCGTCGTGCCGCCGCAAGCCGCACGCAACCCGGAATTTTACCACCGCCAGAACATCCCGGTGCCGACGCTGCGCGTTGTGCGCGAAGACGGTTCCGGCGTTGTGATTTCCGGCATGAAGATGCTCGCCACTGGCGCAGTGTTCGCCAACGAGATCTGGATCGGCAACGTGATCCCGCTTGCGCCCGACCAGAACAAGGAAGCGATCACCTGCGCCATCCCGTGCAACGCGCCCGGCCTGCAACTCTGGTCGCGGCAGCCCCTGGAGATGAATTGCACGTCGGAATTCGATTCGCCGCTCGCCTATCGTTACGACGAGTCAGACAGCATGCTGCTCTGCGACGAGGTCAAGGTGCCGTGGGAGCGCGTATTCGTTCATAACGACGCGCTGCTTTCGCGCGACATTTACGTCAAGACGCCGAGCCACTGCTTCGGCAATCATCAGTCGAACGTTCGTTATTGGTCGAAGATGCGGTTGCTGGTCGGGCTTTGCAGCAGGATTGCAAATGCAACCGGCGCGGACCAGGTTCCCGCCGTGAAAGAGACGCTCGGTCGCATCTCGGCGCAGGAGGCGATGATCGCCGGCATGGTCAACGGCCAGATCAACGCTTTCGAGAGCTGGCCGGGGGGAGGGGAAGGGTACGTCTGCTTCAACCGGCGGATGATGTACGGCGCACTCGAGTGGTGCACGCAGAACTACAGCAAGTTCGTCGACGAACTGCGCGAACTATGCGGCGGCGGTGTCTTTCAGATGCCCGCCAACGTGTCGGTCATGGACGACCCCGATTTGGCACGGCAATTTCAAAACTTTTGGCAGACGCCACAGTGCGACGCGCTCACCCGCATGAAGCTGTTCAAGCTCGCATGGGACATGGTCGGATCGGAATTCGCCGGCCGTCACCAGCAATACGAGAAATTCTATGCCGGCGCCTCGTTCATAGTCCGCAATCACTCCTTCCGCGAAACGGATTGGGCCGCCTTCAACAAGATCGTCGAGGATTTGATGGCGACCTACGGCCACGCCGTAGGCAGTCAGCCAAAATCGGCGGCCATCTCGGCAGCCTGAACATCGGGCAAAATGGAGATCGCTATGACCGAACTCGTTCCTATACCGCCGCCGGCGTTCCAAGCCCGCGGCGGGTGAAGATGTGTCTTTTCGAAAAGAGAGTGCCGTTCAAGATCAAATGGCTAAATCTCGCGCTGATGGACCAGAAGCAGCCGTCCTATCTCAAGCTCAATCCCACCGGACTGGTGCGACGCTCGTGCACGGCGGCAATGCTATCTTCGAGTCCAACGTCATCAACGAATATAGCGTTCACGCTCGCTGACATCGCGCTGGCGCCGCGCGTCGACATGTTTGCGGTGGTTGGCCTCAGCGATGTCTATCAGCGCTTCCCGCGCATCGGCAAATTCATGAAGCGCGTGAAGGAGCGGCCAAGCTGGACGGCTTCTGGCTTGCATCCCGAACCCGGCGAGACCGAACGCGTCGTCGAAGCAGCGGCCGCTTGAAGGTTAGAAGCGAAGCAGCAGCGAGCCGAAGCCCTCGATGGCGTCGGCGATGCCGTTTTCGCGCAGCGCGAGCCAGTAGGTGGCGGTGTTGATCGCTACCACGGGCTTGTCGAGCCAGAATTCGGCGATGCCGGCAAGCCGCGCCATGGCGAGATTGGTGCCTACTTGCACGATCGCGTCCACGTCGGGTCCGTTCACTTCCACGATGGCATCGCGTAGCGTTCGTTCCGCCACGTGCGCGATCACGACCGGGCTCGCACACTTCAATCCCTTCAACCGCACGACCTCGAACCCGCAATCGGTGAAGAACCGACGCACCTGCTCGTCGCCGACCGGCATATAGGGCGTAATGACGCCGATCCGCCGGATGTCGCCGAGCCGCCGCAGCGCCGCCTGGCTCGCATCGGAGCCCATCGCCACCTTGACGCCCGCATGCGCCTCGATCCGCTCGCGTAACCGCACGCTGCCCTCGAGCCCGTCCCAAAAGGTCTCCGAGGACATGCCGAGGACGAGGTAATCCGGCTCGCAAGTCATCACCCGGTCGATCGCCTCGATCATGGCGTGCCGGATGTTGAGCATTAGTTGGTTGAAATCCTCAT
This sequence comes from uncultured Alphaproteobacteria bacterium, assembly GCA_963733575.1. Taxonomy (GTDB): domain Bacteria; phylum Pseudomonadota; class Alphaproteobacteria; order Rhizobiales; family Xanthobacteraceae; genus BOG-931. Next base: position 718,034 of record CAVTDJ010000002.1, on the reverse strand, counting down.
CGTTGCGGATCGGATCGTTGGGAATGTGGATGCGGCCGAAATGATTGGTCACGCCGCGCGGGCGCATGGAGTCGTATTCGGGCTGCACCGCGGTGTTAGTCGATGGCGCTACCACGCCGAATTTTTTCCGGAACCCGAGCGAGTCCGTCATCCTGCTGTCCCTCCATACGGCCCGGAAGCCTCTCACAAATGTGTATTTTGTGACCCGCTGCTACATCCTGCAAGTTCGCTGATTTGGTGCTTCTCGGACATCAATGCGCCCGGAGGTGCGCTACCGTGCATAAGCCATGCTCAAGTTATCGCAACAAGCGATAGCCAGCAGTGGCTTCAATCGACGCCTGCTTCCTGATCGGTCCCGACGCGGGCCGAATACCGACTTTCACTCGCTCGGTCGCGATCAAGCACATGGAGAACGAGCGCCGCGCATCGGTCATCGGCAAGGTTCCTTCCGCGGAGTCCTTGCGGCCGGTGAACGGAAAAACGTCGGGGGCCGCGCTGGCCGTGGGAAACTGATATGGTGAAGGTGCTGGAGGTAGGAGGCAACGAGGGCTGGGGGTCGAATGATCAAGGACGGGGCGATGATGGGGTTGATGGCCGCTCTGCTGTTGTTCGCAGCGAAGGCACAGGCCGAGGATAAAGAACCCTCCGCGCTTGTTGAAATCGGGGGTACGGGCGAATGGAGTTTGCGAGATGGCGGATCGAGTTTCGGCCCTGCGGCTGCCATAGAGGTCACCCCTTTCAAGGATCAGCTGGAGATCGAAGCGGGCGTTACGCGCTTATTTGGCGGTGGTCACACGGAGTGGGGGACCGATCTCCTGTTCAAGAAGCCCTATGCCTTGTCGGATACCGTGGAGTTCGAGTTCGGTATCGGCCCAGAATGGATACATGCGACGGGCGGCGGGAAGACCGCCGATTCCATTGGTGGTGAGGTCGCGCTTGAATTCCAATTCTGGCCATGGCCGGAGCGAAATTTCGGTTGGTATCTGGAGCCGAGCTATGGATACGATTTCGGGAAAGAACATGAACAATCGCTTGGCATGACCGTGGGCTTGCTCATTGCGATCCCGTATGCCGGAGTCCGCCGATGACTAAGCAAATATTGCGTGATGAGTTGCACGCCATTGACGACATGAGGGGCGCGAATGCACCCCGGACAGGATAGGGATGAGCCGCCTTTGCGCAAGGCGCTCTCGGCATTGCGTGAAGGTGATCTCGGTGCAGCGGAAGCGATCGTGCGGCTTCTGCTTCAAAACACTCCCGACGATCCGGCAATTCATCAGCTTGCTGCTGTGATCGCATTGCAGCGGGGCGAGACCGCACAAGCTACCCGCTGGGCGATCGCGAGCCTCGCGCGGCGCCCCGACCACGTTCCTACCCTGATCATTGCCGGGCGCGCTGCCCGCGCGTCGAAAGACTTCGCTGGGGCCCTTGCTTTCTTTCGCCGCGCTGCCGCTCTCGCGCCCGACCGGGCCGATGCCGCCTTCCTGACGTGCGTGACGCTGTTCGAACTTGGCGATGCCGAGGCGGGGACGCTGCTCCCTCGGCTGCTTGAGCGGTTTGCGGATGACGCCGAGGGGTGGCATTTGCTTGGCGGCGCTCTGCAGCGCGCCGGTCAACCGGAGGCGGCGCTAGTTGCCTTCACGCGGGCGACGCAGGTCATGCCCTCGGCCGCGCTGCACCTGCGCCGCGGTGTGCTGCTGGAATCCCTCGGCCGCATCGCTGAGGCCGTTGAAGCCTATCGGGCAGCGGCAGACCAGGCGCCGGAAAGCGGCGATACGGCGCTCAAGCTCGCTCTCTGTCTGCGCCGCATGGGCGATGCCGAGAGCGCCGCCGCGGCGCTTGAGCGGGCTGTTGCCGTCGCGCGGAAGGGGTGTCCGCCAACAAACTCAAATAAGTACACTCTTACAACGACTTAGTTAAAAGTGCCGTCACGTTCCCACAAACTGACCCACATCTTGCGGGCATCTCCTCGTCGACGGCGACCGCGCGCGCGGCCAGGTGCGCGTCGCCCCGATCGGCGCCGCCACAGGCGACGATCATTTCGGCGTCGTCACTCACAGCCAAATCGCCAGCGCGATCAGCACCGTGCAGACGACGAGCACGACGACGTCGTGGCGGCGACCGGAGACAGGTTTGGGCCGAAGCTCTGGCCTAGCAGCTACTGTTTCCGCAGTTCGGCTACGGTCGTCGGTACCGGGTCGGTCGGTTCGGCGGCGACCTTCGCAGCAGCTGCACTACCATCGGCCGGCTCTTTGTTGCGCGGTCGACGGCTCGATGGCGCGGCAACCGGTGCCGTCACTGGTCACGATGGTTCGGTCCGAGGCGTCGGCGTGCAAGCCCCAGTCACAAGCAAAGGCTTGATGCGTCATAGCGATACCCAGCGCTAAGGCGGCAAGCAGCATGATCGTTTTCATGGCTAGCATCCCTCTCAATGTGGAAGGGCCCTGGTCCCAAACGCGGACTTACGCCAAATTGCGGCAACCGAAAAGAGCCACTCGGCTGCACAAGTCTCGAAAAGCTTCTTCGAGCGAGCGAGCTTTCTCAAAATTGTCATTTGACCCTGCAAACTTTGTGTAGGAGCATTCGCGGGTCCAGATTTTGGCTAGCGTAGAGGTGCCACATGGACAAAAACATCGCTCGTCTCAACATCGAGCACTATGGCAAGATGTTGGCTACCGAACAGGACGAGACGAAGCGGGTGACGCTTCTTCGTCTGCTGGCCGAAGAGCAGGCCAAAATGTCGGCGCTGGGTGACCCGCCTGAGAGGAAGAGGGCGTAGCGTTTAGGACGGCCTTTGCCATTCCCGCCAATGTGTCGGACGCACGCCAATCTGTTCCTTGGTTTCCGCGTTAATCCAGCTACCGAGGATGCGCTGGCAAGGAAACGCTAAACCATGTGGACCGTCGATGACGGCCAGATCAAGGTGCCGTCGAATGACGCGGTCGATATGGGGCTCCGCTCCAAATAATGAACCGGGAATAGAATATGTTAAAGAAATGCGCCGCAGTGCTACTCGCAATTTCTATGTCCGCTGGATCGGCCCATGCGTGGATGGGCGGCGGCGTGCCGATGGGCGGTGTTGCCAACCCCCTCAAGTATTATCCTCTCTGCCCGAAGGGCCGGGTCAGTGATAGCTGTCAATGCCGCGCCGCGGGTACATCAGACACTTCTCAGCTTTGTCGTCCGGGAGAATATTGCCACACCAGCGATGGTGTTTGCAGGTAATAGTCCGCGTAGTCGTTCGGCGCAAGTGACTGCCGAGCAGCGAAGCCTTACCAGCAATAAACGCCTGCTGCACACCGCCCTGCAGTCCGCGGCGCTGTTGCTGGCTCGATGATGACGGTGCGGGTCGAGGGTGCGGTGAGGCGCGGACGCGCTCGTGCGTGACGTGACCCAACAAGTTCGTTGCCGAGGTCCACGACCGCCTGTATGACCTATCGTGCAGAAAGCAAGAAAGTGTGAAATGTCGAAACAAGCGATGCGCGATGAGACGGAACGTCTGGTGAAAGAGGCGTTGGAGCGAAAAGCCCTCATCGTTAAGCAGGGCATGACTCGTATAGAGAGCAAATGCAGAAAGTGCGGTGCGCATAATCGCGTCTCAGCAAGTCAAGGACAGGTTCGGGTGCCATACACGTGTAAGCAATGTGGCGAGAAACAAAGAACATTCTGATGAGAGTCAGCCGCTACTATTGAGCTCTATAAGTCGCCGTCGATAGGCAGTAGTTGTAGAGCCGCCTTGTAAAGTCGCAGCGCCGCCCCGGCGACCGCAGCATCGGCCGCGGTACCACCGGCACGCAGCATATCGATCGCGGTAAGTGTTGCCATTGGATGCGACGTCGCCGCCATACCGTTGAGCGCATGGACAGTAGATCGTCCGGGCGATTGAAAATCACGCATTAGCGGCTCTCTTGTGGTTACGTATTGGGCTCGCCCGCTGACATTAATCCGAGTGTAATGAAGTCCGCTCGGGGTCCAAACTCGACCAAATGAATCTACCGACTTCGAGTCCGCTTTGACCTCAACTTCGGACATTGTTGCACGGCACCAACTGACGCGCTGGATCCAACAGGCGACTTTTGAATGGTTTATCCCTTGCGATTGGACGAGCTGCTCCCGCGTCGACTTTTCGGTGCATTAAGCAAAGCTGCTCGCTCAAGTCACCCGAACAAAAGTCTAAGTAGGCTGTGACCGTCGAGCCGTCGCGCCGATAAGTGCAAGGATGACAAGCGCAATGCCCGCAATCTGAACCAGCGTCAGCGACTGGCCTAGCACAACGACGCCGAGACCAGCGGCTATTACCGGATCGGCATAGGACACCAGCGATGTGCGCACCGGTCCAATCATCGTCACGGCGACGAAAAAAGCGATCATCGCGAAACCGTAGAGCACAGCAGCGGATATGAATCCCATCCACCCCAGAGCCGTCTGTGGCAATACGAAGTCGCCGCTCGCAGCACAGAGTGTCGATAGCAGAACGCCGGCGACCGCCGCCATATAGAGCGTCAGCGGCCGTGCATCGCCTGCGCGAAACACGCGGCTAGAAATAACAACTACGACGGCTAATCCGAGCGCGCCGAAAAAACCCAATACCACGCCATCAATTTTGAGATTGCTGCCGCGCACGTCGAGTGCCAGCGCTAGTCCGGCAAGGGCGACCACAATCGCTGCACCGGTTCTCCAGCCGAATTTTTCCCAACCAAAGCAGGCAAGCATGACGGCAGCTATAAGCGGGTACAGGTAGAAAAGGAGCGTCGCTAGAGCCAGCGGAATCTCGTTGAGTGATCTGAGCAGCGCCCAGTTATAGAAGGCCATCACAGCCCCGAGCAGAATTGCAACCAAGGCATCACTTGTCGACAGGACGAGCGAAATGCCACTTAGGCGCAACCACGCGATCAGCGCACCTGTCGGCACGAAAAACCGCATCGCAGCAACCGTTAGCGGGTTGCTGCCGCTATGATAGGCGACGCTTGCCGAGGTATTGGCTAGCGCGAAGGCGGCTGCAGCCGCCACCGCTAGTGTGATGCCGACCCACGCGCGCGGCTGAGAAACGACATTAATTGCAGACACCGCCACGCCCCCCAACTCTGTTTGGCCGCCAGGCAAATCCGATTCCCATTCATTATAGGCGGAATTCAGCGGCGCGAGTCGCACGGTCTCTTCTCAGGGCTACGCTACACGCTAAGGTTTGTCGCCCAAATATCTGCGAATAACTTGCTCCAACTAACTCCCTCGCTCCGCCGACCTCATGGGAATAGATGGGAACCATCGCAGACGGAGCGATGGTTATGCGCCGACAGGAAAGCACAAATAGCGACAGTGGTGTAGTCGCTGACCCACGCACGTTCGGGCTCATCAAAGCGGCATATTCCGTCAAAGAGACGCTCGATCTTCTGTCGATCGATCGGACGACTGTTTATGAGCTCGTCGCTCGTGGCGATCTAAAAATCATCAAGCTTGGAAAAAAGAGCCTGGTGTACGCAACCGATATCGCGGCGCTGTTGGTCAATCTGCGCGCATCATCGGAACGGCACTAGCTCGATAGCCGAGCACAAACAAGAGACTCCAATGGACCACTGGATCCGCTTCTTGATCCGGAAGCAGCAGCAAAAGTTCTGAACCTATCGCTGTCCTGGCTGGCAAAGGCGAGGGTAGGGGGCGACGGTCCGGAGTTCGTGAAGATCGGCCGCGCGGTTCGGTATCCGGAGTCGAGCCTGCGCAAATTCAACAGGGCGCGGACACGGACGTCTACGCGCTCGGAATGAACATCTATCGCAATACATCACTATACATCATAGAGACTTGGAGTTTCTCTAGATTAGGAATGCATGTCGAAGTATATGCGCCTCAATATACACTTGACCTATTCCCAATACGACCCAACATATACTTAGGTCCATCCCCATCCATCGTGAGCGTGAAGGAGTCGCTCCTAATGACCGAAAACCCGATCCTGATTGAGACATCCTTCGCCGACGCGGTCGCGATCATCGCCGTGGCGCCGGAACTGTCGGAGCAGACCCGAAGGCACTGGCCGACCTCGATGCGGCAAGATCGCTCGAGCCTTGGACAAGCCGCTGGAGGTGATCCCAGCGCGTTACAGTGGCATTCGAGCCGATCTCTCTCAGTTACACCAAGTGCCGGCGGGTCTAACCGCCAAGACGCTGCAAAACCACAAGAGCAATACGAAGAGCGCTTTACTCTGGCTGGCTCGGGAGAAGGGTGTTCCCGAGCACGGCGCGCCCTTAACAGCCGCATGGGAAAAGCTGCGAGCCGAGGTCAGGGGCGGTGTTGCTCGATCTAGACTTTCGTCGTTCATGCGATACTGCTCCGCGAACAACGTCCCGCCCGCCGAGGTCGACGAAGCTACGGTCGACCGCTTCGTCGACTATCGATCACGGTGCGGCAAGCCAGCCGACAATGCCTTTCGGCGACTGCTCGCCCGGGCCTGGAATGCCAATGTAGGAACGATCTCGGGTTGGTCGGGGTAGCGGCTTTTGGAGCCGCCCGTTAAGTCAGTTGTGGAGATTGACTGGGACCAGTTCCCAGGACCTCTTCGCCGAGACCTCGATCAATATCTGCAAAGACTGACCCGGATCCCGAAAAGCCGGACGGGACAGCGTATCCGGCCCCTTAAGGCCTCCACAATTCGAACCCGCCGAGCAGAGCTCCAGGCGGCAGCCCGCATTGCGGTGAAGATCGGAGTGCCGATCGACGAGTTGAACTCTCTGTCGGCGCTACTGGCGCCCGACGTAGCTGGAGAAAGTCTTAGAGACCCATTTTTGAGAACGGGTTGGATGCGGGAACCAAGTTTTTCCTGTGCGCGAATCCCTACAAACCCAGCTCGGCGGCACGCCGTCATTGCCGCATTGGCATAACGCCGACGCTCAGGAAGAAGCGTATAAGGCGGGCGGGAAGCCTTGCCAGCCGCGACGAAGAGTGCATATTCGGCTCCATGGCGATCAAATGCCCAAAGTGTCCGGTAACCGTTAATGTCGTGCCCGGCGGATGGTCTTTTGAGCCTCAGATTGGTTGCGTCGACTTGGTCGGCACGTCGTGGGGCGCAAAGGCCGAATTGGAATGGTGCCCGACTCTCGCGGGCGCAATGCCCAAGGATACGATTTGGCCGGGGAGGGCACAACGAGCCCTCATTGAGGAGGAGATCGCTATGGTTAGGGTATCCAAAGAGTTCTGACCACCCGTGCTGGTCGGCAATTACGCTGCTTGCCGGCGCCTTACGAGCACGCCTGCATGATCGCCAGCTATTCCGGACACAGTCCGAAGTCCATCAAAGGCGCCTCAAAGCACGTTTCGATCAGTGACTTTGGGCGTTAGGCACGACGACTCCGTGTGCGACCCCGTCGTTACGACCCGGCGAGGTGCGGGTGATCAACGGTACCTTGCGGCAACCACGACGTCGCGCAGAACGTTGATCTCGAACTCCGACTCTTGCAGGCGCGTCGCCAGCGTGTCGCGGATCGAGAGGATTCCGAACACCCGCCCGTCCTCGACCACTGGCAGATGGCGAAACCGGTTCGTTCGCATCACATCCTGCGCAGCTTGCACGAGTTCCTCTGGACCGCAGCTCACTACCCTTACGGTCATGAGGTCACGAACACACATCTTCTGCAGATCGCGCCCCCTGGTCGCAAAGGCCCGTACGAGATCGCGTTCCGAGAGGATGCCGACCATGCGCAAGTCCGTTTCCGTTTCACAAACCGGCATGGCGCCTATGCGGTGCGCGTGCAGGAGCTTTGCGGCAGTCTCGAGGCTGTCGTCCGGCTTGCACGTCACGAGTTGTTGCCGAGAATGCTTCAGAAATTCACCGACCTTCATGCGTTTCCCCTGTCTTCGTCATGGTGCAAAGTTCGCCGCTGATCTTCGCAGTCACCTTGATGACTTGGAACCTGAGCAAATCGCTATTCTTATGTTCCGCCCTTCTGTGCCCACAAGGCGCGCGGCAGTTCACGCCAGTCGCGGCGGGACGATGACGTTGACGCGGGCAAGCTATTGAGGACTTTTCCAGTTTGTCTTGTCAAGCGCGGCCGTCAAATGGTTCACCAGGCAAAGCTGCGCTGTACTGGCATGGCGTTCGCGGTGTTGCAGGACGACAAAATCCCGCGGCGGCAAATCGATCGGATGTACTCGCAATGTGCCGCCAGCGATCGCAGACGCGACGACATGTTCCGAAATGATCGTCGCGCCGGCACCCGCTTCCACGGCTTCGCGGATCGCTTCATTAGCGGGCAAAACCAGAAAAATATTGAGATCGTCGAGCGACAGTCCCTCGGATGCCGCAAGATCCTCCAAAACCCGACGTGTTCCAGAACCTTCTTCCCGGATCACCCAGGGAATGGCCCGCAACTCGATCTGGCCCCGTGCGTTGCGCGGCAGCGGTGGCTCGCCTGCTGCGACGACAAGCACGGGATGATCTATATCGACTTGCAGTCGTGTGAGGGAGGGTTGCTGCGTTGGTCCTTCGACCAGTCCGAGGTGCGCTTCGCCTTCGACGATGGCGCTTTCGACTTCGCGCGTATTGCGAATGACAAGGTCGAGTTGAACGCCGGGATTGGCGGCACGGAAAGCGGTTAGTCGCCGCGGCAACCAGTAGCTCGCGATGGTATGGCTGGCTGCAATCAAAACCGTGCCTGCCAGCCCTTCGGCAAGATCTTCCAGCACGCTTTTTGCCATCGATGCGCGATCGACGACGGCGCGGGCTTCGCGTAAATACCGGCGCCCCGTTTCGGTCAGTTGAATTCCGCGCCCAATCCGGTCGAACAGCCTTACATTGTAGCGGCTCTCGAGCGCCGCGATGGCCGCCGAGGCAGCGGATTGCGTGATGCCCAAAGCCTCGGCGGCACGGGTGACGTGGCCGCGTTCGGCGATAGCAATGAAAACGCGCATTTGGTCGAGGGTCATGACTTATCATCAGTTTTTTTTGTGATTTTGATAAGTATAAATCACTTGTTCGATTGGTCAAACCGGCGAATAGTTCATCGGTCTCGATCCGCCCGATCTTCGGTATGAAGTCTGGCAGCGTAAAAAAAACGGCGCGCTCGTCGGTGAGGCCTGAGGCCTACGCGGTGCGTTCACTGGGGAGTGCGGGGCGATGCCGGGTGCGGATCGCTCCCGAACGAGCTTTAAGCGAGTCTAATATGTTCACCAGCAATCCATTCGCCGAGCTTGCGGCGTCCGTACCTCCAACCGTTATGCAGACGTACGTTGTCATCATGGCCCTGTTGGTCGCGGGCGGTACGATCCTCGACACCATCCATAAGGGGAGCGCCAGATACTTCTTTAACAACTGGCGGAATTCCAAGAATAAAGCGAAGCGGCAGGTCGGCGGCGGAGAGATGGTGTCCGTAGCGGTCCAGACCGCCGTAGTCGATGTCATGACCTCAGGCGAATTCTGCAACACGCGGCGCAGAGTTGCCCATCTCCTGACCATGTACGGCTTTGTGATTTACGTCGTCACCACCGCCATCATGGTTTTCGCATACCCAACGCCCGCCACCCCTGCACCCGCCGCCATACCGACATTGTGGTACATCGGGGCCCTGATGGTTTGCCTCGGCGGCTACTGGTTCTGGTTTTTCATCCGGGTCGACGTTGCAGCAGAGGGCAATTCGCCGTTCCGTTTTGTGCGCGCTGACTTGTTTATCGTTGCGCTGGTCTTGAGCGTGACCTTTGGCTTGGTGTGGGCGTACCTACAGGCGATGGGTCACACCGCTTGGGCCACCGTGTTGCTGGCTCTGTATCTTATCGCCACCACGGTGCTGTTTGGGTCAATTCCGTGGTCCAAATTCTCTCATATGTTCTTCAAGCCGGCCGCGGCGCTCGAGAAACGAGTATCGAAGGCCAACGGTTCAGCCCAGAATTTGCCGACGTTGACCCGTGACGATCCCGAACAACAGAAAAGACATTCCATGGAGCTGTTGCAAAACGCTCCGATGCAAATGGGACTTGGCATCAAGCGCGAAGCGCCACGCCACTATTAGAAAACAGCTCGCAAGTTCTACTGGAACAGCTAAGGAGCCGACTAATGCCGACCTTCGTCTATATGACAAGGTGCGACGGATGTGGACATTGCGTCGACATCTGTCCCTCGGACATCATGCACATCGATCCGACTTATCGTCGCGCTTACAACATCGAGCCGAGCATGTGCTGGGAGTGCTACTCCTGCGTCAAGGCTTGCCCGCAGAATGCGATCGATGTCCGCGGATATGCCGACTTCGCCCCGCTCGGTCACAGCGTTCGCGTCATCCGCGACGAAGAGAAAGGCACGATCGCCTGGAAGATCAAATATCGGAACGGCACGGAAAAGAATTTCCTGTCGCCGATCACTACTAAGCCTTGGGGGCAGGCGATCCCGAAGCTCGCCGACGTTCCCGCGCCCAGCCAGGAAATGCGCGACAGCCAGCTGCTGTACAATGAGCCAAAGTGGATCCGCATGGATGACGGCGGTTTGCATACCCTTCAGTCAGCCGGTCTCACGATGAAGAAAGGCGTGTATTACTGATGGCTTACAAAACGATCGTCGAAGACAACATCGATGTCTTGGTCGTCGGCGCAGGCCTCGGCGGCACCGGTGCCGCCTGGGAGGCCAGATTCTGGGGTCAGAACAAGAAGATCGTTATTGCCGAGAAGGCCAATATCGATCGCTCCGGCGCGGTCGCCCAGGGTCTATACGCCATCAACTGCTACATGGGGACCCGGTGGGGCGAAAATAAACCGGAGGACCATGTCCGCTACGCTCGTATCGATCTGATGGGGCTGGTGCGCGAAGACCTGCTGTTCGATATGGCCCGTCACGTCAACTCCACGGTGCACCAGTTCGAAGAATGGGGCCTGCCCATCATGCGCGACCCGAAAACCGGGCGCTATCTGCGTGAGGGGCGATGGCAGATTATGATTCATGGCGAGTCCTACAAGCCCATCGTGGCCGAGGCCGCCAAGAAATCTGCGGACAAGGTATTCAACCGCATCTGTGTCACCCACCTGCTGATGGATGACAGCAAGGAGAACCGGGTCGCCGGTGCCGTCGGCTTCAATGTGCGCACCGGCAACTATCACGTCTTCAAGTCCAAGACTGTGATCTGCGGCGCGGGCGGCGCTTCCAATATCTTCAAGCCGCGTTCGGTGGGCGAAGGTTCCGGTCGTACCTGGTATGCGCCCTGGTCGTCCGCGTCTGCCTATGGGCTCATGATCGAAGCCGGCGCCAAGATGACACAGATGGAAAACCGCATCGTGCTGGCGCGTTTCAAGGACGGGTATGGCCCGGTCGGTGCCTATTTCCTGCACCTGAAGACCTATACGCAAAATGGTTTGGGCGAGGAGTATGAATCCAAGTGGTTCCCTGAACTTCAGAAAATGGTCGGAAAGGAATATCTGGATCCGGAAGCTTCGCACTTAACCCATAGACCGATCCCGACCTGTCTACGCAACCATGCGATCATCAGTGAAGTGAATGCCGGCCGCGGCCCCATTCACATGGTGACCATGAAGGCCTTCCAGGATCCTCATCTGGAAGAGGTCGGTTGGGAAAACTTCCTCGGCATGACCATCGGCCAGGCGGTCGTCTGGGCCTCCACCGATGTGGATCCCAAGAACGAGAACCCCGAGCTGACCACATCCGAGCCCTACGTCATGGGCTCGCATGCGACCTGCTCGGGCGCCTGGTGCTCGGGTCCCGAGGACGTTTCTCCGCCCGAGTATTTCTGGGGCTACAATCGCATGACGACGATCGAAGGTCTGTTCGGCGCCGGTGACGCGGTCGGCGGCACGCCGCACGCCTTTTCATCCGGTTCGTTCACCGAGGGCCGTCTCGCCGCGAAGGCTGCCTGTAAATATATCGACGACGGCAAGGCCGAAGGCATCGTCGTATCCGACGAGCAGATCAACCGCCGCAAGAAGGATATCTACAAGCCGCTGGAGCACTACAAGATCTACCGCAACGAGATTGTGGCGGGCGATGTCAACCCCCACTACATCAATCCCAAGCAGGGCTTGGATCGTCTGCAGAAGCTCATGGACGAGTATTGCGGCGGGGTGACGGTCAGCTACATGACCAACGAGAAGCTCCTGAATATCGGTCTCAAGAAGCTCAAGGTCATGGAGGAAGATCTCGAGAGCCTGGCCGCAAAGGATATTCACGAGTTGCTGCGTGCGTGGGAGCTGAAGCACCGGCATCGCGCCGCAGAGTGCGTCACGCAGCACACTCTGTTCCGCAAGGAAACTCGCTGGCCGGGCTACTACTACCGCGGCGACGCCATGAAGGTGGACGACGCAAACTGGCACGTGCTGACTGTTTCGCGCCGCGATCCGAAGACCGGTGAATACACCATGGAGAAGGCGCCCTGTTATCACCTGATTGGGGCGGACGAGTAACAATTGCTCCGGGCAGACGATCGCGTTGAACGTCCGCCTGGATGCAAAGAAAGACCAACATGACGCTTTTGATGCACTCTACAAATCCGGTCTTTCACGGTCCCAGAGAACCGCGCGTGAACATTATTGAAAAAACTGACGAGGAGATACGGGCCATAGCCGATCCCCTGTGGCGCGACCTCGTGAAAAATTCCAACGAAGGCAAATACGGAGAATTCGTCAAGAATTTTTCCACGTCCCTGGCGCTTGCCATGAATCAAGTTGAGGTTGGCCACCAGTTCGCAAACAGCGAACTGGCCAGAAATCTGTCTGAAGACGTCGACTATCTCGGCATTATCCGCCGAGGCGAACATGTGACGGTTGTTTACCGGCAACGGAGCACCAAAAAGAAGGGCGAATGGCTTGGCAGGCTTGTCCTCGGCTATGAAAATGGAAAGGTCAGGATTTTCGGTGCGTCCATCTTCTGAGCAGTTCGTTCGGATTCGACATGAGTGAAACCATCCAGGACGGCAAGTTTGTCGAACTAACCTATAAGGTGACCGACAAGAAATCGGGGCATGTTCTCACCATGGTCGAATTCCCGTTGGGCTATGTTCACGGGCACAATGAAATTTTGGCCCCTTTCGTCCATAAGGAGCTGGAGGGCAAGTCCGCCGGCGACGTAATCGGGGTGCCGATCGATGGCAATCAGATCTTCGGCCCCAGAGACGAGTCGCTGGTTTTTACCGATCACATTGAGAACGTTCCCGAGGAGTATCGGCAAGTCGGCACCTCCATCCTGATGGAAAACGACGAGGGCCAGACCCACAGCTTTGTTGTGACGCGGATCGACGACAAGACACTGACTGTCGATGGCAACAATCCGCTTTGCGGCAGAGAGGTCGTCTTTACGCTAGAGGTACTGACTGTGCGCAAAGCAACCGATGACGAGATAAAAGCCGGCGGGGCGATCATTGCGGAGGCGAATATCGACCCGTCACTCATGAGACCTGTTTGAGCAGCAATGTCGATCCTCTTTTCTTCAGGCACCAAATGCCGCTTTCCTCAGACAACCCCGACCTAGGTATCCAATTCGCAAAATCCTATGAATGGCATCGGACAAAATTCGGGCTTAGTTACTTGCACTTGCAATCCCGGCTTCACGGCAAGAGGTGACTTATGAGCGAGACAAAACCCACTCCCAAAGTTCCTGACGGCCATGCACGCTTTTTGACAACGCATCAGAAAGAGCCAAACGAAAAGGGGTTCGTTGGTTACGAAACCGTCTGGGAACCGTTCCAGAAGGAAGCCGAATACGAGACCCCAACGCGGCCGTAGGCCTCATACGGTAGCGTAGATGAGCCGGATCGCGCGGCAAGGGTCCGAATCCATAAAGGGGATTCCCCCAGCGGCGATTGCTTGATTCACGGTCTGCGACGGGAGAACGACCGCTCGTCGAGAGGATGACCTTTGCAGACTGCTCCGGCTGGCGGGGTCAAGCACCGATTGATTTCAGGAAGGACTTGCCATGCCCCAACTCGTGCCGCCGCACAATTCGGAGCAGATCAAGCCGCTGCTGCTGCCGGAGACGGAGCGGGCCGAGGAGCGCAAGCGGGCGGAGAAACTCAGCAAGATTCCTCTCGATTCACGTGCGATCTCCGACGTGTTCATGCTGGCAATGGGGGCCTATACGCCGCTCGATGGGTTCATGGGGCATGACGACTGGCGCGGTTCGTGCCTGGATATGAAACTGACCAGCGGCGTCTTCTGGCCGATCCCGATCACACTTCCCGTAGACAAAGCCCTTGCTGATTGCATCCATGCCGAAGAAGAGGTCACGCTCATCGACACGGAGACCGGTGAAATACTTGCCGTCATGGAGGTTCACGAGAAATATTCAATCGATAAGCAATTGGAGGCCGAGCACGTCTATCGCACCGCCGATCCGAAGCATCCGGGCGTAGCGAAGGTACTTGGTCAGGGGGGTGTCAACTTAGCCGGGCGCGTCATGGTGCTGAGCGAAGGCGAATATCCTGCCAAATACCCGGACCTCTATATCCGGCCTGCCCAGTCGCGGGCCATGTTTCTTGAGCGGGGCTGGTCGAATGTCGCTGCCTTCCAAACCCGAAATCCCATGCACCGTAGCCACGAGCACTTGGTGAAAATCGCGCTGGAGGTATCAGACGGTGTTTTCATCCATCAGGTGCTTGGGAAATTGAAAGCAGGCGACATTCCGGCCGATGTTCGCATCCGAGCAATCCAGGCCATGATCGACAATTATTTCCGCCCGGGAACGGTCATTCAGGCGGGCTATCCGATCGAGATGCGCTATGCGGGCCCGCGCGAAGCGCTGCTTCATGCGCTCATTCGTCAGAATTTCGGCTGCTCGCATCTTATCGTCGGGCGCGACCATGCCGGTGTCGGCGACTACTACGGCCCGTTCGATGCGCATCATATCTTCGATGAACTGTGGGACGGCGCACTTCATACCAAGCCGCTGAAGATCGACGTCACTTTTTACTGCCGGAAGTGTTACGGAATGGCGACGGCGAAGACCTGCCCCCACGATCCGAGGCATCACATTTCGATCTCCGGCACGCAGCAGCGTGAAATGCTCTCGACCAACGCCGACATACCGCCCGAGTTCAGCCGGCCGGAGGTGGTGGCGATCCTCAAGGAGTATTACGCCGGTCTGCGCTCGACAGGTTAGCGACCGGCAACATGATCATCGCGCAAATCTCCGATACCCATATAGCCTTGGATACACCCGACGCTGATCAGAGAATACGGGATTTCGTACTCACGGTTGCGGACTTGAACGCACTCGATCCGGCTCCCGACGTAATCGTTCACACCGGGGATATCGTTCATAACGGCCGGCCAGACGAATACGCTCAGGCTGTGGCCATACTCGCAAACGCGCATGCACCGGTATACGTGCTTGCCGGCAATAAGGATAACAGGGCGAGTTTGCGCGCGGCCTTTTCGGCATACAGATATCTTGGGCTCGATTCCGACTTTATCGACTATGCAATTGAAGACTACCCGATAAGACTGATTGCGCTGGATACCCTGAGTTCAAGCAGCAACAAGGGTGACTTTTGCCCCGAGCGGGTCAGGCGTTTGATTGACCTGATCGATGCCGAGACCACCAAGCCGATTGCGGTTTTCACTCACCATCCGCCGTTTGAAGTCATGGTGGGGCCGGACCCGCTCAACTTCGAAACACCGGAGATAATGTCGCGGCTGCGTCGGGCTTTGCAGCACTCCGGGCGAGTCGCTGCCGTTTTCAGCGGTCACGTTCACCGTGCTGCTGCGGGTCATGTCGGGAGCATCCCGGCGACAGTGGTGCCGTGCATCGCGACGACGCTGCGCAAAGGTGAGTATCCGGCTCACATGAAGACGCGGCCGGTCTATCACATCCATCGATTTGATCCGGATTGGGGTTTAGCCACCGAAACACGGATTGTCGGCACGGGGCCATCGGCGGCATCGACATGCGATTCCATCCAACCTCGGCGAGAAGGGGGCCCCTAACGTTTTGCCGAGCACAGAGCATCGGTCGCGCATTGCGCTCCGCATCCGCGCTAGGCCTTCACCACCAGCGTAGCGCACTTGGCCTTGCCGATGACGCGCTCCGCGACGCTGCCGAGTAATGCCTTGCCAAAGGCGGTGCGGCCGTGGGTGCCCACCACGATGAGGTCGGCGCCTTTCTCCTTGGCCAGCTTGATGATCACGTCGTCAGCCTCGCCGGGCAGCACCGCTCCTTCAACGTCGAGCCCGTCCTGCCTGAGGAGCTCTGTCGTGCGTTCGACGGCCTCGCGCCCTTCCTGCTGCCGCAGTTTGCTGTGGCTGGGGACAAGCGCGGAAACGACGGTGATTGGCGCCACGCAACAATGGGCAATCTTGGCGGCAGATACGGCAGCGGCATCAGCAAAGCGCGAGCCGTCGGTGCCGAGCAGGATGCGCCTCTCCCACATGGCCGCACCTACCGGCACTGAGAGCACGCTGCATGTTGCCGAACCGATCACCCTGACGGTCGCGTCGCCGACCATCATACGCGCCAGGCCGCGCCGTCCCTGCTGGCCTATGACGATGAGATCGGCGTTGATCTCATTCGCGGCCGCCACGATCTCGGCATCCGGGCGGTCGCCTAGCCGCATCAACATCGTGGCGCCGACGCCCTGGTCGGCCGCTTCGGCGATGATGGACTCGAGGTGCGCCTTGGCATCTTCGGTAGCCTTCTGGACAAGCTCCGGCGCGACGGCTTCATATTCCGGGTTGGTCAGCACCATGTTGAAGGGATAGAGGTGTGCCCCGCTCTTCACACACATGGCGATGGCAACCTTCGTGGCGTCCTCGCTGAAAGAGGAGCCGTCTGTCGCGACGAGGATCTTCTCGAAGCGCGCTAGCGGTGAGAGCTGCATCGGTTGCGGCGTCGTCATCGCATCGGGTCCCTTTGCTTACTCCGGTGCTGGCCAAATCTTAGCGCCAATGGCCGGTGGCCAGAACCCCGGAGGCAGCAAGCGACAATACGAACACCTCAAGCATCAGGATCGTGCCCAAGACAAAATCCTTGCGTTGTAACGCGAACGGCAAGACGCGCAGATAACACGCAATCGTCAACGCGGACAGAAAGGCGATGCCGAAGAAGTTCATGTAGTCGCCGTAACGAATCAGAGCGAGCCAACTCCACCCCTTGCCGACCCCTACCAGACTCGAATATTGGTCGGCCGCCATCGACCAGTAGGCGGGTAACTCGGACAATGGAATCTTGGCCGGGGCGAACCCAAACACGTAAAGGGTGAAAGTGCCCGCCAGAAGATAACGTCCGATCCTGACTCCGTTATCGAGCAGATCCGCGTAGGCGAGCTGCTCGGGAGTTGCGTACTTCAGCCGCTGGCTCCTTGTGCGCATCGCTTGCTGCCGGCGCAGCCGCGCACGTGCGCGAAGGCGAGTTCTCACCTGTTTCCACGCACTCCGCAGGCCGCCGCCGTTTACTCCCGTCGTGCTTTTCGCTCCTTCGTCATCCCGATATTCCCGCATCACACACCGAGACCCTTGAGCAAGCCGCGAACGCCGGCCAACAGTAGAAGGACGATGACGACCTTGCGGATGACAGCCACATTGGTGCGCGTGAGCAGCCCTACCCCGATGGTCGATCCCAACATCATACCGAGCATTGAGGGCACGGCGATGATGGCCAGCATGGCGCCATGGTTCAGGTAGACCCATGCGGCCGCGCTGTTCGCGATCGACAATATGACGCTACTCGTGCCGATGGAGACCTTGAGCGGCACGCCCATCACCAGATTGAGCGCTGGCACATTGGCCCAGCCCGCGCCGATCCCAAACATGCCACCCAGTACGCCGATGAGGACGAACAACGCGAGGCCCTGCGGTGTGCGATGCACCTTCCACTCTATGTCCTGACTGCTGAAGGGGTCGTGGTAGACGCCATGCATCCGAAGCGTCACCGACAATGCATCGGCCTTCGGGACCTCAGGATTGTCAGATTTGCGGGAGATGGCCATCAGGCCAACGACGCCCAGGATCATGGTACCAAGCGCAAGCTGAACGATTCTGTCCGGCAAGATCAAGCCAATCATCGCGCCAACGATGGCTGCGGCCGAAGCGGTCAGGGCGGGCGGCATCGCGAGTTGAAGATTGGCTATTCCGCCGCGCAGCAAGGTGGGGCCCGCGGCCAGCGCCCCCGCGAGCGCGATCAAGAGGCCGGACCCCCGCACGAAATCAAGATGGAACGGGAACAGGCTGCTGACGATTGGCACGAACAGAACGCCGCCGCCCACGCCGGCCACGACAGCTACGACTCCGAGCAAAAAAGTCACGACGAACAGCAGCAGAACCCACGCCCACCATGGCAAGGCGCTTGCCGTCGGCGCCGCGGATTCCGCTATTGCGGGTTCGCTCGCTAGCACCATGGCCACGAGGGCCACAACAACTAAAAAGACCGAGAGCCGCATGGGCTTTCCACTTGGACTGGCATCGGTTTGTTCTCAGTCGGCGCTCAGCCCGCCGACCCCACGATCACAGCTGTACCACGGAACGATCACTGCAGGTTGGTGGGACGTTAGAGAGGTAAGTCTTCGCTAATCGGCAGCGTTTTAGCATCCGAGACATATGCACGAATTGCTATATGGTGTCCGAGGACGCCTATCGCCAGGTCAAGGCGCGTCCCGATCTCGCAGTCACCGATCTGGGGACCGGGAACTCAAAAACATCGCCGACCCGGTGCGCGTTTATGCCATTTCCGTCGCCAAGCCGGCGCAGGCGAAGCCTGTCGAGCCAGCGAAGGCTGTGAGGCCGAAGAAGCGCTCGATGCTTGCGCCAATGGTCGCTAGTGGCGGAGCGTTGATCGTCGTTGTTGCCGTGGCGGTGTGGTATTTTCGGGCGGAGTAGAAGCACGCGACAATATGCCCAATACATCCTCAAGAACGTACCGAACCCGGACTAGCCGCTTGCTAGGTGTGAGCTTTCAGGAGGTTGTCCATCCGTGAGGTTGCTGAAGCTTCAGATTCTGAGGGAGAACCGGATGAACGTGCATAAGAATGCCCGGCTAACGCCGCGTCGAGAGCGGATTGTACGAGAGGTCGAGAGCGGGCAGACGCCGGAGGCCGTCGCCAAAGCCGAAGGTGTCTGCCCGCCGACGGTTCGCAAGTGGGTTGATCGATATCGCCGCGAAGGATCGGCGGGATCGCAGGATCGCTCATCCCGGCTGCATCGGCTGCGCCGGCCGACGCCTCAGGGGGATGTCGAAGAGATCGAACGGCTGCGCCGCCAGCGCCGGTGATCAAATCTGCGCGCTAGCGGCGCGCGAGTAGAACGGTTCATCAACATATAACGAGCGCCCGGCAGTCCATCCGTGCAAATCTTCCTTCCGATCGCCGACATTCCCGTCAACGTCTTTCTTGTGCTCGCGATGGGGCTGGCGGTCGGATTCATCTCCGGCATGTTCGGGATCGGCGGCGGCTTCCTGATGACGCCGCTTTTGATCTTCATCGGCGTGCAGCCGGCGGTGGCGGTGGCCAGCGTCACGACCCATGTGGCGGCCTCCTCGTTCTCAGGCGCGATCGCCTATTGGCGGCGCAAGGCGATCGACGTCACGCTGGCGCTCACGCTCCTTGCCGGTGGCATCGTTGGCAGCGCCGGCGGTGTCGCACTGTTCACGTGGCTGCGCGCGCTCGACCAGCTCGATCTCATGATCGGGCTGTCCTACGTCACGCTTTTGACTATCGTCGGCGTGCTGATGGTCGGCGAAAGCGCGCGCGCGATCATCCGCAGCCGCCAGGGCAAGCCGGTCGAACTGCGCCGGCCCGGCAGCCACATCTGGTTTCACGGGCTGCCGCTGAAGGTGCGGTTCAAGCGCTCGAAGGTCTATGTCTCCGCCATTCCGGTGCTGGCGATTGGCTTCATCATCGGTTTCATCGGCGCGATCATGGGCATCGGCGGCGGCTTTCTGCTGGTGCCGATGCTGATTTATTTGATGCGGGTGCCGACCGCGACGGTGATCGGCACCTCGATGGTGCTCACCTTCCTCACCATGGTGTCGGCGACCGTGCTGCATGCCGCGACCAATCACCTGGTCGACGCCGTGCTCGCGCTCATTCTGATGATCGGCGGCGTCATTGGCGCCCAGTTCGGCGTGCACGCCGGTCAGCGCATCCGCGGCGAGTGGCTGCGCCTTTTGCTCGGGCTGTTGGTCCTTGCGGTGGGGCTACGCTTTGCCGGCCAGCTCGTGCTGCGGCCGGACGACCTTTATTCGATTCGGCTCATCGGGGGCGCGCCGTGAAATACGCGTTCTCCGCGGCGCTTTTGGTTGTGGCGTTGTTCGCGGACGCCGGATCGGCCGCGGCCGAACGGCTGGTCGCTTCGCTGACCAATCATCACGTGATGATCACGTCGAACTACACCGGGGCGGAGCTGGTACTGTTCGGTTCGGTCGACCAGGACGCGACCGTTGCGCAGCACGGGCCCTACGACATCGTCGCAACCATCACTGGGCCTCGCCAATCGCTGCGCACGCGGCGAAAGCAGCGTGTACTCGGCATCTGGGTCAACACCGAGGCGCGCACGTTCATCGATCCACCGTCCTACCTCGCCGTGCTGGCGAACCGCCCGCTCGACGCCATTACCGGTGCCGACAACCGGCGGCGGATGCAGCTCGGCATCGCCAACACGCCGCTTCCCGAGATGATCCACAACGACATCGGCGAAGTCAGCAACGACCCATTCCGCATCGCTCTAGTGCGCCTGATGGAGGAACGCGGCCTTTACAGCGAAGCGTCGAATGCGGTGACCTTCCTCACGCCGACGCTGTTCCGCGCAACGATCTCGCTGCCGGCGCAGGTGCCGATCGGGGACTATGATGTCGACGTCAAGCTGTTCGCCGACGGCAACCTAATCGCACACACCAAGTCGGCCTTCGAGATCGTCAAGGTCGGTTTCGAGCAGTTCGTCGTCAATGCCGCCCGTGACCACGGCCTGCTATACGGGTTCGCCACCGCTATGATGGCGCTCCTGACAGGCTGGATCGCTAGCGTAGCATTCCGACGGGATTGAACTTCAATCCGGTAAACACCTTTCGGCAGTGATGGCATAGAGGCGGCGTTTGAGGGGCAAACTTAAACCCCGCAGCCTGTCAGGAAAAGGAAAATAGGGAAACTATTCAACGTGAGGAAGCGACGCGCTGGGCGTATGGCGAAGACCGCAGTATACGCACATTGGGTTTCTCTGGACCTGGCTTCGACGGCCCGCCTTGACCCGCCGGGGCTGAATGACCGCTTATGGCCCCGAAGCGGCGGTTCGCTGCCCCGATGGCCATCTTAGGTGATCTGGGGACCCAACAGGCTCACCAAGGACGAGGCGCGGCGGATGACAGCGAACTTCGCCGCGGCGTTCAGTAGAAGCGTCATGCATTTAAGTATTGTATTTTTGATACGCGAAGGGCGAGGTGATGAATTGCTCGGGTCAGACTGTTCCTCTGGCCTTATAGCCGAGATTTTTGTGACGCAGCTCAGAGTCTGCATCAAGGAGGTGCAAGTGAAAAACATCAGCATGTTAAGCTGCGAGGATGTCATAACCTTCCTGTGCACGCTCCAGGAATTTGGAACCTACGCGCGCGCTCCGGGAGCGCCGGTCAAGGTCGGCCCGTTGGCGCCTCAAGGACGTCGCCTTGACGGAGCTTTATGGATATGGATGTCAAAGTATTCTATGTCGGCGGGAACGCAAATTCGGTTACGCGCACAAAAGAATTCACGATGCCGGGCGGGCGGTGCAGTCGGCAAGTGACCCGACAACAGCCGACAGCTTGCACCTTGGCCACGACCGTGACTCCTGTTTAAACCGTTTGGAGCGGGATCACCTTTCCCCGCGCGGCGGGCTTACCGCAAAATGCGGCCCAAGCATCCATGAGGCGGCGACGGTTAGGTGGCCTCGCCACCGCGCGGGATTTTCACCGGAACGGTAGCCGCGCACCTTTGCCCAATCGAGTATGATTTCGATCCGGCCGCGTACCCGACTCGTAGTTTCAGTCTTCACATTCCAAATCGGCTCGATGACTTTCATGACGAGGGAAACGTCAATGTGCTGAACGGGAACCTGACCAAACACGGGTGAGACGTAGGTCGTCAGCGTGTTCCGCCATTGTTGGCGATGTTTTCTATTTCGCCAGCTTGCCTCGTGTGCTCGGATATAAGCCTCAGCGCAATCATCGAATGTCATTGAGCTTGCAGCAGCTAGCTTCTCGGCAGCTGCCCGTCGGGCTAGCTTGTCCTGCTGGTGCGCGAGCGGATCCTATCCTTCGCTCAGCATCAGACGCGCATCAATCGCGTTTTTGCGCGCGGCCGCGAGGCTGACCTTTTTCAGGCTACCGAAGCCCATTTCACGCGCCTTGCCGTTGAGCATGAAGCGGAACGCCCAGGCCTTGCTGCCGCCGCGCCCGATACGAAGATAAAGGCCTGCTCCATCAGGGTAGAGTCCGGGTTTGCTCGCGCGCGCCACGGTCAGTGCACTCAACCGCTCGATTTCTTTCGCCATCGTCGTGGTCCGCTTTTGTGAATTTGGCGGAGAAAACGCAGCACTGTCCGTCTAACTCGTTTGTTGGAGCCGTAGGGCAATTCGATCATCGGCGTCCGGCCATTCTTTGCGAGTTTTCAGTCGGTGAGGCGTTAGGTGCAGATGTCGAAGTGTCCGCCCCAAAGTGTCCGCCAAACACCACAAAATTACCCACAAACAAAAGGTGGATTTTAGCGAACAGTCGCGAACGAATACCGACGAAAATACGGCCATAACCTCTTGTTTATTATGGATAGTCCGGGCGGCGGCGAACAAAGGCGAACAGGAAATTGGCGGAAGGGGTGGGATTCGAACCCACGAGGGAGCGGAACCCCCTGCCGGTTTTCAAGACCGGTGCCTTAAACCACTCGGCCACCCTTCCATACCTGCAACATCAATCACTTATCGATATATAGATTGTGAACACCTTGGCAACTTCGGGCACCTTGGACCCAACTTGGACCCAAAGCCGTTTCAGCCCGCGAGAATGCCTTTCGACAAAGCGCCGATGACCGCGGCAGCGCTCGTATCAGCCTTGCGGGTGCGCTTGGCATAGGTCCGCAGCAGCACCGCCGGATCATGACCGCAACGGGCCGCCACGACGTGCACCGGCACGCCAGCGTCGAGCAGCAGCGTTTCATGGGTGCCGCGGAGGTCTTTCAAGCGCAGATCGGGAAAGCCGAGCTTGCGAGCCCGCCGGACGAATTCCTTTGTGACGTTGCCGCGGCATGCGCAGCTTTGCGAACGAGAAGCTTTCACCGGGACCGGGCGGGTTTGGGAACATCAATGCCTCGTCGGGGAGTTTCACGAGCGAGAGATCAACCGACACTCCATCGGGCACGCCGGCCCTGAGACGCAGTAGCCTTTCGCGTTCGACGAGCAGAAGGGCGATCAAATCATCATCGATCGTGATGGTGCGCGTGCCCCGAGCCGTCTTTGGTTCCTTCAAGGCAAGCCCGTGCTTTTTGGTTTTCTCCATCGCGCGCGCGATCCGCAACGTCTTATTAGCTGCGTCGAGATCGCTCCAGCGTAGCGCCAAAATCTCATTGCGTCTTGCGCCAGTGAACGCGGCCACGGCGATGATCGGAAACAGTACCGAGTCCTTGAAGCCGGCAACCAGCGTCCGCAACTGATCCTCGTCGAGCACCATGCCGTGATCGCTTTCGCCAGGGGAGGGCGCTTCTGCGCGCGCAACCGGATTGGCCGCAACCAGCCCTTTGCGCACGGCCGACTTGAGGCAAGCGCCTAGAACCGTGTGGACATGATGCACAGTGCGCGGTGCGAGCACCTTTTCGAGCTTCACATAGAGGTCGTCAATTTCGCTCGCCTGAATTTGCTGTATCGGCCGAGCACCGAGCACTGGCGTGACATGGCAGCGCAACAGTTCGGCATATCGCTCGATCGTGCGGGCGTTCACGAGGCCGCGGCGCCGACGCTCGCCATCGTCCTGCTGGCGTTCCAGCAGCGCGATCCATCGATCGACCCATTCGGCGAGCGTGATCTTGTCCGGCGCAATGTGCTCGCCCGTGTCGCCCGAGCGGATCAGCCGGCGCAATTCCTTTCGAGCTTCCGACAGCGTGCCGCGGAAGGTTTTTGAGAACCGTTTGCCGTTTACGCGGTAGCGCAGGCGCCAGATATTTTCGCCGCGCGCATCGATCCCGCCGTCACCATGTCCTCGCTTGTTGGTCATGACTTGTCCGCCTTTGCCTTTGAGGTGCCGTGCAAGCCGCCCCATCTTGCGCCTCTGTGCGGCTTCCAAATGTTGGTAAGAGCGCGCGCGCTGATCGTCGCGCTCGCGCATTCGACCAATTGTCTCTGGCGGATCATAATAGGTCCGACACTGCGCCAGACAAAGCGACAGGTGGCGGCGAATAAGTAGCAAGACGTTGTGTTACCGCCGCAACGAATGCGGCATGCGCTCTCGGCGAGGAATGCCATTCCGCTCCGAAATCTAGGCGCAACTGCGCGGCGATATTGACCAGTCCGTCGCATAGCTCCCGCGTAACAGCATCGATCGCATCTTCCCGCAGAGTGCGCTCCAGCCGCTCCCGAATTTCTTCGGATAGGCCGCGCTCACTTCGCTTGAGTTGTTCCCGCACGTCCGGCGGGAGGACGACCGCGGTGTGAACGCCGCGACTGCGCTTGGCTCTTTTCCATGGTGCTTACTGCTTTCGGCTTGATTATGCTACGCTGACATGCGATGTATTTAACACTTTCGGGGCAGGCAGTCAAACGCGTTTGACACGAAATGGACGGGAGACACCGATGTCCGGCAAAAATTCTCAGGCGGCAAAAGGAGTTACGGCGATTCTAGGCGCGCGCCAATGGTGCACGCCGCGAACAAGCTGATTTGGAGCGGCGGACTGTGTCGGTCGAGGAGGCCGGCCGCATTTTGGGGATCAGTCGGGGTGCCGCCTATACCCATGCCAAAGACGGCAGCATCCCGACAATCCGCCTCGGCAAGCGCCTGCTCGTTCCGAAGGCGGCGCTCGATAAGCTTCTGATGAGTGCGTGAAAACCCCGGCCGCGCAGTGCTTCCGTGCGCAGCCGGGGTTAGATGGTGACGCCGATGTCGGATCGACGCCGCCTCTTTAATCCCAGCGTTAGCGCTCGAACAACGCACCTCGCGGTCCCGGCAACGGAGATCGCAGAATGTCAATTGATTGTGCATTCTTCGGGTTCTTAGCCGCCGACGCTGAGCAACGGATTTCCCAAGCCGGGAAGAATTGGGTTCGATTGCGCGTTGGCGTCGGCAAAGACGAGGCGGTGCAATGGGTGGGCGTTGCCGTGTTCGGCAAGGCCGCGGAGACTGCCGCCGAGCTAAAAAAATCTGATCGCGTCTATATCGAGGGAACGATCAAGCTCGACTTGTGGCGCGGCAACGACGGCGCCGAGCGGCACGGATTGAGCGTCGCGGCATTCAAATGCGAGCAGACGCATCGGATCGGTCGCAACAAGCCGCGACGTGAAGGCCGTAAGCGCGTTCGGGATTTTGCGCTGCCAGCCCCACAGGGTGCCGCGTTCGACGACGCGATACCTTTTTGAGGCCGCCGATGGGGGACAACGCACGCCAGCGATTGCCGAACCGGCGCGGCAGCGAGCAGATCGCGTTCGAGTGCAATGCTCTCCGATATGTTGCGACCGTGTCATTTTTCCCCAACGGCGGCGGCTTGGCAGAGATATTCATCAACAATGCGAAAGCGGGGTCACATAGCGATAGCGCTGCAAAAGATTCGGCCGTCGTGGCTTCGATCGCGCTGCAATACGGTGTGCCGGTCAATGTGATCCGCCGCGCCTTGCTGCGTGATGCTCGTGGCGCCGCCAGTTCGCCTCTTGGCGTTGCACTCGACCTTCTCGCGGCGGAGGAGGGCGGGCCATGAGTGGCGAGCCGCCAGCAGTAGACGATCTCGACTGAAATCTCCTGGGAGGCCAGCGAAGCTATCGCAAGCTGGCGCAACATTCTCAAAAACGCCGTGGGCGACCACGAAGGGCTTTTCGAGCGCGCAGCGGTAGAACTGTTGCGCCTCGCCACAAAGGAAGAAAACCCGGACGGGCGCCGGGCTATCGTCGATTTGCTCTACGACATGGCCGTGGCCGCGGGAATTGACGAGAACGAAGCCCAAGAGCGCATGGCGCGCGCAAGTAAAGCGCCGCCTGATTCCCGCCCTGGAATGAACGGCCACGACCAACCGCGCGACGCCGATCAGGGAAAATCCATAAGCGAGCCTCAGCTCGCATTCATCGACATTGCCGCATGGCACGGCACGCCGGCGCCGGAACGCGAATGGGCAGTGCGGAATTCGCGTGCCCCTGAAAAATGTCACATTGTTGTCCGGCGAGGGCGGCGTCGGGAAGTCAATTCTCGCGCTGCACTTGGCCGTAGCAACGACACTTGGGCGTGATTGGCTCGGTGCTATGCCGACCCCAGGCCCCGCGCTGGTTCTGTGCTGCGAGGACGACGAGTACGAGCTCCGGCGCCGGCTGGATCAGATCGTAGAGCATTACGGCACCACCCATGAGGAATTGGCCAAGGACATGCACGCGATATCGCTTGCCGGCCACGATGCGGTAATGGCAGCCCCCGACAAGAAAGGGCTAATCGTGCCGACGCCGCTATTCGCGCGGCTGCACCAGGCGGCTTGCAATATCCAGCCCCGGCTGATCGTCATCGACAATTCAGCCGATGTCTTTGCCGGCAATGAGAACGATCGCGCCCAAGTTCGGCAATTCATAACGCTCCTGCGCGGCATTGCAATTGACGCTAATGCCGGCCTCGTGCTGACGAGCCACCCCAGTCTTACCGGCATCAGCACCGGCACCGGCACATCAGGCAGCACGGCATGGAATGCCAGCGTCCGCTCGCGTCTGTATTTCAAACGCGCCAGGACCGAAAAGGACGAAGAGCCGGACCCTGACTTGCGCGTGCTCGAACTGATGAAATCAAACTATGGCCCCGTCGGCGAGACGATCGCGCTGCGGTGGAAGGCCGGGCTGTTCCTGCCGGTCGCCGGCATTACCGGCTTAGACAAGCTGGCCGCTGAACAGCGCAGCGAGCACCTGTTCCTGAAGCTGCTCGCGCAATTCACCAGGCAAGGCCGCAACACCAGCGAGAAGCCAAGCTCTCGCACCTACGCTCCCACCATGTTCGCCAAAGAAAGCGAAGCCCGGGAGATGTGCATTCGAAAGCCGGAATTCGAGGCCGCCATGCGGCGACTGTTCGAGGCTGAGAAGCTTTGCCCTCGAACCATACGGGCCACCATGCAGGGAAACGTCAAGATTGGCACCCCGCATATGACCTGTCGCCGTATGTCTCACCCCATGCCTCACCTGTGTGTCACACCTGTCTCACCCCTGTGTGTGTCACACCCCTAATACCCCGCGCAGGTGACACAGCCTGCGACACCTTTCGGTGCGCGGCTGGTCTGTCACCGTCGGTCGAGAACATCTCATCGTTCACTCGCTTGCCCCATTTCTCAAAATGCTAGGGCGCGCGCGCATGAATGACGCCGACAATCTGCCGATCGCACCGCGGCCTCTCGCGATCGTACGCAGTTATCACGACCTACATGAGGCCGTGCGCGCATGGAGCGATGAGATCGGGATGACGCGCGAGCAATTGGATGCAGAGGCCGGGCTTGCGAATGGTCATGCCGGCAAGCTGCTCTCGCCGCGAGCCGTTAGGACTTTTGGTAACGTGAGCTTGGGCCGAGTGTTGGCCGCACTGGGCCTTGTGCTGGTCCTCACTGAGGACGGCGAAGCGGTTGAGCGGATCGAGCAACGCATGACTGCGGAGAAAAATGCGCGCAATGATGCGTGCGATAAAATCCCGCCGCAGCATTGGCGACTTGCCAAAGGCAGCGCATGGGGGCGCCGCATGGCTGCACGTCGTGCGCTCAAACTGACTGCCGAGGAACGCAGTGCCAGTGCGCGCAGGGCAGCGAAAGCCAGGTGGAGCAAAGCCGCAAAAAGCGGCGAGCAAAGGCAAGTTTGGGTCCTCGATTGGGTCCAACACCTAAACGCGCACAGGCAAACGCGAGCATTTACAAGCACTCGCGCTCGACGTGGCACCGATTTGCCACTTCGGTTCGCGGTTATCGAGGCCGTTCCCGCTGCGCTCCCGATGTTCGGGCTCGCCCACAGCACAACTCGCACCACGGTCACGGCCTCGTACTCACGGCGGCCCATTCGGCTCGCTCGGGCACCCTTTACAGGCGCGCGATCACCGAGAGGCAGAGTAGGAAGCCGCGCGCGAGGTCAAGCTGGCGAAACGCCGTTGCAATGCGAAAAGCGGGCTGCTGCTGAGGATTGGGCCCGATTTAGACCCGGCCGGTGGGGGGTGCCCGGCAAATGCTTCTCTCTCGCCAATCGCGACCTGCCCACTCCCTACAGCGCGGTCGTTTCCAGGACTTTCATCCTGTGCACAAGCATGGAACGTTCCGCGAATAGGGCGCTGTAAAGCGATGCTTTACTGACACAATGAAGCAGCGGAACAGCTGCACAAATCCGCAGTGATTGCGCGAACGCAATC
Organism: uncultured Alphaproteobacteria bacterium; assembly: GCA_963733575.1. GTDB lineage: Bacteria > Pseudomonadota > Alphaproteobacteria > Rhizobiales > Xanthobacteraceae > BOG-931. The sequence continues at coordinate 689,566 of CAVTDJ010000002.1, read as the reverse complement.
AGAACGCCTGCGATTGTCAAAGGGACAATCTCTCCGGAGGGGCGCCTTGTGGATAACCGGCCCTAGCACGCGCGTTACTGGGCAATGAAAGAACCCCGGCCGTTGGGGCCCTGGTGGGGCACTTGTGGCGTTCGGCGGCCGGGGCATGGTCCAGCGCGGTACACCCACAAAGACATCCCGTCCCCGCTGTCCCGATGCGACCGTAGCCGACGCTCGTTACTGGCAGCTTAATTTCGCGAAGCTTCTGGTGCGGAGCGACTACGGAGCGCCCGCGGCGGCATGAAAATGAGAGCCCCGATGCCAGAGAGGCTTCACCGGGGCTCTCGCGGCCGACGCTTTTGGGGAGGGAGGGGGGTCGGCCGCTTCGATCATGTGGAATGATTGCGACCGCGGGGAATGCGTTATTCGGTCACATTACATTTGCTGCGGGGTCATCGCGAGTGCGTTGAAGCGTCAGCTTTCCGCGCACATATCCGAACGCCGATGTCGTATTGAAAGTGGCGCCCATGCGAGAGGCACGAAATCAGCAGGTGGTGTTGCGACATCGTTGGCTGACGCATTGAAGGCCGAGATTGAACGCGAAGCGGAAAGTGACGACGGCGGACTGTGTCCGATTTTCTTCGAATTCTGGTTGCGGACAGCCATTAGCGCGCGTCGCGGGTCTGAAGAGGGAGCACAAGCAGCATGAGCAGCCATTTCGTCAGCCTGAAGCGCGGCGTCGAAGGTTCGAAATATTCGGACTTCACGACGGGCACCAGCTCGGCCGCGACCGATCTGTTCGAGTTTCGCATTCTTGGATGGCGTGACTCCGCGGAAGGTCGAAGTGCTCAAGGCCCTAGAGGCGTTCGAACGGTTCTTCGAAAACGCGCAGCAACTGGCCGGTACCGGCTTTGACGTGGCGGGCTAGAGGCACCCATGAACGCGATTTCAAAACTTCGCAAATCCGAACCGGCGCCAGCACCGACGGCGGCGGACATTCTCGCCCAGATCGAGGCCAAGAAGGCAGAAGTCAAACGCCTGACGCAGCGGCAATATGATCTGGCGCCGAAGACAATTACTGATGACGCGGCCGAAGCTGAGTATCAGCAGCTCATGCGCGATACCGTTGAAGTGCATCGCGACATCGAGCGGCTGCAAATCGCGCTCAGTTAATGTGCAGCATCACGCAGCGGTTGAAGTAACGGCTGGAAGAACGCAGCTACGCCGCGGGCAACTGGCCGAATTCCAAGCTGTGCTGGACCGCCGCCTTGCTGCCGTAGCCGATCTTTCGGCGGCGATCGAAACCGCGAGCAAAGCCTATGCCGCGTTCATTGGCGAAACCGGGAAGCTTGCCGAATGCCTCCCGGAAGGTGCCAGTCTCCCTGCCAGTCTCCTTCTGACAAATTTCGAGTATCAAATCGGTGGCGTGAATTTGCCGGTCGGTGCACCCATAGCAATCGCCGCCGAGCTATATCGAACCGCGGAAACGCCGGACCTGCGATTGCCGGGCGCCAAGGCGCTCACGTCGCAGTTGGCTTTGACGCCGCAGGCCATCGAGCCTTTGGCTCCCGCCTTGCAGCGAACAAACGATCTCATACTCGGTACGGTCCGGGGACAGGTCGAGCGCGCCGAAGCAGCGACGAAGGCATTGGCGTCATGAGCGAAGCAGTAGCGGTCGATCTCGGCATCACGCAGCTAACTCCCGCAGAAGCCGCCGCACGCCTGGCTGAGCTCAGCAGCAACGCGGAATGGAGCAAAAACTTACTAAACGGCAACGGCCCGGAAACTCGTCAATTTAATGAGTTGATCGCCAAAAAAGCCGAGGTCGATAAGACCGATCAGTTGTTGTCGGGGACTTTGTCGACTGAACCCTTTGCGATGAACGAGGCCGGCATTTCGCCGCGCAATGCCGTGGAAAGCGTCGGCTGGCTGCGGGAAGCCGGCGTGAGTGATGGCGCAATTCGTGAGGTGTTTGACGGCAAGCCGGCAAGCCGTGCCGATTATGACGCAGTTGCGCGCCTGCGTGCCGAGCTGCTCGGCAATGCTGAGTGGGTGAAGAAATTGCTTTCTGGCGATCACGAGGCCAAGCGCCAGCTGACGTTGATGAGCATCGTCCGATCCAACGGATTCAAGGAGGAGAAGGCAGCATGAAGTTTGCCTGCGTACTATTCCAGCATCCCGTCACGGGTGAGCAAAAAATTGTTCCCGTCGAACTCACCGCCGAGGAAATCAAGAAGGCCGGCGGCCGCGAATTGTTTGAGCACGCGTATGCGCTACGGCACGCCTATCGCACGGCGCCGGAGGGATTCCGGCATGTCCCCGGCCCCGACGGTATCCGCGGGTTCGCGGTTCATTGAGGATTCCACATGATGAATTCTGGAATGTTGAACAGCGTGTCGGTCCCGAGCGGCGGCGAAATAGCAGCGCTGCTGCAGCTCGCCCAACTTTTAAGTTCAGATAAAGCAACCGTCGAGCGCATCGCAAAATTTGCTGCGGCTTGCGAAGAGGCACGCGCGCTTATCAGCGCCGCCCACAAAGAAAAGGCCTCGCTAACGAAACAGCGTCTTGAAAACGAAGTTGAATTGACGCGGCTTCGCAAAGAGCATGACGCCAAGCTCGCCGAAGAACGCGCGGCGAGCGAAAAAGCGATCGAAGCGGCCAAAGCTGATTTTCAGAATCGCCTCGCGGTGTTCAACGAAAAAATGGACTCGCTCATGGGCATCGACGCCGCGCACCAGCAAAAAGCCGCCGAGCTGGAACGTCGGCTAGAACAACTCAAGGCACCGCTTTGATGGCCGATAACAACAATTTTTCCGCCGAGGAAATTGCGGTGCTCAGAGATCTTATCTCTCGCCATCGGGATCAGATGGCGATCGCGCAATCGCAAATTATCAGCGCTTTTGCTCTCCAAATAAACAATCTCGATCCTAAACTTATTCTCGGCATCGCTGAGCAGGCTGGTCTTGCTGCCGGCGGCTCGCGGGAAACCGTGGTCGCCGCGATCTGCGCCGCGATCGGGGAGCCGCTTTCCAATTTCGATCCCGCAATCTGGACGCTGCTGAAAGGCGCCATCTTCGCCCGGCTCGAATCGCTCCGACCGCTCGCCATCGGCTACGTCAATTGGTATCTTTAGAGGAGAGACTGTGCGCACCACGCCGCAACAATTTCTTGCTACGCTTCGCAATCTCCCGCGGTTTATCGAGGCCGCGAAGAATGATCCCGCCTGGGTCGCACATCTTGACGCCATCCAGCATGGTTTTGAAATGACCTACGCGCTTGGCGACGACAATCCGATCTGGCTTGCGCGATTTGACGAATTACGCGCGATTGTCGGTCGTGACGATCTGACGGTCAAAGAGCGGTTGCTCGCGATCGGCCGCGCCTTTGAAACGTTTTCTCCGGCCGCAAATCAAACACACTGACGAAGGGGAACGCAGAAATGCCCATCGGCGCTGATACATTCACCAATCTCGGCGGCGCGGTCACCGACCTATTTGCCGGATTGGGCGCGCAGACGGCCGCCAATCTCAAGGCGCAGGGCATCGATATCGAGGCGCTGGGCACGGATATCAGCGCGGAATCGCTGCGGCTCAAATCGGCCGGCGATATCGCCGAGGCGACCCAATACGAGCTTGCGGGATCGCTGGCAGAACAAAACGCGCGATACATCGAAGCATCGACGCGCATCCAAGCGGCACAACAAGACCGGCAAATTTCTATAACCGTCGGCGGTCAGCGAGCTGCAGTCGGCGGTGCTGGACTGGCCGAAAGCGGCTCGGCGCTCGATCTGCTCCGGGATTCCGCAGCGCAAGGCGCGCTCGCTCGGTCGGTGCTGGTCACGCAAGGCCAGATCACCGAGGCGGGCTACACCGAGCAGGCCAACAGCTATGACGTGATGTCGAAGGCAGCGCGCTCCACGGCGGCGGGCGAACTTATGATTGCCGGCAAGGAGGATGTCATCGCCACGCAGCAGCGGCAGCTTGCCACCGAAACCGCCGCCGCCGGCAAACAGGCCGCAATCGGCGATTTTGCCGCTGGCATCATGAAGGGGGTAGCGGCCGTCGCGACGCTATTCACGCCTGCACCAATTGCGGCGGCAGCAGGTGTGGCGGCTGCTTAATATGTCTAACGACGCAAAGCTAACCGGCACAGTGAAGTGGTTCAACGATGAGAAAGGCTACGGCTTCATCGTGCGCGATGATCATCTCAACGATATTTTCTGCCACATCAATCAAGTCAATCTCACCTGCGATTATCCCAAGAGCGGCGACAAAGTATCCTTCATTGAAGACAAGGGCCGCGATGGCCGGCCATTCGCACGTCGGATCGTCGTCGTTAAATGAACGAACTGCGCATGACGCGCGAATCAGATATCTTCGACGGTGCTTGGTTCTCGTCTGACGCGGTTCTCTCTCTGGGCGTCAGCGCTGAGCCAATGGAAAGCCCTTGGCCCCGGCCGCCGAACGTCGGGGCCTCTTTTTGCACCGTCGTCGGCGGCGCCCTATTTCAATTCGGTTGAGATCGAGGAAACGCTAACGAGCCTGGCGCCGATCTCTTGCCCGCGCCGCCAAATCACTTCGTACGTGCTCTCAGAGTCGATATCGACATCCGAAAGGATCAGCACAAATTTATCGGGAACTTCGAAACCTCCGACATAGAGCCGTACGCCTTTATCAGAAATGTCCAGCACCAAGCACTCGCGCGGCGGAGTGTTGCCTCCGATCTTCATTCTCGTCGCATGGTAAAGGTGGCGGCGAACGGACCCGCGTTTCTCCTTAGGCTTCAGCGATTTCATGATGCGCAGCTCCCAAGTTGTGGCAGCGCCTCAACGAGTGGCGATAGCCCCTGCGAAACTGCGTAGCCAGCGGGCTATTGCGAAGAGGCTAACGCCCGCGTTCGGGTTTTTCTCGAATTTGTCTGAAATCGGCGCAGCGCCAGCTTGACGTGAATCCCGAAGCAGGCGCATCTTGAGGGCGCCCCGACGCGCCGCGCAAACGACGCGCCGGGACTTCCCAACCGACGCCGTGGAGGGCATCGGATGAGCGCGAAACGCATAACACCCGAATCGCAGAATTTCAACTCCGCCCTCCAAGGCGTTTCAACAGCCTTTGGAGGGTTACATCATGTTGTCTGCAAATCTAAGCCACCATGCCATCCCGGCCGGCGTAGCATCTGCACCGCCTGATCCAATCCTAGCCGCAATAGCTGATCATCGTCGGCTATGGCTGGAATACTGCGCTGCGGTCAACGATGTTGAACAGGCGGCCCGCGTCAGCACTCAAACGCGTCTCTTCGAACAGCAACTGGAAACTATGATCGCCGAACGCGATCGGCTGGAAAAAGCCGAGAATAGGGCGCTTGCCGCAGTCAGCAAAATAAGATCGACAACAGCGCCGGGAGCGGGTGCGCTAATCGCTTACATTCGCGAAGACATGAAAGACGGTGATGCGTCATGGCATCAGAGTGCGCTTGGTAATGTTGCCCGCGCGCTCGCCACGATGGCGGTGCGGTCATGATAATCAAATTTCCCAACAGCGCTTCCCCGGTCGCCGCAGCGGCAGTAATCGGCCACAACCGCGACAATTATGGCTTCCCACGGCACTTAGACGATCTACCTTTTGTTGATCCGGCTCCTCCGCTGCGATCTGATGGTCGGGGTTGGCGCGGCTCTCGAAATTGCTGGAACGTTGTTCCGACAGATAACGGCAGGGACGATTTTGCGCGAGGTAGGCATTACGCCAAAATGACAGTTGCCGCCATGCAGGCGCACAGCGCGAACTATGGTGGGCACAAGCTCGCGCGCAGCATCTCCGCTGTCGATCTCGAACGGATCATTGAAAGCATGATCCGCGACGGCATTGCACGACGCGCAAAGGGCGGTCAATACAGCAGAACGCCTGTTACATCGGCTATGAATGGGTTTTTAAGCGAGCTTGCCCGGTACATCGCGGGCATCCGTGACTAGCAACTAGTCGGCGCGGGGCCGGCTGCGATGCTCGCCCCGCGCTTGCCTGTGGACGACATCAACTATCTGTGGACGCGCATTGCGTTTGGACTCGCTTGAAAAAGCGGACAGCAGCACGCTCGGAAAAAATTTCAGCAAACGGAGGCCGTAATGGATGAGTTAATGCACGAAGCTCGCGCTCTCCGCCGCCGCGCGATTTTCCACAAGGAAGCGGAGCGAATCGCAAACCGAGTATCTAAAGCACTGGACGGTGCCTATCTGAAACCAACCGATGAAGACGACATACCGGATTATTTGGGCCTCATGTGGAAAATCGGGCAGCTATTGGTCGTGCATCACTGCCTGAATGATAATGCCACCGGCGCGAAATGGCTCGCTGAGGGCTTAATGGAAGGATTGGAGGAATGGTGCAGCAAAGCCGAAATGCCTGTCTTGAATGAATTGGTGCGCGAACATTTACGCGCGCTGATCCGGCTCGCGACCATTGATGGCAAGCCAGTTGAACGGGAATGATAGTGTTCCTCGCGGTGAAAGTGACTAGCTGAAAAAGGTGCATCGCGATGCAGAAAAGTCAGAAAGACGAGAACTGCCGCGTCTACATTGTGCGCAAGGAAGATCAGAAGGAGTGGAGGGCGAAGGCAGAAAGCGGCGATGACACTGCGAAGCTGTGTATTAATGCTGCGGCAAATTTTATGAGGACCATACCGAACGAAGCTCGTAGTTGCTGTTGCTGCGACACGCTTCTCTCATCTGATGACAAACCGCCGGCCTTTATTGTGCTTATTCCCGTCGAAGAGGATTCTGCGACCGTTAGGGCAAATGCGAGGGCGGTTTGTTCGGAATGCAGCAGGCACGACGATAAGTGGCTAGTGGATCAAGGTGTGCGTCGTGAAGGGCTCGCGCCAACCGCGGCCCGACCGGGCGATAAAGTTCATTAAGCCAACGTCGACCGCCGGCCCAACAAGTCCGGCAACTTGGCGAGGTTCGCCGCCATCCGCCGCGCCTCGTCCTTGGTGAGCCGCTTATTGACCGAGCGGCGGCTCGGCTCGTCATCGAATAAAAAATAACCGAGTGCCTGCCCGGTCTTGTCGCGGACTATGAAGCATTCGGCGTGCTCCTCGATCGTCCAGGGCGCCGGGAAACGGCGGGGCGTCACGGCAGCCGGCACTCCACGCCTTCCATGGACAGCACCATGCGGAGCGAGACGGCAACTTTTGTTGTATCGCCGTCGGCCGCGGCTTCTTTGAGCTGACGGCCCACATGACGCCACATCGGCCGTTTGAGCCGATCTTCCGGCAGGTGACGCATGAGCGTGCGCACGTCGTCAAGCGTGACCAGCACCATGATTTTCGGGATCGTCAGCGGCTTAGGTAGCGGCCGCGACCAGTTCGGACGGGGCAACGGGGTTACTCCTACGCAACGCAACTGCCCAAATGTGGCACACAGTGGCAACCCCTTCAAAGCCCCGGCTCTAGCTAGTGCGTTGAAGGCAGTAGTCGGTTGTAGTCGTCTGGGGCATGGCCCGATCGACATGCAGCGAAAAAATCCTCGTCCGCGTCGCTCCGCTATTGCGGGCGCAGGTTGAGGCTGCTGCGGCCGAACAGGGACGTTCTCTCTCGGACATCGTGCGGCGGGCCCTGGCAGAGAAATTTCAGGCGGCCGAGCAATCCGAGGGGCCGCGGGCATGAGCCAAATCGAGCCCGTGCAGCAAGAGACCTGGGGTGAGCTGGGCCCAGCGATGCGGGCGCTGAACGAGCGTCAGCGGGATTTTGTAAGGCATCTGGTCATTGGAAAGCCCGGCTACGGCGCGCTGACGGCTGCGGCACGCAAGGCCGGGTACGGCAAGAACAGCAAGGCGCCGACGCTGCAGAAGCACGCGCACGACCTCAGCCGGAATCCGCGGATCATCGCGGCCATCGCCGAGGAGGCAAAGAAAATTATCCGCGGCGTCGGTCATGCGGAAGCCGTTTCCGCGGCCATGAACATGGTCCGTGACCCTGCGCATCGCGATCATGCGCGAGCCGTCTTTGGAATTTTGGACCGTGTCGATGCAGTTGTCGGCAAACTTTCTGTCGATGTAACGCATCATATCGAGGACCCCGACCGCGCAGCACTTGAGGAATTGAAGGCGCTCCGGGCGCTCGGAACCTCACGGGTGAAATTGCTCGAACTTTATGGTCCGAACGGCCTCGATCGGCTTGAGACCTTGGACGCGCTCGAAACCGCTCAACGTTCGGCCGCGGCAAAAATCATCGACGGCAAAGTGATCGAAGCGAAAGGAAGCGCCTGATGGCTGACGACGCCCCCGATCCCCTAAAGATTATGAAGCTTGCCCGGCAAGCGCTCTCGTCCGCCGAGTATCGCCGGAAATTCCATGTGGCCGATTTTTGGGGTCAAGGTGAATGGTACGAGCCGCAGCTGCGCTTCTTTGCGGCCGGCATCAAGCATCACCAACGGCTGATCCGCGGCGGCAATCAGACCGGCAAATCATTTTGCTGCGCTTACGAGGCCGGGCTGCATATGACCGGCGAATATCCGCGTTGGTGGACCGGACGGCGGTTTACCAAGCCGACGCGCGGCTGGGTCATCGGCCCGGAGCGAACGCTTGTCCGCGATGGCCCGCAAAAGAAGCTCACGGCCATGCAGGGCGAATTCGGCACGGGCACAATCCCGCTTGCCGCGTTCGCCGGCAAGCCGATCATGGTGCCGGGCGGCACCGGCTCGATCGACACAATGAGCGTAGCGCACGAGACAGACGGCGTGCGCGATGGCATTTCAACGGCGACGTTCAAGTCATTCGAGCAGGGCTCCGAGAAGATGCAATCGGAGTCGATCGACTGGATATGGGTAGATGAGCGCTGCTCCGAGGAGATTTATTCCGAGCTGATCGCGCGCACGACGGCAACCGATGGGATCATATTCCTATCTTACACGCCATTGAAGGGCGGCGGCGAACTGACCTACCGCTTCCTCAACGAGTATTCGCCCGATCGCATCGACATTCGGATTGATGCGAACGAAGCCAAGCACATCAGCGTCGAGCGCCGCGCGCAGCTTGAAGAGAGCTATCTGCCGCATGAACGCGAGGCCCGCATTCACGGCATTCCCATGCTGGGCATCGCCCGCGTGTTTCCGTTCCCGGTCGAGACTTTGCTGCGCAACTTAAACCCGGATACCGACATCAAGCGCTGGGCGAAATGGATGGTCGGAATTGACTTCGGCTATGGCCATCCGTTCGCCGCGGCATTGTGCGCCTGGGTGCCTGAGATTGACGAATTCTTTGTTGTCGACGGCTTCAAGATGGAACGCAGCGAGGCGTTCTATCACGTCAAGCGCATTGCCGGCATGTGCCGCGGCTTGCGCATTCCGGTTGCTTGGCCGCACGACGGGCTCACCCACGAAAAAGGATCGGGCATCGCGCTTGCCGATGTTTACCGCCGTAACGGCGCCCCGATGCTCGGCACGCACGCGGAGAACAAGGGCGGCGGCTATCACACGGCGCCCGCGATCGAGGAAATGTGCGGCTTCATGAAGCGCGGTGCGTTCATGATTGCTAGCCACATGAGCGAGTTGACCGAGGAAATTCTCAGCTATCACTACGATGAGGATTACAAGATCGTCCGCCTCCGCGACGATCTGATCTCGGCCGTGCGCTACGCCTTCATGATGCGCCGGAGCGGGAAGCTACTCGACGATTGCGAAACCTACGGACGCGCTCCCGGCGTCGATGGTGCACAATACGATCCGCGTCCGTGGCGACCCGAGCGCAGGCGCGAAACTCAACTTGCCGCCGGTGTGGATTTCGACGTGTTCACGGGCCGGTAGATCATCCCCGGACCCAAGTTTGGACCCAAACGCCGCATAACACCTTAGTACAGCGTGATACGCAGCATCAGTTTGACGAGCCGCGCAGCGCTGGAAATGCTCACTAATTGGCACGGGCCGAAACTACACGTCACAAAGGCGTGCGACTTTCAAGACCGGTGCCTTAAACCACTCGGCCACCCTTCCGCATCCAAGCCACCGAAACCTGAGATATATAAAGTGTCAGGACGCTGGCAACTTTGTGTGCTCTGGACTCGCTTGAAACCAACGGTTTTTGGCCCGAAATAGGGGTCCATCGGGAATATGGACATTCTTATCGGCATGTGATTAGTCACGGGCAACCGAGCGCTTAGCGCCGGTCACTAATCCCCAAAAAACGCCGATAAAAACTTCAAGAAAGGCACTCCTGCCAATGACGTCACTTGCTATGAACTTGGTCGAGTACTTCCAGGAGAAGCGCGAAGCAACCTGGGAGACCGTCGTGCGGGTCGTATTCGGGACTTTCGTCGGCAGCCTCGTCCTGCTGCTCATCCTCCTCTATGCGGGCGTGCCGATCGTCTGATCGTAGAAAGCCGTGCCCCCTAGTGGAGGGGCACGCGCACCGCCCAACCTCGGTCATTTCCGAAAATCACCATCCGGATAGATGGGAGGGCCCAACCCGGGCGGCGCAACCCTCCGTTCACTATCAAGGGGCTCCCGCGCATTTTCGCCACAATGTGACCACGCTCGGGTTTAATACCTTGCGGCGGGGATCGGGACGATGTGGTGTCGGCAACAAAGCGCGGCATTAAGGCGGTTTGCGCCGATCGGCGCTTGCGCCGTCCTTTGCCTACTGCTCGCCAACTGCTCCAACGGAGTCGATTCGCGCTATGGCGTTTCCGCAAGCCCGCGGGTAGTCGGCGATGGCGACCCGGTGCCGAAGGGCGGCGGCACCTACCACGTCGGTGGGCCCTACACGGTCGCCGGCAGGGTCTATGTTCCCGAAGATAACCCGCACTATCAGGCGACGGGTCTCGCCTCATGGTATGGCGATGATTTCCATGGCCGACTAACCGCCAACCGCGAAGTCTTCGACCTCAATGGCATTTCGGCGGCGCATCCGACCCTGCCATTGCCGAGCTATGCGCGGGTGACAAATCTCTCGAACGGCCGCTCGCTGATCGTGCGCGTCAACGACCGGGGGCCCTATCACGGCGATCGCATTATTGACGTCTCCACGAAGGCGGCAAACCTCCTGGGCTTCCGCAATAGCGGCACCGCCTGGGTGCGCGTTGAATATGTCGGACGCGCGTCCTTGGCGGGGTCCGATGACCGAATCCTGGAAGCGACCTTGCGGCAGGATGAGCCGGCACCGCCGCCAAGCACCGTCAAGCTTGCCGCGACGCGCATTGTACCGGCAGCATCGACGGCGTCGCTCGGGCACAACGCCCATTTCGCCAGCGCCGCGGCTAACGACGCCATGCTTGAGCGGTCAGGGGCGCGGCCCATGTCGTACGCGGCGGGTCCCAGCGGCAGGGACGGCACCGACCAGTTCCTGAACGGCCGCGGCCTCTACTAAATTCTCCGGCGTCATTTTTGCGCCTGCCGATCGCGGTCTTACGTGCGCCCTATTGCGCGCGCGAAGTCCGCGTGGGAATTGATCTTCCGCGTGAATTCGTTCGCAAGTGGAGGTGGTTTTGCGGACCCGGCGTTGTCTGTTCTCGATGCCGAGCTGGTCTGTGTGCGCCATTGCGGCCGGCTTGCTCGCCGCAACCGCGGTCGCCGCTTATGCCGCCTCGAACATGAACGTCAAAAAGGACGAGACTTTCCAGATCAGCGTTCCCGCCGCGCTCCTGCTCGATCCCGAGAGTGACAGCGTCCTGTTCGAGAAGAACGGCGACCAGCTCATTGCCCCGGCGAGCCTTGCGAAGCTGATGACACTCGAATTCGTGTTCAACGAAATCAGACAAGGCCGCGTCAAGCTCACTGACGAGATCATCATCAGCGAGAACGCCTGGCGCAAGGGTGGAGCGCCTTCGCACGGCTCGACCATGTTCGCCGCGATTCATAGCCGCGTAAAACTCGACGATCTCATCCACGGCATCATCGTCGACTCGGCCAACGATGCATGCATCGCCGTCGCCGAAGCGCTGGCCGGCAACGAGGCCGAATTCGGCGCCATGCTGACAAAGCGCGCGCGCGAAATCGGGCTGGAAAAATCGACCTTCGCCAACGCGACGGGTTATTCCGACCCGAACCTTCGCGTCACCGCGCGCGAACTAGCCCAGCTCGCGCGCCACATCATGCAGACTTATCCGGAGTTCTATCCGTACTTCGCCGAGCACGAGTTCACCTGGAACAAGATCCGGCAGCAAAATCGCAATCCGCTGCTCGCCATGGGGATCGGCGCCGATGGGCTTAAGACTGGCGACACCGCCGAAGCTGGCTTCAACCTGGTCGGTTCGGCAGTGCAGGACGGTTTACGCCTGATCGTCGTGGTTACGGGCGCCCAGTCGGAAAAGGAGCGCGCCGAGGAGGCGCGCAAGATGCTCGAATGGGGATTCCACGGGTTTGAAGCCCGCGTCTTGTTCGCCGAAGGGCAAACCATCGGGGAGGCCAAGGTGTTTGGCGGCGATACGAGCTACGTTCCTCTCGTCGGGCCGGGCACCATCCGGGTGATGATGCCGCGCAACGGCACCGAGCATCTGCTGGCGCGCATCGTCTATACCGGCCCCGTCCCGGCCCCGATCAGCAAAGGTCAAGGCATCGGCAAGCTCAAGGTATGGCGCGGGGAGAATTTGGCGCTTGAAGTGCCGCTGAAGGCCGCCGAAGACGTCGGCAAAGGCAGCATGTCGCAACGCGCGATGGATGCGGCAACAGAGCTCATGATCGGTCTGTTTCGCGCCGGTGTGAACAAGCTATGATCGTGTGTGGATAGCGCCTGCCGGCCAGTGCACGAGGCCCTGATCGCATTTATATCACGAAACGTGTTGCTTTCGCCGTTTTATAGCTTCGCATTGTGAACGAAGAAAAATCCCTAAGGTTCTGTATCTGAATAAGTTTGGCTTTTTTGTCCGGCAGAGCCGCGAATCCGTCTTTATTGGGAAACACAAGGCTCGCGCTGATCGAGACCAAGATATGAGAGGAAAGTTCATCACTTTCGAGGGCGGCGAGGGGACTGGCAAGTCAACTCAGGCTGCGATGCTGGCCCTTCGGCTGGAGTCCCTCGGGATCCGCGTGAAGCTCACGCGCGAGCCCGGCGGCTCGCCCGGCGCCGAAATCATGCGTCATGTGCTCTTGTCCGGCGCGGCAAAGCCGTTCGGGCCGGAGGCGGAGGCGATGCTGTTCGCTGCCGCCCGCGACGACCATATCCAGTGCACCATCCAGCCGGCGCTCGGGGCAGGCAAATGGGTCATTTGCGACCGCTTCGCCAATTCCACGCGCGTCTACCAAGGGGTCCTCGGCAACGTTGACCCACGCTTCATTAAGGCGCTCGAACGGGTTGCGGTTGGCAATCTCCACCCCGACCTGACTTTCGTCCTCGATGTTCCCGCCGAGGTGGGGCTAAAGCGAGCAGTGGGCCGACGGCGCAGCGCAGAACCAGACCGCTTCGAGGCGGAGCACATCGATTTTCACGAGAAGCTACGCCACGCTTACCTCGCGCTCGCGGCCGCCGAGCCGGAACGGTGCGTCATCGTCGATGCCAGCGAGCCCAAGAAAATGGTTGCCAAGCAAATCTGGCACGCGGTGAACGCAAGGCTCGAACCGGCACTGGCACCGATCAGCTTTGAGACTATTGCTTCATGAGCCCCCAGGCGGGCGAACTCGATGAAGCGCCGCACCCGCGCATCACCGAGGTGCTGTTCGGCCACGCGGACACCGAGGCCGCGCTTCTCGCCGCCTATCGCGGCGGCCGCGTTCCCCACGCCTTCCTGCTCATAGGTCAGAAGGGCATCGGCAAGGCGACGCTGGCTTACCGCATGGCTCGCTTCGTCCTCGCGCATCCTGACCCGGCGGCGCCCGAAGTGCGCGCGGCAACGTCTCTTGCCGTCGCTCCACAGCATCCAGTGGCGCGGCGGGTGGCGGCACAGGCGCAAGGCGATCTTCTTGTGCTCGAGCGCACGCTCAACGAAAAGGGCATCCTGCGCCAGCAGATTGCGGTGGAGGACGTGCGCCGCACGGTTTCGTTTTTCGGCGCGACGGCCGGGGAGGGGGGATGGCGGATCGCGATCGTCGACGCGGTCGACGAGCTCAATCGGTTCGGCGCCAACGCACTCCTCAAGGTACTCGAGGAACCGCCACACCGCGGGATGTTGCTCCTGGTGTCCCATTCCGCAGCGCGTGTACTTCCAACGCTTCGCTCGCGCTGTTGCGTGATGACGCTGCGGCCGTTGGCGCAGACCGATGTGGCGGCTGCGTTGGCGGCGGCGGTCGCGCGGCCGGGCGACGACCCGCAGGTCGAAGCGGCGGCGGCCGCGGCGGATGGTAGCGTCGCCCGCGCTTTAGCGTTCCTCGATGAGGGCACACTGGCCCTACGCCAGCGCGCTCTTGATGAACTCGATCGCTTGCCGGCGCTCAACGCCAACGCACTACATGCGCTCGGCGATGCGCTCGCCGGAACCGACCCGCAACCGCTGGCCGCCTTTGTCGACACCGTTAATGGCTGGATGTCACGGCGCCTCGACCGCCAGCAGGATGAGAACGGCCGGTTAGCGCGGCTGGAGCGGCTGGCCGATGCCTGGGAGCGGATCAATCAGGCCGCGCGCGACGCAGAAACTTACAATTTGGAACGAAAACCGCTCGTCTTCAGCATGTTCGGCTTGCTTGCCGAGGCCACGCGCGGTTGATACCTATGCGCCGTCCTTGGCCGGGCTTGTCCCGGCCTTTGGTCATTCAAAGGCGCCGCCACATGTGGATGACGCCGCTGGATGATGCCGCTCCTGGGGCGCCAATCTGCGGCGCGGAATGAAATGGCTGCCAAGCCCTATTACGTCACCACCGCCATCTCGTACCCGAACGGCCCGCCGCATATCGGCCACGCCTACGAGGCGATCGCCACCGATGCGATCGCCCGCTTCATGCGGCTCGACGGCTATGACGTGTTCTTCCTCACCGGGACCGACGAGCACGGCCAGAAGATTCAGCAGACCGCGGCGCGCGAAGGCCTAACGCCGCGGCAATTGCTCGACCGCAACGTGCCGCTATTCGAGGCGATGGTGAAGCAGCTGGAGTGCTCGAACGACGACTTCATCCACACCACTGAACCGCGCCACCACCGATCGTCGGAAGAAATCTGGCGGCGCATGGAACAGAATGGCGACATCTATCTCGGCAAATATGCCGGTTGGTACTCGGTGCGCGATGAGGCCTATTACGCCGAGGACGAAACCCACCTCAACGAACAGACGCAGCGCATTGCGACGAAGACCGGGACGCCGGTGGAATGGGTCGAAGAAGAGAGTTATTTCTTCCGACTCTCGGCCTACCAGGACAAGCTGCTCAAGCTCTATGAGCGTCCGAATTACGTGTTGCCGCGCGAGCGGCTCAATGAGGTGGTGAGCTTCGTCAAAAGTGGCTTGCAGGATCTCTCGGTGTCGCGCACGACCTTCGACTGGGGCGTGCGGGTGCTAAGCGATTCCAAGCACGTGATGTATGTGTGGGTCGACGCGCTCACCAACTACATCACCGCCGTCGGCTTCCCCGACACGGACAGCGAAAAATTCCGAAAATACTGGCCGGCGGATCTGCACGTGATCGGCAAGGACATCGTGCGCTTCCACGCCGTGTACTGGCCGGCTTTCCTGATGTCCGCGGGCGTCGCCGTGCCGCGGCGCATTTTTTCCCACGGTTTTTTGTTCAACCGCGGCGAGAAGATGTCGAAGTCGGTCGGCAATGTTATCGATCCGTTCGCGCTCGCTAAAACCTATGGCGTCGATCCGCTGCGCTATTTCTTCCTGCGCGAGGTGCCGTTCGGACAGGATGGCAATTACAGCCACGAAGCGATCGTCAACCGCATCAACGCCGATCTCGCCAATGATCTCGGCAACCTGGCGCAGCGCTCGCTGACCATGGTGGCGCGAAATTTTGCCGGCGTGTTGCCGACGCCGGCGGCGCTGAGCGCGACCGACCGGGAGATTCTCGCTGCCGCCGACGCCATGATCGGCAAGGCGCGCGATGCCATGGCGACCCAACAGTTGCATCAGGTGCTCAATGCCGTTTGGACCGTGGTCGCCGATACTAACCGCTATTTCGCCGGCGAAGCGCCCTGGGCGCTCTCTAAGACCGATCCTGCGCGCCAAGGCACCGTGCTCTACGTGACCGCGGAGGTTTTGCGGCAGATTGCCATCCTTGCGCTGCCGTTCACGCCGGCTTCGGCAGAGAAACTGCTCGACTTGATTGCAGTGCCTGCCAGCGAGCGCCTTTTCTCTTTCCTCGGCGAAAAGCATCGGATCGCCGCCGGCGTAAGACTTCCCGCACCGGCGCCGGTTTTCCCACGCTACGTCGAGGCGGAGGCGCCGGCAGCGCAATAGCCATGCTGATCGACAGCCACTGCCATCTCGATTTTCCCGATTTCTCCACCGAGCTCGACGAGGTTGTCGGGCGCGCCCGCGCAGCCGGCATTGCGCGCATGGTCACGATCTCGACGCGGGTCCACCGCCAAGCCGACGTGCTCGCGATCGCCGAACGCTTCGCCGACGTCTACTGCTCGGTCGGCACGCATCCGCATTACGCGCACGAGGAATTGGACGTCACGGCGGCCGATCTTGTCGCCCGAGCGCGACATGCAAAGGTCGTCGCGCTCGGGGAAGCCGGGCTCGACTACCACTACGACAATTCGCCACGCGATGCGCAGGAGAAGGGTTTTCGCACGCACATCGCGGCGGCGCGCGAGACCGGGCTGCCGCTCGTCATCCATTCCCGCGAAGCCGACGCCGACACCGCGCGCATTCTCGAAGAGGAAACCGGGCAGGGCGCCTTCCCCGCGGTGCTCCATTGCTTCACCGGCGACCCCGACCTTGCCCGCCGCGCCGTAGCGCTTGGACTTTGCATCTCCTTCACCGGCATTTTGACTTTCAAGAACTCGGCGGCGCTGCGCGCCATCGCCGCCGACCTGCCGGCCGACCGCATCCTCGTCGAGACGGACGCGCCCTATCTCGCGCCCAATCCGTTTCGCGGCAAGCGCAACGAACCGGCCTATGTCGTCGAAACCGCGAAGGTTTTGGCCGAGACGCGCGGCGTTTCCTGTGACGAGATCGCGCGCCAGACCTCCGAAAACTTCTTTCGCCTGTTCAGCAAGGTGCCGCGGCCCGCCGGCGCGGATGCGTTTCATCATCCGCCAGAGCTTAAAGCCCCGGCGGCATGATGCTGAAGTTCACCATTCTCGGCTGCGGGTCCTCCGGCGGCGTGCCACGGCCGGCGTTGGGCTGGGGCGCCTGCGATCCGAACAATCCGAAGAATCGCCGCCGGCGCACGTCGCTCCTTGTCGAGCAATGCAGCGCGTCGGGCGTTACGCGGGTGCTGGTCGATACCTCGCCCGATCTGCGCGAGCAGCTTCTCGACGCCAACGTCGATTGGCTCGACGGCGTCCTCTACACCCATGAGCACGCCGACCACACCCACGGCATCGACGACCTGCGCGCGCTGTTCATCAAGCAGCGCCGTTTAATCGACATCTATCTCGATGAGGAGACCTCAAAGTCGCTCCACGCCCGGTTCGGCTATTGCTTCAAATCGCCGCCCGGCAGCGAGTATCCGCCGATCGCCGCCGAGCACCGTTTCACGGCCGGCCGACCGATCACCATTGAAGGGAAGGGTGGCCCCCTAACCGCACTGCCGATCCAACAGGAGCACGGCGACATTCCCTCGCACGGCTTTCGCTTCGGCAACGTTGGCTATTCCTGCGACCTCAGCGGGCTGCGGGCGCAGAGCACCGCTGCTCTGGCCGGCCTCGATGTCTGGATCGTCGATGCGCTGCGCTATCGACCGCACCCGAGTCATTTCTCGCTGGCCGACGCACTTGCCTGGATCGAGCGCCTCAAGCCGCGCCGCGCGATCCTTACCAACCTGCATTCCGATCTCGACTACGAGGTCCTGCGCAAAGAGCTGCCGCCCAATGTCGAGCCCGCCTTCGATGGCATAAGCTTCACCGTGTAAAGGCCAGCATTCCTATGCCGTCCTGCAAAGTATTCCATAATATGTCTTATGCGAATGACGGCATTTGGACGGCGCGGGCTCGTTGTAAGAAAAGCGCTGCCTCTACTAGCTAATCCCCCGGCGCTCCGGCTGGCGGGGTTCCTCTGACGGGTCCCAATGTGGAACCACGGCGACGTATCGGCGTTCCATCTCACACTCTCCTGCGCCCCGTCACGGAGCCAGGACGCCGTGCAGTTTCTACACGAATTTCACAAAGGGACCCGCCGTGAACAAAGTCCGAGCTCTCGACACGCGCCGCAAGGTGGCGCCATCCCTCGACACGCCGACCGATCTTCCCGACGACGCCGTGCGTGCGCTCTCGGCCAAGCTGAACGAGATTTTGGCCGACGCCTTCGCGCTTTACCTCAAGACCAAGAATTTCCATTGGCACGTCAGCGGTCCGCATTTCCGCGATTACCATTTGCTCCTGGATGAGCAAGCCGAGCAGGTTTTGGGGACCACGGACGAGATCGCCGAGCGCGTGCGCAAGATCGGCGGCACGACGCTGCGCTCCATCGGTCACATTTCGAAGCTGCAAAACGTCAAGGACAACGACGAAGAATTCGTGCCGGCACACGAGATGCTGCGCGAGCTGATGAACGACAACAAGATGATCGCGGCGTCGATGCGAGAGTGTCACGCCCTTGCCGAAAAGCACGAGGATGCGGCTACCGCTGGTCTTCTGGAGAACTTCATCGACGGTACCGAGCGGCGCACCTGGTTCCTGTTCGAGGCGAGCCGGGCCGGGCAAAAAGGGCAGTAACGCCCGCTTACGCACAAGCGCAAGCTGTCGCGGCTATTTTCGGGGTCTGATAGGGTTCCGCGCCTTCTGGTGCGAGATTTGTCATGACCCCTTCCCGCGATATCGGCCGGCTCCTTGAGATCATGGCGGCGCTGCGGACACCCGAGATCGGTTGCCCGTGGGATCTGGAGCAGAGCTTCGCGACCATTGCGCCCTATACGCTCGAAGAGGCCTACGAGGTCGCCGACGCCATCGCGCGTAACGATCTCGCCGACCTCGAGGAAGAGCTTGGCGACCTGCTGCTGCAGGTCGTGTTCCACGCGCGCATGGCCGAAGAACAGGGCGCCTTCGATTTCGGCGATGTGGTCGAGGCGATCACGGCAAAGCTTGTCCGCCGGCATCCGCATGTGTTCGGCGACGAGCGGGCCAGGAATCCGGAGGCGGTCAAAGAATTGTGGGCACAGATCAAGGCGCAGGAGAAGGCCGCACGCGGCCCGCCGGCTGACGAAGGCGCGCTTGCCGGCGTGCCGGTCGCCCTGCCCGCGCTGATTCGCGCGCTGAAACTGCAAGCCAAGGCAAGCCGCGTGGGCTTCGATTGGAACGATCCGCGCGCCGTCCTGCGCAAAATCCGCGAAGAGGCCGACGAGATCGAGGAGGCGCTGAGCGGCGATGCGTCAAACGCGCCTGCCGAAGTCGGCGATCTTCTCTTCGCTGTGGTGAACCTCGCGCGTCATTTGCACGCCGACCCGGAAGCGGTGCTGCGGCAGACCAACCAAAAATTCGAGCGCCGCTTTTCGGCGATCGAACGTGCGCTTGCCGCGCAGGGCAAGGCGCCGCAGGACGCCACGCTCGCCGAACTGGATGCGCTCTGGGAAGAGGCCAAGGCCAGGGAATAGCCACTTCTCCCTCTTCCCGCGCAGCGGCGCGAGGTGACCTACCGCGCAAACCTCTCGCGCACGGCGTTGGCTTTGCCGGGATCGGTACGCACGGTCATGGCGACGCGGCCGGATACTTCATCCACCGATTTGCGGATCACCTCGGTGTGGCGATGTAGCCAGCTCACGCCCGCCCCGTCGGCAGCGTCGAGAACAAGTTCGATGAGGACACGGCCAGCGGCGAGGCGCGCCTCGATGGCGGCGTTGAGCGCATCGACCCCCTCCCCGGTAATGGCCGAAACAAGCGCCGGGCGCTCGTCGGCCGGGCGGCGTTCGGCGAGATTTTTAAGGCGCGCACGTTCGTTCGCATCAAGCCGATCGATCTTGTTCCACACCTCGATGAGTGCCGGCTTGCCGGAAGACTCGCTATGGGGCTCGATACCGAGCTGCCGCAAGATGTTTTCCACGTCCTGCAACTGAGCCTCGGCGTCTTCGTGGGAAACGTCGCGAACGTGCAGGATCACATCGGCTTCGATCACCTCCTCGAGCGTGGCGCGGAAGGCGGCGATCAGCATGGTCGGCAACTCGGAAATGAAGCCGACCGTGTCGGAGAGGATTATTCGCGCGCCGTGCGGAAGGGCCACGGCGCGCAGCGTCGGATCGAGCGTCGCGAACAGCATGTCGGCGGAGAGGACGCTCGCCTGCGTCATGCGGTTGAAAAGCGTGGACTTGCCGGCATTGGTGTAGCCGACGAGCGCGACGATCGGATAGGGAACCCGGCGCCGGCTCTCGCGATGGAGCGAACGCGTGCGTTTGACCTTTTCGAGCTCGGCCTCGATCTTCGCGAGACGCTCCTCGATCAGGCGCCGGTCGGCCTCGAGTTGGGTTTCACCTGGCCCGCCGAGGAAGCCAAAGCCGCCGCGCTGGCGCTCGAGATGGGTCCATGTGCGCACCAGCCTGCCCTTCTGATAGGTCAGATGCGCGTGCTCCACTTGCAGCGCGCCTTCGCGTGTGCGGGCGCGCCGCCCGAAAATCTCGAGAATGAGACTGGTGCGGTCGAGCACCTTAGCATTCCAGGCTTTTTCCAGATTACGCTGCTGCACCGGCGAGAGAGCGCAATCCATCACGACGATGCCGGCTTCGAATGTTCGCGCCAGGCCGGCAATCTCTTCGACCTTGCCCTTGCTGAGGTAGGTCGCCGGATGCAGCGCGCGGAGCATGACGATGCCGGCTTGCCCGACATCGAGATCGATCGCGCGCGCAAGTCCGACCGCCTCGTCGAGCTTCGCCTCAGGTGTGCGCTCGGTCGGCGCGGAGCGCGCAGCCGTGCGCCGCAGCACCGGCTCGATGACGAGCGCGCGCCCGGTTGCCGAGCCTGCGGGGCTTAGCCGGTCAGACCGCTTGTCGCGACGGCGCGGCTCCAATCAGACCTTTTCCCCAGCCGGCGCATCTTCGGCGCCTTCGAAGAGCTGCACGGGATGGCCTGGCATGATGGTCGAGATGGCATGCTTGTAAACAAGCTGGGAATGCCCGTCGCGACGCAACAGCACGCAGAAATTATCGAACCAGGTCACTACGCCCTGCAGCTTCACGCCGTTCACCAGGAAAATGGTGAGCGGAATTTTGGCCTTGCGGACGTGATTGAGGAAGGTGTCTTGCAGGTTTTGAGCGCGGTCGGCTGCCATGGCCGTTGTTCCGTTCTTTGTACCGCGGGCCCCTGCCCCGCGGGTCGTTTCTTGAGCTTCCCTAAACTGGGTGGGTCGAGCGAAACGAAACCCACCGTACGCTGTCGTGCTGAAAGAAAACGGGTTTTGCTTCGCTCAACCCATCTACGGGTTTACCAAGACCCGCCGATCCCAGACGACAATCCTAGCAAATCATTAGAGGACACGGCGGCAGGCGATGCAAGCCCCGGTTGGCAGCCCTGGAAAAGAATTGTGCTGTTCTACGGCCTGCGGAGAGAAGAAAGGTACTGCTTTCATGCTCATCCCCACTCCGCATGGCTGTGAAACGTCCGGCGGAGCGCGGTTGCCACAGGACCGGGTTTACCGTCGCCGATCACGCGGCCGTCAATTCGCACGACCGGCAGGACGATTTGGCTGGCCGCCGTGACGAAAGCTTCGCGCGCCGCATAGGCTTCCTTCAGCATGAATGCCCGCTCCTCGACCGAAAGTCCCTGGGCCTTGATGGCGTCGAACAGCACGGTGCGGGTGATGCCGCGAAGGATACCATGATCAGCCGGACGGGTTACTACCGTACCGGCTTGAGTCACGATCCACGCATTCGCCGAGGCGCCTTCGGTGACGGCGCCGTCCTCGTCGACGAACCACGCATCGCGCGCACCCTGCTCGATGGCGGCCTGCCGCGCCAGCACGTTGGAAAGAAGTCCGATCGTCTTGATGTCGACGCGGTCCCAACGATTGTCCGGCACGCTGATGACGGCGATGCCCTTGGCGGCCAGTGCCTCGTTGCGCTGCCTGTTGAGAGCGCGCGCGGTCACCACGAGGCTTGGCGGCACCTCCGGCGACGGGAAAGCATGGTCGCGCCGCGCCACGCCGCGCGTGACCTGCAGATAGACGATTCCGTAGCCGATCCGATTGCGCGCGACCACTTCGCGCAGTACGACGCCGAGCGCCTTGGGCGACATCGGAGCGCGGATGCGCAGCTCGTCGAGTGAACGTTTGAGCCGCGCCAGATGACGCCGCTCGTCGATCAGCCGCCCTTCCCTCACCTCGCAGACTTCGTAGACGCCGTCGCCGAACTGATAGCCGCGATCCTCGACGTGGACCTTGGCATCGCGCATCGGCACATAGCGGCCGTTGACGTAGGCGATGCGGCTCATCGGTTCAGTCTATGCCCAGCGCCTTGAGCTTGCGGTGGAGCGCAGAGCGCTCCATGCCGACGAACTCGGCGGTGCGGGAGATATTGCCGCCGAAGCGGTTGATCTGCGCCAAGAGATATTCCCGCTCGAACACTTCGCGCGCCTCGCGCAGAGCCAGGCTCATGAGGTGCTCGCCGCCATTGCCGTTGGGCATCGAGGGAATCATGGAGCCGACGTCTTGTGGGAGCATGGACGCCGTGATCACGGCCTCGGGATCGCCACCGGCGAGGATCATCAGCCGTTCGACGTTGTTCCGGAGCTGCCGGACGTTCCCCGGCCAATCGTGCGACTGCAAAACGGCCAGCGCGTCGGTGCCGACAGTGCGCTTGGGGAGCCCTGTGGTCTGCGATATCTGCGTCATGAAATATTCGACGAGCTCGGGAACGTCCTCGCGCCGTTCGGCGAGCGGCGGCACCCGGATCGGCACCACCGACAGCCGATGATAGAGGTCCTCGCGGAATTTCCCGGCGGCAATATCGGCTTCGATGTTGCGGCTTGTGGAAGAGACGATGCGCACATCGACAGTGACCTTGGTGCTGCCGCCGACACGCTGGAAAGTCTGATCGACGAGCACGCGCAAAATCTTGTTCTGCGTCTCGCGCGGCATGTCGGCGATCTCATCGATGAACAGCGTGCCGCCATGGGCCTCTTCGAGCGCGCCGACCTTGCGGCTTTGCGCGCCGTTTCCGACCTCGACGCCGAACAGCTCGACCTCCATCTGCTCCGGCATGATGGCGGCGGCGTTGATCACGACGAATGGTCCGTTGGCGCGCGCCGACAACGCATGAATGGTGCGCGCGGCGAGCTCCTTGCCGCTGCCCGGGGGACCGACGATGAGGACGCGGCTGTTGGTCGGTCCCACTTTCTCGACCGTCTGCCGCAACTGGTTTGCGGCGGGCGAATGACCGACGAGGGTCGTCGCCAGCGGGCCGAGCTGCTTGAGCTCCCTCACCTCGCGCTTGAGCCGCGAGTTTTCGAGCGTGCGCTCGGCGACGAGCAACAGCCGATCAGCCTTAAATGGTTTCTCGATGAAATCGTACGCGCCGCGCTTGATAGCCGAAACCGCGGTCTCGATGTTGCCGTGGCCGGAGATCATCACGATCGGCAGTTCGGGATGCTCCTGCTTAAGGACGTCGAGCAGTTGCAACCCGTCTAGTCGGCTTCCTTGCAGCCAGATGTCGAGGAACACGAGATTGGGCCGGCGGGCGACGACGGCGGCGAGCGCTTCCTCGCTGTCGGCCGCGGTGCGGGTGCCGTAGCCCTCGTCCTGCAAAATACCAGCAACCAGCTCGCGGATATCTGCCTCATCGTCCACGATCAGGATATCGGAAGCCATGATCAGACCGTCGCTCGCTGCGGTTCGGCCGGCGCGGCAGGGGCGTCGATCATCTCCGCGGCAAATCGCAACTGCATCCATGCGCCGCGCGCGCCAGCAATCTTTTCCGATGCGTCGCGCAGCTCGATCTTCCCGCCATGCTCTTCGAGAATGCGCCCGACGATGGCCAGGCCCAATCCGGTGCCCTTCTCGCGCGTCGTCACATAAGGCTCAAGGAGCCGCGACCGGTTTTCCTTTGGCAGACCGATGCCGTTGTCGATCACGTCGATGATCACATCCTTGCCGTCCCGCCGCGCGCTCACGGCGATGCGTCCGCGTCCAAGCTCCGCCGGCGGCACCGCCCCGATCGCTTCGGTGGCGTTCTTGACGATGTTGGTGAGCGCTTGCGAAATGAGGCGGCGATCGAAGCGCGCGGGCATGGTCTCGGCCGGGAGCTCGACTTCGAAGTCGATATCGGGATGGCCGACACGCATCAGGAACACGACCTGGCGCACGGCGTCGGCTACGTCCTCGGCCGCGATGACCGCTTTCGGCATGCGCGCGAAGCGCGAGAACTCGTCGACCATTCGCTTGATGTCGTCGACCTGGCGGACGATGGTCGCTGTGCACTGCTCGAACACGGCGGCGTCCTCGACGATCACTTTGCTGTATTTCCGGCGTAGCCGCTCAGCCGACAGTTGAATTGGCGTGAGCGGGTTCTTGATCTCGTGCGCGATGCGCCGGGCAATATCGGCCCAGGCCGAGGAGCGCTGCGCGAGCACCAGCTCGGTCACGTCATCGATGGTAATGACGTAACCGTGTTCTGACTCCGCGGCCTGTTCGCTGGTGACGCGCACTGAAAAGTTCCGCTCCTGACCGTCACGGCTGACGGTCACCTGGCGCTGGACCAGGCGCTGATTGCCATTGCGCGCCGCTTCAAAAATCTCAGCGAGTTCCGGCGCGACCTCGGCCAGAGGATGACCGAGCGCCTCGCTTTCCGCCCGCGCGAGCAACCGCTCGGCCGAGCGGTTGAGGATGGTGATGCGGCCTTCGGCGTTGACGCCGATGACGCCTGCACTGGCGCCGGCGAGAACCGCTTCGGTAAATCGCCGGCGGCTGTCTATCACGTCGCGCGCGCGCACGATGTCGTCATGTTGCGTGCGCAGCTCCTGCGTCATCTTGTTGAAAGTCTCGCCGAGTTGAGCCAGGTCGCCCTCCGATCGGTGGATCGGCACCCGAACCTGAAGATTGCCGGTAGAGACGACGTTGGCGGCGCCGATCAAACGGCGGATGGGGGCGACCAGCCGGTTGGCGAAATCGAGCCCGATCCAAGCGGAGGAGAGAAGTACGATAAGCGCGATGACGGCGAACATCAGCGCAAAGGCGATCTGAATGCCGAGCCGGCGGGCTTCGAGATTCGCGTATTCGCCGACGCTTTCCTGCGTCGCGCGCAACTGCGCAACCACGCGCGGGTCGAGCAGGCGCGCAACATAGAGATACATATCGTCGTAACCATGCAGCTTCACCGCGGCGGCGACGTGATCGCCTTCGGGAATAAGCGCAACCTGCGGCTCACTCTCGGTAATTTGGCTGAGCAGCTTCGCGGACGGCAGCACGATTGCCTTGTCCATCGTCACGTCTGCGCGCTCGACGGTCGAGCCGTCGGCGTGAATGATCATCGCTGCGGAAAGTCCGCGCGCGGTGGCCTGCGCCGTGAAGAACTTCTGGAAGCGGTCGCGGTCGGAATCGAACATCGGCTTAGCGCGGCCGAGATCGAAAGCCATGGCCATGATCTCGCCGCGGATCGTCTGGGCATGCTCGCTCACATAAGCGTCGGCCACGATCAGCGACTGCTCGATCATGGCGCGGGTGCGCGTCGAGAAGAAACGGTCGAGGCCGCGATCGAGCGTCGTGCTCGCGACGACGGCCACGAGCACCGTCGGAACCGCGGCGATCACAGCGAACAGGCCCACGATCTGCACGTGAAGCCGCGAGCCCGCGTATCCGCGCCGGCGTGCGCGCACCACCACCCATACTTCCCGGCCGATGATGGCAAGCAGCAAAAGCCCGGCAGCCAAATCGGCCAGGAGGAGCTTGACCACCACCTCATGCACGGGCGCGATCGGGGTCAATCCCGCGAGCACCACGAAGGTCGCCGCGGCGGACAGAAGCGCGATGCCGACTGCAATGGCCCCGATCAGTCGGGAGGCAGCGGGCATTGGCGCCGCCTCCGCGGGGTCGAGCGCCGCGACTGGCACCGCCGCGGCCGGGTCGAGCGGGGCGACCTGATCGACAGTCGTCATGAACGCCTTAAGAAACGGGACTTTTGCGGCGCTAAACGAATGGCGCCCCGGGCCATTCGCGCCAGTGATGCTTTTATACAACAATGTTGCCCGATTGCGACAATTCGTAGGCGGCATCATCCCGGGGCGCGCCGCTTCGCAGCGCCCCGGAATGACAGATCAGCCGCCGCCGCTGCGATAAACCTGGATTTCCAGGTCGCGGATTTTCTTGCGCAACGTATTGCGGTTGACGCCGAGAAGATCCGCGGCGCGTATTTGATTGCCGCGGGTTGCCGCGAGCGCAGCAGAGAGTAGCGGCGCCTCCACCTCGCGCAGAATGCGGTGATAAAGGCCGGGAGGCGGGAGACCTTCGTCGAAGCCGGAAAAATAGCGGGCGAGGTAGCGCTCGACCGCGTTAGATAAGTTTTCGTCCCCGCGCTGGCTCTCGCCCGGCGCCACAAGCGTGGGCTGCGATAATTCGGCATCTACCACGGCGGCGGTGATCGTCTCCTGCGGATAGAGAGCCGCGAGGCGGCGGGCCAGATTCTCCAATTCGCGCACGTTGCCGGGCCAGCGATGCCGCCGTAAGCGGTCAAGGGCGGCCTGGTCGATCTGTTTTGCCGGCAAGCCTTCGCGCTCGACCTGCGCGAAGAAGTGCCGGATCAGATCGGCAATATCCTCGGTGCGCTCGCGCAGCGGCGGCAATCGCAATGGCACCACGTTCAGGCGGAAAAACAGATCTTCGCGAAACAATCCCTGCTGGATGAGTTGCCGCAGGTCTTTGTTGGTCGCTGCGATGATGCGAACGTCGGCCTTGATCGGCGTGCGGCCGCCAACGGTGGTGTACTCGCCCTGCTGCAGCACCCGCAAAAGTCGGGTCTGCGCCTCCATCGGCATATCGCCGATCTCGTCGAGGAAGAGCGTGCCGCCTTCGGCTTGCTCGAAGCGGCCGGCGCTGCGGGCGTTGGCGCCGGTGAAAGCGCCTTTCTCGTGTCCGAACAGCTCGGACTCGATGAGGTCGCGCGGTATAGCCGCCATGTTGATGGCGACGAACGGTCCCGTGCGTCGCTTGCCGTAATCGTGCAAAGCCCGCGCCACCAATTCCTTGCCGGTGCCGGATTCCCCGCTGATCATCACGGTCAAATCCGTCTGCATCAGCCGCGCCAGCACGCGATAGATTTCCTGCATGGCCGGCGAACGACCGACAAGCGGGATGGATTCGAAGTCCTCAGCCTTCACCGGCGCCCGGGCGCGCTCCTTTGGCTCCGACAAAGCGCGGCCGACGATGGCGATCAGCTCCTTGAGATCGAAGGGCTTCGGCAGATATTCGTAGGCCCCGCGCTCCGATGCGCGGATCGCGGTCATGAACGTGTTTTGGGCGCTCATGATGATGACCGGCAGTTCCGGCCGGGCCTTCTTGACGCGCAACAACAGATCGAAAGCGTTTTCGTCCGGCAGCACGACGTCGCTGATAATTAGATCACCGTCGCCCTGGCTGATCCAGCGCCAAAGTGTGGCCGCGTTGCCGGTCGAGCGGACCTCATAGCCGGCGCGCGACAGCGCTTGATTGAGCACGGTCCGGATCGCAGCATCGTCGTCGGCAACGAGAATGTTTCCCGCCGGCATCAATAATCCCCTCGTAGTTGAAGGGCGCCGCCCGGCTCGGCGCCTTCACCGGTGTACATCGGCATGAGCACGCGAAAGATGGTTCGTCGCGGTTGCGATTCGCATTCGATGATGCCGCCATGGTCGCCGACGATCTTGGCCACGAGCGCTAGGCCGAGCCCCGAACCTGTTGGCTTGGTGGTGACGAACGGATCAAACAAATGCGGCATAAGCTCCTCGGGCACGCCCGGCCCGTTGTCCTTCACGCAGAATTCGAGCGGCAGAGCGATGCGCGTCTTTGCGCCGGGGATCGACAGGCGCACGCCGGGGCGAAATGCCGTCGAGAGCGCGATCTCGCCACCCGGGCTGTCGACGATCGCCTCGGCCGCGTTCTTCACCAGATTCAAAAAGACCTGGACGAGTTGATCGCGGTTCGCCAGTACTGGCGGCAGCGAAGGATCGTAGTCCTCGACGAACTTGATGTGGCGAGCGACGCCGGATTGCGCCAGCCGTTTCACGTGATCGAGCACGACATGGATGTTGATCGGTTCGCGCTCGACCGGTCGCTCGTCCGCGAACACTTCCATGCGATCGACAAGCTTCACGATCCGATCGGCTTCGTCGCAAATGAGCCGCGTCAGCGTTCGATCGTCATCCCCCACCGATTGCTCGAGCAACTGTGCGGCGCCACGTATGCCGGACAACGGATTCTTGATCTCGTGGGCGAGCATGGCGGCGAGCGCGATCACAGAGCGCGCCGCGCCGCGGTGAGTGAGCTGGCGATCCATCTTGTCGGCGATCGAGCGCTCCTGCAGCATCACCACGACGTAATCCGGCTGCTCCGGCAGGGGCGCGACGTACAAGTCAACCGCGCGGTCGCCTGGATTGCGCGGTGTGCCGAGATCGACCTTGTATTCGTTGACCGCCGCGCCGCTTGCGCGCACCTGCTCGACAAGTGTGAGCAACGGACTGCCGAACGGCACGAGATCGCGCAGCAGATGGCGCCGCAGAAGCGGTAGCGACACTTCGAAGAAGGCCTCCGCAGCCACGTTGGCGTCGGCAACCTTGCCGTCGGATGACACGACCATCACGGGATGCGGTAGTGCGTTGAGCACCGCATCGGCGGCCGAGACTGTTAGGAGAGACTCGGCGGTGCTCATGCCGCATTCCTCCACGCCGCACTTGGGCCGCCGAACGCGTCGAACGCCTCGAGGAGGCGGCGTTGCACGATCGCGGGATTGGTGACGGTCAGCACGTGTTGGCGGTGTGTCTTGAGCAGATGCGCCGGCGCACTGGCGGTCGCGGCAGCGGCATCGAGCGCCCAGCCAAGATGCTTGCGTGCGTGGCGCAGCCCGATATCGACGCCGTGATGCGCGAGCATTTCGTCATAGAGCCCGCTGATAACCGAGAGCTGGTCGCGGAGCGCCGGTGGTGTCTCACGCTTGCCGGTCGCGAGATAGCGCGCGAGCTGGCCGGGAAACCAAGGCCTTCCCTGCGCACCGCGGCCGACCATCACTGCGTCGGCACCGGATGCGGCGAGGGCCACATCGGCGTCGTCGAAGCTTTCGATGTCGCCATTGACGGCGACCGGGATCGACACATTCTGCTTGACGGCGCATACCGCCGCCCAATCCGCGCGGCCGTTATAAAACTGGCAGCGCGTGCGACCGTGCACCGTGACGAGCGCCACACCGGCCTGTTCGGCTCGTCGCGCAAGCTCCGGAGCGTTGTGTGAACGGGCATCCCAGCCAAGCCGCATCTTTAGCGTCACCGGCACCTTGATCGCTTGCACCACCGCGTCGATCAACGTGAGTGCGTGATTGAGGTCGCGCATCAGGGCCGATCCTGACTGGCCGCTGGTAACGTGCTTCGCCGGGCAACCCATGTTGATGTCAACGATCGCGGCGCCGATGCCCTCGGCGATGCGCGCGCCCTCGGCCATCCAGTGGGCTTCGCAACCGGCAAGCTGGATGACATGCAATCCCGCGCTCTGACCCTCGGCGCGCAGCCGGGCACCCCGCTTTCCTTCGGCGAGTGCCCCACAAGCGGTCATTTCCGAGATGACAAGACCCGCGCCCTGCGCGGCCGCCAGGCGTCGGAAGGGCGCATCGGTGATCCCGGACATGGGGGCCAAAAAGACCGGATTCGGCAGCAGCAATGGCCCGATCGCCAATGACGGGCTTTTTCTTGATGCCGTGCGGGGGTAAGAGGCCATATGCACACTAATTAGGCGACAATGGATCGTTGCATATAGTTTAGACAAAATCACGGATGGCGCAAGTGCTGCACTGCAATATGGGTCGTTTTCTTTGAGGGGTTGCATAGCTAGCCTGTGGATTTTGAAGCGGAAGGTAAATCCCCATGGTTAGAGTGGAACTAGGCCTCGTCGCTGCACATGCGCTAAGGCGATGCGGGAAACGCGAGCGGAGCGGAGCTTAGTTTCATGGCAGGGAGGGTCGCGGCAGTCATTGTCGCAGCCGGACGCGGGTATCGCGCCGGTGGCGAGTTGCCCAAGCAATATCGGGAGATTGTCGGAGAGCCGGTGATCCGCCCTACCCTCCTCGCCTTTCTCGGCCACCCGCAAATCGACGCCGTGCAGGCGGTCATTCATCCGGACGACGCAGGCGCCTTTCGCGCGGCGACTGCCGGCCTCAACAATCTGCTGCCGCCGGTTTCGGGCGGCGCCACACGGCAGGCTTCGGTGCGCGCGGGACTGGAGGCACTGCGAAATACCGCACCGGATCTCGTCCTCATCCACGATGCTGCGCGACCATTCTTGACTAGCGCCCTCATCGCCAAAGCCATCACCGCCGCGGAAGCGCATGGCGCCGCGGTGCCTGCCATCGCCATCACCGACACGGTGAAAAAAATCGACGAGCAGGACACCGTCAGCGAAACGCTCGATCGCAGTCGCCTGCGCACCGTGCAGACACCGCAAGCCTTCGCCTATAATCTCATTGTCGAATTACATCACCGCGCTGCGGCCGCCGGCCGCGAAGATTTTACCGACGACGCCGCGCTGGCCGAGTGGGCCGGCCATCGTGTCAGCGTGTTCGCCGGGGAGCCCACCAACGTGAAGCTGACGACCAACGATGACTTCGCCCGCGCCGAAGCGCTGCGCTTGGCGGCGCTTGCGGACGTGCGCACCGGAAACGGCTTCGACGTGCACGCATTCGGCGACGGCGACCACATCATGCTGGCCGGAGTCCGCATCCCGCATTCGCGCGGCGTGACCGGGCATTCCGACGCCGACGTAGCGCTGCATGCGCTAGTCGATGCCATTTTGGGCGCGCTCGCCGAGGGTGACATCGGGGTGCACTTTCCGCCCAGCGATCCGCAATGGCGGGGAGCGTCATCCGATCGCTTTCTCGCTTTTGCCTGCGAGCGCGTGCGGGCGCGATCCGGCGTGATCGCGCACCTTGATGTCACTATCGTCTGCGAGGCGCCGCGCGTCGGGCCGCATCGCGATGCGATGCGCGCGCGGATCGCCGAAATCGCCGGCGTTCCGATCGGGCGCGTCGCAATCAAGGCGACGACCAGCGAAAAAATGGGCTTCACCGGCCGCGGCGAGGGCATCATAGCGATGGCGACGGCGACCGTACGGCTGCCGTGGGGCGCCTCGTGATCGACGGCGCGCTGCGCGAGGCGGCGACGCGCGTGCTCGATCTCTATCGCGCGCGCGGCTGGAAGATTGCAACCGCGGAATCGTGCACCGGCGGGCTCGTTGCCGCGGCACTGACTGACATCGCCGGCTCGTCCGATGTCGTCGATTGCGGGTTCGTCACGTATTCGAATGAGGCGAAACAGGCGATGCTCGGCGTGCCCTTGGCGACACTCAAACGTCACGGCGCAGTCAGCAGCGAAACCGCGACGGCTATGGCGGTAGGAGCATTGAAGAATTCGCAAGCCGATGTGGTGGTGGCTATTACCGGCATTGCAGGTCCGGGCGGCGGCTCGAAGCAAAAACCGGTCGGCTTGGTTCATTTCGCCGCGGCAAGCCGCGACGGTCGCCGCATCGCGCGCAGCCGACGCTACGGCAAGATCGGCCGCCGCCGCGTGCGACAACGCTCCGTCGCCGAAGCGTTCGACCTTCTGCGTCATTTGACCAAAGAGGCGCCCGATCCCAAGGCATCCCCCTGAGCCGACCGGCCGAACGTGTTTGGCACAGTTGCGGGCGTAGCGTCAGTTCGAGCCTCAACCGAACGCGCGAAACAAATGCTCACGCGGTCGAGTGATTGACAGGCTTGACGTGCCTTAAATGCTCCTGCAGCCAGTAAGCAGCGATGGCGAGCTTCGGATCTTCGATCTGTCCTTTCGCCAATTGATCAAATAGCTCGTTCGCGTGCATATGCACGACTCCGACGTCCTCATCATCGATGCCGCCGCCTTTACCGATCTTGTCGGCTTCGCTGACCGGAGCAAAAAAGAGAAAGATGCGTTCGGACGCGCCGCCGGGGGAGGAGAGGATTTTCCAAATCAGTTTGGGATTCTGGATCTTGTAACCGGTTTCCTCCATTGTCTCGCGAATAACGGCTTCCTCGGCCGTCTCGCCGGCATCAATCATTCCAGCAATGACCTCGGTGACCCAACCGTTTGTCGTCGAGGGGTTGTCGCGGCGGCGTGCCACCAAACTCGGCGCCTTGAACTGATTGACCAGGACCACGGTGTGGGTCTCGGAGTTGTAAAGCAGCACGGCCACCGAATCGCCCCGCTCGAAGATCAGCCAGCGCTGCTCGGCACTCATCGTCCCGTCTTGCCGCTCATGCAAGACGTAGACTTCGTCGACCTTGAAGAAATCATCGAACAGGCGAGTTTGCTTGGTGATTTCCGCCTTGCGCGTGCCTGGCATCGTGCCCCCTCCGGCGCGACTGGCGTCGCATCCGCAAAATTAGCAGATTAAATGACGCTGAACGAGCCGTCGGCAGCTCTGGGCGCGCCGCGAGCAAGGCGAGGGTGCTACGCCGGCTGCGTGCCGTAGACCTGATCGGCGCGGCGCTCGAAAGCGGCGGAAAAGCGCCGGAAGGCAGCGTCGAAAACAGCGCCCATCAGCATGCCGAGCGTGCGGCTGCGAAATTCATAGGCAATGAAAAACTCGACGTCGCAAACGCGATCCGCCAAACCGCGGAAGCTCCACCGGTTGTTCAATTGGCGAAACGGACCTTCAAGATATTCGACCAGAATTTCGAGATTAGGCCGGTCGAGCGTGACGCGGCTGGTGAACGTCTCGCGAACAAGCTTGTAGGCGATCGTCATGTCGGCGACGATGACGTCCTTGCCGCCTTCTTTCATCCGCTTGCGTACGGTGATCGACTGGCACAGCGGCACGAACTCGGGATAGTGCTCGAACGTCGGCGACGAGATCAAACATCTCGGAAGCGGCGTGGTGCACGCGCCTGGTGGTGGACAATTGCGGCATGGATCAACGCGCCGATCGCACCGCCTTCAGCCGGGCAAAATCCTCGCCGGCGTGATGCGAAGAGCGGGTGAGTGGGCTCGCGGAAACCATCGAAAATCCCTTCGCATAAGCGATCGTCTCCAGCGCCTTGAACTCATCCGGCGGCACGAAGCGCACGACGGGGTGATGCTTGCGCGAAGGCTGCAGATATTGCCCGATGGTAAGGAAATCCACGTCGGCGGCGCGCAGGTCGTCCATGACCTGCAGCACTTCGTTGCGCTCCTCGCCGAGCCCGACCATGATCCCCGACTTGGTGAAGATCAGCGGGTTGAGCTCCTTGGCGCGCTGCAGCAGGTGGACGGAGGCGAAGTAACGCGCGCCGGGCCGCACCGTCAGGTAATTTGACGGCACGGTTTCGAGATTGTGGTTGAACACATCCGGCCGCGCCGCGACAACGGTTTCGGCCGCACCCTCCTTGCGCAGAAAGTCAGGCGTCAAAACCTCGATCGTCGTCTGCGGACAGCGCGCGCGGATCGCGCGGATGACTGCGGCGAAATGCGCCGCGCCGCCGTCGTCCAGATCGTCCCGGTCGACGGAAGTGATCACGACGTGAGCGAGTCCGAGCTTCGCCGTAGCCTCGGCAACATGCGCCGGCTCTGCTGGATCGAGCGCACCCGGCAAGCCGGTCTTGACGTTGCAGAAGGCGCAGGCGCGCGTGCAGGTATCGCCCATGATCATGAAGGTCGCGTGCTTCTTCTCCCAGCACTCGCCAATATTGGGGCAGCCGGCCTCCTCGCACACCGTGTGCAAGCCGTTTGCGCGGACGATCTCTCTGGTGTCGAGATAGCCAGGCGAAACCGGCGCTTTGACCCTGATCCAGTCCGGCTTGCGCAGGATGGGCTGATCCGGCCGATGCTGCTTTTCCGGATGGCGGGGATGGCTGGCATTGCCCAGCACGGTATCGATAACAACGGCCATGAAGGCTCCGAGGGGGTGCTTGCCTCAAGCGTTACTTACGGGTCAGTGTGCCGCACCGCAAGGCGTCAGAGACGGAAGCTGGAGCCGCCGATCCGGCCCGCCGTCGGGCGTCAACGGGCGAGGGAGCAGTTCTAAGACACGCTGTTGCTTGATCGTGCGACGCCGGCCGTCATGAACAATTTGTTAGAAACCCAGCACAGTTCCGGCGTTTTTCAAACGTAAGTTTCGCCACAATAAATTGATCCAGTGATCCGCGCGATGGCTCCATCGCCGGAGGATACTTTCGTGACCGCTCATGGAAAAGAAGCGGCGGCGCTGGCTCTGCACAGATTCGGCTTCGGTCCAACTCGCGATTCGATTGCCGCGGTCGCTGGAGACCCTCGCGGCGCATTGCTTGCGGACCCGGACCGGCCCGGCGCGGGGCAGGTCGCCGCAAACCTGCCATCGAGCGGGGAAGCGGCGCGCGCCGTGTCCGATGTTCGCGCCGAAGAGCAAGCCAAAAAGAAGCTCGCGCTGCGCGTCAAGAAAGAGGCCGAGGCCAACGCCTCTCCTGACAACTTCGATTGTGCCAAGCCGCCGTCCAGTGAGAAGCCGGCCGCGAATACGCCGCCACTACCGCAGCAGATTTTCCAGAATGAGGCGACCGCACGCTACGAGACCGCCGTCGGCGCCGACATTGGCTTCGTTGAGCGGCTGGTCTGGTTCTGGTCGAACCATTTCTGCGTTTCGGCTGACAAGGACATCGCAATGGTGGGCGCCTACGAGCGCGAGGCGATCCGACCCCATGTGCTTGGCCGCTTCGGTGACATGCTGGCGGCGGTAGAAAGCCACCCGGCGATGTTGTTCTACCTCGACAACGTCCAATCAATGGGCGCGGATTCGATTACCGGCATCAATCGCGACAAGGGACTGAACGAGAACCTCGCCCGGGAAATTCTTGAATTACACACGCTCGGTGCCCGCAGCGGTTATTCGCAAAAGGATGTTACAAGCTTCGCCAGCGTGCTCACTGGCTGGACCTGGATCGAACCCGGCGAGCCCGAGCACGGCGGCGAATTTGTCTTCAACAAGCGCCTGCATGAGCCCGGCGAGCAGATCGTGCTGGGCAAGCGCTACTCCGACCGCGGCGCCGAGCAGGGCCGCGCCGTGCTGGCCGATCTTGCGCGGCATCAGGCCACCGCGCGGCACATTGCGCAAAAGCTCGCGCGCCACTTTGTCGCCGATGAGCCGCCACCACCGCTCGTCGCCAAGCTCGCAAAGACTTTCAAGGACACTGACGGCAATCTCCGGGAGGTCGCCAAGACGCTGGTCATTGCGGACGAGTCGTGGACGCCGCAACGCACCAACTCAAGCCGCCCTCGGAATGGATCGTTGGCATGCTGCGCCTCTTTGGCGCACCTTCCGCGTTTCCGACGGGTCGCATCATGAGTGCTCAAGCTGCGCTCGGTGAAGCACTGTGGCGGCCACCGGCGCCCAACGGGTACCCCGACATGGCGGCGGCGTGGATCGACGGCGTCGCGCACCGGCTCGACGTCGCCAACGGTTTCACCGGACAGTTCCCGGCGAATAGTGCGGATCCGCGCGCACTGCTCGGATAGCGCTCTCGGGCCTCTCGCCTCGCGTGAGACGCGCGAAACGATCGCGCGCGCCGAAAGTCGTAACCAGGCTTTGGCGCTCCTCGTGATGACCCCGGAATTTCTGCGGAGATAACCATGCGGCTGTTTCATGCACCGTCGCGTCGAGACGTACTGCTCGCGTCCGGCACACTGTTCGCGTGGGCGCATTTGCCGAAACTTGCTCACGCGGAAGGCCGCGACCCGCGCTTGCTCACGATCATCTTGCGCGGCGCGCTCGACGGCCTCGCCATGGTTGCGCCGGTGGGCGATCCGGACTGGATCGCGTTGCGTGGCGACAGCGCAATGACCTTGGATGGCAAGACGCCGGCGCTCAAGCTCAATGACTTTTTTGCGCTTAATCCGGCGATGCCAAATCTGCATCGCCTGTTCAAAGCCAACGCAGCTATCGTCGTTCACGCTTGCGCGACTCCGTACCGCGAACGTTCGCATTTCGACGGACAGGATTTGCTCGAAAGCGGACTTCCCAAGCCCATGGTGAGCGACAGCGGCTGGCTCAATCGGGCGCTCGCCGATCTTGCTTCTGGCGGCAGTGTCGACCCCCACGGCAGCAAGGCCTTTGCCGTCGGTCCGGTCACCCCGCTTGTCGTGCGCGGCCCGGCGCCCGTGCTGTCATGGTCGCCACAGCGCGTGCCGGCGGCCAGCGCCGACACGGTGCAGCGCCTGCTCGATCTCTATCGTCACTCCGACCCAAAGCTCGCGAATGTGCTCGAAGAGAGCGCCAAGCTGACGGCCATCGAGCGTTCGGGCGAGATGGCGCAGAAGCCCGGCAGCCCTGGCCCGGCGCAAATGCGCGCCTATTTTGCTGAAGCCGCCGGCACGGCCGCGAAATTCTTGGCGCAACCCGGCGGGCCGCGGGTCGGCGCACTTGCACTCGATGGCTGGGATACGCATTACAACGAAGGAATCGCCACCGGCCGCTTGTCGCAGTTGCTCGGCTCGCTCGATGCGGCATTGTCCGCGGTCGAGACCAATATGGGCCCGGCGTGGCGCGAGACCGTAGTCGTGCTCGTCACGGAGTTTGGTCGCACCGCGCGCATCAACGGAACGGAAGGCACCGACCATGGCACAGCAACCGTCGCGCTACTTGTCGGCGGCGCCCTCAAAGGCGGCCGCGTGATCGCGGACTGGCCGGGACTGAAAAGCGTCGATCTCTACGAGAACCGCGATCTGAAGCCCACAACTGATCTGCGCGCCGTGCTCAAGGGCGTGCTGAAGGATCACCTGCGCACCGACGAGCGTGTGCTCGCTGACAACGTTTTTCCGGGTAGCGCGGGCATAAAGCCGATGGCGGGGTTGGTGGGCTGACGGCCGATCAAATATTGAGAACGCGGCCATAGGCATCGAGCACCGCTTCCTTCATCATCTCCGACAACGTGGGATGCGGGAATACGGTATGCATGAGCTCTTCTTCCGTGGTCTCGAGATTCATCGCAATCACGTAGCCCTGGATGAGCTCGGTCACTTCCGCGCCGACCATATGCGCGCCGAGAAGTTGGCCGGTCTTCTTGTCGAAGATCACCTTCACCAGACCCTGATCCTCGCCCAGCGCGATTGCCTTGCCGTTGCCGACGAAGGGGAAGCGGCCGACACGGATGTCGAGTTTTTTGTCCTTGGCCGCCTGCTCGGTCAGCCCCACTGAAGCGATCTGCGGCGAGCAATAGGTGCAGCCGGGAATGAGACGCCGGTCCATCGGGTGCGGATGAAGGCCTTTGATGGCCTCGACGCAGATGACGCCTTCGTGCTCGGCCTTGTGCGCGAGCAGCGGCGGCCCGGCGACGTCGCCGATGGCGTAGATACCCGGCACACTGGTTTCGCAAGCACCGTCGATGACGATGGCGCCGCGGTCGGTCTTCACGCCGAGTTTTTCCAGGCCGAGATTCTCGATATTGCCGACAACGCCGACGGCGGAGATGACGCGCTCGACGGAGAGCGTCTGTGTGCCACCCTTGCCGTCGTCGATGGTGGCGGTGACGCCGTCAGCTATTTTGTCGAGCTTCGTGACCTTGGCGCCGGTGAAAATCTTGATGCCCTGCCTCTCGAAGCTCTTGCGTGCGAAAGCGGCGATCTCGGCGTCCTCCACCGGCAGGATTTGCGGCAGCACCTCGACGACTGTCAGCTCGGCGCCGAGCGTACGATAGAACGAGGCGAATTCGATGCCGATGGCGCCCGATCCAATGACAAGCAGCGATTTCGGAATGCGATCCGGCGCCATCGCGTCGAAATAGGTCCAGATAAGCTTTTTGTCCGGCTCTATACCGGGCAGAACGCGCGGCCGCGCGCCGGTCGCTATGATGATATGCTTGGCCTGATACGAGCCGGGTCCGAGCGCGCCCTTCGGCGCTTCGCTCTTGCCGGCTTTCACCGTGATTTTGCCTGGCGCGTCGATCGCCGCCTCGCCCCATATCACGGCGATTTTGTTTTTCTTCATGAGAAAGCCGACTCCGTCATTAAGGCGCTTGGAGACGGCGCGTGAGCGCTTCACCACGGCGGCCGGATCGTAGCTGACCTCGCCGGCCGAAAGGCCATAATCCTTGGCGTGCTGCAGATAATGAAAAATCTCCGCCGAACGCAGCAGCGCTTTCGTCGGAATGCAGCCCCAGTTCAGGCAGATGCCGCCCAAATAGTCGCGCTCGACGATTGCGGTTTTGAAGCCAAGCTGCGCGGCGCGGATGGCGGCGATATAGCCGCCAGGTCCGGAGCCGATAATGATGATGTCGAAATTCGTATCAGCCATTCCGTAGCCGTTGTGCTGTGGGCTCAACCTTCAAACACATAAGCGATCTTCCTCCGGTACCGTGAATGTCTCGCGCAACGCGCGATAAACTCCGTCGCAGATCGCTTTCTTGTAGGCCGGCGATTTGCCTCGCCGCAGGTCGATAGAACCGGAGGCATTTTACACCAGCATCATCACGGGATTCTCGATCAGCGCCTTGAACGCGCCGATCAGCTGCGCGCCGAGCGCGCCATCGACGGAGCGATGATCGCACGACATGGTCACGCTCATGATCTGCGCCGCTTCGATCTTGCCGTTCCTTACGACCGCGCGCTCCTCGCCGGTGCCGACCGCGAGGATGGTCGATTGCGGCGGATTGATCACGGCGGTGAAGTCCTTGATGCCGAACATGCCGAGGTTGGAAACCGACGACGTGCCGCCCTGATATTCCTGGAGCTTGAGCTTGCGCGCGCGGGCGCGTGCGGCGAGGTCCTTCATCTCGTTGGAGATTACCGACAGCGATTTCGTTTCCGCGTTGCGGATGATCGGCGTGATCAGGCCCGCGGGCAGCGCCACCGCGACGCCGATGTCGGAATGCTTATGCTTGAGTATGCCGGCTTCGGTCCAGCTCACATTGGCGTCCGGCACGCGTTGCAGCGCCAGCGCCCAAGCCTTGATGACGAAGTCGTTGACCGAAAGCTTGTAGGCGGGCTTGCCGTCCTTGTCCTTCGGCGCCGAGGCGTTGATTTCCTCGCGCGCGGCGAGAAGCTTGCCGATGTCGCAGTCGATGGTCAGATAAATATGCGGAATGGTCTGCACCGAGGCGGTGAGCCGCTGCGCGATG
This sequence comes from uncultured Alphaproteobacteria bacterium, assembly GCA_963733575.1. GTDB lineage: Bacteria > Pseudomonadota > Alphaproteobacteria > Rhizobiales > Xanthobacteraceae > BOG-931. The sequence goes on along the minus strand of CAVTDJ010000002.1, from coordinate 650,358 downwards.
GTGCGGCGCATGCCGTCGTGGGGCACGAGCTCGTAGCTGCCCTCCTCGTACAGCGCGCGGATTTGCTGATCCGACATTGACGGGGCGATTGCGGGAGGACCCGCAGCCGCAGGCGCCGCACTCGGCGCGCGCAGGCCCTTGCCTTCCTTCGCAGCCGCCACGTCTCGGGCGACTATACGGCCGTGCGGGCCGGAGCCAGTGATACGGCTGATATCGATGCTGGCCTCTTTGGCGAGACGGCGCGCGAGCGGAGACGAGAACAAGCGGTTCGCGCCGTGACCATTGGTCCTGGCCCCCTCACCCCCACCCTCTCCCCGCCGGGGAGAGGGAACGCGCGGTGCTTGCGGCTCGCCAGGTAATTTCGCCTCTTTTCCAGCAGGCGCCGGCGCGGCGGCTTGCTGGGCAGCCCCCTCGCCCCTTGGGGGAAAGGGTGGGGGTGAGGGGGCTCGGGCGACGGGCGCAGCGCCCTTCCCGGCCGCCGCGGCCGCGGCTTTCGGATCTTCGCCCTCTTGCGCCAGCACCGCGATGAGCTGATTGACCGCGACATCCTGGGTGCCCTCCGGGACCACGATCTTGGCCATCACGCCGTCATCGACGGCTTCGTATTCCATCGTCGCTTTGTCGGTCTCGATCTCGGCGATCACATCGCCGGTCTTGACCGCTTCGCCTTCCTTCTTGAACCATTTGGCGAGGTTGCCCTTCTCCATCGTGGGCGACAGCGCCGGCATGAGGATGTTGATGGGCATGTCTCAGCACTTTCACCAATAGAATTGTCAGCGATAGCAGACGGCCTTCGCCGCCTCGACGACTTCGGCGACCGACGGCAACGCGAGCTTTTCCAAATTCGCGGCATAGGGCATGGGCACGTTCTTGCCGGTGACGCGCACGACCGGCGCGTCGAGATAATCGAACGCCTCCTCCATCATCCGCGCGGCAATCTCGGCGCCAACGCCGGATTGCTTCCAGCCTTCCTCGATGGTGACGAGCCGTCCGGTCTTTTTCACTGACTCGATAATGCTCTCGGCATCCATGGGTTTGAGCGTGCGCAGATCGATAACTTCGGCGCTGATATTTTCTTTCTGCAATTCGTCCGCCGCCTTGAGCGCGTAGGTCATGCCGATCGACCAGGCGACCAGTGTCACATCGTTGCCGGCGCGCACGACGCGCGCGCGGCCGATCGGCAGCACGTAGTCGTCGAGTTTCGGCACCGGTGAAGAAGCGCCGTAGAGGATTTCGTTTTCCAGGAAGATGACAGGATTGGGATCGCGGATCGCGGCCTTGAGCAAACCCTTGGCATCGGCCGCGGTCGATGGAGCGATCACTTTGAGGCCGGGGACGTGCGAATACCACGACGTAAAGTCCTGGCTGTGCTGGGCGCCGACGCGGGCGGCGGCTCCGTTCGGTCCGCGAAACACCATCGCTACATCAACTTGGCCACCGGACATATAGCGCGTCTTCGCCGCCGAATTGATGATGTGGTCCATCGCCTGCATGGCGAAATTGAAAGTCATGAACTCGACGATCGGCTTTAGTCCTGCGAGCGCGGCGCCAACGCCGAGACCAGCGAAAGCGTGCTCGGTGATCGGCGTGTCGATGACGCGCCGCGCTCCGAACTCCTGCAGCAGGCCCTGCGTCACCTTGTAGGCGCCCTGATATTCGGCGACTTCCTCGCCGATCACGAACACGTCGGCATCGCGGCGCATTTCCTCGGCCATGGCATCGCGCAACGCCTCGCGCATGGTCATCGTGACCATCTCGGTGCCTTCCGGCACCTCGGGATCGGGCAACACCCGGGCGGACGGCGGCTTGACCGTGCCTGTTCTGGCCGGAGCGGGCGTCTCGGCCTTTTTCACCCCCTCGTCCTTTTTCGCCGGCGGTGCGGACTCCGCCCCCTTTTGCTGGCCCGCGGGTTGCGTCGCGCCGGTGGTTGCCGGCGCAGGCTTGCCGTCCTTGAGCGCGGCCTGGTCCTCGCCCTCGGCGAGGATCATGGCGATAGGTGTGTTGACGGCGACGTCATTTGTGCCTTCCGGCACCAGAATCTTTCCCAGCGTCCCCTCGTCGACCGCTTCCACTTCCATCGTGGCTTTGTCGGTCTCGATTTCGGCGATGACGTCGCCGGACTTGACGGCGTCACCTTCCTTCTTGAGCCACTTGGCGAGATTGCCCTTCTCCATGGTGGGAGAGAGCGCAGGCATGAGGACTTGGGTCGGCATGGCGGGCTAACTCGTCGATCGTCGCGCCGGGGAAGATAGCGGGCGTCGGTACGCAAGCATGATCACTGTCACCGATACACGTCCGTATAAAGTTCGGCGGGATCGGGCTCGGCATCGTTGGTCGCGAATTCGGATGCTTCGTTGATGACGGCGCGCACCGAAGCATCGATTTTCTTCAGCTCGTCTTCGCTCGCCCATTTCTTGGCGAGAAGCCGCGCGCGCACCTGCTCGATCGGATCGTGTTCGGTGCGCACTTTGTCGACCTCTTCCTTAGTGCGGTATTTTGCCGGATCGGACATCGAGTGCCCGCGATAGCGATAGGTCATCATTTCGACAATGGTCGGCCCCTTGCCGGAGCGGCACCAGGCGATCGCCTCCTCGCCGGCCGCTCTCACCGCGCGCACGTCCATACCATCGACCTGCACACCCGGAATATTGAAGGACACGCCGCGCTTGGAGAAATCGGTCTGCGCCGATGAGCGCGTCACAGCGGTGCCCATGGCGTAGCGGTTGTTCTCGATGATGTAGATTACCGGGAGCTTCCACAGCTCGGCCATGTTGAAGCTCTCGTAGACTTGGCCCTGGTTCGCCGCGCCGTCGCCGAAAAAGGTCAGGCATACGGCATCGCTGTCGCGATACTTGTTGGCGAAGGCGAGCCCCGTTCCGATCGGCACCGGTGCGCCGACGATGCCGTGTCCCCCGTAAAAATTCTTCTCGCGGGAGAACATGTGCATCGAGCCGCCCTTGCCCTTGGAATAGCCGTTGCGCCGGCCGGTAAGCTCGGCCATCACGCCTTTCGGATCCATCCCGCAAGCCAGCATATGGCCGTGATCGCGATAGCCCGTAATCATCTGATCGCCGTCGCGTTTCGCCATCTGCATGCCGACGACGACCGCTTCCTGGCCGATATAGAGATGGCAGAAACCGCCGATCAGCCCCATGCCGTACATCTGCCCAGCCTTTTCCTCAAAACGCCGGATCAGGAGCATCTGCCGCAGCGCCTGAAACTCCTCTTCCTTGTTAAATTGCGCGCCCGGACCGGATTGAGCCACCGCCTCAACGGCCGGGAGGCGTTCGTCTGCGATATGATCGGCTTCTTTCGGTTTGGCGACGGCCATTAGCGTCCTCGATACATCGCGGGTTCCATCCCATAGCCGAAATCGGCTTATGGCGGAAGTCGGCGCGCAACGATCGGTTCCGGCGGCCAAACCGTTGGCACTAAAAATATTTTGGGAAGAATGGCCGTCAGTTCAAGGGCGACCGTCCGGCGCATGCCGTGGCGTGTCGAGCATCAAGGTCAAATCGTTCGGATGCGCGTAGTCAAGAAGCGCGCGGGCCCGTTCGTCGAGCATGTCGGGATCAAGCCCCCTTGCCTTGAGAAGCGCGATCCGGCGTTCCCACTGCCCGCGCTCGACCTGCAGCCGTGCGAGCTCGGTCGAGAGCGACGCGATCTGCTGGTCGATGTCTTGCTTCGCGTTCAGTCCGTGATTGCCGCTGAAGGCATTCACGCCGAAATAGCCGATGAGCAGGGCCGCCAGGACGTAGAGGCCGAGCGCGGTGAGGATCGAACGCAATCGCTTGCGAGTGACCATCCGGCCACCATGCGAGCGCGCCGCTTAAGGCTCGATTAATGGACTCGCGAGGGCGGTTACGGCAGGCGGTTGCTCAGCTCGAGCACGCCGGCGTCACCCGCTATGGCAAGGCCTTGAACGCCGCACGTCCGGCGTAGCGCGCTTCGGCGCCGAGTTCCTCCTCGATGCGCAGAAGCTGGTTGTACTTGGCGACTCGATCCGAGCGCGCTAGCGAACCGGTCTTGATCTGCCCGCAATTGGTGGCGACCGCGAGATCGGCGATCGTCGCATCCTCGGTCTCGCCGGAGCGATGCGACATCACGGCGGTGTAGCCTGCCTTATGCGCCATCTCCACCGCAGCCAGCGTCTCCGTGAGCGTGCCGATCTGGTTCACCTTGATCAGGATCGAATTGCCGAAGCCATTTTTGATTCCCTCGGCAAGCCGCACGACATTCGTCACAAAAATATCGTCGCCGACGAGCTGGCAGCGCGCGCCGATCTTTTGCGTCAGCATTTTCCAGCCGGCGAAGTCGTCCTCGGCCATGCCGTCTTCGATCGACACGATCGGGTAGCGCTTCACCAGCGCGGCAAGGTACTCGGCCTGCTGCTCGACCGACCGTGTCTTGCCTTCCCCCTTGTAGCGATAGGCGCCGTCGCTGAAGAATTCGCTCGCGGCCGGATCAAGCGCCAGCATGACGTCATCGCCGATCCGGTATCCGGCCTTCTCGATCGCCGCCACGATCTGATCGAGCGCGGCCTCCGCCGAGGGCAGATTGGGAGCAAAGCCGCCTTCGTCGCCGACATTGGTGTTGTGACCGGCGGCTTTGAGCGCCGCGCGCAGCGTGTGAAAAATCTCCGAGCCCGCGCGCAACGCTTCGGCGAAGGACGCCGCCCCAAGCGGGACGATCATGAATTCCTGAAAATCGATCGGATTGTCGGCATGCACGCCGCCATTGACGATGTTCATCATCGGCACCGGCAGGAGCCGTGCGGCGGTGCCGCCGACATAGCGGTAGAGCGGCAGCTTGTTCGCGGCCGCCGCCGCCTTGGCGGCGGCAAGCGATACGCCGAGGATGGCGTTGGCGCCGAGCCGGCCCTTGTTGGGCGTGCCATCGAGCGCGATCATGGTCTCATCGATCTTGACCTGAGCCTCGGCATCCATGCCGCTCAGCGCGTCGAAAATTTCGCCATTGACGGCTTCGACGGCGTTGCGCACGCCCTTGCCGAGATAGCGCGAGCCGCCGTCGCGCAGCTCGACCGCCTCGTGCGTTCCGGTTGACGCGCCCGAGGGCACGCCAGCGCGGCCACGCGAGCCGTCGGCCAGTATGACATCGACCTCGACGGTCGGATTGCCGCGGCTGTCGAGGATTTCACGTCCGATGATATCGATGATCGCGGTCATGCCTGCTCCCGGCTAGCTTCTGCCGGGGGCTTCTACAGGATCGGCAAGGCGCTTGTCATGTCCGGCCGAGCGGGGCATGCATTAATACGGTTGTGAGCGAAGCCCCTTATCGATCGACGTTCAGATTCATGCCGAAGAAGCGCCTTCAACTCGGACGCCCCACGCCGATCCCCGCCTCGCCAGTGGAGGCCGTGTTCGACCGGGTGAGTAATCCGCATCCGGACACGAACTACGTCGCCCGCTTCACCTTTCCGGAATTCACCGTGATGTGTCCGGTCACCGGGCAGCCCGATTTCGCCACGCTGGTGATCGACTACGTACCGAAGGGCTGGCTCGTGGAATCGAAATCGCTGAAGCTTTATCTCAACAGCTTCCGCAATCAGGGCGCGTTCCATGAGGAATGCACCGTGACGATCGGGAAGAAACTCTTCGCGCTGCTAAGACCGAAATGGCTGCGCATCGGCGGCTACTTCCATCCGCGCGGCGGCATGCCGATCGATGTTTTTTGGCAGGCCGGAAGGCTTCCCGCCGGCGTGTGGGCGCCCGATCAGGGCGTCAGCACATATCGCGGGCGCGGATAGCCAAGGAACCTCGCAGGGCCGCGATCAGCGAACGGACCTCTTGTGCCGGATCGGCCGCGCGCATGACACCACCCATCACCGCGACGCCAGCGGCGCCCGCGGCGATGAGTTCGCCGAGCCGCGCCGCATTGATGCCGCCAATCGCCAGCACCGGCACCCGTGAGGCGTGCGCGATTTCGCGGAAACCTATGCGGCCGATCTCCGGGCCGTAGCCAGGCTTGCTCGCGGTTTCGAAGGCCGGACCCGCCAGCGCATAGTCGACGCACTCGGGATTGATCGCCTCCGCTTCGGTCACCGTGTGGATGGAGACGCCCAGAATCTTGCCGGCACCGACCAGCGCGCGGGCGGCTCTGGGGTCGCTGCCCGAAGACAGATGCACGCCATCGGCGCCCGCGTCCCTGGCGAGCGAGGCCTCGCCGTGCAGCATCAACTTTGCGTCCTTCGCACGCGCAATCGACAAGAGCGAGCGCGCCAGCAAAATCTGCTCGTCCGGCGGCAAGTCTTTTTCGCGCAGGCTCACCCAGCGGCAACCGGCATGGAGCGCGGCCGCGACGATGTCGCCCAGGGGACGCCGGGCCTGCCGGCGATCTGTCACGAGAAGTAGTGGCGGGTCGGGGAGTTTCACTTCGCCGTGTCCGCGTCTTTATTCCGAAGTGCCGGAAGGGGACGTACTGCCTCGCACCTTTTGTCGTGCAGGCCGACAGCTTTGTGGGACATTTTGCAAAGGAATTGAACGGGGGTTGGATCCGTACTCGCAAAGTCTGTCGCGAAAATCGCCCGGTTGACCTGGGCGGCCGCAGGCCCCATGTCGTGGCCAACTCCCGGAATGAGCAATAATCCTATAGGAATCTGTGAACCACCCTCCCCGCATCTCCTTCGTTTCGCTCGGCTGTCCGAAAGCGCTGGTCGATTCCGAACGCATCATCACGCGGCTGCGTGCGGAGGGTTACGAACTCGCCCGCGACCACACCGACGCCGACCTCGCCATCGTCAATACCTGCGGCTTTCTCGATAGCGCGCAGGCGGAATTGCTTGCCGCCATCGGCACGGCGCTCGCGGAAAACGGCAAAGTCATCGTCACCGGCTGTATGGGCGCAGAACCGGAAAAGATCACGGCCGCACATCCGAACGTGCTGGCGGTGACCGGCCCGCAGCAATATGAAAGCGTGATCGAGGCGGTCCATCGCGCCGCTCCGCCCCAGCACGATCCCTATGCCGATCTGATCCCGCCGCAGGGCATCAAGCTGACCCCGCGACATTACGCTTATCTCAAGATTTCAGAGGGTTGTAACAATCGCTGCACCTTCTGCATCATCCCGAGACTGCGCGGCGATTTGGTGTCCCGGCCGGCGGCCGACGTTCTGCGCGAGGCAGAGCGGTTGGTCGCGGCCGGCGTCAAAGAGCTGTTGGTCATTTCACAGGACACTTCGGCCTACGGCCTCGACCTGAAATACGCGGCGAGCGAATGGAAAGACCGCGAAGTGCGGGCAAAATTCATCGATTTGGCGCGTGAACTCGGCGAATTAGGCGTCTGGGTCCGATTGCACTACGTTTATCCCTATCCACATGTCGATGAAGTCATTTCGCTCATGGCGGATGGCCAGGTGCTCCCCTATCTCGACATTCCTTTCCAGCACGCCAGCCCTGCCGTCCTCAAGCGCATGCGCCGGCCGGCGGCGCAGGAAGAAACGCTTTCGCGCATCGGGCAATGGCGTGCGGCTTGCCCCAGCCTCACCATCCGCTCGAGCTTTATCGTTGGCTTTCCCGGCGAAACCGAAGCCGACTTTTCGTTGCTGCTCGACTGGCTCGGCGAAGCTGAGCTCGATCGGGTCGGCTGCTTCCGCTACGAGCCGGTAGCCGGCGCGGCGGCGAACGATCTCGGCACTCCGGTACCCGATGCGGTCAAAGAAGAGCGCTGGAATCGCTTGATGCAGTTGCAGCAGGAAATTTCGGCCAAACGGCTCAGGCGCAAGGTTGGGTCCCGCGAGCGCGTGATCATCGATGAGGTGACCCCCGGACCAGGTCCGGGAACCGCCAAGGGCCGCAGCAAGGGGGACGCGCCCCAGATCGACGGCAGCGTATTCGTCCAAAGCCGCCGGCCGCTCCGGGTTGGCGAGATCGCGACCGTGAAAATCGAGCGCGCCGACGCCTATGACCTCCACGGTACCGCGGTAGGCTACTAACCCGGCCCCGCTCCAGCGCAGGGCCGGCGCGCAACCGACCGTCTGTTTTCGCTGGTATTGGCCGACATTCGGCGCTTTCATGCCCGCGAGGCGCTGAATCGTGACCGCGATCTTCATCACCGCGACCGGGGTCGACGTGGGAAAAACCTTCGTCGTCGCCTCACTCATCCGGCACTTGCGTCAATTGGGCCATGCCGTCGAAGCCATAAAGCCGATCGTCAGCGGGTATGATCCGGCGCAGGCCGCGGCAAGCGACCCCGGCACACTCATCGCCGCGCTCGGCCTGCCTTTCTCGCCTGAATCGATCGAGCGCATTTCCCCCTGGCGCTTTCGCGCAGCCTATTCGCCTGATGTTGCGGCGCGGTTGGAAGGCCGCAGCATCAACGTCGATGAGGTCGTGGCTTATTGCAAAGCCGCGATCGAGCGGCGCCGCGACGTCCTCCTGATCGAAGGCGTCGGCGGCATCATGGTGCCGCTCGACCAGCACCGCACCATCCTCGACGTGATGATGGCGCTGCGTTTACCGCTCATTCTGGTCACCGGCACCTACCGGGGGACCATCAGTCATACGCTCACAGCGCTCGATTCGCTGTTTCGGCGCGATATGAACGTGCTTACGACCATCGTCAGCGAAACACCCGGCAGCAACGTGCCGCTCGGCGATGTGGTCGCATCCATTGCACGTTTCACCGACCCGGTAATCGGCCTGCCGCGGCAGCCCCCGAGATAATCGCGCGTTACGGGAAAAATCGGATCTGCAGCACTGTTTCTATTGTGCCTTCGAGGTTGAACAACGCGTGCAGCAGGAAGGTCAGCAGCGTGGATCCGCTCCGCCAGCGCATCCAGCCGAGGAACAAACCGATCACGAAAATCTGCAGAATGCCGGTCCAGTCGTATTGAACGTGCAGCGCCGCCCACAATACCGAGATCGCCAGGATCGCCGGCCCCGCCGCGCGTTCCGATCGGGCCCAGCCGCGGAATAGAAATCCGCGGAACATGATTTCCTCGCCCGCCGGCGCGACGATCACGGCGCCGAGCCAAAGCGCTGGAAGCCATCCTTCGGCGGCCGCTGTGGTGTAGGACTGCACCTGGAACGGCGTGACGACCGGATATCCACTAAGATAGAGGAGCGCGTCGCCAACCGCGATCAAGCCGACAAGCCAGATCAGCGCTATGCCGAGATAACGCCCCGGCGGCAGCGCAAGCGCCAGATACTCCGTCTGCCGGGCCGGTGCGAGCCGCACGGCGAGTGCAATCACGGCAATCGTAAGCGGATTGGAGATCACGATGAAAAGCGTGACCGTCGCGCCATCGAACGGAGTGGAGAGAAGCGAACTCAGATCGCTCAGGCGCCACCACAACAGGACCGCGAGCGCGCCGAACTGGCCCGCGACGAAGGCGAGGAACGCCCAGCCGAGCGTCGCCCAATAGCCCCAAATCCTCATCGAACGTCGCCAGTCCTTACGGGACTAGGATTGTGGAACCGGTCGTGTTGCGGTTTTCGAGATCGCGGTGCGCCTTGGCGGCATCCCGCAGCGCATATGTCTGATTGATCGGTATCTTTACTGCGCCGCTGCCGACGACATCGAACAGCGCATTGGCGATGGAGAGCAAATCCTCGCGCTTGGCGGCGTAAGTGTTGAGCGTCGGGCGCGTTGCAAACAACGAGCCCTTGAACTGGAGGAGGTTGATATCGAAAGCCTGGATCGGGCCGGACGCGCTGCCGAAGCTTACGAACATGCCGAGCGGACGGATGCAGTCGAGAGAGGCGGGAAAAGTCGTCTTGCCGATGCCGTCATAGACCACGGCGCAAAGCTTGCCCCCAGTGATCTCCTTCACGCGCGCAACGAAATCCTCGTCGCGGTAGAGGATCGTATGATGACAGCCGTTGGCGCGCGCGATCTCGGCTTTCTCCTTCGATCCGACCGTGCCGATGACGTTGGCGCCAAGATGGTTTGCCCATTGGCAGAGGATGAGGCCGACGCCGCCGGCGGCTGCGTGCATCAGCACATTCATTCCCTTTTCCACCTTGAAGGTGCGGCGCACGAGATATTCCACCGTCATGCCCTTGAGCATCATAGCGGCGGCCTGCTGGTAGCTGATCTTGTCGGGCAGCTTCACCGCGCGATCCGCCGGTACGACGCGTTCTTCCGTATAGCAGCCGGGTCCATTGACATAAGCGACGCGGTCGCCGCGCTTGAATTCGCCGACGCCTGAGCCGACCTCCACCACCTCGCCCGCGGCTTCATTGCCGGCGACGAACGGCAGGCCGCCCGGGGCGGGATACAGGCCCGAGCGGAAATACGCGTCGACGAAATTCACGCCGATGGCATGCTGCTTCACCCGGATCTGCCCCGGCCCGGCAGCGGGAACCGTAATGTCTTCGTAGGTCAAAACCTCGGGGCCGCCCACCTTATGGACGCGTACCGCAGCAACCATTTTGCTCTCCTGTCCGGCCCTTACACGGGCGCGCGATCATAGGTAGTCATCGAGGCGGTGCAAGGGGAGCGGTTGCAGTCATCTACGCTCCCGGCGCCGCGCGCGCCGCTGCCGCGCCAGAATGTTGAATGTCTCGACGGCGCCGGCGAACGCCATGGCGAAGTAGACGTACCCGCGCGGAATGTGGACGTCGAACCCGTCGGCGATAAGTGCGACGCCGATCAGGATCAGGAATGCCAGCGCCAGCATCTTTGTGGTCGGATGGCGCACGATAAAGCCGGCGACGGGCGCAGACGCCGCATACATGACCGCCACAGCGATGATCACTGCGGCAATCATTACCTCGATCTGCTGCGCCATCCCGATGGCGGTCACGATCGAGTCGATCGAGAATACCAGATCGACGACGGCAATTTGCAGGATGACCAGGACGGTGCCGGAACGAAGCCGGCCTAAGGGGTCTTTCTCACGCTCGCCGGCGTCGATCTCGCCATGAATCTCGGACGTCGCCTTGGCGATGAGGAAGAGGCCGCCGCCGATCAGGATGATATCGCGCCAGGAAATCTCGTTGCTGAATATGGTGACGAGAGGAGAGCGCAGCCGCCCGAGGCTGGTCAGCGCGAACAGCAGCGCGATGCGGAAAGCGAGCGCGAGCAGAAGCCCGATCTGCCGTGCCCGCCGGCTCGAGACCGGGTCGAGATTCGCGGCCAGGAGCGAGACAAAGACGACGTTGTCGATGCCGAGCACGATCTCGAGCGCGGTGAGCGTCAAAAGCGCGGCCCAGGCATTCGGATCCGTGACGAGGGCGAGCATGCGGATGCCTCTAGGTCTGCCGGCGCAACAGGCCGACGATCACGAAATAGATGGCGATCGCCGCAAGAGCCGCCGCGACCCAAGCGGGCGGATCGAGGTCTTGCGCAAGCGCCAGCACCGCGAACAGCGCCCACAACACCAAAGCCGCGAGATTAAAGACCCGCCACCGCGGCACGCGCACCGGATGCACGAAATGAACGGGCGCGAACGTCGCCGCGGCAAGTCCTGCGATCGCCACAGCGCCGAGCCAGGGAGCGGGCTTGAGCAAAAACAGATAGAACGCCACGACGTTCCACAACGCTGGAAAGCCGCGGAAATAGCTGTCCAACGTCTTCATGCGCCGATCGGCGAAATAGAGCGCGCCTGTCACGGTAACGATGAGGCCGAGCGCGAGCGCTAGGGATGCCGGCAGCAGACCGCCGGCGGCAATGGCGTAAGCCGGGACGAAAACATACGTGGCGAAATCGACCACGAGATCGAGCAACTCGCCCGACCATCGCGGCAGCAGCTCGGCCACGCGAAACCGCCGCGCAAAGGTGCCGTCGACGCCATCGATGACCAGCGCCAGTCCGAGCCAAAAAAACATCCGCGGCCACTGGGCGTTCACCGCCGCGATCAACGCCAGCAGCGCGCATGCGGCCCCGCAGGCCGTGAAAACGTGAACCGCGAAAGCTGCCACGATACGAGGCCGGGGTGTGTAGGCTTCGGGTGGCTTTGGCTCCATAACCTCACCTACACACGAACAGAGCATCGTGCGCAATCTCTCTGTCTTTGCTAGTGTTTCGGCATACTTTCGCGGCAGCCAATCGATCGGGAAGCAATGGCCTTCGTGTTTAGCGCGAATGAAACGACGACTGCCGAGGTGGCGGTTATCGGCGGCGGCCCGGCCGGCCTTGTCAGCGCCATCGCGCTTGCCATGGCAGGCGTGGATACTCTGCTGATCGCGCCCCGGCCGGCAGACGATCACCGCACCACCGCGCTGTTAGCGGGTTCGGTGACTGCGCTGGCGACGTTGGGCGTATGGGAGGCGTGCCTGCCGCACGCCGCACCGCTCGTATCCATCCGTATCGTCGACGATACGCAGCGGCTTTTGCGCGCCCCGGAAGTCACCTTCACCGCCGCGGAAATCGGCCTCGACGCCTTCGGCCATAACATCGAGAACCGCCATCTCATCGCGGCGCTTACCGAACATACCGCGGGGTTGAAAATCTCGCGCGTGGACGCTCCGGCTCTTGCGGTCACGAGCGATCCGGCCGGCGTGACCATCAAGCTCGCGGACGGCGCGGCGGCGCGCGTGCGGTTGGTGATCGGGGCCGACGGACAGCGCTCGCTGTGCCGCGCCGCAGCCGGCATCGCAACCGATCGTCGCGCCTATCCGCAGACCGCACTGACGCTCAATCTCACCCATGGCAGGCCGCATCAGGATACGGCGACTGAATTCCACACCGAAAGCGGGCCGTTCACACTCGTTCCCCTGCCCGGCCGGCGATCAAGCCTTGTCTGCGTACTTGAGCCGGCGCGTGCCGCGGCGCTTGCGGCGATGACGGATGCCGAGCTTTCGGTGGAGATCGAGCGCCGCGCCCATTCGCTCTTCGGTAAGATGAGCGTGGAGCCCGGGCGTGGCGTGTTTCCGCTTGCGGTCGAGACAGCGCACTCGTTTGCGCGCCATCGCATTGCGCTGGTCGGCGAGGCCGCACACGTAGTGCCGCCAATCGGCGCGCAGGGACTCAATCTCGGGCTGCGCGATGCGGCGACACTCGCCGAGATCGTTGCCGACGCACGGCGACAAGATGTTGATATCGGCTCGCCCGGAGTCCTTGCGCACTATGACGCGCAGCGTCGCGCCGACGCGACGAGCCGGAAAATCGCGATCGATCTTCTCAACCGCAGCCTGCTCACGGATTTCTTTCCGTTGCAGGGCGTGCGCGGGCTCTCAGTGTTCCTCGTCGACCGCATCGGGCCGCTTCGCCGCGCCCTGATGCGCGAAGGCGTCGCGCCGGCCGCCTCGCAACCTCGCCTGATGCGAGGTGAGATGGTTTGAGCAATTCCCTATTTCCTAGGCAGGACCGCCGAGAAAAACGGCTTGGCGGGGTCCTGCCGTTCATCTTACCGTTAAGCTGTCAGAAATTTAGGCTGACACTGCAGGCCCGATTCGGCAGGATTGCTGCATGAAGCTCCCGCGCAACTTTTTCAAGCCGCTGGCGATCGGCGCGCCCCCGCCGCTGCGCGACCTTCCGGTGCGGCTTGAGCGCATGATTCATTTCGTGCCGCCGCACCTCGAGAAGATGCGGGCCAGGGTGCCTGAACTCATCCATCAGGTCGACGTCGTGCTTGGCAATCTCGAAGACGCCATCCCGGCCGACGCCAAGGAAGCCGCGCGCGCTGGCTTCATCGCCATGGCGAAAGCATGCGATTTCGGCGCCACCGGATTGTGGACGCGCATCAATGCGCTCAATTCTCCCTGGGTGCTCGACGATATTTGCGAGATCGTCGCCGCCGTCGGCCAGAAACTCGACGTCATCATGCTGCCGAAGGTCGAGGGCCCGTGGGACATCCACTATCTCGACCAGCTGCTCGCTCAGCTCGAAGCCAAGCACGCGCTGCAAAAACCGATCCTTATTCATGCGATCCTCGAGACCGCCGAAGGCGTGGACAATGTCGAGACCATCGCCACCGCTTCGCCGCGCATGCACGGCATCAGTCTCGGCCCTGCCGACTTGGCCGCCTCGCGCGCGATGAAAACGACGCGCGTGGGCGGCGGGCATCCTGAATACAAGATCATGGCCGATGCTGCTCCCGGCAACGCAGCCGATGCGCCGCGCGCCACCTATCAGCAGGATCTCTGGCACTACACGACTGGGAAGATGGTTGATGCCTGCGCGGCCGCCGGCCTCAAGCCGTTTTACGGCCCATTCGGCGATATCGCCAACGTCGCCGCCTGCGAAGTGCAGTTCCGCAATAGCTTCCTCATGGGCTGCGCCGGCGCCTGGACGCTGCATCCAAACCAGGTTCCCATCGCCAAGCGCGTGTTTTCGCCCGATCCGGCCGAGGTCGCTTTTGCCAAAAAAATCGTTGCCGCCATGCCCAATGGCACCGGCGCGGTGATGATCGACGGCAAAATGCAGGACGATGCGACCTGGAAGCAGGCGAAAGTCCTGGTCGACCTCGCCCGCCTCGTCGCCGCGAAAGATCCCGAAATGGCCGCGCGGTACGGGCTATGATCGCGACCTTAAATCGCGCTATGAACAAACGTTCAGCTTTTCGTCAGCAGCGCGCCACAATCATGTCATTGCATCGTCGCTGCGCGCTCGCCGTCAAGCAGGTCGCCGAATGCCCACTACCATGAACAAGATTCGCAACGCCAAGTATCAGATCGGCCAAGTGGTGCGGCACCGCCTGTTCCCGTTCCGCGGCGTTGTCTTCGACATCGACCCGATCTTCAGCAACACCGAGGAATGGTACGAGTCGATCCCCGCGGACGTGCGGCCGCACAAGGACCAGCCGTTCTATCATCTGTTCGCCGAGAACGACGAGACCGAATACATCGCGTACGTCTCCGAGCAAAATCTGTTGCCGGACAACAGCGGCGAACCGGTGCGGCATCCGCAGGTCGCGGAAGTTTTCGTGCATGACGGCAAGGGCCGTTATCGCCCGCGCCATGCGACCACGCACTAAGGCGCGCGATCGTTCAGTTCAGTTCAGCGCGGTCTCGCATCGGTTCAGAATGTTGCGGTCACAGCTAACTGCGGTCCCTGGTAGTAGCGGTTGACCGACACCCCGTTTCCCGCCGCATCGATCGTCTTCAGCGCCCCGAAGAAAGCGTCCAGCCGATAGCTCGCCGTTACTTTGACGTGCGGGTTCACCCAATAGGAAAAGCCGGCCTGTAGATCGCCGTTGAAGACCGCTACCGTCTTATCGGTGAGCGCGGTTGGACCCGTGGTGAAGCTGCCAGGCCCTATAATTGCGACCATCGGGCTTATAGTAGTGCTGGTCGTGCTGCCAAACACGACCTTCTGGCTGCCGAACAGGACGGCGGCGTCGGCGCGATAGTCGAACGCAAATTGTCCCCAAAACGGCACGCTGCCCTGTGCGCCGATGACCGGGCCAGCACCCAGGAAACTGCTGTTCAATGTGTTGTTATAGAGACTCGTTATCGAAAGGCTGGTGGTCGTGCCGCCGCCGATGGTCGGGATGGGTGTCGGTATTCCGCTTACAGCAAGCTTTCTATTGCTGGCCACTCCACTATCCGCGGTAATTTGGGCGAAGCGAATTCCGCCCTTGACCTGCATTGCATCCTGGCCGATGCCGAGATCGCGGCCAACCGTGAAATCGGCCAGCCAGTGCGTTTCATTGTCCGTGCCCACGACGGACTGCGACGAGTTTATCGAGACTCCGGCAATAGAAAGGCTACCCGCGCCCGCAGCGGAATCGGAGATCTTGCTCTGCCCATATCGCACTTCTCCGCTCACGTGCCAGGGCGAGTTGGCGAACCGATAGTCGAAGCCTGTGGCCGCGTCCCAGCCGACATGTGGCACAAAGGAAAAGAACCCCGGCAACGAACTACCAACAGGAATACCGTACCCGCCAGTCGGGTAGAAATTGTAAACCGGATCGCCGCCCGACCAGATCGCGCCGCCTTCAACCCAGAAGCTGAATTGACCGCGCGCCGGCACAGGAGCCTTGAAAAGCAGATCGGGCGGCACGTCGCCCGCATAGTCCATCAGCATCGCCGGACTGCCCGTTTCGGTCCCAAGCGCAGCGGCGGATGACAATTGCTGTGGCACAGGCTGAGACGAGGTTACGGCAGCTTGCTGATGGCTCCCCGCGCTGTCCCGACGCGTCGCGTTGCGCTCGCGCAAGGCCATGTTCTGTTGACGCAGCCGATCGCGTTGCCGAAGCGCGGCGTTTTCCGCGCGCAGTTTGGCGACATCCTTTTTCAGCGATTCGGCATCGTCCGGACTTTGGCCGAGCGCCGAGGCGGCGAGTGCCCTGGACACCGGCATCGCCGATAGTCCCGCTAACATGATGGAAACTGTGCCGATGGAAACGGTACTGAGAAAAAATCTTTTCATGTGCTGCCCCAAGCGACATGTGAAGATATCTTACGCTACCATCGCGCGGCCTCATCGGCTGTGGCTTTTCGGCAACATCCACTGAATTAAAAATGCCACCTTGGGATCGGCCAACGACCTCTGCGGCAAGCGCGTCATTGTGGTAACAAGGGTGCCCCCGCTTGCGAGCAAGGCAACCGATGCGCGCCCCGGACAATCGTCACCAGCATGACGTAACCGAAGCGGCCGCGCGCCAATGGAAATCGGGCATCGTCTGGCTCGCGTCCTATCCGAAATCCGGCAATACCTGGACACGATCGTTTCTGCACAACCTCGCCAAGATCAAATCCGGTGAGACCGGGCCGCAAAGCATCAACGCGATGCAGCGTTACACCGTCTGGGACATCGCCAAGCCGCTCTATGCCGAGGTCTTGGGTTACGAACCGACTGATGAGCATCGCCCACAGATTGCAGCCGTCCGCCACAAAGTGCAGCAGCGAATTGCCGATTCATTGGAAGGCTTGATCTTCGCCAAGACCCATGCCGCCCTGATCGTAAACCGGGGACATACGACCTTAAATTTTGCGGTGACTTCGGGAGCGATCTACATCATCCGCAATCCGCTCGACGTCGCGATCTCCTTCGCTCATCACATGGGCAGCTCGGTCAATCACGCCATCGATCTCATGGGCCACCGGGGTCTCGAATTGGCGATGGGGTCGTCGGCCGTGTACGAAACCTATGGTTCATGGAGCGAGAATGTCCTGAGCTGGACGCGCAAACCGCATCCGGCCGTCTACATCATGCGTTACGAAGACATGCTGGCGGAGCCGGTCAAGACTTTCGGACGACTCGCTCGGCACCTCCTGCAAGAGGCAAGTTCAAACGAGCTCGAGGAAGCCATCGAGCGCTCATCATTCGAACGGCTGCAATCGCAAGAAGAGCAGATGGGCTTTATCGAGCGGCCCAAGGAAGCGCAGCGGTTTTTTCGCGAGGGCCGCGCCGGGCAATGGAAAGACGTTCTGACCGCTGCCCAGATCAAAACCATCGTCAGGGATCACGGCGAGCAGATGGCGCGCTTCGGCTACTCTCCGGACTAGGTCGCGCAGAAAACCGCACGCGAAGCCGCGGGGCGCCCGGCGCTCCGCTCCGGCATCCGCTCACGCCAATCAGCTTACTGCGTCTTGCCCGCCGGCGGTGTTGGCGTGGCGGATGACTGGGGCCCGCCCTGCTGGCTCTCCAGCTTCTTGCGGGCCTCATCGGCGCGGCGTTGCAGTTCTTCCTGCAATTTGCGCTGCTGCTCCTCGAAGACCTTCGGATCGGTCGGCGGCCCCTCATAGGCCTTGGCGAAATCGGTGAGCGGCATCACCATGCTGATCGGTTGTCCGGTCGCATTGATCGCCTGGATGACGAGTCCCTGCCCCTTCTTCAGCTTGCCGATGAAGTCGGCGGTGGCCTCGTAATCCGCCATGCAGCCGTTGGTGAAGCAGATCACATAGGGCGCGGTCATCGGCTGGTTCTGATCGACGATCACGCGCGTGCCGTGAATGAGCTGCATCCCCAGCGGCAAGGTGACGCGCAAGATTTTCTTGTCCTGCCCCTGCGGCTCGATAACGACGGCAGCGGCCACCGGCTGGCCCGACTCAACCCGCGCGTCCTTGCCGGTGAAACAGACCTCTTTGGCATTGGGATCCGGCGCCTGGCCAGGCTGCCCCTTCAGGCAGAATTTGGTCCAGGGCGAGAAAATGAGCTGCACCGGCTGCTGGCCGTTCTGCGCTTGGCCCGGTTGACCCGGTTGGGCTTGCGCCGGTTGTTGCTGTTCCGCGGGAGGCGCCGGCTGCTGTGCTTCTGGAGCCGGCTTGGCCGGTTTGGGCTTCTTGGCCGGCTTAGGCTTGGCGGCCTCGGGTTGAGCAGCCTCGGGCTGCTGGGCGAACGCGTGCGAACCGGTCGCAAGAGCTACCGCGACCGTCACCGATACACACAACGTGGCCGTCTTGGCGAAAGCCGCAAGTGTCGTG
This sequence comes from uncultured Alphaproteobacteria bacterium, assembly GCA_963733575.1. Lineage (GTDB taxonomy): Bacteria > Pseudomonadota > Alphaproteobacteria > Rhizobiales > Xanthobacteraceae > BOG-931. Next base: position 632,087 of record CAVTDJ010000002.1, on the reverse strand, counting down.
GCAATGGCAGCGAGCGTCCGGTTCGCCGGCCTCGGCGGGGCCGACGCGGTCCAATAGGTCATGAGATGCAGTCCCTTGTTGTGCTGCCGCTGCAAATCGACGCTGATCGACTTGCGCATTCGCGTTCCTGGCATTCGCGTTGGCCGGCGCGCCACGCCGAGCGGGGCTCCCCTGGGTCAACGGTCATTCGACGCAGATTGCGGCAACAGCGTGACACCGCAATCCGGCAAGAACCTCCCGGATAGCCCACTTTGGCGGGGAGATAAAGCGTGCGCCGGTAATCTGTTACATTCGCCGGCAATCCAGCCCGAATCGCGGCGACTGCGGTCACGCCGATCCACGCCATGCTCAACGCTCATGCCGCCTTCGTAGCCCATGCCGCCTCGGCAGCGCGCGGCGCCCTGTACGGCGCAGTCGCGATTTTCGCCTGCGTAGCGCCTGCGGCGGCGGAAGCGGCGCACGCCATCGCCATGCACGGCGCCCCGGCCATGCCCGGCGATTTTGCGGTGCTTCCGTACGCCAATCCCGATGCCCCGAAGGCCGGCCGGCTAGTGCAGGGCGTGCTCGGAACCTTCGACAGCCTCAATCCGCTCGTTGTCAAAGGCCTTCCTGCGCAAGTGACCCGCGGCTACGTGATCGAAAGTCTGATGGCGCGCGGTTACGACGAACCGTTCACGCTCTATGGCCTGCTCGCGCGCTCAATCGAAACCGACGATGCGCGCAGCTATGTCACCTTCTCCCTCGATCCCGCAGCGCACTTCTCCGACGGCACTCCGGTGACCGCCGCGGATGTGATCTTCTCCTGGCAGCTCCTGCGCGATCATGGCCGCCCCAATCACCGCACCTATTATTCCAAGGTGGCGAAAGCAGAGGCGGTCGATTCCCGCACCGTGCGCTTCGATCTGGGCGGCAGCAACGACCGCGAATTGCCGCTCATCCTCGGACTGATGCCGGTATTGCCAAAGCATGCGATTGATGTCGCGACCTTCGAGGATACGACATTGGCGAAACCGGTCGGCAGCGGCCCCTATGTCGTCGCCGACGTCGATCCCGGCAAGAGCGTCACCCTCAAGCGCGACCCCAACTACTGGGGCCGCGATCTTCCGATCAATCGCGGCTTGTGGAATTTCGAGGAGCTTCGCTTCGACTATTACCGGGACGCCAATGCCTATTTCGAAGCGTTCAAGACCGGCCTCTACGACGTGCGCAGCGAAAGCGATCCGAGCCGGTGGCAGACCGGCTATGACGTCCCCGCCGTGCGCGACGGGCGCATCGTCAAGGAGGCGTTTGCGAACGGTTTGCCCAAGTTGGGTTCGGCCTTCGTCTTCAACACGCGGCGGCCGATTTTCTCCGACAGCCGCGTGCGCCGGGCGATTTCGCTCCTGTTCGATGCCGAATGGGTCAATCACAATTTCTTCTTCGATCTCTATCGGCGCAGCGCGAGTTTTTTCGACGGCTCGGAGCTGTCCGCCTATCATCGTCCGGCCGATGCGCGCGAGCGCGCACTGCTCGCGCCTTTTCCCGACGCGGTGCGCGCCGATGTGCTCGACGGCACCTGGTCGCCGCCGGTCACCGACGGCTCGGGCCGTGACCGAAGGAGCCTCGGGGAAGCGCTGGCATTGCTCGGTGCCGCCGGTTACGAGCTCAAGGGAACGACCTTGCGCGAGCGCAGCAGCGGACGACCGTTTTCCTTCGAGATCATGGTGACGAACCGCGACGACGAGCGGCTGGCGCTCGCCTTTTCCAGCAATCTTGCGCGTGCCGGCATCGACGCAAAAGTGCGTCTCGTCGACGCCGTACAATACGATCAGCGCCGGCTGTCATTCGATTTCGACATGATCGAATATCGCTGGGAGCAATCGCTCTCGCCCGGCAACGAGCAGAGCTTTTACTGGGGTTCGGCCGCAGCCGATGAGCAGGGCTCGCGCAACTATATGGGCGTGCGCAGCGCGGCGATCGATGCCATGATCGCGGCCATGTTGCGCGCGCGTGAGCGACCCGACTTCGGCGCCGCCGTGCGCGCGCTCGATCGCTTGCTGATTTCCGGCTCCTACGTCGTGCCACTGTTTTTTCTTCCCGAGCAATGGGTGGCGCGCTGGGCCTCGATTGCGCATCCGGCGCGGACATCGCTTTTCGGATACCTGCCGGAGACCTGGTGGCGTCAGCCGAAGCGGGCGCTGCAATGATCCTCGGCGATCCACCGCCTGCCGCAGCCCCGTCGACGAACGGCCCGAGCCGCCTCACCATCGAGGACATATTCCGCCTCCACGCACGGCGGCGTCCCGACGCGCTCGCGCTCACGGATGCCGCGAACCGCGAGGTCTTCACCGACGGCGAGCCACGCCGCCTCACCTATGCCGAAGCTGACCGCATGGTCGCGGCAATCGCGGGCCGGCTGCGGCGCATGGGGCTTCCGACCGACACCGTTGTCGGCATCCAGTTGCCGAACATCGTCGAGAGCATCCTGGCTATGCTTGCCGTCTTGCGGGCTGGAATGATCGTCGCGCCGCTACCGCTTCTGTGGCGCCGCGCCGATACCGTCGCGGCGCTCGCACGCGTCGGCGCCAAGGCGCTGATCACCTGCGGCCATGTCGGTGCTTTCAACCATGGTCAATTCGCCTTGGGCGTAGCGGCGGACGTGTTTTCTATCCGTTACGTGTGCGGTTTCGGAAAAAATCTGCCCGACGGCGTGGTGTCGTTCGAAGACTTGTTCACTGCAGAAAAGCTCGACCCGGACCTACCGCTTGACCGCGAGCGGCAACACAACGCCGCCGCACATGTCGCCGCCATCACTTTCGACATCGGTGAAGGCGGGGTGGCGCCGGTCGCGCGCAATCATGCGGAATTGCTCGCCGGCGCTCTCGCGGTGCTGCTCGAAGGCCGGTTGGCGCAGGACGCGAGCATCCTATCGACAATCGCCCCCTCCTCCTTTGCCGGCATCTGCCTGACGCTGCTGCCTTGGCTGCTCACCGGCGGCACTCTCACGCTGCATCACCCGTTCGACGCCGGCATCCTCGCGCGTCAACGGCGCGAAGGTCGATGCAGCACGCTGATCCTGCCCGGACCGGTCGCCTTCCGCCTCGGCGACACGGGCGCCTTCTCCGTCGAAGGCCCCGCATGCGTCATCGCGGCGTGGCGTTCGCCGGAACTCCTCGCCGGCAGCCCGGCCTGGCGCGAGCCGGACACCGACCTTGTCGACGTACCGATCTTCGGAGAAGTCGCTGTTGCTCCGGCGCGCCGCGGCGCAGACGGCCGGCCGAGCCCGTTGCCTGTGGGTCCGATCATTGCGCCGCGCGGAAGCACGGGCGGAGTTGTCGTGGGCGAACTGATGCAAACCGACGCCGGCACCGTCGCCGCACGCGGACCGATGGTGCCGCGCCATTCCTTTCCGCCCGGAATCGAGCGTTCCGGTCTGCCCTGTTTCGAGATCGGGCACACAGGATCGGTCGACAGCGGCTACACTTGCCGCATCGATTCCATCACCGGGGCGATCGTGGTCACCGGCCCGCCGTCCGGGATCGTCAGCGTGGGCGGCTATCGTTTTCCACTCCGCGACCTTCAGGACGTCATCAGTCGCATCGACAGCGCCGCGACGCTCGTCGCGCTGCCGGATCCCATCCTCGGGCAGCGTCTCATCGGCAATGCGGCCGATCGCGACACGATGCAGGCGGCGCTCAACGCGGTCGGCGTCAGCCCAATCGTAATCACCGCCTTTCGTGATCGCTGCGACGCCGCGGCCGACGCGGATTCTTCGATCACATTGACGGGACGTTGACGGAGATCGAGCTAGAACCTTGATATTGTTGGTGCGGAGTTTTCAAACCGCTCCCATTCCAGCCCACTGAAACCTACAGAATCCGGCTGATTTGAAAACCAAGGAAGCCGCAAAATAACTGTCGGAAAACCCGGCAAACCATCAAATAACTGTCGGAAAGCGGCGTAAGTGCGCTTGCGGGAAAGAGCGCGGGCGGTGTTGCTGTGATACACTCCCAATTCGACTCAAACGAAAATTTGAGCCTGAACATAGCCGGCGGAAACGCCGGCGCGAACTTTGTTTTGTGCAACAGAAAGGGACTGGGGAATGGGGGTTTGTGAAGAAGCTATCGAGCATAGCGCGGTGCGATCCGCGCACGGGATTGGCTTGCCTGCCGCGTTCCAGACCGCGTCAAGTTGGGCCACGGCGCTGCCGCCGGAACTGTGCGATGCTGATGGTCCGGCGGCCCGCGCGGTTCAAGCTGCGATCATTGTTGCCGGAGCCGAGCGCGATGAGCGGCGCTTTGCTCACCGGCTGACGGACGAAGACATCCGCACGGCCCATACCGTCTTGGGAGCTGCGGACGAAGTTTGGCGCAGACGTGATGCGGCCATGCTGTCGCGGCACCCGAAGTCGGTGAGCAACTTCCGAATCCTAGATGCCGTATTCATCGGGCGCCGATCGTTGCGCGATATCTCCAAGGAATTAGACCTTACGCTCAAGACAATCCAGGATCGCTATGACGGTGCTCTCACGGCTGTCGAGAGAGCATTCGGCGACCTTTGCGTGGGGTGCGACAGTCTGTCCCCGTCAGATGGGGTGTACAATGGAATTAGTTGGAAAGATCGCTTGCGGCAGATAGAGGCCGCCGAAACAGCCGGACCTGGTCGCAAGCGGGAATATCACCCCAGCACCAAGCCGCTCCGCACCAAGTCGCTTCCGCGGATCAATATCTGGCGCGGCCTTTCCAAATCCCAAATCCGAGATTGCGCCGAAGCTCTGGTGGCCAGCTATCTGGCCAACGGTGGCACCGTCACTCAATGCCGCCCTGGTCTGAACTATATGGCCGAAAGTTATTGGCTACTGCCAAGGGCTGCTCGCAAACACCACGCTGACGTCGAGAGCTACCTCAGCGGCCGCTACGAGCCGCGGAAATTCGAGCCCGCGCTGTTCGATGATGAGAGCGTGGTCTCAATAGCGCAGGCGCGCCAGCGCATGCAGCGGCATGAACTACCAATCGCCGACATGAGGCTGGCCGCTTAGTGCGGCCCGCCTTGTTCCAAACCAACATTATTAGGAACAGACGGAGTTCAAAGATGCTCACTGAAAACAACTGGCGCATTCGGTTAGACGCCGCGCGCGCACACGAGGTGCGACAGATTTGTCTCGTCGAAAATCGCAGCTTGAGTAATTGCCTTGGGAAGCTAGTTTCCGAGGCGCTTTCCGCCAGACGTGGCGCCGACAGCAAGATCAAAGAATTGGTCGCGGCCCTGACGGCGGCCAAGCCGGCGCAATGACGTCCTCGTTATGATCTACGGCGCGCCGCAGATCGGCGCATCAACAAAACCAGAAGCCGCAGCGGCGAAAAGAAATCGCCGCGTCCTGGCAGGGATCGCGGCGAAGAAGGAAACAATGAGCAATATGAACCAATCTGACCGAAATGCAAGCAAGAACAAACCGCTGACCGCACCTCACAGCAAAGAGGCCGAGGCATCGCTTCTTGGGCTCATATTAATGAACAACGACGCATTCATGCGCGTCGCCGATTCCCTGAAAGCCAACCATTTCTTTGAGCCAGCGCACCGGCTGATTTTTGAAATCTGCTCCGACATGATTCGCTCCGGCCAGATTGCCACGCCTACCACGATCAAGTCATTTCTACCGGCAGACCTCAATGTCGCCGGCATCGGCCTCGATCAATATCTCGATCGTCTCGCCGCCGAAGCGACCACGATCCTCAATGCGGCAGAGTACGGTCGGACTATTTACGAACTCTCGTTACGCCGCGATCTGATCACCATCGCCGACGAAATGCGCCATGACGTCATCCATTCCGATCTGGATGTGGAGCCGATACAGCAAATTGAAGAAATCGAGCGCAAGCTTTCGCGGTTGAAGGCAGGTCTCAACGGCAGCGCTTCCAGCACCGCGCTTCGCGTGACATGCGTCAACAACGTCGAGCCGGAAGATGTTCAATGGGTGCATCGCAACCGACTTGCTCGCGGTCACGTTACGTTAATGGTCGGCGCGCCAGGCGACGGCAAGTCTCAGATCAGTTGCGATACTACTGGCAGGATCACGACTGGCTCAGATTGGCCTGATGGCGGCAAAGCGCCGCTTGGCAGCGTGGTCATGTTTGTCCGCCGAGGATACAGTTAAAGACGTGATGCGCCCAAGGCTCGAAGCGGCCGGGGCCGATCTTGATCGCGTTCATGTGGTCGAAGCCGCCATCGGCAATGACGGCAAAGAACGAACGTTCGATCTGCAAACCGATTTAGCCGCACTCCGGCAACTCGTAACCGAGCTAGGCGATACTGTGTTGGTGATCATCGATCCCATCACGTCCTACATGGGGACCAAGATCAACTCCCATCGGACAACCAACGTCCGTTCAGTTCTGGAACCGCTGGCGCGTTTCGCGGACGAAGTTGGAGTCGCTGTGCTCGCCATCTCACATCCACCGAAGGCTGCACAGGGGAAGGCCATAAACTCCGCTACAGGTTCGCTGGCATTCGTCGCAGCGGCCAGGCTGTTCTTCATGACTGCCGACGAACCGGAGACGGAGCGCCGCTTGTTGCTATCCGTTAAGAACAATCTCGGCCCTCTGGCTCCCGGTCTCAGGATGGAGCAGCGACTTGTTTCTAAGAATATCGTCGGCTCTCATATCGCGTGGGACAGTGCGCCGGTCACAGTCAGTGCCGACGAAGCCATCCGTCATAACCCCGATGGTGGCAAGGAAGCCGATGCCAGAGAGCTGATCCTCGAACTACTCTCGGCCGGTACAATGTCATACGAAGCCATCACTGAGGCCGCCGAGCGCGAAGGGATCAACCCCGCGACATTGCGCCGGGCACGGGACAAGCTCAAGGACACCGGCAAGATCGTCAGGACCAAAATCGGCTTTAAGGGCGGCTGGGAATGGTCAATCCGCGAACTTGCGCATGATGCCCAAGATGAGCATCGAACTTGAGCAAGCTCTCTCAAATGAACAAGTTCGCGCCCTTTAAAATCATTTTAATATCATCTTCGGTTAAAAAGACGAAGTTGCTCAAAGGTTTAGAGGCGGTCAACGGTTCGGCCGCCGAAGTTGTTCATTTCTGAGAGTTTGAGCAACTTCGCCTGGCCATGGCCAGGCGGAAGCAGACGCGGCGGCTAGCCGATGAACGCCGCCCAGACCAAGCACCGCAGCGATCGGCACGATCTCAAAGAGATCGCGATCGAGCTTTACAAACACGCGGAACGCTGTCGCACCGCGAGACTGGTTTTTCGTCCCGCGCACCCTCATCCCTTCCGCGCCGCTCTGACTGCCGGCGCCTTCCGTTTTCAGCAGTCAAATTCACAAAAGGAACTCCCACCATGACTAAAAAACCAGAAATCTTGATCAGCACCTACGGGCCCAAGGACAAGGCACCAGCAGCCGCAAAGTTCGGCGTTGGCACTTCAACGCGCGAAGGCGTGCAAGGGGCGACGGACGCCCGGCGCAATGCCAAGCCTGGCGATTACAATTCGACGAAGCGCTGAAAATGAGCGGCGATTACGCCATCGTAAATGCAATCTGCCGCCCGCGACCGATCAGCAAGAAAAATCAGGTCGTGGGCGGCATCATCGTAGGAACGGAAAGCTATGACACTCAACGTCCCTGTCGCATATTGTCGGGCTGCGAGGGCGGGCGTAGGATGGCGCGGGTTAGAGGGGTTGAGCCGTGCGGATCATCGCCGCGTGCGCACTCGCGTTGATGCTCGGCTCTTGCGCGGAGGAACACAAGCCGTTCGTTCCGACCACTGCGCAAAGCGACGCTGTAGATCAATACTCACTGTGCTTGTGGAAAGCCGCCAAGGCGTCGGATGACCATATCTCTGACGCGGCGACCATCGGGCTTGCGATCTTGCCAATGTGCGCAGGCCGCGCGGTACGTGGGGGTGCGCAACACCCGCGTCAATTGGCGCTGGATTCGATGCGAATGCCTGATATGCGCGCGCCGCGCCTAGGGCCGGAAACCGCCAAAAACCTCAATCCGTTGTTAAGCTACCCACAGGAGACTTTGCGTGGGACGAATCGTGTACGCTATGGTGCAGCATCGAGGGTGCCCGGATGCAACTTTCCTTCATGACCAAGAATGACACGCCCGCGCTCGCGGCCATTTCGCCGCGCCGCGAATTGGGGGCGTATGAGGCGCTTTGGCTGGAAAAGGGTGCCACCTTCAAGTCCATCGCGGAGAAGTTTGCCGCCGATCCGGTGGCGCTGCCATCCGATTTCGTGTCGCCCGCGCGCGCCGACGAATGCGCCGCCGAAGTGATGCAAGTCTTGAAGGCCGCAGGCGTGCATCGCTTCGGCGTCCGGGTCAATCATGCGGGCGATTATCCGAAGCGCCTGCGCGACGCGAAGCACCCGGTCGAGCTTCTGTATTACCAGGGCAGTTGGGAATTGACCGAAACGCGCTGCGTCGCTGTCGTCGGCACGCGCAAGCCGACAAGCGATGGCGTGGAGCGCGCCACAAGGCTGGCGCGCGAACTGGTCAAGCGCGGGTTTACCGTCGTGTCGGGCTTGGCCACAGGCATCGACACCGCTGCACACACTGCCGCCATCGCCGAAGCGAAGGGGTCGACCATCGCCGTGATCGGCACGCCGCTCGGCGCCTACTACCCGAAGGAAAATCGCAAATTGCAGGATCGGATCGCGCGAGACTTTTTGCTCATATCGCAAGTGCCGGTGCTGCGTTATGGCCAGCAAGCCGTTCCGCAGAACCGCTTGTTCTTCCCCGAGCGGAACATCACCATGAGCGCATTGACCGAAGCGACGGTGATCGTCGAGGCCAGCGAAACGTCGGGGACACTGACGCAAGCGCGCGCGGCACTCTATCAGGGCCGCAAGTTGTTCATCCTCGATTCGTGCTTCGAGCGGGAAGATTTGACGTGGCCCGCGCGCTTCGAGGCGCAAGGCGCAATTCGCGTGCGCGAGCCCGACGACATCTGGAAAGCCCTTGGCTGACGGCCCGCTCCTTCGCAAAATCGACGATCAGAGTCGGCCCGACCATTCAAATTTGTCAGCGGACGCCGAATGCCTTTATTTGTACGAGTACACGTCGGGCAAAAATTACTCTTTCAGTGCGACTAACAGTCTCATTTCAAATCTGAAAAAGAAGCGCGGTGCGCGCGGCTATCAGTACAAGGCCCGCGCCATCGCAGAAGCGGCGCGGGCCTTCGCCACTGCGATCAACCCGCAATGGCTTGAAGGCGTAACCCTGGTGCCAGTGCCGCCATCCAAGGTGAAAGACGATCCGGACTACGATGACCGCATGGGGCAAATCTGTCGCCAGATCAGACCAGCGCCTCCCTTGGACGTGAGGGAATTGGTGGTGCAACGCAATTCGCTTGCGGCTGCGCACGAGTCGGAGCAACGACCAACGATCGATGATCTTCTGCGCGAGTATCAGATCGATGAAACGCTGCTTAATCCGCAACCGAAGTGGATCGGCGTTTTCGACGACGTGCTGACAGTTGGGACGCACTTCGTAGCGATGAAGCGAGTGCTCGCGACCCGCTTTCCCGGTGTGTCAATCGAGGGCATTTTCATTGCCCGCCGGGTCTTTGCGAATCCGTTCGAGGACTTCGACGATGTGCCGCCCGACATGCTTTAAGGGTGGGGTTGACGGCCGGGCAGCGCGGCGGCGAGGCGTCGCTTGCCAAGATGCGCAACGAGCGCATCAGGATCGCCAAGGACAAGGCCGACGCATTACTTCCCTCTCGGGCGCCGGCAACCATTAACGCCGGCAATGCCGGCCAACACACAAGGAACTAAACATGAGCGACAATCCGCAAAAGCACGACGCATTTAGCGAAATCTATGATCTCGAAGTTGACGGCGTCGCCGACATTCTGAAACGCCTCCTCGACGCCGGAGTCGGCAAGGCCGCCAGTTTCAGCGCGGACGAAAAAGCCGCGCTTCGCGCGCTTTGGATCGGCTTCCACAAGGCCACAGCCTAACCAAGTCAGTCGCAGAGCAGTTGCGGCGCGCGGCCGGCACTTTCATCACCATCAAGGAAAACGACGACCATGTTTAAGAAGCAAAAGCCAACTATCAGCCGGGCAGACGCGGCCGACGAGCTGCGAGCTGGCATCGACAAACTAACCGACGCCGCAATCGCCGCGATGGTCGATCGTCGCGATGCCGCCTCGATATTGGAATCGGCCGCGGAATGGCTGCGCCGTCAGGATTTGCTCCTTCGGCCTATCGGTTATTGAGCCGCTAGAGCCCCCCGACACGAAAGACGCACCAGCGACGGCCTCTACGCCCATCCACACACCTTCAAATATTTTTCGATGCCAGTTTCCCCTCGTTTCGGGCGGGCGACTGCTGCTCGCTCTACGCCCATCCACACACCTTCAAATATTTTTCGATGCCAGTTTCCCCTCGTTTCGGGCGGGCGACTGCTGCTCGCCGATGGCGGGCCGGATTGACCTTTCGATACCATTTTGAATGGGCCGGTCACGGCGCGCCCGTCCCGTGATCAGCTAAAGCGACCGTTTGACCATGGATGTATCGGGCAATGGTCGCCCCTCTTTTTTAGGTGCTTGGCCTCTTTCCGCTTGACTGAAAGCCTGTGGATTTGTACTGTTTCCCTGAGGAAGCGATATAAAACGAGGCTAAAGTCATGGCACGCAAGGGAAAACTGGTTGAAGCCCTCGGCTATATGCGCACTAGCAGCGCGACCAATGCCGGTGCCGACAAGGATAGCGAAAAGCGGCAGCGCGCAGCCATCGAGGGCTTTGCCAAGTCGGCCGGCTTGGCGATCGTCGATTGGTTCTACGATAAGGCCGTGCGCGGCTCAGACGCCGTTACAGAGCGTCCGGGCTTTGCAGCCATGCTGAACCGTATCGCCGGAAATGGCGTCCGGACGGTCATTGTAGAAAGCCCTGATCGGTTCGCCCGCGACTTGGCGGTACAGCTCGCCGGCCACGATCACTTGCGCAAGCTGGGCGTGACGCTGATCCCGGCCACGGCTCCGGATTTCTTCACTGAGGATACGCCGACTGCGGTGCTGGTCCGCCAGGTGCTCGGTGCGATCGCTCAATTCGACAAGGCCACTATGATCGCCAAGCTCAAGGCAGCGCGGGATCGCAAGATCGCGGCCGGCGAGAAATGCGGCGGCCGCAAGAGCTATGCCGAGCGTGACGGCGGCAAGGAACTGGTAGCCCTGGCGCGTGAGCTACGGGGCACAGATGGCCGACCTCAATCGCTCCGTAAGATCGCTGCCGATCTAGCTGCGAGGGGCCACGTCACCCCCAGCGGGAAGCCCTATTCAGCGTCGGCCGTCGCTTCAATGATCGGCGATTGAAACGCGCACCGGGCGGCCATTTCTGGTCCGCTGAGATCACTTATCCAAGCCCGGCTTTCGAGCCGGGCTTTTGCATTCACGAATTGCTCGCGAGCCACCCCGCCCCGCAACGGGGCAGTGCCCGGCGATACCCCGAGCGGGGTTGATGTTCACCTACCGCGTTGACCCCGCTCACCCTTTTCAGCGGCACGGACGTCCATGTGCCGACGCTACAAGTCGGACAGTGTCGCGACCAAAACAACGCCGACAGCCGGCGCGAGCACCCCCCTTTCGGCACGGCGGCCGGCAACCTTCACCCAACTCCACAAACATGGGAATCAAAACAATGCCAATTTATCGACAGGACGACGCCAACGAACGCAAGGCTAGCGCGGAAGCGCTCGCAGACCTCTCCGCCGCGATCGCTGCGGCCGAACAAGTCGTTGACCGGCGCGAATTAGCGGACGAACTCGAGTTGTCCGCAGCGCACCTGAGGCGGCTCGATTTCAATACGCGCCCGAACCCCGCCAATACAGTGCCGCGGACCTATAGCGGAAACCTTTGAGGCTCGCCGCGTGACTTCGCGCGGGCGCGCGCGAGAGATGGGTGTGAAAAAACTTGCCAAAAACGAGCCAAACCCGAACCAGAAACGAGCCTCCCGTGAGCCAAAAACGAGCCAAAAGCGAACCAAGATCGAACGAGGCCAGGCGCCGCGCCGCTTATCTCAAATACCGGCTTTCAACCCGCGCCCGTGACCTGTTCGATGATCTCATGCGCCAGCGCGGACCCGGCCCCCAGGGTGCCTATCTCGAAAGTCAGTGCCTCAGGGTCGCCGAACTGACAGCGACCGCCGAAACCCTCCGCGCCGAACTGGACAAGCGGAAGGATAGCGGGGAGGCGCCGACAGCGGCGCAGATCACGGCCGTCGTCCGCATTGAGGGCGTGGCGCGGCGAGCCGCGGCAGACCTGCTCAAGATGGCCCCGCCGAAATCCGAGGACGATGCGGAGCTTGCTGCCGTCCTGCGCCGCTACCGCGGCGAACCGACCGAAGGACCCGCCGACGATGAGTAAGACCACCACCACGATCATCGACGCCGTGAATGACAAGCTCCTGTTCGCTTCTCACTTCAAGGATCGTTGGTTTGGGCCAAAGGGCACCTGGAAGCCGTGGCTATCGTTCTTGTCCGCAGCGTTCGCGCTACCGATGGACGACGCCGATCTGGCGATCTTCAAGCAATGCACCGGTCTCGACGCGCCACCAACGGAGCGCGTCCGCGAATGTTGGCTGGTCTGCGGCAGGCGATCTGGAAAAAGCAGGGTGCTGGCACTGACGGCCGCATATTTGGCAACGCTCGTTCGACTGGTCGAAATACCTCAGCGAAGGCGAGCCTGGCGTTATCCAGATCGTCGCCGGTGATCGCGCCCAGGCCCAGGTGATCTTCCGGTTCCTGAGTTCGTTCCTCAAGGGGGCCAAAGCTCTAAAACCATTGATCGGGCGGCAGACTGCCGAGATCATAGAATTGAAGAACGGGATCACGATCGAGATCGCGACGGCGAGCTTTAAGACCATCCGCGGCCGCACTGTCGTCGCCGCGTTGCTTGACGAGCTGGCATTCTGGAGCGTCGACGGCGCGAATCCAGATACCGAAGTCGTCGCGGCAATCCGGCCGTCGATGCTGACAATCCCTAACAGTATGTTGCTGGTCGCAAGCAGCCCCTATGCCAAGCGCGGCGCCCTATGGGAAGCCTACCGCCGGCACTATGCGAAGCCCGGAAAGATTTTGGTCTGGCAGTCGCCAACAGCGGTGATGAATCCGACCATCCCGCAGTCAGAGATCGACGCCGCTCTTGAGGAGGACCCGGAAAAGAACAAGGCCGAATTTCTGGCGCAGTTCCGCAGTGATCTTGAATCCTTTGTCCCTCCCGAAGTCGTCAATGCTGTCACCGTTCCCGGTCGCATTGAACTGGCACCCGATCGGGTCCGAAATGCAATCGGGTTTTTGGATGTTTCAGGCGGCAAGGCTGACAGCCATTGCTGCGCCGTTGCGTTCAAGAACGCGAACGACGTTGCCGTGCTTGCCGCACTTATGGAAAAGCGTGGTGGCGACACGGAGGCCGTCGTTCGGGAATTCGCTGAGCTGCTGCGGCGCTACGGCTTGTCGCGCGTCTATGGTGATCGTTACGGGCAAGCCTGGGTCACAGACGCATTTCGGCGCCACGATATCGAACTGATTTATTCGCCGATGAACCGCTCCGAACTTTACCTGGAGCTGTTGCCCGCACTCCGTTCACGGCAGGTCGAGCTGCTGGATATTCCGAAGCTCCGCAACCAGTTCCAATCGCTTGAACGGCATACGACGCGCACCGGCAAGGATTCGGTTGACCATCCGCCTGGCAGTCACGACGACCTGGCAAATGCCGCAGCCGGTGCGTTGGTCATGATTGCCAACGCCGATCGAAAGGTGATTCATTGGTACGCTGCCTCCGATGACGGAATTTATAGCGGCGACTTAATGCCAACACCCGGAACTTACGATCTTGAGAACAAACGGAAAGTTTACATCAGAGACGGCAACACCTTCTACAAAAACCGTGTCCCAGATAAAACACTGCTGCCGCCGCAACCGATTGAGCCTCGCCGAATTGGCCGTGACGACGATTGGCTCAGATAGGAGAAAATAAAGTGATCAAAGAAATCGTGCGCGGATTTATGAAGATGGTCGGCCTCACCAAGCCCCATGATGCCACTCAGCAAACACGGTCACTGCCGCCCGGTCACTATGAAGCTGTCGAAGAACATCTACGCCGCACTGGCATGCGCATTGAGAACCAACGTTCACCGTTTCCGACCTTTCGACCCGATCAATTCGGAGCCGATATCGGTGCAACAGAGCGGCACCGGCATGGCGATGATCATCAAAGCGGGCCGGGCTGGTTGCAATGACCTTTCACTATCGCCCGGCATGGCTCGCCATCCGACCGCGACGTTGCTGGTCTCGTCTCATCCACGAATTTCGGCGCCTGTTTCCGTGGCCTCGCGCGCACGAGAGACGGACATGCGGAAGGCAGCGCGAGCACCTATCTAACACCCCATGCTGAGTAAGCTAGCATCGCACCGCGTACTCAGCTTAAAGCAGGAGGACGAGAGATGATCACGCTAGTCCGAACTGTGCGAGCCGCAACTGGCAAAGTTGGTGAGGCCGTCAAAGTGTGCTTGGAGTTCACTCCCCTCATGGAGAAGGTTTCGGGCAAGCCTGTCAAGGCCGCGATCGGCTTCGGCGGCGATGTTGCAATGATAGCGGCGTTCATCGAGTTCGATGACGCGAATGCCGTCGAAAAATTCTACGGCGATCTTGCGATGATGAAGGAGTATCACGAGCTATCGGGCAAACTTGTTGGCCTCGTGTTACCTGAAAGTACCCGCGATCAGTTGTGGCGGTCGGTCTAAGGACAAGCGCCTTCCAAGGTGCGTTGGCGACAGAACGCATGGCCGCGCGTAATGAGCAGTGAGGCCCGGCACAACGGCCGGGCCCCCGCTTCGGCTGGTAGGGATACACAATATCGTTAAGCGTGGCTTGCCCGGAGAACCAGAGACGGCGGCACGGAACGGACGCTGATCTGGCTTTCTTTCGCGGACAGGCAGATCAGGTTTTGGCAGTTATTCAGTTCCGCATAAAAGCGATGCAGCCGGATCACCAGGTCGCCGTTGTCGTCCACATCAATGATGCTCCCGCTGTCGCCGGCTGAGATTGTCAGGTTCCGGCCCGGCAGCGATTTAGGGCAAACAAGCTCTATGTGGCATCCAACCTGTCTGCGCATCTTTCCCTCCCCAAGATCGGCGCCGCGGCGCGCGGCGTAAGAAGAAAAACATATTCGCAGATTCCATGCAAATGTTTGATTTTGCGGGTATTTTACCCGCATACCCGGATTTTTTACCCGGACAATCGCATGAAGCCTTTGAAATTACTCATTAAATCGGCCTAAAACCCGATACTGCACACTTCCTTGGTCTAAGTTTAGACCATGATTTCAATGGCTTAGACGATTCCGGCCTCTTGACACCCGGCGGGGCGCCGATCATATGTCCGGCGCGATCACCGCAGAGTGCGGGTGATAACGGAGGAAGTGATTATGAATGCCAGATCAGTCATCGACCTGTACCAACTCGCTCGCGATTTTCTCGATCAGTACGAGGATGACGACGCATGGCCACTTTTCCGCGACGAAGCGAACGCCCGTTTCAACGCGGAAGATGACGGCGACCATGCGGACTACGCCGCAGAGGCCGTCGAAATCTTCAAGGAGGCGAAGCTTGATGCCTTTACCGATGCCGGCGTGTCATGACTAAGCGCTCGAAAGCGGGAATGCTGGAATTGATCGCGCCAAACGGAAAGCCGATCGGCGACTGCACCGGCGACGAGGTGCACCAATTCGCCGACTTCTACGAATGGCTAGCCAAGAATGAGCGCCACCTCAAGGATGGTCCGCAAAACAACAGGGACGCCTCAGAGATTGCCATGATGCTGTTTGCCTCGTGGCGCGACAAGGACAAGCGCGCACAGGCGGTGCTTGATCACATCGCCGCCAACCTTGAGCGGGCACTCAATTAGCTGATCCAAGGCAGCCCGCTTAACGAACCACCCGCAAAAAGCGGGGGTCACCCCTACCAAGGAACAACCGACCGATCTGCTCAGCAGAAAGGGAAGTTGTTCAAATGTGCGACAGACGAATCCGCGATCTCAAGAGATCGCTCACGACGATTGCTGAACTGTTCGGCGCCACGGTCGAGATCGAGCCGAACTCGGGGCAACCATCTCCGAGCCGTTTTCAGATCGAGTGCTGTCAGCATCTCGATAGTGATGGCGTGCTCGCCGAGCGACTGGCGGGCGCAGCGTAACAATGAGGCCCTTGCCAGGCGCAAGCTGCGCGCGCTCATCGAGCAGGTGCCGGCATGACCACGCGCAAGACAGCTATCCCCCTCGCCTCTCGCCTGACCGCCTACGTGAGTCGTGAGCAAGGAGCGGCCGAATTGCAGATATCGCCTTCGACGTGGGATGATCTAGTAGCGTCCGGTCATCTCCCCAAGCCGCGCCGTATCGGCGGAATACTGCGCTGGCGCTGGCAGGACGTTGACGCATCGATATGCAAAGATGACACTGCGACCCTGAATCAAGAACCGTATTTCAGGGAGCCGGCGAATGGGACGGCCAAGAACGGCAGGAATCATGCTGCCTAAAGACGTCCAAATAGTCGTCAAGCCATCCGGGCGGACCTACTACTACTTCGCCCCGAAGCGCGGCACCAAGAACGCCGGCAAGCGCATTCCCTTGGGCAGCGATGCCAGTCATCCGGATTTTTGGCGTCGCCTGCGCGAGGTTTCGACTCCAACCGAGACTCGGAGGGGCACCCTCTCTGCGTTGATTGCAGACTTCAAGGATAGCCAAGATTGGTCCAGGCTTCGTCCGGCTTCGCAGCAGGGCTACGGGCATTTCCTTGCTCGGCTCGATAAGGACGGCGGAGACCGGTCTGTCGCTGCGATGTCTCGGCGCGACATCTATGCGCTCATGGACCGAATGAAGGCGACTCCGGTTTCCGCCAATTACATGCTCGCAGTGCTGCGCACGCTGTTGGAATACGGAGTCCAGCGCGGCTATCGCGATGACAACCCGGCAATCGGCGTAAAGCGGTTCAAGATTGACGAGAGCGGACATTCACCGTGGCCTGACGCCGGCTATAGCTTCGTCATGGAACACGCCCCGACTCATCTGCGGCGCATGGCGTTCCTTGGCCGCGCTACCGGGCAGCGGATTTCCGATCTGGTCAAGATGCGACCGGCCGATCTACTCGACGATGGTGTCAATCTCCGCATCGGCAAGCTACGCGACAAACCGCATTTTGTCCCGCTCACCGCGGCACAGATGACAGAAATCCGATCGTGGGGCGTGCGAGACCTTGAGTTTTTCATCGCTACGCCCGTCACCGGCAAGCGATGCTCGTCACGATATCTCAATGAGCTGTGGCATCGATGGCGCGATGAGGATGCCGCGGCGCCGATCCGCGATCTGACCATGACCATTCACGGCCTACGCGCGACGGCTATCAGTGATCGACGTCGATCCGGAACCGAAGATGGCGCCATCGCCGACGAAATCGGCATGTCGGTCAAGATGGTTTCTCGCTATCTGCGCTTCGCCGACAAGACTGCATCGGCGCGAGCAAGCCGCGATCGCCGGGAACAAAAGCTGGCCGCGATTTGAAAACTTTGCGGGCATTTGAAAACTTTCGCCTGCTAAGCTTTTGAACTGTTGACCGTTTTGAAACCTACATTTAACGGGACGTTAAGAGCGCTTTGGCATTGTTGTGCGCCGCATCTAAAGCCCGTATCCCGCCATGGCGCTGCAAGGTCCGTTTGTCGTTGTCGCCGACAGTCCGGCGCCGGATGTCGTCGAAGCTCTGCGCGCGGCGGGAGCCTTCCCGATCATCGAAACGAATTGGCCCGATGCGGCCGCCGCGCTGGCTTCGGTCGAGCCGGAAGCGGTGGTGCTCGCCGAGCCCTGCAGCGATCGCGCGCGCGCCGATGAATATGCGCGTGCGCTCGCCGATCGGCTTGATGCAGGCCACGGCCCGTTCACGCCGGTTATCGCGTGCACGCGCGATGACGGCGCCGTAGCGATCCCGGATGCGCTGGCGATCTCCGCGAGCGTGCCGCCGGCGCGGATCGTGCGGCGCTTGAGTGCCGCGTTGCGTATCCGCACGCTGCACGGAACGGTGTTGCGGCGCATGGACACGCTCGCCTCGCGTGGCGAAGCGGTTCCCGAACTCCCGGATACCGATCCGCTCGAGGAGGCAACCGTGCTCGTCGCCGGGCGCGGCCGTTCCTACCCGGGACTGGCGGTCGCCGTCGGCGAACGGGTCGGCTTGGTCGGCGCGCTCAGTGTCGAGAGCGCGGCGCGCGCCCTCAACGCGCGCGATATCGACGGCATGGTGATCGGCGACGGTTTCGGTCCCCGCATCGTCGAAGCGCTCTTGACCGTGCTCGCCGAGGACGCGCGCTTTCGCGACCTGCCGGTGGCCGTTCTCGGCGGTCACCAGAACTTGGTCGAAGAATTCTTTGCACACTTGCCCAACCTCGACCGCGTCGCGGAAGGGCCGGAGCGGCTGGTCGCGCGATTTCTGCCGTTCGTGCGCCTGAACGCGTTCGGGCAGCGGCTCAAGCGCATGCTCAAATCGCTCGACGCCAAAGGCATGATCGATCCCGATACCGGGCTTCTCGCCAACGCGGCGTTCTGGCGCGATCTCAACCGCGCGGTGGACGATGCGGAAAAGCGCGGCGTGGGATTGTCGATCGCGCGATTTTCCTTCGAGCGCGGCGATCGCCGCGTCGGCCTCGACGCCGCCCGGCTGGTCAGCCGGCTGATGCGCCAGGTCGATTTCGCCTGCCGCGAGGCCGACGATTCCATCTTCGCCGTATTCACCGAGACCGATTTGCGCGCGGCTCATGTCATCGCGCGACGGATCGCGGCCGTACTCAAGCACACGATGCTGGCGCCCGACCGCAAGCGCAGCGGCATCGAGACGGCGGTGACCCTGGCGACGCTCAAGCCGACCGACAACGTCGATTCGCTGATCGCCAGGGTCGTGGGCGAGGTTGCCGCCGAATAAGGCCGGCCCCATTTACTGCCCGAGAGCGTTGCGGAAGATCGGTTCCCGGCTCTGCGGAACATGCGTTAAGCTCACGAACGCCAACCAATCGAAGGTCTTGGTCATGACTGATTCACCCGCCGAAACCGCTTCCGTCCATATCGAGGTGGTTTCCGACGTTGTATGTCCGTGGTGCTTTATCGGCAAGCGCCGGCTCGAAGCCGCGCTCGCGCTCGTTCCCGACATCGCCGTCGACATCAATTGGCGGCCGTATTTCCTCAATCCCTGGATTCCGCGCGAAGGCATCGACCGGCAAACCTATCTCGAAACCAAATTCGGCTCCGCCCAGCGTTATGCCGTCATCGCCGAGCGCGTCACCGCGGCGGCCGCGATGGAGGGGCTCCTTTACGCGTCCGACAAGATCAGCCGGCAACCCAACACGCTCGACTGCCATCGCCTCATTCTGTGGTCGCGTAGCGCCACCGATCCCGGGCGCATGAAGCAGCGGCTGATGGAGCTTTATTTTTCCGAAGGCGCCGATTTGACCGATCCGAAGACGCTGATCCAGGCCGCCGCCGATTGCGGCATGGACGGCGACCTCGTGCGCCGGCTCCTCGCCAGCGATGCCGAGATCGACCGCGTCGAGGGCGACGCCAATTCCGCCAGGGAAGCCGGCATCGACGGCGTGCCCTGCTTTATTTTCGGCGGCAGCGTCATCGTCACCGGCGCGCAGTCGCCGGAATATCTCGCCAGCGCCATCGAGCGCACCGCCGGGCGGCATACGCGGCTGCGGGCGTAACTCTCCTGCCCCGCGAAAGCGGGGGCGGATGAATCAATGCGTTCTCGCGGCGCGGACGCGCCCGAGTTTTGCCAACGACTTCGTAGGGTGGGCAAAGGCGCGAAGCGCCGTGCCCACGCACGCATCGCCGAAGCTTAAGTCCGCGTGGGCTTCGCCCACCCTACCAACTACCAACAACAAACAAACAAAAAAGGAAGCGGAACGCCGACAAGCGCATGACCTACCGTCCGCGCTTTACGCGCGGCGCGCGCTGATCGCAGCGCGCTCGCCTGTCGGCGTTCCACCGCGGCTCTCACCAGGGGGCTCTCGCCCCTTTCGCTCAGCTCCAGGCCAGGCTTCCTGGGACGTGGCGAGAGCGCATGATCCTTAAAAGCTCGCCCAACCGGGGGCGAAGAACCTTGCGCCGCTAAACGGGCGTTACCCGCGCCCGCCTGTCCCAGTCCAGGGAATGCACCTCCCGGACCGGTCGTAGTGCCGGTCAGATGATGCCCGAAGCTGCCCGGAAGCGGAATGTATCGCTCCGCCCGCGGGCACCGCACTCGCTCCGCATCGGTGAGTACCCTCGGCCGAAGGCGTCCGTCGATGAGCGAGATTCGCGGTTTGTAACTGTTATGGGGACGGATGTCAAGAGTGTGTCTCGATATCCGTGACTTATAGGAGGTGAAATCAGCGGCCGAAACGCGTTGCATCGGGCGGTGGCTCATAGCCTTGGCCGATGAGGAGGACTGATGTCCGCTCAGGGCTGACGGCGAAGTCGCGAACCTCGAATGCGCGGCGCTCACTTTCATTGTCTCGGCCCGCGCGCGCGATCACGTAACAACGGTCAGGATTGAGTGGCGGTACGCCCATGACCGCGGCCTCGATCACCAGCTCTCGCCGCGACAAGCGCCGCCAACGCTCGCCGCCGACCGAGATCATCTGCATGCGCGCCAGCAGCCGAACGTCGCTAACCCGCTTGCAGAGAGCCGCAATTTGCGTCGCCGTAATGCGTCCGCTTTCGAGCCATTCGCTCTGAGCTAGCGCCGGGTGAGTTGCGGAGGCCAGTCCCATCGCTACGCCCAGGCAAAGCGCGCGCATTCAAGCCCTCTTCTCCTGCTATTTTAGCATTGCCGAGAGAACCGCAAAGCCGCATTGACCGAAGTCAAGCGCCTTTCGGCGCGGGAATTGCCGAGAAACCAAAAATGTTTGAGCGGAATTACGAATTACGGAATTACGGTGACAGTGCATTTAACTGCTTTTTGCCCCGGTTGCGGAATTATCAAGTGCACTGTCACCGTAATTGTCGTTTTCGGTCGGGGCGACGGCTCTGCGATCCTTCGCGGGCCGCCTTCGCGCGCGCCAGACTCGGCTCCCCGGCCGCGCCCTATCAAACCCACCGCCGCACCCGCGCCTTGTAGGCGCGATACGCATCCCCGAACTTCCGCTCCAGATAGCGCTCTTCCCGCGCGACGACGCCGGTATTGATGACCCACAGCAACGGGACGACGAGCACGATCGCCCAAATACTTCCCGCCGCGACGCCCAGGCCCAGATAGACCAGGGTCGTTCCCAGATAGAGCGGGTTCCTGGTCCGCCGATAGATGCCGTCGACGACCAGCGCCGTCGTCGGCAGGCTCGGCGGAATGTTGGTGCCGGCGGCCTGAAAGCGCCGCGTGCCCATCGCGATCATGACGAAGCCGCCCGCCGCGAGCGCGGCGCCGGCCAGATAGCGGGGAAAAGCATGCGCGGCCAGGACCGGGAGCGGCACGACCGCCTCGAGCACCGCTGCCGCCGCCAGGAATCCGAGAAAGATCAACGGCGGCAATGCGATGACGCCGGCCACGTCAGGCGCGCCCGATCCGCCCGCCGCCGACGCCTCCCCGCGATCCGATCGCGGCGCCGCCGCGCCGCCGCCCGCCACCGCCCGCACGGCGAGACGAATGCCGAACACGATCGACAGGACGGCGGTCCCGCCCGCCAGGATCACGAACGTCCCCGAAACGGCCATGGATTTGCCTCGCGAAACGGTTCAAGCGTGCACCAAGCACGGAGATCAAGACTAGTAACGTAGCCTGCATCAGCAAAGCGATATGCGGGATAGCTCAGGGTGGTGGTCGTGATCACCAGCGCCGACAACGAGCCATGGTCGAGCGATGTTCCCGTACCCGATCTCAAGCGAGCAGGATTGCCCGCTCCATCCGTCGTGCGCCCGGCCAAGATCGCGTGTATCGAACCGGGCCGCATCGACCGGCGCGTCGGGCGGCTCGACGAGGCGGCGGTGTGAAGCGTGAGCCAAAAGCTGCGCGGGTTTTTGGGGGAACAGCAAGTAGCCCGGATTGAGCGGTAGCGAAATCCGGGGAAGCGCCGCGATGTTGACCCTGGATTTCGTTTCACTCAATCCGGGCTACGCTTGCTGACGCGCCGGGTCGCATTCGAGTGCACTGTCACCGTAGTTCAGTGACAGTGCATTTAATTCCGACGCGCGCGAAAACAAATTAGCGCACTGTCACCGTAATTCCTTCGCGCTCGCCTTCGATCTCGTGCTTGCGCCTAATGCTCGTGCTCGTGCCTGCGCTCGTGCTCATGCCTATGCTCGTGCTCGTGCCTATGCTCGTGCTCGTGCCTATGCTCGTGCTCGTGCCTATGCTCGTGCTCGTGCCTATGCTCGTGCTCGTCCTGCGCGATGGCGGTTGAGGGACGCATGCCCATTGCAGCTCCGAAAGCCGCAACGGCTGCCGCAAGGGAAAGCGCCGTGCGTCGCGTCAACTCGTCTTTCCGTTCGCTTCCGCTCCTATCATCACTCATAATCGTTTCCTCTTGTGTTGTTCGGCGGCATGATCCGCCCTCGCGAAAAGTGGCAGTAAAATCTCTGCGACGTGACGCCCTTGCACATTGATCCAAATCAACGATGGATGGTTTCTCCATTTATAGCGCGGGCTTCGGAGAACTTGGCGGACTTGCGCTTGCGCCGGCCGGGTTGCGTGAGCGCTTGGGCGTGGCGTGTTTTATGCGGGAGGCTGATCCATCCATAGTTGGCGGCAGCAGGCGTAACAG
Organism: uncultured Alphaproteobacteria bacterium; assembly: GCA_963733575.1. Classification (GTDB taxonomy): domain Bacteria; phylum Pseudomonadota; class Alphaproteobacteria; order Rhizobiales; family Xanthobacteraceae; genus BOG-931. The sequence goes on along the minus strand of CAVTDJ010000002.1, from coordinate 609,326 downwards.
ACAAATGTCGGCAAAGGGTGCAGATGATCGTCCCTTTGCCGCTGCACTTGGCACAACGCTTTTTTTTCATATCAATCTTTTGCGGCTTGGTGCTCCGCCAACTCTGCCCGCCGCGCCTTGTTAGCCATTCTTGCGATGTCGCGGTTGTCCGTCTGTCCTCGACGAATCAGATTTTCCGCGATCATGGACGATCGGGCGCCACATGACGAGCGCATGGCTCGCCGGATCGGCCGAGCGCAACGGGGCTACGCTTGCGCACGCGTCGTTGCCGGGCTTGACCAGGCTTGACCCGGCAATCCATGCCGCATCGCTGTAGGGTGCGCTGAGCCAACGGGTCCGGCCCGAAGTGGCCGGCCCGATGACAAGTTCCGCGAAGCCCACACGGACTATGCGGCGGAATGAAGCACGGCCTACGCTCGGCTACGCCTGCCGGTCCGGCATTCCATGCGGCCGCGCCACACCCGCATGCACCAGCACGGAAGCGGATTTCGGCTTGCCACCGCGGCTGTCGCCGCGCCTAATCGCCATGATGGCGGTGCCCATCGCCACGCTGCCGAAAGTCACGACAAATCCGAACAGCAAGAGCCCCAACGCCGTGAGCTGCGAACGGTCGGCCACGATGAGATCACGTAACCCGTGCGGATTGAGCGCCAATAGCCCGCCAAGCAAGAGTACGGCCGCCGTCACGCCGATGGCGAGATTGATCGCGAGCAGCCGAAACAGCGGCTCGCGGAGAAGGCTCACAGGCTTGCGTAGGTTTACGATCATGGCGGCTCCTAACCTATCGCGGCGAGACGTTAAGGCCAACAAACAATAGCCTGTAGCCCGCATTGAGCGCAGCGAAATCCGGGAACGGCGCAGAAGCTTTAAGCTCTGCCCAACGATGAGCGAAGCAGCAATGCGAAGATTGACGTAATTCGCTATAAGCTACTTACGGTTGCGCGGCGGCAACAACTGCGGAATATTCAAACTGCAATCAAGGCGGAAGGGCCTTTCTCTCGATCCGTAGGAATCGGATGTTCATTGAATCAGTCACGCTCCGGAATTTTCGCTGCTTCGGGCCAAATCCGACGACTGTCAGGCTCGGCGCCGATCTCACGGCGCTGATAGGTGCAAACGGCGCCGGGAAGAGTGCATTCATCGAAGCTCTACGCCGCATGTTCGGCCTCACGCGCGAGGAACGAACGCTTACAAGAGCCGACGTTCATTTTGGCCCGGATGAGAGACCTAGCGTCACTTATCGACGAATATGCACAGGAAGAAGATGATTGGCCCTCGCTCATCGACGCTGTCGAAGGTAAGGATCAAGTCCGGCTTATGACAATCCACAAAAGCAAGGGGCTTGAGTATCATACTGTTATTTTCGTTGGCCTGCACCAGAACGCATTCTGGGGCTACAAAAATAATCGCGAAGAGGAGACCAACGCTTTCTTTGTTGCACTTTCTCGCGCCCGAGAACGGGTATATTTCACGCGATCAAAGGAAAGTGGCGACGTAAATCAGATTCAAGGCCTAATTGAATTGCTCGCGAACGCGGACGTGCCGTTCGTTGAATTTCGATGATTCAGGGAACGCTAAAAAATCAGTACGCTCATCCGAGCCCGCACAGTCACGCCGCCTTCTTGCCCTTCTCAGCAATCCCGACCAGCGCCCGCAAAATCCCGGCGGCGCCTTTGAGGCGCGCGGCGGGCATCTCAAACTCGTCGAAGAACACCACCTTCATATCAGGACGCACGCGCGCACCCTCGGGGTGCTTGGCGATATAGGCGATCAGGCCTTCCGGATTTGAGAAAATATTGTCGCGGAAGGCGAGCACGGCGCCTTTCGAATCACGGTGACAGTGCGTTTAATTGTCTCGGTGGTACGACTTGTCCCAAACGTTCACACGGCTGGCGCAATACCCCGCCAATGATGACGGCAATAATAGGTTGGACTTATCCCTGCTCGTCTTCGCCAAAGAGCGCTGGGATGTCGCGATGGCCTTCGATCACGTTGACGATTTCCAACACATCTCCGACATAACGAAAGAAAATAACGTATGATTTGTATGGATGGCTGCGCAGACCGGGGCGAAGTTCGTTGCGCGCGCGTCCCATGCGGATCGGCGCGGCAGCAAGATCGGCGCATTTGCGGCGAAGTTCGCCGGTGAAGCGTTCCGCAACGGTGCGGCTGCCGCTTTGCTCGGCGATGTAGGTCGCAATCGAGACGAGATCGGCTTTGGCTCTTGCGGTAAAGCGAAGCCGTGGCACCTACGCGCCCTTCCGCTTGGTCTCCCATGCGTCGAGGTTTGCCGCGATGCCGGCTTCGACGTCCGCGTCGGTATAACTCCCGCCCTCCTCGATCGAGCGGTTGATGGTCTCCCGTAGTGCCGCAAGCTTGGCGCGCTGTTCGGGTGTCAGCGTTTGGAGAACGCGGACCTTCTCTTCGATGTCAGCGAGCGCCATCGCGGCATCGTCCTGCGCCTCCTGGGGCCAAGTGGCGATGCGGTCGAGCAGGGATTCGAGGCGTTTGTTCATGCCGGGCGCAGATTATCATGTGGGAACGGCGAAATCATCTGTGGTTTCGCCCGAAGCCTCCGAACCGTACGGGCGCCCCTTGTGGGCGCCCATGTTGCGGCTGACGAAAGGGCGGCCACAAGGGCCGCCCCTACGGAGGGTCACGCGGCCTTGACCCCCTTCTCCGCGATCCCGACCAGCGTGCGCAAAATTCCGGCGGCGCCTTTCAGCCGCGCTGGGGGCGTTTCCCACTCGTCGAAGAACACCACCTTCATGTCCGGGCGCACGCGGGCGCCCTCGGGGTGCTTGGCGATATAGGCGATCAGGCCTTCCGGATTGTTGAAAATGTTATCGCGGAAGGAGAGCACCGCGCCTTTCGGGCCGACCTCGATCCGCTCGATGTTGGCGCGCCGGCACAGCGCCTTGATGGAGACCACTTGCAGGAGGTGCTCGACTTCCTGCGGCAGCGGGCCGAAACGGTCGACCAGTTCGGCGGCGAAGGATTCGATCTCGCGATCGTCCTCGATTTCGGAGAGCCGGCGATAGAGCGCAAGCCGCACTGGCAGGTCGGCGACGTAGTCCTCCGGGATCAGCACCGCCGTGCCGATGGTGATCTGCGGCGACCATTTGTCGGCGACCGGCGCGCTGATGCCGGCCTTGAGACTCATCACCGCCTCTTCCAGCATTTGCTGATAAAGCTCGAAGCCGACTTCCTTGATGTGGCCGGACTGCTCGTCGCCGAGGAGATTGCCGGCGCCGCGGATGTCGAGGTCGTGCGAGGCAAGCTGGAAACCGGCGCCCAGCGTATCGAGCGACTGCAGCACCTTGAGCCGGCGCTCCGCCTGCGGCGTGATCTTGCGCCCGCTCGGCAGCGTCAGCAGCGCGTAAGCGCGCAGCTTCGCGCGCCCGACGCGGCCGCGGAGCTGATAGATTTGCGACAGGCCGAACATGTCGGCGCGGTGCACGATCAAGGTGTTCGCCGTCGGGATATCGAGGCCGGATTCGATGATTGTGGTCGACAGCAGCACGTCGAACTTGCCGTCGTAGAAGGCCGACATCACGTCCTCGAGCACAGTCGACGGCATCTGGCCGTGCGCCACCGCGACGCGCACTTCGGGCACGTTCTTGTCGAGGAACGATTTGGCCTCGGCAAGGTCCTCGATACGCGGACAGACGTAGAAGCATTGACCGCCGCGATAGCGCTCGCGCAACAGCGCCTCGCGCACCACGACGGGATCGAACGGCGAAACGAAAGTGCGCACCGCGAGCCGATCGACCGGCGGCGTGGCGATGATCGACATTTCGCGCACGCCGGAAAGCGCCAATTGCAGGGTGCGCGGTATCGGCGTTGCGGTCAGCGTCAGCACATGCACCTCGGCGCGCAATTGCTTCAGCTTCTCCTTGTGCGCCACGCCGAAATGCTGCTCCTCGTCGACGACGATGAGGCCGAGATCCTTGAACCTGATCGCCTTGCCCAAAAGCGCGTGGGTGCCGATGACGATGTCGATGTCGCCCTCGGCGATACCCTTCTTCACCCGCGCCAGTTCGGTAGCGGAGACGAGACGCGATGCCTGGGCGATGTTGACGGGGTAATCGCGCAGGCGGTCGGAGAACGTTTTCATGTGCTGGCGCGCGAGCAACGTGGTCGGCACCACGACCGCGACCTGCTTGCCGTTCATCACCGTGACAAAGGCGGCGCGCAGCGCCACTTCGGTCTTGCCGAAGCCGACGTTGCCGCAGATCAACCGATCCATCGGGCGGCCCGAGCCGAGATCGGCGAGCACGGCGGCGATGGCGGCCTGCTGGTCGTCGGTCTCGTCGTAGGGAAAGCCGGCGCAGAATTCGTCGTAAAGCCCAGCGTCGACGGCGAGCCGCGGCGCTTCCCGCAATTGCCGCTCGGCGGCGACCTTGATCAATTCGCCGGCAATCTCGCGGATGCGGTTCTTCATGCGCGACTTGCGCGCCTGCCAGGCGGTCGAGCCGAGCCGATCGAGCTCGACGCCCGCTTCTTCCGATCCGTAGCGCGAGAGAAGCTCGATGTTCTCGACCGGGAGGAACAGCTTGTCGCCACCGGCGTAATGGATTTCTAGGCAATCGTGCGGCGCGCCCGCCGCCTCGATGGCGCGCAGCCCGACGAAACGGCCGATGCCATGATCGACGTGCACGACGACATCGCCGGCGGCGAGGCTCGTCACCTCGGCGATAAAATTTTCCGCGCGCTTCGACTGCCGGCGCGGGCGCACCAGGCGCTCGCCCAAAATGTCTTCTTCGGTGATGATCGCTGTGTCGGCGGTCTCGAACCCGGAATCGATGCCGAGAACAGCAAGCGCGATCTCGGGCCGCGACAACGCCAGCGCCTGCGGCCACGACGCGACCGTCGCGAGATTGAGAAGCCGATGCTCGGCGAGGACGTGGGCCATGCGCTCGCGCGAGCCTTCGCTCCACATTGCGATGAGCACGCGCTTGCCCGCGGCCTGCAGCGCCTCGACGTGCGTTCTGACCGCATCGAAGACGTTGGTGCCGGCCTCGTTCCGTTCGGCGGCGAAGTTGTGGCCGGCTCTTGCGCCAATCTCGATCGCATCCGCGACCGCTTCCGGCGCCGCGAACTGGGTCAGACGCGCAAGCGCGGAGCGGTCGAGACGTTCGCGCCATTCGGCTTCGGCGAGATAAAGCCGGTCCGGCGGCAGCGGCTTATAGGGCGCCCCGCCGCCCGCCTGATCGAGCGCGTCCTTGCGCGCCTGATAATAGTCGGCGATCTGCGCCAGGCGTTCGTGCGCGGCTTCTTCCGCCAGCGGCTCGATCGCGACCGGCGTGCCTTCGAGATAGTCGAACAGCGTCTCCAACTGCGGGTGAAACAACGGCAGCCAGTGCTCGACGCCGGCGGCCCGGCGGCCCTCGCTCACCGCTTCGTAGAGTACGTCGTCGGGAGTTGCCGCGCCGAATGCCGCAACGTAACCGGTCCGAAACAGCCTGATCGTGTGCGCGGTAAGCTGAAACTCCGCCATCGGCACGAGGTCGAGCGTGCGGAGGTCGCCGATCGTGCGCTGCGTCTCCGGATCGAAGCTGCGGATCGATTCCAGCGTGTCGCCGAAAAAATCGAGCCGCACCGGGTCGCCCATGCCGGGCGCGAACAGATCGACAATACCGCCGCGCACCGCGTAGTCGCCGGGCTCACGCACCGTCGCGGCGCGGATAAAGCCATTGAGCTCGAGCCATTGGGTGACTCCCGACATCGCGAACAAATTGCCGGGGGCGGCCGAAAGCGATTGCCGGGCCAGCGTCTCGCGCGGCGGCACGCGTTGCAGAACGGCGTTGACCGTGGCCAACACGATCGCGGGCTTTTCACGGCCCTTGACCCGGGCAAGGCGCGCCAGCGCCATCATGCGCTGCGCCACGACGCCCGCATGCGGCGAAACCCGGTCGTAAGGCAGGCAATCCCAGGCCGGGAACTCGAGCACCTCTATGTCCGGCGCGAAGAAGGCGAGCGAGCGCGCCAGCGTCGCCATGCGCGGACCGTCGCGGCAAATGACGGCAAGGCTGATCGCCGGCGGCGCCGTACCCGCCGCGATCGAACGCGCGAGGTCGGCAAGCACCAATCCTTCGGCGCCATCGGCAATGCCGGAAAGAAGGAGCGGCCGGCCGGGAGAAAGGCGCTGGGCCGGCGAGCGCGCCGGGGATCTCACGTGCGTTGTCACCGATTCCCCTCGCCGCGCGTTTTGCTCCCTTGCGTGTGGAACGCGCGAAGCGCGGTAAGCACGGCGGTGTCGTAATCCGCCGGAACGTTCTCGGCGCCCACGACCCAGGCGTAGAGTTCCGCGTTGGGCGCTTCGATCAGCCGCTCGAAATCGTCGAGCCCGGCCTCGTCAAACCGGTCGATATAGGCATCGGCGAAGCGGCCGACGATCAGGTCCGTCTCGCGCACGCCGCGACGCCAGGCGCGGAACAGGAGCCTGCGCCGCCGCTCATCCAATCCTTCGCTCGATCGTTCGGTCATCGTGCAAGTCCGGGTGCAAGTCTGCGTGTAAGTCCAACGCCAAAAGCCCGGACGCGGCCGGGCGAGGCGTATATAGAGGGCGGTGACTTGAATGTCAGCGGGAGTTCGATGCGTCCGCCGGTGCTCAATCCGCTGTTTGCCCCTCTGTCGGCCCTGCCCGGCATCGGCCCGAAGCTGGAGAAGGTTTTCCAGCGCCTGATCGGACGCGACGGCGAGCCGACGCGCATCGTCGATCTCCTCTTTCACCTGCCGACCGGTTACGTCGACCGGCGCAACCAGCCGAAGCTCTCCGCCGTCACGCCCGATACGGTGGTCACCGTCGCCGTCACCATCGATCGCCACCGGCCGCCGCCGCCGAACCGGCCGCGCGCGCCCTACAACATCGAGGCGAGCGACGAGACCAACACGCTGACCATTACCTATTTCAACGCGCGCAAGGACTATCTGCAAAAGCTCCTTCCCGAGGGGGAGCTTCGTCACGTGTCCGGCATCGCCGCGCTCTACGATGGCCACTTGCAGATGTTGCATCCCGACCGCGTCGTGGACGCGGCCGGCTTTGCAAAACTGCCGCTGATCGACCCGGTCTATCCGCTCACCGAAGGGCTGCATCCAAACCAATTGCGCAAGGCTCTTGAGCTTGCGCTCGATCGCGTGCCCGCTTTGCCCGAATGGCAGGACGACGCCTGGCTCAAGCGCAACGCTTTTCCGAGCTTTGCCGAGGCCTTGCGCAGCGTCCATCGTCCGGCGACACCCGCCGACCTCGAGCCGCAAAGCGCGGGATGGTCGCGGCTGGCCTATGATGAATTGCTCGCCGGCCAGCTCGCGCTCGCGCTTCTGCGCGGTCATATGCGCCGGCGGGCCGGCCGCGGCAGCGCCGCCGAAGGACTTTTGCGCGCGCGGATCGTTGCCGCGCTCCCCTACTCGCTCACGCCGTCGCAAGAGCGTGCAGTTGCCGACACCATCGCCGATCTTGCACAGCCCAACCGCATGCTGCGTCTTCTCCACGGCGACGTTGGCTCCGGCAAGACGCTGGTCGCCTTGCTCGCCGCTGCAACCGTGATCGAGGCGGGCCGTCAGGCTGCCTTCATGGCGCCAACCGAAATTCTCGCGCGCCAGCATTTTGCCACCATCGCGCCGCTCGCGGCCGCCGCCGGTATCCGCCTCGCCATCCTTACCGGCCGCGAGCGCGGGCGCGAACGCCCGGAGATCTTGTCGGCGCTCGCCGCCGGCGAGATCGATCTCATCGTCGGCACGCACGCTTTGTTTCAGGAAGACGTGGCGTTCCACGACCTCGCGCTGGCCATCGTCGATGAGCAGCACCGCTTCGGCGTGCACCAGCGTCTCGCGCTCGCGCGCAAAGGCGAAGCCGTCGATCTCCTTGTGCTGACGGCAACCCCCATCCCCCGCACGCTGGTGCTCACCTATTTCGGCGACATGGATGTTTCGGAGCTGCGCGAAAAACCGGCCGGCCGGCAGAAGATCGACACCCGCACGCTGCCGCTGGATCGCCTCGCCGAGGTGATCGAGGCGGTCAAGCGCGCGCATGATGACGGCCGCCGCGTCTATTGGGTGTGCCCGCTGGTCGAGGAATCCGAAACCGTCGATCTCGCCGCCGCCGAGGAGCGCTACCAAGCCTTGAAAAAGCGTTTTGGCGATACCGTGGAGCTCGTTCATGGGCGCATGCGCGGCGCCGAGAAGGATCGCGCCATGGCGCGCTTTGCCGAGGGCTCGGCGCGCATCCTGGTCGCAACCACCGTGATCGAGGTCGGCGTCGACGTGCCGGAGGCGAGCGTCATGGTGATCGAGCACGCCGAACGCTTCGGCCTCGCGCAACTTCATCAGTTGCGCGGCCGCATCGGCCGCGGCGCCGAGCGCTCGACCTGTCTTCTGCTCTACAAGGCCCCGCTCGGCGAAACGGCGAAAGCCCGCCTCGCCATCCTGCGCGAAACCGACGACGGCTTCCGCATCGCCGAGGAGGATCTAAGGCTGCGCGGCGAAGGCGACGTGCTCGGAACGCGGCAAAGCGGCATGCCCGGCTTTCGTCTCGCCCGCCTCGAAGTCCATGGCAAGCTCCTGAGCGCGGCGCGCGAGGACGCCGCGCTTGTGCTCAACCGCGATCCCAAGCTTGGCTCGGCACGCGGCGCGGCGCTGCGGCAGCTCCTGTATCTGTTTGCACGCGACGAAGCGATCAGGTTGCTGGGCGCCGGCTGACATAGCCGCCGGGCCGGAAGTAATCGGGGCCGAACCTGTTGTAGCCGTTTGTGCCTTTCGTGCAGAACCAGACGAGGAGGACAATGGCGCCGATGAGTGGAATCAAGCCAATCAGTAGCCACCAGCCGCTGCGGTCCAGATCGTGAAGTCGCCGTATCGTCACGGCAATGCTTGGCAACAGCGTCGCGAGACCAAAGGCGGTGCCGGTCACCGGCAACCCCACCACGCGGTCAATGCCGGCCGCAACAAGCTCGCCGATCGACAGAAATAACAACGTCCAGAGCCAGTACTCCGACCGGATAGCGCGGCCCGAGAAATTCACATAATTCGAAAATCCCGACCTGATTGCTTGACCGAAGTTCATGGGAATGCCCTCGCGGCCCGCAACGACGCGCGGCACGCCCAGTCTCGGCAGTATCGCGCTCAGCGCGACGACAGCTCTTCTCTCTGTCCGCGCGGCGAAGCTATCAGGCTGCTGGACGCGGGCTGATCTGCGCGCTCATGCCGGCCAACCGATCCGGGCCGAACCTGTTCGAGCCCTCCGTGCCCTTCGCGCAATACCAGACAATCAGCACGATGGCCCCGATGAGCGGGATCAGAACCAGCAATATCCACCAGCCGCTGCGGTCGAGGTCGTGGAGTCGCCGTATCGCGATTGCGAGGCTCGGCAGGAACGTCGCGAGACCAAAGATACCGGTCGTCAGTTGAACCCCGATCACCCAATCAATGATCGTTGTCGCTATCTCGGCGAGAATAATAAACAGCACCCAGTACCAATATTCCGATCGGATGGCGCGGTCCGAGAAGTTCACGTAGTTCGAGAAGCCCGCGGTAATGGCTTGGCTGAAGTTCATGGTAGCCCCCTGTGGTGCTCTTTTTTCCGGACACCATGATAGCACACGGGGGAAAAATCGCTCCGTCGAATATCGGGCGCTATCGTGCCGGGCTGGGCGCCACCTTTCGCGCCGCCTGCGCGGCACGGGCGGTCTCGGCGAGCGCGGCAAGCTTGTTGTGGGGATCTTCCCCACCGGGTTGTATGATGCCGCACGAGATCAACAACGACATTGCCTGCTCGACGGTGATGTCGAGATCGATCACGTCGCGCCGCGGCACGTAGAAGAAGAAGCCCGTGGTCGGATTTGGCGTGCACGGCATGAAGGCCGATACATGCTCGGTCTGCGGCAGGTGCTCGGCGATGGCCGTGCTCGGCGACTGAGTGAGGAACACGAGCGACCACATGCCCGGCGCCGGAAACTCGACCAGCCCGACGCGGCGGAAGCTGGATTCCGAGCTGGAAAACAGCGTCTGGAAGATTTGCTTGGTGGTGCGGTAGATCGGCCGCACGATCGGCATGCGGTTCAAGAGGCCCTCGCCCAAATCCACGAGCTTGCTGCCAACCAGATTGGCCGTGAGGAAGCCTAGCAGCGTCAGCGCCACGAACGCGATGATCAGACCGAGACCCGGAACATTCACCGGCAGATAAGTCTCGGGGCGATACGCCACCGGGATAACCGGCCGCACCAGATTGTCGACCCAGGTGACGAACCACCAGATCAGCCACACCGTGACCGCGACCGGCCCAGCGACGACCAGACCGGTCAAAAAGTAATTGCGGATGCGGCTGACCAATCCGGGCCTGGCCGCACCGACGGTCGCTGCCGCGCTGTGCTTGCTGTCGCTCATCATCATGTTCGGTCGCATGTGCCGGCTTCGCGCCTGCATCTATATAGGGACGCGACCCGGCCGCACAGAGGTACCCGGAGGCCGCGCGCCCCGCGCTTATTCCACCGTCACTGACTTGGCCAAATTGCGCGGCTGATCGACGTCGGTCCCCAAAGCTACGGCCGCGTGATAGGCGATGAGTTGCACCGGTACGGCATAGACAAGCGGGTGCACCGTCGCCGGCATTGTCGGCAGCGTCAGCGTCACCAGTGATTGACCCTCAGTGGCGGCCGCGCCTTTGGCGTCCGTCACCAGGATCAGCCGTCCGCCGCGCGCGGCAACTTCCTGCATATTGGAAACGGTTTTGTCGAACACCCGGTCGTAGGGCGCGATCACGATCACCGGCATGGTCTCGTCGATCAGCGCGATCGGCCCATGCTTGAGTTCGCCCGCCGCATAGCCCTCGGCGTGGATGTACGAGATTTCCTTCAGCTTCAGCGCCCCCTCGAGTGCGATCGGGTAGCTGGTGCCGCGGCCGAGGTAGAGCACGTCGCGGCTTTTGGCGAGATCGCGCGCGAGCTGCTCGATCTGCGGCTCGAGCGAAAGCGCCTCGGTCAGGTGCCGCGGCACCTCGATGAGCGCATGCACCAGCCGCTTCTCATCAGTTTCGGAAAGAACGCCGCGCGCGCGACCCGCTGCGATGGCGAGCGCCGCCAACGCCGCCAACTGGCAGGTAAAGGCCTTGGTCGAGGCGACGCCGATTTCCGGCCCGGCAAGCGTCGGCATGACGATGTCGCTTTCGCGGGCAATCGTCGATGTCGCCACATTGACGATGGAGAGGACGTGCTGTTTGTGCTCGCGCGCATAACGGAGTGAAGCAAGCGTATCGGCGGTCTCGCCCGACTGCGAGATCACGACTGCGAGTTCACCGGGATCGAGCGGCGCCTCGCGGTAACGGAATTCGGACGCGATCTCGACGTCGACCGGCAGATGCGCAAAACGCTCAAACCAATACCGGGCGACCATGCCGGCGTAGTACGCGGTGCCGCAGGCGGCGATGGAAATGCGCTTGAGTTCGCGGAAATCGAATGGCAGCGCCATCGGCAGCGCCACGCGCTCGGCGACCATATCCAGATAGTGCGCCAGCGTATGGCCGACGACCTCCGGCTGTTCGTGGATCTCCTTGGCCATGAAATGGCGATGGTTGCCCTTGTCGATCAGCATGACCGAGGCTTGCGACTTGAGCACGGCGCGCTCGACGACCTCGCCCTTCGCGTCGTGAATTTCAGCACTGGCGCGGTGGACGACGGCGCAATCGCCTTCCTCCAGATAGCTCACCGTATCGGTGAAGGGCGCGAGGGCGATCGCATCGGATCCGATATACATCGCGTCGTCGCCGAAACCGATTGCCAGCGGCGAGCCCTTGCGTGCGCCGATCAGCAAATTCTCCTCGCCAGCGAACAGAAAAGCGAGTGCGAAGGCGCCGCGCAGCCGCGGCAGCGACGCGTCGACCGCCTCAACGGGCGACAAGCCCTGTTTCATCTCCTGGCTGACAAGATGCGCCACCACCTCGCTGTCGGTATCGGTTGCGAACTTCGCGCCCTTGCCCTCCAGCTCGCGCCGCAATTCGCCGAAGTTCTCGATGATGCCATTGTGCACGACAGCGAGCCGATCGGTCGCGTGCGGATGCGCATTATTCTCGGTTGGCCGCCCGTGCGTCGCCCAGCGCGTATGGCCGATGCCGATCGTCCCCGAGAGCGGCTCGCGAAGGAGTTTTTGCTCCAGATTCTTGAGCTTGCCTTCCGCGCGGCGGCGCGTCAGGACGCCGTGCTCGAGCGTGGCGATGCCCGCTGAATCATAGCCGCGGTATTCGAGGCGCTTGAGCGCATCGACAAGAAGCGGCGCTACCGGCTCGCGGCCGATGATCCCGATGATGCCGCACATCCGTGTGGATGGTCTCCCCAACCGCTGACGCGACGGAACCCGCCGCCTGTTAACCGTTAAAGCGCAATCCTACCGGATACCAAATAAAAAAACATTTCGGACCGTAACAGGCCACATGGCGCGCGGCAGTGCGGTCAAGCGGGCTCAATCGCGCGATTGCGCTTTCTTCTTGCCGAGCGATTTCAGCGAGCGCAAGCGCGCCGCTCCACCTTCCTTAACGACTTGGCGGCTGCGCCCCAAAGCAAGCGCGTCCGGCGGCACGTCCTCGGTGATCACCGAGCCGGAACCGACATAGGCTCCATCCCCGATCTCGACCGGGGCGACCAGCGCCGAGTTGGAACCGATAAAAGCCTCCCTGCCGATTGCGGTGCGATGCTTGGCGCGGCCGTCGTAATTGCAGGTAATGGTGCCCGCTCCGATATTGGCGTTGGCGCCGACCGAGGCATCGCCGATATAGCTGAGATGATTGGCCTTGGCGCCGGCCTCGATCACCGCCTCCTTGACCTCGACGAAATTGCCGATGCGCGCGCCTTCGCCGAGTCTGGTGCCCGGCCGCAGTCGCGCAAACGGTCCCACCGATGCTTTTTTGCCGACGTGCGCGCCGGCGAGATGCGAGAACGCATGAATGACCGCGCCATCCTCGATCGTCACCTTCTCCCCGAACACAACATAGGGCTCGACCACGACGTCCTTGCCGAATTTAGTGTCCGCGCACAGAAAGACGGTCTCCGGCGCAATGAAAGTAACGCCCGCCTCGAGCGCGGCTTTGCGCAAGCGCCGCTGCGCAACGGCTTCCGCTTCGGCGAGCTGGCTCTTGGTATTGATGCCGCGCACATCGTCCTCCTCGACTTCAACCGCGACCGCGTCGAGCTTCATGCCGCGCGCGATCTCGACCGCATCGGTCAAATAAAATTCGGCTTTGCGATTCGCGTCGTCAATCCGTTCCAGGATCGCGACCGCATGCGCCCCGGCGAGTGCCATGATGCCGCCGTTGCAGAGACCGATCGCCTTTTCGCTGTCGCTTGCGTCGGCCTCCTCGCGGATGGCGATGAGTTTATCCCCCGCGGTGACCAGCCTTCCATAGCCGGCCGCATCGGAAGGCCGAAACGCTAGCACCGCCACGGCCGCGCCCGCAGCCAAGGGCGCGCGCAGCCGCGCCAGCGTCGCCGCTCGGATAAGCGGGGCATCGCCGTAAGCGATAAGAATGTCGTCCGGCTGCCGTTCGATCGCCGACTTTGCCGCCAGCACCGCATGCGCTGTCCCGCGCCGTTCCTGTTGCACGAAGCATTCGGTGTTTGGCAGGACGCGCTTGGCTTCCGCAGCGACACTTTCCTGCCCGGGGCCGACAATGACGGCCGTCGCGGTGACGCCTGCTTCCGCAATTGCCGCAAGCACATGCGCGAGCAGAGAGCGCCCGGCGATCGTATGCAAGACCTTAGGTAAGGTCGAACGCATTCGCGTTCCCTCCCCGGCCGCAAGCACTATCGCAAGGCAGGTCCGATCCGTCATTAGCGAGACTCCGCGGCGCTCTCTTAGCCGAGCCCGTCCCTCACCGAAAGCGCGCGCCAGCCGGACGGGCAAAATGCGGGCGAACACCGGCAGAGTCGCCACGTCATCCACCTGAAATAAGGTGCGGAAAATGAAATCTGCTATTTTTACCACTGATTCGTCTCGCGATATCCGGGAGCGGCAGCAAGATGCTGGGTCGAGCGCGCCATGCCAATGCGACCCCAAGGAGCGCCGCAGCAAAGGCGACGCCGACCATGCAGCGGCTTTGGCGCCAGGCGCTGTGGGGGTCGGTAGCGGCCGCGGCCCTCCTCGTCGCCATTCTGAGCAGCCGTGACGATGTGGCCGTGCAAAGAGCCGCACTCGTTTTCTCTTCCTTGAGCTTACGCGCAAACCAAGCCGCGCCACGCGCCTTCGACGCCGAATCCGCCACGCGGCAGGTTGCAGAGGCAGTGCACGGCCTGACGGCAGACCGCGACCGGCTGATGACGCGGCTGGCCGCCGTCGAACGCGACCTGGACGACATGACGGGATCGATCAAACAACAGATCGAAGCGGTCAAGACCGCAAGCTCCCAAGCTGTCCCGCCCTGGCCCGACGACGCGCCGCCGGTACCGCTAACTCCGGCGGACATCGCCGCGATGGTCAAACCGGCCGAACCGCCGCTCGCCGACCCGTCCCCCGCAAGCCCGCCGGCGTATGGCGCCGATATCGGCAGCGCCGCCTCAATCAAGGCGTTGCACACACACTGGGTGGCACTTCGCTCGGCTCACCCTCAGCTATTCGAGGGCTTACTGCCGGTCGTGAGCTTGAGGAAAAACTCGCGAACCAACCGCACCGAACTGCACCTGGTCGTCGGGCCGTTGCCAAACGCCGAAGCCGCGGCGCAGTTATGCGGCTTACTGGGCACCTTCCGGTTGTCCTGCCAGCCGACGATGTTTGACGGTCGCCATCTCGCGCTCCAGTGATTGTCGCACTATGATATCGGCGAATGCCGATATCGACCATGCGCCGAACCCTTTTCTTGCCGACAGCACGCCAGATAAACTGGCTTCTGATCGTTGCCTTTCTTTCGCTAGGAGAGGCGATGTATCTTCGCTATCTGGCGATCGAAACCAGCACGGTGTCGCTCGCCTGTCAGGCCGGGCTCGATACCTGGCTGTGCAGTACGTTTCGGCTGACGATCGTCCTTTTCAATGACGAAGTGTTCGGCGGCGTCGCGCTGGCGGCCGCACTGCTCAACGTGCTGCGGCCTTCGCTTCTGCTGGTCGCGGTTGCGCTCGCGGCGTCGGCTTTCGGTATCGTACTGCATAACGCCGACCTGTCCGCGCTCGCCGTCGGCGTCCTTATCCTGAGCTTGGCGCGTCCCGCGCCAGCGCCAGGGTGAAGGCAAGTACGATCAGGCCGGCGCAGAACCAGACCGACTGCCAATTCGCAAAGCCTTCGTTGAACACGATGTAGCCGGCCGACAGCGCAAGCACGGCCGCGGCCACCCTTTCGGCCATGGCCCGCGATCCCGCGGGGCGTTTCGTCGACGCCATAAGCACCAGGAACGGCACGGCGCCGGCGGTCAGGGGCGCAAACGGTATGTCGCGGTAGCGCGGATCGAACACGAGCCCGAGTGCCGCCTCGACCGCAACAAGCATCAGCACGATCAGCGCGGCCCCGAGCGCCCAATCGAGGCCGTCGCGACGCTCGCCGGTGGGACCGAGGAGCGAGGAGAATGCCGGCAGCGGACGGCCTGCGGCGGAGCCGGCGGCGCAGACGATCGGCGCTGCCGCCGCGATCGCGGCGAAGGCAAGCGACCGAAGCCAGCTGCCGAAACTGAAGCTCTCGACCGGTACCGTCTCGATCGTCCATCCGAACAGGACAGCGGGAAGAAACACCATGGCGCCGATTTTGCCCCACGAATACGCCGAAAGCCCTTTGCCGCGTCCGGCGGCGAATGCGCCGCCAAAAGTCAGTGCGGTTAAGGCGATCCCGGCCAGCGCCTGCGCCAGCCAATGCGGGTGGTCGGAAACCGCGCCATCCGCAAAGTTGAATTTCGGCGCGTCCGTGGCGCGGTCGATGATACCCCAGAAGCCGCCGACTGCGCCCTCAAGCGCGCGTTTCCACGGCTGGTCGAAAGCCTCGATGATATTGACGCGGAAATTCTCGCGTTGGGCCAGCGCCAGCGTCTCGATGATGGCGCGCGCCTGGTTCGACGGCGATGGCCGCGCGTTCTCGCGCATACGGCCGGCGCTCGGCCAGCCGAACTCGCCGATGACGATGTCTTTGTGCGGGATGATGGCGGCGACCTGGCTGCGGATGGCTGCCACATGAGCGGCGGCGTGGGAGGCAGGTATCGGAAAATCCTCCCAGTACGGCAGGACGTGGATGGTGACGAAATCGACCGCGTTCTGCATGTCGGGATAGCGCAGCCAATATTCCCACACGTCGGCATAGGTAACCGGTATCGCCACCTGCGCCTTGATCTCGCGAATGATGGCGATGAGGTTTGTTGCCGACATTTCGCCGCGCAACAGCACTTCGTTACCGATGACCATCGCCGATATGACGTCAGGATATGCCGTGGCGAGCGCGATCGAAGTGGTGATCTGGCGGCGGGTCTTTTCCGCATTGTTCGAGACCCATACGCCGTGCAGCACCTTCAGCCCGTGCCGCCTGGCGCTCTCCAGCACATTGTCCAGCCCATCGTCGATCGAATAGGTCCGCACGCAGCCGGTGTATTTGGACAGGAGCGCGAGATCCTCGTCGATCTGTTGCGGCTCGACCCGCGTCCCTTCCACCAGCGGATTCTGGGCGCCGCGAAACGGCGCATAGGAGACGCAGTAAAGCTTTTGTCCCGCGGCCAATGGGGACGGCGGAAGCTTAACCGACGCGCCGAGCCACCACCACGCCACGCCAATGGCGAGCGCAGTGAGGACAAACGACGCAAGCGCCGGGCCGATTGAAAAGGGGTCTCGCGTTGAGGACACCCCCTGCCATTAACCTTGCGGCCGCGCGATGCCAAGCTTCAAGGAGGGCGGCGCGATACGCGCTGGACAAACCGGCGCCATTGAGGTGTTGTCGTGCAGGCCGCGCCTGGAGAATGCCGCAATGGCGGCCCAATCCGGTGGCTTGGGAAGCGTCGCTTCTCGGTTCGAATTGGCCCACCAACTCAAGTTGAACCATGCTCCATCGTTTGTTCAGCGCTGCCGGCGGATTGTGCGCGGCGCTCTTTTTCCTTGCGGCCGGACCAGGCCCCATGGCCCCCTCGGCTTTCGCGCAGAGTACCGACGCCAAACCCGCGGACAAGGCCCCGGCGGCGGGTCAAGAGCCCGCCAAAGAGCCCCAGAAAGTCGACGAGTTCGCGGAAGCACAGCACGCGCTCAATGGACCGGCCGGCAATCCCGAATGCGTCTGGCTCGGCCGCCGGGTCGTGACTCTGCTCTGGCGGGATGACCTGGACACCGCCTTCCGCCACCTCGATCTGTACGACCGGTTTGGCTGTCCGAGCGCGCACGTCCAGGCAAGCTTCCGGTGTATTATCCTGCATGGAAGCAACATCGACCCCAAGGCCGCGGACACCCTCAATGCGCGCGTCCAGGCCTGCTGGGTCAATCCGTCGACGCCAGCTATTCCCCCGCCTTCGGCCCTGGCCCCGGCGGCAGCCGCCCCAAGCACAACCAGCAGCCACTAGGCCGGGCGTTTTGCGCTAGCGGGCGAACACGCGAAAAAATCTAAGGAACAAAACTCGTTGTCTTGAATTTGCCACCACGGGGGGCTACCTATAATTCTGCCGCTCATCGATGACCTCTTCCTATCCATTGCCGAACCTTGGGGACAGGTTCGGACATTGTATCCTCGCCCCGCGTGGTTGAAATTCGATGCGCACCGTCGCTGCCGTGCTCGCGCTTGTAGCGTGCGTGCATGCCGGCCTGTGGGCTTCGCTACGAACCAGAGAAACGGCTCCCGATTTCACTGGGCAGCTTGCCAGTGTTTCGTACGCGCCGTTCGTCGGTTCCCAGCATCCCGACTTCGGTGATCGCCCGACGGTTGAGCAAATCCGGGCTGACCTCAAAGCCATCGCCCCCTATACCCACGCTATCCGCACCTATTCGGCTACCGGCGGCGCCGAGCTCATTCCGCCGATCGCCGCCGAGTTCGGCCTGAAGGTCACGGTCGGGGCCTGGATCGACAAGGACAAAGATCGCAACGAGCGAGAAATTCGCTCGGCACTTGATCTCGCCCGCCACAACAGCAACGTCAACGCCATCGTGGTCGGCAACGAAACTACGCTGCGCGCGGAAATGAGCGTCGACGACCTCATCAAGCTCATCCAACGCGTGAAGCGATCGAGCCCGGTTCCGGTCACCACCGGCGAAATCTGGACGGTCTGGATCGACCATCCGGAGCTTGCCTCGGCGGTCGATTTCATCGCCGCGCACATCCTGCCCTATTGGGAAGGCTTCGACGCCTCCCACGCCGTCGACCACAGCATCGAATTCTACGACAAGCTCCGGCGCGTACACCCCGGCAAGCGCATCGTAATCGCCGAATTCGGCTGGCCGAGCGCCGGTTATAACTTCCACGACGCCAATCCTGGCCGCATCGAGCAGGCCATGGTGATCCGCGATTTCGTCCATCGCGCCGAGGCCTATGGCATCGACTACAACATCGTCGAGGCGATCGATCAGCCGTGGAAGACCTTTGAAGGCGGCGTCGGTCCCTATTGGGGACTGTTCGACGCCTCGCGGCAGGCGAAGTTTTCGTGGACGGGCCCGATCACCGACCCTGACTACATAAAACGCGCTGGGCTCGCGGTGTTGCTGGGACTGCTCTTGTCGTTGCCGATATTGGCGATAAGCGGCGTCACCCTGGCGCAAGCGCTGACGCTTGCCGCGGCAGCCAACCTGGCGGGCGCTTGGTTCGCGGCGATCGTTGCCTTCTGGAAAGGCCATTACTTCGTGCCGGGTGCTGCTTTCGCGCTTGGGCTGGGCGTGGTCCTTCTCGTGCCGCTTGTCGCCATTGCGCTCGCCCGCATCGACGAGATCGCGGCGATCGCGTTCGGCCGGCCGCCGCGACGGCTCGCCAGTTCCCCACCCCTAGTGCCTGAAGTTTTTGCGCCGAAGGTTTCGATCCACGTACCGGCTTGTTGCGAGCCGCCGGAGATGCTTCGCGCGACCCTGGATGCCGTGGCGAAGCTCGACTATCCAAATTTCGAATGCGTGGTGGTGATCAATAATACCCCCGATCCGTCATTCTGGCGGCCAATCGAGGAACATTGCCGGACACTCGGCGAACACTTCAAGTTCATCAACGTCGAGAGCCTCCGCGGCTACAAGGCGGGCGCACTGCGGCTCGCGCTCGTTCACACGGCGAGCGACGCGGAAATCATCGGCGTGATCGACGCTGACTATGTCGTGCAGCCGGACTGGCTCAAGGATTTAGTGCCGCTGTTCGCCGACCCGCGCGTCGGGCTGGTCCAATCGCCGCAGGATCATCGCGATGGCGACCGCTCGGTCATGCACCACGCGATGAACGCGGAATATGCCGGGTTCTTCGATATCGGCATGGTCCAGCGCAACGAAGTCAACGCCATCATCGTCCACGGCACGATGTGTCTCATCCGGCGTGCCGCTATCGACGCCATAGGCGGATGGTCGAGCGAGACCATTGTCGAGGACGCCGATCTCGGGCTGACGCTGCTCGAGCAAGGCTGGACCGCGCACTACACCAACCACCGCTACGGCTACGGGCTGCTTCCCGATACATTCGACGCCTACAAGCGGCAGCGTCACCGCTGGGCATTCGGTGGACTGCAGATCCTGCGCAAGCACTGGCAACAGCTGTTGCCGTGGTCGGACGGCCTCTCGCGCGAACAGAAGCGCGAATATGGCCTTGGCTGGCTCAACTGGCTGGGCGCTGAAAGCATCGGCGTCGTGGTCGCGCTTTTCAACATCGTTTGGGTGCCGATCGTCGCGTTCGCCAATATTGCCGTGCCGGATCGTATTCTGACGATTCCGATCCTGGCGGCTTTCGCGGTCTCAATCGCTCATTTTGTCGCGCTCTATCGGTTGCGGGTGCGGGCAACGCCGGGGCAAATGCTAGGTGCCGTGTGCGCCGCCATGTCCGTGCAATGGACCGTCGCCCGCGCCGTCGGCATCGGCGTATTTAAAGAGCGCTTGCCCTTCCTGCGCACGTCGAAGGGCGGTAACAGCCGCAAGGGTCCCGATTTCCCGGCCTTCTGGGAGGCCGTGATCGCTGGGCTTCTCCTGGTCGGGGCCCTCACCCTCGTGATGACCAACTACAAGCAGGTCCACGAAATCAACATCTTCGCCGCTGTTCTCGTGGTACAGAGCCTGCCATTCCTGTCGGCCGTCGCCATGGGGCTGATCGAAGGCAGCCGCCTCAACTCGTTCGCCTACTGGCGCGGCATCGAGGCACGCTTCGTCGAGTTGCTGCCCCGGTCCAAAGTTATCGCCGAGCCGCCGAAGCTTCCGGCCGAGAACCGAGTCGAAGCGGCGCAGTAACGTCTCACCCCGCCAGCGCGGTTTCCGCGAGCCGCACCCAATACGAGGTGCCGACGGGGATCGCCTCGTCATTGAAATCGTAGGCCGGGTGATGAAGCATCGCGCTGTCGCCGTTGCCGAGATAAATGAAGGCGCCGGGCCGCTCTTCGAGCATGTAAGCGAAGTCTTCGGCGCCCATCAGCGGCGGAACATCACGGTTAACCTTGTCCTTGCCCGCAATCTCGCTCGCGACCGTAGCCGCAAATGCCGTTCGGCCTTCCTCGTTCACGAGCACCGGATACCCGGTCGTATAACTGATGTCGGCTGTGGCCCCATAGAGCCGCGCGGTTCCCTCGACCACTTCCCGCACCCGCTGCTGCAGAAGATCGCGCACTGTGGGAGACAGACTGCGCACCGTGCCGCGCAGTCGCACGTGTTGCGGGATAACGTTGTCGGCCTGACCCGCCTGGAACACACAAATCGAGATGACGGCGGCCTCCAGCGGATCCACATTGCGCGCCACGATCGACTGCAGCTGGTTGACGATCTGTGCGCCGACCAGGACCGTGTCGACACCGAGATGGGGCCACGCCGCGTGGGAACCTTTTCCTTCTAGATCGATCGCGATCGTGTCGGTCGACGCCATCATGGGACCCGAGCGGATCGCGAATTCGCCAACCGGCATGCCCGGATAGTTGTGCATGCCAAACACTTCCTGGATGTCGAAGCGGTCGAGCAGGCCGTCACGCAGCATGGCTTTGGCGCCGGCGCCGCCCTCCTCCGCCGGCTGGAAAATCACCACCGCGGTACCGGCAAAGTTGCGCGTGTCGGCGAGATATTTGGCGGCGCCGAGCAGCATGGCGGTGTGGCCGTCATGGCCGCAGGCGTGCATCTTGCCCGGCACAGTCGATTTATAGGCGAGATTGGTCGCCTCTTCGATCGGCAGCGCATCCATGTCGGCGCGCAGCCCGACAACCTTGCCGCCGGATTTCCGGCCCCGAATGACCCCGACGACGCCGGTTCGCCCCATCCCGGTGACAACTTCGTCGCAGCCGAAGCTTTTGAGCTTGTCGGCGACGGATGCCGCCGTGCGGTGCACGTCGTAAAGAAGCTCCGGGTGGGCATGCATGTCCCGCCGCCAGGCGGTAATCTCGGCATGCAGGTCGGCGACGCGATTGACGATCGGCATTGTCCTTGCTCCTCGCTCGGCGCTGCCCGGCCCCGGAATGCGCAGTCTAGCAAATGGCTGCCCAGGGGCGACAGCCGGCTTGGGAACAACGGGGGCCCGGCCTCATTCGCGCGCCAAGCTCATCGGATATGAGGGCCGTGAGGGGATTGACGCTAAAAGCCGCCAGCGGGCTGGAAACCGTGGGCGCTTTTCAGTATGCAGTGCACGCACGAGCCCGTAGCTCAGTTGGTAGAGCACGTGACTTTTAATCATGGGGTCGCGGGTTCGAGTCCCGCCGGGCTCACCACTCCACTGCGCTAATATAGCGGATTGTCGAATGTCGGCGCTTCGCCCACCATTCTTTTTCAATCTCGAAGGCTGCGAAGACCATCTGCCCTTGGCGCGTTCCATGCGCAAGAAGCCCTCAGAAGGGAGCAAGTCTGCCGTGGCGTATCTTCCCACACGGACGCTATGGTCGCGTGCACAGTAAGTGGCGACACAATTGATTGTTGGATAAAAAAACTCAACGTGCCGTCGCGTGGTCGAAGGACACACCGACACTCGTATGGGTCTGCCAAGTGATGCGGCATTTTCGCAACGTATGTCCCGAATCGAAGGAAAGGTCGAATTCGGCGGGAAGGTCCGCGGTGCTTGGAAGATGCAAGCAGGCACCGTGATTGCTCAGATCGCCGACGACACAACTAACCGTCACGCGGCCCGCTAAAATGAGCTTGGCGCCCTTGAATACTTTGGTTCTCGGAAACAACCGATGCTCAAGCATGGCCAGCCTTTAAATCCACAATTTGGCAAAAACTTTTCGTCTGAATCTCTTTCACAACCGGAAATGGGATTGCTCGCAAAATCCTAATTTGTGGAAACCCTGAGATTTTCGCAGATCGGCGGGCTTGCCGGGAGTTGCCCACACCCAAAGACCGCTGGCTGGCAGTCCCGGAAGGCGTTAGTGTCCACGTCCTATTCCGTCGGAGGACTAAACCGGTGGAGCCGAGCCGCCTGCGCTCTCAGCGGACGATAGTCCGTAAGCCTTCTCCAAAGTTCACGCCGCGCGTTCGCCGTATCGCGAAAGAAAATCACTGTCAGGGAGAACTCCGGCCATGAAACCTGCGCGACTAATGTGCTTGCTGGCTGTCGCGACCGCGCTTGCCGTTGGCTCGGGCAGCGCGCTGGAGAACGTTCGTCAGGTCCCCGCGCGCGCCTTACCAGTGCCGGAGACCGCAAGTCCTGCTCTTCAAGCGGTGATCGGCGCACCGCTGCCGCCGTTCTGGAACAACCATCCCAAGTCAGCGCAAGAGTGGAAGGAGTTTGTACAGCAGCGCGCCGACTTCACGCTGAAAACGCTCCCGGCCCTGCGCGAGAAAATGCGAGTCAAGGTCGAGCCGACCTCGATCGGCGGCGTGAAGGCGTTCATTGTCACGCCGAGCGAAGTAGCGGAGGCGAACCGCAATCGGGTTCTGGTCCACGTTCACGGCGGCGCCTATGTGCTGGGCCCCGGCGAAGCCGGTACGTCGGAAGCGATCATGATGGCCGGTCACGGCCACATAAAGGTGATCTCCATCGACTATCGTATGCCGCCCGATTTCCCTTATCCGGCCGCGATGGATGACGCGATGGCTGTTTATAAGGAAGTTGTGAAGACCACCGATGCCAAGAAGGTCGGAATTTTTGGCACCTCGACGGGCGGCGGCATGACGCTGGCGATGGTGTTGCGCGCCAGGAAAGAAGGCCTGCCGCTACCGGGCGCCATCGCGCCGGGCACGCCCTGGTCCGACATGACCAAGACAGGAGACACCTACTTCGCAAACGAAATGGTGGATAACGTCCTTGTCAGCAACGACGGCTGGCTTGGTGACGCCGCCAATCTCTACGCCAACGGGCACGATCCCAAGGACCCGATGCTGTCGCCGATCTACGGCGACCTGCAAGGGTTCCCGCCGACGATCCTGACATCGGGCACGCGCGATCTCTTTCTTAGCAATACGGTGCGGGTGCATCGCAAGCTGCGCGCAGCGGGCGTTGTGGCCGACCTGCTGGTGTTCGAAGGGCTGTCACACGCCCAATATCTGTTCGTCCCGGATGCTCCGGAAAGCAAGGAACACTTCGCCGAAGTAGGTGCGTTCTTCGATAAGTATCTCGAAAAATAGCTCATAAGGGTCCACCGGCATCACGCCAGCTTCTGGCCCGAGCCGCGGTTGGCCGCTGGGCGTTACTCGAGAACGAAGATGCGCTTCCAGTCGTTCTTCATTGCCGATCACCTATTTTTTGTTTGGTCCAGCGTAAAGCGCCGGGCTGAAGGCGCCAAACCGAAAAAGAACCCCAAGCAGATCATCCGCTTGGGGTTCCCGAGTCGTCGACTCAACCTAGGTTTATCGGCCGCGCGGCAGGGGTGTCGGGGGATGGGGAGCCGTCCGGTCGACCTAGTGCGATTACAATAAGACTGCGAGATCAGCCGCTCCACTGTACGTAGGTACGAGCGCGGTATCGAAAGAGATCGGAAAACCAATACTAAGGTTTAGGAGTCCGTCGACGCCGCCGGCGGTTCGTCGGAAAGGCGACGTTTCAGCTTCGCCGACGCCCTCAGATCAGGCCGCCCGGTGCGCCAGACCATCACACGACCCGCTTGCGGCACTGACGGCAAGCCGCGTATTGTCATCAACCAGACGGGCCGGGAGCCTTTCCTTAAATTTGCACTGCTCGCCGTCTCGTACGCTTCGATGACGGACACTCCAACCCCATGATCCGGGTGGAACGCATTACGATCACCGACAGTCGCAGTAGAGCGACGCGCGGTGATCGGAAAGGTGGTGCCCGTGACCGATGAGACTTACATCGAAAAGGCAGCGACAACGGGCAGCGCCGCCGAGGCATCGCTCGAAGAACTTCTGACGTTTGAGCGTCTGCTCGCCGATCTCTCCGCCAACTTCGCCAACGTTTCCAGCGACCAACTCGAGGCCGAAATTGAGAGCGCCCTAAGGCAACTCCAGGAGTTTCTTGGCTTCGACCGCGGCAACTTCCTGGAATTCACCGCCGACGGCTGGGCCACCATCTTGTGTTCGGTAGCCAGCGACGGAGTGGAACGACATCCGCACGGGCCGGCGCCAGCTTTCCTGAGTTGGTATCTCGGCCAGGTTCGTGCGGATAAAATCATGCGCGTGCGATCACTCGATGATCTTCCTCCAGAGGCGATCGAACAAACCGAATACCATCGCCGATCCGGCATCCGCTCCAGTCTCGGAATCCCGCTCCGTGTCGGCGGCCACATTGTCTCCCTGATCACCTTTGCCGCGTTCCGTTCGACGCGGGAATGGCCAGACGACCTCATTGCACGACTAAAGATCGTTGGAGAAGTAATGGCCCAAGCGCTCGTGCGTAAGCGCTCCGAGGCTGCGCTTCGGGCAAGCGAGGAGCTATGGCGCTCGATGTTTGAGGCATCGAACCTAGGCATTACAGTGATTGGTCAAGACCTGCAGTACATAGCGACAAATTCGGCATTTCAAAACATGCTCGGCTACACGGGCCACGAATTGCAGAAACTCACGCCGCTGGACGTCACTGTGGAGGATGATCGCGATGCGGCTAAGATGCGGATCGCCGAGCTCCAACGAGGAGAGCTGCACCATTACGACGCCGTGAAACGATACCGCCGCAAGAACGGTACGGTGGTAATGGGTCATAGTTACTTGTCGGCGGTGCGGGACGCGGAGTCTGGACCGAAGTTGTTGATCGGAACCGTTATCGACGTCACAGATACCAAGCGGGCGCAGGACGCGTTGCGAGCGGCGCAATCGACACTTGCGCGCATCACGCGGCTGACGACGATGCATGAAGTAACGGCTTCAATCGCTCATGAAGTCAATCAGCCGCTGGCAGCGATCGTGGCAAACGGCAATGCTGCCGTGCGCTGGCTTCGAAAAACTCCGCCCGAAGTTGCGGAGGCGGCGGAGAACGTCAACCAGATCATCAGTGATGGTCATCGAGCGAGTTGAGTGGTCGCCACCATACGGGGCATGTTCAACAAGGATGAACATGCCAAGGTTTTTCTTGATGTCAACGAAGTCGTCGAAGAGGTCGTTGAACTCTTACACGGTGAGCTGAACAGCAGGCGAGTTTTAGTTCGCACCGAGCTCAGTCAAGATCTTCCGCAGATTTCGGCCGATCGCGTGCAGTTGCAGCAAGTCGTTCTCAATCTAGTCATGAACGCCGCCGAAGCCATGAGCGCGATGGCGGATGCCTCGCGCGTCCTCACCATAACCTCCAAGCCTATCCGGCCCGAAGAGGTGATCATTGCATTTGAAGATTGCGGCCCGGGCGTCGATCCAAAAGACATGGACCGCATCTTCGAAGCGTTCTTTACAACGAAGCCGCATGGCATGGGGATGGGACTGTCGATTTGCCGCTCGATTGTTGAATCGCACGGCGGTCAGCTTTGGGCCTCGGCGCGCCGTCCTCACGGTTCGATTTTTTACGTCACGTTACCGAGCGCTACATCGGAGGATACTCGTGCCGGTTAAGCGGCATTAGAACGCACCTTCGGGGGCAGATTGCCGGTGACGGGCGAGACGAGCGCGGACGGCTTCATGCTTCAGAACCTACGAAAGCGGGTCGAACGAAAGCGGGTCGAACAGCAGCTGTCCGCCTTCGCTGGAACGCCTCTGGGCTGGGTTAGCCCGATCGGGCTCGCCATCGCTGTGGGCGTCGCCTACTTCCTTTCGGCGCGGCTGAGTCTTGTCCTGCTAACCAAACCCGATGGCGTCGCCGTGTTCTGGCCGGCTGCGGGCGTCGCCGCTGGGGTTCTGATCGCTCTTGGCCCCGGCGCACGGGTGCCGGTGGTGGCCGGGGCGATGGCAGCTACCATCGTGGCCAATCTTTTGGGCGACAGGACGATATGGAGTGCTGTCGTTTTCGCCGCGTGCAACGCCGGCGAAGCCGTGATCGTGGCGGGTTTGATCGAATACTACTTCGGTTCGGCCTTCGGCCTGGACAGGCTGCGCTACGTGCTGGGACTGCTTGCGGCGGCGATCGTGGGGGCCGCTGTCTCGGGGATCGGAGGGACGGCAGGCTACGTATTGTTCCATAGTTCGATGACACCGGTCCTCACCATTTGGCATCACTGGTTCACATCCGACGCACTGGGCATTGTCACGGTTGCCCCATTGTTGATCGGGCTAGTTTCCGCGGCGCGCGATCCGCCGCCGCGAAGCGAAGTCATCGAAGGTGCTGTGGCGCTCGTGGCGCTAACCTTTTTGAGCGGAGTTATTATTTTCCTGCCGCGGGAAACTTGGGCAACCGTGGTACCCATAGCCGCGTTGTTCCCGCTGCTGCTATGGCTCGCTGCCCGGTGCAGGCCGCTCTTCGCAGCGGCAGCCGCATTTATCGCCGCCCTTACAATCGTTTGGACGACGACATTTAGCATTGGCATTTTCGGTGACGCACACTTTCCGATTGCTGAACGAATCTTGTCCGCGCAGGCAGGCATTCTCGCCGTGTCGCTTTGCGCATTCGTCCTTGCCGCGCTGTTCGCCGAGCGGCGTCAGCACGAGGCGGTGCTCATGGAGAGCGAGGCGCGGTTGCAGGAGGCGCTGACAGCAGGGGCGGTAACGGCCTTCGACTGGGATGTCCGCACCGGTTTGTCACAACGCAGCGCAAACGCTGCGCAAATCCTGGGGTTCGATCCGCAACAAACTTTCACCGCGACCCGGTTCCTTGAGCGGGTCCATCCGAATGACCGCGCGGGCTTCAAAGCGCACGTGCGCGGTGTCCGCCCAGACAACCCCTCGTACGCGGCGACCTTCCGCTTCATACGCCCCGATGGCCGGGAAGTTTGGCTCGAAGAAACGTCAAAGGCCGAGTTCGATACGGTAGGGCGCCTTGCACGCCTCAAGGGGCTGACTTTGGACATTACAGAGCGCAAGCAGGCTGAGGAGCGCCAGGACCTGCTGATCGCCGAGCTGGACCACCGCGTCAAAAATGTGCTGGCGCGTGTTGTCGTGGTCGCCATGCAAACGCGCCAGGGCAGCAGCTCAATGGACGAGTTCGTCAAAGCGCTCGATGGACGCATCCAATCCATGGCCGCCGCCCACTCGCTCCTGAGCCAAAGCCGATGGCAGGGCGTCGGACTCACCGATCTTGTCCGCCACCAGCTCGCTCCCTATGCGACGGATGCAAACACGACGATCAGTGGCTCAAACATCATGCTCACCGCTCCGGCGACCCAGGCGATGGCGATGGTGCTTCACGAACTCGCTACAAACGCTGCGAAATATGGCGCACTGTCGACCCCGGATGGCCACGTGTCGGTGAACTGGGATCGCCCGACCAGCGGGGACGCAGCAGCCAGCCTGATGATCACATGGAGTGAGATTGGTGGCCCACCGATCGCGGCGCCAGGTCAATCCGGGTTCGGCACCAGTCTCATACGCAATCTCATTCCCCACGAACTCGGCGGTACGGTCCACCTCGATTTCACCCCCGATGGCGTGCAATGCAAAATTGAGTTTCCTCTTGAGCGTCTGTGAGCGACGATCTCAGAGGGAGAACCTCTCACCGTCCCGGCATCTTTACAGTCACTGGGCGCAAGGCCGCGAGAAGCTGTGCCTCGATGATGGGTTTCTGCAGGATGGCAACGGCCTTTTCCGGCGCCAGTGGGAGAACGGCGTACCCGGACATTACAATGACGCGTATGCCTTGATCGTTCAACCGATCGATCAAGCCGTCCGCCATCTCGCCGCCTCGAAGACTGAAGTCAACGATGGCCACGTCGGGAATTTGCTCGACAAGCAGCCGCTCCGCGTCGGCAGTAGTCGCCACGGGTCCGGCCACGTCCGCTCCCAGGGCTGCGAGCAGGCTCTTCAGGGCTGCGCCAATTTGCCAGGAATCCTCGACGAGGAGGATACGCACGCCTGTTAGATCCGCTAATCCCGCTTCGGGCGAGCCATGAGCGTTCGATGAGTTCATCGGATATCCCGACCCCAATGTAACGGCAATTATAACTCGTCGGAACGAGAATGTCGCACTGCTCCTTGGTGCGTGGAGCCCGTCAAGGGAACCTTCGGCGAGCGATGAGTTTCACCTCGCAGCCAGCGTGCAGGCCACCTCCGCCGACGCCTCGCCGAATTTTCAGGTATTATCCGAGGAGAGTTTCATCAAGTGTCGAGCGCCGCGTCCGGCGGTGCCCCCGTCGCCGGTCAAGTGGTGCTAGTCTAGGACGCAGCTTCGAGGGCAGCCTGCCGCTAACGGGCGAGGCGAGCGCCTTTTGATGGGAAGCCATTCTGAATGAGCTTCTAGCGCCCGGCGCCGCGTCTGCCGCGGCTCCTCAGCGCCGTATCAATACACTCGATCAACCGATCTTCTTCGAAAGGCTTGTGCAAATAGCCTATCGCCCCGCTTCCAAGTACCTTCCGTTCCACCCTCGCGTCCGGAAATGCGGAAACGAATATCGTTGGCATACGGTGGCCATCGGCAATCAGACGGTCCTGCAACTCGACCCCACTCAGGCCGGGCATCTGGACGTCGGTAATCAGACAAGCTGTAGCCCTCATTTCGGCCGATCCGAGGAATTCCTCGGCCGAACCAAAAGTCGCTGCTCGGTAGCCGAGCGATCGGACCAGGGATTTCGTGGCTTCCCTTACGGATTCATCATCGTCAACGATCGAGATCACCGCCACCTGCTGCAATTTTGGCTCCCGGATCCGTTTTGGATCGCCGAGCGCGGAGGTTAGAACGGCCTCACCCATTTATCCAAGTGAAGATTGGGACTTGTCGGGCACCAGAAGGTGCAGGACGCACTATACAAAGGTTTAGAGGGCCAGGGCGTGCCCACTTTGGCGTTTCCGGTTCCCGCATCGATATGGTCAGTTCACGCCACGAAAGCAATGCGAAGCCCGTCCCAGCGAGCGCTCTGATTCAGCGAACCTCGAAGCCGAAGCGCGTCGCGAATTGATTGACTTTACCTGCCTTGACGACTGGCCCATTGCGCCCAGCGTTGGCCACGAAGGCTCCGGAGTTGTCGACGCGAGCGCTAAAGCCGACCAAAACGACCCCGATCGCGGCAGCAAGTGCAAGCGCTGCGACCTTGAGATGCGTATTCCGGTCGGCCGTCACGATCGAATGATTCATTGAAGCTCTCCCGCGTCTCGGCCGTCTATTGCGGTTGCCGGTAATTAGGATCGCAACGATCCTCACCGGCGTTACCACATGCCTAGACCACGCCTGACCAAAGCTTCTACTGAACGTTCGGAAAACCTTCCCGGTCGGAACGGTAGGAGAGGCTATACCAACGT
Organism: uncultured Alphaproteobacteria bacterium; assembly: GCA_963733575.1. Classification (GTDB taxonomy): domain Bacteria; phylum Pseudomonadota; class Alphaproteobacteria; order Rhizobiales; family Xanthobacteraceae; genus BOG-931. Next base: position 579,558 of record CAVTDJ010000002.1, on the reverse strand, counting down.
TTAGACCCGCTACGGCTTCGCCCGCCTAATCCCCAGTGCGTCCGCCATTCTCACGAGGTCGGCCAATGACCGCGCGCCCATCTTCTTCATGACACTGCCGCGATGCACCTTCACGGTGATTTCGCTTACGCCGAGCTCGGCCGCAATCTGCTTGTTCATTAGACCGGCCGTAACGAAGGTAATTACCTCCTGTTCGCGCGGCGTCAGGGCATCGAAGTGGGCGCGCACTTCGTGAACTGCCTTGTCCTGCGCGCGCCGTGTACGGTCGCGTTCGAGCGCGATCTGAACGGAGTCGAGGAGATCCTGGTCGCGAAACGGCTTTGTGAGGAACTCCACCGCGCCGGCCTTCATGGCGCGCACCGTCATCGGGATATCGCCGTGTCCGGTGATGAACACGATCGGAATATGAATGTTCGCCTTGGCGAGCTCGGCTTGAAAGTCGAGCCCGCTTACCCCAGGCAGTCGGATATCGAGCACGAGGCAAGCCGCCACATCGGGAAATTTGTTCTTCAGGAAGTCGGCGGCCGTACCAAATACCTCAACTTTCAGGCCCACCGATCGCAACAGGCTCTTGATCGCTTCGCGCAAAGAGGCGTCATCGTCGACCACGAAAACGATCGACTGCGCCTCCGGCTGCTCCTTCATGACGTGCCTCCCGGTTCGCCGGCCGTCAGAACAGCCCGAAGTCGCGATCCAATCCGGTCACCGATGCGACCTCATTCGCATCGCGCCCCTCCCGCGAACCGGCGATATTTTTGCAAAAAATGCCCTCATTGGCGAGCCGAAAAAACTAAACCGACACTATGACTGTCGCTCAAGTGTTCGGTTTCCAAGGCAACCTTTCGACAAACGATCCTTTTCGGGTGCTTCGGCAGTGCGCTCGGGGCTAGGCACCGGCTCCCGCAACGATCCGATTTTGTAATCGGCGCTTTGCCGCGCGCCTAAAGAGGCAAGCACTGGGTTAGGCGAGCGAACGCCCCCTATACCAATGTATAGGATTCGCCGTCATTTCGATAACCAAACATTAACCAACGTGCAATGGAGCGACACGACTCAACCGTCATAGTCTCCCCAACAACAAAGAAAGTACGACGGGGAGTCGGAGATGAATACGAACCTTACCAGCGCCGTGATCTCGAGCAGGAACCGTGTCGTCGTCCGCTGCGGCGGAATGGCGCTCGTGATGGTCGGGGCCGCGCTGTGGACTACCGACGTAGGGGCGCAAGTTCTGGCCATGACGTCGGAGCAAAGCGCCGGATCGATCGTTCAGGGCGCCACGCTCAATCAGAACTCGGCGGCTCCGGCCGACCTCACGACCGACATTCCGGCTCGTCTGCGCCGCCAGCAGGTCAATTACCCGACTACGGAAGCGCCCGGCACGATCGTCGTCGATACCCCGAACACGTATCTTTATTTTGTGCTCGGCGGCGGCAAGGCGATCCGCTACGGCATCGGCGTCGGCCGCGACGGCTTCACCTGGTCGGGCGCAAAAACCATAGAACGCAAGTCGGAATGGCCGGACTGGCTACCGCCCGCGGATATGCTGCAGCGGCAGCCCTATCTTCCACGCTTCATGGCCGGCGGCCCGGGCAATCCGCTCGGCGCGCGCGCGATGTATCTGAGCGGCACCGTGTACCGCATTCACGGCACCAACAAGCCATCCAGCATCGGCAAGCATGTGTCGAGCGGCTGTATCCGCATGCTGAACGAGGACGTGATCGACCTCTACGGCCGCTCCCGCATCGGTACAAAGGTCGTGGTGCTGCCGATGGATCATCGTCGCGTTGCGCTGGCGGACTTGGCGCCGAAGCCGGTCGCGCGGCCGCGTGAAGAGATCTTCGCGCCGAGCCTCCACTGAGCCCGCTCAGCGCGAAGACTTGAAAGCGACATTTCGGGGGAGAGGTCGATATGATCAAGAAGGTACTGGCCATCGTCGCGGCCGCAGTCTGCGCCGGAGCGATCGTAGGGTTTATTCCCCAGCCCGCTCCCGCCGTTGCAGCCGGAACGTCGCAAGCCGTTCAGTCCCAAGGGACGAGAATCTCCGATAGCAACAAGCCCGCGGTCGTGGCGGCGGCGCGCGTTCCCGAGATCCGCAAGGACGGCTGCACGCAGGGTTGGCCGTATTACGAGCAGTCCTGCCTGCGCGACGACCGCCGGCCCGACGGCAAGGCGCGCGTCGCGCGCGTCGTCACTGCCGACCGTTCGGTCACGGGCCGCACCTCGCAAACGCGACGCTAAAGCAATTCGGAGTAGGTCAATGCGCGTTGGATTTGCATATGCGTTCAAGGAAACGGTGGCGATAGCGGTATTGGGCTGCTTGATCGGCGGGGGTTGCGGCGCAGTCACTGCCCCAGGCGCCGCCAAGAATGAACAGACGCTCTTAGTGTCCGTCAATCGGGCCAACAAGGGCGACCAATTGGCCGCTACCTCGACGTTGACGGTACATGCGAACAGGGCATCGTCGACGGCGATGTCACCGGCCTCGCCTAAACGGCTTCCGCTCGGGTGTGATCCGGCATTCAGCTCAATCGCTGACCCAATCCACGCAAATATTTACAAGCGTTGCACGGCTTGAGCTGCAATGACGGTATCAAGATCGCGATCGTAGAGCCTGGAAGTTGCGTCATACCCAGACGAGAAGCAGCCGGAGCACGTCATGAATCATTCGATATACAGCGCCGACCTCAGAACCCATTTGAAGATTGTGGCCGTCGGCCTCTTATGCGCGATCTTAGTCATGGTGATCGGCACATTCGCGCATGTCAGCGACATTGATCTCGGCACCGCGCCGCTGGTCAAGGCCGGCCAGTCTACGACCTTGAGCGGACGCTTACCCGCCATTCGATGACGTCGGCAATCGCCTGAAATCCCGCGGTTGGAGCAGGCGATTCGTGAAGATGCCAAAGGAAGAAAACTCGCGTTTGTTGCATATAGAAGGTACCCAGTCATGCTCAGGCAAATCATGCGGCGTCCGAACATTTACGCTCCGCGCTTTGACGCCGTCGAGATTCTGATGTTTGCAGCCGGCGTTCTGTTTGTGGTTGTCATCGCGTTCGTGTTCTGACGTCGGCTTGGTAGCGATGCGCCTTTCCGCCATCGACGCGCCACAAAAACTGGCGGCGGAATATCTAAACTGAGACGAACAAGTCGAGTGGCGTGCTTCCTCGCCGCGACTTGGCTTTGAGGTGTTGCCGTGGTGCATTGGCGTCGCAACGAGCAATTGAAATGGCGCGCGGCAATCCTCGTCGGGGCGCTGTCGGCTGCCTCAATTATGGCCATGCCGGGGCTCGCTCGCGCCGAGGGCTTTATGGATTTCCTGTTTGGTGGAAACCAGCAGCGGCAGGCTGTGCCGCCCGACGTCAATTCCTATGCGGCGCCGCACGCGCAGTCGGCGCCGCCGGCGCCGACTGTGTCTCAAGCTCCGCACTGCGCCACCGGCCGCTCCCTTGCTTTTTGCGTGCGGCTTTGCGACGGGCGGCACTTCCCGCTCGACCACGTAGCCAACGCGACGCCGGTCGAGACCTGCCGGGCGATGTGCCCGGCGAGCAAGACCAAGGTCTTCTTCGGCAGCGAAATCGACCACGCCGTCACCCGCGATGGCGCCCGCTACGCAGAACTCGACAATGCCTATGTCTATCGCGACCACTTGGTGCCCAACTGCACCTGCAACGGCAAGGATGCGTTCGGGCTTACGCGAATCGACGTGAAGAGCGATTCGACGCTGCGGCCCGGCGATATCGTCTCGACCAAGGACGGCCTTATGGCTTACGCCGGCGAACGCGGGCAGACCCGCGCGTTCACGCGCGTGAATGCTTCTGCGGTCGCATTGAACCCCGGGTCCTCGCGCGTACAACTCTCAAGACGCGCCGAGCCGCCGCCGGTCGATGACAAGCCGGGTACGATTGTGCGGCCGAGCCTCCGCATCGCGCCTGAAAATAAGAGAGTAGCGATTGTCTCAATTCCATCTGAAGCTGTCCTAATTCGGGATACCGTAAAGGCTTCGATCGGTGATTGACCGCATCGGCAGACGGTGAATAGTATTGTTGCCGCTCGCCCCGTTTTTGACTTTTAATCACGGGGTCCTGGGTTTGAGTCCCAGCGGGCTCACCATCGAACGAAGCGCCGTCCCTGCCGGGTCCAGCACATGAGCATTTTCGCAGTGAACTACCTCTGCCGCGAGGTTTTGCGCGACCACGCCTTCCGCGCGGCCATGAAGGCCGACCCGACCAAGGCGCTGGCGCCACTCGAGCTCACCGACGAGGAGCGGCAAGCGCTGGTCGCCGGCGATGTCGGCACGCTCTACCGCATGGGCGTCAACGGTTTTCTCATGGGCTACCTCGCCCGCTTCGAAGTCTGCGGCCTCAATGTCGAGACCTACAACGAGCGCATGCGCGCAGTGAAAGTCGACGAAGTGGGGCAGCCGGTCACCTGACTGCTCAGGTAGCGGTTTGCTGCAAGCCCAAGGCCTTTGCGACAATTTCGAGAATCCTCAGCGCATCGGCCGTCCTGTCTGCTTCGCTTTTTTCAAAGTCCTGGTCGGCGAGTCACGTTGTATACACCGATGGTGAATCCAGATTCTTGTTTTCAAGAATTGGGGACGATGACACGCTGACTCAGTGGTGCGTTGCGGTGGGCTTCGTGCATCACCAGCTATGGGCGAATAGCATGCGCGCCAAGAAAAGAAAAAGAGCGGTGAGCAAGCCCGACCTGCGCTCCCATTGGGAGAACCTCTACAAGACCAAGGGCGAAGGCGACGTTAGCTGGTTCGAAGAAAACCCGGCCATTTCCCTTGATCTCATTCACGCGACGGGCGTGAAGGCCGACGCATCGATCATCGATATCGGCGGCGGCGCCGCACGGCTGGTCGATAAGCTCTTGGACGAAGGCTTCGAGGCCGTCACGGTCCTCGATTTTTCGGATCAGGCGCTTGCAACATCGAAGGCCCGATTAGGCGCGCGAAGCGGGAAAGTTCAGTGGATCGCCGCCGATGTCACGACCTGGGAGCCCTCGCAAAGCTACGACGTATGGCATGATCGCGCAGCCTTTCATTTTTTGACGGACCCAAACGATCGTACTGCGTATGCACAGCGAGTCTTGAGAGCCATACACTCGGGCGGCCACGTCATCATCGGAACGTTCGCACCGGATGGTCCCGAACGCTGCAGCGGACTGCCCGTCGTTCGCTACGATGCCGGCTCGATCGGCCAAGTCCTCGGTCCGTCGTTCGAGCTGGTCGAAACGCGCAATCACGCGCATCACACACCGTCAGGAAACATCCAGCGTTTCCAATTCAGCCGATTCAGACGTTCGAAGTAACAACTGCTATCCGCTATGTCGCGCGATGCCGCAGACGGTGCTGCGCCCTCGGGACCAACAGCAACAATGCGATAATTCCGATGACCGCGAAAAACGCACCATAGTAGAAAACGGCGACGTGGCCGACGCGATCCCATAACAAGCCGGCAGCGATACTGGCGGCCAGCTGCAACAGTCCCACGGTCGTGCTGTACCAGCCGACGCCGCTGGCGCGCAGCTGGTCCGGTACGAAACTCGCCGCAAACGCTTTGCCGACCGCACGAAATATGCCCTGATACAGTCCATAGAAAGCGAAGAATCCGCCAATCAGGAAGACGTTCCGCGTCAGCGCAAAGCCAAGATAAGCGATCAGGAAAACGATGAAACACACGAGCAGGACGTTCTTGCGTCCCCACGTATCGGAAAGCCACCCTGCCGGATACGAAATCAGGGCGGCTACGAGATTGTACGCCGCATAGATCAGTATGGTCGTTTGCAGCGACGCGCCGACATCCTGGGTCTGCAGAATCAGAAACGCGTTGCTCGAGTTGCCGAGCCCGAAAAGGGCGATCACCAGCAGATATTTCCAGTAATCCCGGGGAAACTGCCTCAGGCTGATGTCGATCTTCGCCTCGGCATGAACGGCGGCGCGGTGTTCGCGGACCAGCAGCACCATAACGAACGCCAACAGGCCGGGGATGACCGCCAAGTAGAAGATGGTACGGATACCTACGTGAAGCGAGTAGAGAAGAAAAACGGTCAGCAACGGTCCCAGAAAAGCCCCGGTATTGTCGCCAGCTCCTTCGAGCCCGAAGGCGCGGCCTCTGTGTTCCTCTGCCACCGACGACGCAACCAGAGCGTCGCGTGGCGCCGAGCGCGCCCCGGCGCCCAGCCGGTCCAGCACGCGCGCGCCGAACAAAGCTTGCCAGACGGTTGCAAGCCCCATCAGCGGCTTGCTGATTGCCGAGAGGAGGAAGCCGGCGAGCACGATCGGCTTTCGCCTTTGCAGCTTGTCCGAGAGCGTGCCGGAAAAACCCTGCACGATATTCTGCACGGCCTGAGCAAAGCCATCGACCAGGCCGACAATGCTGCCGCTGGCGTTCAACGTCTGCGTCAGAAAAACCGGCAGCACCGGATAGAGCATCTCCGTGGAAATGTCGGAGAACATGCTGGCGAATGCGAGAAGAAACGTATTCCTTGAGAGGCCGGCGAAGTATCGTTGCGACAGTCCGGCGCGCCTCGGCGAAGCGCCATGTGAGCGCCGCCCATCCCGGTTCTTGTCGGTATCCATCCGTCACGCATACTTGAAAAGCGCCATGAAGCCAAAATCCATGTGCAGCTGCTGGTGACAGTGGAAGAGCGTCAGTCCCCGATTGTCTGCGACGAAATCGAATTCGACCTCCTGAAAGCCGCCGAGCATCACCACGTCCTTCATGATGCCTGCCGTCGGCTTGCCGCCGACGCGTGCCAGTTCGAAGCTGTGCCGGTGCAGATGCAGCGGATGAATGTCGTCGCTGGCATTGCGAAACTTCAAGCGATAGCGCCGCCCTTCTTGCACCGTGTATATCGGCTTCATCGTTTCCATCGAAAACGCTTCGCCGTTGAGCGTCCACCGATTGAAGCCATTAATCGCGCCATTCTCTTTTACGATCGTCATTTCGATCGTCTCGTCCGGCATTGCCGGCGTCGCGTCCGACTTGCCGAATTGCGTGTAGTCCCATTTAAACGGCTTCGGCTTGGTCCAAAGCGGCTTACCCTTGGCGCCTGCATATTCGACGACGATGCCCATGCCGTGCCCACGGTCGTCGTCGGCGAGTTCGCCCATTACCCACACACCCGGATGATTCATTTCCACGATCGCGCAGATGCGCTCGGCGGTGCCGAACCACAGTACCGGAACGTTGGCTTGCGCCGGCACCGGATTGCCATCGAGCGCAACGACGCGGAACACGTGGCCGGGCAAAGCGAGGCTGCGGATTTCTCCGGCGCTGGCGTTGAGCACGTGAAACAGCACGCGTTCGCCCTGCTTCACGCGAATCGGCTCGCCGTGGCCGAGCATCTTTCCGTTGATGCCGAAGAGCTCGTAGCCGACTTCGTAACCCTTCGGTCCTTTGAATTTTTCGTCGGCGTTTTTCCCGATCTCCTGCAACTCCTTGATCGGCGCGCCGACGAGCATGTCCATGGCCATGTCACCGCCGCGGCTGAACGATGGCTCGAACTCCTTGAGCACCAAAAACACCTCGCGGTCATACGCCCCCGGGTTGTTGGCCGGCTCGATGTAGACCGGCCCCGCTTGGCCCGTGTAGGTACCGCGATTGAGATCGCCGCCGGGGACGACGTGCGTGTGATAGAAGCGGAAGCCTGAAGGCTTCGGCACATAGACGATGCGGCGCATACCGTGCGCGGGGATGAATGGCGTGCCCTCCTCCGAGGCGCCGTCGACATCGCTCGGAATGAACTGTCCGTGCCAATGGACGAGTTCCGGCGTGTCGGTATCGTTGTAAACATCGACGACGACGCGCTTGCCTTCCTGCAGCCGTATGAGCGGTCCGGGAAACTGGCCGTTGTAGAGCGTCGTCGAGACGATGTGTTGCGGCGACAATTCGACGAGACCAGCGCCAATGCGCAGCGTGTAGTCCGCCTTTTCTGCCGGCTGCTCGTCGGCAGCCCACGCGAGTTGCGGCGTCGCGCCCACAACGGGGAGCGCGGCAGCGCATTTGAGCAACGAACGGCGATCGATTGTCATGATCCTATCCCTTTCGCTGCAACGCGCGGAACGCCCTGCGGTTTTGCTAACGTGTCTGCCGGCCCCATCTGGAGAGCGCCCAAATCAATGCAACAAACGCTAATGTGTCGGCAGAACCTCGAAGATAAAGGCCCCACAGAAAGAATTCATCGAACGCGCGCTGGTCGGCGGACGCGGATTGCGGTGTGGCAAGGTTCAGCATGATTGGTGCAGCCTTGGCCGTGAGCAGCAATCCGGCAACCGAAAGCGCGGCGGCACCGTAGAGTGGCAGCGACAGTCCGCGTTGGGCGTTGCGATCGAAATAGTTGCTCAGTACTGCTGCGATAATCAGCAGGGTGGCCCCGATGCCTTCGACCGGGTAAGCGACGAGACCTGTCCCAAGATCTGCGCGACGGCTGTACAGAACCCATGCTTCAGCACCGAGTTCGTGCCATGCGGGCCCACCTACAATCACGCGATCGATGATGCCTCCGGCCAATATTCCGCTAACGAGCGTGGCCGCCATAAGGAGAAGGCGAGTTCGCACATGAGGCATGGTGAAGTGCTCTTTTCAGGATGATTGGCGCAGCCGACTTCGGCTCAACAGCGCATCGAGCGACCATGCACCCGCGCCCTCGATCAGCAAATAGAGCGATCCCAGCAGCATGTCGAAGTCGGCGCGCGCTTCGTGCAGCATGCTCCAGAAACCATAGCGCGGCACCTTGGAGAGATGAAAAATCCAGAAGTCGTGCCCGAGCAGGATCGGAACTTTCGTCGAGACGATGGCCACGATCATGATGACGATCAGCGGGATCGCGGCAAGCCTCGTTAGCAAGCCGAGAATGATAAGCGCGCCGCAGATCGTCTCCACCACGCCGACAAACGGCCCCATGAACTCCGGATAAGGAATGCCGATATTGGCAAAGCGCCCGGCGCCCAAAATGTCCGGAAACGCCAACTTTTGAATCCCCTCGGGGAAAAACACCACGAGGCCGACGAGAAAGCGGACAAGAATTGACCAGCCGGGCGCGCGCGTGCCGAAGAGGATAGTCCGCCAAGTGGTCCCCTCAGCTCCACGCACGCTTCGCCTCCTGTCGGACGTCAGACTTTGAGATAGTTCTGCTTATACCAATTGACGATTTCGCCGCCGGTCGTGAGCCACACATCCTGGCGCGACGTGATGTGGGCGAGCGCCTTGGCGAAATATTTGCTGCGGTGTGGGTAGCCGACCAAAAAAGGATGCAGGCAAATCGACATCACGCGGCCGGTCTCAGCGCCCTCCTCGTAGAGAACGTCGAACTGGTCGCAGATCATTTGACCGAAAACCTCGGGGCTCTGATGCAGGTCCAGCAACGCCGGAATGTCATTGATCTCGACCGAATAGGGCATGGAAATCATCGATCCCTTCTTCACCCGCATCGGATATGGCTGGTCATCGTTGACCCAATTGCCGACATATTCGATGCCGTTCTCGGCGAGGATGTCGAGCGTGCGCAGGGTCTCGCTCAAGGCCGGGCTGAGCCAGCCGCGGGGCCGCTTGCCGACGCTCTTGGTAATCGTGCCCACCACGTCTTTGATGAGCGCGCGCTCCTCCGGTTCCGACTGGCTGGTGAAAAGGGTCGAGTTATTGGTGCCGTGACCCATCCATTCCCAGCCAAGCTTATTTCCCTCCTCGATGATGCGCGGATAGCGCTTGCACACATCGGAGTTGAGCGCGACGGTGCCTTTGACGCCGTATCGCTCCATCACCTCCATCATTCGCCAGATGCCGACGCGAACGCCGTAGTCGCGCCACGAATAGTTGAGGACATCCGGGTTGACCGGCAGGTTAGTCAGTCGCGTCGAAGGCCGGTCGAACAGAAAATGCTCGATGTTGGGGATCAGCCAAACGGCGACGCGGGCGCCGCCGGGCCAGGTCAACCGCGGGCGGTCGATGATCGCCGAATACTCGAAGCGGCCATGCTCGGTCGGTATGGCCGGTTGCGGCGGCGCGATCTTTCGCGCGCCGCGGCGCGTGGCGACGCTAATGCGAATTTTGGCAGTACGTTTCTTGACTGGCCGACGCGGCACGTATTCCTCCCCGATTTGTCGAGCGGTGAAATGAACTGGCGGCTCCGAGCCACGCCGACTAATGTCGCACAAGAGCTGCGTGGAAGTGAATGGACTTAGAGGAGTTTAAGAGATGGCCAATATCGTTGCCGGGTTTGGCGTGCCGCATACCCCGGTCTTTCCGTTCTTCGTCAAGCGCGACGGCCCGAATTGCGAAACCGCCAAGCTGTTCGCAGCGCAAAAGGAACACCTCATCGCCGCGCGCCCCGACGTGATCGTGATGTTCGACACCGACCATCTCAATACATTTTTCCTGGACAATCTGCCGATTTTCGCCGTCGGCGTAGACAAAGCTTTCACCGGGCCGAACGACGAGCCGCGGGAAATGCCGGTGTACAAAATCCCTTCGGCGGTCGATCTCGCGGCGCACATCCGGAAAGCGAGCATCGAGGCCGGCTTCGACGCTGCGCTCACCCAGCATTTCTCGGTCGATCATTCGATCGCCGTGCCGCTGCATTTCCTCACGCCGGACATGCACGTGCCGGTCATTCCGTTCTTCATCAGCGGCCACGTTCCGCCGCTACCCTCGGCGAAACGCTGCTACGCGCTCGGCCAGGCGGTCGGCCGCGCCATCGCATCGTGGCCGGCGCCGTTGCGCGTCGTCGTCATGGGCAGCGGCAGCTTCTCTCTCGAGGTCGCCGGGCCGCGGATGGCGCCGGGCCGCACCGACGGCGTCCCCGACCCTGGTTGGGCCCTCCGGGTGATCAAGTATCTTGAAGAGCAGCAGATCGAGAAGCTCATCGCAGAAGCGACGTCGCACCAGCTCTTGAAGGCCGGCAATGTCGGTGGCGAGCTGCTCAACTGGATCGCGATGCTCGGCGCCATCGGCGACCACAAACCCAACTACGTCGCCCCACAAATGCAGAATGGTCACGCTTACGGGGTCTGGCGCTGGAACTGAGCGGGCCCATGCCCATAAGCTTGTGCGACAACTGGCATTGACCGGCGACCCACGTCAGACGCGAGTGAGGCCGCCGTTGACGTAAAGCGTCTGCCCGGTGATGAAACCGGCGTCATCGCTGGCGAGAAACGATACAGCCCCGACAAGATCGGAAACCTGCTCGCCGCGCTTGATCGACTGCATACCGGCCATGAGGTCGAAAAGCGCGCCGTTGGACATCCCTCCGGGGACTTCTTTTCGGGCCAGCGTGCCCGGCGTGCGCGTCAGCCCGGGCGCGATCGCGTTTGCGGTGACGCCGTGTTCCCCGAACTCGGTGGCGAGCGCGCGGGTCAATCCGATGACGCCCGCTTTGCTGGTGATGTAGTGGACGAACGCCGGAACCACGAGACTGACGGTATCCGACGCGATATTGACGATCCGTCCCCAACCCCGCTGCCGCATGCCGTCGGCGAACGCCTTTGTCATCAAGAACATTGAATCGAGATTGACCGAGAGGACGCGCCGCCAGTCCTCGAAGGTAATGTCGTCGAAGCTCTGCATCGGATAGATGCCGGCATTATTCACCAGGATGTCGCAGCGTCCGCCGCCGTTCTCGACCTCCCGCTTCAGCGTAGCGACGCTTGCCGGATTGCTGACGTCGCATTGAACCGCGATCGCCTTCCCGCCAACGCCCTCGACCAGCCGCACGGTTTTTTCCGCGTTGTCGCGGTCGGCAATGACGATCTGCGCCCCCTCCTCCGCCAGGCGCACCGCCGATGCCTGACCGATGCCCGATGCAGCGCCCGAAATAATTGCGGTCCTACCCTGGTGTCTTTTTGTCATTGATCCACCTCCCCGTTTCTCGCCGGGCGATTGTTCGCATATAAAGGGCGCACAGGTGAAGGCTTCGCGCGGCGAAACCATCACGACCAATGCGGCGAACGACGCGAATGGAGTCCGGAACTTGACCAGCGGCAAAGACGACGAAGAATTTTTCCGCCAGCGAGGCTTTGGCATCAAGATCGGCTTCGGCGAGCGGCCGGCGCTGATCATCATCGACATGCTCAAGGGCTTTACCGATCCCTCGATGCCGCTTGGCGCCAAGCTCGACACGCAGATTGAGGCGCAGAAACCACTCCTGGACGTTGCGCATGAACGCAACATCCCGGTCATCTTCTCGACGGTGATTTACGACGAAGCGGAAGCCAAGGATGCCGGGCTGTGGGCCATCAAGATGAAGGGTTCACTCACGCTCATGGCGGGTTCCGAAGCGGTCAAGATCGATCCGCGTCTTGGCATGGAACCGAAGGACATTCTGCTGGTCAAGAAATATGCCTCGTGCTTCTTCGGCACCGACCTCGTGCCCAGGCTGAACAGCCGGCGCATCGACACGTTGATCATCACCGGCTGCACCACCAGCGGCTGCGTGCGCGCGACAGCCGTCGATGCCGTGCAGAACGGCTTCCGTCCGATGGTCGTGCGCGAAGCCGTCGGCGACCGCTCGGCGGCGGCGCACGAGCAGAGCCTGTTCGACCTCAACGCCAAATATGCCGACGTTGTGTCGCTCGACGAGACGTTGCAATATCTCAAGACCGTCGGCCACAATCGGCCGGCAAGCCGGTATCCTTAGGCGTCTTACATGCCGCGACCCGTTCTCCTGATCGCCGAAGCTGTCCTGTTCCTGCTGTCGGACGCGGCGTCTTATGTCACCGGCGCCGTGCTCAACGTTTCGGGTGGCAGATAGCCGGGCAAGCAGCAGAAATCGCCAAGCCGGTCGAAAACGGATTGCCGGACAAGCCCCGACGCGGCCGAGGCAATAATGATGAAATCCCTGTTCATCGACTGCAACGATCAACTGGCGCCGGTCTGGCAGCGGGTCGCGCGCGCCGACGATCCGCCGATCGATGTCAATCGTGCGGCATTCGCGCCCGCTGAGTTGCCGCGATTGTTGAACGGTTACGACATCTGCATCGACGACCACTCTTACCTGCCGACGGCGCTGGTCGAGCGATGCGACGCGCTCAAGCACATCGTCTTTCTCGGTACCGGCGCCGCGAGCTACATGGATATCGACGAGCTGGCACAGCGCGGCATTCGCGTCCACACCATCAAGGGCTACGGCGACACCGCCGTTGCCGAGCACGCGATCGCGCTGATGCTGGCATGTTGCCGCGACATTGCGCGGATGGATCGAGAGATCCGTTCCGGCACCTGGTCGACACACGAAGGCGTGCAGCTTTCCGGCAAGATCCTCGGCGTCATCGGGCTGGGCGGCATCGGCCGCGAAGTTGTGCGCATCGGCCGGGGGCTGCGGATGCAGGTGATTGCGTGGAATCGCACGCCGCACCCCGGCGAAGCTTTGGTCGCACTCGACGATCTGCTTATGCGCTCCGACGTGATCTCTCTGCATCTGGTGCTCAACGACGACACCCGCGGATTTCTCGGGCCGGCGCAGGTAGCGCGCATGAAGCCGGGGGTGGTTCTTATCAATACCGCGCGCGGCGCCTTGATCGATGAGACGGCGCTTATTGAGGCCTTGCGCAGCGGTCGCATCCGCCATGCCGGCCTCGACGTGTTCCACGCTGAGCCGTTTCGACCCGATCATCCGCTAGCCGCGATGGACAACGTCACGGTCACGGCCCATGCCGGTTTTCGCACGCTCGAAGCTTCGATGACGCTTCTGCGCCGCGCGATCGACATCGTAAGCGACATCGCCGGTAACGCCTCCCTCTCCCCGCGTGCCGGGATAGGCTCGGGATGAAGAAGCCTGGACGCAGCGTTGGCGCAAAGTTCACGAGAGCAAGTTATCTCATGGCCGAACTTCATAGATTGCGAAGCAAGACCGGGAGGCCCTAAGGAGCTGCCGGCGAACCGGTAACGCCCTGCTCTCTAGAACATCGGATAGGCCGCGTTGAGCGGAAGCCCGAACTCGGCGCGTCCGTAGTTTTCCGCCGGCACGTCCCAGTTCATCACCACGTGCGACGAGATGGCGTGCACGTCGCGCCAGCAGCGCTGCGCCGAGTTACTATCCATCAGGCCGCTCGAACCGCTGATCTTGACCAGCGAATCCATCGCGTCGCGCAGCATGCGCATGGCGTAGGTGAAGTCGCGCCGCAACAGGGTCCGCGTTTCCATCGTCATGCCAGCGTAATCCTTGCGCGCGGTCGCCAGCGCGCGCCGCGCCAGGAGCTCGGCCGCATCGACTTGCGCGGCAATCTCGGCGACTTTCAGCTGTACCGGCACGTGCTGGGAGATATGGAGCTGGGTGTAGGTCAGATACCGCTCCCGCGTCCATTCCGTGAAATCGGCGTAGCCGCCCCGCGCCGATCCAAGCGCTGGGCCGAGCAACGCGTAGGAATGCACGGCGATGAACGGCGTGCGGTAGATCGGATTGGTGTTGACCTTGGATCCGGGTGAGCAAGCGTCGCGCAGCGTCGAAAACGACACGCTGCGATGCTCGGGCACAAACACGTTGTCGAGCACCGAAGTAATCGAGCCGGTGCCGCGCAGGCCCGCGCAGAACCAGGTATCGTCCTGCTTCACCTGCGACACGGGTACGAGGTAAAGCCGCATGTCGGGATGATCCTCGCCGGCGCGGAATGCCAGTCCGCCGATCATGATCCAATGCGAATGGCGCAAACCGCTGCACCAGGACCAGCGGCCATCGAGCCGATAGCCGCCGGGTACTACCGTCACAGTCCCGGTAGGCGCCGCCGACGTAGCGATGCAGGCCGCCTTGTTTTCGCTCCAGACGTCGTGCTGCGCCTCCTCGGGAAAGAGGGCCAGCATACAGGCGTGGTCCGCGAGATAGTTCAGGCACCAGGCCGAGGATGCGCAGGTCGACTTGCCGAGCTCGATGGCGACGTCGAACGCCACTTCGTGGTCATGCTCGTAGCCGCCCCACCGTTTGGGTTGCAGCGTATGGATCAAGCCGGCATCGATAAATTCCTCAACCGACTCCCGCGGGATGTTGCGGTCGCGCTCGGCCTTCAGCGCGCGCTCGCGCAGCTTCGGCGCCAGCTTTTGCGCGCGGCCGACCAATTCGGCGGCGGTCGGGACATTGACCGGCGTGGTGGCCGGACGCAATTCGGCAAGGCTCATGGAACTTCCTCCCTTTGACGGCAGATTGCGTCAGCGCCACAATGGAATCAAGAAGCGGCGGTGCAACCACACGGCTCATCGATGCAACCGGCGCTGAACGGGGGGAAATATGCGTCTCGGATTCTTCATGATGCCGGTGCATCCGCCGGCCCGCTCGTTTACCGAAACGCTCGCTGAGGATACCGAGAAATCGCTGCTCGCCGATAAGCTTGGCTTTACCGAGTTGTGGCTGGGCGAGCATTTTTCGGCAACCAGCGAACCGATCCCCTCGCCGCTGATGTTCATGGCCGGCCTGCTGCCGCGCACCAAGAATTTTCATTTCGGTACCGGCGTCATTTGCCTTCCCAACCACGATCCGGTCGTGGTCGCGGCTGAGGCGGCGCAGTTCGACCACATGAGCCGAGGCCGGTTCATGCTCGGGGTCGGACCGGGCGGACTTGTTTCCGACTTCGAATTGTTCGGCCATAACGACGTCGCCGTGCGCAACCGCAAGGTCGTCGAAGCGATCCGCATCATGCGGCAGATCTGGTCGCAGGATCCGCCCTACGACATCGACGGCGAGTTCTGGAACGTGCGATTGAAGAACGCGGTCATCGCCGAACTCGGCATCGGCTATATGCCGAAGCCATTCCAGAAAGGCGGCCCGCCGATTTCAATCTCGCTCGCAAGCCCGCATTCATCGACCGCCCGTACGGCCGCCCTGAACGACTGGGGCATCCTCTCGGCCAATATCATTCCGACTTATTCGGTGGCTTCGCATTGGGCGATCTATAGCAAGGCCCGCGCCGAGGCCGGCAAGCGTGCTTCCGGCGAGAACTGGCGGGTAGTGCGCAACGTCATGGTAGCGCCCACCGATGCGGAAGCCCACGATCGCGTTTTCGGCAAGGAAGCGTCCAATCGCTATTTGTTTGACTACGTCCGAACGGTCCTCGACCGGGTCGGACTGTTGTCCGTCATGAAACCGCGACCGGACATGCCCGACAAGGAGGCAACCGTCGAGGCGATCATCGAGGGCTGCATGCTGTACGGCTCGCCGAAAACGATGCTCGACAAGCTTGTCGCCTTCCGCGAGGAGGTCGGACCGTTCGATACGCTACTCATGACCGGCGTCGACTGGAGCGGACCCAACGAAGCGTGGGAGCGCCAGTCGATGCAGCTCATTGCTGAGCAGGTCATGCCGAAGTTTCGCCAGCACGTGCTGGCGCAGGCGGCAGAGTGAGAACTCGCGGCGGAGCGAGCCAGGGCCGCGCTTGTTGCAACTCGCCGGCAGTGCAAAGATGGCGCAGGTTTCCTCCTGAAGGGCAGCGACAGATGCCGTCCGCCGACCTTCCATTGGCCTCGCATTGTCAATTCGCGTCGAACAATTTCGAGGCGATGCATCACCGGCTGAGCAACGTGCTGAAGCCGCATCGCCTGCGGCGCCTGTCCAACATTCCCGTATCCGGCATCATCTGCCGCGCCAATCTCAAACGAATCTCGATCAACCTGATGCGCATTGGCCCATCGGTCGACGTGTGGCCCGGCGCGCTCGAGCACTTCTATCTCGTCCAGATACCGATCCATGGCGCGGTCGAAGTCAGTCTTGGGGACGAGCGCGTCCTCTGCGAAGGCACCACGGCCGCCGTGATCTCGCCCGGCGAAGGTCTGCGCCTGCGGTGGTCGGACAATTGCGCGCAACTCATCGTGCAGATACCGCGCGAGGCGATAGAGGCTCGCCTCGCCGGACGGTTGGGCTTCAAACGACAAAGCCCGCTGAGATTTCAAACCGCCTTCGACCTCAAAAGTTCGGCGGGGCGCGATTGGCGAGCGCTTCTCAACTTTACCGTACGGTCGGTGGACGAGGGTGGGCTGTTTTCCCGCGACCCGCTTTGCGCGGATCTGGAGGATCTTCTCCTGTCGGCACTGCTGGCGACGCAGCCGCATAATTATGCCGGCGAATTGCACGACGGCCTTGCCCCCGTACCCTATTACGTGCTGCGCGCCGAGCGGGAAATGCGCGAGCGCATGGCGTTGCCGCTCACGATCGCCCGGCTGGCCGATGTCGCCGGCGTCAGCGAGCGCACCTTGCATGATGGCTTTCGCCGTTTCCGCACCACCACCCCGATGGGCCGCCTGTCGGCTCTGCGGCTTGCTGCCGCCCGCCGCCGGTTGCTGGATGCGAAGCCGGGCATGACGGTCGGCCGTGTTGCAGCCGAGGTCGGATTTTTTTCAGTTCGGGCGATTTGCCGGGACCTATCGCAACGCGTTCGGCGAACTCCCGTCCGCAACGTTGCGTGCGGCGAAGCACCGCAATTGCTGACGCGCTTTGCTTCCGTAAAGGCGGCACTAACACGCCCAGTGCTCGACGATCTTGCGCGCGGTGCGCCGGCCGATCGCGAGCGCGCCCCCGGTGGTCGCGTTGCCGAGGTAATCGCCGACATAATAGATGTTCTTCGGGCCGGCCTCCTGAACCGACAGCAGGCTCCTCACCTTGCGTGCCTGGCCGGGCGGAAAACTCGCGATGATGTAGTTGGCGTGCATCTCATGGACGTCCTTGAGATCCTGCTCAAGCGACGGATAGATTTTCTTGGCCCAATGGCGCGCGACCCGGTCGAGGTTGGAGCCATCCTTGTCGAGATAATGTCGCTGACGATCCGGCGCGAGCACTAGCCACAAGCGCGGCGGGTCGCCCGGCCGCTCGGAACCGGGGAAGGTCTTGATGAAGGAGATCGGAGTTTGGTGGCGGCGGGTGTGGAAGGTACGGATGTCGAATTCCGTCGCCGGCTTGTTCTTGAGCACATAAGCGACCATGGCGTATTGCGCATACGGCACGTCGGCGAAGAAACTTTTCTCCCACGGCGTCTGATCGGCGACGACGCCAGCCACCGCGCTACCGGGCAACGCGCACACGACAATGTCGGCCGCAAGCTTCTGCCGGCCTTGCGGACCTTCGCAGATCACGCTGCGGCCCTCGCAGTCGTCGCCGAGTTCGATCGATAGAACCCGCGTGTTGAACTTAACGTCGAGTTGCTGCGCCAGCGCGAGCGTGAGCGTACCGAACCCGGTTGTGAAAGTGTAGGAAGGCCGGTTGCGAACGTGCGGATAGATCATCAGGAAGTAGGCCTTCGAGGCCTGCTCGACATTCCATGCCCATAAATTGCGATAGACGACGGCGACGACGTTCTCCAAGAAATCGACGCCGACCTTGCGTGTGAGGTATTCGGCCATGCTCTCGTCGTCGAAATCCACCGCCGTGTGGATCAGGCACGGATCGACGGAGCGGCGCGCGTGCACGAAATCCGGGATCAGGGACGCGAGCCGCAGCCGCGAGCGCATGCTTAGCGCCGGGTGTTTGAGCATGCCGAAGGTCTGATTGAAGTCGAGCTCGTAGGTCTCCTTGGTGTTGTTGGCGATGCCGCTGCCCATTTTCGGATACGGCATGAGGCGCTCGCCCAGACCAAGCTCGGCGATGACGTCCCACATGTCCTTGTAGAAACGGAACAGCCCGGTCGCGCCGGTATATTTCATGAAGGAGCCTTCCATCTTCTCGGCCATGCGGCCGCCGGGAATGTCCTTCGCTTCTAGAACTGTGACCTGGTACCCCGCTTTCTTGAGGTCGTACCCCGCGGTGAGGCCGGCAATGCCGGCCCCGACCACCACGACGCGCTTGGCAACGGCCGCGTCTGCGCTGCGATTTGTCGACATGCGATCCTCCGTCGGCTCGGCCGACGGGTAAGGCGAGCGCGCACCCCGATCTATGCGCAAACTGCGGAACCTGTGCGATCCCTGCAGTTTTGCGCAAATTTCACCGACATCCCACGCTTATGTCGCCGGAAACTGGCTGGTTGAGGCCATGAGAGTTTCATATTGGCGTCGCAGCGGCGCCACAGACTTCGCTCAAGATTAACCGATACAGGTTAGATCGGGGTGCGGTGGGAGCGTCGAGGAGGATCGACGATGAGCACCCAGTGCGCCTGCAACGGCTCGGAGGCTGTGACGCGGGATTTTCGCCGACCTAAGTGCCCGAAATGCGGGAGCGTCCTGCTGATGGCCGAGCAATCCGCGTTCAATCTCAAGGGACGTATCCGTCACGCCTGGTCGTGCGACAATTGCGCGCACGAGTTCGTGACCTCGATCGCGTTGTGGCCGCGTTAGGCCGTTTTGGGCCTTTGGCCTTTGTATCCGCGTCGGTTGCGTAGTTTGTTGCCAGCGCCGCGCAGTGCCGCCGCACCTGTGCGGAACGCAACGGGTCGCAGCGGCGTTGATCCTGCAACCCAAGCGCCAGTTCGCGAAGATGTAATCGCGCCCGTTCGTTGTGTCGGTTGAAGGCGCGAAGTGAGTGACCCGCCGGCCCCGCGTATTACGCGGCCGGCGGGTTCTATTGGTCAGATGTCTCGCCGTGACGGTCGCGTCTTGCGAGCCATTCTTCCTTAGTCCCACCGAGATAGTCGGCAAACCGGCCCGCGGCGATGGCCGCGCGCGCTCCCGCCATCAGGTCCTGATAGTAAAAGAGATTGACGAGGGAGAGGAGCGTTCCGCCAAGCGCCTCGCCACTGCGAAAGAGATGATGCAGATACGCGCGCGAAAACTCGCGCGCCGCGGGACACCGGCTTTCCGGATCGAGCGGCCGCGGATCGTCGGCGTGGTGCGCGTTCTTGATATTGATCGGGCCGAAGCGCGTGAAGGCAAGACCGTGACGGCCGTTGCGCGTCGGCATCACGCAATCGAACATGTCGATGCCGCGCGCGACCGCTTCGAGAAGATCGGCGGGCGTACCGACGCCCATGAGATACCGCGGCCGTTCAGCCGGCAGCGCCGGCGCAGTCTCGGCAACGATCTTCAGCATCACCTCTTGCGTTTCGCCGACGGCGAGCCCCCCGATAGCGTAGCCGGGAAAACCGATATCGGCGAGCGCGAGCGCGCTCTCGGCGCGCAGTTGCTGGTCGTCACCGCCTTGCACGATGCCGAATAGCGCGCGGCCCGGTGCGGCGCCCTCAAACGCGCGTTTGCATCGCTCGGCCCAGCGCAACGAAAGCCGCATGGCGCGCTCGATCTCGTTCCGCTCGGCCGGAAGCCGCACGCATTCGTCGAGCTGCATGGCGATATCGGAACCGAGAAGATTCTGCACTTCGATGGCGCGCTCCGGCGTGAGCTCAACCATCGCGCCGTCGATATGCGAGCGGAACGTAACCCCCTCCTCCGTGATTTTCCGCAGCGGCGCGAGCGACATCACCTGGAAGCCCCCGGAATCGGTGAGGATCGGATACGGCCAGCGCATGAACGCGTGCAGCCCGCCAAGCGCGGCGATGCGTTCGGCGGAAGGCCGCAACATCAGGTGGTAGGTATTTCCCAGCAGAATTTCCGCGCCCGATGCGCGCACGTCGTCATGATGCACGCCCTTGATCGCCGCCTGCGTGCCGACCGGCATGAAGGCTGGCGTGTGCACGATGCCGTGGGCCGTCGTTATCTCGCCGGCGCGGGCGGCGCCGTCGGTGGCGGTAAGGCGGAAGGAGAAGGCCATTAAATCAGTCGGCTCTCAGCGAGGGCATGGAATCATTAGCGCGTGAATGGGAAGACGGCTATCGGGGCAAAGCGGCCTTGTATTGAGTATTTCTGGTTGACCCAAAGCTGTCGTCGGTTTCTTGCCACTGCCCGATTTGATGGAACTGAGGTCTATGATTAACTCTCGACCGATGGACAAGACAGAGTTCAACGTGCGCGCGATCCTGGCCGGCCAGGCGCCGAAGGATGCGCCGGTGACGGTCAAAGGCTGGGTGCGCACCCGGCGGGACTCCAAGGCCGGCATTTCGTTCGTGCACCTGTCGGACGGATCGTCGTTCCATCCGGTGCAGGTGGTCGCGCCGAACACGCTGCCCAATTACACCGATGAGGTTTTGAAGCTCACGGCCGGTTGCGCGGTGGAGGCGATGGGAACGATCGTGCCATCGCCGGCGAAGGGCCAGCCGTTCGAGATGCAGGCGAGCGCGATCAAGGTGATCGGCTGGGTGGACGACCCGGATACCTATCCGATCCAGCCAAAGCCGCACACGATGGAGTTTTTGCGCGAGGTGGCGCATTTGCGGCCGCGTACCAACGTGATCGGGGCGGCGACGCGGGTGCGGCACACGCTGGCGCAGGCGATCCACCGCTTCTTCGACGACAACGGTTTTTTCTGGGTCAATACGCCGATCATCACCGCGTCCGACGCGGAGGGGGCGGGATCGCTGTTCCGGGTCTCGACGCTCGATCTCGCCAACCTGCCGCGCACGCCGCAGGGCAATGTGGATTACGGCAAGGATTTCTTCGGCCGCGAGACGTTCCTGACGGTGTCGGGGCAGCTCAACGTCGAGGCATACTGTCTCGCGCTCAGCAAGGTCTACACCTTCGGTCCGACGTTCCGCGCCGAGAACTCGAACACCAGCCGCCACCTCGCCGAGTTCTGGATGATCGAACCGGAGATCGCGTTCGCCGACCTCTCCGACGATGCGACGCTGGCGGAGAGGCTCCTGAA
Source organism: uncultured Alphaproteobacteria bacterium (assembly GCA_963733575.1). Lineage (GTDB taxonomy): Bacteria > Pseudomonadota > Alphaproteobacteria > Rhizobiales > Xanthobacteraceae > BOG-931. The sequence goes on along the minus strand of CAVTDJ010000002.1, from coordinate 557,958 downwards.
ATTCACTTTCGAGACGTTGCTGGAGGAAAGGCAGGAAGACCTCGCCTTCTTCGACGAGCGGATCGAGAAGGGACTTGTGGCGAAGCTGCAGGGGATCGTCGCTTCCGAATTCGTGCGCATGGATTACAACGAGGCGATCGCGGTGCTGGAGCGGGCGCAAGAAAAAAAAGAGAAGTTCGAGTTCCCCGTCAAGTGGGGCATCGACCTGCAGTCGGAGCACGAACGCTATCTCACCGAGAAGCACGCCACGAAGCCAGTCATCGTGATGAACTACCCGAAGGACATCAAGGCGTTCTACATGCGGGTCAACGACGACGGCAAAACAGTCGCGGCGATGGACGTACTCGCGCCGGGGATCGGCGAGATCATCGGCGGCAGCCAGCGTGAGGAGCGGCTCGACCTGCTCGACGCGCGCATGGCGGAGCGCGGCATCGACCAGGAGCACTACGGCTGGTACCGCGACCTGCGCCGCTACGGCACGGTGCCCCATGCCGGCTTCGGGCTGGGCTTCGAGCGCACGCTGGCCTACGTCACGGGGCTTTCCAACGTACGCGACGCGATTCCATTCCCGCGGACGCCGGGGAATGCGCGGTATTGATCGCGCGACCTGAGTCGTCACGGAGCCGCTTTAGTACCTTCCAGCGCTGCCCTTGAGGGCTACGACGCCTTGTCTTAAAATCTAAGAGCGGGCGGCAAAGTTTAGCAGTTTTGGTGGCCGCTGGGATCGACGCATGCCCATTCGCAGGGAAACGGGTAGCCGTCGGCGCAGCAATGAAAAAGCGATCGCACACGACGACAAGGCCTAAGCGCCGCAATGTGCGAATGATCGCGCCTCGGCGCGGTTCGTCTGCTGCCCGTCTGAATAAGACGATTGCGTCCCTCACGCGCGAACGGGACGAGCTGCTGGAGCAGCAGAACACGACGGCGGACCTCCTCGGCATCATCAGCCGATCCAAATTCGAGCTGCAACCGGTCCTGCAGACCGTCGTCGACACCGCGGTGCGGCTTTGCCGCGCAACAAGCGGCGAGATTTTCCGGCTGGACAAGGGAGTCTACCGCTTCGCAGTCGGCTGCAATCTCGATCCGGCATATATCCAACGGCAAGCGCCGATTGTGCCGGGGCCGGGAACGATGGTCGGCCGAACGGCCATGAGCCGGCAAGTTGCCCGGATCGACGATCTCTTGGGCGACCCGTCTTATGAGCTCAAGGAGGACGCGAAGATCGGCGGGGCGCGTTCGATGATCGGGGTGCCGCTCATGCGCGAGGGCGAGCCGATCGGCGTCATCATCCTGGCGCGTCACCGCGTCGAACCGTTCGTCGAGCGCGAAATCAAGCTGGTGACGGCGTTCGCCGACCAGGCAGTGATCGCGATCGGAGTGCGCGAGCGCGAGAGCCAGGTCGCCCGCCAAGCTCGTTCCGCAGAGCAGTCTCTTGAACTCCTGGCCAGCGTATCGAGGGTAGCAAGCACCGCCGTCGATCTTCGTGCTCTCGCGTTCGACTGCCTCGTTGAGTTCGGCAAGTCCGCGCGGTGCCAGTTCGGCCAGCTATGGTATCCGCAGCCGGGAGCCGACGTCATCAAATGCCTCGCCGACTCCTATTTTGGCGGTCCTCAATTCGCGGACTTTCATTTGTCCAGCGTCAGGCTCGGATTGCAAAAGGGGGAAAAAAGCATTCCGGGCATAGCTTGGCAAAATCGAGCGCCGCTTTGGATCGAGGATTTGGCGAGGCAGAAGGATTTCGTCGGGGTTAACGCAGCGCGAGCCGCAGGCTTCAATGCGGCCTTGGCTGTTCCTATCACGATCGATGAAGACGTGTTTGCGATCTTCGAAATGTATTCCAACAAGGTACTGCCGGTGAACCAGACGGTGATGGCTGCCGTCGTGAAACTGGGAAGGTTGCTTGGCGACATCTTGGTGCGCAAGCGCTCGGAGCTGGCGCTTCGCGCGGCCCATTCCGAACTTGCGCGCGTCTCGCAGTTCTCGGCAATGGGGGCGATGACAGCGTCGATCGGCCACGAGATACGGCAGCCTTTGGTGGCGATGGTGCTCAACGCCAATGCAGGCCTGAGATGGATCTCAAAATCGCCACCCGATCTCGATGAAGCCAGGAAGGCTCTTGAGAGAATTGTCAGGGAGGGGCAGCGCACCGGTGACATCCTCGAAACCATCCGGGCGATGTTCAACAAAGACAGCCAGGAAACCGCTCCGGTCGATGTGAACGATCTCATTCGCGATGTTCTCGAGCTGATGCAAAGTGAGGTGCAGAAGCAACGCGTGTCGCTTCAAACCGAACTCGCCGACCAGCTGCCGCCTGTGTTTGGCAACCGAATTCAGCTGCAGCAGGTGATCCTGAATTTGACGATCAATGCGGTGGAAGCAATGAGTACGACGACGGATCGCGGGCGAGCGCTGCGCGTGACGTCCGCCATTCACCCACCCGATGGGATGTTGATAAGGATCGAGGATTCCGGCACCGGCATCGATCCGCAGAACATTGAACGTATCTTCGATGCCCTTTTCACGACAAAGTCGAACGGAATGGGAATGGGACTGTCGATTTGCCGATCGATCGTCGAAGCCCATCACGGACGCCTATGGGCATCGCACGGCGCTCATCATGGAACGGTCTTTCATGTCGTGTTGCCGACCGCCGGCACGGGCGCCGAATGAGTACAGAGCGGTCGGAAGAGCCCGTAGGACAGGTAGCGCTCGGTGCGAAACCCATCGCACCGGCTTGCCGCAAGATGATGCGTTGCGCCGCATCGATGCGCGAATATCTGAAAAGTTGGTTTCCATTTCGCGGCCGCATCGGCCGCCGGCAATATTGGATTTCGACCCTGCTCTATTCGCTCGTCTGGGTTTTGGGGACCGTGATATTGGTCACGCTCGCCGCGCTCAACTACAACCCACCGGACGACACGATCACCGGCGTCACCATCGTCGGCTTCGTCCTTCTGGGCATCGCGATGATCGTTTTTGTCGTCGTGATCGTGACGGGGCTCGCTTATCGCCCGCACCGCGCTCAAGCCACCATAGACGATCGCATAAATTAGAATCCAGAACGCCAACCCGTACCACTCAAACCAGTAACAGAGGCCGGCGCCAACGGCGATTCCCATCGTGATCATTGTATGCCCCTTGCCGTATCCTCACTGGTTGCCGCTTGTAAGGTAACGGCGGGGGCTTCGACCGAGATCAAAGGAGCGGTGGAAATCCTTGCTAGTTCGATGCAGAAGGCATTGCTTGACTTAGGGCCTGTCCTCAATTGAGCCAGATGACAATCGAGGCGAGATAAATTCCGGCCAGGAAATTGATGGCGCGTTTGTCATAACGGGTGGCGATGGCGCGGAACTGCTTGAGTTTGGCGAAGAAATTCTCGATGAGGTGACGCGCTTTATAGAGCTCTTTGTCGTACTCGCGCTGATGCTTGCGATTGGCTTTGGGCGGGATGACGGTGCGCTTGCCAACTTTTTCGAGCGGCTCGATGACGCGCTCGTCGGCATCGAAGCCTTTGTCGGCAATCACAATGTCGGCCTCGATCTGCGGCAGCAGGATGTCGGCGCCGTCGAGATCGCAGGCTTGTCCGGGTGTGAGCGTGAAGCCGGTCGGATTGCCCAAAGCATCAACCGTCGCATTAATCTTGGTGCTCAATCCGCCTTTGCTGCGCCCGATGGCTTCGTCTTGGCCGGCTTTTTTTGGGCGCCGGCGGCGTGCTGATGGGCCCGCACGATGGTGGAATTGATCATCGCGTATTCGTTGTCGGCATCCTCGGCGAGATGCTTGAAGACCCGTTCCCAGACACCGGCCTTGGCCCAGCGGGTAAAGCGGGTGTGAACCGCCTTCCAGTCTCCGAAGCGCTCCGGCAAGTCCCGCCAGGGCATGCCGGTTCGATATCGGTACAAAACCGCCTCAACAAACAGACGATTGTCCTTGGCGGTCACGCCCACATCCCCATCACGTCCCGGCAGAAAATCTTTGATCCGCTCCCATTCGTCATCATGTAATCCATAGCGCCGCATCGGTCGGCCCTCCTCAAAGCCGACCGCCCATGAATCACTGGACAGATGATTTGAAAAGCTCCGAATTGGAGGTCTTTCCACAATAGAACGATGTTCAGCATTTGATTCCGATCCGTTCGCTCTCGGATTCGGGTTTGTTTCGTCAACATCGAAATCGTGCAAAGGCCTCAATTGAGGACAGGCCCTAGATCAATGTTGCTATTCGAAAGCACCGTAAAAAGTTCTTTGAACGGCACGCACCATCATTTTGAACGGCTCGTGAGGTGGGGAATGTCGGTTGGCCCTACAGTCGCGAGTGTTGCCGGACGAAGCTCACTATCGTACCGGCAGAGGGGGTAGATATGCTTTCAGTCTTAATCGGGGTTCTGATTATTTGCGTCGTCGGTGCAATTTGTTTTTGGGCCATCGATAAGTTCGTTAATGACAGTCGTTTGGCAAATCTTCTCAAACTGCTCGTGGTGCTGATTTGCGTGGGGGCGATCCTTGCGCGGGTGCTGCCGCTGGTGGGGATTAATTGGTTTTAGCCGCCACAATCGAACCAAATCGTGAAGGCTGCCCCAAAGGACATACTGAACATGGTCAAAATTGATGCCGGTCATTGTTGGGTTCGGGACTTGTGGTCCATGTAATTTGCCGACAACCGAGAGAAGTCCGGCGCGGAGTTGGGTTCGAAATATGTCACTCGTTTTTACGCTCGCATCGCGAAATCTTTTCCAAGATCGGCTTCGCTTTATAGCTTCGCTCATCGGCATCGTGTTTTCGGTGGTCCTGGTGATGGTGCAGATGGGCCTTTACTTCGGCTTCGGCCGCATGGTGACGACCGTGATCGATCACGCCTCTACCGACCTCTGGATCGTTGCGAAAGGCGCGAAGTGCTTCGAGGATCTCTCGCTCCTGAGCACGGGAACGCAAAATCGCCTGCAGGCGATTGACGGAGTAGCCGAAGTCATTCCGGTGGTGGTCGGATATTCCGCTTGGATGCTGCCGGATGGAACCATGACTCCGGTATTCGTCATCGGCTCGGACTTTATCGCCGGCGGATTGTCACCTTGGAATATCGTGGAAGGGACGGTCCAGGATTTGACAGCTCCCGGAACGGTGGCCGTCGACCGGTCCTATTATGGTCGTCTTGGTGTGGCAGGTCTCGGCGCAACGGCGAAAATTCGCGACCTGCCGGTAACGGTCGGTGCGGTCACGGACGGCATTCGCTCTTTCACGACGACGCCCTATGTATTCTCCGATATTGCGGATGCTCGTTCATACATCGGGTTGCCGGCCAGCTTTTTCAGTCATTTTCTCGTTCGGCTGAAGCCAAAAACCGACATTGAGCTGATCCGTCAGCATATTCTCGCGAACATTTCTGGCATTCAGGCGCTCACTCCGAGCCAGTTTCGGGATCAGAGTCGATCGTTCTGGCTTTTCGGAACAGGAGCTGGCGCGGCACTCTTTGCGGGCGCGTTGCTGAGCGTCATTGTCGGTACTGCAATCGTCGCGCAGACACTCTATTCCAGCACCAAAGACCATCTTTATGAGTTCGCCACGCTGCGCGCGATAGGCGCCTCCAACAGCTATATTTATAAAGTCATTATCGGTCAGGCGCTGATTAATGCCGTCATCGGATTTGCCATTGCGACGTTGATCGGAACCGCCGTCGCCCATTTCACCGCGAAGAGCGCATTGCAGATTGTGATCACGCCCAATTTGATGATCGAATTGTTCCTCCTCACTGTCGTCATGTGCGTCGCCTCGGCGATTGCCGCGATTCTTCGCGTCGTTCGCGTCGATCCTGCGATTGTGCTGACCCAATGACAGGGCCCATCATCGAGGCTACGAATGTCAGCAAGATTCTTGGCAGCGGGCCTGCACGGGTGCAGGCGCTGAAGGACGTCAGTCTGACCCTTAACGGCGGCAAATTGACCGTGTTGATGGGACCATCTGGCAGCGGCAAGACCACCCTCCTGTCGATTCTTGGCTGCATGCTCGCGCCTACGGAGGGGACTGTAAGAGTTTGCGGCACCTCCACCAGCGGGGCGCGTCCACAAGAGCTTGCGAAGATCCGGCGGCAGCATATCGGCTTCGTGTTCCAATCCTATCATCTGTTTTCCACCCTCACTGTGGCCGAAAATGTTCGGTTGGCGCTCGATGTGCGCGACGAGCGCGGGCTCAAAGCGATGGCGAAAACCGACGAGGTGCTGGCCAGCGTTGGCTTAACATCGAAAATGGCGTCCTTCCCGCGCCAGCTCAGCGGCGGTGAGCAACAGCGGGTCGCAATCGCGAGAGCCATCGTAGCGAAGCCTTCGGCTATTCTCGCCGACGAGCCGACCTCCGCGCTGGATGCCGCCAATGGGCAGGCAATCATGGCGATTCTCTCTGCGATCGCCAAGGAGCGAGGCCACGCCGTTCTGGTGGTGACGCACGATCCCCGGCTGTTCGGATTTGCCGACAGGATCGTACACATCGAGGACGGCTCGCTCACGCGTGAAGAGTTTACCGATCCCGAGGTCAATCTGATGCGCAGCAGCAGCGTTAACCGAGCCCGATAGAATGCGTTGCTCGAATACAATTCACAAAAGTAGCGGCTTGACCAAGTGGGCGATAAAGTTTGCCGCCTCATATCTCGCTATGACTGCCGCATTTGGCCCATCGCGACGTCTGCGGACTTGCAGGGGAATGTCGGGAATTGAGCGATTAGCGGACTCATCGCGACATCGCTGAACCGGCGAGGATGGCCTATTCGCCGCCCCTCAGTAACAAGTCCTGCCGCTCGCTCAACCAAGCCTCCTCATCCGGCACAGCCAGCGCATCCAAGTCCGCGGGCGCAGCGCCCGTATCGTCCACCCACTCCCGCAGCAACGGGCCGCCGTTGATGACGTTGATGGCCCGTTTCCCGTGCTCGTACTCGTAGGCGAAATCGCGCCAGAGCGGATAGTCCGGATACAAGCGGCGTATAGCCTTGAAGGCCAGCGCCTGGATACGCCAGGGCTTGAACGCCTGGTGATCGTAGCCGGGACCTTCGGTGTGAATCTGCACGCCGTTGCACAGCTTGCCGGCATGTTTGTGAAACGTGGGTTCGAACCAGCAATCGCGCAGGCGGCAACCATGCAGCCATTGCGGCGCGAGCGCGTCCATGTCCTTCATGACGGCGCGCGCATCGATATCGGGAGCGCCGAAGACTTCGAGCGGCCGCGTGGTGCCGCGGCCTTCCGAGAGCGTCGTGCCCTCGACCATCACGGTGCCCGCATAGGCGCGCGCCATCCACAAATTCGGCGCGTTGGGACTGGGATTGATCCAGGTCCGCTCGCCGAGCGGCCAGCCGAATCCCGGCGCGGCATCGGGCCGCCAGCCTTGCATCTCGATGACACGATACTCGACATCGAGCTTGAGTTTTTTGACAAACCACGAACCCAGCTCGCCGAGCGTGAGCCCATGGCGCATCGGCAACGGTCCGGCGCCGACAAAACTTTGCCAGCCGGCGTGCAGCGTCAGGCCTTCGACCGGCCGGCCGACGGGATTCGGCCGATCCAGCACCCACACCGCTTTGCCGTGTCTCGCCGCGGCTTCGAGCAGGTAACGCAGCGTCGTGATGAACGTATAAATGCGGCAGCCCAAATCCTGCAGATCGACCAGGATGACATCGCAGGTAGCCATCATCGCATCGGTCGGCTTGCGCACTTCTCCATACAGACTGAACACCGGGATGCCGTGCGCCGGATCGTTGAAGTCCGACGACTCGATCATGTTGTCCTGCTTGTCGCCGCGCAGACCGTGCTGCGGACCGAAAGCGGCGGCGATCTTGATGTCACCGCATGCGGCCAGCGCATCGAGCGAGTGCGTAAGGTCAGCCGTGACCGAAGCGGGATGCGCGAGCAGCGCTAGGCGCCTGCCGCTCAGTGGCGCGCGCAAGGCCGGTTCGGCGATAAGGCGATCGATGCCGAATTTCATGGTTGCTGGAGCAAATTTCGGCGACGTTACTTCAATAAGCGGCAAGTTCGATCTGCTCCCTCCCCCCCTTGTGGGGGAGGGTGGGGAGGGGGGTCGAGAGGCGACGCGCTGCTGACGACGCTTGCGCCTGACCTCCCGACCCCCACCCCTTCCCCTCCCCACAAGGGGGAGGGGAAACTGCGTCTACGCTGGGGAAAATTCATATGCAAAGCAATCGGAATGATGGAAGTCCGGCTTGCCCGGCGGATGCGCCAACGCCCAATAGGACTTACGGCCGCTGGTGTCTTCGATCACGGCCGAGAGACCAAGCCGCCAGGCCGCGGCGCTCGGCAGGCTCGGCAACAGACCCAACTTCAGCACGGCTTGCAATGTGTAAGAGGTGGCGTTCGATTGGGTTTGGATAACAGGCGGGCTGATCTCGGTCGCGACACGCATACCGCTGCGGTAGCCGTTGAAATGGTAAGCCGCCCATTGTGTCGAGGGCGAAAAGTTAAATTCATAATACGACTCGTCCGCCGAAGTCCGGACGAAGGCCTCGTAGCAGGTGTGCCGCGACAGTTCGTCGGTACGCGCGGCGGCCGTCGCGGATGGTATCCGCAGATGGCTTATCTTGCCGGCCACGATATAGGAGAATACCAGGCCGCCGGCGCGCGGCGCGACGTCCACGTCGATGTGGGTCGCCGCGGAGGAGAGCGAGTCCGGATGAAGTTTCAACGACTGGCGCATGCCGGCATTGTAGCGGTAGTGAACCTCGATCGCAGCAAAGACGTTCTATTTCGTCATTGCCGCTAATTCAGCACACCAGCATGAACAAGGTCGAGCGCGGCAGATGCGGTAGGCCAAGCGAAGCTTCACCGGGTTCGTGGTTCGCGCAGCTTGAACATTCCGATCCGGGCTTATAGGTTCACGACGGTTTAAAGGATCGTTACATGAGCGCGGATGGGAACTGGAACCTCGTGGTAGCCACGCCAATGGGCGACCGTCAGGCCACCCTTTCGGTGAAGACCGACGGCAGCGCGCTCAAGGGCAGCCAAGCGGCCGACGGAAATTCGACCGATATTTTCGACGGTACCGTCAGTGGCAACGAATTGTCTTGGAAGGTATCGATCAGCGACCCTATGCCGATGACGCTCGAATTCACCGGCACGATCAGTGGTGATGAAGTCAGCGGCAGCGTGAAACTGGGAGCGTTCGGCACCGCTGCGTTCTCTGGCACCCGCAGCTAGCGAACCTACTCGTTGATTTGACCGATTCCTATGTCCGCGTTAGGCGAGGCATCGCGCAGTCATCTTCGACCTACCGCACTTGATTTCCGCTATCTGCGGGCGCCGACACCGATATAACCCGCAACCTTCATGAGTCCGCGCTCTTACCGCAACAACAAACAAGCATCGCCGTAGGAATAGAACCGATAGCCGTTTTCGATCGCATGCGCGTACGCCCGCTGCATCACATCAAGTCCGCAGAAGGCGCATACCAGCATGAACAACGTCGAGCGCGGCAGGTGAAAATTGGTGAGCATCGCGTCGACCGCGCGGAAACGATAGCCCGGCGTAATGAACAACGCCGTCTCGCCGGAAAATGCCGAGAGCGTGCCATCTTCAGTTGCCGCGCTTTCGAGAAGGCGCAGCGCGGTGGAGCCGACCGCCACGATCCGCCCGCCGGCGCGTCGCGTCGCGTTGAGCGAAGCCGCGGTCTCCGCGCTGACGCTGCCCCACTCCAGCTGCATCTTGTGAGCGGAGGTGTCTTCTACCTTGACCGGGAGAAAAGTGCCGGGGCCGACGTGGAGCGTCATGCGGTGAAGCGCAATGCCGCGCTCGCGTAAATCCTGGACGAGAGACTCGGTGAAATGTAGTCCGGCGGTCGACGCCGCCACCGAACCCTCTTCCCGCGCGAACATGGTCTGGTAGTCGCTGCGATCTCGCTCGTCGGCGGCACGACGGCCGGCGATATAGGGCGGTAGCGGCATGTCGCCGCGCTCCGCGAGCGCCTGATCGAGTACGGCGCCGTGGAACGCGAAGGCGATCGTGACCTCGCCGCCCTCCCCCTTAGCCTCAATTGCGGCGTCGAGCTGGTCGAGAAAGCATACCCGGCCTTCGCTGCCGAAGCGCACAACGTCCCCTATCGCGAGGCGCTTGCCCGGTTTCATCAACGCGATCCAGCGCGAGCCGTCGAGCCGCTTGATGAGCGTTGCGCTGATCGCCGGCTCGTGGTCGCCGCGGCCGATGCGGCGGCCATGGAGGCTTGCCGGGATCACTTTGGTATCGTTGACAACGAGCGCGTCACCTGCCCGCAGCAGATCCGGCAAGTCGCGCATGCTCCGATCCTCGAGCTCGGTCGCCTCGCCCGGACGGACCACGAGGAGTCGCGCAGAGTCACGCGGAGAAGCCGGCCGCAATGCAATGCGGTCTTCCGGCAAATCGAAATCGAACAGGTTCGTGCGCATCGTCGCTTGCGCCGCGCCGGCGGTCATCGCTTTTTTTTCACGCTGTCCTTGGTTCGATCGTCCACGAAGCGCTTGGCGATCCTACTGCTTTACGTCGGCCGCCACCTTCACGTGGACGATGCGATCGGGATCGGTTGGCGGCTCACCGCGCTTGAGCTTGTCGACCACATCCATGCCGTCCACGACCTCTCCGACCACCGTATACTGGCCGTTGAGGAAGGATCCCTCGGCGAACATGATGAAGAACTGGCTGTTGGCCGAATTGGGATTGCTGGAGCGCGCCATGCCGACGACTCCGCGCTTGAAGGGCACCTGCGAAAACTCGGCCTTCAGATTCGGGTGTTTCGAACCGCCGGTGCCGTTGCCGTGCTGACCGTCGCCGGTCTGCGCCATGAAGCCGTCGATGACGCGATGAAACGGCACGTCATCGTAAAACTGCTCGCGCGCGAGCAGCTTCATTCGTTCGGCATGACCGGGCGCGACGTCACTGCGCAGCGCCACGACGATATCACCGCGCGTCGTGTGGATGATCAGCGAATTCTCGGGATCGGTGCCCGAAGGTAGTGAGGGAGCCAATGTGAAAACCTTCTGCTGTTTTTGTCGTCTGCTTCTGATTGCTTCGGCCAATCTAAGCCCGTTCCAGCGTCCTGGCAAAATCCGGGTTATTGCTGGATCGTGGCCTTCTTAATGTAATCGAGCTTGCCGAATCCGCTCGCCAGATAGGCGTTGCCTTCGGCTTGCAGCCGGCCCTGGTCGGGTCCAAGTCCTCTCGGCGCGCCTTCACCGTACCCGTCATACAGCGCATCCACGACCTTCATTCCCGACACGACCTGGCCGAAGGGCGCGAAGCCCTGACTGTCGAGGTTGCTGTTGTCGCCGTAACTGATGAACACTTGGGTCGTACGCGTGTTCGGACCCGCGGTCGCGAAGGTGACGAAGGAACGCTTGTTGCTGAGCCGCACCGGATCGTCCTTGATGCGCGCTTCGCGCCACACGGCGGAAACCTTAGGGTCGCCGTTGACGCCGAATTGCGCCATGAACCCTCCCAGGACCCGAAAGAAACGCGTGTTGTCGTAAAAGCCGTTTTTGACGAGGTTGTAAAAGCGATCGGCGCCGTTCGGCGCCCAGTCGCGATGGACCTCGATGACGAATGGGCCTTTGCTGGTGTCGAAATCGACCCGATAGGTCGGCGGAGCTTGTTCTTTCAAGGCCGCGGGGTTGGCGAGGCCCTGACTGAAGGCCGGCGCAGCGCTCGTGAGCGCGAGCAGCAAGGCAAAAATGCGGATCATCTCATCTCCCGGATGAAGGCTTTTCAGGCCTTCGCGAATTTCTTTTTCAGCCGCGCCGCAACCAGCGCGGGCACGAACGCGGAAACGTCGCCGCCCATGCTGGCTATCTGCCGCACCAAGGTAGCGGTGATCGGGCGTACTTCCGGCGAAGCGGGTAGAAAAACGGTCTGCACGCCGGGCGCCATGGCGGCATTCATTCCCGCCATCTGCATCTCGTAATCAAAATCCGCCGCATCGCGCACGCCGCGGATAAGAATCGTCGCCCGAGCCCGCTGCGCCACGGCCACCACGAGATCGCCGAAGGTGGTGCAGGTGATTTCGCAGCCCGCACTGCGCCCGACCGGGGCGCAAATCTCCTCCAGCATCGCGACGCGCTCGTCGGGCGAAAACAACGGCGTCTTGCCCGGATGGATGCCGACAGCGAGCACCAAATGGTCGGCAAGCCGCACGGCGCTGCCGACCACGTCGAGATGGCCGTTGGTAATGGGATCGAACGACCCGGCAAAGAGCGCGACGCGCGGCATGACGCGGGTCTAGCCCGCGCCCCGGCCAATCGCAAGGCGGGTTGGCGCGAGCGAGCAATGTCCAGCCTTCTAGGGCCAAATGTTGCTCGCAACCGACGCAGCAATCTAACGGGTGACTCGTCCCCCGGAGTTCCTGCCGGACGTGACCGAAAAAGCGAAAATTGCCCGAAAGACGCGCGGAGCTTCGCGAATTCATCTTTGTTTTCAAAGCGGTATCGAAAGCAGCAAAATTGTGACGTGCGTCAAGGAAGGCCTTTTCGAGGAGGGCAAGAATGCCCGCAAGTCGAATCGCGACCCCACGCAGAAGAGGGCGCGAAACAGGGATACGGGTGTCATGCTCAAAACCATCTACGCCATTGTTGCCGCCGCGATCGTGGCGGGCGCGTTTGTCGCAGCGCTGAGCCTGCCAGCGCAGGTCGAAGCCCGTGCCTCGGTGCCAGGGGCCAAGGCTGATCGGGCCGATACGCGGCCGCTTGCGCGGGATTGCTCGCAGAATGCGTGGCCTTATTTCGAAGCCGCCTGCATGCGCGATACGCGCAATACGTTCGGAAAAGCGCGCGAAGTTCGGCTCATTTCCGCGGTTCGCTTGAAGCCAGCGGGGGCAAACGCGGGTCGGTAGGGGCGCCGCCGGGACGGTTTCCTCGCTGGCGTCCATTTTATCCGAGCGGAATTTGCGCTAAGAGCCGGCAGCAGCATGGCGTCGGCTCCAATGATCATCCTCATCGACAACTACGACAGTTTCACATTCAACCTGGTTCACTTCCTTGGTGAACTGGGGGCGCAGGCGCGTGTGCATCGCAACGACAAGATCACCACCGCCGCCGTCATCGCCGCCGATCCGGACGCCATCGTGCTCTCTCCCGGCCCCTGCACGCCGAAAGAAGCCGGCATCTGCCTTGATCTCATTGCGGCGGCTTCCGGCAAAATCCCGATCCTCGGCGTCTGTCTCGGTCACCAGGCGATTGGCGACGCATTCGGCGGCAAGGTGGTGCGGGCGCCAACGCCCGTGCATGGCAAGTTGTCGGTGATCCGTCACCAAGCCACCGGCATCTTCCGCGGCATCAATGCGCCGTTTCAGGCGACCCGCTATCATTCGCTTGTGGTGGAGCGCGCGAGCCTGCCGGAAGATCTGACCGTGACCGCGGAAACCGACGATGGCCTCGTCATGGGGCTCGCGCATCGGCACCTGCCGGTGCACGGCGTGCAATTCCATCCCGAGAGCATCGCCTCCGATCACGGCCACCTGATACTGAAGAATTTTCTCGACATCGCCGCGTCTTGGAATGCCTCGAGCGGACGGCGAGCCGCCACGCAAACCGCGCCGCAGAAGCGACCGGCGCAAGTCAATTGAGAGCTTGATCGTGACCGACGCATTCAAGGGGATCATCGGCAAAGTCGCGACCGGCGCCACGCTCATGCGCGAGGAAGCCTCCGGCGCGTTCGAGCAGATGATGTCGGGGGAAGCAACACCCTCGCAAATGGGCGCGCTACTGATGGCGTTGCGCGTGCGCGGCGAGACCGTCGAGGAGATTACCGGCGCGGTCTCGGCCATGCGTGCCAAAATGCTGCGCGTCGTCGCGCCGCCGGACGCGGTCGACGTCGTCGGCACCGGCGGCGACGCCTCGGGCTCGTTCAACATCTCCACCTGTGCCGCCATCATCGTCGCCGGCGCCGGCGTACCCGTCGCCAAGCACGGCAATCGCGCGCTGTCCTCGCGCTCCGGCGCGGCCGACGTGCTCACCGCGCTCGGCGTCAATATCAACCTCTCGCCGGAAGCCATCGGGCGCTGTATCGCCGAGGCCGGCATCGGCTTCATGTTCGCGCCCGCGCATCATCCGGCAATGAAGAATGTCGCCGCGACCCGCGTCGAGCTCGGCACGCGCACGATCTTCAACCTGCTCGGCCCGCTCTCCAACCCGGCGGGAGTGCGGCGCCAGATGATCGGGGTGTTTTCAAAACAATGGACACAGCCGCTGGCGAAGGTGTTGAAAAATCTCGGCGCCGAACGCGTGTGGGTGGTGCACGGCTCCGACGGGCTCGACGAGATCACCACGTCGGGACCAACCACGGTCGCAGCGCTCGAAGACGGCCACGTGAAGACTTTCGAGATTTCGCCGGAGGAGCTTGGCCTGCGCAAAGTCAGGCCGGAGGCGCTGCGCGGCGGCGACGCGGCGACGAATGCCAAGGCGGTGCAGGACGTTCTGCAAGGCAAACCTTCCGCCTTTCGCGACGTGGCGCTCATCAACGCTGCGGCGGCGCTCGTGGTTGCCGGCAAGGCGAAAGACCTCAAGGACGGGCTTCATGTCGCCACCCACTCGGTCGATTCCGGTGAAGCCGAAGGACGGCTCGATCGCCTGATCGCGGTCTCGAACGATGGCTGACATTCTCGCCAAGATTGCCGCCTATAAGCGCGAAGAAATCGCGGCAGCCAAGCGCCAACGCCCACTTGCCGCGCTCGAACGCGAGGCCAAGGCCGCTGGCGCGCCGCGCGGATTTTTGTCCGCGATCGAGCGGCGGCTCGCTACCGGCGACTATGCCCTTATCGCCGAGATCAAGAAGGCGAGCCCGTCGAAGGGATTGATCCGCGAAAATTTCGATCCGCCATCGCTGGCGGCGGCCTATGCGGCCGGCGGCGCGACCTGCCTGTCCGTGCTGACCGACACACCCTCATTCCGCGGTTCGCTCGATCATCTTCGCGCGGCGCGCGCGGCGTGCGCGTTGCCGGCGCTGCGCAAGGATTTCATGTACGATGCCTACCAGGTGACGGAAGCGCGCGCCGCCGGCGCCGATTGTATCCTCATCATCATGGCGGCGCTCGAACATACGAACGCGGCGGAGCTTGAGGCGGCGGCGTTGGCGCTTGGCATGGACGCGCTCATCGAAGTCCACGACGAGCAGGAGCTTGAGCGCGCGCTGCAGCTTAAGTCGCGGCTCATCGGCATCAACAACCGCAATCTCAAAACGTTCGAGACCACGCTCGCAACTTCCGAACGGCTGGCGGCATTGATACCAGCCGGCCGCGTCGTGGTCGGCGAGAGCGGCATATTCGCCCCGGCCGATCTTGCCCGGCTCGCCAAGACCGGTATCTCGACGTTTCTTGTCGGCGAGAGCTTGATGCGCCAGAGCGACGTTACGGCGGCGACGCGCATGCTGCTCACGCGCAGCGCCGCTCTCGCTCCCGCCCGGTGAACACGGTGGCGCGGCGGAAAAATCTCACCCATCTCGGCGCGCGCGGCGAGGCGCGCATGGTGGACGTTTCGGCAAAGCCCGCGACCGAGCGCGAAGCGCTCGCCGAAGGACGCGTGCTGATGCAGCCGGCAACACTCGAAATGGTCCGCAAGGGCAACGCGAAAAAGGGCGATGTGCTCGGCGCCGCGCGCATCGCCGGCATCATGGCGGCCAAGCGCACGCACGAGCTGATCCCGCTCTGCCATCCGCTGGCCCTGTCGAAGGTCGAGGTCGACGTCACGCCCGATGCCAGGCTGCCGGGCATCGAAGTGCGGGCGCGCGTAAAAGTCACGGGACCGACTGGCGTCGAAATGGAGGCGCTGACCGCCGTCGCCGTCGCTTGCCTCACCGTCTATGACATGGTGAAAGCGGTCGAACGCGGGATGCGCATCGAGGGCATCCGGCTGGTCGAGAAAAGCGGCGGCCGCAGCGGTCATTATCGCGCAAAGGAGTAAGCCGTGGCGTTGCTGTCGGTCGCCGAAGCACTCGAACGCGTGCTCGAACACGCAACGCCGCTGCCAGCCGAAGAGGCGCCACTCGATGAAGCAGACGGCCGCGTCCTCGCTTATCCTCTCAAGGCTAGGCGCACGCAGCCGCCGGCCGACGTATCGGCGATGGACGGCTACGCCGCGCGCGCCGCCGATGTGGCGAACGCACCGGTGCGGCTCAAGATCGTGGGCGAGGTCGCCGCCGGCCGGCCGTTCGCACGCACCGTGGGTCCCGGCGAGACCGCGCGCATTTTCACCGGCGGCGTGATGCCCGAAGGTGCCGACACGGTGGTGATCCAAGAGCACACGAAACGCGACGGCGACCACGTGGAAGTCGAAAAGCCGTCCGCGAAGGGCCGCCACATCCGCTTGCAAGGGCTCGACTTCAAAGCAGGCGACACGCTCTTGAACGCCGGCCATCGCCTCACGGCGCGCGATCTCGCGCTCGCCGCCGGTATGAACCATCCGCTCGTCCCCGTTTACCGGCGGCCAAAAATCGCGCTCTTCGCCACCGGGGACGAGTTGGTGCCGCCCGGCGCGCAACCCGCGGCCGGACAGATCGTCTCCTCCAACAACTTTGCGCTGGCGGCGCTCGCGCGCGCGGAGGGCGCCGATGTCGATGATCTCGGCATCGTCGGCGACCGGCTCGACGACACCGTCGCCGCGGTACGGCGCGCACGTGAAGGCGGTGCCGACATCCTCGTCACATCAGGCGGGGCGTCCGTCGGCGACTACGATCTCGTGCAGAAGGCGTTTGCCGCCGAGGGCATGGAATTGTCGTTCTGGCGATTGGCGCTGCGGCCCGGCCGTCCGCTCATGCACGGCCGGCTCGGCGCCATGCACGTGCTCGGCGTGCCCGGAAATCCGGTCTCGGCGTTTATCTGCGGCTTTCTTTTTTTGGTGCCGCTGATCCGCCGCCTCGCTGGGCGCAGCGATCTTGAAAGACCGACCGAATCGGCCGCGCTCGGCTGCGACCTTCCCGAGAATGACGAGCGCGCCGATTATCTGCGCGCGACGCTCCGCGAGGGCGTAGCAACTCCCTTCCCGGTGCAGGACAGCTCGATGATGGCGCCGCTGGCGAAAGCCGATTGTCTCGTGATCCGAAAGCCTTTTGAGCCGGCGGCGAAGGCCGGCAGCCCGTGCAGGGTTATCAGGTTCGAGCGTTAGAGCGCCGCTCGTCTTCGCTCCCCCAACTCAAGGCAAAACAAAAGCCCGGGACTCTCGTCCCGGGCTCGAATCGTCAAAGCAGACGGTGTTCGGATTACCAACCGCCAAAATTGAACCGCCAGACCAGTTCGGTGAAAACCGTCTGCGTCGCCAGATTGCTATTTATTCCGACGGGCAACGCTGCGCCAGTCGCGGTGACAACAAGCTGTTGATCCCTGCCCTGGTAGCTCGAGTACCGGTATTCAGTGCGCAGGAACAGTCCGTTCATGATCCAGTTCAACGAAGTTTCGGTGCCACCGCCAAAGAACCAACCGCTGAAATTTTGGGCTGGCAAACTGAAGGCTATGGCGGGCGGCAATGGCACCCCTCCAGCCGTAAAATTAATTTGGTCGGCGCGCGCGCCGGTGTAGCCGCCATTCGTGTAAATGAGGACTGCGGGGGTCACCAGAACGCCGGCCCGAAGACCGGCGGTCCACGCCGAACTCTCTTTCATGTCGCCGGTAAGCCCGAAATTGCCGGCCGTGCCGTGCAGATCCGTAAACGCGTAGTCGCCAAACGCGCCGACGACGACATTCCAGTTCATCAAGGGAAACTGATAGTCGCAGCCACCGCCCGCTATTCCCATCCAGCCCTGGCCGCCACTATCGGTGGCTGCCGTAAGCGGGACCAAACCTGGAAAAGTCTCCGCGTGGTGGTTGGTCGTCATCAGCCCGGCGCCACCGCCGCCGGCGACATAGCAACCGGTCCAGGTCATCGCCGGAGCTGGCGGCGGTGCCGCCTTGTATACCGGCGCAGGCATCGGCAAGTCCGCCGCCAATGCCGAGCCTGAAGCAAGCGCGAGTGCCGCCAGGGAAGCCAAGATAGCGCGATGCATGTGGTGCCCCCGATGAATCGTCAGACCGAATAAGTCTCAAATCGAATGAACACAGTACTGCCTTTGGCGGCTGAAGTCCGTTGTATGAGGGACACACCCACGAATAATCGACCGGGTCTTGGATGCCCAAAACCAGATGCCACTCGCTGGATTTCGAACCACTGCGAAAAGGGCCGCTGGCGAATCACAAATATATCGTAGTCGGAAAGCGTTACGCCCTATTGGCGAAGCCCTGTGCCCCATGCTCGATGTGTTAAATTCGAGCGTTAAGCAGTCCTTTGGCCCGACCCCGGTGTTCTTCACTTCAAATTAAATGGTTGCGGAACACATATGGAACGGATAGTGTCTGTTCATGATTTGTTTCGGCTGCCGGGCGGCCAAATGGGGAAGCGCCGATGCTCACGCGCAAGCAAGCTGAACTCCTTCGTTTTATCCATGAGCGCCTTAAGGAGGCCGGAGTTCCCCCATCCTTCGACGAAATGAAGGACGCGCTCGATTTGCGCTCGAAATCCGGGATCCACCGGCTGATTATGGCGCTCGAAGAGCGGGGCTTTATTCGCCGCCTGCCCAACCGAGCGCGGGCCATCGAGGTGATCAAGCTGCCAGAGTTGGTCGCGCATGGCATGGTTGCCGGCCGGACGCGCGGCTTCACGCCGAGCGTCATCGAAGGCAATCTCGGCCGCGTGCGCGCGGCTTCGGAGGATGAAGGCGGCCGTCCCGTCGCTGTGCCGGTGATGGGCCGCATCGCCGCGGGCACCCCGATCGAGGCGATCCAGACCCGCAGCCACACGATCAACATGCCGTCCGATCTTTTGACCACGGGCGAGCATTTTGCGCTCGAAGTGCGCGGCGATTCGATGATCGAGGCGGGAATTCTCGATGGCGATATCGCGCTCCTCAAGCGCAGCGATGCTGCCGACACGGGCGACATCGTCGTCGCCTTGATCGACGACGAGGAAGCGACACTGAAGCGCTTCCGACGTCGTGGCGCCTCGATCGCGCTCGAGCCCGCCAATACCGCGTACGAGGTGCGCATTTTGCCGCCAAACCGCGTGCGCATTCAGGGCAAGCTGGTCGGGCTGTTCCGGCGGTATTGATCGCTCAATCGTCCGCTTCGAGATCCTCAGGCCGCGGCGTCGCGTCATGCGGCGGCGAGTGCGACTGCGCGGGTGGGCTTCCTGCGTTGTCGGAACTTGCGCTGCCGGCCGTGCGCGACGGCCGCGGCGCCCAGGGGCGGTCGAAATTGGGCGGCCGCGCCGACTCCATCACGAAGCTTGAGCCGTCGCGGCGGAGCGCCAACGCCCCTCGTTCGCGCCAGAGGCTACGCTCGATCGCCGTTGCATCACAATCCGGCGGTGCATCGCGCGTTGCCACGATCACCGTTGCACGCAGGCAATCCTCCTCGAACGCGTCCGGTGCGAGCACGTAGGATACGAGCCGCCCGTCGGCAAGCTTGGCGACGCAGCCAATCGGATCGCAAGTAATGCCCTCGCCGAGCCCCCGATCGGTCACCTCGCGGCCGTCGGCATCGGCGGCAAGCCACTCGCGCATTGCGAACGTGTCGCCGCTTGTGTGGTGAAAAGCGAGCCTGCCGTCCGCGCCGCGCACCGCAAATGTGCGTCCGTCGGCGGCAACAAGTATGTCCGGCAACGGCGTGCGCGCGGCAACGGCCGCCGCCATGACAACGAACACCGCGCCGCTCCAGCGCAGCGGCGTCTTGAGAAGTCCGATCAAAAGCAGGCCCATGGTCGCAAGCAGCAGCGCTCCGGTGCCGAAGGCGGTAACGCGGCCGAATGCGCCCGGCAGACTTGCGACCCAGAGCGCGACCGCGTCCATCCATTCGATCCCGTAACCCATTTGCCGCCAGAATTCGGCGTCGAAGCCGAAGGGAATGGCGACCACTCCGAGAATGCCCATCGGCATCACCCAGGCGGACACGATCGGCATGGCGAGGAGGTTGGCGAGCACGCCATAGGGTGCGAGCCGGTGGAAATGAAAGGCCGCGTAAGGCGTGGTGGCGAGACCGGCTACCAGCGAAGCCACAACGAGACTGACGGCCTCATTGACGCCCCACAATGCGGCGCGCGCTCCGAACGAAGAGTCCGTTCCCGCCCGCAGTGCGGGCACGCCTCGCGCGTAAGCGGCGACCAGCGCGAGTGTGGCTGCAAACGACATCTGGAAGCTCGGATGCACGACCGCTTCCGGCGCAACCAGGAGGACAAGCAGCGCGGCGATCGTCACCGAACGGAAAGTCAGCACCGGCCGGTCGAGCATGACGGCGATGAGCACGATCGCGATCATGATGAACGAACGTTGGGTCGCCACTTCCGCGCCGGAAAGCACGAGATAGAACGCGGTGACGATCAACGCCGCGAAGGCCGCCCATTTTTTGATTGGCGTGCGGTCGGCAAGTCCGGGGATCAATGCCAGCAATGCGCGCAAGATGAAAAACACGATGCCGGCGACGACAGCCATATGATAGCCGGAGATTGAGAGAACGTGTCCAATGCCGGAGACAAACATCGAGTCGTAAACATGCGGCGTGATCGCATCGCGCTTGCCGGTGATCAGCGCGGAGGCAATCGATCCGACGTCGCCCGACAGCACCGAGCGGATGCGCAAATCGATCGCGTCGCGCAGCCCCTGAATGAACGCATTCGCGCGCATTCGCACAGTCGCCACGGTGGGCGGCGTGACGATCTTGATGGCGCCGTGGACGAAACCCGACGCGCCGATGCGCTGGAAATAAAGGTCGCGCGCGAAGTCGTAGCTGCCAGGCCGTAACGGCTGCAGCGGCGGGTCGAGCTGCGCTTTCACCTCGACGAAAGCGCCGGCGGGCGGCGCCCTGCCGCGGCGCGTAGAGAGCCGCACGCGCTCCGGCTTGTCGACAATGCGATTGCCGTCGATCCGTTCGACGCGCAGGACGAAGCGGTCGCTCTTTTGCGTTTCCTCCCGCAACTCGACAAAGCCGGCGAGCGCCACGCTATAGGCCGGAAAGCGCAACAGCGGATGATCGATCAGCGCGGTCTTCAGCGTCGCTACGGCAAAGCCCGCAGATATTGCCAAAAAGCCGAGCCCGAGGACGGAGGCGATTGGACGCCGGCGTAAGAGCACGGCGGCGATGACGCCGGCAGCCACCAACGCGAACGCCGCCCACAAGGCCGGTTCGTGGTCGGCCGTGAAATAAAGCACAATGCCGGCGCCGAAAGCGACCGCAAACCACGGCAGTAGGCGGCCGGCGCCGACCTCGATCGCCGCCCATTCGCGGATCCGCGCGGGAACGGCAAATTCGGCCTGCGGCCGAATCCTGCCCCAAGCCGCATCCCATCCCTGGCGCGCTCTTCCGACCGGCCAAGTTCGTATGCCAGCTCGTGCGCGAGGCCGCGTTCGTGCCCGGCTTTGCGCGTTGCCTTCGTCCGCCACCGCGCGCCCCCAAGCCCTTGCGCGCCAAATATCGGCGTCATGCTACACGAGGCATGAGCATGCTGGCGAGGGAGCCTGTGGGACGGCTCAGGCCGCTCAGCTAGCGCCGCCGGCGACTTTGGCCCAGGTGTCGCGCAAGCCGACCGTGCGGTTAAATACCAGCCGGTCCGGCATCGAATCCCGGTCGCGGCAGAAATAGCCTTGCCGCTCGAACTGCACCGCATCGTCGGAATTATTTGCAGCCAAAGTAGGCTCGACGCGCGCGTCCGCGATCGCTTCGAGGGATTGCGGATTGAGATCGGCGGCAAAATCGCCGGCACTGGGGTCGGGGCGCAGAAACAGCGGATTATAGAGGCGCACTTCGGCCGCTACCGCATCCGCCGCCGAAACCCAATGCATCGTGGCCTTGACCTTGCGGCCGTCGAGCGCGTTGCCGCCCTTGGTCGCGGGATCGTAGGTGCATCGCAACTCGACCGCCTCGCCGGCGGAATTCTTCACGACCTCACGACAAGTGATGAAATACGCATAGCGCAGGCGCACCTCGGCGCCGGGTGACAAGCGGAAAAATTTCTTCGGCGGATTCTCCATGAAGTCGTCGCGCTCGATGAAAAGCTCGCGGCCGAACCGAATGCGCCGCGTGCCGGCGCTTGCGTCCTCCGGATGGTTGACCGCCTCGAGCTCCTCACCGCCGCCTTCGGGATAATTCTCGATCACGACTTTCAACGGCCGCAGCACCGCCATGCGGCGCTGCGCCGTCCTATTGAGGTGCTCGCGGATGGAAAACTCCAGCATCGCGACATCGACAACGCTGTTCGCCTTGGCGACGCCGATGCGCTTGACGAAATCGCGGATCGCCGCCGGCGGCACCCCGCGCCGGCGCAAGCCCGCAAGCGTCGGCATGCGCGGATCGTCCCAGCCGCCGACATGCCCACCGCGTACCAGTTCGGTGAGCACGCGTTTCGAAAGGACCGTGTAGGTCAGATTGAGCCGCGCGAACTCGTACTGATGCGGGTGCGACGGCACCGGCAGGTTTTGCAAAAACCAATCGTAGAGCGGGCGGTGGTCTTCGAATTCGAGCGTGCAGATCGAGTGCGTGACGCCCTCAATCGCGTCCGACTGGCCATGGGCGAAATCGTAGCTCGGATAGATTTTCCAGGCGGTGCCGGTGCGCGGATGCTCAGCGTGAAGGATGCGGTAGAGCACCGGATCGCGCAGGTTGATGTTTCCCGAGGCCATGTCGATCCTGGCGCGCAGCACGCGTGCGCCGTTCGGAAATTCGCCCGCGCGCATGCGCCGGAAAAGATCGAGATTTTCCTCGACGCCGCGCCCGCGGTAGGGACTTTCGGTCCCTGCCTCGGTCAGCGTGCCGCGCGTCAATCGCATCTCCTCCTGCGTCTGGTCGTCGACATAGGCTTTCCCGGCGCGGATCAGGTGTTCCGCCCATTCGTAGAGCCGCTCGAAATAGTCGGACGCGTGATAAAGATGCTTGCCCCAATCGAAGCCCAGCCAGCGCACGTCGCGCTCGATGGCGTCGATATATTCCTGCTCTTCCTTGGTCGGATTGGTGTCGTCGAAGCGCAGATGGCAGCGCCCGGAAAACTCCTCGGCCACGCCGAAATTCAGGCAGATCGATTTGGCGTGACCGATGTGCAGATAGCCGTTCGGTTCGGGCGGAAAGCGCGTGACGATCGTCGTGTGCCGGCCGGACGCCAGATCGCCGCGAATGATATCGCGGATGAAATCCTGGCCCGCTTCCCTGACCGCCGGTTCCGTCACTGTCATGACATGATCGCTTTCAAAGTGCCGCGGCGCGGTCTGCGGCGCGCCCGGATTGAACAAATTGGCTTGCGCGGTCAAGTCCGCAAGCAAAACCGGAACTCCTTAACTTTCTTTCGCTTCTAGCTGTGCTACACGGGCGCGCGCCCGCGAGGACCAAGACCGAGAATGACCGTCGTCACCCGCTTCGCCCCCTCGCCGACCGGCTTTTTGCATATCGGCGGTGCGCGCACCGCGCTGTTCAACTGGCTTTACGCCCGCGGACGCGGCGGCAAAATGCTGCTGCGGATCGAGGACACTGATCGGGAGCGATCCACGCAGGCCGCGATCGACGCCATCCTCGACGGGCTCGGCTGGCTCGGCATCGCCTGGGATGGCGAGGCGATTTATCAATTCTCGCGCTCGGCACGCCACCGCGAGGTGGCCGAACAGCTTCTGGCCATGGGGCACGCCTATCGCTGCTATGCTAGCCCCGAGGAACTCGCGCAGATGCGCGAGGCGGCGCGCCGCGAAGGCCGCGCCAAGCTTTATGACGGCCGCTGGCGCGACCGCGATCCGAGCGAAGCGCCGGCCGGAATCGAATCCAACGATTCGGCTCAAGGCGCCGCTGACCGGGGAAACCGTCATCGAGGATCAGGTGCAGGGCCGCGTGGTCTGGCAGAACGAGAACCTCGACGATCTCGTACTGCTCCGCTCCGACGGCACGCCGACCTACATGCTCGCCGTCGTGGTCGACGACCGTGACATGGCGGTGACCCACATCATCCGCGGCGACGATCATCTGACCAACGCCGCGCGGCAGAAACAGATCTATGACGCGCTCGGCTGGCCGGTGCCGGCCATGGCGCACATTCCGCTGATCCACGGCCCTGACGGCTCGAAGCTTTCCAAGCGCCACGGCGCACTCGGCGTCGACGCTTACCGCGCTATGGGCTACCTGCCGGCCGCCTTGCGCAATTATCTGGTGCGGCTCGGCTGGAGCCACGGCGACCAGGAGATATTCTCCACCGAAGAAATGATCGCGGCGTTCGATCTTCCGCAGATCGGCCGATCGCCGGCGCGCTTCGATTTCGCCAAGCTCGAAAGCCTCAATGGTCACTACATCCGGGGCAGCGAGGATGCGGCGCTGCTGCAAGCAATCGACCAGCTCCTGCCCCACCTTGCGGCTGGCGGCGCCGTTGCCGCCAAGATGACGCCGCGGCTGCGGGAGCAATGGCTGGCGGCGATGCCGAGCTTGAAGGAGCGCGCCAAGACCCTTGTTGATCTCATTGACGGCACGCACTTTTTACTAACCGACCGGCCGATCCCCCTTGATGACAAAGCGACCGCTCTTCTCACGCCGGAGGCAAAGGCGCTGCTGCACGATATTGGCGCGGAACTCGCCACGGTCGAGCCGTGGACGGCGGAGGCAACAGAGCGAGCAGTGCGCACGTTCGCCGAGCGCAAAGGCGCCAAGCTCGGCGCCGTAGCGCAGCCTTTGCGCGCGGCGCTCACCGGCCGAACGACGTCGCCGGGAATATTCGAGGTGCTGATCGTGCTCGGCAAAGCGGAGAGCCTTGGCCGCATCGCCGACCAAGTTCGCCGCAAGGCAGCGGCGCCGCGCGCCGGTTGATCCGCGACGATCTGGAACCCTGCACCGGCGCGACTGCGACTGTTCGTAACTCGGCCCGCGCACCGCTGGCGCGGCGCTCGATCTCAGCCTATTTTCTTGCAGCGCACACTTTGTTGCGCTACGCCAATGGAGCCGGATCGCAGTGCTGCAAAGCGTATTGGTCTTTGGGCCGCGTGCATTGCACTGTTGAGGCTGTCACATATCGAGGTGCGATCATGGACGCGAAGACCGGCGCCACCAACACCAAAACGGGCAAGCTGACGCTCGGCGACCAAAGCTGGTCGTTTCCGCTCTACGAAGGGACCATCGGTCCCGAGGTGATGGACGTCAGCAAGCTTTACACCCAGACGGGCATCTTCACCTACGACCCTGGCTTCACGTCGACTGGAAGCTGCGAGTCCAAGATCACCTACATCGACGGCGACGCGGGCGTCCTTCTGTACCGCGGTTATCCGATCGAGGATCTGGCCGAGCACGGCGACTTCCTCGAGACGTGCTATCTCCTGCTTTACGGCGAGCTGCCGACCGCCTCGCAGAAAGAGAACTTCGACGACCGCGTGGTCCATCACACGATGGTCCACGAACAGATGAGCCGTTTCTTTCAAGGCTTCCGCCGCGACGCTCACCCGATGGCGGTGATGGTCGGTTGCGTCGGCGCTCTGTCCGCCTTCTATCACGACTCCACCGACATCACCGATCCGACCCAGCGCATGATCGCGTCGATTCGCATGATCGCGAAGATGCCGACGCTCGCCGCAATGGCGTATAAATACTCGGTCGGCCAGCCGTTCATATATCCCAAGAACGACCTCAACTACGCCTCGAATTTTCTGCGCATGTGCTTCGCGGTGCCGTGCGAGGAATACAAGCCCAATCCGGTCGTCGCCCGCGCCATGGACCGCATCTTTATCCTGCACGCCGATCACGAACAGAACGCTTCGACTTCTACGGTGCGGCTCGCCGGCTCGACCGGCGCCAATCCATTTGCCTGCATTGCCGCCGGTATTGCTTGCCTATGGGGGCCCGCCCATGGCGGCGCCAACGAAGCGGCGCTCAGAATGCTCGGCGAAATCGGCACCGTCGATCGCATCCCCGAATACGTCAAGCGCGCGAAGGACCCCAACGACTCTTTCCGTCTGATGGGCTTTGGCCATCGCGTCTACAAGCACTACGATCCACGCGCCAAAATCATGCAGAAGACCTGTCACGAGGTCCTGCACGAGCTCGGCGTCAACGATCCGCTGTTCGACGTCGCCATGGAGCTCGAACGCATCGCGCTGCACGACGAGTATTTCATCGAGAAGCGGCTTTATCCGAATGTCGACTTCTATTCGGGCATCACGTTGCGCGCCATGGGCTTCCCCACCGCGATGTTCACCGTGCTGTTCGCGCTCGCGCGCACCGTCGGATGGATCGCGCAGTGGAAGGAAATGATCGAGGATCCGCACCAGAAACTCGGCCGCCCGCGTCAGCTCTATACCGGCTCGCCGCGGCGCGACTACCAGCCGATCTCACGGCGGAAGTAAGCCGTAACGCTCCCGACGTTTGCTCCCCTCGCCGTGAGGCAGAGAAGCGAACGTGAGCGCTTCAGCGACGTCGCTACAATTATCTCCTTATACTTAGCGTTCGGAGCGCCATACGCGCGCGGACAGGCGTTCGATCAGGTTGTCGAGCGACAACGTTCCCGGCCCGATCGCCACGAGGGCTATCGCAAGGGCAGCCCACGGAAGGTGATAGTTCTCCCAGCCCTCCGGCACCGTGAGCTGAATCACACCGATCATGACGATGAGGCCTACCGCGCTGAAGCGAGTTGCCAGCCCAACAACAACAAGGATCGGTAAGACAATTTCGGCGACGCCATCGAGGAACGCAGCGGCTACTGGGGCCGGAAAGTCGTAAGCGCGGCCGAAGATGTGCAGCTTGAATTCATCCTCGAACAGGGATGCCGCGGCCGGCGACAACGTTAGAAAACCATCCCACTTGGTCAGCCCGGACTTGAAGAAGGGTAAAGCGAGCGCAACGCGAAGAAAGAGCGGCGCGAACACTCCGGCCGTTCGAGCGAGCCAATCGATGACGGCCTGCACCAAGGCTATACTAAAAGTCATTGCCAATCACCGCCCCGTTCACGTTGCGCGCGTCTCGATGTCGGAGTCTTTCGTGGATTCCGTGAAGCCATAGCCGACGAAAGCGCCGGCGCTGATTAGCTCGACGAGATTGGCCGTGAGATCAAAGTCGGCGGATGTTTTCAGCGTGGACGTTGTCGCCTCGGATAGCGAGCTTCCAAACGCCAGCGCGTTTACGAATCTCGCCCCGCCAGGCGGCATCGAACGCACCTCGACCTCTACCGTCGCTCGCACGACCAATACGTCCTCGCCAGCTGCGTCCGCGTCTATCGCTACCGGCGCGCCTTCAGCGACATTCATGCGCCAGATCGTGAGAGCCGGATATCGAGAGTCCACAACGCGAACCGACGGATGCACCTTCAAACAAACATCACCGGCCAAATGGCTCGGGATGGCGGCGAGATCGTTTGCATCAATCGGGGTCGCATCGGGCGCGTGATAGGCGTCCGTCCAAGCGCGCTCGACGCGTGCGACATCTGGCAGATACGGCAACGATGCAGCCGGCTCGAAGCGAGCGATGAAATCAGGAAACCCTTCGCCGTAATTCAGAAGAATAGGCGACGCCGGCGGCTCCGATGTCGCATAATTGCGCGCCATAGCACGGAAAAACTCCTCGCCGACGATCCGGGATGTCGCCGGGAAGTTGGCTTGCAGGGCTTCTATCAAAGCGACTGCAACATTGTTGCGGTACACCGCGAACCTTCGCGGGCTCGGTCGGCCGTCGGGCCCGATCAGGCCCATCGGCATTTCCGCGGATGGATCGAGCAACGCGGCGGCAAATTCTCGCTGTCGGTCAGCCAACCGCATGGCGAGGCTCCGTCCGCGCCGGTACGCACATGATCGCGTCGGCTTTTTCGGCTTCGGCCCTCAGTTGCGGCCAGGAGGGAATTTTCGCGTCCCATTCGATTAAAGTCGGGATCGGCCCAAGCCGTTCGATTGCATGGGCGAACAATCGCCAAACGACCTCACCGACGGGTCGGTCGTGGGTGTCGATCAGCAGCGGCCGGCGTTGGTCGTCTGCCTCCGGCGCATGACCGCCCAGGTGAATTTCCCTCACCTGCGCCAAGGGAAATTGATCGATGTAGCGCATCGGGTCCCATTGTTGATTGATCGACGCGACCTGGACATTGTTGACATCAAGCAGAAGGGCGCAGCCGGTCCGGCGGACGATTTCGGCGATGAAGTCGACCTCGAAATACGTGCTCTCGGCGAACGCGACATACGTCGATGGATTCTCCAGCAGCATCCGACAGCCCAGAGTCTCCTGCACTTCGTCGATGTGTTCGCAAACGCGGGCGAGCGTCTCCGCCGTGTAAGGCACCGGCAACAGGTCGTCGAAAAATGACGAATCATGTGTCGACCAGGCGAGGTGCTCCGAGAATAGACCCGGTTGATATCGCACGATGAGCGCTTTCAGTCGCCGCAGATGCTCACGGTCAAGCGGACTGTCGGCGCCGATTGAGAGGCCCACCCCGTGCAGCGAGAGCGGATAGCGATTTCGGATTTCCGTAAGATACCGGTGCGGGGGCCCGCCGGCTCCCATATAATTTTCGGCATGAACTTCGAAGAAGCCGATGTCCGATCTGGTTTCGAGAATTGTTCTGTAGCGTTCGGCTTTGAGGCCGACACCGCCACGATTCGGAACCGCCTCTTGCGCGTCAAATTGGAGCGCCATGATCTCTCCTCGATGATTTCAGCAAGCCCTGATTTGCGCCGCGGCAGTCGGTTGCACCGGCTGCCGCGGCAACGATCGGGTCGCAAGCGACGCTCGCCCCGAACTCTCTTACGCGCCCTTCGGCGTCAAGCTGCCCTGGCCCTTCGGAGTGCTTATGGTCGTGCAAGTGCCGTTTGCCACCAGCTTGAAGGAATTACCCTGGTAATCGGTCATGCTTGTTCCGGCGCAAGTGGTCCCCGCTCCAGCAAAACAATCGTTGTGCCCTTTCAGAGCCACGCCGTAACATTTCTCGAATTTGCCGGTCTTCAGGGCTCCGGCGGTCTCCTTCTGCTTTTCCATCATCATTTTTTCCATGTCGGCCTTGCTCATCTCCGCAAACGCCGACGTTGCCGCCACCGAGGCGATAGCAGCAGCGAAGGCACCCGCGACCAGGACAGACATCGTGCGATTGGACATCCTACTTCCTCCGATTGATTGTGATTGATGGCGCAGCCCTTACGAGCCACGCCCAAGCCGTATCCGGGCCTGCGATCATGTGTTCGTCGGGGTGGCGGAAAAGGTTACCCTTAATGCCGGGAGACGATCGAAAAAGAAGGCATCGCCTGGCTTCGGGTTAGAAGCAGCGACATGCTTCGCGTATTCACTCAGATGTTGTTGCGTGATGGCTCGACGTTCTTCGCGGCATCGAGCTCGCGGATGAAAAAGAGACGAGAATGCTGGACGATAAGCAGCTTAGGACATTGATGCGATCCGCCCAGGCTGGCGACGCGCTTGCCTACACCGAGCTGCTCAGAACAATCACCCCTCGGCTGCGGCAGATCGTCTCCAATCAGCGCAAATTTCTGCAGCACGCCGATGTCGAAGACCTCGTGCAAGAGGTCCTCCTGTCCGTCCATGCCGTTCGCGGAACTTTTGATCCCGACCGAACATTCATGCCCTGGCTGCTGGCCATCACCCGGAATCGGCTGGCGGATGCCGCACGCCGCTACGGGCGCCGGACCGTCCATGAAACTGGCGTCGAGGAGCCGTCAGTAACATTTGTCGCGGACGCGGCGAATACGGAAGTTGAGGCATACGGCGACCCGGAGGCACTAAGGCACGCAATCCAGGAATTGCCTCCCGGGCAACGCAAGGCAATTGAAATGTTGAAATTACGCGAGATGTCGCTGAAAGAAGCGGCGGCGGCGAGCGGTACGAGCGCCGAAGCGCTTAAGGTCTCTGTACACCGCGCTTTGGCGACGCTTCGCCGGGCACTCAAAGGATAAGTCGCGTGGATACGGAAAGCCTCATCCGGCACCTGGCGGACACGGCCGATCCGGTTTCGCGACTGCCGTCGCCGTCGGTCAGGCTTGCGAACTGGCTTGCGCTGGCAATTCCTTACGTCGCGCTTGTGGTTTTGGTCATGGAGCCACGCGGTGACCTCGCCGCCAAGTTAGCGGATGCCAAATACGTCATCGAACAGCTTGCCGGCCTTGCCACAGGCGTTACCGCCGGCTTAGCCGCGTTTGCGAGCGTCGTGCCCGGATTCGATCGCCGGATTCTTCTTTTGCCGCTTGCACCGTTGGTCGTCTGGTTGGGAAGTCTAAGCTTGGGTTGTGTCCAGTCATGGGTAGAGTTTGGCCCGGCTGGCCTATCCGTCCACCCCGATTGGCTCTGCTTCCCTGCGATCGTTTTGGTCGGCATGATCCCCGCCATAGCGCTGGCTTTCATGCTCCGCCGAGGCGCGCCGCTGACGCCTCATCTGACGACGACGTTGGCCGGGCTGGCGGCAGCGGGACTAGGCAATTTCGGATTGCGGCTGTTTCACCCGCAAGATGCGAGCGTCATGGTGCTCGTCTGGCAGATGGGAACCGTCTTTGCGCTCACGGCGCTCGCCGGATGGGCGGGGCGTCTTCTGCTCGATTGGAGATTCTTGACCGAAGGCCTTCGACAGCGGCCGGTTGCTCGCTAAACTAGAAATGGCTGAACGATGGGCGTGCGAAGGTCAGCATTTTACCGTCTGACATGAAGCGGACGCCCTCTCCCGCTTGCACACACCCGATCTCGGTCACGGGAACGCCGGCCGCCTGTGCCGCGGCGCGGAACGCGGGAAGTTTCTCCGGCGCCAGCGTCAAGACGATTTCATAATCGTCGCCGCCGGTGAGCACCGTATCGATCAGCACCGGTGTGGCGATGACCGCTTTGCGCGCTGCGTCGGAAAGCGGCACGCGCGCAACATCGATCTCGGCCGCGACCGAAGAGGCGCGGCACAGCTTGGCGAGGTCGCCGGCAAGCCCGTCAGAGACGTCCATCGCCGCCGCGGCATGGTGAAGAACCGCCTCGGCAAGCGCATTGCGCGGTTCCGGCAGGAGATAGCGCTGTTGCAGGTATGCGGCCATGTCTTCCGTCAGCCGCCAGCCCTTGGCGAGGTTGCGATCGCGCCGCAGCTTTACGCCCAGCGCGGCATCGCCGATCGTGCCGGTGACGACGACACTGTCGCCGACCTTGGCCGTCGAACGCCGCACCATCCGTCCGTGCGGCACCGCGCCGAACGCCGCGATCGAAACCGATGTCGGTCCGGGCGTATGATCCGTGTCTCCGCCGAAAAGCGGACAGCCATAGCGCGCGGCATCCTCGCCAAGACCGGCGGCGAAGGCGGCGATCCAAGCTTCATCGATCCTCGCCGGAAGCGCGACCGAGAGCAGAAAGCCGATCGGCTTGGCGCCTTTGGCTGCAAGATCGGAAAGATTCATGCGGAGCGCTTTGCGACCGATGCTTTCGGGCGGATCGTCGGGAAAGAAGTGGACGCCAGCGATGACGCCGTCGGTCTTGAGCACGAGATCGCACCCGGGCGGCGGCGTCACCACGGCGGCATCGTCGACGAGACCTAACGCGCCCGGAGCAGTAGCGAGCGGTCTGAAATAGCGCGCGATCAAGCGGTCTTCGGCCGATTTAGTTGAGTTCGACATCGCGCTGCGCACCGGAAGATTGTGGTAGTTGTGTATCAGCGCCGGGACCCCGAGGAAATGCCGTGGAGCCGTTCGACCTCTACTCGCCTGTGATAGATGCGGACCCATTTCCCTATTACGCGGAGCTGCGGGAAAAATTCCCTTGCTACTGGAGCGATGGGGCGCAGCTTTGGATCTTGTCGCGTTACGACGACATCGTCGAGGCGGCGCGCGACTGGCAAACCTTTTCGTCCGCGCAGGGCAACATGGTCGATGAGCTTCCCGGGCGCGCCGGTGCAACGCTGGGAACGACCGATCCGCCCCGGCACGATCGGTTGCGCGCATTGAGCCAAGCCGCGTTTCTTAAGCGAAATCTGGACCGGCTCGCCGAGCCAACGTTGGAAATCGCCGATCGCTCGCTCGACCGTATCGCCGAGCAAGGGGCGTTCGAGTTTATCAACGACTTTTCCAGCCAGATCACCGTCGGTTTGTTGTTCCGCACCATGGGCCTGCCGGAGCGCGATCACGCCGAGATCAGGCGCAAGGTCATCCTCGCGGTCTCGACCGACAAGACGGTGAAGGGGCGCACGCCGGAACACATCGCCGCGTTCAAGGAATTGAGCGACTTTCTGACCGCGGAGGTGGCCGCGCGGCGGGCAAATCCGACCGACGATCTGATCACGCACCTCGCCGAAGCGGAAATCGACGGCGATCGGCTCTCGGAGCGGGAGGTCGTGCTGACTACGGCGACTTTCGTCATGGCGGGAGTGGAATCGCTGTCGAGCTTCATGAGCATGTTCGCGCTCAACCTTCACGACTATCCCGATGCGCGCCGGCGTCTCGTCGCCGATCCGGCGCTCATCGCGCCGGCGATCGAGGAATCGCTGCGTTTCAACACCTCCGCCCAGCGCTTTAAGCGCGTCGCCACTCGGGTCGTCGAGCTGCACGGCGAGACCATGCACGCTGGCGACAAGATCGTGCTTGCCTTCGGCTCGGGGAACCGCGACGACCGCAAATTCCCCGGCCCGGACACGTTCGATATCGACCGCCGCCCGCAAGGACATTTAGGGTTCGGCTCCGGCAAGCACTTCTGCCTCGGCAGCCAGATGGCGCGGCTCGTCACCGAAGTCGCCATGCAGCGCTTCCTCGAGCGCGTGCCCAACTATTATCTGACAGTCGACAAGGTCGCCTGGAATTCGTCGTCAAACTTCCGCAGCCCGACGGCGCTGCCATTTGTCGCCACCTGAGTCGAAGTCAGAACGTCAGCGTTGCATCGCCGCAGGCGGCCCCGCGTTTAGACTAACTTCCGGAAAGTGCAGCGTCTGCCAAGCCTTGATGCCGCCACTCAGCTCCTTTGCGATGAAACCGTGTTCGAGCAATATGATCGCCGCTGATGTGGCGAGACTGCACCAGGTATCCCAACAAACGAGCACAATCGTTTTGTCGCGTGGAAGCTCATTGAGATGGTCTGCAATCTCGCTTTCCGGTATCCAAACGGCCCCCTTAATGGTCGTCGGGATCGGCGCAACGGGATTTCGGACATCGACGACGCAAATGTTCGACCCTCGCGGACCTCGCTCCAGCGCGTGGGCCACGGCCATCGGACTCGCGTAGGCGCATTTCTTTGCCCGGAAATAGCCAAGCGCCTCTGCGATCTCGGGATTTGGGCTAGCCATTTGGACGCCTCTGTGCAAGATTATCAGGGTCCTTATGATTATATCAGGCACCTGATATGTCAAGCCGCGGAATGCCCGAACCGATGGCAAAGCGTTTCGGCTACGCCATCAAGCGGGCACAGCATGCACTGCGAAGCCGCATGGATGAAGCGCTGCGTCCGCTTGGGCTGACTGCGCCGCAATACGCAGTGCTCTCTGCCGTCGAATTGGATGGCGGCATCTCCAATGCCAGTTTGGCCCGCGCCGCATTCGTGACACCGCAGACCATGCAAGGGATTCTCGCCAACCTGGAGCGCGATGAACTTCTCGTTCGTCGCGCAGACCCCTCTCACGGCCGCATACTGCGCAGCGAACTCACACGGCGGGGTCAGAGGGTATTGTCGGAAGCTCATCGGATCGCGAGCAAGATCGAGGCGGTAATGATTGCTGCCATAGGTGCCGAGCAGGCGGAACGGATGAGTGCCTTGCTGTTGCGGTGTACGGACGCACTCACGCGGCCAAAAAACGTATGTACGAACGCTAATCAGCGGCACCGGCAAATTCGTCCGCGCGCAGTTCGTGCGCAAGCTGATCGAGCACGGCATTGACCATGCCGGTTTCCTCCTGGTCGACAAACGCCGAGGCGACATCGACATACTCCGACATCACCACGCGCGCCGGCACGTCGCGCCGGCAGGCCAGTTCGTAAGCGCCGGCGCGCAGTACCGCGCGCAACACAGTTTCGATGCGCTTGAGCGGCCAGCCCCGTGCCAGGGCGGCATCAATCTGCGGATCGAGCTTAGTCTGCTCGCGGACGACGCCGCCGACGATGTCGCGGAAAAACGCCCCTTCCGCCGGCCGGTATTGCGCGCCCTCGACCTCCCCGCCAAGCCAATGCCTTTCGAACTCCGCCAGAATGTCGTTCAAGCCTGTGCCGGCGAGGTCCATCTGGTAGAGCGCCTGCACGGCGGCAAGCCGCGCCGCGCCCCGCTTGTTCGCCTTCCGGGACTTGCTTGCCGCAGCGCGCGCCATCATTTCCCTGCAAGCTGGCGCTTCAGGCCGATCAGCGCCAGCGCGGCTCGCGCGGCGTCGCCGCCCTTGTCCTGCTCTTCCATACGGGCGCGGACCACGGCCTGCGCTTCGGTGTTGACGGTGATGATGCCGTTGCCGATCGGCAGCCCGCGCGCAATCGATAAATCCATCAATCCGCGCGCGGACTGATACGACACGATCTCGAAATGGATGGTGTCGCCGCGGATGACGCAGCCGAGCGCGACGACCCCATCATAAGGACGGCGCTTTCGCTGCGCCGCCTCGAGCGCGATGGCAATCGCGGCGGGGATTTCGAGCGAGCCCGGCACGCTGATGCGATCAACGTCGGCCCGCGCTTCGTTGAGCGCCTTCATCGCGCCGGCAAGGAGCGCATCGGCAATGGCGTCGTAATAGCGCGCCTCGACGATGAGGATGCGCGCGCCTTTAGTATCGCTTTTCTCACGCTTGCCCCGCCGCGGCCCGGCCATCGATCCACTCCAACATGCTCGCGCGCGGTCGTAGCAAGCACCGAAGGCGCGAACAAGCGCGGGTTCAATGCGGCTGCGCGGCGTCCAAAAGGCGCGCGGCGTAGCGCGCCATTTGGTCAACTTCGAGGTTCAGCCGCGCGCCGGCGCGAAGGCTTCCGAACGTGGTGACCTTCAGCGTGTGCGGAATGATGAGCACCGAAAACGTCTCGCCTTCGACTTCGTTGACCGTGAGCGACACGCCATCGAGGGCGACGGACCCTTTCGGTGCAATGAAGCGCGACAGTGCGGATGGCGCGCGCAAGGACAAGCGCGCCATGTCGGGCAAGTGTTCGCGGGCGGCAAGATCAGCGATGCCATCGACGTGGCCGCTGACCAGGTGCCCGCCCAGTTCGTCGCCAAGGCGCAGCGATCGCTCGAGATTGAGCTTTGTGCCGCGCTGCCAGTTGCCCGCGGTGGTCACGCGCAGGGTCTCCGCGGCGACATCGACGGCGAACCACGCTCGGTTGCCTCGCCGTCCCCGCGCCACGACAGTCAGGCAGGGGCCGGAACAGGCAATCGAAGCGCCGATGTCGATAGTGTCGGGGTCGTAGCCGCAAGCGATCGTCAGGCGGCGAAGACCGTCCGCCTGCTCGCTGACTTCAAGAACTTCGCCTAAGCCACTGACAATACCAGTAAACAAGAACCCCTACCTTCGCTCGAAAACTTCGCACATATCGGCCCCGATGGCCTCGCTCCTTACGGCTTTCAACCGCGGCGACTGCGTCAAGGCCGTAAGTGGCAGGCCTTTGAGCGCATCGATGCCGTCGGCGCCCACGACCTTTGGTGATTGGAACAACACGGCCTCGTCGATCAGATCGGCAGCAAGGAAGGCCGCCGCCACGGTAGGACCCCCTTCTACCATCAGCCGGGTGATGTCGCGCTCGGCGATGAGCTTGAGCACGACGGAAAGGTCAAGGCGTCCACCATGGCCGGGCGCTCGCAGAATGACGACGCCCCGGGCCTGCAAATTGTCCTCAGTAGCGGACAAGCCTTCAGGCCCGGTAATCACCCATACCGGCACTTCCCGCGTCGTCTGGCCCAGTCGCGAGCCCGGCGGCAGGCGAAGGGCGCTGTCGAGCACGATGCGCACCGGCGAATATCCGGCCATGCCGGGCAGGCGGCAAGTCAGCATCGGGTCGTCGGCGAGCGCCGTGCCAATGCCGATCATGATCGCATCGCTCTGGGCGCGCAGGAAATGAACGCGGTCGCGCGCGGCCGCGCCGGTAATCGCAAGCGGCCGGCCGCCGGATGCGCCCGCTTTGCCGTCGGCGGAGATCGCAAGCTTGAGCATGACGTGCGGCCGGCCGTCGCGCGTGCGCCTGATGTGCCCGGCGTGGTCACGGCGCGCCTCGTCGGCACCGACGCCGACCTCGACCGCGATGCCTGCGGCCCGCAACCGCGCATGGCCTGCGCCCGCGACCTTGGGGTTGGGATCTTCGAGGGCCGAGACCACGCGCGCGAGGCCGGCGGCGATGATGGCATCGGCGCAGGGCGGCGATTTCCCGTGATGAGAGCAAGGCTCCAGCGTCACGTAGAGGGTAGCGCCGCGGGCGGCCTCACCGGCGCGGCGCAACGCTTCGATCTCGGCATGCGGCCGGCCGCCGGCTTGCGTCCAGCCACGGCCGACGATGACGCCGTCTTTGACGATAACTGCGCCGACCGCAGGGTTGGGCCACGTGCGGCCGAGCCCGCGCCGGCCGAGCGCAAGCGCCAGCGCCATGAAACGTTGATCTTCCGGCAAAACGTTCGGTTGCGCGCCCACCTGCGCTTGCGCGCTCACTTGCGGGCGATCTCCGCAGCCTCATCGGCCGACAGCTCCGCGAGGGCCGCCTCAAAATCTTTGGCCTCGCGGAAATTGCGATAGACGGAGGCGAAGCGCACATAGGCAACGTCGTCGAGGTCGCGCAAATAGGCCATCACCGTTTCGCCGATTGTTTCCGACGAAACCTCGCTTTCGCCCTGGCTCTCAAGCTCGCGCACGATTTTCGAGACCATCTGATCGATGCGCTCGGGCTCGACGGGCCGCTTGCGCAGCGCGATCTGGACCGAGCGCAAGAGCTTGTCGCGGTCGAAAGGCACGCGCCGGCCGTTGCGCTTGATGACGATGAGCTCGCGCAACTGCACCCGCTCGAAAGTGGTGAAGCGGAAATTGCAGGACAGGCAGACGCGGCGCCGGCGAATAACGGAGGAATCTTCTGTCGGCCGCGAATCCTTCACCTGGGTATCGAGGCTTCCGCAACTCGGACAGCGCATCGCTTGCCCCTACCCCTCGTAGATCGGGAACCGGCTAACCAAGCGTTTGACCTTCTCGCGCACGCTCGCCTCGGCCTCTGCGTCCGCCTCGGCGCCCTTTTGCGAAAGCGCATCGAGCACCTCGGCGATCATGGCTCCGACCTGCCGGAATTCGGCAATGCCGAAGCCGCGCGTGGTGCCGGCCGGCGTGCCGAGCCGCACGCCCGAAGTGACGAAGGGCTTTTCGGGGTCGAACGGAATGCCGTTCTTGTTGCAGGTGATGTGGGCGCGCCCGAGCGCCCCCTCGGCGACCTTTCCGGTCAGGCGCTTCTTGCGCAGATCGACCAGCATCAAATGCGTGTCGGTACCGCCCGAAATGATGTCGAGACCGCAAGACTTCAGCGTTTCCGCAAGTGCTTTCGCATTCTCCACCACGTTCTTCGCGTAAAGCTTGAACGAGGGACGCAGCGCCTCTCCAAAGGCCACCGCTTTGGCGGCGATCACGTGCATGAGCGGGCCGCCCTGCATGCCGGGAAACACCGCCGAGTTGAGCTTTTTCGCCAGATCTTCATCATCGGCAAGGATGGCGCCGCCGCGCGGACCGCGCAGCGTTTTGTGCGTTGTCGTCGTCACCACGTGAGCGTGCGGGAACGGGCTCGGGTGTACGCCCCCAGCCACAAGCCCCGCGAAATGCGCCATATCGACCATGAGATAGGCACCGACCTCGTCGGCGATCTCGCGGAAGCGGCGGAAGTCGATGATGCGCGGATAAGCCGACCCGCCGGTGATGATCACCTTTGGTCGATGCTGTTTCGCCAGTTGCTCGACCTCCTCCATGTCGATCAAGTGGTCATCGCGGCGCACGCCGTAAGGCACCGGTTTAAACCAGCGGCCCGACAAATTGACCGGCGACCCGTGGGTGAGATGGCCGCCAGCGGCAAGATTGAGCCCCATAAAGGTGTCGCCCGGCTGCATCAGCGCCAGGAACACTTCGGCGTTGGCCGACGCTCCGGAATGCGGCTGCACGTTGGCGAAGGCGCAGCCGAACAGCTTGGTCACACGTTCGATTGCGAGCCGCTCGACGACGTCGACGAATTGGCAGCCGCCGTAATAGCGCTTGCCAGGCAGTCCCTCGGCGTACTTGTTGGTCAGCACCGAACCCTGCGCCTCGAGGACGGCGCGGCTGACGATGTTTTCCGACGCGATCAGCTCGATCTCATCGCGCTGGCGGCCCAGCTCCAGGCCGATGGCATCGGCGATTTCGGGATCGCTTTCGCCAAGCAATGCGGAGAAGAAACCCTCCTCCGCGACCCTTGCACTGTGAGGGACCGACATCGCTTACCCTGCCTTCTTTTGCCAGAAGAATAACCGTCATCCGGGACGGCCGACCGCTCGCCGATAGCATACCGGCGGTTAAGCGCAAGGTCTTGGGACCCTCGTGGGCGCGGCCCCGCTATATTTGGGGATTTGTCGTTTTTACCGTAGCCGGGTTGAACAGCGCGAAACTCGGGGATCAGCGTCTAAGCCGCGCAAGCTTTCCCGGATTTCGCTAACCGCTCAATCCGGTCTGCCGCTGCTTCACAAATTCGAGGTGGTCGCCTGGGCGCCAGGAAGGCCGTCACGACCGTAAATGTCCTCGCGGAACTGCACGATACCGTCGGGCGTCGCCCATCCGGTGATGTAGACCCAGTGCAGCGGCACCGGTTTCGCAAGTTGCGCGTCTTTTCGATCGCCGGATTTGATGACACGATCAATCTCCTCCAGCGACCAGCCGTGCGTTCCGTCGAGGAGCCAGGCGACAAGCTGGCGCACATTCTGGACGCGCACGCAGCCCGATGAGTGGAAACGGAAATCGTCGCCGAACAGGTTCTTCAGCGGCGTATCGTGCATGTAAACGCCGTACGCGCTCGGAAAATTGATGCGGATCGAACCGAGCGAGTTGAGACTGCCGGGATCCTGCTTGAACGTATAATTGGTCGCATCCTCCGAGTACCAATTGATCTGCGAAGGCTGCAGCTCTCTTTGGCGGCTGTCGAGAATGCGGATATGGTTTTTTGTGAGGTAGTCCGGCTGATCCTGCATTTTCGGAATGAGATCCTTGCGCACGATCGAGGCCGGTACGGTCCAATACGGATTGAAGTTGATCTGTACAATTTTGCTGTTGATCTCGGGCGACGGCCGGTCGGGCTTGCCGACGACGGCGGTGTGACGCGACACCGCCGCGCCGTTCTCGATCGCCTCGATGCGCGCCGCCGGAATATTGCATACCACGTAGCGCGGGCTGAGATTGGCGCTGAGCCCGCGCAGGCGCGTCACGTTGACCTTGAGCTGGGCGAGCCGCACCGGCGCCGGCACGTTAAGCGCAGCCAGCGTCTCCGCCCGGATGACGCCATCGACGGTGACGCCATGGCGCGCCTGGAAGCGTCGCACCGCCGCTTCGGCGTAGGAATCGTAGATGTCGTTGCCGACCGCGTTCGGATCGATGTCGCCGGACACGGCGAGCCGGGCACGGAGCGCCGTCACGCTCGGATGGCGATCGCCAAGCCGCAGCACGCTGACCGGCGGCACTTGCGGCCAGCCACCGCGCGTGACGATCTCCGCGTAACGCTCGATCGCATGTTCGGTCGTTTGCGCCGTCGCCGTCGAGACGGTCGCCTCCGACGCCTTCGGCATGTGGATGGTGCGGGAAGCGTCGTCGAAGCCTTGCCCAAACTGCCCGCGTTGCGTGTCGCCGATCAGCGCGTCGAGCGCGGTATCGTCGGCAAACGCCGACCGCGCCGCCAGCCCGGCGGCAGCCAGAGTTGTGACGCCAGCAAGGCGCCCGAGGAAGGCGCGCCGGTCGGTCCGCGCGTCGTTGCAGTCATGGCCGCGGTCGCGGTCGCGGTTTTGCGGTTCGTTCATGGAGCGTTTTTCCAACACAGCATGAAGGCCGAAATAGGCCGGGCCGAAGCCAACCCCTAGCCCGGATTAGCACGAAGCGGGAGGGGAATGCAGCCGTGAAAAAAGACCCCGGCATTTACGCCGGGGTTTGAGGCTCGCCAGTACGGCGGAAAAATCTGTCTAAACGATCGGTCGATTAGAGCCGGTAGAGAATCTGATCGGTCCAGAAGCGCTCGAGACGGTGTAGCGCCTTGTTGAGGACGCCGAACTCGTCGGCATTGATGCCGCCGACCTGCTCCACTGTGCGCACGTGCTTCTGATAGAGCGCTTCGACGTTGTCGCGCACCTCGCGGCCCTTGTCGGTGAGCTTGATGCGCACCGAGCGCCGATCGACGCGCGAGCGCTGATGATCCAGGAAGCCCATCTCGACCAGCTTCTTGAGATTGTAGGAGACATTGGAGCCGAGATAGTAGCCGCGCGTGCGCAGCTCGCCGGCGGTCAGCTCCTTGTCGCCGATATTGTAGAGAAGCAGCGCTTGCACCGAGTTGATGTCGGCGCGGCCGCGGCGGTCGAATTCGTCCTTGATGACGTCGAGGAGACGCCGGTGCAGGCGTTCGACCAAGGTCAGCGCCTCCAGATAGTGCGGCCGGATATGGTCAAACCGCGCCTCGCGCTCGGCGGGTTCAACCGTCTTGACGACGGCTTTCATGGTGACGCCTTTCCCAAAATTTATTTCGTTGTCGCCGACGGGCCCTGTTCCCGTCGTATGGCGTCACCCTACCGGCCAGGGTCTAAGATCAGTTTAAATAACACGCTAAAAATAGGGTTTATTCGCCGTGGTGGAGGAGTGATTAAGCCTCGATATTTGCAGGAGATTTCGCGACGGTTTGTTCACCGTTTTGCGGCCGCTGACAGCCTTGTTCACGCTGATTGCGGTGGAATCCCCTGCGGTTGACACCGCGTCGGCCCGACATGCTAAACACCGCCCACGGAATTCTCGTCTTCGGGCGGGCAATTGCCGTTTCCTCACGTCACCCGATCTTGAGTGAGACGTGCGGGGGAGTGTCCCGAGCGGCAAAGGGGGCGGACTGTAAATCCGCTGGCTTACGCCTTCGTAGGTTCGAGTCCTACCTCCCCCACCATTCGCCTACATCACGACGCGCGCCACGGGTCGGAACGGCAAATGCCAGTTCTGCGCACGTCTACGCCTTGGCGCTCAAATCGCCGCGGGGTATGGGTGCGGTTCATGTGGCCCTTATTCCTCAGCGGCGAACGGCGGCAATGAAAAACGAAAAAAAGCACGCATACCGCCGGAGCGCGCGTCTTCGCGGACGGCCGCCAAATGCGAGGTTTCGCCGTCCCCATGGCGAGGGCCACGACGGCGTCATCCTCTATGGCTGGCACACCGTCACTGCGGCGCTCGCCAATCCCGCGCGCCGTATCCGGAAAATCCTGGCGACCGAGAACGCCGTGCGCCGCCTCGCCGATGAGGGTATCGCGTTGCCGATTACACCGGAACTGGTACGTCCCGACATCATCGCGGCGCGGCTTTCGTCGGACGCCGTGCATCAAGGCCTGCTCGCCGAGGCCGATCCCCTGCCCTCGCCCGCACTGGCGAATTTGAGCGCCGCGGGCATCGTGCTGGCGCTCGACCAGATCACCGATCCGCATAATGTCGGCGCGATTTTACGCACAGCCGCGGCGTTCGCCGTCGCCGCCATCGTCACCACGGCACGCCACAGCCCGGACGCGACAGGCGTACTCGCCAAATCCGCGTCCGGTGCGCTCGAATGGGTGCCGATCGTTACCGTGCAAAATCTCGCGCGCGGCCTCACTGAAATGAAAGAGCAAGGATTTCTCGTCGTCGGATTGGACAGCGACGCGCCGGAAGACCTCTCTGCGATGGAGCTGTCCTCGCCGCTGGCGCTGGTGCTGGGCGCTGAGGGTAAGGGGTTGCGGCAAGGAACGCGCGCCACGTGCGATCGGCTGGCGCGGCTCGATCTTCCCGGCGCAATCAAGAGTCTCAACGTGTCAAACGCCGCAGCGCTCGCTCTCTACGTGGCGAGCCGGGCTGTGCGTAGCTAAAGGCGCGAAACGCACGAAGGCCCGCACGAGGCGGGCCTTCGCCGATTTTCCTGCTTAGCGAAACGCGTTCCGTTATCCGCGCCAGCCGAGCGGGCGACGGTACGGAGAGTAATGCGCCGGACCATAACCGTAATGGTACGGGTGGGCGGCGTAGCGCGCGTGATAGTAGGGATGCCCATAGTGGCGGTATCCGCCGTAAGGCCCGCCGTATCCGTAGGCCGGGGGGCCGCTGATATAGGGATATTCGCCAGGAGCGGCGAGGTCGGTGGCGGGCGAGTAGGTGCCGTACGGAACCATGAGCCCCGGACCTGAATATTCCGGCCCTTGGTTCACCACATACATTGGCGCCGCCGCGGGCTGGGCGTAACCGAACGAAGCCCCGCATCCGCCGCAACCAAACGAAGCCTGGCAACCGCCGCAGCTGCCGCAACCGCAGCCATAACCGCCGGTATCCCAGTGATCGAGAGCGATCGGCGCCGGCATCACCGGAACCGGCACGACCACGGGCTGCGCGTAGGTCACGGCAACGGCGGTGCCGCAACCGCCACAGCCGCCACAACCGCCGCAGCCGCCTTGTGCGTAAACGAACGGCATCGGAGCCGGCTGCGCGTAAGTGACGGCGAGAGCGCCACAGCCGCCACAGCCACCCGAATAAACCGGTGCCGCCGCGTACGTAATCGGCGCCGCATATCCGAAGCCGCAATTGCCGCATTGTGCGAAAGCGACCGAGGTTAGAGCGGTAGCGAACAACGCAGTGAACGCCACCAGAATGGTTCGATGGAACGACATGACACTCCTCTACAAAATTGCCCCTGTCAGGAGGCGGATGAGGACAGGCCTCCAGGCGATCTGTCCGATGCAGTTACCTGTGACCATTGCCCGGACCTGGCCCGGGCAACGGCGGGTGCGGATTAAACGGTGGCCCCGAACTATTGAACGTTGGCGCAATCAGCGGCGTGATGTAGGTCGGGGGGTAGTTGGACGGGAGATCGGCCGGGGTGGGCGCAGAACTGCTTGACCAACTGCGCCGATAGCTTTGCGCCGGAGGCGGCAA
Organism: uncultured Alphaproteobacteria bacterium; assembly: GCA_963733575.1. GTDB lineage: Bacteria > Pseudomonadota > Alphaproteobacteria > Rhizobiales > Xanthobacteraceae > BOG-931. Next base: position 514,980 of record CAVTDJ010000002.1, on the reverse strand, counting down.
CGGGCGGTTCGGCCCGGGCACAACCTCCAAGCGGCCGTAGCCCGGCTGCTTGCCGGTCGACGGAAAATAACCGGGCCCATAAACCGGGCCATAATTCGGAACGATCGCCGGCGGCAGCCGGTAAATCACCGTCGGCGTTACCAATCCGGGGCGATCAAGTCCGAATTCGCCTTCAATCACGGACCATGAGATGTCGACGCCGTACATCAGGACAGGCACGTCAGGCCGGCCCGGAATCACAATCACCGGCCCGCGCTGGGCGAGCGCCGGAGAAGCACTGATGGCAATGAGCAACGCCGCGTACACAAAACGCATGAGAAATCCGCGTATCTGGCGGCGGCAATGTAGGGAACTTGGCGAAGGAATGGGTTTATAACGGCCGAATTGTGCCGCTGAATTGCGCGGTAATATTAACCGCCCGCTACGAACGAGCGTCGGGGGCCAGGAACCGCGGCAACAGCCGCGCTTTTCAAACGCGCGTCTTGGCCCCGACGATCCGGGGGCGGCCGGCCCCTAAGCCCGCAATCAAAGACGCCAAACCAACTACCGTGAAGAACGCGGCAACCACCGGCCACGAACCGGACCAGTCGTAGATCAGGCCGACGGCGAAGGGGCCGATCAGGCCGCTGAATGCGTAACCGACGGTCTGCGCCAAGGCGGAAAGTCGCGCCGCCGTATGCGGATCGCGGGCGCGAACCACGAACAGCAACAGGCCGACGCCGAACGCGCCTCCTTGGCCGAGCCCCAGCACAATCGAGAAGCCCGTCAGCGACCAGACGGGTGCGAACACGTAACCAAGAAGTCCGACCGCGGTCAGCAGCACCATCACCGCGACAGTTGATCGCTGATCGCGTTGCCGGCCGGCAACAATTGGAGCCGCCAGGCCGGCAACCACCTGTGCCAGATAACCGAGCGATACGACCATGCCGCTGGTCGCTGCATCCAAGCCGCGGGCCTGAAGCATCGTCGGTCCCCAGTTGAAGACCGCATAGGCGAGCGCGGAAATGAGGGCGAAAAAGGCCGTCACCTGCCACGCCAATGGATCGCGCATAAGGCCGCCGACATGCGCGCTCGCGACACCAACGACGCGCTCATAACGAAACAGTTGAGGGATGAAAACTACCGCGGCAATCAGCGGCGGCACTCCCCAGAACAGGAGCACCAGCTCCCAGCTTTGTCCAAGGACGCGATGGAGCGGTACGGCGGTCGCCGTGCCGACGGCAAGCCCAAGACAGACCAGCATGGTGTAGAGGCCCATCATCAAGCCGATGCGGTGGGGGAAATCGCGCTTGACGATCACCGGGGTGAGCACGCCGAGCAAACAGAGGGACGCCCCGATGATCAGCGTGCCGAGATAGAGCGGAGCAGCACCAAGACTGCGCACCGCACAACCAATTGCGATGCCGAGGAGAGACGCCAGGACGACCGCCTCGGTGCCAAAGCGTCGTGCCAGCGGTGGCGCGGCGGGAGCGAACAATCCCAGGCAGACCACAGGCGCCATGGTCAACAAGCTGATCCCAAACGCCGAGATGCCGAGGTCGCTTCTGATGTCGCTGATAAACAACGCAACGGTGGTGATCGAGGGCCGCAGATTGAATGCAATCAGCAGCACCGCAGCGACGCTCCACCCTGGATGCCGCAAGACCAGCGCCGGAAGCGACCGGTCGCCCGCACGACCTCCGCCCACAGCATGCCGTCGATCTGTTATCTGAGGCTGGTCGGAAAAGGCGTCCATCGGCCCTTTAGGTGGCTAAAGCGGCTGGCCACGCAAACGAAATCCTCGAATGGGACCTATGCTTCAAGCGCCGGGAGCTCCAGGAGGTTTGCGGGCGACCGGCGGCCAAAGAACGAGTGTACCCCCGACTTTCGGATTAAGACCTCTGGCGGACAGACAGGCCCCGGCGCGGCAGATTAGCCTGCCCGTTGGGCTGCCGTGGGCGTCGAAGCGACGAACCGCGCAATCCCGACGATAACGATTTGGGGGAACGTTTATGACGACGATTGCGATTAATGCACCACGCTCGGGAGGCATGACGAGTGAACAGCGGCTCGTGATCTTCGCGTCCTCGCTGGGCACCGTGTTCGAGTGGTACGACTTTTACATCTACGGCACGCTCGGCGCCTTTCTGGCGAAATACTTCTTCTCCAACGTGCCGCCGAATGTCGGCTTCATCTTCGCGCTGCTCGCCTTCGCCGCCGGCTTCGCGGTGCGCCCGTTCGGTGCGCTGATTTTCGGCCGGCTCGGCGACATGATCGGCCGCAAATATACCTTCCTGATCACCATGAGCCTCATGGGCATCGGCACGTTCTTTATCGGCGTAATACCCGGCTTTGCTACGTTGGGCATCCTTGCGCCGGTGCTGCTGATTGCACTTCGCCTCGTCCAGGGGCTCGCGCTCGGCGGCGAATATGGCGGCGCGGCGATCTACGTCGCCGAGCACGCGCCGGCCGACAAGCGCGGCTACTACACGTCCTGGATCCAGACTACGGCGACGCTCGGCCTGTTCCTCGCGCTCCTTTTGATCCTCGGCATCCGTACCAGCATGGGCGAGGCCGCCTTTGGCGATTGGGGCTGGCGGCTCCCATTCCTGCTTTCGGCGGTGCTGCTCGCGGTCTCGATCTGGATCCGGCTCAAGCTCAATGAATCGCCGCTGTTCAAGCGCATGGTCGAAGAAGGCAAGCAGTCAAAGCGGCCGCTCACGGAAGCCTTCGGCCAGTGGAGCAACGCCAAGATTGCGTTGGCCGCATTGTTGGGCGCGACCGCCGGCGAAGCGGTCGTCTGGTACGGGGGGCAGTTCTATGCGCTGTTCTTCCTGACCCAGACGCTCAAGGTTCCCGGCGTGACCTCGCAGATCATGATCGCGATCGCGCTCGTCATCGGCACGCCATGCTTCATCCTGTTCGGCTGGCTGTCCGACAAGATCGGAAGAAAGCCAATCATGCTCGCGGGCTTCGCGCTCGCGGTTGTGACCTACTTCCCGCTGTTTCAAGGCATCACCCACTTCGCCAATCCGAAGCTGGAGCATGCGCTGTCCGCAGCGCCGGTGACGGTCACGGCCGATCCGAGCAAGTGTTCGTTCCAGTTCAAGGCGACGGGCACCGAGAAGTTCACCACCGGCTGCGACATCATCAAGTCGACGCTGGTTGGTCTGTCGGTGAATTACGACAATGTCGCTGCTCCGGCGGGAACGACGGCGAGCGTGAAAATCGGCGATCAGGTGATCGCCGCGGACACGCCTGATGTCGCCAAAGTGATCGCAGCCGCGATCAAGACCCACGGCTATCCGCCCACCGCCGACCCGAACGACATCAACTACGTGATGACGGTGATCCTGCTCACGATCCTCGTCGTTTACGTGACCATGGTGTACGGACCGATCGCCGCGTGGCTGGTGGAGCTGTTCCCGACCCGCATCCGCTATAGCGGGTTGTCGCTCCCCTACCACATCGGCAACGGCTGGTTCGGCGGCTTCCTCCCGGCGACCGTGTTCGCCATCGTCGCCGCGACCGGCAACATCTATTCGGGTCTGTGGTACCCGATCATCGTTGCCGCGATGAGCTTCGTCGTCGGGCTGATCTTCCTGCCCGAGACCAAGGATCGCGACATCACGCACATTTAACTCGATCCACTATTCGACCCGCGGGACGGCGCACGCGCCGTCCCGCTTTTTAATTTGTCGTCGCGTCGGCTACATTTAGAACGACTGGTTGGTGTTCGCGACTGGCGGGCGGCTGTGACGAGTGCAACCTTCACAGAAACTTACACCGACATATTACATTGAACAGCGACGCGAGGCTTACGACCCAAATAGTTCGCGTCGGATTCCATTATAGGCTTGGCCCGCCCTGAATTTAAGCTGTCGCCACAGCGCAAGCCCGGTGTGGCCAAATCCGCGACACTGCCGACCCGCCTCAATGCGTTGTGTCGCCTTCTGCCGCGCCGCCTTTTTGCAGAAACATCTCTCCGAGATGCGCGATGGTGTGGGCCAGCACGTTGGCTTGGTCTTCTTCCGGCACAAAGGTGAGAATCGTGTCCGCCAGGCTCTCCGCGATCCGGGCGGCAAGGTCGGCGACGTCTGCCGTATCGGTCTTATCGATGTGCTTTTGCACGATTTCGTTGATATCGCAGTGAAGGCAATCCGACATGAGACTGTTCGCTTGGTGATAACGGTCCGTAATAAATAGCGATTGGAGCGCGGAAAACCATCCTAGAGAGACAACGCCGCGGGCGTCGCCACCCTGCTGCATGGCCCCCTCCTCCGTTTCGCGTCGTTGGGAGCGAATAATAGTCATTCCGGCCGGACACGCCGTCGCGCGATGAAATTGCGCAAGGCGGCGGCGCCGGCGCACAAAAGCGCAAAGGCTAAGGCGGCGCCGGCGATTTGCAAAACATTCGCGGAGGCAGAACCAGCCTCGTGCAGCGGACCCAACGTCTTGAATAATGCAGCCAGCGCACCGACGCCGGCGCCATACGCCGCCGCGCGCGGCACGCTCCACGCTCGCGCTGTCTTTCCCGAAGCAAAAAGCAAGGAAAGCATCTCTGGTGTTAGCTCGTGGCGCCCTATTCGGCCGCTTCGACCTGCGCCGGCCGACGCGCGTCGAGCCCGGCAAGATCGGGCAAGACGAGACGCAAAAGCTCGGTCTCATCCCGTGCCACCAGATCGGCGGTTTCGTCCTCCTCAAGGTGCAGCGACGTAAGTAGCCGGTAAGTCGCGTCACGCACAACGCCGGAGCCCGACAGTACCAAATAAACGCTGCGCCCATGGGCGCGATAATGCGCCCCGGGCGCCACCTCGATCAGCGCCGCGGCGCATTGGCGCTCCGCGAAAGTCCCGAGCGGCTTTTGGCTCACGCCCAGTGCGCCGGCGACGGGAAGCCATTCATAATTCTCCGGATCGACCATGATCGGATCGCGATAACGCGGCTTCGGATAGTCCATGCGCCGGCCGTTCACGTGCTCCCAGATCGCTTGATAGGCATCCGTGCTGCGGCGGCCTTCGCTGTCGCCGTGGCGGCGAAAAACGCCACCCTCGAACGTGCCGAACTTTTTCAGCTCCTCGGTGCCCGCCTGCACCTCCACCCGCGACAGATAGCCGCCGCCGCTCGCGCCGCCGAATTGCAGCACCGCCGTCACCGAGCGGCCCTCCGAGCTCTGCGGGCCGTAGGCAGCGCCTTCGGGAAAATAGCCGAAAGTACCGGCGGCCATCTTGCCGTTCCTGTCGAAGTTCATCGTGCCTTCGAGCTGGAAACGGAACTGATCGAAATTGTGCCGGTGCCGCGGCGAGGCGAAATCGCCTTCGAGCTGGCCGACGTCGAACTGGAAATTGCCGAGCGTGCCGGGCGTGCCGTTGAGCAGATGCCGGTAATGGAACGTGCCGCCGCGATGCTGCAGCCCGCGCTTCCACTCCACCTCATCGGCGTGAACGATTTTCATGACCTGGGCTCCGACTTGGGCTCCCGTCTCAGCGCCCCCTCGGCGACACTACTGCAGCCGATCGCGAAATCTTGTCGAGCCCCGCATGCGCGCAATTGTCGTCGAGCACCGCTCCTGGCGCACCGGCGGCGCCGATGCCGCCGATCACTTCGTCGCCGAGCTTGATCACCACGCCGCCGCCGGAAAACATCACATGCGGAAGTTTCGCCAGCGGCGCGATCGAATCCTCGCCCTGTTTTGGTATTGGATTGGCGCGCTCGGCGAGCGCGAGCGTGTCGTTGCGAAACGAGATCGCGGTATAGGCCTTATCGTGCGCGCTATCGAGTGTGTGGATGCCGGCGCCGTCGCCGCGCAGCGCCGCGATCGTGGCGCCGTCGGCGTCGAGCACGGCCACGGTCTCGTGGTAGCCCTGACGCGCGCAAGCGGCGACCGCTTCACTCGCCGCCTCGGCCGCGAGCGCGGCGGGAATGCGATGAGTTGGCAATGTCTCCGCCGAAACGGCGCACGCACCGATGACAACACCTGCCGCCAAAAGCACCATGAGCAGGATTTCTCTGCGGATGTATTTCATGGCGCTTCTCCCACGCATAAGTCGGGCGCTTTCAACTATCGGCGCTTCGACCGCGTTTTGCGAGCGGCATAGCGGGCGTCTCTGGCCGCCTTGCGTTCAGCTTCCAAGGCGCGTTCACGCTCCGCGCTTTCAGCCTTCGCGCGCTCAGCCTCCATCGCGGCGTCACGCTTCGCCTGCTCCGCGCGTTCGGCTTCACGGGCTTTCTTTGCGGCCTTTTCGGCCTCGCGGGTTTTCTTGATCGCCTCACGATCGGCCGCAAGCGCTGTTCTCGCTGTCAGCCGGTCTGTGAGCGCCGGGTCGGCGGCTTTGGCGCGAAACTTCTCCAATGCCGCCTTCTTGGCCTTGGCTGCCGCCGCTTGCCGCTCGAGGAAATCCGGTTGCTTGAAACCACTCATCTGTATTCACCTTGCATGGAGAGCCGCTGAGCGGCGCGGTTACGTGCACTCAAATCCGGTCAACGCGCGCGCCAGCCTACCACCGTTGCTTCGATGGGGTTGCCTGTCTCCACGCTTTCCCAAGCACCGCTCCTCCATCGACACAGAAACGGAATGACATAAGTGCCGACGTGATCCTCGCAAAGGAGCTCAAGCGGCTGGTCCGCCGGCGGTACGCCTTCGTGAATAAACGCATCGATTCTTGCCTGGCGTGTCGCCATGCGGTCTTGATTATCCTTGCCGATAGGGATTCGATGCCTACGCGTAAAGCTGCGACAGCAGCGTGACGTGCTTATATGACGTCGCCAATTACGGAATCAACCAGCACGGAATAAACCAGCGAGGATCCCATGGCATTCAAGCCAAACTACGGAAGAGATCGAGCTGAGCGAGCGAGGGCGGCACGCGTCAAGAGCGAAGAGAAAAGGCGAAAGAAGGACGAGAAGACCGCGCTGCGCAAAGCCGCGCGCGACGAGACTGAACCGCCGCCGGATGAAAAGCAAAGCTGACGCAGAGACTCAAGTCCATGGCCTTGCATTCTGCCAGGCGGCGGCCGGCCACGGCCAAGATCCAGTCACCTTTGCCAAGGTGCAGCGGCGGTGATATTTCAGCGGCGCACGGCACGACCGCCGATCCGGTGGTGCGTTGCCGGGGCGAGTTTGAACACGCCCATCAAGCCGGGTTAGCTCAGCGGTAGAGCAGCGGTTTTGTAAACCGATTTTGCCCTTTCCTCACCATTACTCATAGCACCACATACCCACCGTAACCCCTTATATTCTGGGCAAAACCTCCTCTCCTAGCGTCGCATGGCTTGACCCTGCACCTCGCCTCGCTTAATGGCTAGGGCATGGCTAAGATAGCGTTTTCGGACGTAAAGCTACGGTCTTTGGCGTCGCCCAGTCGCGGGCAGATTGCCTTTTGGGACGAGAAACTTCCGAGCTTCGGTATCAGAGTTTCTCAAGGTGGATCGAAGACCTTCGTCCTCAACCGCAACAATACGCTCCTCACCATCGGGAAGTTCGGCGTCCTGACGCTCGCCAAAGCCCGTACGGAAGCGAAACGGTTACTCGCTGAGTTCACCCTCGGCAGGGTCAGACCGCAGTCCATAACCTTCCAGCAGGCCGTACAGGTCTTTCTCGAAGAGAAGGGCACCCGCCGTCGCGCCCGCACGGTCGCCGACCACAAGCGGCATCTCAACTTGCTTGGGTTCAAGTGCCAGCTCGCGGAGATCACCCACGATGACCTCTCCCGCAAGCTGAAGAAGCTTCCCCCGTCGGAATTCAACCACCGGCTCGCTTGCGCCAAGACGTTCTTTAACTGGGCGCAAAAGAAGCGCTACATCACCGACAATCCCGTTATCGGACTGTCCCCACACAGCCGCCCTCCCCGCACTCGCGTCCTCACCGACGCCGAGTTAAAATCAATATGGCTGGCGTGCTCGTTGGAGCCTGCTAACCGTGAGATTGCAAGTTCCCCGCCTTCGGAGGGCGACCCTTCGAACCTGCCGCGAGCTTTCGCCGCCATTGTCAAACTTCTCATCCTTCTCGGACAGCGAGAAACCGAAACCGCAGCTCTGCACATTTCGTGGGTCAAAGAGGACACCATCACCCTCCCTGGCACTATCACGAAGAACCATAACCAGCACACGCTTCCGATTGGCACGATGGCCAATTCGGTGCTCGCTGCACACGCGGCCGATGGCCTCCTATTCCCCGCTCGGGGCAAGCCCGATCGCTCGTTCAACGGCTGGAGCAAGGGCAAAGCCGCCCTAGACAACCTAAGCGGCGTAACCGGTTGGACGCTACATGACATCCGCCGAACGTTCAGGAGCAACTTGGGCAAACTCGGTGTCGCGCCCCACATAGCGGAGCGCCTCGTCAATCACATTTCAGCCCGGACGGAAATGGAAAAGACGTACGACCTTTATCGATATCTGCCCGAAATGCGGGACGCGATGGAAAAGTGGGAGGCACACGTTGCCAAAATCATTGCCTGACTGGGACGGCCGATTGGCGTATCCTCTCCCTTAGTGCGGAAACTTATTGCCCATTTCCGGAATAATTATTCCGTTCTCATTTCACGGAACGTTCTATACAATCTCTACCGTCCACTAGTGGTCTCCCCTGGTGGCTTCATGGAGCTGCCTCTTCACAGAGGTAGTTCTCATGAACACGCAGAGACTAATAGTAGATTGGAAGGGACTAAAGGCGTTTGGGTGGCCTTACTCACGCGCTCACACTTGGCGGATGATGGAAGCTGGGAAGTTTCCTCAATGCGTTAAGCTAGAGGTACATCGTAGCAGTCACCCTGTGTGGCGAATGAAGGACATACTCAACCACTTTGAATCCCGCGGTCTCGTTCTCACGAACGTGGACACTGCCTCCTAACGGAGGCGAGGGAGCGGCTCCAACCCGCTCCCTTTTTACTTCACTTCGGTACGCAGCGTCCCAACCTCGCCGCATACACCGCCCCGATGTGCTCGCATAGCGTCGGGTCATCTTTCAAATAATCGGTGGCTACCGCATCACGCGCGACTCCTCCTATGCCTGAACAGGTGTTCGGCCCCCACATAAAACTGCCGCCTCTCGCATGACAATCGGCGGCATCTTTTTGGGCTACTAACCTCGCCAATGTCTTCTCATCCTCTTCCGTCAACTGTGCAGGCACCCTCCCCGGCCTGCAAGCTTTCTTTCCGGATTCGAACACCAAATGACCGCCGTTTTTCTCGCACTGATTCTCTACCGGTTGCGGAGCCACCGGACCATTCACTATCGCATCGTGCAGTTTTTGATAATAAGAATCAGGAACTTCTTGAGGCTTATTGAAAAGTTCTATCGTCCACATCGCGCTACCGCCAATGACGAGCGCTCCGGCTGCCACAATGCACAGCTCCTGTATCCGCGTAAGCTTCATTTCACCCTCCCTCAGCAGCCTGACGCTCGCATAAACCGAGGATCGAAACAAATATCTCTAGCGAATATACACTCCGTATAGACGGTCAGATGGTGACAAACGCCGATAAAACGGCCATTTCCGCATATCACTGCCGTCGGTCTAACGACACGACCATTCCCCTTCCTTGGCCTTCTCCTACGCTTATTCGCTGTCGAAGGCGCAGTTGCCCCGCTGCGACGATGCTCGCGGGCTGCGGAAAGGGAATGGTCGTGTCCTATAGGACAACGACGGACAGTGAATGCGGTTACAATTAAAAAAGACAGTTCCTTCGTGCTTTTACGTGGCAGCGCCCGATATTCAAAAGCAATCTCTGAAAAGTGCCCGGAGCTGCTGCTAAGTTGAGCTGGCGCTGCCACTTCAAAACATGAATCGATTGATAATCGGATCGCCCGACAAAACAAATTTTATTTTGGAATTTCTCGCGAAAGATTTTGCGACCGGCGTGACGGTCATAGACCCCACGGGGGACTTCGCCCGCGCAGCCGCGAACATTGTTCCTATCGGGCTCACCCAAAGGGTTCTCTACTTCGACCCGTCCGACATGGCACATCCGGCAGGGCTTAATGTCCTTGAGAACGTCCCGAAGGACGCGCGACAGCCTCTCACCGAAACTATCTGCTCCTACTTCGAGGCCATGTGGCCGAACGGCTGGGGGGCTCAATCAAACTATATTTTGGCAAACTGCCTGAGGGTCCTTTTGGACACCCCCCGCTCTACCCTCCTCGGCGTCCTCAAACTTCTCACGAACAAAACCTACCGGACAGAATGTCTTCGAAACTGCAATGACCCCGTGGTGAAAGAGAACTGGCGGGTCATTGGGGCTTGGGACAAGAAGCAGGAGCTGGCCGCTATCGCGCCACTCCAGAACAAGATCGGCACCCTCCTCATGTCCCCTACCACTCGAAACATCGTCGGGCAGGAGAAGAGTACCCTAAAGGGCGCCGACATCATCATCGCCAATCTCGATCGGGCGAAGATTGGCGACCTCACGGCACACCTACTTGGCGGCCTCCTCATCGCCCGCAGCAGCGGACAAGTCTACATTAACGACTTCCCGTTCTTCGCGTTCGAACATTTCTCCTCCCTCTTCCCGCAAAACAGATTTTCGGTTTCCCTTTCTTTCCTCGATGAATTGCCGAGGAAGTTACAAAACGCCGTCCTGACGATCGACGAAAAGATTGTCCTTAAGACAAATCCCGACGACGCGGGGCGACTGGGCTTTTACGTCAATGTCTCCAAGCCCGACAACATCATCGACCTTGAGCTGCACCAAGCACGCGTCCCATATTCCGACAGACCCATTGAAGCCGACCCTCCCGAACCCTTGCACCGACTAAAGGCACTTCAAAAACGCACGCGGGCTGTGCATACTCGCCCGAGGAAAAAGGTCGAAAAAGCAATAGAGGAAGCGCTCGAATGATCGTCGGAATCTTTATCCTGCTCGCAGCGGCCTTCGCCCTCGGATTGTTCGTCGGCTACCTCGTGTGGCATCCGGCCAATATGACTGTCTCCGCTGCCACAACGCCCGCCAAACCGAACCTATCAGACATAACCATTCCTCCCAACACGACCCCTCCCGGTGACATAAGCGACATCGCTAAAAAGTTGGCGGAGGAATATAAGAAGTGACCAGCTTCGCTCTCGATGCAATGACGCTCTATTACGCGCGGACACATCACAAACGGCTGCGACCGCAATTTCTCTCCTACCTCGTTTCGCGTTTTAGCTCAGATTACGATCAGCTTAAGAAGCCTATTACGGCCGAATCCTACAAAACATTTCTGCGAGCGTGCGTGGATGGCCTAACCGCCTTCACCGAAAGAATTCACCCCATCTGTCTCGAAACCGTTCCAACTACATCTCTCTTCTGCACGGTTCACAAAGCAAAGGATTTCATCGGCAAGTCTGACCCTGACAATAAGGACTCGAAAGAAAGATTTGTTTTCGGACCTTCCCAGTATAAGGCCTACAGCGCCTTAGCAGCACCGTTTAAAAATCTAAGCCATTTGTTCAATGCAGATTGCGTAATGCACCCGCTCTACTTTTGTCCCGTAAGCGACCCGGGCAATTGCCCGTTCAATTACTCGATGGCCGACAAATCAGACCAGCGCGCATGGGATAGAAAAGTCCACGAATGGCAAAAGGCCGACAGCAAAGCCAGCGACGAAGCCTATGCAGAATTATCTACCATGCAGGTCCTTACGCTCGGCACTCCCCTTTTCTTTTACGGCTCAGATGATCTGTTACTCCCACAATTTGACGTTCAACTCCCCTTTGATCTAACTCAACGCGAACGCCACCATTGGATAGTCGCCACGTCGGGACACGGAAAGAGCCAATGCCTCCAAGCCATGATTGCCCGCGACCTAGAAGCCGTCGCTCAAAGCAAAGCATCCCTCATTGTCATCGATAGTGAAAACACCCTCATCCCAAACATCGCGCATTTGAAACTCTTTGCGAAAGGACAGCCGCTCGAAGGCAAACTCGTCTACCTCGATCCAACAGACGTGGATTACCCGCTTTCGTTCAATCTCTTAGATATTGGTCAAACGAAAGCCAACGACCACCAAGCCCAGTATCAGCAATCATTGGAGATGCTCGAACTATTCCGCTTTATTTTGTCGGGCCTGCTTGAGCGCGAGATGACCCCCAAGCAGCGCGATATTTTTGAATTCTGCGCTTTGCTCCTAATGGAAAAGCCCGATGCCACCATCGCAGACTTCTTGTACCTTCTCCAACCAAAGGGACTGGAAAAATACCGCCCGTATCTCTCCAAGCTCCACCCCACCACCCGCAGATTCTTTGACGACCAGTTCGATGTAAGGGGCCAATCCGGTTATGACGGCACAAAAACGGAAGTCGCCCAGCGGCTCTATTCTATGCTCCGCAATCCCATCTTTCGCGACATGTTCGTCAATTCGCGCACCAAGCTCAACTTGGAAAAAGAACTTAGCGCGGGCAAAGTCATTCTAGTCAACACCAATGAGACCGTCCTCAAGAAGGACATGACGAAAGCCATAGGGCGATTCATGCTCGCCCTCGCCGCCAACGCAACATCGCAGCGCTCGGCCAATTCCGTTCCCACGTATATCTATATTGACGAGTGCTATTGGTACTTGAAAGACGACCCGAACGCTGTGGACATTCTCGTTCGCGGTAGAAAGAGAAACGTCGGCCTTATTCTGGCACATCAATTTATCGGACAGCTCGGAAAAGACGTGCCCGAAGCTCTGAAGGGTTTGACAGCAATCAAATTCGCCGCAAAGCTCAACGACAACGACTGTCATTCTCTTAGAGACGAGATGCGCTGTGAGCCAGAGTTCATCCGTGACCAGCCGGAAATGTCTTTTGCTGCGCACATTCGTGGAATGGATAAAGCGGTTTCCATCGTCGTTCCCAAGCTTGTCATGGAGAATATGCCGAAGATGACGGATGCGGAATTCGATGCCATCCGCGCCCAAATGCGCGAAGATTATTGCGAACCGCACAAAGACAGTCCGCTTCCACCCGGGCCTGAGCCAAAATCAGAGCCTGACAGTCCAACAAAAAAAGCGTGGTAAATTTTATAGTGTGCACAGTACCTCACACTGTCTCACCGTTCCTCTCCGCGTTGCAGGGCTACCTTCGACAGCGAATTTGCTGGTGCTTACACATGAGGCATGACTTCGCGCTACCAGCCAAGGCCGATTGAAAAGTCGCGCATCACCGCGCACGAACTTCGCATTCTCCAATCCCTTTACCGATATCGCTACCTCGACACAGCACACATCCGCGAGCTCACAGACTGGCGCAACGTCAACCTTCATAAAGGTCTGAAGCGCCTGTTTGGAGTCGGCCTCATCAATGTCCTGCCGAACAACCTGTTTCGCCGCGATCGGCTTACGGCGCCGCTCGTCTACGAGATCACGCAAGTTGGGATTGATTATCTCGAAGGCCATGGGCTTCAGGTTCCGCAGGCAACGTGGCTTCGCGGCAAAACCTACGGCAACCCCGATCACAACCTCAAACTTTGCTTGTCGCTGGCATCGATAGAGCTGGCTTGTAAAGAAGCCGCTCTCACGTTCCATCCATGGGGCGAAATACTGGCCCACGCTCCCGAGCGGACGCGTGGCCTGGCCAATTCGCACCGCTTTGAAATGAACGGCCGCCGGCTCGTTCCCGACGCCTTGTTCTCTATCGAATACCCCGACCAATTCGCCTGCTTCGCCTACGAGCTGGACATCACCAACCACGGCGAGGCGGAATACCGCGAAAAATTCGAGTGGTATCACGACCTCATCTTCAGCGGCTTCTACAAACAACACTTGGGCATGACGCAGAAGATGTACGTCCTCACGACCACCATCACCCCGGTGAGGATGAACAATCTCGTCTTGTATCTCCCGAAACGCTCCTCACCCTTCCTTATGAAAACCATGCCCGAATACGGGCTCTTCGACAAAGCGCCCGCACCTAACTTGTCCATCCTGGACGAGTGGCAGACCGCCAAAACTCAAACCGTGTCACTGAAAGCGAGGTGATTTGATTGGACACACAAAAACTTCGTGAACTTTGCGACCGCCGCGACGAAATCGACGCCGAAATCGCCGCAGTCGTCACGGGCACCACGAAGAAGGACCGCAAGTCTCTGACCTGCAGCAAGTGCGGCAGCCCGGACCATACGGCGCGCACCTGTCCCCAAAAGGAACTCACGCAATAATAAAAGCCCCCGCATCGAAAGGTGCGGGGGTTCTTCTTTATTCTTCCGGTGGGTCCTTCACCTCGCCGTTTTCGAGCGGCGGCAATAGGACGAAACGTCCGTCCCAATTCAGCGGAATAGTCGTCAGCTTCAGCGAAAAGCCATCTTCGCCTGAGCGAAGCGGCCAGGCTGCGCCAATGCTTGTCCAACCGGTACCCACTTTGGCGCGGGCAATGTATTGGGGTTTTGGACGTGCTTCCCGTGGCGGACGACGCGCTGTCGCTCTCTCAGAAATGCTCATACGCATCTCCTTTGTTTGAGGTACTTACATGCCCAATCGTACCACGTGGTAGAATTAGTCACGGAAAGTTCTCCCCAACACAGGAGGCATCCGTGGGCTTTATCGACTATGCCGAGCTGAAGACGCGCGTGAGCATTCACGACGCTATTCAAAAACTTGGCCTCGAACTAAAACCGGCAGGACATCAGCTTCGCGGCTTTTGTCCTCAATGCAAAGCAGGTGGCGACCGCGCACTTGTCATCACCCCCGACAAGAGCCTGTTCTATTGCTTCAACGCTAAAACGGGCGGCGACCAGATCGCTCTCGTCGCGCACCTGAAGGAAATGAAGACCAACGAAGCCGCTAATTGGCTCGCCGGAACTGTTCCACAAAACAACAGAACAAAAGCTGTTTCGACTACATCTCCCCCAGCCCCGTCGGCCAAGGCAGGGTTCGACCCGGAGAAGTACGCCGAGCGCCTCGATCCCTCGCATACGGCTCTGGAGCCCCTGGATATAGCTCCAGACACCCTCAAGGCGTTCAGGGCTGGATACGCTTCAACCGGCCTCAACCGCGGCCGCCTGGCCCTCCCGCTCTACGACAGCAAGGGAAACCTCGCGGCCTATTGCGGCAGGGCGATAAAGGAGGAGAGCCCCAAGCTCATCTTCCCCAACGGTACCAAGCCCGAGGACTTCATCTTCAACGCCAATCAGGTGGCTGAAGGTGAGCTGTACCTCATGCGCGATTCGCTGGAAGTGCTGCGAGCTCTTGAGAGCGGCGTCAGCAACGCCATCTGTTTCTTGACCGATACGGTCAGCGCACACCAGCTCGAAATGCTGGTAGCTCTGCTCGACGCCAATCATTGCGAGTTGGTCCTTTAGCCGCCCCACCAGGCGGCTTCTTTTTGAAATAATTTTGTTGTCGCACTGTAGCGCGTGACCGCTCGCGCCTGCGCGTAGCACTTCATGGCAAACGGTTTCTCCAAATAAAATGAGCGGTAATTGGGTGTCTCCTCAAACGGAGACACCCTCATGATAGATAGAATCTTCATAGGCGATGCACTGCATATTCTGAAATCTCTACCGAGCATCAGCGTGCACACATGCGTCACTTCCCCTCCCTACTTCGGACTTCGAGACTACGGTGTAAAGGGTCAAATGGGTCTCGAAGACAGCCCCGATTCATACGTCCAAAAACTGGTGGTACTATTTCGGGAAGTTCGACGTGTGTTACAAGACGACGGAACGCTGTGGCTCAATCTCGGAGACAGTTATTCTGCCGGAGGTCGGGGAGGCGGTGGAAAGCAGAATACCAACAAGGGCTCAATTGGGCTTGGCGCCTGGAAGGTGAAGGGTTACGCCCAAAAGCAACTCCTCGGCATTCCGTGGCGCGTTGCCTTCGCACTCCAAACTGACGGATGGCTTTTGCGTTCCGATATCATCTGGGCAAAGCCCAACGTGATGCCGGAGAGCGTCACTGACCGCCCCACGAAGGCCCATGAGTATCTCTTCCTATTCGCCAAAAGTTCGACCTACTACTACGACGCCGACGCTATCCGTGAACCCTTGGCCGCCGCATCGATCGAGCGCGTGAAGTACGGTTGGCGGTCAGAGAAGGCAAATGCTTCCGTTAAAGGGCGAACGACCGGCATCGCAGTTGAAGAGATGGGCGCTCGATTCGCTAATCCCAGAGGCCGCAACAAGCGAACCGTTTGGACGGTTACGACCTCCGCCTCCAAAATGAAGCACATGGCGATGTTTCCTGAGAAGCTTATCGAACCATGCATCCTCGCAGGAGCGCCAAAGAATGCCCTTGTGCTCGACCCGTTCTTGGGCAGCGGCACCACAGCCGCGGTCGCAAAGAGGCTTGGGCGGCGCTACGTGGGTATCGAACTCAACCCCGCCTACGTCAAACTCGCCATAGAGCGGCTGAGCCAGGTGCAGCGCACCTTGGTAGCGTAATCCCCACCCCGCTTCGGCGGGGTTTCTTTTTGCCCTCATAATGAAGTGCGGACTGTCCCAACCAAGGAGGTTCGTGTGAACACCGCAGTTACTTCCAAAGCTGAACTCATCCGCACCATCAATGACCGCTGCCGCAGACACTTCCTTGGCTGCCGGGTCATGGTGACACCATGCGTCCAAGAGCTATCAGACGACGAGAAGGCGCAGCTTCTCCAAGCGGTCCGCACGTTCGACACGTTCGATGTAAACAACGACCCGCACCATGAGCATGACTTTGGAGCGGTAGAGCTGCACGGCGTGAAATGGTTCTGGAAATTTGACTACTATTCGTCCGACATGCGCCAGGGCTCTGATGACCCGTCGGACATCAACAGGACGCGTCGCGTTCTCACCATCATGGCTGCCAGCGAGTATTGAGCATGCGCACCATTGTCATCGACGGCAGGCAGTACGACTGGAAGGCAATCCGCCGGCTGCGGCGCGAGCAAATCCAAGCGGCGCGAAAACCGCAACTGACGCTGTTTGAATTGAAGGAGGACACTCGACCGGCCTCACAGAGGAGTGTTGAGGGTCGCTATACCGAACCCCTTCTCTTCAAAGACTAGCTTTCGGTGCGAACGGCGAGGGGTAGTGCGCGTGCTCATTGAGGCGACGCATCCTGTTGACCCGTGTGTGCTGAAGCCGCCCCGCCACCAACGTGTGCGGGGCTTTTTTTCGCGCGATTAGTGCTTATGTACAGAACATTCCCCACCCGAGAGCAGCCCCAAAGAGGGGGTCTTTTTGCGGCATTGTCGCCGCACAGGAGATATTCACTATGACTTCAGATCAGGCCCGACAACGGGCAGAAAGAAATTTCAAGCGGGAAGAGCGCGCCAAGGACGGCCGAAAGGCGATGATCGAATACGAAGCTCAAGCTGTCGCCACTCGCAAAAAGACCGCACATTTGAAAGCACTTCGATTAGCTAAGGAAGCCCAGGCGCAGAGCGAGGAGCCGCTCGCCAAGCCGGCCAAACGGCGCCCCGCGCGCCGCGAGAAAAAACAACTCTCTGAACTTCGCAAAGCCGCATAAGAGCTCCGCTGCGATCTCAAGCCCCGCCACTCACGTGCACGGGGCTTTTTTGTCTTAGGACATCTGATACGGTATCCCTACGTCGATTTTATCTTTGGTACCAAAGACAGTAGTAGCGAATTGCGACAAATCGGCATAAGGAGAAATCTTGCCACTTACCGGTGTGAGACTTGTCTTCTGACAACTTCCAGCTACAAGCACCGGCGCTAATACAAGGAGATTCGCTTATGAAAAATGGAAAGAAAAGACGCTCATGGACATCCGTACAGGTTCGTGAACTGAAGACGATGGCGCGCAAGAAAACGCCGGCGGCAAGGATAGCCAAAAAGCTGAAGCGCACCGAAGGCGCGACCCGCCAAAAGGCGTTCAGTATGGGATTGTCACTCGACAGCCGCGCCTGACGAACCGAAGTGTTAGTAGCTTTTGCAGTACCTGCGAACTCAAGCCCCGCCCCGCGCGGGGCTTTTCTTTTATAACTGAGTGGATCACCCTACTGTGGCCAACCCCGCCGCGTTTTCGCCGCAGCGAAATCGCGTCCCGCGCGGCAGACCCATCCGGCCGTTTAAGCGGGCGCGACTGCGCAATGTCCTCGCGCCTTCACTTGGAGTAGCAATCAACGACCCAACAACAATTGCATTTTGTCAAGTGCACTGCGATCAATACCCTGGTCTCGTAATCACGGTTTGGTTGGCGGTGCCGTCCGAAAGAAAAATAGCTATTCCTCAATAATCAGATTGATCTGATCTGCCAATTCCGGCCTTTTATTCGGTACTGATTGCCTTAGTCGCTCGGGCACTCGATCCCACAGTAGTGGCAATTGCGCTTTTGCGCTCGCCAATTCTGTCACCAATGCCCGCAATTGCTCCCCCGTTGGCCAATCATTCGGAATGACCGCAAGGGCCATTTGGGGGCTTTGTTTTATCGTATCTGCCACGTTAGCGATCTGATCGGCTACTTGATGCAAGCGGAATGCAAGCCGATGGACATTATCAAAAGCGTCCAAATATTCTTCGATTTCATCGGCCATAACCCAACTTTCAAGTAAAGTAAGCAAGGATTCCCCAGATGAACCGCACCTGGCGTGAATATTCGCGCTTTTCCGACCTCGCTACAAGACAGACGCGAGGAAAACGATCGCCGCAAGGGCGCGCGCCGCGACAAGTATTTGAATTGTGCCAGCGCAACGCAATTCGTGTTTTGTCAAGCCCACCTAAAACAGCACCTAAAACCCAGCGTGCACTAGCACGCGCCGCTCCGCAGGAGCGGACTAAACTGTGGAGTTTTTGACGAGCGGACTAAGCGGGTATGGCGCCTTTCGCGAGCGGCCTAACATATTTCCTACGCAATGCTTTTGCACTTTTGTCAAGTGAGCTGTATTTTGCTCCGTCACATCAGACGGAGCGTCCGCTCCGCAGGAGCGGACTAATGCGGACTAATGCGCACTAACAATGTCCTACTTCCCCATCAAATAAAGCTGCTGCACCTCGCTCGCCGACAGCGCGCGGTTGTAGACGCGCACGTCGTCAATCAAACCTTCGAAGTACACTTGTTGCCCGGTCTCGAGCCTAGCTCCGATGGTAAGCGAGTGTCCGGTGGCCGGAGTGTAAGTTCCGCTGCCGGAAGTCGAGCCGTCGTGGAGGACGCCGTCTTGGTATATATGAATACTGTTGTTGCCGGCTACCGAGGTATCCGTAGTTATGACGTACGTTATGAGGTGCCATTTGCCGTCATTGACGTTGATGGTACCATCACTATTCCTTGTATAGTTTGAGGCTTTGAGCTGTGCCCAATCAGATCCCATATGAAATCCTTGGCTATATCCCCACTTCCCAAACAGCTCGTTATCAGTGGTATTTTTTTCCCACGCGCTCAAAGTAAATGTCGCATTTGAAAACGTAGCCTCGGATGTGATGCCGGTGTCTACATAACTGCTGCTCCCATCAAACTTCAGCGCCTGCCCCAATTTGCCGATGGTTGGCGTTGCGCCGTTGTTGGTGCCGTTGTTGCCGTTGCCGGAGAGGTCGTAGATTGTTGATCCAGAGATGTCGCTACCGTCAAAGGTCCATAAGCCGACCAAGCCGCTCTGGAGCGTCGAGCCGTTTTGGAGATTAGTTGAGGAGGTGTTGGCGTGCGTCCCCGCGCCGAGGCCGTAGAGCTGCTGCACCTCGCTCGCCGAGAGCGCGCGGTTGTAGACCCGCACGTCGTCGATGGTGCCGGGGAAGAGTTTAGAATTATAGTCGTTTCCAACGCGGATATTTGACGCATTGGTGTATGAAGTGACTGTGCCTCCTACTGCTGAGCCCGTCTGGTTTTGACCGTCGAAGTACAGCGCCACAGTGTTCCCGCCCGTTACGACCATGACACCATGGTGCCACTTGCCGTCAGTCACAGTCACCGCTGTTTCTTTGACCGCATAGGTAGATCCACCCGCTCCTTGAATAATCCCGATGAGCGCATTCCCATGGATATCCAAAGACCAACCTTCTCCGGTTGCGATGCCGCCCGCCCCGAACTTACTGACGATTTCAGCATCGCCGGGAATGGAAGCAGAGGACTTAAACCAAGCGGAAACCGAAAAATTGGTGAGGTTGTCGGCGACGCCGGATGAGTTCGTTATGTCAACATAACTACTGCTCCCATCAAACCTCAGCGCCTGGCCGATTTTGCCAACCGTTGGCGAGCCGCTCTGCGTCATGCCGTTGAGCGTCCCGATGTTGCCGTTGCCGCTTTTGTCTATCTCGGTGCCGGCGGTGGCCGAGCTCCACACCGTATCGGCACCGTCCATCGTCCACCAGCCGACCAAGCCATTTGATAACGTGCCGGGGCTTTGCGAGGAATTTATTTTCGCCGCGCCGCTCTGATAGAGCCCCGCAACTTCGGTCGCGGTAAGCGCGCGGTTGTAGATGCGCACCTCGTCGATGGAGCCGTTAAATTTTTGGTCATTGGAAGCTGAACCGGCATCGGCGCCTATATAAATGTCCACGCCATTTGAAAACGAAGAGACGGTCCCGCCGCTAACATTTGATAAGGATTGGGCGATACCGTCGATATATATAGTCTGCGCGGCAAAACTATTTCCCGTCATGGTCCACACTGCATGGTGCCATTTGCCGTCAGCGACGTTCGCTGTCGTCCCTGCGCACGTATACACACTTCCGCTGACCCCCAAACATATGAATGCGCTCCCACCATCTGTGAACAAAGCCCATCCTACCCCGTTATTAACACTCGTGTCCTTTGCAACTATATTCTGTCCGTTCCCGGAGGTATTCGTCGTCTTAAACCATGCCGAGACGGTCATCGCCGAAAGATTGTCGGCAACGCCGGATGAGTTTGCGATGTCAACATAGCTAGTGCTCCCATCAAAACTCAGCCCATTGCCAAACTTACCGCTCGTCCACGCGGGCAATGTCGAGCCGCTGAGCGTCCCGTTGTTGCCGTTGCCTGAGAAATCGTGCGCGATGGTGCTGGTGCCTTCGTTGAAGGACCAGTAGCCGACCAGGCCGATGTTGTTGGGCGTCATTTGTATGACAGACGCGTGGGCGGTGTGCGCCCCAAGCACCGCCATCGAAATCACTGCAACCGCAACTATTCGCCATCGCATACGTTAGAAAAATGTCCAGCTCGCCAGCATCCGTTTGAGGAGCGCGTCATCTGCGGCGTACGTGCTCATTTGATAGATATTGCCGCCGGCTATGAACCACGCCTCGCTTGAGGCGCCGCCGAACGCGTCGTTGTTGCTCTTGAAGGTGAGACCGCTCGCCCCGCTGAGGGTAACCGCCTGCGGGTCGGTCACCGTAAGGCCCGTATCCTTTGTAATGCGCCCCGGAGTGAGCGCGGAAGCGGGTTCGTCCCACGGCGAGATGAGAATTTGCACGCCATCACCGGCACTGGGTTGCAAGAGGATTGTGGTGCTTGCGTTGGCGTCAATCGCGGCTCCCTCGGTCGCCGTGAAGGTGGCGGGCATGCTCAGCGAGAAGCCGTAGACGGTGTTGGTGTAGCTCTTGGTAAGAGCGGCCTCCGGCGAAAACGTGCTGAGCATAAGAATGCCGCCCATAAGCACGGCAAGCGACACAAACCCGATGATGGTCGACCAGGTATCTTTGCCGAGCTTCACATCCAAAATAATAACACGCCGCGCCCGTCTCAAACATCGTCATCATCGAGCCCGCGGCGTCATCCACCGCGCAATAGCCTTGGGCCGCTTTGCCACAGGCGTAAGTCCGGATCCATAATAACCGATCCCGCGCGAACAGGTGTAAGATGCCAGAGAGGGATACTTTATAGTGTTGCTCGGATGTCATTCGATGCGCGCAGGGCCATTCGCCGTCGTTTGTATACTCCTCGCTACCAACGCCGCCATCGCTGCTGCACCCATGGCGCCGAGCGATATCCAGGCAGCCTTCTTCAACGGCCAACCCTTCACCGCCTCCACACCAGGCGGCACCCAATTCAAAATGATCTTCACACCGGACCGCAAAATGACCCGCGAACCGCTTGGCAAATCCGGCTACAAGGGGAGCGGCACGTGGAAGCTCGACGCCACCGGCTTTTGCACGAGCTGGGCGCGAGCCAAGGCGACTTGCTTTACCGTCATTCCAAGCGGCGAGAATAAATGGTTGGTCCAAAAACGTGCAACCACAATTGCAACCACAATTGCAGTGTGGTCTAAATAGCGACGTGATTGTGGGGTCGGCTTCAGCGCCCCCCGCAACCAATCCCCGTCCAGCGCTCAACAGAGCCCCGGCACGCCACTAAACCTTCCAAAACCCGTGACGTGACTACAGTCCTGGTACTCTGCCGGGCCGCTTCCCCCGCGCCACGCTTTAGGATCGCTTTTCCCTAACGCTCGGCGTGCTCGAGCCCGGGCAGATCAATAGGCCTTCACGGCTTTACCAGCGTCAACAGCTGTTCAACGGCGTCCATGGTCAACTCGACGGCAATCGCGGTCGATTCGATTTTCTGCAATGCGCTTTGTTGTGCATCCTGTGCTCGGGAATGCAGAAGCCGGCGCACGATTTCGCTGCTGAGGGAACGGCCGCTCTTACTCGCCTCACCCGCGATGTACCGGAGTAGATCCTCACTGAGGTGAAGCTTCAGCGGAGCCGCTTTCGCATAACCTAAATCTTGCACCGTTTTCAGATTACTCTGTTCCGCAGCTTCCAACGCTCTGGCCGGGTGCTTAGCGGGAATTGCCGCAATCCCTTGAACGACTCTAGGAACGCCGGCAACGGCCGCTTCCAGAATTTCTTCCTTTTTCGAATTCGATACCATCGGTCAGCATCCACGCAACGAGACAAGTTTCCACTGTACCTGTTTCTCCCCGTCACTGCACTCTTGATTTTTACAACTCCAGTTCTCATTTTGTTTTCGCCGCCGTCCGCGCAGCCAAGCCACCACCGATATTGAAAATTGCAGCGGTCAATTTGACGAATGATAAGGCAGAAACGTACACAGGCCACGTTCCATGAGCAATTTGGGATAGACTGGCCCATTCAATGGGCACAGGGTCCGCAGCTATGAGATTCGGCCGCCTTGTTAACGTAAGGACTCCGTCTTCGAGCGGGGAGTTTGTAACGATCGGCTATTTAGTGGCCGAACCAGACGCCAAACGTGCCATTGAAATTATAGAGAGTAAGCTCGCTGAGCTCACGGGCGAGGTCGTCGAAGTCTGCCGCGTCTCCGAAAAGCTGTTGAATGTGCTTGGCGTGCCGCCGGGTGGATTTAGGCGCGCGGACGGGCGACCGTCTTGAGGGCAAACAAATGTTCCTAAGCGGGGGCAACCAATCCCCTTCCCCACTCGCGCAACAGCCACAACAGACCCCGCCTCGTGGCTCAACCAAGCCCCGCGACAGGGTCAACCCCCCCAAAATCCGTGACGCGGTTGTGAGTCTGAAATCCCGCTCCAAGAAGACGGGCAACCGTGGATAAGGTGCTATCGGCGTTGTTATCGCGGGCTCGCGAAGCTATCGTACAACGTCAACGGTGGAGATCGAGAATGGCTCGCGGCACGGTGAAGTGGTTCAATTCCCAAAAAGGGTATGGATTTATCCAACCCCAAGCCGGCGGAAAAGATGTGTTTGTCCATATCTCGGCTGTCGAGAAAGCCGGGCTCAGCGGTCTCAATGAGGGACAGGTTGTCGAATACGAAGAAGTCGCGAGCAAAGGAAAAACATCGGCAGAAAATCTGAAGGTTCAACGCTGATCTTACTGAAAGCGCCGCTATTCGGGGGCGTATCTTTCTACCTTATATTTCCTGATCTAGATCAAATTGCTGGCCACTCCGGGGGCGCATAAGTGCCTCATGTGGCAACCGGTATCCACCGCGCCGTTCGACCGCGATCTTGAGCTCGCCGTCCTGGACAAAGACGGGCACCACGCGCTCGTCTTCGCATGCCGTCAGATTCCGGGCGGCTGGATGAATGCGGGATCGAAGCAGTGGATCGACGTGCGCCCGACGCATTGGCGCGAATGGGTCGAAAAGCTCTAAATCCGATTTCGCTCTTTGGGGATTTTCGCCAGCTTTGCCTCTTCCTCGGCTAGCAAACGGGCGATTGACTCGCGCTTCGTCGCGTCGGTCTCGGAGGCGAGCAATTTTTTATAATGCGCGATGTTGAGCTTAGCAACGGCCTCATCCATCCAATGATGCTATCGGCCCGGCATCCGCGCGTCCAGGAAATTGTCCGCTAGCGGACACAGGCCCGACCAGCAGCGTCTGCCTCCTCGGACCAACCCAGCGCCAACCTTCCAAAATCCGTGAAGTCGACCACGCCGGCCTTTTGGTCAGGAATATGCAGGACGCGCCGTTCGCGCCTTCTGTAGCTCAATGAACTTGGCGTTTTCCTCGGCCAACAAATCGAACAGTATTTTGCGCTCAGTCTCGCTGGTCGATGCGGACGCAAGCTTCCGATATCTTTCTATATTCTGATCATTGACGAATCTATCCATGTCCATAGCTCCCCCCTTTCGCGGGTTGGGTAGCAGCGGGTTGGGTAGCAGAATGACAGGATGCGCCTTTTCTCGAAGAAAGTACGGCCGCAAAAAGAAATTTATCGGCGGGAACTTTTGAGCCTGGTGCTAAATTGTGCGCCCGTCTCAAACATCGTCCTCATCGAACCCACCGCGTCATCCGCCGCGGCAACCACCACAACAGACGCCACCTCCAGCGCTCAATAGAGATGCGATTGTGGACAACCGCCACGACAACCGACGCCACCTCTACGGCCCAATAGCTCCATCAAGATCTGGCCGCGATGTTTTCCAGATTGACGCTTGTAACCTTCGTCATCCCCTTGGACCGATCAAAAGGTGGACCGCGTCGAATTTATTGTTGGTGGAGTCCGCATATTCTCTGGTCGCGGTTATCCCAATTTCATTGAGCGCATTTGCTAAAGCGTCTGCCGCGGGCAGCCTATCCCCAGGTTTCTCAAACGTTAGCCGACAGTCCGGGGCTAGTGCAAAGCGGTTTGGCCGGCGGCGAGTAGCCCAGCTGAATTCAATTGCAATACGGCGATCTTCTCGGCCATCGGTGCGACCTGCCCTGGCGCGACGGCGCTAGCGGAAGAAGGCTGGACAGCGCCGTTTCGAAGGTGAGGTGGCTTCTCGCACCACAAATATTCAAAGATGTGGCCGCTGACCTTGTGCGCAAGACGAATGGTGCTGCCTTCGATTGCAACGTCGAAATCCCCCTCGCTGCGCTCCAATTTGAGCGTCGGGGAACGCAAGCCAAAGGCGGCGTGCAGCACCCGATCCACGTCTGCCGCAAAAAACGGCTTGTGAAGGAAGGTGCACGCACCGCAATCTAGCGCCTGACGCTCTCTCGTCTGATCATGCTCAGCGGAATTCATTACGACCTTCAACGAGGACTGGAGTGCCAGAAGCCGCTTCATGGTGTTCAAGCCGTCAAGGCCTGGCATATTGCAATCAAGAAAGACCACATCGAATTGAGAGGTCCCGCAAAGAGTTAAAGCCGTCTCACCGTCCCCGGCTTCGCTGATCGCACAATTGAACGCACTTTCTTGAAGAACCTTCTGGACAATTTGACGCACGGTTGATGAATCTTCCACGATTAGCACCTTCGTGGGAGACGTGATGCGATCGTAAGTCTTGATGATTGCGAGCGCATCGGCGACAGCGAACGGCTTGAATAGAAACTCGTAAGCCTCCAATTTGCGCGCCATTTCCACGGCTTTTGACGACGGTGGATTGGACATCAGCGTCACAAAGGTTCGTACGCCTTGCTTCCTCGCGACCCAAAACGCGTCGATACCTGAAAGCTCCGGCAAATGCACATCGATAAACGCCAGATCGACGTTCCCGCCGCTGAGCAATGTGAGGCAGTCCCGTCCATTGTCCGTTGAACTCAATCTGAGCGACAGTTTTGATGCCCGCCCGGCATCTAGAAAGATTTGCTGAATCAAATGAAACTCGTCGGCGACGAGCACACTGATGGAATGTTGCATAGGTTGTCCTCCGAGATCCCTCCCAATCTCCGGTCCTATTCCGCGCAATTCAATCCCTGACAGCTGAGTTGGTTCATCACGAGCCAGGGCCTTGCTCGCCAAGGGGTCAATAGAGCGCGAACGAAGTCAAATCAAGTTGATCGAATGTCTACTACTGCTTGTTCTGCGCGCCGGAATGTCATGGTGCGATTCTCGAATTGGACAGTCCGTCCCTTCGGTCCGGAGCCGTCACATCCGGCGTCTCCGAAGACTCTTACGGGGAGACATCTTCAATTATACGTGTTTTTTCGGATATCTGAATGGGCATTGTCAAATTGATTTTCATAGCTCTGCAATGATTGAAGCACAAATTGTTTCTGTCCGGCTTGCCGGATAGGCCACCCGCTTGTTCAGGAGCGGACGGATCATGGTCGCCTGCAAGCTGGCACAAACGTGCCGGAGTACAATCTTGTTATCCACCCATCACGGTCAGGGCAACGGGCGTCTGGTGACGCTGGACGCCGTTGTCCATGTGGTCGATGATGACGAGACTACACGGGATTTGTTTCGGCTGCTCCTCAAGACAGTTGGTCTGAAGACAGTGACTTATGCATTGCCTTCGGAGTTCATTGAAAAGTTCGATCTTAATCAACCCGGTTGTGTCATTCTTGACCTGCGGATGCCGGAATCTAATGGTGTCGAAACGCTGGCTTGGTTGCGGACGCGCGGAAGGACGGTTCCCGTGATTTTCGTGTCCGGCTACGGCGATCTGGCGACAGTGGCCCGCGTCATGAAACTGGGAGCGGTCGAATTCTTCGAAAAGCCGTTCGATAAGGAGCGGCTGATCGAGGCAATTCAGCATTGGGTTCGCAGCGACATCGCGGCCCATCGAATGTGGTGCCAGCACAAGGTCACATTGGACCGGCTCGCAACGTTGTCGGGCCGGGAGAGACAGGTTCTCGATTGCGTACTCGACGGTATGTCGAACAAAGAAACGGCGCGCCATCTGAGCGTCAGCCCGAAGGCGATTGAAATCTACCGCGGGCACCTCATGCAGAAGATGGAGGCGGGCAACGTCGTCGATTTGGTTATGAGAATTGCCGGCTGCTTGAAATGCAATGGTCAGCCGGTGATTCGGCTCCCGTGCCTTGATCGAATGGAACCGAACGACCTTCCGGATTGGCGCTGATTACAGGCGCCGTCAGCATCTGCGGCAATGAAATCGACTCGATGCCGTTCGCAGGCAATGCTGTCGCACTGACCTGTGGATGTGCCACAACCCTCTTGCAGCACACCCCCGTTTGGGCACAATCGCCGCACAGGAGACATTCCCATGGCTTCAGATCAGGCCCGACAACGGGCTGAAAGAAATTTCAAGCGGGAAGAGCGCGCCAAGGACGGCCGAAAGGCGATGATCGAATACGAAGCTCAAGCTGTCGCCACTCGCAAAAAGACCGCACATTTGAAAGCACTTCGATTGGCTAAGGAAGCCCAGGCGCAGACCGAGGAGCCGCCGGCCAAGCAGACCGAGCGGCGCCCCGCGCGCCGCGAGAAAAAACAGCTCTCTGAACTTCGAAGAGCCGCATAAGAGCTACGCCGCGAACTCAGCCCCGCTAATCACGTGTGCAGGGCAGTGCTTTTAATGGCTTCGGCTGTGTTCGTGTTAGCAGAAAACGGCTCCCGATTCCCGGGAGCCGTTGTATTAGCCGTGGTGGATCGCTTGTATGGTCCACACAATTGTTGCCAGGACCGACATTCCGATGATTGTATATTGCGTCACCGGCCGAGCGAATGGCGCCGCAAACTCCACCACCACTAACCGGACGAACTCGCGGATAGACATTTACTTGCTCCGTTTCGCTACAGCACCAGCCCAGGTCGTTGAGCTGGCTGACTGCGAAACCGAGCCTCTACTCGTGTTATTATTACATGGTTAAGATTCGTCCGCAACACTGGGCGAACTGTCGCTCTTTTTTCGGCGAAGCGTCGTGATAACAATACCAAGAACAATGATTACAACCGTATAAACACCAGGCCAACTCAGGTTCTGATCACCCAGCGAGAACAAAAAATTGAGAAATGGGTAATAAAGAAAATTAGCAACAAAAATACAAATACAAATCATCGCGGTTCCATTCACGACTCGCGTCTCTGTCGCTCGACGGACCTCTTTCGTCGCATCGCGCGGAAGCCATATTTGCACCAAAGCAAGAATGGCTATCATCGCCATTATGAACGCGCCGCCGAAGAGCAAATTAGAGAAGAGAAGCGCCCGGTTCCAGTTAAAGAAAAGCGACACATTTTGCATAACGGTTAACAAGTGTCGCTTGATTAACACAACTTCCGCAGCAAGACCAAGAAAGCAAATAATAGTTCCGCTAGCGTACAAGATAGTTGTCCACATTGCACGATTAAACACTTGCCGAATGAAACTAATTAATTCGCGCCAAAATGCTTCGAAAAACGCGCCGACAGTAGCTCCCACCTTCCACATGAAATTTATAACGGTAAGAATGGCGAGGTAGAT
Organism: uncultured Alphaproteobacteria bacterium; assembly: GCA_963733575.1. GTDB lineage: Bacteria > Pseudomonadota > Alphaproteobacteria > Rhizobiales > Xanthobacteraceae > BOG-931. The sequence continues at coordinate 486,630 of CAVTDJ010000002.1, read as the reverse complement.
TAGCCCAAGCCTTTCATTCTCCGCGTTCACTGAAACAAGATCTGTAGCCTGATAGCTGAAATCTTGATAGGTTTTAACGCAGAGAACAGTTACGACGACAACGCTGAACGCCGCCGCCGCAATAGTTCGAAACCTTAAAATTGGAATGACGCTGCTGACGTACCCATGGCTGACCAGCTCCGGTAAATATTTGCTTGCCACAACGACGAATAGGGAAACGAAGAATGCGTAAACAACAGCAATCTGACTTCCGCTAATAAACCAGTCCTTGAACACCATCTGTTCATTCAACTCGGCGGCGACGACAAAGCACATTACGGCAGCTGTTGTCCAAAATGACCAAGCCGATTGGTATAAGATCAACCAAACGGACGAGACGAGCGGGACGATGAAGAATGAGATGTTACGGATAAGCGTGAGGCTTGAATTTGATAGAGAGAAACTTATTAGGCCGACAATGATTGCAATAGCGAAGACCTCGGGGAGATGTGGTGGCAACGTGATTGGCAGATCGGATCGTTGAGGATCATCAAATAGGTGAAATCCAGTGCCGGAAACGATGGTTAGTGCCATTAGAAACGTGGCAGCTACCGAGGTTTTTATCAGTATGTTGCTTGGCCACAAGGGCACAGTTCCGGGCGGGTCGTTCTGAACATTCTTCTTGTCCGAACGAAAAAATTTTAGAAGATAGAGAACCGCTGCGATGAAGCCGACGCTCGCGGCAATAAAAACTGTCCACCCTAAAAAGTTCATCAGGCGATCTCTTAAATTTGCCGGCCCTTTCTCTCTATTGTAACCTACTCTCGGTTGTGATGGCTAGCAGCCTGATCCCATAGGCCGCCGCCTTCTCGACCGCTAAGAAGCAGGGCTGGAATATCATCGACGCCGTGACCAGCGAGCAACAACAGCCTGACCATGGCAGTGATACCGCCGGGCTCCACGAGCCCCGGCTCGGTCAAAGCCACCGTCATCACCGACTCCGATACGCAGATTTCCAAAATGGGCGCCCAAAAAGACCCCACGACATACAACCAAGAGCTCGCGGCGTATCAGGCCGACCCTTCAAAATACCCCAGCGCGCCCCAGCCCTTTGTGACCGTTACCCTCAGCCTCAAAGACCTCACGGTCGGAGAGCAAATCAACGTGCTCCCCAAAGCCGGCTCAATACAAGGCACCACGCTCCACGCGCAGGTAATCACGCCTCTGGACATGGCACCCGCGGCGACTCCTCCCGCAACTCAATAACTCCGCCGGCTCCAGCCGTCCCATCATCCGCATCGCCCCGAACCCACGATTGTGGAAGTACTGTTATTTTTTTTCGTCGAACTGGCGTAGCTCAGCGTGCCGCCTTGGCGATCGAACTCGTAAAAAATGTCATCACGATTTGCCCTGATCCAATTGCGGTCGAGGCGAGTAACCGCCAAGGAACGTCCATCGGCAAAGGTGAGAGTCTTTGCCGCATCATCAATTACAAAGCCCAAGTTCTCTTCGCTCCTAGACGACGTTTCCCCGGTCGGCGCACTAATGATGACGACCTGCGTTGTTGAGCAATGCAAATAGGTGCGTGCCAACACGGGCCGCGGCACAACGACGATCATGATTGCGACCACGGCGCATCTGGTCAAAAGCCAGTCCGCGAGGAAGCGCATGGCAGATCGTCCGGCGGTACCGCGCGACTATGCCATAAAATCTCACCTCTCGCCTCCACGCTCGCCGAGGCTAGCAACCAATCCCCTTCCGCCGTTCAACCAAGCCACCAAACGCCAGCAGACCTTCCAAAATCCGTGACGTGAATTTCGACGGCGCCTCTCGCCTACTCGTCAGTTAAGCGTTGAGCTTATCCAACAGCTGCTTGAGTGCCGCTTTTCCTGCTTTGTTAGCGGCCGCCATCGTGTGAAAAAAGACTGGCGACTGCCCTATCGCGCTCGATCTCCCGGCTCGATAAATCTCCCATCTCCACGAGTTCGGAGGGGGCGCCCTATTCTTCACGACAACTGAATAGTCAGAGTCGTCAAAACGCCGCTTATCCATGCGTGATAAATGCGCTCGGTGACCAGCAAACACAACCGCCCCGACCGCCCCTTCAATTATTTCACGCTGAATTTCTTGGCATCGCCATCAAACACAAACCGTTCGCCCGTGATCAGTGCAATTTCCAACACGGAACGCGCGCCTTCAAGTTTGGACCGCGGGACGCCGTCAACGAGGGCATTGCCTTTGAGCACCGTGCTCCACACGGTCGGGAAATCATTTCCGCTGCGCACCAGTTCTGTGCACAGCCGTGCTAAATCTTGGGCTCGCTCCCCGGACATGGATAATATCAAGGCGGTAGTCAGGCCTCCGGCTTTGATCTAGATCAAAGCATTGCTGAAATTTCCATCGGCACACCGGAGCCTGCGCAACCGACGCCACCTCCAGCGCTCAACCAAGCCCGACAGCAGGGTCACCCCCCAGAATCCGTGACGTGACTACAGTCCTGCTGCTCTGCCGAGCCGCTTCGTCCGCGCCATGTTTTACGATCGCTTTTCCCCAACGCTCGATATATCCAAATCGCGGGAGCTCATGAGCGAAGCGGAACGCGGTCTCGCCAGAAGGAAAGTTCGCCTTGGCTGCTGATGATATACCCGATGCGAATATCAACTTTCGGTTCGTGCCTGATGAGTTGGCGACAAAGTGTCGTCAGCTAATCGAAAGGTACCACGCCGTGCACGGCTACTCGTGCCTACCCGACATCCTGTGGCAATCGGATGCGCGCGCCTTCATCCACGTTGGCAAGCCGTTTGGACGAATCTTCAACAAAGCTTGCAAACTCAGAAACCCCAAACGGGCAAACGAACTCCTCGTCTCTATTGCGGTGATTATTTTAGCCTTGGAGGTTCTGGTCAGGAACTTCTCCGGCTGGGGCAGTCAGTTCCCTGATGCGAAACAAGGGGCGAAACTGATGTTGGCCGCTCACATACCACGGCCCCGTTTGTGGTTGATGGACACCTACGTATATCAGCGGTTCGGCGCCAGCCGTGACTCTGTGCGCATACTTGCCCCTGATCGCCAACTGTAACGTTGACGCGCCGTGACCCGAAACCGCCGCACCTTTTGCGGCCTGCAACAATTAAGGCTCTGTGCTATACTGTATACATATGACTACGACGACGTTTTCAGTTCGCGTGGGCCGCTCGACCAAGAGCCGCCTTGAAAAACTCGCCAGGAATACCGGTCGCTCCCGTTCATTTCTCGCCGCCGAAGCGATTTCCGCCTATCTCGACACCAACGAGTGGCAGATAGCTGGAATCACGAAAGCGCTCGCCTCGCTTGACCGCGGCAAAGGCATCCCGCACGCGCGCGTCAGCGAATGGGTCGCTTCCTGGGAGACGCGAAAGGAGCGCCGATCTCCAAAAAGCGTATGACGCTCATCTGGTCTCCCGAGAGCATTCACGACCTCATCGCCTTGCGCGCTCACATCGCCGAACATGATCCGGCCGCCGCAAAGCGCGTTGCCCTGCACATCCTCTACTGCGTCGAGTATCTGCTTACAGAAAACCCGAAGCTTGGAGCGCCCGGCCGCGTCCCCGGCACGCGCGAATTGGTCATTCCCAAAACACCCTACATCGTCCCCTACCGCGTCCGCGGTTCAAAAATCGAGATCGCGCAAGTCTACCACAGCTCGCGCCGCTGGCCCGACCGCCTCTAGCTCGCCGGCTTGCATCAGGCTCGCCGAGCAAGCCACGAAAGTGCCGACAGGAAGTAGCGCTAAGGCGCCCTCAGTCGGCGGCTAAAGCGGAGCCTCGGCAGGGGCATGCCGAGGCTCCGGTGTCATTGGGGAAGGCGCAAAGCTTAATCGCGCCCAACGCCTAGTGTGACACGGCTACTATGACAGTCATAAGATGACGCAAGGATTTCCCACAAAGAAGTAATAGGGAGAAAGTGGAGGCTCACGGTCCTCTTGGAGCGCGCAACAGCTAATCGCCCCCATGACAGTGCGACACGGCTACTATGACAGTTCCGCGGCGAGGTAAACTGCCTAGCCACCGTAGCTACTTGTAGCGCTTGCGTTCTCCCGGCCGCTCTACGAGGACGTATTTAAGGACAAACCTTCCTTCACGCCCATGGAGCGGGCCACCGCAGCAAATACATGTTATTTCGCGATCATGCGCGGCTGAAGGGACAGCGATCCTGCCAAGTTCGTATCTTGCCTTGCAATTGAGACAGCAAACTTTGGTTGGCTTTAAATTTGTCATATATTGAATATGACACTGTGCCGCCCAAGCCGATAGACCTCAACTCGCGGAACGCTATCAAATCTTCCAGAGTCGGTGACGTGAAGCCGAGCAGTGCCACGTCACAACAAAGCCAGGAAATTGCCGCCGGGTTTTTACCCAATCTTCGCACAGAAACGGTATCCAAACTGTCCGCTGCCGAAGAACGAGTTCGCGTATGGGCATGCTTACGATCCGTTGTCCCAAGACCGGCCGGGCGCTCCCCACTGGTAGGTACGTGGAGTCTGCGGCCTTCCGCTCCTCCCCAGTATTCTTTGGCCGGACTTACTGTCCACACTGCCGCGCGATGCACGAGTGGTTCGCCAAAGACGCATGGGTCTGCGAGTCCGAGTGTTTCGAATGTGAAGGCGCGTGTGAGCGGCAAGTCGCGTAACGCCTATTGCTTGCCCTTCCCCGCGTCGGGAACAGAACCCCAGGCGCCGCTCAACCAATCCCCTTCCGTGGCTCAACCAAGCCACGAGCAACCCGCAAACGTTCCAAAATTCGTGACGTGAATTCGTCGCGACAAATAGGAGCTCTTTGAACTTTGCAGCTCTGCTCAAAAGCTACGCCACGATCTCACGCGTTCAATAGACCCGGCGCAGAGGGTCCCGGGATGAAACGATTTGAAATCTTTCGCGAGCTGAGAAAAAGCTAACCAGGGTAACGCGCGAACACTTCAATAAGGCGCGTCCGCGTCTCTTGATCTAACAGATGCCCATGGCTCTTAAACAAGGGGGGCAAATACGTACGGGCACACAGCCCGGCATCGTACACTTGGTCATTTTCAGCGGAGACCTTCAGCAATTTTGCGATTTCTGCGTCAGACGCGCGAGACAAATAGGGATGGATGAGTCCGAAGTTTGCTTCAGCACGACGGTAGTTTGGCGAGCCAGCAATTATGTTGATGACGGCATCAATCGCGAACGCAACATCGCACTTTGCGACGCCGGCTACTAGTGCAGATAGATCTGGAGCGGCCGGATCAATTCGCGTCAACTGTATGTGACCCATGAGGCCCTCGGGAATAGAACCATCAACCGAGAGAGGCACAATGGTAATTCCTCTGAATGCCGCAACGCCCAACTCCTGTTTGCACCATATGGAGCGGTAGTAGTTCGTGCTGAGGATTGGAATGAAGAGGTCGAACCTTACCCAATTCCGCGAGAATGGAGAGGCGCCACTCTTCGGACACGTTGATGTCCTCATGAGCGAGGAATGATTCCACACCCAGCTGGCTAAGGATTACCTTTATTTTCGCCGCGACTTCCTTATCGGCACTCTGGTAGCTTAAAAATGCGTACATCGATCATTACAGCCCTTGGAAATTCCCATTCAGATCAAATTGCCCCAACTCCCGAGCGAACGCATTTGTCGCCGCCATAACTTCATCGGAAGTTGCAACACTCCCCTCGATCGCAATGAGCGAAGAATCATCGTCCGCAGCCCGCGAGCTGTTGACCCGCTTCGACACCGGCCAGCGCGCAAGGAGACCGCTCGGCGCCGGCCGCAATAATTCAGCACCCGCCGCGCCGCTGAGCCAGGGCTCGAAATCCTTTGCAGCGAGTAGCGCCGGCATGCGATCGTGAATATCCCGAACGTACGCATTCGGCTCGGTAACGATCATCGTGCAGGATTTGAGCACTTCCCCGCTCTCGTGATTTTTCCACTCATCCCACAATCCGGCCGCCGTCAGCGCCGGCGAACCGTCGCGAGCCGTGAAATAGTATGGCTGCTTTCCGCCCGGCGTGTTCCGCCACTCGTAATAGCCGGACATGGGGATGAGACACCTCATGCGCTTGAATGGATCGCGGAAAAACGGCTTCGTGGTGACCGTTTCAGCGCGTGCGTTGAACGTCGCCAGCCGCAGTTCCTTCAGCGGCTTGCTCCACCAATTCGGCACCAAACCCCAGCGCATCGGCACGAGCTCCCGTTGGCCCTCGCGCAAGATCACCGTATCAATGTCCGTGGTGGGACAGACGTTGTACCGCGCCTGCAAATTGCGCGGCCGAATATCGAGCGACAGCCGGTATAGCCGGACAAGTTCCTCCCACGTGAGCTTATAGGTGAACCGCCCGCACATTCGGTGCATCCTCGAAACCGCAACCCAGCAATAAGCATCAGTCCACTCTTGAAGTACGACCTTATTCGCGACTTGGGGGTAGCGGCGCCGGTTGACCTATGGTGCCCGCCGCCGCTGTCGATATTCGAAGCTGTTTTATGAGCCGTTCTGCTAGCTTCCCAAATCGCGAGGCTTCATCTCTTGAGAGAGGCTCTGGATAGCTGCCGTGCGCAGCAGCATTTCCAAGCACGCGCAGATCGTCGAGAGCTGCGGACGTATGAATGTCAATCAACTGATTTTCGCTCAGTGCCTGTATTAGGTAACCTAACGGTTTTGACGTGTCGCTGATTCCCATGCTCTGCGCAAACTCTCGCACTGCCTGATCAAGTTCGGCGCTGTATTCAAGAATGGCCGCACGCGGTGACAATTTGGCAATTTGCTCAAAACAACTCTCCTCTTCTGGAGTGAGCGTCGGCGCACCCTCCTTAGCCACGGGCAAAGCTCGCGCCTCCATTTCAGCCTTCTCCAGCCGGAATGACAGCTCTAAGCCCCCATACTTTGCTCGCAACAGTGGGAGCAGCTGAATAAGTTTGTCTCGAAACAGCCAAACGCAAAACACGGCAGCAATCGGCCACGCGAGAGAAACAAGCGATTGAAAAAGAGATGCAGCGAACTGATAGCCATCCATGCGCTAGCCCTTTGACATAACACAGACCTACTGCGCCTACTGTTTCACTTTTCCCGCCCGATACAGCCCCCAATCGTACAACACCAACGCCATGGCGTGCTCGATCGCCTCTTCAACGCGGGCCATCGCTGTTTCGCGATCCAGATATTCGCCTAAGTAGCTGGCGTTCACTGACGCGAGCCACGTCGACGGTCCATTGATTTTGTCTTGGCGCACGACGGCGCCACGAAACGCAAGGCCGAGTTCGAGTCCCCAGCCTTCGCAGGCTCCGCGTCCCCACCGGCTCCATTGGCCTCGTTTGCCCATGGAGAACGAATAGAGAACATCCTCCGGCGAGAGTCAACCAACGAGCCGTGGAGTAGTCTCGCGGTCGCGACCCACAAGATATCGTTTGCACCCGCGACCGCGCGCTCCAACCGCGGGAACAACGTTCCTCCGGTGTTCCCAGAGAACGAATCGGTCTTGGTTTCGGCGCCGCGCATCGCGGCTTAAGAAAGTGTTTTTGACCATCACCGCACGTTCCACAACTGACCGTCCTCCGTGGCTCAACCAAGCCCCGCCGGGGGTTCAAACCCTCCAGAATCCGTGACGTGAATCTCGCGCACCAGCTTAGCTGCCGCTCTCGCCGACGATTTCCTCGACGAGGAGGACAATGGAACGCTTTAGTTTAGCGTCGCCGATCTGCGCGAACGCCCTGACCAATTTCATTCCATTGGACGTAGCTAGAAATTCGGAGACATAGGCGGGCGACGGAGCCGCTGCGCCCTTCCCGACGTGGCCCGCGATCTGGGGAGCGCCTTCGAAGAAGAACGGCACAGGTACCTGCAGAATGTGGGACATCGCCTGCAACCGGCTGGCGCTGATGCGGTTTGTGCCTTTCTCGTATTTCTGAACCTGCTGGAATGTTATCCCGAGTTCGTTACCGAGCTTTTCCTGGCTCATGTCTAGCATCAGCCGGCGCATCCGCACCCGGCTCCCGACATGTTTGTCGACGGGATCGGGGACTTTCGTGGCCATCGCAATCTCCGCGGTCCCTTCGCTTTTCTTGTCGTGACTCAACCTTGAATGCAAGAGGAGCCCGCGCCGTATTGCACTGTCCGCAACCAGCGCGCAAGCGCCGCTCAACCAAGCCCCGTGCAACCTGCAAACCTTCCAGAATCCGTGACGTGCCGAGCGCGTGGTAAAGTGCAGCCATCGCCCCTCGTATGGCCACTTCTCTTGCACACGCCCATCGCGTTCCGCACACCGTCAAACCTCCCTCACGTTGCCCGAATTGCGGCAGCATTCGCCTCATACGCAAAGGCACGCGCCGCAAGAAGCTTGAGATTGTCCAACTCTGGCAATGCAAACTTTGCAGGCGCGTATTCACTCCGGCGCCCGCGGAATTGCGCTACAAAACCTATCCGCTACGGATCATTCTTGACGGCGTCACGCTTTATAACGTCGGCTATTCCCTTCCCACGGCCGCAGCCAAACTGAAATCCCGTCATGGCTACAAGGTCTCCCCATCCACTCTTGCGAGTTGGATGAGCGAGCATCGAGAACTGACGACCTACACCCGTCTACGCCGGGACGCCCCTGCCGCATTCACGCCGGGTCAGACGATCCGTTCAACGAAACTCTATCACCGTCAGGTCTACAGCTTCGCCTATCATCGGCCAAAACTTGCGCTATTGCGCGAAAGCCAGCAGCACAGACGTTTCGCGCCACTCGCCAATTTCCTTGAGCAAGTGCCAAAAATTTGTCCGCACGAGCTATTCCGCGATAGCTCGCGCGCCTCACAGATTCCCAATTTTATTGATCGCAATCATCTCATCGTCGTCGAGAAAGAGAACTTCGCGACACGCACCGCTGCACTCATCATCCCTTCGGTCGGCAACAATCGCTTGCGGCACGAGGCGCTACAGCGCTTCATGCTCGCCAACGATTCCGTGACGGTTGCCGTCGAAATTCCGATTTGGTTGACCTCCGCCGACATTGACGCACTTGAAGTTGAATACGGACTTCAGCTCTTGCCCGAAGGAGGCTCCCCGCGCGCCCTTACCGGCCACATCGACTTCCTCCAGGTACGAAATGGTGCCGTCCACATTCTCGACTACAAGCCGGACGCCCGGACGAACAAGCCGATCGCGCAACTCACGCTCTATGCGCTGGCGCTCACGCGGCTCGCCGGACTTCGCCTATTCGATATCAAATGCGCCTGGTTCAACGAGGAGCAATACTGCGAGTTCTTTCCCCGCTCGCTTCTCGCGAATGCCCGGCCGAGAGGTGGAGGCGACGCCGGCCGTTAGGGTAATGGATGCCGTCGAGGGATTCGAACCCTCACGGGCTTCCGCCCAACGGATTTTCGCACCAGCTAGGCTTTCACCGCCGTTCTCCACACCCCCGACCGTTTGCGGAGAGGCCTTCCCTCCCCCTAGTCGGGGCTACGGTGTTCATCCGTTAGCGGACATCAATCTTCCCAAAAGGATTTGAAGCGTTCAGGCGACAGCTCCGCATAGCGCACTGTGTGCTGGATATTTTTGTGCCCGAGATAATGTTGCAGCGCTCGCGTGTCCTGTCCATCGTTCGCCAGCTTGTATCCGCACGCATGCCGCAACATATGAGGATGCAGCGAAAATGGGAAATCACTCCGCTCGCCTATTCGGGCAAGTATCTTGCGAAATCCCGCCGCCGACATCGGCGATCGTCGCTCAGTTAGAAACACGTACCGCGACTCCGGCTGCTCTCGTAACAGTCGTCGGAGTGAGCGCAACTCTGTTCCACCAAGCGGATGGACGCTCGGTGTTCCGTTTTTCAGTCGCCGCACGTGTAACAAGCCGCGAGCGAAGTCAACTTGATCCCAACGCAATGCACACAGCTCGGACACTCTGAGCCCGTGCCGGTATGCAACAAGGATCATCGTCGCGTCACGGTGCCCGTAGCGACCGCGGTTGCGTGCGCCGTCAATCAGCTTAGTGACTTCCTTGACGGTCAAATATTCTCGTGGTCGCCGTTTGGAGTTTTCCACCCTTTGCGGAGGAACTGTCCCATTAACAGTGTTTGGCACCGACCTTCGCTTGGGAGATTTGACCTTGGCAATTCGTGTGGCCGATTTCATAACTGTCCCAAGAAGAAGCATTTTCGGGACACTTCATCATACCATGACCGACCCCCGCCCCCGGTCGATCACCAAGCAACACCTCCCTGCGCCGGTATCCTCTGGCTCCCCTTATGCTGCGAGCGCGCTTCTCTCCGCGTCTGAAAGGCCGTATAGCGTTTCAATCATTTCCTGTTTAGCTGAGCAAGAACAGCTTACCCGACTATATGAAATTTCTCTTTGAAACAAAATCTGTGAAGTAAATGTTGCGCATTACTATCGCACTTTTACCGTCCGATATTTATCTTTCATTGATGAATCAAAGAAGCGGCCCTTTGACGGTGCGGCCATGAAACGCTGATACACATTTTTGGGCACGGCAGCGTAATCGTAAATCCCACCGTTTGTGAATTCGACCTCAAGCGTTTGAGAACCCTCATCGTACCCTATTGAGCGAATGTTCGTCGACGAAACGCGTGTGCGGTCCATCCGATTTCCCCGTTTATGCTGTGGCAAATTTAATTAATCGGTCAGCTAAATCCGTCAGAACCTTTGGTTTTTTGCCTTCCTGCCATGCGATACTGAGAAGCTCACCAATAAGGATGGGATTCTTTTTGAGGCTCGCCCCTGGATCAATCGCATTGCGGGCCTTGGTAGCAAGCGCTTCCCATTCAGCTTTTCCCAGGGCAGAGATCACTTCCTCCTCCAAGGTGGACGGCCATATCGCGTGGTTGTCACCCCACTCCACGGCCTTCGGAAACACGTCGCATTTCAGTCCTAGAGCCGTAAGAAGAGCCTTGTTGTCCCGCTCGTGGAGCGCTCGATGCTCCTCCTTAACGACGTTGCCATCAGCATCGAAGATGACAAAGCACGGAATCTCCAGCTCTTGAGCAATAGCTAATAGCTGTAAGATGCTGGACTTGCGATCCGAAGGAATGATGTGGAGACCAGCTCGCCTAATTTCCTCCCACTTGTCGTCGAGATGCAGTGTTGCCGATATGTAGGCGCGATCTTCGATCCCTTCGACGAGTACAAGGCGCTGGCAAAAGTACAGCTCCGATGACTCGGGGCGAAGAGCCGCAAAAAGCTTTGCGCGCGCAACTGAGGGCTTGTCGGGTTTCTTTCCGGTCGCCTTTGCTACGCGGTCGGCAAACCGAGAAAACTCGGTAAATCGCACGAAGCATTTCCCGGTGGCGCGATCCTTTCTGATCAGACGAATTTCCTCAAACGACTCGCCCGAGACGAAATAAGGGCTATGGGTCGTTAGGATGATTTGGTTGCCAACATCTGTCAGGGCGCGCAATACATTGGCCAGATGGCGAGCCTGCGGGGGGTGCTGATAAAGCTCCGGCTCTTCGCACGCAAAAATCAGCGTCGGCTGTTCGACTTTCTCATCTCCGTCTGTCTCGCGTTCGAGTGAGGCTAACTCCTGGAGAATGGCTAGAAGAAACGACCGTTGAAGGCCATGTCCAAAGCGCGTGAGGCTACCCTTGAATGTACCTTCCTGGGCCTTAATCATCGCCCTCGGATCATTGATTGAGACTGACTTCTCGCTCCCTTGAAGCCACTCTACAGCAAGGCTTGCATCCGGGTGGGAAAACGCAGCCAACCGTTTAGCAAGGTTTTTTGAAAGCTCCTCTAGCGTGCTCTGCTCCTTTTCAAGCAGAGCGTCGTACTCTTTCCGTGTTTTTTGACGCAATTGCTCCAGCGCATCGTCGAAATTTACTTTTTGGCGAACGGTGCGTTGGAGAAGTTTGCCGAGCGCCGTGGTCCCAGCCTCTTCGGCTTCTTCGGAGGCGTCCTTTACCGCCGGGAGATAAACCCACTGAATGAACGGTTCGAGCTTTCCCCCTCCCTTCGAGGCACCATAGAATTTATCATCGCTTCTTTCGAGCGTGCACAGTTTTTCATGTTTCTCTTCGTAATCGCGCAGCGCTTGGGTCATCGCGACCTTGGTAGGCTTGGTCCCTATCGATGTAAAATCAGTGAGAGAGGCCGTCACCTCACTAAATCGTGCCCGTAACGGTTCAACCGTTGCCCGATTCTTTTCATCCTCAAAAAAGGGCGCGAACTGCTTAAACACGAACCGTTCGCCCTTTTGTTCAACGGGCGCTCTTCCTGTTTGTGAGAGGTGGTCCCACTTCCTGAGACAGCCGGCTAAGGTGGATTCTCCGATGCAGAGGACGAACCACCATGAGGACGCGGAGACGGTTTTCGGCTGAGTTCAAAGCCAAGGTTGCGCTTGAGGCGATCAAGGGCCACGAGACGGTCGCAGAGCTGGCGAGCAAGCACGAACTGCACCCGACCCAGATTGCTGCCTGGAAGCGCGAGGCGGTCGAGAAGCTCGCCAAGGTGTTCGACGAGAAGGGCCCCGAGCGAGACAAGAGCCGCGATGGCGAGATCACCAAGCTTCACGCCAAGATCGGTCAGCTTGTTGTGGAACGGGATTTTTTGTCGAAAGCCTTCGATCGCTGAGCCTGGATCGGAGGAAGACGATGATCGATCCTGGTCATCCACGGCTCTCGATCGTGCGCCAGTGCGAGCTGGTGTCGATCAATCGCTCGTCATTCTACCGTGAGCCGACGGGGGAGAACGAAGAGACGCTCAGGTTGATGCGTCTCATCGACGAGCAGTTCCTCGAGACGCCCTGGTACGGCTCGCGACAGATGGCTCGGCATCTGCGCCGCAACGGCTGGTGCGTTGGGCGCCATCGCGTCCGTCGTCTGATGCTCAAGATGGGTTTGGCGCCGATCTACCAGCGCCCGAAGACCAGTGAGCCGCTTCCGCAGCACAAGACCTATCCGTATCTGCTGCGGCATCTGACCATCGACCGGCCGAACCAGGTCTGGTGCGCAGACGTGACTTACATCCCGATGCGCAGAGGCTTCCTGTACCTGGTCGCGATCATGGACTGGTTTAGCCGCAAGGTTCTGGCGTGGAGGCTGTCGAACACGATGGATGCTGACTTCTGCGTCACCGCGCTGGAGGAGGCCATCGCCAGCTTCGGCAGACCTGAGATCTTCAACACGGATCAAGGCTCGCAGTTCACCAGCTTTGCCTTCACCAACACCTTGAAGGACGCCGACATCCGCATCTCGATGGATGGTCGTGGCCGCTGGATGGACAACGTCTTCATCGAGCGGCTGTGGCGATCGTTCAAATATGAATGCGTCTACCTCAATGCCTTTGAGACCGGCAGTGAGGCAAGAACCGGGATCGCTCGTTGGATCGGCTACTACAACGTCGACCGACCACACTCGGTCTTCGGCGGCAGGACGCCCGACGAGGTCTATGCTACGCAGGCAACCGAGGAGAAATTGGCGGCGTAATCGAACCCAAAATCCACCTTAGCCAAGCCGCCATTCTGTCCCGTAAGGCGGGACCACCTCTGTGGATCAAATGTCGCGATGGTGGTCACTACGAGCTGGTCATGGCGGACGTAATGACCAAGCGCCTCTTTCGCAGCTTCCGATAAGTCACTAAACGTTACGGTAATCTCCACTGGAGACTTTGTATTGCCCTTGTGAAAATCCTCTGCCGTAAGTGTTGTCACATCGGTTGCGTTGCTTGTTTCCTGAAAAAATATATTCAGCGCCGAAAGCACGGTGGATTTGCCTGCGCCATTGGGACCTAATAAACACGTGTGTTCGCCGAACGTGACGGTTTCGTTCTCAAATCCTCGAAAATTTCGAATTTGCACCGAGGCTATTCTCACACTGCTTCCCCCATTCTTTCAAACCGTGAGCGGGTCTTCACCCGCCCCTACGTAGCAACAATTCGCCGGCACAATTTGTGGCAGAAACAACGAGGAATAACAACCATACTGCGGCGCCGTAGACGTCAACTAGCCCGCCCGCGCCGGGAGGCAGTGCTCAACAAACAACGCTTGGGGTAAACTCGCGCGGGCGAGTTCAATCATATGTTCATGGTGCGTGAAAAATAATACCTGTGCCGATGCGGCAAGGGTTCCTAAAGTCTTGAGAGTTGCTCGCGCGCGCCTATTGTCGAGGTTGAGCAGTAGATCATCAGCAATGAATGGAAGGGGCTCATGCGTCGCGTTGTGTTCCTGCACAACAGCTAATCGCAATGCAAGGTATAGCGGGTCAACAGTGCCGTTGCTAAGCGCGGAAACTTCCAGACTTCCGCGCGAGGCGTCCTCCGCGATCAAAATTGGAGCGCCATTTTCATCAACGTCGGCGCGAAGCCCCGTATACTCACCATTCGTGAGCTCCGCGAATAGACTCTTTGCGCGGGTGAGAATTGGGCCTTGGTTCCTGTCGCGATACAAGTCAATTGCTTGCCTCAACAGCGTCTCCTGTACCGTCAGATCGGCATAGGTTTGCACTGCTTCATCAATCTCCGTCTCAGCATTCGCTGCGTCTTGCATCATGTCAGCCGCCTGGTTGTTGGCGAACAACGAAGCGAATTCGGCACTAAGTGTTGCGCGGCGGGTCATCATTTCGTCGATGCGAGCTTCAAGTTCCACACTGTCGTTTGACAGAGCTGAAATCTCGCCGGGCACCTGATCGCCAATGACCCCATCGCATTCCGCCAGAAGAGTATCTAGATCAAGACCTGAGCCGTCTTCACGTAGCCGTGTTTCGAGCCTGTCACGGTCTCGTATCGCTTCCGCCTTCTCTGCGGACTTTATTTCCATTGCTGCCAAATCCTTTGCATCGACGCCTCCAGCTTGCGCGCAAAGTGATGCAAGCTCCGAGTTGCTCCGACGCAGCTTTTCAAGAGCTTGCTCTCGCGCGAGTACTCGGGTCTCTAACTGCCCCCGCAAAGCTTTTAGCTCCGCATCCGCAGCCTTCGCTGTTTCCAAGTTCGCTTCGAGTTGTCGGGATATATCAAGCGGGCCTACTTCACCTGGGTTAGGCAGAAGAGGCCTTAAGGCATCAACAGCTTTTTCGAAGTCATTTCTATCTTCCATCATCGTCTTAATACGATGAGTTAGATTATCAATCTGGATTTTGGAGCCATCGAGACTGTTCATGATATCGAGAACCACGGAAACCGACTCAATGGAAAGAATAGGTGCCAGTCCGGCTTCCTTTAGCGCCGCGCCCCACTTCTCTTTCCACTCAGTAATTTGAGCTTTGAGCTTGGCTGCCGCTTTTTCAGCCCGCGACTTATTTTGCGCTTGGGTCTCAACGGCCTCATTCGCCATAGCGTATTTCGCAACGGCAGCGTTGACATCGTCCAGGAGTTTCCGGGCGCGGTCTCGAAGGACATTTAGACCGTCGCTGGCATGAGCCGGAGCGAGGCCATTCAAGGCAGCAACTAACCCCTTAATCGCATCGCTCTCTTTTCTTTCCAGTGCCGATATTTCACTTTGCTCTTTCGTCTGATTTTCCGCCTCCAAAAGCGCAAGCTGACGCAACTTTAGCCACTCGTACATCTCGTTTGGCAGCTGAGCGGTGACAATTTCAGCGGGCCATAAGGTGCGCCATTCAGCAATCAGAGCGCTACGCCGTTCAGTCATTTTCGACTGCTCGCCAACTATGGCGGCAATCTTCGCGACAGCCTCCGACTTCTGGCGCTCCAACAACGACAATTCGGTCGTCTCTTCGACGTCGGCGAGTATCGCATCCGCGACTTTGTCGGCCTCAACGACACGCGCTTCATAGACGTTCGCAAGATTGCCTTTTGGCGCATAAGCCTTGGCCTGGCCATCCAGCCCAGCTTGCTTTTCAATATAGATACCACGCACTAACGCCCATCCATCATCGCGCATTCCGCGAGCGGACTTGAGATCCTCCTCACTCGCCACTACCCCACCCGTCTTCAACGTTGCAATACGGCTCTCCAGCTTATTGAGTCCTTGATTAAGATGGCTCTGCGTGGTGCGAGCCGCAGATATTTCTTCGTCCACAGCGGCCAGCGATTCTTTGTAGCGTGTCACCGCTTTTTCGGATGGCACGGCCACTTCTCGCAATTTCACCGCAGAACCGTCTTTGATGCCGAGCCCAACTATCGTCTGCGCAAGCCTTTGGCTCTTGGTTGCGAGCTCAAGCTTCCGCTTGGAAATGTCCGACGAAATCTCACCAAGCTTCTCGGTCGCAGACAATGTTTGTGCAAGGGACCCAATGTCCGCCGGTTTCGTAATTTGTTCAGCTTGTTGTTTAGCCTTACCGAGCGCCTCCTCGGCGCTTTCGACGTTTGCCATTGCTGTCGCTATCTGCGCATTGAGCTTCGTCCCGACATCGGCCAGCGTGGAAATCGCCTTTCGTTTGAGCGCAGATGGCAACACCTTATCCAAGTCTTCCGGAGTCCCCGACAACTCAGCGTTAGCGAGCAAATCTCGCGCCGTCACGTAATGTTGACTCCGTTCAGCTTCCCGCTTGGGCAAATCTAGTTCGGCATTCTCGATTACCGCGCGTTGAGCCGTTAAGCGCTCGATTTCAGCACGATGCTCCAAGGTCTTCGTGTCGAGCACGATCGCAGTAATTCTTGATTGCAGTGTTTCAATTTCATCTTTGGCGGCAGCAAGGTCCGCTTCCGCTGTATCGTGATCAATCTGAGCTTTTATGCGCTGCTGTGCGGCCTCAGGCGGGAGCAACGGTACGCTCGATAAGCCCTCGATCTTAAGAGATAACGCCTCGTGTTGGGTGCGCAGCGGGAGGTTCCTTGCAATTCGTTCCAGCTTTCGAACGGCGATCTGTATGGACTTGATTTTGTCGCGCGCCTCACTTAGTGCGCTCTCCACTTCGTCGATCTCATTTTGGCGCTTTTTGTATTCGCCGGGTGACACCGCCCGGCGCCGCGCTTCCTTACGAAGCTCGGTAAGTCTCGTAATGAGTTGGTTGAGCTTCGGCTTCGAACCACCAGGGAGAAATAGCGCGGAACGTTCGTCTCTAAGACGATCGAGCACAGCCTTGAGACCGGCTATGCCTGACCCAGCCTCGGCAAGACTGAATCCCAATGATCCGCCTTCGCTCAAAAGCGCCTTAGCGTGCTCATGGAGTCGATGATGATCGAGTGCAAATACTTTCTCGAAAATATCCTTCGAAATGCCGCCGAGAAAGCTTGCTACCGTGGCCTCGTCTAAAATTGTGCCGTCAGCATTTGCAAGGGCGCTCTTTCCCCGGCGCTTACGGACATAAGAAAGGGTGCGCCCGTCTTGGGCAATTAGATCAGCACCAATGGTGATGTCCTTTGCGTCATATTTAAATCCATCGATGACGCGCGAAGGATAGCCAAACAGAACGCTGGAGAGAGCGCGGAGCGATGTGCTCTTTCCAGCTTCATTGTCTCCATACACCAAATGCAGGCCCGGCTTAGCGCCAAAGTCGAGGGAATAATCGGTAAAGTGGCCGTATGCACGCAGATGAAGGCCGACAATTCGCATTAGGCATCCTCCTCACCTGCGAGGCGCGACGCTAAGCGCGGCTTGAGTCGAGTCAATGCCCTGAGAACTAAGCTCGGATCGTCAAGAAGCTTTAAGGCTGGAAGCTCTTTGAGTTCCTCGGGGAGTTTGGTCCGCAGGGGCTCAAGCTCCTTTTGGAGCAATAAGTTTACTTGCGTAGTGTCCCCAGCCACCTCCTCCATAATCTGCACCAAGTCATTTGTTGTCTCATTCGTCTGAGATTTTGGTACGACGAGAGCGGGCACTGTATCGTCACGTATTTTTTCTATCCAGATGTCCTCCCCGCCGATCTCGGCGGCAAGTTCCATTACGGTTTGCAATAATCGGTTTGGCCTTCTCTCAATCACGTCATGTAGAGGAGTTTCACCGGTAAGGATTATGCGAACGGCGGTTGGCCGGTTCTCCGCGTCTTTATGGGCTTGGGCCAAAGCGGCGCGAATAGCTTCAACCAATTCGGCTTCACGCGATTTGCCCTTGAGTTCAATCTGCACCGACTCCCAACGCACGACGGCTAAATCTATCAATTCAACCGTCGAGATTCGATCATCCTCGACTTCCACGAGCATGCAACCTTTTGGCCCGGTCTCCTTGGCATTCCGACCCTGGAGGTTGCCGGGATAGACAACCCACGGATCACAGATAAGTTTTGCCCCTTTGTGGATGTGACCAAGCGCCCAATAATCGTAACCCCGCGTTGTCAAATCTTCCAATTTACAGGGTGCATAAACATCGTGGTCAATATTTCCAGACAATGACGTATGCAAGATGCCAATGTTGAGATAACCGTGTACGGCGGCTGGATAAGACGCTGCAAGATTTTCCGAAACGGGCCCGGCTTTGAAACTTTGTCCATGGATCGCGACTCGCACGGGCAGATCATCGTAAAGTAATGTCTCTGGCTTACGATCGCTTAAAATTCGAGTATTTGCGGGCAGTGCGAGAGCACTGGTGATTTTGTTGTTGGCATCGTGGTTACCCTTAACGATCACAACTCGAACCCCATTCTTCTCAAGACGCGACAACTGATTGCGAAGGAATACCGCAATTTGCATGTTGGGCGAACCGTGATCGTACAGATCGCCTGCGAGTAGAACAAAGGCTACTTTTTGTTCGATACTAAAATCTATCAAACGCTCAAACGCCTCACGGCAGGCTCGCCGCATTCGTGCGATTTGCGCCTGATCCTGCAACGCCAAGGACTGTAGGGGACTATCGAGGTGGACATCGGCTGCGTGAATGAATTTCATGTAATATTCCAACTTTCAGCCCTTAATTTACATACATGATCCCGAAGCTCAGCAGTATAAAGCAGGTTTCCTAAGCAGCAATGCTGAAAAGCTGCTGTGCATTGTTCACCTTCAGGAGCGTCGGCGTAAGCAAGAATGGCTGCGCTTCACCGCGCCTAATTGGTATCACTTTCATCCCGCAGACGTTCTTAAACCGCTCTCCTGCCGCTTTGACGTATGTTGGGTCACTATCGAAACCGAGGAATCGACGCTTCATATTGAGTGCTGCCACGCCGGACGATCCGACGCCCATAAACGGATCAAATACCAGATCGCCCTCCTTGGAACCAAGTTTCAACAAATGCTCCAACACCCTCACCGGCTTTTGTGTCGGATGCTTCGGATTCTTTAGCCGCTCCTTTCCCATACAGATCGGCGTTTCGATAAAATTGTGCATTTCGTTTTGCTTTCCAAAGCTCCACGTGTGTCCCTTATTCCAGGCACACACGATCAGCTCGCAGCTATTGAGGAACCCCGCCCGTCTCAATTTTGGCGCCGGATTCCTTTTGTGCCACACCATGAATTGAAACGTGTCGAATTCTGGATCGAACGCCGCATGCCATTCCCCAAGCAGGTTATAGCTCGTGAACGCAAACAGATTGCCTGTTGGCTTTAGAACACGCTTGAACTCCGCGAGCCACGCGCGCGGGCTGAACGTCTCCTGATCCCAAGCCGCGATGTCGTTGTTGAAGTCCGCGCGCCAGCTCATCTTCAAATTGCCAGTCGAATATTGGCCGAGATTGTATGGCGGATCGGTAAGGATCACGTCAATGGAGTGATCGGGGACCTCTTTGATTTTTTTGAAACTATCGGCGGTATAAATTGCCCCAAGTTCATTCATACATTCAAAAGTTTAACTCAAATAAGCCGCCTTCACATTATCAAGCGCCCGAATAATTAGCCCCGCGTGCGCTTTGTACTCGGCCAGCACGATCTGGTACCCCAACTTCGATTTGCAGACGAAGTTCCAAAAGTCTTTTCCGATAAGCAATTCTTCCGGCGCAAAATACTGCTTCACTCTCCCCTGCTCCCACGGCGCTCCTTCCCCGAAGCGGTTGTATGCGGTGGCAAATCGCACTGACACTTTCTCCGGAGTGCCAAGTGTGTTGACCAGGACCGCATACTGTTCGAGCAGCGCCTCCTTTTCCGCACGGGCCTTCTTGTTGTCGAGGTCACCACCGATTTTCAGTTCGATCAGATAGTGCCCGCCGGTCTCCTCGTCCTTTAAATAATAATCGCTGTCGTGCCGTACCTTCCGCACGCTATTGCTCCCCTTGTCGATCAGGAGCGCATAATCACTCACTTCCGGTCGTTTTACTCGCCGTTTGTATTCCTCCAAAAGCCGCGCAATCTTTCCTGTTTGCTTTTCGCTTAGAAACCCCACAACCTCTCGGCTAACTTGGTACGAGAGTTGAGCGATCGAGATCGCGAGCCCCTCCAGCATATCCCCGAGCGAACTGTCCAACGACCGCACCAGCGCTGAGTAGTATTGCACTTCCGGTCCGAGTGCCGCGATGAACGGGTTGTGCACCTTCATGTTGATGACGCCATCCGGATCGTCCTTTTGCGCCACGTGGCGCGCTTCAAACCCGGTTGCGTAAGAACGTACAGCAGTTTCGACAAGCCCTCGGATGGCCTTTTCTTTCTCAACAACTGCATCCATACGTCCTTACACAGTAGCATGAGAAAATAGTGCTCGGCCCGAGAGTCCTCCTCACCGACGAGAAGATGCACCCCACCCTCCCCCCTCGGTTTGGGGATAACGCACAAGCGGTCGGGGGCGAGCCGGGTTATCATCAACAGCAATGACCCCCGCCCCGCTGCGCCCGGACGCGCCCCTCGACGACAATGAATACACTCTGACAATCGACGAAGTCGCCGAGCGCTACGCGCATGCTGGTCATCCGCGAACCATTCGCCGCCTTCAAAAATATTGTGCCCGTGGTGATCTTCAGTGCCGGAAGGTAGAGACGGCGTTTGGCGAAAAATACCTCGTCACCCCCATGTCGGTTGACCACCACATCGCGCAAATTGTGGACGCCCTAGCCGCGTCGGGACGCGCTCCGACGCGTCCGGGCGCGCCCGATGGCGCTAGGAAAGAGAGCCATAATTCGGAACACACAGAGGTCGCGCCCGCCCACGCCCGGACGCGTCCGGGCGCGCCAGATTTCCAAAATCGTTACCTCGAACACCTTGAAAAGGAAAATTCATTTTTGCGCGAGCAAAACACAGTGCTGCTTGAGCGTGTGAAGGAGACCAACATTATCACTGCCCGTCTGCAAGAAATGCTCACGCCTCTGCTCGGCGCACCAACCGAAAGGGAAGTGAGCCCTTGAATCACGCGGAAGGGAAGTGAGCTGCTCTCCCCAGCGCCGCCACGAAACATTGCGATGTCGGGGTATAATCAAAAGCGTCATGTTGGACGTTCAAGCGACACGGGCCACTGCGGAAAGAGCAACCGAGCCAATTCAAAAGCTCTACATGGAGAACACGCTCTTGCGTATCTCAGGCGCGCTGTTCTGCCATGACGCCAAACGCGCGTCGTTGCGCAAACAAGAAATCGTCCTCAACAGGGGCGCTGTTGAAAAGAATATTATCGTCCGTCCTGATCCTCGTCTCGGTCAGCCCGGCCCGCTCGCGCATAAGATTTTCATTGCCCTCTTGAAAAAACATTCCGATTACGGTCGTCCGATTCGGAGAGAGATCCATTTCACCCGAAAAGAAATTGGCCGTCTCATCGGGCGGCAAAAATGGGGTGGTAGCGACAGCCGTGACCTGCATCGAGCCCTGTTCGAAATTTACTACACACACGTTATCGCTCGTTTCAAAAATCAAGCCGGGCGCTTTATTGAGCAGCCGTTCAAAATTTTCTCAAACATTTTGATCGAGCGCGAGCTGTCCGCTGACGACCCGATCGTTTCCTGCTCGGTCAGCTTAGACCCTCAAATTGTCTCATCTTTGCGCGATGATCATTTCACCTGCCTAAATCACGGTGTCATGCAGCAGCTCGGCACCATCGGCCAGGCGCTTTATATACGACTGTTCTTCCACTTCGCGAACCTCTACGACGGTCATCATCGCGCGCGGCTGTCATTCCCGAAGCGATATGACGACTTGTGTGCCGAATGGCTAGGCGGGATCACAGTGCTGCGATATGTGTCAAAGATCGAGGGTGAACAATTGGGACCCCATCTGCGTCAACTCGTTCAACTCGGATTCCTAGCGTCCTACGCCATCACCAAGGCAAGAAGTGGGGAAGGGTTCGTCATTACGTTCCGGCCGGGTTCAGTCTTCTTTGCCGACTACGACCGATTTTACCGCACCCGACATCAGGGTGAGGTTCAATTCGAACTCCACAATGAACAGGAGACGGCCGAGCCTCTGAAGGTCGCCTACCTCTTCATCGAAAAGCGCACGGGTCAGCCGATCAGAGACATTCCATACGTCTCGTCCAAAGAAGTTGAGACGGCCAAGCACCTGCTCGACCAAGTGCCCTTCGAGAAGGTGTCTGATTTTCTCGATTACGCCCTCTCGGAAGCCAGGAAGACCCGCTTCGACGTGCAAACCTTGGGAGGCCTCAAGCAATACCTCACCGGCTATCACGAATCCCGTAATCGTCGCGCAGCCGCAAAGGTTGCCGCCGAAGCCCATCGGAGTAGGGAAAGGGAGGAGGCCGACCGCATGGCATATGACCGCTACCGCCGCGCCCAGGCGGACGAGATGTTCGCGACGTTGCCGGCCGAGGAAAAAGAAACCATCGACACACTTGCCCGCGCCGGCAATCGCCCTTTTGGAGCTGGGGACGGCTCGCTCGCTTCGACCATGCACCTCCTCACCCGAGCCCGGATCACGGCCGAGCGGCACCCTAACAAGATCAAGAGTTTTGAGACTTGGCAAAAATCGTTTCGCGCCGCCTAGGGTCAATCAGCATCTTTCAGCCGAGAGGTGGCTTAACCATCACGCTTCAGGGTGGGGTTTGACCGAAGAGGGGGTGGGTTTTCACCGAAGACAAGGTGGGGTTTGACCGAAGAATTTCCGGACCCCAATCACCAAAATACCTTGTCGCAGAGCCACCATTTCCAACTGCCTTCATCGCTCTAATATGTTCTAATATATTCTACACAGGACCGTGTGCTCGGCTCATTCTATGAAAGAAGGAGACACGGTCGATTTTTCAACGTCTGAAACTTTCCGCTGAAATATTGATCACTGATTGAATCAAAAAACGGCTCAAAATAACATCCATTTGGTTTGCACCGGCCCCATGAGCACCAAGCGCAATTTCAACACACAAATTACAAAAGGGAAGGCTCTCAATTTATGGCTTCGTTGAGCCACGACAAATAGGTCGCGCAATTATGAGGTTTCTGCGACGCCTTGCCCCGAGAGCGAGATATGCGCGTGCGCCTTCGAGAGGCGTTGCAGAAACCTTGTTGCACGAACCCGCGGTCAGCGAGTCCAGCTATGGGGATTTGGTGATGTTGGTCGCCGCGGGGGATCGGGCAAGGTCCTCCCGAGTCGGCGGTGGCAATGCTATTCGGACAATCGGTTGGGAATGTACAGGCGGTGCTTCGCGCCTTCTTGCGCCAAGATGCAGAATTCCGTCGTGACAACGCAAAGCGGGCCGTGCGATGCCGTAGGCGGTGCTGCGGCAAGACCCGCAATGGATGATGAGTGCGGCCCGGTGGAGCGAGGTCACGAGCTGTCAAACCTCCGAACGTGATACGGGCGGGACAGTGGTCCCTCGAAGGTCTCGATGATCTTCATGCGGCCACCGCAGCATGGGCAAGGCTGGCGGTTCGAATCGAGATGCCGCCCGCTCTTCGTGATCGCCGCTCTCACTATTGGTCGTGAGTAGGGGCACATCGAGCAGCTTTCGACACAGCGTCACCTTGTCCGCGCGGTGGCCATTCGCGAACAGACCATAATGGCGAATGCGATGGAACCCATCGGGAAGGACGTGGAGCAGGAAACGGCGCATGAACTCGCCAACGGCGAGCTTCATGACCTTGTTCTTGTGGTCGCCATTCTCACGGTAGTCCTTCCAGCGAAAGCTGACGTGCTCATCATCGAGATCGAGCAGCCGGCTGTTGGCGATGGCGACGCGGTGGGTGTACCGCGCAAGATAGGCCAAGACTTGCCTCGGGCCTGCGAACGGTCGCTTGGCGTAAACGACCCATTCGCGCGTGCGCAGGGGAGCGAGGTAGGCCTTGAATGCCTCCCGGTCTTCTAAGCGCGACGAGATCGGCGAAGAATTGCAGCTCGCCAGCATCGTAAGCTGCCACGAGACCTTCGAGGAACAAGCGCCGGAACAGGCGCGAGAGCACCCGAACCGGCAGGAAGAAGTCTGGACGGCATCGCACCCAGCTCACGCCGTCGGGGGAGACACCTCCGCCAGGCACAATGCAATGGACGTGAGGGTGGTGATCGAGGCTCTGTCCCCAGGTGTGCAGGACAGCGGTGAGGCCGATGTTGGCGCCGAGGTGCTTTGGATCGGCGGCGATCGTCGTGAGCGTCTCAGCCGCGGCCGTGAACAGCAGTGCCGTAGACCTTGGCCTTGTTCTGGTACGCGATGGCGCCGATCTGCCGCCGGCAGAGTGAACACGACGTGGAAGTACGGCACCGGCAGCAGCTCGGCCTCGCGCGCCTCAAGCCAGGCTTGCGCCGCCCTCCACTGGCACTTCGGGCAGTGCCGATTCCGGCACGAGTTGTAGGCGATGCGCGTATGGGCACAGTCTTCGCAGCGCTCGACGTGTCCGCCGAGCGCAGCGGTGCGACATATCTCTATGGCCGTCATGACGCGCCGTTGGGCGAGGCTCAGATGGGCCTCGTTGGCCGCGCGCCAGCCGGCCCCGTGGCGGCGGAAAACATCCGCCACCTCCAGGGTTGGCCGAGGCATCGCCGGCGTATCAGGCCGGCGCTGCCGCTCCATGTTCAGAAGTTCGAGCGGGCTCTGGATTTGCCGGATGGTGTTGATTGCCACCCGTGCGTAGCGGGTGGTGGACGCAATGTTACGATGGCCGAGCAAATCCTGGATCACGTGAATGTCGACGCCCTGTTCCAGGAGATGGGTGGCGAAGCTGTGCCGCAACGTGTGCACGGTGACCGATTTATCGAGCCCGGCAGCCTCGGCGGCATCGCGGCAGACGCGTTGCAGCTGGCGCGTCGTAATCCGCCGTCCTGGGTGTCCTGGGAACAGCCAGTTTTGCGGACGCTCACGCTTCCAGTAGTCGCGAAGGATGCCGAGCAGCTGCTCGGACAGCATGACATAGCGATCTTTGCGCCCCTTGGCTTGCCGAATGATTATGACCATCCGCGCGCTATCGATATCGCGGGCGGTCAACTTCACGACCTCCGAGACACGTAGACCGGCGGCATAGATCGTGATGAAGGCCGTCCGCATCTTGAGATCGGGCACTGCCTTCAAAAAGCGTTCGACCTCGTCACGCGCCAGCACGGCCGGCAGCGGGTCTGCCCTGCGCGCATAGGGAATGTTCTCGGATACTTCCTTCAGCCCCAGTGTCGTACGGTAGAAGAAGCGCAGGGCGCCCATAATCGGGTTGATCGAGTTTGGCTTGAGCCCCCGAGATATGAGGTGCAGTCGATAATCGCGCACGTCCTCAAAAGTGAGCTTGTCGGGAGAGCGTCCGTGGAAGATGCTGAAGTTCGCTACGGCGGCAACGTAAATCTTCTGAGTGCTCGGCGACATGTTGCGGATCGTCATGTCTTCGATCATGCGCTGACGCAGCGGTGAGATTTGCTGGGACATGGAATACTCCTGTCTGATGGACTGCACTGAACGTGCAATCCTGACAGACAGAACGACCGCTACCGACAGCGCAGGCTCCGCTCCAGATACTCCATGGGGCGCGAAAGTAATCTTGTGCGACGTATCGGGAATGGCTCTGTTGAGCCGTATTCCCTGATTGGGCTTGCGGCATTTGAATCAACGTGTTGCAATCGTGTGCGCGCAATGACGAAGACCCGCAGCCAGGAACTCTCAGAGAAAGCCGACGAGGAGCAGCACCGCTGTCGTGATTGGTTGCTCCCTTCATGCAAAACAATCAACCGAAGTTCTTGACAAAGAATGAGTTGCGTGACGCGGCAATGCGCGAACTCCAGGTGTCCAAGATCTCATTCGATATAGCGTGGATCATGGCTATCGACGAAACTGGCCGCCATGATTGGTACGAGCCGCTTCGCCGACGATTGTGCGCCAAAGGCTAGCTAGTCCCCTCGCCAAGCCACCGACGCTGGCCAGGTCAGTCATGCCCGCTTTCGCAGGTTCGACCTCGCATCCACATCGCAAGACACTACCTCAAATCGTTCGTACTTCCTCTCGACAAACAGAGGAAGGACAGCGCGGGCTCTTGCAATCGCTCTCTCTTTGGCTGTCGATTTGTCAGCAGCGAGAATGGTTCGCACATGCTCTTCCCCCGTCGCTGACCGGCGGAGTTTGACAGAAAATGCGGTTCTTCGACTTATATGCTGCTCCCTCGCGAAGCGCCGGCAATCTAGCACGTCATTAGGGCGTCTGCGATACTTCTCGACTTCCCTACCGTGCAGCGGTTTAGTGCAATATCTGATTTGCGACCCTTGCTACTCAACTCCCCCGCTAAACTTCAAACAACAAATTGCACGGTGAGGGCAAGGCTGTGCAGACTTTTGCCCTTTGTGATATGATTGTTTGGTATGAGAAAGAAGGAGCTTAAAGAAATATTGGACCGGGTCGAAACTTGGCCTAAAGAAGCGCAGGAGGCAGCGTTCGACTCACTCTCTTCGATCGAAGCCGAGCACTATTATGAGGACTCCGTACTTGCTGAAGACCTCATTCGAGCCCGCGAGGACATCAAACAGGGCCGCCTTACCTCGCAGAACGATCTCATCAAAGAACTGCACCTGTTTGGAAATTGATGGATGTCTACTACACGGAGAACGCAAAGCGGCAGCTCAAGAAACTTGAAACCAATATTCAAGAACGAATTGTCGACAAAATGCGCTTCTTCGTCTCGCAATCCGACCCGTTCCAGTTTGCAGAACCTCTCACCGGCTATGACGCATATCGCTTTCGCGTCGGCGATTACCGTGTGACGTTCGAGCTGGAGGATGACACGGCACGCGTGCTTTCGATCAGACGCCGGGACGAGGCCTACCGATAGGGGGTTTTGGGCGTCCGCCTTCGGCGCCGGGCTCTCGTGAACGCAGCCGCGTTGCGTCTCCGCCCTTCGGGCTTCGATCCCTGACCCGGCCCTGCACCCCTACCCTCCAGCATGGGGTGGCCGTCACAATCAGTGCTAAAATGGACCCATCGCCTTTCTCGCACGCGGCAGTCCGTGATATACCGCTGCCCGCTTGCCCAAACATCGCACCGCCCTAGCCAGGATGATCGCTTTGATGTCTAGACAATGACTAGAGCCGATCGGATAAACTAGTATCTAATTGAAATCACTATGCTATGCCGGGTTAGCTCAGCGGTAGAGCAGCGGTTTTGTAAACCGTTGGTCGGGAGTTCAATCCTCTCACCCGGCACCACTAAAATCCGGTACTTCTCGAGATATTTGAGTTTCACATCTGCCCAGAACATCCGTTTGGGCAGATCATGGGCAGATCGGAAGCGGAGTTGGGGGATTATCGAGAATGTGCGCGGGCGGCGCCGCTATCGCCAAAGGAGGGCCGCGGCACGACGCCCACGACGCCGGCGGCGACGTTCTGTGCGATCTTCGTGCCATTTTCTCCGGCAAGTTTCTGCGCTTGCACATTGTCGGCCTCGATCTCAGCCCGGATCATTGCAATCGCATTGCACGTCTTGCGGTTGAACTACGGAAACCGGATGCGGATCACGTCCGGCACAAGCCGCTAAGGCGAGACCAATGGCCAGAATTCACGTCAAGCTGGCGCAGGGCCGATTTGAGACAAATTCGAGAAAAGCCCGATCGTAGATATTAGGCGCCTCGTCAGTTGCCGCTCGTTAGTGGCTTCACTGAGAGGGGTTATCGCCGTTCATCGAGGCGCGCTGCCTCGCAACTTGGAGCCGCGCATCATGAATTCGCCTAAGGCTAAAGAAAGACGCCGGGCGCCGCGCTACTCCCTCGATCGTCTGGCGAAGATCCAGCGCGGACAGGGCAATCCGCCGTGCTACTGTCTAATTACCAATTTTTCCGACGGCGGCGTGCGGATCAATTCCTTTGGATTCGACGTTCCCGACGTATTCGTGCTGCTTCTCTCCGGCGATGGGCCCGACCTGGATGGCACATACAAGGTGGTCTGGCGGCTCGGCCAGCACGTGGGAGCCAAGTTCGTCAGTCGAGAGACCACGCAATTGAGTGTGGGCTCATAGCCGCCGGCATAGCTGTCGCTCGGCACAAAAAAAGGGCCCCGACGTTCGACGGCCGGGGCCAAAGGCCCTTCACCGCTTGACCATGACTAACGCCCCAGAGGGAGGTAGTCGCGCCAGACCATGAACCAAGCACCATCAAAGATATCTGATTCGTGGCCCGCATGTTTTCTGATAGTCGGCCTGCGACCACCATTGTTGCGTCCTCCCCAGGTGTATGGGGTCTGTCCACAGCAATTCACCGCGCTACAATCCCCCCTAGGCTGGGGGTTAGTGCGTATGGACGAAGAAGGCTGCGACAGCGCCAACAACGATTCAATGGCGAGTTGGATCGCCTTGGCGCTGCCCAGGTGCGCATGAATCTGGCAACCAATGTCTATTTGCGCGGCCAAAAAGCGTTAGCTGGGGCGTGGTTAGAGCGACGCAACGAGGCCTCAAGTGCGGAACAACTTGCCGGCACCGTCCGGTGTAGCAATTGCGCAACAGTGCAAAAGATTCTGCCGCGCCCGGCGCGCGCCTTATCACGCGCAACGGCTACGACCTTACCGGCCGTTTCACGCTCGCCGCGGCGGCCATCGCCGCACTGCCCGCGCGTTCATGCGCGGTCGATGGCGAAGCAATCGCCGTCGACGACAGCGGGCTGTCGGTGTTCGATGTGATTCCGCTACCGGCGCCAGGATCATATAGTGACGCTGTGCGCGTTCGACCTCCTTGAGCTCGACGGCGAGGATCTGCGCCGCGCACCGATCGGGGAGCGCAAGCTCGCCTTTGCCAAGCTGTTGCGGCAGTCGCATCCGGGCATTGCCCTCGTCGCGAGCGGCAGGCCTCGGCGAACCGCGCCGAGGCCCCGTGCGCCAGAGCTGCTTGGGGACCCTTGAGGGGCTTGAGGCTAACTCTGGCCACTACTTTTAAAAATCCGCAGCTGTGGGTTAGTTCCGACCGGGCGGGGCGGTGCCGGCCGCTCGGGCCGTAATGTCTCAATTACCGTTCGGCAGCGATGATCAGCCGCCGAGGTTGACCTGCCGGGGGATCGTCGGCCCTGGGCGGGAGGCCATGTCCCGCCGATCGGACCTCCCTCCCAGCAACAAACCACGCGGCAACATCGCAACCCGCAGTGGCGCGGGCGTAAACGTTAATCCCGAAGCTCGATGGAATTTTTGGATGGCGCGTGCTTCTGACGATACCGAGGCAGCACCCCAAACCCAACTCGACGCTGTCTCATCTAGTGCCCCAAGCGCACAGCCCCGCGCTTGGGGTTTTTTGTTGCTGGCGCCGGGCGAGCGCCGGCCGCCGCCGTAACCTTAATCTCAAAGCGCGGTGGAATGTTGGAAAGCCGCGTGCTCCGATTCTCACCCGGGGCAGCGCGTCTTCGTCTTGCGTACCTGACGCCTGCCTTGGGCCCCAAGCGAGGCAAGAGAGCAACGCTTGGGGTTCCTGCTTTTGCGAAGCATCGCAGCCGGCCCCGCGCCTTTCGCACGCCAAGCAGCGACGCTTCCCTCCCGTCGTCGGGGGCGGCTCACCCGCCCGACGAAGACCGGCCCTTAGCCGCTGCGATTAGGAGTGCCAAGGATGTGAGTCTTCGGCGGCAGCATCACCTCGTCGAAATTTTGCGTGAACATCGCGGCAGCAAAAAACGCTACCGCACGGAGCGTCTCTTTGCCGGTGTTGGCGAGATCGTGGCGCACGTTCGCCGGCAGCGCGAACACGCTGCCAGGTCCGACCGCATGCCTGCCGTCTTCCATACGCAATTCGCCGGAGCCAGCGATGATGTACTGAGTCTCCTCGGTGGCGTCAGTGTGCCAGCCGAGGTGTCCGCCCGGCTCGATCTCATAAACGATGGTCGACGACTGGATTGCGCCATGTCCGCCGCAGGTCGCAAACGCGCCGGCCCAACTGACCGATTTGTCCCGCGAGCCCTGGACATGGGCACGATCGAGCTTTTCGGAGGCAACGACTGGAACCATGACTTCCCTCGTGTGTGCTGCCGTGAGACGAAAGGGCTCTTTTTCATTGACTGCAACGGTAATGATATTGACCGATCGATTGGCAGTCCATGCACAGCCCTCTATTACGGTAAAGTCAAAATGAAGGACTGAAACAAAAGCGCAGGGCAGCGCCGGCCGCCCCCGCGGCTTCCGCACACTAGGCCGCGACGCATTCCACGCCACCGTCAACGTCAGGCGGCGGATCGCCCTCAACGACCGCCAGGGCCACTGCCAAGCGCATCTCGGCGCTTTGGGTTAGATTTGGATGATCCCGCGCGGCAAAACTGCCACCTTGGTTTCGGGGCGGCACCCCGGTATTATTGAAACTCCAATGCGAAAGGAAAATGCGCGATGGCGAGCGGTACCGTGAAGTGGTTCAATCCCACCAAGGGTTATGGTTTCATTCAGCCGCAAGGTGGCGGAAAGGACGTTTTCGTCCATATCTCGGCGGTGGAGAAGGCCGGTCTGAGCACCCTCAACGAGGGTCAGCAGGTACAATACGAAGAGGTTCCAAACAAAGGAAAGACCTCGGCCGAGAACCTCAAGGTGAAGTGAATCGGCAGGTAGGAAAAGGGTAGCCGCCAACACAGCGTCCCGGCAATCGCGAAGCCGAACACGCTGGCGAGACCCTTGACACCAACCTTCACCGACATTTTCGGTCAGCATAACCTACTGCGCATGCTTTCGCAGGTGCTTATGCTTGTGCGTAATCGGCTTGGCAGGAGGGGTCGGCGTATCGGAGGTCCCGCGAGTGGAAGCTCCGTAATTGGTGCCCCCTGCCCCGCTCATCCCGCCGCCCGCGCCGGCCATGCCCGCGCGGGCCGCGCTCGTTCCGGCAACCGTCGAAATTGCGAGCAGTATTGTGGCGAACGTCTTCAGCATGTTTCCCTCCTGAGGTTTGTTTACACCGGCACGATTTCGCCAGGGAAAAGCGTGTTCATGGCAATCGTGCGATCTCCTCTATCTGCCCGCGCCATTCGCGCAAGACCAGACACGAATTCGCGACAGGTCCTCGCCATCGTCGCTGCTTTACCGTTTTCATTTTCATCTCATCGCGCGTCACGCGGTGGGGCGCGCCATGTTCACAAGCACTAAGACCCCGCCGCGCGTCGTTCTCGCCACATCCGCACGAGCGTGCGGTCGCGCCACAACAGCGTGTGGACCATCGCAGCAGCAACATGCAGGGCGGTGAGCGCGGCGAGCACGATCGCCGCCGCGACGTGGACGCCGTGCGCGAACCGGTAAGTCGGCAAGTCGGGCGGCAAAGGATAAGGCAGCACAAATAGCCCGAATACCAGAGTCGGCACCCGCACCGGCGTGGTCGTTGCCATCAGCCAGCCCGACAAAGCCATCATCAGAAGCAACGCATAAAGGGCGATATGCGCCACCCTGGCGGCCACCAATACTGACCGCGCGGCAGGCTCGGGCTTGGGAGCGGTCGTCAGGACACGCACGCAAGCGCGCGCCATTGTCAGCGCCAGTATCGCGACCCCGATGCTCTTGTGCGTCTGTGTCAGCTCGAACCGCGCGGCCGGATCGTGGACCATTTGCACCATGTAGGTGCCGAGGCCTAGCGCGCCGAACACCAGCGCCGCGGTCGCCCAGTGCAGGAGCCTTAGCGACAACGGCCAGGCGGACGCGCCCTCATTCATCTGACAGCGTGCGCGTCTTCACGGTGATTTCGAGTGCGTCGTCAATCAGGGGAACGCCAAATTTCATGCCGAAATCCGAACGCGTGATCGTGCCCCTCGCCAGGAAGGCGACGGCACGTCCGTTCGCCGACGGGTCGGTATCGACATCGACAATGAGCATGATCGGCCGGCTGACGCCGAGCATGACCAGATTGCCGGTGACCCGCGCGGTGCGTTGGTCGAGCTTCTCGACTTGCGTCGAGTCGAAGCTCAGCGTCGGGAAGTTTGCGACGTTGAGGAGAACCGCGCTCTTCACAAAGTCATTGAAAGATTGCGAGCCGACATCGACCGAAGCGGAGTCGACGGTAAAGCTCGTGAAGCTCTTCGCCGGATGCACGAAATCGATGAGGATGCGGCCCGAATAATGGTTGAAGTGGCCGCGCGTTGTCGGAAAGCCCACGGCGTCGATCTTAAATGCAATCGACGTATGCGCTTCATCGATGCGCCAAGTTTGAACCGGCGTCGCGGCGCGCGTGCCGGCACAACATAGAATCGCCAGCGTCAAAGCGGCGACGAGCCCCCAGCCCGTTCGCCCAAAGCGCATCAGCGCGATTCGGAAGAGACGGCACGCGTTCATTGCAATCCCTTCCGGTAGCCGCAGCTCGCAGCGATCACCGCAATGCTTCCCAGCGCAGCATCACGTCGGAACGGTATTTCAGCAGGCCCAAACCCAACCATGTGGCGTGAGGACGTGGCAGCTATCATAGCCATAGTCATAATACGGCCAATCCCAGCCATAGAAACCCGGACCCACACCGCCGAAGATAAATCTTCTGTGAAAGCCAAAGCCTCGAGCAAAGCGGCCGCCCCGGAAGTGGCCGCCAAAATGGCCGAAACTGCCGTGGCCCATCGCGACGCCGTGACCTCCGAAGCCGTGACCTGCGAAGCCATGACCTCTACCAAATCCGCCGCCGTGGCCGCCACCGCCGCCATGACCTCCGCCGTGAGCCATTGCGCCGGTCGCTGTTGCCGCCGTGCCGAGCATAATCGCGGTGGCGACTCCAATCACTTTCATACGCATCGAAGTCTCTCCTTCTGCCAGTCTCGAAGACGCCGCCCCGATGATGCTCCGGCTCGGCGATCATTTGCGGCACACATCGATGCACTTCCCCGCTTAGGTCGCCGTCGCCGGATTCCTTGTCTGCTGCCAAGTGCTGCGAGCAGTCTCGCGGCTACAAGCAACAGCGTGCAAATCGCCATAAGCAATCAAGCCGAAATACTCAAATTACTAATGAGTCAGTTTCTGACACATAAGTCAGTTTTGAATCCTTCTGTTTGTGCTACGATCACGCGTCCCGAACATTGATTGGGAGATCGAGACAATGACTGGGGCGCGGCGCTGCATCCTTGTCATCGAGGACGATCCCGAGACGGCTCGGCAGCTCGTGGACTTTCTTGCGACGCACGGTTATCACACCGATCTGGCGGTCAACGGCAACGACGGACTCAAGCTTGGGCTTTCCGCCGGGTACGCCGTCATGACGATCGATCGCATGCTTCCCGGAATCGACGGACTCGCCATAATTCGGCGCCTGCGCGACGCTGGAATCGTTACGCCCGCTTTGATCGTCAGCGCTCTCGGGGAGGTCGACGATCGCGTGCGCGGCCTGCGCGGCGGAGGCGACGACTATCTGGTCAAGCCGTTTGCATTCGCGGAACTGTTGGCGCGTGTCGAAGCTCTTGCTCGACGCAGCACGACTGTCGTCAAAGAGACGGTGCTCCGGGTCGGCGATCTTGTGCTCGACCTGGTGTCGCGAACGGCGAATCGCAGCGGCAAGGAAATCGAACTATTGCCGCGGGAGTTCCAGGTCCTCGAATACCTTGTCCGCAACGAAGGTCAGGTCGTGCCTCGGGCAACGTTGTTGCAGCACGTCTGGAATCTCAATTTTGACCCGACGACCAACATCATCGACGTCTATGTCGGCCGCGTTCGCCGCAAGGTCGACAGTCAGCACGCCTATCCACTGATCCACACAATACGCGGAGTGGGGTTTTGCATCCGTGCTCATTACTAAGACATTACGGTCCTCGACGTTTAAGGTGGCGCTGATCTGCATCGTAGTGTTCGGCGCGGTCGTCATTGCGCTTTTCAGCTATGTCTATTTGTCCACCGCGTCGTACGTCCTCAATCGATCGGATCGCGCCATCGAGACCGACCGCGCAGTTCTGATGGCGGCATACGAAAACGGCGGTCGTGACGGGCTGATTACGGCGATCGATAAATTCGTCGCCGACAAGCGTCTCGAAGACGGGGCATATCTGCTTGCCGATCCTTCGTTCGCTGCCGTTGCCGGAAACCTCAAGATTTGGCCGCCAGCCTTGTCGGGCAGCGCAGGACGGGGCACCTTCGACGCTAAGGAATGGAATCCGGAAGCGACCGATCGACCTTTGCTGCGGGCAGCCTTCGAAACGCTCCCGGACGGATATCATTTGCTGATGGGAAGGGACGTTAGCGACCTAGATCAGTTTGCGAGGAGGATTTACCTCGCATTGGCATTTGTCATCTTGTTGATATTCGTGCTTGCGGTTGTCGCGGGCGTCACCGTCACACGACGCACGGTCGGCCGGATCGAAACCATCAACGCCACCAGCCGTGCAATCATGCAGAGCGGCCTGGGCGAGCGCGTACCCCTATGTGGTTCGCATGATGAATGGGATCAACTGGCGGAAAATCTCAATTCGATGCTCGATCGCATCGAAGTATTGGTCGGGGAAGTGAGGCAAGTCACCGACAATGTCGCGCACGATCTGCGGACGCCGCTCACCCGGATGCGCGGGCGCCTTGAGCGGGCTTGCGGCGGACCGCGAGATCCCAGATCCGACCAATTGCTGGTCAACGACACCATGGCAGACCTTGATGATGTCTTGCGCATGTTTTCGTCGTTAACACGCATTTCTCAGATTGAGACAACCACTCGCACTTCGGCGTTCCGCTCGGTGGATTTAGTCGAGATTACCAATGCTGTAGTCGAGCTCTTCGATGCCGCGGCAGAAAACAGAGACGTGCATCTCAAGGTGGTTGGGGACAGACCGGTGTGCATCACTGGGGACAGGGATCTCTTGTTCGACGCAGTTGCCAATCTTGTCGACAATGCGATCAAACACGGCCGCGACGCCGGACAGGTAACGGTGGAGCTAAACCAGAGCGACACCGGTGCCATGATTTCGGTCTCCGACGATGGGCCGGGAATTCCCATTGACGAGCGCCAGCACGTCTTCCGGCGTTTTTATCGGCTTGAGCGGAGTCGGTGCACTCCCGGCAATGGGTTGGGCCTCAGTCTCGTCGCCGCCGTTGCGCGTCTTCACGAGGCTCGCATCAAACTGCTTGACAACGCGCCTGGTCTCAAAGTCGAACTGCGACTTCCTTCGAGTTGAAGAATCTGGCCCCTCGGATGCGACTACGTGAACGAGATTTGTTCAGAGGCGGCGACAACGTCTGAGGAGGCGGGCGCGCCGTCACCACCTGTCCAGCGGGGACACATCGAGATGACAGAAACAGCCACGCCGACCGTCACACGCCGTGCGCTGCTCGCCGGCTCGGCGATGGCCGCGCTTACCGCGCCGGCCTTGGCCGCCGCGCCGCCCGCCGGCAAAGAAGCGCCGGGAATTTATCGCTACCGGATCGGATCGTACGAGGTGACCGCGCTCTACGACGGCATCTGGTATCGCCCGATCACCGATAAATTCATCCGCAACGCGCCGTTTGCCGAA
Source organism: uncultured Alphaproteobacteria bacterium (assembly GCA_963733575.1). Taxonomy (GTDB): domain Bacteria; phylum Pseudomonadota; class Alphaproteobacteria; order Rhizobiales; family Xanthobacteraceae; genus BOG-931. Next base: position 451,172 of record CAVTDJ010000002.1, on the reverse strand, counting down.
GTCGAAGGCGCGCTCGCCGATGCGTTCATGCCCGCCGACAAGCTGGCCACGCCGTTCACGACGCTCATCGTCAATACCGGCAAAAAGCTCGTTCTCATCGATACCGGCACCGGCGGCCAGATCGCGTCCAGCGCCGGGGTGTTGCGCGCCAATCTTCTCGCTGCCGGAATCGATCCGAAAGCGATCGACCTCATTGTGATTTCGCATTTCCATCCCGATCACATCAACGGCATCAAGGACAAGGACAACGACCTCGTCTTCCCCAACGCCGAGATCATGGTGCCGGCGGCGGAATGGGAGTTTTGGATGGACGACGCCAACTTGAATGCCGCGCCGGCGGATCTGAAACTCACCTTCCGCAATCAGCGGCGGATATTTTCCGATATCGCAAGAAACGTCACGCGCTTCGAGCCGGGAGCGGAGGTCGCGCCCGGCATTGCCACGCTGGCGGCGCCGGGCCACACGCCGGGGCATACCGTGTTCGCCATCCACTCCGGCGGGCAATCGCTCATGGTGCTCAGCGATACGGCGCAACATCCCGCCGTATTCGCGCGCCATCCGGATTGGCAGGCGGCCTTCGATATCGACGGGGACGCGGCGGTCGCAACGCGCAAGAAGCTTTTCGATCGTGCAGCCGCAGATCGCATGTTGGTGACCGGTTATCACTTCCCCTTCCCGGCTTGCGGCCATCTCGTCAAAAACTCAACCGGCTACGAACATGTGCCGGTCGAGTGGCAGCCGAACTTGTAGGATCACATTTTCTCGATGACACCGAAGCGTCGCGCCAAAATGGCCGCGGCGTTGTAAGATAGCCGTATTGACCCTCCGGAGAGGTGCCATGAAGTCATCGCTTTCGCTTGCAACTGCGTTGCTCTTTGCGGCCGTCCTCGTCGCTCCCGACATCGCCGCGGCCGCCGGCGAAGAGAATCCGACGCCGCCGCCGCAAACGAACCAGGACAAATCGAAAAAGGACACCAAGAAGCCGAAGAAGGACAAGAGCAGCTCGGCGGAGGACTTTTTGCCCGGCTACCATGCCGCCTATGTGCTCATTTACGACAAGAGCGACTATGTCGCCGGCATCGCCGCCTTGCGTGCGCTGGGCTATGACGACAACGCGGATGTGGCAACGCTTATCGGCTACGCCAGCCGCAAGCTTGGCCGCTACGACGACGCCAAATTCTGGTATGAGCGGGCGCTCGCCGCCGACCCAAACCACGCCGTAACTTGGTCTTATTACGGCATGTGGCAAGCCGAGCAAGGCAACGTGCTCAAGGCCAAGGACGATCTCGAGAAGGTAGGCTTGATCTGCGGCAACACCGATTGCCGCGCCTACAAGATGCTCAAGGACGCGATCGACGGCACGGCAACGTATTAGATCTCGCGATCATCCGACCGTCCCCGCGAAAGCGGGGACCCAGAAAGTGCCTTTAACTTGGCGTTCTTTGTCTGGATTCCGGCTGACGCGGGAATGAGCGGAATAGTCATCAACGCGACGCATGATCCCTCTCCTGCGTCTCCGCCACGATCCATGCGTGGTAGTCTGGATCGACGCTCTCGATGGGAATAACGAGAATCGCGGGCGTGGTGTAGGAATGCATCTCCCTGACCGCCGCTTGCACCGCTTCGGCGAGGGTGGCACGCGTCTTTATGATCATCACCACTTCGTCGCCGCGCTCGATCGCGCCCTGCCACCAATAATAGGAGACCATGCCCGGCAGGATGTTGACGCAGGCGCAGAGCCGGCGCTCGACCAGGGCCCGGCCTGCCCGCTCCGCCTCGACAATGGATGGATAGGTCGTATAGACGAAAACCGCGCGCTCCATGCTGACCTCCCGCGGCGCCGCGCCGCCGCCGATTTCGCCCAGGCCCTATTAAGGCCGCAAGCCCGACGACCACCGATGCCGCCGCGCCGTACCGGATCCCGTTTCAAGCACATCGCCTTCGTCGCCAGCGATACCCAGGCGGCGCAGAAGGCGCGGCGCCTTCTTATCCGCCGCTACGGCGACGCACCGCCGGAGACCGCAGACGTCGTCGTCGCCCTCGGCGGCGATGGCCTGATGCTCGCGACCCTGCAACGGTTCATGAATTCCGGCAAGCCAATCTACGGCATGCATCGCGGGACCGTCGGCTTTCTCATGAACGAGTTTTCCGCGCAGCAGCTCACGGAGCGACTAGCGGCTGCGCATGTCACCGTGATCCATCCGCTACTCATGCGCGCGCGCGATGCCGCCGGACGCATGCACCGTCACCACGCCATCAATGAGGTCTCACTGTTCCGCCAGAGTTATCAGGCGGCGCGGCTGCGCATCCTCGTTGACGGCGAGGAACGGCTCGCCGAGCTCGTCGCCGACGGCGTGCTGTTGGCGACGCCCGCCGGTTCGACGGCGTATAATCTGTCGGTGCAAGGCCCGATCATTCCCATCGGGGCGCCGCTCCTGGCGCTCACACCGATCAGTCCGTTCCGGCCGCGACGTTGGCGCGGCGCACTCCTTCCCGATCGCGCACGGGTCACGGTCGAGGTACGCGAGGCGGCGAAACGCCCAGTCGCCGCCGTCGCCGATCACAACGAGGTGCGCTCGGTCCGCTCGGTCGAGATCAGCCTGGACCACAAGATCGCCATGCACATGCTGTTCGATCCCGGCCACAGCCTCGACGAACGCATTCTGCGCGAGCAATTCGGATACTGACCACGGCAGCCATCCGCCTTGGTCATTCGTATGCTTAACCAAGCCTTAACGGGCAAAACCTTACCCTTGACGGCGGGGCGATGGGCGCTGCGGCGTCCGCCGCGGGGGCTGCATGGTGCGCATCAACTTCAACCGCCTGCGCTTTCTCGTCATCGACGATAACGCCCATATGCGGCGCATCCTACGGACGCTGTTGCACGGATTCGGCACGCGCGAGGTGTATGAAGCCGAAGACGGCGCCGCTGGCCTCGAAGCCTTCACCCATTACCTGCCGGACATCGTCATCACCGACTGGGTGATGCCGATCTTCGACGGCCTCGAATTGGCGCAGATGATCCGCCAGCCGGGCGCCAACGCCAATCCTTACGTGCCGATCATCATGCTCACCGGCCACTCGGAGAAGAAGCGCGTCGTCGGCGCGCGCGATGCCGGAATCACCGAATTCCTCGCCAAGCCGATTTCCGCCAAGGCGCTCTACGAGCGCATTCTCAACGTCGTCGCCAACCCGCGTCCTTTCATCAAGACCAAGACCTATTTCGGGCCGGACCGGCGCCGCAACGTCAACCCGAACTATGTAGGGCCGGAACGGCGCAAGAGCGGCAAGGCGGACGTGATCCGGCAGCAGCCGCTGCTCGACAAGGTCTTGAGCTGAAGCGTCCAGGAGCGATCGGAAAAATGGCCCCCCGCAAGGACAGCACCCCGTCGGTCGCAACTCTCGCAGATCACGAAGTGATCACGCCGCCCCATGAACTGCGCAAGGCCCTCACGCAGGCGACCGACAGCGACGACGATCCGGTCGCGCGCGCCGAAGCGGCGCTGGCGCAGCTTTCGACCGAGTTCGCCGACTGGATGCATTCCGAATGCGAGCGTCTGGAAGCGGCGCGGCAGGAGGTCAAGCGCGCCGGCTTTACTAAACAGACCCGAGACGAGCTGTTTCGCGCCGCGCACGACATCAAGGGCGAGGCCGCCACGTTCGGCTACCCAGCCGTCACTGCCGTCGCCGACAGCCTGTGCCGGCTCATCGAGCATACGCCGGACATGACACGTATTCCGCTTGCGCTGGTCGAGCAGCACGTCGACGCCGTACGCGCCATCGCGCGCGAACATGCCCGCACCGACCTCGCCGCCATTGCCACGGCATTGACGCGGCGGCTGCGCGAAGTCACCGACGAATTCCTGCGCGCCGAGAACACCGACCGGCCGGATTATCTGGAAAGCATTTTCGCGCCGCCGCTCGCGCCGGGCGGATAACGTCTTTCGTCATTCGGACTTGGCGCTTCGCTCGGGCCCGGAATAACGGATCAAGCCGCCTCGGCCTGTTGCTCGTCCGTGACGCTTTCGGCCACGAGCTCGTCGCAGAACAGCCGCGCCTCTTCGCGCGCCGCCTCCATGGCGAAGCGGCGCAAGAGCGTGAGCAGCGGCGCGAGTTCTTCCAGGGCCTCATCTTCGCAGCGGGTCAGGACACGCTCAATCATGCGCCGCTTGAGCCGTGCGGCACCGCCCGGCTCGCTGATGAGGCCACCTTCGCGCATCGCCTCGATCGCCTCCTTGAAGGCGGGATAGGTCGAAGGCGGCAACCCGGCTTGGTCGAACAGCGCTCGCAAACCCGCATTGCCGCTGTCGTGGACGAGACCGGAGACGCGCGCGACCGGCATGTCTGTGAGTTCAGCCAAAGCCTCTTCAAAGAGGACAACGTTGCCGGACAAAAGCGCGCGTAAAATCAAGCCGGCCGTCAGTTGGCCGCCCATGCGCAAGTGATGAATGAGCGGGCGCAGTTGCGCCGAAGGCGTATCTGCGGCGAGCGTCACCGTCGCCTTTTCGCAAGCCTCGCGCGCAATGCGCTGCGCGTGGTCCACATCAAGCCACTGGCGCGCGGCGACAAAGCCGACGAGGGTTTCCGAAACCTTGGCGACCAGCCTCAGCCGCGTCGCCGCCGCAATGTCCTTGCGCGCGAGCAGCGCTTCGCGAATCGCCGCGAGATGGCCGAAACGCTCGACGATGCGGTCGATCGAGAACGGGACGATCTCGGCGGTGCCGTTTTCCAAAAGCAAGAGACAGGTTTCGGCGGTCCCAACCTCGGCGATGGCGGCGGCAACCGAACGGGGTAGGCCGGCGCGGCTCGCGATCGCGGCTTGCACCGGGCCGACTCCGGTCGCTACCGCGTCGACCAGATCGGCATCGACAAAAAGCGGCGACAGCGCCAGGACGGGCGCCGCGATTTGCGGTTGGTCGGCGGCGAGCGCCATGACGATGGCCGGCGGTGCGCTGGGGCTGGCGGCGAGCGCATCGGCCAGCGACCGGCGCACCAGCGGCGACGGATCGTCGAGCAGCATCAGCATCGCGCCTTCCGCGGCGGCGGCATCGTCGACGGAGAGATCGGAATAAAGGTACGCGCGGGCGAGCGCGGCTGTTGCTTCAGCTCGCTTGCCGGCCGGCGCCGTGCGCACCCAGTCGAGAAAATGGCGGACGATCATTGTTTCGCTCGCGCCACAGGTTGGAGGCTGATGCGACCGTACGGATGCGGCCTTAACAAATCGTTCACCATAGATTTTGGGAAAGGTTACGGGGGCAGTGCGGTGCCGATGCGCCTCTCAATTTCAGCTATTCCCAACTGCCCAACGGGGAGAGGTGAAATGGGAGTAGCGCGGTGGGTCGCCTCACGACCCCGTTACAGGCGGGTCTTTGAAGAGATCGAGCATGCCGCTGGCTGTCGGCTTCTGTGCCGCGTGGCTGTTGGCGCTCGGCGTAGCGTTCGGCACGCTCCAGAGCGCGCTCACGACGGCAGCGAGCGGCGCAGAGCGGTTGCCATCCGCAAACAGGCTCTGAAAGACCTGGATGTTGTCGGCTTTGGGCGCCGGAACGGCGGCGGCAAAGGCGTTGGCGATCCCCGCGGTATCCGGCGCCGCCGCCGCGTTGGGGGTTCCGGTTGCAGCTTGCGCGGTAAAGATTTGCCGGTCCTGATTCCCGCGCGCCACGTCGTAGCGGGCGGTGAGGATATTGCGCACTTGAGCGACGCTGCGGGCTGCGCCGGTCGTTCGATCGTAAAAGATCGAGAGATTGGCCTGTGCGGCATTGGAGAAGAAATCCGCGGCTTTGGCGGTCGGATTGCTTGCAGCGAGCGTGATGAGACGCGCCGCGCCGCCCGGGCCGAGAAAGTGGGCGATGTAGAGCTCACCCTCGCTTGGCGAGCGGCCAAGCCGGTCGCTCAACACCGTGGCGTTGGCCTTGGTGAAGGCGCCCGCCATCACCGCGTTGGCCGCCGGATCGCTGCGCAGCTTGAGGATTTCGCCGCGCATCGTCGGATCGCGCACCTCGTAATGGCCGTATGCGTTCTTGGTGATGGCGTCGGCATAGCGGCTGTAGCCGAGCGCGGGGCCAGCCTGCTTCATAGTGGCAAGCCAGGTCTTCTCGATGAACTGAAACAACCCGCGCGCCGACGAGGTCGACGCGCCGGCGCGCGGGTTGAGGCCTGATTCGACCTGCGCGGTTGCCAACAGATAGTTGAAGCTCGTACCGGTGGCCTGCGACGCTTGACGAATAGCGCCGGTCACCGCCGAGCCGGCGGCGGAATTGCTGGAATCGACCAGCATGCAAAGCTCCCCTGCCGGCTCCCACCGGCTTCCCGAATCCGTAGCCCGCATGGAGCGGAGCGCACTGCGGGTACGACACCCCGGATTACGCTATCGCTTCATCCGGACTTCCGGGAGTTAGGAATGATTAACTATTATGGTAAATGGGAGCTTAACGATCAGGAGGAGCTCATGACGTCGGCGACGGCGGTGCGGCACAAGCGTGGCGGCGTGTATTTCGAGGATTTCGTTCCGGGCGAGGTGATCGAGCACCGCTACACGCGCACCGTCACCCAGATGGACAACATGCTGTTCTCCAACATGACGCTCAACCCCCAGCCGCTCCATATCGATCGGCATTTCTGCGAGCAGGAAACCGAATGGGGGCAGCCGCTGATGAACTCGTTGTTCACGCTCGGCCTGATGATCGGCATGTCGGTGAGCGACCTCACCGTCGGCACTACGATCGCCAATCTCGGTATGAGCGAGGTGAAGTTTCCGCATCCGCTATTCGAGGGCGACACGGTGCACGCAACGACCGAGGTCATCGGCAAGCGCGAATCGAAGTCCCGGCCCGGTGCCGGCATCGTCGAATTTCATCACCGCGCCTACAACCAGGACAACAAGCTGGTGGCCGAATGCCGCCGCCAGGCTTTTATGCGCATGCGCCCAAGGTAAATCGGCTTCGACGCTGGCTTTCGGTCCGATGGCCCGGGGTGATAAAGTGCTTTTATGAGCGGCGGGATGTTCAGGCTCGACATCAGGTGCAGGCGCTTCTTGCGGCCTTTGATCGGCATTGTCGTCGCGTATGCCGTCGCCACGCAAAGCCTACTGATCGCACTTGGCGGATTTGCGCTCCCCGCGCATGCCAATGAGGGCCCGGCGGCTTTCGAGCTTTGTCTCCACGACGGACACGACGCACCGGAGGCCCCGGTGGGCAATCCCGGTCATTCCGGGTGCACCCACTGCATATTCTGCTTTGCCGGATCGCATCACGCGCTGCTCGGATCGCCGCCGGTTCTGTTTCAACGTGTGGACGTTGAAATTATCAGCGCCCAATGGGCGCCGGATACACACTGCCTCCCCAGCCTTGCCGCCTATTCAATTGCGAAGCCCAGAGGTCCTCCGCCCGGCGCCTGACCATTCGCGGCCATCCGCGGCCGCTCACGTCTAGGTCATGCCCGAATGGAGAGCCTTTATGCACTGCCTTCCGAGGCGCTCACGCACGTTCGCATTCGCGCTGCTGTTCGTCTTACTATCCTTCTCTAATGCCTTCGCCCATTGCCTTGTCGGCGCTCGGTTTTTTCCCGCAACGCTCGCGACCGACGACCCCTGCGTCGCCGATGAGCTCTCGCTTCCGACCGTGGCGTGGTCGAGGACCGGTGTTATTCCACCGGCTGCGGAGTGGGATATCTCCGGCGAGCTCTCCAAACGCGTCACCGAAGACCTCGGTATCTCGATCGGCGAGCAATGGTCACAGATCCGCCAGCCTGGCGGTTCCATCCTTGCGGGGTTCGCGGACCTTGAGACCACGTTCCAATATCAGTTGCTCAAGGACGGCTCGCGCGAATTGGCGATGCTCTTGGGGCTAGTCGTCGATTGGGGCGGCACCGGCGCGACCAATGCGGGAATAGGGACGCCTTACAGCGTCCTCACGCCGACGTACTATTTCGGCCAAGGGTTTGGACAGCTTCCCGACACCCTCGGATGGGCACGGCCGATCGCGGTGACCGGTCAGATCGGCTATCAGATTCCGACCGTGTCCTATCTCGTGTCAGAAGGCGCTTATGTCCCGCAAGTGCTCGTCTACGGCGGGTCGCTGCAATACAGCATGCCCTACCTCAAGTCCGAGGTAAGAGACCTTCAGCTTCCCGACTTTATCAATCATCTGATCCCGATTGTCGAAATGCAGCTTGCAACGCCGGTCGCCAACAATTTCGGCAACAGCTACGTTACGATGGGCACCATCAATCCGGGCGTAATCTGGGTCGGCAGTTATTTCCAGGTGGGCCTGGAGGCGATGATACCCGTCAACGGCGCCAGCGGGACCGGCGTCGGTGTCATCGGGCAGTTGCATCTCTATCTTGACGATATGTTTCCGAAGACTGTTGGGCAGCCGCTCATCGGCGCAGGATCAGCCGCTCCCGTCAAACCACCGTTGTAAAGGAACAGATCATGCGACGGCGTATCGCTCTCTTATCGCTTTTGCTCACCGCGCTGGGAACCGGCGGCGCGTGGGCGCACGCCTCTCTCGATCATGCCAGCCCCCTCGTCGGCAGCACGGTCCACATCGCGCCGCACGAGGTCGCGCTTTGGTTTACCCAAGACCTTGAGCCGGCTTTCAGCACGGTCCAGGTGACTGACGGCAACGGCGCCCGCGTCGATCAGGGCAAGGCGCAGGTCAACGGAAACGTCATGCGCGTCGGCCTGAAATCGCTGGCGCCTGGAACTTACAACGTCCACTGGCACGCGCTCTCGGCCGACACGCATAAAACAGAGGGAAGCTTCTCGTTTCACGTGGGCGGCCCCTAATCGGCGGGGCAGATACGTAGTGACGGGAGGACGGTGTGGATGACCCGTTAATTTACGTACGCGCCATTCATTTCGGCGCGACGATCATGGTGGCGGGCGTCGCCTTCTTTATTGTCTTCATCGCCGAACCGGCCTTTCGCAAGACCGGCGCCAGCGCGGGCCTCCCCGCAATTGTTCGACAAAGGCTCGCATGGATCGCGTGGATCGCTCTGTTGCTGATGGTGCTTTCGGGGGCCGCGTGGCTTGTTCTGGTCGCGCAGTCCATGAGCGACGGCTCGTTGGCCGACGTCTTTTCGGAAGGCACCCTGTGGACCGTGCTCACGCAAACCGGCTTTGGGCGCGTCTGGCTGGCGCGATTTGTGCTGGCTTGTCTTCTTGCCGCTTTGTTTGCTCCGTTCCTTTTAGCGGGGCGAAGCAAATCCGTTTGGATCAATGTGGCCGTGGTGGCGCTGGCGGCGGCTCTTGTCGGGACTTTGGCCTGGGCCGGGCACGCGGTCGGCGGCATTGGTGTCGAAGGCATCATCCATCCGGCGGCCGACGTTCTGCATCTTCTCGCCGCAACCGCGTGGGTCGGCATGCTCCTTCCGCTCGCACTGCTGCTTTGGACCGCGGAACGCGATGCCGGATCGGTCGCCATGGCGCGAGGGGCGGCAACGCGCTTTTCGACCTTCGGCGTCGCCAGTGTCGGTACGCTACTGATAACCGGTGCAATAAACACCTGGTATCTGGCGGGCAGCGTTCCCGCGCTGACCGATACCGATTACGGTCGTCTCTTGCTGCTAAAGGTCGTGCTTTTCCTCGGCATGGTTGCGATTGCCGCGGTCAACAAGCTTCGGCTCACGCCCGGGCTTACGGTTGAGGCGAGCGTGAGCGCCACGCAAGACGCGTTGCGGCAATTGCGTCGCAACACCGCGATCGAAGTCGCGGTTGGCGCCGCCGTTATCGCGGTCGTTGCCCTGCTGGGCGTGACGCCGCCCGGCTTGGTTGAAGAAGCGATGCCTCATGCGCACCATCATTCCCATTGACGGACGCATGCGGACGAAGTGAATTCTTCCTCTTCCCGCCCAGCGGGGAGAGGTGAGGAACATCAACACATGCGCTCGCTGCTCTTCGTCCCCGCCGACAGCGCGAAAAAGCTCGATAAAGCGATGACGAGCGGGGCCGATGCGCTGATTGTCGACCTGGAGGACTCGATCGCGCTCGACGGCAAAGGGCGCGCGCGACAAAGTGCGGCGGCGTTTCTCAAGGAGACCGCAGCGACCGCGCCGCGGCCGTATCTTCTCGTGCGCGTCAATGGCTTGCATACCGGCCTCACCGACGCCGATCTCGATGCTGTTGTGCCGGCGCGGCCCGACGCCATCATGTTGCCGAAGGCTGAAGGCGGCGGATCCATCGTTCACGCCGACGCCAAGCTCGTGGTGCGCGAGGCGACAAGCGGCCTGCCCGACGGTCACATCAAGATCGTCGCGCTCGCCACCGAAACCGCGGCGGCTTTGTTCCTTGCCGGCACCTATGCCGGCGCCAGCGCACGGCTCAGCGCGCTGACCTGGGGGGCTGAAGACCTTTCCGTCGAGCTTGGCGCAGAGACCAATCGCGATGCGCAGGGTCAATTCCTCGACCCTTACCGATTGGCGCGGGCGCTCTGTCTCGCCGGCGCGGCGGCCGCAGGGGTACCTGCGATCGACACCGTCTATGTCGACTTCCGCGACACCGACGGCTTCCGCGGCGAGTGCGAAGCGGCGCGCCGCGACGGTTTTTCCGGAAAAATGGCCATCCACCCGGCGCAAGTACCGATCATCAACGAGCTGTTCACGCCGTCGCCGGAAGCGATCGCGCAAGCGCAGGCGATCGTCGATGCATTTGCTGCCAGCCCCGGCGCCGGCACCATCGGCGTCGGCGGCGTGATGGTCGATCAGCCGCACCTCGTCCGCGCAAAGCGATTGCTGGAGCGCGCGATGCCAACGTCCAGGCCTGCCTCTTGACAAACCGCAGGCGGTAGCCGATCTACCAGTCAAATGGCGCGGGGATATTCCCTGTCGGTTTGGTGGCTCCGGTGGAAACCGGGGCCATTTAGCTATTTGGGAAGCCCTTCGCCGAAGGGAGACCAAAGATGAACGAGGAACGAGATTGCGAAAGGTGCGGGAAGCCGATCCCGCCCCGCCGGTTGGAAGTTCTGCCGTACACGCGATTGTGCATCGAATGCAGCGAGGCGATCGGCGGCGATTACAAGACCTTTGCCATTCCCGTAAACACCGGAAAACCTGGCAGCCTTAAGAAGAATTATGGAAGCTGGAAGGTCGCGCGGAAGCTGCGCACCATCACGCCGCTCGACGATAAGTAGACGCTCGCACCCAGCCTGGAGAGCGGGCCGGTTCTAGGATTTGTCAGGTCCGGTAGACGGAATTTGGATCAAAAACCCGCTCGTCGCAAAACTCGAGTGTAACTGCACCGGCCTTGCCCAGCGGCACCGCGCGATAGAAACACGAGCGGCGGCCGGTGTGGCAGGCGCCGCCGGCCTGCTCGACCTTGATCAACACCGCGTCCTGGTCGCAGTCGATGCGCATCTCGATCACGCGTTGGGTGTGACCGGACGTTTCGCCCTTTCGCCACAGCGCGGCACGCGAGCGGCTATAGTACCAAGCCTGCCCAGTCGCGATGGTCTTGGCCAGCGCCTCGGCGTTCATGTGCGCGACCATCAGCACCTCGCCGGATACGGCGTCGGTAGCGACGCAGGTGACGAGCCCGTCGACGCCGAATTTTGGCGTCAGCGCCAAGCCTTCTTCGAGGTCGGCGGCTGCGCCGGGCGGTGCGAATGGTGCGTTGTCGGGCATATCAGTACGTGGTTCCCGCCGTGACTCTCGCTCCGGCCTGCCAGTACCTATATAGTTTATTGATAGTGGAACACAGGCCAAGAACGACGATCCAAGAACCCAGATCTTGCAATGCTGAACGAGGTCTACAATCGCCGCATCATCGAGCTTGCCGGCACAATTCCGCGGATCGGGCGGCTTGCCGACCCAGACGCGACGGCGACTGCCCATTCGCGGCTATGCGGTTCGACCGTCACAGTCGATCTGAAGATGGATGGGGACAAAGTGACCGACTTCGCGCATGAGGTTAAAGCCTGCGCACTGGGCCAAGCGTCGTCCTCCATCATGGCAAGCCACATCATCGGCTCCAACGCGGATGAACTCCGCGAGCTGCGCGAAGGCGTGCGCAAGATGCTCAAGGAGAACGGTGAACCGCCCGCCGCCGGCAAGTGGACCGATATTGCGGTGCTCGAGCCGGTGCGCGACTACAAGGCGCGGCACGCCTCGACGCTGCTCACGTTCGACGCGGTGGTCGATGCCATCGGCCAGATCGAGGCTAAGCGCGCAAACACAGCGCCGGCCAAAACCGCGGCGGAGTAGCGCGCAGGTTTTTGCCATGTCGCTCGACGCCCTTTTCGACGCTTCACGCCGGGCTCCGCGCCTCGCTGGCCGCGGATTGGTCAAAGCCTATCGCTACACGTTCTCGCCGCTGGTCGGCTTCCATTGCCGGCATCTGCCGACTTGCTCCGACTATGCCGACCAGGCGATTGACCGCTTCGGCCTGTGGGCTGGCGGCTGGATGACGCTGGCCCGCTTGTTGCGCTGCCAACCATTTGGCACGGCTGGGCTCGACTTCGTCTCCGCTGCTGTTCCGCCGAAGGCGCGTTGGTATTTGCCCTGGCGTTACGCGCGGTGGCGCGGAACCAATGCGCCGCCGCCCACCGGAAACGTGGCCTGAGGCTTGCGCGGCCGCCCGCTCTGGCGGCGCCATGAAGCCGGGATCGAGCGGCGTGCGCACACGCTGCGCCACGATACGATCGATCTCCGCCACTGCCGCACGGCTTGCCTTCACCGGCATATGCGCTACATACCGCGCGATCACGCTTACCTGCGCTCGTTCGCAGGAGTGAGCTAAGGAGTGAAAGATGGTCGCCTTGACCTTTCCCGACGGCGCGCGTCGGGAGTATCCCCAAAACATCACCGGCCTCGACATTGCCAAGGGCATTTCGCCGTCGCTGGCCAAGCGCACGGTCGCGATGGCGCTCGATGGTAAGGTCGCCGACCTTTCCGATCCGATCGACCACGACGCCAAAATCGAATTTTTGACCCGCGACGATCCGCGGGCGCTGGAACTTATTCGCCACGACGCTGCGCATGTGCTGGCTGAAGCCGTGCAGACGCTGTGGCCCGGCACGCAGGTCACCATCGGGCCGGTGATCGAAAACGGCTTCTACTACGATTTCTTCCGCAATCAGTCGTTCACGCCAGAGGATTTCGACGCCATAGAGAAAAAAATGCGCGAAATCATCGCGCGCGACAAACCCTTCACCAAGGAAGTGTGGTCGCGCGACGAAGCGAAGAAAGTGTTTCGCGACAAAGGCGAACTGTTCAAGGTCGAGCTGGTCGATGCGATCCCCGAAGACCAACAGCTCAAAATCTACAAGCAGGGCGACTGGTTCGATCTCTGCCGCGGCCCGCACATGACCTCGACCGGCAAGGTCGGCAACGCGTTCAAGCTGATGAAGGTGGCCGGCGCCTATTGGCGCGGCGATCCGAGCCGCGAGATGCTGTCGCGCATCTACGGCACCGCCTTCGTTAAGCAGGAGGAGCTGGACGCTTACCTCAAGCAAATCGAAGAGGCGGAGAAGCGCGATCACCGCAAGCTCGGCCGCGAGATGGATTTGTTTCATTTCCAGGAGGAAGCGCCCGGCTCGGTATTCTGGCACCCGAAAGGCTGGACGCTGTTCCAGACCCTGGAGAACTACATCCGCCGGCGGCAGAGCGATGCCGGATATGCCGAGGTCAACGCGCCGCAGCTCCTCGATTCCTCGCTGTGGGTCGCGTCCGGCCACATGGCGACGTTCCGCGAGGGCATGTTTCTCGTCCAGCCGCGCGAAGAGGACGAGCGCACCTTCGTGGTCAAGCCGATGAACTGCCCCGGCCACATCCAGATTTTCAAGAACGGGCTGAAATCCTATCGCGATCTGCCGTTCAAGATCGCCGAGTTCGGCAAAGTGCACCGCTTCGAGCCGTCGGGCGCGCTGCACGGGCTCATGCGCGTGCGCGCCTTTACGCAAGACGACGCGCACATTTTTGTCACCGAGGAGCAGATCGCGCAGGAGGTGCTGGCGGTCAACGATCTGATCCTGTCGATCTACCAGGATTTCGGCTTCGACGACGTGCGCATTAAATTCTCCGACCGGCCCGAAAAGCGCATCGGCGAAGATGCCGTGTGGGACAAGGCCGAAGCCGCCCTGATGCAGGCGCTGAAGGCGTCCGGCCGGCCGTGGATGCTGAACAAGGGCGAAGGCGCGTTCTACGGTCCCAAGCTGGAATATGTGCTGCGTGACGCCATCGGCCGCGACTGGCAGTGCGGCACCGTGCAGGTCGACCTCAACATGCCAGGTCGGCTCGGCGCCTTCTACATCGACGAGCATTCAAACAAGGTGACGCCGGTGATGCTGCACCGCGCGATGTTCGGCTCGCTCGAGCGCTTTACCGGAATCATGATCGAGCACTATGCGGGGCACTTGCCGCTTTGGTTGTCACCGCTGCAGGCGGTGATCGCCACCATCACCTCGGACGCCGACGATTATGCACGCGAGGCGATCGCCGCCGCGCAACGCGCCGGCCTGCGGGTCGAAGGCGACCTGCGCAACGAGAAGATCAATTACAAGGTCCGCGAACATTCGCTGGCGAAAGTTCCGGTGCTCCTTGTCGTCGGCAAAAGGGAAGCCGCTGAGCGCACAGTCTCGATCCGCCGCCTCGGCAAGGAAGGCCAACAGGTGATGGGGCTCGATGCGGCCCTAGCCGCGCTTGCGCAAGAAGCGGTACCGCCTGACGTCAGGCGAATGAAAAAGGCGGAGTAACGGCGCGCTTAACGCCCCATCACCTCGACCTCACCGTCGACCCCGGTGATGACCTTGAAATCGCGCTGGAAGGTCTTGCCTTCGTTGCGCGCAATCACGTGATAGTCACCCTCGGCGAGGACGACGCGCGGAAAGGCGCCGATCGATTCCTTGATCACGTCGCCGCCGGGGGTCAGCACCGTCCATTGTGTATTGGCGAGCGCCTCCCCGCGTGGATCGTTCACCAGCTTGAGCGTAATCACCGCGGCTCGATGGGTAACGACGACATCGGTCAGCTTTGCCGCCTGGACGTGCACGTCCGAGCGCACGACGGAATTGCCTTCGCCATAATTCGACACGATGTAGTAGGTGCCTTCCGGAAGCAGAACGACATCGCCGGTCATCACGTTCTGCGCCAGCGGCCGGCGTTCGGTAGTGTCGAACTGGCTGCCGGTAAAGACGTCAAACGATATCTGGCCGGCGGGAATACGCACGTCCCCGACCTTGCCTTCGAGCCGAATTCCGCCGGCGGAAATTTCGAGAACCTCGCGGACCGTTTCGGCACGCAGTTGCACCGCCTTCGCCGCGCCGGCGTGTCCGAGACTCGCATGGACGACATAGTTGCCCGGCGGCAGCGCGAATGTCGGCGCCGCGGCTTTGTCCTCTTTCAGGAGACGGAAAACGCCATTGGCGTCAGGCTTCGCCGCATAGACGCGCCAGGTGAGACCGCCGGTGATTTGCGGCGCGTCGCGGCTATAGCGGGCGGAGACAGTCAGCGCCACATGGCCCGCAGGAATCATAGGCACGGCCTGCGCGATCGACGGAGCGGACGAAGGTGATGGTGGCGGGGAAAGAAGCGTGGCGCCGGGCGACCCCGTGCCCGGCGCAACCGGCACGGGGGAGGTCAGTTCCGGAGCAACGAGATTACGGGTCTGCGCGAGCGAATGGATCGGCGCCAAAGGTACAAACAGCAACGCGGCCACCCACACGGCCCTGCGCCTAACCCAGTTCAACCCCCACCTTGGCATGGCTTTTTTTCGGTCTCAATCACGGCAATTTCATGCCGCCCCGAAGATGCCCGGAAGGCGGCGGGTGCGCCGAATTGGCGCCTTCACCATAATAGGGCTAACGACTTGTTACGCTTCGCTCCGTCGTCGATCATACATGATGCAAGGCCCCCGTTTTCGCCGGGTAAACCGAGGACGCAAGTGACGATTGCAGACGTTGGACCCAAGCCCTTGCAGGGGAAGATCGGGCGGCCGCTGATCGGGCTCGTTCTCGGCAGCGGCGCTGCGCGCGGCTTTGCCCATATCGGCGTTATTCACGCGCTCATCGAGCACAGCATTATACCCGACATCATCGTCGGCACCTCGATCGGCGCGCTGGTCGGCGGCTGCTACGCCTACGACCAACTCGATCAATTGGAGACCTGGGCGCGCTCGCTGACGCTTCGGCGCATTCTCGGCTATCTCGACGTCAGGATCGGCGGCTCGGGGCTGATCGGCGGTGGCCGTTTGGCGCGACGGCTCGAGGAGGCGATCGGCACCATGTCGATCGAGGACTTGCCGGTCCGCTTCGCGGCGATCGCGACCGAGGTTGGGACCGGCCATGAGATCTGGCTGACGCGAGGCTCTTTGGCCCTGGCGATGCGGGCCTCCTACGCGTTGCCGGGGATTTTTCCGCCGGTGCGTCTCGGCGGGCGCTGGCTGGTCGATGGCGCGCTGGTGAACCCCGTCCCGGTCACGGCGGCGCGCGCCTTTGGCGCGCGGGTCGTCATCGCGGTTAATCTCGATGCCGATCGCTTCGCGCGCGGCGCTACGATCGCGAGCCACGGCTCGGATCCAAGTGACGAACCCATGCTGCCGCCAACCGGCACGCCGCGCAAAGCACTCTCGGGCTTGCTCGGCATGTTCGGCGCCGAGCGGACTCTCAAGCGGCAAATATTCGGGGGCGACGCCCGGCCGGGCTTTTCCACCGTCATGATTGAAGCGTTCAACATCATGCAGGATCGCCTCACCCGCATGCGGCTCGCCGGCGACCCGCCGGACGTGCACATCACACCGCATATCGGGCAAATCGGCTGGCTCGATTTTCATCGCGCCGCAGAGGCGATCGCGGCGGGCAAAGCCGCCACGGAAAAAGCACTGGAGCCGATCATGGATACGATTGCCGCGCTCGCCTAAAGCGCCGGAAGCTCTTCTGAACGAAAAATCCCTATCGCGAAGGGGATTGTTGCCCGCAACTCGTGTGACACGCGATCTGCGTCGAACTGCAATTCAACAAACACGCGGTGCTCGCCGTCGCGTTGCTGGTCGTGGTTGCAGAGGCCGTAGGCGGCGTGCCGGGAACGACGCAGACTGTCCGACAGTTCGCCGCCGCAGCGTTGCAAATCATCATGCAATTGGTCACCGTTGAAGTTTGCGCCAGCCTGATTTTACCCTGGGCCAAAGCACCGTGGGCGGCGATGCTGATCGCCGCGCCTAGAAGAATTGCAAAGCCTCGCATGATGCCTCCGCCGGCTCGGACACGAGTCGGGGCATCATAGCGCGACGCCGGGACAGATCGCTATGCCTTCATGATGTAGTCACGCATCGCCACCGACTCGCGCTCCATCTCGTGCACGCGGTGCTTGACGATGTCGCCGATCGAGACGACGCCCACGAGCCGGCCCTGATCGACGACCGGCATGTGGCGAAACTTGCCGGCGGTCATGCGCTCCATGATGTTGGCGACCGTCTCGCTTTCGTTGCAGATCTCGACCTTGCGCGTCATCGTCCGGCTCACCGGCTCGTCGAGCACTGAGGCGCCGCGCTCGGCCAACGCGCGCACAACGTCGCGCTCGGAGATGATGCCGGCGATGCGACGATCGGCGCCGAGGATGAGCGCCGCACCGATGCGTTTCGCGGCGAGCAGCCGCACCGCTTCGGCAAGATTTATATTTGGTTCGATGGTGACAACCTCGCGACCTTTATGCGCGAGTATGATGCTGACAGTCATCGTCGCCTCCCTTGCTTCACAGACATGCGGCCCGCGGCGACGGATCGCAAAGGCTGTGAAGACATTATGCTTTGGGTCGGCGCCAAGTTCCATCGGCTGGCATTTAAATCGGCGGACCGTTAATCGACCGTCTGATCCGTCCTCGGATGCCTGCGCCGCGTTGCGGTGCAGCATCGAGTCTCGCTTGGGTCGCCCACAAAACCAGCGCTGACTCTTGGATCATCCATGCCACACAAATGCGGCGGCTGCGTGGTGCACGGTGGGCCATTGCACGCGGATCATCTATCGCAAATTGGCAAGATCAGTTTGATTTAACTTTCTGGCGCAAGCCTTTTGCCTCCAGTCGGGGCAGCACCTCATCGCAAAAGTCCACGTTAGTTTTCCGCTGAATGTTCACGCGATGCTGCAATGCAACACGCAATGTGTGCATTCCCGCAATTGAACTACAAGCAAAATTCCCGACGAATCAACCGCTGCGTCTGGCGTCGAATTCTTTTCGGGGAACGACCGGATCGAACGCGTTGAACAGCAACAAACCGGCGAGAAAGCCGCCGATATGGGCCTGCCAGGCAATCTCCTGCCCTGCCCCCTGCCCGATCGAGACCGAGCCAAGACCAAACAGCGCATTCAATCCCATCCAGACGCCGAGGAACATCAAGAATCGCGGATCGCGCAGCGTCGACAGCAGTGAGGCGGCCGGCACGCGATAGGCGTCACCGTGGCTCTCACCCCGCCACAAGCCAAGCGGTCCGCCTTGTTGAAAGACAAAACGCAGGGCCGCCGCCATCGCGCCGGAAATTGCCGCCGACGCGCCGATCATCGGCACCATCGCGCCGCGATGGCTGACGAGATGGGCGAACGCGCCAGCGGCGGCGACCGCCAACATGAAGGCCACATAGCGCCACGTCCCGAAGCGGCGCGCCAGCGCGGTTCCAAATGGCAGAAGCCAAGCCAGATTAACGCCGATATGCAGGAGGTCCGCGTGCAGAAAGGCGTAACTGAAAAACGTCCACAAATCGGCGCCGAACCCTCCAGGAAACGAGCCGCCGACGATAAGATCGATGTCGTAACGCGCTGGGATGAAGGCGAAAGTAAGCAGGAAACGCACATCTTGGTCATCGGTCAGGACGAGCATGCGCAGGGCATGCACAAGCACCAGCGCGGCCACCGTCGCGACCACGGCCGGCGGCACATTGAACATCGGTTCTGAACGCTGAATCACCGGGCGCACCTGACGTATCGCCGACATAGGCCGCCACTAACGCGACGGCAAGCGGCGTTTCGCCCACGCCCGGGCGAGTAAAACAAAAGGGAGGACCACAGTCCTCCCTTTTGCAGCTTGCGCGGGGTTCCGCACGCGACGCCGATGATCTGGGCTCGCCCGGACCGCTCGGCGTCCGTCACATCCCCTCGCCTCCCTTTTTCGCGAACGCTGCCGGAGCCAGCCGCAGCGCGTTGAAAACGTCGGTGAAGCCACCCTAGGCCGCCCCGCCGGCGCCGCCAACGTCAACGCTTCGTTAGGATTAATTGAACCTTGCCGCGGCGCACGCAGCCGAAAACGCATCGACGGCACACCGCCTGCTCCAACGAACACCGCACGGCCGAACCCTGCCGTCCATGTCCCAAACGGGGACAGAGGTGTGCAGCCGGGAGAGCGCGTGCGGGAGCGAGTCTGTCGATGAAACACGCCGCGAGCCGGGAGCTATATGCTTATTGGGAAGAGAAGCGCGGGACACGCCCGGCGCCGGAACGCTCCGAGATCGAGCCCGGCGCCATTCGTGGCGCGCTGAGCGACGCCTTCATCCTTGCGCTTGACCGCAATAGCGGTCACCCCGTCCGCCTCGCCGGTACGCGCGTTTGTGCGTTGTTCGGCCGGGAAATCAAAGGCGAATCGTTTCTCGGCATTTGGGCACCATCGAGCCGGCCTATCGTCGACGGTTTGGTTGCGATCCTCTCCGCGGAGTGCACCGGCACGGTCGCGGGCGTGACGGCGCTCAGCGCGGCCGGCGACCCGATCGACTTGGAGCTGTTGCTGCTGCCGCTCGGCACGCGGCGGCCAAATTTCGCGCGGGCGATCGGTGTCCTCGCCCCGCTCAAGATTCCGCAATGGCTGGGCACAAGCACAATCGGCGCACTGACGCTTGGGGGGCGCCGGCATATCGGGGCGGCACTGGAAAAGCGTCTGCTTCCCCGCTTTATGGCGCCCCGCGGCCGCCGCGGATTAGTGGTCTATGAAGGCGGGCGGACGGCGCATCCGCACGGCAAAGACGGATCCAGCGCTGCGTAAGGCAGAGCTGCCGAAATACGCGTTGATCGCGACTAACGCAACGTTAACATCGCTTGCCTAGGCTTGCTTCGCGCGACGGCAAGCTTGTAGGCGGCATGGCGTTACCCCAACCAAATTCGGCATTGCGTGCGCTAAGCGAAGAGCGGCGCCGTTTTCAGCGCGTGCGCGTCGATCTTCTGGGCCGCTATATGCTGCCGGATCGGCGCGAGTTCCCTTGTCAGGTGGTGAATATGTCGCCGGGCGGCATGGCGCTGATCGCGCCGGTCGCTGGCCAGCCCGGCGAACGCGTTATTGCTTACGTCGACCATTTGGGCCGGCTCGAAGGTCATGTCGCGCGCACGTTCCAGAACGGCTTTGCGATGACGATTTCGGCAACGCCGCGCAAGCGCGACAAGCTCGCCGCGCAGCTCACGTGGCTCGCCAACCGCCACATTCTCGGTCTGCCGGAAGACCGCAGACACGGCCGCATCGCTCCGCGCAATCCCATTGCGCGCCTGATCCTGCCGAACGGCATCAACGTCAGTTGCCGCATCATCGACGTGTCGGAATCCGGCGCCGGCATCGCGACTGACCAGCGGCCGGCGATCGGCGCGCTCGTCACGCTCGGCAAGGTGCAAGGCCGCGTGGTGCGCCACCTCGAAGACGGTTTCGCCATCGAGTTCACACGGCTGCAGCATCCCGATTTTCTCGACGACGCCATCAGCGGCGGCTAGACACCGGCTCCGTCGAGACCGCTGCCCTCGAAGACAGCACTCGCAAAACTCATGCGGCGAGGAATTTCGCCACCAGTGGCTTGAGGACATCGAGGCGTTCGACTTGCGGCACATGACCGCAATCTTTGATGATCTCGATCCGTGAATTGGCAATCCGCTCGGCAAATTCCTTGGCATAGACCGAGGAGACCAAGGCGTCGTCCTCGCCCCAGACGATCATGGTCGGCGCCTTGACCCGATGCAGGCGCTTCTTGAGACCCTTGTCCGGTATCGGCCACACGAATTTTCCGGTCGCGCCGAGCGCCCATATCAGGTCGGCAGTGATGACAGCGACCTGTTTTGGGTCGTCCGGCATTTTGATGGCTTTCTGCACCGGCTCGGACCCGAGATGCTTGTACAACGTTGCCAGCAGTTTTTCCGGCGGCATCAGCATGTAGGGCGCAACCGGCGCGTCGTCGCGCCACAATCCGATCGGATCGAGGACAACCATCTTGCTCACGCGTTCGGGCTGATGCGCCGCCAGCTCGCACGCCATCATGCCGCCGAATGACGTGCCGATGACGGGCACCGACTTCAGATTGAGCGCGTCGAGGATTTCCTCGTAGATCAAAACGAGATCCCACAGGCTGTCGACCGTATAGATCGCCTCACGAGCCGTCTCGCCGGTGCCGGGATGATGCGGCGCATAGACGGTGAAATGCTCGCACAATCCTTCGACGAAAGGGTCCCAGATCGGCCCGCCGGCCGCGTGCAGATAGAGCAACGGCGGACCATTGCCCGCAGTCTTCACCTTCGCTTCGAAGTTACAATGCCGGATCGGGATCGTCTTCACAGTGGCGGTAACCATGGCTCACATCCAATCGGGTTGAACGACAAATTTGGAGATTGCAGGCCTATGCGTAGCGATCGCGCCTGAACGGAATCCAGACAGCGCGATCAGGCCGTCGCCATCTCGGGCTGCGGTAATGTCCGCTTACGCAGCCGCTTCGGCCACCAATGGTTTTCCCATGGCTGGTCCTCCCAGATCTGTTGCAGGTGCGGGAGAACTTCGCGTCCGAACAGCTCGATGTTCTTTTTGGTTTGCGCATGCGACATAGAGCCGAACTGCAGCGTCACCATCAAATGGCCGACGTTCAACCGCCTGGCCATGGCCTCGAGCTTCTCGCGAACGGTCGCGGGGCTGCCGATCACGACGAATTCCTTTTCGATCATGTCTTTGGCTTTCAGCGGCTTCAGATCGGTGGTGAAGTCGCCGATTTGCAGGAGGTTCGTTCCCGACATCAAGATGTTCAGAAGGCTCTTGTAGTCGGCATTGCCCGGCGGGTTGATGTAGTACAACGGCAAATGCAGCAGCTTGTGATAGAAATATTCGATGTGCTTACCGAATTCCTCCTCCGCCTTGCGGTCGCTTTCGGCTACGCCGACGATCTGAAGGAAAGAGGCGCGGTAGGGGTTGGCGTCCCTGCCTTTGGCGGCCGCGCGTTCCCAGAACCGGTCCATGACGTTGTAAGCCGACTTGCCGCCAAAATAACTCAGATAGGCGTACGGCAGATTGCGGTCGTGGCAATAATCCCAGGTCGATGAGCTCGCTGCGCCGGGTATCAGCAGCGGCGGATGCGGATCCTGTACGGGCCGCGGCCAGAGGTTCACTTTCGGCAACTGGGAATACTTGCCGTTCCAGGCGAAGAATTCCTTTGCCGTCCAGGCTTTCAGTATGAGATCGACGCCTTCCCGCCAGCGTTCGCGATGCTCCATGGGCGTGATGCCGTTGCTCACCGAGACGTCGTTCCCGAGCCCGGTCGGCAGGCCGGCAATCAATCGGCCGCCGCTGATACAGTCGAGCACCGCGTATTCCTCGGCGAGGCGGATGGGCGGCGAAGACGAAATGGTGGCGCCGAGCTGCAGC
This sequence comes from uncultured Alphaproteobacteria bacterium, assembly GCA_963733575.1. Taxonomy (GTDB): domain Bacteria; phylum Pseudomonadota; class Alphaproteobacteria; order Rhizobiales; family Xanthobacteraceae; genus BOG-931. The sequence continues at coordinate 428,603 of CAVTDJ010000002.1, read as the reverse complement.
AGCGCGACATTGTCCAATCCCTGATCGCGCGTCATTTTGGCCAGGATGGCGCCGAACAGGTTGGGATTACACATGAACCCGTACGGGTTCTGGTGGTGCTCGTTGGTGCCGATGCCGTCGAAGCCGAGCTTTGCCGCCAGCATCAGTTCGTCGATCGACCAGTTGTAGTAGTCGGTGACCTTGTTGGCATCGCCGTATTCCCACCAGGCGGCATCGACCCAAGACGACGCAAGGCCCTTCGGCGGAAAATTCTCTGGCAGATCGCGATAGGGCATGAAATGGAAACTGGTGACCTTCATGGTCATTCCTCCCGGTGCGGACGCGGAGCTGGCTCGCCCCGAGCCGTGTCCGCTTCTTTTAGGTTGGCGCGATTTAACAAGAGAACGGACGCGCCGACAAGCTCGCGTGCAGATGCGCGTGTTGCGAGGATCGTCGCAACCGATCTGTTCGCTAATCGAACTTGGCGCTAATCGAACTTGGCGCTAATCGAACTTGGCGCTAATCGAAGTTGTTGCGCTTTCCCTTGCGCACATAGGCGACGGCATCGCCGATGTGACTGCGACCGTGCGCGGCGGTGTTCTTGGCGAGGTGCGCGAACATCTGCATGGCGAAACCGCCGTCGAGACTGTCTGTGATCTGCCGCCGCCATGGGCGCCGCACGATCTGCGTCGTCATGCGACGGGTGGTGCGCGGCTGGGTCATGATGTGGTCGGCGATCTTCCACGCGCGTTCAAGCAATCTTTCGCGCGGCAGCACCTCGTTGACCATTCCATATTCCAGCGCCGTCTTAGCGTCGATCGCCTGGCCGGTCAGGAGCGCATAGGCCGCGCGCTTCACGCCGAGAAGTTCCTGAAAGCAGCTATGAATGCCGTCGCCGGGCACCGATCCGATGTCGTAATGCAGATCGTAGATGATCGTGTCCTCGCTGCAGATCGTGATGTCGCACATCAGGCACATCTCGGTATGAAACCCGGGTCCGTTGATCACGCCGATGGTCGGGATTTCGAGGTCATTGACCAGCGAGCTGACGTTGATGCGGCCGTCCTTGTAGGCGTACTCGTACGCCCAATAGTCGAGATCCTCCCGTTCCAGCTTGAAGCCCTCGGGGCCGGCATCCATCATGAATTCATTGCCCGATCCGGTGAAGATCAGAATCTCATTCTCGGGATCGGCGCCGACGGTCTTGAACATTTGCCCGACCGACCTGTGGTTCTCGACGCTGAGTTGAATCGGCCCGCCATTGGTGTGCGCTTGCACGAGAATGACGCCGTCCGACCGGCGCTCCATCTTGTAGAAATCCTTGAAACGCTCTTTGTATTCTTCGAATTTTGGCGGCTGAACGAAGTTGTTCAATGACATGATCTGTTCTCCTCCCCGACTTTCATGGTCGAATTTTCGCGCTCGAGAGAGTAACAGCCGGCTTCGCGCGCCAGCAAGTTCGCGTCTCGGGGATGGGCCGGGTGGTTCCAATCGCAGAGAGCGTCACCGCCGGGTAAACGCGAAAGCGACGCTTTGAGGCTTCGCCGAGCCTGGCCAAGTTGCCGCCGCGGCGCTCGACCACACGGCGTTGGCGCCCGAAGAAGACAACGGACGCGCGCCGCCTGCAAACAAAACCGCTTGTGCCGCAACCATCCGCGAGATGCGTGCAATTTGAATCAAAATCCAACATCTAAAACTTTACACGCCTAGCGGAGAATATCGCTGGGATTTTCTCGATTGTTTATCTGTCTTTACTTCAAATTGAAGCACTCAACTTAGCCGCGCCGCAAAAGCTTTGTGAGAAACGTGACCCCAACAAGACGGGAGAGGGGTCACATGAGTTCGGGTGCCAAAGGAATCCTCATACGTAGCGCGGCTGCGACGCTCATCGCGCTCGCGTCGCTGGCGGCGTCGACGGCGAGCAATGCGGACGAACGTCCATTGTTCGTATCGCTCGGCGAGGCTACCAGGGCGCCCATCGGCTGGGTCGAGTTCTGCGTCGAATACGATCCGGAGTGCAAGACCAAAACGTCACAGCCGCGCGACGTGATGCTCTCCGCGCAGGCATGGAAAGACCTCGAGCGCGTCAATCTGTACGTCAACACGCACGTCAAACCGATGACCGATATGGAGCATTGGGGGGTTGTCGAGCGCTGGAACTATCCCGACGACGGCTATGGCGATTGCGAAGACTACGTGCTGCAAAAACGCCGGTTGCTGATCCAGGCGGGCTGGCCGCGCGAGGCCCTGCTCATCACCGTGGTGCGCGACAAGCACGGCGACGGCCACGCAATCCTCACCGTCAAGACGGACAAAGGCGAGTACATCCTCGACAACCAGACCGACCAGATCGCGCTCTGGTCCGACACCGGTTATCGCTTCGTGAAACGCCAGTCGCAGACCGATCAGAACGTGTGGGTCGCGCTCGGCGAACCGCGCGGAACACCGGCGACGGCGGCCTCACGCTGATTGCAAGGAATTCGAGAAAGGAGTTTGCGACCCCGGTCACGTCCCCACCCCTCCCCGTCCCCAGACCGGGTTCGCGCGGCCGGCTCTCCCCCAGGAGCCGGCCGCACCTTTTTTGGGTCTCAAACCGCCAGCGTTTACAGGCGTTTCCAGGCAAATCGCTACATTTCAAAACGGAACGAAGCGCGAAAACGACGCTTCGACCCGTGGAAAATCCGTGGCGTTTGTTCTCGACCCGTTCTATCCTTTATCGTCACACTCGGCGCACTGAAGCGATTCGCCGCTGCTGAAGCTGGAGCCGCGCGATAAGAGTGGGGGCACGCGCGCAAAGTTGCTCACGGCGTCGGCGCGCGCAATGATTGTGCCTTTCAGTCCAGGTGATTCGGATGGCGGACCGGCAGAAGGTTTTTGTCGCTTACCCTGCTGGAGACCAGGCCCTGGCCGCCGGCATCATGGATGCTGTGCGCAAAGCGAACGCGCTGCCTTTGCCTGTCCTGTATGAGCCTTGGCCGTTCAACGATATCGCCGGCAACCAGCTCGTTTCGCCGATTCTGGAGAAGATCGACGAATCGCCGTTCGTCGTTGCCGACATCACCTACCTCAACCTGAATGTCGCTTACGAGATAGGCTTCACGATCGGGAAGTGCAAACGCGCGTTACGACCGCTTCCGGCGTGCGGAGGCTGACCGGTTGTTTGCGCGCCTGCCCGCCAAGGAGCAGGCCGCAATCGAGACTGCTGCGCGCTCCAAGGCGCCCCGCTATGCGCGGGGCACTGGGTCGCTCGCTCAGACCATGTTCGAGATTGAACGCGCCCGCGTTACGGCCGAACGACATCCGAGAAAGATCCCGTCGTTCGACCAGTGGCAGCACCGGGTAGTACCTCAGTTTGAAATTTAGCCGCTGTAGATGCTGCCCTGTTTGCCAGCAAGCGTCATAGCATCTGGCTTGTAATAGAGGGTCGAGGTGAATCCAAGTTGGCGAAGAGCTTCGCGATGGCGGAACACGTCTTCTTATCTCGCCAATCTTTTGTATAGACGCAGATTAGATGAGTTGGTGGCTTGAAGCCGGCCCGCGTTGACACCTTCGCGCACCAAAGCTTTTCTGCCTGTACCGCGTCATTAATGAGACGCCAGCTTTCGTCAACCCGATCCGGCATAATGAATATCATCCATTTTCCGGAATATTCGCATTGGTCATCATCTGACTCGCCACTCCGTGCCCAAATCCAGAAATCTGACGAATTTGTGCTCGGATTAGGATCACGGCGCGATGACCGGCGTTTTGGCACTTGGCAGTCCTTTCGTTCCCAATCCTCCAACACACGCACGAAGTCTGCAATCCCCCAAAGACGGTCGGTCACGCCAGCGCGTCACTGCCCAAGGCCGCAGCGCTTAACGACTAAGCTCCTCACAATGCGAAAGGCCCCTTCCCGCGTGTCCGAGGGGTGGGGCTTTTGACACAAGGCGCTGGGGCTTTTCACACAAACAAATGGGGCTTTTGACACAAGAGAGTTTGTTGAGAATTCCAATTCATCGTTCGTATGCGCGTTCGCCTCGATCGTGATCACGGTTTCCAGAGCATCGTGATCATCAATTCCAGAGCATCGTGATCACGGTTTCCAGCGGATCGTGATCGCCGTTTCCAGCGATCGTGATCAGCCTGGAAGACGATGGGGAGGCGCTCACCACTGACAGTCTGCAACCCAGGTAGCTTGGCCCTTTGCCCCCCAGAGCAGAGGATCGAGATGCCGACGGAGAGACTGTCAATGCGCCACATTCGTGAAGTTCTACGCCTGCACCACAGCGTCGGCATGTCTCAGCGCAGCGTTGCCCGGAGCCTTGGCCTGGCTCAAGGAACGGTCAGCAAGTACCTGAACCGTACGCGCCGCGCTGGCCTGACCTGGCCTTTGCCGCCGGAGCTGGATGACGATGTCCGGCTCGAGAATCGGCTTTATCCGCCACCATCGGATTTGCCTAGCGATGACCGTCCGCAGCCGGATTGGGCGGTGGTGCATCGCGAGCTACGCCGACCGAGCGTGACGCTGATGCTGTTGTGGGAGGAGTACTGCGACACGACCTCCAACGGCTTCAGCTATTCGTGGTTCTGCGAACGTTACAAGGAATGGGCCGGCCGCTTGAAGCCGACCCTGCGCCAGATTCATGTCGCCGGCGAGAAGCTCTTCGTCGACTATTCGGGCCACACCATGGAGGTGATCGATGGGCTCACCGGTGAAGTGCTCACGGCGCAGATATTTGTCGCCGTACTCGGCGCCTCGAACTTCACCTACGCCGAGGCAACCTTCACCCAAAGCTTGCCCGACTGGATCTCATCACATGTTCGGGCATTTTCCTTTTTTGGCGGCGTGGCCCGGCAGACGGTAAGCGACAATCTAAAGGCGGGCATCACTCGGGCCTGCTTCCACGAGCCGATGGTCAACCGCACCTATGCCGATCTCGCCCGCCATTACAAAACTGCCATTCTGCCAGCGAGGCCGTATCATCCGAGGGATAAAGCTAAAGTCGAAGTGGGAGTCCAAATTGTCGGTAGATGGATTCTGGCGCGGTTGAGGAACCGCCGTTTCTTCTCGATCGTCGCTCTCAACGAGGCAATCCACGGTCTTCTTGTCGATCTGAACGATCGATCGTTACGGAGCTGGGGGCGAAGTCGGCGCGAACTGTTCAACGAACTCGATCGCCCGGCGCTCACGCCGTTGCCGGATGAGCCCTACGAGTATGCCGAGTGGAAGCGCTGTCGGATCAATCTCGATTATCACGTCGAGATTGCCAAACATTACTACAGTGTTCCCCACAGCCTCGTACGTCAGGAGGTCGAGGCACGGATCACCCAGAAGACCGTCGAGATTTTCCTGCGCGGCAAGCGTGTGGCGTCGCATCTGCGCAGCACCCTGCCGCATCGTCCAACGACCGTCGCCGAGCATATGCCAAGCTCACATCGGCGCTATCGTGACTGGACACATGAGCGCATTCGCCGTGACGCCGCCAAGATCGGGCCCGACGCCGACACTCTGATCAACGTCATCCTGCGCTCGCGCCCACATCCCGAACAAGGCTTCCGCTCAGCCATCGGGATTCTCGGGCTCGTGAAGCGCTATGGGTCAGAGCGCGTCGACGCCGCTTGTGCCCGTGCCCTTTTGCTCAACGCGCGCTCCTACAAATCCGTCGCCGCCATCCTGAAGAACGGCACCGACAAAACAACTCCTCCTACGCAGGAGGTGCCCATCCTCTTTCATTCAAACATCCGCGGTCGCAGCTACTACAATTGATCAGGAGATCACAATGCTCATTCATCCCACCATCGAACGCCTGCGCTCACTCGGCCTCGCTGCCATGGCCGACACACTCGTCGAACTGCAGAACAATCCTGAGGCAGCCGAGATGTCGCACGCCGATTGGCTCGGCCTCCTCATCGATCGGGAAGCCACCTTCCGAGACAACCGCCGCCTCTCACGCCGATTGACCGCCGCCAAGCTCCGTCAGGCGGCCACCATCGAGAACATCGACTTTCGGACCTCACGCGGTCTCGATCGATCTCTCTTCCAGACACTCGCAACCAGCCAATGGGTGCGTGACTGCAATCACTTGGCCATCGTCGGCCCGACCGGAACAGGGAAGTCTTGGTTAGCATGCGCCCTCGGCAACAAGGCCTGCCGCGACGGCTTCTCCGTCCTTTATAAACGAGCTCCGCGCCTCTTTGCCGATCTCGCCCAGGCGCGCGGCGAAGGCCGGCTTTCTCGCCTGATGACCACGCTCGAGCGCACCAATCTCATTATCATCGACGACTGGGGACCCGAGCCACTCTCCGCCGACCAACGCCGTGATCTGCTCGAAATCGTCGATGATCGCTACGATAAGGGATCACTGCTGATCACAAGTCAGGTGCCCGTGGCGCAGTGGCACGACGTTATCGCCGATCCAACTCTCGGTGACGCGATATTGGACCGCATCATTCACAACGCTCACCGTATCGAACTCAAAGGCGACAGCCTGCGACGCCGCGCCGGCGAAAAGAAAGCAGCATGAACCATCTCGCTCGCAATTGCCCCCACCAGACCACACGCCCCTCCCGCCAACCTTGACCAGGAGGCTATTTCGGGGACACCATACAATCGTCAGTCGTGCTCGCCACCGCGTTGACGCTCAGCACGCCAAATACCAATGCTGAGCCTGATCACGATCCCATGGAAACCGTGATCACCATCGCCTGGAACGACTGATCACGATCGCTGGAATGCGCATTCGTATGCAACGCCGGTTCGAAAACGACCGGCGCGCCTAATATACTCCAATAAAAATTCACACACGGGACCGTGTGTTTTCTTCAATGGAAAAGGAAGGTCGCCGCGACAGGGTACAATGAGCGGTACAATCCCGTTTGTACCCTCAGCGACCTACTCCGAACCCGCAAGTTCTTGCAGGTTCTCACAATTTCCCCCCGCATTTGTCGGGCTTGCCGCCCGACCCCGTGCCCCCACTTCGCCTGCAATGCTGACGCCAGAGCGTCGAGCATTGCTAAAGCAAGGCGAAGCTGGGGGCTCTCCGCGAAGTTTTGCCCCAAGGGGCAAAACCGCGGGACGGCCGCGCCGAAGGCGCGTCCGCTGCGCTCCTCGACCGAGGTCTCCGGTGCTCGGCCCGGGGGCACGGGGTCGGCCGGCAGAGCCGACGCCGTCGCATAGTCGCGCGCCGAAGCGCGCTCCTTGCTTTGGGCTGCCGACAAATGCGGGGGGGAATTAAGCGCAGGTGCTCAACAGAATGAAATCGGTTCTCACGAACGGTCGCTGGCGCTCCCCGGTACTCGCATGTGCGAGTGCTCTCTGGTCTATGTCGTGGTCTAAAACTAAACCCCGCGTGAGCGGGGTTTAGGGTCTGGCGACGGGAACGGGGGGTCGGGGGGGGCGGGGATGTTCCCGTCACATTCCACCCACGACATAGGGGTAGCCCGATATCCACACCATGGTCCGAATTGCCGCAGGGTATACTGCGGAGAGGAACCTTGGTTCAGCACTCCGGGACAGCCTCTGCGTACCGCGCCGGCAACGCCACACCAGGCACGCCCGACGGGTCACCACCTACCGCAACTCCACAGCAGGTAGGATGAACGGTGGCCAGCGCTCCACCTCGAGCGGAGCGCTTCGCACCGGAGGCTGCCCCGGACTTATGGAGCCGCGACCACCCATCATTGCAACGACCGCGATCGGCAGCGGCATATCGTTCTCTCGCGAGGAACGCGAGCGGCACCTTTATATTGTCGGCAAGTCCGGCTCCGGCAAAAGCACCGTCCTATTCAACCTCGCCATGCATGACATCATGGCGGGGGAGGGAATAGCCGTCATCGACCCGCACGGCGACCTTGCCGAAGCGATCATCGACGCCATGCCGCCCGAGCGAACACACGAAGTGTGCTACTTCAACGGTCGCCGACACGGACTGCCCCGTGGGCTTCAACCCTTTGGCACGTCAGCCGCGAAAGCGCCAAGCGCTTGCCGCCGCCGGCATTGTTGCCGCGTTCAAGCACCTATGGGGCGATAGCTGGGGACCGCGTCTTGAGCACTTCCTTTTTCATGGCGTCGCCGCTCTCCTTGAGAGCCCGCGGCCGACCCTCATCGATCTGGCGCGGATCTATACCGACGCGGATTTTCGCTCGCGCGTCGCGCCGCGCATCAGCGATCCCATGGTCGCCCGTTTCTGGACGGGGGAGTACGCGAGCTACGACCAGCGCTTCCAGGCAGAGGCGGCGAGCTCGATTCTCAACAAAGTCGGCCAGCTCACCGCCTCGCCGACCCTGCGCAATATCCTCGGGCAAGTAACACCCAAATTCGACCTAGCGCACGCGATGGACCACCACGGCATCTTTATTGCAAACCTCGCCAAGAGCCAGATAGGGGAGCAGGCTTCGAATTTACTCGGCTCACTTTTGCTCTCGCACCTGCAACTCGTCGCCATGGCGCGTAGCGACCAGGCGCCCGAGAACCGGGCACCGTTCTTCGTCCACGTCGACGAGTTTCAATCCTTCAGCACCGACGCGTTCGCGTCGTTGCTTTCTGAGGCGCGCAAATTCGCCACGCATTTCTCGCTCGCCAACCAGTACACCGAGCAGCTCAGCGACTCCGTGCGCGCGGCCGTGCTCGGCAACGCGGGAACCCTCATGGTCTTTCGCGTGTCGGCAGCGGACGCCGAACTACTCGCTCCGGAATTTCATCCACTGCCAGCGCACGAGCTGGTTGACCAATCGCCGCACAGAGCCTGGCTACGGCGCGGCGACGGCGACCAACGTCCCGTCTTCGTCTCGCCACGCCTGTCCGGCTCTCGACATCGCCGCGATAGAGTGATTGGTCCGAGCCGGCGAAACTTCGGCCGAGCGCGCACGACCATCGAGCGCAACTACAACACACAAATCAAAATGGGGAAGGGGAGGCTCAATTCATGGCTTCGTTGAGCCACGCCTGAAGGGTCGCACAATCGTCATTTTGCGACGCTTGCCACTGAACTCGCACGTTGCACTTCAGGGTCGAATTCACAGGTTCCCTCTTCATAATCGCCCGCTGGACTGATAGCATGTAGGCCAACTCAGCTGTCAGAGTAATGTGACCGACATAGGAGAGACGCGATGAGTTTTGATTCTCCAGGCGAGGTCGCCGTCGATGTCAATGCCCTGCGCGAGGAAGTCAAAAACAAATATCGCGAGGTGGCCATCGAACCGCATGGCAAGCACCACTTCCATACCGGTCGTTATCTTGCCAAGCATCTTGGATACGACGATGACTTCGTCGCCTCGCTGCCGGATGCGGCTGTGGAATTGTTTGCCGGCGTAGCAAATCCATTCTCCCTCCAACCGTTGTCAAAAGGCGAGCGAGTAGTTGACGTAGGGTCCGGCGCAGGCTTCGACTCTTTTGTGGCGGCCCATCAGGTCGGCGCTACTGGCGAAGTCGTTGGCGTTGACATGACCGAGGAGATGCTCGCCAAATCGCGGTCAACGGTCAGGACACTCGGATTGGCAAACGTGGAGTTCCGCGAAGGGTTAGCTGAAGCATTGCCAGTCGAGGATGGCTGGGCGGATGTCGTCATCAGCAATGGCGTCATCAATCTTTGTGCCGACAAGAAAGCGACCTTCTCGGAAATCTACCGTGTTTTACGTGCAGGGGCGCGGCTCCAGTTCGCTGATATCGCGAACGGCAAGCCCGTCCCCGAAGCGGCGATCCGAAATATCGATCTTTGGACAGCTTGAATTGCCGGTGGTCTGCCGTGTGCAGCCTGGCAAAGAATGTTGGAAGAGATCGGCTTCGTTGACGTGAAGATTGGCCCGCCAGTTGACACCTTCAAAGGGGCGGGTGGCGAGGACAAGGCGAGACTGTTTGCCGTGTACGGTTATGCGTTCCTCGCACGGAAGCCAAAGTGAAGAACAGAGCGGCGACGCGCTGTAGCGTCGCCGACTCCGCATCAAGAACTAACCTCTTCCCTATCGGCGGCAGCAGGCCGCAGCATCAGTCGCACCAGCGTGCTCGGCTTGGATCGGTGGACAAGGCGTCGATCCGTAAGAACAGAAGACGCAGCAATCACCAGGCTTCGGCCGCAACACCATACCGCAGCCCCTGCATTCGTAGACAATCTGGCACGCATCAGTCGGCATCCGCTCAGTCTTCGTCGTACCACATCCAGGACAAGTGATAACGGATTGTTCGATCATGGCACTTCCCTACCGCGTAGCGGTTTAGTGCAATATCTGTTTTACGACCCGTGGCTTCGTCTGCGCCGAACGCACGCCGTATGGTATACTGTCCAACATGCTATCACGTGACCTGAAAGCATTGCTCGCGCGCGTCCAAGTGTGGCCGAAGGGCGCGCAAGAAGAAGCCACCAAAGCACTTCGAGAGATCGAAGAAGATTTTGTTATTGGTCCCGCGACACGAGCGGAGCTTGATCGCTCCCATGAAGAAGCGCTTCGCGGCGAAGGCATAGACATGGAGGAGCTTTTTAGCCGCTACGACGTGTAGCGCATGAAGTACATCTTCACTCCGACGGCGGAGGATGATTTCGACCGACTTTCCCGCTTAAACCGCAAACGCATCGCCACAAAAATGCGCTTCTATGCGTCGCAGACCGACCCGCTTCAATTCGCCGAACCGTTGACTGGGTCTAGCGAGTATCGCTTCCGCATTGGCGACTATCGCGTGATTTTTGAAATTCTCCACGACACGTTGTGGGTGACGGCAATAAAGCGCAGAGACGAAGCGTACCGGTAATGCTTCCCCTCCCCTTCTTTCGATAATCCGAATCTTGGCGTCCGCCGTTCCGGCGCCGGGCTGTCGTAAACGGAGACGCTCCGCTTTCTCCGCCATCCGGCTTCCATCTCTGACGCGAAAGCTCCTCAGCCAAACAATCAACGGAGGCGTGTTGCGCCCCAACAACAATCACATTTTGTCAAGTCCACCTGAACTGGGTAGTGGCTCAGTTTGATTGCGGCGGCTTAAGCGCAGCCAGTGGAATATCGAGCACGCAAACAACCCCTGAGGGCTCGAACATCAGTTGAGCCTCTCCTTGCAATTGGCGCACGAAACTATGCTCGATTAGACGCGACCCGAAGCTGCGACGAGTGGGTATGGCAACCGTCGGGCCGCCGCTTTCAGTCCATTTGAGACGAAATAGCTTTTGAGAGTTGTCGATAGTCGAGGTGATCTCTACACGCCCAGTTGCATTCGACAGCGCACCATACTTGACAGCGTTTGTGCACAGTTCATTCAATACCATTGCAAGAGGGAGCACCGCTCCTGGACTAACGACAATATCCGAACTCTGCACGATAAATCTATCGCCACCGCCTCTATCGAAGGGGTCAATGGCAGCTTTCACAATTGCTGCAAGCGGCGCGCTCGTCCAATTTGACTGCAACAGCAGGTTATGCACACGCCCGAGCGCAAGTAACCGCTGCTCAATTGCTTCCTTACCATCCTCCAAACTCTTGGCGGTTCGAAGGCTCTGCATGGTAATCGCCGTCACGATAGCAAGCGTGTTCTGTACCCTATGGTGCAGTTCCTCCAAGACTAGACGCTGCAATCGCTCCGCGACCTTTTGATCGGCCGCAGCTAATCCGGCTTGCGCCAGAAGGCGACGCAGGTCCACGTTTTCGACCTCAAGCCGAAGTTCATCTTCCGTAGTCACGATACCTCTCCCACTCTTCCAGCACCTGCACCTTAGACACTACCTGAAACGGCCGCCCCAGACTGCTAAGCTTTCGCAGCGTCCGCTCCGCTGGAGCGGACTATTCGAGATATCCCGCACGAGCCGCTCTCCTCCCCTTTCTTTACTGGATTGGCAGCCGCGTCTCGCCGTCAAGGGGCAAGCCCTTGACCGCTCGCCTGGCCGGCCGCCGAGCTGGTAGACATGCTCTCGCATAGCGAGGCAGGTCGAATTACCAGCCAGTTCATTCACTTCGTATGAACAAGAAAGTAACGTTTTTCGAGCGCGTAACGCGTCTGCAGGCTGCTGCAGAAAGCTTGCGCGTCGTCCTCGAAATCGTCGAGGCCGAGGCTATCGCCATCGCCGACGCGCATAAGCGGTTTTCTGCAAAGAAGCCGCAATCGCGCTCGGTAAACTCAGCCGAGTAGCGGCTCGTTCCCAAACCCGATCCCCTACCGGGGGTCGGGTTTTGGCGTGTTTGTGGAAGCCATTTTCGAACTGCCGCGCACAGCACTGCCCAGATCTTCCGCAACAAATTTCCTTTTCCGTCAACGGTGCGCTTCAGCGTGAATCGTGTATCCTTATCGCCGGCTCCGCCTTGTTGACCGCCGCCCGAACCCTCGGGCGCCGGTCGTGCAAGACGGAGAAATCAATGAACTTTGACAAAGCGGCCGGCAAAGTCCCTCCGGCTCCCTTCCCCATCCAGTTTGTCAACATCGAGATCACGCCGCTTATCGGCGGCCAGTTCTCGATCGTGATGCAAGCAACCCTGCTCGACGAACAGGAACTCCAATTCGTCGGCCAAGACCTGGCCAACGCCCACGTCGACACGCTCGACGAGGCGCTCGCCGTCATCCGGGCCAATGTCGCCACGCTCAACGCGACCGCACCTGCGGCCGCGTGAGGTTCGGCTATGGCTTGGTTCCGCAACTACTACCGGTGTGCCCGGTGCAGTCATGAATGGACCGACGAATGGTCGGCCACGTGCGAGGACGACTGTCCGCACTGCGGCGCACGCCACATGACGCCGTACCAAAGCGAAGATGCCGGCGAGGAGAACGACGATGACTAGCATCGCCGCTCCCAAGGAATCCGACCGCATCCGGGTGCTGAATGACAACTTCCGCAGCACCTTCGTCGGCGGCCAGGTGGTCATGACGGCGGGCGTCAATGCCCTGCCGATCGATACCAAAGCGCGCGTGCTCTTGGCGGTTCAGTCCTTCAGCAATTTCACGAAGGACATTGACCCGCACGGCGAGCACGACTTCGGCAACTTCCAGATCGAGGGCGAGACGTATTTCTTCAAGATTGACTACTACGACCTCGCCATGCAGTTCGGCTCTGAGCATCCCGAGGACCCCGAACAAACGACGCGCGTGCTTACCATCATGCACGCCGACGGACGAGTACTAACCCTCACACCAACCGCAAAGGAGTTTGCTATGGCTGCTCAACAGCCTACCTACCAAGCGTACACGGTCGTCAAGCGCGAAGGCCAGGACGACTTTTGGCTCAACATTGGCGCGGCGTTCATGCATCAGGATGGCGAAGGATTCAACATCGTCCTGCAAGCGCTCCCAATCAACGGCAAGATCGTCCTGCGACCGCCGAAAGCGGATGCAAAGGCCGACACAGAGCGCGCCCAGCAAACGATCCGTAAGGAAAACGATCGCCGCAGGGCCACCCGCCGCGATAAGTAACCGCACGGTGCCAACGCAACACAATCGGCACTCTGTCAAGCCCACCTAAAACTGTGCCACCGGCACTGCCCGCTTCACAGATGAAGCGGACTACCACTGCTCTTTTGCACTTTCAGGCTCAGCTAACGCCTACGTCTGAAGCTCAGCCCCGCCACTCACGTGCGCGGGGCTTTTTTTCGCGCGATTAGTGCTTATGTACAGAACATTCCCACCCGAGAGCAGCCCCAAAGAGGGGGTATTTTTGCGGCATTGTCGCCGCACAGGAGATATTCACTATGACTTCAGACCAAGCCCGGCAACGGGCGGAAAAAAGTTTCAGGAAGGAAGATCGCGCGGCGGATGGTCTCAAAGCGATGACCGAATACGAAGTTCAAGCTCGCGCCCTTCGCGAAAAGACCGCACATTTGAAAGCCCTCCGATTAGCTAAGGAAGCCAAGACAGTAATAGGTCTTTGAACTTCTCGGCTCTTCCCAAGAGCTCCGCTGCGATCTCAAGCTCCGCCACTCACGTGCGCGGGGCTTTTTTTCCTGCGATCAGTACATATATATTTTACAATTAATACATTGAATTGATCAGCGCCACAGAGAGCGAAGTGTTTTTCGCGGGATCGCCGCACAGGATAGCCACCATGAATGACCAACAACGGGCAGAAAGAGATTTCAAGAAAGAAGAGCGTGCGCGGGATGCTCGAAAAGCGATGGCCGAATACGAAGTTCAGGCTCGTGCAACTCGCGCAAAGACCGAACGTTTAAAAGCGCTTCGATTAGCTAAGGAAGCGCAGGCGCAGACAGAGGAGCCGCCGGCCAAGCAGACCGAGCGGCCCCCCGCGCGCCGCAAGAAGATAACTACTCTTTGATCTTCGCAGCTCGCCCCCGAGCTACGCTGCGAACTCAGCCCCGCCACTCACATGCGCGTGGCTTTTCTTTTATAACTGAGCGGATCACCCCACTGTGGACAACCGCCTCACGCCTCTCAGCGATTGGCCAAACCCAACACAAATGGGATTTTGTCAAGCCCACCTGAAATTTGCTCCCCACATTAGACGGAGTGTCCACTCCGCAGGAGCGGACTACAATACAGCAGGAGCGGACTATTCACTTCTCGTCGCACGGAGGATTGGCCAGCACCACCGAGGTCTCGACCTGTCGTTCCGGAATGCTCCAATAGGTCTTGAGGAGCACGGTCTTGCGCGCCGGCGAGACCAACTCGAAGCCGTGGCGCCTATAGAAGCGGATCGCCCATTCTGCGGCATCCCAAGTTCCGACCAGCATACGCCGCGTGCTTCGGCGCCGCAGAAGCCGAAGTAGCGCGCCGCCAACGCCACGCCGCTGGCTGCCCGGCAGGACGTAAGCGTGACGAATGAGATCAACGTCGCGCACCGACTGGAAGCCCATCACGCCTACTAGCGCGCCATCGTTCTCAACGCCCCAGAAGATAACTCCGGCGGAGATCTCGCGATCGAGCTCGTCCCGCGTCATGTACGGCTCGTGCCATCGATCGACCGGGATCACGCCCCGATAAGCCTCAGCTGCAGCATTGATGATCGCGAGAATGACCGTGCGATCGTCATCACGGCAGGGGCGAACGTTGCTCATTAGGCCAACCTTTCCTGCTTGCACTGGGTCTCTCGTGAACGAAGATGCTTCGCTTTCTCCGCCACCCGGCTTCCATCCCTCATGCGGGTAGCCTTGTTTGCATTGACCGCCTAAATAAGCTCCAACGTGCAGGTGCCCCACTGTACGTCGAACGAGCATGTGATGAGCTTGAAAGGTCGGTATGTTGGTGCGAGACGCTGCGATGGCGTGGGTAAAGCACACCTGGAAACGGCTTTCAGCAAAGTGGGCTAAAAAACCAGCGGGTACAACACCTATGCTCGATATTCTGCGTATTCCCATTACAAAGTCGGATCTGCTCAAGATGCCGGTTGCAGAACGTAGCCTATTTTTGTTGCTCGGGCACGCTTCCAACCAAGTGAATGCCCTGTGGAAGATGGTCATCATCGCCACGAACCCCACCAATCGTGACCCAGTTGAGGAGCGAGTATCAGGCGCCCAAACTCAGATTTTGGTGCGTCTACTTATCGGCGTGATGCGGGAGGCGTTGAAGCTGGTCGAAAAGCGGTTTCTCGGAAGTCCAGTGGGTAAGCAATTTGTGCCGCTCCTCGATGCTCAGGCTGGTCAGGCTTTGGACCGTTTGAAGCAACGATTCAAGGGTCCAGATATGTTGGTAGTCATTCGCGATAACTTTTCTTTCCATCACCCAACAATGGACGACATGGAGGCGGCGTTTCAGCAAGCGCTTCGTAATCAGGACGACGAAGCGGAAAACTGGTGCATCTACATGACCCCGGCATTGCTCAACGCCTTCTTTTTCGTTTCAGATTTTGTCCTTGTCCATGGCATGGCGAATGCGCTGAAGGAAGATGATGTAAATGAGGCGCACAAGAAATTGCTAGGAGAGTTGGCACCTCTGGCGAACGACCTGTCAGAATTTACCTTTGGCTTCGCCGCCGCGATTTTCAAAAAGCACTTCGGCGGCGAGCTGACTGCAACGATAGTCGCAAAAATCAACGATGCGCCCAATATCGACGATCTTCGATTACCGTTCTTTGTCGAGACACCCACCCTGCGGAACACCTGAGAGACAGCCCGCAGAATTTGCGGGCCCCGCTACAGCAACCGCGCGCCGCCAATATTCTTTTCATTGTGGACAACCGCCTCACGCCTCTCAGCGATTGGCCAAACCCAATACAAATGCGGTTTTGTCAAGTCCACCTAAAAACTGTGCCACAGGCACTGCCCGCTTCGCAGAAGCGGGCTACCACTGCTCTTTGAACTTTCAGGCTCGGCAACAATGCCTACGCCCCGAAACTCAGCCCCGCCACTCAACGTGCGCGGGGTTTTCATTTGCGGGGTGTAAAATCACATTGTATGGAATATTTGCGCAATGCTGGTATTGGTTTCCTTTTTGGCGTCACCTCGGTGGCGATGACCCGAAATGGAAATGCATTCACAACTGAATTAGCGGCCGGTTCGAGAGCGATGTACTGACCGTCGGTCGGCCACACTTTCTGCGGACTTCTACCCACAATTCCACATCAGCCCGATAGGCGTATAAGTCCAGCACGGACCAAAACTGCCGCCGTTGTAGCGTCCATGCAAGTACCCAGGATCGCCGAAATAGTACCACCCACCGCCATACCAGTAGCCTGGCGCGAAGTCTGGAGTGCCGCGGATTGATCCCTTCGAACGATAAATTGGAACGCTGTTGTTGGGCGGCTGATGATACCCGGGCAGAAAACCGTAGCCGTGCCAGTGGTGGATAACGTGCCGTTTTCCATGCACGGAGGACGCAAATGCAATGGCGGGCAGCGATAGAGAAGCTGCAACTGCAATCGCGAGCGAGATTTTCCGAAGCATAAAATGGCCTCTCCGCAGTTGGCAACTTCACCGGCCGCCGAATCGTTCTTTCCTACTACTTTCCCCCGCGAGCGTCTCGCCGATCTAATCCGGGAGCAGAGCCGGCAGCGGTTCGGTCGATCACGCGCTTCCATCGAACGCCAACGTCAACTCCGCTTCTAGATGCTGCACCCTCGCAGGCAACTCCAAATCAGCAACATCGTTCGGGGTGCCAATCGGGGTGCTACTATTGAGCAACATCGCGCGACCAAAGAATTCCGGCAACATCCAGCAAACGCACAATCTCACCACGCCACACATTCCATAAAAGTCAAGCGCCCTGCATTTTCCCCCACAAGCGCCCTGCATTTTCCTCCCCCAACGCGACCATTGGAGCGTTGACCGCGACGAGCACGCTCGCGGTCTATGGAACCTCTTCATTCGGAGGCTCTGCAACATCTTCGTTCGGATCGAACGGCGCGCTCACCATTCCGACGACGCTCGCGGTCTCAAACGGAAACCGAGCAACCTCCCTCACTTCCCCATGTTGTACAAATACTGCACCTCGCTCGCCGAGAGCGCGCGGTTATACACTCGCACATCGTCAATGGGTCCTTTAAAAAACTTGCTGTTTGGAGATGTTGTGTCGTCATAACCAATGGTGACCGGGTCATTATTGTATACGATGGAAGAAAATGAAGCGGTCGCGCTGTTTTCGAGATTGCCATCAAGATATATTTTTGTTGCACCATTTGAGAATGTCCCGGTAATCAGGTGCCATTTATTATCATTCGTAATATCAGTAGTGCCGCCAAGAACCAGCGCGTCACCTCCGCCGTTAGTGCCAAGTGCAATCATCGCCGCGCCGGCTGTGGGAGCATTGGCACCGGTGCCTCCGGCTAGGCAAAGTACGAAACCCTGAGCGTACCGTTCATCAACAACCCGCTCGTAGGTGCCGCCGATATTATGCGTTGATTTTATCCATGCCGAAACAGTCATCTGACTTGCGGGCCGGAGAGAAGAGTTCGCCGGTACATCGACGTGAGTTGTTGCGCCATCAAACTTCAGCGCCTCCCCAAGCTTGCCGATGGTCGGCACCGCGCCGTTGTTGGTGCCGTTGTTCCCGTTGCCGGATAAATCGTAGACGGTCGAGCCGGAAAGGTCGCTGCCGTCAAAGGTCCACAGTCCCATCAAGCCGCTCTGGAGCGTCGAACCGTTTTGGAGATTGGCGGAGGAGGTGTTGACGTGCGTCCCCGCGCCGAGGTTATAGAGCTGCTGCACTTCACTTGCCGACAGCGCGCGATTATAGATGCGGGTGTCATCGAGTTTGCCGGCAAAATACCCGTCCCAATTTATAGCCCCGCACTCGCCCGTGCGGCCTATAAAGACATCGTCCGTGCCGTAATCGAGCGGAAAGTTGTGTGTCGCGGTGCTCACTAGAACACCATCAACGTACAGGTCGAGCGTCGGCTGTTGGAAGGTCATGACGATATGGTGCCATTGATTTATGTTATACGCTGAGGAATTCACGCTGTCTGAAGTGCCGCCGGAGTTGGTTATATCGCCCGAGTACTGGATCTGATTTCCCGATGGATAGGCAAGCAGCGTATAGCCCTCAAAATTTCCCGAGCGCGAATTTTTCTTAAAAACGATATATTGGACTTGGTATACGTTGTTCCCGCCGCAGGTCGCTAAAGGGACATTGGATGACGGGTTTACCCAAGCCGAAACAGTAACCGCAGAGGGCTTGAGCGAAGACGCATCGGGAACGTCTATATAACTACTGCTCCCATCAAACTTCAGCGCTTGGCCGATTTTGCCCAAGATGGGCGAGGTGGCGCGGTTCATGTTGGCGAGCGTGCCGGTGTTGCCGTTGCCGCTTCTGTCTATCTCGGTGCCGGCGGTGCCACTGCTCCATACCGTATCGGCGCCGTCCATCGTCCACCAGCCGGCGAGGCCATTGCTGAGCGTGCCGGGGCTCTGCGAGGAATTTATTTTCGCCGCGCCAACTTGGTAGAGCGCCGCGACTTCCGTCGCGGTAAGCGCGCGGTTGTAAACACGAATTTCATCAAGAGTCCCTTTTGTATACCCGTGCGCTATTTCGCCGCCAAAAAACAGCGTCCCCGTATTTGCACTTGTTGGGAGCGTTGACGGCGGAGTCACAAAGTAAGTAAGCGTTTGTACAACTCCGTTGACGTATGCGGCGACCCGGGCGTTGCCAGCAAGAGTCCCATTAAAGACGTTGCAGACGTGATGCCAACCGGTGCCTGGGAGAGCTACCCAATTGAACTGATCGGTGTTGCCGTTTCCCACCTCAAAGAAGAGGTTGCCGGAGCCATCGTTAGACCAAAAAATATCGTATCGATTGGAATCGGAGATAGTGCCCGCACCAAAAGCCGGCTGATCGCCTGTCGATGAGCGGTATATCCAACCGCACAAGGTGGCCTGGCTTGCGCCGCTCAGCGAGGGCGGGAGCACTGGCGCGACCCCGTCATCAACTCCGTCAAAACTGAGCACCTGCCCAAGCTTGCCACTCGTCCATACCGGCGGGACTGTGCCGAGCAGTATCGCGTTGTTACCATTGCCCGAGAAGTCGTGCGCGATGGTGCTGGTGCCTTCGTTGAAGCTCCAGTAGCCGACCAGGCCGATGTTGTTGGGCGTCATTTGTATGACAGACGCGTGGGCGGCCGGTGCACCAAACACCGCCATCGAAATCACTGCAACCGCAACTATTCGCCATCGCATACGTTAGAAAAATGTCCAGCTCGCCAGCAGTCGTTTGAGGAGCGCGTCATCGTGCGCATAGGTGGTGAGCTGGTACAGCCTGCCGCGATAGACGACCCACGCGTCGCTTGAGGCGCCGTCGAACGCGTCGTTGTTGCTCTTGAAGGTGAGACCGGTTGCCCCGCTGAGGGTAAGAGCGGCCTCCGACGAAAGCGTGCCAAGCATAAGAGTGCCGGCGATAAGCGCGCCAAGCGACACAAACCCGATGATTGTCGACCAGGTATCTTTGCCGAGCTTCACATGCAAAATAATAACACGCCGCACCCTGCCGCCACCTCCACCCGCACCGTCCTCATCGAAGCCCCCGCGTCATCCGCCGTGGCGGCCACAACAACAGACGCCACCTCCAGCGCTCAATAACCAATCATGCTTTCGCCCGAATCGGCGGGGAGCATGACGATGGTTCACAGGCTCACTTTCTATGAAGAGAAAAAAGGGCGACCTTCCGGGGCGTTACGTCCCTCCCCACATTCGCAAAGCACCGAATCAGCCAAGCGAGTACGTAAACGTTTCTGAGTATCAAGAGAGAGTGGAGCCGCCGCCGTCTCCATTGCAAACAGCGGCTCCGCAAGCTGAACTCGATTTGACCAAACCGGAGCGAGAAGAGAAAGGTTATGACGGCGACTAACCATCGATGAGCCTCGCCCTTCCTCCCTTCCAAAATCCGTGACGCGCCCTTCGTCGGACTTTAGCGACGCGTGCCCAGCAGTGCGCCCTGCCGTAACCATATTGCGTAAGGTTGACGAGCAACTCCGTTGAGGTTTCGTGTCCTATTGGATTGCTACGTGCGCAGCTTCAAATAGTATTCGCGATTAGAACGAAGCGGGCCGCATTGCTGTCCGGCCGGCCACCTTGAGCTTAAAAAGCCCGCTTAAGCGTAGCTTGCGATGACCAACGCGGTAGAAATGCGAGAACGTCCCCCCGAAATGCCACCAACTCGTCGAAAGGGCGGAATGAAGCATTGTTATCGATGTAATGGCCGCTTCGGGTTAGTGCGCTATAGGCTTGCCCTCAAAGCATTTTGCTCGAAACATTGCCTCAACGAATACAAAGCCGATACCGAGCGACGAATATCTCGCATCAAAACGTGGACAGATTTTCTCGCTCGAAAACCGGGAGGTCATCGTGTTCACACGTAGGACAACCGCGGGCCAGTTCTTTGGTCTTGATACCGGGGACTGGTCAATGCTTCTCCTCGGCCTAGTGCTGGCGGGCTTGCTGGTAATGCTCGTCTGAACATTTTATTGCTGCCCTCGGGCTCACCTCGCCAACCAATCCCAATCCGCGGCTCAACCAAGCCCCGCCGCGCCAACAACCTTCCAGAATTCGTGACGTGAATTAGCGCCTCTATGACTGGTTCACTTGAACAATCGCAAACCCCGCCCGCACCGCCTTATTTGCCGGGTAGCATGTACGTTTTGGTCTGATTGCACTTGGCACAAAGGAACGTGTATCTTTTCATGTGAGTTGCAATCGGGTGGGGCGTAATAGCCGCTAGAATCATAATCGAGGCGCACCGTGGGCAGGGCGCCGTCGTAGCTGTCGCATCTGACGTCGCAGCTACAGCAGTTGCTTGGATCATTGGCTGTTCCCCGCGCGATAAGCTGCATTTCGCAGGTTAACAATTAGTGCAGGTTTTGTGCAAAAGCGGCCGCTGACTTGGCCTGCAACCAATCCCCTTCCGCCGCTCAACCAAGCCACCAAGCCTCACTCCGCCATCCAAAATCCGTGACGTGACTACAGTCCTGCTACTCTGCCGGGCCGCTTCCCCCGCGCCACGTTTTAGGATCGCTTTTCCCCACCGCTCGGCGTGATCGAGCCCGGGCAGGTCAATAGGCCTTCACGGCTTTACCAGCGTTAAAAGCTGTTCAACGGCGTCCATGGTCAACTCGACGGCAATCGCGGTCGATTCGATTTTCTGCAATGCGCTTTGTTGTGCATCCTGCGCGCGGGAATGCAGAAGCCGGCGCACGATTTCGCTGCTGAGGGAACGGCCGCTCTTACTCGCCTCACCCGCGATGTACCGGAGTAGATCCTCACTGAGGTGAAGCTTCAGCGGAGCCGCTTTCGCATAACCTAAATCCTGCACCGTTTTCAGATTACTCTGTTCCGCAGCTTCCAACGCCCTAGCCGGGTGCTTAGCGGGAATTGCCGCAATCCCCTGAGCGACTCTAGGAACGCCGGCAACGGCCGCTTCCAGAATTTCCTCCTTTTCCGAATTCGACGCCATCGGTCAGCATCCACGCAACGAGACGAGTTTCTACTGTACCTGTTTCATCCCGTCACTGCACTCTTGATTTTACAACTCCAGCTCATTTTGTTTTCGCCGCCGTCGGCGCAGCCAAGCCACCACCGATATTGAAAATTGCAGCAGTCAATTTGACGAATGATAAGGCAGAAACGTACACAGGCCGCGTTCCATGAGCAATTTGGAATAGACTAGCCCATTCAATGGGCAGAGGGTCCGCAGCTATGAGATTCGGCCGCCTTGTTAACGTAAGGACTCCGTCTTCGAGCGGGGAGTTTGTAACGATCGGCTATTTAGTGGCCGAACCAGACGCCAAACGTGCCATTGAAATTATAGAGAGTAAGCTCGCTGAGCTCACGGGCGAGGTCGTGGAAGTCTGCCGCGTCTCCGAAAAGCTGTTGAATGTGCTTGGCGTGCCGCCGGGTGGATTTAGGCGCGCGGACGGGCGACCGTCTTGAGGGCAAACAATGTTCCTAAGCGGGGGGAACCAATCCCCTTCCGCGGCAACAGTCACAACAAACTCCGCCTCGTGGCTCACCTAAGCCCCACGGTGGGTTCAACCCCCCCAGAATCCGTGACGTGGATTTCAATCTTGCAAGAGGGTCGCGTCTCAACAGCCGCCGCGCTACCGAAGGCCGGAATCGAACTCGCTGATCTCTGCCGATACTAAGCTGAAAAGTGCCCCAGCAGCATCGACCGGCAACGACGCGAATTTTGCCCCTTCTGGATTTCGCACCTCAACCCGCCAGCCGATCCAATCGTTGGTTAAGCTGTGCTTCAAATCCTCCGCAATCGCTCCCGCAAATTCAATTGCGGCTTGAGGGTTTCGGAATTCGTCTCCGCGATAGTCGTACAGCGATCGATCCCTCGTTCTGTAGTCGAAGAAAAACCGCATGACTGCACCTGTTCCAAGATCGTTGACGATATCGCGTTTTACATGACACCGCTGCGCTTGGTTTGGCTTAAGTCAATAACTAAACATCGACCGATAAATGCATGACGTCGCCACGGACAATGACGGCCTCACCGCAGCGACGACGCAATAGCCTTGGGTCGCTCTGCCGCACTTCCAAGTCCGCACGCATCATATCCGCTAACCCGCAAACACGCGTATAAGGGGCCGCTCCGCCGCAAATACCGTACAAGTCATGTTTGAAGTATTCATGCGAGCACCAACATCCGCCCTCGTAAGTGTGCTTTTGGCGGGAAGTAGCGCCATCGCTGCTGCACCCATGGCGCCGAGCGATATCCAGGCAGCCTTCTTCAACGGCCAACCCTTCACCGCCTCCACACCAGGCGGCACCCAATTCAAAATGATCTTCACACCGGACCGCAAAATGACCCGCGAACCGCTAGGCAAATCCGGTTACAAGGGGAGCGGCACGTGGAAGCTCGACGCCACCGGCTTTTGCACGAGCTGGGCGCGAGCCAAGGCGACTTGCTTTACCGTCATTCCAAGCGGCGAGAATAAATGGTTGGTCCAAAAACGTGCAACCACAATTGCAACCACAATTGCAGTGTGGTCTAAATAGCGACGTGATTGTGGGGTCGGCTTCAGCGCCCCCACGGCAACAGTGACAACAGACCCGCCTCCGCGGCTCAACCAAGCCCCGCTCCGACCTCTTCCCGTCCACAATCCGTGACGTGGAATTCAATCTTGCAAGAGGGTCGCGTCTCCGCCGCCGCGCGGCCGAGCTCTTTTCCATCCAGCGGAAGCACCGCTCTCCAAACGACTTTCCCTTTCCGCTTTCTAAAGCTCCCGATACGTCGGCACGATGCCCACGGTGATGTTCGAAGAGTAGTTGTTGGTGCCGTCACTGCACGAGAGCGTGTAGGTGGTCGCCTGATTGACCGTTGCAGAGGTCCCCGTCGAAGAAAGGGCGGTGCTAATGAGATTGTTGTTTTGGTCGGTAACGGTGCAGGAGGTCATCCCGGTCGTTGACCAGGAAAGCGATGTTTGATTTCCCTTTTGCACGCGCGTCGGGGTCGCGCTGAAAGAACCGATGGAGGCAGAAGGAGGAGGAGTGACGACGCACTGCGTGCCGGAGAGCGTGTACCCGTTATTGCACAGGCATTGGCCGCCGCTGATGTACCCGTTGGGGTCTGACCAGCTGCTCTGAGTGCCGGGGATGTTGGAGCAGACGTCGATCGGCGCAAGCGTCACACCATAATTACTGCCCCAAAAGCTTATCCACCCGAACACATCCGAAGCCCAGGCGTAGCCGGCCCCTTGGCCGTTCGCAAAGCTGACACCATAGGGTGTAGAATCTTGGGCAGTGCCGCTGAGGCTGATGCATCCGTCGGAATCAACTCCATCAAGGGCCCGCGCCCATCCGCTCAGCGCCCCCGTGCTTGGATTGTATGTTGCCGCGCTCCCACAGCTAGCGGTATCGGCGGAGTTGAAGCTAATCCAACCGGCCTCGTTGCTCCAGGCATACCCAGAGAGCGTGTTGTTGCTGTTGACTTGGACGCTTGCGCTCCCGCAGTTGGAGGGAGTGGCCAAGTCGTAAAAGCATATCCATCCGACGTTACTGCTCCACGCGTACCCCTGTAGCGTATCCACGACGGTTGCCGAAGAAGCATGCGGAGGGAATGAAGCGAGCACCGCAATAATCCCTACCGCACACACAAACACTACGGCGCCGGAGAGCCTCTTCATTGGCTCCATTATCAGCTTTTTTGCGCATCTGCGCCCGCGCCTACTGGGGATAACTTTCTCTGGTTTTTTTTCTTTCACGTACAATTAAGCCGTGAGCAAATTGCGGGAACTAATAAAGATGTGCGCGTACGGCGTTGTGCTCGGAGCCTGCGCGCTCGGGGCATCCATAGTTCTTGCCGACTGGAGCGCGCCCGTAAACGGCCCCACCACCTGTACGTCGGGCAATCCCGGCTGCGACGCGCCGCTCAACGTCAGCTCAACCGCACAGACAAAAAGTGGGAGCTTGACCTTGAGCAGCGGCAGTATGACGGCGCCGCAATATTGCATTGGCGCCTCATGCATCAGCGCGTGGCCGTCCGGCGGCGGGGGCGGCACAATCGGCGGCACCGGCGGTGCCTCCTACATCCCCATGTGGTCAAGCGGTACTACGCTCACCAACTCGCCCGTCTATGTCAGCGGCGGTGCACTGGTGGATACCTCCGGCCCCTATACAACCTATCTTGGAAGCGGCGGCTACGGACTTAATACGACCGGCCAAGTGTATGCCGCGAGTTTCTCCGAAAGCGGAACTCCGGCGCACTTCTTCGGCGGCATATATGAGACATATGCCAGCGGCACGTGCTATGTACCAAATTCATTTACGGGCGGGTGTTGGTGCCCGGTGGGATACCCCTACTCGAACGATCTCTATCTCTTCGGAAGCAACGCAAACGGTACCTTTCACATGTACTTTTGCTACCTACTATGACCAACCTCGGCAAACAATTATTACTTCCTGCAGCGGTGTTGCTCTTAGCGGCCCTCATTTTCGCGGGCACACTCGTGTGGCATGACACGATCGGGTCGAAATATGTCCAACAAACTGCACAGCAATCTGCGACTGGCTCAAATGGACAGCCGAATCCTGCGCCCGCTTTTTCGAGTGTAACCGCGGGCGAAGCAAATATCCCCCACTATCCCGCAGGCGATATCAACGGCACCATTGCTTCGGTGAGCGGTACTACCCTGACGCTCGCAGTTATATCGCCAGGCTCGACCTCTGCAGGCTCAACGAAAGTCACTGTCATCGTCGATTCCGACACGCAGATATATAAAATTGGCGCGTACAAGGACTCTGCAACATTCAATCAAGAGACGGCGGCGTATATGGCTGACCCTTCAAAGTATTCCTCTCCGCCGCAACCCTTTACGACCATTACGCTGAGCCTCAAGGACCTCTCCGTAGGGACGCAGATAAACGTGCTCCCCAAAGCCGGCTCGGTGCAGGGCACCACGCTCCACGCGCAGGTCATCACGCCTCTGAACATGGCACCCGCGGCAACTCCTCCCGCAACTCAATAACTCCACCGGCTCTAGCATTCCCGTCATCCGCATCGCCCCGAACCCACGATTGTGGAAGTACTGTTATTTTTCGTCGTCGAACTGGCGTAGCTCAGCGTGCCGCCTTGGCGATCGAATTCGTAAAAAATGTCATCACGATTTGCCCTGATCCAATTGCGGTCGAGGCGAGTAACCGCCAAGGAACGTCCATCCGCAAAGGTGAGAGTCTTTGCCGCATCATCAATTACAAAGCTCAAGTTCTCTTCGCTCCTAGACGACGTTTCCCCGGTCGACGCACTAATGATGACGACCTGCGTCGTTGAGCAATGCAAAAAATATGTGCGCGCCAACACGGGCCGCGCCACAACAACGATCATGATTGCGACCACAGCGCATCTGGTCAAAAGCCAGTCCGCGAGGACGCGCATGGCAGATCCTCCGGCGGTACCGCGCGATGATGCCACAGAACGGCAACAGCGTCGCCCATTTGCGATTTAGCAGCCCGCCGCCCTGTTTTGGCGGCCAACGGAAGTGAGGACAACCAGTCCCCTTCCGGCGCTCAACCAAGCCCCACAACAGGGTCAAACCCTCCAGAATCCGTGACGTGAAATCGCCGCAACAAATCACAGCTCTTTGAACTTCACAGCTCCGCATAAGAGCTACCCTGCGAACGTCATCACGCGCAACTGCCAACTGTTGCAACGGAATCTGCCAAGAGGAGATATTCCGGCCAATTCAAAACCGTAAGTTATCGCCGGATGAGGTTTTCGGTACACACAGGTATGATCACGAATACACTTTGATGGCACGATCAAAAACTATCAGGCCCTTCGGGGCGATATGCATCGTTTCAATACTTGCGGCAGAACTTTAATCAGGACGCTGTGGTCGTCGTCGGTGACAATGGCCGAAGCACGAGCATGAGAGCCGCTGCGGTAGCGACGCATGCGCTGAAGCTGAAGGCTATAGACGGACCACCAGCCATCCAGAGAGTGCCGGCTCCGGCACTCGCGACAAATGTTCCGACGCCGATGGCAACATCATAGGTCCCAAACGCGGTACCGCGCAGGCGATCGGGTGCAACGTCGGCGATAGTAGCCCCCAGCAGTCCCTGCGTTACGGCCAACTGCAAGCCCCAGAGTGCCGCACCCAGCATCGTCAGCCAGAAGGTGCTCGCATTGGCCAATACCACATCGGCACCAACCAGGATGACTGTGCCGATCCCGAGCTGGAGCCGGCGATCGAGATGATCCGCGAGAACACCGAACGGATACGCTGCCGCCGAAAATACGAAATGCATCACGACCAAAACTATTGGCACGAAGGCCGCGTCTACGCCGATATCATAGGCCTTGAGTACGAGGAATGCCTGACTGAAGCGCGCCAAGGACAAGAGGCTTGCGATTGCGATTACCCACCAGAATACTGCCGGCAAGGCCATGATGTCGCCACGGCGAATAGGCGACCATCGCTGGCTTTCGTTATAACTGAGCGGCAGTTCCTTGACTGCGACGAGCAGCACGACGATTGAGAGATAGGCCGGGATCAGCGCGATCCAGAACACCACACGAAAGTCATCGCCGCTTAGTTTCATAAGGCCGATCGCAATAAGCGGCCCCACAACGAACCCCGTAATGGCAATTGCCAGGCGCAAGCCGAAGCCCTCGCCCCGGATTTCCTTGGCTGTGAGGTCTGCCAGAAATGCATCGCGCGGAGCATCGCGAATACCCTTGCCCAGCCGATCAATGACGCGGGCCGCCAGCACAGCGGATACAGTCCCCGCAACCGGAAATATCGTTTTGATGACCGCAGACAGCGTGTACCCAAAGACGACAAGAGGCTTGCGGCGCCCGATCCGATCGCTCGCCACCCCCGAAACAATCTTGATCAGGGAATTTCCAGCCTCCGCCATTCCTTCGATGAAGCCGACCGACGCTATACTAATGCCCAGAACTTCCACCATGAAAACCGGCAAGAGACCGTAAATCATCGCCGATGACATGGCCGTGAGCATGCTGACGTATCCAAGCGCGGCGACATTCGGTGAGAGCCGCCGCTGTGCATGCGGATCAGGCGCGGAAACGGTCGGACTGGGTACAGTCATTTCGTGGCCAATATTTCTCGAACTGGATTAACGCAAATAATAACCAAGCAGTAGGGTTTTACGCGGACTGGGTCCGCTCTGCCCCAAAATCCGTGACGTGAAAATCGACGGCGCCTCTCACCTACTCAGTTAAGCGTTGAGCTTACCCAAGAGCTGCTTGAGTGCCGCTTTTCCTGCTTTGTTAGCGGCCGCCATCGTGTGAAAAAAGACTGGCGACTGCCCTATCGCGACCGATCTCCCAGCTCGATAAATCTGCCACCTCCATGAGTTCGGAGGAGCTCCCCTCTTCTTCACGACAACCGAATAGTCAGAGTCGTCGAAACGGAGCTTGGCCATGCGTGACTAGTGCGCTTGGTGATTATCAAACACAACCGTCCCGACCACGACAACAGAAGCCCCATCGACTGCAACTTCAACGCCGCAGTAGTCGCGCCACCACCTCTTCCCTTCCAATATCCGTGACGCGAATTTTTGATTGCGTTGCTCGGGCGGAACTACACGCTTTTACGAGAGAAGATGCATTAAGAAATTAAACGCCCGCAAAACTATGCTATGAGCCGGTCATGCCCCACACAATAGCAAAAGAACTGCAAGACGCGGGCTTCCCCAACATCCAGGATGTCCAGCATAGGCAAGGCAGGGAGTTTCTAACCCCTGATGGTCGGATTTCCGTCTATTCGTTGGGTGAAATCGCCCCCACAGAAGATTGGTTTATTCCCACGCTTAAAGAACTTATTGAGGCGTGTGAGGAAAAGAAAGGCTGTGACCACTTCATCCTTGAGCATTCACAACTCGGATGGTTTGCGACTATTGAGACTCAAGACAAGCAAATCTACAGCGGGTCCTATCAGCCGACTGCCGAAGAAGCAGTAGCTCGCCTGTGGTTGGCCTTGAAAAGGCATGGAGAGACCAGCTAAGCGCCTCGGTTACCACAGCTCGCCCCGCTGGCCCGACCACCTTTTAGTGTTTGGCACAACCGATCCCCTTCCGTGCCTCAAGGGGCGCAACGGCACGCCACCAACCCTTCCCGAATCCGCGATGCAAAATTCATCGTTCCGTCGCCGTGGATGGTGCGCAATCGGCATTGTTATCTCAAATTTGCAACGCTATCGTACAACGTCAACGGTGGAGATCGAAAATGGCTCGCGGCACGGTGAAGTGGTTCAATTCCCAAAAAGGGTATGGATTTATCCAGCCCCAAGGCGGCGGAAAAGATGTGTTTGTCCATATCTCGGCTGTCGAGAAAGCCGGGCTCAGCGGTCTCAATGAGGGACAGGTTGTCGAATACGAAGAAGTCGCGAGCAAAGGAAAAACATCGGCAGAAAATCTGAAGGTTCAACGCTGATCTTGCTGAAATTATGAGTATTGCGGGCGCTGCAAATCGACCCCTCCCAAGACGCCACGGCCATCACTACTCAACCGCGAATAAATTCTTGACGCACCTTGTGCTTTGGTCTCGGTACCACAGATGCATAAGGATTGGGCAGGCAGCGGCTTGCCCGAGAGCTGCTCACAAAACGGCGACCTACCGATGTCTCCGTTCACCTACTGGCAGCGCTAATGCCATCGGCTGGCACAATTCTAATCTAGAAGATGATCTTGGCCTGCATTGCGGGTGCCGTCTGCGCCCGCAGATCGGCTACGCGCGCCTCTGGTTGCGTGCGTACTGATGAGGCTTTCACAAAGGAGAATACCGATGAATAAGGATGAAAAGGAAACGACCATGGTGTGGACGACCCCAACCCTTGTCGAGATCTGCATCGGCCTCGAAATCAACGGCTACCTGCCGGCCGAGTTCTGATCCGCGACCCAGTCCCCCGCGAATTCCCGTAATTGGAGCGCCTGACCGGCCTTCGTGCTCGGTGCTGCGACCGGCGGAGCCTTGCCGGTGCTACCGTGTGCCGGCTCGCCTGGACCGGCGACGCGCGGTAGTTAACCGTTGGCCTTCAGGACAACAGCGCCGCGCCTCAACCAAGCCACCAAACACTCGCCAACCCTCCAGAATCCATGACGTGCCGCAGTCGCATCTCCACGTCCGCTATTGGCAAGAGCGGACTTCCCAACGGGGCCACATCTGTAGAAAATGACCCCGAAGAGACATGGCGCGAGCGTCGCGGAAGCACCGCGCTAATGCGATGGCCCGAGCCCATCAGTGTTTGATCGTGATCAATTCGCCGGAGCGGATTGACATGTAAATTTTTTCTACGATTCGGACGCTGCGCGAAGGAGACCTGAACACATGGCAGTGCGCTTCGCCCCTCAGGCTCTGGGCCTCAGCACCGGAATACTTCTGTGTTTGCCGGCGCTCTCGCACGCGGCTGACTCCGGCAAGCTGGCAGCACGAGGTAAGCTCATTCTTCAGGAAAATTGCGGGCGCTGCCACGCGATCGAAGCGGTTGGCGACAGCCCGCTCAAGAAAGCCCCACCGATGCGCGATATCTACGTCCGGTTTAGACCACGAGAGTTGCAGGCGGAGCTCTCGGAGGGAATGGTTTCCAAGCACAAGGAAATGCCGCAGATCGAATTTTCCGACGAGGACGTGTATGCAATCATGACTTACCTCTATGCTCTCGCGGTCAAGAAATGAGATAGGACATTCGGGGGTAAACTCGAAAACTTGCGCATGGAAAACTCGGCCTGCGTCTATGTCGCTGACCACGATATTTTTCTTCGTCGTCATTCTCGCGTGCATGACGCTTTCGTTCTTCATCCTAACAATTCCCATTCGGTAACCCCGCCCGTTTTGTCGCCCATCTGCACGCATTGGGGAACTGTGCTATACTGTATACATATGACTACAACGACATTTTCAGTTCGCGTTGGACGCTCGACCAAGAGCCGCCTTGAAAAGCTCGCCAAGAATACCGGCCGCTCTCGTTCATTCCTCGCGGCCGAAGCGATTTCCGCCTACCTCGACACCAACGAGTGGCAGGTCGCTGGAATAAACAAAGCCCTTACATCGCTTGACCGCGGCAAAGGCATCGCACACGCGCGCGTCAGCGACTGGGTCGCTTCCTGGGAGACACGAAAGGAGCGTCGCTCTCCAAAGAGCGTATGACGCTCCTTTGGTCTCCGGAATCCATTCACGATCTTCTCGCCCTGCGCGCGCACATCGCCGAACATGACCCGGCCGCCGCAAAGCGCGTCGCCCTGCGCATCCTTTATTGCGTCGAGTCCCTGCTGTCGGAAAACCCGAAGCTCGGCGCACCCGGCCGCGTCCCCGGCACGCGCGAACTCGTGATACCCAAAACGCCCTACATCGTCCCCTACCGCGTCCACGGTTCAAAAATCGAGATCGCGCGGGTCTACCACAGCTCGCGCCGCTGGCCCGACCACCTCTAGCGCCTGGCAACGCGAGGGGTAGAGAGTGACCCGCATGCGGCCGGTAACCAACTCCCTTCCGCGGCTCAACCAAGCCCCGCGACTGGGTCACCCCCCCAGAATCCGTGACGTGAATCTCGCGCACCAGCTTAGCTGCCGCTCTCGCCGACGATTTCCTCGACGAGGAGGACAATGGAACGCTTTAGTTTAGCGTCGCCGATCTGCGCGAACGCCCTGACCAATTTCATTCCATTGGACGTAGCTAGAAATTCGGAGACATAGGCGGGCGACGGAGCCGCTGCGCCCTTCCCGACGTGGCCCGCGATCTGGGGAGCGCCTTCGAAGAAGAACGGCACAGGTACCTGCAGAATGTGGGACATCGCCTGCAACCGGCTGGCGCTGATGCGGTTTGTGCCTTTCTCGTATTTCTGAACCTGCTGGAATGTTATCCCGAGTTCGTTACCGAGCTTTTCCTGGCTCATGTCTAGCATCAGCCGGCGCATCCGCACCCGGCTCCCGACATGTTTGTCGACGGGATCGGGGACTTTCGTGGCCATCGCAATCTCCGCGGTCCCTTCGCTTTTCTTGTCGTGACTCAACCTTGAATGCAAGAGGAGCCCGCACCGTATTGCACTGTCCGCAACCAGCGCACAAGCGCCGCTCAACCAAGTACCGTGCAACCTGCAAACCTTCCAGAATCCGTGACCTGCCAGTGGCTGCTTTTTAATCGGAGGCCCACTCGCCCCGGTTCACTCCGGGATTTTCCATTACCTGTGCACGGATACCTTCGGCAACACACCAGAATCAGATCGCGCCCGATATAACCGGTCCGCTGCGTAGTCCGACCTTGTGGTATTGTTGCAATGAAGATTCGTGTGGCAACATGATCTCGGACCAGGAAATAGAGACTAAGGCGGCGGAATTCCAGCTGCGTCCTTTGGATGTTCAGAAGGACTATGTCTACGGTTGGCTCTTGAAGGGTCTTTTCCAGCGACCCGCACTCGCGGCACAGCTCATCCTCAAGGGAGGAAACGCGCTGCGGAAGGGCTATTTGCTGGAAACGCGATTTTCCAAGGATCTTGATTTCTCCGCCCGGCAGGCGCTCACGCAACCCGTATTGGAGAGCGAGCTGCGTGAGGTCTGCGCCTTCGTCTCGGCCCAAACGGGCGTGGAGTTTATCGACAAGATGTCAATCCGCGAAAAGGATTTCGCCATTCCCGAAATTGAGGCCCTCGAAGCCCGCCTCTATTTCAGAAGCTTCTACGGGGAGGAGAACCTCAAGCTCAGGACGCAGCTCGACATTACTCAGTTCGATCGCATTTATTTGCCGGTTCAAAATCGGCAACTCCTGCATCCGTATTCCGACGCTGACGCATGCACCACCGTTATCGCTTGTCACAAGCTCGAAGAAATCCTCGCGTCAAAGCTCACTACGCTCTTGCATCGTCGTCATCCGGCCGATCTTTTCGATCTTCTGTACACAATCGTTTTTCGGGATCAATTCGGAGTAAATCGGCGCGAAGTCATCACGACCTTTCTAAGGAAATCCATATTCGAACGCGAGCCGGCAGTGGCTCGGGATCAACTGCGCGCAGTGCCGGTTGGCGATTTTCGAGATTTATGGGCGTCACTGGTGGCACCGGTGGCTAGCTTATTTAATTTCGATTTTGTTGTAGCGAACTTCCAAGGCCTGCTCAATTCGCTGTTTACACTCGTTGTTACCCCTCAACCAACATTTGTCCCAACCGGGGCTCCTGCACCACGAATAACAAGGTCATCAGGCGGGTTTGGGCGGCCGCTCGGTTTCGGCTACCAAAACTATTTCTCCTCGGGCATCCGGAATACGATCATCAGCGCCGGCCGAGCCCGGTCGATGGTCCACCTTTCGTACGATGGGTATGACCGCTTAGTCGAACCGTACAAACTTGAGTACTACGTTCGAAAAAAAGACGGTCAAGGATTGGAATACTTCTGGGGGTGGGACACGACAGGCGGCAAAAGCGGGAAGGTCGGAATCAAGCAGTTCATTTGTAACAAAATACAATCTGTGCGGCCGACATCGGAGTCATTCCAGCCGCGGTATGCAGTCGAGCTATAGGCTGGAGTACCCGCCCATATCACTTTCCGTCTTTGGCCACTTTGTACAATTCCCAATCGTGCAGCACCAACTCCATGGCATGCTCGATAGCTTCTTCAGCGCGGGCCATCGCCGTTTCGCGATCCAGATATTCGCCTAAGTAGCTGGCGTTCACTGACGCGAGCCACGTCGGCGGTTCATTTATTTTGTCTTGGCGCACGACGGCGCCGCGAAACGCAAGGCCGAGTTCGAGCCAACAGCCCTCGCACGCTCCGCGTCCCCACCGGCTCCATTGGCCACGCTTGCCCATGGAGAACGAATAGAGAACGTCGCTCAACGGGAGTCAACCTAACGAGCGGTAGAGCAATCCCACACTCAGCACCCACAAGATATCGTTTGCACCCACGACCGCGCGCTCAAACCGCGGGGACAACGTTCCTCCGGCGTTCCCACCAGAACGAATCGGGCTTCGTTTCGGCGCCGCGCATCGCGGCTTAAGAAAGTGTGTTTGACCACCACCACGGGATCCGCAACCAATCCCCTTCCCGCGCTCAACCAAGCCCCGCGGGGGTTTGAAACCCTCCAGCATCCGTGACGTGCCGGGCGCGTGGTAAAGTGCAGCCATCGCCCATCGTATGGCCACTTCCCTTGCACACGCCCATCGCGTTCCCCACACCGTCAAACCTCCCGCGCGCTGCCCGAACTGTGGCAGCACTCGCCTCATACGCAAAGGCACGCGCCGCAAGAAGCTTGAGATCGTCCAACTTTGGCAGTGCAAACTCTGCCGGCGCGTGTTCACTCCGGCGCCCGCGGAATTGCGGTACAAAACGTATCCGCTTCGCATCATCCTCGACGGCGTCACGCTTTATAACCTCGGCTATTCCCTTCCCGCGGCCGCAGCCAAACTGAAATCCCGCCACGGCTACAAGGTCTCCCCATCCACTCTTGCGAGTTGGATGACCGAGCATCAAGAGTTGACCACGTACCGGCGCATCCGCGGCGAGGAGCGACTCGCTCCGGCTCAAACGGTTCGTTCAGTGAAGCTGTACCATCGGCAGGTCTACAGCTTCGCCTATCATCGACCGAAGCTCGCTCTGTTGCGCGAGAGCCGCCAGCACCAGCGCTTTGCGCCACTGGCCGACTTCCTTGAGCGCGTTCCGCAGGACTGTCCGCACGAGCTATTTCGCGAAAGCTCCCGAGCGTCGCAGATCCCGAACTTCGTAAACCGCAATCATCTTATCGTTGTCGAGAAAGAGAACTTCGCGACACGCACCGCTGCGCTCATCATCCCTTCGGTCGGCAACAATCGCTTGCGGCACGAGACGCTACAGCGCTTCATGCTCGCCAACGATTCCGTGACGGTTGCCGTCGAAATTCCGATTTGGTTGACCTCCGCCGACATTGACGCGCTTGAAGTTGAATACGGACTTCAGCTCTTGCCGGAAGGAGGCTCTCCGCGCGTCCTTACCGGCCACATCGACTTCCTCCAGGTACGCAATGGTGCCGTCCACATTCTCGACTACAAGCCGGACGCCCGGACGAATAAGCCGATCGCGCAGCTCACGCTCTATGCGCTGGCGCTCACACGGCTCGCCGGACTTCGCCTATTCGATATCAAATGCGCCTGGTTCAACGAGGAGCAGTATTGCGAGTTCTTTCCCCGGGCCCTGCTCGCGCGCCGGTCGTAACATTCATTCACAACAGTTCGCGAAACTCTTCCTCTGAGAGACCGGCGTCCTTTATTATCTTCTTCAAAAGCCAGCGCGGAAACTCGCCCGTATGCACCGGCACCACGGTTGTGCGTTCCGTATCCGCATTCCGCATTGAAACGTGTCCGCCCTTCTGTCGCTGGAACTCAAAACCCGCCTTTTCAAGTGCCTTTATGATTTGTTTCGCCTGAACGCCCGGCAGTCGGCCGCTCATACTACGCGATTATGGAGGTCCTCACTGTAACGCCGAGCGAGACCGCATCATGGTTTGTTTCTTCAGGAACGGAATCGCCATTGTCGGCAAGCGTTTCGAGATAGAGTGCAAGTGCTTCACGCGCGTTGTTGATAGCTTCTTCGTACGTCGCTCCCCACGTGTTGCAGCCAGACAATGCCGGGAAAAACGCCAGATACCCGTCGTCATGGTGTTCAACAGTGAGGGAAAAAGTAAGCTCCTTTTGCATACGCAGCCAGTATAACAGAACCTACCATTTTCTGCACGGCCGAGAAGTGGAGGCGAGGCTGGTCAAAAGGACAATGGTGTGGGGGAGACAATCAGTTCTGTACGCAGATTAATCCGTCAATCTCACCCGCTCCCCCTTCCCTGTCGTCCACTCCACACTCAGCGGATCACTCGCCGCAAGCGTCGCGCGATCGACGAACAAAAAGAAATTCGAGCCCCTGCCATCGGTGATGCCGCGAACGGCTCCCACCATGTTGTGCATGCGTTCCTGAGAGCTGGTTATCGTCAGCACCCGCATTTGCTTGACGCCGAATTGTTCCAGGTGTCGCTGCGCGCGCCATCCGTCGTAATAGGTTTTCAGCTTTCTTCGGATGCTCCGATGATCTCCGCCACTCCGTGAAATTGGTATCGACCCGCGATCAAGTTCCAGCAAGAAATACGCGGCAGTTTCGTCAGGAAATGTCGCCCCGAACAATCCATCCGGAACGACCGTCCACCGCTCTCGCCTTCCCTGCTCCACGCTCACCGCTTCCCAGCGCAGCGGCTCCCGTGCCGACCGCGTCTGATCGGGGGCAGTGGCTAGGATTTCTTCTTCCCGAACGAGAGTGATCTCTCCATGAGCGCGACACGCCAGCTCAAAACTCACCATGAAATCCGCGATGTCGAGCGTATGGGCGAGAAAGATCGCGCCCGCTCGCTTATTCTTGTCCGACCAGTCCACTCGGTTGTCGATGCGATGGCCATATTCCCGAAGTGCGCGGGCACCCTTTTGCCCCAGGCCGTAGACAAACGGCCGCGGTCCCTGATCGTGTAGCGTTGCGAGCTGGGATTTAGGGCGGTCGAGGTACCCGTGGTCGTACAATGAGCGCAGGCAACGCAGCACGCCTTGCGGGCTTCCGCCATCGAGGAGTGCAAAATGAGTCGAGGCTAAGAAGCGATGTCGCGCAACATGCGCTAGGAGTGCCAAATCCCGTGAGGTCAACTCCATTCCCCGCGGGTCCTCAGCACGCCGAAACAGTTTCGCCCGTGTTTTGGTTGGAGCTGCAATATCCATAGCTACATTCTACCCCACGATTACGGTGTGCAGGCCGGCGACGCGCTATGCCTTTCGGCTACGCGCCGGAACCCGAAAACTGCTTGGCTCTGGCTCTAACTGCGGCACCTGCTTTGCGTCGATGAACAATTGGGCTTCATATTGTTCGAGCCGCGCAACCGCGTTCGGCGTCTGTATCGCCGATGGGCTTCGCGAGAAGATCAACGTCCGAATAGCTATAAAAGTGCTGTCCGAAACTGACACTGGCTTAACGTAGGGTACGTGCACGTGCGCGGCGTGCAGACCAGCGCTGTTGACGAAGGATGCGAACGCCTCTCCTGCCGCTAGGCACCGAAGCCTCCGGGCCGCAAAATAGAGGGCGTTCTGATAGCTGTGCACGGCGCTGGGCAAGTCTTGATAGATTGGCTCCAAACCCTCAGAGGCGCCGCGGCTTTCGGATTGGCCGTGGGAGTAGCTTTCCGTCGTGGTCTCCGCACGGCTCGTACTCACTGAACGACTTGAGCTATGCGCGGTTGACGACCCTGTGGCACTCCCGCCGCTTTGACCGGTCGCGGCGCTGCCGTTGATGCCGATTGACGTTTGCGAAGGCACGGTCTGGACCGCGCCCCACCCGTCATAGCTTTGGGTCTGGTTGCGCGCGGTCGCGTTGGAACTGCTCCAGCCGACACTCTCGGATACGGTATTGGAAACGCCGTCGCTTTCGCTTTCGGTGATCGTTTCGGAAGTTGACACCGATACAGATGTGCCCCACGATTCGTTCTCGGCCACGCTCCAATTATCAAAGTAGGTTCGCCGATGTCCGACCACGGTCGGCTTGATGAGCGCCCGGACTGGCGTCTCCAGATCAAGCGGGATAATAGCTTCAGCTATCTCTTGAGCCTCTTTGGGATGTTTGACGCGAAAGCCAATCTTCAAGTTGGTGGCATTATGTACGGCCGCCAGGATTTGATCGTCGGGATCACCTAACTGCGATTGCCACTGATGGCTCAACAGGACGCCCGTGTGGAATTTACGGGCCTCCGCGAGAAGGCTTGGAATATCGCCTGACAAATATCGCTGGCATTCGTCGAGGTAGAACCAAAACGGTCGCTTCGTAGTACGCCGCTTGACGTGGAAGAATAGGAACCGCGTCAGCAACCGGCCGAGTAACTCACAATCCGCATCATTGACGGCATCGCCGCCACTCAAATTGACCAAAATGATATGACCCTGATCAAGCGCTTCGCGCAAATCGATCGTGTTGTGGCGTTGACTGACGATGCGGCGTATGGCCGGGGCACTGGTAAATTCTGCGAGCCGATTCAAAGGGCCTACAACCTCATCGCGAAATCGCAAGCCCGTGCGGTCTGCTTTGGCAAGCTGGTCAAGATCGGAAAATACCTTTCGCGCGTATCGATCATGAAGCCTGTTGATCAGCAGTTCCCGGATGCCGAGCGAGTCGTGATGATCAAATAGGAAATCGGCCTCCGCGAGCGTCATGCGCAATTCAGCGAGCGCGGCAAACGTCGCTTTCAGAATGCGCCGGATCGTCGGCTTTACCTGGGTATTCTCCCCTCCCCACACACGTTCGAACGCTTCGAGCGTGGTGCCGGCGATTACCGACGGGCTCGTTTGGTCGTCGGGCAATTCCAGTGGATTGAAGCCAGTCGTAAAGCTCGCACAGTTCGGATCAATCAGATGAATAGTGCGTGTCTTATGGAAGCCGTTGGCGAACAGCCAGGTGATGAGTGAACGGAACAGGCTGCCGGGATGGCCGCCGTGCGGGTCGACAACAAAGACTCCATCGCCGTTCTTGATGTCTTGTCGAATCAGATGTTCGAGAAGATTGGTTTTCCCGCCTCCGGTCGTACCAATTACGTGGGCATGCTCAAAGCGGGGACGGCGAGGCAACGCCACCGGCATGCCATCAGCCCGACCGAGCGCCACGGAGCCAACTTCGTAGCTGCGCGCGGGCGGCGGCGCGGAAAACGGAAAGCGTGCAGTAAGCGCGCCTCTAACGTCCGGCAGCCCCTTTTTGAGGGTCATGCTACGTGCGCTGCAGCAGCGCCAGGGTTTGGTCCAACTCGGAGGTGTCCTCGCCGAGCGCTTCCCTATCGACCTTGGCTCTCATGAGCGCTTCGATGGCAGCTCCGTTACTCGCCGCGGCCTTTTTAATGAGCGGCCGACGTAATTTATCGACTTCGACTTGGGTGGAGAGCAGTCCAAAGCGGGCCTCCTCTACTTCCCGGCGGGCATCAAGGTAATCGCGCTCGCGCTTAAGGCGACGTACCTCGCTATCGTTCTCACAGATCTCCGGCAGTTCGGCCACCTCATTTGCCGCCCGTGCCGCGGCGACGAAGGATTTTGCCAGCTCAGCGCGCGCTCGCAGATAGCCGCTGTGCGCGTTGGTCATGCCGGTAAGCGCCTCATAATAACGAGTGTGGCGCTTCGCGCCCCAGACGGTGACCGGGGTCGCGATCGGCGCCGGCACAGTTACCATCTGCGGCGGCGTAGGTACCGCCACGCCGCGTCCACGCGAGGGAACGGTAGGCGAACGCTGCGGCATTATTTCAATGGTGGGTTTGATTCCCATGGCACTCTCCATTCAGTCGTGCTGTTGGAAACGGTTTCGTGCCCGCCGATTGCGGATGACCGATTCGGCCAGGGCCGTTTGCGCGTCCAATTTGTCCCTGACCGCCCGGAGGTGTTCGGTTTGGCGACGATAGTAGGAGGCGGTCTCCGCCGGGTCGACAAACTCATAGACGTTGGGCATGAGGGCCACGGACATTTCCGCGGCGTGCATGGGATGGGCCGGCACCATCACCGGAGCAAATCCGGAACCTGGAGCATGGCGATAGAAGAAAGCTTCCAGTCCACGCCGCACCGCTGACAAGTTAATCAATACGAAAGCAATGAGGATGGCGCCGTACACATATGGATTGAGGAGAAACAGGCGCTCTTCTTCGGTCCAGCGGCCCCACGGATTGCCGGTAATGCTGGAATACAACGACCAGGCTGCACATAATGCATAGCCGACGAGTAAGACGTTCAACGCCGCCAATGGCACCGCAGCTTCCGAGCCCACGATCGCGAGACCGGCGTATATAAGGAACGGCAGCAAATACAGCACAAACGACCAGGGGGCCCATTCGTAGAAAACGTTCTGTAGCTCAGTAGTCGCCGGGTGGATTTTCGATTGCATGTCGTAGCTTTTCCCGTTCGAGCAGGTGAGGCGCCACACGAAGCAATCGTTATTTGTACAAACGCTCTTCCATCTAAGCAGGGTCTGCGTGACCGGCGCTCCGGGGCGGCAAGCGACCTCGATTCTCGGTTGGACTTTCAGCTCCGCGCGAGCGGAATGGATAGCCCCGCAAAGCGCTAAGCCGGTGAAGATGATTGTCATGACTATGTTGCGCATGGATTTCTCCAACAGATAAATAATTCCGTCTGCGCGCAATAAAGTGAATCGGTTTACAGTCAAGCCGCTGCGCTACACCCAACGTTTACAGTCAACGGTGCGCTTGACTGTAAACCGTGTATGCTTATCGCCGGCTCCCCTCCCCATGCATCAAGACGGCGAAGGCTTCCTGCAGGCGCTTCCCATAAACGGCAAGATCGTCTTGCGCCCGCCGAAGGCGCAGAATGAGAAAATGCAAGATGCGCCGGCCGGCAAAACCAACGTGCGGGCCCTCAAAGGCCGCGACAAATAACAATTCTTTGAACTTTCAGGCTCGGCAGCAATGCCTACGCCCCGGAACTAAGGCTCCGCCTTGCTCATAGATGCATTCAGCGAAACTCATCTCGTATAAATTGGTCAATGACTTGTGCCGCACCTTCTTCTTCGCAACTCTCAATCAAAAGCTTCAGACCATGTTCCAGTGGATAGGACAGAGGTATTCCCCTTCCGAACTTATCGACAAAAGACTTATCGAGTGTCTCCAAACAGATCCTCCAAATCTCCTCACTTGGCCGATTCATCTTCCAATCCGCAGCTTGAACGTTTGAACTGGTCAGGACCCGCTGTACGTAGCGTTCGGGTCGCCTCTTAATTATTTCCCGAACAGGTGCGTTAATTCAGCCTAGGCAGAAGAACTCAGGTTTTCCCGCACGGTGCAACATTCGTGCAAATCCGAATACCTTGATCATAGTAGCAATCGATTTGTATTCTCCAGCGCCGTCCAGAGCGCACTCTTCTCGCAACTCTCGCTCAGCAGCGAACTCCACGAGTTGCAGCAAATGCACGGCCCCGCTCCGGGAAACGTCCGACCAGTCAAACGAGCCAGAACCGCTAGGAGCTAGCATATTGATACTTTCGCGGTTCTTGTCATTCTGCGCCACGATCATCAAATGACCATCGTTGCTGAAAGCAAAAGTCGATCCTGCCGCTTGATTGGAAATCATAGATTCTTTGAAACCCTTCAACTTGACCGTTCCCACCTCTCGATCCTGGTTTATAAATTCGGGAACGCCGTCCCAGAGCACTTCAATCGGCTGGCCGTCTGCCGAAATTCTTTTGCTTCGCACGCGTGTCCAACGAAGCTGGTCGGTCATAGCGGAGCTGAGATAATCAGTTTCTTGGATATCGACCGAACTTAAGTCAGGCTCGAAAAAATCGCTGGCGATCCTTACTTTTGAATCGTTATGAAAATCACCAATACCTCTCTTTGTTTGAGCGAGGACGTATGTTCGCAGATTTTCAGCGCAATGTTCATACGCGAACCAACGTTCATCTAAAATATGCAATGCAATTTTTGGCGCGTCGCACAGAAGCGTCGAATTGAACGCCGGAACTCGTGCAGCCCCAAGCTCGCGGGCCTCTTTCCATCGCATCGAGTCGCCAGCCTCGCTCAGGCAGACTTTCAGAAAGTCGCTTTATTATCAGGTCACGTTGGTTCTCAGGAACTTCGTCGGTTGTGTACTTGTCTGCGATCCGAAAATCATCATCGGTGAATGCTAATTCAGGCTCGTCGTCGTAATCAACTCGGCTTGCCAGAACGTTACGAAATTGGTCCAGCAGTTCCTCCAGATGGCGGGCATATTCGTGCTGTTTGATCGCCACAAACAACTCGTGGCACTGACTAAGAAATAAGAAAGCTTGTGCCTCCTCGATCAATCCTGCGGGGTGGCCAATAAGAGAATTTCTGAGGCTCACCAACTGAACAATAACGCTTTGTATATACTTTGAGTCGCATTCCCTGTCTTGAAAAGCTCTGCGGAAGACGTAGCCATAATCGATATCGAGTGAGCGAAGGACGCCGTACGCGTCCCATGCTATTTTGCCGTCCTTTTCCGACAGCCTGTCAGCGCCGCCGTCTTCACGCCGTGCCTGATGAAACTCGACCCAGTTGTCGTTGTCTTTCTTTCGGAGCTGCGCTTCTACGAAAGGCACCAGGGCGTCACGCAAGGCGTGATACGCGGAGCCTATTAAGCCGGCGACTTTTGGGTCCTGTATATTCGCCATGTCACCATCCTCAAATCCAAAATGCTGGCAAAAAGAAAACCCCGCAGTAATAGCGGGGCTGCTAAGGTTCGCTCTCCGGAGCGGAAGGCAGCTTGCTCCGCAGGTCGCGCAAGCCCTCCGAAATGGTCCTGCAATCACTTATGATGCAGGCCAGGTCGGTCGCTGCCTCCACCTGCAACGGCCGAACCAACAGGACCTGCGGCCCATGTTGGCGCGTGAAGCCCTCCAACATTGAAAACATACCGCGCGCCAGCTCCGCGAGACGCGAGATTTCCTGCGTCACATTGCTATCCGCCTGATACACTTTCGTCATGGCTATCCTCCCGCTTGGTTTGCGAACCCCCGATCATTCGGTAGCTCGCGCCCAGGCAGGAAACAGGCCGCATCCATCAGCTGCTAAGTACCTGAAATCATTATATATTGTAGTGCGAGCCTGTCAAGCCGAGCCGACATTTAGAGGGGATTTCAGAGGCGACTTGACTTGTAAACCGAAATCCCGGAACTAATCCCTGCCGGTCATCTCCATGGTGCGTCGGCGTCTGTCTTCTGAGCGAAACCTACCCAGCTGACCTCTTAGGCCACGTCTCTTGATGGCCGGCTTGGCGCTTGGTTTGCAGGAGACAGCGATGTTCAGCAACAGGCGCGCGCCTTACGCTCGCATTCGCAACGTGCAGCGGGTGCGAAGGCCACTTTCTGACGGCCGCTGCAACTATCACCATTACCATCGGCCAACTCGCACAAAGCTGCCTGGCCAACCAGGTAGCCCCGAGTTCATGGCGGCCTATCAAGAATGTGAGCGTCGGTTGAAAGCCGAGCGTAAACCGCCTGATGTGGACCGTGGCTTAGATGCAAAAGAGACTGCTTCCCAACTCGCTTGCGGAGCAGCGTGATGGCCGCGCCGATCCCTGCAAATCCTATACGGGCTACTGGTGCCCTGATTTAAACGGCATGGCCGAGAGAGCCGGAAGGCTTTGAATACCGTTTTTGTTTGCCGAGCAGCCCCGTTGTTCACTTTCTTCGAGAGCGAATTACTTGTTCGCTTGTTGCCTTCCGCATTCAGAACGGACAGTTCGTGGAATTAAGTGCGCTTGCTGAAGCCGACGGCGGCGGCGATCCTTAGCTCACATTAGGAGGAGCGCTTCACGAGCGCAGCCATTAGTCTATGGGTCACCCGGAACGACAGCCTCACATCCCTAATCTGCACACTATCAAACGGCGGCTATGCGACGGCCGCATCGTCACCCACCGTTATCACAGAATTACGCGCGCGCGCCTTCCCGACCCAAATGATCCCACCTTCCGAGACGCGTATACAGCGGAAGAAGCTGAGGCCGCGAAACAGCGAACCAAGGTGTCTGCACAGGTGGCGGAACAA
Source organism: uncultured Alphaproteobacteria bacterium (assembly GCA_963733575.1). Classification (GTDB taxonomy): domain Bacteria; phylum Pseudomonadota; class Alphaproteobacteria; order Rhizobiales; family Xanthobacteraceae; genus BOG-931. The sequence goes on along the minus strand of CAVTDJ010000002.1, from coordinate 385,318 downwards.
CTCGACGCTCGTGACACCGAGAGACCGCAACCTACAAAGGCAGCCAAGGCACCACCCAAACAAATTCAGTCTTCGCCGCCAATCTGTCCCGTTGCATTTTTTACAGAAGACGAAGCGGCTGCCATCTTCCGCACGAAACCGCGCACCTTTCGTGAAATGACGCGAGATTTGCCCTTTTACGTCAGAGTCGGCCGACGTAGAACTCTACACGGCTGAGGACATCGTGCGTCTCAGTGAGGTTCTACGATGCCCCTTAAACTCGTCCCGCCCCGAAAGGGAAAAAGCCCCAATTGGCGCATCAGAGGAGCGTACCTCCGCGTCCACGTGGACAAGAGCAGCGGAACTCACAAACGATCCGTCGCTCGCGCCATCCTCAATGACCTCAAAGGAAAAATCGAACGCGGCGAATACCCGCCGCGCGAACCGGAAATCATTCGAAGCGCCCCCACCTTCCTCACCGCCGCGGTCGCCTACCTGGAGGCGGGACGCAGGCCGCGTTACGTCGCCCGCCTCATCCGACACTTCGGAGAGACGCCGCTAACCGAAATCAATCAAGCGGCTACCGACGCTGCCGCGGTCGCGTTGCACCCGACAGCCAAGCCGGCAACGCGCAATACCTGCGTCTACACACCGGTCGCGGCCATTCTGCACCACGCCGGCATCGACATAAAGCTGAAGCGTCCAAAGGGCGCCAAGGGTCGCATCGTTACTGACTACCTCACCCCGCCTGACGCATTCGCCATTATCAAGGCGGCTGAGGCCATCGACTCTGAACTAGCGCTCTTACTCAAATTCCTGCTCTACACTGGCGTGCGCCTCGGCGAGGCGCTGGCGCTGACCTGGGATAGTGTCAGCTTGGAAGAGCGCAGCGCTCGCATTCGTCGTTCGAAAAACAGTGACCCGCGCGAGCTGCTGCTGCGGGACGATCTTTGCGGCGCCCTTAAGAGCCACAGGAAGCGCGACGGACGCGTATTTCGCTTCCGCCAAGGCGGGATGGCTCAAGGAATTGCTCGTGCGGGCTAAGCTCGCCGCGTGCGGTCTGCAGGCACCGGCCCGAGCGAAGAAGGGACAGCGCCGACGCCTGCCGCCATATCGCCTCTCGTGGGTGAATTTCCATACGTTTCGTCACACGTGGGCAAGCTGGATGCGGCGTTACGGTGGTGCCGACTTACAGGGCTTGGTCGCCACCGGAAACTGGCGCGATCTCCGCAGCGCCAGCCGCTACGCTCACGCAGTCGCGCGCGACGAATGGAAACGAGTCGAAGGACTTCCTTCCCTGGCCGCGACCCGTGGAAAATCCGTGGACCCGATCTAACAACGAGTGCAACTCATTGATTGATCAAAGTGCGGCCGGCTCTCCTTCAGGAGCCGGCCGCACCTTTTTGGGGTCTCAAACTATCTGCGTTTCGCGGCACCTGTGGACAATTTCTCAAATGGGGACCTGCGGGTCGTCCCACTTCAGCTATTTCACGCTTAATTTCTTGACATCACCATCAAACACAAACCGTTCACCCCCGATCAGCCGAATCTCCAAAATCATTTCCCTTCGCGCCATTTCGGTGCACGGCCGTGCTGGGTCGTGCGCTCGCTCTCCGAACATGAATAATATCGCTGAGCGCCGGCCGGTCGGCGCAAGAAGAGTGTCGCCGTGGTCAGGCCCATGGCGCAATCAAGAACAAACATATGGGAGAACGACCATGGAAATGCCCCTTGAACAACAAACTCCTAATACCTCGCCAGTGCACAAAGCGTCGGACGAGCTGGTTAGGCTCATTCGCAAATTGCGCTGGATAGGAATGGAAGAAGAAGCGCTGGGGCTACAAAAGGAGCTGACGCGGCGGCGCGCGGCGGCTGCGGACAGCGTGCTCGCAACGACAGCCGAAACGGATTAAGTGACATGCGCGGGAACCGAAACGGCTGTGCAGTGTCAAAAAGCAATGAATGATACTTTGCTGAGGCCAAATCTTTGCCCTTAAGGCGCGTCCTCTGCATGCCTCAAGCTCAGCCATCGATGTCGCGACATCGGCGAGCCACGCAAAGGGCATGAATTGAAGACGCAGTTGTGCGAATCCACGTGCAACCTGTCAGCGGCGGCCGATCGGTATTGCGCTCGATGATTCAGCGCTGTTCGGCCGGCCGAGATTGAGCGGAAACCCGAACGTCACTCCGGCGCGCAGTTCATTCACGGGCCGGCCATTTACCAGCGCGTATCGTAATCCCGCATCGAAGGCGAGATTGTCGCGCACCTGCCAGATGGCTCCGATCAAAGCGGAAAAAGTCTGTGTTTGGTCGACCACACTATCGGAGTAGATTTCCAAAACCGGCCGAACCTTCCATTGGTTCGGTCCTTCAATGATTGCGTTGAGAAACAGTTCGCCGTGCTGGTCAGGCGTGAGATTGGTTTCAACATTCAGGTGAACGGTTCCCCAATCCCAACGTTGCGACACGATGCCCGCAAAGCTGAATCCCAGGCCACGTACCTCAGCGTCCGGCAGCAACGGCCCAAATTCGATGGCGACGCTCGGGCCGGGCTTGTCCTGCAGAACGCCGGGCTGGACCACATATTTCAGGAATGCCGCATTAGGCACGCTGCTCGGACCGGCATCCTCGGGGAACGCCTGCGCTGCGCCTTGCAGTACGAGTTCCCATCTTTCCGCAAAACCGTAGTTGATGACCGCGTACGGTCCGGCCAGTGCGGTCGTAGAGCCCGCATGCACCAGCCCTGCCGGCTGAAACTCTATTTCAACTTCATTCGGGGCGGCGACGGCGGCATCCGTTCCGTCGAAAGGACGATAAGCTGCGGCAGGAGCGGCCCACCCGGCGGCGCAAAGGCCAACGATCGTCGCGGTCGCGATCCGTTTGAACCTGGATTCGCGAAACAGCCGGACTTGCGGCCCGTTTCCGTATCTAGCCACCTCTGCGCCCCCAAAGCGCCGGTATCGATTCGGCGCCTCCCGACAGCGGGAGGAAACGTTGCACTATTGCGAGCGCCAGGACGAGCGGTCGCTCCAACTCCTCAGTGCGGCCGTGGCCCAAGCGGCCGTCGTATCGGTGTGGCAAAGATTGCAAGCATTCGGAATCTTCAACGTCTCCGTCTGCGGCGGCCACACGAAATGGAAGGTGTGACTGCGGACCTTCACGTCGCCGAGGGTCTCGGCGATCTTCGGCATATGGCAGGCAACGCACGCGCTGCCCCGGCTGCCGACTGCGTGGTGCGTATGTTGCTCGACGCTGGCAGCATGCGGCCCATTTTGCGAATTGGGGCCATGGCAAGTCAGGCACAACGCGTTGCCGGACACTCGCACCATCGCTGGACTGTCCGTACCATGCGGATCGTGGCAACTAAAGCATGTGACGCCGCGCGCGTACATAAGGCTGGTGACGAAATCATTGCCTTGCATCCGGTTCTTGTGGGCGGTGCCATCCGCGAAGTGAGTGAAGCTGGTTTCGCCCAGCTGGTGCTCCTCGAGCTTCCAAAAATCTGCGAGGTTCAATCCAACGTGAAAGCCCACCGGCCAGTCGTAGTATCTTCCTTCGATCGGGTTCGTCAGTGGGCGACCCTGTGAATGGCACTGGATACAGGTATCGCTGGCCTGAACGTAATCGAAGCGGGCGGGGTTGAGGATGGTCGTGCGCACTGGTCGCTGCACATGCTCGCTGCCGGGCCCGTGACACTTTTCGCAGCCGACATTCCATTCGGTCACGGACTTTTTCGCAATATCATAGTTCACCGAATGGCAGCCGTCGCAGAGCGGACCGGTCGGCCGCTTGAAATTGTCGGCAGGATAAAGAGGAGCCCACCAGTCGGCGCTATTGGGCACAAAATACCGCCGCCACTTTTGGTGCGTGACGTCCCACTGGGCGGGCTGCGGAAAATAGTCGTCGCCGATCTTGGTGAAATAACGCTGCTTCCAACGGCTGCCGTACACGAACGCGATATCGTCTTTTGAAAAGCTGACTAGCGGGTCCGGTTTGGAAAGATCGGGGATGATCGCGTCGGGGTGTTGGCGCGGATCGCGCACCACGTTCGCCATTCTCGATTTGCTCCAGCGCGCATAAATCTCCTCGTGGCATTTCTCGCACGCGGCCGAGCCGACATAGTGCGCGGAAGCCGCCGCAGTCTGGTCGGCCGTCACTGGCTGCGGGGTCATCGGAGCCACCGCCGGCAACTGGCGGATATAAGCGACAAGCTGCCAAATTTGCCGGTCCGGCATTTGCCAAGCCGGCATGCCGGTGTTTCTAATGCCGTTGCGGATATGATAAAAAATCTCGCCATCCGACATCGACGTCACGTCGATCGAACGCAGCGCGGGTGGGCGCGGGTATTCACCCGAGCCGATTTCCGTTTTTCCGCCGCCGTCATAGGCGTGGCAAACCTCGCATTTCTGCCTGAACAGGTCGCGACCCGCGGCAATTTCGGCGGGCTCGGACCCGAGAGGATTGGCGCGCGCTTTCGCCTGTTCGGGAACGCTCTGGTGCAAGAGCCACGTTGCGATGGCGGTTTCGACTTGCTTAGGCTCGGTCCGGGCACTCGACAGGCCAGGTACGAGCCATTGGTAAAGCGCGCCAGCCAAGACGATCATGGCGAAAACGACGGCGATCGCGATGAGATAGCTCTTGCGGGACATTCTAACCGTCGCTGGTGGCGTGGCTAATCTTTCGCAATCGCGGTCTTTTCGAGAGCGGCGCGCAAACCGTTGGCCAATTTGACCGCGTCATCGTTGGCCCAGAAATGCATGAAGAAGAGCCGCGGTTGCTCGCGGAGCATGTGGCTGTGTACTGCCGTCACCTCGATTCCGTTTTCGCGCAGCGTTTTTATTACCGGATTTACCTCATCTCCCGTCAGCACAAAGTCTCCAGTAACAGCCGCCTTGCCGCCGCCCGTCGGCTGGAAGTTGATCGCGGTCGCCACTCCCATCGGACCAGCGGGCGTGATAGCCATTCCGTCTTCCACAATCGGATCGCGGCGCGGCACGGCGAATTGGTACACCCCACCGTTACGTTGACCCTTGACCCCGACGATTTGGTCAAGTTGCCCTATGTCGAGATCAATCGCCGGCGCGGGACCGGTTGTCGGCAGCACCTCCAACGGCGTGTTGCTTTCCGCGAGTGCCGCGCGAATGGCGTTCGCCAGCTTGACCGGATCGCCGCGTCCGCCAACGTGCATGTAGAAGGGCGCCGGTTTGGCACGAAGCAGGTGGTTGTGTAGCGCCGTAATCTCAATGCCGTTCTCGATCAGCTTTGCCATGACTGGATTGATCTCGGTCTCCAGCAACACGACATCGCCCATCAACATGACCTCGCCATGCATTGGTTTGAACGCGACCCAGCCGCCAAGCGCCAATGCCGGCTTGATGGTGACGCCATCGAGCGTCACGGTAAGGTCGGTACGCGGAAAGCCATATCGATGAACATCGACGGACACTGCGGCTTTTCTGCCGAACTCCGCGTCGACCTGTTGCCAGTCGATGTCCTGGGCGCAGGCGGCCGCTGTTGACGCCAGGACGGCGCCGCTGAACAGCAATGCAGAAGAGACACGCATACCACGCTCCTGTTTGGGCTCGTGAAACGATGAGTGCACCTCACCGATTTGTGCAGCTCTCGGACTGCGTTCCCGCGAGCGCCCCACGCGAAACAGCGCGATAGGGTCGGCACAACATGCCGCTAACGATCATCCGCACCTTGAATCGGAAGACCGGGTCGTGGCGCGCAACATTTGCCGCCCCACAGCCCTTTTGCTTATCTTCCTGATTGTCGGCGCTAACAATCAATCGGCTGTCAGAGTTGAAAGTGTCTCGACGGCAAACCTCGACCGGTACCCGCCCTGTGCCAAGCGGCGCGTAAAGATCATCTGGGGAAATTTTGGGGAACTGTCCGTCCATGCGCAATCTCCTCGACGAATCGAGTGCTGCGCAGAGCTTGGACGGTGACCGTCTGACGGGGAGTCTGCAAGTCCCCAATGATCAAACTTAGATCGGCTCGATCCATTTAGCAAGGGGGGCGGCCAACCGAGGGTCTGGGGCAATCCCTACCAACTAGAGCCGCTGCAAGAGCGGCCGTGGCAATTGTCCCCGGTTCCCCAATACGCCATTTCATTCGTTCCCGCTTTTGCGCGTTCGAGGCAATGTAATTCGGCTGCTATGGCGCGCCGCCTTGACCAAGCTCGATTGTACGCGTGCCGATTTCCTGTGCCTCCTCATGGCTATGCGTGGCATAGACGAGCGTGAAGCAGAGTTCGGCATGCAAGCGCAGGATTTCTCCGCGCAGTCGGCGGCTGAGCGCCTCGTCGAGACTTGAAAGCGGCTCGTCCATCAAGAGGATGCGAGGCTCCAAAGCGAGAGCGCGAGCGAGCGCGACGCGCTGTTGCTCGCCGCCGGATAGCTCGCCTGGCCTGACGTTCAAATAGTCGCCTAGCCCGACGAGGCTTGCGATGTCGCTGACGCGCCGCTTGCGCTCTTCGACCGGGATTCGCTGAGCGCGAAGTCCAAACGCAATGTTTTCCGCAACACTCATGTGCGGCCACAGCGCAAGATCTTGAAACACCATCCCAATGCCGCGCGACTGCGGCGCGACGAGAATTCTTCGAGCCGTCGAAACGACTTTTCCGTCAATACGAATTTCGCCGGAATCCGGGGTCACCAGTCCGGCAATGAGAAGCAGCATTGTCGATTTGCCGCAGCCTGACGGCCCGAAAAGCACGATGCGGTCTCCCGGTTCCATCATGAGCGAGAGGGCGTCGATAACGCGCCGGCGGCGATAGGTTTTGGTGACGGAGCGGAATTCTATTGCGCTCATGGGCGCTTCGCGCCGAGCTTGAGCCACAGCCCGGCCGCGCCCAACGGCAAGACTGTGATCGCGATAAGAATGATGCAGAGCGCCGCGATGAGGCTGGGCGCGCCGTTGGCCATGAGCGTGAGGATGCGAACGGGGAGCGTGTCGGAGCCTGGAGGATAGACTACGATACTAATCGCGACATCGCGCAATGAGAACACGTAGCTGATCAGCCAAGCGGCAAGAAGGCCGCGGCCCGCGAGCGGAGCCACGATATACCTCAATGTCATGAGCCATCCCGCACCGCTCAGCCATGCCGCTTCCTCCAACGATCGCGGGACGGCGCCAAGGGAAGCCGACACGACCCGCATCGGGAGAATTGCATATTGGGCGACATAGCCAAGAATGAGGATGGCAGGGCTCGCATAGATGAAGCCCGTCGCCTTGGTGTTCCAAAGGCTGATGAGACCAATGCCAATGACCGATCCGGGCAGTGCCAGAAGGAGAAGCGCGAGCCACTCATTTGCCCACCAAACAGGAAGCGTTCGGCGCTCCGCGATATAGCCCCAGAAAAAGCCGAGTACAGCTAGCAAGGGCGCGCTTGTCGCGGCGAAGGTGAGGCTTCGCAGGATGCTATCTCCCGCGCGCGAGAGCGCCACTTTGTAGGTCTCGAGCGAAGACGATTGAAGAACAAGAGCGCCGAGTGGCGATGCAACCACGACCACGGCGAATAGCAGCACAAGGGCGAAAAGCGGCAACCGCCAAGAACCCAACGCAATTTTGACTACCTCTCCGCTCGGAGTTCGCCGGCCAAGCTCCAAAACCCGCTTTTGGAGGCCGGTTTGCAATCCCAAAATGATGAGCGTCACGAGAAGCACAGGAGCCGCAGCAACGGTCGCCGCGCGAAAATCGTAAAAAGCGGCGAACTGCGTCAACGTCTCGACGGGATAGACTGGAAAACGCAGATACATCGGAACGCCGATCTCGCCGAGCGACAGCAGAAATATGAGCACAGCGGCAAAGGCAATTGCCGGAGCGATGAGTGGCAGCGTTATTCGATGCAAGATGCTTGGCCACCCGCTGACGAGCCTTCCCGCATTCTCGAGTCGCGGGTTCACGGTTCGAAGGAGGCGATCGTCAAAAGCATGGCGATCGGCATAAAGGCGGATGCAAGCACGAAAGTGCAGCCGAAGAGCCCGAAGAATGCCGAGGAGATTTCTTGCGACCATGCATCCGGCAATACTCTGCCGAGAAGCCCCGTTCGCCCGAGGATGGAAAACCACGCAACAGCCAAAACATAGGAGGGGATGAGGAGCGGCGCGGCAAACAGAAGCGTCAAGGCGCCGCGCAAGGGAAGGTCAGTCTTACCGAGCAAGACGCCAAGGGGAACGCCGACGAGCGTTGAAACGCTCGCGGTCAGGAAGGAGAGCTGCAGGCTGTGCCCCATCAGCAGGGCGAACTGGCCGTCCGAGGTCAGCAGAGCGCGATAGGCATTGAGGCTGAAACCGCCGTCGGCGGTGAGCGTCTCTCTCAGCATCGCGGCGACCGGTAGGAGCCCGATCGCCGCAAGGATCAGCGTCGCTAGGATAAGGGTCAGGCGTTCCGTCACGACCCGGACTCAACCCAGCGCTTCAAGAAAGGCTGGATCGCCTGAAGCTTGGCACCAATCGCGGTGTAATTCACTTGCATCGCCTTTACCCTATCGATGGACCGGAGCTCCGGCGGGCCTTCGACGCCCGAATGAAGTGGGATTTGCGCGGCATCGGAGCGCGCAAGTTTGGCTTCTGTTTCCCTGGAGAGGAGATAATCGATGAGCTTTTTGCCGAGATCGGGGTGCGGCGCGCCGTCGATCAGCACCGCGGCATTGGGCACGAGGAAGCAGCCCAACCCGTCTGCGCCTTGATCCGGATAAACAAGCTCGATTGGCAGATGCTGGCGCATTCGGCTCACGGCATCATCGCTGTCAACCAAGCTAAAGGCAAACTCGCCACCAGCAACCAAATCCGCGCTGTCGCCGTTGCTGGGTGACAGCTTGATGCCATTGGCTTTGACGGCCTCCATGAAGGCCTGCGCACGCTCATTCCCCCAAAGAACGAAGAGCGCAGCGATCTCTGTCGTCGTCGTGCCGAAGAGGGGGTTTGCGATGACCGTCCTGCCGCGCCATCGGGGGTCTGTGTACGCGCGCACCGAGTCGGGCTTTGCGCCTGCGTTCTTGTTGACGACAAGAACGCGCGCGCGCGTTGCAAAACCCGTCCAATAGCCACTGGTATCCTTGAAGCTTGCAGGAATCCCTTCAGCATTTGGAGAGATGTAGGGCGCGGCGATACGCTGTTGTCGCAAGACTTCCGCCCTGATCGGCTCATTTGCCCAATAGACATCCGCCTGCGGATTGTTCTTCTCGGCGATGAGCCGGTTCATGGCGCCCGTGCTCTTGGTCTCTTCGGTGTCGTAGATCGCGCGGACCTTGATGTCAGTTTCCTTCTCGAAATCCTTGAGGATCGGCTCAGAGAAGACTTGGTCGTGACTCACATAGACGACAACGGTTGGAGTCTGTGGTCCGGAAAGAAAACGCCACAAAGTGAACGCGACGACGACCAAGGCCGCTAGTGCAAGCACAAGCCATTTCGGCATGAGAGCATCCCTTCACAATGCGGATCGGCGTGGCTCTCTCATTGTCCCCCATACGAGAAATCGTCGAACGCGGTGACGCTGTCCGCCTTCGTCCAAACGCCTACAGCGCCTTCACCCGCAATCCGATCATTTTCGAGTCCGATATATTGTTTGCCGTCAAAGATAACCTTGATGGCTTTGCCCGAAAACTCGACGCGCAATGTATGCCACTGATTGGCGGCAACCGGAGCGTCGACGTATTTGATCGTGATGCGTCGCCCTTTCTCCGCGTGATACAGCGACACATTGTTTTCAAGGGCGTTGGCGCGAGCGACGTAGTAGTTATCGCCGTCTTTGAAGCGCCACAGGAGACCGCCAGCCTGATCCTCCCGGCCGGACAACGGCTTGAACTTGACTTCAACAAAGCCGTCCGTGATCCGCACCGATTGCTTCACGCACCAAGGAAAGCTGCCGCTCCCGGACTGCTTCAAGACATTCGGCTTGCTCGGCGCCGACATGTCCGTTTCGACTTCCCAGACTGGCGAGCCTTTTCCGGTGACGCCGCATGTCCAATCCTCAGGAAGGGTGCCGGGCTTCGTCGCGTCGAAATTTTCACCGCCCGCAAACGCCGCGGCCGGCGTCAGCGTCATCGCGATCGATAGAGCGAGTGGCAAAACTTTTGGGAGCTTTCCGTCCATGCGCAATCTCCTCGACAAAGCGAGTGCTGCGCAGCGCTTGGACGGCAACCGTCTGGAGGGGAGCCTGCGTTTCCCCTAAAAAGCAAACGTAGGTCGATCGGATGAAAAGCGCAAGAGGCCGCCGCCGACATCTATTCCCGCTGTTATTTGGTCCTCGATAGTAGCGTTCGTGCTGTCGCGACCGGATTTGCGTCATGAACAGAAACGCAGTGCGCGATCCACGTGACAAAATCGACTAACGAACAAAGCTGACACTTTACTCAGGAATTTGCTTAGATCGACACATCATTGCCGCACTGTTTTGCTGGATCACTCAACGCCATTCCATTCGGGAATTAGAAATCGAAAAACTGACTTTTCAGTCAGAAACTAACTAATTAGTAATTTGAGCATTTTGACGTGATTGTTTATTGCGGGTTTGACAGTGCTGCTCGCAACCGTTGACTTGCTCACAGCGATTGGGGAAACGATCGGAGTTTCGACGACGGAGAGCCGAACGGGAGAGTGAACGTTGCGTGCGCCGCGGACCCACGCCGGGATCGATGATCGCGGCTGCCCCTTCGACCGAATGGTGAACGGCCGCAATGGCTAGCGTGGATGTAATTTCGCGCCATCAGCTGCACGATTGCCGGCATTGGCAACGTGCTTTTTCATCACAGCATAAGGATAGTCGCTATTACGAAATTGTAGAGGATACCATCCACCCTGAATTCAAATATTTTTATTTCGTCCTCCGGGACTCACGGGGGGAGATTCGGGCCATCCAGCCATTTTTCATTCTCGACCAGGACATTCTGGCGGGGGCTCGCGCGCATGTCGGACGTTTGATTGACGTTGTCCGGCATCAATGGCCCCGGTTCATGTATATGAAGACAGTGATGGTTGGATGTGTTGCTGGTGAAGCCCACCTCGACGATGGAAATGCTGCGACGCGCGCTGCCAATGCCGGGCTCTTGGCCGGAGTAATCGTCAAACATGCGCGTGCGCTCGGAGCACGGCTTATTGTTCTCAAGGAATTTCCCTGCAGTTACCGCGAAGTGCTGTCATGTTTCGTCCGTGGTGGCTTCGTCAGAATACCGAGCATGCCGCTGACTCGGCTCAACATCGCCTATGCAAGCTTCGACGAATACATGCAAGCAGCGCTCAACAGCGCAACAAGGTCCAAGCTCCGCAGGAAGTTCAGGGCGACCGAGCACGACTTACCGATTGAACTGACCGTAACCAGCGACGTTACGTCGATTCTCGATGAGATATACCCGCTCTATCTCCATGTTTATGAACGTTCAAAGCTGCATTTTGAAAAGCTGACAAAGGAGTATTTTTGTCGGCTTGGGAAAATGATGCCCGACAGAGTGCGGTTTTTCGTCTGGCGGCGCGAAGGCAAGGTCGTGGCTTTTGGTGAATGCATGGTGCACGGGGACACCATGTTTGCGGAGTATCTGGGCCTCGATTACAGCATCGCTCTCCGGCTCCACCTTTACCACTATGTTTTTCGCGATTTGGTTAGCTGGGGGATGGCAAATGGATACACATGGTTTCAGAGCAGCGGGCTGAACTATGACCCAAAGCTCCATCTCCGACATCGGCTGAAGCCCGTTGATCTATATGTCAGGCATACGTCTACCATTATCAACGTGATCATTCGCATGGCGCTCCCCTGGCTCGAGCCAACTCGCTACGACAAGACACTCAAGAAATTCTCCAACTATTTTGAACTTTGGGAATCGACCAGCCAAGCCGACTGACGTTACGGTGATGACCGACGCAGATTTTGGTCTTAGAAGGCTTCGGCAGGAAGCGGTCTGACCGAACGCGAAAGGGTTCGAAGATTAACGGGGGACGCACGTGGCCTACGATATTACCAATTTGTTTGCGCAACACGAACGCGGGCGCTTCGCAACGCACAGCCGCCATCTCAACGAGCAGATGGTTCGGGTCCTCAAGGCGATTGGGTATGACGTCGGCTTTTGTCGCGGCAAGGGTCAATATCTCTATGACAGAGAAGGTACTCGCTATCTCGACCTGTTGAGCGGTTATGGAGTCTTCGCCATCGGGCGCAATCATCCTGCTTTGCGCGAAGCGCTGAAAAGCGTTCTCGACGGCGAACTTCCTAATCTCGTTCAGATGGATGTATCGACACTCGCCGGCATTCTTGCGGAACGGCTGTTGGCGCACGCGCCGTATCTCGACAAAGTATTTTTTGCAAATTCTGGATCGGAGGCGGTCGAGGCGGCGATCAAATTTGCCCGTGCAGCCACTGGCCGGCCGGGGATCATCTACTGTGAGCACGCCTTCCATGGTCTCTCCTACGGCGCGTTATCAATCAACGGCGACGATTTATTCCGCAAGGGCTTCGAACCCCTGCTGCCCGGCTGCGTGCGCGTCCCGTTCAACGATCTGGTTGCGCTCGAGAAGGCGCTCCATTCGCGAACAATAGCTGCCTTCGTTGTCGAGCCGATCCAGGGCAAGGGCGTAAACATGCCGGCCGACGATTATCTCAGAAGCGCCGCCGATCTTTGCCGCCGGCAGGGAACCTTGTTTGTCGCCGACGAAGTTCAGACGGGCTTAGGACGCACCGGCCGGTTTCTTGCGATCGAGCACTGGAACGTCGAACCGGACATGGTTCTTCTTGCCAAAACGTTGTCGGGCGGGCACGTGCCGGTCGGGGTTGTGCTGACTCGAAGAAAAATATTCGACAGAGTCTTCGATCGCATGGAACGTGCAGTGACACACGGATCGACCTTCGGCGGCAATGACCTGGCAATGGCGGCGGGAATCGCGACGCTTGATGTGCTCACGTCGGAGGGGCTGATTGAGAATGCCGCGCGAACCGGAGAGCATCTGTTGCAGGCCCTTGCGGCAATGATCCCGCGTTACGAGTTTCTACACGCGGTGCGCGGCAGGGGGCTGATGATTGGTATCGAATTCGGATCGCCGAGATCCCTAAAACTGAAAACATCCTGGCATGCGCTCGAAGCCTCCAGGGAAGGCCTGTTCTGTCAACTCATCACCATCCCTCTTTTTAAAGAACACAAAATTCTCAGCCAAGTCGCTAGTCATACAAGTCACACGATCAAGCTTTTACCCGCTCTCGTCATTTCCGATGCGGATTGTCGTAGCATCCTGAGCGCATTCGATTCGGTTATCGCTGACAGCGAGCGCGTGCCTGGCGCGATATGGTCACTGGGAAAAACTTTGGTCGGTCATGCGATGCGAGCCAGTGCGTGAATGCATGAGATCGCGCCCTTGCCCGCGTACGTCGATATCTGGCGAACCGGACCGCAGTGCCGCGGCGAAGTGCGGACTACTCACGAATTCGTGCCTGGTCTGCCGTGGATGGCCGGTGACTTTGGGGAGCTTTCCGTCCATGCGCAACCTCCTCGACAAGCGAGCGCTGCGCAGAGCTTGGACGGTGACCGTCTAAAGGGGAGTCTGCTAGGTCCCCTTGAGTCAAACCTAGTTCGGCTCAATCGGTTTAGCAATAGGTTGGTCCACGAACGCGAGGTTTCGAATGACTTACCTTATTATCAAGGCTGCGCTATCCGGGGTTATTGTCATGGTCGTGTCAGAGGTGGCCCGGCGCAATCCCGGCATCGGCGGACTGATTGCATCGCTCCCGCTCGTTTCAATCCTCGCCATCGTCTGGCTTTGGCGCGACACGTCCGACATAGAGAGGATCGCGACTCAATCGGAAGCGACGTTTTGGTTTGTGCTGCCATCGCTCCCAATGTTCCTCGTGTTCCCGGCGATGCTCAGGCACGGTGTAGGATTTTGGGTGGCCCTTGCCGTCTCATGTGTGTTGACGATGGCGCTCTACTCAGCCACGATCTGGCTCCTTCCAAGGATTGGCATTAACGTTTAGGCCAAGCTGAGACACGGCCCCGAGGACGGTGCCGGCGGCGAGTTTCCAACACCCCGATACGACCACCACGATAAGCAACCTTCCCGGCCGGAACGCATTTGTGAGTTGTCTGGCCCGGCAAGGCCGCTATGTTGCGCTGCACAGTAGGAAATTCCCGCTAGGGGGTGATTTTTTGCTGGATCCATGGCGGCGGCCATGGTCGCGAACTGGGGAGCCGGTGCCAAATGACTGCCCTCGTCCGCATCGCATTGCGGCGCCCTTACACCTTCATTGTTCTCGCGCTGCTTCTCCTGATCGTCGGCCCGCTGGCGGCCTGGCGCACGCCGGTCGATATCTTCCCCGAGATCCGGATTCCGGTCATCGCGGCGATCTGGCAGTACACCGGCTTGCCGCCACAAGAGATGGCCGGCCGCATGGTGACCCAGTTCGAGCGCGCGCTGACCACGACGGTCAACGACATCGAGCACATCGAAGCCAACGCCTACACCGGTGTCGGCATCGTCAAAATCTTCTTCCAGCCAGGCGCCGACATCCGCACTGCGAACGCGCAAGTCACCGCAATCTCGCAGACCTTGCTGAAGAACATGCCGCCCGGCGCGGTGCCGCCGCTCATTTTGAACTATAACGCCTCGACCGTCCCGATCATACAGCTCGCCCTGTCGGGCAAAGGCCTGCCCGAACAAACGCTGTTCGATCTCGGCCTCAACTTCGTGCGCGTTCCGATCGTCACCGTGCCGGGCGCGGCCATGCCATATCCATTCGGCGGCAAATTTCGCGAGGTTCAGATCGATATCGATCCGGAGGCGATGCGGGCGCGCGGCCTGTCCGGGCAGGACGTCGCCAACGCGTTTGCCTCCCAGAACCTGATTACCCCGGTCGGCACCGAGAAAATCGGCACTTTTGAATACGCCATCAATCTCAACAACGCCCCGTCGGTGATCAAGGCGCTTGGCGACCTGCCGATCAAAAGCGTCAATGGCGCGATGGTCTACGTTCATGACGTCGCGCATGTACGCGACGGGAGTCCGCCGCAGACCAATATCGTGCATGTTGACGGCAACCGCTCGGTGCTGATGTTTGTCCTCAAGAACGGCGCGGTATCGACGCTCTCGATCATCGAAGGCGTCAAGCAAAAAGTGCAGGAGATGAAACGAACCCTGCCAAGCAACCTTGCGCTGACGCCAATCGGAGATCAGTCGATCTTCATCAAAGCCGCAATCGGCGGCGTCGTACGCGAAGGCATCGTTGCGGCGGCGCTGACCAGCCTGATGATTTTGCTCTTTCTCGGAAGCTTCCGTTCGACGCTGATCATTGCGACATCTATTCCACTCTCGGTGCTCGGCTCGATCGCGACGCTCTGGGCGCTGGGCGAAACCCTCAACATCATGACCTTGGGCGGCCTGGCGCTCGCCGTGGGCATTCTCGTCGACGAGGCCACGGTGACGATCGAGAACATCAATTGGCATCTCGAACAGGGCAAGGAAGTCGAGACCGCCATCATGGACGGCGCCGAGCAGATCGTGACGCCGGCATTCGTTTCGCTGTTGTGCATCTGCATCGTATTCGTGCCGATGTTCTTTTTGACCGGCGTGTCGCGTTTCCTGTTCGTGCCGCTGGCGGAAGCGGTCATGTCGGCGATGGTCTGGTCGTTCATCCTGTCGCGCACGCTGGTGCCGACGATGGCGAAATACATGCTGCGCAAGCATGCAGCCCGTGCGGACATGCACGGTGCCGACGAAACGCGGCCGCGCTCGCGCAATCCTTTGGTGCTCTTGCAGCGCGGATTCGAAGCGCGCTTCGAACGCGCCCGCCTCGCCTACCGCGAGCTTTTGACGATGGCCTTGCGTCACCGCGCGGTCTTCGTGACCTGCTTCCTCGGCTTCGTGGTCGGCTCGTTTGCGCTGGCGCCCTATCTCGGCCGCGACTTCTTTCCGTCAGTCGACGGCGGCCGGATTCTGATGCACGTGCGCGCCCATATCGGTACGCGCGTCGAGGAAAGCGCCCGCCAATTCGCGGAAATCGAGAAGGTCGTCCGTCAGACCATCCCGCCGGACGAGCTGGAAACGCTGGTCGATAACATCGGCTTTCCGGTCAGCGGCATCAACATGACTTACAACAATACCGGCACCATCGGCTCGCAGGACGGCGAAATCCAGATCGGGTTGAGCGAAGGCCATCGGCCTACCGCGCAATACGTGCGCACCCTGCGCGAGGAATTGCCGGCCCGATTTCCCGGCATGACCTTCTCATTCCTGCCGGCCGACATCATCAGCCAGATTCTGAATTTCGGCGCGCCGGCGCCGATCGAGGTGCAGATTCGCGGGCCCAATCTCGATCAGAATTTCGCCTACGCGCAAGATTTACTGCGGCGGCTGCGGCATGTTCCGGGTCTGGTCGACGCGCGCATCCAGCAGTCGCTCAGCGAGCCGGGCTTCAACGTCGATGTCGATCGCACGCGGGCGCAATATGTCGGCATCACCGAGCGCGACGTCACCAATAGCATGGTTGTGGACCTCGCCGGCTCGAGCCAGGTCCAGCCGACGTTCTGGCTCAATCCCGAAAACGGCGTCAACTACTCGATCGTCATGCAGACGCCGCAATATCAAGTCGATTCATTGAACGCGTTGCGCAACCTGCCGATCACCGCACCGGGAGCGCCGCCGCAGACGCTCGGCGCCATCGCCGACATCACGCGCGTGGCGGTGCCCGCGGTCTATTCGCACTACAACATCCAGCCCGTGATCCAGATCTACGGCACCACTCAAGGCCGCGATCTCGGCGCCGTGGCCGCCGACGTGCAGAAGATTTTGGACGAGACGGCGCAGGACGCGCCAAAGACCGCGCAGGTGGCCATGCTGGGGCAGGTCAAAACCATGAACAGCTCGTTCTCCGGGCTGATCTTCGGTTTGGCCGCGGCGGTCGTCCTCATCTACCTCTTGATCGTGGTGAACTTCCAATCCTGGGCCGATCCGTTCGTGATCATCACGGCGCTGCCGGCCGCGCTCGCCGGCATCGTGTGGATACTGTTCGCCACCGGGACGACGCTGTCGGTCCCCGCCCTCACCGGCGCGATCATGTGCATGGGCGTGGCCACCGCAAACAGCGTTCTTGTCATCAGCTTCGCCAAGGAAAAGCTGGAGGAGCATGGCGACGCAGCCGCCGCCGCCGTCGAGGCCGGCTTTGTCCGCCTGCGCCCGGTGTTGATGACGGCCCTCGCCATGATCATCGGCATGCTGCCGATGGCGCTCGGCTTGGGCGAAGGCGGCGAACAGAATGCGCCGCTCGGCCGCGCCGTGGTCGGCGGTCTTTGTTTCGCGACCGTCGCAACTCTGATATTCGTGCCGGTGGTCTTCAGCATCATCCATCAACGCCGCGGCTCGGTGGGCGCCCGCGCGATCGGAGAACCGCATGCCGCCTGACGATCCCGCTCCGCCTGCGCTGTCGCGCCGCGGGCTCTATATCGCCGGCGTTTCGGCGCTGCTCGTCGCCGTCGTGATCGTCGTCGTTGGCATCACGACGCGCAAGGTTGCCGACGCCAAGCTCCAAGAATGGACCGAGAACCAGGCGGTGCCGGTCGTTGCCGTCGCGCCGCCCGATATGCGCGGCAAAACGACGACGTTCAGCCTGCCGGGACGCCTGGAAGCCTACACGCAGGCGCAGATGTATGCGCGCGTCACCGGCTACGTAAAAAGGTGGGACGCCGATATCGGTACACCCGTTAAAACCGGCCAGCTTCTCGCCGAGATCGACGCGCCCGATCTCGATCAGCAGATCATGCAGGCCGAGGCCAATCTCGCCAGCGCCAAGGCTAATTCGGTCCTTTCGGACGCAACGCTCAAGCGCGGTCAGTCGTTGATCAACTCCTACGCAATATCGCAGCAGGATCTCGATCAGAGAGCCGCCGACGCATCCAACAAACAAGGGCTGGTCCGCGCAGCGCAAGCCAATCTCGACCGCCTGCGCGTGCTCGAACAATACAAACGCATCGTCGCGCCGTTCGACGGGCTGGTCACCACGCGCACGACCGACATCGGAGCGCTGATCAACGCTGGCGGCGGCGGACCGCCGCTGTTTGTGGTTTCGGAAACAAGCAAGCTCCGCGTCTACGTGAATGTGCCGCAAAACTACGTGCCCAGCATTCCGATCGGCACGAAAGCGCAGATCGCGGTGCCCGAATATCCGGGCAAAACCTTTCCGGCGACGGTCGAAGCGTCCGCGCAGTCCGTCGAGGTCGCTTCCGGCACGACACGGATGCAGCTCGTCGTCGACAATTCCCGCAGCCGGCTGATGACCGGCGATTTCACCAATGTGACGTTCGATCTGCCCCACCCCGAGATTGCAATCAACGTCCCGGCGAGTGCGCTGATTTTCAATCAGACCGGGCTGCACGTCGCCACCGTAGCCGGCGACGGGCGGATCGTTCTCCGGGAGGTCACGATCTCGCGCGACTTGGGCAACGAGGTCGAGATCGGATCGGGAATTTCCGCCGACGATCGTGTCGTTATCAACCCGCCGGACGGTATTGCCACAGGCGACAAGGTTCGGATTGCCGGCGCCCCGGGAGCGCCGGGCGAGCCAGAGACCGCCGAGGCGAAGTGAGCGAGCGGGCGAACTGCGTCATCCGACCGGCTTCATCCCCTTCGCATATCGCTTGAAGTTGCGGACATAAAAGTCGGCGCCGGCGGCGATGCCGGCCGCCGCCGATTCGTCGAGCGTGCGAATAGAACGCGCCGGCGATCCGACGATCAGCGATCTTTCCGGAAACGACTTGCCCTCGGTGACGAGCGCACCGGCGCCGACGAGGCTGCCATCGCCGATGCGCGCGCCGTTGAGCACGATCGCGCCCATGCCGACGAGTGCACGCGCGCCGATCGTGCAGCCGTGGAGAATGACATTGTGGCCGATGACGCAATCCGGTCCGATCACCATCGGGAAACCCATATCGGTGTGCAGCGTGGCATTGTCCTGAATTTGCGAGCGCTCCCCGAGCTCGATCCACTCAGTGTCGCCGCGCAGCACCGCGCCGAACCACACGCTGCAATCGCGCTTTAGCCGCACTTTGCCGATCACCGCCGCGCTCGGCGCGATCCAGTAGCGGCCTTCCTCCGGCAAATCCGGCTGCTGCCCGTCGAGTTCGTAGATCATGTGGAGTGCACGCTCTGTCTGAACCATTCCGGGCGCCACCGATCTCGGGTTTACCCGAGATCGGCACTAAAACGTCCAAGTCAGCAACAGCCGACTTGGATCGCGGCGAGCCCGGAATGACTATCAGACGTTCAGCAGCGCTTGAAGCGCCATCACCACGACCGTTCCGGACATCAGACTCCACAGTCCGGCTATCACGGTAGCGATCATGACGAATTCTGCGCGGCGCCGCTCGATGCGGCGCCCCCGCAACGTGTTGCGCATGATGAGGAACGGGGCGGAGAAGATGAGCAACGGAACTGCGGCAAAGCGCCCGGCCATCGGCCCGACTTCCAGCAACCGGAAGCTCGGGAAATGCATGCCAAACAGGCGATAACCGCTGGCGCACAATCCGGCAACGGCAAAGCCGATGGCAACGGCGAACAGGGACTCGACGACGTTCGGGCGAAATCACCGGCTGCAAAGCTTCGTACATTCGGGGCGCCTCCGATTTCCGAAACTTGCAGAGCGCACGGCGCACCGCCATGGATTGCTTAAGAAAGGGTTAATGAGAGAGCGCTTGCGGGCGTGCGATACTGGCGGTTGATTCGCGGCGAGCGGCGAAGCAACGCATGACGGCGCCGGCAGTTCCTCGGTCCAAACTACTTCGAAAGTCGCGCAGCTCGCTGCTGGCGCTCGCCCTTCTCGTTCTCCTTGTCGCCGGTATGGGAACCTTTGTTTCCTACGTGCTGTGGCCCACTTGGCCAAAAGCGGCGGCCCCGCTCAATGCGCCGGCCGTCCCGGTCACGGTCGCGGGCGTGCTTTTCAACATACCGCCCGCGTCGATCCGGGCGGCGGTGCAGCGTCATCCCGGGGCCCACGAGCGGATCGACCTCGTTTTTCTATGGCCTTCGCTCGCACCCCCGGCACCCGGCGGCGAAGCCAGCGCCACGAAGACGGTCGCGAACGACGAAGACGCCGTTCCCACATACACAAACGATCGCCTCTTCGTGACGATTGCCGGCCTCGGCGCGGTGATCGCGCCTGCGGCGCGGCTGCGCACCATCTATCCGCGCTATATCGAGACGCAGGCGGCGGCCGGCCCGGACGGGCTCGCCATCGTCCCCTTCCGAACCGGCACGCCCTATGAGAGCGAGGACCTCGTCTATCTCGCGGACAAACCCGAGCAGTTCTTCGCCCGCTGTTCGCGGGCGGTCCGCTCGGTGCCTGGCACCTGCATCCACGAGCGTTCGCTCGATGCCGCCGAGATCACGCTGCGGTTCCCGCGCGAATGGTTGCAAGATTGGCGCAAAGTCGCCGCCGGATTCGACCGGCTCTTCGCGCAGCTTCACTCACCGGGAGGGTGATGCGAGCCGTTACTCCAGATCGCTGCCGAGGATCGCCATCTGGAAATTGTAAGAACGTTCTTCGTCCTCGTCGTCGACGAAAAGAACGCCGACGAATTCATCGCCAACATAGACCTCGGCCGAATCGTCCTTTTTCGGCCGCGGCACCACACGGATGCGTGGATTGCCGAACAGCTTCTTGAGATAAGCGTCGAGCTTCTTGACTTCCTGTACGTCCACCGATGCGTCTCCTGGAGCGTATGCCGAAAAAACTCGCCCCAGCCTTGATGCGGGGTAGAGCCGGGCTTTCGGAAAAGATCATGCTTCAACAAAATGCTACCGCCGCATAGCATGCGGCGGTAGCCGCGATCAAATCTCGTCGTAGAGCATCTGATCCATCAGTCGTGCGGGTTCCGGGCAACCGGCGACGCCCACAACCTTTGCCGGCACGCCGGCGACCGTGACGTTGTTCGGCACCGGCTTGAGCACGACTGAACCGGCGGCGATACGGGCACAATGGCCGACCTCGATATTGCCGAGGATCTTGGCGCCGGCGGCGATCATCACGCCGTAACGAATCTTCGGATGGCGATCGCCGGCCTCCTTGCCGGTGCCGCCGAGCGTCACGCCGTGCAGCATCGACACGTCGTCCTCGATGACCGCGGTCTCGCCGACCACAAGGCCTGTGGCGTGATCGAGAAAAATCCCTCGGCCCACGTGCGCCGCCGGGTGGATGTCGCACTGGAACACCGCCGACGCGCGGCTCTGCAGGTACAGCGCGAAGTCGCGACGGCCCTTGCCCCATAGCCAGTGAGCGAGCCGATGCGATTGGATGGCGTGGAAGCCCTTATAGTAAAGCACGGGCTCAAGCAGGCGGCGGGTCGCCGGATCGCGGTCGACGGTAGCGGCGATGTCGGCGCGGAAGCTCTCGCCGATTGACGGCGTATCCCTGAGCGCGTCCGCATAGGCCTGCCTGATCAACTCGCCCGACAACGCGGCATGATCGAGCCGGTCCGCGAGCCGATAGACAATCGCTCCTTCAAGCGTGTCGTGGTGGAGAATGCTGGAATAGATGAAGGTGGCGAACTCGGGCTCGCGCCGCACTACTTCTTCAGCCTCGCGGCGGATTCGCGCCCAGACCGGATCGACCTTATCGAGAACCGGCGTCGTCTGATATTGTGCCATAGCAGCTCTCCCGGAAGGACCGTGCTTCTAGCATAATTGGGACGGTTCGGGGACAGAAACCAGAGGGGTGGGCAGCCCCACCAATGGCCGAGGGGGCGGCCTTTGGCCGAGAAAAGAGACCCAATGGCCTAGGAGTTCCTGTCCTCAAGGTCGCCGCGCCAGGAAATCCAATACGCCGGCCTTGAATACCTTGTCGCCGACCGCGAGCATGTGGTCGCGGCCGGGAATAACAAGTGCCTGTGCGCCGGATACGAGCGCCGCGAGCTGTTCCGACGAACCGGCGATCTGATCCTTGCCGCCCGCGGCGACCAGAACCGGTACCGTAATGCGCCCAACTTCGTCGCGGCTGAGCGTTTGGCGCGAGCCGCGAATACACGCGGCGAGCGCGCGCAAATCGGAACGGGTCTGCTCGGCGAAGGCGCGAAAGGTGTGGCCGGTCGGATCGGAGACATCGGCGCGCGTGGGGGCCTCGAGCGCTTCCGCAATCGTTTGCGGCAGCCCTGCCCCCTCGACGAGGTGAATACCGAGACCGCCAAGCACTGCTGCGCGCACGCGTTCGGGATGCGCCAGCGCCAAGAGCGCCGCAATTCGCGCGCCCAGCGAGTAGCCCATGACGTCGGCGCGCGGCAGACCAAGATGATCGATCAACGCCCGCACATCCTCGGCCATGATGCCGCTGTGATAGGCGGCCGGATCGTAAAGCTTGGTGGAAGCGCCGTGGCCGCGATTGTCGAGGGCGATGACGCGGCGGCCCGCGCGCGTGAGCGCCGACACCCAGCCGGGATAAACCCAGTTGACCTCCTTGTTGGAGGCAAAGCCGTGCACGAGCACGATCGGCTCGCCCTCGCCCTCGTCGAGAAACGCGATCTCTATCTCGCCATGCTTCAAACTAGGCATGCCGCAACCATAGTCGATCGGCTCGACAAAGCACGCCCAGGACGGCAATGCGGAACGTGCCTTGACCGCTTAGCTGAGGTTGCGTAGCGTCTTCAAAAAACTAACGCGCGCAAAATCATCCATACAATAACGGGAAAATCCGGACATACGACCTCGACCCACCAATGGCGATCGCGACCCGCAAGAAGGTCATGGAAATGGTGGCGACCGACAGACTGATGATCGCCGGGACCCACATCGGATTCCCGGGGGTCGGTCATGTGGCGAAGGCCTCATCCGGCTATGCATTTGTGCCGTTGCCATGGAACGCGAATCTTTTAGCAGGCGACCTGCTTGCTGACGCAACCGGCGCGGGGCGGCTAAGTCGCTTGCGCGCCGGCTGACGCGAAGGTCGGCACTTTGAGACCAATACCCGGCGTGCTCGCGGCGCGCCGCAGGGAGGATTTAATGCAACGCTTGTGGCTCGTTTTGCTCACCGCGCTGTTAGCTGTTTTGAGCGGGCTCGCCAGTGCGCAAGTTTCCGACGACGTGGTGAAGATCGGCGTCTTGACCGATCTGTCCGGCCCGGCGGCGACGGCGACCGGCCCAGGCTCGGTGGCCGCGGCGCAAATGGCCGTGGACGATTTCGGCGGCAAGGTTTTGGGCAAGCCGATCCAAGTGATCTCTGCCGATCATCAGCTCAAGCCCGACATCGCCGCCGGCATTGCCCGGCAGTGGTATGACCGCGATCAAGTCGATCTGATTGTCGATGTGCCGGTTTCCGCTGTTGGCTTGGCGGTGCAAAACGTCGCCAACGAACGCAAGAAGCTCTTCATCACTCATTCAACTGGGACCGCCGATTTCCACGGTAAGTTCTGCACCCCCTATGCCATGCAGTGGGTGTTCGACACGCGGGCGCTCGCCGTCGGCACCGCGCAGGAAGTCACAAAGCGTGGCGGCGATACCTGGTTCTTCCTCACTGCCGACTACGCATTCGGGCATTCGCTTGAGCGCGACGCCACACAAGTCATCACCCAGAACGGCGGCAAGGTGCTGGGATCGGTTTCCCATCCATTCGTCACGCCCGACCTTTCGTCATTCATCCTCCAGGCGCAGGCCTCGAAGGCAAAGATCATCGGCATCGCCAGCGGCCCGCCGGATAACGTCAATGCGATCAAGCTCGGCGGCGAGTTCGGTATTTTTAAAGCCGGTCAGCAAATGGCCGGCTTGCTGGTGCTGATTACGGACGTTAACGCGTTAGGCCTGCAGGCGGCGCAGGGATTGCTGCTTACGACCTCGTTCTACTGGGATATGGACGATAAGACCCGCGAATGGTCGACGCGCTACTTTGCCAAGATCAACAAAATGCCGACGATGTGGCAGGCGGGCGTGTATTCCTCGATCATTCATTATCTGAAAGCGATCGAAGCTGCCGGCACCGACGATCCACTCAAAGTCGCGGCAAAGATGCGGGAGACGCCGGTCGAAGACTTCTTCGCCCACAATGGCAAGCTGCGTGAGGACAACCTGATGATCCACGACCTCATCCTTGTGCAGGTGAAGACGCCGGACGAATCGAAGTACCCGTGGGACTACTACAAAATCCTCACCCATATTCCGGGCGAGCAGGCCTTTGGGCCGCCCAACCCGGCGTGTGCGTTGGTCAAGCAGTGACGGTCGTGGCGAGGAGCGGAGCGACGACGCGATCCAGGATTCGCGGGAATCCCGGGATTGCTTCGTTCTACTCGCAATGACTCCGACACGCGTCACGCCGCAGGCCATCGTGGGTCAGCACTCACCTGGCGGAACGCGTGCGGATGCAGCAGCAGTCGAGGCCCCTGCCCCGCCCGCCATCGTGACCGGTTTCGACTTAAAGAAGCTCTCCGCGGAATTTCTCAAAGAGCCTTATCCGACCTATCGCGCGCTGCGGCAACACGATCCGGTCCATCGCATGCCGGACGGATCGTATTTTTTGACGCGCTATGATGACTGTCTGGCGGTCTATCGTGACCCCGACACCTGGAGCTCGGACAAGAAGCTCGATTTCCGCCCAAATTTTTCCGACAGCCTTCTCTACGAGCATCACACGACCAGTTTGGTGTTCAACGATCCGCCGTATCACACGCGGGTGCGAAAGTTGCTGGCGCCCGCCTTCACGCCCCGCGCCTTGCGTGCGTTACAGGACCGGATCGAGAAACTCGTCGACCGGCTGCTGGACACGGCGGCCGACAAGGGTGAAATCGACCTCATCACGGATTTTGCCGCTGCAATTCCAGTTGCGCTCATCGGCGACATGCTCGGGATTCCACAGGACGAGCGCGAACCGTTGCGCGGATGGTCGCTCGCCATTCTCGGCGCATTGGAGCCGGTGCTCAGCCGGCAACAATTCGACACCGGCGTCTCGGCCGTCGCCGATTTCAAGAAATATTTGAACGACATCATTTCCAGCCGGCTGCGAAGCGGCCACCGCGATCCGGCGGAAATTCTCTCCACGCTGATCGGCGCCAGCGACTTTGCGGCGGACGGCGGCGAAGACGAACGGCTCTCCAAGCTCGAGCTGATCCACAATTGCATTTTTCTTCTCAACGCCGGCCACGAGACGACCACCAATCTCATCAGCAACGCGGTCGATCTTCTCATCCGTCATCCCGACGCGATGAATGACCTGCGCAACCATCCAGATGCGATGGAGACGGCCGTCGAAGAATTCTTGCGGATGGAAAGCTCGAACCAGCTCGGCAACCGCAGAGCCGTCAAAGACGCCGTGCTCGGCGGAACCGCCATCGCAGCCGGAGGCTACGTGCATATCTGCATCGGCGCCGCCAATCGCGACCCCGAGCAATTTCCCGATCCCGATCGCCTCGACATACGGCGGCAGCCGAACCGGCATCTCGCTTTTGCCACGGGCATTCACGCTTGTGCCGGAATGTCGCTTGCCCGCATGGAAGCGCAAGTCGCCATCAGCCGATTGTTGGCGCGTTTCGCTCGTATCGAGCCGTCTGCTGCACCGGTGCGGGGCGGCCGCGCGCGCTTCCGCGGCTTTGTCTCTTATCCCGTACGCCTGTCCGCTTAGGCGGCTGACGGCAGCGCCAGGGCGTGCAATTCAGCGGTTCGAGCGCGGCGCGCTTTACGACGCCGGATGTGTCGAAGCGTCATACGCTCGACGGCGGCTTTGCAGGAGGACACAAAGCCGAAGAGCATAAACGCCGCCCACAATGACCACGTAGCGAGATCGAAGGCACTGACAGCCAGCACGATGGCGGCGCGGCCGAGAAGCTTGATGATGGCGCGGGTCTTGCCGCCCTTGGCTGCAGCAAGGCGGGCCAGGCGCGACACGTCGCGCGGCTCCTCGGCAAGCTGGAGGCCGTCCAGCGCGGCTTGCGTGCCGGCCTTGCTCTCGATCCGCCCGACATCGCCCACGAGATCGACGAGGCCTCCGGCCTTTTCGACTTTCACCGCCTCGCGCGCCGCGCGCACCGCCAAGACCGGATTGAGGCGCCCGGTGCGACGGGCGGCCTTGACGAGGCTAAGACCGATCCGCCCCGGCGTCCCCAGGCCAAGGGAAGCATAGGTCGCGGCGGTGATGCCGATTCCGACGCCAGCGAGACCGAGGATCCATGGGTCGGACGGCTGGCCGAGCAAGTAGCGCGTGCCCTCGCGCGCAGCGTCGCGGATATCGCCGAACACGAAGAGGTCGCCAAACGCGGTTCCGGCGAGGCTCGCAACATCGGTCGGCTCGCCGGTCCACAAGCCCTGCACAAACCGCCCGGCTGTATGGGTCACCGAGGCCGCTTTTGCGCGCGCCTCTTTCTGCTGATCGGCCAAAAGCGGATCGATGGCGATACCGCGATCGGCCGCCAAATCCAGAAAGCTTTGTGCGAGATCGACATCGTCCGCGGCGAGCGCCGAGCGGATTTCGCGTTCGGCGACACTTTGACTGAAGACGCCGTCGAGCGCCCGGTCGCTGACCTGGACCGGGTCGTCGGCAGCCGCAAACTGTTGGGCCTGATCGATGGCGCCACGGCCAACCACGAAAGCCGCGCAGCCGAAGATGACCGCGCCGAGAAGCGCCGCCACCGGATGGCGCAGCTTTTGGATCACCAGCTTTGGCCCCATGGCCGCAATCCACGACTTTCGCATGGCCCGATTCACTGCTTTCAATTTGCGGCTTTTTGATAATGGGTCGCTAGGAATTGGCGGCGTGGGCCGCTATGGTGCCGCCGGCAAGGCAAACGACCATGGCGGACGCGATCGTTCCTCATTTCCATAACGACGCCGGCGTTCCGGTCATCGAGATCGGCGCCAAGGAATTCATGTGCGTCGGCGCCATGCCGCCATTCGATCACCCGCACGTTTATTGCGACATGGGCGACGACGCCGAATACGTCTGTCCCTATTGCTCGACGCTCTATCGCTACGATCCGAAGCTGGCGCCGAACGCCGCGCGGCCGGCGGAATGCGCCTTCCACGACGCCACTGTCTGATCCTTCCGCGGGAGGGCGTGCCCTGACGTCCCCGCGCATCGTCATCGTTGCCGGGGCCGGCATTGGCGGGCTGACTGCAGCGCTCGCGCTTGCGCGCCACGGCTTTCGCGTCGTGGTGCTGGAGCAGGCCGAGCGGCTAGAGGAAACCGGCGCCGGCATCCAGCTCTCGCCCAACGCCGCGCGCATACTGATCGATCTCGGGCTTGAGGACCGGCTGCGCCCGGTTGCGACTGCGCCGACAGCATTGCGCGTTCTCCGTGCCGCGAGCGGACGCGAGATTGTGCGCATGCCGCTGGGCGATGCCGAACAGCGCTACAGCGCGCCCTATTGGTTGATCCATCGCGGCGATTTGCAAGCGGCGCTTGCGGCTGCCGCTTCGCGCCAACTCGACGTCACGGTCAAGCTCGGCCTCCGCGTGGAAGATTTCGTCACCCACTCAAACGGCGTCACCGTCTCGGCGCAGGGCAGCGCCGGCGCGACCGAAGAGCGCGGCATGGCGCTCCTCGCCGCCGACGGCGTGTGGTCGCGATTGCGTACACGCATCGGCCACCGCGAGTCGCCGCGCTTTGCCGGACGAACCGCCTGGCGCGGTCTTATTCCGGCGCGCGAAGTCGCGCCGGAATTCCGCGAGCCGTTCGTTCATCTCTGGCTGGGCCGTGACGCTCACCTCGTGCACTATCCGGTCAAGGCGGGGGGCGTCATCAATGTCGTCGTCATCACTGCCGATAGCTGGGAGGCGCCCGGCTGGAGTGAGCCTGTAGGCCGTTCCGACCTTATTCCGCGCCTAGCCGCCGAACCGTGGGCGCTGCCGGCACGGGCGCTTGTCGGCTTGCCCGAGGCTTGGCTGAAATGGGCGCTCTATGATCACCGGCCAATACGGCGCTGGTCGCGGGGCCCCGTAGCACTCCTCGGCGACGCGGCGCACGCGATGTTGCCGTTTTTGGCTCAGGGTGCCGCCATGGCCATCGAGGATGCTGCCGTGGCGGCGCAATGTCTCGCGCGCCAGCCGGACGACGCGCCCGGCGCGCTGCGAACGTACTGTGCAATACGACGCACACGCACTCGGAAGGTGCAACGAGCGGCCGCGCGCACTGGTGCGCGCTACCACCTCGCCGGCTTGAAGAGCCGGTTGCGCGACACGGCCATGCACATGATGGGCGGCGAACGCCTGCTGCATCACTACGATTGGATTTACGATTGGCGGCCACCGGCAATCTGATCGATCAGCCGCTGAAGAATTTCGGCGCGACGGCTGCGACCGGCTCCATTTGCGGCAACGCGCGGCGCGACGTTGACCCCGGCAGCCCGTACAGGAACATTTGATCCTCGGAAGGGTTCAGCTTGAGGAACAGCCCGTCGGCTGTCCGGGGTTTCTGGAAAGGAGTACCCTCCATGTGTGACTATAGTTTGCATCTCGTGGCTTCGCGGCCGGCCGAGGTCGGAGACACGCTGATTGCCACGGATTTCGCGAGATCGATCACCCGCGGCTTTGCCGCCGTAGGCGATCCCGACACGGCGGTCTGCCTGCTTCCCGGAACGGAGCTGGCTTTCGAGGATGCCGTTCAATACGACCGCGCTTTCAGTCTGTTCGGCAGAGCGCGCGTGGAGCACAAGGTCGCCCGTTTCCGGCAGATCAATGTGGAAGATCCGAACGTTCACCACGACGCGCTGGAATTTCCGGGCGGCCAGATCGTGCCGGTCACACGCCTGACGCCGGGCCAGCGCGTCACCGTGCTGCAAATGCCGGCATCCGGACATGCTCACGGCCATGACGCGCGGGAACGCACCACGCAGCACGAGCCCGAATTGATCGGCGGGTGAAGCCGGAAGCTCGGTAAATGTTTCGGATAAGTCGCGGGACCTGCGGCGGAGTTTCCAGATCCGCCGCTCGGGCCGCTGGCACGTCTGCTCTTCACCAAAAGCATTCTCTGACCCTCGCCGTTGCGTGTCGAACTCGACAGCGGCATCTGGTGGCGCGATCCGCTCGACGACCTCGTCAGGTCCGGGAGACGCCCGCTAGATAAAAGGAGGGACCGATGCGTATTCTCATCTCGATCTCCATCGCGGCACTGCTGGCCTGCTCTCTCATTTGCACAGCGGTCGAACAGATTAAGGCCGGAGAGATCGCAAACTTCACACCCATTGCTGCGAGCGCGGCCACGCTGGGCTCCTATAAAGAGCCACGGCTGGCCGCCAAGCGGCAGATTGCCGAAGCGGCCTGCGGGCTATGCAGCGATACGGATTGCTGCGGAGGCGCGAGCTTGGGTGGAAGCTCTGTAAGGACGGCTGCCCGACCGGCCAAAAGAAATGCATGAAGGTCGCGACCTGTCCGTAAATTTAGCATGCGGCCGTTCCCGGCCGATCCGATGCGGATCTGGCCGATCTCAAACGGCTCAAGCCCGAGAACGACGATCCCGAGCCGATTGGGTTATCTGCCGCGTACCCCGACTGAGTATCCTAGAGGCGCACGGTCGCCCCATCGCTGTTCCGCATCACGTCTTGACGCGCGGCGCGTGAACGCCGCTCGGTGCCTTTTCGATTTGCGCTTCGTTCCTCTGCCTCCGCCAGCGTGCGGTAATGTTGCGCGATCGTGACGTAGCGGTTTTGGACCTCGGGATTGTTCGTGTTGCAAGCGAGGTCCAAACATTCGGCCGCGCGATCCCAGTAATCCCGCGCCCTCACCCAATCACGCAGTTCCTGCCGTGCTCGATCGTCCGACATCGCTCCCTCCCCGCCGAGAACGCCGTAAGAATTAATTCGGCAACTTGCGATTCGTTCCCGGTTGCGGCCTGCGAAAATGGTTCACTATCGTTCTTGAGCAGTAGCTGTGGCGGCTCCGCAACAACCAAAGGGAAAAAGTCGCCGGCACGAAAAAATGGCTGCAATTTGCCACATTGAGCGCCTCAGCTTTTGCCCCGGGTATGGTGCTGTTCTTCCTCAGCAACGAAGGAGGACTTAATGCGGAAATTTTATCTAGTTGTAGCCGCTGGCGCAGGCTTGCTGCTCGCGATGGGCGCTTCGGCAGAGGCTGGCGGCGGACGCACACCGGGGGCTGCTTTTACACCGCCCGGATTTAGCCAAGGCCAGAAGAATGGCAACTGGGGCACCAACCCCACGGGAACGCCTCAGCCTCCCGGCTGGGACCGCAACGTCACCGGGCAGACGAATGGCTGGAATACTACCCTTACCAATAGCATTCCGCCCGGACTGCAGAGCCACTGACTGAAGCAGACCAAGCTCTGCAGAATTCTGAAAGCGCCGGTCGTCGATCCCGGCGCTTTTGGTTTTGTTCGCAGGGGGCGCGGGGCTTCTCTTAGCCGCAGCCGCCCGCGGCGGCCACGCCGATCGCGGCGCGTTCCTCGCCGCCTTCGCCGCCCGGATCACGGACCGGGAAATGGCCGACGACGGCGTCGCGGCGTTGGCTGAGTCCGTGGCGGAGCACGCCAACGCGGCAGCCTGAAAAGGTCGAGCTGTGCTGGATGGATGTCGCTCGCGGGTCGCGCTGCGCGCCGCCGGCCTCAGCACCGCCCTAGTTCCGGTTAACCTCGTGGCGGCGAGCCGCCATTTGGCGACGCTTTGCGGGAGAGGAAATTGTCGTGAGGTTGAGGGTATTAGGGGCCGCCAGGTTCTCTCTGTCTTTCCTGCTGTTGGCCGCTGCGTCAGTCCATGCGGAGGCGCCACCACTGCCACCACCGGCGCCGCCCGAAGCACCACCACCCGCGTCCGGCTTCACGCCACCCTATAAGATCATCGTGGCGCAATGGGGGGAGCGGGTGGTGCCACCGAGGCCGATTCCGCACGTCACTCACCACCCGGCCGCGTCATCGCCACCGCTGCCGCGGCCGCGGCCGGCGGAACTTGCGCCCGCACCCGTTGCGCCGAATAAGGCGCCGGCGCCTGTTCCGCTGAACGACTGAGCAACGCCAAATTTAGCGAAAGGGGCTAAAGTTCAGGGCCGAGGATTTATGTCTAAGTTCTATTTACCGGCGATGGCCACACCCGCCAGTGTGTTGGCTTCACCTTAATCCATTTGTTGGTTTCGGCCGCAATCCATCCGCCGACAACGCGACGACAAGGAAACGCAACAGTGTGAGGACCGTCTTTTTCAATGACGGCTAACTCAAGATCACCGGCGTACGGCGCGGTAGATATTGGCTTCCAATCCACATTAAAAATTATCCGCCGTTAGCCCGATCCGCGCTTTGATCTAGATCATTCCCTCCAAAAGAGGCCAAGCGGCATGGAAATGCTCCTGACCATTGCTTGACGGGAATGGTTGGTGGCGCGCTCGGAGAGATTCGAACTCCCGACCCTCAGATTCGAAGTCTGATGCTCTATCCAGCTGAGCTACGAGCGCCGCGACCGGGGCACAATATCCGCTTGGCGTTTCCGTTCAACAAGGGGAACCGCCAAACGGTCGGTCCGGCGGCCCACCCCAAACGCGATTGCGCCATTTTTCGCCATGCCTCACCGGCAAGGCGGCTATTCGGTCCTGCAAGGGTCGGTAGGAACTGGGCACCCTGCTGCAAGTTGTCATGCGAACAGCCGCAAGGAGGCTTAAGCATGACTGACTATCGCAACTCCAGCGATCCGCTTTATCGCGATCCGAACGATCCGATGAACCGGGACTTCGGTTATGAACCGGCCGCTCGCGGTAGCGGCACCGCATGGGGATGGATCGCCGGCGCCGTGTTCCTGGTGATCATTCTCGCCATCGCGTTTGGCGTGGGACGCGAGCCGAGCCGCGTCGCTACCAATGACACTGCGGCGCCGGCCGCGACGCGCATGGCGCCGCCGTCTAACGCCGTGCATCCGGCTTCTCCGGCCGCCCCGGGCCTTGCACCGCCCCCGGCGCCGGCCCCTGCGCCCAACCGGCCATAAGCGCGGTCATTCGAGAACCAAGGCGGCCCCGGTCGGAAACCGGGGCCGCTTTTTTGGAAATAGCCTGGCCCGGATTTGGTAAGTTCAT
This sequence comes from uncultured Alphaproteobacteria bacterium, assembly GCA_963733575.1. Lineage (GTDB taxonomy): Bacteria > Pseudomonadota > Alphaproteobacteria > Rhizobiales > Xanthobacteraceae > BOG-931. The sequence continues at coordinate 353,393 of CAVTDJ010000002.1, read as the reverse complement.
GCTCCGCCCATTCTAAATTACTTCTCGAACGCCGGATCGATCGGGACGCGATAGCCGTTGGCCAAGCGGTTCGTTTCGTTCGCCATGCCGACGACAGCCATGAGTTCGCCGAACATCGCCTCGTTCATGCCGGCCTTGCGCGCCGCCGCGCCGTGGCTGGCGATGCAATAGCCGCAGCCGTTGGTCACGCTCACCGCGAGATAGATCATCTCCTTGGTGCGCGCATCGAGCGCGCCCGGCGCCATGATCTCCTTGATGCTTTCCCAGGTACGCTTGAGCGTGGCCGGATCGTGGGCGAGATATTTCCAGAAATTGTTCACGTCCTCGAGTTTCCGCGAGCGCTTGATGTCGTCAAAAACGGCGCGGACTTCCGGCGATGCGTCGCCGTAATCGATCGGTCGATGCGGGGCCATGAAATGTCTTCCCTTCTCGCGCTAGCTGACAGGCGTCAGCCGCCATGCACTAAACTGTTGACGATGCCGGCAACCGCGCCGACGAGCAGCACGGCGCAGACGGCTCCCTGCAGAGTGAAACCCGGGCCTCGCCTTTCGGCGGCGTCCGTATAGCGCACCAAATAAAGAAAGCGCGCGGCGATCCAGACCAGCCCGAGCAAAGCGGCGGCAATGTCGCTGACATAGAGCGCGAACAGCCACAACAGCGGCAGGAAGATCGGCATCCACTCGAGCGTGTTCATCTGTATGCGGAAGATGCGGTCGAATTCCGGGTGACCGCTCATTGCCGGCGCGCGGACGCCGAACTTTGGCCGCGCCCGGGCCACGCGCAGCCCCGTGTAGAAATAAAAAAGAACGGCAAGCACCGTGACCAGCGCGGTGTAATGCGCCATGGCAAGCTCCCTCCCCTGTCAGTCGCCCGCACCTTAGCCTCCCCTTTCGCCGCGCGCGAGACGGCCACGGGGCAAAACGCGGACGGCACAAATTCAATCGAATTCTCCGCAATTCATTCGCGGCGCGAAAACCCCGATGACGTAATCGGGAGAACCAGTGCGGCGTTCGGCGATTACACCACCGCCGCAAGCCACGGACCACGTCCGTGGAAAGACAGCGAGGGCCGACCGCCATAGACCGGGAATGCTTGGACCGGGAATACTTGGACCGGGAATACTTGGACCGGGAATACTTGGACCGGGAATGCTTGGACCGGGAATACTTGGACCGGGAATACTTGGACCGGGAATACTTGGACCGGCAATACTTGGAGCGACCATGCAACGCAGCATCAGCATGCTTATTGCCGATGACTCCCACACCACCCAGCAACTTCTCACCGAGGCTGCCCGCGCCTCGAAGTTGCCGCTGAGGCTCAGCGCGACCGACAACGGCCGCGATTGCCTGACGCTCCTCAACGGCTCGAACGTCGATCTCGCTTTCATCGACGTTCACATGCCGGAACTTTCCGGCACCGAGGCGTTCTGGTCGGCCCGCAAGCTGGGCAACAAAGCCTTCGTGACGCTGATGTCGAGCCCGCCGGCCGCCGAGGCGGTGGAGATGGCGATCAAGCTGCAAGCCTACGAGTTCCTGTTCAAGCCGTTCACGCTCAACGACGCGCTTTGCATCATCAAGACCTATGCGCGGATTTCGTCGCCGACCAAGTTGCTGGTCGTCGATGATTCCTCGTCCGTGCGGCAAATCGTGCAGAAGATCGTGCGCGGCAGCGTGTTCAACTGCGAGGTCGCTGAAGCCGGCGACGGCGAAACCGCGATCGCGCTTTCCCGCACCTCCGAATTCGACGCGGTGTTTCTCGACTACAACATGCCCGGCATGAGCGGGCTTGCCACCATGAAGCGGCTGATGCTGATCCAGCCTTCGGCAAACGTCGTGATGATCTCCGCCGAGCGCGATGCCGCCAAGGAGCAAGAAGCGCTGCGAAGCGGCGCCTGCGCCTTCCTGCACAAGCCGTTCAATTCGCAGGATGTCGACCGGGTGCTGCACGCCGCTTTCGGCCTGCGGTCGCCGAACCTGAAAGTGCAGGGAAGCGAACCAAACTTCGATGTGGCGATCGAGGGCAGCACCATTCGCCTCGCCCACAAGCAGAGCGGCCACATCTTCGAATATCTTTGGTCGGCAAGGCCGCCCTACCTGCGTAACGCGGTCGTTCATGCGGCCGCCGCCTGCGACATCGCCCCGACGCATGTCGCGCCGGTCGCGGAGGAGGCGGCCTTGCTGCAATTGCGCTCAGCGCGTCTCCTTGCCGCCGCCCGGATGGCGGCGGAATTTCCTCTCCCAATGCGGGAGAGGGTGGCGAGCATCGCAAGTTGCGCGCCGGGAGGGGGATAAAGGCTTCGGCGCCCGGGCCGCGCGATTGTAGCTGAGCCGCCGCGCAGGCACACTCGCCCCCGCAATACACCGAAAGCCGCGCGCCGCGGCGATGTAGAGCCGCGCCATGCGAGTCGCACTCTTCGGATCGCTATGGAGCACTATGATCGCATTCTGGCCCTCGGCGGGTTCGCCGAGCGCGCCATCGAACTCGCAACCGCTCTGCGTCATCCCATTTACGATTGCTTTTATTTGGCGGTGGCCGAGTGCCAGAGCGCGCCGCTCGTCACCGCCGACGAGACTATGATCGCGGCGGCGCGGAAGGCGAAGATCAAGGTGCGACGGATTTAGCTTCGGTCGCCGGCCGCCAGTTCACCAGGGCCACGCCGGCGACGCAGACCGCCATGCCGAGCAGCGCCAGCGGCGGGAGCCGCTCGCCGAACAGCGCCCACGCCATCAGCGCCGTCATCGGCGGGGTCAGATAGAACAGGCTGGCGACGCGCGTCGCGGCGGCGCGGCGGATCAGGTAATAGAGGAGCCAGATGGCGCCGAACGAGAGCACGAAGATCAGATAGCCGAGCGCCAAGACGAATTGCGGCGTCCAGTGCACGACGCGCGTTTCGAAGAAAAGTGCGCCGAGCGAGAACAGAATCCCGGCCGCCGCGTATTGGACGCACAAAGCCGGCCGCCAATCCATGCCGCCACCGAACCGCTTCTGGTAGAGCGTGCCGACGGTGATGCCGATCAGCGCCGCGACCGCCGCAGCCCAGGCTAAAGGCGTCGCCCCGCCGGTCGCCGTCTTTTCCTGCAGGACCAGATAAACGCCAAGGAGGCCGAGCGCGAGGCCGAGCCACTGCCGCGCCACGACGCGCTCGCCGAGCCAGCGATTGGCGATCGTCGAGGTCAGCACCGGCTGCAAGCTGACGATCAGCGCGGCAAGCCCGGCGGACAGCCCGTTCTCGATCGCAACGAACACGCCGCCGAGATAGAGGCCGTGCACCATCAGGCCGGTCGCGGCGCTGTGCACAATTCCGGCTGCGCCCGGCCATTTCGGCCGCGTCAGCGCGATGATGATGGCAAGCAGCGCCACCACCGCGATCATGCGCAGCGACAGATACGTGAGCGGCTCGGCATACGACAGGCCGAGTTTTGCGAAGATGAAGCCCGACGACCACAACAGCACAAACACCGCCGGCGCCGCGAACACGGCGGCATCTTCGAGTTTACGCGGCATTGGTTGCAGGCCGGCGGCAGGTTGAAACGGGGCAGGAGGATTAGCGGGCGCGCGGGATCAGGTCGAGAGAGAGCGCGGAGCGGCGGCTATGCGGCGGGCGCAGGGGTCGATGGGCCAAAAAAATTTCCCTCTCCCCTTGCGGGAGAGTGACGTATGTTAACATGCTGATTCACCTTTCATAAACTGCCAGCGAGGCCCTCTAGTTTCGAGCAGATCGCAAAAGCGTAGTCCCACAACTGAGATTGGACCCAGCATCAAGATGCAGTCTCTATTGATCGATCTGCGGTTGCTACTCTCAATTTCTGCAGCTTAAACTCAATGCCTTCCAGCCGTAAAGTCGCAATTCCTTTGAACCTATCATCACACAAGGTTTGGAAAAACTTCTGAGGGAAGGATCAATGCTTAGAAATGCCCATCCCACCGCATCTTGCTTGGCTTATTGATACCGGCCAGCGGCTCAGGACCATTGAGGGTCATCAAATCGAAGTTTGGGAACTTCGACACACCGATGATTCTGCTGTGTTGCCTGCCGCATCGAACCTTAGTCTTGAGGTCTGGCGTGAATCGCTCAGACGACCGGCATTCCCTCGCGAATTGTGGCCCTCACAACAACGCATCTGCGCGGCAGGCGTACTTCGCGGACCCACGCGGCCGGGCTTGGTATATTCCCACATCATGCCAGTATACCTCATGGCCTACGTCTCGCAGTCGAGTTCGCCATGAAAGAGAGCTTGATTAACTTTGTCGTGTGTACTTCGACACTCGCGCAAGGCGTCAATTTGCCGATCCGCTATCTGATCGTGACGGGAGTCTATCAGGGCGGCGACAGAATTCTCGTTCGCGATTTCCACAACCTTATTGGCCGAGCCGGGCGGGCGGGCATGCATACGGAAGGAAGCGTGATCTTTGCCGACAGCAAAGTATTCGACAGGAAGCGAGACCGCCGGGAAGGCTGGCGATGGCGGACGGCTAAGGAATTGCTTGACCCTAATAATTCCGAACCTTCGAGTAGTAGCATATCGGCGATCTTCGAGCCTTTCGTTTTTGGCTCTCCTACCCGAGAAATATCTTTGAACCTCGAATTACTGCACAATTTAGTATTCGACGACGAGACAACTGTTGACAGGACGGTTGAGCAGATCACGACGGCGAATCCTGGTGTCGATGCACGTCGATTTCAGAGATTCCTTCAGGCGCGGGTCCAGGTTGTGCATGGAATAGCATCCTTTCTCCTCGCCCACCTAGACTTTGCTGGTGAAGGCTTAGCAGAACGCGCGGTCGAATTGGCGAAGAATACGCTGGCTCACTATCTCGCAGACGATCGGCGACGACCCCAGATTGAACTAGTCTTTCGCAATGTGGCTGAGCGAATTCTTGAGGGTGCGGCTACCGAGGAGCTACGCGCAATTTTGCGTCGTTCTCCGCTTGCGCCAACGTCCGTCAACAAACTCCGGGTTTGGTTGGACGACAACCGAGCGGCGCTGTTGCAAGCTATTGGAGCCGGTACACTGCTCGAGGCTATAACGCCCGTGGTTTTGCAACATAATAAGGGTGCGACAATATCCGCACTTTCTGATCAATCCATCGTTGCGGCTGTTATACAGGCGTGGGTTCGTGGAGACTCCTTCTCGGCCATTTATGGGCTGATGGTGCAAAGGGACATTAGGCTTGGCGGTAATCTCCGAAGGCCAATGGTCGAGGATGCCGTTGCCCTTTGCGAGAGCGGCCTTGGATACGAAGGCGCGATGATCATAGCAACGATTGTTGATCTAGCCGAAGGCGGTGATGCAATTCTTTCTAATGCTCTTGCGCTGCTCCAGAGACGGGTGAAAAACGGTCTGAGTATGGAAGCTGCATTGGGGTTTTTCGAAGCCGGCTTTGCCGATCGGGTTGTAGCGCAGTCACTCGCTAACACATTGCCGATTGTTACAGATCGCCACTCGGCCCGACAGGCCGTGCGACAAGCGGCTGACCAGGCCCGCGGTACCCTGGCTGCATATCCCGCTTACTTTGAAAGTGTACTGGACGAGTTGACCGCTTAGTTCGTCGTAATGCAACGGTAATTGATGGCGCTACGTTAATCGGGACAATAGATTGTTCGAAGTGACGCTATTTTTCACGTTGAGGGGGTAGACGTGATCCGAGAGGCGGCAGGAGGTCAGTCGAGAAGTTGTGCGGTCTCTAAAGAATGGCATGTTGGCCTAGTTGCCGAGCGTCTGACGTGAAGCCCGGTGCCGGTCAGTTTTTTGGCTAGCTTTCGCGCAAACCTATAGGTGAGAATAAAATGGCAGGAGCATGCAGTGTTGTCGTGGCGCCAGTGGAAAGCTTGACAGTTACAAGGTCACCATCAATCTTTTCGACACGAAACGACAGATCCTCTATCTGATATTTCTGGTTCAGCTTTAGCTTAAGTATGGGCCCGCGCCTGGCGCCTGAATTTACCGTCGTCTGAAATCCGCCCGGCGCAGGATCGGGAAAATCTCGCTGCATTGCATCCGCGATCCTTATTAACGCAAGTTGTGCGCTACCGGTCTCTGTTAAATAATATTCAACGTCACTCATATTCGTGGAAATGCCCTTTATCCAACCAATTTCCTCAAGGCGCTGGTATTTGCGTCGATTCATATTGCCAGCGGTGTAGCACTTACCGCTAGTAAATTGCATCGAGTGCAGGACCTGGCCGTCAAAGCTCATCCAACCTGTCGGGCACCTCGCCAAATGTTTTCAAAACGACGGCGTCGTTGAAACTCCCAATTGCCGGGTCGCCCGAGCGTTTGAACGCGAGCGCACCCCGGCATAGGTTACGTCCCGCGACATGGCCTCCGCGCGCCGGATCGTTGCTCCCTCGTTCGGCAATTCCTGCGCCTCTCTCCCGGCGCGGGGCCATCTTCCGTTCGTACGATCGGCAAGGCGACATAGTAGGTAATGGACATTTCGACCTCCCGTCAGACGGCGGCCTGGTCCTCTTTCCCTCCCGTCGCGACGATCTTGAGCCTGCCGTCCTGCAACGGGCGCTGAAGCTTCAGAGCCTCGTCCGCCGGCGCCGTCATCCACTGCTCGATTTCGGCTTCCGTCGTCAGGATAACAGGCATTGCTTTGGGATGGACGGCGCCGACTTCAGCGTTTGCATCCGTGGTAAGAAATCCGAAAAGCTGATGCTCGCCCTCCACCGGATTCGCCTTGGTACCGCGCTTGCCGTGCGATGTCGTCCATACACCGGCAAACACTGCGAGCGGTCGATCCTCGGCTAGCGCAAACCAAGTCGGTGTTTTCCGGGGCTTGGTGTCGGCGTATTCGCAAAACGAAGTGAACGGCACGAGGCAACGGCTCTCCGGTTTAAGCCAGCGCCACCAGTGCGGGCTCTTCACATTACGGATGTTGGTGATCGGAGCGCCGTCGAAGGCTCGTGTCCCCGGAGCATCTTTGACGCTTGCACACTAGAGCAAGCAAATATCCCTTATCTATGCTACCTCGCGCACTTAGTACTCACACCGGCAAATTATCGTGCTTGCGCCCCGGCATCTCCACCGTCTTGCCGCGCAGCATCGCCAGCGCGCGGGCGATGCGCGGCCGCGTGGCGTGCGGCATGATCACGTCGTCGATGTAGCCGCGCTCGGCGGCGATGAAGGGGGAGAGAAAGCGCTGCTCGTATTCGCGGGTGCGCGCGGCGATCTTTTCCGGATCGCCAATGTCGGCGCGGAAGATGATCTCGACCGCGCCCTTGGCGCCCATCACCGCGATCTGCGCCGTCGGCCAGGCGTAGTTGACGTCGCCGCCGATGTGCTTTGACGCCATCACGTCGTAGGCGCCGCCGAACGCCTTGCGCGTGATCACGGTGACGAGCGGCACCGTCGCCTGCGAATAGGCGAACAGAAGCTTGGCGCCGTGCTTGATCAGCCCGCCGTATTCCTGCGCGGTGCCGGGCAAAAATCCCGGCACGTCGACGAAGGTCACGATCGGAATGTTGAAGGCGTCGCAGAAGCGCACGAAGCGCGCCGCCTTGCGGCTGGCGTCACTGTCGAGCACGCCGGCCAGAACCATCGGCTGGTTGGCGACGAAGCCGACGGTGCGGCCGGCGATGCGGCCGAAGCCGATGACGATGTTGCGGGCGAACGTCTCCGACAATTCGAAGAAATCGCCCTCGTCCACGGTTTTGAGAATCAGCTCCTTGATGTCGTAGGGCTTGTTGGGATTGTCGGGCACCAGTGAGTTGAGCGAAGGCTCGATGCGGTCGATGTCGTCGAACGACGGCCATTCCGGCGCGCCGGCGGAAAAATTCGCCGGCAGGAAATCGAGCAGCCGCCGCATCTGTAACAGACATTCCACGTCGTTGTCGTAGGCGCCGTCGGCGATCGAGGATTTGGTGGCGTGCACGGAGGCGCCGCCCAGTTCCTCGGCGGTGACGATCTCGTTGGTCACCGTCTTCACCACGTCGGGCCCGGTGACGAACATGTAGCTCGTGTCGCGCACCATGAAGATGAAATCGGTCATGGCCGGCGAATAGACGTTGCCGCCGGCGCATGGGCCCATGATCACGGAAATCTGCGGAATGACGCCGGAGGCGATGACATTCCGCTTGAATACTTCGCCGTAACCGCCAAGCGCCGCTACGCCTTCCTGGATGCGCGCGCCGCCGGCGTCGAACAGGCCGACGATCGGCGCGCGGGCGCGCATCGCCATATCCTGGATCTTGATGATCTTCTGCGCGTGCGTCTCCGACAGCGCGCCGCCGAACACGGTGAAATCCTTGGCGAAGACGAAGATACTGCGGCCGTTGACGGTGCCCCAGCCGGTGACCACGCCGTCGCCGGCAATTTTCGTCTTCTCCATGCCGAAGTCGTAGGAGCGATGCTCGACGAACATGTCGAACTCCTCGAAGGAATTCTTGTCCATCAGAAGCTCGATGCGCTCGCGCGCGGTCAATTTGCCGCGCTTGTGCTGCGCGTCGATGCGCCGCTTGCCGCCGCCGCCGCGTGCGCTGTCGCGGCGCTCTTCGAGCTTGTCGAGAATGTCCTTCATAGCCCCGCCCTTTGGCGTTTTTGGCCGCGTTTGGCCTATTCCGATCGGCCCCGGCGGCCGGATTGTTCACTGATGGTTTCAATAGCAAGGCTCGCGCCGGGCGTCACGGCCGCGATCAGCGGTTCGCCCCGGCCCGGCAGCGGTTTCGCGAGGCTTCCGCCGCATGCTAAGGCGACGCGCGGAAACGGCGGACCGATAGCGCAATGAGCATGGCCCGATTGATCGACGCGGTGGAACGCCGCCCGCAAGCGGCGTTCGGCGCCTTCCTCGCGCTCCACGCGGTGGTCTGGACCGCGCTTCCCTCCCTCCTCTACTTCAACCTGCCGCTCGACGTGATCGAGGCGATGACCTATGGGCGCGAATGGCAACTCGGCTACGACAAGCTGCCGCCGCTGCCGTGGTGGGTCGCCGAGGCCACCTACCGCGTGTTCGGTATCGATGCCTCCCTCTACGCGCTGTCCCAAGTTGTCGTCATCGCCGCTTTCGTTGTGGTGTGGCTGACCGCGCGCCCGCTCGTCGGCGCCATTGGCGCGCTGGCAGCGATTCTGATCATCGACGCGATGCATTATTTCAATTTCAGCGCCGCCAAGTTCAATCACAACGTGATCGAACTGCCGTTCTGGGCGCTCGCCGGTTTCGCGTTCTACGGCGGTCTGCGGCAGCAAAAGCTCCGTTACTGGATATTGCTCGGCATCGCGCTCGGCCTTGCCTGGTGGGCCAAATATTTCGCGGTGATTCTCGCGGCGGCGCTCGCTTTGTTTCTGCTCTTCGACCCCGAGGCGCGCCGCAGATTGGCCGGGCGCGGCCCCTGGATCGCCGCCGCGGTGGCGCTCGCAGTCGTGGCGCCAAACCTCCTCTGGCTGCTGCAGCATGGCTCCCAGCCGTTTGGTTATGCCGAGGCGCGCGCGGCGGCGCCAAGCGGCGCGCTCGATCACCTCCTGCATCCGGTGGAATTTGTGGGCGGGCAAGCGTTCTTTCTCATTCCCGCGCTGTTGATCGCCGTGCCTCTATTCTGGCCGCCGGCGAAACCGGCGCCGCGCTCAAGTATCGATGCGTTCGACCGCCGCATCGTCAGCCTGCTGGCGTTCGGACCTGCGCTCACGCTGTTTGCGTTTTCACTGGTCAGCGGCCGCACCACGCAGGCGATGTGGGGCTTTCCGCTGTGGCTGTTCTTAGGGCTCTGGCTCGTCTTGTTCGCCCCGGCCGCGCTCGACCGCGTGCGGCTCGTTCGTATCGGCGCGCTATGGGCGGCGCTGTTTTTGATCTTTGTCGGCGCCTTTGCCACAGATTATCTGGTGTTGCCGAATTTCGATCACCGCTACCGCGCCGCATTCTTTCCCGGCGATCTACTCTCCGCCGCGATCACGCAACGCTTCGCGCAGGCGACCGGTAAAAATCCCGCTTACATCATCGGAACGATGTGGGACGGCGGCAACGTGGCGCACTACGCCGCGCAACGCCCGCAACCGCGCGTGCTGATCGACGGGCTGCCGGCCCGCGCGCCCTGGATCGATCCCGCCGATCTGCGCGCGCGCGGCGCCGCCTTGGTATGGACCGATAGCGACCCGCATGTGCTGCCGCCACACCTCGCTGCGATCGCGCCGGCAGCCGAGATCGGCGCGCCGTTCGATCTGCCGTTCCACCGCGGCGGCGGCACGCTCCATGTCGGCTGGGCAATCCTGCCTCCGCAATCGCGATAGTGATTTATGACGCATGATCTTTGGCGCAAGATCTTTGGCGCATGATCTTTTCGGAAAACCGGCCACCACTTTTCCGGAAATGGGCGCGATTTACCCCGCCGCGAGGGGGTGCTAATTTGCCAGCACAGTCGAAAACCAGAGCAAAAAAATGCCAGAATATCTGAGACTTGACGCGTTCCGTGCGACTCCTTTGGTAAATGAGCCGTTCGAGCTTTAGAGAAGCGCCGCGCAGCGTCAGGCCGTCGCTAGAAACGTCGCCGCCCGACAGGAGTGATTTTTTGACCTCGCCTCCGGCCGATCTGCGCAGCCGCGACTTTCGCAAAATCCTGCTGGTCAAATTGTCAGCCGTCGGCGACGTGGTGCATACCATCCCGGTCTTGAACAAACTGCGGCGGCGCTATCCCGCGGCGCAACTGGATTGGCTGGTCACGCCGGCCATCGCCGAATTGTTGCGGCACAATCCGGCCATCAGCAACGTCATCGAATTCGCCCGCGACGACTGGTCGAAGCCTTGGCGGCTGACGCCATTCGTCAGTTATGCCCGGCTCGCCGCCAAGCTGCGCGGCGCCGGCTACGATCTGGTGGTCGATATGCACGGCCAGTTACGCACCGCGTTGTTCACGCTCGCGACCGGCGCGCCGGTGCGGATTGGATTCGACCGGCCGCGTGCGAGCGTGTGGGACGCTTCGCCGCGCAAATTCACCGAGGAAGCCCGCAAGCACGCCTGGCAAGGCGCGCGCGAAGGCAGCTGGCTTGCCTACACGCACCACATCCCGGTGCCGACGCTCGATCTGCACGCTGTCGACCGTTATCTCAACGTCGGGCCGATCCTGGGCCTCGAGGAAGGACCGCCCGATTTTTCCTTTCCGATTCCGCAAGCGGCACATGCGCGCGTCGAGTTGCTGTTGCAGCACTACAACCTGACCGGCGCCGGTCTCATCACCATGGCGCCCGGCACGATCTGGGAAACCAAGCACTGGGGGAACGACAAGTTCGCCGCGGTCGCCCGGCATTTCTTGCAAAAGGGGTTCGCCGTGGCGCTGATGGGATCGCACCGCGAGCACGCCGTCTGCGAGGACGTTGCGCGGCTTGCTCCCGGAGCGGCCAATATCGCCGGACAAACCACGCTCACCGAGCTTGCGGCGCTCATTCGCCGCTCGGCCATCAACGTGACCAACGATTCCGGGCCGATGCATCTGGCCGCCGCGCTCGATCGTCCGGTGGTGAGCGTGTTCGGCCCGACGGATGCGGTCTGGGTCGGCCCCTACGGTCAGGCGGATGCGGTCTTGAACGCCGGGCTGCCCTGCTCGCCCTGCTATCTCCGGCAGCTCAGACGCTGCCACTACGCTCATGCATGCATGCGTGACGTTTCTGCGGGCGCGGTCATCGAGCGAATGGAAAGCATCCTGCACAGAGGCGGCGCCGAGGTTCGCGTTTCACACGTGCAGGCCGGCGTGCGCTAGCTCACTTGCGCTTGCGCGTCGCCAGCCAAGCCTTCATGTACGGATAATAGCTGGTCTCTGCGGTAAAGACCGCGACCAAGAATCCCTCGGCGCCGTCGAGGAAGCCGGCGCGGAAGACGTAGGCGCGCAGGAATGCGACAAGCCCGTGGCCGATGCCGGTAAAGAATGAAACTTTTCGCCCCGACGCCACGATCATCTGCGCCTTCCCGGTCGAATAACGATCCAAGCGCGACAGCGCATCTTCAAGCTTGATGACGGGATAATGGATGAGCGGCGGCCGAAGCCGTTTCACCACGCCGTCGCAGATCACTCGCTCGTGGACGATGCTATCGTCGAAGCGGGCTTTGCCGCGCCGAAACAGCCGCAAGACGTAGTCGGGATACCAGCCGGAATGGCGCATCTGCCGGCCGCAAAAGCTGGAGAGACGCGGAAACTCCCAAGCGTCCGCGCCGGCCGCAGCGATGGCGGATTTGATGGCCGCGGCAAGCTCGGGCGTGACGCGTTCATCAGCATCGAGAGACAACACCCACGTCCCGGTGGCGAGCGACAGGGCATAGTTTTTTTGCGGGCCGAATCCATTCCATTCGTGAAACTCGGCGCGGACCCCTTTTTCGCGAGCCATCTCCACAGTGGCGTCGGTGCTGCCGCAATCGACCACGATCCTTTCGTCGCAGAAGGCGAGGCTGTCGAGGCACGGGCCGATGTTCGCCGCCTCGTTGCGAGTGATCACAATAGCGCTGAGCTGCGGCATGAAGCGTCCGTCCTCCGCCCTCTCACTTTGGCTGTTCGCGCGCGGCGAAGATCGCGAGCCAGAGATACATGCAGAGCAGCGTTGCTTCGGCGAGAACAACGAAAATGCTGCCGCCATAAACCAGCGGAAAAAATACCTCCAGGACCGCCATGGAAACAACGGCGGTGAGCCACACTACCGCCCCCCAGGCGGCAGCGAGCCACAGCCCGACCGCCGCCACGAGATCGATGACGGCAAAGAAAACCGTCGCCGTCTGCCAAGCCACCGTATGCGCCTCAAAACCTCCGTCGGCGGGCACGGCGATGCCGCACACTTGCGCCCAATGATAGAGGCCCTTGACCAGCGATACCCCCGCCATGACGCGCAGAAACACAACGAGATATTCGGCCCAGGAGCCGGCGGCGTTCGCGGCCTTGCCGGCGTGCACGGGTTCGAGCAAGTCGCTTGGCCGCGTGGGCCGCTTTTGCGTCCGATCGCTCATGGCAGGGCGGCCTTTGACATTCGCGGCGGGCGGAAGTCAATCCATGCGCCCGGGCGATGGGCAGTGGCAGACCGGAGCCGGAGCGGGTAAAACCGAAGTGCCCAGCACGGAGTGCACCCATGGCGATCAAATTCGGCCGCCCGCTCGAACGCGCCCGCCCCTCGCCGGTCGAGACCGAAGCCCCGAGCGGGCACCGCCTCGACCTCGCGATCCGTCCGCGCCGCAACCGCCGCGCCGAATGGGCGCGGCGTATGGTGCGCGAGCATGTGCTGACGACCGACGATTTGATCTGGCCGCTGTTTCTGGTCGATGGAACAAAGGTCCGCGCGCCGGTCGCCTCGATGCCCGACGTCGAACGTCTGTCGGTCGATGAGGCGGTGCGTGCAGCGGAACGGGCGGCAAAGCTCACCATCCCCTGCCTTGCGCTCTTTCCCTACACCGAGCCAGACAAGCGCGACGATACCGGCTCCGAAGCGCTCAACGCCGAAAACCTCGTTTGCCAGGCAATCCGCGCCATCAAGAAAGAGGTGCCGGACATCGGCGTTCTCTGCGACGTGGCGCTCGATCCCTATACCAGCCACGGCCACGATGGCCTCGTGCGCGACGGCGTCATCCTCAACGACGAAACCGTGGCGGTGCTGGTGCGCCAGGCGCTGGTCCAGGCCGAAGCCGGCTGCGACATCATCGCGCCGTCCGACATGATGGATGGCCGCGTCGGCGCCATCCGCGAAGGCCTCGACGCCGCAGGCTTCGGCGATGTCCAGATCATGGCCTACGCCGCCAAATACGCGTCGGCATTTTACGGCCCGTTTCGCGACGCCGTCGGCTCGAGCGCGACACTGATCGGCGATAAGCGCACCTATCAGATGGATCCAGCAAACACCGACGAGGCATTGCGCGAAGTGGAACTCGACATCGCCGAAGGCGCCGACATGGTCATGGTCAAGCCGGGGCTGCCCTACCTCGATGTATTGCACCGCGTAAAAGAGGCCTTTCGGATGCCCACCTTTGCCTATCAAGTCTCCGGGGAATATGCGATGATCATGGCCGCCGTGGGGAACGGCTGGCTCGATGGGGACCAAGCGATGACCGAAAGCCTGATCGCGTTCAAGCGCGCCGGCGCTGACGGCGTGCTCACCTATTTTGCGATGAGGATTGCGGAGAAACTGAAGAAGGGCGGCGTTTAACTACCGTCCCCGCCTGGGACCAAACAACGAAGGCGGATGTCATGCGTGAGGACAACGACGAGTTCCGGCACTATCTACCGTTGCTGCGCCGGATCATCATTTTGGTGGCGGCGATCACCGCCGTGCCGGTGATCTTGTGGACCATTACGGCGTTTGTACGCACGTATGTCGGGCCGCCCAAAGTTCCCACATTCCACCAGCTGGCGGCGACGGCGTCGATCAACGCGCCGGTCAGCAATGCGAACGCGGACGCCAGCGCTCGGCAGCAAACGGCCAGCCAGCAAGCCAAGCTGGCCGTTCCTTCATCGGCCACGGCCGACGCAAGGGCAATGGCGACGGAGGCTCGCGACTCCGCCCTCGCGCCCAAGGGGCCGCTTCTTGGCGACCGTGCACCGGAGAGTGACGCGAACGCGCCGGCAGCGAGCGCGGTGAAACCGGCCAATACGTCGATGACCCTTCCAATACCCAGATCAGCCGATACGCCCGGCGGCGCGCCTGCTGCGACGGACGACGCGGCTCAAAACACCGGAGCGCTCGCCGCCGCGACGGAGCCCGGGGACAGCATGGCGTCGGCAACGCCGCTGCCCGGCCCAATTCCGCTACCGCGGCATCGTCCCCGCGATCTCGGCACGGTGCGCATGGCGGACGGTGCGCCGGCGAATGTGCCCGTGCCGCGGCCGCGGCCCGACGCCGCTGGTCCGGCGACGCCGTCCCAGCCGACGAGCGGTAGTCCTCTCGGTTTCATCCAGAATCTCTTTAAAGGGAGTGGCGAATAGGCGGAGCTCCTCCGCTATTTTCTATTCGCTACTCGCTATTTCGCCACTCGCCGCCGGTCACCACGAATAGCGCAGCGTGCCTGAGCCGGCGTAGGTCTGCGAGCCGTTGGCGAACTCGCCGTCGAACTTGGCGAGCAGTGTCCAGTTGGACGCGAGGAACAATTCGGCGCCGGCGGAGGCGAGCGCCGAGTTTGCCGGCATCGGCGCGCCGTTGACCGTGAAGCTGCCGCCCGGAAGCGATTGAAACACCGCGCCCAGCGACGGATTGCTCACCCAGTCGTGCGCCCAGGCCAGCCGCGCGCGCAGAATGAGCGGCATGCCGCCGACAAGCGTGGGATCGTCGAAGCGGGCGCCGAGCTCGCTCCTGAGGTCGGTCGCATTCGTGGCGGCGTAGGAAAGCCCGAAGCCACCGCCGGTAACATCGGTCTCGCTGTAGCTCGGCGTATGGAAGTCCTGCACTTGCAACGCGCCATAAGGCGTGACGCCAAATCCCGGCGGCACGGCGAAACGGTAGCCGCCCTCCAACCGCGCACCGTAGCTTTGCCCGTCGAAGTTCGCGGTGAGCTGGTCGCCCAGCGCCGAACGGTTGGTCGTGAACCAGTGATTGGCGAAGGCGAGCGCGGCGGCGAGATAGGCGGGACCCGATCGCGTGATGCCATAGACGCCGGCCTGGAAGGCGTCGCTTCGGCCGCCGCCGAGCCCGTTGGCGAGCCCCCAATTGGTGCCGCCGCCGGCAAGCGCGAAGCCCAATACCGTGTTGGGCGAGACGTGATAGTCCATGCCGCCGGCATAGCCGAAGGTCTGCGCGGTGACGTTGTTCGAGCCGACAACCGGATCGCCGTTCGTCGTGTTGCTGCCGCCATAGGCGGCGCCCCAGGCGGTCCAGCGCTGATCGAAGCTCGGCTTCGGCGGCGCCTTCAGCACCGAGGCGTAAGCAAGCGCAATGTCCGGCGGCAGGTTCGCCTGCTCCTCCGGCGCAAAGCCGTTTGCCTGACCGCCGCCGCCCCCGCCAGCGCGGCCATAGACGAACGGGTCGAGCATCAAACTCAAGAACTCGTCCATCAGCTGGAAGGCGCCACGCTCGGCGCCGGTCGCCGCCTCGCCGTCCAATTGGGAGAGCGCATTCGCCAGACTGCCGCCGGTCAAGCCGAAGATGGTCAAGAAGTTCGGCGGCAGCGTGCCGCCGCCGTTGAAGAAGTTGTTGATGGCGTTGCTGACGTTCTGCTGATTGCCGTTCAGTGATGTTCCGGCACCGAGCGCCGCCGTGAGATGCAAAAACACATCGGTCGCCGTGTAGCTGAGACTGACCGCGTAGTTCGGATTGAAGCTGGTCGCTCCGCTGAAGGTGGTGCCGCCGAGGCCGGCCGAATGAAGAATGTCGTAAGTCTTCGACGTAGCCCCCGAGGTAAACGCCACTTGCACCGTTCCGCCAAGCGAGGCAGTGCCGGAAACGCTGGCATTGCTGGCAGTCGTGCCGGCGACGGTGACGAGATAAAAGGCCGCGCTCTGAAACGCGAGATTGCCGGCGATCGTCAGCGTGCCGGTCGGGTTCGCCGCATTGCCGGGCGCCAGCGCGCCGCCGTTTGCGATCGTCACCGTCAGCGGATCGACGAGGCCAGTCCCGGCAAGCGCGCCTCCGGAATTCACCGTTACGCTGCTGGTGCCGTTGATGGAGCCGTCCACTTCGAGCGTGCCGGCATTGACGATGGTCGGACCCGTATAGGTGTTGGTGCCGGTCAGGATCGTGGTGCCCGGGCCGGCTTGTACCAGGCTTCCCGGCCCGGAAATGGCGCCGGCGAAGGCGTAGGTGTTCGACCGATCGAACACCAGGATGCCGGGATCGGGGCCGTTTACGCCGGGCGCCTGGAATACAACGTTACCGAAAATACTGCCGCTGGAGCCGCCATTGCCGAGTTGAAGCGTCTCACTGCCAGTTGCCGATTGGATCAGCGTACCGCCGGTGTAGGTGTTGTTGCCGGCCAAGATCATCAGGCCGCCGACGCCGGCGCCGGTAGCGCCAAGCTCCACGCCGCCGGGTCCGGCGATCACGCCCGAGAACAGGCTCGTCGTCGGCGCATTGGTTGCGTTGTTGCCGGTGAGAAGGACTAGCGTCGTTGCCGCGCTGGTCCCGGTCAGCACCAGGCCCGCGCCCCGAAGATTGTTGACGACATCCGCCTGGTCGTTGAAATCGAGCGTGGCGCCGGCGTTGACGGTCGTCGAAAGCATGTTGCCTAGCGCGTCACCGAGCGAGCCGTTGCCGTCGCGCAGCGTGCCTCCCGCCACGACGACATTGGCAGTGGGATCGGCGGTGGGAAAAAGAGTGGATGCGACCACGATCGTGCCGGTGTCGGTCGGCGAACCGAACGTGGCCGTGCTGTTCGACCCGAAAGTGGTAAAGCTCGTTCCCCCGTTCGAACCGAATGTCACCGTCTGACCGGCTGCGGCCGACACCGTACTCGACGTGTTGGCATTGAAGATAAGATTGTTGTTGTAGGTTCCCGTAACGGTCGTGCGCAGCGTGCCGCCGTTCATCGTGATATCGCCGCCGCTGAGCGCGTCTATCGTGCCGGCGGTTTGATGGGCGGCTACAAGCGTGCCGCCCGAAATCGTCCACGGTGTCACAACGGCGGGTGTTCCAGTCAGGGTCCACGTGCTGGTGCCGATCTTGTTGAAGGTGGTAAAGCCGGTGTACTGCGTGCCGATGTTGCTTGCGTTGAATGTATCGCTGCCGGTGCCGCCGAGCTGGAAGGTGTCGCTGCCAAACCCCTGCACATTGCCGTTGATGACGCTGCCCGGACCGAGGGTGAGCGTATTACCGCCGAAGAATGCAAACACAATCGCGGGGCCGTTGGCGGCGGAAATTGTGCCGGCGTTGAATACGGTGGTGTGGCCCTCTGTCGCGATGGCGTTGAAGTCACCGATGATGGAGCCGCCAACGTTGTTGGTGACGCTGCCGCTTGCCATCTCGATCGCCGGGCCGCCGCTGCCGGCGGCGACCGATATCGTTCCGGAGTTCGTGACGTTGACGACGTCGCCGGAGATGGCGCCAGACGCGGCATTGATGCCGCCAGAAATCGTGCCGAAATTCGTGACCGTGAGGGTGGGGGTTTGCGATCCCGAAATAGCGCCGCCATCGCCGGTGATAACGCCGGAGGCATAGTTGGTCAGCGTCAGGGTATTGGCATTGACCGCGACGCCGCTGAGGGCTGGGGTCGAAATCGTGCCATAATTAAAGACGGTGGCCGCGTTGGCGTTAATGCCGAAGTTGTCCCCCGTAATGGTGCCGGAGGCGTTGTTGGTCACCGTCACGCTGCTGGTGTTGTTGCCGGAATAGTCGATTGCCGTGCCACCACCACCGATGGCGTTGATAAGCCCCGAATTGACCACGCTGCCGACTCCGACGCCCTGGATGCCGAAGGATCCCTGGATCACCCCGCCAGCGTTGTTGGTTACCGAGAGGCCTCCGAAAGCAAAGATTCCGGCCGCGTCAAAGACGTTATGTGCGATGTCGGCTTTTCCGATGGTGCCGGAATTGATGACCGTCAGCGGCCCGCTGGCACTGATGCCATAGGCGTCGCCCACGCCCCCGATCCCCGCGGTTGTGATGGTCCCCGCATTGTTGACCGTATTGTTCGCCCCGAGGCTGATGCCGATGCTCGTGCCCGGTCACGGTGGCGCCCGACTGTAACGTGATCGTATTGCCGTCCGTGGCCAAAATGCCGGTGGCGCCGTTTGCGGAGACGCCGGCCACTTGTGCACCGGACTGCAGGGTGATGGCGTTGTTCTTGTCGACTGCGATGCCGGTGGCGGTGGTGAAAGGCGGCCCTACTGGCCCACCAAAGCTACCCGTCACCGACGCGCCGGATTGAACGCCGAGCGTCAGGCCGTTCTGCGTGCCGTCGCCATATCCCGTCGTACCACCCGGAGTACCATTACCTTGATTCACCGTTGCGCCGCTGCACGTCACCGTAATGTTCGATCCGGTGGCGGGAGCGCACGCGGCCAATGCTTCCATTGGCTGCACCACGGCGGCGCCGATGACCAAGGCGAGCGCCGCCAGCGCAAGCCAACGCGCGCCAAGCGCAGGCAAGGGCGGTGTCCGCGCGTGCCGGCACACCTCGACCGATCGCAGCCGTCGCTCCGTAGCCATGCCCAAGCTCTGCCCTGTGATTTTCGCTGCCGCTGCGACGCCCCGGTGAGAGGCTCGCGGTCTTGTCCCGTTCGCGCTTTCCCTCGCCCCCCGGAGCGCGATGCTCCGCTGGAGGTGCGATGGTATGGCGTCGGCCGGCAGCGACCTAAGGGTTTTCCCTTATTTTCCGCCGATTGCCCTTTTGTGTGCTAATTGCGCAACGGCGGCTTTTACATTGGGGTACTTTTATTTCGCGATCTGTCTCACCTGAGAAATTTTCTCCCAAGGTCCGCTATCTACGTAATAAAAATGTCATTTGCTGAGTAGCGGCCAAGCGTCGAGATTACGCTGGCAAATATCCAAGCGATCGGCGCTCACCACGTATATCGCAGCGTGCCGCTGCCGGCGTAGGTCTGCGAGCCGTTGGCGAATTCGCCATCGAACTTGGCGAGCAGTGTCCAGTTGGACGCGAGGAACAATTCGGCGCCGGCGGAGGCGAGCGCCGAGTTTGCCGGCATCGGCGCGCCGTTGACCGTGAAGCTGCCGCCCGGAAGCGATTGAAACACCGCGCCCAGCGACGGATTGCTCACCCAGTCGTGCGCCCAGGCCAGCCGCGCGCGCAGAATGAGCGGCATGCCGCCGACAAGCGTGGGATCGTCGAAGCGGGCGCCGAGCTCGCTCCTGAGGTCGGTCGCATTCGTGGCGGCGTAGGAAAGCCCGAAGCCACCGCCGGTAACATCGGTCTCGCTGTAGCTCAGTGTGTGGAAGTCCTGCACCTGCGCGGCCGCATAAGGCGTTACGCCGAGCCGCACGAACGGACTGTTGCCGAAACTAGCTTACGGGCGGTGCGCCACGACCCGCAATTGTAAACGCCTGCTATGTCTGAAAACCCCAGCGATACCAGCGCTCTGTGGCCGAAACGCCACGAGTTCACTGCCACAAGCGCACGGATGACCAGCCATAGAACGGCCGCTCACGCCAGCGCCGTGCCGCTCGGCATGCGCACCGGCTGATAGCCGTCCGCGGCGAACGCGCGAAAGATTTCTTCGGCGTGGGCGGCGTCGCGGGTTTCCATTGTCACATCGAGCTTGGCGCCCTTGGCGGGAACGTCGAGGAACAACCGATGATGATCGACGCTGAGGATGTTGGCGCCCAATCCACCGAGCCGCGTCGCGATTTGGCCCAAAATTCCGGGGCGGTCGGGGATGGTGAGGCGGAACGAGACGATGCGATCGGCGCGTTCCAGCTCGCGCACCATGATGGAGGCGAGGATACGCGGATCGATATTGCCGCCGGATAGAATCAGCCCGACCTTGCGGTCGCGGAATCGGTCCGGCTCGGCGAGCACGGCGGCAAGCCCGGCAGCGCCCGCGCCTTCCGCCATCGCCTTCTGCAACGTGAGAAAGGCATTGACGGCGCGCTCGATCGCCGGTTCGTCAACGAGGATAATGTCGCTCACATAGTCGCGCACCACCGGCAGCGTGAGCTTGCCGGCATTTTTCACCGCGATGCCTTCCGCGAGCGTCGCGCCGCCGCACGGCCTGTTTTCCTTATGGATCGCATTCCACGTCGACGGGTAGAGCGCGCATTCGACGCCGACGATTTCGATCGATGGATTTTTCGCGCGCGCGGCAATGGCGCAGCCAGCAATCAGTCCGCCGCCGCCGATCGGAACGACGAGGACGTTGAGCCCGGGCTCTTCTTCCAGCATCTCCAACGCGACGGTGCCTTGGCCGGCGATGATCTGCGGATCGTCGTAAGGGTGGACCCAAACAAGGTCGCGTGCTGCGGCGATCGCGTCGGCGCGCGCTTGCGCCTCCGTGACCGTCTCGCCGTCGAGAACGACCTCGGCGCCGAGCGCCTCGGTCGCCTTCACTTTCACGAACGGAGTTGTTACCGGCATGACGATGGTCGCCGCGATGGCGAGCCGGCGGGCGTGGTAGGCCACCGCCTGGGCGTGATTGCCAGCCGACATGGCGATCACGCCGCGGCGGCGTTCTTCCGCGGACAGCGCCGCAAGCTTGACGCAGGCGCCGCGCTCCTTGAACGAGTTGGTGACCTGCAAATTCTCGTATTTTACGAAAACTTCGGCGCCGGTCAGGGCCGACAGCGGCGGCGCCGCCAACAGCGGCGTGCGCAACACGTGCCCGGCGATCGTGCGGCGGGCCCTCTCGATTTCGGCGAGCGTCACCATGAACGGCCTTTTTCCCTATTTCGGCAGGCGTTACAATGCGAGAGTTGCAGCCATGGTCGCCGGCGCAGCCAGGGTCGCTCATTGACAGATTCCACTCCAAATCCAGGATTGGGTCCTGAACCGGGCGGGATCGGCATCGCGGCCGAAGTTCTGCCGCATGCCTACGATCCGGCGACCGCTCCGGAATTGTTTGAGGGCGTCTTGGCGCGGCGCGTCGTCGCCTTCGTCATCGACCTGATCATCATTGCCTTGCCGCTGGTCGCGGCGGCGATGTTCATCTTCGTCTTCGGCCTCATCACCTTCGGCCTCGGCTGGGCCCTGTTTTGGCTGCTGTCGCCGGCTTCGGTGATCTGGGCGCTGTTCTACTATGGAATGACCCTGGGAAGCCCGGCCTCGGCCACGCTCGGCATGCGCACCATGGAGCTCGAAATGCGCACCTGGTACGGGGCGCCTTCCTATTTCGTGCTCGGCGCTGTGCACGCCATCGTCTACTGGGTCAGCGTCAGCGTGCTCTCGCCGTTCATCCTGGTGGTCGGCTTCTTCAACCCACGCCGGCGGCTGCTGCACGACATGGTGGTCGGCGCCATCATCATCAACAACGCGGCCCGGGCCGCATCGCTCCGCGCGCGGACGTTAAGCCATGGCGGATTTGGCCTTTGACGCGCCACCGTTCTCGGGCAATCTAGACGGCGGCCGAGCCAATCTCGGCTGCAGGAGGCCAACCGGCCGGCACGCCAAAGTGACCCAGCATTGACCCAGCATTCGCGCGATACGCCGCAATTCTATCTGACAGCCCCCTCCCCTTGCCCATATCTCGGCGGCAAGGAGGAGCGGAAGGTCTTTACACACCTTGTCGGCGAGCGCGCGGGCGAGCTGAACAATATCCTTACGCAAGGCGGATTTCGCCGCAGCCAATCGATCGCCTATCGGCCGGCCTGCGAGGGCTGCCGCTGCTGCGTTTCCGTGCGCGTGGTGGCCAAGGAGTTCAACCCGACGCGCAGCATGCGTCGCATCGGCACCCGCAACGCCGACATCGCCGGCGAGATGAAGATCGCCGTGCCGACGTCCGAGCAGTATTCGATCTTCCGCGCCTACCTCGATTTGCGTCACCGTGACGGCGGCATGGCCGACATGACCGTGCTCGACTACGCCATGATGGTCGAGGACAGCCACATCGAGACGCGCATCGTCGAGTATCGGCGGCGCGAGCCGCCCCCACCCGAGCCTCCCCCGCAAGCGGGGGAGGCTCGGGTGGGGGTTGGGCGCCACGCCGACGACCTCATCGCCGTCGCCCTCACCGATGTGCTCGCTGACGGTTTGTCCATGGTCTATTCGTTCTTCGAGCCGGACGAAGCCGCGCGTTCTCTCGGCACCTTCATGGTGCTCGACCATATCGCGCGGGCGCAGCGCATGGGGCTCGCCTACGTTTATCTCGGCTATTGGGTACGCGGCTCGCCCAAGATGGACTACAAGAGGCGCTTCCTGCCGCAGGAGCGGCTGACGCCGGACGGCTGGGCGCGGGTGGAGTAGTGCGGTAGCAACTCGCCTCGCAAACGCCGCGTCCGTTACCTGATTGTCAAAGAGCCTAGTCCGGCAGTCCTGCTTTCAACAACCCCTCGCGCAGGTGTTTGTTGTCCGAAGGTTGCCGATAGTGGAGCGTCTTTAGGTAATTCTGGACAGTGAAGGCTGGTTGCCGCTGCAGCACCTCGCGAGCATGGGCAGCGGCGGCGGTGCGGTTTCCCAATTGCGCCGATGACGCGGCCAGAAAGGCATGCTGTGTGTGGTCCGGCGCAGTTAGCTTGCTGAAGGATTCGATGGCGTCGGCGTAGATGCGGGCGGTGTATTGCGCGCGACCGAGGTGACTCCAGAAACGCTGCGGATGATAAGGGTTAAGCCGCATCGCCCGGCGAACCCACTCGATCCCCTCCTCGGGACGCCCAAGCCAGGTGAGCAACTCGCCCTGCTGTACTACAATAAGGTCGCTGTTCGGATTGAGGCTCAGGGCGCGTTCCTGGTGATAAACGGCCTTATCGTGTTCGTTGAAGTTCAACTTCAGAGCCGCGAGTATTCGATGCACATCGGCATCGTGGTCGTCGAGCGAGAGCGCCGACTGCAATTCGTCCCAAATCACCTGCACGCTGGCGTCCGGGTTTTCGCACCAACCGTGCAGCCACGCCTGACCGGTGACGCAAGCCTTCCAAGCGTGCGCGTGGGCGTAATTCGGATCGAGCTCAACGGCGCGGTTCAGCATGCGAAGTGCTTCGGCGTTGGCTTCAGGGTTTGACCAATGGTGGAGGACCTTGCCCGTCAGCACACACTCGTACGCCGCCATATTTTCAGTAGGCCGCCGTTGGACCCGGTCGTGCCGTGCAGCCTCGACGCGGCCAAATAACGTCGCCACGATGGCCGACGTCACCTCATCCTGGATGGCGAAAATATCCTCAAGTTTTCGATCATAACGTTCGGCCCAGATATGTGTCTCGGTTTCGCCATCGATGAGCTGGACCGTGACCCTGACGCGATCCGCGGCCTTGCGCACGCTGCCTTCGACGACGTAGTCCACGCCGAATTCACGCGCAATTTGCTGCGCCTTCACCGGTTTGCCCTTATGCACGAAGACAGCGTTACGGGAGATCACGAGAAGTTCGTGGAAACGCGACAATTCAGTGATGATGTCCTCGGTCAGCCCGTCGGAAAAGAACTCCTGCTCCGAATCACCGCTCATATTGACGAACGGCAGAACCGCAATCGACGGCTTGCGCGCGCTCAGCTGAGGCGCCGGCTGCGCTTCGGACGCTGGACCGCTCGCGTCGGGCGTTTGCCCGTTTACGAGAACCTTAAAGACGTGAATTGCCCGGTTGATGTTCTTGACATGCTGGTCGCCGAGATCCGCGTATCCGACCTCGAGCCGGTCGCCGACTTGATCGCGCACCGCCGCCGAGATGCAGATGCCGCCCGGCTCCGCCATGGCCTCAAGTCGCGCCGCCACGTTGACGCCGTCGCCGAAGATGTCGCCTGCTTCCACGATCACGTCGCCCAGATTGATGCCGATGCGATAAAGCAAGGTGCGCGACGCCGGCATGTCGCGATTGCGCCGCGCCATCCGCTCTTGGAAATCCACCGCGCAACGGAGCGCCTCGGTGACGCTTTGGAATTCCACCAGCATCCCGTCACCGGTGGTCTTGATGATGCGACCCTTGCATTTGGCGATCGCCGGGTCGATCAGTTCCAGCCGCACCGTCTTGAGCCGCGCGAGAGTCCCCGCCTCATCGACCTCCATGAGACGGCTGTAGCCCACAACATCCGCTGCTAGAACTGCAGCGAGCCGACGCTCCAGACTTGGCTCTTCCATTGATCCAGGGCCCTCTTCGAGGTCGCCCGAATAAAACCAATGATAATTCAGACGTGCCGGTTATTCCACATGTTCGCGCTGTGGTGGGGAATTTCGGTCACTGCCACAATGAAGCCGCAAACTTCCCGGCCCGGCAACAGGGCAAGGGTGGAAAGAAAAACACGGCGGATAGTGAATGGGGAATGGCGAATAAAAAGCGCCATTTACCATTCGCTACTCGCCATTCGCCTTTTCCGGTCAGCGGCCGCCGAACTTGTTGTTCTTCGGAAATCCCTTCGGCGCCAACCGGCCGGCATCGGCGCGGTTGCCGCGCCAATCGGCGAGCTCTTTGAGCGAGAGCGTGAAAACGCGGCCCGCGGAATTGGTCCAGGTGAGGCCTTTTTCCGCTTCGAAGGTCTTGATGTCGGAGAGGCCGCCGTCCTTGTGACGCTGCAGCCGCACGCCGCGCCCGCGTGACATCTCCGGCACCTGATCGATCGGGAAGACGATCATCTTGCGGTTCTCGCCGATGGCCGCGACCAGTTCGCCCTCTGCCGGCGCAATCGCGCGCGCTGCGTCGGGCGGCGTCACGTTGAGCACCTGCTTGCCCTTGCGCGTGTTGGCGAGGCATTCGTCCTCGGGCACGATGAATCCCCTGCCCTCTTTGCTCGCCACGATAAGCTTGCGCCCGCCTTCGTGGCGAAACACCGCGATCACGTCGGCTTCTTGCTCGATGTCGATGAACAACCGGATCGGCTCGCCGTGCCCGCGCCCGCCCGGCAGCTTCGCCGCCTCGATCGTGTAGCAACGCCCGTTGGTGGCGATGACGAAAAGCTTTGACGTTGTCTCGGCGAAGAAGGCGAGTTTCAATCCGTCGTCGGCCTTGAAAACGAGACTGGAAAGGTCGGCGACTTGGCCGCGCAGCGCGCGAATCCATCCCTTCTCGGAAACCACGATAGTAACCGGCTCGCGCTCGACCAAAGCCTCTTCGATCGCGGCCTCGTCATGCGCGGGCGCTTCGGCGAAACCCGTGCGCCGCTTTCCGAGCGGGGTCTTCGCGCCGAACCTGTCGCGCACTTCGCGGATCTGGCCGGCAATGGTCTTCCATTGCGCCTTTTCCGAGCGCAGCAAGTCCTCGATCGATTTCTTCTCGACGCGCAGCCCCTTGTCCTCTTGGCGAATCTCGATTTCTTCGAGCCGGCGCAAGTTGCGCAGCCGCATGTTGAGGATGGCGTCGGCCTGGACGTTGGAGAGCTTGAACGTCTTCATCAAGACCGGCTTCGGCTCATCCTCCTTGCGGATGATCTTGATGACCTTGTCGAGGTTGAGATAGGCGACGAGATAGCCGCCCAAGACTTCGAGCCGGTGCTCGATTTGACTGAGCCGATAGCGCGAACGGCGCAGCAACACTTCGCGCCGGTGTGCGAGCCACTCGGTGAGCGCTTCGGCAAGCCCGACGACCTTCGGGATGCGGCCGCGGATCAGCACGTTCATGTTCAGCGGCACCCGGCTTTCCAGCTCGGTGAGCTTGAACAGGCTCTCCATCATCAGCGCCGGATCGACGCTGCGCGAGCGCGGCTCGAGCACGAGGCGGACATCCTCGGCGGATTTATCGCGCATGTCGGCAACGAACGGCAGCTTCTTCTCGTTCATCAATTCGGCGATGCGCTCGACGAGCCGCATCTTTTGCACTTGCCAGGGGATTTCGGTGACCACCACCTGATAGGTGCCGCGCCCCGTATCCTCCGTTTTCCAACGCGCGCGCAGCCGGAACGAGCCGCGCCCGGTCGTGTAAGCTTCCGCAATCGCCTCGGGTGGATCGACGACGACACCGGCGGTGGGAAAATCGGGACCCGGCACGAATTTCAGAAGCGTACGGGTGCGCGCGTTCGGCTGGTCGATGAGATGCAGCGCGGCGTCGCAAAGCTCGGCAATGTTGTGCGGCGGAATTGCCGTCGCCATGCCGACCGCGATGCCTTGCGACCCGTTGGCGAGAAGATTGGGGAACGCCGCCGGCAGAACCACCGGCTCCTGCGAAACGCCGTCGTAATTGGGGCGGAAATCGACGGCGTCTTCGTCAATGCCGTCGAGCAGAAGCCGCGCGGCCTCGGTCAGCCGCGCCTCGGTATAGCGGTAGGCGGCGGCGTTATCGCCGTCGACATTGCCGAAATTGCCCTGGCCGTCCACCAGCGGATAGCGCGAGGAGAAATCTTGCGCGAGTTGCACCAGTGCGTCGTAGATCGCCTGATCGCCGTGCGGATGGAAATTACCCATCACGTCGCCGACGATCTTTGCCGATTTCTTAAATGCCGAGCCCGGATCAAGGCGCAGGAGCCGCATACCGTAGAGAATGCGCCGATGCACCGGTTTGAGCCCGTCGCGCGCATCCGGCAGCGCGCGATGCATGATGGTGGAGAGCGCATAAGCGAGGTAACGCTCCTCCAGCGCCTCGCGTAGCGCGATCTCCTGCACGTCGCCGGCATCGGGGGGAATCAGCTTCTTGCTCATGGCGGGAGGGGTAGCGCGGCTAGCCGTTACGAACAAGAACGGCCGAAACGAAGCGCCCGCGGGCATCCGGCAACGCGAGCCCTCGCGGCCCGAAGGCGTACCGCTCGAGGAAGAAGCCGGTCAACGTAAAGGCGTCGACAAGATCAGCGGTCGACGCCGGCCCAGCCTCCGTGCGGAGAAAATCGGGTAGGCGCATGAGTTTGTCCCGGTAGGCTTCCCCGCCCGCGCGCGAAACAGCACGCCCGGATCGGGGTGAGACGTAAATGAGATCGTCTCTCGTGCCGGTCGCGGCGCACGAGGACAGATCGAGGCCGAAACCGAGCTCGGCGAGAAAAGCGAGCTCGAATTGCGCGATCATGGGGGCGACCGCAGCAGGATCTTCCAAAATATCGAGGATCGTTTCGAGCGCGTTGTGGATGCCCGCATGCGGCTCGCGCTCGGCAAGAAGACGGCACAAAGCCGCGAGATGCGTGACGCCATGAACGGCATGCGCAGCCATGAGGAATCCGGCCGCGCGCAGATTCATACCTTCGACCGCATAATTTCCAAGATGGTCGTCGAGCCGCGCCCGCCAGGTCGCGCGCAACGAATTTCCAGGCTGCAGCACCCCGCGCAGCCGCGTGCCGGCACCACCGCGAACGAGCCCAAGGTGGCGGCCGCGCCCCTGCGTCATCAGTTCGAGAATGACGCTCGTCTCGCCGTGGCGCTTGACGCCGAGCACGATGCCTTCATCGGTCCATTGCATGGGGTTTATTTATATACGACTCGCGGTCATTCCCGCGGAAACTCCAGTCCCATCTCGCGATAACGTTCGGGGTCGTCGCCCCACCCTTCGCGCACCTTGACGAAGAGAAAGAGGTGCACGGGGTGCTCGATCGCCGCGGCAATGTCGGCGCGCGCCGCGGCGCCGATTGCCTTGATGGTCTGCCCGCCTTTGCCGAGCACAATTTTGCGCTGGCTTTCGCGCTCGACATAGATCGTCTGCTCGATGCGCACCGCCCCGTCCTTGAGCTCCTTCCAGGCTTCTGTTTCCACCATCGACTGGTACGGTAGTTCCTGGTGCAGCCGCAGATAAAGTTTTTCCCGCGTGATCTCGGCGGCGAGCTGCCGCAGCGGCGCATCCGAAATCTGATCCTCGGGGTATAGCCACGGCCCCGCCGGGACATGCGCTGCGAAAAAATTTTTAAGGTCGGCCACACCGTCGCCGGAGCGCGCCGAGATCATAAAGATCGCCGCAAAAGCCATCCGCTCGTTGAGTGTTTGCGTCAAGTTGAGCAGCTTCGGCTTCTCGACGAGGTCGACCTTGTTGAGCACCAGCACCTTGGGCGCGCGGATGTCGGCGAGGCCCTTTAGGATCGCTTCCTCGTCATCTTGCACGCCTTTGTGCGAGTTGACGAGAAACGCTACGAGGTCGGCGTCCCGCGTGCTGCCCCAGGCGCTGCCGACCATGGCGCGGTCGAGACGCCGGCGCGGCGCGAAAATACCGGGCGTATCGACGAAGATGAGCTGCGCGGCGCCTTCGATGGAGATGCCGCGAATAAGCGCGCGTGTAGTCTGCACTTTCGGCGTGACGATCGAGACTTTGGTGCCGACGAGCGCATTGAGGAGCGTCGACTTGCCGGCGTTTGGCGCGCCGATCAACGCCACGAAGCCGCAGCGCGTGGCCTGCTCCGCTGTCTCAGCCATTGGCCCGATCGGACTTGACGCCCTCGCGCGCCATCATGGCGGCGGCGGCCGCCTGCTCCGCCGCGCGCTTCGAGCGCCCGGAGCCTTCGGCTGGGGCGAGATTCGGAAGCTGCACGGCGACGCGAAATTCCGGATCGTGGTCGGGGCCCGAGCGCGCGACCTCGCGATAGGCGGGCGTCGGCAGTCCGCGCGCCTGCGCCCATTCCTGCAACACCGTTTTGGGATCGCGCAACGGCTGCGCCGTCGTTCGCATGCGCGCTTCCCACAACCGCCCGACAAGCGCTTCCGCTGCCGGAAAGCCGCCGTCGAGATACACCGCGCCGATCAGCGCCTCGCAGACATCGGCGAGGATCGCCGGGCGCGTGCGGCCGCCGGCATTCGCTTCGGAAGATCCAAGCCGGATCGCGGTGCCGAGATCGATCGTGCGCGCAATCTCGGCACACGTCTCCTTGCGCACGAGATCGGCGAGCCGCCGCGACAGCTCGCCTTCGTCGGCTTTGGGAAAGGCGCGAAACAGCATGTCGGAAATCACCAGGCCGAGCACGTGGTCGCCGAGGAATTCGAGCCGCTGGTAGCTGCCGGCGCGGTTGCGCGCACCCTTGAGCGCCGAGATATGCGAAAGCGCGCTGTCGAGCAGCGCTGCGTCGGTGAAGCGATAGCCGATACGCTCCTCGAGCGAACCGTCACCGCGGCGTCGGCGACGGCGGGGGTCCTTCTGTCCGCCGGCTGTCGCGCTGGCCGCGGTAGTCGGCCGGGCGACCTCAACGGCAGGCTCTGGCGACGCAGCGACCGATTTGCCTTTGCCCCGTCCGCTCATCGCACCAGTGTGAACAACCGGTTCCAGCGCACAGTCCACGGCCAGCGCCAGGCTTCCCAGGCGTGCGCGCCGTCCCTGATCGAGAAGAAAATGATCTGCGCCTTGCCGATGACGTTCTCGTAGGGCACGTAGCCGACAGCGCTCAGCACCCGGCTGTCAGTCGAGTTGTCGCGATTGTCGCCCATCATGAAATAGTGGTTCGGCGGCACCGTATAAACCTGGGTGTTGTCGTAGAAGCCGTTGTCGGTGAGATCGAGCGTCGTGTAGGTCACGC
Organism: uncultured Alphaproteobacteria bacterium; assembly: GCA_963733575.1. Classification (GTDB taxonomy): domain Bacteria; phylum Pseudomonadota; class Alphaproteobacteria; order Rhizobiales; family Xanthobacteraceae; genus BOG-931. The sequence continues at coordinate 323,570 of CAVTDJ010000002.1, read as the reverse complement.
CGTTCGGCAGCGTCTCGCGATAGCGTTTGACACGCTGGACGGCGCCATCATCGTCGGTGACGAAATCCTCGATGCGTTCGCGCTTGACCGGCTCGCCGTTGATGTTGAGCACGCCGTCGATCATCTGAATGCGGTCGCCCGGAAGCCCGATGACGCGTTTGATGTAGTCGGTGGTGTCGTCCTTCGGCAGGCGGAATACGACCACGTCGCCGCGGCCGACCGGCTGGCCGATGATGCGGCCCGAGAAAACGGGCGGCGAGAACGGCAACGAATAATGGGTATAGCCGTAGGAATATTTCGAAACGAACAGATAATCGCCGACCAGCAGGGTCGGGATCATCGAGCCTGACGGGATGTTGAACGGCTGAAACAGAAAGGTGCGGATGACCAGCGCGATGATCAGAGCGTGGAAAATCACCCGTATGGTCTCGGCGAATCCGCCTTCTTTCCGTTTCGTTCCGGTTTGCACGCTCATCGGCCTATGGTTCCGTTGACGATATTCACGCCCCGCGACCTTGTAGCCTTTGGGGCAAACCCGCGCAATTGCACGCGGGATTTCGCCGCGGGACCGGCGGATCGATATTAGCTAGGAATGCCATGTGCTTACCGCCAGAGCGCGGCGACGTGACGAATTTTTCATTATAGACCCGCGCCGCCGAGCGGACCGGCGCGGCGCCCCGGGGCAACAACTCCGGCGCATCACGAGCTGCCAATGGCAACCGCCGAGATAATCACCAACGCTTGGGCCGTCGGCCCCTCGTCGGTAATGGAGAGGTCGATACGCGCCTCGTGCCCAGCGGGCGTGATTGCTGCGAGACGCCGTTTGGCGCCCCCGGTAAGCTCCATCGTCGGCCGCCCGGACGGCAGATTGACCACGCCCATATCCCGCCACCAAACGCCGGCGCGGATGCCCGTACCGAGCGCTTTGGCGCAGGCTTCCTTGGCGGCGAAGCGCTTGGCATAAGTCTCGACGCGATTTCGCCGCTTGTCCGCCTTCGCGCGCTCCGTCGGGGTGAACACCCGATCGAGGAAGCGATCGCCGTGACGATCGATCACACCGGCAATACGGCGTACATCGGTGATGTCGGAGCCGATGCCGATAATCATGACGCGGTTTTGCCCGCTTGCGCTCGGCCGCGATCCATCGCCGCGCGCATCTTGCGCACGACCGCATCAAGACCTTCGAACACCGCCTCACCGATCAGAAAGTGACCGATGTTGAGCTCGACAACCTCGGACAGCGTCGCGATTTTTTCGGCGCTGACAAAGTCGAGGCCATGGCCGGCATGGACTTCGAGGCCGGCGTGCGCCGCAAGTGCAGCGCCGCGCGCGATCCGGGCGAACTCGGCCTCGGCTGCGGCGCGGTCGCCCGCCCCCAAAGCGTCGCACCAGGCGCCGGTATGGATCTCGATGACGGGCGCGCCGATCGCGACAGCGGCTTCGATCTGCGCCGGCTCGGCGGCAATGAACAGCGACACGCGAATGCCGGCCTCGGCCAGCCGTCCCACAGCCGCGCGCAACGGCTCGCGTTGCCCGGCGGCATCGAGGCCGCCTTCGGTCGTGCGCTCCAGCCGGCGCTCGGGAACGAGGCAAGCGGCATGCGGGCAAATCTTGCGCGCGATCTCCACCATTTCGAGGGTCGCGGCCATTTCGAGATTGAGCGGCTTTTTGATGCGGGCTTTAAGCCGGGCGATGTCGTCATCGACGATGTGACGGCGATCCTCGCGCAAATGCGCAGTGATGCCATCGGCGCCGGCCGCGATCGCAATCTCCGCCGCCTTAACTGGATCCGGATGCCGCCCGCCGCGCGCGTTGCGCACGGTGGCGACGTGATCGATATTGACGCCGAGGCGAATGGGAGATGGAGCGGGCATACTGTGTCTTGGGCGCTAACCGTTCACCCGCTCGGCGTTGGCGATCACCTTCTTCGCCCGCAATTGCGAGATGATCGAAGTGAGGTGCTTGAGATTGTAGACCTCAAGGTCGATGGTCACTTCGGTGAAATCCGGCGACTGCCGCGACATCCGGATGTTGTCGATGTTGCCGTCGTGCTCGGCGATCACTTGTGCGATCTGAGCAAGCGATCCCGGCTCATTCACCGACTGCACCGCAAGCTGCGCCGGGAACCGCTGCGGCGTCTTCTCGTCGACATCCCAACGAACATCGAGCCAGCGTTCCGGCTGGTCCTCGAATTCTTTCAGGGCCGGCGATTGGATCGGATAGATGGTGATGCCCTCGCCCGGCGTCATGATGCCGACGATGCGGTCGCCGGGGACCGCGCCGCCGTTGGGCGCGAAGCGCACCGGCAGGTCGGTGTTGATGCCGCGGATCGGAATGGCGGGGCCGTTCTCCGCCGTTTCCGGCACCTTGAACTTCACCGCCTTGGCGCGCTTTAGCCCGAACCAGCCGCTTTCGCCCTTCGGCGCGATCGGCGCGACGCGCTCGTCCTTGTAATCGGGATACATGGCACGCACCACATCGGCGGCCTTCATCTCGCCGCGGCCAACCGCCGACATCACGTCGTCGATCGAGGCGCGCGCGAGCCGCGGCAGCGCGCCTTCGAGCTGTTCGTCCGAATAGCCGATCTTGGCGCGCTGGCACAGCCGCTCAAGGATGCGCCGGCCGAGCCCGGAATATTGGTTGCGGACGGCAGCGCGCGTCGCACGCCGGATCGCGGCACGCGCCTTGCCGGTCACCACGATCGACTCCCAGGCCGCTGGCGGAGCGGTCTGCGCCTTGGAGGTCAGGATCTGGACTTCGTCGCCGTTCTGCAGTGGCGAGCTCAAGGGGCCGATCTTGCCGTTGATTTTTGTGCCGATCGCCATGTTGCCGACGTCGGTGTGCACCGCGTAGGCGAAATCGATGGGCGTGGCACCGCGCGGCAGCGCGATCAGCTTGCCCTTCGGCGTGAAGCAGAACACCTGGTCGTGGAATAGTTCGAGCTTGGTGTGCTCCAAAAACTCTTCCGGATTGGAGCCCTCGGCCAAAAGCTCGATGGTGCGGCGGAGCCACGCATAGGCGTTCGAACTCGCGCGACAACATCTCGGTCGGCGAGCCCACGCCGTCTTTATAGAGTGCATGCCCGGCAATGCCGTATTCGGCGATCTGCTGCATCTCGCGGGTGCGGATTTGCAGCTCGACGCGCTGCTTGCCCGGACCGATCACGGTCGAGTGGATCGAGCGGTAATCGTTCTGCTTGGGCGTGGAGACGTAATCCTTGAAGCGCCCGGGGACAACCGGCCAGGTGGTGTGGACGATACCGAGCGCCTGGTAACACTCGGCAACATTTTCCACCACGACGCGGAAGCCGAAAATGTCCGAGAGCTGTTCGAAGCCGATCGCCTTTCTTTCCATCTTGCGCCAGATCGAATAGGCGCGCTTGCGCCGGCCGGTGACTTCGGCGGCGATGCCGCTGTCGGCGAGCTTCTTGGCGAGTTGCTGCTCGATCTCGCTGATCCAGCTTTTGCTGCGGGCGGCAAGCGCTTCGAGCCGCTCGGAAATGACCTTGTAGGCGTCGGGATTGAGCTCACGGAATGCCAAATCCTCGAGCTCCTCGCGCATCTCGTGCATGCCGATGCGGCCGGCAAGTGGCGCATAGATGTCGAGCGTTTCTTGCGCAGTGACATGGCGCGCCTCCGGCGGCCGGTATTCCAGGGTGCGCATATTGTGCAGGCGGTCGGCGAGCTTGATCAGCAGCACGCGCACGTCGTCGGCGATGGCGAGAAGAAGCTTGCGCAGGTTTTCCGCTTGCTTCGCCTCCTTGGAGACGAGATCGAGCTTTTTCAGCTTGGTCAGCCCCTCGACCAGAACGCCGATGTCGCGGCCGAACAGGCGGTCGATCTCGGCGCGAGTGGCATCGGTATCCTCGATCGTGTCGTGCAACAGCGCAGCCGCGATGGTAGCGTCGTCGAGTTTCAGATCGGTGAGAATCGCAGCGACCTGCAGCGGGTGGGAGAAATAGGGATCGCCCGACGCCCGCTTCTGCTCGCCATGCGCGCGCATGGCATAGACGTACGCGCGGTTGAGCAAATCCTCGTTGGCGGCCGGGTTGTATTGCTTGACCCGGTCGATCAGCTCGAATTGCCGCATCATCTGCGGCTTGCGGCGCTTTGGCGCCGGCTCGACGTCCTGCGGCACGAGATTTGGGGCGCGCGCGACCGCGACCCGCAGCCGGGGCTGGTTCTGCATCCGCGGCAAATCGATCGGCGAGCGCGCCATAAAAACCTCGGCCCCGCCGCTAAAGCCGGCGGCGGCTGTCACAAGGATATCATGGCGCAAGCGCAGCGCCACAAGGCGCGCCGGGCCCCGGGCCGCCCCGCCGACCAAAGTCGCCGGCCGTTGCAAATTTTTCGTTACCGCACGCCGCCCTTCCTGGCCTCCGCCTCGCGGATGAGCGCCCGCAACCGCGACGGCGTCACCGGGAGCGTATCGATCCGCACGCCGAGCGGGCGCAGCGCGTCCTCGATCGCGCAGGCAAGCGCCGGCGGGGCCACCATGCGGCCGCCCTCGCCCGCTCCCTTGACGCCGTATTCGGTATAGGGCGACGGCGTTACGAGGTGACCGATGCGTACCTGCGGTGGCAGGTTGCCGATCCTCGGCATCAGGTAATCCTGCAACGAGGTCTGTAGCAGTTGCCCGTTCTTGTCGTACTGGAACTGCTCTAGCAAAGCGGTGCCGATGCCCTGCGCGGTGCCGCCGCGCACGTGACCGTCGACAGTCATCGGGTTGATCATGGTGCCGCAATCGTGCACGGCCACGTAGTCCAGAAAGCTCACCTGTCCGGTCTTCGCATCGACCTCGACTACCGGCATATGGCACATGTGGCCCATGATCGGATAGAAAATGCCGAAGTCGCTGTCGCTCTTCGGCAGCGTCGCCAACGGGTGATCGTAGGTGTAGTTCGCGTCGAGACCGCTGGTCAGGTCGGGATCGTCTGGAAACGACAGCCGAAAGAAGTGCGACTGCGTGGCGACTTCGGCGATCGACACCTCCAGCCCGGACGCACCCTTGACGCCGATCTTGCCGTTGCGGAATTCCAGGTCATGGGGGCCGGCCTCGAGCATGTGGCTGGCCACGCGCTTGAGCTTCTCTTTGAGGATGTTGCACGCACCGGCGACCGCGCCGGTTATCATAACAGTATATCGACTGCCGCCCGGCCCCGTTCCCGGAAGCCCATGATCGGTGTCCGAGTAGGTCACGCTGATGTCGGCGGGGTCCATGGTCAGCTGCTCGGCGAGGACCATCGCGGCGACCGTCTCCGGGCTGTTGCCCCAGCACGGCGCATGAAGCGAGATCACGGCCTTGCCGGTCGCGTCGATCTTGACCGAGGCGCTTTCGGCAGAGCTCGTCAATGCAAATCCCGGACTGCGATTGAGCATCCAGAATTCGGTCGCGCTGAAGACGCTCTTTTCCTGGCAGCTCGCGACCCCGATGCCGACATATCGGCCCTGCGTCCTGGCCGCGCTCTGTTTCTCGCGCCAGCTCGCGTAGTCGAGCATTTGCAGCGCCATGTCGAGCGCGCCAGGATAATTGCCGCTATCGTAAAGATTGCCGGTCGGGATCTGATAGGGAAATTCTTCAGGCTGGATGAAATTATCGCGCCGGAACTTGATCGGATCGAGGTTCAGCTCCTCGACAGCCGCGTCCACAATCCGCTCGATCATGAAATTGGTGACTTCGGAGCCAAAACCGCGGCAAGCGCCCTGTTGGCACTTGTTGGTGAACACCGCGTAGATCTCGGCGCCGACCGCGCGGATCTTGTAGGGGCCGACCGTCTGCGAGAAGCCGTTGCCGTGGGTCCCCAGCCCGTATTGAAAATACGCACCGTAATCGTCCACGACCTTGTAGCGCAGCGCCGTCATCCGGTGGCTGGCATCGAGCGCAAGCTCGACATCGTAGGTGCGATCGGATCCGTGATTGTCGCAAGCCGTGATGTTGTCGATGCGATCCTCGATGTATTTGACCGGACGCCCGGTCGCGCGGGCGCCCAAAGCGGAGAGCACGGCCACTTTGTGCAGGAACAGCTTGCTGCCGAAACTGCCGCCGGCGTCGGCCGGCACCAGGTTCACCTGGTGGCTCGCGACCTTGAGCGCGGTCGCGATCGTGAAGCCGATATAGTTGTACATCGAGCCGTTGGTGTGGATCGTGAATTTTTCCGATCCCTCGTCGAAGCTTGCGACGGCGCCCGCGGTTTCGACCGGCTGCCCGCCGGAACGCGCCCAGCGCAGATGCCGCTTGATCACGTGGGCTGCTTGCGCGAATTCCTGGTCGACCGGCCCGAACACATAATTGCGATGCTCGGCGACATTGTTCGGGCCGCGCTCGGGATGAAGTACGGCGTCGCCTCGGGAATTGATCGCGTCCATCATGTCGGAAACGGCCGGCAGCGGCTCGTATTCGACCTTGATGAGGCCGATGGCGTCTTCGGCGATGTATCTCGTGTCCGCTACGACGAGCACCACCGGCTCGCCGACGTGACGCACTTTTCCGACTGCGATGCACCTTTGCTCGACCGGAGGATTGGCGAAGCACGGCAGCGGTCCGGTTTCTTTCGCCGCCTCCTCGCCCGTTATCACGGCAACGACGCCGGGCAGCGCCTGCGCCGCGCTCTTGTTGATCGACTTGATGCGTGCATGCGCGTGGGGGCTTCGCAGCGCCGCGGCATGCGCCATGTTGGGCAACGAAATGTCGTCGATGAAGCGGCCGCGTCCGATCAGGAAGCGCGGATCCTCCTTGCGCAGCATGCGCGTGCCGATGACGCTGAGCGGCTGATCCGGCCTTTCCTTCTGCCGGCCGGCCGGGGGCGAATGAATTTTTCCAGCCTCCGCCATCAAGGCACCGCCTTTTCGCCGCGCATCAGCTCGACCGCGCGCTCGACCGAACTGACGATGTCTTCATAGCCGGTGCAGCGGCAGATATTGTCATTGAGACGCATGCGAATGGCGTCCCGGTCGGGATTGGGGTTTTCGCGCAACAGCTCGGTCATGAGCATCAGCATTCCCGGGGTGCAATAGCCGCATTGCAGGCCGTGCTTCTCCCAAAAGCCGCGCTGCAACGGACTCAAATTGTTGAGGCGGCCGAGCGACTCCACCGTCTCGATGCTGCGGCCGTCGGCCTGAACCGCGAGCGTGCAGCAGGATCGCGTCGCCAGCCCGTCGAGAAGGATGGTGCAGGCGCCGCACACGCCGTTTTCGCATCCCACATGCGTGCCGGTGAGGCCGAGCTCGTGGCGGATGAAATCGGACAGAAGGAGCCGCGGCTCGATCCGCCGCCGGAACGCTCGGCCGTTGACAGCCACATTGACTTCCAAATCACTCATCGTTCAGTCACTCAGCGATTGCCTGGCCGGCGCGGGCGCAAGCGGCGCGCAGCATCCGCCCGGTCAGGGTTGCGGTCACGTCGCGCCGGTAGGCCTCGTCGGCGTGCAGATCGGCGGCCGCGGCGATGTTATTTGCCGCGGCTTCAGCCGCCGCCTCGATAGCGGCCGCAGACGGCGGTTTGCCCTCGAGCGCCGCCTCCGCGGCCGGAATCCGAAACACGTTGTGGACCGTGTTGCGAAAGCCCAAGCGGACATCCCGGCACGTGCCATACCGGATCGTCAGCAAACAACCCGCCGCAATAAGCGCGCGATCGCCGTAGCGCTGGCTGACCTCGAGAAAGGAGTAACCATGACCGGGCGGCAAACGCGGAACGCGCACTTCAACGAGCATCTCGTCCGCCGCCAGATCGGTCGCGAAAGGCGCTTTGAAGAAGCGGTCGGCCGTGATCGTGCGCGACGAGCGGGCGCTGCGCGCGACCATGCTCGCTCCGAGGAGCGTGACGACAAGCGGCATCTCGAATGCCGGATCGTTGTGGCAAAGGTTGCCGCCGAGCGTGCCGCGATTGCGGATGGAATGGTTGGCGACGTGCTGGTAGGCCTCCACCACGATCGGGCAGCCGGCCGCGACGGCGGGCGAGCGGAGGATGGTGTTGTGCGTGGTCAGGGCGCCGATGCGCAGCTGGCCGTACTCCTCGATGATGTATTGCAGCTCCGTCAGCCGGCTCACGTCGATGAGCCGGCCCGGCGAGACAAGCCGCAAATTGAGCTGCGGAATGAGGCTGTGGCCTCCGGCCAGCAGCTTGGCTTTGCCGCCGTGCTTCGACAATGCGTCGAGCGCGGCGCGCAAATTGGCCGGCCTCTCGTAGTCAAATACGGGAGGCTTCATCGGCCTTCCCCTCCCCTTATCGGATATCGACGCGTGGCACATCGAATCCGTTTTGTTCTGCCCGTCTTGTTTCTGATTGTTTCCGATCGACCTCGGTCTTGCAAGACGGGTTGATCCGCTGAGCAGGATCGCGCAACGCGCCAACGAACGAATGAAAGGAACGGACCGCGCGGGCAGCACGACCTTCAGTTGCGGTCAGCGCGTTCGCAGTTGAGCGCCCGCGTCACTTATGATCCAGTCGGCAGCGCGCCGCCTAGCCGCTTCGTTTTGCGATCGAGGAGAAAGTCGATGCCGTTCTCGCTGCCTGAGCTTCCCTACGCCTATGACGCGCTCGTTCCCTACATGTCGCGCGAGACGCTCGAATTCCATCACGACAAGCATCACCTCGCCTACGTGAACAACGGCAACACCTTGATGAAAGGTACCGAATTCGAAGGAAGGCCCGTCGAAGACGTGGTCAAGAGCTCATTCTTCGGAAATCCCGCCCTCTTCAACAATGCCGGGCAGCATTACAATCACATCCACTTCTGGAAATGGATGAAACCGGGCGGCGGCGGCGGCATGCCCGGCAATTTGGAAAAGCAGATCGTCGCCGATTTCGGATCGGTGGCGAAGATGAAGGAGAATTTCGTTCAGGCCGGCGTCACGCAATTCGGATCCGGCTGGTGCTGGCTCGCGGTCAAGTTCGGCCGGATCGAGGTGATGAAGACCGCCAACGGTGAGAGCCCGCTGGTTCACGGCGCACGGCCCATCCTCGGCTGCGACGTGTGGGAGCACAGCTACTATATCGACTATCGCAACCGGCGCCCCGACTACCTCAAGGCGTTCGCCGAGAATTTGGTCAATTGGGAGTACGTTGCCGAGATGTACGCCGCCGCGGCCAAATAGCGTGAGCCCGCGTTAAGCGCGCAGCGATGCCGCAGCGATCGAACGGCACACTCGCAGACTCCCGGATTTCGCTTCGCTTAATCCCGGCGACACGAGGCGAAGCCTACATTTCCTCGTCGCCGATGTCCGCCTCGGGCTCCGGTTGGCTTTCCGGCGGCGTAAGACCTTCCAGGCCCTTGAGCAGCTCTTCCTCGCTCATGCGGTCGGTCGTCACTTCGGTATCGTCGGCGTCGACGCCGGTGCCGGGTGCGCCGATCAGCGGAACACCCTCAGGCTCGGGCTCGTCGACCTCGACGTATTTCTGCAGGGAATGAACGAGTTCCTCCTTGAGGTCCTCGGGCGATACCGCCTTGTCGGCGATCTCGCGCAGCGCGACGACGGGGTTCTTGTCATTATCGCGTTCGACCACGATCTGTCCGCCCGATGAGATCATGCGCGCACGATGGCTCGCCAGCAAAACGAGGTCGAAGCGGTTTTCGACCTTGTCGATGCAATCTTCGACGGTAACGCGGGCCATAATGGCTTCTCCTGGCGAGTCCTGGTGAGGCTGTGGCGGCGGGGACTAAGGTCCCCGACCGGGCGTTAGGTATCGTTATAGGCGGCCAAGTGCAAGGGCGTTTCCCGAAATAGCCTTGTGAAATCTTTTAACTTGGCGGCCGCGCGCTGCTCTGTTACCCCAATTCGGGAACCCGGTCGCGACGGCCCGATTTCTTTATTATAAATTGCCGCGACGGCGTGCCGCAGTGATCGCATCGGGAGGCTTGCGCCATATGGCGCGTGTCGGGCTTGCGCAAATTGCGCGTACGCCAAGGGTGGGAGTACCGTGTTTTTGCCATCGTGCCCGGGTATTTCGGCACCGGTGGCGACAAACAAGTTTTAGACGACGCCGGAAGTGTCGATTCCATTGCGGCTAATCCGGTTTAATAACCAGAAACACATCGAGAGACACCATGTCGGCCCAGATCGAAAAAATCGCGCTATTCATTGACGGCGCCAATCTTTACGCCACCGCAAAGTCCTTGGGCTTCGATATCGACTACAAGCGCCTCCTGCGCGAGTTTCAGTCGCGCGGTTATCTGGTGCGCGCGTTCTACTACACCGCCGTGATCGAGGATCAGGAATATTCGTCGATCCGGCCGCTGATCGATTGGCTCGACTACAACGGCTATACGGTCGTCACCAAGGCGACGAAGGAATTCGTCGATCAGACCGGGCGGCGCAAGGTCAAGGGCAACATGGACATCGAGCTCGCGGTCGATGCCATGGAGATCGCTCCGCATATCGACCAGATGGTGCTGTTCTCGGGCGACGGCGACTTTCGCTCGCTGGTCGAGGCGGTGCAGCGGCGCGGGGTTCGCGTCATCGTCGTGTCGACGATTTCCACGCAGCCGCCGATGGTCGCCGACGAGCTGCGCAGACAAGCCGACGAATTCATCGACATCATCGCGCTGCAGAACAAGATCGGCCGCGACCCGGCGGAGCGCCCGACGCGTGAGCCGCGCGAAGGCCGTGAGCCGCGGGAAGCCCGCGAGCCGCGCCACACCCCGCAATTCCTCCAGCGCAGCACCGGCGCCCGGGCGGAGGTCGGAGTCGAAGAAGACGAGTTCGACGAAGAATAGACGGCAGGAGCGCCACCATGGCGCGCCCGAGCGGCAAGCCAGGTCGCGATTGCCCGCGCTGTCCGCGTCTCGTCGCCTTTCGCAACGCGTGGCGTGAAAAGGAACCGGACTGGTTCAACGCGCCGGTCCCCTCGTTCGGGCCGATCGACGCGCGACTGCTGATTGTCGGGCTTGCGCCAGGCTTGCGCGGCGCCAACCGCACCGGCCGGCCCTTTACCGGCGACTATGCCGGCGATCTCCTCTACGCCACGTTGCAGGAATTCGGCTTCGCGCAGGGGCACTATGAGGCTCGACCCGACGACGGCCTCATCTTGATCGATTGCCGCATCACCAACGCCGTCCGCTGCGTGCCGCCGGAAAACAAGCCGACGCCGCAAGAGATCGCGACGTGCCGCGATTTCCTCGCCGCGACAATTAAAGAAATGACCAGGCTTCGCGTCATCGTGGCGCTCGGCCGCGTTGCCCACGAGACACTGGTCGCGGCGCGGTCCGCGCGGAGGCGCGACCATCCATTTACCCACGGCGGCGCGCGGGCAATGGGCGAGATCATGTTATTCGATAGCTACCATTGCTCGCGTTACAACACGAATACCGGCGTACTCACGCCGCAAATGTTCCGCGACGTGTTCGCGCAGGCGCGCAAGCATCTCGACGCCGCGCCATAGCGCTATTCCGCCGCCTGGCTGAAAATCGACGCTTCGTATTTGCCGCTGCCCATTTCGCTCCGCGGAAAGATGCCGTGCTGCTCGATCCATTCGAACGACTCGTCGAACGTCTCTTTCGAGTACTGCTCGAACACCAGACGCTCACCGGGCCCCCAGCGCCGCGTGTCCATCTGATCATGGAAGCGCACCGGGAATTCTTTCTTGTAGTAGTGGGTGTAGAGCTCCGGCCGCAGATCGATGTCGCGCTGCGCCCGGCGCAGCGCCCGGAAATATTTACGTACGTCCTCCGGATCCGGCGAGCCGGTGACGATCGACGCGATCATGAACGTGGTGTCGATGACTTTGCGGAACCCGAGCTGCTCGACGAAGTAATAGGGTCCGCTGAACAACGAAGCCGCCGGCACCTTGCTGTCGATCAGCATTTCCATGCGGCTGAACAAAAGGCCGTCGTTGAACGACAGCTTGATCTCCTCAGGCTTGAGGTATTGCTCGAGTCCCTGGATGGTCGAATAGTGGCTTCCCGACTGGTAGCCGACGGAGATCGGAACCCCCGCCAAGTCAGTGGGCGTCTTCACGGCGGAATTGGGCGGCACGAAGATTCCGCATGGCGACACCGAATAGCACTCGGCGTAGAGCTTGCCGTGGCCGTTCGAGGCGGCAACGTTCATCGTCCAGTGGCAGGCGCCGCTGACGTTGCAGGTGCGCCCGGCTTCCAGCGTCTGATAGGCGCCGACCTTGTTGCCGAGCTGATGGCCGCTGGCCGTGCTCGAATCCAAGGCTTCGCGGAACTCGTAGTCGAGCCCTTCGGCGGCGAAATAACCCTTCTCCTCGGCGACCCATTCTTGCAGCCGGAAATGCGGAGCGACGACGAATTTGGCCATGAAGAGCTCCCTTGATGTGCTCAATACCTAGCTCTGGCTGCGTAACCAGGCAACGACTTCCGCGGCGCTCCTGTCCGGCGGGAAGACCGGATAAAAGACCTTGCCGATAACGCCGTCGTCGATGACCAGCGCCATGCGCTTGAGCAGCGTCATGCCGGCCACCGTGAATGTCGGCAGATTCAACGCGCGCGTGAGCTTCAATTCCGAGTCGGACAGAATCGGAAACGGCAGATGCAGCCGCTCGGCGGCCTCGCGCTGATAATCGGTATCCTGCGTCGATAGGCCGAAGACGTGGACCACTCCGAGCGCTTTGAGTTCGGCAAAATGGTCGCGGAAGCCGCAGGATTGCGGCGTGCAACCGCGCGCGCCGGGAACGTCGTCCCACCCCGGCGGCAGATCGACCCCAGGCACGCCGGTGCGCGGATAAATGTAGAGAATTGTGCGGCCGTGAATCAGCGCAAGATTAAAGGCACCGCGGCGGGTGGCCGGCAGCGCAAGATCGGGCAGTTTCATGCCGGCAAGGTGCCGCGCGGCGCCATCGTCCTGCGGGATCGGGATGCCGGGCGGCAGGACGGTCGGATCGTGCTGACCTGGTGCTTCCCTCATTGCATGGGCCCCGACGTATGAGATGAATTCCATCAGCGAGCCGTCCGGATCGCGGAAGTAGACGCTGGTGCCCGCACCTTTGGCGCCAAAGCGCTGCATCGGACCAGCTTCGATGGCGATGCCGCAGCGCGCGAGATGCGTTATGGCGTCCGCGATCGGCCCGGCCCACTCGAAGCAAAGATCGCTGTTGCCGGGAGCAACGGGAAGGCGCGCCACCTCGGCCGGTGCGACACCCGGCCCATGGACATTGAGCTGACGGTCGCCGAAGCGGTAGGCGTAGCCGACCGGCCGCGCGATCAGCTCCGCACCCAGGACCGTCGTGTAGAACGCGTTCGATCGCTCCCAATCGGTGATGTGAATGACGCAATGATCGAGCGTCACGGAAGGCATCGTTTCATCCTTTTTGCCGCAACAGCCGGCCGCGCTCGCGCTCCCACGAGCGCTTCTTCTCGGTGTCGCGCTTGTCGTAGAGCTTCTTGCCACGCGCCAGCGCCAGCTCGATCTTGGCGCGGCCCTTCTCGTTAAAATAAAGCTTGAGCGGGACCAGCGTCATGCCTTCGCGCTCGACGGCGCCGATCAGCTTGCTGATCTGCCGGCGGTGCAGCAACAGCTTGCGCGGCCGCTTCGGCGCGTGGTTGAAGCGGTTGGCCTGCTGATATTCGGGAATATTCGAGTTGATGAGCCAGATCTCGCCGCCGCGCGCGTCGGCGTAGGACTCCGCGATGGTGGCCTTGCCGGACCGCAGCGACTTCACCTCCGTGCCGGTGAGCGCGACGCCCGCCTCCATGGTCTCGTCGATAAAGTAGTTGAAGCGCGCTTTGCGGTTGTCGGCGACGACGCGCAGCTTCCTTTCAGCCTTCGCCGCCATGCCGTCGTCCTGCCCTTATCGGGCCTTCAGTGCGTCGCGGATTTCGGTCAGCAACTGAACTTCCTTGGATGGCCCGGCCGGCTCCGGCGCAGCTTCCGCCGTCTTTAACCGATTGATGCCCTTGATACAGAGGAACAACACCCAGGCGATGATCACAAAGTTGATCACGATAGTGAGAAAGCTGCCCCAAGCAAAGACCGCGCCTTGTTTTTTTGCGTCGGCCAGAGAAGCTGCCGTAACTTTCGCCGACAGCGGAATGAAGTAGTTGGAGAAGTCGAGGCCGCCAGTGGCCGCGCCGATGAGCGGCATGATAATGTCCGCAACCAGCGAATTGACGATCGCGCCGAACGCTGCACCGATGATGACGCCGACGGCGAGATCGACGACATTGCCCCGCATGGCGAATTTTTTGAATTCATCGAGCATAGACCCCTCTCCGGTCCATTCCATTTAAAGGTCTTGCCCACCCAAGCGCGGGCGGTGCCCCGGCTCTATCGGCCAGCGTCCCGCGCTTTCGCGGGTCAGGAGCGCTCAATTGATCAGTCCGGCATGCACCATGGCGTCGCGCACCGCGGCGCGCGTCTTCTCGGCAACGGCGACCATGGGTAGCCGCACCGTCTCCGCGCATTTGCCGAGCAGCGAGAGCGCATATTTGGCCGGCGCCGGATTTGTTTCGATGAAGAGCGCGGTATGCAGCGGCATCAGCTTGTCGTGAAGCTTGAGCGCGCCGGCGTAATCGCCCTTGAGGCAGGAGTCCTGGAACTCCGCGCACAATCGCGGCGCCACGTTCGAGGTCACCGAGATGCAGCCATGGCCGCCATGCGCCATGAAACCGAGCGCGGTCGCGTCCTCGCCCGAGAGCTGGTTGAAATCTTCTCCCATGGCGGCGCGCTGTTGCGATACGCGCACAACGTTGGCGGTCGCGTCCTTGACCCCGGCGATGTTCTTGAGTTCGGACAGGCGCGTCATGGTCTCGACGGACATGTCGATCACCGAGCGCGGCGGGATGTTGTAGATGATGATCGGAATTCCGATCGCATCGTTGATCGCCTTGAAGTGCTGATAGAGCCCTTCCTGCGTCGGCTTGTTGTAATAGGGAGTAACGACCAGCACCGCGTCGGCACCAGCTTGCTCGGCGTGCCGCGCAAGATCGATCGCTTCCTTGGTGGAGTTCGAACCGGCGCCCGCCACGACCGGTACGCGGCCGCGCACCTGCTCGATGCACCATTCGACCACGTGATGGTGTTCCTCATGGGACAGCGTCGGACTTTCGCCGGTCGTGCCGACCGGCACGAGGCCCTTGGTCCCGTCGGCGATCTGCCAGTCGACCAGGCCGCGGAATGCTTTTTCATCCACGGAACCGTTTTTGAACGGCGTGACCAGCGCAGTGAAGGAGCCTCGGAAGCTCGTCTTGGCGGTCATGACACGATCCTTGGATAGCGGTCCCGTTGGCAGGCACGCGGCTCGCGGCGATCCGTGCTGCCTGCGGGCATAAATATCGGGTTGCAGCAGGCCTTGAAAGCCCCTTCAAGCGGCCGAGACGCCGATTCCGGCTGTAGGAACTACAAATCCGTGGCGCTAGACTTGTGAAATTCCGAATCGCGACGCGCGTAAGGATGGTGCCCCGTTTTTGCCGTGAAATGAGCCGACTACCGTGCACGCTCGCCGGCATTAGCAATTCTTCAATCTTGCAAGCCGAAGAGGAATCTCCGGAAACGCTGGCGAGGGGCGCTGCAGCAAAAAGGTCCGTGCCGGTGACGGCCATTCGGCTCATAATTGCATTTGCCGTTCTCAGCCTTCTGGCTGGCGAAGCCTGCGCGGCGCCGCCATCGGGCACGATCCCCGTGCCGCGGGCAAGGCCGGCGCTCAAATCCGACGAATCGGTAAAGGCCGCAGCACACGGGACCCACAAGACCACGGCCGGGCCGACCTTGCTCACGGTTCCTACGCGGCCGGTCACCCCGACGGCGTCGGTCCCGTCGTCAGGCGTTCTCGGCAACGGCGCAACCGACACCCCGCGGAGCTTCGCTGCGCACGAACCATCGGCGACGATCCCGCTTCGATCGTCCGTTGCGGTTCCGCCGCCGGTACGATCCGCCCCGGCAATGGCGATGGCGACGACCTCGAACACATCGCCGCTCGACCTCGCCGCGGTGAAGCAAGCCATCGAGCTGACGCACAAGGGTCGGCCCGACGAAGCGACCAGCGTCGAGAGCACGATCTCCGATCCGCTCGCCCGCAAGCTGGTCGAATGGGTGGTGCTGCGCAGCGACGAGGCCGATCTCGATTTCCCGCGTTACGCCGCCTTCATCGCAGCCAATCCAAGCTGGCCGGGGATTTCGGCATTGCGCCGGCGCGCCGAGGCGGCGCTGTGGCAGCAGCAAGCCGACCAACGGACGGTCATCGAATTTTTCAGAAGCGATGCGCCGCGCACCGCAAAGGGCCGGCTTGCGCTGGCGCGCGCACTACTTGCCGCGGGCGATCGGGCCGGCGCCCAGGCGGCGGTGCGCGAAGCCTGGCGCAAGGACAGCTTTTCCGCCGACCTCGAAGCGCAAGCGCGCCAGGCGTTCGCCGGCCTGATTACGCCCGCCGACGAGAAAGCGCGCATGGACGCGCGCTTCGACGTCGAGGACGACGACGCCGGCTTGCGGTCGGCGCGCCTCCTCGGCGCGGTCGAGTTGGCCATCGGCAAGGCGCGCGCCGCAGTCATCAACAAATCGGCAAAGGCCAAGGCGCTGCTCGAGGAGGTGCCCGCGGAAGGCCGGCGCGATGCCGGCTATATGTTCAGCCGTATCCAGTGGCTGCGCCGCACCGACAAGATCGCCGAGGCGGCGCAGTGGATGGTGGCGGCGCCGCACGACCCGGAAAGGCTGGGCGATGTCGATCAGTGGTGGGTCGAGCGCCGGCTCATCGCGCGCAAACTGCTCGACCTCGGGGATTTGAAGTCCGCCTACGCGGTCGCCAATGGGGCGGCCACGCCGACCAACGAGAACTATCGCGCCGAACAGCAATTCACCGCCGGCTGGATTGCGCTGCGCTTCCTGCACGACCCGGCGGCTGCTCTCGCCCATTTTGCCCGCATCGCCGACGGCGTCACCAACCCGATCACGCTGGCACGCTCTTATTATTGGCAGGGCCGCGCCGAGGAAGCGCGCGGGCGCGGACAGGAGGCGCGCGGCTATTACGAAGCGGCGTCGCGTTATCCAACCGCCTATTACGGCCAGCTTGCCCGCGCGCGGCTCGGCAACGGCGCCGTTACGCTGCGCAGCCTACCGGAGCCGCCCGCGGAGCAGCGCCACCTCGAGATCGCGCGCGCCTTCGAGATCCTCTATGCGGTCGACGAGCGCGACCTCGTCGCCATCATGGCGGCGGACCTGGCCGACAAGACGACGGACGCCGCCGGCTTGGCAACGCTCGCCGAGATCGCGACGCGCCACAACGACGCGCGAGCGACGCTCTTGGTCGGCAAGCCTGCGCTCAGCCACGGCTTGCCGCTAGAGCGCTACGCATTTCCGGATTTCGGCGTGCCGAATTACCAGCAGATCGGTCCCGAGGTCGAGCGCTGCGTCGTCTATTCGATTGTGCGCCAGGAAAGCGCCTTTAACAGCCGGGTCGTCTCCAGCGCCAACGCCATCGGTCTGATGCAGGTCACGCCGGCCGCGGGCCGCGACACGGCGAAGCGATTTAACGTCTCCTTCGATCAGCGCCGGCTCATGGCCGACGCCGCCTATAACGCTCAGCTTGGAACAGCCGAGCTCGGCAACGACATCGCGAGCTGGCGCGGCTCCTACATCCTTGCATTCGTTGCCTATAATGCCGGACCGCGAAGGGCGAAGGAATGGATCGAGCAATACGGCGATCCGCGCAACCCGAAGGTCGATCCGATCGACTGGATCGAGCGCATCCCGATCTCGGAGACGCGCAATTACGTCCAGCGCGTGATTGAGAACATGCAGGTTTATCGCGCCCGGCTTGGCAATGATCCCCGGCTCCTGATCGAAGCCGACCTGCGCCGCGGCGGCTAGCGCGCGACCGAGTTCGGCCCGAGATTTTTCCCGGTGGGAAGATTTCATCATTGCCCTGCCGCCCGGCTCGCAGTTAATGTCTCTTTTGTGACCTCTCCAGAGTTGTGTGTGGAGAGGCTGGGCGACGATTGGGATAGGCGATGAACAAGCCCTCCCCTCATCTGGTGCCGGACCCGGGGCACGGCGCGCTCGATCGAGGCAAGAGTCTTTTCGTGACCGCGCAGGACGGTCTGCGGTTGCACGTGCGCGAATACGGCACGCGCTCCGCACCCGGAATGCCGGTGGTCTGCCTGCCGGGGCTGGCGCGCACGGCCGCCGATTTCGAAGAGCTCGCGCCGGCGCTGACGGTTGGTCCGCCGGAGCGGCACGTGATTGCGATCGATTCACGCGGGCGCGGCCATTCCGATCACGACGCCGATCACACGAACTACAACTGCATGACCGAGCTCGGCGACATCGTCAGTGTTCTATTCGCGCTCGGCGTCGGCCCGGCGGTGTTTGTCGGAAGCTCGCGCGGCGGCGTGCTCACCATGCTGCTCGCTGCGGCGCATCCGATCTCGATCGCTGCGGTCGTGCTGCATGATGTCGGCCCGGTGCACGAAGCAAAGGGGTTTGCCCGCATCAAGGGTTATCTCGGCAAATTACCGCACCCGCGCACCTACGAAGAAGGCGCTGAGATCCTGCGCCGCCTCATGAGCGCGCAGTTTCCCAAACTGACTGCGGACCAGTGGCTCTCCGCCGCGCAGCGCACCTGGCATCTCAAGCACGGCGCGCTCAAGCCGGCCTACGATCTCGGCATCGCGCGTGCACTCGCCGGCATCGACGTCGAGCGTCCCATGCCTTCCTTGTGGAACGAATTCGATGCGCTCGGCGGCGTGCCGATGCTGGTCGTTCGCGGCGCGAATTCCGACTTGCTTTCCGCCGAGACGGTGGCGGCCATGCGCGCGCGGCGCGCGAACATGGACATAGTCGAAGTCGCCGATCAGGGACACGCACCGCTGCTCGAGGGTGAGCTGGTGCGCCAGATTGTCAGGTTCGTGGAGAACTGCGAGGCCGCGCGCCGCGCGCCAGCAGCCAACCCCGCGACGTAGCCGCGGCGATTAGCCAACGTTTCTTTAAATCCGAATGGCGGATCACGCTCCGCCAATCGCGCTACCAGCCCGCTTTATAGTTGAGGCGGCCGAGCAGGCTCTGGCTCTTCAGCGCGGTCGAGTACATTTCAGGCGAGCCGGATATCGGCGCACCGCCGAGCGAGCCTGGCGCACCGTTCGGAGCGCCTGCGGAAAGATCGGTGTAAAGATATTCAAGGCCCAAAGACCATTTGGGCGAGAATTGGTATTCGAAGCCGACTCCGGCCGTCCATCCGTTAGCTTGCGTACCTTGCGTGAAGGTTCCGACCGGGCCGGCGCCTTGCAGCGGCGAACCGACGTCGGCCGTGGCGAAGCCGCCTTTGACATAGGGCAGCCACTGGCCAAACGAATAGCCGAACCGGCCGGTTACGGTACCCAGCCAATTCATATTGGGCGTCCATGCCCCGGTTGTGGTCCCGGGCAAATATGGAGCCGTGAACTTGCCGTCGAAGTTGGCCGCCGCGAGCGAGCCTTCAAGACCGAACACGAAATTTCCGGACTGGAAGTTATATCCGAAATTCTCGTTCGTTGGAGGCGCCGAGGCCGTCGGCGAGGAAAAGCCGGCGGACGGTCCAAGCGTTGTCCAGGGGACGCTATCCGCGCCGCCGGAATTTCCTTTGATGTAGAAGCCGGCCCAATCCGGCTTTTGCTGCTGCTTCGGCGGAGGCGCCGTCACAGCATTCAAATCCAGCGCGGCAGCGGCTTGCGCCATGCAAGCCCCCACGCAGCCTACGATCAGAAATGCGCAAGCCCGGCTGACCAGCACCGGCATTACCTCGTTAGCGGGCACTCGGTTAGCGACGAACGTTCGGGGTCCAGAAATATCAAAACCCCCGCGCGCACGCACGCTCCCGAATCCCTATCTCGGCCCGAGTCGATCATATACTTGGCGACATCGCGGGTCGATTCCCTCGTCAAATGAAGTGAATGATCCAAGCCACTCATAAAACTAGAGTTTTTCATTTGCCAGACACTTTCGCGGCGAGTGTTGCAAATATAGCTCACGGGAAAATGCACGGTTCGGACGACTCAAGGCTTCAGTCATCGGCGCAAAATGAAGGCGCCGCCGGCTTGGCCGGCGGCGCCGTTGAACATCTCAAGTCGAGTTCGCTGTTAGAAGGGATAATAGCGGATCGACGTGAAGAAGATGTTGTTGTTGGGGTTCAGACCCGCGTTGGGGGTGCCGGCACCAGTCGCCACGCCCGGGAAAGCTTGCAGCCTGACATACTCATACTGCATGCCCAGGGCGACCCGTCCAACGGGCCCTTTGTAGAGGTTCTGCCAGAAGCCGACCGTAAGTTCCTGCGTGCGCTGCACGTTGGCCGTGCAGGCAAATCCGGCGATCGGATCGTTGAATCCGGCAGGGCCAGATCCAAGGTTTTCATTGAGACAACCGTTGTTGACAGCGAGCGGATTGCCGTAACCGCCATGGGTCGCACCGATCGTCCAGAAATTGGCTTGGACCTGTTCCTGGCCAGCGTAGCCATAGATATCGAGGCCTTCCACCGGGTGGACCACAATGCCCAAGAGAACTTGCAGAGTTTGGAGCGGCTTCAGCGAGCCATCGGGCCCAATGGTGACATCGGCCAACTGGCTCGACCCGTAGCGGCCCGTGCCCTGCCCGGTCATCACGCTGCCCTGAAGGTCAACGAACTTCGGTATCGCGGGGAGCAGCACAGAGCCGCCGACTCCCCAGCCGAAATTCACTTTCTGCGACCAGCTATTGGGTACCGCGGTGTGGGCGACTTCGTCGGCGAACCACCGCTGGAGGCCGAACACTTCGTAGTGGCCCCAACCGGGATCGAGCGCAACTTTCTCAATAATGTCCGGAGCGATGTCGTTCGAACAGGCGCTCGCGCTGTCGAGCAATCCGCCGTTGTTGCAGACGTTCAGGGAATTGATGCCGAGGCCAGGCGGGATCGGTGAGCCGCCAACGTTCGTTGCGCCAACTACTCCCGCACCTTGTGCTCCTCCTCCCAGAACTCCAACGCTGTTGGACGTGAAATTGACCTGCGGAGATTCAACTGAGACGCCGAACCAGGCGAACTTGTTGTAATCTCCAACGAGGCGGAGCTGTTCTTGCCGCGCCCAGTTGAAACCCGCAACGTACTGGGCGTCGATTGTCAGCGGCGTGTTTTCGGTCTGCGGCAGCATGCCCACCCGGTTCTGGGTCAGCAGGCTCCAAGCTTGGCCTGCAACGACATGGATGTGGTGGATGTCGTTGTCGTATTCGAAGAACGCTTGGCGTATGCGCAAGTTATAGCTGTTGCTCTCGCGCGAATTCGCCGTCACGCCGGCACCGAGAAAGTCCGACTCGTAGTAGGCTTTCAGGTGCTGCGCCGGGTCGATGTCCCCGGTCATCTTTATCGCGATGCGGCTCTGTTGAGCGCTCGCACGCCACTCGTGCTCTTGGTAGAGCGGCGAATTCGAGAACGGCAGCGTGCCGAAAGCCGGGTCGCTGGCGCCGGATGATATTTCGTTGCGCTGCCGCCAGACCGTCGCCCCTTCGATGAAGCTCCCCGCGAAAGAAACATTGATGCCCGCGGGGAGGAAGGCGGGCCCCTTGGTGGCCATGGGAGCCCCGGGCGGCGCCGCGTTGTAAAGCCCCGGCGGAATGCTCTGCACCGCCTGTTGGGCGGCGTTGGCCTCCTTCTTGGTCTGCGCCAATTGGGCCTGCATAGCCCCCAATTGCTGCTGCATCGCATTGACCTGCTGCTGCAGCTGGGCATCGTCGGCAAAGGCTGGAGCGGCGATCAATGACGACGCGCCAAGCACCGTGCCTGCCAAAAGGATACCCATTGTTCGTTTGACGACCATCTACCCCCTCCACCTGTGCGAGTGCTGAAAAACTTAAGAAAACGTGACCCCTCCTCGGTCTAATTTTCGGACATGACGGCTGGATGACAAAAGTTCCGCAGCCACGGTTTCGGCAGCTATTGGCGGTTATTTCGCCGCGCTCGTGGCATAATTGCCACAGGATCTCTGATCCTCGTGGGACTTCAAAAAACTAAAATTTGCAAAGATTTAGCGCTCATCCTTGCCGAGAGTGGCTCGGAAGAAAAATGGGCATTTGCGCGATTCAAAGGTAAGCGCGCAGACGAAAGCGCCGCCAGCTCCGGCTGGCGGCGCCGCGCAGTTCTCAAACCTGCTCGCTTGGAGCGGAGATGCGCCGGCAGCTTTGTTTAAAACCGGAAGCGCACGCCCGACGTTGTGGCGAGATTGTTGCGAGCGAGGTAGCCGTTCGCCAAGCCGCCATTGACCTGCGAGAAGAACGTACCGAGATAGACGTCCCACTTCGGCAGGAACCGCCAATCGACAACCGCGGACGCCATGTCCTCAGTACCGGAGCATTGCCCGTGGGCGCCGGTGTTGGCACAGACGGGCACTCCCTTCACCAGCCCTGAGACGAATTGAGGCTGATTGTAGTGATAATAAGCGCCGATCACATCCAGGTCTTTGGTGACGGAGTATTTTGCACCGGTCCAGACTACGTCGAAAATCTTGTCACTGCAGCCAGCGCCAAGTCCGCACAACACGTTGTAAGCGTTGTTGTTGATCGACGTGGCGTTAATGCTCGGTATAGAACCGGTGGCATTCGTAGCAAGGAAGAGGAACCCGTCATCTCTGAATGAGGCCTGCGGATCGCTGGGTGGTGCGAACTGGATCCATTCAAAGCCAGCGTAAAGCGTGAGCGGTACCGGAGCGACAGCATATTTGGCAAGCGCCATGAAGCTTGTCTGGTCGGAAATCGTCGCCTGCAGGAACGTCGTCGCGGGGAAGGTTATCGGCATACCGCTGGGGGTGCTTACGGTGCCGAGTGAGGTCGGCCCGATATTGACGGCATCTTTGACGTATGAGCCGATGGCATCGACCGAGAGGACGCCGGGACCGACGTGCGGAATGTCCCCGCCGAGATTGCCTTCTATTGCGCCGTTCGACGGGTTGTAGTCAGAATAGTTGCCGACCTGTCCGATCACCCCCAACCGGAAGTAGCCGACATTGACACGATATTTGATTGCTGTGGTGAAGCGACATTCTTCGGTATCGCCGGCGCCGCAGGTCAACCCAGAAAATCCGATCGGCGAGAAGGCGTACGCGCCGCCCATCGGGTCGTAGGCAATGACACCGTCCAATAACAGCGAGTTTTGCCGGCCGAAGGTCAGAGTTCCATAAACCGGCGAACTCATGCCGGCAAATATTTGACCGGCCAACCAGCCCCAGCGGCTCGAATCAACGGGTATTTCCTGTTGGTTCAGCGGAACGCCAATGGCGTTCTGCAGTGCCTGCGGTCCGTTCGCCAACAGCAACGAGTAGGGATCGAACGCGAGCTCGCCCTTGCCGACAAAAGCCCAGCCGGGCGCGACCGGCTCTTTGATGTCAATGCCGACGTTTGACTGGCTCATGGCGTTGGGCGAGAGCGTCCACTCGGCCTGCCTGCTCGGCTTGTTGATGAAGTAGGAGGCGCCGCTGAGGAAGTTCGGATCAAACGGCGAGCCGTGGGTCTGGTAGCCGTAGCCGATGTCGACCGTGCCGTAGAACCGCACGCCGTACCAGCTCAACTGACAGCTGGTCAGGAAAAACGCCGGAACGCTGTCGCATGCCGCCGGTACAGGCGGTGGCGGCGGCACCTTCGTCAGTATCGGTTCGTCGGCAACAGCGCTGGTAATATAGGCAGCCCCGGCCACAAGCATGGCCGCGGACCAAGCCGCAGCAAGGCCCAAACCTTTCAACCTACCCACTGTGCGTTTGACGATCATTAGCCGCCTCCGCCCGCTTAAAACCCCAATTTTCCGTGTGACGATTGCATGACAATACCTCGAACAGCACGATTCTGGCGGCTGCCGCGGTGAATTCGCATGGACGTAGCATAATTGCCACATTGGAGCCGCGGCCCGAAACCTTGGAATCCAAGATCCGTGCCAAGCGACCGCCTATCGGCGGCGGCGCTGAGGCAGCCCGCTCAGTTTGGATCGGATTGGCCAGCGTGGTCGGTCTAAAAATCCAGCACCTGTTGCCGGAGACGGAGACCGCTTCCGCCGGGGAGAGGCGTGATCCAGCGACCCGCGGAGCAGCCTACCGGCAGCCGGCAAACTGATCGCCAAAACTATCGCTGTCAGCCGTTCCGCGACTTCCCAAACAGCGGCGCCCGCTCATTGGACGTCGCGATATTCGTTCGTGCAGGTGCTCGTCGGCATGTTGCAGAGACTCGCCGAGAATCCCGCGCCCGGGCACGAAGACATAGCCGGGCCCGGCGATTGCGCCAGGCGGGACGTAGTCGTAGGTCGGCGATACCGCGCGCCCGA
Organism: uncultured Alphaproteobacteria bacterium; assembly: GCA_963733575.1. Classification (GTDB taxonomy): domain Bacteria; phylum Pseudomonadota; class Alphaproteobacteria; order Rhizobiales; family Xanthobacteraceae; genus BOG-931. Next base: position 299,381 of record CAVTDJ010000002.1, on the reverse strand, counting down.
AGTGATGCCAGCGATGCAAAGCGTCGGCGCGGTGAATGGTGACGGCGCCGTGTTTGTTAGAACTAGCGGCCGCTGCGGCGGGCGCTCCAAGCGAGGCTGCGAGCGCGACAACGGCAAAGCTCGCAGTAAGCGTGAAGCTGATTTTGTTCGACATGGCCACTCCCTTTCTTCGGGATGAGCCCCTCCGCGATAGCGCCCCACCAAGACGCCGCCAAGAGATACGTTCCCGCGTGCGAGGTTAAATTTCAGCAAGGTGGCGCCGCGATAAATCTTGCAAATCGCAATTGTCTAGACCCGAGGGCGCGGATGCCCGCGGCTAAGGCGCAGCATTCGGCATCAAGAGACTCCTGAACGCGGCTGCGATTGCGGGCAGCGGCGGCGGGATCGGCGGGAAGACTTGATAATCCTCCCAGCCGCTGCCAAGCGATTTGTACAGCGTCACCAGCTGTTGTGCGGCGCCCTCCTGCGCCAGCAGGTATTGTTGCTCGATTTCGTATTCCTGTCTCTGCGCGTCGATGACGTTGAGAGAATCCGTCAGTCCCCGATCGAACCGCTCGGTAGCAAGGGTCACCGCGCGCCTTGCCGCCGTCAAGGCGTCGGCAAGATGGCGCAAGCGATCCTGCTGGGCCGCATAAGCGTCAATAGCGGTATCCACCTCGCGGACCGCACTGAGCACTGTCTGTTTGTAGTTGAACAACAGCTCGCGAGTGCGAAAGTCGGCCCTCTCGACGGCGGCGTCGAGCCGGCCAAAATCCAACAAGGGCGCGGCGATCCCCGGCCCGACCGACCATATCGGATTGATGACGAGTGAGGCGACGCCGAGCCCGGCCTGCCGTCCGCCGGAAGCGGTCAACGCGACCTGGGGAAAAAGGTCCGCAGTCGCGACGCCGACGAGGGCCGTGGCGCTCGCCAATTGGCGTTCGGCTTCGGCAATGTCGGGACGGCGCCGCAGGAGGTCGATCGGCAAGCCGGATCGGATCCGGCCGGGCAAGGCTGGAAGCATGCCCGGCTTCTTCAGCTCGTTGCCCAGGTTTTCGGGAAATTCTCCGATCAAGACGGCAATCACGTATCGCGCCGCGTCGATCTGGGCGATCAGCGGCGCGACTTGAGCTTGCAATTGCGCCAATTCGCGCTGCGCCAACGTCACATCCAACTCGTTGGTAATGCCGCGACTGTAGCGCTGCTGGACGAAATCAACGTATTTCTGCGCAACCACGATGTCTTTGCGTACGAGCGCGAGCTGCATTTGCAACGCCCGCAAATCGAGATAGGCGCGGGTGACATCGGCGACGAGCGAAATCAACACGACATTGCGGGCGGCAATTGCGGTGTCCACGTCGTACTGAGCCGCCTCGATTGCGCGGCGGAATTTGCCGAAAACATCGATCTCCCACGCCGCGTCAAAACCGACGAGGTTCACGACTTGCGACAGACCCAAGCCGTTCTCGGCGGACACAAGAGCTGCCGAGGCGCGCCCGCGGGCCAGATCGCCTCCCGTGCCCCATCCTCCACCTGCAGTGCCGCCTGCCGCGGGCAGTGCAGTGCCTATGACCACGGCCTCTTGCGCGCGCGCCTGCTGCAAGCGGTCCAAGGCAATCTCCAGCGACGGACTCGCCGCGATGGCGCGATCGACCAATGAATCCAGCTCACGATCCTGCAGCATGCGCCACCACTTGGTGGCATTCGAGCTATAAGGGTGATGATCGTTCGGCGCTTTGAGGGACGACGCCGCAACGAAGTTCTGCGGCATCGGCGGCTCGGGGGGATGATAGTCGGGGCCGACCGCACAGGACGCCAAACCCGCACAAGCTATTACGCCCAGGACAGCGGCGCAAAGCCGCACCACGTCCCCAGCTGCGCGGCAACCAGCTCTAAGTAAAATTTTGGCTGGCGACGGCACGACAAGGTCCACTCCAACTCCCGGAAGGGACGACGGCTCAATGCAATAGTCTTCGGCCATCAGCGGCGCTGACATGGCACGCTAAAACCGCCTGCTGATGGTGTCCCCCTCAGCCGAGAATGGGCGGTTTTTCCAAAGCACGCAAGCGACCGTAAGCCGCTGGTCCCCGAAAGCTGTGACTAGCGGCTTCGCGGCAACAGCGCGAACCTCGCTGGGTCGGCCGGCACGAGCGTTAAAAAGTTAGCCGGGCGGTGACGACCACGTTGTTCTGGATAACCGGATTGGGCGTTGCAGCCATCTGATAGCCTACGCCGAAGATCAGGTTTTGCCGGGGCGCAAGCGGAAAGCGGCCGAATATGATACCGGGCGTGAGCAATACCTGACTGAGATTCTGATGCGTCCCGTTCGGCCAATACTCGTAGTTGACCTCGAGTTCCGGCCAAAAATACGTCATGAAATGATATTGGAAAGCCGTGTTCCAAAGTATCGGATCGCCGAAGTTGCGCTCTACGGTGCCGGGGTGCCCGCCGAGCGCACCGACCGGATATTGCTGGCTGATCGTCATCTGGATGTCGAAATCGCCCCAGCCTTTGCCGAACGCGATCGTCGGCTGGGCGACAACGACATTATTTGAGATCCCGGCGGGGCGCCCGAGCGGATCCGACATTTGGAAGAAGCCGGTCACGATATAATTGCCGCTCTCTTCGTTGGCGGCAAGAAAGCGGTATTTGACAAGAAACGCCGGCCAATCGCCGTCGCCTTGCGCAGTGCCCTTTGGGCCAGAGGCCTGCAAAATCGGAGGGGATGCGATAATAAATTCGCTATTGTAGGTGGGGATGATCTCCAGCCTTGAGCCGCCGGGTCCCCCGTAATTGAAAATGTGTTGGCCGTTTCCTTGCGTGCCACGTCCGTTTTGCTGGTCGTAGAAGTCCCAGCGGAACTCTTGCTCGAGCCGCGGCGTGACCGTCACGAGTGGCGTCATCCAGTGCGGCTGCGCCGCCTGGCTGGCCGACACCATGGCAAGCCACGAGTTTATTGTGGCTGCATCAAACACGTCGGCCTTCGCAACAAGCGGCGCCAGCGTCATCGCCAGCGCGGCGACGGAGCATCTGCCTCCGCAAGTGATCATGGATTTGAATACGCCTGCGCGCGCCAAAATTCGCATCGGATTGTCGCGAGCGTTCGCGTCGTCTTTCATTGGTGTAGCCCCCTGCCTCGCTGTACGCACAGCCCCGCTGTATACATCGAGATATCACGCAACGCTGTATACGCTAGTACATAACGCCTCTTGTCAATATGGTATCGCGGGATAGATCGACGGTCGGCACCCTGTGTGACTTCGCGGCAACAGGCACGGCCAAACGGCTTTTGCGGCTCGCGCTTTCCGAGGCCGCCGACCGGGGACTTACCTCAGGGCGTCGCGTCGCCTTCCGGGGCGAGCGCCGGCGCATAGTCCGGCGGTACTTGAAAAAGCTCCGCTCCCTGGCGGCCGTAGCTCACCGAGCGGGCCTCGACAACGGTCTGGCCGCCGACGACGAGACGCAGCAACACGCCGTCGACGGTCGCGCATACCGTGTGGGTTTCGTCGTCTTCCGTCCATGACCAGTCGATGCATTGCAGTCCTGCAACGGTCAACTCGTTGCCGCGCTTGAGCACCGCGCCAGGCTCCGGCTCCAGCGGCCGCCGCGGCGTGCCCTCCAGCTTGCGATACGCGCGGCTTTTCGGCGTAAGGAGGGTAATTTCGTGAGCGTTGCGGTCGAAAATTGTCGTCGATTTGTCAGGACCATCGACCCGTTCCAAATGGTCGCCCGCCAGCCAGCGCACCCGTTGGCGTATCTTCGGCTGCAGCGGCCGGCTCACATCGTAGGTGATATCCACGTCGCGCGTCGGCAGAAGGTGAGGCGGCTCTTCTGCGGCGGACGCGGGTCCGGCAAGCAGCAAGGCCAGGGCGGCGACCGGTGGCAAGCTGCGCAGATTGCTCATATGCCAGGACCTCTCGTTGTTTGACCCCTCCGCAGCCCCGGAGGCATGCCGGCATAACGATCCGCCCGCCCATCCGGTTCAATCCATTATGAAGGCCCCTGGGTCTCGCCTCCCAAGCCTGCGTCAGCAACGCCCGTTACGCCGCCACGCCGAAATCGTATAGATTTGCGCCGGCGGCGCGAAGCCCAGCCCGATTCCCAACCGGCTGTGCTGTTTCGGCGGGAGATACCTGACGTGTGGATCGTTCAAATCGCCCTGAGGCGGCCCTACACCTTTGTGGTGTTCGCCTTCCTCATTGCGATTTTCGGGACGCTGGCCGGGTTGCGGACCCCGGTCGACATTTTTCCCAACATCAATATTCCCGTCGTCAGCGTGGTCTGGACCTACAACGGGCTATTGCCCAACGACATGTCCAGCCGCGTCATTTATTACTACGAACGCACCTTGACCGCTCAGGTCGGCGACATCGAGCACATCGAATCCCAATCCTTGAGCAGCTACGGGGTCGTCAAGATCTTCTTTCAGAAGAACGTCAACATCGCGGCCGCACTGGCGCAGGTGACGGCTGCTTCGCAGACGGTTCTCAAGCTGCTGCCGCCCGGCATCACGCCACCCTATGTGCTGAGCTACAACGCCTCCAGCGTGCCGATCCTGCAACTCGCACTGTCGAGCAAAAAGCTGCCGCAGATGCAGTTGTTCGATCTCGGACAGAACTTCATCCGCCCGCAGCTCGCAACCGTCGCCGGCGCGGCGGTGCCCTCCCCGTACGGCGGCAAGATTTTGCAGGTCCAAGTCGATCTCGATCAGCAGGCTATGCAGGCGCACGCCGTGTCGGCCGACGACGTCGTCAATACCATTTCGGTGCAGAACCTCATCCTGCCGGCCGGCGATCAGAAGCTGGGGAAGTTCGACTGGAACGTTGCGCTCAATGCCAGCCCCACCGTACTGGAGAAAATCAACGATTTGCCGGTGAAGAAAGTCAACGGCACGATCATCTACATGCGTGACGTCGCTTATGTGCATGCCGGCTCGCCGCCGCAGACCAATATCGTGCGCGTCAACGGCTCGCGCGCGGTGTTGATGACGATCCTCAAAGCCGGCTCGGCCTCCACTCTCAGCGTCATCGAGGGGATCAAGTCTTTGCTGCCCCGCGTCGAGGAGAGCCTGCCGTCGAGCCTCAACCTGCACGCCGTCGGCGACCAATCGATCTTCGTCAAAGCGGCAGTCTTCGGGGTCGTCCGCGAGGCCGCGCTCGCGGCGGCGCTGGTCGGCGTAATGATCCTTGTTTTTCTCGGCAGTTGGCGTTCGACCGTCATCATCCTCATTGAGATCCCGCTCGCCATTCTGTTCGCGCTGACCGCCCTGTCGTGGCTCGGGGAGACAGTCAACGTTATGACGCTGGGAGGGCTTGCTCTCGCGGTCGGCATTCTGGTCGATGACGGAACCGTCACCATCGAGAACATCAATTATCATCTCGAATTGGGTAAACCGGTCGAGCCGGCTATCATGGACGGCGCCCAGCAGATCGTCGTTCCCGCCTTCGTCACGCTGCTTTGCCTATGCATCGTCTTCGTGCCGATGTTTCAGCTCGGCGGCGTCGCCGGATACCTGTTCCGGCCCCTCGCCGAGGCTGTCGTATTCGCGCTCATCGGCTCGTTCTTGCTGTCGCGGACGCTCGTTCCGACGATGGCCAACTTTCTGCTGCGGAGCCACCATGCCGGCCACGATCCCGCGGCGCCGGTCCGACGATCGCGCAATCCGCTCAAGCGCTTTCAACGGATGTTCGACGATCGCTTCGCGCAAGTGCGCGCGCGTTACCGGTCGCTGCTATCGCTCGCGCTCGCCTCTCCGAAGATTTTCATCGCCGGGTTTCTCGCCTGCGTCGTGCTTTCTTTCGGGCTCTGGCCATTTCTCGGGGAGAATTTCTTCCCTGCCGTCGATTCCGGTCAGATTTTGATGCACGTTCGCACCCAGCCCGGCACGCGCATCGAAGAGACCGCGCGTTTGTTCGATCTCGTCGAACAAACGATCCGAAGCACGATTCCGTCCGACCAGCTCGACAATATCGTCGACAATATCGGGCTGCCGTTTTCCGGCATTAACATGGCGTACCAGAACACCGGCACGATCGGTCCCGAGGACGGCGACGCTCTCATCAGCCTAAAAGAGGATCACCGCCCGACCGAGAAATATATCAAAGAGCTGCGCACCTTATTGCCGCAAAAGTTTCCCGAGGCGACATTCTCGTTCCTGCCTGCCGACATTGTCTCGCAGATTCTCAATTTCGGCCTGCCGGCGCCGATCGACGTGCAAGTGATCGGCAACAACCAGGCGGCCAATTACACCTACGCCACAAATCTTCTCAAGCGGATTCGCTTGGTTCCCGGCATCGCGGACCTGCGTATCCAGCAGGTGTTCAATTATCCGCAGATCAATGTTGAGGTCGACCGCACGCTCGCCGGGGAAGTCGGGCTCACCCAGCGCGACGTCGCGAACAGCCTTCTCGTCACACTTTCCGGCAGCGCTCAGGTTCATCCGAATTTCTGGTTGAACCCCGAGAATGGCGTTTCTTACCCGATTGTCGCGCAGATGCCGCAGTATCGCATCGACACGATGTCGGACCTCGTCAACGTACCGGTCACCTCGGCGGAGACGAAGGCGCCGCAATATCTCGGGGGCCTCGCCCAGATCAGGCCGGGGCCGAGCCCCGGCGTCGTTTCGCACTACAATGTGCAGCCGGTTATCGACATTTACGGCGCCATCCAGCATCGCGATCTCGGCGCCATCTCCGGCGATGTCAATCGCATCTTGCAGGAAACCCGCAAGGACCTACCGCGCGGCTCCTATGTCGTCTTGCGCGGGCAGGTACAGACGATGACGAACGCGTACAGCCAGCTGTATTTCGGGCTCGCCGGCGCCATCGTGCTTATCTACCTGGTGATTGTCGTCAACTTCCAGTCATGGCTCGACCCTTTCATCATCGTTACCGCGTTGCCGGGCGCACTCGCCGGCATCGTGTGGACGCTGTTCATGACCGAAACCACGCTGTCGGTCCCGGCGCTGACGGGAGCCGTTATGTGCATGGGAATTGCGACGGCGAATTCGATCTTGCTTGTCAGCTTCGCGCGCGAAGGATTGGCGCAGGGGCTGGACGCCTCGGCCGCTGCTCTCGATGCCGGCTTTACCCGCTTTCGCCCGGTGCTGATGACCGCGCTCGCCATGATCATCGGCATGTTGCCGATGGCGTTTGCGCTCGGCGAAGGCGGCGAGCAGAACGCGCCGCTCGGCCGTGCGGTGATCGGCGGCCTGCTGGTGGCGACGGTGGCGACATTGTTCTTCGTGCCGACCGTGTTCAGCGTCCTGCATTCCCGGCGCGGCCGGCCGCACGCAACGCCGGCGGCCCTTCAACCCGAACCAACCGCCTGACCGGAGAACTTGATGGCCTCGGAAGATCACAGGCCCCAGCATGCGACGGCGCCAGTGCCGCCGCCGCGAAACCTGCGCCGGGTCGGGCTTGTCGCTCTCGTCCTCGCAATCATCATCGCAGTGTTCGGGATTCTGGAGCGGCGCGGCCAGGAGGCCGAAGTGGCGCAGTGGACGCGGGAGCAGGCGGTTCCGACCGTTGCGGTCATCAAGCCGCAACCGGGCGCCGCGGTCCAGCACCTGGTCCTGCCTGGCACCGTCCAGGCCTGGTACGAGGCACCCATTTACGCCCGCGTCCCCGGTTATCTGAAGAACTGGTACTTCGATTACGGCGCCCATGTGAAGAAGGGCGATGTGCTCGCCGAGATCGAGACCCCGGATCTCGATGCGCAACTGGCGGCGGCGCAAGCCAAGCTCAACTCGGCGCGAGCGCTGGCCAATGTCAGGGAGGCCGAAAAGCAGTTCGCGGAATCGACCTATCAGCGTTGGCGGGAATCGCCCAAGGGCGTCGTCTCGGTGCAGGAACAGGAGAGCAAGCAGGCCGATTACAATAGCGCCGTCGCCCGTCTCAACTCCGCGACGGCGGAAGTCGCCGCCGACCAAGGCGAGGTCGATCGGCTGCAAGCGTTGGAAAGTTTCAAGAGAATCACCGCGCCATTCGATGGTGTCGTGACTGCACGCGAGACCGATATCGGCGCCCTGATCAATGCCGGCAGCGGAACCGGGGGCGGCAGCGGACCCGAGCTGTTTCGTGTAGCGGATGTTCACAAGATGCGGATTTACGCGCAGGTGCCGCAACAATTGTCGGCTGACATTCGAAACGACCTCCCCGCCGAACTGCACTTGCCGCAGTATCCGAACAAAACCTTCAAGGCGACCGTCGCGACCACATCGAGCGCCATCAATACCAGCGCCCGCACCCTGCTGGTGGAATTGCATGCCGAGAATCCGGACAGCCAGCTGCAGCCGGGCGCCTATGCCCAGGTCGATTTCGAACTGCCGAGCGATCCCAATGTCGTGCGCATCCCAACGAGCGCTCTGGTGTTCCGCGAACGCGGAATGGAAGTCGCCACCATCGATCCGCAAGACAAGATCGAGCTCAAGCCGATTACGATCGGACGCAATCTCGGCACCGAGGTCGAAGTTCTCCAAGGGCTGACACTTGCGGACCGGCTGGTGAACAGCCCTCCCGACTCGCTTGCGACCGGCGACACGGTGCGTATCGCCAGTCAGTCGGGCGCCAGCAACGGGAACATGGGGCAGCCGGGCAATGCGGCCAGCGAGGACGCGGCCGCGCCCCCGGAATCGAAACTGCATTGACGGACGACGATCGCACACCGACCACAGAGAAATGACGGGCAGGCCGGCCTCTGGCCTCGCCCGGCTCAAAGCCCGCGAGACCTGCCATGGCGCTGAAGGACCTTCTCGTCTACGTCGATCAAACCGAAAACTCGCTGGTACGCTTGCGTTTGGCCGCCGATCTCGCCATCCGGCATGATAGCCGCTTGACGGCCCTTTACGTGAGAGAATGGAACCGCTCCCAGTTGGATGCGCGCAAGGCGGCGGAGCTTGGACTTGTCTCAGCCGCAGGGCTGCACAACCTGGACCAGCGCACCGAGGCCTCGATCGACGCCGTGGCAGAACGGTTGCGATCGACGCTGATGGAGCTGACGCGCGACCACGGCGTACAGACTGAATTGCGCACCATTGACGGCGCAGCGTCCACCATAGTTCCGCAGTATGCGCGCTACGCCGATCTCTGTATCCTGTGCGGGGATGAGCCGGAGGGACCGGCTTCCATTAACTACACCTTCGCCGAACAGCTCTTGTTCGTGACCGGACGACCGGTCCTGTTCATCCCTGCCGAGGGATCATTCGCGACGCTGGGCCGCCACATCGCCGTGGCCTGGAACTCGAGCCGGCCCGCGGCGCGATCGCTCAACGATGCGCTGCCGCTGATCGAGCGCTCGGAGCGGACCACGATCATCATGGTCAATCCATCGGGCTTCATCGACGCGCACGAGGGGCCGCCCGGGGAGCAGATGGTCGATCACCTCAAGCTGCATGGCGCCGCGGTGGACGCCATCCGTTTCGAAAACGTTGCGCATGGCGCAATTGCCGACAAGCTGCAGGCCGAAGCGCAAGCCTGCGGCGCCGATCTGATCGTCGCCGGCGCCTTCGGCCATCCGCGGCTGTGGGAAAAGATGCTTGGCGGCGTCACGCACGATCTGCTCGCGCGCATGAGCCTGCCGATCTTCATGTCGCACTGATAGGAAACGCTAGATGCCCTGGCCGCTCGCCGCAGCGTTTCGAGATATTCACCCGAAGTGCTGGAGCTGTTTGCGGCCTCCTGTCCAATTTCAAGCTTGAACTCATCGGTACCGATAAAATCCCCGCTTAACGCGGGCGGCGAAGCCCGGCCAGCACAATGTCGACATAGCGCGTGGCGGCTTCAGCCGGCTTATCTCCACTTCGTACCGCCAGATCGAGCCCGCACACGAGACGGTGAAGGTCTCCAGCCTTTATGTCCGAGCGGATGACCTTCGCCTTGCGCCCGCGCGTGAGAATCAGCTCGCCGGTGGCTTCCAATGTAGTGAGCTGCTGCGCGAACTCGCGTGACTCGCGCTGGGGAGACGCGAGGAGTTGGGCGATCACGGGGCTTTTGAGCTCGAGCGCCATGATGCCGCGGAGCAGCAGCTCGAGTGCCACGAGTGGGTCTTTTTCCGCGCGCACCCGCACCGTCAGGGCTTCGAGCTCGGTGAGCTGCGCCTCGGCGAGACCGCCGAGCAGCGCCTTGTGGTCGGCGAAGTGGCGGTAGACGGTGCCCACGCCGACGCCGGCTCTTTTTGCCAACACGTTGAATGATGGCGTCATCTCGCCTTCCTGCATCATGGCTCGCGCCACGGACAGCAGGCGCGCGCGGTTCTTCTGAGCGTCCGATCGTTTCCCAGCCATACGCAGAGCGTAACACGAAACGGATAGAGAATCCGATTCTTCTTGAACGATGTTCATAAACGGATATATAATCCGTTTTTATGAGAACATTTCTGATAACGGGTGCCAACAGCGGTGTCGGCCTTGCGTTAACACACGCGCTGGCGGCAAAGAACCAACGCGTGATCATGGCCGTCCGCGACGCAGGCCGAGGAGAAAAGGCGCGCGCCGAGGTGCTCGGGCAGCATCCGGGCGCGTCGCTGCAGCTAGAGCTGCTCGACCTGACCGATCTCCGTTCCGTGCGCGCGCTGGGCGAGAAGGACCTCGGCGTCGACGTGCTGATCAACAATGCCGGCATCGCCTTCGAGCCGAAGGCGCTCACGAGTGAAGGCGTTCTGGCGCAATTCGCGGCAAACCACTTGGGGCACTTCGCCCTCACCGCGCTCTTGTTCGAGAAGTTGGCGAAACGGGACGACGCGCGCGTCGTGGTCGTGACCTCAACTTTGGCGAAGAAGGGTCGCATCGACCTCGAGAACCTCGACGGTAGTCGCGGCTATAGCGGATTTCGGGCCTACACTCAGAGCAAGCTCGCCAACCTCCTCTTCGGCGCCGAGCTAGACCGTCGCCTGCGAGCCCGCGGCTCGACAGTGAAGAGCGTGCTGGTGCACCCCGGAGTCCCGGCGACGGCTATGCAGCAGAAGGCGACGGGGCTTATGGGCCTGGTCGCCCGGACAGCAAGTGCCTTGATCGGGCAGCCGGCGGCGCACGGCGCCTCGCCGCTGCTCGAAGCCGCCACTGGCCCGACTGTGCAGAGCGGCGATCTCTGGCGACCCGGCAAGCGAGTCAACGATCCGCCGCAGAAAGAGACGCCTTGGCCCACGATAGGCGATCACGAGGGAGCAGCACAGTTATGGGAACGCTCGGAGGCGCTGGCACAGCTGCGTTTTCTCTAGACCGGCGGCGGCATGGCGCCACGGTGGACGCCGTATCGAAAACGTCGCGCATGGCGCAATTGCCGACAAGCTGCAGGCCGAAGCGCAAGCCTGCGGCGCCGATTTGATCGTCGCCGGCGCCTTCGGCCATCCGCGGCTGTGGGAAAAGATGCTCGGCGGCGTCACGCACGATCTGCTCGCGCGCATGAGCCTACCGATCTTCATGTCGCACCGATAGGAAACGCCAGATGCCTTTGCGCTAGATCCCTTGGCCGCCGCCCGGGCCGACCGAGATCGTCACGCGGAAATGCTGGAGCTGCTTGCGGCCGCCCGCCATGCCGACTTCCAGCACGAATTCGTCGGCGCCGCTGTAATTGTCGGCGGCGCGGTAGAAGGCGACGAACGCCGGGACTTCGGTGGCGAGGCATTGTTTGACATTGGTGGCCTTGAGCATGCCGCGCTTGACGTTCACGGTCCCATGCGCGGGCGGCGTGACCAGCCTGATCGCCGGCAGCGGACCCGCGGTGCAATCCGGCCGGATATCGGTGTAGACACCGACGCGCACGTCTTTGCCCGGCGCCGCCTTAACTTCGCGCTCGGTCACGTTGCCCTGCGCGTTCGCTGGCGCTACCGCCACGCAGAGAAACGCGGCCGCGAGCCAGAATCGGCTCATCGCAAGCATGGGTGATTCCCGACGCAATTGCGCGAAGTCACAGCGATAGTGGCGGAGAGGAAGGGATTCGAACCCTTGATACGGCTTTAGACCGTATAACGGTTTAGCAAACCGCCGCCTTCAGCCACTCGGCCACCTCTCCGGACGCAAGAAATTCAGTAGACTGGGCTTTCCATCAGCCCCGCCGCGGTACCAAGGGCGGCGGGGTAACGGCCAGGGTAAACTAAACCAGCCCACGGCCGCCGCGGGATGTTTTACCCCGTCGCCAGTGGAGCGCAAACCCCCGTCGGCGGGCGCGAGGATATTCGGGCGAACACGCTTTGATCTGGTGGCGCTGGTAAAGACAGCTCCCGGGCGGCCATCTTAGGTCGCGCAGCAATCGTATCGAGCTGTCTCTACCACCATAACCGGACGCTAATGGTATCTATCGGCTTCTACTTCAGCCTTTCGCGAAAATCGGACAAACTCCTGCCAGCGCATGCTGGAGGCATTTCTAAATATGCATGCGAGGACTTTCCGCGCAATTCTAGGAGATTAGAAATGAACAGCTGGCTCAAGACCGCGCTGTGCTTGTACACAATGCTGTCAGCGACTTTCACATGGGGGGGCCTGCTACGCTCAAAACTGGCAGAACGGTCCGCAATTCCAGAACAGTCCGCAACGGCAGAACAGTCCGCAAAATTGGCAGAACAGTCCGCAGAACTGGCAGAATAGCCCGGATAACTGGCAAAACAGTCCGCAAAATTGGCAGAACAGTTCGCAAAACTGGCAGAATAATCCGCAAAATTGGCAGAACAGCCCCGAAAATTACAACAGCGCCAACAGCATATATGACAAGGATGGTAACCGCACTGGATATGCCGTGCCGCGCGCCGATGGAAGCGGCGTAAACTTCTTCAATAATAACGGGGCCCGCACCGGCGACAAGATTTTCCACGAAAAGCAGTAGCCGCAAAGGCGCGGCGTACAGCGCAACTCAACGCTGCCGGCCCCGGCCGCGGCACGGCGTCCCCCGCCACTGGCTTCGGCGCCATCGCGTTTGGATCAACCAAGAAATACAAGCCTGTGGATGGATGATGGTCGCCGCGGTCGCAAAGAGTTATTGCTGCGCTCGCTGCACGCGGGGGCCCTGGCATCCGGGCGTGGCTACGTCCACGCCGAGTGGGATTACACCTCTCAAAGAGTGAGGGAGCCCCAAGCGCTGGGGGGCGAAATGCGCTCGGGGCTCACGCCTGCGGTGCCACTTTTCACCGCAGCAATTAGCAACTCAGTTACGCCGACCGAATTGGTCGCCGGCAGCTTGCGTCAACCAAACTCCGCATTCCCCGCAGCTATAGGTTTGCAGGTCCGGAAGGCCGCCCGCTCCCGGGGTCATGCGCGTTAGGTGCATCGATCTCCCGCAGTTCGGGCAAGCGGGTCGAAGCGCGACGTTGTCGCCAACCGGCCGCATCAACTCTTGTATTGGCAACATCGTACACCTCATTGCGCAGTTCGACAGGCGTTTTCAAACGCTCGATTGAAATTCAAACGTCTGTTTGAGACACCCTCAGGCCGGAAACAAGGAGATTTTGTGATTTTTCCCCTGTCCCCGGAAAGCCGAGGGCGCTGGTTACCGCTGGACCTTCGTTTTCTTCGGCGCTTTCCCTTGGTCCGGCGCCGACGCGGGCTCAGCCTATGCAATATCGGACCGCCGCATCGGGCGCGGATAGACTGGCGCGCTAAGGCCTTGCAGGCCGCTTCAATAGCTAATTGGCCGGCGGGTAATGGGGCGCTCGTTTCTTCAACGTCTTCGCGCGCGCGAGGCCATTGATGGAACGAAGCTCGCAGGTTAAGCCGACAGGATTCCGGACGGAGAGGGACGCACCGCCCCGGGCCCGCGCTTTCCCCCGTATAAAGCCGGTATATGTGGGGCTGTTTCTTTGGGGAAACTGCCAAGACGAAGCGCGCCGGAATTAGATCGGGGCGCTAGGCAGCGCCTTCAGCCACTCGGCCACCTCTCCGCGGTCTGCCGATATGACTAAGCGCTGCATCGCGGCAGGCAAGTGTCGAACCGGCCACTTGCCCGCCGCCCGTTTCAGGCCGCCATCGCCTGCGCGGCGCCCGCGCGGGTTCCCCTGAGCCAATCGCGCGCGGCGCGCTGAGCGGCGGCAATTTCGCCGTCCGACATCTGATCGGCGATCTCGCGCCGCAGCCGGATGGCTTCGAGGTTGCCCTTCGCCGCCGCGAGATTGAACCACTTATGTGCGGAGACGAGATCGACCGGAACGTCGCGGCCGATCGAATACATCATTCCCAGTTCGAACAGCATGTCACCGGCGGCGGGTCCTTCGCCAAGCGGCGCCGCGTTGCCGTCGAGAATTTCAAAACGAGCCATGGTGCACTCCCCTGTCCTTGCGCCCCGTTCGCTTTCGCGATTTCGCCGGCTTTGTTGCCGACCGATATTGCCAATAATCGTCAGAACATTTGAACGGTGGTTTAAGTAATTCGATGAATCAAAGCTGAACTCGCATGCTGCGAATGTGCTGGAGCGGAAAGCTCGCGTTAAGCAACGGCGGCGCGATACCGCCTAGAACGCGGAGAATTTGCGCGCGCACGGCGACATTCTTGGCGGGGAAGAAGCTTGCAATGCCGGTGTCGTAAGCTATCCTTTTACCTTCGAAAGCATGCAGTTCATTGGGGGAGGACGGCCATGAGGATTCTTCGCACAACGGCAGCCGTGGCCGTTTCGGCGATTGCGCTGGCGCTCATTTTGATCGCGCCGGCACGCGCCGCCGATCCGGTCGGCACGTGGTTGACGGGGGATAAAAAGGGCAAGGTGAAGATCGTCAATTGCGGCGGTGCGATCTGCGGCACGCTGGTGTGGCTTGCGGAGCCCAACGATCCCGACACGAAACAAGCGAAAACCGACAAGCATAATGTCGACGCAAGCAAGCAAAGCCGCCCGCTGCTCGGCATCCCCATCGTGCTGAGCATGAAGCCGGGCAGCGGCAATAAATGGGAAGGCCAAGTTTACAACGCCGAGGACGGCAGTACCTATTCCGGCTCCTTCACCCTGAACGGTGCGAGCTCCGCCGAGCTCAGGGGCTGCGTGATGGGCGGGCTGATCTGCAAGGCGCAGACCTGGACCAAGTCCAATTGATATTGCGGCCGTGCCGTCTGTGCGGTCGTCGTTGCCGGGCTTGATCCGGCAATCCATCTTTCTTCGCGCTGAAGCTGGATCAGCGGGTCTTGGCGCGGCGCGCCGGCCCGGCGATGACGAAACGTCACCTTGCCGTCTGACCGAATAACACCGCACGCACTTTCGGATCGTGCATGTCGACGGCGGAAGCCGCCTCGACACGGATGGCAAACGCGCGCTTGACCGCCGGCCGCGCCCGGATCGTTTCGAGCCAGCGATTGAGATGCGGAAACAGCGCGAGGTCCTGGCCCATCCGCTCGGCAAGCCTGACCCAGCCGACGCAAGCCATGTCGGCGATGGAATAGCGGCCGGCCAAAAAATCGCGGCCGGTAAGCCGCGTGTTCATGACGCCGAACAGGCGATTGACCTCGTTGGTGTAGCGGTTGATCCCGTAATCGATTTTTTCCGGCGCGTAATGGCGGAAGTGATTGGCCTGCCCGGCCATGGGGCCGAGCCCGCCCATTTGCCAGAACAGCCACTCGTCGACGGCGACACGCGCGCGCTCCTCGCGCGGATAGAATTTTCCGGTCTTGCGGCCGAGGTATTGCAGGATGGCGCCGGACTCGAACACCGAGATCGGGCGCCCGCCCGGGCCGTCGGGATCGACGATGGCCGGAATCCGATTGTTCGGCGAGATCGCCAAAAAGCGCGGCGCGAACTGCTCGCCCTTGGAGATGTTAATCGCCCGCACGACATACGGCAGCCCGCACTCCTCGAGCATGATCGAAATCTTCCAACCGTTCGGCGTCGGCCAGTAATAGAGCTCGATCGGCTCGCGGCGGCGCGCCGGCCGCCCCTTCGCCGTTCCTCGCTTCGCCGCTCCTCGCTTTGCGGCAATTGCCGGCTTTGCTTTTTCTGATTTGCGCGCGTGGGCCATATCACAACGAAAGCGGCGCCGCAGACTGGTCCACGACGCCGATGAAAGTACGTAAAAGTCCTTGGGAGGATATTCCAAAACACCGAGGGCGTCGGCGAGATTCGTGAGACTTAGATCCGTTGGCGATTTGCCACGGCAAGGTCCGGATTACCCGGTCCTCGTCTTCACTACCGTGCGCTAAGCGAGCGATGGTAAACCCTAAGCCTCCGTCTCGCCGACGCCCTCTGTCGTTCACCTGAGCCGGCGCGTCTCGGGCAATCATTGATCCGCCCTCAACGTCAGCCGGCCCGTGTGACGCGATCTTCGACTTCATGCGATGTCGAAGACCGATCGCGACATTGACTACTTCTTCTTCTTCCGGCGTGTGGTCTTCTTCGCCGTCTTTTTCGTCGCTGCTTTCGTCTTTCTCTTCTTCGCCATTGCTGCCCTCCTAGCCTGAGTGGATGGCGACATCGGTGCAGTGCAGTCGCAAATCGACGTGCACTACCTTCCGATTACTACAGCAGGAAAAAAATAACAGTGACTCCACTTAATTTTGTGTGTAAGTGCCGCGCCCCGCTGCCGCAGCGCTTACGCGCAACGATCTCCGACAAATCCGCGCGCCGAAAACTTTTTCAGCAGCGCGCTCGCGCACCAAAATTTCCGCGCGGTGAAGAAATGCCGATGGATTGCGGGTTTTCGACGCAAATCGTTCAGCAATATTGAATTGGGCGTGCGCACATCGCGCGCTGTTTGCACGCGCTTTCGCAGTCGCGATGACGTTCGTAGCGCGGGATTCACCACGCGAAAAAAATTTTACGGCGGATGCCGTTTGCGGGCGTGTCGAGGGCCCCATCGAGGCGCAAAACGCGCGAATCGGTGCCAACCGATTCGCGCCGGCGGCGCTGTCCGCGGCAGCGCGCGGCGCCTCGCGGCGTCGCCGCGAGAGATTTTTGCGTCCGTTTTCGACGGGCATGCAGAACGCGCGGCGTCTTTTTCCGCGCGACGCGGCGGCGAACGATCGCGCTCAGATTCCGATGCGCTTCTTGAGGAGCTCGTTGACCGCTTGCGGATTGGCCTTACCGCCCGACGCCTTCATCACCTGGCCGACAAACCAGCCGATCGCCTTCGGATTGGATTTGGCATCGCCAACCTTGTCCGGATGCTTGGCGATGATGTCGTCGACCAGCGCTCGAATGTCGTCGAGCGACATATCTTGCTTCATCTGCAAGTGATCGACGACAGCCTTGACATCGCTGGGCTCAGCAACCGGTCCAATTTGGACGAGTATCCCAAGAAGCTCTTTTGCCGACGTTCCAGAGATTTCCTTCGAAACTACCATATTCACGACCGTGGTATTGGCGGAAGGTCCGGTCGGCCCCATCACTCGGATCGACCAATCCACCTGAATGCCCGCAGGCGGAGGCCCGATAGGCCCTTCGACACGATGGAGTTGCGCCATGTACTCGTTAAGTAACCAATTTGCAGCGCCCTTTGGATCCGCACCAAGCTTAATCATCTTCTCGTAATACTCAGCTCTTTCCTTTTCGGCGACGAGCACACCGGCGTCATAAGCGGAAAGTGCGTACTCGTGAATGAAGCGAGACTTCTTCTCGTCCGGCAGTTCAGGAAGGTTCTTGCGCAAATCGGCGATGAGCGAAGGTGAAAGCTCAAGCGGCAGGAGGTCGGGATCGGGGAAATAGCGGTAATCGTGCGCCTCCTCCTTGGAGCGCATCGACCGCGTTTCGCCCCTGTCCGGATCGTACAGCCGCGTCTCCTGTTCGATCGTGCCGCCGTCCTCGATGATACCGACCTGCCGCCACGCCTCGTGTTCGATCGCCTGACCGATGAAGCGGATCGAATTGAGGTTCTTGATCTCGCAGCGCGTACCCAAAGGTGAACCGGGCTTGCGTACCGAGACGTTCACGTCGGCGCGCAGATTGCCCTTTTCCATGTCGCCGTCGCAGGTGCCAAGGTAACGCAGGATGGAACGGAGCTTGGTCAGGAAGGCCTTGGCCTCGTCGGCGGAGCGCAGATCGGGTTTGGTTACGATCTCCATCAGCGCCACGCCCGAACGATTGAGGTCGACGAACGACATCGTGGCGTGCTGATCGTGCAGCGACTTCCCAGCGTCCTGCTCGAGATGAAGTCGCTCGATCCCGACGCGCACCGTTTCGCCGTCAGGCATGTCGACCACAACTTCGCCCTCGCCCACGATCGGCGATTTGTACTGGCTGATTTGGTAGCCCTGCGGCAGATCCGGATAGAAGTAGTTCTTGCGGTCGAACACCGATTTCTCGTTGATCCGCGCCTTCAGCCCGAGCCCCGTTCGTACCGCCTGCCGCACGCACTCCTCGTTGATCACCGGCAGCATGCCGGGCATGGCGGCGTCGACCAGCGACACGTGCGAGTTCGGCCCGCCGCCGAAGGCGGTCGAGGCGCCGGAGAACAGCTTCGACTGCGAGGTCACCTGGGCATGCACCTCCATGCCGATGACAACTTCCCAGTCGCCGGTCGCGCCTTTGATCAGCTTCGATGTTTTTTGCGCCGGTGCGTCCATCGTTCGCCGAGCCGTGCCTGAGCCGACCCTCGGTTACGCCCTTCCGGCGCCCGCAACAAGCGCCGGAAATGACTGGATCACTTCCCCTCCCGCCAGAGGCCGAGCGCTTCCTGCGCCGGACGATCGGAGATCGAGAACAGCACCGATTGTTTCGCGGCGGTGTGGACGTAGCGCTTCCACGGCGGCACCACGAAGACGTCGTTCGGGCTCCATTCGAGCACCTGGCCGTCGACATTGGTGGCGCCCCGCCCTTCCGCGCAGGCGAAAATGGTGCCGTCGGTCGAACGGTAAGGCTCGCCGCGAAAACCTTCGGGCAGCATGGCGAGGTAAGCGCCCATGGTCGGCAGCACCGGGCCGCCGGTCATCGGGTTCGCGTAGCGCACGCGCGCGCCATGGCGCTTGTCGATGTCGCCTGATTGCAGCATGCGCTCGATGATCGGCCGCGTGCGGGCGTAGGTGTAATTGATCACCGGCGTACGGTTCATGATCGCGGTGCCGTCGGGCAGCACGCCCGATCCATAACGGCTCAGCGAATCGCCGTCCCGCCGCGAGGTCTCCTGCATCGGCTTGTCGAAATCCTCGCCGAACGACGTCTCGAAGAAATTGACCGCCGGCGCGTCGAGCACGTCGAGCCACAGCATCGGCTTGTCGGATGGGTTGCCGTGATCGTGTGGCGCCCAATTGGCGGTGATCAGGAAATCGCCGCGCGACATGAAGGCCTTCTCGCCTTCGACCGCGGTGTAGGCGCCCTCCCCGTCGAGCACGAAGCGGACGGCGGAGGAGACATGCCGGTGCGCCGGTGCGACTTCGCCCGGCATGATCATCTGGATGCCGGCGTACAATGTATTGGTGACACGCGATTCACCCCGCAGGGCCGGATTTTCCAGGATCAGCACGCGGCGCTTGGCTTCTTCCGCGGTGATCAAGCTGCCCGATTCCATGACCAGCGATTTCACGTCGTTGTAGTGCCAGATCGCCGGCTTGCAGCGCGTCGCCGGCTCATCGGGGATGAGCGAGCTCATCACCTCCCATAGCGGCGCCATGTCGTGCTTGGCGATGCGCTCGTAATAGTCCCGCCGCATCGCCTCGATGTTGTGTTTGCTGTCGGGCTTGCCGTCGTCCGGCCTCTTTGCGGTCGCGACCGCCATGGCGTCCTCCGTGGAGCCGAAATCGGCTTTCTGGTGAGGAATATAGGTCAAGGCGGGCTACGGCGGAAATAGCACTGAGACCGAGCGGCTATGCCGAGGACGGGCGTTCTGACCGGTTCAGCTTTTGCCGCCAAAGCGCTCGATGAACTTGGCGAAGGCTGCGAGCTGCTGCTGGATGAATCCGACCGTCTGCTGGTCGGTGATCTGCCCGGTCTTGGCGTCGATGCGCTGCGAGCAATTGCCGATGAAGATTTCCGGTTTGTTGAGTGTCAGCGCATCGAGAAAGATCATCGACCGGCGCAGATCGTACTGCATGCGTCCGCCGCCGAGCACCCCGTTCGCCGCCGACTGGAGCGCGACCGGCTTGCCGGCGAACGGCTGATTTTGCACGCGCGACACCCAATCGATCGCGTTCTTCAACCCGCCAGGCATCGAGAAATTGTATTCCGGCGAATTGAAAATAACGCCGTCGGCCGCGCGGATCGCGTCGGCGAGCTTTTGCACCACAGGCGGGATGCCCCCCAATTCCTGGGCATCGGCGTTGTAGAGCGTAAATTCCGAGAACGGCGGCGCTTCAGTCAATTTCATGTTGGGAGGCGCAAGGCCAGGCAGCGCGTTCATGACCATCCGGTTGTAGGAAGCTTTGCGCAGGCTGCCGCAAATGCAAATGACGTTAAGTGTCTTGTCGGGCATGGCGTCCTCTGAATTCGATCGCGATCTTAGTAACGTGGTTCAATCGTTCCCGCTCATTCCCGCGCAAGCGGGAATCCAGTTCAGGAGCAAGGCATCGGGTCCCCGCTTCCGCGGGGACGAGCGGAAACATAAACGCCAACGCCTTATCGGCAAAACGGGTCCGACCCCCTACGTGCTCGGCGAGTCCAACAGCGCCGGGGCGACGATCTCCTTCCAGCTTTTGGGCGGCGTTTTAAGCTCCCCATGCCGCCCCATGAAATCGGCGAACGCCTGCACGCCATGGACTGCGCTGCCGAACTCGTCCTTGATGTCGGTAAGAACCGCGGCGAGAGCGGCAGCGTCAAGCGCCTTCGACGGCTCGTGCGCGAGGTAGATCTCGGCGGCGCGGCGCGGATCGTCATGGATGATGCGCCCCGCCTCGTCCATCGCCTTGGCGACCGCCTCGGGCACTTTGGGATGCGCCCCGACATAGGCCTTCGTCGCGCCCATGATGAGGAACGAGGCCTTGCCGCCGATCACATCGGCGGCGCTCAGCACCTTGTGAATGCGCCCGTCAGCAAGCGCGATCTCCGTAAACGGCGCGGACGAAAAACAGCCCGCGACCGGGCCCGTGGCGGCGAGGAGATCGGCGACCGCGTCGGGATGCGGCAGAACGACAATTTGGCTGCGGAGGCGGTCGTACTGGCCAAAGGCTTTCTCCGACTGCATTTGCAGGAGGTAAAGCTGCGGCGAGGTAGGGCCTGGTATGGCGATGCGATCGGCGGTGCGAAAATCCGCAAGCGTTCGCACCTCCGGCCGATT
The DNA here is from genome assembly GCA_963733575.1 of uncultured Alphaproteobacteria bacterium. Lineage (GTDB taxonomy): Bacteria > Pseudomonadota > Alphaproteobacteria > Rhizobiales > Xanthobacteraceae > BOG-931. The sequence continues at coordinate 278,300 of CAVTDJ010000002.1, read as the reverse complement.
GGCCAGAAGCACCGGCGGCAGCGTGGTGATGCCGGAAACGGCGAGGATCTGCCGCGGCGACCCTTGCGCCTTTTCCCAGGCGGCAAGCAGCGGCGCGGTGCCGAAGGGCGCCATGTCGATGGCTCCCGCGCCGATCGCCTCCTGCAATGGACCCGCGCCGAAGAAGCGCTGATAGCTCGCCTGCAGCTCGAGGTGAGCATCCTTCCCGTGCTTCTCGACGAGCTTCAAATCCTCGCAGATATAGGCCGGCAGAAACGCGAGCCCGAAGCCGACGCCGATCCTCACCGGCTCGTGCGCAAACGCCGGCGCCGTCAGCGCAAAGAGCGCGACGAGGCCGCGCAGCAAGCTGCTCACGCGCGGCATGCGCGACCGTCAGCCGGCTTTTTCGTCGGCGATCGGATTGCGCAGCACGCCGATGCCCTGAATTTCGACTTCGCACACGTCGCCGTTCTTCATCCACACCGGCGGCTTGCGGGCAAAACCGACACCGGAGGGCGTGCCGGTGAAGATGATGTCGCCGGGCTCGAGCGTCATGCCCTGCGTGACGTAGACGAGCATCTCCACGACAGGGAACATCATGTTGTCGGTATTGTCCGACTGCATGACTTGTCCGTTCAGCCGAGTTTCGATCTTCAATCCCTTGCCGGCGGACGGCAACGCGTCGGCGCTGACAAACCACGGGCCGAAACCGCCGGTGCGGTCGAAATTCTTGCCCATGTCCCATTGCGTGGTCTTGCGCTGGAATTCGCGCACCGAGCCCTCGTTGCCGCAGGAATAGCCGGCGACGCAGGAGAGCGCATTGGCCGCGGTCAAATGCTTGGCGCGCTTGCCGACGATCACGATCATCTCGGCTTCGTAGTCGAGCGTCTCGCTCGCTTGCGGGCGCAGGATCGGCTGGCCGTGCGGGACAAGGGAGGTCAGGCCGCGCATGAAAATGGTCGGGAATTTGGGAATGTTGTCGCGCTGTGCGCCTTCCTTGACGTGCTCGAGATAATTCAATCCGAGGCAGAGGATTTTTCCCGGCCGACTTACCGGCAGCTTGTAGCTCAGGCCCGAGAGCGGCTTGCGCGCGCTCGCCGGCGCGCGCTTGGCGAGGTCCGCGAGCGGCTTCACATCGCCGTTGTTCTTCGCCAGCCATTCGCCGAGATCGGTCGGCGCGTTTGCATCGGCGGCTTGCAGGTCCACCGCCTGATCGCCCTCGACAATGCCGAGCCGCGCCCCACCCTGCCCTTCGAACGCAACAATTTTCATGACTTCCCTTCCCTGATCGGACTCGGTCGTTTTGCCGGGCCGCGACTATAACGGGCGACCCGACGAAGTGCCACGCTCGATCGTGACGGAATCAAGAAGCTATGCGAGAACTGCATCTATATTTTGAATGACTAGCCTGCTTAGCTTCGGGATCGCTTTTTGCGCGATCGATACGAATTCTCGGTCTTTTTCGATGCCGATGCTGTCGTACCCGACGGCGTTCGCTGCCGCGAGGGTTGAGCCCGATCCGGCGAACGGATCGAGAAGAACGCCTTGACCGAGAGGCAGAGATGCACGAACGACCGCACGCAAGAACGCCTGCGGCTTTAATGAAGGATGCGGTGCGATTTGCTTTTCAACCTTCGGCGCCGGACGCGATTTGATCACATCGCCGAACGGCCGCTCTTGTGAGGGCCGGCGAAATCCGCCCGTTTTCCACCGGCGCAAATTATCCTGTGCGCGACCATCAAGGGGGTGGCGCAAGACAACCCATGGCTCGAACATCGAGCGGGGCATTACGCTAACGTCGGTAAATTCCTTGTGGGCGTTTTTGGGCCGATCGCCGCCGCGCATCGTCATGACAAGGCGCACGATCTGGCCACGCAATTCGAGGCCGGACGCGCTCATCGCTCCAGCAACAACATATGCGAGAAGAGGATTGCTCGCTACGACAACATTGGCGCCCGGCACGGTCGCACGAAGGACGAGCTGGCCAAACTCGAAGAAAAAGTCGTGCAGGACTTGGCGGTCGCCCTCGTCCAGAACTGTGAAGCGAGGTAGGGGCGCGCGCTGATGGCCGTCAAAGGACGGGGGAATCCGCCAAACTCCACCGCGCTTGCCGCGCAGCTTAGCTTGTTCAATGGGCGAATATTCCAGCAACCCATAGGGCGGATCAGTAACGACGGCATGGATCGAACGCGCGTCGCGGGCGCGCAGCCAATCAAAGCAATCAGCCTCGATAAGGGTCGTACGGCCGATAAGATGCTCCGCTTCGGGCTTTGCCGTTGGCGCGTTACCGTTCGCGTTGCGCAGGCGATAATGACCGCGTGATGTGCGTTCAAATAAATCGGGCGTATTGAGATTGAGGTAAGAGCGCACCGACGAGGCGGCAACCTCATCGCCCAATTGGCTGGCGATCGCCTGCCGAATTTCAGCAATAGACGCGTTCTCCGCAGCTGTTAGATAATTGATGATCGAATCGCGAATGATGCCCGGTGCAGCGCGCTGGTCCATCGAATCCCCCAACAAGAACAAAAAGAGTACGCTATGGACGTTCAGACGTCAACGGAGCTTGAGAAAATACTCCCTCAGCCGCTCGCGCGCGGCATGCGCGGCCGAAAGATCGAAGCCGTTGATGACGGCCAGGCGGAAACCGCCAGGCGGCATGGAATGGCGTTCCGGCGGAAGCTCCTCGTGGAACGTAATCTGCACGCTGGAAACACCGGGGGCGTGCTTGATTTCGTCGAGCAATTCCTTCGGCGGATGGCGATAGTGCACGCCGCTCGGACCGAACAGCACCACGCTATAACCGCCCCGCCGATCGGCATCGGCGAATTTCCAGCTACCGGTCTCATAGAGCCGCGCCACCGCCGCAATCCAGCCGGCGCCGTAGAGATCGGGCCATTGATCGGCGAAGCGCAGATGAACCTCGATGATCGTTCCGCCGATGGTTTCGAGATTGAGCATGCCGGTATAGCCGGCAAGGTGCGCGCGCACCCAGGCGCCGCAGCGCGCTTCGATGTCGGCGTCCGGCTCGGCGTGGATCGTCCAGTAGTCGAACGTGCCCTCGCCCGCCGGCTTGCCGGTGACATGGCGCCACCAGCGCGGCACACCGTCGACGACGGCGAGATCGGACGAGACATGGCGGCCCTCAAGGAGTGTCATCCAGAAATGACCAGGCGCGGAGTGCTGGTCGTAATCGGCTTGCGAATGCAGCACGCGGCTACCCACGCCCATGCCCTTGAGATTGACGATCGGCTTGGAAAAGACCGGAAAGCGCGGCGGCGGTGTGCCGTGCGGGCCGGCTTCGAGTTTTTGGCTTAAGGCCACTGCAAGCTTGTCGTAGACCCAGCGATGCGCCGGATACCATTGCCAGGCGTCGGTATCCTCAGTGGTGATGCTCGCGGCGGTTTTGACCTGCGTAAAATATTGCAGGCGCCAGGGATCGGCTTCGTGGATGGGCATCGGACCAATATTAGAAGACGGCGACCCCAGCGGGGTACGATCTGGCCCCCGGCCGGTGCCATAGTTCCCTCAGGAGACACACCGGACAAGGAGGACAAGCCGACAGGCTATCGTCCGTCACCTATCCCCCGTCATCCTTAAGGCGTGGACGCTGAACAGCCCGTCCGTCCACGCCCGGAGCGGCGACCAGCCGCTGCCATGCGCCAGCGCCTGGAACGAGTTCGATCGAATATTTGTAGCTGTTCTCGGTGTGGATGGTTTCGCCGGCGCGGAATTCGATAGTGGCGTCGCCAATTCGCACCTTCTGCCGTTTCGCGCTGGCGAGGTGCATTTCGATGCGGCTTCGTTCGGCATTGTAAAACGCGTGGTGCTCGAAAGCGGCGAGATTGAAATTGGCGCCGAGCTCACGATTGATGCGGGCGAGCAGGTTGAGATTGAATTTCGCGGTAACGCCGTCGGCATCGTTGTAGGCGCGATAGAGAATGTCGGTCGCCTTGGCGAGATCGACGCCCACCACCAGCAGCGAACCGGCGCCCAGTATCTGGCCGGCGCGGCGCAAGAACGCCGCCGCCTCGTGTGGCTCGAAATTGCCGATGGTCGAGCCAGGAAAGAAGCCAGCGCGCGGCTTTGCGGCGACTTCGGCCGGCGGCGCGGTCATCGCCGTGAAATCCGCTACGACCGGATGAATGGCAAGATGCGGAAAATCGCGGCGCAGCCGTGCCGCGTCCTGCTTCAGGAAATCTCCGGAGATATCGACCGGAACATAGGCCTCAACGCTGGCGGCGGCGCGCAAAAGAATGCGCGCCTTCCGGCTCGACCCGCTGCCGAATTCGATCAGCGCCGCGCCGGGCGGAAACAACGACGCGATGGCCGGTGCATGTGTGTGGAGAAGTCCCAGCTCGCTGCGGGTGGGGTAATATTCCGGCAACTCGGTGATGCGATCGAACAGGCCGGAGCCCGTCAAATCATAAAAATATTTCGGCGGCAGGCGTTTCGGCTTAGCGCTCAGGCCGGCGATGACGTCCGCGGCGAATTCATCCGCAGCGTCGATCGGTCGTGGCGCACGGAGCGCGGTCTGGATGCTCATATGAACGCTCAGCGCTTGAACTCCGCCAAACGCAAACCGCTGAATTGCCAGCGCGCCGACGGATAAAAGAAATTGCGATAGGTTTTTCGCGAGTGTCCCGCGGGCGTCGCCAGCGATGAGCCGCGGAGCACCATCTGATTGATCATGAACTTGCCGTTGTATTCCCCGAGCGCGCCCGGCGCGGCCTGATAACCGGGATAAGGCGAGTAGGCGCTGCGCGTCCATTGCCAGACCGTGCCGAACGCATCGTCGAGCGCGCCCGCGTTGACCGCAACCTCCCATTCGGCTTCGCTCGGCAAATGCTTGCCGACCCAGCGCGCGAACGCGTCGGCTTCGTAGTAGCTGACATGGCAAACCGGCAATGACGGGTCGACCGGACGCAAGCCGCCGAGGGTCATCGAGAACCAGGCGCCGTCGACATGCTGCCAGTATCCCGGAGCGTTCCAGCCTTGCATCTCGACGGTTGCCCAGCCGTCGGACAGCCACAGGCTCGGGGTCGAGTAGCCGCCGTCGGCCATGAATTCGAGCCACTCGCCATTGGTCACGAGCGCACGCGCAATGCGCACCGGCTGGAGCAGGACCTGATGCGCCGGCCGCTCGTTGTCGAATGAGAAGCTTCCACCCTCATGGCCGATCATATGAATGCCGGCGACGAGCGCGTCTTCGGCGGTAGGCGAACGTTTGCCCTGCGGCCATTGCCAATCCGGATCGTAGGCCGGATGGGTCGCGTTCTGCGCGAACGCGTGCAGGAGGTCGGTCAGCATCAGTTCCTGGTGCTGCTGTTCGTGATGCAGCCCGATCTCGACAATGGGGAGGACCGTTTCGCGATCCTGCGTAGTTTCGATCAACTTCGCCACCGCAGCATCGACGTGAGCGCGATAAGCGGTCGTCTCGGCCACGCCGGGCCGTGTGATCAAGCCGCGTTGCGGCCGCGCGTGCCGCGGACCGGCCGCCACGTAATAGGAATTGAACAGATACGCGAACCGCTCATCAAACGCGCGATAGGACGGCGCCAATGGCCGCAACAGAAACTGCTCGAAGAACCACGTTACATGAGCGCGATGCCATTTCGCCGGACTGGCTTCGGGCATCGATTGCACGACCTGATCTTCCGCAGAAAGCGGCGCGGCACGACGCTCGGTTTCGGCGCGCACCGCGCGAAAAGCTTCGAGCCAATGGCGACGCCAAGCGCCGGGCGACTCCGCAACGGCGGCGTCGTCGGCAGCTGAATCATGCAGTCGAACGGCGGGGCGTGACATTAGCAAGGCCCGGGAAACCAACGAGATGCGAATAGCTGAACGTCAATAGTTAGGAATAATCAGCCCGTAGCATGATGGTTCCATAACGATTCGTCCGCAAGTAGGGCAAGCCCAGGCGGGAGGACTAACGGGGATGTGATCGTCAATAAAAATCGGCGCAAGGGGATTGACGTCGCGGCAAAATCACCTAGCGACTAGCGAAGTTTGCACTGACGGAATTGAGGGAGCGCAGAATGTCGAAGGCAATGCTGCCGCGCGAACGCTGCGACTATTCGGCCATCGTCGACCGGCCGCCGCTCAAACTTCCGGGCGGAGCGCGCGTCGTATTCTGGACCATCGTCAATCTCGAAGTCTGGGACATCGGCAAGCCGATGGCGCGTCAGGTGCTCGCCCCGCCCACGGGGCAAAGTCAGCTTCCCGACGTGCCCAACTGGAGCTGGCACGAATACGGCATGCGCGTCGGCGTTTGGCGCTTCTTCGATCTGTTCAAGCGCTTGAAGATTCGGCCGACGCTCGCGCTCAACGCGCGCGTCTGCGAGGATTACCCGCGCGTCGCCGAACAGGCGCGTGCCGACGGCTGGGAATTCATGGGTCACTCCTATGAACAAGGACCGATCCACGCCGAGCCCGATCAAAAAGCGATGGTCGAGCGCTCTCTCGGCATCATCGAGCGCTTCTGCGGCAAACGGCCGCTCGGCTGGCTCGGTCCCGGACTGACGCAAACCCTCGACACGCCTGAAATCCTCGCCGCCGCCGGAGTCAAATATATCGGCGACTGGGTGTATGACGACGAGCCGACGGTGATCCGCACCGCCAACGGCCCGCTGCTCACGCTGCCCTATACGCTTGAGCTCAACGACATCCCGATGATGATCGTCCAGCATCACGAGAGCGAATACCTGATGCGCCGCGCCATCGATCAGTTCGACCGGCTCTACGCCGAGGGCGAGCAGCGCGCAAAAATCCTCGCGCTCGCCATCCATCCGTATATCAGCGGCCAGCCGCACCGGATCAAATATCTCGAAGCAATCTACGAACACGCCCGCCGCTTCGACGGCGTCGTGTACTGGACCGGCGAGGAGATTTTGGACTGGTATCTGAAATCCGGCGCGGTCGCGATCAAGTGACAATGATCGTCAGCGCGGCAATGACGAATGGGGTGAGATGATGCGAAGGAAAAGCGTCATGCGGGCATGTATTTTATTGTCTGCGGCGCTCTTGCTGACGGGCGCTGTCGCAGCAAACGCCGCTTCGACCACGCCGGCCGCCAAGGCCCCACCAACCGCCAAAACCGCGCCAGCGGCGTCCGCCAAGGTTGGACCTTGCCGAACCAGCGGCAGTTACGATGCCTGGCTTGCCGCCTTCGAGCGCGAGGCTATGCCGCAAGGCATTTCCCAGCGCACCATCGCCGCTGCCGCGCCGAGCCTCACCTACGACCAGAAGATCGTCTATATCGACCGCGGCCAGCGCGTTTTCACCCAGACCTTTTTGGAATTCTCCGGCCGCATGGCCGCAGCCTATCGCATTCAACGCGGACAGGCGCTGATCAAGACCAACGCTCCCACGTTTTCACGTATCGAACAGCAGTTTGGTGTGCCGGCGCCGGTCATCGTCTCGTTCTGGGGATTGGAAAGCGATTTCGGCGCCAACATGGGCAATTACCACTCGCTCAGCGCCATCGCCTCGCTGGCTTACGATTGCCGGCGCAGCGACAAATTCCGCGCCCAGCTTCTTGACGCGCTGCGCCTGATCGAGCGCGGCGATTTGGCGCCGGAGGACATGATCGGCTCGTGGGCGGGCGAACTCGGCCAGACGCAGATGATGCCGTCCGAATACAACCAATATGCCGTCGACTATGACGGCGACGGCAAGCGCAACCTCCTCCGCAGCGTGCCCGACGTGCTGGCTTCGACGGCAAACTATTTGCGCGGGCTCGGCTGGAAGCATGGCGAACCATGGCTCACCGAGGTGCGCGTCCCGGCCAACCTGCCCTGGGACCAAGCCGATCTGTCCATCTCGTTGCCGCGCGCCAAATGGGCGGGTTACGGAGTGACGCTCGCCGATGGACAAAAGCTGCCCGCCGACAATCTCCCCGCGTCGCTCCTGTTGCCGATGGGGCGCTTTGGGCCCGCTTTCCTCGCCTACCAAAATTTCCAGGTCTATCTGCAGTGGAACAATTCGCTGGTTTATTCGACCACCGCTGCCTATCTCGCCACCCGCATCGCCGGCGCGCCGGCGCTCCGCCACGGCACGCCGCCGCCGGCGCTTGCCTTCAAGGAGGTGCAGGAAATGCAGACCTTGCTGGTGCGCGCCGGCTTTGACGTTGGCAAGGTCGATGGATTTTTAGGCCTGAAGACCCGGCAGGCGGTCAAGGCTATGCAACTAAAATACGGCCTCCCGGCCGATTCCTACCCCACGGCCGAACTGCTCGCGCGCATGCGCGGCGGGGGGTAGCGGTCCCATATATTATAAATAGAATATGCTGGCGGTTGTTCGCTTCCGCAACCGTTCGGGTAGGCGCGCCGAATCCACTTTTCTCTTGCCAGACAGCGCCTCCGGCGTAAGCTTGCCGAAATAGCCGGTTGAATGCATCGCGAACGAGAGTTTTCTTGATGCGATGGTTTAGGACGCAGAGGGGCTTCGGCTCCGGGCTGGCGTTATTCGCCTTAACGTTACAGCTCGTGCTCTCGTTCGGGCACGTCCATCTTTACGGCGTCCGTGGCGGTTCAGCGACCGCCACCGTGATGGCGGGCGCGAAAGCGCCGGCTTCGCTGCCGTCTCCGGCACAATATCCCGCCAACGACGCCGACGACTATTGCGCAATTTGTGCGGCAATCCATCTCACGGCAACATCGTTCCTGCCGCAGGTACCGCAACTGTCGGTGCCGTTTGCGTCGCAAACGATCGAACATGTCAAACACGTCGCCTTTGCTTTCGTCGCGCCACAGCGATCTCCATTTCAATCGCGCGCCCCGCCGCTCGCCTGACCTCCGGTCGTTTCTGATCCTACGCCTTGCCACGCTCGCGCGCCGGCGATGGCGTGGAGATTGAACGCGGCATCTCCTTCACCGTTCGACGTGCCGCGAGAATACGACCGCAACGGACCGGCCGGTTAGTCATCTTTGTAACATACAGGGGCGGAGCGTCATGTCCGTTCGTACTTACCGTAGAAGTCGCGGCTATTTTGTCGGTAGCTCAGCGCTGCTTGCACTTATGAGCCTTGGCGGCACCGCAAGCGCGCAAACGCAGCTTCCCGAGGTCGTCGTCAGCGCGCCGAAGGAAAACCCGAAGCCGCATCACGTACACGTTCGCGCCGCGCCAGCACCCGGCACGGCGGCTCCGGTTACGCCGGCAGCGCAACTCAACGCCAAAGCCAACGCCTTCGATCAAGCGCGCAGCAATCTCTTCACGACCATCGGCACAACGTCGGACGTTATCACTCATGCCACCATTGATGCGCTGCCCGGTGGCACCAACACCCCGGTCGAGAGGATGCTGTTGCAGGCGCCGGGCGTGACGCAAGATTTCAGCGGCCAGCGGCCTCCTGCACGTCCGCAACGACCACGGCAATCTGCAGTTCCGCATTAATGGCGTGATGCTGCCCGACGGCCTGACCGGCTTCGGCAGCATTCTGGACGCGAGCTGGATAGGCAGCATAGCACTAGTGGTAGGTGCGCTACCGGCCGAATACGGGCTGCGAACGGTCGGGCTGATCGACATCGCGACCCGCGCCGACATCTTCAATAACAGCGGTCAAGTCAGCATCTACGGCGGCAGTCAAGGCACGCTTACGCCGACGATCCAATATGGCGGCACGTTCGGCAGCACGTGTCCGGCGGCCGCGCCGGTTGTCGGCAAGTCGGCACCGTCGACCGTAGATTGTTTTCCGGGCGTCCAATACTTTTTCACCGGCCGCTATCTGCAAACCAAAGAGGGCATCGAGAATTCGACAGCCTCCTATTTTCCGATTCACGACTTCTCGCAGCAGGAAAAGGGCTTTGCCTACATGTCGACGTTTGTCGATCCGACAACGCGACTGAGCCTGATCGCAGGGACAGCAAACAGCACGTTCCAAATTCCGAACGTTCCTGGCCAGCCGGTCGGGCTGAATGGAAACCCCCCAGTCATGACCGCATTCGGAATCAGCAGTTTCAATTCAGCGCTGCTCAACGAGAACCAGGTCGAGTTCACTCAATTTGGCGTGCTGGCCTTGCAGAAATCCGTGAATGGTTTCGACGGGCAATTATCTTATTTTACACGTTACGATCGGCTCAACTACACGCCCGACCCGCTCGGCGATCTGTTAATCAATGGCGTTGCGTCGAACATCACCCGCCAGTCTTATACCAACGGCATCCAAGCCGACGGCTCGTATCAGATCAATCCGGCGCACACGATTCGCACCGGCTTCTTTGTCAGCGGTGAACAGGCTTTCGTTGGCAACTCATCGCTGGCCGAGCCCGCCCCAGGCGGGGTGCCGATCGATGCGCCGTTCACGATCACCGACGGCGTCTCGAAGCTTGCCTGGCTTACGGGCGTGTATGCGCAGGACGAGTGGAAAGTCACCGATAGGTTTATGATCAACGGTGGTCTGCGCTTCGATCAGATGTGGCAATTCGTCGATGCTAACCAGCTCAGCCCGCGCATCAGCTTCACGTACACGCCCTTCGAATTCACCAAGCTTCATTTTGGCTATGCGCGCTACTTTACGCCGCCGGTCCTGGTCGAGGCTGCGCCTGTCAATACTGCTTTGTTCGCCAACACTACGGCGGCGCCTCCCGGCCAGGGGAATAGTCCCGTGCTGCCTGAGCGCTCGCATGTCTTCGATGCCGGCGTCAATCAAAACATTCCATTCGGATGCAGCGCGCCGGCGGCGAAAGATTGCACCGACCTCGATCTCGGCGTTGACGTTTATTACAAGATCGCGACCGACCTCATCGACAACGGAATCTTCGGCCAGGCCTTGGTGCTGAGCGCTTTCAACTATGCCCAGGGCATCAATGAAGGCATCGAGTTCAGCGGGAAATTCCACAGCGGCAATTTCCAGGCCTACGGCAACCTCGCGGTTGCGCAGCAGCGGGCGACCAATCCGGTATCGAACCAATACCTGTTCGACAACACCGTGCCGCTCGCCGATCTCGGCGGTCTGACCGAATTCCGGTATCTGCAAACGCACTGGATCTACACCGATCACAATCAGTTCGTCACCGCTTCGGCGGGCGCCATTTATCAATTCTGCGGCCGGCCCGCTTATGCGAACGAGACTTTCGGCGGCGCACCGGGAGGTTCTTGGACCGCGCCTTCCTGGTGCGGGACCAGGGTCACGGGCGACATGATCTATGGCAGCGGTTTGCGCGCCGGCGATGCCAACATCTCCTCGGTGCCGCCCTATACGCAGTTCAATGTCGGAATCGCCCGCGAATTTCTGCTGCCCGATGATCCGAAGCCGATGACGGTGCGTTTCGACATCGTCAACCTCTTCGACACGATCTATCAAATTAGAAGCGGGAGCGGCATTGGCGTGTTCGCGCCGCAGTACGGGCCCCGTCGCGGCTACTTCGCCGGCGTGTCAAAGAAATTTTGAATGGCCCATGCGTCGATCAATCTCAACTCGGGGAGAGCCGAATTGACTACAATGACACGCGCGGGCACTAGCTCGATGACGGCGTGCGTCGCCATCCGGCGGCGACGAGCGTTGAGATCGAGCGGCGATGCCCCTATTCCCGAGGAGTTTTCCGACGCGTTCGATGTTGGTACCCTTGGAGCAAGGAAGGGCATGGACCATCTCACATTAGCTTCGTTGCGAGGTAAAGCTTTGAACTGCTTGGCGCGTCTGCCGGGCTTGTTGTCAGCAAGGCCCATTCGCTTCGCTCGTACGCGGAAGCCCGGCTTGCGTTGCCGTCAACTCGCGATAGTCGCCGTTGCGTTGGCGACTGTAGCCCCACTGGTCCATCCAGCCTTCGCTCAGGACAATACGCCCCCAATTTCGAACGGAGCTTCATCCGCGCCTGCCGTCCCGCCCGCAGCGCAGGCGGCGCCTCCGACGAACGCGACTGCGCCAAGTTCTGAAACGAGTCCGAGCAGCGGCGCCGCTGCCGCGCCGCCGCCCAGCGAGCCGTCCGTCGGCGTCGCGGAGCTGCCGCAGGATCTATCGCCATGGGGCATGTTCCTTCACGCCGATATCATCGTGAAGGCGGTCATGATCGGACTCGCTTTCGCCTCGCTCATCACGTGGACGGTCTGGGTTGCCAAAAGTCTCGAATTGCGCGGTGCGCGCGTCGCGGTGCGCGGGGGCCTGCGCATCCTTGCCAATTGTGCGACCCTCGCCCAGGCGCACGAACGGTTGCGCAATGGCTCCGACCCGGTTGCGCAGCTCGTGCACGCGGCCGCAAGCGAGATCAGGCTGTCCGCCAATTTGCACGGCGATGGCCTCAAAGAGCGCATCGCCTGGCAGCTCGAGCGCATCGAGATGGCGGCGAGCCGCAAGATCTCGCGTGGCACTGGCGTCCTGGCGACGATCGGCTCAACCGCGCCCTTTATCGGACTTTTCGGCACGGTCTGGGGCATCATGGACAGCTTCATCGGCATCTCCAAGGCGCATACGACTAATCTCGCGGTGGTGGCGCCTGGTATCGCCGAAGCCCTGCTCGCGACTGCGCTTGGGCTTGTCGCCGCAATCCCGGCGGTCGTGATCTACAATGTACTGGCGCGATCGACGGTGCACTACCGCGCGCTGCTTGGTGACGCTTCGGCGCAAGTGATGAAGCTCGTGAGCCGCGATCTCGACCGCGCCAAGCTGCCGCTGTCGCAAGCCGCGGAGTAAGACCATGGCGATGCGTCTCGATCACGGCGAGGACGAACTCGCGGAAGTGCACGACATCAACGTCACGCCGTTCATCGACGTGATACTGGTGCTGCTGATCATCTTCATGGTGGCGGCGCCGCTCGCCACTGTTGATGTTGCGGTCAATTTGCCCTCCTCCAACGCGGAGCCGAAAGAACATCCCGACAAGCCGGTCTATCTCACGCTCAAATCGGACCTCAGCCTCGCGATCGGCGACGACGCCGTCGCGCGCGATCAGTTTGCGCGCGCGCTCGATGCCGCAACCGGCGGCAACAAGGACCAACGCATCTTTCTGCGCGCCGACCGCACGGTGCCCTACGGCGATGTCATGCGGGTCATGAACGAGCTGCGCGCGGCGCGTTACCTCAAGATTGCGCTCGTCGGCCTCGAAATGCGCGAGGCGAAATGAGCGCGCTCTCGCTATCGTGGTTCGAGGAAACCGAGCCGCGCGATCTCGTCCGTTGGTCGGTAGCGGCAATCGTCGTACTCGGCATTCACGTCGGGGCCGTCGTCTGCTTTCTTTTCTGGCACCAGCCGACCGTGGAGATCGGCGACGACGCGTCGATCGTGACCGTGGAGCTGGCGCCGATCGACTCAACGCCGGACGCCGTTGCGCGCGATGATGCGCCGGCGCCCGAGACCATGATCGAATCGAAGCCGGTGCCCGAGCCGCAAAAGGAGAAGCCGACCGAGGAGCTCAAGGTTGAGCAGCCGCCCGACGAAGCGCCGGCGATCGTTCCCGCGCCGGTCGCCAAGCCCCCGGACAAGGTCGAGGAGACGCCGCCGCCTGCTCCGCTTACGGCCCAGCAGGTGAAGGGCGGCGCCCCACGGATCGAGCCGTCGTGGCAGACGAGCCTGATGCGGCAGTTGCAGCGTTCCAAACGCTATCCGGCAGCGGCGCAATCGCGCAACGAGCAGGGCGTCGTTCTTTTGAGCTTCAGCCTTGATCGCACCGGGCACGTGCTTGCGCACAGCATCGCGCGCAGCTCGGGCTTTGCCGATCTCGACAACGAGGTGATGGCAATGATCGTGCGGGCAGAACCGCTGCCGCCCTTCCCGGTGAGCATGCCGCAGCCGCGGCTCGACTTGACCGTGCCGATCCGCTTCTCGCTACGCTGAAGCTGAATTCAGTCGTTGTTGCCGTTGCCGTACGATTGCGGCGGGGGCATGTAGGGACGGGGCCCGAAGGGGCGGCCGAGGGACGGCTGCCCCTGGCCGAACTGCACCGTCGGACCGTTCGGGCCGAACGGTTGGGAGCCCTGGCCGAAATTCTTGTACCGGTTATCCGGATCGGCAAACCTCGAACCGCCGCTCCCATTGGCGCTTAGGCTTTCGATGGTGAACGCCCGCGCGGAAAAACCGGTCAGCGCGACCGCCACAATTGCCAGTCCTAGCGCTGCGAAGCACAGCTGCGTCAATCGAAGCGTCATGAGTTCCCCGCTGGCGCCCCCGAAGCACAACATGCAAACTACGAGCGCATAGCACTCGACGTCAAGCTGTCCTAAGGTCCCCCAATCCGATTTTCATAAGGTGTGTCCATGCGCAACAAGCCGTCTCTGACATTGACCGACGTGAAAAAGATGATGGCAGCGTGCGAGGCCGAAGCCGTCAAGAACAAATGGCCGGTGGCGATTTCCATCGTCGACGACGGCGGCTATTTGCTCGGATTCGAGCGCATGGACGGCGCGCCGACGATTTCCACGGAGGTGTCGCTCGGCAAGGCCCGCACCTCGGCGATGACCAGGCGGCCGAGCAAGTTCTTCGAGGACCGCGTGAAGGAACGGCCGGCGTTCGTCACGTTTCCCGCCGGTCTCCTGATACAGGGCGCGGTGCCGATCATGCACCAGAACGAATGCGTCGGCGCCATCGGGGTCTCGGGCGTGCAATCGCACGAGGACGAGCAGATCGCGCTCGCCGGCGTCAGCGCCCTGGCCGGATAACGGTATTTAGCCGTCCAATTCCTTAAAGTAGCGGTAGATACCCCACTGGCTGAACGCGATACGCCGTTTCGAGGCCAGATAGGCCTTGATGCGCGGACGCTTCGCCACGCGGTCGTGCAACGCAACCACGCCGGGCACTTTCTTTTCGAATCGCTTCATGCGCCTGGGAAAGGCATAGCGCAGCCCCTCGACGATCTGGAACAGCGACAGGTCGACGTAGCTCAGCCGGCTGCCGACCAGATATTTGCCGCCGTTCTTCTGCAGCACCCGCTCGAAATAACCCAAGAATTTCGGCACGCGATAGCGCCAGAAATCCTTGCTGCGCCGCCGCGCCGCCGGCCGCTGCTCCTCGAAATAGAGCCAGCTGGTGATCGGATGATGGGTGTCGTGGATCTCGACCACGAGATCGGTGACGGTGAGCTGCAATTGATGCGCCCACAGCCGTCCCGCTTCGTCGCGGGGCGAAAGCTTCAGATGCGGCCCGAGATAGAACAAAATATTCGCGGTCTGCGCGATGATGAGCTTGCCGGCTTTGAGAAACGGTGGCGCGAAGGGCGGGCGGGCGCTGCGCTTGTCGTCGATGATCTTCATCATCGACGGGACGCCGGCCTTGCCCTTCTTGCGCGCGACATCGATATAGTCGGCGCCGGCCTCTTCGAGCGCCAGGCGGACGAATTCGCCGCGCCCCTGCACGGTGGGCCAATAATAAAGTTCGTAACGCATGGGTCACCTCGCGGAGCGGGAGGTTAACTCTTGCCCCGTGTGCGGTCACGCTTTGTCAGAATGCGACGGCGGCGGCCACTCCGGCCCCCGCTTTCAAGTTCGCGTCGCGCTCCACACGCCGGTGCAACGGCCGCTGGAGCTTTGACCGCGCCACGTGCCGCTGCCGCGCACGGCCGTCATTCGTCCATTGGCGACGGCGTAATTCGCGCCGCTCGATACCCGCACAATTGCGGCGCCGCTGGACCGGACTCGTCCGGCGAAATCGACCGGGCCGACGCCGCCGTTGTAAAGGATAACGCCATTCACGATTTGCCCGCTGAAGCGGTAGGCCGCGTCGCAGGGGCCGGCTTTGGTAACGATGACGACGCTCCAGTTGCCGTCATACTTACTGGCGGCGCGGACATAAGTCGCCTGCGTCAGCGCCGCCGCGGTAACTGTGGCGGCGAGTAAAATCGTTCCGGCAGTGTTGCGGATCATGTTCGCCTCTAAGCTTTACGGCGCGTCCGTCAGGCGCCCGAATGTGGTGAAACCGTCATATTTCCATTGAAACAACGCATACCGTTCCACAACCCGAGGCGGCGTGTCCAGGATCACAGATTGTCGGAATCGCAGTGTGGAGGACTGCCGAATCCGCTTGGCCCCTAGACGCCGGCCGTCATGTTGTATTGCTCATCGGTCACCCTTTCCAGCCAGTCGACATACTTGCCGTCGAGCGCCTCCTGGACGGCGATGTGGACCATGGTCGTCGCCGGGCCGGCGCCGTGCCAATGCTTTTCCTTGGGTGGAAACCAGACAACGTCGCCGGCGCGAACTTCGCGCAACGGTCCGCCCCAAGCCTGCACGCGGCCGGCGCCTGAGACAATATACAGTGTCTGCCCGAGCGGGTGCGTGTGCCAATTGGTGCGCGCCCCCGGCTCGAAGTGCACGACGGTCCCGCGCACGCGCGCCGGCGCCGGCGCCTCGATGATCGGATCCTGCCAGACCGTTCCCGTGAACCAATCGGCCGGCGCCCGGCGCGATGGCGTCGCGCCGCAGGGGTGAATGTCCATGGGCTTTATCTCTCCGTTTTTACTTCAAGATCGTGCCGGCGACCCGGCCTTGGACGGGTAAGATATTGGAAATCCGCGTCCGACACGCTCCATCTTACCATCCGCCGCAACAAGGTCGCAGTCCGCCGCTAATGGCAATATGATGTGTGGTGTGTGACGAAGGGGATCGGGCTTTGGGGCTTTTGCGAGCAATCGCGCGCGTTGCCGGTGATCGAACCGTGCGGCTTCTCGTCGTCGCCGCCTTCGGCCTTACCCTCGCCGCCTGTTCCAAATGCGACGTGCCGGTCTGGCGGCACGATTCGCCTGCCGCCCCGCAGTCCTGCCACGACGACGCGGGGATGCGGTAGCAGCGGAAGGTGTTCCAATGCGACGCCACGATTACGCCGCGAGCGTCTCTTTCACGGCAGCGACCAGTTGCTTGAGCGTGAACGGCTTCGGCAGGAAAGCGTACTGGCCGTGCTCGGGCAGATGCTTCTGGAAGGCGTCCTCGGCATAGCCGGACACGAAAATGATCTTCAGGCTCGGATTGCGGCTGCGCAATTCCCGCGCCAATGTCGGTCCGTCCATTTCCGGCATGACGACATCGGAGACGACGAGGTCGACCGGCTTGCCCGACTTCTCCAAAACATCGATCGCCTCGACGCCGTTGCCAGCCTCGAGCACGGTGTAGCCGCGCGAAGCAAGCCCGCGCGCGTTGAGCGCGCGTAGCCCCTCTTCGTCCTCGACCAACAGGATCGTGCCTTCGCCGGTGAGATCGGCGCTGGCGGCGCGCTTGACCTCATCGGCGGCGGCAAGCGTGTGCGCAATCGCCGGCGCTTCGATCTCGCGGAGCTGCTCCGCCGCCTCCTGCGCGCTGGCGATGTGGCGCGGCAGAAAGATGCGGAACGCGGTCCCCTCGTGCAGCACGGAATCGACGTAAACGAAGCCGCCGGTTTGCTTGATGATGCCGTAGACCGTGGAGAGGCCGAGCCCGGTGCCTTTCCCCACCTCCTTGGTGGAGAAAAACGGGTCGAAGATCTTATCGAGGATCGCTTCCGGGATGCCGGTGCCGGTATCGCGGACCTCGACCAACACGTAATCCGCGGCCGGCATGCCCTTGGCGTGGTACCGCTCACATTCCTTCGCCGTGACATTCGTGGTGCGCAATTGCAACCGGCCGCCCTCGGGCATGGCGTCGCGCGCGTTGACCGCGAGATTCACGATCACCTGCTCGAGTTGGGAAATATCGACCTTGACCGGCCACAGGTCGCGGCCGTGCACCACGTCGAGCGAAACCTTTTCGCCGATCAGCCGGCGTAACAGCATGGTGAGATCGCTCAAGACCTCGCCCAGGTCGAGCACCTGCGGCCGCAGCGTCTGCTTGCGCGAGAAAGCGAGCAAATGCCGAACGAGGCTCGCGGCCCGGTTAGCGTTCTGCTTGATCTGCATGATGTCGCCGAACGAAGGGTCGGTCGGCTTGTGCGCGTTGAGGAGGAAGTCGGTCGCCATGATGATGGCGGAGAGCACGTTGTTGAAATCATGCGCGATGCCGCCGGCGAGCTGACCGACAAGCTCCATCTTTTGCTGCTGATTGAGCTTGGTCTCGAGCTCGCGCTGCGCCGTCGTTTCCAACGTATAGACAATGGCCGCTTCCTGGTCGCGTTCCGCTTCCTCGACCGCGGTGACGTAGAAGCGCCCGAACCGCTCGCCTTCTCCCGCAAGCGCGGCGTCGACGGGCGCAATGTCGCCTTTGCCGCTCGCGGCCTGGGCGATGGCGCCGTCAAGCGCCTCCCGATCGCGTTCGGCAACCACGGCGCCGATGGAACGGCCGCCGCCTTCGATGTTCAGCGCGTTGTGAAACAGCCGCGCGAACAGCGGATTGGTGCGCACGACGCGGCCGTCCCGGTCCACGGTCGCGATCGCCATCGGCGTGTTGTGGAAAAAGCGCATGAAGCGGATTTCCGCCGCGCGCTGCGGATCGGTGCCGTCGTCGCGCGCACGATTGATGACGAGGGTCCGTGAAGCGCCCGGCGTGCCGTCGGCGCCGAAAGCGAGCTTGTGAAAGAGGCGGACCGGGAGCTTACGCCCGTTCCGGGTCTTCAGATCGAGGTCAAGCACCTCGGTCTTGATCTCGCCTGGGGCGGCGCGCAGCGTCGTCAACAGCGCGGCGCCGTCGCCGGCGACAAGGTCGGGAAGCTTGAGCCCGCCGGAGCCGACCTGGGCGAGATCCTGATCGAGCCAATTGGCCAGCGTGGCGTTGAGGTAGACCACGTCGCCCTTCGCATCGACGGAGAAAAAGCCGGCCGGCGCGTGATCGAGATAATCGACGGCGTGCTGCAATTCCTGAAAGACATTCTCCTGCCGCTCGCGCTCGCGGGTCACGTCGCTGATCGACCAGACGGTGAGGCGCCGGTCGCGCCCGCTTTCGCCGAGCGGCCGCACGCGCAGCCGCAGCCAGCGGGCCGGCCGGCCTTTGAGGCCCGCGACCCGCACTTCCTCCTGCAGGCGCTTGCCTTCGCGCGCCGCCTTGAGCAGCCGGTAGATTGCCTCGGACGCATCCGCATCGCCGATGAACACGCGCTCGACCGGCCGCATCTCGCTTGCGTCCGCCGCATCGATGAGATCGAGATAGGCGGCATTGGCGTAAATGACGCGTCCGTCACCATCGGTGACGAGGATCCCGTCGAAGGCGTCATCGACGAGGGATTTGATCAGCGGATTGGCCGGCTGCGCCGTCGGCAGCCGCAGGATGCCCGAGGCGAGCGCGAACATCGAGAACACGCCGACCGTGGCGAGCACCGCCAGGAAGCCGAGGATATACGGCTCGGCACTGTCGCGGCCGAGAACCATGAAGCCGGTTGCGGCGGCGACCAGCATGCCCGCCACCAGCAGGACCAGGATGACGCTGCCGGAGCGCGCTGCGCCGGCGCTACGGTCGACCGCCTTGCGCGCGGCGCCGGCGGAACTCTCGGTGATGCCGGATGTCGTCATCCCTGGCCCCTGCCGCTCACCGCTCGTCCCTGCGAAATCGGGGACCCAACTCCTCACGCTCGACTGGATTCCAGCTTCGGCGGGAATGAGCGGAAAGGATACTCTCTCGTGCCTCGGGCGGGGCGGCGGCGCAAGGGGATTTGCGCAGGACTTCACAACGGCCGCGACGTGCCCACCATGCGGCGCAGCCGCATGATGTAACCAATGATTTCGGCCACCGCGCGGTAATGCTCCGGCGGAATTTCCTGGTCGATCTCCACCGTGCCGTGCAAGGCGCGGGCGAGCGGAGGATTCTCGATCACGGGAATGTTGTGCTCCTCGGCCACCTCGCGGATTTTGCGGGCGATGAGGTCGACGCCCTTGGCCACGCAGACCGGCGCGTTCATGCCGCGCTCGTATCTCAGCGCCACCGCGAAATGGGTCGGGTTGGCGATGACAACCGAAGCTTTCGGCACCGCCGCCATGATGCGCTTGCGCATGCGCGCCTGGCGCAATTGCCGGAGCTTGCCTTTGACGACCGGGTCGCCCTCGGTCTGACGGAACTCCTCCTTCATCTCCCGCAGCGACATTTTTTGCCGCTCGTACCATTGCCGGTACTGAAACAGGTAGTCGGCGGTCGCGACAATGGCGAGGATTGCCACCACCGTGCCCAGCATCTTCATGGCGAGCGTGCGGGTAATGGGCAGGATCACCGCCGGATCGGTGCTGACGAGGCCGCTCAGCAGGTGGCGCTGCGGCCACAACAGCGACGCCATGACGGCGCCGACGACGCCGAGTTTGGCAAGACCCTTGGCGAAATTGGCCAGCGCCTGGCGCGAGAACAAGCGGGCGAGGCCGGCGGCGGGCGAAATTCTCGACAGTTGCGGTTTGACCGGCTCGGTCGAGAACACGAGGCGGTGCTGAATGACATTGCCGGCGACCGCGGCAATGCAGAGCAGAAGGAGCGGAATGCCGCAGGCGCCAACCACTTCCGTCGCCAGCGTCCTCATCAGCGCAACAAGCGCGGGACCGTCGGTGTGGATTTGATAGGATTTGGCGAGCAGGCCGCGCAACGTGGCTTGGAGGCTTGTCGCCATCGGCGCCGCGAATATCATGAGCATCAGCGTTCCGCCGGCGATCATGAACCAGGTGTTCACTTCCGCGCTTTTGACGACGTCGCCGCGCCGGAGAGCTTCCTCGAGCCGTCGCGGTGTCGGGTCTTCCGTTCGTTCGTTGGATTCGCTTTCTTCGGCCATGGCGGGCGTTTACCCGTGGAGAACGAGCGCGTGCAGCACGCCGCCGGCATAGTCGAGGAAGAATCCCATCATCGCGCCGAGCACCAGGACCAGGAAAATCAGCCCCAGCAGGATCGACAGCGGCAGCGCCACGAAGAAAACCTGCATCTGCGGCATCAGCCGCGCCAGCACGCCGAGCCCGATGTTGAACAGAAGCCCGAACACGAGAAACGGTGCGGAAAGCTGAATGCCGATGCGAAACGCGCCAGCGACCGTCTTGGTGATGAGCGCCGCCGCATCGCCGGTGGCGGGCACCTCGCCCGGCTCGAAGAGAGTGTAGCTGTCGTTGAGCGCGGCGATGACGAGGTGGTGCATGTCGGTGGCGAAGAACAGCGTGATGCCGAGCATGGTGAGGAAATTGCCGATGATGGCGCCCTGCTCGCCCTGCGTCGGATCGACCGCGGTGACGAAGCCGAGACCAAGTTGCTGGGCGATCACGTAGCCGGCGACTTCGAGCGCGGAAATGGTCAGCCGCGCAGTGATGCCGAGCATCGCGCCGACGAGAATCTCCTCGACCAGCATCACCAGGGCGGGCCCGAGCGCGCCCGGATCGACGTGATAGGCGTTGCGATGCAGCGGCAGCAGCATGGCGGCGAGGATGAGCGCAAATGTCAGGCGCATGCGCGCCGAAATGTTCTGCTCGCCCAGCCCCGGCAGCAACATCAGCATCGTTCCGGTGCGCGCGAACACCAGAAGGAAAGCGGCGCCCAGCGCCGGCAGATAAGACAAATCGATGCGCACGCTGTGAGCTTTTCAGCCGTTGGTGATGTGCGCGGCGATCCGCAAGAAGTTCGAGTGCAGCGCGTCCGCCATGAACGGCAACGCAATCAACATCGCGAGGAAGATGGCCAGGATCTTCGGCACGAAGACCAGCGTCGTTTCCTGGATTTGCGTGAGCGCCTGCAGGAGCGAGACGGCGACGCCGACGATCAATCCGACCAGCATCAATGGCGCGGAGACGAGAATGAGCGTCACGATCGCGTCGCGCGCCACGTCCATCACTTCCGGTCCAGTCATTCAGTCTCCTGTCCTTTCATGTCATCCTGAGGCGCCCGACGAAGGCGGGTCTCGAAGGATCAGATCGGCATCCGCAGAATTTCCTCATAGGCCGCGATCACCTTGTCGCGCACGGAAACGAGCGCCTGGATCGCGGTCTCGCTCTCCGCGACCGCGGTGACGACATCGATCATGTTGGCCTTGCCCATCGCGACGGCGTGCGCCTGCACGTCGGACTTCTGGCCGGCGGCGGTCACGCTCGCCATTACATCCTTAAGCACCGATCCGAAATTGGGTCCGCCGTCTTGTGCGGCGGCATCGCGGCCAAGACCGGCGGATTGATCGCGCAATTGGGCAAGCGCGGCATAGGCATTGGCGGCGGCGGCCGGTGTCGGCATGGTTCACCTTAGGTCTTGAGGATATCGAGCGTGCGCTGGAGCATGCGGCGCGTGGCGGAGATCACGTTGAGGTTGGCTTCGTAGGAGCGCTGCGCGTCGCGCAGGTCGGTCATCTCGATCAGTGAGTTCACGTTCGGATATTTGACGTCGCCCTTGGTGTCCGCCATCGGATTGTCGGGCTCGTGCCTGACGCGGAAACCCGAACTGTCGGTGGCGACGCGGCCGAGCTCGACCACGTTGGCGCCGAGCTCGCGATCAAGCTCGGCGCGAAATGTGACGATGCGGCGCCGGTAGGGGTCGCCGCCGGGTGCGGTTGCCGTCGAATCGGCGTTGGCGATGTTTTCCGAGATGATGCGCATGCGGCCGGCTTGCGCGCGCATCCCGGTGGCGGCGATCGCGATCGATTTGATGAAGTCCATCACGGATCGTGCACTCCGCCTGGCGCTTGAAAAGCCGCTCTCAGGCTTTCCCAATCGCCGTTTTGATCAGCGCGAGACTGTGCGTGTAGAGCGAGGTCGCCGCGTCGTAATCCATCTGGTTGCCGGCAAGCTTCAGCATTTCGTCTTCATGGCTGACCGCATTGCCGCGTGGACGGACCTCGTAATGCGGGTCCTTGTTCTCGGCGAATTGAGAGCCGCTGCCGCCAGCGGCTCCGATGTGACCGGGATCGGTGCGGGCAAGCGTCAGCGACACCGTTTGCAGCGTGGCCTCGAAATTCGGCGGCGCCAGGTCGCGGGCGCGATATTCGGGGGTGTCGGCGTTGGCGACATTCTCGGCGAGAACGCGCTGGCGCTCCTGATGCCATTGCATGCGCGTGCGCAGCATCGAGAGAATCGGAATATCGGAAATCGGCATGGCGCTGCCCTCGTGGCCTGGGCAGACTTTGCCGGGTGTATAGTTAATGCGGGGTTAAGCGCAGTGTTGGCGCGCTTTTGCCATTAATCCGCCGTTTACCATGGAAATGCTGATACTAAGGGGACCGGGCTCGAAAACGCCCGTCGAGTTTAAATCTTTGTTAATATCCGCCGCGGCAAATGTTGCCGGCGCTGTTAACCATTGGAAATCCAGTGGGCCGCGGTGGCGATTTGGGGAGTTGGGCGGATGTTCGATTTGTTCGGCGCGGAGATGCCACTCGCCGTACGCTTTTTCTTGGCATTCCTCATCGTACTGGGATTGATCGGCGTGGCCGCATGGGCGGTGCGCAGATTCGGCAGCGCGCGATTAGGCGGCGCGGTGCGCGGGCGCCAGCCGCGACTAGCCGTGATCGAGTATGCGACTGTCGATGCACGCCGCCGGCTCCTTCTCGTCCGCCGCGACAATATCGAGCACCTGGTGATGATCGGTGGCCCGACCGACGTCGTCGTCGAAGCCAACATCGTGCGCGCGACGCCGGCGGCCCGTGAGGCGGCCGTTCCGCGGTCGCCTGCCCCGCCGGAAACTTTGTCACGGACCGTTCCTTTGCCGGAAGCCGCATCGAACGGTTCATGGCCGCTGCAACCTGAGCCGCCGGCGCCACCCCGCCGTGTCCCGCGCCTTGAGCCGGTTCCCGAGGAACTATCGCACCCCGAGCCGCACTCTTCCGAACCGCCACCGCGCCCTCAGCGCGAAGTCCTGTCTGCGCTCGCGGACGATCTCGCGGCGCATCCGGTACCCAATGTGGCGCCGGTCACGCCCATGCCGTCGCGTAATCGCCCGGCTCCGCGACCGCAACATGTCGAAATGCGCGCAGAGGCCCGTACCGAGCATCGGCAGGAGCCGCGCATGCCAGCGCAACCGGTCAGCGCCGAGCCCTCCGCCGCCGATCAAAGCCTCGCGGAAATGGCGCAGCGCCTTGAAGCGGCTTTGCGCAAACCGAAACCGGCGGAGCCGCGCGAGGCTCCCGCCCACGCCCCACCAGCAGCAAGCGGACGCGCGATACCGGCGCCCGAACATGCTGACGAGGAGGAAGCGGTAGCTCCACCCCCGCCGCCACCGCGTGTTGTGCGCCCGGCCGAAGCGAAACCCGCGCCCGCGCGCACGGAGGGCAAGCCGAAGGAAGGCAAGGCGCTCTACGACACTCTCGAACAGGAGATGGCGAGCTTGTTGGGCCGTCCGGCAGGCAAGACCTGATGACATCAGCTTGGGGCCGCCGCGTCCGTGTGAAAACGGTGGCGGCCTCACTAGCGGCTCTCATTGTTTCGGCGACACCGCTCGCTGCGCAAGATATCAGCATCAATCTCGGTCAAGGCGCCGCCGGCGGCGGGCTGAATGAACGCATCATCCAGTTGATCGCGTTGTTGACGGTGCTGTCGCTGGCACCGTCGATCCTGGTGATGATGACCTCGTTTACCCGTATCGTCGTGGTGCTGTCGCTTTTGCGCACCGCGCTCGGCACCGCGACCTCACCGCCCAACTCGGTCGTCATCTCGCTTGCGCTGTTCCTCACCGCTTTCGTGATGGGGCCGGTGCTCACCCGCGTCTATGACGTTGGCGTCAAGCCGCTGGTCGCCAACGAGATCAACATCAACGAGGCGCTCGATCGCGCCTCGGGGCCGTTACGCGGCTTCATGGAAAAGAACGTCCGCGAAAAGGACTTGCGGCTGTTCGTTGACATGTCGGGTGAGAAGGCGCCGCAGAAGCCGGAAGACCTGTCGATGCGCATCCTCATCCCCGCCTTCATGATCTCCGAACTCAAGCGGGCGTTCGAGATCGGCTTTCTGTTGTTCCTGCCGTTTCTGATTATCGACCTCGTCGTCGCCTCGGTGCTGATGTCGATGGGCATGATGATGCTGCCGCCGGTCGTGGTGTCATTGCCGTTCAAGCTGATTTTCTTCGTCCTGGTCGACGGCTGGACGCTGGTCGCCGGCTCGCTCATCCAAAGCTACGGGACGTGAAGGCGCGAAATCGCGAGTGGCGAATAGAAGCCACGTCGCTATTCGCTATTGGCCACTTGCCATTCGCGTTCGTCGTTAGCCCCATACCTGCCGCGCCGTTTAAGCCCACGGGGGATTGAAGCTCACCGCAGCGCTGTTCGCCCCGTAGCGCGCGCGGGCGGCGCCGGCCGCGTTGCCGGCGCGGTGGAGGAAACCGGCGCGCTACCAGCCGGCGGTTTGGCCGACGCCGGCGAAATGGCGCCGGCGTCGGGATAGCGCGCCTGCATGTCGCGCAAGAAACCTTCGAGCGTATCGATCGACGCCGCGGCGCGGGCGATGTTGCGGAATTCCGTCCCGCTGGTGCCGAGCGGCGCGGAGACGACCTCGAAAGCGCGCGCGTCCGGCGTCTGCGCCATCTTCGCCGCATATTTTTCGCGGAAGCGGCTCAAGCCAAGCGCATCCTCGCCGAGCGCGTATCCGATCGCGGCGCGCAAAATGTCCGCGCGCTCGACCTCGCTTAAAGGCTGCCAATCCTTCCAGCGTTCGCCGTAATAGAGCTCGATTTGCTCCGCCGACTTGGCCCAGCGCCGCGCCGCCCACAAAATATCGGACCGCAAGCGGATCGTTTCCCGGCCCTCGATGTTGCCGATCACTTCCAGAGCCAGATCGTAGCGGCCGAGGTCGGAGAGCGCGCGCGCTTCGAGCAGCAGGCGCTGGTTGCGCATCTCGTTGGCGAGGTCGGCGGTGCGGGTATTACGCAGCATCGCCAGCGCCCGATCGGCCTTGTGGTTCATGAGGTAGATGACAGCAAGGCGCGTCGCCACTTGCGCGCGCGCGGCGCCTTGCAGCCGGTGATCGACCTGGTACTGCAACAGCTCGGCGGCCTGATCGAGGAGGTCGACGGAAACCAGCCGGTCGGAAAGCCGGCGGATCATCTCGTCGCCGCGGCGGCCGATCGGGGTCAGCTCGCGAAAGTCGTAGAACAGCGCAAGTGCATCGATGGCCGAGAGCGTATCGCCCTTGCCGGCGAGAAACAGCGTATCGAATGTCGCCGCCGCCTCCTCCTGGATGCGATGCGTCATGTCGAAATCCGGATGCGCCGCCACGGCGCTGCGCATGACGTAGAACGAATCGCGGTAACGGCCCTCCTCGATATAGAGCCGCGCCAGGATCTCCAGCGCCCCGATCTCCGTTTCGTCACCGCGCCAAATGGTGGTGAGCGTTTCCAGATTGGACATCACGTCGTCGCGCTTGAGGTCGCCGAGCGTGTAACGCAACGCCACTTCGCGCAGCCGCCCCTGAGCCGCCGCCGGGCGGTCCCACGAATCCGCCGCCGTACGATACGCTGAGAGGGCATCCTCGCCGCGGCCCATCCCCTCGGACAATCGCCCGACCAGCACGGAGACTGCGGGCTGCATTTCACGCGGAAAACCGATAGTTTCGAGGTCGTTGAGGTCGGTGGCGGCGCCGCCGAAATCGCCCACCTCGATGGCGGCGCGGATCTCATCCTTGAGCGCGACGCGTTGCAGTTCGATCGGCAAGGTAGCGATCGCTGCTTCCACGCTCTTGAAGCTGTCGCGCGCCTGCGCCCATTTGCCCTGATCGGCCAAGGCAAGCCCGCGCCACAACGGCGCGTCATGCTGGTCGCCGATCGTCGAGTTGGCGAGATCCTTCAGCGCGTCGTCGGGGCGATTCATCATCACTTCGGCGATAGCGCGCAGCACGCTGGCGGAAACGTCCTCCACCGCCGGACGGTCCTCCGCCAACACGACGTCGAGCACGCCTTTGGCCTCCGGATACATGTCGCGAGCGATGTAGAATCGCGCGAGATCGAGCCGTTGCGGCAAGCGCTTGCCGGCCGGCGCGCCGGCCGCTGCGGCAATGAGCTGAGATTGCCGTTCGCCGAATTTCGCCTGGCGGTCGAAGCCCCAGACCTGCGCGTCGAACATCGTGGGATGCAGTGCGCTGCCGTGCAGCACGCTTTGCAGCGAACTCGACAGCGTAAGGCCGCCGGGCCGGCCGATAACGACTTTGTCGGCGGCAATCTCCACATTCACGTCATCGGCAAGCGGCTCGACCACGACCCCCTGGGTGGAGGCCAGCGCGCGGAATTCGATGAAATCCTGTTCATTGATGAAGCCACGGGCGGGAGCGAAGCCGGTGACGACCAGAAGGTCGTCGCCGGCCTCGGGATCGCGGATACGGTGCAGCCGATGCGGCTCCGCGAAGGAAACGCTGACGCCGGCGCGATTGGGACCGATTATGTTGCGGGCGATGTCGAGCGCGCGGGTCGGATCGACCACGGTATCGCCGATGGTGACGGTCCATCCCGGCCCCTCGGTCGCGACGCTCGACAGACGCGGATGATCGAGGCGGATGCGCACGATCGCGGCGTCGCCCTCGCGGGCGAACTCGGCGCCGCGGATGGTGCGGCTCGCT
The DNA here is from genome assembly GCA_963733575.1 of uncultured Alphaproteobacteria bacterium. Taxonomy (GTDB): domain Bacteria; phylum Pseudomonadota; class Alphaproteobacteria; order Rhizobiales; family Xanthobacteraceae; genus BOG-931. The sequence continues at coordinate 251,034 of CAVTDJ010000002.1, read as the reverse complement.
TCGCCATCAAGGGCGGCAAGGTCGATGACCGATTTCGAATCGAACACGATCCAGAGTGAGTTGGCGCGATGGAAGACGGCGGCCGCGGTCGGCGTCATGAATGGAAACGCCAATTTCACGTTGGCGCCCTGGCGGGTCATTTCGACGGCGACCGTGTCGCCGGTTTTGCCGTCATGCGATGAAGCCCCCGCAGGCTGCGGTGAACTCGCCGGCGGCTCAACTTTCGCGGCTGCGGCCGGAGCTTCCGTGATCGCTGCCGGCGCGGGGGCGGCGGCCGGGACAGGTTGAGCAGCGGCAGGCGGGCTAGCTTGCGCGGGCTTCGCCTCCGACGCCTTGGCAGATGCTTTGGGTGTCTCCGGCGGAACCGGAACGGCTTCTTTCGCCGCAGCAGCCGAATTTTGCGTGGCGACAACCGGGCTCGCTTGCGCGGGCTTCGCCTCCGACGCCTTGGGCAATGGTCTGGGCGACTCCGGCGCAACCGCAACGGCTTCTTTCGCCGGAGCAGCCGAATTTTGCACGGCGACAGCCGGGCTCGCTTGCGCGGCCTTCACCTCCGGCGCCTTGGAAGATGCTTTGGGTGTCTCCGTTGGAACCGGAGACGCTGCTTCGGGCATTGGAAACGGATTTTGCGCGGCCGCGGCCGGGGGCGCTGCGACGTTCGGCTTTGGCGCAGCCATCGCCGGCGCTTCGGGTTCGCTTTTTGGCGCAAGTTCGGCAGCCACCTTCGCCGAGGGTCCGGTTTCGAGGCTCAGGGCGGGCAAGGCGTTAACCGCGCCTTTGTCGCGCGCGGCTGGCGCAACATCGGGGTTGACGACATCGACGACGTACCCCTTGCCGTCGCGAAATGTGCGCACGTCGACTTTGGTGAGGAAACTAAAGCGGACCAAAGCCGAATCCTGCTCGACCTCGGCATTGATCGCGGCGACCGTCGGCGGCAGAGCGGCTTCGGCATCGGTCAAGTCGAACGGGAGCGGCGCGTCGAAGGTTAGCGTCAGCCGTTCGCTGGCGCGATCGGCAGAGACGGCCGTCTGATCCGGAACGTCGAAGACATAGCGCGTGAAGGTCGGCTGGTTCGCCACATGCACGCGCCCGGGCGCAAGCTTCTGCTGCTGCTCTTTCTGGTGCGCGAGACGCGCGAGCCGCTCGGCCTCGCGGGCGCGGCGCGCCAATTCCTCGACCACTTCCTGCGGCAAGCCGGGCGGTGCCCCGCTCCAGGTCTCGGGCAACAGATCGACAAAAAATTTCTCGCCGGCAGCCATGGAATGGACCGTCACCTTGCGCGCCAGCGCCAGGCGAATGGCCCGGCCGTCCGGATCGCGCCGTGCCGCGCCGATATAATCCGGCGCTTGCATCGGCAGGCGGTCGACGGAAGTAAAGAGCGGCTTGGCAAAACTGATGATCAGGACATTGCCAGCGATGTTCGCGCTGACATCGACGTTATCGCTGAGAGCGAAAAGAAGCCTGGCATAGCCGCCGCTCACGTCGGCATTGACGTCCGCGCGCAGCGAATTGGCCGAGGAGGTGGCCGGGGCGGCAAACCATGCAGCGAGAATAAAAAGGCCGAGCGCAAACGTCCTTCGGATGGTGCGACCGCACGCCATGAATTTACTCGACCGACGCCACATTCACGCCAACGCGCGCTCAAAGCCCGCGGCAACGCGCCGGCAACCGCACCCCGGGAAAGAGAGTCCAAGGATAGAGCCGCCCGTTTAACGCCGGATTAACGGCTTTTCCAATGATTCCAGAAGGTTATCAAGGGAGGCGAATAGCCAGTGGCAAAGGAGCGAATAGTGATGCGCCTGGGGTCACCCTCCCCCTATTCGCCATTCCCTATTCAGCCGTTAGGTTTCGGACTCAATCAGCCTGCCAACGGACGGTCCGGTCAGTCCCCCTTCTCAGAAATTGGCGTGCCGGGCGACGCTTCGACGCTCGCGACCCGATCGAGGTCTGCGATCAGGCGCGTTAGCAGGGCAACGAGCAGCCCGGCCTCCTCGTCCGTGAAGTCGCGCAGTACCTCATGATTACCCCGGAGTAAGGCAGCAACCGCGTCCGGCAGGCGCGCTTCTGCGACCTCCGTCAGTGTGATGCGGCTGCTGCGCCCATCGGCCGGGTCAGGCGCGCGCTGAATCAGCCCGTCCCGCTCCATGCGGGCGAGCATCTGTGCCATCGGCGGCTGCTCGATTTTGGCGAAGCGGGCGAGATCACGTTGCGTGCTTGCCCGGCCATCCTGAAGCGCGACCAGCACTGGCAGATGTCCAACGCCGAAGCCAAGCGGCTTCAGCCGCGCTTCGCTGAGGCGGGCGAACCCGCGCGCCGCGAGACTGATCAGGTGCCCAGGCGTCGAGAGCACATCTAGGTCCATCGCACCTCACCCCTTGCACCTACCGTCGCCCTGGTGCATACGTGCATATGTAAATGAATTAGCCTATAACGCAACACCCGCACTATGCAAGGAGAGACCCAATGGACGATGACGTCAAAGTCCTTGAACGCATCTACGATCGTTTTAACGCGCGGGACATAGACGGCGTGGCTGACCGCACTCACCGATGATGTCGCCTGGGCCAACGGTATGGATGGTGGCCACGTCCATGGCCGCGAGGCCGTACGCGAGTACTGGACGCGCCAGTGGACCATGGTCAGTCCGCACGTCGAGCCTGTGGGCTTTCATCGAACTGCGGATGGCGCGATCATCGCAGAAGTCCGGCAGTCCGTCCGCGATCTCGAAGGCAAACCGCTCCAGGGGCAGACGCACGGGCTTAAAGACAAGACGGTCGGACACGTTTTCCGTCTTCGAGAGGGCAAGGTGGCTCGCTTCGACATCCAGGACGCTGCCTAGGGCCCAGACTTGTTTAGAGAGCCAGAACGCTATAGCGGTGGCAAGGGCGACGCCTGAGAGGAAGTTGGCGGCGAGCTTGTCGTAGCGGGTGTGGACGCGGCGGAAGTCCTTGAGGCGGCGCCATATTGACTCCCGCGGCCCTCCCCAGCCTTCCTTGCCGCCGCCCTATACGGGAAACCCCTCTGGAACTGGCCTCGCCAAACCCGCGGCCGGCGGAGCGTTTCGCCCGCAAAGCCCGCCTATACGGTAAAGACTATTCGTTATTCGCCACTTCGCTATTCGCCGACCAGAATAATTGCCGCCTGGGCGACGTTTCCCGCGCGCAAAGCTTCAATTTCTCAGAAGGATTCCGAACGGGGTACCGCGACCGCGCGGGACCATGTACATGAATGCGCCGTGCACTCTGCGGACGATTCCCCATGCTCGGCGCCTACCCCACGCATCGTCTTGAAAGCAGCACGCTGAAGACCGCCGCCTGGGTCGATCTCCTCGATCCGACCGAGGCGGAACGGTCGGCGTTCGAAGCAGCCTTCGGGCTGCGCATGCCGTTGAAAGAGCAACTTGCCGAAATCGAAACGACAAGCCGGCTTCGCACCGAGCATGATGCGCTCTACCTAACCGCGCCGCTGATCTTTGCCTCGGACAATGAACCGTGGATTTCGGTCCCGACCGGGTTCGTGCTGTCCAAGAATGTTTTGCTGACGGTGCGTTTCTCGAAATCGGCGGCCTTCGACGCGGTGATCGCGGAATTAGGGGTCAGCGAGCAGTTCGAGCCGGTGCACGCCTTCGTGCGCCTTCTTGAAGTGCTGGTGGACCGCATGGCGGACCTTCTCGAAGGCAGCGCGCGCGACCTCGACGACGCCTCGCATCTCATCTTCCGGCACGACACTCCGAATTGCTCGCGGCTGTCGCACGAGACGGCGATATTGCGCCGGCTGATGATGCGCACCGGCCGCACCAGCGAGCGGATGGCGCGCATTCAATACACCCTCGTCTGCCTCGACCGGATGGCGAAGTTCACGGTCGAACGCGGCCGCGAATGGGTCTCCCGCGACATGGGCAACCGGCTGCAAATCGTCTCTTCCGACATCGCTTCGCTGGTCCAGTTCACCGAAGGCCTGGTGAGCCGCGTGCAGCTTCTGCAGGACGCCGCCGGCGGCATCATCAACATCGACCAGAACGAGGTGATGAAGGTGTTGACCATCGCCTCGATCGTCGGCATTCCGCCGGTGCTGGTCGTCGGCATCTACGGCATGAATTTCAAGAACATGCCCGAGCTGAACTGGGCCTGGGGCTACCCTTACGCCCTGGCGCTCGTTGTCATTACCTCGCTGTTGCCGCTGATTTGGTTCAAATGGAAGGATTGGATTTAACCCAGTAAAGCCGGCCGCACTTGTTCGCGATGTCGCGCCGAAGCACAATGGCGCGACGCAGCATGGACCACGCAGCATGAAGAGCGCTTTCAGCCCCACCAAGATGCATTTTGTCCTCGTGCTGCTGGTCCTTTTGTTGCTCATCGGGCTCCCCGTCGCGGTTTGGCTGGACTTGACCAATCTCGCCGAGACAAACCTCAGTCGCCAGGCGAGCGATCTAAATTCCATCATCAGCAGCGTTCGCGGCTACTACGCCTCCAATGTCGTCGGTCGTATCCTCGCCGCGCCGGGAGTGCCGACCAAGGTGGTGCACAATTACCAAGATTTTCCGGGCGCCATTCCCATTCCCGCCACGCTTTCGCTTGAGCTGGGCAAAGTCATCAGCGAGCGGCAACACAACATCATGTACCGTTTCGTTTCGGATTATCCCTTTGCCGACCGCGAGGTCCACTCGCTCGACGCATTCGAGACGGATTCGCTTCGCAGTCTCCGCCAGAATCCAAATCAGGCGCTCAGCCTGGTATCGAGTTCGCTGTTCGTGGATCGCGTTCGCTTGGTCGCGCCCGTGATTATGGGCGCGACCTGCGTCGCCTGTCACAACGCGCATCCGGACAGTCCCAAACGCGACTGGAAAGTCGGCGACGTTCGCGGCCTGCAGGAAGTGTCGATCGCGCAGCCGATCAGCAGCGACCTATTCGCGTTCAAATATCTGTTGGCCTATTTCGTTCTCGTTGCGGCGGTCGGCTTTCTCTTCATTGCCCTGCAACGGCGGCAGGCGGCGATGATTCAGGGCATGAATACCGAGCTTGAAGCGGCCAACGATTTTCTTGCCTCGTTGTCGATGAAGATTTCGCGGTACCTGTCGCCGCAAATCTACAAAAGCATTTTTAGCGGTCAGAGGGACGTCACCATCCACACCGAGCGAAAAAGGCTCACGATTTTCTTTTCCGACATCAAGGATTTCACGGCGACCACGGAGCGGCTTCAGCCCGAACAAATCACCGAGTTGCTCAATGAATATTTCACCGAAATGTCGAAGATCGCGCTCGTCCACGGCGGCACTATCGACAAGTTCATCGGCGACGCCATGCTGATCTTCTTCGGCGATCCGGAGACCAAAGGAGACGCCGAAGACGCCAAGGCCTGCCTGCGGATGGCGATCGAAATGCAGCAGCGCGTTGCGGGTCTCAACGCCAAGTGGCGCAACGCCGGTATCGAACACCCATTCCGCGTTCGCATGGGCATCAATACCGGGTTCTGCAATGTGGGTAATTTCGGCAGCGCCGATCGGATGGACTATACGATCATCGGCGCCGAAGCCAACTTGACGGCACGACTCCAGTCGATCGCCGAGCCAGGCCACATCGTCATCAGTTACGAGACGTATGCGCTCGTCCGCGACATTGTCGTCGCCCAGGAGTTACCGCCGATCACGATGAAAGGCATCAGCCGCGAGGTTGTGCCCTATGCCGTCAGCGGCGTTCTCGGCGCCGCGGGCGAGACCGTTCAGGTCTTCAGCGAGCATCTGTCCGGGTTGGACTTTTATCTCAATGCCAGCATGATCGACGCCAACAACGCGACGCATATCCGCAAAGTTTTGCAGGATGCGATCGAGGCGCTGGAGAAGAGCGCTCCCAGCATTCCTGGAAAACCTCAGGAAACCGCGGCAGCGGGCGGCTAGCGCATCAATGCGCCGCCATCGACGCTGATGGTTTGCCCGGTCACAAAGTTGCTTTCGTCCGAGCAGAGATAGATCAGCGTCGAGATCAAATCGGCCGGCACCTGCTCGCGCTGAATGGCGCGGGCGGCGATGCCGGCGGCGCTGGCCTTGCCGGTCCAGTCGGGATTGACAACGACCGCCTCGCTCATGGTCAGCCCCGGCGCAATGGCGTTCACGCAGATATTGTGCGGGCCTAGCTCGCGCGCGAGCGAGCGTGTCATCGATACGACGGCGCCCTTCGAGGCGACGTAATGTAACAAGTTGGGCGTGCCCTTGAACGCGGTACCCGACGCAATGTTGACGATGCGGCCCTTCTTCTTCTCGATCATGACCGGGGCGACGGCCTTCGCGCATTGAAACGTGCCGCGCACATTCACCTTCATCACCCGGTCCCACTCGTCCTCGGAGATGTCCTGGAACGGCTTCATGGAGAGGTCGGCGAACAGACCCGCATTGTTGACGAGAATATCTACGGTGCCGAATTCCCGCACGGTGTCCGCCACGAGGCTCTCGACCGAATCCTTCGAGGTGACATCGGCGCGAACGTAGACGGCTGGCCTCTGCGTCTCGCCGATACGCTCGGCGACCGGGCTGCCGTCGAGCACATCGGATACGACCACCTTGGCGCCGGCGGCAGCCAGCCCCTCGCAAAAGGCGGCGCCGATCCCACGCGCACCGCCGGTGACGATCGCAACTTTGTCCTTCAGCCGGGTATCCATGTTTTCCTTCCCAGAACGCTCCCGCCGTACAGAATGCTCTTCACCGCTCATTCAGGCGCCGGCGAGGCGAGCGGCTTGTCTTTATCGACCACGTACGTGATGGCCAATTTCGTTGGCTTGTCGCCATTGCGCGCGCTGTGCGGAACCTCGGGCGGGATCTGAAAGCCCTCGCCCGCCTTGACAGTCCGGGTAGACTGGCCCTTCACAGAAAGCTCGAGCCCGCCTTCCAGGCAATACGCCGATTCGATGCCCGGGTGGGTATGCCGGGCAACGACTGCGCCGGCGTCAACGTCAACGGCGACCAGGACAGTCACGTATTTACTGTCGGGCAATTCCGTCTTCGATAGGATCGTTCGCTTCAATCCGCCGGGCGCCTGGGCGTGGGCCTCGCCGACGGCGGTGGCGGCAAATCCGGCAACAGCACAGATGGCGCAAGCGCTGAATTTTCTTCGCGACAGCATGACAGCTCCCTCCCTGGAACGACGAGGAAGATTAGCAAGCGAGGGTCGTCGAAAATAGCCGTAAAAGAGCGCCGCCCGTCAGGTCGCGAAAAAAGAACTCCCCAGGCGAAAAGCAATCCAGCGCTCAGCGCAAGCGGACCGGGACGGCCGGTACCGAACTCGCAATGACAACGGCGTCCCCGCCTCCGCGGGGGCGGAGTCATGCTTGGGCTTATTGCGACGTCGGACGGCCTTCGATCTTCGGCAAATCGCCGTTGCCGCCTTTCGGTGCTGCGCGCGCGCGGCTCGCCAGCTCGACGGTCAATCGCTGGGCTGAATCGGGCGACATCTGCGCCAGGATCTCCGACATGTTGCGCGGATTGATCTGCGAGGCGACTTCAAGGAGCACGCCGACCTCCAGCCGGTCGAAAATCTTGGCGGCGTCGCGCGGTTTCATGGTCTCGTACATGGTGACGAGACCTTTGAAGCGGGCGGCTTCGGCCTCGTCCCGCTTCTGCGTCGCTGTGACGAGCTGCGCCTCGCCTTCTTTGATCTCGGTGAGCTTCGAGTTCGACGCGCTTCTCGGCCTCGGCAATGAGGCCTTCGCGGATATCGAGCTCGCGGGCGCGCTTGTCGAGTTCCTGTCGGCGCTCCTGCAGACGTTCGAGGATCGCGCGCTCGGAAGCGGACGGCCCCGGAGCACCGTTGGCGGCGATCACCGTGCCGTTGGGCGGCGCGACGTCTTTGCCGTCTTTGGCGCCCTTGCCGGGAGCACCGGCCGCTTCGGCCTTTGGCTTTTCGCTCTTGTCAGCACTCTCCGTCACGGTGCCGGTGATGATGTCGGCGTTGCTTCTGTCGGCTGCGAGCGGCGGAATGGCGGGAAGGCGCTCCGCGGCGTTCCGCTGCGGAGGCGCGCCTTTCGCGTCGGGGAAATTGAACATCTGCTGCGCCCACGACCGGTTCGCATCGCCCGCCCGCGAACCGCCCGGCCCGATGTGAATGACGGTCGCGTCGGCTTCGCCGGCCGCGCTATCGGATGCCGCCGGCAAGCCGCGATCGAGCAGAAGGTCCGCCGCCGTCAGCGCCAGCAGGCATACACTGGCGACGACGGCGATCGGAAGAAGACGCACGTCGCGAAGGAAACGGATCATGCCGCGAGACCGTGCACCTTCATGCGCAGCCTTTCGGCGAAGGCGTTTGCTGCCGCCGCGACCGCCATCGCATTGCGCGGCGCATTCGCCTCGTTATGCCGGGCCGCGGCGGGAGTAACGGGCTTGGCCGGCACCGTGCCGCCGCCGGCCGTCACGATCCGCGTCAGCCGCTCGAACAAATCCTTGCCGGCGGCGATGCTGCGGTCGAGATCGGCGGTAAACCGGTCGGCGCTGCGCAACCGCGCGCCAAGGCCGATCTCGCATTCGTCAACGGTGAGCTTTAAGCCCGCAATCGCGCGCTCGGCGATCTCGGTCGCGGTCACGAGCTCCGAAATCGTCCCCCGCAGCGATTGCTCGTCGGCTTTGAGAAGCTTGAGCCGCCGGTTGAGCAGCATGCAATAGCCGATTGTCAGCGCGAGCAGAATCGCCACCAGAATCTCGATGCTTATTCCAAAACCGTTGCTCACTGTGCCTCCATGCGGTTGCCGGCGCCGCCCGCGGTTTCGAACATGACGAGCGTCGTATTGGGTTTGCGTAACGGCTTGCCGACGCGCACCGCGACGCGGTCGCCGACGCGGCCCATGCGGCCCTCGGTCAGCGTCACGTCGCCGCAGCGCACGATCACCGGGGCGTCGGATTTCAGCTCGAGCATCAACGTATCGCCGACGTCGAGCTTCATGATTTGCCGCAGCGGCAGCGGCGCCTCGTAAAGCACCGCGTCGACCGCAATCTCCGCCTGCCCCATCTCGGTCGCGAGGTGGCCTTCCCAGGTCGGATCGCGGCCGAATTTCTCGCCCATGAACATCTGCAACAGCACGTCGCGGATCGGTTCGATGGTGGCGTAGGGCAACAGAAGCTCGATATTGCCGCCGCGATCCTCCATGTCGATGCGCAGCCGCACCAGGATCGAAGCATTCGCCGGCCGCGAGATAGCGGCGAAGCGCGGATTGGTCTCGAGCCGGTCGATATTGAACTTCACGGGCGATAGCGGCTTGAAGGCGAGCTCCGCATCGGCGAGCACGACCTCGATCATGCGCTTGACGAGGTTCGTCTCGATCGTGGTGTAAGGACGGCCTTCGATACGGATCGCGGTCTGGCCGCGGCGGCCGCCGAGCAGCACGTCGATGATCGAATAGATCAGGTTCGAATTGATGGTGATGAGCCCGAAATTCTCCCACTCCTCGGCTTTGAACACACCGAGGATGGCGGGCAGCGGGATGGAATTGAGATAGTCGCCGAAGCGCACCGAGGTGATGCGGTCGAGCGACACTTCGACGTTGTCGGAGGTGAAGTTGCGCAATGAGGTCGTCATCAAGCGGACCAGCCGGTCGAAGATGATCTCCAGCATCGGCAACCGCTCGTAGGAGACCATCGCCGAAATCGATGATGGCGCGGATGCCGGAATTGTCGTTGAGCGAAACGTCGGCGAGGCTGAAACCGAGGAGGGAATCGATTTCCTCCTGGGTGAGGATACGCTCGGCGCCGCCCTTGGCCGCCTGCATGAATTGCCCGTCGTCGACCATGGTCGCCCATTGCGCGGCCATGGTCTCGGCGTTTTCGGTCTCGGCCGGGACGACTTCGCTTTCAGCCGCGGCCGCCGCGGCAGCACCAGCCGCACCGCCGGCCTTCTGCTCGGCTTCGAGCGCCACGCCCCATTCGGCCGCGAGTGCGTCCCGGTCGATCTGATCTTTCGCCATTGGCTTCCGTCTTTGAGTTCAGACCATCACTGGACGACGATTTCCTTGAACAGCACGGCGTTGATCCGGCTCGGCGCGATCGACGCATTGACGCGCCGCGTCAGCTCCTCCTTGAGCCGGTAGAGGCCGGCGGAGCCGTCGAGATCGGTCGGCCGCAATTCGCGCAAGTAGGTCTGGAAGGCGTCCATCAGGCGCGGCATGACCGGCTGGATCTGCGCCGACATCGCCTGGTCCGGCAATTCGAGCGTGACCTTCACTTTGAGATATTGCGTGCGGTCGCCGCCGCCGGTCGACGACAGGTTCACCAGCACATCCGGCATGTCGAGAAAAACGACCGGCTTGGTCTCGGGCACCGCGGCGGCCGCTGCAGCCTCCGCTTTGTGCCCGCCAAAGAAGAAGTAATACCCGCCGCCGCCGATCGCGCCGACGGCAACGAGCCCGCCGACCGCCATGATAATGAGCTTGAGCGAAAACTTGCGCTTGGCGGGGGCTTCTTTGGCCTCCCCGGCCTCGGCGTTCTCGGCTTCGGACTGCGTTTCTTTCTTCGTTGCCATCACCGCTCCGCTGGCGTGAAATGCGCACGCAGCCGGCAGGAGAGAACGCAGAACAAACGCCGCGGGCGCCGTTCGGCACCGTGGAACAGGGCGCCGTTACATCGAAGCTAGGCCCGGAATGGTTAACGGATACTTGCCGAGTTCCATATGGCGGGCAGATTTTGCCGGGTATGGGCGGCGCGGCGGAGGTTTCTGCCCGCTCACGGAGCTTCGCTTAGAGGCTAGGCAATTGTTTTTGCTTAATGTTTTCCGTTGGCACGGCTTCTGCAGTTCATTCCCCGCCGCAAGCTTGGGAGAAGCCGCGGCATGCACGACGGAAGATGCCGGGGAGACGGCGTCTTTCGAGCATGAAGGGGGAGTTTCCGATGGAGAATGCGCTTCTCGTCGGCTTGTCGCGGCAGATGTCGCTCAGTCGCGAGCTCGACATCGTTGCCAACAACATCGCCAATATCGACAGCACCGGCTTTAAGGCCGACAGCGCCGCGTTTTCGGAATTCCTGATGCCGGGCGCGCGCGACAACGAATTCACCGCCGCCAAAGACCGCCGCATCAGCTTCGTCCAGGATCGCGCCAGCTGGATCGACCTCAGCCCCGGCGCGCTCCAGCGCACCGGCAATCCGCTCGATGTCGCCATCGACGGCAAGGGCTACTTCGCGGTGCAGACGCCGCGCGGACAAAGATACACCCGCAACGGCGCGCTCTCGATCAACCCCACGGGCCAGCTCGTCACCAGCGACGGCGATCAGGTGATGGGCACCGGCGGCCCGATCACGTTCCAGCTCACCGATCACGACGTGATCATCAGCGCCACCGGGGTCGTCACCGCGCGCGACGGCGCCGGGACGCAGAGCGCGCAACGCGGACAATTGCAGATCGTGAGTTTCGACAAGCCGCAAAAGCTGCAGAAGGACGGCGGTTCGACCTTCATGGCGCCACCCGACCTTACAGCCGGCCCGGCGCCGCAAGGCACCCGCGTGGTGCAAGGGGCGATCGAGAAATCGAACGTGCGCGCGATCGTCGAGATGGCGCGCATGATCGAGATCACGCGGAGCTATTCCGACATCGCCGCCATCCTGCAGCAGCAGGGCGACATGCGTAGGAATTCGCTGCAGCAGCTTTCACAGGCCCCATCGAGCTGATTGTGAGGAACCAAGACCATGCGTGCGCTTGATACCGCAGCGACCGGAATGGCAGCCCAGGATCTCAAGGTCCAGGTCATTGCCGGCAATATCGCCAACATGGGGACCACCGGCTTCAAGAGCCAGCGCGCCGAATTCCAGGACCTCATCTACGAGCATGTGCAGCGCATCGGCGCGCAAGCTTCGGAAAACGGCAACATCCTTCCCGTCGGCATCGAGCTTGGCTCCGGCGTGAAAACCGTCGGCACGCCGCGGCTGATGACTCAAGGAACGCTCTCGCAGACCGGCAATACGCTCGACGTCGCCATCCAGGGGTCCGGCTGGTTCAAGGTCCAAATGCCCGACGGCACCTTCAGCTACACGCGCGACGGCTCGTTCCAGATGGACTCGCAGGGCCGCGTCGTCACCGCCGAGGGCAACCTCGTACAGCCGACCATCACCATCCCGACGAATTCCACCGGGCTCACCATCAACCAGCAAGGCCAGGTGTCGGTGACGCTTCCGGGCAGCACAAGTTCGAGCATCCTCGGCCAGTTCACGCTCACTACCTTCATCAACGATGCCGGGCTGCAGGCGAACGGCGACAATTTGTTTGTTGCAACCCCGGCCTCCGGCACGCCGCAGGACGGCGTGCCGGGCACGAACGGCTCCGGCACCCTCCTGCAAGGCAGCCTCGAACAATCGAACGTCGAGGCGGTGACCGAGATTTCCAACCTGATCGCGGCGCAACGCGCCTATGAAATGAATTCAAAAGTCATCACCGCAGCCGACCAGATGCTGCAAACCACCGCGCAACTGATGCGCTGAGCAAGGCTCTTTCGATGATCCGTTCCAACGTCCGACTTCTCGTCCTGGCGCTGGCGCTCACCGGCTTGTTCGCCGATCGCGCGGTCGCGCAGAATGCGATGCCGGCGCTCCGCGCCAACGTCACGGTGACCGGCGATATCGTGCGCATCGGCGACCTCGTCGAGAATGCCGGCGCCGCCGCCGACGTGGCGATCTTCCGCGCCCCCGACCTCGGCACCCGCGGCGCGGTTCCGACAGAGCGCGTCCTCAACGCGATCCGGCCGCACCAGCTCGTCGGCATCGACACGCGGGGACTTTCCGAAGTGATCGTGAGCCGGGCGAGCCGCGCGATCACCGCGCCGGAGATTTCCGCGCGCGTCGCCAAAGCGCTGGAAGGGCAATACGGCTTCGGCGAAGCGCACAACATTCTGGTCGAGTTCGACCACGACGTGCGTACGCTCAACGTCGAGCCGAGCGTCGCCGGCGAGCTGCAGGTGCTGTCAATGGCCTACAATCCGCGCACCACCCGCTTCGATGTGACGTTCGATCTGCCGGCGAGCGCGGCGCTGCGCCGGCAGGCGACCCGCTTCACCGGCGTAGCCATCGAGACGGTCGACGCCGTCACCGTCGAGCATGCGGTCGAGCACGGCCAAGTGCTGAAACTCTCCGATCTCGCCGTCGGCCGGCGGCCGAAGGCCGATGGCCCTGTCATCAGCGATATCCATGCGGCGGCGGGGCTTGCGGCGCGGCATCAGTTGCGCCCGGGTCAGCCGTTGCACGAAGCCGATCTGATGAAACCCGCGATCGTCCAGCGCAACGACACCGTGACCATCATCTACGAGGCGCCCGGACTGACGCTGACGCTGCGCGGCCAGGCGCAGGATGCCGGCGCGCTCGGCGACACGATCAGCGTGCTCAACGCGCAATCGAAACGCGTCGTGCAGGGCGTCGTCTCCGGTCCCGGCCGCGTGACGGTAGCCGCCGGAACGATACGCTTCGTCCAGAGCGAACCCGCTGCGGGTGCTTCCGCGCCGCCGTCCGAACAGCCGCAGCGCGAGCATAGCGTCGAGTAAACGCCGTGTAACTTCGAGTAGCACCGAGTGATCTGATGTTGAAATCCACTACGCGTTCCCGGCTCACGCGCTCGCTGCTCGGCACGGCCGCGCTGGCGTCGCTGTTGACCGGCTGTGCCGCCATCGATCGGATCAAGATGCTCGGCGAGCCGGTGGCGCTGACGCCGATCGACAACCCGGCCGCCAAGCCCGGATACAAGCCCGTGCAAATGCCGATGCCCAATCCGCAGCCGGCCTCCTACAATCCGAATTCGCTGTGGCGCAACGGCTCGCGGGCGTTCTTCAACGACCAGCGGGCGCATCAGGTCGGCGATATTTTGACCGTGAAGGTCAATATCAACGACACCGCGCAATTCCAGGATCAAACCCAGCTCACCCGCAGCAGCACCGAGGACACGGGCATCACCAACTTCATCGGCGCCAACACCATCGGCAACCCGGCGAAGGCTGTCCTGCCCGGCTCGATTTTGACCGCCAACGGCAACTCGCAAATGAACGGACAGGGCACGATCAACCGCAACGATCAATTGTTGACCCACGTCGCCGCCGTGGTGACGCAGCTCTTGCCGAACGGCAACATGGTGATCGAGGGCAAGCAGGAAATTCGTCTGAACCAGGAGGTCCGCGAGCTTATCGTCGCCGGCGTTGCCCGCCCGGAGGACATTGAGAGCGACAATACCATCGACTTGCCGAAGATCGCCGAAGCGCGCGTGGCTTACGGCGGCCGAGGCACGCTCACCAACATTCAGCAGGAGCGCTGGGGCCAGCAGGTGATGGATATCGTGCTGCCGTTCTAGCGGGGTGTCAGCTCCCCGGGGTCCGTTCGCGACGCGATCAGGCCCCGATACGACGCGGCCTCCGGCAGCTCCCCGCCGGAGGCCGCGAATTTTCTTGCTGCATCCGTCATTGCCGGCTCGACCGGGCAATTCATGCCAATTATTTAGCAATGTCGCCGCATCGCCACCCGCTTGATCTTGTTGAAAAACCGCTCAACAAGATTTCGCGCACGGTAGAGATTATGGGCTGAAGCAGATTGCCTCCTTGGGATTTCGTTTCGGCGGGATGTTTGCCCACGCGCCTTGCTGGCTAACCAGCGCCCTAATCCAGTCAGCGTCATATCCTCGATCTGCCAGCAGCATCGTTCGTGGACGCAATTCGCTGAGGAGTGATCTGACATGATCGCCCCCTTTAGAACTACTTTGGAAGCGGCCACATTCTAAGTAGCGATGATGACAACTGGCAATGCAAACAAGGCTGGGTTGGTTAAGCGGGCCGATGTCGCCTGATGGCCCGTCGCGTCGGCTCGCTGCGACGCCGCAATACGTCCGGAGCCGGAGGCTAAGCCGACATTGCGCGGAGATCGTGAATGTGTCGAGTTTGACCCCAAAGAGACATTCCCGCACTTGCGGTCCTAATTGCGAGGATCAGACCGCAGAGAAGGCTACAAGACCTCCAACGCGAGTGATACGGACGGATGGCACGCTCGGGGCATTCTGTGGCAATAGTGGCCTCCCTTAATCACGGCCTTCTATGGCTCGCGTGACGGCGGGCAATTGCCCATGAGCCGAGCGTTCGCAATTGCGCGAGTGGCAACTCGCACACCTTGTAGCGCTTCTAAACTTCCCTTATGGATAAATACGTCGTGACGTTTGAAATGCGGACGAACGAACGTGCCTGAAGAGGCGCGAGGCTAACAAACAAGAAAAGCCATATCGCACGAGCACCAAACGAAGGGGAGGTCCTCATGACAACGGTTGCCTTTACAATCAATGGCAAACCCGCGAGCGTGGACGCCGATGCTAACACGCCGCTTCTTTGGATAATTCGCGAACATCTCAAACTTACCGGCACCAAGTTCGGCTGCGGCGCCGGCCTGTGCGGCGCCTGTACCGTGCATCTCGACGGTAAAGCGGTGCGCTCCTGCCAGACGCAGATGTTGGAGGTCGCCGACAAAAAAATAACGACGATCGAGGGCCTGTCACCGAATTCCAACCATCCGTTGCAGAAAGCGTGGATCGCCGAGCAAGTGCCGCAATGCGGCTATTGCCAGTCCGGGCAGATCATGCAGGCTGCGGAGCTGCTGGCGAAAACCAAATCTCCGACGCGCGAACAGATCGTCGAGCACATGAACGGCAATATCTGCCGCTGTGGCACATATTCACGCATTATTCGCGCCATTGAGCGCGCCTCTCGGGAGGGCTGAGTCATGACCGCGCACACCAATCACGAAACCGCGAACGGGATGGATCGCCGGGGCTTTGTCAAAGGCGCCGCCGGCTTGACCTTCGCCTTTACGCTGGGTGGCGGTCTGCTCGGCCGGAGCGCGCAAGCGCTCGCCGCCGACAGCAGCAGGCTGAATGCCTGGATCACCATTGGCGCGGACGGCACGGTCACTCTGCTGGGTCCGATGGCGGAAATGGGCCAGGGCGTGCTGACATCGCTGCCGCTGGTGCTTGCCGAGGAGCTCGATGCCGATTGGTCGAAAGTGAAGGTGGAATTCGCTCCCCCCATCCCGCCGCTATACGGCAATCCGCACCCCTTCTTTAACGGGGCGCAGCTCACCGCCGGCAGCACCTCAGTTCCCGGCTACTTTCACTCGCTTCGCGTCGCCGGCGCACAAGCCCGTCGGGTGCTGATCGAGAATGTCGCCGAACAATGGAAGGTTCCGGACAGCGAGCTTACGACGGCGGACGGTTTCGTCATTCACGCAAAATCCAAACGACGCATCAGCTACGGCGATATCGCGAAATTCGCCACCGTCCCCAAGGAACCGCCAAAGATCACCGATGCCGATCTCAAGAAGCCGTCGCAATTCAAGCTGATCGGCCGCGCCGACATCGGCCGTGTGGACGTTCCTTTGAAGGTCAACGGCAGCGCGAAGTACGGAATCGACGCCGATGTTCCGGGCATGGTGTATGCGTGCATTCTGGAAGCGCCGGCCGAAGGCGCGAAGGCGTCGGTGCTCAACAGCGACGACGTCAGCAAAATGAAGGGCATCGCCGCGGTTATTCCGTTGCCTTTCGGCGTTGCCGTCATCGGCAACAGCGTGGAAGCGACGCAGGCCAGCCGCCGCGCGTTGAAGGTGACTTGGGACACCGCGGAGAGCGCGGCAAAGGGCTTCGATTCCGATAAGGCAAAGGAGGAGTACGCTCGCCTCGGACAGGACCGGAAGGCACCGGCGCGGACAGCCTACAAAGTCGGAGAGGTGTGGGACGTCCTTCCCGGCACGAAAGTGGTGGAAGCGTCCTACTGGTCCGAGTTCTGCTACCACGCGCAAATGGAGCCGATGAACGCGGTCGCCTCCGTCGCCGAAGACGGCAAGTCCGCGGAAATCTGGACTGGTACTCAGTTCGGCGCGCTCATCGCCTTCATCGTGTCCGGGATTCTGAAGACGACGCCGGACAAGATCATCGTGCACCAGCAATATCTCGGTGGCGGCTTTGGCCGGCGAATCGCGCCCGATATCGCGATCCAAGCCACCATACTGTCCAGCATCGTGAAAAAGCCGGTGAAGCTTCTGCTGACGCGTGAGGATGATTTGGCGGCGGCGCATCCGCGACCAATGACCTATCACGTGCTCAAGGCCGGTCTTGACGGCAGCAACAATGTGCTTGGCTGGTACCATCGGCTGGTGGCGGAGAACGTCTCCGCCCTTGCCGCTCCGCCGTCCTACGAGGGAAGCGGCGGCGACGACTTGATCGGTTGGCGAGGCATGGACCAGGCGTGCTACGACATCCCCCACGCGCTCGCCGAAGGCGTGCGCGCGAATAACGGCATTCGCGTCTGGCCGTGGCGCGGCATCGGCGCGGGCTACAACAAGTTCGCCGCCGAGGCCTTTCTCGACGAGGTTGCCCAGGCTGCCGGAAAAGACCCGCTATCGCTTCGTCTGGAACTCACCAAAATCCAGCCGCGTGCCAACGCCGTGATCAAGGCTGTGGCCGAAATGTCCGATTTCTCCAAGAAGCGACCGGACCGCGGCATGGGCATCGCCTTTTCCGACTACCACGGCACGTACACTGCCGGCGTGGCCGAGGTTTCGGTGGATCGGAAGATCGGAAAAATCACCGTCCACAATTATTGGATTGCGGTCGATCCGGGCATCGTGTTGCAGCCGAATCATGTCCACGCCCAGCTTGAAAGCGCGGTCGTGTTCGCGTTGAGCGCGGCGCTTTTGGAGGAATTAGCGTTCAAGGATGGCGCCCCGCAAGCCTCCAATTTCAACGACTATCCGGTACTGCGCATGGCGGATGTCCCGCAAATCCACACCAAGATCGTCGCCTCGGACAACCCGCCGACCGGCATCGGCGAGGTGGGTGTCCCGGCCGTCGCCCCGGCGATTGCCAATGCGATGGCTCAGCTCACCGGCAAACGGCTGCGGCATATGCCGATGACGCCGGCGCGGGTGAAAGAGGCGCTGGGCTAAGCGTTTTTCCGCCCGGCTTTTTACAAATATTCCCGCTGCGGTGCTTAACTTCGCGGCGGGATTTTTTATGCCCAAACTGGAATAGGCGAAGGTTAAAATAGTCCATCGCCGACCAGGATCGAAGCGTAGAGGAGTGCCGTGGTTTGAGCGATGTCGCTTGTTGGCCCGGTTCGGACTTCGCGAAATGCCTGTCGGGAGTCCGCAATGCGCCCTAAACCGGACATTGTTCAGTCCGCTGCCTACTAACCTCGATTTTTGAGTACACGGCCTGGCTCGCCTCGACGGGCTGCGAGGAATTCATGCGCCGAACTTCAGCATGGATACCGCCGATCAAGCCCGCGTACGACGAATGAGGTTACTCGCCGTGCACTTCCGCATGCATTTTCGACGCTTCTTCGTGGTGCTCGGTGGCGTGCAAGTGATGCCCATGAGCGACCTTGGAACGATGTGCGGCCTTTTCGTAATCAGCGGCCTTGTGGTGCTTGGCGGCCTCGCGATGGTGCTTGGCCGCATGCTCATGGTGATCCGCGGCCTGCTCGTGGTGTTCGTGGATATCGTGTTCGTGAAGACCTTGGCTATCCATCGTTCGCTGCCTTTTTGCTCGGTGGTGGAGCCGGAGCATTGCCGGGCATCGATGAAGCATTCGGCACGGGCGCGTGTCAGTTCACGCCGCCCTGCCCTGCCTGATTCCGGGCTGCGATAATTCCTGTCGCAATACTTTCACGGCGCCGTCCCAATCGCCGAATTGCGGCTGCCGGAAAAGGCGGGCGCTCGGATACCAGGGGCTGTCGGCACGCTCGCGCAGCCAGCGGAAATCAGCGGCGAACGGCAGCAGCAAGAACAACGGTTTGCCCATGGCGCCAGCCAGATGCGCGACTGAGGTATCGACCGAGATCACCGCGTCAAGCACGGCCAGCGCGGCGGCCGTATCGGAAAAATCCTTGAATTCCGGTCCGATCTGCAAAACCTCGGGATGGCTTTGCAGCAACGCGGCATCGTCTTCGCGCACCTCGTGCTGAAGGCTGATGAAAGCGATTTCGGGAATATCGAGCAGCGGCGCCAGCATTTCAAAACGCATCGAGCGATTGAGGTCGTTGTCGTGCGAGCGCTCGCCTGACCACACCAGACCGATGAGCGGCCGCCGCTGCGGCAGGCGCGCGCGCCAGGAAGCGACGCCGGCATCGGCCGCCACGATGTAGGGAATTTCCGCCGGGATGGTGTCGAGCGCGGTCGCACAAGCGAGCGGCAGGCTCAGCAGCGGGCAATGAAAGTCGTAATGCGGCAAGCGTTCCTTGCGGGCGACCACCGCCGCAACGCCTTGCATGCCCGACAGGAGCCGCACGAGCTGAGGCTGAACTTCGAGAATGACGATGGCGCCGCGCGCCGCCAAAAGCGGCGCATAGCGCACGAACTGGATGGTGTCGCCGAGGCCCTGCTCGGCGTGGAGCAGAATGATTTTGCCGTCGAGCGATTCCTTGCCCAGCCACAACGGCGCTGCAAAATTTCGCTGCTGCGACGCCAGCCACCCGACCTGCCAGCGCGACTCGTAGGCTCGCCAGCCGGCCGCGAAATCGCCCAGCGTCAATCGCGCCACGCTCTCAACGAAACGCGCGTACACAAAGTCCGGCTTGCTCATCAGCGCGCTTGTCGTGCTCATCAGCGCTTCGCGCGGGCGATCGAGCCGCCGCAGCGCCACCGCGCGGTTGGTGTGGAGCTGCGCGTTTTTCGGTGCGATCCGCAGCGCCCGCACATACGCCGCAAGCGCTTGCGTGGGGCAATTGAGCTTGATCAGGGCATTGCCGCGATTTCCCAAGCCATCGAGGTCGTCGGGAACGGTCGCCAGTACGCGGTCAAAATCTTCGAGCGCTTCGCGCGGACGGCCGAGTTCAAGGAGCGTCACGCCGCGCCTGTTGAGAAGCTCGATGTTTTCGGGTTCGAGGCGAAGACCCTCCTCGTAGCTGATAAGCGCCCTTTGAAACTGCCGGAGCGAATGAAACACAAGTCCCAGACTGGCAAACCCTTCGGCGCGGAAAAGGTCGCTCTTCAGCGCCGCCTGAAAATGCGCGAGCGCCGCATCAAGCCGCCCGCGCCGGTAATTGATCTGCCCGAGGCCGTGCAGCGCGTCGAAATCGTCGGGGCGATGCTGGAGGAACTCGCTATAAAGCCGCTCCGCCTTGCCAAGCTCGCCCTCCTCCTGGGCGCGCCGGGCACGCTTGAGCATTCGCCAAGGATTCAGTTGCAGGGTTTGCGACGATGCGCGCATCCGATTGCGCCAACTTGGCGCTCATTCCCGTGCAAGCGGCAATCCAATGTTCGCACACGACAAAAAGCCGGGTCCGCGGTCATGGGGACGAGCGGATCGTGTTCCTTAACGAGGCGTAAAGAAGCAAGGTAAAAAAACACTTAAGAAATTGCCGGGCGGCGGTCATGGTTCCTGCAGACTATCCAGGCGTCTTTGTAGCAGCGCGACGTCGCGCTCGAGCTTTGCCAATCGATCGGCGATGGAATGCTCCGTTCGGCCGCCGTTCTCGTTCCCTTGCTTCGATGGCTGTTCAGGGCTCCAGCTTACCCCGAGATTATTGCCTTTGCGCCCTGGTACGAGAAGCCCAGCGGCTTGACCGGAGCGCTTGTTCGCTCCACCAAATGCTTGCGAGCTTTGGCGTAACGGGGCGTTTCCATCTCCGGCCTCGTGCATGCCAACGCTCGCGGCGACATGGTCGTTTCATTGTCGTCAGGCCCAGACAATGCCGACGAAATAATATTTAAACGTAAAAGTGCGGTAACGCAGGGGTGCGTCACGACGGCCACCAGGCAGTCGCGGCTGGTTTACAAAGGCTGAACGAGGCGTTGGGCTGCTGTGCGGCAGCGGAAACGCCCGTCACCATTGCGGCGACTTGCCCCTTGACATTTGTCACCGTTTTTGTTACGAAAAAATCACCTTGCTCATTCGAGGGGCGCATTCCGGATGCGATCCTGATTGTGGAGCGAGGCGCGGCGCCTGCGCGCGGACTAGCAATCCGCTCCCGGGCGGCTTCGGGCATCATTCCCTCCGGTACTACGGCCGGGGCGTGGGGTGCTTCCACTGCACTGGGATGGGAGAAAGCGGGTAACGCCCGCCGGAACCACGTCGCAGCAAGCATGGCCTGGAGCTGAGCCAACGGGCGAAAGCCCCTGGCGAGAGCCGCAGTGGAGCGCCGGGAGGCGTTGGCGCGCCGATCGCAAGGCGCGCTGCCGTGCCTCGCACGCACGGCCCAAGACAATTCGCGCCTTTCGGCGCTCCGCTCCCCTCGGCTTTTTCCGCGGGGCGATCAAACAAACAAAACTCGGGCGCAAACGCGCCGCGAGAAGGAGAATTATTAGACGCTTAGACCGCCGGTACCTGCCAGAACACTACCCACCCGTGAATGCCGGGAACCCTTAAAATCCCCCGAGAACCTGTAGAACGGACCGATTCTGAACTCTGCGCTGGTGTCGCTAACGGCGATGCCGCGGGTGACATGGACCTGACACGCGGGAATGATTCGGAATCCCGCGGGGCCGCAAGCGCTGGGAGAGACAATTGCTCATGCTCCCCCGCACCGCGGGAGAGAATCGCGCCTGCTATTCCTCGCGGTAAACGCGCTCGCGGCGCTCGTGGCGCTCTTGCGCTTCGATCGACAGCGTGGCGATCGGGCGCGCTTCCAGACGCTTGAGCGAAATCGGCTCGCCGGTTTCTTCGCAATAGCCGTAGGTGCCGTCTTCGATCCTTTGCAGCGCGGCATCGATCTTGGCGATGAGCTTGCGCTGGCGATCGCGGGCACGCAATTCGATCGCCCGGTCGGTCTCCGAAGAGGCGCGGTCGGCAAGATCGGGATGGTTCTGGTTGTCGTCCTGGAGATGCTGCAGCGTCTCCTTGGCTTCCTTGAGGATGTCCTCGCGCCAGTCGAGCAGCTTCAGCCGGAAATACTCCCGCTGGCGCTCGTTCATGAACGGTTCCCGGTCGGTCGGCCGGTAGATTTTGTCGAAAGGCCGGATGCTCTTACCGTTCTTGCTTAATGTATCGTCGGAG
This sequence comes from uncultured Alphaproteobacteria bacterium, assembly GCA_963733575.1. GTDB lineage: Bacteria > Pseudomonadota > Alphaproteobacteria > Rhizobiales > Xanthobacteraceae > BOG-931. The sequence goes on along the minus strand of CAVTDJ010000002.1, from coordinate 229,072 downwards.
CGACCGTTCTTAATTTTCACCGACTGCATGGACTTCTCTGTCCCTTACTCTGCGCAGGCTCGCGCTACGTCCTCCCCGGAGGCGCGCCCATATACCGCGGGTCTGTGACGGTGACAATAACGATGACGGCACCTGATGCCGCCGGGCCAAGGCGAGCGCGGGCCGGGTTCAATCCGGCCTAGTTTATACCGGCCTTGGCCAGCTCCACCGCGACCCGCAGGTCGATCTCGCTCAAAACCTGATCGAGCTTTTCGTCACCGGAACCGTCCTTAAGGTCGGCCGCGACCGCTTTGAGCCGCAACAGCGCCCCCTGCTCCAGCGTGCCGGACAGCAGGCCGAGCTTGAGCTCGTCGAGCGCGTCCAGGGCCCGCCGCCCATGCTTGACCGCGCGGCGACGGCGCTCGACCGGATCTTCGATTCCCTGCAACGCGATGAGCGCATCGATGCCGCCGAGCGTGCGCAACGCAACTGCGGCGCTCTGGGCCTGCGGCGCGTTTGCTTCGGAAAGCGTGAAGGTGCCGCCGGCCGAACGGCGTGCCGCCGCCGGCGCCGAGGCGAGAGCCGTTCCGCTTGGTGCATTGATGCGCATGACGGAGAAAGTGGGGCCTTTATGGTTAATGGCCGGTAAAATCGCGCCGCCTTCGTCGGCAACAATTGCCGCGAACCGGCAAGGGCTGCATTGCTCCGGCGTCGCAATACGCCGGGCGGCGCGTAACTTACTCTTTTAATTTCAGATGTTTAGCTGGTCGACACAGCCTTGGCATGTAACTGGCAAGGAGGTTGCTGTCCGACCTCTTGGGGAGCAGGAGATGAATAGGACGCTTTGGCCGGCGCTTGTCGCGCTGGCGGTCCTGACGTGCGCCGTCTCGACGGCGACAGCGACCTCGCGCATCAAGGACCTCGCCAGTATCGAGGGCATCCGGCAGAACCAGCTGATCGGATACGGCCTCGTCGTCGGCCTCAACGGCACCGGCGACACGCTGAACAATACGCCTTTCACTAAGCAATCCTTGCAGGGCATGCTGGAGCGGCTCGGCGTCAACATCCGCGGCCAGCAGATCCGCACCGGCAACGTTGCCGCCGTGATGGTCACCGCCAATCTGCCGCCATTCGCCACGCAGGGCACCCGTATCGACGTCACCGCCTCGGCGTTAGGCGATTCCAAGAGCCTGCTCGGCGGTACCCTTTTGGTGACGCCGCTTCTGGGCGCTGACGGCAACGTCTATGCGGTCGCCCAGGGCTCGCTGGCCATCGGCGGCTTTCAGGTCGAGGGCGAAGCGGCGAAGGTCACGCGCGGCGTGCCGACGGTCGGTCGCTTGCCCAACGGCGCCATCATCGAACGCGAGATCGAATTCTCGCTGGCGACGCTCGGCCGGTTGCGGCTTTCGTTGCGCAACGCCGACTTCACCACGGCCAAGCGCATCGCCATCGCCGTCAACGACTATATCGGCTCGCCGATCGCCGAGCCGCTCGATCCTTCGACCGTGCAGCTCACGCTGCCGCCGAAATTCCCGCAGAACCTCGTGGCGATGCTCACCGAGATCGAGCAGTTGCAGGTCGAGCCGGACGAAGCGGCGAAGATCGTCATCGACGAGCGCTCGGGCGTCATCGTCATCGGCCGTGACGTGCGTGTGTCCACGGTGGCGGTGGCGCAAGGCAATCTCACGGTGACGATTTCGGAATCGCCGCAGGTCAGTCAGCCCCAGCCGTTCTCCAAAGGCCACACCGTCGTCGTGCCGCGCACCAATGTCGGCGTGGTCGAGGAAGGCAAGAAGCTCGCCTTGGTCCGCGAGGGCGTGTCGCTGCAGCAGATCGTCGACGGACTGAACGCGCTCGGCATCGGGCCGCGCGATCTGATTTCGATTCTGCAGGCGATCAAAGCCGCCGGCGCGATTCAAGCCGACATCGAGGTGATGTGATGACGATCGCAGCCGCAGCCGAACTCGGCCAATCCATCGGCTCGCTTGGCGACGCCCAGAGCGCGCAAGCGCAGGCCGCGCTCAAGATCAAAGGCAAAGCGAAAGCCGCGTCGGAGCAATTCGAGGCGATGTTTCTGAATTCGATGTTCCAGCAGATGTTCACCAAGATGGATGGCGACGGACCGTTCGGCGGCAGCGGCGCGTTGAAGGTGTGGCGCTCGTTCCTGACCGATCAATATGCCAAGACCTTCGCCAAGAATGGCGGCATCGGCATCGCTTCGCACGTCTACGACGCGTTGCTCAAGCAGCAAGGAGTGAGCCCTGATGAGCCTGGTCACAAGCAGCAGTGAGGCGGAAAAAGCCATCGCGCAGGTGGCCGATCTGATCGAAAAGCTGCGCGGCGTCGTCGAGCAGGAGACGGCGCTGGTGCATGCAGGGAAGGTCCGCAAGGCGGCCGCGCTCGAACCGGCAAAGAGTGAGCTGGCGAGCCAGCTTTTCAGCGCCGGCGAATTCTTGAAGGCAAACGCCAAGGTCCTCCTGCAAGCGGCTCCCGCGGCGGCGGCGTTGCTGCACGACGGGCAAGACGCGTTTCGCGCCGTGCTGCAGAGGAACATGCTGGTGCTGGCAACCGCGCATGCGGTGTCGGAGAGTATCGTGCGCCGGCTCTCGGGCGATCTCGCGCGCAAGGCTTCGCCGCAAGTCTACGGCGCCTCCGGCCGCACCACCGCGCCCAATCCGAGGCAAGGTCAGCCCCTCGCCGTCAGCCGCGTGCTGTAGCGGGTAACGGCCGACGGCTAGCGGCGGCGGCCAGTTCTTCCCGCAGCCGCGCGAGCGGGGTGTCCCAATCGCCGATCGCGCTTTGCCGGAACAGCCGCATGGTCGGATACCAGGGGCTGTCGGTGCGATCGAGCAGCCAGCGGAAATCCGGTGAAAACGGCACCAGGAGCGCGACGGCCTTGCCCATCGCGCCGGCGAGGTGCGCGACCGACGTATCGACGGCAACAATGAGATCGAGCATAGCGACGACGGCGGCGGTGTCGGCGAAGTCGCTGAACTCCTGGCCGAGTTGAACGACTCCGTTGTCGTCCAGGATCGCTGCCTGCGCCTCGCTGACTTCCTTTTGCACGCTGAAGAAATCGATGCCCGGCACCGACAACACCGTCGCAAGGCGATCGAGCGGCATCGAGCGATTGCGATCGTTCAAATGCGCGCTATTGCCGGCCCAACATAGCCCGACGCGCAGGCGGCCGTTCGCCGGCAGCCTTCCGCGCCATTTGGCCAGGCGCTCTTCATACGGCCGGATATAAGGCATATTGGCCGGTATGGTGGCGAGTTCGGTTGCAAACGCCGTCGGCAAGCTCAGGATCGGACAATACAGATCGAAATCCGGCAGCACCTCGCCGTCGCCAAGCACCCGCTCAACTCCCGGAACGGTTGACGCAACCGCTTTGAGCGTAGGCTGGACGCCAAGGATCACGGTGGCGCCAAGCTCCGCGACAAGCGGCGCATAGCGCACGAACTGAATGGTATCGCCGAGACCCTGCTCGTGAACGAGCAAGACGGTCTTTCCCTGCAAATCTTTCTCGCCCCTCCACATCGGCTGCGGATATTCGCGCCGCTGCGATCCGAAATCCTTTTTCTTCCATCGATATTCATATTGCTTCCAGCCTTCGCGGAAATCGCCCAGGCACATCCGCGTAAGCGAGGCATTGAAATTGGCGTCGACTTGTTCGGGATCGAGCCTCAGCGCCTCGTTATAACTCTCAAGCGCTTCGTTCAGTCGCGCGAGCTTGACCAGCGCGTTGCCGCGATTAACGTGGGCCGCGACGACGTGCGGCTCGATCCGGAGCGCATCATCGATGGAGGCGAGCGCTTCCTCGAACCGATCCATCTCGGCAAGCGCGACACCGCGATCGCTGAGCACGGCCACCTGGCCGGGATCCAGCGCCAAGGCGCAGTCATAGCTTTGGAGCGCCTCGGCGAAGCGTTTGTCCTTGATGCAAGCATTTCCGCGATTGATCAAGGCGGTGACATTTTGTGGATCGCTGTTAAGCGCCTTGTCGAAGCCGGCAAGGGCCTCGTCGAAGCGATCGAGCTCGAGAAGAGCGGTGCCGCGATTGACTTCAATGTCGACGCGATCGGGTGCAGCCGCCAGCGCCGCATCGTAGCTCGCCAGCGCCTCGCGATACCGGCGCAGCTTCGCCAGCACGACGCCGCGCGTATTGAGCGCGTCGGCGTGGGCCGGATTTGTTGCCAATACCTTGTCGCAAGGCGCCAGCGCCTCCTCGAAGGAGCCTAGTTCGGCGAGCGCGTTGGCACGGTTGTGGAGCGCGCCAATGTCACTCGGATCGATGGCTAGCGCCGCGTCGAAATTCGCCAGCGCCTCCTTATGCTGGCCGAGCCAGACCAGCGTCAGTCCCAGATTGTTGAGCGCATCGGAGCGGCGCGGCTCGAGTGCCAGCGCCGCCGCGTAGCTCGCGCGTGCCTCCTCATACCGTCCAAGCGCCCGCAGGGCGTTGCCGCGATTGTAAAGCGCATCGGCATAGTCGGGCCTTGCACCAAGCGCGCGCTCGCAACTTTGCAGGGCCTCATCAAGCCTGCCGAGCGTCACCAGTGTCACGCTGCGATTGTTCAGCACCTCGGCATTGTCCGGCGCGATGCCGAGCGCCGCGTCGTAAGCCGCGAGCGCCTCGTCGGAGCGATCGAGCGCCGCGAGCGCAGTGCCGCGGCGGCTCAGCGTTCCAACGTGCCGGGGCCGCAGCGCCACGGCCTTGTCGTAATCGGCGAGCGCTTCGTCGTGCCGGCCGAGCGCCGACAGCGTGTTGCCGCGATTGTACAGCGCATCGACATGGCCGGGCGCGAGCGACAGGGCCTGCTCATAGCTCGCCAACGCCTCGGCGTGACGGCCAAGGCCCTTGAGCGCATTGCCGCGATGATAGTGTGCGGTCGCGTCCACCGACCGCATCGCCAGCACCTTGTCGAAGCTCGCCAACGCCTCTTCGTGGCGCTTGAGGGCATCGAGAATCACGCCGTAATTCGCGAGCGCGTCGGCCGAGCGAGGCTCGCGCTTCAGCGCGGCGGAGACGAGGCGTAAGGCTTCGGCCGAGCGGCCCTGCTGATGCCTGAGAACGCCGGAGAGATGCAGCGCATCGAAATCGCGCGGCTCGCGCGCGAGCACGGAATCGTAGATTTGTCCGGCCTCTTTGAGGCGCCCCTGCTGATGCAGCGCCAGCGCCTGCTGAATGGAATGCGCCGTCGGCGCGCGCCGCGCGGTTGCATGCTTGGTCATGCGTGCGTCACCCGTAACGGCCGCGCTCTGCATTGCGAGAACGACGTTACGCAACGTCCGCCAAGATGGTTAACCAAACGTAACCGCGGTGCTGCTGACACTTCATATTAACCGCGCCGAGGCATGAAAGAGTGACAGATTTGGCAAGGCACTGATTCCCGTGACCATCGGAAGCGTCTCTTTCTGGCAGCAGGACCGGAATTTCTGGAACCAGAGCGCTAGGGCCACTCAGTCCGCGGCGCAGAGCGCCGCTCTGATCAACATCATGGCCAATGCCGTGACCACGCTGTCCAGTGGACTAGCGAGCATCGCCAATCAAACCGCCCTAAATCGCGTCAATAGCCAGCTGACGTCCGCTGTACAAAGCGCTTTGCAAGGAGGCTCGGGCGGCTCAAGCAGTGCCGGTGGCACGTCATCATCGTCGGGCGGTTCGACCGCCTCTTCGTCCTCATCCTCGGGCTCCACTGCCTCCGGCTCTTCACGTTCTTCCGTGACTTTCGGCTCGCCGGCGGTCGGAACCGGAACGGCGCCACTCGCGGCGAGCGCCTCGCTATTTACGCTGGGGATTCTGGCGAAGGGTACGATCACCGTCAGTGATGGGACCAATACGACGACATACACGTCGACCGGGAGTGACACGGTCGGCGATCTGCTCAACGCCATCAACACGAACGTTTTCGGTAACGCGAACGTGGCCGCATGGCTCAACAGCAGCGGCAAGCTGGTCATCAGCGGCAAGGATCAAACGGATACGGTCACGGTCGGGGGCAATTACGCGGCGAATGTGGGTTTCGGTGCCGGCAATAATTTTTTCCAGCCGACCGCCGCTTCTGCCGGCTCCTCCAACGCATCCACCGCGTCGAGTTCGTCCAGCACTTCGAGCCCTTCCAGCTCTTCAAGTTCGGTGAAATCATCCTCGAGCACGACCGCATCGAACGCCAGCACCTCGACGAGGCCATCTTCCGGGATTGCAAGCAATTCGGCGTTTGCGCTCCAGACCGGCGGTACGGCCGAGCTCCTTCTCGCCAGCAATGGCCTGAGCGGCAATATCGTCAATTTGCTGGCTTGATGCCGTATCAGGCAACGGCACCGGCGAATTGCGAAGACAAGTCTCCGCAAAACGTCATCGGGCCGACGTGGCTGAGCGCGCTTTTGAGATCGGCCCAAATCTCGCCGCCCATATCGGTCCAGCGCTTGCAGAACGCGAAATCCTCGCTCAGGTACGTGCCATCCTCGGCGATGATGCACTCGAACAATGCAAATCTTTGGTCGCTCGCGGTCGCGGCATCGAGGGAATGATCGCGCTTGTATTGGAGGTGCGGATAGCGCGCGCACATCTTTTCCAGCGCCTGGCGCCGGATCATCAGAAAGCCGGTCCCGGCATAGCGCACTTTGACAAAGCCTGCTTTTTCGATCACGGCGCTCGCATCGTCGACCTCAAATACATATTTCAAGCTCGCCGCAGCCGGATTGGGGCGCGCGGTTTCGATGGTTTTCCTAACCTTCTCCCAGTCGATGCGTTTGATCGGATAGACCGCCGCGCACATTTCGGCACCGCACTCGATCAGGCGCACAACCTGATCCGCCTCGAAGCCGATATCCGCATCGACGAACAACAGGTGGGTCGCCGCCGGGTCGTCGAGGAATTGCGAAATCAGGCTCGCGCGGGCGCGGGTAATCAGCGCGTCGCCATCCTTGAACAGAACCTTGAGCGTAAGCCCGCTATACGACCGGACGAGTTGCTGCAGCTTGAACAGCGAAGCCGCGTAGAGGACGGAAATCTGTCCGCCAAAGCACGGGGTGGCGACGACGAGATTGACTGTGGTGGGCGAGGCAGCCGCAGACATGGCGAACGATCCAAGTTCATCCGAATTTGATTTGTGGTTAAGCAATAGCAAACGCGAATGGTTAAGGCCGGATTAAACAGACGCGGGAAATCCGCCAAACGGAACGAAACACCTGTGACAACCGCATGGCCATGTTGAACAGATAAGTGGCAGGCTGTTTGAGCAACGCGCAGGCTTCCGCGCCCTACCGACGTAGATTTACGCGTCTTTAAACGAAATAAGGCAAACCTTCGGCAGCCGATCGGTCCGATCGGAACATGCACTCGCGGGTACAGCACGTACTTGCAAGTGCGAGCCAGTACGGCCTGTAACCAGAAGGGTACCACGATGTCCAATATCACTTTGAGCGCGGGGATTCGGCAGAACCTGCTTTCGCTGCAGAATACCGCCGCCAACTTGACCACGACGCAAGAGCATCTTTCGACCGGCAAGAAGGTCAATACCGCCTTCGACAATCCGACTTCGTTCTTCACCTCGCAGTCGCTGACCAACCGCGCCAACGACCTTAGCGCGCTGCTCGATCAGATCGGACAGGCCCAGCAAACGCTCGACGCGGCCAACAATGGCCTCACAGGCTTGACAAGCCTTCTCGAACAGACCCTGTCGACGGCGCAGCAGGCGCAGCAAGCCTCTAACGATACGGCAGGCTCGACGACCGGTACGGTCAATCTTACCGGTAACACGCTGGCTGCCGGCAATCTTCTGATCGCGACGGGCGGAACGACCTACACCGTCTCGATCACGTCGAGTGCGACGGTTAGCGCCATCGAGGCTGCAATCAACGGTACGAGCGGCCTCGGCAGCTCCGGCGCCGTCACCGCAAGCGACGACGGCAGCGGACATCTGATTCTCTCAGGCAACACCGCCAACACCACCTTTACCGCGTCGGGTGCAGAGCAATCGGCCTTCGGCCTCGCCGGCACTGCCGTCAGCGGGACGAGCAGCACGCGCACCACGCTGCAGGGCAACTACAACGCCCTTCTGAAGCAGATCGATCAGCTGGCCGGCGACGCTTCCTATAACGGCGTCAACCTGCTCAACGGCAACAATCTGACGGTCAATTTCAACGAGAACGGCACCAGCTCGTTGACCATCTCCGGCGTGACCTTCAACTCGTCGGGTCTCGGGCTTTCGTCGATTGCCGCCGGCGGCTTCCAGTCCAATAGCACCATCACGTCAGCGGAAACGGCGATCAACGCCGCGATCTCCTCCGTGCGTGCTCAGACCGAGACGTTCGGTACGAACTCGTCGACCATTCAGACGCGTCAGACGTTCGAGCAGAACATGATCAACACGCTGCAGACGGGCGCCAGCAACCTCGTGCTGGCGGACCAAAACCAGGAAAGCGCCAACCTGCTGACCCTGCAAACCCGGCAGCAGTTGGAAGTCTCGGCACTGTCGATCGCCAACCAGGCGAACCAGTCGGTGCTCAAGTTGTTCCCGTAAAACCTCCGGAACAGGCCCATGGTGAAGGCGGCGGGGCAAAAGCCCCGCCGCTTTTTCTTTGGTCGATCGGGACCAGCGAGATCGCGCCGCAACTTGGCTCCGTGCACCCTTAGCCGGACCTTAACCTGCATCCGCAACGATGGATTGGCTTCGGCGAGGATTCGGACGTGGCCCTGAAGATCGAACTCAAGCCAAACGAGCGCGTCATCGTCGGCGACTGCGTCGTGACCAATGCCGACAAGCGCACGCGCCTTGTCGTAGAGGGTGCAGTTCCGATCCTGCGCGAAAAGGACATCATGACGCTGAGCCGCGCCAATAGCCCGGCGAAGCGCATCTACCTCGCCGTGCAGCTTATGTACACGTCGAAGCGTCCGGAGGAGCACCACGCACTCTACTTTCGGCTGGTCCGCGATATCGTACGCGCGGCTCCCAGTACGCGGCCCTATATTGAGAGTATCAATAAGCGAATCTTAACAGGCGAGCTGTACAAGGCCCTAAAGGAAACGCGCAAACTCATTGCATACGAGAGGGAACTGCTCGACCATGCACTACGCCAGCAAGGCCTATGCGAAAGCCGCCAAAGAAACGGCAGCTCCGCGGGAGCTGGAAGCGACCCTGCTCCTGAAAGCCGCCGCGCAATTACAAGCGGTTCATGATGCGTGGCGCGACAAGCCGGCCGGCCTCAATGACGCCCTCACCTATAATCGCAAGCTTTGGACGGTGTTCATCGACGCGGTGACCAGCGACGACAGCAAGTTGCCGATGCCCGTCCGGGAGAACATTGCGAATTTGGGGATATTCGTGATGGGCGAGACGTTTTCCCTGATGACCAAGCCACGGCCCGATCATCTTGCATCGCTCATCAAGATCAATCGCGGCATCGCCGCCGGCCTGCGCGGAAAGGCTTAAGATCGGGCGAATAGCGAGATAGCGAGTGGCGAATTGGGGCGGCTTTCGACTATTTGCTATTTGCCAGTTCGCCATTCGCAGACTTGTTAGCCGGTCGACGGCGCGAGGAAGTTGACCAGGCTCAACTGCGCCAGCCGCGCCGTGACCGACATTGACGCCGAAAGATTGTTCTGCAGCGTCAGAATTTCCTCGCCGATCTGAGTTCTGATTGACGCCTTCGATTCCCTGCAGCATGTCCTGCAAGGTGTTCTGCGTTTGCGTGTTGGCGTTTGTCGCGTTGCTCAGGGCCGTCTGCGCGCTGGCAAGATTAGCCTCGATGTCGCTGATCGTTTGCGTGCCCGGCTGGCCGTTAAGGTTCGCCGTGACGCTTTGGCAGAGCGCCTGGTAACTCGCCTGCGCGTTTGGATCGCTCGCCGAATAACTGGTTGCCGCGAGCACGGCGACGTTGGCAACGAGGGTGCTGATGGCCGGCTCGTTGGCGCGCATCCCATAGGCGATCGACATCGATGGACCGACCTGCGCGGTTGCGGTCTGCAACGCCGGCGTAGAGCCGCTTTCGCCGGTGTACCAAAAGACCGTATTCGCAGTCGTGCCGTTGACGACCGAGGTCGCGGTGTCGAACGGCGGACCACTGACCCGCTGCGGCGGATCCGAGCTGAAGAAATTGTCGGCGGCGGCAACGGCCGAGGCGGCTGGGAGCGCGGTCTGCGCGAGGTTTGACACGGCGCCGGTCAACGCTGCCTGCAGATTACTCGCCGTGGCAGCGGCGGTGGCGCCGATGGTGAACTGGTTCGCGCCGGGCGGCGAAGCCGTCGTAGCCTGCAGCGCGACGGTCTGGCTGGAACCGTCAGGGAGCGTGAGGTTGAATTGGATCTTATCGCCGGCGTTCGGATTGGACGCGAGATTGATCGAAATCGAAGGCGGCGAGCCGGACGGACCCGTTGCCGTCGCGCCGGTCAGGTTCGAATTCACGCCGGCGAGCTTGAAACCGAATGGCGAGCCCGCGACGTCCTCGCTGACCGATACGGTCGATCCCAATGCCGCCGGAATGACCAGACGACCGAGCCCATTGGCGCCCTGGTCCGCTTGCAGCCGTTCCGCAATCACCTGTGTGAGGCCCGCCTGCGCGCCGTTACCATTGAGAATTTCGCTTGTGCTGGCGACCGACGGCTGATCCACCGCGCTCCCCGAGAACATGTAATTGTCGCCGGCCTGAGTGTTGAGCAGGGAAAGAATTTGATCGAGGTAGCTCGCGGCCGACCCCTGCGCGGCGGTCTGCCCATTGTTGTTGAGCGAAAACTTGTCTTGCTGATTCACTGATTGCTGAACCGCTGTCCCGGCACTGCCGAGCTGGGTGAGCACGGATTGAGCGAGGGTCAGCGTCGTTCCGACGGTTGTCGCGGTGCTGCTGTAACCAGCGAGGGCCGAAAGCTGCGTGCCCAATGACAGCGCCAGGCCGGCCTGCGATCCAAGTCCAGAATAGGTCTGCGCCGCCTGTCCGGTGCCGAGCTCCTGGCTCAGCTTGTTCAGCTGACTGAACATGTTCGTCTGGGCCGTCAGGTTGGCCGCAGTAATCGAACCGGGTCCGGTGATGCTCATTACTGCACCGCTTGCAGCAGCGTCGACATCATCTGCTGAATTGTCGACATCACCCGCGCGTTGGCGCTATAGGCGTTTTGCAGCGTGATCAGGTTCGACATTTCGGTGTTGATGTTGACGCCGGACTGGTCGTTCAAGCGCTGCTGCAGAGCGCTCACAACCGTGTCCTGTCCCTGCTGCAGATTGGTCGCCGCGGTCGCCGCCTGGCTCTGCTGGCTCACGATCTGGCTCATATAGCCCGTCAGCGTTCCGCTATAGGGCGCGGCCGCGCTCCCGACACCCGTGGACGGGGAATAGGTCAGCGAAGCGTCGGTCATCTGATTGAGGATGAAATTCGGTCGGGTCGGGTCGCCGGATGGGGTACCTGACGCATAGGCAACCAGGCTCGACGGCGAAGCGACGAGCGCGGAATTGACAGTGACACGGCCGGCGAGACCGGTGGTTTGTGAACCGCCGGCCGTGAGGGCGCCGGTGATCGGGGCGTTACCGTCGAGAAACAATAGAAGCTGCGGATTCCCGCTCGCGAGTGAAGTCGTAGTCGACGTCGCCGAGAGCGAATTGACGACATTGCCACTGCCGTTGTTGAGCACCTGCAGGGTGGTGCCGGAAGGATTCGAAAACTGGAGATTGGAGCCAAGCGCGGCATTGAGTTGCGCTACAATCGAACTTATGCCGCCGGAAAAGTCGACGCCGATCACCTGGCTGTTGGAACCGGCAGGCGCGCTTTGCTGCGGAAGCGTTTGGCCCTGACCGAGCGCGACGATCGTCACCGTGTGCTGCGTGTTGCCGGCACCGGTATAGGTGAGCTGCAGCGTGTTCCCCGGCAAAACCCCGCCGACATCGACGCTAAATCCGGACTGACTGCCTGAGGTTACCGCGGTTCCGCTTGTCGTCTGGTTCGACAGCGCCTGCGACATCTGGTTCGCCAGCTCGTCAAGCTGAGTTTGCGCTTGCGGCAGGATATTGTCCCGCATCTGCAGGTAGGCACCGATCTGACCCGACTGGATGGCGTTTTCAGCGATCAGATCGGTTTGGCTGCCGCTCGGCGACACCACCGCGATCGTCCCTGCGCCGTCCTGACCTGAATTGGCGCTCCAAAGCCGTGTGGCAGACAGCGTTCCCACGTTGCTGAACGTGAGCTGCGAAGCCTTCACGCCGGACACAAGTTGCTGACCGGTGGCGGTGAAGACCGAGATTTGGTTGTTGGCACCCTGAACCACATTGACGTTCATCAGCTGGGAAAGCTGGGTGATCTCCTGGTCGCGCTGGTCCTTCAGCGTCGCCGTCGCGCTGTCCTGCGGCGCCGCTTCCAGCTTCTGGTTGATTTGGGCGATCTGTTGCAGCGCGGTGTTGGCGGTTTGCACGCCGCTGGCGATGCCCTGCTCCGCCTGCGTGCGCAGTTCCTGGATTGTCGTGGTCATGGAATTGAGATTTTGCGCGAGCGCCTGCGCGGCGCCGACCACCTGGGTTTGCGCCGAAAATGCACCGGGATTGCTCGAGAGCGATTGCAGCGCCGTGGTGAAATTGTTGTAGATCGCACTGAACGAGCTCGAGGAGCCCGGCGTCCCGTAGATTTGCTGAAGCTGCTGATAAAGCTGGGCGGTCGTGTCCGCGTAGGTCCCGCCGGAAGTCTCCGTCCACAATTGGTTCTGCAGCAGCGTATTGAGATTGCGATTGATGCCGGTCGTATCGACGCTGACGCCGGACCGGCCGGCCGTCGTGGTCGCGATCTGACTGACTTTTTCGTCGACGTAGCCGGGCGTATTGGCGTTCGCCACATTCCCGGCGATCACAGAGAGGCTTTGCTGGGTCGTATTGACCCCGGCCAAAGCTGCAGATAACGCCTGAGACAGACCCATTGCTCTAGCCGTCCGCGCAGCTCACCGTTTGCGACCCGAAGAGCCGCCGATCCTCATCGATCTCACTGGATCACTTGCAGCAGGCTTTGGATCATCTGGGTGGCGGTCGACATGACGCGCGCGTTGGCCGAATAGGCCTGCTGCGCCACGATCAAATGGCTGAACTGAGTGGCGATGTCGACGTTCGAAGCTTCGAGTGAGCTGCCGGTGATGGTCCCTGTCGCGCCATAGATAGGCGGACCCGAATTGACCGTGGCCGCATAGGCCCCGCCGTTGAGCGGTTGCAAGGCATTCTGACCGTTGAACGTGGCGAGTGTGATCTGCGCCAGGGGAATGGTTTGACCATTCGAGAACGTGCCGGTGATTTGATTCTGGCTATCGACCGCGACCGATTCCAGTTGGCCGGCGGCAAAGCCATTTTGTTGCAGTTGGCTCACCTGCACGGTGCCGCTTGCATTGGCGAATTGGGTCAGGCCGTTGGTGCCGAAATTCAGTGCGACATTGCCGAGCGAGTCGCCGTTCACGGTGAGGTTTTGCAGCGTCAGGCCCGATATCGCCGGCGTGAGTTGGCCGCTCGAATTAAACGTAAATGTCTTGCCGACGTTCTGCCAGGCGGCCTGCGTTCCTGTCGCGCTCGAGTTGCTCTGATAAAACAACTGCCACGTACCGCTGCCGGTCTCGGCCCAGCGCATCTGGATATTAAGCGGATTTCCTTCGGAATCGTACGCCGTGATTGAACCACCATCGACCGACTGGCTCGTGAAGGTGGACGCGTCATTGGCAATGACCGTGCCGTTGGCCGGCAGCGCGGTCAGATTCTGGATGCCGAATTTCGCGGCCGACGCAGTGCCGCCGACGGTAAGGCTCGCGGTCGGATTGTTCGCCGTCAGCGTGATGTCGCCATCGGCGGTGTTGACAGTTCCTGTGACGCCGGCCAGGCCCTGGATTGCCGTCTGCAACTGCGCGAGCGTTGCCACCTGACCGGGGCCGGTCCCAAATGTGATGGTCTGCGTGCCGCTGCCGCTCACCGTGACAGTCAAGGTTTGCCCCTGAGCCACAGCGCTTTGCGTCAACAGATTGGTCGGCTCGAATGAGTTTTGACCGGCGCCGAACCCTATCGAGGCAGCGCCGGTGCCACCGACGGTGATCGATGCAACATCGTTGTTGCCGGTCAGAACCAAGTTGCCGCTGCCATTGAGCGAAGCCGTGACCGACGCGGTGCCTCCGTTGATGGCGTTGATCAGATCCTGAACCGTTTTGCCTGCGCTCGCGGTGAAGCTCGTCGTATTGGTGCCGTCATCCACCGTGTAAGTGTCCCCGACAGTGAGTGGGGTAGACAGCGTGAGTGCACCGACCGTGCCTGTTCCAACCGCCGCCGCGTCGGCATTCAGTGTCGCGCCACTGCCGGTGATTTGTGCTGCGGTCGGGGCTCCGGCGAGCGGATTGGCTTCGAAATCGCTTGGAACCAGCATTCCGGAGGTTGGCGAGCTTGGCAGGTTCGCCTGATACTGGATGGCGGTCGTTTCCTGCGCCGGCACAAAATCATTGTTGAACTGCAAGACCTGAGGCGAGCTGCCGACGGGATTGCCGGTAGCCGAGTTGATCGGGATACCCATCAGGTAATAGCCGGCGCCATTGACGAGATGGCCGCTTGAGTTGAGCTGAAAGTCGCCGGCGCGCGTGTAGTTGTCAACGCCGCTGAATACCGGTTGATTGTCGACCTGCCCGTTAGGTTTCGCCACCACGAACCAACCGTTGCCATTGATGGCCATATCGGTCGAGACCGACGTGCTCTGGATCGATCCTTGCACCCCATTCGTGGCGACGGAACCGGTGGTAACTCCGCCCGAGGTCTGCTGTCCCACAGTGGCGGCGGAGACCAAGTCCTCGAAGCGCGTGTCCGTTTCCTTGAAGCCGGTGGTCTGCGAGTTGGCGATGTTGCCGGAAATGTTTTGCAGCGCAAACGATTGCGCCTGCAAACCGCCCACAGCCGTGGTCAATGCATCGAAGATACCCATGACTTCGTCTCCAACTCGATCCTCAACTCGACCTGCGGCGAGGCATCACTGACGGCCCTCCACCGCGCACGGGCATCTCGCAGCAAGCGCCATGCCATGAAGTTAATCGTTTTGTTGCAATTACTTACGGCAAAGCAAGAAATCATGTCTGGTACGAATATGCCGGACAACCGGCAGAAATTGCCGACATGCCTATGCGCTTTTGCGTTACTTCAAGGGCGATGCAAGCCGGTCCTGAGGCGCTTGTGAGAGCGAAGTCGGCGTGTTTAATCTCGGCCCGAACCTCATCATTTGAAGCGAGCGGATATTCATGCGTTTCGAAGGTACCAGCGCCTACGTCGCCACGGACGACCTCAAGGTCGCGGTCAATGCCGCGATCGCACTGGAGCGGCCGTTACTGGTCAAAGGCGAACCGGGAACCGGCAAGACCGTGCTCGCGATCGAGATCGCGAAGGCGCTCGGCGCGCCGTTGCTCGAATGGCACATCAAATCGACGACCAAGGCGCAGCAAGGCCTTTACGAATACGACGCGGTGACGCGGCTGCGCGACAGCCAGCTTGGCGATGCCCGCGTCAAGGACATCCGCAACTACATCAAACGCGGCAAGCTATGGGACGCATTCGTCGCCGACGAACGGCCGGTCCTGCTGATCGACGAAATCGACAAGGCCGATATCGAGTTCCCCAACGATCTCCTGCAAGAGCTCGATCGCATGGAGTTCTTCGTCTACGAAACCGGCGAAACGATCCATGCCCGGCGGCGCCCGATCGTCGTCATCACTTCGAACAACGAAAAGGAATTGCCGGACGCGTTCCTGCGCCGCTGCTTCTTTCATTACATCCGCTTTCCCGATGCCGACACGATGCGCGCGATCATCGAAGTGCATTTTCCCGGCATCAAACATCGCCTGGTGGCGGAGGCGCTGCGGCTCTTTTACGAGATCCGCGACGTGCCCGGCATGAAGAAAAAACCTTCGACCTCCGAATTGCTCGACTGGCTCAAGCTTCTCATGGTCGAGGATGTTTCGGTCGAGACGCTGCGCGAGCGCGATCCGAAGAAGCTCATCCCGCCGCTGCACGGCGCGCTGATCAAGAACGAGCAGGATGTCCACCTGTTCGAGCGGCTGGCGTTCATGACGAGAAGAGAAGGGCGCTGAGGGGACTCCGTCGGGCGGGTTAGCCGGAGGCTAAACCCTCCGTGTCGGCAGATACGCATGGCAGTTAGGCTTCGCCAATGCGTCCTACCACGACGGGTGGTGCGCGCGATGGTGCGCCGTGTCGGCGGCACGGGCGCGGCGCTCGGCCAAACCGTCGCGAAGGCGCTTCGTCCAATAATACGCCTGCGTGATCGCGCGGCCGAAAATCCCACCCGCCCAGACGAGTTCGAACGGCATGAACTGCCGCCAGGTCTGATCGCCCTCGACAATGGCGCGGGCGACGAGGTTGCCGGCCATGGCCGTAGTGTTGAGACCGTGACCGCCAAAGCCGCTGGCCAGCCACAGCCCGGGACCGAGCTCGCCGATCTGCGGCATGCGGTGGATCGTATTGCCCAGGGTGCCGGACCACACATAATCGGCGGCAACGTTCCCGAGCTGGGGGTAGGTTTTCTGGATGTCCGCGGTCAGGGCGCGTACGTAGTGGCGCGGATTTCGCACCCACGTCGTCGACCGGCCCGACCACATCAGCCGGTCGCCGCCGACGATGCGGTAGTGATTGTCGGCAAGGTCGCTGTCGCTGACCGCGCCGCGATAGCCGATCGCTTCGGCAAGACCTGGCCCGAGCGGAGCGGTCGTGATCACGTAGGTCGTGATGGGAATGAGCGCGGCGGCAACTTGCGGCATCAGCCCGGCAATCTGCACGTTCCCGCACAGCACGATGTAATTGGCGCGCACCCGCGCATTTGGCGTGACGATGCGTTTGCGCACACCCGCAGGGTCGATGGACAATGCCGGCGTTTGCTCGAAGATGCGGGCGCCGGCGCGCTCGGCGGCGGCAGCCAGGCCGAGCGCATAGTTGAGCGGGTGGATATTAATCGCCCGCGGATAGTGAATGGCGTGAAAGTAACGTTCGCTGCGCAGCACCGCGCGCACCTGTTCGGTCGGCCAGCCCTCGATCTCAGCGCCGAATTCGCCGAGGAGACCGGCGAGGTGCGTGAGCTCGTCGCCGTTGTCGGTTTTGGAGACGTAGAGCCAACCGTCCTGCGGATCGATTCCGGACATGACATCGTCGCGGATCGCATTGCGCACGTATTCGAGACCGCTGTGCGACAACGCCCACAGATCCTTGGCACGCTCGAACCCGACGCGGTCGATGATGCTGTCCGGCCCGGCGGCGAAACCGGGAAGAACGAAACCGGTATTGCGTCCGGAAGCATTCGCCGCAATGCGGCTGGCTTCGATGAGCGCCACGGACCAGCCGCTGCGGGCAATTTCGCGCGCCGTCGTCAATCCCGCGAGCCCGCCGCCGATCACGCAGACTTCGACATCCAGGTCGGCCGCGAGCGGCGGACGCCGCGGCACTATCACCATGGTCGAGGCATACCAACTGGCGCCATAGGGCGATGTGGGATCGACTTCGTCCATCACTCGACTTTTCGCGACGCTCGCGGGTGCGCGGGGCGGATATTGTAATGTGGCTTTTTCGAAAGCGGTTCCGGCTGAAGTTCTTGTGCAGGCTCGCCAACACACTATAGGAACTTCGGAATCGGGACACTAGACTGGTGCACGGACCCAGAGACATGACCGATGCGTCGTTTGCTGTTGTTGCGCCACGCCAAGACCGAGCGCGCCAAACCTGGCGAGCGCGATCGCGATCGCAAGCTCATGGCGAAGGGCCGCGCCGACGCGCCGGTGATCGGCGCCTATATGGTCCGCCACCGCCTCGTTCCCGACCTCGTCCTCTTATCGCCCGTGACGCGGGCAGAAGAAACCTGGGCCCTCGTCGCTCCCGCGTTTGCCAAAGCACCGCGGGTCGTGAAGGATGAACGCATCTACAACGCCAGCCCCGACACGCTCACCGGCCTCATCCGCGAGACGCGAGACGCGCGCATGCTGCTCGTGGTCGGCCACAATCCAGGCCTGCACGATCTGGCGGTGCAATTGATCGGCTCGGGAGACGTTGAAGCGCGCGAGAGCCTCAACGAGAAGCTGCCGACGTCCGGCCTCGTCGTCGTCGAGCTTGCCTTCGATGATTGGTCGCAGCTGCATGACAATGCCGGCAGGCTCGAACGCTTCGTCAGTCCGCGCCTGATCGCCGCTGCGACCGATTAAACCATCGCAAACATCACTATTCGTAATATTCCGGCGATTTCTTCTGCGCGTCGCTTTGCGGCTTGTCGTGATTGATCCAAAGCTGCGCATGCTCCTTCGCCAAAATGTCGGCGATGCGCTGCATCGATGCCAGCGACTGGTCCTTGTTAAAATTAAACGGCGGCGAGCGGCGATTGTCCCAATTGTCCTTGAAGTGGACGGCGTCGCCCGAGAGCACCACCACGCCGGTCTTCGGCAGCCGGACCAACAATGATTGATGACCGGGCGTGTGCCCGGGCGTCGAAATGATCACCACCGAGCCGTCGCCGAAAACATCGCGGTCGCCTTCGAGCTTGGTCACCGGATGGTTGGGATTGAACCGCGGCGCACCGCCCTCGCCCGGCCATTCGTACTCGGCCTTCTGCACGTAGAGCATCGTTTGCGGAAACTCTTCGACGTTGCCGATATGGTCGGGATGGGTGTGCGAGATCGCCATGCCTTTGATGTCGGCAGGCTTGACGCCGAGTTCCCCGAGTTGGCCGGCAAGTGTCTTGGTCCTTTTCATCAGTAGAGCGCCGTTCAACCCCTTCACGCCGTCCGGCGTGGCGGCGATCGCATCGGCAAGACCGGTGTCCCACAGGAACCAGCCCTGCGCGTGGTGGATGAGGTAACAGTTATCAGATAGCTGGATCGGCACCCCGACATTGACGCCAGGCGACCAGCGCGACTGATCGGTAGCGGAAATGTTGCCGCAGTCGAGGATGTAAAGTTTGTCGACACCGGCGGCCGAAGCTGGCAGCGAACCAAGCGTCACGGCACAGGCCGCGACGACGAGAAATGCGAGCCTCATGATTACCTCCCGTTCGTTCTTCGTTACCCCGCCAGCGCCGCCAAAATCCGCGCCCAGCTGCGGATGCCTTTGTGGAAGCATTTGAGATCGTACTTCTCGTTGGGCGAATGCACGCGGTCGTCGTCGAGCGCGAAGCCGACCATCAACGTGTCCATGCCGAGCACGGTCTTGAAATCGCCAACGATGGGGATCGAGCCGCCGGCGCCGACCGTCACCGCCTTCTTGCCCCACTCGTCGGCCAGCGCGACGCGCGCCTTGGTCAACGCGGGATTGTCGAAAGCCACGTCGAAGGCCGGCGCGCTGGTGAAATTGCCGAACTCCACCGAGCAGTCGGCCGGAACGCGCGCGCATACGAAATCGCGGAAAGCGGCGCGGATTTTGTCGGCATCCTGAGCGCCCACGAGGCGAAATGACACTTTGGCCATCGCCTTGCCGGGAATGACGGTCTTGGCGCCCTCCCCTGTGTAACCACCGAGGATACCGTTGACCTCGGCAGTCGGCCGGGTGGAGACTTGCTCGATCAGCATGCGGCCCTTTTCACCTGCCGGAATCTTCAGTCCGATCGGACCGAGGAATTTTTCAGGTGTCAGTCCAAGCCCTTCGAGGTCGGCCTTAATGTCGGTCGGCAGTTCGTGGACGCCCTCGTAGAATCCGGGAATCGCGACCGAGCCGTCCGGCTTGTGCATTGCCGAGAGAATATCGGCGAGCACATGGATCGGATTGCGCGCCGCGCCGCCAAACAGTCCGGAGTGAAGGTCGCGGTCGGCGCAGGTAAGCCTGACCTCTTCGTAGACGAGCCCGCGCAGCGACGTCGTGATCGACGGCGTCTCTCCATCCCACATGCCAGTGTCGCACACGAGCGCGAGGTCGCGCTTGAGCTCGGCGGCATTCTCGCGCACGAAGCCGAATAGGTTTTTCGAGCCGCATTCCTCTTCGCCTTCGATCATCATCGTAATATCGAGCGGCAGCTTGCCGGTCACGGCCTTGAAAGCGCGGCACGCTTCGACAAAAGTCATCGCTTGGCCTTTGTCGTCACACGCGCCGCGGGCGACGATGATCTTCCGCCCGCCGTCTAGCGTCTCGATGCGCGGTTCGAATGGCGGCGTCTTCCATAGATCGAGCGGATCGACCGGCTGCACGTCGTAATGGCCGTAGAACAGGACGCGCGGCGCGTGGGCCTCGGATTGTCCGTCGCCGCTTTTGCCGATCACGACCGGATGCCCCTCGGTCGGTCGCACGGTCGCCTCGAAGCCGAGGCTGCGGAGGTCGGCAGCGACATGTTCGGCGGCGGTGCGGCAGTGCGGCGCATAAGCCGGGTCGGTCGACACCGACTGGATGCGCAGCAACGCGAACAAACGATCGAGGCTTCCCTCAAGGTCGCGATCGATGCGGTCGAGCACTGCCGGCAATGCTTCGGCTGCCGTCATGGATGCGGTCATGGGCTTCACCTTCTCATTACGCCGCCGAGTGCGCCGCGCACGACAGCCTTGCTGAGCGTTCCGGCAGTCTTGCTGTCCGTCGATTTGGTGAGTTCGGCCGCGACTTGCGTCGCGACGCCGACGGCCACCGCGCGCGCGACGTTGCGGGCAACCTGCTGCGAGGTCGTCAGGACCGTACCGTGCGGCCGGCCGATGCCGAAAATGTTGCGCATGTGATCGCCCATCCGATGAAAGAGACCGGGCTGAGGCGGCGCTTGCGTCACCTGGCCGGGCGCGCCCGCCCGCGAAAACCCTTCTGCCAGCACTTGCAGCGACACGGTCTTGCCGGTGCCGGTAGCGCCGGTCACAAGACCGTGACGGTTGGCGAGAGCGAGCGCGAGAGCTTCTTCGCTCGTACCCTTGCCGAAAAAAATTTTTCCGTCGCGATCCGGCGTCGTCATCATGAGTTTCCTTCACCGCCACACCGCGTCGCTAATCGAGGGCGACCACATTCGCGTTCGGATTTCATCATGCCACGCTGCGTCATTTTTGCGAGCGCACCGCTCCGCTGTTACCTCGGGACAGACTTGTCATGCTGCCCACGAATGTACATTATGGCAAGAACGTGCCGGAAATACGGACTGGTGAGGGCATCATGGATGAACTGATCAGGCAACTCGTCGCCGATGTCGGCGTCGATCGCGCGGCCGCGGAAACGGCCGTGGGGATCATTCTCGACTTCCTGTCCAAGGATGGCCCCGCCGACAAAATGCAACTGCTCTTGACGAAGCTCCCCGGAGCCGAGGCCCTGATGCAGAAGGCCGCGGGAAAAGGTGGCGGGCTCATGGGCGGCGTGATGGGCGCCGGCATGAGCATGATGAGTGCGGGCCTGAGCATGAGCGAGGTGCAAAGCGTCACCCGGCAATTCATCGCGTTTGCGCGCGAGAAAGTGGGCGAGGACGCCGTCGGGGAAATTGTCGCCGCTATACCCGGTCTGTCGCAGTTTGTCTGAGTACGCACGTGGTTGCCGCGTAGTCACTGCGCGACGAGGAGGGGCAGCGATGGCGTATCCCATCACCGACATTCGAGGCATCGGCGCAGACGTCGCCGGGATTCTGAAATCGGAAGGGATTCGCACGACTGTCGGCTTGTTGCACCTGGCCAAGACGCCAAAGCAGCGGCTCAAGATCGCCGAGAAGGTCGGGACCGACGATAAGTGCGTGCTCGACTGGGTGACCGCCGCCGACCGCATGCGCGTGAAGGGCGTCGGCTGGGAATATTCGGAACTCCTCTGCGCCGCCGGCGTCAAGACAGTTAAGGAACTCAAGTTCCGCAACCCGCAGAAACTCGTCGACCAGATGACCGCAGCCAATGGCAAATGCAAACTGGTGCGCTTGTTGCCATCGGTGAAAGCAGTGCAGCGCTGGATCGAGAGCGCCAAGAAGCTGCCGCCCGTCATTCGCTATTGATCGTTAGACTGTAAGTCGTTTGCGCGCTTGCGGCGGCGCCGCCTTCACCTTAACTCATTGCGAACGACCGCGCAAAGCGACGCATTAACAACGGCCAAAGGGATGGCTCCAACGATGGTCGCGACCGTGGCCCATCGTATTTCCGCACCGGGCTCGGCGTCCGGCCGCGACGTGCTGGCGCAGCTTCTGGCGAAGGCGCGGCCACTGGTGATGGGGGTGCTCAACGTCACGCCGAACTCATTTTCCGACGGCGGCCGTTTTCTCGATCCGCAAGCGGCGATCGCGCACGCGCGCCGCCTCGTTGCGGAAGGCGCCGATATTCTCGATGTCGGCGCGGAATCAACGCGGCCCTATGGCGGCGCTGTTCTCGTGCCGATTGAGGAGGAGCGCGCGCGGCTGACGCCGGTCTTGTCCGAAGTCGTCGGCCTCGGCATCCCGGTATCTATCGATACGATGAAAGCGGATGTCGCTACCTGGGTGCTCGATCTGGGCGCGGCCATCGTCAACGACGTGTGGGGCCTGCAGCGCGATCCCGACATGGCCGGCGTCGTCGCCGAACGCGGCGTCCCCGTCATCATCATGCACAATCGCGAGCGCGCCGATCCCTCAATCGACATCGTCGCCGATGTGACGGCCTTCTTTCAACGCTCGCTCGACATCGCCGCGCGCGCCGGCATCCCGCGCGAGCGGATCGTGCTCGATCCGGGCATCGGCTTCGGCAAGACGCCGGAGCAAAGCTTGATCTGCATCGCCCGCCTCGATACCTGGCGCAGCTTCGGTGCGCCGCTTCTCATTGGCGCTTCGCGCAAACGCTTCATCCATTCGGTGACGCCGTCCGATCCGATGGAGCGGCTCGGCGGATCGCTCGCCGCGCATCTTTGGGCGGTCGAGAACGGCGCCGCAATCGTGCGCGTGCACGACGTGGCGCCGACGGTGCAGGCGCTTGCCGTCGCCGCGGCAATCAGGCGCGCACGATGAGCGACGCGATTTTCGTCAATGGGCTCGTTCTCCACGCCTACCATGGCGTGATGCCGCACGAGGCCAAGGTCGGACAGCCGTTTCGGCTCGATCTCATGCTCGACATCGATCTCGCGGAAGCCTCGCGCACAGATACGCTCAAGCACACGGTCTCATACGAATTGCTGGTCAAGATCGCGAGCGAGGCCTTCTGCGCGCGCCGGTATCGGCTGGTCGAGGCCGCGGCCGGCGCGGTCGCGGAGGCGGTGCTTGATCGCTTTCCGCCGGTCCGCAGCATTCGCGTCACCGTGCGCAAGCCGCATGCTCCGATCGCCGCCACCTTCGACGATGTCGGCGTGATCACCACGCGTACGCGGCTCGAATAGCCTCCATGACCACCACCACGGCCGAGGCATTCATCGCACTTGGCGGCAATGTCGGCGACGTGCGGTCGACCTTCGATCGGGCGATTGTCATGTTATGCGATAGCGTCGTAGTGCGGCTGACCGCACGTTCCTCCGATTACAGAACGCCGCCTTGGGGCGTCATCGATCAGCCGCCGTTCATCAACGCTGTGATCGCCGCCACCACGTCGCTGTCGCCCCATGACCTCCTGGATCGCGCACAAGACTGCGAACGCAAGCTTGGCCGTCACCGCGAACGCGAACGCCGCTGGGGGCCGCGGACCATCGACATCGATCTGCTCGCCTACGACGATCTGGTGCTCATCGATCGGGACCTCATATTGCCCCACCCGCATCTGTTCGAGCGTGCCTTCGTGCTGGTGCCGCTTGCGGAAATCGCACCCGATCGACTGATTGCCGGCGTGCGGGTGCGCGACGCGCTCGAACGGCTGGATATAAGCGGCATCGAAAAGCTGCCGCTGCGATGACCGCTCCGCGCGCAAACGTGGAGGGTCCAACGGCACACCAATTGCACGAAAAGGCTGTGTTGGCCTTCGCAGCCCGGCGTGGCATTTTGCGACAATGACGGATCCCCAAACCCTGCCGCTTGCCGCCGATTTTCCACCCGCCACGCGGGAAGACTGGCGCAAACTCGTCGACGCGGTGCTCAAGGGCGCGCCGTTCGAGCGTCTTCTGAGCAAGACTTACGATGGCCTCACCGTCGCGCCGCTCGCCGAACGGCGGTCCGACGCGCGGCCCGTCGCGGCACGGCCAGGTGCGGCGGCGTGGGAAGTGATGGCGCGGATCGATCATCCCGATCCGGCGCTCGCCAACGAGATTGCGCTGCGTGAACTCAACAACGGCGCCAGCGGGCTTTCGCTCGTGTTCGCCGGCGCGGTCGGCGACTATGGCTTCGGACTGCCGGCGAGCGAGCAGGCGCTCGCGCGCGCGCTGGAAAACTTCGACTTCAGCGCTGGCGCCGCGCTTGAGCTTGATGTCTCGCCCCACGCGGCGGCGGCCATCGACGCGATGCTCGCCAAAGGCTTCGCGCTATCGCAGCGAGGCGCGGGCATTCGCGTTGGACACGACCCGATCGGCGCCATGGCGATCGCCGGGAGCGCGGCGCGGCCATGGAGCGAGGAAGCGCCGCACTTCGCCCGGCGCCTTGCGGCTTTGAGCCGCAACGGATTTACCGGCAAGCTTGCCGCCGCCGACGGCCGCGTCATTCACAACGCCGGTGGCTCAGAGGCGCAGGAATTGGCATTTGTGCTCGGCGTCGCGATCGCTCATTTGCGCGCGCTCGAAGCGGAAGGCGTTGCGCTCGCCGCGGCGCGGCGCATGATCTTCTTCCGCCTCTCCGCCGATGCCGATCAGTTTCTCACCATCGCCAAATTCCGCAGCTTGCGGAAATTGTGGGCGCGAGTGGAAGCTTCGTGCGGACTTTCGGCCGAGCCGGGATTCGTTTCGGCCGAAACCGCGTGGCGCATGATGGCCCAGCGCGATCCGCACGTGAACATCTTGCGCGCGACGGTCGCTGCCTTCGCGGCGGCGCTTGGCGGCGCCGATGCGATCACAGTATTGCCCTTCAGCGCCGCGCGCGGCCTGCCCGACCGCTTCGCGCGCCGGATCGCGCGCAACACGCAGCTCGTCCTTCTGGAAGAATCGCATCTCGCCAAGGTCGCCGACCCGGCGGCCGGCTCAGGTGCCGTGGAAAATTTGACCGACCAGCTCTGCCGGGCGGGCTGGGCGCTGTTCCGCGAGATCGAAGCGGTGGGCGGCGTCGCCGCCGCTCTTGAGAGCGGCCTTATCCAACAAAAAGTCGCCGACGTGCGCGCCAAACGCGCAGCAGCGATCGCGCAGCGTCAAGATGCGCTGACCGGCGTCAGCATATTTCCCAATCTTCAAGAAGCCGAAGCCAAAGTTGATTTACCGGCTCCGGCGCGGCAGCCAGTGTCGGAGGGGCTGCACGCGATCCGTCTGGCTCAGCCGTTCGAAGCGTTGCGCGATGCATCCGACAAGATTCTTGCCAAAACCGGCGCGCGGCCAAAGATCTTTCTCGCCAATCTCGGCACGCAGGCGGAATTTACAGGCCGCGCGGCTTTCGCCAAGAATTTTTTTGAGGCCGGCGGCATCGAAACCGTGAGCGGCGAGGGCCTTGACCTCCCTGCCCTTGCGACCGCGTTCAAAGCGGCCGGCGCGGCCCTCGCCTGTCTTTGCTCCTCCGACAAGGTCTACGCCAAGGAAGCGGCGGCGGCGGCGCAGGCGCTCAAGGCGGCCGGCGCGCGGCACATTTATTTGGCCGGCCGGCCAGGCGAGCAAGAGGCCACTCTGAAGACGGCCGGCGTGCAATCCTTCATTTACGAAGGCTGCGATGTCCTGGCGACACTTAAGTGCGCTTACGATATGCTTGGTGTCGAGATCGAGTGATGAGATGAGCCGTATCCCGGATTTCGCGCAGATCGATTTCACCGACGCGCCCGCCGCGGCGCCGGCCGCGTCTGCTGCTCCCTGGCTCACGCCCGAAAGCGTCGCGGTCAAGAGCGTCTACGGCGCCGACGCTCTTGAAGGCCTCGATTGTCTCGACAGCTATCCCGGTATCGCGCCCTACCTGCGCGGCCCCTACCCGACCATGTACGTCACGCAGCCTTGGACGATCCGGCAGTATGCCGGCTTCTCCACGGCGGAGGATTCCAACGCCTTCTACCGGCGCAATCTCGCCGCCGGGCAGAAGGGCCTTTCGATCGCCTTCGATCTCGCCACTCATCGCGGCTACGACAGCGATCACCCGCGCGTCTCGGGCGACGTCGGCATGGCCGGCGTGGCGATCGAACTCGATCTACGACATGCGCACGCTGTTTGCCGGCATCCCGCTCGATCAGATGTCGGTATCGATGACCATGAACGGCGCCGTACTGCCGGTGCTCGCGCTCTATATCGTCGCCGCCGAGGAGCAAGGCGTGCCGCCGGAGAAACTGGCCGGCACCATCCAGAACGACATCCTCAAAGAATTCATGGTGCGCAACACCTACATCTATCCGCCGAAGCCTTCGCTGCGCATCATTTCCGACATCCTCGCTTACACCTCGGCGCACATGCCGAAATTCAACTCGATCTCGATCTCCGGCTACCACATGCAGGAGGCCGGGGCGACCGCCGACCTCGAGCTTGCCTACACGCTCGCCGACGGCGTCGAATATGTGCGCGCCGGGCTTGCGGCTTCGCTGGACGTGGACCGCTTCGCGCCGCGGCTCTCTTTCTTCTTCGGCATCGGCATGAACTTTTTCATGGAGGTGGCGAAGCTGCGCGCCGCGCGGGTGCTGTGGGCGAAGCTAATGAAGGAATTCAATCCGCGCGATGCGCGCTCGCTGTCGCTGCGCACGCACTGCCAGACCTCCGGCTGGTCGCTCGCCGCGCAGGACGTGTTCAACAACGTGGCGCGCACCGCGATCGAGGCGATGGCGGCAACGCAAGGCCAGACGCAATCGCTGCACACCAACGCGCTCGACGAAGCGCTGGCGCTGCCGACCGATTTTTCCGCCCGCATCGCCCGGAACACGCAGATCGTCCTGCAGCGCGAGAGCGGCACCACGCGTATGATCGATCCGTGGGGCGGCTCGTTCTATGTCGAGCGGCTGACGCACGATCTGGCAACGAAAGCCTGGACCCACATCCGCGAGGTCGAGGAGCTCGGCGGCATGACCCGCGCCATCGAGGCCTCGTTGCCGAAGCTTCGCATCGAGGAAGCTGCCGCGCGCACGCAGGCGCGCATCGATTCCGGGGCGCAGGCGGTCATCGGCGTCAACAAATACCGGCCGCAGGACGAAGCGCCGATCGACATCCTCAAGGTCGACAACGGCGCCGTGCGGCAATTGCAGATCGACAAGCTGTCGCGGCTCAAGCGCGAGCGCGATCCGCAGGCCGTGGCCGACGCGCTCGCAGCGCTTACCCGCAATGCGTCCGGCGGCAACGCCAACCTGCTGGCGCTCGCCATCGATGCCGCGCGCGCCAAGGCGACGGTCGGCGAGATATCATTGGCGCTGGAGCAGGTTTTTGGCCGCCATCAAGCGGAGATCAAGACGATCTCCGGCGTCTACAGGCGGGAGGTCGGCATGTCGGACGCCGTCGAACGGGTGCAGAAACGCGTCGCCGAATTCGAGGAGAATGAAGGCCGTCGCCCGCGCATCCTCGTTGCCAAGATCGGGCAGGACGGACACGACCGCGGCCAGAAGGTAATCGCGTCGGCGTTCGCCGATATCGGCTTCGACGTCGATATTGGGCCGTTATTCGCCACGCCCGCCGAAGCCGCGCGCCAGGCCGTCGAGAACGACGTGCATATCCTCGGCATTTCCTCGCTCGCCGGCGCGCATCTCACCCTCGTGCCCGAGCTCAAAGCCGAGCTCGAGCGCAATGGCCGCCCCGACATCATGGTCGTGGTCGGCGGCGTCGTGCCGCCGCAAGACTACGAGGCGCTCAAGGCCGCGGGCGCCGAAGCGATCTTCCCGCCCGGCACGGTGATCGCACAAGCCGCCGATGGACTGTTGGACGCGCTCAACCGCCGGCTCGGTCATACCCGGGCGGCGGCGGAGTAAGCATACGCTGCGACAATCCCGGTCAGGTTCGCTTTTGATCCGCGTCAATGCCGAAAATCACTCTCGGGCGTTGATGAAGTAGCCATGCAGCCGCTGACCGCGGCGCGCACGCTCGCTTAGGAGTCAAACGTGACCAAGCTCGCAATACCCCACAACGCCATGATTTTCGTCGGTGACGGCCGCAAGGCCTTGTTCCTGCGCAATGAAGGCGACGAGAAGTTCCCCAATCTAAAGACCGAGCAGGTGTTCGCGGAGGAGAACCCGCCGACCCACGAGCAAGGAACAGACCGGCCAGGCTCCTCCTTCGCGCGAGCGGGAACGCACCGGCGCAGCAGTATGGAAGAGACCGATTGGCATCACCTGGAGGAGCACCGCTTCGTCGAGCGTGTGGCCGCCGCTCTGGAACACGTGGTGCGCAGCCGCGACGTGCCGGCGCTCGTCATTGCCGCGCCGCCGCGCACGCTGGCCGATTTGCGCCGCGCCTTCCACGCCGACGTCAAGAAACGGATCGTTGCCGAAGTCGGCAAGGATCTGACCAAGCATCCCGTGGCGGAAATCGAAACCCACCTTCTCAGATAGCGAGCGCCGCCGTCAGCCCGCCGGCTCGGCTTTATTGCGCCAATGCCTCGTGCGAGCTCGCCGCCGGCACCACCGGTGAGGCGACCGGGGTGCTGCGCCAGGGGGCGCGCCCCAGAGAACCGAGAAACGAGCGGAACGTACCGTTGGCCTTGAGCGCGTCGCGTCCGGCGTCGATGAGCATGTCGACCTGTTGCGGCGGCAGGACGAAGCGCGTCTCGACGGCGTTGAGCGCGATCCTGCGTTGCGGATCGAGCTGGTCGAAGGCAACGCGGCCGACGAAGAACTTCACGTCCTTGCAGTTCCATCCGGCCGGCGCGCCATAGCGCCGGCGGTCGGCGGCTGAAAGCTTGCAACGCCAATTGATGAGATTTTCCTGCCAATCGTCCATCGTATCCTGGAAGGCCGAATAACTGCCGACGGCGCCGGACTCGGTTGCGGTATCGGACGCCGCGGTGACGAGGGTAACGCCGGTCGGGCCTTCTACGGTTTGCGACCAGGCACCCGAGGGCGCGCGGCCGGCATCGACCACGAGGAACAACATACGCCGCAGCTTCACGCCTTCTTCGGGCTCGAGCGGCCCGTAGGGCGTGTCGGAGGCAAGACGCGCGATGGTAAGGCCGGCAAGCCCGTAATTGTCCACTAGTCCGCCGTCGAGCAGCTTCACGTAACGGACTTCGCCACTGTGATAGCGCTCGAGCGCGTTGGCAAAGAGCTTGAGCAGCGGCGGCGCGTTCTCCCGGTCGCGCACACGTTGCACCCACTCCGGTAGTGGCACCGAGCATCCGCCAGGATAGCCCTG
The DNA here is from genome assembly GCA_963733575.1 of uncultured Alphaproteobacteria bacterium. Lineage (GTDB taxonomy): Bacteria > Pseudomonadota > Alphaproteobacteria > Rhizobiales > Xanthobacteraceae > BOG-931. The sequence goes on along the minus strand of CAVTDJ010000002.1, from coordinate 199,874 downwards.
AATGACGACGGGCGCGAAGACGACCGGCACCGCCGCCGACGCAGCCACGGCAAGCGAGATCGGATAGTTCGCGAGATCGCTGCACAGCGCCCCGAATATGACCCTGCCGAATACGAACGGCGTACGATTGTAAATGTCGGAGGCGTTGATCCAAACAAGCGGCCGCCGCTCGAACAGCAGGCTCTTGAAAGTCGCGTGATCGAACAGATTGTCGTCGAGCCACTTGGGGAATTGTATCGCGTCGTTGATGCCGCCTTGCAGGCCGCGCGCTATATTCATGAGGCTGATAGTGGTCTGCAGCCCCTCCTCCGCGTTGCGCAGCAGAAAGCGCTGCTTGAAGTCGGCGAGCGCCTTGCGCTTCTTCAGCCCGTAATAGGCGGCGAGAACCGATCCTCCCGATACGCCGGTGACGAAGTCGATGCGATCAAGCAGCGACGTTCGAGCGGTTGGGTGTCGGCGTCTGGTCGAGCCCGGTGAGCACGCCGTAGGAAAACGCCGCCGCGCGCGTGCCGCCGCCCGAGAAGGACAGCGCGATGACTGTATCGTCGTAATAAGTCTCGACTGAGGAGCGGCCGAGTTCGGCCGAGGGAGCGGCGCCGGGACCAAGCGGCTGATTGACCGGGTCGTTGTGGACAAGTTGGGTACAGGCGACCAACAGGGCCGAACACGCAACGACGCGCCCCGCACCAACGATACGCTGCAATAACCGCCCCACCACCATTAACCACGCTTATCGGCGCTTCACTCTTTCCGTCAAGCAAAGGAAGGCATCGCAAAACAGTGGTTTTTGTTTGAGGTTAACGCCCGTTCTGCGCCCAATCTTCGATTACGAGCCGCGGCAATCGTATGGGGACACGACACCTGTAAGGGGCGATTGCGCCGCCGCCGGTGGGATTCGCTAATTATCTCAATGATGTAGCGGATGTCCTCGGAAGCAAATCGTCAAAAGGGCTGGTTTTTCACACCGTTTCACTCAGAATCAGCCGGAAACGCGCGTCATTGCGTGACAGAACGATGAACCGGCGTTCCCGATGGACGCCGTTACCGCCTCAACCTCGATCCCGGGAACCCGGCCATCAGACCCATAAAAGACATTCGGGTGGGCATTCGGGTCCGGGAAAACGAGGATTGATACGCGGCGAGCCTTTCGAATCTGGTCGGGATATCCGATACTTGCGCATTCCCCGCACGATTCGTCCCCGTAATCCCCACATTTAGTGGTTGATTCAGAATTTCATACTAAGTCTTGACGCGCGCGACCGGCTTGGCCTAGCTTTCTCAAGTTCGGCGCGCGGGTAAAGAAGTCCGCCGGGCTCTCCAAAAAGGGTTTGCGGGACAGCTGCGCGCTGCCGTCGGCGCGAGGCCTGAGTCTTGTTGCCTCTGGAGGTGCCCGGACGTGCCGTAACGCAGGACCGGCCAAATTCGCCGGACCGGCAGGGGTAGACAGAGCGGGGTGAGGCCAGGCGCGCGCAAAGTTCGCTTTGCCGCGTCGCGAGGAAAGTGTCGGTGTCTTATATTAAGCGGGTGTTCCCGCAGAGCCGCCGGCGTCAAAAACGAAGTTGAAAAGGGGCAGAAAATGCGGATCGAGCGGCGCTACACCAAAGAGGGACAATCGCCTTACGCGGACATCGCTTTCCGCCTCACCGTTAGCGAAATCCGCAATCCGGACGGCTCCGTGGTGTTCCACGCCGACGGCGTCGAAGTGCCGGAGCAATGGTCGCAGGTCGCCTCCGACGTGCTGGCGCAAAAATATTTCCGCAAAGCCGGCGTGCCCGCGCGCCGCAAGAAGGTCGAGGAGGAAACCGTTCCCTCCTGGCTGTGGCGCAGCGTCGCCGACGAAGACGCGCTCAACGAACTGCCCGAGAAGGAGCGCTTCACCGAGGAAACCTCGTCCAAGCAGGTATTCGACCGGCTTGCCGGCACGTGGACCTATTGGGGCTGGAAGGGCGGCTACTTCTCCTCGGAAGCCGACGCTTTAGCCTTCTTCGACGAGCACCGCTACATGCTGGCGATGCAGATGGTGGCGCCGAATTCGCCGCAATGGTTCAACACCGGCCTGCATTGGGCCTATGGCATCGACGGGCCCAGTCAGGGCCACTTCTACGTCGATTTCCAAACGGGAAAGCTCGTGCAGTCGGCGACCGCTTACGAGCATCCGCAGCCGCACGCCTGCTTCATCCAGTCGATCTCCGACGACCTCGTCAACGAGGGCGGGATCATGGATCTGTGGGTGCGCGAGGCGCGCCTGTTCAAATACGGCTCCGGCACCGGAACGAACTTCTCCAAGCTGCGCGGCGCCGGCGAGAAGCTCTCCGGCGGCGGCAAGTCGTCGGGCTTGATGAGCTTTTTGAAGATCGGCGACCGCGCGGCGGGCGCGATCAAGTCGGGCGGCACCACGCGCCGCGCGGCGAAGATGGTCATCCTCGATGCGGATCATCCCGACATCGAAGCGTTCACCGAATGGAAGGTGATCGAGGAGCAGAAGGTCGCCAACCTCGTCACCGGCTCGAAGATCAATCAGCGGCACCTGCGCGCGATTTTCAAGGCGTGCGTGAATTGCGAAGGGTCCGGCGACGATTGCTTCACCCCGGAGAAAAATCCCGTCCTGCGCCGCGAGATCAAGGCGGCGCGGCGCAATCACGTGCCGGACAATTACATCCGCCGCGTGATCCAGTTCGCCAAGCAGGGCTATACCGACATCAGTTTTCCGATTTACGACACCGATTGGGATTCGGAAGCCTACCTCACCGTCTCCGGGCAGAATTCCAATAATACAGTGCGCGTGACCGACGACTTCCTCAAAGCTGTCGAGGCCGACCGCAATTGGGATTTGTTCTGGCGCACCAAGCCGGGAAAAATCTCCAAGACCGTGAAAGCCCGCGAACTGTGGGAGAAAATCGGCTACGCCGCCTGGGCCAGCGCCGATCCCGGCCTGCAATTCCACACCACCATCAACGATTGGCACACCTGCGCGGCTTCGGGGCCGATCCTCGCCTCCAATCCGTGCTCGGAATACATGTTCCTCGACGATACGGCGTGCAATCTCGCCTCGCTGAACCTGCTTTCGTTCCACGACGAGAAAACCCACGCCTACGACGTGGAAAGCTACGAGCACGCGGTGCGGCTGTGGACCATCGTGCTCGAAATCTCCGTGCTGATGGCGCAGTTCCCCTCGCGCGAGATCGCGCAGCGCTCTTACGACTTCCGCACGCTCGGCTTAGGTTACGCCAACGTCGGCGGGCTTCTGATGTCGTCGGGCATTCCCTACGATTCGGAGGCCGGCCGCGCCATCTGCGCCTCGCTGTCCGCGATCATGACCGGCATCTGCTACGCCACCTCGGCCGAAATGGCCGCCGAGCTTGGCCCGTTCCCGCGCTTTGCCGAGAACCGCGACGTGATGCTGCGCGTGATGCGCAACCATCGCCGCGCCGCTTACGGCGAGCGCAGCGGCTACGAGCAGATGACGACGCCGCCGGTGCCGCTCGACCACGCGGCCATTGCGGATCGGCAACTGGCGGAGCACGCCAAGCTTGCCTGGGATCGCGCGCTCACGCTCGGCGAAGCGCACGGCTATCGCAATGCGCAGGCGAGCGTGGTCGCGCCGACCGGCACGATCGGCCTGGTGATGGATTGCGACACCACCGGCATCGAGCCCGACTTCGCGCTGGTGAAATTCAAGAAGCTCGCCGGCGGCGGCTACTTCAAGATCATCAACCGCGCGGTGCCGGAGGCATTGCGCGTGCTCGGCTATGGCGAGAGCCAGATCGCCGAGATCGTGGCCTATGCGGTTGGCCACGGCGTGCTCAAGGATGCGCCGGCGATCAATCACACCACGCTGAAGGCCAAAGGCTTCACGCCGGAGGCGACCGCGAAGGTGGAAAAGGCACTGCCGACCGCGTTCGACATCAAGTTCGCCTTCAACAAGTGGACGTTGGGCGCCGATTTCCTGCGCGACGAGCTTGGCGTCGGCGCCGAAGACCTCGCCGCGCCGAGCTTCGACCTCCTTGCGCATCTCGGCTTCACCAAGCGTGAGATCGAGGCGGCCAACATCCATGTCTGCGGCGCCATGACGGTCGAAGGCGCGCCGCATCTCAAGCCTGAGCATTACGCCGTGTTCGACTGCGCCAATCCGTGCGGCCGCACCGGCAAGCGCTACCTCTCGGTCGACAGCCACATCCGCATGCTGGCGGCGGCGCAGCCCTTCATCTCCGGCGCCATCTCCAAGACCATCAACATGCAGAACGAGGCGACGGTCGAGGATTGCAAGGCGGCGTACCTGCTCTCCTGGAAGCTGGGGCTGAAAGCCAACGCGCTCTACCGCGACGGCTCGAAACTCTCGCAGCCGTTGCAAAGCCAGCTCATCGCCGATGAGGAGGAGGACGACGACGTCATCGAGGCTTTCCTCGAGAAGCCGGCCACCTCGCGGGCGGCGGCCCTGGCGGAAAAGGTAGTGGAGAAAGTCGTCGAGCGCATCGTCGTGATGCGCGAACGCGAGCGCATGCCCGACCGCCGCAAGGGCTACACGCAAAAAGCCGTCGTCGGCGGCCACAAGGTCTATCTGCGCACCGGCGAATACGACGACGGCCGCCTCGGCGAGATCTTCATCGACATGCACAAGGAGGGCGCGGCGCTGCGCTCGCTCCTCAATAACTTCGCCATCGCGGTGTCGCTCGGCCTGCAATACGGCGTGCCGCTCGACGAATATGTCGATGCCTTCACCTTCACGCGTTTCGAGCCGTCCGGCCCGGTGCAGGGCAACGACTCGATCAAATACGCCACCTCGATCCTCGACTATGTGTTCCGCGAGCTGGCGGTGAGCTATCTGGAACGCTTCGACCTCGCCCATGTCGATCCGAGCGGCGAAGGTTTCGATGCGCTCGGCAAGGGCGTTGCGGAAGGCCGTCCGTCGCCCGACGCCCGCTACGTGTCGAAGGGCCTGACCCGCTCGCGTACCGATCGCCTCAAGGTGATGCAGGGTGGTGTGGACCGCGGCGTCACGTCTTCACCCTCCCCTGCAGGCGGAGGGTCGGCCGGTGAAACTGGCCGGGGTGGGGCATCGAACGTCACGGCGCTCACCTCCTCCGGCCCGCGCGGTGAGATCGCCAGCAGCGCCGCGCTCAAGAGCGAGCCCGAGCAAAAACTCTCGCCGACGCAAGCACTCGAGCTGTTGAACCACGCCGACGCCCGCACCCACGCCAAGTACGCCGCGGCGGAAAAGCGCGCCGAAGCGAGAGCCAAAGGCTACGAGGGCGAAGCCTGCGGCGAGTGCGGGAATTTCACGCTGGTGCGGAACGGTACGTGTTTGAAGTGCGATACGTGCGGAGGCACCACGGGGTGTTCGTAGAGTTCTAATTCGGTCAAAGATCGTTTAAGTTGTGGCGGCGAGAGATTCTCGCCGCCTTCGCCATTATTAGAACAAAATCAGTACAATATTCTCCATATGTTCTAAGCGGAACGCTAGTGAAAGCATTCATTTCATATTCACACCGCGACTCGAAGGCGTTGGATCGCCTGCATACTCATTTGGCGATGCTACGCCGCGAAGATTTAATTAGTGCTTGGCACGACCGCGAAATTCCGGCTGGAAGCAATGTCGATCGCCAAGTCAATGCAAACCTGAACGATAGCGACCTCTTCCTCGCTATGGTGAGCCCCGATTTTCTGGCGTCTCCTTATTGTTATGAGCGGGAGATGGAAACGGCGCTTAAGCGCCACCAAGAAGGCTCGCTCCGCGTTATTCCGATAATCCTTGAGCCCTGTGACTGGAAGTCCTCACCCCTCGGCAAGCTTAAGGCTCTCCCGAAGGACGGCAAGCCGATATCGCTTTGGACGAATGAAAACGTCGCCTATCTCGATGCTGTAACCGAGCTTCGCCGCCTGACAGAAATCTCCGGGAACAATTTGCAAGACAACGCGGTAAAACCGCAACGTCAGAAACTCGATGACGCGGGGCGGCAGGCCCGACGTTATCGTATTAAGAAAGAGTTCGACTTTATCGACCGTGATGAATTTCGACAGAAATCGTTTGGCGCCATTCAGGAGTATTTTCGCCGCTCAATCGATGAGCTGAACGAGATCGGCGATCCGATCCGCGCGCGCTTCGAGAGGATAAGTGACGTTGCATTCACTTGCACTGTTTTAAACAAAGGAAATCGAAATAAAGAAGCGCACATAACGATACGTTCAGAGGTGGTCCCGCCTTACGGGACAGAATGGCGGCTTGGCTAAGGTGGATTCTGGGTTCGATTACGCCGCCAATTTCTCCTCGGTTGCCTGCGTAGCATAGACCTCGTCGGGCGTCCTGCCGCCGAAGACCGAGTGTGGTCGGTTGACGTTGTAGTAGCCGATCCAACGAGCGATCCCGGTTCTTGCCTCACTGCCGGTCTCAAAGGCATTGAGGTAGACGCATTCATATTTGAACGATCGCCACAGCCGCTCGATGAAGACGTTGTCCATCCAGCGGCCACGACCATCCATCGAGATGCGGATGTCGGCGTCCTTCAAGGTGTTGGTGAAGGCAAAGCTGGTGAACTGCGAGCCTTGATCCGTGTTGAAGATCTCAGGTCTGCCGAAGCTGGCGATGGCCTCCTCCAGCGCGGTGACGCAGAAGTCAGCATCCATCGTGTTCGACAGCCTCCACGCCAGAACCTTGCGGCTAAACCAGTCCATGATCGCGACCAGGTACAGGAAGCCTCTGCGCATCGGGATGTAAGTCACGTCTGCGCACCAGACCTGGTTCGGCCGGTCGATGGTCAGATGCCGCAGCAGATACGGATAGGTCTTGTGCTGCGGAAGCGGCTCACTGGTCTTCGGGCGCTGGTAGATCGGCGCCAAACCCATCTTGAGCATCAGACGACGGACGCGATGGCGCCCAACGCACCAGCCGTTGCGGCGCAGATGCCGAGCCATCTGTCGCGAGCCGTACCAGGGCGTCTCGAGGAACTGCTCGTCGATGAGACGCATCAACCTGAGCGTCTCTTCGTTCTCCCCCGTCGGCTCACGGTAGAATGACGAGCGATTGATCGACACCAGCTCGCACTGGCGCACGATCGAGAGCCGTGGATGACCAGGATCGATCATCGTCTTCCTCCGATCCAGGCTCAGCGATCGAAGGCTTTCGACAAAAAATCCCGTTCCACAACAAGCTGACCGATCTTGGCGTGAAGCTTGGTGATCTCGCCATCGCGGCTCTTGTCTCGCTCGGGGCCCTTCTCGTCGAACACCTTGGCGAGCTTCTCGACCGCCTCGCGCTTCCAGGCAGCAATCTGGGTCGGGTGCAGTTCGTGCTTGCTCGCCAGCTCTGCGACCGTCTCGTGGCCCTTGATCGCCTCAAGCGCAACCTTGGCTTTGAACTCAGCCGAAAACCGTCTCCGCGTCCTCATGGTGGTTCGTCCTCTGCATCGGAGAATCCACCTTAGCCGGCTGTCTCAGGAAGTGGGACCACCTCTTTCCGGCGGCGACGGACCATTTGGCAACGGAATTACGTATTCCTACTCGCGAAGCAGCGACGCAATAAATGGCTTCGTTCTCGTCGAGGCCGACGAGTTTGAACTTTATCTAAAGGCTGATGGTTTTGGAATTCAACGTGGCCGGAACGACGAGCGAATGTCCGCTGAGGAGGTCGCTGATGCATTGTGGCGTGAGTTGACTTCACACGCAGGTATTCACCATGAGTAAGCGAGTTCGATTCCATTGCCTGAATTGCGATGAGAATTTCGTCGCTGAAGTCCTAAGCGAGCAAGAAGCGAGAGAGCGCCCTCATGGGCCGGTTCGATGCCCGAGATGTAGACGAACCGATCTTCGGCGCGAGTAGGATGAGTAAGGTCGCCCAGGAGCAAATGATCATGAATGATGTTTTTCCAGACATTTGCAGTGCGACCCTCGGTGAGGCCCCAGCAGGCTCAATTGCGGTTATTCCGCACCACGATGGCCCACGATTGGCTTTGGTGACCAACGAGTTGGTCAAGAAAGAACTACGTTCTATTGTGATCCTTAATTTGAACCAGCCTAATTATCCGCCCATTGTGTTCCACGAAAATTGGGGCGCTCGCGATGTTTGCTTGTATTACAGGACACCCTTGAGATATGAATTGAGCAACAAAGAGAGCGATATTGGCGATAACACGACTTGGTGGAGAACGGTTGGTGTTATTGCATCTTTGCAAAATGAATTCTTCATACGTGCGGTTGCTCCTACTCGTGGCGGCTTCAGGTATGTGAACGTCAAAACCGGCGCAGTATTCTCCGGCGAGATGCCGAATTTCTTTGCAACGTTTGGGGTTTGGAGTGTCTGGCTCAGAGATCCGCTCCGTGAACGCAGCGTTTCACTTTTAGATTTCGATATTCACAAACAACAACAAGCATAGCGAGCCCGTAGGACGGGCTGAGCACTTGCGAAACCCGTCGGACCGTACGGCTATTTCACCTGTATCCGACTGAGATAATCCACAATCTCGACGATACGATTCCGGACCATCACGTCGAAGCCCCAGATTGGCATTTCACGGTTGCCGTGCGCGGCGATCAGGGTTCGCCCATCGATGATCTCGTTCACCGCGGCGATCGGAAACTCGCCGTCATTCCGTTTGGCCAGCGTCGTCAGGTCGGGGGCCGGCGTCTTGAGAACGGCGTTGATGAATCCGCCGCCTTTGCCGTCTGCGCCGTGACATGGCGCACAGCTGGACAGATAAGCCGTTTTGCCTGCGTCGGGGCTTTGCGCCCACGCCTGCCCGCTAAACGCAATGATCCCGCCAGCGATTATCAGCCACCCGAATACAGCTTTGGCCATGAAGACTCTCCCTCAACTTCCTTCGTTATTGTATGGCGTGCCCTCATTCGGCTTCAAGCGAGTAGCCCGGATGCGTGGAGCGATCGCTTCTCCCGCATTTCGCTTTGCTCATGCGGGCTTCTGTAACGGGCCTCGACGAGTTAATCCCTTTTTGCGTCATCCACTCGCCGGGACCTGCTTCTGTACGGGATCGGCGCTGAGGCCGTCGCCTGATGGGCTGCGTGAGGATAGGCCGGCCAATCTACGGATGCGTGGTCGCTATGCCAACTTCCCGCATGGCGGCCTGACCTGATCCATCGTCCCGGCGAAGGGACTTCGCTTCGGAAAGGCCTGGTGTCGTGACCCGCCCGAAAACTGCTGTTCTCCTGGTTAGGCGGCCGCAGCGACCGGTACGGTCCTGGCGGCCGGATTGAAGGGTTTGTCGTCGGCGAGCATGCGATGCATGACCACGGCGAGCTTGCGCGCGAGTGCCACCTTGGCCTTGCGCATGCCGGCTCGTCTGGCGATCCGCATCGCCCAGCTTTTGAGTTCCGGGCAGCCTTTGACTGGTTTGGTGAGCATGACGTGAGCAGCCTGATAGAGCGCTTCGCGCACCGCGGCATCGCCGATCTTGCTGATCCGCCCGGTGATGTCGGTCTGGCCCGATTGGTACTTCTTCGGGGTCAACCCGAAATGCGCCCCGGTCTGTTTTGAGGACTTAAAGCGCGCCGGATCGTCGATGGCGCCCGCATAGGTCAGCGCCACGATGGGGCCGACCGCCGGCGTCGTCATCAACAGCGTGGCCTTGGCATGCTCGCGCGCCATCATCCGCACCCGCTTCTCGAAGCCGTTGAACTCGCGCAACAGTACCGCATGTACCGCCAGCAGCGCCTGCGCGATCACCTCAAGATTGGCTTGCCCCGCCACCAACTCGCAGATCCGTCCGGCAAAGCGCCGTGCCGTGGTATGGCCAACCTTGAGACCGAAGCCGCGCAAAATCCCGCGCAGGCTGTTCTCCACGTCCCGGAGCTTCGACTGGATGAGCTTGCGCGCGGTGAGCACAGCCCGCAGCTCCTGCGCCGCGATCGACTTGCAATGCACCGGCCGGAACCAACCCAGCCGCATCAGCTGCGCAATCCCTCGAGCGTCGTTGCGGTCGCTCTTCACCGGCATCGCTTTGAACATCACGCACATGCCGGGTCTCCAACAACTCAACCGCCAAGCCCGCTTCCCGCATCGCCGCGTACAGCCATTGCGACAACGGGCCCGCCTCCAATCCGATCCGTGACACCGCAAATCCGAGCCAACCAAAGTAGCCAATCAGCGCCGCCGGCTCGCTCGCAACCTTGCCCTCGTGAACGATCTTGCCGGCTGCATCCACAACGCACACGCTCGACTGTTCCAATGACACGTCGATTCCTGCATAATGATCCATGGTCGTCCCTCGTTGATGCTTGGAGCAGGCTCACGCCGGACTCCGTTACACCATCAGTTTGAGGGACGACCGCCTGTCCGGCAAAGCTCGCTCGGAAAGCCGCGAGCGCGCGCCATCCAACAGCGCCGTAGCGAGCCAGTGGCTTGCTACGCTGGGCCTCGGCCCGTTACCCCATCTACTTGTAAGAGAGCACCCGGCGCCAGAATCCCGTCACCCGCCCTCATCTGACGGCGGTTGGATGCGCATCTCGTGGAAGCCGCGATCGACCATCGCATAGGCCTCGCGCACCAAAATGTGGGTCGCCACACTTATGCGAAGGGGTACATCATATACCCAGCCCCGGCACGGATGTAGCCGGTACCGATGGCGCTCAACAATCCCTCGATCCCATCGAGTGTCTTGTCAATCAAGCTCTGGGGCTCGCCAGCCTCAAGCTGGCTCTTCAGTTCAAGGAGTCCTCGGTTGGCGGCATCGATACGCTGCGCCAGGACCATCGTCACATAAAGAAGTGCCGCCGGGTCTTGCAGCAATACTGCAGCGTCCGCGACATGAAACTCCGACGTTTTTAGCGCGCGCACATCCGCACTATGCGGCTGGTCGAGCAGCGCCGAGAGCTCGCCGAACACCGCGCCAGGTTCGGCCACCTTGGCGATCTCGATACCACCTTTGACGATGCTGACCGCGCCGCTTTTGAGAATCAAGAGCCGGCCGGTTTTGGTACCCTCGGTGAACACGGTTTTCGCCGGCGCCATAGCTTGCGAGCGGAAGCGCGGCAAGCCGTCTTTGCCAGACTTCGGAGTCGTGAATCAGCGCCATTCCGAGCGCCCCCGTTTGCCCACATCGATCGAGGCCAATGGCAGCCCACCAACGGCAGCCCATCTGAAAAATACTATGGACGCGTGCGGGCGTGCAATGTCTGCCCGGGACTAGGCCGCGCCATCGAACGTTAGCGAGTGTAGGGCGAGCTAAGGCGCGGAACGCGCCGAGCCCACGCGTCCATCTGAAACGCGTTTGTCGTGGGCACCTTCGCTTTGCTCAACCTGCGACTTTTATTTACGTGCGACCAAATTATGCAGTTTCTCTTCTCTCGACCCGTCCTCCAGACAGCACGCACAAATCACAGTCCCAGTTCGCTCAGTCCTTTGTGATCCGCAGGCCGCGGCCCAAGCGGCCAGTGAAACAACCGATCTGCAGCGGCGATCGGCACGTCGTTGATGCTGGCCTCGCGGCGCCGCATCAGGCCGCCCTCGTTGAACTCCCATTGTTCGTTGCCGTGGCTACGGTACCAATGGCCGCTGTCGTCGTGCCATTCGTAGGCAAAGCGCACGGCGATGCGGTTCTCCGTAAAGGCCCACACTTCCTTGATGAGGCGGTAGTCAAGTTCGCGCGCCCATTTACGGCGCAGAAACGCCTCGATGGCTTCGCGCCCCTGGAAGAATTCCGCACGATTGCGCCACCGGCTATCTGGTGTGTAGGCGCCGGCGACGCGCACCGGATCGCGCGTGTTCCAGGCATCCTCGGCGGCGCGCGCCTTCTGCGCGGCGGACTCGCGGGAAAACGGCGGGAGTGGCGGACGGGTCGTCATCGGGCACCTTTTGATCAGATCGGGCAGGCTGAGCATTCAGCCGAAATTGCTGGGTCCGATCCGCGGTGAAGTAGCGTGGCCTGGGTTGGGCACGCTTCGCTTTGCCTACCCTACCGACTTCATCCGGGTTACGCGAAGCAACATCCCTCACGCTCCCTCGTCGGAAGGCGGCGGAATGCGCATCTCGTGGAAGCCGTCGGCGTGCATCGCATAGACCTCGCGCACCAAAATGTGGGTCGCCACCTCGTTTTCGGTGCGGCCGAGCTTTCCCAGCGTTGCCAGCAGAGCCAGGTAGTTGAACGTCTCGACCGGCAGCGTCAGGCTCAATGCCCGCGCCTCCGAGCGGTTTTCGGGTCGCGCCATGGACCGTACGCCTCACAGTTAAAACTTCGTTATAATGCCATTATAATCCTTGGCAGGCGACTCGAATCGTGCAACTTTCGGCCTCGGCGAGGGTATTCGCTCAACAACCTTAAAGCGGTCCCGGCAAGGGGCCGGCGTCCATCAGAACGGCGGGCTCGCACCTCAAAGCGCGGATGCGGCTCGGTGATCGCGGTGCTATGCGCACCGTCGCGCACCGAATTCGCGCCTTTGGGACTGCGCAGTCCTCGCGGGCGCCGTTGCGCGCGGCCTTCGCCCTGTCGGCGGCCCAGAACAGGCCGCGGCACTCACGAGGCCGTCCAATGACGAACCCAACCACCCTTGCAACCTGGAATCCGGAGCGCGTCGAGCAGCTCCGAAACTATGTCGGCGCCGGCCTGACCTGCAGTCAGATCGCCGCCGAGATCGGCGTCACCCGGAACGCCGTCATCGGCAAAATCCATCGCCTCGGTCTCGGGCCGGGGCGACCCGCGGCCGCGCCGGCGCGTGCATGCCCTCCACGCGTCCGGCGCCCGCGGCCCTCGACCCAGCGCCAGCTTCTGCGCCTGATCTCTGCCGAAGCGCCGCACGTCGCCAATGGCACAGCCATTGAGGCCGTGCCGGTCGACAGCGCGAAGCGCTGCTCGCTGCTCGAGCTTGCCCAGGGCAAATGCCGCTGGCCGGTCAGCGATCCGGTCAGCGATTCTGGGGCCGCGGATTTTACCTTTTGCGGGAATGAGGCGATTGCCGGCTTCTCTTACTGCGCGGGCCATACCCGCATGGCCTACCGGTCCCCGGCGCGGCGGCGCGCTTAGCAAACATGACCGATGGCCTCCCTTAAAGCCGATTCCATGCAATGATGATGTGTCGGTGATGTCCCCGAACACCTGTCGGGGATGTCTCCGGGCTGTACACTTAACCCGGCAATGACGGAGCAGCGATGGAGCTCAGGGCCATGACGCGCGACAACATCCTTTACCTCGTCATCGGCGCGCTCGTGGTCGTCGTCGCCGTGATGGGCTATCAGCTCTATCAGGATCGCAAGAAGCCCGAGGGCATGCGCATCGACCTTGGGCCTAACGGCCTGTCGATCGAGAAGAAGTAGCCGCGAAGCCACGCATTCTACGAACAGCCGCCGTCGTGCGCTTTCTGCGCTTTGGCCGCGCGCCGCTCGCAATCGTTGCCGTAGGTTTTGCCGTCGCATCCGCAAACCGGGATGTAGGCTTTGTTGCAAATCTCCGGCACACGAATGCACGCGCCGGAAATGTCCGCCCCATGGCACTGGCCGGCTTGCGGCTCGCACCATAAACCGGCATCGCAGGGAATATTCGCAATGCCGCCGCAGGTCGCGCCGACGCCGGCAGCATCTGCGGCGGTCAGCGGCCCTGGCAGAAGAGCGAACGCAAGTGCGAGGCAGAGTCCGGCCAATTTGGGAAGCATGCGCCTGTACCCCTCCAGTTCGATGGTGAAGAACATCGGATAGTTTCTCGGCTTCTCCAGCTTACAAGCAAAAACCCTACGCCGCGGTACCTCCGGTACGGCAAATTCCACTTTGATTTACAAGCACAGGAATGCGGAATAAGCCACTGATATCGGTTGATTTTCTGATATGCGGAACCTTCCAAGGGAAACGGCGAATTGCGTTGCTTCGGGCGTATGGAGCCGCCAGATTGCCGGACTCCATCCTCACATGAGGGCTTCGGCGCAGGGGAATGTTCGACGCGCTTCGGTTCGGCCCGCTACTCTTCCGGCTCGGTTGTGAAGAACAGCGGATAGCCCTTCTGCTTGCCGAACTCGGTCGCCTCTTTAGCCTTGGTCTCGGCGACGTCCCTGACATAGACCGCGATGACGCAGGCGCCTTTCTGATGCGCCGTCATCATCACGCGATAGGCTTGATCCTCGTTCATGCGGAACACCGCCTTGAGGACGAGGACGACGAACTCGCGCGGGGTGTAGTCGTCGTTGAGGAGGATCACCTTGTAGAGCGGCGGCCGTTGCGTTTTCGGCTGCAGCTTGGTGCGCGGTTTCACAAGTGTTTTGGTCATCGCTGGCGGCCGAGGCCTGTGAGCTTTAGAGAATATAATCCGCGCGGCCGCCGTGTCCCAGTCCGTAACCCGACCGGGCCGCGCTCACCGCGCCGGGCGGCGGTTGCCGTGGCCGCCAACGTTCCGTTATGGAACCGAGGTACCGGTGTGGCGTTGATCGCTGCATCGCACGGAGGACGCCATGCACATTCTCTGGATCATTATCATCGGCTTCGTCGCCGGCATTGTCGCCCGCATGTTAGCGCCGGGCCCGAACAATCCGGGTGGTTTTATTCTCACCACGGTGCTCGGCATCGCCGGCGCCTTTGTCGCCACCTTTATAGGCCAGGCCGTGGGCTGGTACGGCCAGGACCAGGGCGCTGGTCTGATCGGCGCCGTCGTCGGCGCGATTGTCGTCCTTTTTGTCTGGCACCGGCTGGTGACCAGCAGCGTGATCCCCGATCCGGGCGGCCGCCGCTGGCTCTAGCCGGCAGCGACGCGCGCTGATCAGCGGCCCACCGATCGTCGCGGGGCAACGGAAAAGCGTGACGTTCGGCGTTCGACCAACACGGCACGAGGCGCGCCCACGCGGCCGGTGACGGTAACGCGGTTCACGTCTTTGCGCTGACCCATCCGGAGCACGACGCCCCTCGCCTCGTCCACGGGAATTTCCATCAAGGAGGCCACGATCTCGATCTGCTCTTTCAGGTCATCGGTGAGGCCTTGCGCCGCGAGCACCGCCTCTTCGACGGTCGGCGGATCGCGCCTCACCCGCCGCCTTCCGTCCTTCGTTTCCCATATGTCGGTCATGTCCGCACCTGCGTTTTTATCCTTCTGCCGGAGCCGATTATCGACCTTCTACCGCATTGCAGCAAGGAAATTGTGCATTGCACTCACGATCAATCCACAACCCTGTTAATGGGGTTCCCCCACGCGGAAAGATGTCGATAGAACGATCACTTACGCGCCGGCATGTCGCTGAACAGGACACCGCCCTTGCCCTTATCCGTCTTCGCCGTCTCGACGAGTGAAACCGTCACCGCTTCGGGCGGCGCGCCGATGTTCTTCACCACGGCATCGGTGAGGTCTTTGACGAGGCTCCGCTTGGCCTCGATCGTGCGGCCTTCCAGGAGATAGACGATGATTTCCGGCACGGCGTCCTCGGTGTTGTTTGCCCGCAGCAGTCAGCACAAATTGCGCGTCATGGCCGGTACGGGCTTGCCTCAAGTTACGGTTCCGTTTATCGGAACTAGGTGGGTCGGTACAAGGGAGCTGGACGATGAAGCGGTGGGCTGTTGCCATCGGCATGTTGGCGCTGGGTGTCTCCGCCTCGACGGCGGCGCGCGCCGACTATGCCGTTGTCATGTTCAAGGACGGCTATTGCCGGGTCTGGCAAAACAGCGGCGCAATGCCAACGCAGCCCGGCTGGAAATATCACTGGAAAGGTCTGCGGAGCTGGGACTTTGCGATGACCAAAAAGCACTACGCCATCAGGCACCGCTGGTGCAAAGAATTCAGGTAGGTAACTACACCTTCTGGAGCCGCCTGCCACTCCGGCGGACGGCGGAAGGTTGCTAACGGGGGGTACAAATGAAGCGACTTGCTTTCGCAGTTGGCGTGTTGGCGCTCGGCTTCGCCGCCGCAACACCGGCGCGCGCCGATTTCGCCGTGGTGAAGTTCGCAAGCAGCGGCTACTGCCGAGTGTGGGACAATACCGTAGCCGTGCCTCCGGACGGGAAGTTTCTCTGGTGGCATCACCACCACCATTGGTACTACCGCTTGCCGACTCGGGCGATTGCCGAGCACAAGTTGCATAAGGCAGTCGCTTGGCATCGCTGCCATCATTGGTGGTAAGCGCGGACTACGCCGTCAGATACGGCTAGACCTTCTGAAGCCGCCTGCCACCCGGCGGGCGGCGGAAGGTTGTGAATTGGGGGGTACAAATGAAGCGATTGGCTATTGCAATGGGCGTGTTGGCGATCGGCCTTGCGGTTGCCATTCCGGCGCGCGCGGATTTCGCGGTAGTGAAGTTCCCGGACAAGAGCTGCCGGGCATGGGCCGACCACAAGGCCGCTCCGGCGGGACCGGGCTGGAAATATCTCTGGGTCAGCGTCCCATCATGGGAAGCGGCTCAGGGTAAGGGTGCTTATGCGATGAAGCATCACTGGTGCCATCAGTGGTGGAAGTGAAAACTTCGCCCGACTTTTCTTCTGCCGCCCGCCCCTCTTAGGCGGGCGGTTTCTTTTTGCGCGTGTCGCCGAGAACGGCGATGGCGCGCAATCTTTGGTTAACGGCGCCGCGCGTGCACATTTGATGCGCGCAGCTTTGAGCTCGCTTGCAGATCGGCACGAAACCATTGGGTGGTTTTCCGGGTTTTGCACGTCAAGGGAGCTCACCATGAAGCAATTGGCATTTGCAGTAGGCTTGCTTGCGGTGGCTTTGGCAGCCTCGACGCCCGCGCGCGCAGACTATGCCCTGGTCCAATTCGACGATGGCTATTGCCGGATCTGGTGGGACAGTGCCGACACGCCGTGGGGTACTGGATGGACTAAGATCGCGGTTGGCCTGCCCGACCATTTGGCGGCACAGGCTGCGTTAGACTCCGCTATCGCGCAACGCGTCTGCCAGTAAGCCAGCTTCGGAAAAGTAGGCCAGCTTGAGCAGCGCTTCGAGCGCTTTGGCCTGGCCGTTCTTTCAACGATAATATTCGTCGCGCGGCGCATACATGCTCATGCCGCGGTCACCGTATGAAGGAAGAAGGGCCACAGGGCCCCTGCCGTAGCCCTGTTCGTTCCGCCAGACGTAGCGGTGCTTCTTGGGCGCTTTCTTTTGCGTTGGGGTCGAATTGCTTGCGACATTCGCCGGTGCGTCGCTGGCCGCTGCGGGCGGAGCATCGGTTGCCGCGGGATACTCAGCGAGCGCTGCACTGCTCGCCGGTCGCTGCGTGGTCGAACTGGCGCTCGAGTCGCTTGCCGCAGGACTCGTCGCCCCGGCGTTCGCTGCGGACTGACGCAACACGGTGCTCTGTGCGGTCGGGTGCAATTGCGTCGGCGACCGCCCCTGCTCTTCCGCTTGCACCTGCGCGGCCGCAGGCATCGTCACGGCGGCCGGGGCGGAAGCAACGGGCCGCGCCAACGTGCGCGCCGCGACCGATTCCTCGGCGGTTGGCCGATCGACCAAGGAAAAAACAACAGCAGCGCCCGCACTCGCGCCGACCGCGGCCGCGACGACGACGATGCGCGCCGTGCGCATGAAGCTCGGTGCCGGGGCAAGATAGCCCCATTCCGGATTGAAATTGCGGGCGTGACGCATCAGGACCTCCGAGGCGAGCCGACCGCTGCCCGCGCCCATTGCCAGAGCCGCCGCCGAACGTTGAAACGCATCGACCGCGGGGCCGGTTCCTGTTTCGGAGTGAAATGGTTAGCGAACATCCAATACGCCCGCGAGACGGGGAAAAACGGATGCTGCCGCCTGCTGGCAAGGCGCATCGGCCTATCCGGACCAGGTCACGCAGCTTTCAATGCAGCCCGGCAACGATCGTGTCCGCCGGCGTCCGGCCGGCGCAGCCCTAAGAAGAGCTGACCAGGTTAGCCGGAGGACGCGGGCTCGCGTCTTCCCCGCCGATATGGTCGCCAATCGAGCCGATCCAGGACGGGATGCCGCCGATCACCGAAACGGCGCGTTGCGTCACAGCGATGACGTGGTCTTTGATGCCGATCGTCTTGGCGAAAAGCGAATCCGGATCGCGGGTTGCTTCGGGCTTGGAGGTTTCATTCTGCGGCGCCTGAGCGACGACGACCAACGGCGGAAGCGATGCGCCCACCACGGGCGGCTTGGTGCGCGGCACGGCCGGCTTGGACGCAGCCAGCGCAACTGCCTGTCGTGGAGCCTCTCCCGTCATTGCCGGCTCAGCGTTGGCGACTTCGGCTGCGGCCGGTGCGGCCTCTTTGGCGGCAGCGAGCTGCTTCTTCTCGCTGGCCATTTTTTCTTTGAGAAAATTCACCATCAGGGTGTGCTCGTCGCGCAACAGCCCCATCATCTCGGCCGAAGCCGGGGCCGCCCGGACAGCGACCGCTTCGGGTGCGCGGCCCAAGCCATAGTGTGTGAGGAGGAAATCGCCAATCATACTCGAGTGCGTCAGCAGGAAACCGCCGAGCAGACTAGCCAGTGCCGCCGGCACCACGTCGTGGACCAGCTTGGAAAGGAAACGCCGCGCCATCGGCATATCGAATTGCATGACCCTGTTTCTCCTCCGCCCGAATTTTTCAAACGGTCGATTGAATTTCAAACAGCTGTTAGGCAACCGATGGCCGGGAACAAGGAGTTTTTGTGGCAACCCCGGGGATTTCCTGCGAAGAAACCGGCATCAGGCCACGTGCGCGAGCCCGGCGACCGCCCAGTTGCTGACCAGCCCTGCGAGCCGTTCGACCGCGGCTTCGTCGAGCGCCAGCGAAGTCGGGGGATTAGCAAGCTGCTCGCGGTTACGGACGAATATGCTGCATTGGCCGATCAGCCAGACGGCAGCGACCATGAGCGTGCGTTGGTCCGCCTCCGGCAAAAAGCGGCGCACGAGGTCGATCGCCAACCCCATGAACGGGGCCGCCTCCTCGCTCACGAGCTTGCGAAATACCGCCGTCGGCCGCACCGCTTCCCAGTTGAAAATGCGAAGATGCCGGCTGATCTCGTCCCGCGCCAAAAGCGGTCGCAACTGATCGCGAACGAACTCGGCGAGCGCCTTCTCGCGCGACATCACCCTGGTCTCTTCGGCGTGGGTAAGCTGGTGCTCGGTGAGCGCACGAAGGGCCGCGCGCAGCACTTCGCGGTACAGTCCGTCCTTGCCGGCGAAATGGTAGTTGATGGCGGCCTGGTTGACGCGCGCCTTGGCGACGATGGCGCGGACGCTCGTCGCGTCATAGCCGCGCTCGGCGAATAGGCGCTCCGCCGCCTTGAGGATGCGCTCACGGGTTATCTCGGAGGGTCGCGTCATCGCCGGGCCTTTTTCAAACTTTCGTTTGAAATAGGCGTTCGGCCCCAATAATGCAAACCGCCCGCGCTAAGTTCCCAAGAGGATCGCCGGGGTCAACGGCGCTTGGAGCCGTTATTCGGCCGCGAGCTGCGCCGACCGAGCAGCGAAAACTGCGCTTCGACCTCGAAATTCGACTGTCCCGGCCGCCGCGCCTCCTGCACCAGCGGGATGAGCGCGAGTGTCGCGACGCCGAACACCACCGACACGGTGAGGCGAACATGACCCCATCTGCAATGACTCCGTGTGCAAGCCCCGCTATCGTTTGCCGATGATCGGGCGGCACCGCATCGAGGGTTACGCAATCGTATCAGCCGACGGCATGATCGCCGACGCGAACGGCGCGATGCCGCAGACAATCCGCAACGAAGCCGACCAGAGATTCCTGCAAACGGAGATGGACCAAGCGGCCGCAGTCGTGCATGGGCGCCATTCGCATGAGGGCGGCCCCCGCGCTGCGCACCGCAAGCGCATCATGCTGACGCGCAACATCGCTTCCGTCGCGCCGGATGCATCGCATCCGAACGCGCTCTTGTGGAACCCCGCCGGCGCGACGATTGCCGAAGCCATCGCCGCGCTCGGCACTGGCGACGGCACGATTGCGATCATCGGCGGCACCGATGTGTTCGGCCTGTTTTTGCCGCTCTACGACGCATTTCATCTCACGCGCGCCGCCCGTGCCAACATTCCGGGCGGGCGCCCGGTGTTCCCGGAAGTCGGCCCCGATGCGACGCCGGAAACCGTGCTCGCTCGCCACGGTCTCCGGCCCAGGCCGCCGCGCGATATCGACGCAGCCGCCGGCATCACGCTCACGACGTGGGAGCGTTCGCGCGAATAATAGGCGTCGCGCACACGCAAACGCTTCCCACCTTGCCCGCATGACCCTGCGCCCTCCCCGATCGCATTCAGCCGCGCCTGGCGAAAGCGCGCTCGATTATGAAATCGTCCAGGAACAGGCGGCGGCGCTCGGGCGGCTCGGCCGCGCGCTCGAAGCCGCGCTCGCCGCACTATCCGGCTTTGACCGCGCGCAAGCGGAGCACGGCGAAAAACCCGCGGCGTCCGGTTCGTCCGCGAGCCCGGTTCGGGAGCGGTTGGTGCAGGACGCGAGCTA
Source organism: uncultured Alphaproteobacteria bacterium (assembly GCA_963733575.1). Lineage (GTDB taxonomy): Bacteria > Pseudomonadota > Alphaproteobacteria > Rhizobiales > Xanthobacteraceae > BOG-931. Next base: position 179,569 of record CAVTDJ010000002.1, on the reverse strand, counting down.
CGCGCTGTGGTGCTTTATCATTCAGCGCGAGGTCTGCGGTCTCCGTGACCATCAGTTGATCGTTCGCGAATACGGCATTGCAGCCGAAGTGCAAAACCGAATGGGAATAGTCGGCAGCAACGCCGGCCCACGCTCGGCCTGAACAGATTCATAATATTTTAAGCCGCGTCGGCACCCCGCGGGCCGCCCGCCGCAAGTCTTTCTTCACTGTTCTCACGGCATTGTTATCGAAGTTTCAATGGGGCGGCGCCCATAGCATGACGCGTACTCTTCCTCTCATCGACGAGCTCGAGGCCGCTCTGACCTCCGGCACCAACTCGCGCCGCGTCGAGATGCTCACGCGCATCACCGACCTCTTCGTCGGCGGCGCGGCGCGCTATACCGAAGAGCAGATCGGGGTATTCGACGACGTCATGGTGCGGCTGGTGAGCACGATCGAGGCCAAGGCGCGCGCCAAGCTCGCGCACCGCTTGGCGCCGATTGCGAACGCGCCGTCGAGCGTGATTCACATGCTCGCGTTCGACGACGATATCGATGTCGCGCAGCCGGTCCTCAAACAGTCCAATCGGCTCGAAGACCCGGCACTTCTCGCCAACGCTAACACCAAGAGCCAAGGGCACCTGTTCGCCATATCGCAGCGCCGATCGCTGAGCGAAGCCGTGACCGACGTGCTGGTCGAGCGTGGCGACCGGGAGGTCGTTCATTCGGTAGTCAAGAATGCCGGTGCGCGTTTTTCCGATGCCGGCTTTCGCCTGCTGGTCAAGCGCTCCGCCGGCGACGACGATCTCGCGACCATCGTCGGCATGCGCACCGACATCCCGCGTCCGCATTTCCTCGTGTTGCTGGAAAAGGCTTCGAGCGCGGTGCGCGCGCGCCTTGCGGCCGAAAACCCGCAGGCAAGCACCGCAATCGAGAGCGTGGTGGCCGAGGTCGTCGGCGGCATTCGCGACGATGTCCGCAACTCTTCGCCGGACTTTGCCGCGGCGCAGACGGCGGTCGAGCGGCAGAACCGCATCCGCCGCATCGGCGAAACCGAAATCTATCAATACGCCCGCGATCGCAAGTTCGAGGAGACCGCGATCGCGCTGTCGCTTCTGTGCGATACGCCGATCGACGTCGTCGAGCGTGCGCTGCTCGATCCGGGCGCCGAGATCGTGCTCATTCTCGCCAAGGTCGCCGGTCTATCGGCAACGACAACCAAAGCCATCTTGCTGCTGCGCGCGGCCGATCGCGGAATGTCGGCAAAAGATCTCGACCAGGCACTGGCGAGCTTCAACCGGTTGCAGCCAGACACAGCCCGGCGCGTGCTCGGCTTCTTCCGTACGCGGGTGAAAAAACCCGTGCAGCCGATGGCCCCGCCGGCGGTCGCCGTCAACGGCTAAGCCAATCGAGGTCTTCGGTCGATCCGCGACGGACCCGATCTCAGTAGCCGCAATAATCCGGTGAAAGAAGCGGCGACCAGGCGCCGTTCGGATAGCGGTAATAGCAACCGCCTCGCCACCAAAAGTAACCACCAGGCCGCGGCCGAGCTTCCGATGCGATGACAGCGCCGGTCGTGGCGCCGATCGCAGCGCCCGCTATCGCACCGCCGCCGCGGCCGATCGCACCGCCGATGATGCCGCCCAGCGCGCCGCCGACGATCGCGCCGGCAAGCGGATCTTGCGCCGAAGCCTGCTGCGCCGGCAGCAATACCGAAAGCGCCAAAAATACCCCAGCTCCCAGCGTCCGCATCATATCAGTTCTCCCTTCCCTCTCGCCCGTCGCAATTGCGCCGGCTAAGTCATGGCCGCACTCACCCGGTGCCACCAAGACGCGAATGCTCAAATGGAATGATAAAGCATTCGGGGGCGAAAGTGTGACGCGAATGCTTGCGCGCCACCGCTCATCCCGACTTTTGCTCATCACCTGAAACGCAGGGAGCCGTAGCGTTGTCTCGGCGTTGCACCGTGCCGGGAAGACGATCGAGCAAACGCGTGTTTACGGATTTTTCTTGAGAATTTGCTTGACTCTAAAGGGTTTGCATTTATTTGGGGACTTTGCCGCTGTTGATCGCTCCGTGCGGACGCGATCGGGCGGCTTTCACTTTCCGTGGCGCCGGCTCGCCGGCATCTCGGGTTCTTATCTCTGGTTGGGGAGGACGGCATGAGCCAGAACGCCCTCTTGCGATCGGGGAAGGGCTTGGGGATCCCAGGTACCGCCCGAAAGGAAGACAAGAAGACCAAACTCAAAGTAGCCGCTCCGGCGCCGAGGGACGATCGTCAAGATCATTTCGCGGTTCGCAAGGGCGTGCGCTGTGCCGGCGTGCATCTGATCGTCGATCTTCATGGCGCGCAGCGCCTCGACGACATCGAATACATCGAAGCCACTTTACGCCGCTGCGTCGACGCCGCGCGCGCAACGCTGCTGCATATCCACCTTCACCACTTTCAGCCGAACGGCGTCTCCGGCGTGGCGGTGCTGGCCGAGAGCCACATCTCCATCCATACGTGGCCGGACGCCGGGTTCGCCGCCCTCGACGTGTTCATGTGCGGCTCCGCCGATCCCGACGCATGCATCCCGGTGCTGCGCGAGGCATTTGCCGCAAAGCGTGTTGGCGTGAACGAAATCTTGCGCGGGCACGGCGCCTGAGCCGGCAGATGCTTGACCGGTTTGAACGGCCGGGCCTTATGTCCCGGCCGTTTTTCTTTCTCTTACTGAAATCCGAGGGACGTCATGGCCGACAAGCGCTGGATCGCCGAGACGCTGTTTGACGACCTCGGCTTTCGCATGAGTTACCAGGTCGATCAGGTGCTCTACGAAGCGCACACCGGGCACCAGCATCTTGTGCTGTTCGAGCAGCCGTTCTTCGGCAAGATGCTGATGCTCGATGGCGCCGTTCAGATCACCAAGCGCGACGAATTCATCTACCAGGAGATGATGTCGCATGTTCCGTTATTCGCTCACGGCAGCGCGCGCGAGATATTGATCATCGGCGGCGGCGATTGCGGCATCGCCGAGGAGGTACTCAAGCACAAAACGGTGAAGCGCCTCACCCAGGTGGAAATTGACCCTGCGGTCGTTAGATTCTCCAAGAAACATTTCCCGGAATTCACCAAGCCGGTGTTCGCGGACAAGCGCTTCGAAAATGTGATCGGCGACGGCATGAAATACGTCGCCGGCACCGAGCGGCGCTTCGACGTCATCATCGTCGACTCCACCGACCCGCAGGGACCGGGAAAGGTCCTGTTCAGCCAAAAGTTCTATGCGGCCTGCAAGCGCTGCATGAACAAGGGCGGCATCCTAGTGACGCAGAACGGCGTGCCGATCTTCCAGCCGCGCGAGCTCGTCTCGAGCGTCGCCAAATTCCGGCGGCTGTTTGCGGACGGCACCTGTTACGTCGCCGCGATCCCAACGTATATCGGCGGTCACATGGCGATGGGCTGGGCTACCGACGACAAGGGGTCGCGCCACACTTCGGCAAAGACGCTAGCCGCACGCTACCGCCGAGCCGGCGGCTTTGCGACCCGATATTGGACACCAGAGGTCCATGTCGCCGCTTTCGCGCTGCCGCGCTTCATCGCCGAAATGGTGGCTAAAGCAAAGCCGCGATGAACTGTGCCGTGGCGCGATCACAGATCGCGCGGCGCCCCCGCTGCGATGGGCCTGCCCCTGCCCATCACGACATTTTCATATATTTTTAGTGGGCAGAAGTCTGCATTTTACCGGCCGCAAAGATGCTCTATAAGCCTTGCGGACAACACTTTTTTTCGGAGGAAATTGCCATGAAGCTCTACATGCATCCGGTATCGATGACGAGCCGCCCGGTCCGGCTCTTCATCGCCGAGAACAAAATTCCGGTCGAAGAGGTGACGGTCGACCTGTTCACCGGCGAACACTACGGGGCGCCCTATACGGCGCTGAACCCGAATAACCTCGTGCCGATGATCGACGACGGCGATCTTCGGCTGACCGAAAGCTCGGCGATCCTCAAATACCTCGCCGACAAGATCGGCTCGCCTGCTTATCCGAAGGATTTGAAGCAGCGCGCCAAGGTCAACGAAATGATGGATTGGCTCAACACCAATTTCTATCGCGACTGGGCCTACAATCTCGCCTATCCGCAGTTGTTCCCAAATCAAAAGCGGCGCAGCGACGAGGCACAGGCGGCCACGATCGAAATCGGCCAGCAGAATGCGCGGAAGTGGCTGAAGGTCCTCAACGACCACTGGATCGGACCGAAAAACCAGTACCTGTGCGGCAACCAGATCACGATCGCCGATTATTTCGGCGCGGCCCTGGTGACGCTCGGCGAAGTCATCCGCTGTGACTTTTCGGCCTATCCCAATGTGGAGCGCTGGCTCAACAACATGAAGAAGCTGCCAAGCTGGGGCCCGGTCAACGAGGTTTTCCACGGCTTGGTCGCGTCGGTGAAAGAGCAGCCGTTCCACGCAATCTGACGACAGCAGAAAGAGGACCGACGACAGACGACAGATGAAGAGGACGGAAGTTTCCGTCCTCTGTCATCCGTCTTCGGTCGTCCGATAAACCCCATGAGAATGAGCCGCGACCATATTCTGACCAGTCAGGCCGGAAGCCTTCCCCGTCCCGACGATCTGATCAAAGCCAATAGCGCCCGCGAAGCCGGGGAAACGACCGACGAGCGCGCCTTCCAGGATACGCTTCAAGCGGCCGTGGTGAACGTCGTGCGCCGCCAGAAAGAGATCGGCATCGACATCCCGGGCGACGGCGAGTTCGGCAAGTCCATGGGCCACAAGGTGAACTACCGGGCGTGGTGGAGCTACTGCTTCAATCGGCTCGGCGGGCTCGACCTGTCAGGACCCGGTCTTTACGAAGGACCGCCGAAACGGGCCAAGCCCGGCGAGGTCGTGCTCACCAGCTTTGCCGATCGGCGCGACCGAACCAAGTTTTTGCAGGTCTATAAGGACGAAGTGACGACCGGTCCGCCGATGGCGAAGTGGCCGATATGCACCGGCCCGGTCGTCTACAAGGGACAGGAAGCGATCAAAGCAGACATCGCCCATTTCAAGGCCGCGCTCAAAGCCAGCGGCGTCGAAGAGGGCTTTATGACCTCGGTCGCTCCGGCGAGCGCCGCGCGATTTGCCAACACGTATTACAAGAGCGACGAAGAGTTCATGTACGCCGTCGGCGAGGCCATGCGCGAGGAATACAAGACCATCATCGATGCCGGATTGATCCTGCAGCTTGACGATCCCGCGATTGCCGAGAATTGGGACATGATCAATCCCGAGCCGTCGGTCGAGGGTTACAAAAAATTCTCCATGGTGCGGATCGAAGCGCTCAATCACGCCATCAGGGGATTGCCGGAAGATCGCATCCGGTTTCATTTGTGCTGGGGCAGCTGGCACGGCCCGCATACGACCGACATCCCGATGCGCGATATCGTCGACGTGATGTTGGCAGTCAAATGCCAAGCGTACTCGTTCGAGGCCGGCAACGTGCGCCACGAGCACGAATGGACGGTGTGGGAGGACGTCAAGCTCCCCGACGGCAAGATCATTTTGCCCGGCGTTGTCAGCCACGCCACCAACGTTGTGGAACACCCAGAACTGGTCGCCCAGCGCATCCTGCGCTTCACCAAAAGCGTCGGCCGGGAGCGCGTCATTGCTGCGACCGATTGCGGCCTCGGTGGCCGCGTCCATCCGATGGTCGCATGGGCAAAGCTCGAAGCCCTCGCTCAGGGCGCGGCTTTGGCCAGCCGCGAGCTTTGGCGCTGAACGCCTGCATCGAGTAGCAACGCTCGCGGCGGCAGGCGAGCAATGCCGTACGCAGGAGATGATCCATGACCTGTCAGAACCGTTCTGGCGCCGCGCTCCGGCCATTGGGAGCACTGTGCGCCCTCGCCCTGATCGTTTCGCCAGTGCAAGCCCAATCGGACCTCGTGCGCGCCTACCGCTCCATTGCGTCCAAAGAGTTTGTCGATCTCACCCACAGTTTTGGGCCCGCGACCCCAGTATGGTCCGGCTTCGGCCAAGCGAAATTCTCGCCCGCCGCTGACCCGAAAACGCATGAGCCGTACACCATCGCCAAGGACGGCTTCCGCACGACGTTTTACGAAATGGTTGGGCAATACGGCACGCATGTCGATCCGCCGGCGCATTTTGCCGAGAACGGAATCACCATGGACCGGATTCCGCTCAAAGAAATGATTTTACCGCTGGTCGTGCTCGACGACACGCCTTACCTTGCCAAGGATCCGAACCATGCTTTTTCGGTCGACGACCTCAAGGCCTGGGAATCGCGGCACGGGCGCGTGCCGAAGGGCGCCTTTGTTGCCTTGCGCACCGACTTGTACAAGGACTGGGATTCAAATCCCGAGCGCTTCAAGCGCAGCCCCTTTCCCGCCTGGGCTTTCGAAACAATAAAATTCCTTTACGAGCGACGTGGCGTGACGGCGACGGGCCACGAAAGCATGGACACCGATACGACCGACAAGATGGATTCCGAGACATACATCCTGCAGCACGGCCACTATCAGATCGAAGTCATGGCCAACCTCGACAAGGTCCCTTCGACCGGCGCCCTCATCGTGGTGAGCTGGCCAAAGGTACGCGATGGTCTCGGATTTCCCGCGCGGGCCTTTGCAATACTACCCTAGGGATTGCCACGGCGACTGCAAAGCGCAGCGCAGCGCAACCGCGACCGGCCCGGGTGAAGCTTGGACCGGTCGCGCGTTTTCAGGCTGCGTGCCGCTGTGTCTTGGTCCAAGCGTCGATCTCACGCTCGGCTTCGCCCTTGGCGAAGCCGTAACGCGCTTGCAGGCGCTTTACCAATTCCTCCCGGCGGCCGCCGACGCGGGTGAGATCTTCGTCGGTGAGCTTGACCCAGTTGCTCCGCACGTTGGCCTTGAATTGTATCCAATCACCCTGAATCTGGTCCCAGTTCATCGGTGTCTCCTTGTTGAGGACGGACAGGCGACTTGCGCCCGTGCCCCGTTGGGGAACGCGGGGATGACAGCCGCGCGATGCGGCTGCAATTCGGCGACATCGCGGTCATTCGGAGAAGAATCCGAGTCGGGATCGGACGAAGCTAGCAAAATGTAAATGCGAGCGCCGTCATTTCGAGGAGCGGAGCGACGAAGCGATGACGACTGCACAAGCTTGACGCAAAGCGCCCGCTCGCCGAAGAGACATTATGGCCTCGTCTTCTCCCTCTCCCGACGCCGGGCGGATCGCGCGCGACATCCGTGCCGGCAACCGCACCGTGCTTTCGCGCGCCATCACGCTGATCGAGAGTAAGCGCGCCGATCACCGCCGCACTGCCGCCGCACTTACGCAGGCGCTGCTCGAGGCGACCGGCAAGGCGGTGCGCGTCGGCATCACCGGCGCGCCGGGAGTCGGCAAGTCGACGACCATCGACGCGCTGGGCACCGTGCTGACGAAGCAAGGCCGCAAGGTCGCGGTGCTTGCGGTCGATCCTTCGTCGCGGCGCACCGGCGGATCGATCCTCGCCGACAAGACGCGCATGGCGCACCTCGCCAACGACATCAACGCCTTCATCCGGCCCTCGCCTACTTCGGGCACGCTCGGCGGCGTGGCAGCGAAGACACGCGAGACCATGCTCCTGTGCGAGGCCGCGGGTTACGACGTGGTGCTGGTCGAGACGGTCGGGGTCGGCCAGTCGGAAATCGCTGTCGCGGACATGACCGACTTTTTCCTCGCACTCATGCTGCCCGGGGCCGGCGACGAGCTGCAAGGACTGAAGAAAGGCATCGTCGAGCTCGCCGACATGATCGCCGTCAACAAAGCCGACGGCGACAATCTCGTCCGCGCCAAGGCCGCTGCGGCCGAATATCGCGCCGCGCTGCATATCCTCACGCCGCGTTCGCCGAATTGGTCGCCCCCGGTCGTTACTTATTCGGCGCTGACCGGCGATGGCATCGCGGCATTGTGGGAGCACGTTCTAGATCATCGCGAAAAGCTCACCGCATCGGGCGAGCTTGCCGCGCGCCGTGGCGAGCAGCAGGTAAAATGGATGTGGGCAATGCTCGAGGAGCGCCTTTTCGCCCCGCTGCGGTCCGATCGAACGCTCAAGGCGGCGCTGCCACGGATCGAAGCCGATGTCGCGGCGGGAACGTCTCGCGGCCAACGCGGCGGTCGAGGAGATTGCCGACATGCTCGGGCGGTGACGTGCGCGTCCTCCTCGTCGGCTTCGGCCCCTTCCCCGGCGCGCGGTTCAATCCGAGCGCAGTTTTGGTCACGGCGCTCGCCCGCAGGCGGCGGCCGGCGCTGGCCGGCATCGTGTGCACGACACACGTTTTTGCAACGACCTACGCGGCCGTCGATCGCGATCTGCCGAAGCTGTTCGCCGAAAAGCCGGACGTCATTCTGATGATTGGTCTCGCCGCTCGCAGGCGCCAGCTCTGCATCGAGACCCGGGCGCGCAATGCCCTTTCGGTGTTGTACCCCGATGCAGGCGGATATCGTCCCCAGCGCGGCGTCATTGTGCGCGGCGGACCGTCAGCGCTTCGCGGCGCTGCGCGGTTCGCGAATCTGCTGGGCGCCGTGCGCGCCATTGATTTCCCCGCACGCCTCTCGCGCGATGCCGGGCGTTATTTGTGCAACTACGCCTATTGGCGCGCATTGGAGCGCGCGCGCGACGGCCGGCCGCTGGTTCAATTCCTTCATATCCCGCCGATTAGGCTCGATCCGCGGCCGCGGCGGCTCGGGTGCCGCCCGCTGTCGTTTCCGCCGCTCGTTGCCGCCGCCGAAGCGCTACTCATGCGCTCATTGCTGCAAGCCGCCGTTAACCGTCGCGGTGGAATAGTCGCCTGCGCCTGACCAAATGGTCTTATGGCGCGTGCGTGATGCGCCTTGTCGCACTTCGCCGGGAGACTTCGCGATGAGCATCGATCGCCGCCGCCTGTTCGCGGCCATGGCTGGCGCCGGGGCCGCGGGCGCCGCCAGCGAAGCGCGATCCATGCCGGCGCGTGATGCCGGATCGCGAGCCGAGATCGACGCCGCCGCGCTCGGTCTCCGGCCAAACGCCGCCGAAGATCAAACACAAGCCTTTCAGCGCGCCATCGACCAAGCGGCCGCCGCTCGCGCGATGCTGCGGCTGCCGCCCGGCTTTTATCGCACCGCCTCACTGCAATTGCCGCCCTTCGCCGCCATCGCCGGCGTCGCGGGAGCGTCGCGCATCGTCATGTTGGGCGGCCCCTCGATGATGTCCGCCACCGGCAGCGACCATGTCGCCATCAGCGGTCTCGTGCTCGACGGCGGCAACGTCCCGCTCCCGGAACGGCGCGGGCTTTTGCATTTTACCCAAGGCCGCTCGCTACGCATCGCTAATTGCGAGATTGTCAATGCCGGCCGCAACGCCATTGCGCTCGCGTCCATCGAGGGAGAGGTAACGGCGACCACCATCACCGCCGCGGCCGACGCCGCCATTTGGTCGGTCGATGCGCGCGGATTGCGGATTTCCGGCAACACCATTCGTGGCGCCGGCAACGGCGGCATTCTCGTCTGGCGCTCCACGCCCGGCGATGACGGCACGCTCATTGTCGACAACCGTATCGAAGATATCACGAACAAAGCCGGCGGCTCCGGCGAATGGGGTAACGCCATCAACGTCTTCCGCGCCGACAATGTCATTGTGCGCGGCAACCGCATCCGCAGCGCCGCTTTCTCCGCGGTGCGCGGCAACGCTGCATCCAACCTGCAAATCGTCGGCAACACCTGCACCGGGCTTGGTGAAGTCGCGCTCTATGCCGAGTTCGGTTTTGAAGGCGCGCTGATTGCCAACAACATCGTCGACGGCGCCGCGCTCGGCGTGTCGGTCACAAATTTCGACAAAGGCGGCCGGCTCGCGGTCGTGCAGGGCAACCTCATCCGAAACCTCGTCGGCCGGCGTCCCGCCGGCACCGATCCGAACGACAGCGCCGGCATCGGCATCGGCATCGAAGCCGATACGGTCGTCGCCGGCAACGTCGTGGAAAACGTGCCAAACGCCGGAATCGCGGCAGGATGGGGTGCTTATCTGCGCGACGTCGCCATCACGTCGAACGTCATCCGCCGCGCCGATTTCGGCATCACAGTTTCCGTGGCACCAGGAGCCGGCGCCGCCGTGATCGCCGACAATCTCATCTCCGACGTCCGCAGCGGCGCGATCGTCGGCATGGAATGGAAGAAGGCGGTCACTGGGGATCTTTCCAAAGAAGGCGCCGCCCACTACGCGCAATTGTCGATCGGCGGCAATCAGGTGCGCTGACAATTGCGATCAAATCGCTTCCGTCACGCGCAATCCACCGACCTCAATACCGTTCCAGTTACGCAATGCCGGCCGGGCGAACGCTGCAAGTGTCCCGCGTTCCTGATCCTCCATCGGAAGAAAGCGCCCGATCAACGCCGCCATGATCGCCTCGGCGGCGCGGCCGGCACCATCGTCGCATTTGATTGCGATGCCGAGCCCCTGCTGCGGCAGCGCGCCGCAATAAACGCCCTCGGCGCCGGTTTTCACCAATACTCGCGGACCCAAGAGCCGCATGATCTCGGTGCAGAAGCGGCCGGTGCCGGCGACATACCACGGTTTCTGCGCGCAAGCCGCTCGCAGCCGCGCCGCCGCAGCGGCGCGCTCGGGTCCTAGGCCGCGGCCGGTGCCGAATTTGGCGAACGCGCGCGCGAGGTTTTGCAGCGGCACCGCCCAGGTCGGGACCGAGCAGCCATCGACCGCGCGGCAATCTTCCGGCAGAACCGCGCCGGTCAAATCTTCAAGCACGGCAAGCACTGTGCGCTGCACCGCATGTTCCGGCCGCCAGTAGCCGGCGTGATCGATACCCATCGCGCAGGCGACACAAAGAAAGCCGGCATGCTTGCCGGAGCAATTGTTATGCAGCGCCGACGGCGCGCCCGTTCGCGCCAACGCAAACGCCGCCGCATGCGAACTCGGCCAATGGGTGCCGCAAGCCAGCGCCGATGCGTCGAGCCCCGCCTTCGCCAACATGCAAGTGACGCCTTCGACATGCGCTGGCTCGCCGCTATGCGAGGCGCAGGCGAGCGCCAGCTCCTCATCCCCGAAGGCGTCACGGTCGGCAGCGCCGGATTCCACAAGCGGCAAGGCCTGCAACGGCTTGACCGCCGAACGTGGAAACACCGGCCTTGTCACATCACCGATGGTGAACACAATAGCGCCGTCGGCGTCGACAACGGCGGCCGCGCCGCGATGACGGCTTTCCACCAAGCCCCCGCGTAGCGCTTCGACGAGAACTGGATTGCTCATTTTCGGCGGCGAAAGCTTCCTCACCCTGCCGGGTCGGCAAATTGCGGCGCCCGTTTTTCGAGATTGGCCATAACCGCCTCGGTTTGATTGGCCGAACCGATCAGAAGCGCTTGTTCACGCGATTCGGCGAGCAGGCAAGCAGCTACATCGTCTCCGGCAGCGGTGTTGAAGAGGCGTTTGGCCGCCCTGACGGCGTCGGGACTCCTTTCGGCAATCTGGCGCGCGAAAGCCAGCGCTTCGGCGCGCGGATCTGCGCATAGGCGCGTTGCAAAGCCATAAGCTTGCGCTTCCGCAGCCGAAAAAATCCGGCCGCTATAGGTGAGTTCGCGTACCACGTCGTCCCGCGCCAGACGGCGCATCAGGATCGTACCACCCATATCGGGGACGAGACCCCATTTTATCTCCATGATCGACATGCGCGTGTCCTCTGCGACATAGCGCACGTCGGCTCCAAGCGCGAGCTGAAAGCCGCCGCCGAAGGCAACGCCATGCACTGCGGCAATCACCGGTACGGCGAGCTCGCGCCAACCGAGCACGGCATATTGAAACGCGTTGGAAATTCCGTGGGTCCGCGCTTCGATGTTTCGTATGCCGCCATGCTTCATCGCGGCGAAACTGCCCATGTCGAGGCCCGCGCAAAACGCGCGTCCTTCGCCGGACAAGACGACAGCGCGAAGGCCTCGTTCCGTGCTGAGCCGGTCGCAGGCCGCGACTAGAGCTTCGAACATGGCCGGGTCGAGCGCATTCATCTTGTCGGCGCGCGCCAACCGAACATCGGCGACGCCGTTGGCGAATTCCATGCTAATTCTGTCGGTCATCGCCTTCCCCTCAACCGGCCATCGCCTGGCGCACCTGCAAGCCAGGCGTCGGAATATAGTCCGAGGCATCCATGGGTGACGCGGCCGGACCGCTTCACATGCGTTGATTCGAAAACGGACAATCCGGCGCCGGATTTCGCCAGCGTGCCGAGATGCGTCATGTGCCACTTGGAAGCAACGCCGTCATTGGCGCTGTACTGGCACATGCGCGAGACAACAATGCGGTTGGCGAGGTTGAGATCGCCGAGCCGCAGCGGCGAGAAAACAGCACTCATCATAGCAAACACATAAGCTGGCGGTGCTGATTTAGGAAGAACGGATGTGACGCGGAACGCACCCTAAGCCGGCGCTTCGCCCCCACCCAGGCCGGCGATCCTCGCCCATTCGTCCCGGCTGTTCGCCGCTTCGCGCAAAACGTCGAGGAGCTCCTCCCACGTGTAGTAGTGCCGCCACCGGCCGGTGTCGCGAAGCTCGACGACGTGGGCCCGCCGACGCTCCGCCAATGCGTGCCATTTGCGCGCAACACTGTCGTACGGACCTGGTTGCCGTGCCGACATGAGAAGACCAGAAGTGCCCGTCTAGCCGGGATCGGAATGTTCAATGGGCAACGCGTGCACGCGCGAACACACGCTCACTTGGGAGCACAATCCACGTCGGGACCATAAAACTCGGTGGGGACTACAAACTGACTGACTTGGGAAAACAAACCCAATTGAAAGCTCTCACGAGGAGCTCAAACTCACACCGGGAACGCGCGGGCAGGCAACGAAAATGCCGGGGATTTGCGTATTCGTCCTGTGCACCGAACAGTGCTGATAAACTGATTCTGTTGATAAGTGTGTGGAAAAATGCAGATCAGAGGCGCACGCGCAAGACCTGCGCCAGCTCGCCGACGATGCCGCGCCGGAACAGCAGCACGCAGACGACGAAGATCGCACCCTGGATCACCAGCACCCATTGGCCGAAAGGCGCGAGATAGTTCTGCATGGCGATGACCAAGAAAGCCCCGACCACCGGCCCGAACACCGTGCCGAGACCGCCGAGCAGTGTCATCAGCACCACGTCGCCCGACATGCTCCAATGCACATCGGTGAGCGAAGCGAGCTGAAAGACCAGCGAGTTCAGCGAACCGGCGAGTCCCGCCAGCGCCGCCGAAAGCGCGAAAGCGACGAGCTTATAGCGCTCCGTCTTGTAGCCGAGCGAGATGGTGCGCTGCTCGTTCTCGCGTATCGCCTTGAGAACCTCGCCGAACGGCGAATTGATGATCCGGTAGATGAGGAGAAAGCCGGCCAGGAAGACTATGAGAATAAAGACATACATCGTCATTTCATTGGAAAGGTCGAAAATTCCAAACAAGCGGCCACGCGGCACGCCCTGGATTCCGTCCTCGCCGCCGGTGAATTTCGCCTGCAAAGCAAAAAAATACATCATCTGCGCCAGCGCCAGCGTGATCATGGCGAAATAGATGCCCTGGCGGCGAATGGCGAGGCCGCCCGCGACGATGCCGAGCACTGCGGCGGTCAAGGTGCCGATGACGATCGCCAGCTCCGGCGGCCAGCCCCAACTCTTAGCCGCATAGGCGGTAACGTAACTCGCCCAACCGAAGAACATCGCATGGCCGAATGAAATCAGGCCGACATAGCCGATCAGGAGATTGAAAGCGCACGCGAACAGCGCAAAGCAGAGCGCCTTCATGAGAAAGACCGGATAGAGCACGAACGGTCCGATGGCGAATACGGCGACCATCACCACGAACGCCGCGGTAAGGCTCGAGCTCGTCTCCCTGTGACGCGCCAGAACCGGCGGATCGAGGACGCGCTCCATCATGCGCTCCGTCCAAAGAGACCGGCCGGGCGAACGAGCAGCACGATCGCCATGATGACGAAGATCACCGTGTTCGACGCTTCCGGGTAAAAGACCTTGGTCAGCCCCTCGATGATACCCAGCGCGAAGCCGGTGAGAATCGCGCCCATGATCGAGCCCATGCCGCCGATCACCACGACGGCGAACACAACGATGATCAGATCTGAGCCCATCTGCGGCGAGACATTGTAGATCGGCGCCGCCATCACGCCGGCAAGCGCCGCGAGCCCGACGCCGAAACCATAGGTCAGCGTCACCATACGCGGCACGTTGATGCCGAAGGCGCGAACCAGAACCGGATTTTCCGTGGCAGCGCGCAAGTACGAGCCGAGCCGCGTGCGCTCAATGGCAAACCAGGTGGCAAGACATACTGCCAGCGACAGCACGATCACCCAGGCGCGATAATTCGGCAGGAACATGAAGCCGAGATTACGGCCGCCCTGCAGCGCCTCCGGCACCTGATAGGGCAGTCCGGAAGAGCCATAATAGTTACGGAACAGGCCCTCGATCACGAGCCCCAGCCCGAACGTGAGCAGGAGTCCATAGAGCGGATCGAGCTTGCGCAGATGTTGGAGGAACAGCCGCTCGATAAGGACTCCCGTCGCGCCGACGACGATCGGCGCGATCACCAGGGATTCCCAATAGCCGAGGCCGAAATGTTGCAGCAGCAGATAAGCGGCGAACGCGCCCATCATGTACTGCGCGCCGTGCGTGAAGTTGATGATGTTGAGCATGCCGAAAATGACGGCGAGCCCAAGACTCAATAGCGCGTAGAACGAGCCGTTGATCAGGCCGAGCAGCAACTGCCCGAACAATGCCTGCGAAGGAATGCCGAAAATCTCGAACATGCCCCTCCCCACCGGCCGCTCGCTCCCGCAAGCGCCCGTGCCCCGTTCGGGACGACTTATCCGCCGATCAGCGGACAGCCGCCATCTTTGAGCGGCCGGAATGCCTCGTCCGCTGGAATGGTGGCGCGCAGCTTGTAGTCGTCACCCGGATACTTCGACTCCTCAGGCTTCTTCACCTCGAACAGATACGCGTCGTGCAGTTTACGTCCATCCTGACGGATAGAACCCTTGCCGAAGAGCGGATCGTCGGTCGGCATTTCTTTCATTTTGGCGACTATGGCCCGGCCATCGGTATCGCTTTTGAGCGCGGCGACCGCCTTCAGATAATGGATGACCGAGGAGTACACGCCGGCCGGCACCATGCTCGGAAATTTGCCGGGCCGCGACGCCTGCCAGCGCTTGGTGAAGGCGCGATTGGCATCGGTCATGTCCCAATACCAGGTCTCGGTCAGCACCAGACCCTGGGCAGTTTTAAGCGAAAGCGCCTCGATGTCGTTGATGAACACAAGCAGACCGGCGAAGTGCTGTCCGCCGGCGGCGATCCCGAACTCGGCGCCTTGTTTGATCGCGTTGACAGTATCGCCCCCGGCATTGGCGAGGCCAATGATCTTTGCCTTCGAAGCCTGCGCCTGCAACAGGAACGATGAGAAGTCGCTGGTTTGCAGCGGATGGCGCACGCTGCCGAGAACCTTGCCGCCGTTGGCCACAACGACTTTCGTGGTATCGCGCTCGAGCGCCTGACCGAACGCGTAGTCGGCGGTCAAGAAGAACCAGGTGTCGCCGCCGGTTTTGACCACCGCCTTGCCGGTACTGTTGGCGAGCATCCAGGTGTCGTAGGTCCACTGGATGGTGTTCGGCGAACATTTCGGTCCGGTGAGATCGGAGGTCGCCGGGCCCGAGCCCAGGAAGACTTTGTTCTTTTCCCGCGTGATCTCGCTTATCGCCAGCGCGACGCTGGACGTCGGAACGTCGACGATGACGTCGACGTGGTCGACGTCGTACCACTGCCGCGCGAGGCTGGCGCCGATATCCGGCTTATTCTGGTGATCGCCGCTGACGACCTCGACCTTCATGCCATGAGCGGCCGGATTGAAATCCTCGACCGCCAATTTGGCGGCGGCCACCGAGCCGGGTCCACCAATGTCCGAATAGAGGCTCGACATGTCGGTCATCACGCCGATCTTAACGACATCGTCTTCCTGGGCGCGTGCGGCGGCGACCGTGCACATCAGCGCGGCGACCGCGATAGCTAATCTGGCGGTACGTGTCATGACAAACCTCCCTATGTGCGGGCTCAACACCCGCAATTGGATCGATTCAAGTTGCTCGGTCCCTGATATCAAACTCCGAGATACTCGTGCAGCTTTTCCGTATTGGCCTTTAGTTCAGCGGCAGAGAAACGGTCCACGATGCGCCCGTGTTCCATGACGTAGTAGCGATCGGCAACTGTGGCCGCGAAACGGAAATTCTGTTCGACCAGCAAAATCGTGAAGCCCTGTGCTTTGAGCGTCCCGATCGTGTGTCCGATCTGCTGGATGATGACGGGAGCAAGCCCCTCGGTCGGCTCGTCCAGCAGCAACAGCCGCGCCCCGGTGCGTAGAATGCGGCCGATCGCCAGCATCTGCTGTTCGCCGCCGGAGAGTTTCGTACCCTGGCTCGAGAGCCGCTCGCGCAGGTTGGGGAAAAGCTCGAAGATGCGATCGAGATCGAGACCGCCGGGGCGCACCTGCCGGGGCAGCAGCAGATTTTCCTTGACATCAAGGCTGGAGAAGATGCCGCGCTCTTCCGGACAGAAGGCGATGCCGGCGCGCGCGATGGCATCGGAAGGACGGCGGATCAGCTCCCGGCCTTCGAAGAGCACCGAGCCGGTGCGGTTTTCGATGATGCCCATGACGGCCTTGAGCGTCGTCGTCTTGCCGACGCCGTTGCGGCCAAGAAGCGTCACCACTTCGCCCGGCCGCACGTCGAAAGTAACACCATGCAGAATGTGCGATTCGCCGTACCAAGCCTCCAGATCCTTCACGGCGAGGAGCGCGCTGGTCTCAGGCATGTCCAGTCCCGAGATAGGCTTCGCGCACCGCCGGGTCGGCGGATACGGTTTTGTAATCGCCCTCGGCCAGCACCTGGCCGCGGGTCAGCACCGTGATACGGTCGCAAAGGTCGGCGACGACGCTGAGATTGTGCTCGACCATCAGCACCGTGCGCTCGGCAGCGACGGATTTGATCAGCGCGCTGATACGAGCGATGTCTTCGCGCCCCATGCCCGCCATCGGCTCGTCGAGCAGCAGCAATTCGGGCTCTAGGGCCAGTGTCGTCGCGATTTCGAGGGCGCGCTTGCGGCCATAGGGCAGTTCGACGGCCAGGGCATCAACGTGAGGCGAAAGCCCGACATCGGCGATGATCGCCTTCGCGCGATCGTCGAGAACACGCAACGCGCGTTTCGAGCGCCAGAAATCGAATGAATTGCCGCGGCGGCGTTGTAGCGCAATGCGCACGTTTTCCAGCACGGTCAGGTGCGGAAACACCGCCGATATCTGGAATGAGCGCCCGAGCCCAAGCCGCGCGACGTCCGCGGGCTTGAGCGAGGTGATGTCGCGGCCGTCGAACACGATGCGTCCGCGCGTCGGTGCGAGAAACTTGGTGAGGAGGTTGAAGCACGTCGTCTTGCCGGCCCCGTTCGGTCCGATCAGGGCGTGAATGCTGCCGCGCTTAACGCGCAGGTTCACGGAGCGCACGGCGATAAAACCGGCGAATTCCTTGGTCAGGTCCTCGGTTTCGAGGATCGGATCTTCACGCACGCGACTTCCCCCACGGACCTATTGTCGGCGCGTTCGCCGCTGGCGTAAAGGGCGACAGGTCAGCGCACGTACGCCGCCTGTTCTTAAGCCCGTTGAGCCGGGCTCACTGCTTGAGCGTATTGGCGACCTTGTAGCTTGCCTCGGTCTTGGCCTTGATGTCGTCGAGCGTCACGTCCGGCGCAAGCTCGATCAGCGTCATGCCGCCGCCCTTCCGGTCGATGGCGAACACACCGAGATCGGTGATCACCATATCGACCACGCCGGCGCCGGTCAGCGGCAGGGTGCACTGGTGCAGGAGCTTCGCCTCGTTCTTGGCCGAGTGCTCCATGACGACGACCACCTTCTTGACGCCGCCGACAAGGTCCATGGCGCCGCCCATGCCCTTCACCATTTTTCCCGGAATCATCCAGTTGGCGAGATCGCCGTTCTCAGCCACCTGCATAGCGCCGAGGATGGCGATATCGATGTGGCCGCCGCGGATCATCGCAAACGAATCCGCGGAGCTGAAATAGCTCGTGGTCGGCAACTCCGTCACCGTTTGCTTGCCGGCGTTGATGAGGTCGGCATCCTCCTCGCCCTCGTATGGGAACGGACCGAAGCCGAGCATGCCGTTCTCGGATTGCAGTTGGACGCTCATCCCGGGCGGGATGAAATTCGAAACCAGCGTCGGAATGCCGATACCGAGATTGACGTAGAAACCGTCACGCAATTCCTTGGCGGCGCGCGCCGCCATCTGATCGCGGGTCCAAGGCATCAGACTTCCTCCCCTGTTCCGGCCGGAGCGTCGGCCATTGCGCGCTTGCGGACGGTGCGTTGCTCGATGTGTTTGGTCGCGTTGGGCACGTGGATGATACGCTGCACGTAGATGCCGGGCGTAATGATATGGTCGGGATTGATGTCGCCGGGCTGCACCAGGTGCTCGACCTCGGCGACGGTGACTTTGCCGGCGGTGGCCATGACCGGATTAAAGTTGCGCGCGGTCTTGCGGTACACCAGGTTGCCCTCGCTATCGCCCATGTAAGCGTGCACGATTGAAAGATCGGCAACGAGACCGCGCTCCATCACGTAGCGCTCGCCGTCGAACTCGCGCTCATCCTTGCCTTTGGCGATCAGCGTGCCGGCTCCGGTCTTGGTGAAAAATGCCGGCACGCCGGCGCCGCCGGCGCGGATGCGCTCGGCCAGCGTGCCTTGCGGGTTGAATTCGATTTCGAGCTCATTGGCCAGATATTGCTGGGCGAAGGTCTTGTTCTCACCCACGTAGGACGCGACCATTTTCTTTATTTGCCGGGTATCGAGCAGCACGCCGAGACCCTTGCCATCGACCCCGCAATTGTTGGAGACCACGGTCAGGTTTTTTGTCCCGGAATCGCGGATCGCCAGAATCAGGGTCTCCGGAATGCCGCACAGGCCGAACCCGCCGGCCATGATCGTCATGCCGTCCTTCAGCAACCCGGCCAACGCGGCGCGCGCGTCCGCATGGACCTTGTTCATGACCCCTCCGTTTCCGCCGGCAAAATTTCAACGACGCATCGCCGATACGCATAACGGGGTCGGCGCAAACGTCAACTAGCCCGTCCCGCCATCCATTCCGATTGTCTTGACAATCGGGAGCCCGAAGCTGTGGGGATAGTAATTCCAGGCTACGAAGCCCGCTGCAAATAGCACCCCCGCAATGATGGCACCCACGAAGCGGTTCCTAAATGCGATAAGACTTCCGAGCAACGCGGCAACGAACGCCAACACACCCATCAAACCAACAAAGACCCAATTCACGGTCGATAAATCGATAGGCATTGTGTGCTCCTAGCAATGCGAGTTGAGGGACGATCCGCGGCTAGTCTAGCCGAGGTTCCGCCGCCGCGCGACGGCTTGGCCTCGCTTAGCACATGAAGTTATATCGGCCCAACTGCGGCTTGCGGCGGCCGCATGCCGGCGAGACGGGAGAAAGAGACCACATGGAGCAGCTTTCGGAACGCCTGCAAACGCCAATTTCGACGGCCGAGCTCGAGCGCCGTTGGACCGCGGTGCGCACCGCCATGGCGCGTGACAAGATCGACGTGCTGCTCATGCAGAACAGCAACGATCACATGGGCGGCTACGTCAAATATTTCACCGATTTGCCGGCGACCAACGGCTATCCTCTCACCGTCGTCTTCCCCCGCGACGATCTCATGACGCTGGTGAGCATGGGTCCGTTCGGCGGCGTCAACAATCCGGCCGAGAATGGCGACGGCGTGAGCCGCGGCGTCAAGCAATGGCTCACGACGCCAAGCTTCGCCTCGTGCCATTACACCGCGAGCTACGATCCGAAGCTCGCCGCGATAGCGCTCGCGCCCTATGCCGGCGGCACGATCGGCCTCGTCGGCACCTCGCAGATGTCGTTCGCGCTGGTCGACTATCTGCAAAAGGGCCGCTTCTCCAATTCGCGCTTCGTCGACGCGGCCGACCTCGTCGACCGCATCAAGGTGATCAAGAGCGCCGAGGAGCGCGATCTCATTCGGCGCACCGCCGCGATGCAAGACGGCGCCATGCGAGCGGCCTTTGCGGCCGTCGAGCCTGGGATGCGCGACCGCGACATCGCCGCCATCGCGCAATGCTACAGCCAGCGCCACGGCAGCGAAAACGGCATTTATCTGTGCGCTTCGATGCCACCCGATAAGCCGGCGCAGTTCAGCCAGCGCCACTTCCAGAACCGGGTCATCGAGGACGGCGATGTGATCGCGCTTCTGGTGGAGGATTCCGGTCCCGGCGGCATGTATGCCGAGCTTGGCCGCACCTGCGTGGTGGGCAAAGGCTCGGCCGAGCTCAAGGACGAGTTTGCGTTCGCGCTCGAAGCGCGAAAGTTTAATCTCGGCCTGCTCAAGCCCGGCGCGCCGTGCAAAGATATTTTTGCGGCTTACAACGACTTCATGCGGAAGAATGGCCGGCCGGAGGAGAAGCGCCTGCATTGTCACGGCCAGGGCTACGACCTGGTCGAGCGGCCGCTTATCCGTAACGACGAGCCGATGACGATCGAGAAAGACATGAACATCGTCGTGCACCCGACCTACATCCGCGGCCATGTGCTCTCATGGGTGTGCGACAATTATTTAATCGAAGCGGCCGGTCCAAGCGAACGGCTGCACCGCTTCCCCGAGATCATCACCGAGCTTGGGTGATAACTTGGATTTGCATCGTTTACTCGCGCGATAATTTTGCACCAAAGGGACCGCGCCTCTGATAGTCTTTTAGGATACTGGCTGGTCCGCAAGACGGAAGGGTGGGGGCTGACATGCGAGGGTTAGACGGCAAAACGGCAATCATCGCGGGTGGCTCTACTCTTATCGGACAGGCCGTTGCCGAGACGCTCGTGGGCTACGGCAGCAATGTCGTGATTGCTGATATCAACGTGCCGGACGGGGAAGCGACGGCCAAGAAGCTCGGCGGCAAGGCGCGCTTCGTCCGCTGCGATCTCACCAGCGATGCGGACATCGCCGCGCTCGTCAAAGCGACAATCGACGCGACCGGCCGGCTCGACTATCTCGTCAACGTGGCCTGCACCTACCTTGACAACGGCGCCGAAACGACGCGCGCCGATTGGCTCAAAGCCTTCGATGTCAATATCGTCGGCTCGGTTATGCTGATGCAGGCGGCGCGGCCGCATCTAAAAAAGAACAAAGGGGCAATCGTCAATTTCGGATCGATCTCCTCGCGCGTCGCGCAGACCGGCCGCTGGGTCTATCCGGTATCAAAGGCCGCGATCCTGCAATTGACACGCAACCAGGCGATGGACCTCGCTCCGGACGGCATTCGCGTCAACGCCGTGTCGCCTGGGTGGACCTGGAGCAACATCATGGTCGAATTGACCAAAGGCAACCGCGCCAAAACCGACAGCGTGGCCAAACCTTTCCATCTGCTCGGCCGTACCGGCAATCCAGCCGAAGTCGCGGAAGCCGTGGCGTTCCTTCTGTCGGACAACGCAAGCTTTATCACCGGTACCGACATCCGCGTCGACGGCGGCTACACTGCCATGGGGCCCGAACGCGCGGATCCCGCGATACCTTTGCTAATGGAATAGAAGCGGATACCGGCTTTCGGAAAAATTCATGTTCCACAAAAAACTATGAACGCAGCCGCACGACTTGGCTGCACCACAGGAGGGGGCGATGAGTTCTGCAAAACGAGTGATCACGATTGTCGGCGGCGGCCAATCGGGCTTGCAGGTGGGCAATGGCCTGCTTTCAGCCGGCTATGATGTCCGCCTGGTGCAAGATCGTAAGGGCGATGACATCCGCGCCGGCAAGGTGATGTCGAGCCAATGCATGTTCGACAAGGCGCTGAGCTACGAACGCGACCTCGGGCTAAATTTCTGGGACAAGGAATGCCCGACGGTCGACTCGATCAGCTTTACCGTTCCCGCGCCCGATGGCTCGGGCAACAAGGCGATCGACTGGAACGGCATGCTCGACAAACCCGCGCAAGCCGTGGACCAACGCATCAAATTCCCACGCTGGATGCAGGAATTCGAAAAACGCGGCGGCCAGATCGAATACAAGGCAGCCGGACTCGCCGACCTCGAAAAATATGCGGCGCAATCCGACCTCGTCATCGTCGCAGCCGGCAAGGGCGACGTTGCCCGGTTGTTCGAACGCGACGCGCAAAAGAGCCAGTTCGACGCGCCGCAGCGCGCGCTCGCGCTCACCTACGTCAAGGGACTGACGCCGCGGCCGCATCATTCGGCGGTGGCGTTCAATCTCATTCCCGGCGTCGGCGAATATTTCGTCTTTCCGTCGCTGACCACCACTGGCCCCTGCGAAATCATGGTGCTCGAGGGCGTTCCCGGCGGCCCGATGGATTGCTGGGAGGGAATTTCCTCGCCGGCTGAACATCTGGCCAAGTCGAAATGGATTCTCGATACGTTTTTGCCCTGGGAAGCCGAGCGCGCGAAGAATGTCGAACTCACCGATGCGAATGGCATTCTTAGCGGGCGCTTCGCGCCGACCGTGCGCAAACCGATAGCGCGGTTGCCGTCCGGGAAGGCCGTGTTCGGCATGGCCGACGTGGTCGTGCTCAACGACCCGATCACCGGGCAGGGATCGAACAACGCGTCGAAATGCGCGAAGATCTATCTCGACTCGATCCTTGCGCAGGGCGACAAGCCATTCGACCAGGCCTGGATGCAGGCGACATTCGACCGCTACTGGGATTATGCGCAGTACGTGACCGGCTGGACCAACGCGTTGCTGCAACCGCCGCCGCCGCATGTGCTCAACATCATGGGCGCCGCGCAGGGCATTCCTGTTCTCGCCCGCCGCATCGCCAATTGCTTCAACGAGCCGTTGGATTTGTTCCCCTGGTTCGCGGTACCCGAAGAAGCCGACAAGTATCTCAAATCTTTGGCCGCATGATCCGCGCTCGTTCGCCATGCCCGCGTTTGTCGTCGTTTGTCGCGGGCATGACGATTGCGGCAGTTGCTACGCTTTTTTCAGGGTCCGCGCGACGTAATCGCGGATATCGCCGATCGCCCCGGTCCAGATGTCGGTGACGATCTGGTCCGTCAATGCGCCGCTTCGCTCCACACGCTCGGCGGCCTCTTGGCGTAGTTGTTTCTTGGTCTGGGCGAAGGCAGACGGCGACAACCGTGCGAGTTCTTGCGCGGCCGCGATTGCACGCAGCATCAGCGCGTCAGTTTCCACCGCCTCATCGACCCAGCCGCGCTCCAGGGCCGCGCTGGTATCGTAGGTCGCGCCACCGAACGTAAACTCCGC
Organism: uncultured Alphaproteobacteria bacterium; assembly: GCA_963733575.1. Taxonomy (GTDB): domain Bacteria; phylum Pseudomonadota; class Alphaproteobacteria; order Rhizobiales; family Xanthobacteraceae; genus BOG-931. The sequence goes on along the minus strand of CAVTDJ010000002.1, from coordinate 156,260 downwards.
CAGATGATGTCGCGGGACGGCGAAGCGCACGATCTCGAAGGCGAGCGCGGGAAACGGCACGCCCACCAGGAGTTCGGTCACGCCGATGCGGCCGCCGCCACGCGCCATGATGCGCCGGTCGGCGCAGCAGGCGAGCACGCAGCCGCCGGCGATGGCATGGCCATTGATCGCCGCCACCACCGGCTTCGGATGGAAGAACACCTCGTCATAAAGCCGATGCAATGTCGGGAGGAACTTGCGCACATAATCCGGCCCGCCCGAACTCACCTGCACCAGGTCAACGCCGGCCGAAAACATTCGGCCTTGGCCGGTCATCACCACCGCACGCGCGTCGGAGGCTCGCAGGTCTTTGAAGCACTTTGCAAGCCCCTCGCACAGCTCAATGTCGAGCGCGTTGGCCTTGCCATACGTGATGGTGACAACCGCGACGCCGCCATCGGCTTTCACATCGATCATACTCATCTTTTTGCGCCACCGCTTCCCCGCAAAGTTCCAAAACGATACCGCATAGGGCGGCCATGGTTAAGCGAGGCCGTTTTTGGTCGGCGCTTTGCGCGAAAAAATCCGCAATTGCGTCACCTTGAGGTCACTTCGGTCTGTCCCGAATGCGCCCGGTCTGGTGCAGTAACGGAGGGACGCAATGCCAAATATCCGCATCGTCACCGGGGGCGCGATTTTCTGTGGTTTCTTGCTTGTTTCCGGCATGTCGGCCGGCGACGCCGCGGCGCAGACCGCAGCTACAGACACGCCCGGCAAGCCGATCCAGTTGCTGCAACTCCTCCAGCCGAGCGCAGCAAAGGCGGCGCCCCGGGCTAAATTGGCCGCCAAGCCCGTCGCCAAATCGTCCAAGACCAGAATAGCGTCCAGGAGGAAAGTCAGCCGGCATACTAGGGTAGCCGAACGAAAGCGGCACGCGCCAGCGCAGATCGCAGAGGCACGGGAACAAGCAACGCCCGCGGCCGGCGTCTGGCCGGCGGCGCCGTCCGCCCCGCCGGCCGAAGTCGCGGCGGCGGAACCCGCGCCGCAGGCTAGGTCAGCGCCCGCCGAAACGGCGCCGAGCGAGCTCGTTGTCGGAGGACACGCGGTACAGGTCGCCTCACCGAACGATGCGAACGACATCGACCTCGCCGCCAATGATGCCAATGCGCAGGTTCAGGCGGCACCGCCAAGCATCGCCGCCGCGAGCGCTCCGGCAATGAGCGAAGTGACCCCGCCGGCGCCGAAATCGGATTCCATACAAGCTGCGACAGCACAGTCGCCGCAGAGCAGCGAGGTCGGCAGCGCCTCCTGGATCCTGCAGGTTCTAGCCGCGCTCGGCGGGGCGGTCGCGGCCGGTTCCGTCGCCTGGTTTCTGATCGGCTCGGCGCCACAGCGGACGTATGGGTAGGCGGGAAGCGCTAGTCAGGACGTCGCTCCCCGCAGCAAATGCGAGTGGCGAATAGCAAATAGCAACGACGCGCCAATCCGGTTCTATTCGCTATTTTGCTATCGGCCCGCTTGTGCCCTGAGCGAGCTGAACAGCTCGTAGGCTTCTTTCGGCTTGGCGTGTTTGTGGACGACGGCGTTGACGGCGGCGATCATCGCCTTCGGTGCGTCCGATTGAAAGATATTGCGGCCCATATCGACGCCGGCCGCGCCTTGCAGCACGGCATTGTAAGCCATCGTCAGCGCATCGAGTTCGGCGAGTTTTTTGCCGCCCGCCATCACGATCGGCACTGGGCACGAGGCGGTGACGGTCTCGAACCCCTCCTCCACGTAATAAGTCTTGACGTATTGCGCCCCGAGCTCGGCGATGATGCGGCAGGCCAGCCGAAAATATTTGGCGTCGCGCACCATGCTCTTGCCGACCGCCGTGATGCCCATGACCGGAATACCGACGCGCAGACCGGCGTCGACCAGCTTGGTCATGTTGTGGACGGAGCGCGTCTCGAATTCGCCGCCGATAAAAACTTGAATGCCGACGCCGGCGGCGTTCAATCGCACCGCGTCGTCCATGTCCATGGCGATCTGCTCGTCGGACAATTCCTCGCGCAGGATGCTGGGACCGCCGCTCGCGCGCAGCACCATTGGCTTGGTCGAATCTGCCGGAACGATCGAGCGCAAAATGCCGCGCGTACAGAACAGCGCGTCGCAGGACGGAAGCAGCGGCAGGATGGAAAGGTCGATACGCTCGAGCCCGGTGGTCGGGCCCTGAAAGTAGCCGTGGTCGATCGCCAGCATCACGGTGCGGCCGGTCGCGGGAGCAAAGACGCGGGCGAGGCGGTTCTTCATCCCCCAATCGAGCTGATGGGAGCCCTTGAGATAGAAGCCCGGCGTCTGCTGCGGCCGATCGGCTGAGTAGCGTTCCCCTTCCTTGTCGACTTCCGGCATGTCGCTCCTCGTTTGCAGCCGCTTTCGATCGCAAGGCGACCGGGAACGAACCTATGCGTCATCGCATCCGACCCAGCAAGGCATCGTCTGCCGCAGCGGCCCTTTTGAAAAACCGGAAGGGAACCCTTGGCATTGTTCCTGTTTTGTTCTAGTATCCGTCCCCCTTGGGACAGAACCGATCATGACCCAGCCGACCGCCCTCTCCGTGATGCGTAACCGGGCCGCCGTAGCGGAGGAATTGCGCCGCTTATTACCCAAGATGGAGGGATTTCGGGCCGCGAAAACCATTCCCTTCGACCTTTCCGCCATCGATCGTTATCTGCCGCAGGGCGGCCTCGCCTGCGGCGCTCTGCATGAGATCGTGCCCGACGAAGGCGCCACCCCCGCCGCCTTCGGCTTCATCGCAGCGCTGCTTGCCCGCCTGACACAGAAGCACCCTCTCCTCTTGGTCATGCCGACCTTTGGGCTCCGCGATTACGGCCGTCCGCGTGGTCATGGCTTGAGCGCTCTCGGCCTCGATCCCGGCCGCCTGATTCTGGTGGAGACGACGCATCGAAGAGACACCCTCTGGGCCATGGAGGAAGCGCTGCGTTCGGGCGCGCCTGCTGCCGTCGCCGGCGTGATCGACAAGCTCGATCTGAAAACCAGTCAAAGGCTGCATCTCGCCGCCACCGACGCAGGCCTGCCGCTCTTCCTGCTGCGGCCGGCGGAGATCCTGGAATCGAGCGCAGCGGCGACGCGCTGGCGCGTCGGCACGGCTCCCGCCGCGCGCGATCGCTTCGGCCTGATCGCGCGGTCGCGGTGGCAGCTCATGCTTGAACGCTGCCGCAACGGACGAGCGGGCGAATGGATGGTGGAGTACGATCATGTCGCGCATCGTTTCAGTCTGGCTGCCGCGCTGGCCGATCCTGCGTATCCTCGCGGCACAGGCGAAAAATCCGTCAGGCAAGCCTGTCGAGCCTGACCAGCCGTTCGTGCTCGTCATTACTTCCACAGGGGGCCCACGCATCGCCGCCGTGAACGAGGCGGCGGAGGCCGCGGGCCTCATGCTCGGCGAGCCGCTGGCCGATGCGCGGGCGAAAGCGAGCCCCGTACAGGTGCGCGCCGTCGATGCCGCCGCCGATGACGACGCGCTGCGTCGCCTGGCGCTATGGGCGACGCGCTACACGCCGACCGCCTCGCCGTGGAGCGAGGCGAATGGCGCCGACGGTTTTTTCCTCGACATCGAAGGCGCCGCGCATCTCTTCGGCGGCGAAGAGCGGCTGCTCGCCGATCTTTCTTTCCGGCTCGAAAAAAAATTCGGCCAGCCGGCACGACTGGCCGTCGCCGATACGCCCGGCGCTGCATGGGCGCTGTCGCGCTTTCATCCCGCGCCCTCTCCTGTCCTGCCGTCGGGACAGGAAGCTGCGGCGCTGGCGCCGCTTCCCGTCGAAGCGTTGCGGCTCTCGCCGGAAACCTGCAGGACGCTGCGCCGGCTCGGCTTTAAATCCGTCGGCGCGCTTCTCGACAAGCCGCGCGCACCGTTTGCCGCGCGTTTTCCCGCCGAGCTGCTGTGGCGGATCGACCAGGCGCTCGGCCGCATCGACGAGCCGCTCGTCCCCGTCGTCGCGCCGCCGGTCTATCACACGCTGCGTTATCTGCTCGAGCCGATCATCACCCAGGAGGCGATCGTCGCACTGGCGGGCCGCCTCATGCGCACTCTCGTGCATGTGCTGACACGCGACGATGTGGGAGCGCGGGCGTTGCGGCTTTCCCTTTATCGCGTCGATGGCACGGTGGAGGCAGTGGATATCGCATTGACCTTGCCGACGCGCGATGTCGCCCACGTAGTGCGAATGATCGATCTCAAGCTCGAGGCGCTGGCGGCGACGGAGAATGCCGGCTTCGGCTTCGAGGCGGTTGGGCTTGCGGTCACCCGCGCAGAATCCATCCCTGCACGACAGAATGAACTGATAGCCGAAGATGCCAGCGATGCCGACCGGACGGAGCGTTGCGCGGTCTTGATCGATACGCTGCGTCAGCGTCTCGGGCCGCAAAGCGTGCGGCGGTTCGCGCCGGTCGCCAGTCACCTTCCCGAGCGCGCCGAAGTGCTGCTGCCGATCACCGCCGAGGCTCCCACACCATGGCCGGAGCCGGAGCAAAAACCGCGTCCGCTTCTCCTTCTGCCCCGTGCCGAGCCGACCGAGGTCATGGCGCTCATTCCGGACGGTCCGCCCCGGCGTTTCCGCTGGCGCGGCGTGACCTATGAGGTCGCCGGCTCCGAGGGACCGGAACGCATCGCCAGCGAATGGTGGCGCCAGCACGACGGACATCGCGCGCCGGAGCCGACGCGCGATTACTACCTCGTCGAGGACGCGGACGGCCGCCGCTTTTGGCTTTACCGCGAAGGTCTCTACGAGCGCGAGACGACGTCCGCGCGCTGGTTCGTGCAAGGCTTGTTTGCGTGAATGAGCTGTTTGCGTGAGTTTTTTCACGTGAGAAAATAGATGATTGCGTATGCCGAACTGGCGGTGACCACAAACTTTTCCTTCCTGCGCGGCGCGTCGCATCCGCAGGAAATGGTCGCGACCGCCGATGAGCTTGGCTGCTTCGCCATCGGCATCGCCGACCGCAACTCTTTTGCCGGCGTGGTGCGCGCCTATGACGAAGCCAAAAACAGAAAAATAAAGCTCCTCGTCGGCGCGCGCCTGGTGACGGTCGACGGTTTCGAGGTACTCGCCTACCCGACCGACCGCATCGCCTATGGCCGGCTCTGCCGTCTTATCACCGCGGGCAACCTCAAAGCCAAGAAAGGCGAATGCCATCTGACCTTCGAGGAAATTCTCGCCGCCAGCGAAGGCCAGATGCTCATTGCGATACCGCCGCTGACAGTGTTTTCGGATTCCGCTCGTCCCCGCGAAAGCGGGGACCCAGCGCTGGATTCCCGCTTGCGCGGGAATGAGCGGTCATCCGTCTTCGCCCAGCGACTCTCGGCCTTGGTCCGCGCGGCGCCGGGGCGCACGTTTCTCGCCGGTATCCATTATCATCGCGGCGACGAGCCGCGCCGGCTCGGCTTATTAGCCGAGCTCGGCGAGCGCCTGGACGCGCCGCTCGTTGCCGTCAACGAGGTTTCCTATCACGCGCCGGAACGCCGGCCGCTCGCCGACATGCTCACCTGCGTCCGTGAGAAATGCACTCTTCGCCAAGCGGGCCTACGCCTTGCCGTTAACGCCGAGCGGCATCTCAAGCCGCCGGCGGAGATGGCGCGGCTGTTCGTCCGCTTTCCCGAGGCCATCGCCCGCACCGTCAAGATTGCGAAAGCCTGCAACTTCTCGCTCGGCGAACTGAAATACGAATATCCCGACGAGCCGGTGCCGGAAGGCAAAACCGCACAGCAGCATCTTACGGATCTCACTTGGGCCGGCGCGCAAGACCGCTACCCCAAAGATAAATATCCGGACGGAATTCCGCCTGACGTCGAGAAGCGGCTGCATGACGAACTCGCGCTCATCGCCAAGCTCGACTACGCGCGCTATTTCCTCACCGTCCACGATGTCGTGTCTTTCGCGCGCCGGCAGGAAAAGGAAATCCTCTGCCAGGGCCGCGGCTCGGCGGCGAACAGCGCCGTATGCTATTGCCTCGGCATCACCTCGGTGAATCCGGAGAAGACGAAACTTCTCTTCGCCCGCTTTATTTCCGAGAACCGCGGCGAGCCGCCCGATATCGACGTTGATTTCGAGCACGAGCGGCGCGAGGAGGTGATCCAATACATTTACCGGCGCTATGGCCGCCATCGCGCCGCAATTTGCTCAACCGTCGTCCACTATCGCTCCCGCCGCGCCATCCGCGAAGTCGGCAAGGTGTTGGGATTGACGGAGGACGTGACCTCGGCGCTGGCGAAGACCGTGTGGGGTTATGGCGACGGCTTGCCCGACGAACACATTCGCCAGGCCGGCCTCGATCCCTACAATCCGGCAATCCGGCAGGCCGTCCACCTCGCCGACGAGCTGATCGGCTTTCCGCGCCACCTCTCGCAGCATGTCGGCGGCTTTGTGCTCACCCGCGCGCCGCTCGACGAAACAGTGCCCATCGGCAATGCCGCCATGGACGAACGTACTTTCATCGAATGGGACAAAGACGACATCGATACGCTCGGCTTGATGAAGGTCGACGTGCTCGCGCTCGGCATGCTGAGCTGCCTGCGGCGCGGGCTCGATCTTCTGCAACAGCATTACGGTAAGGCGTATTCGCTCGCCACGCTGCCGCAGGACGATGCCGCGGTCTACGAAATGCTGTCGCGCGCCGACAGCGTCGGCGTGTTCCAGGTCGAAAGCCGCGCGCAGATGTCGATGCTGCCGCGACTAAAGCCGCGATGTTTCTACGATCTCGTCATCGAGGTCGCGATCGTGCGGCCGGGGCCGATCCAGGGCGACATGGTGCATCCCTATCTGCGCCGGCGCGACGGCATCGACAAGGAGCATTACCCCTCTCCCGATCCGGCGCACGGACCGAAGAACGAATTGGAGGAGGTTCTCAAACGAACCCTCGGCGTGCCGTTGTTCCAGGAGCAGGCGATGCAGATCGCCATCACGGCGGCAAAGTTCACGCCCGACGAGGCGGATGGGCTCCGTCGCGCCATGGCCACTTTCCGGCACACCGGCAACGTCCATCTGTTCCGCGACAAGTTCATCAACGGCATGACCGCACGCGGCTACGACAAGGACTTTGCCGAAAATTGTTTCGGCCAGATCGAAGGTTTCGGCGAATACGGTTTTCCCGAAAGTCACGCGGCGAGCTTTGCGCTCCTGGTCTATGCCTCGGCCTGGATCAAATGCCGCTACCCCGACGTATTCTGCGCCGCCATCCTCAACAGCCAGCCGATGGGTTTTTATCAGCCGGCGCAGCTCGTGCGCGATGCGCGCCAGCACGACATCGAGATCCGCGCCGCCGACGTAAATTTCAGCGATTGGGACTGCACGCTTGAGCCAAGCGCCGACGGCAGCCATGCCGTCCGCCTCGGCTTCCGCCTCATTCATGGACTCAACGAAGACGAATTGAAGAAGCTCATGGCCGTGCGCGGCAATGGCTTTTCCAGCATCGAGCGGCTCGCCGCGATTGCCGGCATTTCACGCTTCACCATCGAACGGCTGGCCGAGGCGGACGCGTTCCGCTCGCTGGGCCTCGACCGGCGCGCCGCGTTATGGGCGGCGCGGCGGCTCGACGTCATCGGCATTCGCACAGCGCGACAAACAGCCGCTACTAAAATGGAGAGTGCACTGCCGCTGCTGGCGCCGCACTTAAGCGACGAGCTTTTCCCGGAGGCCTTCGTCGCGCTTCCGGCCATGCCGCTCTGCGAGCATGTCGTGGAGGATTATGTGGCGACCGGCCTGTCGCTGAAGGAGCATCCTGTGCGTTTCTTCCGCGAACGCCTCACCGCGCTCGGCGCCCTGCGCAATGCTCAGCTTCGCGGCGATCCCCTCCCTACCCTCCCCCGCAAGCGGGGGAGGGATAGGGAGGGGGACTCGATGGTCACCGTCGCCGGCCTGGTGCTGGTGCGGCAGCGGCCGGGGACGGCGAAAGGCGTGATCTTCATGACGCTGGAGGACGAGACCGACATCGCCAACATCATCGTCTGGCCGAAAGCTTTCGAGAAAAACCGCCGCATCGTGATGACGGCGCGTTTCCTCGCCGTGCGCGGCCGCCTGCAACGCGCGGGCCTTGTCATCCATGTGGTTGCGGAAAGCTTTGTCGATCTTTCCGCGGAGCTGCCAATGTTACGTGAAGATCGGCTACGCGACGGCGATCTGTTTTCACCCCAATTTTCCGGTGGGCCGCATCCGCAAGATGCTCACCTCCCGCTTAAAAGTCGCGACTTTCATTAATCCGCCGTCAGGCAGCGCCCTTGCCGACACACTTTTCGAGCACGCGCGCAAGCCGCTCGGAAAACGACCGCGCATCCGCCGGACGGTCGCCTTCGAGCACGCGCGCTTCGTCGAGCAACAGATGCGCCGCATCCTCTTTGAGCGTCCGCTGGTCTTCGCCGAGCGCCGCGAGCGCGACGACCAGCTGATGCCGCGGATTGACCTCCAGGATCGGCTTCGACGCGGCATTCAACCGCCCTGCCCCCGCCAGCAATTTTTCCAGCGCCCGGTCGGGTCCCGCATCGGCGGCGACGAGGCAGACTGCGCTGTCGGTGAGCCGCTCCGAGGCTCGCACTTCAGCCACCGCGTCGCCGAGCGTGCCATTCATGAACACCAGAAAGTCCTTGACCGAATCCTGGAGCTGCGGCGTCGCCGCCTCTTGCGCGTCGAGCAACGGAATGAGTGCCAGATCGGCCGCACCCTGAGTCACCGACTTGAACGGCTTGCCGTCGAACGACACCCCCGACATAACCCAAAAGTTGTCGACCGGATCGGGAAGCAGCAGCACCTCGATGCCGCGCGCGCGGAAACCTTCGAGATGGGGTGAAGATTTCAGACGCTCGACATCGTCGCCCGCCAAGTAATAGACCGCCGTCTGGTTGGTCTTCAGTGCCGCAACGTATTCCTTGAGGCTCCGCCACGTTTCGGCCGAGCCTGTGGTTTTGAAGCGGGTGAGCGCAAGCAGCGCGTCGCGGCGCTCGAAATCTTCATAGACGCCTTCCTTCAGCACGACGCCGAAGAGGTCCCAGATTTTCGTGTAGGTTCCCGGCTCTTTGTCGGCAAGCCGCTCCAATTCGCCGAGCACGCGACTGGTCGCGCCTTTCCTGATGGCGGCAAGCAGCGGGCTTTCCTGGATTTTCTCGCGTGAGACATTGAGCGGCAGATCGGCGCTGTCGACCAATCCGCGAACGAAACGCAGATAGCGCGGCAAAATCTCCGCATCGTCGGTAATGAAGACGCGCTTCACGTAAAGCTTGATGCGTCCCTTGCGGTCGGGATCGAACAGATCGAAGGGCCGCGAGCCGGGAACGAAGAAGAGCGAGGTGTAGTCCTGCCGGCCTTCGGCGTGGAAGTGGATGGTAAGCGCCGGCTCGTCGAACTGTCCGGCGATGCTGCGATAGAAATCGGTATAGTCGGCCGGCGTGATCGTGGATTTCGGCTTCGCCCATAGCGCCGCGCCGTCGGTAATCTCAGATACCTCGGCGCCGGGCTTTTCGACGATCGCGATCGGCACCGGCACATGGCCCGATTGGGCTCTGACCAAACGCTCGATGGTGCCGCGTTCGGTGTAGGACTTGGCGTCCTCCATGAGGTGCAGCATGACGCGGGTGCCCCGGAGCGGTGCATAGGCGGGGTCGGCTGAGGATATGGCGAAATTGCCTTTGCCGTCGGAGGACCAGACGAACGCCGCCTCCGCCCCGGCGCGGCGGGAAAACACCTCGACGCGTTCCGCCACCATGAAGGCCGAGTAGAAACCGACGCCAAAGCGGCCGATCAGCGCCATTTCCTCCTCGCCCTTCGCTGCCTCGATGCGATCGAGAAAGGCCTTGGTGCCCGAGCGGGCAATGGTGCCGAGCGCCTCGACCATCTCATCGCGGCTCATGCCGATGCCATTGTCCTCGACCGTCAGTTGCCGCTTCTCGGCGTCGACTGTGAGAGTGATGCGCGGCTTTGGATCATCGCCGAGCAGCGCCGGCTCGGCGATGGATTCGTAACGCAGCCGCTCGCAGGCGTCGGCGGCGTTCGAGATCAATTCGCGCAGAAACACCGATTTTTCGGAATAAACCGAATGCACCATCAGCTGCAGCAGCTTGGCGACGTCCGCCTCGAATGGGCGGCTTTCCGATTGGCTCTCCCCGGTCATTGGCATGGCGGCGTTCCCGGCGGAATTCTTGAATACGATTCTTGGCTGCGATTGCTTGCTCCGAAATGGAGAGAGGCCCCCGTCAGGTCAAGGCCTCGCGGCTTGCGGCCATCGCCGGCTTGCAGCGCTGTTGAAATCGCTAGGGTGCGGACCGCACGTCCGCGGTGTGGATATGCTCGGGCCGGACGCCGACGGCCAACAGACGGCCGGGTATGCGGCGAAGCAGCGGAATCATGTCGAACAACTTCAATAGCAGCGGCGGCTTCGGCTTTTGCGTGCCGGCCAGTGCCCGGCTGATGATTTGACTTTGCATCGTGAGCTGAAGCGCCTGCGTAAATCGAACCGGGAAAGTGCGCCGCGCCTGGATGGCGCGCAGGTCGTCATCGCTCACGGTGCCGGCCTTGAGCGGCGCGGCGAAGCGATTGGCGGCAGCGACCGCGTCCTGGACGGCGAGGTTGATGCCGACGCCGCCGATCGGCGACATGGCGTGCGCCGCGTCGCCGATGCAGATTAGTCCCGGCCGCCACCATTGCCGCAACCGGTCAACGGTGACGCTGAGAAGCTTGGCGTCGTCCCAGCTTTTCAATTCGCCGGCGCGGTCGGCGAGGAACGGCGACATCATCACCACACGCTTGCGGAATGCATCGAGGCCCTCCGCCTTGACGCGATCAATGCCCCCTTTCGGGATGACATAGGCGCACTGCCAATAGTCACCGCGGTTGAGCATGATCATCATCGCGCCGGCCTCGATGTGGCCGAACGTTTCGGTTTCGTCGGTCTCCTTGCGCGGCAGCCGAAACCACAGCACGTCCATCGGCGCGCCATAATCGTCGCTTTTTAAGCCGGCCTTGTCGCGCACCGTCGAATGACGGCCATCGGCGCCGACGACGAGATCGGCGCGGATCGTGAGCTCACCGTCCGGCGTCTTGGCGCAGAGTCCAACAACGCGGCCGCTTTCCTCAATCAGATCGGTCGCCTCCGCCTTCATGCGCAGATCGAAACTCTTGTAGCGCTTGCCGTGCGCGGCGAGAAAATTGAGAAAATCCCACTGCGGCATCAACGCGATATATTTGCAGTGCGTCGGCAGATGCGTCAGGTCGATCATCCGCACGCGCTCGTCGCCGACTTGGGCGGTGAGCCGCTCAACCTTCTGATGCGGCAGCGTGAGGAACTCTTCGAGCAAACCAAGCTCGTACATCAGTTCAAGCGTGGAAGGATGGATGGTGTCGCCGCGGAAGTCGCGAAAGAAATCGGCGTGCTTCTCCAGCACCACGACATCGACACCGGCGCGCGCCAGCAGGAAGCCGAGCATCATCCCGGCCGGCCCGCCGCCGGCGATGCAGCATTTGGTGGTGACCGTTGAATTCGGCATCACAACACTGCCGCACTTGTCAGGAGCGCGCGAACGCTCTCAGGCCGGTTGAGGCGTCTGCGGCGACACGCCGAGCTTCTTCTGCAGGCTCGATGACGACGTCGTGTATTGGAACACGAGGCGCTTCTCCGGATAGACGTAGTGGTACGCCTTTTGTGCCATCAGCGCCCCCTCGTGGAAGCCGCAGAGGATGAGCTTGAGCTTGCCTGGATACCAGTTGATGTCGCCGATCGCGAAAATCCCCGGCGTGCTGGTCTCAAAGGCCGCGGTCTCTACCGGGATCAGTTCGTTGTTCTTGAGCTCAAAGCCCCAATTCGCGACCGGACCGAGCTTCATGGTCAGGCCGAAGAACGGCAGCAGCGAGTCGCAGGCGATTTCGCAGACCGAGCCCTCGTTGGTCTTGACCACGGCCTTTTGGATCTGACCCTGCTCGCCTTGCAGCGCGGTGACCTGGCCGAGCACCAAATCGATTTTACGCTCGCCGACCAACGCCATCATCTTGTTGACACTGTCGGGCGCGGCGCGGAATTCGCTGCGCCGGTGCAGCAGCGTCAAATGGCTCGCGATCGGCGCAAGGTTGAGCGTCCAGTCGAGAGCGCTGTCGCCGCCGCCGACGATGAGGACGCGCTTGCCGCGGAACTGCTCCATCTTGCGCACCGCATAGAACAGCGACTTGCCTTCGTAGGGTTCGACTCCGGGGATCGGCGGGCGCTTTGGCTGAAACGAACCGCCGCCCGCAGCAATGACGACAACCTTGCTTTCAAACACTTTGCCCTGGTCGGTCGTCACGCGAAACAGCGGATCGCCGATCTTCTCGACCTTCTCCACCATCTCGCCGAGATGAAATTGCGGATTGAACGGTTTGATCTGCTGCATCAGGCTGTCGACGAGACCGTGGGCGCTCGTGAAGGGAATGCCGGGAATGTCGTAGATCGGCTTTTCCGGATAAAGCTCCGCGCACTGCCCGCCGATCTTGTCGAGAATGTCGATAAGGTGCGCCTTCATGTCGAGAAGACCCAACTCGAACACCGCAAATAGGCCGATCGGCCCCGCACCAATGATGACAACGTCGGTCTTGATAGGTTCGCCCATGTCGTATCCGTACTCGTCTTTAATGGATGGCGTGTGATGAGGTCGCGAGTGTCTAGCGTGCTGGCTGCGGCAGGGGAAGAGGAAGCAAGGCGCCAGGCGCAAAGGCCGCGCGCCCGATTTGTTCCAGCCGCGCTTGGATTTGTGCCAGCTAAGCCTGCCGCTCCGGCGTTCGCACCGTGAGGCCGTCGAGCTCGTCGCTGACTTTGATCTGGCATGACAGCCGCGAGTTCGGCTGAACGCCATAGGCGAAATCGAGCATGTCCTCTTCCATGGGTGATGGCTCGCCCACCTTCTGCCGCCAGGCCTCGTCGATATAGACGTGACAGGTCGAACAGGCGCAGGCGCCACCGCATTCCGCTTCGATGCCCGGCACGCAGTGCTTGATCGCCGTCTCCATGACGCTCGAGCCGACCTCGCCGTCGACCGTGCGAGCCGTGCCCTCGGCGTCGATAAAAGTGATTTTGACCATGACGGAAGAAGCCGGACCTGTCGGGCCGGCGAGGGAGCGGCAAATATCGAGCCGGCCGGCGGCTCGTCTTCTATCGGCTCGCGCCGCGCCGCGCCAGCGCGGCAAACTTAGAACGATTCAATGGTCGCGCGACCGGTCGCCGAAAGTGCCGGCGCCCGCGTCGTCCAAGCTCTCGTCAATGGGCTCACACAAACGCGCCCCAATGGCCGCACGCGCTTCGCAGCTCGCCGCCTCGAGTTCTGCGATCGCCGCACTCATGGCGCTAACGCCACCCTCGCCCGCAGCGGCATGCTCCAGCCGTTCGGCCGCCTGCGCCACGCGCCAAGCTCCGATCCCGCGCGCGGAGCCCTTGAGTGTGTGGGCTGCGGCCGCGGCCCGGGCCGGAGCAGCACCCGCGATACGTTCCAACGTCAGCGTGGTCTGGCGCGCGAAAATCTCCAAGACCTCCCGCTCGAGGCTACGGTCGCCCAGCGTCATGCGGCCAAGATGATCCTCGTCAATGGTCATCGGCTTTTGCTCGCGGCCGGGCCCGGTCAATACGCTTGACTGGTTCACGACGTCCTCCCCACTTTCTGTCTTGCACGCGAATGCGTTTCTGCCCGCAGAGCGACAAAAATCGGGTAAATCCCGCCTCGGCGGCGAGATTTGGCCGGCTTCTTTCACGTTGCTGGGTAACCAACGTCTTACCCAAAACGGCACAATCCGCGACTTTTCCACCGCGCGCGGCGCAAGAGGCCGGAACCGCAACTCGGCCTCTTGCCGCCCCAGACCGGCCGCAATGTTGGCAACACAATGGCGGGTGATCCTCGGCGACCGGACATTTGCGGTCATGGTGACCAAACCGTTAACGATGATTAAAAGGACGTTACCAATCCCGGTTTCCTTCGATCCGCCAGACCGATAGGATGCCCTACGGTACTATGATGTGAGGGCGGGGAGCCCTTAAGTGCCGATGCGTATTTGAACGATCACGCGCTCGTGGTGCGGCCTGAGTTCACTCGGGCTGCCCTAGTCCGGCGTAACACGCGAGGCGACGACCGACATGGCCAACAACCCGAAGAAGATCGTGGATCCGACCGAAGCGGCGCTTTCGGCGATCCAGGAAGCGCTCAAAATCCGGGATGACGATGACCAGCCGGACCTTCGGTCGGAAAGCATCCCCGAACCGCCGATCCCCGGCGAACGCTGGCATGACGCCCCCACTGCGCCGGACCACGCGCCATACGATTCCGATGAGATCGGCGCTCACAGCAGCGATCCGCGCGCATTTCCCGCCGCCAATGACGACCAACAGTCGATCGGGCAGGTCCTGCATGCGCTGCAGAACCGTGCCGCGCGCACCTCCTACTTCGTCGCCACGATATTCTCTGGCGCCTGGATCGTCGGCTGCCTTGCCCTATCCTGGGCCTATCTGGGAGACGTCAACGCCGCCATGGGCGCTGGCCACTCGCAGGTCGCCATTCTGATTGGGCTTGGCGCCGCGGCGCTGTTGCCGATTATCTTTTTCTTCGGCGTGGCGCACATGGCCTGGCGCGCGCAGGAACTGCGGCTCGTCGCGCAATCGATGGCGAAAGTCGCCATGCGGCTTGCCGAGCCGGAAGGGGTGGCGCGCGAATCCATCGTCACGGTCGGACAGGCGATCCGCCGCGAGGTCGCGGCCATGGGCGACGGCGTCGAGCGCGCGCTCGCGCGCGCGAGCGAACTCGAAACGCTGGTGCGCAACGAGGTCGCGGCGCTCGAACGCACATACAGCGACAACGAGGTCCGCATCCGCGGCCTCCTCCAGGACCTCGCCAACCAGCGCGAGACGCTGGTCGCGCAAGCCGAACAGGTGCGTTCCGCTATCAACAACGTCCACATCGACCTGACTCAGGATCTTTCGACTATCAGCGATCTCGTCGGTCAGCAGGTCAATGAGGCGTCGGAGCGCATCACCCATTCGTTGGCCGAAAAAGGCGAGCACATCACGGGCGCTCTGAACCAGATCGGCGACAACATGATCCAGCAGTTGAGCGTACGGGGCGAAGATCTGATCGTACGGCTGGAAACCGCGAGCGAGGAAACCTCGCGTGCGCTCGCGACTGCAAGCGATCAGCTCACAGCGAGCCTGAACTTCAAGACCGATCACATCGACGAGGAATTTTCCGAAATCGCCCGCGGCCTCGAAGACATGATGACGTCGCGGCTCGATTCGGTCGCGGATGGATTCTCCGAGAAGTCGCTGGCCGTCGTCGACATGATGGTGGGACGCTCGCAGGAGCTTACCGACACGATCGTCAACACATCGAGCCAGCTTGCCGAAACGATCGCGACGCGGGCCGATGAGGTCAATTCGACGCTCAAGGCTTCGGGCGAGTTGATCATCCTCGACCTCAATTTGCGCGGCGGCGACGTCGCCAAGAAGCTCGAAGCGGCCGGCGCCCGGATCGCCGAGACCCTCATTGCTCGCAGCGGCAAGCTGACGGACACGGTCCGCGAAACCGCTGAACAGGTTGCCGAGACCCTCGCCTCGCGCACCAGCGCCGTGACGGATTCGCTCCGCGAAAGCGGCGACCAGGTCGCCGGTGCGGTTACCGCGCAGGGCGAAGAACTCAAGCATATGCTCGCGGCGCGTCTGGCTGCTTTCGAAGGAATGTTCAGCCAGTCCGGCGCCGAGCTTGGCGAAAAGATCTCGCGCGATTCATCGGTGCTCGGCAACCTCATCACCCGGCATCTGACCGAATTCGATCGGACGGTGAAGACCTACGGATCGGAACTCGTCGAACGGCTTGGCGCGCGGACGCAGGACGTTTCCGAGTCGCTGCGTAGCTACGTCGATGGCTTCGACGATCGCGTCACCGCCAAGACGACGGAAGTCACCACTGGACTCGATCAGCGCCTCGTGAAGTTCCAGGAAGCCGTCGATACCCGCACCCAGACATTGACCGACGCGCTCGCCGCCCGTGTGGTGGATATCGCCAGGACGCTCAGCGAAGGCGGCAGGGAAGTCGTCACCGCGTTCGACAAGCGCATTGCCGAAGTCAATACCGTTATCGATACCCGGGGGGCGAAGCTCGCCGACACCTTCAGCCAACGCGCCGCAGAGGCCACCGCGGTCATTGATACGCGCGGAGCGAAGCTGATCGAGTTGATCGGCCAATGCACTACCGAGGTCACAGCGGTCATCGACACGCGCGGAGCGAAGCTCGCCGACACCCTCAGCCAACGCGCCGCCGAGGTCACGGCCGTCTTCGACACGCGCGGAGCGATGCTCGCCGACACACTCAGCCAACGCGCGGCCGAGGTCACCGAGGTCATCGATACACGCGGAGCGAAGCTCACCGAGGTCATTGGCCAACGCGCTGCCGAAATCGACAAGGCGCTCGGTACGCAAGCGCTGCGGGTTGCTAACACCCTCGACAGCCGTATCGGGCATTTGGAGCAGCTGCTGGTGGGACGGACCGAGGCCGTCACCGCACAGATCGAAACGCGCAGCCGCGCCGCCGCGGATCTGCTCAACGCCAGGCTCGAGGAGCTTTCGGAATCGATCAAGACCAATTCCGGAAGCGCCGAGCAGGCGCTAGGCCAGCTTGCCGAAAGGACAGTCGAAGCGCTCGGCAAGAGCGCGGCGGCGAGCGCCGCGGCGACGGAAGCCCTCAACCGCAGCGCCGCCGAAGCGACAGTGTCGCTTAACCGCAGCGCGGGCGCGCTGAGCAACACGATCGCCAACAGCGCCGCCGCCGCCAACGAAACACTCGGCAAGACAACAACATCCGTCACCGACGTCCTTTCGCGCGGCGCCGCCGAAGCGACTGCTTCGCTCAATCGCAGCGCCGGCGCGCTCAGCAACACGATCGTCAACAGTGCCGCCGCCGCCAGCGAGGCAATCGGCAAGACGACCGTAAGCGCCGCCGATCGGCTCTCGCGAAGCGTCACTGGCGTCAACGAAGCGATCGACAAGTCGACCGCAAACGCCGCCGACCTCCTGGCGCGGAACGCCGCCGCCACGACCGAGGCGATCGGGCGCAGCGCCAGCGAGGCGCAACGTACGCTTGCTGGAATGACCGCGGAGGTTGCGCGCAACGTCTCCGGCCGCGCCGACGAGATCACCGCCACGGTGTCGCAGCGCGTTGGCGAGATGACGCAACTCCTCGACGAAAAGTCGAATAGCTTGCTAGCGGCGCTTTCCGGCAAGGGCCAGGAATTCGCCGGCGAAGTGAGCCGCATCACCGACCACGCGGTGAATTCGATCGAGGCCAAGAGTTTCGTCTTCACCCAGACCATGATGGACAACAGCGAGGAGATCGCACGGCTCATCAACGACGCGAGTCAGAGCGCCACCGCCGCCATGACTCGCACGCTCGGGCAGTTGCAGGAAGGCGCTCTGGGCGTCACCGAGTCGGCGAAGACGACTATTACGCGCACGCTGGACGACTTGCACAAAGCAACCCGGTCCGCGATCGAGGAATTGAAGCAGACAGCCTCGGCGACCGTCGCCGACATGCTGGAGACGCACGGCATGTTGCGCTCCGACACCACGGCCCTGTTCGAGCGGCTGCGCGAGGCCAATATCCTGCTGCAAGAGGTCCTTAGCGGCGCTCACGAGAACATGAGCTCGCTAGAGCGGACGATGGTGACGCGCGTCGCCGAATTCGTCTCCGCCATGCACGATCTCACGGTCAAGAGCGACACCAGCGCCAGCGTGGTGGAAGAACACGTCGGCACCTTCAACGCCGTAACCGCCAAGGCGCTGCGCGAGCTTGGCGAACTGTCGGCGCAGTTCAGCGTGCAAGGACGCTCGCTCGCCGAAGCAGTGGAGCTTCTGGAGACGAGCAACCGCCGCTCGGAGGAATTGGTTGCGAACAAGCGCGCGAACATCGAGGCGCTCGTCACGACGCTCGACGCACGTACGGACGATTTCGCGCAGCGGCTGCAACGCTTCTCCGGCCTGCTCGATGAATTGCTCGATGCGGCGGCGGCGCGAGCGAGAGAGATTGCCGGCATTATCGCCGAGACCAGCAACGACAGCGTGCAGACCATCGAGCAGCAATTCGAGCTGGTCCGCGCGACGTCGGAGGAAGAGCGCAAGCGCACCCGCGAGACGTTGAATGCGGTCTACGATGAGGCCACGACACAAGCGCACACGCTGTTCCATCAATCCGCCGAGCGTTTCACCGAGATCATGCAGGGCGTCAAGCAGATGGCGGCGGAGATGCGGCAGGAGCTGGATACGACGCGTGCCGAATTGCGCCGCGGCATTTTCGAGCTGCCACAGGAGACGGCCGAAAGCGCGGAGCAAATGCGGCGCGTTATCGTCGACCAGATCGAGGCGTTGGCCGAACTCAATCGCATTGTCGCCCGCCATGGTCGCTCGCTGGACACCACCGAGCCGATGCGATCTGAGCCTGTGCGATCCGAGCCGTTGCGGCGCGAGGCAGAGCCGGCCTATGCCGCCGGCGGCGGCGGCCGCGCGCCGGCGCGGCCGATGCGGGGCGACATCACTGGCGCGCCGCCGCCTGCCTTGCGCGGCGACATCACCGGCGCGCCGTCGCGGCGGCCCGAGCAGAGCCCCCACAATCAGAACGGCGGCAACGGCCGCAACGGCGGCTGGCTCAGCGATCTGTTGACGCGCGCGTCGCGCGAGGACAGCCCGCCGATCGCGCCACCCTCCGCGCGCGAAGGCGCGCGCGGCGAGGCGCAGCGCGACAATGCGGAATCGCTCGAGACGCTAGCCGTCGATGTCGCGCGCATGATCGATCATGAGGCGGCCGCCGATTTGTGGGAGCGTTATAAGCGTGGCGAACGCGGGTTGTTCACCCGGCGCCTCTACACGGCCCAGGGTCAAAAGGCGTTCGATGAAATTCGCCGCAAATACCGCGCCGATCCCGAATTCCGGCAGACCGTGGAACAATACATCCACGAATTCGAGCGGCTCCTCGACGATGTCGCGCGTGGCGACCGCGGAACCGCCGTGGTGCGCAACTACCTGACCTCGGACACCGGCAAGGTTTACACCATGCTGGCGCACGCCGCCGGACGGTTCGACCAGTAACGCGCCGTTCGCATCGGTTTGTAAAAAGCGCCGTGCGCAGTTGCCGGCCGGTCTCGATCGCGGCCGGCAAAACGGCGTCGAATGCGTCCATGCCGCTCTTGCTTGCCGAGCGACCGCGGCGTTACCGTCCGCTTATGGAAGCCCCGGATTCCTTGCCTACCGCCGCGGATGTCGATGCGGCCGCGCGCCGGCTCGCCGGTGTGGCTTTGCGCACGCCCCTTCTCACGTCGGCGGCACTCGATGCCATGACCGGCGGACGCGTTTTTCTTAAAGCCGAGACTTTGCAGCATACCGGCTCGTTCAAGTTCCGCGGCGCGTACAATAAGCTCGCTGCGATCCCGCACGAGCAGCGCGCGGGCGGCGTGGTGGCATTCTCGTCCGGTAATCACGCGCAGGGCGTTGCCGCGGCGGCGCGCCTCCTCGGCATGCCCTGCGTGATCGTGATGCCGCAAGACGCCCCGCGCGCCAAACGCGAACGCACTGCGGCGCTCGGCGCGGAGATCGTGCTCTACGATCGCGCGCGCGATGATCGCGAAGCCATCGCCGGCGAAATCGCCGCGCGCCGCGGCGCCGTGCTGGTCCCGCCATACGACGACGCGCTGATCATCGCCGGCCAGGGCACGGCGGGTCTCGAGATCGTCGAAGATCTCGGCGCGCTCGGCCTTGTGCCCGACGTGGTGGTGGTGACTGCGTCCGGCGGCGGACTCACGGCCGGCATCGCGCTTGCGGTGCGGGCGCGCGTACCCGCGGCCGCGCTCTATACCGCCGAGCCGCAGGGTTTCGACGATCACGCCCGCTCGTTTCGCAGCGGTCAGCGCGAACAAAATGCCGCGGTCAGCGGAACGATCTGCGACGCGCTCATGGCACGCATGCCCGGCAAGCTCACCTTCGCCATCAACCAGTCGCTGGTCGGCGCTGGCGTCGTGGCCAGCGATGCGGAAGTGGCTGCCGCCGTCGCCTTCGCATTCTCCGAATTGAAACTTGTGGTCGAGCCCGGCGGCGCCGTGGCGCTCGCCGCGCTAATGACCGGCAAAGTGGACGTTACCGGCAAGGTTGCCGTAGCCATTCTCTCCGGCGGCAATGTCGATCCGGAACTGTTCTCCCGGCTTGTCGCCTAGCGGAGAACTGTTCGCGGATCGTCGCCATTGCTCAGTTCGTCACCGCGCAGGCGGCGAGGATTCATTTCAGCGCAGCCTGCTGCCCTGAATTCCCGCTCGCGCAGAAATTGGCCGCACAAGCTCTAAGCGCCGGCGCCGGGCAAGAAGCAACGGATTTGTGTTGCCCCTTCCGCATCCATATAGGGCCACACTACGGCCGGGCCGAAACGGTTCGGTTCGGTTACAACTGAGTTTTCAGGTACCGTAACCCACTCGCCGTGAAGTCGCACGCGATAGCGTCCATCCCGCGTGTCCCAATCGACGTCCTGAATGCTGAAGCCGTCGGCGAAGGAGCAGCACAAGCCTTTTCCGCTGGCGAGCTGATCGAACCAAGCATGCAGCGGTTCATTGGCGTAGCGGCCATCATCGCGCGCTGACACGCTGCTCGAAACAAAAGCACTCATGCACGCCACAACAGTCAAGGTAAGACCGGAGAGTCTGTGCATCGTGGCCTCCAGTGTTGCGCGAGCCAACAACCACATGGTGGCGCAGAACTGGAGAAAGCAACTCAATCGCCTGCGCGTTGGTGTCGCTTCGCATCAAACTTATGGAAAGCAACTTCCGTGCCGTTTACCGAATCACCCTCATTTGAAATATTCTACAAAGAATGGGCGAGCACGCGACAGTAGTGTTTCACCGCGCAGCCGACGCTGAGGTGGAACTTTTTAGCTTGAATTGTGGCGGCGACCGCGAAACCGCGGTTAACTGAACAGCGCGATGAGCTCTTCTTCGCTCAGAGCGCGTAGCTGCGCGAGCGGATCGTCCAAGACCGCGCGTGGAATTGCCGGCGGCGTCGCATTCACATCGGCATGTGGCTGCGGCGAAGGCGTCTCCGACGGCGGCGTGCCTACCGTTGGCGCAGACGCCGCGGAAGCAGACGCCGAAGTTTCTGCAGACAAGAGTTCGCTCGCCGCTTCACCCTCGCGATGGTGCACGCACGCTGCTTCGTTCTCGTGATCGCTCACGTGCGCTGCTTCATTTTCACGCTCGCTTGCGTGCGCTGCTTCTTCGTTCCCATCCAATGGACTCGGTATCGGCAGCGGGACCGGCTCAAACAAGTTCTCCGGATCTCGTTCGGGCCCGGCCGGCGCTTGCGTTTCGGGCAACGGCACGGGCACCGATTGAAGCAACGATCCGATATCGCCGTCTGCCACGCGCGCATCGGCGCTGTCGGTCGCAGACATTTGCGCGTCGGTGTCATCGAACCGCTCGGCGGAGTCATCCCTGCGTGTTTCAATATCCGCGGGCCGCTCAACCGCATCCGCGGCAGCGGTTGGAACGAGCGCATTCATCTCGCTAACGCGTCGTGCCAGGTCGCGCAGCAGTCCGGCCGCGCTGGTTGCGCGCGCCGCCGCCGCATCGTTGCGCACGACGGCGTCACCGACTTCGCGGATGGCAGCTTCCAATGTATCGCACAAAGCCGCCTCGACCTCGCGCTGACGCAGCGCCATGGCGATGTCCTGAATGCGTTCGACGGCGAAATGAACGTCGGGTGCCGAGGTCCCGCTCGTCCCGAGAGCCGCCTCAATTTGCTCGATCGTCGTGGCCAGATCGGCGAGGCCCTCCGCGAGCGCGGCGGGCATTTGTGGCCTTGGCTCGTCGCGCATCGCTGCATCGAGGCGAGCGATCGTGTCGACAAACTTGCGGGTATCCGGGTGACGGTTGCGACTTGCGTATTCTGTCAGGAAGCTGCGCCCGCGGTCGCTGACCATGATTTCCGCCTGGGCGGCTTCGTAATCCGCATCATTCAGCGCTGCGGCAATGTCCGGCTGTAGCAAAGAAACGGGCGGGCGTCGACCCAGCAAATGTCCTTCAGTCGCTGAGCGCAAGCCTTACGCGAAGCCGGTCTGCCATTGTCACGGCCTTTCCACTGCCGGCGCGTGCGCGGCCAATGGCTCGCTCGGCAGCAACTACTGAATGCGCACTGTTCTCGGCATTTCCAGCAACTTCCGACCTTTCGTCGTTCGGGCGAACCTTACCAAACTGCTGTGCCCAAACCAGCCACAAATCAGACAGCTGCACCCATGTTCGTTTAACATCAGGATCTGAAGCATAGTGTGCCGCCGCTAAGCACTCATCTGCCCTTTTCCTGCAGTCATCCGCATTATCGATCATCGACCTAGCCCAAATAACGCTACGAACCGGAGTTATAGTCGTACTGCGATGGCGGTAAAGTTGGCTACGGCTTTTCCACACGCTAAAATCATAAACACGTTACACCGTAGCCAGCTACCATCCGTTGCGCGGCAAGCGCCGCCGCTTCCGCGGCACAGACCGCCCTGCTTTCACCCCCACAACGCCGGCTCGGACGGATATACGAGGCTTCCGTCGTAGCGCAACCCGTCGGGACGATCCTTGGCCAGGAGAAGCGGGCCGTCCAGATCGACCAAGCTTGCCCCCTGCGCCACGAGCACCGCCGGCGCCATCGAAAGCGACGTGGCGACCATGCAGCCGACCATGATGGCAAAGCCCCGCTCTTCGGCTTCGGCGGCGAGCGCCAGTGCCTCGGTGAGACCTCCGGCCTTGTCGAGCTTGATGTTGACGGCGTCGTATTTGCCGGCAAGAGCATCCAACGAAGCGCGGTCGCGCACGCTCTCGTCGGCGCAGACCGGAATCGGCCGTTTGACCCGCGCAAGGGCGTCATCGCGGCCCTCGGGTAACGGCTGTTCGATGAGCGTGACACCGGCATCGGCGCAAGCGGCAAGGTTTTGCTCGAAATTGTCGGCATCCCAGCCTTCATTGGCGTCGACGATGATTTCGGCCCGGGGCGCAGCGCGACGAACGGCCGCGATCCTTTTGCCGTCGTCGCTTCCGCCGCCGAGCTTGACCTTGAGCAAGGGCCGCCACGCGGCCCGCTCCGCCGCCGCCGCCATCGCTGCGGTGGAGCCTAGCGAGATCGTATAGGCCGTCGTGCGCGGCGCGGGCCTGCCGAGACCAGCCAATTCGTAGGCGCGGCGGCCCGTCTGCCTGGCGTTAACGTCCCAGTAAGCACAATCGAGTGCATTACGGGCAGCACCGGGGACCATTGCGCGCTGGAGGGCGTCGCGGTCGAGGGCCCCCTGTAGTGCCGGACGCACGGCTTCGATCGTTGCCACAATGCCGTCCGAAGTTTCGCCGTAACGTGCGTAGGGGACGGACTCCCCGCGGCCGCGGTGAGTCCCATCGCTGAGTTCGGCCACCACCACGACGGCTTCGGTCTTACTGCCGCGGCTGATCGCGAACGTGCCGGCTATCGGCCAGCGCTCGATCCGTACGGAGAGTTCCATGCGAGGGACAGTATGACAGCGGTTTTCCGGCCGGCTCAAGGGTCGCGGGTGGCGTCCTTGCTTATGCAGAGCCTTAAGCCATGAGTTCCGTTTCGCTCACTGCCACAGCCGAGGGCGAACGCCTTGCGCTTGCCGCAACGGGCGCGTGGACGGCCGAGCGTGCGGCCGAGCTTGAAAGGATCATCGACGAGACCGCGCAACGCTACGGCGACGCGCGCAGCGTCGACATCGATCTCGGCAAGCTTGAGCGGCTGGATACGTTCGGCGCCTGGCTCATCGAGCGTCTCAAGCGCGCCTTCGCCGTGCGCGGTTCGACGGCGCGGATCGTCCGCCTCTCGGATGCCGATCGCGGCCTCGTGGAAGAGTTGCAGCTCGTCAACCGGGCGCCGGGACAGGACGGCGTCGCGGCAAACCGCATTCTGCTCGCGCTCGACTCCGTCGGCCGCGGCGTCGCCGAAATGGGCTGGTCGCT
Source organism: uncultured Alphaproteobacteria bacterium (assembly GCA_963733575.1). GTDB lineage: Bacteria > Pseudomonadota > Alphaproteobacteria > Rhizobiales > Xanthobacteraceae > BOG-931. The sequence goes on along the minus strand of CAVTDJ010000002.1, from coordinate 132,267 downwards.
CGCCCTTCTTGCGCAACTTCTCGGCGCGCTGACCGCCGCGGCGCTGGGAACGATCGCACACCCGACGCGGCTGCGGCTGACCTCGATCGTGCATCATCTCGAACGGGTGGGCTGGCGCGCGGTGCCGATTATCCTGCTGAGCACGTTCATGATCGGCGCCATTCTCGCCCAACAGGGCATTTTCCGGTTTCGCACCTTCGGCGCCGACGTCTACGTCGTCGACATGGTGAGCATCCTGGTATTGCGCGAGGTCGGCGTACTCATTGTCTGCGTGATGGTGGCCGGCCGCTCCGGCAGCGCCTACACCGCCGAGATCGGCTCGATGAAGATGCGCGAGGAGATCGACGCGCTGCGCACCATGGGCCTCGATCCCATCGAAGTGCTGGTGCTGCCGCGCATCGTCGCGCTCGTCATTGCCGTACCGCTCCTGACATTTCTCGGCACAATGGCGGCGCTCTACGGCGCGGGCTTGGTGTGTTGGCTCTATGGCGGCATGGCGCCCGACATTTTCCTCGAGCGGCTGCGCGACGCGATTTCACTGCCAACATTCGCAGTCGGCATGATCAAGGCCCCGTTCATGGCGCTGACGATCGGGCTGGTCGCCTGTGTCGAAGGTTTTGAAGTGGAAGGCAGCGCCGCTTCGCTCGGCCTGCGGACCACCGCGTCCGTCGTCAAATCGATTTTCCTGGTGATCGCGCTCGATGGCGCATTCGCCATGTTCTTCGCCGGTATCGGAATGTGATGGATGTCGAACAGCCCGCCGATCATCAGCGTTCGTGATCTCGTCGTCGGCTTCGGCGAAGCGACGGTGCTCGATCATGCGACCCTCGACGTCTTCGAAGGGGAAGTGCTCGGTTTTGTCGGCGGCTCGGGCGCCGGCAAATCGGTGCTCATGCGCACGATTATCGGGCTTCTGCCGAAGCGTCACGGCAGGATCGAGGTTTTCGGAACCGATCTCGCGGCGCTTAGCGGCAGCGAACGGCGCGCGATCGAACAGCGATGGGGCGTGCTGTTCCAGCAGGGCGCACTGTTTTCTTCGCTGACCGCGCTGGAAAACGTTCAATTCCCGATCCGGGAATATCTCCGTCTGTCACCGCGCCTGGCCGAGGAAATCGCACTGGCGAAGCTTGAGATGGTTGGCCTGAGCGCGGACGTGCGCGGAAAATATCCCGCTGAACTCTCGGGCGGCATGATCAAGCGCGTGGGGCTCGCGCGCGCACTGGCACTCGATCCTGCCATTGTTTTCCTCGATGAACCGACCTCCGGCCTCGATCCGATCGGTGCCGCCGAGTTCGATGCGTTGATCCGCACCCTACAACGCACGCTGGGGCTCAGCGTTTTCATGGTCACGCACGATCTGGACAGCCTGCACGCGGTCTGCGACCGCATCGCCGTCCTTTCCGAAGGCCGCATTATCGCAGCAGGTCCGATCGAGAGCATGCTCGCGTCCGAGCATCCCTGGCTCAAATCGTATTTCGGGGGCAAGCGAGGGCGACAAGTTCGGAGTCAAATCCAACCCCCGGCCCATCACTAAGAACGCGCAGAGAGACATTCATGGAAACCAAGGCCAGCTATATCGTGACAGGCGCGTTTACGCTCGCTGTCATCTTTGGCGCGTTCGGCTTCATCTATTGGTTCCACAACAGCGGCGTCGGCGGCGAACGCTCCATGTACCGCGTGGTGTTCGCCGGCTCTGTTTCGGGGTTACGCACCGGCTCCGCCGTTCAGTTCGATGGGGTCCGGGTCGGCGAGGTGACCAAACTTGCCCTCGACCCCCACGATCCGCGCAAGGTCGAAGCATTGATCGCCCTCGATCGCGCGGTACCGATGCGCGCCGACACCAAAGTGACCCTCGATTTCCAGGGGCTAACCGGACTCGCCGATGTTTCGCTCACCGGCGGATCGGCGGATGCGACGCCCGTCGTTGCCGACGCCGGCGGCCCGCCTACGATTTATGCCGGTGCGAACGCTGGCGCCGACGTGACGCAGGCGGCGCGCGCGGTGCTATCGCGCATCGACGGCATGGTCGCGGAGAACGAAGAGGCGATGCGGAGCTCGCTACGCAACATCGAGACGGTGACGGCGACGCTGGCGCAGAACTCGCAACGGCTCGACAAGGTCATGGCTGGACTGGAAAACCTGACCGGCAGCGCCGACAATCACGGCGAGATCGCCGAAGCGGCCGAGGCCATCCGCAAGCTCGCCGACAATCTCGACAAGCGTACCGACGAGATTTCGACCGGGCTGACGCACTTCTCCAATTCCGGGCTGAAAGAATACGAGGCGTTTGCGGTCGACGGCCGCCGCACGCTCGCCGAGCTGCACAAGGTGATCAAGAACATCAACGACCACCCGTCGCAGCTGATATTCGGGCATTGATTGCTTAGGGCGAGTTAGGCGAAGGAGTAACCCGCAATTCGATGTCGATAAAATGGCGGATTACGCTTCGCCAATCCACCTACTTCCGTTTCACGCCGCGATCTCTGTCTCTTCGTCGTGCTCGATCAAACGCGGGCCGAGCAGCGGCACCTCAGCGCCGGTTTCGAACCAGGTGACAATCTCGAATTGGCCGTCCGGGTGCTCGGCGAGCGCCGTACAGCTCTCGACCCAATCGCCGCAATTCATGTAGCGGATACCGAAATTGTCGTGGATGACGGCGTGGTGGATATGGCCGCAGATCACCCCGTCGACTTCGCGGCGGTGCGCCTCCGCGGCCAGCGTCTGCTCGAAGGCGCCGATATAGTTCACGGCGTTCTTGACCTTATGCTTCGCCCATTGCGACAGCGACCAATAGGAAAAACCGAGCTTGCGGCGAATGGCGTTGAAATAGCGGTTCACGAAAATGGCGAAGTCGTAAGCGGTGTCGCCAAGGAGCGCGAGCCAGCGCGCATGCTTGACCACCATGTCGAACATATCGCCGTGGACGACGAGATAGCGGCGGCCGTCGGCGGCCTCGTGCACCGCGGTCTCCACCACCTCGATGCCGCCGAAATGCGTGCCGTAATAGTCGCGCAGGAATTCGTCATGATTGCCGGGCAGATAAACGAGGCGCGCACCCTTGCGCGCCTTGCGCAAAAGCTTCTGCACCACATCGTTATGAGGCTGCGGCCAATACCAGCCTGACCGCAATTGCCAGCCGTCGACGATGTCGCCGACCAGATAGATCGTTTCGGCATCGTGATAACGCAGGAAGTCGACGAGGCGTTCGGCCTGGCAGCCGCGCGCGCCGAGATGAACATCCGAAATGAAGAGAGTACGGAACAGACGTGTGCCGTGCTCAAGTGTCACGATGTTTGATCTCTAGCCAGTTCGACATGGCCAAGCGTATAAGTGCGTCGCATTGCAGCAAGATGACAACAAAGGTTAACGCGGCGCTTTACAACAACAAACATTAACGTCGAGAGTCGCGGCAAAAGTTAACGCGGCGACTTAGGACTTGCCCGCCGGAGTCACAGTGTTGTCACGCCGTGGCGTTAAACGACTCGGCGATGACAGCGCCGATTCTCGCCGCAGCGTCTTTCTGCATCGCCACCACCGCCGTTCACGTCGCGAGCCTCATGATCGCGACGCTCCGCCTCCGGAGGAGCACGCCCGGCGAGCCGCTGTCGAGCCAGAAATTCCCTCCCGTCAGCCTGGTGCGCCCGCTATGCGGAATAGACAATTATGCCGCCGACACGCTCGGTTCGACGTTCGCGCTCGATTATCCGCGTTGCGAAATCCTGTTCTGCGTCGCTTCCGCAAAGGATCCCGTCGTACCGTTCGTCGAAACGTTGATGGCGGAGCAGGCGGCGGCCGGCGCGAGGCTGCTCGTCGGCGACGAAAGGGTGAGCAACAATCCGAAGCTCAACAATGTGCTCAAGGGTTGGCGCGCCGCGAGCCATGATTGGATCGTGCTCGCGGACAGCAACGTTTTGATGCCACGCGATTACATCGAGCGTCTGTTTGCAAGCTGGCGGGCTGATACCGGCCTGGTCGCATCGCCACCCATCGGTTCACTCCCGGAGGGGCTCTGGGCCGAACTCGAATGCGCGTTCCTCAACACTTATCAGGCGCGCTGGCAGTACATCGCCGACGCGTTCGGCTTAGGCTTCGCCCAGGGCAAGACCATGCTGTGGCGGCGCGCCGACCTGGAACGCGCCGGCGGCATTGAAGCCCTCGCCAAGGAAGTCGCCGAGGACGCCGCGGCGACCAAAGTGGTGCGCGGCGCCGGTCTGAAGGTGCGGCTCGTCGACCGGCCCTTCGCTCAGCCACTCGGCTATCGCAGCGCGGCCGAGGTGTGGAATCGGCAACTTCGCTGGGCGCGCCTGCGCCGCGCCAGCTTTTTCGCCTATTTCCTGCCGGAAGCGTTGTCGGGCGGCGTGCTGCCGATGATCGCGCTGGCCGTCGCCGCGCCCGCCTTCGGCCTGCCGCCGGCGCTCAGCGTCGTGTCGTTCGGCATCCTCTGGTATGGCGGCGAGACGTTGCTCGCCGCGGCCGCTGATTGGCACCTTTCGGCGCGTTACCCGCTCTTCTGTCTCGCCCGCGATCTCCTGTTGCCGGTCCTTTTTGTCAGCGCGTTGCGCGGCGACGACTTCGTCTGGCGCGGCAACGAAATGCAGGTGGAGCGCCTGCGGCCGCCACTTCGGCCGAGGCTGAATGAGCTTGCGCCTGTTGCGCGCCGCCGGTTGCGTGCGCTACGCGAGCGCATGTCGTGATTAGGTCAGAAGGCGCGGGGCGCGTAAACGCGCCGGCAACCGGCTAGGCTAACGCCCCAAACGAAAGTCCGTGAAGCTGAGCGTTGCGGCTGGCCCCTCAACGATGCCATTTTTCTTTTGACATCATACCGACTAGACGGTACCGTACCAACTAGTCGGCACGTCGAAGGGGTACCCATGGCAACCCAAACGCAGCACGAATCGAAAACCAAGCTTCTGGATGCGGCCGTGCACGTCGTCCGGGCCAAGGGCTATGCGGCCACGACGGTGGATGACATCTGCCACAGAGCGGGGGTGACCAAAGGCAGCTTCTTTCATCACTTCGAGAGCAAGGACGACCTGGCGCTCACCGCCGCCGCTTATTGGGGGACGATGACGGAAGGGTTTTTCGCGGCCGCGCCGTACCGCAAATTGCAAGACCCATTGGATCGCCTGTTGGGCTATGTGGACTTTCGTGCGGCGATCCTGACCGGCGAGCTGCCTGAATACACCTGTCTGCTCGGCACCCTGGTTCAGGAAACCTACGCAACGCATCCCGCCATCCGGGCGGCCTGCGATCGCGGCATGTCTACCCACATCGCCGAGCTCACCCGCGACATCGAAGCCGCCAAGAAACTCTATGCACCGACGGCATCATGGAGCGCGGAAAGCGTTGGCTACTTCATTCAAGCCGTTCTGCAGGGCTCGTTCATCTTCGCGAAAGCAAAGCAAAGCCCCGAGGTCGTGACCGAAAACCTCGCGCATCTTCGGCGATATCTTGAATCTCTCTTTGGAAAAGCACGCATCAGCAAACGAAAGGGCAAAACATGACCACGTCGCCGACAAATCCCATTCCGGAGGGAATGCACACTGTGACGCCGCATTTGATTTGTGCAGGCGCGGCCGATGCCATCGAGTTTTACAAGAAGGCCTTCGATGCCACGGAAAAAACGCGCTTGCCGGGCGCCAACGGGAAGCTGATGCACGCCAGTATTCAAATCGGCGATTCAACCGTCATGCTGACCGACGAAGCGCCTCAATGGGGCACCCTTGGACCGAAGGCGCTCAAAGGCTCCCCCGTCGCCATCCACCTCTATGTCGACGATGTTGACGCGTTCGCCGCGCGCGCCGTCGCCGCCGGAGCGAAGATGACAATGCCTGTCGCCGACATGTTTTGGGGCGACCGCTACGGCCAACTCGAGGATCCGTTTGGCCATCGTTGGTCAGTCGCCACCCACATCCGGACCATGAGCCCGGAAGAGATGCGAAAGGCGATGCAGGCGATGTGTAAGTGACAACGTAGCCCGGCGCCGGCGCCCTCCATTCCAAAATGCGGACGCTGGATGCCCCTCTCCTTGATATCTCGCACTCTCGTCTAAAAGGGGAAACCCATGTTGAAGCTGTTTGCCTTGGCCCTGGTCGTAGTTGTTGCCGCGATCGCAATCGTGCTGATCTACGCCGCCACCCTGCCGAATGATTTTCGGGTCGCACGCTCGACGCGTATCAACGCGTCGCCCGAGAAAATCTTTCCGCTCATCAACGAACTCAGGAGCTTCAACCAATGGAACCCTTTCGCCAGGCAAGACCCAAAGATGGAGATTACGTATAGCGGCCCGCCGAGCGGCAAAGGCGCGAGCGACGCCTGGAACGGCGGTCACGGCAAGGGAAGCCTGGAGATCACCGACACGGTTCCCGCATCGAGCGTCACGATGATGCTCCACATGCAGAAGCCGATGGAGGCCAACAATACAATCGTGTTCGCGCTGCAACCCAACGGGGCCGCCACCGACGTAACGTGGTCCATGACCGGCCAGTACGCCTATATCGCAAGGGTCATCGGCGTGGTCGTCAACATGGACAAGATGATCGGCGGCGAGTTTGATAAGGGCTTGTCCGACCTCAAGGCGCTTGCCGAGAAGCTTTGAGCGGACACCCTAACCAGATGCGGGCAATTCTTGCGCCGCCCGGTCGGCAATCGCTTCGATAGCTTGTCGCTCAGCCGGAAAATCCGCCGCGATCCACGCCGCCTCGGCGGAGCGCAGCGCGACGCCGAGAGGCGGTCCCACGGCAACGCCGCGACGCGTGAAGTCGGCCGCCTTGAGCGGAAACGCCGGCGCGGTCCAGCGTTGCGGCAGGTTCGCAAGCGCCTGCCAGGCGCCGTCGGCAACGCCCGCGTCGGAGCGCGCCCAGGCAAGAAACACACGATCGGCAAACGATTGCGGCCCGAACTGATAAAGCAGCGCGCGCGCGGCGCGCCCGTCGGGCTGCGGCGCGATGCGCCACCAAGCTTCGAGCGCCAAGAGCCGCTCGGATTCGGCATTGGAAAGTCGCAGCCGTTGCGTGAGCCGCTCTGCGTCCTCCTCGACCCAGACCCCAAGCGCGCCGAGGCGGCGAACCGGATCGGCCGCAACGCCGAGCGCCGCTTCGACCTTGATCATATTCTCAAAGCTAGCGAGGAAAGCGACACCGCCGAGCACCATGCCGAGAAGGCCGCTTTCCGCCATCACTGCAAGCGTCGGCGTCGCGCGCGCAGCGATAAGAAGCTTCAGCATTTCCATCCGCACGCGCTCGCGCGAGAGCGTGTCGAGGCCGGCGCGCGCCCGAATGCAAGCGTGCACGCCTGCGCCGTCCGGCGCGCCCTCGCCGAAATGGGCGTGAAAGCGAAAGAACCGCAGGATGCGCAAATAATCTTCTTCGATGCGCCGCTGCGGCTCGCCGATGAAGCGCACACGACGCGCCGCAAGGTCGTCGATGCCGCCGACATAATCGTGCACCGTTCCGTCGGCCGCGACCGAGAGCGCATTGATGGTGAAGTCGCGCCGCTCGGCGTCAGCCTTCCAGTCGCGGCCGAACACAACCCGCGCCTTGCGGCCGAACGCTTCGAGATCCTCGCGCAGCGTCGTGACCTCGACCGGCCGATGGTCGAAAACGACGGTGATCGTGCCGTGCTCGATGCCGGTCGGTATTGCCTTGCCGCCATCCGCCTCGACGCGGCGCACGACTTCCTCGGGCACAGCCGTGGTCGCCACATCGATTTCCGTGACCGGAAGCCGCAACAATGCGTTGCGTACCGCGCCGCCGACGGCGCGCGCTTCTTCGCCGTCGCGATTGAGGAGCGCGAGCAAGCGCGCAACCTCGCCCTGTCGCAGCCACGCGGCATCGCCGAGATGCGGTGCCCCAGTCACCGCGTCGTTTGCGGCACGAACTTACCGCCCTCGATATGCGCCGGCACGTAGGTCGAACCCGGCGGGGAGCCGCCGAATTCCGCCAGGACGACAAAGCTTCCCACCATCAGCACGAGCGACGCGATGACCAGACCGGCGATACGCCGCAACGTCCACGCCTTGGGCTCCAAGACGCCGGCGCGCGTCGCCAGGAGAAATGCCGCATAGAGGACGAAAGGGGTGAGGAACAGGCCGATCTCAGTGGCGATTGGACGAATCATGCATAGACCCGGTCGTAGAGATTCCTCACAATACCCGCGGTGATGCCCCAAATGTAGCGATCGCCGAACGGCATCGCGTAATATTCACGGTTGATTCCTTTCCAATCGCGGCTGCGGCGCTGATGATTGGCCGGCGTCATCAGGAAGGCGAGCGGCACCTCGAACGTCTCGGTGACCTCGCGCGGGTTGAGCCTGAGCGTAAAGTCCGGCTTGACCCGGGCCACCGTCGGCAGAATGCGGAAACCGGAAAACGTGAGATAGAGATCGAGATAGCCGAGCGGCTCGATCAGCGCCGGCGCCAGCCCGATCTCCTCCGTGGCCTCACGCAAAGCGGCGGCAACCGGACTCTCATCCTCGGGATCGATCTTGCCGCCCGGAAAGGCGACTTGCCCGGCATGGCTGGCGATCTCTTGCGTGCGGAGCGTCAGCAGCACGGTCGGTTCGCTGCGGTCGACGACCGGAATCAAAACCGCCGCAGGCTTTGTGGCAGCCACGCCGGCACGTTCCCACATCGACGGATTGAGATCGAGATCGCCGCGGGCGCCCTGCGCCGTCGGATCGGTGAGCGCCTGCGGCACTTCGAGCGTAAGCCGCGCCCGCGCGCGGTCAAAGAAGCTTTCCGCCGCCGGACGCTGTAACGGCGCACGTTGTTCGTTCACGCAAAGCCCCTCGCCTGCTCGGCCGGCGCCATGGGAAAGAACACACCCATCGACGTGACCCCGAACATAGCCCTGCCCTCAACCTCGCGCTCCTCGCCGAGTTCGACAAGATCGAGGAACAGCGTGCGCGTCACTTTCGCCCACAAATCGCGACGGACGTGCAGATAAGGTTTGAGGCCGCCGGTGCCGGCTTGCGCCTCGAAACGAAGCGGATGCTCCGGCCCACACCGGACCCAGTCGTCGACATTGGTGCGGAAGTTGAGCACCCGGCCGGCGGCAAATTCTTCGACGTTGAACTCGACGGCGAGAAACGGCGCGTCGTCCACCTGGATGCCGCACTTTTCCACAGGGGTGACGAGAAAGTATTTCTCGCCCTCGCGCTTGAGTACGGAAGCGAACAGTTTGACCAGGGCCGGCCGGCCGATCGGCGACTTTAAGTAAAACCAGGTACCGTCGGCAGCAATCCGCATATCGATATCGCCGCAGAAAGGCGGATTCCAGCGCTCGATTGGCGGCGGCCCTTTGCCTTTGGCCTCATTTAGCGCGCCTGTGATCGCCTCCAAGCCGGATTGCCCTTCCTTCGCCATGGTTTGCCTTGAACCTACACCCTTGGACTTTAAGTTCGGGGGCAGCGTCGCTCGCGGGATCGTGATCGCCGAGAAGCGGTCACTCCGCGCCAGATTTAAGTTGTGTTCCCGTGAATGAAAGAATCGGCGCAAAATCCACTTCATGATGCTGGCGCGTATATTGCATTGCAGAAAAGCGGTGCAAAGTCGGCTGCTCAGTTCGTGCGGACGCCGCGAATTTGATTCGCTCGCCTATCCGGCGCAAGAAAAGGGGTTAAGCCATGGCCGCTGTCGGCGGAGATGGGCTCGAAAAGCTCGAAGACATGATCGTGCGCGCGGCAGAATCGAGCGCGGATCACGTGCGCGCGGCGAAGGCCGCGATCGGAACGGTCATCTTCGGCCAGGACAAGGTCATCGAGCAGGCGCTTGTCACTATTCTATCCGGCGGCCACGCGCTTCTTCTCGGTGTGCCCGGCCTCGCCAAGACGAAACTCGTCGAGACCATGGGCACCGTGCTCGGCCTCGATGCGCGGCGTATCCAGTTCACGCCCGACCTGATGCCATCCGATATCCTCGGCACCGAAGTTCTGGAGGAAAGCCAGACCGGCAAAAGAAGCTTCCGCTTCCTCACCGGCCCGGTCTTCGCCCAGCTTCTCATGGCTGACGAGATCAACCGCGCCAGTCCGCGCACGCAATCCGCGCTGCTGCAAGCGATGCAGGAGCAGCACGTCACCGTCGCCGGGACGCGCCACGATCTGCCGCGCCCGTTCCATGTGCTCGCCACCCAGAACCCGCTCGAGCAGGAAGGCACCTATCCGTTGCCGGAAGCCCAGCTCGACCGCTTCCTCATGGAAATCGACGTCGACTATCCCGACCGCGCCGCCGAGCGAAAAATTCTGTTTGAGACAACCGGCGCCGAGGAAACGCGGGCAAAGGCAGCGATGAGCGCGGAGGATTTGATGATCGCGCAGCGCCTCGTGCGGCGGTTGCCGGTCGGCGAGTCCGTAGTCGAGGCCATCCTCGCGCTGGTGCGCTCAGCGCGGCCCGGGCCCGAAGGCGGCGACGCCGCCAAGCTGATCGCCTGGGGACCTTCTCCGCGCGCCAGCCAGTCGCTCATGCTCGCCGTGCGCGCGCGTGCGCTGCTCGATCGGCGCCTCGCGCCCTCGATCGACGACGTGCTCGACCTCGCCGAGCCGGTGCTCAAGCATCGCATGGCGCTCACTTTCTCCGCGCGCGCAGAAGGCGAGAGCATCGAGGCGGTGATCGGGCGCCTGAAAGCGCGGATCGGATAAACGGATGGCGGCCGAAGGAAGGCGCACATCCGATCATGATCGCCCGGCGGTGCAGCGTGCGGTCGGCGAAGGCCGGACGCTCGCAGCCGTCATGCCGCGATTGCTCCTGGAGGCACGGCGCGTGGCGGCGACCGTGATCCACGGGCTGCATGGCCGACGCCGCGCGGGACCCGGCGAGAATTTTTGGCAATACCGCCGCTTCGTTTCCGGCGAGCCGGCTTCGCGCGTCGATTGGCGGCGCTCGGCGCGCGACGATCATCTGTACGTGCGCGAACAGGAATGGGAAGCGGCGCACACGGTTTGGATCTGGCCCGACCGCTCGCCTTCGATGGTGTTCGCGTCCCCGCTCGTGCGCGACACCAAGCTCTACCGAGCGCTGGTCGTCGCGCTGGCGCTCGCAGAGGTTCTGGTCGAAGGCGGCGAGCGGGTGGGAATTCCCGGCCTCATGCGCCCGACCGGCAGCCGCAATGTCATTGAGCGCATGGCGCAGGCGATCGTGCATGATCGCAGCGAGCGCGCGAGCCTGCCGCCGAACTTCTCGCCCTCCCCGCTCGCCGAGATCGTGCTGTTGTCCGATCTGTGGAGCGACATCGCCGACGTGCGGCGCACGGTTACGCAGCTCTCCGGCAGCGGCGCGCGCGGTCACGTCGTGCAGGTCGTCGATCCCGCGGAGGAGACTTTTCCGTATTGGGGCCGCGTTGAGTTCGTCGAGCCCGAGGGCGGCGGCCGCATAACCGCTGGCCGGGCGCAGACCTGGCGCGCCGATTACGCGGCGCGCGTTCAGCGCCACCGCGCCGAGATCCGCAGCGAGACCGATAGGCTTTCCTGGAGCTTCATCATCCATCGCACCGACCGTCCAGCGAGCGAGCTTTTGCTCGCGCTACACGCCCGCATCGGCGGTAGCGTGGTGGACGGGGGAACGCGCCTGCGCGCAACGGTCGAGCCGAGGGTGCCGGCATGATTGGCGGACTACTACCGCTCGGCTTTGCCGAACCACTTGTCCTGATCGGTCTACTGACGCTGCCGGTACTCTGGTGGCTCTTGCGGCTGATCCCGCCACGCCCACGCCGCATCGACTTCCCGCCGACCCGGCTTCTTCTCGAAATCGCACCGAAGGAAGAGACCCCGGCGCGCACGCCGTGGTGGCTCACCCTTATGCGCCTTCTACTCGCCGGCCTGGTGATCATCGCCGCCGCCGGTCCGCTCTGGAACCCGCCGCTGGCGACGACGGCGACGCGCGCGCCGCTCGCGATCCTGATCGACGACGGCTGGGCGGCGGCCGCCGCCTGGGACGCGCGTTTGCGCACCGCCGAAGATATCATCGCGCGCGCAGAGACCGATCACCGTGCGGTGGCGCTCATTCCCCTCTCCGAGGGGCCGCGCGACATTTCGTTCGCAACAGCCGGTTCCGCGCGCGTGCGGCTGCACCTGATCAAGCCGAAGCCGCACACGGTCGATCGCACCGAATCGCTGCCCGCGATCTCGCGATTCCTCGCCGCAACACGCGACGTCGAGCTGATCTGGCTCTCCGACGCCATCGATCTCGGTCGCGGCGCGGAATTCGTCAAAGGCCTCGCGCCCATACTCGACAAGCAAGCGATCACGGTCGTTTCCGGCGGCATAGCGGGCGCGCGGGCACTCGCCGCGGCCGAGAACGCGGCCGGCGCATTGAGCGTGAAGGTGTTACGCGCCGACGCTGGCGGCGCCGAGACCGGCACGGTGCGCGCACTCGACCTGAAAGGGCTGCCGCTCGGGGAAGCCTCATTTGCGTTCAAGCCGGCGGATCGCGAGACCGAGGCACGGTTCGACCTTCCGGTCGAAATCCGCAACGACATGGCCCGCATCGAGATTGCCGGCGAGCGCTCGGCGGGCGCGGTCCAATTGCTCGACAAGCGCTGGCGCCGCCGGACCGTCGGCATCGTTTCAGGTGCCACGGCCGATACGTCCCAGCCGCTGTTGTCGTCGAGCTACTATGTCGAGCGCGCACTCGGACCTTTTGCCGACATAAGGCTCGCGCAGGGCGAGTCGCCGGCCGAGGCCGTCACACACTTTCTCGATCAGCACCTGCCGATGCTGATCCTCGCCGATGTCGGCAACGTCGCCGGCGACGCACATGATCGGCTGGCGCGCTGGATCGAGGATAGTGGCGTGCTGGTGCGTTTTGCCGGTCCGCGGCTTGCGGCCTCCGACGACGATCTCGTTCCCGTCCGGTTGCGGCGTGGCGGCCGTATCCTCGGCGGCAGCTTGAGCTGGGACAAGCCGCAGCCGCTGGCCGCGTTTTCCCGCGAGAGCCCCTTCAACGGCATGGCCGTGCCCAACGACGTGACCGTCAGCCGCCAAGTGCTCGCGGAGCCGGATGCCGCGCTGACAGAAAATACCTGGGCGACGCTCGCCGACGGCACCCCGCTGGTCACCGCGGCGCGGCGCGGCAAGGGTCTGATTGTCCTGTTCCACGTCACCGGCGACACCCGCTGGTCGGATTTGCCTCTGTCCGGCACTTTCGTGGAAATGCTCAAGCGTATCGTCGCGCTTGCCGGCACTGCGGCCGTTACCGAAACCGACCGTCAGAAGACCAAGAATGTGCATGAGGCGGTGGCGCCGAACCGCGTGCTCGATGGCTTCGGGACCTTTGTTGCTCCGCCCGCGACCGCCCGCCCGGTGCCGACCGATTATTCCGCGAGCGCGACCGCCGAGCATCCGCCGGGCTTCTATGGCCCGCCGGAGAGTCTGCTTGCGGTGAACACGCTTGCCGTCGGCGATCGGCTGACGCCCCTTGATTTCTCACCGCTCGTTCACGCCAACCATGAAATCTACCGCAAGAGCGAGCCGCAGGATTTGCGTGGGCCGATCCTTCTCGCCGCGCTCGGCCTTTTCCTCATCGACACCCTGATCGTTCTCTACCTCGGCGGCGGCATCGCCCGGCTTATGCCGCGCTTTTCGCGCGCCACCGCCGCGACCATCATCATTTTTTCGGCGCTGGCACTGACGCTGCCGCGCGCCTTCGCCGACGATGCACCGAACAGCGACGTGCCGCGATCGGCGCTCGAAACCAAGCTCGCGTACGTCGTCACCGGCGACCGTGACGTCAACTCGGTCAGCAAGGCGGGGCTTGGCGGCCTTACGCTTTTCCTCGCGCAGCGCACCGCGCTCGAAGCGGGAGAGCCGATCGGACTCGACATCGCCCGCGATGAGCTCGCCTTCTATCCCCTGATCTATTGGCCGATCGTGCCCGGCGCGGCGCGGCCTTCCGAGACAACGCTCAAGCGCATCGATTCCTACATGAAACAGGGCGGCACCGTTCTGTTCGACACCCGCGATGCCGTCGTTGCTCCGCCCGGCGCCGGCGGCGAGACGCGCAGCCCGGGCATGCTCGAATTGCGCAATATCCTCTCTTCGCTCGATATCCCCGAGCTCGAGCCGGTGCCGCGCGATCATGTTCTGACCAAGACGTTTTACCTGTTGCGCGACTTCCCCGGCCGCTTCAATTCCGGCCAGCTCTGGGTCGAGGCACTGCCGACCGTCAATGACGACGAGGAAGCATCGCGGCGGCCTGCCCGCGGCGGCGACGGTGTGTCCTCGATCATCATCACCTCCAACGATCTGGCCGGGGCCTGGGCGATGCAGCCAGACGGTCAGCCCATGCTGCCGATGGTCGAAGCCGCGCCGCCGCGCCAGCGCGAGATCGCGTTCCGCGCCGGCGTCAACATCGTGATGTACACGCTCACAGGCAACTACAAGGCGGACCAGGTACACGTACCGGCGCTGCTCGAACGGCTTGGACAATAGTTTGGGCAGGAGGAGGACGTAGTGAATCTAGGTGTCGCTTTCGCCCCGCTCGTGAGCACCCAGATTCTCTGGGCCGCCGTCGCGGCGGCCTGCGTCCTGTCTTTGCTGCTCTTTGTATCGCGCAGCCGCGGCGCCACGATCCGCGCGTTTGGGCTCGCGCTCGTCGTGCTCGCGCTCGCCAATCCCTCACTGACCCGAGAGGATCGCGATCCGCTCAGCTCGGTCGCGGTCGTCGTGGTCGACAAAAGTCCGAGTCAGAATTTTGGCGACCGCGCGCGGCAGGCCGAAGAGGCCCGCGCCGCGATCGTCGGGCGGTTGAGCCGCATTCCCGGGCTGGACGTGCGCGTGGTCGAGGCCGGACAGTCGGACGGCGAGACCGACGGCACGCGATTGTTCACCGCGCTCGGATCGGCCCTCGCCGACGTTCCCTCCGACCGCATAGCCGGCGCCATCATGATTACCGATGGGCGTGTGCACGATGTGCCCGCGGACGCCGGAGCGCTCGGCTTCGCGGCGCCCGTTCACGCGCTCATCACCGGCAGCAAGAACGAGCGCGACCGCCGCATCGCCCTCATCGCCGCGCCGCGCTTCGGTATTGTCGGCCAGTCGCAGACCATCACCTATCAAGTCGAGGATCAGGGCGGAAAGGAGCGAAGCGCGCAAGTGACGGTCCGCCGCGACGGCGACGTCGTTGAAACGCGCACCGTGCCGGTGGGCTCACCGCAGCGTGCCAACATCCCGATCCCGCACGGCGGGGCCAACATTGTCGAGATCGAAGCTTCCCCGCTCGCCGGAGAGCTCACGCCCATCAACAACCGCGCCGTCGTCTCGATCGACGGCGTGCGCGACAAGCTGCGCGTGCTGCTCGTCTCCGGTGAGCCGAATGCGGGCGAGCGGACGTGGCGCAATTTGCTGAAGTCGGATGCCTCCGTCGATCTCGTTCATTTCACCATTCTGCGGCCGCCGGAGAAGCAGGACGGCACGCCGATCAATGAATTATCGCTGATCGCATTTCCGACGCGCGAGCTGTTCCAGCAAAAGATCGGCGAGTTTCAGCTCATCATCTTCGACCGTTACGCCCGCCAGGGCGTGCTGCCGATGATCTATTTCGATAACATTACCCGCTACGTGCGCGACGGCGGCGCGGTGCTGGTGGCCGCCGGACCCGATTATGCGAGCCAGACCAGCATTTGGCGCACGCCGCTCGATGCCATCCTGCCCGCGGAGCCGAGCGGTAGCGTCACCGAACGCAGCTTCCATGCTCGCCTCACCGAGCTTGGCAAGCGCCATCCGGTGACGCGCGATCTTGAAGGTTCGGCCAGCGATCCGCCGCACTGGAGCCAATGGTTCCGTCTCGTCGATACCAGGAACTCCACCGGCACTGCCGTGATGCAGGGGCCGGACAACAAGCCGCTGCTCGTTCTTTCACGCGAGGGCGAAGGACGCGTGGCGCTGCTCCTGTCCGATCAACTCTGGCTGTGGGCGCGCGGCTTCAACGGCGGCGGCCCGCATCTCGATCTGCTGCGCCGGCTCTCGCATTGGCTGATGAAAGAACCGGAGCTCGAGGAGGAAGCGCTGCGGCTGACCGTCAGCGGGCACGAGCTGTTGGTGCGGCGGCAAACCATGGCCGAGGACGTCTCCGCGGTCACATTGACCTCGCCCTCGGGCGCCACGCGAACGCTTAAGCTCGCGCCGACCGAACCGGGCGCCTGGGAAGCAAGCATCACGGCGAATGAGCTTGGTCTGTGGCGCGCGACCGACGGCAAGCTCAACGCGCTGGTCAATATCGGCCCGGCCAATCCGCGCGAGTTCGCCGAGGTGACCTCGACTACTGAGGTGCTGGCGCCGATCGCAACGGCAACCGGTGGAGATTCGCGCCGTCTCGACGAGGGAAGCGGCGTCAGCGTACCGCGCATCCTCGCGGTGCGTTCCGGCGACACCTACAAGGGCGATGACTGGATCGGATTGAAAATGCGCGACGCCAGTGTCGTGCGCGGCATCGGCGTGCTGCCGGTGTTCGCCGGCTTCCTTGGCCTCCTGCTTCTGCTCGGTAGCCTCGCCGGAACGTGGGCGCGCGAAGGGCGGTGAACGAACCGGCTATCCTTCCCATTCCGGCCGGATCGGTCCCGACACCTCGTCAAAAGCGCCATCGGCCAACTCGGCGACAAGAAGCCGTCCCGGATCGACCGGGCCGGGCATCGCGACCTGGCCCGGCGGGATGCGTTTGAACCCGCTCTTCCCGTAGTAAGGCTCGTCGCCGACCAGGACTACCAGCCGATGGCCTTTTGCGCGGGCTTCCTCAAGCGCGCGGCCGATTAAGGCTTGACCGACGCCACGCTCGCGAAACGGCGGCTCCACCGTGAGCGGACCGAGCAGCAGCGCCTTGGCCTCGCCGATGCGAACCGGCGACAGCCGGACCGAGCCGACCAGCAACGTGCCGATGCGCGCGGTAAACGACAGATCGAGACTGTGAGCCACCTGCTCGCGCAAACGATAAGCGGTCTTGGCGTAGCGGCCCGGACCGAACGTGCGCTCGTGCAGACGCTCGATCGCCGGGGCGTCGCCTTGCGTCTCGGGCAAGATGGTCAGCGAAATATCGGTCATGGCGCCGCCGCCTAGCATCTAGGCCCATCCGGGTCCAGCCGAAGCTATTCCGCAGCCCTGAGCTTCGTCCGACAAAACCCTGTCACCGCCCGCGGCAATGATTACATGGAGGGCATTGGATCGCGCGTAAAATCAGCGGAGGTGATGATGGGCCTGCTCGTCGAGGGCGCTTGGCACGAGGACGATGCCGGCAAAGAGTTTGGTTCGCGCACCAAGGACGGTCAATTCGTCAGAAAAGCCACGGCATTCCACAACTACGTCACTACCGACGGCGGTCCCGGTCCGACCGGCAAGGGAGGTTTTCCTGCCGAACGCGACCGCTATCACCTCTATGTCTCGCTGGCGTGCCCTTGGGCACAGCGCACGCTCATTTTCCGAAAGCTCAAGAAGCTGGAGAACGTGATCTCGGTATCGATCACCGTGGCCCTCTTGGGCAGGAAGGGCTGGGAGTTCGGTATTGAGCCGGGGGCGACGCTCGACACCATCAACGGAAAGTCGACTTTGGCCGACGTCTATGTCCTGGCCGATCCGCACTATAGCGGTCGCGCCAGCGTGCCCGTTCTTTGGGACAAGAAGCAGCGCACGATCGTCAATAATGAATCGTCGGAAATCATTCGCATGCTGAATTCCGCATTCGATGCGTTCACCGACGTTCGCGCCGATTACTACCCGGCTGAACTGCGCGCCGAGATCGACCGCATCAACGACGTCGTTTATCCGAACGTCAACAACGGCGTGTATCGCGCGGGCTTCGCCACCACGCAAGCGGCTTACGAAGAAGCTGCCCGCGCTCTGTTCGCGACGCTCGATCAGCTCGATGAGCGTCTGTCGCGGCAACGCTATCTCGTCGGGCGGCAGATGACCGAAGCGGATTGGCGGTTGTTCACGACGCTTATTCGCTTCGACGCAGTCTACTACGGCCATTTCAAATGCAATCTGCGGCGCATCGTCGACTATCCGAACCTTGGGAATTATCTGCGCGATCTTTATCAAGTGCCGGGAGTGGCCGAGACCGTCAACCTCGATCACATCAAGCGGCACTATTACGGCAGCCACCGCAACGTCAATCCGACCGGCATCGTGCCGATCGGGCCGCTGCTCGATTTCATGCAGCCGCACGATCGCGCCCGTTTCGGCTAACCGTAAAATCGCCGCGCCTCAAAGCGAGGCGCGGCGGTGTTGTCGAGCGACACGAACGTCGCCAGCCATAGGTATAGGGCCCGCAGGAGCCGTAGCCACAGTAGTGCCGATCACCAGAACTCGACAACGCTTCGCCCGCCGAGCACCTCGGCGAGGCGCTCCCGCGTCGAACGCGTCGTATCCTCCGGGAGGGAATTGAGCGAAAAGAAGCCGTGCTCCACGATCTCGTGGTTCGGCTGTGGCGGCGCGCGCTGGTGAAAAGATCGCACGATGTAGAGCGCAACGTGATCGCGCCGCGACGCGCGCCGATTGAAGTACACCGCAAAGAAAAGCGGCGGATCGGCGAGCTCGATATTGCCTTCTTCGCGCAGCTCGCGCTCCAGCGCGGTCAGAAGCGTTTCGCCGGCTTCGACGCCGCCGCCCGGCAAATGCCAGCCGGCGATATAGCTGTGCTTGACGAGAAACACGCGCCCCGCGCCATCGATGACCAGGCCGCGCACGCCGAGCGTAAGGCCCCGCGCGAAGCGCCAATAAAGATGCAGGACGCGCCGGATGACCGGCTCAAAGGGGCGGCGAACGGATTCAAGCTGCATTACCAACGATCTCCGCCACCGGAATGTTCGGTGGCCCCGCGACGCCTCCTGCATTGGAACCCCTCCGCCCCGTCGCCTCAAGAGCCTGGTCGAACGAGGGGCTCGTGCCACTAGCGCCTGACTTTAGAAGCATTCTAATATGCTGATCGATTGTCCAGGCGCTGAGGCGACCCCCGTGAAAAGCTTTGCCGATTTGAACGAGCAGGAAGTTCTGGCGCTCGCCATCTCCAACGAAGACGAGGACAACCGGGTTTACCGGTCTTTCGCGGATGGGCTGCGAAACTCCTATCCCGACACTGCGGCGATGTACGACAAGATGGCTGAAGAGGAGATTGGCCATCGCGACATATTGCTCGATCTCCATCGCAAGAAATTCGGTGAATTTCTCCCGCTGATCCGGCGTCAGGACGTGAAGGGCTTCATCACGCGCCGGCCGATCTGGCTCAACCGGCCGCTCGGACTCGACGCGGTGCGCAAGTTTGCCGAGCAAATGGAATACGAAACGGCGCGGTTTTACCGGCGCGCGGCGGAATCGGCGCACGATGATGCAGTGCGCGACCTGCTGACTCAATTGGCCGCGGCCGAGGACAAGCATGAAAAGCTCGCCCAGGAGCTTGGCGCAGAGATCGCGCCGAGCGCGCGCGCTGCCGAAGACGAGACCGCGCGGCGCATGTTCGTGCTGCAATACGTTCAGCCCGGACTCGCAGGGCTGATGGACGGCTCCGTCTCCACCCTGGCGCCGCTGTTCGCGGCGGCCTTCGCTACGCACAATACCTGGGCGACATTTCTCGTCGGGCTCGCGGCCGCGGTCGGCGCCGGCATTTCCATGGGCTTCGCCGAGGCCTTGTCGGATGACGGCTCGCTCACCGGGCGCGGCGCGCCGCTGGTACGCGGCGCGGTCTGCGGCGCCATGACCGCAATCGGCGGGCTCGGTCATGCGCTCCCCTATCTCATTCCCCACTTCACCACCGCGACGGTGCTCGCGTTTGCCGTCGTCGCGGTCGAGCTGGCGGTGATCTCCTGGATCCGCACCCGCTACATGGATACGCCGTTCCTGCAAGCCGCCTTCCAGGTTGGCGTTGGCGGCGTGCTCGTCTTTGCTGCCGGCATCCTGATCGGCAGTTCTTAGTTTGCCGCGCGCAGCGCGTTCAGCAATCATTGCGGGATGATTCGCATACCATCATGCCGCGATGTTCGTTCTTGCCCATTTATCCGACCTACACATGGCCCTCATGCCGCGGCTCCTCGAGCTTGCAGGCAAGCGCGGCCTCGGCTTCATCAATTGGCAGCGCGGGCGCAAATATATCCATCGCCGCGAGGCGCTTGACGCCATCACGCGCGATCTAAAAACGATCGCTACCGACCACATCGCGGTGACCGGCGATCTCGTTAACCTGTCGCTGCCGATCGAATACGCATGGGCGCGGTCGTGGCTCGACGCCCTCGGGCCCCCGACCGACGTCACCGTGATCCCCGGTAATCACGACACCTATGTGCCGCAAGCGCGGCGCGGACCAGTTGAGTATTGGGGTGATTACATGCGCGGCGATGACGGCGCGGTAAGCGGCACGTTTCCGTTCGTCCGCCGGCGCGGCAACGTCGCACTGATCGCACTCTGCTCGGCGGTGCCGACCGGGCCGTTTATGGCAACGGGCGAGCTTGGCGAAAAGCAGCTTTCCGTGTTCGGCGCGGCGCTGGAGCAGAATCGCGGATTGTTCCGGGTCGTGCTCATCCATCATCCGCCGGTCAGTCCGCCCGAGCGCTATTTGCGGCGCCTGATTGACGCGGCCGAGTTTCGCCAGGTGCTGGCCGGGCACGGCGCCGAGCTCGTCCTGCATGGCCACGATCACTGCCGCTCGATCGTTTGGCTCGACGGCCCGGGGAAAGCTATTCCCGCCATCGGCGTACCGTCGGCGTCGGCGCGCGTGCGGCATGGCCACGAGAATGCCGGCGGCTACAATCTCTTCCACATCGACGGCTCGCCAGGCGCGTGGCGCTGCGAGATGATCGGGCGGGAACGCGGACGTGACGGCTCGGTCAGCGAGGTCGAGCGGCAAACTTTACTGTGATCTGAGCGAGAGGAGTCACCGTGCGCTACATACGGCTCGCCAGCAGCAAGATGGCCAGCAGCAGCGCGATCAGGCCCAGCACGAAGCCCAGCGCGAGCGCGCCCAGTCCGCGGCGGCGCCAGCGGCGGCGGGTGCGCGTGGCCTCCGGCCGGGCGATGCGCGTGATGAAGTCGGGGTCCTCGTCCAGCGCCCGCTCGCGCTCGATGAGCCGCCGCGCCACATAGTCGGTGACGGCCTTCACGATGTCCGGGATCTCATGCGACTCGGCGAGCACACGGCGGCCGACGCGAGTATCGTGCAGGAAGCGGTAGATGCGCTTGTCGCGTCCCATGGCGACATGGGCGACGGCGTCGATCCATAGCCGCGGGGTGTCGCCGCGGCTTACGCCGCGGTCGAACAGATCGACCTCCGGCGGAATGTCAGCGAACAGCGGATCCAGCGCTTCGTTGAGAAGCTCGAGACGAGCAACCTCCGCGTCGCGCAGGTCGACGACGACGCTTGTGCGCTCCGCCGCCTCAACGCGCGCCTGATGCATCGCCTCTTTCAGCGGCGAGTGCGGATCGCTCTCGCCCGCCGATGCGGCGGATTTGCCTTTTCGACCCCACATGGCCTGTACGTCCCTAAAATCCGCATGGCCTGTACGTCCCTAAAACCGAAGATATACCAACGGTTAGGCCGACTGGAAGCGCCGCGCGCCCCGGCAGACGGCCAAAATGCGAGAATCATGGCCGATTCGCAGTGTCCGGCAGGCGAGCCAGCCTGCGGCAAGGCAGCAGGCAAGTCGCCTAGCCGCGCGGCACCAGGCCGTAAGGCCGCCCCCAGGCGAGTCCGTCCTCGGTGCGCCCGCGCGGGCGGTACTCGCAGCCGATGAAGCCGGCATAGCCGAGCCGGTCGAGCGCGGCGAAGATTTCCGGATAATTGACCTCGCCCTCGTCGGGCTCGCCGCGCGTGGGGACGGCGGCGATCTGCACATGGCCGACGAGCGGCAAGTGCGTTTCAAAGCGGCGGATGAGGTCGCCGCTGACGATTTGCACGTGATAAAAATCGAACTGCATGCGCAGGTTCGGAATGCCGACCTTGGCGATGATGTCGGCGGCGTGCTCAACACGAGTTAGGAAATAGCCTGGACGGTCGCGCGGATTGATCGGCTCGATCAGCAGCGTGATGCCCGCCTTCGCCGCTTGCTCCGCCGCGCGCGAAAGATTTCTGATGAACACCGTTTCCGCCGCCGGCCGTTGTTCCGGCGCAACGCAGCCGGCAAGGCAATGAACGGTGCGGCCGCCGATGGCGACGATATAGTCCAGCGCGAGTTTGAACGCGGCCTCCCACTCCCGCTCGCGTCCCGGCACGGCGGCAAGCCCGGATTCGCCCTCGCGGCCGAACGGCGTATTCACGCCGAGTTGCGTCAAACCGTGGCGTACGAGTTCGGCCTTCACGGCCGACGGCGCGACATCATAGGGAAATAGCAGCTCGACCGCGCTGAAGCCTGCAGCAGCCGCGGCTCCAAAGCGTTCGAGCAGCGGGCGCTCGGCGAAGAGACAGGCGAGATTGGCGGCAAAGCGGGGCATCGGTTTCTCTTCCGTGTTGCGCAACCGGCAGTCAATGCTGTCTTCCTTCCTGCCCACGAAGCGCGGGAGGAAAAGCAAAATCTTTCTCGCGACGCATCCGCGCCCGAGGTTTGTTTGATTGTTTGTTCGCATCCTCGCGATAAGCCGAGGGGAGCGGAGCGCCGAAAGGCGCGAATTGTCTTGGGCCGTGCGTGCGAGGCACGGCAGCGCGCCTTGCGATCGGCGCGCCAACGCCTCCCGGCGCTCCACTGCGGCTCTCGCCAGGGGCTTTCGCCCGTTGGCTCAGCTCCAGGCCATGCTTGCTGCGACGTGGTTCCGGCGGGCGTTACCCGCTTTCTCCCATCCCAGTGCAGTGGAAGCACCCCACGCCCCGGCCGTAGTACCGGAGGGAATGATGCCCGAAGCCGCCCGGGAGCGGATTGCTAGTCCGCGCGCAGGCGCCGCGCCTCGCTCCACAATCAGGATCGCATCCGGAATGCGCCCCTCGGTGAGCGAGACTAAAAGCAATCGTAACACTAACGGTGACGAAAGTCAAGTGTCGTCTCTTATTTGGGGACAAGCTTCCCGCTTCTGGTTGGGGAATTGCCCATTAAATTGCCCACTACAGGAGTGGGATATTTTGTGGTTGACCCCCAGCCCATCGGTTGGTTCGCTCGGCATCGGAAACCGTGCGCAAAAAAGAACACGGAACTCATACGCACGGGTCGAGGAAACTTCAGGAAGTGGCGTGCCATGAACGCCCAGCAACTACTCCAGGAAATCTCCGACTATTGCCGGTCGACGGGACTGGCGGAATCGACTTTCGGACGCCGCGCCGTCAATGACGGCAAACTCGCTGCGCGGCTGCGCAACGGCGGCCGGATTACAACCGACACCCTCGACCGCATCCATGGTTTCATGGCTGCTCATCCGCCACAGGGGCCACGTCCAATCGTGATCGACCGATCCCGCGAAAATCGGCCGGCTACCGCCGCGCCACCGCTACAGCCGCTTGCCACACACCCAATCGCCGGTCAGCCGCCTGCCCAAGGCGGGAAGTTCGGCGACCCGCAGCGCAACTTCCGCTTCTTCGACAATCGGCAAAAGTATCTTCTGTTTGTCAACACTTGCAGCGAGAAATGGGAGGTGGCCCACCGCGTTTCCGAAGAGCTCGCCCACCTGCATCCGCGGCCCCCGGCGGTGCGAGTGTTCGACGCCGGCGTCGGCGACGGCTCGGTGCTCACCCGCGTGATGCGGGCGATGCACGATCGCTTCAGCCACATGCCGTTTTACGTCGTCGGCAAGGAAATCAGCCTCGAAGACGTTCGGCTGACGCTGCAAAAAATGTCGGACCGCTTCTTCGAGCATCCAGGCACTGTTTTGGTGCTGACGAACCTCGCCTATGCGGACGCGCCGTGGCTCGCGGTCAAATCGCTTAACGCCGCATCGAGCATGGTGTGGCACGAGCTGCCGCTCATCGGCAATTCCGCCCATCGCTTCGAGCATCAAATCATGGATCTCGAGCCATTTCTGGCGCTCAACTGGAAAGCCGGCGTCAGCCCGCGCACCGGCAATCCGGTCTACGAGCGTCCAGTGGTGCTCATCGTTTATCGCGAAGACCACCGCTTTCTGCTCGACCCGATCATTCCCAAACCCGGCGGCACGCTGGCCAATTACGACCTCGTCATCGCCTCGCAGCCCTATCGGGCGCGCGCGTCGCTCGAGTTCAAGGCGCAGCGCGTCATCGCGCCGCTCGCGCGCGCGCTCGGCCCCGGCGGCCGCCTCATCGCCATTCAATCGCACGGCCACGACCCCGGCATGGAAATCATCCAGAAAGTCTGGCCGGACGATCATCCTTTCATCCACGACCGGCATCAAATTCTCAAAGCCGTGAAGCAGGAGCTTGGGCCGGCCGGGCGCGATCTCAACTTCAACGCCTACGCCGACAATCGCTCGCTGTTTCGCTACGTGATGCACACGCTGCCTTCGGAAATCTCGGAATCGATCGGCACCTCGACGCTATTCGCGGCCTGGAACGCGGCGATCTACGTGGCGCAGGTGGAAGATGACCGGCTCGGCAACGCGGTCGCCGACGGCCGCTATATCGACGCCACGCGCGAGGTGCTGCGCGAGCGCGGCGGGTTGTGGTTCTTCGACGAGTCCTACGTGATCTCGCGCCGGCGCGCTTAGGGCTTTCCTCCCCCGCGCGTGGGAGGTGGCGAGCGAAGCTCGCCGGAAGGGGCAAGTATTCAATGCTTGCGCAAGCCGTGATGCTGCATAACCCCTGCACCACGCTTCGCGTGGTCCCCCT
Organism: uncultured Alphaproteobacteria bacterium; assembly: GCA_963733575.1. GTDB lineage: Bacteria > Pseudomonadota > Alphaproteobacteria > Rhizobiales > Xanthobacteraceae > BOG-931. Next base: position 107,582 of record CAVTDJ010000002.1, on the reverse strand, counting down.
CCCGCGCTGCGCTCCGCGGGGGCGGATGAAATGACCGCCGTCGCAGTTCCAACTCATGCGCCACTCGGTCCCGTTGCACGCATCGCCGCATTCATGGCGGGATTTTCGATCGAAGCGACACGGCCGTCAGCCGCCGACATCGCGGCACTGGCGGTGCTCGAACCCGGCACGCGGGTTTATCTCAGCGCCGTGCCGAGCCGGCCGGCGGACGAATCCGTCGCCACCGCCATCGCGGTGCGCGCGGCCGGGCTTGAGCCGGTCCCACACGTGGCCGTGCGCAATTTTGCCAGCGAGCTGGCGCTCGATGATTTCCTGGCGCGGCTCAATGGCGAGGCGGGCGTGGACTGCGTTCTCGTCATCGCCGGTGACCGCGGCGAATGCGGGCCGTTCCGGCGCGCGCTCGACGCCATCGACTCTGGCGTGCTGCGCCGGCGCGGCATCCGCACCGTCGGCATCGCCGGATATCCGGAGGGCCACCCGCGCATCGGCGACGAAGAGCTCAACCGCGCGCTGACAGAAAAAATCGCCGCCGCGGAAGCGGTCGGGCTTGCCGCCGAAATCGTCACCCAGTTCTGCTTCGACGCCCGCGCGATTCTCGGCTTCATCGCACGGGTCCGCGCGTTCGGCTTCGATCATCGCCTGCGCATCGGGCTTGTTGGGCCGACCAGCCTCACGGCGCTGATGCGCTATGCGAGCCGCTGCGGCGTGCGCGCGTCCGCGCAGGGGCTGGCGCGGCGCTCGGGCCTGATGCGGCAGATGTTCGCCATGGCGACGCCCGACGATCTCGTGCGGGCTCTCGCCGATGCGGCGCCTGCCGGCGTCGTGCCGCATTTCTTTTCCTTCGGCGGCATCCCGGCGACCGGCCGCTGGGCGCGCGCTGTCGCCGACGGCCACGTCACGCTCGATGCCGGCGGCGGCTTCCGGGTCGAGCCGCCGCGAACCGCGGTTTAGCGTCCTCGCAAAGACCAGCAGCACGCATTATGTCTGACCGGTCATGACCCAAAACACTCAAAACATCGACGTCTTCTCGCCGTTCCGTCTCGGTCCGCTGCCATTGCCGAACCGGCTGGTGATGGCGCCGATGACGCGCAATCGAGCTACGCCAGGCGGCGTACCGAGCCCGCTCGCCGTGAGCTATTACGTGCAGCGCGCAAGCGCAGGCCTCATCATCACCGAAGGCACCCAGATCTCGCAGCAAGGCCAAGGCTATCCCGGCACGCCCGGCATCTATAGCCCGGCGCAGATTGCCGGCTGGAAGTTCGTGACTGACGCAGTGCATTCCTCCGGCGGCCGCATCTTCCTGCAGCTTTGGCACGTCGGCCGCATCTCGCACCCGTCGCTGCAGCCGGACGGCACGCCTCCAGTCGCTCCATCTGCGCTCCAACCGCCCGGACAGACGATGACCGCGCAAGGTATGCAGCCTTTCGTCACCCCGCGCGCGCTCGAGACGAACGAGGTTGCGGGTGTCGTCGAGGACTATCGCCGCGGCGCCGCCAACGCCAAGCTGGCCGGCTTCGACGGCGTCGAGCTGCACGGCGCCAACGGCTATCTGGTCGACCAGTTCTTGCGCGACAAGACCAACCAGCGCAGCGACCGCTACGGCGGCAGCGCGCTCAATCGTGCGCGGTTCTTGCTCGAGGTCACGGAAGCGCTGGTCGGCGAATGGGGCGGCGAACGCGTCGGCGTGCGGTTGGCGCCGACCAATCCTTTCAACGACATCGCCGACAGCAATCCCGCGGCGACGTTTTCAGTCGCGGTCGGCGAGCTCAAACGTTTCGGGCTCGGCTATCTGCATATTGTCGAGCCGCTGCCGAGCGATCCGGTCGCCGCCGGCGAGCGGCCCGACATCAAGTTCTTCCGTAAGCTTTGGCCCGGCCCGCTCATGGGCAACAAAGGCTACGATCTTGCCCGCGCTAACGCGGCGGTGCGCGACGGCACAATCGATCTTGTCTCGTTCGCTGCGCTTTTCCTCGCCAACCCAGACCTGGCCGAGCGCTTCCGCCGCGGCGCCGTACTCAATCCGCCCGACCGTCCCACTTTCTATGCGGGCGGAGCCAAGGGCTATACCGATTATCCGGCGCTGGAGAGATAAGGCGCAGCCGTAGGAACAGCTGCGTTTTCAATTACTTACATGGATAATGAATTATTGTGACTCTGGTCACTTCTATCGAGTGTGGCGGGCTGTAGCGTTCGACTCGAAGTTGGAGACGAAGCAAAACACAGGGAGCACTCCAATGATCGCCGCCATCGCCGTCATCAAATATCTGGGCCAAATCACCGACCGGTTCTTCGAGACGCAAATGCAACGTGCAGCAATCCGCATCAGCACGCATTCACGCCTCTTTTCCCAGCAGGCAATCTGAGAATTCACGCAGCTAACTGTTTCCCCAAGTCCCCAAGATCCTTAAGTCCCCAAGATCCTTGGCCGCGAAGTCGACGCTCACGCTGGGCGCCGCCTCTCCGCGGCCCTTTCCTTTTTCGTCCGGCCGCGCGATGTGCGCCGTGCGCAGACCGGCCGCTGCCGCCGCCGCAAGATCGCTGGAGTGCGCGGCCACCATCATGCACTCACCCGGATGAAGGTCGAAAGCTTCCGCCGCGGCGAGATAGACGCGCGGCTTCGGCTTGTAATCCCCCGCGATCTCGGCGCCCAATATGGCATCCCACGGAAAATCGTTGCGCCGCGCGAGATCGACCATCAGCGAAATGTTGCCGTTCGACAGCGGCGCCAGGAGATAACGGCTTTTGAGTTGGGCAAGGCCGCGCGTCACGTCGGGCCAGGCGTCGAGCCGGTGCCACGCCATGTTGAGATGCCGGCGATCATCCTCACCCAGCGCTTCGAGATTAAAACGCGGCAGGATGCGATCGAGATTGCGCCGATGCAGCACGTCGAGCTTGCAGAACGGGATGCGGCCGGCGCGCACCTCCTCCATGGCCCCTTGATATTCATCGCGCCAGGCGTCCGCGAAAGCGGCCCAATCGAGCGCATGGCCGCGCGGTTCGAGCATCGCTTTGGCCTCGCGCGCGATGGACGTGCGCCAATCGACCAGCGTGCCGAAGACATCGAAGAACAGGGCTTTTATGGCGGGCGGCATGGATGCATCATCCGGAGCGAAAAATGCGCGCCGCGTCATTGCGAGGGGATTGCTTCGCGGAGCTCGTCATCGGGCCGGCCACTTCGGGCCAAACCTGTTGGCTCGCAAAGACGCGTCGCCTGAAGACCTAGCGCAATTTGTGGCGGGATGCCAAAAGCGACGTCAGGAAGGGGGCAGCATGTCGGAACTGGAACGGTGGGAGACGCGGTTTCGTCCTCCCGACTATCTCTTCGGCAAGGAGCCGAACGCGTTCCTCAAGGCGCAAGCGCATCGTTTGCGCGCCGGCCAGACCGCGCTTTCCGTGGCGGACGGCGAGGGCCGTAACGGCGTGTGGCTCGCCGAACAGGGCCTCGACGTGCTCGCGATCGATTTTTCTCCGACCGCGCTCGCCAAGGCGCGCGCGCTTGCGCAAGAACGCGGCGTGCGGATAGCCACCGAAGTCGCCGATATCACCACGTGGCGCTGGCCGAAAGCCGCGTTCGACGTGATCGTCGCCATCTTCATCGCCGTCGACGTGCCCGACCGGCCCGCGTTTTTCGGAAATCTCAAAGCCGCGCTCACACCGGGCGGGCTCTTGCTGATGCAGAGCTACCGCCCCGAGCAACTCAATTATCGTACCGGCGGGCCGCCGGATGCGGAGCGCATGTGCACCCGTGAATTGCTGCAAGCGGCGTTCGGCGATTTATCCGAGCTCGACATTCGCGAGCACGACAGCGTGCTGCGCGAAGGCACGGCGCATGTCGGCATGTCGGCGCTGATCGACCTCGTGGGCCGAAGATAGCCCGCCTCGTGAGCCCGCGGGAGAATCCGATGATCATCGACGCCTGGGCCCAACATCCGACCGCGAAACAATTCCAAGACCCGATATTTGATTCGCTGCGGCGGTGGACCAAAAGTGGCGCCATGTTCTCGACCGACGCACAGTTGCCGGTTTCCTCAACCATCGCTGCCATGGATCAGGGCGGCATTCGACGAAGCTTGATCAGCGCGTGGTACGCGCCGCGCAATGTGATGATCTCCAATGACGAGGTCGCCGGTTTTGTCGCCCAAGCGCCGGACCGCCTGATCGGCGTCGGGTCGGTCGATATCTCCAAGCCAATTCAAGCGGTGCGGGAAGTCAGGCGCTGCGTAGAGCAGCTGGGATTCAAAGCGATTCGCGTGCTGCCGTGGCTCTGGGAGGCGCCGCCGACGGACCGCCGCTTCTATCCTGTGTATGTCGCCTGCTGCGAAACCGGCGTGCCGTTTTGCACGCAGATCGGTCACACCGGCCCGCTGATGCCATCGGAGGTCGGGCGCCCGATCTATCTCGATCAGGTCGCAATCGATTTTCCTGAGCTGGTCATCGTCGGCGGACATATCGGTTATCCCTGGACCGACGAGGCCATCGCGGTCGCGACCAAACACGAGAACGTCTATATCGACACCTCGGCTTATACCGTGAAACGGTATCCGGCCGCGCTGATCGACTACTTGCGCCGGCACGGCCGTGCCAAGGTTCTGTTCGGCACCAACTATCCGATGATCATGCCGAGCCATGCACTCGAGGGGCTCGATGCGCTGGGCCTCGACGACGAGGCCAAAGCGATGTTCCTCGCCGAAAATGCCCGGAAAGTTTTTCAGCTTGCGGCCGCCTAAGGCCGTGACGGAACCACCCATTCTGATTCGCCGATCCGCCCCGCTTAAAAGGAACCTCATGCCCAAGAAGCCATCGCCCCGTTCAAAATCAAAACAATCGAATAAGGCGCCCGGCCCGCGGCTGCCCGCGGTGGCCATGGACAGCTTGACACCCGCGCAGCAGGCGATCGTCGACGCCATCAATTCCGGACCGCGCGGCCGGTTCAGCAACGTGGGTCCGTTCGCGGTCTTTTTGCACGCGCCCGCGTACGGCATGTTGGCGCAGCAACTCGGCGGCCATCTGCGCTTCAACACCTGTCTGCCGCCGCGGCTTTCCGAGTTCGCGATCCTGTGTACCGGCCGATATTGGAAGGCGCAGTTCGAATGGTACGCGCACGCCCGGATCGCCGCCAAACAGGGCGTGAAGGAGGCGACGATCCGTGATCTTAAAGCCGGCCGCGCGCCGAAATCGGCGCCGCGCGACGAGATGGCGATCTACGCCTTCGTCAAGGAGCTTTACGGGACGCGGCGCGTGAGCAACGCCACGTATGCCCGCGTGCACAAAATTCTCGGCGACGCCGGCATGGTCGAGCTAGTCGGTATGCTCGGCTATTACGTGCTGATATCGATGACGCTCAACGTCTTTCGCATGCCGCTGCCCGACGGCACGCCGCTGCCGTTCCGCGAGCCGAGTGGCAAGTAAGCGCTGCGCGACGCGGCCGGCGGTTTTGGGACCTGTCAGTGCTTGTCCATCTGCATCATGCCGCCTTTGCCGCCTTCCATCATCATGGTGCCGCCGCCGCCAGGAACGCCAGGCGCAGCGGCCCCGATGGCGGCGATCGGGAATGCGACCTTGACCGCGCCGGCCTTGTCGAACTGCAGCGTCGCCTCGACCATGTTGCCCTGTTCGAGCGGGTGCTTGAGGTCGACGAACATCATGTGCAGGCTCGCCGGCTTCAGCGTGACGGTTTCACCCGGCTTGATCTCGAGCCCGCCTTCCACCGGCCGCATTTTCATGACGCCGTTTTCCATGATCATGGTGTGGATCTGGCAGCTCGCGCTCGAGTTGCTTGACGTGCAAGTAACCCGATCGGCCGCCGTGCCGTTGTTGGTTATGGTGAGGTAGCCCGCGCCGCTCGAGGCGCCCTTCGGCGTCGCGCGCGCCCAGGGCTGCGCGATGTGGATCGAGCCGATATCGTAATCGGCGGCTTGAGCGCCGGCCGCCGTGAGCTGCACCAGCGCCGCCGCGAAGGCGGCGGAAAGGCCGCGATGGAAGTATCTGCACGCGAATTCAGTCATGGATTTCTCCCGGTCGGACACCCGCCCCTACGCTGGCGAAGATTCTAGGATAGTTGGCAAGCCGTTGGAATGTGGCAAGGACGGCGGCGGTGGCGCTACCGAGCGGCGTTGAACTTGGCGGCTTCCTTCGCTATACCCGCAGCACGACTGGAGGGGCCCGCAGCGATCGGGCTTGTTCGGCGCCGTCCCCCTTGGCCGGCGCCATTCTTGCTGCCAGGGAATGAGCACGCCCGATGTCTGTTACGTTCGACAAAGTTGCTGATATCATTGCGGAAACCTGCGACATCCCGCGTGACAATATCAAGCCGGAAAGCCACGCAATCAACGACCTCGAAATCGACAGTCTCGACTTCCTGGATATCGCTTTTGCCATCGACAAAACGTTCGGCATCAAGCTTCCGCTCGAACAGTGGACCCAGGAGGTCAACGACGGCAAGGCCACGACGGATCAATACTTCGTGCTGAACAATTTGAGCGAGCAGATCGACAGGTTGATCGCGGCGAAAGGCGCCTGAGGGCGCCAAGTATGCGCTTCGAATACTTCCAGATGATCGACCGCATTGTCGCGCTCGATCTTAAGGAGCGCTCGGTCCGATCCGCCTGCACGGTGCCGCGAGAGAGCACGATATTCGAAGGCCACTTTCCGACCTATCCGCTGATGCCGGGCGTGCTGCTGATCGAATGCATGGCGCAGACCTGCGGCTGGCTGGTGACAGCGCTCAACGGCTTCACCGCCATGCCGTTCCTGGTCGGCGTCAAGGAAGCGAAATTCCGCACCACCGTGTTTCCCGGCGACGAACTCGAGTTCGAAGGCAGCGTGGTGCACGAAGGCTCGGGCTTCGCCGTCGCCGAATGCAAGGGACGCAGGCAAGGGAAGGCCGTGTGTGAAACGCAAATCACTTATCGCGTCATGTCCTTCCCCAGCCCGGAATTCCGCAAGGCCTTAGTGGAATGGGCGGAACGGATCGACATCCCGGTAAAGGAGTTGACGAAGTGACGGAACGCCGCGAGGTGTGGATCACCGGCGTCGGTCTCATCACGTGCCTTGGCGAAGGGCTCGAAGCGAACTGGAGTCATCTCGATCGGGGCGATCCGCCGCCTTACGACGACAAAAGCTTTGCGCCCTACATCGTGCACCCGCTGGGCCTGATCAATTTCGACAAGCAGATTCCGAAGAAGAGCGATCAGCGGCAGATGGAGCTGTGGCAGCGCCTCGGCGTCTATGCCGCAGGCCTTGCACTCAGCGATGCCGGCATTGCCGGCAAGCCTGATCTCCTTGACGGCACGGACATGATCGTGGCCGCCGCCGGCGGCGAGCGGGACATTTCGGCCGATAGCGGCATCCTCACCGGCATGCGCAAAGTGGCCGACCGCGGCCCCTTCCTCAATGAACGGCTGATGAGCGATCTGCGCCCGACTTTGTTTCTGGCGCAGCTTCCCAACCTTCTCGCCGGCAATATCTCGATCGTTCACGGCGTGGTCGGATCGTCGCGCACGTTCCTGGGCGAGGAGTCCGCCGGCGTCGATGCGGTCCGCATCGCGCAGGCGCGCATTGCTGCCGGACAAAGCGAATTGACCTTGGTGGGCGGCGCCTACCACGCCACGCGCTGGGACGTCCTGCTGATATTCGAGCAGGCCGGCATTGCGCTGAAGGACCCCTTCGCGCCGGTTTGGGATCGCGGCCCGCAGGGAGGGATCGCGTTTGGCAATATGGGCGCATTCCTCGTCCTCGAAAGCCGCGAACATGCACAGGCGCGCGGCGCTCGCCCGCGGGCGCGGATTTCGCCGGTTTGCGCCGACCGCAACCGGCGCCAGCCGGGCGAGATCGAAGCCACGCTGCGCCGCGAATGGGATACGATTGCCGCCAAGGTCGACCGCGCCCACGCCGCGGTGATTTCCGGCGCCGCTGGGCTCCAGCCGGCGACCTCGGCGGAGCGCGACGTGCTCAAGGAGATAGGCCTTCCCGTCCGCAATACCGGTACGTATATCGGTCATGGTGTCGAGGCCCAGTTCGTGGCCAACCTCGGGATCGCCTGCACGGTGATCGAGCATGGCAAGCTGTTCGCGCCGGCAGGAACGGGAGACGTGGGATCAAGTCCATCCGGCATTTCCCAGGTCATCGTCACCAGCGTCGGCAATTGGCGCGGCGAAGGGCTGGCGCTGGTTGAAAAGGTGGATTGAAGGAGAGCGGTATGGCCGCGGCAGCACGGGATAAGAAGGGACGTCCCATCGTCGCCGTCACGGGTATCGGCGTCGTCACCTCGCTGGGAGTCGGCAAGTCCGACAACTGGGCGAAACTGACCGGCGGCGTTTCCGGCATCCGGCGTATCTCGCGCTTTCCGATCGAAGGCCTGCGCACCACCATTGCCGGCACGGTCGACGATGTGTATCGCGACTCCATGTCGCCCGCGGAGCTCTCCGAGCGCGTCGCGCTGCTCGCCGCCGAAGAGGCAATCGCGGAATCCGGTATCGGCAGCAAACATCGCTTTCCCGGGCCGCTCTACCTCGCGCCGCCGCCGCTCGAAGTCGAATGGGGCGACCGGATCAAGATGGCGGAAATGGCGGCGTCCAACGCCGATACCGGCTATCCCGAGCTCTTACGCGTGGCGCGCGAATACGCTTCGGCCAACGGCCCCTTCAAGTTCGCCATCATCGGTGAAAATCTCGCTGAGCATTTCGGCACTGAAGGATCGCCGGTGTCGCTCAACACGGCGTGCGCATCCGGCGCCAGCGCGATCCAGCTCGGCATGGAGGCGATCCGGCGCGGCGAATGCGAAGCGGCGCTCGCGATCGGCGCCGACGCTTCGCTGACGCCGGAAGAGCTGGTGCGTTTCTCGCTCCTCTCCGCGCTCTCCACGCAAAACGATCCGCCGGAACGGGCCTCAAAACCCTTCTCCAAAAACCGTGACGGCTTCGTGCTCGCCGAAGGCGCTGCGGCGTTGGTGCTCGAAAGTCTCGATCATGCGCAAGCCCGCGGTGCGCGCGTCCTCGGCATCCTCGAAGGCTACGGGGAGAAATCCGATTCATTCCACCGCACCCGGACGAGCCCTGACGGCAAGCCGATTATCGCCACGATGCAAAAGGCGCTGGCGGATGCCGGCGTTGGGCCGGAGGACATCGATTACATCAACGCGCACGGCACCTCAACGCCCGAGAACGACAAGATGGAGCACCTCGGCGTCTCCGCCGTTTTCGGCGAACGCATCCGCGGCATTCCGATCTCGTCCAACAAATCGATGATCGGTCACACCTTGACGGCGGCCGGCGCGGTCGAGGCGGCATTCACGCTGCTCACGCTGCAAAATCAGCGCCTGCCGCCGACCATCAATCACGCCGTTCCCGATCCCACGATCCAGCTCGATGTGGTGCCCAACGTGGCGCGCGACGCGAAGGTTCGCCGCGCGATCTCCAATTCGTTCGGCTTCGGCGGCCAGAATGTCTGCCTGGTCATGGCGCTGGAGCCGGCGTGACCTTGGTCGATCAGCAGACCCCGGTCTCGGCGCAAACCATGCGCGCGCTCACGCTCGTCGCCGACCGCAAGATCGAGCTGCTCGATGTCGCGGCCCCTCCCCCGCCCGCCGCCGGCGAGGTGCAGATCGCCATCAAGGCGATCGGGCTCAATCACATCGACGTTTGGGGCTGGCGCGGCATGGCGTTCGCCAAGCGCAAGCTGCCGCTCATTGTCGGCGCCGAGGCCGCCGGCGAAATCCGCGCCGTGGGCTCCGGCGTGACCGGCTTTCAGATCGGCGACCACGTCGTCCCCTATGGCGCGCTGACGTGCGGGACGTGCAAGGCCTGCCGCGAAGGCCGCGACAATCTCTGCGAAAATGTCGGCGGCATCATGGGCTTCCATGTCGACGGCTTCGCGCGCGATCTGGTCAACATGCCGGCGCGGCTGGTGATCCCGGTCCCCGCCGGCATCAGCTTCCGCGATGCCGCCTGCGCGCCGGTTGCTTTCGCGACCGTGCAGCACATGCTGTTCGACAATGCCAAGCTAGAGCCGGGCGAGACCATTCTGGTGCAAGCCGGCGGTTCCGGCATCGGCACCAGCGCGATTAAAATGGCGAAGGCGATCGGCTGCACCGTCATCACTACCGTCGGCGATGACGAGAAAGCGGCGAAGGCCAAGGCGCTCGGCGCCGACCACGTCATCAACTACCGGACTGAGCGGTTCGAAGGCATCGTGCGCAAGCTTACCGGCAAAAAGGGCGTCGATGTCGCCTTCGAGCATGTCGGTCCCGACACCTTCAACGGCTCGCTCCTTTGCCTCAAGCGCGGCGGCCGGCTCGTCACCTGCGGCTCGACATCCGGCCAATCGACGACCGTCAACTTGTTCCAGCTCTACCTGCAGCAATATCGCATCTTCGGCTCGTTCGGCGCCTCGATGCGCAACATCCGCGCGAGCCTTGCCAAGATGGCGGGAGGCCTCCTGCCGGTGATCGATACCGAAGTCCCGCTCGCCGACTTCGAGCGCGGTCTCGCACGGCTCGAAAGCCGTCAGGTTTTCGGCAAGATCATCGTCATGTTCTAGAGCGCGATCGCGTTCTAGTCTTTTTTGGTGAAGCATGATCTTTTTGGAAAACCGGTTTCCACTTTTCCGGATCATGCTCTAATGACCGAGCGGCGCTTCAAGCATCTGGCCAATTCCACAATCGGCGCGCTCGCCGTCGGGCTCTTGGGCGCGATCAAGCGCATGGATCGCAAGCGCACGGCGAATTTCGCCGGTGCGCTGATGCGCAAGGTCGGTCCGCTTCTTCCAGAGCACCGCGTCGGCAGAGACAACCTGCGCGCCGCCTTTCCGAAAAAATCCGACGCCGAGATCGAGCAGATCCTTGGCGGTGTGTGGGACAATCTTGGGCGGATCGCGATCGAGTTTGCGCATCTCGATGAGTTCTGCATTGACGGTTTTGGTCCGCAGACCTCGGATGTCATCACCTACACGCCGGAAATGAAGGAACGCTACGAGCGCATGGCGAGCGGCGGCAAGGCCATGCTCGGCTTCGCCGCCCATCTCGCCAACTGGGAGCTTCCGGGCGTGGGCGCCAAAAGGATCGGCACCGATTCCGCTATCCTTTATCGGCGGCCGAATATCGCCGCCGTCAGCGACCTGATCGTCAAGCTGCGCACCCCGCTCATGGGCGAACTGATCCCGACCGGTCTTGCCGCACCGCTGCAACTGGCGCGGCTGGCACGCGCCGGCGTCCATGTCGGCATGCTCGTCGATCAGCATTACACCAAAGGCGTCGAAGTCATTTTTTTCGGCCGCCGCTGCATGGCCAATCCGCTGATCGCGCTCCTTGCCCGCCAGACCGAGTGCCCCATTCACGGCACCCGCACGATACGAAAGCCCGATGGCAACAGCTTTTCAGTCGAGATCACCGATCCGATCGCGCCGGTGCGCGACGCCGAAGGCCGCATCGACGTCGCCGGCACCATGCAGGTGATCACGTCGGTGATCGAAGGCTGGGTGCGCGAGCATCCGGAGCAATGGCTCTGGCTGCATCGCCGCTGGCGGTGAGTAAGGCCGCGCGCCAGGGCGGCGGCGACACGAAACCAAAGCCTTCAACGTCCAGCGCCTATATCGACAGGAAGCGTGGCCGGATTGACCGGCGTGAAGGTCGCGGTCTGTCCGGATTTGCCGGTATAGGTCGCGAGTCCCTCTTTGGTCGAGACGATGTCGCCGGGGCGCAAGGTGGGATCGCTCTTCACGTCAAAAGATGCAAGGCCGAATGTGTCCCTGCCGTTGCAGGTGCAGTTGGCCACCAGTTGCTTGCGATACACGAACGCCGTGTCGAGATTGGCGTAATGTTGGCCGTCTTGGGCGACGGCGGCGCCGATTTCACCGCCAAAAAAGACCTTGGTTTTGCTGTAAGGGCAAATCGCCCGGCACGTTTCGACCGGAGTCCCTTTAACCATCTGCTCCAGCGGGAAGTGTCGGCCGTCACACAGCCGTACGCAGAAGGCGACCGCGTGGCCTGTGCTGCCTCCGCCCTCGTTCACATTCTCCTGTCCCAGCGGAGCCGGTGCCACTCGTCCCGGCACCGCGGGCGGTGGCGGATGGGCACCAGGCTCCGATGGCGGCGCCCACGGCCTGGAGTTTCCAAATAGAAAATCAAACAACCCTTCCGCACGAGCCACGTCCAGCGCGGCCATAGTCGCCGCCGCGGAGAGCGCACCGGTGAAAACCAACGCGCGATATTTCGCATGCCCGCTGTGACGCCTAGTCACCATGGCAACACCTGACAGCCACGCCGCTGCGCCCGGAGAGCCTCACACACACTTCTCCAACCGGATTAAGTAGTCACTCTACCTCAACTTCTCCGCAAGGTACACGCGAAGCGTAACCAGACGACAGCGCGGCATTCGCAAGGTGCCGATGCGGCAGATTGCGTTTCTCCACTGTATCAATCCATTCTAGGATTCGTTCGGGTAGCGATTTCGCGCTTCGGCGATACCATGGAACGATAACCACGCAGGCCATCCGTGCGCCAAATGGTCGGATTGGCGGTTCGATTTGCGAGCGCACTGGCGCTCGGTATCGCTTTGTTGCAGCAGGCCAAGGCGCAGCAAGGACCCTCGGCTTCCCGGAACGCTACCGGCGCCGGCGAATCGGTCGAAAACAACGGCGAGGACTTCACCCGGCCGGAAAACCTATTTCAATTGCGATACCTGTATGAAACCGCGCCCGGAAGCGGCAGCGTACCCGGCACTATCCGAACGGTTACGAAGGATATCGTGACACTGCGTTCGGATTTGAAGTTTGATCTTGGCTCGCAATGGACACTTGCGTTGCGCGGCGACGCGCCGTTCGTCACCAAAAACCCGATTACCGCCGACAATCCGACGGGTGAATTTCTCGATGGTGTCGGCGATGCGGATTTCCAAGCGGCGCTCATCAAGCAACTGGACGCACGATGGGCGGCGGGCGCCGGCGCCCGCATCATCGCACCCACGGGCTCTGAAGATCTGACGAGCGGCAAATGGCGGGTGCTTCCGATCATCGGCGCGCGTTACATGTTGCCGGAATTGAGCGAGGGCAGCTTCTTTACCGCCCTCTTCCGATATGACGTGAGCTTCGCCGGCGATCCGACGGCGAAGAACATCAGCAATCTGCAATTTGCGCCGACGTTGAATATTGCCCTGCCGGGCCATTGGTTCCTTACATTTTATCCAAACCCGGACATTCGCATCAATTACGGCGATCCGGTCACCGGCCAGACCGGACGGCTGTTCCTGCCGTTGGACCTCTTGGTAGGCCGCGATCTAACGAAGAACGTTACGATGTCGTTGGAGGTCGGCGTTCCCCTGATCAAGGACTATCCAGTCTACGATTTCAAAACCGTCACGCGACTCAATATAAAGTTTTGAATGGCGTCCGAGAGCGTTGGCGCGGGCTGCATGGCCGCTGGCCGTGGCGACATTGCCAAGCGTCAGAAGTTGAGCCGCGATGTGAATACCCAGGCGTTGCTGTATGCCGGGGTCATCGGGCTCGCACCATAGTGCGGGGAAACAGCGATCTGATATCCAGCACCGGTCGTGAACATGACGCCGTCGGCAAGCCGGAAGCGTCCAATCACCAGTCCGGGTGTCAGATAGACTTGGTTCAATCCGCCGCGCTGACCGTCCGCAAAGTAGGTCCAGTTCACCTCGAACTCCGGCCAGAGCACCTTCTGCAAATGGTACTGGAGGGCGACGTTGGAAGTTAGACACGGCGTCCGTGTCCACCATCGGCGTCATTGCGGCGGGGCCCTGCACCGGCTGCGTCGGCAAGATACTCGACTGCGCCGGCGACCAATCAATTCCATCAGCGCGTGCCGGTTGCAAGCCTGCGTCGAAGTACAGCGTGAGCCCGGCGGTTATCGCAAAAGCCCTGAATGTGCTGTCCCGCATCCAACGTGCCACACGAGCCCCCTGGGGCATTTGTCGGGATAGCTGTCCTGATGGTCCTTCAGGATCGCGGCCACCTTTGCGATTCCCTAGCTGCCCTCCGCAGTCCTGACCACCTGTACCGATCACCAATCGGCTCCGCGACTGCGTCGGCACCCGCGACCGCAAGCGGCGCTACAGCGCCGCAGCCGCAGCCTTGATGCGCTTGCTCATTTCACCGCGCGCGGCAACGCCGCGCGACCAGCCGCCCACGATCGAGGTATGACCGCCATCGACGACGACATCTTGGCCGCTCATGAAGGTCGAGGCGTCGCTCGCGAGATAGACCGCAGCGCGCGCAATATCCTCGGGCAGGCCGGCGCGCGGAATCGGTTGCAGAGTGGCGAAGATATCCTTCACCACATCTTTCACACGCTCGGCCTTGGAGCCCTCGACCCCCGCCGCCTTGGCGAAAATTCCGGTCACAATTGCCCCCGGCAAGATATTGTTGACGCGAATACCCTTTTCGCCGAGCTCGGCCGCCGCCGACCGCGTCAGCGCGTGCACCGCCCCCTTCGACGCGCTGTAGATGTGCCCGGAAATGCCGCCGCGAAGTCCGGCCATGCTGCCGATATTGATGATGCTGCCGCTTCCTTGCGACAGCATTACCGGCGCAACGTGTTTGATGCCCAAAAGGACGCCGCGGACATTGACCGCCAGAACCTGGTCGATTGTTGCGACATCGACCTCGGTAATGCTGACCATGGGCGCCGGCACGCCGGCATTGTTGACCAGGCAATCCACGCGGCCAAACCATTTGACGGTTTGATCGATCATCGCCTTCACGTCGGCCTCGTTCGCGACGTCCGTGCGGATGAAGCGGACGCCGAGGCGCTTTTCCAGAGCGTTGCCCTCCTCCTGACGGCGCGCCGAGACAACGACCTTGGCCCCTTCTTCGACGAAGAGCTCCGCGATTCTTTCACCGATTCCGCTCGTCCCGCCGGTGACGATGCAGACCTTTCCGTCTAAAGCGCCCAATTGAATCTCCTTATCGGCCAAGCGGAACCAAATTCAGGGTCGTCGATTCCTCACGTTCCCGTCTTGATCCGCGTCCACAGGCGATTGATCAACCGCTGCGTCTTCTGATCGTGCGCGGTGATGGTGTAGAGTTTCGCCAGCGTCGCGGCATCGGGATAGACGGTGCGGTCGTTGAGGATCGCTTGATCGACGAATTTCTGGCTCGCCAGGTTGCCGTTGGCGTAGGAAACGAAATTGGTGTTCTTCGCCGCCACCTCGGGCTTGAGCAGATAATTGATGAGCGCGTGGGCTTCCGCGGCATCGGGCGCGTCCTTTGGGATGGCGAGGTTATCGAACCACAATTGCGCGCCCTCTTTCGGGATCGCATAGCCGACGGCGACCCCGCCCTTTGCTTCGGCCGCCCGCTTTTGCGCCTGCTTGATGTCGCCGGAAAATCCAACGACGAAGCAAATTTCGCCGGTCGCGAGCGCATTGAGATATTCCGAGGAATGAAACTTGCGGATATACGGCCTGATTGCGGTGAGCAGATCGGCGGCCCTTTGTAGATCGCCCGGATCGCTCGAGTTGGGGTCGAGATGAAGATAATGCAGAGCCGCCGGCATGATGTCGTCGGAGGAATCAAGGAAATGAATGCCGCAATCCTTGAACTTGGCGATTTTTGCCGGATCGAACACGTCGTCCCAGAAACTCAATTGTGGCGCCCGCGCCGAGGATTGCCTGCGCGTCCTTCAAGTTATAGCCGATACCGGTCGTGCCCCACATGTAATTGACTGCGTATTGGTTGCCGGGATCGTAGCTCGCCAGCCGGTTCGCGATCTCCGGCCAGACATTGACCAGGTTCGGCAGCTTCGCCTTGTCGAGCTTAAGGAAAATGCCGGCCTGGATCTGCCGCGCAAGGAAATACGCGGTCGGCACTACAACGTCATAACCGGATTTGCCGGCGAGGAGTTTCGCCTCCAGCGTATCGTTGGAATCGAACGTGTCGTAACGGACCTTGATGCCAGTCTCTTTGGTGAAGTCGTCAAGGACTGTCGGATCGATGTAATCCGACCAGTTGTAGAAGTTGACGACGCGCTCCCGCGCAGCCGCCGATGCGACTACGGCGAGCAGCGCGGCGGCAATCGCGAACATACCTGCGCTTGTCGCCGCCAAAGCGGGAACCTTGTTCTTGCAACCTGCCTTCCGCTCGATTCCCGCTTCCGTGGAAATAAGCCGAGTATGGTTGAAATTCTTCACCGTCAAAACCGCATCACGTCTCGGTCGGCAGCCCGGCGGCCTTCCAGGCCAAAATTCCGCCGGCCAGATGCGAATCATAGTCGAAGCCTTGCTCCTGCGCCGCGAGCGAAGCTGTTACGGAGCGGCGGCCGGAGCGGCAGGCGAACACGACTTCTGCCTCCGGCGGCGCCGGGATCGTCGCCGGATCGAATGCCGAAAGCGGCACCAGAACCGAGCCCGGGAAGCGCTCGATCGCAGTTTCATTCGGCTCGCGGACGTCAACGAGGACCACGCGGCCTTGCTCCAAGCCTTGCGCGACCTCGTGCGGCGTCAGATCGCGCACCTTGTGCTCGCCGCCCGGTTGTTCCGACATCCTTCCCTCCTCGCGAACAAACCACATAAACCGCAGCTTGCGTGAGCCGCGCGCGGAATCAAGCGGCTTTTGTAGGCTTGGATGTTGGCTTAAATGGTCACTTAGATAGTCACTTGGGTGCCGACTTCGACCACCCGGTCGGTCGGGATCTGAAAATAGTCCGTCGCATCGTTGGCGGAACGGGCCAGCGTTATGAACATGCGGTCCTGCCAGCGCGGCATCCCCGAACGCGGCGCCGGACGCAGCGCGCGGCGCGAGAGAAAAAACGATGTCGTCATGATGTCGAATTGCAGACCGAGCTTGCGGGCAACTCCGAGCGCCTTCGGGATATTCGGCGTCTCCATATAGCCGAAGCGCAACAGCACGCGCATGAAGGTCGAGCCGACCGGCTCGATGCGCACGCGTTTGCCGGGCTCGACCCGCGGCGTGTGCGTGGTTTCAACGGAAAGGATGATGTTCTTCTCGTGCAGCACCCGGTAGTGCTTGAGGCTATGCAGGAGCGCGGTTGGAGCGCTCTTCGGATCGCTGGTGAGGAACACCGCCGTTCCGGTAACTCGCTGCGGCGGTTTGCGCTCCAGCATACGGACCAGATCGTCGAGCGGCGTCTCGAGCCGGCGGGTTTTCTCAAACAACAGCCTCGATCCGCGCCGCCAGGTATACATCACCAGCATCACGACGCCGCCAAGCGCCAAGGGCACCCAGCCGCCCTCAATGACCTTGAGCATGTTGGCGGAAAGAAAGGTCAGATCGATCACCAGGAACGGCAGCATCAGCGCCGCGGCCGCGATCGGCGACCAGCGCCACATCCGCCACATGACTACGAACGCCATGATACCGGTGACGACCATCGTGCCGGTAACGGCAATGCCATAGGCCGAGGCAAGCGCGCTTGAGGAGCGGAATAATGCCACTAACAGCAGCACGCCGACCAGTAGCAGCCCGTTGACGCGCGGCATGTAGATCTGGCCGGCCTGCTGCGCCGACGTGTGGCGGATTTCGAAGCGCGGCAAGAGGCCGAGCTGGATCGCCTGGCTGGTGAGCGAATAGGCGCCGGTGATCACCGCCTGGCTTGCGATCACGGTAGCCGCGGTCGCCAGCACCACCATCGGGATGCGCGCCCAGTCGGGATAAAGCAGAAAGAACGGATTGGTGATCGCTTCCGGATGCGCGTAGACCAACGCGCCTTGCCCCAGATAATTGATTGCCAGCGCGGGCAGCACGAGGCTGAACCAGGCGAGCTGAATCGGAAGGCGGCCAAAATGGCCGAGATCGGCATACAGCGCCTCGGCACCGGTGACCGCAAGGAACACCGCGCCGAGCGTGAAAAGGCCGACGATTCCGTGATGAACGAGAAAGTTCACGCCGTAATAGGGATTGAGCGCCCACAGTATGCCGGGATCTTCGATGATCCTGGCCAGTCCGGGAATGGCAATCGCCACAAACCAGATCAAGGTGATCGGACCAAACAGGGCGGCCACCTTCGCCGTACCGCGCGACTGGAACGCAAACAGCACGACCAGGATAATGACGGTCAATGGCACGACGAATTCGTGGAAGGCCGGCGTGGCGACATCGATACCTTCGACGGCGGAGAGGACCGACAAGGCCGGCGTGATGACGGCATCGCCATAGAATAGCGCCGCACTGACGATGCCGAGGAGCGCCACCACTCCGGCGGCTCTGCCGATACGTCCCACTGCGCGCGACGCAAGCGCCATCAGGGTGAGCGTGCCGCCCTCCCCGTTGTTGTCCGCGCGCAACAGGATCAGCACGTATTTCAACGTCACGACCACGATCAGCGCCCATAGGATGAGCGATACGACGCCGAGCACCGTTCCGCGCGTGAGCTCTTCGTGGTTCTGACCCGAAGCGGCGACCACTGCCTCGCGCAGCGCATAGAGCGGGCTGGTGCCGATATCGCCGTAGACGACGCCGATGCTGCCGACCGTGAGCCCCCACAACCCCGCGTGGGAACGCGGGTCGGCGCTGCCGTTCACCGGCACTTCGCTCCCGACCGGAGCGCTCACGCTTTCTGTCATAGATTTTGAAACAGGACCTGATCCTGCACCTGATTCTGCATCGAGGGAGGATGCTGGGCCGCGCCTATACACCCTCCGAAGCATGGAGTCATGATCCGCAATAACGCACAGGGGGCCTATTCGGCATAATCGCAGAACGCGAGGCCGGACAATTCGGTTGTTTACAGCCGCTAGTTGTATTACCCACCGGCGCAGCGCAAGAGGGTGGTCTTATTGGTCAGCCATGCAAGCCCGGCGGGAGTTACGGCTGCAAATTCGGCGGAACCGGCGGCGCTTCGCGCATCAGCGTGATGGTCACGCGCCGATTGGCAGCAATATAGGGGTCCTCGGGGAAAAGCGGGTCGGTATCCGCCTTGCCGGCCACCTCGTAGATGTTCGTCGAGGGCAGGCCCTCCTCCGCCAGGATCTGGCGCACCGCATTGGCGCGGTCCGCTGACAGATTCCATGGACCGTAGTCGGGCCGGGACGGGGTTTTCGAGGCGGAGGTGTGACCCGTGATCGAAACGCGATAAGGCGTCGCCTTCAGCGGGCCGGCCAGCTTTTCGATGATGCGGCGGGTCCGCTCGTACGGCTCCTTGGTGCCCTCCGCAAACATCGAACGCCCCTCCTGATCGACGATATCGATATTCAATCCCTCTTTTGTCTCCTCGACCATGATGTGCTTTGAGGACTCCGTCAGCTCCGGCATGTCCTGCAGCGCCTGGCGCAGCGAGGCCGCGGCCAGCGCGAAAGCCTGGTCGTTCTTGAGCCTGGCGCCGTGCTCGCGCTTGTGATCCTGCTCATCGGGCGTCGGGTTCGCCGAGGCATCCTCGGGATCTATGTGCGCCGCGTTTTTCAGCTTCGGCCGCGTGGGCAGGCCGTCGACCTCAATGACGCCGGAATAGCGCACATTGGTTTGCACGCCGAAGGCATCGCGCATCGAGCCGGCGACGATCTGCAGCTTCTTCTGATCCTGATTGGAGAAAGCGACCAGCATGACGAAGAAGCTCACGAGCAGGCCCATGAGGTCGGCAAAGGTAACGAACCAGCCATGGCCGCCGCCATGCGCTTCCTTACGCCGTGCCATGACTCATGCCCTCGGATGCCGTTCTCGCGATGATGATGTTCAGGCCGGCACCGGCTCCGGCTCTTCATGCCGGTGTTTCTCCGGCAGATAGGCGATCAGCATTTCGCGCACGAGCGTCGGGCTCTTCGACTCGCGGATCATCAGCACGCCGTCGATGATCAGCGTGCGGTTGACCTCCTCGTCGACGAGCTTCAGATGCAGTTTGTCGGCGATCGGCAGACAAACGATATTCGCCAGTAACGCGCCGTAGAGCGTCGCCAACAGCGCGGTCGCCATGAACGGGCCGAGCTTCGACGGATCGGTCATGTTGGCGAACATCTGCACCATGCCGATCAAGGTCCCAATCATGCCGAAGGCCGGCGCGCAATCGCCGACCGCGCGGTAGATTTTCTGGCCCTCGTCGAGATGGGTGAGGAAATTGTCGCGGTCGCGCTCGAGATTGTCGCGGATGAACCCGGCGTCATAACCGTCGGCGACGAAGCGGATTCCCTTGGCCAGGAACGGATCCTCGACCTCGACCTTCTCCAAACCGATCGGCCCTTGCTTGCGCGCGATCTCGGCAAGGCCTGCGATCTCGTCGACGAGCTCGCGCTGGGTCATGCGCCGCATGGTGAAGGCGAATTTGGCGCCCAGCGGCAGCCCGTGAAACATCGATGACAGCGGGAAGCGGATCAACGTGGCGGCAAACGAGCCGCCGAAAATGATGATGATCGCATGCTCGCTGATAAACATGTGCAGGTCGCCGCCCATGAAAATCATGGTCAGGACGACGACAGCCCCGGCAAGAAGGCCGAGGCCGGTTGAAATATCCATAACGAACTCCCACCCGCGCGGAAAAACGCGCCTTTCGGACCGCATCCCACGGTACCGTCATTGCGCTTAAGGGACGGTTACCTGTGGAATCCGGTTGCCAAGGTGGGAGGCGCTTTCAGGCGCAAGTGTAGGAACGTCAGCTCACGCACGCATGCGCCGCATCGGAGCCGCTGTAGCGGCACTGGCAGCGCGGCGGATGCTCCAGCACGGAGACCGTCACCGTCGTGATGCGGTTTCGCTTCACCACGATATCGCAGAGCGGCGCCCGCGATCCGGCGATGCCGTCGGCCTGGAGCTTCAGCGTGCCGATCGGTTGCCGCAGGATCGCGCCGCCTTTCTTGATAGGCGCGAGTTTCGTGGAGTCGATGTAGAGCGCCGCTTGCGTCACCGGCGCGACTGGTACCGTTTTGATCTCGACATAGCCGGTATCGCCCGTCGGACGGCAAGCGGCGATCACGGCGCCGACGATCGCCACGCTGGCCCCAAGCCCGAGCAGCCGCCGCGTCGTCACGCCCGCAATTTTACGCACGCTTTACGCCCCCGGCGGCTTGATGCCCCCGATCAGCTTGTTGAGCTGGGTCGAAGCATCGCGGATGTCGTGGGTGAGGTGACGGATGACTTCGAGCGCCTTCTCGGCCTGCCTGATCTCGAGCAGCTCGCCGATGAAATCCTCGTTGTCCTGCAAGGTCTGCAACAGCCCCGCGAATTGCGTACGGGCCTCGTCGAGCTCCTTGGTCGCGCCTTCGGTCTGAGCCTCGAGCTTGCGCCATTGATCGATCAGGAATTGCCGCTCCTCCGGCTTGAAGCGGTTGTCCTGCGCCAGCGTCTTGAGCTTGTCGTGGATGTGATCGAGCGCCTTGACGCCGAGCTGCGACACCGGCCCGTTGTCGGACACCGCGCCAAGGAGCGCGGAAACCGTCTCGCGCAGCTTGCCGATCTCGGCGCGCGCTTTCTCGACGTCAGTGGCGCTGTCGATGGTGCCGGCGGTGTCCTGTATGGACTTATTCAGATCCGGCACGCTCTTCTGGAAGGCCTCGAGCTGCTGCGAGAATTCCTCGACCGGCAACGCCGCGCTGCCGGCGCCGCCGCCGGCGTCTTCCGCGCGGGTCGCGTTCGCCGCCGACAGCGCAAGGACGACAGCGAATAGCGCGACGATGGGGACGCGTGCGCGGCCACCTTGAACAATCGCGGAGAATAACGGCATCATGGCGTGCCTCCCTCAACACGGGAAAAGGTTGATTTCGGTTAGGAATGTTGGCGCAAGTGGGGCATTCCGCCCCTGCAAAGCGGGCTGTCGGAACTTTCTTTTGCGGCAACATATGGGGATTTCTGAACCGCTTATGATTGGCTCGACGGATACAAGGTTTTGGAAGGGACGGGCCGCGAAAGCCGCCGCCGTCTTGCTCGTCCTCACGGCGCTCGCAGGATGTGCCAGCGCCAATCGGCCGGAACCGCAGGCCGCCGCCGCGCCGCCGCCACCCCCGCCGCCGCCGCCCCCAGTCGATCTGAACGGGCGCTGGAGGCTTACGGCAGCGGGCAGCGGCGCCTGCTTCATGAGCTTCGGCGACGCCCCAGGCGCCGTTCAAGGCACCATCGCGCCCGAAGGTGGCTGTCCCGGCAACTTCTTCACCAGCCGCAAATGGACTTATGAACACAGCGCACTGATCATCCGCGACCACAAAAGCGAGGTTTTGGCGGAGCTTTCGTTCGCCGGCGGCCGCTTCGAGGGTCACGAGACCAACGGCTCTGCGCTGTCGCTATCGCGCTCGCGCTAGAGTGGAATGTCCAACTCTCTGCGCGGCGACGCCGCGGCTGGAGCGGGCTTCGCAGGCGGCGGCGCCGCGGGAGCATCCGCTTTTGGCCTTACGGTCACCTCGGTCTTCGGCTGCGAAGGCTGCGGCGGCGGTTCAGCCACGGCGTTCTGCTCAGGCGGCTTCGGCGGCCGCGAGGCTTGGAGCGATTGCGGCTCGGGTTCGTCGACGTATTTCGCAAGCAGACCGTGAACGCCGGCAATCAGCTTGCCGCCATCGAGCTTGCGCTCTTTCATCTGCTTCTGCCACGCCACGATCACCGGCTCGGTGGCCTTCCGCCAATGCGCGACCTCGTCCGCCGGCAGCACCGTGATGGGATCGCCGCGGTCTCGCACCATATCGGCCACGACTTTGGCTTCAAGGTCCCACATCGCGCCGGCCATGCCGGCCGCGGCTTGCCCCGCGTTGTTGTCGATGACCGTTTTCAGATCGCGCGGTAGCCGCTCGTAGGCCGCTTTGTTCATCGCCAGAACGAACGTCGCGGTGCTCAACGCCGATTCGGCGAAATCGGTGTGCATCTTCAGGAGATCGTTCAGCCGCAGGCTCGGCACCACGTCCCACGGATCGAGGCAGCCATCGATCGCGTGAGCGGAGAGCGCCATCGGCACTTGCGGCGTCGGCACGGTCACGCCGTGCGCGCCGAGCGCTTGCACCGACTCACCGGCGAGGCGGTTCGGCACGTGCAATCTCAAGCCCTTGAGATCATCGATCGACTTGATGGTGCGGGTAGTGTGCACGACGCCATGGTCGCGGCACGAAAAACAGATAGGATGAATCTCGCGAAACTCATCCTGCAGATTCGCGGCGGCGTAATCCTCGATCGCTTTGGAATTGACCAAAGCCCGGTGCGACAGCACGAACGGCAGCTCGAACACTTCGATCTTCGCATAGCGTCCCGGCGTGCTGCTCGGCATCGCCCAGACAATATCGGCGATCCCGTCGCGAGCCTGGTCGAGAAGCTGCGCCGGCGCGCCGCCGAGCTGCATCGAGGGAAAAATGTCGATGCGGATGCGCCCAGCCGACTCAGCCTCGACCTTGCGCGCCCACGGCACCAGAAACTTCTCGTGCCCGCCCGAAACCGCTGAGAAATAATGATGCAGCTTAAGGGTCACTTGCGGCGCATCGGCGCGCGCCAGACGTAAAACAGTGGGCGCCGCCACGGTCGCCAACAGCGATGTTAGAAGCGCGCGGCGGGCAAGTCGCATGGGAGTTTAGGAGCGCCAGCGATGCGGCTCAATTGAGGCGCGACGGTCGGTCTTGGTTCTCGAAGGGATCCAGCATGCCCGGCGCCGTTGGCGGCGCGGCGGCGGCTGGCGCCGCTTCCACTGTGCTCTCGCGCGAGCGTCGCTCGTAGCCGCGATAGGACAGCCATCCGAACGGCAGGCTGACGAGGTAGGCGAGCGTTCCGGTCGTGAGGATGATCCAGGGATAGGCAATCAGCAGCGCAACGAACAGGACCACCAGGGCGGCGACCGGTCCGACCATTTCCGGCGGCACCCGCGTGCCGATGCGCTTGCCGGAGAAGACCGGCAGCCGCGAGACCATGAGCCAGGCAACGGCTAGCGTGTAAACGAGCGTCAGCCAGGTCAGAAATTGCGACCGCGGCAGACCGAGAAACGCCGCGTAGATCGGCAGCAGGACGATGATGGCCCCCGCCGGCGCCGGTACGCCGACGAAGAAATTGCTGGCCCAGGCCGGCCGGTCCGGATCGTCGATCATCACATTGAAACGGGCGAGCCGTAGCCCCGCGCAAATGGCAAACGCCATGGCGGCAATCCAGCCGGCCGATTTCAGATCGTGCAAGCCCCAGAAATAGAGGATCAGCCCCGGCGCGACGCCGAAATTGACGAAATCGGACAGGCTGTCGAGCTCGGCGCCGAAGCGCGACGTTCCCTTTAGGAGCCGCGCCAGACGCCCGTCGATGCCGTCGAGGATGGCGGCAAACACGATCGCCGCGAGCGCAAGCCCATAGCGGTTCTCGAACGCCATGCGGATCGCAGTCAATCCGGCACAGAGCGCGAGCAACGTGATCAGGTTCGGCGCCAGTGTGCGCACGGGGATGGGCCGAAACCGCCGCCGCCTCAGGCGCTGGTCCTCGAAGGGTGATGGGTGCATAGCCATGGCGGCAAATATAGCCTTTTCAGATCGGGCTTGCCACGCGCCGCGTTAACACTTTCACGTCATGCTGAACGTGCGCTCGGGTGCGAAAGCGTTCAGATCGGCGAGCACGGTTTCTCCGGCGATCGCGGTCTGGCCCTCGGCGACCAATGGCCGCGCGCCCTCCGGCAGATAGACATCGAGCCGCGAACCGAAGCGGATCATGCCGATGCGCTGCCCCGCGGCGACCGCCTCGCCCTCACGAACGAACGGCACGATGCGCCGCGCTACCAGGCCGGCGATCTGAATGACCCCGATGCGCGTACCGCTGCCGGTGGCGATCACGAACATATTGCGTTCGTTGCTCTCGCTCGCCTTGTCGAGATCAGCGCTGAGGAAGGCGCCGGCCTTGTAGACGATGCGTTCGATACGCCCCGCGACGGGGCTGCGATTAATGTGACAATTGAACACGCTCATGAAGATGGAAATGCGGGTGAGCGGCCGCTCGCCGAGTTCGAGCTCCTTTGGCGGCATCGCGTCGGCGACGCGGCTGACAAGTCCATCCGCCGGCGCAACCAGAATACCCTCGCGCGCCGGCGTCACCCGCGGCGGATCGCGGAAGAAATAGACGCACCACAGGGTCGCGACGACGGCGAGCCACCCAAGCGGCGGCCACAGCCACATCAGGACAATGGCCACGAGCGCAAAGCCGCCGATGAAGGGATAGCCCTCCGGATGGATCGGCGAGAGCTGCGAACGGATGGAGTTGATGACGGACATGCGTTTTCAAATACCAATCATCCGTCGCTCTGAGGCGCGAGCCAACGGGTCCGGCTTTACCGGCCCGATGATAAAACTCCGCGGGCCTCGAAGGGCGACGGCCAAAGCTGTCATCCTTCGAGAGCCGCGCCGCGGCCGCCGCAGAATGACGGGAAAATGTTACTCCGCGGCATCCGCGGCAGGCACCAGTTCTTCCTCCTCCACAGCCGCCACGTCCGGCGGATTGCGGTTGGGCGCCACTTTATTCTCCTCCACCACGGCGAGGATTTCGCGCGCCATCTGCGCCTCGCGCTGGCGGTTCCACATGCTGGCATAGAGGCCGCCATGCGCGAGCAGTTGTTGGTGCGTGCCGCGCTCGACGATCGCGCCCTGGTCGAGCACGAGAATCTCGTCGGCGCCGACGATGGTGGAAAGCCGGTGCGCGATGACGAGCGTAGTGCGGTTCTTCGACACGCGGTCGAGCGCATCCTGGATGTCCCGCTCGGTGTGGCTGTCGAGCGCGGATGTCGCCTCGTCAAGCAAGAGGATCGGCGGGCCTTTGAGAATCGTTCGCGCGATGGCGACACGCTGCTTCTCGCCGCCGGAGAGTTTTAGGCCGCGCTCGCCGACCTCGGTCTCGTAGCCCTTGGGCGCCAGTTGGATGAAGCCGTCGATTTGCGCGAGCCGCGCCGCCTCCTCGACCTCGGCGTCGCTCGCATCCCATCGACCGTAGCGAATGTTGTAACGGATCGTGTCGTTGAACAGGACAGTGTCCTGCGGCACCATGCCGATCACGGCGCGTAGCGACGTTTGCGTCACATCGCGGATGTCCTCGCCGTCGATGAGTATGCGGCCGCCGGTCACGTCATAGAAGCGGAACAGAAGCCGGGAAATCGTCGATTTGCCGGCGCCCGAAGGCCCGACGATGGCGACTGTGCGCCCGGCCGCGACCTCGAAGCTCAATCCCCTGAGGATCGCCCGCTCCGGCTCATAGGCGAACGACACGTTGTCGAAACGGATGGTGCCTGTGCGCACTTTCAGCGCTCGCGCGCCCGGCCTGTCCTCGATCTCCGGCTTGCGCGACAGCATCGAAAACATGAGCTCGATGTCGATCACTGCCTGTTTGATCTCGCGGTAAACCATGCCCATGAAGTTCAGTGGCTGATAAAGCTGGATCATCAAGGCATTGATCATGACGAAATCGCCGATCGTGTTGGTGCCGGCTTGAATGCCATAGGCGCAGAGCACCATCGCCGCGGCAAGCCCGATGGTGAACACGATCGCCTGGCCGGCATTGAGGATGGCGAGCGAGGTATAGGCCTTCACGCTCGCGACCTCGTAACGCGCCATCGAGCGATCGTAGCGCTTGGCCTCGCGCTCTTCGGCGGAGAAATATTTGACGGTCTCGTAGTTGAGCAGCGAGTCGATCGCCTTGGCGTTGGCGTCGGTGTCGCTCTCGTTCATGCTGCGGCGAATGCCGATACGCCATTCGGTCGCATAAAAGGTGAAGCCGACATAGAGCGCGACCGTGAGCAGGATCACCACGAGGTAGCGCCAGTCGAAGTGAAACAGGAGGACCCAGGCGACCAGCACCACCTCAACGATGGTCGGGAGAAGCTGCAACAGCAGCATGCGCACGATGGTCTCGATAGCGTTGCGCCCGCGTTCGAGGACGCGCGTCAGCCCGCCGGTCTTGCGCTCGAGATGGAACCGTAGCGAGAGAAGATGCATATGCTCGAAGGTGAGCATCGCCAGCCGCCGCACCGCGTTCATCGCCACCTTGGCGAAAATACCATCGCGCCATTGCGTCAGCACGCCCATCAGAATGCGCATGCCGCCATAGGCGAGCGTCATCATCACCGGCGTCGCCACCGCCCAGGCGAGCCAATCGTTGGGCCCGATCGGCGCGGTGCCGTGGCCGGCCAGCGCATCGGTCGCCCATTTGAAAGTAAACGGCACTGCGACGGTCGCGAGCTTGGCGGCGAAGATCAGAAGAGTCGCGAACAGCACGCGGCCCTTCAGGTCGCGGCGGTCGGCCGGCCAGATGTATGGCCACAGATGGAATAGCATCGAGAACAGCGCCCCGCCGTCGCCTCTCGTCTCGCGCGTCAGCGTCTGTGTTGGCCGTTGGAACTCGCGCATTGCTACGGATGAATCTCAGTTTGGGCGGACCGCATTGGGACGCCAAGTGATCGTTATACGTCATCGTCATATAGAGGCTTTCCCTGATTCCTGCATCGGCAGCCGGTCATCGCCGGTGCTGCGCAAATAAGCTTGCGCCGCGGACGAATCCCCGCCACATCTACCTTTTGAAGAGTGTGACTCTATGAGCAAAATCAATGCGATCTGCGTCTATTGCGGATCGAGCCCGGGCACCGATCCAGCCTTCGTCGAGGCCGCGCGGGGCTTCGGCAAAATCCTCGCCGAAAACGGGGTGCGGCTGGTTTACGGCGGCGGCTCCATCGGCCTGATGGGCGCGGTCGCCGGTTCCGTCATCGAGCATGGCGGCGCGGCCACCGGCATCATTCCGGAATTCCTCACCGCCAAGGAACGGCCGCGGCGGCTCGCGCAAGAGCAAATCATCACGCGCGACATGCACGAGCGCAAGAGCACGATGTTCGACCGCGCCGACGCCTTCGTCGCCTTGCCGGGCGGAATTGGCACGCTGGAAGAACTAGTCGAGCAAATGACCTGGGCTCAACTTGGGCGCCACAAGAAACCGATCCTGATCGCCAACATCAACGGCTTCTGGGATCCGCTACTCGCGCTTCTCAATCATATGCGCGAACTGGGGCTGGTGCCGCCGCCGGCGCGCGGCGTCGATCTTCTCGTCGTCGACCGCATCGAGCACATCCTGCCGAAGCTGCGCGAAGCGGCGCGCGCGGTGAGCGAAGCCGAAAAGAAAATGGCGGTGTCGGCCGAGCGGATGTAATCCCGCCTCCCACGCCGAGACGCCAATACATCGGCACATTCGGCGTCCGCCTGTGGGCCCTCTCCCCTTGCGGGAGAGAGGGCAGGTCTACGATGCCATGGAATAACCGCTACTCCACCTTGTCGCGCACAAACGTCACCGCCTCGACGCGATTGCCGTCGGGATCGCGGATGAAGGCGGCGTAGTAGCCCGCGTAGTAATGCGGCCGCAGCCCCGGCGCGCCATCCGAGGCGCCGCCGGCCTTAAGCGCGGCCGCGTGAAAGGCATCGACCGCCGCAGTGTCGGGCGCGCGCAGGCAGATGTGCACGCCGCTGTCCTCGGCAACACGGCTCATGTCGCCCCGGCGGTTGATCCAGAATTCGGGATATTTTTTGCCGAAGCCGATCGCGGCATTCGGCCATTCGCGGAGCTTGGCCAGGCCGAGCGGGGCAAGCGCAGCGATGTAGAACTGCTCGCCCTTCACAAGATCGCGCACCGCGATGGAGATGTGGTCGATCATGACAACTCCTGTTCCCCTCCGCCTTGTGGGGAGGGGTTAGGGGTGGGGGTCGAGAGGTTGTGCGCAAGCTCAACGAGCAGCTCAGTCACTAGCGTCTCTGCCGGCCGCCGCCTCCCGACCCCCCTCCCTGCCCTCCCCCACAAGGGGGGAGGGAAAGAACTCACGCCGGCGCGCCCGACTTCACGAGCTTGTAGATGATCGAATCCATCAGCGCCTGGAATGACGCGTCGATGATGTTTGGAGAAACGCCGATCGTCGTCCAGTGATCGCCCGTCTCGTCGCAGCTCTCGATCAACACGCGCGTGACGGCTTCCGTTCCGGCGTTGAGGATACGCACGCGATAATCGGTGAGTTCGAGCCCGGTGATGTAGCTCTGATATTTGCCGAGGTCCTTGCGCAGCGCGACGTTGAGCGCATTGACCGGGCCGTTGCCTTCGGCGGCGGAGATAAGGAGATCATCGCCGACCTTCACCTTCACCACCGCCATGCTGACGGTGACGCGCTCGCCCTTGGCGTTGATGCGCTGCTCGACGCTGACGTTGAATTTTTCCACGTCGAAATAACGCGGGACCTTGCCGAGGAGCCGCCGGGCGAGAAGCTCGAACGAAGCATCCGCCGCTTCGTAGGCGTAGCCGACGGCTTCGCGTTCCTTGACCTCGTCAAGCAGGCGGGAAAGGCGCAGATCGTCCTTGTCGACCGCGAAGCCGATGCGGTCGAGCTCGGCGAGCAAATTCGAGCGGCCGGACTGATCGGAGACCAGCAGCCTGCGCTTGTTGCCGACACGCTCCGGCGCGACATGTTCGTAGGTCGCCGGGTCCTTCATGATGGCGGAGGCGTGAATGCCGGCCTTGGTGGCGAACGCGCTCTCGCCGACATAGGGCGCGTGGCGGTTCGCGGCGCGATTGAGGAGGTCGTCCAGCCCGTGCGAGACGCGGGCGATATGGCCGAGCGCCTCGTCCGACACGCCGATCTCGAATTTTTCCGCGTATTCCGGCTTGAGCTTCAGCGTCGGGATAATGGAAACGAGATTGGCGTTGCCGCAGCGCTCGCCCAGCCCGTTGAGCGCGCCCTGGATCTGGCGCGCGCCGGCACGCACGGCGGCGAAAGAGTTCGCCACCGCCTGCTCGGTGTCGTTGTGGGCGTGAATGCCGACGTGGTCGCCGGGAATTTGCTTGCAAACTTCGCCGACGATTTTTTCCACTTCGTGCGGCAGCGTGCCGCCGTTGGTGTCGCAGAGGACGACCCAGCGCGCCCCTTCGTCGTAGGCCGCTTTGGCGCAGGCAAGCGCGTAGGCCGGATTGGCCTTGTAGCCGTCGAAGAAATGCTCGCAGTCGAGCAGCACTTCGCGGCCTTTGGCCTTGGCGGCGCGCACGCTGTCGCGGATCGAGGCGAGGTTTTCCTCTTCCGTCGTCTCCAGCGCCACGCGCACGTGATAGTCCCAGGATTTGGCGACGAAACAGATGGCGTCGGCCTGGGCATCCAGGACCGCGGCGAGCCCGGGGTCGTTGGAGGTTGAGCGGCCGGGCCGCCGCGTCATGCCGAACGCGGTGACGCGGGCGTGCATCGGCCGCTTCTCGGCGAAGAAATTCGTATCGGTCAGATTGGCGCCCGGATAGCCGGCTTCGACATAGTCAACGCCGAGCTCGTCGAGCATGCGCGCGATGGCGAGCTTGTCGGCGAGCGTGAAATCGACGCCGTTCGTCTGCGCGCCGTCGCGCAGCGTGGTGTCGAACAGATAAAGCCGCTCGCGGGACATGACGCAACCTCACCAAAGATAATAATTCGAGGCCAGCGAGACCGCGATCAGAATGGCGATGAGCGCAATCGCCACATGGTGGGTCCGCATGCCAAAGACTCTCGAGCCTTCGCGGTTCATTGTGAAAACTCCTGTCGCGGCATGTTTCAGCCTGAATAAAGCCGATAGGCGGTGTAGAACGCGACGACGACCGCGACGGCGATCACCGCGTATTTGAGGATGAGATAATAGAGCCAATGGCGCTGGAACGGCACGTCGCGGCGTTTCATTGAAGGCCCCCATTGGCAGCGGCAGCCAGCGGCTTCACCATCGTGGTGTTGGCGAACCATTCGCCGGCAAGCGACACCGTGTTGCGGGTCTTAGGAACATAACCGCGCCGCTCGAAGAAACCGCGCGCCGTGTCGCTGGCATCGACCGTGAGCTCTTTCGCTCCGCGGGCGGCTGCGAGCTTTTCCAGCGCGTCGCACAGCATGGCGGCGGCGCCCTGCCCGGCCGCGGCCGGATGCACGTACAGCATGTCCATCCGCGTATTATCCGCGAGCGAGCCGAAGCCGATGGCGGAGCCGGCGTAGGTCGCGACCAAAGTCAGCTCACCGGCCAAGCGCGCGCCGAACTCTTCCTGATCGTCGGCCGCCGAGGCCCACGCCTCCTGCTGCGCCTCGCTGTAATCGTCGCCGGCCAATTCCTCGATGCTGGCGCGGAAGATTTCCGCCAGCAGCGGCACGTCGGTCGGCAGCATCGGCCGCATCGCAAGCTTCGTCTGCGGGCGGGCCGTCATGGGAGTGACTTTCGCGAGCACGCCGCGCCGTCAGGCCCGCGCTTGTCGCGGGCATCCCGACCAGCAGCGCACGGCCGACCGGGATGGCCGGGACAAGCCCGGCGATGACGAAGGAGAGTCATCGCGCGATCTCCCACGTGGTGCCGTCCTTGGTGTCTTTCAGGACGACGCCCATTTTCGCGAGTTCGTCGCGGATGCGATCGGATTCAGCGAAATTCTTGGATTTGCGAGCAGCGTCGCGAGCGGCCACCTTTGAGTCAACCTCAATCTTAAACTTAGGCAAGAGCTCGCCGGCCTTTTCACCAATACTCGCCATCTCCGACGCAGAGAGTATTTTGTCGGAAAGTAAGAATTTTATAGACTGGTGCAGAGCTTGCGCTGCAGGAAACTCTCCCCTTCTCGCACGTTCTGCAAGTTTGTGCATTTCTCCCAGCGCCATAGGAGTATTAAGATCATCTGCAAGAGCAGCAATAAATTCGATCGGAGGTGGCGCTTCATCAACAAAAGATGTGTTTTGCCTCTCCAATACATTTGCCCAATGTCGAATGGTTTTTTCGGCCTCCTCCAAACCACGCAAAGTCCAATCGATGGGCTGGCGATAATGCGTTCGCAGCATCGCGAGCCGTAGAGTGGGTCCGTCCCAAGATCGATCACCGAAAGCATCGCTCGTCAGCAACTCGTGAATTGTCACGAAATTCCCGGCCGACTTCGCCATCTTCTCGCCTTCGACCTGAAGAAAGCCGTTGTGCATCCAGAAATTCGCCATCGCCGGCGTGTGGAAGGCGCAGCGCGTTTGCGCGATCTCGTTCTCGTGGTGCGGGAAAACGAGATCGATGCCGCCGCCGTGGATGTCGAAAACTTTGCCCAGATATTTCCACGACATCGCCGAGCATTCGATATGCCAGCCGGGCCGGCCGGGCGTGGCGATGCCGCACGGCGATGGCCACGCCGGCTCACCCGGTTTTGATGGCTTCCACAAGATGAAGTCTTGCGGGTCCCTTTTGTAGGGCGCGATTTCCACGCGCGCGCCGGCGATCATCTCGTCGAGCGGCCGCTTCGACAGCCTGCCGTAATCCGGCATCGAGGGAACGCTGAACAGCACGTTGTCCTCGGCGACGTAGGCGTTGCCGGATTTGACCAGCCGTTCGATCAGCGTGCGCATCTCGGCGATGTGGTCGGTCGCGCGCGGTTCGACGGTCGGTGGCAGGCAGCCGAGCGCGGCGACGTCCTCGTGGAATTGCTTGTCGGTCTTTTCCGTGACCTTGCGGATCGCCTCGTTGAGCGGCAGGTCGGGATATTCCTCCGCCGCCCTCGCATTGATCTTGTCGTCGACATCGGTGATGTTGCGGACGTAGGTGACGCGATCGACGCCGTAGAGATGGCGCAGCAGCCGGAACAGCACGTCGAACACGATCACCGGCCGCGCGTTGCCGATATGGGCGAAATCGTAGACCGTCGGCCCGCACACATACATGCGCACGTTGGACGGATCGAGCGGGCGAAACACCCGCTTCTCGCGCGTCAGCGTATCGTAGAGTTTCAGTTCCATCGCATCGAATCGAATTATACGCCTGTAGCCTGCTGGCCGGGCGTCCATCGGTCTCGATGATGAGAAAAGACGGCCACCGCCAGCGTTGTCGCTAGCGAATAATCTCCCGGCAAATGCCGCAGATATGGTTGTGGCCGTTCATGGCGCGCACATTGGTTGAGGAAACTCATGGCGTCAAGCCTTTGTCGTCCCCCGCCGCGTCGCTGTGCACGCAAACCACAAGGCACCCCGGAGGCATAGCGCGCCGGGGTCCCATCGTGTTGCCGCGACCGCGAATTGGCTGCAATGCTGGGACCGTTCGGACCTCAGGTAGCGGGGGTTAACGCAGCCTTAACTCCGCCGTCGCATTCTTCAGGTTGAAAGTAACCGGAGTTCGCGGCGCTTTCGGCGCCGGTTGGGGGTTCCATGCGTTCCATGATCGCGGCCGCCGTTTTTGCCGCCGTGCTGTTCGGCGCGGGCGCCGCTCACGCGGAAAAGCGCGTCTTCATCGTCGCCAATAACGGCGACGGCTACGGCGTCGACCGCTGCCTCGCCTCGGGCGCGGCTTGCGGAGCCGCCGCTGCGAACTCCTACTGCCACAACCACGAATTCGGGCAGGCTTTGTCGTTCCGCAAGGTCGATCGCGACGACATTACCGGCGCGATCCCGACGAGCGGCCCCGGCGCTTGCCGTGGCGCCAACTGCGACGATTTCGTCGCCATCGAATGCGCGCGCTGACCGAATAGGCCGGCCTAGCGATACGAATTCGTCATGCCCGGCCCGGTTGCCGGGTGTGACGATGTGGGTTCGGGGGTCGAGCGTATCGCTCACTTTCGCCAAATCGTCAGCGAGCACGCCGTTTCCGCCATCGCAGCGCCGCGACGACGAAGAGCGCGGCCATCAAAACTTCCGTTAACGCGCCTGCCATCAACTTGAGCCGGGTGGCAAGGCTCGAGAGGTGCACAAGGTCGGGCGATAAATCGGGCCAGGTCCACACCATCCTCGCGATGCAGACATTCTCGACGCCATCGAGGCTCGCCATGACGACCGGAATTGCGACCAGCGCCCAGCGCCAGCCGGTCGGCGTCGCCCCCGCGCGCAGCCGTCCCGGCATGGTCAACCACCACAGCGCGAGCGCCCGCGATATCGCATAGAACGGCGGATAGAAGGTATCGAGCACCAGCTCCGGATTGAGATAGTAAGCGCGGCCTTCACTGCCAATCGCGGTGAGAAACGCACGCGCCTCTTCGAAGGTATAACCCAGCGGCCGGATGTCGAAAGGGGCGGCGCCTCCCGCCAAAAACTCGAGATGCGCCAGCGTGCCGAAGAACATTACCGCCCACATGATGCCGTTGCCGACGAGAAGCCCGGCAACGAGCCATCCCGAAGGAAATGGCGTGGCCTTCACGCCGTTCATCGCGCGGGCTGCGCGGCGAGCGCGATGGCTTCGCGCAGCACGTCAAGATCGCCGATGTGGTTGGCGAGGATGAGCACGAGCCTCATGTCCAGCTCCGCCGCCTCCTCGTCTGAAAGCTTCCGCCGCGCTTCCACGAGCGCCAGGTAGGCGGCATCCGGATTAGCGAATTGCGAGGCGGTAACGAGCTTCGGCATCGGCTTCACCTCCGCAAGGCGCGCTGGTGCGCGCGCGCCACCGCGGCGGCATCGAAGCTTCGCCACCGGGCGCATAAATGCTGGTCGGGGCGCACGAGATAGGTCGCGCCCGGCGTCGCATCGAAGCGCTGCGC
Organism: uncultured Alphaproteobacteria bacterium; assembly: GCA_963733575.1. Classification (GTDB taxonomy): domain Bacteria; phylum Pseudomonadota; class Alphaproteobacteria; order Rhizobiales; family Xanthobacteraceae; genus BOG-931. Next base: position 73,262 of record CAVTDJ010000002.1, on the reverse strand, counting down.
GAAAAGGCCCGCTTCATCGAAGAAATCTTCGCCGATGACGGTGAGCGCGATGCCGCTGGGCGCGCGCGGTGCGCCGCCATTGGCTCCGTCGCCGTTCTTCACGTGAATGAGCTCGAATTCGCCGCGCAGATTCTCCACGAGATGCGTGGCCGAACCATCGGCGCGCGTGAGCGGCGCATCGGGCAATGGCGCGCCCAGTTTCGCCGCGCCAGCGAACGGCGTTTCGTCAGGCGTCGACAGCGGCGAGTTGTACACAGACGGCAGCGACAGCCGGCCCGAATTGATCATGCGGCGGGCGAACTCGGCCTTGGGCGCCAGCGCCAGCACCGCGTCACGCAGCCGCCGCTCGGCGCTCGAATGCGGCGACATGAAATCGGTCGAGCGGGTCGAGTGGCCGATATTCTCGTCCGCTGCCTGGATGCGCTCGATCTCGTAGCTGGCGATGAGCGCGTCGCCGCCCTCGCCTTTGAGCAAAGCCGCGAGCTTCCACGCCAAATTCTCCGCATCCTGGATGCCGGAATTGGCGCCGCGCGCGCCGAACGGCGAGACCTGATGCGCGGCATCGCCGATGAAGATCACCCGGTCGTGCACGAAACGATCGAGGCGGCGGCAGTTGAAGGTGTAGATCGACACCCATTCCAGTTCGTAGGCGTGTGGCTTGAGCACTTTGTCGAGACGCGCGCGCACGCGCTGCGGCTCCTGCTCGGCGACCGCATCGGCGTCGGGGCCGAGCTGCAGGTCGATGCGCCAGATATCGTCGGGCTGGCGATGCATCAGCGCCGATTGGCCGGAATGGAAGGTGGGCGCGAACCAGAACCGGCGCTCGGTCGGAAAATCCGCCGCCATGTGCACATCGGCGATCAGGAACTTGTCCTCGAAGGTGACGCCGGCGAAGTCGAGACCGAGCAGGCTGCGGACGGTGGAGCGCGCGCCGTCGGCGGCAATGAGCCAGTCGGCGTCGAGCCGGTAGGGTCCGTCCGGCGTGTCGATGGCCAGCCGCACGCCGTCGTTAAGACGATCGAGGCCGGCGACGCGGTTCTTCCAGCGCAGATCGAGGTTTTTCAGTTCGAGCGCACGATCGACCAGCGCCTTTTCCAGATAAAACTGCTGCAGGTTGATGAAGGCGGGCATCTTGTGCCCCTCCTCCGGTAACAAGTCGAAAGAGAACAGAAGCTCGTCACCGCAAAAAACCTTGCCGACCTTCCAGGTTACGCCATGGGCGACCAGGCGCTCGCCGACGCCGAGCCGGTCCAGAATTTCGAGCGTGCGCTTCGACCAGCAAATGCCGCGCGAGCCCTCGCCGATGCGATCGGCGTCATCAAGAAGGACGACCGGCACGTCGCGCTGCGCGAGATCGATCGCGGCGGCGAGCCCGACCGGCCCCGCACCGACCACCACGACCGGACGGCGCACGACTGCACCCGCGTCCTGATCGGCCGAGCGGCGATAGTCGTAGCGATAGACCGATTTGCGCATGTTGGTCATGGCACGCTCGCTATCAGGGCGCGCATTCATCCGCGCAGCGCCGCCCACATGGCGCGGTCGCGCTCCGCCGTCCAGATCACTGGATGGTCGATGCCCTTTGCCTCGTCATAGGCGCGCGAGACATTAAACGGCATGCAATGCTCGTAGATGGCGAAACTGGAAAATTTCGGATCCATCACGCGGCGCGCGGCGTCGTAGGTTTCCTTGAGCGAGAAGCCTTTGCCGACGCTCTCCGAGACAGCGCCATAGAGCGTGGTGAGAAAGTTCTCGGTCAGCGCGATGCCGTCGGAAACTTCCTTCGGCGTTTTCAATGCCACGCCGCGGCCCGGCACCAGCGCGTTAGCGGAAAATTCGGCGAGCCGATCGAGCGTCGCGGGCCAGTCGGTGAAATGCGCATCGCCGCAATAGCAGGCCGAGTGATATTCGACGAGATCGCCGGAGAACACCACGTTGGCATCCGGCACGAAGGCGACCACGTCGCCCGCCGTGTGGCCGCGGCCGATATGCATGATCCGCACCTCGCGGCGGCCGAGCCATACCGACATCTGATCGGGAAACGTAATCGACGGCCAAGTGAGCCCGGGAATGCTCTCGACCGCGCGAAACAACCGCGGGAAGCGCCCGATCTCGGAATCCATGTCCGCCTGGCCGCGCTCGGCGATCAGCCCGCGCGTCGCCGCCGACGCGAGGATTTCCGCGCCGGCATAGGCCGAGGCGCCGAGCACGCGCACGGCGTGATAATGCGTGAGCAGGACGTATTTGATCGGCTTATCGGTGATTTTCGCGACGCGATCGATCACCTGGCGCGCCATCACCGGCGTCGCCTGGGCATCGACGACCATCACGCCGTCGTCGCCGACGATGACGCCCGAATTGGGATCGCCTTCGGCGGTGAAGGCGTAAAGGTCAGGCCCGATGGCATCGAAGGTAATCGTCTTCTCGGTCAGATCCCCAGTCGAGGCGAACTCCGCGCTCATCGTGATTTCCTCCCGGTCGCCTTGTGTGCATCACGTAAAGACTTGGACCCATTCGAGCAAGGCCGCGACGCCGTTGCGTGGCATCCGGACTTCGTCCATGTTCCCGCCGTTGCGCCGCCAAGCAAAGGGCCGCCGGCGCGGAAGGCAGGCGTTGCGGCCATGCCTTAGGTGATCCATGGCCTTGGGTGATCCATGGCTGGTCAGCGAGCAATCGAAGACGACGCCGGACGCGATCTGGACGAGGCGAGGCTTGGCGAGCACGCGCCGCTCAAGCTTGAGCATTTCCTGCCGTACCAGCTCAACGTGGTCTCGAGCCTCGTCTCCCAGGCGCTGTCGCGGGTCTATGCGCGGCGCTACGGGATAGGCGTGCCGGAATGGCGGGTCGTGGTCACGCTCGGGCAGCACGGCGTGATGACCGCAAAGGCGATCGGCGCGCACACGCATATGCACAAGACCAAGGTGTCGCGGGCGGTGGCGCTCCTGGAAAAGCGCCGGCTGATCGCGCGCCGCGCCAACCGCGAAGACATGCGCGAAGCCTTTCTGTCGCTCACCGCCGCCGGACGGACCATGTACGAGGAGGTCGCGCCGCACGCTCTCGACTTCGCGCGGCGATTGACGGAAATTTTGACGCCGGCCGACCGCGAGGCCTTCAATCGCGCCTTGAAGCAGTTGACCGCACGATCGGCGCAACTCGTCGCCGAGCTCGGCCGCGGCGGCGAAGACGATGAGGAGTGACGGCGTCTCGTTATTCCGGGGCCGAGCGCAGCGAGGAGCCCGGAATCCATAATCACGAGCGTCGCGGAATGAACGCGGAGCGTTGGGTTTGGAAGATAGTGGTTATGGATTCCGGGCTCGGCCCTGCGGGCCGCCCCGGAATGACGGACAGGAGGGAACGTGAAGCTCTATTCCTATTTCCGCTCGTCGGCCGCCTACCGCGTCCGCATCGCGCTCAATCTCAAGGGCATCGCCTACGAGACCGCATCCGTTAACCTCGTCAAAGACGGCGGCCATAACCGACGGCCGGACTTCCGCGCGGTCAATCCGCAAATGCGGATTCCGGCACTGGTCGCGCCGACCGGCGACGTGCTGATCCAGTCGCTCGCCATCATTGAATATCTCGATGAGACGCACCCCAAACCACCGCTTCTTCCGAAGGACCCGATTACGCGGGCACGGGCGCGCGGGCTCGCGCAAATCGTCGCCTGCGATATTCATCCGCTCAACAATACCGGCCCGCTCCGCTATCTGAAACACCAAATGCATCAGGAGCAGAGCGCCATCGACGCCTGGTACCACCACTGGGTTATTGCCGGTTTCGAGGCGTACGAGGCGCTGGTTCGGCCCGGCCCCTATTCTTGCGGCAGTGCGGTCACGATCGCCGACCTCTGCCTCGTACCGCAGGTTTACAACGCACGGCGGCTGAAGGTGCCGCTCGATAAGTTCCCCAAGATCGTCGCCATCGACGCCGCCTGCCTGAAACTTCCCGCCTTCGACCGCGCCCGGCCGGAAAACCAGCCGGATGCTGAGTAACGTCATTGCATTCCCCCCCAACAAGGGGGAGGCAGCAGACGCCGGCGCGACTCCTGTATTCACACTTTGGTCACCATTGCATCGCTTCATCGCGCCAACGCGGCCGCAACAGGTTTCGGGACTGCATAAGATGATCAGGCACTTGCGCGGTCTCGGCCCCGCTCTTCTCGCCGTGGGCGCGCTCTCCGCCCCTGTGGCCGCGCAGACCGCGCAGCCGATTCCACCGGCTCCGATCCCGGGTCAGGCCCCCCCCGTTCAGAGTGCGCCTCCTGCCGTTTCAGATCTGCCGGCCTCCAACCCGGTTTGCGTGCGTCTCGAAGGCCAGCTGGCCATCCTCAACCGCGGCGGCGCCGACCCGCGCGCCGATCAGATCAGGCGCTACGACGAGGCGATCGCCAAGCAACAAGCGGATCTCGACCGCATCTTGGCGCAAGCGAAAAGGCGGGGATGCAACGGAGGCGGATTTTTTTCCCTGTTCACCGGCCAGTCGCCCGAATGCCAGCCGCTGAACGCGCAAATCCAGCAGATGCGCGACAATCTCGATCGCGCGATGAGCGATCTCGAACGTATCAAGAGCGGCAGTAACTACGATCAGGACGGACAGCGGCGCGAGCTCATCGGGCAATTGGCGCAAAATAATTGCGGACCGCAATATCGCGCGGCCGCAGCCGCGGCGGGACCCGTTGGCTTTCTCGACGCGCTGTTCGGCGGCGGCCACATCATCAGTCCCGGCGGCGAAGGCGCGCCGTCCGGCACCTACCGCACGGTCTGCGTGCGGACCTGTGATGGTTATTATTTCCCGATCTCATATTCGACGGTGCAGAACCGCTTTGCCGACGACCAACGCACTTGTCAGCGCGAGTGCCCCGCTTCCGAAGCCTCGCTCTACACTTATCGCAATCCCGGCGAGGACATCGGCCAAGCCGTGTCGCTCAGCGGCCAGCCGTATACCGAGCTGCCGAACGCGTTCCATTACCGCAAAGAGTTCACCGCGGCTTGCTCGTGCCGGCGCCCCGGTCAGAGCTGGGCCGATGCGCTCAAGAACGCCGACGACTCGTCCACGCTCGAGAGCGGCGACATCGTCGTCACCGACCAGAACGCCAAGACCCTCTCGCAGCCGTCCCAGCCGAAGCCGGCCAAGGGCAAGCCCGGCGCGAAGCAGGACACGAACGCGATGCCTGCGTCAGGCGCAACGCCGGCTGCCGCGGACACGACTCCCGATGCGCCCAAGGGCCCCATACGCAGCGTCGGGCCTCCGTTCGTGGCGGCGCATTGACGCCTTTCGGCGAAGGTCTTTTCAAAAATCGGCGGCGCCGGCTTTGGCCGTAACGGGGCTTTTTGTCGCCGCGCGGTCGGGCGCCGGCAGCTCGGTGCCGGGATCGCGGAACCGGCTGGTAATCGGATAGCGGCGGTCGCGGCCGAAATTCTTCAGCGTCACTTTCACCCCCGGCGCTGCTTGCCGGCGTTTGTACTCCGCGAGGTTGAGCATGCGCTCGACCTTCATTACCGTCTCGCGCTCGAAGCCGGCGGCGATGATAGCGGCGAGCGGCTCCTCGTGCTCGACCAGACGCTCGAGGATTTGGTCGAGCACGTCATAGGGCGGCAGCGTATCCTGATCGGTCTGGTTCTCGCGCAACTCCGCGGTCGGCGGCCGTATGAGCACGTTCTCCGGAATGACCGTCCCATCGGGGCCGAGCGCGCCATCCGGCTTCCAGATGTTGCGCAGCCGCGCCAGGCGAAACACTTCCATCTTGTAGAGGTCCTTGACCGGATTGAAGCCGCCGTTCATGTCGCCGTAGAGCGTGGCGTAGCCGACCGACATTTCCGATTTGTTGCCGGTCGTGACCACCATCAGACCGAACTTGTTGGAGATCGCCATCAGGATGGTGCCGCGGGCGCGCGCCTGCAAATTTTCCTCGGTGACATCGCGCGGCGCGCCGGCAAAGATTCCGGTGAGCGCGGCTTCGAGACCGTGCACGGCGCTTTCGATCGGAACAATGTCGTAGTGGACGCCAAGCGCGCGAGCGATGACCGCGGCGTCATCGACCGATTCCTGCGAGGTGAAGCGGTACGGCAGCATCACGCAGCGCACGCGGTCCGCTCCAATAGCATCGGTCGCGAGCGCCGCGCACAACGCCGAATCGACGCCGCCGGAAAGGCCGAGGACGACGCCGCGGAAGCGGTTCTTGTCGACGTAGTCGCGCAAGCCAAGCATGCAGGCGGTGTAATCGGCCCGATCCAACTCTTCGGCCGGCGTCATCGGACCGCCCGCGCATTGCCAACCGGCTGCCGTCCGCGACCAATGCGTGGTCACGATCGCTTCATGGAAGGCGGAAAGCTGGAACGCGAGCGAGCGGTCCATATTGAGCGCGAAGGACGCGCCGTCGAACACCAGCTCATCCTGCCCGCCGACCTGATTGATGTAGACAAGCGGCAGGCCGGCTTCGGTGACGCGCGCGACCGCCACGTTGAGGCGTACCTCGGCCTTGTCGCGCCAGTAGGGCGAGCCGTTCGGTACGATGAGGATTTCGGCGCCGGTTTCGGCCAAGCATTCGACGACATTCTCGTAGTCGCCCCAGTCGGTCCAGGTGTCCTCACAAATCGGCAGGCCAAACCGCACGCCGCGGAAGCTGACCGGGCCGGGGACGGGCCCAGACGCGAACACGCGTTTTTCGTCGAACACGCCGTAGTTCGGGAGGTTGACCTTGAAACGGATCGCCTCGATCCGCCCGCCGGCAAGGAGCGCATAGGCGTTGTAGAGTTTTCCGTCTTCGACCCAGGGCGCGCCGATCAGCACTGCCGGGCCGCGGTCAGCGGTTTCGCGCGCCAACGTCTCGATCGCGGCACGGCAGGCCGCCTGGAAGGCCGGCTTGAGCACCAAATCTTCGGGCGGATAGCCGGCTATGAAGAGCTCGGAAAAGGCGACGATATCGGCGCCGTCGCCGGCCGCTTGCGCGCGCGCGGCGCGGGCGCGTTCCAGATTGCCGGCGACGTCGCCGACAATGGGATTGAGCTGCGCCACGGCAATAGCCAGGCGATCGGCGGGACGTGCGTTCATGGCGATGGTCTAGCGCCGGACCGTCGGTTCCGGCAATGGTCTCGTCCCCATCCGCCTAACGAAGCGGCTAGCGGTTCGACATGGCGATCCACCGCGACCTTCGACCTGGACATTTCAGCAATCATCGAAATATTTCTTGACTCGGGTCCAACATTTCGATATTTGCTGAAATATGGAAAAATCAGATGCGGTAACGGCCTTGGCCGCGCTGGCTCAAGACAATCGTCTCGACGTGTATCGCCTCCTCGTGCAGGCGGGGCCGGCAGGAATGTCTGCCGGCAGCATATCGGGCGCGCTCAAGCTGGCGCCCAATACGCTCACATTTCACTTCGATCGCTTGCGGCAGGCAGGCCTCGTGACCGTGCGGCGTGAAGGACGCTCGATGATCTACGCGGCGCGCTATGAGGTCATGAACGGCTTGATCTTGTACCTGACTGAAAACTGCTGTGGCGCCGCGGCCGAGCCGTGCGCACCCGCCCCTGTCTGCAAACCGGCGCGTACCAAACGCACCAAGATCCCAGCTTGAAAGGAGTGCCAACATGAAGCGCATGCATGTTCACGTCGCGGTCGAGAACTTGGAGCAATCGATCGGCTTTTACTCGGCGCTGTTCGATGCGCAACCCGCCGTGACCAAGCCCGATTACGCCAAATGGATGCTCGACGATCCGCGCGTGAATTTCGCGATCTCGATGCGGGGGCGCCAGCCTGGCCTCGATCATCTCGGGATACAAGTCGAGAACAAGACCGAACTGCATGAGGTCTACGCCCGCCTGCGCAGGGCGGGCGGCACCGTCATCGAGCAGGGTGAAACGGCGTGCTGCTACGCTCAATCAGAGAAGTCGTGGATCGACGATCCGGCCGGCATCGCCTGGGAGACTTTCCACACCACGGGCGAGAACACGGACTACGGCGATGGCAGCGGCGAGCGCGAGGCGCGCGTCGCACATGAGAAGTCGTGTTGTGCGCCACAGGTTGCGGCGCCGGCCGCCGCGTGCGGCTGTTCTGCGGCGTGAGGCGCGCCATGGTCGATCAATGTTGCTGGGGCGACACGGGCTACTTGTTATTGCGGATAAACGTCATCTGCCTGCTGTTGGCCTTGATCGGTTCGGCGGCGGTCGTGAAGCATCCCGCATGGTTTGGCGGGGTGCCTGCAATCGCCGCGCAATCGGAGCTGGCACCGTGAAGTTGTACATGTTCGAGCACTGTTCTCTCTGCTTTCGCGTGCGCATGACAGCTGCGCTCAAGCGGCGTCATCTGCAGGAGGCCGTGGTGCTCGACGACGATACCGAAACGATGTTTTCCCTCGTCGGCAAGCGGGTGATCCCAATTTTGGTGAAGGACGACGGCACGGCCATGCTCGAAAGCATGGATATGGTAAGATATGTTGACGGTCTCGGCGAAGCTGTTCTGACCGGCGCCGAGCGTCCTGAAATTGCTGCTTGGGCCGATCGCGTCGTGAGCAAGACTGCGCCGCTCACGATGCCGCGCTACCCGCTGCTCGGTTTACCTGAGTTTGCGACCGTTGCCGCACTCGATCACTATAATCTGCGCAAGCGCAAAGCCTTTGGCGATTTCGTCGAGCTGCGGGCGAATACACGACGCTATATCGCTGAACTCCTGCCCGACCTCGAAAAGCTCGACCGACTGATCGAGAGCCCGCTCGCCGTCAATGGCACGCTATCGCTCGACGATGTGCGCGTGCTCCCGCTGCTGCGATCCGTCGCCATCGTCAAAGGCCTTCGCTTGCCGCGGAAAGTTCGGGACTATTTTGAGTCGATGATGAGCTGCATCGGATACCAACCCTTGCCCGCGGTCTGACGGCTCGCTTCACGGTGTCACACGATCGGGAATGGAAGCTCTGATTTCACCGGACGGCGTTAACGGAGCGCAAGGTCAATGATCGACGTCATTATCTATCACAATCCAGATTGCGGCACTTCCCGCAATACGCTCGCGCTCATCCGTAATGCCGGCATTGAGCCGCATGTGATTGAGTATTTGAAATGCCCGCCCAGCCGAGTGTTGTTGAAGTCGCTAATCGCCCGCATGGGCATTTCCGTTCGCGACGTTGTCCGCGTGAAGGGCACCCCGTATCACGACCTTGGACTGGATGATCCAACCGTTACCGACGAACAGCTGCTCGATGCCATGCTCGCTCATCCGATCCTTATCAATCGGCCAATCGTGGTGACGCCACTCGGCGTGAAGCTGTGTCGGCCATCGGAAGCCGTACTCGATTTGCTTGCGGGTCCTCAAACCGGCGAGTTCCGGAAAGAGGGCGGCCAACTGGTAGTCGATAGCGCCGGGCAGCGCGTTTCATAGTCGTGTCCCCGCCCTTCGCTGCAGGAGCGCGATGCTAAGGGCAAAACGGCCCGCAAACGGAGGACGCGCGTATGATTGAAGCGGTCCAGAATAGAGTATTCAACGTACTGTTTATCTGTACCGGAAACTCGGCACGGTCGATCATGGCCGAAGCCGTTCTTAATCGTGCAGGACGAGGGAGATTTCGAGCGTTCTCGGCAGGAAGCCAGCCAAAAGGGCAGGTACACCCCTATGCCATCGATCTGCTACGACGATTGAATTACGATGTAAGCGAAGTTCGATCGAAAAGCTGGCTGGAGTTCTCCGGCCCGAATGCACCCAAGCTCGATTTTGCCTTCACGCTTTGCGACGCCGCCGCCGCTGAGACTTGCCCGGTATGGCCCGGGCAGCTGATGACCGCCCATTGGGGCTTGCCCGATCCCGCGGCCGCGACCGGGACTGAGGCGGAAATTCGGTTCGCCTTCGCTGACGCGATGCGCATGCTTACGAACCGCATCAATATTTTCGTTAGCCTTCCGATCAAATCGCTCGACCTGCTGACCCTGCAGAAGCAGCTGGATGCCATCGGCAAGACGAAGGACGAAACCGGCAACCCTGCATCGCAGGCTGGCCGGCTTTCTTGATCGCGCATCCGCACAGCTCGGCTCACCCCAATTCAACGAGGCTGACAATGTCCACTTTCGAGCGCTATCTCACCGTTTGGGTTGCTCTGTGTATCATTGCTGGGATCGCACTTGGGCACTTGTTTCCCACAGTATTCCAGGTAATCGGCTCGGCCGAGATCGCCAAGGTCAATTTGCCGGTAGCAGTCCTGATCTGGCTGATGATCGTTCCGATGCTGGTGAAAATCGATTTCGCGGCCTTGTCGCGCGTCAAGGAGCATTGGCGCGGTATCGGCGTTACGCTCTTCATCAACTGGGCTATAAAACCGTTCTCCATGGCGTTCTTGGCTTGGCTCTTCATCGGCTGGCTGTTCAGAGCTTACCTTCCGGCGAACCAGATCAATAGCTATATCGCCGGCCTCATCCTGCTCGCGGCGGCGCCGTGCACGGCGATGGTGTTCGTCTGGAGCAATCTCGCTGATGGCGAGCCGCATTTCACGCTCAGCCAGGTCGCGCTCAACGACGTGATCATGGTGTTCGCCTTCGCGCCGATCGTGGGGCTTCTCCTCGGCTTGTCGGCGATCACTGTCCCATGGGAGACGTTGCTCCTCTCGGTCGCTCTTTACATTGTTGTGCCGGTCATCATCGCGCAGATCGTTCGGCGCAGCATCATCGCGAGCGGTGGAAGCGGCTCGCTGTCGCGGCTCCTGTCCACCCTGCAGCCGATCTCGCTCGTGGCATTGCTCTCGACGCTCGTGCTTCTGTTCGGCTTCCAGGGCGAGCAGATCCTGGCGCAGCCCTTGATCATCGCAATTCTGGCGGTACCTATCCTAATTCAGGTTTATTTCAATTCGGGACTGGCCTATCTCCTCAACCGAGCTACCGGTGAGGCGCATTGCGTGGCCGGACCATCGGCTTTGATCGGGGCGAGCAATTTCTTCGAGCTTGCGGTTGCTGCGGCGATCAGCCTCTTCGGATTCAACTCGGGAGCCGCGCTTGCCACTGTCGTCGGCGTGTTGATCGAGGTCCCTGTCATGCTCTCTGTCGTGAAGATCGTGAACGGCAGCCGGGCTTGGTACGAAGCGGGCGCGGCGGTGAAGCGGCAACAGACCTTGAACGTTGCCGCCCGTGGTCCGAGATGATCTTCGCTATCGCTGGAAGTAGAACATGGTGACGCATTTCCGTGAACTATCGAAATCGCAACGGAACACACCGGAGCCAACGTTAAAGACGTAGGCTTTGTTGGTGCCGAAATCAAAAGGCTTCCCGCGCGGCTGCCCCAACCTTGCAATCACATCGTCGAACGCATCTCCGATGCGCACCCCTTCGATGCTGCCTGCGAATGGCTCGTCTGCGCGAATCTCGTAGAGCAGTTTTTCATCAGTTTTGAAGAAGAACATCAGCCCGTCCAGCGGAGCGGCCACCGTCGCGCAAGGATTATTCGATCCGCAGCCATTGGTCGGTTCGCCGCGCACACCGTAGGCGGCGCGCACTTTGTCGATCGTATCGCCGAACGCGACTCGCAACGTCTGCGAAGCGGCGGGTACATGGACCGTCTGCGGCGGCGCGGAGGGCTTCGCTGTCGCCTCGACTGCAGGCGGATTTGCCGGCACCGCCTTCATGGTCTGAGGAGCCTGCGGCGCCCGATTTTCGCCGATCAGAGCCGCAGGCGGATTCGCCACCGTCGGGCGCTGCGCAGCAGGTGCGGGCTGCGGGACTCCAGGGTGCAGCTTTGCACTGAGATTTGGCCAAAACATCACGAGAGCTGCGACACCGGCTGCCGCAAACGCTCCCGGCACGACGAGACGCCATGGAATGAAGCGGGAGGGCACCAGATCCTGAAGTGCCCGTAAAATCGCCTCGGCGTCGTCGTTGAACCGGGTGTGACGCAGTTCGAGCGCGTGACGGCGCGCCAGCGACTTCAAATCGTCGGATAAGCTTTCTTCGAGCGGCATCGCCGCACCGTCGATCAGCACGGGGATCACCGGAATGTCGCGCTTGAGCGCCGAAGCAAGCTCGATGCGCACGTAATCGCTGCTGCTGTCGAGCCGGCGGCGGCCGCTCTGGTCCTTGGCATCGAGCCAATGAGGACCGATCACGGCTATCACGACGCCGCATTGCGCAACATGCGCGTCAAGCTGCTTGACGAAATCGATGCCCGGCTTCATGGCATCAACATCCATGAACAAAAGCCGGCGCGGGAACTTCGTGGCGAGGTGATCGAACAGGCGCCCGGCGACACCGGGCGCATCCTCACGACGGTAATTGATGAAAATGCCCGCCATGGCCGTTATTGTAACATACGGCCAGAGAGTGAAGAAGCGCCGCTCCTCCCTCGCGACCCAATGATGCCGACTACAGCGCCGCCACTGCCGGCACCGGCCTGGCTTTGCCCTGACGCTCTGTTTTCAGAAGATCGGCCAGCAAAAACGCGAGGTCGAGCGACTGCTCCGCGTTCAGCCGCGGATCGCACACCGTGTGGTAGCGGTCGTTGAGATCCTCTTCGCTGATCGCCCGCGCCCCGCCGGTGCACTCGGTGACGTTCTGTCCGGTCATCTCCAGATGCACGCCGCCGGCATAGGTGCCTTCGGCCGCATGCACCTGAAAAAACGTCCGCACCTCTTTGAGGATTTGATCGAACGGCCGCGTCTTGTAGCCGGTCACCGAGGTGATTGTGTTGCCGTGCATGGGATCGCACGACCACACCACGTTGCGGCCCTCGCGCTTCACCGCGCGAAGAAGCCGCGGCAGGTGCTCGGCAACCTTGTCCGCGCCCATACGGCAGATCAAGGTGAGGCGGCCGGGCTCGTTGTCCGGATCAAGGATGTCGATGAGTTTCAGAAGCTCGTCGGGCTTCTGCGTCGGCCCCGTCTTTAAGCCGAGCGGATTTTTGATGCCGCGGCAGAACTCGATATGCGCATGATCCAGCTGCCGGGTGCGGTCGCCGACCCACAGCATGTGACCGCTGGTGCAGTACCAGTCGCCGGTCGTGGAATCGACGCGCGTGAACGCCTGCTCGTAGCCGAGCAGCAACGCCTCATGGCTGGTGAAGAAATCGGTCGTCCGCATCTCGGGATGAACTTCGGGATCGATCCCGCAGGCCCGCATGAAATCAAGCGCCTCTGTCAGGTGAGTGGCGAGTTCCTGGTAGCGCTTCGATTGCGGGCTGTCATTGACGAAGGACAGCATCCATTGATGCGCGTTCGAGAGATTGGCGTAGCCGCCCGTGGCGAAGGCGCGCAGGAGATTAAGCGTCGCCGCGGACTGGCGGTAAGCCTCCAATTGCCTGCGGGGATCTGGCGTGCGCGCCTCCGGGGTGAAGTCGGTGCCGTTGACGATGTCGCCGCGATAGGCCGGCAGCTCCATGCCGCCGCGCTTTTCCGTCGGCGAAGACCGCGGCTTGGCGAATTGGCCCGCGACGCGGCCGACTTTCACGACCGGCGATGCGGCCGCGTAGGTGAGCACCACCGCCATCTGCAAAAACAGGCGGAAGAAATCACGGATGTTATTGGCGCCGTGCTCGGCGAAACTCTCGGCGCAATCGCCGCCCTGAAGCAAGAAGGCCTGGCCGGCTGCAACCTGCGCCAAAGCGCGTTTGAGGTTGCGTGCCTCGCCTGCAAAAACGAGCGGCGGAAAGCTCGCGAGCTGCGCCTCGACCTCGGCCAGCGCCTTGGCGTCGGGATATTCCGGCACCTGTACGATCGGCATATGGCGCCAGGAGTCCAGGCTCCATTTGGCCGAGCTAGTCAGTTTCGACATCACGCATCTCCAAACCGTCATTCCGCGGCGCGAGCCTAGTGCCCGCGAGCCCGGAATCCATATTCACGAACGGTGGTTATGGATTCCGGCTCTCGCCGCTCCTGCGGCTCGGCCGGAATGACGGGTTATATACACAACCGCGCCCGGCCGCGACAGGGCCGAAAATGCCAACCTATTCGGCGGCTTCGCGGGCGTAGCTGGCGCTTTTGTTCCGCATGGTAACCAGCTCCTCGGCGGTGGTCGGGTGGAGCGCCATGGTGGCGTCGAAATCGGCCTTGGTGGCCCCCATCGTCACGGCGATGGCGGCGACCTGAATCATTTCGGCGGCGCCCTCCCCAACAATATGACAGCCGGCCACGCGGTCGGTCTGGCCGTCGACCACGAGCTTGATCAACACCGTCGTGTCGCGGCCCGACAGCGTAGCTTTGAGCGGCTTGAACATCGCCCGGTATATATCGGTCTGCGCGAAACGGGCGCGTGCCTGCGCCTCGGTGAGGCCGACGACGCCGACCTCGGGGTCTGAAAACACCGCAGTCGGCACGTTGCTGTGATCGACGGCCGTCGGCTTGCCGCCGAACACTGTGTCGGAGAACGCGGCGCCCTCGCGAATGGCGACCGGCGTGAGATTGACGCGGTTGGTCACGTCGCCGATAGCGTAGATCGAGGCCACGCTGGTGCGCGAATATTCATCGACGGCGACGCCGCCATTCTTGGCGATCTCGACGCCGGCCTCTTTGAGCCCGATCTTGGCGACGTTAGGTTGCCGGCCAGTGGCGAACATCACGCAATCGGCGCTGACTTTGTTGCCGCTCGACAGATGCGCCGAGAAACGTGACTCCATCTGCTCGATCGCCGCGACCTTGCAGCCGGTGAGAACCCGGACGCCATGCTTCTCCATATCCATGCGCAGGTGCTGCCGCACGTCGTCGTCGAAGCCGCGCAGAATATTCTCGCCGCGATAGATGAGCGTCACCTGGGAGCCAAGCCCGGCAAAGATGCCGGCGAATTCGACTGCGATGTAGCCGCCGCCCTGGATCACCACGTGCTGCGGCAGTTGCGGTAGGTGGAACGCTTCGTTCGAGGAGATGGCGTGCTCGATGCCGGGAATGGGATCGCCATAGGTCGGCGCGCCGCCGGTCGCGATCAGGATGTAGGCCGCGCGGACGCGCTTGCCGTTCGCCAATTGCACCGTATGCGCGTCGGCGACGACGGCGCGGCTTTTGACGATGGTGGCGCCGGCTTTTTCCAGCGTCTTGGTGTAGGCCGTTTCGAGCCGCGCGATCTCGCGGTCCTTGTTGGCGATCAGTGTCGGCCAATCGAACGACGATTGCGGCAGCGTCCAGCCATAGCCGGCGGCGTCCTCAAATTCAGCGCGGAAGCGCGACGCATAGACGAGAAGCTTCTTCGGCACGCAGCCGCGGATGACGCAGGTGCCACCGACGCGGTACTCCTCCGCGAGCATCACCCGCGCGCCGTGCTGGGACGCGATGCGCGCGGCGCGGACACCGCCGGAGCCACCGCCTATGACAAAAAGATCGACGTCGTAATCGGACATGCGCGCGTTCGTGCCGAGGCACTCCCTTTGCAGTTCAGATCAGGGCCGCTCGACGAGGCGCACCCCATTGGGACCGGCGACAATAGCAGCCTGGGCGATACCGATGAACAAGCCGTGTTCCATGACGCCCGGAACAGTGCAAAGCCGCGCCGCCAGCCCCGCCGGATCGGCGATACGCTGCAACTGGGCATCGAGGAGCCAATGGCCACCGTCGGTCACAAAAGCATGTCCGTTCTGGCCCTTTCGCAAAACCGCCGGGCCCGGGCAGCCCGCAGCAGCGCTCGCGGTTTCGACCGCGCGGTGTATCGCCGTGGCACCGAAAGGTGCAATCTCGACCGGCAACGGGAAGCGGCCCAGCATCGGCACCCATTTCGAACTCGTCGGCGATCACGATCATCCGCGCCGACGCCGCCGCAACGACCTTCTCGCGCAAAAGCGCGCCTCCTCCACCCTTGATCAGCGTCAGATCCGGCGCGATCTCGTCGGCGCCGTCGACGGTGAGGTCCAGTTCGGGGACGTCGTCGAGCGTAGTGAGCCTGATGCCGCACTGCGCAGCCTGGGCGCGCGTCGCCTCCGAGGTCGGCACCGCAACAATGTCGAGGCCCGCGCTGACGCGCTTGCCAAGCAAGTCGATGAAGTGCTTGGCGGTCGAACCGGTGCCCAGCCCGACACGCATCCCCGGCCGCACGAATTCCAGCGCGCGGGCGGCGGCGGCGCGTTTTTGTGCCTCGATGTCCATGGCCGGTGTGTAAGGCAAAAACGGTATGAAAGCGAATAACCCCTCCCCCAATTCGGCGAGGAAACTGGTGCTTGCGCTGCCGACCGTCGGCGGCTAGGCAAAAACATGCTTACGATCGTCTTCGATCTCGACGGCACGCTGATCGACACGGCGCCCGATCTCATCGACACGCTCAATTTCACCCTCACGCAGCACGGGCTTCCAACTGTTCCATATGACGACGCCCGGCCGCTGATCGGCGGCGGGGCGCGGGGCATGATCGAGCGGGCGCTGGTGCTGGAAGGCCGCAACGCATCCGTCGCCGGCGTCGACCCCCTCTACACTCACTTCGTCGCCCACTATGCCGAGCACATCGCCGACCGCTCACGTCCGTTTCCAGAGCTGGAACCCGTTCTCGACCGCCTTGCCGCCGCGGGGCATCGGCTGGCGGTATGTACCAACAAGCTCGAATGGCTCTCGAAGCGGCTCCTCGATACACTCCAGCTCAGCGAGCGCTTCGCCACCATCTGCGGCCAGGACACATTCGGCATCCAAAAGCCCGATCCGCAGATATTTCATGCGACCGTCGTGCGGGCCGGCGGCGAGCCCGGGCGCGCGATCATGGTGGGGGATTCCATCACCGACATCCGCACCGCCCGCGCCGCGAAGGTGCCGGTCGTTGCCGTCGATTTCGGCTATACCGACGTGCCGATAACGACCTTCCGGCCGGACCGGGTCATCAGTTCCTTCGCGCAACTGCCCGCAGCCATTAGCGATCTCGGCTCTGTGAAGATGAGTGTGGACGATCAGGGCTTTATCGGGCACAAAGACCGTTATATATGAGTGGTTACAAGAAGCTTGGCATTGGCTCATATGGAGCCTAAACGCATGATCCGGAAAAAGCCTGCCCTGGACTTGATCCCGGGGTGGAACCCAGTTTTCCGGAAAGATCATGCGCAGGGAAATCATGGAAACGCCTGCCGATGGACAGCGTGGAAATGCAACGCGTGCAACCGCACGGCCTGGATGATTTGCGCCCAGCGCTAGTCGATCCATTCGGCCGCGAGATCAGTTACCTGCGCGTATCGGTGACCGACCGATGCGATTTCCGCTGTGTCTATTGCATGGCGGAACATATGAGTTTCCTGCCCAAAGCCGATCTCCTAACGCTCGAAGAGCTTGACCGGCTGTGCTCGGCCTTCGTCGCGCGCGGCGTGCGCAAGCTTCGTCTTACCGGCGGCGAGCCGCTGGTCCGCCGCGGGATCATGACGCTTTTCGAAAGCCTCTCGCGCCACCTCGCTTCGGGACAGCTTGATGAGCTCACGCTGACCACCAACGGATCGCAGCTCGCAAAATACGCCGCGGAGCTCAAGGCGCATGGCGTGCGCCGTATCAACGTCTCACTCGATACGCTCGACCCGGAGAAATTCCGCGCCATCACCCGGTGGGGCGCGCTGGACAACGTGCTCGCCGGCATCGACGCCGCCCAGGCCGCCGGCTTGAAGATCAAGATCAATAGTGTTGCGCTCAAGGGCGTGAACGAAGACGAGATTCCGCGCTTGCTCGAGTGGGCGCACGGCCGCGATATGGACTTGACGCTGATCGAAGTGATGCCGCTCGGTGAGATCGGCGAAGGCCGCCTCGACCAATATCTGCCGCTCTCGATCGTCCGCGCGCGACTTGCCGAAGGCTTCTCTCTCGAAGATATCGATTATCACACCGGCGGACCGGCGCGCTATGTGCGCGTCGCCGAGACCGGCGGCCGGCTCGGCTTCATCACGCCGCTCACGCATAACTTCTGCGAATCCTGCAATCGCGTGCGCGTGACCTGCACCGGCACGCTCTATATGTGCCTCGGCCAGGAGGATGCGGCCGATCTGCGCAAGCCTTTGCGCGCCTCCGAAGCCAACGATCTCCTTCACGCCGCCATCGACGAGGCGATTTCGCGCAAGCCCAAAGGCCACGATTTCATCATCGATCGCCGGCACCAGCGGCCGGCGCTGGCGCGGCATATGAGCGTCACCGGCGGGTAATTAAAAGTAGCCCGGATGGAGCGCAGCGAAATCCGAGATCAGCGTTTGAAGCCGCGCCATTCTTCCCGCATTACGCTGCGCTCCATGCGGGCTTCTGTAACGGGCCTCGACGAGTCAATCCCTTTTTGCGTCATCCACTCGCCGGGACCTGCTTCTGTACGGGATCGGCGCTGAGGCCGTCGCCTGATGGGCTGCGTGAGGATAGGCCGGCCAATCTACGGATGCGTGGTCGCTATGCCAACTTCCCGCATGGCGGCCTGACCTGATCCATCGTCCCGGCGAAGGGACTTCGCTTCGGAAAGGCCTGGTGTCGTGACCCGCCCGAAAACTGCTGTTCTCCTGGTTAGGCGGCCGCAGCGACCGGTACGGTCCTGGCGGCCGGATTGAAGGGTTTGTCGTCGGCGAGCATGCGATGCATGACCACGGCGAGCTTGCGCGCGAGTGCCACCTTGGCCTTGCGCATGCCGGCTCGTCTGGCGATCCGCATCGCCCAGCTTTTGAGTTCCGGGCAGCCTTTGACTGGTTTGGTGAGCATGACGTGAGCAGCCTGATAGAGCGCTTCGCGCACCGCGGCATCGCCGATCTTGCTGATCCGCCCGGTGATGTCGGTCTGGCCCGATTGGTACTTCTTCGGGGTCAACCCGAAATGCGCCCCGGTCTGTTTTGAGGACTTAAAGCGCGCCGGATCGTCGATGGCGCCCGCATAGGTCAGCGCCACGATGGGGCCGACCGCCGGCGTCGTCATCAACAGCGTGGCCTTGGC
This sequence comes from uncultured Alphaproteobacteria bacterium, assembly GCA_963733575.1. Classification (GTDB taxonomy): domain Bacteria; phylum Pseudomonadota; class Alphaproteobacteria; order Rhizobiales; family Xanthobacteraceae; genus BOG-931. Next base: position 54,460 of record CAVTDJ010000002.1, on the reverse strand, counting down.
ATGCTCGCGCGCCATCATCCGCACCCGCTTCTCGAAGCCGTTGAACTCGCGCAACAGTACCGCATGTACCGCCAGCAGCGCCTGCGCGATCACCTCAAGATTGGCTTGCCCCGCCACCAACTCGCAGATCCGTCCGGCAAAGCGCCGTGCCGTGGTATGGCCAACCTTGAGACCGAAGCCGCGCAAAATCCCGCGCAGGCTGTTCTCCACGTCCCGGAGCTTCGACTGGATGAGCTTGCGCGCGGTGAGCACAGCCCGCAGCTCCTGCGCCGCGATCGACTTGCAATGCACCGGCCGGAACCAACCCAGCCGCATCAGCTGCGCAATCCCTCGAGCGTCGTTGCGGTCGCTCTTCACCGGCATCGCTTTGAACGCATCACGCACATGCCGGGTCTCCAACAACTCAACCGCCAAGCCCGCTTCCCGCATCGCCGCGTACAGCCATTGCGACAACGGGCCCGCCTCCAATCCGATCCGTGACACCGCAAATCCGAGCCAACCAAAGTAGCCAATCAGCGCCGCCGGCTCGCTCGCAACCTTGCCCTCGTGAACGATCTTGCCGGCTGCATCCACAACGCACACGCTCGACTGTTCCAATGACACGTCGATTCCTGCATAATGATCCATGGTCGTCCCTCGTTGATGCTTGGAGCAGGCTCACGCCGGACTCCGTTACACCATCAGTTTGAGGGACGACCGCCTGTCGGGCAAAGCTCGCTCGGAAAGCCGCGAGCGCGCGCCATCCAACAGCGCCGTAGCGAGCCAGTGGCTTGCTACGCTGGGCCTCGGCCCGTTACCCCATCTATAAAGATCGCAACACCTTCGCCGCCGCTTGCAGCTCCGCGAAACGGAACGCGCGGCGTTCGAGTGCCAATTCGTCCTTGCCCCATTGCTCCATATTCCAATCCTCATCGACATTCGCCGCCAGCCACGCCTCCTCCGCCGTGAGCCGTCCGCGCGCGAGCGCGAGCGCGATGAGCGCCGAACCCGTCAGCGCGGTCACCGTATAGACGGCGCCGAGACGCCACCGATCGTCGGGAATAGCGGCGCATGCGGCGGCGAGCGCGGATTCCGGCTGCGCGACGTGGATGACGCCCTCGCCCAAGAAGAAGCGCGCGCCGAGCGCTTCGGCGGCCCAGTCAAGGACCGGGTCCCAATGGCGCGCTTGGCGCTCGACAAGTCCCGAGGGGACGCCGGCCCGATAGCAAACGAGGTCGGAGCCGAGGTATTTTTCGATTTCCGACGCGACTGGACCGCGCAGGTCGCTGACGCCGTCGATGATCGCGTTGGCAAGCCGCGTCAGCGGCATTTTCGCCGGATCGATCACATCACGCTGCGCATCCCATTCCCTCGCGAGCGCCTCCGCCAGCGCCGGCGTCGGCGCGGCAAGGACACGGCCAGCGGGGGTGCGCACCGGCTTACCATCGAGCCGCACTGCGTAGCCCTCGGGCACCGCGGCGGTCGCGGCCTTGTCGTAGAAGCGGCGCCGCAGCACCGGCCGCAGCCCGCGGCGGGCGGACTCGACGGGGTTTTCCGGAGCAGCGTTCTCGAACAGATCGCGCATAAGACCTTAGGACCATAGCCAACAAGGATAGCGCGCGGCAGCAATGGCATTTCCATTGCGCTGCCGCATCCGGCATAGACACAAAATCGCCAATATATTCAATGAATTAAATTAACCAAGGGTCTCGGACGCGAAGCTTCGGTTGCGGTGCGACGTTCGCATCCGCAATCGTGCTTTTGTTAAGGACCGGCAGCGACAAAAGCTTGTTATAACAAGCACAAGCGGTGGAAATCCGCACCCCGCTCGACTAGTATCCGCGCCCGGAATTGGCGTTGGAGCAGAATCGCGGGGGAAGCCGATCCGCGCAGCGGCGTTTAGTACCGCCTGAGCAATGGCGGGTGCTGCGTGCAAGAGGAATCAATGAGAACTACCGACATTTCGGTTCCGGACTACTTCCACAAGGTCGTGGATTGTCAGTGGGCCTGCCCGGCGCACACGCCGGTTCCAGAATACATCCGTTTGATCGCCGCGGGCCGCTACAGCGACGCCTACATGATCAACTGGGAATCGAATGTGTTTCCGGGCGTGCTCGGACGCACCTGCGATCGCCCATGCGAGCCCGCCTGCCGCCGCGGCCGCGTCGAGAAAGACCCGGTCGCGATCTGTCGGCTCAAGCGCGTCGCCGCCGACTTCAAGGACGACATCCGCGCCCGCCTGCCCAAACCGGCCGAGAAGAAGAACGGCAAGCGCGTCGCGCTCGTGGGCGGCGGCCCCGCCTCGCTTACCGTCGCGCGAAACCTCGCACCAATGGGCTACGAGTGCGTCGTGTTCGATCAGGACCCGCTGTCCGGCGGCATGATGCGCACGCAGATTCCAAAATTCCGCCTGCCGGAAAAAGTGATCGACGAGGAATGTCATTACATCCTCGATCTCGGCGTCGAGTTCGTCGGCGGCAAGCGTATCGACAGCATGAGGGCGCTGCTCGCCGAAGATTTTGACACGATCTTCGTCGGCTGCGGCGCGCCGCGCGGCCGCGATCTCGACATTCCCGGCCGCAAGGAAGCGGCCAAGAACATCCATATCGGCATCGATTGGCTCGCGAGCGTCTCGTTCGGCCATATCGACAAGATCGGCAAGCGCGTCATCGTGCTCGGCGGCGGTAACACCGCGATGGATTGCTGCCGCTCCTCACGCCGGCTCGGCGGCGAGGACGTGAAAGTCGTCGTCCGCTCCGGCTTCGAGGAGATGAAGGCGTCCCCCTGGGAAAAGGAGGACGCCATTCACGAGGACATTCCGATCTTCAATTATCTGGTGCCGAAGGAATTCAGCCACGAGAACGGCAAGCTCACCGGCATCACCTTCGAGAAGGTCAAGGCCGTACGCGACGCCAAGGGCCACCGCGATCTGGTGCCGACCGGCGAGCCCGACCAGCACTTTCCCTGCGACGACGTGCTGGTTGCCGTCGGCCAGGAAAACGCGTTTCCTTGGATCGAGCGCGACTGCGGCATCGAGTTCGACCAGTGGAACATGCCCAAGGTCGACTTAAAGACCATGGCTTCCACACATCCGAAGGTGTTCTTCGGCGGCGACGCCGCATTCGGCCCAAAGAACATCATCTGGGCGGTGGCGCACGGCCATGAGGCCGCGATCTCGATCGACAAATTCTGCCGCGGCGAAGATGTCAACGTGCGGCCGGCGCCGCAGATGGCCATCAGCAGCCAGAAGATGGGCATCCACGAGTGGAGCTACGACAACGAGATCGCGCTCGACAGACGCTACCGGGTGCCGCATCGCGAGAAGGTGGTGGCGCTGCGTGATATCAGGGCCGAGGTCGAGCTCGGCTACGACGTGGAGCTGGCGCTCAAAGAGGCCGAACGCTGCCTCAATTGCGATGTGCAGACCGTCTTCACCGGGCAGCTTTGCATCGAGTGCGACGCCTGCGTCGACATCTGCCCGATGGACTGCATCACCTTCACCGAGAATGGCGAAGAAGCCGAGTTGCGCTCACGCCTGCAGGCGCCGGCGAAAAACCTCACTCAAGATCTGTATATCGGCAATAGCCTCAAGACCGGCCGCATCATGGTCAAGGACGAGGATGTGTGCCTGCATTGCGGGCTGTGCGCCGAACGCTGCCCCACCGGCGCGTGGGACATGCAAAAATACCTCATCGACATGACTCACGCAGAACAAGCATGCCAATCCAGAGCGTAAACGACTTCGTCGTCCGATTTGCCAACGTCAACGGGTCCGGCTCCGCCAGCGCCAACGAACTGTTCGCCCGCTCGGTGCTGCGCATGGGCATCCCGGTCGCGCCGCGCAACATCTTTCCGTCCAACATCCAGGGCCTGCCGACCTGGTACGAGGTGCGCATTTCCAAAGCCGGCCATCTCGGGGCGCGCGGCGGCACCGACCTCATGGTCGCGATGAATCCACAGACCTGGGACAAGGACGTCGCCGGCATCGAGCCCGGCGGCTATCTGCTCTACGATTCCACCAAGCCGATGCCGAAGTCGAAATTCCGCGACGACATTACCGTCATCGGCGTGCCGCTCACCGCCATCTGCAGTCGCGAATACTCTGATCCGCGCCAGCGCCAGCTGTTCAAGAACATCATCTATGTCGGCGCGCTGTCCGCCCTGCTCGACATGGACGTCGGCGAGATCGAGAAGCTCATCGGCGAGCAGTACAGGGGCAAGGAAAAGCTGTTCGACGCCAACAAACATGCGCTGCATCTCGGCCTCGACTGGGTGATGATGAATGTCGAGCACCCGATCGGCTTGCGGCTCAAGCGCGCCGACGCCGTCGGCGACCGCATCTTCATCGAAGGCAATTCGGCCGCGGCGCTCGGCGCGGTCTATGGCGGCGCGACGGTCTGCGCCTGGTATCCGATCACGCCCTCCTCCTCGCTCGCCGAAGCGTTCACGCGCCATTGCCAACGCATGCGCGTCGACCCGCAGACGAAGAAGAACAAATTCGCCATCGTCCAGGCCGAAGATGAGCTTGCCTCGATCGGCATCGTGATCGGCGCCGCCTGGAATGGCGCGCGCGCCTTTACGACGACGTCCGGGCCGGGAATTTCGCTCATGCAGGAATTTCTCGGCCTCGCCTATTTCGCGGAAATTCCGGCCGTGATCTTCGACGTACAGCGAGCTGGCCCATCGACAGGCATGCCCACGCGCACCCAGCAGACCGACATCATCTCCTGCGCCTATGCTTCGCATGGCGACACCAAGCACGTGCTGCTTTTCCCCGAAGATCCGGCGGAAGCCTTCGAATTCGGCGCGGCGGCCTTCGATCTCGCCGACCGGCTGCAGACGCCGATCTTCGTGATGCTCGATCTTGACATCGGCATGAACCATCGCCTGGCGCGGCCGCTCACCTGGGACGACAGCCGCAAACTCGACCGCGGCAAGGTGATGACCGCCGCGGCCCTTGAAGCCGGCGAGGAATTCGGCCGCTATCTCGATGTCGACGGTGACGGTATCCCCTATCGCACCTATCCCGGCACGCATCCGACCAAGGGCTCGTTCTTCACCCGCGGCACCTCGCGCGATCGCTACGCCCGCTACACCGAAGAAGGCCCGGCCTACGCCGACAACATGCAGCGGCTCTTGCGCAAGTTCGAGACCGCCAAGGACCTGGTGCCGCGGCCATTACAGGCCAATGCCGGCAAGCCGACCAAATACGGCGTCGTCTATTTTGGCTCGACCTCGCCGGCAATGGACGAGGCGATCGAATTGCTCGAGGCGGACGGCCACGCGCTCGACCGGCTTCGCGTGCGCGCCTTCCCCTTCCATTCGAGCGTGACAAGCTTCATCGGCGAGCACGACTTCGTGTTCGTGGTCGAGCAGAACCGCGACGCCCAGCTGCGCTCGCTCGTCGTCAACGAATGCAATATCGATCCAGTGCGGCTGGTGCCGATCCTGCATTATGACGGCACGCCGATCACGGCGCGCTTCATCGCCCGCGCCATCGCCGACCATCTCGACGCGCTCAAGGTCACGCCGCTGCGGAAGGTTGTGTCATGACTTACGTCGCCAAGCCGAAATTCCATCACCCCGATCTGCCGAAGAACGAGCTCGGCTTTACCCACCGCGATTACGAGGGCGCGGTATCGACGCTGTGCGCAGGCTGCGGCCACGATTCGATCTCGGCCTCGATTATGGAAGCCTGTTTCGAGCTCTCGATCGCGCCGCACCAAGTGGCGAAGCTTTCCGGCATCGGCTGCTCGTCGAAGACCCCGACCTACTTCCTCGGCAATTCGCACGGCTTTAATTCCGTGCACGGCCGCATGCCATCGGTGCTCACCGGAGCTAATCTCGCCAACCGCGATCTCATCTATCTCGGCGTTTCCGGCGACGGCGATTCCGCGTCGATCGGTTTCGGCCAGTTCGCGCATGCCATCCGCCGCGGCGTCGACATGGTCTATATCGTGGAGAACAACGGCGTTTACGGCCTGACCAAAGGCCAGTTCTCCGCCACCGCCGATTTCGGCTCGAGATCCAAGCGCGGCATCGTTAACGCCGACAGCGCCATCGATCTCGTTTGCATCGCGCTGACAGTCGGCGCCACCTTCGTCGCCCGCTCGTTTTCGGGCGACAAGAAGCAGCTCACGCCGCTGATCAAGGCGGCGATCGAGCACCAGGGCGCCGCGTTCATCGACGTGATCTCGCCCTGCGTCGCCTTCAACAATCACGCCGGCTCGACCAAGAGCTTCGACTATGTGCGCGAGCACAATGACGCAGTGAACAGGCTCGATTTCATCAGCGGCCGCGCGCCGATCGAGATCGACTATGAGCCGGGCAGCGTCGAATTGGTCACGCAGCACGACGGCTCGAAGCTCGCCTTGCGCAAGCTCGACGCCGACTATGACGTGCACGATCGAGCCGCCGCTGTGAGTTTCCTGCAGCACCACGCCGCCAAGGGCCAGGTCGTCACCGGCCTCCTCTATGTCGCGCCCGAGAGCCAGGATTTGCACGGCCATCTCAATACCATCGATGCGCCGCTCAACGCGCTCGGCGAGAAGGAGCTGTGCCCCGGCTCGGCGGTGCTGGACAAGTTTAACGCATCGTTGCGCTGATCTGCCGGACTCGCCCACTCATCTTGTCATTCCGGGGCCGAGCGCAGCGAGGAACCCGCAATCCATAATCACAACCGGTGCCTGTCCTGCGTTGCCTGAGGTTATGGATTCCGGACTCGCCGCTTCGCGGCGCTCCGGAATGACGGCGCAGTTATTCTTCCGGCGCGTCGACGATCGGATCGTAGCGCGTTGCGTCGAGGCCGAGGAGATTCCACGATTGCTGCATGTGCGGCGGCAGCGGCGCGGTGGCGTCGATCACGCCGCCGCGCGGATGCGGGACGACAATGCGGCGCGCGAGCAGATGCAGCTTGTTCTGCATGCCGCCCGGCAGCTGCCAGTTCTCCAGCGAAAAGTATTTCGGATCGCCGACGATCGAATGGCCGATATGGGCCATGTGTGCGCGCAATTGATGGGTGCGGCCGGTCACCGGCTTGAGCGAGAGCCAGGCGAGCAAAGGCCCTGACGTTTCGACCACCGCGTAATAGGTCACTGCGTGACTGGCGCCCTTCTCGCCGTGTTTGGCAATGCGCACGAACGATTCCTCCTCGCGCTCCTCCTTGGCGAGATAGGTCGAGATACGGCCCTGCTGCACTTTGGGCACGCCGGCGACCAGCGCCCAGTAGACTTTCCGCGCCGAGCGCGAGCGGAATGTTTTCGCCAAGGCCGCCGCCGCGAAGCGGGTCTTGGCGACGAGCAAACAACCGGCGGTATCCTTGTCGAGCCGGTGCACAAGCCGCGGGCGCTGGCCGTGGGAGTCACGCAACACCTCCAGCATGCCGTCGAGGTGGCGGGTCGTGCCAGAGCCGCCCTGCACCGCAAGCCCCATCGGCTTGTTGAGCACCAGCACGTCGTCGTCTTCGCGCAGCGTGATCGATTTCAGAAACGCGCGCGTCTGTTCTTCCGCCTCGCTGCCGGGCGTGCGCGGCTTCGGTTGATCGAGACGCAGCGGCGGAATGCGGACGGTTTGCCCGGCCTCCAGCCGGTTCTTCGGCTGCGTGCGCTTGCCGTTCACCCGCACCTCGCCTTTACGGATGACGCGCTGGATGTGAGAAAAGCTCAATCCCGGAAACCGCGCCTCGAGGAAGCGATCGACGCGCATGCCGGATTCGTCGGCGGTCACCGCGACGTTCTGCACCCCAACCGGGGTTTGCGGGATCGCTTCTTTCTGTCGCGCGTCCTCCCGAGACGCAGGCCGCCGCTCCCGCGGTTGCGCGTGATCGACGGCGGTCGCCGCTGACGCCCGCAACGGCCGAGTTCCATGGCGCGGATCGAAGGACGCGCGGCGAAGTCCGTCGTCCTTCGCAGGTAGCTTGTGCGGCCGCTTTGCGTTTCGCCCGATGGGACGGCCCTTCGCGGCCGCGTCAGGCTGACGTTGAGCGGAACGACCCTGATGCCGCGGCCCGGCGATCTGCTTGCCGCCGCCCGGCTGCCGAGGACCACGTGAGCCTCTCAAGATTTCACTCCCGCTCGCGCCGCAGCTTGGCCCAATATTCGAGGCGCTTGCGGATTTCGCGCTCGAAACCGCGCTCGGGCGGATCGTAGAATTGGCGGCGTCCCAGCGCTTCCGGGAAATAGTCCTGGCCGGAAAACGCTTCGGGCGCATCGTGGTCGTATTCGTAACCCGAGCCGTAGCCCTCGGTTTTCATCAGCTTGGTCGGCGCGTTGAGGATGTGCTTGGGCGGGAGCAGCGAGCCCGCTTCCTTCGCGGCGCGCATGGCTGCGCCGAACGCCACGTAAGTCGCGTTCGATTTCGGCGCGGTGGCGACATAGATCACCGCCTCGGCCAGCGCCAGTTCGCCCTCCGGAGAGCCGAGAAAATCGTAGGCGTCCTTCGCCGCATTGGCGACGACGAGCGCCTGCGGATCGGCAAGCCCGATGTCCTCGACCGCCATGCGCACGATGCGGCGCCCCAGATAAAGCGGGTCCTCGCCGGCATCGAGCATGCGGCAAAGATAATAGAGCGCGGCATCGACATCGGAGCCGCGCACCGATTTATGGAGCGCGCTGATCAGGTTGTAGTGACCGTCCTGCGCTTTGTCGTAGATCGGGGCGCGGCGCTGCACGACGGCCTGCAGCGCCGCGGCATCGAAGGTCTCGCCCTCCCGCGCGGCACGCCAGACTTCTTCCGCGAGCGTCAGCGACGCGCGGCCATCGCCGTCGGCCATACGAATGAGCGACGCACGCGCCTCATCGTCGAGCGGCAGCTTTTTGCCCTCGATCGTCTCGGCGCGATCGAGAAGCTTCTCGATCGCGGGGGCGTCGAGCGGCTTGAACACCAGAACGCGCGCGCGGGAGAGCAGCGGCGCGATCAGCTCGAACGATGGATTCTCAGTCGTCGCGCCGACCAGCACGATGGTGCCGTCCTCTACCACCGGCAGGAAGGAATCCTGCTGCGCGCGGTTGAAGCGGTGGATCTCGTCAACGAACAGAAGCGTCCCCTGCCCGGTCTCGCGGCGCGCCCGCGCGGCGTCAAAGACCTTTTTCAGATCGGCCACGCCGGAAAAGATCGCCGATATCTGCTCGAAGTGGAGGTCGGTGGCCTGCGCCAAGAGCCGCGCCACCGTGGTCTTGCCCGTGCCGGGCGGACCCCAGAAGACGAGCGAGCCGAGCGAACGCGTTTCCAGCATGCGCGTGAGGACGCCATCGGGACCAAGGAGATGATCCTGTCCGACGACGTCGGCGAGCTGGTCGGGGCGAAGCTTATCGGCGAGCGGGCGCGGCGCCGCGCGATCGAGGCCCGCGGCTGCGAACAGGGTCGGCGCGTTCTGCTTCGGGCGCGAGCTCATTCATCCACTAAACACGACCGATATCTGCTGGCCGCCGCGGTTAATCGTTACGCGCCACTGCCGGCCGCCGGCGCGCGTGATGCGATCGAGATCGGCCGATTTTTCGATCTTCTGATTGTTGACCGACACGACGATATCGCCTTTGCGGAAGCCGATCGTTTGCGCCGTCGAGCCGTCCGTTACGCTGACTATGGCGACGCCATGGCTCTGCGTATCGAGCCGCAGCTCGTCGGCAAGCGCCGGGGAGAGGTTCGCGACCTTGGCGCCGGAGAACGGCGAGTGGGCGCGTATCTCGACCTCCTCGCGCGGCGTCTCCGGAGCGCTCTGCAAGCCGACCTGAACGACCACTTCGTGTCCCTGACGCAGGAGCCCGACCTGTGCGGTGCCACCAAGTGGCTTGGTGGCAAACCGGTAATCGAAAGAATTGGGATCGTCGACGATCGTGCCGTCGACACTGGCGATCACGTCGCCCGTCTTGATGCCGGCGCGTGCGGCCGGACCATTGGCGGCAACGTTCGCCACCAAGGCGCCGCTCGGCCGTTTCAAGCCGAGGCTTTCGGCGATCTCCGGCGTCACCTCTTGGAGCTTGGCGCCGAGCCACGGACGCTTGACCGCGGCGCTGCCGCCTTTGGCCGAGGCGACCACCACGCGCACCATGTTCGCCGGAATGGCGAAGCCGATGCCCTGCGATCCGCCCGAGCGCGAATAGATCGCGGTATTGATGCCAACGAGCCTGCCGTTGAGATCAACGAGCGCCCCGCCGGAATTGCCGGGATTGATGGCGGCGTCGGTCTGAATGAAGAACTGATAGTCGCTGATGCCCACCTGCGTGCGCGCGAGCGCCGAGACGATGCCGTGCGTCACCGTTTGCCCGACGCCGAACGGATCGCCGATCGCCAGCACCACGTCGCCGACCTGCAGCCCGTCGGAATCAGCAAACTCAAGAACCGGAAACTTCTCGTTGGCGTCTTTGAGGCGCAGCACGGTGAGATCGCTGTGCTCATCCTTCAGTACAATCTCGGCGTCGAACTCGCGCTTGTCGGAGAGCGCGACCTTCACTTCGCTGGCGCCTTCGATGACGTGGTAATTGGTGACGACGAGGCCGGACGGATCGATGATGACGCCGGAGCCCAGCGAGCGCAGCACCTGTTCGCGCGGCACCGCACCAAAGAACTGGCGAAACAGTGGATCGTTCATGAACGGGTTGCGGTTCTCGACGACCCGCGCCGCATAAACGTTCACCACCGCCGGCGCCGCACGCTTCACCACCGGCGCGTAAGAAAGCTGAAGCTCGGCGGGCGAAGACGGCACGCGGCGGTCTTCCGCGCTCGCACTCCCAAGCAAGGCCGAAGCTGCAAAAACGGCGGCGGCAAAGGCTGTGGTAAAAGCGCGCAGACGCGGCATGAAAGACCCCAAATCAACGCCGCCACATATAGGCGCGCAAACGGGCCTTTAGAAGGCCGCGCCGCCCTCGCCGCGTCCCATCGGGCTACGCGGCGGCGGGAGCCGACTCCTCGGCGCGCGCCTGGACCGGTCCGGAATCCTTGCCCTTGGCCTCGATGTCGCGATCGACAAATTCGATCACCGCGACCGGCGCCGAATCGCCGTAACGGAAGCCGGCCTTCATCACGCGGGTGTAACCGCCGTTGCGCCCCTTGTAGCGCGGGCCGATCACCTCGAAGAGCTTCTTGACCATGGCGAGGTCGCGCATCTGCGCGATCGCCTGCCGCCGCGCGTGCAGATCGCCGCGCTTGCCCAACGTCACGAGCTTCTCCACGACCGGGCGCAAATCCTTCGCCTTCGGCAGTGTGGTGGTGATCTGCTCATGCTTGATGAGCGAGGCGGCGAGGTTCGCCAGCATCGAACGGCGATGATCCGAGCGCCGGCCAAACTTACGGTGGGTTTTCGCGTGACGCACGGTCGTCTCCTCCGGAGACAGGTGTCAGTAATCAGATATCAGTAATCAGAAGAGGCAGTCTGAATACTGACCACTGATCACTGATACCTGGTCAGTAATGATCCTCAAAGCGCTTGGCCAGTTCCTCGATGTTCTCGGGCGGCCAGCCGGGCACTTCCATGCCCAGATGCAGGCCCATCTGCACCAGCACTTCCTTGATCTCGTTGAGCGACTTGCGGCCAAAATTCGGCGTGCGCAGCATCTCGGCCTCGGTCTTCTGCACCAGGTCGCCGATATAGACGATGTTGTCGTTCTTCAGACAATTGGCCGAACGCACCGAGAGCTCGAGCTCGTCGACCTTCTTGAGGAACGCCGGATTGAAAGCCAGATCGGGGATCGCCTCCTGCGCGGTCTCGCGCTTGGGCTCCTCGAAGTTCACGAACACGTTGAGCTGGTCCTGCAGGATGCGCGCGGCGTAGGCGAGCGAGTCCTCGGGGCTCACCGCGCCGTTCGTCTCGATCGACAGCGTGAGCTTGTCGTAGTCGAGGATTTGCCCTTCGCGCGTGTTCTCCACCTTGTAGGACACCTTGCGCACCGGCGAGTAGAGGCTGTCGACCGGGATCAATCCGATCGGCGCGTCCTCGGGACGGTTGCGCTCGGCGGGCACATAGCCCTTGCCGGTATTGACGGTGAATTCCATGCGGATCTCGGCGCCCTCGTCGAGCGTGCACAGGACGAGGTCCGGATTGAGCACGACGATGTCGCCGACGGTCTGAATGTCGCTTGCCGTGACGGTGCCGGGACCCTGCTTCTTCACCACCATGCGCTTGGGCCCCTCGCCCTGCATCTTGATGGCGATGTCCTTGATGTTGAGCACCATGTCGGTCACGTCCTCGCGCACACCGGCAATCGAGGAGAATTCGTGCAGCACACCGTCGATATGCACCGATTGCACTGCGGCGCCTTGCAACGAAGACAACAGAATACGCCGCAACGCGTTGCCGAGCGTGACGCCGAAGCCGCGTTCGAGCGGCTCGGCGACCACAGTCGCCACGCGTCGCGCATCGGCACCGGCGCTGACCTGCAGCTTGCCCGGCCTGATCAGTTCCTGCCAATTCTTCTGGATCGTCACGTTATCACCTATCGCGTTGCGCGGCGCGATCGCGTCGCGCGCCCCACTCCGCTCCGTGGGGCCAAAATCGAGCGGCGGCAAATGTTCAATTTCCATCGGCCGGATGTCCTATACGCGCCGCCGCTTGCGCGGACGGCATCCATTGTGCGGGATCGGCGTTACGTCGCGGATCGAGGTGATGGTGAACCCGGCGGCCTGCAGCGCGCGCAGCGCCGATTCCCGGCCCGAACCGGGGCCCGCGACTTCGACCTCCAGCGTGCGCATGCCGTGCTCTTGCGCCTTCTTGGCGGCGTCCTCGCCGGCCACCTGGGCGGCATAGGGGGTCGACTTGCGCGAGCCCTTGAAACCCATCGTACCGGCCGACGACCAAGCAATGGTATTGCCTTGTACGTCGGTAATCGTGATCATGGTATTGTTGAACGAGGCATTCACATGCGCGACGCCGGAGGCGATGTTCTTGCGTTCGCGGCGACGGACGCGCGTGGCTTCCTTACCCATTCTGAACCCTTTCGGACCGGAACCGGCCGCACCGGTTGCCGTCACATAAACTCTGTTTGACGCGCTATTTCTTCTTGCCGGCGATAGGCTTGGCCGGCCCCTTGCGGGTGCGCGCGTTGGTGTGGGTCCGCTGCCCGCGGACCGGAAGGCCGCGGCGATGACGCAACCCGCGGTAGCAGCCGAGATCCATCAGCCGCTTGATGTTCATGGAAACTTCGCGCCGCAGATCGCCCTCGACGATATAGTCGCGGTCGATCACCTCGCGGAGCTGCAACACTTCCTGGTCTGTCAGCTGCGACACCCGGCGCGAGTCGGGGATCGAGACTTTTGCCATGATTTCCTTGGCTTTGGCGGGGCCAATGCCATGGATGTACTGCAATCCGACCACGACACGCTTGTTGGTTGGGATATTGACACCAGCGATACGGGCCACGTCAGTTGCTCCTTATGCAAGCCAGCGCGGGGATCCCCCGCGCCGCCCGCCGCTATCTATCGATTCGAATGTCACCTGAGAAGGCCACAAACGTAAAAAGCCAACGCATGCCTGCCGCTGCGGCTTGGCATCGCTGCTCAATCTCCGACCGGATATTCCCAGCTTATTAATGGACTCCTCGCACCTTCGTCAACCCGGCTGGCGATTTCGTGTACAACTTAATCTATCGTCGGCGCTTTGCCGCCTTAAGCTTTGATCCGGACTTGGATTTCGACTTGGATTTCGACTTGGATTTCGGCTTGGATTTCGACTTGGATTTCGGCTTGGATTTCGGCTTGGTTTTGGCCTTGCTCGCTACGCGTTTGCGCGCAGCGTCGACGGGCTTCCGCCGGGTAGCTGCCGCCCGGGTCATGGACTTTTTTCCTATCGGCCGCTTGCGCGGCGATTTCCCGGTTTTCCGCCTTGCGGACCCGCGCGACGGCTTTGGTTTTGCCGCCCCGCCTACCTCTTCGGACAACGCGTTGTCGATCTGCGCCGCGACCTCCGGGATCGGCGCCATGCCGTCGACCGAGCGCAGCACCCCGTGTCGCCGATAATAGGCGATTAACGGTGCAGTCTGCTCGCGGTAGGCCACGAGCCGCCGGTGCAGCACATCCGGATTGTCATCGGGCCGCAACGGCTCGCCGCGCGCTTGCATTTCGGCGACCCGGTTCTCGATGCGCTTGATCAGGGCGTCCTCGTCGACGCGCAGCTCGATCACCCCATCGAGTGCGAGGCCGCGCTTCGCCAGCACGCGGTCGAGCGCCTCGGCTTGCGGCACGGTCCGCGGAAAGCCGTCGAGGATAAACCCTTTGCGCGCGTCCGGCTGCTCGATGCGCTCCTCGACGATGGTGACCACCACGTCGTCGGGAACGAGCGCGCCGCGCGCCATGATGTCCGCCACCTGGCGGCCAAGGGAAACGCCGGCCTTGACTGCGGCACGCAGCATGTCGCCGGTGGAGAGCTGGACAAGTCCATATTTGGCGACGAGGTGCTGGGCCTGAGTCCCCTTGCCCGCCCCCGGCGGACCCAGCAAAATCAATCTCATCTACGGCGTCCCCTCAGTTTCGATCTTTTTATCAAGCCTTCGTATTGGTGTGCGAGCAGGTAGCCCTGCACCTGCGCGACGGTATCCATGGTGACGCTAACTACGATCAGAAGCGACGTGCCGCCGAAATAGAACGGCACCGCCGCGTACGAGATCAGCATCTCCGGAAACAGGCAGACGACCGCAAGATAGGCCGCCCCGATCACGGTGATCCGCGACAGCACGTAGTCGATGTATTCGGCGGTGCGCTCGCCCGGCCGGATGCCGGGAATGAAGCCGCCATGTTTTTTCAGGTTGTCGGCGGTCTCCGTCGGATTGAACACAATCGCCGTATAGAAAAAGGCAAAAAACACGATCAGCGCGACATAGAGCGCGAGGAAGAGCGGCCGGCCGTGCGACAGCTGCGTGGTGATGAACGTGAGCCATTCAGGCCCCTGCCCGGCCGTGAAATTGGCGATCGTCGTCGGCAGCAGAAGCAGCGAGGAGGCGAAGATCGGCGGAATGACGCCGGAAGTGTTGAGTTTCAGCGGCAGATGCGAGGACTGCCCCTCGAACATGCGGTTACCGACCTGGCGCTTCGGATATTGGATCAGCAGACGGCGCTGCGCGCGCTCCATGAAGACGATGAAGGCGATGACCGCGACCGCCATCACCAGCACGATGAGGATGAGCCCGGTCGAGAGCGCGCCCTGGCGGCCGAGCTCAAGCGTGCCGGCGACCGCCGAAGGAAGCTGCGCGACGATCCCCGACATGATGATGAGCGAGGTGCCGTTGCCGATGCCGCGCTGAGTGATCTGCTCGCCGAGCCACATTAGGAACATCGTGCCGCCGGTGAGCGTGATAACGGTCGAGATGACGAAGAACGGGCCCGGGTCCATAACCACGTTGCTGGCGCCTTCGAGGCCTACGGATATGCCGTAGGCCTGAAACGCGGCCAAAACCACCGTCAGATAGCGCGTGTACTGATTGATGATCTTGCGGCCCGCCTCGCCCTCCTTCTTGAGGGCTTCGAGCGTCGGCGACACGGTCGTCATCAGCTGGATGATGATCGAGGCCGAAATGTAAGGCATGATGTTCAGGGCGAAGATCGCCATGCGGTGAATGCCGCCGCCGGCGAACATGTTGAACATCCCGAGGATGCCGCCAGCCTGGGAGTTGAAAATCTGGTCCCAGGCGTGCGGATCGATTCCGGGCAGCGGAATGTAGGTGCCGAGCCGATAGACGAGCAGCGCGCCGAGCGTAAACCAGATGCGCTTCTTCAGCTCCTCGGCCTTGGCCAGCGCGCCGAAGTTGAGATTCGCTGCGAGTTGTTCCGCTGCAGAAGCCATCCGCCCGATGCTCCGTGTCCCAAGGCCCTATACAGTTTGCCTATATAAGGATCAGGCCGCTTGTTCGCTCGTCTCCCGCTTCGGAGCGAGGATTTCGACACTACCCCCCGCTTTCTCCACCGCGGCGACCGCCGATTTGGATGCGCCGAACACCGAAAGCGCGATCTTGGCCTTGAGTTCGCCGCCGCCGAGAAGCCGCACGCCATCCTTGGCCCGGCGCAAAATCCCCGCCTTGACCAGTGCCGCCGCGTCGATCGTGCCCGCCGGATCGAGCCGGCCGGCATCGATCGCCTCCTGCAGCCGCCCGAGGTTGATCTCGTTGAGCTTGCGCGCGAACGCCGTATTCTTGAAGCCGCGCTTGGGAAGGCGGCGATGCAGCGGCATCTGGCCGCCTTCGAAGCCCTTGATGCGCACACCGGAGCGCGCGGTCTGGCCCTTGCCGCCACGGCCGCCGGTTTTGCCCTTGCCGGAGCCGATGCCGCGACCGATGCGCTTGCGCGTCTTGCGGGCACCGGCACGGCCGGCGAGTTCGTGCAGCTTCATTGCTATTACTCCACCACGCGCACGAGATGCGCGACCTTGGCGATCATGCCGCGCGTCTGCGGCGTATCGACGAGCTCGGCGACGCGGCCGATCTTGTTGAGCCTTAAGCCCACGAGCGTCTCGCGCTGAGTATGATCGCGGCGCATCGGGCTGCCGACCTGCCGAACCTTGACGGTCTTGCCGGCGTTTTTGTTCGTGGTCCCGGTATTCATCGCATGCTCCCGCGGTCTCAATCGGCCGCTTGTTCGGCCTCGACGTCCCGGCGGCGCGCCTGCAGCGCCGAAACCTTGACGTTGCGGCGGGCGGCTACGGCGCGCGGCGAATCCTGGCGCTTGAGCGCATCGAACGTCGCCCGCACCACATTGTACGGATTCGAGGTGCCGAGCGATTTGGCCACCACGTCCTGCATGCCGAGCGTCTCGAACACTGCGCGCATCGGGCCGCCGGCGATGATGCCGGTGCCGGGCGGGGCGGCGCGCAGAAACACCTTCCCGGCGCC
This sequence comes from uncultured Alphaproteobacteria bacterium, assembly GCA_963733575.1. Taxonomy (GTDB): domain Bacteria; phylum Pseudomonadota; class Alphaproteobacteria; order Rhizobiales; family Xanthobacteraceae; genus BOG-931. Next base: position 37,673 of record CAVTDJ010000002.1, on the reverse strand, counting down.
ATGCCGCCCGGCGACATCGTGATGCAATGTGCGCCCCTCGCGCAGCGGCACCCGCGTGAGCGCGCGCTTGGCGGCATCGGTCGCCTTGCGGATCGCCTCGGGAACCTCGCGCGCCTTGCCGTGCCCGAAACCGACCCGGCCCTTCTGATCGCCGACGACGACCAGAGCCGCGAAGCCGAAGCGCCGGCCGCCCTTCACCACCTTGGCGACGCGGTTGATGTGGACGAGCTTGTCGACGAATTCGCTGTCGCGCTCTTCGCGCCGCTCGCGTGGTTCACGTGCCATTGTTCCGATCCAGTTCTTCTCGATTCAACTCGTTCGCATTCCAATTCTCAGAAATTCAGCCCTGCCTCGCGCGCGGCGTCCGCGAGCGCTTTGACGCGGCCGTGAAAGAGATAGGCGCCGCGATCGAAGATCACGTCCTTGATGCCCTTCTCCTGCGCGCGCTGGGCGATGAGCTTGCCCACCGCCTTGGCGGCATCGACGCTGGCCCCGGTTTTCAAGCCCTCCCGCGCCGACTTCTCCAGCGACGATGCTGAGACGAGCGTAGCGCCCTGATCGTCGTCGATGAGCTGCGCGTAGATGTGCTTGGAGGAGCGGAACACGGAGAGCCGCTTCCGCTCGCCCGCGGCGCTGCGGAGCGCGCCACGCACGCGCCCCTTACGCCGCTCGATCCTATCACTGAGCTTGGTCATCGGCGGCTCCGTTACTTCTTCTTGCCTTCCTTGCGGAAGATTCGTTCGGCGGCATACTTGATGCCCTTGCCCTTGTAAGGCTCAGGCGGCCGGTATTCGCGGATCTCCGCCGCGACCTGCCCGACCTTCTGACGGTCGATACCCGAGATCACGATCTCGACCGGGCGCGGCGTCACGATCGTGATGCCTTCCGGGATCGGATAGACGACGTCGTGGCTGTAGCCGAGCGCGAGCTGAAGGTTTTTGCCCTGCACCGCCGCGCGATAGCCGACGCCGTTGATTTCGAGGCGTTGCTCGAAGCCCTTGGTAACCCCGGCGATCAAGTTGGCGACCAGCGTGCGCGATGTTCCCCATTGCGCCCGCGCGCGCTTGGTCTCGGTGCGTGGATCGACTTTGATCTGTCCGCCATCGAGTTTGACCGCGACGTCGTCCGGCAGCACAGCGGAAAGCGTGCCCTTCGGGCCTTTTACCTTAACGGTCTGGCCTTCGACGTTCGCCGTGATCCCCGAGGGAACTGCGACTGGTTTTTTGCCGACGCGGGACATTAGAACACCGTGCAAAGAATTTCGCCGCCGACATTGGCGTCGCGGGCGGCGTGATCCGCCATCACGCCCTTCGGCGTCGAGACGATGGCGACACCGAGGCCGTTGTTGATGCGCGGCAAATTCTTGACCGAGGTATAGACGCGGCGGCCGGGCTTGGAAATCCGCTCGATCTCGCGGATGACCGGCTCGCCCTCGAAATACTTCAGCTCGATCTCGATCTCCGAGCGGCCCTCGCGCTCGACCACCGCGTAGCCGCGAATATAGCCTTCGCTCTTGAGCACTTCACAGACGCTCTCGCGCAGCTTCGAGCCCGGGCTTGAAACCTTGCCTTTATTGCGCATCTGCGCGTTGCGGATGCGAGACAGAAGATCGCCGAGCGGATCGTTCATCGACATCGTGCGATCCTCCTCACCAGCTCGACTTCACGAGGCCCGGGATCAGCCCCTTCGAGCCAAGCTCCCGCAACGCGATGCGCGACAGTTTGTGCTTGCGGTAATAGCCGCGCGGCCGCCCGGTCAACTCGCAGCGGTTGCGGATGCGGGTGGCGGACGAGTTGCGCGGCATCTCGGCAAGCCTGAGCGTGGCGGCGAAACGCTCCTCGACCGGCCTGGTCTTGTCGCGCACGATCTCCTTAAGCCGCGATCGCCGGCCCGAGAACTTCTTCGTCATCCGGCGGCGCCGGTTGTTCTTCTCGATCGAACTCTTCTTCGCCATCTAGTTCTCCTCGCTGTCCCGCGTCTGAGGCATTTTTCGGCCTCACTGCCGGAACGGAAAATTGAATGCCGTCAACAAAGCGCGCGCCTCGTCGTCGTTGCGCGCGGTGGTGCACACGGTGATGTCCATGCCCCAGACGTTGGCGGCCTTGTCGTAGTCGATCTCAGGGAACACGATGTGTTCCCTGATGCCGAGCGTGTAATTGCCGCGGCCGTCGAAGCTCTTCGGGTTGAGCCCGCGGAAGTCGCGCACGCGCGGCAGCGCGATATTGATCAGCCGGTCGAGAAATTCGTACATGCGCGCTTTGCGCAGCGTCACCTTGCAGCCGATGGCCTGGCCATCGCGCAGCTTGTATGTCGCGATCGACTTGCGCGCTTTGGTCACCACCGCCTTCTGCCCGGCGATGAGCGCGAGATCGGCGGCAGCCGATTCGACCTTCTTGCGGTCGGCGACGCCTTCGCCGATGCCCATGTTGATGACGACTTTGTCGAGCACCGGAATCTGCATGCGGTTCTTGTAGCCGAACTGCTCGGCGAGCCGGCCGCGGATCGCATCCTCGAACTCGACCTTCAGACGCGCCGGCACCCGCGGCTCGGGCTCGCGCTGCGCCGCCGGCTTGCCCGCCTTGCCATCCGCGGCGGCCTTGTCGGCCTTCGCCTGTTTGGCCGCCTTCTTTTCGTCCTTCCCGGCTTTGACAACCTGTTCGGCGCTCGGCGGCCGCTGGGACTTCTCCGGCTTCGCTTGTTTCTCGTCCTTATCGGCCATCGATCTCTGCTCCCGAACGCTTGGCGACGCGCACCTTCTTGCGATCGTCGCCCTTACCGACGAATTTGAAGCCGACGCGCGTGGGCTTTTTATCCTTGGGGTCGGCCAGCGCGATGTTCGATAGGTGGATCGGCGCCTCCTTGGAGATGATGCCGCCCTCGTGCGCGGCGTCCTGGCGCTGATGTCGCTTGACGACGTTGACGCCGCGCACGAGCGCGTGCCCATCGTCGCGGCGCACCTCGATGACCTCGCCGGTGCGGCCCTTGTCGCGCCCGGCGATCACCATGACCGTGTCGCCCTTTTTGATCTTCGCCGCCATCACAACACCTCGGGCGCGAGCGAGATGATCTTCATGTGGTTCTTCGCTCTAAGTTCGCGCGGCACCGGGCCGAAGATGCGCGTACCGACCGGCTCCATCTGCGGATTGATCAGCACCGCGGCGTTGCGGTCGAAGCGGATGACCGAGCCGTCGGCACGCTTGATGTCCTTGGAGATGCGAACGATGACGGCCTTCATCACGTCGCCCTTCTTCACCCGGCCGCGCGGGATCGCCTCCTTCACCGAGACGACGATCACATCGCCGATGGTGGCGTATTTCCGCTTGGAGCCGCCCAGCACCTTGATGCACATGACGCGGCGCGCGCCGGAATTGTCCGCCACGTCGAGGTTGGTTTGCATCTGAATCATGGGCTATCCCACTTATTTCCGTATCGGGCGCCGCGACTACGACGCTTGTTTCTTCTCGCCGCGCACCACCGCCCAGCGCTTGAGCTTGGAAATCGGCCGGTGCTCTTCGATCCACACCGTATCGCCGACCTTGAACTCGTTGTTCTCGTCGTGCGCGTAGTACTTCTTCGAGCGGCGAATCGTCTTTTTGAACAGCGGATGCGTGAAGCGGCGCTCGACGCGCACCACCACTGTCTTGCTCTGTTTGTCGCTCACCACGACGCCTTGCAGGCTGCGCTTGGGCATCTTGTTCCTCTTAACTCCTCGGTGTGCGCTTGTGCTGCGCGACCGTCTTGAGCCGCGCGATGTCGCGACGCACTTCGCGCACGCGCGAAGTATTCTCCAACTGGCCGGTGGCGCGCTGGAAGCGCAGGTTGAACTGCTCTTTCTTCAGCTTGAGCACCTCGTCGTCGATCTGATCGACCGTCATCGCTCTGATATCGGCAGTTTTCATGTCACGCCTACTCGCTGATGCGCTCGACGAAGCGCGTCTTGATCGGCAGCTTGGCGGCGGCAAGCGCCAGCGACTCTTTGGCGACCTCGACCGGCACGCCGTCGATCTCGAACAGAATTCGGCCCGGCTTGACACGCGCCACCCACAGTTCGGGAGCGCCTTTGCCGGAACCCATGCGCACTTCGAGCGGCTTCTTCGAAACCGGCACGTCCGGGAACACCCGGATCCAAACGCGCCCCGAGCGCTTCATGTGCCGGGTCAAAGCGCGGCGTGCGGCTTCGATCTGCCGCGCCGTGATCCGCTCCGGCTCGAGCGCTTTGAGCCCGAATTGGCCGAACGCAAGCGTCGCCGCGCTCGTGGCCAGACCGTGGATGCGGCCCTTGTGCGCCTTGCGGAATTTCGTTCGCATCGGTTGCAGCATGGCGGACGCCTTTTTCTAAACCTTCTATTCGTTCACGCCGCGTCGCGACGCGGGCGGCCGGCTTCGCCTTCGGCCATTTTCTTGTCCTGCGCCATCGGGTCGTGTTCCATGATCTCGCCCTTGAAGATCCAGACCTTCACGCCGCAGGTGCCGTAGGTGGTGAAAGCGGTAGCGACGCCGTAATCGACGTCGGCGCGTAGCGTATGCAGCGGCACGCGGCCCTCGCGATACCATTCCATCCGCGCGATCTCGGCGCCGCCGAGCCGGCCAGAGCAATTGATACGGATGCCGCCGGCGCCAAGCCGCATTGCCGACTGCACCGCACGCTTCATGGCGCGGCGGAAGGCGACGCGGCGCTCGAGCTGCTGCGCGATCGATTCGGCGACGAGCTGCGCGTCGAGCTCAGGTTTACGAATCTCCACGATGTTGATCACAACATCACTATCGGTGAGCTCGGCGACTTTGCGGCGCAATTTCTCGATGTCGGCGCCCTTCTTGCCGATGACGACGCCGGGGCGCGCCGAATGAATGGTGACGCGGCACTTCTTGTGCGGGCGCTCGATCACGATCTTGGACACCGCGGCCTGCTTGAGTTCCTTCATCAACGCTGCGCGGATCTTCATGTCTTCGTGCAGCAGCGAGCCGTAGCTCGCCTTGCCGGCATACCAGCGCGAATCCCACGTGCGGTTGATGCCGAGGCGCAGCCCAATCGGATTGACCTTCTGACCCATTGCTATCTCCTCGCCGCCTTCCGCCGCGTCCCGTTATGCCTGCTGCGCCTCGACCTCACGCACCACGATGGTGAGGTGCGAGAATGGCTTGAAAATCTTTCCCACGCGGCCGCGCGCCCGTGGCATGTGCCGCTTCATCACCAGCGCTTTGCCGACATGGGCCTCGACGACGATGAGATCGTCGACATCGAGATCGTGATTGTTCTCGGCGTTCGCGATCGCGGATTCCAGACACTTGCGCACGTCGCGGGCGATGCGCTTGCGCGAGAATTCGAGATCGGAGAGCGCCATCGAAACCTTCTTGCCGCGAATGAGCTGCGCCAACAGGTTCAGCTTCTGCGGACTCACCCGCAGATTGCGGGTGACGGCCTTCGCTTCGGTGTCGGAGAGCGCGCGCTCGCGCTTTTTCTTGCTCATCAGACCTCTCCCAGCCTTACGACCCGCCGCCTGCCGGCGCAGCCGGCGCGGCAGCGCCCGCTCCGCCGCCGCTCGAAGGCGCGCCGGCCGTGCGCTTGGCCTTGCGATCCGACGAATGACCGTAGAACGAGCGGGTCGGGGCGAACTCGCCGAACTTGTGTCCGACCATTTCCTCGGTGACGATCACCGGGACGTGCTTTTGTCCGTTGTAGACGCCGAAGGTCAGCCCGACGAATTGCGGCAGGATGGTCGAACGGCGCGACCAGATGCGGATCATCTCATGGCGTCCCGATGAACGCGCGACATCCGCCTTTTTCAGCAGATAGCCGTCGACAAACGGACCCTTCCAGACCGAACGCGTCATGATTGCTCCTACGATCCTACTTTTTCTTCTTCCGCACGTGACGGCTGACCATGATGAACTTGGTGGTAGCCTTGTTCTTCCGGGTCTTCATACCCCTGGTCGGCTTGCCCCACGGCGTCACCGGATGGCGGCCGCCGCGCGTGCGTCCGCCCAGCGGATGGTCGACCGGATTCATCGTCTCGCCGCGGACGTGACCGCGCCAGCCCATCCAGCGGTTGCGACCGGCCTTGCCGATCGAGATGTTCATGTTGTCCGGGTTCGACACAGCGCCGACGGTCGCGATGCAGCGGCCATGGACGAGGCGCTGCTCGCCGGAATTGAGCCGCAAGATGACGTAGGCGCCATCGCGGCCGACGAGTTGCGCGTAGGTCCCGGCCGAGCGCGCGATCTGGCCGCCCTTGCCGATCTTCAGCTCGATATTGTGCACGATGGTGCCGACTGGAATATTGGCGAGCGGCATCGCATTGCCCGGCTTCACGTCGACATATTCGCCGGAGACGACGGTGTCGCCGACGGCAAGCCGCTGCGGCGCCAGGATGTAAGCAAGCTCGCCGTCTTCGTATTTGATCAGGGCGATGAAGGCGGTGCGGTTCGGATCGTATTCGAGCCGCTCGACCTTGGCCGGCGCGTCGAACTTGCGGCGCTTGAAGTCGATCTGGCGGTAGGCCTTCTTATGGCCGCCGCCGCGATAACGGCTGGTGATGGAGCCGGAGTTGTTGCGGCCGCCGCTCGAATTCTTGCCTTCAGTCAGCGCTTTCACCGGCGCTCCGGTGTAAAGGCCGGAGCGATCGACGAGGACCAGCTGGCGCTGGCCGGGCGTGACCGGATTATAGCTCTTGAGTGCCATCGCCCGCTCCTTACAGCCCCGTGGTCACGTCGATTTTCTGACCCTCTTCGAGGGTCACGACGGCGCGCTTAGTGGTTTGTTGCAGACCGAAACGGCCCTTGAACGCCTTCCACTTGCCGCGCCGGCGCAGCGTGTTCACGCTTTTCACCTTGACGTCGAACAGCTTCTCGACCGCTTCCTTGATCTGCGGCTTGGTCGCGTCGAGCGCCACTTTGAAGATGACCTTGCTGTGCTCCGACGCGGTGGTCGCCTTCTCGGTGATCACCGGCGCGAGAATCACGTCGTAATGGCGCGGATCCTTGGTGCTCATTTGAATCGCGCCTCCAACGCATCGACCGCGGCGCGGGTCAGCACCAGCTTCTGCCGCCGCAGGATGTCGTAGACGTTGATGCCGGCGATCGGCAGAACGTCGATATTCGGGATATTGCGGGCGGCGGTGCGCACGCTCGCGGCGACTTCGGCGCCGTCCACGATCAGCGCGTTCGAGAGACCGAGCTTCTCGAAGTGGCTGCGCAGGGCCTTGGTCTTCGCTTCCTTCAGATCCAGCGCTTCGATAATGACGATGCCGTCGTCCTTGGCCTTGGCGGAGAGCGCATGCTTGAGCGCGAGCGCACGGACTTTCTTCGGCAAGCCGATTTCGTGGCTGCGCGTGTGCGGCCCGAACGACCGGCCGCCGCCGCGGAACAGGTTGACGCGCGCCGAGCCGTGGCGGGCGGAGCCGGTGCCCTTCTGCCGGTACATCTTCTTGCCGGTGCGGTGGATGTCGGCGCGATTTTTGACGGCATGAGTGCCGCTCCGCCGTTTGGCCAATTGCCACACGACGCAGCGATGAATGAGATCGGTCCGCGGCTCCAGCCCAAATATCGCGTCGGAGACTGTAACCGAACCGGAATTCTTGCCGTCAAGCGAGGTGACTTTCAGTTCCATGTCACGCGCCCTCCGTCGCTGCGGAGGCGGCCGGCTCGTCGGCCTTCGCCACGGGCGCGGCGGTTGCTGACTCGGCGAGCTTGAACTTGCCGGGCTTCGGCACGCCGTCCGGCAGCCTCTTCTTCACCGCGTCGCGCACCGTGATCCAGCCGCCTTTGACGCCAGGCACCGCACCTTCAACGAGAATGAGACCGCGCTCGACGTCGGTCTGCATGACCTTGAGATTGAGCGTGGTGACGCGATCGACGCCGAGGTGGCCCGGCATTTTCTTGTTCTTGAACGTCCTGCCCGGGTCTTGGCGGCCGCCGGTCGAGCCAATCGAGCGGTGCGAGACGGAAACGCCATGGCTCGCACGCAAGCCGGCGAAATTCCAGCGCTTCATGCCGCCGGCCCAGCCCTTGCCGGTCGAGGTGCCGGTGACGTCGACATATTGGCCGACGACGAAATGATCCGCCGTGATCTCGGCGCCCACCGGAATGAGCGCGTCGTCGTCGACGCGGAATTCCGCGAGCTTGCGCTTGGGCTCGACCTTGGCGATGGCGAAGTTGCCGCGGTCGGCTTTGGTCGTGCGCAGCACCTTGCGGACACCGGCGCCGAGCTGGAGCGCGACGTAACCGTTCTTCTCTTTGGTGCGATGACCCACGACCTGGCAATTGGCGAGCCGCAGCACCGTGACCGGCACGTGCTCGCCGGCCTCGGTGAAGAGGCGGGTCATCCCGACTTTCTGTGCGAGCACCCCGGAACGCATTTCAAATCCCCTTCGCGCCTTAGAGCTTGATCTCGACATCGACGCCGGCGGCGAGGTCGAGCTTCATCAGCGCATCCACCGTCTGCGGCGTCGGATCGACGATGTCGAGCAGGCGCTTGTGCGTACGCATCTCGAACTGCTCGCGGCTCTTCTTGTCGATATGCGGCGAGCGGTTGACCGTGAATTTCTCGATCTTGGTCGGCAGCGGGATCGGCCCGCGCACCTGCGCGCCGGTGCGCTTCGCCGTATTGACAATCTCGCGCGTCGACGCATCGAGGATGCGGTGATCGAACGCCTTGAGCCGGATGCGTATGTTCTGGCCGTTCATTAGCTCGTCTCTCGCTCGTTTCTTCTCCCTCTCCCCGGAGGGGAGAGGGCCGGGGTAAGGGGTTCGGCAGTTCCGATTGAAACGCCCGAGTCCCCTCACCCGGGCCGCTTCGCGGTCAGACCTCTCCCCACCGGGGAGAGGTGAATTCCCTACTCGATAATGCTGGCCACGACGCCGGCGCCGACCGTGCGGCCGCCTTCGCGGATGGCGAAGCGGAGCTTCTCCTCCATGGCGATCGGCACGATCAGCGTCACTTCCATGGCGATGTTGTCGCCGGGCATCACCATCTCGGTACCTTCCGGCAGCGTCACCACGCCGGTCACGTCGGTGGTGCGGAAATAGAATTGCGGCCGGTAATTGGTGAAGAACGGCGTGTGGCGTCCACCCTCCTCCTTGGTGAGGATGTAGGCCTCGGCCTTGAACTTGGTGTGCGGCTTCACCGAGCCCGGCTTGCAGAGCACCTGGCCGCGCTCCACTTCCTCGCGCTTGGTGCCGCGCAGGAGGCAACCGACATTGTCGCCGGCCTCGCCCTGATCCAGCAGCTTGCGGAACATCTCGACGCCGGTGACGGTGGTCTTGGTCGTCGGCTTGATACCGACGATCTCGACTTCCTCACCAACCTTGATGATGCCGCGCTCGATGCGGCCGGTGCAGACCGTGCCGCGGCCGGAGATCGAGAACACGTCTTCGACCGGCATCAGGAACGGCTGATCCTTCGGGCGCTCCGGCTGCGGGATGTACTCGTCGACCGCCTTCATCAGCTCGAAGATCGCTTCCTTGCCAAGCTTCGGATCCTTGTCCTCGAGCGCCATCAGCGCCGAGCCTTTGATCACCGGAATCTTGTCGCCGGGGAAATTGTACTTGGACAAAAGCTCGCGAACCTCTAGCTCGACGAGCTCGAGCAGCTCCGGATCGTCCACCATGTCCACTTTGTTGAGGAACACGACGAGCGCCGGGACGCCGACCTGACGGGCAAGCAGGATGTGCTCGCGAGTCTGCGGCATCGGACCGTCGGCCGCGCTCACCACCAGGATCGCGCCGTCCATCTGCGCGGCGCCGGTGATCATGTTCTTCACGTAGTCGGCGTGCCCGGGACAGTCGACGTGCGCATAGTGCCGCTTGTCGGTCTCGTACTCGACGTGCGCGGTGGCGATGGTGATGCCGCGCGCCTTCTCTTCCGGTGCCTTGTCGATCTGGTCATAGGCCGTGTAAGTCGCCTGACCTTTTTCCGCCAATACTTTGGTGATCGCTGCCGTCAACGACGTCTTGCCGTGATCGACGTGCCCGATCGTGCCGATGTTGCAATGCGGCTTGGTGCGTTGGAATTTTTCCTTGGCCATGGGGCTCTCCGTTCCGGCTTTCTCTACTATCCTTCGTGAAAATGTTATCAGGCGAACTTCGCCTGAACCTCATCGGCGATGCCTTTCGGCACCTCGGCGTAGTGATCGAACTGCATCGTGAAAGTGGCGCGCCCCTGACTCATGGAGCGCAGATTGTTGACGTAGGAGAACATATTGGCGAGCGGCACCATCGCGGCGATGACGTTGGCGTTGCCGCGCATGTCCTGGCCCTGAATCTGGCCGCGGCGCGAATTGAGATCGCCGATGACCGACCCGGTATAGTCCTCCGGCGTCACCACCTCGACCTTCATGACCGGCTCGAGCAGGACCGGGCCGCCCTTCTGCAAGGCCTCCCTCACCGCCGCGCGCGCCGCGATTTCGAATGCCATCGCCGACGAATCGACATCGTGAGAAGCGCCGTCAATAAGACTGACCTTGAGGTCGACCACCGGAAAGCCAGCAAGTACGCCGGAACCCAGCACCCCCTCGATGCCCTTCTCGACCGCCGGGATGAATTCCTTCGGCACCGATCCGCCGACGATTTCGTTCTCGAACTCAAAGCCTACGCCGGGTGCACCCGGCTCGGCGACGATTTTGACGCGCGCATACTGGCCGTGGCCGCCGGTCTGTTTCTTGTGCGTATAGTCGACGGTGGCGGGCCGGGTGATCTTCTCGCGATAAGCGACCTGCGGCGCGCCGATATTGGCATCGACCTTGTAGGTGCGCCTCAAGATATCGACCTTGATGTCGAGGTGAAGCTCGCCCATGCCCTTGATGATGGTCTGGCCGGATTCTTGATCTGTCGTGACGCGGAACGACGGATCCTCGGCCACGAGCTTGGCAAGCGCCACGCCGAGCTTTTCCTGGTCGGCTTTCGACTTCGGCTCGATGGCGATCTCGATGACGGGATCGGGGAAGTCCATCTTTTCCAGGATCACCGGCTTCTGCGGATCGCACAGCGTATCGCCGGTGCGCACTTCCTTGAGTCCCGCCAGCGCGACGATGTCACCGGCATAGGCCTCCTTGATGTCCTCGCGATTGTTGGCGTGCATCAACAGCATCCGGCCGACACGTTCCTTGCGGTCCTTGGTCGAGTTCATCACGCCGGTACCGCTCTCGAGCGTGCCCGAGTAGATGCGGCAGAAGGTGATGGTGCCGACGAACGGATCGTCCATGATCTTGAAGGCAAGGAGCGACATCGGCTCGGAGTCGGCCGCCTTGCGTTCAACCTCGTTGCCCTTAAGGTCGACCGCCTTGATCGGTGGCACGTCGAGGGGCGACGGCAAATAATCGACCACGGCATCGAGGAGCGGCTGCACGCCCTTGTTCTTGAACGCCGAGCCGCAAAGCACCGGGAAGAACGCCCCCGAAATGGTGGCCTTGCGAATGAGCCGCTTGAGCGTCGCGACGTCGGGCTCCTTGCCTTCGAGATACGCACTCATCACGTCGTCGTCGAGCTCGACCGCCGCCTCGACGAGCTTCTCGCGATATTCCTTGGCCTGATCCTGCAATTCGGCCGGGATTTCGATGTCGTGGTACTTGGCGCCGAGCGTCTCCTCGTCCCACACCACCCCGACCATGCGGACGAGATCGATTATGCCCTTGAACTGGCTTTCGGCGCCGATCGGGAGCTGGATCGCTACCGGCTTGGCGCCAAGCCGATCGACAATGTCTTTCAGGCACTGGAAGAAGTCAGCGCCGATCTTGTCCATCTTGTTGCAGAAGACGATGCGCGGGACGTTGTAGCGGTCGCCCTGGCGCCACACCGTCTCGGTCTGCGGCTCCACGCCCTGGTTGGAATCGAGCACGCAGACCGCGCCGTCGAGGACGCGTAGCGAGCGCTCCACCTCGATGGTGAAATCGACGTGGCCGGGCGTATCGATGATGTTCAGGCGCTTGCCGTTCCAGAAAGCGGTAGTGGCGGCGGACGTAATCGTAATGCCGCGCTCCTGCTCCTGCTCCATCCAATCCATGGTGGCGGCGCCTTCATGCACCTCGCCAATCTTGTGGCTCTTGCCGGTATAGTAGAGGACGCGCTCGGTCGTGGTCGTCTTGCCGGCATCGATGTGGGCCATGATGCCGAAATTGCGGTAGTCCTCGATCGGATGAATGCGGGGCATGGGGAAATCCTTTGTCGCCGGCTTTACCAGCGATAGTGCGAGAATGCGCGGTTGGCTTCGGCCATCCGGTGCGTGTCCTCGCGCTTCTTGACTGCGTTCCCCCTGTTATTCGACGCATCGAGCAATTCCGCTGAGAGCCGCTCGGTCATCGTCTTCTCATTGCGCTCGCGCGCCGCGATGATGATCCAGCGGATGCCAAGCGCTTGGCGCCGCGAGGTGCGTACCTCGACCGGCACCTGATAGGTGGCGCCGCCGACGCGGCGCGAGCGCACTTCGATCGACGGCATGACGTTATCGAGCGCCTGTTCGAAAACGCCGATCGGATTTTGCCGCGTCTTGCCCTCGATCATATCGAGCGCGCCGTAGACGATGTTCTCGGCCACCGACTTCTTGCCGGCATGCATCACCGAGTTCATGAATTTCGTAACCACGACGTTCCCGAATTTCGGGTCCGGCAGGATCTCGCGTTTATCTGCCCTGTGGCGGCGGGACATCGTCTAGGCTCCAATCACTTCGGTCGTTTGGCGCCGTATTTCGACCGGCGCTGTTTGCGGTTCTTCACGCCTTGGGTGTCGAGTACGCCGCGCAGGATGTGGTAGCGCACGCCCGGCAAATCCTTGACGCGGCCGCCGCGGATCATCACCACCGAGTGCTCCTGCAAATTATGGCCCTCGCCGGGGATGTAACCGATAACCTCGAAGCCGTTGGTCAAGCGAACCTTGGCGACTTTGCGCAAAGCCGAATTCGGCTTTTTCGGCGTCGTCGTGTAGACGCGCGTGCAAACGCCACGCTTCTGCGGGCTCTGCTGCAGAGCCGGCACTTTCTTCTTCGCGTGCTGCGTCACCCGCGGCTTGCGAATGAGCTGATTGACGGTCGGCATCCGCTTTTTGCTCCAAGACGGGGCTTGCGCCCCTTTGGCCTGAACTCTCTGTTTCGGAGCCTTCGCCCCGGTTGCCGCGCGAAAGCGTTCGCGCAAACGAAATCGCGCCATCCGCTTCCTCAAGCGGAAGGGCGCTCGAAATTCGCAGAGGACCGCGCTGCGTCTGCCCGCGGTCGTGCGCTTCAGTCAGTCTGACTTTCCGTAGTCAGAGGCAGCGTTTGAGCTTCCTTCATCGAGGCGTCGCGCCGAATCCGACGAGCCAAGAAAGTAAAAACTTTCAGTAGCTTAGTTGGGACCCGGACAGGCCGTTCCGACTGGCGAAGCTCACCGCCTGCCGAAAAGTTCGCGGTATGTATCGGCGCTACCGTGCGAAGTCAAGCCGATATGGGCATGAAAGTGCCATGCCGCAAGCACATCTGCGCCTTTCCGCTCATTCCCGCGACGGCCGAAAGCGAGAATCTGGCAACGCAAGCAGGAAAGAGCCAAGTCCCGCTTCCGCCGGGACGAACGCAATCTAAATTTACCCCGGTTCCATGCCCTTGGCGCGGATGATGCGCACCGCCTCGGGAGACTTGAGGAAGCTCACAAACGCGCGGGCCGCGGCGCTGTCCGTGGCGCTTGCGGCGAAGCCGGCTGTGTAGAGGACAAAGTTTTCCAGCTCGTTCGGCAGCGGGCCGACGAGATGGGCTCCCTCCACCGGCAGGATTTCGATGATTTGCTGCATGCCGACCTCAGCCTCGCCGTTGGCGATGACTTCGCCTACGGGGCGACCGATCGCAAACACCGTTTTGTCCTTCATTTCCGGGGCAAGGCCGAGGCGCTCCAACAGCTCCGCCACATACAGGCCGCTTGGACCTTTGCTGTAGGAGATCGATTTCGCCTGCCGCAGGACGTTCTTGAACGCGTCCACAGTACCGATGTCGGGCGCAAGCGCTCCCGCGCGCACCATGGAGACCGACAAGCGAATGGACGATGTCGGCCGGCGTGCCGGGCGTGATCTTGCCGCCCTCCACGAGTTGATCAATGGCCGACCGCGGCAGCAAAGCGACATCGAAAGCCGCGCCGGTCTCGATCTCGGCCTTCAACTCGCGCGTCGGGCCGAAACGAATCGTGACTTTGTGGCCGCTTTGGCGCTCGAACAGCGGCACAGCCTCGTTCATGAACCGGCGCATGGCGCCCCCGCTGAAAACCGAAATCTGCGCTACGTCTGCCATGTCCAGTATTAGCACCGCCCGTGCGGCCATACTGTTCGCAAACCACCTTAGGCGGCTTTTTTCGGCGCTGTCCTTCAGAAGCCCGAGCCGCACCAGGCTTTCGGCGGTGGCGACGATGGCCTCCTCGTTCGAGCGCGGCGCCCAAGCCCAGCATGCGCCTGGCCTTTTCGTTGGTGGCGTTCTTCATCTTGCCGAGTTCGGGCAGGATCTGCTTCACCGCCGGATCGCGCAGCGAGGCGAGGCGCACCAGCCAGTTGGGCAGTTGCCGGGTCGGCACTCGTCTTGGCCGCCGCGCCCATGCGGGCTCTTCAGCACCTTGGCGATGTCGAGCATCGACATGAAATCGCCGGCGACGGCGAGGAAGCGCTCGCCCTTGGCGGCGGGATGAGTCATGGCGCGGATGTGCAAGTCGGCGACGTCGCGCACGTCGACGACGCCGAAATAGAGCCGCGGGCAGCCGGGCATGGCGCCGTCCATCAGGCGCTGCACCAGCAGGATCGAGGTCGAATAGTCGGGCCCCAGGACCGGGCCGAACACGCCCACCGGATTGACGACGGAAAGCTCGAGGTCGCCGCCTTCCTTGGCGATGAAATCCCAGGCCGCGCGTTCGGCCAAGGTCTTCGATTTCACGTAGGGGAGCACGTCGTCGCCATCGGGGTCCGTCCAGTTCGTCTCGTCGAACGGCGTGTTCTGCGGCTTCTGGCCGTAGCCGATCGCGGCGAACGAGGAGGTCAGCACCACGCGCTTGACGCCGGCGTCGCGCGAGGCGCGCAGCACGCGGAGCGCGCCTTCGCGCGCGGGCACGATCAGCTCGTCCTCGTGCTTGGGGACGTTCGGGGGAAACGGCGACGCCACGTGCAGCACGTACTCGCAGCCGGCGACGGCTTCCGGCCAGCCCGCGTCGTTTTCGAGATCGGCGGCGATGAACGACAAGCGATCGCCCGGCTCGGCGCCGCCTTCCTTCAGCATGGCGCGCACGTCGCCCTCGCGCTTCAGGCTCCGCACCGTGGTGCGCACCTGATGGCCCGCGGCCAGGAGCTGCAGGATGCAATGGCTGCCGATGAAGCCCGACCCGCCGGTCACCAGAACTGTGCTCATCGCCGCCTCCCTATCGCCTGTGCGCGTCGCCGCCATGACGGCGGACCGGAGCGAACATATGAAGCGCCGCGCGATACAAAAAGGCCGCCCAATGGGCGGCCTTTCAATTTCTGCGAGAACCCCGACGCTTACTCCGCGGCCGGCAATGCCGCCGGTTCGGCGGCTGCCGCAGCAGCCTTCGCCGCGGCCTCCTTCTCGCGCTCGGCGAGGATGAGCGCGTCGCGTTTGACCGCGACCTCGCGGATCTTGTTCATCATCGCGCCGGTCCCGGCCGGGATCAGACGACCTACGATGACATTCTCCTTCAGCCCGTCGAGCGTGTCGGCCTTGCCGCTGACCGCGGCTTCGGTGAGCACGCGCGTTGTTTCCTGGAACGAAGCCGCGGAGATGAACGAGCGCGTCTGCAGCGAAGCCTTGGTGATGCCAAGGAGCACCGGATGCCCGGTCGCCGGCTTCTTGCCCTCCTCCGCCGCCCGAGCGTTGACTTCGTCCATCTCGACCTTGTCGACCTGCTCGCCCTGGATCAGGTCGGTCTCGCCGGAGTCCTCAATCTCGACCTTCTGCAGCATCTGCCGCACGATCACTTCGATGTGCTTGTCGTTGATCGCGACGCCCTGGAGCCGATAGACCTCCTGGATCTCGTTGACGAGGTAGCCGGCAAGCTCCTCGACGCCTTTGATCGCCAGGATGTCGTGCGGCGCCGGGTTGCCTTCGACGATGAAGTCGCCCTTCTCGATCACGTCGCCGTCCTGCAAGTGGATGTGCTTGCCCTTGGGGACAAGATACTCCTTAGGCTCCTCGCTCTTGTCGGTCGGCTCGATGGTTATTCGCCGCTTGTTCTTGTAGTCGCGGCCGAAGCGGATCGTCCCGGAAATCTCGGCGATGACCGCCGATTCCTTGGGTCGCCGGGCCTCGAACAGTTCGGCAACACGCGGCAGACCGCCAGTGATGTCGCGCGTCTTGGCGCTTTCCGTCGGGATACGCGCGATGACGTCGGCCGCCCTCACCTTCGCGCCGGGATCGACCGAGATGACGGCGTCGACCGCAAGCAAGGAGCGGGCGTCACCGCCGCGGCTGAGCTTGAGGATCTTTCCATCCTTGCCCTTGATCACCAGCGCCGGGCGCAAGTCCTGCTGACCGCGGGCGGAGCCCGAGCGCCAATCGATGACCACGCGCTTGGCGATACCAGTCGATTCATCGAGCGTCTCGGTCATCGACTGGCCTTCGACGAGATCCTCGAAGCCGATCGTGCCCTCGACCTCGGTGAGGATCGGGCGGGTATACGGATCCCACTCGGCGATGCGCTGGCCGCGCTTGATATGCTCGCCGTCTTCGACCTTGAGCCGCGCGCCGTACTGGATGCGGTGCACGGCACGCTCGGTGCCGTCCGGATCGGTGACGGCGACGATCAGGTTGCGGCCCATCGCGATCAGATCGCCGTCCGAATTGCGGGCGACGTTCAAGTTCTTGATCTTGACGGTGCCTTCGAAGTTCGACTCGACGAACGACTGCTCGGAGATCTGCGCCGCGCCGCCGATGTGGAACGTGCGCATGGTGAGCTGAGTGCCCGGTTCGCCGATCGATTGCGCGGCGATGACACCCACCGCTTCGCCCATGTTGACGGGCGTGCCGCGGGCGAGATCGCGCCCGTAACACTTGCCGCAAACGCCGGGCTGCGTATTACATGTAAGCACCGAGCGGATCTTTATCTCTTGCACGCCGGCCGTGACGAGCCGCTCGACGTGCGGCTCCTCAAGCAGCGTGCCGTTGGCGACCAGGACTTCGTTGCTGATTCGGATCGCGGACATCCTCGGCCGTAGTGCGGCCAAGAATGCGGGTTGCGAGCGACGCCACGACCGTGCCGGCATCGATGATGGCGCGCACCTTGATGCCGCGCGTGCTACCGCAATCCTCCTCGGTGATGATGCAGTCCTGCGCCACGTCGACGAGACGCCGGGTCAGATAACCGGAGTTCGCCGTTTTCAGCGCGGTGTCGGCGAGACCCTTGCGCGCGCCGTGCGTCGAGTTGAAGTACTCGAGCACGGAGAGGCCCTCCTTGAAGTTGGAGATGATCGGGCTCTCGATGATCTCGCCCGACGGCTTGGCCATCAGGCCGCGCATGCCGGCAAGCTGGCGCATCTGCGCCGGCGAGCCGCGCGCGCCGGAATGCGCCATCATATAGATCGAGTTCACCTGCGCTTCCGCGCCCTTCTCCGCCGGTCTTCGTGGCCGAGATCTCGCGCATCATTTCGTCGGCGATCTTCTCGGTGCACTTCGACCAGGCGTCGACGACCTTGTTGTATTTCTCACCCTGGGTGATCAGACCGTCGTTGTATTGCTGCTCGAACTCCTTCACCAGCTCGCGGGTCTTGTCGACGATCGAGCGCTTGGAGCGCGGCACCACCATGTCGTCCTTACCGAACGAGATGCCGGCCTTGAACGCATGGTGGAAGCCGAGCGCCATGACGCGATCGCAGAAGATCACGGTCTCCTTCTGCCCGCAGTGGCGATAGACGGTGTCGATCATGCTGGAGATTTCGCGCTTCGTCATGAGCTTGTTGACGAGGTCGAACGAAATCTTCGGCAGCTTCGGCAACACTTCGCCGAGAATGGCGCGGCCCGGCGTGGTCTCGTACCACTTGCGGACCGGGTTACCCTCGTCGTCGACGCCGTCCCAGCGATACTTGATCTTGGTGTGCAGCCCGACGGCCTTCTCGTGCAGCGCGTGCTCGATTTCGCTGATGTTGCGATAGAAGCCCTGCACGACGTTCTTCTTCTTGTGGTCGCGCTCGAGCTCCTTGTCCGAGTGAAGCTCGAGCTTCCACTGGCCGGGGCCGCCGTCGGTCATGATCGACAGGTAATAGAGGCCGAGCACGATGTCCTGCGACGGCACGATGATCGGCGAGCCGTTCGCCGGGTGCAGGATGTTGTTGGTCGACATCATCAGGACGCGCGCTTCGAGCTGCGCCTCGAGCGACAGCGGCACGTGAACCGCCATCTGGTCGCCGTCGAAGTCGGCGTTGAACGCCGCGCAAACCAGCGGATGAAGCTGGATCGCCTTGCCTTCGATCAGCACCGGCTCGAACGCCTGAATGCCGAGGCGATGCAGCGTCGGCGCGCGGTTGAGCAGCACCGGATGCTCGCGGATCACCTCGTCGAGGATGTCCCAAACTTCCGGCTTTTCCTTCTCAACGAGCTTCTTCGCCTGCTTCACTGTCGTCGACAGGCCTTTGGCGTCGAGCCGCGAATAGATGAACGGCTTGAACAGTTCGAGCGCCATCTTCTTCGGCAGCCCGCACTGATGCAGCTTCAGCTCGGGACCGACCACGATGACCGAACGGCCGGAATAGTCGACGCGCTTGCCGAGCAGGTTCTGCCGGAAGCGGCCCTGCTTGCCCTTGAGCATGTCGGCGAGCGACTTCAGCGGCCGCTTGTTGGCGCCGGTGATGACCCGGCCGCGGCGGCCGTTGTCGAACAACGCGTCCACCGCCTCCTGCAGCATCCGCTTCTCGTTGCGGATGATGATGTCGGGAGCGCGCAGCTCGATGAGCCGCTTCAGGCGGTTGTTGCGGTTGATGACGCGCCGATAGAGATCGTTGAGGTCGGACGTGGCGAAGCGGCCGCCGTCGAGCGGCACCAGCGGGCGCAGGTCGGGCGGGATCACCGGCACGTGCGTCAGGATCATCCATTCCGGCTTGTTGCCGGACTGGACGAAAGCCTCGATCAGCTTGAGCCGCTTGGCGAGCTTCTTCGGCTTCAGCTCGGACGTCGATTCCACGATCTCCTGGCGCAGATCCGCGGCCATCTTCTCGAGATCGAGTGCCTTGAGCATTTCGCGGATTGCTTCCGCGCCGATCATGGCGGTGAAGCTGTCGGCGCCCAGTTCGTCCTGCGCCTTGGTGTATTCCTCTTCGCTCAGGAGCTGACGGTCCTTGAGCGGCGTAAGACCCGGCTCGAGCACGACGTAGTATTCGAAATAGAGGATGCGCTCGAGATCCTTGAGCGTCATGTCGAGCAGGAGCCCGATGCGCGACGGCAGCGATTTCAAGAACCAGATGTGCGCGACCGGAGCCGCCAGCTCGATATGACCCATGCGCTCGCGCCGCACGCGCGACAGCGTCACCTCGACCGAGCACTTCTCGCAGATGATGCCCTTGTACTTCATGCGCTTGTACTTGCCGCACAAGCACTCATAGTCCTTGATCGGCCCGAAGATGCGCGCGCAGAACAAGCCGTCGCGCTCGGGCTTGAAGGTGCGGTAGTTGATGGTCTCCGGCTTTTTGATCTCGCCGTACGACCAGGACAGAATCTTCTCCGGGCTCGCGATCGAAATCCGGATCTGGTCGAAGACCTGAGCCGGCGCCTGCGGGCTGAAAAATTCATGATCTCTTGGTTCATCGTCTTCTCCGCTTGCCGACCAATGTCGGCCGCTGTCGCTCAATTCTCAGGATGCGCGGGACATCCGGCACCAAGACGGCGCTTCGCGCCTGATGCCCGGCATAACGTCGCCGTACTACTCGGCCGCCTCGGACATGCCGTCGCCGCCGCGCTGCTGCTTGGAGTTGTGCAGGTCGACGTTGAGGCCGAGCGAGCGCATCTCCTTGACCAGCACGTTGAACGATTCCGGAATGCCGGCCTCGAACGTGTCGTCGCCGCGCACGATCGCCTCGTACACCTTGGTGCGGCCGGCGACGTCGTCCGACTTCACCGTCAGCATTTCCTGCAGCGTGTAGGCGGCGCCGTAGGCTTCAAGCGCCCACACCTCCATTTCGCCGAAGCGCTGGCCGCCGAACTGCGCCTTACCGCCCAGCGGTTGCTGGGTGACGAGGCTGTAGGGACCGATCGACCGGGCGTGGATCTTGTCGTCCACGAGGTGATGCAGCTTGAGCATGTAGATGTGGCCGACCGTGACCTTGCGGTCGAACGTGTCGCCGGTGCGCCCGTCGTAGAGCGTCACCTGGCCGGAGTGATCGAGGCCGGCGAGATCGAGCATGTGCTCGATATCCGCCTCCTTCGCTCCGTCGAACACCGGCGTCGCGATCGGCACGCCGTGGCGCAGATTGGTGCCAAGCTCGATGAGACCCTTCTCGTCGAGCGACTTGATGGTCTCTTCTTCGCCGTAGATTTTCCGCAGCAGTTCCTTGAGCGGCTTGGGGTCCCTCTTGCCGTGATAAAGATCGACGGCGTTGCCGATCTTCAACCCGAGGCCGGCGCAGGCCCAGCCGAGATGGGTCTCCAGGATCTGGCCGACGTTCATGCGGCTCGGCACGCCGAGCGGGTTGAGCACGATATCGACCGAGGTGCCGTCGGCGAGGAACGGCATGTCCTCGAGCGGCACGATCTTCGACACCACGCCCTTGTTGCCGTGGCGGCCCGCCATCTTGTCGCCGGGCTGGATCTTGCGCTTCACGGCGACGAAGACCTTGACCATCTTCATCACGCCGGGCGGCAACTCGTCGCCGCGCTGCAGCTTTTCGACCTTGTCGAGGAAGCGCTGCTCGAGCCGCTTCTTCGATTCGTCGTACTGCTTACGGATGGCTTCGATCTCCGCCATCATCTTGTCGTTGGGCGAGGCGAACATCCACCACTGCGAGCGCGGATATTCGTCGAGCACCGTGCGGGTGATCTTGGTGTCCTTCTTGAAGCCCTTCGGCCCGGCGATGCCCTGCCGGCCCTCCAGCAGCTCGGCCAGCCGGCCGTAGACGTTGCGGTCGAGGATCGCCTGCTCGTCGTCGCGGTCCTTGGCGAGCCGTTCGATCTCTTCACGCTCGATGGCGAGCGCGCGCTCGTCCTTCTCGACGCCGTGACGGTTGAACACGCGCACTTCGACGACGGTGCCCTGCACGCCCGGCGGAACGCGCAGTGACGTGTCGCGCACGTCGGAGGCTTTCTCGCCGAAGATGGCGCGCAGGAGCTTTTCCTCCGGCGTCATCGGGCTTTCGCCCTTCGGCGTGATCTTGCCGACGAGAATGTCGCCGGCGCGCACTTCGGCGCCGATATAGACGATGCCGGCCTCGTCGAGATTCTTCAGCGTCTCTTCCGAGACGTTGGGAATGTCGCGGGTGATTTCCTCGGGCCCGAGCTTGGTGTCGCGCGCCATCACCTCGAATTCCTCGATGTGGATCGAGGTGAAGACGTCGTCCTTGACGATCCGCTCGGAGAGAAGGATCGAGTCCTCGAAGTTGTAGCCGTTCCACGGCATGAACGCGACGAGCACGTTGCGGCCGAGCGCCAGCTCGCCGAGATCGGTCGAGGGACCGTCGGCGATGATGTCGCCCTTCTTCGACCTGATCGCCGACCTTCACCAGCGGCCGCTGGTTGATGCAGGTGTTCTGGTTCGAGCGCTGGAACTTCATCAGCCGGTAGATGTCGACGCCGGGCTTGGTCGGATCCGGCTCGTCGGTGGCGCGGATGACGATACGGGTGGCGTCGACCTGATCGACCACGCCGGTGCGGCGCGCGGCGATAGCCGCGCCGGAATCGCGGGCGACCACGCCTTCCATGCCGGTGCCGACGAACGGCGCCTCGGCATGAACGAGCGGCACCGCCTGCCGCTGCATGTTGGAGCCCATGAGCGCGCGGTTGGCGTCGTCGTTCTCGAGGAACGGAATGAGCGCCGCCGCCACCGAAACAAGCTGCTTCGGCGACACGTCCATGAAGTCCACCTTGTCCGGCGGAATGAGCTGCACGTCGCCGGCGTGTCGCACGACGACGAGATCGTCGGTGAAGCGGCCCTTCGCATCGATCGCGGAATTGGCCTGCGCGACCGTGTAGCGCCCTTCCTCCATCGCCGAGAGATAGATCACCTCGTCGGTGACGCGGCCGTCCTTCACCTTGCGATAGGGCGTTTCGACGAAGCCGTATTTGTTGACGCGCGCGAAGGTCGCGAGCGAATTGATCAGCCCGATATTCGGCCCTTCCGGCGTCTCGATCGGACAGATGCGGCCGTAGTGCGTCGGGTGCACGTCGCGCACCTCGAAGCCGGCGCGCTCACGCGTAAGACCGCCCGGCCCGAGCGCCGACAGACGCCGCTTGTGCGTGATCTCCGACAGCGGGTTGGTCTGGTCCATGAACTGCGAGAGCTGCGAGGAGCCGAAGAACTCGCGCACGGCAGCGGCCGCCGGCTTGGCGTTGATCAGATCCTGCGGCATCACCGTGTCGATATCGACCGACGACATGCGCTCCTTGATCGCGCGCTCCATCCGCAGCAGCCCGATGCGGTACTGGTTCTCCATCAGCTCGCCGACCGAGCGCACCCGGCGATTGCCGAGGTGGTCGATGTCGTCGATCTCGCCCTTGCCATCGCGCAGATCGACCAGCGTGCGGATCACCGCGAGGATGTCCTCCTTGCGCAGCGTGCGCATGGTGTCCTCGGCGGTAAGATCGAGCCGCATGTTCATCTTCACGCGGCCGACCGCGGAAAGATCATAGCGCTCGGAATTGAAGAACAGCGAGTTGAACATGGACTGTGCGGTGTCGATCGTCGGCGGCTCACCGGGACGCATGACGCGATAGATGTTGAACAGCGCGTCCTCGCGCGTCATGTTCTTGTCGATCGCCAGCGTGTTGCGGATGTAGGCGCCGACATTGACGTGATCGATGTTCAGGAGCGGCAACTCCTTGTAGCCGGCATCGTTCAGTGTCTTCAGCGTCTTCTCGGTGATCTCCTCGCCGGCTTCGGCGTAGATCTCGCCGGTCTTAGGACTGACGAGGTCCTCGGCGAGGTAGTGGCCGATCAATTCCTCGTCGGTCAGCCGCAGAGCCTTGAGGCCTTTCTCGGCGAGCTGACGTGCCTGGCGCACAGTAAGCTTCTTGCCGGCTTCGAGCACGACCGACCAGGAAAAAGCCATGCTCGACGGCGCCGACGGCCCCGCCAAGCAGAAGGCCATGGATCTGCTGGTCCGCTACGGCGAGGCTCTGGGAGCCGAGCGCTTTGTCGATATCACCAACATCGCGGGCGTGCCCGGATCGTCGACGCTGTTCCTGCACGAAGTACTACAAAGAACGCGGCGGCGGCAGCTTCGAAGACGTATTTTCGCGCTTCGATCTGGATAGCGACGAAACTGTCCCGTTCCCCAAGGTCGGCGGCGAACTGCTGCCATCTGCAGGGCGGCATGGACCCGGAGCTGTGGGCCGAGCAGGGCATGAGCCGCGAAGCCATCGAACACCAGCAGGAGGACGAAGCTGAAGTCGTCGCGCCACGGCATTCAAATCCTGAAGACCTGCACGCCCTACCTGGCCGGCAACATGCCCGCGTACGGGCGAGCATTGCGCGTGGATGGAATCGTCGGCCGTGGTGTATTGCAACTCGGTGATCGGCGCGCGCACCAATACCGAAGGCCGCGAGAGCACCAGCGCCGCGATGCTCACCGGCAAGATTCCCGACTGGGGCTTTCATCGCGATGAATATCGCCACGGCACGCACCTGATCGAAGTCGAGGTGCCGGTGGAGAGCGTGATGGATTGGGGCATGCTCGGCTATTTCATCGGCGATGCGGTGCGAGGAAAACATCCCCGTTTTGACGCGGCACGCTCGCGGCAGCCCGATCTGCATCCGCCACAAACATTTCGGCGCGGCCGCGGCGTCGTCGGGCGGCGTCGAGATGTATCACATCGTCGGCGTTACGCCCGAAGCGCCGACGCTCGAAGCTGGCGTTCGGCGTCGACGAAGCCGCTGGCGACGATCACGTATGGCGCCGACGAGCGGCGGCGCGTGTACGAATCGCTGAATTCCAACGGCCGCGATCCGCAACGTCGATTACGTGATGCTCGGCTGCCCGCACGCATCGATCGAACAGATCGGCGAGGCCGCGCGGCTGCTGGACGGGCAAGAAGATCCGCAACGGACGCAGCTTGTGGATGTTCACCTCGCGCGCGGTGAAGAGCGTCGCCGATCTCGAGCGGCTTCACCAAGACCATCGCGACGCGGGCGGCCTGGTGATGACCGACACCTGCTCGGCCATCGGCCGCGCGGTGCCGCAAGGGAACCAAAGTGGTCGCGCTCGATTCCGCCAAGCAGGTCCACTACCTGCCGGCGATCATGGGCATCGAAGCCTGGTTCGGCATCGACCGAGGATTGCATCCACGCGGCGCTGACCGGCCGCTGGACGGAGAACTGCGATGACGTCGAGCGAGTCGATCGTCATCTGCGCGGGCGCAAGGTCGTGGGCGGCTGCGCGGAAGGCGAAGCGCTGGTCACTCGCGAAACGATTTCCGGCTGGGGCGGCATCGATCCCATGACGGGCACCGTCATCGAAACGCGGCACGAGCTGCGCGGCGCAGAGCTTCAAAGACAAGGTGCTGGTGTTTCCCGGCGCCAAAGGATCGTCGGGCTGGTCGGCCGCGTTTCACATGGCGCGGCTCGCCGGCTCGGCGCCGCAAGGCGATGGTCTTCAACAGATGACCACCAAGATCGCGCTGGGCGCGGTGGTGACGCGCGTGCCCGCGGTGACCGATCTCGATCAGGACCCGCTCAGCGTGATCGAAACCGGCGACTGGGTGAAAGTCGACGGCGATCGCGGGATCGTGGAGGTCACCAAGAAGGCTTAAACGTCAGATCATCGCCTGAATCGCGAACACCAGCACCACCAGCGCTTCCCCGCGATGAATCCGCGAAGAAAGCGGCAGGCAGTATTTCTCTTCCGTCTTCGCGATTCGCCTTGGACCATGCCCATTGGAAGAGGCCGCCCGCGACCATCGGCAGAATCGCCTGGCCCGGGATCAGCATCCCGATGCCCACCGCGGTCGGCGAAGGCAGGAAGCGGCTGTAGCGCGGCTCCAGGCACGTGATCACGATCCCCAGCGCCACCGCGATCAGCATCGCGTCGAAGCATCCCGCGGGGAGCTGGCTGAATCCCTGGTTGAGCAGCTCGGCAAAGCCCGCCCATTTGACGCTGATCGGCGACGTCAGCCCTTCGCCGCCGATCCCGTAGCGGCTTTCAGCGCCGGATACACCAGCGCCACCGCCAGCGAGCCGACCGGCACGGCGATCAATTGCAGGATGGTCAGATTGCGATTTTCGAGCCCACGATCTTGCCGGCCTTGTAGTCCTGCATCAGCGTCTCGCCGTTGGTCGCCACGGTGCCCGACATGCCCGAGCCGACATGTTGATCATCATGTTGCCCGGCGAAAGCACCGCGAACACCGCCTGCATCAGGTTCGCCATGCGCGCTGACCGGAGCCCAATTGGTCTCGCCCAGCACGCGAATGCCGACCAGCATCAGCAGGAACGAAAGCAGCAGCGACACGACCGTCAGCCACACCGGAAATCCCAGCGAAATCTTTTGCAGCACGCACAGCAGCACGGACAGCACGCGACTCCGCCGATCACGTAGCGCAGCGGGAAATCGGTGGAATCCACATGCCGCACGGAAAGATTGGTGAAGGTCTTCGCCACCAGTTTCACTTGAGCACCAGCGCCGTCACGCCGCCCGCGACCATGAAGCCCGTGGCCGGCCACATCACCCAGCGCAGCACGGCGTTGAAGGATTGATCGGCGATAATGCCGCGCGCAGCCAGCATCGGCGGCGCGATGACCCAGGACGCGAGCATCCCCAGTCCCATCGAGATCGCGATCCGCGGGCCCACCAGCATCCCCGAGCCGAACGAGAGCAGGCTCACTTCGCTGCCCATGCGCAGCGCCGCGCCGCCTGGCGCCGAAGTGAACGCATCGGGAACGTACTTCAGTTTGTCGCGCACCACGGCCAGCAGTCCGGAAGCGAACATTCCCACGCCCAGCGCGCGTGACGCGCGGACCGGCCTCCTTCGGACCTTGATCCAGCACCAGCAGCGCTTCGCCCGCGGCGGTTCCGTCGGCGAAAGTCAGGTTCTCTTCGTCGATATAGTGCCGCCGCAGCGGAACGGCCAGCAGCACGCCGATCAATCCCGCGACGGTGAGCCACGAAAACGTCTGCCAGACCGTCAGATGCACGGAGAATCCCAGCTCCGGCTTGGCGTTCAGCATGTCCATCGCCGCCAGCACCACGCACATGAACCCGGCCTGGCCGGCTGAGGTTCCCGCGGTCTGAACCAGGTTGTTCTCCCAGCGCGTTCCGCGCGCGCCGGTCGACGGCTCCCACCAGCGAGATGATGATGTAGCCGAAGAACGCGCTGACCACCGAGATATTCGGACCGTATCCGAGTTTGAGCACCACGTACGGATACGACGCGCCCATCAGCGCGGCCACCACCAGCGCGGTCAGCACAGCGCGAAGCGTCAGCTCGCGGCGCGGCTCGCGCGGCGTGCGGCTGCGCGACACTAGCGATGGGTTGCGAGACGCTCATGACACACTGATCGGAACCGACCCATTATATTGGAAGTATGCACCGTCGAGCCGCGTTGGCGCTCGCAGCCGCCTTGGTTCTGGTTACCTGGGCCGTCGCACAGCAGCTGGAAGACACGTTTTACATCCCGCTCGACGATCCCGCCATTCAGTACGGCCAGCGGCCTGTGAACGATCCCGTGGCTCGTCTCGAGCAGCGCCTGGAAAGCGGCCAAGGCAAAGCTGGAAGTCGCCTCCAACGGCTGGGGATATCTTCCTTCCGTGCTCAAGCAGCTCGGCATCAATCCCGATTCCCAGGCGCTGGTGTTTTCGAAAACCAGCACGCAGGTGGACAACATCGGGCCCCGGAACGCCGCGCGCCATCTACTTCAATGACGATGTCGCCGTCGGATTCGTGCGCAACAGCGACGTTCTGGAAATCGCCTCGCTCGATCCGAAGCAGGGCGTCCAGTTCTATGTGCTGGTGAAAGCCGGCAAGCCCGCCTTCGCCCGCAGCGACGGCTGCCTGCGCTGCCATCAGGGCGCGGCGACGCTCGGCGTTCCGGGACTGCTCGATCAGCTCGGTGCATCCGGTCTCGCCAAACCGGCAGGAGCATGGCAACGCCTTCATGACGGACCATCGCACCCCTCTCAGCGAGCGCTGGGGAGGATGGTACGTCACCGGCACCACCGGTTCGCAGACGCATTTGGGGAACAACACCAACCTGGCGGATCCGGTCCGCTCCGGCGGCCCGTCCACGGAGCCGACGCAGAATCTCACCAGCCTGGCAGGGATGTTCGACACGTCGAAGTACCTCGCGCCGACCAGCGACATCGTCGCGCTGATGACGCTGGAACATCAGACCCGCATGACCAACCTGATGATCCGCATCGGCTGGGACGCGCGCATGGGCATGGCGGCGGACAAGCTCAATCCTGAGATCGAAGAGCTGCTCAAGTACATGCTCTTCGCCGACGAGGAGCCGCTCGAGGATCCCGTGAAGGGCGTCTCCACGTTCACGGAAACGTTTCCGCAGCGCGGCCCCCGCGATCCACAAGGCCGCTCCCTGCGCGATTTCGACCTGAAGACGCGGCTGTTCCGGTATCCGCTTTCTTACATGATCTACAGCGCGGCCTTCGACGGGATGCCGGACAAGGTTCGCGACCGTGTGTATCAGCGGCTGTACGAGATCCTCACGGGCAAGGACACCAGCAAGACGTTCGCAGGCTTGTCGCCGGAAACCCGCGGTGCGATTCTGGAGATCCTGCGCGCCACCAAGCCCAACCTGCCTAGCCCTTCCCGCGGAATTCCGGCTCTGATATCGTAAATCCTTGCCTTTGACGGAAACACGATCGACGTTTCCGAAATCATCGAGCGCCAGAAGCTCAGCGGCTTTCTGATCGGGCTCGTCGTCATCTCCTGGATCATCACTTTTTTCGACGGCCTGGACGCCAATCTGGTCACCTTCGCCGCGCCCTACTTCCGTTCCGAATACGGCCTCACCACGATTCAAACCGGCAACATCTTCGGCATGCACCAACTGGGCACGCTGATCGGCGGATTCCTGCTGGGCTACCTCGGCGATCGCATCGGACGCCGGCCCACGATGATCCTGGCCACCGCCGCCTTCGGCGCGCTGACCATGTGTTTCTACTTCACCAGCAGCTACGGAACGCTGTTCTGGCTGCGGCTGATCGACGGGATTCCGCTCGGCGGCATGCTGCCGCTGGCCTGGGCGCTGAATATCGAATACGCGCCCAAGCGTTACCGCGCCACCATCGTGACCGTGATCATGGTCGGCTATTCGCTCGGCACGGCGCTCGGCGGACCGTTCGCGAACTGGCTGATTCCGAAACTCGGATGGAAATCGGTATTCATCAGCGGCGGCATTGCGGCGCTGGTCAGCGCGGTGATTCTGTTTGCGATGCTGCCCGAATCGATCCGTTTTCTGGCCACCATGGGCAAGCGTCCCGATCGGATCGTCGCCATGCTGCGCCGCGTCGCTCCGGGCCAGTCGTTTTCCGCCGACGCGAACTTCGTGGTCGGCGACGAAGCCGGCCATAGCAAGGATTTCAAGCCGTCGCTGCTGTTCAAGGGCGAGCTGCGCACCATCACGCCGCTGATCTGGATCGCCTATATCGCCAGCTCTTTCGCCGTGTTCTTCATCGTCAACTGGACGCCGCTGGTGTTCGAAGCGCTGCACTACGCGCGCGCGCAGGCGGCCACCGCGGCCACGATGAACTCGATCATGGGCGCCATCGGCGGGATTCTGCTGATGCGCTTTACCGACGCCAAGGGAGCGATCGCGATCACCATCATGCCGGTGATGACGTTCGTGCTGCTGCTGGTCGCGGCCTTCACGCCGATGAGCCAGGGGCATTTCTGGTTCTCAGCGCGATGATCGGCGGATTCCTGATCGGCGGGCACTTCGGGATGCACAGCATCTCCGGGATCTTCTATCCCACCGCGTATCGCGGCAATGGCGCGAGCTGGGCCACTTCGATCGCCAAGATCGGCTCGATCGGCGGGCCGATGGTGGGCGGCTGGGTTCTGGCAACGAGTCTGCCGGTGAAACACATTTTCGCGCTCCTGGCGATCTTCCCCGCGATTTTCGCCGTTTGTATCTACGCTTTTGGCCGCAGAGCACAGCCGCATGCTGGGGCGGGAAGCCATCGCCGCGGTAGCGGAACCCAGCCACGCTTCAACTTAAGGAGGTTCGTTTGTGACCCTCACTCGCCGTCGATGTGATTCAAACCACCGCCACCGCTTCGCTCGCCTCACTGCTCCCGCGCGCCGTTTTCAGCCAGGGCGCCGGTAACCGCAAAGCCCTGATCCATGCCGATCAGGAAATCGGCGTCATTCGCCCCGAATTGCATTCGCACTTCGCCGAGCACCTGGGCTCCTGCGTCTATGGCGGCATCTGGGTCGGCAAGAATTCGCCGATCCCCAACATCAACGGCATTCCGCCGCGCCGCGGTCGATTATCTCAAGGAGCTCGGCGTGCCCGTGCTGCGCTGGCCGGGCGGCTGCTTTCGCCGACGATTATCACTGGCGCGACGGCATCGGTCCGCCGCCAAGCGGCCCAAGCGCGTCAACATCCATCTGGGGCGAGTACACCGAGGACAACAGCTTCGGCACGCACGAGTTCATCGAGCTTCTGCCGGCTGATCGGCGCGGAGCCGTACCTCGCCGCCAACGTCGGCACCGGCTCGCCGCAGGAAATGCGCGACTGGATGGAGTACTGCAACTAGCCCACGGGCAGCACGCTGTCCGACGAGCGCGCCGCCAACGGATCGCCCGAGCCCTTCAACGTCCGCTACTGGGGCGTCGGCAACGAGCTGTGGGGCTGCGGCGGCAACATGCAGCCCGAGCAGGCCGCCGCCGCAGTACCGCCACTTCGCCACCTTCGCGCGCGCACTTCGGAGGCACGCGAGCCGTTCCTGGTCGGCTGCGGACCCAACGGCAACGACGCGCAGTGGACCCGCGGCTTCATGGAGACGCTGGCCGGCTACCGCATGCCAACGGCTTCTCCATGCACTTCTACTCGAACGGCAGCCGCCCGCCGCGTCGAACTTCACGCCGGAAGCCATGTACACGCAGTTCAACATCTTCCCGCGCGTGGAGCAGGCGCATCATCGCAGCAGCGCACCCTGCTCGACAGCTACGATCCGAACGCGCCGCATCGGGCTGATCCTCGACGAGTGGGGCGTGTGGGACCGCATGTCCGCCGATGACGAGAAGACGCTACGGCCGCCTCTGGCAGCAGGACACCATGCGCAGCGCGGTGGCCGCCGGCGCTCGGCCTCGAACATCTTCAACCGCCAGGCCGACAAGCTGTACATGTGCAACATCGCGCAGATGGTGAACGTGCTGCAGGCGGTGCTGCTCACCGATGGCCCCGAAGGCAGGAACTGCGTGCGGACCACCAGCTACTACGCGTTCATGCTGTTCAAGCCGCACCGCTCGAAGACTTCCGTTCGACTGGAGACTGACGGCTCTGCGCAGCAGACGCTCCCGGATCTTTCGCTGTCCGCCTCGCGCCAGGGCGGTGAACTCGTCGTCACGCTCGTCAATCCGCGCCATAACGCCGACATGCAGGTGGATTGCGAAATCCGCGGCGCGACGCCGCGCCAGGGCCGCGCCGAGATCCTGCACGATCCCGACATCAACGCCTATAACAGCTTCGACAATCCGAACCGCGTGGTGATTCGCCCGCATCCGGTGGCGGTCGAGAACGGCCGGATCCGCGTAGCGCTGCCCGCGATGTCCGTGGCCACCGTCACGCTTCAGGTGGCGTAGGTTGTTATACCGCCTGCGGAGCGATCTTCCAGCCGCTCGCCCAGCGTCAGGTAGTTCAGCACCGTAGACGCGACCGCGCACCCTGCGATCACCATCGCCATCGGGACCGCCGGATTTTCGATGAAGCCCAGAAAGATCGTGGCGATGGCGGCGATCAGGAACTGGTTGGTCCCCAGCAGCGCGGACGCCGTTCCCGCGATCTCGCCATGGCGCATCATCGCGATCGCCGAGCCGTTCGGGAACACGAATCCCTGCGCGGCGATATACACAAAGACGCAGGCGAAAACCGCGGCCAAGTCCGCCCGTGCCGGTCAGCACGGCGGCCAACAGCAGCAGGCCTGCGACGAGCTGGACCAGGTTCGCGTTCCGCAGCACGCGCCACAGCGGCGTCTTGTGCGACATCCGGCCGTTGATCTGCGAGGCCGCCACCATGCCCGCCGCCACCGCTCCGAACAGCCAGCCGAACTCCGCCGGTGGGAACTTTGTACAGGCTGATGAACACGAACGGAGCGCTGGTGATATAGGCGAAGGTTCCCGCCGAGCTGAATCCGCACACCACCGACGCGCCCAGGAACGTTTTGTCTTTGATCAGCCGCGAATAGGCCGATCACGATCGTGTCCAGCTCGCAGAGGGCGTGCGCGCCTCGTGAGGCAGCGATTCGGGAAGGCGGAAGTGCATCCCCGCCAGGCAGGCGATGCCGATCAGCGTCTGCGTCACGAACGCGGCTCTCCATCCGAACCAGATCAGCAGGTAGCTTCCGAACATCGGCGCGATCACCGGGGAAACGCCCACGACCAGGATCAGCATCGAAAAGATGCGGCGCAGTTCGCGAGGGCGGGAACAGATCCCGCACGATGGCGCGCGAGATGACCGCATCCTCCGCACGCGCCGATGGCTTGCAGCAGCCGGAAGAACGACATGATCCGGATCGACGGGGCGAACGCGCATGCCGCCGAGGAGACGATGAACAGCGCCAGGCTGAAGTACAGCGGCGGCTTGCGCCCGAAGCGGTCGGTGATGGGTCCGTACAGGCTCTGGCCCAGCGCGAAACCCACCAGGAACGTGACCATGGTGTACTGCACGGCCGCGGCGGAGGTGTGGAACACCTGCTCCATCTGCGGCATGGCCGGCAGATACATGTCGATCGAAACCGGCGCGAAGGCCTGCAGCATTCCGAGCAGAAAGAGGAGCTCCAGATGCCGGAATCGTGAGATGGGAGCGGTTTGTTGCGCGATCACTGGGGAAGTGATCAGTGTAGCAGCCCGTGCGTAGAGTGCGGGCCTGCATGATATCCTTGGGGTACTCCCCAGCGGTGTTTTATGCGCCCCGACAGCTATTCCACACCCAGCGGCATCGTTGTCGAACGCACCTTTTCGAAGATCGCGTTTGAAAAAGGCCTGCGCGGGCTGCTGCATAAGCTCGATACCCAGCGCGGCATCTATCTTTCCTCCGGCTACGAATATCCCGAGCGATACTCGCGCTGGGACGTAGCCTCGGTCGCGCCGCCGCTCGAAATCATCGCCGCCGATCGCGACATCACCTTGACTCCGCTGAACGCGCGCGGCGAAGTCATCAATCGCCTGCTGGAGCCGGTTCTGCGCCCGCATCCGCACTGGGAATCCTTTGAGATTGTGAACGGCGTCGATCCACGGCAAGCTCAAGCCGCTGCCCGCGCTGTTCCCGGAAGAGGAACGCAGCAAGCAGCCCTCGGCCTTCTCGCTGCTGCGCGCGCTGCTGACCGAGTTTCACGGTCCGCTTGCCACCCGGCTGGCCCTGGTGGGCGCGTTCGGTTACGATCTGCTGTTCCGCTTCGATCCGATCCAGACGCAAGCATCCCGCGCTCCGGCGTCAAGGATCTGCACCTGTTCCTGTGCGATGACATCTATTTCATGGATCGCAAGAAGGAACACATTGAGCGGTACCGGTTTGATTTTACTCGCGGCGAGGACACCACGCGCGGACTTCCGCACGCGGCCCAGCGCGTCAAGAAGACGAAGAAGAAGCCGGCGCCCGGGCCCGATCGTCAGCGACCACACGCCCGCCGAGTACGCCGCCAACGTCGAAACCGTTCGCGAAGGCATGCGCCTCGGCAACTACTACGAAGTGGTTCTGCGGCAGACCTTCCGCGCGCCCTACGCGGGCGGCCCGGCGGAGTTGTTCGAGCGCATTCAGAAGGCCAGCCCCAGCCCCTACGAGTTTTTCCTCCAGTTCGGCGACGAGCAGTTGATCGGCGCTTCGCCTGAGATGTTCGTGCGCGTGGAGCAGCGCGAAGACGGCGGCGCGTCGAGACCTGCCCCATCGCGGGCACCGCGCGCCGCACCGGCGATCCGCTGCGCGACGCCGATAATATCCGCGAGCTGCTGTCATTCGGCCAAAGAAGAATCCGAGCTCACCATGTGCACCGATGTCGACCGCAACGATAAATCGCGCGTCTGCAAGCCGGGAACGGTGCGCGTGATCGCGCGCCGCCTGATCGAGACGCTACGCGGGCGTGTTTCACACTGTGGATCACGTCGAAGGAATGCTGGCCGACGGCTTCGATTCGCTGGACGCGTTTCTCACCCACATGTGGGCCGTCACGGTGATCGGAGCGCCCAAGAAGTGGGCGGCGCAGGCCATCGAGGATCTGGAAAAAGACGCCCGCGGCTGGTATGGCGGCGCGGTGGGGATGATCTCGCTCGACGGCGACATCAATACCGGCATCACCATTCGCACGGTTCATCTGCGCGATGGCGTGGCGGCGTATCCGCGCGGGCGCGACGCTGCTCTACGATTCCGATCCCCGAGCAGGAAGATCGCGAGTGTCATCTGAAGGCCACCGGCTTCTTCCGCGCGCTCGATGCCGAAACCTCCGAAGCCGCGCCGGCTACACGCCCGAGACGGGCAAAGCCAGCGGCGTTCGGCTGCTGCTGGTCGATAACGAAGACTGCTTCATCCACACGCTGGCGAATTACGCGCGCCAGACCGGCGCCGAAGTCATCACCTATCGCGCGGGTTTCCCGCTGGAGATGATCGAGAAGCTGGCGCCTTCGCTGATCCTGGTTTCGCCCGGTCCGGGCCGCCCCGAGGATTTCGGCGTGCCCGCGCTGGTTCGCCACGCCGCCAAGCTCGAAATCCCGGTGTTCGGCGTGTGCCTGGGTTTGCAGGGCATGGTGGAGGCGTTCGGCGGCGAGCTGGGCGTGCTGGATTACCCTATGCACGGCAAGCCGTCCACCGTAACGCCATCGCGGAGTGGGGATTTTCGAAGGCCTGCCCGAAACATTTCGAGTGGGAAGGTACCATTCCCTATTCGCCATCCGGGATAGGCTGCCGAGCTGCCTGGAAGTCACCGCCGAGAGCGAAGACGGCGTCATCATGGGCGTCCGCCACCGCGAATTGCCCATGGAAGCCGTGCAATTTCATCCGGAATCGATCCTGACGCTGGAAGGCGATTGCGGCCTGCGGCTGATCGAAAACGTCGTCAAGACGCTGGGGCATGCCCGCGCCGGCGCAGGTACTCGGTAACAATTTCGCTAAGTACTAGGTCCTCTGGGACTTGTCGGTGGCGCGGTATGCCGTTCATACTGTAAATTCCTACTATGGATTTGCAAGACGTCATCTTCATCGTTTTGGTCGTGCTGGTGGCGCTCGATCTCATTGACCGGGATTCGGGCGGCGGACGTCGCGGCCGCGTGCCCGTCGTATAAGCACGTCGTCTAAACACGACGTGTTGTGTAAACATAACACTGTTATGTTTCCACGACACAGCTCCGCATGGCGGATGTAATCGTCATCGGCGGAGGGCTGGCGGGTCTGGCATCCGCGGCAGCGCTTGGCGGGCGCGGGCCACACCGTGCGGGTTGCTCGAATCGCGGCGATTTCTGGGCGGCCGGGCGACTTCCTACGAAATCGGCACGGGCGAAGACGCCGAGACCATCGATAATTGCCAGCACATCCTGCTGCGCTGCTGCGTCAATCTTCTGGACTTCTACCGGCGCCTGGGCGTCGAAGACGAGATCCGCGTTCCACCGCGAATTCATCTTCATCGAGCCGGGCGGGCGGCGCAGCGTGCTGCGCTCGGGCCTGCTGCCGGCGCCGGCGCATTTCGCCGAATCCTTCCTGAGCCTGCAGTTCCTGAATCTTTCCGAAAAAATCGCGGTGATGCGCGGCGATCCGCGCCATCGGCAGCCAACACACGGCGCACCGATCTGGACCGGATCACCATGCTGACTGGCTGAAGGAGCAAGCGCCAGCCGCCGCGCGCGATCGAGCGCTTCTGGCGGCAGGTGCTGGTGAGCGCCATCAACGAAGAGCTGGACCGCATGGCGGCCGCGCACGGATTCCAGGTGTTCCGGCTGGGGTTTCTGGCGCGCAGGAATTCCTACGAGATGGGCGTGCCCGCGGTTCCGTTGGGCGAACTCTATGGCGACGAGGCGTGGCAGAGAGTCGGCGGCGCGTCGATTCAACCGCGCTCGCCCGTGGAGCGGATCGTGATCGAGGACGGCGCGGTGCAGTCGCGTGGTCGCGCGCGGCGAGCGAACTGCGCGCGGATTACTATGTCTGCGCGCTGCCCTTTGAACGCGTGCCGGCAGTCGCTCCGGAGCTGGATCTGGATCTGTCGGGCTTCGAACACTCGCCCATCACCGGAATCCATCTTGTGGTTCGACCGGCCGGTGACCGACGTGCCGCAGGCGACGCTGCTCGATCGCACCATCCAGTGGATGTTCAACAAAGCACGAAGGCCGCGCGGTGCAACTGGTGGTGAGCGCGTCGCGCAGTTTGGTCGACATGCCGCGCGCGGACGTGATCGCGCTGGCGATCCGGGAGCTGGAGGAGTTCTTCCCGGCGGTGCGCGGCGCGAAGCTGGAGAAGGCGCACGTGGTCAAGGAAGTCCGGGCGACGTTTTCGGCCGAGCCCGGGCTTGGAATCCCGGCGGCCCGCGAGCCGGACCAACGTTCGGAATCTGTTCCTGGCCGGCGATTGGACCCGGTCGGGATGGCCGGCGACCATGGAAGGCGCGGTGCGCAGCGGGTATCTGGCGGCCGAGGCGGTGGCGGAGGCGGCGGGAAAGCCTCAGCGATTTCTACTGCCCGATATCGCGTGAGATAATCGCGGCATGCGGAAACTGGTCCTTCTGCTTGCGCTGTGTCTGCCGATCGCTTGCGCGCGACGATCTGACGCGGCTGCAGATCCACGTGACCAATGAACGCGGCAAGCCGGTGGACCGGGCGTCGGTGATCGTCAAATTCGTGAGCGGGCGGTCGCTCAAAGCTCTCGGGTTGAAAAAAGCCCGGCTGTCCTGGGAGCTGAAGAGCTCGCAGGAAGGCATGGCCAAGATCCCCGCGATTCCCAAGGGCAAGATCCTGATCCAGATCAACGCCAAGAACTACCAGACGTTCGGCGATACGTTCGATATCGATGAAGACGAGCGGCGTGGTGGATATCGTCCTCAAGGATCCGCAGCCCCAATATTCCGCTGACCATTAAGAGGTGAGCCACATGGCAGGACTTGGGATTCATGCCCCAACCCGCACCGCCTCCAAGCCTTCACGAAGTAATTTGAGCCGTTCCTGTCCCCGCTTCCGCAATCTCATGTAGAGGATTCCATGGCCAACTTCTGTTCGAATTGCCGATCTCCCCTCTCCGCCAGCGCGAAGTTCTGCCCCCAATGCGGACAAACGCTAGCGGTCGTTCAGCCTCCGCCTCAGCCTCCACCTGCTCTGCCGCCGGCCGCCAGTGGCGGAGGCTCCGCCGCCAAGATCATTGTGATCGTCGTCGTTTGCCTCGCCGTCGCCGGCATCGCGGCCATCGCCGCCGGATACTACGCCTTCCACAAGGTGAAGCAGGCGGTCGTCGCCAAAGCCGAAAGCTACGGCGTCGACGTCAACTCCATCCCTTCGCCCATTCCGTCCTCGACGTCTTCCAGACCCAAAGTCTACAAGCCCTGCGAAATCCTCCCGAAGAGCGAAGCCGCGAACCTCCTGGGCGAGCCCATTGAGCGCACTGAGGTAATGGACGAGGCCTGCGTCTATTACGGCCCTCCCGGCCTCGCCGCAAAACTCGCCTCGCAGGGCACCTCGGAAATGATGGCCAAAGCCAAAGCGGGTGCGCAGTTGAACGGCGGTGATGTGGCCGATACCGTCACCAAACTGTTGGGAGCAGTCGCCGCCGAGTCTGGACAGGACGGAGCCAAGGGCGGGGAACTTCCGCTTCTGACCTTCGCCGTCGATCCCGACGGCCGCCCGCAAATGACCGCCGTCGCCGCTACCAAAGGCATCTTTGGCGGAATCGCCGCGGATAGCAAAGGCGGCGGACTCGGCGCCGAGATCTCCAACCTGGGCGACCGTGCCATTCTTCTGGGCCCCCTCGGCCTGAACGTCCTCAAAGGCGACACCCTCATCCGCGTCGTCGTAGGTCCCGTGCCCGACGCCAACGACAAGTCCGTCGCGATTGCCCGCGCTGTCCTGCCGCGCATTTAGTTACGCCACGATGAAACGGCTGCTGGCCACGCGCGGATCGGGCTTCGGAAATACGTGCGCCAGGCAGGAATCCGCCAGAGCCGAGACGTCTTGAACGAGGCTCCCGTGAACGCGTTTCACGGGATTAATGTCGCTTCAGGGCTGGACCGACAGATCACCGGACGCAAGCCGACTTATCGTTACTAGAGCTGCGCGATCACCGCATCAGTCCAATGTACGAGTCGCCGACGACTCACCCGCAGAGAATTCTTCGACACACAAGTCGTTGGTGCCTCCGTGCATTTTCGCAGCGCTCCGCAAACCCCTCCGCTGGCGAAGA
>CAVTDJ010000001.1:0-116571 GCA_963733575.1 uncultured Alphaproteobacteria bacterium | reverse complement strand
ACGAAAGGAGAATGCCGCCCTCAAGACTCGCGGCGCGCCCTGCGGCGATATCCGAGGCGCGGTCGCCGACGATCCAGGAACATGAAAGATCAAGTTTCATCCGCTCGCCCGCCGCCACAATCATTCCCGGATTCGGCTTGCGCCAGGGATGATCGACGACGTTGAAAGGCGTGTTGCCATCGGCATGGTGCGCGCAGGCAAACACGGCATTCAAATGCGCTCCGGCATTCGCCAGCGCGGCGGCGAGCGCAGCCTGCACCGCGTGGAAGCCTTCCCAGTCATAGAGACCGCGCGCGACTCCGGATTGATTGCTCACCAGCACGACGGGAATGCCGAGGCGATTGCATCGCGCAATGGCCTCGGCGGCGCCTGCAAGCGGGCGCACGTCTTCGGAGCGCCCGAGGTAGTGCGTATCTTCGACGATGACGCCGTCGCGGTCGAGAAACAATGCCGGACGATTTTCAAAATCTCCGGCGAAAATTTCGTACCAGAGACCGCTCGCCTCATTGCGCGTACCGTGTTGTCGCCGTGGCGCGTCGGCCATCATTGCAGCATAGCGCGTTCGACCAGGGCGCAGATGGCGTGCCCGGCGACGATATGAATCTGCTGAACGATGGCGGTCTCGCGCGATGGCGCGGCCAAAAAGTGCCGGCACAGCCCGCGCATTTCAGTGTCGTCCGCGCCGGAGAAACCGATCGTTACCAGCCCGACGTCGCGCGCCGCCTTGAGAGCGAAGAGGATGTTGGGCGAACGTCCGGAGGTGGAGATGGCAAGAAACACGTCGCCTGGGCGCCCCAGTCCGCGAACTTGACGCTCGAACACGTGCTCGAAGCCGTAGTCGTTTCCCACCGCCGTCAACACCGAGGTGTCGGTGGTAAGGGCCACGGCCGGCAACGGCCGGCGGTCGACCAGATAGCGCGAGAGAAATTCAGCGGCCAAGTGTTGCGCATCGGCGGCGCTGCCGCCGTTGCCGGCAATCAGGAGCTTGCCTCCGCCGCGCAGCGAGCTTTCGATCGCTTGCGCTATCTCTCCTATCAACTTGAGAAGGTCGCGATCCTGCGCCGCGCGTTGTAGGGCAGCCAGCGACCGGCCGAAAAAGCCGGCGAGAAGATCGTCGTCGTCCGGCTTTCCAGCCACGTTCCATCCCCTTCGTCAGGGCGCGAGAACTCACGCAATAGAATGACTTTTCGCAAGAAATCAATGAATAGGATTACTCCGGCGAAAAATGCTTCTCGAGCCCCTGCCAACCCTCGAAGTAGTCGTGCTGAAGCTGGGAGGATTCCACGGCATAGCGCGTAAGCCGCATGGCGAAGCGGCTCTCGAACATGAACGCCATGGTGTCCTCGATCTTGTGCGGTCTTAGCTCCGCCTTTGTCGCCTTCTCCCAACTCTCCGCGTCCGGGCCGTGCGCGCTCATGCAATTGTGCAGACTGGCGCCGCCCGGCAGAAACCCTTCGGCTTTGGCGTCGTAGGCGCCGTACAGAAGCCCCATGAACTCGGTCATGACGTTACGGTGGAACCAGGGCGGCCGGAACGTGTCCTCGCCGACGAGCCAGCGCGGCGGGAAGATCGCGAAATCGATCGTGGCGGCGCCCGGCAGATCCGACGGCGCGGTGAGCACGCTGAAGATCGACGGATC
Source organism: uncultured Alphaproteobacteria bacterium (assembly GCA_963733575.1). Taxonomy (GTDB): domain Bacteria; phylum Pseudomonadota; class Alphaproteobacteria; order Rhizobiales; family Xanthobacteraceae; genus BOG-931. The sequence goes on along the minus strand of CAVTDJ010000001.1, from coordinate 114,932 downwards.
GGGATGATCGAAGCTGATCGTCCCCATCGTATTAAAGCGCGCGAGATCGTATTTGCAGGGCGCAAAGTTGCCGTGCCAGGCGACGACGTTGAGCGGCGAATGATCCATCTGCGCCGCCCAGAGATTGCCCTGGAATTTGGCGACCAGGCTGAACGGCGCCGTCACATCCTCGTAGGCCGCGACCGGCGCAAGGAAGTCGCGCGGATTGGCGAGGCCGTTGGCGCCGAGCGGACCGAGCTCCGGGAGCCGCAGCATCGCGCCGTAATTCTCGCAGATATAGCCACGCGACGGCCCGTCCGGCAGCTCGACGCGAAAGCGCAAGCCGCGCGGAATAATGACGATCTCGCCGCACACCGCTTCGATGACGCCGAGCTCGGTCACGAACCGGGCGCGGCCTTGCTGCGGCACGATGAGCATTTCGCCGTCGGCGTTGTAGAAGCAACGGTCCGTCATCGAGCGGTTGGCGGCGTAGATATGGATCGCCATGCCGACCTGCGCGGCAACGTCGCCGTTGCCGCCGAGCGTGATGATGCCTTCGATGAAATCGGTCGGGTTTCTCGGGATCGGAAACGGAGACCAGCGCAGCTGCGTCGGCGTCGCCTCGGCTTCGTTGAATGGGGCGCTGCGGATCAAGCCGTTCTCGATGCGCGCGTAGGGCCGATGCACCACCGACGGCCGGATACGGTAGGTCCAGGTGCGCCGGTTTTCCGCGCGGGCCGTCGTGAAAGAGGTGCCCGAGATCTGCTCGGCGTAAAGACCGAGCGGCGGCCGCTGCGGCGAGTTGCGCCCGACCGGCAGCGCGCCGGCGATCGCCTCGGAGACGAAATGATTGCCGAAGCCCGGCTGGTAATCGAACGACCCTTTTTGGCCAGGCGCTTTCGTTTCCACCTTGCGAATCTTCGCGTCGACTCTCGTGTCCTGCTTCACGTTGGCCATGGAACCTCCCCAAAAGCTGCGGCGGCGCGTCATTGCGAGCAAAGCAAAGCAATCCAGTCTTTCGCTGAAACTGGATTGCTTCGTCGCTCCGCTCCTCGCAATGACCAGCGCGACAATTGGTCACGGACGTAACTAAATATCCGTCTTTTACCGGCCCGGCGCAAGGCGTTTTGGAGGAGTTCCAATCTGGCGCTGCCTCGCAAGTTCCAAAGACTTAGCGGCGCCACATCTCGGCTCAGCATTCGCCCGGAATGGCCTTAGCGAATTCCCAATATTTCCAAAAAACCGCCCCCTTGGCTGGGCATCAGCGAGTCTAGTCGAGGGGACATCTCTCATTTCATTCGCGTGGCGGCGTTGTCGGACGCCGCGGCCGCCGATTCTGTTGGGGGAACGGGATGCGACCAATTCTTGCGCTTGCGATCGTATTGGTGGGGCTCAACGGCGCCACGCCGGAAACGAAATATCAGGAAGCCAAATATCAGGATCGGGTGCCCGCTACCGAAGCTGAATATCAGGACCGGGTGCTCGCTACCGACGAAAGTTCTTTTTCATCGGATTTCGAAACGACAGGCTCGATCGGCAAGTCCGATCGTGTTGTTGTTGCCGTTGCGTCGATCGAATCATCCGACGCCGCACACGATCAGGACGAAGAAGCCGCCGAGCCGCCGCAGCTCCCTGCCCTGGCGAGCACCGACGCTGATGCCGACGCAGACGTTGCCGATTCGCTCGACGGTCTCTGCAGCGCGTTAATGACCTCCGCCCAGGACAACGACCTGCCGGTTCCCTTCTTTGCCAATCTGATCTGGCAGGAGAGCCGGCTGCGGCACGACGAAGTGAGCAAGGTCGGCGCATTGGGCATCGCGCAATTCATGCCGGAAGTTGCGGTCGAGGTCGGGCTGGCCGATCCGTTCGATCCGCGCCAGGCGCTGCCGGCATCCGCGCGGTTCCTGCGTACTCTGCGCCTGCATTTCGGCAATCTCGGGTTCGTCGCCGCGGCCTACAATGCCGGCGCGCACCGCGTCGGCGAATGGCTCGATCACCGGCGCCCGCTGCCGCAAGAGACGCGGACTTACGTCCTGCGCGTCACCGGCCGTTCCGCCGAGGCGTGGCGAAAATCGCCGCCGGATGATTCCAAGCTCACATTCGTGCGGCATCTGCCCTGCCGCGACATGCCGGCCTTCGCCGATCTGGAGCAGGCGCAGCTCAAGGAGGCGCAAGAGGACGACGATTCAAAACAATCGGAACCCCGACAGGAACGAGTTGCCGCGAAGGTCGCTCACTTCATTGCACGAAAAGTTTCAGTAAGGGTCGCCGCGAAAGTAGCTCAACGGATCGAAAAAACCGGGTCCGTAGCGCGCCCTCTCGTCGCCGAGCGCAAACAGGTGCTCATTGTTGTCCGCGCGGCGGCCGCAAGCAAAATGGCCCGCAACCTTCGCGGCGGCAAGCGCGAAGCAACACGCCCGCAGCACGTTCCGCATGAGAAGCGCCGCGTCGCGTGACGGCTATTACAGCCGCCCGGCGAACGCGTCAGCAATGAACCGGTGCGTGATCGCGTAGGTCTGCCGAGTTGTCGGCTCGTCCCAGGCGGCAATGCCGGGAATGGCGGAGCCCTCGTCCGTGTAGGCGTGCAGGACACCGCTGAACACGTGCATCTGCCATTTGGCGCCGGCGGTATCCATCTCGCGCTCGAAACCGTCGCGGTCGGCCTTGGGGACAATCGGGTCGGGCGCACCATGGGCAACGAGGAGCGCTGCTTTGACCGCGCCCGGCTTTGCCGGCTCCGTGGTTTTTAGATCGCCGTGGATCGACACCACAGCGGCGATATCGGCGCCGTCGCGCGCAAGCTCAAGCACATTGCCGCCGCCGAAGCAGAAGCCGATAGCGGCGCGGCGGCCGTCGATCAAATCACGGCGGGAGCCTTCGGCGATGAGCGCGTCGTAAGCGGCTCGCATGCGGCGGCGCTGCTCGGCGGCGTTCGCGCGCAGCGGATTGGCCATCGCGGGAGCGGCGGCAAAATCGGCCGGGCGCGTCCCCTGTCCATACATGTCGGCGACAAAGACGACGTAGCGGTCTGCGGCCAGCAATTGCGCACGCGCGATCGCCTGGCCGGTAACGCCCAGCCAGTTCGGCGCCATCAGCACCCCCGGCCGTCGGCCGGAAGCTTTCTCGTCGTAGATCAGCGCGCCCTCGCCCGTGATCGGGCCCATGGGATATGTGATCACTTCAGACTTCATATGCTTTCCCCGCGGACACCGGCCATTGTAGCCCGAAAGCTGGTTCAGGAGAGGTCTCGATTGCGAGCGTCGCCTTATGCCCAGGAGGCGTTAGATAATATGGGGAGCGGCGTGCCCCCAAAATCCCGTTGAGGCGAATACGACGCGCGGCGTATTGAGCTCTTTTGGATTGCGTTCGGCCGCGATCGTTGCCGTCGCGGTCACGGTTGCCGCTCGCACAGCAGGAGGAACGGTAGCAGCGCGCTGGCGAGCGCCGCTGATTTAAGCCGCTTGTGTTTGGCGCCAGTCACCAATTGGTCGGCTGGCATCGCAGCAGCATTGGCCACCTCATGCCGCGAGCAATTTCTGCACTTCGTTGACGAGCTCGCGCAGGTGGATCGGCTTGGAAAGCACCTTGGCGTGCTTGGGCGCGTTCGAATTGGAATTGAGCGCGACCGCGGCAAAGCCGGTGATAAACATGATCTTGATGTCGGGATCGAGCTCGGCGGCGCGGCGGGCGAGCTCGATGCCGTCCATTTCCGGCATGACGATATCGGTGAGCAGGAGCTCGAACGGCTCCTCGCGCAGACGCTGATAGGCGGATAGGCCGTTGTCGTAGGACATGACGTCGAAGCCGGCATTCTGCAGCGCCTTGACCAGGAATTGCCGCATGTCGATATCGTCTTCCGCAAGCAAGATTTTGGGCATGGCCACTCGATCCCGGCGCTAAGCCGGCCCCCTAGATTCCATAAGCCGGGTCGCGGGTAAACATGAGGTGAAAGTTACGCCGGAAAGCCGCTCCGACGCTGGACAATGGCCTTTGGCGCACGCTAGGCATCGTTATTCGATTGCTGGATCGTTAAGCCTCGGGAATACTCCACGCGTCATGTCGGAAATCCAGGACGAATTCGATCCTCCTTTTGAGGCGATCGAGCCGGCGGAATGCCGCGCGCCCATCATGTTCAATTCTCCGCATAGCGGCCGGGTGTATCCGCGCGAGTTCCTGCTGGCGTCGCGACTCGATCTCGGGACGCTCCGCCGTTCCGAGGATTCCTTCGTCGACGAATTGATCGTCGGCGTCGTGGCTCGCGGCCATCCGTTGGTTCGGGCGCACTTCCCACGCTGCTACGTCGACGTCAACCGCGAGCCCTACGAGCTCGACCCGCGTATGTTCGACGGCCGGCTACCCTCCTTCGCCAATACCCGCTCGATGCGGGTGTCCGGCGGCCTCGGCACGGTCGCCCGCGTGGTCGGCGACGCGCAGGAAATCTACGATCAGCGTATCGCCGTCGCCGAAGCGCTGCGGCGCATCGACGATCTCTATAAGCCCTACCACCGCACCCTGCGGCGCGTGTTTATGCGCTTGCACCGCGATTTTGGCGCCGCCATGCTCATCGACTGCCACTCCATGCCGTCGGCCACCGGCGGCAAGGATGAGCGCCCGCGCGCGGACCTCGTCTTGGGCGACCGCTACGGCACGAGCTGCGTGCCCGTGCTCGCCGAGACGATCGAAGCGACCATGCGCGGCTTCGGTTACGTGGTCAGCCGCAACAAACCCTATGCGGGCGGCTTCATCACCGAGCACTACGGCAATCCGACCGCCGGCCTGCACGCTATCCAGCTCGAGATCAACCGCGCGCTCTACATGGACGAGCGCCGCTACCAGCGCGCGGCCTCCTTCGCCAAGCTCTCCGCCGAGATCGGAATCCTGGCCGATCGCCTGGCCGACATTCCGCTCGAGGAATTGCGGCCCTATCGCGCGGCGGCGGAATAGGCTCTCGGCGCCCGGCGGCACCGTCGTTGCTGCGATAAAGAAAAAGGGCCGCTCACCTTGCGGGAGCGGCCCAAGTCTAGGGAGGAAACGCCCAAGGAGGGCGACGGTAACAAGAGAGATATCTCTCGCTACCGCACTGCAACAACATACACCGCGACGCACAAAACGCAAGGCCCGCTGACCTAATCACCTTCCATTTTCCCCCGAAATCTCCTGCAAATTGTGCAGAGCAGGTCTTCCATAGGTCATAGCCCCTGCTACCTACATCCCGAAATTGGCAGAAAACTTTGCTTTTCCAATAGCTTATGGGAATACCCCGGCCGCTTTGTGCACTTGCGTAAAATTGAGGCAACGAGGCCTAATAACAACGTCCCATCAGTCGCACAAAATCATTTGGTGCGTGAGCGTGTCCAATCGGACACACCTGAATTGCCGTTCTGGCGCATCTCCGCTACTCGAAGCCGATCATGACAGCGATCGATTTTGCAGCTTTCGTCGACGAGCTTGCCGCCGTGTCCGGCGAGACGATCCGGCCGTTCTTCCGCACCGCGCTCGGCGTCGAGAACAAGAGCCCCGCCGGCGGCTTCGACCCGGTCACGGCGGCCGACCGCGCGGCGGAAGCCGCCATGCGCGCGCTGATCAACAGGACGTTTCCGGAGCACGGCATCGTGGGCGAGGAATTCGGCGCCGAGCGCCCCGAGGCCGAATACGTCTGGGTGCTCGATCCGATCGACGGCACCAAATCGTTCATCTGCGGCATGCCGGCCTGGGGCACGCTGATCGCGCTGACGCGACGCGGCACCCCGATCTACGGCATGATGCACCAGCCGTTCACGCGCGAGCAATTCACCGGCGACGGGGCTGCTGCCAGTTACCGCGGCCCGGCTGGCGATCGGGCGCTGCAAGCACGCCCATGCGCGGCTTTGCAGGACGCGGTGCTGCTCACCACCAGCCCGCTGTTGATGCGCGAGGCCGATCGGCGCGCCTTCGGCCGCGTGGAGCAGGCGGTACGGCTGTCGCGTTACGGCGGCGATTGCTACGCCTATTGCATGCTCGCCGCCGGCCATGTCGATCTGGTGATCGAAACCGAGCTTAAGCCGTACGACGTGCTGCCATTGATTCCGATCATCGAAGGCTCAGGCGGCATCATCACCAGCTGGGACAACGGCCGCGCGCATCATGGCGGCCGCGTCATCGCCGCCGGCGACCGCCGCGTGCACGCCAAGGCAATGGAATTGTTGCAGGGGTGATTGTTCATCATTGCGAGCGCAGCGAAGCAATCCATGCGTGCCGCAAGTTCTGGATTGTTTCGTCGCTACGCACCTCGCAAAGACGGATCTTGGCGCGCCCGGAGCGTCCTCAAAACAACGGCGTGCCGGGGACGAACGCATCGAACGCCGCCCAGAACTGCGTGCGGTAGCGATCCTGCTCCATCAGCAGTTCGTGCTGGGCGCCGACGATGACGAGCTGCGAGCCGGCGCGCAGCAACGTCGCGAAATCCTCGATCGCGTTGTTCGACACGATGGCGTCGCGTCCGGCGGCGACGATAAGGATCGGCGGCTGGCGGATGCGCGCCGGATAGCTCGGCTCGCTCATCGTGCGCATAGCGCGGAACGCGGCATCGCACCAGGCTACCGTCGGGCCGCCCAGGCCGAGCGCCGGCTCCGCCTCGAGAACGGCGGCGTTGCGGGCATAGCGCACCGGATCCGTAGTCAGGAAATTGCCGGCGAAGGGCCGCAGATCGAGCACGCCGGGAAAGCGGCCGGGTAAGTACATGCCGCCGAAGCCGCCGAACCGCATGACCCGCACCATCGTCGCGGCAAGCGCCATCGAGTTCACCAGCGCGATGCCGATCATCGGCGCGCTGAGCACGATGCGATCGAACCAGCGCTGGCCGCGGGCGGCGGCGCGGATGAGCACGGTCGCGCCCATGGAATGGCCGAGCGCGAAGATCGGCGGCGGACAATCCGGCAGCACGACCTCGCGCATGAAGGTCTCGAGGTCGGTGTCGAAATCGGAAAAGCTCCCGACATAGCCCTTGCGGCGGTCGCCGAGCGCGCGGTCCGAAAGTCCCTGGCCGCGCCAATCGAGGACGGCGACGCCAAAACCCCGATTGCGCAAGTCGCGAACGGTCTCGAAATATTTCTCGATCCACTCGGTGCGGCCGGGAAAAATGCACACGGTGCCGCGGCGGCCCACCGGCGGGGCAAACCGCGCAAAGCGCAGCGCGACGCCGTCCGGCGTCTTGATCATGCCGGTGACTGCGTCTTCGGGAACCGGATTTGCGGGGATGGAGATGAGTTTCATCGGACCATTCGGCGAGGACGAAACATCGCTTATAGCAGCACGCGCGGGTGGCTCAATTGTGCGTGTGAAGCTCGCGAAGATCGGCCATGATCGGCAACGCTCGGAAAGGGCGGATCATCGGGCTTGGGACGAGACCGGCAAATCAGCCATTGTCTTCAGTGCATAGAACTGCACCGGCTCCTTGCGGCCCTTCACGAAAAATTCCGCGGATTCGCCAAGAATTTCGTTCGCCAAGAATTTGTGGAGTCGCCGGGCAGTCGCCGCTTTACCGGCGGTTTCGGCCCCCTTGCAGCGCGAGCCGGTTATTCCCATCTCATATTCGTGCAGGCCCAAGAGGGCTGCACATCATCCATAGGCCTGGCCCCAAAGGGCAGGCCCCAGCATGTCGCTCAAGGAGGATATGCCATGCGAACTTTCGATCTTGCACCCCTCTATCGTTCCACCGTCGGCTTCGACCGGCTCTTTTCGATGCTCGATCAGGGCGTCGAAGGCGCCGCTCCCGGTTATCCGCCCTATAACATCGAGCGAACCGGAGACAACGAGTATCGCGTCACCGTCGCCGTAGCCGGCTTCGCCGAGTCCGAGCTTACGGTCGTGGCGAAGGAAAATACCCTGACCATCCGCGGCGAGAAAAACGCCAAGGCGGAAGAGAAGCGCGGCGACGTGCTCTACCAGGGCATCGCGGCGCGCGCGTTCGAGCGCGTGTTCCAGCTCGCCGACTTCGTCCAGGTCAAGGGCGCCAAGCTCGAGAACGGTCTTCTGCATGTCGACCTGCTGCGTGAGATCCCCGAGGCGAAGAAGCCACGGCAGATTCCCATCGGCAACGGCAAGGCCGTCGAGCAGAAGCTAGCTGCGTAAGCGGCGCGCTCAAAACGTAACGTAAGTTGTTGAGTGTTGTTGAGTCAGCGCCCCGGCTTTCCGGGGCGCTTTTTTGCGTCGAGGGCGATCACTTTTTCTTCCCTCGCCCTTTGCGGCTTCGCGCCAGATTGCCGCGCCAGCGGTATTTGCCGAAGGCGGCGTCGACCTCTTGCTGTCGTCGAAGCCTGACTAGCAGACGAAGCGCTTGCTCCACCGTCTGGTCTTGGGTCGCGTATGCGGAAGCTTTTTGCGCTTGCGCCATGAGGGCATCATCGATTTCGATATTGATGCGCATGGGCAAGGTTTCCCCACTATCATATTGTTGGCCGCATCAAGCCGCGATGGCTTCGAGGCGGCGCTTGGTGACCGGCGGACCAAAACCTCCGATGACGATGAAGACTACGACCATGGCGCCGGCGATGAAGCTGAACACGCCGACGGTGCCATAACGGCCGAGGAAGAAAGCGATGAAGAAGCCGGAGAAGATGGCGGAAAACCGGCTCCACGAATAAACGAAGCCCACGGCCTGCGCGCGAATGCGGGTCGGATAAAGCTCGGCCTGATAGGCGTGGAACGAAAACGACAGCCAATTGCTGCAAAGCGTAATCAGGAGACCGCACACAATCACGCCAATTGCGGTGGTCTGCTGTGCAAACAAAAGGCCGAACGCGGCGATGCCGATCGCGGCCCAGGCGACCTGCCATTTGCGCTCGAAACGGTCGGCGAAGTAGACGCCGATCAGCGGGCCGATCGGCGCCGCCACGGCGATAATGAACGTATAGGCGAGCGACTTGGTGACGCCGATGCCCTGGGAGATCAAGAGCGCGGGCACCCAGCTGGAAAACCCGTAATAACCGATCGTCTGGAACAGATTGAAGATCACCAACATGATCGTGCGGCCGCGATACGCCTGGCTCCACATCTCGATCCAGGTGCCGGTTTTGCGCTCGGCTTCGCCCGCCACGTTTTGTGGCGGCGGCAGTTCCGTCCCGCTGTCGGCACGGACGCGGCGTTCCAAATCCTCGACGATGCACTCGGCTTCGCCGACGCGGCCGTGCTGCGCGAGCCAACGCGGCGATTCCGGCAGATTGCGGCGGATCCACCAGATCACGAGCGCGCCGAGCGAGCCGATGATGACCACCCAGCGCCAGCCGTCGAGACCCAGAATCGTCCGCGGCACCAGCTGCCAGGCGAGGAATGCAACCACGGGCACGGCGGTATACATAATAAACTGGTTATAGGCGAAGGCAGGCCCGCGCTGTTCCTTGGGCACCAATTCCGACAAATAGGCGTCGACGTTCACGAGCTCGACGCCGAGCCCGATGCTGGCGATGAACCGCCACAGATCGATCGTCTCCGGCGTGCGCTGAAACGCCATGACGAACGCGCCGATCGAATACCAAAGCAGCGCGAATGTGAAAATCGAGCGGCGGCCAAAGCGGTCGGAGAGCCAGCTGAAGGCGAGCGTGCCGATGAACATCCCGGCGAAAAGCGCGGCGACGAAGCTGGCGAAGCCTTGGAAGTCGAACAAACCCTGCGTGGTCGGCTTGAAAAGGCCTTCCTTGAACAGGCCAATCGCCACATAGGCGGTAAAGAAGAGATCGTAGAATTCGAACCAGCCGCCGAGCGACAGAAGCGTGATCAGCTTGCGCGTGTGGCGCGAGGGCGGCAGGCGATCGAGCCGCGCCGCCACCGTGACAGCCGCATCCGCAGCCATGTCGTTTCCTCCCCCCGGCGGTCCGGCTTCGCCGCGGACCTTGATGAGCTCATGTCATTCCGGGGAGCAGACTGTCATTGCGAGCGAAGCGAAGCAATCCAGCCGGTTGCTAATCCTGGATCGCGGGAGGCGACGGCTTTTTCGGCGCGCCGGGTACCGCAGGCGCGGCGGGAGGCGCAACAACGGCCGCATTGGGCTTCGCCTCTGGTTTTGCCGCGGGCGTTTCGGCCGGCTTGTCGAGTGGTTTGGCGCCGCCATGCGTATCGCGCGACGCAAGGTCCGCAGGGCGTGGCCGCGGCAGCGGTGGCCCGGAAACGCCCGGGCGAGTTGGAGGGCGCATCCCCGGCGGCGGCGGAGGAGGAAATCCTAAGCCTTCTTCTTCCAGCCCCATTTCCGGGCCGTCGACACCGGGGGGCCCATAAGCCGGCAACATGCCGTAACCCGGCGGCACGCCATAGGGCGGAGGCGCGCCATAGGGCGGAGGCGCGCCATAGGGCGGCGGTGCCATGCCAATGACCCCGTAAGGCGCCGGACCCGGCACGATCCGGTTGACGGCGCGGATCGCGCCGCTGCGCGCATCGACCACGACGCGCATCAGGATGCCGCGGAAATCGGTGGCGCGGAGCACGTAGGTTGTGCCTTCGCGCATCGGCGGCGCCAGCGGATCGAAGCCGGCCGAACGCACGATCTTGGTGATCTCGTAGGGCGGGACGAAGCCGGGCAGCGGGGCCGGTGCCGGTGGCGGGCCCGGCGGCGGCGATTGCGCGTAGCCCGGCACAGCAGCCAACAACCAGAAACTCAAAGAAAACGCGGCAGCCCCAACTACCCCTGCCCTCACCCTCACGCTTAGCCCCCTACGCCCTTCGCCCTTGGCGCGGCGAAAACCCGGACACCAACAATGTTACGAGCAATTGGGGCAGTCCTTGGGCACACAAGGCGGAGAGCGTCGCGACAACGACAAATATTGTCGCGAGCCTACTTCATCCCTGGCTCAACCGGACCACGCTTGCTGCTGCAAAATCATCACGAGCGGAGCCAAGAAACCCGTCCCGTGAAGGAATTTCCGGGCGTCGTCGCCATGCTTCTTTCACCGCCGCCGTAAGGCGCCTCCAGGGCGAATTGATCGGAGCTGATGAGCTTGGAATACAACGGCAGGATATCCAGCATCGCCGTGTAATTACTGTCCGTAAAACCGCTCGTCGCATCTTTGATGAGAATAGCGTTGTAGCCCATGTTCGCCGCGCGCTTGATCGTCGTGGCAACCACATGCTCGATGCACTGACCGCTGACAAAGATGTGGCCGATATTGTTGGCGCGCAAAATCCGGTCGAGGTCGGTGCCCTCAAAGCTGTCCGAGCCGTAATTGATGACGATCACTTCGTTCTTGCTCGGCCGCAGCGCATCGATGACGTCGACTTCCCAGGTGCCGATGATGCCCTTGTTTTCATCCTTCGCACCCTGCAACAGCGGGTAGTACTGGTTTTCCGGCAATTCGGGAAAGCCGACGCGCCAGCCGATGTTGACGAAGACGATCAGCATGCCCCTGTTGCGCGCGATGTTGAGAACGTTCTGGGCGTTTTTGATCGCGTTGTTCTTTTCGATTTGCCGGCACAGATTCTTGCCCCAAACGCCTTTGGAATCGCACACACTGTTCTGCCAGTGCAGCATCAACAACGCGGCTTCCGGCGACACCCGCTTAGTCATGACTTTTTTCCTCCCGGCTTTGATCCGGCCATTTTAGCAAAATGAGTCGCATGGAGCGCAGCGAAATGCGGAGTAATGTCGGGCTCAGCGCTGGCGGTCGTTAAGCGGACACTATTGGGGCGTTATTTAATTGGGGCGTTATTTACCAGTCCGAGGGATCGGCGCTTCATCTGGCGGATGCCGCATGAAGCTTGCCCGTCGCCATTTCGTCATTTCTGCGAAGTCATAGCGAGGAGGTGCCTATGAGCATGTCTCGCGCATTCGCATTGCTGGCGACGTTTCTTGTCGCCACAGTCGAGACCTTTTCCATCGACGCTCGTGCCGCGACCCTGTCGCTCGCCGGATCGAGCACGAAGGTGTGTCAGCTCATCGGCGAAACCGACTGGGCCACCAACCAGCCGACCGCCGCACAAACCCTTTCGAACTTCGGGCTGGACGCCGTCGATCTCGGCTTCCCTGTCGACAGCGCCCCCGGCCCGCTGTTTTTCCTGTTTGGCGATGCCTTGCCGAACGGGCACCCGCCCGGCAGCAACCCGACCGTGCCGCCGGACGATGCGCTCGGCTCGACGACACGCAGCACGCCGCCCGACAGCACGAGCTGCCTCGATCTGCAGCTCGCGACTTCGGCGCCGCAAACGTTCGCACATCCAACGGTGCAGCCCACGATCCAGCAGGGATCGTTCAACGTGCCGTCGGGCGGGGTGCTTTTCGACGAGAAGCTCTATGCGTTCTTCTGGACGGACCATTGCGTGTTTCCGACGGTCCTGACGCCGGACCCGGGCGCGCCGCTCAGCCTTCCGGCGCCCAGTGCGCTGTGCGCCGAAATTCGCGGGAACAACAGCGTCGGACGGAGCGTGCTCGCGGAGGCGTCGCCGGCAAATCCCCTGAGCTTTCGCGTAACGAACCGTCCGGAACCCGTACCATTCAAACCGCTGCCGCAAATGCCAAGCGGGTTCGTCTATGTCAGCGCCGCGCTACCGCCGCCTGAAGGCGAGCCGCTTCCCCACATCAACCCACGCCAGCTCAGCATTCCGGTCTTCGGCGTGGCGCGCTACCGCGCCAGCATTCCCTATCTCGCGATTGCACCCCGCAAGACGTTCGGCGATCCGGAAACGTGGTCATTCTACGCCGGCCGCCGAACCCTGCTCGGCCGTCCGGTGGGAAAGCCGATCTGGATCACGCGCCGCCAATGGGAAAGCGGGCGCAACGCAAGCGGCGAATGGGTGCCTCCGGCCGGCGCGGAAATCTACCAAGCCACGCCCAAGGGCGAACGCTGCGTCGGCGAGCATTCGGTGACGTGGAATGCGCCGCTCCACGCTTGGCTTCTGCTTTACAATTGCGCTCCCTGGACCGTCGAGGCACGTTTTGCGCCAGAGCCGTGGGGACCATGGTCGCCGCCTATCGTCATGCTCAGCGCCGCGCAGGATCCCGGCGTCGTCTGCACGCTGATCCAAAGCACGAGCACGAATCCGAGCGGCTGTCCCGGCTTGCGCAATTACTGGACGCTCCCGAACGGGAGCCCATGGCCCGGCATATTCTACGCACCGTTCGTGATGGACCGTTTCACGCGCAATGCGACCGCTTCGGGCGTCGGGCAGCCGAAGCGGGCGACGATCTATTGGCTGCTTTCGACCTGGAATCCGTACACCGTGATCGTGATGCAATCGATGCTCGAGCTGCAGGAATAAGCTGAGGAAATTTGCTGGGTAGCGAGGCAAGCGCCATCGCGGCCGAAGCCAGGCAACCCGCCCCGTGAAGGAATTTCTGAATCCGGCATCGCTTCGCTTCTCGCTTGCCGCCGTAACGCGCCTCCAAGGTAAATTCGGCCGAGGCGATGAGTTTTGAGTACAGCGGCAACATGTCCAGCATCGCGTTGTAATTGCTGTCCGTGAAGCCGCTCGTTGCGTCTTTGAGGATGGCGTTGTAGCCCGCCGCGCGCTCGACCGGCGTCCGGCAGCGGCCGGCTGGCGACCGCGTACATCCTGCTTAGCGCCGAGGCACTTGAGGTTAGCTTCAACGGAAGTAATCTCCTTTCACGGGGAGGATATTGCTCAGTGACAGAAGAGGCACGCGACTGCTCTCGCCTGCGACCGGTAAGAAGCGCGTGAGCGGAACCATCGCGAATACAGGGACCGAAGCGGCACAGGGCAACAGTCTTGCCGCCCGTCTGGGCCGTTTGATCGAGACCGAATGCGGCGCCGGCTGTCGCGCCGTCAACTTAGGTACGATGGAAGACGGGCATGCCGGGCTGACCTTCGGCTTTGACGTGATAAACGCCGCCGGCCAGCCGCTCGACTCCTATATCCTCAAACTGGCCCCGGCCGGCGTTGCCCGCCGCGGCAATACCGATGTCTACAGGCAGGCCCCGCTGCTTCGGCGGTTAAGAGCCGCCGGTATGCCGGTGCCCGCAGTGCCCTGGGCCTCGCAGGACGAGGATGTGCTTGGCACGCCTTTCATCGTCATGGAGCGACTGCCAGGCCGCGTGTTTCTGATATGGGCACCTCACAGCTCGTTTTCGCGCGACAAGACGCAGCTGCGTGAGGTGTGGCTGCAAGCGGCGCGGATGCTGGCGCCGCTGCACCGGATCGATTGGCAAACCGCGCTCCCCGACTGGGAAACGCCGCGGCCGCTGAAGCAAGAGCTCGAAAACTGGACCCCGCTCCTTCGCCACGCGCAGGATCCCAAGTGGCTCACGGCCGGGACTGAGCTTCACAGCTTGCTTGCAGCGCATGTTCCGGATGAGCACCCGATTGGCGTGGTCCACGGCGATTTCCAGCCGGGCAACATACTGTACGTGAGCGGGCGAGCCGAGGGACTGATCGACTGGGAGCTGGCCTCGATCGGCGCGCAGGGATTGGACGTCGGCTGGTTGCTGATGATGTCCGACAGTCAAGCCTGGGAGGCGAACTGGCGGCCAGTCGCACCGGTCTCGCGCGAGGATCTCATCGACGCATATCGCCAGGCCGGCGGCCCGGCGCTTTTCAACATCGATTGGTATCAGGCGCTTGCTCATTACCGCGGCGGCGCCATTGCCTGCCTTAACGTGAAACTTCATCGCACCGGCAAGCGGACGGACGACCTGTGGGAGCGTTTCGCCCCGTCCATCTCCACTTTGCTCGCGCGCGGCATCGAGCTGGCAAGCCGCGCAGCAGGCGGCTCATCCGCGCGGAGGACGACGTGACGGTCCATCGGAAGTCCATCGGCACGCACTGGCCCGGCGCATCGTTTCGCGCAACACTCAACAGCGGCGGCCATAGCGGCGGTAATCCTTCATGGAAAGATTGCCGACCTACGAACGGCGCTATGCAGTGCCGCGCGATGTCGAATTCATCGCCGCGTTGCCGATGACGACGACCGGAAAGATCCTCCGCCGCGAGTTGCGCGACGCGGAACGCGCCAAGCTGGCCGACAGGTAGAGTTGAGCATGAACTTTGCGGCGGTGGGACAAACGCGGCCGGAGTTCCCGAGCGGATTCACGTCGAACCGCGGCCTGCAGGGCACTCCGGAGTTTGCCCGGGGGTCTCACTGACCGGGAGGAGGGACTCTTATCCGTTGGCTTTGACAATTTTCGTCAAGCGGACGGCAACCAACCCTCCACGTCGGCCGTCAGCCGGTCTGTGCGTAGTACCTCGCACGAGGGAATCTTAACGTCTGCGCGTCGAGATGCATTGATGGAGGAACGCCATGCGCCCTAATTTGCTTCTGAAACGCTGCGCTTGTGTGACTGTGACGTCCATTGCGCTTGCGGGGGCGACTGGAACGGTGAAAGCCGACGACCTGCCTGCATACATGCAGCCGATTACCGGCCACACCGCCTCCAGCCCCGCTGAAACCGCAACGAAGAACGTGCTGGCGCTCAATTCCGGCATGTTTGAGCTTTACGGCGATGCGGCCAAAGTCTTCCAAAGCAACATTCTCGGTCAGCATCCCGTCATCCTTGGTCTGTTTTCCGGGGCGGGAGGGCGGTTCATTCTGTATCGGCCCGGCCAGGCCGCGCTCGAAGCGCCGTCGGTGCCGATCGTCTATCAGCTACTGAAATCCGTCGGCCACAGCACGATGGCGCTGGCCGAAGTGGTCGGGCCTTATCTGGACAATCCCGACGATCAGTCCTGGCGCGGCTCGATGCTCGCCTATCGCAGCCGGATGAAGTCGGCACTGGCCGGCCTGGACGCGACGCCGATGCCTCCGGAGTGGCGGGACAACAACCGGATCATCCTTGAGAACAACATAGCGTTCATGGACGAGTGCGTGGCCAAGGGCGCGATCTCCTTCGCCTCGCTGCAGGTGTTTTCCCAGAAACAGGGCCCCTACTTGAAGCTGAATGTCGCGTGGGCGGCGCAGACCCAGGTCGCGCATTGGATGACCGTGATCTCGGACTGGAAGACGCTGCTCGGCAGCGACTGGGACAAGACCTACGCCGCCAGCAACACCATCTACGTCGCGCGCCAAAACAACGTCCTGTTCAGCGTGTTGGCTCAGTTTTTCGGTCCGGACGCCATCAACGATCGGTTGCTCCTGATCGAGACCATCTCGTTCACTACGACGCCTGCGGATATGCTAAACTCGCTAACCCGCATCATCGCCGACCGCTCCGTCGGCGCGATGTTCTTCGGCAACTATCATCTGATGGACTACGAACTGATGGGAGGCGACGCGCGCGCGGCAATCATTGCGGAAGACGCCAAGCGTGGAACTACGCCGTTCCTGCCGCCGCTCGTACCGTTTGGCTCCAAGCAATGGCCGACCCTGATCACCCCCGGGCCCGGACCCGCGTCCATCGCCGACCTTCATTGAACCGGCGGCGTGACGGATACCCGGACCGTTTCTGCGCCGGGTTTACGAGCGGTTAACGACGTACCGCCTGCCGGAGGAAGCGTGCAAATGCCAGCGCATGCGAAGAGGAAACAAGGAATGGGGATTTCGCGCCGCGAGTTCGTCAGATTGGCAACGTCAAGCGGTATCGCGCTTAGCCTCTCTCGTGCGGCATTTGCAGATAGTCCGGCGTTCGATACGCGTGAGACGCTGCCGGGACGCCAGAGCTGGAACCCGGCTGCCACCACCGGCGGCGGACGCATCGACGGCCCGGCCAAAGTCACCGGGGCAAAGCTCTACGCATCCGATTTTCGCGCGTCGGACCTTCCCGGTTGGCCTTCGAATACGTCGCACGCATTGCTCATCCGGGCGACGGACGCAACGCATGTCTTCAGCGGAATCGATCTCTCGCGATTGAGTGGGACTCTCAAACCGTCTCGAGTGATTACCGCCGCCGATCTCGCGAGCGCCGGCATTCGCGTGCCCGCGTTCTATCTGGGGGATCTGTTCTGCCCCGCAGGGAAAACGCCGCTGTATCTGGGCCAGCCGGTGGCCATGCTGATCTTCGAACAGTTCGACGCTTTCGATCAGGCGCGCCTGGCATTGCGTGATCCGGCCTGTGTGACATATGGCGAGGAGACCGGTCCCGTCCGGATTGCTCCTTACGGTTCGCATCGCTTTGTGCGCATTGCCGGCACGACGCCGCAGGCGCCGGACATTTACTCGCCGCTGCTGGCCGGTTGGGTGGGCCCGCGCAGTTTTCAGAACGGCGACATTCCCGTTTGGGCGCCGGCCGACCGGCAGGGACCGGCGGACGCCAAGGCTTCCTTCTACGGCGAGCAGATCCGTGCCGAGCTTGCCGCGAGCAATCCGGACCTGCTGGTACTGGACCGCCAATTCGACACGCAATCCGTCGACCCGATGTTTCTCGAGCCGGAGGCCGGTCTCGCTTGGTACGATGGAAGCGGGCGGATGCTCGAGCTCGTGGTGGGCGTCCAGTCACCGCTCGAGGCTACGGAGTTGCTTGCCTATCTGCTCGGCAGTGCCCGTGCAAACTTCAAACCGGTCCAGATTCACACGCATTTCGCTTATCTCGGCGGCGGGTTCGGCGGCCGCGATCATACGACCATGCCGCTCTACGTCGCCTTGGCCGCGATGTTTTTTCCCGATCGTCCGGTGCGGCTCGCGAACAACCGCTATGAGCAATTTCAATCGGGGATCAAGCGGCACGCGTTCAAGATGCACTCGCGTATCGGCATCGATCGGACCACGGGCCGGATCCGCGCATTCGCCGCCGACCACGTCCTCGATGGCGGCGGGCTTGCCAACTTTTCCAGCAACGTAGCCGATGTCGCCGCGACGGCCGCAATCGGCATTTACGACATACCCAAAGTCGACGTCACCACCGTCGCCATCCATTCGCGCGGAGTGACCGCAGGTTCGATGCGCGGCTACGGAACAACGCAGACGATGACCGCGATCGAGGTGTTGATCGACGAAGCCGCGCAGGCGCTGCGTCTCGACCCGATCGAGTTTCGGCGTAGAAACGCCCTGCCCACCGGCGGCAAGACCATGACCGGCAATCCGCTGGTCGGGATCACGCGCACTGGCGAGATTCTCGACAAGCTCGGCAAACACCCGATCTGGCAGGACCGGGTTGCCGAGAAAGCCCGTGCGCAACGACAGCAAGCCGGAATCCTCGTCGGCACTGGCGTGGCTTGCGTTACCAAGGATTTCGGCAGCGGCGCTGACTGCACGCTGTCTTCGGTCGCGATTTCGCGCGAGGGCCGGATTGCAATCCACTCCGATGCCGTCGACATGGGGAACGCCATCGGCACGGCGCTTGCCACACGCGTGGCGGCGATCATCGGCGGCATGGCCGATGAAGTGACCGTGGCAAACGTCGATGCGTACGCGCCGCTCGGACTCGTCACTTCCGGCGATCCCTATAGCATCACGCAGTCTGAGCAGGATGCCGCATCGCGCAACCCGCGCTGGGTTCCGGCGATCAGCGCGCCGTCGAGCGCGTCGGTCGGCGCGCATATCGGCACGCATGGCGCATTCGAGGCGGCGCGCGTGATATTCCGCTTCGGGCTGTGGCCGGCCGCGCTCGAATTGTGGGGAATTGCCAAGAGCGACCCGCGGGCCGGGCAATGGGACAGCGCTCGTTGGCAAGAACGCAAGCTGGTGATGCCCGGTTTGGCGCCGTTGGACCTCGCGGTCGTCGCAGCGAAAGCGTACGCGCGCGGCGGAGTCACCGGCGCGATGGTCCACGGTTTCAATCGCTGGGAATGGTCGCGCGCGTCCTTCAGGGTGGCCGGCGAGACTTGGACCGCCGACATCGATGCGCTTGCCGTACGCACCGGCACCGGAACTTTTGTGCGTCTTGATCGGACCAAGATAAGCGTGCCGCCCGCCGTCAACGAGCGCATCGGTACAGCCTATTCATCGGTCTGCGGGTCGCTGGTTCGCATCGAGATCGAGCGCAAGACCGGCAGCGTGCGCATCGCCAAGGCGTACAGCGCCGTCGAATGCGGGCAGGCGCTGGTTCCGGAAGTCGTCGCCGGACAGGCGCAGGGCGGCTTCGCGATGGGCGTGGGCTACGCATTGCTGGAATCGTTGCCGCTCTATGAAGACGGGCCCGGTAACGGGAAATGGAATCTCGGTCGTTACGTGATCGCCCGCGCGTCGGACTTGCCGATGGATGGGCTGGAGATCGAGGTGCTGCCCTCGCTCGCGCCGAACGATCCGCCAAAAGGCATAGCGGAGGTCGTGATGATTCCCATCGTTCCGGCGATCCTGAACGCGATTTACGACGCCACGGGTCATCGCTTCCAATCCCTGCCGGTCACCCAAGCCATGATCAAGGGAGTGCTTCAGTGACGAAGATGAGCATCACGATCAATGGCAAAGCCTACGGACCGTTTGAGGTGCGTGACGAATTGTCGATGAACGATTTCCTGCGGGAGTATCTGGGGCTCACCGGTACGAAATTCGGTTGCGGAATGGCGCAGTGCTTGAGCTGCGCGGTGATCGTCGACAATCCCGATGGGACCAGCCAGACCAGCCCGACATGCATCGTCCCGGCGGCAAGCTTCGCCGGCAAGTCGATCCGCACGGTCGAGGGCCATGCGCAGAACGGGCAACTTTCCGTGCTGCAAAAGGCTTTCGTGGAACATTTTTCATTCCAGTGCGGCTACTGCACGGCCGGCTTTTTGAACGAGGGCCAAGTGCTGCTGGAGCGCTTGGCGAAAACGCGGGTGGTGCGCGCCGAACTCGACCAAACGATCCTGGATGCTCTCGACGGCCATCTTTGCCGCTGCACCGGCTACGTCAAATACCACGAGGCCGTGCGCGACGTGATTCTTTCCGATCCAACGCGTTACCTGAGCTAGAGCATGATCCCGAAAAGTGGGTTCCGGTTCTCGGAAACGATCGCGTTCAAACAAACAGCAAGAGCCCGATCATGAATTCAGCCAACCGCCTGGCGTTGTTTGCTTCGCTGATGGCGGCGCTGGCCCTGACACCGGTGACGGCCGTCAATTCCGCGGGGCCGCCGGCCACACTGGCGACGCCGGAGAGCTTTGCCGGAATCAGCGACACGGCGGCGCGGTCGGCGGCTCTGTTCACGGAAGCCGGCAAGGTGCTGACCTCTCCGCGCTGCGTGAACTGCCACCCGGCCGGCGATCGGCCGCTCCAAGGCGAAGCGGGCCGGCTGCATCAGCCGCCGGTCGAACGCGGCCGCGATGGCTTTGGCACAGTGGCGATGCGCTGCGCCTCGTGCCACCAGGGCGCCAACTTCGATCCCGCTGGCGTGCCTGGCCACCCGCACTGGCACTTGGCGCCCAGGGAAATGGCCTGGCAGGACAAGACGGTGGGCGAGATCTGCGCGCAGATCAAGGATCCCGCGCGCAACGGCGGCCGATCGCTGGAGCAAATTTTGACTCACCTGGCCACAGACTCGCTGGTCGGCTGGGCCTGGGCGCCCGGATCCGGCCGCGAGCCGGCTCTAGGCACGCAAAAGGAACTGGGCGCACTCATCGCGGCATGGGTGCAAACCGGCGCGGTGTGTCCGAGGTAAAGTGCAGTCCGCAGACGTTGTCCGCGCCCCGACGCAGACGGGTCAATCATTTCAGCCCGGCCGCCTTGAGGATGGCGTCGGTGTCGGCCAACCAGACCGCGTCATCCTTCTTGAGGCGCGAGAGAACGCGTCGCAAGGCGGCCGCCCCATCGGGGGTGCCGACCACAAAGGGGTGGATTCCGATGACCACCGTCGTCGCCTCTCGCGCGGGATCGGCGCGGGCCTCGCTGGCCAGTTCCAACACGTAATCCAGCCAGAGGGCCTCGATCTCCGTAGGCGTCTTCATCCGTGCCAGATACTGGCCCATGTCGACCGTGACGGCCGGATACGGCAGCAAGACCAACGACCCGTCCGGCGTCTTCAAGCGTGAAATGATGTCGGAATCCATCTGGTCGAGAGTGGAGGTGATGCCCTCGGCGGCCAGCGCCTGCATCGTGTCGCCATTGGAATAGACGCTCGGTGACGACCAGCAGGTGGGCCTGACGCCGGTCGTGCCGGCGATCTGGTCCAGTGTCCGGCGGATGTAGGCTTTCTGTTCGGCGAGTCCACGCCCGAGCGGCAGCATGTGGCTGGTGTTGTTCATGCCATGGGCGATGATCGGTGCATTCGGCTGTGCCGCGCGGAACTCCTTCCACACGGACGGGTGCGTACCGGGAAATTCGGCGTTCAACACGACACTGAGCGGAACATCCAACTCCTTGAAAACCCGGCCGACGCGCGCGATGCCCCAGTCGATCGCGTATTGGCGGAATGCCTCATTCACCAGGTCTGGGTTGCGGGTCGCCAAGTCCGGGCGGAAGACCGGGCCCTGGCCGAAGCCGAACTCCTCGACGAACAGGGCGAAGCTGACGGCGACCTTTTTGCCGGCGGGCCAGGCGACGACATGGATCGGGGCGCGAGGGAATCCGGTGACTGAATCGGTTCCGTCCTGTGCCAAGGTTCCCGAGGGAAGGTGAACGGCGAACAACAGCACCAGCCCGGCGACGAGACCGGCTTCCCGAGCTTTCCAAGTCATTAGGTGCCTCCTGCCTCGATAGCAGCGATTTCTTCTGAAGCCCCCGGCCGCCGAAACCACATCGACACCCGTCCCTGCGGTAACCCCCCAAGGAAATGGGAGGAGTCGATTTCCGTTCCTACCTCCGGCGGTTTCAAATGTCGCAGGAGTTGAGCATTATCCAGGAATGCATGGGGCTTTGAAACCGCGCCTTTGCGCCGCCGGGCTTGTCGCGGCCGGTGCCGCCGCGGTCTTCATGGTCACGACCCCACCCGCCTTGGCCGTCGACCAGGTCCACGACGAGATTCAGGTCTACAACGCCGACATCGGCGAAGTCGGGCAATGGACCTACGAGCAGCACCTGAATTTTACGCCGGTGGGACAGACGAAGCCGGAATTCCCGGGCGGATTCACGTCGAACCATAGCCTGCAGGGAACGCCGGAGTTTGCCTATGGGATAACCGACTGGTGGGAGGCGGGCTTCTATCTGCCGTTTGCGGATAACGGCGCAAGCGGCTTTCTTTCCGATGGGGTCAAGATCCGCAGCCTGTTCGTGATCCCGGACGCCGCCAAACGCAGCTTCTTCTACGGCGTCAATTTCGAGCTCGACTACGAGATGCCGCAGTTCTCATTGACCCGGTGGGCGCTGGAAATACGGCCCATAATCGGGGTCCGCAACACGCAGTGGGAGTTCATCGTCAATCCGATCGTGGACGTCGGCTTCGGCGCGGCCGGCGAGGCGGATTTCGCCCCGGCGCTGCGGCTCGCCCGCAATCTCGGAAATGACCGCTTCATCGGGCTCGAATATTACGCCGACTTCGGCAAGATCGGCGATTTCCTGCCGCTGCAGCAGCAGAGTCATCAATTGTTCGCTGTCACGGATTTCAAGGTGAATACGGTCGACCTGGAACTCGGCGTCGGCTACGGCTTCACCCCGGGATCGGATGGCCTGGTGATCAAGGCGATCATCGCCTACGCATTCCCGGTTCCCGGCAAGAGCGACAACGCCGGCAGTTCGCCAAGCACGCCGCTGGCGATGGGCACGTCGCCGCGGCCGTCGCAGAATGCCTTGATCGTGAAATAAGACATCAAACAACTGGTGATGTGATCAAACGGGTTGCGTCGCGCTCGCCTACACCGGAGGAACAGGAGGACTGCCGCCTCCGTCATTCTAGCGGCCTTCCCTTCTCAGCTATTCTTGGAAGTCTAGAACTGAATTAGGACGAGCGCTCCGCCCATTGCACTCCCGCGCGACCCGTGGTCCACTTGGCCCGCGGACATCGCGGAAAAACGGGCCGAGAAGCGCGAGGCCGCATCTTATTTGATCGCGCCGGGTTTCGGACTTGTGCTGATGCCCGGAGTCTGCCATGTTCGCATAGGACAGCATTGCTGTCCTAATTGGTGGCCAGTAGCGCGCGCGCCCCGTCCGTTCCTCCTCCGCAGGTAGCGAAGAGGAAAGGTGGGGGAAAGACGCGCGGGGGCCAGCCGCCGAAGGCGAGGGCGCGTCGGACGGCGGAAGACAAGCAACCAAGGCCGCCAAGCGGCACGAAGGTTGCCTCCAGGATGAATGGCTCGCCCTCGGGCGCAGGCCCCACCCTTCCCTCCCATGCCGGGAAGGAAAGACAGGGCGGCGCGAGGAAACGATGTGGCGGAAACCTCGATGCGGGCCAGTAACCGCGACGGGGGGAGCGCGAGAATGACGATGGGCGCGCAAAGCTTTGGGCTCTTCGATCCGGCGCTGGAAAAGGATTCCTGCGGTGTCGGCTTCATTGCCGACATCAAGGGCCGCAAATCGCACAAGATCGTCGAGGACGCGCTGACGATCCTCCTCAACCTCGAGCATCGGGGCGCGGTCGGCGCCGATCCGCGCGCCGGCGACGGCGCCGGCATCCTGGTGCAGACGCCGCATAAATTCTTCGCCAAGAAAGCGGCCGAGCTCGGCTTCACCTTGCCGGCGCCCGGCCACTACGCCGCCGGCGCGCTGTTCCTGCCGCACGACGAAGACTGGCGGGCGGAGATCATGGAGACTTACGAAGCGGTCGCCGCGCAGGAAGGCATGACCGTCCTCGGCTGGCGCGACGTACCGACCGACAATTCGACGCTCGGCGAAACGGTGAAGCCGACCGAGCCGGTGAACAAGCAGGTCTTTCTCGCGCGCGGCCCGAAAATCGCCTCGGAGGACGAATTCGAGCGCCGGCTCTACATCCTGCGCAAGACCATCTCGCGCACGCTTTACACCAAGCGCGAGCGGCGGACCTCGCACTATTACCCGGTGTCGATCTCGTGCCGCACGGTGATCTACAAGGGCATGTTTTTGGCCGATCAGCTCGGCACCTATTATCCCGACCTGCGCGATCCGGATTTCGAGAGCGCGCTGGCGCTGGTGCATCAGCGCTTCTCGACCAACACTTTCCCGACCTGGTCGCTGGCGCACCCCTACCGCATGATCGCGCACAACGGCGAGATCAACACGCTGCGCGGCAACAACAACTGGATGGCGGCGCGGCAGGCGTCGGTGTCGTCGCCGCAGTTCGGCGACGATATCGGCAAGCTCTGGCCGATCTCCTACGAAGGCCAGTCCGACACCGCCTGCTTCGACAACGCGCTCGAATTCCTCACCATGGGCGGCTATCCGCTCGCGCACGCGATGATGATGATGATTCCGGAAGCGTGGACCGGCAATCCGCTGATGGACGAGGAGCGGCGCTCTTTCTATGAATACAACGCCGCGCTGATGGAACCGTGGGACGGCCCGGCGGCGATCGCCTTCACCAACGGCCGGCAGATCGGCGCCACGCTCGACCGCAACGGCTTGCGCCCGGCGCGCTACATCGTCACCCGCGACCACCGCATCATCATGGCGTCGGAAGTCGGCGTGCTGCCGATCCCGGAAGAGGACATCGTCACCAAGTGGCGGCTGCAGCCGGGCAAGATGCTGCTCGTCGATCTCGAAGAAGGCCGGCTCATCCCCGACGAGGAGCTCAAGGCGACGCTGGCGCGCAGCCACCCCTATCGCGAATGGCTCGAGCGCACGCAGATCGTGCTCGAAGACTTGCCGGCGTCGGCGGAAGCAGCACCGATCTCGAACCTTGCGCTGCTCGATCGCCAGCAGGCCTTCGGCTACACGCAGGAAGACCTGAAAATCCTGATGACGCCGATGGCGACGACCGGCGAAGAGCCGGTCGGCTCCATGGGCAACGACACGCCGATCTCGGCGCTGTCCGACAAGCCGAAGCTCTTGTTCACCTACTTCAAGCAGAACTTCGCGCAGGTGACCAACCCGCCGATCGACCCGATCCGCGAGGAGCTGGTCATGAGTCTCGTCTCGATCATCGGGCCGCGGCCGAACCTGTTCGACCTCGAGGGCATGTCGAACACCAAACGGCTGGAAGTGCATCAGCCGATTCTCACCAACGCCAACCTGGAAAAGATCCGCGCGATCTCCGAGGTCGCCGAGTCGCACTTCAAGTCGCTCACGCTCGATACGACCTGGCCGGCCGAGGCCGGCGCCGCCGGCATGGAAGCGGCGATCGCTGCGCTGTCCAGGCAGGCCGATGTGGCGGTGCGCGACGGCATCAACATCATCATCCTTTCCGACCGCCGCGCCGGCGCCGACCGGATCCCGATCCCGTCGCTGCTCGCCTGCGCGGCCGTGCATCATCATCTGATCCGCGAGGGGCTGCGCACGTCCGTCGGGCTGGTCGTGGAATCCGGCGAGCCGCGCGAGGTGCACCATTTCGCCTGCCTCGCGGGCTACGGCGCCGAGGCGATCAATCCTTATCTCGCCTTCGAGACGCTCACGGCGATGAAGGGTGAGCTGCCGCAGAAGCTCGACGACAAGGAAGTCATCAAGCGCTACATCAAGTCGATCGACAAGGGACTGCTGAAGGTGATGTCGAAGATGGGCATCTCCACCTATCAGTCCTATTGCGGCGCGCAGATTTTCGACGCGGTCGGCTTGAGGACCGAGTTCGTCGGCAAGTATTTCACCGGCACCGCCACCCGCATCGAGGGCGTCGGCCTCGACGAGATCGCCGAGGAAGCCGTCCGCCGGCACCGCGACGCCTTCAGCGACGCGCCGATCTACCGCTCCATGCTCGATGTCGGCGGCGACTATGCTGTGCGCGTGCGCGGTGAAGATCACGTCTGGAACGCGGTGACGGTCGCGGCGCTGCAACACGCGGTGCGCGGCAACTCGTACGAAAAATACCGGCAATACGCGGCGATCATCAACGAGCAATCGGAGCACCTGGTCACCATCCGCGGCCTGTTCCGCCTCAAGTCGGCCGACGAGGACACCCGCGCGCCGGTGCCGATCGAGGACGTCGAGCCGGCGAAGGAGATCGTCAAGCGCTTTTCGACCGGCGCTATGTCGTTCGGCTCGATCTCCCGCGAGGCGCACACCACGCTCGCCATCGCCATGAACCGCATTGGCGGCAAGTCGAATACCGGCGAGGGCGGTGAGGAATCCGACCGCTTTAAGCGACTGCCGAACGGCGATTCGATGCGCTCGGCGATCAAGCAGGTGGCGTCGGGCCGCTTCGGCGTCACCGCCGAATATCTCGTCAATTCGGACATGATGCAGATCAAGATCGCGCAGGGCGCCAAGCCCGGCGAAGGCGGCCAGTTGCCCGGCCACAAGGTCGACAAGACCATCGCCAAGGTGCGCCACTCGACTCCCGGCGTCGCCCTCATTTCGCCGCCGCCGCACCACGACATTTATTCGATCGAAGATTTGGCGCAGCTCATCTTCGACCTGAAAAACGTCAATCCGGACGGCGACGTTTCGGTCAAGCTCGTCTCCGAGGTCGGCGTCGGTACGGTCGCCGCCGGCGTCTCCAAGGCGCGCTCCGATCACGTCACTATCGCCGGCTACGAAGGCGGCACCGGCGCCTCGCCGCTGACTTCGATCAAGCATGCCGGCTCGCCGTGGGAGATCGGGCTGGCGGAAACCCACCAGACGCTGGTCGCCAACCGGCTGCGCGGACGCATTGCCGTGCAGGTCGACGGCGGCTTCCGCACCGGCCGCGACGTCGTCATCGGGGCGCTGCTGGGCGCCGACGAATTTGGCTTCGCCACCGCGCCGCTGATCGCCGCCGGCTGCATCATGATGCGCAAATGTCATCTCAACACTTGCCCGGTCGGCGTCGCCACGCAGGACCCGGTGCTGCGCAAGCGCTTCACCGGCCAACCCGAGCACGTCATCAATTTCTTCTTCTTCGTCGCCGAAGAGGTGCGCGAATTGATGGCGGCGATGGGCTACCGCAGCTTCTCGGACATGATCGGGCAAATGCAAATGCTCGACGTGCGCCAGTTGGTCGATCACTGGAAGGCGCGCGGGCTCGACTTCTCCCGGCTGTTCACCAAGCCGGACGTGCCGGCATCGGTTGCGATCTTCAATTGCGAGCACCAGGATCACAAAATCCACGACATCATCGACCGCAAGCTGATCGCGCAGTCGCAGGCCGCGCTCGATCGCGGCGCGCCGGTGCGATTGAGCCTGCCGATCACCAACACCGACCGTACCACCGGCGCGATGCTCTCCGGCGAGATCGCCAAGCGCTACGGACACGCAGGCTTGCCGCACGACACCATCATTGCGCGCTTCAAGGGCACCGCGGGCCAGAGCTTCGGCGCGTTCCTCGCCCGCGGCGTCAGCTTCGAGCTCGAGGGCGACGCCAACGACTACGTCGGCAAGGGCCTCTCCGGCGGCCGCATCATCGTGCGCCCGCCGGCGGACACGGGGATCGTTCCGGAAGAATCGATCATCATCGGCAACACGGTTCTTTACGGCGCCATCGAGGGCGAATGCTACTTCCGCGGCGTCGCCGGCGAGCGCTTCGCCGTGCGCAATTCCGGCGCCATCGCCGTCATCGAAGGCGCCGGCGATCATTGCTGCGAATACATGACCGGCGGCGTCACATTGGTGCTCGGCCCCACCGGGCGGAATTTCGCCGCCGGCATGTCGGGCGGCATCGCTTACGTGCTCGACGAAGACGGCACCTTTGCCTCGCGCTGCAACCTCGCCATGGTCGAGCTCGAGCCGATGCCGGACGAGGAAGAGCTCAATGCGCGGGTCTACCACCACGCCCGCGATCTTGAAGCGCACGGGCTGGTCGAGGTCATGTCGGATTTGAGCCAATTCGATGCGGCGCGGCTTTATTTGTTGATCTCACGCCATGCGCACTTTACCGGCTCGACCGTGGCGGCCAAAATCCTTGGCGACTGGTCGGCCTGGTATCCGAAATTCCGCAAGGTGATGCCGGTCGAGTATCGTCGCGCGCTCAACGAGCTCAAGGCGGAAGCGCGAGCCATGCAGGCGGCGGAATAGAAGACAAAGAGTACGCCTTGGGCAAGGTCACCGGCTTTCTCGAATACCAACGCGAAGACCGCCACTACGAGCCGGTCGCGGAGCGCATTCGCCATTGGCGCGAATTCATCCTGCCGCTGCCGGAAGCGGACTACCGCACGCAAGCCGCGCGCTGCATGAATTGCGGCGTGCCCTATTGCCAGGGCACGGGGTCGCTGACGCCCGGCACGCCGGGCTGCCCGGTCAACAACCAGATCCCGGACTGGAACGACCTGGTCTATGCCGGCAACTGGGACGAGGCCGCGCGCAACCTGCACTCGACCAACAATTTTCCCGAAGTCACCGGCCGCGTCTGTCCGGCGCCGTGCGAAGCCTCCTGCACGCTCAACATCAACGAGAATCCGGTCACCATCAAATCGATCGAATGCGCGATCGCCGACCGCGCCATCGCGCAAGGGCTCAAGCCCGAGCCGGCGACGGCGCTCACCGGCAAGAAAGTCGCGATCGTCGGCTCGGGCCCCGCGGGCATGGCTTGCGCGCAGCAGCTCGCGCGCGCCGGGCATGCGGTTCATGTCTACGAGAAGCTTGCCAAGGCCGGCGGGCTTTTGCGCTACGGCATTCCCGACTTCAAGATGGAGAAGCATCACGTCGACCGCCGCGTCGCGCAGATGCAAGACGAAGGCGTCGTGTTCCATTACGGCGCCCATGTCGGCGTCAACGTCCCGGCCGACAAGCTTCTTGCCGACTACGATGCCGTGGTGCTCACCGGCGGCGCCGAGAAGCCGCGCGACCTGCCAGTACCCGGCCGCGAGCTCAAGGGCATCCACTTCGCCATGGAATTCCTGCCGCAGCAGAACCGGCGGGTCAGCGGCGAAGCGGCCGACGACAGCGAGCCGATCCTCGCCGGCGGCAAGCATGTCGTCGTCATCGGCGGCGGCGACACCGGCTCGGACTGCATCGGCACCTCGATCCGCCAGGGCGCGCTGTCGGTGACCAATTTCGAAATCCTGCCCGCGCCGCCGCTGCACGAGAACAAGGCGCTCACCTGGCCGAACTGGCCGCTGAAACTGCGCACCTCGTCGAGCCACGAAGAAGGCGCCGAGCGCGATTTCGCCGTGATGACGACGCGCTTTTCCGGCGCCAACGGCTTCGTGAAGAAGCTCCACTGCGTACACGTCGACGAGAAGATGAAGACGATTCCCGGCAGCGAGTTCGAGCTCGACGCCGAGCTTGTCTTGCTGGCGATGGGCTTCGTGCATCCGGTGCACGAGGGGATGATCAAGAACCTCAACCTCGCGCTCGACCAGCGCGGCAATGTCAGCGCCTCGACCGACGATTACCGCACCTCGATCGACAAGGTGTTTGCCGCCGGCGACATGCGCCGCGGCCAATCGCTGGTGGTGTGGGCGATCCGCGAAGGCCGCCAGGCCGCGCACGCCGTCGATACGTTTTTGATGGGCTCAAGCCTGCTGCCGCGGTGACCCGCGACCCGTCATCCTGAGCTGCGAGCGAAAGCGAGCCTCGAAGGATTTACGGCCGAGCCGCCCGGGCCGCCGCCCTTCGGGGGCCGCGGAGCCTGTCATCGGGCCGGCCACTTCGGGCCGGACCCGTTGGCGGCCACCTCAGCGTGACGGAATAAGTGTCACCGCTCTCACCGCCCGACCGGTAACGGCGGCCGTGGCGGCGCGCCGTCGAGTTCGTCGCGCGAATGGCGGGGCTTCGCCGGCGCTACAGCGGGCGCGGCAGGCGGCGCCGGCAGCGGCCTCACATCGCTCGATTTCTTCGTGTCAGTCTTGCTCGTTTCGGCTTTGCCGGCGTCGCTCTTGTTTGGATCGTTTTTGTTCGTGTCGTTCTTGATAGCCGCGCCCTTTGACGGCGCTGAAGCCGCGGGCGCCGCCGGCGCGGGTGCGCGATCTGCCGTGCCATCTGACTTGGCGTCGGCGCGCGGCCAGGAAAAATCATCGGCGCGCCCGGGCGGCGCGGCGATGGCGTCGCCGCGGCTGAGTACGCGCGTCGCGACCGGATCGGTTTCCCGCGGCGAGGGATGGCTAGCCGCGCCCAAAAGGTCGCCGCCCTCGCCGCCGCCGATCGCACTGAGCGGCACCACCGGGCCTATGGCCGGGTGCGCCCCGACGGCATTTCCCTTCGCCGGTGACTGCTCCTCCGGGCCGGGCAAGGCGACCGGCAAGACGTGACTGGTCAGCACCCGGCGCAACTCGTGCTCGACATAATGCGCGAGCTTCTCCGCGCCGGCCTTGGTGAAATGCACGCCGTCATAGGTGCGCAGCCGCCGCGTCTGGCCCTCGAAATCCGGCCCCTGCACCGCGTAGCGGCCCTGGTCGTCGACGAAGCCGTCCCAGATGTCGACATAAGTGATGCCGGCTTTCTCGGCGCGCCCGCGATAGAGCTCGTCGAGATAGCTCATGTCGCTTGTCGACTTGGTGCCGCGCATCGCCGGCAGTCCAACCCACACGATCGGCACGCCCTTGCCTTTGAGCGCCGCGATCATTTCGTCGATGCGCTTTGCATAAAGCTCAGCCCACTTGTCGGTGTGAAATTCGTAGTTGCCGCCCGGCGGCCGGCGTTGCGCTTCGGTCGCGGCAGCCGCAGGCTGCTCGCTCTCGGGTTGCTGCGCGGTGTCGGCGGAGGGTTGCGCGGGGGCGGTCGCGCCCTGCCCTTGCGGCGATGTAGCGGCTGCTTTTGGCGGCGGCGCGCGGTCGCGCAACGGCAGGCGGTCGTTGACGCCGAGCATCACGACGATGGCGTTCGGCTTATCCGTCGCCAGCAGGTCCTTGACGGCTTGCGACCATTCCGGCGCGTCGGGGCGAGCTTCGTAGCGCACCAGACCCGCATACGGCTTGATCTTGCGCACGATGCCGATTTCCGGCGTTTCGGCGAACGCTTGCTCGAGGCCGTAGCCGAGCCAATCGGCAAGCGAATCGCCGATGACCACGACGGTCTCGGCCGGCGGCGTCTCCACCTTGCGCGGCGCCGGCGGCTTGATGGATTCGTAGACCTGCGGCCGTTGGTTAAACGGATTGTACGGATCGTAGGAATTATTCGGATAGGACGGCCCGCCACGGTCGCCCCAAAACGGATTGCGGAAAAAATCGTGAAACTGCACGGGCTCGAGGCCCGGGCGCTGATCGAACGCCGCGCGGCCGCCGGCGAACTGCGCGCCGGCCGGGCCGGCAAGCGCAAAGCCCGCCGCCACGATCGAAAGCGCGATTGCAAGCCGCCGGTTAGGTGTCGTCATCAACGCGCCCGGTGAGTTTCGCGATGCCCTGTCATACATATATGGGCCGGCCCGCCGTACGGGCCAAGCCACGCACATACTAACCAAAAAATGTCAACTTGAGGATCGTTCCGGTGGTGTCTCAGTTTGAAATTACAAAGCTCAATAGCCAAAGTACGATCGGCGCAATCGCCTTTGCGGCCTCGGGGCAGCGTTTTTCAATTCTCCCGTCTCGGGCCCGCGTTGATGTGCTCGTCCCATAGCCAATATAGTCCGGCAAAGCCCACGATGCCTGCCGCTATAGCCATCCACCCGTTTCGGCTGGCCGCAATGAAGTAAAAGTAAACAAGCCCCCCACAACCCAAAGCGACCAGCACCAGCGCTATAATTAGGTTTATCTTGCGACGGATCGACGCCATGACGCCATGTTTGACCGAGGCGTGTCCTGGGTCAAGATCGTCAAATTTCAAACTGAAACACTATCATGGTTCCAAAGTTAGCGCCGTTAACGGACCGATTCTTCATTTTCGCGCACCACATCGTCCCATGTCGGCCCCGCCGCCTTGAGCTGAAGCGTCGGCCCGTCGAGCACAGCGATGCCGGGCGGTCCGGCGTCTTACTTGATCTCGCGTTGTCCGGTCCCGTCCGGCGGAGCGATGAAGGCTCGCCCTTTTGGAAACCTCTCAAAAACCTCTTTGGGTTTGCCGAAGTGGTCGGCGAGCAGATACGGCGGAATGCCGGCAACCCATTGGGAAAGGTCGATCGCCTGATACTCGCCCGTGTTCAGGCCGATCAACAAGCGGCCGGGCGTGCGGCCGATATTTTC
Source organism: uncultured Alphaproteobacteria bacterium (assembly GCA_963733575.1). Taxonomy (GTDB): domain Bacteria; phylum Pseudomonadota; class Alphaproteobacteria; order Rhizobiales; family Xanthobacteraceae; genus BOG-931. The sequence continues at coordinate 83,165 of CAVTDJ010000001.1, read as the reverse complement.
GATGGAGTGGCCGTAACCCTGCGGGATATAGGCCACGTCGCCTTTATCCAGAGTCTCGATCCGGTAGCGGCCGTGCGAGCCGAACAATGTGACGTTGAATCGGCCGTCGATGACGTATTGCCATTCGTCCGCGTTCGGATGCCAGTGCAGTTCGCGCAGGCCCCCGCGATCGAGGTCGAGGATGACGCCGGTCATGGTCTGCGAAATCGGAAAGCGGTTGGCGCCGACACGCCATTCGCGGCCGAATTTGTGGACTGAGTGAGGCTCCTGCGCGAGCAGCCGGTACTTGTGCGTCTGCGGCGGCAAGTTCAGTGCACCCTGAACCGGAATAGCCGCCTCCGGCGGGACCGGGCCGTGGACGAAATAGGCTTCTTCTCCGGGGAATCCCTCGAACGTCGCCTCGGGCAGGCCGAAGTTTTTTGCCAGCACCGGTTTCGACGCGTGGCCCAGCCAATCGGTGATGCTGAAGGTGCCAAACTCGGAAAAGTAGCCGTTATCGAAAATCAGGATGAAGTGGCACGGCGTGTCGCCCAGGCAGGAGAGCGAGTGGGGATGGCCGCGCGGAAAGTACCAGACGTTGCCGGGATCGAAGTCGTTGATTTCCGAGCCGCCGAACGGATCCACCAGCGTCGTCCGTACGCGCCCTTGCAGCACAAAAGCCCATTCGGCCGCGGTGGCATGCCAGTGCAGTTCGCGCGTCACGCCCGGTTCGAGCCGCATCGAAACGCCGGCGATACCCTTGGAGATCGGCAATTCCTCGACGGTCGCTTCCTTGCCGAAGCTGCCGCCATCGACTTTGCCGCGGGACTGCTCTAGGGCGAATTTGAATGTCGGCAATTCCTTGCCCGACAGCAGCGGATCGGGCGTGTTGTTCTTGAAAGGGAAGTCAGGAACATTGCCGGTTTGCCACATCGCCGAACCTCCGGTGCAACAGTAAGCCTCGCGATATTTGAAATCGGGAGCTTTCGCGCAAAGGATTGGGACGCGTTATCTGCGGGGCCTTCAGCAGCTCAATTTCAAGCAGGTTCGTGGGATATCAATGTTTCATTTCTCCAACAATCGCCTCGGAATAGCGTGAATAGAGGGTATCAACCCGCTGTCGCCACATATTCACGAATGCGCCTGAGGTCAGATGATCGACTGATTTCCAAATATGTTTGATGGCCGGAAGCGTATTCCCCCAAATAGCTCGCTTGCACCATTTTTCACCTTTTTCTCTACCTTCATCGGTGGCGCACATTGATTTCCAGGCAATCCGCTCCGGCTCGCTAACGTGTTCCGCGGCTCCCTGCCATCCTTGTTGATGAATCAAGTAGAGATCGCTGAATGTCGGTTTCTTGTGCGTATCCCATTCAAAGAGCGTGGCCTCAACGAGAAATTTGTAGGCCGCCGCAATAGCATTGTCGCGGGGACTGGTAATGTCTCCAGATCCATATTTTACGAATTCATAATTGTTGAGCTGGAATAGACCAATATACGAACCGGTGCGCTGCTTGGGATCGAAATCGGATTCGATCTTGGCGACCGTTCGCATAAAGCTAAAATCCAGACCGAAAGCGTCAGACGCACGCTTGATCTCCTCGAGAGGCGTTCCAACCGGGATATTCTTTACTGTATCCAAAACAATATCCGCCGGTCTCTCGTCGGGTGGAAGCTCAGCATAAACGTAATAAGCGAGATACGAGAGATCGCGCTTTGGCGGCGCTGGATAAGCGGTGTGATCCCGCAGCAAGAAGTAATCCTCGTCTGACTTTGTTTGTTCATTTTCCGATTTATCGTCGGCGGCAGGTTGCTCTTCACGGACGAGCGACGGTTCACGCTGAGAAAGTGCAGCAGGTATGGCGGCGAGCGGGAAAGAGCCCGGCAACTCCGCACTGACTTCGGCACTGACTTCCGCACTGACTTCCGCACTGACTTCCGCACTGACTTCCGCACTCGCTTCCGCCTCGGCCGCCGCATTCGGCGGGGCGGCGCTCAGCGTCTTTCCGACAATAGCCAGACAAATCGCGGGAATTGCAATTGCACCGATAGCCGAGGCGACCTGCAAAGGTTTCATTTTTCCCCCACCCGTCAGGCACGGGTGCCCAAAACGATACTAAACGTGGTCTGGAGCTTCGTCCAATATCCCCCATCCTCGACCAAACTGATCGAGGATCCCGATCCCCACGACGCTGCCCGAAGTCGAGCGCGAATCCGACGCGAGACTGTCGCCAACAAACATGACTATTTCGAGGAGAGAGCAGTTGAGCGATCCGAACCAGGCCCAAACATGGCTGGCCGATGTCTCAAATGAGTTGGAAGCCGAGGTCTGCGCATCCCGCACTCTATGTCCGCTCCTCTCTCTCAAAAGCAGATATTCGATTTCGATCCGAACAGGTCGGCATCGGGCCAACGCCGGAAGTCGAATTAGGATCGCGACAGGCCCGCGACTGGGGACAGACCGGCCCTCATGGACACACAGCGAATTCCTGTTCGGTTGATCTGCATCAATGAGCTGCGGGCTCGCGCAGTTAACTATTTGAAACTTTAATCACGGCGAACGAACGGCGTGATCTCTGGCAGTCGCGACGGGGGGCGGCGCTGGGTTGCCGCTCGGGAGCGGCGCCATAGTCGAGCAAGAGCTGCGATGCGCGCCCATTCCCGACCACGGCTCACTGAATCAACCCGATCGACCCGAAGGGGACAACAGGAGGACTAACCATGCAGGACCGGCCCAGATCGTATGAAGGCTACGGATCCCAATCCACATCGTCTGGTTACACGCCCTATGGGTCGCAGGCACGAGGTTCAACCTACCCCGCCGGTTCCAGCGAGATGCGCGGCACACCATCGTCTGGTTACACGCCCCATGGGTCGCAGGCACGAGGTTCAACCTTCCCCGCCGGTTCCAACGAGATGCGCGGCACCGACATCATCGCCGAGTATCTGTTCAAGGAGAAAGTCCCATACATCCTCGGCTATGCCGGGCATGGCGCCATCGGCCTACTCGACGGGTTCTACAAGAAGACCGACCGCATCCGCCATATCTCGCCCCGCATCGAGCAGGCAGCCGGTTTCATGGCCGACGTCTACTACCGCCTCACCGGGCAGCCGCTCGCCGTCTACACCTCCACCGGTCCGGGCCCCATGAACATGATGATCTCGGTGGCCAACGCCTTCTATGACTGCTCAGCGTTCTTCCTCATCACCGGGCAGGTGCCGACGACCCAGTTCAACACCGGCGCGCTGCAGGACGACTACCGTTATCACGGCGACATGTCCTCGATGTTCACGCCCATCGTCAAGAAATCCTGGCGCATTCGCAAGGTTGAGGATCTGGTCAAAGCGCTGCCCGACGCCTTCTCGATGATGCGCAGCGGCAGGCCGGGACCCGTGCACTTCGATATGCCCTACGACCTCTACATGAGAACCGCGCCGGTCTCGACCCCCGACCCGAACGTGCACCCGCTCAACTGGCGCACCACGGTTGCCGACGAGACCGTCGAGAAGGCGCTCAACCTTCTCACCAACGCCCAGCGGCCGTTGATTCTCGCCGGCGGCGGCGTGCGCGTCGGCCGCGCCTATGAGGAATTAAAGGCGCTCGCCGAACAACTCGACATTCCTGTCTATACGTCCTTCATGGGCAAAAGCGTGCTTCCCTCCGATCACCGGCTCAATCTCGGCGTCGCTGGTGTCTGGGGCGAGTATCCGGCCACCGAAGCCGCCCGCAACGCCGATGTGATCCTCGCTATCGGCGCCCGCTTCAACGACCTCCATACCGGCTCGTGGATTCCGGGCTATGTCTACAACATCCCGCCGACACGCCTCATCCAGGTCGACATCGACCCGGACGAAATTGGGCGCAACTATCCGGTCGAGATCGGCATGGTCGGCGATGCCAAGACCTTCCTCGCCCAGGCATTGAAGATCGCCCGCGCCAAGGGCAACCGTCTTGGATATGGCAGCCCCTGGCACAAGGAAATCGAAGGCTGGCGTATGGACTGGCGCAATTTCTGCGAGCCCTTCGAACGCTCGAATGAAGTGCCCATAGAGCCGCGCCGGATCATGGCGGAGATGAACAAGATCTCCCCGCCCGACACGGTGATGGTCGACGACGTCGGCAACTGCCAAGTCTGGTCGGAACAATACTGGAAACCGCGGACTCCCGGCACGCACTTGACGGCCGGTGGCTTTGCCCCGATGGGCTTCGGTGTGGCCGGGGTCTTAGGCGCGAGGCTTGCCCGGCCCAATTCGCCCTGCGTGACGCTGTGCGGCGACGGCAGCTTCATGATGATGCCGCATGCCATCGCAACCTCCGTCGAATACAATCTCCCCGCTGTGTGGGTGCTGCAGAACAATTACGCCATCGGCACCATCCGCGACCTGCAGCGCGTCTATCACGATGGGCGTGAAATCGGCACGAGCTTCGTCAAGGAAAGCACAGGCGAGCTGTGGAATCCGGATTTTGCCAAGATGGCCGAAGCCATGGGCGGGCGCGGCATCCGCGTCGAACACCCCGACCAATTCGGCGACGCCTATCGCGAAGCGATCCGCTCTGACATTCCGACCCTCATCGAGGTGGTCATCAACCGCGACACGAGCATGCCCGTCATTGGCACCTGGCAGATGCCGCCTATTCCGGAAGTGCAGCCTACCTTCGGCAAGCGCAAGGTACGCTGAGCAAGACAGGGGAAGTCGCTCGCGCGGCTTCCTTCAGCCTTCAAGTGTCATTGGCGGACATTCCGCATAGTCCGCATCATGTGCAGTTTACCCCCCAGTTTAACCCCCGAAAGAAGACATCGGCTCCGCATTTATGAGTACACGCCCCGTCGTTGCGAAAATAAATGTAGGGATTGCCCAGATTCGACTGAAAATCTTCGTCCAAATCAGGCCGCCACACCACGGCGTTGTTGCTGTTTTTCATAGGAAGTGGTTCCGGGACAAAGCTGAACCCCGCCACCTTCTTCAATCGTTCGCGGAAGGCAGCAACGATTGCGTCGTTATCCGCCCCCGCGAAGTGAAACGGAGCGGAGGAGGGGGCAAAGGCGGCCTGCGGCCGCCGTACTTTACGTAAAGAACGCCGGCGCAAAGCGTCGGCTATGGCGTTTAGCGCGATGGTGGGGGCGTCTGCGGTGAGGCTCGCCTCTTTGCTGCATACCCCCCACCGCCCCTTCCGGGGCGGTCCCCCTCCCCCACTTCACTGCGCTTCGTCGGGGCGGATGAGAGAGGATGTCGCGATGAGCAAAGAGACGGCCAAGAAGTTGACGCCGGAGGAATGGCAGGCGCGGTTCGATGCCGCCGCCAAAGCGGCGCAGCGCGAATATTGCAACATCTTCAAATTCTGGATCGCGTGCCGCTATAAGCCGTGCCGCAGGGCGAAAACGTGCAGCGGCGACGCGCTCGCCTGCCTCAAGCGCAGCCTCAACCGGGTTCCCGGCGAAATCAAGAACCGGGCGTTCGATCGGATTGTCTGGGAAACGCCGGCAACGGCGGATGCTCCGACGAAAACGGCACGCCGGTTTTCACCGCACGATTTTTCTCTGTGGTAGCCAAACGAGGGAAAAATGGAGCTACGGCTGCCGCAGCCGATCGAGCACGAGGCTCGACGCGAATCCGTCCGGGATTTGCCCGGTCGCGACCTGGAAGTTGCGGACGGCGATGCGGGTGCGCGGGCCGAGGAGCCCATCGGGCTCGCCGATGTCGAAGCCGCGCCGCGCCAGAAGCTGCTGCATCTCGAAACGCTCGGCCATCGACAGCGCGCGCTCGTCGCGCGGCCAGGGCGCAATGAACGGACCGCCGCCATGCAGGCGGTCGGCGAGGTGGCCGATGGCAAGCGCGTAAGCTTCGGCCGGATTGTATTTCATGATGACGCGGAAATTCTGCAGCATCAGGAAAGCGGGGCCGCGCGCGCCGGCCGGCAGCAGCAAATGCGCCCGATCGGACGCGCGCGGGAACGATTGTTGCCCCGCGCGCACGACCCCGAGCGCCTGCCATTGGCCGATCGTCATCTGCCGGGAGCGATCGGCCAGGAGGTAATTGAAATTCGCCGGCAGCACGACCTCGTAGCCCCAGCCCTCGCCGCTGAGCCAGCCGTCGGTTTTCAGATTGTTCGCCGTCGAGGCCATGACATCGGCAACGGAATTGACCACATCGTGGCGGCCGTCGCCGTCGAAATCGACCGCGAAGCGCTTGAACGTGGTCGGCATGAACTGGGTCGGCCCGAAGGCGCCGGCCCAGGAGCCGATCAGGCGGTCGGGTTTGACGTCCCCGCGCTGCAGGATATCAAGCGCCGACAGGAACTCCTCGCGGAAATAATCGCGGCGGCGGCCGACACAGGCGAGCGTCGCCGTCGAGCGCAGGACGGAGCGGTCGCCGCCCTTGGTGCCGTAATTCGATTCGACGCCCCAGATCGCGGCGACGATAGTGCGGTTGACGCCGTAACGATGCTCGACGGCCTCGAAGGTCGTTGCGTACTGCGCCAGCAGCTCGCGTCCGCGGGCGATGCGCTCGTCGTTGACCAGCGCGTCGAGATAGTCCCAGGGCGACTTGTTGAATTCGGGCTGGGCATCGAGCAGATCCATGATGCTCAGATCAGGCGTCAGCCCGGCGGTATAGCGCTCGAAGGTGGCGCGGCTAACGCCCCGCCGCTCGGCCTGCGGCCACAAACCGGCGAGGCAATTGCCGAACTCGGCGGCGGCGGCGCGGATCGCATCGGCGCTCATCAGCGGGTTGCCCGATGCGCCGGACTGTCCGCTCCACTCGCGCGTTCCGCCCGGCGGCGGCGGAACCGACGGGGCCGCCGGCGGTTGAAACATCCGTGTCAGCCAGTTATCCGGCTTGTCCTGTGCCAATTCTTGCGCCAACGCGACGTCAGCCAGGCCGGCGGCAAGGAGCGATGCCGCGGCAAGGCGAAGGATCGGCGCGGGAATTCTCATGAGGGACGATCTCGATTGCGCTATGTTATCGCACGTTTGAGTTCCGGTCTGTTTCCCGCGTCCGAAAAGCGACCGCTTGTGGCATTCCGGTATCGCGTTTATCGAGCGGCAATCGGGGGAGCGTAATGGGTCAAGCGAACTTTGATTGTGCTGACCCTGGTTGCGCAATAATTTAGGCAACAACGCGTCCAGCAGCGCTCCTCCCTCTCTCCTCGTCTCAACGGTAAAGCATGACATCGATCCGCAAAGCTGTCTTTCCCGTGGCCGGGCTTGGCACCCGGTTTCTGCCGGCGACCAAGGCCATGCCGAAGGAGATGCTGCCGGTGGTCGACCGGCCGCTGATCCAGCATGTCGTGGACGAGGCCCGCCAGGCCGGTATCGAGCATTTCATCTTCGTCACCGGACGCAACAAGGGCGTCATCGAGGATCATTTCGACCGCCAGTTCGAGCTGGAAATGACGCTGTTGGAGCGGCAGAAGCTGCACGCGCTCGATGTGCTGCGAAAAGACCTGCCGGCGCCCGGATCGACGAGCTTTACGCGCCAGCAGGAGCCACTCGGGCTCGGCCATGCGGTGTGGTGCGCGCGCGAGCTCATCGGCCGCGAGCCGTTCGCGCTGCTTTTGCCGGACGTGCTGGTGCAGCACGAACGCGGCTGCCTCGCGCAAATGATCGATGCCGCGCGCGAGATCGGCGAGCGGGCGAATATCGTCGCCGTGGAGGAAGTGCCGCACGAGCGCGTCGACCAATATGGCGTCGTCGGCGTCGGCGAGAAAAAAGGCAAAGTGTTCTCGATCACCAGCATGGTCGAGAAGCCCTCGCGCGAGAAGGCGCCGTCCAACCTGATCCTCACCGGCCGCTACATCCTGCAGCCCGAGATTCTCGATCTCTTGGAGAAACAGGACCGCGGCACCGGCGGCGAGATCCAGCTCACCGACGCCATGATCGCGCTTGCGCGGACGCAACCGTTCTACGGCTTGAAATTCGAAGGCCGCAGCTTCGACTGCGGCTCGAAAATCGGCTTTCTCGCCGCCAACGTCTCCTACGCGCTCGCTCGCGACGACATCGCGCCGGACTTTCGCGCCGAGATCAAGAAAATCCTCGGCGACCTCAATGGCGGGTAGGGCCGGTTAGGGCTGGTTAGAGCTAGTTAGACTTGGCGATGACCGACGACGTGCACGAGGTTTACGCCATCCGCTACGGCTATCATGCCCGGCGGTCGCCGGAGAACTTCATCGGCGGCGATCCGCACGACGTGCTGCAGCCGCTCGATTTCTTCGTCTGGGCGATCGTCGGGCCGTCCGGCGCGATCATTGTCGATACCGGATTCGACGAGGCGATGGGCGCCCGCCGCCAGCGCGAAATCGTCAAGCCGGTGCGCGACGGCCTCGCCGCGCTCGGCGTCGCGCCGGAGGCGGTTGCGAACGTGATTGTCACTCACCTTCACTACGACCATTGCGGCAATCACGAGCTGTTTCCGCAGGCGCGTTATCACCTGCAGGACCGCGAGATGGCCTATGCGACCGGCCGCTGCATGTGCCACGCGGCGCTGCGCCTGCCGTTCGAGGCCGACGATGTGGTCGCCATGGTGCGCAAGGTGTTCGCCGGCCGCGCCGCTTTCCATGACGGCGAGGACGAGATCGCGCCGGGCGTGACCGTGCATCTCCTCGGCGGCCACTCGAAGGGCCTGCAATGCGTGCGGGTCAAGACCCGGCGCGGCCATGTGGTGCTGGCGAGCGACGCCACGCACCTCTACGCCCACATCGACAGCGGCCGGGTTTTTCCGATCACCTACAACGTCGCCGAGGTAGCCGAAGGCTATGAGACGCTGAAGAAACTCGCGGCGTCGCCGCGACATGTCGTGCCGGGGCACGATCCGCTGGTGCTCGCGCGCTATCCGGCGGCCAAGCCCGGCCTCGAAGGCTGGATCGCACGGCTTGATGCCGAACCGACTGAGTGAAATCCCGCTGCAACAGCCTCAGCGCTGCAGGCGCAGACCGAGGAGAGCCGACGTCGCGTTGTAGGAAAAGCCGGTCTCGGTGGCGATCTGCCAGTCTTTCCGCAGTTCCGCCCGCACCTGGAACTCGCGGGTAAGCTTGTAGATGATCCCGACCGACGCGTACCAGCGATTGTCCAAGAGCGGTATGCCGACATAGTCGTCGTTGCCGTAGCCGCCTTTCAGTACGCCGATCAGCCAGGTCCGGAATGCGTGATCGACCTCGATACCGATGTCGCGGCTAAGCTCACCCGAAGCACCCGCCAGCACGGTTTCGTAAACCTGCGAGCTTGCGGTGAGCTTGGCGGTCGTCAATCCGGTCGGCATCCAGATCAGCGTGCCGGCGGCGATCACGCCGGTGACATTCGGCAGCGTCGGGTCCTGGTAGTGGCGGTCGACATAACCGACGGCCATCTCGCCGGTGAGCGAGCCGAACAGGTCGACGGCGGTGCCGGCTTTCGCGGTGATGCCGACCGAGGAGCGCTCTAGGTCGTTGATGTCGAACTGCTCGTCGTGAATGCGCTGATCGGTCTGCACTTCGACGAACGGCTTCATGCCGGGATCGATTTCATAGCCGATGCGGGCGATGCCGGCATATTGGTCGAAGTTGCGGTCGGAATTGCTGGAGCTCGTTCCGTTGCTGAGCAGGGAGGGATTATATATCGCCCGATCGAAGGTGCCCTTGAACGATACCGAAAGCCGGTTGAACTGTTGCGTCACGCCCAGCGTATCGCCGATGTCGTAATTGAGCGGCAGGTTCACGGCTTGCGCCTGCAGATTCGGGCTGCCGGGATTGTCGGTGGCGACCAGGAAACGGCCCTCGATATTGAGCTGGGTGTCGCGCGTCACGTCGATGCGGCCGTCGATCTTGGAATTAAGAAAAGGAACATTGAGCGAGGGGATCAGGTCCGCGGCGTACTGGGTATAGGAACCGGCGATGTCGGCAGTGAGCGAGTGCTGCTCCCAATCGGAGCGGACTTGCAGCGCCGGCGCGGCAACGGCATAGGCGGAGGGCGGGCCGCCCGGTACGCGTTCGGGATTGGTGCTGTAGGCGCCCGACAGATCGAGCGACGGCAGCAGCAAGAACGAGCCCGCGCGAATGCCGAGCGCCGCGTACGGATCGCTCGCCGCTATTGGCAGCGGGCGGTACGGGAGCGTGCCCAGCGTAAACGTATTGGGTTGCTGCAGCGTCGGCGGCGGCGTCTGCGCGTAGTCAAAATAGTGCGGCGGCGGAATTGCCACGACCGCGCCCGGCCGGTTCGCGGCCGTCAAGGGATGCACTTCGTGGGGCGGATTGCTCACCGGCAGCTCATCTGCCGGCGGCGGCAGGGTCGCGCCAGTCCGCGTTGCGGCTCTTTGCGGGTAGATCTCGGGCGGGGGCGGCCTTGTCAGGGCCGGCGGCCTTGGCGGCGCGGCGGGATTGAACGTCGGGACCGGTGCAAAGGTCGTATCGGGTGGCTGCGGGACGATGGCGCCGGGAGCAGGTGGTTGCGGAGGAGTTTGCGCCGCCTTCTTCTTTTTGCCGCGCGGCGTGTTGAGTGAATCAAAGCCGGTGTTGCCGGCGCCGAAACCGTTGGGACTGCCGTAAATCGGCGTCGCGCCGATCCGGCTGGGCGCGGTAAATCTGCCGGGCGGCGGCGATTTGTCCGCGGTGGGGGGCGCCGCCTGCCCGGACCGGCGAAAGCGCGGCGGCTTAATCTGGTCGCCTTGCAGCGGCGATGGTTGCAGAAGATCGTTTCCGGCAATCGCGGAATTTGGCATCGGGGTCTGCGCCGGGCTCGGCAGCGGCGCCGCCGCAATGGCCGCCGCGAGAGCGAAGCCGGTGACGTTCGGCGCGCGGCTGCGGCGCCTCAAGGGCGACCTCTTCGCACCCAAAGCGCGCACCGCCGCTAACGTCCGCGTCACCTCGGAAGCTGCCAAAGCAAACCACCGTCAAGGAGCTAAGCCGGCGCGCGGTCTTCTTCCCGTGCGGCCACGCGCGATTGACCGGCACGGGCCGCCGAGCTGGGCCCCGATGGTTAACGGAGTTAGAACGGATATGGTTAACGAGAGGTTGATTTAGGCGGCTGCGACTGGTCCGGCCGGAGCAGCGAGAGCGATTAAACCCAGCCCTTGAGCTCGCGCATGGCGAGCTGCCAGATCATCAGCATGCCCGCCTGGCTGTCGTTGAGGCAGGGTATGGCGGCAAAATTCTCGCCGCCGTAACGCTTGAAGACGCGGGCGTTCTCGACCGCGATCTCCTCCAGCGTTTCGAGGCAATCGGCCGAGAAGCCGGGCGTGATGACCACCAGATTCTTCACGCCTTTCTTGGCGAGCGCTTTCACCGTCTTGATCGTATAGGGCTGCAGCCAGCGGGCGCGACCGAAGCGGGACTGGTACGTCAACGCCAGCTTGCTTTCGTCGAGCTTGAGCTGCTCGCGCAGGAGCTGCGTCGTCCTTACGCATTGGCTCTCATAGGGATCGCCCTTGCGCACGTAGTCCTGCGGCATGCCGTGATAGGAGGCGACGATGACGTCGGGCTGGAACGGCAGCCCCTTCAACTCGGCTTTGAGCGAGGAGGCGAGCACCTCGATGTAATAGGGGTCGTCGTAATAAGCAGGCATAATGCGCAGCGCCGGCTGCCGGCGCTGCTTCATCAGAAAGCGAAACACCTCGTCGCCCACCGTCGCTGTCGTCGGCGCCGCATATTGCGGATAGAGCGGCATGACCAGGATACGGTCGCAGCCCCGGGCGGCCAGCGCTTCGAGACGCGAGGCGATCGACGGATTGGCGTAGCGCATCGCCCAATCGACGATGACATGCTTGCCGAGCGGCTCGAGAATTCCGGCGAGCTTTTCCGCCTGTGAGCGCGTGATGGTTTTAAGCGGCGACTCGTTGTTCTCGTGGTTCCATATTTTCTGGTAGTCGCGCGCTTTGCGCCGCGAGCGCAGCGGCAGGATAATGCCGTTGAGCACGAATTTCCAGAACAGCGAGTTTTTCTCGATCACCCGCGGATCGGTGAGAAACTCCTTCAGATAGCGGCGGATCGCCTTCGGTTCGGCGGCGTCGGGCGTGCCGAGATTGACGAGGAGTATGCCGATACCGGATGTGAGCGTCGCCTCACTCGATGTGCTTGCCTCGGCCGCGGGCTGGGCGCTGGGCTGAGCGGAAACCCGCGCCGCTGGCGTTTCCTGCGCCGCAGCGGGCGCTTCGACGACCAAGGGCGGCTCGATTGGCACAATCGGAGCCTCGACGGCAATCGTCGGACTGTCGGGCGCGCGCACGTCAGGCGCAGCGGCCGCCTCATTGGCTGGCTCGCCGGTGGCGCTCGTCATCGCCGGTACGTCGTTCATTGACTCAACATAGTCGATCGCGGACGGACTTGCATGCGCGCAAACGCCACGGCGCCGCCGGGTACGTCTCGGTGGCGCCAACAATTTAGATCGTTATTCCGCCGCTTTGAGCAGCGCCGGCGCGCCGGTGTGGTACTGCTCGAGCAAGACCGCCTCGTCCGCCTTGGCGGCAGTGAGATGGCGCTGCTTGACGTGACCAAAGCCGCGAATCTTTTCCGGAATCGCGGCAAGACCGACGGCGAGGTGGTGATTGTCGGGCGTCAGTGAAGCGAGCACATTGTCGAGCATCGCTTCGTAATCCTCGATCAGCTTGCGCTCGGTGCGGCGTTCGTGCGAACGGCCGAACGGATCGAACGGTGTGCCGCGCAGGAACTTGAGCTTCGCCAATAGCCGAAAAGCCGGCAGCAGCCACCGGCCGAAGCTCATTTTGCGCGGCAGCCCGGTGGTCTTGTCGCGGCGCGCGAGCAGCGGCGGCGCAAGATGAAACTCCAAGCGGAGATTGTCGCCCTCGAACGCGCCGGCGACCTGATCGAGGAACGCTCCGTCGCTATAAAGTCGCGCGACCTCGTATTCGTCCTTGTAGGCCATCAGCTTGAACAGATAGCGCGCGACCGCGTCGGCGAGCCCGATCTTGCCCGGCGCGCGCGCGGTTTCGGCTGCCTTCACCTTTTCCACCCAACTCCAATAGCGCGCCGCGTACGCCTCATTCTGATAGTCGGTGAGGAATTTCACGCGCCGCTCGACCGTCTCGTCGAAGGATTCGGAGAGGTGCTGCGCGTCGCTGGTCTTCGCGGCTGCCGGCTTCGCCAGCGCTTCGACTTGCGCGCGGTCGACCGCGGCGCGACGGCCCCAATGGAAGGCGGCCTTGTTCATTTCGACCGCTTCGCCGTTGAGCTCGATCGCCCGCTCGATGGCGGCGGACGACAGTGGGATCGCGCCGAGCTGATAGGCATAACCGACGAGGAACATGTTGGTGCCGAGCGATTGCCCGAACAGCGCGGTCGTCAGGAGCGTAGCATCGACGAAATGCGTCTTGTCGCGGCCGGCATCGGCGGTGATGGTCCGCTTCAGCCGCTCGGTCGGCAGCGAAAAATCGGCATTGCGGGTGAATTCACCGGGCAGAAACTCGGCGGTGTTGACGACCATCTCGGTTGAGCCATGCTTGACCGCAGCAAGCACCTTGCGCGTGCCGGCGACCACGATGTCGCCGCCAAGCACCAGATCGGCACGCCCGGCCGCGACGCGGATGGCGTGGATGTCCTCGGGCTTTTCGGCGAAACGAATGTAGCTGAACACCGCGCCGCCCTTCTGCGCGAGGCCGGCCATGTCAAGAACGCCAACGCCGCGGCCTTCGAGATGCGCGGCCATGCCCAAAATGCCGCCGATGGTGACGATGCCGGTGCCGCCGACGCCGGTGACGATGATGTTATAGGTTCGCTCGATCGCCCGACGTTTTGGATCGGGCAGCACCGGCAGATCGTGATCGGCGGCGACGCCCCTGCCCTTTTTCAGCTTGGCGCCGTGCACGGTGACGAAGGAGGGGCAGAAACCTTTGACGCAGGAAAAGTCCTTGTTGCAGCTCGACTGGTCTATCGTGCGTTTGCGGCCCCACTCGGTCTCGAGCGGCTGCACCGACACGCAGTTCGACTTGACGCCGCAGTCGCCGCAGCCTTCGCACACGAGATCGTTGATGATGACGCGCTTGTCGGGATCGGGATAGGTGTGGCGCTTGCGGCGGCGGCGCTTTTCCGCCGCGCAGGTCTGGTCGTAGATCATGACCGTGACGCCGGGAACCGCGGCAAGCGCCTTCTGCACCTCCATCAGATCGTCCCGATGGTGGATGGTGAGGCCGGCCGGCCACTCGGTATCGCTCGGATATTTGTCCGGTTCGTCGGTCACGACGACCACGCGCTTAGCGCCTTCGGCGGCGACCTGACGGGCGACCTGCGGCACGGTGAGGCCGCCGTCATTGGCCTGGCCGCCGGTCATGGCCACGGCGTCGTTGAACAAAATCTTGTAGGTAATGTTGGTGTTGGATGCGATCGCGGCGCGGATCGCCATGTAGCCGGAATGATTGTAGGTGCCGTCGCCGAGATTCTGGAAAACGTGATTGCGGGTGGAGAACGGCGCCTCGCCGACCCAGTTCGCGCCCTCGCCGCCCATTTGCGTATAGCCGAGCGTCGAACGGTCCATCCACTGCGCCATGAAATGGCAGCCGATGCCGGCATAGGCGCGCATGCCTTCGGGCACGACGGTCGAGGAATTGTGCGGACAGCCCGAGCAGAAATAGGGAATGCGCTGGGCGATATCGCGTGTCTCGGCGGCGATGCGCTGGAACTCCTTCAGGCGCGTCACGCGCTGCGCGATGTCGTCGTTGCGATGATACTTTAACAGCCGCTCGCCGATGCAGATCGCGACTTCGTTGGGATCGAGCGCGCCCTTGACCGGGAACAGCCAGTTGCCCCGCTCGTCCCGCTTGCCGATGCAAACCGGCTGGTTGGCGGTGCCGTACAGCTCTTCGCGTACCTGCACCTCGATGAGCGAGCGCTTCTCCTCGACGACGATGATAAGATCGAGCCCATCGGCGAATTCCGCGAGCTCGCGCCGGCTGATCGGCCAGGGGCATCCAACCTTGTACAACCGGATGCCAAGCTGATTGCATTTGACCTCGTCGATGCCAAGTTCGTCGAACGCCTGTCGGACATCGAGATAGCTCTTGCCGGTCGTAATGATGCCGATCTTCGGATCGCGGCCGCCCGAGGTGATGATGTGGTTGATCTTGTTGGCGCGCAGGAAGGCCAGCATGGCATCGCGTTTGAAGTCGTGCAGCCGCGCTTCCTGCGCCAGGATGGGATCGTTGAGGCGGATGTTGAGGCCGCCTTCCGGCATCGGGAAATCGGTCGGAGTGACGATCTTGATCCGCTCGAGGCTCGCGTCGATCGCCGCCGTCGACTCGATCGTCTCGTGCATGGTCTTCAGCGCGACCCAGGCGCCGGTGAAGCGCGACATTGCCCAGCCGTAGAGACCGTAATCGAGAACCTCCTGCACGCCGGCGGGGTTCAGGATCGGAATCATCACGTCGATGAAGTGATATTCGGACTGGTGCGCGGTGGTCGACGATTCAGCGGTGTGGTCGTCGCCCATGAGCGCCAGCACGCCACCCTTGTTCGCGGTGCCGGCCAGATTGGCATGGCGGAATACGTCGCCGGTGCGATCGACGCCGGGACCCTTGCCGTACCACATGGCAAACACGCCATCGTATTTGCCCTCGCCGCGCAGCTCCGCCTGTTGCGTGCCCCACACCGCCGTGGCGGCAAGATCCTCATTGATGCCGCCCTGGAAGCGGATGTCGTTCTTGGTCAGAAACGGCGCCGCGCGCTGGAATTGGCTGTCGAGGCCCCCGAGCGGCGAACCGCGATAGCCGGTGACGTAGCCCGCGGTATTGAGGCAGTTGCGGCGGTCCAATGCCTTCTGCATGAGGCAGAGCCGCACCAGCGCCTGAAAGCCAGTGACGAAGACGTGGCTGTGGCTGAGATCGTATTTATCTTCGAGCTTGACGTCGCGCAGCGCCATCGGGGGTGGCCTTCCACTCGTGTGGGGAGGCAGTTTGCCCTCCCGGTCTCGATTCTGCCAGTGGGCGGGAGGATTGCAGTCACATAAGCGCCGGACGCCCTCGGAGCAATGCGGCTGGCGCGCGCGGCTTGGCTTGGGGTCAGTTAGCCAAGCCGAACACTGTTTGCGGCGCAGCAAAACCGGCCACCGAGTGCTCACCCAGTCGCCGAAAGTCATCCTCCAAATGACCGGCAAATTCCGCGGAAGCGACGATCGGTTCGCCAAGCTTGGCGGCAACCTTCTCCAGCCGTGCGGCGAGATTCACCGCCGGACCGATGCAGGTGAAATCGAGGCGGTTGCCGCCGCCGATATTGCCGTACATCACCTCACCGAGGTGCAGCGCGAGCCCGAAGCGTATGGCGGCGTCGTTCTCGCTGTGCGGCAATTCCGCGATACGCTTCCGGAATTCCCGCGCACAGGAAAGCGCCCGTCGGCAAACCTCGTCGGCGTCGGCATCGCTGGCGATTGGAAAAATCGCCAGCAAGCCATCGCCCATGAACTTGAGTACCTCGCCGCCGTGATCAAGGATGGCCGGAACCTGGCAGCCGAAATAAAGATTCAAACGATCGATCAAAGCCTGCGGCGGCAATTGCTCGGACAGCGTGGTAAATCCGCGCATGTCCGACAGCCAGACTGCGGCGCGAATCGCCTCGACATAGCCGCGCCGGATCTTGCCGGAGAGAATCCGCTCGCCGGTCTGATGCCCGACATAGGTGTCGATCAGGTTACCGGCCGTGCGCCGCAGCGCGCGGATTTCCGCAACGCGCGCCAGCGGCGCGATGACCGATACGAGATCGGAAAACTGTTTCGCGGTGAAACCGCCCGGCTGCCGGGTCGACCAACTCGCCACGTGAATGGTGCCGTCGGTAAACACCAGCGGGAAGGCGGCGTAGTCCGTCGCGCCCTCGGCGCGAAGTTCGCGGAGGATGGGAAAATCGTCGGGACAATCGCTGTCGGCAATGCGGCGGCGGATCATCTTGCCGGTGTTGTAGACCGCGACCACGGCGCTCGTGCGAAAGTCTTCGGTTTCCACCAGACTGTACAACGCATTCGATGTCGTCACGCCGGACTCGGCCTGCCACAAGAACCTGCGGCCCATGACATCCGGATGCAGCGTCGTGACGAACACCGCGACCCGCCACAGCGGTATGCCGCACGCGACCATGCGTTCGCATAATTCCGCCAGCACGTCTTGGGACTCAGCTCCGGACACCGCGCCGCCCGCGAGCCAATCGAGAACTTGGCGAATATCGCTCATCGAAGGCACCTCCGGGCTCTCAAGCTTTGGCGCTGGGACGGGCGGAGACCTGTGCATGCCAGCGCCGTAAATGCTCGAACTTTACCGGAACCGGCAATTTGGCGCGGCCGGCGAAATCGACCGTGATCAAGGCGGTGATATCGGCGACGGAGTAGCGTGGGCCGGCAACAAATTCGCTTCGCGCGAGGCGCCCGTCCATCTGCTCGAAAAAATGCGCCACTCGCAAACGTCCGCGCTCGGCCAACGCCGGGATCTGCTCGTAGTCGTGCGGCCCGGGAAGCGCGCGTCCCTTGAGGCCGGGGGCCGAATTGCGGAAGGCCTCCATCACCCCGTAAAAGCCGTTCCGCTCCACTTCGCGCTGCCAGGCAGTAACGAGCGCTTTTTCTTCGGCGCTCGCGCCCATGAGCGGCGGCCGCGGGTGGATCGCCTCGAAGTAGACGCAGATGCCGATTGCATCGTTGATGCGCGTGCCGTCATCGAGTTCGAGAGAAGGTACCGTCGCGTCGGGATTGATGGAGCGAAATGCCGGCGTGAGCTGCTCGTTATTGCGCAAATCGACCTGCACGGTCGGCACCGTGATGCCCTTCTCGGCGAGAAAGATGCGGACCCGCCGCGGGCTTGGGGCGGTGGTGCAATCATAAAATTTCACGGCGCGATTCCTCTTTATTTTATACCCCGGAAAAATCTTCCAGATCGGCCCGGCGCGGCAGCACATTATACTCGCGGAAACTCCGTGTGCGCACACGTTCTTCTGTGGGCTCGCGCACGATGCAAAGCCCTGTTATTGCGGCAATAACTACGACCACCTATTGTTTATTGCATCGCGCGATGGCGACAAACATCGCCGGGCAAGTTCTCCAAGAGCCAAGGTCTACGAGGCAAGTTACGAGGCAAGTCATGGCGAATTTCACACCGATCTCTGCCGCTATCGGCGGCGCGCTGATCGGTCTCTCCGCTGTACTTCTGATGTTGCTCAATGGCCGCATCGCCGGCGTGACCGGCGTTTTTGCCGGACTGATCGATCCGCTCTCTACCGATCGCTTCTGGCGCGCAGCCTTTATCGCCGGCCTGATCGCTGCACCGCTCTCTGCCGCGCTTGTCGGCTACACGATTCCCATTCCACAGATGCCGACGAGCCTCGTCACCGTCGTCGCCGCCGGTCTTCTGGTCGGCTTCGGCACGCGGCTCAGCAATGGTTGCACGTCAGGGCACGGAATCTGCGGCATCGCACGACTGTCGCCGCGTTCGATCGCTGCGACCGCGGTGTTTATGGTTGCGGCGATTGTCGTCGTCGCCTTCACACGCCACGTTTTCGGAGGCTGAAACCATGCGCGCACTGGCAAGTCTCGTCTGTGGTTTCGTCTTCGGTTGGGGATTGTTCATCTCCGGCATGATCCGGCCGGACAAGGTTTTGGGCTTCCTCGACATCTTCGCCATCCCGAGCGGCAATTGGGATCCGAGCCTCGTCATGGTGATGGCGGCCGCGCTCGCCGTGACCGGCATCGGCTACGCGCTGGTGCGACGCGGCACGCCGGTGTTCGAAGCGCAAAACCAATGGCCGACGCAAACCGCCATCGACCGTCCTCTCATCGCGGGCGCGGCGCTGTTCGGCATCGGCTGGGGCCTGGTCGGACTTTGTCCGGGACCGGCGATCGCGAATCTCGCAACGTGGTCGTCGCCGGTGATCGTCTTTGTCGTCGCCATGGCGGTCGGCACCATCGCTCACGATGTCTGGTACGCGCGCGGCATGGCGCCGACACCGCCCTCTCTTGCGCAAGCGGATGCCACCGACGGCTAAGGCAGGACCTGAATTACGAGCGGCCCTTGACGTAGGCCGCCAAGCCGGCGGCTAGGTGGTCAAACAGAAGACGCAGGCGGCGCGTCGCCTTTAAATCCTCGTGCATGACGAGCCAGACTTCCAGCGCGTACTGGATGGCGTTTGGCAGGATGGCGACAAGCTCGGGCGTGCGCCGCGCGATATTCTCCTGGCAACCGCCGATGCCGACGCCGGCGCGCAACGCCGCGAGCTGAGCGATATCGCTGTCGCAGCGGAAACCGAAATCCTCGCGCTTTAAACGCTGCGCGAAATCTCCGGCGCCGCGAAAAGATCGGTTGTCGCGATCGAAGCCGATCACGCAATGGCTCGGCATGTCGGCGAGCGAGCGCGGCTCGCCAAAGCGCGCAAGGTAATCGCGGTGGGCATAAAGCCCGATGCGCGAGACGCCGATCTTTCGCGCGACGAGCCCGCTCTGAGTTGGCCGCACCATGCGCACGGCAATGTCGGCGTCACGGCGCGCCAAATCCTCGTTGCGATTGGTGAGGGCGAGCTCGATCGCAATGCCTGGATGCTCGGCACGGAACGTAGCGAGGATCGGCGGCAGGACTTCGCAGCCGACGACCTCGCTCGCGGTCACTCGCACCACGCCGCGGTCGGCGGCGGCCTCGCCCGAGGCTGCGCGCCCCAGCGCCGCGGCGGCCGCCGCCATCGCTTCGACGTGCGGCCCAAGCGCCAGCGCCGCCGGCGTGGGCGTCAGGCCGCGAGGCGATCGCGTGAACAGCGTCAAACCCAGTGCTCCTTCCAGCGCGTCGATGTGGCGTCCGACGGTCGGTTGGGTGAGACCGAGCCGTCGCGCCGCGCCTGAAAGGCTTCCGTCGCGCGTGACCTCGGCGAAAGTGCGCAGTTCGTCCCAGGGCGGGGCGCGTTTCGTCATACGAAAATGTATAGCTGATGTAGAATAATATGCAATTCCGTTCAGCGACGCGGAGGGCTACTTCAAGGCCATCGCCGCACCAACGGCTCAACGAGGCTCCCATGATGGCATCCGCTTCGCCGATGAAGTCCCCTGCCGCCCCCGCATTCGCGCCTTCGCGCGTCGAGGGCGGGTTTGCGGCGGGCGGCATACGCGTGCTGCTGCGGCTCGAAGGCTTTGCCGCGTTTGCCACGGCGCTCGCGCTCTACGCGCGTGCCGGTTTTTCCTGGCCGATCTTCGCGCTCCTGTTCCTCGCGCCCGATCTTTCGATGCTTTCTTATCTCGCGGGGCCGCACGCGGGCGCGGTTGGATACAATCTCGCGCACACCTACGCGTTGGCACTCGCACTCGCAGTCACCGGATTTTTCGGCGGTCTGCCCGCCGCAATAGCCGGCTCGCTCATCTGGATCGCCCATATCGGCTTCGACCGTGCACTGGGCTACGGCCTCAAATATTCAACGGGATTTAGCGACACGCATCTCGGCCACATTGGCCGGCGCTGAATCTCGCACTCATAAAAGAGGTACATCATGCGTATTCACGCCATCGAGACCGGTCGCGTTCAGATCAAGCAAGCTCAAATCCAAGGCCGCGGCCACGGCGTATGGCGGCAGCTCCAGCCGATCCTCTCGCAAGAATGGGCGGAGTGGACGCCAGTCTACGCTTGGGCGATCGAGCACCCCGAGGGCGTGATTGTCGTCGACACCGGATCGGGCGCCCATCTGAAATCGCTACCGCGCTGGCACCCCTACTTTCGATTGAGCGTCCGCTTCGACATCGAGGCCGAGCAGGAAATAGGACCGCAATTGCGAAGCCTCGGTATCGGCGCCCGCGATGTCAAGACAGTAGTGCTCACGCACCTGCACATCGACCACGACGGCGGCCTCGCACACTTTCCCTATAGCCGCATTATCGTCAGCGGCGACGAGATCGCGCGTACGGCCGGTATCAGCGGAACGATCCAGGGCTATCTGCCAAAGCGATGGCCGAAGTGGTTCGACCCCGAGCCGATCGCCTGGCAGGCATCGCGTTTCGGGCCCTTCGCGCGCAGCGCACGGATAAGCGAAGCGGGCGACGTCATCGCAGTGCCGACACCGGGTCACACGCCGAGCCATATTTCGGTCATCGTGCGCGATGGCGACGAGCAGATCATGCTCGCCGGCGACACGTCGTATCTTGAATTGACCATGCTGAGCGGCACCATCGACGGCATCAGCCCCGACGAGGCCGTCGCGCGCGCGACGCTTGGCAATATCCGCGAATTGTGCGCGCTGCGTCCAACCACGTACCTGCCGACACATGATCCCAAATCGGCCGACAGGCTTGATGTTCGACGCGCCGCAATCGTGCGCGATCAAACATGCAGCGCCACCAGCTGTCCGCCATCGGCGACGATGGTCGCGCCGGTCATGTAACGCCCGGCATCGGAAACAAGCAGCAGCAGCGGTCCGTCGAGATCGCGGGGATCGCCGAAGCGGCCCATCGGAATCTGGCGCTTCATCGCGGCGCCTGGTCCGGAGAGATAGTCGCGATTGATCTCGGTGACGATCCAGCCGGGCGCGATCGCGTTGACGCGGATGCCCTTGAAGGCGAGCTCAAGCGCCAGCGCCTTGGTGAGCTGCACCACGCCGGCCTTGGCCACCGCGTAAGCAGCGACGCCCTTATCGGGGCTAAAGCCAAGCACCGAGGCGATGTTGACGATGGCGCCGCCCTTACCCGCCGCAAGCATGCGGCGCGCTGCGTCCTGGGCCCAATAGAACACCGCATCGAGATTGGTCGACAGCACCCGTCGCCAATCCTCTTCAGCAAGCTCGACGGCGCGGCCGGAATGCACCACGCCTGCATTGTTGACCAGGATGGTGACCGTGCCGAAGGCTTTTTCCGCGGCATCGAACGCACGCTGCATAGCCGCGCGGTCGCGAACATCGGCCTCGGCCGCGAGGGCGCGACCGCCCGATTTCTCGATCCGCACCCGCAACGCGTCGAGGCGATCCGCGCGCCGCGCCACCAGCGCCACTGCGGCGCCGTTCGCCGCCAGCACTTCGGCGAAGCGTTCGCCGAGCCCGCTCGAGGCGCCGGTGACCAGCGCCACCTTACCGCCGAGATCGAAGATTTCCGTTGCAGTCATGCACCCTCCTTGAGATTCCCCTCACCGGCAAGCCGGTTTGATCGCCGACACGCCGCTTCCCATATCAACAACAAGCAGAGCCTTTCCGGAGCCTTTATGTCAAAGCCACTGGTTGTGTCCATTCCGCATCGCCTCGGCAAAGAGGAAGCGCTTCGCCGGCTGAAAAGCGGCCTCGGTAGCGTTGCGGCGAGCTTTGGTCATTTGTTCAGCGTCCAAGAAGAAATCTGGACGGACGATCATTTGCAATTTCGGGTCAGTGCGCTCGGCCAGGTGGCCAGCGGCTCAATCGACGTCGCCGAGGACCATGTGCGTCTGGAGGTGCTTCTGCCGTGGCTTTTGGCGAAATTGGCGGAATCTTTGCAGCCGCTTATTCGCAAAGAAGGAACCTTGTTGCTGGAAAAGAAGTGACAAGGCAGTTGCAGTGTGGAACCAAGCGACGACTGCGGAACCTTCAGACCGATAACGCAGGGGCGGCGCCGTGGAAAATCCTCTGACCTTGAGTTTTTGGCTAGGCGTGGTCCTCTATGCGGCCATCGGCCTATTCGGCGTGGTCATCTTCCGCGACGCGGCGCCGATCGGCCAGGACCTGACGGGCGGATACGGTATCGCCTACAGCACAATAGCCGCGTCGGAATCCAGCAAATAGCCAGCGCGACGCCATCGATTGCGCTGAAGCTTGCGGTTGTTCGTTGCTGACCGCAAATAGAGCCAAATGCGGCTCGACTATCGTAGCGACCGAACCGCCCGAATCTTACAAATCGCGGGCCAATTGCTCAGGACGAGCAGGGCACCGAGATTTTCGCGACCACGGACGATATCGCCGAGCGTGTTCGCAAAATCGGCGGGACGACGTTGCGTTCGATCGGCCACATCGAACGTCTGCAACGCATCCGGGATAACGACGCGGTTTTTGTGACGCCCGTGGATATGCTTGCCGAACTGCGCGACGACAACATGCAGCTTGTGGCGAGCATGCGCGAGACGCATGACCTTTGCGACGAGCACGGCGACGTTGCCACCGCGAGCTTGCTCGAGAATTGGATCGACGAAGCGGAGCGACGCGCCTGGTTCCTATTCGAGACTACTCGCGCAGTCGGGGCCGCGTGACGGATCGATCTATCCTGTCGGCAATTCAACTACGGGCCCAAGAGACATCAAAATGGAAGTCGCTGCGCGCCGCTGTGACGGTGAAAATCACGACCCATAAAGCCTGTGCGGCAGCCACGTCGCCAGCCCCGGCAAGAACCACAGCGCCACGAGCATGGTGAGCTGGATCAGCACGAACGGAATGATGCCGAGATAAATGTGCCGGGTCGTCACCTCCGGCGGCGCGACGCCGCGCAGATAAAACAATGTCGGGCCGAGCGGCGGGTGCATGTAGGAGGTCTGCAAATTCACCGCCATCATGACGCCGAGCCACACCGGATCAACGCCGGGCATTGTAAGCAGAACCGGAGCCACGATCGGCACCACCACGAAGATGATCTCGAAGGCGTCCATCACGAAGCCGAGCACGAACAATGCGGCCATGACCGCGAGCGTCGCGCCGCCGGCGCCGCCAGGTAGATTGGTCAGCACGCGTTCCACAAGGGCGTCGCCGCCGAGGCCGCGGAACACGAGGCTGAACAGCGTCGCGCCGATCAGGATGAAGAAGATCATGCTGGTGATCTGCGTCGTGCGTGCCATCACCGGCACGAGCAAGCCCGCGGCGCCGGCCTTGCGCGCGGCGAGCAGGATCGATCCGACCGCACCGACGGAGGCCGCCTCGGTCGGCGTCGCCACGCCGCCAAGGATCGAGCCCAGCACGGCAAGAATGAGCGCAAGCGGCGCGATCAAGACCGCTCCTAGCCGACGCGCCAGATCGAACCCGCGCGGCGCCGCGGGATCGGCCGCGATCCGCGGCGACTTTTTGGGGAAGAAGATCGCGACGGCGATCAAATAAAGAATATACAGCAAAACTAGGACGAATCCGGGTATGATGGCACCGGCAAACAAGTCGGCAACCGATACGGTCTGCGGCGCGAAAACTCCCTGCGCCAATTGCGCGGCCCGATAGGAATTGCTGAGCTGATCGCCGAGCAGGATCAGCACGGTCGCCGGCGGGAAGATTTGCGCGAGCGTCGCGGTCGCCGCAACCGTACCCGCCGCCAAGGCCTTGTCGTAGCCATGGCGGAGCATGGTCGGCAGCACGATCAATCCCATTGTCACCGTCGTGGCGCCGACGACACCCTTTGCCGCCGCCAGCAGCACGCCGACGAGGACGACCGCGATGCCGAGGCCGCCGGGCACGGCGCCGAACAAGCGGCCCATGCTCTCCAACAACTCCTCGGCAATGCGCGAGCGCTCCAGCATGACGCCCATGAAAATGAAGAGCGGGATCGCGAGCAGCACCTCGTTTCCCATGATGCCGAAAATGCGCGGCGGCAGTGCGCCGAGAAGGCCCAAGTCCATTAATCCGGCGGCTGCGCCGATGGCGGCGAAGCCAACCGATATGCCGGCAAGCGTGGGCGCGACCGGGTAGCCGACGAGCAGCACCGCACAGACGGTAACCACCATCGCGACAGCGAGCGCTTCGCCCATGGCTCAACGCGGCGGCTGTCCGGCCGACTCAGCAAGAGCGAGCGTGGCGCGGATCGCCTGCGCGATACCCTGCAGGCCGATGAGAAAGGCAAACAAAGGAATGAGCGTCTTCAGCAGATAAACAAACGGCAACCCGGTCGTCTCGCGCGAATGTTCGAGAATAGCCCACGAGCGTGCGACATAGGGAATGGACAAGAGCGCGAGCGCCACGGCGAACGGCAGGAGGAGGCCGAGCGCCCCGCAGAGATCGATCAGCGCGCGTGTGCGCGGCTTCGCCCGCTCGTAGAAAACGTCGACGCGCACATGTCCGCCGACTTGCAGCGTCCAAGCCGCCGCCAGCATGAACATGGTCGCCTCGGCGTAGAGAACTGATTCCTGCACGCCGATCGCACCGGCGTGGAACACATAACGCGTCACCACAATGGCGAACTCGACCACCACGATGAAGAGGCAACACCACGACGCCGCCCGGCCAACCACCGCGTTGATGCGGTCGATGCCGTCGGCGAGGAGCTTAAGCGGTCTGCTCATTATCTCGTTAGACGCTCGTTTCTGCGCGATGTGACAGCGCGCCTCGCCGTACTATAATGTGCATTCCAGGCTGCGCGAACGGACGGGCGTGCGATGGCGCACGATCACGACGACGACCATCACGAGAACGGCTCCGAACTGTCGGAGATGCAGTTGCGCGTGCGGGCGCTGGAGACGGTGCTGGCCGAGAAGGGCTATATCGATCCGGCGGCGCTCGACGCAATGATCGAGGCCTATGAGACCAATATCGGTCCGCACAACGGGGCGCGGGTCGTCGCCAAAGCGTGGGCCGAGCCGGCGTTCAAGCGTGCGCTGCTCGAGGACGCGACGCAGGCGGTGCAGTCGCTGGGCGTGATCAACCGCGTCGGCGATCACCTGATTGCGGTCGAGAACACGCCCAAGCTCCACAACATGATCGTGTGCACGCTGTGCTCCTGCTATCCGTGGGAAGTGCTTGGTTTGCCGCCGGTCTGGTACAAATCCGCGCCCTACCGCTCGCGCGCGGTCAACGATCCGCGCGGCGTGCTCGCCGATTTCGGCCTGACGCTGCCGGCGGATGCGCAAATCCGCGTCTGGGATTCGACCGCGGAGACGCGCTTCATCGTTCTGCCGATGCGTCCGGCCGGCACCGACGGCTGGAGCGAAGAGAAACTCGCCGCGCTGGTCACGCGCGATTGTATGATCGGTACCGGCCTGCCGAAGGCTGCGGCGGAGGTCGCGTGATGGACGGCATTCATGACATGGGCGGCATGCATGGCTTCGGCAAGGTCCAGCCGGAGAAGAACGAGCCGGTCTTCCATGCCGCTTGGGAAGGACGCTGCCTGGCGCTCAACCGTGCCATGGGCGCGATCGGCGCGTGGACCATCGACGAAGGCCGCGCGGGCATCGAGGCGCTACCGCCGGACGTTTACCTCTCAAGCTCCTACTACGGAAAATGGGCGCGGCGGCTCGAGAACATGGTCGTCCAGCGCGGGATTGCCGGCACCGATGAGCTCGCCGCCGGCCATGCGCTGCATGCGGCCAAGCCGCTCAAGCGCAAGCTCGGCGTCGCCGATGTTCCCCGAACTCTCACCCGCGGCTCGTTCGGCCGTGCGGCGCCGGCGCCTGCCCGTTTCAACGTCGGCGACCGCGTCCGCACCAAGAATATCCATCCGGCCACGCATACGCGCCTGCCGCGTTATGCGCGCGGCCATGTGGGCGTCATTGAAGCGATCCGCGGTTGCCATGTTTTTCCCGACTCCACAGCGATCGGGGGCGGCGAGAATCCGCAATGGCTCTATACGGTGCTATTTGACGGCCGCGAGTTGTTTGGTGAAGCGACCGACCCCACGCTGAAGGTCTCGATTGAGGCGTTTGAGCCGTATCTGGAGGGTGCTTAACGATGAGCGTCGACGCTGCCGTCAAGCCCACGTTCGGCCGGAATGACGACGGCCCGGCGTTTCGCGAGCCGTGGGAGGCACAAGCCTTCGCGCTCGCGGTGTCGCTTCACGAGCGCGGCGTTTTTTCCTCGAAAGAATGGGCAACGACGCTCGGCGAAGAAATCAAGAAAGCGCAGGCAGCCGGCGATCCCGATACCGGCGAGACCTACTATCATCACTGGCTCGCCGCGCTGGAACGTCTCGTCGCCGCCAAGGGCCTCGCCGACTCTGAAACGCTTAAGCGGACCAGCAAAGCCTGGCTGCGCGCCTGCGCGCGAACTCCGCATGGCGCGCCGATCGAGTTACGGCCGGATGACTTTGGAGGCTAAGGCCAGACCGGCGGGTGCGTTCCGAGCGGCACCGAGGGCCTGACCCAGGCTGCGGGCGTTTCTGAAAGCTGCGCCGCGTGCCGCACGCCGCGCACTAAGCCGAACGGCGACGAACTATCCTCGAGCAGGTCCGCGACATCATCGCGCGACGGAAGCGGACAAGAAAAGCCGTTCTCAACCCGGCCCAAATTCCACAGCCATCGGCCGGTCGCCGCGAGCGAAACGCGCACCAGCCAGCTGCCACCTTCGCTCGCTTGCCGGATGCGGGCCATGATCGCCCCGAACGCCAGCAAGTATCCCGTCGCGTGATCGAGCGCCTGGCAGGGTAGCTCCTTCGGACCTTCGACACCGGCGGCTTGTGCCTCGGCGGCATTGAAGCCGGTCGCCGTCTGCACCAACGAGTTCGAAACCGCGACGCGACGCCCATGGCCCCGCGTCGCCGTAGGCCGACAGCGCCCCGTACACGATGCCGGGACGCAGTGCCGCCAAGTCGGAGACTCCGAATCCGCGTGCGGCGAGCGCACCCGGCCGAAAGGCTTGCAGAAAAATATCGGCATCCTTCACGAGCCGCTGCAAGGCGGCTCTGCCGTCGGGCGTGGCAATATCGGCATAGCCAGAGAGCTTGCCGCGTCCGCTGTCCTTCGCCAGCCAATCGATGAAAGGCAAACCCGGCGCGGAAATCCGCATCACGTCGGCCCCATGAGCCGCGAGCACGCGGCCCGCGACCGGGCCGGCGATGATGCGTGTCAGGTCGAGGACGCGAAGGCCCGAAAGCGATCTTGAGCCGGTTGGGAGCGACCGCGGCGGCGCTTCGCCGATTTTCTCGATCCGTACCGCGGGCATCGCCGCGACCGCGGCCGCGTGCGGATGCCTGGCCCACTCCTCCGGCGACCGCATCGCCGCCACGATGCAGCCGCGCTCGTATGCCGCCGTCTCGAAGGCGACGGCTTCCCACTTCGCGAGCGCCTCCTCGACGGAGGCGCGCGTCGGCGCACAGCCAAGGAGCCTGATGACGTTCTCACGGTGGTGCGGGAAATTCATGTGCAGCCGCACGAAGCCGCCATCGCCGATGCGGTAGGCGCGGAACAACGGATCGCCGTAAGTCGCCGGTGCGCAGCCGTCGATCGTCAGGTAATGCTCGCTGCGAAACTCGACGGCTGCATGTCGCCTATCCACGCTGACCCGCTGGCGCGCCGCGCCAGCACGGTGCCGCAGCTCCGCCGCGGCGAGGCCGACGGCGGCGATGCTCGCCTGCGCCGCCGCACCGACACGGAAGGAAGACGGAAGCGCCGGCTCGCCGCCGGAGAGGCGCAGATGCTCGAGCGCGGCCGCGTCCGCGCTCGCGTGCCGCCAAAGGCCGGCGACGATATCGGCAGGCGGCGCCGCGATCAAAGCACCCCCAAAAGATGCGGCAGCCACAGCGACAGCGCGGGAATGTAGGTGACCATCACCAGGAAGATCAGCATGGTGAGAAGCCACGGCAGCACCGCCACGGTGAGCTCGGCGATGCCCATTCCAGTGATGCCGGATGCGACGTAGAGGTTCAGGCCGACGGGCGGATGGCACAGCCCGACCTCCATGTTGACCGCCATCAGGATGCCGAGGTGAACGGCGTTGACGCCGAGCGCCGCCCCCATCGGAAACAAGATCGGCGCCATGATCAGGACGATCGCGGCTGGATCCATGAAGTTACCGGCTGCGAGCAGCACGATGTTGGTGACCAGAAGGAAGCCGACCGTGCCGAAGCCTTGCGCGGTCATCCATTCGGCCATCGATTGGGGAATCTGTTCCGAAGTCAGCAGCCAGGAGAACACCGCCGCGTTGGTGATGATATAGAGAATCATCGCGCTCATCGACGCCGCCTTGAGCAGCACCGCCGGCACCTCGCGCAATGTCAGCCCCTTGTAGACGAATACCGCGATGATGAATGCGTAGACGGCAGCCACGGCTGCGGCTTCGGTCGGCGTGAACAAGCCCGAATAGATGCCGCCGAGCACCAGCAAGATCAGCAACAGACCCCAAACGCTTTCACGAAAGGCGTGCCAACACTCTCCCCAGCTCGCCCGATCCATCCGCGGATAGCCGTTGCGCCAAGCGCGATACCACGTCGTCGCCCCGAGCATCGCCGCCAGGATCAGCCCGGGCACCAGCGCAGCGATGAATAGCTGACCAACCGAAGCTGAATCGACGACGGCGCCGTCAGGCCCGCGCGGTTGCATGCCGCTGGTCGCCACCGCGTAAATGACGAGGTTGATGGACGGCGGAAACAAAATGCCGAGCGCGCCGGAGGTCGCGATGACGCCCGCGCCGAAACGCGGCGGATAGCCGTTCTCCAGCAGCGCCGGCAGCATGATCGAGCCGATGCCGACGACGGTCGCGACCGAGGAGCCCGAGATCGCGGCGAAAAGCGCGCAGGCGACGACGCCGGCCAATCCGAGACCGCCATACCAATGCCCGATCAGCGCGGTGGCAAAATCGATCATGCGGCGAGCAACGCCGCCGGTGGTGAGAAAATTGCCGGCAAGGATGAAAAATGGGATCGCCATGATCTCGAAGCGGTCGATGCTGGTGAAGAGTTTCAGCCCGACCATCTTCGGATCGACGTCCGAAAGGATGAACAGATAAGTGAGAACGGAAAGGCCGAGCGCGATCGAGATCGGCATGCCGGTCGTCATCAAGCCGAGCAGCAGCGCGAAGAGGAGCTCGGCGCGGACCATGTGCGACAGCTCGACGATGTGCAGACGCGCGGCGAAGCAGATGAGCGCGAGTGCAAGCGGCGTAATGACGATCAACGCCGCCGTGATCGAGCCGCTGAGCGGCCGCGGCGCGCTCGGCTTGGACGTGTGCGAGAGGACGGTCATCGCGCCGCTTCTCCGGCTGCCAGCGCCGCGTCATCGCGTGGAGCCTCGTAGGCGATGCCGTGAGCCTGATGCGGCACCAGGCCGGTGCGCAGAAAGCGCCACATCACCTGCAGGAAGCGAAAGCACATCAAATACGAGCCGAGCGGAATGCACAGATAGATGATCCAGCTTGGCCACTCGAGCTCCGGGGAGACTTCGTCGGGATCGAGCTCGTGCACATAGACGGCGCCGAGCGTGCCGATCACGCCGGTGAATAACGCGCCGCACAGCAGCGCGAACACGATCACGGGCTTGCGCGCATTAGGCATCAATCGCGTGACGAAGACATCGACGCCCACATGGATGCCGGTGCGCACGCCTAGCGCGGCGCCGAATTTCGCCATCCACACGAACATGTAGGTGGCGAGCTCCTGCGCCCAGGAGAGATTGACACCGGCGAGCGAGGTGTAGACCCAATCGGCCGCGTGCCGCAGGAGCGTGAAGCCGTGCGCGCCCGCCCACCTGCCGAGCTCGGCTGAATTGCTCGCGCCGTAGCGATGAATGACGGCGACAAAAGTCAGGATCGTCGCGGCGCCAATCAAGGTAGCGATGATCCACTCTTCAAGCCGATCGAGGATGCGGTTGAGCACCTGCATTCCCCGCACCTGAGATCCTCACTCGCCAGAGAAAGAAGAACCCATCGGCTTAAGACTGCGGCGGCGTGAAGCCCGAGGCCTTGTAAATCCGCTCGATGAAGTCCTTGCCAAAGCGGCTCTGCATTTCGGTATGGACCGGCATCAGCTTGGCGATCCAGGCTTTCTTCTCGGCGTCGGTCAGGACATGCATCTCGGTCTTACCCGACGCCTTGATCTTATCGAGCGCATCCGCATTGTCCTTAGCCGCAGTTTCGTTGAAAAACGCGGTCGTCTCTTTTACGACGCGGTCGAGTTGCGTCCGCACATCTGGCGGCAACGAATTCCAGAACGTCTTGTTGGTGATGAGCGCATAGGTGAGCCGGCCGTGATAGGACACAGTCAGGTTCTTTTGCACCTCATAGAATTTCTGCGTCAGGATGTTCGACGGCACGTTGTCCTCGCCGTCGACCACGCCGGTCTGCAAGGACTGGTAGACTGCCGAAAACGGCAAAATCTGCGGTAATGCACCGAGTTCGCGTGCTATCGCATCGTATACCTTACCGCCCTGGATGCGCATCTTCAGTCCGCGGAAATCGTCGGGCGAGATGAGCGGCCTGTTGGCCGTGTAAACGATTGCGCCGTTGTCCCAATAGGCGAGCGGCGAGACGCCTTTGGCTTCGAGCTTCTGGTTGAGCTCGCCCATCATCGGGCTCGCCATCATCTGTCGGGCGCGCGTGTCGTCGCTCATCAGGAACGGCAGGTCGAAAACGTCGAACTCCTTGACCCCGAGCGGGCCGAATTTCGAGATCGAGGGGGCCAGTAGCTGGACCGAGCCGAGCTGCAGCGCCTCGAGCTCCTCCTTGTCCTTGTAAAGCGACGAGTTCGGATAAACCTCCACCTTCACCCGGCCGTTCGTGTACTTCTCGGCGAGCTCCTTGAAAAGCAAAGCGGCCTTGCCCTTGGGCGCGTCGGGCGCCACCACGTGGCTGAATTTGATTACGATCGGCTCATCCGCGAGCGCGGGACGCCCGAGCGCGACAGCGAGCATGGCGGCAAGCGCAATGGCAAGGCGGTTCATAGACTATCCTCCCAGATCGCAGACGGAGCGCACGAACGAGGGTCAGCGTCTCTCGTCTTAATCTTTGTCTGGTAGCTCAATTATCTTCTTTCTTCCGGCGTCTGTCACCCGTTCCGCGCTCAGTGCATAGCGGCATCTGCGCGTGGGACGAATGCGCCGTGATGGCGTATCACGTCGCCGGCAAGCCGATGCGCAGCGCTCGCCGCCTGCACCGGTTCCGTCCCGGAAAGCCGCGCGGCAAGATAGCCGGCATTGAAGCCGTCGCCGGCGGCCATGGTGTCCACCGGCACCATCACCTCCGGCACCGGTACGAATTCCTGCACGCCGCCCACCGCGACGAGCGCGCTATTGGGGCCGTTCTTCACGACGATCTCGCCGATGCCGAATGCTTGCAGCCGTGCGACCGTCGTCTCCGGGGACGGATCGCCCCAGAGCACCGCCTCGTCATCAAAGGTCGGCAACGCGATATCGACGCGCTTGAGCGCCTCGATGAAGACGGTGCGCGTGCGCGCCAGGTCGCCTTTCCAGCCGCGTGGGCGGAAATTGCCGTCGAACGCCACCTTGGCGCCTTGTTGGCGCGCGCCTTCGAGGAGCGCGAGGAACCTGCCGAGGCCGTTGTTCGAATAAAGCGACAAGGTGATGCCGGAGAAGAAGATCAGCCGCGCCGGCAGCAGGCCTTCTGCGACCCGCATCCAATCGGGCAACTCGAAGAGATCGCGCGCCGGCGCGCCCTCGCGCCAATAGCGAAAGCTCCGTTCTCCGGCCGGGCCATTTTCCACAAGGCATAGTCCCGGGAGCCGGCCGGGCGCGCGCAGGATCAGTTGCCCGGAAACGCCCTCGGCGGCGGCCAGCGCCATGATGCTGTCGGAATACGGATCGTCGCCGAGCGCGGTTGCAAACGCGGCGTCGATTCCGGCGCGGGCAAGGTAGACCGCCGTATTGAATGCGTCGCCGCCGCAGGAGAGAGAGAATCGGCCGTCAGCACCGCGGGCCATTTCGATCAGAACTTCGCCTACGCAGATTGCGCGCGATTTTTGCTCGCTCATCGTGTTGGCTCCCGCAGCGGCAGAAAACTGCCGCGGGTGAGGAAATAGCCCAGCGCGCTCAGGATGGCGATGCAGAAGCTGACCGGCCAATCGGTATGGTAAGCGATGGCGATGCCGAACCAGGCCTCAGCCAGGGCGAGTGCGGCGGATAGCAGCATTCCGCTCCACAACCCGGTCACCAGCCGTTGCGCCGTCGCCGGCGGTCCGACCATGAGCGCGAAGACCAGAAGAACGCCGACGATCTGGGCGCATTCCGACACGGCGAGCGCGACAATGGTTAAAAAGGCGGTGGAGACAAAATGGAGCGGCACACCTTTGGCTTCAGCCAGTTCCGGCTGCAGGCTAGCGAAAATCAGGGGCCGCATGATCGCGGCGAGCCCGCCCACCGTGATCACGCCAAGCCCGATCAGAGTCGCGATCATCGACCGATCGACGGCGAACACGTTTCCGAACAGAAGCGCCGTGGCCTGGGTGGCGAATGCCGTGTAGTAGTGCAGAAAGAGGAGACCGAAGCCGAGCGCAAGTGCCAGCACCACGCCGATGGCGACATCCCGGCCGGCGATGCGTTCGCCGAGCAGGCCCATGCCGATCCCGGCCGCGACCGTGAAACCGACAAGTCCCCACACCGACGCGATGCCGATCAGGACGGCGCCGGTCGCTCCGGCGAAGCCGATATGGGAGAGCGCGTGACCGGCGAAAGTCTGTCCGCGCAGGACCAGGAAATAGCCCACCAGCCCCGACACGACGGCCGCCACCCCGGCGGCCGCGAATGCGTTCCGCATGAAATCGTATTCAAGCATGGTGATGATGGCCATGGTGATCGTCGTGGCCGTGACCATCGTCATGCACGTGATCGGAGCGTTCGACGTCGCGTCCGCGCGAGAGCACGAAAATATGCCCGTCGGCGTGCACCACCTGGATATCCGCGCCGTAGAGTTTGGACAGCACGGGCGCCGTCGCTACCTCCGCTACGGTCCCGAGCGCGGCGTGACCATTGCCGAGATAGAGCACCCGGTCGAGCGTGCCGATCAGCTGATTGAGCTCGTGGGCGCTGAACAGCACCGTGACGTTGCGCTCGCGGGCGAAGCGGCGCACCAGATCGATGACCGCTTCCTGATAGCGGTAATCGAGGCTGATGAGCGGCTCGTCGAGCAATAAGAGCTGCGGCTTGCCGAGCAGCGCCTGTGCCAGCAGCAGGCGCTGGCGCTCGCCACCAGACATCTCCGACAACGGACGCTCGGCGAGGTCCCGCGCGCCCGCCGCCTCAAGCGTCTTATCGATCATGATGCGGTCGGCGCGCGTCAGCGACGGCAGGCCCCACTGCTCGCCGTGCACGGAGCTGGCGATGAAGTCGAACCCGCGTACGCGCACGTCCGGCAGCACCGTGCGCACCTGCGGGAGGTAGCCGATGTCCGGATTGCCGCGCAGCGGGGCGCGGCCGAAAACGCGCAAGCTTCCCGCGCTGAGCGGCAGCAGGCCGAGGATCGCGCGCATCAGCGTGGTCTTGCCGGCGCCATTGGGTCCGAGAACGCCGATGAATTCACCGCGCCTGATCGCGAAGCTCGTGTCCGCCAAGATGCCGCGGCCGCCGAGTCTGAGCGTCACGCGGTCGAGCTCGATGACGTTCATGAAGAAGGTCCGGCCAATGCGCGTTGCGTCTCGTCGAGCTCATTCAGCATCCAATCCTGATACGAGAGACCCGGCGGCGCAGTCTCGGTCACGCCCACAACTGGGATGCCGGACGCACGCGCAATATCGACGAGATGCTGGACCACTTTGTTTGATGCCTGCTTGTCGTAGAAGAAGATGCGCACCTTCCGGGTCTTCAAATCCTGCTCGAATGCCGCGACATCGCGCGCGCTCGGCTCGGTATCGTTCATAATGGAGAGCTGGAAGCGTTCGTTGCGCATCTGAAGCTTCAGCGCGTTGGCCATGTAGCCGAATACCGGCTCGCTCGCCGTGACCGGAGCGCCGGCAAATTTGCCGCTAATGGCGGCGATTTTCTCGTTCAGCGGTTCGAGCGAGGCGAGGAAGGTTTTGAGCCGCGCCGCGTAATCGTCCTTGTGGGCGGGATCGGCCGCGATGAGCGCGACCGAAAGCGCGCTCGCGACCGCAGGCATCGTGGACGGATCGTACCAAAGGTGCGGATTGTCTCCGGCCCGCCGGTTCACGAGATCGGCGGCGACGATCACGGCGCGCTCAGCCTTTGGCGTCACCTTGAGCAGCGTCTCGATCCATGGATCGTAGTAGGCGCCATTATAGACGACGATCTGCGCTGCGGCGATTTGGCGAATAATACCGGGCGAGACCTCGAACAGGTGCGGATCCTCGTCGGGATTGCTCAGGATGCTGGTGACCGAGACCCGATCGCCGCCGATCTGCTGCGCGACGCTGCCGTAGAAATTCTCCGCTGCGACCACCGCGATCTTGCTGTCCGCGGCGCGGGAGGTCGTGAGCGCGGCAAGGCAGAGGAGAAGCGCGGCGGTGAGCCTGATGAGCGTCTTCATGGCAGGCCTTCGTAATTTACCTGAAAAATCAACGGGCGGGTGGCTAGAAATGTAATATTATAACATATTTACCGCGATGTCAGGGGCGTTGTGTCGCCGTGATTCAGGGACGACCGGCCGGGCCTGAATGACGTACTTCGTTGCAAGGTTTGGGGCTGGCGCCGGACCGCTTATATAGAGCCGCCAGGAGGGCGCGCATGACCGAACAGGTTTCGTCCGAAAAAGTCCCGGTCACCGTGCTGACCGGCTATCTCGGCGCCGGCAAGACTACGTTGCTCAATCGCATTCTCTCCGAGCCCCACGGCAAAAAGTACGCCGTCATCGTCAACGAATTCGGCGAGATCGGCATCGACAACGACCTCGTCGTCGGCGCCGACGAGGAAGTGTTCGAGATGAACAACGGCTGCATCTGCTGCACCGTGCGCGGCGACCTCGTGCGTATCCTTGACGGGCTAATGCGGAGGAAGGGCAAGTTCGACGCTATCATCGTCGAAACGACGGGTCTTGCCGACCCGGCGCCGGTGGCGCAGACCTTTTTTGTCGACGAGAATGTTGGGCGCAAGACCCGGCTCGACGCGGTGGTCACCGTGGCCGACGCCAAATGGCTCAGCGATCGGCTCAAGGACGCCCCAGAAGCGAAGAACCAGATCGCATTCGCCGACGTGATCCTGATCAACAAGACCGATCTCGTTTCTCCCGAGGAAATCAGCGAAGTCGAAGCGCGCATCCGCGGCATCAACCCCTATGCCAAGGTGCACAGGACCGAGCGCGCGCAGATTCCGCTCAATGAGGTTTTGGGTCGCAATGCCTTCGACCTCGATCGCATCCTCGACATCGAGCCGGAATTCCTTGAGACCGAGGACGATCACGGCCATCCCCATGCGCACGACCATGGCCACGATCACCATCACGATCATGACCACACGCACACGCAGGCGCGCGGCGGCCTCAAGCACTATCATGACGAGGAGATGCAATCGGTTTCGCTGAAGAGCGACAAGCCGCTCGATCCCGACAAATTCTTCCCGTGGGTGCAGAATCTGGTGCAGACCGAAGGCCCGAACATCCTGCGCTGCAAGGGCATTCTCTCCTTCAAAAACGACGATGAGCGCTTCGTCTTCCAGGGCGTGCACATGATCCTCGACGGCGACCATCAACGACCCTGGAACAAGGACGAGAAACGCGACAGCCGCATCATCTTCATCGGCCGCAATCTGCCGGAGGCACAAATCCGGCAGGGCTTTGAGGGCTGCGTGGCGTGATGGATCCTCTCCCCGCATGCGGGAGAGGCGAAGAGCAATGACCGATACCCGCAGCGATACCGTTTCCGTCGTCGATCGCACGCACCTGGTCGCGGCCGGTGCGCCGGTGGTCGCCGCGCACTTTCTTGGCAACACTGCCGTGTTCGTGCTTGGCGAGGAAGCGTTGCTGTTCGTCCTGCCTAAAGGCGAGCCGCAGCGCATAACCGCACATGACGGTGCGATCCTCGCAACGGCCGCCGACGGCGAGCGCATCGTCAGCGGCGGCGACAACGGCAAGGTGATCGCGACGAACGCGAAGGGCGAGACCCGCATGCTCGCGACCGACGCCAAGCATCGCTGGATCGATCATGTCGCGCTGGGGCCCGACGGGGCGGTCGCCTGGTCCGCCGGCAAGACGGCGTTCGTGCGGGCCAAAGAACTGCGCGAGTTCGAAGCGCCCTCCACCGTCGGCGGTCTCGCCTTCCTGCCAAAGGGCTTCCGGCTCGCGGTCGCTCATTACAATGGCGCCAGCCTTTGGTTTCCGAACGCCCCGCAGGCCAGGCCGGAAAAGCTCGAATGGAAGGGCTCGCATCTCGGCGCCACCGTCAGTCCCGACGGGCGTTTTCTGGTCACCACCATGCAGGAGCCGATGCTGCACGGCTGGCGGCTTGCGGACGGTAAGCACATGCGCATGTCCGGCTACGCGGCGCGCGTGACCTCGCTTGGCTGGACCGTCGGCGGCCGTTTCCTCGCGACCTCGGGCTCGACGCAACTCATCCTCTGGCCGTTCCAGACCAAGGACGGCCCGATGGGCAAGGAGCCGCGTCTGCTGGCCCCCTCTGAGCACCGTGTCGAAGTCATCGCCTGCCATCCGCGGCAGGAGATCGTCGCCTGCGGCTATGGCGATGGCATGGTCTTGCTTGTCCGCATCGACGACGGCGCGGAGATTTTGGCCAAAAAGCCCGGCGCAGCGCCGGTCACCGCGCTCGCGTGGAGCGCGGACGGCCGCCTCCTCGCCTTTGGCACGGACGACGGCAAGGCAGGTGTCATCGATCTCGCGTGATCGCGAGCGGCGGAGGAGATTCCATGTTCCTGAAGGTCACTACCAGCGGCGAAGTCGGGTTCGAGGACCGCAGTAATTTTCGCGCCTTTAAGCTGGTCGTCGAAGGCGACCGCAGCCGGGTTGATGAGGTTCGCCGCTCCCTTGCGGGTAAGGCGGAGCTGCCTGATGCCGACTCCGCCTGGATTTTCGAGGACGCGTTGCGCGGGTGGCCAAGCGTCGAGCACGATGCCGCCTGGCAGCAGAATTTCTCGGCCATGATCGAGAAAGCGCGGCCGCATGGCTGGATCGACGACGCCCGCAAGGCAATCAAAGCGCACGTCGAATGGTTGACATGAGCCTGGCCACCCCGGCTTGACGCGCGAGAACGCGCGGAACCTCGCCTTTTGCCGGCGGTTATCTTCCATGGACAGGATCATGAAAAATTCATTGGCCGCACTGGCCATCACGCTGGCGACAGCTTCAACGGCCCTGGCTTCAGCCGCCGATCCGAAGGCGTGTTCGGATCAGGAGCGCGCCAATCGGACGCTCAGCGAAAAACTTGGCCAAACGAATGGCGTGATTTGCCCGCCCGACGTCGATTCGGACATCAAGGCGCTGACGCCGGACGCGGGCAACATGCCAGTCATCCCGCCCCCGGGAAGCCCCGGCGGCGATCCGAACGTTCGGCCGAAGTAAGCCCCGTCAAATCACGTATTGTCGCAGCGGCGGGTAGCCGTTGAAGCCGACGGAGGAATAGGTCGCCGTGTAGGCGCCGGCGGCCTCGATCAACACCTTGTCGCCGATGGCGAGCGAAACGGGCAATGGATACGGCGTTTTCTCGTAGAGCACGTCGACGCTATCGCAGGTCGGGCCGGCAATGATGCAGGGCGCCGTATCGTCGCGATCCTTGGTCGTGCGGATCGGATAGCGGATCGAACTCACCGATGGTTTCAGCCAGCCCGTGGAACTTGCCGATGTCGAGATACACCCAGCGCACCTCGTCCTCGGGCGAGCGCTTGGCGATCAGCACCACCTCGGCTTCGATCATGCCGGCATTGCCGACGAGGCCGCGGCCGGGCTCGACGATGGTGTTCGGCAGGTTGTTGCCGAAATGCTTGCGCAGCGAACGGAAGATCGCCTTGCCGTAGGATTCGAGCTTCGGCGTCTTGCGTACATAACGCGCGGGGAAGCCGCCGCCGAGATTGACGATGGCAAGCGCGATGCCGCGCTCCGCGCAGGCGCGGAACACCGCCGCCGTCGAGGCGAGCGCGCGGTCCCAAGCCTCGACGTTGTGCTGTTGCGAGCCGACATGGAAGGAGACGCCGTGCGGGACAAGCCCCTGCTTGTGGGCAAACTCCAGAATATCGGCGGCATAGACCGGCTCGCAGCCGAACTTGCGCGACAGCGGCCACTCGGCGCCGGAGCCGTCGCAGACGATGCGGCAAATCACCCGGCTGCCGGGCGCGGCGCGCGCGACCTTCTCCACCTCGGCCTCGCAATCCACAGCAAAGAGCGTGATGCCGAGCTGGAAGGCCGCGGCGATCTCCGTCTCCTTCTTGATCGTATTGCCGTAGGAAATGCGATCGGGGGTCGCGCCAGCTGCGAGCACCGCCTGCGTTTCGGGCACCGAGGCCACGTCGAAGCAGCAGCCGAACCCGACCAGCAGCTTGAGAATTTCCGGCGCCGGATTCGCCTTCACGGCATAGAACACCTTGGTGTCCGGCAGCGCCTTGGCGAAGCTCTGGTAGTTGTCGCGGACGACGTCGAGATCGACCACGAGGCAGGGTCCGTCGTCGGTGCGTTGCTTGAGGAATTCGCGGATGCGTGTGGTCATTTCCACCCAGCTCCCTATCCGGCTGGCGGCGTAGCCGCCGAGGTGAACCTCCTGCGACGCGCGCAGTTCCGCAGGTGCGGAGCCACTTGCATCGCCGCGATTGCTGCCTTGGTCCGGATGAGGGAGATCCCGTTCCGCACTGCTGGCAAAGATGGACAAGCCCTTTCGGTGTCCCCGGCATTGGCGCCGGCAGCGAACCAAAAAAGCCCTTCCGTCGTTGCTTTAAGCCGCGTCGCCCGTTGAGAGCGGGCTATGCCGGTTTCGCCTCCGGCTGCCGGTCGCATGAGCAAGGAAGGAGAGTCTCTTCCTTAGGCGGCTGTCCGGCCTCTTGTCCGGATGCCCACCGACCGACACACGGCCACAGGCACGTGCGAAATTGGGCAATTTCGCCATAAGCTATTCAGCCGCGTCGCGCAAGCGTTTTGGTCTTAACAAAAACTTCGAGGAGCGTTTTCGCCGGCGTCCGTGTCAGGCGACAGCGGCAAAAGCTTTTCAGTCCGCCGCCGTGAATGGCTCGACGCGGCCCGCCGCGCGAACGAACTGCACCATAACGACGATGCCGCACAGCACGAACAGCCCATCGAGAATGCGCGCGCCGACTGCGCCGAGCGCAAGCAGGTTGGCGATCGCCCAGCTCCCGGCGAAGGCCGCGCCGAACACCTCGGCGCTGATCAGGATCGCCGCGCTGGCGACGGTCAGCACGTTCTGCCAGACGATACGGCGGGGACGCGAGGGACGTTGGGTCTCAGGCTTGTTCATGGCTTTTCCAGTGCGGCCGCACTCTCCCCGAAAGAGGGGCCAAATTCAAGGCTCAAGCACCTATATAAAGGCCCTACCTCCACTTGGCATGACCCCAGATGACCGCCCCCAATCCAAAACAAAATCCTCTGCTTGCGACTTGGACGACCCCCGATGAGGTTCCGCCTTTCGCCCACATCAGACCCGAGCACTTCGCTCCGGCCTATGCGCGCGCATTCGCGGAGCACAAAGCCGAGATCGACGCTATTGCAGCCCTGTCCGAACCACCGGATTTCGAGAATACGATCGCCGCGTTGGAATTGAGCGGCCGGGCACTGGCGCGCGTCGAACACGTCTTCCATCTTCTCGCTGGCGCCCACAGCAACGACGCGCTGCTTGAGATCGAGCGCGAGATCGCGCCGCAACTGGCCACCCACTGGAACAAAATCCGCACTAACGCGGCGCTATTCCGCCGCATCGATGCGCTGATGCGGCAGGGCGATGCGCTCGGCCTCGCAGCCGAGCAAAAACGCGTGCTGGAGCGCTATCACGTGATCTTTCGCCGCGCCGGCGCCGCGCTGGATGACGCGGCGAAGCAGCGCCTCGCCAGGATCGTCGAACGCCTGGCCGAGCTTGGCACCGCATTCAGCCAGAACGTACTCGCCGACGAGCAGACCTTCACGCTGTCTCTTCAGGGCGAAGCGGAGCTTGCCGGACTGCCGGAATTCATGCGCGAGGCAATGAAATCCGAAGCCCGGGAGCGCGGCCTCGAGGGCCACATCGTGACGCTGTCGCGCTCGAGTGCCGAGCCCTTCCTGCAATTCGCGCAGCGTCGCGACCTGCGCGAAAAGGTTTTTCGCGCCTTTGCCTCGCGCGGCGACAATGGCGGCGCTACCGACAACAAGGCGATCATCGCCGAAATGGTGGGGCTTCGCGCCGAGCGCGCCCGCCTGCTCGGCTATGCCGACTTCGCCCATTACCGCCTCGACGATGCGATGGCGAAGACGCCCACGGCCGTGCGCCATCTGCTCGACAGGGTCTGGACACGGGCTCGCGCTCGCGCGCAGACCGATCGCGATGCCCTGCAGACACTGGTCCAGGAGGAAGGTGGCAATTTCGCGCTCGCCGCCTGGGACTGGCGCTATTACGCCGAAAAACTCCGCAAGCAGCGCTGCGATGTCGACGAGGCCGCGATCAAGCCGTACCTCAACCTCGACCGGATGATCGAGGCCGCCTTCTATACGGCGCAGCGACTGTTCGGTTTAAGATTCACCGAGCGTGCTGACGTGCCGGTCTGGCATCCCGATGTGCGCGTTTGGGAGGTGCGCAGCAGCGACGGCGGCGAGATCGGCCTCTTCTTCGGCGATTACCTTGCACGGGCGTCGAAGCGCAGCGGCGCCTGGATGACCTCGCTGCGCGATCAGGAAAAACTCGCGGGCGACATTCGCCCACTCATTGTCAATGTCTGCAACTTCGCCAAGGCCGCCGACGGCGAGCCGACGCTGCTCAGCTTCGACGATGCCCGAACTTTGTTCCACGAATTCGGCCATGCGCTCCACGGCCTCCTCTCCGCAGTCACCTATCCGGAAATTTCCGGCACCAATGTCGCCACCGATTTCGTCGAGCTGCCTTCTCAGCTTTACGAGCATTGGCTCGAACAGCCGGACGTGCTGCGGCTTTTCGCACGGCATTATCAAACCGGCGCGCCGATGCCGGAGGAGCTGCTGCAACGGCTGATCGCCGCGCGCAACTTCAATCAGGGTTTCGGCACGGTCGAGTACCTTGCCTCCGCCTTCGTCGATCTCGACTTCCATTCGCTGGCCTCGCCCGGCGCTGTCGATCCAACGGACTTCGAAGCCGAGACACGCTCGCGTATCGCCATGCCGGAGGAGATCGTCATGCGCCACCGTCCTCCGCATTTCGCTCACGTGTTCTCGGGCGGCGGCTATGCCGCGGCCTATTACAGCTACATGTGGTCGGAGGTGCTCGACGCCGATGCGTTCGAAGCCTTCGAGGAGAC
The DNA here is from genome assembly GCA_963733575.1 of uncultured Alphaproteobacteria bacterium. Classification (GTDB taxonomy): domain Bacteria; phylum Pseudomonadota; class Alphaproteobacteria; order Rhizobiales; family Xanthobacteraceae; genus BOG-931. The sequence continues at coordinate 41,339 of CAVTDJ010000001.1, read as the reverse complement.
GGGAGACATTTTCGATCCGGCGACGGCGAAGCGACTGCGCGACACAATCTACTCCGCCGGCGGCGCGCGCGACCCGGTTGACGCCTATAAGGCCTTTCGTGGCCGCCTTCCCAGCCCCGAGGCGCTGTTGCGCAAGCGTGGGCTCGCCGATGCGGACATTCCAACCTAACCTATGGCACACTAGGTCATATGGAGCTGCATAGCGCCGGCCATCGCCGCGGCGTCGTCTGCGCGCCTCACTACGGCGCAGTGGAAGCGGGCCGCTCGATCCTCGCCGAGGGCGGCAACGCGCTCGAAGCGATGATCGCAATGGCGGCGACGATCGCCGTCGTCTATCCGCACATGAGCCATCTCGGCGGCGACGGATTTTGGCTGATCCGCTGGCCCTCCGGCCGCGTGCGCGCCATTATGGCGGCCGGTCCGGCAGGCCTCGACGCGCGGCTGGAGCGCTACCGCGAGTACGAGACCATACCGCCACGGGGCCCGCTCGCCGCGCTCACCGTGCCGGGCGCTGTCGGCGGCTGGATCCTGGCGCTCGACGCGGCGAAGGCGCTCGGCGGAAATTTGCCGCTCGATGTTCTCTTGACGTCCGCCACCGGCCACGCCCGTCTCGGCTATGTGGTATCGCACAGCCAGGCGCGGCTCACGGTGGAAAAGCTTTCCGAGCTGGCGCCAGCGCCGGGTTTCGCCCAAACATTTCTGGTGAACGGCAAGCCGCCGGCGGCGGGCGCCACAATGAGGCAGGAGAAGCTCGCCGAAACGCTGGCGCATCTCGCCCATGCCGGATTCGACGACTTCTACCGCGGGGACGTTGGTCACGAGATTGCCGCCGACCTGGAACGCATCGGCAGTCCGGTTTCGCGCGAGGATGTTACGCGCTATCAAGCCAACGTTGCCGAACCGCTGCACATCGAATTGCCGGGAGGGACGATCTACAACACCGACGCCCCGACCCAGGGCGTCGCCTCGCTGATGATCCTCGCCTTGTTTGCTCGCTTGGGCGTGACCGAGGCGGAGGGCTTCGATCACATCCACTGCCTGGTCGAGGCGACCAAGCGCGCCTTCCGCGTACGCGATCGCGCCGTCACCGATCCGAACGATCTCGCGCACGCGCTCGACCGCTGCCTCGAGCCGCGTTTTATCGCCGGCGAAGCGATGAAGATCGATCGCCGCAAGGCGGCGCGCTGGCCGCTCGGCTCCGGCGAAGGCGACACCGTCTGGATGGGCGCTGCCGATACGACCGGCCTCGTCGTGTCCTACATCCAATCGCTCTATTGGGAATTCGGCTCAGGCTGCGTGCTGCCGCACACCGGCGTCCTGATGCAGAATCGCGGCGCCAGTTTTTCGCTGCAACGCGGTGCGGTCAATTTGCTCACACCCGGCCGGCTGCCATTCCACACGCTCAATCCGGCGCTGGCGGTCCTCAAGGATGGACGCATCATGGCCTACGGCACCATGGGCGGCGACGGCCAGCCGCAGACGCAAGCCGCGCTGTTCACCCGCCACGCGATGTTCGGCGAGCCGCTCGCCGAAGCGATCGAACGTCCGCGCTGGCTGCTCGGCCGAACCTGGGGCGATGCGCAAACGAAGCTCCGGCTCGAGTTGCGTTTCGACGGCAATCTCGTCGAGGCGCTCGCCGCCGCCGGCCACGCGGTCGACGTTTTGCCCGAGCCGTACTCCGATACGATGGGTCACGCCGGCGCGGCGGTGCTGCACGCGGACGGCACCTGCGAGGGCGCCCACGATCCGCGCGCCGACGGCGGCGCGGCGGGGGTGTGACCCGCCTAGCCCGGATGGAGCGTAAAGCGAAATCCGGGGAGCCTCACCGCTGCAACCCGCATTGCGCTTCACTCCATGCGGGCTGCGGTTCTTACGCTGCCTTAGCGCGGAGCGCGGGAATTTTGCTCACATCCTCTTTGCGCTCGGCGTGCCGCGTATCGTAAGCGGCCTGCATGCGCACCCAGACGCCCGCACCGTCGCCAAACAACTTGCCGAGTTCGAACCGCAACCGTTGGAGAGACCGGCTTGCGCGCGCGAAAAATGTCATAGAGATGCTGACGGGAAATACCGAGAAGCTGCGCAATCTCGGTCTTGGTCCTTCCGGTCGCCGGAATCAGATCCTCCCGAAGCAAAGCGCCGGGGTGGGTCGGGCAGCGATCCGAATTGTGCTTGGCCACATGAGCCATGATTGTCTCCTCAGTGATATTGCTCGAAGTCGACCCGGCAGGCGTCGCCATCTTCGAATTCGAACGTGATGCACCATGGCCCATACACATGGACCGAGTAGCGCGTCGGTTAAACCGGCAGCCTCGTTTCCGCCCCACTCCCGCTAGAAGGTGCGCGCCGTGTCGGGGCGGCACGTGGGCGCGGGCTCATGATCCATCGCATCGTCTTTCTCATCGCCGGACTAGTCTGCCTCCTCGCGGTGACGTCCCCCGTCGAAGCGCACCCGCACGTCTGGGTTACGATGACCGAGGAGTTTCTCTATGCGCCGGACGGCTCGGTCACCGGCGTGCGCCATGCCTGGACGTTCGACGATATGTTTTCCGCCTATGCCACGCAGGGCCTCGAGCAAAAAAACAAAGGCACGTTCACGCGCGAAGAGCTTGAGCCGCTGGCGAAGGTCAATGTCGAATCGCTCCAGGAGTATGCCTACTTCACCTACGCCAAAGTGAATGGAAGGCGGCAGAAGGACGCGTTCGTCGATCCGATTGACTATTTTCTCGAATACGATCCGAAAGAAACGGTGCTCACGCTTCACTTCACGCTGCCGTTCAAGACGCCGGTGAAAGCCAGGACGCTCGACGTCGAAGTGTACGATCCGGAATTCTTCATCGACTTCGGTTTCGCGGAAAAAGGCCCGGTGCGGCTCGTCGGCGCGCCGGCGCAATGCGCGGTCTCCGTCGAAAAGCCGCGCGATGACAATTTCTCAGCCGCGGTGCGGCTGGACAAATCCTTCATGGCCTCCGAGGCGAATGCCGGCATGGGCGCGAATTTCGCCAACAGGATCTCGGTGACGTGCCCGTGACGAGTGACGCCAGGGCGCGTTTATTCCTCGGCCTTACCCTCATAGTCGTTGCCGTAGTGGCGGCAGGCGCTCTGACCAGCGCCTTCGCGCAGGCTGGGCCATTTGGCGGCGTTCGCCCACCGCCAGCCAGCGGGATCGTCGGTTGGATTCTCGCCAAACAGGCGTTGTTCTACCGGGAACTGTCGGGCCTCATCCGCGCCGCCAAGACCGACGGCTCGGCTTATTGGGGGCTGATGGGCATCTCGTTCGCCTATGGCATTTTCCACGCTGCCGGACCCGGTCACGGCAAAGCGGTGATCTCGTCCTACCTCCTTGCCAACGAGGAGACTTGGCGGCGTGGCATCGCTCTGTCGTTTGCCTCGGCGCTCCTTCAGGCCGTCACAGCCATAGCGCTCGTTGGTGTCGCCGCCATTCTCATCGGCGCTACGGCGAAGATGATGGGCGACACGGTGCGGGTGATCGAAATCGTCAGCTACGCGCTGATCGTCCTCGTGGGCGCTCGGCTCCTTTGGGTGAAGGGCCGCGCGTTTCTTCACGCTCTGCATTCGGTCAGGTCAGACGGCGAGCCGCCAGAGGACCGTGACCGTCACGCTCATGATGGCGACGTCCCTTGCAATCATCATGCGCACCGTGAACATGCTCATGAGGCGCATGGTCACGCGCACCACCACGCGCTTTCGCACGACTATGATGACGAAGAGAACGTCTTGCCCTGGGGCCACGCGCACGGGCCGGAGCCCGGGGAATTGGCGGGACCGGGCGGCTGGCGCCGCGGGCTCTCGGCGATCGTCGCCGTCGGCCTGCGGCCCTGCTCGGGCGCGATCATCGTCCTCGTCTTCGCGCTGGCGCAGGGATTGTTCTGGGCCGGCGTCGCCTCGACGTTCGTGATGGGCGCAGGCACGGCGATTACGGTCGCGGCGATCGCGACGCTCGCCGTCGGCGCCAAGACGCTGGCGAAGCGGTTCGCCGCATCACGCGCCGGCTACGGCGCACTGGCGCTGCGCGGCATCGAGGTCGGCGCCGCGGCCCTGGTGATGGTCTTCGGCGTGCTGCTCCTCACCGGCTTCACGGCGAGCGAGCGCATGGGCATGTTCTAGCTTTTGTAGCAACCATTTGATGGTTGCTACTGAGGGTTAAGCCACCTTCTCGGCCAGGTGCCGGAACATCGCTTTACGCGCCTCATCGTCCATTTCAGCCTTGAACTTGTGCTTGTCCTTGAGCGCTACCGCGCGCTGCGCCGCCGGACGCGCGCTGATATCGTCGACCAGGCGCTTGAGATTCGGGAACTTCGCCCAAGCGGCTTCGCCGAGAACGGTCGGTATCAGCCGCGCCCAGCCCCACACATCCATGTCGACGATCGTGTAGACGTTGCCGAGCATGTATTTCCGCTTGGCGAGGCGCGCATCGAGGATGCCAAAGTGGCGCTGCGCTTCGAAGGCATAGCGGTTGAGAGCATATTCAATCTTTTCGGGCGCGTAGTGACGGAAGTGCACCGACTGGCCGGAATACGGGCCGACTCCGGTGGCAACGAACATCAGCCACGACAAAAGCTCGCCGCGCGCCTTGTCGCCCTTTGCCGGCAGGAATTTTCCGGTCTTCTCGGCGAGGTAGAGCAGGATGGCGTTGCTGTCGAACACCGTGACGTTGCCGTCGACGATCGCCGGCACCTTCGCATTGGGGTTGACGGCCAGGAATTCCGGCTTGTGCTGCTCGCCCTTGCGAGTGTCGACCGGAATGGCCTCGTAGGGAATCCCGGCTTCTTCCAGAAAAAGCGCGACCTTGGTCGGATTGGGTGCACCGCTGAAAAAGAACTTCAACATCTTTACATCCCTTTGTTTGTCATCATTGCAGGCGAAGCCGCCAAGGCGGCTGAAACAGTACAAAGTTCAGAACAACCCGACGATCTTTCCATCCGCCCCGACATCGATATGGTCGGCCGCCGGGACCTTCGGCAGGCCGGGCATGGTCATGATCTCTCCGCAGATCGCGACCACGAACTCGGCGCCCGCCGAGAGCCGCACTTCGCGCACCGGAATGACGTGATCGGTCGGGGCCCCCTTTGCGTCGGGATTCGTCGAGAAGCTAAATTGCGTCTTGGCCATGCAGATCGGGAACTTGCCGTAGCCCATCGCCTCGAAATTCGCGAGCTGATCGCGCACCGGCTTATCGATCGCGATGTCCTTGGCGCGATAGATTTCCTTAGCGATGGTGCGGATTTTCTCCAGGAGCGGCATGTCGTCGGGATAAAGCAGTTTTAGTTTGCTCTTGCCGCTGTCGCAGACCTTGACCACGGCACGCGCGACATCGGCCGCGCCCTCCCCGCCCATCGCCCAGTGATCGGCCATCAAAGCTTCCACTCCGAGCGCCTTGCACCTGTCCTCGATCATTTTGATTTCGGCTTCCGTGTCGGCCGAGAAGCGATTGATCGAGATGATCGGCTCGATGCCGAATTTCCGTATGTTCTCGACGTGGCGCTGCAAGTTGCTCATGCCGGCTTCGAGCGCCTTGAGGTTCTCGTGCTTGAGGTCTTCCTTCTTGACTCCGCCGTGCATCTTCAGCGCGCGGATGGTGGCGACGAGCACCGCACAGTCCGGCGACAGTCCGGCCTTGCGGCATTTGATGTCGAGAAATTTTTCGCCGCCAAGATCGGCGCCGAAGCCGGCTTCCGTGACCACGTAATCGGCGAGCTTCAGCGCGGTCGTCGTCGCCAGTAACGAATTGCAGCCATGCGCAATATTGGCGAACGGTCCGCCATGGATGAAAGCGGGCGTGCCTTCGAGCGTCTGCACCAGGTTCGGCGCCAGCGCCTCCTTGAGCAGCACGGTCATCGCGCCATGCGCCTTGAGGTCGCCGGCACGCACCGGCTTCCGGTCACGCGTGTAGGCGACGACGATATTCGACAGCCGCTTTTTGAGATCGTCGAGATCGCGGGCCAGGCAGAAGATCGCCATCACCTCGGAAGCCACCGTAATGTCGAAGCCGTCCTCGCGCGGAAAGCCGTTGGCGACACCGCCGAGCGAAGAAACGATCGAGCGCAGCGCGCGGTCGTTCATGTCGAGAACGCGGCGCCACGCCACGCGGCGCTGGTCGATGCCGAGCGCGTTGCCCCAATAGATGTGGTTGTCGAGCATCGCGGCGAGAAGATTGTTGGCCGAGGTGATGGCGTGGAAGTCGCCGGTGAAATGGAGATTGATGTCCTCCATCGGCACGACCTGCGCGTAACCGCCACCGGCGGCGCCGCCCTTCATGCCGAATGACGGCCCGAGCGATGGCTCGCGCAGGCACAGCATGGCTTTTTTGCCGATGTAATTGAGCGCGTCGGTGAGGCCGACGGTCGTGGTCGTCTTGCCCTCGCCGGCGGGCGTCGGCGTGATGGCGGAGACGAGAATGAGTTTGCCGTTCGGCTTGCCCTGCAGCGACTTCACGAAATCCATCGACACCTTGGCCTTGTAGTGGCCGTAAGGTTCCAGGTCTTGCGGCGCGATGCCGAGCTTCTCGCGCGCGATGTCGAGGATGGGCCGCTTCCTGGCCGCCTGCGAGATTTCGATGTCGGATTTGGGATGAACGTGTTGCGACGCTACGGCAGGAGCCTTTGCCGCACTGGCGCTGGGCGGAGTCATGAAAACCTCATTCCGGGGTTGAGCTTTGCGTTCGTGGCAAATTCGTTCGCGGCGATTTTCGGACCGTCCGCTTGCACGCGCGCGACCTTGAAACGGCCGTCGGCGCAAACGACCAGGAAACCGTCGCTCTCGATTGCGGCGATCTCGCCCATCTTGCCGGCGATGCCTTTGGGGTCCTTGGCCGGCAGCGGCCTCGCTTCGAATATTTTCACGGTCTTCCCATCCAGCTTCGACCACGCGCCGGGCGCCGGATTGCAGCCGCGGATCAGGCGATCGATATCCTGCCACGGCCGGCCCCAATCGATGTGCGCATTATCGGGACCGCAGCGGCCTTCGTAGGTCGCTTTCGCCTCATCCTGTTTGATGCGCGGCGCCTTGCCGGCCTTCACCAGATCGACTGCCGCGAGCGTCGCCTCGACGCCCATCGGGAACAGGCGGTCGAAATATACCGAGCCGAGCGTGTCGGTGGCCGAAATCGGCGTCTTCTTCTGGATCAGCACGTCGCCGGTATCGAGCCCGTTGTCGGGCCAGAAGATCGACAACCCGGTCTCGGTCTCGCCCTTAATGATCGGCCAGTTGATGGCGCTCGGCCCGCGATAGGCGGGAAGAAGCGACGGATGATACTGGATGGAGCCGTGGGTTGGAATGTTCAGAAAATCTTCGGGCACGAACAGCGTCACGAACGCCATGACTTGCAGATCAGGCTTAAGCGCGCGGAATTCTTCCCACACTTCCGGCTTGCGATAGGACGCTGGCTGATAGACCGGAAGCTTGGCCGCGAGCGCGGCTTCTTTGAGCGGATCGGCCTTGGCGCCTTCTTTCTCCGGCGCGACATAGACGGCGACGACATTCTCGCCGCGCTTGATCAGGGCTTCGAGCACCGCCTTGCCGAACGCCTGCTGTCCGTGAACCACGATACGCATCGAAAATACGCCTCACCCGCCCCTGAATTTTGTGCAGAAGAAAACTACGCTGCTTCGGCCTTCTTCTCCGGCGCGCTGATAGCACCGGACGCCTTGATCTCGCCGATCTCCTTGTCCGAATAGCGCAACACCTCGCGTAGCACTTCGTCGGTGTGTTCGCCAAGCAGCGGCGAGCGCCGCACGTCGGCAATCGAATCTGACAATTTGATCGGATTGCCCACTGTGAGATACGGCCCACGCGTGGGATGATCGACTTCGACCACGGTGCCGGTCGCGCGCAGCGACTGCTCCTCGGCGATCTCCTTCATCGACAGGATCGGCCCAACTGGGATGTCGTGCTTGTTGCAGGTCTCCATGACCTCGAACTTGGTCATGGTCATGGTCCACCGCTCGATGGTGTCGAAGATCTGGCGCAGCCGCGGCAGTCGAGCCGGCGGCGTCGCGAAATCCGGATCGGTCGTCCATTCGCGCTTGCCGATGAGATCGCAAATTGCGCCCCACACGGGCGCCTGAGTGATAAAATAAATGTAAGCGTCGGGGTCCTTCTCCCAGCCTTTGCACTTGAGGATCCAGCCCGGCTGGCCGCCGCCGGAATCATTGCCGGCGCGCGGCGTCGCGTTGCCGAACGCAACGCCTTCGCCATACTGGCTGTATTCCGTCAGCGGGCCATGCGTCAGCCGCTGCTGGTCGCGCAGTTTCACCCGCGCCAAGTTGAGCACGCCGTCTTGCATGGCGCACAGCAACTTCTGGCCACGGCCGGTGCGGGTACGCTGGTAGAGCGCCGCCACGATGCCGAGCGCGACATGTAAACCGGTGCCGCTGTCGCCGATCTGCGCGCCGGTCACAAGCGGCGGTCCATCGCGGAAGCCGGTCGTCGAAGCCGAGCCGCCGGCGCATTGGGCCACATTCTCGTAAACCTTGCAGTCCTCATAAGGACCAGGCCCAAAGCCTTTTACCGAGGCAACGATCATGCGCGGGTTGAGCTTGTGGATGTGCTCGAAAGTAAGTCCCATCCGATCGAGTGCACCGGGCGCGAAATTCTCCACCAGCACGTCGCATTCCTTTACCAGCCGGTCGAGGACTTCCTTGCCCTTGGGATTCTTGGAATCGATCGTGATCGAGCGCTTGCTGCCGTTGAGCATGGTGAAATAGAGACTGTCGGCGCCTTTCACGTCGCGGAGCTGGCCGCGCGTGATATCGCCGATACCCGGCCGTTCCACCTTGATCACGTCGGCGCCCATAAACGCGAGAAGCTGGGTGCAAGTCGGCCCCGATTGCACATGGGTGAAGTCGAGGATGCGGACGCCGTCGAGCGCCCTGCCCGCTGCGCCCCAGGGCTTCGTGCTCGGGCGCGGCAGACCGTTCCTCGCCACGATCGCGCGTTTCGTTGAGGGTTTCTTTGATTTGAGCTTTACCACCTTCTTGGCGGACTTTTTTGCCATCGGTTTGAAATTTGCTTTGCCCGTTTTCTTGCGCGCCTTATTGGCTCTTTTGCGCGTCGCCATCACTGCTCTCCTGAACTGCGCTCATGCCCGCGAAAGCCGGCATCCAGTCTCTCAAAAACCAACTTTCATTTCGCGCTGGATTCCCGCTCTCGCGGGAACGATCGGATGTCGCTCACTTGTACATCGTCTGGTTCTTGGTGCCCGGCGCGTATTCGTTCGGGTCAACCCAGATATTCACCACCGCCGATTTGCCGGTCTTGGCGACCTGCTCACGTGCCTGTCGTAACGCCGGTGCGATTTTCGAGGCCTCGCGCACTTCGACGCCCCAAGCGCCCCATTGTTTCGGGAAGTAGGAGAATTCCATGTCGCCGAGCTTATTGCCGACGTTCCCGCGTTGCGGGCCGTATTTCGCCATCTGGCCGTAGCGGATCTGATTCATCGCCGAGTTGTTCCCGATAACGGCAATGTAGGGCGCGCCGAAACGGTCAGCCGTCTCCATGTCAAAAGCGGTCATGCCGAAGGCGCCATCGCCGTAATAGCAGAGCACCTCTTTTTTCGGGTGAACGAGCTTGGCGGCAAGAGCGAACCCGGTACCGACGCCGAGCGAGCCGAGAGCGCCGGGATCCATCCAATGGCCGGGCGACCGCGGCCGCACCGCCTGCGCCGAAATCGTCACCACGTCGCCGCCGTCGCCGATATAGATCGTGTCGTCGGTGAGGAATTCGTTGATCTCATAGGCGACGCGGTAGGGATGAATCGGCGTCTGCTCCGACGTGAACATCGGCATCAGTTTTTCGAGCGCCGCATCCTCGGCGTCGGACAGCGTTTTCATCCATTGCCTGCGGAGCTGGCGCTTGTCGTTCTTGAGCCGGCCCGATGCGGCCTTGAGCACGGCGTCGCACACCGCACCCGGATGACCGACGATGCCGAGCGTGATGTCGCGGTTCTTGCCCACGGTCGAATAGCTCATGTCGACCTGCACCAGCGTCGGCACGCTAATGCGCTTACCGTAGCCCATGCGAAAGTCGAACGGCGTGCCGATGATGACGATGACGTTGGCCTTGCCGAAGGCGAGCGAGCGTGTGCGATCGAAATGATGCGGATCGCCGGGCGGCAACAGCCCGCGCGCCGCGCCGTTGAAGTAACCCGGAATGTCGAGGCCACGAAGAAGCGCGATTGCTTCCTCGTGTCCGCGCGCCGCCCACACCTGTTGACCGAACAGAATCGCCGGCCGCTCGGCATTGACCAGAATATCGGCGAGCTTCTCGATATCGGCCGGATCACCGGCCGACTTCACCGACGCGCGATATTGCCCGGCCTTCGGCAGCACGGCGCGAGAAACGTCGATTTCGCGGTCGAGGACGTCGCGCGGAATTTCCAGGTAGCTCGGCCCATAGGCGCCGGCAAAACATTCGCGCGCCGCCATCGATACCATATCAGCGACTCGTTCGGTCGACATGACGGTAGATGCGAATTTGGTGATCGGCTTCATTATATCGACGTGCGGGAGATCTTGCAGGCCGCCCATCTTCCATTGGTTGAGCGCCGACTGGCCGCCGATATGCAGGATCGGGCTTTCGGAGCGGAATGCAGTCGCGACACCCGTCACCGCGTTGGTGCAGCCGGGACCCGCCGTCGTCACCACGCAGCCGAGCCGTCCAGTCTGGCGCGCATACCCGTCCGCAGCGTGCGCGGCGGTTTGCTCGTGGCGCACGTCGACTATCCTGATGCCCTCGTCGAGACAGCCGTCGTAAATGTCGATGATGTGGCCGCCGCAGAGCGTGAAGATCGTGTCCACGCCCTCGGCCTTGAGCGCCCTGGCGACAAGATGGCCGCCGGATACGACATTGGCGTCAGAGCTTTTTTTCCGCAGTGTATCTTCCGCGGTGGTAGTTTGCGGCTTCTGGGCCTTCACTGCTGCGTCAGCCATGGAACTCCTCGCAAGCGTTACTGGGATGCGTTCGTGTCGCGGGTGACCGCGTGCATGGGATAAATTTCGCAGACGAAGCCCCGCTTCGATTTAATGGCGGGATCGCCGTCAGCGAACGCACGTGCCGCCGCTTCATCCGCGACCGACACAATGCCGGCGCCATAAGGACCTTTTGGATCGAGAACCGGTCCAAAGGCCACGACCTCGCCGCGATCGAGTTTCGACCTCCAATAGCTGGCGTGCTCGGCCATCATCGCCCTCTCCTCCGCGTTCATGTCCACCGCGAAGGTCGGCCGTGGCGCCATCAGTTTAAAAAAGAAATGCGGCATGGTCAGCTCAGAAATCTCAATCCAGATAATCGGCGTATTTCTCGACGTGCTCGGCAAGACCGAGGGCGTGATCGCGCACCAGTGTTTCGGCTCGCACTGTGTCGCGTGCCTCCAGCGCTTCGATGATGTGCATGTGGTCGCGGATCGAGCGGTCGGCGCGATCCTTCTCCCCGATCGTCTTGCGCCGGATCATGCGCATGTGCGTGAACAGGTTCTCCGCAAGGTTGATCAGCGTCTTGTTACCGCTCATGCCGATGATCGTCTGATGGAAACCGATATTGACCTCGGAATATTCGTCGAGATGCGCGCGTACCGCGCCGTTCTCGAACGTCGCGAACATCCGGCGCAGCGATGCAATTTCTTCGTCGGTCGCGTGCTGGGTGATCAGGCGCGCCGCCATGCTCTCGAGCGCGGCCCAGGCGGCGATAAGCTCGATGACTTCCCGTTTTGTCTTGCGCACCACATAGATGCCCCGGCGCGGCACCGATCGGACAAAACCCTCGCGTTCGAGCTGCGCCATCGCCTCGCGCACCGGCGTTCGGCTGATACCGAAGTCCTGCGCCAAGCGCCGCTCGTCGAGCCTGATCTCAGCGCGGCTGCGATAGACGTCCATCGCTGCGATGGCGTTCCTCAGCGCTGCATAGGCCCGTCGCGTTAGGCTTTCAGGACTTGCGAGCGGATCGACGGCCACCCGGCGCGCCGAGGGCGCCGCAGAGGTTGCGTTGGAACTGCTCGGCAGTATGGATAGGTTTGAAGGCATGGCTGGTATACATTATTCCAGAACTCACCTTAGTCAAACCGGCCCGTCCGTCAGGCGGGATGATCTGCCTACCGGGAGCGAGACGCCGCTCAGCGATCGGTAAGACCACCCTTTCGGTTAGGCTTTATCGCCGAGAATTTCCGGCGCACGTTGGAACTCTTATTCTTAAGAGGGTTTCCACCCATTGCCGGAGGTGCTGTGTTCGCCCGCGTGCAACTGTCGCAAGTCTGCAAACCTGACTGATGGGGTGCCTGGGAAGATAACGCCTCAAATGCGTGCGACGGCCATGCATGTGCGACGAACCCGACATGCAATAGCCCCTATGCAACGCGAACACCGACGGCCCAAGTCCGGTCGATCGACCCCGCAGCCCGAGCGAAAGAGCAATGTCCCCCAAAACCGCCGCGCAGACGATTCCGGTCGCCGCCCCTGCGGAAGATTCGTTCTACATCTCCGCCACCCAATCCGCATCTCGACCGCGGCACTCGCTCAAGCATAACGACACTTTCATCGTACTCGATACCCATGGCGACATGGGCGCATCGCCGGGGGGCACCGACGGTTTGTTTGATCGCGATACCCGGTTTCTCTCGTGCCTTCAGCTATTGGTGAACGACACGCAGCCGCTCTTGCTCGGCTCCAATTTGCGCGACGATAACGCCGCACTCGCCGTCGATCTGACCAATCCAGACGTTTTTGTCGATCAGCAGATCGTCCTGGAAAAGGACACCCTGCATATCCTGCGCACCGTCTTCCTGTGGCGGGACACCGCCTACCAGCGGCTCGGGGTGCGCAATTACGGCAATCGGACGATCCATGTCCGCCTGTCGATGCTGTTCGCCAACGATTTCGCCGATCTTTTCGAGGTGCGCGGCACCCATCGCGAACGCCGCGGTACCGCGACAGCGCAATTGCGCGGCAATGACCAGGTGCTGCTCAACTATCACGGCCTCGACGACAAGCTGCGGCGCACCACGCTGACCTTCGATCCGCCGCCGGATCGGCTGGCGACGAACAGCGCCATCTACGATCTCCGCCTCGCCCCGGGAGAGTCACGACCCATCTTCCTCACCGCCGGCTGCAACGAGGCGGAGCAGCGCCCGGCGCCATTTCTGCGCGCCCTCCTCAAGGCGCGCCGCGAGCTGCGCAAGGCGACAAGCGGCCGCACCAGCGTCGAAACGTCGAACGAGCTTTTCAACGAGATGCTGTGCCGATCTGCGGCCGATCTGGAAATGCTGATGACGGATACGCCGCAGGGCCGCTATCCCTACGCTGGCATCCCCTGGTTCTCGACCACGTTCGGCCGTGACGGCCTGATCACCGCGTTGCAAATGCTGTGGTGGAGTCCGGACGTGGCGCAGGGCGTGTTACGACGGCTCGCCGCCTATCAGGCCAAGACGACCGATCCGCTCGCCGACGCTGAGCCCGGAAAAATTCTGCATGAGATGCGCGGCGGTGAGATGGCGGCGCTCCGCGAAGTGCCGTTCGGGCTCTATTACGGCAGCGTCAATTCCACGCCGCTCTTCGTCCTGCTCGCCGGGCTTTATCTGGAACGCACGGGCGACACTGAGACCATCGCCGTGCTGTGGCCTTCGATCGAGGCTGCGCTGGGATGGATCGCAGGTCCCGGCGATCCCGATGGCGACGGTTTCGTCGAATACATGCGCGCGACCGAGCAGGGCCTCGCCAATCAGGGCTGGAAGGATTCACAAGACGCGGTTTTTCACGCCGACGGTCAATTGGCCGAGGGCGCGATCGCGCTGGCCGAAGTTCAGGGCTACGTGTATGCCGCCAAGCGCATGGCGGCGCGTTGCGCACGGCGGATCGGACGCCACGGCGAGGCGAAGAGGCTTGAAGCCGAAGCGGAAAAGCTCGCCGAGCGCTTCGAAGACGCCTTCTGGTGTCCGGAGATCGAGACTTACGCGCTTGCGCTCGACGGCGCGAAAAGGCCCTGTCGGGTGCGCACCTCGAATGCAGGGCAAGTCTTGTTCACCGGCATCGCCGACCCCGAACGGGCCGCGCTCGTCGCCAGGGGACTGCTGCGGCCAAGCTTCTTCTCCGGCTGGGGCATCCGCACCGTGGCGCAGGGGGAAGCCCGCTACAATCCGATGTCCTATCATAACGGCTCGATCTGGCCGCACGACAATGCGCTGATCGCGCTCGGCCTCGCCCGATATGGACACAAACAGCCGATCGAGACGCTATTCGAAGGTCTGTTCCACGCCGGCACTTACATGGACCATCGGCGCTTGCCGGAATTGTTTTGTGGATTCCAGCGCCAGCATGGCCATGGCCCGACGCTCTATCCGGTCGCCTGCGCGCCGCAGGCCTGGGCCGCGGCAACGCCGTTCGCGCTGCTGCAAGCCTCCCTTGGCCTCGAATTCGATCCGTTCACCAATGAAATCAGGCTGAGCAATCCGCGGCTGCCGGCGTTTCTCGACGAAGTGACGCTGCGCAATCTGCAGCTTGGCTCCTCCTTCGTGGACCTGCGGGTCCGGCGGCACAACGAGACGGTATCGCTCGATACGCCCCGGATCAGCGGCGGCATTCGGGTTTCGATTGTCTATTCTTCCTGAGCGGTCCGCGAACAAAGCCCCGCGTCACGTGGAACTAGAGCGACCCCGTCGGCTTGGTGGGGTGGGCACACATCGCTGGAGGCGGCATGCGCGGGACTCATCGACCGGCGATTGCGGCGGCCGCACTGTTGGTGCTGACTGTCGCCGTAGCCGCGGCATTTGCCGAAAATGATACGGACAAGGCCGACCCTCCGGCCGGCAGTTCGGCCGCACCGCCAGCCAGTCCGGAAGTCACCACTCTCGAAGTCACCATTCTCAATAAGCACGAAGTCGAGGGCGTCCTCGGCCGCGAGGTCCGCAGCGCGACCGACGAGGACATGGGCCGGATCGTAGACGTGCTCGTCGACCGCACCGGCCAAGTGCGCGCGGCCATCATCGATTTCGGCGGGTTTCTTGGTGTCGGCAGCCGCAAGATCGCGGTCGACTGGAACGCGCTGCATTTCCCTCAGCCGGGAAAGCCCGGCGGACGGATCGCCCTCGAATTAACCCTCGACCAGGTCAAGGCGGCACCCGAATACCGGGAGGGCAAGCCCGTGGTTGTCCTTGGCGCGCTGGGCAAGCTCGAAACGCTGCCCGAATAGCAACTGCGGTGGAGATGTATTCTGTCCGCGGAATCACTACGCCGCTTTGGCGACAGCCGAGACCAGCGCAGCGGGCGCGCGGACGAGGCCCCGCCGCCGGCGCGTCCACAGCCGGACGGGAGCCAACCGCCGCTCGGGCCGTCGGCGCGCAGCCTGCGCGGCCTTGATTGGTTCGTCTTTTTCGTCGCCGATGTGCAAACCGGCTTTGGGCCGTTCGTCTCGGTCTTTCTCACCACGCAGAAATGGACGCAGGTCGATATCGGCCTTGTCCTCTCCGCCGCCGGTTTTGTCTCCCTGATCGGGCAGATGCCGGGCGGAGCGTTGGTCGACGCCGCGCGCTCCGAACGCCTGGTCGGCGGCATCGCCGTCGCGGCCATTTGCTTTAGCGCTTTGGGCTACGCCGCCCTTCCGGTCTTCCCGATGGTGCTGTCGGCAGCGGTGGTGCACGCGCTGGCGAGTTGCGTGCTCGGCCCGGCGATTGCTGCGATCAGCCTTGGTCTCGTCGGCCACGCGGCGATCGGCGAACGGCTGGGACGAAATGCCCGCTTCGCCTCCGTCGGCAACGGACTGGCGGCGGCTGCGATGGGCGCATGCGGATATCTCATTTCCGCCCGCGCCGTTTTCATTGTCACCGTCCTATTGCTGGTGCCGGCTCTGCTGTCGCTGCGCAATATCGCCGCGGCCGAGATCGATCCTGAGCGAGCCCATGGCGCGGCGCCGCGGCGGCGCGTTCACAAACCGCCGGCCAAGCCGGGCGACCTGATGCACAACCGCCCGCTTCTCATCTTCGCCGGCTGTTTGCTCCTCTTCCATCTTGCTAATGCGGCCATGCTGCCGCTGATCGGCAGCGTCGTCACCATGCGCTCGGCACGCTGGGCGACGATTCTGATCGCCGCCTGCATTGTCGTCCCGCAACTGGTCGTCGCCGCATCCTCGCCGTTGATTGGCCGGCGAGCCCAGACTTGGGGCCGCCGCCCCTTGCTACTCATCGGCTTCGCCGCTCTGCCCATTCGCGGCATTCTCTTTGCGTCGGTGACGAATCCTGAGCTGCTCGTCATCGTGCAGTTGCTCGACGGTGTGACCGCCGCGGTGTTCAGCGTCATGGTGCCGCTCGTCGTCGCCGATCTCACGCGCGGCACCGGGCACTTCAACCTCGGACAGGGGATTGTCGGGACCTTTACCGGAATTGGCGCCGCGCTCAGCGCCACACTTGCGGGCTATATTAGCGACCACCTCGGCAGCCCGGCAGCCTTCGCCGGGTTGGCGGCGATCGCACTCGTCGGCCTCATCGTGGTATGGTTCCTGATGCCCGAAACTCGCGACATCGCGCCGGAATAGCGCAACCGTCATGGCGACGAGCGCAGCGGCTTCGATAATCCGCGCCTCGCAATAACGATTTACAAAGCCGGTGCGTCGTCGGCGACCAGCCGCAGATGCGGCGCCACGCTGTCCGTCAAGCCGCGGTAGACGGAAAGATAATCTTGCGCCATGCGACGCGCGGTGAAGCGCTCCTCAAAGCGTCGACGGATCTTTTCGCGAGACAGGTGTCCCAGACGGTCGACCGCGCCGATCGCGCCGTTGATGTCCTCGACGATGAAGCCGGTGACACCCTCGTCGACGATTTCGGGCACCGATCCGCGATTGAAGGCGATGACCGGAGTACCGCAAGCCATGGCTTCGATCATCACCAGGCCGAACGGCTCCGGCCAGTCGATGGGAACGAGGAGCACGACGGCGCCGCTCAAAAACTCCGATTTCTGCGCGTCATTGATCTCGCCGATATATTCGACATTTCCCGACTTGATCATCGGCTCGATCTTTTCGTCGAAATATTCGCGATCGACATTGTCGACCTTCGCGGCGACCTTCAGCGGCATGCCGCAATGCCGGGCGATGCGGATGGCGCGGTCGATGCCTTTTTCAGGAGCGATCCGGCCGAGGAACGCGAAGTAAGACGGTTTGACCGGCTGCGGCGTGAGCAACTTATCGGGCAGGCCATGATAAACGGTGCGCACCCAGCGTGCCTGCGACAGCGGCCGCCGCTGGGCATTGGAGATCGACACCACCGGGACCGAGGAAAATTCGTCGAAGACCGGCTGATGCTCGGGCAAATCGAGACGGCCATGCAAGGTCGTGACAAACGGCGTCGGCTGCCGGGAGAACAGCGAGAAGGGATAATAGTCCAGGTGGAAGTGCAGAATATCAAAATCTGCCGCGCGGTTGTAGACCCGTTCCAGCATCAGCATGTGCAGCGCGTTCGGGTCGCGAACCGAGCCATCGAGCCGCAAGGCGCGCGGCCACACCGCGTCGAGCTGCGCCGATGTCACCGAGTCCCCGCTGGCGAAGAGGGTGACCTTGTGGCCGAGTGCGATCAACTCTTCAGTCAGCCACGACACGACACGTTCGGTCCCGCCATAAAGCTTGGGCGGGATCGCCTCCGTTAACGGCGCGACCTGGGCGATGTGCATCGAATTTCACCTTTCCTGAGGGGACTGTCCCGTCATCCCCAAGAGTACCCGGCACAGAACCAAGAACCAAGAAAGAGCCAAATGTTTCAAATGCGGTAGGGAACTTATTTTCTGCAGTGCATGGAACTTTTCGCTTACCGAAACGTCAACTTCATCACCCAGAATGCGGGCGATGAGCGCCCTCGATCGAAGCGCAAAAAGTCACAATTGAGGATGGATAAATTTCGCCTTACCGGCGTTGTGATCCTGGACGGGTGGTCAGCATTGGCGAGCGGAGATCGAACGCGTATGGCCGATCTGTGTGGTTACGCCAGTCGTCCACTTGCCTTCATGTTTCGCTACGTGCGGCTGCGCCCGATCTCTCACGCCGTCATTCTCGCTGCGGTGCTCGGCGCCGTCGCTTGCTCGGTTTCAACGCAATACGGCGTCAAATATCTGGTCGATATACTCTCTAACCATAACGGGACCGGTATTTGGATTGCCTTCGCACTGCTCGGATCGTTGATCGCTGCCGATAACCTTTTGTGGCGCTTCGCGAGCTGGATCGCGAATTTCGCCTTTGTCGGCGTCACCGGAGATCTGCGGCGCGATTTGTTCCGTCACCTCACCGGACATTCTCCGGGCTATTTCGCCGAGCGTCTTCCCGGCACGTTGACGAGCCGCGTGACCGCAACGTCGAATGCGGTGTTCACCGGCGAGAATATGTTCGTCTGGAATGTGCTGCCGCCATGCGCGGCGACGGTCGCTGCCATCGCGCTGGTGCGCACGGTCAGCTTGCCGATGGCGCTTGGCCTCACCCTCGTCGCCGGCGTGATGGTCTGCATCATGTTCCGCTTGGCGGCGGCCGGCCGCCCGCTGCATCACGACTTCGCCAGCAAGGCGGCTGCCGTTGACGGCGAAATGACCGACGTCGTGACCAACATGCCGCTGGTGCGGGCGTTCGGCGGCTTTCTTCGCGAGCACCGCCGGTTCGACGCCACGGTCGAACGCGAGATGGAAGCGCGGCGGCGCAGCTTGTTCTACCTCGAGAAGTTGCGCATCTTTCACGCCGTGGTGACGATCGTCTTGGCGCTGGGCTTGCTCGCCTGGGCCATCATGCTGTGGCAGCAGGGCGAGGCGACGACCGGCGACGTGGTGCTGATCTGCACACTCGGCCTTTCCGTCCTGCATGCAACGCGCGATCTTGCGGTGGCGCTCGTCGACATTACGCAGCATATCGCGCGCCTATCGGAGGCGTTGGTGACGCTCCTGGTGCCGCATGAGCTGCGCGATCATCCGGAGGCGTCGCCACTCGTCCGGCGCGGCGCCAGCGTGAAGTTCGAGCGAGTTTATTTCCGCTACGGGGAAGGACGGCAGATTTTCGAAGACTTGAACCTGAGCTTCAAGCCGGGCGAGCGCGTTGGCCTGGTTGGCCCTTCCGGCGGCGGGAAGTCGACCCTCTTCGCGTTGCTGCAGCGTTTTTACGACGTGCAAGACGGCCGCACCCTGATCGACGGGCAGGACGTCGCCCGCGTCACACAGGAAAGCTTGAGAGAAGCCATTGGCGTCGTGCCGCAGGACATCTCCCTGTTCCATCGCTCGGTCATGGAAAATATCCGCTACGGCAGGCCGGACGCTTCGGACGAAGAGGTGCTCGATGCGGCGTTTGCTGCGCGCTGCGATTTTATCGAGCACCTGCCGCACGGCATGCGCACCCTCGTCGGCGAGCGCGGCGTCAAGCTGTCCGGAGGACAACGCCAGCGCATCGCCATCGCGCGGGCGTTCCTCAAAAACGCACCGCTCCTGCTGCTCGACGAAGCAACCTCGGCCCTCGACAGCGAGTCCGAGGAAGCGATCCGCGAAGCCTTGGGACGCCTGATGCACGGCCGCACCGTTATTGCCATTGCGCATCGGCTTTCGACGGTAAGGAATTTCGATCGCGTCGTCGTGTTGCAGTTCGGGAAGGTCGTTCAGGAAGGCGCGCCTGATCTGTTGGTGCGGCATGAGGGGCCCTACCGGCAGCTCGTGCAGCGCGAGATGGATCGTCTGAACAGCCAGGCGGCGGCGTAGGCTCAAGCGGAGCTGACGTTCTAACCAAATCAATTTGGTTATCGAGGCGGCACAGCGGCTACGCGCTGGCGTGGCCGGCTCCTCACATCATCGGGATTGCATGAAGGTCCGGACTGGGGCAGGGTTTCGGCTCTTTGCCGACCAGCAAACTTTCGCCGGGACCGATCATGAACGAACATCCGCGCTTGCACACGCAAGTTGCCGCCGACCCAAAGGAGGCAGGGCTGACCACTGCCGGCCTCGACGGGCTTTCCGCGGTAATGCAGCGCGAGGTCGATACCCGGCACGTACCGGGCGTCTCCATGATGATCGCTCGGGGCGGCAAAGTCGCCTATCGGCGCGACTTCGGCGCATTGCGGCCGGGTGGGCCGGCTCTTCGCAGCGACGCCATTTTCCGCATTTTCTCGATGACCAAGCCGATCGTCTCGGTCGCGCTCATGATGCTCGTCGAGGAGGGGAAGCTCTTCGTCGCCGATCCGATCGGGAAATTCGTGCCCGAACTAGCTAACGTGAAGGTCGGCGTGGAAAGCGATTGCAAGCTCGAATTCGTCGCGGCCAAGCGGGCCATCACGATTCATGATCTGCTGCGCCACACATCCGGGTTGACATACGCGTTCACCGGCAATTCGGCCGTGCAGCGCCGTTATAACGAGGCGAACTTGTTTGCCGGCGATCCCGCCAACGCCAAACAGTTCTTGACGCGCGATCTCACCAACGCCGAATTCGTCGTCGAACTGGCCAAGCTGCCGCTGATCAACCAGCCGGGAGCATCGTGGGATTACAGCCATTCGACCGATGTGATTGGCCGCGTCATCGAGGTCGTCTCCGGACAGGCCTTGGGCGCGTTCCTCCATGAGCGAATCTTGAAGCCGCTCGGCATGAGCGATACCGACTTCTTCGTGCCTGCGGACAAACAGGCACGCACGGCCGAGCCATTCCCGGTCGATCCCGACGGCGGACTGCCGGTGGCGCTCGTCGACGTGCGAACGCCTCCGCGTTTTGAGTCCGGCGGAGGCGGGCTCGTGTCGACGATGGACGACTACGCGCGGTTTGCGCAGATGCTCTATCTCGGCGGCACTGTGGGCAATACCCGCATCATCGGACGCAAGACGCTCGAGTTCATGACCTCCGATCATCTCGGACCGAACGTCCGCATCGGCACCCCTTCCCTGCTGCAGCCTGGACATGGCTTCGGGCTCGGATTTGCGGTCCGGCGCGACGCCGGAATGGCGCCGACGCCCGGCACGCCCGGCGAGTTCTTCTGGGGCGGCGTCGCCGGTACTTATTTCTGGGTCGCTCCCAAGGAAGAGCTGGTCGCGCTGATGCTCGTCCAGGCACCGCGGCAACGCGATCATTTCCGCCAGCTGTTCCGCACCCTCGTCTACGCCGCGCTCGCTTAGGCCTTCCAACCGAGCAGGCTGCGCGCGCCATCCCAAATCTCGCGGACCACCTGACCGGCGGGCTCCGCCCGCGCGAGGCGCGCCGACTGTCCCGCCCAGAGTTGCATGCGGTTGGCATCGCCCGTTTTCTGACCTTCGCTGCGCATCGCTGCTGTCAGGCCGCGCTGGACCGGATATGGCGCCGGTGGAGGCGCATCCGCGGCGGTCGCGGCATGCACATAATCGGTGGCGATGCTGCGCCCTGCCCGACCGCTGAACGCGCGGCTGACCATCGTGTCCTCTGGTGCGGCCCGGGCCAGCGCGGCGGCCCAGGCTTGATGAAGCTTTGCCTCGGGACACCTGAGCAATGCGGTTCCGATTTGCACCGCACTCGCGCCCAGCAAAAACGCCGCCGCGGCGCCGCGCGCGTCGGCAATGCCGCCCGTAGCGACGACCGGAATTTTGACGGCATCGACAATAGCGGGCAGCAGAGCAAATAACCCGACCTGCTGCCGCTCGGCTTCCGCCGCTTCGAAACAGCCGCGATGCCCTCCAGCCTCCATGCCTTGCGCGACGACAACATCGGCGCCCGCTTCTTCCGCGGCCCGCGCCTCCGCAACGGTCGAGGCAGTCGCGAACCAGGCAATACCGGAGCGCTTGAGCTTGATGACAAACTCCGCGGAATAAAGACCCATAATCGAGGAAACGATCGGCGGTTTTACCGCCAGGAACGCTTCGCATTGTGCTGAAAAATCCGGCGGCGTCACGTCGCCCGCGTTCGGCGGAACCGGTGGACCCCAGCCTTCGAGAAAAGCACGCAGGCGATCTTCGTGCGCTCGATCCCGACGCGGCGGCGGATCCGGTATCCAGAGATTGAGCTGGTACGGTCCGTAGTCTTTGGCGCGCACCTCGTCCGCCCAGGCGACGATCTCTTCGGGGCGCATGAGCAGCGCGCCGCATGCGCCGACACCGCCGGCGTTCATCACCGCGATCGACAGCGAAGGCGGGCAGGCTCCCGCCATCGGCGCGAGCAGAACCGGCAACCTCGATCCGAAGCGGCGACAAAAAGATTCGGCGCGGACCTGATCGGGGGTCATTTTCAGCTCCGTTCAGAGTGACGCGAGGCACGATGCACCGAGAATATAGGTCAATTATGATATCTTGGATAATGCAACTTTATGATATAACCGTTCTGTTTTAGGGATATGTGCCACCGCCTTGCGCAGGTGCGACATGGACGCCTCCGACCTCCGCGTCTTCGAAGCCGTTGCCCGCCTCGGCGGCATCAACCGCGCTGCGGCCGAGCTGAACACGGTCCAGTCGAACGTCACCAATCGCATCCGGCTCCTGGAAGAAAACCTGGGAACGCGGCTGTTCGAGCGTTTGAGCCGTGGCGTCGCGCTCACGCCCGCCGGGCGGCGCCTTTTGCCTTATGCCCATGAGGTGAGAGACCTTCTCGATGATGCGCGCCGGGCGGTGGAAGATGACGGCGTGCCGCGCGGCCAGCTCACGATCGGTTGCATGGAAACCACGGCGGCGTTGCGCGTCACGCCTATCGTTGCCCGATATGTCGCCACGTACCCGGACGTCGAGCTTGTGTTGCGCACCGGCACGACCGGCGAGCTCATTGCCCACGTGCTCGATCGGCAGCTCGAGGGCGCGTTCGTTTGCGGGCCGGCTCGGCATCCGGAGCTGGTTGAGGAAAAGATATTCCGGGAGGAGTTGGTGGTGCTGGCTCCGCCCGCGGTGCGCGACCTGGATGAGCTGTTGGGCAAGCCGGGGACCAAGATGGTGGTGCTGCGGGCGAGCTGCTCCTATCGACAGCGCCTGGAAGAGATTTTGGCGAGGCGCGGCGCGGTTGACATGCGCTTGCTAGAGTTCGGCACGCTCGAAGCTATCATGGGGTGTGTATCGGCCGGCCTTGGCATCACTTTGCTGCCGCGCGATTTGATCGGCGCGATCTGGCAACGCGGCCGCGTGTCAATCCACAAACTGCACCCGCGGGATGCGATGGTCAACACCGTTTTTGTCCGCCGGCGCGACGGACATTTGTCGAGCGGGCTGAAGGTTTTTCTGGAAAGACTCCGCGCGCGTCGCGCGCACGCCTAGCGTGCGATAGACGCCCTCGATGTTGCGGCAAGAACGGCGGTGGCGATGACGTAGGCGCCGGCGCTGGCGAGGATCGGCAGCGTATAGCTGTGGCTGGCGTCGAAGGCGAAGCCCGCAGCGCTCGGTCCGATCAGCGTGCCGAACGCGACGCTGGTGTAGAGAATGCCGATAATACTCGAGGCATGGCGTCCGCCGAAATAGTCGATCACGACTGCCGGCGCGAGCGCGACGAATCCGCCATAGAACACGCCATAGACAAGCGCAAAGGCGGCGAGCGGCCAAAGGCTCGTCGAGAACAGCCAAACGACGAATGAAAGTCCCATGCCCACAAACATCGTCACGAATGAAAGCGGCCGGCCGAGCCGATCGGCGAGGCCGCCGAGAAGGAAGCGTCCCGCGGTGCTGCCGACTCCGATCGCACCGATAAGCAGGACAGCCGCAGACTGAGAGACGCCGTGGTCGAGCGCGTAGGGTACGAGGTGGACGAACGGAACAAACAAGCCGAACGAACAGATAAAGCAGGCGGCATAAAGCCCGACAAATCGCCGTGAGGTGATCGCTTTCCTTATCGGCACGCCCGCCGCTGCCTTCAATTGGCCGTGCGGGGGCGGCTCGCCGTCCGCACTCAAACCGCGACCGCGGGGATCGTCCTCGATCATGAGAGCCATTCCCGCGCCGACGACGACGGCAAATGCGCCGAGAATAAGATAGGTTTCGCGCCATCCCACATTCTCGATCAGCAACGAGGCGAGCGGCGGTACGACCAGCGTACCAACGCCGATACCACTCACGGCGAGGCCCGAGGCAAAGCCACGGCGTTTGACAAACCATCGCTGCACCGCGGCTACGGCCGGAACGTAGGAGCAGCCGATGCCTAAACCGACGCCAAGTCCATAGGCCGCATAAACTTCGGCCAGGCTTCGTGCCACGCTCGCGATGCCAAGCCCGATTCCGGTCAGGATCATGCCGATAACGGCAAGGCGGCGGGAGCCCCAGCGATCGGCGAGCGGGCCGGTGATGACGCCAAGCCCAAAGTAGAAAAAGCCGGCCAAGGAAAAGACCAGAGAAATCGAGCCGCGCGAGGCGGCGAAATCGCGCTGCAGCGAGACCAGGAAGGCGCTGAACGAATACGCGCATCCGAATCCGACGAAAGTGACGGCGAAGGTGCCCGCGACAACGAACCATCCGTGGAAGATGCGTGGACCAGACATCGACGAGTTAGTGCTCACGACTGTTCCCAAGACTGCTCTCCACCTTGTCGGCGCCCCAGCCTCGATGCAAGCGCTAACATGGTGGTTGGGTTCGCAGCGGGCGAGCGTCAATGCTACGGAGAAAACCGAACTATCGGAGGATGGGCTGTGCGTTTTCGAAGCTCGCGATTTTTGCCACGCCGTCATTGCGAGGATTGAAACGACGCAGCAATCCAGATGCACGTCACGTCGCGTCACGAAGCTCGATTGCTTTGCTGCGGCTCGCTGGTTCGCCGCAAAACCAAAGTGCTGGTGCTGCAGCAACGTTTCGACACGTGTGCTCGTCTCAAGTCGCATTGGCTCCATCGCGACGGCGCCGAGCCCGGCGATCAATCGCGCAACACGACAAAAAATATTTGTGGAAAAATGCAACCTGGCAATATGCAACCTCAATTTTGCTCGCCAATGTTCTAGACGCGGTAGTTGCTACTGGCTTGTTCTGCAATAGGTCGGCTGAGGTAGCAATTGTTAGGGCTGCATCCGAAGAGAGTGGCCATTGTGTTGGTCGCCGCCGTTGCTCTGGCCGGTGGCGACGTGAGAGAGGTTTGGTCCCAAACTGGCTCCGGCCTCCCGTTACCGCCGGGCACGGTCCTGACCGGACAGGTGTTCGAGCGGCCGTCCGGATGCTCTCTTCCTTCGATACCGATCGCCACTGGCGCCGACGCCAACGGCTACATTCTTTCCACTTTTTCCGTTCCCCCCTGCAGCGCCGTCCCGTCGTTTGTCGCCAGCGCACCGGCCGCCATGGTGGTGACCACCGCGCCGACCCAATACGTCCGCTTTTACTGCCCGACATGCTTATCCCCTAGCTCGCCCACTGGTTCGTTTATGGCGGATCCCAGCACCGTACGCGGCCTGACTCCGGCTCAGATCCAGAACGTGCTGGCGCTGCCCGCCTTGCCGACCATGGAAACGATCGTGATGGTTCCGGCCGGCAGCTGTGTGTTGGTCGCAAAAGGGGCTCCGGCCTTTGGCGGAGCCGGCGGCCCCGCGCAGGAATGGGCGGCCGGCATCCCCAGCGGTCCGAACTGCGCCGGGCTGCAGTTCCTACCCTCAGCGGATTACGTCAACCGCCAGCCGATCGGCGCCCAGGCCCTCCTCTACGGGCCGCTCGCCGGCGGCGGCAATGCCGGGGCCGTTGCCGGTGCGCTCGATCGGGGGCCTTACCCCGCGCCGTTCACCGGCATGGATCTCATGTACAAAAGTCTCGATCTGCTCAATTTCGGCAATCCGGCGCCGCTGCGCGGAGCGCTTGTGCAACTCGATGGCGAGGTCCACGCCAGCGCCCACACGGTCCTGCTCGGCGACAGCCTCTATCTGCGCGAGGCGGTGCTTGGGCGATTGCGCCAATCTTCCTTTATGGGGAGCGTCGGCCCGACGACGGCGCTGGCGGCGGGCGGCCCGACGCTGGCCTACGCGGACACTTCACAATCTGGTCGTCCACGTCGGATTCCGTCCTCGCCTATGCCGACGGACGCGGCCCCGCGTTTCCGCTCAAGGCACCGCCAACGGTGTCGGCACCAGAGACGGTGTTCTGGGCGCAAGGGATCGGCGCCTGGGGCCGGCTTGAGGGCAACGGCAATGCCGCTGACGTGAGTCGGAACCTCACCGGCGTCTTCGCCGGCGTCGACCGCCGCTTCGGGCCCAATTGGCTCGCCGGCCTTGCCGGGGGCTATACCAACTCGTTCCTCAGCATGGGCAACCCGGCGAGCTCCGCCGATATCAATACCGCCTCTCTCGCCGGCTATGTCGGGGCGAACTTCGGTCCCTGGAACCTGCGCGGCGCCGCGGCGGGAAGCTTCAGCGTACTCGACACCAGCCGGAGCATCGTCTTTCCCGGCTTCGCGGACGCGGCGAGCGCGCACTACGACGCCGGCACAGCACAAATCTTCGGCGAAGCGGGCTACGGCATGGCGTTCGGCCAAATCGCCACCGAGCCGTTCGCCGGCGTTGCGTTCGTGCATCTGAGAACCGCCGCCTTTGCCGAAAGCGGGGGCGCTGGCATCGCGGCGCTCAGCGGTTCGGGCAGCACCAACGACGTCGGCTATTCCACGCTCGGCGCACGCGCCGCCACGAATTGGGTACTGGCGGACGGCATGGTGCTTATCCCGCACGCCTCGGCCGCCTGGCAGCACGCCTTCGGCCCCGTCATGCCCACGGCGGCGCTTGCCTTCGAGACCAATGGAGCGCTCTTCACCGTCGCCGGCGTGCCGCTGGCGCGCGACGCGGCGCTCGTCGAGGCTGGGTTCGATCTGCACCTCAACGCGCGGATCACGTTCGGGGTGTTCTATTTCGGCGAGCTTGCAGGCGGCGTCCAGGACAACTCGGTGAGAGGCAATTTGAACTGGCAGTTCTGAGGCGCGAAGGTGGCCTGCGTGCGCATTTCATTGCTGAGCGGCATATTCGCCCGCGCAAAATCAGTCGACCGTTTCAATCGTCGTAGGTCTCGTGCACGGCGACAGCGCCTTGCTTCCAATAGGCCGCGGCTTTCACCCGGTCCTTGCGCAGTCCGCGTTCATCGACGAGAAACCGGCGCAAAGCTTTCGCGGTAGCGGCCTCGGCTGCCACCCAGGCATAACCTTCGCCCGGCGGCATGGACATTTCGGCGATCGCCTTTAGCAGCAGCAAATGATTGCCCGGCGCGGCGCCGTCGCGATGGAGCCAACGCATCTCGAGACGAGCGCGCGTCTCGAAGGTTTGTTCTTCGCCGGCATCCGCGACTTCGGCGATGACGATTGCGCGTGTGCCGGCCGGTAGTTCTTCGAGGCGGCGTCCGATCGCCGGCAAGGCCGTTTCGTCTCCGGTCAGGAGATACCAATCGAAATCGTCCGACACGATGAACGATCCGCGCGGGCCGCCAACGCCGAGAAAACTCCCCGGCCGGGCTTGCGCCGCCCAGGCCGTAGCGGGGCCGTCGCCATGCAGAACGAAATCGACCGCCAAGGTGTTCGCCGCCGCATCGTAGTGGCGTGGTGTGTAGTCGCGCGCGGCCGGCCGCGGCGCGCCCTCGGGATAAACCGGCCCATTCGGGCTCGGCGTCGGCAGCACCGGCTTGTCTTGACCCGGCTGCGGGAAAAACAGCTTCACGTGGTCGTCATGTGCTGCGCTGGTGAACCCCGCCAGCGCATCGCCCCCGACGACGATCCGCACCATCTTCGGCGTGATCCGGCGCACGTCGCGCACCCGCAGCAGCCGCGATTTGGTCTCGTGGCGAACGCGGCGGGTGGTGCGTTCCGTCGTCTGGGACAGGTCGGACATGGAATTCCTTCGGTGACCCTGGTATCGAAGAGATAAGCGCGATCATCGTCATATCAATGCGTCGCAGCCACCGGAAGAGCGAATCCAGCCGACCGGCATTGCGCGAGCCGATCAAAACCTCACGTGGCGCAGCTTCTCGGGATTGCGGACCAGATAGATCGCGACGATGCGGCCGTCGCGAGGCTCGAAGGCCATTGTGTTGATCGAACCATCTTCCTCGCGCATCACGTAGCCTGCGAGGCCGTTCACAGTGGCAGCGCGTATCTGCATCGTCGGCAACGCCGGGCTTTTGCGTGCGATGCCCGCAAGGAAACGCAGGATCTTGTCGGCACCGCAAATCGGATTAAGCGGCGCCGCCCGTTTGCCGCCGCCGTCTGAATACAGTACCGCGTCCTCGGCAAGCAACTTGATCGGCGTCTGCGTATCACCCGATTGCGCGGCCTGGTTGAACGCCGCCGCGAGACGACGGCCCTCCTCCTGTGAGGCGGGAAAGCGCGGGCTGTCCTCCTCGATATGCGCGCGTGCGCGCGCGGCAAGTTGCCGGCATGCGGCTTCGCCGCGGCCCAACGCGCGGCTAACTTCGCCGAAGTCGAGACCGAAGACGTCGTGCAACAGGAAACTGGCGCGCTCTAGCGGTGACAGACGTTCGAGAACGAGCATCAGCGCGACGGAGAGATCGTGCGCGAGGTCGCCGCCCGCGTCAGTATCGAGAGCTTCATCCACCACCGGCTCGGGCAACCACTGGCCGGCATAGACTTCGCGGCGCGCCTGCGCCGATTTCATTCGATCGAGACACAGGCGCGTCACCACGGTGCCGAGATAACGGCGCGGCTGCTCAATGCCGGTACGATCCGCCGCATGCCAGCGCAGATACGCATCCTGCACCACGTCTTCGGCTTCGGCGCGCGAGCCGAGCATGCGGTAGGCGAGGCCCGTCAGCGCGCGCCGATGCGCCTCGAAAGCCTGCACCTCGTGGTCGACCGAAGCGCTCATGCCGCTCGGCTCAGTTCGCGAAGCACGGGCCGCGACTCGCCGCCCACTGTCACGCGCGTGCAAGCCCGGCCGCGGCCTAACGCATACTTCAACGTCGGGAAAAGACGGGCGGACGTGATAGCGAAGGCAAGCGAGATCAACCCGCGCTTGCCCCACTGACGCACCACTTCTTCGCGCAAGTCATCGGCCTCCGGAGCGTGGCTCAGGCTCGTCTCTGCGAAGCGAACGGCCAGCGCCACCTCGAAAGGCATGGCAGTGATATCTCGCGCCACGATGGCTCGCAGAACGGCCGGGTCGACGCCGTCGCGCTGCGCCATATCGATCACGAGTTGGGCGCAGGGCCCGCAATCCTCGGCCATGGCGCTGACGATCTTGGCCGCATAGTGTGGGGCGAGCGGCACGTTCTTGCGGTATTGGCTCACGCCTATCACTTTGCTGCAAGTTATCAGTGCGCGCGGGTCGGCATCGATCACTTCAAGCATATAACCCGCATCGTAGTTCCACGTGCGTTCGAAGGCGGCCATTTGTCGCCGCAAGAACCATCTGATCATGGTCTCCTCCATTGCTTAAAATTGGACCTCCAGGTGCCGGGCGAAACGATCCAGATCGCCAGGATCGGCGGCAGAAAACCCGTCGGGAGATCGACGAGCAATTGATGCGCGTGTTCCCGTCCGGCGCCGGCGTCCCACAGATGCACCAGCGCGTGGATTGCGAGGAAGGCCGCGCCGGCTTGTGCCGCCGGCAGAGCGATCGGGTTCGCCGCGAACCACGCCAGTGCCGCTCCAGCGACGAGATAGGCGGCGCCGATGATAAAATGGGCATTGAAAGGACCGCTGTTGGCGACGCCGGGCACCGCCGCGTACCAACTGGCGGGGACGCCAAGCATGATTAACCCATTGGCCGCCAAGCCTAATCCGAGAATCGATACCATTGTGCCGCGCATATCTCTCCTGTCTCCTGAGACGAGGCAAGCGGGTCGGATGTGACATGGAGTGAAACGAAAAATCGAAGGAGACAGGACAATCGTGGGCGGAATTTGGTTGCCAGCGTCGCGAGAGCCATTACCGAGCGCACGCTTCACAACCAATCGATAAGTTGATTGAGTGCCGGATCGTCTATTTCTGCGCCTCAAAATGCTACGACGCCGTTTCGGGAAAAAATGCCAGACTATTACGCAATTTTGTGGCGAGCCTTGAGAAAGGGCGATTTTGGAGACGCGCAGTGGCGCAATAGTGTCTTCGACCGAACGCGGCAGATGCTGCTGGACCAATTGCGCGCGCAGCAACCGCGGCTTCCGAATGCCGAAATCAGGCTCCACTTGGCTGCACTGGAAGCCGCCATAAAAATAATCCAATCCGAATTCGCGCAGAACGGCGGCAGCGACAAAGCCGAGGACGAAACCGAACCAACACCGTATGGTGACCTTGCCGGCGAGTCATTGGCCGCCGCGGACATGGGGCCGAATGCGGCGCCGTTTTGGTTCAATCGCGTCGTCTGGGTTGCCTTGGCCGTTGTTGTTGCGGCCGTTGCCGCGGGTGTCTACGCGTTTCAAGCAACACGGCATGGCAATCACGCGCCGCCTGCGGGCAAGATCGAAGCCGCGAACGATCGAGCGGCGCCGCCGCCAAAGCGCCGGCCCGGCGCTGCGGCTTCTCCCGACGGAGACCTCGCACCCGGCGTCGACGGCGGTTCGACCGACGCCGACGTGCCCTTTGTCTTTCACCGTCAGCCGGTCTTTTACCGAACGACACATCCGGCCGGGACGATCATCGTCGACAAACAACAGCGCTTCCTCTACCTCATCCAGCCCAATCAGGTCGCGCAGCGCTATGGGATCGGCGTCGGCAAGCCTTGTGCGGATGTTGCTGGGTTGCGGCTGGTATCCAGCAAGGTGGAGTGGCCGGAATGGCAACCTCCAGCCGACATGGTGGAACGCAAGCTTGCTCCGCCCGGCGTGATGAAGGGCGGCCCCGGCAACCCGCTCGGCGCACGTCTCATCGGCCTCGACGATGGAAGCTCGCGCATTCACGGCACCAATGCGCCAAGGACGATCGGAAATCTCCTGAATTCCGGCTGTGTGCGCCTGGTCAACGATGACGTTGTCGATCTGTACAATCGCGTGTCGATGGGCGCGCGCGTGATATTTGGCGATTAGACTTTTCTCAGTGGGCCGAAGTGAAATTGCCGCTTGCGATCAGTGCGGCACGTCCAGAGATTTTAATGCTCGGCTCCGGCCCCCGGTCGCGAGCTTCAGTAACGGCGAGAAATCGATCCCAGATAGAGCCATGCCAAGCGCGATGGCAACACCCTGGATGACAAATTGCAGCGCCGAGGACAGGCCCAGCATTTGCAGCGTCTGGCTGAGTTGAGTGAGAAACAGCGCGGCGCCGGCAACGGCAACCATACTGCCGATGCCGCCCGACATCGCGGTACCGCCAAGAACGGCGGCCGCGATCGGCGCCAGCAGATAGGGCTCGCCAACCTTCAGTGTCGGGTTGCGGATGAACGCCGAGACCAGGATTCCGGCAACGCCATAAAGGAAGGCGGCGACAACGAATGCTGCGGTTTGGTAGGCGGCGACATGAATGCCAGCAATCCAGGCCGCCCGCGGATTTGCCCCGACCGCCGAGAAATGCCGGCCGACCGTCGTCTTGCGCAGGACGAGGTTGAGGATGATCGCCAACGCCGCCACGACCCAGACCGAGACGTTGAGACCGACGAACCGCGCATCGCCCCATGCGGCCATTCCCGGAGGCACGCGCGCTTCCTGAGGAAGGGCGTCGCGGTACCACAGCGTGGCGCCGGCCGTTATCGCGCCGACTGCCAGGGTAACGATCAGGGCATTGAGCTCGAACACCGCAATCAGTAGCCCGTTGATCAATCCGATCAGCGTGGCGAAGAACAGCGCCCCACACACCGCCGCCAGCATAGCTTCGTCGTGACCTCCCGAGAAACCGAGAACGATCGTACTCGACAGGGTGATCACGGCGGGGATCGACAGATCGATGCCGCGCGCCATGAGCACGAGCGTCTCACCGATGGCGCTGATGGCGAGAAATGCTGCCAGTGGGATGATGGCTAGAAACGTCGATGGCAGCAGACTGCGCGGGGCGATGATGGCGCAGAAAACAATGAGCCCGGCCATCGCAATCCAGATCGCGGCAAAGCGCATCCGGAGTCGCGAACGGCGCAGGGCCGGCGCGGATTGCGGCCCTGGATCGGCCGCGAGCACATCCGCCGGATTGCTCATGGTGCTTTCACCGCCGTAGTCAGTTGCCTAAACCCGGCTCTTATAGCCGTCCACACGCGGCGGACCGGCTGCAAGCCGGAATAGAGGGCGACTGCAAACACTGTCAAAGCTCCGCTCGTCATAATACCCGCCCCGGTATTGAGGCCGAGCAACGTGATGACATTGACGGTGAGCGTGAAAAACAGGGCACCCAGCATAGCGCCGACGAAGGAGCCACGGCCGCCGGTCAGCGCGGCGCCTCCGAGGACCGCCGCCGCGATGCTGGTCAAGGTGTAGCTGTAGCCGATGACGGGGGCGCCGACGCCCACCTCGGAGCCGACAAAAAGCCCGCTGAGCACGGCGATGACAGCGGAAAGAACGTAGGCCCGCATATGAACGAAGTCGATGCGCACGCCATTGCGCTTGGCGGCCTCCTCGCGAAAGCCAACGGCGCGCATCTTGAGACCGCTGCGCGCGCGATAGAGCCAGATATCGCCGGCAATCGCAGCGCCGAGAATGACGAAGAACGAGACGGGAATGAAGCCGATCCGCGTCTGAAAGAAGTCGATAAAATCCTCGCTGATCACGCCGAATGGCGATGGCCGCAGATAAAGCGCGATACCCTGGACCACGCTCAGCGTAGCGATGGTCGTGATCACCGAATTGATGCCGACATAGCGAACAAGAGCACCGTTGGTCAGCCCGACCGCGATGCCAACCGCCAGGCAGATCAGGGAACCGATAAGTATGAGCCCGGCGTTCATATCCTCAGCAATCAGAAAGGAGCCGATAACAACGGTCAGGCTTATGACCGCGCCCACGGAAACATCGAAGCCTCGCACCATCAACACATTGAACTGCGCCATGGTCACGAGCGCCAAGGGCGCAGTGGCCAGCAGAATATGCCGAACGTTGAGCGGACTAAGGAATACGTCAGTCCGCAACGACGCATAGCTGCCAACGGCAAGGATCAGGAGCAACAAGAACAGCAGCGGCACCCACCATTGGCTACTGCCTCCGGCGATCAATTGGCGGAAACTGGCCAAGGAGAACCAACCGGGCCGCGGCGCCTCGATCGCCCCCTTGGCGGTGGCCGCAACTTCCTTCGAGCGAAGGAACGCCGAGACGATGCTCTCTTCCGTGATTTCGCGACCGGCGAGTTCACGAATGATCCGGCCTCGCGAGAACACGAGCACCCGATCGCACAGACCGGCCAATTCCATCGCATCGGAAGAATTGACCACGCAGGCTATTCCCTGGTCCGCCTTGGCGCGGATCGCGCGGTAGATGTCGAAGCGCGCTTTTGCGTCCACCCCTTGGGTCGGCTCGTCGATGAGCAGCGCCTTCGCGTCGTAGAGGAAACTGCGCGACAAAACTGTCTTCTGTTGATTGCCCCCGGAAAGGCCTCCGATCGGCTGATCTATATCCGACGTGACGATGTCGAGTTTTTCGATGAGCGAGAGCGTGCTGGCCCGCTCCTTCGGTGCAGAGATCAACCCGCCTGTGGCGAAGTCGCCGAGCACCTGTACCGTCATATTCTCGCGAACACCCAACGGGGGAAAAAT
Source organism: uncultured Alphaproteobacteria bacterium (assembly GCA_963733575.1). Classification (GTDB taxonomy): domain Bacteria; phylum Pseudomonadota; class Alphaproteobacteria; order Rhizobiales; family Xanthobacteraceae; genus BOG-931. Next base: position 7,847 of record CAVTDJ010000001.1, on the reverse strand, counting down.
CGATTCTGCCGCCCGATCGGCGCTGAGCGAAAGAATGCCGGCATCGAGGGCGCCGCGCGGCGTCCGGACCCTCACGGGGTGACCATCACACACCACCTGGCCGCTGGCCCCTTCGAGGCCGCCAAGAGCGCGCAGCGCCTCGCGCTGCCCATTCCCTTCGGAGCCGGCAAATCCGACAATTTCGCCGCGGCGAACGTCGAACGCGATGTTGTGGAAACGCGAACCGCTCAATTCCTTGGCCGATAGCGCAATCTCTGTCGATGTGAATCCCGAGGCGGCGGGATATTCCGTGTCGATCGGCCGCCCGACCATCAGGGCGATCAGATCGTTTTCCGACAGTCGGTCGTTGATGTCGTAGGTGCCTTGGCCCACGCCGTCGCGGAGAATGGTTACGCGGTTGGCAAGGGCCAGGATTTCCGGCAATCGGTGGCTCACATAGACGACGGCAGCGCCTGCTGCGACGATCCGGCGAATGATGTCGCTCAGCTTTTCGACACCGGAGATGTCGAGGCTCGAGGTCGGCTCGTCGAGCAGTAGAACTTTCGGATTCGCCGCCAATGCTTTGACGATTTCGAGGAACTGCCGCTGCAACGCGCTTAATTGCCCGACCAGCGCATCCGGTGAGATACCGAGACCGTACGGCGCGAGTTGCTTTGCCGCCCACTGCCGCTTTCCACCGAGGCTCTTAGGACCATCCGCTGCCCCAAGGAGAAGATTCTCCGCCACGGAGAGTTCGCGCACCAGCGAGTCGTCTTGGTAGACAACGGCCAAGCCGTGTCGGCGCGCCTGCAGCGGATCGGCGCCGACGAGCGGATGGCCCATGATCACGATTTGGCCTTCGTCGGCGGCCACCGCGCCGGCGGCGATGCCGAGAAGCGTGCTCTTGCCAGAGCCATTCTCGCCAAGGACGGCATGGATCTCGCCGGGGCGGCATTCGAAGTCGACGCGGTTGAGCGCCTGTACGCCGGGATAGGTCTTCGAGATACCGGACAGTTCGAGCGAGACCGGGGGCATCACGCTAATATCCAGAAGATTGACCGTCTTTGAGTGTGGCAAAGAACGAAAAAGCGGGAAACATTTTTCCCGCTTTCACGGCGTCGGACGAGCGCCGCATCGGCGCCCGCCCGACTAGCTCAAAGCCGTCGCACCACTACTGCTTGGCGAACATTTCCTTCATCATGTCGTTGTCCACCAGCGTCGTGAGCGACGCGCTCTCGGGAATAGCCGGATTGCACTGGCCTTTGACGACCGGATGCATCTTGAACGGCACATCGATGGTCGGAGGAACGTCCTTACCCTCCTTTTTCATCATCGCCGCCGTCAAGGCGAAGCGCGCCTGATCGTTCTGGCCGTTGGAGTAGAAGATCTTGAAGTTCGGATCGTTGGCCTTTTCCCAGTCGCAGATGACGCCCATCTCGTCGGTGCGCAGCGAGACGATCAAATCGGGCGCTTTCTTTGCCGCCTCGTAGGCCCGCAGCCCGCCGCGGAAGCCGTCAGCGTATTCGAAAAGGACGGCGTCGACGCTGCCATACTGGGCGAGGAAGCCCGACATGGCTTTGAACGATCCCTCCTGCGTCCAGTTGGTGTCGGCCTTGCCGAGAAGTTTCAAATTCGCGTGCTTGGCAATCTCCTGCTCGGAGCACTTCTGCCATCCGGCACTAAGGCCATTCCCCGGCGTGCCGCCGAGCTCGACGATCGTCGTGGGATTCTTCGTTGAGTTGTCGGTGACCATCTTGACGAAGTCGGTGCCGAGCGCACAGAGATCTTCGGCAATCGACGTCACGAAATCCTTGCCGGCCTTGCCGCCGACATAAGTGCCGTTGTGAAGGACAACAAGAATGCCGGCCTCGGTAGCCTCCTTGACGCTCGGCAGCAGCGCCGGCCCAGCGTCGGCGAAGATGACGATCACATCGACCTTTTGCGCAATGTAGGCGCGCATGTCGGAGACCGCCTTGGTGGCATCGCCGGTGGCCGAGGTATAGATGATCTTCTTGATGCTCGGATAAGTCAGCGCCTGGGCGATAAATTCCATCTTGGTGACCTGGCGCCAGACGTTCTCGCCGAAACCGTCCGCGTAGGCCACGGTGAGATTGCCGTGCCCGGTCTCGCAAACGTTGTTTTTCCAGCATTCGATGGCAAGCTTGCGCTGCTCCGGCGTCAAATCCATCGCGGCGTGCTTAATGGCTTCGACAATCACCGGAGAGACATTCTCAGTTGTGCCTACCGACTTCTTCATCAATTCATTGACGTCGCGGGCCTGAGACGGCGCGCCCGTCATCGAACACATGGCGGCCGCGATGACCGGCAGCGCCCAATGGCGTATTCCCCAAAAATCGAGTTTCATTGTCGTCCTCCCTTGGATCGTTCAGTCGCGCTGAACCGAAAGCTCTGGATGTTTATTTGTTCTTCAGCCACGGATACCGGGCCGTGTCCTTCCCGGCGTAGTCGGGATCGAGATAGATGAAGCAGCGCTGTATCTTCCAATCGCGAATCTCGAAAACGTCACACCATCGGCCGGCTCCGTGCTCGGGAGCGCCGGCGCGCCACGAGCCGTCGCGATGCTCTCCTTCGCTCGTACCCTCGCAGACCACGAGGTCGCTGCCCGAGAAGATGTAGTTGAAGTGGGAATAATGATGCTGAATCGACTTCAGCGTGCTGCCGATATCGCCGAACATCTGCCCGATTTCTTTCTTGCCGTTGGCGAGGCCCCATTTCGGAAAATAGACCTGCGCGTCGTCGGCGAAGAGATCGAGGATGCTGCCGCCGTCGGAAGTTTTTCCGGCTTTGTCAAAGGCCTTGAGATATTCGACTACCACCGACTTTCTCTGCTCGTCGGTCATTGTTTGCTTGGATACGGCCATCAATCTCCTCCCTCAAAACCCGCGGCATTCGTCGCCGCCCGCCGACGCCTACTTGGCAAGTTTCTTCCGTTCTTTGTTGGCCGCCGCGGCCGCCAAGTGGGCGAAAGCCAAAATCGGTCCGATCGTGGCGCCGCCGGCCCAATAGGCTCGCGCCGACGCCGAGGCGACGCAATTGCCAACGCCATAGAGACCGGCGATTGGCTTGTCCTGATCGTCGACGACCTGACCGGCCGCGTTGGTCTTCGGACCGCCCTTGGTGTCGAGGTTGCCGCCCGTCAAAAGCGCCGCATAGTACGGACCCTCTTCGGCGATCGGGAACATGGTCGGATTCGGCGCCGACGGTGACGGCGCCACCGAACCATTGAACAAAAGCTCGACCTGACGCTCGCCACGCTTGAAGTCGAAATCCCTGCCGCCGGACGCGAAGCCGTTGAAGCGCGCAATCGTCGCCGCCAGAGCTTTTTCGAAGTCGGCAGCGAGCGTGAGCCCGCCGGTGGCCGCCTTGTAACGTTCCAAGCGTTCGCCGATTGCTTTGCCCAAAACGGCCAGCGTCGCCCCCTTGATGACATGGGCATCGTCCGTGCCCGGGGGAACGATGAAGCGGCCATACTCGTCGCCGGCGCTGTGATCCTGGCTGCGCTGATCCCAGATGGCGATCAGTAAGAGATTTGGATACTCGGACCGGGCGCCATCCCACTGGAAAAAAACTTGAGCCATTTCGTTGTAGGCCAGTTTTTCGTTGGCGACGCGGCGTCCCTCCTTGTTCACATAGATCATCGAGTCGCCGGACGGCGAAAATGTGCCGATCAGACCGGGATCACGTGCCATCGCCTTCTCGAAAACGATCGGGCACATCCACGCATAGTTCATATTGCGCAGTTGCGCGCCGACAGCGCCGGCAATGTAGATAAAATCTCCTTCGTTGCTTCGGGCGGCGCACCCACCGTAAACCGGAGCGCTGAGGTAATTTTTGCGCAGCTCGACATCGTGCGTGAAGCCGCCGGTACAGAACACCACGGCTTTGCGCGCGAAAAACCGCTTTTTGCCTTTTGCCGTATCAGCCTCGACTCCAACGACCTCGCCGTCCGCGTTTCTGATCAAGCGCTGCACGCGATGGCCGGTGCGAATGTCGACGCCGTCGCGCTTGGCAGCCGCCGACATGGTGCGGATTGCGACTTCGCCGCCATCCGACATCGTCTCCCGCGCGTCCTTGGGCAGCAGGACACGACCTTTGGGCGCCTTGTCTTCGGGAAGCTCCGCCCAGTAGTCGGGCACGAAATCGCAGTGGCGATACTCGAGCGCACCCTTCTTGCTCAAGAGTTCCGTAGCTGTCGAAGCATTGTCGTAGATCGCTTCGTACTGTGAATATTCCCACTGGGGCACGCCAAACCGGGGCGCCTCGGGATTGTAAATTTCCGGCCGCGAAAGGCGGGCCATATAACGAATGCAGTCCTTCTTTGGATCTTTGGTGCCGGCGGCGCGCATGGCCGCGTTGTTCGGCACCCAGTACCAAAAGGCCGCCTTGCGAGTCGTACCACCGAGTTGCGACGCCTTTTCGAGAACGAGGACTTTGTTGCCGTGCCAGCGGCTGAACAACGCGGTCGCCAGACCAGCAACGCCGCTGCCGATGGCGATGACGTTGACCTCGGCGTCGAATTTGCCCTTGGCCGCAGCAGGCGCCGAAGATTTGCGAGCAATGGTAGCCAAGCAATGCCCTCCCTCATTTTATTGTGGGAAGATTGCCGTTGTCCGAGCCCGCTAATCTTTCAAATTTCGGATTTTATCGAATCCTGAAAAGGCCAAGAAAAACGGTGGCATGGCGTTGTCAGGATAGGCGAAATGCGATAAAAATGCCTTGCTCGATCATGGGATCGCTGAGAATTCCAAGAGCGGCAGGTTGTCGTGCGCGCCCTTCAATGCCGCGGCACTGGCCTGGGGAGGAAGATGATGGCGCTGCCCGCTCGCGAGCGGCCGAGCTCGATTGCACTTCGCGGTCTTGATCAGTTTCATGTTCGTGGCGACGCGAACGGGGTTAGTTATTGCATTGCCGAAGCCAAACCCTATGCGCTCGAGTTTTCGAATACGTCCGATGTTATCTGTTTGCTGTTGGGCGACATCGTCAGCAGCACGAAATTCGAGGATGACCGCGAAAAGCCGCTGGTTTTTCTGCGCGAGTCCACCGCCTTCCATCCGCGAATTGGGAACGTGCGGGTACGCGCGGCCGAAGTACGGCACGGATTTATCGCCTTCAGCTATGCAGACGATTTTCAGAACCTGCTGGACGATCGCAGCATCGAGGCGCTGCGTCGCGGCGGAAGCTGCAACAACATCCGCAATGATGCCATCAAGTTTCTCGCTCGCTACGTAAGGGAGCGGCTGCGCAGGCCTGAGGGATTACACCCCCTCGAACTTCAGTTTCTCGCCCTCGGCACTTACGTTGAAACCATGCGTCAGCTCGACACAGTTGCGCCGGCGCGTCGGGATGCCTTGTCCGATCAGGAGTTCGCGAGACTTTGCGACTACATCGAGGGAAACCTCGAGGACAAGCTCACTTGTGCCGGTTTGTCCCAGGCCGTCAACATGCCGCTGCGTGTTGTTTACCAGAGCGTGAAGGCTCGTACCGGCCGTTCTCCTTACAGCCTGGTGATCGAGAAGCGCATCGAGCGCGCGTGCGCCATGTTGCGGCATTCGAACGCCTCGATCGCCGAGGTTGCTTGCGCTTGCGGTTTCTCGTCGCAGCAGCATTTGACGGCGACGCTATCGCGCAGGTTGGGGCGCACGCCCCGCCGCCTGCGCGGCGCATCATAGCCAAGACGCAATCGCCAAGTCGTACGCGGATGGCGGCCGATCGTCCCCAGACCGGAGGCCGTGTTTTGGTTGCGGGGGTAGGATTTGAACCTACGACCTTCAGGTTATGAGCCTGACGAGCTACCGGGCTGCTCCACCCCGCGCCAAAGCGCATTCCAGCCCCGCTTTAGTGGGGGCCGACATTGCGACGTTCATGTAGCAAGCGACCCTCGATAAGGGAAGTGCGCGGTCCCCTTTTTCGTCATAATGTCACTGACAACCTCATCGAACCGTCATGCATGCCTTCCTAGAAGCGGATATGGGCGACAAGCCTGCGCTGCGGCCAAAAGCGGCGATCGGACCCGCTGTGCGGGCGATCGCCGCCAGTATCCTTGCCGAAGCGCGCGCGGCGATCGCCGACCCCGAGCGATCGGGGGCCGACGCCGTGCACGAGTTTCGCCGAACCATGAAGCAATGGCGTGCGCTGATGCGCCTGCTCGAGCCGTTCATCCCTGACGCCGTGCGCTTGCGCCAGGAGGCGCGCGACCATGCGCGTTCGCTGTCGCGGGCGCGCGACGGTCAGTCGGCGCTCAACGCCTTCGACGACCTGGTGAAACAGGGAATGGCGCTGTCAGAGCGCTCGACTGCGACCGTCCGCGGCCGGATCGAAGCGATCCGCGGCAGCGGGGAGGAGGCCGTGCTCACACCGGAACTGCGCGATGCGATCATCGCCTGGCTCGATTCCGCGGCGACCGCCATCGATCAATGGCCGCTCGATCCTTTCGACTTCAGTTCCATCGCCGCGCGCCTGGCCGCGGGCTATCGCGAAGCGCGGCGGCGCATTCCTCCCGATTGGTCGCAGGCGAGCGCAGAGGATCTGCACCAGCTGCGGCAGCGGGTCGTCGATCACCGCTATCAGATGGAGCTGGTCGAACCGCTGTGGCCGCGCCATGGCCGCATGTGGATCGAGGAAGCCGAAAGATTGCGCGACCGGCTTGGGCGTTGTCAGGACCTGGAAATCCTCAAGCGCTTTACCGGGCCGCATCAGCCGCTGGCGCATTGGCGCTCGCGGCTGACGCCGGCCTGCGCCGAGCGCACCACTGAGCTTTCGTACCGCGCCGCCCGCATCGCGCTGCGCCTGTTCGCCGAACGGCCGAAGGCGTTCCGGCACCGGCTGGAAACGTTATGGGAGCACGGCCGCTGACCTGAGTTGGAAAAATTAGCCTCAAGGGCACGAACCTTTGAGGCGCAATCGTTCATCGCGCACCAGACGATGACAATGGGAGGAAGACATGAAAATCATTCTGCCGATCGCCGTCATGGCCGCCTTGTTCGGAGGAGCATTCGGGGCGCAGGCCCAAACGAAGCTGCCTGATCTGAAGAAACAGCCGACCGCCCAAGCCGTTCTGGATGAGCACTTTGCAGCGCTAAACGCCTGCGACTGGAACCGCCTGCTGGCGCAATATCCCGAGGACGCGCAAATCAATCTGCCCAACGGGACGATCGTGAAGGGACGCGCGGCTCTCGGCGATCTGTTCGCCGGATTCTGCAAGGACGCGAAAGACGGCGGACTGAAGGGGATTCAGTTCACAGTGGAACACTCAACCACGATCGAGAATACGTTCGCGACCCAATGGGTTGCGAACGCGCCCTTCCTGGCGGAGCCATACCGAGGCTCCGACGCCTACATCACCCATGACGGATATATGCAGGCGATGGTCACCACGTTCGACGGCAGCGCTCTTAAGATGAAGAAGTAGCCCCACGCCGCCGAGCGGCGACCGAGGAAACCGCTATCGCGGAGCTTTCCGCGGCAACTCAATGCGCGCAGCTGAGCGCGCCGAAGAAATAAAAAAGCCCCGCGGCGAACCGCGGGGCTTTTGCTCTGAATATCGTGATGAGGAGGTTGAAGCGTTCCGTTCTTGGCAGGCCTGGCAGCGACCTACTCTTCCAAGCCTTGAGGCTTAGTACCATCGGCGCAGAGGACTTTGACGGCCGAGTTCGGGATGGGATCGGGTATAGGCTCCTCGCTATAGCCACCAGGCCGGCGAAGGACGGAACGATGAGCAAGCGTTCGCGAAGCGAACGCGCAGTCCGCGGGCTTGACCCGCGGACCTCGCGCCGCATGCGCTGGTCTCTCTCTTTCACTCGCCACGAAGACGTGGATGGCCGGAACAAGTCCGGCCATGACGGCCTTCG